>NZ_JACHBX010000016.1 GCF_014200505.1 Massilia aurea | reverse complement strand
TCAGATACCGTCTTGAATTGCAAGCCGATTCGATAAGAAATTTGCGTCGAATGGCTTGCCTGTTCGGACGACGCCGTAAATCAGATGGGCCAATTTGTGTGTAACGGCGCCGATGACGGCTTTTTTCGCCATGCCGGTTGCAAGCAGGCGGTCGGCGAACTGGCGCAAAATGGGGTTGTGACGTCGCGCCACCATGCTGGGCATGAAGAGCGCAGCGCGTAACGACGAACTCCCGGTCTTGCTCATCACCGTTCGTCCTCTGACTGAACTACCGGACGTACGCTGCTTTGGTGTCACGCCGAGGAAGGCAGCGAAGGCCTTGGCGTTCTTGAAGCGGCGAATGTCGCCAATGTGTCCAAGGACACGGGCTATCGTTGTCATTCCCAAGCCAGGAATGCTGGCAATGAGCTGCGCGTCGTTTTTGAGATTAGGATGCCGATCGATGTGATCGTCGATCTCCTTTTCCAGCTTTTTGATTTCGACGTCGAGCCATATGATGTGCGTCTTCACGTGCGTCGCAACGTCTTCCATTCCGCCGATCGTGTGAGCTTCCAGCCGATTCTCTTCCTGCTGCCGGATGTCTTTCAGTGCTTGAACGCGCAACGTCCATCCCCGTAGCTGGCGCTGCTCCAGCGGCGGTGGCGTCCATGGTTCGGGATTCATGGCCAGGCAATAGCGAGCAATGAGACCAGCATCGATTTCATCGTTCTTGTTGCGGATATTTTCACCATGTCCGAAGCCCTTGATGCAGGCAGGATTGACGATGCTTACCTTGATACCAGCGTCATACAATGTTAACGCTAAGGCCTCGTGGTACACGCCTGTCGCCTCCATGCACACGTGCAGCAGAGAACGTGACGCCTTCGATTTGTCGATCCATTCCAGCAAACTCTTGTGCCCTGCAGGCGTGTTCTGCAGCACCTTCGTTTTTACTTTTCCGTTCTTTAGCAACTCGATGTCGAGCTTTGATTTGCTAACGTCGATTCCCAAAACCTCGCGCATCGCTTCCATTTTGACCTCTCTCGTATGCGGGCTTACG
>NZ_JACHBX010000015.1 GCF_014200505.1 Massilia aurea | reverse complement strand
GCAACCAGTGTGAAAGTAGGTTATCGTCAGGCTAGTTATATAGAAAAGCCCCACTCAGTGATCTGAGTGGGGCTTTTCGCTTTGGGCGATCGATACCATATCGAACGTCAAGAGACACCGATATCATTGTCAAACCACAGCCACCCAGCAAGGACATCACGATGAACGTCTATCTCGCGGTAATCGATACGATGGCAGATTGGGAAATTGGCTATCTGACGGCCGAGCTGCACAGCCGGCGTTTCTTTCGTGATCCTGCGATGGCATGCAATCTGGTCAAACTCGGCGCGACCCAGGACGCGGTGCACAGTATGGGCGGCATCCAGTACGTACCTGACGTGACGGTCGATACCGTTCAACTACAGGCGGACGATCTGTTTCTGCTACCTGGCGGCGCCGTCTGGAACACGCCAATCGTCAGACCATTTCTGACACTAGCGCACGACGCCCTCGACCAGGGGCACAATGTTGCCGCCATTTGCGGCGCGACTGTTGGCCTTGCGAGCACCGGCGCACTTGACCGACGTCGCCATACTTCGAACGATCTCGCATCTTTGAAAGCCGCTTGTCCTGAGTATGCCGGGCAGTCCCATTACCGCCACAAGCCGGCGGTCCGCGGCGACAACCTCATTACCGCAAGTGGCCTGGCGCCATTGGAATTTTCGTATGAAGTGCTGAAGATGTTGAAAGTGTGGCGGCCGGAGACCGCAACCGCGTGGTTCCGTTTGCACAAGACGCGGCAGGAATGCTGGTATCACGCGCTGGTCGCGTCGATGTCGCCCGAGGGCCAGGAGTAACTGCCGCGGTAAGTGCCAACTCCCATTGTTGCTGATCTCCTCGAGTAACCCGCAACAGAGTCATATCTAGCATGACTGTCTTGCGGTCTGGCTATGCATTTGTTATAGTCTCGCTCCCTCGACGCAGAAGCATTCAACTGGATGCAGCAGCGAAGAGGGAAGAAAAAAAGAAGTTGACGAACATCGCAAAACACCGCATACTCTCTCTTCTCTGCTGCTGACGAACACAACGCTTCGTAGCAAACGGCAGAAAACGCAGCGCCGAATAAAGTTCTTTAAAAATTAACAGTCGATAAGTGTGGGCGTTTGATGAAGGTGCCAAGAACTTCGGTTCTTGATTACTTAAATTATCAAAT
>NZ_JACHBX010000014.1 GCF_014200505.1 Massilia aurea | reverse complement strand
ATATCCGCAGCTTCGGTGACTGGCTTAGCCCCGTTACATCTTCCGCGCAGGACGACTCGATCAGTGAGCTATTACGCTTTCTTTAAATGATGGCTGCTTCTAAGCCAACATCCTGACTGTTTTAGCCTTCCCACTTCGTTTTCCACTTAGCCAATCTTTGGGACCTTAGCTGGCGGTCTGGGTTGTTTCCCTCTTGACACCGGACGTTAGCACCCGATGTCTGTCTCCCAAGCTCGCACTCATCGGTATTCGGAGTTTGCAATGGTTTGGTAAGTCGCAATGACCCCCTAGCCATAACAGTGCTCTACCCCCGATGGTGATACTTGAGGCACTACCTAAATAGTTTTCGGAGAGAACCAGCTATTTCCAAGTTTGTTTAGCCTTTCACCCCTACCCACAGCTCATCCCCTAATTTTTCAACATTAGTGGGTTCGGACCTCCAGGGCGTGTTACCGCACCTTCATCCTGGCCATGGGTAGATCACTTGGTTTCGGGTCTACACCCAGCGACTGTCGCCCTATTCGGACTCGATTTCTCTACGGCTCCCCTATACGGTTAACCTCGCCACTGAATGTAAGTCGCTGACCCATTATACAAAAGGTACGCAGTCACGGAACAAGTCCGCTCCTACTGTTTGTATGCACACGGTTTCAGGATCTATTTCACTCCCCTCCCGGGGTTCTTTTCGCCTTTCCCTCACGGTACTGGTTCACTATCGGTCGATTACGAGTATTTAGCCTTGGAGGATGGTCCCCCCATGTTCAGACAGGATTTCTCGTGTCCCGCCCTACTTGTCGTATGCTTAGTACCACCGTTCGAATTTCGTGTAAGGGGCTATCACCCTCTATGGCGCCTATTTCCAGAGGCTTCCACTATCCGATCGACTATTACATACAGGCTCATCCCATTTCGCTCGCCACTACTTTGGGAATCTCGGTTGATTTCTTTTCCTGCAGCTACTTAGATGTTTCAGTTCGCCGCGTTCGCTTTGCATACCTATGTATTCAGTATGCAATGACCTATAAAGGCCGGGTTTCCCCATTCGGAAATCTGCGGATCAAAGCTCGTTTGCTAGCTCCCCGCAGCTTATCGCAAGCTACTACGTCCTTCATCGCCTGTAATCGCCAAGGCATCCACCATGTGCACTTATTCGCTTGTCCCTATAACGTTGGCCTCTGCTGACAACAGAGATCGTCACAGG
>NZ_JACHBX010000013.1 GCF_014200505.1 Massilia aurea | reverse complement strand
TCTGAAATCTCGTCAACTCTTTCTTTTCGCTTCGTCTTAGATTTCTCTGTAGACCTTGCTCCCGTAACCACTTGATTACGTTAACTTTTTCGGTCAGTGCCGAAGCGGAGGCGAACTATAACAAACCGCGGGTGGATTGCACAAGACCTCTTCAAGAATATTCTTCAAAACGCGTATTCCTGATTCAAAAATAGCAAGACGCGACAGATGACATGGGCTTGCTCCACAACCGCGAGGGAGTGCTAAAGCATGAGGGCGCTAGTCCGCTTGGGTAGCATTGCTTGCAATTATCTAGTGTGCGACCTATATTGGATCCATGACGACCCCTTCTCTCCCCTCTACCACCACGCCTCGCCTCGACGAACAGCTGTGCTTCGCGCTGTATTCGACTTCGTTGGCAATGATGCGGGTGTATCGTGGCGTGCTCCCGCAATTGGGCCTGACCTACCCTCAATATCTCGTCATGATGGTGTTGTGGGAACAGGACCAATTGACGGTGTCAGATATCGGCGTTCACCTGTTTCTGGATTCCGCGACGTTGACCCCATTGCTCAAGCGCATGGAGGCGCAAGGCCTGGTGCAGCGTAACCGTGCGCGTAGTGATGAGCGGCAAGTGATCATCAGCTTGACGGATGATGGCAAGGCATTGAAACTGAAAGCCGCCAATGTGATGGCGGCAGTATTTCGTGCGACGAAGTGTTCGGCCGATGAAGCAGAGGCATTACGTGGTCAGCTGGTCGAACTGCGCAATAGTCTGAACGACAGCAGCGGCTAACCCAACGCGGTCGCTGGTCTCACTCACGCTGCGATTCGCAGCGGCTTGGTCTCGGCATTGATACGAAACACCCGAACCGTTCGCGACAAACTCCCCGCTTGCTCGTTGAGCGCTGCCGCCGACGCAGCGGACTGCTCGACCAGCACAGCATTTTGCTGGGTTGCTTCATCCATCTGATCAACAGCGAGGTTGACCTCCTGGATACCGGCGTGTTGCGCTTCGCTGGCGGCAGTGATGTCTTCGATAATGCCGCTGACATGGCGCACGCTCGTCACGATGTCAGTCATCGTCGTACCCGCTTGCTCGACCAGCTTCGAGCCCGCATCCACCTTCGCGACCGATTCGCCAATCAGTGCGGAAATCTCCTTTGCCGCGCTGGCTGAACGATGTGCAAGGCTTCGCACTTCACTGGCGACCACGGCGAAACCACGGCCCTGCTCCCCTGCGCGCGCTGCCTCGACTGCGGCGTTAAGTGCAAGGATATTGGTTTGAAATGCGATGCCATCAATCACGCTGATGATGTCCGAGATCTTGTGCGCAGACGCATTAATCTCTTGCATCGTGCTGACCACTGCAGTGACAACATTGCCACCCTTGCTGGCAACCTGGCTTGCTGATGCCGCCAGCGTATTGGCATGACGGGCATGTGCAGTATTTTGTTCCACCACTGCGGTGAACTTTTTCATCGACGCTGCCGTTCGACCGAGCGACGTAGATTGTTGAGCAGTGCGCGTTGAGAGGTCGCTATTACCGGCGGTGATTTCACTGGAAGCATTTGCAATCATGTCGGTTCCACTGCGCACTTGCGAAACGATGCGCTGCAGACTGGATTGCATTTCTCCAATCGCGTACATGACGCTTGTCCGATCTTTGGGGCGCACAGTCACCTTGACCGTGAGATCACCTGAAGCGATCGCCGATGCAATGCGATTGACCTCCAGCGGTTCGCCGCCCAACTGGCGCAGCAGGTGCGCGGTGATGGCGCCGCCAACCAGAATACTGATCATCACTGCAGCGAGCGCAACGGCGATGATTGTCGTTTGCGCGGACGTGATCGATTGTTCGGCGGTCAGCGTGCCGGCTTCAACCTGCTTTTGTACGGCCTTGATCACGCGATCGATGTCGAGCACGTTTTGCCGGCGCAGCGGGCTGCACTCATTGACCAGGAATGCACCATATTCCGTCATCTGCCCGGCATCGCGGTAGCGTCTCGGACGATTGAGTTCCTCTGCCATACGCAGCAGGCCGGCGCGCATCGTCGCAAAGTCAGCATTTCCTTCAAACAGGGGTGCCAGCGCCTGTAGCTCCCTGAGGAAATTCGCTTTGTGTTCGTCCAGCAGGGCAAGCTCGCCCTGTGCTTTCGTCGCATCGGGAATGATATAGGCATTGCGTGCAGCGAGTCCCGTTTGCGCAAGAGATTCACGCAGCGCATACAGGCGCTCGAGCTTGGTCGTACGGAGAGCGCTCTGACTCGCAAGTTCCTGACCAACATTTCCTAACTCACGCCAGGCAAAAAACGCGAGCACGATGATGAGGATGCCGACCAGGCCGAATCCAACACCGAGTTTTGCACGGGTACTGAGGGAGGAAAATACGTTCATATGATGAGGACTTCGAGCGAATTGTGCGGTTTACCGGTTGGTATGCAACCCATCAACTAGTGGATGCTGCACGATGAGGAATAATTATAGAGAAGATTTAATAGCGCACGATTGATTCTATACGGAAAGCAAAGTTTTCTATCCGTTAAGCTCTTTACGTTGATGTTTTTCGACACGCGAGCGAGATGCGGCTAGGTCGATAAGGCGAAGGCAATAGTGGGAGAGCTTGGCGGTTCTGATGTAATGATCTGTTCCGAACGGTGGAGAATCGTGCGGGTCATGATGAGTGGTCATGGATAGACCGATCGCCCAAAGCGAAAAGCCCCGCTCAGATCACTGAGCGGGGCTTTTCTATATAACTAGCCTGACGATAACCTACTTTCACACTGGTTGCAGCACTATCATCGGCGCAAAGTCGTTTCACGGTCCTGTTCGGG
>NZ_JACHBX010000012.1 GCF_014200505.1 Massilia aurea | reverse complement strand
CCGAGGCGGTCGCAGTGGATTTCATCGGCGCCGCTCGCGCTCGCGCCGCCGCCGGGCCCGACCACGATCGCGCTCTGGCTGCCGTGGGCGGTTGGCTTCGGGTGGTGACGCAAGCCGTTTTCACCGACCACCGGACGCCACGGGATATCGGCCGCGATGGCATCGACCAGATTGGCGTAGCCACTGGTGCTGGCCTGGGCGATGACGGCGGCCAGTTCGGGATCCTGCTCGGGCAGTGTCTGTTCGAGCAATTCGGGGATCGGCCCGAACAATTCTGCGAGTCCCTCTTTGGCGGGCTTGGGCAGGTTGTTGACGCCCACGCTCACGACGCGCAGCGCGACATACGCCGGTTCGGCATCGTCGCCGGCGCCGGCGCCGGCTTGCAGCGGCCCTTGCGTCAGGCTGAAACGGGTGCCGGCGCGCAGCGTGCGCACGGTCGAGCGGGCCTGCCACAGGTGGCGGCGCGCTTCGTTGGCCTGCATCTGCAACAGCGCATAGCGGCGCGCCTGGGCGCCGTCAGCGTAGAAGTATTGGCCGGGCGTATCAAAGCTTTCCAGCAGCGGCGCGTTAGGACCGCCCACGGCGCCCGCGGCCGGTACGCTGGCGGCCACGGCTTTCTTGGCCTTGTAGTCGTAACTGAGGACGGTGGAGAGGCCCACACGCAGGCTGCGCCGTGCGCGCAGCGATTGCACGCTGTCGTGCGCTTCGCCGGCGCGCGCGCCATGAAAGCGAATGCCGCCGCCGGCGCTGCTGCTGGCGTCTTCGGGCGTCGCGCTGGCCTGGCTGCTGTCGCCAAACAGCACCACGCCGTGGCCCTCCTCCGTCTCTTCGATGCGCCAGCTCAGGCCTTCTTCGGTCAGCAGCCGCGTGACGAAATCGAGGTCGGATTCGCGGTACTGGCAGCAATAGCTGCGCGTGCCGGCAGCGGCCATGAAGGCTGCCGTTTCATCGCTCCAGCGCCAGACGGCGTGCGGTGCGTATTCCTGGCTATAAGTCTTAATGTGATAGATCTTAAATTCTCTTGAACTTTCCAGACTCGAGCAGTTGATAACGTTTTTTACCATCTTCACCAAAGCACGCGAATGTTTCGTCTATCACACACCCCTCATTCACCTGATCGGTGACCTTTCCACCTTTAATTGCCAAATATACACCCGGCATGGTGTCGCGCTCTTCATTACCACCCTCCAAATCATTTACACGCACTATCAAGACGTCTTTTAGAGGCGGCAGGACGACGAAAACGGGATGTAATTTGCTGGCAAACGGAGGCGCGTAGTCTTCCGCATCGCGGGCCCCACCTTTCCTGTAATTGTGGGCACCGATCAATTTCGCCAACCAGTCAGCATCCTTATTTAACGCAACATACGGATAATAGACCGGTGCACACTTTGCGGTCGCCGACGGGATGCCTGCCGCGCGGGGGATCAATCCCTGACATAGATTAGCGTAATTCGCAGGACTGAACGGCAGCTGGCTCAGTTTTCGGCCACACAGCATGGCATGTAAAACAACCGACTGCGTTGGACTATCATCAGTCCTCACGTAAGTATAAAAAGCGGAACCTGCAAATGGAACCAACAATTTATTACCGCTCAATAAGAAATCAAACATCGGGTCGTTACAGTCCGCATCAACATCGGCTTTGAAGTAATCCTTGCTACCTAATATCGAGAGAGAAAAATTCTTGTTCAGATATTTTTCCAAAGCCGCTTCATTGACATCCTCTTTCAGTAAAGACTGAAATGGAGCCGAATACAAGTATCGCCCCTTACTTAATTCAACAAAACATATCGGCGAAAAAGCAGCACGATTGTTCACGATCTGAATTACCGGAACCGTTGCTTTCGAGACATTCATCTGACCGAAGTACTCACCTCCTTTTTCGTAACGCCAAGTTCCATTAAGATCGGCCGCAAAGGCATTCGTCGCCAACGACATAGCGAAGAGGCAGATAGAGCGGGCAAGGATCCCCATTGATTTTTTTTGGTGAGGTCAGCGTAGAAGTATTGGCCGGGCGTATCAAAGCTTTCCAGCAGCGGCGCGTTGGTAGCGCCCATGGCGCCCGCGGTCGGTACGCTGGTGGCCACGGCTTTCTTGGCCTTGTAGTCGTAACTGAGCACGGTGGACGCTCACGCCGCTCGCGGTGACGGGTTGGCAGTACTGGCAGGAGCGTCCTGGGTACTCGCATGCATCTGGCGCTCTTTATGCTCAGGAAGCCAATTCGACAACAAACGCTTGTCACTGCCACCGTAGATTCGCCGAAAGCGGAAATAGCCGGCACGAGCTCGACCGTAAGGCTCCCGGCCCTCAACGATGTACCGAGGAAGCGCCTGAAGCAGGTCGTAGTCTTCTGCAGCCATCCGCGCATTGGTCGGTAAACCGTAGTCAGGAGGGCCTTCAAAATCACCACTGCGGGCATTGCGTGCGTAACGCTGCTTGGCAAATTTGAGTTGTTTCGACCACTTTCTTACTAGTGCAAGCGCGTCCACTTCGTTATCCGGACCACTTAGTTTAAAGGCAGCGCGCGAATCATGGACGTATTCGTCAAAAAACTGCAGCACGGATTCAGAGGGCACTAGCAGCGGCCAGTGACCTTTCAACTCTTCCCACTCAAGATCAGCTGATCCCTTGAATCCAGGCTCCTGCTTTACAGCAATCTGATCGCTGCGATCTGCGAGCCATTGTCGAAAGTCACGCAATTCTTGATCGAACTCTTTATTGGATGAGTCAAGGTCATTCTGGTCAAACGTGCTTGCTCGTAAAAAATTGGGCATTTGACGGAGAGGTGTCTGTCCGTCACTACGCCGTACATAGCGCCATTTCATCTGCAGGATTGCCTGCTCGCGCATGATGTCGGTGATCGAACCGGTCTTCAGCGTGCATGCATTGAGATATGCGTTAAAGTCCATGATAGTTTTCGGCATAATTGCAAACCGCTTTTTAACCACGTCTTCAGCTAATTCCAGCTTGAGAGGCACTCCAGCTAGCCTGGCCTGTTTATACATGTACAGTAATGGCAGGCGAGACAACATGTCCACGCCGTCAGGATCCGTTCCTTTCCCTTGCTCTTTTGGCATATATCCGCCACCGACATCCGAATGTACACCCGGGAAGACAATTTCTTCAGCCTGGGCCGGTATGGCAAAGTCAACTGCGACTGAGTCCAGCGGAAAACTCCGGCGAAGATCATGCGCGGCAACCAAGTGCACACAGCTTTTCACAGAAGCGGGAACCCTGAGACTATCTTCGGCGTCGGCCCAGCCATCATGTCCGTGAGCATTTGCAAGCAACTTTAGATTAACGATCTTCAAATCTGCGAAGGTGGCAGCTCTGCCGACCGAAGCGACAGTATCAAACACGCCCAAGAAGTCGAACACGACAGGAAAGCCGCCCAGGCTTAAACCGCACTCTCCGCGAATCTCTGCGTCCAGTTGGCATAAGGAATCGAGCCAGTTTGCGAAAGCACGGGCTTTCGCCGCTCCGCGTGAAAATCCGAACATGGATATGAAAATGGTTCCAACAATGCCTGGGTCCTTCTTGGGTGGCACTGAACAACCAGGTTTTTTCCAATGCTGTGAAACACTAGCATGCAGACGCAGCAATAGTTTCTCAAACTCGATTCGCGGCGCTTTGATCAGGTTATTTTTCTCGTCATCAGGTTGGCCTACCCGTCTCATTTCATGTCTTGCTTCTTTTGACAATTCCAAGCGAGTGGCTATTGCGGTTGCTTCGTCAGACGAGATCAAATCGCTCTTGTTAAAAAAACGGTTCACATTATTAATGGCCTGTACCAATGCCCACACAATACGCTCATTGGATTGCCGGCCGGCACCGCCTCCCAATGTCGCGTCAAAAAACCCTTCGCCGCTATCTTTTACTTGTTTAAATGGTGAGGCCACTCCAGGTACATAGACGCGAAAAAAGTTGTTGTAGCTTGAGGCGTTGTGTTTCCAATCTGTATCCTCTGGCAGCACGCCGGGTACACTTTCCCCTGGAAAGCAATCGTACAAGCGTGCAATGTTCGAGTGCGCCTTGGTGGCGTTGGCTTTGACGTAGTTATTTCGTGTTCCGTCAAAAAAGAACCCAAAGAAAAGATTCGTGTTACATGACGATTTTGGGTCTCCTAGCGGTGGCTGTTCACGCTTCTCAAGCTTCTCAATATCACGTAGCTCTCGTTCCGAAAAAAATAAAGTTTTTATATCCGCATGCTGAAAATTTTCATCCACATGAGGAGATAAGACAGCGGTCATGGCTTTGCTTTCAATATTGTTTGAAGTCTCAATTCAGAACGTTCCAGCCCTTCCACATACTCTTTCTTTAAATACGCTGCGAATGCCGGATCGTCTGATCCGGTGAATGCCGAAATTTCCGGATCGCGTTTCTTCTTTTGGTACTCCCACGACTCTCGAAGCTCCTGCTGTGGGTTGCTTTTAAGCTTAGATAGAAGACTTTCATAAAGGTCAACATTGCCTTGCGCTGAATCCCGATATAACTCCCACCGTTCACGCCTATACTCCAATGATGGCTCAGGCCATCCTTTCACTCGCCCCGGCCAGTCGGGGTGATCCGGCCGGACAT
>NZ_JACHBX010000011.1 GCF_014200505.1 Massilia aurea | reverse complement strand
GGCCGGGGCAACCGGTTTGGCAGGCATCTCGCCGCGCGCCGCGTCCATACTCTCGCCACTGAGCATGCCCGAGACCGCCGTCAGCATTGCCGGCAACGGCGCTTCCTTGTCGTCGAGCTTGCTCGAACCAGGCCTGGAAGCGCCCAGGTGGCTGGCAAACGCCACCGTCTGGTGCGTCGTGGCCGCGGCGCTGGATGTTTCCCCCAGCTTGACGGCTTGCTTGACCAGCGCGATGCCGGCCACGTTGTCGCCGGCCGGTTCGCGTGCTCGGCGCCATACGTGATCTTGTAACTGGTCACCAACAGGCCCGTGGCGGCGCGCACGGCGCCGTAGCCGTCAGCGCGGAGTTGGGCGAACTAATCTGAGCTGAGAGCCCCGCGACGGGCTCCAGCCAAGTTACGGAAGCGTAGAATTGCTCTAACCTATTTGCCTCGAACTAACTGCGGCCTTGTCCCTCGACTTTGTGTCGTCCTGATGTGCATAAGCCCTTCCGCTGCCCTTGCTGTCAGGCGCTTGATGCGCCAAGAGCACGTTGTCCGAACCACCATAAATTTTTCTGAATCGAAAGTATCCGGCTTCAGCGAAAGCTGATGGCTCGCGCCCTTCGTTGATATAACGGGGAATCAACTTGGTCAGGTCGGTCTCCGTAGGCGACGCTTTTCGTGCCTCGTTGAATGCCTCGGCAGCGATGCGCTCATTCGTTTTCATACCGAAGTCTGGCGGCCCTGACCAACTGTGCATTCCGGCTTCATACATCCTATTCGAATACAGCGACTTGCCGGTTGCAAGTACTTTGGACCATTCCTGAAGTTCTTTTACTGCATCTGCAGGATTATCAGCACCACTTAACTTAAACGCTGCACGGGAATCGTGAACATATTCATCGAAAAAGTGAACCATTTCTTGCGGCAGTGCTTCAAACGGTCGAAGTCTTGCAATTTCCTTCCATTCGCTGGACACTGAATTATGCATGCCTGGAACTTGTTTTTCGACATCTGCACTCGTTAGCTTAGGCAAAAAATTTTTAAACGCTGTCAATTCTTCATTAAATTCCAGTAAAGCGGAATTCATGTCATTTTTATCAAAATTTCCGGATCTTTTGTAGCTTTCAGTTTTATTAAGATCGTCGCCCCCCTTATCTCGTCGGAAATATCGCCACCTCATTTGAAGAATTTGCTGTTCTCGTGTGAGATCAGTCAGCGCTCCCTCTGATAGCTTGCACTTAGATAGATAAGCATTGAGATCGGAGATAACTTTCGCCTGAACTGCAAACCGTCCCTGTGCAGTGCTATTGGCCAACTCCAGCTTCAAGGGTGCGCCGGCTAGTCTGGCAGCCTTATACATGTATAGCAGCGGCAAACGCGACAGCATGTCATCGCCATTAGCGTTAACACCTTTCCCGTGATCCATAGGCGCATATCCGCCACCGATATCGGAATGCACCCCAGGGAATACAATTTCTTCGCAGTTTGGGGGATATGTAAATCCCACCGCAATCGAATCCGCCGGAAAGCTACGACGCTGCTCGTGCGCAGCCATCAGGTGAACGCATTTCTTCACACTGGCAGGAATTCTCAAGCTATCGTCGGCATCTGCCCAGGCACCGTGCCCATCCGCGAATTTTAGAAGACGCGCATTTCCAAATGTATTGCCCACGCCGATCGAAGCAACAGTATCAAACAAACCGAGGAAGTCGAAGCTAACGGGAAACCCGCCGAGTGTAGTACCGCTTTTTCCCAAGATCTTCGCGTCGAGCCTGCATAAGGAATCCAACCAGTTTGCGAAGGCCCGCGCTTGGGTTGCTCCTCGAGAAAAACCAAAGGTTGAAATGAAGATCTCTTGCACGATGGCTGGATCTTTCTTCTTTGGGCACCCCCCGTTCTCTGACCAGTGCTGCTTGACAGCCTTATGCAGCATTTTCAATATTTCTTCAAATTTAGCACGCGGGCCTGAAAACTGTCTCTCATAGTTATCAGGATCAGATCGATTAAGATTAGCGGTCATTACTGACCGAGCTTGCCTTGAAAGATCCAGACTAGTCGCTATCGCCGTAGTCTCCTTTGACGATAATAGAGGACTATTATAAAAAAAACGATGCACGTTATTAATCGCCTGAACCAAGGCCCAAATAATTCGGTCATTGCCCTTCCAGCCCATAGCAGCACCACGCTTCTGATCGAAACCGATTCCGCTGTCTTCTACATCCGGGAACGGCGACGCTACGCCCGGCACGTAAACACGGAAGAAACTGGAGAAACGGCTATTCGTGCTCTCTGTCCAGTCGGTTCCGTTGGGAAGCACGCTGGGCACGCTTTGTCCGGGGAAAGTGTCATATAAGCGTGCTACGTTTGAGTGCTCCTTCGTTTTTTCCGCCAGCGTATAGTTATTTTTTGTGCCGTCAAAGAAGAAGCCGAAAAATAGGTTGGTATTGCACGATTTACAAGATAGGCCATTTGGTATATATTCGCGATCCTCATTGGCCTTTAATAAGTCCTGTTCAGCATCGTCGAAAAATTCTTTCTTATTCGCGGCCCTACCATACCTATCAGGCAAAACGGTACAAAGCTGAGCACTCATGGCTTATCCTTCATGATTTGCTTAAGGCGCGCCTCAGAGAGGCGTAATCGGTCTGTATAGCGCTTCTTTAAGTTCTGATGATAAGCAGGATCTTCAGGGCCGGTAAATTTCGCTATCGTGTCCTTTGAATAGCTTTTGTCTAAAGCCCATGCCTTTCGAAACAAGGATTCTGATGATCTCTCGACTTCCGCAATAAGATGCTTACCATTCTTTACGGCGTGCTCGGCATCGTCTCTAACCAACTCCCACCGCTTCAGCATAAAATCTCGAGAAGGAACTGGCCAACCCTTGATTTTTCCAGGCCATTGAGGGTGATTGGGTTGCAAATCGCTCGATACGACGTCGATTTTCCCATCCGCCATGCGCAGAACCCATAATTCTCCAGCCTGGCCACTCGCATATGGCGGCACCTCGACCATATGCTTCGTATAAATTCCCGAGGTTTCTTTTCCGTCCCCTGTCGATAACCAGTGCTTCGACTGAATTTCTACGGTTGTTCCGGGCGCCCACTTGCTAGGAAGCTTGAAGCAACAAACGATCCCCCCGGCTTCATAAGGCCCGATGAGTTCACCGCCCCCAGTGTTACTCGTGTCACGTGGATCGATAACAGAGAATTGAAACGTATCCCCGCTGTGGTTGACCCCATGAATACTTACCGACACCAAGTCACCCGACCGCGGCGAACTAGATTCTGCGCGCGAAGCACATCCGAACAGCAAAAGCAACAATGCGCTAAACAGTATTTTGTAATTCTTCATTAGGTGTCCCTATAAATTCGTTTTCCAGATTAGAAAATGCCTGCGCCACGTTGACGCCGGTGTCTATCCCGATCTCGTCTATCAGCCTGGCACACCACCGGAAGGTCGCCGTATTACCTAGTTGGTGTTTTCGCGCTATCTGCACGACCTGGCTCAGCAGATAATACCGCTCCGAGGGCAAACCATCCCAGACGGCCCCGCCATACTGCAGCCGAACCCATAGTTCGTCGGCTTCACTATCTTCGATCAGCCTTGCAAACTGCGCTTCACTTAGCCTTGCATTCACTGTAGTCCCGGCCGCTGGTCCAGAGTAATCAATCGGCAGCGCTGCCCAAGCCCCGTTCCTGGCAATGTAATGCCAGCTTAGGGCATTGCCGGCAAGCTCACGCTGCTGTTGAGGCATGAGAACGGCGAAGATAGCCGGCAATCGTCGCGTGTCGGGAAACCTGAAATTGAAATAATCCCCCCCGGTCGCGACAGTGCACCAAGCGGCGAGTCGTTCAGCAAGTACATCGATACTGTCGCTAGTAACAATCGCGCTCAACATGGGCAGTCCTTCGCATCGCTCCAGGACGCGATGTAGTGCCTGGTTGCCCGAAGCGAAAGGCACCAGAAATGGCGATACGTCCCTCACTTTGTCGTTGCAGCCCGGAAGCCGCTCGAACAGCAAGACTGGCTCGCTGCTGCTGGTCAGGTGTCGAAACAGTCCAGGTACGAACGCGCCGTCGATCAACAGTACAAGCTGTGCTCCGTCAGGCAGTTGCCGAGATTGTGCCAGCAGTTCAGCATGCCAATTGGTCTGGTATGGATCGATCAACATGCGTTATTCCACCAACGTGAATGCGGGCGCAGCCGCCAAAGATTTTTTCAGACATTCGACACACACCGTGCCGGGGATGGCCGGTAGCGGATAGGGCTGGTCAACCGGACCCACGAAGCTTTTCTTCGCGGCGTGGATCGTGATCTTCCCCGGACACTGCACCGTAATATTCCCGCCTTCGATCGTGATATTGGCCCCGCCCGCTGTCGACAGACTGATGCTCTTGGCCGCCGCCCAGTCGACATGCGCATTGGCGCTGATGATGTCGACCTGATCGCGCGCCTGCACATTGAGCACATCGCCCTGCGCCTGCAAATCCACCCCGCCCTTTGCTGCAACCAGTTGCAGGCCGATATTCTCCGCACCCGCCTTAACCGCCCCGCCCAGCATCCCTATCGCCTGCCCGCTATGCATGCGCAATTGGCCCCCGGTGACGAACTGCGTATCCTGCCCGCTCATTAACGTGATGGTCTCGCCATTGGCCAGTTGCAGATCATTCGCTGCAACCACAGCAAGGCCGGCCTTGGCGGCAATCGCAATCACCGCCGAACTGCTGTTGGGCAGTTTGCCATCGTCCGGCGCGACCGGCCTCGCAGGCATCTCGCCGCGCGCCGCGTCCACGCTCTCGTTACTGAGCATGCCCGAGACCGCTGTCAGCATTGCCGGCAGCGGCGCTTCCTTGTCGTCAAGCTTGCTGGCATTGGCTTTCGCAGCGCCGAGATGGCTGGCGAACGCGACCGTCTGATGCGTCGTGGCGGCATCGCTGAACGTTTCGCCCAGCGT
>NZ_JACHBX010000010.1 GCF_014200505.1 Massilia aurea | reverse complement strand
ATGATAGTGCTGCAACCAGTGTGAAAGTAGGTTATCGTCAGGCTAGTTATATAGAAAAGCCCCACTCAGTGATCTGAGTGGGGCTTTTCGCTTTGCGCGATCGCTTTATCGTGCTCACTCTTCGATGTGACGAGCACGGTGCGCCACCCCACCGCCAACGCCCGTGAATCTGGTGCACAATGCATTCATCAGCATTGTCATTTCAATCACGGGAACAGCATGAATGAACAGGTTGCACGCAATGTCGTGCTGGCGCGCGCGATCGAGCACGCCGATGTTGGCCATACCGTACTGAGCGACGACGATCGCAAGTACGCCACCCGCAGCGCACGCGAGCTCGCCGCATGGCAGGCTGCCGACAGTCATACGGCCGTCAACCAGCAGCACTTCCTGCAGCAGCGCGCCGAGCAAATCCTCAAGCGCCTCGGCGAACGCACGCCGGCCTTCGGCGCGTTCCAGCGCCGCGCCCCCGGCATGCGCGGGATCTGGTTTGCGCTGCCTTTCATCGCCTTCGTGCTTGGTGCCGCGCTTGACCGTATCGCCGACCCGCACCGGGTCGACTTGTTATCCGCTCCGCTCCTGATCATCATTGCCTGGAACCTGCTGGTGTACCTAGGCCTCCTGGTATGGGCGGTAGTGCCTGCTGCGCGCAAGAAGAAGAGCGGTGCGCCGCTGCTGCGTCGGCTGAGCGTAGGCAAGGCCGTCGCGCCACGCAAGCTGCCTACTGCACTGGCCGAAGGCGTTGCCCACTTTCTGGCCGATTGGGCCGTGCTCAGTGAGCCACTCACGCGTGCGCGCCTGAGCCGCACGGTGCATCTCGCGGCCGCCGGCTTCGCGCTCGGCGCCGTCGCGTCGCTGTATGCGCGTGGCCTGCTGACCCAATACGTGACTGGCTGGGAAAGCACTTTCCTCGACGCCCAGCAAGTCCACACGCTGCTGTCCTGGCTCTTCACGCCGGCACTGACTGTGTTCCCGTTCCTGCAAGGCTTCACGCTGGCCGAGATCGAGCAACTGCGCTTCGGCGGCAGTGCCGGCCTGCCGGTCGGCGAACGCTGGGTCCATTTGTATGGCGCGACGTTGCTGCTGCTGGTGATCATTCCACGCGTGCTGCTCGCGATTGTTGCCGGCCTGCGCGCCCGCCATTTGTCGCGTCACTTCCCGCTCGACCTCGACCAGCCGTATTACCGCAAACTGGCCGACAGCATCGGTACCAGCGCGCCGGCCGTGCTGCGCGTGATCCCGTACACCTACACACTCGACGAGCCACGCGACCGCGGCCTGTGGGCAATCGCAGCTTCGGCCCTGGGCGGGCAGGCGAGGGTGCAGCTGCTGCCATCGGTCGCCTATGGCATCGAACCGAAGGACGCACTGCGCGAGACGATGCTGAACGAAGCCGGCATCACGGTCACCACCGTGCTGTTCAGCTTAGCTGCGACACCGGAGAAGGAAAATCACGGCGCGCTGCTCGACTATCTGGTCAAGCATGTGCCGCGCGGTGTCGCCGTTCTGCTGGATGAATCGGCGCTGCTCGAACGTATCGGCGACCAGGTCGGCGCCGAACGCGCCGCCGAGCGTCATTCGCTGTGGCGGCAGTTCTGCAGCTTCCATGGTACGTCGGCCCATGTCGTCAATTTGCTCGAACCGGACAAGTATCCGCTTGAACTGGGTGCGGGCCTGACCCTGCCGGAGCTGCGATGATCCAGCCTGCCAAGATCCAGTTCGCCCTCGTCTCGCATACGAACAACGGCAAGACCACGCTGGCGCGCACGCTCGTTGGCATGGACGTCGGTGAAATCCGCGATGCTGCACACGTAACCCAGATTTCGCAAGGCTATCCGCTGCTGTCCACACCCGCTGGCGACTCGCTCGTGTTGTGGGACACGCCCGGTTTCGGCGATTCGGTGCGGCTGCACAAACGCCTGGCCATGGCCGGCAATCCGATCGGCTGGTTCCTGCGCGAGGTCTTCGACCGCTATCGCGACCGTCCGTTTTTCCTCAGCCAGCAGGCACTGCGCGCTGCGCGTGAAGAAGCCGACGTGGTGCTGTACCTGGTCAATTCGTCCGAGTCGCCACAGGATGCGGGCTATCTGCCGTCCGAGATGAATATCCTCGAATGGCTCGGCAAACCCGTGGTTGTGCTGCTGAACCAGATCGGGCCACCGCGTCCGGCCAGCGAAGAACAGGCCGAGCCACAGCGCTGGAAACAGCATCTGGCCCAGTACTCGGTCGTCAAGGAAGTGCTGCCGCTCGATGCCTTCGCCCGCTGCTGGGTGCATGAACACGTGTTCTATGAATCGGTCACGCACCTGATTGCAGCCGAGAAGCAGCCCGCCTACGCGCGCCTGCTGTCTGCCTGGGCGGCGCGCAATCGCGAGCGCTATGCAAGCGCCCTGCAGATGAACGCCGAACAGATTGCCGCTGCCGCGCGCGACACCGAGGCGCTGGAGGACCAACGACCGGGCATGCTGCGCAGCGCGCTGAAAGCAGTCGGCATCGGCAAGGACGAAGCGCGCCGCCAGGAGCTGGCGATGGCAGCGCTCGTACAGCGCCTGAACGACGGCATCAATCATGCGACGGCGCGCATGCTGTCCCTGTATCGCATCGATCCGGGGCAGGCGGTCGCTGTCAATGCGCGCGTGCGCGACAACTTCGCGGTCAACGCGCCAGTGGACAAGGCGCAGGCTGGATTATTGGGTGCGGTGGTGGCAGGTGCAACCACTGGCCTGTCCGCTGACTTGATGGCGGGCGGCCTGACGATGGGCGCCGGCGCGTTATTGGGCGCAATCGCTGGCGGCATCACTGCTGCCGGCGCCGCGTGGGGCTTCAATCAGGGGACCGATCGCAACCAGGCAAACGTGAAGTTCGCCGACCCATTCCTGCAGCAGATGCTGGTCGGCGCGATTCTGCGCTATCTGGCAGTGGCGCACTTCGGCCGTGGACGCGGCAATTATGTCGAAAGCGAAGCGCCGCCGTTTTGGCAGGCCGAGGCTGAGAGCGCACTGGCCGCCCGCGGTGTCGATAGCGCGCGCCTGTGGCAATCCGTGCGCGCCGCGCCGGACCTGGGCGCGGCCACCAAACTGGTGCAGGCTGTTCTGGTGCCGGCGGTGACGGCGACGCTCGCGCGCCTGTATCCGGATGTCGCGCTGCCGGGACAGGAGCCGCCAGCAGTTGCAGCGGCACCGGCGCCGGCCCCGGTGGACCTGATTAAAACTGATACTGCGCGCTGACGCCCAGTAGCCAGTTACTGCCAGGCGCCGCTTCGTAATAGCGGCGGTTGGCGTCGCCCACGATCACCGAGCCGACGTAGTCGCGGTCGAACAGGTTGTTCAGGCGCGCGAACTGGCGCAGGCGCCAGCCGCCAAATTGCTGGCTCGCCTGCACGCGGGCATTGACGACCGCGTAGCCCGGCGCTGTCTGCGCGGTATTGGTGTCTTCCGCATAAACACGGCTGTTGGCGACCGTCTCGAGCGCGACGCCATAACGGCCCGCCGCTTCGGTCCAGCCCAATTCGCCGTAGAAGCTCGACTTGGGCACGCCCGGCAGGCGGCTGCCCTTTGGCACGGCGCCGAAGCCTTCGTCGTAGATCGCATGCAGCATGCTCATGGCGATGCGCGCATTCCAGCCGGCGCCCAGCTCCGCGTCCACCGACAGCTCGCCACCCTGGCGCAGCGTGGCGCTCGCGTTGCGATAGCTGGTGCGGCCGCCCGACGATGCATCGACCACCAGTTCATCCTTGGTCTTTACCTGGAACACGGCGGCGTTGACGCGCACGCCGCGGGCCACCATCGCCTTGGCGCCGACTTCGAGGTGCGTGCCGATCGCCGGCTCTAGTGCGAAGTTGAAGCCACCGCCCGTGCCTGAATAGAACGACTCGTTCATCGTTGGCGTTTCGAAGCCGCGCGCCGCGCTCGCATACACGTTCAGCGTGGGCGAAATCTTGTACAGCACACCGACCAGTGGCGTCGTATGACGGAAGTCGGTGCCGCCGCTGTCGTTGCCGTTGGAGAGATACCGGTCCTCGACGTCGAAGTCCACGCGGCTGTGACGCAGGCCGCCGGTGAGCACCCACTGGTCGCGTTCCCATTCGACTTGCACGTACGGGTCGACGCTGGTCACGTCGTTCTGTTCATCGCGCCGCAGATTGCCTTTCACGCCAAAGGTCGTGCCGATGAAGTTCTCGAAACCTTGGCGCGCATCCTTGGATTGCGCCATTTCGAGGCCTGCCGTGGTGCGCAGCGTACCGCCAGCGACGGCGCGCACCGCACGCCAGTTGGCATCGATGCCATAGAAGTCGCGATCGAAATCGATGACGCCGCCCGAGTGCGTGGCCGGCGCCTGGAAGCCGCGCGAGAACGACTGGTACTGGATCACGCGGCGGTTGCCGCCGTAAGCCGTGACTTGCAGGCGATCCTGGCCGAAGCGCTGCTCGAATGTCGCGCCGAATTGTTGATGATCGATGCTCTTGCGCGTGTCATAACGATCGGCCAGCGTGCGCTGCGGCGATTGCGTATCGGTGGTGTCGATCTCGCCCGCGCGTGGATCGCGACGGAAGGTATCCCATGTCACGCCCAGTGGATCCTGCGTATCATCCTGGCGCAGTCCACTGGCCGTGATTACCAGGCGGCTGGTCGACGTTGGCTCGACCACCAGCTTGGCATAGGCCTGGTCGCGCGTGGCTGCGCTGTGATCGCGGTAACCATCGGTCTCGAAGCGCGACGCATCGATCAGATAGCCGATACCGCCGCTGCGGCCTGACGCATTCGTATCGAGTTTGCGCTGGCCGTAGCTGCCGCCGGTGAAGCTGGCTTCGATCGTCGGCTTGTCGGTCGGTTCGCGCGTGAACAGCTGGACGACGCCACCCGAGTGATTGCCATACAACGCAGAGAAGGGGCCGCGCAGCACTTCGATGCGCTCGGCGACATCGAGGTTGAAGGTCGCGGCCTGGCCCTGGCCGTCGGGCATGGTGGCCGGGATGCCATCGGCAACGAGGCGTACGCCGCGCACACCGAATGCCGAACGCGTGCCGAAGCCACGTGAGGAGATTTGCAGGTCTTGCGCGTAGTTTTCTCGATTGCGCACGACGACGCCCGGCACCGCCGCCAGCGCTTCAGAGGCGTTCACGCGCAACTGCGCGGCGCCGATCTGCGCCGCATCGACGACATCGATGGCGGCCGGCAGGTCGAAGCTGGTGTGTTCAGCACGCGCGCCACTGATGACCACCACGTTCATCGGATTGCGGATGTCATCGGCAAGGGCGGCTAGCGGCCAGCAGGCGCAAAGGGCGGCGATCGTGGTGCGGCGCAGGACAGGATGCTTCATTATTTCCCCAAAGTATTGCGAGCAGAGTGTGAAAGTTGGTCTTATATTATTTAACCGGGGAATATACCTTGGGCGCCAGAATTCTGCTGGGGACGCAGCCGCATGATGAAAACGTGCGGTGTGAAGATTCTTTTCTGGGAGGGCTTGCGCAACCCTGGGAAGGTTTGTTATAGTTCGCCTCCGCTTCGGCACCGACCGAAAAAGTTAACGTAATCAAGTGGTTACGGGAGCAAGGTCTACAGAGAAATCTAAGACGAAGCGAAAAGAAAGAGTTGACGAGATTTCAGAAACACAGCATAATCTCTCTTCTCTGCTGCAGCGAACAAAACGATTCGCTACCAACAGCAAGATGCACCGAATAAAGTTCTTTAAAAATTAACAGTCGATAAGTGTGGGCGTTTGATGAGGGTGCCAAAGACTTCGGTCTTTGATTACTTAAATTATCA
>NZ_JACHBX010000009.1 GCF_014200505.1 Massilia aurea | reverse complement strand
CCGAGGCGGTCGCAGTGGATTTCATCGGCGCCGCTCGCGCTCGCGCCGCCGCCGGGCCCGACCACGATCGCGCTCTGGCTGCCGTGGGCGGTTGGTTTCGGATGGTGGCGCAAGCCGTTTTCGCCGACCACCGGACGCCACGGGGTATCGGCCGCGATGGCATCGACCAGATTGGCGTATCCGCTGGTGCTAGCCTGGGCGATGACGGCGGCCAGTTCAGGATCGTGCTCGGGCAGTGTCTGTTCAAGCAATTCCGGGATCGGCCCGAACAACTCGGCCAGTCCCTCCCTGGCGGGCTTGGGCAGGTTGTTGACGCCCACGCTCACGACGCGCAGTGCGACATACGCCGGATCGGCATCGGCGCCGGCGCCCGCTTGCAGCGGCCCCTGCGTCAGGGTGAAACGGGTACCGGCGCGCAGCGTGCGCACGGTCGAGCGGGCCTGCCACAGGTGGCGGCGCGCTTCGTTGGCCTGCATCTGCAACAGCGCATAGCGGCACGCCTGGGCGCCGTCGGCGTAGAAGTACTGGCCAGGCGTATCAAAGCTTTCCAGCAGCGGCGCGTTGGGTCCTCCCACGGCGCCCGCAGTCGGTACGCTGGCGGCCACGGCTTTCTTGGCCTTGTAGTCGTAACTGAGCACGGTGGAGAGGCCCACGCGCAGGCTGCGCCGTGCGCGCAGCGATTGCACGCTGTCGTGCGCTTCGCCGGCGCGCGCGCCATGGAAGCGAATGCCGCCGCCGGCGCTGCTGCTGGCGTCCTCGGGCGTCGCGCTGGCCTGGCTGCTGTCGCCGAACAGCACCACGCCGTGGCCCTCGTCCGTTTCTTCGATGCGCCAGCTCAGGCCTTCTTCGGTCAGCAGCCGCGTGACGAAATCGAGGTCGGATTCGCGGTACTGGCAGCAATAGCTGCGCGTGCCGGCATCGGCCATGAAGGCTGCCGTTTCATCGCTCCAGCGCCATTCGGCGTGCGGTGCGTGTTCCTGGAACACGATGTCGACGATTTCCATCACCGTCTTGTCTTGCCATACGCGGCTGTTGCGCACCTGGCCAAGGCGCCACAGCCACGGCTGCAAGCGCAGCCGGTAGCGCGCCAGGCCGCCAAAGCTGCCCAGCATTGCCGCTTCGCTGACGAGGCCGTTGAATTGGGTACAGGTGCCGTCGGCCAGGCTCGTTTCCAGTGCAGCCAACCGGCCCAGTAGCAGTTGAGGACCAAGCACTTATGCCGCTCGCGGTGACACGTCGGTAAACCTTTCATGAAAATCGCGATAAGCTCCTAAACTTTTCGCCTCACATCACTTACCGAGTCGTCTACTGCCTTAATATCGGCCAGATCGTTAAACGACCTTCCGCTATGTTCACTATCTGACTGAGATAGAAGTACATCGTCCGAACCGCCATAAATCTTTCTAAATCGAAAATATCCAGCTTCGGCCAGAAACGATGGCTCACGCCCTTCGTTAATGTAACGAGGGATTAGCTTTGTCAGATCCCGCTCGTTGGGCTTTGCTTTTCTTTCCCGGTCAAACGCCTCTGCAGCCATACGCTCATTTCGATCCATACCGTAATCTGGCGGCCCTGCTCGAGACATTCGCACTACTGGCATAGGATTGGAATACAAAGACTTACGAACAGCCAATATTCTTGACCATTCTTGAAGTGAATTGACAGCATCCGTAGGATTAACCGCACCACTCAACTTGAAAGCCGCACGAGAATCGTGCACGTACTCATCAAAAAAATGTACAATTTCTGGGGTCTGGATTGTTACAGGCCAATGTCGCGCGATTTCTTGCCACTCACGAACGAAAGAGTTTCCAAAGCCAGGCGACTGCTTCGGTAGTTTTTGTTTTTTCCATTTCTGTAGTTGCTTTTCAAACTCATTCAATTCATCGCTAAATTCTCGAGACGACGAGTCCAAGTCATTCTTGTCAAAGTTGCTAGCTCTTTTAAAGCTGTTAGTTCTATTTATTTCGTTACCACCACCGGCACGCCGAAAATATCTCCATCCCATTTGAAGAATTTGCTGTTCGCGCATGATATCAGTCAGCGATCCCTTCGATCGCTTGCATTGCGATAAATAAGCATTGAAATCGTTAATGACCTTTGCATCGACTTCAAACTTTTTTTGCACATCCTTATCGGCCAACTCAAGCTTCAAAGGCACACCTGCCAATCTTGCGACCTTATACATATGCAGCAATGGCAAGCGTGAAAGCATATCTTTACCATTGGCATTAATACCTTTTCCATGATCCATCGGCGCATAACCGCCGCCAACATCTGAATGCACGCCAGGAAAGACGATTTCTTCTGCGTTGGATGGGTATGCGAACCCTACTGCAACTGAATCTAGCGGAAAACTGCGCCGTTGCTCATGCGCGGCGACGAGATGCACACATCGCTTTACACTGCCGGGTATTCTTAAGCTATCATCGGCATCAGCCCAGCCACTATGTCCATCTACTAATCGTGAAATAATCCAGTCCCCGAACGTGTTTCCCGGACCGACAGATGCTACAGTATCGAACAGACCCAAAAAGTCGAAACTTACAGGGAAGCCGCCTAAAGTTGTGCCTTTTTTTCCCAAAATCTGCGCATCGAGCCTGCATAAGGAATCTAGCCAGTTGGCAAAGGCACGAGCTTGAGTGGCTCCCCGAGAAAAGCCTAATGTCGATATAAAAATAGTTTGAACAATTGCAGGGTCAATCTTTTTTGGGCGAGATCCATTTATTGACCAGTGCTGTGCGACACGCGCGTGCAAACGCCTCAAAAGATTTTCAAATTCAGCTCGAGGACGCACTGTTTCCACATCCTGATATTCCCGATATGGACGTGCTACATTCCTGCTCATTAATGCCCGTGCCTCTTTAGAAAGATAAAGACGACTTACCAACGAGGTAGCTTCTTCGGACGATAACAAAGGTTGCTTGTAGAAAAAACGATGAACATTGTTAACTGCCTGAATTAATGCCCACACAATGCGGTCGTTGCCTTTTCTGCCCACAGCCCCGCCGAGAACCTTAGTCCAGCCATCACCGCTATCATTGATGTCCGGGAAAGGTGACGCTACACCCGGCACATAAACTCGAAAGAAATTCAAAAACCTTGAATCTTTTTCAAGCTTCCAGTCTACTCCCTTCGGCAATACACCCGGCACGCTCTGACCGGGGAAAGCGTCATATAATCGAGCAACATTGGAGTATTCATTCGCTTTTGCAGCCAACCTATAGTTATTTTTAGTTCCATCGAAAAAGAAGCCGAAGAAAAGGTTAGTGTTACACGACGCATTGGGCACACCAACTTTTGGTTTTTCGCGCTCTTCATGTCTGGCGATTTCCTCAAGATCCGCAAGGTCGAAGAATTTCTCTCTATCTGTGGCAGCTACATAGGCAATAGGTAAAATCGGACACAGTTTAGAGCTCATGGCCGGGCCTTTATTATTTGCTCAAGATGATATCTTGATTTACGCAAACTTTCCGCATAACGTTTCTCGACATATCCAAGATATGCAGGATCTTCTGGACCTGAAAAATTTTCGATCTCATCAGGAACATGCCTTTTGTCCGAAGCCCATGCTAGTGGAAGCTTAGATTTAGGTGATCTCTTTAGTTCCGCGAAAGATTCCTGAAAAACTCGCACGTTAAGTTCAGCAAGCTTGCGCTCTAACTCCCATCGTTCCAACATAAATTCGCGCGATGGCACCGGCCAACCCTTGATTTTTCCAGGCCATTGAGGATGGTCAGGTTGCAGGTCGCTTGAAACAATATCAATGCCACCATCGGACCTGCGCAGCACCCATAATTCTCCAGCTTTTCCATTCGCGTAGGCTGGTAGTTCGACTGTATGCTTCTTTTCAATAGCGGAAATTTCTTCTCCATTCCCTGTCGACAACCAGTGCCTCGATTCAACTTCAATGACTGTTCCAGGCGACCACTTGGCAGGGAGCTTGAAACAGCAAACGATGCCGCCAGCGGCATATGGCCCAATGTGTTCTCCACCACCATTGTTCTTTTCATCGCGTGGATCAACAACAGAAAACTCAAAAGGGTCCGCAGTGTAGTTAACACCATGAATACTTACTGAAACTCGATCACCTGACCCTGACGCGCCAGACTCTCCTCGCGCACTGCAGCCGCATAGTAAGAGCACAAATGTGCTAAACAGTATTTTGTAGATCGTCATTGAGTCGTCCCTTCAGTTCTTTCTGAAAATTCAAAAAAACATGTCCCACGGTGACCTGATTTCCCGTTGCACCCATGGCCATTAACTTGGCACACCATGTCAATGTTGCAATATCGTCGAGATTATGTTGGCGGGCAACCTGCACCGCTTCCTTGAGCAGATCATGCCGCTCTGACGGCAAGCCATCCCAAGTGTCGTCGCCATACTGCAGCCGAACCCATAGTTCGTCCGCTTCACTATCCTCAATCAGCCTTGCAAACTGCGCTTCACTTAGCCTTGCATTCACTGTAGTCCCGGCCGCTGGTCCAGAGTAATCAATCGGCAGCGCTGCCCAAGCCCCGTTCCTGGCAATGTAGTGCCAGCTTAGGGCATTGCCGGCAAGCTCACGCTGCTGCTGAGGCATCAGAACGGCAAAGATAGCAGGCAGTCGCCGCGTGTCGGGAAACCTGAAATTGAAATAGTCTCCCCCGGTCGCGACAGTGCACCAAGCGGCGAGTCGTTCAGCAAGTACGTCGATACTGTCGCTAGTAACAATCGCGCTCAACATGGGCAGTCCCTCGCATCGCTCCAGGACGCGATGTAGTGCCTGGTTGCCCGAAACGAAAGGCACCAGGAATGGCGATACGTCCCTCACTTTGTCGTTGCAGCCAGGAAGCCGCTCGAACAGCAAGACTGGCTCGCTGCTGCTGCTCAGGTGTCGAAACAGTCCAGGTACGAACGCGCCGTCGATCAACAGTACAAGCTGTGCTCCGTCAGGCAGTTGCCGAGATTGTCCCAGCAGTTCAGCATGCCAATTGGTCTGGTATGGATCGATCAACATGCGTTATTCCACCAACGTGAATGCGGGCGCAGCCGCCAGAGATTTTTTCAGACATTCGACACACACCGTGCCGGGGATGGCCGGTAGCGGATAGGGCTGGCCCACCGGACCCACGAAGCTTTTTTTCGCAGCGTGGATCGTGATCTTCCCCGGACACTGCACGGTAATATTCCCACCTTCGATCGTGATATTCGCCCCGCCCGCCGTCGACAGACTGATGCTCTTGGCAGCCGCCCAGTCGACATGCGCATTGGCGCTGATGATGTCCACCTGATCGCGCGCCTGCACATTGAGCACATCGCCCTGTGCCTGCAGATCCACCGCGCCCTTCGCTGCAACCAGTTGCAGGCCGATATTCTCCGCACCCGCTGTTACAGCACCGCCCAGCATACCGATCGCCTGCCCGCTATGCATCCGCAACTGGCCACCGGTGACAAACTGCGTATCCTGACCGCTCATCAACGTGATGGTCTCGCCATTGGCCAGTTGCAGATCATTCGCGGCAACCACACCAAGGCCGGCCTTGGCGGCAATGGCAATCACAGCCGAACTACTGTTGGGCAGTTTGCCATCGGCCGGGGCAACCGGTTTGGCAGGCATCTCGCCGCGCGCCGCGTCCATACTCTCGCCACTGAGCATGCCCGAGACCGCCGTCAGCATTGCCGGCAGCGGCGCTTCCTTGTCGTCGAGCTTGCTGGCATTGGCTTTCGCAGCGCCGAGATGGCTGGCGAACGCCACCGTCTGATGCGTCGTCGCTGCCGCGCTGAAGGTCTCGCCCAGGGTGACCGCCTGTTTCAGCATGGCGATCCCCGCCACATTGTCGCCAGCCGGCTCACGTGCGTCCGCGCCATGGGTGATCTTGTAGCTCGTGACCAAGAGGCCCGTGGCGGCGCGCACCGCGCCATAGCCGTCCGTGCGGAGTTCGGCGCCCAGCCCGCGCAGGCTGCCGCGGTAATTGTCGGCCGTATGGATCAGGTGGCCCAGATTCAGTTCGCTAGCGGCGTGGCTGCTCTTGAGCTGGATACGGCCCTGGCTATCGGTGTCGTCGAACACGAGCTGGTTGTAGCCGCTGCCGCCGAATTCCTTGCTGCGAATGCCCCACTGCGCGGCGCTGTTGCGGTGACCGGCGCTGGCCGCCGCCGCACCGTGCCACAGCGGCCCGTTGCCACCCGCCAAGTTGCCCTGCGCCGAGACGGCGTGATCGTTCGCGGCGCCGAAGATCGCTGTGTCGCTCTCTTGTTCACTCTTGCCGCCCGGGGTCGGTAGCGTGCCGCCTTCACCCTGGCCGTTGTACAGCGCGCCGACGATCAGCGGCCGGTCGATATCGTTTTCGAGAAACTGCACCAGTACTTCCTGCCCGATGCGCGGCAGGAACTGGCTGCCCATGCCGCCGCCGGTCGAGCGCTGCGCAACGCGTACCCAGCAGGTCGCGGCGGCGTCTTCCTGCCAGTGGAAGCGAATGCGTACTCGGCCGAGGCGGTCGCAGTGGATTTCATCGGCGCCGCTCGCGCTCGCGCCGCCGCCGGGCCCGACCACGATCGCGCTCTGGCTGCCGTGGGCGGTTGGTTTCGGATGGTGGCGCAAGCCGTTTTCGCCGACCACCGGACGCCACGGGATAGCGGCCGCGATGGCATCGACCAGGTTGGCGTAGCCGCTGGTGCTGGCCTGAGCGATGACGGCGGCCAGTTCGGGATCCTGCTCAGGCAGTGCCTGTTCGCGATGGCCTCGAACAGATCAATGTGGCTTCGCGGGCAACGCATTAGACATTAGGAGTTTTCGTCATAGATCGAATGCTGCAAAGATCTATGACAGCTTCATGCGATCGCCGCTTGACCACCGGTTGGATCCTTCGGCAAGAGCATTGCTTCTCTCGCTCCACTTGCATGCGGTTTTACCCCTTCATACCGCCAGTAAAGGAACTTTTTACCGCGCTTTCCTAAGAAATATTGACGATTTCTACTCCAACGGCTAAATTCAATTATTCCAACACTTGAATCGCTCATCTGATTTTTGAATCCTGCCACAGAATCATGTACATAACGATCAAAAAATTTGTCAAAGAGATCGCGCTCAGAAGTTGGCATCGATTTTCGAAGTTTACCTGTCCAAGCATCGAATATCACGTCCTCAAGTGGCTCAGTGGAACTCCGAAAAAGACCTGTTTTTTTCTTAGCGATATTTTGAACATCGGCCTCCCACTCACGGTCGGTAGTCGTCATATAGGCGTCTGGCGTTGCATACATCACTGCCTCGCCTCTCGCGATCATTGCTTGACGCTCCTTCAGAGCTGCCCTCTGACGCTCCGTACGTCCCCATCTCCAGTGATAATAACAGCCCATATGGCTAATGACCTGTTTCTCTAGTGTGCCGTTTGTCTCAACATGTTTCACGTAGACTTTAAAACATGATGCAAGTTCAGTCGATATCATGAACAATGACCCGTACTCCTTTAATATTTTGCTTGGAGGATCAAAGGGGACGCCGGCTGAATAAGCAGTTAAAAACATGTTGCACAAAGGAATTCTAGAGAGATGATTCGATCTTCCTTCCTGATTCATATCGTCGTATCCTCCGCCAACGTCCGAATGAGCACCAGGGTAGAATACCTCGCGGCAATTTTCGGGTATCGCCTGGTTATCTCGAACTGAATCAGATGGGAATTTTTCCCTGACCTCATGCGCAGCTACGTAATGTTCGCACTTCCGTACATACCATGGAATACGTAAATCTGATGCCCAGTCCGAATGACCTCCATTGTCGACTGCGCTAAGCGCCAAGCCACCAGGAAATATAGGTAACGCAGAACTAAGAAATATAGGCAACGCAGACTCGAAGCGGCTGCCGCCAAATCCGACAGAGGCAACCGTATCAAATATTCCAAGGAAGTAAAATTCTATGCGGGGAGGCACACTGCCTCCGCTTTTTACCCAGACCAGATGATCATCTTGTTGCTGACACTGTGCTGCCAGTTGTCGCACAAACGCACGTGCCTGCGCGGCGCCTCGGCTAAAACCGAATACAGCCACATTTACTTGATTCACATGAGGCATATGAACATCGATACGCTGCTTGAGGCGATCCAGCATCCATGTGATTCTCGCCTGTCCTTTCGATGCCTGCGCCATGCCGAGCGCCTTGTCTAAGCCGCCGCCGCTATCACCAACATCAAGAAATGGTGTGCCGACTCCCGGGGCGTACAAGCCATAAATTCGATCAATCGAGTTATTTTCAACGTGGCAAAATTTCGCCAGCTTTGCAATGTTGCTATACTTTTCGATGTGAGGTTTCAGTTCACCATTACCGTCAAATTCGAAGTTATTTCCTGTTCCATCGAAAAAGCAAGTAATCCAGATTGGCTTTTTACAAGTTTTCGCATCGCTGCAATTCTCAAGCCATCCCATTCGACTACGGTTCACCCCTCTGCGAACTTCCTCGCTTTTAGTTAAATCGCTCAGTCGACGAACTGTTAGATTGCCCATAATTCATTCCCTATGTGGCGTGCGAGGAATCCCGTATAAAGGATTGTCGATCTCATTTTTACAAAATTGGCCTTCAGGAAGCGGAACCGCGTGTCGCTTCACGTATGTGTAAGGAAGCGGCTTTTGGCTTTGAAACGTGGCGAGTTCAGCCTTAATCGTTCCGTCAGCAAGGAAGTGCAAGACAACTTTATCGGCTTTGACATTCGAATTCGCGGGTTGGACATCCACGATAGCTTCGCACCAAGTGCTTCCGCCCCCGCGCCCCTTAAAACTGCGCGTATCTCGTTTGTCGCCAAGTTTCCCGTCGAAATAATCAAGATCATAGACGACGCTCCATATCACCCTGATTTTCAACGGCCTATCGGTTGCTTCACTCCATATAAGACAGCAAGTGTCACCACCCCCGGCCACCTCTTGGCCGTTATCCATACTGACCTTGTCGGAGTTTCGGAAGAATACCGATCCGCCATTGACAGCAGTTTCAACGTCAAATGGAATAGAGGCAACTTTATACATAACATTAAACAGATCAAATTTCGTGTAGTTATATATAGTAGTTGTAAAGGTTGTCCTTCTCAGCTCCTCCTGTCGACGTGCCTCCTCCTCTTTGGACTCGCACCCTATCAAAGAAAAAATTCCAGCAAACAATAGTATAATTTTTTTCATACATCCGCTGCTCACGATAATAATAGCATCTCTGCTTCGATCAATTCCCACTGTTCAGCCGACCACTCCATCACTTTCTCGCTGAATGAAATATCTGCATTGGAACTTTCAGCTGCCTTAATAATGGAAGGATGCGTGCTAAATTCTGGACCAAACATAACTGCTAAAATACAGAATGTTTTGATATCGACTGCAGAGATCACCTTAAGGCCTCTCGCGACTTCGATTTGCCTATAAAAAAAATCATAGCGCTCATTTTTTGGAATTTTATCGAGCACTTTTGGATTATCATTACTTAATTGGCTCATAACAATGTACGGCATGGCTAGCGCCATTAAATCATCGCATTGCCCATCACTCAACAACATAGGGCGCGAGTCTAAAATCTTCGCTGAGCCGAAAATTCCGAAATCAACCGCTTGATTTGTTCCACGAACATTCTTGAACAGCCATTGAAGTGTTCCGGAAAGCGCGCTCGTTCGCTGTTCGACATCGAGCACGTCAAGCCAGTGAGGCAATATGGTCGGATCGTAGTAACGCATTACCCACTCAGTACCGTCTTCGTGTCTCACTTCTGTGAGCCAAACCAACCGTTTCACTAAATCTGCCAAATTTTCAGCAGACACAATTAGTGATATGAATCCGGCACTATTGTATTCATCCAGCAACTTGGCCAATAAAGTGCAGTTCTCACGGGCTTTATGCAAAATGAGGATGGGACCCGCATAGACTGCATCAGCAACTGCCGCCTCACCCAGTAATGAGTAGAGCTCAATTGATTTATCTTGAGGCGACACCAAGCGGTTGAGTCTACTGAACTTAGCACCGTCAATCAGACTATAAAGTTTTGCGCCGTCGTCGAGAAGCCGACGATCTAACAACTCAAGCATCCCTTCCCCGACAGCTCCGGTAGAACGATCTCCAAGCTCCAAGTTCATTCCCCTTTTGCTGCGAACGGCGAGCCCATCGCCGCAGCCTTCAACAAGCATTCTTTGCAAATGGATCGCGGCATTACAGGCAAAGGAAAATTCACGTTCTTGGGCCCGGTAAAACTCTTCTTGGCCGCATGTATCGTAATCTTCCCCGGACACTGCACGGTAATATTCCCACCTTCGATCGTGATATTCGCCCCGCCCGCCGTCGACAGACTGATGCTCTTGGCCGCCGCCCAGTCGACATGTGCATTGACGCTGATGATGTCCACCTGATCGCGCGCCTGCACATTGAGCACATC
>NZ_JACHBX010000008.1 GCF_014200505.1 Massilia aurea | reverse complement strand
CTGCAACCAGTGTGAAAGTAGGTTATCGTCAGGCTAGTTATATAGAAAAGCCCCACTCAGTGATCTGAGTGGGGCTTTTCGCTTTGGGCGATCGACTTTATGCGATTGATCCATCAACTGTCCAATCCATTCCCACACGTTGTCATTCCTGATCGGAGTGCTGCTCATCCTCAGGGCCGCTAGAATTTGCCGCCTCTGTCATACGCCCTTGGCCACACTGTGGCAGCAAAACCCCACGTACCAACCCCATGATTTGATCGGGCGCAACGGTCAAACAGGTTCATTTCTGCACATGCTTCAGGCTCTTACTATTTCTTTGACGCCAAGGGGACTGTCGCATGATGCGTTGGTCCGGACTGGCGGAACCAAGTACTTCACATGAAGGGCCGCTATGCGTGAGATCACCACATGGGTGTTGATAATAGCGGCTTATCCCTTCATTGCAGCCTGGCTTGTGGGGCTGCGACGCGGCTATCAAATCAACGAATTGGAAGAGCAGCTGGTTTTGCTCCGCGAGAAGATCCAACAGCTCTCTCCGGCACCGCTGGAAACACCGACGCCTCGTCCTGCCGACATGGCTGTTTACGCAGTACCAACGGATGATGTTGAACAGGTGCCACCTGCCGTTTTGCCAGATAGCGCCCATGCACAAGTCCAGGGGGAGGACGCTGCTAGTGCGAGTGCGAGTGCGATTGCCGATGACGCCCAGACAATCCATCGTTCGCCACAAGCAAAACGAGGTACTCCCCGCCGCGGCCGCAGCCGTGGCAGCCCGATTCAACACGAAGAGATCACGCCGCCGCTGGACGCTGATGCTTCAACCAAAGCGGTATCCCCGCCACCTCGCTGGCTGGTTGCGGCCAAAACCTGGCTGATAACCGGGAATCTGGTTGCCAAGCTCGGCTTGGTTATCCTGTTTATCGGCATTGCATTTCTGCTCAAGTATGTTGCAGCGACCATCACCATCCCGATTGAACTGCGGTTAGCCGCGCTGGTGTTGGCCGATATGGGTCTTCTTGGATGGGGTTGGCGCCTGCGTAGCAAGCACAGCGGGATCGGCTTGCCGGTACAGGGAACCGCTATCGCCATCCTGATGCTGGTGATCTTCAGCGCATTCCAGCGCTACGCCTTGATACCGGCGGGATTCGCATTTGCCTTGCTTGTGTCGCTTACGGTATTCACGTGCCTTCTTGCCATTTTGCAGGAGGCACCGTGGCTCGCGGCATTCGGCATTACCGGCGGCTTCGCCTGCCCGCTGCTGTTATCGACCGGACAGGGAAATCACATCGCCTTGTTCTCTTACTACGCGATGCTCAACGTCGGCGTGTTTGCGCTGGCGTTCAAGCGTTCGTGGCACCAGCTCAATCTGCTGGGCTTTGTCTTCACGTTCGGTGTCGCCGGGGCATGGGGCGGGTTGCAGTACACCCCGGACCATTACACGTCAGCGCAGGCATTTTTGATTCTTTTTTTCCTGTGCTACTCAGCTATCCCTTTCGCATTCGCGGGTCGCACGAGAACACGGTTGCAGGATTATGTCGATGTCACACTGATCATGGGAACACCGCTGTTCACCTTCGGGTTTCAGGTCGGGCTGGTCAGGGACATGCCATTCGGACTGGCATTTTCGGCACTGGGGCTGGGCGGATTTTATCTCGTGGCCGGAACGATTCTCTGGCGTGCCGGCAAGGAGCGCTGGCGCACCCTGGTCCGGACCTTTGCCGTCCTTGGCACCATTTTCGGCACGCTGACGATCACGTTTGCCCTGGATGCGCGCTGGACCTCGGCCGCATGGGCGCTGCAAGGATTCGGCTTCGTGTGGTTCGGCTTGCGCCACCAGCGGCGTGCCATCTGGGTTTGTGGACTGTTGTTGCAGGCTGGCGCCTGGGCCAGCTTCATGACCGCGCTGTCTCATATCCACATGGCTGCAGCACTGACGGCGAACTTGTGGCTGGGGTTCTTGCTGCTCGCCGCCGGCGCATTTGCGGTGGCTCTGGCATTCCGCCAGAGCGACAACAGCATCGACAGGCAGGATCTGTCTTCACTGGCCGCCAATACGTTGGCCAACACGGCGTTGATGTTCGCGGTGCTGTGGCTGCTGGCCGGATGGTTGACAGAAGCGACCCTGCGCTTCTCGGGCGCCATCCTGGCAGACTGGATCGTGATCGGGTCGATGCTCACGGCATTGCTGCTGTATGCCCTCAGTCTGCGGATGGTCTGGACAACCGCGCGCCAACTGGTTCTGGCTACCCAGATCGCAGGCGCCATCGGCCTGGCCATCGCGACGACACCCGGGCTGTCATGGCTGAGCATGGTGGAGCCAAATGACGAGATGCCCTTGCTTGGCCTGGTGATCCTGGCCGTGGCGGCGTTCGCCACCAGTCGCTCGCTGCAGCGAGCCGCGTCCGGGAAAGAGGGCAGCTACCTGTCACCGTTACTGCTGCTGTGGAGCGGCATCTGGTGGGTCTGCACTCTGAATGTCGCAGCCGGTCGGTTCGTCGGCTATCTGCCTGTCACCCTGGGCAGCGTGGATTCCCTCTGGCTCGCACTGTATGTGCTTGGCATCGCGGCCACGTCGATCGCGTGCGTACGCTACGCCGCTCGCTTCACCTGGCCCGATCTGCGCTGGTTTGCCCTTGTCTGCTGGGCCGCGCTGGGCATCATCACGCTGCATTCGCTTGCATTGCTGTACAGCATGCATGCGCTTCCAGACGCCGCGCTCTGGATCGCATGGGCAGTTGCATGGCTGGGCAGCGAACAGGCGATGCTGCGCTGGCATACCGGCGGTTCATTCTTGAACCGCACCGTCTTGCAGCTGCTGCACGCCGTGCGCACGGGTGGGCCGTGGCTCGCGTTGTGGCCAACCGGCGCGATCCTGATCGACGGCTGGCTCGCCACGCCAACCGACAGCGCATTGATCTTGCAGGGCGGCTGGATCACGGACGCGGCATGGAGCAATTACCTGCCGACGTGGGCAATGATGCTGGTCCTCGTCGGGGTGCTGCGCCGAAGCATGAAGGGGGGCTGGCCTACTGCGCCGATTGCCGACTGGTACCGATCGATTGCTATTCCAGTAGGGATCATGTTGACGATGTTGCCGATCGCCCTGTGGAATCTGCGGCACGATGGGGCGATGGCGCCGTTACCTTACCTGCCACTACTCAACCCGCTCGATCTGACCACCGGGTTCGTGTTGATACTGTGGGTGAGCGCTTTGCGGCAGCTTGCCGCCCGGCTTGCGCTGGACCAGCCCATTCTGCACACACTGCGAATGACCAGCGTGGTAACAGCGTGGCTCTGGTTCAATCTCATGCTGCTACGAAGCGCGGCGCACTATTTGGGCATCGATTACCGGCTTGCCGACCTCGCTGCTTCGCAAACGGTGCAGGCCTTGCTCTCCCTGGCCTGGGGGGCGAGTGCTTTCGTGCTCATGCGCATTTCCTCACGGATGGTCCAACGGCGAATCTGGTGGGTCGGCGCACTGTTGTACGGCATTGTCGTGGGCAAGCTGTTTCTGGTCGATCTGGCCAGTGAGGGCAGCATGGCGCGCGTCGTGTCGTTCGTTGGTGTCGGCCTGCTGCTGCTGCTGGTCGGCTATCTGGCGCCGTATCCGAAAGCACCACAAGAGGCGTCAATCGCTGCGCCAGCTTGACCGACCGGGAGCCTCACCCATGCCGACTTCTCTCTACAGGCGTTGCTGCGCCATCATGGCACTCGTGCTGGCGGTCGCTGTCAGCACCGCGAATCCAGCCATCCCCACCGATGGGCCTGCCGACTATTCGTATCGTCTGCCTTTGCGCGTCGTCAGCAGTCAGGCCGTCGTGCAACTACCACTGCCGCGTGCGGTTTATCTGAACGCGCGTTCGTCGGCGTTGCATGATCTGCGCGTGTTCGACGCTGTCGGCGCATCCATGCCTTTCGCACTGGTCGATCAGGCGCCACCCGCCGTCGAGAAGAGAGCCGCTGCACCAGTCGCCATTTTTCCACTGTACGGCGCGGCCCGGGACGCAGGGCCGATGTCCGAAAGCCTGCAGATCCGCACCCGCAGCGATGGCGCCGTCATTTCGGTGACCACGCCATCGCGCGCAGCGAGCGATACGCTGCAAAGCCTGATCCTCGACCTTCAACCGGCGGCGCTGGCGGCGAAGGTCAGCGCAGCAGCCCCAGTAGGCGCACTGACGTTATCGCTGCCCGCAGGGATGAGCAGCTACAACGCGCATGTCGCGCTCGATGCAAGTAATGACCTGCAAGACTGGGACCTGCTGGCCGAAGCGGCAGTCAGCTGGCTGGTCAACGATCGCGGCGCAAGCGTCGGCAAGCACCGCATCGAGTTTTCGCCGCAGTCGTTTCGTTACGCCCGTCTTCGTTGGCTCGACGGCAAGCCGCTCGCCTTTGCCGACATTAATGCCGAATATGTCGTGCAGCAATATGCTGCCACACAACTCGATACCATCGTTCTGCCGGGGGTGCCAGCTGCCGAGGGCCGCGATGTACTGTATGCCGCACCTGTCGCGATTCCGGCAATCACTGTCGGCTTCGTGTTTCAAGGACAAAACGTCGTCATGCCGGTGATGGTGGGGCAGTACCAGACCACGCGTAGTCGCAAACCGGGGGAACGGGTCGTCACGCAGTTGCAGCCGATCTTGAATACAACCTTTTATCAACTGTCACAGAAGGGACAGCAGCGCGTATCGGGCGACGTCGAGATTACCGCCACCAATGCGTCCACCTGGGTGGCCCGGCCACTGACGCCTATTCTGGAGCGACCGGCCTTGCGCTTGCGCTGGGCGCCTGCGACCATCGTGTTTGTGGCGGCTGGCAAGGCACCCTACCACTTGGCGTTCGGCCGCGCCAGCGCGACAGTTGCCAGCGTGCCGCTATCCCAGGTTGCGCCGGGTTTCACACGCCGTGAATTGGCCGAGCTCGAATCCGCAACACCCGGGGCGCTCGTGCGACAGCAACGGTCGGATACGACCGCGGAGGATAGTAGTACTACCGGCAGCAACCGTCGGTATTGGTTATGGGGCATGTTGGTATGCGGCCTCGCCGCTCTTGCCGCCATGGCCTGGCATCTGTTCCGTCAGATGAAGGCCGATGCGTCTGACAGCGAGCTGCATGCCTCGAAGTAGTCATCCTCCAATGTGGTATGGCCATGCTGGCCGCGATGCCAGCGTGCATCGGCGTTCCAACACCATCAATAAGCTGCTAAACAGGCAACGAAGAGTCGGTAAGTCGCTATAATTCACTGATAGCAACTTTCGGCAGCCACGATGTTTCCGTTCTTTGACGCCGGACCGCAGCCCGGCATAGCCCTGGCCGCACTGTATGCGCTGCTGGCCGTGGCGTCGCTGTCCATCCGGCGCGCGGCGCGCGGCGCGGCACCGTCGATGCTGCAGCATCAGGTCAATGCCTGGTGGCGAATTTTCCCCATCGTTACCCTTGCGCTGCTTGCTTATCCACTGGGCCTGCCTGCCTTGTGTCTGCTCGTGTGCATCTTGGCCATTGCCGAGCTTGACACCCATGTTGATGGCCGCTATTTCCGCTTCGGTGCTGGCGGCATCCTGCTTGGCGCCATCGCTATCGGCCTCTTTTTTCCGGCCATGGCACTGCCCTTGATTGCGACTGTCCTTGCGATCGGTGCGCTGTATTGCTGGCGCCGGCCCGGGCCCGGCGCACTGATCTGGTTGACTTTTCTGGTCACCGCCGGTGCGATGCTGATCCTGGCCATCTTCACCACCTTGCCGTTCGGCGAACAGACCATCCTTGGGTGGGCACTGTATCTGTTCATCCTGACCGCACTGAACGACATTGCCCAGTTCGTCTCAGGCAAGCTGTTCGGCCGTCACAAGATCGCCCCCGGCGTGAGCCCCAACAAGACCTGGCAGGGCCTGGCCGGCGGGATCGTGGTATCGCAAGTCGTCAGTCTCGCACTTGGCAGTTATCTGCAATTGGCCGGCCCACTCACGCTTGCCGTGTTCGGTCTCCTGCTGTCGCTGGCCGGCTTTGCGGGCGACCTGATGTTTTCAGCGGCGAAACGCCGTTTGGGCATCAAGGATTTTTCTGCCCTGATTCCGGGCCATGGCGGTATTCTCGACCGCGTCGACAGCCTGGTCCTGACCGCTCCCCTTTTGTACTGCCTGCTGCGCATCACCCAACAAGGACAAGCATGAAACTCGAACACCCAATGGCATGGACCACGATCGAATCCGGCTTCACCGGCAGCGACGGCACGCGCCTGTTCTACCGCGCCTGGAAACCAGCGGTGCTGCCAGCCACGCGGCCACCGCGCGCACTGATCTTCCTGCACCGTGGGCATGAACATTCGGGGCGCATCGCGCCGCTGGTCCAGCGTTTTGGCATGCAGGGCGACTGGGCGTTTGCGTATGACGCGCGCGGCCACGGCCACTCGCCCGGCGAACGTGGCGACGCGCCGGATTTCGCGACGCTGGTCGACGACCTCGATCGCTTTGCGCAACACGTCGCGACGACTTACGGCATTGCGCCGCAAGACACCATCGTCGTGGCCAACAGCGTCGGCGCGGTCGTCGCCGCGACCTGGGTGCACGATTACGCGCCGGCGATCCGGGGCCTGATCATGGCCGCTGCCGCCTTCAGCATCAAGCTGTACGTCCCGCTGGCCAAACCTGCGCTGCGCTTTGCGCGGCGCTTCAAGCCCGACCTCTTCGTCACCAGCTACATCCGCCCCGGCATGCTCACGCATTCGAAGGCAGAAGCCGATGCGTACGCCAGCGATCCGCTGATCGCGAAAAGCATCTCGGCCCGCATCCTGCTCGAACTGAACGACACGGCCGAACGGATCGTCGGCGACGCCGCGGCAATTGACGTGCCGGTGCTGATGCTGGCCGCGGACAAGGATTACGTGGTGGCAGAAGCGCCGCAGCAGCGCTTCTTCGAGCGCCTCAGTTCCCCGATCAAGCGCTACGTGCGGCTGGAGGACTGCTACCACGCCGTGTTCTATGAGCGCGACACCACGGTGGCAATCCAGGCCAGCCTGGACTTCATCACCGCCTGTTTTGCCGCTGCGCCGCGCGCGCCGGCGCAGTACCTCGGCGCCGACCGCAGTGGTCACACGGCGCAGGCCTATGCGGCGCTCGAGCGCGATGAAAGCGGCAGCGCCGCCACGCGCGCCTGGTTCGGCTTGCAGCGCACGATGCTGGGCGTGCTGGGGCCACTGAGCGACGGCATGCGCATCGGCTTGAAGAACGGCTTCGATTCGGGCGAGTCGCTCGATTACGTCTACCGCAATCAGGCCGGCGGCCGGCTTGGCGTGGGCAAGATCATCGACCGTGGTTATCTCGACGCGGTCGGCTGGCGCGGCGTGCGGGTGCGCAAGGTGCAGCTGCAGCACATGCTGGCCGAGCGCATTGCGGCCCATCCGGCGCACGAGCCGCTTCGCATCCTCGACATCGCGGCCGGCTCGGCACGCTACGTGCTCGAGACGGTCAAGCGGTTCCAGGACCGCCGCATCGAAGTCACGCTGCGCGACTATATGCAGTACAACGTGGACAACGCGGTGCAGCTGGCGCAGACGCTCCAGCTGCAGGTGCCGGTCGACGTGCAGCGCTGCGATGCATTCAGCGCCGACAGCTACGCCGGTCACGAAGGCCGCTACGATATCGCGATCGTCTCCGGGCTGTATGAGCTGTTCAGCGATAACGCGCAGGTCCTGGCCTCGCTCGAGGGCGTGGTGCGCAGCCTGCGGCCGGGCGGTTACCTGATCTACACTGCACAGCCGTGGCATCCGCAGCTGGACATGATCGCCTACACGCTGGTGAACCACCAGGGCAAGCCCTGGAAGATGCGCCCGCGCCCGCAGGCCGAGATGGATGCGCTGGTTGCCCTGGCCGGTGCGCGCAAGCTCGACACGGCAATCGGTGTGGAGGGGATCTTCAGCGTGTCGCTGGCGCGTAAGGATGCAGTCCCCGGCGCAGGCGGTTGAAGACGGTCAGCGCCGACAGCAGCAGCACCAGTACCAGCACGCCGTTGGCCCAGATGGGCGCGACTCCGGTACCAATCAGCAGCGCGACCACGCCGAAGGCAAAGGCGCGGTCGCTCTTGCCCATCGGGCCCTCGAAGCCGCGCGGCGCACCAAGCGCCTGCACCAGCACACCGGCAAACTCGGTGAGCAGCGCTGCCACGACGGCGAGCACCACCACAACCGGCTGGATCCCGGCCGCCAGCGCGAATGGCAGGTACAGCGCCGCATCCGACAACTGGTCGCACAACTCATTGAGCATGGCGCCAAGGGCCGTCTTGTTGCCGGTTGCCGTGGCCAGCATGCCGTCGATGGCATTCAGGGCCATGCGCAGCAGCAGGAACAGCGGCAGGCCATACCACAGCGCGGCATTACCCGGATCGAGCGCAAGTGCGAGGCCATAGGCCATCGACAGGACCATCGCGCCCAGCGTGATCTGGTTGGGTGTGACACCGGCGCGCGCCAGGGCCGCCAGTGCAGGCCGCAGCAGTTGCTGGAAGCGGGGTTTCAATTGGTAGATCGAGAAGGACATGGCGGATGCTTTCGTAGATAGAGTCGGGCAATCAGCCGGCTGCGGCTGTAGCCCATGGCGCAATGGACGTAGACGGGACGGCCTGCCGCATGCTGCTGCGCGATTGCGGCCAGCACCGCACGTAGCTGGGCGGGGCGGGGCGCGTGCAGGTCCATCAGGGGAATATGCAGGTAGTTACCGCGCAGGCGCGCCGTTTCGGGCAGCTCGGCGCTCAGGTCGATGACATGGCAATCGGGCGGCAGCCGGCGTGCTTCGGCATTGCTCAGGCAGCGGCCGATCCACAGGCCGGGCGCCATCTGCATCAGCGCGGGGCGACGCCGCTCGCGTAGCCGCACCAGCAGCCAGGTCAGGCGGTAACCGGCCAGATAAGGCCAGAACAGCAGCCAGGCGCGCAGTGGGTGGCGGCCAGCCTGCTTGCCAAGGAACCCGGCACGTCGCGTGCGGTACGCGGCCGCTACCAGCAGCAGACTGGCCGCCGCATACGCTGCGATCGGGCTGCCCAGCGCGATTGCGCCAAACAGGGCCAGAGCGGCCATGATCAGGTAAGAAAAGGCGACCGCATGGGCACGCGTTGCGCCGGGCCGGATCGTTGCGGTGGCTGCGAGGCCCAGCACGATGCCGCCCGCCACATCCAGCAGATGGTGCTGCCACGTGAATACCGTGCTGGCGCCAACCAGCAGCAGCCAGACTGCCAGCGCGGCTCTGGTCCACCCGCCGCACAACGGGCGCAGGGCGCACCAGAAGATCACGCAGTACGCCACGTGCAGCGACGGGAACTGGTTATACGGTTGGTCGACCAGGTCCAGCCACCCGTACAGGGCGGCGGGCACGACATCGTGCACAGTCGGCCGTTCGAATGCAAAACGGGCCGGCACCATGGCGAACACGAGGCAACCGGCGACGGTGGCCAGCAACAGGCGCCGGCTGACTACGCGCAGCTGTTCGGCCGTGCGCACGGCAAAGAACATCAGCATGAAAATCAGCCCCGACGTGATGTATGGCACCACCATCCACGCGGCGAAGGCAATCGTCTCATCCCACGCGAACGCGAGACTGCGCCGGGTGTGCTGCTGGTGCGCCAGCAGGTTCGCGAGCGGGTAGCAGATGCTGAAAACAAGACCATTGAGCGCCAGGTGCAGCCAGCGCTGTCGCATCGACACGCCACCTGGCTGGCGCGGCAGGCGTTGGACTTGTGGTTGCTGTTGCATTTGTGCATTATGCATCGGATGGAGACTCGAGAACAGTACGCACGCTGCCTGGTGCTGGCGGGAGGCGGCTTTCGCTTTGCCTACTATCTTGGCGTGCACGCGGCGGCGGAAGACTGCGGGCGCCGGCCCGATCTGCTGCTGGGCACCTGTGGTGGCGCCATCGCCGCGGCAGTGATTGCCGGTTTGCCCGATGCCCCGGCGCGCCTGGACTGGATCGCCTCAACGCCGATGCACCGCTTCCTGCGAGCGATCCGGCCCGGCGTCAATGCAGCGCTTCCGCAGGTGCTGGGTGGCGCTGCATGGCGCTGGATCACGGGCACTGCCGCGCCGCGCGTGCCGGACCTGTTCGATGACTATCTGTTCGAGCTGCCCGAGGTGCTGCCGCTGCCGCAGGCAAGGCTGCCCGCTGCGCCGGCGCTGGCCATTGTCGGTGGCCGGCTGCTGTTCGGGCCTGAGGATGTCGGCGCCAGGCGCGGCTCGCGCACGCTGTTCGAGGAGGTCGTGTTCGGGCCGCAGCGTGTGGCATCGCTGCTGGCCGGGCATGCCGCGCCGGCAGCCGATCCGCGCTGGAGCAGCGGCGCCATCGCCCCGCATCTGCAGACCGACACGACGATGCCAGTGGACGATGCGGTCCGGATCTCGGTGGCCGACATGTTTTACTTTCCCAGCCATGTCAGCGCGGGGCGGCGTTATACGGGTGGCGTGATCGACCTGTTCCCGATCGAGCTGGCGCAGGCACTCGCGCGTGAGGTGATCATGGAGCGCAAGTCGCCCTTCAACCCGTGGCTGGCGCTGCCGGCGCTACGCGCGGTGCTGGGGCTCGATGGCGCGGCGCGACTGCAGCATGTTCATGCGCAGCAGGCCGCAGCCTGGGTCGACACGCGCGACGTCGGGCGCGACCTGCGTGCCCACGGCATCGGCAAGCGCATCGACTGGCGTGCCAATCGCATCGGCCTGGACGTACCGGAATCGCACGATGCCTACGTGGCACAGGTGCGCATGCAATGGGACTATGGCTATCGCAAGGGGATGGCCGCTCTGGAGAAAACGCAGCAATGAACATCATGATCATCGGCGGCACGAGTGGGATCGGCCTCGCCCTGGCCGTACATTACGCTGCGCAGGGCGCTCACCTGGCGTTGTGCGGGCGCGATCTCGCACGGCTCGACGGGCATCCACTGGCCAGCGCGCAGCGCGTACGCACCTATGCGTTTGATATTGCCGACCGCGCTGCGGTGGCTGGCGCTGTGCAGGATTTTGGCGGTGACGGTCTGGATCTGTTGATTGTCACTGCTGGCCAGTATGTCGACGCAGCCGGTCTATCTGCAGAACCGGCACTGGGGCTGGGACTGACGCAGACGAATATCGGTGGACTGGTTGCGGCCTTTGACGCCGCTGGAGCATTGATGCGCGGGCAGGGGCGCGGGCAAATCGTGGTCGTGGCCTCGATCGCCGGTTTGCTGAAGGCCTATCCGGCAGATTCTCTCTACAGTGCCAGTAAGCGGGCGGCAATTGGCATCTGCGATACTTACCGCAAGGCCCTGGCACCGTGGGGCATCGCGGTGACGACGATCGTGCCCGGGTATGTGGATACGGCGCGCCTGCGTGAACTCAATGGCGGCAATGCAGGCGGCAAGCCGTTCCTGCTGACCGAAGAGGATGCCGTCCGTCGCATGATAGAGGCAATCGAGCAGCGCGCTGTGCGCTGCGTCTTTCCATGGCAGCTGCACTGGATGGTGCGGCTGTTCAATCTACTGCCCTCAGGACTGCGCAACCTGCGCCGCAAATGAATCACGCAGCGCTGTGCTGGGCAGCGACGCGCAGTTCGAGCCGGTCCCAGAAGCGGTCGTGAATCGGCAGCAGAAGGACGTTGCACACGGGTTCAAGGATGGCCGCGATACCGCCGGACGCGAGCGAGCCCGTCGCGCAGTAGATGACGGTAAATCCCACGACCATGTGCAAGGCAGTCTGGCTGACCTTCTCAGCCGCACGTCGGGTATAGCGTTCGCGCTCTGAACGCGCCCGGGCACGGATGGCCTCCCAGGCTTTCTCGTGGAAAGGGAGCAGCAGCACATTGATCACGGGCTCAATGATGATCGCGAGGCCGCTGAACATGACCGAACCAGTCAGTGCGTACGCAATGGCGAAAGCGATGGCCATGTGGGTGATGACTTGACTGGTTTTCTTGGCAGCGACGACCATCTTGGCTCCTGGGATTGCATGTATGAATACGGTAGAGGCAAATGATAGTCATTCTCGATTAGCACACAAAGCCATATATTTCTACCGTGTTGATAGCGTATTACTATTGAGTGCGCTCTTGTAATAGGCTGCAGAATTTCAGAAGCTCCTTGCCGAACATGTGACAGGTTTGTTATAGTCTCGTTCTGCCCGACGCAGACGCCGCTGAAAAGCAGCGACAGCGAAGTAAAGAAGGGGTTGACGAAAAATGAGAAACACTTCATAATCTCGCCTCTCTGCTGCTAACGAACACAACGCTTCGTAGCAAACGGCAGAAGCAGCA
>NZ_JACHBX010000007.1 GCF_014200505.1 Massilia aurea | reverse complement strand
CGACTTGCATGTGTAAAGCATGCCGCCAGCGTTCAATCTGAGCCAGGATCAAACTCTTCAGTTCAATCTCTGTTTGTTGGCATTTCTGCCACCCTACCTTGCGGCAGGGGTCGCTCACTCAAAATACTGACCGTTACTCATTGCTGAGCAACGTATTTCTTTTTTGTGAACATTTGATAATTTAAGTAATCAAAGACCGAAGTCTTTGGCACCTTCATCAAACGCCCACACTTATCGACTGTTAATTTTTAAAGAACTTTATTCGGTGCTGCTTCTGCCGTTTGCTACGAAGCGTTGTGTTCGTTAGCAGCAGAGAGGCGAGATTATGAAGTGTTTCTCATTTTTCGTCAACCCCTTCTTTCCTTCTTTTTCTTCGCTGTCGCTGCGTTTGAGGCGGCGTCTGCGTCGAGGAGCGAGACTATAACAAAGCCAGGATGGTCTTGCAATGCTTTCTCTTGTGATATCGTGGCCGCCGCCCATAGCGACCTTTTTATTACTCATGCATATTCCTGTTATTGCCCCGATCGCCCATGCGGCGCTGTCCCAATCCCTGGCCGCCGCGATCAATAACAAGACCAAGCCGCTTGGTAGCCTGGGACGTCTCGAGGATCTCGCCTCCCAGTTGGGCCTGATCCAGCAGACAACCCGGGTGACGATCGACCAGCCTGCCATCCTCGTTTTCGCAGCCGACCATGGCGTGGTCGCCGAAGGCATTTCCGCCTATCCCCAGGACGTCACCTGGCAGATGGTTGAGAACTTCCTCGCCAACGGCGCGGCCATCAATGTGTTCGCGCGCCAGAATGGCTGCGCGCTGCGCGTGATTGACGCCGGCGTGAACCACGACTTTGGCGTACGCGCTGGTCTGCTCGACCGAAAAGTCGCCAACGGCACGAACAACTTCGCCATCGCACCGGCGATGTCGGCGCAGGACTGCGCTACCGCCCTCGAACACGGCATGGCCATGGCACGCGACCTGCCCGGCAATGTCGTGGGCTTCGGCGAGATGGGCATCGGGAACACGACTTCTGCGGCAGCCCTGATGCACAAGCTGACTGGCCAGTCGGCGGCTGCCTGCGTCGGCGCCGGCACTGGCCTGACGCCTGATGGCATCCGCCATAAAGAGCGCGTGGTTGCTGCTGCCGTCGCGCATCACGCCAGCGTGCGCGAACCGCTCGACGTCCTGGCCACCTTCGGCGGCTTCGAAATCGCAATGATGGCCGGCGCCATGCTGCAGGCAGCCCACCTGCGCAAGGTGCTGCTGATCGACGGCTTCATCGTCACCAGCGCGCTACTGGTTGCCGCGCGCCTGCAACCGGCGATCCTCGACTATTGCGTGTTCGCGCATTGCTCGGGCGAGCATGGCCACGCCCTGCTGCTCGAGCAGCTCGGGGCGCGGCCGCTGCTCGACCTGGGCCTGCGCCTGGGCGAAGGCACCGGCAGCGCCCTTGCCCTGCCCCTGCTGCACGCAGCGGCCAACTTCCTCAATGAGATGGCGACGTTCGCATCGGCCCAGGTCTCGGGACAACTGGGCGAGCACGCGGGATGATCCATCAACTGCGCCTGTTCTTCATTGCGCTGCAGTTTTTCACGCGGATTCCGATCCCGCGCTGGGTCGGCTTCGAGCCGGCCTGGCTCAATCACGCGTCGCGCTACTTCCCGCTGGTCGGCGTCGTGGTGGGCGCCATCGGCGCGGCCATCTATTTCATCGCCGCGCACTGGCTGCCAGCGCCAGTGGCGGCGGTACTCTCCACCGCCGCGACCATCTACCTCACCGGCGCCTTCCACGAAGACGGCTTCGCCGATACCTGCGACGGTCTGGGCGGCGGCATGACGAAAGAACGCGCGCTCGAGATCATGAAGGATTCGCGCGTCGGCGCATATGGCGCGATCGGCATCGTCTGCATGCTGGGCGCGAAGCTGGCCGCACTCGCCACGCTGCCACCCCTCACCGCCGTCGGCGCCCTGCTGCTGGCGCACCCGCTCTCGCGCCTGGCCGCCACGTCCCTGATCTGGCAGATGGAATACGCCCGCGCCGAAGGCAAGGCCAAGCCGCTGGCAGTGCGCATGAGCAGCGCCGAATTCGGGATCGCAACGCTCACGGTGCTGGTGCCGACTCTCGTGCTGTTCGCCGTTGGCCTGCTCGACCTGGCCGCGATTGGCGCGGCCGTGTTTGCGGCCTTGCTGGCCACGCGCTGGCTGGCCCATAAATTCACGCGCCGGCTGCAGGGCTATACGGGCGACTGCCTCGGCGCCGTGCAGCAATTGGCGGAAGTCGCCATCTATATCGCGGTGCTGGCCACACTCGGCCGCGGCGCGCTGGCCTGATGCGCCTCTACCTCGTGCGCCACCCGAAACCGGACGTGCCGGCTGGGTACTGCTACGGCCGCACCGACCTGCCCGCGCAGGCAGCCGATATCGAACGCGTGCTGGCGGCACTCACTAGTCAAGGCCTTCCCGGCGCCATGCCGGTCTACGCCAGTCCTCTGCAGCGCAGTGCCGTGCTGGCGCAGCAGCTGTCAAGCGCGCCCATGTTCGACGCGCGCCTGGCCGAGATGGACTTTGGCGCGTGGGAGCTGCGCCACTGGGATGACATCGCGCGGGACGAGATCGATGCCTGGAACGCCGACCTGCTCCACTACCGCCCCGGCGGCGGCGAAAACGTCCTGCAGGTGGCCATGCGTGTGGCCACGTTTCGCGCCGACATCCAGCGCGCAGGGTGCGCCGCAGCACTCGTCATCTGCCACGCCGGCACCATGCGCCTGCTGCACGCCATGTCCGGCGGCGGTACATTGGGGGATGCTGCGCTGCGTGCGGCATCGACACCACACCAGATCGGCTATGGCGAAGTCATGGTGCTGGAAATATGACAATGCCCGGTTCAACCACCTTATAATGAGCGCGTTTTGGTGCTCGCACCTGCGTTCGCAGGTGCAGTTAAACGGGAAACACGAAGCCCTTCACAGGGCCAACGCGTGCTGCCCCCGCAACGGTAAGCAAGTGCTGCAGCCTCTCATCGGGCCCTGCGGCAAACCGCCCCCTCATACCACTGTGCTTTTCTAAGCATGGGAAGGTCGGACGGCCATACTTGTCAGCCCGGATACCGGCCAAAAGGTGGATACGCGCACAGCGCGATCCTTTGAATCCAGCCCACGGGGACGTCGGCGGGATGCCTTTGATAAGAACCACTCATGAATTTTCCAGTAAGCCGGCAAGCGGCCGCCGTGTCGCTCGCACTCGCCCTCATCTCGTCCACCGCCATCGCTGAAGTCGCTGACACCGTCGTCGTCACCGCCACCCGCACGCCGCAACTCGCTGCGGACCTGATCGCCGACACCACCGTCATCAACGCCGAAGAAATCGCGCGCTCGGGCGCCGGCTCGGTGGCCGACATCCTGCAGCGCCAGCGCGGCATCGAGATCACCCGAAACGGCCCGGCCGGCACGGCCACCAGCGTCTACGTGCGCGGCGCGAACGCCAACCAGATCGTCGTGCTGCTCGACGGCGTGCGCATCGCCTCGGGCACTACCGGCACCGCCAGCTGGAATGCCATCCCGCTGGGCGCCATCGACCGCATCGAAATCGTCTACGGTCCACTGAGCACGCTGTACGGCGCGGACGCCATCGGCGGCGTGATCCAGATCTTCACGCGCAAGGGCGAAGGCGCACCGGTCGTCACCGCTTCGGTCGGCGCGGGCAGCAACGCGACGCTGCAGGGCGACGCAGGCATCTTCGGCAGCAGCGGCGGCCCGAATGCCATCAACTATGCCTTCGGCGCTGGCTACGAAGAGTCGGACGGCTTCTCGTCCACGCGGCCCGGTGCCTCAGGCTACAACGCCGACGAAGACGGCTACCGCCGCCGCAACGCCAACGGCCGTGTGTCGATGGCGCTCGCGCCGGGTCACGAGATCGGCGCCCAGTTCCTGGCAAGCCGCACGTACAGCCAGTACGATGCCAGTGGTTCCGGAAGCTACGACGTGCACAGCGACACGGACCTCAATACCGCCGCCGTCTTCATGACCAACCAGCTCCTGCCGAACTGGCGCAGCACCGTGCAGTACGCGCGTTCGGAAGACAAGTCGGGCAGCTTCAGCAACGCCACGGCCAGTGGCGCCAGCCAGATCGACACCGAGCAGAACGAATTCTCGTGGCAGAACAACGTCGCGATCGGCCAGGACACGCTGCAGCTGCTGTTCAACCACCGCAAAGAAGAGGTCGCGTCGATGCGCAAGACGCGCATCACCAATTCGTATGCAGCGGCCTACTCGGCCAAGCGCGCCAATCACCTGTTCGACGTCAGCGCGCGCCAGGACCGCTCGGTCTACGGCAGCCAGAATACCGGCGCCGCCGGCTACGGCTACGAGTTCGGCAACGGCCTGCGCGCTACCGCCAGCATCGGCACGAGCTTCCGCGCCCCTACCTTCAACGAACTGTACTTCCCGGGCTACGGCCTGGCGACGAACAAGCCCGAAAAAGGCCGCAACCGTGAAGTGGGCCTGCGCTACGACGGCAACGGCTACAACCTCGACGCCACGTACTTCCACAATCGCCTGACCGACATGATCGTCTCAAGCACGCCCTGCCCGGACGGTGTCAACCGCAGCTGCGCCTACAACGTCAACGAAGCGACGCTCGAAGGCTTCTCGCTGGCGGGCAGCACGCGCCTGATGGACGTGAACCTGCGCGCCAGCCTCGATTGGCAGGATCCGCGCGACGACACCACCGGCCGCCAGCTGGCGCGCCGCGCGAAGAAACACGCCAACTTCGCGGCCGATTACGTGATGGGCCAGCTGAAAAGCGGCGCCGAGCTGACCGTGTCGGGCGACCGTTTCGACAACGCGCCCAATACCAGCCGCCTGGGTGGCTACGGCTTGCTGAACCTGTACACCACGTACCAGTTCACGCCCGACTGGTCCTTGCTGCTGCGCGTGAACAACGTCGCGGACAAAAACTACGAAGTGGCGCGCAACTACGGCACCAGCGGCCGTACCTGGTTCGCGTCGCTGCGCTACGGCATCCGTTAAGCTGGCATTTTCCGCCCGCGGCGCACGCGCCGCGGGCATCGATCAACTATCAGGGCCCGCATGCAAGCACCCGTCCCGTCATTACGCCAACGCGCCACGCTCATCGTGGGCGCCATGCTGGTCCTGGCCATCGCCACCCTGCTGTTCTCGGGCATGACCGGTTCCATCCGCGTGCCACTCAGCGACATCCCCGACGCCCTACGCCAATTGGCCAGCGGCCAACCCGAATCCCTGTCCGCATCCCTGCTCGGACTGCGCGCCAGCCGCGCGCTGGTAGCCTTTGCCACCGGCGGCGCCCTCGCCCTGGCCGGCCTGATGATGCAGGCGCTGTTACGCAATCCCCTCGCCGACCCGTATGTGCTGGGCGTCTCGTCCGGCGCGTCGGTTGGCGCCCTCCTCGCCTTGCTGCTCATGGCGTCCACACTGATGGTCGATGCGGCCGCACTGGTCGGTGCCGTCGGCGTCTCCCTGCTGCTGTACGCGCTGGCGCGGCGCGACTTGCGCAGCGGCCAGGCTGCCGAAGGCGGCGCCTCGATGCTGCTGCTGACCGGCGTGATCGTCTCGGCCCTGTGTGGCTCCCTTGTCACCCTCATGCTGTCGATCGCGCCCGAGGGGCGCCTGCGCAGCATGATCTTCTGGCTGATCGGCGACCTGGCCGGCGCGCCGCTGCGCCTGGCGCCGTGGCTCGTGCTGGTCGGCGCGCTGCTGTTTGCCATGCGCAGCGCGCGCGCCATGAACATGGTCGCGCTGCACGCCGAAAACGCGGTCACGCTGGGCGTGCGCGTGAGTGCGCTGCGCAAGGGCCTGTTCTTCGTGTCGGCCCTGCTTACCGCGAGCGCCGTCACCAGCGCAGGTTCGATTGGCTTCGTCGGCCTGATCGTGCCGCACGCCTGCCGCTTTGCCTTTGGTCCCGATCACCGCGTGCTGATCCCCGCCGTCGTCCTGAGCGGCGGCGCGTTCCTCGTGCTGTGCGATACGCTGGCGCGCACGATCGTCGCGCCGCAGCAGTTGCCGGTCGGCGCCATCACCGCGATGATCGGTGCGCCGGTCTTCCTGTATCAACTGCACCGCATGCGCAAATGACCGTCATCGCCACCCACGACCTGCGTCTCTCCATCGCCGGCCGCACCCTGGTGCAGGGCCTCGACTGGGCCGCGCAACCCGGCGAATGCTGGAGCATCATCGGCCGCAACGGCGCCGGCAAAAGCACCTTGCTGCGCACACTGGCGGGCCTGCACCAGCCCGACGGCGGCGCCGTCGACATCGGCGGGCGCGCCCTGGCGGCCTGGCCGCTGACCGACCTGGCGCGCGAGCGCGCCTTTCTCGCCCAGTCGCGCCACGACGCCTTTGCCTACACGGTGCTCGAAAGCGTGCTCTCGGCGCGCCACCCGTACCACGCCAACCGCTACTGGGAAGGCAGCGACGACCATCAGATTGCGCTGGAAGCCCTGGCGTCAATGGACGTGAGTGACCTGGCGGCGCGCGACGTGCGTACACTGTCCGGCGGCGAGCGCCAGCGCGTGGCGATTGCTGCCCTGCTGGCCCAACAAACCCCGTTGCTGCTGCTCGACGAGCCAGCCAATGCGCTCGACCTGGCGCACCAGGTGAGCGTGACAGGCCTGCTGGCGCGCCTGTGCCGCGAGCAGAACAAGACCGTGGTCATGATCGGCCACGACCTGAACCTGGCTTCGCGCATCTCGACCCACGTGCTGCTGCTGATGGGCGATGGCCGCTGGCAGGCCGGCACCAACGAACAGACCATGCAGAGCGCGCTGCTGGGCGACTACCTCGGCCACCCGATCGAGATGATCGAGCATCACGGCCGCCGCATCTTCATCCCCAAAGAGGATTCCGCATGAACGACATGACTCCCGAACAAACCGCTGCGCTGAACGAACGCCATCGCGTGCGCATGGAGCGCAAGAAAGCCGTCATCGACGCAAAGATCGCGTCGGCCGACAAGGAGATCGGCATCATCATCGTCAATACCGGGAACGGTAAAGGCAAGAGCTCGAGCGCGTTCGGCATGGTGGCGCGCGCGCTGGGCCACGGCATGCAGGTCAGCGTAGTCCAGTTCATCAAGGGCGCGCTGTCGACCGGCGAAGAAACCTTCCTGCGCCGCTTCCCTGACGAAGTGCGCTTCCATGCGATGGGCGAAGGCTATACCTGGGAAACCCAGAACCGCGAGCGTGACATCGAGAAAGCGACCGAGGCGTGGGCGCTGGCCAAGCAGTTCCTGTCCGATCCGACCATCGGTATGGTGGTGCTGGACGAACTGAATATCGCGCTCAAATACGGGTACGTCGACGTGCACACCGTGATCGCCGACCTGCTCGACCGCCCGACCATGCAGCACGTGGTGATCACGGGCCGTGGCGCGCCGCCCGAACTGGTGGCGATCGCCGACACCGTCACTGAAATGAACGTCGTCAAGCACGCGTTCAAGGCGGGGATCGGCGCCCAGGCCGGGACGGAGTGGTAATGAGCGCGCATCCCGGCGCGCGCGTGGTGCTGGTGGCGGCAATGGCCTCGGGCCAGGGCAAGACCACTGTCACGGCCGCGCTGGCGCGGCGTTTGATCCGCATGGGCAAGCGCGTGCGTGTGTTCAAGTGCGGTCCTGACTTCGTCGATCCGGTGATGCTGGAAAGTGCATGCGGCACACCGGTCCACAATCTGGATCTGTGGATGGTCGGCCTGGAAGCCTGCCGCCAGCGCCTGCAGGATGCGGCTCTGGATGCCGACGCGATCCTCGTCGAGGGTGTCATGGGGCTGTACGACGGCGCGCCATCGAGCGCCGACCTGGCGCGTGCGTTCGGCATCCCCGTACTCGCCGTGCTGGATGCATCGGCGATGGCGCAGACGGCCGGCGCCGTGGCGCAAGGCTTGCGTGACTATGGCCCCGTGCAGATGGCGGGCGTGATCGCCAATCGCGTTGCCAGCAGCGGGCACGCGGCGATGGTCAAGGAGTCGCTGCGCGACATTCCCCTGATCGGCACCTTGGCACGCCAAGAGCATCACCTGCCCGAACGGCAACTGGGCCTGGTGTTGCCAGGTGAAGTCGAAGAACTGCAGCGTATCCTTGACGCGCTGGCCGACAGCATCGAGTTCGATGAGGCGGCGTGGGATGCGCTGCCTGTGATGGCGCCCGCATTGGCACCGGCACACGCCGTCCCTGCGCAGATCGACACCCCGCTTGCCGGCCGCACGATCGCAATCGCGCACGACCCGTCATTCATGTTCATGTATCCGGCGAACGTCGAGCTGCTCAAGGCGCTCGGCGCGCAGATCACCTACTTTGCACCGCTCTCGGACGACGCGGTGCCGGACCATGCCGACGCAGTCTATCTGCCGGGCGGCTATCCCGAGCTGCATGGCGCGGCGCTGCAAGGCGCAACGCGCTGGCGCGATTCGATCCGCGCAGCGCATGCGCGCGGCGTGCCGATCGTGGCCGAATGCGGCGGCATGATGGCCCTGGCCGATGGCTTGACCGACAGCGATGGCCGGCGCTGGGAGATGGCTGGCCTGCTGCCGGGAGAAGTGGCGATGCAACAGCGCCTGGCTGGCCTCGGCATGCATGCGCTGGCCACGCCGGAGGGCGAGCTGCGCGGTCACACGTTCCACTATTCGCTGCTGGCCACCGACGTGCCGCCGCAGGCGCATACCGTCAAGCAGCGCACGCAGACGCCAGGCGAAGCGGTGTATCGCGTCGGCTCGCTGTTCGCGTCCTACTTCCACGGGTACTTCCCGTCCAACCCGCGCGCGGTTGCCGCACTGTTTGGCGGTGCGCCATGAGCGCGACGCTGGTCTTTGGCGGCGCACGCTCGGGCAAGAGCGCCTTCGCGGAACGGCTGGCGCGCGAGTCGGGCCGGGAAGTCGTGTATATCGCCACCTCGCGCGCGGGTGATGGCGAGATGGCGGCGCGCATTGCGCTGCACCGGGAGCAGCGGCCGCCCGAATGGCGCACGGTCGAGGAAGAACTGGCGCTGGCGCAGACGCTGCGCACCGAATGCCTGCAGGGCCGCCTGGTGCTGGTCGATTGCCTGACGCTGTGGCTCAGCAACCTGATGTTCTGCGATGGCCGGGAGTATCCCGAAGTCGGCGCCCTGACGCTGCCGGATCGGTTCCACGAGGAGCGCGCGGCCCTGCTGGACCTGCTCGATGCGGGCTTGCCCGGCGACGTGGTCTTCGTGTCGAATGAAGTCGGCATGGGCATCGTGCCCTGGGGTGCGATCTCGCGCAGCTTTGCCGACGAAGCCGGGCGCCTGAATCAGGCAGTGGCGGCGCGCGTGGAGCGCGCGGTGCTGGTGGCGGCCGGCCTGCCACTTGTTCTGAAGGGTTCCCTGTGCTGACTGGCTTGTCGTTGTCGACGGTGGCGCTGCTGCTGGTGGCCGGTGTTGTGCTCGACCTGCTGCTGGGCGAGACGCGGCGTTGGCATCCGCTGGTCGGCTTCGGCAATCTGGCAAGCTTCATCGAACGGCGCCTGAACCGCGACAACCTGCGCCTGCCGCGTGGCAGTCTCGCCTGGGCGTTGGCAGTGCTGCCATTGAGTATCCTGTTCGTGGTCCTGACCGATGTTGCCGGCCTGTGGCTGCACGCGGTGCTGCTGTATCTGTGCATCGGCCTGCGCAGCCTGCGCGATCATACGATCCCGATCTACGCGGCGCTGCGCAGCGGCGATCTGGCCCAGGCGCGCGCGCTGACCGCCCGCATCGTCAGCCGCGACACTGCCAATGCCAGTGAGTCCGACCTGGCCAAGGCGAGCGCCGAGTCGCTCCTTGAAAACGGCAACGACGCCGTGTTCGGCACGCTGTTCTGGTTCATCCTGCTGGGTGGGCCGGGCGCGGTGCTATTCCGGCTCGCCAATACGCTCGATGCGATGTGGGGTTATCGCAGCACGCGTTTCAATCTGTTCGGCCGCCCTGCAGCCCGCATCGATGACGTGATGAACTATGTGCCGGCCCGCCTGACCGCACTGTCGTATGTGCTGCTGGCCGGTGCGGGGCGTGCGAGCGCCTGGCACTGCTGGCGCACGCAGGCGCCGGCATGGAGCAGCCCGAACGCCGGGCCGGTGATGGCCAGCGGCGCCGGTGCACTGGGCGTGTCGCTCGGTGGCGCAGCCGTCTACGATGGCGAAGTCGAACAACGCCCGCCACTGGGCGCCGGCCCGGCCGCCTGCGCCGGCGACATCCAGCGCGCCTGGCGGCTGGTGCTGCGCACGACGCTGCTGTGGCTCGGCGTCGTCTGCCTGCTGGCGGTATTGACCATGATCGGGGCGCCGCATGCTTGAACATGGCGGCAATCTGCGCGACGCCGCGCGGTATCACGGGCGCGACGACTGGATCGACTTGTCGTCCGGGATCAACCCGCATGGCTATCCGGCGCCGGCGCCATCGCCAAGTGCCTGGCTGCGTTTGCCCGAGCCGGATCCGGCGCTGCTGGCGGCGGCCTGTGCGTACTACCAGGCGTCGCGCGTGCTGCCGGTGGCCGGCACCCAGGCCGCGATCCAGGCCCTGCCCCGCCTGCGCGCACCATCGCGCGTGGTGGTGTCGGCGCCATCGTATGCGGAACACGCGCACCACTGGAGCCAGCATGGTCACCAGTTGCGGCAGGTCGCGTATGCCGAACTGGAAGCGGCGATCGACGTCAGCGATATCGTCGTCGTCGTCAATCCGAACAACCCGACCGGCGAGACGATTGCACCGGAGCGCCTGATGGACTGGGCCACGCGCCTGGAGGCGCGCGGCGGCTGGCTGATCGTCGACGAAGCGTTTGGCGACACCGCGCCAGCACTCAGCGTAGCGATGCACGCCTCACAGCCCGGCCTCATTGTGCTGCGCTCGATCGGAAAATTCTTTGGCCTCGCAGGCCTGCGCCTGGGATTCGTCGCCGCGCATGACAGCCTGCTGCGCGATCTGGCTGACCTGCTGGGGCCATGGACCATCAGCGGTCCGGCGCAGGAAATCGCCCTGGCAGCCCTGACCGATAGCGCCTGGCAGCAGGCGACGAGCACCAGTCTGCGCCAGTCCAGCGAGCGGATGACGCGCCTGTTGCTGGAACACGGCATCGCCAGCAGTGGCACGGCGCTGTTTCGCTGGTGGCCGCAGATGCAGCCCGAAGCCTTCCACGCCCATATGGCAGCGCGTGGCATCTGGTGCCGGCTGTTCCGGGATGCCGGGCGCGGTATCCGCGTCGGCCTGCCGGCAGGCGAACCTGAATGGCACCGCTTTGAACACGCACTTCACGAATGGAACCAACGATGAAAACAACGATGCTGATGGCTGCCCTGACGGCGGCCCTGACTGCAGGCCTGTCGATCACCTGTGCACAGGCCGCGATCACGGTCAAGGACGATGGCGGCCAGACCGTCACGGTCGCCAAGCCGGCACTGCGCATCATCTCGCTCGCACCGAGCGTGACCGAGCTGCTGTTCGCGGCCGGCGGCGGCAGCCGCGTCGTGGGCGCCGTCAACTACAGCGATTATCCGGAGGCTGCCAAGCGCATCCCGCGTATCGGGTCGAACCGCGAAATCGACATGGAGCTGCTGATTTCGCTGAAGCCGGACCTGATCGTGGCTTGGCGCCACAACAGCTCGGACAGGCAGATCGAGATGGTGCGCCAGCTCGGCATCCCTGTGTTCCAGAGCGATGCGCAGACGCTGGATGCCATTCCGGACAGCGTCGAGCGGCTTGGCCAGTTGATGGGAACCGATGCGACAGCCAAAACGGCGGCGGCCGCGCTGCGCACGCAGCTGGCCAGCCTGCGCAAGCAGTACGCAGGCCGCGCGCCGGTGCGTGTCTTTTACCAGGTGTGGGACAAGCCGCTGTACACGCTCAGCGGAAAGCACATCCTGACCGATGCGATGCACCTGTGCGGCGGCGTGAACGTCTTCGACAAGCTGGCCGTGACGGCGCCGGTGGTCACGCTCGAGAGCGTGCTGCAGGAGAACCCCGAAGTGATCATCGCCACCGCCGAAAAGAACTATGGCGGCGTGCAGTTGTGGAAAACCTACGGCACCATGACGGCTGTGAGCCGCAATAACTTGTTCACGCTCGACGGCCATTTGCTCAATCGCGCGGGGCCCCGCATGATCCAGGGCACCGCCACGATGTGCGAGGCGCTGGAGCAGGCACGCCAGCGGCGCCCGAAATGACCACGTTCCCCTACCAGACCCTGATGGTGCAAGGAACGACGTCGGACGCCGGCAAGACCACGGTGGTCGCGGCGCTGTGCCGGCTGTTGAAGCAGCGCGGCGTGAAGGTGGCGCCGTTCAAGCCACAGAACATGGCGCTCAATAGCGCGGTCACGCGCGATGGCGGCGAAATCGGCCGCGCCCAGGCGCTGCAGGCCATCGCGGCCGGCATCGAGCCGCACACCGACATGAACCCGGTGCTGCTCAAGCCATCGAGCGACACGGGCGCCCAGGTCATCATCCATGGCAGCGTGCGTGCCGACATGAATGCGCGCGACTACCACCAGTACAAGCCGATCGCGATGGGCGCGGTGCTCGAATCGCATGCGCGCCTGCTGGCCCAGTACGAGGCGGTGATCGTCGAAGGCGCCGGCAGCCCGGCCGAAATCAATCTGCGCGACCGGGACATCGCGAATATGGGCTTTGCCGAGGCGGTCGACTGCCCGGTCATCCTGGTGGCCGACATCGATCGCGGCGGGGTGTTCGCGCACCTGGTCGGCACGTTATCATGCCTGTCGCAGTCGGAGCGCGACCGCGTGATCGGGTTTGTCATCAACCGCTTCCGAGGCGACATCAAGCTGCTTGAACCCGGGCTGGATTGGCTCGAGGCGCAGACCGGCAAGCCGGTACTGGCCGTGCTGCCCTATCTGCACGGGCTGTTCCTCGATGCGGAGGACGCCGTGCAGGCGGCGCAAGCGAGCAAGGGCGCGTTTCGCGTGGTTGTCCCAAGTCTGCCGCGCATGAGCAATCACACCGATTTCGATGCGCTGCGCGCGCATCCCGATGTCGATCTGCGCTTTGTGCGGGAGAGCGAATCGATTCCCGGCGCCGACCTGATCATCCTCCCAGGCAGCAAGAACACGCGCGGCGACCTGGCCTGGCTCGATACGCATGGGTGGCGTGAGCAGATTGCGCGCCACTTGCGTTACGGCGGCAAGGTTATAGGCGTGTGCGGCGGATTCCAGATGCTGGGCAAGACAGTTGGTGACCCGCACGGTGTCGAAGGTGCGCCAGGTGTGTCGAATGGACTCGGGCTGCTCGATATCGATACCGAGCTCACACGTGACAAGCAGCTGACGCGAGTCGAGGGACTGTGTGCCTTCGTGCCGGGCGATGAGTCGGGTCGCGTCAGCGGGTATGAAATCCATATGGGCGTATCGAGTGGTGCTGCGATGACGCGGCCCGTGTTTGCGATCGACGGGCGCGGAGAAGGCGCGATGTCGGCAGATGGCCAGATCATGGGGACGTATCTGCATGGCCTGTTCGATCATCCGGATGCCTGCAGCGCCCTGCTTCGCTGGGCCGGATCGCGCAGCGAGCAGGTGGTCAATACTGCGCAGCTGCGTGAAGCCAGTCTGGATCGGATCGCGGCGTCGGTAGAAGGATTGCTGGACAGGTTAATTGGCTTGCGGGATCGCACATAAGGAGGCGCGATTCCTCTGCATGCGCAAAAGCCCGCTGATGTGAATCAGCGGGCTTTTTTGTGCAGATGAATCATCATATATCGGACCAACTGAATACAACACCTAAAGCGAAAAGCCCCACTCAGATCACTGAGTGGGGCTTTTCTATATAACTAGCCTGACGATAACCTACTTTCACACTGGTTGCAGCACTATCATC
>NZ_JACHBX010000006.1 GCF_014200505.1 Massilia aurea | reverse complement strand
CGCAGGCTGCCGCGGTAATTGTCGGCCGTATGGATCAGGTGGCCCAGATTCAGTTCGCTAGCGGCGTGGCTGCTCTTGAGCTGGATACGGCCCTGACTGTCAGTGTCGTCGAACACGAGCTGGTTGTAGCCGCTGCCGCCGAATTCCTTGCTGCGGATGCCCCACTGCGCGGCGCTGTTGCGGTGACCGGCGCTCGCCGCCGCCGCACCGTGCCACAGCGGCCCGTTGCCACCCGCCAGGTTGCCCTGCGCCGAGATGGCGTGATCGTTGGCCGCGCCGAAGATCGCCGTGTCGCTTTCCTGTTCGCTCTTGCCGCCCGGGGTCGGTAGCGTGCCGCCTTCACCCTGGCCGTTGTACAGCGCGCCGACGATCAGCGGCCGGTCGATATCGTTTTCAAGGAACTGCACCAGTACTTCCTGGCCGATGCGCGGCAGGAACTGGCTACCCATGCCGCCGCCGGTCGAGCGCTGCGCGACGCGTACCCAGCAGGTCGCGTTGGCGTCTTCCTGCCAGTGGAAGCGGATGCGCACGCGGCCCAGGCGGTCGCAATGGATTTCATCGGCGCCGCTCGCGCTGGCGCCGCCTTCGGGCCCGACCACGATCGCGCTCTGGCTGCCGTGGGCGGTCGGCTTGGGATGGTGGCGCAAGCCGTTTTCGCCAACCACCGGACGCCAGGGGGTAGCGGCCGCGATGGCATCGATCAGGTTGGCGTAGCCGCTGGTGCTGGCCTGGGCGATGACGGCGGCCAGTTCGGGATCCTGCTCGGGCAGTGTCTGTTCGAGCAACTTCGGGATTGGCCCGAACAATTCGGCCAGTCCCTCCCTGGCCGGCTTGGGCAGATTGTTGACGCCCACGCTCACGACGCGCAGTGCGACATACGCCGGATCGGCATCGTCGCCCGTGCCGGCGCCCGCTTGCAGCGGCCCCTGCGTCAGGCTGAAACGGGTGCCAGCGCGCAGCGTGCGCACTGTCGAGCGGGCCTGCCACAGGTGACGGCGCGCTTCGTTGGCCTGCATCTGCAACAGCGCATAGCGGCGCGCCTGAGCACCGTCAGCGTAGAAGTATTGGCCGGGCGTATCAAAGCTTTCCAGCAGCGGCGCGTTGGGACCGCCCACGGCGCCCGCGGTCGGTACGCTGGCGGCCACGGCTTTCTTGGCCTTGTAGTCGTAACTGAGCACGGTGGAGAGGCCCACACGCAGGCTGCGCCGTGCCCGCAGCGATTGCACGCTGTCGTGCGCTTCGCCGGCGCGCGCGCCATGGAAACGGATGCCGCCGCCGGCGCTGCTGCTGGCGTCCTCGGGGGTCGCGCTGGCCTGGCTGCTGTCGCCGAACAGCACCACGCCGTGGCCCTCGTCCGTCTCTTCGATGCGCCAGCTCAGGCCTTCTTCGGTCAGCAGCCGCGTGACGAAATCCAGGTCGGATTCGCGGTACTGGCAGCAATAGCTGCGCGCGCCGGCATCGGCCATGAAGGCCGATGTTTCGTCACTCCAGCGCCAGACGGCGTGTGGTGCGTGTTCCTGGAACACGATGTCAACGATTTCCATCACCGTCTTGTCTTGCCATACGCGGCTGTTGCGCACCTGGCCAAGGCGCCACAGCCACGGCTGCAAGCGCAGCCGGTAGCGCGCCAGGCCGCCAAAGCTGCCCAGCATTGCCGCTTCGCTGACCAGGCCCGTGAAGCGGGCACGCGTGCCGTCGGCCAGGCTGGTCTCCAGCACGGCCGACTGGCCCAGCAGCGACGCGAGGTCGAGCGCGGCATCGGTGGCGAGCACGATCACGTCGCGCGTGCCGATTGACTGTACGCCGTCATCGGCGGCGAACGCTTCGACCATCAGGCCGCTGCTGCCTTCGTCATCGCCCAGCTGCAAGGCGTACAGCCTGGTGCGGCTGGAAAAGCCGGCCAGCGCGGCAAGTACATCGTCGACCAGCGCCACACTCATCGTTTCACCTTGCAGGCGGCAGCCGTGGCGCGGCCATCGCAGGCCCGCTTGCGGCACGCGGCCAGCTCGGCCTTCGGCTGCTTCTTGCAGTACGCCAGTTCCTGTTCGAGGCTGGCACGGGTCCTGGCCTGGGGGGCTGGCTCGGATGCCTGGGCATGCGCGATCAGGGCCGACAGCAGCATTACGTCGCGGTCCGGCGCCGGCGCAGGTTTCGGCGCCTGCTTCGGTACCGCCTTCGGCGCAGGTTTCACGGCGGCCACGCGCTTGACCGGTGGCTTTGGCTTGGCCGGCGCGCTTGCGCGCTCGGCGCCCCTCGCGGCAACCTTGGCGGCGACCGGCGCGGCCGCTGCCGCGGCAAGCGCAGAACCGGCCGGTGCTTCCAGCGCCTGGCTCAGGACGTCGCCGGTGGCGCCAGCGGCAGGTGGCGCTGGCGGCTCGGCAGCAAGCATCTCGCTCAGGCTCGGTTGCGCGTCCGGCAGTGGTGCCGAGCGTGCCTGGTGGTCTTCCTCGATGATCGCCGTTGCTGGTTCAGCCGCTGCTGGCGTGACGGCGCCATTGGCAGCCACATCGGTCTGCGCAACGGCTTCTGGTGTCGCCGCAGCAACGATCAGCGGCGTCGATGGTTCGCGCTGCTGGCCATACCATAGCCCCGCGCCGCCAGCCACGGCCGCCACCAGCAAGCCCGAGAATGCCCATATCCAGGGCGCGCGCGAACCGTGCCTCGCGTTGGGCGACGAGGTTGGTGAGCGCTTGCCGCCGGACGCCTCCAGCGTCGACAGTATGCGGTTGCGCTCGGCTTCGGCTTGCTGTGCAGGGGTCAGCAAACTAGGTGGTCCATTGCTGGAAATCTTGTCTTTTCGTTGCAAAATTCAAGCTCCTGATCGTTGTTGCAATACTTTACGCTAATAAATTGACTAACGCGATACCCCACACAATTGCCAACAGTCAGTTGCGCAGAAGACTCCACAGTTGGGTAGAATGAGCCGTTCTTATCAGACTAGTAAGTTGTACTTGGAAGAAATACCGCTCGTCGGGTATCTGGCACGCCGTCTGGCGCCAGGCGTCGGCGACTGGATGGACACGGAGTCAAAGTGTTGTTAATGGCAATTGCCCTGTATTTTGTTCTGGCCTGCCTGATTGGCTGGCTGGTGTTTTTCCCTGCAGGGCGAGGCATGGCAATGCAGGCCGCAGCGCGTATGGAATCACAGCTGGGCGCATGGCTGGCGGGCATCAAGCGCATGCGCGCGCCTGCTGCGCGGTCCACTGCGGGTGCAGTGCCTGCAGTGCCCGCCACCCCGCGCCGCCCAGTCCAGTCAGCCGTTCGTTACTGGCCATGGCTGCTGGCGGCGGCGCTGCTGGCAGTGCCACCGGCGCTGGTGTTCCTGTCCGGTGGCAGCCATATGCTGGACGGCTACGAGGTATCGACCCGCGAAGTCAATACGCAAGTGGCGTCGCTGCTGCAGGGCGAACAACTGGCGCCGCCGGCGACGCTGCCACCAGCCGTGTTTGCGACCGCTGACGTTGCCGTGGAGCGGCCGCTGCTGCGCACGGCCAGCCGCAACTGGGCATTGCTGGACCCCGAATTCACGCAGCGCTTGCTGCTGGTGTTCAAGATCATGAAAGAGCAGCACGGTTACGACATGGCGATCCTCGAAGGCTATCGCAGCCCCGAGCGCCAGAATGCGCTGGCCTCGATGGGCAGCAGCGTCACCAATGCCGGCGCCTGGCAAAGCTGGCACCAGCATGGCCTGGCCGCCGACTGCGCCTTTCTGCGCGACGGCAAGCTGGTGATCACGGAAAAGGATCCGTGGGCCATGCGCGGCTACGAGTTGTACGGCCAGGTGGCCGAGTCGGTAGGCCTCACCTGGGGCGGCCGCTGGAAGATGATGGATTTCGGGCATACCGAGTTGCGGGTGCCCGGCGTGATGAAACGAAAGTCTTAGGGAGACGTGATGGCAGGTCCCGTAATTCGTTTGGGCGACAAGACCTCGCATGGCGGGGTCGTGGCGAGCGCATCGATGGTCAGCGACAGCGGTGGCGTGCCCATTGCGCGCGTCGGCGATACCGTCGTCTGTCCGCTGCACGGCGATTCGCAGTGCGTGATCGTCAGCGGCGACCCCACCATGATCGTCGATGGCAAGCCGGTGGCCCGCCACGGCGACCTGACCAGCTGCGGCGCAACGCTGATCGCCAGCCAGCAAAGCACCGTGGACCAGGTCTGACCATGCCACCTTATTACCTGCAAAGGCAGAACCGATGCGTCCCTGGCTGAGCCGAACCCTGATCGTTGCCGCCGCGTTCAGCGCCTGCTGGCTGGGCGCCCTGTGGTACTGGCGCTCCACCACCCGCATGCCGGACACCGGGGATATCGTCATCTGGCTGTTGCTGATGCCGCTGTTTCTGCTGCTCGTGCTGTGGGCAGGCCGCAAGATCATCGCTGCTGTCAGTGCGCGTTCGGCTGCAGCCGCTGCCGTGGCCGCCGCGACGGCGTCGCAGGCCGCGGCAGCGCCTGTACCCAATGCCGCGCAGCCGGCCGCGCTGGTGGTCCTAGCTGGTGCGCTGAACATGCCGCACGGCGACAACGTCCACACGCTGAGCGAATCGTTACGGTCGCGCCAGGCCAATCTGCAGCTCGACCCGACGCTGCTGGACGGGCGCGGCTACCCGATCCTCAGTGGCCGTGCGGACAGCGTCGACATCCTGGCGCAGCAAGAAACAATGGATGAATGGCTGCAACTGCACCATCCCGACCATGTGCTGGATGACGAACAGTGGCGTGCGCTGGCCCTGGGCAGCGTCGTCGCTAGCGAACTGGCGTTCGAGCTCGGCCCGCACCCGGCGCTGCCGGCTTATCTCGATGCGCTTCAGGCTGGCAAGGCAACCCCGCCCCTGCCCACGCTGCAACTGGTACTGCTCCTGCCCACCGAATGGAATGCAGCGCAACGCGCCGTCGCCGCCGATTGGCTGCGCACCATCGTCGAGCTGCATGGCTGGCCGCAAGCCCACGTTGCCACCGTGCTGGCCGATGCCGGCGCGGACGTCGCAGCAGGGCCACTCGCGCTGGTGGACACGCTGGCCGGCCGCGCGCAGCGCGCTGGTCAACCGTTCCTGTGCATGCTGATGGCGTGCGGTTCGCGAATCGGCGAAGGGAGCGTCGAGGCCTGGGCCGAGCAATTCATCCTGCTCGACAGCCGCAACCCGAACGGCCGCGTACCCGGTGAAGGCGCAGCCGGCGTGCTGCTGGCTGACCGCGCCCAGGGCACCCTGTTCGACGCGCCCGACGCAGCGCTGCTATACCCGGCCGCCAGTGGCGCGCGCGCCAGCTCGGCCGACGGCCGTGGCCGCATCGACAGCGCCCTGATCACGCAGCAGGCGACCGACCTGCTGGCCAGCGCCGGCATTGCCGCCAGTACCGTCACGCTGGTGAGCGCCGACAGCGACGCCCGCGCCAGCCGCGTCGGCGAAACGCTCGGCATGGCAACCAACCTGCTGCCCGACCTCGATCCGGTCGACCAGGTCGTGACCGTGGCAGGTTCGTGCGGCGATGCCGGCGACGCCACGCTGCTCGCGGCGCTGGTGCTGGCCCAGCATCACGTGCGTAGCGGCGCCGGCGCCGCGCTGTGCGTCAGCAACCTCGACCCGGTCCAGCGCAGCGTTGCACTGCTGGGACCGCAACCGGCACCGCAACTGTCGCCGCAACCTGTTTCACTCGCCGCATGAGCCAATTTCTCCTTTCCCTTCAACTGACGTCCGTCGCGCCCATTCTATGATGCAACGATTCTGGCATACCCTTACCGCTCGCTTCAGCCTGGCCGCCATCGGCTTCGCAGCCTTTGCCCTGGCGCTGTTGATCGCCGCCGCCGTGTTCGACGTTTCGTACGTCTGGGTCGGCGCCGCGCTGCTCGCGGCGCTGCTGTTGTACGGCGCCGTCTGGCTCTACAAGCGCCAGATGCGCCTGCGCTCGGGCGCGGCCTTCGGTGGCATGCTCGAACAGCAGGCGGCCGCGCCAGTGGCCAACGCGGCGCAGCGCGAAGAGAACGAAGCGATCCGCCAGCGCATGGTCGAAGCGATCGGCACGATCAAGACCTCGAAGCTGGGCCAGCTCTCGGGCGACGCCGCCTTGTACGAACTGCCCTGGTATATGGTGATCGGCAACCCGGCGGCCGGCAAGAGCACGGCGATTGCCAGCTCGGGCCTGCAGTTCCCGTTCGCCGACAGCAAGATCGTCCAGGGCGTGGGCGGTACCCGCAACTGCGACTGGTTCTTCACCACCGACGGCATCCTGCTCGACACGGCGGGACGCTACTCGGTCAATGAAGAAGACCGCGGCGAGTGGATGGGCTTTCTCGACCTGCTGAAGAAATACCGCAAGCGCGCGCCAATCAACGGCATCATCATCGCGGTCAGCATCGCTGAGCTGACCGGCAACCGGCCCGAGTTCGCGATCAACCTGGCCAAGAACCTGCGCCAGCGTGTGCAGGAACTGACCGAGCGCCTCGAAGTGCATGCGCCGGTCTACGTGATGTTCACCAAGGCCGACCTGATCACGGGCTTCAACGAATTCTTCCAGGATGCCGAACGGGGCGACCGCGACAAGGTCTGGGGCGCCACCCTGCCCTACAGCCAGACGAGCTCGAAAGCCGATGTGCTCGAGCAGTTCGATGCCCGTTTCGACGAACTGTACGATGGCCTGAAAGAGCTGAGCATGGCCAATATGGCCCTGCAATGGCGCGAGCAGATGCCGCCGGGCGTGTTCACGTTCCCGCTCGAATTCAGCTCGATCAAGGGCCCGCTGCGCACCTTCATCGCCACGCTGTTCGAAGAAAACCCGTTCCAGTTCAAACCCGTGTTCCGAGGCTTCTATTTCACCAGCGCCGTGCAGGAAGGCGAGACCGTGTCGGCCTCGTCCGAACGCGTCGCGCACCGCTTCGACCTGCAGATGATGCCGGCCTCGCGCTCCGAAGTGCAGGAGCAGCACGGTTACTTCCTGCTGAACCTGTTCCGCAAGGTGATCTTTGCCGACAAGGACCTGGTGGCGCAGTACGCCAGTCCGGCCAAGACCCGTGCCCGCTACGTGACGTTCTTTGCCGTCGTGGCACTGTCCGGCCTAGCGCTCGGCGGCTGGTCGTGGTCGTACCTGGCCAACCGCCAGCTGGTGGCCAATGTGCAGGCCGATCTGGACCAGGCCATCAAGGTGCAGGACAAGCGGCTCGACCTGGCATCGCGCTTCGAGGCGCTGGAAATCCTGCAGGACCGCATCGAACAGCTTGACGCCTACCGCGACAAGCGCCCGCTGGCGCTGAGCCTGGGCTTGTACCAGGGCGAAATCCTCGAGCAGAAGCTGCGCCAGGAATACTTCGCGGGCATGAAGGAAGTGATGCTCAAACCGGTGGGCCAGTCGCTCGAAGCCTTCCTGGGTGAAGTCAACAGCGGCGCGGCGCAGTTGCAGCCTATGTCGGCGCCGCCGCAGTCGGGTGCAGTCGGCGGGGTCGTGCCGGTTGCGGCTGCTGCTACTGCTGCAGCTGCACCCGGCACGGGTTCTGCACCTGCGGCCCCTGCCGGCGCGCCCGGGACGCTGCCGGCCACGCCACTGGCGCCTGCCGCCGCTGTCAATTTCGGCGCGCTGCAGTTCAAGGATGCCAATCCGGCCAACGTCGAAGATGCCTACAACGCATTGAAAACTTACCTGATGCTGAGCGACAAATCGCGCGCCGAAGCCAGTCACCTGAACGACCAGCTGACCCGCTTCTGGCGCGTCTGGCTCGACAGCAACCGTGGCACGATGACGCGCGAACAGATGATCCGCAGCGCCGAACGCATGATTTCGTTCTACCTGAGCCAGCTGAACGATCCGGCCTGGCCGACGATCGAAAGCAAGCTCGCGCTGGTCGACCAGACCCGCGACAACCTGCGCCGCGTGGTGCGCGGCATGCCGGCGCGCGAGCGCGTGTATGCCGACGTCAAGGCCCGCGCTGCCACCCGCTTCCCGTCGATGACGGTGGCGCGCGTGGTCGGCGACGGCGACAAGGAACTGGTCGTCGGCAGCTATGCGATTCCCGGCACCTTCACCCGCGACGCCTGGGACAACTACATCCAGGGTGCGTTCCGCGACGCCGCCAACCGCGAACTGCAAAGCACCGACTGGGTGCTCAAGACGGCCGCCAAGGATGACCTGACGCTCGAAGGCAGCCCCGAGCAGATCCAGAAGGCCCTGCTCGCGCTGTACAAGAACGAGTACGCGCAGCAGTGGCAAAAGTTTATCCAGGGCGTGAGCATTCGCGAACTCAATGGCTTCGACCAGGCGGCGACCGCCATGAACCGCCTGGGCGATCCGGAATCCTCGCCGATCGATAAACTGATCAAGACGGTGTACGCCGAAACCTCGTGGGACAACCCGTCGCTGATCGACGCCGGCCTGCAGCGCGCCCAGCGCGGCGCCATGGGCTGGTTCAAGGAAACGATCCTGCGCCAGAAGCCGTCGGCGATCAACGTGAATCTGGACACGACCAGCAAGCCGGGCGCCGCCCCGATCCCGATGGGCCCGGTCGGCCGCGAGTTCTCGGGCGTGGCCCGCCTGGTGGTCAGCAAGGACAACGGCGCGACGCTGATGAAGGGCTATATGGACATGCTGTCCAAGCTGCGTGCGCGTTTCAACCAGATCAAGAACCAGGGCGACACCGGCCCCGGCGCCAAGCAGTTCATGCAGCAGACGCTTGACGGTTCCGGCTCCGAACTGGCTGAAGCATTGAAGTATGTCGACGAGCAGATGCTGATCGGGATGACGGACGCGCAGAAAAGCGCCATCCGGCCCCTGCTGGTGCGTCCGCTGATGCAGACCTTTGCCGTGATCGTGCGCCCGACCGAGGCCGAGATCAACAAGGTGTGGGCCGCGCAGGTGCTGGAGCCGTTCAACCGCACGCTGGCCGTGAAATACCCGTTCGCGCCGAATTCGGCCGTGGAAGCCAGCGACGCTGAAATCGGCCAGGTATTCGGTCCTGAGGGGTCGATTGCCAAGTACTTCAACACCACCATCGGCCCGCTCGTCGTGCGCCGTGGTGACGTGATCAGCGCCAAGACCTGGGCGAACATGGGCATCAACCTCGCGCCCGGCGTGGTGAGCAGCTTCCCGAGCTGGATCGCCCCGCTGTCGGCCGGCGGCGTGGCTGCCAGTGCCGGCGCTAGCGAAGCCCAGACGCGCTTTGAAGTCCAGGCACTGGGCGCAACAGGCGCAACCGAGTTCACGGTCGAAATCGACGGCCAGTCGCTGCGCTGGCGCGGCCAGCCGCAGCCGTTCGTGCAGATGGTGTGGCCAAACCCGCGCGGCGTACCGGGCTCGCGCATCAGCGCCATGACGCCCGAGGGACGCACCGTCGTGCTGCTCAACGAGCCGGGTCACTTCGGCCTGAAGAAAATGATCGATGCCGCCAAGCGCCAGCGCCGTGACAACGGTGTGTTCGAGCTAAGCTGGGAAAACAGCGGCGTCATCGTGCGTGCCAATCTGAAAATCGTGGCGACTACCCAGGCTGCAGCACCGGCGCCCGGCGCGGCAGCGGGCTTCCGTCGCATGCGCCTGCCGGACACGATCGCGGTCTCGGCGCCGCTCGCGCCGACGAGCGCCGCCGCCCCGGTTGGCGCGCCGGTGACCGGCGCAGCAGCGGGAACGGCAGCGGGCGGGAGCAAGCCATGAGTCGTCCGGTCGCGATTCCGGTCGGGTACTTCGGGAAGATCCCGACCCGGGCCGACTTCGTCAAGGCGAGCGAGAATGCGGCGCTGAGCAGCATGCTCGACGCCTGGCTGGCGCAGGCGATCGACCTGCTCAGCGCCGACGCGCGCTGGAAGCGCAACTACGATGCGCTGGCGCCCATCAACTTCGCCTTCATCGGGCCCCGGCGCGGGCGCGCGGTGGCCGGCCACCTGGTGGCCAGCACCGACCAGTCGGGCCGGCGCTTTCCGTTCCTGTTGATGAGCACCATGGCGATCACCACGCCGGCCACCTTCGTTGCCAACAGCCCGCTGATGCTGGCGCGGCTGTGGAACCGGCTCGAGACGATCAGCGCCGACGTGATGCGGGCCCAGGAACCAGCGCCGGTCCTGCAAACGGCCGCGACGGCCACGGTCGACTTCGATCCCGACAGCACGGCCAGTACGGCTGAACTGAATGGGTTCATGGCGCAGCAGACGGTCGGCTCGCTCGACGCGATGCTGGGGCGCGCCGGATTTCACGTCTCGACGCGCCAGATCCTGCTGGCGCTCGGCCTGCTGCTGCAGCCGGTGATGGCGACCAGCTCGAGCCGCCTCGAGAAAAGTCTGGTATTGCCACTGCCTGCGGAAGCCCTGCAGCGCCAGCAGGTCGCGGCGTTCTGGATGCACCTGATCACGCCGTTCCTGCTGCGCGCCGACTTTGAACTGTCAGTCTTCGTCACGCACCAGGACGAGCGCCCGGTGCTGGTGCTGGGGTTTTCCGGCGCCTCGGCGCAGACGCTGCAGGCGATCATGGATCCGCAGGTCGGGCTGGAACACCACATCGGCTTCGACCAGCTCGACTGGGTCGAAGACCAGGTCAGCGCCGACTACGCGATCAAGAAAGTCTCGACTTACCTGGCGCAAGGCGCCCTCTCACTCAAATCGGCCGGCGAATCGCTGCACGCCGCCTTTATCGGAACCTGATCATGCGTGTTGTACCGACCCTCCTGTTAATCCTTGGCGCCGCCCTCCTGAACCCGGCTTCGGCCCAGACGGCGGTGCCCGCCGGCGTCACACCGCAGCCCGGCCAGGTGCTGGCCAGCGGCACCGTGCCGGACGAATCGACCAAGGCCGCCGTGCTGGCGCGCCTGTATGAAGTGTATGGCGCCGACAAGGTCGTCGACCAGATCGCCGTGGGCCAGGTGGCGCAGCCGGCCAACTGGAACAACTACGTGCAGAAGCTGATCACGCCGCAGCTCAAGCAGATCACGCGCGGCCAGCTCAAGATCGACGGCAGCACGGTGAGCGTGCGCGGCGAAGTGGCCAACGAGGCGCAGCGCCAGCGCATCGCGAGCGACTTCGCCACCAGCCTGAACCCGACCTACGTCGTCAACAACGGGCTGCGCGTGGCCGCAGCCGAACAGAATATCCTCGACGGCGCGCTCGCCAACCGCATCGTCGAATTTGACAGCGGCAAGGCCACCTTGACGCCGGCCGGCCAGGCGATCCTGGACCAGATGGCCGTCGCCATCCAGAAGCTGCAGGGCCGCAAGATCGAGATCATCGGCCACACCGACAACCAGGGCCTGAAAGCGGCGAACCAGAGCCTGAGCCAGGCGCGCGCCGACGCGGTCAAGACTTACTTCACCGGCAAGGGGATGGCCGCCGATATGTTCACGACGCTGGGCCAGGGCTCGGACCGGCCAGTGGCCAACAACGCGACGCCCGATGGACGCGCACGCAACCGCCGCATCGAATTCCGTATCGCGCAATAATTTACAGGGTCATCCATGACGTTTACAGCAGAACAACTACTCGAACCGATCAGCCCCGAATCGCCCAGTGGCGAAGACCTGTCGTTTTCGCCGGAGCTCGACGCCATCTCGCAGGCGCGCCGCTTCGACGACCCGTCGCTCGCCCAGGGCGAATGGATCACCGACCTGAAAGAAGCCGACTGGCCATTCGTCGTGCGCCGCTGCGCCACCCTGCTGAAGGACACGAGCAAGGACTTGCGCCTGGCGGTGTGGCTGGCCGAGGCGGCCGTCAAGACCGACGGCTTGCGTGGCCTGGGTGAAGCACTGCGCACGCTGGCCGGCCTGTGCCAGGACTACTGGGACGTGGGCCTGTATCCAGAGTCGGATGGCGATGACCATGACCAGCGCATCGGCAACCTGAGCTGGATCCTCGCACGTATGCCAACACTCCTGCGCGAGGTACCGGTGACCGATGGCCGGCAAGGCAGTTATTCGACGATCGACTTCGAAACCGCGCGCAAGGCGGCAGCGGCGGCCAGCAATGGCGGCGCGGTGACCGGACCCAAGCTGGCCGACCTGGAAGCGGCGCGGCGCAACAACTCGGCGGCGTTCGTCGCGGCGTTTGCCGCGGATAGTCAGTTGTGCCTGGATGCGTTGACGGAGCTGGAAGCCGTCGCCGACGAGCGGCTGGGTCCGGATAGCCCGGGTTTCTCGGCGGCGCGCAATGCGGTGGTCGATCTGCAGCGGATGATGCCTGCAGCTGGCGGTGCTGCTGCATCGGTGCCGGGCGACGCCGATGCTGCGGCGTTGGCGGATGCGCCCGTTGGCGCTGTGGCCCAAGCGGGTGGCATGGCCACGCCAGTGGCGCCGGCTGGTCCGCCCGGGCCGGTCCAGACCCGCGCGCAGGCGCTGGCGCAACTACGCGCGGTGGCGCAGTTCTTCCGGCACACGGAGCCACACAGCCCCGTGTCGTACTACGCGGACAAGGCTGCCGATGCGGGCGAGCAGAATCTGCATGACTGGCTCAAGTCGGTGGTCAAGGATAGCGCGACCATGGCGCATATCGAGGAATTGCTGGGGGTGCAGCCGCGTAACGATTGAATCGGCAGCGCGGCCACTGCCATCCCTGTTATCGCGCTTGTTGCAAGGCGTTCACCAGTGACGCCTTCGCAGTGTTGATGCTGCTCGTCGCACCGTTGCCGTTGATAAAATCGGCCAGTCGCGTCTCTGCTGCGATGACGCCATCGGGCGAGACCGACGTCACCGCGACGCGCTGTCGACGGTCCTTTATTTCGAACATCGCCAGGTAGTACACTTTTCCGCTTGTCGCATAACGGCTCGACGCCAGTATGCTGTCGCACCTTGCGCCTGGCGCGAATACAGTCGACGGTGTGATCAGAGGCGCCCCACCCGCTTCCGTCAGGAATTGGCACCGTTGTCCCTTCCTGTCCTGGAACGTGGCAAACGATGAGCTGTCATCCGAGATGAAATCGCGCTCAAGAAGCCGCCATGCCGGTTGCGACATGCCCAGCTGCGTGATGCGTGCAAACCGGCGCCCGTCCATCGCGTGCGCTGGTCGTGGCGCTGTCCCTTTTTCACGAACCGGTATGACCGGCGCTGCATCAGTGAGCACCTTGTCCGTGACGAATTCTCCTGTGGCCCGACGCACGAGGTAATGGAAGCGCCGATCGACATCCTCACGCGTTTCGCGCGACAGGTAGTCGATCGCGACATAGTCCTTGTTCTGAAGCCTGAAGACGTTCATCGCGGCGATGTTGAGGCATTGTGGAAAGCCGACGCCTGGCTCAGAACCAACCAGTTCGATGAATACCGGTGCCTTGCCGCTTTGGGTCAACGTGAGCAGGCCACAGCTCGGGACGGTATTGCCTTTGTTGTAGAACATGAGGGGGATGACGTCGGCCACCGGCGACCTGGGCAGCGAATGGGTGTCGTGGCGTTGCCAACCTTGCTGCCTGAGGAATTGATCGACGCTGACACTGTCGCGTGCCAGCGCATGGTGCTGCCACCACAATATCGTCAGCAACGCGAACGCGAACCTGTATCGATTCATCGATGTTCACCTGCGACCCTATCTGCGTGGGCAAGTGCCTTCAGTTCGTCCAAGCCCTGCCTGGCCCCGACAAAGAAATCCCAGTCCCCCAGATCCTCGTCCGGGATGAAGCTCATCATGCTGGCCATGCCGAACTGCCGGACATACGCGGCCGCGTCATATATCACCTCATGCGTGCTGCCGCCTTCCGGATCGTGCAGAGTGAACCTGCTCATGCCCGGCATGTCGCGGCCGTCACCGTCGGTGGCGGGTTCCAACTGCACGTGCAGTTGCGGCGCCAGATTGGTCAGCGCGCCGTTGGCTTCGCGCCTGAACAGACGAATATAGTGGCTGTCAGGTGTCATGAACACCAGTTCATGTTTGTCGGTCCAGAACAGGCAGTATCTGCGACCATTCTCAACGGTATAGCTGCCACGCACCGAGGCATTCGCACGCTGCATGATCGAGGCGCATCCGACAACGGAAGCGTCGTCGGGATCATCTGGCAACGGCTGCCAACTGCCGCTGGCAACATCGATTTCGATGAAGTCGCTCACTGTGGAGTGATGGAAAATACGAACCATAAGTCTTTATGTAATGGAGGCTGAATTGGCGAATGTTCCGCTCTGTCAGAACGAGCGAAGAACGCTGAATTGTTGATCGTACGGGATTTGTGGCATGGCGTTAGAACGGGACTGTGTCCGCTTTTTTCATCCATCCAACAGTCAGTTTTTTCCTGCCCTGATATTTTACGTACAACCAGTCAGATTGTTCTTCGTAGGCGTAGATCGTATCGCCGGGCACCAGATATGTCCCTTCAACAGGACTTCCACCCGGAGCTTTGTAAAAAGCAGCACGTTTTGATTTGATAGTATGGACACTACGCCAAGCGCCAGGTGTACGTTCGGGAATTACGAAGAAAACATTATCACCTTGCTGCGTGACGGATGGCTCACCAACAAACGACAATATCCACTCACATCCACCCTCCAGCTTCTTTCTGTCTAACTTTATTTTTATGTTTTTTTCATCGTGCACGACTGATGCCTTGTCAATGTCCGAGAATTTACTGACACCGTCCTCAGCACCGACAACAAAATAGCGTACTTGCAGTGTTTTTTGGTCTTTCGTGTTGCTGGAAAACAAGATGCGGCACTCATTCGTTTCACCTGAAGCAGTTCTGGAAACTGAAATCGATCCAGTCAAAACATTGCTGGTCGTATTGAATCCCGTTGCGACAAACGGATTGTCGAAGATTTCATTCCTCCCGGAAATGAACAGGTCACTTGCTGACACCGTTGGACCGATCATCAACCAAACAGCAATCCAAAACAGTGAATTAAAGAATATCTTCATATTTTCTTTATTGAGGACCGGAGCGGGTTCAACAGTCAGGTCTGACATTTGAACACCGCTCCAAAGTCATGTCATCCCAATAATGTAATCACGAGAATGCGAGAAGTTACCTGGAAACTAAATCCACGAAAACTCTCTTGCCTGACGCTTTAAATATCATCCAAGGATAAACGTAATACACTATGAAACCGCGTGTTACCAACCCTATGGCCATCATATCGGTAGGTATAGCAGCAATAGCAAGGAATAGATGGGTAAAAGGCAGACCAACTGTCGACTTCAGATATGTCGCGTAGGGAATCATCAAAACGGCGCCAAACATAAAGATGATGACAAAAAGCGCATTAGGAAATTGACGAAAGCGGATTTCCTTTTCTAAAATTCTTACATCTGTCTTCTGTCGGTAGTAGATCAGCGCATTAGATTCCACGTAGATACGCTGCCTGTTTATAGCATTGCCAGAAATTGACCTGTAAACCACTACGAATCGCCAGGCCCAGCCGATTAGAATGAAAAGATACAACAGAAATCCAACTACTCTTAAAACTATGGGCAGTTTACTGTAGAGAAGAATACTTCCCCAAGGAATTGCACCAAGCAATGCAACGCTTCCCAGATAAATCACAGAAACACCGAAATACTCCGCTTTCCAGTCCCATTTAAAAATTCGAGGAATGATGAACAGAAATACAGATAGTATGCATATAACAAAACATACGAGGAAAAGCGGATTTCTGAACACTTCAACATGAGGTGCTGCACCAACCGCCAAGAACATGCTGCACGTCGACAATGCAAAAGGAAGAAACGCAGTGTTCGCGCAAAAGGTATTCGGCCTGGCAAACTTCGGGTTCACTTTATCGATATCTATCAAAATGCGATCCATCGGTAATCGTTAGGGCATCTACTGATTAGGTGATTTACTATATTTTCTGAACGTTAACCCTGCTTTCACGACCTAATCCATGACTACGCGTGCTTCGATACTCAACGCCCCGATCACAACAAATCACTTCAGTCGCAATTTGAATGCGATCAGGGAGCACCCTGCTCTTCGTACAGGTCGAAATAAACCATGTTGGTCTTGTGATCAGCTTCAATATCGGCATAACGCAGCGGGCCGCCGCGTTTCGCTTTTACCTTCCATTGCATTTCGCAGATGCCTTGTTTGAATTCGGGCTTGCCATAGTGCCTAGTCAGGATGCTAATCATGTACTGACATTTATCGACGCCCATAAAACTGCTCTGTATCATGGTGACTGGATCGGCGCCTGTGTTTGCCATTGAAAATTTGACCACGCCAACACTTTTATTACATGCGACATTGCCCTTTTTCAGCAGGTCATTACCGGTGTCGGTACTCGGCATGCACATGCCCTGCAACTGCCGCAAGACGCCCGAGGATGGCGTGGAAAACACTGTCTCAGAACTGATAACGTCAAAAACCTTTTGAAACTGCTCGGCTTTCTTGTCAGCTTGAGCGTAGCAACTTGCGCATACTAAACTTGCCAAAAGACAGAATATTTTATTCATTTTTAAAAAAGGTTACATTTATGAACCGTCGGCGTTGATCGGCCAGATCAGCACGGCGCAGCAAGCCGTGATTTCTGGTTTGAATTAAATCCTCCTAGCCCCTTCATGATGGCGTTCTTTCAAAAAGGTTGCATCACCATTTAAGAGCATTATCCAACAGACAGCAGTGTTGCGTTTTACTCCGGCATGATCGAATTTACTTTTTTCATTTTCTTATACATTTTTTCCAATGCATTTCCATGCAGTGGAAAGTTTTTAGAATCCAATAACTTTCCGCTCTCATCGTATGCAGTCCAAAATTCGGAATACGGCGCAGTGCCACCGCCGACGGAGTAATACAGAATCGCGTAGTTGGCATTCGCTACCTGCGCGCAACCCATTCTGATGACGTACAATTCGCTAACTGAACCTTCTTCTTCTTTTATCGACTTGATGTCACCTTGGTTCAACTCAGGCAAGGCCGCGCTGCGTACGGCGCCAGCACTAGACATTGTCATTTTCTGCGGCTTGCAGACATTCAGCGACATATCGTCGTCGCCTCTGGCGCATGTTGACTGTATGGACAGTTTGGCCTTGCCGCAGTTGATTTCATCTGTGAAGGTTTTGTAGGTGCCGGCAGCTTGGCAAACGCTCACGCCCGTTAAGGCCAGTCCACACAGGATCGACTGAGTATATTGCTTGGTTTTCATCATCGCTTAAAGCCTTATTTGTTGCGGGACTAGCCAGCATTTATCGAGCGCCGTAACGTTGCACGTCGTTACCCAACATTACTGCGCTGCGGGAAGCCAGGGGCTGCCAAATACTACCCGATCTTCAATAGTAATAAACGCCCATGGGCAACTCAGGCAATCCGTCGTTGATTCTGGCTTTCGTCGATTTTGAAAGGTCAACATTTTCCGGAAAATCGATTTCAAGCGCAGATGCTACTCTAGTCATGCGATGTGCAAAGGTCATGAAATCCCCCCAACTCATTCCAACCGTCGCGATTAATATTATCGCGCTCGACAAGGAAGCCCCCAGCATATAGAACCAGAGTTGCATCGTCGGTTCCGTAAACAGAAAGGTTGAAATTAAAAATATTACGATAACGAAGATGATTGAATTTCTCAGAATATAGCGTCTCTGCGCTGAAACACCTCTCTCGCAGTGAGGCTGCATCCAAACAATTCGTTTTTCCGGAAGTGCCACTGCAATCGCATTGAAAACACCATTGCCTTTCAAGCCAATCACTTTGATGGAATCACCATTTTTAAATGTTGTCTTCCAAAAAAAACTGCCTTGGACTGCAAGCCCCCCTATGCGCATCGAAAATGCCTCTACCGGATCGCCTGCGTTACTCGCGGCCTTCGCACTATCTTCATCTTCAGAAGATGCCATGACGACTTGCAGAGCTGAAACCATGCTTTCGGTATGCGATTCTTGTTTCACCCGTAAATAGTTCACATCAGCGTCGAAGACCTCCAGATCCTCCACGATTCCCTCGACTACTTCATATGCAGTCTGTTTCAAAATCGCTCCAGAGATTGCTTTTATAACGCAGCGCCACGATCATTGAACAATCTTTTTTATCCAAAGAGCATTTTTTATTTTTTAGATAATGATCAATCTTGGGCAATAACAAGACCACCCGGCATGCTTCGCGCAAAGTCTACCAGATCTTTTGGATATACAAGTTCTTCTCTGTATAACGCATCGTCAATATTGTAGAGATAGGTGAAGGCTGCCGCGCACGTGGCCCAATATCCAGAGTACGGAGAAAACGTGTCGTTAATTTGCTCGTGCTTGCCGCAAAAGTATGCTTTTCGCGTCATGCCATGATACCAACTTTTAACATATTTTCTCATACCTACTGCGCGCCCATTCGCATCTGGATGATCAAGACAATCCAGAAGCAGTCTGTAAGGAACCTCCCAACGACAGCGATCCGCTTCAGGTCGATCGCGAAGAAAGAATTTCAGCAGTTCTTCGACAACCCTGTCGTCTCCATCATAATCTGTATCTTTGATCAGTCCATATATTCTAGGCAGAAGATCTTGTCTATGAAGCAAGATCGAGAAGCAGATCAAGTTTAAGTAATCAACATATTCATCAACTATTTCCTCCATTGGAAACGGTGCGAAATATGCTTCATCAGATAGCTTTTCAATTTCTTCAACATATCGTTCGTAAGCGTAAACTACTTCTGACAATTCTGCGGCCAGGGATATAAGCTCTGCACCGGCAGTAAATTTTAATTGGAAAGCAAACCAAATATTCGACGCCACAGCGCCTGAAAACGCGCTAACCGCAGCTGCATCATTTGCGTGATGTTTCATTTTTTGCGACAGCAGATGGTTATCGTCGCCCAACCTTTTCAGCGTATTTTCACAGGAAGTTTGATTAACATACTGCTGACGCGGCTGACCAATGAAGCTCTTAGTGAAAATCACCTGGTTTATCCTTTCGCCCTTGAACTAGACTTAGCCTGGCCAAACCAAACTCCACCTCTGGAAGATTGCATGTCCAACCAAACCTTACGAAGTTGCAATGCCATCTCCAGTGAAAGTGGAATTTGGCGGCATACTTCGGGCAAAATCAACCATGTCTTTTGGATAGATAATGTCGTCCCTGTAAGAACTGTCGTCAATTTTGTAGAGATAAGTAAAGGCTGCCGAGCACATTGCCCAATAGCCCGAATATGGTGAGAAATCATCGCTGATCATCTCGTGCTTACCCCAAAAATGCGCTTTTTTCTTCATTTCAGAGTACCAGTTTTCAACATACCTCTTCATGCAGAATGACTGCATCTCTTGATGTTCTTGATCTATTGCATCGAGCAGAAGTCTGTAAGGCTTTTCCCACGTCCAGTGATCCAACACTGGCCGATTTGATAAAAAGAATTTGAGCGCTTCTTCAATCACAGCATCGTTTTCATCAAATTCCGTGCCCACAATCAGATTATGAACTCTAGGCACCAGATCTTCCCGATGCAAGAGAACACATGCACTGAGCAAGTTCAAAAAATCGACGTATTCGTCAATAACATCGTTCAGTGGGAATGGTGAAAAATATTTGGCTTGTGGAATGTTCTCCACTTCATCGGAGTATTCTTCATAAGCCAACACAACGCTGGACAACTCTTCGGCTAAAGTCTGCAGCTCTACCCCTGCAGTATATTTCAATAGAAACGCAAACCAGCGATGATTCGCAATTACTCGCAGATCCAGACTTCTCTCAAACGGGTCATCCACGCTTTCCAGAAGTTTTTCTTGCATAATCTTGTAATCTTCGTCGAAACTAGCCAATGTACTTTTATAAGAAATCTCTGATATCCAAGGTTGTCGTCGACTAGCATTGAAGCTTTTTTCAGCACTTGTCACTAATTTTTCCTTTTCCGAATGAGTCCAAGCACGATCAGTTGGACAAGGTTGGTTACTGAGTACGTGACGGATTTTATCATTTCTTACGCGGCTAAAATTTCACTTTTCAGATCGGGCGTAGTCAACCAAATCCCTTGGATAGACCATCTCGTTCCGATACGATGAATCATCAATGTCAAGAAGATATGTAAAGGCGCCTGCGCACAACGCCCAATAACCAAAATAAGGAGAGAACGAATCTTTTATCTTTTCGTGCTTTCCCCAAAAAAATGCTTTATCCCTCATACTTCCATACCACTGTTCTACATATTTCCTCATGCCATTGGCGCGGTCCTCAGAGGCTTCGCCATCTATGGCATCGAGGAGAAGTCTATAAGGCTTCTCCCAAATCCAACGGTCTAGTTCAGGTCGACTTTCCAGAAAGAATGTGAACAACTCTTCAATGACGGCATCATCACCGTCATATTGAGTGCCGGAGATCAATCCATGAACTTCTGGCAGTAAATCCTCACGGTGCAGAAGAATACAGAAACAAATCAAATTCAGGTATTCGACGTAGGTATCAATCGAATCATCCAGCACGAAGGGGCTATAATAATTTTCATCATCTAACGAATTGCACTCATCTACGTAATTTTTAAATCCTGCGATGACTTTTGACAAGCCGGTCTTTAAAGTATCGAGATCGACGCCAGCGGTGTAACGAAGTTGAAAGGTAAAAAAATTAGCAAAAGCAATGCCTCCTAAAACCTGTGTTCGGGCTAACGTGTCGCTGCCGCACTCAATGAGTTTTTGAGCCAGAATGGCATGATCTTGTTCGAAGTGGTTAATCGTGTTCTGGTATGCCGTGTAGGTAAGATAGGGTTGTCGTCGTGTCTCGTCGAAGTTGTTATTTTCGTTCACTCCCCTACCCCTCTTAATCGTGTTCGATCGTACTTCCTACAGGTGTGCTCAATGCAAGCCAGTGCCGGCGTCAAGGATGTCGCAAACCGTCACTTTCTGTAAAAGCTGTCTATCGTGGACCGATCCCAGAAAGCGGAACCATGGCTCGATGATCAGGCGATAACGCGCGAAGTTGCTGTCCGAACCCGCCTGCCGGCGCCTCGTGGCCGTGAAAGGCGCGCCGGGATTAGCAACCAAGGTGATGGCGACTTCACATCTGGTAGTGTCTTTGTATTTCTGCACGCCAGATTGGATCAATCGAACCACTGTCAACGAAAATTCCATGCATTCCCCCTGTTTTCGCTGATCGTTTCGCATCCATCAATTGGTATCAAGGACTCGCGACCGTTTGCTTATTATATCGTCGAGTTCGATTCCGTCTGCAATTTTTCAAGATCAAATTGTCTAGCGAAATCAACAAGATCGCTCGGGTACACTATGCATTCTCGCAGACTGCTGTCATCGACACCAAGTAAATATGCTATGGCAGCGGCCTCTATTGACCAGTAGCCGAAGTAACCACCGCAGAAGTCATTCGAAATATCAAGATGGCTATCGTACCAAGGCGCCACTGAGAAACTTGTGTACCAAACTTTTAAATATTTTTTTAGATCTTCAATACAATATTTTTCTTTATCGCGATAAAGACAGTTGACAAGGTCTCGATATGGAATATTGTGGCACCACCTATTTATTTCAAATCTATCTTCCATTCCAAACGCAAGAAGATCCTCATATAATGTATCGATGCCTGCCGATGATGGATCAAATATGGCTGCGAGCCTCGGCAGCAAATCCTGTCTATGCAGTAAAAAACAAAATGATATCATTTGCAGAACCCGCTCATACTCATCTATTTCGACAAATCTTAACGGAGGAAAATCTGAATTTTCGGCGTGTTCCTGCACATACTTACTAGTCAACTCATATGCCTCAACAACAAGATTAAGTTCTTTCCGCAATTCCTCAAGCGATTGACCAGCCGTATACTTCAACATGAAGATCATAAACTGCGTGTCTGCGTAGGCGTATGAGTTCCTCCACCGGTCACTTGGGTCCAAAGTGCTGGACGCTATTTCCTCAAGATATCCAGGGCAAGCAGTTTTCATGTAGAAATTTATAGTGCTTGCATAGGCGGACTCGGTAAGAAATTGCTGTCGTCGTTTTTTATAAAATTCCATATAGCCCACCTGCTCGGCGACCGTGACGTGGCCGTGAAAGGCGCGCGGGGCGCCGAAACGGGCGGCGCCCAGTTCGACCAGCGCCGGCTGCCCGATCAGTGTTTTAAGCGGAATTGCCGCATCGAGCGACAGCGCCGATACGTCGAGCCCAAAGCCTTCGCTCAGTCCCTCGGTTGCGCGCAGGCTTTCGGCCAGCAGCGCTTCCGGACCCGCCACTGTCGATAGCGTCATGATCCGCCCTTGCTGGCCGAACATGCCGCCAAGGGCCGTCTGGACGGCGCTTGCCAGCACCGCCGTCGAGGAGTTGAATGCATTCTTCATAAACTCAACGTCATGGAAATTCCGACCGGTCGAGTTGGACCGGCTTGACCGCCGGCCCGCTTGCTTGCTTGCTTACTTACTTACTTACTTATTTGCTTGCGTGCTTACTTCACGCTGTACTTGAACTGCCCCTTCTTATCCGCGCCCACCTTGATCTTCGAGATCGTCTTTCCCTCGGCCATATTCGCCAGGACCGATTCGGCAACCTCCGGCAGCAGGCTGCCGTTCAGGATATTGTCGACATTGCGCGCGCCCGAATCGACTTCGGTGCAGCGTGCCAGCACCGCTTCGACGAGCGCCGCATCCCAGGTCAGCTCGGCCTTGTGATTGACGGCGATGCGGCGCGCGATCTTTGCCAGTTTCAGCTCGATGATGCGCACCAAGACATCGTCCGGGATCGGGTAGTACGGCACCACCTTCAGGCGGCCCAGGAAGGCCGGCTTGAAGGCCTTCATCAGTTGCCCTCGGATCTGCTGTTCCAATTCTTCAGGACTTGGCAGTTCTTCGACGGTCTTGTTCAGGCACGCCGCCATCATCGTGCCCGAGGCAACGTTCGAAGTCAGGATGATGATCGTGTTACGGAAGTCGATTTCGCGGCCCTCGGCGTCGTCCATCACCCCCTTGTCGAACACCTGGAAGAACAGTTCGAGTACGTCCGGGTGGGCCTTCTCGACTTCGTCGAGCAGCACGACGCTGTACGGGTTGCGCCGCACCGCTTCGGTCAGCACGCCCCCTTCGCCATACCCCACGTAACCTGGCGGCGAGCCTTTCAGGCCCGACACGCTGTGCGCTTCCTGGTACTCGCTCATATTGATCGTGACCAGCTTGCGCTCGCCGCCGTACAGCACGTCAGCCAACGCCAGCGCCGTCTCGGTCTTGCCGATACCGGACGGGCCAACGAACAGGAACACGCCCTTCGGCTTGTCCGGATCGTCCAGGTTGGCGCGCGACGTACGCACGCGCTGCGCCACGGCTTCGATTGCATGCGACTGGCCCAGCACCCGCTCTTCCAGCAGGTCTTTCAATTTGAGGACGGTCTTGATTTCATCCTTGACCATCTTGCCAAGCGGGATACCGGTCCAGCCGGCGACAATCTCGGCCACCACGTGGCCGTCGACCTGCACCGGTACCATCGGTGTCTCGCCCTGCAGTGCGCGCAGCTCGGTCATCAGGGCTTGCACGCCGGCGGCGTCGCCCGGTTTGCCGCCCGGGTTGCCGCCCTCTTTTGCGCCCGCTTCCAGCTCCCCGCGGGCAGCCTGGATTTTCTCGGTCAGTCCTTTTTCGATTTCCCAGCGCGCTGCGAGCGTGCCGTGTTCGTCGCTGGCCGCGCCGCGCGCTGCGCGCAATTCGGCCAGGCGCGCGGTATGACTCGCGCCGCCGCTTTCTTCGCGTGCCAGCGACGCGATCTCGGCATCGATCCGGTCCAGGCGCTTGGCCAGGTTGTCGAGCAGCGCGGGCGTCGCGTTCTGGCCCAGCGCCACCTTGGCGCAGGCGGTATCGAGCACGCTGATTGCCTTGTCGGGCAGCTGGCGACCGCTGATATAACGGTGCGACAGGCGCACCGCTTCCGTGATCGCCTCATCATAGACGCGCACATTGAAGTGCTTTTCCATCAGCGGCGCCATCGCGCGCAGCATGGCGCAGGCCAGTTCCTCGCTCGGCTCTTCCACCTTGATCACCTGGAAGCGCCTTGCCAGTGCCGGGTCTTTTTCAAAATACTTCTTGTATTCACCCCAGGTGGTCGCGGCGATCGTGCGCAGTTCGCCCCGCGCCAGCGCGGGTTTGAGCAGATTGGCGGCGTCGTTCTGGCCGGCCGTACCACCGGCGCCGATCATCGTGTGCGCTTCGTCGATGAACAGGATGATCGCGTGCGGACTCTTTTTGACTTCGTCGATCACGTTCTTCAAACGATTTTCGAACTCGCCCTTCACGCTGGCACCGGCCTGCAGCAGGCCCATGTCGAGCGTGTGGATCTCGACGCCCTTGAGCACATCGGGCACGTCACCTTCGACGATGCGCAGTGCCAGGCCTTCGACGACGGCGGTTTTACCAACGCCCGCTTCGCCCGTGAGGATCGGGTTGTTCTGGCGCCGGCGCATCAGGATGTCGACTGCCTGGCGGATTTCCATGTCGCGGCCGATCACCGGATCGACCTTGCCATCGCGTGCCCGCGCGGTCAGGTTGGTCGTGAACTGGTCCAGCGCCGGGGTCTTGCCGGCGCCCTGGCCTTCGAGTTCGCCGACCGGGTCGGTGCCAGCAGCAGCATCCTCTTCGCCGTCCGCCGCCGGGCCCACCGCTTCCTGCGAGCCCTCGGTCATCGCGTCGAATTTGTGCTTGAGTTCATCGACGTTGAATTTGTTGAACAGCGCCGAGCTGCGGTAGGCCAGCTGCGCCAGTTCGCTGTCGGTCAGCAGCGCCTGCAGCAGGTGGCCGCTGCGGATGCTGCTCTCGCGGCCAGCGCGCACGTCGAGCGAGGCAATCAGCCAGGCGTTTTCGAACAATTTCGGCAGGCGCGCCGAGAAGACCGGCGTGCGCGTGTTACCGCTTTTCAGGCGCGCGACTTCGGCGTGCAGGTCGGCCTCGAGCATCGGCAGGCTGATGCCGCTCTTGCGCGCGATGACAGCCAGATCGCTGCGCGGCTGCTCGAGCAGCGCCAGGAACACGTGTTCGAGGTCCACCTCGAACTGGCCTAGGCCCACGCAGATGCTGGCGGCGCGTGTGGCGGCAGTGCGGCTGGTGTCATTGAGCTTGCCGATCAGCGTCTTCAGGTTGATGCTCATTGCGCGCGAGTCCTTCTGTAATGTGATGGTGTGGTTGAGGGTGAATGAATCGGTGTGTGTCTAGACGGTTGCCATTTCGTAGCGCAGGTCGTCGCGGTCGCGCGTTTCCGGCGCAGTGCAGAGAAAACTGTCCCAGCCCAGGCGCCCGCCATGGCGTTCTTCGCTGAGCGTGACGCCATCGACGTCCGGCGCGCGCAGCACGATGTGCACTTCGTACTCCAGGGTCAGGCCGGTGAACATGGTGAGCATCTTCGCCAGCGCCCGCGCGGCCAGGCCGCCGGGCAAGAAGGCATCGAAGCCGGCGCGGTCGAGCGGCCCGACGGTCAGGCGCATGCGCAGGTCGCGCTGCCAGACGCGCCCGCCGACCAATGCGCTCATGCCCAGCTGCGCGTTGGTGCCGCCCAGCGTCGTTTGCTGTGTCGGCGGGACGTCATACCAGGCGCCGATGAATTGCGTGACGTTGATTGGCTCGCCGAAATAGTCGCTCAAGACCTTGCCGATCATGGCAGCCGAAGCAGGCCGGTGACGCATCGCGGCGGCGAAGTAGCCAACCGATTCGTCCAGCACGCCCTCGCCGCCATCGGACAGGCGGTGGCGCAGCGCGTGGTTGCCCAGGCCGGCCATTGACAGCAGCAGCGGCAGGAAGCGGTCCTTGCCGTCAATTTCGTACTGCAGCTCGAGCCGGTATTTGCGCCAGGCTTCGTAGAACAGCGCCAGCGTACGGTTCGAGAAGGTATCGAGAAATGCCCGTGGGCCGTCATCGCGTTCGTACAGCGCATGCGCCGCCACGCGTTCGGTGTAATGGGCGGGCAACGCACCGGCGGTGCCAAGAAAGCCCATGAATGCGGGCGTGATGCGGATGTATTTCAGCTCGCCGCGCCGGAGCGCCTCGCCCAGCGCAGCGCTGTCCTTGGCCAGCGCGCGCGGCTCGGTGTCCATCGCTTCGAGCTGGCTGGCCGGGAAGTTGAGCGACAGTGAATTCTGAAAGCGTAAAAAGCTGGCCACCGCGCCTTCACGCGGCAGGCCATTCTTCTTGAGCCACAGCTCGAGCATCCGCACCGCCTGAAAGAACTGGAAGCGGTACGGTTGCTCGAACAGGCGCTCGATTACACTAGGTTCAAATCGCCGCTGCGGGGTGCGCATCGCCAAATGTCTTCTCCGGTTTTCTTGGAAACGATCGCCAGCTGCACGAAGCTGTTGGCGTGCACATACAGGCCGAAGAAGCATTCGATGACGTGGGCAAACGCGTGAATGCCGCTGCCAATGAAGGCTTCTTCGTCGATCGTCAGGCGTACTTCGATGCCGCGCACCAGGCTGGCGAACGGATTACCCGGCAACCAGGCGTTGGCGGCTTTTGAATCGATGGCGGCGATGCCGCGGATCTGGCGCTGCGAGATCGCCGAGCGCGGCAAATCGTACAGCGTCAGCATTTCGCGGAACGCGTCAACGCCGGCGCCGGCCAGCGACAGGTGGTTCAGCGCCAGGTGCGACACCAGGCGCCAGTGCGCGCCGCGCCCGCGCTCGAAGCGCTGCGCCGGCGTCGGCCGCCGCAGGAATGCGATGCTGCGCACGCTCGATCCGCCTTCCAAAAACAGGTCCCCGCCCGGCAGGCCGTAGCTCAGTGACGCCGGGATGTCGCGGTTGGTGCAGGTCAGCTCCAGGCTCAGCGTGTCGGTCTCGATGGCGGCGGGGTCAAAGTCGATGTCGACAATGGAAATCTCGGTTTCGTACCCAGGGCTTTTCAGCGCCACCAGTTCGTCGCGCCGCATGACCCAGTAGTGGCCATGCTTGCTCGGTGATTCGCCGTGGCGCAGCGAGTAGAACGGGCGGAACTCGGTCACCGACTCGCCCTGCGGCGTCTGGCGCACGAGCTTGACCGAATCGATCGATTGCACCTCGTACGCATACGCGCGGCGTGCTTCGGGCAGCACCGGGTAACTGGCGCTCGCGTGTGTCAGGCGAATCGGCTCGCCGCGCTGGCGGAACAGGTTCACCACCGGCGTGCAGCCGAGCAGCAGGTTATTGGTCGACATCGTGCCCAGCATGCGCGCCGTATTGGAATCGGTGCGCAGGCCCGACAGGCCCAGATGCAGCGTGAAGCGCTTGCAGCCGGCCGGCAGCGCCGCCACGATGGCGGCCAGATCGATGTCGAAAAAGTTGAATTTCTCGGGGAAGCAGAAGTATTCGGTCAGCAGCCGATAGGCCGGATGCGAGCGCGCCGAGAACGGAATCAGCGATTCGTCTTCGCGAAAGCCGGCAGGCGCCAGCGGAATCGCGCCCAGCGGCGTCCAGCGCCCGCTGCCATCCGGCTCGACCCAGGCTTTCACGGTGCGCATGAACAGCGTGTCACGCAGCGCGGCGCAGAACGATGGCTCGCCATCGATGAACACGCGCAGCGCGCCCACGCCCAGTTGCCCGAGCGTGACCTGGGCCGCGGTGGTCTCGATGCCGATGGCGATGCTCGCGCTCACGCCGGGCGGCAGCATCACGGCTTCCGGTGCGTCGAGAATCGGGTGGAATGCTGCGTGGCTCAGCGCCAGCGGCGCGATGGTAACGGGATAGGCCGTGCGGAAGGTGCAGGCCACGCCCTTGACGGCGCGGGTATCGAGCTCGGTGCCGCGCGCCATCGTGCTGGCAGTGGTGAGCTGCGCGGCGCTCGCGCTGAAATCCATGCGCGCGATCGAGCACGACGGAAACGGCCGCAGGTAGTGCGGATAAAGCACTTCGAACAGTGCTTCGGTCAGTTCGGGATAATCGTCGTCGAGGCGTTTGGCCACGCGCGAATTGAGCAGCGCGAACGACTGGATCATGCGCTCGATGTGCGGGTCTTCGCAGACCTCGCCGCCCATCAGCAGGTTCCCGGCGATCTTCGGATAGCGCTCGGAAAATTCACGCGAATAGCGGCGCAGGAATCCCAGCTCACGTTCGTAATACGGTAACAGTTCTTCCACTTCAGGTTCCTTGCGCCAGGCGGCGCGCCTTGCTGATCGTGTAATGCAGGCTCGATGGCTGCAATACGGCGTCGAAATTGACCGGTTCCTGCTCGGCATGCAGCACGAGCAGCGCCGTGATGGCGAAATTGAGGCGATTGATCGCGCCCTCCTGCACCACCAGCGCAGCGCGCACATTGCGCAGCCGTGGTTCGTGGCGGCCGATCGTCTTTTCGATGCAGGCGCAGATGTAGGCGCGGTCGTCGCTGCTCGACAGGCTCAGGCCGGCAAAATCCTTGAGCCCATAGGTCATGATCGAGCGCGCGCATTCCGGAAATGCACGGATGCGGTCGTCGCCGATGGCGGCGCGGGTATTCAATAATGCTTCCAGGTCGCGGGCGACACTGTCCTTCAGTTCCTCGATCGACAGGCGGGTGACGGCTGCCGGCGCGCCCTGCGGTGCGCTGCGCGTGCTGCCCTCCATCAAACGGTCAAACAGTCCCGGCGAAAAACCCTTCATGTGGCTCCTGGATAGCGTGGGTATGGCAAATACATCAACTGCACGGCGCACCCGAACGGCAAGCTTGCCGCGCGGGTGCGCCGAAAGTGCACTACCGGATCATCAAGCCGTTTTGTTGGCCGACAGATCCCAACCGCCCGAGGTATTGCCGCCCGAACCGCCGCCCACTTTTTGCTGGGTGTACTTCCACTTCACCTTCGAGTATTTCAGCGACAGGTTTTCCGACAGGATGTCGCCGGCTTCGACGCGTGGCGACACATTGCTGATCAAGACGTTTTCGAGTTCGATCTCGAAATACTTGATGCGCTCGCCCTGGCCGTCAGCGCGCAGGAATTCGATCTTGGCTTTCGGGATCGTTTTACCCGACGAGCAATTTTGCAGCAGCAGCGGGGTCGCCAGATCGGCCAGTTTGGCGATCACGATGTCCTTGTGCTCGGTACGCTCGGCCGTGTGGCCGCCGCCGGTCGATGCCGTCGCCGATTTCGGCTGCAGCACTTCCCACTGGACGGAGCGGCATTCGATCCAGTCCTTGTGGGAGGTGTCGGTGGATTCGCCTTTGATGCCGTCAATTTGCAGGTATACGTCAATAGCCATGCTAGTTCCTTCGCAGAATGTTCGTGATTAAGATTTGGTCGATTGCGGCAGCTCCGCAACCAGGCGGAGTGACACGGACAGCTCATCGAGCTGGAAATGCGGGCGCAGGAACGACACCGCGCGGTACACGCCGGGACGGCCGGGTACCTCGGATACCTGCACCGATGCTTCACGCAGTGGAAACTGCGCTTTCTGTTCCTGGCTGGCGTTGTCGTCCAGGAGGACGTACTGGGTCAGCCAGCGATTCAGAAAATCTTCAACATTGGCAGCCGATGCAAAGCTGCCGATTTTGTCGCGCATCATCGCCTTCATATAGTGGGCAATGCGCGAGACGGCGAAAATGTATTGCAGCTGGGCCGACAGCACGGCATTGGCATTGGCCGCGTCGCTGTTGTACTTCTTGGCCTTCTGCGCCGACTGGGCACCGAAGAACGCCGCATAATCAGTGTTCTTGCAGTGCACGAGCGAGATGAAGCCCAGGTCGCTGAGCTCTTTTTCGCGGCGGTCGGTGATGGCGATTTCGGTCGGGCACTTCAGGGCGACTTCGCCTTCATCGGTCTTGAAGGTGTGGGTCGGCAGGTGTTCGACCAGGCCGCCGCCTTCGACGCCGCGGATCGCCGCGCACCAGCCGAAGTCGTCAAAGGCCGTCGTCAGGCGCGCGCCGAATGCGTACGAGGCATTGCACCACAGGTATTTTTCGTGGTCGGTGCCGTCGACATCTTCGACAAAATTGAAGCCTTCCACGGTGGCGCCATCGGCCGGATGAAACGGCAGGCGGCCCAGGAAGCGCGGCAGCGTCAGGCCGACGTAGCGGGCGTCTTCCGACTCGCGGAACGACTTCCATTTGGCATATTCGACGGTGTCGAATACCTTCGACAGGTCGCGCGGCTTGCCCAGGTCGTTGTAGGTTTCCAGGCCAAACAGCTCGGGCGAGGCGGACGAGATGAACGGCGCATGCGAGGCGGCAGCCACGTGCGACATCTGCTCGATGAAGTACATGTCTTCGGGCTGGCGGGTAATTTCATAATCGCCCAGCAGTGCACCGAACGGCGCGCCACCGAAGGTGCCGAATTCTTCTTCGTAGACCTTCTTGAACATCGTCGACTGATCGAATTCGAGCGCGCTCTGGAAATCCTTGACCAGTTCTTTCTTGGTCGCGTTGAGCATCTTGATCTTGAGGTTCTGGCCCGTGGACGTGTTCTTGACCAGGTAGTTCAGGCCGGTCCAGCTGCCCTCCAGCTTCTGGAATTCGGGCGCGTGCATGATGGCGCTCAGTTGGCGCGAAATCATCGCGTCGAGTTCGGCCACACGGGCATCAATCGTGGCCGCCAGGTTGTTCGACACCACGACGGTGCCTTCCATGACCTGGGACACCAGCTCGGAAATGATGTCCTTGGCGCGCGCATGCTCGGTGCTGGACTTGGCCACCTTGCTCTGCTCGACGATCTGGTCGAGCAGCGCGAGTTCGGTGGTGGCCGCGCCGGCGGCCTGGGACGAGGTTTGGAGAGACATGGTTCAGTCTTTCTTGGCAGGGGTTTGCTGGCCCAGTTCGGCCAGCTTTTCGGTACTGCTCAGCACGTCGCTGAGGATGTCTTCCAGCTTGTCGTTGCCGGCCATCTTGTTGCGGAGGTCGGCCAGCTTGGTGCGCGCCTCGAGCAGTTTACGCAGCGGCTCGACCTGCTCGACCACGGCTTCCGGGCGGAAGTCGGCCATCGACTTGAACTTGAGGTCGACCGAGAACTGGCCCGTGCCGTCACCCAGTTCATCGGACACGCGGTACGCCGCGCGCGGCTCGACACCCTTCATGACTTCATCGAAATTGTCGCGGTCGATATTGACGAACTTGCGTTCCTTGAGGCGCTTCTGCTCGATCTCGGACTGGCCGCCGAAGTCACCCACGACACCCATCACGAACGGCAGTTCCTTGTTCTCGGTCGCATCACCGATGTCGACTTCGTACGTCATCTGGACCCGCGGTGGACGCACTTTTTGCAGGCGCTTCTGAACACTTTCTTTTTTTGACATGACGTTCCCCATTTCACATAAACGGCGGCGCGTTGGCGGCGCCGATGGATTCAGACCAGAGCTGAATTATTTCAATCCATCGAAGGGATTGGCACTCGCATCCGAGGCAGGCTTGGCGCCTTTGCGCGTCGGCGTGCGGGTGGCAGGCGCGGCAGCGCGGGCACGCTGGACTGGCGGAACGATGATTTGCTCGCCCAGGCTTTCGCGCAGCAGCTTGGCCAGATCCTGCGACTCGGTGCGCAGCGAACCGGACAGATTGTTCTGACGGCTCAGGTCAGCCAGCGCGCGCGTCGAGAGGCGCAGTCCGCTGACCGCGATGATGCTGTTGGCAACCTGGTCGTTGGGATCGCGCACCAGGACTTCCTCGGCGTTGACGATGGCTTCGCCATAACGGCCGGCTTCATAACGCGTTTGCGCCATGCGGGTCCATGGCGTCTTGTCAGTGGGGTAAGCAGTGGCGGCTTCGCGCCACAAGGCGATGGCGGCTTCCTTCTGGCCGGCCGAATCAGCGGCGGCGGCCTTGCCCATCACGTCGGCCAGTGATGGCTTGACTGGCTTGACTGGCGCGGTGCTGCAGGCACCCAGTGCCATGACACAAAGGGCGCTGCCCAACAGGCGGCGAAGGCGTACGGATGATGTCATGCGGTCCTCAAAAAAAAGGGTTAATGCAAGTTGTATCGAACAATTGCTCTACTGTCATTTCCAAAAAAATACCATAAATTATGGAAATGGCGCTCACAACAGGAAATGGAACAGCACTTATGCACCGTAGGTAAAGGAGGTGCAGCACGGTACGAAGCGGAATAGCAAATTCCTGATATTCAATGTTATTGTCTTGTCAGTTGTAACCGAGCATTGGTTTTGTGTCTATAGGATGTGCGATGAGTAATTCTGGAAAACTTCTTTGGGGCGAAGGGCTTTTTCTGCGTCCCCAGCACTTTCAGCAGCAGGATCGCTACCACGAAGCGCGCCTGCATGACAGCGTCCGGGCGCTGCATCCGTACTGCTGGGGTGTGAACGGCTTGCAGGTCGATCGCGACGCGCTGCAGAACGACACGCTGCGCTTGCTGGAACTGACGGTGTTCTTTCCGGACGGCGAAATCTACGCCGCGCCGGGTAGCGACGACCTGCCGCCCGAGATCGATCTGGCGGCCATTCCGCGCAACCAGCAGGAGCTGACGTTCTACGCCGCCCTGCCCGCCTTCAAACATTTTGGCGCCAATTTTGCGCCCGACGGCCAGCCCAGCAACGCAGCGCGCTTCGCGCAGCACAACGCCGACACGCCCGATCTGTACACGCAGGCCGCGAGCGCGCAACTGGCGTACCTGAAAAAATCGCTGCGCCTGATCTCGGAAGCCGAGCCGCGCGATTCATACGTGAGCATTCCGCTCCTGCGCCTGCGCCGCCTGTCCACGGGCGGCTTCGAGCAGGACCCGACTTTCATCCCGCCGAGCCTGTCGATTCGCAGCGCGCCGCTGATGTTCCTGCAGCTGCGCCGCCTGCTCGATGCGCTGCAGGCGAAGGTCGACGCGCTGTATGGGCACCACCGCGAGCCTAGCAAGAACGTCATTGAATTCCGCTCCGGCGACATGTCGTCGTTCTGGCTGCTGCACACGGCCAGCTCGGCGCACGCGTCACTGAGCCATTATTTCCATCATCCGACGCTGCATCCCGAGCGCCTGTACGAGGCGCTGCTGAGCCTTGCCGGCGCCCTGATGACGTTCTCGAAAGGCCTGTCGCTGAGCGACCTGCCGCCGTACGAGCACGTCAACCCGGGCCCGGGCTTTGCGCGCCTGCACGCGATCATCCGAGAGCTGCTCGATACCGTGATCTCGTCGAAGTACTTCGCGATCGCCCTGAACGAGGTCAAGCCGTCGTACCACCACGGGATGCTCGACTCGGGCAAGATCGATGCCCAGACCAGCTTCTACCTGGGCGTCTCGGCCGACCTGCCCGGCCTGGAACTGGTGGACATCGTGCCGCTGCGCTTCAAGGTCGGCGCGCCCGACGACGTGGAAAAATTCGTCCTCTCGGCCATGCCTGGCGTGCGCCTGGCGCATGCGCCGCAAGTACCGGCGGCCGTACCGGTGCGCCCGGACACCTATTACTTTGCCCTGGATGCCAAAGGTCAGATGTATGACCGCATGCTGCAGGCGCAATCGATTTCGATCTATGTCCCATCCGGCCTGCGCGACCTGAAGCTCGACCTCGTCGCCGTTACCTCATGAAGACCTTGTTATGACAACCAGCGCACCATCCCTTATCCCCGGCGGCCAGCCATCGTTCTCACCCAACGTCGCCGCCGGCCCCGGTACCGAACACACGCTGATGGACCTGATGTACGACGGGTTCTACGCGTTGTTCATGCTCAAGAATGGCCATGGCCCGCAGTCGGACGCCGACTTCCGCAACAAGCTCACCCAGTTCCTCGACGACTTCACGCGCGGTGCCAAGAAACAAAACGCGACGCCGGACGACATCGACAACGCCAAGTACGCTTTCTGCGCCGCGGTCGATGAAATCATCCTGCGCTCGCCATTTGCCATCCGGGACGACTGGGCCCGCCGCCCATTGCAACTGGTGCTGTTCGGTGACCAACTGGCCGGCGAGAATTTCTTCATCCGCCTGGAAGGTCTGCGCGCCCGTGGCAGCGCGCACCTGCAGGCGCTCGAGGTATTTCACATGTGCCTGCTGCTGGGATTCCAGGGCCGCTACATGATCGAGGGCGAAGAAAAGCTCAATTACCTGACCTCGCGCCTGGGCGACGAGATCGCCCATATGAAAGGCCGCACGGGAGGCTTCGCGCCGCGTGCCGAGCGCCCCGACCAGATCATCCACAAGCTGCGCAATGACGTGCCGCTGTGGGTGCTGTGCTCGGTGTTCGCACTGATCTGCGCGCTGGGCTACATGGCCCTGCGCGGCACGCTGGGCAGCACGACCGAAACGACCTTGAGCGCCTACAACGACGTTGTCAAACTGGCGCCCAAGCAGGCTAACCTGACCATCACGCTGCCGTGAACTCCCCGTCCGACCTGGCAGGCGCATCGCTGATCGATGCGCTGTTTGGCGTCAAGCTGAGCCAGCATGCACGCCTGATCACGATCGCGTCGTCACAGGATTCCGCGTTGCCGCAGGCGCTGGTGGCCGAGCGGTTCACGGGACGCGAAGCGGTCAATGAACTGTTCAGCTTTGATGTCGATGCGTTATCGAAGTCGACCGATCTCGACCTGACGAGCTTCATCGGTGAAGAACTGACGATCACCTTGCTGCAACCGGATGGCAGCCGCCGCGCCTGGCACGGCCTGTGCACCGACGCCTCCTGGCTCGGCGCCGATGGCGGCCTGGCGCGCTATCGGCTGCATCTGCAACCGGCGCTGGCCCTGCTCGGGCTGCGGCGCGACAGCTATATCTTCCAGGACAAGGATGCACGCGACCTGATCGGCGAACTGCTGGCCGACTATCCGCAGGTGCGCCATTCGTTCGATGTGGCGCAGGCCCTGGCCGTGCGGCCGATCTGGACCCAGTACCGCGAAAGCGATCTGGGATTTCTGCAGCGCGTACTGGCGGCCGAGGGCCTCAGCTGGCGTTTCGAGCATGATCAGGAAGGCGACGAACCGGCCGAGGGCGGCGCGGCGCACGCGCGGCACCGCATCGTGTTCTTCGACAGCCAAGCCGCCCTGCCCGCTACGCCGGGCGGCGACACGTTGCGCTTTCACGGCGTGCGCGCCAGCGATACCGACGACGCGATCGACCGTTTCGCCGCGCAGCGACGCGTGGCGGCCAACGCCGTTTCGATCAGCAGCTGGGATCCGGCGCAGCTGATGGCACCCGCGGCCGAGCAGCTGACCAGCCTGGATATCGGCGAGATGCCGTCGCTGTCCATTTATGACGGCAGCGCCGAGCGCCGTCATGACAACAAGGCCTTCGCCGACGCCCACAGCCGCGTCATGCTGCAGGCGCTGGAGCTGGACAACAAACAATTCGAAGGCGCAGGCGCCGTACGCCGCATGGCGGCCGGACACGGTTTTACATTGACCCAGCACGACGGCTATGCGGACGGCGACAACAGCTTCAAGACACTGTGGGTCAAGCACGAGGCGCGCAACAATCTGAAGCCGGCACTGGGTGAAGCCCTGTCGCGCCTGACCGGGCTGGCCGAAGCCGGCGCGGCAACCCTACTGCAGTTTTCCGATGAGGCGCTCGAACCCGGCACCTACCGTAATCGCTTTGGCTGCGTGCGCGAAGCGGTTGCGATCGTGCCGCGCGCGGCGGCTGCACGCTTCGCCGGGGCCTCGCTCGGACCGCAGACGGCCATCGTGGTCGGGTTGCCGGAAACGATCAATACGACCACGCGCGAGCACCAGGTGCGCATTCAGTTTGCCTGGCAGCGCGGGGTTGGCGCGATTTCAGGCGGGTTGACGCATGACACGGACGAGAAAGGCAATGCGCCGGGCAACGATGCATCCGGTACCTGGGTGCGCGTGGCCGAGGCGCTGGCCGGACCGAACTGGGGATCGCAGTTCACGCCGCGCATCGGTACCGAAGTACTGGTCGATTTCATTGAAGGCGACATGGACCGCCCCCTGGTTGTCGCGCAGTTATATACCGGATCGGATACACCGCCCTTCTCGGCTGGCGTCGACACCGGGATCAATCATGCCGGTGTGATTTCCGGCATGCACAGCAATAACTTCGACGGCGGCGGATTCAACCAGTGGGTGCTCGACGATACGAGCGGGCAGTTGCGCACGCGGTTGGCGACCAGCAGCGCGGGGACGCAGCTCAATCTCGGGTATCTGGTGCAGCAGGCGGCCGGCTCGGCGCAGCGCGGCGCGTATCGCGGGACCGGGTTTGAATTGCGCACTGATGCGTGGGCGGTTGTTCGTGGCGGCGAAGGTGTGCTGATGTCGGCGACAGCGCGCGCGCAGCAAGGCAGCAGTGTGACGTCGACGCAGCTGGATAGTAGTGAAGCGATCGGCTTGCTGCGCAGTGCAGGCGAACTGGGAACCACCCTGCTCAATGCGGCGACCGGGCAAAAGGCGTTGTCGAGCAAAGAAGCGCTGCAGGCGCAGGTTGAGATGATCGAGCAGGTCGATCCGAAGCAGAAAGGCAAGTTCGGCAGCGGCGTCGGTGGGCAGGATGCGCTGAAGGCGACGGCTGGTTCGCGTGATGCAGATGCGGATGCGCCGGTCGAAAAATTTGGTGCGCCTCTTGTTTTGATGGAGGCACCAAGCAGCATCAATTGGGCGACACCGGCATCGACCGTGGTGTTTGCGGGTGGGCAGTTGCAGTGGACGACGCAGGCGGATTTGCATATGGCGGCGGCGTACACGGTAGCGTCAGTGTCGGCGAATGCGACCGGGTTGTTTACGCATGATGGCGGGATTCAAGCCGTTGCGGCAAATGGGCCGGTGTCGCTGCAGGCGCATAACGACCAGCTCGAGATTTTGGCAGACAATTCAATTACGGTTGTGTCCGTTAACGATGCTATCAAAATCGAAGCCCACGAAAAAATCGTCGTACAAGCTGGGCAATCCTCAGTCACGCTAGAAGGTGGAAACATTACGTTCGCTTGTCCTGGCAACTTCACGGTCAAAGGGGGACAACATATTTTTGAGGGTGGTAGCAATAGCCCCCTATCATTACAGCCGCTGCCATTACCCACTGAGTTGCCAAAAGAACCAATCAGCGCGCGCGTCATTATTGATCGCCAATTGCAAGATGCAATTGCGGGCGCGGGAGGCATGTCGTTACCTTACAAATTCCTGGACAACTCCGGGGCTCTTATCGCGCAAGGAACACTGGATTCACATGGCGCCACGGAGCGGATTTTTCCAAACGCTTTAACCGATTATAAATTGCTTCTCGGTGAAACAGGCGAATGGCAAAAGATAGAACATGACGATACGGACGATGGCGTTTGTGGCTGCGGCCATACCGATGAGCACGGGCAGGACGAGAAAAATGATCATGAAATCGAGGACCGGTTACAGGTGCATGAGCAGCAGGAATCCAGCTATGATACAGCGCAGTACGACGAATTTGACGAAACACCCGGCGACATCGTGACTCCGATAGCGAACGACGAATCGTTCGCCAGATACCTGCTCGACCAGCTCGTATTCACTGACAAAGACATATTACAAGCCATCAAGGAAGGAGAGGTTTAATGCAGATTTGTCGTATTATTTTAATTGTGATCTTGGCATGCGCGGGCTACAGTGTGCCACTTGGTGCAACTACCTTCAAACAGCCACCGCAGCGAGCTGAAGTGAAACTTGCCTACGGACCGAACGAGGTGAAGGTTGGAGCCTCTGTCTTTCAGATAATTCGTGCCCAAGTTGCAACACTGAGTGCCAGCGATTTTGACACCTTCACCGTATACCTACAGCCAGAAAAGAATGACGAGCCGTGGTTGCATGTGACTTTACCAGCGGCTAAGGGCGAAGCCTATTACCTTCGCAATTACGAAACCGCCGATGCAAACACCCAGGCTATTGCCTTCTATCGCAACGGAAATCGACTGTATGCTGTCCAAGCAACGAAAATCGGTCCGGTTGCCGACACGGCAGGATCGGCAAAAACGGCGTTCGATTTCAAAGTTTTCGTATTTAATGGAAATGACGAAGTACCAATGTTCGCCAACGACGGCGCGATGAAGACCAAAAAACAATATGTCAATGCGCAAGAAGCGCTAGAACATGAGTTTTTCAAGCCTTGACGAGTGACCTATGTTCGTAAGAGCGACGTATTACCGACCTGAAAAAACAGTTCATTATTTTGAAGAGAATGGTGAAGAGACGCTATATATTGGCGGATCATTTGCATGGCGCACCAACAATCCTGGCAACCTGGCACGGCCAGGCAAACGAATCATCAGCACAAGTATCGGCCTAGCGCAACGCACGTCGAATGTAAAAAGCCTCTTCCTTATCTTTCCGGACCGTGCTACTGGTGACGCCGAGCGCATTAGACTTCTCAAGGAAGTATATGGCGATAGAACGATTGCACAGATGATCGAACGTTATGCCCCTCGGAACGAAAATGACACCGATGGCTATATCGACACAGTTGCCACTTCTACTGGTGTTGAAAGTAATACTGTTTTGAATGATCTCGATGAAGCGCAATTTAAAAGATTGTCCAATGCTATGGCTAAGCATGAGGGGTGGATACCTGGAAAAATCATTCCCTTAGGCAAACCGAAGTCTGTAACGATCCAGGATAAGCTCAAGCAACCAATGGCCTCACAAGCGGTTAAAATCGAAGGCGCATCCAAGCCAGTAACGATGCAGAGTGATGCTAGTGGCATCTTGCCGCCGATTTATCCCAACCTATTCGCCGATAGGATCTCACTTATTTTTAGCGATTTACATGAAAAAATTGGTGACATATCTGATTCGGCTAAAGGTAGTATCTTCACATTTATTGCACCGTATTTTGCTGCCAGTGGCAATGCTGACGTGCATCAAAGCGAAAACAAACCGGCGCAGAAAATCCACATTGTCAAAAGCGGGGAAACGCTTGGAACAATCGCTAGTCATCACGGCATCACTATCGAAGCATTGGTCGCAGCTAATCGGATCAAAGACGCTAACAAGATTTTCGAACGCCAACATTTGCGAGTGCCAGCAAAGCAAGCCATCGCATCACTGCATGGTGCAACTAAACCGCCTGCTCTCGTCACGAAATCGCCAACCCCTCCTCCTCTGCCACCACGCCATGCGCAAAAATCATCAGGAAGGGTTCCCCCAGCATTAACGACTCAGCACCCAAAACCAGCAGCGGTTAGCATAGATCAACAGCGCACAGACAAAAATCATCCCATCACAGTAGTAAGCACCTCCAATAAGGAAGCAAGCGGGTCACATTGGTGCAAGCGCTTTATGGGGGACAATACTTTAAATGCTCTCAGTACCGACTTTAAACCCAAAGTAGTGCAGTTCGTCGCCGCCTTGAAGGAAGCCAATATTGGCATCAGAATCAGTTCGATACTGCGTCCAGTCAAACGGGCATATCTCATGTATTGGGCATTTAAGATCGCAAAAGGCACGCCACCTGAACAAGCGGATCCATTCCCCGGTGTAGATATCGACTGGCTGCATCGTGATAAAAATGGCAATCCTGACTACGCAAAAGCGAAAACCGCCGCGCAGCAGATGTGTGCAGGCTATGGTATTAGATGGAACTCTGCGAAACAGAAAGTTGCACGGCCTGGAAGGTCGAACCATACGCAGGGAGATGCAATCGACATGACTTTGACTAACTATATCGGAAAATCGGTGAAAAATGCGCAAGGGGAAATTATAAAAATCGGTGCGTTCTCAGACCTTGCCGCTATAGGCAGAACATACGGAGTTATTTACTTTCCTAAAGAAAATATGCACTGGTCAATTAATGGTAGGTAACAATATATGAAGAATATTTTCACTATCGCTTTTTTTTCAATACTTTCGGTTAGCTGCTCTGCATCGGACGTCCCGGCTGTGGGCTTGTTGGAACAAATTCCAGTAATGGGAAAAGAATACAAAGTGATAGCACGTCCAATCTATATCTTTTCTAATAAAAAACTTAATGAACCGACCGTATTTACTGGAATGGTGGGAACTGATAAGCCGTACGTCTCGGTATGTTGTTACCAAGTGAAAGACATATCACCTCTAGATCTTAAGCAAGAAATAAAAAAATACGGTCAAGATGAAGAATTTGGATCCCATATGGGAAATATCAGAGGATATGCTTATCTATACGCAGCCCAACCGCTAAGCGATAAGTCGAAATGGACGTCGCTAATGCTAGCCATGTCCCGAAAAACCGCTAACCCGGCAGACGGGTCGCCATTTAGTGCGCCAGTTGTTGCTGAAGCATTTTCTACCGAACAAATTCCAGCGACAATAGGCAATCCTCCCAATCAAACAACCCTGCATACGCGATATGATGAAAAATCGGACCGTATGATATTTACATTCCAGCAGGGAAAGCAAAAAATTGTGATATCAGAGCCTGTTTTTGCAGATTAGCTTGCTATTTCAGAAGTGGTCACGATCATGGAAACAGCTGAGAATCTCGACTTCTCATACTCTGGAGGCCGGTGTAACTGACTTATTTGATGAGTTAAACGTATTGGCCGTGCAGCGATCTGGACCCAATACCGCGAAAGCGACCTGGAATTTCTGCAGCGCGTACTGGCGGCCGAGGGTCTCAGCTGGCGTTTCGAGCATGATCAGGAAGGTGACGAACCGGCCGAGGGCGGCGCGGCGCAAGCGCGGCACCGCATCGTGTTCTTCGACAGCCAAGCCGCCCTGCCCGCTACGCCGGGCGGCGACACGTTGCGCTTTCATGGCGTGCGCGCCAGCGACACCGATGACGCGATCGACCGGTCCGCCGCGCAGCGACGCGTGGCGGCCAACGCCGTCTCCATCAGCAGCTGGGATCCGGCGCAGCTGATGGCACCCGCGGCCGATCTGCTGACCAGCCTGGATATCGGCGAGATGCCGTCGCTGTCCATTTATGACGGCAGCGCCGAGCGCCGTCATGACAACAAGGCCTTCGCCGACGCCCACAGCCGCGTCATGCTGCAGGCGCTGGAGCTGGACAACAAACAGTTCGAAGGCGCCGGCGCCGTACGCCGCATGGCGGCCGGACACGGTTTTACATTGACCCAGCACGACGGCTATGCGGACGGCGACAACAGCTTCAAGACACTGTGGGTCAAGCACGAGGCGCGCAATAATCTCGAGCCGGCACTGGGTGAGGCCCTGTCGCGCCTGACCGGGCTGGCCGAAGCCGGCGCGGCAACCCTGCTGCAGTTTTCCGATGAGGCGCTCGAACCCGGCACCTACCGTAATCGCTTTGGCTGCGTGCGCGAAGCGGTTGCGATCGTGCCGCGCGCGGCGGCTGCGCGCTTTGCGGGGGCGTCGCTCGGGCCGCAGACGGCCATCGTGGTCGGGTTGCCTGAGACGATCAATACGACCACGCGCGAGCACCAGGTGCGCATTCAGTTTGCCTGGCAGCGCGGGGTCGGTGCCATCTCGGGCGGGTTGACGCATGACACGGACGAGAACGGCAATGCGCCGGGCAACGATGTATCCGGTACCTGTGTGCGCGTGGCCGAGGCGCTGGCCGGACCGAACTGGGGATCGCAGTTCACGCCGCGCATCGGTACCGAAGTGCTGGTCGATTTCATTGAAGGCGACATGGACCGGCCGCTGATTGTCGCGCAGTTGTATACCGGATCGGATACACCGCCCTTCTCGGCTGGCGTCGACACCGGGATCAATCATGCCGGTGCAGCGCAACAGTTGCTACATCTGCTTGATATCGCACAACATAAGCAAGGTGTAATTCTCCAGCCGCTGATTTACGACGATCCAGATTTTTCTGCATGGGTTGGTCGCCAACGTGCTTGGTATGCGAATTGGGCAAGTCCAGATTTGGAATTGGTGTTTAATAGCGCTTGTGATACAAAGGAGGCGGAACTCAAATCTATAGCAAAAAATACGACAATTCTTGAAAGTTATACAAGCCGGATGGACTGGATCAATACTGCGGCCATTCAGTTTCACGATCTTATGCAAAATAAAAAGTACTATATGGAAAATCAACTCAAAACTATTTCAGGATGGGTCGATTCCTCGTATGAACCATATCCTTACCGATATTATCAACCGATTTAACGCAGCATGAAAAATATCCTATTAATAACAGCGGCACTAGTATTGTTATCAGGCTGCCGAGAATCAAATGAGGAAGCGGTAACTATGGATTCAAAAGTTATTTTAAAAATTAACGAAGCTGCGACCGAATACGTTGAAAGAAACAAAGATCTAATCAAAATTGTGAATTGACCTCCCGGAGTAAAATATTATACGGCGCGTTGGGACCAAAAAAAATCAGGCACTGCCATCTTTGAGCACAAGGATAATACGCTGTCTGTAGGCAATGTAATTAGTATAACAGCTATGAATAATTCATCCCCGTCTGAAGAAGGATTGACAAAATTTCATATAAATTCTGGCCTCACACCAACAGACCTAATAGACCACGACCAAGCTCGAAAGGAATTTATATTAATCCTGAAGAATGTTCGAAAAACCGGCTGGAATATTTTCATTAATGAGGGAGATCCACGATTGCGCGGGAAGGCGATGTTGGATTTCGTCTTGTCCGAATCTCCCGTAAGCAGTATGGACGCAGACTATGAACCGACGTTTGCCGAGTGGATGAATATACCTAGCAATAGGCCATGGCATTTCTACGCAAATCACGTATACCTAACTATCTCATTCACTCGCGAACCGACATTACTCGATCCGCAAAGACCAGGCTCATATCTTATCTCGTACACGATTGAGAGCGAAAATGAACACTACCGTAGTTATATAACACCGAAGCAGAAAGCGCAGTGGAAAAGCGCATTGCTATCACATTTGGAATATTTGCCTGCAATGCGTACAAAAAAAGAATCAGAGTTGCGTGCACGAGGCATAAAAATCGATGAAACCTATCAAGATCCTCCGATTCCTAACCTTACCGAATAGCCACGGAAAGCGACCAACTGGCCGGCGAAAATTTCTTCATCTGTCTCAAAGACCTGCGCGAACGCGGCAGCGCGCACCTGCAGGCGCTCGTCTGGAAGCAGAGCATCAGTACTGGATTGGGAATTTGCATCCTGCTTGCTCCCGCCATCCAAGCATGTAAGGCCGAGCATGTTGTGAGCAAGCCCTCGACCGTCCATGCGAAACGGTTAGCCGCTGAGAATATCCGGACAAATGGAGTCCTGGCCGGTGCCCACCAAATTTCCGACCGCAATGGCGAGCATATCTTGGTGCTTACTCGCAAGGCGAGCTCTTCACTAGTTGCCCCGCAGTCCGGTCGGATCGAGCGTATTGATTTGGTTGCCGCATACTACCTGCGTGTAACAAAGGCTCAATGGAAAGAAGAATGGGTAATTCGCGACGTAAGCGACTGCCCAGGTTTGGACGTCGATGGCGATTTCTTCATGCCCAATGTCACATTCACCGACCTGAACAAAGACGGGACTAGAGAGGTCACCGTACCATACCTGCGCTTTCATGCCGTGCGCACCAGCGATACCGATGACGCGATCGACCGGTTGGCTGCCCTGCGGCGCGTAGCGGCAAATGCCGTTTCCATCAGCAGCTGGGATCCGGCGCAGCTGATGGCGCCCGCAGCCGAGCAGTTGACCAGCCTGGATATCGGCGAGATGCCGTCGCGTTCGATTTATGCCGGCAGCGCCAAGCGGCGTCATGACAACAAAGCCGGGGCTGACGCCCACAAACAAGCGCATGGACGCGCTCTTTGAGTTACCCGCTGCGCAAAAAAGCAGGCTGGCATAACGGATCTGACAAGTATTGGCAAAAAACTGACCGACGCCACGACGGCGCTCGCAACGGCCGACAAGGACCTCAAACTGGAAATGGTAGGTGCTGCTGCGGATGTCGCTGGCATCATCGATCCGAGCACGGCCTCGGACATTGTTGGCGCCGGCATCCCGATTGCACGGGGTGACTATTGGGGTGCGGCGCTTAGCACGGTGGCCGAGCGATTCACGGGGCGCGAGGCGGTCCACGAACTGTTCAGTTTTGACGTCGATGCATTATCGACGTCGACCGATCTGAATCTGGCCGACTTTATCGGTGAAGAGCTGACGATTGCCTTGCTGCAACCCGACGGCAGCCGCCGGGCCTGGCACGGCCTGCGCACCGACGCCGTCTGGCTCGGTGCCAATGGCGGCCTGGCGCGCTATCGCCTGCATCTGCAACCGGCGCTGGCTCTGCTCGGGCTGCGGCGCGACAGCTATATCTTCCAGGACAAGGATACGCGCGACCTGATCGGCGAACTGCTGGCCGACGATCCGCAGGTGCGGTGTTGGAGACAGGTCTACCAAGAAATTCGGCTATAAAGCTGGGAAAACAGTCAGCGAAGAAAGATCGAGATTACGAGAACTGTGGTCTGCCTCTAAAGCCCAAAAATTTAACACCGGGAACACCCGAGCAAAAATTAGATCGATGGGAAAAATATCAGCGCCGAGGTGAAAAAAGACCACGATAGCTGGAGCAGACAATATGATACAACTATGCGAAACTATCAACATGGGACGCAACCAAAGATGGACTACCGAGTATCTATGGAGGCATCGGAAGGAACCTTAAAACCCCCATTTAGCAATCGACAAATCGGCATAAAAAAATAAGATAAGTATGCAGGTCAACTAAAAACTGCGGCATTTAGTCTAACAAAAGAAAATTTATCGCTATCAAAAAAGATGGTGCGCTAACGAAACTTGGATGGCTTGTAGAACACCTCCTTGAAAAAGGCGCATCTAAGCCACATTCGGAAGCGCTAGTAAAAGCATGAATTAGATTCAAATCAGGGCCACAAATCCCATTCAGGAACTAACAGGAGCTTATATGGATTTCGCAGCCGAACGAGAACAATTCGACCGCTTTATTTTCGTCATGGAAAATCAACTAGAGGCGCTGGAGGAAAAGGCAGAGTCCCTAGGCTTCACTCTCACGCGCGATATGAGCTCCCTCGAAAAGCTTGAAGAGTTCTTTGAAATGCTCACAACTAATTCAAGTAGAGAGGAAAAAAACGGATTGAGCGTAACCTTTGGAAGGTACTTGGGGGAAATTGTAATAGAGACTTTTGGAGGGAAATGGCACCTACCTCTAGACGACAAAAAAAATATTAATTTCAATACTCCTGTAGTAGTCGGGCACACGAATATAGAGGAATTGGAATTTCCAGCACTTGGTGTTATACACGCTTTCTCGCTTCGAAAAAAAACAGGCCTTTTACGAGGCGCAGTCATGTCACAAGTCGAACCGAAAGCAGTGGATATAGATCATCTGGAAGAAAAATAACGTGCCTTTTAGATACACATATCCCTATAAAAAGATGAACATCGCGTTGCTTGGCCTCAATATATGTAAGAGATCCATTGCGCTAACTCCGTTTCGATGACCCACCTGTCTCGTGCTTTCCGAGCAAAATTCATTACCATGTCTGATGGAAAGGAACATCGATGTTTTTTCATCCCTGCTTCAACCAACCTTCCCTTTTATTCCTATTTAATTTTTTTTTCGCGGCAGCGATAAGCATCACATCGGCGAAGGCAACAGCGACATCAACAAGCGTAACTAAAGCTACCGCCCCAGTATTTACGACGCAACAGGGACTGCATACCTGGGATACCAAATCCGGAAAATTGTTTATGGTTACAGGAACGTATCAAGACACAACAAGTTATCGCCGCAGCATATCTTTTTATTTTAAGGAAGAGAATGACCCTACTTGGCTTCAGGTTCCAATAATAGAAAGTGCAGTCGATTCTACAACAGCATGGACCTCAGCCAGCCGTGGAGAAACGACGCTGCGCGATGCAACAGTTTTTGCACGAGGAAACGAAATCTATCTCATCATTGCTGAACTCGATGTGAAGAAAGCGATAATTTCTGTTTCGCGCTATCAATTTTCCTCCACTGGAGAAGACTTTCCAGACGGGCCGGACAAGCTCTTTATTCCAAAATCGACAAAAAAATATCAACTCTCAAAAATCAAGTCGATTGAGGGTGCACTTAATCGGGAAATAAAAAATTTCGAAGTGGACTGATCAATGTCTGCATTGTTCATTAGCGCCAAGTATGACGTTAACGCTATTATGAGGTCTCACGCGCCGCCCTTCCCAGCTGCCGTCGACACCGAGATCAATCATGCCGAGGTGATCTTCGGCATGCACAGTAATAACTTTGACAGCGCTGGATCCAACCGGTGGGTACTCGATAATGCGGTCAGGCAATAGCGCATGCAGTTGGCGACCAGCAGCGCAGGCATGCATCGCAATCTTGGGTGTCTAGTGCAGCAGGCGGCCGGCTCGGCGCAACGCGGCGCAACGCGGCGCAGCGGGTATAGCGGTACCGGTTTTGAATTGCGCACTGATGCGTGGCCTCTTGTTCGCGGTGGCGAAGGTGTGTTGATGGCGGCGACAGCGCGCGCGCAGCATGGTAGCAGCGTGATGTCGACTTCATGGCAGACTTCGGTAAATAGTGGCAAATCAGGAGTGGCCGGCAAATAAACTGCGCCGGTGACGTTAATCATCCTGATGCCGGATAATTTTTAGAATTACGATATCTGAAAAAATTCTGCACTAGAATTGGTACAGAAAAATATCTTAGACCTGACAAAGTGAATAAATTAACTATTTTACTTGCAATATCTCTTCTTTTGGGTTGCACCGGTCAGCCGCGTCAAGCCAACTTAAAATTTACTGCAATCGAAGGAAATGGAAATCGTATAGAAATAGAGTTTTCTTCTGACGTCAATTTAAACACATTATTCTCAGAAAATCGTACCCAGCGTCAAGTTTTGAGCGAGCTGATTTGCTCGCTGAACGGTGACGAAAATTTCGATTTCGAACACCGGCTGGAAGTTTTTTCGAATGGGCGAGTAATGAACAACGAAATCTCAAGCGGAAATCAATTTATTTTCAAGTCTGCTTTACTGTTCTGGCGATCACCGAAAAATGAGTTAGATAGCGATGTTATGCTCACCAATGAAGAAGTTGCAGGTATTATCTCAAAGCAGGACACTATTCCCTGCCTTTACCGAACAACAGTTTATCTGGCACGTCCTTATTACACGAAAAAAATGCATGTTCCAACCAACCTACTACGAAAGGTTATAGACTCTGGCACGCTGCAAAATTAATCAACTGATCGACGTTTTTAGCAGTGATAAACGGTCGACGATGTCGAGCGTCATCTCCGTTCATGATAGTTAAAAAAAAGATTGAGCACCGATTTCAAAGATTTTCATCTCCACCGTGATTAGATGGGCAAGATGCGCTGAATACCCCAACCCAGCTGGCACGACAACTGTGCAAACCGCTGCTGTTGGCAGTCGAGAACAGGCGATTAAAGAAAATTGAAAGACAAGAATATTTCCATGAGAGACCAAACAAGTACGTCCGAACTTCTATTACCATCGGAAGATGAGCGACGCCAGATATATTTTTGGTTGAAGAAAACCAGTTCTCTAACCGCGTGGCAAAGAATCTTTAAATTTTATAAATCATGGGCAGAAATCGTGGAGCAAAGTGTCCGTGCAGCTAATGGACGCGGTTTGGCAGAGAAGACTTCTCTACCGGAAAGCGAACTTGGATTAATTATCCGGGGTCTGGCGCACTGTGAACAAGGAGTTATTCAGTTAGGCAAGGGCAATAAGCGTGTCTTCAAATTCGATGCCAATGGTGAGTTTGAAATGGCTTCACGTATTCTAAAACACTGGGTAGAGATCAAACATCGAGTAGAAACAGGAGATAACAACATTAATGAGGAATACACACCACTCTGGCGAGAATTCTGCCAAAGAATGGAGAGTCTTTCTGCCGCCTGGAGAGAATGTTCAATGCCAATTCTGGAAACCCGATATCTCGAGGATCCAGCGCCAACAACGTATAATTCCTGGCTTCAAGATGAATTAGCAGACATTTCTGTCACAAATAAATTAGAATTTGTGCCGGATCCTATTGATTCTGTTTTCGTGAGATCTAATGAGATTACACCGTATTCAGGAATCTGGGAGCCTATAGACGCGGAACCAATGAAAATTTCTCTTCTGACGTTATTTGTTAAAAACAAAATCCCTCAACCGCCGTTCACGATCATCGGGACTATGAACTATTTGCATGGTGGCTCGAAAACACCACAGATGACAGTCTCAACAAAAGACGAAAGTATCGACTTAAATACAATGTGGCGATTGATCTGGCGAGACGATCGTTACGGCGATGGCACAGTACCACAAGAAGAGCAAAGCTATTCGTTTAAAAGCACTTGAAAAATCCTGGGCTCAGCTCAGAATAATGTCTTGACTAACGAGTTTAAACTCACCAACTGACAAACAACGAGTGTAAGGGGTCGGGAATAACGACCATCAACAATAGAAAAGTTACAATCAATCTATGAAAACTACGATAGACAGAAGTATGATTATGCTGCCAACTGATACAGAGCGAGCGCAGATCTTCTTCTGGCTGAAAAAAGTGAGTTCAGCAACTGCTTGGCGTCGAATTTTTGAGTTCTATAGAGTATGGACTGTTTCGGCAGAAAAAAGCTTGCGTGTGGCAGATGAAAATGGATGGGCCGGTAAAACAGCAATCCCGACCTCGGATTATTTACTGATATTGAAAGGATTAAGTCACTGCGAAGACGGAGTTATCAAGTTGAGCAAGGGTGATAAGCGCGTTTTTAAATTCGATGCAAACGGAAAATTTGCGATGGCACGCCGCATTCTCTTCCACTGGGCAGAAATGACAACTCGCATAGAACAGGGCGAAAATATAATTGACGAAAATCATACACCATTCTGGATAGAATTTTGTGAGACTTTGACCTCAGCATGTCAAGCTTGGCAAGAGTGCGCTCAGCATGTTCTAGAGCCACGCTATCTGGATGAACCTGGACTCACCCTATACGGCGACTGGCTGAGAAACGAACTGGCTCTGCTGCATTTTCCAGAAAATCTGCCTGCCCCCCCGGACCCATCAGATAATATATTTATCAAAACAGGTGACATAATTCCATCCAGCGGAATTTGGGAACCAGTTGATGAAAAAAAGACACCGCTGACCAGGATCTTTAATAGAGTAGTCCCACCCATCCCTCCGTTCAACCCAGTTGGCGCTATGAATTATTTACATGGCGGATCACAGGCGCCGAGAATTACCGTGGAAACAGAGACTGACAACATCGACTTTGATACAACGTGGCGACTTTTGTGGTCAGATGAAAGGTATTTAGATGAAGAGATTCCAATAGAAGAAAAATCATATAGATTCAATGAGCCGAAAAATAATCGGGAATGATGAGATTGATATCTCAGTATGTTCTGATGTGACCATGTCAGAACTCTCCCCTTTTGACCATTAAGACGAAATCAAAAGATATCATCATGATGAGGATTTTGGTTCACGTATTGGGGGCATTCAGGGCGCCGGAAGAAAATCCTTTCAAATCAGGGAAACCTTTTAATCGAATGACTGTTCAAAAACGTCAAGACAAGAAATCTCGTCGAATGGTGATAACTTTCGGGCAGGAAAAGAAAACATCGATTTTTCAGAACCAACGTTTGCGTACCGGGTGCCTTGGTATAACCTGCGATTGACAACCTCCATTTCAAAATTGTCTGAATCGGGTTACAAACATTGGTACACTTCTCGATCCCTCAGCGGCGGTTTCCTCAGAATTTGGACAAAGTCTGGTCCTATACGTGGAAATGGCTCGCAACCGTGGTAATGTTTCATTCGCCCGCAATACTTGGGTCAGAACCAAAATTTCTTTGCAATTATCTGCTCTCGGCGATGCTGCCTTTTATTTCGAACTGCACAACGCATGAAAACAACCAGAATCGCCCTGTTGGCCCTTCCAGTTCTTTCCCTGACCTTAGTGTCCGGTTATTCGCAGGCTGAAGGCTTGGCACCAAGCTCCTCCGCAGCATTCGCGAAGCAACAAGTCAAGAATATCGAGGCCGCGGCTCAGTATCCAGGCGACGTCGCCGAACGCGAGGGTCGGGCGGTCGTTGAACAGGCTCGCTCCAGCAGCGAGGACAAGAAGCGCTGGTCGCATGTAGTCATGCAGTCGGATGCCGCTGCGGAAGAAGCGGATACCTTGGTCATGTCGCTGGTCAGAGCGATCAAGTTCGATATGCAACTTCAGCCAAACGATGGCCACATCATCTTCACCGTGCCTGGCACCAGGCATGTTTTTAAATTAGCCAACAGCGCGGGCTCGAAGGGCAACATTTGTCCCAGCTACAGCGTACGTGTGCTTGAGGCGTCCAATGGCCACGTGGTATTTCGCAAGGTGTGTAAACCTTTCGAGTATCTCCGCAACCGCGTCTATATGAGCAACGAGTTCTACCTATACGACGTGCACCCGGTGCTTGTGTATCCGGTCCATTGTCTCCATGAGCGGCAGGACACGAATTGGCCACCGATTGATCGACGAATGATCGGCCGACACGCCACGCTCTTCCATGATCTCCACGGGGTGCAGCTAGCTCAGCGGATAGACGCATTTCAGTAGATGCTCACTTTGAAGTTGAGCCTGCCAACTTGTGCTGCATCCAGTACCGCGGTTTGCACAATCGCCCCCCATTCGCCAATGGGACGGAACCAGTGCCGATGAAGATGCAAAATACATTAAGAAAGAAAAATCGTAGGACGATCACATGCGATATCTTATAAAAACCTGTTTCATGCTAGCCACATTTTTTCTGTTCCAGACCCCAGCGACTGCTATGGATAATCGAAATCTAAAAATTTCAGCAACGTGCCGAAACAATGTCGACTGCATATATACTGGAGATAATATTAAAATCGATATTACTATTAAAAATATTGGACCAGACGTTGTCGGGTTCCCTTTGGAATATATTATTCGACGTGGCCCAAAAATAAAATTGATAAACGAAACCAACAACGAGTCGCGAAATCAAAGAATAAACCTTGCTCCCTACGATTTACTGAAAAAATTCAAAATGATTTATCCTGGCGAGTCAGTTATTTTTGACGCTACAATTCCCAGTTCTGAAATTTTAATTTTTCAACAAAACCCTGTCGATATTACAGCAGAGGTGAGCGTTTTAGTTGAAATTTTTATTGGTGAAAAATCCCAAAAGTATCAATACAACGACTGCATTGGCCTTCATATTAGTGGCAGATCTTCCTCAACTAACGAAAATATACCAGCTACCGCTAATCAGCGTATCTGAAGCGCCGGATTAGGTCTCACATCGGACCACGAGCAATTTTACTCAATTAGTTCGAATGGATGAAATGACAAGTTTAAAATTTTATGTTCACCTCAAATATTCACTATCATGACGCGAAGAGTCGCGACAGGAGCGATGCCACTTGGCTCCGCGCGGATGGCGGCCTGCCGTGCTGCCCGTGGCCGACTAGATGTCCGACCTGTACATCGGTGAGACGCCTTGCTGTCGATTTACGACGACAACGCGGCGCGGTGCCACGACACCAAAGCCGGGGGCGACACACAGCCTTGTCGCTTATGAAAAACGGAGTTTGAACTTTTTTATCTAGATGGCATTGAGAAAGTCGGCATTAACTGTGTGCTAAAACATGACTCTTAAGCTAATTAAATTATGATAACCACCAACGACAGAGATAACTTTGAACATTTTTTAATCTTGATGGATGACCAACTCGAGGCCGTGGAGAACGAGTCAAATAAGAGAGGTTTTTCAATAGATCTGACAATGAATTCCTTAGAAAACATTGAGAAAGTATTCTTGAGCATTATTGAAGACTGTACTGAGGAAGAAACTGACGGTTGGATTGCAGCGTTTGCAAGGTATATCGGTGAAATAGTCAGAATTCGATTTGATGGGCAATGGCACTTGTCATCTGATAGCCCGAAAGATGTCTATTACAACACGCCTGTGATTGTAAATCATACAGAAATAGAAGGGCTCGAATTTTCTCCCATCTTCGCAATTCGCGCATTATCTATTCGAAAACGCATAGGACTTTTGCACCAAATTATTATGGCAGACATAGAACCCGTTCCGCTTGAAATAGAGCATCTGCGCGAAGATTGACATCGCAATAGGTTAATTTTTTTGAAATAGCACGCTTGATTGATCCACGTTCGCCGCTTGCAATCTCATCTGCTGCTTACCAGATGACTCGCTGGCAACCGAAAGGGATAAATGCCGCTATTCGTGGTCACTTTCAGTCAAGCTGATGCACAACTATAGCCGGACCGATGCAAGTAACACCAACCATTTTGACGTAACATGAAAATAGTCATTACCTTATTCCTGCTTGCAGCCTCATGATCAGGCTGCGTGCCATCAACTGAGGCAGTAAAGCCTATGGTATCAAATGTCAACTTGACGCTCAACGAATCTCCCAAGGAATTTACCAATACAAATAAGGATATTATTAAAGTTCTCACTCGCCCCCCAGGTGTCAATTTTTATAAAGTGAAGTGGGGGAATGAAAATCTTGGTATGGTTACCTTTAAGCATGGGGAAAACACATTTTCAGTAGAACACGTATTAAGTGCCAATGCGGTAGACAATCGTCGATCGCCAGATGAAGGGCTAATCGAATTCAACGTGTACGCGAGCATTGGAGATACGGACCTGATAGGTCATGACGACGCCCGCAAATTGTTCATCTCCGCTTTGCAACGTATTCGCAAGGCTGGCTGGAAAATTTTCATTAATGAGGGAGATCCGCGCCTGCGTGGGAAGGCGATGCTAGATTTTGCTCTATCCGAATCTCCAGCAAGCAGTCTTGATGCAGATTGCGAACCAACGTTTGTCGAGTGGATGAAGATTCCTAGCGATATGCAATGGCAGTTTTACGTAAATCATGCCTACCTTACTATTTCTTTTACTCGCGAACCTACATTGCTCGACCCGCATAAGCCAGGCTCCTACCTGATAACTTATACGTTGCAAAGCGAGAATGAGCACTTCCGCAACTATGTAACACCAAAGCAGAAAGATTATTGGAAAAGTGCGTTGCCGTTGCAGTTAGAGTATTTGCCGGCTATGCGTAAAGCAAAAGAATCCGAACTGCGGGCGCAGGGCGTAGAAATCGACGAAACCTATATGGATGCGCCGATCCCTGCTTTTATTGAATAGCCGGTGTCCGATGTACAGCTCCGGCGCAACCTTATAGCGGGCGTACCGACGTTATTTTTGATTTGTGTGCCTCGCAAGAAAGTTGGCAGGCATCATGAATCGGACCAACATCAGCAAAAAATTCATCGCTTCCACCTGAATGCTAGCGGAGGCCAGCAAGGACCTCAAACTCAAAATGGCTGCTTGCTGCTGCGGATGTGGACACGGGGGCATTGTCAATCCTGGTCTGGCTTGGAAAATTAACGAAGTTTGCATCTCGCTAATTAGGGTTATTAATATATCAAAGAGGCTGAAGAATGAAGGATAGAGAAACAGACCTGATCATTCAACTTGCGAGTAACCTAGTTAACGCAATAAGAAAACTAGAGCCTCAGTTCGAGAGCGCTTTTTATAGATTCTTTGTTGAAGACTATCAACTCGAGTCATGTTCTTCATACACCGTGCCTGGCGATGTTTTTATTGTAAGCGCACTAGATCAAGATGAATTTTTTGTTTCAATGAATGATATCTGTTTGGAACTGATGCAAGAAATGGAAAAGTCGCCAGGCCTTTTGCTAATCACGGTCCATAAAAATTTTGACTATAAGATTGAGTTTGAATACGAAAATATGAATAAGTGGAATATCAGCTTGTTGGATGGAGGAATTGGTATTCCAACCGAATAAGCTGGTATGTGCCGTGGAAAGCTAACCTCGACTAGCGCCACGAGCACGGACAGACCGGCGAAACTCCGGCTTGATGAAAGTCGGGAACACACGCTCGAGCCGAGGACGTACCGTAATCGGTTGGGGAAAGCATGCTAAGTAGTTGCGATCAAGCCGCGCGAGCCTGTTGTACGCTTTGCCTGGGCTTCGCTTGAACCGCAATCGGCCACTGCGGCCTGATTAGCGTAGACGGCCAACGCTACAAGCACTATGACGCGCTTTTGGTTCGCCTGGCAGCGCGGGGCTGACGTCATATCGGGCGGACTAATGCACGGAACCAATGAGGAAAGCAAAGCGCGTGGCAAAGATGTGTACGGAACGTGGGTGGCGGTGTTCGAAGCGCTGGCGGAGCAGAACTGGGGTTCGAAGTTCATGTCATACATCTTCAGTCCAGCTCAATTTTATCGAACGCGATAAGGATTGTCCGCTGGTCATGGTGCAGTTATGAACGGCGTCTGATGCACCCGCCCTGCTCTGCTAGCACCCAAAACGCCATCGACCATGCCAACGTGATTTCCGTGATGTACAAAAGCAACTGTGACTGCGGGGGATTTAAGCACCGAGACCTTGATGATACCGGGGGTGGTGGCGCTCGCGCCTGGCGGCCAGCAGCGCAGGACTGCAGTCCGACCTTGGATATGTGGTGCAGTAGTCAGAGAGCTCGGTACAGAGAGACATTCACCGCAGCACGGGTTCAGGTTACCAACTGGTGTGGGGAATATCGTTCGTAGTGGCACTGTGCTGATGTCCCAACGGCACGTGCGCAGTAAGGGGGTAACGTGACGTCTACCGAACTACACAGTAGCGAGTCAATCGGGTTGTTACGTGGTGCACGCGATGGAAGCCGCCCTACTCCAAGCGGCAGCATCGCAAGAGACCTTGGCGAGCAGAGAGGCGCTGCAGGCGCAGGTTGATTTGATCACGAACATGGGGCCCTAGCCGAAAGGCAAGCTTGGTGGTGCGGGTAGACAGAACACGTTCAAGACGCCTAATCGCTCGCGCGATGAGGATGCTGCGGAGCCAATGAGGAACTTGATGCGCCCGTTGCACTGATAGGAGCGCCGAGAGGTATCAAATGGACAAGGCCGACAGCAACTTTGATAACAGCAATGCATACTGCATAGAATTTAACGATAAGGTCATCGCTCGGGTCGCGATAAAAACGCAGCCCACCGTAGCAATTCAGCAGCCTTTGTAGAAATTGATTATGATCCATACTCGGGTACGGATAAGCCAAGATTTTAAGATGGTCGACGGCACGACCAATTTAAATTCTATGACTTCCGTAGTGCCTGCCGTTGGCTGCAAAGTGCAGAATAAAAATTGTGGGCCAAGTGTGATCCGCTTGCGACGCATCCTGCAATACACAGCATTACGTTTATTATCGAGGAAAGTGAAATGCCCGCAATCAATAAGCATTTTGAACTATGATGAACTTACTTGTCCGGCATCCAAGTGATGAATTTTTCGTGCGCGCCATAGCGATCAAAATTTTACTTGGTTTTTTTTCGATAGCACCCTTAACACAAGCTGCAGAGTCAACTCTGTGCGCATCGGATGAAAATATCATCTTTTCATGCGAATTGAAAAACAAAAAAATTGTTTCAGTCTGTTCTTCCAACAGTCACAAGCAAGGCCATATGGACTATCGCTTCGGCAAGAAGTCCAAAGTCGAGTTGAGTTATTCTGCCAACACTCAACTACCGACACAAAAGTTTCATCGCGGTGAAATTGTTTATGCAAACAATTCCGAAGATGTTCTCTGGTTCAAAAAGGGACATTATAGATACACCGTATATTCGCCCACACGCGGTGCCCCCGGACTGTCTGTAGCGCTCAACGGAGATGTGATAACGCGCCTTGAATGCAATAATAGCGGTGGTGGCACGACCGATTCTCCCAAAACATCTTCGCCATTTATTGTCGAACACGGCACCGCGGATCTGATGACATTTGAAGAGAGCTGGAAGGACTAGCAAGGGTGATGTCACATCGGCCAAGGTGAGAAGATGATCATATTTCAGAAAAATCGCGATCCCTAAATGCCTCACACACGATCACGGCATAGTCAACGTGACAGTCATCGACACGCTCAACCGGGTAACCTATTGAAGAATACCGGCAGGGTCCCACAGGCCAACGATTAGCCAGTCAAAGTGTCCCGCCATGCGTCACTTACCAGGCAGTTTTATAGATCGCAGATATTGCGTGGTAGCACGCCTGCAATTCATCCATAAAGATGAACCAGAATTTTCGATTTTTTTCGAGCAGGATGAACTGGCTTTTACTATGCGCAGAAAATTCCGATCACCTCATATAGGCCAAGACCAGATTCGAGAATGTACGATTAATATCATCGCAGGCAGAAAGAATTTCCAAGATAGTTAGCCCGTTACGAAGGTCGTAGGAAAAAGTCAAGTTAACCTCGAACTTTGCCAACCTCTTGTCTAAACAACATGAAACGAATAATACTTGCTGCTGTATTTTTCTTTGCGCTGTGTAGTTGCGAAAGAAGAATTTCAAAAGAAAGGATAGCTGATGGAAACAATACATTTACGATCAGAATAGGCCAGCCAGGAATCGATTTGAAAAATCAATATCCCGGCGCTGTCAAAGTCGAGCGCCAACCTGCCGGACTCACTTTTTATCAAGTCAATTGGAGAGCTACCGAAAAAGGGAAAATTAAGCTTGATATGAGTGACAGTAGCCTCGTGTTCGATGACGTACTAGGCATGGTCGGCACTGAGGATAATGGCGAAAAGAATCCAGGAATCTATCGACTAACCATTATTTCAAAAATTACGGATTCTAACCAGATTTCTCACGAAGATGCGAGGACAAAGTTTCTCTCAATCCTTAAAAAAATTAAAAGTTCAGGATGGTCCACGTTAATTCCTTTTACCGCACCCCGATTGAGAGGTAAAGATATGCTGAATTATCTTCTAGAAACAAAGAATCCAACATCACTGGATTCGAGTTACGACCTATCGATCAGCGAATGGATGAACATCGATAACCTTACCTCTTGGGAATTTAACAAGGGAAAAATATTTCTTGAAGTAAGTTTTTCTAGAACTTCAGAAGAAATTGAGGCTCAAGCATTCGCCAGTTACGTCGTACGATACACAGTCAAATCAGACGTCGCATATTTTAAGGAATATGTCGACTCCAACGCGACTGAGTCGTGGGAATCACTTCTTATCGACGAATTAAAGAATTCTGCCGAGCGCCGACGTTCCTTGGAAGAGCGGCTAGAAAAAAACGGTATAAAAATTGATAAAGAATATATGAATCCAAAACCACCAATATCGAGTTTTGATCATTAATCCGATTCGCGGAAATTTTCTTTCTTTCGAAAAAATAAATTAACGTCACATTGGCACAGCTGGGCTCGTGAATCAGAATAAGACTCTTTCACCTAAAAGATCGCCTGTGCTAAGCCTGACTGCCATGGAAGATTCTCTATCACCCGAAGAATGGCTGGAGGAATTGCATATAAATTCTGGCCTGACAGCACCGAACCTGATAGCGCACGCAGAGTAACAATATCGAACCATAGATCACGCAGAAGAGATTTTCTGAAGTTAAGTACGCAGCTACTGATATAAAACCGGCACATTGCTTGGCAAGTGATCAATTCGAAAAATTTATAAAGGAATGGTTATGGATGAAGTATATGAATACTTTTTGTCGATTATGGGACCAGAATTTAATAAAACCCAGCCAACCGAAGCCCAGATTGCGAAATTTTCCGGTAAATTGCCGCGGAAGCTGCTTGAGTATTGGCATGATTACGGTTGGGGCGGATTTTATGACGGATTATTTTGGCTTACCGACCCGGAAGAATATGCTTCTTCTGTAGAAGCATGGCTCGCTTCAACCAACATACCGGATAAGCAAAATTATCTAGCGATTGCCAGGAGCGCATTTGGCCGCATTTTTCTCTGGAATAAAAAAACAGGGCAGAACATCACAATTATTTCGTTAGATTCATTAATAATTACTTCTCCTCCTGATGAAGATGTCGCCGCCGGCGATGATACAGATGCTCTACAGGATTTTTTATGCGAGATCGATCCTGACTATCTCGATATGCAAGACACGAAGGAAAACAATCTCTTCAAAAGGGTATTAAGAAAACTTGGACCTGTTGCAGTTGACGAGATGTATTGTTTTGAACCGGCCCTCGCTATTGGGGGATCGCCAATCCTCGGTAACATCGCAATTGTAAAAATTACACCGCAGTTAATTTTCCTGGCGCAGTTGGGAGATGTCGAAATTTTGCATATTGATGTCAGCAAAATTCTTTGATCTTAATTAACGAGCGTCTCGAATTTGCTTTTAAATAAACAATGAATTATTATTTCAAAGTATTTTTGCTAGAATTTCCCCAGCAACCTAATTCGGCCCCAATTCCACTGTTGCGACTACAGCATTTACAGGTCACGACTTCCAATCGCTCTAGTGGATTTCTGGACGCATGCTGGGTGGTCGGGATATGGTGATGGCATCCTGTGGAGCAGCGATCCTGAAGTGTTCGATCCCGCTGTTCAGGCGTGGTTAGAGCAGACTGGCCTTTTGGTAGAAAATTACACAGTGATTGCGCGAAACGCGTTCGGTGAACTGTACTTATGGGGAAAGAAAACAGGAATGAGTGTGATCATCGAACCATTACTCGGTACCGTGACCAATTTTCAGTCAAATTTTCACGAGGACAGAGAAGACGCCGCAATGCTCGCTTTTTTTGCATCAAAAAAGCAGAAATCCTCAGATTTCTATGACTACAAGGACAAGCCTTTATTCAAGAGAGCGCTAAGAAAGCTGGGGCCACTTCAGTCTGACGAAATGTACGGTTTCGAGCCAGCATTAGCGATTGGAGGAACTCCAAATCTTGAGCACCTCGTCAAGGTCAAAATGGTCGAGCATCTCGTTTTCCTATCTCAACTTGGCGAGGTCGAACTCGTTGATATTGATGTGCGACGACCCGAGTGAATTGTCGAAACAACCGACGCATGAGGAGATCACGCAATTTCCGAAGACGCTCTTTTGACAAGCATTTGGCGGCCCTAAAGTCATACAGACGAGGTATGCAATGCGTACAGCAACGTTGCATACAATACCCAACTTTTTAAAATTTATCATGAACCAATATCTAGAAGATTTTTTAACGGAATTTCCTTTGCAGCCAGGCGGAGTTAAGCCCTTCAAATCAAGCCTGGATAAATATATAGAACGGGTACCAGATGCACTTATCGTATTTTGGCAAGAAGTAGGTTGGTCAGGGTTTGCCGACGGTTTGTTATGGACCACCGACCCGGAGGAGATGCAACCCGTAATCGAACTTTGGCTGGAAAATGTCGATTTGGTGGACGCAAGCTTGTACACAGCAATTACCCGCAGCGCTTTCGGGGAAATACATCTATGGGGGAAGAAGACTGGAATGAACGTGATTATTGAACCTTTGTTTGGCACAGTTACAGTGTTCGAGCCCCACTTCAGTGAAGATAAAGAGGATCTGGAACTGATAGCCTTTTTTGGGTCCAAAGTGAAGAAGAACTTCGATTTCAGAGATGATAAAGAAAAACTTTTGTTCAAAAAAGCGCTAAAAAAACTGGGGCCACTTAATTCTGATGAGATATATGCTTTCGAACCTGCCTTAAGTATCGGTGGGCTTCCCAAGATCGAAAACCTCGTCAAAGTTAAAATGATCGAGCATCTTGCAATGCTTGCACAGTTGGCCGAGGTCGATCTAGTTCGTATGGACATCGGACGTTTCCTGTGAAATGACCAGGAGTAAGTAATCAGGCGAACTCGCCGCCTCATTGATGCGCTCTCTGATTACCAATCAGGCCTGCTCGTTCATCAGGTATTATGCGCTTGCCGATGATTCGAACCGCATCAGGTGATGCACAAGGCATGCACGAATCTCGATTGTGTACGGAACCGGAAATGGCGCGGCTGGTTGGGCCAGCGGTAACGCACTGGTGCCGGCCATTTGCGAAGTGATCTGCAGCTGAGATCCGGTGCAATTCGTCTTGTCTGCAGCGCAGCAGTTGAAGAGCCTGGATCAGCGGCTTTGTCAAAGTCGATGATTATGGAAGCAGAAAAAACGAACCTTACCTATTTGAAAGTCAAATCTTTGAATGTGAACCGATATGAGACGTCAATTTACTAAAATAATCAAAATGGCTACCATTTCGTTGGTGCTGGCATGCTCTACCACGGCTAATGGCAAACGACACTGCGAAGTGAACTGCATCCTGACGAGTGCGCTTAGCGATCAAAATTGTGCGCTCGAAAACACACCACTCGTACGCTGCCGAAATTTTGACGAATTTAAAGATTACGATAATAGACTTAATCGTTCTTATTCGATTCTACGCAAAATGCTCAATAAGACTGACCAGGAAAATTTACGGAAAATCCAAACAAGTTGGATAAGCTGGCGAGACGAGACATGTGACGATTTGGAAAGCGAAGCCAACTGTGACAATGGAATGTGCACCGGGGTCGCCCACGACTCGTGTATGATTTCCTTGACAGAACGTCGAAATAACGAGCTAGAAATTTTTAAAAAAGGCATTACTAAGGCAAAAGCGTCGAATTTTAGCTTCTCGAGGAGATTGCCGAATGATCAGCCTTTTGAGCTTCCATAGAAAATTTGAATCAAGGCGGTCTCAATGTTTAATGAAATTGGTTCAACATGATGTTTTTTATAATCCATTTGAAAAGAATTCTGGCACTAATGCTGCTTTCTGCTTTAACAGCGTGCTCGAAAGATATAGAAAATAAGCTTTACTCCAACGATCTATTAGCGTTAAAGAAGGTTGTTGCGATACCCAATGAGGTACTTTCTGCAAAATGGGAGGTATTCAGATCACCAGAGTACGCTAATATTCCAGGCCCATCCGACTTCGTCGCGCTCGTCGCGGAAATTGAAATCAAGGATGGAAGCTTCCTAACGCGCCCGTCGGTAGATCCCAAGGAGGAGTACATAGTACGTCAAGCTTCCAGACCTTGGCTGTCAAAAGAATTTAAAACACTAATGGCCAAACATGAGAATAGTCGTATCGAAATATCGAAGATCGGAGATTGCAGTCCCTACAGCGCAAAGATGACCAAAGGCGGTAGATTGGTAAATGGCATCACTTGTGTTTCAGATAATCGCCACCTAATTTATTTGTTGTTACAGTCTGACTCCCAGTAGATCGAGTAATTTTTTACGCTGTTGATTAAGTCATAGTGAATGCAGTCATGCACAGGTATCAAAAAATTACTGCCGCTGCGCGCCATGCTTTGCACTGGCATAGAAATAGAACAACAGCTCCTTCCACTTAAATAAATGGCGCATCTCTGGCCTGGTACAGTTCGCCTTGCGCTTGGAACGTATTTCAGACGAATTATTGACTGTGGAGGTACGACGATGCTACTGCTGGTGATCATCGACGTCGTTTGAACAATAGAATCCCTCAAGTTTCAAGATCGGCTAGAATCCCTACAGGATCGAAAAAATCCCCTCTTTGGGTAGAGGCGAGATGATTAGCGCTACAAATATCGCCGCCCGGGTCCCGAGACAACGGGTTTGTGCCAATTTTGACGGTATGGACCTTGAACCGGGAACCGGCCTCCCTTTCCGGGACAACGAGCGCATTGGCACAAGCAAGGATTCAGTATGCAATCTGCTCCATTCGAGTTAAGTCAGTCTCAAAAAATTCAAGTCACACTGCTCTACCTCTATGCGTCGTTCGATTACCTGAAAGAACTTCGCCTCAAGTTGCAGGGGCTGATGGTTGCAGTCGATCCGACACTCGATCTCTCGAAAATGCAACGCCGCAACTCATTGATTACCGCGTCCCAGCGTGGCGCACGTGAGATGTCCGAAAATTGGCGCAATGATGCCTGCTCCATTCTTATGCATTTCGAACGTTCAGTCGAAGGACAGATGACCGAACGTGCCAGCGATTCGTTTTCAATCACCATTGCGAACGAATGCGAGCGCAGCTTGAGAGAAATATCGCTGGCCTGGATGACGCCTGATGAGCAGGATAACTTCGACAATCAATTTCAAGCAATCTCATGGCACGCCCGTCAGCTCGACGACACGGTCAGTCAGCATCAACGGGCGGGGCGCTGGGATGATTTCAGTCTGATGCTCGCTGCTTCCGAGTGCAAGCATGATATCGACCGAGCGGATTCACTTCGGTTGCGCCCAGATATCCTTGGTGTGAGTGGCACGACACCGGCTCGTACAGGGGTGTATCTCCCTCTCGACGATCCCTACGGTACGCCTCAGTTCTGCTGGACCGGTAATCCACAAGGCGTTCTTCTCGACTGTAATACCTTCAATGAGCTTGGGCTGGAAGCGCTGGCTTCCATCGGACGGGATGATTTATGGATCAACAAAAGCCGCATGCTCGAATTTGCCCGACGTCACGCGAACGACCCAAGATTAACGCAAGACCCATTTTTTGACGACAGCATCTCTGATGAAGATCTTGCTCCAAGTCTCGTGGCGCGAAACGCATTTACCAATCGGTCGTGCCGCTGGATGTACGTCGAACAGATCCATGGTGCGCTGAAAAACTGAACTGAAGTAAAAATCTGAAGGAATCTCAGCCAAGGTGCAAATACTGGACTGTATAGTTCTCGGCTTAAAATATTTGACCCATCAGACGAAAAACGCTGTTACATGACAAAATTCTTCACTGGCTTTCTCTGCTCGACGCTTTCACTTGGCTGCCTTGCAATCGAGTTTCCTGCTGTGGGCTTGCTTGAACAAATTCCCGTGATGGGAGCAGACTACAAGGTAATAGCACGGCCCATCTATATCTTTACAAACAAGAAGTTAACTGCCCCTGCCCTTTTTACTGGCATGGCCGGAACGGAACAGCCTTATATTCCAGTATGTTGCTATCAAGTCAGAAACATCGTCCCTCTTGATCTCCCGCGGGAAGTCAAAAAGTATCATAAGGATGAAGAGTTTGGTTCGCATATGAGGGGTATTCGAGGATATGCTTACCTATACGCAGCCGAACCTGTCAGCGACAAGTCCAAACGGACATCAATCATGTCTGCTCTGATAAAGAAATCCTCGAACCCTGACGATGGGTCGCCGTTCAGTGCGCCGGTGTTAGCTGCAATGATCACTGCAGAAACCATTCCGCTGAAAATGGGAACTCCGCCCAATCAAACGACGCTTCACACGCGATATGACGAGAAATCTGATCGCCTGGTCTTTACCTTTCAGCAGGGAAATCAAAAAATCGAGTTTTCGGAACCGACGTTTGCGCACTAGCTACCTGAAATAGGTTGCTTGCGATTTCCAGACTGTGATGTAAACATCGTGGAAATCGCACTGATGGTTCTCCCAACGTGGAAGGCTGACGGTCCTCACTCCCCCGTGATCTTCGCATCCTTCACAAATTTGCCCCACGTCTGATATTCCTTGCTCGTATGCGCTGCCAATTCCTGCGGCGTCATGTAGACCGCATACGCACCCTGCTCCTGCGCCTTGCGCTTGAATGCGTCGGTCGCCATGATTTTCTTGATCTCGCCAGTCAGCTTGTCCACGATCGGCTTGGGCGTGTTGGCGGGCGCGTACACGGCAAACCACGAGCTCACGTCCAGCTTCTCGTACCCTTTGATCGTCGCCGTCGTCGGCACGTTGGGCAGACTCGGCAGCGCAACGTTGCCGGTCACCGCAATGGCGCGCAGCTTGCCGGACCGGATATGAGCCAGCAGCGGCGGTGCTGTCGTAAAGGTCATTTCGACGTTACCGCCCAGCAGATCGGTAATCGCCGGGCCCGTGCCTTTGTACGGCACGTGGGCGATATTGGTGCCGCTCATCCGGTTCAGCATTTCGCCCGTGACGTGCTGCAGCGAGCCATTGCCGGACGATGCGTAATTGAGCTTGCCGGGGTGTGCCTTGGCGTAGCTGACCAGCTCGGGCAGCGTCTTGATCGGCAGATCGGGCCGCACGACAAACACTTGCGGCGCCACGATCAGGTTCGCAACCGGCGTAAAGTCCTTGATCGGATCGAATCCGGCCTTGACCACGTGCGGCGTGATGACGTGAAAGCCCGAGTACTGCACCAGCAAGGTATAGCCGTCCGGCTTGGCCCGCTTGACGGCCGAGGCAGCGATCGCGCCCGCCCCACCCGGCCGGTTCTCGACGACGACCGGTTTGCCCAATGCCTTGGACAGCGGATCGGAGATCATGCGCGCGGCCAGGTCAGTGGTGCCACCCGGCGCGGCTGAGACCATCAGGGTGATGGCGCGCGCTGGATAGGTATCCTGTGCATGCGCGCCGATGCTGACAAGTGCTGCGCCGACGGCGAGCATACTGGCGCGCATGCGCAGCGAGTGGATCGATTTCATGGTGTCTCCTGAATTATTAAAATAGTTTTTTGCATATCGGCGATGGCCTGGGTTTACACCGCGCGCGCTTCGGCGCGCTCCCTGATCGCTTCCAGATCCCTGGGGGGGCGGTGCAGATCGAGCCGTCGGCCCGCCTTGACGATCTGGCTCGGCGTCTCGTGCCCAATTAGCGCCGGTAGCCGTGACGATGCGTCCAGCAAGCGGCCCAGATCGACGCCCGTGTCGTAACCCATCAACTGCAACGCGTGCACCACCTCTTCGGTGCAGACGTTGCCCGAAGCGCCGGGCGCATACGGGCAGCCGCCAATGCCGCCAAGCGACGCGTCGAAGCGGTCGGCGCCCGCATCGATCCCGGCCAGCACGTTGGCCAGCCCCATGCCGCGGGTATTGTGAAAGTGCAGGCTCAGTTCGGTATCCGGCCAGGCTGCGCGAAAACGCGCCGTCAGCGCCGCCACCTGGCTCGGGTATGCCATGCCGGTCGTGTCGCACAGGGTGATGCCGCCGGCGCCCGCCTCGTCGATGAAGCGCGCGCACCAGGCCAGCACCGTGTCTTCCGGCACCTCGCCTTCCATCGGGCAGCCGAACGAACACGACAACGAGATATTGACGGCCAGCGCCGCCTGTCGCGCCAGGGCGGCCACCTCGCACAAACCCTGGAACGATTGCGCCTGCGTCATGCGCAGATTGGCCAGGTTGTGCGTTTCGCTGGCCGACATCACCAGGTTCAGCTCATCGGTGCGGCTCTCGATCGCGCGCTCGGCGCCGCGCACGTTTGGCACCAGCGAGCTGTAGATCACACCTGGCACGCGCTCGATGCCAAGCATCACCTGCTGCGCATCGGCCAGCGCCGGAATCGCCTTGGGCGAAACAAAGGCGGTCACTTCGATCTTGGCCATGCCGGCCCGCGACAGGCTGTTGACCAGGCCGATCTTGTCGGCGGTGGGTACGAACACCGACTCGGCCTGCAAGCCATCGCGCGTGCCGACTTCCTGCATGTGGATGCGGCGGCCAGCGCCGTTCCACCGGTTCATGCGACCACGCCCTTGTCGCGCAAGGCGGCGATGTCCGGCTCACTCAATCCCAGTTCGCGCAGCACGCCATCGGTATCGTCGCCCAGGCCCGGGGCGGAGCTGCGCACGGTGCCTGGCGTGCCCAGCAACTTGGGAACGACGCCCGGCACCTCGAGATCGTAGCCGTCGCGCGTGGACTGGGCCAGAATCATGTCGCGCGCCCGGTAATGGGGATCCTCCGCGATGTCTTTGGCCGTATAGACCTTGCCGGCCGGGACACGGGCACCGCCCAGTAGGTCGAGGACCTCGGTGATCGGGCGCGTTGCCGTCCAGACGCTGATAGCGGCGTCGATCTCGGCCACACGCACGACGCGGCCGGCATTGTCGGCCAGCGCCGGGTCGTGGGCCAGGTCGTCGCGCCCGATCACGGCCATCAGACGCTTGAAGATACTGTCGCCGTTACCGGCGATGAGCACGTAGCCATCGTTGCAGCGGTAGGCGTTCGATGGCGCGATGCCGGGCAGCGCGCTGCCGGCCGCTTCGCGCACGGCGCCAAAGGCGCTGTATTCGGGCAGCAGGCTTTCCATGACATTGAACACGGCCTCGTGCAGGGCGACGTCGATCACCTGGCCCTTGCCGCCATTGACCTTGCGGTGGTACAACGCCGTCAGCACGCCGATCGTGCCGTGCAGCGCTGCCAGCGTGTCGCCGATCGACACGCCGCAGCGCACCGGCACGCGGTCCGGTTCGCCCGTCAGGTGGCGCAGGCCGCCCATCGCCTCGCCGATGGCACCAAAGCCTGGCAGGTCGCGGTATGGACCGGTCTGGCCGTAGCCCGAGATGCGCAGCATCACAAGGCCCGGATTGAGAGCGGACAGCTCGTCCCAACCCATGCCCCAGCCTTCGAGGGTGCCGGGGCGGAAGTTCTCGATCAGCACATCGGCTTCCGCGATCAGCTTGCGGGCAATGTCCTGACCTTCAGCGCTGCGCAGATCGAGGGCGATCGAGCGCTTGTTACGCGACTGCACCTGCCACCAGACCGACGTGCCTTCCTTGATCATGCGCCAGTTGCGCAGCGGGTCACCACTGCCGGGCGCCTCGATCTTGATGACATCGGCGCCGAATTCGCCCAGGGTCTTGCCAGCGAACGGGCCGGCGATCAATTGACCCATTTCGATGACGCGCACGCCGCGCAAGGCGCTGTCGGGAATGCTGCTGTTGAGGTTCATGCTGGTCTCGTCGATGGTTGTAGCTTGTCGACCCAGCATAGAGAGAACGGGCCCTGCCCGTCCAACCGTTTCTTTTCAACGAGCCTTCGTCAACCGCGAACGCTCTTCGGCAGCTCCCAGATGCGCGAGCAGTGCCCGCGTCACCGGTGACAAGCCCTTTTCTTCCCGCACGACGATGCGCAGCTCGCGCTCGGCCCATGGCTCGTCAATCTCGACAGCCACAAGGCCCAGCGGCTGGCCGATAGCGGTGAACACTTCATGGGGAATCACGCCCAGGCCCATGCCCACCTGCGCCATGCGGCACACGGCATCGAAGCCAGGCACGTGGATGCGGGTTTTCAATGGCCGGCCCGAGGCGCGCGACGCCAGGTGCGTGCGCTTGTTGATCGAACTGTCCGCATGCAGCCCGACATGGTCGAAGTCGAGCGTGTCCGCGAACGGGACGCGGCCGCGCCCCGCCAGCGCATGGTCATGGCGCATGACGAGCACGATGCGGTCGCGCCGGTACAGGTGACTGTGCAGTTCTCGGGTATCGGTATCGCCCGAGCAGATGCCGATCTCGGCAAAGCCATCTTCGACGCCCTTGACAACGTCGCCGCTGGGGCGCTCTTCGAGGTCGAGCCGGATCTGCTCGTGCAGGTTCAGGAATGCGCGCAGATCCTCCGGCAGAAATTCCACGATGGCCGACAGGTTCGCCACCATGCGCACGTAACCACGCAAGCCCTGGGCGTGCTCGGCCAGTTCCTGGCCGATCTTGTCGACGCTCTGCAGGATGCGGCGCGCGTGCGTCAGCAGCGATTCCCCGGCCGGGGTCAGGGTCATGCCGCGCGCCGCGCGCACCATCAGCGCCACGCCCAGCGCCCCCTCCATGTCGGCCAGCCGCTTGCTTGCGGCCGAGACGGCAATGGCTTCGCGCTCGGCAGCGCGGGTGAGTGAACCTTCTTCGTGGATTGCCAGGAAAAGCTGCAGGCTGGTGAGGTCCAGCCTTCTGAGAATATTGTTCAGTGCCATCGGAAAAGCTGATACAGCGGGAGACGAGAGTGTCACGACTGTATCAGGTCTGTTCAGGCAAACAGGTTTCCCACTCTGGGCGCGTCCGCCAGATGCCAGATGCGTTCGGCCAGCGCGTGCATCTCGGCCTCGCTCGCAGCCTCGCCGAACAGTGCCAGCCGCAGCGCTTTCCCTTCGAGTTCAGCGCGCGACAAGGTGTTGCCGGGGTCGCCCTTCGGTTCGTCGACCCGGCCAGCCAGGCGCCGGCCATCGGTGGTCTCGACCGTGACCTTGCCAATCCAGCGCGCCGGATACGCGGCGTCGACTTCGTCGTCGAACTCCATGCCCACCTTGCCACGAAACGCCGCGATCGGCGCGGCATTGAAATGGTCCTCGAACTGGCTCAGGCCGGCTACATCGTAATGCGCGATCAGCGCCAGCACCGTCCCCATCGAGAATTTGGCCTGGTGCACCGTGTGCGGATCGACGACCGCGCCCAGCACGTCGATCGCGCCTTGGTGCACGTGCGCGACGACGCGCGTGATCTGCTCTGGTTGCAGGCCGTGGCTTCGCATCACCTGCTGCAGGGCGTCGGCAGCCGGATGCGTGTGCCGGCACGACGCGTGAAATTTGAAGGACGTCTCGGCCAGCGCCCAGCGCTCGCCCAGGCGGTCGGTCAATTTGGCCGGATCGGCGTCGCTCGACATGCCCGCCGCCATGCCCTGCGCACCCTCGAGAATGCGGCATGCACCGGTAAAGCCATCCTGCGCCAGGTAGGCCGACGTCAAGCCGTTCGCGGCCGCGGCTGCTGTGTGCAACTGCTTCGAGTCGGCGGCGTCGCGCAGGAATTCCCACAGGCCCGCCGCCTGCGTGCCGGCCGAGCCGAAGGCATGCAGCATCTGGTCGGGCGTGAGCTTGAGCACGTGGCCCGCCGCCGCCGCGGCGGCCAGCGTGCCGGCCGTACCGGTCGTGTGGAAGATGCGGTAATGCGAGCGGCCAAGAAATTCGCCGACGCGGATGCCGACCTCGTAGCCGGCCACGGCCGCCGTCAGCAGGTCGCGCCCGCTGGCGCCGATCGACTGGGCAACGGCCAGCGCCGCCGGAAACACGACAGCGCCCGGATGGAACACCGAGCCGTTGTGCACGTCGTCCTGTTCGGCGACGTGCGAGGCAGCCGCGTTGACCATCGCCGCGAACAGCGGCGTGGTGGTCCGGCGCGAGATCAGCACCTCGCATGGGCCTTCGCCCGGCCCCATCGTCTGCGCATAGCGGTCGATGGTCTGCACGGCCCGTGACGTGCGACCGGCCAGCGCGGAACCGATCCAGTCGAGGAACAGATCTTCGGTGCGCATGCGCACGGCGTCGGGAATCTGCTCATAACGCAGGGACGCTGCGAAGGTGGCCAGCAACTGGCTCGGATGTGCGTGATCGACCATGGGTCTCCTTGTTTCTCGATGGGATGGGACGCGACGGTGCGACGTCGCCTGCGCGCTCCGGCCATCATAGAGATTAATAGACAATCATAAGAAATAGAAATAGGTGATACCAGCATCACGTCGTTGCATGCGATCGGACGCCTCCCGATCCGGAACGTGGCGCCCTGGCAGGCAGAATTACGCTACCATTCGTTGAGCAAATGTCAACAATGCAAGCCACCTGACTGACTGGATGAGAGACATCTTGGATGGGGCGATACGAGAGCCCCAACAAAAAAATCGTGTTTGTTCTTTGATCCGCACCACGCGTCACGCTTCCAGCCATCCAGACCCATGCATCCTGCATGTTTCCGGCATCGCCCCACCCCGCCTCGCCTCACCCGATTCGCCCGGGCCGTCTGACCGGATAGCCGACCTCTCCCTCACGTTGACGATGCCTGCCCTTGATAATCCACTACCGAGAAAGCGACCATGAAATACACCGACCACCCGACCGGCGATGGGGCCGATTTTTCGCTCGACGTCGCGCCCTGGGCAGCCTATGACACACCATTGTTACTGGACGATCCTGCCGACAAGACCCGTGCGCTGGCCATGGCGACACGCCGCCATCCGCAGCCGGTCGGGGCAGTCGACGAACACAGCAACTGGCAAACGGTGCGCGCCCTGGTGGGCGCCGTTCAGTCGCCCGACTTCGACGGTTCCGATCCCGACTTACGCGCCGATTTCGAGGCGGCCTGGCGCACGCTGGCCGAGTCCACGCCAGGCGGCACGCCGCAGAGCGACGCGGTCCTGATGGCGCTGTGCGTCGAGCGCCACAGTATGGAACGCAACGACTTCGGCGTGCCGTTTGTCGACGGTCTGGTGGCGCGGCGCGGCCTGCTGTATGTGATCGAGGCCCAGCTGGCAGCAATGCGATACACGATCGAAGAAGACTGGGCCACCAAGCTGGTGGCGCTCGTCCACCGCGCATCGGCCACCCGCTCGGATGACGGCGCCGATCCGATGACCGATGCCCAGTGGCGCCTGCGCACACAGTTGGCGGCTGCACCGCAAGCTGTCTACGACGCCTGCGCCGCCAGGGTGAACGCGGTGATCGCCGGGCTGGCGCCCGCATGCCAGATCGCCCTGGCGTTGCAGTTCCCCGACCTGCCCGAGATGACGCATGACGTGCTCGAACGGCTGTGCGCCAGCGACAATGAACCCGTGGACGCCGTTCACTACCTGCAACTGACGGCGACAAGCGACGCCGCACTGGCCCAGGCACGGGCGGTCGATATCGACAGCTACGGAACGCTCTGGGACTGGGCAGGCATGACCAGCACCATCGTGCTTGAGCACGGGGTCGACGCCGTGCGCTGGCTGGCGCCGGGCGCAGCGCATGACGCCGCGGGCGACGCATTGACGCGCATCGGCACGCCCGAGGCGATCGATGCGCTGGCCGCTGTTGCGGGCAAATCGAAGCGCGCGCTGGCCAGGCTGACGACGGCCACTGGCCGTTGGCCGGCCGCGGCAATGACCGCGTTGGCGCGCCGCATCAGTGCACAGGGCGGCAACAGCAAGCAGCAGAGTTTGTTGCAGCCGGCCCTGGTGGCGCTGGTGCAGCGTTATCCCGCGCTGCCTGCAGCGCTGCGTCCATGGCTCGACCCGGCCGCCCACGCCGTGCTGGATGCGATCGGCGCGCGCCTGGCCGGGCCGGTCGATGCCGCCGCGGCCCACGACCTGCCGCCGGTGCTGGCCAATATTCCCTGGCTACAGCCCAGGAAGAAAGCGGCTATCAGCCTGCAACTCGCCCCCTTGCCGCTGACACCGGTCGAACGCTGGGATGATGGCGAGAAGGCAGTCATCCTGGCGCCCGACGCCTGGACCGAGCGGCGCTACCAGCAGGAGCTGGGCTCGGTCGAGGCGCGGGCTGAAGGCCTGGGCTTCGAGCGCGGCAAGAACACCCCCGAGTTCCATCCGTCGTTCAAGGCCGCCTGCAAGGCGATCGAGGCGGGCAACGCCACGGAACTGGTAGCGGCCTGGGATGCCATGATGACCGAAAAGAAGAAAAACCCGCGCTGGCAGCGCATGTGGTTCGGCGGCAATGCGGCGGCGCGCCTGCCCGCCGCGCTCGGCATTCCGCTGTGGAATGCGGCCGCCGCCGAAGTCGCCTGCCACGGCACCCTGTACGTTGCCGCAACCTGGGGTTTGCCCGCGCTCCCCGGTGTGCTGGCGCGCATCAGCAGCACACCGAGCGAGCACCTCGGCATTGCGCTGCACTTTGGCGCCGTCGAACTCGGACCGGTTGCCGCGCGCGCGTTTGCCCGGGTCAACTCGCTGCGCGCCACGGGCCGCGAATGGCTCGGCCGTTTCCCCGAACATGCCGCGTGCGCGCTGATCGCCCCCGCGCTGGGCAAGCCGAGCGAGGCCCGCGACTGCGCCGCCGCCAGCCTGCGCTACCTGGCCGGCAGCGGCCACCTGGCCCTGATCGAGTCCGTGGCAGGACGCTACGACCAGCCCGGGGTCATGCAGGCCTTGCGCGCCATGCTCGATGAAAACCCGCTCGATCGCTACCCGGCCAAGCGCCCCGCCCTGCCCGCGTTCTGGCAGCCGGCCGGCTGGCGCCGTCCACTGCTCCATAGCGGCAAGCCGTTGCCGGACGCATCGCTCGACGCACTGGGGACCATGATGATGTTTCCCATCACCGACGGGGTGTACGCTGGCCTGCACCAGGTCAAGGCCGCCTGCACGGCGCAGAGCCTGGCCGATTTCGCCTGGGATTGCTTCGCGAGCTGGCTCAACGCCTCGGCCCCGTCCAGGGACAACTGGGCGCTTCTGAGCCTGGGCGCGCTCGGCAACGACGACACGGCCCGCAAGCTGACGCCGTTTCTTCGGACCTGGCCCAGCGAGGGCGCCGCTGCCAGGGCCATGACGGGGCTAACCGTGCTGGCCGCGATCGGCAGCGACGTGGCGCTCATGTTCCTGAACGGGATCGCACAAAAGGCCAAGTCGCGCCCTTTGCAGGACAAGGCGCGCGATAAGATCGCCGACGTGGCCGAAGCACGGGGCTTGACCCCGGAAGAACTGGAAGACCGCATCACACCGGACCTTGGGCTCGACGCGGATGGCAGCCTGCTGCTCGACTTTGGCCCGCGCGCGTTCAAGGTCGGGTTCGACGAAGCGCTCAAGCCCTTCGTGCGCGAGTGGCACGACAGCGCACCGGGCAAGCGCCTGCCCGACCTGCCCAAGCCGAAACAGACCGACGATGCCTTGCTGGCCGGGCCGGCAATCGAGCGTTTCAAGCTCCTCAAGAAGGATGCACGCACGATCGCCAGCCAGCAGGTGCTGCGGCTCGAACTGGCCATGTGCACCCGCCGCCGCTGGAGCACGGACGTGTTCGCGCAGTGCATCGCCGGCCACCCGCTGGTGCGGCACCTGGTGCGCCGGCTGGTGTGGGGCGTGTATGCGATGCCGCTTGAGGCCATTGACGAAGGCCATGGCGGCGCGCTGCGCGCGTGCTTTTGCGTTGATGAGAACGGCGCGTACGTGACCGCCGGCGACGATCCGTTCACGGTGCCCGAGGGCGCAGAAATCAGGATCGGCCTGCCGCACGCGCTCGACCTGTCCGCCGAGCAGGTCGCCGGGTTCGGTCAGCTGCTGGCGGACTACGAACTGCTGCAGCCGTTCCCGCAACTGGGGCGCGCCACCCATGCATTGACGGCCGATGAACGCAGCGCCAACAAGCTGCTGCGCTGGAAGGACGTCAGGGTTGCGACCGGCAAGGTCCTGGGCCTGTCGCACATTGGCTGGCGCCGTGGGTCATCCGAGGATGGAGGCATCATCTCGACCTGCGGCAAGGACGCCGATGGCGGGCGCACGCTCGAACTGACATTCGCACCTGGCCTGTTTGCCGGCATGCTCGACGAAGAGCCCGAACAGACCCTGGGCGAGGTCACGCTGGGCCGCGCCGGGCGCTCGGGCTGGGGCCAGGACGCCAGCCTGGCCACGTTCGATACACTCGATCCGATCGCTGCCAGTGAACTGATTCGCGACATGGAACACTTGTGCGCATGAAACATCACATTCACAATGCAGCCCTCTGTGCCATGGAAGGAATCACCAATGCGCCGTTTTGAGTTCACCGACGACAAGTCGGCCAAGTTCTGGGAAATCGAGCAGTCCGGGCTCGACCTGAATATCCGTTGGGGTCGCATCGGCACTGCCGGGCAGAGCCAGACCAAGTCGTTTGCCGATGACGCCAGCGCCGGCGCGGCCATGCTGAAACTGATCAAGGAAAAGACGGGCAAGGGCTATGCCGAACAGGCTGCCACGCCAGGCGCAGTCATTGGCACCGCTCCGGTCAAGGCAGCGCCCGCCGAGGCGGCGGTTGACGCGGCGACGCTGCAAGATGACACCGCGTCGAGCGCACCGGCGCCGACTGCCGCGACTGCCCCGACTGCCCCGGCAGCGGATCAGGTCGCGCCCTGGCTGGCCAATGGCGAACCGATTCTGCTCGACGATGCCGACGACACTACCCGTTCACGGGCGAAGGCAACCCGCCGCAACCCGCAGCCGGTCGTCATGGCAGACCAGCAGGCCACCTGGGACAAGGTGCGCAAGCTGATCGGCGCGCAGCTGAGGCCAGACTTCGATGGCGCCGATCCTGGCTTTCGCGCGCACTTCGAGGCAGCGTGGAACGGCATGGCCGATCCAGTGCCGGGCGGCACGCCCCAGTCCGACGCCATCCTTCTGGCACTGGCCGGCAGCCAGCACCGATACGGCCACGAAATCATCCCCGAACTGCTGGTCGACTACCTGGTGGCGCGCCATGGCCTGCCGTATGTGATCGACGTTCAGCTCGAGGCCATGCAGTATCGTGTGCACCAGACATATTCCAACGGCACTGACAAAAAGCGCACCGTGAGCATTGTCTACCGCGCGTCGTCACCCATGCACAGTATGGTCTCCGAGCCGCTGCACGACGGCCAGTGGCGCCTGCGCGCTCATCTCGCGGCCGCGCCGCAAGCGCTCTACGACGCCTGCGCCGCCAAGGTCCGCGACGTGATGGGGACGCTGGACCTCGAATCCCAGGCCGTGCTGGCGCTGCTGTTTCCCGACTTGCCGGACATGACGCACGGCGTCCTCGACCAGTTGAGCATCAAGGGCGTCGAGCCGGTGCCGGCCATGCACTGGCTGCAACTGACCGCGACCGACGACGCCGCGCTGGCGCAGGCGCGCAAGATCAAGGTCGACAGCTATGTCACGTTCTGGGGCAATGCCAGCATGGTGCACACGCTCCTGCTCGAGCATCGTACCGACGCCGTGCGCTGGCTCGCGCCGGGCGCGGCGTTCGACGAAACGGGCGACGTGCTCACGCGCATCGGTACCCCCGACGCGCTCGATGCACTGGCCCGGGTCGCCAGCAGCAGCAAGCCGGCGCTGGCACGCTTCGTCCTGGCCGCCGGGCGCTGGCCGGTCGCCGCGACGGTTGCGCTGGCGCGCCACCTTGGCGGCAACAGCAAGGATGGCGGGCTGTTGCTGCCGACGCTGATCGACCTGGTGCGCAATCAGCCTGCCTTGCCGGCGCTGTTGCAACCCTGGCTCGAGCCGGCTGCCAATGCCCTGCTCGATCGTGTCACGGCGCGCCTGGCGGGCCCGGTCGATGTCGCCGACGCCGCCGATCTGCCAGACGTACTGGCCAGCGTGCCCTGGCTGCAGGCGAAGAAAAAGACCATCGGCGTGCTGCAACTGGCCGCCCTGCCCTGCGCCCCGATCGAGCACTGGGATGACGGCGAGAAGGACGCGATCCTGACCCGCATGACTTGGCAATCAAACCTTTACAAAGACGCCGCCCGCTCGCCCGAGGTGATGGTCGAGTTGTTGGGGTTCAAGCACGACAAGCAGACACCGGGTCGAGCAGCCGCGCTCGCTGCAGGACTTCAGGCAGTCGCCGCAGGCGACGCATCCGCGCTGCTCGCCGCCTGGCGCGCCCTGCTGGTCGAAAAGAAAAAAGAGCGCTGGTTCTATTATTTTTTGAACGGCCGTGCGGTGGCACGGATGGCGCCCACGCTGGGCATCCCGTTCTGGAACGCCGCTGCATCCGAAGCCTCATGCACGGACGTCGATGTGGTTGCCGCGACCTGGGGCTTGCCGGCGTTGCCCGGGCTGCTGGCGCGGATCAGCAGCGCGCCGACCGAGAACCTCGGCATCGCCCTGCACTTCGGCGCAGTCGAACTGGCGCCCATCGCGGCGCGCGCCTACGCCAAGCTCAAGTCGCTGCGCGGTACCGGCCGCGAATGGCTGCGGCGTTTCCCCGAGCATGCGGCCTGCGCGCTGATCGCGCCGGCGCTGGGCAAGCGGAACGAGGCGCGTGATTGCGCCGCGGCCAGCCTGCGCTACCTCGCCAGTATCGGCAAACTGGCCTTGATCGAAGAAGTGGCAAGCCGCTATGACCTGCCCGAGGTGCTCACCGCCCTGCACGCCATGCTCGACGAAAGCCCGCTCGATCGCTACCCGGCCAAGCGCGCTGCGCTGCCCGGGTTCTGGAAGCCCGGCGGCTGGCACCGTCCGCTTCTGCAGGACGGCAAAGCCCTGCCCGACGCGGCGCTCGATGCACTGGGCACGATGATGATGTTCCCGACCAATGAAGAAGTGTATGCGGGCTTGCATCAAGTAAAAGCTGCCTGCACGCCGCAGAGCCTGGCCGATTTCGCGTGGGACTGTTTTTCGGGCTGGCTCAATGCGTCGGCGCCATCGAAGGACAGTTGGGCGCTGTCGAACCTGGGCCTGTTCGGCCAGGACGACACGGCGCGCAAGCTCACCCCGTTCATCCGTGCCTGGCCCGGCGAAGCGGCCCATGCCCGCGCCGTGATGGGCCTGGACGTGCTGGCCGCGATCGGCAGCGACGTGGCCCTGATGCTGTTGAACGGGATCGCGCAAAAGGTCAAGTTCAAGGGCTTGCAGGACAAGGCCCGTGAAAAGATCGACCAGGTTGCCGAAGCGCGGGGCCTGAGTCCGGAAGAACTGGCAGACCGCCTCGCGCCCGATCTGGGTCTGGACGCGCAGGGCAGCATGCTGCTGGACTTCGGCCCGCGCGCCTACAAGGTCGGATTCGACGAATCGCTCAAGCCCTATGTGCGCGAATGGCAGGATGGCACACCGGGCGCGCGCCTGCCTGATTTGCCCAAGCCGAAAAAGACCGACGACACCGCCATGGCCGCTGACGCCGTCGAGCGTTTCAAGCTGCTGAAAAAGGATGCGCGCACGATCGCCAGCCAGCAGGTGCTGCGGCTCGAGCTGGCGATGTGCGCGCGGCGCCGCTGGAGCGCGGACGTGTTCGCGCAGTTCATCGCCGGCCATCCGCTGGTGCGTCATCTGGTACGGCGCCTGGTGTGGGGCGTGTATGCAATGCCGCTCGAGACCGTCGGCGACGGCGAGGATGCACGCGAACAGGTGGCAAGTTACGGCGGCGAGCTGCTGGGCTGCTTCCGGGTGGCCGAGGATGGCGACTACACCACCGCTGACGACGATCCGTTCACGCTGCCCGAGGGTGCGCAGATCCGGATCGGCCTGCCGCATGCGCTGGAGCTGCCGGCCGACCAGGCGGCCGGGTTCGGCCAGCTGCTGGCCGACTATGAATTGCTGCAGCCGTTCGCGCAGCTGGGCCGCGACACGTATGCGCTGGGTGACGCGGAGCGCAGCGCCGACAAGCTGCTGCACTGGAAGGACCTCGTGGTCCCGACCGGCAAGATCCTGGGGCTGGCCAATATCGGCTGGCGCCGCGGCCCGGCCCAGGACGGCGGGTGCATCTGGACATTCGACAAGGCGGTCGACGGCGGGCGCACGCTCGAACTGACGCTCGACCCCGGTATCATTGTCGGGATGATCGACGAGTATCCCGAGCAGACGCTGGTCGACATCACGCTGGGCCACGCCGAGCGCGGGGGCTGGGGCCAGAACGACACGCTCTCTGCCATGGGCACGCTCGATCCGATCGCTGCCAGCGAATTGATCCGCGATATGGAGCGCCTGCGTTCCTGAGACACACGATGACCATCAAAGACACCAAACAACCGAAGACCAGCGCCAGCGCGCTCCTCCAACGCCCGCCGGCCGAACTGCTGTACGCGGACCAGCTCGCGCAACTGGCCGCGCGCGATGGCAACGTCAAGCCGCCCGGCTGGGGCTTGAGCATGCGCGCGGCGCGCAGCTTCATCCTGGGCGACGCGTCGCTCGGCATCTCGGCCAAGATCGTCGCGCCCGTCTCGAGCATCGAGCGCATGCTCGTCACGCTGGCCACCGGGCGCGGCCTGATGCTCGTGGGCGAGCCGGGCACGGCCAAATCGCTGCTGTCCGAGCTGCTCGCCTGCGCCGTCTCCGGCGTGTCGACGCTGACGATCCAGGGCGGCGCGTCGATCACCGAAGACCAGATCAAGTATGGCTGGAACTACGCGCTCTTGATCAACGAAGGGCCGTCGCCACGGGCGCTGGTGCCGGCGCCGCTGTACCTCGGCATGCAGCAGGGCCGGATCGTGCGCTTCGAAGAGATCACGCGCGCGCCCCTCGAGGTGCAGGACTGCCTGCTGGGCATGCTGTCCGACCGCGTCATGGCCGTGCCCGAACTGGGGGGCGCCGATGGCATGCTGTACGCCCGCGAAGGCTTCAACATCATCGCCACGGCCAATACGCGTGACCGGGGCGTGAACGAAATGAGTGCAGCGCTCAAGCGCCGCTTCGATTTCGAGACCGTGTTCCCGATCCTCGACTTCGAGCGCGAGCTGACCCTGGTGGCCGATTCGGCCGCCCTGCTGCTGGCCCGCAGCGGCATCCCCACGACGCTGCCGCCGCAGGTGCTCGAACTGCTGGTGAGCACCTTCCGCGACCTGCGCGGCGCGCAGGATGGCCATGCGGCGCCAGGCAGCGGGCCGGCAATGGACCGCCTCAGCGCCGTCATGTCGACCGCTGAAGCGGTCAATGTGGCGCATGCGGTGGGCATCCGCGCCTGGTATCTCGAGGGGCGCGAGGGTAACCCGGCCGACGTGGTCGACTGCATCGCCGGCACGGTGGTCAAGGACAATGCCGACGACCATGCCAAGCTGCGCCGCTACTTCGAGCAAAAGGTCGCCAAGCGCTCGGGCGAGCACTGGCGCGCGTACTACGACGCCCGGCACCGCCTGCCGTGATCCGGCAAGCCGACGCCACAGCCCACGCGCCGTCGATCATCGGCGTGCGCCACCACAGCCCGGCCTGCGCCAGGCTGGTGGCGGCGCGCATCCGCGCCGTCCGACCTGCGTATGTGCTGATCGAGGGCCCGGCCGACTTCAACCTGCGGCTCGATGAACTGGCGCTGCCGCACCGGCTGCCCATCGCCATCTACAGCTATCTGTCGGACGGCGAGAACCAGCATGGCTCGTGGTCGCCGTTCGCCGAACACTCGCCCGAATGGCAAGCGTTGTGGGTCGGGCGCGCACTGGATGCGCAGGTGCGCTTCATCGACCTGCCGGCCTGGCACGATGCGTTTTCCGAGACGCTCAACCGCTACGCCGACATCGACGGCGCCGACCAGGAAGCGCGCGCGCACGCCTACCTCGATGGCCTGGCCGAAGCGCTGGGCACCGAGGGCCGCGATGCGCTGTGGGACCAGCTGTTCGAGGACCACGCCGACCTGGACCTGCTCGAGTCCAGCCTGACGCAGTATTTCGCGCATCTGCGCAACGACGATCCCGGCTCGATCGGCAACGCCGCGCGCGAAGCGATGATGGCGCAGTGGATCGGCTGGGCGATGGCGCAGGGACACGGCCCGGTGCTGGTCGTGTGCGGCGGCTACCATGCGCCGGCGCTGGCGCGTCTGTGGCCGGCGGCGCATGCGGGCTACCGGCCGGGTGACCCTGAACCGGCCACCCCGGCGCCTGGCGGCGCGACGCCGATTGATGTTCGACACGGGTCGTTTCTCGTGCCCTACACCTTCAAGCGGCTGGACGCGTTTTCGGGCTACGCCTCGGGCATGCCGTCGCCGACGTATTACGACTGGGTGTGGCAGCACGGCCTCGAAGGCGCCGGACGCCAGTTGCTGCAACGGGTGCTGGAACGCCTGCGCGCGAAAAAGTTGCCGGCGTCGACCGCAGACCTGATGGCCGTGCATCTGCGCGCCCATGGCCTGGCCATGCTGCGCGGCCACCGCACCCCGCTGCGGAGCGATTGGCTCGATGCGCTGGCCGGCACGCTGGTGGCCGATGCGCTGGACGTGCCGCTGCCGTGGACCTACCGCGGCCCCATCCGCGCCGGCACCGATCCGGTGCTCGTGCAGACGATGGACGTGCTGGCTGGCGACGGCGCCGGTGCGCTGGCGCCGGGCACACCGCAGCCGCCGCTGGTCGCCTCGTTCCTGGCCGAGCTGGCCGCTGCCGGCTTGCCGCTGCAACGTCAACCGGTCGACGTCGAGCTGGACCTGCACACGCCGGAGGACCGGCGGCGCAGCCAGGTGCTGCACCGGATCGCCCTGCTCGACCTGCCGGGCTTCGTGCGCAAGAGCGGGCCGGGCTGGGCGCTGGCGGGCCAGTCGAGCGAGTGCTGGACCATCAGTCAGCCGTTTGCGCAGACGGCCGCGCTGATCGAGGCGGGCGCCTGGGGCGCGACGCTGCTGGACGCCGCCCGCGCCAGGCTGGAAGACCGCCTGCGCAGCGCCGGCCGGCAGATCGATGCACTGACGCGCCTGCTCGACCGCGCCGCTTTTGCCGGCCTGCCCGGGCTAAGTACGGCGGTGCTGGCCGAACTGCAGGCAGCCGTGGCCGAGGAAGCGCGCTTCGAGCCGCTGGGCACGGCCGTCGGCACGCTGTTCATGCTGCTGCGTCACGGGCACATGCTCGGCATGGCCGATGCGCCGGTGCTGCGGGTCGTGATCGAGGCCGGGGTCGACCGCGCCCTGTGGCTGCTTGAGCCGCCTGCCGCCGTGCCGGCGGGCCAGGTGGACGAGCACATCGCGGCGCTGGTGGCGCTACGCCAGATCGCACTCGACGTGATCAGCAGCCGGCGCGAAGAGGCAGGCAGCGTGCTGTCGATCGACGTGCCGCGCATGCTGGCGGTGTTCGAACGCAAGGCTGCCAGCGTGGCGTCCGCCCCGCTCAGCCGTGGCGGCGCACTGGGCGCGGTGATCGGCCTGCGCGCCCACGACGGTGAAGCCGCCGCGCCGCTCGCCGCACTGGCGCTCAACGTGCTCGACAGCCTGACACCGGCGCAACTGGGCGACGCCGTCAGCGGCTTGCTGGCGCTGGCGCGCGACGCGCTGCTGCACGAGACGCACTTTGTCGCCGGGCTGGACGCCCGCATCCAGCGCCTGGCCGACGACGAATTCGTCAGCGCCCTGCCCGCCCTGCGCGCCGCGTTCGGCTGGCTGCCCACGCGCGAGCGGGGCGACCTGGCGTCGCAGGTGCTGGGCCTGCACGACGCGACGCACCTGTCCCGCCACGACCTGACTGCGCGCCATGGCGCCTGGGCCGCCGAGGATGTCGCCGCTCACCGCCTGGCCGAGCAGCAGGCGCTGGCTGCCCTGGCCGCATGGGGCATCGCGTTTGCGCCCGGAGCACCCGCATGACCCTCCAGATTCCCCTGCCTCTCGAACGCTGGCGCCTGATACTGGGCGAAGCCGCCGAATCCGCCTGCGGCGCGCTGGACGCCCAAGCCGCCGAGGCCGACGCCGCGCTCGAATGGCTGTACGGTCGCGATCCCGATCGCGGCGAGCGCGATGAACGCGGCGCCGGCCTCGACCCGTCGAGCCTCAGCACGCCCGACTGGATCAACAGCATCCACACGCTGTTTCCGAAGGAAGTGATCGAGCGGCTGGAGACGGACGCGGTCGAGCGCTTCGGCATCGACGAGGTCGTGACCAACCTGGAGGTGCTGAGCCGCATCACGCCATCCGAATCGCTGCTGCGCGCGGTCCTGCACACCAAGCATCTGATGAATCCCGAGGTGCTTGGCGCGGCGCGCAAGCTCGTGGCCGAGGTCGTGCGGCGCATCATGGAACAGCTCGATACAGAGGTGCGCCGGGCATTCAGCGGCACGCGCGACCGGCGCCAGCGCAGCCAGCTGAAGATCGCCAGCAACTTCGACTTCAAGCGCACCGTCGCCGACAATCTGCAGCGCTGGGATCCGGCACGCCAGCGCCTGTATGTCGAGCGGCCCGTGTTCATGAGCCGCAGCCGGCGTCACGCGCAGCCGTGGGACATCATCCTGCTGATCGACCAGAGCGGCTCGATGGTGAGCTCGGTAATCCACAGCGCCGTGATGGCGGCCTGCCTGTGGAACCTGCCCGGCATGCGCACACGCCTGGTCGCGTTCGACACGGCCGTGGTCGACCTGACGTCCAGCGTCGCCGACCCGGTCGAGCTGTTGATGAAGGTCCAGCTGGGCGGCGGCACCGACATCGCCCATGCCGTGGCCTACGCTCAAGGCCTGATCAGCAATCCGACCCGCAGCGTGGTCGTGCTGGTCAGCGACTTCTACGAAGGCGGCAGCGAGTTCGATCTGGTGCGGCGGGTCAAGGCGCTGGTTGCGGGCGGCACCAGGGTGCTGGGTCTGGCGGCGCTCGACAGCGGGGCCGATCCTGCCTTCGACCGGGCGATGGCCGGGCGGCTGGTCGATGCCGGCGCCCAGGTCGGCGCCATGACGCCCGGCGAGCTGGCGAGCTGGCTGGCGGAGAAACTGAAAGCATGACGATGGTGCGCACCGATCTGATGGAACTGGGCCCGGACGCCCTGACGGCGCTGGCCAACCCGGGGTTTGTCAAGCGCGCGCAGAAGGATGTCGCCGCCGGCGCGCTGCCGGCCCTGCGCCAGGATCCCGACGGCACCGTGCACGCGCTGTTTGCCGATGCGGTGCAGACCAGCATGCCGCCCGGGGTCGCGCTGCGCGACGCCGCCTGCAACTGCAGCGCAAGCGGCATGTGCCGGCATCGCGTGATGCTCGTGCTGGCCTACCAGGCCGAGCATGCCGGCGCCCCGGGTGCTGCAGACGATGCGGCCGGGGCGCAGCCCGACCGCTGGAATCCGGCCGACTTCGACGACGCCGCGCTCGCTGCCGCCTGCACGCCCAGGGTGCTCGAGCAGGCGCGCAAGCTGGCCCTGGAACGGCCTGCTGCCACCATCGTGCTGGCAGGCGCTGCCGGCAGCGTGCCTGCGGCCCACCTGCCCATGAGCCAGGTGCGCTTCTTTTCCAGTACCAGCCTGGCGTTGGCGCGCTGCGACTGCCAGCAAGGCACGGCCTGCGCCCACGTCGTCCTGGCCTGCTGGGCCTTCCGGCAAGCGCGGCAAACGCATCCCGGCCTGAACGAGGTGACGCTGGTGGTCGCGCCGTCTGGCGTGGCGGCGCCCGAGGCCGCCGTCGGCCTGATGGACACGGCGGCGGCGCACCACGCCCGCGCGCTGGTGCTCGACTGGCTGTGGTCGCTATGGCGCGAAGGCGCGGCGCAGCCCCTGCCGGGCCTGGAAGCACGTTACGAAGCCGCACTGGCCGCGCTGACGCAGCTGGGCTGGACCTGGGTGCGCGAGGATCTCGATACCGTCTGGCGCATCGTGCAAGCGCTGGCGCAGCGCTCGAATCGCTTCGGCATGGCCGACCTGGTCGACGCCAGCGCCAGCCTGCACGCACGCCTGCAGGGCGCGGCCCATGCGGACGCGACACCCGGCGCGCGCATGCCCGCCAGCCAGATCCTGGGCCTCGGCCAGCAGGGCGAAGTGGCGCTCGATCTGCTGCGCCTGGTGTCACTGGGCGTGACGTGCTGGCGCGATGACGCGGGCGTTGGTGCGAGCATCGTGTTCGCCGATCCCGATACCCAGGCGGCCTGCACCCTGGAACGCACCTGGCCGCGTGGCGACGATGCGCAGGACGACGCCGAGCTGCTGCTGAACCGGCGCATCGCGGGCCATCCGCTCAGGCAGCTGGGGGCTGGCCAGGTCGTGACCCGGGCCGCGAAACGGCGCGCCAACGCCAGTGTCGAACTGGGTTCGCAGGCCCGGCAAACAAGCGTGCTGGCGCTGTCGCCGAAGGCGTGGGATGACCTGCGCGCGCCGCTGCGCTTCGACAGCCTGCGCGCGCTGCAGCAGCACCTGCGCAGCCGTGCGCCGGCTGGCATCCGGTCGGGCCAGGCAGGCAGCAACTGGCATGTGGTCGACGTACGCGACATGACGCTCGCGGGGTGGGCCTGGGATGGCGTGCAGCAGACGCTGTTTGCGCAGTGGGAAGACGCCGGTGAGCCCATCCTGCGCACCAGGCTCGCTTATCAGAGCGTGACCCCGGGCGCCGTCGATGCGCTGGCGCGGGCGCTGGCTGGCGAATGGGGCGCCGTGCACGCCATCGCCGGGCCCGTGTCGTGCGAGGGCGGCGGCGTGGCCATCCAGCCGACCGGCGTGCTGACCGACCAGCGCGCGATCGTCCTGGCGCTTGAACCCAGCGCGCCACACCCGATGCCGGTGCGCGACATGCCGGTCGAGGCCGATCCCGGCCAGGCCTTGCTGCGCATGACGTTCACGTTGCTGGAGCAGGTCGCGCGCCAGGGGTTGCGGCATATGCCGCCGTCGCTGCAGCGGCGCGCGCTGACACAGGCGACAGAGCTCGACGAGGCGGGCTACGCCGAGGTGGCCCGCCTGCTGCGCGCCGCGCTGGCAGACCAGCGCGATGCCGACCGCCTGGCGACGCTGTCGGCACTGGGTGGTTTGCTGCGCGCACTGCTGAACCAGGGCGCGTGACGACCGTGCCGCAGGCCACGGCGGGGAGCGTCGTTGCGTGACGACGTCGGCGCTACGGCGACCCATCGGATTGATGCAGATCAACGACTGCCATACGCCGCAGGGTGTAATTTTGATGCCTGTCACATCACCCCTTCATCACAGCGCATGCATCACACCCCATGGTAGTTCCCCGCCTGACCTGGCCCGCCAAAGCACATGGCGGCGCCGCGCATCTCCTCCTGCTCTTGCTGCTTCAGGCTGCCACGAGTTCCGCCGCATTTGCCCGTGATGTCGTCGCGGGCGCCGACGTCACGACGCCGGCGCCCGCGATCGGTCCGTGTGTTCCGGTCGTCTCAACTGCGGCATCCTGGCTGTCCGGCGCGCAGGGACTGGCGCCGCTGGCACTGCAACTGCTGCGCGCAGCGCCCGAGCACGGGCTCGACGTGCGCCGCTATCAGGTGGACGAACTGACCCGGCGACTGGCCGGCCCCGAAGGCGCATCGGCAGCATTCGTGCGCGACCTCGACCGCGCAATGGTGCAGTACCTGTGCGATCTGCACGGGGGCCGCGCGGCCTGGGCCAGCCGGGTTGCCGCAGCGCCCGACACCGGTTTCGACCCGCGTCAGCGCCTGGCCACTGTGCGCGACGCGCAAGGGCTGGCACAGGCCATCGACGCCGCTGCGCCCGCCATTCCGCTGTATGGCAGGGTCAAGGCGGCGCTGGCACAGTACCGCGAATTGTCTCGGGCAGCGCCGGACTGGCCCGCGCTGCCGCCGGTCGCACGGGCCGCCATCCACCCCGGCGAGCCCTACGCCGGCGCAGCCGTGCTGCATGCGCGGCTCCAGTTACTGGGTGATCTGGACGCGCAGGCGCCCATGAGCAGTGACGGCATCTATACGCCGGCACTGGCTGGCGCAGTACGCCGTTTCCAGGCGCGGCACGGGCTGGATGAAGACGGCGTACTGGGCGCTGGGACGGTCACGGCCCTGTCGGTGCCGCCCGCGCATCGCATCGCCCAGCTGGCGCTGACGCTCGAACGCCTGCGCTGGCTGCCACCGCCGCCGGCGCACGGACGCGTCGTCGTCGTGAACGTGCCCACCTACCGCTTGTGGACCTTCGATGCCAGGGACAATTTTGCGGCGCCGGCACTGGAAATGCGCGTGATCGTCGGCGCGCGCGGCCGTACGCCCACGCCGCTTTTCATCGGAGAAATGCGCTACCTGGAATTCGCGCCTTACTGGAATGTTCCTGCCAGCATCCAGAAGAATGAAATCCTCCCGAAGCTGGTGCGCAATCCTGCCTATCTGCAGCAAAATGACATGGAACTGGTGGGATCGGACGGGCGCGTGCTGCAGCTTGGCGCCGGCGATACGGCAAGCCGCCTGCGGGCCGGTGGCGCCAGGATCAGGCAGCGCCCCGGTTCACGCAATGTGCTGGGCGACGTCAAGTTTGCACTGCCCAACCCGATGAATATCTATTTGCATTCGACGTCGGCCAGGGAACTGTTCCAGCGCACGCACCGCGACCTGAGCCATGGCTGCATCCGCGTCGAACAACCGGCCGAGCTCGCGCAATTCGTGCTGGCCGACTCGCAGCAGTGGAGCGGTGCACAGGTGACGGCCGCCATGAGTGCGGGCAAGAACCGCTTCGTCAAGCTGGCCGCGCCGGTGCCCGTCGTGCTGTTCTATGCAACGGCCCTGGTCGATCATCAGGGCCGGGTCTTGTTTGCACCCGACATCTACGGGCGCGATGCCGCGCTGATCGCGGCGCTGCAGCTGGAGTAAGGGCCACGCCGCCGTGGCGCGGCGCCCTGCACCTTCTTGTTTCGCCTGACCAGCATCACACCACGGCGACTGCGTCGCTCACGGGTTCGCTGTCGATAATCTCCTGCTTGACGGACGACGAGGTGGTGTCCACCGGTGCCTGCGCCGCAGCACCGTGGACGGCGGCGGCCTGCGCCAGCAGCGCGTAGAAGACCGCGTTCATGCGGCGCAGTTTTTTGGTATCCATAGGGGCTCCTTGGTTGATGGGTGAGCGCCATTTAATTGGCAGTCATGGCATGCAGTGTGCCGAGATGGGCACGCAATTTGAATGATGCACGTCAAAACCTGCCGTTACCGTACTCCATCGGTGAACCGTGCCTACCGCACCAGCACGTAATGGCCCGGCGCATCGTCCAGCACCGCGTCCGGGTCGACCGGCGTTACAGCGGTTGCGGCAAGCTGCGCGGTGGCATGGCTGCGCAGCCAGTGCTCCCAGGCCGGCCACCACGAGCCGGACTGCTGCGGCGCCGCGGCGCACCAGGCGTCGGGATCGAGATAGCGCCCGTCATGGGCACGCGTGGCGATCTGGTAGCCGTGCCCGCCGTTTGCGAGCGGCGGGTTAACGACACCGGCATTGTGCCCGCCATCCGTCAGGCAGAACGTCAGCTCGGTATCGGCCAGCAGGTGCAGCTTGTAGACTGACAGCCAGGGCGCGACCGTGTCGCGCCGGGTCCCGAGCACGAACATGGGCAAGTGCAGGTCGGACAGCGCAACCGGACTGCCGCCCACGCGGTAGCGGCCCTGCGCCAGATCGTTGTCGAGATACAGGCTGCGCAGGTACTCGCTTTGCTGCCGGTACGGCATCCGGGTGGCATCGGCATTCCAGGCCGCCAGGTCGCTGGTGACGCGCCGGCCCTTCCCCATCAGATAATTCTGCACCATGCGCGACCAGACCATGTCCTTCGCATTGAGCAGCGCAAACGCGCCTTCCATCTGCGTGCCGTCGAGATAGCCTTTGCCGGCCATGACGTTGTCGAGGAAATTCAGCTGGCTCTCGTCGATGAACAGGCCCAGTTCGCCCGGCTCGGTGAAGTCGACCTGCGCCGCCAGCAATGTCAGGCTGACCAGGCGCTCGTCGCGCTCGCCACCCTCGCGCGCCATGGCGGCCGCGGCAATTGCCAGCAGCGTGCCGCCCAGGCAGTAGCCGAGCGCCTGGATGCCATACCCGGGGCGCCGCGCGGCGACCTGGTCGATGGCCGCCATCACGCCCAACTGCAGATAGTCGTCCATCCCCAGATCGCGATCGGCCGCGTCCGGATTTTTCCAGGAAATCATGAAGACGGTGTGGCCCTGGCCAACCAGGTAGCGCACCAGGGAATTGGCCGGCGACAGGTCGAGAATGTAGTATTTCATGATCCATGGCGGCACCATCAGGACCGGCTCGGCGCAGACGGTAGGGGTCGCCGGCTCATACTCGATCAGCTCGATAAGACGGTTGCGGTATACCACCTTGCCGGGTGTCAGGGCCACGCCCCGGCCGGGCTCGAACCCCGTTGGCGCCGTCGCGGCGGCGCCGCTCGCGTCCTCGAGCGCATTGTGCCACCCCATGACCAGATTCATGCCGCCGGAACGCCAGGTTTCCTTGAGCACGACCGGATTCGTCGGCAAGAAATTGGATGGCGAGAACATGTCGAGCGCCTGGCGCACGGCAAAGGTCCATAGCTGCTCGTGATGCCGCGTCACCCCGGGTACGCCGGTGGTGGCGTTGTACCACCACTGCTGCTCGAACAGGAACGCCTGGTGAATCAGGTTGAACGGCCACGCCTGCCATTCGGGCGCGGCGAAACGGCGGTCTTGCGGCAGCGGGGTGATGCAGGGTGCGCCGTTCTGATGCGCACTTGCGGCGGCACTTGCCGCCAGGCGCAGCAACTTGCGCTGCGCCTTGATGACGAGTTCGCGCTGCTTGTCGGGCGAGCCGGCCAGGTGCACCAGCCAGTCCGTGGCGGCCGCTGCCAGCGAGGCCGGGGACAGGCCCTGCGTCCACCAGGCGAGCTGGGCGTACAGCGCGCGGTCGAGCTCGCGCACCGGCGTCTCGCCAGGGGTGGCGGCCCCGGTCGCAGGCTGGGATGGCAGATCCGAAATGCGCATATCCTTCTCTCAGCGAAACAGTAGAACAGGCAGATGCGCGTGCTCGATCACCCGCGCCGTCTGGCTTGCCAGAATGTGCTCGCTGGCGCCGTGGCGGCCATGCGAGCTCATGCAGATCAGGTCAGCGTGATGGTCGAGCGCGGCGCGCACGATTTCACGCCACGGTTCGGCGCCGGTCAAGACCTGGCACTCGCACGGCACGCCCAGCGTGTGCGCCGTCTCGGCCACGTTCTGCAGGATGCGGCCGGCGTGGATGCGCTTGGCGCCAGCTGCATCGGCATCCGTCACGACATGCACGGCGATGACAGCCGCGCCAGTGCCGGCGGCATACGCCAGGCAGGTGCGCGCCAGGGGCGTCATCGACAATGAGCCATCGACCGGTAACAGGATGCGCCGGAACATGGGCTGGTGTTCAGGCGCCGCATGCGCAGGCAAGGTCGGCACGTGCAGGACGTCCGGGGTCACGCGATCGCCAGCGGCGTGCCGCTGCCGCCCGCTTTCTTGGGCAGTTCCAGCTGCAGGACGCCATCCTTGAATTCGGCCCGGGCCGCAACATCATCGACCGCTTGCGGCAGTGTGAAGCTGCGGTAGAACTGGCCCCAGGCGCGTTCGGCGCAGATGGTGGTGGCGCCTTCATGCGTGTTCTGCGATGACGTGTCGGCACTGATCGACACGTGGTTGCCGTCGATATTGACCTTGATGTCTTCTTTTTTCACGCCCGGCAGGTCGGCCTTGACGCGATAGCCGTCGCCGCTCTCGGTGACGTCGATGCGCACGCGCGGCGCCAGGTCGGCAAAGAAGTCATCGAAGGTGCGAAACGGATCGGCACGCAGCATGCGTGCGACGGGATCGAAACGGGTCATGGAATGGGACATGGTCATTCTCCGGAGGATAGTATCTGCGCCTGCCGTCAACGGGTCGTCGGGCATCGAATTAATCCTAGTCGTGCTGGCGCAAACACCGATATGACATGCATCAAAAATCGTGGCGACGCGAAGCCTGACGGAGGTTCTTCGCCGTGTCCCGCCCGGCAAGTTTGATGCAAGTCAAATTCGGTGAAACCGGTTGCACCAAGCGCAAACGTCGCGCTGGACTGACCGCCACGACGCGCCGTACGCTGGCTGTCACGGCCATCCGGAGGTGCATCATGTGCTACAAGACCATCGTCGTTCACGTCGACCATTCGCCCCATGCCGGGGCGCGCATACGGTACGCAGCGCAACTGGCCGCGCGCTGTGGCGCACACCTCGTCGGCAGCGCATTTTCCGGCATCTCGCGCTACGCCGAGGCCGGCAGCACCATGCTGCTGACCCGGCAGCACGAACGCCGGGGCAACCACGACCACGACCACGACACCGCACTGGCACGCTTCGACGCCATCGCCGCTGCCGCGGGCGTGGCCAGTCACGAGCGGCGCTATGCCGATGACGAGCCGGCTGGCGGACTGGCACTGCAAGGCCGTTACGCCGACCTCGTCATCGTCAGCCAGACCGACCTCGACGATCCGGCGGCGGCCCATCTGGCCGGGCCCGTGCCGGCGCAGGTAGTCCAGGGCAGCGCCCGCCCGGTGCTGGTGCTTCCCCATGTACGCCGGCACGAGACGATCGGCGGGCGCATCATGCTGGCATGGGATGGCAGCCTGCAGGCAACGCGCGCCGTCGCCGGCGCCATGCCGTTGCTGCGCGATGCCGGCCTGGTCGCAATTGTCCTGTTCCAGCCGTTCGAGGCGACCGGGCGCGAGCCGGGCACCGATCTCGCGCTGTATCTGGCCCGCCAGGGCGTGCGCTGCGAGGTGCACGTCGAACCGTCACCGATCGACGACGGCGCCGCCTTGCTGGCCTGCACGGATTGCCTCGACGCCGACCTGATCGTGATGGGCGCCTACGGGCGGCCGCGCCTGCGCGAGCTGGTGCTGGGGGGCGTCACGGAAACGCTGCTGGACCGCATGACGGTGCCAGTGCTGATGGCGCACTGATGGCCGCCGACCTGACGGCCGATGGCTTGAGCGCCGCCGAGGCCGCGCACCGCATCGCCATGGACGGGCCAAACACTCTGGCCGAGACCGAGCGCCGCAACTGGCGCCGCATCGTTGCCGACAGCGCCCGCGAGCCGATGTTCCTGCTGCTCGTGGGCGCGGCCCTGCTGTACCTGGCGCTGGGCCAGCTCGACGAAGGGCTGCTGCTGTGCCTGATGGTCGCCGTCAGCCTTGGCCTGGCCCTGTACCAGGAAGGCAAGACCGAGCGCGCACTGGCCGCGCTGCGCGACCTGGCCAGTCCGCGCGCGCACGTGCTGCGCGACGGCTGCTGGCACGTGATCGACAGCGCTGGGATCGTCGCTGGCGACCTCGTCGCCGTGCACGAAGGCGACCGTGTGCCGGCCGATGCCCACGTGCTCAACAGCACCGGACTGCAAGCCGACGAATCGCTGCTGACGGGCGAATCGATGCCGGTCGACAAAGATGCAACGGCCATGCTGTTTGCCGGATCCCTGGTGCTGCAGGGCCACGCGATCGCCCGCGTGGCCGCTACCGGCGGGCGCAGCCAGCTGGGCCGGATTGCCGCGTCACTGCGGTCGCTGCGGCCCGCGCCGTCCCCGCTGCAGCGCCAGAGCGCTGCGCTGGCGCGTGCCTTTGCCGTGCTGGGCATGGCGTTCAGCGTCGTCCTGGTGCTGGTCTATGGCCTCATGCGCGGCGACTGGCTGCAAGCCGTACTGGCCGGCATCGCGCTGGCCATGTCGATGCTGCCGGAGGAACTCGCAATCGTGATGACCGTGTTCCCCGCGATCGGCGCCTGGCGCCTGTCGCGGCAGCAGGTGTTGGTGCGGCGCCTGCCGGCAATTGAAACGCTGGGCGCCATCTCGGTACTGTGCGTCGACAAGACCGGCACGCTGACGGCCAACCGGATGGACATCGTGGCGCTGTACGCGCACGGCGCGCGCCATGCGGTGATCGAGGAATCCCTACCGGCGGCGCTGGCGCCGCTGCTTGAAACAGCCGTGCTGGCCAGCACTGCGACGGGCCCCGACCCGATCGACCGGGCCGTCCAGCGACTCGGCGCGGCGAACCTGGCGCCGACGCAGCGCCATCCGGACTGGTCGCTCGTACACGAATTCGGCGTGAGGGCGCAGCAACGGGCACTGGTGCAGGTGTGGCAGCGCCCCGATGGCGTCCTGATCGCTGCGGCCAAGGGCGCACCGGAAACCGTGCTGGGGTGGTGCAATCCTGATGCCGATGCCGATGCCGGGGCTAGTGCCGGGCTGCTGGCTGCGGCGTCATCCATGGCGCAGGACGGCCTGCGCATGCTGGCGGTGGCGCAGGCCACCCTGCCCGGCGCCAGCTGGCCCGCCCGCGCTGCCGAGATCCCGTTCGTGCCATCGGGTTTGCTGGCCCTGGCCGACCCGCTGCGGCCCGAGATCCCCGCTTGCGTCTCCCGCTGCGCCGGGGCCGGCATCCGGGTGGTGATGATCACGGGCGACCATCCGGACACGGCGCGCGCCATCGCGCGGCAGGCTGGGCTGGCCGACACACCGGTCCTCACCGGCGCAGCGCTCGACGCACTCGACGATGCCGCGCTGGACGCGCGCATCGGTGCACTCAGTATTTGCGCGCGCATTGCCCCGATGCAGAAACTGCGCCTGGTCCAGGCGTTCGCACGGGGTAGCGCCACGGTCGGCATGACGGGGGACGGCGTCAATGACGCACCGGCACTCAAGGCCGCCCACGTGGGCATCGCCATGGGCGGGCGCGGTACCGACGTGGCGCGCGAGGCGGCGGCGCTGGTGCTGCTGGACGACCGCTTCGCGTCGATCGTCGATGCCATCGGCGCCGGCCGCCGCATCCACGACAACCTGCGCAAGTCGATCCGCTATGTCATTTCGATGCACGCGCCGATCGCCGGCATGGCTATCCTGCCGATCCTCGTTGGCTGGCCGCCCCTGCTGTTTCCGATGCACATCGTGTTCATGGAATTGATCATCGATCCCGCCTGCACGCTGGTGTTCGAAAACGAGCCGGCGGCACCCGGTGCGATGCTGCGCCCGCCGCGTGATGCGCAGGCGCCGCTGTTTACGCCCGGTGCCCTGGCCCGCACGCTGGCCATGGGCCTCGGCCCCCTGCTGGGGGTGGCCCTGGCGTATGGCTGGGCACTGGGCGCACTGGCGCCGGCGCAGGCACGTGCCTTTGGCTTTACCACGCTGGTGTTTGCCAACCTGTCGCTGATCCTGGTCAACCGCGCAGCGGGCGCAAGCCTGCTCGACTCCCTGCGCCAGCCCAACCGGATCCTCTGGCTGGTCGTGGCCGCGGCCCTGGGCCTGCTGGCCCTGGCGCTGTACGTGCCGTGGCTGGCGGCGGTGTTTCAGTTTGCGGTGCTGGCGCCGGCACTGGTCGCTGGCGCGGGCGTCGTTGGTCTGGCCAGCGCGCTGGTGCCGGCGCTGTTGATGCGGCGGCATGGGCACTGACCAGCTCGCTGCACGTACAGATTTAGGTCAATATCCAGTCAGTATTTTTTTGATGCAAATCAAAAATTAATAAAATATGTGACCTCTTCGGCAGCTTGGTCTCGACGCGGTGTCCTGATGGGCCTATTGTCAATACATTCAGCACACCACGCCGGAACGTCATGACATCCACGCCAGCCACCCAACCAGCTTGCGTCAGCACTGCCGGGGAACTGGCAGCGTCCGTATTCCACCACAGCCGCGACGCCATCATGATCACGGCCCTGGATGGCGCGATCCTGGCCGTCAACCGCGCATTTTGCACCATCACCGGGTACACCGAAGATGACGTGTGCGGCAAGAATCCGCGCATCCTCAAGTCGGGCGTGCAAGACCAGGCATTCTATGCCCGCATGTGGCAAGCGATCACCAGCCAGGGCTACTGGCAGGGCGAAGCCTGGAACCGGCGCAAGGATGGCACCCTGTTTGCCGAACGCCTGACGATCGTTGCGGTCCCGGGCGCAGACGGCAAGCCGCACCACTACATCGCCATGTTCGCCGATGTGACCAGCGCCAGCATGCAGCGCCGCCGTCTCGAAGAGCGCGCCAACTACGACGCCCTGACCGGCCTGCCCAACCGCGTCCTGCTTGGCGAGCGGCTCGAGCAGCTGCTGGCATGCGCGCGTGAAGCCTCGTCCAGTGTGGCGCTCGCCTTTATCGACCTCGACGGTTTCAAACAGGTCAATGACACCATGGGTCATCCGGCCGGCGACCGCCTGCTGGCCAGCATCGCCCAGAACCTGCGCGCTGCGCTGCGCGGGTCGGACACGCTGGCGCGCTTTGGCGGCGACGAGTTCGTCGCCGCACTGCCCGGCATGCACGACGACGCGCTGCTGGCCGCCCTGCTCGCCCGCGTGGCCGTTGCCGCGCGGGCGCCGATCGTCATCGATGGCAAGGCAATCTGCGTGTCAGCCAGTATCGGCGTCGCCGTGTTTCCACGTGATGGCACCACGCCGGCGCAACTGATTGCCCATGCCGACGCCGCGATGTATGCCGCCAAGCGTGCAGCACGCGGTGGCGCGCGCCCCATCCATGTTTCCGTCGCCACCACGGCAGGCGGAAAGCAATACCACCATGAGGTACTACCACCATGAATGCACCGTTACGCGTATCCCCCGGCCCGGCCCCACCCGGTTTGCTAACAGTCATGAAGGGCCAGTGCGGCGACTGCAACACCGGTGGCCTGTGTCTGTCCACCGGCCTGGACTCGGGCAGCAAGATGCGGTTCGATCGCCTGGTTGGCCAGCATCGCCGCATTGCGGCCGGCGACACACTGTACCGCACCGGCCAGCCACTGCGCAGCCTGTACGCGCTGCGCTGCGGCTTCTTCAAGATCCGCCGGCCCGGTCCTGCGGGCGACCAGATCACGGGCTTCCCGATGGCCGGTGAACTGCTGGGGCTCGAAGCCGTGGGCACGGGCATCCACCAGTCCGACGCCATCGCACTCGAAGACAGCATCGTGTGCGAACTGCCGTTCGCGGCGCTCGAACGCCTGTTCGAGGACATTCCCGGCCTGCATCGCCGCTTTTACCGCTTGATGAGCTGCGAAATCAACCGCGAACAGCATCTGATGCTGTTGCTTGGCCATATGCGGGCGGAGCAGCGGATGGCGACATTCCTGGCCGACATGGGAGCGGCCTACGCGGCGCGCGGCTATTCTCCCGCGCAATTTCAGCTGCGCATGTCGCGTGAAGACATCGGCAGCTATCTTGGCCTGACCATCGAAAGCATCAGCCGCCTGCTGGGCCGTTTTACCAAGCTGGGGCTGATCACGGTCGACAAGCGCGCCGTGGTGCTGACCGATCCACAACGGATTGCCGAGATGGCAAGCGGCTTCTCGCCCTGCAGTCCGATGGTGTGACTGGCCGCAGCGCCATGGCACGCTGACGGTTTTGATGCACGTCATGGATTTGGCAGCCCCTCCCCGTCATCCTTGCGAACAACACGACAGATCGGCACGTCGTTGCCGGCAGCGCGACAGCAAGCACGAAGACACCGGAGGTTGTCATGAACATGATGAACGCAGCAGTCTTTACCGGCCCCGGCCGCATCATCCTGGACCGCAAGCCCGTTCCGCTCGCCGGGCCCGGCGAAGCCGTCATCAAAATCACGTTGACAACGATCTGCGGCACCGACGTCCATATCCTGAAGGGCGAGTATCCCGTCAAGCCGGGCCTGACGATCGGGCACGAGCCGGTTGGCACGATCCACGAACTGGGCCCCGGCGTGACCGGCTACCAGATTGGCCAGCGCGTGGTCGTGGGCGCCATCACGCCGTGTGGCCAGTGCCATACCTGCCTGGACGGGCGCCAGTCACAGTGCGGCGGCCACGCCATCGGCGGCTGGCGCTTCGGCAACACGATCGATGGCTGCCAGGCCGAGTATCTGAAAGTGCCGTTCGCGATGGCCAACCTGGCGCCGATTCCCGACGGCCTGACCGATGAGCAGGTACTGATGTGCCCCGACATCATGAGTACCGGGTTTGGTGGCGCCGAACACGGCGGCATCCGGCTGGGCGATACGGTCGCTATTTTCGCGCAGGGCCCCATCGGCCTGTGCGCCACCGCCGGCGCACGGCTGCGCGGCGCCAGTTGCATCATCGCTGTCGACGCCGTCCCGGAGCGCCTGAAGATGGCCCGGCAGCTGGGGGCCGATCACACCATCGATTACCGCGAAACGGACCCGGTCAGCGAAATCCTGCGGCTGACCGGCGGCCAGGGCGTCGATGTTGCGATCGAGGCGCTCGGCACCCAGCAGACGTTCGAAAATTGCCTGCGCGCCCTCAAGCCGGGCGGCACCTTGTCGAGCCTGGGCGTGTACTCCGGCAAGCTGTCGCTGCCAATCGACGCCTTTGCGGCCGGGCTGGCCGACCAGTCGCTGGTGACCACGCTGTGCCCCGGCGGCAAGGAGCGCATGCGCCGTCTGATGGCCATCGTTGCCTCCGGCCGCCTCGACCTGCAACCGATGATCACACACCGCTTCCGGCTCGAGCAGATCGAAGAAGCGTACGACCTGTTTGCCAACCAGCGCGACGGCGTGCTGAAGGTGGCGATCACGCCCTGACAGGCAGGCATTATTCGGCCCGCCCGACCGTGTTCGCCACGTCACCCACCGAGGGGAAAGCCATGTCCTACCAATCGATTCTCGTCCACGCGTGCCAGCCAGAACTGGCGCAAGCACGCTACCGGCTGGCAGCGGCGATCGCGCTGGCTGAAGGAACGCGCCTGACCGGCATCGCCCTCTCGGGCGCGATCGAATTCATCGTCCGTTGCAGCGCCGCCGCTGGCATTGCGCCCATCGGCCCCGACGACTATAACTTCCTGACCGACAACGCGAAACGCACGCTGACGGACTTCGAGCACGCCGTGCGCGCCGCAGGCGTCATACCGTTACAAAGCAAGCTCAGCGATGAATCAGCCATCCGTGCCTTGCCGCTGGAGGCGCGCTATTGCGATCTGCTGCTGATTGGCCAGGTCACCCACCCTGATGCGATCCTGGCCGACGATTACTCGCTGGCGCGCACTATCCTCATCCATGCTCCCTGCCCGGTGATGGTGGTGCCGTCCACGACCGCGGTCACCAAAGTGCCGGTCCGGCCTTTGATCGCTTGGGACGGCAGCATGGAAGCAAGCCGGGCCGTGCGCGCCGCCCTGCCGCTGCTGCGGCGCGCGGGCAGCGTGACGGCAGTGTGCTTTCACCCGCAGAAATACAGTGGCTCTCAAGTCCAGGCGGGCACCCAGCTTGCCACCTACCTGACCAGTCACGGCATCGACGTCGAGATTCTGACGCCAGCGCCGGCACCAACCGGCACCATCGGCGAGGCGCTGCTCGGGCTGGCCGCAACCGGGGCGCACGACCTGATCGTCATGGGCAACTTCGGCCATTCGCGCTTCCGCGAGCTGGTGCTGGGCGGCGTCACTGAAACCGTGCTGGCCGGTACGGTCGTGCCCGTGCTGACAAGCCACTAGTCACACACGGTCTCCGACAGCAGCACCGGCGTCGCGCTGGTCGCCTGCGACTAGTCGCACCCGAAGACATTCTTCGTGTTCCCACCCGGCCAAGGAGCCATTATGCAAAGCCTCACTGCCGACGAAGCGGCGCACGCGCTCGGTACTGCCCTTCGGCACACGCACACTCAATTGTGCCGCCAAATCGACGCGCTGGCGGCGCAGCCGGAAGCCTCCTTCGCAGCCGGCTGGACCGACCTGGTGGCAGGGACCGAAACGGCCTTCCGGGATGAAGAGCGTGTGATGGAAGAGGTCCGGTATGCCGGACTGGCGGAGCACCGGGCCGAGAATGCCTGCATTCTCAGCGCGCTGCATCACGTGTCGCCGCGCGTCGATGACGGTGACCACGGCATCGGACGTGAGGTCTTGTCGGCACTGGCGGCCATCATCTCGTCGCACCGGTGCGGCGTCAGGATCCGGCCGCTGGCCGCTGTGCAGTTGCGTGGGTATCAGCCGCCGCTCTGTGGCTGAGGTGCTGGGTCGCGAGGATATCGACAGTATCGTCTGCGCAAACGCAAAACGGGCCCTGAAAGGGCCCGTGCGATGCGTTCTGGAGGCGAGGATCGGAGTCGAACCGACCTAGACGGCTTTGCAGGCCGCTGCATAACCGCTTTGCTACCTCGCCAGAGGATTTGATGCGCTCGTGATGCGGGCGGTTATGCACCGCATCGACAAGGGAAGAATAGATCTTCCTGGAATTCTGGAGCGGGAGAAGAGGCTCGAACTCTCGACCTCAACCTTGGCAAGGTTGCGCTCTACCAACTGAGCTACTCCCGCTGGGGGGTACTACATTACTACGCCATTTGCAGGACACTGGAGCGGGAGAAGAGGCTCGAACTCTCGACCTCAACCTTGGCAAGGTTGCGCTCTACCAACTGAGCTACTCCCGCTTAGAGCCATGCAATTACTGATCACATCTACTGCTTTACTACGCCAATGCTACGTTCTGCAACAACCAGCCGAAACTGGAGCGGGAGAAGAGGCTCGAACTCTCGACCTCAACCTTGGCAAGGTTGCGCTCTACCAACTGAGCTACTCCCGCGTACAGAACAACGATTATGACAGGTTTCAGACGTTTTTCCAAGATCGCGTGCCAACTTTGCAATCTTTGGAGCGGGAGAAGAGGCTCGAACTCTCGACCTCAACCTTGGCAAGGTTGCGCTCTACCAACTGAGCTACTCCCGCTTCGTCTTTCAATCTGTCGCGTTGTTGTCGCAACAGGCAGGCATTATAGAGATTCTATTCCGTACGTCAAGGATGCCCGGAAACTAATTAAATCGGGCCCGCTTTTTCCTTGATCAGGGGCCAGGCGCGGCGCAGGTAGTAGAACATCGACCACACGGTCAGCACACCCGCGATCCACAGCAGGTACTCGCCCCAGAAGTGGATATCGATGCCGAACAGGCGGTCGTGGAACAGCAGCATCGGGATCGCCGTCATCTGGGCGGCCGTCTTGATCTTGCCGATCGAGCTGACTGCGACCGAGCGCGTGGCGCCGATCTGGGCCATCCATTCGCGCAGCGCCGAGATCGTGATTTCGCGCCCGATGATGATGCCGGCGATGATCGCGTCAACGCGGTCGAGCTGGACCAGCACGAGCAGCGCCACGGCCACCATCAGCTTGTCGGCGACCGGGTCAAGAAAGGCGCCGAAGGCCGAGGTTTCGTTCCAGCGGCGGGCCAGGAAACCGTCGAACCAGTCGGTGATGGCGGCCACGATGAAGACGGATGTGGCGGCCAGATTACGGTCCGTCATGCTCATCCAGTCAGAGGGAAGATAGAACAATCCGACCACCAGCGGAATCAGGGCGACACGTAACCAGGTCAGGAGAATCGGGATATTTAAAGGCATGGGGGAGCTGATTACCGTGGAAAATGCTTGGCCGTAAGTCTACATGGCTAAGGGGGTTTGGGCCAGTTGACTCGTCGGTAATGTCGACGAACAGCGGACGCTGCGGTGCGTGCAAGCTCAACGGCTGTGGCACGGTGCCGGTTGACACCGGGTGCAGAGATTGGCGGCGCCATGGGGCACCGCAGGTCTCTGCCGATCTTCAGTGCAATTGCCGGTAAATTTCTTCGGCCAGGGCGCTCGAAATGCCCTCGACCGTCATCAGGTCTTCGACACTGGCATCGATGACCCCGCGCAGGCCACCAAAGCGCGCCAGAAGGCGCTGGCGGCGTTTGGCACCGATACCTTCGATCTCTTCCAGGCGCGACGCCTGGCGCGCCTTGGCGCGCTTGGCGCGCATGCCGGTGATGGCGAAGCGGTGCGCCTCGTCGCGGATCAGGGCCACCAGCATCAGCGCCGCCGATTCCTTGCCCAGTTCCTGCGCCGGGCGGCCATCGGCGAAGATCAGGGTTTCCAGGCCCACGCGGCGCCCTTCCCCCTTGGCCACGCCGACGATCATCGACAGGTCCAGCCCCAGCTCGGTAAACACCTGGCGCGCCATCTCGACCTGGCCCTTGCCGCCGTCGACCAGCACGATGTCGGGCATCACGCCGGCGCCGGCCAGCACCTCGGCTGCCACTTTCTCGTAGCGGCGCATCAGCACCTGCCGCATCGCCGCGTAATCGTCGCCCGGCGTGATGCCGTTGATGTTGAAGCGGCGGTACTCGCCGTTCTGCATCGCGTGGTGGTGGAACACGACGCACGACGCCTGCGTCGCCTCGCCCGCCGTGTGGCTGATGTCGAAGCATTCGATCCGCAGTGCGTCGAGATCGTCGGTCTCCAGCCCCAGCGTGTCGGCCAGCGCGCGCGTGCGCAGTTGCTGCGAGCCCTGCTCGGACAGCAGGCGCGCCAGCGCGATCTCGCCGCCCTTCTGCGCCATCTCGAGCCACTGGCGGCGTTGCCCGCCCGGCTGCAGTACTAGGTTGATGCGGTGGCCGCATTGCTCGCTGAGCGCCAGGATCAGCTCGGGCTGGTCGAACTCCACGTTCAGGATCAGCGTGCCCGGGATGAACTGGCCCGCGTAGTGCTGTGCCAGGAACGCGCACAGCACCTCGACGTCGAGCGGGCATTCGCCCAGCGACTCGCCGACATGGCTCGGGAAGTAGGCGCGGTCGCCCAGGTGCCGTCCGCCGCGCACCATCGCCAGGTTGACGCAGGCGCGCCCACCCTGCAGCACGACGGCAATGACGTCGACGTCGGCGTCGCCCACGGTTTCCATGCTCTGCGCGTGCAGCACTTTCGACAGCGCCTGGATCTGGTTGCGCACACCGGCCGCCTGCTCGAACTTCAGGTCCATTGCGTAGGTCTGCATCTTGTTCTGCAGGTCCGCCATGACCTCGCTCTGGCGCCCGCGCAGGAAGCGCGCGGCGTTCTCGACGTCGAGCTTGTACTGCTCCGGCTCGATCAGCTTGACGCACGGCGCGCTGCAGCGGCCGATCTGGTGCAGCAGGCACGGCCGCGTGCGGTTGGCGTACACGCTGTCTTCACAGGTGCGCAGCATGAACACGCGCTGCAGCAGCTGGATCGACTCTTTGGCGGCCCAGGCGCTTGGAAACGGGCCGAAGTACTGGTTGCGCTTGTCGAGCGCGCCGCGGTAATACGCCATGCGCGGCGCCTCGCCGCCCGTAATCTTGATGTACGGGTACGATTTATCGTCGCGAAACAGGATGTTGTAGCGCGGCTTGAGCGACTTGATCAGGTTGTTTTCGAGGATCAGTGCTTCGGCCTCGCTGCTGACGATCGTCGTTTCCAGGCGCGCGATCTGCGACACCATCATCGCGATGCGCGGACTCGACAGGTTCTTCTGGAAATAGCTCGAGACGCGGTTCTTCAGGTTGCGCGCCTTGCCGACGTACAGCACGTTCTCGGCCGCGTCGAAATAACGGTAGACGCCGGGCAGGCCCGGCAGGCGATTGACGGTCGCGAGCACCTGCGCGCGCACGTCGGGCTCGACCTTCGGGCTCAGTTCGCGGTTGGCCTCGGCGCGCGACTGCTCACGCGCCTCCGCCAGGCGTTCGCGCCCCAGGCGCGCCGTCAGTTCGGGCGTGAGTTCGACACCGCTGTCGGTGGACGTGGTGGGTACGACGGGCTTTGCTTCGGACATGAATCTCTTGAAAAGGGGTCAGGCTACTGGCGCAGGGGCCTGGGTGACGATGACGAACGCGACGCCGTAATCGGCTTCGTCGCTGATCGACACCTGGGCGCTGAGCCGGTTCTGCTGCATGAATTCTTCGAGCGCGCCGCTGCAGACGATCATCGGCTTGCCGCTCGGGGCATTGAGCATCTGCATCGAGCGCCAGGTCATCGGCATGCGGATCCCGGTGCCGATGGCTTTCGAGAACGCTTCCTTGGCCGAAAAACGGGTTGCCAAAAAGCGCAGCCCGCGCACCGCGTTCTTGGCGCTGCGGGCGTGATACTTGGCCAGCTCTTCCGGGCCGAGGACTTTTTCGGCAAAGCGTGGGCCGCTGCGTGCCAGCGCTGCTTCCACGCGCGAAATCTGGACGATGTCGGTGCCGATGCCGTAGATCATGCCGGCTCGGTCCCGCTCGTATAGGCCGTGCCCAGGCGCGCCGCGACCATGATCGCCTTCATCTCGCGCACGGCGTTTTCGAAGCCCACAAACAAGGCGTGGCCGACGATGGCATGGCCGATGTTCAGCTCATGCAGGTCCTTGATGGCGGCGATCGGCTGGACGTTGGTGTAGTGCAGGCCGTGGCCGGCATTCACGCGCAGGCCGCGCTGGACGCCTTCACGCGCGCCCAGGCGGATGCGTTCGAGCTCGTGCGCGACTTCGTCCGGCGTGGCCTCGGCGTAGCGGCCCGTGTGCAGCTCGATCACGGTGGCGCCGACGGCGGCCGCAGCTTCGATCTGGCGCGCGTCGGCATCGATGAACAGCGAGACGCGGATGCCCTCGTCCTTCAGCTGCTTCACCGCCGCCTCGACCTCGTTGTAGTAGCGCACGACATCAAGGCCACCTTCGGTCGTGACTTCTTCGCGCCGCTCGGGCACCAGGCACACGTCCTGCGGCTTGACGCGACAGGCGAAGTCGATCATCTCGCGCGTGACGGCCGCTTCCAGGTTCATGCGGGTGGCCAGCAGCGGGCGCAGCGCGATGACGTCGGCGTCGCGGATGTGGCGGCGGTCTTCACGCAGGTGCAGCGTGATCAGGTCGGCGCCGGCCTGCTCGGCCAGCAGCGCGCCGCGCAGCGGATCGGGATAAGTCGTGCCGCGTGCATTGCGCACGGTGGCGATGTGGTCGATGTTCACGCCCAGGTCGATCACCTGGCCAACGGGTTGCAGGAAGCTCATGGTGTTTGCTCTTGTTTTACAGTTGCATCAAGTCGATCAGGATCTGGCGCGTGTTGAGCGGCTGGCCGCCCAGGTGGTGCGCCAGCAGGAAGCGCATCAATTGCTTGCTCTGCGCCTGCGTGGCCGGGTCAGTATAGTCTTCGCGCTCCATGTCCAGCAGTGTCTTGCCCAGCACCACTGGCCAGACTTCGCCGGCACCAGCCTCGCGGGCGCCGCGTTCGGGGTCCACCACATAGTCACCGCCCACCTCCACCCGGCTGCGCGTGGTCGTGCAGCGACTCAGGTCGGCAGCAACCCCTGTCTCCTTAAGTAAGGCCCGTTCGAATTTTCGCAAGACAATTTGCGCAGGTTCGCCGTGCGCCAACTGGTTCAAGGTCGAGACATAGTGATCGAACAGGGCCGGATGGCGGTCGTCCCGCGCCAGCAGCTTGACGAGGAGTTCGTTGAGGTAGAAGCCGCACAGCAGCGCAGTGCGCTCCAGCGGGAGCATGCCGCCGACCCATTCGGCGTCGATCAGCGTGCGCAGTTCGGATTTGCCGCTCCACGACACGGACAGCGGCTGGAAGGTTTGCAGCACGCCCCGCAGCTTGGAGAACGGGCGCTTGGCGCCCTTGGCCACGACACCCACGCGACCATGATCGCGCGTGAACATGTCGATGATCAGGCTGGTTTCTTTGTAGGGATAGCTGTGCAGCACGAAGCCGGGCTGGCCGATGACACGGCCATCACGCGCCGAGGTCCTGGAAGATGCGTTGGCCGATGCACTGCCCGACGCGCGGGTCCGCTTGGCGGGCGGTGGCGCCGCCTGCTCGGGCGCGTCGTCGATCAGGTCATCGTGGCTCGGCATGCTGTGTGGGCGCGCTCCGGGAACTTACTCGTAACCGTAGGCGCGCAGGCCCATTTCGTTGTCGGCCCAGCCCGATTTGACCTTGACCCAGATTTCCAGGTACACGGGGCCGCCGAACAGTTTTTCCATATCGAGGCGCGACTGCGTCGAGATTTCTTTCAGGCGCGCACCCTTGTTACCGATGATCATCGATTTATGGGTGTCGCGCTCGACCAGGATGGCGGCGAACACGCGGCGCAGATTGCCCTCTTGCAGGAACTGCTCGATCAGCACGGTGCTGGTGTACGGCAATTCGTCGCCCGACAGGCGGAACACTTTTTCGCGAACGATCTCGGCGGCAAGGAACTTTTCGCTGCGGTCGGTGATGTCGTCCGGACCGAACACGGGCGCATTCTGCGGCAGGTGGTTCTTGATCTCGTTTTCCAGCGCATCGGTCTGGAAGCGCAGCTTGGCCGAGACCGGCACGACAGCGGCAAATTCACGCATCGCGGCGATCTTTTGCGCGAACGGCATCAACACGGCCTTGTCCTTGACGTGGTCGGACTTGTTCAGCACCAGGATCACCGGCACGTTCTTTGGCAACAGTTCCAGCACTTGCTGGTCGGCCGGACCGAACGTGCCCGCCTCGAGCAGGTACAGCACGACGTCGGCCGAGATCAGCGTGTTCGAGACGGTCTTGTTGAGCGTCTTGTTCAGCGCATTGGCATGCCGGGTCTGGAAGCCCGGGGTGTCGACGTAGATGAACTGGGCGTCGTCGCGGGTCTGGATGCCGGTGATGCGGTGGCGGGTGGTCTGCGCCTTGCGCGACGTGATCGACACCTTGGCGCCGATCAGGACGTTCATCAGCGTCGACTTGCCGACGTTTGGACGGCCAACGATGGCGATATAGCCGCAGCGGAAATTGTCGGGGATGGCGTTCATGCTTTTTTGCTTCCTGGTTGTTCTGGCTTTGCCGCAGCCGGCGCCAAGGATTGGTCTGGGGCGCCGCCCTGATTGGTGGCGATGCCGGCCAGCTTGAGCTGGGCCGTGCGCGGCTTGGCCTTGCGGCTGACGGGCGACTTGGCCAGCGCCTTCTGGGCGGCGCCCAGGGCCAGGCTGGCCGCAGCCTGCTCGGCGGCGCGGCGGCTGCCACCGCGCCCGAACACTTGCACACTCAATTTGGGCACCAGGCATTCGACTTCGAATTCCTGGCTGTGCGCAGCGCCGTGCGTGGCCACCACATTATACGTCGGCAGCGCGATCCGCTTGGCCTGCAAAAATTCCTGCAGCAGCGTCTTGGCGTCCTTGCCCAGCGTGCCGGGGTCGACCGTATCGAGCAGCGGAATGTAAAAGGCACGGATCACGTCGCGCGCGCTGTCGAACCCGGCATCGAGGAAGATCGCGCCCAGCAGGGCTTCGAGCGTGTCGGCCAGGATCGAGGGGCGACGGAAGCCACCCGATTTCAGTTCACCCTCACCCAGGCGCAGGAACTGCGACAGGTCGAGCTTCTGGGCGATTTCGAACAGCGCCTGCTGCTTGACGAGATTGGCGCGCAGGCGCGACAGGTCGCCCTCGTCCAGGCCGCGATAGCGCTCGTACAGGATCGAGGCGACGACGCAGTTCAGGATCGAGTCGCCCAGAAATTCGAGGCGCTCGTTATGCAGCGCGCTATGGCTACGGTGGGTCAGGGCTTGCTGAAGCAGCCCGGCATCCCGGAATGTATAGCCCAAGCGCGTCTGCAATAACTGATGATTCATTGTCGGTGTCGTGTGCGTGGCCGGCGCCAGGCGCCCTGCCACGAAGTCCATATGGCGTGAAAGTACGGTTACGGTGCGGCGGTGCTGGCCTCGGCGACGATGCCGCTCGGGTCCGTGGTGCCGGAAAAATCGATGAGGATGCTGACGTTGCCGGCCAGTGGCAGGCGTTTTTCGTAGGCGAAGCTGATCTCGAGGTCGCCATCGTCGCGTGTGAAGACCAGGTCGGTGCCGCGGATGGCTTCGACGTCGTTGATGCTGGTATTGCGATCGAACGCTGCCTGCATCGCCCGCACGGTTCCGCCTTCGGCCTTGGTCTTGACGATCGCGGTCTTGATCGCGTTGTACTCGATATAGGCCGGAATCATGCGCATCGCAAAGACCAGCACGAGGCCGATCACGGCAAGGGCCACGATCAGGCCGGTCAAGGTGACGCCCTGCTGTTTGCTCCGGACCATACGCACCTCTTTAATGAATGCCGCCAACGCGCTTGAAGTTGCCAAAGTTCATCCAGACGACGAATGCCTTGCCCACGATATTACGGTCCGGCACGAAGCCCCAGTAGCGGCTGTCGGCGCTGTTGTCGCGGTTATCGCCCATCATGAAATACTGGCCAGCCGGCACGACGCAGGTGAATTTGTCTTCCGTATAGTCGCAGGCTTCGCGCAGCGGGAACTGCTCGACGCTGGGGAAGTCAAAGTTGCGGCGATCGGCCGTGTTCAGGATGCGGTGTTGCGTAAAGCCGCCCGGGCTCGGCAGTTTTTCTTCGAGCTGCTTGTGGTAGACCGGATGCTGGTCGTCCAGGTAATCGTCCAGCGGCGTGTACTCGACGGCCTTGCCATTGACGGTCAGGCGCTTGTCTTCGTAGGTGATGGTATCACCAGGCACGCCGACGACGCGCTTGATGTAATCCTGGCTCATGTCCTTCGGATATTTAAACACCATCACGTCGCCCCGCTGCGGGTCATTGATCTGGATAATTTTTTTGTTGATGATCGGCAGGCGGATACCGTAGGTGTACTTGTTCACCAGGATAAAGTCGCCCACCAGCAGCGTCGGCACCATCGACGACGACGGGATCTTGAACGGCTCCCACAAGAACGAACGCAGGATGAACACCATGGCAATCACCGGGAAGAAGCTGCCCGAGTACTCGACCCAGGTCGGCTGGCGCACGTGCGCCGCTTCGATCGCGGCGCGGTTGCCATTGTGGTCGACCTTGATGCCCTCGGCCACCAGCTTGGCGTTGCGCGCATCGTATTCGCGCAGCGCGGCATCGGCGGCGCGCCGGCGTTGCTTTGCCAACACAAACCGGTCCAGGCACCAGATGATGCCCGTGATGACCATCAGCACGAACAGGATCAGGGCGAAATTGCTCAACACGGGTTGCAGGTTCATTATTTGTCTTCCACCTGGAGGATCGCCAGGAACGCTTCTTGTGGAATCTCCACCGAACCGACCTGCTTCATGCGCTTCTTACCTGCCTTTTGTTTCTCGAGCAGTTTCTTTTTACGGGAAATGTCGCCGCCGTAGCACTTGGCCAGCACGTTCTTGCGCAGCGCTTTCACGTTTTCGCGCGAAATGATCGTTGCGCCAATGGCGGCCTGGATCGCCACGTCGAACATCTGGCGCGGAATCAGTTCGCGCATCTTCGCAGCCACCTGGCGGCCACGGTATGGCGCGTTGGCGCGGTGCACGATGATCGCCAGCGCATCGACCTTCTCGCTGTTGATTAGCATATCGACCTTGACGACGTCGGCGGCGCGGTTTTCCTTGAACTCGTAATCCATCGACGCGTAACCGCGCGAGGTCGACTTCAGGCGATCGAAGAAGTCCAGCACGATCTCGGCCATCGGGATTTCGTAGTGCAGTTTCACCTGGCGACCGTGGTAGGCCATGTCCATCTGGATGCCGCGCTTGCCGTTACACAGCGTCATGACGGCGCCCACGTATTCTTGCGGCATGTACAGATTGACGTCGACGATCGGCTCGCGCACTTCGTTGATTTTTGACGGTTCCGGCATCTTCGATGGATTGTCGACGCGGATCATGGTGCCGTCGCGCATTTCGACTTCGTACACGACGGTCGGGGCTGTCGTGATCAGGTCCATGTCGAATTCGCGCTCGAGGCGTTCCTGCACGATTTCCATGTGCAACAGGCCCAGGAAGCCGCAGCGGAAGCCGAAGCCCAGCGCCTGCGAGACTTCTGGTTCGTACATCAGGGCCGCATCGTTCAGCTTGAGCTTTTCCAGCGAATCGCGCAGCGCATCGTACTGGTTGGCCTCGACCGGGAACAGGCCGGCGAACACTTGCGGCTGGACTTCCTTGAAGCCCGGCAGCGGTTCAGCGGCCGGCTTGTTGGCCAGGGTCACCGTATCGCCGACCTTCGCGGCGGTCAGTTCCTTGATGCCGGCGATGATGAAGCCCACCTGGCCGGCCGACAGCGACGGCAGCGACACCGAGCGTGGCGTGAACACGCCGATGCTTTCGACCAGGTTCACCGAACCGGTCGCCATCAAGAGAATCTTGTCTTTCGGGCGCAGCGTGCCGTTGATCACGCGCACCAGCATCACGACGCCGACGTACGGGTCGTACCACGAGTCGACGATCAGCGCCTGCAGCGGCGCATCAGCATCGCCTTTTGGTGGCGGCACGCGGGCGATCAGCGTTTCCAGCACGTCTTCGATGCCCAGACCCGTCTTGGCCGAGCACATCGTCGCGTCGCTGGCGTCGATGCCGATGACGTCTTCGATTTCCTTGCGCGCGTTGTCCGGGTCGGCGTGCGGCAAGTCGATCTTGTTCAGGATCGGCACCACTTCGACACCCAGGTCGAGTGCGGTGTAGCAGTTGGCGACCGTCTGGGCTTCCACGCCCTGCGACGCGTCGACCACCAGCAGCGCGCCTTCGCAGGCGGACAGCGAGCGGCTCACTTCGTACGAGAAGTCGACGTGGCCCGGGGTGTCGATCAGGTTCAGGTTATAGACCTGGCCATCGCGCGCCTTGTAATGCAGGGCCGCGGTCTGGGCCTTGATGGTGATGCCGCGCTCGCGTTCCAGGTCCATCGAATCGAGCACCTGGGCATCCATTTCACGGTCCGACAAGCCGCCGCACAGCTGAATGATGCGGTCAGCCAGGGTCGATTTACCGTGGTCGATGTGGGCGATGATGGAGAAGTTACGTATGTTGTTCATTAACAGAGCTCAAAACCAAATAGACCGCGAATGCGGCGGATACGACTGAATCAGGGTGCACGTGCCGCGCGCGGCAAACAGAAAAAGCGCCGCGCCGGGGCCGTGCCGGTCCCCAGGCGAGCGCCATGGCAAAGCAAACAATTCTGGGGAGGGCCGTCTTGAAACACGCCAACCCGGCATTTTACCGGATTTCGGGACGGCCAACGGGATTTCGGGCCTGCCCCTCGAGGTAGGCCAGCACCGCGACGCGGTCGAGGAAGTAATGGCACAGCTCGGGCTGGTCGAGCGCGCCATACAGTACCGGCACCAGCTCGTCGAAGCGCGCCCCCAGCGCGGGATCGGCGTCGACGTCGACCACAGTGATGGCGAATGGCTGCGAAGGTGTTTCCAGAGCCTGCAGCGCTGCCAGCATGTCGTCGCACAGGTGGCAATACCCGCGCGCATACAGCGTGAACGATGCTGGTGGCGCGGCGGGCACTGGGCGCATCAGGGACGCGGCTTGATGGTCAGGTATTGCGTGGCGCCATCGCGCTGCACCAGCAACGCCACCGGCTTCGCCTTGTCATGCTTGGCGAGCAAGCCCGCGAACTGTTCGACGCTCGTGAGCGGCGTATTGTTCCACTGCAGGAGCGCGTCACCCGGCTCGATGCCGGCGCTGGCTGCAGCGCCCGTTGCGCTCTCGACCAGCACGCCGCCCTCCACGCCCAGCTGGCGGCGGTCGGCCTGCGGGATGGCTGACAAAGTCAATCCGAGTGCATTGGCCGTCGCGCCCTGTGCCGGCTTTTTCGCCGCAGGCTTGCCGGGTGTCGATTTCTCGTCCTGCAGCTCGACGATCGTGACCGGCACCTCGACCTGCGCACCGCGGCGCCAGACGGTGACGCTGGCGCGGCTGCCGACCTTGGCGGCGCCCACCAGGCGTGGCAGGTCGCGCGTGGTCTCCACCGGCTGCCTGTTGAAGGCCAGGATGATGTCGCCAACCTTGATGCCGCCCTTTTCGGCCGGCCCGCCCGCCTCGACCATCGAGACTTCGGCGCCGCGCGCCTTGCCCAGGCCCAGCGATTCGGCCACGTCGCGCGTGACTTCGCTGATCTGTACGCCGATGCGGCCCCGCGTGACCTTGCCGGTGGCCTTGAGCTGTTCGGAGACGCGCGTGACTTCATCGATCGGTACCGCGAACGAGATGCCGTTGTACGCGCCGGACAGCGTGGCGATCTGCGAATTGATGCCGATGACTTCGCCGCGCATATTGATCAGCGGACCGCCCGAGTTGCCGGGGTTGACCGCCACGTCGCTCTGGATCAGCGGCAGGTATTCGCCCGTGTCGCGCGACTTGGCCGAAATGATGCCGGCCGTGACCGTATTTTCGAGGCCGAATGGCGAGCCGATCGCCAACACCCATTCGCCGACGCGGATCTTGCTCGAGTCGCCAGTGCGCAGGTATGGGAGGTTGGTGGCGGTCAGCTTGAGCAGTGCGACGTCCGAGCGGCGGTCGGCGCCCAGCACCTTGGCCTTGAATTCACGGCGGTCGGTCAGCGTGACCGTGACTTCGTCGGCGCCTTCGACGACGTGGGCATTGGTCAGCACGTAACCATCGCCAGAAATGATGAAGCCGGAGCCGACGCCGCGCTGGACTTCACGCTCTTCTTCGGCCTGCGGCGGGCCGCGCCGGCCGCCGCGCGGCGGCATCTGGCCGCCGAAGAAGCGGCGCAGGAATTCCTGCATTTCTTCTTCACCAGGCGCCCCGCCGCGCGTGCTGACACGCTCGGTGGTGCGGATGTTCACGACGGCCGGGCCGACCTTGTCGATCACATCGGTGAAGTCGGGCAAGCCCGTGACGGTGGGCGCGGACACAGGCGCGGCGCCAGCGGCACAGGCCGGCGACAGGGTGAATGCAGAGGTGCCGGACACGAGCAGTGCCGACAAAATCAGGCTGGCAGTTTTACTGGTCATGGATTCGCTGTTGAATGGCTAAGATTGACCAAATGGTAAGCCAAAAACGGCGCTTTGTCGCGTCGCCAGGTGTCGCGTGCAGGGCAGCCCGGGCTGCACAGCGTGACAGCCTGATCTGGGGAGGAAGCGCCGCTCAGGAAGCACCACGCTTGGCGAGGATGGCTGCCTGGCCCGTCGACTCGGTGGCGCCGCTGACACCATCGCCACCTTCGGGCGCCAATTCCACCGACTCAGCCGCCAGGCGCGCCGCCAGCCGTTCGGCAAAACCGGGCGACAACACTGGCGCCGGCGTGGCGCGCAGCGTGTCCCTGATCAGGTGGTACCGGTCCCACGCCGCTTTGCCATCCTTCTCTTGAAGTGCGGCAAGCGCCAGCTCGGCATCGGCCTGCGGCAATTCGCCGTCGACCAATGCGGAGATATGCGCACGTAGTGTCTCGTTGGTGTCCATCGGGGTGTCCGTCGACGTCGGTGTGTTCACGGTAAGTTCAATCTTAATGCTGTGTTCGTACGATCCCGCTACCTACCGTCGTTTGTCAACCGGAAATTCAAGCAAGGGCCGCAATTTTTCGGCAATGACTTCGCGCGCCCGAAAAATACGGCTGCGTACCGTACCGATGGGACAGGCCATGACTTCGGATATTTCTTCGTAGCTGAGTCCTTCTATTTCGCGCAAGACAATTGCCGTGCGTAGTTCCAGGGGCAGCGCTTCCATCGCCGCATTCACCGTGTGGGCAATCTGCTTACTGGCCAACATTGACTCTGGCGTATTAATGTCACGCAGACTGTCCGCATCGTCAAAGCCTTCGGCCCCTTCGGCGTCGGTCTCAGTCGATGTCGGCGCACGCCTGCCCTGGGTCACGAGGTAATTCTTGGCCGTGTTGATGCCGATCCGATAGAGCCAGGTATAAAACGCGGAATCACCGCGAAAATGGCGCAGTGCCCGATATGCCTTGATGAATGTTTCCTGTACCACGTCTTCGGCTTCCGCCGGATCGTGAACAAGACGCGACACCAGGCGCATCAAGCGGCGCTGGTACTTGGAGACGAGCAGATCGAACGCCTTCTGTTCCCCTGCCTGCACGCGCTCCACCAGCACTTGATCACTCTCGCGTTCTGTCGTCACGGACCATGCCCCATTGGCGACCCTCTCCTAAGAGTTGATCCCCTGCAATAAGTTCAAAGTATTTTTGTCGCTTCGTCGCGCGCATCCTGCGCCAACGACCGTACCGCCACGGACAGCGCCCGAAAGTCGCCTGGCGACATGCTGTCGGGCAGTACGACGAGCACTACCGTCTTGCCAGCCGCCGTGCGCAGACGCAGCAGGATGCAGCCCGGCCAGACCGTGGCACCCGGCACCAGCGTCACGACCACGCCTTCGGACGTGGGTCCGGATGACCCCGCTACGTGCGGTGCGCCCGCCGCGCCAGCTGGGCGCATCTCTTGTTGTACCGTCAGGCGTAGCTGCCCAAGTCCAGAAATATCAAGGCGCTGCGCCGTTCCAAATTCGGGCAAAAGTGCATGGGAATCAGCCTGTGAGCAAGCCTGCAGACGATGGCGATGGCGATGACGATGACGTGCGCGGACCAGTGGCCACCCCAGCGCCGCAGCGCCAGCCAGCGGCACAAGGGCGACGAACCCGCCAAACACGAAGCGGTCAGGCGTGCCGAGGCCGATGACCAGAGCGGTCGCAATGAGGGCGCCGCCGAACCCGGCGCACAGCCAGTACAGGCAAGGCGACGGCCGGACGATGACAGACACCGCACAGTTCATACAACGAGGGAAGCATGAATAACAAGAATCGGCTGGCCCGGCGGGCAAGCTGCGGACGTTGCCGCCAGCACCGGAACATCACCGCTGTAGAACAACAAGCGGGCAATGCACCGGGCTACAGAAGCGCCCATCCCATTCGACCGGGATGGGGCTGGTCAAGTTCAGATTTTCGCGAAAACGAGCGTACCGTTGGTACCGCCGAAACCGAACGAGTTCTTCACCGCGTAATCGATCTTCATCTCACGCGCCGTGTTGGCGCAGAAGTCCAGGTCGCACTCGGGATCCTGGTTGAAGATGTTGATCGTCGGCGGCGAGATCTGGTTATGGATCGCCAGCACCGTGAACACCGATTCCAGGCCGCCGGCGCCACCGAGCAGGTGACCGGTCATCGACTTGGTCGAATTCACGACAATCTTCTTGGCATGGTCGCCAAACACACGCTTGATGCCGCGCACTTCTGCAGCATCGCCCAATGGCGTCGAGGTACCGTGCGCATTCACGTACTGCACCTGGTCGGCATTGATGCCGGCGTTGTTGAGGGCATTGACCATGCAACGTGCCGCGCCACTACCATCCTCGACCGGCGAGGTGATGTGGTTAGCGTCCGCGCTCATGCCAAAGCCGATGACTTCAGCATAGATGCGGGCGCCGCGCGCGACAGCGTGTTCATACTCTTCGACGACCATGACACCGGCGCCCTCGCCCAGCACGAAGCCGTCGCGGTCGCGGTCCCAGGGACGCGAGGCCGTGGCCGGATCATCGTTGCGGGTCGACAGCGCACGTGCCGAGGCGAAGCCGCCCAGGCCCAGTGGCGACACGGTCGACTCGGCGCCGCCCGCGATCATCACGTCGGCGTCGCCGTATTCGATCAGGCGCGCTGCCGCGCCGATACTGTGCAGGCCAGTGGTACAAGCGGTAACGATGGCCAGGTTCGGGCCACGCAGGCCGAACTTGATCGAGAGATCGCCCGAGATCATGTTGATGATCGAGGCTGGCACGAAGAATGGCGAAATACGGCGTGCGCCGCGATTCGTGTATTCCTCTTTGGTGGCTTCGATCAGCGGCAAGCCGCCGATGCCGGAGCCGATCACCACGCCAATGCGGTCCGCATTGTCTTCGGTGACAACCAGACCCGAATCCTGCAGGGCCTGGATACCGGCTGCCATACCGTAATGGATAAAGCTATCCATGTGGCGGCCTTCTTTGCCCGGCAGGTAATCCTCGACGACGAAGTTCTTTACTTCACCAGCGAAGTGGGTCGTGAATTGCGACGCATCAAACTTGGTGATGGCGGCAATACCCGACTTGCCAGCCAGCGCTGCATCCCACGCTTCGGTAACGGTGTTACCGATTGGTGAAATGCAACCCAGGCCAGTGACGACGACACGGCGGTTGCGTGAACGACTCAAGCGATTCTCCCAAAAACTGTAAAGCGACTACTCAGACCCGACTCAGGCTTTGACGTGCGCGGTAGCGTAGTCGATGGCTTGCTTGACGGTGGTGATCTTCTCAGCCTGTTCGTCAGGGATTTCCATTTCGAACTCATCTTCCAGAGCCATCACCAGCTCGACGGTGTCCAGCGAGTCAGCACCGAGGTCGTCAACGAACGAGGATTCGATTTTGATGTCTGCTTCAGCAACACCCAGTTGCTCAGCGACGATTTTTTTAACGCGTTGTTCGATATCCGACATGTTGTAGCTCCATTAAGGTATGTGTTGCGGAAAGTGCGCGCATTTTATCAGGTTTGCGACCTGAAAAACTATTTTCGGCGACTGCGCCTAACTCGCCGGAAAGTCCTGCTAAAAGTCGGGATTGCACCGATATCGTCCTGTTCAAACGGGGCCAATTATCGTGCAATCCATCCCTTTATTGCTGCTGATTTCTTACTTGATGCTTAATATACTTAATTCATGTACATGCCGCCGTTCACGTGCAGCTCGGTGCCCGTGATGTAGGCCGCTTGCGGTCCGGCCAGGAAGGCCACCGCATGGGCGATGTCTTCCGGCTGGCCCAGGCGGCCCAGCGGAATCTGGGTCAGCAGTGCAGCGTGCTGGTCGTCGCCCAGCGACTTGGTCATGTCGGTATCGATGAAGCCCGGCGCGACGCAATTGACGGTGATGTTGCGGCTGCCAATCTCGCGCGCCAGCGCGCGGGTCATGCCGGCCACGCCGGCCTTGGCCGCCGCGTAGTTCATCTGGCCCGGGTTGCCCGAGGCGCCCACCACCGACGTGATATTGATGATGCGGCCGGCCTTGGCCTTCATCATCCCGCGCAGCACCAGGCGCGACAGGCGGCCGACGGCGGTCAGGTTGGTGGCGATCACGCCGTCCCACTCTTCGTCTTTCATGCGCATGGCCAGGTTGTCCTGGGTAATGCCGGCATTGTTCACGAGGATCGACAGGCTGCCGAATTCCTTCTGCACATCTGCCACGACGGCTGCGCAGCGTTCGCTGTCGAGCACGTTCAGGACGACACCCTTGCCGCCGAACGGCGCCAGGTAGTCCGAGATCGCCTGCGCGCCGGCGTCGCTCGTGGCGGTGCCAACGACTTTCGCGCCCTGGCGGGCCAATTCGAGAGCGATGGCCTTGCCGATGCCGCGCGATGCGCCGCTGATCAGGGCGACTTGGTTTTCCAGATTCATGGTGGTCCTCTTGTTGGGGTTGTTGGTGCTGCGCCGGCGTTACGCGTTGAACGTGGCCAGCACGCGCTCGAGCGCGGCCTGGTCGACCAGCGCGTCGCCGACCAGCGCCGGATCGATCCGCTTGGCCATGCCCACCAGCGTCTTGCTCGGTGCGCACTCGATGACCTGGGTGACGCCATCCTGCGCCATCTTCTGCATCGTCTCGACCCAGCGCACCGGACCGGCGGCCTGGCGCACCAGCGCATCCTTGATCTGTTCCGGATCGTTCAACACGACGACATCGACGTTGTTGATGACGGGGATCTGTGGCACGGCAAAGGTCAGCGTGCGCATGTACTCGCGCAGGCGGTCCGATGCGGGTTTCAGCAGCGACGAGTGGAACGGCGCCGAGACCGACAGCTTCATCGCGCGCTTGGCACCCTTGGCCTTGGCGATCTCGCAGGCGCGCTCGACCGCCGCTGTGTGGCCGGCGATCACGATCTGGGTCGGTTCGTTGAAGTTGACCGCTTCGACGACCTCGCCCTGGGCGGCTTCAGCACAGACGGCGCGCACGTCGTCGGCCTGCAGGCCGAGAATGACGGCCATGCCGCCCTGCCCGACCGGCACCGCGTCCTGCATCGACTGCGCGCGAAAGCGCACCAGCGGCACGGCATCGGCAAACGGGATCACGCCAGCGGCGACCAGCGCCGAGTATTCACCCAGGCTGTGACCGGCGACAACCGACGGAATCGGGCCGCCGGCCGCGATCCAGGCGCGGTACACGGCCACGGCGGCGGTCAGCATGACCGGCTGGGTATTGGTGGTGAGGTCGAGGTCTTCTTTCGGGCCATCGGCGATCAGGCGCTGCAGATCGAAGCCGAGGGCGTCGGAGGCTTCTTGCACGGTCCGGTCAACAACCGGGTTGCCGGAGAAACCGTTCAACATGCCCACTGCCTGGGCGCCTTGTCCGGTAAACAGGAATGCGAAGTTGCTCATCGTGATAGTTCCGTAGTCATTGGTTCTTGGGAGTGCCGCGCTATGATTGCGACGCGGTGTGCGACTCGTTACATGCGCGCCAGCACGGCGCCCCAGGTAAAGCCGCCGCCCACGCCTTCCATCAGCACGTTCTGGCCCGGCTGGATGCGGCCATCGCGCACCGCCTGGTCGAGCGCCAGCGGAATCGAGGCGGCCGAGGTATTGCCGTGTTCGTTGACGGTGACGACCATTTTTTCCAGCGGCAGGCCGAGCTTCTTGGCGGTGCCATTCATGATGCGGATATTGGCCTGGTGTGGCACCAGCCAGTCGATCTGGTCCGGCGTGACGCCGGCCGTATCGAGCACCTCGTGCGCGACTTTTTCGAGCACCGACACGGCCAGCTTGAACACGGCCGGGCCATCCATGTGCAGGAAACCGCTGCCGGCAACGGCGCCGCCCGCCAGGTTGCCCGGGATCGACAGGATGTCGGCGTGACTGCCGTCGGCGTGCAGTTTGGTGGCCAGGATGCCCGGCTCGTTCGACACTTCCAGCAGCACGGCGCCGGCGCCATCGCCGAACAGCACGCAGGTGCCACGGTCATTGAAGTCGACGATGCGCGAGAAAATCTCGGAACCGATCACGAGCACGCGCTTGTGGTTGCCGGCGCGGATGAACGCATCGGCCGTCGACAAGGCGTAGACGAAGCCGCTGCAGACCGCCTGCACGTCGAAGGCGGCGCTGCCATTGGCCATCCCCAGCTTTTGCTGGACGATGCAGGCCGTGCTCGGGAAGCTACCGTGAAAGTCGGGGGTGGAACTGGCGACGATGACGAGGTCGATGTCGCCCGCCTCGCGGCCCGCCATCTCGAGCGCCCGGCGCGCGGCGTGCACGGCCAGGTCGGAGGAAAGCTCATCGGCGGCGGCGAAGTGGCGCGCCTCGATGCCGCTGCGGGTAACAATCCATTCGTGCGACGTTTCGACACCTTGCGCAGCCAGCCGCGTGGCCAGCGCTTCATTGGTGACACGGTTGGCCGGCAGGTAGCTGCCAGTGCCGGTGATTTTGCTGTACAGGGTCATTGCTTCACCATCCGCTCGGTTATTGCGCCTGGCGCTCGATCGTGGACACGGGCTCGAGCACCGGCATGGGCGCTTCGGCAGCGCCCGTTGAATTCGGCATCAGCTCGGTAATTAGTGCCGACAACTGTTCTTGCACATTATTGTGCGCGGCCTCGTAGGCACGCTTGATCGCCCATTCAAACGAATAGGCGTTGGCGCCGCCGTGGCTCTTGAACACCAGGCCCTTCAGGCCCAGCAGACCGGCGCCATTGTAGCGCTCGGGATTGAGTTTCTTCAGCGCCTTGCGTGCGAACACGGCGCCGACCATCGACATGATGTCCGCCTTGAACGTCGTTTTCATGAAACGCGACAGGCCTTCGATCGCCTTGAGCATCACGTTGCCAACGAAGCCGTCGCAGACGACGACGTCGACGGTCCCCTTGAAGATGTCATTGCCTTCGACGTTGCCGTAGAAATTGAGCTTGCCGCGGGCAGCATCGTCGCGCAGCAGCACGCCGGTGGCCTTGACCACCTCGTTGCCCTTGATGTCTTCGGTGCCCACATTGAGCAGGCCGATGGTCGGGCGGGGAATGCCTTCGATTGCCGAGCACAGCACCGAGCCCATGATCGCGAACTGGTGCAGGTGATGCGGTTCGCAATCGACGTTCGCACCAAGGTCGAGGATGTAGGTCGGGCCGTTCTTCTGGTTCGGCATGATCGAGCAGATCGCCGGACGGTCGACGCCGGGCATCGTCTTGAGCACGTAGCGCGAGACGGCCATCAGGGCGCCAGTATTGCCGGCCGAGACGCAGGCATTGGCGCTGCCGTCTTTCACCAGCTCGATCGCCACGCGCATCGACGAATCCTTCTTGCGGCGCAGGGCCACCTCGATCGGATCGTCCATCGCGACAACTTCGGTCGCGTGCTTGATCGTCAGACGCGGCAATTTGTCGCCGTGGTGTTTCTTGAGTTCTGCGCGCAGCACCTCTTCGACGCCCACGAGCACGAGCTCGGCGTCATCCTGCTTCTTGAGGAACGAGATTGCTGCCGGAATGGTTACTGACGGGCCGTGATCGCCACCCATGCAGTCAATGGAAATTTTTATGGTCATGTATTGGGAATGCCGCGGCTCACACAGGACTGGCGGCCAGATGGGATCGATTCGTCGCCAGGAGGCGCACAGGATCCGCGCTGCTCAACATGACGGGGCGAAATGCATGCCCGTGATGCCAACAATGCCTGAGCAGATGCCAAAGAAAAAGCGGCGCCACGCAGATAACATACGTTGCGCCGCTTTCATGGTTCTAAAAGCCAGGACGTCGATTACTCGTCGTTTTTGGTCTTCAGAACTTTGCGACCACGGTAGAAACCGTTAGGGCTGATGTGGTGACGCAGGTGCGTTTCGCCGGTGGTTGGCTCGACTGCCAGGTTTGGTGCAACCAGGAAGTCGTGCGAACGGTGCATACCGCGCTTCGATGGGGATTTTTTATTCTGCTGAACAGCCATGATAACTCCTAATACTAAGTTCTAAAATTTTAACACATTCGACGTGCAACGATTTGCGCATCGAGTATCCCAGCAGCAATCTTCAAGGATGTCCCCCGGGATTGCCGACACGTTTCCGTCTACTTCTACTACCAATGCCATACTCGAGCGCTGCACGCGTCTGACACATTCTTTTTGCAAATTTTGGGCGACATTCTTTCTACGCTGCCGCCACCGTACTGCGAAACCGATCCTGCTGTATTTGGTACTACATCATTCTGTCTTGAGATTCTTGAGGCCGGCAAATGGCGACGGCTTCTCGTTCTTCAGACTGTCCAGCAGCTTGTTTTCTGGGCAGACATCGTGCTTTGGCGACTGCGGCAACGCCAGCAGCGCTTCGTCTTCGAGCAACTGACGAATATCGCAGGTATGGCTGCCGACGATCACATCGATGCTGTCGTCGTCGAGAACGATCTCGATGGCATCGGCTTCTTCGTCATCCTTACCCAGCACCAGCATGGTCGACGAATCGATCTCGTAGTCCATGGGTTGCAGGCAACGCTGGCATTCCAGCTTCACGTGACCGGCGACCTCGAGGGTCAGCGACGGATAACCGTGACGGGTTTGACCACCTTGCATCGTCCAGCGGATGTCGCCGCCTTTTTCGGAACTCTCTGCGGCCAGCCGGGTCATCTCGACCAGGGGCGTGCTGCCTTCACGAAAACCATCGCTCTTGCAAAACTCGAAGGCATCAATAATGAAAGCGCTCATTTAGAAAGTCGTCCCGGAAAACCTGCGATAATAGCAGGCTTTTCACCGCAGCGCCATGAAACTGTGGCTTCGCTGCCGATTTATCCCGAAGGCCGCATGCTACCAAGTTCTACCCCGCCCCGTCTGATCCTCGCCTCGAGCTCGGCGTACCGGCGCGAATTGCTGGGCCGGCTCGGCCTGCCATTCGAGGCCATCGCACCCGATCTCGATGAAACGCCGCTGCCCGGGGAAACGCCGCCAGCAACCGCGCTGCGCCTGGCGCGCGCCAAGGCCGAGGCTGTGGCAACACTGCATCCGGATGCGCTCGTGATCGGCTCCGACCAGGTCGCCACACTCGACGACCTGCAGATCGGCAAGCCTGGCGACCATGCGCGCGCGCTGGCGCAGCTGCAATTGATGCGGGGCCGTGAAGTCGTGTTCCACACCGCGCTATGCCTGTGGGACGGGCGCGCTGCGAACCCTGCCGCCGCTGCCCAGCTCGACAATGTGCAGGTCCGCGTGCGCTTTCGCGACTTGCCGGACGCCGAACTCGACGCCTATCTGCGCATCGAACAGCCATACGATTGCGCCGGCAGCGCCAAGAACGAAGGCCTGGGCATTGCCCTGATCGACCACATCCACTCGCTTGATCCGACCGCCCTCACCGGCTTGCCGCTCATCGCCCTGACCGGCATGCTGCGGCGCGCCGGCGTGCGCTTCTTCGGCACCTGACCCTTTACCTGAAACGACCCATGCCCGGCACCCTGTACCTGATTCCCAATACCCTCGGCCCACTCGATGCTGCGCCCGGCTGCCTGAACGGCCTGCTGCCGACGCAAGTGCAGGCACTGACCAGCTCGCTCGATTATTTTGTGGCCGAAAACGCCAAGACCGCACGCGCATTCCTGAAACTGATCGCGATCGACCATCCATTGGCCAAGCCGCTGCAGGAAATCGAAATCGCCGAACTGAACGTGAACACGCCGGCTGCCGCGCTGACGCAATTGCTGGCGCCGCTGCTGGCGGGGCGCGATGCGGGCCTGGTGTCAGAGGCCGGCGTGCCAGCCGTGGCCGATCCCGGCGCCGACCTCGTGCGCCTGGCGCATCAGCACGGGATTGCCGTGCGACCGCTGGTCGGCCCGTCGTCGCTGCTGCTGGCCGTCATGGCGAGCGGCCTGAACGGCCAGAGCTTCGCCTTCAACGGCTACCTGCCGACCGACGCGGCGCTGCGCACGAAGCGCATCCGCGAACTGGAAACGCGTTCACGCGGTGAGCGCCAGACGCAATTGTTCATCGAAACGCCGTATCGCAATGGCGCGATGCTCGAGGCGCTGGTGGCGGGCTGCCAGCCGGGCACGCTGGTGTGCGTGGCCACCGACCTGTCGCTGCCGAGCGAGTCGGTGCGCACCATGACGGCGGCGAAGTGGAAGGCGGCGTTGGCAGCCGACAAGGGGCCGGACTTCCACAAGAAGCCGACCGTGTTCCTGCTGCTGGCGCAATAAAGGATCGGTGGACTTTAGCGCACGTCGTGGGTCAGCTCGCGGACCCAGTCGAAGGCTGCCAGTTCGATCTCGCGCACCTCGGGCACCGTCAACCCAATCTTCTTGAGTTCGGCATTGAGCTTGCGGCCGCCAACGGCCGTTTCGAGCAGCTCGGCAATGCGCAGCATCGTGCCGAAGTCGCCATCGCGGTCGATCAGCGCGTCGCGCACGTCATGCGCGACCTCGACGTGCACGAGGATGTCGGCCATGCGCACCGAGAACAGCGCTTCGGCCAGTGACATGATGCCGACAGTAAAGGCGCGGTCGGCGCTGGCCGTATCGCCAGGGCGCACGCGGAGCGTCATCAGTTCGAGGAGTTTGCCGCGTGTGGTGGCCAGCTGCAGTAACGGCGAGTGAAGCGAGACTTGCGCGCCCGCCGCGGTGTACAGCAGAATCTGCAGCCAGCGGCCCAGCTGGCGCCGGCCCAGCACTGCCAGCGCCTGTGACAGCGATTCGATGCGCGGACCCGGCACTGCGCGGCTGTTGACCAGGCGCAGCAGGTTCAGGCTGACCAGCGCGTCGCGCTTGACGGCCGTCTCGATGGTCTGGTTGTCGGCGTTGGAATTGACCAGCTCCAGCAAGCGCAGCAGCACGACTTCGGTCGGGGCGATCTTGCGGCCGCTGAGGATCACGGGCCGCGCAAAGTAATACCCCTGGAAGTATTCAAAACCGAGTTCCATGCACAGCTTGAACTCTTCGATCGTCTCGACTTTTTCAGCCAGCAGGCGCTTGCCGGTCTTTTTCAGCGACGCGACCAGACCGCCCAGCGCATCCGGGGCCACGCCCTTGATATCGACTTTGATAATGTCGATCAGCGAAATCAGCTGATCGAGTTCGGGCGAATGTTCGATGACGTCGTCGACGGCGAACTTGAAGCCGAGGTTTTTGAGTTCGTCCACCCGCGCCAGTAACTCCGGCGTGGGTTTGACGGTTTCCAGGATTTCGAGAATGACTTTATGCGGCTGCAGGAAGCGCACGAAGTCGCTCATCAGCACGACAGCGTCGACATTCACAAAAGCGAGCTGATCGCCCACCACCTGCTCCATGCCAAGTTGGGACGCATGCGAAATGACGGCCGCCGTCGCGGCGGCGCCATCGGTCAGCTTGGCGTCTTCATCCTCGCCGGCAGCACGAAACAGCAGCTCGAACGCCAGCAATTGCTGGTCGCGCCCGAGAATGGGTTGCCGTGCGAGGAAAAAATCGTCAGACGGCACCAAGACCGCTGCCGTTGCATCAGCATGCATTGAAATATTACTCCTGGAAACTGTCGCGGCGGATCGCGGCGCGCTGGCGACGCGCACCCGCGCGCCACCTGCACCGACTATACTACAAAAACATCAATCTTAGCATTTCGACATCAAATCGAACGCTAGCTGCGACCGCCACCCTGGCGGGTGCGGCCGGTGCGCGGTGCACCCGGCGTCGCCGGGCGATCGCCACCGGTGCGGGGTGCACGCGGCGCGGCAGCATCCGACGCCGCGCGTGATGAGGCGCCGGGTGCGCGGGGCGCGCGAGGTGCAGTGGTCTTTGGCGCACTCGAGCGCGGTGGCGCGCCCGGCCGGCCAGCATCCTGCGTCGGACGGCCTGTGCCCTGCGTCGGACGGCCCGCGCCGGTGCCGGTACCCGTGCGCGATGGCTTGACCGGTGCTGCCGGCTCGTCGCCTTCACGCGGCATGACCTGGCCCGGCAGGCGCAGACTGCCCTTGCCCGACAGCGGGCTGGCGCGGCGCGCATTGCCGATCGGCTGGCGCGGCAAGCCGGCAGCGCCATCGGTGCGGCTGGCGCTGCGGCCGAGTGCCGTGCCCGTGACCTGGGTGCCCTTCTCGATCGTGAAGCGTGCGCCGGCGTCCTTGCCCAGCACGCGCACCAGATACGGCAGCACTTCGCGCAGGATCGGCTCGAGCGTGTACGGCGGATTCAGGATGAACATGCCGGAGCTGTGCAGACCGGTGCCGTCCGGGGTCGGCGTCTGGATCGTCAGTGTGACGTTCAGCCACTCCTTGGCCGGCACGCGCTTCAGGCGATCGGCGAACTGACGCGATTCCATGCGCTGCAGTACCGGATACCAGACAGCATAGATGCCGCTCGGGAAGCGCAGCAGCGCATCGTCGAGCGCTTCTTTCACACGCTTGTAGTCATCCTTGACTTCGTAGGGCGGGTCGATCAGCACCAGCGCGCGACGCGACGGTGGCGGCAGCAGGGCCTTCATGCTGTCGAAGCCGTCGCCCCGGTCGATCATCACGCGGCGGCCTCGCGAGCGCTCGCCCTGCTCGGCCTTGTGGGCGTCGAGCTTGCGGAAGTTATCGGCCAGGATCTTGCAATCGGCCGGGTGCAGCTCGAACAGGCGCAGGCGATCCTGCTCGCGCGCCATCTGCTCGGCGACATACGGCGAGCCCGGGTAATAGCGCATCTTGCCGCTCGGGTTCATGCCCTTGATCAGATCGAGGTATTCCTTCAGCGGTGCCGGAACGTCAGTGAGCGCCCACAGTGGGCCGATGCCGGTATCGAATTCGGCGGTCTTGGTCGACTGAAAACTATCGAGTGCATACACGCCAGCGCCCGAGTGGGTATCGATATAGGTATAGGCGGCATCCTTCTGGTTCATGTACTGGTGCAGTTGCACCTGAATGAAGTGCTTGAGGACATCGGCGTGGTTACCCGCGTGGAAGGCGTGGCGGTAGCTCAACATAAGCTGGAATTCCTAAAAGTGACGTTGCCGCGCGAAACTGGCGGCGATATTAGGCGCCATTATCCACTACAACCGACCGCGGCTGGGAATGCGGGTATGAACTTTTGGGAATGCGGGTACGGACTTTCGGGAATGCGAACCCGGAATTTGGGAATGTAGGGTGGACGCGGCCGGCGAAGCGGCTCCGCCGTCCACGCGTCGATCGCGATCAGAAAAATCATTGAGGACGTAAGTGGAGTCGGCTGATCGCTATCGAGAGATCATTCGGAACGAAAGCGGCGTTGGTTAAAAGCCCATCCGGCGCGGCGACGGCACCGATCACCATCACCGCGTGGACGGCGAAGCCGTCCACCCTACGTCGGATCGATCAGGCGACTTTCTTTTCTTCGAAGAACTGTTCGTCCTCAGTCGAGCCGTGCAGCGCCGTGGTCGAGCTCTGGCCCTGCTGGATGGCCTGGGTCACGGCGTCGAAGTAGCCGGTGCCCACTTCGCGCTGGTGCTTGACGGCGGTGAACCCTTTTTCAGCGGCGGCGAACTCGGCTTCTTGCAGCTCGACAAAGGCCGACATGCCGGTGCGGGCATAGCCATGGGCCAGGTTGAACATGCCGTAATTGAGCGAGTGGAAGCCAGCCAGCGTGATGAACTGGAACTTGTAGCCCATCGCACCCAGCTCACGCTGGAATTTGGCGATGGTTGCGTCGTCCAGATTCTTTTTCCAGTTGAACGAGGGCGAGCAGTTATAGGCCAGCATCTTGCCTGGGAACTTGGCGTGGATCGCATCGGCGAAGCGGCGCGCAAACTCGAGGTCGGGCTTGCCGGTTTCGCACCAGACGAGGTCGGCGAACGGTGCGTAGGCCAGGCCGCGCGAAATCGCTTGCTCGACGCCCGGCTGGACGCGGAAGAAGCCCTCGACCGTGCGCTCGCCGGTGCAGAATTCCTTGTCGTTGGCGTCGACGTCGGACGTGAGCAGGTCGGCCGCTTCGGCGTCAGTGCGGGCGATGACGAGCGTCGTGGTGCCCATCACGTCGGCCGCCAGACGGGCCGCGTTGAGTTTCTCGATGGCTTCGCGGGTTGGCACCAGCACCTTGCCGCCCATGTGGCCGCACTTCTTGACAGACGCCAGCTGATCCTCGAAGTGCACGCCCGATGCGCCGGCCTCGATCATCGACTTCATCAGCTCGTAGGCATTGAGCACGCCGCCGAAACCGGCCTCGGCATCGGCCACGATCGGGGCGAAGTAATCGATGTCGTCCTTGCCTTCCGACCATTGGATCTGGTCAGCGCGCTGGAACGTGTTGTTGATGCGGCGCACGACCAGCGGCACCGAGTTGGCCGGATACAGCGACTGGTCGGGATACATTTCGCCGGCGGCGTTGGCGTCGCCCGCCACTTGCCAGCCCGACAGGTAGATCGCCTTCAGGCCTGCTTTCACCTGCTGCATGGCCTGGTTGCCGGTCAGCGCGCCCAGCGCGTTCACATACGGCTCATCATTGACCAGGTTCCACAGCTTCTCGGCGCCGCGCTTGGCCAGCGTGTGCTCGATGCGCACCGAGCCACGCAGACGGACGACGTCGGCGGCGGTGTAATTGCGCACGACGCCTTTCCAGCGTGGATTGGTGTCCCAGTCTTGCTGCAGTTCGGCGATTTGCTGTTCACGGGTAGTCATGGTGTGTTCTCCTGAAGGGTGGTAAGACGTTTGATCAAGCCTGCGAATCCGTTGAGACAATCATAAAGCCGTTTGTGCGCGGCACCATCAGTCTTCTATAAGACATACGACTAAAATAATTACTAGCAATATCAATGGCTTGTATTGCACATATCATGATGCGGAATGAAATTTCTTACGATGGTAAGAAAAGCGCTCGCTGGCATGCTGCGCATTTCGCATCGCACGACGATCATTTCGTATCCTGAAATATGGCGTCTTATTTCCCGTCAAGAAACGACAAAGGGCGCGGCAATTGCCGCGCCCTTTTCATATCAACCGCACCGGCTTACTTCGCCAGTTCGACCGTCTGCTCGCCGAAGGTCAGCTCGCCACCCCGCACCCGCACCGGAATCACGTCCTTCGGTCCGAAGCGGCCCGACAGGATCGCTTTCGACAGCGGATTCTCGATCTGCTGCTGGATCGCGCGCTTGAGCGGACGTGCGCCATACACCGGGTCGTAGCCTGCTTCGGCAATCTTTTGCAGCGCCTCTTCGTCGATGTCGAGCGTCATGTCCATCTTGGCCAGGCGCGCTTCCAGGATCTGCAGCTGGATGCGGGCAATGGCGCCGATGTTCTTCTCGTCGAGCGCATGGAACACGACGATCTCGTCGATGCGGTTGATGAACTCGGGGCGGAAATGCCCGCGTACCTCGGCCATTACCGCCATCTTCACGACGGCCGGCTCATCGCTTTCCATTGCCTGGATTCGGTGCGAACCGAGGTTCGACGTCATCACGATCACCGTGTTCTTGAAGTCGACCGTGCGGCCCTGGCCATCGGTCATGCGGCCATCGTCCAGCACCTGCAGCAGCACATTGAACACATCCGGGTGCGCCTTTTCGATCTCGTCGAGCAGGATCACGCTGTACGGTTTGCGCCGCACGGCTTCGGTCAGGTAACCGCCCTCTTCATAGCCGACGTAGCCCGGTGGCGCGCCGATCAGGCGGGCAACCGAATGCTTCTCCATGAATTCGCTCATGTCGATGCGGATCATCGCGTCCTGCGTATCGAACAGGAAGCCGGCCAGCGCCTTGCACAGCTCGGTTTTACCGACACCGGTCGGCCCCAGGAACATGAACGAGCCATACGGGCGATCCGGGTCCGACAGGCCCGCACGCGAACGGCGGATCGCGTCCGACACGGCTTCGATGGCTTCGTCCTGGCCCACGACGCGCTTGTGCAGCTCGTCCTCGATGTGCAGCAGCTTGTCGCGCTCGCCCTGCAGCATGCGCGTCACAGGAATGCCCGTTGCGCGCGAAACCACTTCGGCAATTTCCTCAGCGCCAACCTGCGTGCGCAGCAGCTTGGGCTTCTGGCCATCGAGTTCGGCGCGCGCGGTGCTCGCCTCAGCGTCACGCAGTTGCGCTTCGAGTTCCGGCAAGCGGCCATATTGCAGCTCGGAGGCCTGCTGCCAATTGCTCTGGCGACGCGCTTCTTCCATCTGGTAGCGGATGCGCTCGATCTCTTCCTTGATATGCGTAGTGCCCTGCACCGCGGCCTTCTCGGCCTTCAGGATTTCTTCGAAGTCGTTGTACTCGCGCTCAAGGCGCACGATTTCCTCGCCCAGCAGCTCGAGGCGGCGCTGCGATGCTTCGTCGGTTTCGCGGCGCACGGCTTCGCGCTCGATCTTCAGCTGGATCATGCGCCGCTCGAGGCGGTCCATGACTTCGGGCTTCGAATCGATCTCGATCTTGATCTTGGCCGCCGCTTCGTCGATCAGGTCGATGGCCTTGTCGGGCAAGAAGCGGTCGGTGATGTAGCGGTGCGACAGCTCGGCCGCCGCGATGATCGCCGCGTCGGTGATGTCGACCTGGTGGTGCAGTTCGTATTTCTCCTGCAGCCCGCGCAGGATGGCAATCGTCGCCTCGACACTTGGCTCGTCGACGATGATCTTCTGGAAGCGGCGCTCGAGCGCGGCGTCCTTTTCGACATACTTGCGGTACTCGTCGAGCGTGGTCGCACCGACGCAGTGCAGCTCGCCGCGCGCCAGCGCCGGCTTGAGCATATTGCCGGCGTCCATCGCGCCTTCCGCCTTGCCAGCGCCAACCATCGTGTGCAGCTCGTCAATGAAGACGATCGTCTGGCCTTCGTCCTGCGCCAGCTCTTTCAGCACGCTTTTCAGGCGCTCTTCAAATTCGCCGCGGAACTTCGCGCCGGCCAGGAGCGAGGCCATGTCGAGCGACAGCACGCGCTTGCCCTTGAGCGAATCGGGCACTTCGCCATTGACAATTCGCTGCGCCAGGCCTTCAACGATGGCGGTCTTGCCCACGCCCGGCTCACCGATCAGCACGGGGTTGTTCTTGCTGCGACGCTGCAGCACCTGGATCGCGCGGCGAATTTCATCGTCGCGGCCGATCACGGGGTCCAGCTTGCCGGCGCGGGCACGCTCGGTCAGGTCGAGCGTGTATTTCTTGAGCGACTCGCGCTGGCCTTCGGCTTCAGGCGAATTGACGCTTTCGCCACCGCGCACTGCCTGGATCGCTGACTCGAGCGACTTCTTCGCCAAGCCGTTTTCACGCGCCAGGCGACCGGCGTCGGACTTGTCTTCCAGCAGCGCCAGCAGGATCATCTCGGACGAGACGAAGCCGTCGCCGCGCTTTTGCGCTTCGCGATCGGCCAGGTTCAACAGGCCCATCAGGTCGCGCCCGACCTGGACGTTGCCGCCAGTACCGGTGACCTTGGGCTGGCGCTCGAGCGACGCCTTCAGCGCATTGGACAGCGCGCCGACGTTCACGCCGGCGCGCTGCAGCAGCGAACGCGCACTGCCGTCGTCCTGGTTCAACAGCGCCACTAGCAAGTGGACCGTTTCAATGTATTGGTTGTCGTTGCCGACCGCCAGGCTCTGGGCATCTGCCAGCGCTTCCTGGAGCTTGGTCGTCAATTTATCTTGTCGCATGGTGTGACTCCTGAGTTTGTTCTTGGTTGCGATACAAGATTGGGATGACGAGATGCTTTTCAAGCGCGGCGTAGCGCCGCGCGTAAGAAAAACACCTACAAGCAGGAAAGAACTTAGCTGTCAGACAACTTGGACTCGGGCGCTGGCCCGGCGGCTTGCAGATCGCGCACGTTCTTTTGCACGGCAACCACGGCAAACAGCGACAGCGCAAACGACATCGCATAAAAACCCTTTTCGCTCAGCGCCAGCGTGGCGTTGACGAGGCCCACGCCCAGCAGTCCGATCGATGCCATCAGCGAGAACCAGCACAGCGACGCATACAGGCCCGTGACCGGCAAACCTTCCGCACGGTCGCGCACCGTTTTTTGCAGAGAAATCGCAGCGAACAGGCCGTACAGAAGCAGCACGAGGTAGTAGCCTTTTTCATTGAGCTGCATCTGGGCGTTCCAGAGGCCGATCAGATAGGCCGCCATGCCGATGATGAGCGCGCCCCAGGAGGCGCCGACGAAGGCCGCGGTCGGCCGGTAATTGGTATTCATGCTCGAGCTCCTGTGTAATTACTCGACGGGAACTCTAGCATGCTTCAACGGGGCCACAGGTGCGGTATCCGGGAAAACCGCCCTGCCCTGCCGACTTTACCCGCGCAGGGTACGCAGCAGCGCGAAACCGGCCATGCAGCACAAGAGCGAGCCGATCACGTGCAATGCCGTGTGCGCCAGCGCCCAGCCAATGTCGCCGCGCTGCAGCAGCGTCATCGATTCACCACTGAAGCTGGAAAAGGTCGTCAAGCCACCCAGGAAGCCGGTAATGATGAACAGGCGCCAGTGCGGCGCCAGTCCGGGCTGGTCGGCAAAGAACGCGAGCGCGCAGCCGATCAGGAAGCCACCGAGCAGGTTAGCGGCCAGCGTGCCGATCTGGACAAAGCCGTGCAGGCTGCCCAGCCACAGGCCCAGGCCCCAGCGCAGCCAGGCACCGATGGCGGCGCCGAGCCCGATCGCGAGAAAATTCAGCGGGCTTGCCACCGCGCCCGCGCTGTATCGTCCGTCACGCGCGCATCGACCCAGCGCGCGCCGTCCGGCGTGTCTTCCTTCTTCCAGAACGGCGCTTCCGTCTTCAGGTAATCCATGATGAATTCGCAGGCCGCAAATGCATCGCCCCGGTGCGCCGCGGTGACGGCCACGAGCACGATCTGATCGAGCGGCAGCAGCGGCCCCACGCGGTGGATGACCAGGGTGGCGAACAGCGGCCAGCGCGCCGCGGCCTGGGCCGCGATGTCGTCGAGCGCTTTCTCGGTCATGCCGGGATAGTGTTCGAGTTCCATCGCCGCGACCTGCGCGCCATCGTTCAGGTCGCGCACGGTGCCGACGAATGCCACGACGGCGCCGACGCGGGCATCGCCCTCGCGCAGGCGCGCGACTTCAAGGCCGAGGTCGAAGTCACCGGTTTGCACACGCACATTGTTCATGACGCCTCCTTGGGCTGGCGCAGCATCAGACACTCAATGCGCGTTTCGGTGCGCACGTCGGTCAGGGCCGGCAGCGCCAGCAATGCGCGCAGTTCAGCCGTATTGCCACCCGGCTTCTGGCCCGACTTGAGGGAGCTTTGCAGCACCTCGACCTGCAGGCGCAGGCGGTCGCGGGCGAATTCGGCGCCGCTGTCGATCCCGGCGGCGATCTCCAGGCGCAGCAGATCGTTCAACAGGCGCGGCCGGTTTTCCTGAAGCTGGCGCGCATACGCGGCGCGGTCGCCTTCGAGCGCCGCCAGCGCCGCGTCAAAACGCTTCTGCAGGATCGGCTCGTAACCACCGTCCACGGGCGCCAGTGCCGCCCAGCGGGCGCGCCAGTCGTCACCCTGCGTGTGGGTGCCGGCATTGCTGTCCGGATCGGCGAGCGCCGTTTCGAGCGCCTGGATCAGGCGCAGCTTGTCGCGCACGACGCCGGCCAGGACCGTGTCGGCGGCGCGCCGCACCTCGGCTACCTGGGCCTGCACCTGGGCCACGGCCGCCTGATAACGCCCCTCAACACGCGCCTCGTGGGCGCGCGGCACCGGACCGATCGCCTGCCATTCGGCGGCCGCTTCGCGCAGCATCCTGGCGACGTTGGAAGGCGTGGCATCGAGCGCTGCCGCTTCGAGACGGGCGCACAGCGCTTCCTTGGCCGCTTCGTGGGTGCGCCGTTCGCTGTCGGCCGCGTGAGCGTGCTCCTTGCGGGCCGCAAACAGCGCGTCGCAGGCGGCGCGGAAACGCTGCCACAGCGCCTGCTCGGCCTTGCGTTCGAGCGGCAGCGCGCGCGCATGGTCTTGCCAGCGGCTCTGCAATTCGCGCAGCATGTCGACCGCATGCCGTTCGTTCGGGTCGAGCTTGTGGACTTCTTCAATCAGTTGTTCGCGCACGGCAACTTCGACCTTGCGCTGGTTTTCCAGCGGACGCTGCAACGTGGTCAGTGCCTCGGAGAACAAGCCGTCGAGACGTTTCTTTTCCTTGCGGTCGACCGCGCCCAGATGGCTCCAGGCCGTACGCAGGCGCTGGACAGTGGCCGACACGTGCTTCCAGTCGGCATTGTCCTGCTGCAGGTTGGCGATCTCGGCCTGGGCTTCGTCGACCAGCGCCTGGCCGCGCGCGGCATTCGCATGACGCTCGTCGGCCAGCTGGCGGAAATGTGCGGCGGCCGGTGCGTAGGCAGCGCTGCAGGCGGCGTCGAAGCGCTCCCACAGGCTGCGCGGCGCCGGGCCGGACAAGGTGTCGAGCGCCTTCCAGCGCTCGCGCATGCTGCCAACCTTCTTGGCCAGTTCGCCCATCGCCAGGTTCTGCGTGGCCAGCGTCTCGACCGTCTTGATCAATTCTTCGCGCGACACATTGCCGCCCCAGCGCGCCCAGTCGGACAAGCGCTTCAGGTCGGCGCGCAGATGGGTCAGGTGCTCGAGCTGGGCGCCCGTCAGGCGCACGCCCTTGTCCTTGGCGTCCTTCAGCGATTTGTCGATTTCCGCGGCGGTGCCGAGCGAGCCCTGCTGCAGGGCAGCTTCGAGCGCGTCCATTTGGTCGAGGAAGGCCTGGTCGGCCCCCTTGTCTTTGGCGGGCGCGGCGCCGCTATCGGCTGGCGCTGCAGCCTGAACTGCTTTCGGCTTGCGGATTGCTTGCGGTAACGACGCGAGCAAGGCGTCGAAACGTGCTTGCAACGCTTCAGTAGCGGCGGCGTTGGCAGGCATGGCCGGCAGGCGCTGCCAGTCGCGGCGCAGGGCATCCGGCGTCAATGCTTCTTGCGGCTGCGCCGCCCACGCGGTGAGTGCCGCGTCACGGGCCGTCAGCGCTGCGGCATCCTTCTCGGCGGTGGCCAGGCTGGCGGTCAAGCGTGCCATTTCATTGCTCACCTCGCCGACCAGCGCGCGCGGCAGTGATGGGTGTCCAGGATCGGCCAGTGCCGCTGTCTGTTCCTGCTGCAGACGGGCCAGCGCCTCGCCGAGCGCGGCGGCGTCCAGCCCCTGTCCGTCGAGCTGGCGCAGCGTCGTCAGGCGATCGATCATGGCGCGCTGCAACTGGACCTGCGCTTCGAGACGGGCGCCAAGCTGGGCGCGCACGGCCTCGAAGTCGGCAGCGAGTTCGGGCGCGCGGATGACCGACCATTTGCGGTCGAGTTCGCCAACGTGGTTGGGTGTGAGCAACGCATCGGCCAGCATGGCGCGCGCCTGCGCCAGCGTGTCTTCAGCACGGCGCAGTTCGGCTTCATGATGGCGGATCGCATCCAGCCGGCCATGCACGAGCTTGGCAACGCGGCGGTCGACATTGCGCATCGCGCCATACACGCGCTCGAGGTGCTCGCGACCATGGAGCAGCTCGGCGGCGGCCAGGCGCAATTCGGAAAACGGGGATTGCAGGATGAACTCGGCAGCGGCGGCTTCGTCGCTGCCGAGCGCCTTGAGCTGCGCGGCCTGGCGCTCGCGGGCGCTGGCCACGGCGGCGCGCGCTTCGGCAGCCTGCGCTGCGGCCTGGTTTGCCGCCTGCTCGGCAGCGGCGGCTGCGGCCGCCTTGGCCTTGTTATCGGCTTTGCTACCGGCCTTGCCACCGGTCTTGCTAACGGGGGGCTGGGCTGCACCCGATTTTGCCGGGGCCGGCTTGGCGGCGCCCTGTTGCTCGCCGGACGCGGCCGGCTTGCTGCCCTGCCGCTTGAAGAGAAAATCGAACATAGGAAATTCGCACCGCTAAAACTGCCATCATAGCAAAGAACATGGCGTCAACCGGCGCGCACGCCCTGCTGTAGCGGCTAATTCACGATGGGCACGACAGGTGGCAAAGCGGGCGATTTCCTGGTTGAAACTTCTGTAGGAAGCCTGGCACGCACGATGCCGCGCCCCGCGTCACGGTGTTCGTTCTGCACCGTGTCGTGGGCCAGCATCTGATTGGCGATCGTGAACCAGTGGTCGCCGGGAATGAGTGTGCGCGCCAGCGGCAGCAACTCAATCTCTTCGCGTTCGAGGCGCTCGAGCAGCAGTTCGCAGCAGGCTTCGAGCGCTGCCAGGCACCCGGGATCGCCTTCGGCAGCGGCGGCCTGGGCCGCCATGCGCGCCGCGTTGGCGCGCCGGCTCAGCGCATCGAGTTCGGCCAGCAGTACGCCGGCATCGGCGCCACGCCGGCGCAGTGCCGGCAGCACGAACTTGTCGAGCTTGCGCCACTGGCACGCGTCGCTGACCTGGCGCAGCGCGTCGCATGCCGCCTGGTACTGGTGCGCCGCTGGCGGCTCGCCCCACCAGGCGGCGGGCCGCCAGCGGTCGAGCAGCGCCTGCAAATCGACGCGTACCCGGGCCTGTTCAACGGACAGCGCCACCAGTGTGTAGGTGGAAGTGAGCATGATGTCTCCTCTCAATGCGCCGCCAGCGCACATGGGAGGCCATGCCGGAGCGGCTGGGGATGCGGGTGTCGGGGTAGCCGGCGATGGATTTTGTAGTAGTAGCCGGCGACAAGAACTAGCTAGTGTAGAGACACGGTCCTGGCCAGGTTTGATGTTCGTCAAATGCGATTTGACAACAAGAGCGGGGTCAGGCACAACGAATTTCCCCACACAACATGCTTGCGAGATGGTATTGCACGGCGCGCCACGACGGGTCGCCGGCTGCGTTATAGTAGGCCCCGATTTCGGCTTTCCCAACGGTAGAACCTTCCATGCGGCTGCTGCACACCTCCGACTGGCATCTTGGCCAGACCCTGCACAATTTCGACCGGATCCACGAACACCAGTGCTTCCTCGACTGGCTGGTCGGGACGCTGGACGCAGAGCGCATCGACGTGCTGCTGATCGCGGGCGATATTTTCGATAACGCCAATCCGTCGTCGGCCGCGCATCGCCAGCTGTACCGCTTCCTGCAGCAGGCCCGCAGCCGCGTTCCCCACTTGCAGGTGGTGGTCATCGCGGGCAACCACGATTCCGCCGGCCGGCTGGAAGCGCCCACGCCGCTGCTCGAGGCCTATGGCACGATTGTCGTGGGCAACGTGCTGCGCAGCAGCGATGGCGAAGTCGACCTCGACCGTCTGCTGGTGCCGCTGCATGACCGCGACGGCAAGGTTGCCGCCTGGTGCCTGGCCGTGCCGTTCCTGCGCCCTGGCGATGTGCCACGCCTGCGCGCTGCGGCGGGGGATGCGGCCAGCGAGGCAGCCAGCAATGCGCCAGGCCTCGATCCGTATCTGCAGGGCACGACCCTGCTGTACCGCCAGGCGTATGCGCTGGCGCGCGAGCGCGCCACGGACGGCCAAGCCATCATCGCCATGGGCCACTGCCATATGGTCGATGGCCAGGCGTCGCTCGACTCCGAGCGCCGCATCGTCATCGGCGGCACCGAGGCGCTGCCCAGCAGCATGTTCGACCCGGGCATCGCCTATGCAGCGCTGGGCCATCTGCACCTGGCCCAGAAGGTTGGCGGGCGCGAGAACGTGCGCTACAGCGGCAGTCCGCTGCCGCTGTCGTTTTCCGAAGTCAATTACCAGCATCAAGTGCTGCGGATCGACCTGGAAGGAGATCATGCGGTGGAAATCACGCCGCTGTTCGTGCCACGCGCGGTCGCCTTGCTGCGGGTGCCGGCCAAACCCGCACCGCTCGACGAAGCACTCGCGGCCCTGGAGGCGCTCGAACTCGATCCCGACCTGCCGCAGCATGCCTGGCCTTTTCTCGAAGTCAGGGTGCTGCTCGATGGCCCGGAACCCGGCCTGCGCGCGCGCATCGAGGCAGTACTGGCCGGCAAGCCCGTGCGCCTGGCCAAGATCGAACCGACGCGCAAGCACGTGGCCATCGACGACACGGAACTCGCGCTGAGCCTGGATCAACTGGCGCAGCTGCAACCGGACGATGTGTTCCGCCGCCTGTGGCTGCAAAAATACGGCGCAGAGGCACCGCCCGAACAGATCGCGTCGTTTGCCGAGCTGTTCCACGCGGTGGAAGGCGAGCCGCGATGAAGATCCTGCGCATCAGCGGCAAGAACCTCGCTTCGCTGGCGGGCGAATTCGCCATCGATTTCGAATCCGAACCGCTCGCCTCCGCCGGCCTGTTTGCCATCAGCGGCCCGACCGGCGCCGGCAAGAGCACCCTGCTCGACGCGCTGTGCCTGGCGCTGTATGGCGACACGCCACGCCTGCTGAAGCGTTCGAGCACGCGCCTGCCCGATGTCGGCGAAGAAACCGTCACCGCGCAGGATGCCCGCACGCTGCTGCGCCGGGGCGCGGCCGAAGGCTGGGCCGAGGTCGACTTCGTGGGAAGCGATGACCGCCGCTACCGCGCCCGCTGGGCCGTGCGGCGCTCGCGCAACAAACCGAACGGCGCACTGCAACCGGTCAAAATTTCACTGAACCGGCTGCCCGAACTGATCCCTGTGGGCGGCACCAACACGGAAGCCGCGGCAGAGATCGTACAATGCATCGGCCTGTCGTTCGAACAGTTTACGCGCGCTGTGCTGCTGGCCCAGAACGAATTCTCGGCGTTTTTGAAGACCGACGAAAACGAACGCGGCGAACTGCTCGAAACGCTCACCGGCACGACGATCTACAGCGACATCTCACGCCGGGCATTCGAGCGCTACAAGGCCGAACAGGTCCGCACGCAGGTCCTGCAATCCAAATTGGCCAATGCCGCCCCGCTGTCGCCGGAAGACCGCGGGCTGCTGGACACCGAACGCACGAATGCCGACCTGGCCCGGCAAGCGCTGGACGATCGCCACGCCCTGCTCGAGGGGCAACTGCGCTGGCACCAGGAACAGGACAAGCTCACGCGCGGCGAAGCGCAGGCCGAGCAAGTATTGGCGGCGGCCAACGCGCAGCGCGCGGACGCCGGCGAGCGGCGCCAGCGCCTGGCCACGCTCGACGCGGTGCAGACGGCGCGCCCTTTGAGCCTGGAAGTGCAGCGCCTCGAAGCCGAGCGCCGACAAGCCCATTCGGCCATCGAGACGACGCAGGCCCAGCTGGCGGCCGCGCTGGAGGTGCGACGCACCAGCGTGGCCGAAACCGACGCGGCCACCGCGCAGCTGGACGCCGCCGAAGCAGCACTGCGTACAGCAACGCCGCAACTGGACGATGCCAAGGCGCTCGATGCGGCGCTGACGACACTGGCGCCGAACCACGCGCAGGCACAGTCGGCGCTCGACGCCGCGCGCACGCAAGCGCGCCAGGCGCGCGAGCAGCGTCAGGTCAAATCAACTGCACTGGCACGTGCGCAGCAAGCCCGCGATGGCGCTGCCGCCTGGCTCGCAGCCCAGTCGCGCCTGGACGCGGTGGCCGGCGCCTGGGGCCAATGGGAACGCCTGCTGCGCCAGGGCGAAGACACGCTTGCCACGCTCGCCGCCAACCAGGCGGCGGCAGAGAGAATCCAGGCCCAGGCACTGGGCGCTGCCGAACGCGAAGCGCAAGCCACGAGCGCGCTGGCGGCCAGCACCGCACGCCTCGATGCGCTGGAGGCGACACGCCGCGCCGCAATGGCGGCGCTGGCCGGCTTGGATGCCGATGCGATCGGCGCGGAGCGCCAGGCTCTCGATGTGCGCCGCGAGCGCCTGACGCAGGCCGAGCGCAGCTGGACCGACCTGGCGGCCGCGCACGCCACGCTGGCTGGCCTCGCGCGCGACGTCGATCGCGTCGAGACGGCGCGCTCCAGCGCCGAACAGGGACTGGCTGAGGCACGCGCTGGCGCCCCGGCGCTGGAAGCAGCCATGACACAGGCCGAGCGCTCGCTGGCGGCAGCGGAACTCGCATGCGCAGCGGATGTCGAACAGTTGCGTGCGAACCTGGAGGACGACGCGCCCTGCCCCGTCTGCGGGGCGCACGAGCACCCGTATGCCCATCAGGCCGCGCCGCTGAAGAACATGCTGGCCAGCCTGCGCGCCGAGGTCGACGGCTGCCGCCTGCGCGTGCGCGACAACAACGCGCTGCAGGCGCAGCATGCGGCGGCAGCGGGCGCGGCGCACGAGCGGCTGGCGGCGCTGGCGCAGGAACGCAGCACGCTCGCCACGCGCGTCGCCAGCCTCGAGCAAGCCTGGCACGCCGACCCGCTGGCGGCGGCCGCGCCGCCGGCCGACGAACGCGCCGACTGGTTCGTCGCACAGCGCAGCGCGCTGCGCGACGCGTTGGACGCGTTGGCCCGGCAAGAACAACAGTGGCGCGCCGCTGCCGCCGCCCGCGACGCGGCGCAGCACGAGGTCGACGCTGCCCAGTCCGATCTGGCGCGCCTGCGCTCGGCAGCAGAAGCCGGGCGCGAGGCCGCAGCCGGGCTGCAGGCCGCGCTCAAGATCCATACGCTGCGCCACGAGGCAGCAAGCGCGCAGCTGGATGCGCTGCTGGCCGAACTCGACGCCCCGCTGGCCGATGCGCATGGCGATGGCTGGCAAGCGGCATGGCGGCGCGATCCGGCCACCTGGCGCGCGGCGCGTGCGCAGGAAGCCGCCGCGTGGCGTGAGCAAACCGACGCACTGGCCCGCGCCACGGCCACGATTACGACACTGGACGTGGAAACGACGGCGCTGGCCACACGCATCGCCGAGATCGATGCGGCCAGCGCGCGCAGTGCGCTCGACTTCGAACGCATCGACGCCGAGCTCACGCAGAAACGCACGGCGCGCGCCGCCCTGTGGGCCGGCCGACCGGCACGCGACGTCGAGCGCGAACTGAACGCCGCCGTCACCGGCGCGCGCGAAGCGCTCGCGGCGCGCCAGCTGGTGGCGCAGCACGCGGCACAGGGCGAAACGACGGCGCGCACTGCACTGTCCGGTCTCGTCGAGCGGGTCGCGCAACTCGACAGCGCCGGCGCGGCTGCAGCCACCGCCCTGGCCGACTGGCTGGAGGACTACCGCAAGAATCCCGACGGCGTGGACGACATCGCCAATCTGGATGCGCTGGCCCGCCTGCTGCAAGTGGGCGCCGCGTGGCTGGCGCAGGAACGCACGGCCCTGAACGCGATCGACACCGAGGTCGGCCAGGCCAGCACGATCCTGAGCGAGCGGCGCGCCCAGCGTCTGGCGCATCTGGCCTCGGCCCCGCCGGACGGCCAGCCGGTTGAGGCCGTCACCGCGGCGTTCGACGCGATCCAGGCCGAGCGCCATGCGGCCATCGAAGCGTCGACCTCGGCGCGCTTGCGCGTCATGCAGGACGATGAGCGGCGCGTGGCCGCGGCATCGAGCCTCCGCGAGATCGAGGGGCAACAGGTGCAGGAGCAGCGCTGGGGCAAGCTGTCGGAGCTGATCGGTTCGAGCGACGGCAAGAAGTTCCGCAACTACGCGCAGCAGTTCACACTCGACGTGTTGCTTGGCTATGCCAATGCGCACCTGGCGCAGCTGGCCAAACGCTATCGCCTCGAGCGCGTCAGTTACGCGGGCATGCCGTCGCTGGCGCTGATGGTGCGCGACCAGGACATGGGCGGCGAAGTGCGCTCGGTCAATTCGCTGTCCGGTGGCGAATCGTTCCTTGTGTCGCTCGCGCTGGCGCTAGGGCTGGCTTCGCTGTCGTCGAACCGGGTGCGGGTCGAGTCGCTGTTCATCGATGAAGGCTTCGGCAGCCTCGACAGCGAAACGCTGGGCGTGGCAATGGATGCCCTGGACGCGCTGCAGTCGTTGGGCCGCAAGGTGGGCGTGATCTCGCACGTGCAGGAGATGACCGAGCGCATCGCAACCAAGGTGCTGGTGCGCCCGGCGGGTGGCGGCAGCAGCGCCGTGGTGGTCGAATGAAACCGAGTCAGGCGGTGTAAAATGCCGCCCTCCTTTCCTTTACCTGCTCCGTGATCATGAAACCAGCCCGTACCCTGACGTTCAAGTGCGCAAAGTGCACCAAGCCAGTCACCGTTTATCTGCAAAAAGTCTCCGCCTGCTCGCACATCCAGCCTTACCAGGGCATCTGCGGCTGCGGTGAAGTCAAGCGCCACGCCACCGGCAATGCGGACGCCGTGGCGTCCTACCTAGCCTCGAGCGATGGCAACTGGAACCACCATCACTAATATCACCAATAAGAGGGATCAAGCGATGGCACGCATCGAATGGGTCGAGGACGGCGTCGAACGCTCGGCCGTCTGGCGCTCGGAGAGCGGCTGGCCCGCGCCAAAAAAAGTCGTGCTGGCCGACGACACCATGAGCGCTGACGCCGCCTACCGGCTCGCGCTCAACGGCACGGCGCTGCTGTGGCGCGGCGACTTCCAGAACGCCCGCCAGCTGGTGCAGGCGCTCGCGCGCCGGATCGACCACAAGGGCGAGCGGCCACGCCGCGCCAAGGCCGGCAAGGCAGCGCCCACGCCACTCGAAGCCTTCCACCGCCATCGCCTGTCCCAGTTGCAACGCGCCCGTACGCTGGCGATGCTGGTGCTGCCGTTCGAGGCCGACCACAGCATCCCCCTGCGCCGTGCGCCCGATGCGCAGCAGGCGTGCCTCGAAGCCTACGGCCCGGTCGACGCGCCGTATGTCGCTTCGCTGCGTGAGCTGCTGGGCGTGATCGGCGCCCACGAATGGCGCAGCAAGGGCGTCATGATTCCGGCGCTGAACGACCGCATCCACCCGTGGTACGGCGTGTTCTCGCCCGTGCGCGGCGAATACGTCGAGCTGGTCGCCCAGGCGCCGCTGCCTGCCGGCGCGCAGCGCGCATTCGACATCGGCGCCGGCACCGGCGTGCTGTCGGCCGTGCTGGCGCGGCGCGGCCTAGCCGTGCTGGCCACCGAGGTCGACCCGCGGGCGCTGGGCTGCGCTCGCGCGAACATCGAACGGCTGGGCCTGGGCACACAAGTCGAGATCGCGCAGACCGACCTGTTCCCGGAAGGCCGCGCGCCGCTGGTGGTCTGCAATCCACCGTGGCTCCCGGGCAAGCCGAGTTCGGCGATCGAGTATGCGATCTACGATCCGGACAGCCGCATGCTGCGCGCGTTCCTGGCGGGCCTCGGTGCCCATCTGGAGGCAGGTGGCGAAGGCTGGCTGATCATGTCGGACTTTGCCGAGCACCTGGGCTTGCGCAGCCGTGATCAGTTGCTTGGATGGATTGCGGCGGGCGGCCTGGAAGTGATCGAGCGCCACGACACGCGGCCCGTGCACCCGCGCGCGACCGATGCCGACGATCCGCTGCACGCGGCGCGCTCGCAGGAAGTCACGTCGCTGTGGCGCCTGCGCAGCAGCGCCATTTGAGGGATTTACCCCCTCTGCACGTCGCGCATTGCATATTGCTGCGCAGCGCGCTATAATTGCGCTGCGGGGTGGAGCAGTCTGGCAGCTCGTCGGGCTCATAACCCGAAGGTCACAGGTTCAAATCCTGTCCCCGCAACCAATTCAATACAAAAGCCCGACTCACAGAGCCGGGCTTTTGTTTTCTATGGCAACAAAATGCAACCTCGAAGGCAGAGGATGAGAGACAAGAAAGACCACGCAACGTTCGACCTGCCTGGTTTCGAGCCGGCAGCGCCGCTCGATACGGTCACCGAACCCAAACGCACCGGCCCTCGTCCCCGCCGCAGCTCGCTCAAGCAAGAACAACTCTGCCTGATCGACGAAACCGACAACTCCGGCCTGCCTGTCTGGCGCCGCGACGACAAGCTCGACCTGACCGGCCTGCCGGTCTGGGCGCCCGATCCCCAATAGCGTCGGCCCTGCCGGCTGGAGGCTTCCATGCAATCCGATTCGTTTACCTCGCTGGCCCTCACGCCGCAATTTCTCGCCAACCTGACCACCCTCGGTTACGACCACATGACGCAGGTGCAGGCGGAAACGCTGCCGTCCGTCCTGGCTGGCAGCGACCTGATCGCCCAGGCCAAGACCGGTAGCGGCAAGACCGCCGCATTTGGCATCGGCATTCTGCACAAGCTCAATCCGGCATGGTTCGCCATTCAGGGCCTGGTGCTGTGCCCGACGCGCGAACTGGCCGACCAGGTTGCCGGTGAACTGCGCCGGCTGGCGCGCGGCGTGGGCAATGTCAAAATCCTGACGCTGACCGGCGGCGTCTCGATGCGCCCGCAAATCGCCTCGCTCGAGCATGGCGCGCACATTGTCGTCGGCACGCCGGGCCGCATTCGCGACCACCTGGGCCGCGCGACGCTCGACCTGGCCAATGTGCAGACGCTGGTGCTGGATGAAGCCGACCGCATGACCGACATGGGCTTTTACGACGAGATCGCGGGCATCGTGTCGGCCACGCCCAAACATCGCCAGACGCTGCTGTTCTCGGCCACCTACCCTGACGATATCCGCTTTGCCACGCAAGGCTTCCTGCGCGATCCGCTGGAAGTGAAGGTTGAGGGCAAGCACAGCTTCGAGCAGATCGACCAGCGTTTTTATGAGATCGGCTTCGAAGGCCGCGAAGATGCGGTCGGCCGTCTGCTGCGCCATCACCGTCCGGTGTCGGCGCTGGCCTTCTGCAACACCAAGGCGCGCTGCCGCGAACTGGCTGACGCACTGCAGGCGCAGGGCTTTTCGGCGCGCGCGCTGTACGGCGAACTCGAACAGAGCGAACGCGATGAAATCCTGGTGCTGTTCGCCAACCGCAGCTGCTCAGTACTGGTGGCCACCGACGTCGCCGCGCGTGGCCTGGACATCGCCGACCTGGACACCGTGATCAACGTGGACGTGTCGAAAGACCCCGAAGTCCACGTGCACCGCATCGGCCGTACCGGCCGCGCCGGCGGCAGTGGCATGGCGCATACGCTGTGCGCGCCGAACGAAAAGAAATGGGTTGGCCTGATCGAGCAGTACCAGGACCAGCCGGCCGTATGGGAAAGCCTGGCTGCGCTGGGCGGCGACGCCGAACTGGCCGAACCGGCGCCGATGGTCACGCTGGTGATCGCCGGCGGCAAGAAGGCCAAGCTGCGTCCGGGCGACCTACTGGGCGCGCTGACGGGCGACGCCGGTCTGACGAAAGACCAGGTCGGCAAGATCAATATCGGTGAATTCAACAGCTACGTCGCGCTCGAGCGCAGCGTGGCGCAGGCCGCCGTCAAGCGCCTGGGCGAAGGCGAAGCGCCGGGACCGGGCTTTGGCGTCATCAAGGGCCGCTGGTTCAAGATGCGTTTTCTTGACGCCTGAACGGTTGCGCGGCAACGCATTTGCTGCGCAACCTGCCTGGGCGGGCGGGGGGGTGGGGAAGGCCCTGCCCTCACGGGCAGGGTGGGGATGGATGGGGGCCAAAGCAGCGAGGTAAGGGGCCGCTGTATCTAGCCCGTTCCGTCGTTTATCCGCAAGCAAGCCCCCCTCACATTTCAGGGGGGCTGAATTGGGGATTGAGGAACGGGTGCCCGCGGCCCGTGCTCCCCACATGAAGTCAGGCGCCAGGTGCGCCAGATTCACAGCGTAAGCGGCGGCTCAAGAGGTGTGACAGCGGGGCGTGCTGGCACTGCCCTTGACGGCACCAGGCGCCGGCTGGAAGAACCGCGGCCGGCTTCACAGCACAAGCGGACGCTCAAGGAGCATGACAGCGCGGGGTTCGCTGGCGCGACGCTTGAAGCGGGTTGTCTCCACTTCACGATGTCGTTTGCAGGATAGGAAATAGGAGCCGGGCAGCTGCCGCAGCACGTCGCCGAGCGCTCTGCGCGCTGGAGAGTAGCGGAATGCCACTTGGCCGAGCCGAAGGCCTAAACCCATGCTTTTCGGGGCTCGGTTTACGAGAGGTAAGGGTTTCGGTCCAGACGTTGATTCTCGCTTTGGATATCACGAATAGCCTCATGCATCCACGCCCTGCATCGCGACAGCAAGCGGTCCCTTACACGCCTTCGACAGTGCGAGCCAATTTTTCCAATAACTCCACGGAAAAACTATACGGTTATATGGATGGGCGCGAGATAATGAAAGTGTGTCGCAAGTATCCACCAGAATATATGAGATAAATCTTGCCTATCCGCGGTGACAATGTAAAGATGCAAAAATATCAACAACTTGGGCAAGCGCTTTGCCTTCACACATGCACACTACAGCTAAACTAGTTCGCCAACGCCGTGGCACCTGGGCTTCCAATTTCTTCAGCAACCTCGCCTTAGTGACAGTGCTCGGTGGCGGATGGCTCAAGGATCAAGGCGTCGGAGGCACATTTACCATGGTGCTCATGCTAGGCGTGGTCCTACTAGCCATGGCGCTCGCGAGTGCGCTGGTACCAAAGAAGTTCCGCAAGCCGATGGCAGACCGTATCAGTAGCGTCACAGGTGTATTGCTATTTCTCGCTTCGATCGTAATCGTTCTGCTTATATAGCCACAGCAGCACAACTGTCTGGGAGTTTTGTTGCATCGTCGAGGAACGACAACAATCATTCAGCAGGTGCACGCACAATCGACGCGACCAACGTGGTGATGGCGCAGGCCAATGGCGGTGCCCGTGACGAAGCCTCGTTATCCGACTTGACGGCCGGTACTGGCGAGATTGATCTTGAAGCGAAACTCGTCACATACGGTAATGCGCCAGGATACCGCGACATGGCATTCACTTTCGATCCCCCCCCCCGATTAGCGTCGACGCTGTGCGCCTGCACGTACATGCGAAAGACTGCGCAAGCATAGTCGAAAACATCTTACATGCTCATCGCTTCGCTTAGTCTGAAGAAAGGCCGATCGACAAGCGGGGAGGAGAAAGGCACCGCCATGAATCAACGCTGCACCGCGTTGAAGTTTCGCCCGGCGCGTAATCCTGCCTGCCATTCATTTGAGCAAGGAAAACTTCTCTCCATGAAAGTTCAGCAATTTCGCAGAGTTGTCCACAACTTAACGCGCAGAAAATGTGGATAAATTCGCTCAGACATGCACCTTAGCGAGCGGAAGATCAGGGCTGCTTTTTCTGCCCTTCGACCCTGACTTTCGCGCGCTAAAGTTACTATCCCCCCCGTCCAAGTTTGGAAATGAGTCCGCAATCGTTAGGTCGTTCAAATCCAGAAGTCGAATCGATATAATCTTGTACGAATTTTCCGATAGAAGTGACGACATCCTGCTCAGCACTGATAAACCCAACTGGAACGCTGACGGGGTACGAATCTCTCAAGGAGACATGATACACCACCACCACAAACTCATTCTCGAAGAGAAGAACTTCTACGCTGCCCCCGAGAAATCCCTCAATTAATCCCCGTGCCTCGGCTCCAGCATCGAACTCCCTCTGCCACTGGCGCGCTGTTCTAAAATCGTCGGGGCCGCCAACCGGCAAATATACAGTCGGCGAATATAGCTTCCTGTCTTTGGTGCTTGCTTTTTCAAACAATTCACTAATCCGCACTTGGAGATTGCTGCTCTTGCCCCAAAAAGGATCGCTTGGTGCAATCCAAAACAGTGGCGTATGCCCCACATCCGCCTTCGTTTCACGCCTTGACTTAATGAGCGGACCCAAGTGCTTCTGGACTAATCCCCAGTTTGCCGACGAGTAGATAGGACCGATGAAACTAGACCTCTTCGTCGAGCTATTAGACTCGATCCTGGCGAGATCTTCGAAAAACTGCATGCTAATGCCACTACCCTTCGCGTCAAACAAATTCAGTGTTTGGGCATCGCCAATTTCCATCATCACCTTTGCAATTTCACCGAAATTGCTAGGCCTCGCCAAACGGTCTAGTTCCAGAGAGATTTGCTCATGGACATAATCTGAGCTTCTCAGCTTTTCGAAGTCCTCGCGCTCAACGTTTCTCCCGCTTTCGTCCATCTTGAACTGAACGGGTAACCTGACGGGCATCTGCTTGATCTTGTTCACCGAATTGACGGTGTAAACATGGGGCGAATCCTTTTCGTCCTGGGTCAGCGACTTCGAAAGGAACCCCTTCTGTAGGATTTCGTGGAATTGACGCTGGAACTGTTTCTCAACAAAGCTCTCGCTGCAGGAAGCGTTCTCATCGGCGACCTTGATCGAAAGCCCGGCCTTCCACTTTTCAGAGAAGTTGTCTTTCCCAAGACAGGAGAAAACTGCCAAATCGAAAGAAAGACAAACGGCGCTGTCGCGTAACAGAGACAAAGTTGGGACCTCCCCAATGTCGCTGAAATAGGATTTTGACGCCTCCGTGAGGACTAGACGACCATTATCAGACAACGTCAATTCCCCGCGGTCGACCAAATCATCGACTGCCTCTTGCACCTCGTTGCGCGAAAAGCCAAAAAAAGTGGCAACCTGCGACCTCGACATCGGCGAAAGATGTATAAGTCGCAAAACGAATTCGCGAACGAACGGCAACCCCTTTTGGGTTACATAGGAAAAATTGATGTTGAAGCGTTGCGCAGGCAACAAAAAGTCAATTTCGTGATAAGTCTTAGCACTTTCCAATCTTGTCCCCTAGCGAGTTTTTTTTGTGGATATGAACTTGTACGAACTAAGATTGTCCATATCATTCATATAGGAAACCACTTGTCCGAGAGGCTTATCCTTGTTATGTGTACGCCACACCTCGGCGTTTCCAACGATCAACAATCGGTCCATGGCGCGCGACATTGCTACATTAATGCGATTGGGCGTGCGCAAAAAACCTGGGCTTTTTCGCTTATCGGAACGCGTTAAGCTCAATATAATGATCCTATTTTCTTTTCCCTGATAGCTATCGACAGTATCGATTTTCACGAGCGCTTTGAAGCCTTCGCTCCATAGTCCTTGATTAAATTTTTGCCTGATCAAACGCTTTTGTTCGGCGTACATACAAATGACGCCAATCAGTGCATCATCCTTGTCCTTAAGATTCGAGAGGTCGGTTAAGAAAGGGATGTTCTCGGATATCTGTTTTAGAACATCGATCACCTGCTCTGCTTCACAACGGTTATAGATGCTGACCCCACGATCACTTTGATGATGAGCTTGATCACCGAGCGAAGATGTGTCAAGCCATGTCACCACCGACTGAAGAGCGTCCGGCGCAGTCGCATAGATGTCAGGAATCGCGCGGTCCCCATTATTCAACATCCCGCTGTAAAACGTATGCGAAACCAAATTACCGATAGCAGGCGCCATTCGATATTGCGTTAACAACGTTGCACTCGCCCGTTTCCCATATTCAGAATTAAACGCGCGTGCAAAATCGCTGCGCAAAACTTCATCGATTTCGATGTGCTTGTCGTTGATGCCAAGTCGGCGTGCCAAGGCAGCCTTATGCGCGTCAGAGTATAACGGGGGAAGTTGCAGGTGGTCGCCCACCAGGAGGACACGTTTCGCAGATTGCATTGCAATTGCCAGCTCGCTCGCGATGGAACGAGCAGCCTCATCAATAATTACGAAGTCATAAATATTGTCGTGAATGCCGATATGCCCCTGCCCGATCCCGACACATGTGCCCGTTACAAGTTGCCTCGAACGGGCGTAAAACTCGTCACAGTTAACTTTTTCCGCCGACAACGCATCTTGGATATCACGGCATATTCGAGCTAGTGCCCGAACCCTCTTCGACTCGCTTGGGCGAACACCATACTCCGTGCAAAGCTTCTCAAGCAGCATCGTTTTCGCTGCGGAAAGGTCGCTTTCTCTTGAAAGTGCAATCCCGTAATCAGTGTGGAGCTTGGATCGAATGGTCTCATCCAGTTCAACCGCGATCGGCTTCAGTGCCTTAATATCTTCGTCGTCGCCGACTTTCTCGAAGCTCTTGAGGAGTGATTCCAGATGATCAATTTGCTTGAACAACTTCAATTCAGCTTCAACTACCTTTGAGATAAACGGCGCTTCAAGGCCTAATGCGCCCGCTAACGCTTCAACGCGGTACCGAACTTCGGCGTTGAACAGCTCACGCTTTTCTGAGGTCAATGCATGGGAATAGACGTCCTTCAGGCCGTGCGAAACCGCTCCTTCACGATTGCTAAACCTGACAACTTCAAGCGAGGTACCTAACCTTCTGCAGTGCTTCCTTATGCGCTCCGCGGCCGTGTTCACGGCTTCGTGAGACTGGCTGACTAACAAAATTTTTCGAACATTTAATTTCTCGATAAGAAAATGGACGAATGCTGCAATAAACTCAGTCTTTCCTGTTCCCGGCGGGCCCTGCAATAAAGACAATGGACCGTTGTTCAAGAGTTTGGTAAATGCCTCGCGTTGTTGTTCGTTGAGGCTGATCTTATTTCCGTGCTGATCTTCACGATCGTACCTTGCGAAGTCGTCTTCAGTAATCGAAATATTGTATGCAGTCGCGTCCTCATGACAGGCTGGATCGAACAAATCGAGAAGATTCGGCAACACTCCCTCTCTGTCGAGTAGCCTTTCAAGGGCAGCCTTCCGCTTACGATAGGAAGCCCTGTCTTGCTTGGTCCTGAAGAAGACAGAATCGCCGTCTTTAAGTCCGTAAGCAGTACTTCTCACCTTACTGAGCCTGACCTCGTTCAAGGCCGATTTTTTTAGAACGACCTCGCCAATGATCTTCTCTCCACCATCCTGATCTATGAGAAGTGCGTCAACTTCATCTGTACTCGCAAAAGTGCCAAGAGGATCAACATCTGCATTATAAGGAAGTATCAATTCTGAATCAGACTCCAATGGCTTGATGGACGTACCATTCAATTCAATATTGGGACTTGACTCGGTTTCGGTCGCGAGGATTGCGCGCCACAGGGCCTGAGTCGAAATATCGACGATGATATCCGAGCGATCCTCCCCCACCGAGGCTTCGGCCTTTTCAAAAACATCCTTCAGCTGTTGGCTCAGCGCGGATTCGTCGATTTCCTGCGGAAGAATCTCAACCATCTCGATTGCGCGGTGAAATGCCTCATCGTCGCGAAGATGTTCAGACAAGGCAGAAAGTTGCATGGGTCGACCTGGCTTGATCCGAATTGCAATACTGATTTCAAACTGACTTTCCTCTGCAGTTCTAAAATAGACATCAGATCGGAGCCGCGGTGCGGCACTTCCGACAAAACATCGGTGTTCCTTACTGTAGAAGGCTACAAACGATCCGCCAACTCCGGTAAACGTAACCGAATAGTCGCCCTTCCCTTGTTTCGCTGCGTCAACCTTAACGTACAGATGGCCGTTGTCCGGCAAGATTGTCACTTGCTCGCTAGCATTGGGAAGGGTAATTTCAACAAAATGCTGTTCTTCAGATTTCGACGCTGTCGTCAGTGCCTTCGTAAACCGCCCAAGATCTTTAAAACCGAATTCGACATCATCAAGTTCTGACCGAATCGCATCGGCAATGCGAGGGTAGGGGCTAGATTCCTTTCCCCATTCCAATCCGAGAAGTTCGCACGACATACGGAGTACCGCAAAGATATCGCGTTTCTCGGGAGTGCTTGAGTCAATATTTTCTGGACTATAGCGATGGTTACGTACTTCGGTCGTATTCTGAGAAAAGTCGGGAATGTCTATCAGGTATAAATTTCCATCCTGACGGCTCAGCATCACGTTCCCCGGGTGAAGATCGCCGTGTGTCAGCCCGAGGCCGTGCAGATGTTCGACCGCAACGATCAACTTACCAATAACGGCCAACTTTATGGATTCTGCGAATTCTGCCTCGGCCCAAGTCGTTCCGTCAATTACGTCCGTTACCAAGTACATGCTACCCGACCGCGTTGCAAGCCCATATTCCCGAATACACGGCAGGTAAGTAGGGTTGACTGTCCCAATCTTGTCCAGGCGTTTTAGAAAAGAAAGAATGCGGAAGTTAACTATTGGGCTATCGCCCTTCCCCCCAACATTTAACCAAGCCTTAACGAGCCGACCGTCCGAAAAGTACACCTCTTTGTCGTCAGTCGAAACCAAAAACTCGTCGTGATCAGGGAAACGCCGAGTATGGTGGATTGGATGGCGATAGGCTTCAAGTTCTGAATCGTCGAACGTTGGAATTGAGTCGGCTTGCGGTTCTGCATTTTTCAGGCCATGAAAAAATGATGACGCGTCTTTAAATTTCCCTGTCACCGCCTCCAAGAGAATACCGGCATACCACTCGCTGCTAGAAAGCATCTCGTCCTGAATTTTTTCAAGGCTTTTTGGAGACATGCGTTGTGCAGTTAGCAAGTGCCAAGCTACAAGGCCGAGCGCATGGACATCCTGCTGGAACGGGGTTGTTGATATCCCGTCCAACATTTCTTTGACCTCTACAGCACCAGCGGACAGGCTGCTTCGGTAATCCCCAACCGTACCGATCGGTTGGTGATAGGCAGAAATAAAATTAGAGAGCGCAATCTCCTTGGAGGGAGACAGCCATAGGCTATGATCAGCAATGTCCCGATGTGCAATCTTTATAGCATGTAAATCGGCGAACTTTGCTATAAGCAGTTTCGTGAGATTAAGTCGGTCAGTATGGCTAAATACTTGGCCATATTTCCCAACAAACTCGTTAAACCTAACGTGCCCAGGCGGAACTTCATACACTTCGCTATATTGCGAGGTGACTTCATCCTTTTCGAAATTAGTAAGAGAGCGCAAACAATGGTTATAGAGATCTCGATTATGGTGATTCACAAACTGCAGCACTTCGCGTTCGCGGGACACGATCTCGGCTCGCCCCTGTGATGTTAGCGCCTTTTTCCCCTCAAGCTTGTTGAAGTTCCAAACTCGTAGTAGAGCCTCAGAGCTTTTTGATATTTCCGAACTAGCTAAGTACTCTTTGTAAACATGGTTTGGATGTTCAAAAACGGCCTCGACTGCGGTGAATCCTCCAATTCTAAGGGCTTTTGGCGACGTATTGCCACCCAAGAAAAGTTCATCAAACAGTGCAAAGTCCTGATTCAAAACCTTCGCATTTGGATGAGGCCGGAAGTGCTTGTCGAATACGCCTTTGTCCGAGAATGTCAGGAAGTCCTTCAAGGACAAAGTGTGTCGAAGCTCAACTTCCGGAAGTTGACTGAAATCGGCGTTTCCAGTCATCACAACGAAATAATCGACAAAGGGAACGTATCCCTTATTTGTGAATCGTTGACTTAATTTTTTTAATTTATTCGTTAGGGTGTATTGCTTGCTCCTAGTAACGCTTACAGGCGAGCGCCCCATGTTCTTGTCACCTTTGAACCACACGTCGCCATTGGCTGTGACGGGAGCATGATTCCAGTCCTTCAACTCTACAATAATCACGTTGCAGTGAGTGACGAGCACAAGATCAAACTCCCCTTCTTTTCCTTTTGAGTCGACGAAGCGGAACCCTGCATATCCCTTCCAAGGAAACATATCATGTCGACCGAGCTTATTCTGCAACTGGTCTTTCAGCGACCCACCCCGCACTTTTGCGTCGTCGATCGGTACGTCGGTAAACGTGGTTGATAATACTTTAATAGCGCTGATCTCTTGCTCTTGAAGGCCGCCATCCCATATTTCGATTTTCAAGTTTCGCCTTTTTCTATGATAGGTCATTATTGCCGTGTGTATAAGTCTATCCTACAAATGTTCACACTGTACTTATCGCGACCCTGGTTGGTCACAATTTTTTCCATGTATGTGCCGGTCAGGTTCCCAACGAGCGTGGAGGGCAGTAATCATGGCAGCGGTAGTTTCGCGCGCGAAAGAACGACGACAGCAAAATTGCCTCAGAGCTATCGATATTTCCCATTAAATCAGCAAATCATCCATAGTTGACGTAGAAAGTGCGGATCTCTGCGAAGCTTAGGTTGGTAGTAACGATGACGCTGGTATGCTCGTACAGCTTGAACAGCACGTGGAACAGCTAGGCGCTGGCTTGGCTAAAGGGTAGATACCCGAGTTCATCCAAGATGGCCAGACCCATCCGCTGCCACGGCACTCTGTCGACCTTGCCGTCGCGCTTCTCGCACTTAAGCACATTAACTTGGTCGAACGTGAAGTTAAAGCGCACCGGCTTGCCCTTGGCGGCGATGCGGACGACGACGACGGTCGCGAACGCGGTTTACGCACTGGTCAAGTCCGCGCTCGCCAGGGTGCGCAGGGAACTCGAAGCCGTTGATCCCGACGGCGAAGCGGCGCGCGTGACGATCAAGGACATCGAGCAGCGTCGACTAGCCCGCACGTCTTCCGCCACACGTTCGGCTCAATCGCCGTTGACAAGGACATGCCCCTCAATGTAGTGCAGGAGATCTTGGGGCACGAGGACTCGGCAACGACGGCGATCTACGTCAAGGCGCGCGAAAAGCGCCTGGCGGCGGAGGCGGCCAGGCTGTATGGCGAACCGGAAGATCCCAAAGCTTGACAGCGTCGCGTATGATGTCGTCAAGAAATATGCGGAGACCGCCGTGTCAAAAAAATATGCCCTTCCCGCCTTCCTCGATGGCACAGTCAACCAGGCGGCGTACCAACGCTGGCTCGCACACAAGGCGCAGGCCCACGTAAAGCGGGACCGCAAACGCGGCAACGCCGCCGCCATCGGCGAGGCGTACCGCGTGGCCATCCACGCGGCAGTCGCTGCGGGCGGTGGGCGCGATGCTTATACAGGAGAATTGCTCGACTGGTCTTTGCTGAGCCGCTACGACAACGTCGAGTCGGCCGAAGGTGGCCGCACGTACAAGCACGGCTTCGCACGACTCCCGACGGTTGACCACGTCGGCGACGGATTGGGCCCGGCCGACTTCAAGATCTGCGGCTGGCGCGTCAACGCTGCCAAGCACGACCTGGACATCCCGGCCTTCCTCGGAGTGTGCAGGGCGGTCCTCGAACACCATGGATTCACGGTCATCCCGCAGGTTGCCCGTGCGACAGACACCGCCACACTAGAGGCCGCATGAGCAACCCAGTTTCCATGACGGCCGCGCTCAAAGAGCGCCATTCCCCTGCCAGCGGCATCGGTGCTGCAAATGATGCAATGGGCCGGCCTGATAGAAGACATCGAATATACGTCCTCGTCCGAATCAGGCGAGATTAAGCACTTCCTGCGCCTGACCGAACGGGGCCTAGCATACGGCGTCAACCTAGCGCACCCTGTGAGCAAGGCAAACCGAAGTAGCCATCTATCTCTCCCGGATCCGGGCCATCCTGCGCCAATGCCACGGCGGCCTCGGGCGCTACATCGAAATGAACGTCCCATCAGGCGGCTGTTGCAGATCGGATTTGAACAGGTAGGCAGCTGGCACCTACGCAGCCAAGAGCTGGCCCTCGAGTTGACCAGGATGAACGAGCAGCGCAATGTCCTATATGCGTTCGTACAGGATGCCTCCGTGCTATACGTCGGAAAGACAACTACTACCCCATCTGCCGCGCACGCTTAAGATGGGGGTACCGTCTTCCCCACAAATCTGGCATTATTTGCAATAAATAAACATTCGTTCGGCCCGCGCAAGCGGCGACCGGCAAGATGCCATGAACCCCAGCACGCCCCCGCAGCAACTCGATGGCCGCACAGTCCGCGATATCGTCGAGTACAACCACGAGATAGTCAGCGAGCCATGGTGCCGCCGCATCATCCGTCAGGTGCTGCAATCGCTCGAAGTCCAGTACGGCATGAACGTGCCGCATCGCCGCATCACGCCCGACAGCCTGCATATCCTCGAGGCTGGCGACCCGATGCTGGTGCCTGGCTACAGCGAGTTGCCCGACACCGCCGTGCCTGCCGATTACGAAGCGCGCGACCTGTACGACCTGGCCGCCGTGATGCATTACGCGATTTCGCAGGAACTGGCACCGGTCGCGCAGCTGCGCACGCTGGGCCTGACTGACTACAGCGAGGGCTTTCTTGCGGCGCTCGACCGTTGCCTGTCGCCCGATCCCGCCGTACGTCCGCAAACCATCGAGCAGATGCGCGGCCTGCTGGGCATTGCCGTCATCGCGCCCAAGCCCGCCATCTCGCTGCCACCGATCGACGACGAGCCCGTGACGCCGGTCATGCCGCTGCCAACGCCAGCGCCTGCATTGACGCCAGCCCCGACGCCAGCACCGCCGCCGACGCCAGAACCTGTCCGCGCGCCTGAACCAGTGGTGGCGCCAAAGCCAGCGCCGGCAGCGCCAGCCCCTTCCCCCGCTCCCGCTCCCGGTCCGCTCCCGATGCGCGCTGCCGCCAATGCATCGACGCCGATGGCGCCCGCAGCGGCCCCGGTCGCTGCCCGGCGTACCAGGACACGCTGGCCGCTGATCATCGGCGCCATCGTCCTGATCCTCGCCGCGCTGGCCGCCTTGTTCGCACTGATGCCCCAGGCTGACCTGAGCGTCATGAAAGACAGGTCTGCGCTGCCGGCAACGCCCGAGGCACCTATTCCGGCAGCTGCCCCGGCGCCGCTGGTCACGCTTGCCGAAGAACCGGCGCAACCCGACGCACCGGTCATCGACGAGACCGAACCGCGCGCAGCCACGACTACCCCGCCGCCGGCCAAACCGGACGTCGCCGTGCCACCGACCGCGGTGCGTCTGGCGCCGCAAGGCACGCCGCCCGAAGCGGCCATCGCCGGCACCACCTATAAACTCCTGATCCAGCCGTGGGGCACGATCGTCGTTGACGGCGTCGAGCGCGGCGCCACGCCACCTTTGAAGCACATCACGCTGCCGCCGGGCGAGCACACGATCCGCATCGTCAATCCGGGCTTTCCCGAGCACACCGTGACCGTGCAATCGGTCGAGGGCCAGAGCGGCACGATCGAACTTGATTTCACCGAGGAGAAAACGCCTTGAGTATCCGTTTCATGAAACACCTGCCGGCAGCGGCGCTGATCGCCGTGATGGCGACGGGCTGCGCCGAATTCGGCCCGGCACTGGGCGGCAAGGAAGCTGCGCGCGCTCACCCGCGCGCCGACGATGCGCGCCCGCGCGCCGAACGCGCCCAGCGCGCAGACCGCACAAACCGCCCCGCCGCCGGCACCGTCGACCGCAGTGATGTCGCGCTGCGCGAAGGCATCGCGCTCTACAACGATGGCGACTACAACGGCGCAATCCGGCGCTTGACGAGCGCCGACATGAAAAGCGGCACCCCACGCGAACGCCTGTCAGCCGCCAAGTACACGGCGTTCAGCTATTGCGTGAGCGGGCGCCAGGCGCTGTGCCGCGAGACGTTCGACGCCGCCTTCCGGCTCGATCCGGCCTTCGACCTGAGCCCCGGCGAACACGGCCATCCGCTGTGGGGCCCGGCGTTCAGTCAGGCCAAGCAGGCGGCACGCCGCTAGTAATTCAGGTGCCCACGCGCGCCCGGTAGGTCGGCGCGCGGCGGCGCCGGCTGGCCTGCTCGTAGGCATACGCCATCCCGATCAGTGCCGGCTCGCTCCACGCGGTGCCAACGAACGACAGCCCGACCGGCAAGCCGTGGATGAAGCCCGCCGGCACTGTGATGTGGGGATAGCCGGCCACTGCCGCGGGTGACGAAAAACTCGCGCCGTAATGGTCGCCGTTGACGGTGTCGGTCAGCCAGGCCGGCCCGCCGGTCGGCGCCACCAGCGCGTCGAGCTTGTAGGCGCGCAGCACCTGGTCGATTCCCTTGTCGCGTGAGTAGCGTTGGTTGTTGGCCAGCGCCTTCACGTAGTCGCGCGCCTGCAGTCCACCGGCGGCCTGCGCCGCGATCAGGTGCTCCTGACCGAAGAACGGCATCTCGCGCGCTGCATTGCGCAGGTTGAACGCGATGATATCGGCCATGGTCTTGACCGGCGCATGCGGAGCGTACGCCGCCAGCCACGCTTCGAGATCGGGCCGGAATTCATGCAGCAGCACGGTCAGTTCGGACGCGCCGTACTTGTCGGTATTGGGCACCGTGACATCCACCAGCACCGCGCCCTGCGCCCTGAGTACGCCCAGCTCCTTCTCGATCAGCGCGTTGACACCATCGTGCCCGCCAAAAAAGTCACGCGCCACGCCAATGCGTTTGCCGCGCAAGCCATCCTTGCGTAGCGCGTTCGCATAATTGATGGCGGGCGCGCGCGCCGTGGCGCCATCCTGCGGATCCGCGCCGGCCAGCGCCGCCAGCAGCAGCGCCGCGTCGGCCACGCTGCGCGTCATCGGGCCGGCCGTGTCCTGCGAATGCGCGATGGGAATGATGCCGCTGCGGCTGACCAGACCCAGCGTCGGCTTGATGCCAACGATGCCGCAAGTCGATGCGGGCGAGACGATGGAGCCATCGGTTTCGGTGCCGACAGCCAGCGTGGCCAGGCTGGCGGCCATCGCCGAGGCCGAGCCGGAACTCGAGCCGCTCGTGTTGCGGTCGAGCGCATATGGATTGCGTGTCAGGCCGCCGCGCCCGCTCCAGCCGCTGGTCGAGCGGGTCGAGCGCATGTTCGCCCATTCCGACAGATTCGTCTTGCCGAGGATGACCGCCCCGGCATTGCGCAGGCGGGCCACGATGTGAGCATCGCGCCGGGCCTTGACGCCGTCCAGCGCCAGCGAGCCGGCCGTCGTGCTCATCTTGTCGGCGGTGGCGATATTGTCCTTGAGCAGGACCGGAATGCCGTGCAGCGGGCCGCGCAGCTTGCCCCCCTTGCGTTCGCGGTCACGCTCGCGGGCGATCTCGAGCGCATCGGGATTGGTTTCGATGACCGAGCGCAGCCGTGGACCAGCGCGGTCGACGGCCGCGATACGGGCCAGGTAGCGAGATGCCAGCTCGTGCGCCGTCAGCTTACCGGCGCGCATGGCTTGCCCCTGTGCGTGGACGCCGGCCTCGAGGATGGCGGCCGGCGCCGTTCTTGATGGCGCGGCATGCGCCAGCACGCTGGTGCCAGCAACTGTGCCCGATACCGTGCCGGCCACGCCCATTCGTACAAAATCCCTGCGCTCCATGCCTATGTACTCCGTCAAATGGCCAAGCAATAGCATAGCAGCAACGCGTCCGGCGGATTGTCCAGCTGTGATAGGTGAAACGACTCACAGAAGAGCCGATCATATATTGGACAAATCCAGTGCCAGCGGTCACCCTGATCCAATCATTGTTTTTGCATTATTCTGGGAGATTGCCATGCCGACTTACCGTTCACACACCACGACCCAGGGTCGCAATATGGCAGGCGCCCGTGCCCTGTGGCGCGCTACTGGCATGAAAGACGGCGATTTCGACAAGCCGATCATCGCCGTGGTCAACTCGTTCACCCAGTTCGTGCCGGGCCACGTCCACCTGAAAGACCTGGGCCAGCTGGTCGCGCGCGAAATCGAAGCGGCCGGCGGCGTGGCCAAGGAATTCAACACCATCGCGGTCGACGATGGCATCGCGATGGGCCACGGCGGCATGCTGTACTCGCTGCCCTCGCGCGACCTGATCGCCGACTCGGTCGAATACATGGTCAACGCGCACTGCGCCGATGCGATGGTCTGCATCTCGAACTGCGACAAGATCACGCCCGGCATGCTGATGGCCGCGATGCGCCTGAATATTCCGACCGTGTTCGTCTCGGGCGGCCCGATGGAAGCCGGCAAGGTCATCAAGGTCGTGAACAACGAGCGCAAGGTCATCAAGCTCGACCTGATTGATGCGATGATCAAGGCCGGCGACGCCTCCGTGTCAGACGCCGACGTGGCCGAGATCGAGCGCTCGGCCTGTCCGACCTGCGGGTCGTGCTCGGGCATGTTCACGGCCAACTCCATGAACTGCCTGACCGAGGCGCTGGGCCTGGCGCTGCCGGGCAACGGCACGATCGTCGCGACCCACGCCGACCGCAAGGAACTGTTCCTGCGCGCCGGCCGCCTGATCGTAGAAACCGCCAAGCGCCACTACGAGGAAGATGACTACTCGGTGCTGCCGCGTTCGATCGCGACCAAGACCGCATTCGAGAACGCGATGGCGCTCGACGTGTCGATGGGCGGCTCGACCAACACCGTGCTGCACCTGCTGGCCGCCGCGCACGAAGCCGAAGTCGACTTCACGATGGCCGACATCGACCGCATCTCGCGCCTGGTGCCCTGCCTGTGCAAGGTGGCGCCGATGACCGACAAATACCATATCGAAGACGTGCACCGCGCCGGCGGCATCTTCTCGATCCTGGGCGAACTGGCGCGCGCCGGCCTGTTCGACACGTCGCTGCCGACGATCCACAGCCCGACGATGGCAGCGGCCATTGAAAAATATGACATCGCGGTCAGTACCGACGACGCCGTGCACCAGTGGTTCCGCGCAGCGCCGGGCGGCGTGCCGACCCAGGTGGCGTTTTCGCAGGCCGAGCGCTACGAAAAGAACGACCTCGACCGCGCCGTGGGCTGCATCCGCGACCGAGAACACGCGTATTCGAAGGATGGTGGTCTGGCAGTCTTGTACGGCAACATCGCCGAAAAAGGCTGCATCGTCAAAACGGCCGGCGTGGATGAAAGCATCCTCAAATTCTCGGGCAAGGCGCGCGTGTTCGAGAGCCAGGACGCGGCGGTCGAAGCGATCCTTGGTGACAACGTCGTGGCCGGCGACGTCGTCATCATCCGCTACGAAGGCCCGAAAGGCGGACCGGGCATGCAGGAGATGCTGTACCCGACCTCGTACATCAAGTCCAAGGGCCTGGGCAAGGCGTGTGCATTGTTTACCGATGGCCGGTTCTCGGGCGGTTCGTCGGGCCTGGTGATCGGGCATGCGTCACCCGAAGCGGCCGAAGGCGGCGCGATCGGGCTGGTACAGGAAGGCGATATGGTCGACATCGACATCCCCGAGCGCACCATCAACCTGCGCGTGACGACCGAGGAACTGGCGCACCGCCGCGCGGCGATGGACGCGCTGGGCGCGGATGCGTGGCTGCCGCTGGGACGCGAGCGTTATGTGTCGCAGGCGCTGCAGGCCTATGCAGCGCTGACCACGTCGGCCGATCGCGGGGCGGTGCGGGATCTGACGCAGTTGCGCCGCAGGTAGGGTTGGTTGGTACAGCTGGCTGTAGGGTGGGCGGCTACGCCGTCCACGCGTTCAAACCAAAACGGCGCTGTGTTAAATCGCGTGGTTCGATGGGCTTGATTGAACGCGTGGACGGCAAAGCCGTCCACCCTACGTCACCGCATCATCCAATGTGGTACGAATTGGTTTGCCCCGCCCATGAAAAAACGCTGCCAAGGCAGCGTTTTTTCATGGGGAAACCCGTGCTTAGTTACGCACGACTTTCTTGTACTCGTTGGTACGGGTGTCGATTTCGATCATGTCGTCGCCGCTGACGAACAACGGCACCATCACGGTGTGCTGCTTGCCTTCGATGGCGTTTTCGATCTTGGCTTCTTTCAGGACGTTGCCCGACGTGTTGCCCTTGACTGCTGGCTCCGAGTACACGATCTGGCGTGCGATCGTGGTTGGCAGTTCGACCGAGATGGCCTTGCCGTCATAGAACACGGCTTCGCATTCCATACCGTCTTTCAGGTAGTGCAGCGCGTCGCCCAGGTTCTCTTCTTCGATTTCGAACTGTTCGTAGTCGGCGTCCATGAAGACGTACAGCGGATCGGCGAAGTACGAGTAGGTCACTGGCTTCTTGTCCAGCACGACGACGTCGAACTTGTCATCGCCACGGAACACGTTTTCCAGCGGAGCATTGGTCAGAAGATTCTTCATCTTCCACTTGTAGGTGAAGCCCGTGCGGCTCGAGCCGTTGACGTCGGAACGCAGCACGATGAACGGCTTTTCATCAACCATGATGATGTTGCCAACACGAATTTCTTTTGCGGGTTTCATAGATATTTTACGTAAAAAGATAGTTGCATTAAATCATCGCCGGCTGGTGGGCCGAAGGCCCCGGACCTGCGTTTGATCGTCGGAATCCGTTAGAAACTAACCGGGCATTATACGCGGTTTTCCTGGGCAAACCGCAGATCGCGCACGAAATCGAGCAGTTGCGTAACCAGATCACCCTGCGCGAGCACTGTCTGGCACCACGCATCGGCCTGCGCTGCGATGTCGGGAAACGTGGCGTCGAGGGCATTCCAGGCGGCGCGGTGGTCGTCCACTGGCTGCGCACCGTTCCAGCCGAGCATGTACGCCACCAGTGCCGGCGCCCCTCGCGCGTACAGCGCCAGGAACGCGCGCAGCTTCTTGTGGTGCAGATTCTCGTCCTGCGGATAAATATGCCAGACGAAAGGGCGACCGGCCCATTGCGCGCGCACCCACGAATCTTCGCCACGCACGAAATTGACGTCGCAGGCCCACAGTAACAGGTCGTAATCGGCCTGGGGCAGGAATGGCAGCACGCGCACGGTCAACTGGCCATGGGTTGCGCTCGCACCGGCCACTGGCGCGGTACCCAGGAAGGCGCTGACCTGCCCTGACGCGACGCCTTCCGGCACCAGGCACAGCGTGGGGGTGGCGCCGCCCCGCCAGGTGTCGAACAGTGCGGTTACCGGCGCGTCAAGGTAGCAGAACAGCGACACCTTGCGCCCTGCTGCCTCGGCCGCGGTCACGCCGAACCGGGCTAGGAAATCGGTCACCGCAGCGCCATCCTGCTGGAACGCACGACGGCGCGCGTCCAGCCCCGCTTCGTGCAGCAGCCCGCCGGTACGCGCATTAAAGCCCGGGAAATAGAAATGCTTGGTCAGGGGCAGGCGCGGATGCATCGACGGCAGGCGGTGGCAGCCCTCGACCCAGTCCTCGGCCGTCAAGCCCTCGTAGTTCAGCCAGACGGGGCGCGGCGTGCGGGCAGCCATCGCCCGCTGATAATCCGGCGGCAGCTCGCAACCGAAGAACTCGATGACGACATCGGGGATGTCGCGCGCGTCGAACTGGCCATCCTGATCCTGCCAGTGACGCACTGTGACACCTTGAATCGCTTGCTGCGCCGCTGCCGGATTCACTTCGGGGCAGATGCGCCGGAAGCTGACCAGGTCGTCGACCCACAGCGTGACCGCCAGCGCATGCTCGTGGCACAACTGGCGCGCCAGGCGCCAGCAGATCCCGATATCCCCATAGTTATCGATTACTTTGCAGAAAATCGCCAGCGACGGCGCGGAGGAAGACAGGGACATGGGTGCGGGCGGCGCCGTGATGCGCAGAAGCGGGGGTCGTCATTTTACCCGACTTTACGTGGTGATTTTTCTCAAGCTCCAGTGCGCATTGCGAAGAAAGTTGGGCCTTTTTGACGCGCGTCTGCGCTACCGCAAGGCGCGATTTTAACGTTGCCCACATCGCCACAAGAGCAAAACTTCACCGCCAGGCACCGGTCGAACGCCTACCTGCAGGAAAAGCAGCCTCGAAAGGCCGCCATCCTGCCCTTACCTCGCACCACCGGTCATGCCGGGGCGCGAATCATATGAACACGGTCGTTTGTGGCAGGCACCTGATGTAAAGCCGGCTCAGCGCGACCGATCAACCGGAGGCTAGCACCATGAATGAATTTCAACAGCAATTTGCTCAACCACAGTTTGCACCACAGGGGCTGGGCAGCATGTTCGGCGGCGCGCTCGGCGGTGTCATCGGGCGTGGCATCGGCGGCTGGGTCGGCCACAGCGGCACGGGCGGGCGCATTGGTGAAATGGCTGGCAACTTCCTCGGGAACCTGTCGCCATTTGCGGCCGATCCCTCCGCTGCCATGGGGGCGCAGCCGCAGATCGATCCGCAACAGCTGCAGCAGTTACAGCAGCTGCAGCAACTCCAGCAACTTCAGCAACTGCAACAACTTCAGCAGCAACAGCAGCTGCAACAGATGCAGCAGTTGCAACAACAGGGGCAGCTGACACCGCAGGGCGGCTTCTTCGGCAATCTGATCAGCACAATCGGCAAGCCCGCCGGCGCCCTGGTCGGGCATGTCACCGGCAATCGTCACCTCGGCAACATGATCAGCGACTATTCCGGGTATGGCCGGATGCTGCCACTCGGCGCCGATCCGCAGGCGCAGCAACAGGCACAGCCGCAAACACCAGTGCAACATCCGCTGGTCCAGCTGCAGCAACTGCAAGCCCAGCAACAGCAGCTGCAGCAACTGCTCGTGCAGGTGCAGCAACAGGCCGCGATGCTGCAACAGCAGATCGTGCAGCAAGGCGGTCAACTAGCGCCGCAGGGCTGGATCAGCAATGCGATCACCCAGTATGCACGCCCGGTCGGCGGCTTCATCGGCGAGCAACTGGGCAACCAGGGCCTGGGCGCCGCGATCGGCGGCGTGGCGGCGCAGCTCGGCCGTTATATCCCCGCATCGGCTGATCCGTATGGGCAGCAGTTCGGTGGCCAGCTCGGTAGTCCGCTCGGTGCCCAGTTCGCCGGTCAGCAAGCGCAGTTCGGCCAGCAAACCGTGCACTGAACCATCACCCACACCTCACCATGACACACAGCCAGGTCACTGCCGGCAGCTGCCTGCAGTGATCTGGCGCCGAGGAGTTCCCGCCATGCCGGCTTCCCTGCCCCCTGCTTCTCCCGGCCGCTACATCGTGCGTGCTGCGAGCGACGACAACGAACTCGTCCGGTTCCTGGCGACCCTGAGCGCCGAGCCCGGCGTGCAGGTCGTCGACCTGATCGGCCCGTCGTCCGGCCCGCCGCACACGGCAGTCGTTGAAACCGACGCGCCCACTGCCGAGCGGCTACGGCAGCAGACTCTGGACCAGTTAACGATCGAACCCGACCAACCGCTTTCGCTGTCCGACTGAGCGGCGCCGGGCAAAGGACCCACTATGGCCAAACAAGCAAAAGGCGGTGCTGCCGATCCGCAGCAGACGCCCAACGAGTTGCATGACGGCGCCGCAGACGCCCGTGCCGATAACAGCAGCAGCCCTGCTCCGCTGCGCGGGCGCCCGGTCACCGAGCGCAAGAAAAAATACCTGGTGGCGCCGCGAGCCGTGCTCGGCGCATTTGGCACCAGCAGCTGGATGACGCCGCTGGGCCTGTCAGCGGTGCAGCAGGCGCTCACCGCCATGCCCGATATCGACGTGGTCGACACCATTGCACCGCGCGCAGGACTGACCACGGCCGGCTTCGGCCCATCGTCGATGGGCGACGGCGCCGAAGGCATCGTCGTGGCGCGCATGACCGATCAAAAAGCGGGCGAACTGCTGCAGCGCGGCCAGGGCCAGTTGCTTGTCGAACGCGACCAGCATCTCGCACTGCTCGACCCCATGCTGCGCCGCCCCGATCTGGTCAGCTCGCTCACGCCCTACCAGGGGCCGCAGTGCGAACTGTTGCTGGCGGTCGTGGGCACCGACGGTGCGCCGCTGCCCGAGGTCGAGGTCTCGCTGTTCGGTGGCGTGCTGCCCAGCACAGCCGTCACCGGCGCCGACGGCGTGGCGCGCCTGCAGCTATATGGCGACGACGCACATATGATCAGCGGCCTGTATGTGAAACCGCGGGTCGATTACTGGAGCTTCTACCAGCGCGATCCCGACCTGAGCCTGCAAGAGGCCAACGTCGTCATGCTGCGCCCCTTGTCCGAATGGCCGGCGCTGCGCGGCCTGCCGCAGCAGAATGCGATGGGCTGGGGCGCGCGGGCCATGCGCCTCGACCAGGTGCCCCAGCATTATCGGGGGCGTGGCATCAAGGTGGCGATCATCGATTCCGGCGCCGCCACCACGCACGGCAACCTGAACGCCATCCACGACGGTTTCGACGTCATCAACAAGCGCACCGACCGCAGCACCTGGAATGTCGACACGCTCGGCCATGGTTCGCATTGCACCGGCGTGATTGCCGCCACCGATCCGGCCTGGGGCATCCGCGGCTTCGCGCCCGAGGCAGAAATCCACGTCTGCAAGCTGTTCCCCGGCGGCCAGGTCAGCCAGCTGATCGACGCGCTCGAATACTGCATCGAGCAAGGCATCGACATCGTCAACATGAGCCTGGGTGGCTCGGCGCCGTCCGAAGCGCTCGAGCGCCAGATCGTGCGCGCCAAACAGGCCGGGATTGCCTGCATTGCCGCCGCCGGCAATTCGGCCGCTGCCGTGCAATATCCCGCCTCGTCGTCGCATGTGCTGGCCGTTGCGGCCATCGGCAAGATCGGCGAATTCCCGGCCGACAGCTACCATGCCGAAACCATCGGCACCGACATCGACATGTATGGCTACTTCACCGCGCGCTTCAGCTGCTTCGGGCCACAGGTTGATGTCTGCGCACCCGGTGTGGCCGTCGTGTCGTCGGTGCCGCCAAATAATTTCGCCGCATGGGACGGGACATCGATGGCGGCGCCGCATGTAACGGGCCTGGCTGCACTCGTGCTGGCACACAGGCCCGAATTCGGATCGATGGTGCAGGCGCGTTCGCCGGAGCGGGTCGAACGTCTGTTCCAGGTTCTACGGATGAGCGCGCGCCCTGTCACGCTGAGTGATCCCAACCATATTGGCTACGGCTTGCCCGATGCGCTGGTGGCGCTGGGCTTGCCTGCGGCGCAGCAAACGATGCCGTGGCAAACCACGACAGCAGGCTTCGGTGCGCCGGTTGGCATGCACGGGATGGCGTCGCACGATAGTGGATGGCTCAGCGCGGCCGGGGTCAGCATGCAGCATCAGGGCATGCAACAGCAGGGTATGCAGCCACAGGGCATGCAGCCGCAGGGTATGCAACAGCAGGGCATGCCGAATCAAGGGCCGGCGTTGCCTTATCCGTTCGGCACGCTGCGAGTGTCCGGTTGGTGAAGTACAAAGCGCTGCGCGACACTGTCGCAGACGAAAAAAAACCGGAGCCCCACTGTCGTGGCCGGCTCCGGCTTTCTGTCTGGCGTCCCCACGGGGATTCGAACCCCGGTACTCACCGTGAAAGGGTGATGTCCTAGGCCTCTAGACGATGGGGACCTAAAACTGGTGCTGCATATTACCAACTGCGTGTTGCCCGATGCTGCTGACTGCAAGGCAAAACATCACAACACTGTCGCAACCTTCGCATACCGTCACAACGACGATTCTGCGATCCTACTTTACAACCAAACCATTGTGCACACAAATGCGGCGTCACAATAGAAAAACCGGAGCACCTCTCCGCGCAAGCGCGTTGGTCTACCCCGGTTTTAAACTGGCGTCCCCACGGGGATTCGAACCCCGGTACTCACCGTGAAAGGGTGATGTCCTAGGCCTCTAGACGATGGGGACCTAAAACTGTTTTGCTCTAACGAGCGCACTGCAACTACATGATGCTACTGACTTCGATGCGCCGCCGCTGGCGCGGCACATCTGCCAAATTCTTGGCGTCCCCACGGGGATTCGAACCCCGGTACTCACCGTGAAAGGGTGATGTCCTAGGCCTCTAGACGATGGGGACCCTGGACTTGCTAAAACCTTTACTGCGCTTGCTTTACTACTACTGCGGTACTGCCGAATGTCGTTTTCTTTTACGTGGTGGAGGTAAGCGGGATCGAACCGCTGACCTCTTGCATGCCATGCAAGCGCTCTCCCAGCTGAGCTATACCCCCCACGGGAAAACAACATTTTACTACACTGCACCTGCTTCGACCAGTAGCGCATGCTGCTTGCATACTGTGTCGGGTCATTCTAACCAGCAAGCTGGCGTCCCCACGGGGATTCGAACCCCGGTACTCACCGTGAAAGGGTGATGTCCTAGGCCTCTAGACGATGGGGACCATGAACAACCGATACTGCATTACTGCTTTGCTGCTGGCTACACAGCGTCACATTACAACCGAGGCAAAACCACTGCCACACTTCAGAGTTGGTGGAGGTAAGCGGGATCGAACCGCTGACCTCTTGCATGCCATGCAAGCGCTCTCCCAGCTGAGCTATACCCCCGCAGCGCTGAAGTGCGAGCATTATATAGGACACCCTTGCATTTCGCAAACAACGTTTTGAGACGTCGAAGCGAGGTGTCCCATGCGGGCTGTTACAGCCCCTTCTGCACGCGCGCCAGCACGACGTCGCGGCCAAACAACTCGAGCACCACATCGATCGCCGGCGTCTGCAACTGACCTGTCAGCAGCAGGCGCAGCGGCATGGCCAGTTGCGGCATCTTGAGGCTGTGGGCAGCCAGTACTTCCTTGATCATGGCTGCCAGCGACGCCTTGTCCCACGCCACCGTGGCGCAGCGCTCGGCAAACAGCGCCAGCGCCCCGCGCACGGCTTCGGTCAGGTGCAGCGCCAGTTGCTCGGCATCCGGTTGCGGATCGCGGTAGAACAGCATGGCGGCATCGGCCAGCTCGTTGATCGTGTTCGCGCGTTCCTTCATCAGGCCCAGCACGGTTGGCAGTGCCGGCGCGCCATCGAAGCGCGCACCGTCGCGCTCGAGCTTTGGCAGCGCCAGTGCGGCCAGGCGCTCGTTGTCGGCCGCCTTGATATAGTGGTTGTTCAGCCAGTTCAGCTTTTCCGGATTGAACTGGGCGGCCGATGCGGTCAGGTGTTCCAGGTTGAACCACTCGGTGAACTGCGCCATCGAGAACACTTCGTCGTCACCGTGGCTCCAGCCCAGGCGCGCCAGGTAATTGAGCATTGCTTCCGGCAGATAGCCCTGCTCCGGATAATCCATGACGCTCACGGCGCCGTGGCGCTTGGACAGCTTCGCGCCATCGGTGCCCAGAATCATCGGCAGGTGGCCGTACAGCGGCAGCTCGGCACCAAGTGCGCGCAGGATGTTGATCTGTCGTGGCGTGTTGTTGACGTGATCGTCGCCGCGCAGCACGTGCGTGATCTTCATGTCCCAGTCGTCGACCGCGACGCAGAAGTTATAGGTCGGCGTGCCGTCCGGGCGCGCGATGACGAGGTCGTCGAGTTCCTTGTTGCCGATCGTGATCGTGCCCTTGACCACGTCCGTCCAGGTCACGTCGCCATCGAGCGGATTCTTGAATCGCACCACCGGCTTGACGCCTTCCGGCACGGCAGGCAGGGTCTTGCCATCTTCCGGGCGCCAGGTGCCGTCGTAGCGCGGCTTTTCGCCGGCTGCGCGCATGCGCTCGCGCATCGCTTCCACTTCGTCGGGCGACGAGTAGCACAGGTACGCGGTGCCGGCGTCGAGCATGCCAGCGACCACTTCGCGATAGCGGTCCATGCGCTGCATCTGATAGAACGGGCCTTCGTCGTGCTCCAGGCCCAGCCACTTCATGCCGTCGAGGATGGCCTGCACGGCTTCCGGCGTCGAGCGTTCGAGGTCGGTGTCTTCGATGCGCAGGATGAAGGTACCGCCGAAGTGGCGGGCGTAGGCCCACGAATACAGCGCGGTGCGCGCGCCACCAACGTGAAGGTAGCCGGTCGGGCTGGGAGCAAAACGGGTGCGGACGGTCATGGCGGAAAGCAATCAGGTAAAAGGCGTATTCTACCCCGACGCCCGGCCGGCCAGCATGCATCCCCACGGCGCCTGGCCCAGCCTCTTCAACCGCACACCACGGCACGCTGGGCCAAGCGGCCAGGCAGGGTACGCACAGCGCCACTGGCCGCCCCCCACACGACATCGGCCTGCAAAATGAACAAAGCCCCCGCACAACAGCGTTGCGCAGGGGCTTTGTGAAACGGGTCCGGGCACCAGGCCCGGCCAGGCTTGAGATCAGTCGTTCCTGACGACGATGCTCGGGAACTTGCTGCTCATGTCCTTGGCCTTGTCGGCGATCTTGATCGCGACCTTGCGGGCGATCTGCTTGTAGACCGCGGCAACGGCGCCATCCGGATCGGCGACGACGGTCGGACGACCGGCATCGGCCTGCTCGCGGATCGACATCGTCAGCGGCAACGCACCGAGGAACTCGATACCGAAATCGGCGCACATTTTTTCACCGCCACCGTGACCGAAGATTGCTTCGGTATGGCCGCAGTTGGTGCAGGTGTGGGTGCTCATGTTTTCGACCACGCCCAGGATCGGGATCCCGACTTTTTCGAACATCTTGAGTCCCTTGCGCGCGTCGAGCAAGGCGATGTCCTGCGGCGTGGTGACGATCACGGCGCCCGTGACCGGCACTTTCTGCGACAGCGTCAGCTGGATGTCGCCGGTGCCTGGCGGCATGTCGACGATCAGGTAGTCGAGGTCGCGCCAGTTGGTCTGCTCGAGCAGTTGCTGCAGCGCGCCGCTGGCCATCGGGCCGCGCCACACCATCGGCTCATCCGGATCGATCATGAAGCCGACCGACGACACCTGGATGCCGTGGTTTTCCAGCGGCTCCATGCTCTTGCCGTCATTGGTCAGCGGACGACCGCTCACGCCCAGCATCATCGGCTGCGACGGACCATAGATGTCCGCATCCAGGATGCCGACGCTGGCGCCTTCGGCGTGCAGCGCCAGGGCCAGGTTCACGGCCGTCGTCGATTTGCCGACGCCGCCCTTGCCCGAGGCAACAGCGATGATGTTCTTCACGTTCGGCATCACCTTCATGCCGCGCTGGACCGTGTGCGAGACGATCTTGCTGTAGGCGCGAATCGCCACGCCTTCGACGCCTGGCAGGGCCAGCACGGCGCTGGCCGCCATCTGGCGCAGCATCTCGACCTGGCTGGCGGCCGGGTAACCCAGTTCCAGCTCGAACGTGACCTGGCCATTGTCGATATTGATGTTCTTGATCGACTTGGTGGTGATGAAATCCTTGGTGGTATTGGGGTCGATTACGCTCGCCAATGCCGTCTTGATATCGCTTTCAGTGATGCTCATGGTGCTCTCCGGGTGTTCTCCGATTGATATTGGGGCGAAGTGTAGCGCAAAACGGCAGGGCAGCCAGCCTGTTGGTCGTAAACCACGGGGAATACCCCCTGCGCGCACAGGGCCATCCGCTGTTAAAATGCTTCTTTTCATATAACCGAAGCGTTTCAACCATGACCCGCAAGCTGTTCGTCACCACCGCACTGCCCTACGCCAATGCTGCCTTCCATATCGGCCACATGATGGAGTACATCCAGGCCGACATCTGGGTCCGCTTCCAGCGAATGCAGCGCGAAGGCAATGCGCAGGGCGGCCAGAAACGCGAAGTGCATTTCGTCTGCGCCGACGATACCCACGGCACGCCGATCATGATCGCGGCCGAAAAAGAAAACATCACGCCGCAGGAATTCGTGGCCAAGATCGCCGCCGGCCGCGCGCAATATCTCGATGGCTTCCACATCGCCTTCGATAACTGGTATTCCACCGATTCGCCCGAAAACGTCGAACTCTCGCAAGGCATCTACCGCAAGCTGCGCGATGCCGGCCTGATCGTCACCAAGACCGTCGACCGCTTCTACGATCCGGTCAAGGGCATGTTCCTGGCCGACCGCAACATCAAGGGCGAGTGCCCGGTGTGCCACGCCAAGGACCAGTACGGCGACAACTGCGAAGTCTGCGGCGCCGCTTACCAGCCAACCGAACTGATCAACCCGTTCTCGGTCTTCACCGGCTCCACGCCCGTGCTCAAGCCGTCGGAGCAGTACTTCTTCAAGCTGTCCGACCCGCGCTGCTTCGCGTTCCTCAAACAGTGGCTGAACACCCCGGGCCGCCTGCAGCCGGAAATGGTCAACAAGGTGTCCGAGTGGCTCGGGGAAGCCGGTGAAAAGCTGGCTGACTGGGATATCTCGCGCGATGCGCCCTACTTCGGTATCCCGATTCCGGATGCACCGGGCAAGTTCTTCTATGTATGGCTGGACGCGCCGGTCGGCTACCTGGCCAGCCTCAAAAACTACTTCGACAAGCAGGGCCTGGATGTCGAGGCGTTCCTGAACGACCCGGCCGCCGAGCAGCTGCACTTCATCGGCAAGGATATTGTCTCGTTCCACCTGCTGTTCTGGCCTGCAATGCTCAATTTCTCGGGCCACCCGATCATCGACAACCTGAAGGTCGCCGTCCACGGCCATCTGACGGTGAACAACGAAAAAATGTCGAAGTCGCGCGGCACTGGCATCTCGCCGCTGCGCTATCTGGAACTGGGCATGAACCCGGAGTGGCTGCGCTACTACCTGGCCTTCAAGCTCAACGCCAAGGTGGAAGACCTGGACTTCAACGGCGACGACTTCGTGGCCCGCGTCAACAGCGACCTGATCGGCAAGTACGTGAATATCGCCAGCCGCTGCGCCGGCTTCATCGCCAAGCGCTTCGACGGCAAGCTGGCCGACAGCGTCTCGCCGCTGGGCCGCGACTGGATCTGCAAGGCGCTGATGCACGACGGCGCCGAGCGCCAGGCATCGGTGGCCGCCAGCTTCGAGGCGCGCGAGTACGGCCGCGCACTGCGCGAAATCATGGAGATCGCCGACGTCATCAACCAGTACGTCGACGAACACAAGCCATGGATCCTGGCCAAGGACGACACCAAAACGGCCGAACTGCACGACGTCTGCACGACCGCGCTGATCCTGTTCCGTCAACTGACCATCATGCTGCAACCGGTGCTGCCGCAAGTGGCCGCGCGCGTTGCCGAATTCCTGGGCGACGCTGAACTGAGCTGGGCCGACACCCATGGCGCCGCCGTCTACGAATCGATGCTCGGCCGCACCATCGGCACCTACACGCACCTGATGCAGCGCGTCGATGCCAAGATGGTCGAGAACCTGTTCGACAAGCCGGCGCCGGCTGCACCGGCTCCGGCGGTCGCCGCCGCGGCTACTGCTACCCCGGCGGCAGCGCCGACGACCGATGCCGGCGAAGGCGACGGCGAAAGCGACATCGAAGCCCTGGCCCCGACCATCACGATCGACGACTTCGCCAAGATCGACCTGCGCGTGGCGAAAATCGTCAACTGCGAACACGTCGAAGGGTCGACCAAACTGCTGCGCCTGACGCTCGACGTCGGCGAAGGCCGTCACCGCAATGTGTTCTCGGGCATCAAGTCGGCGTACCAGCCGGAAGACCTGATCGGCAAGCTGACGGTGCTGGTGGCCAACCTGGCCCCGCGCAAGATGAAGTTCGGCGTGTCCGAAGGCATGGTGCTGTGCGCATCCGCCGCTGACGAAAAAACCAATCCGGGCCTGTACCTGCTCGACCCGATGCCGGGCGCGACGCCAGGCATGCGCATCCGCTGATGCTTCACGCCGGCGCCTGGTCTGGCATGCCACGATGATGTGGCCGCCAGGCAGTCGCCGGACGGCCCCGGGTCGCGAATTCCGGGGCTAGTACCGGGTGTACAATGCCATGTTTAAACTATGACAAGACGCCCTACAAACTCTTTTGATAGGTAGCCAAGAACCATGACCGATTTGACTCCCCTGCGCCATATTCCGACCGCCAACGTGTTCCGCAAAGGCGACGTGTTCGTCCTGTTCGGTGAACTGTTCGGCCGCGGCTACGTGAATGGCCTGATCGACGAAGCGCGCGCCGCCGGCATGACGATCGTCGGCATCACCGTGGGCCGCCGCGACGAGACCGGCGCACTGCGCCCGCTGGACGCGGCTGAACTGGCCGAAGCCGAAGAAAAACTGGGCGGCCGCATCATCAATGTGCCGCTGATGGCCGGCTTCGATATGGATGCTCCGGAGGGCGAAAAGAACCCGACCGAAATGCTGTCCGGGATCACGCTCAAAACCTGGCAAGAAGAAACGCTGGACTGGGCGCACATCGAGCGTTGCCGCGAAGCCGGCGTGCGCCGCTTCACGACCTCGGCCGCGCAGGTCATGCAGGAGATCGACAAGCTGGTGCCACAGGGCGCGAATGTGTTCTTCGCGCACACGATGGCCGGCGGCATCCCGAAGATCAAGGCCTTCCTGGCCATTGCCAATCGCATCTACAAAGGCCGCGGCGAGCGCTTCATGTCCTCACGCGCCCTGCTCGAGAGCGATCTGGGCAAATTGATTTTGATGAACTTCGACGAAGTCTCGGCCAACACGCTCAAGTACCTGATCGACGCGTCGGCCACCATTCGCGACCGCGTCACTCAAGGCGGCGGCGAAGTGCGCTACACGGCCTATGGCTACCATGGCACCGAGATCCTGATCGGCGGCAAGTACCACTGGCAGACCTACACCAACTACACGCAGGGCTACGCCAAGATGCGCCTGGAGTCGGTGGCCGAAGCAGCGTGGAAGAACGGCATCACTGCCACCGTGTTCAACTGCCCTGAAATCCGCACGAATTCGTCGGACATCTTTGTCGGCGTGGAACTGTCGCTGTTCCCGTTGCTGGTCGCGCTCAAGCGCGAAGGCGGCGGCGCCTGGGCTGATGAGCAATGGCGCATCTGCGAAGACTTGCTGGGCGAAGGCACGTCGCTGCAGCAACTGCTGGACACCATCGAGGGCTACAACAACGACGCCACCAGCGCCGAGTTCCGCAATTTCGAGGCCTGGCCGATGGACAACACGCCGGCCCTGGCCGATGTGATGATTGGCACCTCGGAAGCGATCACGGCCCTGCACAAGGACAAGAAAGCGCTGATCACCGATCACCTGTCGAGCCTGGTGCTGGAAGGCGCCGGCCCGCTGATGTTCCATGGCGCGTCGGAAAAGATTGCCCCGGTGGTGTGGCTGAACCACGACATCATCGCGCGCCAGCTGAACGCGCTGCACAAGTAAGCGCAACATCGTCATACTTGACGCGACTGGCGCGGGGCACAGGAATCTGCCCCACTGCCATTGTCGTCAAGCCGCTGTTCCATTGCATCCACGAAGCCAATCATGATCTTCTCGAAAAAACACGTGAACTACGAATCCGAGCACACCAAGTTCATCTCGGAACTGAAGAAACAGCATCCAGAGATGGATGCCGGCCAGGTGGCCGGTCGCGCGCTGCTGTGGGACAAGGCCCCAGTCTCGCTCGACGAACAGGCACGCACTGAAGAGTCGCGCCTGCGTCAGCGAGCTTATCCGTACCAGAACAAGGTCTGAGGACGGACGCGCGCATGATGCCCGACGGGGCGGCTGACGGACACCAGGTGCCTGTCCAGCCCGCCATGGAAACACCGCATCCTGCGCCGGCCGACGCCACCCTGGCACGCCTGTACGGCGAACCGCTCACGCGCTTGCCGAATGACTTGTATATCCCGCCCGATGCGCTCGAGATCTTTCTCGACGCATTTGAAGGACCGCTCGATCTGTTGCTGTACCTGATCCGCCGGCAAAACTTCAATATTCTCGACATCCCGATGGCGCAGGTCACCCTGCAATACCTCGTCTATGTCGAGCAGATCCGCAAAAGCAATCTCGAGCTCGCTGCGGAATACCTGCTGATGGCGGCAATGCTAATCGAAATCAAGTCGCGCATGTTGCTGCCCAAGCGCCAGGACGACTTGATCGAAGATGCAGGCGACCCGCGCGCCGAGCTGGTGCGGCGCCTGCTGGACTATGAGCAGATCAAGACCGCCGCCGTCGCGCTAGGCAATGTACCGCAGGAAGGCCGCGACTTTGTCCGGCCCGAGCTGTTTGTCGAACAGGGCCTGGTCCAGCCGCTGCCCGATGTCGATCCGTGGGATTTGCAGCGCGCCTGGCTCGATGTATTGCGCCGCGCCAAGCTGACCCAGCATCACCGGATCGGGCGCCAGGAACTGTCGGTGCGCGAGCACATGTCGGCCATCCTGCGCACGCTGCAATCGCAGCGCTTCGTCGAATTCGGCGACCTGTTCGCGGGCCAGCACACGGTGCCGATTGTCGTCGTGCACTTCGTCGCGATGCTCGAACTTGCCAAAGAAACCCTGATTGAAATTACCCAGGCCGAACCGTTTGCACCGATCTACGTGCGACTGGCCTATTCGCCGGCATAACGCCGGCTTCTCCTGACCCGATCCATCATGAAAATCATCTCTTCCATCGACGAACTGCGCGACCAGCTCAGCGGCCAACTGCGCACGGCATTCGTGCCGACGATGGGCAATCTGCACGAAGGCCACCTGTCGCTGATGCGCCTGGCGCGCCGCCATGGCGACCCGGTCGTCGCGTCGATCTTCGTCAACCGCCTGCAATTCGGCCCCAACGAAGACTTCGACAAATACCCGCGCACATTCCACGAAGACGTGGCCAAGCTGGAAAAAGAAGGCGTCTACGTGCTGTTCGCGCCGACCGAGAAGGATCTGTACCCGGAGCCACAAGAGTACCGTGTGCGCCCGCCTGACGGCCTGGGCAGCACGCTGGAAGGCGAATTCCGCCCCGGCTTCTTTGAAGGCGTCTGCACCGTGGTCACCAAGCTGTTCTCGTGCGTGCAGCCGCGCGTGGCGGTGTTCGGCAAGAAGGATTATCAGCAGCTGATGATCGTGCGGAATATGGCGCGCCAGTTCGCCATGCCAACCCAGATCATCGGCGCCGAAACCTACCGCGCCGAAGATGGTCTGGCGCTGTCGTCGCGCAATGGGTATCTGTCGGCGACCGAGCGGGCTGAAGCGCCGACCCTGTACCAGAACCTGAATGCAGTGGCCGACAGCGTGCGTGGTGGCGAGCGCGATATCGCGCAAGTCGAAGCGCGCGCAATGGCGGCGCTGGCCGAGCGTGGCTGGAAGCCAGACTATATCTCGGTGCGCAAGCGCGGCGACCTGCAGGCGCCGGACGCGGCCGACCTGACGAATGGCGAGCCGCTGGTCGTGCTTGCCGCAGCCAAGCTGGGCAACACGCGCCTGATCGACAATCTGGAAATCTGATTGTTTGGGCCGCGCCGCGGGCCTCAGCCCGCCGGGCAGCCCTGGCGCACCAGCGCTGCTTTCAACTCCCGCTTGAAGCCGGTGTAATCGACGGCTTTCTGCACATAGTCGTCGACACCCAGCGCCTGGGCGCGCTCACGGTCGGCCGCGAGGCCGGAGCCCGACACGACGATGACGGGCATCCCGGCCAGCGCCTCAGCGCGCAGGCGCGCCAGCAGCTCGAACCCGTCGACCTGCGGCATCTTGATGTCCAGGAGCAGTAGATCGAAGCGCTGCTCGCGGATCATCTCGAAGGCTTCTGCGCCATCGCTCGCCACGACCAGCTGGTGGTCGAATGCGAACTCTTGCAGGGCCAATCGCGTCAGCATGACATCGATGCCCAGATCGTCGACCAGGAGAATATTTTTCATCCGGCATGCTAGCAGAGCCGCCAAACGCACGCCGCCACGTATGCACAGGAGGCGACAGACTAGCCGTCCAGCCCCACGCTCTGCGCCCACGCCAGCGCCGACAGATGCGCCTCATTGACGTCAGACGGACTCAGCCCCAGCGTCGCCGCCAATGATGCCACCAGATTCGAATTGAGCTCGCAGGCTTCGGCCAGCGCGAGATACGGCCCGTAACTGCCTTCGCGCTTCGTCAATGCCTTGACGACTTCGTCGGGCAATTGAATCGCATCGAGCACTTCCTGCATCGACAAGCCCAGCAGACGGTCCAGCAGCGAAAACATGCCGGCGACGAACAGGTGTTCGCCAGCGCCCCGGCCCAGGGCTTTTTGCCCCAGCAGTTCGGCCAGGCGACCGCGTACGACGGCCGTTTCCATCAGCACCGGCGAGTAGCCGCTGGCACTGGCCGTGGCCAGCAGCAGCACCAGCCAGCGGTACAGCGGCGCGTAGCCGAGCAGCGAGATGGCCTGGCGCAGTGACTGAACTTCGCGCCCTGCCCCAAAGCCAGCGGTATTGATGTAACGCAGCAGCTTGTAGGTCAGCGCCGGATCGCGTTTGAGCACGCTTTCGAGGCGCCCTACGTCGTCATTGGCCTGCACCATCTGCATCAGTTGCAGGATGATTTGCTGGCTCGGGTTCATGCCCTTGACGGGATTGCCGGGCCGTGGGGTCAGGTGCAGCTTGCCGACAAAGGCGTCGAGCCCGAGCGCGGCGCAGGCGTCGAAATCGGCCCACGTGCCCACTGGCCGCCCCACCATGCGCAGCGACGAATGCTTGGCGCTCGCATAGGTGCGGGCCTGATCGGCCACGTCGACCCCGGTAAAGCGCACTTCGACGTAGGAGGCGTACGGCGCCAGGTTGCGCCCCAGCAGCGTGAGGTCGCAGCCGCGGATGGCCACGCCCACGCCACCGGCGCGCACCGCTTGCACGGCCGAGCGCACGTCGACGTCGGTCAACTGGCGGATATCGAAGGCAAGGACGGTGTGTTCGGGTGGCAGCGCATGGAGCGCATCGGTCGACAGCATGGCCGGCACGGCGTCCAGGAACAGGATCTTGTCGCGCAGCAGCCAACCCTGGTCGACATGGTTGACGTGCTCGGCGACAAAGCCGACCAGCCCCTCGAGATCGAGGCCGGTGGGGACACGGCCGTCGTGCTGTTGCCACGACAGCTCGTAACCGAGAACGCGCTGCCGGGGATCGAGCAGCGGTTCACGGACAATGAAGTTGGTGCGATGCATGGAGGCGCCGTTTCAAATTGCTCGGCGCAAGCTCAAAACCCGAGACTGTCGAGCAGGTCGTCGACCTGCCCCTGGTTTGCCACGACTTCGGTGCCGGTCGGCTTGATTTGCGGACCGTTCATCAGGCCATTGTCCAGTTCGCGCTTGATCTCGCTTGGTGCGAAATCGATCAGGACCTGGACCAGCTGCTTTTCGAGGTTCTGGGCAATGCTCGTGATGCGACCGATGACCTGGCCCGTGAGATCCTGGAAGTCCTGGGCCATCATGATGCTCATCAGCTCGCTGCGGGTGGCAACCGCTCCAGCACGCGACTCGTCCAGGCCGGCAATCGTCCGCTGCGCCATGGCGCGCCACTGCGCATCAGTTGCCTCACTTGCAGGCGCATCGAGCAGCGCCTGCCAACCTGCCTTGAGGTCGGTCGAACGCGTTTCGATGGCATCCTGCAGCGGACCGGCCGCGTCGGTGGCGTCCAGCACCTTCTTGGCCGCCTGCTCGGACAGATGCGCCACGTAGTCAAGCCGGTCGCGCGCATCGGGGATGTCGCTGGCGGCCTTCTCGATCAGCTTGTCGAGGCCCAGGCCGCGCAGATTCTCGTGCAGCGCGCGGGTCATGTGACCGACCCGGCTCAGCACCTCATCGTGCGACGACGCGCCGGCAACCGGCGCGGTGTTCTGCTCAACCATTTCAGGCTCCGGCTTTGTCCAGTTTCTCGAAAATCTTGTTGAGCTTTTCGTCCAGCGTCGCCGCCGTGAATGGCTTGACGACATAGCCGCTGGCGCCTGCCTGTGCTGCAGCGATGATGTTTTCCTTCTTCGCTTCGGCCGTCACCATCAGCACTGGCAGCTTGGCCAGTGCTGGGTCGGCGCGAATGTGCTGCAGCATCGTCAGGCCGTCCATGTTCGGCATATTCCAGTCCGACACGACGAAGTCGAACGATTCACTGCGCAGTTTTGCCAGCGCCATGACGCCATCTTCTGCTTCGTCGACGTTGGCATAACCCAGTTCTTTCAACAGATTCCGGACGATGCGGCGCATCGTCGAGAAATCGTCAACAACCAGAAAACGCATCTTTGGATCAGCCATGAATTACTCCGTTTGAATCTACTAATTTGGTTTGTTGGGTAAGCTACTTTTACAGACGCAAGAATAGCATTTTTGTTGCTCTGCGGCGATAAAATCGCCCACAAAGCATGGAAGGATGATGAATTCAGTTCAAACACGCAACGCCCGGCTGCCTTGGGCGGCCAGATGGTCGAGTACGAGGCGCGGTAAAGCCTGCAATGGACCGACTTCGTGGGCTGCGCCGATGGCAATCGCTTCACGCGGCATACCGAATACGACACAGCTCGCTTCGTCCTGCGCGAAGTTGTGGGCGCCGGCTTCGCGCATCTCGAGCATGCCCGCCGCGCCGTCCTTGCCCATCCCGGTCAGGATAACACCAACGGCGTTTTTACCGGCCGCCTGCGCAGCGGAGCGAAACAATACATCGACCGATGGCCGGTGACGATTCACGGGCGGACTCTGCTCGATGCGCGTCATGTAATTCGCGCCAGAGCGCACCAGCAACAGGTGCGAGTGACCGGGCGCGATGTAAGCGTGACCGGGCAGCACCCGCTCGTTACCGGCCGACTCGACCACGCTGATCTTGCACAGCGAATCGAGGCGCTTGGCGAACGACGTGGTAAAGCCTTCCGGCATGTGCTGGGCAATCAGGATGCCCGGGCAATCGGACGGCATCTGCATCAAAAATTCGCGGATCGCTTCGGTGCCGCCGGTTGAGGCGCCGATGATGATCAGTTTTTCGGAAGAAATAAGAGGACTCCTCAGCGCCGACAGCTGCGTGCTGGCCACCTGGGGCGTGCGGCTGCGCGGCGCGATACGCGCCCGTGCCGCGCCGCGGATCTTGTCGGCGATCATGTCTGCATACTCGCGCATGCCGCTCTGAATCGATATCTTGGGCTTGGTGACGAAGTCGACTGCGCCAAGTTCCAGCGCGCGCATCGTGATTTCCGAGCCACGCTCGGTCAGCGACGAGACCATCAGCACCGGCATCGGGCGCAGGCGCATCAGTTTTTCGAGAAAGTCGAGGCCATCCATCTTGGGCATCTCGACGTCGAGCGTCAGCACGTCGGGATTGTGTTTCTTGATCAGCTCGCGCGCGACAAGGGGATCGGGCGCCGTGGCCACCACTTCCATATCGGGTTGCGAATTGACGATCTCGCTCATCACGCTGCGGATCAGTGCCGAGTCGTCGACGATCAGGACCTTGATTTTCATGGTGTCTCCGTGGTTACTCAGAACAGGTCGATCGCGCCGCCGACCGGTTCGACCTTGAGTCGCTTGGCGTAATCGAGTTCGCGCTTTGCCAGCGTATCGTTATGGGTCTGCATCAGCTTCTTGACCAGGACCTTGCCCGTGCGCGGGAAGAAAAACACCTTGCGCGGATAGATATCGTTCAGGTCTTCGGCCAGCACCGGAATCCGTTCGGTTTTCAGGAACTGCATCACGAACGCGGCATTGCGCTCGCCGACATTCATCGCGGTAAAGCCGCGCAGCACGGCGCCGCCACCAAACACCTTGGCTTCGAGGTGTTCACGGCGCGCGCCGGCCTTGAGCAGATCATTGATCAGTATTTCCATGGCGAAGGTGCCATAGCGCATCGAGGCCGATACCGGATTGTTGGGCTCGGCCGCGCCGTCGGGCAGCATGAAATGGTTCATGCCACCCAGGCCCGTGACGCGGTCGCGGATGCAGGCCGACACGCACGAGCCGAGCACGGTCGAGATCAGCATGTTCTCTTTGGTATAAAAATACTCGCCGGGCAGGATCTTGGCGGCGTCGATCGCGAACGTGCGGTCGTGGTACAGATTGGTTGCGAATTGGCTGTTCATGGTCGCCCTTCGTTCTTACGCCGTGCGCGCGTCGAGTTCGTACACGGTCTTGCCGCGCAGGCGCAGGGAATCGGACACGTACAGGAAGTTTTCGGAGTGGCCGGCAAACAGCAGGCCGTGGCCCTTCATCAGCGGCACGAAGCGGCTCAGGATGGTGCGCTGGGTCGGCTTGTCAAAATAGATCATCACGTTGCGGCAAAAGATCGCGTCGAACTGCCCGTCCAGCGGCCAGCCATCGGCCAGCAGGTTGAGCGGCTTGAACGTGACGAGCGAGCGCAGCTCGGGGCGGATGCGCACCATGCCTTCGTGGGCACCCTTGCCGCGCAAGAAGAAGCGGCGCAGGCGTTCCGGCGACACCTTCTCGATGCGCTCCATCGGGTACACGCCATTCGACGCCGTGGCCAGCACATTCGTGTCGATATCGGTGGCGATGATCTCGACTTTGGGCGTCAGCGTGTTGAACGCTTCGCAGGCCGTCATCGCGATCGAATACGGCTCTTCGCCGGTGGACGCGGCCGAGCACCAGATGCGCAGTGGGCGCGCATCCTTCTTGTGCAGCGCCACCAGATGATCGAGCAGCAGCGGGAAGTGATGCGCCTCGCGGAAGAACGACGTCAGGTTGGTGGTCAGCGCATTGGTAAACGACTCCCACTCGCGGTCCATGCGCCCTGCTTCCAGGTCGTCCAGGTAACGTGTGAACGACTGGATGCCGGTCGCGCGCAGGCGCCGGGCCAGGCGGCTGTAGACCATCTCCTGCTTGCTGTCGGCCAGCGAGATGCCGGCGCGCTGGTGAATCAGCGCGCGCACCCGTTCGAAATCACGGCGGGTGAAATCGAACTCTTTATTGGTTTCTGTTTTCTGCTGCGGCACTGTGCGTGACTTTCTTGAATACGATAGCGGGCTCCACGAGCCGGCCGGATTGTTGTGCTTGGTGCCGACGCAGACGGTGGCTTACGCCGCCAGCTTGTCGATCAGGCCCATTTCGCTCGACGACATCAGCTTGTCGATGTCGACCAGAATCAGCATGCGCTCGTCGACGGTGCCAAGGCCAATCATGTAGTCCGAATTGAAGGCGCTGCCCATTTCCGGGGCCGGCTTGATCTGGTCCGGCGTGAGCGTGGTGACGTCCGAAACACTGTCGACCACCATGCCCATGATGCGGCCACCGATGTTCAGGATGATCACGACCGTGAACTGGTCGTACACCGGCGTACCCAGCTTGAACTTGATGCGCATGTCGACCACGGGAATGATGATGCCGCGCAGATTGATCACGCCCTTGATGAATTCGGGGGCGTTGGCGATGCGCGTCACGGCTTCGTAGCCGCGGATTTCCTGCACCTTCAGGATGTCGATGCCGTATTCTTCCGAACCCAGGGTGAAGGCAAGGAATTCGCTGCCGGCGCCGTCGTGCGCGGTGCCGTCGGTCGAGAGGGTGTTTGCCAGGTTGGACATGGTATTCCTTTGTTTGCAGTGAAAATAAAAATTTATTGAACGACGGGATCGTCGGCCAGCTGGCGCGACGAGCGCACCAGCGCTGCCACGTCGAGGATCAGGGCGACACCACCGTCGCCCATGATGGTTGCGCCGGAAATCCCGGCCACTTTACGGTAATTCGCTTCCAGGTTCTTGACCACCACCTGCTGCTGCCCGACCAGTTCGTCCACGAACAACGCCGCCTTCTTGCCCTCGGTTTCGAGGATGACGACGATGCCGTCGGACGGGTCGCGGTGCACCGGTTCGATATCGAACATCTGGTACAGCGGGATCATCGGCAGGTATTCGCCACGCACTTTCAGCACGCGCCCGCGCCCGGCGATCTCGCGCACGTCCTGCGGCGTCGGCTGCAGCGATTCGACGACGAACGACAGCGGCAAAATATAGATTTCTTCGCCACTGCGGATCGACATGCCATCCAAGATCGCCAGCGTCAGCGGCAGCGAAATCGAGATCGTCGTGCCGAAACCGGCTGCCGAGCGAATGTCGACCGTGCCGCCCATCGCGGTGATATTGCGCTTGACGACATCCATGCCCACGCCGCGGCCCGACACGTCGGTCACGGTATCGGCGGTCGAGAAGCCCGGTGCGAAGATCAGTTGCCAGACTTCGGCGTCCGTCATCGTGTCGGACACGGCCAGCCCGTTCTGGGCCGCCTTGGCCAGGATTTTTTCGCGGTTCAGGCCGGCGCCATCGTCGGCCACTTCGATGACGATATGCCCGCCCTGGTGCCCGGCCGACAGGAACAGGCGCCCTGCTTCGCTCTTGCCCGCGGCAATACGCGCGGCCGGCATCTCGACGCCATGGTCGATCGAGTTGCGCACCAGGTGCGTCAGCGGATCGACGATGCGCTCGATCAGGCCTTTATCGAGTTCGGTGGCCGCGCCATTGGTGATGAAGTCGACCTTCTTGCCAAGCTTGCCGGCCAGGTCGCGCACCATGCGCGGGAAGCGCGAGAACACGAAGTCCATCGGCATCATGCGGATCGACATCACCGCCTCTTGCAGCTCGCGCGTATTGCGGTCGAGCTGGCTCACCGACGACAACAGGCGCTCGTGCAGGATCGGGTCGAGCACGGCGCTGCGCTGCTCGAGCATCGCATTGGTAATGACGAGTTCGCCAATCAGGTTGATCAGCTGGTCGACTTTTTCGACCGACACGCGGATGGACGACGATTCGTTCTTGTCGTCCTTGCGCGCGGCTTTCTTTTCCAGCGCCAGTTCGGCCAGGTGCTCCACGACGTTCTGGGCCTGCGCGGCGAGCGCGACAACCGGTTCCGGCGCGCTCTCGACAATGCCGGCGGCAGCGCGGATCTGCTCGATCGGCTGGAAGAAGCCGTAGCCCAGTTCGTCTTCGGATGGTTCACCGGCAGCAGGCGCCACGTCGTCGTCCGGACCGAAGAAGCCGTAGCCCTGGTCGTCTTCGATCCGCTTGCGTTCGGCCGCTTCGATCAGCCGCTGCTCTGGGGTGAGCGCCGGCGCCTCGAAGATTTTCAGGTCATCGGGGTCGAGCACGAACGAGCAGATGGCGATGATGTCGTCCAGGCTTTCCAGCGTCGTGATGATGACGGCGGTGCGCCCGCCGTCGAGCGGTGCGACCGAGATCCGGCCCATCAGGCCCAGCTCGTCCACAAGCGCATCGATGTCGCGCTGCGCCACTTGCGGCAACTCGATCTTGTAGCGGTGCGCGCCTTCGGTGGGCACTTCAACGCGTGCCTGCGCCGACAGGTAGGATGGGGCGACGACCGGCGCGACCGGCACGACGCCCTCGGCCAGATCATGCAGCGCCATGCGCACGTTGGCGACGACTTCCTGGTCGACCTGCTTGCCATGGCGATGGCCGTCGAGCTGCATCTTGAGCGCGTCCTTGGCTGCCAAAAACGCGTCCACGTGGTTCGAGGTCAGCGCCATCTCGCCCTTGCGGATACGGTCGAGCAGTGACTCGAGCACGTGGGTCACGTCGCACATATCGGTCAGGCCGAAGGTCGATGCGCCGCCCTTGACCGAGTGCGCGGTGCGGAAGATCGCGTTCAGATCTTCGGCATCGGGCGCTGCCAGATCGACGCCCAGCAGCAGGCGCTCCATTTCGGCGAGCAGTTCTTCTGCTTCGTCGAAAAAGACCTGGTAAAACTGGCTGATGTCGATGCTCATGGGGATGTCCGCTCGTGGTTGCCTAAGCCAAAATTCATGGCTTAACCGATCACTTTTTTGACTACCTCGATCAGGCGCTGCGGATCGAACGGCTTGACCAGCCAGCCATTGGCGCCGGCAGCACGGCCCTTGGATTTCATTTCGTCCGACGACTCGGTGGTGAGCATCAGGATGGGCGTCTTCGCGTAGCCGGGCAGCGAGCGCAGCGACTTGATCAGCGCCAGGCCATCCATCTTCGGCATGTTCTGGTCGGTCAGCACCAGGTCGACGGCCTGCAGCTTCGCCTTGTCAAGGCCGTCCTGGCCGTCCACGGCTTCCACCACATGGTAGCCGGCTGCCTTCAGACTGAAAGCCACCATCTGGCGTAGTGAACTGGAATCGTCGACTGCGAGAATCGTTTTTGCCATCTTGTGCTCCTGCTGTTTTACACCGGGCGGACCCGGGTTGAATTGGTTGTTAGGTGACTACGGGACGGCGGCGCGGTCAGAACAGCTCGACGTCGCCGCTTTCCAGGTGTTTCTGTTCGACCGACCTGCGCAGCTTGCTGCGTAGTTGCAGCGACTGGATCGCCAGCGCGACGCTGACCTGGCCCAGCCGGTCGACAATTTCGTCGCTGCCGTGCTCTGGCGTGATCCCTTCGCCGTGGTCGTTCAACGTGCCCAGAAAGTCGCGCAAGCCCGCCACGCGGCGCAGCGTACGCTCGATCAGTTGCGCCGTCAGGTCTTGGAACTGCATGCTGGTGATCGCCGTGTTCACGTGCTCGCTCACATCGTCCGACATCGAGCCGAGCAGCGCGCGATCTTCAAGCGACAGCGCGCCGCCGGCCAGCATGCGGTCGATCGCTTCCTGGCGCGCGCCGACGACGGCGTGCACCGCAACGAAGCTGCCGGTGAGCTTGTCGATGGCTTCTTCGAGCAGCAGTTCGGTCTGGAGCAGATCGGCTTCCACTTCGGTCAGGTGGCGCCGGCCATGCACCGACACGCCTGAGAGCAGGCGCTTGACGTGCGATCCGAGTATCTTTTTTCTTGTCATCGTGTTCTCTCCAAACCTGCCCGCACAGCGTCGGTCATCGCGGTTTCACCGCATTTAGCGTTGCCGTCGCTGCCGCCTCGGCATCCTCGGCCGGCACGTCCAGCGTGGACGCATCGCGCCGCACCGCGTCTTCGGTGCGCTTGTTCATGACGATGATGCTGATGCGCCGGTTGATGGGGCTGAACGGGTCGGTAGCATCCAGGTGCGCGGCCGAGGCCAGCCCGACCACGCGCAGTACCTTGTCGTCCTGCAGGCCACCCAGCACCATTTCGCGGCGCGATGCGTTGGCACGGTCGGCCGACAGTTCCCAGTTGCTGTAGCCGGCATCGCTGTGATACGGCGTCGAATCGGTATGGCCTGAAATCCCCAGCTTGTTCGGCACCTCGTTGAGCACCATGCCGATGATGTGCAGGATTTCCTTGGTGTACGGCTGCAGCTCGGCCTTGGCCATCGCGAACATCGGGCGGTTCTTTTCGTCGACGATCTGGATGCGCAAGCCTTCGCTGGTGATGTCGAGCAGCAGCTGGTTCTGGTACTTCTTGAGCATCGGATTGACTTCGATGGCCGACTCGATCCGTGCCTTCAGGTTCTTCAGGCGCTCGCCCTCTTCACGTGCCAGCGCAGCCTTGGCCGCCTGCAGGTCGTAGCTCTTGTTGGCCGGCGCCGAGTCGCCGCGCTTGACCTGGCCGGCGGTGCGCGTCAGGTCTTCGCCGCCGCCCTTGATCACCGACGACGAGTCGCCCGAGCCCGAGCCGCCCTGCATCGCCACCTTCAGCGGGGTCTTGAAGTATTCCGAGATGCCCACCAGGTCGCCCTTGGCGGTCGAGCCCAGCAGCCACATGAGCAGGAAGAACGCCATCATCGCGGTCACGAAGTCGGCGTACGCGATTTTCCAGGCGCCGCCGTGGTGGCCGCCCGCCACCTTCTTGATGCGCTTGATGACAATGGGACGTGCGTTGTCGTCAGCCACGCTCATGCTCCCGGGTGTACTGCGGCGAAAGATCGGATGCGGTCATCGCGGCTTACTTCTTCTTCTTGATGTGTTCTTCGAGCTCGGCGAAGGTCGGGCGCTCGGTCGAGTACAGCACCTTGCGGCCGAATTCGACGGCCAGCGCCGGCGCATAGCCGTTCAGGCTCGCCAGCAGCGTCACCTTCACGCACTGGAACATCTTGGTCGACTCTTCGAGCTTCTGCTCCAGCACGCTGGACAGCGGGCTGACAAACGCATAGGCCAGCAGAATGCCCAGGAAGGTGCCGACCAGCGCCTTGGCGATCAGGATGCCCAGCTCGGCCGGCGGCAAGCCGACCGATTCCATCGTGTGGACCACGCCCATCACGGCAGCCACGATACCGAAGGCCGGCAGGCCGTCGCCGATCTTGGCGATCACGTGGGCCGGAATGGCGCCTTCGTGGTGGTGCGTCTCGATCTCGTTGTCCATCAGGTTTTCAATCTGCATCGCGTCCATATTGCCGGACACCATCAGGCGCAGGTAATCGGTCATGAATTCGATGATGTGATGGTCGGACACGACGGCCGGGTACTTGGAAAACAGCGGCGACGCGTCCGGGGCTTCGATATCGCCCTCGATCGACATCAGGCCTTCCTTGCGGACCTTGGACAGCACGTCGAATTGCAGCGCCATGAGTTCCATGTACATGTCCTTCGTGTACTTCGAGCCCTTGAAAATGCTGGGAAACGCTTTCAGCGTGGCCTTGATCGACTTGCCATTGTTACCGACGAAGATGGCGCCGAACGCGGCGCCGCCGATCATCAACAGCTCGATGGGCTGCCACAGCGACGCAAGGTGACCACCCGCCAGGGCAAAGCCACCAAACACGCAGGCACAGACGATGATGTAACCAACAATAACTAACAAAGGATTTTGCTCCAGAAAACCCGCGCCGTGTCGCGACATGTCGACTCGGAACCGGTAATTTCAGAAAATGTTTATTCAGGGAATTACTTTAGCTGGAGAAGTGCTGTCCGGCAAGCAAAACCACCCTGGAAACTCACCGTTTGTCTCTTAAAAGTCCCATATATACAAAGCAGGTCCGCCTGTGTACGGATGCACAACACGCGTCGGTGTTTGTCCGACAACGATAAATTCGTAACTGAAAAGCATCGAACCGGGACGCATCTCGCGCGCGGCCTTGCGCCACAGCGCAGTCATCGCGGCCGGAGACAGGTAGGCGAACACGGCGTCGTAGTCGCCCAGGTCGAGCTGCTCATAGTCGCCACGGATGAAGACCGCCGGGCTGCGCGCCAGTTTCGCGCGCACGAAGCTGGCCAGCCATGGCAGAGGCGCGAGCTCGATGCCCTCGATGCTCGCGTTTGCACGGCGGCGCTGCAGCGCCAGCACCAGCCCGCCGATGCCACTGCCGATGTCGATCACGCGCAGCGCCCTGCCCTGCGGCAGCGCGGCATCGACGGCCTCCCACACCTTGCGGCCGGACGGGTAATACGGCACCTGCGTGCGGTAGGTTGACCAGTACAGCAGCAACAGGAAGACGAAGATGACGAGAAATGCCAGCGGCGGTATCGCCAGCGTGCTCGTGGCCAGTAGGGCCAGCGGGAAACCGAACTGGATCGCGCGCCACCAGATCGCCAGGCCGCGCCACCAGGTCAGGCCAGCCGCGAGCAGACCCTGGACCAGGGCCACGTGCCAGTACGAGACGGTCAGGCCGCCCGTGGCGAGCAGGTAGATGACGGCGAGCGTGAGGGGAAAGGCAGCGAGCTGCAGCAGCAGCGCCCGGACCGCGGGCGCGCCCAGCAGGCGCCGGGGCGACGGAGAAGAAGGTGATGCGGGCAAGACAGGCTGCCGGCGCGCTGGATCAGGCCGGGTCCAGGCCGGCGGCCCTGCCCTCGGCCTCTTCGTCGGCGCGCGCCTGGTCGAGCGCTTCCTTGGCCTTGCGCGTCTTGCCGGCGCGCGAAGGCATGTGGCACAGCCCGCACAGGTAGTCGCTGTTGAGATCGAGGGCATTGACGATGAACTTGCCCTGGCACTTGCTGCAGGGGGCCAGTTGCAGCATGCCGCCATTGAAGAAGCGTACCAGTGTCCAGGCGCGCGTGAGCGAGAGCAACGGCTCTTCGTTCGGCGCCGGCGGCATTTGTTCGAGGTAGAGTTTGTAGGCCTTCATGACGGCCTGGATGCCGGTGGCGCCGGCATGCTCCACCAGGAACTGGTGGATATTAATGAACAACGACGAATGGATATTCGGTTGCCAGGTCAGGAACCAGTCCGTCGAGAACGGCAGCATGCCCTTGGGTGGAGAGACACCCTTGAGCTCCTTGTACAGCTTGAGCAGGCGTTCGCGCGACAGCGAGACTTCAGTCTCGAGCAGTTGCAGGCGTGCGCCCAGGTTGATCAGTTCAATGGCGAGCTGGATTTCCTGCGCCTCGGTGACAACGCTCTTTTTACTCATGGCGATACGGCTCCCGGCACTGTCGGCCTTACAGCAAGACCGCTGACAGCGATTATACGATCTCTTCGACTGGCTGGCCGGCCATCAGGATGGCGGCGTGCGACTGGGCCAGGCTGCGGTCCTTCGTGTGGCTCGTCAGCATCGACAGAATCGCGCTGTCGTCGAAGCGGAAGCGGGCCAGCATCATGTTGCCGCCAGCAAGCTTCAGGATTTGCGCGTTGCTCATGCCTTCGATCAGGTCAGCGATGTCGGCCGAGACGCCCAGACGGAAAATGGCGGTGACCTTGTCGGCACGGATCATTTGCTGTGCCAGCATCAGGTAGCTCAGGTTAGCGTCGCGAATTTCAGCCATCATGTCGTTCATCGTCATTTTCTCTCTCCAGTCGTTGTGTCGGCTGCCGTTGTGTTGCCGATGAGATAGATTCTGACCGTGGAGAAACTATTCACAAATTGGAGAAAGTCTGTATTTTCAGTCAGTGAACGACGAGACGGACCCATAGGAGTTTGTCTGACAAACCCATCTGGTTCCCTATGAAACCCTGGTAAAAACCAGGGCTGTTTGGTGCAGGAAAGCACCTTGATGATATGCAGCAACAAAACGCGTTTGTCGCAATTTTGCCACTCGGCAACAGCAGCTAATCTCTTTAACGGCAGCTCGCGGGGCAACTTTAGGGTCTGATTGAAAAAATTTTCAATATTTTCGTGACCGCCCAAACTGCTGATCCCACCTGCTCTTCCATTTACGGCAGCCTTGCCGCCGACTTTAGGGCGATTCACCACTATTTTTTAAAAAAAATAGGTGCGGTTCGCTGCCTATCTGGGACTGTTATCGGACGGTCCTGCGGGAACTTTAGGGTTCGCTGCAAAAAATTTTGAACTTTTTTTGGTCGCATCGGTGCCTAGCCAAAAATCGTGCAATCCGCGTTTTGCTTTATTATTAACACAATGCGCACTACCCCTACTCCCCTCAACCAGCCGTTCTCGGTGTACCTCGACCTGGTCCGCTTCCTGGCCGCGCTGGCTGTGGTCCTGATGCATATGCGCATGTTCAGGCTGGTCGACATTCCCGGCTCCCAGCACTGGACGCTGCTTGGCCGCGAATCGGTCATGGCCTTCTTCGTGCTGTCCGGCTTCGTTATTGCTTACACCACACAGACACGCCGCCCCGATGCACTCGACTTCACCGTTGCACGCGCGGCCCGGATCTATTCGGTGGCCCTGCCCGTGCTGCTGCTGGGCTTCCTGTGCGCTTACCTGAGCCAGGGCCCGCATGTCCCCGGCATGGACGCGAGCTATCAGGTGGCCAAGCCCTGGTTCTATGTCCCATTCCACCTGTTGTTCATGGGCGACTTGTGGAAACTGTCGGAGTACCCGCCCTGGCTCGCCCCCTGGTGGTCGCTCAATTATGAAGTCTGGTTCTATGTCCTGTTCGGCGTCGCCTGTTACGTGCGCCGCCCATGGCGCCTGCCGGCAATTGCCCTGCTGCTGGCCGTCATGGGTTACAAGCTGTGGCTCCTGCTGCCCGTCTGGCTGGCCGGCGTCGCGCTGTATCACTGGCAGGTGCGCTACAGCCTGGGCCGTACAGCGGCGCGCGCCGGCTGGGGGCTGAGCATGGTCTTGCTGGTTGCCTACGAGGCATACGGCGTCGAGGAACTGCTGCGCGAGGCCGGCCGCGCCAGCTGGCTCGGTCAATACGTTGCACTCGGTAATGCCGACCGTTTCCTGGCCGACTACGCCTTCGGCCTGATCGTTGTCCTCAACTTCGCCTGTGCACGCTTTGCCGGCTTTACCGGCCTGCTGCGCGTGGCGCGGCCCATCCGGCTGTTCGCCGCTTATACGCTGACGCTGTACCTGTCGCATGCGCTGGTGCTGATCGGCTGGCCCGAGCTGTATCCGCATGATCCCGCCAGCGTGACCGACGTGCTGGCTCTGTCGGCCGCCGTCGCCTTCGCAACGGCCCTGCTCGGCATGCTGACCGAGCAGCGCAAGGACGTGTTCAAGCGCCTGTTCGAGCGCGCGCTGCGCCCGCTGCGGCGCCACGCGCCGCGCCCAGTCCATCACAATGGCGCCGACGCTGACCATTCCCATCAAGGAGAAACAAGATGACGTGTGACGTACTGATCCTGCCCGGTCTGTTCAATTCCGGGCCCCACCACTGGCAATCGCTGTGGCACGAGCGCAATCCGGCATGGCGCCGCGCGGAGCACCGCGACTGGACCAACCCCGACCGCGACGAGTGGGTGGCCGAGATGGAAGAAGCCATCGCCGGCTGCAGCGGCGCCCCGGTGCTGGTGGCGCACAGCCTCGGCTGCATGCTGGTCGCGCACTGGGCGCTGTCGGGTTCGCCCCTGAAAGTAGCGGGCGCGTTTCTGGTGGCGCCCAGCGACGTCGAGCGGCCATCGTTCCCGATCCCTGCTGGGAACTGGGCGCCGGCCCCACGCACGCCGCTGCCGTTTCCCAGCATGATCGTGGCCAGCACGAACGATCCTTACGCCACCCTCGAGCGCACCCAGTCGTTTGCCGACGCCTGGGGCAGCAAACTGGTCGAGATCGGCGACGCCGGCCACGTCACCACCGATTCAGGCTATGGCGACTGGCCCGACGGCTTGCGTCTGCTGGACGCGTTTTGCGCCGACATCAACAATAAACGATGACGGTCCTGGACAGCGCGCGGCTGCGCTTCGAACCGATGCAGGAAGCACATTACGACGGCCTGCGCCGGCTTAACAGTGACCCGCTCGTCATGCGCTTCATTTCGGGCCAGCCCGAAACACCCGACGACACGCACGCCGTGATCGCTCGGGTCAAGGCGCGCTGGGAAGCGCTCGGCTACGCGTGGTGGAGCCTGATCGAACGCGACTCGGGCGAGTTGATCGGCGCCGGCTGTATCCAGCATCTCGAGCACGACACATCCAACCCGCATGAAATCGGCTGGCGCCTGCGGCCCGATCGCTGGGGCCAGGGTTATGCGATCGAAGCAGCCGAGCGCATGGCACGCTTTGCCTTCGACGATCTGGAGGTGCCGCTGCTGTGCGCGATCTGCGACCCTGCAAACGCCGCGTCGCGGCGCGTGATGGACAAATTGGGCATGACGTATCGCAGCGTTGAAACGTGGCATGGCACGTCCGTCGCGGCGTACGGCATCAACCGTGCTACCTGGACCCTTCGCCATGGCCATGGCATGGCGACCTGAATGACCACCTTTCACGGCAGTTGCCACTGCGGTTCGGTACGCTATGAGGCCGACATCGACCTGGCCGCTGGCACGGTCAAGTGCAACTGCTCGATCTGCACCAAGCTGCGGTTCTGGGCATTTATCGTCGCGCCCACGGCGTTTCACCTGTTGCAGGGGCAGGAGACGCTGCGCGACTACCGCTTCGGCGCGCAACGTGACGGTCACGCTTTCTGCAGCGTGTGCGGCATCCATGTCTTCACGACAGTCGCTGCGGGACCGTTCGTTGCGGTGACGGTCGCCAGCCTGGACGATCTGCCGGTCGATGCGCTGATGGCGGCGCCGGTGCGCTATATCGATGGCCGCAACGACAACTGGCATACAGCGCCAGCCGAAGTGCGCCACCTGTAGGTCGACCAGCAGCGCCGATCAGCGCGCATAAAAAAGCCGCCGCTCCCGGTAACGGGAGCGGCGGCTTTTACACTAAGCGATCAAGCGCTTACTTCGCGCCAGAGAGCAGCATTTCGTTCAGGCGCTTCACGAACGACGCCGGATCGCTCAGGCTGCCGCCTTCGGCCAGCATCGCCTGATCGAACAGGATGTGCGACCAGTCGGCAAAGCGCGGGCTCGTCGTGTCTTCGTACTTCAGGCGCTGCACCAGCGGGTGGTCCGGGTTGATCTCGAGGATCGGCTTCGACTCTGGCGCGTCCTGGCCTGCAGCTTTCAGCATGCGCAACAGGTTGCCCGACAGCTCGTTGTCATCCGCCACCAGGCAGGCCGGCGAATCGGTCAGGCGGAACGTCACGCGCACTTCCTTGGCCTTCTCGCCCAGCGCGCCCTTCATGCTCTCGACCAGTTCCTTGTAGCCGGCTTCGGTCTCGGCATGTTCCTTCTTCTCGGTCTCGTCTTCCAGCGCGCCCAGGTCCAGGCCGCCCTTGGCGACCGATACCAGTTCCTTGCCTTCGAACTCGGTGAAGAACGACAGCATCCACTCGTCGACGCGGTCGGTCATCAGGATGACTTCGACACCCTTCTTGCGGAAGATTTCCAGGTGCGGGCTGTTCTTGCCGGCGTTGTAGTTGTCAGCCGTGACGTAATAGATCTTGTCCTGGCCTTCCTTCATGCGGCCGATATAGTCGGCGAACGAGACGGTCTGGGCGTCCGAGTCATTGGCGGTCGAGGCAAAGCGCAGCAGCTTGGCGATGCGGTCCTTGTTGGTCGCATCCTCGCCCACGCCTTCCTTGAGCACCTGGCCGAATTCCTTCCAGAAGGTCGCGTACTTGTCCTTGCCGGCCTGCTCGTCCGAGTTCGCCATTTCTTCCAGCATCCCCAGCACGCGCTTGGTCGAACCTTCGCGGATCACGCGCACGTCGCGCGACTCCTGCAGGATTTCACGCGAGACGTTCAGTGGCAGGTCGCTCGAGTCGATCACGCCCTTGATGAAGCGTAGGTAGGTCGGCATCAGCTGCTCGGCGTCGTCCATGATGAAGACGCGCTTGACGTACAGCTTGATGCCGCCGCGCTTGTTGCGGTCCCACAGGTCGAACGGTGCGTGCGCCGGCACGTACAGCAGTTGCGTGTATTCGCTGCGGCCCTCGACCCGGTTATGGGTGTAGGTCAGCGGTTCCTGGAAGTCGTGCGAGACGTGCTTGTAGAACTCGTTGTACTGCTCTTCGGTGATGTCGTTCTTCGAGCGTGCCCACAGCGCGCTGGCCTGGTTCACGGTCTCGACGTCGTCCTTCAGGACGGTTTCCTTCTTCTCTTCGTCCCACTCTTCTTTCTGCATCACGATCGGCAGCGAGATGTGGTCCGAGTATTTGCGGATGATCGACTTGAGCTTCCATGCCGACAGCAGTTCTTCTTCGCCGTCGCGCAGGTGCAGGATCACATCGGTGCCGCGACCGGCTTTTTCGATCTGTTCGATGCTGTAATCGCCTTCGCCGGCAGACTCCCAGCGCACGCCTTCGGCTGCGTCGGCGCCTGCGCGGCGGGTCTCGACGGTGATTTTCGAGGCGACGATGAAGCCCGAATAGAAGCCCACGCCGAACTGGCCGATCAGCGCTGCGTCCTGCTGCTGGTCGCCGGAGAGCTTGCTGAAGAATTCCTTGGTGCCCGACTTGGCGATGGTGCCCAGGTGCGAGATCACTTCGTCACGGTTCATGCCGATACCGTTGTCCGAGATCGTGATCGTCTTGGCGGCGGCGTCGAACGCCACCTTGATTTTCAGTTCGTGGTCGTTGCCGTACAGGGCGTCATTGTTGATCGCCTCGAAGCGCAGCTTGTCGGAGGCATCCGACGCGTTCGAGATCAATTCGCGCAGGAAGATTTCCTTGTTGGAGTACAAGGAGTGAATCATCAGTTGCAGCAGCTGTTTTACTTCAGCCTGAAATCCAAGGGTTTCTTTTTCGGCGTGTGCCATCTTGTTCCTCGTTAAAGACAAATAGGGGTTGGTCAGACTCGGACGCATATGTGGCCCTGCCGGGGGATTTCAAGAGATATTTTTGATAAGCAATATCCAGACGTCCCGACGTCAGGCGCCGCGCGTCTCCAGAAAGCGCCAGACGGCCGGATCCTGCAGCGCCGCCAGGTTCAGGCGCATGCGGGTCGATGGCTGCTGGTTGGGCGAGAACAGGCTGCCCGGCGCCAGCAAGATGTCCAACCCGAGTGCGCGCGCCGTCAGCGCATTGGTATCGCAGCCGGCATCGACCCAGACAAACATGCCGGCCGCCGGTGCCGACTCGACCGCCAGGCCCAGCGTTTCAAGCCGGCGCAGCGCCCCGGGCCGCGCCTTGTCCAGGCGCGCCCGGATGCGGTCGAGATGTTTGCGGTAGTGGCCCTCGCTCAGGATCTTGTAGACGACCCGCTCGCCAAGGTCGCTCGTGCTGAGCGTGGCGAGCATCTTGCGGTCCGACAATCGCAGCGCGCGCTCGCGCGAGGTGGCGATGAAGCCCACCCGCAGATTGGCCGCCATCGATTTCGAAAACCCGCCCAGGTAGATCACGCGCTGCAAGCCGTCCAGTGCAGCCAGGCGCGTGGCGCCACCCGGGTGCAAGTCGCAATAGATATCGTCTTCGACCACCAGAAACCCGTGCTGTTCGGCCAGGCGCAGCACCTGGAATGCCTTGGCCGCCGATATCGACGACGACGTCGGATTGTGCAAGACCGAATTGATGACGAACAGGCGCGGCCGGTGCAGTGCGGCCAGGTGCTCGAGCTGCGCCAGGTCCGGCCCATCGGCCCGACGCGGCACGCCGACCACCTTCAGGCCCAGGGCCGCGAACGATCCGAACATCAGGAACCAGGCCGGATCGTCGACCAGCACCGTGTCGCCCGGCTGGCAGAATTCGCGCGCCACCAGGTCGAGCGCCTGGGTCACGCCGAGCGTGGTCACGAGCTGCTCCGGCCCGGCCTCGATTTCCATCTCGGCCAGCTTCAGCTGGAGTTGCTGGCGCAGCGGCAAAAAGCCGTGCGGCGGGCCATAGCCCAGCAGGCCATCACAATTCTGGCGACTCAGCGCGCGCAGCGCATTGGCCACCGCCGGGCCATCCAGCCAGCCGACCGGCAACACCCCGGAACCGGGCTGAAAACCGAGCGGCGCCTGGCGGAACATGCTGCGCACCAGCCAGGCGATGTCGAGCGAATCCGGCACCGCGGCTGGTTGCGTCGCCAGCCGCGCCGGCACCGGCTGCCTCTCTCGTACGAAGAAGCCGGCGCCACGCCGCGATTCCAGATAACCCTGCGCCACCAGCCGGTCGTAGCTGGCCACCACGGTGAATGGCGAGACGCCGTGGCTGGCAGCGAACTGGCGAATCGACGGCATGCGTGCACCCGGCCGCAGCAGGCGCTCGTCGACGCGCGCGGCCACGGCGCGCACGATTTGCTCGGCCAGCGGCTCGCCCTCGGCACGGGTAAAAGCAAAAGCGGGTGTATTGGTCATCGCTCCACCACAGTGGGTAAATTATCGGGGCAACTGTACTGGGACTGTATTGGTCGGTGGTCGTAGGATAGTCCCAAGTACTTCACTCACACAACCCCTGCTAAAGGAGCCGCATGACCGCCATCGCCCACCCCGCCTCGCCCACCAGCCGCGACGAATCCCGCGGCATGCTGCTCGGGCTGGCAGGCGTGGCCATGTTCAGCCTGACCATGCCATTCACCCGCATGGCGGTCATGGATCTCGATCCGCTGTTCGCGGCGCTGGCCCGGGCGCTGGGCGCGGCCGCGCTGGCTGCCGGCTGGCTTGTCTGGCGCCGCGGCCCGCTGCCGCCACGGGGCGCCTGGTTGCCTCTTGGACTTGTGATGCTGGGCGTGGTGATCGGCTTTCCCTTGCTCAGTTCAATGGCGTTGCGCGCCCTGCCCGCCGCGCACGGCGCCGTGCTGGCCGGCTTGCTGCCGCTGATGACAATGATCTATGCAGCGCTGCGTGGCGACGAGCGGCCTTCACCGGCCTTCTGGCTCATGGCCGTGCTCGGCGCGGCAATCGTGGTGGCGTTCGCGCTGCTCCAGGGTGGCGGCGTGCTGGCACCGGCCGACCTCTTGATGTTTGCGGCGCTGGCCGCCGGCGCGATGGGCTATGCCGAAGGCGGCAAGCTGGCGCGCACGCTGGGTGGACCCGAGACGATTTGCTGGGCGCTGCTGCTGGCCGTACCGCTCGCCGCGCCGATGCTGGCCTGGCATCTTGCGCGCCACCCGGTCGACGTTGCCGCCGTCGGTCCCGCTGCCTGGGCAGGGCTGGCGTATGTCACGGCGATCTCGATGTTCGTCGGCTTCTTTTTCTGGTATCGCGGCCTGGCGTTAGGCGGAATCGCGCGAGTCGGCCAGGTGCAGCTGCTGCAGCCGTTCATGAGCTTGCTCGGCGCGGCGGTGCTGCTCGGCGAGCGGCTGGCGCTGAGCAACTGCCTGTTTGCACTGGCCGTGATCGGCGTCGTATGCGCCGGCCGTCGGCTGCAGGTACGCCGCCACGCCGCATGATCGGGTCGCACGACGGGCAGCACGGTTCGCTCGACCAACTGCGCTCGACGTACAATACCGGATTCATTCACGCACCCTGGAAATTCCATGACCGTCTACGACAAACTCAAAGAACTGAACATCACGCTGGAAGCGCCAGCGACCCCGGCAGCGGCCTACGTCATGTATGTCCAGACCGGCAACCTCGTGTTCATTTCGGGCCACATCGCCAAGAACGCCGACGGTTCGCCGAACGCCGGCATCCTGGGCCGCGACAAGACCACCGCCGACGGCCAGGCTGCTGCACGCTCGGTCGCCATCGACCTGATCGGCACGCTGCAGGAAGCCGTCGGCGGCGACCTGACCCGCGTCAAGCGCATTGTCAGGCTCATGAGCCTGGTCGCATCGACCCCGGAGTACAACGAGCAGCACCTGGTCACGAACGGCGCATCGGAACTGATCGGCGACGTATTCGGCGACGCCGGCAAGCATGCACGTTCGGCCTTTGGCGTTGCCTCGCTGCCGCGCGGCACCTGCGTCGAGATCGAGATGATCGTCGAAGTGGCATAAAAACAGCGTTTGCGTGGCAATAACCGGCGCACATTCGCCGGTGTTTCCTTTACTGTCATGACGGGTGGCGCTGACCCGGCGCCGTCCGCCGACAAGAGATCGCCTACCCGGCGTGTTCTATATAATGGCCCGGCACGACCGTGCCCCTTCCTGCGAGACAAGTATGAAAATCGACAACCCCAATCCTATCCAGTGGCAGTTCTCGGAACGCGCCGCGCAGCTGCAAAGCTCCTTCATCCGCGAAATCCTGAAGATCACCCAGCGTCCGGACATTATTTCGTTTGCCGGCGGCCTGCCATCGCCTGCGACCTTCCCGGTCGAGCGCATGAAAGCGGCCTACGACAAGGTGCTGAGCGAAGCCGGCAAAGTGGCGCTGCAATACGGCCCGACCGACGGTTACGCGCCACTGCGCGAATGGATTGCCAATTCGTTGTCGACCGAAGGCTCGACCATTCTGCCGGAACAGATCCTGATGACCTCCGGCTCGCAACAGGCGCTCGACCTGCTCGGCAAGGTGCTGGTCGACGAAGGCAGCCGCGTGCTGGTCGAAACCCCGAGCTACCTGGGCGCGCTGCAGGCGTTCTCGGTGTACCGTCCCGAATTCAAATCGGTCGACACCGACGAGCATGGCCTGGTGCCGTCGTCGATCGATGCCGTCGCCAAGGGCGCGCGCATGCTGTATTCGCTGCCGAACTTCCAGAACCCGACCGGCCGCAGCCTGTCGCTCGAGCGCCGTCGCGAACTGGTGGAAACCTGCGCGCGCCTGGCCATCCCGCTGATTGAGGACGATCCGTACGGTTCGCTGTCGTACCGCGGCGAGCCGATGCCGAAGATGGTTGCGATGAACCCGGACGGCGTCATCTACATGGGCTCGTTCTCGAAGGTGCTCACGCCCGGCATCCGCCTTGGTTACGTGTGCGCCCCGCTGCCGCTGGTGCGCCGCCTCGAGCTGGCCAAGCAGGCCGCCGACCTGCACACCGCGCAGCTCACGCAGATGGTCGTGCATGAAGTCGTCAAGGACGGTTTCCTCGACGAGCACATTCCGACCATCCGCAAGCTGTACAGCGACCAGTGCCAGTGCATGCTCGACGCGATGAAAGAACACTTCCCGACAAGCGTCAGCTGGACTGAGCCGGAAGGCGGCATGTTCATCTGGGTCACGCTGCCGCAGCAGATCGATGCCATGAAACTGCTCGAGCAGTCGCTGGCCGCCAAAGTGGCCTTCGTGCCGGGCGCGCCGTTCTACGCCAACGATCCGGCGTCGAACACGCTGCGCCTGTCGTTCGTGACGGTGCCGCCGGAACGCATTCGCGAAGGCATCGCCATCCTCGGCAAGCTCATCGCCGGCATGCTGTAACAGCCCGTGTGGCCCGCGGGTCATTCGCGGGCCAACACCGGTTCAGTTGCATTATTGCAACAACTGTATCATGCGGTGGGTTTCTGGCAAGATCAGTTGTCTGATTACCTTGGATTGCGGTTATGATTTCCTCACACTGATGAGGTCTTTCCGCAATTGATGATGCACCCTGCTCTAGCGCTCGCAGCTCCGGCGCGCCAATCCGCCATTCTGATCGTCGACGACGCCCCCGACAGCGTCGGCTTGTTGCAAGACATGATGCGACAGCAGGGGTACCAGACCTTTGTCGCCAGCACCGGCAAGCGCGCGCTCGACATCGCGCAGCGCGTGCAGCCCGACCTGATCCTGCTCGACGTCCGCCTGCCCGACCTCGACGGGCTGGAAATCTGCCGCCGCCTCAAGCGCGCGCCCGACACCGCCCATATTCCCGTCATCTTCATCACCGAATGCGGCGAGACCGATGACGTCGTCGCCGGCTTCGACACCGGCGCTGCCGATTACATTGCCAAGCCGGTGCGCATGGCCGAAGTCTGCGCGCGTGTGCGCGCCCAACTGCGCCTGCGCAGCAGCAGCGACAGCCAGAAACAGCAGGCCGAGCGCCTCCAGCTGGTCGTCGACGGGATGGATGAAGGCCTGATGCTCGTCGATGCAAGCGGGTGCATCGCCTTTGCCAACCCGGCCAGCGAAGGCTTCCTGGCGCAGCCGCGCAACCTGCTCGTTGGGCGCCCGCTGTATGACCTGCTCGAGCCGCCGGCGGCCCACGACTACGCCGCCTTCTTCGCCAACCCGTCGAACGAGCATGCTGCTGCGCGCTGCCGCGGCACGCGCGAAGTGCTGCTGCGCCAGCCCGACGGCGCACTGCGCGCGATCGACATGGGGCTCTCGCCGATGGCCGGCGACGAAACCCTGTTCGTGATCCTGCTGCACGACATCACGCACCACAAGCAGTCCGAGACGGCGCTGCAGCATGCCGCCCTGGTCGACCCGCTCACGCGCATCGCCAACCGCCGCCACTTCGACGCCTTCCTCGAAAAAGAATGGCAGCGCGCGATCCGCAATGGCCAGCCGCTGTCGCTGATCGTGATCGATGTCGACCATTTCAAGGGCTACAACGACAGCCTGGGCCACGCCGCCGGCGACACCTGCCTGCAGGCGATCGCCGAAGCGCTGCAATCGCATGCGATGCGCCCGACCGATCTCGCGGCGCGCTATGGCGGCGAAGAATTCGTCGTGCTGCTGGCCGATACGAGCGCCGCAAACGCCGCGAGTCTCGGTGAAACCATCCGCGCCCATATCGAGCGCCTGGCCATGCCGAACCCGCGCGCCGAGTGCGCCAGCGTGGTCACGGCCAGCGTGGGCGTGGCCTGCATCGTGCCGACGCTGTTCGACGATCTGCGTTCGCTGTTCATCTCGGCCGACCGGGCCATGTACGAGGCCAAGGCACGCGGGCGCAATCAGGTCGTCATGCTGCAGGCGGGGACGACGCTGGAAACCGTGCGCGGCGGCCGCGCGCCCTGAGCCTGCCGGCTACGCGGAAGGCGGCACCGCGTGCTGCAACCGCCACGCCGCGATATACCGTTTTTCCTGCGCCTCCCACTGTGCATCGTCCCACCCCAGCTCCCTCTGGCAGATCGCGCGCACCCGGCCCATGAGGGCGGCGCCGCCGTCGTTCAGCTGGATGCCCAGGCGCGTGCGGCGCAGCAGCAGGTCGTCGAGGCGGTACACCTGTTCGGCGCGCGCCGCCCAGCGCAGCTCGGCCCACAGCGTGTGCGTGCCCGGAATGCATTCGAGTTCGCCCGCGTGCGCGGCCGAGAGCAGCGCCTTGACGTGCGCGCCGTGGCGGCCCGTCAGCCGGCGCAGTACATTGGGCGGGAGGTCGCGTCGCGCCGGCGCACTGGCACGCGCGAACACGGCGCCGCGCTCGGTGCGCATCTGCCAGCCCGGCAACTGGCGCGCCGCTTCGCGCAGCACGTCGCGCGCGGCCAGGCGGAACGTGGTCAGCGTGCCGCCCGCAACCGACACCAGGCCGGGCTCGGACCACACCAGGTGCTCGCGCTTGTCGCTGATCGATACGCCATCGCTGCCACTGTCGAACACGAGACGCACGCCGGCAAATGTGGCCAGCACGTCGGCATCAACCAGCGACAGCGGCGCAAACTGGGCCTGCACGGCCGCCATCAGGTAATCGAATTCGCGGCGCGTGATGCTCGGCTGGGCGTTGACGTCGTCGGCCTGGTCGATGTCGGCTGTGCCCACCAGCGTCACGCCCTCCCACGGAAAGGCAAACACGGGACGACCGTCGACCGGATGCAGCAGGCTGACGGCTTCGGTCAGTGGCAGGCGGTCGGCCGGCAGCAGCAGGTGGCTGCCGCGCAGCCAGCGCAGGCGCGGCGCATTGGTGTTGCCGTCGGCGCTGGCAGGCGCCGGCGGCGCGCCGGTGGCGTCGATCACCAGGCGCGCGCGCACGGCCGTCTCGGCGCCGGTGCGCTCGTCGCGCAGCAAGGCGCCATGCACCTTGCCGCCATCGCGCACCAGCGATTGCACGGTCACGTAATTGCAGGCCACCGCGCCATGCGTGCGCGCCTCGCCCAGCACGCGCAGCACGAGGCGCGCATCGTCGGTCTTGGCATCGGTGTAGCGGATGCTGCCGGCGCTGCGCGGATCGGGCGCATCCGGCGCCGGTTTGCGCAGCGCGTCCTGGCGCTGCCATTGCGGTTCGCGCCGCCCGGTGAGCAGGTCGACCACGCGCAGCATCGACAGCAGGCCCAGGCGACGCGTGAGGTCGGCGCCATGGTTGGCGAACGCGAACGGCTGCGCATCGACCAGGCCGGGCGCTGCGCGCAGCAGCGCCTCGCGCTCGGCCACCGCGTCGCGCGTGCGGCGCAGGCTGCCGGCAGCCAGATAGCGCAGGCCGCCGTGCATCAGCTTCGACGAGCGGCTCGAGGTGCCGCAGCCAAAGTCGGCCTGCTCGACCAGCAGCGTCTTGAGGCCACGGCGCGCCGCTTCGAGCAGGACGCCGGCGCCCGTGATGCCGCCGCCGATCACGAGCACGTCCCAGTCGCGCGGTGGCGGGAACGTCACCATGGCCGCACCATTGCGTTGGCGCGCATGCAGCCGGGGGGACCGGACCGGCGTGACACCACACATCGCCGGGCATCCAGCGCCCGGGTTCGGTCTTGCAGTCGTACCGCCATTACCTTGTTACTCCAGCCGTTCCAACGCCGCATCGATACGCTTCCCGTTATACTGGGCACAAGTTGCCCTTTTTGCCAGACTAGTCACGGCTTCGCCAACTGTATTGCGCATTCATGCCATCGCCTTGCTCCATCACGCCACACTTGCCCCATCACGCCCGCGTGACTGGCGCCTACCTGCAGGCGCTGCTCGATGCTGCGCTCGCCCGCGGTGTGACGCGCGATGCGCTTGCCGCTGCCGTCGGCCTTGCCGCCGATGCACTCGAGCCGTTGCCCGCCACCCTGTCGACAGCACGCTACATTGCTCTACTCGATGCTGGCGCGCGCCTGGCGAACGATCCGTTCTTCGGCCTGCATGTCGGCGAACAGGTGCGCCCCGCAACCTACAGCGCATACGGCCTGCTGCTGCTGGCCTGCAGCAGTTTCGGCCATGCCATGGCGCTGACGCAGCGCTATGAATCGCTCGCGCACGACCTGGGCCGCAGCCGGCTGGGAATCGAGGGCGCGCAGGCTCAGTATGAATGGCTCAGCCGCTATCCGGACGCCACGCGTCACCTGGCCGAAAGCGTGTATGCCGGCATTGCCGTGTTCAGCAGCTGGATGGCGGGCCGACCGCTGCTACCGCAGGCGATGCGCTTCCGGCACGCAGATCCGGGCCACGGCCACGACGAATACCGGCGCGTGCTGGGCATTGCGCCCACCTTCGACGCGCCGCGCCACTGCGCCGCCTTCGACGTGGCGCTGCTGGACATGCCGGTGCCAAACGCCGACCCCAGCCTTTATCCGGTGCTGCACCAGCATGCCGAGGGGCTGCTGGCGCAGCGCGCCCTGGCCGCCGACGGCATCGTGGCGCGGGTGACGGCGGCGCTGACGCAGCGGCTGCCCGATGGCCAGGCACGCCTGGCGCCGGTGGCGGCGGAACTGGGATTGTCGGCGCGCACATTGCAGCGCAAGCTGGCCGAGGCCGGATCGAGCTTCCAGCAGGTGCTCGATGGCGTGCGTTTCACTCTGGCGCAGGACTACCTGCGGCGGCGCGAGCTGGGCCTGGCCGACGTCGCCTTTTTGCTGGGATTCCAGGACCAGAGCGCGTTCACGCACGCGTTTCGCGAGTGGAGCGGCATCAATCCCGGCGCCTGGCGCGCGCAGGCTGCCTGAGCGGTCACTCCGGGCCGGCAAACTGCGTTCAGGCGTCGTGCCCGGCCCGCCGCCCACGCCCCAGCACGCGCAGCGTGTCGTCGACCACCGGCACGATGCCCAGTACGCACAGGAACGCGGCCAGCGGAATCGTCGACAGGTAGCCCAGGTGCTTGAAGCCCAGCGCGCCGACCACGCCGCCGATACAGAATGCGGCCAGGAGCGCCGTCATCAGGGCCAGGCGGCCCAGGTTGGCCGTGACCTTCGGCTGGTGCAGGCCGCCGTCCCGGTTCCAGTACGCCAGCTTGCCCAGCTCGATGCCGATGTCGGTCACGATGCCGGTCATGTGGGTGGTGCGGATTTCGGCGTGCGAGACCTTGGTGATGACGGCGTTCTGCAAGCCCATCATGAAACACAGCAGCATCACGGTCAGCGGGATGAACAGCGCATCGATGTCATTGAGCCGGGCGCCCAGGATGCCGAACACCAGCAGCAGGATCGCCTCGAGCACCAGCGGCAGCGCGAACCCGCTGTGCAGGCCATGACGGCGCACGAGATTGACGAGAATCGCGGTGCTGGCCGCGCCCAGCATGAAGCTGAACAAGGCGCCCAGCGCCGAGAGCACCAGGTCGGTCTGGCCGAGCACCAGATGATCGGCCGCACCCGATACGATGCCGGTCATGTGCGACGTGTACTCGCGCACTGCCAGAAAGCCGCCTGCATTGATGGCGCCGGCAACAAAAGCCAGCGCCACGCCCAGGTGGCGGTTGGCGCCCGGCGTGCGGGCGTGTCCGGTCAGGCTGCGCGCGTAATTGATCGGCACGGAAATCGACTTTCGGCGTGGACATTACAGGTGGGTATTGACGTCAGATGTTACCGCAAATCACTTTAAGTGTATGCGCCGTGGCGGCGATTCCTGGCGCTATAATGAAAAATTAGCCAAAAGCGCACACTGGTATCGCCGTGAACCCCCATCTCGACAAACTCCATTCCTACCCGTTCGAAAAACTGCGCCAGTTGTTTGCCGGCGTCACACCGAACCCGGATTACACGCCCATCAGTCTTGGCATCGGCGAGCCGAAGCATCCGACGCCCGCGTTCATCGAGAAAGCACTGATGCATGCGGTATCGGGCCTGGCCAGTTATCCGAGCACGATCGGCAGCGAGCCCTTGCGCACCGCGATCGCGGGCTGGCTCGAACGGCGCTACGGCTTGCCGGCGCTCGATGCGGCCACGATGGTGCTGCCGGTGAACGGCTCGCGCGAGGCGCTGTTTGCCATCGCGCAGTGCGTGATCGACGCGTCCAGGCCCGATCCGCTGGTGGTCTGCCCGAACCCGTTCTACCAGATCTACGAGGGCGCGGCCTACCTGGCCAGCGCCGCGCCGTGGTTCGTCAACTCGGAGCCGGGCCGCAATTTCGCGCCCGACTACGCAAGCGTGCCAGATGACGTATGGCCGCGCGTGCAGCTGATGTATGTCTGCTCGCCGGGCAACCCGACCGGCGCCACGCTGACGCTGGACGACTGGCGCGACCTGTTCGCGCTGTCGGACCGCTGGGGCTTCTTGATTGCGGCCGACGAATGCTATTCCGAGATCTATACGGGCAGCACGCCCCCGCTGGGCGCGCTGGAAGCAGCGCACCAGTTGGGCCGCAGCAGCGGCGAGCAGCCGTATCGCAACCTGATCGTGTTCTCGAGCCTGTCGAAACGCTCGAACGTGCCGGGCATGCGCTCGGGCTTCGTGGCCGGTGACACGGTGGCGATGAAGCGCTTCCTGCTGTATCGCACCTACTGCGGCGGCGCGATGTCGCCACCCGTGCAGGCAGCGTCGATCGCGGCCTGGAACGACGAGCAGCACGTGCAGGACAACCGCACGCTGTACAAAGAGAAGTTCCATCTGATCACGCCGCTGCTCAAGCAGGTGATGGACGTCGAACTGCCCGACGCCGGCTTCTACCTGTGGGCCGACGTGCGCCGTACCGGGCTATCGGATGTCGACTTCGCACGGCGCCTGTACGCCGACTATAATGTCACGGTCCTTCCGGGCAGCTACCTGGCGCGCGATGCGCACGGGCAGAACCCGGGCCAGGACCGCATCCGCATGGCCCTCGTGGCCAGCGTCGACGAAGGACTGGAAGCGGCCAACCGCATCGTCCAGTTCTGCCAGGGCCTCGCCTGACGCCTCTGCACCCCTGAAATCATTCCAACCAAGAACAGCACCATGACCCAACAACTCCAGAACATCATCGACACCGCCTGGGAACAGCGCGCCGACATCAGCCCGAACAGCGCCAGCGCCGAACTGCGTGACGCAGTCGCCCATGTGCTCGCGGGCCTTGACGACGGCAGCCTGCGCGTCGCGCAGAAGGATACCGGCACCTGGGTCGTGAACCAGTGGATCAAGAAAGCCGTGCTGCTGTCGTTCCGCCTCGAGAACAACGTGCCGGTCGTCTCGGGCGACATCCAGTTCTACGACAAGGTCCCGACCAAGTTCGCCGACTACACGCCCGAAGACTTCGCCCGCGGCGGTTTCCGTGTGGTGCCACCGGCAGTCGCACGTCGCGGCAGCTTCATCGGCAAGAACGTCGTCCTGATGCCGTCGTACGTCAACATCGGCGCCTACGTCGATGAAGGCACGATGGTCGACACCTGGGCCACGGTCGGTTCGTGCGCACAGATCGGCAAGAACGTTCACCTGTCGGGCGGCGTCGGTATCGGCGGCGTGCTCGAACCGATGCAGGCCAACCCGACCATCATCGAAGACAACTGCTTCATCGGCGCCCGTTCCGAAATCGTCGAAGGCGTGATCGTCGAAGAAAACTCGGTGATCTCGATGGGCGTGTACATCGGCCAGTCGACCAAGATCTATGATCGCGCCACCGGCGAAGTGTCGTATGGCCGCGTGCCATCGGGCTCGGTCGTCGTCTCGGGCAGCCTGCCGTCCGCCGATGGCAAGTACAGCCTGTACTGCGCCGTCATCGTCAAGCGCGTCGATGCACAGACGCGCTCGAAAACGGCCATCAACGATCTGCTGCGCGGCGACTGATTGCGCAGGTAGCAGGACCAGCCGGTCGAACGGGTGACATGACGACCTGTTCGCCCGGCTTTTGTAATTTCCCGATTGACGGAGACGATGCGATGGCCATGGACCGCCTGTTCCAGCTGATGAAAGAGAAGAACGCGTCCGACATGTTCTTCGCCGTGAACTCCCCGGTGCACATCAAGATCAACGGTGCGCTCATTCCCATCAACCAGCATCGCCTCGAACCCGAGAACATCCTGTCGCTGCTGTCCGAGATCGCCACGCCAGAACAGATCGACGAACTCCAGCGCGACAATGAATTGAATATGGGCGTGTCCGTCGCGAACGTGGGCCGGTTCCGCCTGTCGGCATTCCGCCAGCGCGGCTCGATCTCGGCCGTGTTCCGCTTCATCCCGGCGACCATCCCGCCGCTGGCCGAGCTGGGCCTGCCACCCGTGCTGGCCGAACTGATCATGGAAAAGCGTGGCCTGATGCTGATCGTAGGCGCCACGGGCTCCGGCAAGTCGACCACCATCGCGTCGATGCTCGACCATCGCAACGACCTGCGCACCGGACATATCCTGACGCTGGAAGACCCGATCGAGTACCTGTTCAAGAACAAGAAATCGATCGTCAACCAGCGCGAGATCGGCAGCGACACGCACGACTTCGGCATCGCGCTGAAGAACTCGATGCGCCAGGCACCCGACTGCATCCTGATCGGCGAAATCCGCGACCGCGAAACGATGCAGGCCGCGCTGGCCTATGCGCAATCCGGCCACCTGGTGCTGGCCACGCTGCACGCCAACAACAGCTACAACGCGCTCAACCGCATCATCAGCTTCTATCCGCTGGAAAACCGCAACGCGCTGCTGCAGGACCTGGCCTCGAGCATCAAGGCCATCGTGTCGCAGCGACTCGTCAAGGCCGCTGCCGGCGGTGCGCGCCGCGCCGCGGTCGAAGTCATGCTCAATACCCGCTACATTGCCGACCTGATCGAACAGGGCGAAATCAGCCAGATCAAGGAAGCGATGGACAAGAGCCTGTCGGCCGGCTCGCAATCGTTCGAAGGCGCCCTGTTCCACCTGATCAAGGAAGGCCACGTGACGCAGGACGAAGGCCTGGCCAACGCCGACTCGGCCACCAACCTGCTCTGGCTGCTCAACAACGGGCCCGATAGCCAGGTCCAGCAGCAGCTGGACGACAAGGCCAGCGAGCCCAAGGGCGGCGCCTCGTTTACCGAGTTCACGCTCAATACCTGATGTTCCCGGGCGGTGCTGCCGCCCGCTATTTTACTTCCCCCATGACGACTACCCTCTACGGCATCCCCAATTGCGACACCGTGAAAAAAGCCCGCACCTGGCTGCAGGATCACGGCATCGACTTCACCTTCCACGACTTCAAGAAGCAGGGGCTTACGCCTGAACTGGTGAAGAGCTGGCTGCAAGACCTCGACTGGACTACGCTGGTCAACCGCAAGGGCACCACCTGGCGCAACTTGCCGGACGAACGCAAGGCGGCCATCGTCGATGCCGACAGCGCCATGGCGCTGATGCTCGAGAACCCGTCGGTCATCAAGCGCCCGGTCGTGCAAGGCGCCGGACCAGTGACGGTCGGTTTTTCACCGGCTGCATTTGAAGAAAAATTCGGGGCAGCAGCATGAGGCCATCACGCACCCTGCTGCTCACTGAAGAGCTGATCGCGCTCGACTCGATCACGCCCCAGGACAAGGGTTGCCAGCAGCGCCTGATCGAACTGCTGGCGCCGCTGGGCTTCGTGTGCGAGACGATCGTCTCGAACGGCGTGACCAATCTGTGGGCCCGCAAGGGCGAGAATGCGCCGCTGTTCGTGTTTGCCGGCCATACCGATGTGGTGCCGGCCGGCCCGCTGCACCAGTGGACCTCGGAGCCGTTCATGCCGACGCAGCGCGACGGCAAGCTGTACGGCCGTGGCGCCTCCGACATGAAGACGTCGATCGCGGCGATGGTCGTCGCCTGCGAAGAGTTCATCGCTGCGTATCCTGACCACCGCGGCTCGATCGCGTTGTTGATCACGAGCGACGAAGAAGGCCCGGCGGTCGACGGCACGGCCATCGTCTGCGACCTTCTCGAAGAACGGGGCGTTGCGCCCGACTACTGCCTGGTGGGCGAGCCGACCTCGAACCACGTGCTGGGCGACACGATCAAGAATGGCCGCCGCGGTTCGCTGTCGGGCCACCTGACGGTCAATGGCGTCCAGGGCCACATCGCCTATCCGCAACTGGCGCGCAATCCGATCCACCAGGCCGCGCCGGCACTGGCCGAGCTGACGCTGGAAGTGTGGGACGAAGGCAACGAGTACTACGCGCCCACCAGCTGGCAAGTGTCGAACATCGCCGCCGGCACCGGCGCCAATAACGTGATCCCGGGCAGCGTGAGCCTGGACTTCAACTTCCGCTTCTCGACCGCCAGCACGGCCGAAGGCCTGCAGGCGCGGGTGCATGCGATCCTGGATCGCCATGGCCTGGACTACGATCTGGACTGGACCTTGTCCGGCCTGCCCTTCCTGACCGAGAAAGGCACGTTGTCGGACGCCGTCTGCACTGCGATCAGCGACGAACTGGGCGTGCAGACCGAATTATCGACCTCCGGAGGGACCTCGGATGGCCGCTTCATCGCCCGCATCTGCCCTCAGGTGATAGAATTCGGCCCACCGAACGCCAGCATTCACAAAATCGACGAGCACATCGAACTGCGCTACATCGATCCCCTGAAGAATATCTATCGCCGTACGCTCCAGCGCCTGCTGGCCGCTTGAAGTCTTACAACCCATCATCCAGGCCATGACCACCACCTCATTCTCCACGCCGCGCGACCTGCTGCGCTATGCGATCACCCGTTTCAACGGTGCCAAGCTGTTCTTCGGCCACGGCAGCGTCGAAGCGTTCGACGAAGCCGCCTACCTGATCCTGCACACCCTGAAGCTGCCGCTCGACCGCCTGGAGCCGTTCCTCGACGCCAAGCTGCTGGACGACGAAGTGCTGCAGGTGCTGGCCGTGATCGAGCGCCGCGTGACCGAGCGCGTGCCGGCCGCCTACATCACCAAGGAAGCCTGGCTGGGCGAATACCGCTTCTATGTCGACGAACGCGTACTGGTGCCGCGCTCGTTCATCGCCGAGCTGATTCCGCAGCAATTCAGCCCATGGCTGGTGGACCCGGATGGCGTGGAAAACGTGCTCGAGCTGTGCACCGGCAGTGGTTGCCTGGCGATCATGATGGCCGATACGTTTGCCAACGCGGTGGTCGATGCGATCGACATCTCGAAGGATGCGCTGGCCGTGGCCGAAACGAATATCCGCGAATACAAACTCGAAGGGCGCGTGAACCCGATCGAGTCCGACCTGTACGAGAACGTGCCGTTCAAGAAGTACGACCTGATCATCACCAACCCGCCGTACGTGAACGCCGAATCGATGCGCACGCTGCCGCAGGAATACATGGTCGAGCCGCAGATCGCGCTGGCCGGCGGCGAAGATGGCATGGACCTGGTGCGCAAGATCATCGCCGGCGCCGCCGAGCGCCTGACGCCGGAAGGCATCCTGGTGGTCGAAATCGGCAACGAGCGAGAGTATGCCGAAGCCGCTTTCGGCCACCTGGGCCTGACCTGGCTGACCACGAGCATCGGCGACGACGCCGTGTTCCTGCTGACGGCCGAACAGCTGCAAAACGTTTAACAACACTCCTGCCGCTCATTGATCGTAGGGTGGTCGGCTATGCCGACCACGCGGTGATCGATACCAGCAAGATCATCCGGCACAAAACCGGAACCCATCACAATCACCGCGTGGCCGGCACAGCCGGCCACACAACAAGATAGCGACACCATGATCCGTATCCAGAACGTCAGCCTGATGCGCGGCACCAAGCCGCTGCTCGTCGATGCCGACCTGACCCTCAACCCGGGCGACAAGATCGGCCTGATCGGCGCCAACGGCGCCGGCAAATCGAGCCTGTTCGGCATGCTCCGTAACGAGCTGCACCCGGACCAGGGCCAGATCGACTTCCCGGCCAAATGGCGCATGGCATACGTGGCGCAAGAGACGCCAGCGCTGGACCGCGCGGCGCTCGATTACGCCATCGACGGCGACGTCGGCCTGCGTAAACTCCAGGCCGAGCTGGAAGAGCTGGAATCGCACCCGGACGTCGACGCCCACGGCATGCGCCTGGGCGAGCTGCATGGCATGCTGGCCGACGCCGATGGCTACACGGTGCAGTCGCGCGGCGAGCAACTGCTGCTGGGCCTGGGCTTTTCGCTGGCGCAGATGAACCAGCCGGTGGCGAGCTTCTCGGGCGGCTGGCGCATGCGCCTGAACCTGGCGCAGGCACTGATGTGCCCGTCCGACCTGCTGCTGCTCGATGAACCGACCAACCACCTGGATCTGGATGCGATCATCTGGCTCGAAGACTGGCTCAAGCGCTACACGGGCACCCTGATCATCATTTCCCACGATCGCGACTTCCTCGATGAAGTCGTCAACGTGATCGTGCATATCGACGAGCGCAAGCTGAAGCGCTACACGGCCAACTACTCGGGCTTCGAGCGCCAGCGCGCCGCCCAGATGATCCTGGCCGCTGGCGCACTCGAGAAGCAGCAGCGCCAGCGCGCGCACCTCGAGTCGTTCGTCAACCGCTTCAAGGCGCAAGCCTCCAAGGCGCGCCAGGCCCAGAGCCGCATGAAGGCCCTGGCCAAGATGGAAGAGCTGGCGCCGCTGCGCGCCGCGGCCGAGTTCTCGTTCGACTTCCGCGAGCCGTTGTCGGCCCCGAATCCGCTGCTGGTGCTCGACAAGGTCGACGCCGGCTACTTCCTGCTCGACGAGCATGGCGACAAGGTCGGCAAGAAAACCATCGTCAACCACATCGACTTTTCGCTGACCATCGGCCAGCGCATTGGCCTGCTGGGTGTGAACGGCGCCGGTAAATCGACGCTGATCAAGACCATCGCGGGCGAGCTGATGCCGCTGACCGGCGAAGCGACCATTGGTAAAGGCCTGTCGATCGGCTACTTCGCCCAGCACCAGGTCGAGATGCTGCGCCACGATGAATCGCCGCTGTGGCACCTGGCCAAGATCGCGCCGACCGTGCGCGAGCAAGAACTGCGCAACTTCCTGGGTAGTTTCAACTTCCCGGGCGACATGGTGACCAGCTCGATCAAGCCGTTCTCGGGCGGCGAGAAAGCGCGTCTGGCGCTGGCGTTGATCGTCTGGCAGCGCCCGAACCTGCTGCTGCTCGATGAACCGACCAACCACCTGGACCTGGAAACGCGCGAGGCGCTGACGATGGCGCTGGCGCAGTTCGAAGGCACGCTGATCGTCGTGTCCCACGATCGTCACCTGCTGCGCGCGACGACCGATGAATTCATCATCGTCGCAGACGGCCGCTTGCAACCGTTCGATGGCGACCTGGACGACTACAAGGACTGGCTGTTCAAGACCAAGCTGGGCAAAGGCACCGACATCCTGCCGCTGGCCAAGGCCGCTGCACCCGTCGCGCCGGTGCCGAGCGCCACGCCGGCCGAGCGCAAGGAACAGAAGCGCCTGGGCGCCGAAGAACGCCAGCGCAATGCCGCGCAGCGCAAACCGATCGAGAACAAGGTCAAGCGTCTGGACGAGCAGATGGCCAAGCTGCAGGCAAAGAAGGCCACGATCGATGCCGCCCTGCTCGACCCGACGATCTACGATGCGCACAACAAGGATCGTCTCAAGACGCTGGTGGCCGACCAGGCATTCGTCGCGCGCGATCTGGAAACGTTCGAGATGGAGTGGCTAGAGTTGCAGGAACAGCTGGAAGCGCTGGCGTAAGCTGGCAGTACGACGCCGTCAGGCGGCCCGGAGCGGCCGCCGCGGTGACAACGACATCAGGCCATCGATGTCGATCAACACGACGCACCGGCCGTCGATGCGGGCAATGCCGATCAGGTAACTGGCGCCCGCCTCGCCCGGGACGGTTTGCACGGCCTCCGGGCGCACGTGCACGATGCCCGTCACCCCTTCCACCACCATTCCTACCAGACCGCTCGACAGGCGCAGGATGATCACGTCGGTGTCGGGGTGCACCACACCGCCGTGCGCATCCACTACTTGGGTAGCAGTGGTGCGCATATCGATCACCGGCAGGATCACGCCATGCGACAGCGCCACGCCGCCGATGATGTCGCCGTCTTCCGCGAAGCGTTCAAGGGACTTGAGCAGTTTGAGTTCTTGCACGCGCGCGCAATCGAGTCCGTACTCCTGCCCGTCGAGCATGAAGCTGAGGTAATCCCGGGGTGCGCCAGACCGTGGCGCGCGCGATGTGGTGTGCATGGTGGATCCTTCGTCAGTCCGACCACCATCGTATGCCTGCCTCCCAGCCTGATGTTGACTACCATCAATTCAGACTGGCCGCTCCCGGGGGGGGAGGATCACCCCATGGCGGTCGCGGATGCAGAATCCCAGGCCCAGGCGCCCTCGCGGCCGGCATGCAGCAATTCGGTGCCGATGGCGTCGCGCAGGCGCAGCCGGATGTCGCGCGGCCCCTGGTCCCAGATGCAGCCAAGATCCGGCTCGTACGGCAACGCGCGTACCTGCACCTCACCGGCGATGGCCTCGAGTGCGATCTGCGCCGCGCCGACGCGGTCGTAGCGCTGCGCTTCCAGGCGACCCAGCACCGCCATCCCCGACTGCCGTTCGGCGTCGAGCTTTTTCGCTTCGTCCGACAGGCGGCCGAGCTCCTTGAGCGCCGGCCCCGCGGTATCGGTCATGCGCTGGAATTGCGGTACCTGCTCGGGCTTGAGGACCAGGTCGCCACTGCGGATGCGCGGCGCGATCTTCAGGTAGGTGCTCAGGTGCGGCTGGGCCGTCAGCGTCTCGATCGATGCGCGGTGGCGTGCTGCGAGCTGGCCGAACTGCCCGATCCGCTCGCGCACCTGGGCCATGGCATCGTCGATGCGCGCGCAATCAGGCCGCAGCAGATACACCAGCATCTCGCCCTGCTTCCACGGCGCGGCGTGGCCGATCCGGACACGCCGGCCGGCAATCGCGCTGCCCTCGGCATGTGTGACCTCGACGTCGTCGCCCATGATTTCACAGTTGATCGCGGTGTCGACCCGGATGCGGGCACCGGAAATCACGCAGTTCTCGGCCCGTCCCAGCACCACGTCGCCCCGGGCCGCCTGGATCGTCGCGCTGGAGGCCACGCCCAGCACGCGCACGCCGCCGTTCATATTGCGCGCACTGCCGCCAACCAGGTTGCGCTCCAGGCGGATGACGCCGCCGCGCGAGAGCACGTGGCCATACACGTCCGCATGCACGGTGATGTTGTCGCCTTCGATGGTGCGCTGTTCCTGGACTTCGCCGAATTCTTCGTAATCGCCACTCAGGTTCAGGTTGCCTGTGGTCCTGGCGCTGACGCCATCGCGGCTGACGATCTTGTCGGAGATGGCGATGCGGCTGCTGTCGGGATCGACATTCAAAAAGCCGTCGCGGCGCGCGATCAAAAATTCGCCGGCGGGCACGATGTCGATGCCGGTGCCTTCGCCGGCGTATGCGGCCAGGTCGAGGTCCGCCCCGATCTGGGCCAGGAGCAAAATGCCGGTCAGTTCGAAACCCGGGCTGCCCGCCGTGCGTGGCACCTTGCGCAGCAGGCGCGTCCCCATGCGCACTTGCGGAAAGCGGTTCTGGAAGCTCATGAGGTCGAGCTTGCCATTGGCCAGCTGGAGCGGCGCATTGCTGCGGTGCAGTTCGCTCGTGACTTCTTCGACGCGCGCGGCGTCGCCATCGACGGGCGCGAGGCGGCGCGCCACCACGCAGCGGCCAGCCGCGCCCTTGCCGATGGCCTCGGCGATGGCGGCGACATCGGCGCCGAAGCGGATCCCCTTGATCCACAGGTCGGCGACGAATTCGTCGGCATCGAGCGCGGCTGGCCGCTCGCCGCCGTCGGGATCCGGTTCGACCACTGGTTCGAAATAGTATTCGGCCTGGCCGTCCGTGATTTTGGCTGACCGGTACAGCGACTGGCGGGCCGGCGTGAACGGCAGGATGTGATTGGCGATGCACACCTGCACCCGGCCCGCAGCATCGCGTGGCAACGCCGGGCCATGGTCATACAGGGCTTTGATCAGTATCGGGTAATCGAGGCCCGCCAGATAGTGACCGGCGCGCAGCAGGTTGTCGAGCGCCGCCGCGAGTGTCGTGCCGAGCGCTTCCGGGTCGGCATACACGCCGTCCTCGCGCTGGACGATGCAGTGTTCGGGCCCGTCAAAATCAAAGCGTGCTGCAGAAGACAAGGCGACATCGGACACGTTTGCGCTCCAGGTGACGGATATTGTTGGCGAAAAACCTTACCAACAGTAAGGCGCCCGCCAACATAGCATGTTGCGCTAATTAAATAAACATATAGCAATAATATTTGCGAAAAAGAAAATGGACACGGATGGACGCGGCAGTGTCAGCCGGGGCCAGCCCCATGCGTTGAGGCTGATCAAACGCCAGACGCAACAACGGCGCCAGAGGCGCCGTTGTCGTTACTGAAACAGCCGCCTGTCAGCGGCGGCGCGAACTGGGATACAGGTCAGCGCCTTCCTTGATCTGGCGACGCAGGTCGCGCCGCTCGTCCGGCGACAGGCGTCCGCGCGGCCGCTCTTCGCGCACCGTGTCCTGCTGGACCTCGGCATTGCGGCGGCCCTGCTCGCGCACTTCGAATGCGCGCGCGTCGCGCTGCGCCTGCATCTCGTAACGCTCGCGCGCCTGGGCGTCATCGCTGCGGCGGTTGCGGTCCTGGTCCTGGGCCAATGCACCGGCACCGGTTGCCGCAAGGGCGCAGGCGAAAACACCAAGGCGCACAAGCCGTGCCAACCGGCCGCAAGCGGTACCGGGTGCTGCTGGATTGTCGTTGAGCGCGTGGTTCATGGTGTTCCTCTTCCGTGATGCCTGATAAACGGATAAGCTGTGTTGATCACTTGACGCCAGTGTAGGTTGATCGCGCAGGCGGGGTAAGACTAATTGGGTAAAGTTTGTAACACATTGTAATGGCTGAGCTGAGTCGTGCCTGCGGCGCAGCCATAAGAAGTTACCATAGCGACATTCATCTGACAATTCTGGACAGTTCCATGACTTCAACGACTCCGAACATTAACGTGGGTACCGGCACGCAGGGCGGCCACTCCGCCAAGATCATGGTCGTGGACGACGACGTGCGCCTGCGCGATCTGCTGCGCCGTTATCTGACCGAACAGGGTTTCCAGGTCGTGACCGCCGAGAGCGCACCCGCCATGAACAAGCTGTGGCTGCGCGAACGCTATGACCTGCTCGTGCTCGACCTGATGCTGCCCGGCGAAGACGGCCTGTCGATCTGCCGCCGTTTGCGCGGCGCCGGCGACCAGACCCCGATCATCATGCTCACAGCAAAGGGTGAAGACGTCGACCGCATCGTCGGCCTCGAGATGGGCGCCGACGACTATCTGCCCAAGCCATTCAACCCGCGCGAACTGGTGGCCCGCATCGGCGCGGTGCTGCGCCGCAAAGGCCCCGACGAAATCCCTGGCGCGCCATCGGAAACCCCGCAAACCTTCGAGTTCGGCGACTTCATCCTTGATCTCGGCACGCGCACGCTGAAGAAAAACGGCGAGACCGTCCCGTTGACCACCGGCGAATTCTCGGTGCTCAAGGTGTTTGCGCGCCATGCACGCCAGCCGCTGTCACGCGAAAAACTGATGGAACTGGCCCGTGGCCGCGAATACGAAGTGTTCGACCGCTCGCTCGACGTCCAGATCTCGCGCCTGCGCAAGCTGATCGAACCCGATCCGTCCAGCCCGCTGTACATCCAGACCGTCTGGGGCCTGGGCTATGTGTTCATTCCTGAGGGGCAGCCGCGCTAGTGAAGCCTCCTGCATTTACGTCGCTCGCGGCGGCGCATCGCGCCGTGCGCTTTGCCTGGTTCAAGAGCGGCCTGTTCTGGCGCACGTTCTTCCTGATGTCGGTGCTTACTGCCGTCTCGATGGGCGCCTGGATCGGCATGATCAACGTCTACCAGCGCGGCCCGCAAGTGCAGCAGACGGCCGAAACGGTCGTGTCCGTCGTCACCATCACCAAGGCCGCGCTGACGCACTCGGCGCCCGACCTGCGGCTCGAACTGCTGCTCGAACTGGCCTCGAACGAAGGCATCCGCATCTTCACGCTCGAAGACACGGACATCATCGATCCACCGCCGCACAATCCCCTGATGCCCGAGATCGCCGCCATCGTGCGCGAGCGACTCGGTGCCGACACCCGCTTTTCCAGCGGCGTAAACGGCGTGCCCGGCTTTTACATCAGCTTTGATATCGAGGATGACAAGTACTGGCTGATGCTCGAGCGCGAGCGCCTGGCGGGCTTGACGCGCGTCCAGTGGCTCGGCTGGGCGGTCGTCGTCGGCCTGCTGTCGGTACTGGGCGCAGCATTGATCTCGAGCCTCGTCAACCGGCCGCTGGCGCGCCTGACGTCCGCCGCACGCGCCATCGCCAAGGGTGAGCGCCCGGCGCGGCTGCCCGAAAAAGGCTCGCAGGAGATCATCGAAGCCAATCGCAGCTTCAACCAGATGGTCGAAGACCTGGCCCAGGTCGAGAAGGACCGGGCCGTGATCCTGGCCGGCATTTCGCACGATTTGCGCACGCCGCTCGCGCGCATGGGTCTCGAGGTCGAGATGGCCAACCTGTCGCAGGAAGCGCGCGACGGCATGCAGTCGGACATCGCGCAGATGGACGCCATCATCGGCCAGTTCCTCGACTACGCCAAGCCGACCGAAGCGGCCACGTTCGTGCCGGTAGATCTGTCCGAGCTGCTGGCGGACATCGGCCACCACGCGGGCCGCATCCCGAGCCTGCGCATCAGGACCGACCTGGTGCCGGACGTGCATGTGCAGGGCAATGCCACCGACCTGCGGCGCGTGATCAACAACATCATCGAGAACGCGCGCCGTTACGGCGTCACGCCGGGGCAGGACTACACCGAGATCGACATCGTGCTGCGCGTGAAAGCAACGGGCCACGGCCGGCGCGCCGTGATCGAGATCGGCGACCATGGCGTCGGCGTACCGCCGGACCAGATCGCGCAGCTGATGAAGCCCTTTACGCGTCTCGACAGCGCGCGGGGCCAGGCCAATGGCGCCGGGCTGGGCCTGGCCATCGTCGAACGGGTGCTCACGCGCCACAATGCGGGGCTCGAAGTGAGCAACCGCGACGGTGGCGGGTTCCTGCTGCAGGTGGCGTTACCGCTGGCGGCCTGAGCGTTTAGGCCGTCAAGCCCCGATCAGGCTCGCGAACCGGGCCAGATCGATATTCCCCCCACTGACCAACACGCCGATCCGCTTGCCCCGCAAGCTGTCCTTCATCTTGCGCGCCGCCGCAAAGCCCAGGCAACCCGTCGGCTCCACAACGATCTTCATGCGCTCGGCAAAGAACCGCATGCAGGCCACCAGTTCGTCGTCACTGACGGTCAGGATGTCGTCGACGTCGCGCTGGATGATCGGGAACGTCAGCTGCCCCAGGTGCTGCGTCTGCGCGCCATCGGCGATCGTGCGCGGCGTGTCGATGTGCACGATCTGCCCGGTACGGAACGACTGCTGGCCATCGTTGCCCGCTTCGGGCTCAACGCCATACAGCAGGCATCCCGGCGACAGGGCGCGCGTGGCCAGTGCCGAGCCCGACAACAGCCCGCCGCCGCCCAGGCACACGAAGAACGCGTCGAGCGGACCGACCTCATCGAACAGTTCCTTGGCCGCGGTGCCCTGCCCTGCGATCACGTCCGCGTGGTCGTAGGGCGGGATCAGCGTCAGGCCGTCGCGCTCGGCCAGCGCGCGGCCGATCTGCTCGCGGTCCTCGGTATAACGATCGTAGGTGACGACGGTGGCACCGTAGCCGCGCGTGGCGGCGACCTTCGCGGCCGGCGCATCCTCGGGCATGATGATCGTGGCCGGCATCTCCAGCAGCCGCGCCGACAGCGCGATCGCCTGCGCGTGATTACCCGACGAGAACGCCACGACGCCGGCGCGCCGCTGCTCCGGGCTGAACCTGGCCAGCGCGTTGTAGCCGCCCCGGAACTTGAAGGCGCCCATGCGCTGCATGTTTTCACACTTGAAGAACACCTCGGCGCCGAACTCCTCGTTGACGGTGCGCGAAGTCAGCACCGGCGTGCGGTGCGCGGCGCCGGCAATGCGTTCGGCGGCCTGGACGACGTCGTCATACGTGGGAAGCTGGAGCATGGTCATGCGGGTGGTCCTTTCAGGGGCATGGGTAAGGAAGGCGATGGCGCAGTCTATCGGCCACCCGGACGAACGTCAAACGCGCCGGCAAGGTGGCTGAACAATCGTATGCAGACGTTGTCAATTAGATAGTTTTACGATGTGATTGTTGGTACAGTAACCGATCGTCCCAAGAGGCGCCACGCTGCATACACCGAGGAAGCATATGTATCCGTTGCATTTTGCCGTCACCAGTTTGTTCGCTTTGCTGCTGTTGGGGCAAGCTGCCCACGCCGCGCCCGTCATCACGAAACAAGCGCTGCAACAGGATATCGATCTCGTGCTCAGGACCGTGCGCGAGCAGCATCCGGACCTGGGGTTGTCGACGAGCGATGCGGCCGTCGCCGCTGCGCTGGAAGCGATCGGGCGCGACCTGCCACCATCGATGACGCGCGATGAAGCATGGCGCCAGGTGGCCCGCATCAATCCGCTGCTGGCCGACGGGCATCTTGCGATCACGCTGACCGACTGGCGCGCCGATACCGCATTGCACCGTGCTGCCGGCGGGGTCCTGTTCCCGTTCGATGTGGCGTTCGACCCGCAGGGCCGGCTCGTCATCGATGCCGCACTGGGAGGCGCAGCGTCACCCCTGGCCGGGGCGCGCATCGTCGCCATCGACGGCGTGCCGGTCGACACGCTCGTGACCAGCCTGGCGTCCCGCGTCCACGGCGATACGCCCGCGATGCGCATGGCCCTGCTGGCGCAGCGCTGGTGGCTGTATCACTGGAAAACGCTCGGCGCTGCGCAGCAGTACCGGCTCGTCATCGAACGCGATGGCCAGCGTAGCGAACTCGTTGTACCCGGCAGCCCGGACCAGCCGCGCATGCTGCAGGACGAGGTGGACATCGCGCGCCTGTACCGGCTCGACACCGTGCCCGGCTGTTCGGCGGTCCTGACCGTCAACGCGTTCGATAGTTCTCACCTGACAGATTTCGTCGCTTTTACCCAGGCCGCGTTCACGCGCATGCAGCAGGAACACATCAGGCACCTCGTCATCGACATCCGCGCCAATACCGGCGGCGACGACGTGATGTGGCTCGACGGCCTGATGCCGTATCTGGCAACGGCGCGTTACCGCACCGGCTCGAGCGCCGTCAAGCGCGTGTTGCGTGCCAACCCCGAGCGCGGCGAACAGGTCGGCCAGATCATCCACACGCAGATCGCCACGTGGCGCGAGCCGCAACCCGACCATCCCGCACACTTCAACGGCAAAGTTGAGGTAGCAATCGGTCCGCTGACCTATTCGTCGAGCGTGCTGTTTGCCAATGTGATGCAGGACTTCGGCTTTGCCACCCTGGTCGGCACGGGCGGCGCGGCCAGGCGCAGCCAGTCGGGCGGCGTGTATGGCGTGCCGTTGCCGCAATCAGGCCTGACGCTGTGGGTGCCGCGCTTCGTACTCGATCCGCCGGGCGGCGCGCCGAAGGGCGCCCTGCTCAGCGCGCAGGCGCCGTGGAATCCGAATGTCGCACCTGCATGTCAGGCATTGTGACCGTGCGCGTCTGCTCCGGCGAGACAGCCAGCAGCGCCTGCTCGATCTGGCGGTTGCGCAGGGCGCTGAAGGCGATGCGGGCGACCGCACCCAATACCAGCGAAACGAACGCCGCCAGCGCTGCCCAGGGGCCACCGAACAACCAGGCGGCGACAAGGATTGCGAAACCGAGAAGGTACAGATCCAGCACCAGATCGACGGCCAGGAACCAGGGCCTGTAGGTGAATCCGACGGTGGGCCTGGACAAATCGCGCCAGCCCAGTATCTTCTGCCAGTTACCCGGCTCACTCAGCGCTACGGCATAGGTCGATCCTGCCGTGGGTGCGCGTGCGTGGTCTAACACGACGGCGAACTCGCATTTGCCGCCCGCCTCAAAACTGAATGTCCCCGACTGGACGTCGAATACCCGCTCGAAGCGGACTGTCTCAATGTACATGTGTGTTCTCCCATGTTTGGCCTGCTCACAGCACCGTAACGCAGGCCAGGTGCGCTGTCCAGTAGTCAGGGCGGTTCACGCAGCTTTTCGTCAGCCGGGAATGCGGTTAACCAACGCTTCACCGCGTTCGAAGGCGCTGATGCTGTCGATGGTCGTACGCATGATCTGGCCGATCGCTTCGACCGTGAAGAACGCCTGGTGGCCAGTGACGATAACGTTCGGGAACGACACCAGGCGCTGGATCACGTCGTCGAGAATGATCGTCGACGACAGGTCCTGGAAGAACAGGCTCGCCTCCTGCTCGTAGACGTCGATTGCCAGCCCGCCCAGCTGGCCGGTCTTGAGCGCCTGGACGACGGCATCGGTATCGACCAGCCCGCCGCGGCTGGTGTTGATCAGCACGCAGCCGCGCTTGACGCGCGCCAGGGCGGCCGCATCGACGATGTGGTGTGTCGCGTCCAGCAGCGGGCAATGAAGCGAGACGACGTCGCTGCATGCCAGCAGCTCATCCACGCCCAGGTAGCGCCCGCCCAGCGCCTCGAATGCCTGCGTCGGATACAGGTCGTGGCCCACGAGCGTGCAGCCGAAACCGGCCATGATGCGGGCGAAGATCAGCCCGATCTTGCCAGTGCCGATCACACCGACTGTCTTGCCGTGCAAGTCAAAGCCCATCAACCCGTCGAGGTCGAAGTTGCCTTCGCGCGTGCGCACGCTGGCGCGCGCAATCTTGCGGTTCACGGCCAGCAACAGGCCGACCGCAAACTCGGCGACCGAATTGGGTGAATAGTCGGTGACGCGCACGACCTCGATGCCGAGCCGGCGTGCAGCGGCGGCGTCGATGTGGTTGTAGCCGGTCGAGCGCGTGGCCACGAGGCGCGTGCCCTGCCGCGCGAGGATCTCCAGGACGGCCGCGTCGACCGTGTCATTGACGAAGACGCAGACTGCCATGCACCCGGCCGCCTGGCTCGCCGTCTGCACGGTGAGGCGCTCTTCGATGAACAGCAACGCATGGCCGACGCCGTCGTTGGCCTGCGCCAGCATGGTCTTGTCATAGCGACGTGCACTGAATACGGCTGTTTTCAAACGGTTCTCCTGCTGGATGATGGTCAACTTCTTATACGCCCTCGGACGCGATAAGGACAGTCATACCGTCGCAGGCTGTCAAATGGACGGCGCGCAGGCCTACAAGCCTGTGTGAACTGACGCACAGAAGCAAAATGATGCAAATAAGACAATTAAATTGTTGAAATTAAAGCAAAGCCGAGGAGTCGATCATGAAGCGTCATTTCTGCCAACTGTTGCTGCTGGCTGCCACCACGATGGCAGCGCCGGTCGCGTTTTCCGAGACCAGCATCGTCAAGTGCGTTGATGACGAAGGACGCGTGACATTGACCGATCGGCCCTGTGAAGCCGGCGCGACCACCGTGCACATGGCGAGCGAGCCTGCCAATGACGGCGTGACGCGTGCCCACGCCCATCCCCTGGTGACCGAAGCCAGCGTATTGCCGCCGCCACGCGCGATGCAACGTACTTATGTTCCGGCCCCGCGTGCAGTTGCCAAACTGCTGGCCAGTGATGTCGCCACACTGAAGGCGGCGCGTGCCCAGTTCGTCTTGAGCGACGTGCGCTCGACGCCGGTGCTGGCGGGCCTCGACTAAGCACCACCTGTCGCTGCTTGTCGCTTGTTACAGCCGTTATTGCCTGCTAGTGCAAGCGCGTGACGCTGGCCAGATGTGACGTGGGCGGCTTGTCCCATTCGCTCAGCAGCGCCAGCAAGGCTGGATCCTGGATGAAGCTGGCGCTGGAGCGCCCTTCCAGGATGCGCTCGGGCGGCATCGAGCGCGCCACGACGAACCCCTGCACGTAATCGACACCGATTTCCTGCAGCGTCTGGACCGTGGCGGCATCCTCGGCCCACTCTGCGATCGTCTTCATGCCCAGGTTGACGGCCAGGCTGACAATGGCCTCGACGATCGCCACGTTGGCCGGGTGCGCATTGATATTGACGATGAAGTTGCCGTCGATCTTGAGCACGTCCGCGGGCAGCTCTTTGAGATACGAGAACGAGGTGTAGCCGGCACCGAAATCATCCAGCGCGACCTTCACGCCGAAGCCACGCACCTGGTCGATGAAGCGGCGCGTGTTGTCCAGGTCATGCAGGGCCACGCTCTCGGTGATTTCGAGGCACAGGCGGCTGGCCACGTGCACGTAGCGGCCGAGAATGTCGAACGTGTCCTGCACGAAGCGCTCGTCGTTGAGCGATGCGCCCGACAGGTTCATGCAGACAAAGCGGGTATTGACCAGCTCGTCATTGTGCTCGGCGATCCACGCCAGCGTGCTGGTGAGCACCCAGCGGTCGATCATGCTCGCGCGCCCGCTTTTTTCGGCGGCGACAATCACGGCACCGGCCGGCACGACGCGGCCATCGGGCTCGCGCATGCGCAGCAGCACCTCGAAATTGAGCGATTCCAGCGGCGTGCGCAGCGACATGATCGGCTGCATTTCCAGCAGCAGACCGTCGGTGGCGCCCGGGCCCGACAGGCGCTCGACCATGTCGAGTTCGGCGGCGCGCTGGCGGAATGCATCGGCGTCGCGCTCGTACACCACCAGCCCGTCGCCCGTGCCGGTCTTGGCTTCGCGGCAGGCGCGGTCGGCGGTGGAGACAGCGTCCTTCATCGGCATGCCCGGCACCACCTCGATCAGCCCGACCGATGCGCGCACGTGGAACGCCTTGTCCCCCACGCGGTAGGGCGTGCTGCCGAGCCGGTCGACGATGCCGCGAATGATGATCGAGGCCAGCGGAATTGCGGTCTCGGGCATCACGATCACGAATTCGTCACCGCCCACGCGGCCCAGTTGCTGGCCACCGGCCAGCATCGCGCCCATGCGTTCGCAGACCTGCTTGAGCACTTCGTCGCCGGCACCGTGTCCGAACAGATCGTTGATCAGCTTGAAGCGGTCGAGGTCGACGTATGCCAGCGCCATCGGCCGGCCGGCGGCCAGGCTTGCACTGGCATTGCTGAACTCGCGCTCGATGCCGCGCCGGTTGAAGACCTTGGTCAATGGATCGTTGTTGGCCATAAAGCGCAGCTGCTCGGTGGCCTTGTATTTTTCGGTGGTGTCCTGCAGCACGCCCTCGATGCGCGACCTGGCCAGCGTGGCGCTGACCTGGAAGCGCTGGCCGCCGTCGCGGCTGGTCAGCTCCATCTCGGCTTCGACTTTTGCATGGACCTGTTCGTGCAGCGCGGCCCAGCTCGCTTCAGTGAAGTACTGGCGCCACGCCGTACGGCCCGCCGTGAAGTCGGTCATGCCCAGCATTTTTTGCAGCGCCGGATTCACGCTCAAAAAGTGGCCATAGATATCGAGCGTGAACAGGCCGACCGGCATCGCCTTGTACGCATGCTCGAGTTCTTCCTGTGCTTCCTGGCGCTTCTCGGTTTCCATGCGCATCTGTTCGGCCACGGCCAGTGCCGCCAGCAGGCTCGATGCGAGCGCCGCGGTGACGCTGTTGATCACCCCCAGCAGCTCGCGCATGCCGAACGCGGCCGACGCGACTTCGGCCAGCGACGCCATGAAGGTGACGGCGAACGAGGCGGCGAACCAGCCTGCGACCCGCGTGCGGGATTCGATGATGATCTTGAACAGGCCGATCGTCATCAACGAGAAGCAGCACGCGAGGATGCCCCACATCAGCGGCAGGTACATGCCATACGGGACCAGGATGGCAGCAGCCAGCATCGGCATGCACAGCCATTGCATGACGCGCATCGGCACCACGTAACGCATCTCGGCCAGGTGATCCTTGAGCAGCGCCTGGTACAGCGTCAGCGTCGCGATGCCATACATCGTGAACGTGACGGCGCGGCTGCGCAGCAGCCAGTCGGACGGCACCGCCTGGCCGAGCCACTGGATGTCCCAGCCGGCCGACAGCGCCCCCACACGCAGGTTCAGGATCAGCCAGCCGGCAAACATCACGTACACCGGCTGCCGGTTGATCAGTGCCGTGATCAGGATGAACAGCGCCAGCACGATCATGCCGCCGTCGAGCAGCCCCGACTTGCGGTGGTACTGCTTGACCGACAACACGTACTGTTCGACGGGCCACTGCACGACCGTCAGGCGCGCCGGGCCCGCGAACGTGCCGCGGCACAGCAACTGGCGCGGCAGCGGCGCCACGCTCAGCGCGAAGCCGGCCTTGTCGGCGCTTAGCAGGCCGGTACTGTCGCTGCGGCTGGCGGTACCCAGCGGGGCCAGCGACGCCGCGTTCCAGCAGGCGATATCGAGCGCATGGCGCGACGGGAATTCGAGCACCTGTGCACCGGGGCGCGGCATCGGCTCGACGACGAACCAGACCGGCGCTTCGGACAGATGGGTGTCATGCGTGTTGGTCAATGGGCGCTCGCGCGCCGGCCCGAGTGCACTGGCAGGATCGAGCGTGCCGGCCGGGTCGACCAGCACGTGCATCGTCAGCGGCACGTCGCCGCTGGTGCGGTATTCGTCGTGCCAGAAAACGAGCGCAATCAGCGACACCACCGCGATCCCGATCGGGATGAGGTAGTAAGAAAATGTTTTCAGGATCAGTTCGACCGCCGCTTGCGACGCGGCTGGCAGCGAAGCACGAAACTGATGGGAAAGCTTGGGCATGAGCGGCCTTGGTAATACGCATGACCATCGCGCAGACAACGACGGCCACTAAAGCGCAAGGATACAGCTTTAGCGTAGTGCCGTCATGCCCTTCGTAGTTGAACAACCGTCGGTTTCGCGCCGTGTAATGCGGCCTCAGGCGACTGCCAGTTCTTTCCGCGCCGGCCATTCCGGTACCGACGGGGCGACGACAGGGCCGATGTCGATATCCGGGTGCACCGTGTTGAAGAAGAAGTCGAGCATCGGATGCCGCGCCTCGGTCCATCGTTGCTGGAAGGTGGCGATCTCGAAGGCCATCACGCGGTGCGGGATATTGCCGACATGGCGCAGCGGCACCAGGCCATCTTCCGGAAACACGTCGACAAACAGCATCTGCTCGTACTGCCGGTCGACCGGCGGGCGGCCTGTCGCCACCGAGAAATCAATGGCATTGTCTTCGCAATACATGAAACACGCCTTGACCAGTGCAATTTTTACCATGCGCCCCACCCGCCCTTCATCGACGGCCAGCCGGGTAGCCTCGACCAGCCGCTTGCCCTGCAACCAGTCGGGCAGCACCACTGACCCCTCCACGCCCAGCGGCCGGTGCAGGTTGGTGCGGATGCGGGTGCTGCCGATTGCCGTGCCGTCGAGCTTGGACTCGGCCAGCAGCACGATCGTGTCGGCATCGAAGTCAGCCGCTTCAGGCTGCGCCAGGGTGCGTGCGAAATCCGGCACATGGCGCGCATAGGCGGCGTGGCGGATCTTCACGGCTTTGAGCAAGTCGGCCTGGGTCTGTACCCGGCGGATCGTGAACGGCAATCGTTCGGTCACGCTGCCGGTGACTGCGGGACGCACCGAACGTGGTCGCGACAGCGTGGCTGGGTGGATGACGGCGGCGGTGAACTGCTCCATGGCGGAACTCCTTGATTGATTGAGAGAAACAGAAATTAACTGGATTCAATTATCAATCCGCATACGGAGAATCTATTTACAGAGCAGGCGTACTTTTCACCTTCAGTTTGAATGAGCGAGAAACCGGGAAAAATGGCTGCGTCACGAGGACCATGTGCGTTGCATAATGACGGCCGTCATCACAGCATCCGCGCACTGCCCGAGACCCGGATCGGGCCGCCAATCTCGTCGCCGAATTCGGCAGTAATGAGCGAGCGCATGCCCATGTCTTCGCCCTGCACGATGTCGATCCGGCCGCCATGCGGCCAGCCGAGATCGCGCAGATAGCCGGCCAGCGCGGCCGTTGCAGCGCCTGTCGCCGGATCTTCCAGCACGCCACCAGAAGCAAAAGCGTTGCGCGTATGAAACAGATTATGGTGTTCTGGCCACGCCAGCACGATCGTCACCAGGCCGTGGGCGTCCATCAGCGCCCGGCCCGCGTCGAGCGTGTACGCCATCGCCGCCAGCGCCGCGCGGCTGGACAGCGCCAGGAACAGGTGGTCGGCGCCGGCGTGGATGCAGGCGGGCGGCAGGCGCGGATCGAGGTCGGCGTGCCCGTAGCCGAACAGCGCGAGCGCCGCATCGACCAGAGCGAGCGGCGCGGGATGGCTACGGGTAGGCGGGGACTGCAGCGCCGCCTGCATGCGTGCGCCGTCCTGCCGTCCCTCGACAGAGATGGCAGCGGCATTCAGGGTCAGCGCAAAGCGGCCAGCGCCATGTCGGCGCGCCAGGGCGGCGCCCAGGGCAATGGTCGCATGGCCACAGAACGGCACCTCGGACGCGGGCGAAAAATAGCGTACCCGCCACCCCTCGCCTTCGGGCGCGGCAAACGCGGTTTCGGAAAAACCCACGTCGCGCGCCATCGCAGCCATCTCGGCGGCCGGTGGCAAGACCGCGCCGATCCAGACCCCGGCCGGATTGCCGCCCTGACCATGGTCGTCGAAGGCGGCGAGAAGTTCAATATCCTGGCGCATGGCTGCTTCCTCACTAATTGGAAACACCCATCATAGCGCCAGGCCGCTAGCGCCGGGCGTCGATGCGCGGCAGCAGCACGGCCAGGATGCCCAGCAGTGGTAAGAACGAGGCAATCTGGTACACCTGCGCGATGCCGTGCACGTCGGCGATGGTGCCCATTGCGGCCGCGCCCACGCCGCTGATGCCGAACATCAGGCCGAAGAAAATGCCCGAGATCAGGCCGACCTTGCCCGGCACCAGTTCCTGCGCGAACACGACGATGGCGGAGAACGCCGACGACATCACCAAGCCGATGATGACCGACAGCACGCCGGTCCAGAACAGGTCAGCGTACGGCAGCGCGATGGTGAACGGCGCCGCGCCCAGGATCGAGAACCAGATCACGCGCTTGCGTCCGATCTTGTCGCCGATCGGCCCGCCCGCGAACGTGCCCAGCGCCACCGAGGCCAGGAACAGGAACAGGTACATCTGCGCGGTGCCCACCGGCAGCTTGAACTTCTCGATGAGGAAGAAGGTGTAATAGGTCTGCAGGCTCGCCATATAGATGTACTTGGAGAACACCAGCAGCGCCAGCACGGCCAGCGCCTGGATCACCTTCTTGCGCGGCAGCGCCGGACCGGCGTGCAGCGCGGCCTTCTTGACCATGTTCATCAGGTGATGGCTGTACCAGCGGCTCACGCCCACCAGCACCGCCACCGCAACGAGCACCAGCAGCATGAACCAGGCAATCTCGGCCTGCCCGCGGCCGACCACGATCGCCGCGGCCAGCAGCGGCCCCAGGGCCGAGCCGGCATTGCCGCCGACCTGGAACACCGACTGCGCAAAACCGAAGCGCCCGCCCGACGCGAGGCGCGCGACGCGCGAGGCTTCCGGGTGGAAGGTCGACGAGCCCACGCCGATCATGCCGGCCGCAACCAGCAGCATCGGATAGCTGCCCGCCCACGCGAGCAGACCGACGCCGAGCAGCGTCACGCACATCCCGGCCGGCAGCAGGAACGGGATCGGCCGCTTGTCGGTGTACAGGCCGATCCACGGCTGCAGCAACGAGGCGGTGCACTGGAACGTCAGCGTGATCAGGCCGACCTGGGTGAAGGTCAGGTTGAATTCGTGCTTCAGGAGCGGGTAGATCGACGGCAGCACCGCCTGCACACAATCGTTGAGCAGGTGGACGAAGGCAACCGAGAGAAGAATTTGCATGACCGCACCCGGGACGGCCTGGGTGGTAGCGGCGGTGGTGCTGGACGGCGAGGAAGATGTGGACATGGACGACGCGGGTGGACAGAACAGTCCGACAGGATATGCGAAAAATCCTGATAACGTGTGACGTATTGGCATACACCACTGCCATATGCACGTCGTTCCCGCGCAGGCGGGAACCCAGTTTTGCACGAGCAGCCACCGACTTGCGTATTGGTGGCCAGGCAAACGACTTGGGTTCCCGCCTCCGCGGGAACGACGGAGACGGGCTTGCCGCTACAGGCGAGGTGCTACCCCGCCGGCACCAGCCGGATCGCCTGCCCGCCGCCCGGCGCCAGCACCATCCTGATGGTATCGGCACTGGTGACGGTGCGCTTCTCGATCACCAGGTCGAACCGGCGCTCGCTGCGATAGTCAGCCTTGTCGCCATCGCGGTAGATCTCGGCCACATACGACTTGCCGGCATCCAGGAACGACAACGGCAGATCGAGCGTGCGCGCATTGCCATCGGTGACCGAGCCGACGTACCAGGCGCTCGAGTTGCGGTCCTTGCGCGCGATGGTCGCGTATTCACCGACAGCGCCATGCAGCACGCGCGTATCGTCCCAGTCGGTCGGCACGTCGCGGATGAACTTGAACGCACCCGGGTAGCGGTCGTAATGCTCGATCAGATCGGCCGCCATCACCACCGGCGAATAGATCACCACAAAGTTGGCCAGCTGCTTGGCCTGGGTCGAGTTGAACGGCTTCTTGTCCTTGCCCTCCAGGCTCAGGATGCCCGGCGTGTAATCGAGCGGGCCGCTGAGCATGCGGGTGAACACCAGATTGGCCTCGTGCTCGACGCTGTTGACCGGATTGCCCCAGGCGTTGTACTCCACGCCGCGCGCGCCTTCACGCGAGATCCAGTTCGGATAGGTACGGCGCAGGCCCGTGTCCTTCACCGGCTCGTGCGTGTTGATCGCGATCTTGTAGCGCGCCGCATCCTCGACCACCTTCTGGTAGTGACGCACGCCCTCTTGCGAATCCGTATAGCCGAAATGGACCTTGCCGTTCTTGCCCATGAACTGCGCGGCGCCGCCATCGGTCACGTAGCCGGTCTTGACGCTGTCCACGCCGTTCTTTGCATACAGGCGCAGCGCTGCATCGAGCTGCTTCTCGTAGTGCGCGATATTGCCGCCGGTCTCGTGGTGGCCGATGATGTGCACGCCGCGCGCTTTGCCGTACGCCGCCAGTGCCGGCAGGTCGAAGCGCGGGTTCGAGCGGGTGAAGTCCATGTCCGCGCCGTTGCCGGCCCAGTCGCTGTCCCAGCCCGGATTCCAGCCTTCGACCAGCACACCGCGAAAGCCATTCTTTGCCGCGAAGTCGATGTAGCGCTTCGTGTAGTCAGTGGTCGCGCCGAGCCGGTCGCCCGCGGCCCAGGTTTTGGTTTCGAGGTGCATGTCCCACCAGACGCCGACATACTTCGATGGCTTGACCCACGAGACGTCGCCCAGTTTGTTCGGTTCGTTCAGGTTCAGCACGAGGTCGGACATGTACAGGCCCGCCGCATCACCCGCGATCTGCATCGTGCGCCACGGCGTCGTGAAGCTGCCGGTGCGCACGACCGGCGCGCCGTTGGCGGACGGCGTCAGGTGCGCGCGCAGGCGCTGGCCTTCGACCCGGCGCAGCCACATCGACGCGTAGTCGACCAGTGCTGCTTCGTGGAAGGCGATGTGCGTGCCGTTTTCCATGCGCACCGTCATCGGCGTGTTGGCCATGCCCACTTCGCGCAGCGGCGTTTTCTGGATCGGGTATTCGAGCGCCCAGACTTCACCGGCCTGCTGCCACCAGGCGGTGGCCGGCTGCGCCACCACGAATTCGGTCAGCTCGTCAGCGATGTGCATGGCACGGTTATTGGCCTGCTTCGGGAATTCGTAGCGGAAGCCCACGCCATCGTCGAACACGCGAAACACGATGGCCAGGCGCCGGCCATCCTTCTTCTGGTGCACGTCCACGCGCAGCTGGCTGTAGTGATTGCGCACCGTACGGCGCTCGCCCCACGGCTGCTCCCAGGTGCTGTCATGGGCCGTGACGAGGTGACGTTCCATCGCGAAGCCGGCGTCGAGTGGCTTGTCGCTGGCCAGCACGAAGCCCAGGCGCGACGGCGCGATCACCGGCTGGCCATTGCGCTCGACCTGGTACGACAGGCGCCCGTCCGGCGCCACCTGCAACGACACCTTGAGCACCTTGCCGGGCGACTCGACGGTGGCCATCAGGTCTTCGGCGGCGAACGCGCCGGTACTGATCACCATGCCCAGCGCCACGAGGCTCATCTTCAATAAACTGGTACGCATCCTTCGTCTCCTGTCTCGTCTTGTTTTCTGTTGCATTTTCAACCTGAAAGCGGTCGCCCCGGATAGTCCGGCATCGGGGATGCGCGGTCAATGTGCGGCTGAAGCGAATCTGAAGATTCGCTGCGGCGCCCGAAGCGCAGCGCACTGATACACTTCCGGCATGAAAATTCTGATGATCGAAGACGATCTGGCGATCGGCCAGGCCCTCCTGTCGGTGTTCCAGGACGAAGGCCACACGGCAGTCTGGCTGCGCCTGGCCCAGGGCGCAGCCGCGCGCATGCGCAGCGAATCGTTCGACGCCGTGGTGCTCGACCTGGGCCTGCCCGATGGCGACGGCACCGACGTGCTGCGCGCGCTGCGCGATGAGGGCGTGCGTTTGCCGGTCTTGATCATCAGCGCGCGCGACAGCCTGCAGGACCGCCTCAAGGGATTCGACCTGGGCGCGGACGACTACCTGATCAAGCCCTTCGAGATTCCCGAACTGCTGGTGCGCCTGCGCGCGATCGTGCGCCGCAGCCACGGCGCGCTCGAAGAAAACCTGTGGGTGGCGGGCGATATTGAGCTGGATGAAAACCGCATGCTCGTCACGCGCGGCGGCCAGAGCGTCACGCTGTCAAAAACCGAATTCGCGCTGCTGCTCACCTTGATGAAGCAGGCCAACCGCGTGCTCACGCGCGTCGAACTCGAACGGCGCGCCCTGCCCTCCGGCGAAGGCCAGAGTCAGACGCTCGACGTGCACATCTTCAACCTGCGCAAGAAAGTGGGCGAAGGCGTGATCCGCACCGTGCGTGGCGTCGGCTACATGGTGCAGCGTGACGTTTAGACAGTCCTCGCTGTTCCGGCGCCTGATGTTCAGCTTTGCCGGCGTGATCGTCAGCGTCGCAATCATCGGCGTGCTGTGGATGTTCTACGAAGCCAAGGTCACGCAGCGCACACGCACCTTCAGTGAAAACAAGGCGCACACGCTCAACATCCTGTCGCACCTGGTGGACACCGGCGCCCGGCCAGAGCGCATGCTGCCGGCGCTCGCCGCGATCGAGGTGAACCGCGAGCGCATGTTCAGGGAGCTCGATTACCACTCGCGCGTACGCGTGCGGGTCTGGCTCGATGGTCGCCTGCTCTACAACTCGATGCCGGAGCTGCCGGACGTGCTGCCCGAGGTGGCCGCGCGCGGCGCCTACGCGTGGGTGCGCTGGACGGCGCATGATGCCAGCAACCGTATCGTCGTCGAGCGCCGCCACGAAGTCGACGACGAGTGGATGCTGACCATCTGGGGCGTGAGCTTTTTACTGTCGTCGACCTTTTTCAGCCTGCCGCTGCTGTTGATCCCGGCGTGGCTGATCGTTGGCATCGGCCTGCGGCCGCTGCGCTCGATCGCGTCGAGCATCGCCCAGCGCACGGATGCCGACCTGACGCCGCTGCCCGACTCGAAGTACAAGGAACTCTCGCCGCTGGTGGTGGCGATCAATGGCCTGATGCATCGCCTGAGTCAACGCATCGAGCACGAACACGAGTTCCTGACCGACGCTGCGCACGAGCTCAAGACGCCGCTGGCGGCCATCCAGATCAACGCCCACGTCTTGATGAGCCGCGCCGGCGCCGAAATGGCCGAGCGCTGCGCCGAGCCGGCGGCCGGCCTGCGCAGTGGCGTCGCGCGCGCCACGCACACGGTGCACCAGTTGCTGGCGCTCGAACGTGCCCGGGCCGAACCGCAGGTGGCGCAGGCGTGTCCGCTGACGGACGTGGCCGACTTCGTGCGCGAGCGCGTCGCGACGGCGGCGCACCTGGCGGTGCAACGCAATATCGAAATCGAATTCGACGCCGCCCCGGACGCCGGTGGCGCGCTGCCGCTGCACCTGGAAAGCATGGCGTCGGCGGTCGATAACCTGATCAGCAATGCGATCAAGTATTCACCGACGGATGGCCGCATCACCGTGCGCCTGACACGCGCTGCGCACGGCTACCGGCTGGCGATCTGCGACGGCGGGCCGGGGATTGCGCCAGACCTGCGCGACAAGGTGTTCGAACGGTTCTACCGGGTGCCGGGGCAGGAGCAACTGGGTTCCGGACTGGGGCTGGCGATTGCCGAACGGGGCGCAGCGAGAAATGGCGGCACGATCTCGCTGGAAGATGGCGAGCACCGCCGCGGCGTGTGCGCGACCATTACGTTCACTGGCGCCGTGGGGTAGTTTTCCGGGCGCCGGCTACAGCCAGCCGACGCGCTTCAGGCGCCGGTGCAGTAGCGCGCAACCGGCGACGATCCCGAATAGTACCGCCGGATAACTCCAGCGCCAGGCCAGCTCCGGCATGTGCTGGAAGTTCATGCCATACAGGCTGAACACCATCGTCGGCACCGCCAGGATCGCGCCCCAGCCGGCGAGGCGCTTGACGACATCATTCTGGCGGATCGTCACCTGCGCCAGCGAGACCTGCATGGCGGCATTGATCATCTCGCCGATCCGGTCTGCCGTCTGCGTTACGCGCGCGACATGGTCGAGGATATCCCGGTAATAGATGCGGTTTCCGGCCGGGATGATATCGCCGTGAAAACGCAGCAATTCGTTGCAGATGTCGATCAACGGCGCAGCCGCCCCATGCACCGACAGCAGCTCGTTTTTCAGGTTGTAGAATTCTTCCAGGTTGTCCGACGATGGATTCGGCAGAAACAATGCCTTCTCCACCTGGCGGAACCGGTCCTGCAGCATGTCCATGCATGGCTGGTAATGGTCGACGATAAAATCGATGATCGTGTAGAGCACGTACCCGGGGCCCGTCGCGAGTTTGGCCGGCACGCTCTCGGCGCGTTCGCGGACCGCGCGATACCCGTTGGACGTTCCATGCCGGATCGTCATCACGAAGCGCGGCCCGACAAACACGTGCGTCTCGCCAAAGTGGAGCATCTGCTCGACCAGCGACACGGTATGCAGCACGACGAACAGGTTCTCGCCGTACTCTTCGATCTTGGGCCGCTGGTGCGCCTTGCGCGCGTCTTCCACCGCCAGGTCGTGCAGGTCGAATTCGTCCTGCACCATGTCCATCAATTCCTTGTCCGGCTCAAACAAGCCGAGCCAGACAAAGGTGTCCTCGTCTTCCAGCGCGACGCTGATGTCCTCGATCCGGATTTCTTCCAGCTTGACGCCCTTCCGGTACACGGTGCAGTTGATGCGCGCGGCCACTTCATTCACGGATTGGCTCCTTCAATGCGCGCTGGCCAGGGTTGCGCCCCCTGGCGATGTCTCGGCGGATAGTCATGCGGTCTCGGCGTACAAAATTGATCGTGGCCGCGATTCTACGCAGCGCCGCGTAAAAATTTTGTCAAAAATGCGGCAAAACTGTCAGCACGGCGCGGCCGGCACCTGGCGGTGCAGCAGGTCCAGCCGGCGCACGAATTCGCGCAGCACGATCCGGTACAACTCGTCCCCTAGCACGCTGTCTTCGGCGCCGGCATCGATATTCGGGTTGTCGTTCACTTCGATCACCACCGGGCCGCGCGACGTCATCTTCATGTCCACGCCATACAGGCCGTCGCCGATCAGGTTCGCCGCGTGCAGCGCGTGGGCCAGCAAGTCGGCCGGCGCCTCGTCCAGCGGCACGGCGCTTGCCATGCCGAATTCGGCCTTGCCATTGGCGTCGCGCTTGGCGACCTGCCAGTGGCCCTTGGACATCCAGTATTTGCTGGCGAAGATCACCTGGCGATTGAGCACGCCAATGCGCCAGTCGAATTCGGTGAACATGTATTCCTGCACCAGGATCAGCGCCGATTGCTGCAGCAGTTCTTCGGCCACGCGGGTGAATTCAGCCGCATCCTTTACCTTCATCACGCCGCGCGAAAAGGCACCATCCGGGATTTTCACCACCATCGGATAATCGATCTGCGCCTCGATCGCGGCCAGCGCTTGGGCGTCGGCGTGCTGCAGCGTGAAGGTGCGCGGTGTCGGCACCCCGTGCAGGCGCAGCAGGTCGGCCAGGTACACCTTGTTGGTGCAGCGCAGGATCGAGCCGGCGTCGTCGATCACCGCCAGCCCTTCGCTCTCGGCCTTCTTGGCGAACAGGTAGGTGTGATGGTTGACGGCCGTGGTTTCGCGGATGAACAGCGCATCGAACTCGGCCAGGCGCGCAAAGTCCTGGCGCCCGATCAGTTCAACCGTCAGGCCCAGTTCGCGCCCGACTGCGCCGAGTCGCGCCAGCGCCCCGGTATTACTCGGCGCCAGCTCTTCATCGGGATCGTGCAGCACCGCGATGCGGTAGCGGTAGCGCCGCGCGCCAGGCACCGGCTGCGGCAAGCCGGCGAATGCCCCGAGGGCCGCCTCGCAGGCCGCGCGGCCATGCTCGCCGAGCGCCTTGAGCCCCTGGGTGCGGATCGCCGCGATATGCAACGCTTCGCCGCGCTCATCGCCGCGCGCAAATTCGACCCGCATCAGCGGCGCCGGAAAGGTCTCGAAAATGCTGCGCGCCACCGCCGCCAACGGCGTGTAGTCGGTGCGGCCGAACCGGATGTCCATCGAAAACTCGACCGGCATCGGGGCGCTGCCGTCGGCGCCCAGCACATCATTCAGGGCGCGATCGAGTTCGCCCGTGTCGAGTGAATAGATCGCCTTACGCGACAGGTCGTTGATCGTCTTCACCGACGGCAGCACCTGCTGGCCGCGCGCCTGCGCCATCAGCGAGCAGTAGTAGCCGACCGACAGGTATTTGTAGCTGCGGCACAGGTTGATGACCAGGATGTCTGCGTCCAGCACAGGGTTGGCCAGGAAGTCATCGGCTTCGATGACGGTGCAACCAGTGCGCGCGGCGCGCCAGTCGCCGGCACGGTCGACGATGATCAGGAAGGCGGGGGCGTGAGGCTCGGGTTCGGGAGGCGCTGCCTGGGTCGCCGTGACGGCGGGAGAAATCATGCGAAGCGTGGTCATTGGAGGTATCGGAGTTGATCGGGGGTGGATCGAAACGCGCGCCCGGCACGATGGCCGGCGCTGTCCAGACTCTAGCGACTGGTCCGTAAAAACCGCGTAAAGAAAACGGCGCAGCGCGACAAGCCCGCGTAAATGAGGCGCTCATCACCTCGCGCAGGTTTCATGCAGACCGGTCGGGGCGCAGCAAGGCCCACAACTGAACGTCGATCGCTTTTTCATCGACACGCCAGCGCGCGCGCAGCGACCCTTCGCAGCGAAATCCGAGACGAGCCAGGAGCGCCGTCGATGCGTCGTTGCCGGGGATGACTTCAGCTTCGATGCGGACCAGCTCGAGCGCATCGAAGCCGTGCGCGAGCAGCGCGCGCACGGCTTCGCCGGCCAGGCCCTGCCCCCAGTACGGCCGCGCCAACAGATAGCCGAGCGTGGCGCGACGATGCTGCGGATGGATATCGAACAGCGCGCAACTGCCCGCAAGGCCGTCGTCGCTGCGGCTGAGGATGATCAGGTGCAGCCCGCTTCCCCGTGCAAGGTCAGTCTGCGCTTCGGCGATCGCTGCGCGCGCCTGCCCAGGACACGTCCACACCGGGTGACTCCAGTGGCGCATCACCTCGCGGTCGCCATACAGCGCCAGCAAGCCATGTGTGTCGGCGTCCGTCGGCACGCGCAGGTAGAGGCGTGGGGTCACCAGTCTGACAGGGTTGATCGGGGTCATGACGTGGCTCGCTTCGCAGTGGAAAAGCGCGCAGCTTAGCCCTGCCCCGCAGGCCGCGACAGGGCGCGTTTACACGGCATTGACGGAGGCGCCCGCCCCTTTTGTCCTGTTTTTACGGGCGCCCCGCTACGCTGGCGAACATCGCATCAACTTCGGAAGGGTTTCAATGATCATCGCCATCGTCAACCAGCACGGCACCCCGGAACGCACCGTCGTGGCGCGCAATCTGGCGGTTCTGCGCGCACGCAGCGGCAGACGCGTATGCCTGATGACCACCGCCGCAGGTGCGGACAGCGACTGGTGCAATGACCGCAGCAGCGGCGGCGTGCGGCCCTGGATCGACACGCGTCACGTGGGCAGTCGCGCTGTCGAAACGCGCCTGGCCGCGCTGCGCCCGCTGTTCAACGACATCCTGATCGACGCCGGTGCGCGCGATACCGACGGTTGCCGCTGCGTTCTGGCGGCGAGCCGCCTGGTGGTGGTGCCGGTGCGCGGCGGCGCGCTCGACCTCGACCTGCAATACCGCCTGCTGGCCCGGTTGAACGGTGCGCGCGTATTGAATCCTGGCCTGCGGGTGCTGTTCGTCGCCGTCAGTGGCCCGGACGGGCCGGACGCCAACGAGCGCGCCGCCGTGCTCGCGCACGTGAGTCGGGTGCAGAACGCCACGCTGGCCTCGACCATCCTGCACGCGCCGGCTGACGTCAACTACGGCCTGGGGCGCTGCGTATCGGATGCGGCGGCCTGTGACCCGGACGCCGCCGCCGAAATGCAGGCACTGTACGACGAGGTCTATGCCACGCTGCCGACCATGGCGCATTCGATGGAAGCGCGGATGGGCGCGGGTCATGCGCTGTGGCGCTGAAGGTGCTGACACCGTTTTTACGCGCGGCGCGTCACTATTTGCAATTCATTTATCCGTAAGACTGCAACGCGAAGCGAGTGACCATGCGGCACGCAACACCTGATGGTCCGACCGCGCGACGCGCAGCAGAGGTGTCCACGAACGCCTTCGCGAACAGCGGCATCAGGCCAGCAACACCGGGCGACATCGCCGCGCTGGTGGCCATTGAAAACGCCAGCTTTCCCGGCGACCGGCTCGACCGGCGCCGCTTTCGCTACCTGCTCAGAGAAGCCAATAGCGTGACATTCGTCGACGTGGACGGCGCCGCCGTGCGGGGCTATATCCTGCTGTTGCTACGGACTGGCTGGCGGGGTGCGCGGGTGTATTCCATCGCCACGCATCCGGCCCATTTGGGCTGCGGCGTGGCCGCACGCCTGCTGACTGCGGCCGAGCGCTGGGCTGCGGCCCACGGCTGCGTGCAAGTGCGTCTCGAAGTCCGAGCCGACAATGCCGCCTCACTCGCGCTATTCCGCGGGCGCGGCTATGTTGCGTTCGGAAGCCATGGTGCGTATTACCACGACGGCATGGATGCGCTGCGGCTGCGCAGGATGCTGGCTCTGTAACCGGTTTGCCGGGCCCGGCGCTGGCCTCGATGGCTGTCGAGCCGCTGGTACCGCTCGAACTCGGGATCAATGTGCGGAGATCACGCTTGCGTTCAGGGTTTAGCCGCCAGACATGGAAGCCTTTCGAATGCGCTTCGAGGACTTTGCACAGTCGCCGCGCCGAGAGTTGGTCGCGTAGCTCAGCAATTAAGTTGTACCTTATCCAGACGTTCTGGCGAAGTACACCGACCTTCAAGCGTCGCATCTCGGCAGACTGGAGTCCGAGCAACAACGCGGACTAGCTTGTGGCACGCCAAATTTCGCTGCAAAGGATGAGTTCAAAATTGGCCATCTCCCCATTTCTTGAAAGCTCAACATGGCGATTGACGTCTATTTGCATATCGAGGGGACCGAGGGGATGCTTCTGATTGACCTCGTCTCCCTGCAATTTAGCAAAGTGAAATGGAAAAACTCTCAGCAGAGAATCGGCGGCGGCGAAGTTGGCCAAACTGCTGATGGATGGGATCTGTCCTGCAACAATTCGTGCGCTTAGCCGGAGTAATCATGACTGACGCAAAACCTGATCCGCTGCGGCCCACCCAAGATTCGCGCGGGTTCTTCATGCTGCCGCGAGCGGCTCGTGATGCTGGCTATTACACCTACGGCACGATGGATAAAAGACCTGATCGTGGCGGGTACCAATACGCCCACCCGATCATGATGACCGCCATCCTGCGTGTAGCGCACGAATGGCAGAAGATAGATCCGCGCCGCGTTGGTGTTGGCAATATCAGCCGAGCCGACATGCGCGACGATGGCGAGCATGCTACTCATTTGGATGGGCTACAAGTTGACTTACGGCCTATTCGCAAAGACGGCGTCGAATGTCCGGTAAGCTGCTTCTCTCCAGAGTATGACCGAGCAGCAACCACCAAAATTATCGAGTTGTTTCGTGCGTTCACACCAGTCCAAGTGGTCTGGTTCAACGACATGTCGATACCGTTCGTTCGCCCTATGCGGGGCCATCACGACCACTTTCATGTCGGACTAAGGGGATGATATGCGACGCGCTATCTCAGCAATCGCCGTGTGCGGATTGGCCACGCTGTCCGCGCTGGCGTCCGATACGCTCGGAGGGTGGACTCCAATACCCGGGGCAAATTATCGGATATTTTCCGGTGAAACTGTCGCGTACAGTGATGCCCCTACGGCTAAAGATCGCAAATTGAGCATCCTGCTCAGGGGGCAGGCGGCCAAGGAAATTTTTGACTCGATTGGTCCCGACGCACGTGCGCAAGATATGTGCAGCACATCGAACGGCGACCGTGAGCGGGCGAAAGGGGCCGTTCAGTGTACCTTCACAGCGCTCAAGGCTTCTGAGACGGGCATGGGCTATCGGTGCTGGGTCGGTGTCGATCTAATCAGTGGAAAGGGTATTCCTAGCGTGTCCTGTTAGAACAACGCCGACATGGTCAAAGTTATCTCCCACCTAACCCGGGCCCGGACTATTCGGTCTCGGGAGAACAAGTCAGTGCACTTTTGCAGGCCTCTATGTCGTCAGCGCTACCGTCGTCCTTGGCGTTGAGCTGAGCCACGTCGACCTGATGCGCGAAGAGTGAGGGGGCGACGGCGGCCTGGCCGGTCAGGTTTCCGCCGACGGATCTACTGGCCAACAAGGCGCTTGCACAGAATCGCATTTCACCTTGCTGGCCTTGGCGTGGGCGAAGTAGATGCGTCGCTGGTGACATCCATTCGTAGTCGCCGCGAGCAGCCTGATTTTGTCAGCCTTGCACCAAAAACGGCAGCACACGCTCGAGCAGCATATCCGGCGCTTCCTCGGCAATATAGTGCCCACACGGCAGCGCCCCACCCTGCACATCAGCCGCCACCCGTTGCCACTCCTTGAGCGGATCGAAGCAGCGCCCCACCACGCCCTGCTCGCCCCACAGCACCATCAGCGGCAGCGCCAGACGGCGCCCGGCATCGCGATCGACCCGGTCGTGCTCGAGGTCGATCGTTGCAGCGGCGCGGTAGTCTTCGCAGATGCCATGCGCGGCGCCCGGCAACGCGAGGCAGCGCTGGTACTCGGCCAGCGCGCGCGGATCGAACGGCGCCAGGCCTGCACTGCGCTTGCCCATCACGTCCCGCACGTAGGCAGCCGGATCAGCCTCGATCAGGCGCTCGGGCAGCGGCGCCGGCTGGATCAGGAAGAACCAGTGCCAGTAGGCGCGTGCAAACGTGTCCGACGTCTGCTCGTACATCGCGAGCGTGGGCGCGATGTCCAGCAGCGCCATCCGCTCGACGGCCTGCGGATGGTCCTGCGCCAGCCGGTGCGCCACGCGCGCGCCGCGGTCGTGGGCCAGCACGCGGAAGGTGGCAAATCCCAGTGACTGCATCACCGCCACCATGTCGGCCGCCATCGCGCGCTTGCTGTAGTTGGCGTGGTCCGGCGCGCCCTGCGGCTTGGACGACTCGCCATAGCCGCGCAGATCACAGGCCACGACCGTGAAGTGCTCGGCCAGGCGCGGTGCGACGCGGTGCCAGATGGCGTGCGTTTGCGGGTGGCCGTGCAGCAGCAGGAGCGGCGGGCCGGAACCACCGACGATGGCGTTGATGGTCACGGTCGGGTCGATCTCGACTTGCAGGGCGCGAAAATGGGGGAACAGGGCTGTCATCGTCTCTCGTATTCGGTGAGCGGCTTGCTGCCGCAACATCGAATATACACGGGGCCGTCATGAAAAAAAAAGACCGGCCCGCGCGTGCGCTTCTGCCCTTACACGAGCCTGACATCCCGCTATTGTTGTAATTACGTCATTCGCGATTAGCACGAATTGACACCATGGCAAGCGCTGAGCAGTATGGAATGGAGGTCCCGGCCTCGCCCTTCCCAGTGGAACACCCGCGTTTGAATATCAAAGGATTGCACCATGCAGAGAGCCAAGACGGAAAAGACAGCAGTTGCCCTTGCCATTGCCGCGCTGTGCGCAGGCTTTGCCCACGCCCAGGAGGCGCCGCAAGCCGAGACCACCGCAGCGTCCGCGACAGTCGTCGTCACCGGTACCCGGGTGGCCAACCGCACCGTGCTCGATACCACTGCACCGGTCGATGTGATCTCGGCCGAGACCCTGAAGAACTCGGGCAGCACCGAGCTGACGCAGGCGCTGTCGATGGCCCTGCCTTCGCTGAACTTCCCGCGCCCGGCGCTGACGGACGGCACCGACACCATCCGCCCTGCCACGCTGCGCGGCATGTCGCCCGACCAGACCCTGGTGCTGGTGAACTCCAAGCGCCGCCATGCGTCGTCGCTGGTGAACGTGAACGGCTCGATTGGCCGCGGTTCGGCGGCAGTCGACCTGAACACCATCCCGACCGCCATCGTCAAAACGGTCGAGGTGCTGCGTGACGGCGCTGCGGCCCAGTATGGCTCGGACGCGATCTCCGGTGTCGTCAACATGCGCCTGCGCACCGACCGCACGGGCGGCGAAGCGACCGTCAACTACGGCGCCAACAAGACCGAATACGATCTGTACAACGCAGCGCCACCGGCCGGCGGCACCTGGACCGCCCCGGCCTCGCGCAAGCGCACCGATGGCAAGACCGCGACGGTCAGCATCTGGAAAGGCCTGGCGCTGGGCGAGACCGGCTACCTGACGATCGCCGGCGAATTCCGCGACCAGAACCGCACCGAGCGGGCCGGTTACGACATGCGCCAGCAGTACGCGCTGGTCAATGGTCGGTTCGACCCGCGCGAGAACACGATCAACCGCTTCAATGCGTGGACCGGTGAACCCGACATGAAGCAGTCCACGCTGTTTGCCAATGCGGGCAACGACATGGGCGGCGGCGTCAAGGTGTACGGCTGGGCGAGCTACCAGGACCGCGATGCCACGTCGGCCGGCTACGCCCGCATTCCGCAGGACGCGCGCAACATCCAGTCGATCTACCCGGATGGCTTCCTGCCATTGATCTCGCCGACCGTGAAAGATTTTTCGGCCACCGGCGGCGTGACCTGGGTTGCCGGCGCATGGGACATGGACGCCTCGCTTGGCTACGGCAAGAACAAGATGGAGTACACCATCGAGAACACGCTGAACCGCTCCCTTGGCCCGACCAGCAAGACCGCGTTTTATGCGGGTGGCTATTCGTACGACCAGGCGGTGTTGAACCTGACCGGTGTGCGCAGCGTCGAGATGGCGTCGTTCTCGTCGCCGCTGAACGTGGCCGTGGGTATCGAAGCGCGCCGCGAAGGCTATGAGCTGTTTGCCGGCGAAGAGCAGTCGTACAGCTTCGGCGGCGCGCTGCTGCCGAACGGCACGCCGACGGCGCCGGGCGCCCAGGTGTTCCCGGGCTTCCGGCCATCGAACGAAGTCGATGCGCACCGCAACGCCATTGGCGCCTTTGTCGATCTGGAAGCGAACCTGACGCCCGAGCTGCTGGCATCGGTGGCCGTGCGCGGCGAGCGCTATTCGGACTTCGGCAACAGCCTGGCCGGCAAGCTCGCGCTGCGCTACGACTTCAACCCGAACTTCGCCGTGCGCGGCGCGATCCAGAATGGCTTCCGCGCACCTTCGCCGCAGCAGCAGAACTTTACCGCGACCTCGACCAACTTCATCAACGGCGTGCCGTTCGAAATCACCACCTTCCGCCCGGACGATCCGGTCGCCGTCGCGCTGGGCGCCAAGCCGCTCGACGCCGAAAAATCGATCAACGCATCGCTCGGCGCCGTAATGCGCCTGGGCGCCGTCAGCCTGACGGTGGACGCCTACCGCATCGACATCGACGACCGCATCATCCTGTCCGAGAACCTGACGCAGACGAACGTGCGCAACTACATCGCCAGCCAGGGCTTCATCGGCGTGGGCGGCGGGCGCTTCTTCATCAACGGCGTCGACACCACCACCAAGGGCGTGGACATCGTGCTGAGCATGCCGTACAACGCCGGCGATGCAGGCAAGCTGGACTTCACGCTGGCAGCCAACTTCACCGACACCAAGGTGACCAAGACGCCAACGACGACGCAGCTCTCGAACCTGAGCCCGGCGCCGGTATTGTTCGATCGTCTCAACGTGCTGTCGCTTGAAAAAGGCCAGCCGAAGAACAAGGTCAGCGCGAACGTGAACTGGAAGCTGGGCCAGTGGGGCGCGACGCTGCGCGCCACGCGCTACGGCGAAGTGCTCTCGCCGGGCACCACGGCGGCGTTCGACTTCGAGATGGGCGCCAAGACCACGGTCGACCTGGAAGGCCGCATGGCGGTCACGCCGAAGCTGACCCTGGCGCTGGGCGCGGACAATGTGTTCGACCAGTATCCCGAGACGCAACCGCCATCCATCAACACCACCGGCAATACGCCGTTCTCGACGTATGCGCCGTTCGGTCGTGCGGGCCGCTATATCTACGGCCGCGCCACCTACGCGTTCTGATCTAGCGTTCCAGCACCTCGCCCAGCCTGTGGGCGAGGAAGTCCACCAGCGCCGCCACCCGCGGCGCCAATGCACCCTGCTTGTAGAACACGGCCCACACGGGCTGTGTCCACGGCAGGGTGTGTTCTTCCAGCACCGGCACCAGCCGCCCCGCCGCGACATCCGCGCGCGTCAGAAAATCCGACAGCGATGCGATCCCCGCGCCATGCAGCGCCAGCTGCCGAAGCGTCTCGCCGCTCGACGCCACCACCTGCGGCGTGATCGTCCAGCCTTCGCCGCCGCCATGACGCAGCGGCCAGGTATTCAACAGCGCCGGCGCCGTGAAGCCCAGCGTGCGATGCCCGGCCAGCGCCGCAGTGTCAGGCGGGGCGCCATGGCGTTCGAGATAGGCAGGTGACGCCAGCACGCGCAGCCGCGCCGCGCCCAGGCGGCGCGCATTGAGCGTCGAATCGGGCAGCGCGCCGATACGGATCGCCAGGTCGGCCCGCTCTTCGATCAGGTCGACATAGGTTTCGCCGCTGACCAGTTCCAGCCCGATCAGCGGATACGCATCCAGGAATTCGGCGACCAGCGGCGCAAGCAAGTGGCCCAGCGCCGGCGTGGCGGCATTCACCCGCACCAGGCCCGCCGGCTGCGAGCGGCGCGCCGCCGCTTCAGCCTCGGTGTTGGCCAGGTCGGCCAGGATCGTCCGCGCCCGGCCCAGCAACCAAGTGCCCTCTTCCGTCAATTGCAGGCGCCGCGTCGTGCGCTGGATCAGCGTCATGCCCAGGCTGCCCTCGAGGCGCGAGATGGTGCGCGAGACGCCCGACGGCGTCTGTCCCAGACGTTCGGCAGCGCGTGAAAACGAGCCCGTATCCATGACTGCCGAAAACACAATCAGCGCATCCACGTCGATCATTGATGACTCCGAATCAAAAGTCCATTGTAGCCGGACCTGTTTTTCCGGGCTGGCAAAGGCGGCACACTGCACGCCTGCCATCTCTGAAGAAAGTACACCATGCCACTCGCACTCTGGGCGCTCGCATTGAGCGCTTTTGCCATCGGGACGACCGAATTTGTCATCGTCGGCCTGATCCCCACCATCGCCGCCAGCCTGCAGGTGTCGGTGCCCTCGGCAGGCCTCCTGGTCAGCCTGTACGCGCTGGGCGTGGCCATCGGCGCGCCCCTGCTCACCGCCATGACGGGCCGCGTGCCACGCAAGCAACTGCTGCTTGGCCTGATGATGTTGTTTACGATCGGGAACCTGGTGGCCTGGATGGCACCGGACTACACGGCGCTGATGGCCGCGCGCGTGCTCACGGGCCTGGCGCACGGCGTGTTCTTTTCGATCGGTTCGACCATCGCCACCAGCCTGGTGCCGAAGGAAAAAGCGGCCAGCGCCATCGCGCTGATGTTTACCGGCCTGACTGTGGCGCTGGTCACCGGCGTGCCGCTCGGAACGTTCATCGGCCAGCACTTCGGCTGGCAGGCGACGTTCCTCGCGGTGTCGCTGCTGGGCGTAATTGCCGTCATCGGCAGCGCTATCCTGGTGCCATCCGATATTGCCGGCAGCAAGCCAGCGCCGCTGTTGATGCAACTGGCGGTGCTGAAGAAGCCGCGCCTGCTGCTGGTATATGCAATCACGACGCTTGGCTACGGCGGCAGCTTCATCGCCTTCACGTACCTGGCACCCATCCTGCAGCAAGTGGCCGGCTTTGCGGCGTCGACCGTCAGCCTCGTGATGCTGGTGTACGGCGTGTCAGTCGCGGCCGGGAATATCTGGGGCGGCAAGCTGGCCGATCGCCTCGGACCGGTGCGCGCGCTGCAGATCGTGTTCGCGCTGCTGGCGCTGGTGCTGTTCGTGCTGGCGTTCACGGCGCCGAGCAAACCGCTGGTGTTGATGACGGTCCTGGCCTGGGGCGCGGTCGCCTTTGGTAACGTGCCGGGCCTGCAAGTGTATGTGGTGCGGCGCGCCGAACGCGATGCGCCGCAGGCCGTCGATGTGGCCTCTGGCCTGAACATCGCCGCCTTCAATGTCGGCATCGCGCTGGGCGCCTGGGGCGGTGGCCTGATCGTCGCGCACCTCGGCCTGATGGCCACGCCGTGGATCGGCGCGCTGGTGGTCGTGGGCGCCCTGCTGCTCACGACGCTGGCCGGGTGGCTCGATCGCCGCGACGGCGTGCCTGCACAAGGCATGACCGCCGCGACGGTCGCGTTGCACTGACCTGCTTATGCGTCCAGCTCGGGATAGCGACGGAAGATGCCGTCCTGGTTGAACGGGATGCGGCGCGGCGATGCCAGATAGGCTGCGATCTTCGGCCGCGCCGCCACCCGGTCACGCAGGCCGGTGAGCTCGGGATGCTCCTGCTCGACCTTCTTCATCGCATTGGGGAATGCATAGCGCAGGCCCTCGATGACCTGGAACAGCGACAGGTCGGCGTAGCTCACGCGCTCGCCCAACAGGTAGTCGCGCGGCTCGGGATTGGCCAGCAGCCGAGCAAAATAGCCCATGAACTTGGGAATGCGCGTCTCGACAAAATCGGCCGCGCGGCGCTTGGCCTCGGGCTTCTGGTCTTCGTAATACAGCATCGAGGCGATCGGGTGGTGCGTGTCGTGCGCCTCGGTGACCAGGTCGGCGATCGTCAGTTGCAGCTGATGAACCCAGAGCCGGCCAGGTTCGGTGCGTGGGGCCAGGCCATGCTGTTCGCCCAGGTACAGCAGGATGTTGGCCACCTGGCCGATGGTCTGCTCACCGGCTTTCAGGAACGGCGGGGCAAAGGAAGGATGGTCGCCGACTTCGAGCGCGGCCATCAGCAGATCGACACCGCCATCGCGGCGCGCCACGTCGACGTAATCGGCGCCCGCTTCTTCCAGCGCCAGTCGTACGAATTCGCCGCGGCCCTGGATCGACGGCCAGTAAAACAGTTCGTAGGGTTGCACCATGATTGCTTTTCCTGTTGATGGAGAAAAGTTATGGTAGACCGATCCGGAAGGCCGGGAAGCACGGTACGCCGGCCATGCGGACTTTGCCTGTCTTTCAGGCGACTGCGCACCACCGTTTGGCGATCGTTGGCGGCAGATTGAAATGCTTCGCCGTTTCTGCAATCGAGGCCTTGTTTTCTTTCTTCCATGCCGAAACCTGGCTGGCGTTCGGCCTTTGCGGAATGCCCGTGCTGTCCTTGTCCTTGCCCTTGGCCGTCTTGGCGGTCGCAGCGCGCGCTGCCTGGCCGACAACGCGACTGGACGCCGTGCGGTGCATGCTGCGGGACTGCGTGTCATTCGCAGATTCGTGCTCGGTCACAGGGCCCTGCGCGAGGGGGCCTTCCGGCGGCTGGTTGTGCGTCATAAAAGTTCTTCCGTGCTGATAAATAAGTGCCGCCATTATGACCTGCTCCCGATGGCAAGCGGGCATTCGCGGTCGTCAACGTGACGCGGCGAGCGTGGCGCGCCACAGACATGGACCGATTGTGGCTATTGAGCAACGCCCTTCAGGGGCACTGAACCCCGTCAGCAGGGCCACTGCCCCTGATCGCGTTGGTTCCTGACGAATCATTACACTTTCTCCAAGCACACGTTGGCAATCGGGAACATAATTGCACTGAGGAACTAATTTAATAAAGTTTACCCGTCACTTTTTTGTCCAATGGAGCGCCCATGATCATCGCGCGATTGACCCAACGCTGGCACGCCCTGCGCCGCTGGCGCGCGCACCAGTCCCCCGATTCTCACGCCCGCTTCGAGGAGACGACCTTCAACCGGGCGTACCGCGATGCGGTGCATGGCAGCGCCGGCCTGATCCTGTGGCAGCACGATGGCGAGCATGGGCGCTTTGCGCTGCAACTGCGCACGGCGCAGCGCGACGATTCGCAGCATGGGTTGACCTTGACGCTGCTTGCCAATGACGCGGTGTTGCATCGCCTGTCCTGGACCTGGGCCGACGGTGCACAGCTCGCGCTTCCGGTGGCGAGCGTGCCGCTGGTGACCCACAACGCCGGCCTGTGGCGCAATGCGGGTCCGGCCTTCGATGCGTTCGAGCGCGCCTTCCCGAACAACTCGCCCAGCTTCTTTGCGTTTGCCGCCCTGCAGGGCGCGGCGCAGGCGCTGGGCATCGACCGCGTGCTCGCGCTGCGCGCCACCGCGCACCCGACTTACCAGGCAGACCAGCACGCGACTTTCGAGAGCGGCTACGATGGTTTCTGGCGCATTCTCGGCGGCGCCGAATACGATGCGCGTCACTACCAGATCACGCTGCCGTTCTACCTCAAGCCGCTGGCCGACATGCCATCGAAGCACCGCAAGCGCGCCGCCCAGCGCCGCGATCAGTGGCGCGCAATCGGCGAAGCTGCCCGCACGGCGCTGCTGCACTATATGGCGCCGGTCGCCACGACCGCTGCCGCGGCCAGAGCGCCCACCACCGCGCAAGCCTGAACCTTCTCGACGCTTGCCAGATTCACCACGGCTGTCAAGCGCCGTGCTACACTCGCGCCTTCGCTAGGGGTCCTGGAACGTTGTTCCGGGTGAGACATACCCTTCGTACCTGATCTGGATAATGCCAGCGAAGGAAAGCGCAAAGCAGCCCTCCCGTTCGTTTGCCCTTCCCCCACGTTGGCTCCGGCTTGATTTCAAAGCGGCGCGCCCTCGTGGCGCGCAAACACGAGCACACCATGACCTTCACTCTGAAGCACCCAGTCCTTGCCTGCGCCATCGTGCAGGCCTTCGTTGTCACGCCTGCTGCAGTCGCGCAGGACGCCATCCCCTCGGTCGTCGTCACCAGCAGCAAATGGATCGCGCTCGACCGCGCCAGCGTCGGCGGCTTCGCCGAAACCCAGCTGCTCGACGCGCCGGCGTCGATTACCTCGATCGGCCAGGGCCAGATGCAGGACCTGTCGATCCGCAGCGTCAGCGATGCGAGCCGCTATGACGCCTCGATCGGCGACGCCTATAACGCCATCGGCTACGCCGAACAGTTTTCGGTACGCGGCTTCACGCTCGACAACGCGACCAGCTACCGCAAGGACATGATCGCGATCTCGGGCGACACCCAGATCCCGCTCGAGAACAAGGAGCGCATCGAAGTCCTGCGCGGCCTGGCGGGCCTGCAGGCCGGCGTCGCGGCGCCTGGCGGCATGCTCAACTTCGTCACCAAGCGGCCGACCAATGCGCCGCTGCGCTCGGCCACCGTTGAAGTGCGCGAACGCGGCACCGTGTACGGCGCGGTCGACCTGGGCGGACGCTTCGCCGACCGGCGTTTCGGCTACCGCGTCAATGCGGCCGCCGAAGACCTGAAATCGTACGTGCGCGGCGCCGACGGCAAGCGCCAGTTCATCTCGGCCGCCTTCGACTGGCAGATGTCGCCCGACGCGCTGTTCCAGATCGACGTCGACCATCAGCACAAAGAGCAGGTCACCGCCCCCGGCTACCAGTTGCTGCGCAACGAAGTCCTGCCCACCGGGATCTCGGCGAAAACGCTGCTCAACGACCAGCCATGGACGCGCCCCGTCGACACCGACAGCAGCAACCTTGGCCTGCGCTTCGAATACCGCATCAGCGACACCTGGACCGCGACCGTCAACGCCAACAAGCATTGGTTCAAGCGCGACGACTTCACCGCGTTCCCATACGGCTGCAGCAACGAGGGCGACGGCTACTATCCGGGCTACTGCTCGAACGGCGACTATGACGTGTATGACTTCCAGAGCACCGGCGAGCGCAAGACGCCGTGGGGCGCGCAAGCGATGCTGCAGGGCCGCTTCGACACGGGCGCGGTGCGCCACGCACTGACGATCGGCAGCGCCTACGCCGAACGCCACGACAGCTTCGGCGAATACGTCTACGACTACGTCGGCTCGAGCAATATCTGGCAAAACCAGATCGTGCCGCCGGTGGACAGCAGCCGCGTCACCGGCCCGGTGATGGAACGCCGCGCAACCGAAGAGCGTTCGCTGTTCGTGCAGGACATCCTGACCCTGTCACCGGCCTGGACGCTGCACGCCGGCGTGCGCTACGTCCAGCTCAAGCTCGACGCGCTCGAAGAAATCGACCAGGCGCGCGTGAAATCGAAAGACTCGTTCGCACTGCCAAACGTGGCGCTGGTGTATGCGCCGGCGCCGGATTGGCGCGTGTACGGCTCGATCAGCCATGGCCTGCAATACGGCGGCATCGCGCCGATGGAGACGGTCAACCAGAACACAGTGCTCTCGCCAAGCCGCTCGAAGCAGTTCGAATTTGGCGTCAAACGCAATGTGAACGAGCAGCTGGCATTGTCGGGCGCCGTGTTTGAAATCACCCAGGGCCTCGAATACACGAACGCCGCCAATATCTTCGTGCGCGCGGGCGAGCAGACGCACCGCGGCGTCGAGCTGTCGGCCCAGGGCCGCGCCCTGCCCGGCCTGAACTACAACCTGTCGCTGATGGCGCTCGATACCGACCAGAAGGACACAGGCGACGCCAGCACCGAAGGCAAGCGCGTGACCAATGTGCCGGAACTGCGCACGGCCGCCTGGGTCGAGTACGTGGTGCCGCAGGTGGCGGGGCTCAAGCTGGACGCGCAGTGGCAGTACTCGGGTAACAAGGTGTTCGATCCGGCCAATCGCGTCAAGGTGCCGGGGTACCACGTGGCCGGGTTTGGCGCATCGTACCTGCTGCGTGCGGGTGGTTTGAACACGATCATCCGGGCGCGGATGGACAATGCGTTCGACAAGTTCTACTGGCGCGACGTGACGCAGTCGCTGGGTGGGTATTTGCTGCCAGGGGCGCCTAGGACGTTCAGGGTGTCGGCGCAGATTGATTTTTGATTTGATTGAGTACCTAACTACGGTTTCTAAAATAACCGTAGTTAATACAAAGCCGGGGCGTATATTTCTCTAATAGCTTGGCATAAGACCCGTGACACCACTACCAGTTGAAATGCTTGCATCGCAACGATGGATATTCAAAGATATCCTGGTCAACTGTCACTTCTTTTAGTGAATACCGGCTCTTAAACCACTTCAAGTTGACGCAGGGAAAAGCGACGTCACATAACTAAATGTAGACGGAAAATCCAAGCGATAGCTAAATAAGATTGGGATTACTAATTTTCTTTAGCCGTTTCATAGCAGCCAATTTCCCGCTTCCGTCGCCACCCCGCAATACATTATAAATTACCTTGTAATCTTCGTTGTCAGCATCAAATTCCATTCCATAGATAGCCATAAACTTCATAACCGCAGAACTTACTGCCATCTCGTCAGTTTCAGTAAAAATCATGCTTTTCAATGCACTGATTATCTCTGGGGTAGTCACTTTTTCTGGCACCGATGTCGCAAACATTATCCTGATTTCTTCAAATTTGCTTGAAGAGAAATTACACATTTGATTCATATACTCCGCATTTGGCTCAACCAAGTTTATATAATGCAACAACGCAAGGCGAGCCCGTTCAAATGCTCTACGCTCCGCTGGAAAATCAGATTCTTCGACAGGACTTAAACAAATCTTTTTGAAAAACTCAATGGCACGATCTGGATCCAGTAGAAATAATCCGCTTATTCTTTCATCTGACAATCTAGAAGAGCTTGAAATAAAATTCCAAGCCTGAATTTTTTCAATTGGGGAAAGACCAAGAAAATAACTTTCGTCTAGTCCATGCAACCGTTCAGAGTCTTTTTTTTGGAAAAACCGGTACAGTCTTTCCAATCCTGAAGGTGGATTCGCATTCATAACGGAGCAGTTCCCTTGAGATTTAACAAAGATTTAATAACACCGCTGTCCAAAATATTTATTTTTCCTTGATCGGTTATTTCGTGTATTTTTATAGAGCTTATATCGCCTGACAACATCTTGGTCTTCAAAATATTTTTTTCGACATTGTGCCATAAGGTACGACTATCAGTTAATTTATATATAGTTTGCACCACATTTATCCTACCCATCGCACCTTTCGCATATTCACTTGACACTCCCGCCCAAAGGTCACGGGCATATGGAGGTGCGCCATTGTCAACACTCCAAGAGTACTTGTCCAGTGCGGGCCAATTATCGATTATTCGTCCGCCTGCGGTAGTTTCCAAGGTTACTCCGCCGATGCTTTCCGCAAATCTTTTCGCTGCAGCGTTATCACCTGACCAAAAAACTGCAAGATCTTTTGGCGATGACACGTCCAGCCGTTTGATCACCTCAGCCCAACTGTCATCTGGATTCTTTGGCAAGTAAGGCTCCAATATATCCCGTGCTTGTTTAATCTTTGCATCGGCCAGTACCTTATTACCACTTTTTTCTGCCGAGCGCGCCTCATCAGATAGTTCAGTAATTTTTTTACGATCGGCTGCAGCGGCGGCATCAGCGGCAACCTGCTTTTTGGTATTCGCTCCTTCTTCAGGAGGTTTGATTGGATCAGGATTTTTTCTGGCATGCGCAGTAGAATCAGCGCTAGGCTTAGCCTTGAGCAACGATTTGGGTTCAGAATTCGGATGCAGTGGAGCGGCAGCTTCAGGGGTTGTATTGTCGACTTTCGCTAATATTTTGCCTGGCGTATCATGAACTCGATAACGTTGAGGCTCCGTTAAAGCTTGCTTCTCCACCTGAACGCCGGATGCAATAGTATGCGCTTCCTTTGGGGAGGTTTCTGTTAGTACCTTCGCCAACCGTGCATCGAGCTCGCCCAGCGCCCTCGGGATCTGCCGTAGCGCATCCTGCTGGAGACTGTAGAACCTGCCTTCCCACTCCGTTAATCTAGCAATCGTGACTTTAACGGAATCAAAATACCGGAAACCTTCCAGATGCGCTCGAAGCGAGCCTGCAATCCCGCGAAGCTTGCCAATGATCTTATTCAGTGCCTGAAGGAGCACCTTTTCATACGTTACAAACTTCACAGTACGCAGAAGTTTCAACACATCGCCTTTGATGAACTTTTGCAAAAACAGCACAAGCTCAACCAACGTCGACGACTTCCTGATCATCAAAAGCATGACTGCACGCAGGGCAGCAGCAAGCTCGGAGCCCACGATTCCTCCGACGGCTGCGCCAGCACCTGCTGCTAGTGCGCCGCCTGCTGCCATCGCTATCGGCAATGCAATCACGATCAGGCAGGAGCAAAGCAGTACCCACTCCATCAACTCTTCGCGTTTTTCAGGATGGCATGCCAGTCGCAGGACGATGGCAACTGCGTCACGTGCGCTGGTAACGATGACCACCCCCGGCATAAAACTCAGAAGCATGTCTGCGATGACGGCCGACAGTGGCCGATGATCGGCAAACTCGCCGTAGAGGACCGCTTGCAGCCATGTCATGCAGCCGACAACGCGGCCCCAGGCCTCGTGGAGAATCGAGTCGTTATCTGGCTTCGGGATTGGCTTATTCATGCGCCCCCCTTCTTGCTGACATTTTCGGCTGTCCAGTTCAGCAACTCATCTATATCGTCATCCAGTTCAACAGAAACAGTCGAGCTGGCATCCAACGGTCGATAGTCGTACTCGATCTTCGCCGCCGCCCCTGCAGGCATGCCGCTGATACGAGCAATGCCCATCGCATCGAGTGTGCCCTCGCGGGTGCTTCCATCGCTCAAGGTCGCCTTGTAGGCGGCGCCAGCGAGTGGGGCGCCCCAATCCGTTAAATGCCGAAATTCCAGGTCCGTCTTTCCAAGTTCAGCCTTCTCCACGTGCGGCATCACATAGTTGGACGTTGCCGGCCCAAGCATGGTGTGCAGCGATGCATGTGCAGTCGATGTGCCGGAAGTCGATTCGGTGACGCCACTTGCATTGATTCTGATGGACGAGCCACCGGCAGACAGCATCACTTCATCTTTCGCATGAATTTCGACGCGAGACGTGGTCGACAGCAGACGCAGGACTTTCTCCGCAATGATGTCAAGATCGTCGCTCTGGGCCTGGACTTGGACTTTGCCCTTCGCCGCAAACAGTTTGATGCCTGCGTTTGCAGCGAACAGACTGACCTTCTCTGCGACACTGGCAAGCAAGCTCCTGCCTACGGCGATATTGGTGTCCAAGCCTGACGACACCGTCACCTCCTCCCCAGCATGCACGTGCGTGCCTTTTGCACTCGTGAGACCAAGTCCATCCGAGGAGGCGGCCAGCAATATCGCTTCCTTGAACCGGTTCGCGTCGCCTTGCCCGTGAACCGGATAACGCTCCTGCGTTGCCTCAATAAAGTGGTTGAGTGCACCCTGCCCGATCAACGCATCGGCCCCTGCCTTGCATGCAGTGTCAGACAATGCTTTGGTCAGCGAGGCGCCTGCCTTCAGTCTGGTTGTCGCTTCGATCGCATCGAGTTGGGTACCTTGCGCACCGGGGCGGCCATACGTGCTGATATACAGACCTTTGTGCGTGACGATTGCGCCGTAATCATCGGTACTCAGAGCAAAACCGGCCCCAAAGAAGCGTCGGCGTTCGTTGCCGCTTTGACTTACTAGGTAACCGAGATTGAGCTGTGCATGGGTATTGGTGCTATACAGGTGCACCCGGTTTTGGGAGTTCGTGTCATCCATTACAAGCTGATTGAAACCGCTCCCCTCGAATTCCTTGGACTTGAAACCCGACAGCCTGCCATTTGAATGCCACTGCGGTCCCTGGAGGTCGTTGTATAGGCGACCAGTGATAACGGGGCGGTCTGCGTCACCGTTCAGGAAGGTGACGATGACCTCCTGTCCAATGCGCGGCACATTCAGTGCGCCCCAATGCTGACCCGCGTTTGGGTAGCTGACACGGACCCAGCATGAGGCTCTTTCATTGCTGGGATTGATCCGATCCCAGCGCATCCGGACTTTCACGCGGTTGAGCTGGTCGGTAAAAATTTCCTCACCTTCCGGCCCGACCACGACTGCGGTCTGCGGGTGGAGCGTCGGCTTCGGATGCTCGAACGGGCTTCGAAAGGGAATTTTACGGCGCTGGACTTCGAAACGATTGAAGCAATGACCTGTTTGCGCCCTGCGCGCAGCGCTTGGGCTATTGGCTGGTCCATTCTGGACATCGCGCCCAATGGACTCCTTGAATGCCTCGACTTGCGCCGCGAGGCTACCGGGAAACTCACGCACCCGGTTCGACAGCGGCAAATTATTCTCGATGCACCAATCAACCGCAATGATCATGAACTCCCGGTCTTCGTCCGTATCGTACCGGTGCACTGGATGGTCTTCCAGTATGAACCAGCGACCGGGCTGCATCGAACGCGTGGACGAAACGCCGTAGAAGCGTTTCATGCTCGACTCCCACTGCTCAATACGAACCCGCGCTCGCCACACGCCTTGATCGTGTTTTGAAAATGAATAAGCACCCGTGTATTCGTAAATTTCGAGCTGGCTTGGGAGATCGCCATGTTCCGGAAACACCCAGCTTTCAGTGCGCATCGAAGAATTGGGGGACTTGTAATTGTCTGATTGAGTCGTAAGCCGGGTTGACGTCAAACAGCGACTCGCGCTCCAATGCACTATCTTGTGTGCTTCATCGTCTGTCGCGCCGCCATGAAAAAAAACGCGCTTCTGCGCCAATGGATCCAACTGATGGGGCGAATCGGTGATCACGAGGATATGTCCGGAGCCATCACTTTTATGTTCGTGATAACCGTACCAGCCTTCTTCTTCCATCATGCGATGTACAAAGTGCCAGTCCGTTTCATACTGGGTGCAATATGAACGGCGCAATACCGGTGTTCTGACCTCGAAACGGAACTGCCCCTGGGCCTGCGGGTGAGCGGCAAAGACGCTGGCCAGGATGTCGTCGGCGGGTTTCTCTTGCCATAACCGGGCGTCGCGGCGGAATCTCAGAAAGTGCAGCCAGGGCGCGAACGTCAGTTGGCAAAAAGTGAGCTCGCCGTCACTCCCCAATCGTTTGACGGTATGGACATAACCACTGATTGGCAGATACGAGCGGTTCGCCTGCTGGATCCACAGCGTGACTGGCTGAGCGATGAGCTTTTTCAGCTCGATATCGCTGCGCGCTGAGACCGTGTCGACCACGTACTCATAACTGCGCCCTAGTCTGTCATGTCCCATCACACGCTGCGGCAGCAACATGTCATCACCGAGAATCGTGGTGAGTTTGAGAAGTCGGTCGTGCTGGGCAATCAGTGCCTGGCGAAGAGACAGGGATGGATGCGGACCGGCCATGCTTGGGTAACCTCCATCTCTGAATTGACGTCGTCACCGCCATGTCGAGTCGCTGCGATGAGTAGCGCAGGATCTGTCGACTGCTTGTCGGCTAGACGGAAGAGATCGTAACTTTGAGGTATTTGACTGTCCATGCACGGGGAATACCGCCGTGCCGACTATTGAGCGAACTCTTGGTTAGGAAGAGAAATCACGGGAGCGTGTCGATTCGGCGCCACATATTTGCCTTATTATGGGACGGGTCTTTACCAAGATACCGCGTGAATTTCTGATGAGGCAGAGCAGAAACTCCACAGGAAAGCATCGCCCTCCTGCTGCACGCCTGGACTGGACCAGGACTTATTCCGACAACTCCAACAACTTGCCCAAACACCGCCGCTCAAACCCATTCAACCCCTGCATCACGAGCGGATCATCATCACCAATCACCCCCGCGTCCAGCAGCAAGCGCAGCGTCGCGATCCGGTCACCCAGCGCCAGCGCCTGCGCCGGATGCGAACCCTCCGGCTCATGTGCGTGCGCGATCGCCTTGACGACATCCGGCGGAAAATCCCAGTGGCTGGCGATCACCGATGACAGCTCGCGGCTGGCGGCAAAGAAGGCGATGCCAAATTCGCCGGAGCCCGGCACCTTGCCTTCGCACACGCGGTCAGCCACCTGAAACGCCACCTGCAAGCCGAGGTTCTGCATCAGGCCGGACAGGTAGGCTTCGAACACGCCGGCCGACAGACCCGGCGCCATGACGCTGGCGGCGAATGCGCAGCGTTCGGCATGCTTCCAGACGATCGGCGCGACCTGGCGCGCCACGCCCTGGGTCGTCACGCGCAGCAGCGGGCGGAACGCGATGCGCGCGAGCAGCATGCGCAGGCCGTTCAGGCCCAGCATCGTCACCGCGCCTTCCAGCGTTTCGATGGGCGTCACCGGGCGGTAATAGGCGCTGTTCGCTTCGCGAATGACTTCGGCGACCAGCACCAGGTCGCGTCCCACCTGGGCCGACAGCGCGCCGGTCGAGATGTTCTCGTCCGACAGCGAAGTTAGAAGCTGCGCAATGAGTTCGGGGATACGTGGCACCAGGCCGGATGCGCAGACGGGATCGGCGGCCAGCGAGCGCACTTCGCGCAGGATCTGCGCCTCTTGTTCGGGGGACGCCGTGCAGCGGCTGCTGCCCGTCAACCAGCGGTAGTAGGTGGCCTGGACCTCGGTCGCCATGGTTCGAGCGTCGTCGAACGTCAGCGTTGCGCTGACGGGTGCCGGCGCGACGGTTTCCTTCTCGGCGCCGCCCAGCAAACGACCAATCCAATTTTTCATCGCGTCCCGCCCCGTGTTCAGAAAGTAGCATATTGTAATGCCACAAAGAAACAAAGTAACGCGGTCGTGAAACTATTTGCCGTCACCCTGCCCGTCTCTGTCCTATCGGCGCAGCGCGCGACAAGCGCATGATGGCGATCAAACGTCGTGGCAAGCCTGCCGACGATATGACTTACGGTGCGCCGAGGAGCTGTTCTACCTGCCGCAAACGTTGCGGCAGGTCCCCTGCCAGCAAGGTGTACGCGATGCCGCGCGCGTCGAGCGTCTCGAGCAGCAGCCGGTGCACCATCTGGCGCACCTCCTCCGATTCGCGCTGCAAGCCGTCCGGCTCCCACGGACCATCGGGCGCCGTCACCAGCGTGATGGCGTAGGCGTGACGCGCGGCGAGCTGCGCCAGTTGCGCGTCCACACGGTCCCAGTACACGCGGCTGTACAGCGCCGTCATCAGCGCGGTCGTGTCGCAGAACAGGTAGCGCTGCGCGACATGGGCGGCCGCATCCTCGCGCGCCAGTTGCGTGCGCGCGATCCCGAACTGGTCTTCCTCACGCGGCACGCGCGCATGGACGTCGACGAATTCGCGCAGGTATTCCGGCACCCACACGGTGCTGTAGCGGCGCGCCAGCGCTTCGGACAAGGTGGACTTGCCCGACGATTCCGCACCCAGGATTGCAACCCGGGCTACTCCATCAATACCGGCAACTGGCATCTTCACGCCCGCTGCTCCACATGCGCAGACCAGGCACGCAGGCCAGCGATGGCCAGCAGCACGAACACGCCGTACAACACCGCCGTGAGCATCAGGCCCTTGTAGACATACAGGCCGACATACAGGATGTCGACCGCGATCCAGATGTGCCAGTTCTCGAGCTTCTTGCGCGCCAGGAGCAGTTGCCCCATCAGGCTCCCGGCGGTGAGGAAGCCATCGGCGTGCGGCACGTCGGTGTCGGTGAAATGATCGAGGAAGGTCGAGAGCACCACGAAGCCGGCGAACCAGGCGACCAGCACCCAGGCGCGGGTGCCGGGATTGAGGCGCTTGACGACCAGCGGCCCATTGCCGGCGCCACGCAGCCACATGGTCCAGCCCCAGATCGACGCGATGATGAACACGAACTGCAGCCCCATGTCGCCATACAGCCGCGCGTCGAAGAACACCACCGCGTAGGTGGCGGACGATGCGATCGAGAACAGCCAGGCCCAGTGTTTCTGGCGGATGTTGAGCACGACGGTAATGACGGCCAGCACGAACGAGATCAGTTCGAGTGGCGACGTCGTCAGGCCGGCAAGGACAAGAGGTTCGTTCATGCGGACGTACCCGGATTACTTCTTCGGATACTTGATCGTCATTTCCTTGAGCAGGTTGTCGGCATGGTCGACCTCCTTCATCACCCACAGCATGTAGCGGATATCCACGTGGATCGCGCGCGTGATGGCGGTGTCGAAGTACCAGTCCTTGGTGATCGATTCATAGGTCGAATCGAAGTTCAGGCCCACCAGCTCGCCCCGCCCGTTCATGACGGCCGAACCTGAATTGCCGCCCGTGGTGTCGGCGCTCGACAGGAAGTTGACCGGCACGGTGCCCAGCGCCTTGTCCTTGAACACGCCGTAGCGCTTGCCCTGGATGGCTTGCTTGAGCGCGGCCGGGACGATGAACGGATCCTTATCGGTTTCCTTCTCAAGAATGCCTTCGACGGTCGTGAACGGCCCTTTCAGCAGGCCATCGCGCGGTGAGTACGGCGACACCGTGCCGTAGGTCACGCGCAGCGTCGAGTTGGCGTCCGGGTAGACCGGCTTGCCCTGCGACGTCTTGAACGCGATCACGGCCGCCATGTATTGCGGGATCACGCGTTCGAGGTTGCCGTCGATCTCGTTGCGCCCGTTTTCCAGCACCATGCCGGCGTCGTGCAGGCGCACGGCCAGTGCGATGAACGGATCGTTCGAGGCGCGGAATGCCTGCGGGTCCTTGCCGATCCAGGCCAGGCGCTTGGCGGTGTCGGCCAGCTCGCTGCTGCGGTACATTGCCGGCAGCGCCGCTTCAGTCGGCAGCAGTGCATCGAGGCCCTGCGGGCGCATGGCGCCGTCGATGCGTGCATAGCGGGCCAATGCGGCCTTGTAGCGCGCTTCGTCCACGCTCGGCACGAACGATTGCTCGAGCCGTGTCAGGCGCGCCTTGATGAACGACAGGTCGCGTTCCTGGTAGCCGCCTTCGCGCTCTGCGTCCGGCTTCTGGCGCTCGAGGGCCAGGCGATACAGCGTGCGCGCGCTCTTGAGCAGGTCGCTGTGGGTCGCCTCGTTCCAGGCGGCTTCCTGGCGTTGCAGCGCCATGTCGCGGGCGATCACGGCGTCCAGTTCGGTCAGCAGGTTCTTGTTGGCGCCGGCGTGGGCTTGCTGCCAGGTGCGGAACTCCGCGTCCTGCACGTCCTTGATGGCGGCGATGTCCTTGCGCGCGAAGCCATCCATCAGGCCCTGCGTCTTTTTCAGCACGTTGTTCAGGCTCTTGGCCACGCTCGCATAGCGCACGTCCCATGCCGGATTGTCCTTGGTTGCAGCAGCGATGATCGCCAGGTCGGCCGTGATCGTGGCTGCCTTGGCCGGGAAATCGACGTCGCGTGCGAAGCGGATCTCGCTTGGCAGCTTGTAGCGGCTGGTGCGGCCCGGGTAGCCCGCCAGCAGGATCGGATCGCCGTTCTTCAGACCTTCGGCCGACACCACCAGGAAGTCCTTCGAGCGGTACGGCACGTTGTCCGGCGACGGGTCGGCCGGACGGCCGTCCTTGCCGACGTAGGCGCGCAGGAACGAGTAATCGCCCGTCTGGCGCGGCCACTCGTAATTGTCGATGTCGCCGCCGAAGTTGCCGATGCGGTCTGACGGCGCGTGCACCAGGCGCACGTCGCGGATCATCAGCTGCTTGATGCGGTAATACTCCAGGCCGCGGTGAAACGCCGGCACCGAGCAGCGCGTCGATTTGTCGGTCTCGCATTCGGCGATCAGGGCCTTCACGCGCGCGGCCACCAGCGCATGGCGCTCGCTGCCCGACAGCGTGGGGCTCAAACCATCCAGCACGCGCCTGGTGACGTTCTCGACCTTTTCGGTCACGTAGATCAGCGTGTTCGGGCCACCCGGCAGTTCTTCGGCGCGGGTCTTGGCCAGAAAGCCATTGACGATGTAGTTCTGCTCTGGCGTCGAATTGCGCTGGATCGCGCCGTAGGCGCAGTGGTGGTTCGTGACCACCAGGCCATCGGGCGAGACGAACGAGGCCGAGCAGCCCCCGAGCGACACCATGGCGCTCATCGGGTGCTTGCTCAGGTCGGCCAGCTTCGAAGCCGGCATCGTGATGCCGATGCGCTTCAGTTCGGACGAGAGCTGCGGCAGCTGGTGCGGTTGCCACTGGCCTTCGTCGGCGAAGGCGGCGGTCGCGGCGCCCAGGAGGGCGACAGGCAGGAAAATCGATTTGAACAAGACAACACCCTGGATGAAAAAAGCAATGCGGGAGTATATCGCCGTTGTATCCCAACCGTGTCGATTTATGGCGATGCGACCTCCGCACCGGTCGCGTCAACACTGCGTCATATTGGTCTGGCAGGATGTAATATTGTCGTTTTGCAAGACGGGCATCCAGGGAAGGCATGCAAACATGACAAGCGAGGCATCACTGTACCGACATACTGTTCTGTATCTCTGCCAGAGTTTCTTCATCAAGGACAACCGGGCAGAGTTGCTGCTGCACGCGCACAAATACGATTTCGACATCCGCTTCTTCAGCGAACTGGCGCAATTTGTCGCGGCGGTTGAAGCCGATCGCGGCAACAGCCTGTTCGTGATCGACCTCGACACCCTGCACAATATGCAGGCCGACCTGCAGGATGCGCGCAAGACGCTGATGCTGGGTGAATTGCTGGCCCGGCTGCCGCCCGGTCACAGCTATGTGTACCTGCAATCGAGCCGCCAGGGCAGCCGCTTCCTGCTGCAGCAGCGGCTGGTCGACAGCCACTGCCTGGCGTATGCCGAAAAGCCGATCGCCAACGATGTGCTGGTCGACAAGCTGTTCAACCTGTTCGTGCAGAGCAAGCGGGGCGACGCCGTCACGCTGGTCACGCTCGGCCTGCCCGGCAGCCTTGATGACGCCACGCTGCGCGATCAGCGCATCGATGTCAGCTACCATGCCGACCCATCGACATTGCACCTGCGCGTCAAGGAATTGCAGCCCGACCTGGTCTTGATCCCCGACAGTGACTACCTGCGGGTGGACGCCCTGGCGCGCGTGATGCAAAAGAATATCGAAGCCGACCCGGTGCGCGAAATCGTGCTGCTGCAACGCCGCCCGGACGACGCCCTGGCACGGCGCGCGCTGGGCGATGGCTTCGATGCGGTGTTGCCCGACACCGGCTCGGGCATGCTCGAAGCGCAACTGGCCAACCGCGCGGCCAAGATCCGGGTCAACAAGGATTTGATCGGCAAGGACCGCGCCACGGGCCTGCTCAACAAGGTCGGGCTGCGGCGTAAAACACAGGACCTGATCCGCCAGGCCACGCTGGAAGACAAACCATTGGCCTTCGGCGTCATCGACATCGACAAGTTCAAGACCATCAACGACACCTGGGGCCACCATTTCGGCGACATCGTCATCAAGCGGCTATGCCTGTGCCTGGCGCCGCAGATGGGCGAGCGCGATCTGCTCAGCCGCTTTGGCGGCGAGGAGTTCGTGGTGGTGTTCTGGGATTGCACGCTGGCGCAGGCCTGGCCCCGCCTCGATGCGCTGCGCACGGCCTTCGGCGCCATCGCGTTCCAGGTGGCGCCGGGCGATCAACGGCGCTTTTCGTTCAGCGGCGGGCTGGCCGCGTTTCCCGCGCAGCGCAGCGAAAACGAACTGTTCGTGCAGGCCGATGCGATGCTCTACACGGCCAAGCAGGATGGACGCAACCGGATTTGCCCGGCGCCCCGAGCTTAAGCGCGGCTGTCGGCCAGCTTGCCCAGGCAGCGCCGTTCAAAGCTGTTCAGGCCAGCGGTGACGAGGCTGTCGTCCTCTGCGACGACGTGCGCATCGATCAACAGGCGCAGCTTGGCGATCTGGTCGCCCCGCTCCAGCGCCCGGGCCAGCGCCGATGCGGCCGGCGTGCTGGACGTAGCGATGGCGTGCACGACGTCCGGCGGGAACTCCCAGTGCGCCGCGATCGCCGCCGACAGCCCCCGGCTGACGGCAAACAACCGGGCGCCGAATTCGCTCGAGCCGGGAATCTTGCCCGCTTCGGCCGCGCGCTCGGCCAGGCGGAAGGCCACCAGCAAGCCCAGGTTCTGCATCAGGCCAGCCAGGTAAGCTTCGAACACGCCAGCAGCCATGCCCGGTGCCATCAGGCTCGACGCCAGGGCGCATTTCTCGGCCTGGTGCCATACCAGCGGCGCGGCGTGGCGTGCAAAGCCGGTGTCGGCCATGCGTAGCAGTGGTCGGAACGCAATCCGCGCCAGCAGCATGCGCAGGCCGTTCTGGCCGAGCATCAACAGCGCGGCATCGAGCGACTTGATGGGCTGCAGCGGGCGGTAATACGCGCTGTTGGCTTCGCGGATCACCTCGGCCACCAGCACCGTGTCGCGCTCGACCGAGCGCGCGAGCGCGCCCTGCGACACGGCGTCGTCGGCCAGGTCGCGCAGCAGTTCGGGGATCAGTTCGGGGATGCGCGGCACCAGGCCGCTGGCCGCGCCCGGGTCGAGCGCCAGCGTGCGCACCAGGTCCAGCAGGTGCTCTTCGACATCCGGCGTGGCCTCGTAGCCGGCCGAAGCGGTCAGCCAGCGGTAATACGCGGCATCGACCTCTACGGCAAGGTCGTGCGCCGCTTCACCGGCCGGCGCTTCGCTGGCATCGGGGGCCGGCGCCTTGTCGGCGCCCAGCATACGGTCAATCCATTTTTTCATAAAGTCGCTCGGGCCTCGGATGCGTCATTGTAAGCCCTGGCGCGGCTTAATTGACAATCGCCGGCGTGTTGTTCACGTCTGCGTCGGTCCAGCCACCACCCAGCGCCTGGATCAGCGCCACCGCCGCCGTCTGGCGGTCGGCCTGCACCTGCACCAGCTGGCGGCGCGCATTGAGCGCCGTGACCTGCGCCTGCACCACCTCGGTATAGCTCACCTGCCCCGCCTGGTAGCGGTTCAGGATCTGCTGTTCGACCAGGCCCGCCGCTTCGGCCGCCTCGACCCGCAACTGCTGCTGTTGCTCGAGCACGCGGGTGGCGGCCAGGCCGTTCTCGACATCGGCGAACGCCGTCAGGACCACCTGGCGGTAGTTGGCCACGGTGGCCTGCTGGCGCGCCTCGGCGCCTTCGACACTGGCGCGCGTAGCGCCGGCATTGAACAGCGTCTGCGCGGCCGACAGGCCGAACGACCAGGCCGCGTTCGACAGCGAGAACAGGTCGCCCACGCGGCTCGTGTTGTTGCCGTACGAAGCCGACAACCCGAAAGTCGGGAAATAAGCCGAGCGGGCGATGCCGATGTTGGCATTGGCCACCGCCACATCGCGCTCGGCGGCGGCGATGTCGGGCCGACGCTGCAGCAGTGTGGATGGCACGCCGACCGGCACGGCCGGCACCACGACCTGCCATGGCGTGCTTGCCAGCGCAAAGCTCGACGGACTCTGGCCGACCAGCACCGCGATCGCGTGTTCGAGTTCAGCGCGCGAGCGCGCGAGGCCCAGCGCGTCGCTGCGCGCCGTGGCCAGCTGCGTCTGCGCCTGCAGCACGTCCGAGCGCGCCGAGACGCCAGCTGCGAAGCGGTTGGACGTGATCTGGAGCACCCGTTCGTAACCTTCGATGGTGGCCGTAAGCATGCCGATCTGGGCATCGGTCTGGCGCAGCGAAAAATAGTTGATGGCCAGCTCGCCAAGCGCCGCAAGGCGCACGCTGGCCAGGTCGGCGGCGCTGGCCTGGGCGCTGGCTTCGGCCGCATCGACCGCCGTGCGCAGGCGGCCGAATACGTCCGGCTCCCAGCTTGCGCCGATCTGCAGGCGGTACGCGCTGGCGGCGCCGCGGTTAGTGTCGCCGCTACCACCGCCGGCGCGATCACCCCCGGCGCCAAGCGACACCACCGGGAACAGCGATGCGCGCTGCTGCGCGACGATCGAGCGCGCCTGGGCATAGTTGGCCACGGCGACAGCGATGTTCTGGTTGGCCGTTTCCACCTGCCGGCTCAGGCGATCGAGTTCCGGGTCGTTGAACAGCTGCCACCAGGGACCGCGCTCAAGGGCGTCGGCGGGCGCTGCAGGCGCCCAGCCCGGCAAGGGCGCGTTGACGCCCTTGTACGATGCCGGTACCGGACCGGCCGGCAGCGCTGCGGGCCGTTCATAAGCCGGCCCGACGGCGCAGCCGCCAAGGCCGAGGGCCAGTGCGAGAACGGTCAGGCGCAGGGAAGTAGAGATTTGCATGGGCATCATGGTTTGGCGAGCGATGGACCGGAACCCGGCGTCGGATCGACGTCGTGCGGGTGGCGGGTCAACGCGTGTTCATCGGGTTTGCGGGTGCGCAGCTTGTCGAGCAGGACATACACGACCGGCGTGGTGAGCAGTGTCAGGAGCTGGCTGGCGACCAGGCCGCCGATGATGGCGATGCCCAGCGGCCGGCGCAATTCGGAGCCTTCGCCGAAGCCGATCGCCAGCGGCAATGCACCCAGCGCCGCGGCCAGCGTCGTCATCAGGATCGGGCGGAAGCGCAGCATGCAGGCCTCGCGCACGGCTTCCATTGCGGTGAGGCCGCGCGCACGCTCGGCCTCCAGCGCGAAGTCGATGATCAGGATCGCATTCTTCTTCACGATGCCAATCAACAGGAACACGCCGATCAGCGCGATGATCGAGAACTCCATCTTGAACATCAACAGCGCCAGCACCGCGCCCACACCGGCCGATGGCAGCGTCGAGAGCACGGTGATCGGGTGGATCAGGCTTTCGTACAGAATCCCGAGCACGATGTAGATGACGACGATCGCCGCCAGGATCAGCAGCGGCTGCTCCTGGCTCGACGCCTGCGCTGCGGCCGCAGTACCCTGGAAGCTGCCGCGCACATTGATCGGCATGCCGATGTCGGCTTCGGCCTGGCGCACGGCAGCTTCGCCGTCGGTCAGCGTGAAGCCTTCGTTCAGGTTGTACGACACCGTGGTGGCCAGTTCGCCATCCTGGTGGCTGACCGAGGTGGCGGTCGCGCTCTCGGCGAAGCGGGCAATCGCCGACAGCGGCACCATCGTCGCGGCGTTGTCGGCCAGCGCCTGGCCACCGGATGGATCACGCGCCGCCGTCAGGCTCGCGGTCGCCGATGTCGCCGCGCCGGCAGCGCCGGCAGCGGCCGCCGTGCCGGTGCTGGAGGACACGACGTTCTCGCTTCCGCCGGCGGCCCGCGCCGGCACGTACACGTCCTTCAGCGCTTCGGGCGACTGCGCATACTTCTGCGCCACACCCATCACCACGTGGTACTGGTTCAGCTCATCGTAGATGTTCGCCACCTGGCGCTGACCGAACGCGTTGTACAGCGCATTGGTCACGTCGCGCGTGGTGATGCCCATGCGCGCCGCGCTTTCCTTGTCGATCATGACATAGGTTTCCACGCCGTTTTCGGCCTGGTCGGTGTCGACGTCGACCAGCGCGGGCTGCCCTTTCATGGCCTCGGCCAGCTTGGCGGCCCACTGCTTGAGGTCTTCCGCGTTGTCGCTCTTGAGCGTGTACTGGTAGGTCGAGTTGCTCGAGCGCCCGCCCATGCGCAAGTCCTGCACCGGGTTCAGGAAGATCGAGATGCCGGTGACCTTGGCCAGTTGCGGCCGCAGGCGCGCGATCACGGCCTGCGCCGCGACATCGCGCTCGCGCACCGGTTTCAGGTTGACGAACATGAAGCCGCCACCGGCGCGCCCGCCGCCCGTGAACGCGACGACCGTTTCAACGGCCGGATCCTTGCGGATGATCTCGACCAGCTGGTAAATCTTCTTCTGCATGGCCTGCGACGAGATGCTCTGGTCGGCGCGGATGCCGCCATTCATCTGGCCCGAATCCTGCTGCGGGAAGAAGCCCTTGGGCGCGTTGGTGAACAGATAGATGTTCAGGCCGACCGTAAACAGCAGGATGATCATGACCAGCACCTTGCTGGCCAGCGCCCAGTCGAGCGCATGCTCATAGACGCGCAGCACGCGCGCAAAGCCGCCTTCCGACCAGCGCGCGAGACGCCCCGGCTTCTTGTCCTTGTCTTCGGCGCGCAGCAGCCAGGCGCACATCATCGGCGTGGTTGTCAGCGAAATCACGAGCGAAATCATGACCGCGGCCGACAGCGTGACGGCGAATTCGCGGAACAGGCGGCCCACCTGCCCGCCCATGAACAGCAGCGGGATGAACACGGCCACCAGCGACAGCGAAATCGACAGCACCGTGAAGCCCACTTCGCGCGCGCCGAGCAATGCAGCCGCCATGCGATCCATGCCGTTCTCGATATGGCGCGCCGTGTTTTCCAGCACCACGATGGCATCGTCGACGACAAAGCCAGCGGCTACGGTCAGCGCCATCAGCGACAGATTGTTCAGCGAAAAGCCCAGCGCATACATGACGCCGAAGGTGCCCAGCAGCGAGACGACCGTGGCTACCGCAGGAATCACGGTCGCGCGCAGGCTGCGCAGGAACACGCTGACCACGGCCACCACCAGCACGATCGACAGCACGAGCGTGAATTCGATCTCGTGCAGCGAGGCGCGGATCGAGTTGGTGCGATCCGACGCAATCGCCAGCTGGATGTCGCCGGGTAGCTGCGCCTGCAGCGACGGCAGCAGGTCGCGGATGCCGTCGACGGTTTCGATGACGTTGGCGTCGGGTTGGCGCGTGACCAGCACGATGACGGCCGGCTGGCCATTGAACAGGCCCAGCGTGTAGATGTTCTCCGGGCCGTCGAACACGGTCGCCACATCGGACAGGCGCACGGCCGCGCCATTGCGCCACGCGACCACGAGGTCCTTGTAATCGGCAGCGCTGCGGCCATCGCCCCCGGCCGGCTGCGAATAGATCTGCAGGCGGTTGCCGTTGCTGTCGATCTCGCCCTTGGGGCGGTTCGGGTTGGTGGCCTGGATCGCGGCGCGCACGTCCTCGGCCGAGACGCCGTAGCGGTTCAGCGAATACGGCACCAGCTCGACCCGCACGGCCGGCAGCGAGCCGCCGCCGATTTCGACTTCGCCCACGCCCTTGACCTGGGCCAGGCGCTGCTGCACGAGATTCGAGACCGACTCGAAAATCTCGGCCGGCGCCTTGGTCTTGGACGTCAGCGCCAGGATCAGTACCGGTGCATCCGACGGGTTGGCTTTACGGTAGGTCGGATTGCTGCGCAGCGTGGCCGGCAGGTCGGCGCGCGAGGCGCTGATCGCCGCCTGCACTTCACGCGCGGCGGAGTCGATCTGGCGATTCAGTTCGAACTGCAGGTTAATCCGGGTCGAGCCGGTGCCGCTGCTGGACGTCATTTCGTTGACGCCGGCGATCGCGCCCAAGCGCCGCTCGAGCGGCGTGGCCACGCTCGAGGCCATCGTGTCGGGACTCGCGCCCGGCAGCGAGGCCGATACCGAAATGGTCGGGTAATCGACCTGCGGCAGCGGCGCCACCGGCAGCACGAAGAACGCGGCGATGCCGGCCAGCGCGATGCCGATGGTCAGCAGGACCGTGGCGATCGGCCGTTCGACGAAGGGGCGCGACAGGTTCATGCGCCCGCCCCCTCGGTTTTGTGCGGCGCCTTGCCCGTCAGGCGCCGCGCGGTGCGGTCGAATGCCAGGTAGATCACCGGTGTCGTGAACAACGTCAGGAGCTGGCTCAGGACCAGGCCACCGAACATCGCCAGGCCCAGTGGACGGCGCAGTTCGGCGCCCTCGCCCGTGCCCAGCATCAGCGGCACGGCCGCGAACAGCGCCGCCAGTGTCGTCATCAGGATCGGGCGGAAGCGCAGCAAGGCCGCCTGACGGATCGCATCCAGTGGCGACTTGCCTTCTTCGCGCTCGGCCTCGATCGCGAAGTCGATCATCATGATCGCGTTCTTCTTGACGATGCCGATCAACAGGATCATGCCGATGATACCGATCACGCCCAGGCCCTGGCCACTGACCCACAGCGCCAGCAGCGCGCCCACGCCGGCCGATGGCAGCGTCGACAGGATGGTCAGCGGGTGGATATAACTTTCATACAGCACACCCAGCACAATGTAGACGCAGACGACGGCCGCCATGATCAGCCACAGCTGGTTCGACAGCGACGACTCGTAGGCACCGGATGCGCCCAGGAAGGTCATGCTGACCGACGCTGGCATCCCGATGTCCACCGCAGCGGCGCGGATCGCCGCCACCGCATCGCCCAGCGAGGCACCGGCTGCGGTATCGAAACCGACCGTGGCCGCCGGGTACTGCGCCACGTGGATCACCTGCAGCGGCGCCTGGCGTTCAGTGATCGTGGCCACCGCCGACAGGGGCGTCGACTGGCCCGAGCCGGTACGCAGTTGCAGCCGGCCCAGTGCGGCAATCGACATCGCCTCGTCCCGCTGCGCTTCCAGAATCACGCGGTACTGGTTGGTCTCGGTGAAGATCGTCGAGACGATGCGCTGGCCGAAGGCGCTGTAGAGCGCATCGTCAATGGACGCCGCCGTGATCGACAGGCGCGACGCCGTGTCGCGGTCGATGTCGATGAAGGCGGCGGCGCCCGTCGCGCCGGCATCGGTCACCGCCGTGCGCAGCTCGGGCAAGGTGCCGATCTTGGTCGTGAGCTTGCGCGCCCATGCGTTGACCAGCTCCGTATCGGCGCCTTCGACCGAGAAGCGGTACTGAGTCGGACCGCTTTCGGCGTCGATCGTCAAGTCCTGGGTCGGTTGCAGGAACAACTGCAGCCCCGCCACGCCCGCCACGCGTTCGCGCAGGCGCACCATCGTTTCAGACTGGTCGCCGCGCTCGGCCTTCAGGTTGATCAGCATGGTGCCCGTATGGAGCATCGTGTTGTTGGCCGCGTCCACGCCCACGTACGACGCAACCGACTCGACCGCCTCGTCCTGCATGATGCGGCGCGCCGCTTCCTGCTGCAGCTTGGCCATATCGGTGTACGAGATCGACTGGCGTGCCTGCACGCGCGCCTGCAACTGGCCGGTGTCCTGGGTAGGGAACAGGCCTTTCGGGATGATCGTCCACATCACGGCGGTCAGCACCACGGTGGCCAGGGCGACGAGCAGGGTCAGGCCCTGGCGCTTCAGCACCCAGCCCAGCATCACGTCATAGCGCGCAATCACGCGGTCGAAGAATGCCTGGAACTTGACAGCGAAGCGGCTCGGCTTGTCGTTCTCATGGCTGCGCAGCCAGCGCCCGGCCATCATCGGCACGAGCGTGAGCGAGACCACGCCCGAAATCAGGATCGTGATGGCCAGCGTGACGGCAAATTCGCGGAACAGACGCCCGACCACGTCGCCCATGAACAGCAGCGGAATCAGCACGGCGATCAGCGAGACGGTCAGCGAAATGATGGTAAAGCCGATCTGCGTGGCGCCCTTGATCGCGGCGGCCATCGGGGCTTCGCCTTTTTCGATGTAGCGCGCGATGTTCTCGATCATGACGATCGCATCGTCGACGACAAAGCCGGTGGCAATCGTCAGCGCCATCAGCGACAGGTTGTTCAGGCTGTAGCCGAGCAGGTACATCACGCCGAAGCTGCCGATCAGCGAGATCGGCACGGCCAGGCTGGCAATCACGGTCGCGCGCAGGTCGTGCAGGAACGCGAAGATCACCAGCACCACCATGATCACGGCCAGCACCAGCTCGATCTGCACGTGCTTGACCGAAGCGCGAATGCCCGTGGTGCGGTCGCTCAGCACATCCATGCGCAGCGCGCTCGGCAAGCCGGCCTGCAGTTCGGGCAGGCGCGCCTTGATGGCGTCAACGGTGGCGATCACGTTCGCGCCCGGCTGGCGCTGCACGTTGAGGATGATCGCCGGCTTCATATTGGCCCAGGCGCCCAGGCGCACGTTCTCGGCGCTGTCGACGACCTTGGCCACCTCGAGCAGCTTGACCGGCGCGCCATTGCGGTAGGCGACGATCAGGTTCTGGTAGTCGGGCACCGTGACCAGCTGGTCGTTGGCATTGATCGCGTACGAGCGCGTCGGGCCGTCGAAGCTGCCCTTGGCGCTGTTGGCGTTGGCGGCGGTGATCGCGGTGCGCAGCGTATCGAGACCCAGGCCATACGATGCGAGGGCGTCGGTATCGGCCTGGATGCGCACGGCCGGCCGCTGGCCGCCCGACAGCGACACCTGGCCCACGCCGGACACCTGGCTGATCTTCAGGGCCAGGCGCGTGTTGACGAGGTTCTGGACTTCGGTCAGCGGCAGCGTGTCGGACGTGATCGCGAGCGTGAGCACCGGCGCGTCGGCGGGGTTGACCTTGGCGTAGACGGGTGGCGCCGGCAGGTCGGTCGGCAGCAGCGAGCCGCCGGCATTGATCGCGGCCTGGACTTCCTGCTCGGCCACGTCGAGCGTCTCGCCCAGCGCGAACTGCAGCGTGACCATCGAGACGCCGGCGGCGCTGGTGGAACTCATGCGGGTCAGGCCGGACATCTGGCCGAACTGGCGTTCGAGCGGCGCGGTGACGGTGCGCGCCATGACTTCGGGGCTGGCGCCCGGATACAGTGTCTGCACCTGGATGGTCGGGAAGTCGACCTGCGGCAGCGCGGCCAGCGGCAGGAAGCGGTAGCCCACCAGGCCGGACAGCACGATCGCCAGCATCAGGAGGGCCGTGGCGACCGGCCGCTGGATGAAGGGGGTGGAAGGACTCACGCGTTGCTCCCGCTACCGTCGTGGGCGCGGGCCAAGCGCAGGCCGGCTGCTGGCATACCAACGTCGTTCCCGCGAAGGCGGGAACCCAAGTTCGTGGCGCCGTCGACGCGGCATGCGCTTCTGGCGACGCTGGCACCCTTGGGTTCCCGCCTGCGCGGGAACGACGTGCCTTGGGCACGGGCCAGGCGCATGCTGGCGCTATGCACGAAATTCCCAACCATCATTGCGGTGCTCCCCGCGCTGGCCGGCCTGCGCCCTCGCGCCCGCCCTGCCCCGCCCCACGCCCGCCGCCCGGTTTATCGCCCGGCAGCACGACGCTCGCGCCATCGCGCAGGCGGTCGGCGCCTTCTGTGATGACCTGCTCGCCAGCTTTCAGGCCGCTGGCGATCTGCACCTTGTCCACGGTCGCCTGCCCGCGCTTGACGGTGCGCAGCGACACGGTGCGCTTGGCGGCGTCGAGCACGTAGACGAAGTCACCGTCGGTGCCATGACGCAGCGCCGTGACGGGCACCTGCACGGCGTTCTGGATCGTGTTGACGGTCAGGCGCAGGTTGACGAACTGGCTCGGGAACAGCTTGCCATCGGTATTGGTAAAGCGGGCCTTGGCGCGCACGGTGCCGGTCGACGTATCGACCTGGTTGTCCAGCGCGATGAAGCTGCCCGTGGCCAGTGCATCGGTGCGGGTGCGGTCCAGCGCGGTGGCCGGCAGCTTCGCGCCCTGCGTGATGCGCTGCTGCAGCACCGGCAAGCCATCTTGCGGCACCGCGAATTCGACGTCGATCGGGGCCAGTTGCGTGATCACGGCGATGCCGGCGGTGTCGCCGCTGCCCACCAGGTTACCCACGTCGACCGTGCGCAGGCCAACGCGCCCGCCGATCGGTGCGCGCACCGTGGCGTAATCGAGATTGAGCTGGGCAGTGCCTTCGGCGGCGCGGTCGATCGTCGCCGTACCTTCGAGCTGCTTGACCAGCGCGGCCTGGGTATCGACTTCCTGGCGTGCGATCGAATCCTGTTCGAGCAGGGTCTGGAAGCGCTTGAGCGTGACGCGCGCGCTGTCGAGCTGCGCTTCGTCGCGCTGGCGCTGACCACGCGCCTGTAGCAGCGCCATCTGGAACGGGCGCGGGTCGATCGTCGCGAGCACCTGGCCCGGCTTGACCAGCTCGCCCTCGGTAAAGTGGATCTTCTGGACCACGCCCGAGACCTGCGGACGCACTGTCACGATCGCGGCCGGCACCACGGTGCCCAGCGCTTCGAGCGTGACCGGGATGTCGGCCACCGTTGCGGTGGCGACACCGACCGTCGTCGCCGGGCCGCCCCGTCCACCACCAGGGCCGCCAGGGCCACGTCCACCACCGCCACCACCGCCAGGCCCGCCAGGCCCGCCTGCCGACATGCCCGGTCCGCCCGGGCCGCTAGCAGGTGCCGGATTGATCAGCGTCCAGGCCAGGTAGCCCAGGGCGGCCATCGACAGCACGGCGATGGTGCCGCCGATGACACGGGTGCGCTTTTTACGCGGCGGGCGGCTGGTGGCGGGAGGGATCGGAGAATGCTGGTCCATGCTTGTCCTTGTCGATTTTTTTGTCAATGCGCGCTACGCACTACTACTCACGACGACTGTAGCATGCGAATTTCGCATGGAATGTTTCGTAACGTACATAGAAAAGCGGGCGAACCGGCCTTGAAACGGCGCCCTGCCAACTCGCTTAACACCGATTTACACGGTTAGCCCCTGAATGACGGCTGTAAACGGCAAACGGGCGCAACACCAGGGTGTTGCGCCCGTCCCGCCTTTGTCTCAATCAGTTACAAAGTCGCTACATGTGGACCATGCGCGCTACCGTGCTTTACCAGTTGCCGCAGAAGCAATGCGTGACGGCAGCAAACGGCTTGCGCTCGGTGGTCAGCTCCGATAGGAACGCCATGTCGGCGGCAACCTGGTTTACCGGCCCGGCAGGAATCGCGTTCTCGATCAGGCCCAGTTTGACCTGAATGGTCATGGCCTGGACCGCCGAGGCGCCTGCCATCTGCAGGAAACGCTCGACACGCGTAACCGGCCGCTCGACATACACGACGCGGTAATCCTTGCCCAGCTTGGCGCGGCCGGCAGCTGAGGCCAGCGCATCGTTGTAGCCGCCCAGGCGATCAACCAGGCCGCGTTCCTTGGCCTGGACACCGGTCCAGACGCGACCCTGCCCCACTTCATCGATCTTGGCCGGCGTGGTCTTGCGCGCCGCTGCCGCCTTGGTGGTGAAGTCGCTGTAGACGTTGTTGATGCTCGACTGGATCAGCTGCTGGAAGCGCGGATCGAGTGGACGCAGCGGATTGTAGGCGTCGGCCAGCCAGGTGGTGGTCACGCCATCGGTGTGGATGCCCAGCTTGGCGGCGACCTTGTCGGCCGTCGGCAGCAGCGCAAACACGCCGATCGAACCGGTGATGGTGGCCGGGTCGGCGATCACTTCATCCGACGCCATCGAGATCCAGTAGCCGCCGGACGCTGCCACGCTGCCCATCGACACGACCACCGGCTTGCCGGCAGCGCGCGTCAGTTCCAGCTCGCGCCGGATCAGCTCTGAACCATAGGCGCTGCCGCCCGGCGAATCGACGCGCAGCACGAGCGCCTTGATATTGTCGTCCTCGCGCGCCTGGCGGATCAGGTTGGCCATGCTGCGACCGCCGATCACGCCGGGGCCACCGTCGCCGTCGGTGATCGAACCAGCGGCAACCACGACACCGACCGCATCGCCGAACTGCTTCTGCGGATGACGCGACAGGTAGTCATAAAAACCGATCTGGCGGAACGACTTGTTGTCGTCGTCCGGCGCGCCGCGCTTGATCATCAGGTCGCGCAGTTCGTCGCGGGTTTTCAGGCCATCGACCAGTTTTGCCTGCAGCGCCACTTTCGCAGCGCTGCCGCCAGCATTGTCCATGCGCTCGGGGAGCGATTCGATCATGCCCGCGATCGCGCCATCGGGCAGCTTGCGGTTTTTCTCGACCAGGCCCGTGTAGCCGGACCACAGCGCGTTGTACAGATAGGCGTCGGCTTCGCGCGCAGCGTCGGACGGGCCGTTGGCAATGTACGGCTCGGCGGCGCTCTTGTAGGTGCCGACCTTGATCAGGTTGACCGTGACGCCGACCTTGTCCAGCGCATCGCGGTAATAGTTGCGGCGCCCGCCGAAGCCTTCGATCATGACCATCCCCATCGGATGGACATACACTTCGCTGGCGTGCGAGGCGACCAGGTAACGCTTCTGGTCATAGCTGCCACTCCAGGCGACGACCGTCTTGCCGCTCTTCTTGACGCGGTCGACTGCCGCGCCGATCTCGCGCAGCATGGCCATGCCGCCGCCCTGCATCTCGTCGAGCAGCAGCACGACGCTCGAGATGTTCGGATCGCGCGCCGCTGCATCGAGCACGACGATCACGTCGCGCAGGCGCACGGTGCGCTTGGAATCGCCGCCGACATTGTCGAGCACCGCGTCGCGCAGCGTGGTTTCATACTGCTCGACCAGGTCGCCCCGGATCTCGAGCACCAGCGCCGTCTTGGTCGAAATCGGCTTGACGCCGCCGCTGAAGAACAGCGAGACGACGATGATCACGATCAGCAGGAACAGCAGGTTGACGAAGGTGCGGCGGGTCACGTCGAGCGCGGTCCACAGCATGACGAACCCGCGCCGCAGGGCGCTCAGGGGCTTGAAGGCCATCGATACTCCATAAAAGGTTGTTGCATGGAAGGTTGATGCATAATTAAGCAGACTGCATGGCATGACGGTCCTGGTGGCGCAGCGAAATCGCGTACAGCCCCGCAAACACCAGCATGCCGTTGATCATCAAGAGTTCCAGCCCGAGCCGGTACGAGCCGAGCAGATATGCCTGATTGTACTCAAGGATCGCGCACAGGACCGGCGCACCGATCGTGACCAGCGGTACAAGGCGATTGCGCGGCACGCGCGCCGTGAACATGCCGAACGCGAACAGGCCAAGCAGCGGACCGTAGGTGTAGGCCGCCAGCTTGAGGATCACGCCAATCATGCTGGGATTGTCGGCCGCCTTGAAGCCCATCACCAGCAGCAGGAACAGGAACGCGTAACCCAGGTGCACGCGGCGGCGCAGGCCCTCGGCCTGCGCCTGGGTCAGATCCGTCCTGCGCTTGATGCCCAGCAGGTCGATGCAGGTCGACGAGGTCAGCGCCGTGATCGCGCCGTCGGCGCTCGGGAACAGCGCCGAGATCAGCGCGATCAGAAAGATGATCTGCAGCGCCGGTGGCAGGTGCCCCATCACGACGGCCGGGAAGATCTTGTCGCCGGTGGCCGTCACGCCCACGGTCGGCGCGTACAGATACAGCAGGCCGCCCAGGAACAGGAACGACAGCAGCACGACGACCAGCACGGCCGTCAGCGCCAGCAGGTTTTTTTGCGAGTCGGCCAGCGTCTTGACCGAGATGGTCTTTTGCATCATCTCCTGGTCCATCCCCGTCATGGTGATGGTGATCAGCGCGCCGGCCACGATCTGCTTAAGCCAGAAATTCGGGCTGTTCAGGTCTGTCGTAAACACGCTCGCCAGGCCGCTGGAGCGCATCTGCTCCAGGCTATCGGGCACCGACAGGTTCAGTTCACCCAGCAGGAACCAGGCGCACGCGAACAGGCCGAACAGCATGCCGGTTGTCTGCAGCGTGTCGGTCCAGACGATTGTCTTGACGCCGCCCTGGTAGGTGTAGAGCAGGATCATCCCCAGCACAACAAGAGTACTGAGCCAGAACGGCACGCCCAGGCTGTCGAGGATGACCACCTGCAGGATGTTCACCACCAGGTACAGGCGCGCGGTGGCGCCGAGCAGGCGCGAGATGATGAAGAAGCCGGCCCCGCTCTGGTAGGCGCGCCGGCCAAGGCGCACGTCAAGGTAATGGTAGATGGACGTCAGCTGCAGCCGGTAGTACAGCGGCAGCAGGAGCCAGGTGACGACCAGATAGCCGATGACGTAGCCGATCAGGATCTGCGCATAGCCAAAGCCATCGGCGCCAACCGCGCCCGGCACGCTGACGAAGGTCACGCCCGACAGCGTGGTGCCGACCATGCCGAAGGCGACCAGCACCCAGTTGCTGCTCTTGTTACCGATGAAGAAGCTGTCGTTGTTGGCGCCGCGCGAGGTGGCCCAGGCCACGGCCAGCAACAAGGCGAAGTAGCCGATGAGGATGCAAAACAGGAGTAACGGTGACATGAAAAGCCGGGGATGATCGTTTTGCCCAGCAATATACACTGCCGGGCAACCGGCGCTCAAACCTCTTCGCTGCGCACCCGCCGGAATGGCCCGATACAGGTTTGCATGGTCTGGTCGGCGCACATCAGGAAAATTGTGCGTGACGGGTGGAACTGGATGAAGTTGATGACCTGCGCGCCCGGCTTCATCACGTTGCCCGAACAATCGGGCTTGCCGTTGTCTTTGACGATGCGGTCTTGCAGGCGGTAGAAGCCTTGCTTGTCGGGCTGCGCGGAAACGGTATAGACGCTTTCGGAGACCTCGGCGGCGCTGGTGACGAACGTGGTGCCGTCGGCGCGAAAGCGGTAGGTCTCGGCGCATTCGGTGCCCGGCACCGTCAGCCGCCAGATGCCCAGGAGCGGATGACCGGCGGCGACGCCCGCCGGTGGAACCGCCGGTGCGGCGACCAGCGCCGGCGCGCCCAGGCAGGACAGCAGGAACAGGACGGCACGTGCGCGCATGCGAGGCTCCATCAAACGACAACGCCTGCCCGAAAACCGGACAGGCGTCGTGATTATGGCATCGCGCAGCGGTGCGCGGCGCGCGGCAGTCTGCGATTAGCCGTTGTCGGAACCGGCTTTCGGCTTGGCCGGACGACGGCTGCGCGGTGCAGCCTTGCGCGCCGGACGGGCGCCCTTGGTGCGTGCCGGCGTGGCGGCTTCTGCATCCGCGTCTGCTTCTGGCTCGGGCGCGACGTCTTCCTGCGCTGCGGCAGCCGCCGCCTGGGCTTCGGCTTCGGCTGCTGCAGCAGCTTCGGCTTCAGCAGCTGCAGCCTGCTCCGCCAGCTTCTTGGCCGATGGCTTGCGTGGTGCGCGGCGACGTTCTTTCTCGACCGGCGCCGGCGCTGCTTCAGCTTCCACCGGCTCGGCGTCGCTCACGACCAGCGTCGGTTGCGATGCCGGTTCGTCGAAGGTCTCGTCCTGGGCTTCGGGCTCGAAAGCGACCGGCTCCAGCAGCGCCGGCACGTTCGATGCATCATTGCGGTTGCCGCCCTTGCGTGCACCTTGACCACGGCCACGGCGGCCGTCGGTCCTGGCCGGTTGCGCTTCCGGTTGCGATTCCAGCTGCGCTTTCGGTTCCTCGAACAGTTCTTCCTGTGGTTCCGGCTCGACCGCCACCGGTTCCATCAGCGCCGGCACGTTCGACGGTTCGTTGCGGTTACCGCCCTTGCGGCCACCGCGGCCACGGCCACGACGGCCATCGTTCTTGACCGGCTCGTCATTGCCCTCGACCGGCGCTGCCGCGTCGAGCATGTCCTGCACCACGGCGTCCGGCGCCTGCGTGCCGTCCTGCTGGGCTTCCTGGCCTGCTGCTGCGTTGCCTGCATGCGCGCTGCGGAATACATAGGTGCCGGATTTTTCGTCGCGGCCGAATTCGAACAGGCCGCGCGTCTGCGCTTCTTCGAGCAGGTTGCCGAAGGTGCGGAAGCCATAATAGGTTTCCGAGAAATCGGGACGGCGGCGCTTGAGCGTGTCCTTCAGCAGCGAAGCCCAGATTTTGCCGGTGTCGCCACGCTCGGACGTGAGCGCATCGAACGTCTCGACCACCATGTCGAGCGCCTGCACCTTGCGCGCTTCGAGTTCTTCCTTGCGCTTGTCGTCGCCGACATTCGTGTTGGTATTGTTGCTGGCGTTCGAGCGGCGCGGTTGCGGCGCGGCCTTGCGCTCGTCGCGCTTGGCGGCGGTGCGGCGCTGTTCGCGGACCAGGTCATCATAGAAGATGAATTCGTCGCAGTTTGCCACCAGCAGGTCGGAGGTCGACTGCTTGACGCCCACGCCGATCACCTGCTTGTTATTTTCACGCAGCTTCGACACCAGCGGCGAAAAGTCGGAATCGCCGCTGATGATGACGAACGTGTTGACGTGCGACTTCGTGTAGCACAGATCGAGTGCATCGACGACGAGGCGGATGTCGGCCGAATTCTTGCCTGACTGGCGCACGTGCGGGATCTCGATCAGCTCGAAGTTCGCTTCATGCATCGCCGCCTTGAAGCCCTTGTAGCGGTCCCAGTCGCAGTACGACTTCTTGACCACGATGCTGCCCTTGAGCAGCAGGCGTTCCAGCACTGGCTTGATGTCGAATTTTTCGTAATTGGCGTCGCGAACGCCCAGTGCGACGTTTTCAAAGTCGCAGAACACCGCCATGCTGATGTTGTCGGAAGAAGAGGCCATGAGTTGTTTTTTCTGTAGTGATAGGGCAAACGTATGGCGATTATACGCACGCCCTTCCGTTTCGCGCCGTATGACATTGCCCGGCGGCCAGTTTCAGCGATTGGGTGTGGTGCGTGGGCAGCATCGGCCAAGGTTCTTTATGCTACGCCATCCGATCCACTCGAAGGAGCTCAACACATGACCGCAACAACCAACCGCCGCGTCGTCCTCGTCTCGCACCCGAAGGGCAAGCCAACCGCAGAGAACTTCCGCATCGAGGATGCACCGATCCCGACGCCGGGCGACGGCGAACTGCTGCTTGAAACGCTGTTTTTGTCGCTCGATCCGTATATGCGCACGCGCATGAACGGCACCGCCACCTACGCCGCCGCACTGGAGCTGGGTGACGTGATGGTCGGCGGCACCGTCGCCCGCGTCGAGCAGTCAAACCATCCGGACTGGAAAGAAGGCGACGTCGTCGTGGCCTACTCCGGCTGGCAGTCGTTCGCCATCTCGGATGGCAGCAACCTGCGCCGCGTCGATCCGGACAGCGCGCCTGTCTCCACCGCCGTTGGCGTGCTCGGCATGCCGGGCTTCACGGCGTATGCCGGCCTGCTCGAAATCGGTCAGCCGAAAGCAGGTGAAACCGTCGTCGTGGCCGCCGCCAGCGGCGCCGTCGGCTCGGTCGTCGGCCAGATCGCCCGCATCAAGGGCGCGCGCGCCGTCGGCATCGCCGGCGGGCCCGAGAAGTGTGCGTTCGTCAAAGACGAGCTGAAATTCGACGCCGTCGTCGACCACCGCGCACCGGACTTCGCCGAGCAGCTGGCCAAGGCCTGCCCGGACGGCATCGACGTGTATTTCGAGAACGTCGGCGGCCAGGTGCTCGAAGCCGTCAAGCCACTGCTGAACAACTTCGCGCGCATTCCCGTGTGCGGCCTGATGTCGCATTACAACGATGCGGGCGCGGGCGCGTCGATCGACCTGAGCCTCACGCTGTTCAAGAGCCTGACCGTGCGCGGCTTCCTGCAGAACGAATTTGTCGAGCGGCTCGAGCCGACCTTCCTGAAAGAAGCCGCAGGCTGGATCAAGGATGGATCGCTGCGCTACCGCGAAGACATCGTCGAGGGGCTGGACAAGGCGCCCGAGGCATTCATTGGCCTGTTGGACGGCAAGAATTTCGGCAAGCTGGTGGTACGCGTCGCCGAATGATCAACGGCCACAATTGACATTTGGAATTGGTGCAGCATCCGTCAAATGTGGCCTATAATTATTTAACCTTTTGCAACCATTTGTCGAACATCGATGCTGCCCACCAACCTGTTCGAGTCGGTGTTCAACCGATCGCCCTTCGGGCATTACCTGCTGTCTCCTACGCCCGAAGCGACGATCCTGGCCGTGAACGACGCGTTCCTGAAGGCCTCGGCGCGCACGCGCACCGAACTCGTGGGCCTCAGCCTGTTCACGGCATTCCCCAACAATCCGGCCGACCCGGCCGACTTCGGCGAGGCGCTGCTGCGCGACTCGCTGGCGCGCGTGCGCGCCAGCAGGCATCCTGACACCCTTCCCGCCCTGCGCTATCCGATTCCGGTCGTGCTGCCCAATGGCGAAACGGGGTTCGAAGAACGCTTCTGGACCGCCACCAGCACGCCGATCTTCGGCGCCGATGGTGAACTGGTCTGCATTTCACACAGCAATATCGACGTCACCGACCAGGTCAATTCCGAAGCGGCCGTGCGCGAAAGCGAGAAACGCTTCCGCGCGCTGACCAATGCGACGGCCGACGTCATCTACCGCATGAGCGCCGACTGGTCCGAAATGCGCCGCCTCGAAGGACGCGGCTTCATGAAGGACACGGATTCCCCCACGGGCAACTGGCTCGACGACTACATTCCGCCTGGCGACCATGCCCTGGTCCGGGCCGGGATCGCGCGTGCCATGCAGGACAGTGCCGTCCTCGAACTGCAGCACCGTGTGTGGCGCAGCGATGGCAGTTGCGGCTGGACGTTGTCGCGCGCCGTGCCGATGTTCGACGCGGCCGGCGAACTCTATGAATGGATCGGCGCGGCCAGCGACATCAGTGAGCGCAAGGCCTGGGAAGACAAGCTGCGCGAAGCCGACCGCCGCAAGGACGAATTTCTCGCGATGCTGTCGCACGAGCTGCGCAACCCGCTGGCGCCGATCGGCGCGGCGGCAGAACTGCTCCAGCGCACGAAGCTCGACGAAGGCATGCTCAAGCGCACCAGCCAGATCATCGGGCGCCAGGTGAAACACATGACGGCGCTGATCGACGACCTGCTCGACGTCTCGCGCGTCACGCGCGGGCTGGTGGAACTCGATCAGACCGTGCTGGACGTGAGCGCCGTGCTGCACGAAGCGGTCGAACAGGTCACGCCGCTGATCGATTCACGTGGCCACGCGCTGGCGCTGAACCTGCCCCCGCCCGGCACGCAGGTGCTGGGCGACCGCAAGCGCCTGGTGCAGGTGGTGGCCAACCTGCTGGGCAACGCCGCCAAGTACACGCCCGAGGGCGGCCGCCTGGCCGTGACTGCCTTCGCGCACGGCGATCGGCTGCACATCGATGTCCTCGACAACGGGATCGGCATGGCGCCCGAGCTGGCGGCGCGCGCGTTCGATCTGTTCACGCAGGCCGAGCGCAGTTCGGACCGCTCATCGGGCGGGCTGGGACTGGGCCTGGCGCTCGTGAAAAGCCTGATCGAGCTGCATGGCGGCGAGGTCGCCTGCGAGAGCGCGGGCGCGGGCCAGGGCAGCCGGTTCTCGGTGTGCCTGCCACTGCTGCATGCACCCGAGGCGGCTGCGCCAGTGCCCGATATGCAGCCGGGCGCGGAAACGGCGCTGCTGCGCGTGCTGGTCGTCGATGACAATGTCGACGCGGCCGTCATGCTGGCGATGCTGCTGGAAGCGAGCGGCCATCAGGTGCAGGTTGAGCACGATCCTCTGGAGGCGCTGGCCGCCACGCTGGCCAACCCGCCACAGGTATGCCTGCTCGATATCGGCCTGCCCGGCATCGACGGCCTCGAACTGGCGCGCCGCCTGCGCGCCCGCCCCGGCACCGCCCACGCGCTGCTGATCGCCGTCACCGGTTACGGCCAGGACAGCGACCGCCAGCAGATCCTGCAGGCCGGGTTCGACCATCACCTGGTCAAACCGATCGATATCGCGCAGCTGTACACGCTGCTGGATGGCGTCGGCTAGCGCACTGCCGCGATCGGCTGTCCAGTAACAATAAAGTTAGCTGCGATCGCATACCGGAGCTTCAAGGTTCGTAGCTTGCAGCAATGAAGTGAGACGCAATATCCACGATCTGTCCCTACGGGCGTTCGGTTTCGACCCGAGGGGAAAGTTTCTGCCAGCTCTAATCGTGAATGGCGCCGAAAAATGCACCGCGGTCGGCAATCAGCACTTAGGGAGAAGAGGCCCTCCTCAAACAAGCCTCAAGTCAATCTGGCGTTGCCTTACCGCAGCCTCCCGTCCAGCTGCGTTGGTACTTTATGGAGCCGAGCAGTTATCGGTATTTCTCCAAGATATTTGCAACTGCAAAATTCCCAATGAAAACGGTCTTTCAACTATGAAACATGCCTACGAAATATCGATGTCTTTGCGCCACGTGGAAGATTTGTCCGTGAGCGTGCTGGTCGAAGAGCTACGCAGACTAACCGTCGATCTTGGTACATTGTCCCCCACGCTCAATGAGTGGCTACTGGTTGGCGAGACGAAGGAAGCGGCCCTGCTGTATGAAGCTTTCAAAGAAGACAAAGTAACTACAGCTGCACTGGCAGTTCTTGACGTACGCCTCAAAAATCAGATTGACCCACGGATTGTTGCCATTTGGAATGGGCATGAAGGACATGCAGGCGCGTCCCTTCGCGTTATGGCGCGACCTGCCCCCCACTTAAGTATCGTTAATTTCGTCGGTCGGCCGGAATCATTCTCGGATGACTGGCAGAAGGTTGCTAATGTCATCGCTACTGGTGCGAAAATCTGGTCGCCACTTTACGGGGCAGTGGAAAGTAACGGGTACTCGGATATCAAGGTGTTTAAGGATCGCCCCGGCGTCGGTTGGATGCTCTACCTGCCTCGAGTGTTGACCGTCCAGCAAATCCCCGAGGCTCGCTCGTTTGTGCCCGTCATGGGCAAGGACGCGAAGGGCAACAACAGGCAAGTTGGAACCATTGTCGTCAGCGTCACAGATGAGCCGTTTTTAGATAAGAACCCCGAGCACGTCAAGATCGCCAATGCCATCGAGATTCGAATGGTCGATCAAGACCTGCTTCCTCGCTTTACGGACTTGTGACGATGAAAACGACGCACTGAGTTGTCGGCATCGAATTGATGCACATGATCCGCAAGGGCCAGTTCGCGATCGACGGCGTTGAGGCCATGTCGTTCGCCGACCAATTTTTTGCGCTGGCAGGAATAGTCCGTCCAGTTTGAGCGGTGCAGTGTCGTTCTAGGAAAATTCTGTCGTTTGATTAACAACGCGACAGAACCGTCGACCGTGATGGGCGGACGCGAGACGCCGCGCGCTTGAGCGAGCGGTGTCTCGCGCGGGGCTCGGCCTGTTAGAAGCCGACCTTCAGGCCCACTGACACCACGTCGGCCTTGGCGCCGATTTCTGGCTGCTTGCCATAGCGTTCATATTCGCCGACCAGCGACAGGTTCTGGCCCAGCGCATACTGCAGGCCGACTGCGCCGTACACGCCATTGTCGTTGTCCGAATAGCCGACGCCGTTGGACGCCAGATTGACCTTGCGCTCGTTACGGGCCACGCCCAGCTTGCCATAGGCCGAAAGGCGCTCGTTCAGCGGCACTGCATACTTGGCAGCGACATAGCTGCTGGAACTCTTGACTTCTCCCTGCCCGAAACCAGACGTCGAGAAGACATTGATCGATCCGCATAATGCCCGTTCAACAAAAAGGTGCCACTCAAAAATATCACCTTTTTGAGGCTCGTTCCAAGGCAGAGCAAAGATGATCATTTGCGGCCTCGACTGAGGATAGATTTGAGACAGCAGGAAAAAAGGACGCTAGGTGTTCGATATTTTTCTCGACCAATGACGCGAGGGCAATTGCGTGTTCGACCGCAACGGGGATGATAGACACGCCTGAGTTCGTTATGAGCTTTATTGTGTAATCAGCCGCTTACACTACCAGATGGCCGTACCCGAAAATGCACGCTTTGTCACACACTGATCGGCTGCTCTTGGCCGATAGCGGAAGTTCCATCATCCGCAGTCGACCGGACAGAATTGCTCATTTGAAAAATTTGGGTACGGCCTAGGTGGCTGACTGTCCTGGTTCTGGCTTGTAGCCGCCAACCGGTCCAAGCACATCATTTCCCAGCCACCCGTTAGCTCCCGTCGCCCCGAGGCAGCCTATCAAGCGGGAAATTATTGGCTCAAGAAAAACCGCCTCGGGATTCTAACGCCGTGTCACTCGCAATCGCGCAGGGAAATCTTGAATAATTTCTGAGCCTTGATCGCTTCACATCGCATCACTAGTGCAATGTCTAGTCATCTTCAGGACCCGATTTCAGATGCTCCATGGCGATATTGATCGAATGGCCGCTGAAGCCCCGATAAGCCAGGAAGCGATAAACCTTCTGCCGCAGTTCTTGTGTCATCCCCGTCTGTGCAATGTCCTTGCGAAACTTCTCGACCACAACGACAACGCGCTCATCTTCCGGCTCCATTTGCTCGATGGTTGCCTTCGTAAGTTGCTCATCGATACCCTTCTGTCGGAGAGTCAGGGCGACTCGCGCGTCGCCGACCCGTGGTTCGATCTGCCGGGTTTTCATCTCCGCATACCGTTCATCTGACTGGTAATTCAACCCCTGCAGGAGGATCAGTGCGTCATCTGCCTCCTGTTCGCTGTAGCCTCGCAGGACTAGCTTGCGCCGCAGTACGTCTGCCGAATACTCCCGTTTGGATAGGAGCCATCCGGCATACTGGTGCGCCGGTTGCTTCGGTTTTTGCTGTGGTTGAGCCGGGTCGCGCGCCTTGTACTTTGGCTTTTTGTCGGATGTCCTTGCATATTCTCCAGGAACAGGCTTTTTCGTCCCGAAACTGGTCTTGGCAACCTTCTTCTTGTAGTCAGAGCTGCGTGTGATTTTGGGCACACCATCCTGCGCCGGCGCCTCCTCCGTCTCAAAAGTATGTTGCGGAAGCTTGCTGGGCCGGTCGGTCTGGTCATCCTTGCTCTTCGGTCTCGCTCCGAAGCTTGATCGCTTCGGCTTTTCGCCACGCCCATACCCTTTAAGGTCGTCATCGGTGACCTCTACAGGTTTTCCGGTCTTCGAGTTGATCAGGTACATGGATAGGTCCGGCTCGCGGCTTGATTAATGATGTCGGCGTCAGGCGAATCGCCTCGCCGGACCATTGTATTCCCTGCACAGGTGCACTGGCGGCTTGTGGCCGAACCCGATCGTAGGGTGAAGCTTATCAGGTTGCCAAACGAAAAGTAGGGGCCGGTGCGACAGGCCGCATCCGACCCAATCCGGACAGTCACTCTCGCTCAAGAAGGTTGAATCAAACCAACTGTCCTCAGGCCCATCTTCATCGCTGAAACGATAACCCAGCCGGGCTAGCGGCTTGGGGGCGGCGCTCCAGGGACGCGAAGCGATCAGCGGCGCCCGAACAGTAGCCGCCACAAGGCATCGAACGCGTAGACGCTGAGCGCAAGTCCAATGATTAATGGCCAGCGGATGCCAGCCATACGAGGATCAGTATCGTCAAGCGTCATGGCCGCACCAAACGCGGCCATCACCACCGCGCACAGATGGACTAGCACCCGGTCGCGGCTGACGTCCAAGCCACGTCGTTGCAAAGTGCGATGGATGATGTCACGTACGCGGAATAACGCCATTACGCAGCCCAGCAAAAACAGACCGATACCGATGTCCAGCCAATAGCCGCCCAGGCGCACGACAAAACAGCCGGCCAGCATCAGTGCCAGGTCAATGAGGATCTTCTTCTGCATAGGAATGGTCGCGGTGCAACTGTTCACCAAGGACACTAGCTGCCTGGTTTTGGCCGAACTCGGCCATTGAGGCCAGCATAGCAGGTTGCCAAGTCGAAAATCCGGCGGTGGCTGCGACAGGCAGGAACCGATGAGCTGAAACCAGTGAAATACGCGCAGCTGAGGCCCAATCTTCATCACTTGTTTCTGCTGGCTGGATCGCACCAGCAGCCGCAGTCCATATGACGCTGATGCCAAAAAAAAACACCTCTTTTTTCATAGAATTTCGATTAAATAGGTCATCCGTATTCATATCGACTAACCGCTTTTGGCCGAACCAGGCCGTTTGTGTCAGCTTAGCAGGTTGCTTCGCTTGAAAAAGCACCGCCTGTCACGACAGGCCGGTACCGCCCTGAAGCAGCCGTTGCCTAAGCGGTGACGAGTTAACCGGACATCATCAAATCCAATTGCTGAAATCCCACTCTTTTGGAAGTCGGCTTAGGATCTCTGCTTTCGGGATCGGAAGGCGATTTGCGTCGATGGCAAGCCGTATGAATCGCTTGAGAAGATACTCAACGGGAAGATGTGATGAGTTCGACAAAAAAACAGTCCTTAGTTTTGTCGCGCACTTCACAATCCCGTCAACGTCGTTGCAGTCAAGAAGAGATATGGAGAAAGGTACATCAAAATCAGAACGAATTCCTCCATTCACTATACGAAACTTGGCATCGAGTGTACCCAGCCATGCTTCGTACTCGTCCAATCCACCTCTACCCATAGCAAATGCCCCACTTCTTGCGCACGCGAACTGCGCCTACTGTTTCCAATCTATCTTTACGCATTAGCTGAAGCGACGCAATTGCAGCTTGCGTCCAAGGTCTGCTTTTGGCCGATTCCTGCCTGTCGAAACTGGCCGGATGCGACCCGATGCAGACATAGGATCAAGCATCGTGGCCTGTTACTGCGCTTTGCCGGCACGGATGTCAATCGCACTTTTTAGGCTCCTGACGTCATGGGTCCATTTCGGAAGGACTAGTGAAATCAAAATACCTTCCAGTTCCGACAGAAGGCCTACGAACAAGGAGATCCAGAGCAAGGGTCCCGCATAATCGAACATCACAATCATACTGACTGCGACCAGCAGTGAACCTTCAAAAAGCTTTGCGCTCAACGCATGGTAGCTCGCGCCGCGCCCAAATCGCCACCAATCCAATGGATAACGAAGTAGCTCCAATGTGATCACGATGCCGATACCCCAGCGATGCGCATAGATAATTTCAGGATGACTCACCCAGAGACTGATCGCGATCCCAAAAGCGTAGATCGTGTCCGCTATGCTGTCAGCTGGCGCAAACCTGGTGTTGCAGTTCCCCAGCGGCGGGCCAGCTTCCCGTCAAACCAATCAGACATCGCAGCCACGACGAACTGCCCCATCCACAGCGCTGCAGGTAGTCCTGCAACTGCGATCCATATTGCGACCGGAGCGAGTAGTGCCCTGGCAATGACCAATAACCAAGGTATGAGTCGTGTCAGCGGATACATCGGTAATCTCTGCGGCGGTTAGCCGCACCCTCGGTAACTGTGAACGGGAATTCTCTCAGGTCGCTCGTATACCTTGTCGCGTCCACTCATGGCCTAACCTAGGCGGTGGGCTCAGCATAGCAGGCCGCCAAGGCTTGAAACCTCTGACTGTCATGAAGACCGTTTTCGACCCGAATCAGACGGTCACTTTCAGGCTTCGAAGCTAAGTTCTCCTTCCAGATCAATGACATAGTGACCGAGCGGTGTTCCAAACGTATAGCAATCTTCGTAATCCCTTCCGATGGCGCCACAATGAACGACGAGCGAGTGCCTGTTTTCAAAGTCGAGACGCAGGTCAAAAGCCGGAGTGGAACAAGTCACAGCCATGATTCGTTGTCCACAAATAGATTGGCTGCCGTTGACCATTGGACCATCGTTGGCGTTCGACATATAGCTTCCAGCAACGACTTTCGAGTCTGAATCGATCCGCCAAGGGCACCAGACCAACAACGAATAGGCACCGTCATATAGCCGAACTAGCTCACTCAAATGAGGATTGTTAACGGGCTTACGTGCGAGTGTTCGGAGGCCCATGTGCAGCCCGAGGACAGACCCTGAGCCTTCACCGCAAACGACACCCCAACATTCTTCCCCAATCAATGCTGAAAGGTCACGCACGAGTGCATCGCATAAGGACATACTGACTTCCCAGTTGATTGTTGAGGTGTCTATCGTGACCGTCCGCTCTTGGCCGAGAGCGGAAGTTCGTGGTTGCCAGTGTAACTGAGCAAGAAGCGGTGGACTTCGCTACTTCACGCCCTGCCGCCGCAGTAATTTCCAAAAAAAAACGTCGCATCTATTTCGGAAAGCCCCCCAAAGCTAAGCTCAGCAAAGGTAAGCCGGTCATATTTAGAATTTGCATCAATAAAAAAAACCCCATAGCGCGTCAATGCTGCGGGGTTTTTTTTGTCTGCGTGCCGCTGGTTATTTCAGGTTGACCGCGACCAGCCCATCGGTATTTTGAATGTACAGGATGCCGTTCTGGCTGATAGCCAGGTAGCCGGGCGCCGGGTAGCTCCAGACGACTTTATGGCTTTTCAGGTCAATCGCATAGGTGTTCAGGTTGGTACTGGTGATCAGCAGGTTTTTTGTCACGACAGGCGACGCGAAAAACGATGTCTCGCCGCTCAGCGGTGGAATCCACGACCACAGCAGCGCACCAGTGGCCTCGGCGCGCGCTTCGATGCGGTACGGATTGGCGTTGGGCGCATACAGCACGCCGTCAGCGTACGCCGGCGTGACCCGGTACACGCCAGGCACGCGCCAGTCCACGAAACCCTTGAGCGTATCGAAGCGGGTCAGTGCATTGCCGATGTTGCCGCCGTTGAGGTAGCCGTTGGCATAGGCAGCCGCATACACGCCGCCATTGGCGCCGATGACGGCGGAACCGCCGACCTGATAGACGTAGTTGGTAAAACCGGTGTCCTTGATCGAGGACAGCACAGTGCCCGTTTTCGGTTCGAACAATGTCAGTGCATCGCCGGTATAGGCATAAATGGCGCGTGCATCCCCTGCTGGCGACCAGCCCGAAGTTTGGGACAAGCTGCTAAAGAACAATTGCTCGCCAGTCGTGGCGAAACCGTAGATGCCGCCATACGACCCGCCGTTGGTGTAAACCGCGCCATTCTGCACGATTGGCGACAGGTAGTTCTCCCACTGCGAGGTCATCGTCGACTTCATGCGCAAGCTGCCGTCGGCGGCATCGAACGCCATCATGTAGGTCGATTGTTGCTGGCCGGCTGCCATGTAGACCACGCCACCATCGACAGCTGGCGGATTGACCGAGGCGTACGTCAAGCCGGTGGTATCGTAACTCCAGAGCGGCGCGCCATCGCTTTCCTGGTAGGCCGTGAGTTTTTTATCGCCGCTGGCAAAGAAGCGTCCATTTGACGTCACCAGTGGGGAGATGGCGCCGTAGTTGCTTCCGTTGTTATTGACTGCGCCGCGCTTCCAGCGCAGCACCATCTTGTCGGCGTTGATGTCGATTGGCACATAGCCAGTGTGGGCATTGTTCCCCTGAAACGTCGCCCAGTCGGCCACGCCGCTCAATGCGGACAAGGCCGTGAGCTTGTCGCCAGGCCAGGCGCTGAGGTTCGACTGCACGGTCACATCGTAAGGGACGGTGATCGATGGGACAGCCTGCGCGACGGTACAAGGCGCGTCGCTGCACAGTTTGATGGTCACATTGCCGGTGTAACGGCTGGCCGGTTGGGATGCGAGGGTCGCAAGCGTAAAGGTGTAGCTGCCGGCGCCGTTGGCTGTCACCGTGACGGCCGGCTGCACCAGGCCGGCGCTGTCGCTGGCGCTCGCAAACAGCGTGCCGGCTGGCGTAAAGTTCGCAGCTTGCGCCGTCACGTCGATCTGAATGCCGGTGTCCTTGGCAATTACCCGGGCGATGGCGCCTGACTGCACGGTCATTGTGGCGACAGGAATCGGTTCTGGCACAGGCGTCGGCACGGGCGTCGGAACCGGAGACGGCACAGCGACAGGCGCCGGCTGCGTCGTACTGACGCCACCGCCATCACTGCCGCCACCCCCGCATCCAGCCATTGCCATGGCAACGAGCAGCAGGCCCGCCAAATTGTTCGTCTTCATCCCATGCCCCACCGTTGTTAAAAAGAAAATTATACGGAGGAGGCGATCATAACTACAAGTAATAAACCCGTTCGATCTGTACGTTGTGGTTTTTCAGCGCGTTGTGCGACTTTCTGGAATAGATGCGACGAAAGGTACTGCGGCACAGGGCTGCGTCCAACAGATTTTGCCAATAGCTGCGACGAATTTTCGCTGAGTAGCTTCGACTGACCTGTAGGAATATCGAAATAGCTGCGACATACTTCCCAAAGCCGCCATTACTTAGGACGCGAAGAACGAATATGCGACGTAGAGAGCGAATGCACCCAGAAAGACCGCACTGGACCATCTGACCGCTTTGCGAACTGCTGGATAGCGTTTTTCTGCAATGGGACCAACGATATTAACAAATAAATCTAGGAGCATATTTTCCTTAAAGACGGCGCGAAAGGCAAAAAATCTTAGTGGATCAACAAGTCCGCTTTTGGCCGGACCCCGCCATTCGCGTCAGCTTAGCAGGTTGCTGGACTGGAAAAGTCGCCGACTGCATCGACAGGCAGCTGCCGACCTGATCCAGCCGAACAACGCCCGCATGACGTCATTGCTTTTTCGGGCGACAGACTTCCTTGTATGCTTCTGCATAGGTCTTGTCGAAGCAATTCTCGAGTCCTTCGACGACGTCGATATTTATCGGCCAACGAATTCTCTTTTTTGAACCATCGTCAAAGTCTGCCTCCATGTAGCCGTCGATGACAGGCGGCACGCCCACTCCTGCTGGCGGTGGGACTGCAGTGAGCCTTTCCCGTGCCCGCTTTAGTGCAGGCCTGTCTCTGCGGAGGAAGGCAATTGTTGCATCGACATACGGATTCCAACCAGCCTTATCGTCTTTAGTGGGCTTGTAAGCATGTTCCATCAAAGCGATCGCCTCGGGATACTGCCCAGCATCAGCCCTCACCTGCGCCTCATGCCAGAACAACAGGCCAGATTCTTTATCATGAGTGTTCCGGTAATCGCGAAGCAGGTCGGCTGCAATCAAGAGGCATCCAGGTGTCGATGCCAGTGCTCGCCATCCTCCCGAAATATCCTGATCAAATTCGTTTTCGTCCAAGGCAAGTAGACGAGCACGGTCAAATCGACATTTATCTGATGAAATTTCTTCCGCGTTGACGACACCACAAAAGGAATTGAGGACACAAAGAAATAGTGCAGCTAAAATTCGGTTTGGCATAGCTAATCTGTTGATATGGGATAATGCATTAAGTTAGCAGATCATCAATTAGAAAGAGTCACCAATCCTGAGGCCATTGCACCATTGCTGCTCGCACGGAAAGCCATCGCGGTCACCGTCCATATCAGGAACATTGCATTGTTCTTGGTGAAATAGCGCTTCTGCACAAAATACAATCTTTGAAAAGCACAAGTTCACGGGAGCATGTCCGTCTCGGCCTCTTGTGTCAAACATTTTCATTTAGTGTCGAACTTTATTATTTTCTGTCCACTTTATTGTTCGTCCGCATCAGTTGCAGGCCGCCGCATGTTGCGACCTGGAGCCTGCGATAATGACGCCTTTACACCACGACCCGGCACCGACACCATGCAAGCCAAAGCCCATTACCTGCAACTACGGCCCCACGACGCCCTGCCCGACCTGACCCATCTGGCGCCGTTCATGGCAATCGTCGTCATCGACGATGACAGCGACGAAATGTGGCGCTGGGACGTGGCGCGCTGGCTCGTCGCATCGGGCTGCCGCAGCATGCTGGCCTGGGGCAAGGAATGCGAGAGCTGGCACGACGCCGTCGAGGACGCCGCGCTTGAAGCCTTCGACTACGACGACATCCCGCCCGAGCAGATCGTGACGGTGTCGCAGCACGCTGACGAAGACCTCGACGAGGTGTTCTGGTTTGCGCGCCACCGCGCCAGCCACCCGGCGCTGCGCCTGAACACGGCCGTCATCCTGCACGTGGCCATGCGCGGGCGCCCGGACGAACTGCTGGCGCAACTGGCCGAGGCCTGAGCGCCCCGGCAGCTGCCCCTTTACAGCCGGGCCAGCGTGGCCGGGTCGGCCTGGCCATCGAAGTATTTGTCGATGCAGGCCTGGAACACGGCTTCATCTGGCGCCACGTCGGCGAACAGCGTCATCGACGAGTGAAATTTCAGCTCGTCCGGATGGCTGAAGATGGCGCCGGCCGATTCGCCGTCGAGCACGGCGACGATGCCGGCGCACTCGCGCAGGCGCTTTCCCAGCACTGGATGCGCGAGATAGGCGGCCGCTTCGTCGGCGGACGCAATCGCATAGCGCTGCGCCATCGCGCTCGTGCCCAGGCCGGCGATCTGCGGAAACACGAACCACATCCAGTGCGTGCGCTTGTGGCCGGCGCGCAGCTCCGTCAACACCGCGGCATATACCGGATCCTGCGCCTGCACAAAACGGTCGAGATCAAATTGATTGTTCATGGTGGTCTCCCTTGTCATCGAAATGCTACAACGTCGCCGTTGTTTGCTAAAGTGCCGCACAATGAATGCTGACCATTTAGCCCTCCTGTTGGTTCGGGAAATGCCCTACGGTAAATACAAAGGCCGCAAGATTGCCGATATGCCCAGCCATTATCTCGGCTGGCTCGCGCGCGAGGGTTTTCCGCGCGGCGAACTGGGACAGTTGCTGGCCCTGATGTACGAACTCGATCACAACGATTTGCGCGGCCTGCTCGATCCGCTGCGCGGCCCGTCGAACCGGCGCGGATAATTGATACTTTCTGGCAATTAATGTGACATACCGCCGATGCGGATCGGTATAATCGTACATTCACTGACGAGTTCATCATGCCGAACGAACAAGCATCATCGCCACTGGTTTTGGTCGTCGAAGACGATGACCACATCGCACAGGTACTGCGCTTCATGCTCGAGCGCCAGGGCTACCGTGTCACGCACCTGGCCGACGGCCGCGCCGCGAGCGCGCACATCGCCGCCGCCGAGGCGCCGGCCCTGATCCTGATGGATGTGATGCTGCCCTACCTGGACGGCTTCGAGCTGGTTGCGCTGGTGCGTGCACGGCCCGACTGGAACGCGGTGCCGATCCTGATGCTCACGGCAAAAAACACTGAACGCGATACGGTGCGCGCGCTCGACGCCGGCGCCAACGATTTCGTCAGCAAGCCGTTCGAGCCCAATGCGCTGCTCGCGCGCGTGCGGCGCCTGATCCAGGTCCAGGCCGCCTGACAGGACCGAACCGTACGCGCCGATTCGGGCTCTTGACTTAAAATCAAGTCATGTCCCGTTCGCTCCCACTCCTGTTTGTTGTCTCGCTGTCGATCACACCCGCGTTTGCTGCCAGCCTGCAGCTGTGCCCGGGTCCGTTGGTCGTCTCCCCTGGTGCCATCACCGCGCAGACCACCGCGCCCGACGGCACCATCCTGCATGCCATCGTCACCGAAGAACCCGGCAAGCAGCAGGCGAACTGCCGCGTGCTGTCACTGCCCACGGCCGTCATGGGTGTGCAGGGGCTGCACTTCCTGCCGCCAGACGCCAGCCCCGGCAAGACCATCCTGCTGCGCGGGATCGAGGCCGACAAGGGCAAGTCGTTCAGCGTCAGCGAACACACGCTGGTGAGCGACCAGCCCGCCCCACGCCCCCAGACCCCGATGCCGTTCGGCGCCAGTCTGCTGGGCGCGATGCAGACCCGCACCCATGGCGATACGGCGCGCATGGGCGCCGACGTCAAGGACGGCCGGCTGTACCTGACGTGCCGCGCCGGCGCCAAGCCCGCCAGCGTCACGCTGCTTGGCCCGTGGTTCATGCCCCGCGCACGCGCCGTCATGCAGGCCGCGTTTTCCGGCGAAGGCCGCTTTGCGCTGCAGCTCGCCAGCGGCGCGCCGGGCAAGCCGGACCAGGCATTCAGCCTGGGCAGCCTGGACGCCGGCCAACCGGTGCAGACAGCGCGCTTCGACCTGCCCGAAAAACTGGACCGTGCCAATTGGCGCGCGCTGTCGCTGGCCTGTCCGCAAGGCGCCGCCAAACTCACGCTCGCCGCGCTGACGCTCCAGCCTGCCGGTGACGCCGATGCGGCTGCGGCATCACGTGCGACCTGGACCTGGAGCCCGAACGAATGGCGCGAACGCGGCGCAGCGCTGCTGGACTGGGCCGCCGAGCAAAAGATGGGCGCGGTCTTCATCACGGTCCCGCTGCGGGACGGCAGTGTCGACGACGCAGCCCAGCTGGGCGCCTTCGTGCGTCAGGCCGGCAGCCGCGGCATCGCCGTCAGTGCGATGGAAGGCGCGCCCGAGATGGTGCTGCCTGCGTCCCAGGATGCGGCCGTCGCCCGCATGCGCGCCTACGCCGCCTACAACGCGTCTGCTGCCGAGGGCGCGCGCCTGAAAGGTGTCCAGTACCACATCGAACCGTATCTGGTCCCGGCCCACGTGCTGCCGCAGTCGCAGCGCGACCGGCGTTATCTTGAACTGGCGGCAAAGCTGCGCCAGGCGGCCGGCCCGCTGACGCTGGACTTCGTGGTGCCACACTGGTGGGCCGACAAGGGCGCGCTGCTGGCCGGGCTGGCAAAGCACGCCGACATCCTGACGGTCAAGAGCCCTCGCACCGATCCGGCGCAGATCTATCGCCTGGCCGTGCCGTTCCTCGACTGGGGCGTCGAGCATGGCAAGACCGTGCGCGTGGCGCTCGATGCAGGGCCGATCGGCGCCGGTGTCCAGCGCCGTTATGAACGTCGTCCACCCGGCGCGCGCGGCGACCTGCTCGTGTTCACATTGGGTGGCCAGAAAATCCTGCTGCTGCAGCAGGTGCCGGCGGCGCACGACAAGGCGCAGGCCTACGCGCTGGCCGCAAGCCAGGAGATCGACGCGGCCGACGCCAGCTTCCATTCGGACAAGGGCGCGCTGATGCGGCTGTTGCCGCAGCTCGAACGCACGTTCGGGGCGTGGGAAAGCTTCGGCGGCATGGCCTTGCACGACCTGCGCTAGGCCACCGTTATGCCAGTGGCAGCTCCACCGTAAACCGCGTCCCTGCGCCGGCGCGGGTTTCGAACCCGATCGACCCGCCATGCTCTTCGACGATCGCCTTGCTGATGGAGAGGCCCAGGCCCGAGCCGCTGCGCTGGCGCGAGTCGGCGGCGTCGGCTTGCGCGAAGCGTTCGAACACGCGGCTCTGGAAGGCCGGCGGAATGCCCGGCCCTTCGTCGGTCACGCTCAGGCGCGCCCAGCCCGGCCGCTGCGCCAGGCCCAGAATGACGTCCTTGCCGCCCGGTGTAAACTTGATCGCGTTCGAGACCAGGTTGGTCAGCACCTGCACCATGCGGTCGTGGTCGATCTCGGCCTGGACCCATTCGGCGCCCGGCGGCATGTCGAGGCGCAGCGTGACGCCTGCCTGGCGCGCCTGACCTTCCATCGCATCGGCCACATGATGCATCAGCGGCACCAGTAACTGAGCGGTACGCTGGTATTCCATATGGCCCGCTTCGATCTTCTGGATGTCGAGCAGGTCGCTCACCATCCGCATCAGGCGATCGCAGCTCTGGCTGGCAATCGCAATCAGCCGCGCCGCATCGGGTGGCAGGTTGCCGGCCATCCCGCCGTCGAGCATCGACAACGATGCATGGATCGACGTCAGCGGCGTGCGCAGCTCGTGCGAGACGGTCGAGACAAATTCGTTCTTCATGCGCTCGACCTTCTTGCGCTCGGAAATATCGTGCAGGAAGATCGAGAAGAACGCGTCCTCGCCCCCGCCGGCCAGCGTTACCGTGCTCTCGACCGTGAACTCGAAGCCCTGGCGGTTGATCACGGTGCGCTCCATGCGGCGCGCGAGCATGAACTGGCCGTTGTGGCGGAACGACTGCAAGGCCTTGCCGATGCTGTCGCGGTAGCGCTCGGGCAGGATCATTTCTGCCAGCGGCCAGCCCACGGCTTCGTGCCGGGTCCAGCCGAACATGCGCTCGGCGGCCGGGTTCCAGTCCACGATCATGCCGCGCAAGTCGACCGCAATGAAAGCATCCTGCGCCGCCTCGACGATGGCGATGATGCGGCCCTCACTGGCGCGCACTGCGACCAGTGCACGTTCCAGTTCGCGGGTGCGGCGGTCGACCCGCTGTTCCAGCGTATCGTTCAGGGTCTGCAGATCGGCGCGGCGCTGCACCAGCGCCGTCACCAGCGCATTGAGCGCACCCGACAGCTGATGGACTTCGGTATAGCTGCTCCCGGCCGGCACCAGTTCATGCGTGTCGCCGCGGCGCAGGCCATCGGCCGAATGGGCCAGCGCCGCGAGCGGGCGCGTGATGCGGCGCGCCAGCAGCCAGCCGCCCAGAGAGAACAGCAGCGCCAGCGCGCCGCCGCTCCACAGGGCGCGCGAGCGTAATTGTCGTACCGGCGCGTAGGCATCCTGGAGATCCTGGCGCACCAGCACGTGCCAGCCCAGGCCAGGATAGTCGCCCACGGCCTTGGTCGACGCGTAGCCGACCAGATAGTCATGCCCATCCGGCCAGCGCTCGACTGCATACCCGGTGCGCCCTTCGCGCGCCGAGCTCAAGCTGCCCAGTTTGATGGTCGTGTCGAGCAGGTCTTGCGGCCCGAGCAGCACCACACCTTCGGCGCTGACGATCAGCGCCTGCACCTTGTTGCGGGTCTGGACCGGCGCAATGATCGAGCGCTCGACCTCGCGCGCCCATTCCCACGACAGGTGCGTGCCCATCACGCCGGCCGGCTGCCCGTTGGCATCCATATAGGGAAAAGCCACGTCGACAAACCGGCGCGGCTCGCCCTGCTGGACCGGCAACAGCTTGGCCAGCAGCACCGCTTCGTGGACGTCGCCCACATACGTACCCGCCAGGGCGTTGCTGAACCAGGGCCGTTTGGCGACGTTCTTCCCTTCGAGCAGCCCGCGCGCCTCGACGAGCACCGTGCCGTCCAGGGCGGCCAAGCCGATCCATTCGTAATAACCGTAGGTAGATTGCATGTCGGCCAGGATGCGGCGCCGTTCGGCCTGGCTCGTCGCGGGGGAAATCAGGTCGTTGCGGCGCGCCATCAGGCGCACTTCGCGGAACCGTTCATACATGCCGCGATCGAGCTTGTCGGCGGTCTGCATTGCCATCTCGCCCAGGCCCCCGCCGATACTGGTCTTGACCTGCGCCGTCGCGGAGCGTTCGACCACTTCGACCAGCAGCAGCGTGAGAATGCCGCTCATCAGCGTAAACGCGAGAGCAAGCCGTGCGCCCAGGCCGCGCGGGGTCAGGCGATGCCAGAAGGATTCGGAATTCTGCATGGAAGACATGAGTGTGTCGATTCTTCAAGCGTAGCATGCAGATGATGGCCTAGGGCAATACTACACTTGGTTATCGACCGATAGTTACAGGAAAATCCCGTGTAATTACCCATTCTGCCTAAATGTGTTGCGAGGCCGCCTTGTCAGTCTGTACCCACGGGCCGCGGTGGTGCGGCGGTGGCCGGGGTGATTCCGCACGGCCACGCCCGATTTCCGATAAACTTGCGCCTTACAAGTCTATCGTCATCGATTGGAAACACCGTCATGCAAGCCGCCGCCATTCCCGCCAACGTCCCGCCCGCCCTGCTCGACTACGCCACTTCGTGCGCGCTGCCGACGCCGTGGGCCGAGTTCACGCTGCACGCCTGGGTCGAGGCTTCAACCGGCAAGGAACACCTGGCGATGGCGCTGGGCGACCTGGGCAATGGGGAGCCGGTGCTGGCGCGCGTGCATTCCGAATGCCTCACCGGCGACGTGATGTTCTCACAGCGCTGCGATTGCGGCGCACAACTGGAAGGCGCGCTGCGCCGCATCGCCGAAGAAGGCCGCGGCATCGTGCTCTACCTGCGCCAGGAAGGCCGCGGCATTGGGCTGCTCAACAAGATCCGCGCCTACCGCCTGCAGGAAGCCGGCGCCGACACGGTGGAAGCCAATCTGCAACTGGGTTTTCACGCCGATGCCCGCAACTATGAACTGTGCCGGCCGATGCTGGACCAGTTCGGCATCACGGCGGTGCGCCTGATGACCAACAACCCGCGCAAGATCGACGCCCTCACCCGCCTGGGGATCACGGTCACAGAACGTGTGCCGCTGCTGGTGAACCGCAACGCCCACAACAACAGCTACCTCAATACCAAGCAGGCCAAGCTGGGCCACATGATGGCGCCTCTGACGTCGCTCGAGCAGGGCGAGCCGGTCGCCCCGGCCACGCCTGCGTCGGTTGCTTGAGCGTGGGCGCGCTAACGCGCGCAGCGCTGGCCGCCCCGATGGCAAGATAGCGCTTTCCCCCTGCTTCCTGGTAACCGCATGAACCGGACCGTCGTGGCACGCCTGGCCGCACTCCTGATCACCTCCCTGGCGCTTGGCGCGGGGCTCGATCTCGTCACGCGGCCAGCGAGCGCGCAGACGGGCGCGGGCGCCGTCGCGCGCGCCGGGCTGGCGCCACCGGCGGGCGCCCCGGTCGCCACGCCCGTGCCGCAGATCGCCGTCGACACGCCGCCGGCCGCCACGCCGACCGAGCTGATCGCGGGCGAGGCCGACACGCAGGACGCCCTGCCCCAACCCTCATCAGCCGCGCAGGATCTGTACGAATCGGCGCGCAGCGACCTGCTGCAAATCCGCATGCTGCTCAAGAACGGCCGCACGCAATCCACGGTGGGCTCGGGCTTTTTGGTCGGCACCAGCAATCTCGCGCTGACCAATTATCACGTGGTCTCGCAAATGGCGCTCGACCCGGCCATCTACACAGCCGAATACATCGACACCGACGGCAATACCGGCCCGGTCGAACTGCTGGCAGTCGACGTGCTGCACGATCTGGCCGTGGTGCGGATCAACCGCAATGGCAGCGGCTTTTTCAAGGTGCCCGAGCAGAAAGTGAAACTGCGCCAGGGCCAGCCCCTGTACTCGCTGGGCAATCCGCTCGACCTGGGCTTTGCGATTTCGGAGGGCGCCTACAACGGCGTACTCACGCGCAGCTTCTACGACCGGCTGATCTTCAGCGGTCCGATCAACTCGGGCATGAGCGGCGGCCCGAGCGTGACCGCCAGCGGCACTGTGGCCGGCATCAACGTCTCGCGCCGGCGCGACGGCGAATCGGTCAGCTTTCTGGTGCCTGTAATGTATGCGCAGGAGCTGCTGCGCAAGGTGGCCGAGCAAGCCGCGCCGCCGCTTGACTTCAATCCGCTGATCGGCAAGCAGCTGCTGGCGCATCAGGCCGGCATGGTCGACCGGCTGCTCGAAGAACCGCTGACGCTCAAGGGCATGGGGCCGTACCTGGTGCCGGTGCGCGAGTCGGGCCAGGTGCGCTGCTGGGGGCGCTCCAATTCGCGCGGCGCCGCGTACGCGGTCGACGCCATGAGTTGCGTGATGCAGTCGGCGGTGTTCGTCTCGGACGTCCAGCAGACGGGTAATGTCTCGATGACACACCGCTACATCCGCTCGGGGACGATGGACCCGATGCGCTTTGCCGCGCTGGCCACCGACATCTTCCAGGTCGATAACCTGGGCAGCACGGGCGATCCGCGCCTGACCAAGCCGTTCTGCACCGAGCGCTTCGTGCACACGCGCACGCTGCCACTGCGCGCCGTGACCTGCGTGCGCGCTTACCGCAAGTTCGAAGGGCTGTACAACTTCACGCTGCTCACGGCCAGCACCGACGCCTCGCAGGCCAGCCTGCAAAGCCGGCTCGATGTCTCGGGCGTGTCGTACGAAAACGGCATGCGCGTCACGCGCGCCTATCTTGGCGCCTTCGGGCGCCCGGTGCGCAAATGAGCGGCCCCTGGACCATCGAAACGCTGGCGCGCAATGGCGAGGTGCTGCACCGGCATCGCGTGACCACGCTGCCGATCCGCCTTGGCCGCGCCTACGACAACGACTTCATCGTCGATGATGAATACGCCGCCGCGCACCATGCGCTGGTCGAGCTTGGCGCCGATGGCGCCCTGCTGCTGCGCGACCTCGACACGCGGAACGGCATCAACCACAAGGGCCGGCGCGTCAAGGAACTGACGCTGGGCGGCGACACCGTCGTGCGCATGGGGCACACGTCGCTGCGCATCCGCCCGGCCGCGCACCCTGTGCCGCCCGAACTGGTCGACCGCACGATGCACGGCTGGGAAGGCATGCTGCCGGGCGGCGCCGGCATCGTTCTGTGCGTGCTGACCGCGCTGCTCGTCGCGTGGCTGCTCGACGCCGGCGCCGACCCTGAACGCTACGGGGTGTACCCGGCGGTGGCCGTGGGCGCCGGCCTGGCCTGGAGCGGCATGTGGGCGTTTTCCAACCGCCTGTTCGGGCGCCGCGCGCGCCTCGGGCGGCATCTGTTCATTGTCGGCTTTGGCCTGGCCGCGCTAGTCGGCGTGCGCCTGCTGGCCAGCGTGGTGGCCTATGCGTGGTCGCTCGAATGGCTGACCGGCTATGGCTCGCACGCGGTCGTCGTGACGGTGTCGATGATGATTTACTTCCACCTGGCCACCGTGACGCCGCAGTTCCGGCGCCGCCTGCGCCTGTCCTGCGCCGGCATCGCGGTGCTGGTGTCGCTATTGATCCTGGCCGGGAACATGCAGCGCAATGGCCGCACTGCCGATGAGCTGTACATGCCGGTGCTGCTGCCGCCCGAGCTGCGCGCCAGTCCCGCTGTGCCGGTGGCCGATTACATGGGCAGCGTGGGCGCGATGAAGCGCGAGATCGACGCCGAGCGCAGTGGCGACGCCCAGTAAATTACAGACCTAGTCCAGCGCCGCCAGCAGGCGGCTCACCGTTTCGGCCGCGATCGGCTTGGTGAAGTGCTGATCGAACCCGGCCTCGCGCGAGCGCGCCTGGTCTTCTTCCGAACCCCAACCGGTCACGGCGACGATGGTCATCCGCGCCAGCGCCGGCATCGCGCGCAGGCGCGTGGCCAGCTCGAAGCCCGTCATGCCGGGCATGCCGATATCGAGGAATGCGACGTCCGGCACGAACTCTCGCGCCAGGACCAGCGCATCGCGGCCATTAGTCGCGGTGCGGATCTCGTGCGAGTTCAGTTGCAGCAGCAGCGACAGGCTTTCGGCGGCGTCGGTGTTGTCGTCGACCACCAGGATGCGATAGGTACGGCGCTGCGCCGTGCGGCGGTCCTGGCGCGCCGTGTCATCGCCCGCCACCGCCATGCGCGCGCCCAGCGGCAGGCGCACAGTGAACGTGCTGCCAAGGCCGGCGCCGGGACTTTCAGCGCTGACGCTGCCGCCGTGCAGCGCCACCAGCTGGCGCACCAGCGACAGGCCGATACCCAGCCCGCCCTGCGCCAGGCCCCTATTGCGGCCGACCTGGTTGAACATCTCGAAGATCGTGTCGTGGTGCTCGGGCGGGATGCCCACGCCGCTGTCGGTCACTGCTACCACGGCCTGTCCGCCATCGCTCCGGTCCTTGTGCACCGTGAGGCGGATGCTGCCGCCGGGCGGCGTGTACTTGGCTGCATTGGTCAGCAGATTGTTGATCACCTGCGCGACGCGGGTCGGATCGATATCGAGCAGCAGCGGCTCACCCCACATGGCCACGTCGAGCACATGGCGCGCGCCCTGGATCATCGGCGTGCTGGTCTCGACGGCGCTCGCCACCACGCGATTGAGGTCGACCAGCTGCTTGCGGATATCGATCTTGCCGCTGGTGACGCGGGCGACATCGAGCAGGTCGTCGATCAGGTGCGTCATCTGGCGCGTCTGGCGCTCGAGCATTTCGCGCACGCGCTCGATCGTCTCGGGACTGTCGGCGCGCAGGCGCATGATTTCCAGGCCGGTGCGGATCGGGGCCATCGGGTTGCGCAGTTCGTGCGCCAGCACTGCCAGGAATTCGCTGCGATGGCGGCTGGCCTCGGCCGATTCGTGCGCCTGGCGTTGCAACGCTGCCTCGACGCGCCCGTGCTCGCCGGCGTCGCTCGCGAGTGCGGTATGGAAGAAGCCGTGCACCGTGCCGGCGGCATCGCGCAGCGGCGAGAAAGCGGTGTTGAAGTGGTGCGTGCCAGGCCCGAGCAGCACATCGTCCAGCCACGCCGGCGTGCCGGCAAGCACGCTGTCGACCAGTGGCGCGAAGTGCGGCCACGCGGCGGGGAGAATGGCAGCCAACGGCTGGCCCAGCGCTTGCGCGGGTTGTTCGCCCAGCAGGCTGGCGTAGGCATCGTTGAACAGCACCGGCATGGCGTCCGACCCAGGGGTACGCCAGCCAACCAGCGCCGGATGCCGCGCGTCGAGCATCAGGTCGACGGCCACCCGCAGTTCGGGCGGCCAGTCGGCCGCGTCGCCAAGTAGGGTTGCTGCCCAATCGTGGTTGCGCACCAGCGCGCGCATGCCTCGATGGTCGGAGGACATGGAAGAAGGTCGGCCCGGATCGCTCATGGCTTGATTGTCGCATGAAGTCCAATTGACAGTAGGCAATTGCTTTCTTGATGATGCAATTTTGCAGCGGCGGTACGCAGCATGCATGGCGCTTTGACATGCGGTCACGAATGCTGGAAGATCGGCCGTTCCCCTTCCGGTCTGCCCCATGCCATCACGCCGCACCATGCTCGTCGCCAGCATTGCCTGGCTCCTGTTCTGGACGCTGCTGGTGCTCGTCGCCGTCGAAGACGACCGGCGCGACGGGGGCAGCGCGCCGTGGCAGCCGGTCTTGTGGCAAACCTCGTCGGCGCTGGTGGCGACCTGTCTGTTCGTGATCCAGCGCCGCTTCAGCGCGCAGCATGACGTGCTGGTTGCCACGCCCTGGCGCTGGTTCGGCCAGCAGGCGCGCTGGCTGCCGCTGTACTGGTTCGGCTTCACGCCGATCGTGTTCACACTGCGCCACGCCGTCTATGCATTGGCCGGCACTCGCTACGAGCACGAGGCCTGGGCCGAGGTATTCGTCTATGAGGCGCTCAAGATTTCGTTATTCTTCGGGCTGTTTACGACAATCGGCTTCGGCCTGCTGTCGTACCGCGAGATGATGAAGGAGCGCGTGCGCGCCGAGCAGGCCGGCGCCCTGCTGCGCGAAGCCCAGCTCGAACGCCTGACGCGCCAGATGCAGCCGCACTTCCTGTTCAATGCGCTCAACACGATTTCCTCGCTGATGCATACCGATGTGGCACGCGCCGATGTGACCCTCGTGCGGCTGGCCGACGTGCTGCGCGCGACACTGGCACTGGGCGACAAGCCGCAGGCGAGCCTGGATGACGAGTTGCGTCTGGCACAGGGCTACGCCGCCGTGATGCAGGAGCGCTTCGAGGGGCGCGTGACGCTGACCTGGGCCATCGAGCCGGCGGCTCTCGCAGTGCGGCTGCCCGCCATCAGCCTGCAGCCACTGCTCGAGAACGTGTTCAAGCACACGGTGGCGCACCGGCGCGCATCGACAGCGATCCGGGTCGAGGCCCGGATCGTCGACGGCGCGCTGCACTTGTCGATCGAGGACGATGGCGGTGTGCTGGCGCCAGCATGCACGCCCGGCACGTCCGGCATCACGGTGATCAACCTGCGCACCCGCCTGGCCGCGCTGCACGGCGATCGCGCAGGCCTGACGCTCAGCGCCCTGCAACCGGCCGGCGTACGCGCCGAACTGAGGGTGCCATGCGCCTCCTGATCGTCGACGACGAACGGCCGGCGCGCGAGCGCCTGCGCCGCATGCTCGCGCACGAACCGGGCGTCACGTCGGTGACGGAAGCGGCGGACGGCGTGGAAGCGCTGGCGCTGGTCGCGCGCGACGCGCCCGATGCGCTGCTGCTCGATATCGAGATGCCGGAACTGTCGGGCATCGATGTGGCCGCCTCGCTGGTGGTCCCGGCGCCACTGGTGGTGTTCGTGACCGCGTATGACGACTACGCGCTGCGTGCGTTCGATGCCGAGGCGGTCGACTATCTGCTCAAGCCGTTCGATGGCGCGCGGCTGCGGCGCACGCTGGATCGGCTGCAGAGTCGACTGACCGCAGCGGCACGCGCGCCGGCAAGCACCTGTACACCCCCGCGCCAGTTGCTGGTGACCGAGCGCGGCGCCACCCGCATCGTGCAGGTCGCCGATATCGAATGGCTTGAGACGGCCGACAACTACGTTGCGCTGCACACGCGCGACGGCGCGCCGCTGCTGCGCCAGTCCCTTGGGACGCTGCTCGGGCAACTCGGCCCCGCGTTCGTGCGCTGCCACCGGTGCGCGGCGGTGCGCCTCACCGCTGTCAACCGCATCGTCCCGCACAGCAAGGGCGATTGCACACTCGTGCTGCATAGCGGCGCCGTCGTTCCGTGCAGCCGGCAATACCGGGCCGCCCTGCTCGATCCGCTTCGCCCCGCCTGAAGTCCGGTTCGCCCCATCACGCTGGCGCCGTCATGCACGGTTGCGCGATGCTGGGGCCTTCAACTATGAGGACACCCCATGCAGCCATCTGTTCCTGCCACCAGCGAGCGCCTGTACTTTCTCGACTGGGTGCGAATCCTGGCGTTTTTCGTGCTGATCGCATATCACGTGGGCATGTATTACGTGAGCTGGGACTGGCACGTGAAGAGTCCGTACGCCAGCGAAGCGGCCGAGCCCTTCATGCTGCTGTCGTCGCCCTGGCGCCTGACGCTGCTGTTCTTCGTGGCCGGCGTTGCCTCGCATTTCATGCTGGGGCGCCTGGGCCCGCGGATGTTCCTGCGCCGGCGCAGCCTGCGCCTCTTGGTGCCGCTGCTGTTCGGGATGCTGGTGATCGTGCCGCCGCAGCCTTATCTCGAAGTCGTCGAAAAACTTGGCTACACGGGCGATTATCTGGCATTCATGCGGCTGTATATCGTCGGCTACGATGGCTTCTGCCGCGAGGATTGCCTGTCGCTGCCCACCTGGAACCACCTGTGGTTCGTGCTGTACCTGTGGTGTTACACGGTGGTGCTCGCCGCCGGCGCGGCGCTGCTCGGAGAAGCGCGCATTGCTGCGCTTGCGCGCCGGGTCGGCGCCCTGCTGGACGGGTGGCGCCTGATACTGCTGCCGGTCGTGTTCCTGGGCCTGGTACGCATCCTGTTGCTCGACCGTTTTCCGCAAGACCATTCGCTGACGAACGACTGGTACAACCATGCCACCTACCTGCCGGTCTTCGTGCTCGGTGCACTGCTGGCGCGCACCCCACGGATCTGGGCCACCATGACGGCGCAGCGCTGGCCTGCGCTGTGCCTGGCCCTGGCGGCCTGGGCCGGGATCGTGCTGTGGCTGCTGGGGCCGCACGAGACCATGACGCCGCACGACATCGAACGCTGGCGCACTGGCATGCGGTTCGTGTACGCGCTGTGCGCCTGGAGCGCCATCATCGCGGCCTGCGGCTTCGCCCGCTGCCACCTGAACCGCGACGGCCCGGCGCGGCGCTACCTGACCGACGCCGTGTTCCCCGTCTACATCGTGCACCAGACGCTGATCATCACGATGGCGCACACCTTCAAGCCACTGCAGCTGGCGCCTGGCCTCGAAGCGGTGCTGCTGATGATCCTGACCGCCTGCGGCAGCTTGGCATTGTACGAGGCGGTGCGGCGCGTGCCGCCCATGCGGCCGTTGTTCGGCCTGTCGCGGCAAGCGCGCGCCGTTCGGCCGAGCGGATCCGTGGCGGGAACCGCAGTGCCGCAGTAAGCAGCATCCCGCGCATCCGGCGTGCACCAAAAGTGGTCGCATCAAGGCGGGCCAGTCAGTGAACCGGGCTGGCCCGATCCTTGCATGGATAAAAGCACACTGAACTGCGGGAGAAGTCGATGTTTACCCAAAACGATGTGCTCGAATACACGGGCATGCAAGGCCATATGATCCGCGTGCTATGGATCGACCGTTCACAGGCGCTGGCCTGGACGTACCGCCTGGGCAGCCACTCTGCCCTGCCCGAGCCGGTGCTGTTGCACGAACTCGAGGAAGCACTGCGCGCCGGTGGGGTGCGCCGGTTGCTGGTCGATCCGTTCGCGGCCGCGCCGCCGCAAGAGCCGGTACCGCAAGGCTACCTGGCCCTGCAGGCCAAGGCCTGGTCGGCCGTGCGCGCCCTGCACGCCGACCGCCAGGCCTTGTACCAGCCGCGCGAACGCGCCATCCTGATGGCCGGGTACGCTGCTACGCATGGCATCTCGAAGTCCAGCATCCTGCGCTACCTGCGCCGCTACTGGGAACGGGGCCAGACGCCGGACGCGCTGCTGCCGGACTACGGCAACTCGGGTGCACCGGGCCGCACGCGCGCCGTCACCGCCGGCATCAAGCGCGGCCGGCCACGCAAGGGCGAGGCCACCGGCACCAATGCCGACGAGCGGATGCGTGCAATCTTCCGCGCCGCTGCGGCGCGCTACGCCGCCAGCCACGACGATTTTTCGCGCCGCGCGGCGTACCGCCAGATGCTGGGCGACTTCTTCCAGGGCCAGGATGCAGGTGGCCTGCCGAGCTTCGGCCAATTCAATTACTGGCTCGAACGCGATGCCGCTGCCCCGCCAGCGGTCACGCTGACGCGCCCGTGTGCACCATTGCCGGGCCGCGCTGCACCACGCTTTGCCCACCACGCGGCCATGCCGTAAGCCTCCAATCCGGTGCGCCGCACGCCACCGTGGTGCGCACCGGATAATCGTCTAGCGTGGCCGGTGCATCTGGAACAGCTGCTCCGGCCCGACCGAAAAGTAATCGGCCGGCCCACCCGCGCGCAGGATATGGCCGGCATTGGCCGTGTCGTAGACACCATCCTTCAGCGACGCTGCGGCGATGTGCACGCCCACCACTTCACCCAGTACCAGCCAGGTCGGCACCGTCTCGCCGCTGACCTGCTGCAGCTGGATGATCTGCGTGACCTTGCATTCGAACGCGACCGGGCTTTCGGCCACGCGCGGCGCTGCGACCAGGCGTGACGGCGTGGGCGTCAGCCCGGCCAGCGCGAATTCATCGACCTCGGGACCGACGGCGGCGCACGACGCGTTCATCGCCTCGGCCAGTGGCCGGGTCGCGAGATTCCACACGAATTCGCCCGTCTCTTGCACATTGCGCAGCGTGTCCTTGGCGCCGATGCTGGCAAACCCGACGATCGGCGGCACGTAGTTGAAGGCGTTGAAGAAGCTGTACGGGGCCAGGTTGCGCACGCCCTCCCCGCTCAGTGACGAGATCCAGCCGATCGGGCGCGGTCCGACGATGGCATTGAAGGGATCATGGGGCAGCCCGTGGCCTTGACGGGGTTCGTAGAAATGGATCGACATGAGATGGTTTTTTCGTGAAGGGTTCAGGATGGATTGATTGCGCGGGAAGCCCCTGCTGCGAGCCCCGCGCCGCAATCCTTGCAGAACTGCGCGCGCGGGTCGTGGTCCGAACTGCCGCAGCTGCTGCAGGTACGCGGTTCGCCGCGCGGCGCATGGCGCGCCAGCTTCTGTGACGTCATCTCGGCGCTGACGATCCCGGTCGGCACCGCCAGGATGCCCCAGCCGAGCAGCATCATGAACGACGCAATCGCCTTGCCCAGATGCGTGTGCGGCGTGATGTCGCCATAGCCGACCGTCGTGATCGTCACCGTGGCCCAGTACATCGCCATCGGGATGCTGGTAAAGCCGCTCTCGGGCCCCTCGACCACGTACATGACGGTGCCCAGAATCAGGATCAGCATCAGCACGACCGACAGGAACACCATGATCTTGCGCTTGCTGGCCACCAGCGCCTCACCGAGACGCGTGTACTCGTCGACATAGCGCGTGAGCTTGAGGATGCGGAAGATGCGCAGCAGGCGCAGGATGCGCACGTCGAGAAATACCTGGCTGCCCGGGACCAGCAGCGAAATCCAGGTCGGCAGCACCGAGACCAGATCGATCACGCCATAGAAGCTGCGCGCATAGCGCATCGGGCGCTGCACGCAGACAAGGCGCGCGATGTACTCGAGCGTGAAGAAAATCGTAAACGTCCATTCGAGCACCGACATCTGCGCTGCGTAGCGCCGGCCAATGGCCGGCACGCTGTCGAGCACCACGGTAAGGATGCTGAGCAGGATGATCGCCACCAGCGCGAGGTCGAAGCGGCGCCCGGCCGGCGTGTCGGTGCCGAAGATGACGTCGAACATGCGCGCGCGCCAGCCGCCGGGCGGGCGGCCCAGCAGGGTTGGCATATCGCGCGGCGCGGCCGGTGCGGTGTGGCTGTCGGTCGCCCGGCTCATCGGGCGTGCTGCGTGACCCAGGCGCCGAATGCGGCCATGAATTTTTCAAAGAAGGCGCGCGCGCTGTCGTCGACCAGCCGGTCGCCCTCGTACTTGCTGGCGACGCCGCCAATATAGGCCTCCGGCGCCGGCATCGTCGGCATGTTCAGGAACGGCAGCATCTGGCGCAGGTGGTGGTTGGCGCCGAAGCCGCCCAGGGCGCCCGGCGAAACGCTGACCACGGCGCACGGCTTGTCGGCGAACGCTGCCTTGCCATACGGGCGCGAGCCGACATCGATCGCGTTCTTGAGCGAACCAGGCACCGAGCGGTTGTATTCGGGCGTGCAGAACAGGATGCCGTCCGCGCTCTGGATCGCCTCGCGAAACACCGTGAACGCGGGTGGCGGCGTGGCGGTCTCGTCGTCCTCGTTGTACAGCGGCAGGTCGCGCAATTCGACGATCGTCAGTTCAAACCCGTCCGGGGCCACGGCGATGAGGCTGTTGGCAACGCGGCGGGTGAACGATTCCTTGCGCAGGCTGCCGACGAGGACGGCGATTTTCTTGGTGGTCATGGCGATCCTTTGAGTATGCATGATGTGTTATCGATCTCTCATGATACCCATTTTCATCGCGACGCTGGGCCGTTACAGGCGCAGGCGCCGGTACATCTGCAGGAAGCGCTTGCGCCGTGCCTTGGTCAGGACCACCACCGGATCGCCATGCCACGCATACAGGAACGGCGCCCCGCCCTGGCGGTCGCTGATGCGCACCGACAGCAGGAACGACGTGCCAAGCGGGTACTGCGCCAGGTCGAGCAGGCGGCGCGAACAGTGCACCCGCATGCCGGTCGAAAACGCCTGCCCCGAGACGGGCGAAATGCACGGCCGGCCACGCCAGTCCAGCCTCGATTCCACCGCCACCTCGCGGTATGCCCATGCATCGCGCGCCATCGTTACGCCTTCGCCAGCACGGGCGTACGGACCACGTGCGCTTCGCGGATCGGCAGATTGATCAGCGCGGCAGCCGTCGCCAGGGCCATGTCGGCGTACCACATCCAGCTGTAGTCACCCGTGTGGACGACGGCCAGCCCGCCCAGCCAGGCGCCGAAGAAGCCGCCAATCTGGTGCGACAGCAGGGTCATGCCGAACAGCGTCGCCAGGTAACGCACGCCGAACAATTTGCCGACCAGCCCCGCCGTGGGCGGCACCGTGGCCAGCCAGGTAAAGCCCAGCGCGCCAGCAAAAATATAAAAGGTCCACGCGGTCTTGGGCGCCAGCAGATACAGGCCGACGATGACGACACGGCTCGCGTAGATCCAGAACAGCAGCGACTTCATCCGATAACGCGAGGCCAGCATGCCAGCCGACAGGCTGCCGGCAATGTTGAACAGACCAATCAGCGCGAGCGCCGCGGCCGACACCGTCGTCGGCAAGCCGCACATGGCGACTTCGCCCGGCAAGTGGGTGACGAGAAAGGCGATGTGAAAGCCGCAGGTGAAAAAGCCAGCATGCAGGCACAGGTAGCTGCGGTCGCGCAGTGCCTGGCGCAGTTGCTGGCCGAGGGCGATGGGTGGTAGCGCTGGTGTTGCCGGCACTGCCGCGGTCAATGCGGGCGCGACGGCGGCGCGCTTGCGCCGCAGCGGCCAGGCCAGCGGAATGGTGAGCAATGCAGTCCCCGCCAGGGTCAGCATCGCCACGATCCAGCCAGCGCCGGCGATGATCGCACCCATCAGCGGGGCCAGCGCGAATTGGCCGAAGGACCCGCCGGCATTGATGAAGCCGGATGCGAACGCTCGGCGCTCGGGCGGCAGGCGCTGCGCCGTGGCGCCGATCAGGATCGAGAAGCTGCCCGCCCCTGCCCCGGCCGCCGACAGGAAGCCCATCGTCAGCAGCAGCGCCCATTCGGAGCCGACGAACGGCGTGGCGGCCGTACCGACCGCCAGCATCACGCCGCCCAGCGCAATCACGCGGCCCGGGCCATATTTGTCGGCCACGGCGCCAAAGACCGGCTGCGCCACACCCCACATCAACTGCGCCACCGCCATCACGAAGCTGATGGTGGCCACGCCCAGGCCGGTAGCCGTGTTCAGTGGTGACAGAAACAGGCCGCTCGTCAGGCGCGTCCCCGTCGTGATCATCATGACGGCGCTGGCCACCAGGATCAGGGTCCAGGCCGCGCGTGGCGACAGGGTGGCAGAGGTGTTTGTCATTTGGCAATTATAGAGCCAGCGCCCCTGCCGTGGGCGACGATCAGTCGACCGATTAGTCGGCTGGCGCGCGGATCAGCAATGCGGTCGATTGCGCGGCCATGCCTTCTTCGCGCCCGAGATAGCCAAGCTTCTCGTTGGTCTTGGCCTTGATGTTGACCTGCTGCGGCGAGACGCCCAGGTCTTCGGCAATGCGCGAGACCATCAGCGGGATGTGCGGCGCCATCTTCGGTTGCTGCGCAATGATGGTCGCGTCGATATTGCCGATGGTGTAGCCCGATTGCAGCACGCGGTGCCCCACTTCGCGCAGCAGCGTGCGTGAATCGGCGCCAGCGAACAGCGGGTCGGTGTCCGGGAAGTGCTTGCCGATGTCGCCCAGCGCGGCCGCGCCCAACAGCGAATCGATGATCGCGTGCAGCAGCACGTCGGCATCCGAATGGCCTTGCAGGCCCAGGCGGTGCGGAATCGTCACGCCGCCAACGATGAGCTTGCGCCCTTCGACGAGCGCGTGGTTGTCATAGCCGGTGCCGATGCGAAACGGTGGAGTGGGATTGTAGGATGCGAGTGCCATGATGGTCGTTTCTTGTCTTGGTCAAATGGAGGCGTCGGCGGCCAGGTACATCTCGGCAATGCGGATGTCCGATGGCAGCGTGACTTTCAGGTTGCGCGGGTGCCCTTCGACCAGCCTGGGGGCCAGGCCGAGAGCTTGCACGGCGCTGGCGTCGTCGGTGATGGCGGCCGGGTCGGTCGCCGCGTCGAGCGCGCGGCACAGCAGCGCGTAGGTAAACATCTGCGGCGTCTGGGCCAGCCACAGGTTGGCACGATCGACGGTGGCGATGCCATCGTCGCCCCTGCGCTTGACGGTATCGACCACCGGCAAGGCCAGCAGCCCGCCGGCCGGATGGTCACCCGTCTCGGTGATCAGGCGTTCGATCAGCGCTGCGTTCAGGCCAGGGCGCGCGGCGTCGTGCACGAGAACGTGGTCGGTATCGGCCAGCGCGGCGCGCACCGCGTGCAAGCCATTGCGGATCGATTCCATGCGCGTCGCGCCGCCACAGCGCAGGACCGTGACGCGGCTCGCGCCATCGCTGGCGTCCGGCAGAACGGCGTCGATGAACGGGTCGTCCGCGCTGACAACTACATAGGTGTGCGCAATCAGCGGGCTAGAGAGAAAAGCGTCGACCGTGTGGCGCAGCATGGGCTTGGCGCCGATCGGCAGGTATTGCTTGGGACTGCCGGCAGCCATGCGGGCGCCGACACCGGCGGCCGGAATCAGGGCCACGTGGCGGGTTACGTCGGGTTGTTCGTTCATTGTCATCAACAGCTGGTTGTCATCCATTACGCCGTGCAGGTCTCAGCAAGGACTGTACCTCACCTGCACAAACCTTGCCCAGGCGGGCGTACTCCTGCGGCGTGTCGATCGCGGCCTGCAGTACTTCAACTTTGGCCATCTCGCCTTTAATGTAGGGCATCCAGCTGCGGTCGATCTCGCGCTGCAGCAGACCCCGCGCCTGGCCGATGGGCGCATACAGCGGCTTGCCGCCAAAGCGCGCCGCCAGCCGGGCGCGCACGGTGGCCTCGGCCTTCGGCATGAAGGTCTGGTACGTCGTCAGGTGGCGCATTTCATGAGCCAGCACTTCGCGGTAGGCGCACGACGCGGGCGGGAATTCGCGGCTGACATACACGACGATGGGCGCGTAATCGAGACTGACGTCAATGCGCGGCGCCACGCATTCGTAACCCGTCGCCGGGTCGATCAGCATGCGTCCGTCGACTTTGATGCGCACGCGTGCTTCGGTGTGCGTCAGGCCCAGCACCCACGACCCGCGCCGCACGCTGGGCATCAGGCGCGTGAGGTCGTAGAACGAGCGCGTGTTGTCGATCCGGTAGCCCTGCCCGCGCGTCGACAGCACCGAGATGCTCTCGCCGATCGTGTCTTCGCAGCGCGCCTGCAGCGACGTGCGCGTCTGCGCCGACACCGACGAAGCCAACAGGGATAGCACTGCTGCAAACAACCAAGGCTGCATCGTGTTCAGGCGGGCGTCCAGTCGCCGGCCAGGATCTTCTCGAGCCAGAACGTGCCGATGATCGTTTTGACGTCGGTGATCTCGCCACGGCGCACGAGCTCCAGCAGTTCGGGCAGCGTGACACTGAACAGTTCGAGGAATTCGCCGGCGTCGAGCTGTTGCTCGCCGTGCGTCAGGTCTTCGGCCAGGAAGATCTCGAGGTGCTCGTCCGAGTAGGCAATGGCATTGTGGATGGTGCAGACGAAGCGCCACTTGGCCGCCGTGTAGCCGGTCTCCTCGACCAGTTCGCGCCTGGCGCAGTCGAGGTGGTCTTCGCCCGGATCGATCTTACCGGCCGGGAATTCGATGAAGACCTTGCCGTTCGGGTAGCGGAACTGGCGTTCCAGCAGGATGCGCCCATCGGGCAATAGCGGGAGGATGACAACGGCGCCGGGGTGGCGGATGAATTCGCGGTGGCTTTCCTTGCCATCCGGCAGGCGAATGCGGTCGCGTTCGACCTTCAGGAAGTGACCATCGTAGACGACGCTGCCGTCGAGGCGGGTTTCTTTCAGTTCCGACACTATGTGCTCCTTATCGTTGAGGCTGCGATACGAAGCATCATAAGCGAACCGCTCGATCTCTACCTGCGTGGCTTGTGCAGATACCGCATCACGAAGCCGGGAAACGCCAGTACCAGGAACAGGCAGCCGGTCACGGCGTGAAACTCCCAGGTCTGCGCGGCCACCGACCCGATGCGCGATTCGAGCAGGCGGGCAATGAAGCCCACCACGAAGTACAGCACGATCAGTTCGAGCAACCGCACCGGGAACGGCTTGGTGCGGCGCTCCCCGGCCGGCTTGCGGCTGGGGAGCGTCACGAGCCCGAACAGGCGCTCGTTGATGAACGGCAGGTTGGCGGCGGCCAGTGCAAGCAGCACCACCAGCCAGGCGGCCAGGTTCAGATCCACGCCTTACTTGGCCAGCGTGGCTTGCATGGCGCTGTAGCAGACGGCCAGCAGGCTGCCTGGAATCACGCCCATTACCACGATCGCCACGCCGTTGAGCGACATGATGATGCGCATGTCCAGCGGGGTCGAAATGGCCGAAGTGTCGACGGCTTCGTCGAACCAGATGGTCTTGACGATGCGCAGGTAGTAGAACGCGCCGATCAGCGAGAACATCACCGCGACGACGGCCAGCCACACCATGCCGGCATTGGCCACGGCCTGCAGCACTGCGTACTTGGCGATGAAGCCCACCATCGGCGGCACGCCAGCCAGCGAGAACATCAGGATGGTCATGACAATCGCGAACCATGGGCTGCGCTTGCCAAGACCCTTGAAGTCGCTGATCAGCTCAGCTTCATGGCCGGCACGGGCCAGCATCATGATCAGGCCGAAGGTACCGACCGTCGTGAGCACGTAGATGATCGTGTAGTACATACCGGCGCTGTAGGCAGCGGCTGCATCGGTCGTATCGCCACCGATATTGCCCACCACCAGGGCCAGCACGACAAAGCCCATCTGGGCAATGGTCGAGTAGGCCAGCATGCGCTTGAGATTGGTCTGCGCGATCGCGGTGATGTTACCGAACGCCAGCGACAGCACGGCCACGACCATCAGCATCTGCTGCCAGTCGAATGCCATCGATGGCAGCGCTTCGACCAGCAGGCGGATGATGATGGCGAACGTTGCCAGCTTCGGCGCGCCGCCCAGCAGGATCGTGACGGCCGTCGGGGCGCCCTGCACCACGTCCGGCACCCACATGTGGAATGGCACGACGCCGAGCTTGAACGCCAGGCCAGCCACCAGGAACACCAGGCCGAAGACCAGGATCATCGGATCCGCCTGGTTGGCGCTCGTGACCTGGCCGATCGTGGTGATGTCCAGCGAACCGGTGGCGCCGTAGATCATCGACATGCCGTACAGCAGGAAGCCCGAGGCCAGTGCGCCGAGGACGAAGTACTTCATCGCCGCTTCGGTCGAGATCGCGTGATCACGGCGCAGGGCCACGAGAGCGTAGGTCGACAGCGACATCAGTTCCAGGCCCAGGTAGATCGACAGCATGCTGTTACCTGAGATCATGATCATCTGGCCCAGCATCGCGAACAGCGCGAGCACGTAGAACTCGCCGCCCAGGTTACCCGACATCATGTCGCGCTCGCCAATGTACTGGCGCGAATAGACCAGGGTCATTGCCGTGGCTGCATAGGTGAAAAGCTTGAGCAGGTTCGACATCGGGTCGGACACGTACATCCCGTTGAAGGTGAAGACGGTCGTGCCGGCATTGAAATCGACGAAGGAGAACACGGCGCAACCGGCGATTGCCAGCAGCGACAGCGCATACGTCAGGTTGCGCTTGCCGGCCTTCAGGTACATGTCGATCAGCAGGATCGCCGAGGTGGCGATCAGGAGGAAGATCTCGGCGTAGACCGGCACCAGATTGGTGTCGACCGCCGATAACAGGGTTGTGTTCATCTCGTTCATGGCGTTTTATTGAGGCACTTTGCTGACTGCGACATGTTGCAGGAGATCGGTGACCGACACCTGCAGGGTGTCGGCGATCGGCGCCGGGTACAGGCCCATGGCCAGGGTGGCGATGGCCAGCACCGACAGGATGGCGAACTCACGGCCGTTCAGGTCGACCAGCTCGGCGACATGCTTGTTGGCGACCGGGCCGAAGATGACGCGCTTGACCATCCACAGCGAGTAGGCGGCGCCCAGGATCAGCGCGGTGCCCGAAGCAAGACCGGTCCAGAAGTTGAACTCGACCGCGCCCAGGATGACCATGAACTCGCCGATGAAGCCCGACGTCGCCGGCAGGCCGGCATTGGCCATCGAGAACAGCACGGCGAACGCAGCGAACTTCGGCATCGTGTTAACCACACCACCGTAGGCGGCGATTTCACGCGAGTGGACACGGTCGTACAGCACGCCAATACACAGGAACATCGCGCCCGACACGAAGCCGTGCGAGATTGCCTGCATCAGGCCGCCCTGCACGCCCAGGTCGTTAAACATGAAGAAGCCCAGCGTGACGAAGCCCATGTGAGCAATCGACGAGTACGCCACCAGTTTCTTCATGTCCTTCTGGACCAGCGCGACCAGACCGATGTAGATCACGGCGATCAGCGACAGCACGATGACGACCGGCGCCAGGTACTGGCTTGCGTCCGGGGTGATCGGCAGCGAGAAGCGCAGGAAACCGTAGGCGCCCAGCTTCAGCATGATCGCGGCCAGCACGACCGAACCGCCGGTTGGCGCTTCGACGTGGGCATCCGGCAGCCACGTGTGCACTGGCCACATTGGCACCTTGACGGCAAATGCCATGAAGAACGCGCAGAAGATCAGGATCTGCTCTTTCATCGTCAATGGCAGCAGGTGCCAGTCGAGGATGTTGAACGTACCCGATGCGTTGTACAGGTAGATGATCGCGACCAGCGTCAGCAGCGAACCGAAGAACGTGTACAGGAAGAACTTGAACGCTGCATACACGCGGTTCGGGCCGCCGAACACGCCAATGATGATGAACATCGGGATCAGCGTCGCTTCGAAGAAGAAGTAGAACAGCAGGCCGTCCAGCGCGCAGAACACGCCGATCATCAGACCCGACAGGATCAGGAACGAACCCATGTACTGGGCGACACGTTCCTGGATCACTTCCCAGGCCGCCAGCACGACGATGATCGTGATGAAGGCGGTCAGCGGCACGAACCACAGCGACAGTCCATCGACACCCAGGCGGTAGAAGATGTTGAAGCGATCGATCCAGGCCGCTTGTTCAAAGAACTGCATGCCGTGGGCGGCGTTGTCGAAGTTTGTGATCAGGGGGATCGTCGGCAACAGGCTGACGATGGCGCCCACGAGCGAGAGCATGCGTACCATGCCGGCATTCTTGTCGCGGCCGACGGCCAGGACCAGCACGCCGAACAGGATCGGGAGCCAGATGGCCAGGCTCAGGTACGGTGGAAATGTTGAAATTGTAGACTGCATCATTTTTCGTTATCTCTGCCTGTGATTAACCGCGCCAGAACGGGAAGAAGTACAGCATGGCCGCCAGCACGCCAACGATCATCACGAACGCATAGTGGTAGATGTAACCGGTCTGTGCTTTACGGGTGATGGTCGAGAACCAGCCGACTGCCTTGGCGCTGCCGTTGACGACCAGGCCGTCGATCAGGCCGCGGTCGCCCACTTTCCACAGGCCGCCGCCCAGCAGCAGCGAGCCACCGGCGAAGACTTTCTGGTTGAACGCATCCATGTAGTACTTGTTGTCCAGCAGGGTGTGCAGCGGCTTGAACTTGGCATAGAACCAGGCCGGCACGCGTGGGTTGATCATGTAGCAGTAGTAGGCGGCAACGACGCCAGCCAGTGCCAGCCAGAACGGTGCGGTCTGCAGACCGTGCAGGGCCATCGCGGCAGCGCCGTGGAACATCTCGCCCAGTTCGGCCATGGCCGGGTGGTTCGGGTTCACGGTGATGACGCCATCGAAGAACGTGCCATGCAGCATCGGCTGGATCGTGAAGAAACCGATCAGCATCGATGGAATCGCCAGCAGGACCAGCGGCACCGTCACGACCCATGGGGACTCGTGCGGCTTCTGGCCCGGGGCCAGGCCGTGGTGGCCGTGGTCGTCGTGCGCGTCTTCCTCGTGGTGCGAACCGGAATCGTGCAGTGCGTGCGGATCGTCATGCTCGTGACCAGCGGTCGCCTTGTGGTGCGTGTCATGAGCAGCATGAGTTGCGTGAGCATCATGATGATCATGCGCATGAGCCTTGCCGAAACGCTCTTCGCCGTGGAACACGAGGAAGTACATGCGGAACGAGTAGAACGCCGTGACGAACACGCCGGCCAGCACCGCGAAGTTCGCGAAGCCGGTACCTGGCAGATTACTCGCGTGCACTGCTTCGATGATCGAATCCTTCGAGTAGAAGCCCGAGAAGAACGGCGTACCGATCAGGGCCAGCGAACCGATCAGCGAGGTGATCCAGGTGATCGGCATGTACTTGCGCAGGCCGCCCATATTGCGCATGTCCTGGTCGTGGTGCATGCCCATGATGACCGAGCCGGCGCCAAGGAACAGCAGTGCCTTGAAGAATGCGTGCGTCATCAGGTGGAATGCGGCGACCGAGTAGGCCGACACGCCCAGTGCGACGGTCATGTAACCCAGCTGCGACAGCGTCGAGTAAGCGACCACGCGCTTGATGTCGTTCTGGATGATGCCCAGGAAACCCATGAACAGCGCGGTGATCGAACCGATGACGATGATGAACGACAGCGCGCCATCGGACAGCTCGAACAGCGGCGACATGCGCGACACCATGAAGATGCCGGCAGTAACCATCGTTGCGGCGTGGATCAGTGCCGAGATCGGGGTCGGGCCTTCCATCGAGTCAGGCAGCCAGACGTGCAGCGGGAACTGCGCCGACTTGCCCATCGCGCCGATGAACAGGCAGATACAGGCGGCGGTCAAGAGCGGCCAGTCGGTGCCCGGCACGGTCATCAAAGCCAGCTGGTCGGCCTGTGCGAACACTTCAGCGTAGTTCATCGTGCCGGCGGCGGCCAGGATCAGGCCGATACCGAGGATGAAGCCGAAGTCGCCGACGCGGTTGACCAAGAACGCCTTCATGTTGGCGAAGATCGCCGTTGGACGCGTGTACCAGAAGCCGATCAGCAGATACGAGACCAGGCCCACTGCTTCCCAGCCGAAGAACAGCTGCAGGAAGTTGTTGGACATGACCAGCATCAGCATGGCGAACGTGAACAGCGAGATGTACGAGAAGAAGCGGTTGTAGCCGTCATCCTCGGCCATGTAGCCGATCGTGTAGATGTGCACCATCAGCGACACCGACGTGACGACGCACATCATCATCGCGGTCAGGGTGTCGATCTGGAAGCCGACGGCCAGCTTGAGCGTGCCGACGGTCATCCAGGTGTACAGGTCCTGGTTAAGCTTGAAGCCGTCGAGCGCGGCCATCAGGGTCATGACCGAGATGACCAGCGCGATCGCCACGCCGAGAATGGTCGCGGTATGCGACACCTTGCGGCCGACGACATTGCCCAGGAACTTGGTACCCAGCAGACCGGCAATTGCCGAGCCTGCGAGCGGTGCCAGTGGCACTGCCAGTAAGAGTGAGGTTGAAATTTGCCCCGCCATGTTGAACCTTATTCGTTATAAGTTATCGAGCGAGACCGATCAGCCCTTGAGGCTGTCGAGGTCTTCCACGTTGATCGTGTCCAGATTGCGGAACAGGACCACCAGGATCGCCAGGCCAATTGCACTTTCGGCGGCCGCGACGGTCAAAATGAAGAACACGAAGATCTGCCCCGCCGCGTCGCCCAGGTAGTGGGAAAACGCGATGAAGTTCAGGTTCACCGCCAGCAGCATCAATTCGATGGCCATCAGCAAGATGATGATGTTCTTCCGGTTCAGGAAGATACCGACCACCGAGATCGCGAACAGGATCGCGCCCAGGATCAGATAGTGTGCGAGGGAGACGGTCATTTGCTTTCCTTCGGTTCGGTCGGCGCGGCAGCAGCAGCGGCTGCGGCGGCTTTCGCCACGTTCGCGGCATCGATGGCCGGCTGGTTCACGGTCGCGACCTTGATGATCTTCAGGCGGTCGTTGCGTTTCACACGCACGGCGTCGGCCGGATCGATGGCCTTGCTGTCCTTGCGGCGGCGCAGCGTCAGCGCCACAGCAGCAATGATCGCCACCAGCAGCACCACGGCAGCGATTTCAAAGCCGTAGATGTAGCGGGTGTAGATCTGCAAGCCCAGTTCCTTGGTGCCGCCGATGTTCAGGGCAGCCGCTTCCGGCGTTTGCTGGAAGTTGCTGTAGCCGTGCCACAGCACCGCGCCCATCTCGAGCACGATCAGGGCGCCGACGCCAGCTGCCAGTGGCAGGAAGCCCCAGAAGCCTTCGCGCATGCGGTCGATATTAATATCGAGCATCATGACGACGAACAGGAACAGCACCATGACGGCGCCGACATAGACCAGCACCAGCACGATGGCGAGGAATTCGGCCTTCAGCAGCAGCCAGATACCGGCGGCGTTGAAGAAGGCCAGCACCAGGAACAGCGCGGCGTGAACCGGGTTCTTGGCGGTGATGACGCGCAGGCCAGCCAGCACCATCACGGCCGCAAACACGTAGAACAAAATATCAGTAAATGTCATGACTAACCCAGGAGCCTCTTGTAATTAACACTTAGCGGAACTTGGCGTCCGCCTCGCGGGCAGCGGCAATCTCGGTTTCGTAGCGGTCACCCACGGCCAGCAGCATCTCTTTGGTGTAATAGAGGTCGCCGCGTTTTTCGCCGTGGTATTCCAGCACGTGCGTTTCGACGATCGAATCGACCGGGCACGATTCTTCGCAGAAGCCGCAGAAGATGCACTTGGTCAGGTCGATGTCGTAACGCGAGGTGCGGCGGGTGCCGTCTTCGCGCTGGGTCGACTCGATCGTGATCGCCATGGCCGGGCAGACTGCTTCGCACAGTTTGCAGGCGATGCAGCGCTCTTCCCCGTTGGGGTAGCGACGCAGCGCATGCAGACCGCGGAAGCGGTTCGACATCGGGGTCTTTTCTTCCGGGTACTGGACCGTGATCGAGCGCGACAGAGCGTAGCGGCCGGTCAGGGCCAGGCCCTTGATCAACTCGGTCAGCATCAGGCTGCCGAGGATTTCTTTCATACGTGACATGTGCGTCCCCTTACTTCCAAATATTCCACGACGTCTGCATCCAGGCGGCGATGAACACCAGCCAGACCAGCGTGATCGGAATGAACACTTTCCAGCCCAGACGCATGATCTGGTCGTAACGGTAACGTGGGAACGTACCGCGCACCCAGATGAAGAACGTAACCAGGCAGAACGTTTTCAGGAACAGCCAGAAGAAGCCGATGAAGCCGCCCAGGGTGCCGCCCACTTCGAGGAAGCTGAATGGTGCCGACCAGCCGCCGAGGAAGAACAGCGAAGCCAGGCAGGCGATCAGGATCATGTTGCCGTACTCGGCCAGCATGAACATCGCGTACGACATGCCCGAATATTCGACCATGTGACCGGCAACGATCTCGGATTCACCTTCGATCACGTCGAACGGGTGACGGCCGCACTCGGCCAGGCCCGAAATCAGGTAGATGATGAACAGCGGGAACAGCGGCAGCCAGTTCCACGACAGGAAGTTCACGCCCCAGCCGGCGAACGTGCCCATCTGCTGACCGGCGACGATGTCCGACAGGTTCAGGCTGCCCGTGACCATCAGCACGACCACCAGCACGAAGCCCATCGGGATTTCGTACGAGATCATCTGGGCCGATGCGCGCATGGCGCCCATGAACGAGTACTTCGAGTTCGACGCCCAGCCGGCGATGATGATGCCGTACACCTCGACCGAGGTGATGGCCATCAGGAGCAGCACGCCGGCGTTCACGTTGGCCAGCGCAAACTGCGGGCCGAACGGGATGACCGACCAGGCGGCCAGCGCCGGCATGATCGTCATGACCGGACCGATCACGAACAGGCTCTTGCTCGCCTTGGCCGGGATCACGATCTCTTTGATCAGGAGCTTCAGGCCGTCGGCCATCGGCTGCAGCAGGCCGCCAGGACCGACGCGGTTCGGGCCCACGCGGATCTGGATCCAGCCGATGAACTTGCGTTCCCACAGCGTGGCGTAGGCAATCGCGATCATCAACGGTGCCAGCACCGCGATGATCTTGATCAGGGTCCAGGCGATCGGCCAGACCGGGCCGAGCAGGTCTGCACCGCCGGCGTTGAATGAATCAATGTAACCGGGCGCGGCCATTACTTGCTCTCCCCTGCTTTTGCAACTTGGATGGAACCGAACATGGCGCCCAGGCCTGCCACGGCCGGATGGCCGGCGGCGACACGCACTGCGTTCGATGGCAGCGTGGCGTCGACATCGGCCACCAGCACGGCCGAACCGGCGCCCTGCGTGACGGTGACGCTGTCGCCGGCCTTGACGCCGATCGATTCAGCCACCGCTTTCGACAGCGTAACCAGCGGCGCGTTCGCGTCGGCGGTGCGCTGCAGCGGCTCAGCGCGGCGTGCCAGCGCGTCGGTGAAGTACACCGGCACGTCGGTCACGCGCTCGAGCTGGCCCGCTGGCGCATAGGCGCCGACGGTCGGTGCCAGCGTGGCTTTGTTGTTCAGCTTGCCCGACAGATCGGTGACACCCTTGCCGAACAGCTCGTCGCGGATCGATTCGGACGTGTCGTAGTCGAAGCCTTGCAGGCCCAGCAGGTTACCCAGTACGCGCAGCACTTTCCAGGCCGGACGGGTGTCGCCCAGCGGACGCACGGTGCCGTTGAAGCTCTGTGCACGGCCTTCGCAATTGACGAACGTGCCCGAGGTTTCCGAGAACGGCGCGATTGGCAGCAGCACGTCGGCGTAGTCCAGGCCATGCTTGAAGGCCGACATGACGACGACCATCTCGGCAGCAGCCAGCGCAGCCGTGGCTTGCTGCGGGTTCGCGGCATCCAGTTGCGGTTCGGCGTTCAGCAGCACATAGGCTTTTTTCGGCGTCGCGAACGGTGCTTCGTTCTTGCCCGACGTGGCGCCCACCAGGTGGCCGCCGATCGTGTTGGCCGACTCGACCAGGTAACCTAACGAGCAACCGGTCTGCTCGGCGATCCACTGCGCGGCGGCGTGGATTTTCGATGCTTGCGGATGTTGCGCAGCAGCGTTGCCCAGCAGGATCGCGCCTGGCAGTTCAACGTCGCCAACGACGACCAGCGACGCGGCGATGGCTTTCGCGATGTCCGACGCTTCGATCTGCTCGAAACCGGCTGGCGCCGCGATGCCCTTGTCGGCAGCGATGGCAACGACGATTTCCGACAGCGCGACGAGCCAGTCGCTTGGTGCAGCGATCAGTTTGTGCGCGACCTTCATCAAGAGTTCGTCGTCAGCGCCGGCCACCAGCGACAGGCGCAGACCCGACTTGGTGGCGGCGCGCAGACGCGTCGTGACCAGCGGGTGATCCTTGCGCAGGAACGAACCGATGACCAGCGCGCGCTTGAGCGTGCTGAGCTCGGCGATCGGCATGCCGAGCCATGGCGTGACCTGGCCGTCGAGCGAAAAATCGCTCTGGCGCAGGCGGAACTCGACGTTGTCTGAGCCCATGCCGCGCACAGCCTTGTTCAGCAGGTGCAGTTCTTCGACGGTCGAGTGCGCAGTCGCAACAGCAGCGATCGCATCGGCGCCGTGTTCGTGACGGATATTGCGCAGGCCGTGGGCGACGTATTCGAGGGCGGTCTGCCACTCGGCTTCCTGCCACATGCCGCCCTGCTTGATCATCGGCTTGGTCAGACGGTCGGTGTTGTTCAGCGCTTCGTACGAGAAACGCTCTTTATCCGACAGCCAGCACTCGTTGACCGCTTCGTTTTCGAGCGGCAGCACGCGCATGACGCGGCCACCCTTGACCTGGACGATCAGGTTCGCGCCCAGCGAATCGTGCGGCGAGACCGACTTGCGGCGCTGCAGTTCCCATGGACGTGCCGAATAACGGAATGGCTTGCTGGTGAGCGCGCCGACCGGGCACAGGTCGATCATATTGCCCGAGACTTCCGAGTCGACGGTCTTGCCGACGAATGTCGTGATCTCGGAATGCTCGCCGCGGCCCAGCATGCCGAATTCCATGACGCCGGCCACTTCCTGGCCGAAACGCACGCAACGGGTGCACTGGATGCAACGCGACATCTCTTCCATCGAGATCAGCGGACCCGCTTCTTTCGGGGCCACCACGCGCTTTTCTTCTTCGTAGCGCGAACCGCTCTTGCCATAGCCCACGGCCAGATCCTGCAACTGGCATTCGCCGCCCTGATCGCAGATCGGGCAGTCGAGCGGGTGGTTGATGAGCAAAAATTCCATCACCGACTTCTGGGCCTGCACGGCCTTGTCGCTGTGGCTGCGCACGATCATGCCCGGCGAGACCGGAGTCGCGCACGCTGGCAAAGGCTTCGGCGCCTTTTCCACTTCGACGAGGCACATGCGGCAGTTCGCAGCGATCGACAATTTCTTGTGATAGCAGAAGTGCGGAATGTACGTTCCGAGCTTGTTTGCGGCGTCCATCACCATCGAACCCGGTGGGACTTCAACTTTCTTGCCGTCTAATTCAATTTCAACCATGGGATCGTTACCTGACCTGGTTTAAAGGTATGAGGGCACGAGGCAGTGCTTGTGCTCAATGTGATATTCAAATTCTTCGCGGAAGTGCTTGATCATGGCCTGCACTGGCATCGCGGCCGCATCGCCGAGCGCGCAAATCGTGCGGCCCTTGATGTTGTCAGCGATGTTGTTCAGCAGATCCATGTCGTCCGGTCGGCCCTGTCCATGCTCGATGCGGTGAACCATGCGGTACATCCAGCCCGTGCCTTCACGGCATGGCGTGCACTGGCCGCACGATTCTTCGTAATAGAAGTACGACAGGCGCAGCAGCGACTTGACCATGCAGCGCGTCTCGTCCATCACGATCACGGCGCCCGAACCCAGCATCGAGCCGGCCTTGGCGATCGAATCGTAATCGAGATCGGTTTGCATCATCTGCTCGCCCGGCACGACTGGCGCCGACGAACCGCCTGGAATCACGGCCTTGATCTTCTTGCCACCGCGCATGCCACCGGCCAGTTCCATCAGGGTCGCAAATGGCGTACCCAGCGGAACTTCGTAGTTGCCTGGCCGCTCGACGTCGCCCGAGATCGAGAAGATCTTGGTGCCGCCGTTGTTCGGCTTGCCCAGCGCCATGTAGTTCTCGGCGCCGATGTTCAGGATGAACGGGACCGCAGCGAACGTCTCAGTATTATTGATGGTGGTCGGCTTGCCGTACAGGCCAAACGAGGCCGGGAACGGCGGCTTGAAGCGCGGCTGGCCCTTCTTGCCTTCGAGCGACTCGAGCAGCGCGGTTTCTTCGCCGCAGATGTAGGCGCCGTAACCGTGGTGCGCGTGCAGCTGGAACGAGAACGTGCTGCCCAGGATGTTGTCACCCAAAAAGCCCGCAGCGCGCGCTTCTTCCAGCGCTTCTTCAAAGCGCAGGTAGTCTTCGAAGATCTCGCCGTGGATGTAGTTGTAACCCACGGTGATGCCCATCGCGTAGGCGCCGATGGCCATGCCTTCGATCAGCGCATGCGGGTTGTAGCGAATGATGTCGCGGTCCTTGAACGTGCCCGGCTCGCCTTCGTCGGTATTGCAGACGAGGTATTTCTGGCCCGGGAACTGGCGTGGCATGAAGCTCCACTTCAGGCCGGTCGGGAAACCGGCGCCGCCGCGGCCGCGCAGGCCCGACGCCTTCATGTCGGCGATGATCTGCTCGGGCGTGATCTTTTCTTCGATGATGCGGCGCAGCGCCGAGTAACCACCACGGTTGACGTAGTCGGTCAGGTGCCAGTTGGCGCCGTTCAGATCCTTCAGGATCAGCGGCTTGATGTGACGATCGTGCAGGCTGGTCATTTGTTCAGTTCCTCAAGCAGGGCGTCGATCTTGGCGTCGCTCATGAACGAACACATGCGGTGGTTGTTCACCAGCATGACGGGTGCGTCGCCGCAGGCGCCCATGCACTCGCCTTCCATCAGCGTGAACTTGCCGTCCGCCGTGGTGTCACGGAAGTCGATGTTCAGGGCGTCCTTGATGCGCTGGGCCGCGCGTTCGCCGCCCGACAGTGCGCATGGCAGGTTGGTGCACACGGTGATCTTGTGCTGGCCAACCGGCTTGACGTTGAACATATTGTAGAAAGTCGCCACCTCTTGCACGGCAATCGCCGGCATCTGGATGTAATCGGCGAGTTCCTGCATCGTCTCTGGCGACAGCCAGCCCAGTTCGACCTGGGCGTGGGCGAGCGAGGCCATCACGGCCGACTGGCGTTGATCGGCTGGGTACTTGGCCAGCTCCCGATCGATTTTTTGATAGCACTGCGGGGATAACATATTCTTCTCTGCCTTTCGGACTAGCGATCAATACTGCCGAACACGATGTCTTGCGTACCGATGATGGCGACGGCATCAGCGATCATGTGTCCGCGTGCCATTTCGTCGAGGCTCTGCAGGTGGACATAGTCCGGCGTGCGGATTTTCAGGCGGTATGGCTTGTTGGCGCCGTCGGAGACGATATAGATGCCAAATTCGCCCTTCGGATGCTCGACCGCAGCGTACGCCTCGCCCTCTGGGACGTGGAAGCCTTCGGTGAACAGCTTGAAGTGGTGAATCAGCGATTCCATATTGGACTTCATGTCCATCCGGTTCGGCGGCGCAATCTTGTTATTGTCGATCATGACCGGGCCCGGATTCGCGCGCAGCCACGTGATGCATTGCTTGATGATGCGGTTCGACTGGCGCATCTCTTCGACGCGCACCAGGTAGCGGTCGTACGAGTCGCCGTTGGTGCCGACCGGGATGTCGAACTCGACCTTGTCGTACGCTGCATACGGCTGCGTCTTGCGCAGGTCCCAGGCGATGCCCGAGCCGCGCAGCATGGCGCCCGTGAAGCCCATCGCTTTCGCGTCTTCCGGCGTCACGACACCGATGCCGACCGTACGCTGCTTCCAGATACGGTTGTCGGTCAGCAGGGTTTCGTATTCGTCGACGTAACCATCGAAGCGCTTCGTGAACGCGTCGAGGAAGTCGAGCACGGAGCCCTGGCGGTGTTCATTCAGTGCATCGATTGCCTTGGCGCTGCGGATTGGCGAAGCCTTGTGCTGTGGCATCGTGTCCGGCAGGTCGCGGTACACGCCGCCAGGGCGGTAGTAGGCCGCGTGCATGCGCGCGCCGGATACCGCTTCGTAGACGTCGAACAGGTCTTCGCGGTCGCGGAAGCAGTACAGGAACGGGCCCATGGCGCCGATGTCCAGCGCGTGCGCGCCGAGCCACATCAGGTGGTTCAGGATGCGGGTGACTTCGTCGAACATCGTGCGGATGTACTGGGCGCGGATCGGCGCCTGGATGCCGAGCAGCTTTTCGATGGCCAGCACGTAGCCGTGTTCGTTGCACATCATCGACACGTAGTCGAGACGGTCCATGTACGGCACCGATTGCAGGTAGGTGCGGGTTTCGGCCAGCTTCTCGGTGCCGCGGTGCAGCAGGCCGATGTGCGGGTCGGCACGCTGGATCACCTCGCCGTCGAGCTCGAGCACGAGGCGCAGCACGCCGTGCGCTGCCGGGTGCTGCGGACCAAAGTTCAGGGTGTAGTTCTTAAGCTCAGCCATTATTTCGTCCCGTAAGTCTCTTCGCGAATCACGCGGGGAATGTTCTCGCGCGGTTCGATTGTGACGGGTTGATAGATCACGCGTTTCTGATCGGGGTCGTAGCGCATCTCGACATAGCCCGAGATCGGGAAGTCCTTGCGGAACGGGTGGCCGATGAAACCGTAGTCGGTCAGGATGCGGCGCAGGTCGCCGTGGCCATCGAACAGGATGCCGAACAGGTCGAACGCTTCGCGCTCGAACCAGTTGGCGGCGCGCCAGATCGGCGTGATCGATTCGACCAGCGGCATGTCGTCGTCCGGGCAGAACACCCGCACGCGCACGCGCCAGTTGTGGGTCAGCGACAGCAGGTGCACGACGACCGCAAAGCGCGGTCCTTCGTAGGTGCCTTCGCCATATTCCGAATAGTCGACGCCGCACAGGTCGATCATCTGCTCGAACGCCAGCGCAGGGGTATCGCGCAGGGCCGTCATCGAGCGGATGTAGTCGGCGGCCTTGACCACCACCGTGACTTCACCCAGCGCCGCCGAGATCGCGGCGCCCTCGCCCAATGCAGTCTGCAGGGCGAGTTGAAGGGTTTCGAGTTTTGTCGTCATGGAGTACGCCGTCCGTTTTTAGCGCGCGATGGTATTGGTGCGCTTGATCTTGTTCTGGAGCTGCATGATGCCGTACAGCAGAGCTTCGGCGGTCGGTGGACAGCCTGGCACGTAGACATCGACCGGGACGATGCGATCGCAGCCACGGACGACGGAATACGAATAGTGGTAGTAGCCGCCACCGTTGGCACAGGAGCCCATCGAGATGACCCAGCGCGGCTCGGCCATCTGGTCGTAGACCTTGCGCAGCGCCGGCGCCATCTTGTTGCACAGCGTGCCGGCAACGATCATGACGTCGGACTGGCGTGGCGACGGGCGGAACACGATGCCGAAGCGGTCCATGTCGTAGCGGGCCGCGCCCACGTGCATCATCTCGACCGCGCAGCAGGCCAGACCGAACGTCATCGGGAACATCGACCCGGTACGTGCCCAGTTGACCAGCTTGTCGGCTGTGGTGGTGATGAAACCTTCGTTTAGTACGCCTTCAATAGCCATGGCTTATTCCCAATCAAGGGCACCTTTCTTCCAGATGTACCAGAAGCCCACGACGAATTCGGCGATAAACACCATCATCGTGATGAAACCGGTGAACCCCAGTTCGCGCATCGAGACGCCCCATGGGAAGAAGAATGCCGTTTCAAGATCAAACAAAATAAACAGGATCGCGACCAGGTAGTACCGGACGTCGAACTTCATGCGCGCGTCTTCGAAGGCTTCGAAGCCGCATTCATACGGAGACAGTTTGGCATCGTCGGGTTTGTGCGGCCCGAGCAGGCGACCAAGCACCTGAGGGGCTACACCGACACCGATGCCAACCAGGATAAAGAGAAGAACGGGGAGATAACTTTCGAGGTTCACGATGAAGCCTTCTGAACGATCGGTTAATGGAACGCTGCAGAGATGCAGCACCGAATCGTGCGAACCTGGCTTCGAGCCTGCCGCCAGGATCGTACGACAGATCCTCGTAAAAAAGCCAGCTCAGGCATGAGGTAAAAACTCGTGCGCCCTTGCTGGCTTTCTTTCTAAATTTTGGTGCCGACGGCGAGACTCGAACTCGCACAGCTTGCGCCACTACCCCCTCAAGATAGCGTGTCTACCAATTTCACCACGTCGGCTGGAGAACAGTATTTTACCCTGCTTTAGCACTATCTTTCAATGCTCAAATTGCGCAATCACAAAGATATTTGCCATTTAATTGAATCATATCGCCGAACAATCTATTGGACGCTCTTTTACTGACATGAGCATGACAAAGTTCGTTGCGACAACAGCGTCAATATTGCGAGGCTGCACAGACCGGTTGTTCAACCCTGTCACGCGCCGCAGTATTCTACGCCTAAAAACGACAATGCGCCCGATAAAAAGGCGCATTGTTTTGGAACAGCATTGGCGCGCATGGCGCCGGGACTGCGTGACTTACTTGGTCGCTGGCGCCGGGGTCACCGGAGCGGCCGGGACACCCGCTGCCGGGGCTGCCGGGACGGCACTGCCCGCTGGCAGCGTCGGCACATCGGCTGGGGCGGTCTGCACTGGCGCGGTGACCGGAATACCGGCTGCTGGCGCCTGGGCGCGGCCCATCACGCCGGCGTTGTCGCTGCCAGTGCGGTTGTTGCCGATGTAGGCCAGCGTCAGCGTGGTGCCGAAGAACACGGCGGCGGCCACTGCCGTTGCCTTGGACAGGAAGTTCGACGATCCGGATGCACCGAACAGGCTGCCCGACGCGCCGGAACCGAAGGCCGCACCCATATCAGCGCCCTTGCCGTGCTGCATCAGGACCAGGCCAATAATGGACAGGGCCGAGATAACCTGCACGACGATAATAAGATTAGACCAGATCATTGCAATTCCATTCCAAGGTTTAACAGCGTTTCAAATTTTTTGTAATTCCAAAATCTTCGCAAAACTAAATGCGCGAGATTAAGTCTTTAAGCAGCACGCAGAATGGCGAGGAAGTCGTCGGCCTTCAGTGCCGCCCCGCCGATCAGGCCGCCATCGATATCCGGTTGCGCCAGCAGCTCGCGTGCATTCTCCGGCTTCATGCTGCCGCCGTAAAGGATTTGTACGGTTTCTGCAGCATCAACGTTGCACTTGCGCACTAACGCGCGCATGTCGGCGTGGACTTGCTGCGCCATCTCGGGCGTGGCCGTCTTGCCGGTACCGATTGCCCACACCGGCTCGTAGGCCAGCACCAGGCGCGACACATCCTCAAAGCCCACCAGTTCCAGCACCGCGTGCAGCTGGCCACCGACAACGTCGTTGGTCTCGCCCGCTTCGCGCTGCTCCAGTGTTTCGCCGATGCACACGATCGGGGTCAGGCCGGCGTCCAGCGCCGCTTTCGCCTTGCGCGCGACCAGCTCGTTCGACTCGCCGTGGTAGCCTCGGCGCTCGGAGTGGCCGACGATCACGTACCGGCAACCGAAATCGTGCAGCATCGAGACGCACACTTCGCCGGTGAAGGCCCCGCATGGCTCGGTCGCGACATCCTGCGCGCCCCAGGCCACGCTGCTACCGGCCAACAATTGCTCGCACTGGAACAGGTACGGCGCGGGGACGCACACCGCGCACGACGCCTGAATGTCCGGGCTCAGACCCGCGAGAATGCCTTGCAGCAGCTCGGCATTGACTGCCCGGCTGCCGTTCATTTTCCAGTTACCTACTACGAGTGTGGGACGCATACTACCCCATGTCAAATAACCCGCTATTCTAGCGGTCGATATTGTGGCGGTCAAACGATGGCTGGGAGTGCCAATCTGCTTGCTACCGCCCGTGGATGCACCGCGCAGGGCTTGTGGGTCCCGCCGGCGCGCCTGTTGTTTTTATGATCAGTCGGCCAGCACTTGCAGCACGATCTTGCCCACATGGGCGCTCGATTCCATCATCGTGTGGGCTGCCGCGGCTTCTTCGAGCGGGAACACATGATGAATCACCGGCTTGATCTTCTTCTGCGCAAACAGCGGCCAGACCTGCTCACGCAACTGGCGTGCAATGGCCGCCTTGAATTCGACTGACCGGGGACGCAGCGTCGAACCGGTGATGGTCAGGCGGCGGCGCAGCACGTGGTTCATGTCCAGGTTGGCCTGCGGCCCGCCCAGCAGCGCGATGACGACCAGGCGACCATCGTCGGCCAGGCACTCGATCTCGCGTGCTACGTAGTCGCCGGCGACCATATCCAGAATCACATCGACACCACGACCGTCCGTGAGTTCCTTGACCACGGCGACAAAATCTTCATCGCGGTAGTTGATGCCCCGCTCGGCGCCCAGCGCTTCGACGGCGCGGCACTTGTCTTCGCTGCCGGCGGTGATGAACACGCGGTGACCCAGTGCGCTGGCGACCTGGGTGGCGGTCACGCCGATACCCGAGCTGCCGCCCTGCACCAGCAGGCTCTCGCCTTCGCTCAGGCGGGCACGGTCAAAGACATTGCTCCAGACCGTGAAATAGGTTTCCGGCAAGGTGGCCGCTTCCAGCGGGGTCAGCCCTTCTGGCACCGGCAGGCATTGCTCGAGTGGCGCGGCGCAGTATTCGGCGTAACCGCCGCCCTGCACCAGAGCGCAGACGAGGTCGCCTTTGGAAAAACCGCTGTCGCTGAGGTCGCCGTCGACGATTTCGCCGGCCACTTCAAGGCCTGGCAGGTCGGAGGCGCCTGGTGGCACCGGGTACTTGCCCAGACGCTGGAACACGTCGGGACGGTTGATGCCGGCAGCATGGACCTTGATCAGGACTTCGCCGGTTTTCAGGACCGGCAATGGCCGTTCACACAGTTGCAAGACGTCGGGTTCCCCCGGCTTGGTAATCTCGATGGCGCGCATGGAAAGCTCCCGCATTAGCAAAACCGCAATTGTACGGGAGTCGGCGGCGGCTTGCCGACGACCCCGGCGATCGTGCGCGCCGCCCGTGACGGTGCCAATGAACGCGCCCGCAGGCTACGAATACGTCGTGACCGTCACGCCCTGCTCGACCGCATCGAGTGCCTGGCGCGCCATGGTCCGGATGCCATCGTAGCTGCGCGCGGCGGCAATGAAGCGGCCCGTGTGGCAGAACACGGCGTCCGGCACGCCCGTCACGGCCGCCAGGTCCGCTTCGCGCAGGCCGGCCCAGGTTTCAGGCAGGTCGGCGCGTGCATCGAAGCTTTCCGTGTCGACCGACACCGTGTGCAGGATGTAGCGGTTCTCGGTCAGACTATGGCTGATGACGAACAGGATCTTCGGCATTTCCTTGCGCACGATGCTGCTCCACGGCAGCGCGGCGTTCTTCAGGAACAGCAGCTTGCCGCCCTCGAGCACCTCGGCCTGGCGCACTTGCGTGACAGCCAGCATGGCGCCCACGCGGTAGCGCACGGCATTGCCCATGATGTCGGTAAGGAACTCCACGGCGCGCATGAACTGGCCCATGCGATACACATCGACCGCTTCGCCGTAGCCCAGGCGCTGCTCGTCGAGCCAGCCCGGATTGAAGCCCGAGACCACGGCCGACAGGCCATAGCTGCCCGGCGCGTTCTTGGCCACGCCGACGTCCGACAGATCGAGGTATTGCACGATATCGACGTCGATCGCGTACGCGATCTGCTGGGCGGTATCGTCGGACAAAGTCTCGCCCGTGTGCCGCAGCGCCAACGCCGCGACGCAGCGCGCGCCGTGGTCGCGCCAGACGAGGCCGGCACTGGCATACGGCACGCCGGACGGCCGGGTGGCGTTGAATTCTTTCTGGTGGTGATCGAACCGGCCGGTGGCCGGGTCCCAGACCCCGCCAACGTCGATCGCGAAGTCGGCGGCATCGATCCGGGCCTGCTCGCGGGTGCGAATCACGTCGGCATCGGGGAACAGCACCTTCAGGACGGCGACGGCCCACGCATCGTCTGCGTGGAATTTGCCGCCGTGAGTGGCAATCAACATACAAGCTCCAAATTGCCGCTACGCCACGATTGTTTCGGGCGCGCGAATGAGTCAAAGCCGAAGCCTACCATGCAAGCACGCATTTCAGCCGATCTCAGCGCGCCCGGCCGGCTGCGCCACGGCCCGCGACGGTAGCCTCACGGACACCCAGCGCCTGCGCCAGCTTCTTGTGGCGGTGCGCGAAGAACAGCTTGACGAGGTAGCGCACGACGGGCGTCGCCAGGCGTGGCGTGAACGCCAGGTGGTCGGTGACCTGGGCGCCCCGACCATCGGCCGAGGGCGTGATCACACGTTCATGGCGCCACGATCGCATCGACAACAGATCGGATTCTTCCACGAAGCGATGGCCCGGCTCCATCTCGGTAAAGCGCAGCTTGGACATGTCGATCGGAAACAGACCGAACAGCAAAAACTGGCAACGGCCCAGGACCGTGTTGAGCGCTGTATCGGGACCGATATGCGTCATTGCCTTGGGAAAGACGACCTTGAGCAGCGGGCGCATTTCAGTGCGCACGCCTTCGAGCGACGTCGACCAGGCCCAGGCCTCGCCGGTGGAGACCGGCACGTGCGTCGTCATCGTCAGTGTTACCTTGGCCATCGGGGACTCCTTGACAGTGTGTTCGCACCATCATGGCCCGCCCTTCCCCCGGGCTCGGTTCGCCAGCCCGCATAACGGGACGATTGCCAGGCGATTGCGCCGGCCACACTGGCGCGTTACGCGTCGCCGCCCGTCTTCGACGTCGCCGGCAGCGGCGTGCCCGGCTTCCAGGTGCGCGACAGTGCCTGCGCTTCTTCGATCTGCTCCTGCGTCATGCGCTTGGCGATGGCGGCGCGCTGGTCGACGGCGTTGCGGTTGCCGCCGGCCGCGGCCAGGTTATACAGCATGTAGGCAAGCACGACATCCTGCGGCACCCCGGCCACGTGGTAGCGGTACATCAGCCCGAGGGCGTTCTGCGCCTCGGCGTGCCCCTGCTCGGCCGCCCTGCGGAACCAGGTCACGGCGTGCTTCTGGTCTTGCGGCACCGAATTGCCCGTGTAATACATGGCGCCGACGACGTACTGCGCATCGGCCTTGCCCTGCAGCGCGGCCTTCTGGTGCCAGGCAAATGCCTGCTTGTAGTCGCGCGGCACGCCCCGCCCCATGTAGTACATGAGCCCCAGCAGATGCTGCGCTTCGGCATGCCCGGCCTTGGCCAGCGGCGTGACTTCCTTCAACGCGAGCGCATAGTTGCGGGCATTGTAGGCACTGGCGCCTTCGGGGAAACCGGCCTGGGCGCTGCCCTGCAGACCGAACTGCAGGCACAGCGCCAGGAGAACTGCAAAGAATGGTGTCTTCATGGTTCGCACACAGAATCCAGGTCGTTGCCGATGCCGCCGGGGTGTCCCCGGCCAGCGTGGTTGTCGCGTGTCCGTCATTTCCAGTTGACCTTGCCCAGCCCGTCGAGCGCCACCTTGCGATTGACCGGCTTGCCCAGTACCGTCACCGATCCCATGCCCGACAGCGACACGTTGATGCTCTGGCGCACATTGACGGTGGCATTACCCAGTCCCGACAGATCGAGCGCCACCGAGTCGACGCTGCAGCCCTGCGCATCGAGCCCGCCCAGGCCGCCCAGTTCCGCCTTCAGGCGCTTGCTGCGGCCGGTCAGGGTCACGAAGCCGGCACCGCCCAGGTTCAGGTCGATGCCCTCGCTGTCGATGCCGTTGATCTTGAGGTTGCCCACGCCGCCCAGATTGGCGGTAATAAAACGATAATTCGATGATGATACCGACATTGACCCGGCGCCATCGAGATTGATGTCCAGCGACTGGCCGGCAAAGCCGCTGACCGTGGTGGCGCCGATACTTTCGGACGATACGGCGCGCAGGTTCGGCAGCACGAGTTCGGCCTGGATGCCCGACGAACGGCCGAAGTTGAAGCCCCCGCGGCGGCCTTCGGTCTCGATATTGAGCGTGTCGCCGCGCTGCGTGGTGGTCGTGCGCGACAGCAGGCGCGCGTCGCCCGTCAGCACCAGCGTGGCCGTCGCGCCCTGGCGGATGACCAGATCCCCGACCCCTTCGAGCGTCACGCGCACGACTTGCGCATCGACGGGCCGCGTCTCGCTGGCCGTGTCCGGCGCGGCGCGCACGAGGCCGGCCGAGGCGCCCAACAACGCCGCCACGGCGCCGAGCTTGAAAAGGTGATTCATCGAGGGTCTCCAGTGTGTTGCGGCCCGGGCCAATGCCGGGACTTGTCATGATGAAACTATAGCCCGAAAGTCAAGCGCCGCCGCAATGCATGCGATGAACTGCAAAAAACGGCGCCCGAGCTGCGTGACGGTGGCGGATTGGGGCAGAACTGCCAGGGATCGATGCAGCACGCATGACCCCGCATCGTCCTGCGCCAGCGCAAGAAAAACATTCTTTTTAAGCATGCCATTGCGCTAAGATGTTTCGCCGGTGGCGCACCGCGTCCCGGTCATACCCATTTCATTGCGATCCATTTCGAGGTCCCCATGCGCATGCGCCACTACCCCGCCCTGCTGGCCGGGTTCACCCTGTCGATGTCGGCATTTGCCGCACCGGCTGATGGGTGGACCTTGCCGGTCACCATGAAGAAACTCGACAACGGCCTGACCGTGATCGTGTCGGAAGACCGCACCTCGCCCACCGTCGGCGTCTCGGTCGTCTACCACGTCGGCATGCGCCTCGAGCCGAAGAACCGCACGGGCTTCGCGCACCTGTTCGAACACCTGATGTTCCAGGGCACGCCGAATGCGCCGAAGGGCATCTTTGATACGACGATCACGGGCGGCGGCGGCTGGAACAATGGCTCGACCCGTCCTGACTTCACCAACTACATCGAGACCGTGCCAAGCTCGGCACTCGAGCCGATCCTGTGGCTGGAAGCGGACCGCATGAAGACGCTCGACTTCAGCGCCACCACGCTGAAGAACCAGCAGGACGTCGTCAAGGAAGAAATCCGCGTCAATGTGAAGAACCAGCCATATGGCGGCTTCATGTGGATCGACATCAGCCAGCATGCGTTCCAGAAATGGGAAAACAACCACGACGGCTACGGCAGCTTCGAAGACCTGGAAAACGCCAGCCTGGACGACGTGCGCGCGTTCCACCGCGACTACTACGGCCCGAACAACGCGGTGCTGGCCATCGCCGGCGACATCACGCCGCAGCAGGGCTTTGCGCTGGCGCAGAAATACTTCGGCGCCATTCCTGCGCGGCCGGTACCGAAGGGCACGGATTTCAGCGAGCCCCTCAACACGGCCGAAAAACGCCTGCAGCAAAGCGACGCACTGGCCCAGGTGCCGGCAATCGCGGCAGCCTGGAAGGTGCCGGAGCGCGGCAGCCGCGACCAGGCGCCGGTCGCCGTGCTGGCCGAACTGCTGGGCGGCGGCGATGCGTCGCTGTTCTATCAGGGCCTGGTCAAGGGCCGCGAAATCGCACTGAATGTCGACATCCTGTTTGGCCTGACCAGCCCGTGGGAATACAACGGCCCTACCTTGATGACCGTGCATGCGCTGTACAAGCCCGACAGCAGCGCGGACGCCATCCTCAAGGCCATGGATGAAGAGATCGCCAAGGTGGCCAGGGACGGTGTCGACGATGCCACGCTCAAGCGGGTCAAGACGCGCATGCTTGCCGACTGGAACAACAAGCTGGAAAGCTTCGTCAACCGTGCCGACACGATGGCCAAGCTGCAGGTGCTGTGGGGCGACGCCAATGTCGTCAACAAGATTCCGGGCTGGATCGACGGCGTGACCTCGAGCGACATCCAGCGCGTCGTCAAGACCTATCTGGTGCCGACCAACCGCACCGTCATCGACCGCAAACCGGCCGCGATGATCGAGGCCGCCAAGACCGCCGCCACGTCTGCCACCACCACCACTGCGCCTGCCGGCGCGAACAAATAAGGAGCGCATCATGAACAAATTGATGCTCGCGCTTGCCGTCTCGCTGGCGTTCGCGCCGACGCTGCATGCACAAACCAAAACGCCAAACGGCATGCCTGCGTATGGCCAGGAAAAATCGATTCCCGCACCGAAGATCGGCAAGCAGACGCTGGCCAACGGCTTGACCGTCTGGGTCGTGCCGCGCCAGGGCTTGCCCCGCGTGGACTTCGTGCTGGCACTGCGCGGCGCCGGCTTTGCAGCCGACGCGCCGGCCCAGGGCGGCTTTGCGGCGATGCTCGCCGGGATGCTCAACGAAGGCACGACCAGGCGCGATTCGCGCGCCATCGCCGAAGCGGCGCAAGGCATGGGCGGTGAAGTGGCCGCCAGCCCGGCTTCGGACGGCATCATCCTGTCGGCCAACGCCGTCGCCTCGCAGGCGGGCGGCATGCTGGAGCTGATGGCCGAGATCGCGCGCCAGCCATCGTTCCCCGAGAACGAAGTAGCGCTGGCGAAAGCCAATGCGCTGCAGGCGCTGCGCGTGGCCGAAACCCAGCCGGGTTTCCGCGCCGAGCGCGCGATCAAGAAAGCGGTCTACCTCGACCATCCGTACAGCCGCACCGATCCGACCGCCGAGTCGATCAATGCCGTGAGCGCAGCACTGCTGCGCACCGAGCACGCGAAGCGCTTCCGTCCGGACCGCGCGCTGCTGGTCATCACGGGGCGCATCACCGAAGCGGAAGCGCTGAAGCTGGCGCAAGCCGCATTTGGCGACTGGAAGGCCAGCGGCGCGGCCTTGCCGGACACGCCTGCCGTCGCCACGAACGTGAAGCCGGCGCGCATCCTGCTCAAGCGCGATGGCAGCGTGCAGTCGACGCTGCGCGTGGGCAGCCCTGGCATCGCGGCCAGCGCCGCCGACCAGATCCCGTTGCGCCTGACCAGCACCATCATCGGCGGGGGCTTCTCGAGCCGGATCAACACCAATCTGCGCGAAGAAAAAGGCTACACCTATGGGGCCTCGGCCGGTGCGCGCATGAGCCGCGCAGGCGGCATGATGGTTGGCGGCGCCGACGTGCGCAATGAAGTGACGGGCGCGGCGCTGGCCGAATACTTCAAGGAGTACAAGCGCCTGGGCAGCGAGCTGGTCACGACGGCCGAGATGGACATGAACAAGCGCTATGTCGCCGGCGGCTACCTGCTGAATAACCAGTTGCAGCGTTCGGTGGCCAACACGCTGGCCGCCAACTGGCTGGTGGGCTTGCCGCCCGAGTTCCTGGGCGACTACGTGCCGCTGATGCGCAAGGTCACGCCGCAGCAGGTGCGCACGGTGGCGCAGAAATATTTTGCGCCCGAGAACCAGTCGATCGTGATCGTCGGCGACCCTTCCAAGCTCGATGCGCAGCTGGCGCCGTATGGCGAATTCACGGTCCAGGACAAGTAACCGGACCAGCGCAGTACCCATGCATGCCCCGTGTCACTCACGGGGCATTTTTTCGGGCGCAGTCAACGTTAAATAGAGGCGAGCTTTGAACTGATGAGCAGCCCGGTGGTCCAACTCCTGTTCCCAATGCCAGGAGTCGGTCATGAAAGCGCCAGGTTTCAAGAGCTGGTTTGCCAGGCTGCCATCGCTGAATCAGCCGCAGCGCCGGCAAGTGCTCGACGCCTTGCATCCTGCGGCCGGCCTCGCCCAGGTCGTGGCGCTGATTGCTCAGGCCAGAGCGCCTGGCCGCTGCTGTCCCAGCTGTGGCAACGGGCGCTGCCACCGGCACGGCTTCGCCAACGACCTGCAGCGCTTTCGCTGCTGCGCTTGCGGGCGCACATTCAACGACCTGAGCGGCACACCGCTGGCAAGGCTCAGGCTCAAGGCCAAGTGGATTACGTATTCTCAGGTGCTGCTCGATTCACTATCGGTGCGAAAGGGCGCAGATCGGGTTGGCGTGCACCGCAATACCGCATTCCGGTGGCGCCACCGCTTCCTTGATTGGGTCAAGTTCGACCGGCCTGCATCCCTGAATGGCATCGTCGAGGCTGACGAAACGTTCCTGCTCGAATCACAAAAAGGATCGCGCACGCTCGATCGCCCGCCACGCCGGCGCGGCGGCCACGCCACCAAGCGTGGCATTTCAACGCAGCTCGATTGCATCCTGGTGGCGCGCGACCGCAGCGGAGGCACGGTCGATGCCGTTACCGGCCGCGGCGCACTGACCGCGGCCCAACTCGAGCGCGATCTGCTGCCCAGGCTCGATCCGCAGGCGCTGCTGGTCAGCGACAGCCATGCCGCCTATCGCGCCTTTGCACGCAAGCACCGGATTGCGCACGAGGCCGTCAACCTGCGCGCTGGCGTCAGGGTCCGGCATTCGGGCAGTCGCGCCATCCACGTACAGAACGTGAATGCCTATCACCAGCGCTTCAAGAACTGGCTGTTGGGCTTTCGTGGCGTTGCGTCACGCTATCTGCCCAATTATCTGGGTTGGCGTTGGGCATTGGACGGCAGGCGGGTTAGTTCTGCAGAACAATTGCTAAGCATCGCAATCGGCTTCATCAACAGATAACGTTGAATGCGCCTTTTTTCGTCTCAAGCTTTATTTATCAACAAGTATGCAGCGGACATAAGCGTGCATATTTAGCACGATAAAAGACCGCAAGCCAGCACCGCAATTGGCCAAACCAATTATTTCAACAGGATTACAACAAGAAAGTATTTACTTGCGTTCAATATCAATGCAGCAATAATATCAATGCGCCCGCATTGCATTATTTTCATCGCGAAATTCGATGTGCAACGCATCGCTGGCACCACGAGGAAGCTACGGAAGACGCATCAACGCTTACCACAACGACCCACGCCCACCAGTCGCGAAAGGACTACGCATGAGAACGAAGCCTTCGAGCTCGCCGTACCACGGCAAGCAAAGCCAGCTGCACACCGCCCCCCTGAAAAAAGGCTCGCTCGCGCTCTGCGTTGCGCTGGCCCTCGTTGCTGGTACACCATCCGTGCTGGCGGCGCAAGTCGGTCCTGTGCAGGTACAGAATCAGCGCGCAGCCGCATTCTGGCAGGACTTGACGGTGCCGGCGGCATCAACGACCGCGCGCACTTCCAGCGCCAAAACCCCGGCCCTGCAACTGCGCCGCGTGCGCGCTGCCAGCCTCGATCTGGCCGGTATCCGGGGCGTTGCCCGCGAAGCGCCGATGGCGCGCAGCGGTGACCTGTCGGCGAGCGGCCTGACCATCTCGCTGCCGCACCCGGACGGCGGCTACCAGCGCTTCACGCTCGAAGAATCGCCGGTCATGGAGCCAGGTCTGGCTGCCAAACACCCCGACATCAAGACCTATCGCGGCAAGGGCGTCGACGATCCACGCGCCACGCTGCGCATGGACATCACGCAGCTTGGCCTGCACGCATCGGTGCGCTCGCCGGACGGCGGCTGGTATGTCGATCCGTACTACCGCAATGACACCAGCGTCTACGCCAGCTACACGCGCGCCGACCTGATCAATCCACGCGGCCCCCTGATCGAGGGCTCGATCGAGCCGCAGCTGAGCCTGTCGCGCTCGTTCTACCAGGAAGGCGACAGCGTCGTGGTCACCGGCGCCGGCTTTGCCCCGGGCGCCAGCGTCAGCCTGAACATCGCGGCCGATGGCGACGGCGTGGCGCTGCACAATGCCACAGCTACCGCCGACAAAAACGGCGCGATCAGCGTGACGCTGCCGGCTGCCGCAGCGCGCCAGGGCGCGTTCGACATCACCGCCTCCGACGGCCGCAACAGCACCAGCGCGCCCTACCGCGTGGTCGATGCCGGCATGGCGGCCAATGCCGTCGTCGGCAGCGCCCTGCGCACCTACCGCCTGGCGCTGGTGACCGACCCGAGCTATGCCACCTACTTCGGTCCTGCCAACGTCACCGCCGCCAAGGTCACGCTGATCAACCGCGTGACGCAGGTCTACGAAGACGAAACCTCGATCAGCCTGGTGCTGATCGACGCCACCGATGCGCTCAACCTGAATACGGCGGCCCAGATGACCGGCACGGATGGCCCCTGCGGCGGCGCGGCCTGCTACACGCCGGCCCAGGCATCCGGCTGCACGGGCAGCACCCTGTCCCGCAACCGTATCGTCACCGGCCTGCTGGCGGGCGCCAGTAACTTCGACGTGGGCCACATCGCCCTCGGCTTGAATGGCGGCGGCGTCGCCAGCCTGGGTGTCGTGGGCGGCAACGCCAAGGCCCAGGGCTGCACCGGCATCCCGACCCCCGTCGGCGACTTCTTCGCCGTCGATTACGTCGCGCACGAACTGGGTCACCAGTTCTCGGGCAACCATACCTTCAATGGCACGGTAGGCAGCTGCAGTGGCGGCAACCGCAGCGCCACCACCTCGGTCGAGCCGGGCAGTGGCTCGTCGATCATGGCGTACGCCGGCATCTGCGGCGTCGACAACCTGCAGCCACACAGCGATCCATACTGGTCGCAGCGCAGCTTCGACGAGATCGTGGCCTATACCTCAAGCGCCGAGATCAATCTCAACGAAGTGCAGGTAGGCGCCCTGACCGGCTTTGCGACCGACGGCCAGCAGTTCCAGCTGAGCTATAACGGCAACCTGTCGGCCCCGATCGTGCGCGGCCCCAACTACACCGCTACGGCCGTCAAGGCGGCCATCGAAGGTATTGCTGGCTGGCCAGCCGGCGCCACCGTGTCGGTCACCGGGCTGTCCGACACGGCCTTCACCGTGACGTTCAACGGCACGCTCGCCGGCACCAACGTGCCTTCGCTGATGGTGAGCAATGTCACCGGCGGTGGCGCCGGCTTCATTGGTGAAGTCGCACGCGGCGGCCCGACCACCCGCGGCGGCAGCGTCGCGGGTACGACCAATTCGGCGCCGAGCGTCACCGTGCCACCGAGCTTCACGATCCCGGTGCGCACGCCATTCGCCCTGACCGGCAGCGCCGTCGATGGCGACGACGATACCGTGACGTATATGTGGGAGCAGAACGACCGGGGCAGCAGCGCCGGTACCTCGCTGATCGACAACGTCAAGCTCAACGGCCCGTTGTTCCGCCAGTTCGGCACGCGTGCCATCGTGACCAGCGCCGGTACGCTCGAGTACTCATCGCCAGGCCAGAACCAGGTGACCACCGATCCGACCCGCGTGTTCCCGGACATGGCGCAAATCCTGGCCAACAACACCAATGCCGCGACCGGCGCCTGCCCGGCGGCCAGCACACCACTGACGGCTGCGCAGATCGACTGCTTCTCGGAGTTCCTGCCAACGGCTGCCTACGTGGGCTTCGGGGCCAACGCGGCGCCGGCGTCGCTGAACTTCAAGCTGACGGCGCGTGACGGCCGTGGCGGCGTCAACAGCGCCACCACGACGCTGGTGCTGGCGCCTGCGGCCGGTCCGTTCCTGGTCACGTCGCCCAACACGGCGGCCACCATCAACGCCGGCCCGCAGACCGTGACCTGGAGCGTGGCCAACACCAACGTGGCGCCAGTGAGCACTGCAAACGTGAAGATCACGCTGTCGACCGACGGCGGCGCGACCTGGCCACACCTGCTGGCGGCAAGCGTGCCGAACACGGGCAGTGCCAACGTCACGTTCCCGGCACTGGCGACCACGCAGGGCCGCATCAAGATCGAGGCCGTGGGCAATGTGTTCTTCGACGTCTCGGACGCCAATTTCACACTGGCGAACGCGCCGGTCGTGGGTGACGTGACCGGTGACGGCGTGGTCGACTGCGCCGACGTGGCAGTGGTGCGCGCAGCGATGAACAAGCGCACCGGCCAGGCTGGTTTTGACGCGCGCGCCGACGTGAACGGCGATGGCGTGGTCAACCTGCGCGACTTGAACGCCGTAACGCAGCGCGTGCCGGCAGGTACGGTCTGCGCCTGATTCGACCGGCTGGCCGGGTGACGTCATCCGGCCAGCGTCAACCATTCAACAAAAGGGATACACAATGAGCACATGGAAACACTTCATCGCCGCAGTCCTGCTTGGCGCCAGCACGCAAGCCTGGGCTGCGCCCATCCTGAGCATCAATACCGGCCCTGCCGCGCAGGTTGGCACGACAGTGACCTATAACGTCGAAATTGCCGATATCGCCGATCTGGCGGGCTACCAGTTTTCGCTTGTCTACGACGCGCGCTACCTGCGCGCACTGGATGTGACCGAAGGCGGCTTCCTGGCCACGGCAGGTACCACCACCAGCGGCGTCGACGCAGTCGGCAACGAGCCGGGACTGATCTCGTTCATCTACGGCTCCCTGTTTGGCCCTGGCCCGGGCGCCTCGGGCAGCGGCCTGCTGGCGAGCATTCGTTTCGAAGCAATTGGCGTCGGCAGTTCGGCGCTGTCGTTCCTGACAGCTGATACCTTGTTCCTCAGTACCACCAATGACATCGCCGTGATCGAACAGTCCGGCATCAGCAATATCATCGGACCGGACGTGCCCGTCGATGTGCCGGAACCGGCCAGCATCCTGCTGTTCGGCGCCGGCCTGGCGGGCGCCGCCGCGCTGCGTCGCCGCAGCACGGGCGCCTGCGTCTAGATAGCCACGCGCACAAGCAAACAGGCCTGCACCGCGGTCACGCGGTGCAGGCCTGTTTTCATTGACAATACTGTCGTTACGCCAGTGCTTCCTTGGCCGCCTCTTCAGGCGTGAGCGAATCGTAGAACTGGTCGGTGAACCATTCGATTTCTTCTTCGATATGGTCTTGCGCCTGCCGTACGGTCGCGCCGCCCGCGACTAAAAACCCCTCGACCTCGATACACCAGTTGACGAACGCCAGCGTTTCTTCATCGAGTTCTTCTTCCTTCTTGGCCATGGCAAATCCCCGTATCACGTTACCGCCGGTCGGCGCGACCGGCGTTGGCGTGATTCTACCGTAGCCGGTCAGCGCTCGGTGGCCACTTCCGGCATCAGGCGATTCATGACGCTGTAGTTAATCGCCGTCCACCACTCCGAGCCTTCGCCGGTCAGCGCCGCTTCGGATTGCGCGATCGCTTCGTGGTCATTGCTGACCAGGTAATCCTCGACATCGTTCAGTGACGCAAACGACAGGATCGAGACGGCATCGATCTTGCTGCCTTCCGGGTCTTTCTGGGTCGAGCCGATATTGAGCAGCACAGCGTAGCGCTTCACGAACTCGGTCGTCGCCGACTGGCCCATGACCAGCGGCGCGTGCTCGTCCAGCAGGCGGCGCTGGAATTCTTCGCGCGACAGGTCCGGGTTGCGCATGTGGATCTTGACCAGGCTGATCGGATCACGGTGACGCGCGCTCGGGATCAGGATGTATTCGCGCGTGATTTCACGCGTGACCATGCGAAACGCCACCTGCTCGTCAGCGATAATCCGCTCGGCAAATTTCTCCTGACCCAGCACGCGCTCGATATCGTCCTGCTCGGCATACGTGATGTAGGCCAGGCCATCCCAGCGCGGACGCCCGTATGGCGGCACGCATTTTTCTGGCTCGGCCGGCAGCTTGCCGTCGTCACCGATCATCGCGCGGTACGGTGGCGGGAAGAAGGACGACGGGCCCGATGCAATACGGTGCACCTGGTCATAGCGCAGCACGCGCTCGGACGAACTGCCCGGCTCATCCCACGCGAATTTCGGGCCGTGGACCTTGCGCCAGTATTCGTCCCAGTGCTCGAACGCCAGGTTTTCATTGCCTTCCAGCGCCAGCGCGCCGGGACGCCAGTTCGGCAGATGCACCTCGTTGCCGTGCTTGCTTTTGGCCGAGCCGGCATCTTGCGGCCGTTCGCTGCGCGGCGTGCTGTCGACACGGCTGACGAAGGTCGCCGTGACGATCAGCGGATGCGTAATCGGATCGCGGGTCTGGCCCATCGGTGGGCGCTGCAGGTTGTCGCTACGGTCGAAATCAATGGTCATGACATTCCTTTTTCTTGATCGTGCGTTAAAAGACAATGGTAAAAAATCAGTCAGCGTTAAACAGTGGCAGCACGTGCTCCGCCAGTTCGGCCAGCGCATCCTGCGCCGGTCGGCGCAGCGGCTTCAGGTTCAGCGCCACATGGCTCACGCCTTGTTCCTGCTGATGGTAAAACAGCTCGACCAATGCATGGCGGCCGCTACGAATGCCATTGCGCACGAAGCGCATCGGCTCATCCGGGTCTTCGGCCAGGTCGAACATCGTGCCGTAGCCGTACGGGCGCACCCACTGCCCCGGCTCGTGGCTGGCGCGCCATGCCTCGATCAGTTGCGGCAGGCGGGTAAAGTCGCTCAGATGCCAGATCCAGCCATCGCTGTGCCGGGCAATCCACGCCATGTCCTGGCGTGCGCGGCCGACAACGATCATCGGCAGCCGCGGCGCCGCCGGCTTGGGCACCAGGTCGATGCCCCCGTCGAGATTGCCGTAGTGCGCCGTGCGCGCATGCGGAAAGTCCTGTTCGGTCACGGTCTTGATCAGGCCGAACGCTTCGCGAAAACGCTCGCCGCGGTTGTCGAAATCCAGGCCAAACGCCGGATACTCGACAGGCCGGTCACCGGTCGACAAACCCAGCACCAGGCGCCCGCCCAGCAACTGGTCGACCGACACGGCCTGCTTGGCAACGATCAACGGCTCGCGCAGCGTCGCCACGATGCCAGCGGTGCCCAGCGCGATGCGGCTCGTGTGCGCTGCCAGAAAGCCCATGTAGACCATCGGATCGAGCACCTGGCCGGTATCGCCGAAGTTGGGATCGTAAAACGGCACGTCGCGCAGCCACAGGGTCGAGAAACCGGCCTCGTCGGCCATGCGCGCCATCGTCTGGTGATTGGCCAGCGTCGGAAACGGCGAATTTGGATAGCCTTCGAGTGGCATGATGAAGCCGAAGGTCAGCTTGCCCGGCTTGAAGATACGCTGGTAGCCGGCGTGGCTTGCCAGTTCGGCCGGCAACGGGCCAATGGGTGCGAGTGCCATGATGTTATGCCTTGGTTGGTGGATTCATGCGTGCCACCAGGCTGGTCGCCAGCGCAGCCAGCACGGCGATGCCCGCAGCCACATAACCGACATTGCCCGCGCCCCAGTTGGCCACCGCAAGGCCACCGATCACGGCGCCCAGCGCGATGCCGCCGTTGGCCGCCGATACATTGATGGTGCCGGCCAGCGCCTGGGCGCCGGTTGCCGCCTTCATTACGCGGATCTGGCAAATCGGATACAGCGCAGTATTGGCGATGCCCCACACGCCAAGCGCAATCGCGAACCCGATGCTCAGGCCGGCGAACAGCATCGACGCGGCCATGCCGGCTGCAAGCACGAGGCTGAAGATGGCAGTGGTGGCCAGCGGTTTCTGGTCGACCCAGAGGCCACCCAGCCAGTTACCGATCAGGCCCACTGCGCCAAAGCCCATCAGCCACCAACCCACCTGCGCCGGCGCCACGCCGGCCGATTTCTCCAACATCTCGGCCAGATACGTGTAACCCGTGAACATGGCGGTAAACACCAGGATCGACAGCGCCACGTTGGCCATGAAGAACGGGCTTTTCAGAATCTTGGCCTGTTCGCGCATGGCAACCGGTTGCGACGCACGCACCGTTGGCATGCTGAAGAACATCAGCACGGCCACCAGCAGCGACAGCGCGGCCAGCAGGCCGAACGCGCCGCGCCAGCCGATGGCGTCTGCCGCCAGCGTGCCGAGCGGAATACCAAACAGCATCGCGGCCGAAATGCCGAGATACACGGTCGACACGGCGCGACCGGCTTTTTCTGGGCCGGCGATCTGGGCCGCGGTGTCGCTCGCGGTGCCCCAGAACACGGGCAGTGCCAGCGCCGGCAGCAGGCGCGCCAGCGCCAGCACCCAGATGTTCTGCGCGACGGCGGCCAGTGCATTGGTTGCTGCGAACAGCACCAGCACGGCGACGAACAGCTTCTTGCGGTCGACATTAGCCAGCCACGCCGTCAGAAACGGGCCGCACACCATGACGACCACGGCGAACAGCGTCACCAGTTGGCCCGCCGTGGCAACCGTGATGGACAGGTCACGCGCCAGTGCCGGCAGCAAGCCGACGATCAGGAATTCGGTGGTGACGATGACAAACGCGGCAATAGCCAGAATCGTGATGGAGAGTGTGCCGCCAGTTGCCTGGGGCTTGTCCGCCATCGTATCGACGGTGGTTGTAGATGGATTGGGCATTGCGGAAAACTCCTGTAATTATCTGACTGTCATCATATAAGAGATAAAAATTCGCATGTTGGATAAGAATTCCTGCATTATGTGGAATAAATTTCTAGGAGATAGCCAATGACACCCGCAGAACGCCTCAAAGGCCTTGAAACCTTCGTTGCCGTGGCCGATGCCGGCAGTTTTACGGCGGCCGCCGACCGGCTGAATCTGACCAACTCCGCGGTCGGCAAGGCCATCGCCCGGCTTGAAGGGCGATTGAAACGGCCGCTGTTCGACCGCACCACGCGCAAGCTCGAGATGACAGATGCCGGCAATGTCTTCTACAAGGTCTGCGTACGCGTGCTGGATGAACTCGAAGCGGCCGAGCGGCTGCTGGCGCATGACCATATCGCCCCGTCGGGCCGGCTGCGCGTGGACATGCCGGCCACCTTCGGGCGCATGCACGCCGTGCGGTCGCTGCTGGCGTTTGCCGAGCAGTATCCACAGGTGCAGCCGCACGTGTCGTTCACCGACCGCTTCGTCGATCCGGTCGAGGATGGCCTGGACGTGGTGGTGCGCATCGGCGGCTCGGACACATGGCCGGCGGCGCTGTGCTACCAGCACCTGGGTGACGAAGAGCTCGTCTTCTGCGCCTCGCCCGCCTACGTGGCGCGGCATGGCGCGCCGGCGACGCTGGAAGCGTTACTGGGCCACGACGCGATTCTGTACGGCCGCGCCGACGGCAGCACGAGTCCGTGGCTGATCAAGGATGGCGACCTGCCACTGGCGCGCCAGCACGTGAACGGGCGCATCATATTGGGACAGGCCGAGGCCGAGGTCACGGCCGTGGAGATGGGACTGGGGATCGCGCAACTGGCAACCTGGCTCGTCGAGCAGCAGCTGCGCGACGGCAGCCTGGTGAAAATCCTTCCCGAGCTGGCCACGTCCGGCCTGCCGCTGTATCTGGTGTGGCAGCGCAGCCGCCAGCACGCGCCCAAGGTAACGGCGCTGATCGCGCACTTTGCGCAGACGCTGACGATCCGGCCTGCGGCGGTCGACGCAGCGGATAACACAGCCGGCGCGCTAGCGCCGCAGCCTGTCCCGCCAGCCTGACGGGGTGACGCCGACACAGCCCTTGAAGCGCCGGGTCAGGTGGCTCTGATCGGCAAAGCCGCATTCCGGCGCCACCGCCGCGAGCGGCATCCCGCCCCGGATCAGCGTGCAGGCATGGGCGACGCGCACCGAATTGAGGTACACGTGCGGCGGCGTGTGGTACGCCGCGCTGAACGCACGCGTGAGATGCGTGCGCGACATGCCGGCCACGGCGGCCAGGTCGGCCACCGTGATATCGCGCTGGAAGTACATGCGGATATAGTCCCTGACTTGCGCCATGCGCGCATCGGCGGCGAATGTGCCCGCCCGGACAACCGGCGCCCCAGGTCGCTCGCCATGGCGCGCCAGCATCGTGCCAAGGAACGCACGCAGCAGCGTTTCCGCCCGCAACGACTCGGCTGGCGTTGCCAGCAAATTGCTGGACAGCCGCGCAAACGTCGCCGCCATCCGGTGATCGGTCACGCATGGCCGGGTGAAATACCGGCCATCGGCGCGCTCGCCCTCGGGCGCGATGCAGCTTGCCACGAACGCATCCGGCACATACCAGATCGCATAGCGGAACCCGTCGGCCGTGCCGGCGCTGCCATCATGGTCTTCATCCGGATTGAACAGGACCAGATCGCCCACCTGGCTGTCGTACTGCGCGCCCTTGCAGCGAAACCGCTGCACCCCGGCGGTCGTCACGCCGATCGCGAATCCATCGTGGCTGTGGCGCTCGAACGCGTGATCCGTGAAGCTTGCCTGCATCAGCGTGACGCCGCCCGCCAGCGCCGAAAAGGTGGTGTCGTTCACTGGCCGGGCGGGTGGGGGGTGCATGCAACAATTGTACAAGACCCCTGGCCACCCAAAGGCGCACCATGACGTTTTCACTTTTTCACTCAAGGAGAACGCATGAACGCTGCAATCGACTTGGCCGGCAAACTGGCCACTTTCAGCGAAGCCTGGCAACCGCGCACGGTCAGCCTGTTCAATGGCCACGACGTCATGGTCGCCAAATTGCGTGGCGACTACCACTGGCATGTGCACGACGATTCGGACGATTTTTTCCTTGTGCTGGCCGGCAGTCTCGAGATCGATCTCGACGACGGCACGACCGTGACGCTGGGGCCGGGCCAGCTGTACGTCGTACCGCAAGGCATGCGGCACCGGCCCCGCGCGCCCCACGAAGCGCAGATCATGCTGATCGAGCGCACCGGCACGCCCAACAGCGGCCACCTGGCCACGGCGGCCCCACGGCGCGTGATCTAGCGTCCTTACAGAACAGGCTGATTTCCGATTTTGTGTTAAAAATAAGGCAACTGAATCAATCTTGCATTCGGTTGAACAACGTATCGAACAACACAACTTGCCTAGGAATTACCATGAAATCTACCAGCCTGCTTTCTTCCGCCCTGATTGGCGCCGTCGCCAGCGCCCGCTCGATGACCCCGATGGCCACCCTTGCCGCCGCACGCCTTGCCGGCCGTAACACGTCGGGTAATCTGCTCCTGCTGGACCGCCCGCTGTTCAAGTACGGCGCACTGGCCATGGGCGCCGGCGAACTGTATGGCGACAAGATGAAGTCGGCGCCGGACCGCACCGTGTTCCTCGGCCTGCTGGCACGCATTGCCAGCGCCGGCATCGCCGGTGCGGCGCTCGCGCCAGAAGGTCGTGAAAAGGCAGGCGCAGCGGTTGCGGTCGCGACTGCCGTGCCGTTGGCCTATGCCACGCTGGCCGCCCGCAAGCAGGCGATGGCCAAGATCGGCCAGACCCGCAGCGGCCTGATTGAAGATGCGCTGATCGTCACGGCAGGCATTGCCGTGGTCGCGCTGGCCACACGCGCTGCACGCGACTACTGATGTACCTGGGCCGGCGTCAACCGCCGGCCCGCTTCGCCCGATGTCCGAGTTTGGCGAGTGCCTGCAGAATGGTGTCGCAATGGTCACCCTGCACTTCGATCACACCGTCCTTGACGGTCCCGCCGGCGCCGCAGGCCGTACGTAACTGCTTGCCGAGCACAGCCAGGGCCATCGGATCGAGCGCCACACCCTTGACGAGCGTGACACTCTTGCCACCCCGCCCCTTGCTCTGCAACGACACGCGCACATTGCCGTCGCCGACCGGCGCAGCACTTGCAGCTGTCTTGCACGTGCACTGCGCCACAGGCTGGCGACAAGTCGGGCACATGCGGCCCGTTTCCGTGGAGTAGACGAGACCGCCGTTCGAACTGCGCATGGCGATTAGTCCAGCCGCTTGAGGCGCTGCCCCATGATGCCCCAACGACAATCGACGCCGTCGACCCGTCCCACCAGCGCCCAACCGGTGCCGATCTTTTCGACGGTGACGCGGCTCTCGATTTCCTTGGCAAGCTTCTCGGCCCAGCCAGTGGCGGCGCCCTGCCCCTTGAACAGTTCCTTGCCGTCGTAGATCACGGTTGCATCGAAGACGGACATGGCGAATATGGTCATTGCTTCCTCTGGACTTCTGAACGAAAGCAGCATCCTACCACCGGCGCCAAGCGTGAGCGAACAAGAAAGTCTGCCCCAAGTGCTTCCATGAATTGCGCCAATTTGGACATGGTGTTGTAAAAATTTCGACACCGATATACCTTGCACGATTCACATTCATTTGGAGCGTTTGCATGGTTGCAAAAAGTTCGTCACGGCGCCGGTTAGACAAACAAGTAACATTTGCTCTTTACGGCGCAGCGAGCCGGATGGTAAAGGCGCACACGCCATTTCTCGCCCCAATGAACCTGACGTTCCCTCAATTTCTCGTCCTTATCGAACTTTTTGAGAACGCGCCCTGTTCAGTCGGCGCGCTGGGTGCGAGGCTGGGTATGGATACCGGTTCGATCACACCTCTGCTGAAACGCATGGAACAAGCAGGAAGAATTTCTCGGTCACGGGATCCACAGGATGAACGAAAGGTACTTGTTGTATTAACAGGCGAGAGCGAGCTTCTTCGAGATGCAATTGAAGCGGTCCCTGATCAGGTGAATGCAGCTTGCAAGTTGACAGATGATCACTCCGAAATGCTGCGTCGGGAGCTTGATGCATTAGGGCGTACTCAGGTCAGCTGATGCCTAAGTATCCCTGTTGACAGCCAGCTCCAGTGTCACCAATCACGAGACGGCACCAGTACGCCATTTTATCTAGAGTTCGATACAATAGAGCTCTAGATAATTTACTGGAAAGGATTGAAAGCCATGGCTACTAACTTCAGCTTCAGCGCACTGTTACGGCATCTTGACGCAGGTACCTCACCGAACCGGTCGCCAAGTTCCCCTACTGAAGAGCACATGCGTAAAGTCATGGAAGCATACGTCGCCAATATTGGCAAAGCGGACCCGGAGTTTGCCGCGAAGTACATGGCTGAGGGTCTGACTTTAGCAGACCCGGTCGGATCAGATCCATTGGCTGGCAGCAATACGCAAGAGAGCGTTTCGGAAGTTCTCTCGCGATTGATCGATGTTCCTTTTACTCCACAAAGGGCTGAACTGATTTCTCCGATTCGTTTCTCGCTGGAGAATCAGGCGGCGATGGCATTCAAGTTTTGGGCTGAAATTGACGGCCGCAACATCTCCATCGACATCATCGATGTTATGACCTTTGATGCATCAGGAAAAATCTGCGACATCAGAGCGTACTGGGGCATTGAAAACGTCACGCTCTTGGACTGACAATCATTTGCGGTAACGACAGCGGGACCTTGAATGCCGGGTCTGGCGCGAAGCCGGCAACCGCGTTTCGCTGGCGCAAAAGGCAGCGAAGAATTGAACGTACTAAGCAAGAGTCCGTGTCCAAATGTCAGACCTCGTATATTGAAGATGCCAGCGCACCAGTAGATAATATTGTTGATGTGGCCGGTCGGGGTGACACTGTTCAGACTGAGT
>NZ_JACHBX010000005.1 GCF_014200505.1 Massilia aurea | reverse complement strand
CACTCAGTCTGAACAGTGTCACCCCGACCGGCCACATCAACAATATTATCTACTGGTGCGCTGGCATCTTCAATATACGAGGTCTGACATTTGGAAACGGCCTCAGCGTTGCACAATTCCAATTCGTTCAGAGTTGACGTTTTCATCTATCTCCAGTTTTAGGCGACGGCGCCCGGAACGAGCCCATCCTTCCTCAGCAATGGCGTTGGAAGGCGAACACGTTTGACCACGTTAGAGTCCGTGTCCAAATGTCAGACCTGATCCCGAACGACAGATAAGATAAATAAGAGGCGACATGGTCGGTAACGCCTTCCAATAAATAGAAAGCGGCGTTGCGGGCGGCAATATTTCGTTCAAACCATTGACGGCTTTCCAATTCAAACTTCAGCAGTAGCTCGGCGTCAATACTTTGCAAAGTACTGACAACAAAGCTGGGGTCAGTTGAAAATGAAAGCAAATTGAGGCACACTGAATTAATCATCAATTCATTCAGTGTACGCCTGAAAATACGCCTTCCTAAATTACAAATTTCTTAGAGTAAGATTCACATGCGTTCGCCGCAATCTGGCAGCCGACTTCTGCCGATCTTTCCGCTCCATCAATATCTTTCAGGTTCGCTCGACCAATTATTTTTTCTCCGAAATCTTCGATAACCAGCGGATACCGGGCTCTGTTATCAAGACCAGATAAATAAGAGGCGACATGGTCCGTAAAGCCTTCCAATGAATAGAAAGCGGCGTTGCGGGCGGCAATATTTCGTTCAAACCATTGACGGCTTTCCAATTCAAATTTTAGCAGTGGCTCGGCGCCGATACTTTGCAAAGTACTGACAACAAAGCTGGGGTTAGTTGAAAATGAAAGTAAATTGACGTAAACTGAATTAATCATCAATTCATTCAATGTACGCCTTCCTACATTACAAATTTCTTGGAGTAAGAAAATGAAAAATTTAAAAGCAGCAAGTTTTTTATTTGTTCTTGCATTCACATCGGAACTATTCGCCGAAGACCTTCAAAACTTCGAGAAAAAAACAGGTGGGGAAGAGCGCTGCGTGTCCGATAGCGGCAATGAGGTGAAAGATTTTAAATGGATCGAAGCGCCGGCAGGCCGATTCTTTTCCTCGTTCAGCTTCGAGCCTGAAGGTTCTATCCGCTCTTGGGCCGGTAATGATATTGGCTGTTCTATTAGAGAAAAGAAAACTGAATCAATAATGGTCACATTGCGTGGGGCGCAAGTTCCCGTGGAAGTTACTACCGCCTACTACACTCTAGCTCACGCTGATTGTGGGTCTGGCGTAGGTCGAACAGCTGCGCACATTGCTGCCAATGAAAGTGCGCGAGCGGTCTGCGTCGCTAAAGGTAAAACGGCTCTAAAGTAGCTTGGAATCGTAACTTGGGAGCTGAGGCAGCGTTACCTACTTGTAGGGTTTCGTTTGATCATGATCCCCGTCGCAGCATGGCCTTGTTCTGTGCCAAGGCCGTGCTCGATAAGATAATTTCTGCCTTCTCGCAGCGTTCGTCATCCCCTCGCAGTACGCCACCGTATCGAGCGCGAGTTTACGCATTCTTCCCAAGCCCGCACCACGCCAAAAATCGGTTTAGAGATCAAGGATTTCGGCCTGTCCGACCAGTCTATCCTGATCATTTTTACGAAAAGTGTACTTCGCGCTCTTCACTAACCTGGAGCACTTCTCACGTTCTGTATCACCCGCTGTCTGCCCCGATACAGCCCTGACAAGCGGCTCATTCGCCTTTAGCCCCCGTCATCAAACGCGCGCATCAAGGACCTTCATGCGTGCGGCATGCCCAAAAAATTCATGCTGTAATGACAGCGCGTGCCGGTCAGCACGCGCCCCCAGCGTCCATTGCCACTCCACGGAGTCAACATGATCGAATCGGTCGGCACACCCACTCTCTATCTCTCCTTCACCGCGTTCGTCGTCGTCATGCTGGCCATCGACTTCTTTGGCCTCAGAACGTCGGGCGACCATAAGGTCAGCACCAAAGAAGCGGCCATCTGGTCGCTGATCTGGATCTCGGTGGCGCTGGCCTTTGGCGCCTGGTTCTATTGGTATCTGGAAGGCATTGCCGGCCCGGTCGTGGCCAAGGCCAAGTCGCTTGAATACCTCACCGGCTACCTGATCGAAAAATCGCTGGCGGTCGACAACGTGTTCGTCTGGATCACCCTGTTCGGCTTTTTCGGTGTGCCACCGCAGTACCAGAAGCGCGTGCTGCTGTATGGCGTGCTGGGCGCGATCGTGCTGCGCGCGATCCTGATTTATCTGGGCGCGCTCCTGCTGGCCCAGTTCCACTGGATCCTCTACATCTTCGGGCTATTCCTACTCTACACCGGTATCCAGATGCTGATCTCGGCCGACAGCGAACCCGACCTGGCCGACAACAAGGTGCTGAAATGGCTGCGCGGCCACATGCGGATCACCGACGAATACCATGGCGAGAAGTTCTTCATCATGCGCGACGGCCTGCGCTTTGCCACGCCGATGTTCGTGGTGCTGATCATGGTCGAGATCACGGACGTGATCTTCGCGGTCGATTCGATTCCGGCGATCTTCGCCGTCACGAGCGACCCGTTCATCGTGTTCACGTCGAACGTGTTCGCTATCCTCGGCCTGCGCGCGATGTACTTCCTGCTGGCCGACATGGCGGACCGCTTCCACCTGCTCAAGTACGGTCTGGCGGGGATCCTGATCTTCATCGGCATCAAGATGCTGCTGCTCGATATCTACAAGATCCCGACCGGCATCGCGCTGGGCGTGGTCGGGGTGATCCTGGCAGGGTCGGTGGTGGCCAGTCTGCTCACCTCCAAACCCATCCCGAAAACGCCGCCTGGCTGATCACGCCGCGGCGGCGGCGGCGAAGCGCACCTCGTGCAGCAGCGACTTGATCTCCGGGATGCACGAGCCGCAGTTGCCGCCCGCCTTCAGGCAGGCCGTCACCTGCCCCGGCGTCTGCAGATCCCCGGCCCGGATCGCGGCGCAGATCGTGTTGCGGCCAACGCCGAAGCACGAGCAGACCGTCGGTCCGGGGTCGGGCCCGGCTTGCACGGCGCGGCCGGCCAGCAGCGTGGCCCGTTCGCGCGGCCCCAGTTCAGGGGCGGCGAACAGTCCACCCAGCCACGCGCGCGCTGGCAGATCGGGCACGCGCGCCACGAACAGGCAGGCTTCGAGGCGCCCGTCGACCAGCAGCGCGGCGCGCAGCATGCCTGCCGATTGATCCTGGTACTCGATCCAGTCGGCGTCCGCATCGGCGTCGTCACCGGCACCCAGCAACGCGCGCGCCATGTCGGGCGTGACCGGTGCGCGCCCGGCCAGCTCATAGCGAATGAAGCCGCTGCCGCGCACCCGCGTCCAGTGCGCCACCTGGTCGAGGGCGAGATCGTGCCGGCTCATGATGAAGCCATACCAGGCCACGCCGAACGGCTCGATCCGTACCGGCGTGTGCTTGAACTCGGGCTCGCCCGACACCGGGTCGACGGCCGGATTGACCAGTGCCCCCACCCGCGCATCGGACGCCGTCTGGCCGTTCCAGTGGATCGGCACGAACGCGGCGCCGCGCGCGATACCGCCGCCGTGCGCCACGCGCGCGACCATCGCGCCCCAGCGTGAGCTGATGCGGGCCAGTTCACCTTCGCGCACGCCAGCGAGCAGCGCATCGTGCGGGTGCAGGTCAACGAACGGCTCGGCCGCATGGCCGGCCAGGCGCGGCGACTTGCCGGTACGCGTCATCGTGTGCCATTGGTCGCGCAGGCGGCCCGTGTTGAGCACCAGCGGGAACTCACTGCAAGGCACATTGGCCGGTGCGCGCACGCCCGTCGCGATGAAGCGCGCCTTGCGGTCCGGGTACGAAAAGCCACCGCTGCCGAACAGGCGCGCGGTGCCCTCCCCGTCTGCGTTCAGCGGCCACTGCACCGGTTGCAGCGCGTCATACGCGGCGCGGCTCAGCCCCACCAGCGGATCGAGCCGGAATGCGCGGCGGTGGCCATCGTCGTCATTCTTCCAGGCCGACAGGCGCGCGTGTTCGTCGAAGATCGCATGCGCGCTGTCGAAGTTGAACCCGGCGTAGCCCATGCGCTGCGCGACATCGCACAGCGCGCGCCAGTCGGCCCGCGCCTCGCCCGGCGCCGGCAAAAAGGCGCGCTGGCGCGAGATGCACCGTTCGGAATTGGTGACCGTGCCATCCTTCTCGCCCCAGGCCAGCGCCGGCAGCGCCACATGCGCATACGGCGCCAAGTCGGTGCTGGCCATGACATCCGACACCACCACCAGCTCGCAGGCCGCCAGCGCGCGCCGCACCTGGTCGGCGTCCGGCATGCTGACCACCGGATTGGTCGCCATGATCCACACCGCTTTGACGCTGCCCGCTTCGATCGCACGGAACAGGTCCACAGCTTTCAGGCCCGGCTTGTCGGCGATGCGCGGCGCATCCCAGAACGTGCGCACGGCGTCGCGGTGCCCGGCATTGTCCAGGTCCAGGTGGACCGCCAGCATATTGGCCAGGCCGCCCACTTCGCGCCCGCCCATCGCATTGGGCTGGCCCGTCAGCGAGAACGGCCCCATGCCGGGCCGGCCGATGCGGCCGGTGGCCAGGTGGCAGTTGATGATCGCGTTGACCTTGTCGGTGCCGCTGCTGGACTGGTTCACGCCCATCGAGAATGCAGTAACCACTTTTTCGGTGCGGGCAAACAGGTCGTAGAACGCCTGCAGGTCGTCCGGATCGAGGCCGCAGACACGCGCGACGTCGTCGCCTGCGTTGGCGACATCGAGCGCTGCCTCCAGGCCGGTCGTGTGCGATGCGACGTAGTGGGCATCGAACGCATCGCTGCGCGCCAGGTGCGCCAGCAGACCGTTGAACAGCGCCACGTCGCTGCCGGGCTTGAGCGCCAGGTGCAGGTCCGCCAGCTCGCAGGTGGCCGTACGGCGCGGGTCGAGCACGACGATCTGCAAGTCAGGGCGTGCTTCCTTGGCTTTTACGATGCGCTGGAACAGCGTCGGATGGCACCAGGCCGCGTTCGAGCCGACCAGCACTATCAGGTCGGCCAGCTCGAAATCCTCGTAGCAGCCCGGCACCACGTCTTCGCCGAAAGCGCGCTTGTGACCGGCCACGGCGGACGACATGCACAGGCGCGAGTTGGTGTCGATATTGGCGCTGCCGACGTACCCCTTCATGAACTTGTTGGCGACGTAGTAATCCTCGGTCAGGATCTGGCCGGACACGTACAGCGCCACCGCGTCCGGTCCGTGCTCGGCGATGATGCGGGCGAAGCCTTCTGCCACCGTATCCAGTGCCTCGTCCCAGCTGGCGCGCGCCAGCGCCCCTCCCTGCCGCACGGCCGGATGCAGCAGGCGGCTGTCCAGATCGAGCGTCTCGCCCAGCGCCGAGCCTTTCACGCACAGGCGGCCGCGGTTCGCGGCATGGTCGATGTCGCCTTCGATCGTCGCGCCGCCACCGGGCAGCGCGGTCGCCTTCACGCCGCAGCCGACGCCGCAGTAAGGACAGGTGGTACGCACAGCGTGGATCTGGATGGTCATGGAGTCGCTTTCTAGGCAGCCTGCGCGTCGCACAACGCAGGGCCGAACAACAGGCGGTCGCGCAGCGCCGAGATGTCGACACCGCGCCCGATCAGGTCGAAATACCAGGGGCCGTCGGCCACATCGCCATACAGCACGGCGCCCGTGAGGCGATTGCCGTCGAGGACCAGGCGCTTGTACATGCCGGAGCGGCGGTCGCGCAGCACCAGGTCTTGCGTACCCGGACCGCCGACGATGTCGCCGGCCGAGTACAGATCGATCCCCGTCACCTTGAGTTTGGTAGCCACGGCCTGCTGCACATAGCGGCGGTGCCCGAAGCCGGCCAGGTGCGCCGCGCAGACGCGCGCCTGTTCCCAGATCGGCGCGACCAGGCCGAAGGTCGCGCGGCGGTGCTGGACGCATTCGCCCACCGCATACACGCGCGGGTCGTAGCTTTGCAGCGTGTCGTCGACAACGATCGCGCGCTCGACATGCAGGCCGGCCGCGCGTGCCAGTGCCACGTTCGGGCGCACGCCGGCTGCCATCACCACCAGGTCGGCCGGCAGCGTGACGCCGTCCGACAGGCGCACCGATGCCACCTTGCCGTCACCCAGGATGGCCTCGGTCTGCACGCCCAGCAGGATGCGCAAACCGCGCCGCTCGAGCGCGCCCTTGAGCAGCAGCGATGCATCGCCATCGAGCTGCTGGTTCAGCAGGCTGCCGGTCAGGTGCACGACCGTCACGTCCATCCCGCGCCGCAGCAGGCCATTGGCCGCTTCCAGTCCCAGCAGGCCGCCGCCGATCACCACCGCGTGCCGGCCGTCGCGCGCCGCCTGCAGCATCGTGTCGACATCATCGAGGTCGCGAAAACCCACCACGCCCGGCAGATCCGCGCCCGGCACCGGCACGATGAACGGCTGCGAACCGGTGGCCAGCAGCAGGCGGTCATACGCCACCTCGACGCCCGACTGCGAGCACACGATGCGGCGGCGGCGGTCGATGGCCACGACCGGGTCGCCCGTGTGCAGCGTGATGCCATGCTCGGCGTACCAGGCGCGCGGATGCAGCACGATGTCGTCCTGCGTCTTGTCGCCGGCCAGCACGGGCGAGAGCATGATGCGGTTGTAGTTCACGTGCGGTTCGGCGCCGAACACGGTGATGTCGTACATGCCAGGGGCCAGCGCGAGCAGTTCCTCGACCGTGCGCATCCCGGCCATGCCGTTGCCGACCACCACCAGCGCGGGCCTGTGCGTTGCGCTCATGGTGCTCGTAGTGCTCATGCGGCGACCCAGACGACGGCGCCATCGATCCGGGCCGGATAGCTCGCCACCGACTGCGCCGGCGCTTCCAGGCACTCGCCGCTGGCCAGGTCGAAGTGCTGCTTGTAGATGGGCGAGGCCACGACGATGCGCTCGCCGATGCTGCCCACCAGTCCGCGCGAGAGCACGGCGGCCTGCGAGTTCGGGTCGTAGTTATCGATGGCGAACACGCGCGGCTCAATGTCGCCGATGCGGAACACGGCCACCTGGCGGCCGTTGAGCAGCGCGCACACGCCGGTGTCGGGAACGATCTCGTCGAGCCGGCAGACCGCCGTCCAGTTGGCAAGTTGGGTATCACGATGCATGGTCATTCTCCTCAAGCCACGGCGATGGGAATCGTGCGGCGGCGCTCATCGAACGTGGCCGGGCGCACCTGCCCGCGCTCGGGCACGAACACCACGTTGCTGTCGGTTTCCTCGCTGTTGACGAAGTGGCGGAAGCGACTGCGCACGGCCGGATTGGTGATCGCTTCCTTCCATTCGCAGGCGTAGGTGTCGACCACGTGCTGCATCTGCGCCTCGAGTTCGCCGCCGATGCCCAGGCTGTCCTCGACCACCACTTGGCGCAGGTACTCAAGGCCCCCTTCGAGGTTTTCGCGCCAGGTCGACGTGCGCTGCAGGCGTTCGGCCGTACGCACGTAGAACATCAGGAAGCGGTCGGTCAGGCGCACCACTTCAGCTTCGGTCAGGTTTGATGCGATCAGTTCCGCGTGGCGCGGCTTCATGCCGCCGTTGCCGCATACGTACAGGTTCCAGCCCTTGTCGGTGGCGATCAGGCCCACGTCCTTGCCCTGCGCCTCGGCGCATTCGCGGGTGCAGCCCGACACGCCGAACTTGATCTTGTGCGGTGCGCGCAAACCCTTGTAGCGGTTTTCCAGTTCGATGGCAAAGCCCACGCTGTCGCCCACGCCATAGCGGCACCAGGTCGAGCCGACGCACGATTTGACGGTGCGCAGCGACTTGCCGTAGGCATGGCCCGACTCGAAGCCGGCGTCGATCAGCTCTTCCCAGATCGACGGCAACTGGTCCACGCGCGCGCCGAACAGGTCGACCCGCTGGCCGCCCGTGATCTTGGTGTACAGGCCATACTTCTTGGCCACCATGCCCACGGCGATCAGGCCATCGGCCGTCACTTCGCCGCCCGCCATGCGCGGTATGACCGAGTAGGTGCCGTCCTTCTGGATGTTGCCAAGGAAGTAGTCGTTCGAATCCTGCAGGCTGGCGTGCTTCGGTTTGAGCACGAAATCGTTCCACACCGAGGCCAGGATGTTCGCGGCGGTCGGCTTGCAGACGTCGCAACCCAGGCCACGGCCATGGCGCGCCAGCAGTTCGCCGAATTCCTTGATGCCTTCCACGCGCACCAGGTGGTACAGCTCCTGGCGAGAGTAAGCAAAGTGCTCGCACAAGTGGTTGTTGACGGCCACGCCCAGCTTTTTGAGTTCGGCGTTCAGCACCTGCGTCACCAGCGGCACGCAGCCACCGCAGGCCGTGCCGGCCGTGGTGCAGCTTTTCAGCGCGCCGATCGTCGTCGCGCCGCCGGCCACCGCCTCGCACAGCGCGCCCTTCGAGATGTCGTTGCACGAGCAGACCTGCGCCGTGGCCGGCAGCTTGTCCACGCCCAGCGCAGGCCGCACGGTGTTGCCGCTCTCGGGCAGGATCAGGTATTCCGGCGCTTCGGGCAGCTCGATCTTGTTCAGCATTGTCTGCAGCAGCGCGCCGTACGATGCGGCGTCGCCCACCAGCACGCCGCCGAGCAGGTACTTGCCACAGCTCGAGACGACGATCTTGCGGTAGGTCTGGCGCCGCTCATCGAGGAATTGGTAACTGCGGCTGCCTGGCGTGGTGCCATGTGCGTCGCCCAGGCTGGCCACGTCCACGCCCATCAGCTTGAGCTTCGTGCTCATGTCGGCGCCGGCAAAGCCGCATTCGGCGCCCAGCACATGGCGCGCGGCGGTGCGCGCCATGTCGTAGCCCGGCGCCACCAGGCCAAACAGCTGGCCGCTCCACAGCGCGCATTCGCCGATCGCGTAGATGTGCGGGTCGGACGTCAGGCACTGGCCGTCGATGACGATGCCGCCGCGCGCGCCCAGCTCGAGCCCCGCCTGGCGCGCCAGTTCGTCGCGCGGGCGGATGCCGGCCGAGAACACGATCATGTCGGTGTCCAGACTTGTGCCGTCGGCGAACTGCATGCGGTGGGTGGTCTCGTCGCCATCGACGATGGCCAGCGTGTTCTTGCCGGTGTGGACGCCGACACCCAGTTCTTCGATGCGGGTGCGCAGCACGCGCGCGCCGGCATCGTCGACCTGCACCGCCATCAGGCGCGGTGCGAATTCGACGACGTGCGCCTGCAGGCCCAGGTCGCGCAGCGCCTTGGCGCACTCCAGGCCCAGCAGCCCGCCGCCGATGACGACGCCGATGCGCTGGCGCGTGCCGTCGCCGCGGGCGGCGCATTCCTTCATCTTCTCGAGGTCTTCGATCGTGCGGTACACGAAGCAGTCCTTGCGCTCGGCGCCGGGCACGGGCGGCACGAACGGGTACGAGCCGGTGGCCAATACCAGGCGATCGTAGGAGACCGCGCTGCCGTCGCCCAGCAGCACCGATTGCGCGGCGCGGTCGATGGCCACTACCTTTGCGTTCAGGCGCAGCACGACGCGCTCGGCCAGCTCGGCGCGCTCGAAGTAGCCCGGCGCGACCAGCGACAGGTCGTCCGCGCTTTTACCGGCAAAGAATTCCGACAGGTGCACGCGGTCGTAGGCCGGGCGCGGCTCTTCGCCCAGCACCGTGACCCGCAGCGGTGTCGCCGGGTCGAGCATGCTGCTGGCAGCTAGCGTTTCGAGAAATTTGTGGCCCACCATTCCGTGGCCGATGACGACGATATGCATGACGTTCTCCTTTATGCTGCAACGGTTGCGGACGGGGTGCTGGACGGGATGCGGGACGTGCTGCCGAAGCGCGCGCCAAGCGCGCACAGGCTGGCCACCACCACCAGGCCGCTCAGGATCGTGAGCGTGCTCTGGATGTCACCCGTGCCTTTCATCAGGAAGCCCGCGGCGACGGCGCCGACATTTCCCCCGGCGCCGACGATGCCGGCCACGCCGCCCAGCGCCTTGGGCGCCACGAACGGCACCAGCGCATAGGTCGCGCCGCAGGCCATGTGCGTGAACAGGCCAAACACCAGCATGGCCACCACGGCGAACACGACGCCGTCGGCCTGCGCGAACCACAACAGGCCCAGTGCTTCGCCGATCATCAGGACAAACAGGATGGTCACGCGGCGATTGACGTCACCGCCCCTGGCAGCGCGGTCCGACAGCCAGCCGCCCAGCGCGCGGGCAAACAACGCCAGCAGGCCGAAGCTGCCGGCGGCCATGCCGGCCTGGCCCAGGGTCAGGTCGAAGTGATCGACGTAGTACACGGCGGCGATGTTGTGGATGAAGATCTCGATGCCGAAGCAGGCACCGTAGGTAACGAACAGCAGCCAGGCGCGGTGGTTGCGGCAGCCTTCGGTGAAACTGGCCCAGCCGCCCTTGCCGGCGCTGGCCGGCAGGTTGCCGGTCTTGCGCAGGTCGTCGTAGTTACCGGCCGGGCAATCCTGCGTATAGCGCCAGTAGACAAAGGCCATGACGATCATCATGACGCCCGGGACCACCAGCGCCACGCGCCAGCTCATCGACTGGCTCACGCCCAGCATCACGACGGCAGTAAGCAGCAGCGGCATCAACGCCTGCGCCGCGCCGCCACCGGCATTGCCCCAGCCGGCAGCGGCGGCGTTGGCCGTACCGACCACCTTGGGCGAAAACATCACCGACGTGTGGTACTGGGTGATGACGAAGCTGGCGCCGACCGCGCCGATACCGAGGCGCGCCAGCAGGAAGGTTTCGTAGCTCTGTGCCATGGCCACGCCCAGCACGGGAATCGCGCCGATCAGCAGCAGACCCGTGTAGGTCTTGCGCGGGCCGTAGCGGTCGCACAGGGGGCCGACCAGCAGGCGGACAAAAATCGTGATCGCCACCGCCGCGATATTGATGTTGGCGATCTGCTCCATCGAGAGGCCGAACTCGCCCTTGATGACGGGCATCAGTGGCGCGCAGGCGAACCACGCGAAGAAGCAAATGAAGAAGGCCACCCAGGTCAGGTGGAAGGCCCGCATCGGCGCGCCCTGGAACGAGAAGAGGTTGATGTTGTCTGCTTTGCCGGTCATGATTTTCGTCCTTGGAAAACAAAAAGGCGTCCGCGCTGCTGCCTGGGGCAGAAGCTGCGGACGCCGTTGTCCTGGTGCCGGCCCGTCGTTGGGCTGGCGTTATATGAAGGAGATCGTCATTGATCCTGTGCTCTGTATCAGCAAGAAGCGTGCCACGCGCGGTTCAGGGCGAGGCCGGCAACCGGCGCCCGCTCGACGCTGCATTGCGGTGCACCATTCCCCAAAATGATGCACTCGCATGCACCGCGATTGGCGTCACGCCGGTGCGAGGTCTTGAGTGAAAGCGTGCGGATCGCTGCCATCCCAGACCCGGCCATCCATCAGCGTGGACGTGCGCAGCGTGGCGGCAGGCAGCGGCGTGCCGGTGCGCTCGGCCGCTTCGCGATACAGGTCGATGCGGTTGACCTGCTGCGCCAGCGCCAGGTAATCGGGATCGGTGCGGAGCAAGCCCCAGCGGCGGTGCTGCGTCATGAACCACATGCCGTCGGACAGCCACGGGAAGTTCGCTTCGCCGTCCCCGTAAAAGCGCAGGCCGTTGTGGCCACGCCAGGCCGCGCCTTCGTCCGCGCCGGCCAGGCAGTACTGCAGCGTCTCGCGGCTGGCATTGACGTATGCAGGACTGGCCAGCACCTCGGCCGCCGCTTCGCGGTTGGCGCGCGAGGCGTCGAGCCAGCGCGCGGCTTGCAGCAGCGCGGCGATCATCGCGCGGCAGGCATTCGGGTGGGTGGCGGCAAAAGCGGCGCGCGTGCCCAGCGCCTTGCCGGGATGGTTCGGCCATACCTGCTCGCTCGACGCGGCCTGCACACCGGCGCCGTCGCGCAGCGCGCGCTGGCCCCACGGCTCGCCCGCACAGAAGCCATCCATATGACCGGCCGCCAGGCTGGCCGCCATCTGCCCCGGTGGCACCGTCACCACCCGGCAGTCCTTCATCGGATCGACGCCCTGCGCGGCCAGCCAGTAATACAGGAACATCGCGTGGTTCCCGGTCGGGAACGTGTGCGCCAGCGTCAGGCGCTGCCCGGCCTGCACCAGGCGCGCCAGCCCGCCCGGTTCTGCTGCCGCGTCGGCCCAGGTGCGCGAGAGCGTGATGTTCTGGCCATTCTGGTTCAGGTTCATCAAGACGGCCATGTCGCACTGGCCGGTGCCGATGCCGTTCTGAATGCCATACACCATGCCGTACAGCGCCTGCGCCGCATCGAGCTGCCCGCCCACCAGGTGCTCGCGCATGCCGGTCCAGGATTGTTCGCGGCTCAGTGCAAAGCGCACGCCGTACAGTTCATCGAAGCCCAGCACCGACGCCATCACCAAAGGCGCGCAATCGGCCAGCGGCATGAAGCCGATGCGGATGGTTTCGATCTCGGGACGGTCGGTACCGGCGATCCATGCGCCCTTGCCTGCCAATGTCATAGATATCCTGATGTTCTTGTTAGCTGCGGGGCGCTCAGCCCAGCAGGTCTTCCACGTCGATCAGGCGCTGCGCGACGTCGACCAGCTTCATGTTCTTGTTCATGGCCAGGCTGCGCAGGCGCTGGTAGGCCTGGTCTTCGGTCAGCTGGTAGCGCGTCATCAACATGCCTTTGGCGCGGTCGAGCACCTTGCGCTCAGCGAGCTTCTGGCGCGTGTCGCTCAGTTCATCCAGCAGCCGTTGCTCACGCCGGAAGCGTGCCAGTGCGACGTCGAGCACCGGTTTGACGCGCTCGGCCTGCAGACCGGCGACGATGTACGCCGACACGCCCGCTTCCAGTGCGGCGTCCATGCTGGCCGGGGCGTCGTCTTCGGTGAACAGCACGATGGGCCGGCGCGCGTCGCGGGTGGCGATCACGATGTGTTCGAGCACGTCACGCGCGTCGGACTCGCTGTCGAGGATGATCAGGTCGGGCTGCAATTGCGCGATGCGCTCGGGCAGGAACACGTCGGCCGGGAGCGATGCGACCAGATCGTAGCCCGATTCGAGCAGGCCAATGCGCAGCGCAGTACTGCGCCGGGTCTGCGCTGCCTGCGCCGCATCGGGGTCGGCGCCGGGTGCCGTTGCGGACAGCACGACAACAATGCGCAAATGTGGGGTTGTTGTGTCTCGCGGTTTCATGCTGTTTTTGCATGCAAGAATCGTACCGTGTTGCCCCATTGCATTGAATCCTTGCCCTTCTTATGCGTGTAACCACTGTCGAGATATGCGTCAACCGCATATCTTTCCAGTGAGCAACTAAACAATTATTCGTTTCATGAATCGCGGGAATCACGAATGAAAAGTTTTCTTATGACTCGATGACTCTTATACTGCAACGCAACATGACAGTATTTAACCAGGAGCGCAACATGACTGCAGCTATCCAGCAAACCAATTTCTTCGCAGCGGCCATCGCCGCTATCCGTAGTTTCTCGCAAGACCTGTACATCGCCCACGGCGGTTACGCTCCATCGGTGCGGGGTTAATCATGCATCCACTCGAATACCTGACCATCGCCCTGGCCGTGCTGACCGTTGCCGCCCGCGTCTCGATGTACCTGCCACGTCCGCCAAAAGGCCCGTTCAAGGCAATGTAAGCTTCAAGGCACATGCCCGTTGAAGGCAGAATAATCCGCCTGTTTTACCGAGCGCCGGCCGTATTGACATACTGCCGGCGTTTGTATTTATAGTAAAAAAACCTTCTCCAATCCGCGCGCCGTGGCAAGTGGCTGCGCTAGAATGCATTCGCATTTCTGGCCAGAAAGCCCTTTTTTCACTTACCACATACCCATGCGCACACCTGCACTCACCCTCTTTGCGGCCTCGTTCGCGGCCTCGCTGGCATCGATCGCACTGCCGGCAGCAGCAGCACCGACACCCATCACCCTCGACCAGGCCATGAGCCATCCCGACTGGATCGGCACGCCGGTGGAAGACGCCTGGTTCAGCTGGGACAGCAAGCAGGTGTACTACAAGCAGAAGCGCACCGGCTCGCCCGTGCGCGACACGTTCCAGGCCGGCGCGAACACCGGCAAGGCGCAGATGGTGAGCGACACCGAGCTGACGAAGATCGACAGCGCCGACGTGGTCTACAACCGCAACAACACGCGCATGCTGGTCATCCGCAACAACGACCTGTTCGAGCGCGACCTGAAATCGGGCCAGCTGGTGCAGGTCACGCGCGGCGCGAGCCGTATTGGCAACGCACAGTACGCGGCCGACGAACGCTCGGTGCAGTACCGCATCGGGACCGACTGGTATGTGTGGGACCGCGTCACCCGGGTCACCGGCCCGGCCGCACTGCCGCGCGCGGCGAAGGACCCGAATGCACCGGAAGACGACGCCTACCGCGCGACCGAGCTGCGCCTGATCGAGCACCTCAAGCGCCAGAAGGATGACCGCGACGCGCTGCGCGCCCGCAACGACGAACTGCGCCGGGTCGATACCTCGATGGCGCCAACGCCCGTCTACCTGGGCGACAAGGTCACGCTGGAGGCCAGTTCGCTGTCGCCGGACGGCCGCTGGCTGCTGGTCGTCACCGCCGCCAAGGGCGCCGACAAGGGCCGCGTGGGCAAGATGCCGCGCTACGTGAACGAGTCGGGTTACGAAGAAACGGAAGACGTGCGCACGCGCGTGGGCCGCAATATGCCGCCAGCGCATTCGCTGAAACTGGTCGACCTGCGCACCAATACCATCAAGGACATCGGCTTCGACACCCTGCCCGGCATCACCGTCGATCCGCTGGCCGCGCTGCGCGCCGCTGCCAAGAAGGACCCGCTCAAGGGCAACCGGCCGGTGGTCGTCTCGGGTGGCCGCAACGCGATCGACTGGAGCAGCAACGGCGCCAACGTCGCCGTGATGCTGCGTTCGGTCGACAACAAGGACCGCTGGATCGCCAGCGTCGACCTGCGTGACGCCAAGCTCAAACCCCTGAACCGCGTCACCGACGGCGCCTGGGTCAATTACGACAACGCCGAATTCGGCTGGCTGCCGGACAACCGTACGCTGTGGTACCTGTCGGAAGAATCGGGCTACTCGCACCTGTACACGCAGGACACCATGGCCGCCGGATCGGCCGCGCCACGCGCGCTGACCTCGGGCAAATGGGAAGCCAGCGACGTGCGCTGGAGCGCAGATGGCAGCACCGCCTACATGCTGTGCAACCACGAAGCGCCGGGCGACTACGAAGTCTGCGCCGTGAGCGCCAAAGGCGGCGCGGTGCGCGAAGTGACGAAGCTCGACGGCGTCGAACGCTTCAACCTGTCGCCGGACCAGAACAAGCTGCTGGTGCACTGGTCGTCGAGCTACACGCCGGTCCAGATCGCGACCGTGCCCGTCTCGGGCGGCGCCGCCACCAAACTGACCGACACCCGCACGCCGGACTTCAAGGCACGCGAGTGGATCGAGCCGCAATACGTGGCCGTGCCATCGAGCGCCGGTGGCGATCCGGTGCACGCCAAGCTGTATCGCCCTGCGCAGCTGGAAGCCGGCAAGACCTACCCGGTCGTGATGTTCGTGCACGGCGCCGGCTACCTGCAGAACGTCAGCAAGCGTTATCCGGTGTACTTCCGCGAGCAGATGTTCCATAACCTGCTGGTCCAGCAGGGGTACATCGTGCTGGACATGGATTACCGCGCCTCGAAAGGCTATGGCGCAAAATGGCGCACCGCGATCTATCGCCAGATGGGCCACCCGGAACTGGACGACTACCTCGACGGCGTGAAGTACCTGGTCGGCCAGCAGCAGGGCGACGCCAACAATATCGGCGTGTATGGCGGCAGCTACGGCGGCTTCATGACCTTCATGGCGCTGATGCGCGCACCGGACGTGTTCAAGGCCGGCGCCGCGCTGCGCCCCGTGACCGACTGGACCAGCTACAACCACGAGTACACGGCCAACATCCTCAACACGCCGGACATCGACCCGGAAGCGTATAAAAAATCGTCACCGATCGAGTACGCGCAGAACCTCAAGGGCCACCTGCTCATCTCGCACGGCATGATCGACGATAACGTGCTGTATCAGGACTCGGTGCGCATGGCGCAGCGCCTGATCGAGATGAAGAAGGACCACTGGGAGATGGCGAGCTACCCGCTCGAACGCCACGGCTACGTGCAGCCCGAAGCCTGGTACGACCAGTACCGCCGGATCTATCAGCTGTTCGAGCGCTCGCTCAAGCAGAAGTAATCCACGCGCCGGCAACCGCTGCGCATACCCTGCATGCATAGGCATTACAGGATGTAAGCGCGATTGCCGGCGGCGCGCGGCTGGTGCACCTTATGACAACCATCACGTCATGAGGTCCTGCCATGCCACGCTCGCGCGCCGCCGCCCTGCCCGCCCTGTCCCTCCTTGCAACGACCCTGCTGCTGGCAGCCTGCAGCGCCCCGCAGCAACTGCAAGCGGATACCGCCGCAGCGCCACCGGCGCCGCCGGCGCCGGCACCCGGTACGCGGGTCGAGATGACCGGCAGCGCGATCTCTTCGTATTCAGGCTACACCGGCGTGCCGCCGACGACCTTCCAGCGCCGCGCCGCCATGTCGCCTTTCGCGGCGCTTTCCCGATCCCCGAGCTACGCACCCGACGCCGAGCATTTCCCCGATGTCCAGGCCAACCGCGCGGTACTGGTCGAAGAACAACCCGTATCGACGTTCAGCAGCGATGTCGATACCGCCTCGTATGCCTACGTGCGGCGCCAGTTGAACGCGGGCCGCATGCCGCCACCGGCCGCCGTGCGGGTCGAGGAAATGGTGAACTACTTCCCCTATGCCTATGCCGCACCTGGCAAGGCCAGCCAGCCATTCGCGCTGACCACGGCCACCATGCCCAGCCCCTGGAATGCGGACAACCAGCTGCTGCACGTGGCCGTGCGCGGCTACGACCTGCAGCGCGCCGAACGGCCGCCGATGAACGTCGTGCTGCTGGTCGACGTGTCCGGCTCGATGGCCGCGCAGGACCGCCTGCCGCTGCTCAAGCAGGGCTTTCGCCTGTTCGCACAGGGCCTGCGCGAACAGGACCGGGTGGCGATCGTCACCTATGCCAATGGCACGGCGGTGGCACTCGAACCGACCACGGGCAGCGACAAGCAGAAGATCATCGACGCCATCGATGCGTTGCAGGCAGCCGGCGGTACGGCCGGCCGCGATGGCCTGGAGCGCGCCTACGCCATGGCCCAACGCCACTTCGATGCGAAAGCCGTCAACCGCATCATCCTGGCCACCGACGGCGACTTCAATATTGGCGTGAAGGACCCGCGCCAGCTCGAAACCTTCATCGCCGGCAAGCGCAAGAGCGGCGTCTACCTGTCGATTTTCGGCGTCGGCAACGGCAACCTGAACGACGCGCTGATCCAGCGCCTTACGCAGTCGGGCAATGGCAATGCCGCCTACATCGACTCGCTGCTGGAAGCGCGCAAGGCGCTGCAGGCTGAACTTGGCTCGACCATGTTCCCGATCGCGAACGACGTCAAGATGCAGGTCGAGTTCAACCCGGCGCGCGTGGCGGCCTACCGCCTGATCGGGTACGAAACGCGCATGCTGGCGCGCCAGGACTTCAAGGACGACAAGGTCGATGCGGGCGACATGGGCGCCGGCCACACGGTGACCGCGATCTACGAGATCACGCCGGCAGCGGGCGCAGGCAAACTGGTCGACCCACTGCGCTATGGCACCGGCAAGACAGCCGTCCCGGCGGGTAAAAATGACGAGCTGGCATTCGTGCGGGTGCGCTACAAGCTGCCGGGCGAGAGCAAGAGCCGCCTGGCCGAGCAGCCGGTGCGCCCGGCAACGGCGCACGCCACGCTGGCCGCCGCGCCGGCCGACCAGCGCTTCGCGGTGGCGGTGGCCGCGTTCGGCCAGCGCCTGCGCGGCGAGCCGCAGGTGAGCGACTACAGCTACGCCGACATCGCCACGCTGGCGAACGACGCACGGGGCGCCGACACTGACGGCTATCGCGCCGAGTTCGTCAAGCTCGTGCGGATGGCGGAATCGCTGGACCAGGCCGGGGCAACCGGACGGCCCTGATGTGCCAGGTCTGAGGGACGATGGCATCATGCGATCAGCGACACGTAAAACCGTCGTTCCCGCGCAGGCGGGAACCCGAGGTTGCCCGCGTCGCATCAAAGTTCGATCAACGCGGTATGCTTACTGACTTGGGTTCCCGCCTCGCGGGAACGACGTGCTGATGCTAACGACTGACGGCCTGCTGCGCCTCGACGCCCAGCATGTCCAGCAGCGTCAGCGCCACCACCTTGGTGGCGCGGCGCAAGTCGTCCAGCGCCAGCCGCTCGTCCGCCTTTTTCGCATTGGCCTCCGTGACCGTGCGCGGCCCGGCCCCATACAGGACGGCCGGAATACCGCGCTCGCCGTACAGGCGCGCATCGGCATACAGCGGCGTGCCGACAGCGGGAATCGCTTCGCCCAGCACAGTGTGTGCGTTGCGGCGCAGGCTCTCGACCAGCGGCTGCGCGCCGGGTAGCGGGCGCAATGCCTGCGACAGCAGCAGGCGCTTGACCTCGAGCCGGATGCCGGGCATACCGGCCACCGCGTCCGTGATCAGCGCACGTACCTGCGCTTCGACCGCGACCGGGTCTTCTTCGGGAATCATGCGCCGGTCGAGCTTCAGCACCACCTTGCCAGGTACTACGTTGGTATTGGTGCCGCCGTCGATGCGCCCGACGAGCATCGTCGGCGAATCGATGCCGGGCACGCCCGACTTGATGGTCTTGAGCCGTGGCAGGTCGCCGTAGATGGCGTTCAGCACGCGCGTGGCTGCCTGCAGCGCATCGACCGCTGTGTCGGGCATCGCGCCGTGGCCGGCCTTGCCGTGCACCGTCACTACCAGCTGCAGGCAGGCGTTGTGCGCCGTGATGATGCTGTAGCCAAAACCGGCGGCAATCACGTAATCGGGCTGCGTCAGGCCCTGCTCCAGCAACCAGCCCGGCCCCAGCAGCCCGCCGAATTCTTCGTCATAAGTAAAGTGCAGCTCGACGCCGCCACGCAGCGGCGCGCCCAGTGCTTCGAGTGCGCGCACCGCGAAGACATAGGTGGCAAAGTCGCTTTTAGATACTGCCGCCGCGCGCCCGTACAGGTAGCCATCTTCGATCACGGCGCCATAAGGCGGATGGGTCCAGCCTTCGCCCGGCGGTACGACATCGCCATGCGCATTGAGCGCGAGCGTCGGCCCGTCCCCGCCATACGGCCGGCGCACGATCAGGTTCGTGATGCTTTCCAGGCCGTAGTCGACGACCTGCTGCGACGGCACCGCGTGCCGCTCAACCGGCCAGCCGGCGCCCTCCAGCATGTCGGCCACGGCCTCGGCATGCGGTGCGTTGTTGCCCGGCGGCGTATCGGTGGGGATCCGCACGACGGCCTGCAGGAAGCCCACTTCGTCATCGAAGTGCGCGTCGATCCAGTCGGTCAGGCGTGTCTGCAATGCGTTCATCGTGTGTTTCCTGTGTTGGCGCCGGCCTCGAACCAGGCCTTGACCACGGCGCGTTCAGCATCGGTCATGTGCGTCAGATTCGCCAGCGGCATGGCCCTGGTTTGCACGGTCTGCTGGTAAATGCGCGCAGCGTTCTGGCCGATCTGCTCGGGCGTTTCGAGCATGACGCCCAGCGGCGCGGCCGCAAAGCCGGGCTGCGTCGGTTGCGCTGCATGGCACGAAACGCAGCGCGCCCCCATGATCGTGCGGACCTCGGCAAAGCGTGCGGCGTCGGTGGTCGCAGTGGTAACGACCGGATCGACGTGCACCGGCCGGGCCGGCGCCAGCAGCACGCCAAGCCCCAGCAGCAGCGCGGCGCCCGCCACAGGGTACCGCCATTCGATACGGCCCTTGTGGCGCAGGTTGAAGAAGTGGCGGATCAGCACGCCGGCCAGCATGATCACGCCCAGCACCGCCCACGCATGCGGGTGGTTGTAGGTCATCGCGTAGTGGTTGCTGATCATGATGAACAGCACCGGCAGCGTGAAGTAATTATTGTGGACGCTGCGTTGCTTGGCCTTGATGCCGTGGACCGGGTCGGGCTTCTGCCCTGCCAGCATGGCATCCACCATCTTGCGCTGGCCGGGAATGATCAGCATCGCCACGTTCGCGACCATCATCGTGCCGATCATCGCGCCCACGTGCAGGTACGCCGCGCGGCCGCTGAGCAGGTGCGTGAGCACCCAGCTGCTGCCAACCAAAAACAGGAAGACCGTCGCGCCAAAGGCCAGCTGGCGCTGCACCAGCGGTGAGCGGCACAGCAGGTCGTAGACGATCCAGCCCACGACCAGGCTGCCGATGCCGATCCCGATCGCCTGCCCGCTCGACAGATCGGCCACGCTGCGGTCGATCATCATCGCTTTCGCGTTCATGTAATAGACGATGCTCAGGAGCGCAAAGCCCGACAGCCACGTGGAATAGGCTTCCCACTTGAACCAGTGCAGCTCCTTTGGCAGTTCGGCAGGCGCCACCAGGTATTTTTGCGGGTTGTAGAAGCCGCCGCCGTGCACCGCCCACAGCTCGCCGGCGACGCCCTTGCGCTCGAGGTCCGAACCGGGCGCCGGCGGCTTAATCGTGTTGTCGAGCCAGACGAAGTAGAACGATGCGCCGATCCAGGCGATGCCGGTGATGATGTGCAGCCAGCGCACCAATAGATTGAGCCATTCGAGAACGTAGGGGGCCAGGTATCCGGGGTCGAACATGGGCGTCCTTCAGGGTCGCAGATTCAAGGGAACATACGCAAGCGCGCCAGTGCAACCAGAGCGACCGACGGCTTGACGATACGCTGATTTCCATTTCTGCAACAACAAAATCGGCGTATATTCGACATATCCGACTCGATATACAACCAAGATTGCACGGCCATGTCCAGCCTTCCCCGCAACCTCGACCTGCACCTGATCCGCATCCTTTACCTGCTGCTGGTGGAGAAAAACGTCTCGCGCGTGGCGCTCAAACTCAATCAACCGCAGCCCTCGATTTCGGCCTCGCTGCGCAAGTTGCGCGAGCTGACGGGCGACCCGATTCTCGTGCGCGGCGCGCGCGGCATGGTGCCCACGCAGCACGGAGAAGGTCTGCTCAAGCCCGCCAAGCGCATTCTGGACGAAGCCGAGAGCCTGTTCGTGCGCAAGGCACCGTTTCAGCCCGAAGACGCCACGCGCACCTTCCACATCGCCGCGCCGGACTACCTCGATGCACGCTTCCTGCCCAACGTCGTGGCGCTGCTGCGCCGCGGCTCGCCCGGCAGCAAGGTCGTGATCCATGCGCTGGGGCCGGGCCAGGATTATCTGCGCATGCTGTCCGACGGCGACATGGACCTGGTGATCGCCAACTGGGACGAGCCGCCGGCGCACCTGCACATCTCGAAGCTGTTCGAAGACCCGATCATCTGCACGATGCGCGCCGACAGCCCATACGCGCGGCGCACGGCGCCGGACGCAATGACGCTCGAGGATTATCTCGACCTGCCCCACGTCGCCCCGACCCAGATGCTGCCCGGGTACCACGGCGTGATCGACGCGCATCTCGAGCGCCTGGGCCTGCAGCGCCGCGTGGCGGTGGAGTCGCCCTACTTCGGCGTGATCCCTTACATGCTCACGCAGAGTGACCTGGTCCTGACCACCGGCCGCCAGTTCATCCGCGCCTACGAGAAGACGCTGCCTTTGAAAAGCTTCACGGTGCCGGTGAAGTTTCCGCCGATGCGCTTCTATCAGTTGTGGCACCAGCGCGTGCACCAGTCAACCGAGCACAAATGGCTGCGCGACCAGGTCAGCAGCGCGGCGCGCGCCCTGGTGCAGGGCTAGTCTATATGCGCCGGCTGCTGGCAGCCATCCGCCGGGCGATATGGGCGCAGCCACCGCCAGCCCGTATCATCGATCGCTTGACCACCATGGAGCGCACATGACCACGATCGCGACGCTGAACGCATGCGAAGCCGCCGGCTTTGTCGAGGCCCTGCGCGGCATCTACGAACATTCGCCATGGATCGCCGCGCGCGCGGCGCAGGCCCGCCCGTTCGCCAGCCTGGCCGCGCTCAAGCGCGCCTTGCAGTCGGTGGTAGACGCGGCCAGCATCGACGAGCAACTGGCGCTGCTGCGCGCTCACCCTGAACTGGCGGGCAAGGCGGCGATCGCCGGCGCCCTGACCGCCGAATCCACGAGCGAGCAAGCCAGCTCGGGGCTGGACCGCTGCACGCCGCACGAGTACGCGCAGCTGCATGCGCTCAATGCCGACTACAACGGCCGCTTCGGCTTTCCGTTCATCCTCGCGGTCAAGGGGCCGACCGGCCAGGGCCTGTCGCGCCAGGCCATCATCGCCACCTTCGAGCGGCGCATCGGCAATGCGCGCGGCGACGAGCTGCGCGAAGCGCTGCGCCAGGTGCACCGCATCGCCGAGATCCGCCTGAACGCGCTGCTGGGTGTGACGCCGTCGCTTGGCGCGCGCGTGATGGACTGGTGCGAAACGCTCGGCACCATCAGCGACGTTGAAACGAACCTGACCTGCGCCTACATGACGCCGGCCCACCAGCGCACCGCCGCGTGCATCGCCGGCTGGATGCGCGAGGCCGGCATGACGGTCCACATCGACGCGGTAGGCAATGTCGTCGGCCGCTACGCCGCTGCGCAGCCGGGCGCAAACACGCTGGCGACCGGCTCGCACTACGACACCGTGCGCGATGGCGGCAAGTACGACGGGCGCCTGGGCATCCTGCTGCCAATCGCCGTCGTCGCCGACCTGCACGCGCGCGACCAGCGCCTGCCGTACGACCTGGAGGTGATCGCGTTTGCCGAAGAAGAAGGCGTGCGTTTTCGCAGCACGTTCCTGGGCAGCAGCGCCATTACGGGCAGCTTCGACATGGGTTTATTAAGCGCGGTCGACAGCGACGGCGTCACGCTCGGGGACGCGCTGGCGCAGGCTGGCCACGACCATTCTGATATCGCCGGCATCGCGCGCGATCCGGCGCTGCTGCTCGGCTTTGTAGAAGTCCACATCGAGCAAGGCCCGGTGCTGCTCGAACGCGGCCTGCCGCTGGGCGTGGTGAGCGCGATTGCCGGCAGCTCACGCTATATCGTCGAACTGCGCGGCGTGGCCAGCCACGCGGGCACCACGCCAATGGGCATGCGGCGCGATGCGGCCGCTGCCGCCGCCGAGATCGTGCTGCTGGTGGAAGCGCGCTGCCGCCAGGGCGCGGCGCTGGTCGGCACGGTTGGCCAGCTCGAGGTGCCGGGCGGCTCGGTCAACGTGATTCCCGGCGCGTGTCGCCTGTCACTCGACATCCGCGCCGCCGACGATGCGGTGCGCCTGGCTGCGGTGGCCGATATCCTGGCCGGCATCAGTACCATCTGCGCCGCGCGCGGCATCGGCGAGCGGCTGGTCAAGCTGCTGGAGATCGATGCCGTACCGTGCGCGCCGCGCCTGATGGCGCAGCTGGGCGCAGCGGTGGAACGGGCTGGCCTGCCCCATGTCGACCTGCCATCCGGCGCCGGCCACGACGCCATGCGCATGGCAGAATTGACCGACGTGGCAATGCTGTTCGTCCGCTGCGGCAACGGCGGAATCAGCCACAATCCGCTCGAGACGATGACGGCCGATGATGCCGATATTGCGGGACGGGTCTTCTCTGACTTCTTGCTGGATTTGCCGCAAGCTTGACGCCGGATCAAGCCAGCCGTTTCAACACATCCGCCAGCTTGCCGAACAATTCATCCACATGCTGCCGCTCCATGACCAGCGGCGGCGACAGCGCGATGATGTCGCCCGTCGTGCGGATCAACAGCCCGTCGGCGAACGCCGCCTTGAGCGCCGCATAGCCGCGCGCGCCCGGCTGACCCGGGATCGGGGCCAGCTCGATGCCGGCGATGATGCCGAGTGAGCGCAGGTCGATCACGTGCGGCAGGCCGCGCAGCGACTGCAGCGCTTCTTCGAAATACGGCTGGATGGCCGCCGCATTGGCCAGTACGCCCTGCTCGGCAAACACGTCGAGCGTGGCCAGCGCCGCGGCGCACGCCAGCGGGTGGCCCGAATAGGTATAGCCGTGAAACAGCTCGATGCCGGGCGGCGCGTCCATGAACGCGTCGTGGATGAAGCCCTTGGAAAACACGGCGCCCATCGGTACGGCGCCATTGGTGATGCCTTTCGCGGTCGTCATCATGTCGGGTTCGACGCCGAACCAGTCGCCCGCAAACGGCGTGGTCAGGCGGCCAAAGCCCGTGATGACTTCATCGAAGATGAGCAGGATGCCGTGCCGGTCGCAGATCGCGCGCAGCCGCGCCAGATAGCCCTTGGGCGGAATCAAGACGCCGGTCGAACCGGCCACCGGTTCGACGATCACGGCGGCGATCGTCGACGGATCGTGCAGCAGCAGCATGCGTTCAAGGTCGTCGGCCAGCTCGGCGCCGTGTTCGGGTTCGCCGCGCGCGAAGGCGTTGCGCTCGGGGTCGTGCGTGTGGCGCAGATGGTCGACACCCGGCAGCAGCGGGCCGAACGCCTTGCGGTTGGCGCCGATGCCGCCGACCGACAGCCCGCCGAAGCCCACGCCGTGATAACCGCGCTCGCGGCCGATCAAACGCGTGCGCCCGCCTTCGCCGCGCAGCCGGTGGTAGGCCAGCGCGATCTTGAGTGCGGTGTCGACCGCTTCCGAACCGGAGTTGGTATAAAACACATGGGAGAAACGGCCCCCGCTGAAATCGATCAGCCGTTCGGCCAGTTCGAACGCAGCCGGATGCCCCATCTGGAACGTGGGTGCGAAGTCGAGCTGGCCGGCCATCTGCGCGATCGCCGCCGCGATCTTTGGCTGGCCGTGCCCGCACGGCACGCACCACAGGCCGGCCGCGCCGTCGAGCACCTGGTTACCGTCGACGTCGCGGTAGTACATGCCTTCGGCCGAGACCAGCAGGCGCGGGTCGCGTTTAAAGTCGCGGTTGTTCGTGAATGGCATCCAGAAGGATGACATGGTGCTGGGCCTGGCCTGGTGCATGACGATTCTCCTGCCTCGATGGCAATGGTCAACAGTGCGGCGCTTGTCTGTACGCCCCGAGTCGATGGTATGCTAACGCTTACAACTATGACAATGCAAACCCATGTCGACTTATAGCACCCCTGTATTGACCACCCAACGCCTGATGCTGCGCCCGCTGGCCGCCACCGATGCACGGGCTCTGTATGCCATTTTTTCCGACCCCACCGTCGTGCGCTACTGGAGCGCCGAGCCGTGGACCGACATCTCGATGGCCGACACCGCCATCGCGCGCGCCCTCGAAGCCTACCGCGACGAGACCGAGCTGCGCTTTGCCATCGAGCTGGCGGGCAGCCGCGAAGTGATCGGCACCGTCGCCCTGCACCACTTCTATAACCAGTACAACCGCTGCGAACTGGGCTACGCCATCGCCAGCGGCCACTGGGGCAACGGCTACGCCAGCGAAGCGATCGAAGCCGTGCTCGATCACGGCTTCAACGAGGTCGGTATCAACCGGGTCGAGGCCGACATCGACCCGCGCAACGACGCGTCCGCCCACGTGCTGGAAAAACTCGGTTTTCGCAAGGAAGGCTTCATGCCGCAGCGCTGGCGCGTGCACGGTGAATACGCCGATACCGTGTTCTACGGCCTGCTGCGCGATTACTGGAACGACCGCAAGGCGTCCTGACAACGATCCAAAGGCCTCCCATGAAAACCATCGCAGCGTGTTCGACCCTGGCGCTTGGAGTTCTTGGGCTGGCCCCGCAATCGGTCGCAGCGCAGGCCACGGTGCCGGCCTGGCGCGAAATCACGATCTATGCCAGCGACGCCAGCTATCCGCAGGCACTCGTGCGGCAGGGCGTTCAGGGCATGGTCGCGATTGAACTCACGCCCGGCACACGGGGCCGCAAGGCGGCAGCGACGGTGCGCGCTTCGTCGCGCTCGGCCGATCTCGATGCGCTGGCACTCGGCATGGCCAAGCGGCTCGACATCGCCGGCGCGGACGGCGCCCCCAGTGGGATGGTCACGTACGGCTTCCGCAAGGATCACCCGTCGACCATCGCCACCAAGACCTGCGCCGACCTGAACGTCGATGTGGCCTACCACAGCGCAACGTTCCCGGAGCGCAGCCTGCGCGAACTGCCCGTGTTCTACGAGAGCGTCGGCAAACTGATCTACAGCTTTCAACGTGAAGGCGAACACCGCACCTTTCCGCCGGCCGACACGCTGTTCGACGCGACGCTGGCCGGCTGCGCACGCACGCCGCAGGCGGGCATGCTCGACGTGATGCGCCAGGAAGCGCTCAAGCTCATTGCGCCGTAACACCCATCGTGCAGCGTCGCCGTATTGACACGCAAAACCGTGCCCCGCTCATCCACGCTGACGACCGCTCGCCCCGGAAATCGCACCGTTCGTCGGATCGCCCTTGGCCTGGGCCGGCTGCATCCCTACAGTAGGGTCATCACTCTTTGAAAGGACTGCACGTGAAAACCATTCATACGCCCGCCAGCCGCTTCCAGTCGATCCTGCGCAACGCCGAAGTGGCCGGCCGCACCACCTGGCGCCTGGCCAAAGCCGGCGCGCGCTACCTGACCCGCATGCCGTGGCCGGTGCTGCTGGTGCTCGCCATCGCCCTCGCCGCGCTGGTCACCATCGTGCCGATCGTGCTGGCCCTGTTCGTTGGCCTGCTGGTACTGAAGTTCGTCGCCGTGGCCGTGTTTGGCCGCCCACAGCGCCGCCTGCGCCACACGAGCGGAGAATAAGCGATGGCAGCGGTCCAGATCAACCGCGCGCTCGACTTCGTGCGCGATGCCATGCGCGAAGCGGGCGCCCTGTGGTGGCGCTTCTTCGACTGGCTCGCGCTGATCGAATGGCGCCAGCTGTACCTGGTCTGGTTCCTGGGCTTCGTCGCGGGTCTGTTCGTCAACCTGGTCGAACCGGCGATCTGGTTCATCCTGGTCTCGTTCGGCGTCAAGGTACTTGCCGGCGGCAAGCGCCGCGCCGAACTGCTGGCGCGCGATGCGTCGAGCAAGGCCGACGTGGCCAATCTCGAACGGCGCCTGACCGAAGCGCAGATGGCCACGCTCCAGGCCCAGGTCGAGCCGCACTTCCTGTTCAACACGCTGGCGCTGATCGGCCAGCTGATCGAAACCGATCCAAAGGAAGCGGCGCGCGTGCACGGCCACCTGATCGAATACCTGCGCGCGTCGTTGCCGCAGATGCGCGGGGCGATGGGCAAAGGCGGCACCGGCGGTACGCTGGGCAAGCAGGTCGAACTCTCGCGCGCCTATCTCGCCATCATGCAGGCGCGCATGAAGGAACGGCTCCACGTCCGCTTCGAGGTACCCGATTTTCTCGGCAGTGCGCCGTTCCCGCCGATGATGCTGCAGACGCTGATCGAGAACGCGATCAAGCATGGGCTCGAGCCCAAGGTTGCCGGCGGCACGATCGTCGTGCGCTCGCGGGTCGAAGGCGCCACGCTGCATGTCGATGTTCTGGACGACGGCGTCGGCTTCAACCTGCATGCCGGCAGCGGCGTGGGCCTGGCGAATATCCGCGAACGCCTGGCGCTGTTGTACGGCACGTCGGCCGAACTCGTGATCGAAGCACCCGTGACGGGCGGCGCCTGCGTGTCGATTCGCCTGCCGTACCGGATGACCGAAGACGGTTGATATTCCGATGCACTCCGCGATGCACTCCGCCATGCCCACTGCCCTGATTGCCGATGATGAAGCCCTGATGCGCGACCAGTTACGGGCGCGCCTGCACGAGGCGTGGCCCGAGCTGCGCATCGTCGCCGAAGCCGCCAACGGCGTCGAAGCGGTGACGCTGGCGGCGCAGCACAAGCCGGACATCGCGTTCCTCGACATCCGCATGCCGGGCATGGGCGGCATCGACGCGGCGCGGCAGCTGTACGCCGACTGCCACATCGTGTTTGCCACCGCCTACGACCAGTACGCGGTCGAAGCGTTCGAGCATGGTGCGATCGATTACCTGCTCAAGCCGGTGACGCTGGCGCGGCTCGATACCACGGTGGCGCGTCTGCGCCGCCAGCTCGAGCACAAGCCGCAGGACATCGGCGCCCAACTGGCGCGGCTGGCACAACTGGGTGACCAGCTGCTGGGTCGCGCGGCGCCTTCGTCAAAACCGGCTTATCTGCGCTGGATCCAGGCCCAGTCTGGCACCAGTCTGCGGATGGTCGCGACGTCCGAGGTGCTGTTTTTCCAGTCCGACGACAAGTACACGCGGGTGCAGACGGCTACCGCCCAGCACCTGATCCGCAAGACGCTCAAGGAACTCGAAGAAGCCCTCGACCCGGACGAATTCTGGCGCATCCACCGCTCGACGCTGGTGCGGGTCGATGCGATCGCCGAAGTGCGGCGCGACCTGCGTGGCCGGCAGATGCTCACGTTGCACGGGTATCCCGAGGCGCTGGAAGTCAGCCGCAATCACAGTACGCTGTTCCAGCAGATGTAGTCGTGCACGACCACACCGCCCCAACGACCGACGCTGCTGCCGATGGCGCAGGCGCCAGTTCTGTGTTCGCCATCTTCCGGATCTTCCTGCTGCTGGGCCTGCGCTCGTTCGGCGGCCCGATCGCCCACCTGGGCTACTTCCGCAATGAATTCGTCCTGCGCCGCCGCTGGCTGGACGACGCGCGCTATGGCGAACTGGTCGCACTGTGCCAGTTCCTGCCCGGCCCGGCGTCGAGCCAGGTTGGCTTTGCGCTCGGCGTGCTGCGCGGCGGGGGCGTGCTGGGCGGCTGCGCGGCGTGGCTGGGTTTTACCTTGCCGTCGGCGCTGCTGATGCTCGCCTGGGCGCTCGGGGCCGCCGTCACGACCGGCCCGCTGGCCACCGGCGCGGTGCACGGGCTGAAACTGGTGGCGGTGGCCGTTGTCGCGCAGGCCGTGTGGGGCATGGCGGGCACGCTGACGCCCGATTGGCAGCGCAAGGTGATTGCCCTGGCCGCCATCGCAATGGTGGTCGTTGCCGCCGGTCCCGGTGGCCAGTTGATTGCCATTGCGGCCGGCGCGCTGGCCGGGTGGGCCTGGTGTCGCGGGGAGGCCCCGCACGGCGCTGCGCCGCTTGCGTTTCCGATCAGCGTGGCGGGTGGCATCGCCGCGCTGGTCCTGTGTGGTTTGCTGTTCGTGCTGTTGCCCGTCGCCGCCGCTGCCACCCAGTACCGGCCGCTCGCTTTATTCGACGCCTTCTACCGCTCGGGCGCGCTCGTGTTCGGCGGCGGCCACGTGGTCTTGCCGTTGCTGCAGGCCGAAACCGTTGCCAGCGGCTGGATCAGCAGCGAAACGTTCCTCTCGGGGTATGGCATGGCCCAGGCACTGCCCGGACCATTGTTTGCATTTGCCGCATTCCTTGGCGCGCAGGCCGGGATGAGCGCGACCGCCGTGGGCGGCGCCTGCGTGGCGCTGGTAGGGTTGTTCCTGCCGGGGCTGCTGCTCGTCTACGGCGCCCTGCCGTTCTGGGCCCGACTGCAGCGCCAGCGCGCGCTGCGCCACGCGGTCATGGGTGCCAATGCCGCCGTCGTGGGCATCCTCGGCGCCGCGCTGTACAACCCCGTCTGGACGAGCGCCGTGCTCGACCTGCGTGACGCCGCCGTGGCGCTGGGCTGCTTCCTGCTGCTGGTGACGTGGCGCGCGCCGGCCTGGCTCGTCGTGGCCCTGGCAGCCGCAACCGGCGTGCTGATGACGCCCGTCTGACGAGCGTCGCGTGCCCGATCAAGCCGGGAAATAACGCGTGCTGTCGACATCCTCCATCAGCGTGCCCTGGCGTGGATGCCAATCCAGCGCCTTGCGCGTCCAGCTGCACGCCGCCGGCACGTCCATGCCGGCGAAATGCGCCAGTGCGCCAAAGTGCTGCGCTGCTGCAGCGCGCGCGATGCCGGTCACCGGCACGCCCAGCCGGCGTCCGATCGCCGCTGCGATCTCGCTGAATGGGACGCCCTCCTCGGCCACGGCGTGATACCGCGCGCCCGGGGCGGCGCGCTCGAGCGCCAGACGAAACACGCGCGCGGCGTCCAGACGATGCACCGCCGACCAGCGGTTGGCGCCATCGTCGACAAATGCCGCCACCCTTTTTGTGCGGGCGAAACCGATCATCATCGGCACCAGGCCATGATCGCCCTCACCGTGCACGGATGGCGGCAGGCGCACGACTGACGCATTCACACCGCGCGCGACCAGCGCGCTGGCGGCATGTTCCGATGCGCGCGGATAGGCCGGGCTGAGCGGGAACGTCACATCCTCCTCGGTCGCCGGTCGGCCCTGCACATCGAGCACCATGCCTGACGTCACAATCAACGGGCGATCCGAACCCTTGAGCGCCGCGCCCAGCGCCTCGATCGCGCGCCGGTCCTGCTGGCAGTTGGTGGCGTACCGTGAAAAGTCGTGATCGAACGCGGTATGGATCACGCCATCGGCCGCCGCAACCGCGTCGCGCAGTCCCTCCACATCATCGAGCGTGCCACGCCACGCCCGCACGCCAAGCGCGGCCAGAGCCGCCGCACCGGCTTCCGACCGCGTCAGGCCGGTGACGGTGTGGCCGGCGGCAAGTAAATCCTGTACCACGGCAGTGCCGACGAATCCGGTCGCACCGGTAATGAATACATGCATGACATCCTCCTGTTGGGTAGATGTCCACTATCGACGGGCTGCGTATCCGGGTAAAGTAGTGACTTTATACGGGTATAAGAGGTAACAGGATGGATGGGGCAATGAGCCGCGACAATCCGCTGGGCAGCTACCTGAAAGACCGCCGTGCCCGCCTCGACCCAGCAGCGCTCGGGCTGGGCAACACGCGCCGGCGAACGCCTGGCCTGCGGCGCGAAGAAGTCGCGCAGCGCGCCAGCATCAGCACCACCTGGTACACCTGGCTGGAACAGGGCCGGGGCGGCGCACCGTCAGCTGAGGTCGCTGGGCGCATCGCACGGGCACTGATGCTCACCGGGGCCGAGCGCGAGCACCTGTTCCTGCTGGCGCTCGGCCGCCCGCCAGCCCCTCACCATGCACCGCACGCGGCAATCTCGCCGCGCATCCAGCGCGTGCTCGACGCATTACCGGCCAGCCCGGCCTTCATCAAGACCGCCAGTTGGGATGTGGTCGCCTGGAACCGCGCCGCTGCGGCGGTGTTCGGCTACGACAGCGCGACGCCCGAGCAACGCAATATCCTGCGCCGCATCTTTTGTGACCCCGCCACCCGCGCCGCCCAGCGCGACTGGGACAGCGTGGCGCGGTTCGTCGTTGCGGCATTCCGGGCCGATATGACGCGCGCTGGTGTCGACGTCCAGTCGGATCCGCTGGTGCGCGAACTGCGCGAGCGCAGCCCGGACTTCGACGCGCTGTGGCAAAGCCGGGATGTCGGCACCTACGGCGAAGGTACGAAGCAGTTGCACCATCCGGTAGCCGGCTGGCTCGCGCTGGAATATTCGTCGTTTGCCGTCGATAGCCGGCCGGATCTGTCGATGGTCGTCTATAACCCGGCGACGCCGGAGGATGCGGCGAGGATCACGGCGCTCGTGACCGGCTGAGCTTGTGCCGGTCGGTTTATTCAGCCGAACACGCCCTCGTCCGACCCGTCGCCGTCGAAGAACCCGCTCGGCTCATCGCCATGGTTGCTGTCGGCCAGCGGATCGTCGGCCGCGCCCGGTTCGTCGATGGCGCCAATGCCCGCTTGATCGGCGAGCGCGCCACCGCTGTTCGCCTCACCCGTCCCGGCATCAGCCAGCAAATGATTGGCGCTACCTTCCGCGCCGCTTCCCGCACCATCGTGATCGAGCAGATTGCCGATGCCATGGAACAGGAAACTACCAGCTGCTACGCCAGCCGCCGTGGCCGCGATCGTGCCCAGCATGCCGCCGCCAGCGCCACCCAGGAAGCCGCCGCTGCGCGCCGGTGCTGCCGTACCCTGCACTGCGCCTTGCGCTGGCGCCTGCGCTGGTGACGATGGATTGCTTTGCGCCGAATTACCCCACGTGTTCGCGTCGAGGAACCCGCCGCTGCCTTTCGTGGTCTGACGTTCCAGCTCGGCGATGCGCGCCTTGGCATTGCCCAGCGCCTGCTCAACCAGCAGAGCGCGCTGCACCAGCAGGTAGGCGGCGTCCGGTTGCTCGGCCACGGCGCGCTGGATCAGCGCATCGGCTTGCGGATCTTTCGTCACGCCACGGGCCTGGACCAGCTGGCCCAGGAAGTCCTGCAAGATTTTTTCGTCTGACGGGTTCATGATGGTCTCCGGTTGGAAGGTACGATATGCTTACATTGTGGGCCCGTTGTCGAAATTTCAAGCATCTTTGGATTGTCTTCGCTGTTCCAACCAACCGAACCGGGAGCGTGCCATGCCTTCCACCGTCGTCCCCTGCCTGCGTTACCACGACACCCCCGCCATGCTCGCCTGGCTGTGCACGAATTTCGGCTTCACGATACGGCGTTGCATCCCGGGCCGGCAGGGCGAAGTTGCCCATGCCGAGCTCACACTGGGCGATGGCATGGTCATGATCGGCACCCACTCGGAAGATGACTATGGCCGCTTGCTGGCGACACCGGCCCAGGCTGGCGGCTTGCTGACGCAAACGATCTGGCTTCATGTGGACGATGCCGACGCCGTGCATGCCCGCGTGCTCGGCAGTGGCGCGGTGATCACCCAGCCGATCGGCGACGCGCCGCAGGGCGGGCGCGCATTTGCCTGCCGCGATCCCGAGGGCCATCTGTGGCAGGTCGGCACCTACGATCCGTGGGGCGCCGCCTGATGCTGGCTCGGCTCGGCGCTTGTTTGCTATGCTAGCGCCCTTGCGCCGCCTTCGTGATCGGGCGGCCCGTCATCTTTAGGGAAAGCACATTATGGTTTCGCTGCAAGAGCAGTTACTCAAGGCCGGCCTGGTCGACAAGAAGAAGGTCAAACAGGTCACCCAGGCAAAAAGCAAACAGCACAAGCACGAGCTGCGCACGGGCGTGGAGTCGGTCAACGAGGCGCGCGAAGCGGCGCTCGAGCTGCAGCGCAAGAACGCCGAGCGTGCGCGTGAACTGAACACGCAGCGCGATGCGGCCGCAGCGCAAAAAGCCATCCTGGCGCAGATCGCGCAGATGGTGCAGAAGAACAAGCAGCCCAAGGGCAAGGGTGATGTGCCCTACAACTTCACGTTCGGCACCAAGATCGAGCGCATCCACGTGACGTCGCAGATTGTCGAGCACCTGGTCGCGGGTCGCCTGGTGATCGTGCACATGAATGGCAGCTTCGAGCTGGTGCCACGCATCATCGGCGAAAAAATCGCCCAGCGCGATGCGTCGATCGTCGTGCAGATCAAGAAGAAAGTACAGGAAGTAGAAGAGGACGATCCGTACGCGGACTTCAAGATTCCGGACGATCTGATGTGGTGATGCGGGGCTAGAACGGGGTTGGAACGGCGTTGCGACGCCGTTCCAGTACTACATTATTTCTTGGTCTTGTCTTCGATGTTCTGCGTCGCTGAGCCAGTCCGGCTCGCGCTCGAGGTACGCTCCGTCTGCTTCTTAGGCTGGCCCATGCCTGCCGCCGTGGTTTCCTGCTTGCTGGTGCCCTGGAAATCGGTCGAGACCGAGTTCGCACTGTCTTCCGGCTCGGCTGCAGGATTGGCGCGCTTGTCCGCAGTGCCCATCACCGGTGCTTTTTGCTGGGCAGCCCCTGCTTTGGCTGGCTGCGGCGTGGTCGGGGTGGTCTGGGCTGCGGCACTTGACGCGATGACGACGCCACTAAGCAAGACGATCAATTTTTTCATAACAAGCTCCAAGTCGATGTGTATATATCATCACTTTGTGATCAACTTGGCGATTACAAGGGTTGATTGACCGAAGCTGCGATCATGGCCCGCAGACGTTTCTGCGCGCCATGAACACTTTCCTTCAGGACTGCAGGTCCTGGCCCCCGAATGCATTCGGCAACTGCGCCGCTGCCGTGGTTTCGAAGATGGCACCGGTCAGGTTGGTCAGGATCACCGGCAATTCATTACCACCCAATTCCAGGATCACTTGCCGGCAGGCGCCACACGGCGCGATCGGGCCTTCGGTCTGGCCGATCACGGCCAGCGCCGCGAAATCGCCCGGCTTGTAGCCGTTGGCAATGGCGCTGAAGAACGCCGTGCGCTCGGCACAATTGCACAGGCCGTAGGCGGCATTTTCCACATTGCAGCCGCGGAAGATGCGGCCATCCTTGCACTCGAGCGCTGCCCCCACCTGGAAGTTGGAATACGGCGCGTACGCCAGCTCGCGCGCGGCGCGCGCTTCATCGATCAGTTTTGTGTAGGTCATGGCGTTTCTTTCAAGGACGGACGATGCGGTGAATCATTGGCTCGGCAGCGGGCTGCGTGTCGCCGATCTGGTAAGCCGCCTGCACCTGGCGCACGGCGCGTTCAGCGGCCTCCGCCGAACGTGCATGCACCATCGCCAGCGGTTGGCCGACGGCAATCTGATCACCCAGTTCAACCAGGCCAGTCAGGCCCACGGCGAAGTCGATGGTGTCCTGTGGCCGCACACGGCCGCCACCCAGCCCGACAACCGCCAGGCCCAGGCCACGGGTGTCGACCGAGACGGCGTAGCCGGCCTGCAGGGCTGGCGCGGGCACGATGACAGGCGCCGTTTCCAGGTGCGCATCCGGCTTGTCCATCAAGTCGGCCGGGCCGCCCAGCGCCGTGACCATGCGCGCGAAGCGCTCGGCCGCTTCGCCCGAATCAAGCGCGGTCTGCAGTTTGGCGCGTGCTTCGGCGTCCGTGCCTGCCAGACCGGAAATCACCAGCATCTCGGCGCACAGGGCCATCGTCACTTCGTGCAGGCGTGCCGGGCGCGCCTTGCCGGTCAGGTAGTCAATGGCGACGCGCACTTCCACCGCATTGCCGGCTGCATGGCACAGCGACTCGTTCATGCCGGTCAGGATGGCCGACGTGCGGGTGCCGGCGCCATTGCCGACGCTGACAATCGATTCGGCCAGCTCCAGCGATTTTTCCGCCGTCGGCATGAAGGCGCCGCTGCCCACTTTCACATCCATCACCAGCGCATCGAGCCCTGCCGACAGCTTTTTCGACAGGATCGAGCCGGTGATCATGGCCACCGATTCGACGGTCGCCGTGGTGTCGCGGATGCTGTAGAAGCGCTTGTCGGCCGGCGCCAGCTGGGCGGTCTGGCCGATGATGGCCACGCCCACGTCCTTGACGACACGGCGGAAGGTGTCCGGGTCAGGCACGGTGCTGTAGCCGGGGATTGCGTCGAACTTGTCGAGCGTGCCGCCGGTGTGGCCCAGGCCCCGGCCCGAGATCATCGGCACGAAACCGCCGCAGGCCGCGATCATCGGGCCGAGCATCAGCGAGACGACGTCGCCGACGCCGCCGGTCGAGTGCTTGTCGACGACCGGACCTGGCAGGTCCAGTGATGTCCATTCCATGACCTGGCCCGAGTCGCGCATCGCCAGCGTGAAGGCGACGCGTTCATCCATCGTCATGTCGTTGAAGTAGACCGCCATCGCCAGCGCGGCGATCTGGCCTTCGGTGACGCTGCCGTCAGGGATGCCGCGGACAAAAAACTGGATCTCTTCGGCCGACAGGATGCCGCCATCGCGTTTTTTGCGGATGATTTCTTGGGGGAGGAACATATTGGTGCTTTCGCGTCGGCGGCGTAGGGTGGGCGGGTTCCCCGCCCACGCGGTGATGGTTGGCGTGTGCCAGCTCGCGCACGAGAGCGGCGCCACTACCGATCACCGCGTGGGCGGCATAGCCGCCCACCCTACGTCGTCAGGAAGTTAAGGGTTGAAGAAGAGTCAGGACGTCAGACGCCGTACGGAATCCAGACGTTCTTCACCTGGCTCGCATGCTGCAGCACGACACGACCACCGGCCTGCTTCGGATCGAACCAGTCGCGCCCTTTCGCGCCGCCGGTCCAGGTGCGCTTGAGCGTCTCGCTCGACAGGCGCTCGACTTCGGCACAACCATCGGCAGAACCGTCATGGCGCCACACGGCGTCGATCTCGCCGTGCGAGGCCAGCGTGCGCGCCAGCTCGTCGCTTGATCCGGTGACGATATTGAGCGCCCCACCCGGCAGGTCCGACGTATCGAGCACCTGGTACAGGTCGATCGCCGACAGCGGATACTGTTCCGACGGCACCGCCACCACGCGGTTGCCCAGCGCCAGCGCTGGTGCCACCAGCGAGATGAAGCCCAGCAGCGGGTTCTCGTTCGGGCACACGATGCCGATCACGCCCACTGGCTCGTTCAGCGCCACAGTGATGCCGTGCATCGGCGGCTGGTGCACCTGGCCGTCGTACTTGTCGGCCCAGGCGGCCCAGTAGAACAGGCGCTCGACCGAGGCTGCCACTTCGCGCGCAGCGTCGGTCGAACCGGTCTGCTGCGCAATGCGCGCGGCGAATTCGTCGGCGCGGATCGCCAGGTTCTCGGCGATGTAGTACAGCACCTGCGCGCGGTTGTACGCGGTGGCCTTGGCCCAGCCGGCCGCCTTGTGCGCTGCTTCGACAGCGTTGCGGATGTCCTTGCGGCTGCCTTCGCCGATATCGGCCAGGAACGCGCCGTTCGCGCCATTGATCGCGCGGCTGTAGGCGCCGTCAGGGCGCGCCTGCTTGCCGCCGATGTACAGCTTGGCGGTGCGGTCGATCGCGAACGGGCTGTCGGCGTCCGCTGCTTTCACGGCGCCCTTCGCGGCAAACACCGGCGCCGCAGGCCGTGCATCTTCCGACAGCGGCGTCAGGTATTCGTACATGCCTTCCTTGCCGCCTTCGCGGCCATAGCCCGACTCCTTGTAGCCGCCGAAACCGCAGCCTGCATCGAACTGGTTCGCCGTGTTGATCCAGACCACACCGGCCTTGATCTGCGGGACGACGTCCAGCGCCAGGCTGATCGACTCGCTCCAGACACAGGCGGCCAGACCGTAGACGGTGTTGTTCGCCAGCTGGACGGCTTCGGCCGGGGTGCGGAAGCTCATCGCCACCAGCACCGGCCCGAAGATTTCGGCCTGCGCCACGGCGGCCGACGTCGACGCGCCCGTGATCAGGGTTGGCAGGTACCACGAACCCGACGTCGACAGCTCACCGGCCGGTTGCCAGACTTCGCAGCCTTCGGCGCGGGCCGATTCCACCAGGCCGTGGATGCGCTGCTGCTGCACCGGATCGACCAGCGCGCCGATGTCGTTCGACTTGTCCAGTGGCGAACCGACGCGCAGGGTTTCCATGCGCGCCTTGACCTTCTTGATGAAGCGCTCGTACACCGACTCTTGCACCAGCAGGCGCGAACCGGCGCAGCAGACCTGGCCCTGGTTGAACCAGATCGAGTCGACCAGGCCTTCGACGGCGGCGTCCAGGTCGGCATCATCGAACACGATGAACGGCGACTTGCCACCCAGTTCGAGCGACAGCTTCTTGCCGCTGCCGGCGGTCGATTTGCGGATCAGGCGCCCGACTTCGGTCGAGCCGGTGAACGCGATCTTGTCGATGCCCGGATGGTTGACGATGGCCTCGCCGACGCGGCCATCGCCCGTGACGATGTTGACGACACCGGCGGGCACACCAGCGCGCTGGCAGAGTTCGGCAAACAGCAAGGCGGTCAGCGGCGTGTACTCGGCCGGCTTGAACACCACCGTGTTACCAGCAGCCAGCGCTGGCGCGATCTTCCACGCCAGCATCAACAGCGGGAAGTTCCACGGCACGATCTGGCCGACAACACCGACGGCGCGGTAGTCCGCGAATTCTTCGGCCTGCAGCTGCGCCCAGCCGGCGTGATGGTAGAAATGGCGGGCCACGAGCGGCAGGTCGGCGTCGCGCGTTTCGCGGATCGTCTTGCCGTTGTCGAGCGTTTCAAGCACAGCGAACAGGCGCGCGTGCTTTTGCAGCAGGCGCGAAAGCGCGTACATGATCTTGGCGCGGCCATGGCCACCCAGCGCGACCCAGCCCGGCTGCGCGCGGCGCGCGGCTGCGACGGCACGTTCGACATCATCGTCCGTCGCCTGCGTGACCTGCGCCAGTTCGACGCCATCGGCCGGATTGGTCGTGGCGAACGTTTCACCAGCGTCGCTCCAGGCGTTGTCGATGAACAGGCCAAAGCGGCGCTCGTGACCGTCCAGCCATGCTTGCGCTTCCTTGGTGGTCTCGAGAGCGGGGCCGTAGTCCATGGTCTGAAGAATCTCTTTAATTGTTGGCATGACGTATCCGGATTTAAGGTTGCGCGTGACGATGGGCGGCCGAGTAGTTCCCGGTCACGTAATGCTCGAGCTGGCGTTCGATGTCGGTCAGGAGGCTCGATGCACCGATGCGGAACAGGTGCGGCTGCAGCCAGTCGTTGCCCAGTTCTTCCTTCATCACGGTCAGGTATTGCAGCGCCGACTTCGCCGTCGAGACGCCGCCGGCCGGCTTGTAGCCAACCTGGAAACCGGTCAGTTCGTGGTAGTCGCGAATCGCGCGCACCATCACCAGCGAGACCGGGATGGTGGCGTTCACGCCTTCCTTGCCGGTCGAGGTCTTGATGAAGTCCGCACCGGCCATCATGCAGACCCACGAGGCTTTTGCCACGTTTTCCAGCGTGACCAGGTCACCGGTGGCCAGGATGGCTTTGACGTGCGCGTCGCCGCAAGCCTGGCGGTACGCCACCATCTCGTTGTACAGCGCCTGCCAGTTGCCCAGCAAGACGTGCTGGCGCGTGATGACGATGTCGATTTCGGTGGCGCCGGCAGCGACCGACAGTTCGATCTCGCGCAGCTTGGTTTCCATGCTCGACAGGCCGGCCGGGAATGCCGTCGACACCGCAGCGATCGGCAAGCGGCCCTGCAACACCTTGACGGCTGGCGTGATCATCTCGTGGTACACGCAGACGGCGCCGGTGCTCAGGGTCTCGAGACCCAGCGCGGCCATCAGATCGGCGCGCAGCGGGCGCATCGCCTTCATGCACAGGCGCTCAACGCGGCCTGGCGTATCGTCGCCCGACAGCGTAGTCAGGTCCATGCACTCGATCGCGCGCACCAGCCATGCGGCCTGGTATTCCTTTTTCACCGTGCGGCGGTTCGCCAGGCTCGCGGCGCGGCGGTCGGCCGCGTTGCGGTTGACCTTGAGACTGTTGATCAGGCCAAGGTCCAGGTCCATGGCGACGTTGCGTTTGAAGTCCAGCGGCTGGCTCATAGCTGTGCGATTCCGTTCGAAAGTGGTTTGACGCCGAGGTGTTTCGCCAGCGTGGCGCCGATATCCGAGAAGGTGTCGGCCACCGGCAGTTCCTGCGGCGCGACGTTCGGGCCGAAGAAGATCATTGGGATGTATTCTCGGGTATGGTCCGAACCCGGCGCGGTCGGATCGCACCCGTGGTCGGCCGTGAGTACGACCAGATCGCCGTCCTTCAGCTTGGCCATGAATGCCGGCAGGCGCGCATCCAGTTCGTGCAGCGCGTTGGCGTAGCCGGCGACGTCGCGGCGGTGGCCGAAATGCATGTCGAAGTCGACGAAGTTGACGAACGTGAGCGACTTGTCGCCCGCTTCGTCGGCCACTTCGAGCAGGCGGTCAAAGAGCGCCATATTGTCCGGGCCCAAGATCCGCCGCGTGACGCCCTGCCCCGCATAGATGTCGCTGATCTTGCCGAGGGCGAAGACGTCGCCGCCCGCATCCTTGACGTGGTCCAGCAGCGTCGGTGCGACCGGCGGCACAGCGTAGTCGTGGCGGTTCGATGTGCGCTTGTAGTCGCCGTTGGCACCCGTGAACGGCCGCGCGATCACGCGGCCGATGTTGTACGGCTTGACCAGTTCATAGGCCGCTTCGCAGACGGCGTACAGGCGCTCCAGGCCGAAGTGCTCTTCGTGCGCGGCGATCTGCAGCACCGAGTCGGCTGACGTGTACAGGATCGGCTTACCGGTGGCGACGTGTTCATCGCCGAAGTCGTTGATGACGGTGGTGCCCGAGGCGTGGCAGTTGGCCAGCCAGCCCGGCACGCCGGTCAACGCCTGCAGCTTGTCAGTGAGCTCCTTCGGGAACGACGGCACGGTCTTCGGGAAGTAACCCCAGTCGAACAGCACCGGCACGCCGGCGATTTCCCAGTGACCGCTTTGCGTGTCCTTGCCGGTCGACTGTTCGCGCGCGATGCCCCAGGCGCCGGTGAAACCGTCGCGCTGGCTGAAACCCGGCGCCCATTCGCCGCTGGCCTTGTGACCGGCCGCGCCCAGGCCGAGGCGCTCGAGGTTCGGCAGCGCCATCGGCTTGCCTTCCTTCGCGGCCCATTCGGCGATGTGGCCGAAGGTGTTGGCATCAAGGTCGCCATATTTGTCGGCGTCGGGCAGCGCGCCCAGGCCGAAGGAGTCCAGCAGGAGGATGAATGCACGGGACATTGGATCGCTCGCTTTCGGTAAGTGTGATTAAGCGTCTGCGCGTGGGGTCGAACCAAGGCGCTCGATATACGCATGGATCAGCGTGACCATGTCCTTGGCCGCGATCGCCGCGTACTTCAGGGTCTGCTCGTGCGACAGCGCGAACGGCGACAGACCTTCTGCCAGGTTGGTGATTGCCGAGACGGCCGTCACTTTCAGGCCGCAGTGGCGCGCCGCGATCACTTCAGGGATCAGCGACATGCCGACGACATCGGCGCCCAGCGTCTTGAAGGCGCGGATTTCGGCGACGGTCTCGAAGTGCGGGCCGGCGGCGGCCAGGTACACGCCTTCGTTCAGCACGATGCCCTTCTCCTTTGCGACGGCCTTGACCTGCTCGCGCGTCTCGGCGTCATACGCATTGGACATGCTGAAGAAGCGCGGGCCGAAGCGCTCGTCGTTCGGGCCCGACATCGGGCTGCCCGGCAAGAAGTTGATGTGGTCGGTGATCGCGACCAGCGAGCCGGCATCGGCTTCGATGTTCAGCGAGCCCGCGGCATTCGTCACAAACAGCAGTTCGCAGCCGATCTGCTTGAGGGTGCGCACGGCGTTGGTCATCACGCCCGGGCCGTAGCCTTCGTAGAAGTGGCCGCGGCCCTTCATGCAGGCGACCGGCACGCCGGCCAGTTGGCCCAGCACCAGTTCACCGGCATGGCCGTGCACGGTGCTGATCGGGAAGCCCGGCAGGTCGGCGTAGCTGATCGAGACGGCGTCCGTCATCTGTTCGGCCAGCACACCCAGTCCGGAGCCGAGGATCAGCGCGACGCGCGGTGCGAAGCCCGGCTTGCGGGCGCGGATGATGTCGGCGGCGTCGAACGGGAGATTGCTGGACATGATATTCCTTGTGAAGTTCTGGTGAATCCGGGGGATGGGAGTGAGACTGGCGCGGCCTTGTCAGGCGCGGCGGCATCTGGTCAGCTGAATATTATAACTATGCATGAATGCCGATATGTATGGCAAATACACTTTTTCTTCCCGATTTATATGTTTTCGCGATAAATTAGCAGGACCACGCCGACGTTGACGGCGCCATGACAAATGTCTAGGATTGCCGGACATAAGTTTAAATCATTTGCCGAGCGATGCCCAAAAAAGACCAGTTGTACGAGCTGATCCGCGCCAACCCGTTCATCTCCCAGCAAGACCTGGCGGCCCGGCTGGGTCTGTCGCGTTCGGCCGTCGCCAACTATATTGCCACCCTCGTGCGCGAGCGGCGCATCCTGGGCCGCGCCTATGTGCTGCCGGATCACCGCCCTGTCGTCTGCATCGGCGCGTCGAACCTCGACCGCAAGCTGCGCTCGCTCGGCCCGCTGGCCCTGGGCACGTCGAATCCGGCGCGCCAGACCGAGTCGTTCGGCGGCGTGGCGCGCAATATCGCCGAGAACCTCGCGCGCCTGGGCGCCCCCACCAGCCTCATCACCGCAGTCGGCCCGGATGCCTCGGGCCGCGCACTGCTCGCGCATGCCGACGAAGCGGGCATCGACACGCGCAGCGTGCTGCTGGTCGATGGCGCCGCCAGCGGCACCTACACGGCGGTGCTCGATGAAGATGGCGAGATGCGCGTCGCGCTGGCCGACATGGCGATCAACGACGCGCTCACGCCGGCGTTCTTTGCCAGCCGCGCGCCACAGCGCGCCGGCGCCGCACTGATCGTGGCCGACCTGAACCTGCCGCACGATGCCGTGGCCGGATTGCTGGGCGACGCACTGGCGGGCGGCGTGCCGATGGTTGTCGTCGCCGTGTCCGAACCGAAGATCAACCGCCTGCCACGCGACCTGCGCGGCCTGCGTCTGTTGATCCTGAACCTGGGCGAACTGGCAGAACGCGCCGGCCGCGCGATGGACAGCGAGGCCGCAATCGCGCGCGCCTGCCTTGATCTGCAGACCGACGGCGCGCAGGACGTGATCGTCACGCGCGGCGCCCAGGGCGTCATGTTTACAACGCCCGATGGCCTGCGCAGCCTGGCCGCACCCGCCGTCGACGTGGTCGACGTCACCGGCGCCGGCGACGCGTTTGCCGCTGCCGTCTGCTGGAGCCTGTACAGCGGCGCCTCATCGCTCGACCTGGCCTGCCGCCGCGGCCTGGCCCTGTCCGCCATGACCATCGGCTGCGCGCAGACCGTCTGCCCACAACTTGCGCCTGGACTGCTCGACGAACCTGTCGACAGCCCGCGCCTTCTTAAAGACTAACCAGAGACCTCTCATGCACAACTTCCTCCTGCTCTCGCCCGAAGTGGCCGCCGCCCGCACCGCCGGCAAACCGATTGTCGCCCTCGAATCGACCATCATCTCGCACGGCATGCCGTACCCGCAGAACGTGCGCACCGCGCGCGAAGTCGAGCAGATCATCCGCGACGCCGGCGCCGTGCCGGCCACGATCGCCGTCATTGCCGGCAAGATCTGCATCGGCCTGTCGGACGATCAGCTCGAACTGCTGGGCGCCTCGCCGGACGCAATGAAAGTGAGCCGGCGCGACCTGGCCTACGTGCTGGCGCAGGCGCGCCTGGGCGCAACCACCGTCGCTGCGACGATGATCTGCGCGCAGCTGGCCGGCATCGAAGTCTTCGTCACCGGCGGCATCGGCGGCGTGCACCGCGGCGCCGAAACGAGCTTCGACATCTCGGCCGACCTGCAGGAACTGGCGCAGACCAGCGTGGCGGTCGTCTGCGCTGGCGTCAAATCGATCCTCGACATTGGCCTGACGCTCGAATACCTGGAAACGCATGGCGTACCGGTGCTGAGCGTCGGCCAGCCCGGCTTTCCGGCCTTCTTCACGCGCGAGAGCGGCTTCCAGGCCGACTTCCAGATCGACTCGCCCGAAGACCAGGCGGCGTTCATCCGCACCAAGTGGCAGCTCGGCCTGGCCGGCGGCGTCGTGGTGAGCAATCCGGTGCCGGCTGACGCCGCGATGGCGCCCGCCGAAATCGACACCATCATCACGCAGGCACTGGGCGAAGCGGCGAGCCAGAACGTCACCGGCAAGAAGGTCACGCCGTTCCTGCTGGGCCGCATCAAGGAGCTGACGGAGGGCCGCAGCCTGGCCACCAATATCGCACTGGTCAAGCACAACGCGCTGATCGGCGCGCGCCTAGCCGTGGCGCTGAACCACCGCGCGGCCTGAGTCGTCAGCGTAGCCGCCCATGTCGATCGACCTGAAACAACTGAAGTACTTCCTGGCGGTGGCTGAAGAAAAGAGCTTCAGCCGCGCCGCCGAGCGCCTGCATATTTCGCAGCCGCCGCTGTCGCAGCAGATCATGAAGCTCGAAAGCGAACTGGGGGTGCGCCTGTTTACCCGCACGACGCGCAGCTTCGAGCTGACCGTGGCGGGACGCGCGCTGATGGTCGAGGCAGCCGACCTGCTGGGCCGGATGCGCATGACAATTGACACCATCCGCCAGATCGACCGCGGCCAGGTGGGCCGGCTGCGCGTGGGCATCGTCGGCTCGGCGATGTGGGGGCCGATTCCGGGCCTGCTCGAACGCTTCCAGACGGATTTCCCGCGCGTGACGTGGACGATCCACGAGCTGGGCCCGAACGACCAGTGGGAAGCACTGCGCAACAAGCAGATTGACGTGGGCTTCTGGCGCGAGCCGCGCATCGAGCCGGACGTGCTGAAGGCTGCCAATCTACGTCAGGAGCTGTGCTTCAAGGAGCAGTTCTGCGTGGCCGTCAATGCGCGCCATCCGCTCTCTAGCCGTGACGCAATTTCGCTGCTCGACATCGCCGGCGAGCCGATGCTGACGCTGCACCTGGACCAGTCGGCCGAGCCGCGCTACCTGATGCAATGCTGCGTGAACGCAGGCTTTGAGCCGACCATTTTCCAGGAAGCGGCCGAGCCGCAGACGCTGCTGGCGATGGTGGGCGCTGGCCTGGGCGTGGCCCTGATGCCGGAAACGACGAGCCGCATCGGCTGGCCGGGGGTGCGCTTCCTGCCAATTAACGAGCATGCGCCGTCGGCCAACCTGTACATCAGTTACCCGGCACAGGACGATGCGCCGGTGGTGCGGGCGTTTCTGAAAATCCTTTTCCCCGATCCACCTGCCGCGTGAACTATCGAACCGATATTGACCCGTCATGCATTGCTTTTTTGCATGCATGTGTATAATTTCTAGGCAGGAAACTACGCACGATTGAGGCCAATTAATTATTTTTTAACTTTGGGTCCGGTATGATAGTTATCAAGACCATCAATTTTCCAGAGGAGCTCGTATGACTACAGCAACGCCGCGCTACGACGGGCTCCGCCTGAAAAAATTCGACGACGCCGTGTTCGATGACATCGACACGCTGCGCTCGGCGATCGACGACCGCATTGAACAACTATTGAGCGCAAACGGCCAGTCCGACAGCCTGGCCAAGGCCATGCGCACGTCGGCCCTGTCAGCCGGCAAGCGCATGCGTCCGCTGCTGGTCATGCTGGTGGCGCGCGATCTCGGCTGCGCCTCGCCTGCCCTGATCGACGTGGCCTGCTCGGTCGAACTGGTGCATGCGGCGTCGCTGATTCTCGACGACCTGCCATGCATGGACGACGCCAGCCTGCGCCGCGGCAAACCGGCAATCCACATCCAGTTCGGCCAGGACGTCGCCATTCTGGCCTCGGTGGCCCTGCTGAGCCGCGCTTTTGGCGTGCTGTCGCAATCCCAGGATATCCAGCCGGCCACCCGTGCGCGCCTGGTCGCGACGCTGGCGCAGACGGTGGGCGACCAGGGCCTCGTGCGCGGCCAGTTCGAAGACCTGCACGGCGGCGCGCGCTCGCCCGAGGCGATTGCCACCACCAATGAACTCAAGACCGGCCTGCTGCTGGGCGTTGCCGTCGATATGGCCGCGATCATGTGCCATGCCGACGAAAGCGTGTCGCAGCAGCTGCGCGCCTTTGCGCTGGCAGCCGGCCAGGCGTTCCAGATCAAGGATGACTTCCTGGACGGCGCCGGCAATGACAGCGCGATCACGGGCAAGGACACCGGCAAGGACATCGGCAAGGCCACCCTGATCAATACGCTCGGCTTCGACGAAGCGCAGCGCCGCCTGTCGGCCTGCCTGATCGAGGCCGATCGCTGCCTGGGCGCCGCCGTCGGCGGCAAGGGCCGCACGCGGCATTTCATGGGCGCGCTGTTCGCCAAGGAAGCCAAGGGCACGCGCTTTATCGCCGAACCTGCCAAGCCGCGCGAACTGCGTCCGAGCCCCCAGCTGGCCGAGTTGCGCCTGAACTGAATTCTCCGAATCGAATCCCTGATCTGATCACCCCTCGCATGACGCACTTCGCGGTCGTGGCTCCGGCCCTGTATAGCCACTTCAACACGCTGATGGTGCTGGCGCGCGAACTCGTCACGCGCGGCCACCGCGTCACCTTCATCCATCGCCCGGACGCGGCCGCCTACGTCAAGGATGCGCGCGTCGGCTTTCACGCCATCGGCGCGGCCACCCACCCGGCCGGCTCGCTGCCTGCGATGCTCGCGCGCGTGGCCAATCCCGGCAGCCCGCTGGGCCTGCGCCGCGTGATCCTCGACATGGCCGCCAGCACCGAGATGCTGTGCCGCGAACTGCCGGCCGCGCTGAAGGCGCTGCAGGTCGACTGCGTGCTGGCCGACCAGATGGAAGCGGCCGGCGGCATGGTGGCCGAGAGCATCGGCATGCCGTTCATCTCGATCGCGTGCGCCCTGCCCGTCAACCGCGAGCCGGGCATTCCGCTGCCGGTGATGCCGTTCGTGTACGAGGACAGCGAGCGCGCCTTCAAGATCGTCGAAGGCAGCACGCGCGTGTATGACTGGATGATGGGCCCGCACCACCGCGCGATTGCGGCGCAGGCCCAACGCCTTGGCCTGCCACCGCGCAGCATGCTGCACGAATGCCTGTCGCCGCTGGCGCAGATTGCGCAGATCGTGCCGGGCTTCGATTTCCCGCGCCGCGAACTGCCGGCGCATTTTCACCATGTCGGGCCGCTGCACGCGGCCAATGTGGCGCCGGCCTTGAGCCCCCAAGAACTGGCGCCGTTCCTGCCGCCGGCATCCAGCAAGCGCCCGTTCATCTACGCGTCGCTCGGCACGCTGGTGAGCGACCGCTACAGCCTCTTCAAGCGCATCGCCAAGGCCTGCAAGCAGCTCGATGCCGACCTGTTGATCGCCCACTGCGGCGGCCTGAATGACGCGCAGGTGCGCGCACTCGAAGCCATCGGCAGCACGCGCGTGCACGCCTATGTACCGCAACTGGCCGTCTTGGCGCGCGCCGACGCCATCGTCTCGCATGCCGGCGCGAACACCATCATGGAAGCAGTGGCGGCGTGCACGCCGATCCTGGCGCTGCCGATTGCCTTCGACCACCCGGGCGGCGCGGCGCGCGTCGAGTACAGTGGCGTTGGTCTGCGCGCCTCACCGCGCATGAGCAGTGTGGCCGACCTGGTGCGCAAGCTGAGCCGGCTGCTGGCCGAACCGGATTTCGCTGCACGCATGGCGCCATTGTCCGACGCGATCCGCGTTGCCGGTGGTGCGCCGCGCGCAGCCGACATCATCGAGACCGCTCTGCACCTGCCAACGGCGGTGGCCAGCCATGGATGAGCGCAGCAACAGTAGTCGTGACAGCATCGACCATGACCTGATCCTGGTCGGCGGCGGCCTGGCCAACAGCCTGATCGCCTGGCGCCTGCAGACTGAGCGCCCAGAACTGCGCATCCTGCTGCTCGAGCAGGGCCGGCACCTGGGCGGCAACCATACCTGGTCGTTCCACGACAGCGACCTGACGGCGGCCCAGCTGCGCTGGATCGCGCCGCTTGTCTCGCACCGCTGGCCCGGCTACGACGTCGTGTTCCCCGAACACGCGCGCGCGCTGAATGGCGGCTACGCCAGCATTGCCTCGCCCGATTTTGCGCGCACGATCGAAGCCGCCCTCGGCCCGCTGCTGCGCACCGGCGTGCGGATCGACGCCGTCACGCCCACGAGCGTGCGCCTGGCCGATGGCACGCTGCTGCATGCGCACGCCGTCATCGACGGGCGCGGCCCCAGCGCCAGCCCGCACCTGGCGCTTGGCTACCAGACCTTTCTGGGCCAGGAAGTACGCCTGCACGCGCCGCACGGCTTGAGCCAGCCGTTGATCATGGATGCGAGCGTGGCCCAGCAAGGCGGCTACCGCTTCGTCTACCTGCTGCCGTTTGGCCCCGACCGCGTGCTGATCGAAGACACCCATTACGTCGACAGCTCGGTCTGGGAACCGGAACGGCTGCGCGCCAACATCGCCGCCTACGCGGCCGGGCGCGGCTGGCAGATCCGCGACGTGCTGCGCGAAGAACAGGGCTCGTTGCCGATCGTGCTGGCCGGCGACTTCGACCGCTTCTGGGCTGCGCTGGACGGCCAGCCCACCGTCGGCCTGCGCGCCGGCCTGTTTCACCAGACGACCGGTTATTCGCTGCCGGTGGCCGTGCGCCTGGCCGAACGCATTGCGGCCCTGCCCGACCTTGCAGCGCCATTTGCGGCACAATCACTGTTTGCCGCGATCCGCACCGAGGCGCGCGCAGAGTGGCAGCGCCAGGGCTTTTTCCGCATGCTCAACCGCATGCTGTTCATGGCCGGCAGCCCCGACCACCGCTGGCACGTGATGCAGCGCTTTTACCGCCTGGGCGCGCCAATGATCGCGCGCTTTTACGCCGGCCGCCTGACATTCGCCGACAAGCTGCGCCTGTTGACCGGCAAGCCGCCGGTCCCGGTCATGGAAGCCTTCGTCGCCGTCCGCAAGACACAACCACATCAGATCAGGAATCCCGAATGAACCAGATGAAAATCGAACCCAAGCGCGCCGTCGTGATCGGCGCCGGCTTCGGTGGCCTGGCCCTGGCCATCCGGCTGCAGGCCGGCGGCACGCAGACCACCCTGCTCGAAAAACGCGACAAACCGGGCGGCCGCGCCTACGTCTACGAAGACCAGGGCTTCACGTTCGACGCCGGCCCCACCGTCATCACGGATCCGACCGCGATCGAAGAACTGTTCACGGTGTGCGGCAAGAAGATGAGCGACTACGTCGAAATGCTGCCGGTCACGCCGTTCTACCGCCTGTGCTGGGAAGACGGCACCTTCTTCGACTACGCGAACGACCAGGAAGCGCTCGACCGCCAGATCCATGCCCTCAATCCGGCTGACGTGGCCGGCTACCAGCGTTTTCTCGCCTATTCGAAAGCCGTGTTCGACGAGGGCTATCTGAAGCTGGGCGCGGTGCCGTTCCTGTCGTTCCGCGACATGATCAACGCCGGCCCGAAGCTGGCGCGCCTCGAAGCATGGAAGAGCGTCTACAGCATGGTCTCGCGCTTCGTGAAGAACGAGCACCTGCGCCAGGCCTTCTCGTTCCATTCGCTGCTGGTGGGCGGCAATCCATTTGCCACCAGCTCGATCTACACGCTGATCCACGCGCTGGAACGGCGCTGGGGCGTCTGGTTCCCGCGCGGCGGCACCGGTGCACTCGTCAATGGCCTCGTGCGCCTGTTCCAGGACATGGGCGGCAAGCTCGAACTGAACGCCCCCGTGGCGCGCATCGAAACCGTCGGCAACCTGGCCAGCGGCGTGCGCCTCGAAGACGGCCGCTGGTTCCCGGCCGACGCCGTTGCCTCGAATGCCGACGTCGTGCACACCTACGCCAACCTGCTGAGCAACCACGGTCGCGGCAGCAGCCAGGGCGAGACGCTGCGCAAGAAGCGCTGGAGCAATTCGCTGTTCGTGATCTACTTCGGCCTGAACAAGCACCATGAGCAGCTGCAGCACCACACGGTCTGCTTCGGCGCGCGCTACAAGGACCTGATCACCGAGATCTTCAAGAGCGACAAGCTGGCCGACGACTTTTCGCTGTACCTGCACGCGCCGTGCGTGACCGACCCGTCGCTGGCGCCACCGGGCTGCGGCAGCCACTACGTGCTCGCGCCGGTGCCGCACCTGGGCAATGCGCCGATCGACTGGGATGTCGAAGGGCCGCGCTACCGCGACCGCATCTTCGACTACCTCGAGAAGCGCTACATGCCGGGCCTGCGCAGCCAGCTGGTCACGAGCCGCATCTTCACGCCGAACGACTTCCGCGACGAGCTCAATGCGCACGTGGGTTCGGCCTTCTCGCTCGAGCCGATCCTGACGCAAAGCGCCTGGTTCCGTCCGCACAACCGCGACGCCGAACTGCCGAACCTGTACCTGGTCGGCGCCGGCACCCACCCGGGCGCGGGCGTGCCGGGCGTGATCGGTTCGGCCAAGGCCACGGCCGGCCTGATGCTCGAAGGTGTCAACGCGGGAGCGCATGCCGGAGGGCTGCGATGACGACGCAGGCTGGCCAGAACCTGATGGCGCACGCGACCCAGACCATCGAGGTCGGGTCGAAGAGCTTTGCAGCGGCGGCCAAACTGTTCCCGCCGGCCACGCGGCGTGCCGTGCTGATGCTGTATGCGTGGTGCCGCCACTGCGACGACGTCGTCGACGGCCAGGAGCTGGGCTTTGCCAGCGCCCCGATGGCGCAGGTCACGCACGATGCGCCGTTCGAACTCGACCGGCTGTACGACAACACCCGCCGCGCCTACGAGGGCGAGCCGATGCGCGACCCGGCCTTTGCCGCGTTCCAGGAAGTGGCGCTGGGCCACGCGATCGCGCCGCGCTATGCGTACGATCACCTGGCGGGCTTTGCGATGGACGTCAACGAGGCGCGCTATCGCACGATCGACGACACGCTGCGCTACTGCTACCACGTGGCCGGCGTCGTCGGGCTGATGATGGCGTCGATCATGGGCGCGCGCGACGAGGCGGTGCTCGACCGGGCCTGCGACCTGGGCCTCGCGTTCCAGCTGACGAATATCGCGCGTGACATCATCGACGACGCCGCCATCGGCCGTTGCTACGTGCCGGACGCGTGGCTGCTCGAGGCCGGCATCCAGCCGGATCTGGTCGCGCTGCCGCGCCACCGGGCCGCACTGGCGACAGTGGCTGCGCGCCTGGTGGACCATGCGGAGCCCTACTACGCGTCGGCATCGATCGGCCTGGCGGCGTTGCCGCTGCGCTCGGCGTGGGCGATTGCCACGGCGCGCAATGTGTATCGGCAGATCGGGGTGGAAGTGAAACGGCGCGGACCGCGCGCGTGGGACAAGCGGGTCGGCACGTCAAAGGCGACCAAGCTGCGCCTGCTCGCGCTGGGCGGGCTGCAGGCGCTGGCCTCGCGTTTTGGGGCTAGTCGCGAGCTGCCGGTGCGGCGTGGTCTGTGGCAGCGGCCTGGCCGCGCGGCCCCCGCAACTGGTTCTGCTGGGCCTGCAACTGCTGCTTGAGTTTGGTGACGGGCGGCGCGTACAGGAAGCCGAACGACACGGCGCCCTCTTTGCCCTCGACCGCATGGTGCATGCGGTGGGCCTGGTACAGGCGCTTGAAGTAGCCGCTGCGCGGCACGTAGCGGAACGGCCAGCGCTGGTGCACCAGGCCATCGTGGGCGATGAAGTACAGCAGGCCGTAGCCGGTCATGCCGGCGCCGATCCATTCGATCCGCCCGTAACCGCGCGTGCCGAACCAGATCAGGGCGATGGCGATGCCGGCAAAGACAACGGCGTACAGGTCGTTCTTTTCGAACCAGCCGGTGCGCGGCTCGTGGTGCGAGCGGTGCCAGCCCCAGCCGAAGCCGTGCATGATGTACTTGTGCGCGACGATGGAAAACAATTCCATGAAGGCGATGGTGGCGATAACGATGAGCGCGTTGAGCAGCATAATGAAGTAAGCGCCTTGATGGGATGGCGGGCATGGAAGCGGATGCCGACAGCCTAACATGCGACCGCCGCGCACGGTAGCGCAGCAACGGCGGCAGGCGGTCAAACACGATACACCAACAATTGAACCATTGGAGAATACATGCAATCGACTTTTCGTACTTTAGCACTCGCCGCAGCATTCTGCGCCGCAGGCAGCGCCTCGGCCGCATCGATCGAAGTGCGCGTCCAGGGCGTCACGGCCAAGGGCAAGGTGCTCGTCGCCGTGTGCGACAAGACGACCTTTTTAAAGGATTGCGCGTATTCGGGCTCGGCCCCGGCCAAGGCGGGTGAGACGGTCGTCACGGTCGATGGCGTACCGACCGGTTCGTGGGCCGTGCTGTCGTATCAGGACGAGAACGACAACGGCAAGCTCGATCGCAACGTGCTGGGCATCCCGAAAGAGCCGTACGCATTCAGCCGCGATGCCCGTGGCCGCTTCGGTCCGCCGAGCTTCGAGGATGCCGCATTCGAGCTGCGTGACGAAAAAGCCGTCACCACGATCAAGCTGCGGTAATCCACCACCGCGTCGTTCCCGCAAAGGCGGGAACCCACTAAAGCGTCGTTCCCGCGAAGGCGGGAACCCAAGTGTGCGCGCCAGGCCACTATCGATTGCCCGCTTGGCTGCGCTGATGACTTGGGTCCCCGCCTGCGCGGGAACGACGGTTTTCAGGACACGTCAGTACGCCACACCAGCGTCGTTCCCGCGAAGGCGGGAACCAAAGTGTGCGCGCCGGGCCACTGTCAATTGCACTGGTGGCTGCGCTGATGACTTGGGTCCCCGCCTGCGCGGGAACGACGGTTTTCAGGATATGTCAGTGCGCCACACCAGCGTCGTTCCCGCGAAGGCGGGAACCCAAGTGTGCGCGCTGGGCCACTGTCATTTGCACTGGTGGCTGCGCTGATGACTTGGGTTCCCGCCTGCGCGGGAACGACGGTCTTCAGGACGAGTTAGTGCGTCGCGCCGCCTGCTTCGCGCAGGTCGGTGTCGACGCCGAGCGTGACTTCCACCGCCAGCTTGACCCCGGCGATGATGTCTTCCAGCGCCATCGACGGTGGCGCATCCGGCCGCGCGGCTGCTTGCTCCGGCAAAAACGGCACGTGGATAAAGCCTGCCTTGATCGGCTGCGGCTGCATCGCCGCGTGATGCATCAGGCCATAGAACACATGGTTGCAAACGAACGTGCCGGCCGTCTGCGAGACCCCCGCCACCAGCCCCCGTGCGCGCAACGCGTGCACGATCGCCTTGATTGGCAGCGTCGAGAAATACGCGGCCGGACCATCGGCGGCAATCGCCGTATCGACCGGCTGCTGCCCGCCGTTGTCCAGAATCGACGCATCGTCGACATTGATCGCCACCCGCTCGACCGAGATATCCGGCCGCCCGCCTGCCTGGCCCACCGCGATCACGACATCCGGATGCAGCTCATCGATCAGCGCCGTCAGATCCTCGATGGCGTCGCCGAACACGCACGGCAACTGGCGCACCTCGACCTGAAAACTGTCGCCCTGCCAGCCTTCCAGCGCGCGCACAGCCTCCCAGGCCGGATTGATGGTGGCGCCATTGAACGGCTCGAAGCCCGTCAGCAACACAGTCTTGATCATCACAGGTTCATCAAAAAGTAGAGCAAAAAGATATTGGCCACCAGGATCGGCAGCGCACTCGGGATCTGGGCCCGGATCACGGCGTTCTTGTCGGGCAGTTCCAGCAGCGCCGCCGGCACGATATTGAAGTTGGCCGCCATCGGCGTCATCAGGGTACCGCAATACGCGCTGAACATGCCGATTGCCGCCATCACGGCCGGGTTGGCGCCGTACACGCCCACCAGCACCGGAATCCCGACGCCGCCTGCCATGACGGGAAACGCGGCAAAGCCGTTGCCCATCACGATCGTAAACAAGGCCATGCCGAGGCAGTAGACGGCCACCGCGATGAACGCCGAATCCAGGCCGATATAGGTCGTCGTCAGGTGCGCCACTGCCTTGCCGACCCCCGCTTCGGAAAACAGCAGGCCCAGCACCGCCAGGATGTGCGGCAGCACGACGGCCCAGCTCATCGCATCGACCAGGCGGCGCGCTTCACGCACGCCCTGCAGCGGCGTGGCGCGCGTGAGCCAGCAGGCAGCGATCAGCGCCACGACCGCGCCGCAGCCCATGCTGACGATGGTGATGTGGGCCGGATCAAGGAGCGGCAGGCCGCCCAGCTGCACGTCCTTCAGCAGGGTCGCGCCGATGACCGTCACCAGCGGCAGCAGCAGCGCCGGGATGAACAGGCGGTTGCCCAGCCGCGCGGCGCTGGCCTGGCGCGCTTCGGGCGCCAGCGCCTTGGGCTGGCCGGCCTTGACGCCGCCAAAGCCGGCCAGCAGCGCCATGCCGATCATGAGGGCGCCGACCGCCGCCAGCGGCAGCGCTTCGCCCGCCAGGTACAGCAGCGCGTACAGGCCCCAGAACAGGGCCGTCGTGACCCGCCGCGGATTGCTGCGGTCCACCAGGTTCATGATGGCCACGGCCGCCAGCAGCAGGCCGACGAGAATGTAGAAGTGATCGATCGAGAGCGTCATACGGCGCCCTTCTCGTCCAGCACGGCGCGGGCAATCTCGGCGTCAAGGCGCCGCAGGTTCCAGGCGTGGATGACGAACGCCGTGATCGCCGTCGGGATGCCCCACAGCGCGATGTGCAGCGGATTGACCTCGATGCCTTCGGCCTGCAGGATCGTGTGCATCAGGACGATGGCGCCGAACGCCACAAAGATGTCTTCGCCGAAGAACAGGCCGATATTGTCGGTGGCCGCCGACATCGCGCGGATCCGGTAGCGGATGCGCTGTGGCAGCGGACCGTGCTGCGCTTCGGCCGCTGCTTCGGCCATTGGCGCGACCAGCGGGCGCACCATTGTCGGATGCCCGCCCAGGCTGGTCAGGCCCAGCGCTGCCGTGCTCTCGCGCGCGAACAGGTAAACGATCAGCAGGCGCCCGGCGGTGGCCGAGCGCACCTTGCCAATGGCGGCCTGGGCGCGGTCACGCAGACCGAAGCGCTCGAGCAGGCCGATGGCGGCCAGCGGCAGCAGCAGGATGAGTGGCAGGTTGCGGGTCTTGAGGAAGGCAGCGCCAAGCGTTTCGAGCAGCGTCATGACCGACATCGCGGCGGCAACGCCGGTCACGCCGCAGGCGGCCACAGCCACCAGCACCGGATTGGCGCGCAGCACGAACCCGACCACAATGACGACCACGCCGAGCAGTGGCCACAGATTCACAGCAGATTGCATTGCTTTCCCCGGCGGTGATAAACGCGGGCAATCTTACCCGATGTTCATGGGGCGCCGAGGCGAATGTCGGATGAAGGTTAGCCGGGCCGGACGGGATTGGTCGCCAGGTCACCGACCACCGTATTCCACTGGCGCACGTGGAAGGCGCGCACGAGGCCATTGAGCACGTACGGGTCGCGCGCCGCGAACAGCTGCACCAGCTCTGCGGTCTCGCAGTCGAACACGAGGACGGCCTTGTCGGCCGGCTCGGCCATGGCACCGGCAAGAATCAGCTCGCCACGCTCCTGCGCTTCCCACGCCAGCGCCAGGTGGGCGTCGCGAAATTCACCGCGACGTTCGAGATAGTCGGGGGCCAGATCATAGGTCAGAAGAAAATGCACAAAGACTCCAGGAGATGGCACGTGGCCGGATGCATCAATCCTACCGGAAACCCAAACCGGCGGCGCAAGCGTGCCGTCCGGCATCGCTACCATAGGGCAGCCTCTGCCATGTTGGAATAAAACAACTTTTTAGGCTGACAAACCATCATTGACCATGCATAGAAGAATGCCTCTAAGAACAAAACTCGACAGCAGGCGTAGACTTGCAAGCATGGACACCTCGAAAAAAATGGCGGCGGGACTCACTGGACTGGCCAGCATGCTGTGGCTGGGCCTGACCGCTGCCGTCGCGGCCAACCAGCGCCGCCTTGTGTTCAATCCGACGCTCGAACGCGAAGTGAAAAGTCCCCGTTCAAGCGGTCACCGCACCCGCCCTGTCGTCTTGCGCGCCAAGGACGGCACGCGCCTGGCCGGCTGGCTGATGACGCCCGTCATTCCCGGCCCGCGCCCTGCCGTGCTGTACTTCGGCGGACGCTCCGAAGAAGTGTCGTGGGTCGCGCGCGACGCCGGCAAGCTGTTTCCCAACATGACCGTGCTGGCGATGAATTACCGCGGCTATGGCGACTCGCAAGGCATCCCGGCCGAGATCCACATGATCGAGGACGGCGCCCTGCTCTACGACTGGCTCGCCACACGCGGCCAGGTCGACCCGCAGCGCATCGCCGTGGTCGGCCGCAGCCTGGGCTCCGGTGTCGCCGTACAGGTGGCGCGCGAACGCCCCGCGCATTCGGTCGTGCTGATCACGCCGTACGATTCGATCCTGGCGATTGCCAAGCGGCGCTTCCGCGTGATGCCCATCGAGTACATGCTGCGCCACCGCTTCGAGTCAATCAAGTACGCACCGATGCTCAAGGCGCCTACCTACGTGCTGCGCGCCGCCAGCGACGACGTCGTGCCCCATTTCCACACCGACCTCCTGGTGGCCAAGCTGGGCGCGCTGGTGGCCGACGAAGTGGTGCCGGATTCCGACCACATGACCATCCCGTATCTGGAAGCGACGCACGACATGGTCGCCGGTTTCCTCACGCGCCAGTTCAGCGCGCCGGTGACGCCGGCCGCTGCTGCTGCCGTGGCCGATGCCGTGGCCAATGCCACGCCACCCGTCGAAACGACGGCGGCAGCGCCCGATCTGGCCCTCACCGCAAAATAATCGCCGAATTTGTCAGCATTTATATTTCCAGCGAATAAATTGGGAAGTAAAATCGTATTTGTCATCAACTTGCAGCTTGATGCATATTTGACAGCTTGTGCCCGAAGGGCGCGGGCCTGGCCTCAACGACCCTCCCCAGATACAAACCGTAACCACTTGCACGGCGCCGTGCTGCGACAATCGCGCAGCCGATCCCATCGCAAGGCATGCGGCGGGTACAATATCGCTATTCCAGGAGCTCAACCATGAAATTCAAGCAACTCAGCATCACCGTGGCGGCCATGTGCCTTGCCGGCAGCGCGCTGGCAGCGCCATCGACCGCACCGATCGCCGCGCCGAAATTCGGCATGGTCTACGATGCGGGCGGCAAGTTCGACAAGTCGTTCAACCAGTCGGCCTTCGAGGGCCTGCAGCGCTTCTCGAAAGAGACCGGCGTGAAGGTGTTCGAGGTCCAGGCCAATAGTGATACCCAGGCCGAGCAAGTCATGCGCGGTCTGGCGCGCAAGAAGGTCGACCTGATCGCCGCCATCGGTTTCTCGCAAACCCAGGCCGTGCAAAAAGTCGCCCGTGAATTCCCGAACGTGCGCTTCATCTTGATCGACAGCGTGGCGCAAGGCCCGAATATCGAATCGGTGATGTTCAAGGAGCAGGAAGGCGCGTATCTGGTCGGCGTGGCATCGGCCATGGCGTCCAAGACCAAGAAGCTCGGCTTTGTCGGCGGCATGGACATTCCGCTGATCCGCGCATTCGCTTGCGGCTATGGCCAGGGCGCAAAGGCGCAGGCACCAAAAGCGGAAATCATCCAGAACATGGTCGGCACCACGGCAGCAGCCTGGAACGACCCGGCCAAAGGCGGCGAACTGGCACGCGCGCAATTTGACCGTGGCGTGGACGTGGTCTTCGCCGTGGCCGGCGGCAGCGGCATGGGCGCGCTGCAGATGGCCAAGACCAAGGGCAAGCTGGCCGTGGGCGTCGACTCGAACCAGAACTACCTGCACCCGGGCACGATGCTGACCTCGATGGTCAAGCGCGTCGACGTGGCCGTGTATGACTCGTTCATGGCAGTCAAGAAAGGCACCTGGAAAGCAGGCGTCACCTACAAGGGCCTGAAAGAAGGCGGCGTCGACTGGGTGCTCGACAAGGATAACCGCGCGGTCGTCACGCCGGAAATCGAAAAGCGCGTCAACGGCGTACGCCAGGACATCATCAACGGCAAGATCAAGGTCATCGATTACCGCGCCGGCAGTTCCTGCCCGGTCTGATCACCTTCATTCCATTCGAAGCGCGCCGCGCCGGTTGATTACCGGTCCGGCGCGCTTTTGAATGATAAGCACACTTCCTTTTTACGACAGATCGCAATGCAGCCAGCCGTAGAATTTCGCAACGTGAGCAAGGCCTTCGGGCCGGTGCAGGCGAACGCCGACGTCAGCTTCTCGATCGCCAAGGGTTCGATCCATGGTGTGATCGGCGAAAATGGCGCGGGCAAATCCACCCTGATGAGCATCCTGTACGGCTACTACCATGCCGACAGCGGGCAGCTCGTCATCAACGGCAAGGAGCAGCAGATCCGCTCGAGCCAGGAAGCCATCGCCCTTGGCATCGGCATGGTCCACCAGCACTTCATGCTGGTCGAGAACATGACGGTGCTCGACAACGTGATGCTTGGGGCCGAAGGCGCCTTCAAGCTGTCGAAGAAACGCCGCGAGACGGAAGTGAAGCTGCGCGAGATCTGCGCGCGCTACCACCTCGACGTCGATCCGCTGGCCGTGATTTCCGACCTGTCGGTGGGCGCGCAGCAGCGCGTCGAAATCCTCAAGCAGATCTACCGCAGCGCCGAGATCCTGATCCTGGACGAGCCGACCGCCGTGCTCACCACGCAGGAAATCGCATCGCTGTTCGACATCCTGCGGCTGTTCAAGGAACAGGGCAAGACCATCATCCTGATCACCCACAAGCTGGGCGAGATCATGGACATCACCGACCAGGTGACCGTGATGCGCGCCGGCCGCCTGGCCGGCGCCGTCGCCACGGTCGACACCAGCAAGGAGCAGCTGGCCAATATGATGGTCGGCCGTCCGATCGAAGGCAACCTGCCGCGCAAACCGTATGCGCCGGGCGCCCCGGTGCTGCAGGTCGAGAACCTGCAACTGAAAGACGCCAACGGCGTGCAGCTGCTGGGCGACATCGCCCTCTCGGTGCGCGCCGGCGAGATCGTCGCCATTGCCGGCGTGTCGGGCAATGGCCAGAGCGAGCTGATGCACATCCTGTCGGGCATGCGCCTGCCGACGTCCGGCACCGTGGCTGTGGAAGGCAAGCCTCTGCCCTGGGCCGGCCGCTCGAACGCCGACGGCCTGCCCGCCGAATTGCGCGACATGGGCATCGGCCACGTGCCGGAAGACCGCCTGCGCGACGGCGTGATCAAGGATTTCTCGGTCATGCAGAACACCGTGTTCGGCTACCAGGAGCGCGTCACGAAAGGCATGGGCCTGTTCGATTTCGACGCCATTGCCAAGCGCTGCGCCCATTTGCTGGAGGCCTTCGATGTGCGCCCGAAAGACCCCAACGTGCGCATCGGCTTGCTCTCGGGCGGCAATCAGCAGAAGGTCGTCATCGCGCGTGAGGTCTCTGCGGCGCCCAAGCTGCTGCTGGTGGGCCAGCCCACGCGCGGCGTGGACATCGGCACCATCGAGAGCATCCACACGCAGTTGCTGCGCCTGCGCGACGAGGGCGTCGCGATCCTGCTGGTCTCCACCGAGCTGGAAGAAGTGCGCGCGCTGGCGGACCGCATCATCGTGATGTCGGGCGGGCGCATTACCGGCGAATTGCCGATCGACGAATTCGACACGACCCGCATTGGCCTGTTGATGGGCGGGATGCACAAATCATGAAAACCACTGAACTCCCACGCTGGGCCTCGGGCTTTGTCCTGCCGGTCCTGAATCTGCTCTCTGCCCTGCTGGTCGCGGCGCTCGTGATCCATCTGCTGGGCGAAAGCCCGGTCGAGTCGCTGCAAATCCTCGTCAACAGCGCCGTCATCAATCCGGAAGGCCTGAGCTACACGCTGTTCTACGCGTCGACCTTCGTGTTTACCGGCCTGGCCGTGTCGATCGCGATGAAGGCGGGCCTGTTCAACATCGGCGCCGAAGGCCAGATGTATCTGGGTGGCCTGGGCCTGACGCTGGCGATGCTGGCGTTCGACGCGACGCTCTCGCCGTGGCTGCTGATCCCGCTGGCGATCGTTGCCAGCGCCGTCTTCGGTGCCGCCTGGGCCTTCCTGCCGGGCTACCTGCAGGCCAAGCGCGGCAGCCACGTGGTGGTCACGACCATCATGTTCAACTTCATCGCCGCCGGCCTGATGAACTTCATCATCGTCAAGTACATGATCCCCGAGGGCGACCAGAACCCGGCCAGCCGCACCTTCACCGACGCTGCCGCGATCCCGCTGCTGTCGAACTGGCTGCCGTTCTTCGGCGAGAGCACGCCGCTGAATCTGGCCTTTATCCTGGCCCTGGTCGCGCTGGTTGTCTACTGGGTGGCCGTGTCGCGTTCGAGCTGGGGCTACCGCCTGCAGGCGACGGGCCTGAACGCCCACGCCGCGCACTATGCGGGCGTGCGGATCAGCCGCACGATCATCATTGCGATGCTGATCTCGGGCGCCCTGGCGGGCCTGGCGGCCGTGAACTCGATCCTCGGCTCGACCCACTACCTGAGCCTGAACTTCCCGGCCGGGGCAGGCTTCATCGGCATCGCGATTGCGCTGATGGGCCGCCAGCATCCGGTGGGCATCCTGCTCTCGTCCATCCTGTTCGGCGCGCTGATCCAGGGCGGGTTCGACCTGTCGCTGGAAAAACCGAACATCCCGCAAGAGACCTTCATTTTCATCCAGGGCCTGATCATCCTGTTCTGCGGCGCCATGGAAAACATGTACGCGCCGGCGGTACTCAAACTGATCAACGCAACACGCTCCAACAACGGCGCAAGCAAGGGATAAGCCATGGAAGACTTCCAGTTCGCCAGTATCGTCGTCTCCACCATCCGCAACGCGCCGGTGCTGATGTTCGCGGCCATGGCCGGCCTGTTCGCCGAGCGCAGCGGCGTGGTCGACATCGGCCTCGAAGGCAAGATCCTCGCGTCGGCCTTCGTCTCGGCCGGCGTTGCCTACACCTACCAGGATCCGTGGCTGGGCATCGCGGCCGGCATCGTCGCCTCCGTCGTGCTGGCACTGATCCAGGCCTTCGTCTCGATCACGCAAAAGGGCAACCAGCTCGTGGCCGGCATCGCGATCAATATCGCGATGAGCGGACTGACGTTCGTCGTCGCCCAGTACTTCTTCCAGCAGGGCGGGCGCACGCCGGACCTCGGCGAGGCGCGCCTGGCGAGCGTGATCCTGCCTGGGACCGAACTGGTGGCCGACGTGCCGGTGCTGGGCTGGGTCTACGGCAGCCTGATCGGCGGGCACTCGGTGCTGGTGTACCTGGCCTTCGCCCTGCTCCCGATCGTGCATTGGGTGCTGTTCTACAGCCGCTTCGGCCTGCGCCTGCGCGCCTGTGGCGAAAACCCGCATGCGGCGGACGCGGCCGGCATCTCGGTCCAGCGCACCCGCTACACGGCGATGATCATCGCCGGCGTGCTGTGCTCGTTCTCGGGCGCCTACCTGTCGATCGTCCAGAGCGGCTTCTTCTTGCGCGACATGTCGGCCGGCGCCGGCTACCTGGCACTGACGGCGCTGGTGTTCGGCAACTGGCGCCCCGTGCACACGGTGCTCGGTTGCATGATGTTCGGCTTCTTTGCCGCGGTGCAGATCCAGATCGAAGGCGTCGACCTGCCGGTCGTGGGCCGCATCCCGGGTTCGCTGATCCAGATGATTCCGTACATCGTTACCGTGGTCGTGCTGGCGGGCCTGATGGCCAAGTCGGTGGCGCCCAAGGCGCTGGGCAAGCCGTTCGTCAAGTCGCGCTGATCGTTCGCCGGCCGGTGCCTGAACAATGACGCTGCCACCCTGGCAGCGTCAAACGTTTCAGGGTGCACGTACTGCGAAAACTTCGTCATTACAGCGCGTGCACAACGCGTACACAGCGCGCCACATTCCGCGAAAGTCATTGTGCTTCGCACAATTTTTCCGGATTTTCTGTTCCGAATCTGTGAAAATGCAATGCCTTGTGGCAATACTTTGTATGCCACGAATTTTGCTTTTCACCGATAGACGGAATTTCATGAACTTTCAAAATCTCAAGATCCGCACGCTGATCCTCGGCGGCTTCGCCACCATCCTCGCTGCGATGGTGCTGCTGGTTGGCATTGGCCAGTTTCAGATGCAGAAAGCGGAAAACCTGACCGACGAGCTGACCGGCGAGAGCCTGCACCGCCTCGCCCTGCTGCAGGAATGGCAGGCCATCATCGAGACCAACGCCGCGCGCACGATCGCCGCGATCAAGATGGCCGATGCGAACGATGAAAAATACTTCCTCGACGCGATCGCCGAATCGTCCAAGCGTTCGGACGTCGTGCACAAGGAACTGACCACGAGCCTGGCGAACAACCCCGCCGCGATGGCCCTGTTTGCCAAGGTCGACGAGCAGCGCGAAGGCTACCGCAAGGCGCGCAAGAGCGTGATGGCACAGAAGGCGGCCGGCGACGATGCGGCCGTGCGCAACTTCCTCAATACCGACATGCTGCCGCGCGTGCAGTCGTATCTCGACAGCCTGCGCGCCATCGTCAAGTTCCAGCAGGACGTCGTGGCCGCCGATTCGGTGAAGATCGACGAGAGCTTCGCAACGAGCCTGAAGCTGCAGGTCACGCTGGCCGCCCTCGCGCTGGTCTGCGGCGGCCTGTTCGCCTGGTGGATCGGCCGTCGCATCACGACCCCGCTCGAAGAAGCCGTGCTGGTCGCGCAGACCGTCGCCACGGGCGACCTGAGCAGCCAGATCGTCGTCCAGGGCAGGAACGAGACGGGCGCGCTGATGGGCGCCCTGAAGGACATGAACGACAACCTGGTCGGCATCGTCAGCCAGGTGCGCACCGGTACCGAAACCATCGCCGAAGCGGCCGACCAGATCTCGGCCGGCAACCTCGAACTGTCGGCCCGCACCGAGCAGCAGGCCGGCGCGCTGGAAGAAACCGCATCGTCGATGGAAGAGTTGACCTCGACCGTGCGCCAGAATGCGGACAACGCCCGCGAAGCCAACACGCTGGCGCAGAACGCCTCGCAAGTGGCCGGCCGCGGCGGCGACACGGTCGGGCGCGTCGTCCAGACGATGGACGCCATCACCGATTCGTCGAAGAAGATCGTGGACATCATCGGCGTCATCGACGGCATCGCGTTCCAGACCAATATCCTCGCGCTCAACGCGGCAGTCGAAGCAGCGCGTGCCGGTGAACAGGGCCGCGGTTTCGCGGTCGTGGCCTCTGAAGTGCGCAATCTGGCGCAGCGTTCGGCCGCAGCAGCGAAAGAGATCAAGACCCTGATCGGCGACTCGAGCGCCAAGGTCGAGGAAGGCAGCCGCCTGGTGTCGGATGCCGGCGCGACGATGCAGGAAATCGTCGACAGCATCGGCCGCGTGACCAGCATCATGTCGGGCATCGCCATGGCCAGCCAGGAGCAGTCAGCCGGCATCGAACAGGTGAACCAGGCGATCGCGCAAATGGACCAGGTAACGCAGCAGAACGCAGCGCTGGTCGAAGAAGCGGCCGCCGCATCGACGTCGATGCGGGAGCAGGCGAAGGCGCTGTCGCAGCTGGTGTCGACGTTCCGCTTCGAAGCGCAGCAGGCGCGTCCGGCCCTCAAGAGCGCGGCGCGGCCAGCGCTGGGGATGCGCGAGGCGGCATAAGGCGGGGGCTGCTGTGTTGTTGTTAAACGCCGGGTTCGCCCGGCGTTTTTTGTATGCGTGAAGGGAAGTGACGCGTCATGGGACAGAACCGCGCTGGCCGTCGCAGTCAACGATACTCCAGAGGGACAGCGTGTTCCGACACCACGTTCATTGCTCCTGCCCAAAGCGTTCAAGCACTGTGCATAGCCGCGCACGGATGCCGTTTCAAACCCTGGCACTGAACGTACAATGAGTGATTATCAGTAACATTATTCATTTGCGTGATGGCTCGATGGACGATCTGAAGGAACACCCGGCTCCTGCGCCGGCTGGAGGCGAGATTGATGCCGCGGCGCTCGGGAGCGGGCGTGGGCGCCGCCGCTCGCTGCGCGTGCTCCTGTATCTGCTGGCTGCGGTCGGTTTGCTGGCGCTGTTGACGTTCGCTTACGCCATCTACCATCACAACAGCATCACACCAGCGCCCGAACGCGTTGTCATCGATGAAGCGACCGTCATCGATGATGTGATGGGCGACGCCTACGGCAAATACTCGGCCGCGAAAAAGGGCTGGGTGTATGTCGACGACGACGACGTCACCTACATCATGCGGGTGGTGCAGCAAGTCAAAATCCCGGATAACCCCATTGGCGACGAGATGTATTTCGTGACCAGCGGCGTCGCCGTCGACGGCAGTGACCGTGCGCGCTACGGCGCGTTCCACGTGCAACCGAACGAAACACGCGATGGCAACCTGACCGCAGCCAATTTGCAGGTGCAGTACAGTGCAAGCGTCGCCGTGCAACCCGAACAGGTCTACTTCGAAGCATTGAGCGAGAACCTTTGGGGCTGGGTGATCAAGACCCAGACCGGAAGCGATCCGAACCATTCGCCGGTTACGGTGACTAATAATGTGCTGGCACCGCACAAGGACAGCGTCGCAATCCTGACTGCTTTTCCGGGCTCGAGCGAATACGTTCCGGCCCAGCCATGCGCCGAGGTCAAGGCCGCCTATGATGCCTACAACAGCACTACCCCGCCCGACTTGGGTAGCCACGGCGTCGACGAAACCGAGATGGATATCGAAGAACCCGAAGAGCCGCTGCGCTGCGACAAGCGGCGCTGGCGCTACCGCGTCGGCGTCGTCAACGGCACGATTCCAGCGCCAATCACCGTCACGCTGTCGGGCAGCCAGGACGGCCAGGCGGTCGAAGCGCGCAAGTGGAAGGTAATGTTCGATCCGAAGAGCTTCACCTACCTGGTCCCGCCCGACCTCGCCCTGTCGACGCCTCCTCCGGAGTGATCACCACAGACAGGTAAACAATGAGCTTCGATATCTTTTTTAATAGCTACGAGCGGGGTCAACCTCACTCCTTCCCCCTGTCGGCTGCTGAGTCTGCATTTCAGGCAGCCATTGTGAGCCGCGAACACACGGGAAGCGGCCTCTTGTGGCAACTGGAATACCCAGTTCTTGATTCACCAGACGTTCCGCCAGTGGTGCAGTTGAATGGTCGCGAGTACCCCGTCGTGGTGAGGGATTGCGCGGACGTGTACCTGACCGTTGAGATAGCTACCGATGCACAACCAATGACGGACGGGTTCATGGTCAACAGGCCAGCCGGGCATCAGGACTTCTATGCGGCACTGCTGCGCCTTCTGCAAACTACGCACTCTGCTTTGTTCTGGCCTGGTAATGACTCGCTTGTCGTCGGCCAGCTTGAGAGCATCGGACACCTGCCCGAGGGAATGGTAGAGACCCTTGGCGAGCCGTTCTTGGTGAATGAGCCTCAACAGATCATTGACAGAATCCGTGCCAGTTAAAGCACAACAAAGCCATCGAAGACAATACTCATCTCCCAGCGCGACTAATTGAATCCCATATCAACAATTTTCCGGTCCGAGCTGGTTGAGCAGGTTCTTGGCTACTCACCAACCGAGTTGCGGCTGCTTTTCCCTCATCCAGTTCGAGCGGAACAGACAGACCTGTCCAGTGCGTATCCGCAAAAGTCTTCGTTGGAGCCGGCCAGCATTCATGCCATCTACGTCGCTGTCCTGATCGTTCAAAGCGAGCTGAAAAATTTCATGACCATTGTGGAGCATGACTTTCTTGCTGAGGCGCAGAAACAGTTTCATGGCGTAGCAGTGGTCCAGAAAAAAAGTGCCGTGGGCGATGCGCGTGTGTGCTTCCAGGTCACCGAGGAATTCGGAGGCTATGTGGTCAGCCTGGTAACTGACAGCATCACGATCCTTGACGCCATCGATCAATCGCGTTTTGCACCGCCCCCGCCATGGCTTGCATTTGAGGATTACAACCCGGCTTGGTGGGGCGGCGCGATGCAGGGAGCGCAGGCGTATTACAACGACCACTACTTTTCACCGTTCTTTCGATGTTTGGATACTGAGCAAAAGAAAGCATATTGCGTAAGATTCGGCGCCAGTACCGAGTGGGTAGAGGCATTGGTGTAATAAACCACTGCACCTGAAGTGTGCGGTTTTTCTTGCAAAAATTTCAAGCGATCGACTTACTATCCTGGAATGCAACGATGACGACGCCTGATATGGATGTTACGCAGTGGGAGTCACTTGACCTTGAATGGCATGGGGACTTCGCGTTCATGGACGGGGCATTACTGGGCGACGATCCTGCACGCGATGTCTACATGATGCTCGCGCTTGAAGGAAAGCCGCTCGTTGAAATCGCTCAAGAGGCAAGCGCCAGGCATTTTCCGCCATCGCCGTTGTGTGTTCGGCGGACAATCTGGCGACATCGAACCAACCCAGGTTTGTTGCGCGACAGTCAGCGTGATTATTACCTGCTCCCGCATTACCACGAACGATATGGCTACCATACGGTGCAGGCGTTACCATTTCGTTTTGAAGGTACGCTAGAAAAACTGGGTTACGAATACTGGAGGGACCAGTCCAGCGCCTATTGGTTTGGTGAATATTCTGTCACCTTGATGGTGGGCGTAAAGCATCAGGATCTTGCTCTACTCGAGCCGGCGCCCAATTTTGTATCAGCCGATTGCGCGATGTTCAGCGACGGCGCCCATATTTTTTTGCAGGGAAAGGTCATCGCGAGCGCGCACGACCAGGTTCTTTATACCAATCACCCGGACTACCGCGTCATCAACGGGCAAGTTTACAGAGGATTCAAGCCATTACATCAAAAGGACGGCACGCCTTTGCATATCGCCAATCCAGAGGCCTTTCACATGCTTGCGCAGCGCTGGGGGACGGATGGCGAGTCGATTATCGTGCAGGCACAGCAGGGTTCAAGCATTTCATACGAATATTTTTACCGCATCGACAATGCTGACCTGGCCACGTTCACCGTACTCAATGAACGTTATGCCAAGGACAAGCAACGTGCGTATTACGTGACGGGAAAGTCCATTCGCTATGTGGGAGATTTTCAATTGCTCAAATGCACGCAACCAGTATTTGATGAAATTGGCCGCGTAGTGTCTGCGCATGAATACCATCACGACTATTTTGCCGTGGATGATCAGTTTGTATATGCAGCAGGGACGCGTCTGCGCGGCGCCCACGGTCCCAGCTTTCAACACCTCGGATTCGACTATTACCGCGATCATCAACGCGCGTACTTTCGCAAGAAGCCGCTGCAGGTGGACCTGGACAGTTTCATCGTGGCGCAGTTATATGATGCAGGCAGCAATTACTGGCCAATACTGGCAGGCCATCGAAATGGGCCGCTGGGCAGCAACGGGATACTCGACGCGGCAATGCATTTGCAGTGGGCGCCATTTTTCGAGGCGCATCCGGAGCTGACGGATTACTGGTGGCACCGCTTGCAAGCGCAGGAGGAAGCGCAGGCGGCACCACAAAAAGAAATCCCGGTGCGACGTGTTATTGGTCTTGGTTTTGAACTGGGCCAGCAGGTATACTTTCATGGACGGCTGATCATCGGTTTGGATGCGGCCAGTTTCAAGTTACTGGGGGAACATCTGTGTGGCGATGTCAATGGCTTGTATTTGATCCCGTTTCATTCCGCTGACAAAGACGTTCCTGAACGGTTTTCTACCAAGTCGGTGGAACATTTCCGCGCATTTGATTCGACTTACCTGAGCGACGGTAAAACAATCTATTGCCACCGGGTTTTCTATTACTGTCCTCAGCCCATTTTGAAGGCTGACATGGCCACCTTCGTGAGCTGCGGTTATGGCTGGGCCAGAGATAGCCGTGCCATTTACTACATGGGGCAGGCAAAAAAATACCTCGACCCAAAAAACACGCAGATACTGGGCACTTATGCGTTTAGCGACACGTTGATCATGGTCGATGGCAAGCCACTGAATGTCGAGTTCAGCCCGGAAGAAGTCTCGGTGCCGCATCCTCATTTTCTGCAGCTGGGCACGCGCAAATTGTTTTGTGGCCGGCGTCCGGTGAGCGCCAGGCGCATCGACCTGGCCACGCTAACGTTTCTCGATGATCGCCATGCGCGCGACAAGCGGCGGTTCTACCGATACGACGGCTATGCCGGACTGACTGAAGTGAGCCAAGCGGACTACCTGCTGTGGTAGGTCCGGTCACATTGATGATCGAACACCGGGACTTCTCCGCGACGACACTGCACCGCTCGAACTGGACCGGCCCTCCCTGCCAGCGCAGAAAATTGGTCAGCGAACGGCATGGCATCGACACCCTCAATGGCGATCCGGCCGGGCCAGTGACGCCGGAGCATGTGGGCAACCTGCAACAACGTGAAAAAATGGAATCGTGCGCGCAAGAGGATTTGTTCTCTTATCTTAGTATGTGCAATATCATTTTTTTAACAGCCAAGGAATTATTGTAATGAAGACTGTCTCCGTACGCCTCCTGTCCAGCCTGGTCCTGATGGCCGCCTCGTTCTCGGCCTCGGCCGGTCCGAACGTGGTCAAGGCGCTTGAAGTCAAAGGCGTATTCAATGAAAAAGTGGGACCTGCGCCGCAATGTGCGTCCACCCTCGGCGGCAAGCTTGCCGGCCACGGAGAGACGGCTGAAGGTACGCCAGTCGCGTTCGTCGGCGGTGATTGCTTCGCCCAGTCCGGCACGACGTTCACCTTCAGCAAGGGCAAGTTCATCCTGCTGTATCCAAACGGCGACCAGATTTTCGCCGACTACAGTGGCCAGTTCGTCCCTACCGGCGCAGGCACTGCCTACGTCATGAACGGTGGCACCTTCACCATCACCGGCGGCTCCGGCACCTATTTTCACGCAACCGGCGGCGGCTCGCTGAGCGGCACTGAAGACTTGTCGAACGGCGCCGGTACGATTGGATTGTCGGGTCGTGTTTCTTACAAGCCGAAGTAATCGCTGAAACTGCGCCGAGCGACGCTCATACTGCGTCGTGACGGCCTGAGGAAAAAAGAGCGGCATGTAAAAAGAGCGGCGAGTATCCCGCTCTTTTTACATGCCGCTCTTTTGCTTGCCGATTTCTGATGGTGCCATTAACAAGCCGTGAAACTGATTGCCTCCAAGCGCCAGCCTTGCCTGCGTCACGTCATGGCGTGACCGGATCGACCGGCTCGAAGCCCGCCGCGCGGCGGCTCGAGCGCGCCAGCGTCCAGGCAAAACCGATACCGGCCGACGTGCCCGAATTCTTCAGGTGCAGCGGGCTGTCGCGGTTGGCGCTGCCGGCGTACGACTCGTAGCGCACGTAGCCGAACAGGCGCACATCGGGATTGAGCTGGCGCGTCGCAAACAGCCCCACGCGCGCGAGCACCAGGCCGGCGTCGGCGCTGTAGGCGTCGCGGCTGGCGGTTGCATACTGCGGCGCGACTTCATAGAAATAACGATTGATGCGCTTGTCGCCGAACACCACCGACGTATTGGCTTCGAACGACCACAGGCCGCGCTCGCCGCGCGTCTCGTAGGCCAGCTTCGGCTCGAACGTCCAGCCCTGGCGCCGCAGGCCGCCGCGTGCTTCGATCACGGCGCGCAGCGGCAGTTCGGCGCGCAGGCGGCCGCGTTGACCGCCAAACGCGTCGATATCTGCCACGCGGATTTTCAGGCGCGGGCCAAATTCGAACAGCGCACCCAGATCCGGCATGCCGGCGCGCGCCTCGACGTCGTCCGAATCGGATGGCAAGGCGCCTGACAAGCCGACGTCGAATTCAAGCCGATCGGAGCGGAACAGGCGCGCACCGATACCTGACTGGTCAGCACGCAGCACTTCCCCGCGGTAGAGCAAAAACGGGATGGGCAGGACGCGGGTGGTACGGTCGTCGGCGCCGGGATATGCCGGCGTGCTCAGGGCGGCGGCGCCAAGGCCGAATTCCCACAGCGGCAGGCTGGCGCCGACAGGCGATTGCGCGTGAGCGTGGAGTGCGGGGAACAGGCAGGCTGCCGCGATGGCAGCCTTCAATGGAACGTGCATGGGGCCTCGGGAGTCTGGTCGGGGGATGACCGGATTCTATCCGAGGCCGTGCCAAAAGTGCACCGCGCGCGCGAACAATCCGCGCGCTGCATGCCGTGGGCTTACGGCCAGATTGCCTGCAGCATCGCGGCCAGGTTGTATCCGCCCTTGATCAGCTGGGTCTTGGCGATTTCGGAGCTCGGCACCGGATAGTTGGCCGGCACTTCGAGCGCGAAGGTGTAGTAGGTCTCGCCTTTCTTGCCGGTTTGCGGCGTCAGCTTGCCCGGCACCACGTCGGCATACGCCAGCTTGGCGGATTTGAGGCCGTCTTCCACCCACTGCACGGGCCAGGTGGCCACGTCGCCCTTGGCTTTCGCGACCAGCGGCGCGCTGGCAATCGCCACGTCCGCGAACTGCTCCGGCGTGCGCGTCTTGATGCGGCGGAATGCATAGTCGACCGTCGTGCTGTCCCAGTACGAGTGGAACGGCTTGGTCAGCGCCTTCGGCACGCCTTCCTTGATGACGACCGGCGCATCGCCCGCTTCTGCAGCAGGAATCACCCCTTTCGACAGCGCTGCCAGTTTCTCGTCATCGAGCAGCAGGTTGTTGCCGCCGCGCGAATCGAACACGAGCGCGTCGTCGATCTCGGCGCGTGATTTCGGCACGATGAACTTGCCGTCTTTGCTGACGAACGCCGAACCGACGTGCAGCGGCTGGTGGATGTCGCCAGCAAAGTGCGCCAGCAGGATCAGGGCCTGGCGCTTGGTGAACTTGTGCGGGTTCAGCGCGGGATCGGTCTTGCCCTGCAAGACAGCGATGCACTGCTCCAGCGTCTGCACGATGTCGACATCGCTCGTGCCCACGCCATGCTCGTGATAGTGATCGAGCTGGAACGGCACGTTGGTGTAATGGTATTCGCTGTGGCGCGGATTGCCTTCGACGTATTCCACCATCTCTGGCGTCTGCGGGCCGCAGTACGTGCCCTTGACGCAGTCGGCCCAGTTGGCGACCGACGCCAGCGATTCGCCCGGTTGCAACAGCAGTGCGATCTGCTTCTGGGCATTGGTCCCCTTGAGCAGCTTGTCGGCGATCGAGCCGACAGCGCGGTGGCCGTCGCGGCCCCAGGCGGCGGCGTCCGATGCGCCCAGTAATCCGAAGGCGCTGGTGAGCGCCAGCACGCATGCGAGTTTTTTCATGATGGTCCTGGTGTACTTAATTGAGGCGCACGATGCGCGGGGTAGCCGGGGCCAGCGCGGCGCCCTGCCCTTCGAGTTTTTTCAGGTAGGCGATGAAGCCGTCCAGGTCGCGCAGGCCGGTATCGATGCGCTCGGTGCCCAGTGCGAATTCCGGATAGCCGTCGCTGCCTTCGGCCAGGAAGTTATTCAGCGCCAGGCGGTATGTTGCGGTATCAACCAGCGGCTTGCCATCGAGCTTGACGCTGCCCGGCACCAGGCGGGTGCCAGCCGGCCGCTTTGCGTCCCACGTGTAGGTGAAGCCCTGCGAGACTTGCAGCACGCTGGACGACACGTTCGGGCCTTCGGGCCACTGGCGTTCGAGCAGGTTGCGGATCTGCGCGCCCGTAAGGTTCATCACGACGGTCGTGTTCCCGAACGGAAGCACGGCCTGGGCCTGGCCAAAGTTGACGGTCTTGTCAGCGCCTGCCTCGAGATCACGCCGCACGCCACCATTGTTCATGAACGCGAACTGCGCGCCCAGGCTGCGCGCAGAGTCCAGCGCCGCATCGGCAACCAGGCTGCCAAGGGGCGATTCACCCGCGTCGTTATTCTTGCGCAGCAGCGGCGCGACGGCGATCTTGGCGATCGGGCGCGTCAAGGCGGCTTCGCTGCGCTCTTTCACTTGCGCGACATACGCGACGATCTTCGGATCGGCCGGATACTCGCCCGGCTTCATCACCACGTTGGCGACGGTCAGGTTCGAGACCGCGCCGGTGGTTGGTTCGACCTGCATCGACACGCGCGTGAGCAGGTGGCCGGCCGTATCGGCCTGGGTCACGACGCGGCCATCGACGTCGCACAGATAGCCCTGGTGCGAGTGTCCGGTCAGCACCAGCTTGACCGACGGGTCGATCTTCCGGACAACGGGGACGATGTCGCCCGTCAGCTTGCTGCAACCGGTTTGCAACGGCGACTCGACCGTGCGGCCGCCCTGGTGCACCAGGGCCACGATGACCTTGGCACCGGCCGCGCGCATGGCCGGCAGCGCGTTGTTGATCGCTTCGGCTTCGTCGCCGAACGTCAAGCCCGCGATGCCCGATGCGACCACCATGTTCGGCGTATCGCGCAGCACCACACCAACCAGGCCGACCTTGATGCCCTTGACGGTTTCGATGGTGAAGCCCGGGATGATCGGCTTGCCGGTGACCTTGTCGATCACGTTCGCGCCCAGGTACGTGAATTTGGCGCCACCAAAATTCGGCGTGAACTTGCAGGCCTTGGTCGGGTGCGGCGAATCGCAGCCGCCGTTCTGCTGACGCAGCAGTTCCTTGCGGCCGCCATCGAATTCATGGTTGCCCACCGCGCTCGCGCGCAGGTTCAGCATGTTCATCACTTCGATCGTCGGCTCGTCGGCCCACAGCGACGACAGCGCCGGGCTGGCGCCGACGATGTCGCCGGTCGACACCAGCAGCAACTCCTTGTCTTCCTTGCGCCAGGCCTGCAGGGCCGCAGCCACTGCTTCGGCGCCGCCGGCGCGCATGACCTGGTCCTTGCCGTCGGCGCCCTTGAGCACATAACGGCTTGGTTCCAGATTGCCGTGGAAGTCATTGAGCGACACGAGGTTGATGGTGACCGGGCCCTGCGGCGCGGTCACGCAGCCGGCCAGCAGCAGCGCAACGGTGAGTATGGACAGACGGGCGCTTGCGCGACGCGAGACGATCATGAAAAACACCTTTTATGGAATCGGGCCGGCGTGGCCGGCACCCGGACAGCGGGGCTTGGATAAGCGCAACAGCAGGCATTATCCCATGCCACCTGTGCGCAGGAAATCCTTACAGCAGCAGGGCTGCGGACTTTTTTGATGAAAAAACGGCCGGTGTTTCCACCGGCCGTTCTGGTTACCTCAGGCTACTTCAATTTACCAATTCGCGCTGCTTAGAATTCGTAACGCAGGGTTGCCTGGATTGCCCACTGCGACTCGCCCTTGGCTTGCTTCAGGTCTTGACGCTCGACGTCGTTACGCACGACGTAGACATAACGACCTTGTGCATCGATACCAGCGACGTCGACGAAGCTGCGTGCCTGGCCACCGGAGCCCTGGAAGCTGATCTCTTCGGTACGGCCCCATTTCTTGTTCAGCAGGTTGCCGAAGTTCATGAAGTCCAGCGAGAAGGTCGCCTTGTTGCGTGCGAAGATGCCCGGGATTTCCTGGCTGATGCGCACGTCGAAGGTGTTGACCCATTCAGCGGTCGAGTTGTTACGCTTGACGACACCACCGGCAGCCTTGCTCAGGCCCTTGTTCGCATTGACGACGTCCCAGAAGCGCTGCTCGTTGGCACGGTTCGTTGCGGTGTCACCTGCGAACGCGACTTCGTTCGAACCGAAGGCGGTCGGGATGTACATCAGGTCGTTACCGGCCAGATTGTCACCGTTCATGTCGTTGTTGAACGTCCAGCTGTATGGACGGCCTTCACGACCTTCGTAGAAGACGCCCAGACGCGTGTTGTAGCCTTCGAAGAATTTCTTCTGGAAGTTCATCAGCGCATTGACGCGGTTCTTGATGGCGTAGCTCGAGGTCGCGGCGACTTCTTCGTTCGGGTTGAACGACGAACGGCCGTTGAAGTTCGAGTTGGCCACCGACGACGTCAGCGGCGAGACTTCGGTTGCATCGGTGTAGGTGTACGCCACCGACCAGCCAAAGCCCTTGGTCATCGGCTGCGACAGCGACATGGTCAGCACTTTCGCGTCGCCCTTGTCGGTATCACGCGCCACCAGCACGTTGCCGAAGCTGCGGTTGTTCAGCGAACGGTTGACCGCGCCGCAGCTGGTGATGATGTTCGCCGTGTTGTTCGACACGCCGTAGCACGCCGTGCTCAGGCCGGCTGCGTTCCAGAACAGCGGACGGCCATCCGAACCGTTGCGCGTTGCTGCGCCCAGGTTCAGGTGCTCGTAATAGATGCCGTTCTTGTTCTTGGTGTACAGCGCTTCAGCGCCGAAGACCAGGCCGTACCATGGCAGTTCGGTGTCGAACGCCAGGTTGGTTTTCCAGATCGATGGCTGACGGAAGCTTGGATCCAGGAAGTTGACGTCCGCGGCCGGAATCGCGCCGGAAATGGCAGGCTGGGCGTCAGGATTGAAGCTGGTCAGGCCGCCGGTGGTCGGGCAGCGGGTGGCGCCGGTGCCCGAGCAGCTGATCGTGGCGGTGGCCACGCCAGTGCCCGAGAACGGGTTCGACATCCACACGGTGGCTGCCGCGCCCTGGAACAGGCCGAAGCCGCCGCGGATCTGGGTTGGACGTGGCGACTTGTCGAAACGGTAGTTGAAGCCGAAGCGTGGCTGGATCAGGTCGGTACCGTCGATGGTGCGGGTATTGTCCAGACCGAAGCCGCCGGACTGGCGCGCGCCGGTGGCTGGGTTGCCGGCCACCAGTGGCTGGCCAGCAGCGATGTTGGCCAATGGACGGCCGCCGACATCGTTACGGTCGTAGCGCACGCCGTAGGTCAGGGTCAGCTGGTCGTTGACGGTCCAGGTGTCTTGCAGGAACAGGCCGGTGTTCTTGGTGCTGAACTCGGCGACCGCATCATTCAGCGATGCGCCTGGCAGCGCGCGCTGCTGGCTGTAGCTCAGTGGACGACCCCTGCGGAAGTTCTCCAGCACAGCTTGCTGCACTTGTGCATTGGTCGCACGTGCGCAGCTTGGCAGTGCGCCGAAGCTGTAGAAGTTCGCATCCGCCGAATCCAGGCAGGCGTAGGTGTACGAGCCGTTGATACCCTGCAGGAACGCGTTGTAGACATCGTTCTTGGTGTAGTCGGCACCGAACTTCATTTCATGGTCGCCCACGATCCAGTTGGCACCGGCGTACAGATCCTTGGTCTTGTTGCGCAGCACGTTGTTGTGACGGCTGAACTCGGTACCGAAGTTGATGTTACGGTTGGCGGTCGACAGGCCACTTGGTGCGTCAGCCGGCAGTGCGCCGCTGAACTGCAGGGCCATCGATGGCGTGCGGGTCGCGTTGACCGGGACCGAATCGTAATCGCGGTTCGAGAACTTGAGCTCGGTCGAGAAATTCGGGGTCCAGTCCGAGAACAACTGGGCAACGGTGGTCTCGATCGACTTGCCCTGGTTGTAGAAGCTCGACGACAGGCCGACACCGGTCGCCGAGAAGCCCGGGTAGAACGGCTCGCCCTGTTCGGTCTTGGCGTAACGCAGGTTGGCGCGGTGTTCGTCGGTGATGTTCCAGTCGAACTTCACCAGGCGCTCTTTCGAGGTCAGCATCGAGCCGGTCGGCACGGCAGTGCTGCCGATGTCGACGCCGTAGGTCTGCTGGGCGATGCGCTGGGCTTCCGAGATGGACGACTGGCTGATGCCGACGGTGGTGCCGGCGCCGCTGCCGATGGCGCCGAACTCAGGGCTCGAACGCGAGCTCTCGAAGTTTTCGGCCAGAGCGTAGATGAACAGCTTGTCCTGGATCAGCGGACCCGATGCCCAGACACCCTTGGTGGTTTCCTTGGATTTCGGCGCGTCGGTGTAGACGTCGGTGATTGGGTTGTAACGGTCGCCCGACAGATTGTCGTTGCGGTACACGTAGTACACGCCGCCCTTGTAGGTGTTGGTACCCGACTTGGTCACGGCGTTGATGTTCGCGCCGGTGTAGCCCTTCTGGGTGACGTCGTAGTTGGCGACGTTGACCTGCACCGACTGGATCGCTTCGATCGAGATCGGCTGACGCGCGGTCGGGCTGCCATTGGCTTCCAGGCCGAAGGTGTCATTGATGGCGACGCCGTCGATGGTGGTCGAGTTGTAGCGCGAGTTCTGGCCGGCGACCGAGATTTCGCCACGGTCCTTGTCGGTCTGCGACACGCGCGGGTCGGCACGCGCATAGTCTTGCAGGTTACGCTGGATCGATGCCTGGGTCTGGAGCTGGGTGTTGCTGATGGCGGTGCCCGCACCCATGTTGTTGCTCGTGAAGACTTCCGAACGCGATGCGGTACCGGCGATGGTCACGGTCTGCACGCCCAGGGTGGCGTCGACTTCTGCGGTCTGTGCCAGGTCGAGGAAGACGTTGTTACGGGTTTGGGTAATCCCGTCTTTGGTGATAGTGATGGTGTAAGGACCACCCACGCGCAGGCCACGTGCAACGTAGCGGCCTTCAGCGTCGGTTACGACATTGCTGACAGAACCCGACTCGGTGTGCAGGATCTGCACTTGCGCGCCGGCAGCCGGCTGACCCGAGACGTTCGAGATACGGCCACCGACGGCCGAAGTAGTGTTCTGTGCGAACGACGGCGACGCCGCCAACGCAACTGACAAAGCCAGCGCCAACTTGGTGAGCCGGATCTGCTGCTGAGTGATCATTGATTACCCCAAAAAGAACTTCAAAGTTGTTTGTTGGACGTCCGACGGACGTCCTCCCCTGCTTTACTGCTTGTTGTATTCGTCGTGCCGCGCCAGTGATTCAGCCGGCAAGCGGCTGCGATTGTATCGGTACAATGTTTCAACAAAATGACACGATGTGTGGTTTGATTTACACCAGAATTGCGCCAATATGCATCAGCGTTTTCAGCCCGACAAATTCAATTTGGCTTGGCTATTCAGAGCTTTTCCGTATAAATCACCCCGCCGGCGTTGTCGTTACGCGACAGAAATGGTGTCATTTGGCGCGCTTTATGACATGGCGGAATTATATGCGTGGCATTCCACGGCGAAATTTTTTCGGTGAAAAATCAGTAGAACCAGCGGTGCAACACAGAATTGTGTAGCAAGAAGACGACAAACCTTTCTTCCCGGTTAACTTAGTGCCGAAAAGTCGAAGGTTGTTTATGACAGGCAGGCGATCCGGCGAGCGCCGGATCGGGGATGACACACTTTATTTCGCGCGCGCTGCCTGAGTCGCCATGGCAGCAACCTGCGCCTCGAATTGGGCGTAGCGCCCATCGAGCTGTTTTGTTAAGCGTTGCTTTTCTGCCACAGGCAGGAAGGCGTAGCGGATACTGTTGTATGACGCTTTCTTGATTTCAGCGTAAGACGGCTTGAACTGGCTGGCAAATTGCACGTACTCGTGCGACAGCGTGTGGCGGGTCACGCCGGCGTCGTCGGTCGAAATCACGTACGGCACGCCATACTTGCGGTACAGGTGGATCGGGTGATCCGCACCGGCCACGCCGCTGATGAACGCGTTCGAGGTCAGGTTGATTTCGACCGGAATATCCTTCTCGCGCATCGTCTTGATGATCGCCGGTGCATTGGCTTCATGCGCCAGGTCCAGGCCATGGCCGATGCGGTCGGCGCCGGCAATGCCCAGGGCGCTGTCGATGTGGAACTTCAGGCCTTCCGGTGGCACCTCGCCCAGCGCCAGCTCGCCCGCATGCATCGCCACTTTCACGTCCGGATACACCGTTTTCAGGAAGCGGAACATCTTCATGTGCAGCAGGTAGTCGCGCATCGACACGTGCAGGCTTTCCTGGCCGACGATGTTGACGCCGACGATGCGTCCGCCCTTGGCGGCGGCCTTGAAGCTCGACACCATCGCCGAAAACACCTGCGACGGGCCCAGGAGGCGCAGCGTGTAGTTCTGGTAGCGCATCGTGAAGCGCTCGTCGTCGATGCCTTCGGATGCCGCATTGATCTGCGCGACGAAGCTGTCGATCGACGTGTTGTAGGCCGCGTTGGCGTCCAGCGCCGCCAGCTCGGCGCGCAACTGGGCGCCGAGCGCCGCGTCGTCGTTCACGCTGGCGCGGGTGCTCGTGTCGAAGGCGGCGTTGGCCACGAACGGCGAGAGCAGGAACATCGTTTCGATGTAGCCGACATTCTCGGCGATGGCGCGCGCCTTGATCTCTTGCAGGCCTTCGCGCAGATTGTCGTTGGCTACCGGGCCGAAGTAGCCGAAGGTGCCGAAGAACAGGCGGTCCGGCGCCGGCTGGATGGCGACGTGGTTACTGAAATCCTTGTTCGACCAGCGCTTGACCAGCTCGCGCCAGGTGTTTTCGTCGGCATTGACCTCTGCGCCCGACAGGCAGGTGCGCTGGGCAGCCGGTTTGGCGCGCTGCGCGGCGATGGTCGCCTTGTCGGTCTCGATGCGGTAGGTGGTCTTGTCGATACAGAAGCCCTGCTTGTCGACGAAATCGACATAGGTCTCGGCATAGATCGCGCCCGAATAATGGTGGTGCAAATCGCCACCCTTGGGCATCTGCGTGAAGAACATCGTCAGCTCGGACAGGCGCGGCGTGCTGCCCTCGATCAGGCTGGCGTAGTGGCGCGCGGTGGCCGCTTCGTTGGCGGTGACCGATGGCGCACGGGCCAGGACGGGCGAAGCGACGACGGCCAGCGCCAGCAGCGCACTGCCGGGCAAATACTTGTGCATGGTGAGACTTTCAGGATGGATGGCAAGCGTCAGACTCTAACGCCTTCGCCCGGGGTTGGCAATATTGCAGCTTGGACCGCCGCCGTGACTCTTGTGCGTAGGGTGGACGGCTGCGCCGTCCACGCGGTGATGGTTGGCAGCAGATCATCCGGTACGAGAACGGCGCCGCCAACGATCAACGCGTGGAAGGCAGAGCCTTCCACACTACGTGACCTCGGCAAATTAACGTTCGTGGACGAGGCGGCCATACGAATACGTCGCGGCCACCGTACGATCATCCCCCAGCAGCGCCAGCGCGAACAGCAGCTCTTCGAGCGAGTGACTGTGGCCCGTGCGGCGCGCCATCAGCGGCGTCGCCTCGCGGTCAAGCACCACGAAGTCGGCTTCGAGCCCGGGAGCGAAGCTGCCGATCGTTTCGGCCAGCCCCATCGCGCGCGCCGCGCCCAGCGTGGCGAGATAGAACATGCGCAGCGCCGTCAGGTAGCTGCCCTTCATGCGTGCGACCTTGTACGCTTCGTTCATCGTCTGCAGCAGCGAGAACGACGTACCGGCGCCCACGTCCGTGCCCAGCGACAGCAGCATGCCGGCCTTGTCGGCGCGCTCGAAGTCGAACAGGCCGCTGCCCAGGAACAGGTTCGACGTCGGACACACGGCGGCGGCCGAGCCGGTGGCCGCCATGCGCGCCATATCCTCGTCGTCAAGCCAGATGCAGTGGCCGAACATTGCGCGCGGGCGCATCAGGCCGTAGCTGTCGTACACGTCCAGATAGCTGCGCGCCTGCGGGAACAGCTCGCCCACCCAGGTGCACTCGTCGCGGTTCTCTGCCACGTGGGTCTGGATGAAGGTGTCCGGGTACGCCGCCGCCAGCTCACCCGTCAGGCGCAGCTGGGCTTCGGTCGACGTTGGCGCAAAGCGCGGCGTGATCGCGTACAGTGCGCGGCCGCGCTTGTGCCAGCGCTTGATCAGCGCTTCGCTCTCGCCAAGCTCGCCTTCGAGATCGCGCAGGAAGTCCGGGCAGTTGCGGTCCATCAGCACCTTGCCGGCCACCATGCGCAGGTTGCGCGCTTCGCTCGCGGCAAAGAACGCGTCGACCGATTGCGGGTGCACGGTGCAGTAGACCATCGCCGTGGTGGTCCCGCAGCGCAGCAGTTCGTCGAGGAAGAAGTCGGCCGTGGTGCGGCCATCTTCGTGATCTTCGTAGCGGCGCTCGGTCGGGAAGGTATAGGTCTCGAGCCACGGCAGCAGGCCCGGGGCCGGCGAGGCGATCATGTCGGTCTGCGGGTAATGCAGGTGCGTGTCGATGAAGCCGGGCACGATCAGCTTGCCGCGGTAGTCGACGGGTTCGAGGCCAGCAGGCAGCGTGGGTGCGAGCGCGGCGTAGTCGCCGGCGGCCTGGATGCGGCCATCCTCGACGATCAGCAGGCCGTCTTCATACAACAGCGCGGCGCCATCGTCGAACGCCGGATCGGCGCGAAAGTGCAGCAGGCTGGCGCGATAGGCCTGCACATTGGGTGATGCAGTGGGCATTACAGAAATTCCGGTTGAGGTTCTGGGTGATATGCAGTGTGGCCTGCAGCTTCCCACACGGCCAGCAATTGCGCCACACTCGATGCGGCGATCACGGCCGGGGCCTTGCCGGCAATATCGGGCAGGCCGATCGGACAGACCATATTGGCCAGGCGCGCATCGTCGATGCCGCGCTCGCGCAGGCGCGCTTCGAACTGGCTGCGTTTGGTGCTTGATCCAATCAGGCCAAACCAGTCGGGCGTGGCCTGATACGCTGGGCGCGCCAGGATGGCATGGCACAGGCGCAGGTCGAGCGCGTGGCTGTGGGTCATGACGAGAAAGCTCGTGCCGGACGCGGCGTGTTCTACCAGCGCCTCGGGCGTATCGGTCGCCTCGATCCTCACGTTCGAGGGGATGGAGGCCGGGAACATGACGTCGCGTTCGTCGACCCACGTCACGCGGCATGGCAGCTCGGCCAGCGCGCGCACGATGGCGGCGCCGACATGGCCGGCGCCGAACAGCATCAGGTGTGCACGCGGCGCCAGTACCGGGTCGAGCAGCCAGCGGCGAGCGCCCTCGCCGTCCAGCACCCGGGCGTAAAGCGCGCGTTCAAATGCCGGTGCGGCCGGCGTACCCGCCAGCAGCGCCGCGTCGTCGAACAAAGCCCATTCGAACGCGCCGTCCAGCGCAACAAGGCGCCAGGTGTCGACATTGCGGCGCGCGCGAAGAATCTCGACCTGCGCGGCATCGACACGTTCAAACGCCAGCCAGGCGACGCCGCCGCAGCACTGGCCCAGGCTCGGGCCCAGCGCAAAGCGCTCGAAACGGCGCGCTTCGCCAAGCTGCAGCATCGTGCGCGCAATCTCCAGCGCGCGGTGTTCGAGATGGCCGCCGCCGATGGTGTCGTCAAAGTCGTGCGCGCGCACGAGCATCTTCGCGCCCGGCTCGCGCGGCGCCGAGCCCTTCACGGCCGCCACTGTGACCAGCACGGACGGCACATCGCCACAGGCGCGCAACCAGTCCATCGTCAAGCGCGCGCGCCGGCGGCGCCCTCGACGAACGCGATCGCATCCAGAATGGCTTCGCTCGTCGCGGGAGCATTCAGTGGTGGGTTGACCCGGTGCCCGCCCACGCTCGAGATGGCGTCGCGCAGCGCGAAGAAGACCGAGAATGGTAACAGCAGAGGCGGCTCGCCCACGGCCTTGGAGCGGTGGATGCTGTCTTCGACGTTGGCGTTGTCGAACAGCGCGATGCGAAAATCCTCCGGGCAGTCCGAGACTGCCGGTATTTTGTAGGTCGACGGCGCATGCGTCATCAGCTTGCCGGCCGGGTTCCACCACAGTTCTTCCGTGGTCAACCACCCCATGCCCTGGATGAACGCGCCTTCGACCTGGCCGATGTCGATCGCCGGATTGAGCGAGCGGCCTGCGTCGTACAGTGCGTCGACACGCAGCAGCTTCCATTCGCCGGTGAGCGTGTCGACCACCACTTCGGACACCGCCGCGCCGTACGCGAAGTACGAGAACGGGCGGCCCGTCATCGTCTTCGGGTCCCAGTGCAGGCCAGGCGTGGCATAGAAGCCATCGGACCACAGCTGCACGCGCGCCAGGTAGGCCTTGGCGACGAGCTCCTCGAACGGCAGCGCCAGGCCGGCGACGAACACAGTGCCGGCCGCGAAGCGCACGTCGCTGGCCGCGCCCCCGTACTGCTGCGCCGCGAATTGCGCGAGGCGCGCTCGGATCTTGCCGGCGGCATCCTGCGCGGCCTTGCCGTTCAGGTCCGCGCCAGTCGAGGCGGCGGTGGCCGACGTGTTCGAGACCTTGCTGGTATTGGTCGCGGTGGCGCGCACGCGCCCCAGCTCCACGCCCAGCTCGTGCGCCACGACCTGCATCACCTTGGTGTTGATGCCCTGCCCCATCTCGGTGCCGCCGTGGTTGACGAGGATGGAGCCGTCCACGTAGACGTGCACCAGCGCGCCGGCCTGGTTCAGGTGCGTGACATTGAACGCGATGCCGAACTTGAGCGGCGTGAGCGCCAGCCCCTTCTTGAGCACGGGGCTGGTGCGGTTGTAGTCCTCCACGGCCGCGCGGCGCGCGCGGTAGTCGCTGCCCGTTTCCAGCTCGGCCACCAGTTCGGGGATGACATTGTCGACAATCGTCTGGCCATAGGGCGTGACGTTGCACTCCTGCTTGCCGTAGAAATTCAGGCACCGGATATCGAGCGCATCGCGGCCCAGGTTGCGCGCGATTTCGTCGAGCACGTATTCGATGGCGATCGCGCCCTGCGGACCGCCGAAGCCGCGAAACGCGGTGTTCGATTGCGTGTTGGTCTTGCCGCAGGCGGCGCGGATGTCGACGTCGGACAGGTAATACGCATTGTCGAAGTGGCAGACTGCGCGCGTGGCGACAGGCCCGGACAGGTCGGCCGAGTAGCCGGCGCGCGTGACCATATCGACCCGCGCGGCCAGGATCCGGCCTTCTTCGTCGTAGCCGACTTCGTACTCGTAATGGAAGCAGTGGCGCTTGCCGGTGACGAGCATGTCGTCGTCGCGGTCGGCGCGCAGCTTGACCGGGCGGCCCGTACGCACCGCGGCGATGGCGGCCGCCGCGGCCCACAGCGCCGACTGCGATTCCTTGCCGCCAAAGCCGCCGCCCATGCGGCGGCACTCGACCGTGACGTGGTGCGAATGCAGGCCGAGCGCATGGGCGATCACGTGCTGCATCTCGCTCGGGTGCTGGGTCGACGAGTACACGTGCATGCCGCGGTCTTCGCCGGGAATCGCATACGCGATCTGGCCTTCGAGGTAGAACTGCTCCTGCCCGCCCACGTACAGCTGGCCCTTGACCGTGTGCGGCGCGCGCGCGAACGCTGCTTCGGCATCGCCACGCGTCAGGCGCATGGGCGGCAGCACGTACGATTGCGCAGCGCGCGCTGCCTGCGGCGTCAGGATTGCGGGCAGGTCTTCGTAGGTCACCTGCGCCAGGCGCGCCGCGCGCCGGGCGTTGTCGTGGCTGTCGGCAATGACGATGAAGACCGGCTGGCCGACGTACTGCACCAGGCCATCGGCCAGGATCGGATCGTCGTGGATGATCGGGCCGCAATCGTTCAGGCCCGGGATGTCGGCCACGGTCAGCACGGCGACCACGCCAGCGCTGGCCCGCACCGGAGCCAGGTCGATGGCAGTGATGTGCGCATGCGCGCGCGATGACAGGCCGAGCGCCGCATGTAGCGTGCCGGCAAGCTCGGCGATATCGTCGGTGAAGGTCGCGCCGCCACGCACGTGCAGTTCGCTCGATTCGTGCTTGCGGGCGCGGCCCACTTCGGCCCAGGCGTCCAGGTTCTTGATGCCGCCGTCGTTCATGGTCGTCTCCTCAGGCGCCGGCAAAGGCATTGACTGCCTGCGCGGGCAGCGGATCGTGCAGGCGAGTCTCCAGCCAGAAGCGGCGCAGCAGGTTCTGCGCCGTGCGCATCCGGTAGCTGCTCGAGGCCCTGGCATCCGACAGCGGCGCATAGTCGCGGCCCAGCGCCGCCATGGCCGCCGTCAAGACGGCTTCGTTCCACGGCTGGCCCATTAGCGCGGCCTCAGCCTGCGCAGCGCGCTGCGGCGTTGCGGCCATGCCGCCGAACGCGATGCGGGCGTCGACGATCGTCTCGCCGTCGAGCACGATGGCAAACGCAGCGCACACGGCCGAGATGTCCTGGTCGAAGCGCTTGGCCAGCTTGTAGGTGCGAAAGCGCAGGCCCGGACGCGATTGCGGCAGCGGCACGCGCACGGCCTGGACGAATTCACCGGGCCGCAGATCCTTCTTCTGGTAGCCCAGGTAAAAGTCGTCCAGCGCCAGCACGCGCGTACCGGCGCTGCTGGTCAGGACCACCTGGCTGCCCAGTGCGATCATCCATGGCATCGAGTCGCCGATGGGCGAGCCGTTGGCCACGTTGCCGCCCAGCGTGCCGGCATGGCGGATCGGCAGCGACGCGAAGCGCTGCCAGAGTTCCGTCAGTTCGGCGGGATAGCGCGCAGCCAGTGCCTGATAAGCGTCCTGCAGCGAGACACCGGCGCCGATCTCCAGCATGCCGTCCTGTTCGTGCATCGTTTTGAGCTCGGCGACCTGGCCAAGATAGATCACGTCGCCCAGTTCGCGCAGTTGCTTGGTGACCCACAGCCCGACATCGGTCGAACCGGCCAGCAGCACGGCGGCCGGATGGTCTGCGCGCAGCGCCGCCAGCTCGGCCACGGTGCGCGGCACGTGGAAGTGCTGGCCATGCGCAGCGTAGGTGAAGCCGTGGCTGCGCTGCAGCGTGCGCAGGCGTTCGGCCAGCGCAGCGCGATCGAAGGCAACCGGCGGCAGTTCGACCATGCGACGCGCGGCGTCGATGATCGGGCGGTAGCCGGTGCAGCGGCACAGGTTGCCGGACAGCGCATCGTTGATCTGGCAGCGCGATGGCGCGCGCCCTTCCTGCTTCAGGTACATGCCAAACAGCGACATCGCAAACCCCGGCGTGCAAAAGCCGCATTGCGAGCCGTGACATTCGACCAGCGCCTGCTGCACGGGATGGGGCGCGCCATCGGGCTGCGCCAGGTCTTCGACCGTGAACAGCGCCTTGCCATCAAGGGTCGGCGTGAACTGGATGCAGGCGTTCACGGCGCGCAGCGCCAGTTCGCCATCTTCCAGCGAGCCGATCACGACGGTGCAGGCGCCGCAATCGCCCTCGGCGCAGCCTTCCTTGGTGCCGGTGCAGCGCAAGTCCTCCCGCAGATGCTGCAGGATGGTTTGCGTGGGCTTTACGTCGCGCAGTTCGCGCACCTGGCCCTGGTAGAGGAATCGGATCGGTTCTGACATGCCTGTCTTTGGTGAGTGGATTGCTGGACGCCAAAGGCGGAAGGCTACCATTCGGCGCCCGCCAACCTATAACCAATATGTGATATCGCTCATATCGAAAGGCATATACGTAGGGTGGACGGCTATGCCGTCCACGCGTCCGACTTGCCGTCGCACACCACAGAGCACGGTTGGTTTGAACGCGTGGGCGGAAATCCGCCCACCCTACTTGTGGTCAAGCCAAGGATGCACCATTTTCCAATGATTGGCGATATCGATACGCCTCGTGACCCAGACCTTGTCGTGCCGGCCCACATAATCGAGAAAGCGCGCCAGCGCCGCCGTGCGGCCCGGGCGGCCCGCCAGGCGGCAATGCAGGCCGACCGACAGCATCTTGGGCTGGTTCAGGCCATCCGGGTCGCCCTCGGCGTACAGCACGTCGAACGCGTCCTTCAGGTAATCAAAGAACTGCGTGCCCGAATTGAAACCGCCGGCCGAGGCAAAGCGCATGTCGTTGGTGTCGAGCGTGTACGGCACCACCAGGTGCGGCGTGCGGCGCACCACCCCATCCGGGCCGGCCGCGTCGACCTGCTGCCAGAACGGCAGGTCGTCGCCGTAATGGTCGGCGTCGTAGGCAAAGCCGCCATGCTCGACCACGAGGCGGCGCGTGTTGGGCGAGTCGCGTCCCGTGTACCAGCCCTGCGGCGCCGCCCCCGTCAGGTCACGGAAAATCGCCACCGCTTCGTGCAGGTGCGCGCGCTCGGTGGCTTCGTCGACGTTCTGGTACGAGATCCAGCGCAGCCCATGGCAGGCGATCTCATGGCCCAGCTCCTGGAACGCGGCCACCGCCTCGGGATGGCGCGCCAGCGCCTGGGCCACGCCGAACACGGTCAACGGCAGCTTGCGCTCCTCGAACAGGCGCAGCAGGCGCCACAGGCCGGCGCGCGAGCCGTATTCGTAGAGCGACTCCATGCTCATGTGACGCGCGGGGAAGGCGCTGGCGCCAACGATCTCGGACAGGAAGGTCTCGGACGCCGCATCGCCATGCAGAACGTTATTTTCAGCGCCCTCTTCGTAGTTGAGCACGAACTGCAGCGCGATGCGCGCCGCGCCCGGCCACTGCGGATGAGGCGGCGTGCGGCCGTAGCCGGCCAGGTCGCGTGGATAGGTCGTGGACATGAAGCACTCCGAAGAATGATATAAGCCTGATCATATAGCGCTGGGCGAACAGCGGTATAAGATGCGACGCATACCGCAACGCATCCACCACATATGGGAGACCGGATGGGCAAACTCACCACCCACGTACTCGACACCGCGCACGGCTGCCCCGGCGCCGGCATCACCGTCGAGCTGTATGCGATCGACGCGGCGGGCCGCACGCTGCTCAAGGCCGACGTGACGAACGACGACGGCCGCTGCGCCACGCCCCTACTCGAGGAGGCAACGATGCAGCCCGGCCAGTATGAGCTGGTGTTTCATGCGGGCGACTATTACACGGCGCGCGGCGTGGCCTTGTCCACCCCGCGCTTTCTGGACCGCATCACGCTGGGCTTCGGCATCGCGGCCACGGACCAGAATTACCACGTGCCGCTGGTGATGACGCCCTGGTCGTACTCGACCTACCGGGGCAGCTAGCTTGGCGCCGCACCGGCTTGGCCCCGCACGCATCGGCATTGGCCTGATCCAGGGCGTGTTGCTGTACCTGCTCTACACGGCCCTGCAGGACAAGCTTTGGCCCGCGACCGCTCCCCTGCTGTTCGCGCCGCTGGTGCTATTGGGCGTGCTGCTGCCGGTAATTCTGATCAGCGCCCTCGGGCATGTGACGCGCCGGACGCTGGCAGGCTGGGTGAGCGCCGCAGCCATCGCGATCGTGCTGCTGGCGATCCACGATGTCTGGCGCCGGCTGGGCGGCGTCGATGCACTGCGACCGACGCCGTCGGACGCCCTGTCGGCGTGCCTGGCGGCCGGTTGCTTCATCGCCCACGCGCTGGTGCTCGCCGGCGCGCGCGATCGCCGGCGCATCGCAGCGTATGCCACGTATTTTGACGTGGCGTGGACGCTTGGCCTGCAGCTCGTCTTCAGCGCCCTGTTCGTCGGCGCAACCTGGCTCGTGCTGCAAATGGGCGCATCGCTGTTCGACCTGATCCGGCTCGACTTCCTGAGCCAGGCCATGGAAAAAGCCTGGTTTTCCATTCCCGTCACCGCCTTCGCCTTTGCCAGCGCGATGCACCTGACCGACGTCAAGCCGGCCATCGTGCGCGGCATCCGCAATCTGGTGCATGTACTGTTGTCGTGGACCCTGCCGGTGCTCACCCTGCTGGTGGGCGGCTTCCTGGCCAGCCTGCCATTTACCGGGCTTGCGCCGCTGTGGGCCACGCGCAGCGCCGCCGGGATGCTGCTGTCAGCGGCAGCCTGCTTTGTGGTGCTGATCAATGCGGCCTGGCAGGATGGCAGCGAGCGCCCGGTGCGCATCATCGCCGTTTCGGCGCGCGTGGCGAGCCTGCTGCTGGCGCCGCTGACGCTGCTCGCGGCGTACGCGCTCGCGCTGCGCGTGCTCGATCATGGCTGGTCGACCAACCGCGTGATCGCCGCCGCCTGCCTGCTGGTGGCGGTGTGCTACGCCAGCGGCTATGCGGCGGCGGCCGCGCGGCGGGGCTGGTTGCCCACACTGGCCGGCGTGAACATCGCCGCCGCCTTCACGGTGCTCGGCGTGCTGGTGCTACTGCTCTCGCCACTGCTTGACCCCGGACGCATCGCCGTGGCCAGCCAGCTGGCGCGCCTGGATGCCGGCCAGATCACGTTACGGCAACTGGACGTGGACCATCTCTGGCATCACGGCGAGCGCTACGGCCGCGACGCACTGGCCCGGCTGCAGAGCAGCACGACCGGCCCGGATGCCGCCTGGTTGCGGACCGAACTGGCGGACCTGCGCCAGCCTGCCCCGGACACCGGCGCCATCAACATGGTCAAGCAGCTGCACGTGTAGCCGACGGGCGCCACGCTGCCGGCAGGCTTCGCGCAGAACAACTGGCGCCGCATGCAGCAATCGACGCGCCTGCCGTGGTGCATGCGCACCCAGGGCGCGGTGTGTGACGCGTTCGTGCTCGACCTGGGCGGCGATGGTCGGCCAGAGGTCGTCGTGGTCGGCCGCAACGTCAATGGCAATGGCCATGAAAGCGCCGTGTTGCGCCAGGATGCGCACGGCGCCTGGGAACTGGCTGCCACCCTGCCTGAGCTGTACGGCGATTGCGCAACGCTGTTCGACGCCATGCGCGCTGGGCGCCTGCGCGCCGCGCCGCCGGTGCTGGCGGATCTGGAGATCGACGGCCGCCGCATTCCCCTGCAAAACGATCCCGGTCATCTGGACTGCACTGTGTCGTCCGTCAAGCCTGTTGAGTAACTTGCCATAAAGGAATGTGTCCTGACGACGTTGTGTGTCAGTCAGGCCACATTCCTTCCGGAAATGTCTCCAATACTCTCGGTATGTCATAAAACTGTTGCCGTAAATATTGCCGTCTGGATAGAATAAATTCCAGTATGTACCGGCGCTCCTGCCTGCTGCCCTTGTCAGCGCCGTCGTTTCCAGCAGCTTACGTTTCAGCATACCCCTATTATGAAAAAAACAATGATCGCCAGTCTTCTGGCGCTGCCTCTGTGCGCGTCGGTCGCACAAGCACAGGAGAACGCCGTCAAAATCAGCGGCTTCGGCACCGCTGCCGCTACCTACGCGGATGAAGACCGCGCCGAATTTGCCCGTCCGAACCAGGCCAGTGGCAGTGCAGGCGACTTCCGCACCGGTATCGACTCGAACCTCGGCCTGCAGGCTGACTACACCGTCAACGACTGGCTGTCGCTGACCGCGCAAGGTCTGGTGCGCAAGGATGCCGAAGAAGGTTATGGCGCCGAACTGAGCTGGGCCTTCGCCAAGTTCCGCATCTCGGATGAACTGAGCGTGCGCGTGGGCCGCGTCGGCCTGCCGATCTTCATGATCTCGGATTATCGCAACGTGGGCTATGCCAACACGATGCTGCGCCCGCCGTCGGAAGTGTATTCGCAAGTGCCGTTCAACAGCGTCGATGGCGCCGACATCACCTGGCGCCACGAGTTCGGCAACACCAGCCTGACCACGCAGTTCGCAGCCGGCAGCACCAAGGCGCCGGTGACGAGCTTCCACGTGCGCGGCAAGGACATCCTGGCACTGAACCTGGTGGCCGAAAACGGCCCGTTCACGCTGCGCGTGGGCCACGCCCGCACCAAGGTCACGCTCGACGACCTGCCATCGCTCAATACGCTGGTCGGCTCGCTGCGCGCCGCCGGTGCCGGCTATCGCCTGCCCCAGCTGACCGCGCTGGCAAGCGAGGTGGAAGCCAAGGGCGACAAGGGCACGTTCAATTCGATCGGCCTGACCGCTGACTGGAACAATTTCGTGCTGCAAAGCGAATTTGCCAAGCGCAAGACCGAGACCTACATCAACGACACCACGTCGTGGTACGTGATGGGCGGCTACCGCATCGGCAAGTTCCTGCCGTACTACACGCGCTCGGAACTGAAGATCGACAGCACCATCAACAACACCGTGCCGACCGCCTGCCCCGCCGGCTTCCCGGTCGCCTGCACCCCGACCCTGCAGGCGCTGCGCGCCGGCGTGAGCCGGATTGCCGTCTCGGGCGTTGGCCAGGGCGAGCAGACCACCGACACCATCGGCGTGCGCTGGGACTTCTACAAGTCGGCCGCACTGAAGGTGCAGATCGACCGCATCAAGCCAACCGGCAGCGGCCTGTTCATCAATGTCAAGCCAGGTTTCTCCGGTCCTGTGACCGTCGGCGCCGTCGCCCTCGACTTCGTGTTCTAAGGAGCGCCCATGAAAAAAATTCTCATCGCTGCCTGCCTGAGCACCGCTTTCGCTGCACTGCCGGCTCTGGCCGAAGTGGTTGTCGTCGTCAATCCGAAGGCCGCCGAAAGCGCACTGACCAAGGATCAGGTCGCCCAGTTCTTCCTGGGTAAATCGACGTCGATGACGCCGATCGACCAGCCCGACAACGCCCCGGTACGCGCCGAGTTCTACAAGAAGGTCGCGGACAAGGACGCGGCCCAGGCCAAAGCCCTGTGGTCCAAGCTGGTGTTTACCGGCAAGGCCACGATGCCGAAGGAAGTCGCCGACAGTGCCGGCGTCAAGGCCGCCGTCGCCGCCAACCCGAAGGCCATCGGCTACATCGACAAGAGCGCCGTCGATGCGAGCGTCAAGGTCGTCCTCACCCCATAAGCAAGCACTAACCACGCCCGCCACCGGCTCTGCGCCGCGTGGCGGGCGTTGTATCTGGAGACAAGCATGAGCATCAAGCGCAGGATCTGGGCACTGCCCATTATTTCCGCCATCATCTTCGGCCTGGGGGCCGGCATCAGCGCGACCATCGCGAACGGCGCCCTGAAGTCGATCACCACCACCGAGTCGGTGGACTATCCGCTGATGGACGCGGTCAAGGTCCTGTCGCTCGACATCGGGGCCGTCACCGTCATGCTGACCGATGCCGTCACCGAGAACGACAAGGCGCTCGTCGACCAGGCCAACAACCAGGCCACCAAGGTGCGCACCGCACTCGACCAGCTCGCCAAGATCCCTGGCCAGCAAGCCACGAGCGCACGCCTGAATACCGAATTCACTGCTTACTACACGCCGGCACTGTCGTCGGCCCGCATCATGCTCGAGATGGAGCAAGGCGACCCGCAGGCCACCGTCGGCGCCATGCAGAAGGCGCTGGCCGCGCTCAATGCCGACCTGGCCAAGACAGCCGATCTGGCCCAGCGCCAGTTCGCCGCCGGCATCGAAGCCAGCCAGAACAGCGTGCGCCAGACCGTGATCGCGATGGTGCTGTCGGCCCTGATCGTGATCGCGGTGCTGGTAGCCATCTCGTGGTTCATGGTTCGCACGATCTGGCAGCAGCTCGGCGGCGAGCCGGCCTATGCGCGCACGATCGCGCAGGCGGTGGCCGCCGGCGACCTGTCGATGGAGATCCACACCGACGCGGGCGACAGCAGCAGCCTGCTGGCCGCGCTGAAGGAAATGCGCACCCGCCTGTCGACGCTGGTGGGCGACATCAAAGCGTCGGCCGATGCCATCGCCAGCGCCAGCAGCGAGATCGCCAGCGGCAACGCCGACCTGGCCAGCCGCACTGAATCGCAGGCCTCGAACGTCGACCGCACCACGCGCGCGATGGCCGAGCTGACGGGCGAAGTGCGCCAGAATGCCGCCAATGCCAGCGAAGCCAGTGCGCTGGTGGTCACAGCCAACGAAATCGCATCACGCGGCGGCGACGTCGTCGGTGGCGTGGTCACGACGATGGGCGACATCAGCGCTTCGTCGAAAAAGATCGTCGACATCATCGCGACCATTGACGGCATCGCCTTCCAGACCAATATCCTGGCCCTGAATGCGGCCGTTGAAGCAGCCCGCGCCGGCGAGCAGGGCCGCGGCTTTGCCGTGGTGGCCAGCGAAGTGCGCACGCTGGCGCATCGCTCGGCATCGGCCGCCAAGGAGATCAAGGAATTGATCGGCGACTCGGTCGCCAAGGTCGGCGCCGGCAGCGCGCTGGTGGACCAGGCCGGCGTGACGATGGCGCAGATCGTCGAGGCCGTGGGCAAGGTGCAAACCATCATGCTCGAGATCCGCGATGCGGGTACGCGCCAGAACGCGGGCATCGAAGACATTGGCCTGGCCATCGGCAGCATCGACGCGATGACGCAGCAAAATGCGGCGCTGGTCGAGGAAGCAGCAGCCGCCGCCGAATCGCTGACGGGCCAGACCGGCCACCTGACCGATGCGCTGGCCGTGTTCAAGCTCGCGCATACGCCTGGCGTGAGTGGCTCGACATCGAGCACGCGCCTGGCGCTCACGCACTGACACGCATGCAAAATTAGCGAGCTGAAGTGTTGCGAAAACCCAGCTTTGCAAGGCGACCACAACCGTAATAGCTTTACCAAGAGTGTTTCATCGCCGCCAAGGCGGCTCACTCTGTAGCGCGACCGATGGGCGCAGCGCCATGTGGACGATCCGGCATGCCATGCCAGATTGTCCACATGCCCGTCTTGCTGCACGTCACACCAAATCCTTTACAAAATTAATGCCCATAGGCATCATCCCTTGATCCGCCGGTGACTCTGGCGTTCTGGTCACATTCCTGAGGTACCCACACCCGGCTCATATGGCAGCAGTCCTCCCTCATCCGACCACCGGCACACCGTTGTCGGGCCTTGCGCGCGCGCTCGTCCAGGCCAACCGCCTGAGCGCCGTGCAGGCGGACATGCTGCACAAGAAAGCCGCGCAGGAAAAGATCGCGTTCATCGATGCCCTCTTGGCCAGCGGCGCCATCGAGGCGCGCACGCTGGCTGCGTTTTGCGCCGAGACCTTTGGTTATCCGCTGCTCGACCTGTCGGCCTTTTCGGTGGGCGTGCTGCCCGCCAGCGCCATCGACGCCAAGCTGATGCAGGCCCAGCGCGTGATCGCGCTGGCCAAGCGCGGCAACAAGCTGTCGGTCGCGCTGTCCGACCCCACCAACAGCCAGGCGCTGGACCAGATCAAGTTCCAGAGCGAGGCCACGGTCGAACCCGTCATCGTGCCGCACGACGCCCTGCTGGCCCTGCTGGCAGCCATCGCCAAGGGCGCCGAGCAGGACCTGAGCGACCTGGCCGGCGAAGAAGCGGCGATCGAGTTCGCCGACGACGACAAGGAAGCCGCGCCGCCCGAGGCGGCCAACGATGTCGAGGACGCGCCGATCGTGCGCTTCCTGAACAAGATCCTGATCGACGCGGTGACGATGGGTGCATCGGACATCCACTTCGAGCCCTTCGAAAAGTTCTACCGCATCCGCCTGCGCGTGGACGGCGTGCTGCGCGACCACGCCTCGCCGCCACTGGCGATCCGCGAAAAGCTGGTCTCGCGCATCAAGGTGCTGGCGCGCCTGGACATCGCCGAAAAGCGCGTGCCGCAGGATGGCCGCATGCGCCTGATCATGTCGGCCACGCGCACGATCGATTTTCGCGTCAGCACGCTGCCCACGCTGTTCGGCGAAAAGACCGTCATGCGTATTCTGGATGCGACCCAGGCCCAGATGGGCATCGACGCGCTCGGTTACGACCCGGACCAGAAGGCGCTGCTTCTCGACGCCATTGCCCGTCCCTATGGCATGGTGCTCGTGACGGGCCCGACCGGCTCCGGCAAGACCGTCTCGCTGTACAGCTGCCTGAACCTGCTCAACAAACCGGGCATCAATATCTCGACTGCGGAAGACCCGGCCGAGATCAACCTGCCCGGCGTGAACCAGGTCAACGTCAACGAAAAAGCCGGTCTGACCTTCCCTGTCGCCCTGAAGTCGTTCCTTCGCCAGGATCCCGACATCATCATGGTCGGCGAGATCCGCGACCTGGAAACGGCTGACATCGCGATCAAGGCCGCGCAGACGGGCCACATGGTGTTCTCGACGCTGCACACGAACGATGCGCCGTCGACGCTGACGCGCCTGATGAATATGGGCGTGGCGCCGTTCAACATCGCCTCGTCGGTCATCCTGATCACGGCCCAGCGCCTCGCGCGCCGCCTGTGCACCTGCAAGCAGCCGCTCGAGACAAGCCACGACGCGCTGCTTGCCGCCGGCTACCGCGAGACCGATATCGACGACACGTGGAAGCCGTACGGCCCGGTCGGCTGCGACCGCTGCCTGGGCTCGGGCTACAAGGGCCGGGTCGGCATCTACCAGATCATGCCGATCTCGCCCGCGATCGAGGCGCTGATCCTGGGCAACGGCAACGCGATGGAAATCGCGGCCCAGGCCGAGAAGGAAGGCGTGAACTCGCTGCGCCGCTCGGGCCTCATGAAAGTCAAGCAAGGCCTGACCAGCGTCGAAGAAGTCCTCGGCTGCACCAACGAATAAGACCCTGAACAGGAACCCCCATGGCAACTTCCCTATCCCCCAAGAGCCGCGGCGCACAGGTCAAGGAGAACGTGTACGCGTGGGAAGGCAAGGACAAGACCGGGCGCACCGTGCGCGGCGAAGTGCGCGCCGGCGGCGAGGCGATCGTCAACGTGACCCTGCGCCGCCAGGGCATCATGGTCACCAAGGTCAAGAAGAAGGTCTACCGCAGCGGTAAGAAAATCACCGACAAGGACCTGACCATGTTCACGCGCCAGCTCGCGACCATGATGAAGGCCGGCGTGCCGCTGCTGCAATCGTTCGACATCGTCGGCAAGGGCCACGGCAACCCGTCGATGGCCAAGCTGATCCAGGACCTGCGCAACGACGTCGAAACCGGCACCAGCCTGAACCGCGCATTCCGCAAGTTCCCGCTGTACTTCGATCCGCTGTTCTGCAACCTGGTCGGGGCCGGCGAACAGGCCGGTATTCTGGAAGACCTGCTCACGCGCCTGGCGATCTACAAAGAGAAAACGCTCGCGCTCAAGGGCAAGATCAAGTCGGCGCTGACCTACCCGATCGCCATCCTGGCCATCGCGTTCATCGTCACCGCCGTGATCATGATCTGGGTGGTGCCGGCCTTCAAGCAGGTATTCGAAAGCTTCGGCGCCGACCTGCCCACGCCCACGCTGGTGGTGATGGCGATCTCGGACTTCTTCGTCACCTGGTGGTACCTGATCTTCGGCTCGATGTTCGCCACCGGCTATTTCTTCTTCCAGGCCTGGCGCCGCTCGCTCAAGATGCAGCAGGCCATGGACCGCCTGCTGCTGCGCCTGCCCATCTTCGGCCCCGTGATTCGCAAGGCCACCATCGCGCGCTGGACCCGCACGCTCGCCACCATGTTTGCCGCCGGCGTGCCGCTGGTGGAAGCGCTCGACTCGGTCGGTGGCGCGTCCGGCAATGCTGTCTACCTGGAAGCGACACGCAAGATCCAGAACGAGGTCAGCACCGGCACCAGCCTGACGGCGTCGATGCAGAATGTCGACGTGTTCCCGAACCTGGTGATCCAGATGGTGCAGATCGGCGAAGAATCCGGCTCGCTCGACGCCATGCTGGGCAAGGTCGCCGACTTCTTCGAGGAAGAAGTCGACGAGGCTGTCGCGGCGCTGTCGTCGTTGATGGAGCCGTTGATCATGGTGATTCTGGGTGTGCTGATCGGTGGGCTGGTGGTCGCGATGTATTTGCCGATCTTTAAGCTTGGGTCGGTGGTGTAAGTGGGGTCTGCAGGGTTTCGGAAAACGTTGCGGTGAACGCGCCGTGGAGCTCAGGCAGGAGCAGCCTTTTCAGGCCCGTGAAAATGTGCGCATCTTTCCCGCGTTGAGTGTGCCAAACTTTTGATCCTCCTCTCATATGGAAGCGGATCTCAATATGCATCGAGCATTTGGCATCGCGGTCCTGGCTGCGATGTTTTTAACGCCTGCCGTCGGTGCTGAAGCGCCTGCCCAAACCATGTCTGTTTCATTGGCACGTGAAGTCGCCAGCAAGACGGTCGCGCTTGTCGAAAGCCGTGGCCTGTACCCACGCCAGCAGGCTGAATATGACCGGGCCAGGATGGCACTGCTGGCTATGTTTGACGGTCAACCGCTGGAAATCGACCGGACAGGGCTGTACACACGCATCACTGGTCTCCTGGCGACCCTCGACACGAACGGGCATAGCTTCCTGATCCCTGCAAGCCATGACTTGACCACACGGAGCACGCAATCAACGTCAAACGATCTTCCACCGGCGACTTTCCAGGTGCTGCAAACAAGCAAAGGCAAAGTCCTGCGCTGGACACCGCCGCCTGTCGTCAATAGCACGACGATGGCACTTGGCCCCTACCTGACACGCTTTCATGACGAGGCCGGGACAACGCCCGACATCGCCGACGCCTGCGCCCTGGTGGTCGACCTGAGCGAGCAGACTGGTGGGAACGCCTGGCCACCCCTCGTGGCGATGTATCCCTTGTTCAGCGATGCCAACAACGCGATGTGGGTCGACCGCGACGGAAAGCGCACGACGCTGATGAATCGTGCTGGCCTGGAAGACATGCGCCAGAGGGCGGGTGAAGGCCGTGCCAATCCGTTGAACCGCTTCGACAAGGGACCGCTGGCGGTCGTCACCGACAAACGCACATCGAGTGCGGGTGAAATGTTGTTGATTGCTCTGCTGGGCGAGGCCAGAGTGCAGACCTTCGGCAGCACCTCGTCAGGGATGACGACTGCCAACGCGACGTATCCTTTGCCGGATGGTTCGACCCTGGTGTTGACGCAGTCCCGATATGCACTTGGAAAAGGGCCGGTGATTCATGGAGGGATTGCACCGATGCACCCGATCAACCCGGGAGAGAGTTTAGTTGATCGGGTTGCCAGCGCTGCTGAATGGGTCGCGGAGAACTCTGCCAGTTGTCGTGCCACCGGGCGCAAGTAACAGCGATCGAACCAAGCCGTTGATCGTTCGAGTCGGATGGACCGCTGCCGTCCAGGTAGGTCAGCGCCTGGCCAAAAGCCGCTCGCCATGGTCCGTAAGGTTATACGCCCCATCTTCATTTTGATACTTGTACCGTCGCTTCACTCATGCTAATTTATTTAACACGTTAACTAAATGGCGCCATCATGAATTCAGAACCCTTCCACATCACGCTTCCTGCAGACGGCAACATCGGGGGAAGTCTTTGGACGACGCGTGGCGCCAGGGCGGTCGTGCTTCTGCACCCCGGAACAGCGGTCACGCAACGTTATTACGAATCGTTCGCGCGCTATCTGTTAACGCTGGGTTTGAACGTGGTGACTTATGACTACCGTGGCACGGGACGATCGCGCCCTGCTGATCTGCGCGGCCTCACTGTGTCGATGTCCGACTGGATGGACGACGACGTGGGCGCAGTCACACGCTGGGCTGCTGCACGCTTTCCCGCTCTGCCAATGTTCGCGGTTGGACACAGCTTGGGCGGACATGCCCTTGCTCTCTCGGAGCACACGAACTCGCTTCGCGCCGCCGTACTGATTGCTGCGCATGCCGGGGTGACTGCGTCAATTCGCGGCGTTGCAGAACGAATCAAGGTATGGACAATCATGCGTATCCTCGCGCCGCTGCTGTGCTCAGTGCTTGGCTACATGCCTGGACGCAAACTTGGACTTGGCGAAGACTTGCCCCGTAATGTGATGCTGCAATGGAGCCGCTGGACAACGCTGCCTCGCTATTTTTTCGATGATCCTGCAATGGACGCCGAGCGGCGCATGGCGCGCGTGCAGATACCCCTGCTCGTCGTGGGCTTCGATGACGATCCCTGGGCCAACCCGGACGCAATCGGTATGCTCATTGCACCACTTGTCAACGCAAAAATAGAGCGGCATCAGATTGCGCCGCGTGACGCTAACCTGCCGGTCATCGGGCACATGGGGTTCTTCCGCAAACGTTCAGAACGTCTATGGCCGCAGATTGGGTCTTGGTTACTGGAACAACTCAGGCATGTCGACGGCGAACCTGCCGATATTGCCGATGATCTGCAAACGAAACAGAGTACGACATGAGCAACGACGTCAAATCTCCGCGCTTCGTTTTCCTGGTCAATCAGGCCCACCGAAAACTGCAGCGCTGGACCGAAACCAGGCCGGGGACGTGGGAAGGGATCAGCACAGCACAAGTCGGGCTTCTTTTTTTGCTGGCATCGCGCAACCAGGCCACGATTGGCGAGATTGCCCAGGCATTGCAGGTAGCGCCTGCGGCAACCACCAACCTCTCCAAACGCATGGAAGTTTCGGGGCTGATCGAACGCATTGCTGACCGTGATGACGGAAGAGTAACCCGGCTGCGACTGACGCAATCCGGCGAGGAAGCAAGTGCACGAAGCAGGGAGATGCTCAAAGAGCTGAACAAACGGATGAGCGACGGTTTCTCCAGCGAAGAATTGGCGACCGTTGCACGTTGGCTCTCACACGTGGGCGACCTGGAATGATAGTTGCGACGCTATTTCATCTCGGTAAAGCGTTCAGGTCTGACATCACGCAGGTGATATAGCCGGCAGCGCGACATAACCCACGTAGCCGTCCGGCAGCGCCAGCGGAAAGCAGCGGCAGGCCTGCAGCGCGACGGCGCGCTCGTCGCACCACTCGGCCAGTTGCAGGCCAAGGCACTTCAGGCGTGCCTCGTGTTCGCTCCAGGCACGCGCAAACGCGGCATCTCGCTCGCCCTCGGACCGGGCTGCCAGCTTACGGGCTGCTTCCGGTCCCAGGTAATCGCGCGCCACTGCCCGCCAGTCCGGCACCGGCGAGATTGACATCACGTCGATACCAACCGCACCATTGAAGGAATACGCCGCTACCGAGAGGTTGCCGTCATGGCTGATCGACAGTGCAACCCGCTGATCCCCGGCGTCCAGCGCCACGATCGCCCAGGGCGCAACACCCTGCGGCGAATGCAGTGCGATTCGGCCCGCATCGATGCCGACATGCGCGGCCAGCGCCGCTGTCAGGACAGCACGAATGCGCAGCCGGGCCGCTTCACGGTCTGACTGCCCGCGTACACCCAGCAACGCCAGGCCAGGTGGCACAGCAAGCGGGGAACCGCTGGCGTCGCCAGCCCAGCAAATGGCCAGAGGCATCACCACACTCACCCCGCCGCCCGTAAAGGCGCCGCAGGCAGACCAACCCAGCTCGTCGCGGCCGGAATATGCTCGCCCTTCATCACCAGCGTCAGTGGTCCCAGGCGCGCGTTATCTCCCACCCGAGCGCTGTACAGCACCGCGCTGCGCGGGCCGAGGTAGACCTTGCTGCCGATATCGACCCGGTCGATCTTCATCACCCGGTCTTCGAACAGGTGGGTCTGCGGACAGGACAGCGCATTGAGTTCGCTATGGTCGCCAATGTGCACGCAGTCGAACTCGGTGATGTCGGTGGTGTCCATGTACACGCCCTTGCCGATGTGGCAGCCGAGCAGGCGGAAGGCGACTGGCAGCCATGGCGTGCCGCGCAGGTAGCGCATGAAGTTGGGCACCGCAATGCCTTCGTACATATTGGTGACGCCTTCGGACAACCACACGAACGGCGTCCACATCGGCTCCGCGCGCTTCTCGTAGCGGCCCAGTAACAGCCACTTGAAGGCCAGCACGAACAGGTAGTTACCGATGCCGTAGGCCAGCCCGATCAACGCCAGGTAGGCAATGACAGCGCCCCAGTGCCCTGCCCCCGCGATCGGCATCAGGTCCAGCACTACCGTGTAGCCGACCGTAATTACCATGGCATGCGGCGCCACGATGCGGAAGGCTTCCACCAGCGAGCGGCCCAGGCGGCGCAGGGGCGATGGCTTGTAGGTCAGGTGCTCCGGATAACCGCCGACCTGTTCGCGCGCGGGCAGGCGAATCGGGGGCGAGCCGAGCCACGTGTCGCCGGCCGTCATGCGCTCGTTGTCCGGAGCGTGGGTATGCACGCCAACCAGCACGCCCTCCGGCAGGATGGTGCCGTCCGGGATGTAGCTGCCGTTGCCGACGAACGAGCGGTTCGACACGACGGTCGGCTGCATCGTCATCCAGCCGCCATCGACATGTTCGTCGCCCAGCATCACGGCGTCGGCAATGAAAGTCTCGTCACCCAGCGTCAGCATGTCCGGGACCACGCCCAGCGCGGTGGAGATCTCGGCATCGCGTCCCACCTTGGCGCCCAGCAGGCGGTACCAGAACGGCGCGTAGACAGTGGCGTAGATGCCGTGCAGGACGTTCAGGCTGGACTCCTGGATATGGCTGACCAGCCACTTCTTGCAATAGGCGTTCGAGTGGACAGCGTAGCGGCCCGGCTGGATGCGCGGCAAAAAGCCCCAGCGGATCGCCGCCGACACCAGCATGGTCAGGAACACCAGCACGGCACTGGCCGGTAACGCCAGCACGAAGTAGCGCACCAGCTGGCCTTCGATGGTGCTCGCCTGCAGCCAGGCCAGCGCACCGCGCTCGTCGAACCAGTCGATCAGCAACAAGCTCGGGAACACCGGCATGAAGAACAGCGTCGCAACCAGCAGGATGCCGAAAACGAAGAACAGCGCTTCCCCTGCGCGGCGCAGCTGGCTCGTGTGCGGGCGCGGCGGCAGTGCCGATGGATCGAACGCATGGGCATCGCGTGCCGGAGAGCCCTTCCAGACGCGGTTTGCGGGCACGACACCACCGTCCTGCAGCGCCGACTGGCCCTCCAGATGGCCATGCCGCTCCACGCGGGTGTTCCCTTCCAAGATGGCGTACGACGACACGAAGGCGTCGTCTTCGAGCGTGACACTGCCCAGGAGCAGGCGGCCGCGCTCCACGCGCGCGTTCTCGATATTGACGGCATTGCCGATGCTGACGTTGTCACCAAACTGCAGCAGTTCAGGCGCGCGCACGGTCATCGAGCCGATCACGACATCGTCGCCAATCTTCGCGCCCAAGAGACGCAGCCACCAGGTGTACAGCGACGACCCGGCGAGCAGGTAGGTGGGCGCCGCATCGATCAGGCGGTCGGCCAGCCACCAGCGATAGTACGTCATGCCCCACAGTGGGTACGAGCCAGGCTTGAGCCGCCCGGCGACAAGCCATTTACCGCCAATTGCCAGCACGAACTCCATGACCGTTGCCAGCAGGAACACGCCGATCGCCGCCGCGACCGCCCGGGGAACGCTGTCGCCGGGCTCGCCGGTCAGGTAGTGATACGCGAAGAACGGCGCCAGCCACTGCGCCATGCGCAGCGTCACCAGCAACGGAAAGACCGCCAGCTGGGCCAGGCCGCACAGCCAGCGCTGCCTTGCCGGCGGCGGGGTCCAGTCGGCCTCCATCGCCGCCGTTCCCGCGCCTTGATCGAGGCTGGCCGCAATCGCGCCAATCTGGCGCTTCTGGTAGATGTCGCCCACCGTCATGTGAGCGAAGCGCGGATCCTGGCGCAACGCGCTTGCCAGGCGGGCGGCAAAGAACGAGTGACCGCCCAGGTCGGAGAAGAAATCCTGCTCGCGCCGGATCGGCTGGCCCGGGAACAACTGGGCAAGGGCCGCAAACAAGGCGGTCTCACCCGCGGTTTCCGGCGCGTCCGATGCCGCCAGGTCGCTCGGCAGTGGCGCGCTCAGTGCCATGGCCTTCAGGGCCTTGCGGTCGATCTTTCCCGAGGTCAGGCGCGGCATGACCGCAAGGACTTCAAAGCGGCTCGGCACCATGTAGGGCGGCAGGCGGCCGGACAGCGCCGTGCGCAGCGTGGCGCTCGCAAGCTGTTCGTCGGTCGCTGCCGGCGTCGGTACCAGATAGGCGACCAGGCGGTCGATGCCATCGTCCTTGCGCAGCAGGACGGCGGTGGTACCGATGCCGTCCTGCTGGGCCAGTACGGCCTCGATCTCGCCCAGTTCCACGCGAAAACCGCGGATCTTGACCTGATCGTCGGTCCGGCCCAGGCACACGACCTGCCCGTCCGGTTCGATGCGCGCAAGGTCGCCCGTGCGGTACAGGCGCGCATCGTCGCTGCCACTGGCCCATGGGTTGGGCAGGAATTTTTCGACAGTCAGATCAGGGCGGCCCAGGTAGCCGGCAGACAGGCCGGGACCGGTGATGCACAGTTCCCCGGTGGCGCCGCGCGGCAGGATCTGCAGGCCCTTGTCGGTCTCGGTCGAGATGACCAGCAGACCATAGTTCGGCAGTGGATCGCCGATGGTGATCGTGCGTCCCGGTTCCATGCGCGCCAGGCTGGCCGAAACCGTCGCTTCGGTCGGACCATACGTGTTGAACATGACACGGCCGGGTCGCGAGAAGCGCTCGACCACGGCTTCCGGACACATCTCGCCGCCCAGGTTGATGATTCGCAGGCTCGGGACATCCTGGGCGAACAGGGACAGCAGGGTCGGCACCGCATGCAGCACGGTGACGCCGTTTTCGGCGAGCAGGCGCGGCAGCGCTTCCGGATCGCCCGCGGCTTCTTTCGGTCCGAGCCAGAGCGTCGCGCCGACCAGGTAGGAAATCCAGATTTCTTCGAACGACATGTCGAAGGCAACCGAGAAGCCCTGGTAGACACGGTCATCCGCACGCACGCCAAGCACCGCGTTCTCGCTGCGCAGGAAGTGACAGATGCTGCGCTGGTCGATCAGGATGCCTTTCGGCTTACCGGTCGACCCCGACGTGTAGATCACATAGGCCGGCGCGCTCCCCGACACCACGCCACGACGCTTGAGCACGTAGTCGTCGGTTGCCGGCAGCAGCAGATCCTCGGCCATGTGGATGGGTTGGGTAATACTGCCGAGACGCTCGCGCATCCGTTCGCTGGTCACCAGCGCCGGCGACCCGGCGTCCGTCATGCAAACCAGCAGGCGCTCGGCCGGCGTGTCTTCGTCGACCGGCAGCCAGGCGGCCCCGGTCTTGGCGATTGCCGCCTGCATGATCAACAGGTCGATCCCGCGTGGCATCCACAGACCAACGATATCGCCTGGCCCGATGCCGGAGTCGATCAGGCGCGAGGCGGCCAGGCTGGCCTGCTCGTCGAGTTCGCGGTAGCTGAGCTGGCGTGCGCCGGACACGAAGGCGGGCTGGTCGGGCGCTCGCTGCGCGCTGGCTTCGAGCAGGTCGGCCAGGATTTCATCGCGCAGCAGCTCGGGCTGGTGGGGTCCGTACAGGATGTCGGGATGCTGCGTCGAGGAAATAGAATTTTTCATCGACACCACATAAGGCTGAGACGCATTTACGCAAGGATGCTGTAAAACAAAAAATTCAGATCGTCACGGCGCGTCCGGCAACACCCGCAAGCCACGGGAATGATCGCTTCCCTCAAAGAGGACGGCGATCAGTCTTTTTTATGCTGGCAATGCTGGCAGCGTCCGGGCGGACACGCGCGCTGCTCCGCCCTGCTGCGCGACTGCTCGATTGGTCTTGAACGACGACACCACGTGCGTCAGCTGGGCTGCCTGGTTCTGCATCGATTCGGCGGCAGCGGCTGCCTCTTCGACCAGGGCCGCGTTTTGCTGTGTCACCTGATCCATCTGTACGACGGCAGTGTTGATCTGCTCGATGCCGGATGACTGTTCGGCACTGGCGGCACTGATGTGGGACATCACGTCGTTCACACGGCGAATGCTGTCGACCACTTCGGTCATGGTGGCGCGGGCGTCGCCCACCAGTCGTGTCCCTTGGGCGACCTGGACCACCGATTCATTGATGAGAGCCTTGATTTCCTTCGACGCGCTCGCGCTGCGCTGCGCCAGCGTGCGCACTTCACCGGCGACCACGGCGAAGCCTCGCCCCTGCTCACCCGCACGCGCCGCTTCGACCGCGGCGTTCAGCGCCAGGATGTTGGTCTGGAACGCAATGCCGTCGATCACGCCGATGATGTCGGCAATCTTGCTCGAATGGCGGTTGATGCCGTCCATGGTATCGACCACGCCGGCAATCACTTCCCCGCCACGGACTGCTACCCGGGAAGCCTGCGCGGCCAATGCATCGGCCTGGCGTGCGTTGTCGGCATTCTGTTTGACCGTAGAGGTGAGTTCCTCCATCGACGATGCGGTTTCCTCGAGCGACGATGCCTGCTCTTCGGTACGGGACGACAGATCCTGGCTGCCCACCGCTACTTGCGAGGAGGCGATCGCGATGGTCTCGGTGCTGGCCCGGACACGTTCCACAATGCCGGCCAGGCTGTCGTTCATCTGCTTTAGCGCGCCGAGCAGTTGACTGGTTTCATCTTTGCCGCTGACGACGATGACGCTCGTCAGGTCGCCGGCGGCGACGGTCAATGCCACCGACACGGCCTGGCGCAGTGGCTGCACGATGCTGCGCGTAATGGCGACGGCGCAGATGGTGGCGATCGTCAGCGCCACCAGGGCGACCGTCACCATTGCCATCCGTGCAGCGGCGGCACTGTCGTCGGCCATCTCGATGCTGGCACTGGCAATGGCGTTATTGAGGGCCACGATTTTCTCCAATGTCCCTTCAGAGCGCACGAACAGCGGTTCGGCAGCGCTTACCTGCTGGAAGAAAGACGCAAACAGTTCCTGCCGCCGCTCGGGTGACGTATTGCCCGCAAGCGCAGTCATGGTACGGGCAACCTGTTCTTCCGCGACTTGCCAGGCCTTCCACTCGCCCTGGAACTGATTCCAGAGTACGGTCTCTTCGGGCGTCTGTGGCAGAGGCTCATACAGGCGCCAGCCAGCATCGATCCGTTCCCAGGCTTTGCGGCGGTGCTCAAGAATGGCATCCAGCTGCTGCCGCGCATCAGGATTGTTCTGGTACAGCGCTACCGACATGTCGTAGCCCTTCACTGCCGTCTGTCCTTCGCTGACTGACAGCAGCCCATGGATCGACGGCAGGCGCACGTGGCCAACTTCAGCGCCTGCAGCCGAGACCCGTTGCAGGCCGGTATGGGCGCTCCAGCCAAAAGCGATCATTGCCGCCAGCATGATGGCGACGAGCAAACCAAGTTTGCGGGTGACGTTGAGATTTTTCAGCATGATTCGGTAGGTCGCGACACGAGAAGGGATGAAATGCATTGTCACCCACACAGCATGAAGTTTCCTAGTGGAAAATTATTTTGCGTGTGTGATGCATTACTTCTCGCGGGATGTTCGTAGTACGAGCCTGCGCAACCATCTTGAGACCGTTGTGGTTTTCATGCAACCGAGGTCCATCGAGCCGGCGCTGCACGGCATCCTGCGTTCCTGCGCCCTGCCCGCCACATCAGAAATCGTAACGCAGCCCCACCGCCAGCGCACGACCACCACGCACACCGCCATCCACGTCCGCCAGGCCACCACGGCGCGTCGTCAGTGCCGCCGTTTCGGCTTCACGATACAACTCGGCAAACAACCTGGCGTCGCGCGACAGCGCGTAATCGATGCCGAGGTGGATGATCTCGTCACCGTAGTTGTCCACCTTGGCAAGCATCAGCTTGATCGTGCTCTTGCCCAGCGCATAGTGGCCATACAGATTGATGGCGCGGTTGCCATCGGTCGAGAAGCTGCCAGGCTGGCGGTTGCCCGTCTCGAATGCCTCGTACTTCACTGCGAGGTACAAGGCATCGGCCTGATGGCTCAGCGTGACGCCGTAGATGCGGTTCTTGCCATAGCCCGCGTCGCCGCGGTCATCGACGCCTGCCGCCAGGCGGGTGTCGCCGCGGACATACGTGGCCACTGCCTGCCAGCGGCGGTCGTCGATGCGCGAGGTCGAGCGGCGGTTGCCGCTGCTGGGCGCATAGCCTGCGCCAAACGACAGGCCGTTGTAGGTCGGGGTTGAGTACGCCAGCGTCTTGGCCACCCGGAATACGGTGTAGGTCGCATAGCCGCTGTAGTACGTGCTGAACATGTCCACCGGCGCTGCCACGGCGTTGTAGTAAGGCATCCACTGCTGGCCGTAGGTGAGCGCGCCGAGCGTGCCCTTCACCCCGACGCTGGCGATGCGGATGTTTTCATCCTGGTCGTAGGGGTCGCGCAGCCTGGCATTGGCGACATCGACCGGCAGTTCGACCTGTCCGACGAGCGCCAGATTTGCATTGATCGGGTATTTGCCGCTGATGCCCACGCGCGAATACGCGTCGCGCAGGCCGGTATAGGAATCAGCACGATCTGGGTGGACTGATTCGACCTGGGTGCGCAGCGAGCCGTAGAAATCGAGTTCCGGCGTGTCCTGCGCGAACGCGGCGCTGCAGCAGAGCGAGCCCGATAATGCAAACGCCATGCGGGCAGGTGTGGTGGTGAGGAAAGTCATTGATGGTCTCCAAAGGTCAGGACCATAAGGTCAAATTAAAGCGGCAAGATGGGTAGCTACCGGCATCAGCCCGAGCACCAGTTCGCGCACCCCGTCCCAGACGATCTGCACGCCCAGACACAGCAGGATGAACGCGGTCAGGCGCAGGAAGACGGCGGTGCCGGCTTCGCCGATCAGGCGCAGGAAATGTTCGCCGTAGCGGAACGCGAGGTACAGCAGCACGCCAATCAGGCCCAGGGCGAGCAAGGCGCCGCCCATGCGCGCCAGTGAAAACACCACCTTGACATCATGCAGGGCGACGCCGACCGTGATGGCGACGGCGATCGAGGCCGGCCCACAGCTGATCGGGAAGGTCAGCGGATAAAAGGCCTGGCGCTGCGCATGTTCGGGTGTGAAGGTCTCGGCCAGGGAAGCCCGGCTGTCGGGGGTGGCAGGCGTCGCCCCGAGCAGGCGCCAGGCGACGGACGCCAGGATCAGGCCACCACCAATGCGGACGATCGGCAGCGAGATGCCGAAAAAATCGAGGACGTACGAACCGATCAGCATCGAACCGGCCATCAGCCAGAACATGTTGCGGGCGATGCGGCGTGCCAGCAGTGCCCGGATCGTTGGCGACGCGCCTTCGGTCAGGCTCAGGAAAATCGGCGCGGTCGCGGCCGGATTAAGGATTGGCAACATCGTCACCAATACAAACAGGAAGCTCCTGGCAGCAACTAGAACAAGTTCGATCGTCATGGGTAGTCCGGCAGCCCCGTCAGGCTGAACTCGGGTGCCCGCGCATGCAGCGCTGGCGTGGGGTTGTTCACGTGCACACCTTCAAGCGAAACACGACGCGTGCCGATGTCGAACCTGCCGTCGTCACGGGGGCTCTTAGTCTCACAGCATAAACTGTACAGGAAGGTCGGGCGGGATGGACACACGCCTGGCGTCGCTCCGCGGTGTGCGAAGGTGTGTTGAACGCGTGGGCGGGAAACCCGCCCCACCCTACCCGTGGAAAAAAAAGCGGCGCCGCCAGCACCGGATCACGTGAATGACCCTGCACTGACGGCGCCGCCGTCACGCTACCCTCACACGTTTAGTGCTTGGTATCGCCCTTGTCCATCTCGTGGATTTCGTGGTCCTTCAGTGCCTTGCGCACCTTGGCCACATCGGCTGCACCGACTGGCGCGGCCTTGTTACCCCAGGCATTGCGCACGAAGGTGGTCAAGTGCGCCGTCTCTTCGTCCGACAGACGCCATGCGAAGCCCGGCATGCCCAGCTCCGATGGCGCCGTCTTCGTCGATGGCAGGCGTGCGCCGGCCAGGATCACGCGAATCAGCGAGCTCGGGTCCTGCTGCAGCACGGTCGGGTTGCCCGGCAGCGCAGGGAACACATTGCCCGAGGCCTTGCCGTCGACACGGTGGCAGGCCGAGCAATTGTCCAGATATAGCTGGACACCGCGCTGGCTATCGTCGCCGCTCATGATGGCGTCGACCGTTGCCGTGCTGGCCGTGAAGCTGGCTTTCTTGTTGCCCGTGGCCGGCAGCGTCTTGAGATAGCCTGCCATGGCGCTCAGGTCGTCATCCGTCATGTTCTGCGTGCTGTGCAGGACGACGTCCTGCATCGGCTCGCCGAGCACGCCGGAATGGCTGTTGCGACCGGTCTTGAGGGTATCGACGATATCCTTCTCGCTCCAGTTGCCCATGCCGTCGACCTTGTCACCACGCAGGTTCACTGCGAGCCAGCCGTCGATCAGCGGACCGCCAGCCAGGTACTCAGGACCGGACTCGTCCAGCGCCAGCTCATTGAGCGTGGCGGCGCGCGGGGTGTGACAGGTGCCGCAGTGCCCCAGGCTCTGCACCAGGTAGGCGCCGCGCGCGATGCGCTGGTCGGCGTACTTCGACAGGTCCATCGGGCCCTGCACCGGCACGAAGGTCTTGCGCCAGATGCCCAGCGGCCAGCGGATCGACAGCGGCCAGCGGATGTCGGCCGCGCGGTTCGCGGCGCTTGCCGGCGCCACGCCATGCATGAAGTAGGCGTACAGCGCGCGCAGGTCGTCGTCGCTCATGCGGGCATACGACGGGAACGGCATCGCCGGATACAGCGTGCCACCGGTCGGCGTGATGCCGTGGCGGATCGCACGATCGAAATCGTCCAGCGTGTAGTTGCCGATACCGGTCGCCTTGTCCGGCGTGATGTTCGTCGAGTACATATTGCCGATCGGCGACTGGATCACGCGGCCGCCCGCGAAGGCTTTGCCGCTTGGCGCCGTGTGGCAGGCGATACAGTCCGAGGCGGTGGCGACATAGCGCCCCTTCTCGATCAGGCCGGCATCAGGCTTGGCGCCTGCTGCAAGCTGCGGACCGGGTTCGATCTTGCGCGTCTCGGTCGGCGCGACCGCATAGCCATACATGCCGGCAACCACCAGCGCGCCAACGATGCCAAGGGTCAGGAGGACTTTTTTCACAGGTTTTTTCGTCGTCATCTGTTCGTCCTCTTATGCCTGGACCAGTGGGCCTGGGTTCTTGATGTACTGCTCACGGATCGCCTTGGCACACCAGTACGCCAGCGCGCCGACCATGCCGGTCGGGTTGTAGCCATTGTTCTGCGGGAACGCGTTGGCGCCCGGCGCAAACACGTTCGGCACATCCCACGACTGCAGATACTTGTTCAGGGCCGACGTCTTCGGGTTGTCGCCCATGATCGCGCCGCCAACCGTGTGCGTGCTCTGGTACTGGTTGATGTTGTAGTGGCTGCCCGCCTTTTTCGCATCGCCCTTGATGGCCAATGGATTGAGCACCTGGCACATGTCCTGCGCCTTGCCGACCAAGTATTGCGACGCGATGATTTCGTTCTCGTGCCAGTCGAACGTCATGCGCAGCAATGGCCGGCCGAAACCATCCTTGTAGTTCGGATCGAGGTCGAGGTAGGCATCGTCGTACGACATGCAGGAGCCCTGCACTTCGAAGTAGAACGAATGGCGCATCGCTTCCTTGGCGCCCTTCTTCCAGTCGCTGCCCCAGCCCGGTACGCCCGGCGCGGTCGCGATGCCGCGCACTGGCCCGCCGCCCGGCTGGCGCGCCCAGATGATGCCGCCACCGATGAAGCCGGTCTTGGTCGGATCGTTGCGGTTGCCGTTCAGGTCATCGAACGTGGCGCCGCCGCCGCCAATGCCCATGAACTGGTTGGCATGCACGGTCTCGTCGAAGAACAGCGAGACGCGGTTCAGGTTCTGGTACGAGTAGTTCTTGCCGACGGTACCGGTCTTGGTGACAGGATCGTAGGCCGGGCCAATGCCCGAGAGCAGCATCAAGTGCACGTTGTAGAGCGAGAATGCGGCCAGGATGACGATGTCCGCCGGCTGCTCGGTCTCGCGGCCCTGGGCATCGAGGTAGTTCACGCCGGTGGCCATCTTGCCGTCCGGCGTCAGGTTGACCTTCATGACCTGCGCCATCGTGCGCAGATCAAACCCCTTGCGGCCACGCAGCACCGGCAGGATGTTCGCGTTCGGGCTTGCCTTCGAGTAGTTCAGGCAGCCATAGTCGGAGCAGAAGCCGCAGAAGTTGCACGGACCCATCTGGCAACCGTACGGGTTGACATAGGTGCCCGAGGCGTTCGAGGCCGGGATCGGGTATGGGTGGTAACCCATCGCGTTGGCGGCCTTGTAGAAGTATTCGGCGCCCAGGTAGTCCGGGTTGGGCCCGAGCGGGAATTCGCGCGAGCGCGAGCCTTCGTACGGATTGCCGCCAGCAACTTGCGCGCCATTGATGATGCCGCCCTTGCCCGAGGTGCCGCACACGTATTCGAAGTGGTCGAAGTGCGGTTCCAGATCTTCATACGTGATCGGGAAATCCTGGATCGACATGCCAGCCGGCAGGATCTTCTTGCCGTACTTCTGTTCCATGATGCTGCGGATCTTGAAATCCTCTGGCAGCGCGCGGAAGTGGCAGCCCGACCAGTGCGAACCGGCGCCGCCGACGCCCGTGCCCGGCTTGAACGAGCCCATGCGACGCATCGGCACCGCCGACGTCGTGCCGTTGTGGCGGATGGCGATGGTTTCCTGCGCCAGCGACTGCAGGTACTTGCGGTGCACCGAGCCTTCGAGCTCGTCGATCACGCGCGGATAGGCGAAGTCGGGCTGCGTGTCGCGGTCAGGACCGCGCTCGAGCACGACGACGTTCATGCCGGCGTCCGTCAATTCCTTGGCAATGATGGCGCCAACCCAGCCCATGCCAACGATCACTGCATCTGTTTTTGGTTTTACGATTGCCATGCTTATCCTCTCCGTCCCGCCAGATCGACCGGTCCGAGCGGATACGGTTTGTCGCGAATCTTGACCCACTCGAGATAATCGCCCCGCATGCCGGGGTAGCCGATCATCTTCCATGCGCCCATGTTTTTGTTGCCGCCGTGGCTCGGGTCGGCAAAGTAGCCGGCGCGCACTTCGGCGAGGAAATCAGCGAAGAACAGCTTCGACGAAATGTCGGCCAGCTTGATCTTGCCTTCTTCGAGATCTTTCAACACCGCCTCCTGCATGCGCAGGTCGAGATCGGCAAACGCCTTGCCCGAGAAGCTGCTGGCGCAATGCGCGTCGACGGCTTTGATGCCCACGCGGATGATGTCCTTGAGCGCCAGCTTGCCCTGGTAGCCGAATTCGGACGTCGCTTCGAGGAATGGCCCCTGCATATACCAGATCGCGCCAGCGGCGTACGGGCTCTGCATATGGCGATCGAGGAATTCGGGCACGCCCAGTTCGACGGCGCCAGGGCCGTGCTGGTCATGCGGAATCAGACGATCGACGGCAGCGATGACGAATTTCCATTCGGTCGCGGTGAAGAATTTTGGGGTGTAAGCATCTGGCTTGCCTTCGGCCGGCGCTGCGGCCGTCGCGTTGGGCAAGTTCTGCTGGATCGCCGCTGCAGCGCCCGCACCCATCGGCACGAACACCAGGGTCTTGATGAGCGTGCGGCGCCGGGAAGGAGATTGCTGGTCATCGGACATAATGTCTTTGCTCCATATTGACGTTGGATATATATGCATCAGGCATCTCGCATGATAACCATGCTGATCTTGATACGCTATTGAAAATCCCGGCGCCGGAATTGGCGCGATCCATTACGGGTTTGTTGATTGATGCCGATTTGCAGTAATACGACCGTGCTAATTGCCGTATAGGGAAACCAGCGTCCGTACCACTAATATATTTACAAATGAAACATTCGAATATTCAGAAATTTCAAGAGTTTTAATGTATTAGGTGGAGTGCGCACCTATGCGGATACACCGCTGCACCAAGTAATTGCCGCACGGATACACTGAAATCATCGTCAATACAAATGTGTCGCTATGGACCCATTCTGGAAATGACTAGAGGAAAAGCGCATGGGGAGACAACACCGCAATCGGCGTCTAAGGGAGGCGAGCGCCGCTGCTGCAGGCTGCTGCCGGCACATCGACATGGGCTCAGCATGTGACAACAAAAAACTTCACACGTTGCATAAATGAAACACTGTAACAGTCGTCGTCAATCCCTGAAAACACCCTATCATCCGATTTTTACTGCCCACATCAGATGAAAAAGAATTCCTAATAATATCAAGCTAATAATATTTTCAGTATCTGCGCGGTAATAGTTGGCTGAAGATGTAATGACAGCCCCATGCATATTTTTAATGCTGCTATCACCCAATATGATGAGAGCAAATACATTACCGATATAGCATCACGCCGGCATTGGATTCGGCTGGTAATTGGCAGTGGCGCAGTTAATTCAGGCTATGCATTCACGACAATGGTGTACGTATTGCACGCCATGCCCAAACCAATGTCGCACGCAGCAGCGCAGCGCCAATACTCCATGGCCGTTGCCGCGCCAGCACACGCTGGCATACGCGCTGCGGCAAGAAGAAACGCCTGAACATCGGCATACCTTGCGCACGCATGCTCTGGAAACAACCGCCCGCAACCGTCGTGTTGAACCCATCCCCGTCGCGCAGCAGGTACAACGCCGTGCCCGAACACATCGCGATATCGGCGCAGGCGTCGCGCGCCAGTGGGCGCAGGCCATGCCGGTACGACAGCACGATCGTCCGGTGCAGGTCCGGCAGCGCAAGGTGCAGCGGGCGCAGTATGCAAAGCCATTCCAGCAGGCTGGGCAGACCGTACAGATGCACACCGACGCGGTCGCGATAACTGGCGAACGCCTCTTTCAGCTCGGCCAGCGTGGCCTGAGCCGGACGCGCCAACGGCGCAGGTTGCTCTCGCCAGCGCGCCATCCAGTACGCCAGCGCTTCGGTGTGCTGCGCGCACAAGGCGGCCGGCGTTGCAGTGGCCAGATCGAACTGCGCACCGGGCCGCATGAACCGGACGATGCCACGCAGCGGGGCCAGCGCTGGCGCATCAAGCACGTCCAGTGGCGTGGGACGGCCGTGATTGCGCCACGTGTTGTCGATGCGGCTGAAGTGCGCGAACGATGCGACCGGCACGACCAGCCGTGGCCGGAAAACGTCGATCTGGCACGCCATGCGCCCGATGCCGCGCTCGGCTGCTGCTTCGCCCGGCGTTGCATGGGCGGCAAAGCTGGTCAGCAGCAGATCGATACGGACCTGCGCCGCACGCAGTTGCGCAGCGGCGCGGCGGCATGCCGCGCCGCTGACTAGCGCCCGTTCGCCCAAGTGCAGCAGCGTGTGCTGCCCGCACGCGATCAGGCAATAGGACTCGCCCTCGTCGCTGGCATGGGCCGTCAGGTGCAGGCCGGGGGCCAGCGCGCGCGGCGCCCCGACGGGGCATGTGGCGATGGGCAGGCGGTGACGCCGCAGTGCGTCCGCCAGGCGCCAGTCGCCCTCGCGGCACAGGAAGGTGGCGATGCCGCGAAACTCGGTGCGAAAACGCTGCACGAAGGAGTGCGACAGGTGCTCGGGCCGGCTACTCGAGCACCAGATAAACACCGGCAAACTGCTTGCGTTGAGTTCGTCGATCACGTGCGCGTCGCGGGTAACGTCGTCGAGCAGGCGGCAGGCATTGTTGTGCACGGTGCCTTCGAGCCACGGGTCAACCAGCAACAGCGCACCGTCAGTGCGCAGCAACCAGCTGGCGTGGTTCAGGAAGGTGAAGGTCGGCGTTTGCATGGGGGTGATGGCACGGGGCGTCGATACGATCGAGTCTGGTGCGTGGCCGCGCACCACGCGTGAGGCGTCGCAATCGTGCGCGGGAACCGGCAAAGCGCTTCGCCAAACGGGGGAAACGCCCTACAATAAGGTTGTTCTACAGAATCTCCGTGCAGCTTGCCCGTACTGCATGCCACCCGACCCGAAACGACCGACATGCCCCTGGAATCCCTTTTGTTCGCGCTCCCTGCGCAGCTTGCACCCACGCTGGTAGCGGCCCTCCTGGGCCTGTTGGTCGGCAGCTTCCTGAACGTCGTCATCTACCGCATCCCGAAGATGATGCAGCGCGAGTCCGACAATTATGTTGCGCAAGAAAGTGGCCAGCCGCCACCGCACACGGACCGCTTCAACCTGACGGTCCCCCGCTCTGCCTGCCCGTGCTGCGGGCACCGGATCACGGCGATGGAAAACATCCCGGTCATCAGTTATCTCGTCCTGGGCGGCAAGTGCCGCAAGTGCAAGACGCCGATCTCGCCGCGCTATCCGGCCGTCGAACTGTTCACCGCCATCGTGTCTGGCTTGCTGGTCTGGACCTTCGGCAGCGGCGCGATGGGCATGGGCAGCCTGCTGTTCGCGTGGCTGCTGATCGCGATGACGTGCATCGACTACGACACGCAGTTGCTGCCGGATGACCTGACCTATCCGCTGCTGTGGGCGGGCCTGCTCATCAACCTGCACGGCACCTTCGTGCCGCTGCAGGACGCCGTCATCGGCGCCGCCGCCGGTTATCTGGTGCTGTGGTCCGTGTACTGGCTGTTCAAGCTTGCCACCGGCAAGGAAGGCATGGGCTACGGCGACTTCAAGCTGCTCGCCGGCCTGGGCGCGTGGCTGGGCTGGACCGCGCTGCCGACCATCATCCTGCTGTCGTCGGTCGTCGGCGCCATCGTCGGCATCAGCCTGATCGTGTTCGCCAAACGCGCGCGCGACAAGGCCATCCCCTTCGGCCCTTACCTGGCGGCGGCGGGCTTGCTGACGATGCTGTACGGCGCGCAGCTGGGCGGCTTCACGGCGGGTCTGTTCGGATGACGCCGGCGTTTTCGGTAGGACTGACCGGCGGCATCGGTTGCGGCAAGAGCACGGTCGCCGACCTGTTTGCCGCGCTGGGCGCGACGATCGTCGACACCGACGTCATTGCCCATGCGCTGACCGCGCCACAGGGTGCGGCGATGCCGGCCATCGTGGCCGAGTTCGGGCCCGACTTCGCGCAACCGGACGGCGCGCTCGACCGCGCCCGCATGCGCACCCTCGTGTTTTCGGATGCCACCGCCCGCGCGCGGCTGGAAGCCATCCTGCACCCGCGCATCCGCGCCGCGACCGAGGCAGCCGGCCAGGCGGCCACGGGCGCTTACGTGATCTATGTCGTACCACTCCTGATCGAATCGGGCAGCTGGCGCGAACGGGTCACGCGCGTGCTGGCCATCGACTGCAGCGAAGACACGCAGGTGGCGCGCGTCATGCAGCGCAGCCACCTCTCCGCCGACGAGGTGCGCGCGATCATGGCAACCCAGGTCACGCGCGCCCGGCGCCTGGCCGAAGCCGACGATGTCGTCGACAACGACGCCGGCCTGGAGGCCCTGCGGGCGCAGGTGCAAGCATTGCATGAACGGTATCTCGCGTTAAGTCTGTAACAATAGTGATGCAGGGTTTGTAATTTCGGCCCGCATGGTTCAGAATCACGCAGTTGCCTTCCAGCCTACATTCAGAGGAATGTCATTTTGATCGTCTACGAATACCCTTTCAACGAGCGGATTCGCACGTTGTTGCGGCTGGAAGACCTGTACGAAAAATTCAAGTTCTTCGTGCATCAGGAACACCCGATGCAGCACCATGTCGCGCTCGCGACGATCTTCGACATGCTGGAAGTGGCCGGCCGCGCCGATCTCAAATCCGACCTGCTGCAAGAGCTCGAGCGCCAGAAGCAATCGCTGCTGGCCTACCGCAGCAATCCGGCCGTCGTGGCCGAAACGCTCGACGCCGTGCTGGCCGAACTCGATGCAGCCAGCAGCGCGCTGGTCGCGAGCCAGGGCAAGACCGGGCAGAACGTGCGCGAGAACGAGTGGCTCATGAGCATTCGCGGCCGCACGATCATCCCGGGCGGCGCCTGCGAGTTCGACCTGCCGTCGTATTTTGCCTGGCAGAAGCGCCCGTTCGACAAGCGTTTTGACGACATCATGGGCTGGTTTGGCCCGCTCTCGCCGCTGCTCGAAGCACTGTCGCTGGTGCTGCGCCTGCTGCGCAATTCAGGCGCATCGGTCAAGATGTTCGCCGCCGCTGGCAGCTACCAGCAGATGTTGCAGGGTAAAATCTACCAGATGCTGCGCCTGACGCTCGACGAAACGACGGGCGCGATCCCCGAGATCTCGGCCAACAAGTACATGCTGTGGGTGCGCTTTACCAGCCAGGACGGCGACTGCAAGCCCAAGCCGCTCGAGGTGGACGTGCCGTTCGACCTGACGCTCTGTAATTTTTAACCGATTGACCGTACGATGACCGTTGTCTCCTGCCCTACCTGCAGCAAGAAAGTCGAATGGATCGAGGCGAACAAGTATCGCCCGTTCTGCTCCGAGCGTTGCAAGCAAATCGACCTGGGCGCCTGGGCCGAAGAGAAATTCGTCATCCCCGGCGCCGTGCCGGCCGACCCGCTCGATCCGTTCGACGAGCCGCCACCACCGCAGCCACAGCGCTGACATGGGTCGCGCGCCGCATTCCACCGGCACGCGCCTGGCGCTGTGGGCGATTCGCCTGTACCAGCGCCACCTCTCTCCCCTCAAGGGTTTTTCCTGCGCCTGGCGCGCCACCACGGGCCGCGCCAGCTGCTCGGGCCATGGCTACCGTGTCATTGCGCGCCATGGCCTGAGGCTGGGATTGCCGCTCCTGCGGCGCCAGTTGCGGCGTTGTGGTGCTGCGCACGACCGCGCGCTGGCTGCACGTGTGGTTGCGGCGCCCAATCCTGTCTTGCATTATCAGCGTGGGGAGTGCGACCTGCTGCCGTGCGATTGCTGCAGCAGGCCGCTGGGCAATGCTCTGGCGAGTCTGGGTTGCCAGGCAGCGGGGGAATGCGCGTGCGACAAGGTCGACCGCTGGCTCACGCGCTGGCTGCGCGGCTGGGGCGACGCGCGCAAGAAGTCGCGTCAGCCGCGCTGATCTGCCATCCCGACGCCGTCGCGGAACGACACACCCAGGATCCTTCGCCAGTTGAAGTCGGCGCTGGCAAGGGGCCTGCGCTACCGAACTTTACGTTATGCGATCCGGAAAACGGACGCGGTCGAGCCATTCGAGCAGCGGGATCGTGGCCGGCAGCAGCGGGCTGACGCCATACGAACCTTGCCAGGCAAACGCCTGCCCTTCCAGGCTTTGCGGTTCACCAAGCCACTCGCGGCAGATATAGAAATACAGGCGCACGTGCGCGTGCTCGTAGACGTGTTCGACGCAGCACCAGGCCTCCCCGCTCACAACCTGCACCCCGAGTTCTTCCATGAACTCGCGCTGCAGCGCTGCGAAGATGTCTTCACCCGCTTCGACTTTCCCGCCTGGGAATTCCCAATAGCCGGCGTAGGGCTTGCCGTCCGGGCGCTGGCCAAGCAGCACGTCGCCATTCGGGCGCATCAGCACGCCGACGGCAACATCGACGGGTTGAATGTTCACATCACTCATGCGGCTTGATCCGGCAACTTGCCTGCGTAGTCTTTCGCGAACTGCCAGGCCACACGGCCCGAACGCGAGCCGCGCTGCAAGGCCCACTGCAGCGCTTCGGGTCGCGCCGCCGCGATCTGCTCCGGCGTGCAGCCGAAGCTCGCCAGCCAGTGGCCGGCGATCGCGAGGTAGTCATCCTGGCGGAACGGGTAGAACGACAGCCACAAACCGAAACGCTCGGACAGCGAGATTTTCTCTTCGACCGTCTCGCCCGGATGCAGGTCACCATCGGCGCCATGCTGATAGCTGGCGTTGTCCGACATTTTCTCGGGCATCAGGTGACGCCGGTTGGACGTCGCGTAGATCAGCACATTGTCGGACTGCGCCGAGATGCTGCCATCGAGCGCGACCTTCAGCGCCTTGTAGCCCGCCTCACCCTCTTCGAACGACAGGTCGTCGCAAAAGATCACGAAGCGCTCGGGCCGGCCGGCGACCAGGTCGACGATGTCGGGCAAGTCGGCCAGGTCGGCCTTGTCGACTTCGATCAGGCGCAGGCCCTGGTCGGCGTAGCCGTTCAGGCACGCCTTGATCAGCGACGATTTGCCGGTGCCGCGCGCGCCAGTGAGCAGCACGTTGTTGGCCGGGCGGCGCGCGACGAACTGGCGCGTGTTCTGCTCGATCTGGCGCTTTTGCGCGGCCACGTGGTGCAGGTCGTCCAGGTTGATGGTGGACGCATGCAGCACCGGCTGCAGGTAGTTGCCGGCGCCGCCCGCGCGCCGGCGCCAGCGGAAGGCCGTGCTGCGCTTCCAGTCCGGCTCACGCGCATGCGCGGCCGGCAGCACCGCCTCGAGGCGCTCGAGCAGCCCTTCGGCGCGGCGCAGAAACTGGTCCAGTGGCGACGTCACCATCAGGACCGGTAGTCGGCGTTGATCGTGACGTAGTCGTGCGACAGGTCGCAGGTCCAGACCGTGGCCGTGGCGTCGCCACGCGCGAGCTTGACGCGCACCGTGATCTCGGACTGCTTCATGATGCGCTGGCCGTCTTCTTCCTTGTAGTCGGGATTGCGCCCGCCCGCCTTGGCGACCCAGACGTCATCCAGGTACAGGTCGAGCTTCGTGACATCCAGATCGTCCACGCCGGCATAGCCGATGGCGGCCAGGATGCGGCCCAGGTTCGGGTCGGATGCGAAGAACGCGGTTTTCACCAGCGGCGAATGCGCGATCGCGTAGGCGATCTTGCGGCATTCCGCTACGTCCGCGCCTTCGTCGACCGTGATGGTCATGAACTTGGTGGCGCCTTCGCCGTCGCGGATGATCTGCTGCGCCAGGTTGCGCGAGATGTCGGTGACGGCATCTTTCAACGCTTCGTAGTCAGCGCCTTCGGCCTTGTCGATCACGAGCGAACCGGCGCCGGTGGCGACGATGATGAACGAGTCATTGGTCGACGTATCGCCATCGATCGTGATCGCATTGAACGAGTGGTCAGCCGCGTGCTTGACCAGTTCATCGAGCACCGGCTGCGCGACCTTGGCATCGAACGCCAGGTAGCCCAGCATCGTGGCCATGTTCGGCTTGATCATGCCGGCGCCCTTGCTGATGCCGCTCATCGTGACGGTGTGCCCGCCGATGGTGACGGTGCGCGACGCGGCCTTCGGCTGGGTATCGGTGGTCATGATCGCCTCGGCGGCGTTATACCAGTTATCCGCCTTCAGGTTCGACACCGCGGCCGGCAGGCCGGCGACGACCTTCTGCAGCGGCAGCTGTTCCAGGATCACGCCGGTCGAAAACGGCAGCACCTGGCCCGGCTCGATATCCAGCAGCCTGGCCAGCTCGGCGCAGGTGGCCTGCGCATTGGCCAGGCCCTCTTCGCCCGTGCCGGCGTTCGCGTTGCCGGTATTGACCACCAGCGCGCGAATCGGCGCGCCGCCATTCTTGACGGCGGCCAGATTGGCCTTGCTGACCTGGACCGGCGCAGCGCAGAAGCGATTGAGCGTGAACACGCCGGCGACAGTGGCGCCTTCGGCCACGCGCATGACGAGGATGTCCTTGCGGTTGGGCTTCTTGATGCCGGCTTCGGCGAAACCGATCTCGATGCCGTTGACGGGTTTCAGGTCGGCTGCGACTGGCAGGGGGGAATTGACGGCCATGGTGATCTCGTTGGAAAAATTCGAATCGCTTATTGTAACGGCACGATCATCCCGTACGAAATTGCGGGCCAAAATAAACCGGCCGCGTTTCCCCTCCGTTTTCACTTGATGCGTAGGGTGGACGGGTCTTCCCGTCCACGCGGTGATGGTTGGCCGCCCGGTCTTCCGACACTAAAACGAAGGGCCGTTCGTGATATCGCCCGATAACGATCACCGCGTGGACGGCATAGCCGCCCACCCTACGCCCACCTGCGAAAATATCAGTGTCCTCAATGAAAAACGGCCAGGTTTCCCCGGCCGCCTCCACATGCTAACTGCAATCTGCGCTTACGCCAGCTTGCCGTGGCACTGCTTGAACTTCTTGCCGCTGCCGCAAGGGCATGGGTCGTTGCGGCCGACCTTCACGCCCATATAGCTGCTGTGGTCTTCGGCCGAGACTGCGTCGCCTTCACCGCCCTTGTTCGGGTTCGGATTGAACAGCTCTTCCGGCGCGGCCGACGGGTTGTAGTCGGCGTGCTGGTAGTTGACGTTCTCGAGCTGGGCCGCCTGCGCCGCCATTGCCGCTTCGGCTGCTTCGACTTCTTCGCGCGACTGGATGTGGACCGTCATGACAGTGCGGATCACTTCATTCTTGATCAGATCCAGCATGCTGCTGAACAGCTCGAATGCTTCGCGCTTGTATTCCTGCTTCGGGTTCTTCTGTGCGTAGCCGCGCAGGTGGATACCCTGGCGCAGGTGGTCCAGCGCCGCCAGGTGTTCGCGCCAGTGGGTGTCGACGCTCTGCAGCATGACGTTGCGCTCGAAACCACCGAACGATTCGCGGCCCACGATGCCGACCTTGCTGTTGTACGACGTTTCGGCCGCCGTCAGCACGCGCTCGAGCAGTTCGTCGTCGTTCAGGTTCGGCTCATCCTGCAGCATCTGCTGCAGCGGCACGTTCAGGCTCCACTCGCCCGCCAGCGTTGTTTCCAGCGCCTTGACGTCCCACTGTTCTTCGACCGATTCGGCCGGCACATGGATGCGCACCTGGTCGGTGAACACGCCCACACGCAGCGAATTGATCATCTCGCTGATGTCGGTCGCTTCGAGCAGTTCGTTACGCTGGGTGTAGATCACCTTGCGCTGGTCGTTGGCGACGTCGTCGTACTCGAGCAATTGCTTACGCACGTCGAAGTTGCGGGCCTCGACCTTGCGCTGGGCCGACTCGATCGAACGCGAGACGATGCCCGCTTCGATCGGTTCGCCTTCCGGCATTTTCAGGCGGTCCATGATCGCGCGCACGCGGTCGCCCGCGAAGATGCGCAGCAGTGCGTCGTCCAGGCACAGGTAGAAGCGGGACGAACCCGGATCGCCCTGACGGCCCGAACGGCCGCGCAGCTGGTTGTCGACGCGGCGCGATTCGTGGCGCTCGGTGCCGATGATGTGCAGGCCGCCGGCATTGACCACGTGGTCGTGCAGCGACTGCCACTCGTCGCGCAGCGTCTGCGACTGGGCAGCTTTCTGCTCGGGGCTCAAGCTGCCATCGGCTTCGATGAGCTGGATCTGCTTGCCCATATTGCCACCCAGGACGATGTCGGTACCACGGCCGGCCATATTGGTGGCGATGGTGATCATCTTGGGACGGCCCGCCTGCGCGACGATTTCCGCTTCGCGTGCGTGCTGCTTCGCGTTCAGGACGTTGTGCGGCAGGTTCGCCTTGGTCAGGATGCCCGAGAGAAGCTCGGAGTTCTCGATCGAGGTGGTGCCCACCAGGACCGGCTGGCCGCGCTCGTAGCAGTCGCGGATGTCCATGACCATCGCGTTGTACTTCTCGTCGGACGTCTTGTAGACCTGGTCCTGGCGGTCCTTGCGCTGCGACGGCCGGTTCGGCGGGACGACGACGGTCTCCAGCCCGTAGATTTCCTGGAATTCGAACGCTTCGGTGTCGGCCGTACCGGTCATGCCGGCCAGCTTGCCGTACATGCGGAAGTAGTTCTGGAACGTGATCGAGGCCAGCGTCTGGTTCTCGTTCTGGATGCGCACGCCCTCTTTCGCTTCGACGGCCTGGTGCAGGCCATCCGACCAGCGGCGGCCCGTCATCAGGCGGCCGGTGAATTCGTCGACGATGACGACTTCATTGTTTTGCACCACGTAGTGCTGGTCCTTGTGGTACAGGACGTGGGCGCGCAGCGCCGCGTACAGGTGGTGGATCAACGTGATGTTGCCGGCATCGTACAGCGACGCGCCTTCAGGCAGCAGACCCATCTCGGTCAGGATCGCTTCGGCGTGCTCGTGGCCCGATTCGGTCAGCAGCACGGTGTGCGCTTTTTCGTCCTTCAGGTAGTCGCCCGGGACTTCGATCTTGCCCTTGCCATCCGGCGTTTCTTCGCCGATTTGCTGGACCAGCTGTGGCGGCACCGCGTTCAGGCGGATGTACAGGTCGGTGTGGTTCTCGGCCTGGCCCGAGATGATGAGCGGCGTGCGCGCTTCATCGATCAGGATCGAGTCGACTTCATCGACCACCGAGAAATTCAGGCCGCGCTGGACGCGCTCGCGCAGGTCGTAGACCATATTGTCGCGCAGGTAGTCGAAGCCGAATTCGTTGTTGGTGCCGTACGTGATGTCCGAGCTGTAGGCTTTTTGCTTGCTGTCGTGGTCGAGCTGCGACAGGTTGACACCGGTCGTGAGGCCCAGCCAGCCGTACAGCTGGCCCATCTGGTCAGCATCGCGCTGTGCCAGGTAATCGTTGACGGTAATGACGTGCACGCCCTTGCCCGACAGGCCGTTCAGGTAGACCGGCAGCGTGGCCATCAGGGTCTTGCCCTCGCCCGTGCCCATCTCCGCGATCTTGCCCTGGTGCAGGACCATGCCGCCGATCAGCTGGACGTCGAAGTGGCGCATCTTCATCACGCGCTTGGCCGCTTCGCGGCAGACGGCGAATGCTTCCGGCAGGATCTCGTCGAGGGTCGTGCCCTTGGCCAGCCGGTCCTTGAATTCAGGCGTCTTGGCTTGCAGTTCCGCGTCCGAGAGCTGCTCCATCTGTGGCTCGAGCGCGTTGATGACACGCACGGTCTTTTGATATTGCTTGAGCAGTCGCTGGTTGCGACTGCCGAAAATCTGGGTCAGGAATGACATGCTTGGTTTCTAGTATTAAATACGCCGCAATAGACGCCAATGAGGGAGCCAAGATGATATCAACAGATTTCACCAAAGACCGCGTTAGGCAAATAACCACTGATTTTATCATGCGATTCGGCCACACTTGGGGATCGTGGGCAGGATAACAAGTCCCGCAGGGACAGAAACGTTATCAGACTGCCTCGTATGGCCTGCAAAATCCCACCCTGCATTGCCCGCGACCCGGCGCTGCGCCGGGGTTTCCCCATCTGCCGCGCGCTGTGGTATGTTCCGAGCATGCAGCAACCTCCCCCAAAGCGCCCGGTCCATATCTTCGGCACCAAGAACCGGCAGACCTCGCACGCCGCCACCGACTTCCTGCGCTCGAACGACCGCCTGGCCAGCCTGATGCCGGCCATCACGCGCATGGCGCGCCTGCAGGCCGATTGCGCCGCGGCGCTGCCGGCCGTGTTTCACAACTGCGATGTGCTGTCGTTCCAGGAAGGGGTGTTGATTCTTGCCGTGCCCAGCTCGGCGCTGGCGGCGCGGCTCAAGCAGATGCTGCCCAAGCTGCAGAGCACGCTCATCGGGCGCGGCTGGCAGGTGGAATCGACCCGCATCAAGGTGCAGGTCACGCGCGCGCTGCCCGACAAACCCGAGATGCGCACGCTGGAGCTGCCGCCGACGGCCGTGCGCGCGTTCGAGGAACTGGCCGCGTCACTGCCGGACGACAAGCACAATCACGATCTGGTGGCGGCGCTCAGGGCGCTGGCGGCAAAGAGACGATAGCGGCAGCAGACCGGATCAGCTCTGCGCCCACTCCCGCGTCATCTGCTTGACGTACGACGGCGGCGCGGTATCGAGTGCATCAAAGCTGACGATCTCGTACGAATCCGGCTGCGCCAGCAAGGCGCGCAGCAGGTCGTTGTTGAGCGCATGGCCCGATTTATGGGCCGTGTAGCTGGCCAGCAGCGGATGCCCAACCAGGTACAGGTCGCCGATCGCGTCGAGAATCTTGTGGCGCACGAATTCATCCTCGTAGCGCAGGCCGTCGGCATTCAGGATGCGGTATTCATCCATCACGATCGCGTTCTCGAACGAGCCGCCGCGCGCCAGGCCCATGCCGCGCAGGCTTTCCACGTCCTGCATGAAGCCAAACGTGCGCGCACGCGCCACGTCGCGAACATAGGTGATGTCGCCGAAGTCCACGCTCGCGCGCTGCATCGTGCCATCGACCGCCGGGTGATTGAATTCGATGAAGAAGTCGAGCTTGTAGCCATTGTGCGGCGACAGGCGCGCCCACTTTTCGGCCGCGCCGCTGCCCTGGCGCACTTCGACGTCCTTCAGCACGCGGATGAACTTGCGGGCCGATGGCTGCTCTTGCACGCCGGCCTGCTGCAGCAGGAACACGAACGACGATGCCGAACCATCCATGATCGGGATTTCCTCGGCCGTCACGTCGATGACGAGGTTGTCGATGCCCAGGCCGGCGCAGGCCGACATCACGTGTTCGACGGTCGAGACGCGCGCATCGTCCTTGATCAGGACCGACGCCATGCGCGTGTCGCCCACGACGTGCGCGGAGCTGGGAATGGACACGATCGGATCGAGATCGACCCGGCGAAACACGATGCCCGTGTCCGGACCGGCCGGGCGCAGCGTGAGTTCGACCTTGCGGCCCGAGTGCAGTCCGACGCCCGTAGCGCGGACCAGTTCCTTGATGGTTCGTTGTTTCAGCATGGATCGATTATAGCCCAGCGCTTCCTGCGCTGCTGCGCCCCTCCCCTGCTCGTCAAGGATGCTCGGCTTCGACATGCTCTTTCTCGTGGCGGATCAGATACAGGCCGCTGCCGATGATGATCGCCGCGCCCAGCAGCGTGTAGCTGTCGGGCAGCGCGCGCCACAGCAGCCAGTCCAGCCCAACGCCCCAGGCCAGGGCCGAGTATTCGAACGGCGCCACGCTCGACGCTTCGCCGCGCGAAAACGCTTCGGTGATCGCCAGCTGGCCGATGAAGCCCGACACCGCCAGGCCGCACAGGATCGGAATGTCACGGGCCGACATTGGTACCCAGTCAGGCGCCGCCAGGGCGCCGGCGCCAATGGCGATCAGCACCATCAGCCAGAACACCGTGTGCTCGCTGCGGTCGGTCCGCGACAGCACGCGCACCGTGATCGCCGAGACGGCGTAACAGGCGGCCGACCCCAGCACCGCCAGGCCGCCCACCGTCAGGAAGCCCGCGCCGCTGGGGCGCAGCACGACCAGTACGCCAATCAGCCCGACACCGATGGCGACCCAGCGCGCCAGGTCGACGCGCTCGCGCAGCAGCAGCACCGACAACGCCGTGATCAGGGCTGGCGCAATGAAGAAGATCGAATAGGCTTCGGCCAGCGACAGCTTTTGCAGGCCGAATGCGAACAGCGCCAGCATCAGGATGCCCAGCCCGGCGCGCAGCAGGTGCATCGGCCAGCGCACCCGGAAGATGCCGGCAAACGCACCGCGCCAGGCCACGTACAGGGCAATCAGGGGCAGCGAACAGATGGCCCGCAGAGCCGCGACCTGCAGCGCCGGATAGCGCGCCGACAGCAGCTTCATGGCCGTGTCCATCAGCGCAAACATGAAGACGGCAAGCAGCATCGCGTAGATGCTGTACAGGTTTCCGGATGGGCGCTTCACGGTGAGGTTGTCCTGGTTGGCGGTAAAAAAAACGGCGCCGCGGCGCCGATGTCGTTCAGTCAGAGTTTGTTGAACGCGTGGACGGGAAACCCGTCCACCCTACGAACTGCCCTGCACCGTAGGGTGGACGGCTATGCCGTCCACGCGTTCAACGCACCGTGGCACACCACAAAACGGATGATCGAAATCAGCCCAGCTTTTCCAGCATCGCTTCGGCGCTCGACGCTTCGACGCCCTTGGCATCCAGGTCCAGCGTCTTGACCACGCCATCGTCGACCAGCATCGCATAGCGCTTCGAGCGCACGCCCATGCCGTGGGCCGAGTAATCGTTGTCCAGGCCCAGCGCCTTGGTGAACGTGGCGTTACCGTCGGCCATCATGCGCACGATACCGGTGGCTTTCTGGTCGCGGCCCCAGGCGCCCATCACAAACGCGTCGTTGACCGAGATGCACCAGATTTCATCGATGCCCTTGGCTTTAAGCGCGTCGGCGTGCTTGACGTAGCCCGGCACGTGCTGCACCGAGCAACCCGGCGTGAACGCGCCTGGCAGGCCGAAGATGACGATCTTCTTGCCCTTGACCAGATCGGCGACCTGGAACGTGTTCGGGCCCAGGCTGCAGCCTGCGGTTTCGTTCTCGATGAATTCAGCCAGCGTGCCGTCGGGCAGGCGTTCGCCAATCTGGATGCTCATGTTCGCTCCTGTGAAGGTTGTGTGAATCCGGCCATTATCGCCGATCCGGGAGGGGTGTGCAGGGCATTGCCTCGGCAGTTGACCACTCCCCCGGCACGTCGTTCCCGCGAAGGCGGGAACCCAAGTTGCACGCGCAGCCACATTTGCCATACATAGCGGTAGCGCTCAGGACTGGGATTCCCGCCTGCGCGGGAATGACGTGTGTCGTGGCAGCTGGCCGGCAGGGCTGGAAGCAGCGCGCAAGCGCCGCGCAAACGAAAAGGCCAGCTTGCGCTGGCCTCTTGCACTCTAGTCAGCCTGCGCCGACCATCATGCGAACATCAGTCCGCCTGCTTGCGCAGGAACGCCGGAATGTCGTAGGTCTCGACGCCATTGCGCTGCATCGCCTGCACCTGCTCGGATGCCTGCTCGCGGCGCCACACGGCTGGCTGCTTCATGCCGCCCAGCGCATCGGGGCTGGCCTTGCCGGCGGTCAGGCCGCCCGGCACGGCTGCAGCGCCCTGCATCACTGGCGCATCGTAGGTACCGGTGCGCATGACCTGTTGCGGCTGGACCAGCTGGATCGACTTCTTGTTCTTGCCCAGGCCCGTTGCGACCACGGTCACGCGGATCTCGTCGCCCATCGAGTCGTCGTAAGCGATACCCTGGGCGATCGACGCGTCCGGCGCGGCGAAGGCGCGCACGGCGGCCATGACTTCCTTGATCTCTTTACCCTTCAGGCCACGGCTTGCGGTCACGTTGACCAGCACGCCCTTGGCGCCCGACAGGTCGATACCGTCGAGCAGCGGCGAAGCCACAGCCTGCTCGGCAGCGATGCGCGCGCGGTCGACGCCAGCGGCGGTCGCGGTGCCCATCATGGCCTTGCCCTGCTCGCCCATGATCGTCTTGACGTCATTGAAGTCGACGTTGATGTGGCCCGGCACGTTGATGATCTCGGCGATACCGGCAACCGCGTTGTTCAGCACATCGTCGGCGTGCTGCATCCAGTCGAGCATGCTTTCATCTTCGTAGATGTCTTCAAGCTTTTCGTTCAGGATGACGATCAGGGAGTCGACGTGCTTGGTCAGTTCTTCGAGGCCCGCTTCGGCCACGTCCATGCACTTCTGGCCTTCGTACGAGAACGGCTTTGAAACGACAGCCACGGTCAGCGCGCCCATCGCCTTGGCCACTTCGGCCACGATCGGTGCGGCGCCGGTACCGGTGCCGCCGCCCATGCCGGCTGCGATGAAGACCATGTGCGCGCCGCGCAGTGCGTCTTCGATGCGCGAGCGCGATTGTTCGGCGAGCTGGCGGCCGACCTCAGGACGCATCCCTGCGCCCAGGCCCGAGTCACCGATCTGGATGATGTTGCCGGCGCTCGATACGGCCAGCGCTTGCGCGTCCGTGTTCGCGGCGATGAACTCGACACCGGATACACCTTTATTGATCATGTGCTGAACCGCGTTGCCGCCGGCGCCACCGACGCCCACGACCTTGATCACGGTCCCCAGTGCTGCGTTATCGACCATATCGAACTCCATGATGTGCTCCCTAATTTTCAAAGTGCAGTTACGGGAACGAGGCCTGTGCGTATCTGGTTCGCCGCCTCAAACCGGTATCTGCGATTGTATGTAAAAAACTGTAATTCGTGATGAAATTTCGCTACCTAATTTGTTACCAAGTGCTAGTGCGATTGCATGTGCGTCAGAAGTTCCCCGCGATCCACTCCTTCATGCGCTGCCAGACTGCCTTCACCGAACCATCCTGGCGCGTGACGATGTGCCCGCGCAGGTACTGTTTCTTTGCTTCGAGCAGCAAGCCAAGCACGGTGGCGTAGCGGGGGCTGCGCACCACATCGGCCAATTGCCCGCGGTAGTCCGGCGTGCCGAGGCGTGCCGGTTTGAGGAAGATGTCTTCCGCCATTTCGATCATGCCGGGCATGATCGCGCTGCCGCCGGTCAGGACGATGCCGGACGACAGCACGCCTTCGTAGCCCGATTCGCGCACCGCCTGGTGCACCATCGCAAACAGCTCCTCCACCCGGGGCTCGATCACGGCCGCCAGCGCCTGGCGCGACAGGGCGCGCGGGCCGCGGTCACCGAGACCTGGCACTTCGAGTGTCTCGCCCGGGTCGGCCAGCACCTGCTTGGCCACGCCGTAGCGGATCTTGATATCTTCGGCTTCGCCGGTCGGTGTGCGCAAGGCCATCGCGATGTCGCTGGTGATCTGGTCACCCGCGATCGGGATCACGGCCGTGTGGCGGATCGCGCCGTCCGAGAACACCGCGATGTCGGTGGTGCCGCCGCCGATGTCGATCAGCACCACGCCCAGTTCTTTCTCGTCGACCGTCAGCACCGCGTCGGCGGACGCCATCGGCTGCAGGATCAGGTCCGAGACCTCGAGACCGCAGCGGCGCACGCACTTTACAATGTTTTGTACCGCGGAGACCGCACCGGTGACGATGTGCACCCGCACTTCGAGGCGGATGCCGCTCATGCCGATCGGCTCGCGCACGTCTTCCTGGTTGTCGACGATGAATTCCTGCGGCACCGTGTGCAGCAATTGCTGGTCGGTCGGGATGTTCACCGCCTTGGCCGTCTCGATCACGCGCGCCACGTCGGTCGCCGTGACTTCCTTCTCCTTGATCGCCACCATCCCGCTCGAATTGAACGAACGGATATGGCTGCCGGCGATGCCGGCATAGACGTTGCGGATCTTGCAATCCGCCATCAGCTCGGCCTCTTCCAGCGCGCGCTGGATCGATTCGACGGTGGCCTCGATGTTGACGACCACGCCTTTCTTCAATCCCCTGGACTCGTGCTGACCCAGCCCGATCACCTCGTGGCGTCCGTCGGACATCACTTCGGCGACCACGGCCACCACCTTGGAGGTGCCGATGTCGAGACCGACGATCAGGTTTTTCGCGTCTTTTGTCATTGCTGTAGCCTGCTCAGATTTGCTTGGTTGTTGTATTGGTTTTTGTATTCGGTGCGGCTTTGGGCTTCTTGGCTGCCTTGACCGGCTTGGTCGCATCCAGCGGCACGTTCAGCGCCGCCGACGACAAGGCCAGTCCGTTCGGATAGCGCATATCGATCGTATCGATACGGCCCTCCTGCAGCCGGGCCACCAGCTGCGGGTACACGCCGACCAGACGCGCGACGCGCTTGTTCAACGTGTTGCGATCCTGTTCGCGTCCCAGTTCGACGCTCATGCCATTATCCAGCTTCACGGTCCATGCATAGCGATTCGATAGCGACAACGCGTGTGGCACCAGCGCCACCTTGGCAAACGCCGTGCGCAATTCATTGAAGCGCGCCAGCACATCCTTCTCGCTGCCCACCGGTCCGTCGAACTCCGGCAGCGTCTGTTCATCGTCGGCTTCGGCGATATTGGCCGTAAACACGTCGCCCTTGACCGACAGCAGGCGGCCTTCGTCGCCCCAGGTGCCGAGTGCCTCGTGCTCTTCGACTTCGACCACCAGCGCGTTGGGCCATTCGCGGCGCACCGTGGCGCGGCGTACCCAGGGCACGGTCTCGAACGTCGCGCGCACCTGTTCCAGGTCGGCGGTAAAGAAGTTGCCGCGAATTTTACCGACCACGCCGTTACGCACGGTCAGTTCGTTCACGTGTTTCAGGTCGATCCCGTACATGCTCTCCACCGTCACCGAGCCCAGTGCGAACATCGGGCGCTGCGACAGCCACCAGACGCCGGTCACCAGCGCGGCGAGCACCGTCAGCGCCGTCAGGAAGCTGGCGGTTGCATTGAGGGAGCGGACGTCATGCCACATTGCGCTCAGTCCTTCGCTTCGGGTTTCGCACCCCGGTTGCCCATCTTGAGCCGCGCCGAGCGCAGGATCTCGACGCACAGGTCTTCGTAGCCGATGCCCACTGCGCGCGCCGCCATCGGCACCAGCGAGTGCGTCGTCATGCCCGGGGACGTATTCACCTCGAGCAGGAACGGCCGCATGTCGCTCTCGCGTACCAGCACATCGACGCGGCCCCAGCCTTCGCAGCCGATCGCGCGGTAGGCGTTCACGGCGTGACGCTGGATTTGCTGCGTCAGTTCGTCGGGCAACGGCGCCGGGCAGTGGTATTGCGTGTCGTCGGTGAAGTACTTGTTCTGGTAGTCGTACTTGCCTTCGGGCGCGACGATCTCGACGATCGGCAGCGCGCGGGCAGCAGCGCCCTGCCCCAGCACGGCGACCGTGAATTCGCGGCCGGTCACGAACTGCTCGGCCAGTACCGCATCGTCCATGCTGGCCACGAGCGCGATCGCGTCGGCCAGCTGGTCGCGGTCGGTGACCTTGGTGATGCCGATGCTCGAGCCTTCGAGCGGCGGCTTGACGATCAGCGGCAGGCCCAGTTCGGCCACCAGCGCATCCAGGTCGGTGTCGGCGTCGACCGTCGCGTATTTTGGCGTTGGCACGCCTTCCATCAGCCACAGCTTCTTGGTGGTGATCTTGTCCATGCCGACGCTCGACGCCATCACGCCGCTGCCGGTGTACGGAATGCCCAGCTGCTCGAGGGCGCCCTGCAGGCTGCCGTCTTCGCCGTAGCGGCCATGCAGCGCGATGAACACGCGGTCAAAACCCTGCGCAGCCAGGTCGGCCAGGCTGTGCGTACCCGGATCGAACGGGTGCGCATCGATGCCGCGGCTTTTCAGCGCCTGCAGCACGCCGTTGCCGGAAATGAGCGAGATTTCGCGCTCGGCCGAGCGGCCGCCGAACAGGACGCCGACCTTGCCGAAGACGGTGGCATCGAGAAGTTGAATGGTCGTCGTCATGCTCAGCCTTTCGCTGTGGTCAGTTGTTGCGGAATGCCGCTGATCGAGCCGGCGCCCATCGTCAGCACGACGTCGCCGTCGCGCGCCACGTTCAGGATGGCGTCGCGCATCTCGGCGATCGACTCGACGAAGATCGGCTCGATCTTGCTGGACGTGCGCAGTGCGCGCGCCAGGGCGCGGCCGTCAGCGGCCACGATCGGCGCTTCGCCGGCCGGGTACACATCGGCCAGCAGCAGCACGTCCGGCGTGGCCAGCACCTTGACGAAGTCTTCGAACAGGTCGCGCGTGCGGCTGTAGCGGTGCGGCTGGAAGGCCAGCACGAGGCGCCGGCCCGGGTAGGCGGCGCGCGCGGCGGCCAGCGTGACTTCGGTTTCCACCGGGTGGTGGCCGAAGTCGTCGACCAGCGTGAAACTGCCGCCGGACGCCAGCGCCACGTCGCCGTAGCGCGTGAAGCGGCGGCCCACGCCACGAAATTCCAGCAGGCCCTGGGCGGTGGCGGCGTCGTCGATGCCGATTTCGCGCGCAATCGCAATCGCCGAGCAGGCGTTGAGCACATTGTGCATGCCGGGCTGGTTCAGCACGAACTTGGTGTCGGCGTAGCCTTCCTGGCGCACGGTGAAGTGCATGTGGGTGCCGTCGGCATAGGCATCCAGCGCGCGCACTTCGGCTTCTTCAGAAAAACCGTAGGTGGTGACCGGCTTGGTCACCTGCGGCAGGATCTCGCGCACGTGCTTGTCGTCGATGCACAGCATGACGCGGCCGTAGAACGGCAGGCGGTGCGTGAAATTGACGAACGCGCTCTTGAGCTTCTCGAAGTCGTGCTCGTAGGTTTCCATGTGATCGGCGTCGATGTTCGTGATCACTTCGATCATCGGCGACAGGTTCAGGAACGACGCATCCGACTCATCGGCTTCGGCCACGATGTAGTCGCCGCTGCCCAGCGCCGCATTGGCGCCGGCGGCGGTCAGGCGGCCACCGATGACGAAGGTCGGATCGAGCCCGCCCTGCGCCAGCACCGATGCGACCAGGCTGGTAGTGGTCGTCTTGCCGTGCGTGCCCGCAATCGCGATACCGCGCTTCAGACGCATCAATTCGCCCAGCATGATCGCGCGCGGCACCACTGGCACCTTGTTGGTACGCGCGGCCACCACTTCGGGGTTGGCCTCGTTGACGGCGGTCGAGGTCACGACGACGTCGGCGCCCGTGACGTGATCTTCGTGGTGGCCCAGGTACACCTTGGCGCCCAGGTCGGCCAGGCGCTGGCTGGCGGCATTGCTGCCCAGGTCCGAGCCCGACACCTGATAGCCGAGATTGAGCAGCACTTCGGCGATGCCGCTCATGCCGCTGCCGCCGATGCCCACGAAGTGGATGTTCTTGATCTTGTGTTTCATGCTGCTTTTACCCTTGCTGCAAGTTGTTCGAGTTCGCGCGCGATCGCCTCGTTGGCGTCGCGCTGGCCGACGCGCGCTGCCGCCTGCGCCATGGCCAGACACTGCTCGCGCGTCGTTTGCAGCAGACTTTTCAGTCGCTGTGGATTCAGTTCACCCTGCGGCAGGTGCACGGCCGCGCCTTGCCCGTCCATCCAGATGGCGTTGTCGCGCTGGTGGCTCGTGGTGCTGGCGACGAACGGCACCAGCACGCTGGCCACGCCGGCCGCCGTCAGTTCGGACACCGTGATCGCACCGGCGCGGCAGATCACCAAGTCGGCCTCTGCATACGCCGCCGCCATATTGTCGATGAAGTCGACCACATTGGCCTGCACGCCAGCGCGCGCATACGCGGCGCGCAGCGCATCGATGTTCTTCTTGCCCGACTGGTGCGTGACGACCGGCCGCGCAGCCGGGTCGATCAGGCCCAAGGCTGCCGGCACGCCATCGTTGAGCACCTTGGCCCCCAGGCTGCCGCCCACGACCAGCACGCGCAGCACGCCCGTGCGACCGGCGAAGCGTTCGGCGGGCGTGGGCAGATCGAGGATCTGCTGGCGCACCGGGTTGCCCGTGACGACGGCCTTGCCGGCCGCCTTGCCGAAATCGGCCGGGAAGCCGAACAGCACGCGCTGCGCCAATGGCGTCAGCGTTTTGTTCGACAGCAGCAGCGCGGCGTCGGCATTGATCAGGGCCAGCGGGATGCCGGCGGCGCGCGCCATCATGCCGCCCGGTACTGTCACGTAACCGCCCATGCCCAGCACGACGTCGGGCCGGCGCGCGGCCAGGTAGCGCCGGCAGGTCGCAAAGGCGGCCGCCATCTTGAGCGCGCCCTTGATGGTGTGCGCCAGGCCCTTGCCGCGCAGGCCGGCGAAGTCGATCGTGTCCATGTCGATGCCGGCCTTCGGCACCAGATCGGTTTCCATGCCGTGGGCAGTGCCCAGCCAGCTCACCTCCCAGCCGCGCGCGCGCATCGTCTGCGCGATCGCGATGCCGGGGAAGATGTGGCCACCGGTGCCGGCGGCCATGATCATCAGCTTTTTGGTCATGTGCGGCCTCCGCGCATGCGCACGCGATTTTCGTAATCGATGCGCAGCAGGATCGCCAGGCCGACGCAGTTGAACAGCACGCCCGAACCGCCAAAGCTCATCAAAGGCAAGGTCAGGCCCTTGGTGGGCAACAGGCCCAGGTTCACGCCCATATTGATGAAGGTCTGCACGCCGATCCAGATGCCGATGCCTTTGGCGGCCAGGCCAGCGAACACCTGTTCCAGCGCGATCGCCTGGCGGCCGATGTCGAAGGCGCGCTTGACGAGCCAGTAGAACATCGCCACCACGACCAGCACGCCGACCAGGCCCAGTTCTTCGCCGATGACGGCCATGATGAAGTCGGTGTGCGCTTCGGGCAGGTAGAACAGTTTCTCGACCGAGCCACCCAGGCCCACGCCAAAGATCTCGCCGCGCCCGAACGCGATCAGCGAGTGCGTCAGCTGGTATGCCTTGTCCAGGGCGTTGCCCTCTTCCCACGGGTTCAGGTAAGCGAACATGCGCGCACGGCGAAACGGCGAGAGCGCGATGATCGCGCTGAAGATCACGACCAGCAGCGCGCCGATGCCGCCGAACCAGATGATGTTGATCCCGCCCAGGAACAGGATGCCCATGGCGATGCAGACGATCACGCCGAAGGCGCCCAGATCCGGCTCCATCAGCAAGAGGCCGCCCACCAGGCCAATGGCCACGACCATCGGCACGAAGCCCTTGGTCAGCTTGTGCATGTACTCTTGCTTGCGCACCGTGAAGTCGGCCGCGTACAGCACCACGGCGATCTTCATGATCTCGGATGGCTGCACCATGAAGACCTTGAGCGAGAGCCAGCGGCGCGCGCCGTTGACCGACACGCCCAGGCCTGGAATCAGCACCAGCACCAGCAGCACCAGCGTGCCGATGAAGATCATCGGCGCATGGCGCTGCCAGACCGCGATCGGCACGCGGAACACGACCGCGGCAGCCACCATCGAGACGAGGATGTAGACCGCCTGGCGGTACAGGAAGTATTCGTTGCGGTCCTGCAGATAGCGGAATTTCGGCGAATCGGGCAGCGCAATCGACGCCGAATACACCATCACCATCCCGAACAGCATCAGGAGCAGCGTGACCCAGACCAGCGGCTGGTCGTAGTCCATCATTTTGGACGGCCGGCTGCGCCCGTCGACGGTGGCGTCGACAGCATTGCCGGAAAACTTGAAGGGCAGCTGGAAGGCCATCAGATCTCCTGCCCTTTATCGAGTGCGATGTCGCGCACGGTCTCGACGAACACCTGCGCGCGGTGCGCGTAATTGGTGAACATGTCCAGGCTGGCGCACGCAGGGGACAGCAGCACTGCGTCACCGGCACGTGCCAGACCGGCTGCGCGGCGCACCGCCTGCGGCAGGTCGTCGAGGTCAAAGGCCGGCACGCCGGTCGCATCGATCGCGGCGCGCACGGCAGGCGCATCGCGGCCGATCAGCAGCACGGCGCGGGCATACGCGGCCACGGGCTGGGCCAGCGGCGAAAAGTCCTGCCCCTTGCCATCGCCACCGGCGATCAACAGGATCTGCTGGTCGGCGCCGGCAAAGGCCTTGCCCAGGCCCTGCAGCGCAGCGACAGTGGCGCCGACATTGGTGCCCTTGCTGTCGTCGTAATAGTCAACGCCGTCGATGGTGGCCACCAGTTCGACGCGGTGCGGTTCGCCCGCGTACTCGCGCAAGCCGTGCAGCAGCGGCGCGAGCGGCAGGCCGCAGGCGCGGCACAGGGCCAGCGCGGCCAGTGCGTTGGCCGCATTGTGCAGGCCGCGAATCTTGAGCGCATCGGCCGGCATCAGGCGGCTCACGATGGCGTCGACCTGTTCGCGGATTTCGCCGCGTTTCAGTTTCTTGTCGCTCGCCTCGCCCGCCACGGCGTTGGCCAGCCACAGCACGCCGCGCTCGTCGATCAGACCAAAGCTGTCGGCGTCGACCGGTTCATCGGTCCCAAAGGTGAACAGCGGCGCATCGACCGCCATGCGCATCACGCGCGCATCGTCGCGATTCAGGACGCGCACGGTGTCCGGGCCAAAGATGCGCGCCTTGTCGGCCGCGTAGGCATCCATCGTGCCGTGCCAGTCGAGGTGGTCCTGGGTCAGGTTCAGCACCGTCGCAGCGTCGGCCTGCAGGCTGAAGGTGGTGTGCAACTGGAAGCTGGACAACTCCAGCACCCAGGCTTGCGGCAACTCGTTCGCATCGATCGACTCGCGCAGCACGTCCAGCGCGGCCGGGCTGATATTGCCGGCCACCCGCGTGGTCAACCCCGCGCGGCGGCACAGCAGGCCGGTCAGGCTCGTCACCGTCGTCTTGCCGTTGGTGCCCGTGATCGCAATGACTTTCGGCGCATAGCCGTTGGTCTCACGCAGGTGCGCCAGCGCCTGGGCAAACAGTTCGATCTCGCCCCAGACAGGGATGTCGCGGGTAGCGGCAGCAGGCATGATGGCAGCCAGTTCGCGCTCCGGGGCCAGGCCCGGGCTGACGGCGACAAAGTCGACGCCCTCGAGCAGGTCGGCGCCAAATTCGCCAGCGACGAACTGCGCATCGGGCGCGGCCGCGCGCAGCGCCGGCAGGCGTTGCGGTTCCGCGCGCGTATCGGCCACGCGCACGCGTGCGCCGCCCCGCGCGAGCCAGTGCGCCATCGCGAGCCCGGATTCACCGAGGCCCAGTACCAGTGCGAGTTTGCCGTTGTAATTCATCAGCCCAGTTTCAGCGAAGTTTCAATGTAGAGAGACCAACCAGGATCAGCACGATGGTCACAATCCAGAAGCGGACCACGACCTTGGTTTCGTTCCAGCCCTTTTGTTCAAAGTGGTGGTGCAGCGGCGCCATGAGGAACACGCGGCGGCCGGTGCCATAGCGCTTCTTCGTGTACTTGAACCAGGTCACCTGGATGATCACCGACAGCGTTTCGGCCACGAACACGCCGCCCATGATGAACAGGACGATTTCCTGGCGCACGATGACGGCGATCGTGCCGAGTGCGCCGCCGAGGGCCAGCGCGCCGACGTCGCCCATGAACATCTGGGCCGGGTGCGCGTTGAACCACAGGAAGGCCAGGCCCGCGCCGGCCATCGCGCCGCAGAAGATCAGCAGTTCGCCGGCGCCCGGGATATACGGGATCAACAGGTATTTCGAGAACGTCACGCTGCCGGTCAGGTACGCGAACAGTCCCAGGGCCGCGCCGACCATCACGGTCGGCATGATTGCCAGGCCATCGAGGCCGTCGGTGAAGTTCACGGCATTGGACGCGCCCACGATCACGCAATAGGTCAGCGCGATGAAGCCCCAGACGCCCAGCGGATAGCTGATGGTCTTGAAGAACGGGACGATCAGGTCGGCCTTCGGCGGCAGGCTCATCGAGAAGCCCGACTGCACCCAGGCGTAGAACAGTTGCGCGACTTCCCATGGATTGGCGGCCGAGACCGAGAATGCCAGGTAGAGGGCCGAAGCGATGCCGATCAGCGACATCCAGAAGTATTTTTCGCGCGAGCGCATGCCTTCCGGGTCCTTGTAGACCACCTTGCGGTAATCGTCGACCCAGCCGACGGCGCCAAAGCCCATCGTCACGACCAGCACTGGCCAGATCAGGCGGTTCGACAGGTCGCACCACAGCAGCGTCGAGATGCCAATTGCGATCAGGACCAGCACGCCGCCCATCGTCGGGGTGCCGTGCTTGGTCAGGTGGCTTTGCGGGCCGTAGGTACGCACGGCCTGGCCGACTTTCAGTTCGGTCAGTTTGCGGATGACGATCGGGCCGGCCACCAGGCCAATGGTGATGGCCGTGATGGTGGCGAACACCGCGCGGAACGTGAGGTAGTTAAACACGCGCAGCGGACCGAGATAGTCCTGAAAGTATTGTGCGAGCCAGAGAAGCATATTAGTGGGCGTCCTTGCCAAGGGGGGTTGATCCGGTCAGGTGCAGGACCACGCGTTCCATTTTCATGAAACGCGAGCCCTTCACCAGCACAGTCGCGTCCGTATTGCTGCCCAGTTTTTTATCCAGTGCTGCCAATAACTCGTCGAACTGCTCGTAATGCTGTGCTCCCGACGCGGCCAGATGGCGCGCCAGCTCGCCCGTCGCGAGCACGGTGTCGATGCCACGCGTCTTTGCGTAAGCCCCGATTTCTTCGTGAAATTCTTTGCCCTGCGCGCCAACTTCGCCCATATCGCCCACCACCAGGATGCGCGGCGCCGGGTACGCGGCCAGCACGTCGATGGCAGCGCGCATCGAGTCGGGATTGGCGTTGTAGGTGTCGTCGATGACGGTCGCGCCGCCAGCAGCCTGCTTGCGCTGCAGGCGCCCGCCCACCGGTGCGAAGGCTTCGAGGCCGCGCACGATGGCGTCCTGGTCGATGCCAGCGCCGAGCGCACAGGCGATCGCGGCCAGCGCGTTGCGCACATTGTGCTCGCCTGCGGCTGCAAGTGTGACTGTGAACCTGTTGTCGCCCGCATCTTCAAGACCGTCATTCCCGCGCAGGCGGGAATCCAGGTCAGCATGTGCTGCCACCACTGCATCCGCAGCCGACGGCGCTGGCAACTCGGGTTCCCGCCTGCGCGGGAACGACGTTGATTGCGTTGCCGCTGTATCACGCTCAAGCGACGTTGTTACGTGCAGCAGGCTACCGAAACCGTTGCTGGTGTAGCTCGCGCGCACGTCGCAGGCGTCAGACAGGCCAAACGTGATGACGTCGCAGGCAGCCAGGCCGCGCCACAGGCCGGTGTACTCGTCGTCGCCCGGGAACACGGCCACGCCATTTGGTGCCAGCGCTTGCAGCACGGCGCCATTTTCGCGCGCTACCGCTTCCACCGTATGCATGAATTCCTGGTGCTCGCGCTGCGCATTGTTCACCAGCGCGACCGTCGGCGCGGCGATGGCCGCCAGGCGCGCGATCTCGCCCGGATGGTTCATGCCCAGCTCCACCACCGCCGCGCGATGGGAGGCCGTCAGGCGGAACAGCGTGAGTGGCACGCCGATCTCGTTGTTCAGATTACCCTGCGTGGCCAGGCGCGCTTCTTCGCCCACTGCCGCCGCCAGGATCGACGCGATCATTTCCTTGACCGTCGTCTTGCCGTTGCTACCGGTGACGCCGATGACGGGCAACTCGAACCCGGAGCGCCAGGCATGCGCGATGCGGCCCAGCGCGACCAGCGTGTCCGGCACGACGATCGCCGGCAGCGTCCAGCCGGCCGGCAGCGTCGACACGACCACCGCCGCGACGTCGCGCGCGGCGACCTGGTCGAGGAAATCGTGGGCGTCGAACGATTCGCCGCGCAATGCGACAAACAGCGCGCCGGCGTCGACCTTGCGGCTGTCGGTCGACACGCCGCCAAAGGCGACATCCGCGCCGACGAGGCGCGCGCCGGGAATGGCCGCCACGAGTTGTGCGAGCGTACCGCGCATCAATGCGTCCTCAACATGGTAAGCCGCGCCGTCAATGCGAGCGAAGCGTGGTCCGTATCCGAAAACGGCATCTTGCGTCCCTTGATTTCCTGGTAAGGCTCATGGCCCTTCCCGGCCAGCAGGATCACGTCCTGCTTGGCGGCCTGTTTCACGGCCAGCAGAATGGCCGACGCGCGGTCTTCCACCGTCTGCAGGCGCGAGCCCGGGGCATTGGCATCCATCCCCGCCACGATCTGGGCGATGATGGCGCTTGGTTCTTCGCTGCGCGGGTTGTCGCTGGTGACGAGCACCTGGTCGGCGGCCTGCGCGATGCGGCCCATCTGCGGGCGCTTGCCCGGATCGCGATCGCCCCCGCAGCCAAACACGCACCACAGCTGGCCGCCGCGGTCGGCCGCCACCTGGCGCAGCGCGTCCAGGGTTTTTTCCAGCGCGTCCGGCGTGTGCGCGTAGTCGATCACGACCATCGGTGCATCCTGCCCGCCCATCTGCTGCATGCGGCCCGGCGCCGGAGCCAGCGATTCAATCGCCTCGACCGCGCTTTTGAGCGCCACGCCGCGCGCCAGCAAGGCGCCCAGCACCGCCAGCGTATTGCTCACGTTGTAGTTGCCCACCAGGCGGCTGCGGATGGTCGCGCTGCCTGCCGGCGTCTCGACCTGGCATTCGGTGCCGGCGTTCTTGCTGCGCATGCCGCTGGCGCGCAGGACGGCCACGCCATCCGGCACAGCAGCAGTGGCGTTCAGCGTATAGCCCGTGACGGCCAGCGCCGGGAAGTTCGCGCGCAAATGCGCCACCAGGCGCTGTCCGGCTGCGTCGTCGAGATTCACGATCGCGTGCTTCAGGCCGGGCCACTCGAACAGCCTGACCTTGGCCGCTTCGTAGCTGGCCATGTCGCCATGGAAGTCGAGGTGGTCGCGCGTCAGGTTCGTGAAGATCGCCACGTCGACATGCATGCCGGCCGTGCGCTGCTGCACCAGGCCGATGGACGAGGCTTCGATTGCCAGCGCCGTGACGCCCTTGCCGTTCAGCTCCGCCAGCGTCTGCGCCAGCAGCACGGCGTCCGGCGTCGTGTAGCCGGTGACGTCGAACTGCGCTTCGGTCTTTGCCTTGGGCGCGATGACGCCCACGCCCAGCGTGCCGATCACGCCGGCGGTTTCGCCCAGGCGCGCCAGCGCTTGCGCCGTCCACAGCGCGCACGAGGTCTTGCCGTTGGTGCCGGTGACGGCGACGGTAAACATCGCGCTGTCCGGCTGGCCCAGCACCGCATGCGCGATCGGACCGGCCAGCTGCTTGAGGCCCGCCACGGCCAGGTGTGGCGTCGTGACGGTGTCAGGCCAGGTGAAGTCCTGATCGTCATACACGATGGCGGCGGCGCCCGCGTCGGCAGCGGCGCCAATGAAGCGGCGGCCATCCTGCGCGTCGCCCGGATAGGCAAAGAACACGTCGCCCGACTGCACGCGGCGCGAGTCGGAAACGAGACCCCCGCCCGGTGCGGCGGCGGCGATCCAGCTGCGGATATCGTTCAGGTCTGGGCTCATCACATGCTCTCCTCGAGTGGGACTTCCGGAATGATGATGTCCGTGATGGAGGAATCGGGCGGCACGTTGGCCGCGCGCAGCGCGCTGGCAAACAGGTCGGCGGCCGTCGGTGCGGCGACGCTGCCGCCGGTGCGCAGGGCGCCGCTCGGATCGTCGACCATCACGGCGATGATGAAGCGCGGTTTGGACATCGGCCCGATGCCGGCGAAGTAGCCGATATTGTTGGTGCGCGAGTAGCGGCCGTTGACGAGTTTTTCGGCCGTACCGGTCTTGCCGCCGATGCGGTAGCCGGCGACCTGCGCTTTGGACGCCGTGCCCTGTGGACCGACCACCGATTCGAGCATCGTGCGCACCTGCGCTGCGGTCTTGGGCGAAATCACCTGCTGGCCGACCGGCTCTTCGTTGACCTTCACGAACGACAGCGGAATGATGTCGCCGTTGCGGGCGAAGATCATGTACGAGCGCGCCATCTGCAGCAACGAGACCGACAGGCCGTGGCCGAAGGCCATGTTCGCGTACTCGATCGGACGCCACGATTTCCATGGCCGCACGCGGCCGGCGGTCGCGCCCGGGAAGCCGAAGCGCGGCGCCTGGCCATAGCCGACCTTGGTGTACATCTCCCACATTTCCTGCGGCGGGATGCGCTGCGACACCTTGACGGCGCCGATATTCGACGACTTCTGGATGATGCCGCTGACCGTCTGCACGCCGTAGTTGTGGGTATCGCGAATGCGCTTGCCGGTGATCGTCATCCAGCCCGGGTTGTTGTCGAACACCGTGTCAGGCGTGATGCGACCCGTGTCCAGGCCCAGGCCGATGGTGATCGGCTTGATCGTCGAACCCGGCTCGAACGTGTCGGTGATGACGCGGTTGCGCAGCTGCTCGCCGGTCAGCTTGGAGCGGTCGTTCGGGTTGTAGGTCGGGTAGTTCGCCAACGCCAGCACTTCGCCCGTATGGACGTCGAGCACCACGGCGGCGCCGGCCTTCGCATTGAACTTCTCGACGGCGTTCTTGATACTGGTAAAGGCGATGTACTGCAGCTTGCTGTCGACCGACAGCGTCAGGTCGCGGCCCTGGTGCGGTTCACGGAACATGCCCAGATCCTCGGCGATGTGGCCCAGGCGGTCCTTGATCACGCGGCGGCTGCCAGGCACGCCCATCAGCGTTTTCTGGTGTTGCAGCTCCATGCCTTCCTGGCCCTTGTCTTCCACGTTGGTGAAACCGACCAGGTGGGTAACGACTTCGCCCTGCGGGTAGAAGCGCTTGTATTCCTTGCGCGTGTCGAGGCCATTGATCTTGAGCTTCTCGATTTCGGCGATCACCGGCATTTCGACCTGGCGTTTCAGGTAGACGAAGGTGCGGTCCGAGTCGAGCTTCTTGCGGATGTCGGCTTCGGGCATGCCCAGCAGCTTGGCCAGCGCGGTGATTTTCTCCGGCGGCGAGGCCAGCACGTCTTCGGGGATCGCCCACACGGCGCGCACCGGCAGCGACGTGGCCAGCACGGCGCCGTTGCGGTCGAGGATGCGGCCACGGGTGGCCGGCAGTTCGAGCGTGCGCTCGTAGCGGCTCTTGCCCTGGCTTTGCAGGAACTGGTTCGACACGCCCTGCAGCCAGACGGCGCGCGCGCCCAGCGCAGCAAACGACGCGAACAGGACAAACAGCACCATGCGCGAGCGCCAGTCGGGCAGGCGCACCGCGAGCACCGGGCTCTTGGTGAATGCAACGCCCTTCGAGGCAGCAACGCGTGCGCCGGATTTGGAAGCACCGCGCGTCATGGGGCGCCTTCGGTCAGGTATTGGGTACGGGCGGGCGTGAGCGGTGCCATATTCAGTTCGGAACGGGCGATCTGCTCGATGCGGTCGTTCTTGGCCAGGCGCGACTGGTCGAGCTGGAGCTGGTCCCAGTCGACGTCGAGCTGGCGCGCATGCTGCTGCAGGCGTTCGAGTTCGATCAGCAAATGGCGCGCTTGGTAGCGGGCATTGACGACCGACAGCGCGCAGCCGACCAGCAGCGTGGTAAGAAACACATTGACCTTCACGCTCATGTCGGCGTTCCCAGGCGTTCAGCGACGCGCAGCACGGCCGAGCGCGAGCGCGGGTTGTCCGACACTTCGGCATCCGATGGCTTGATCTTCGTGATCAGCTTCATCAACGGCTGCGGCAAATCGACGGCGCGGATCGGCAGGCGCCGGTCGGGCTGTTCGACATTGGCTTTGGATGCGAAGAACTGCTTGACCATGCGGTCTTCCAGCGAGTGAAAGCTGATCACCGACATGCGCGCGCCGGGCGCAAGCATGCTGTAGGCAGCGGTCAACCCCGCTTCGAGGTCTTCAAGCTCTTGATTGATGAAAATCCGGATAGCCTGAAAGGTCCTGGTTGCCGGATCCTTGCCTTTCTCCCTGCTTTTGACCGTGCTTGCCACGATTGCGGCAAGCTGTCGTGTGCTTGAAATTGGTTCGACTGCGCGGCGAGCAACAATCGCCTTTGCAATCTGAAAAGCAAACCGCTCTTCTCCATAATTGCGTATCACCTTTTCCAAATGGTTTTGCTCTGCCGTCGCGACCCATTCGGCCGCCGACATGCCGCGCGTGGTGTCCATGCGCATGTCGAGGGGGCCGTCCTGGCGGAAGCTGAAGCCGCGGCTGGCGTCGTCGACCTGGGGCGACGAAATGCCCAGGTCAAGCAGGATGCCGTCGACCTGATGAATGCCGCGCGCGGCAAGCGCGTCGGCCATCGTGGCAAAGCTGTCGTGAACAATGCTGAAACGCGGATCGTTGATCTGCTCCGCGGTTGCAATGGCTTGCGGGTCCTTGTCGAACGCGATCAGGCGCCCTTCCGGCGCCAGGCGCGACAGCAGCAGGCGGCTGTGACCGCCGCGACCGAAGGTCCCGTCTATATACGTACCGGCAGCACGTGCGCCGCTCAGCTCGAGCGCATCGACTGCTTCGTCAAGTAGCACCGTGCGATGCTGATAATCAGGCACCGTCAAAGAATCCGTCATCGGCGCCTCAGAAAGAAAAATTGGAAAGTACATCCGGCATGCCGCCAGCCACAGCTGCGGCCTCGTCCTCGGCCAGTTTGGCGGCGTTCCAGATCTCGAAGTGGCTGCCCATACCGAGCATCATCACTTCCTTCTCGAGCCCGACTGCAGCGCGCAGCTCGGGGGAGATCAGGATCCGTCCGGCGCTGTCGAGCTCGACATCGACGGCATTGCCAAGGAAAATACGCTGCCACGAACGGGCCGACATCGGCCAGGCAGCGATCTGCTTGCGATGCTCTTCCCACACCGGGCGCGGAAAGAACAACAGGCAGCCCTGTGGATGCTTGGTCAGCGTGACGCGACCTTCGCACTGAAGTGTCAGGGCGTCACGATGCTTGGCTGGAATGGACATCCGCCCTTTTGCATCGAGGTTGATCGCTGACGCGCCCTGGAACACGTAAATGCCTAGCTTGGAGAATTCGGTTGGTCGTTGTTGTCTGGCGCCGGGATCTGGATTTCTTCCCACAAATCGACACTTTTTCACACTGTTTCCCACTTTAGTGGAAGCAATGTTGACGGTCAAGCGAAATCCCAACCGTGCTTTCCTAATTTTGCCAATGAAACCAATGACTTAGGTGCTTGTTTGGGGTACTCGACAATTCAAAATATTCCTTTAAATTAGGGACTTAGCCGTCACAGTGAAGGTCGTGCCTCATTCCGCAACCAGATATTTACGTTTGTGCAAGCGCAAGGCAAAGAATAAAATTGACGTAAAGTAACAACCAGCGTGCGTTTGAAACCACTGTACGGGCATCCAGCACTCTGATGCACCCCAAGAACTTGCCAATGCGCTATGCTCCGATTTGACAGCGCCGGATAACGACTTTTGGTTTAAGGAATGCTTCATTTATCCGGTTAACTATTTTGACTTTGGGAAACTTAAAACGTAACATCGGCAAATATGAAAAATTCCCCCGACCTGCAGCCGGCAGCACCGTACAACGCCGCCGACTTTTGCTCGACCAAGGAGGCGGCCGCAGTCCTTGGCGTGTCGCATCGCACGGTGCAACTGTGGGTGGAGAGCGGGACGCTGCAAGCGTGGCGCACGGCCGGCGGCCATCGCCGCATCACGCTGGAATCGGTCAATCGCCTGGTCGAAGGGCGTCGCGTTGCCATCGCCGCGCACGCACCGCCACCCGCCGCGCCGGTCGCCCCGGCGTGCTCGACGCGGCGCGTGCTGGTGGTGGACGATGATCCCCTGATGCTGCGCCTGTACGAACTCGAGATGGCCGGCTGGGGCATGGACCTGGACGTGGTCAAGGCCAACAACGGCTTCGAGGCCCTGATCCGCATCGGCGAAGAGCGTCCCGACCTGCTGGTGAGCGACTTGAACATGCCGGGCATGGACGGATTCCGCATGATCCGCACGCTGCGCGAAGACAGCGGCAGCGCCGGCATGAGCATGATCGTGGTCAGCGGCCTGGACCGTGCAACGATCAAGGCGATGGGCTTGCCTGCCGATATTCCGGTGTTCCCGAAACCGGTGCCATTTGGCGAATTGCGCGCTGCTGTTGAACACGGTCTGGCGCGCGCTTGATCAGCAAAGAACTGCTATGCTCGGCGCACCGACGCGCCTTTCATGCCAGCCTATCCATGACCGCCACCCTGGCCTCCATGCCGATCCTGCCGATCTTGCCTGCCCTGCCTACCCTGCCGGTCTTGCGGTGCGACCGGATAGGTGCTATCAGCCTGCATTTACGGCAGGAGCACGGCGATGCCCGCTAACACCATTCTTGTCGTCGATGACCAAGACGAACTGCGCCTGCTGATCTCGCTGAGCCTGCAGGCACTGGGCCGCATCGTCGAAGCGTCCAACGCCGAACAGGCGCTCGCCCTGTTTGCGACCGAGCGGCCCGACGTCGTCATGCTCGACATCTGGCTCGGCCCCGGCGAGAGTGGCCTCGACGTCTGCGCGCGGCTGCGGCAGGATCCGGCCAATGCCGGCGTCAAGATCGTGCTGCTGTCGGCCTGCGGCCAGCAAAGCGATGTTGCAGCCGGCATGGATGCGGGCGCCGATCTGTACATCGTCAAGCCGTTCAGCCCGATCGAACTGATCGACGCGGTATCGGGATTGCTGGCGAGTCTGCCGGAAAACACGGCCTGATATTTCTTTTTTGAAACTAATATTGCTTTTAGAGACTATTCTCTAATTCGTTAAAAATCCGCAAATCCGACAACTGTTTTATCTTTATCGCAATTCTTCGGGGTCAAGTTCTCGACCTGCGAAACATATTCGGTCGAACCGGCAAGTAAATACCGTCAAACCCGAAATACCGCTAAATCCTCTCTTCGTCTCGTTTCACACAGCGTTCGCACACGGCTTTGCCGATGTGGCTATGATGGTCTTCATCGATCATCTACGGGCAAGTTGCCCACCACAAAGCATGTCGCGCTCCCTTCGTTTCCTTGCTGCTCTCCTGGCCACCGCCACCCTGACCTTGCCGGTCGGTGCGGATGCGCACGTGGTGTCGGCAAGCTTCGAAGCGCGCCTGACGATCGTGGCTACCTGCTCGATCAGTGCCGGCGCCGCCGTGCAGGTGCAGTGCGCCAGCGCGACCACGCCGTATCTTCTCGATGCCCCGGCCGCGCCATCGCTGCGCAGCGCCGGCCCGGACGCTGGCCGCGTTACCGTCTACTTCTAACCCTCCGCCATTCGGGCCAGGTCAGGGCCAAATCAGCGCCAGGCCCGCCCTGTCGGCCTGCGCGCCTCTCCGGTATCATGCAGGGATGAATTCCATTCCTTTTTCGCCATTCGTCATCGGGGTCGCCGGTGGCAGCGGCAGTGGCAAGTCCACGGTCTCCCAGCAGGTACTGGCGTCGTTCGGCGCCGACATGGTCTCGATCGTGATGCAGGACGATTACTACCGCGACCAGTCCGACCTGCCCCCTGAAGTGCGCCGCAAGCAGAACTACGATCATCCGCACGCGTTCGACTGGCCGTTGCTGATCCAGCACGTCCAGGCGCTGCGCAACGGCGAGGCGATCGCGATGCCCGAGTACGATTTCACGATCGACAACCGCTCGGACAAGACCATTCCTGTCAAGCCGGCGCCGGTGATCGTGGTCGAGGGGTTGTTTGCGCTGTACGACGCCGATCTGCGCGACATGATGTCGCTGAAGATCTTTGTCGATACGGCGTCCGACGTGCGCTTCATCCGCCGCATGCAGCGCGATATTGCCGAACGCGGCCGTTCATTGGAGAGCATCGTCAGCCAGTACCTGGACACCGTGCGGCCGATGCACAAGCAGTTCATCGAACCCACCAAGCGCAATGCCGACGTGATCCTGCCCCATGGCGCCAACGGCCCGGCGGTCGACATGATCACCACCAAGGTCGCGAGCATCATCGGCCGCTCGAAGCGGCCCTGAACCATGGCGCTCAGATGCGCATGTGCTTTTCGACGGTGGCCTGCAGCGCGGATCTGAACCGGGCCAGGTCGCCCGACTTGTGGACATAGTCGACGGCGCCGAGCTGGCGGGCACGCTCGCGGTCGGTGTGGAGATCCGAGTTGGTCAGGATGATCAACGGCACGTCGTACTGCAGCTGGTAGCCCCGCATCAGGATCATCGTCTCGAAGCCATCCATCCGGGGCATCTTCAGGTCCATCAGGATCAGGTCGAAATGACGTTGCTTCATCAGGACCAGCGCATCCCAGCCGTCGCGCGCGACATCGACATCGACGCTGCCTTCGAATTTTTCCAGCGCCTGCAGCGTGAATTCGGCGTCGAACGGCAGATCCTCGACGACCAGAATGACTTTTTTGGCAGCATTGTCTGTCTTGGTCATTGCACAGTCTGGCTTCCGGTGAATCGCTTCGTGGGGGTCGTGCTGGTCGTCGGCATCATCAATACAGTATAGACGAGCTGTTGCCCTGGCGTTGTGCCATGTCCGGCGGATGTCCCGCCAATCTGAGGCAACCGTTCAGCCCCACGCTGCCTGCCGCTGCTACGGACCGGCGACAAGGCGATTGCGCCCATCCATCTTCGCCTGGTACAACAGGCGGTCCGCGGCTTCGATGGCGGCCAGCGGCGCGCCGCACGTGCCATCGGCCTGGTCGCAGGTATGGACCCCGAGACTGACCGTGACATGGCCGTAGGAACTTCCCTCGTGCGCCAGGCGGAGTGCCTGCACGGCACACCGGATGTTCTCGGCCACCGCGCGGGCGCCGTCGCTGTCGGTATCGGGCAGGATGATGGCGAATTCTTCGCCGCCGTAGCGCGCCGTCAGGTCGGTCGGTCGCCGTGGTCCCGACGCGATCGCGCCCGCGACCCGGCGCAGGCAGTCGTCGCCGGCGACGTGGCCATAGCAGTCGTTGAACTTCTTGAAGTGGTCGACATCGAGCAGGATCAGCGAAAACGGCAGGCCGCTCCTGCGTCCCCGTTCGTATTCGACGGCCAGCACTTCGTCGAAGCGGCGCCGGTTGGCCAGCCCGGTCAGGGCGTCGACGTCGGCCAGGTGGCGCAGCGATACATTGTGCAGTTCGAGCGCGCTGCGCGCCGCGCGCAATTCGGACTCCAGCGCTTCGCGCACGCGCAACTGGCTGATCATGCGGTGCCCTCCCCAGCCCAGCATGCACACGGCGAACACGACCACACAGCTCATCTTGATCACGGCCATCCACCAGCCGTCCAGGATTTCGTCCTTCGACTGGGCCGTCGCCACCAGCAGCGGAAAGCCGTCCAGGTGGCGGTAACTGTAGAGGCGCTCGACGCCATCGATTCTGGAGGTCATCATCGCTGTGCCGACGGGGCCCGATTTGGCATAGGTCTGGAACACGGGACCGTTGCTGATGCTCGTCCCCACCATCACGGCGTTGAACGGGCGGCGATACAGCAGTGTGCCGTCATCGATGGCCAGGATGATCGTGCCGGTGCGGCCGACATCGAAGCTGTCGTAGAACTTGCCGAAATAATCCAGATTGAGCGACGCCATCGCAACCCCGCCGAAACTGCCATCGGGGCGGTTGATCCGGCGTGACACGGGAATCGTCTGGACGCCGGTGGAGCGGCTGAAGATCGGCTTGCCGATGCGCGTGCCCAGGTCGGTATGGGTCATGTGGTAACGGAAGAACTCACGGTCGATATTGCTGCCCGGTAGGACTGCTGGCAGCGAGGTTGCCAGCCGCATGCCGTCAGCGCCGTAAATGAACAACTCACGCACTTCTTCGCTGGTGCGGGTGATGCGCGCCATCCGTGCATGCAGGCGCCGTGCGTCCACTGGCTGCGTGGTTGACTGCTCGACCCGCTCGACCATCTCCGCCAGCACCGAGTCGGCCACGGTCAGCGAGCGCTCGGCGTGCGAGGCCAGCGCGCGCGCCATGTTTTCGGTGCTGATTGCCGTCTGGTCCAGTTCCCCCTGGCGCGACGCCCACAGGCTCCACCCATGCAGACCGATCAGCAACAGGCAGAAGCCCGCCATCAGAATAATCGACCGCACGACCAGCGGTCTGCGCCGCTCGTCGAGATGTTGCAGGCGGAGCAGGTTGAGATCGGCGGAAGGCGGCATGGCAAGAATGGCAACGAGGAAAAAGAAAGATTCCCGACAGCTTAATAGTTCCTATTGGAAATGTCTTGCAGATTAGAACGTGAAGCCTCGTTCTGTTCATCGCTTAGATACAGGGCCGGACGGGCGAGCATGGGAAGCTGGCCAATGGTCGCGTGCGCGCAACAGGGACGCATCAAACGATGTGATCCGATACAAACTGATAGAATGTTTCCTGATAGAAATTTACATATGATCGCACTATTTTTGGACAGCCTGGATGCCTCATAGAATCAATCGGGACCTCTTCCGGTGGCGCGTGCGGGCCTTCGCCAGGCTGATGTCGGCAGTGCTCGTACTGGCGCTGGTCGTGGCGGTGCCGAGCGCGCTGGTTGCTGCGTACCGGGGCTATGCGCAAGTCGCCTTGATGGACACGATCGCACTGGCGTGGATCCTGGCGATCTGGCGTTTCGACCGCTGGTCGCACACGACACGCGTTGTCAACTTTTTGGCCATGCTGTTTTTCGTCGCCGTCGGTTCAATCGTCTCGGTTGGCGCGGTCGGCCTTTGCTACCTTCTCGCGATACCCGTCATCGCCGTGATCCTGCTGGGACAGCGCGCGGCGTATGCCACGATCGGCGCCGGCGCCCTGGCCATGATCGTGCTCGGCCTGGCCGGATACAGCGAGCTGACCATGGGCGACCTCGCGAGCGACTCGCCCGTGGGCGTACTGCTCTTCGCGCTCAACTATGCATGCGTTGGCGCGCTGGGCACGCTGACGGCCGGCAGCGTGCTCAAGGGCTTGTCGCGCTCGCTGAACAAGGCGGACACCGTCTCCGCGTCCCTCGAGCAGGAACGCACCGCACTGCGCCGTGTCAATCAGGAATGGCAGCTGACGTCGGCTGCACTGGCAGGCTTGCAGGACATGGTGCTGATTGTCCAGGCGGTTCACGGCAAAGCCTCACACCAACCGATCATCTTCGCGAACGCTGCGTTCGAGCGCCACAGCGGTTATCGCATCGACGAAATCATCGGGCAAAGCCTGCATGCGCTGCACGGACCGGAAACCAGCACCGAAACCGTTGCTGCGCTGTCGGATGCAATGGCGCGCTACGAACCGGCGTCGGCGCAACTGGTCAACTACACGAAAGCAGGCGAACCGCGCTGGGTGGAAGTCGATATCGTGCCGTTCGCCGGCGAAGGCGGACCGATCACGCACTGGGTGGCTGTCGGCCGCGACATCACCGAAAAGCGCCAGTCGGCCGAATCGATCCGCAAGCTGGCGTTCTACGACGTGCTGACCGAACTGCCGAACCGCCGGTTGCTGATGGAGCGCCTGGGCGCCCTGACCGACAAGGCGCAGCGCGGCGAAGGGATCGGGGCCGTGCTCTATCTCGACCTCGACAACTTCAAGAGCGTCAACGATGCGCGCGGCCATGCGACCGGGGACGCGCTGCTGAAACACGTGGCCGGCATCCTGCGCGATACCGTCCACCGGCGCGACACCGTGGCGCGCCTCGGTGGCGACGAATTCGTCGTGCTGGCCGAGCATCTGGGCGACGACGCCAGCGCGGCCACCGCCGCCGCAGTGGCGTTGGCCGAGCGCGTCGGCACCGCCCTGCGCCGGCCCATCGACATCGATGGCCAGGTCTACCAGTCGTCGGGCAGCGTGGGCATTTCGCTGCCTACCCGGCCCGAGCAGACCGCCCAGGACCTGCTGCGCGAAGCCGATACGGCGATGTACCATGCCAAGGCCGCAGGCCGCAATGGCGCCGCCCTGTTCGAGACGACCATGCTGGCCGCCGCCGAAAATACGCTGATGCTCGAACGCGATCTGGGCAATGCCCTCGACAACGACGAGTTCGCGCTGCACCTGCAGCTGCAGGTCAGCCCCGACGGCCAGCCGATCGGTGCGGAATCGCTGTTGCGCTGGCGCCGTGCCGACGGCGTGCTCGTGCCACCCGACGTGTTCATTCCGATCGCCGAAAAAACCGGCCTGATCGTCCCGCTGGGGACCTGGGTGCTGCGGCAGGCCTGCCTGTCCTGGCTGCGCCTGTCGCGCGCCGGCCACGCGCTGCCGCTGTCGGTCAACGTCAGCCCGCGCCAGTTCCAGCAAGCCGACTTCGTCGACGTGGTGCGCTCGATCCTCGCCGAGACGGGCGTGCCCGCCACCCAGCTGATCTTCGAGCTGACCGAAGGCCTGCTGGTCGAGAACATGGACGCGACCGTCGCCCGGATGCATGTGCTGGCCGAGCTGGGCATCCGGTTCTCGATCGACGACTTCGGCACCGGCTACTCGAGCCTGGCCTATCTGCAGAAAATGCCGTTGTACGAACTGAAGATCGACAAGGGCTTCATGCGCGACATGCCGCACGACGTGAATGGCACGGCGCTGGTCAAGTCCATCCTCGCCATGGCCGGCCAGCTTGGCCTGCGCGTGGTCGCCGAAGGCATCGAAACCCGGGAACAGGCGCAGTTTCTCGCGTCGCACGGCAAACCGTGCATGCAGGGCTTCCTGTTCTGCCGCCCGATGCCGCTGGGCGAACTGATCAGCCAACTCGAAGCCGCGGCCTGAACGGCGCACCAACCTGTCATCAGAACATCAGCAACACCGTCACCGTGTCGCGGTAGTCGCCCGGCGTCGGGGCGCGCTGGCGCGGCACGATCCCGTACATCATGACGTTCTGCGCGCTACCGGTGCCGGTGCCGCTGTAGACCGTGGTGCTGGCCGTGCCGTCGCCCCAGGCCGCGCCGTCGGGCGTCGATGAAATCCGGTAGCCGAGCGTCTCCCCGGTCACGCTGTTCTTCATCGTGCGCGCTCCCGGATTGTTCGACACCCCGCCGTTCAGCGCGATCTGGTAGGTGCTGTTGGCCGTGCATGCCACGCTCAGCGGCGCGCTGATGCGCTGGTCGGTGATCGGGCTGCCGCTGGCAAAGGCCAGGTTGCTGGTGCTGATCAGGCAATTATTAACCGCCGTGGCGCGTGCCTGGAACGAGAACGCCGCGCTGGCCCCGCCCGTGCACGGCACGCTGCCAAAGCCGTACTGCACGGTGCCGTGGCCGGCGAAGCTGGCGCCATAGAGCGTATCGGCATTGCCGACCGTGGCCACGCCCACCAAGCTCGCCGCCGGAATCTTGCCGTACACGGTGAAGCTTTGCGTCACCCCGCCCAGGCCCAGCAAGCCCACCAGCGTCCCGTTGATCGGTCTGGCGCCGATAGTGCTGGCGGTGCTGCCCCAGATCTTGGCCGCCGTGTACGAGCTGTCGGTGTAGAGGTTGAAGGCCATGCGGTTGCTGCCGTTGAGCAGATAGCGCGGGGCGCCAGTGCCGCCCCCCGGGCCCACGCCCAGGTTGACGCAGACGTTCGCCGCCGGCAGCAGCAGCGGATTGGTTCCCACAGTCCAGTAGCAGGTGACGGTCAGCGTGCCGCTGGCGGTCACGTCGCTGCCCGCGATCGGGCTGACCACGCCAAAGTCGACATCGGTCATCGTGGCCACGCAGTTGTCGGCGCGCGCCGCGGTGGCGGCCAGCAACCACAGCGTGACAGTCATCAGGATCAGGCGGCAGATTGCGATCATTTGGTCATTCTCCTTGCAGGGGCTGGCAAACCAGCGGTCCGATCACGGGCAGTTCGCCCGCGACCGGCTTGTAGTCGAAACGCACTTCGCACACATCCTTGCCGCTGCCGACGCGCACGCGGTTCTGTGCGCGCAAGCCTTCGATGAACAGGACGCCATCGTACCCGACCATCGCGGTCAGTTCGCTGCCGTCCAGGCGCGCCAGCGTGCCGACGTCGGGCACCGTGCCATCGGCGCGTACCAGCGTGAGCGTTGCAGCTGCATAGCGCTCGATGGCGAAGCGCGCCACCACGCCGGCATTCTGGCGCGGCACGATTTCGAGGACCGTGTGCGGGATGCGGGTATCGGACGGCAGCGACGACGGGTCGATCGCAATCCGGCTCGCGGCGTACGGTTGCAGGTCAGGCACCAAGAGGCGCCCGTTGCGGTCGGTGCGGCCGATCGGGCGATTGTCCTGCAGCACCGGCAGGTCGGGCGCGCCGCCCGAGACGAGCGCAAAACCACGCCCGACATTGCGAGCGGTGATCAGCGCGCCATCCATCGCGACGATGGCGCCGCTGACATCCAGGCTCGTGTTGCGGCTCTCGCCCACGCGCTGCGTCGACACGATTGCGCGGCCGTGCGCGCCCAGGTATTGCAGCTGGGCCTGGTCGTAGCGTTGCGCACCGGTCTTGCCCGCCTGGACGGCCCAGCCGAGGCCGCCGTCGAAGTCCGGCGCGCGCCCCATCGACACCGACGCCACCTGCTCGCCACGCTGGCGCCCCGCATTGGCGTTGACCGCCACGCGCGAATCGAAGGCCATGCTGAAGGTGGCCGTGATGCCCCGCTCGGCACGCCGCTCGAGATCCTGGAATGCGCCCAGGCTGAAGTAGCCGCGCAGGCCGACGCTGCGCGACCAGGCCAGCGACACGGTGCGCGTCACCAGAGCCGGGGTCGGGGTCAGGGCCGGCGCAGTCAGCCTGGTCAACGGATTGCCAAACGGATCGAGCAGCGGCGCGACGCCCGCCACCAGCGGCGTGCGCAGCTGAATCAGGTTCATGCTGAAGCTGTTGCCGCCGAATGCCGTACTGATGCTGGCCCGGTCGAGCGCGCGCGGCACCGGCGTGCCTTCGAGCGTGCCCAGGTCGCCGAAGCCAGCGCTGGCGCGGATCGATTGCAGGTCGAGCGCGAAGCGCGGCGACACGTACTGGTAGCCGAGCGTGGCTTGCCAGCCACGGTAGCGGCCGGCACTGGCCGCCAGTGCGCCACTGGCCACGCCGGCGCCGAGCACGCGCGCGAGCACGCCGCCGCCGAGCAGCACCTGGCCGCTGCCGGCTTCGGCATGCCCTTCCAGCGTCATGCGGTCGGTCCAGCCGTGGCGCACCGAACCCACCGCCGCCGGACCGCCGTAGCGGAACGATGCCACGCCGTAGTCGCGCCGCAGTGCGCCAAGGGAGACGGCAAAATCGGTCAGGCCGCGCGCCAGCAGGCGGGTGTCGACGTACAGCGGCAGCGTGGTGGCAACTTCGCGCCCCAGCGCATCGCGCGTGATGACGGTGGCCTGGCCGGCGCCGTTCAGGCCCGCCACCTGGTCGACCACGAACGGGCCGGTGGGCACGCTGGTGCTGAACTGGCGCACGTTGTTGACGAACAGGTCCACGCTCGTAGGGACGACCGCCGAACCGGCAATCGAGGCCACCGGATAGGTCACCAGGTCCGGGCGCAACTCGAAGTTGCGGCGCCACTCGATGCCGCCCAGGCGCAGCGCGCGCGACCAGCTCAGCGCCGGGGTGACGGTGTCGCCCAGTTGCACGGTGGTCAAGCGGTCCTGGTTGGCGTAAGTCCAGGTGGTGTCGTAACGCGTGTAGCCGCGCTCTTCGCCGCGCAGGATGGCCGCGCCGGTGCTGCTCAAGCTGCCGTACGGATCGAAATAACGCAGATCGAGGTTGCTGGCCACCGAGCCGCCGCTGCTCTGGGCAAACACGTTGTAGTTCAGCAGCATGCCGCGGCTGGCCTGGCCAGCACCGCTGGCGCGCACGGTGCGCGCGCTGATCACGCGCGCGACGCGCAGGCGATCCGACAGGGTCAGCGCCAGCGTCTGGGCGGCGCTGTCGTAGCGCCAGGTCATGCCATCGATCTCGTCGAGCAGAAAATCGGTGCGGTCGGCGACACCAAAGCGCGCCGGGTCCAGCCCCAGTTCGCGCAGGCTCTCGACCGTCATGCGCAGGCTGGCGCCCTGCTGGAGTACGGAGACGAGCAGGCCCGTGGGCTGGCCGTCGATCGACACGTCCAGATACAGTTCGGTGGGTTGGGCCGCCACCAGGCCGGCCTGCGCTTCGAGCGCGGCCAGCGAGGCCGAGGCCGGGGCGGCGGCCACCATGGCGGCCGCCGCCGCGATGGGGGTGACAGGTGTGATGGCGAGGGCCAGCAGGCAGGTGGGCAGGGACGACGACCTCAGGGCCCGCCACGCCCGGTGGCGCGTGTGCATGGCTGCCCCGGTCGTCAGTCGCGCGCGACGGCCGCCTTGGCGGACTGCGGCTTGGCGTTGACGTTGGTGGCGATGGCGAGCGGCGCCGGCAGTGCACCGGCAACGTCGGCGGGCAAGGCCCATTCGCGCGTGCGGCCTGGCAGTGCGTAACCCAGCAAGCCTTTGCTGAGCACGACGTCGCGGCTGCCGACCGTCACGCTGGTGGCGCCGATCTGCGCATGCAGCGCGCCGGTATTGCGGGCGCGCAGGTGCCACGCGCCGGCGCGCTGGAAGGTGCTCCATTCGATCTGCGGGGCAGCTTGGGTATCGCTTGGCAGCACGAACGCCGGGACCGAATACTGCAGGCGGATCGCGACGTTGGCCTGCTGGGGATCGCCACGTGGCAGTTCATCGATCAGGATGCGGTAGGTCTGTTCGGCGCCGCCCGGCGTCGCGGGTGTGCCGACTGGGGCGCCGGCGCGGCGCACGAGGCGGATCGTCTGGGCGCTCTTGCCCGCGATCTCGATGATCGGCGGGCTGGCCACGAGCTGCGTGGTTGGGGTCAAGGCGTCGATGCCATCACGCTGGTCCCAGGCATACACCCGGACCTGGCCGTACAGCGGCGTGTCGCCATTGTTCTGCAACTGGATGCCGGCCGAGTTCTGGCCAGGCTGGAAGCTGATCGACACCGGTGAAATCTGCAGGTTGGCGCCGTGCGCCGCCGTACCGGAACACAGTGCCGCCGCCAGCGCGATGGAGAAGAAACCCCGCATGCACGACTCCGATCAGAAGTAGATGGTCGCGGTGATCGTCGATTTGTAGTTGTCCGGCGTCGGCGCCTTCTGGACCGGGATTTCACCGTACACGGTCAGCGTCTGCGCAGTGCCGGTACCGGTGCCGGCCAGCGTGTCGGTGCCCTGGGTATTGCCCCACAGGCTAGAGCCGGCGCTGCGGTACAGGTTGACGGCGACGGTGTCGACGTTGGCACCGGTGCCGCTCAGGAAGCGCGTGGTGCCGGTCGAACCGGCGCCGGTGCCGGCGTCCAGACCCACATTGTAGGGCGTGGTGTTGGTGCAGGTCACATTGATGTTCGACGAGCCGGTGAGCGCCGAGGTGATGACACCGGTCTGGCCGAAGTCGATGCCGTTGGCGGCGATGGTGCAGTCGGCCACGACGCGCATCGTGACGTCGAAGGTGCTGCTCTTGCTCTTGGAGTACACCGCCGCGCCCGTGGTGAAAGGCATGACAGCAGCCAGGACAGCAGCCAGGACACGGATACGTTTTGGGGTGGTCATCATCATATTCTCCAGATTCAAGGGCGCTGTCACCGCGACGCGCATCGTCTTGCTCAACTCAGAAAATATGATACATGTGTTTCCATGTGGAATCAAAGCGCTTTTTTCAATTCTGCTGAATCTGCGCGATTTGCTGGTTTTTTGCAACACTCGTTGCATCGTTGTCATCCAGCAGCGGATTTAATCCTCCGGCTCGGCCCAGGACCGTGCATGCGCAACGGCCCGCGCCCAGCGCGCCATCAGCGCCGCGCGGCGCTCGGCCGGCATTCGGGGCTCGAAACAGGTGTCGACCTGCCACTGGTGTTCGAGTGCTGCGGGCGACTCCCAGACACCGCACGCCAGGCCGGCGAGCCAGGCGGCGCCCAGCGCCGTCGTTTCGGTCACGCGCGGGCGCACCACGGGAATGCCGAGCAGGTCGGCCTGGAATTGCATCAGCAGGTCGTTGCGCGCCGCCCCGCCATCGGCGCGCAGTTCGGTAACGGCGCAGGCAGCATCCTTCTGCATCGTGGTAAGCAGGTCGGCACTCTGGTAGGCAATCGCCTCGAGCGCGGCGCGCGCGATATGGGCGGCCGTGGTGCCGCGCGTCATGCCGAGGATGGTGGCGCGTGCGTATGGATCCCAGTGCGGCGCGCCCAGGCCGGTGAATGCCGGCACCAGCATCACGCCCCCGCTGTCGGGCACGCTGGTGGACAGCGCCTCGACCTCGCGCGACTGGCGGATGATGCCCAGGCCATCGCGCAGCCACTGCACCGTGGCGCCGCCCATGAAGACGCTGCCTTCGAGCAGGTAATCACTGCGCCCGTCGAGCGTCCAGCCCACCGTCGACAGCAGGCGGTGATGCGATACCGGTGGCGTAGCGCCGGCATGCATCAGCATGAAGCAGCCGGTGCCATAGGTATTCTTGACCATGCCCTTGCGATGGCACGCCTGGCCAAAGGTGGCTGCCTGCTGGTCGCCGGCAATCCCGGCAATCGGGATCGGGTGGCCGAACCACTCGGCGGCGGCATGCCCGACCAGGCCACTGCTGGGCACGATCTCGGGCAGCACGGCGCGCGGGATGTCGAACAGCGCCAGCAAGGCGTCATCCCAGGCCAGCGTGTGGATGTTGAACAGCATCGTGCGCGCCGCATTGCTGGTGTCGGTCACGTGGCGCCCGCACAGGCGGTAGACCAGATAGCTGTCGACGGTGCCAAAGGCCAGCTCGCCCCGCTCGGCGCGCTGGCGGGCGCCCGGGACATGGTCGAGCAACCATTGCAGCTTGGTGGCCGAAAAATACGCGTCCAGTTCCAGGCCGGTCAGTTCGGCGATCATGGCCGCCCTGCCCGCCTCGCGCAGCCGGTCGCAGGCGCCGGCCGTGCGCCGGTCTTGCCAGACGATGGCGTTGGCCACGGGTTCGCCGGTAACGCGGTCCCACAGCAGCGTCGTTTCGCGCTGGTTGGCGATGCCGATCGCGGCAATGCGCGCAGGGTCGACGCCGCTGTCGGTCAGCGCGGCGCGCGCGCAGGCAAGCTGGCTGGCCCAGATGTCCAGCGGATCGTGCTCGACCCAGCCGGGCTGCGGAAAATGCTGGGGAAATTCGCGCTGGCAGCTGGCCACGGCCACGCCGGCGTCGTCGAACACGATCGCGCGCGAACTGGTGGTGCCCTGGTCGAGGGCGAGGATGTAGTGGGTCACTGACGGTCTCCGGAACGACCGGGAAAACGCGCACCGAGCGGTGCGCGTCATGAATTATGTGTAAAGCAGGCCGATAGGCCGGATTCTGTGTAGCGCCACCTTGCGGCGACACTTGGACAATCATTCCTCTAGGCGCTGAATTACTCCAGCGCTCAAGCTTCCTACCCGCACGCTCCGCGAGCAACATCAACGCGTGCCTATTTGGAATTGCTCCGAGTGGAGGTTACCGCGTTTCACCGTAACTAAATACGCTCGTCTCTGTGGCCCTATTCCTCGCCTTGTACCACTGGCTTGCGCCAGCGGATTTCGGCGGACGGCCGTTAACCGTCACCCTGCTCTATGGAGTCCGGACCTTCCTCCCGTCCACGACCTTGCGGCGTGGACCAGCGACTGCCTGGCCTGCTTCACGGGGGCATTGTAACCGATGGCTGGGCGCAGTGCCGCCATTCTTGCCGACGCTGCAAGCGAATTACAGGTATAGCCGACAGGTGTTTGTGCCGGCCTCGCCTTCCCAATACCCGACTATATTTATGTCAGATGCCCGGTGTCACCTCGGTAGGTTGAACAAGCCGGTGTCAGCGTGCTTTACCATTGCTACGATTTCCCCCAGAAACCCCTCCTGTTGTGCTTGGCCAACCACCTGCATTGCCAGGACCTTTTCCGGCGCCCGCACCAGGTCGCCCACCAGCGGCGCCTCCTGAACTTTTACCTGACCCCGAGCTTTTACCTGCTCCCTGAGACGCATGTCCATTTCCGCTATTCTTGCTCATAATTTTCTCCTGATATAAAAAATGCTCAGTTTGGTGGCCTGCGGTTTAGGTCCTCAATATCCATAACGAGTCTGAAAGTCGTCTTCATGTTCTTGTAACCTCCCCAAGAGCTTGCACCAATCGCACCTTCCCAGAAACGACCGCTTACCCAACCCTTTTCCTGACACCACTCGCAGGTATCCCATGCATCAATGAACGTAAGTCCATAGTACTGCGCGATAGGTATTGAACTCTTCCACGGAGCACGGGGCGGAAAGTCCGTAATCCAGCGCTTGCGCGACGTGAGCGACAACCCGCTGTCTTCAGGGAACTCAGGTACGTCTTTCCCATGTCCCAAAAACCGCGGTTCGGACCAGGCAACGGCCGAGGGGACTTCATGCTCCTGCATTACTCTCGTAGCGTCCAAAATGGGGAGCGGCGGGTAGTGTTCCCATGGAAAATCAAGCATCGCAAGCCGCTCATAGTGCGGCGAAAAGGCTGGACGAAGCGTACGAAGTTCATCTCGCGTTGGAAGTCTAAGCATGACGCCGAGCTCCTTTTCCTTCCAAGCGCAGAACGCCTGTGCGTCAAACCACGAAGCACCTACCGGCATTTCATTCGAAACGTCTTCGTTGGCTCGGCTCCACGGTTCACTTCGCTCTCGCTGTCGCTCGTCGTAACCGCTATCACGAAGCATGCTTCGGAATGCACCGACGCTGATCATCTCACTCACCGCAACCACACGTCCGCCGAGAGCTACCACGCTGAAGCCCGGCGGCAGATCTCGATCGTGAGAAACAAATTCGGGTACAGGGAGTTTCCCCTGCTGGCGCAGCCACACTGTCATGACCGCCGTGTTGTCAGTCATCTGGCGTTCAGGAATGCTCCCGCCCCGATCGTAGAACGCCTGCTCGGCGTCATGCTTTCCCTCTCGTCCCAGAGGTCTTGCCGCAAATAGATCGCGCGCTGATGCGCTACCTGACTCCTCAGACACGAGGGCATATCTTCTACGTCCAGATCAGAATCATCTTCCGACTGCATGGCTCGTGGAGGTTCTGTTTCCCTGTAGTTTCGCCATAAGACGTTCCAACAGCCATCGTGTGCACGAAGTACGACGAGATTATTATTGTAGGGAAGGACATCAACCCATCCATTATGCCGGGAGTCGAATACTTTTCGAAACGCCTTGACTGCAGCAGTGACCTTCTCCAGGTGCCGATGCCGTTCCTCTTTAGAAGAGCCGGGCGGCCAGTAACTTTTGTCCACGACGGTCAGTAACGGGCCATCGATCAGTTTGTCGTCAAGGAACCCCCACTGACCTGCCAGATCGTGACGACATCCGAATAGTTCTTTCGCATACTGTGCTGCAGTGTTTTCATCGGCACCGATTGATGCAATGGCTTCGACCGGCGCGACGATGCCATTGCCACTGTCCCAAGCTTGCCAATCAACGCCATAACCAAGAAACACGCGGGTTGGAATCGCGTCTGAATCTGCAAAAATGCGGTCTGCAAGCTCGCGCGGCCTCGGCCCTCCGTATGTACCGAAGTGCAAGTCGATACAGCCGCCATGTTCCGATGGGAAAAGTCCGGCCTGGCGAGTACAACCTTTTCGATTGAGGAAGCGCTGGAATTCGGGCCAGCCTTGCTGCTGGAAAGTGCCGAAGTCACCGGCAAAACCAAGGCGATCAACAATAGCTGTCAAGCACTGCCGATGTCTTATGGAATCGATGTCGAGGTTTGAAACACGTTCTTTGGCCCCTGCCTTGATATGGTCAGGGGAGATTCCGTGCAGTGGAACAGCGTGGCCATCGCGCAGGAGCAAATAACCAGGCGTTGACAGGGGTTTGATTTGATTAGACACAGCGTTCTCCGGTTCCATCCAACATCCCCGAGGCCGCCAGTGGGAAGTGCAATGGATTAATGGGCGTGTGTCGCAATGATTGTCGTTCGATGTTTCGATACGTGAGACTTGCTCTCGGCGTTGGCGGCGCCGACGATCCAGCGGGGCGTCTCCAGCCCTTATGAGAAGGTTATCGCTCAACATCGGCTATGTCAATGACTTTACGGAGCACCGATTATCTGCACTGTTGGTCACGCCGACGTCGTACATGCCGACAGCGGACAACCGTCACACCTGTCTTTTCTGATAATTCGTGTCGCCATTTCAAAAGCCGCGTGTCAACCGCTCACATAAAATACCTAAGCCAAAACATCAAGGATGATCCCCCCATGACGCACCCTTCCCGCACCGGCGGCCAGATCTTGGTCGATGCCCTCTCCATTCACGGCGTCGATACCGCCTTCGGTGTCCCGGGTGAAAGCTACCTGGACGTGCTCGACGCGCTGCACGATTCGAACATCCGGTTTGTGATCAACCGCCAGGAAGGGGGCGCGGCGTTCATGGCCGAGGCCTACGGCAAACTCACCGGCAAGCCGGGCATCTGCTTCGTCACGCGCGGGCCGGGCGCCACCAATGCATCGATCGGCGTACACACGGCTTACCAGGATTCCACGCCGATGATCCTGTTCATCGGCCAGGTCGGCAATGACTTCGTTGATCGCGAAGCGTTCCAGGAAATCGACTACCGCCGCATGTATGGCCAGATGGCCAAGTGGGTGGCCCAGATCGACCGCGCTGACCGCATCCCTGAATACCTGGCGCGCGCGTTCCAGGTCGCCACCAGCGGCCGTCCCGGTCCGGTGGTGCTGGCGCTGCCCGAAGACATGCTGGTGTCGCTGGCGGAAGTCGCCGACACGCGTGCCTACACGCCAGCGCACGGGGCACCATCTGCCGAGCAGATCGCGCAACTGCGCACGATGCTGGCAGAGGCCGAGCGTCCGGTCGTGCTGCTGGGCGGCGGCACCTGGACTGCGCAAGCGTGCGCCGACCTGGCGCAGTTCGCCGAGCGCAATCACCTGCCGGTGGGCTGCACGTTCCGCTTCCAGGACCTGCTCGATAACGCGCATCCGAACTACATTGGCGACGTGGGCATCGGCATCAATCCGAAGCTGGCCGCGCGCGTGAAAGATGCGGATCTCATCATCGCCATCGGCCCGCGCTTGGGCGAAATGACGACCGGCGGCTACACCTTGCTGGCCGCGCCCGTGCCGGCCCAGCGCCTGGTGCACATCCATCCCGATCCCGAAGAACTGGGCAGCGTGTATCAGGGCGAACTGATGATCGCTGCCGGCATGCCGCAGGCGTGCGCCATGCTCGCCGCGATGGACCCGGTCGAGGCCACCTGGCACGACAGCGTGACGCAGGCCAGGCTTGAGCTGGCCGCGTGGCAGTCGCAACCTGCCCTGCTGCGCGAAGGCGTCCCGCTCGACCTGTGGCAAGTGGTGCAGGATCTGCAAAGCGCCCTGCCAGCGGACGCGATCATTACCAACGGCGCCGGCAATTACGCGTCGTGGGCGCACCGCTTCTACCGCTATGGCGGCATGCGCACGCAGCTGGCGCCGACCAATGGCGCGATGGGGTATGCGGTGCCGAGCGGCGTCGCGGCCAAGATCGTGCATCCCGAGCGCGCCGTGGTGACCTTTGCCGGTGACGGCGAATTCATGATGACCGGCCAGGAACTGGCCACTGCCGTGCAGTACGGCGCCGGCGTCGTGATCCTGGTCTTCAACAACAATATGTTCGGCACGATCCGCATGCACCAGGAGCGCACCTATCCGGGCCGCGTGTCGGGCACGAACCTGCACAATCCCGATTTCGCGGCGCTGGCGCGCGCCTATGGCGGCCATGGCGAAGTGGTCGACCAGACCGCCGACTTTGCACCGGCGCTGGCGCGCGCGCTGGCCTACACGGCGCAGGAACAGCTGCCGGCCGTGATCGAGCTGCGCTACGACGGCAATCTGATCACCCCGAACGCCACGCTCGAGATGATGCGTGCACAGGCCGAGGCCGCAAAAGGAGCACGCTAGCGCGCAAAGCGGGAACGTATTGCTGCTCTGGTAAAATATTCGCACGTTTTTTCATCGCCGGCCCCGCCGGCGTTCGCACGAAGTCCCCCACCAGACACTATGTTCAGCTTCTTCAAAAGAAAGAAAGCGCCCGATACCCCGGCGCCGGAACCTGTTGTACCTGCTGCACCCGCGGCGCCTGCCGCGCCTGCCACCAGGCCGGCGCCGCCGGCGCCAGCCGTGGCCAAGCCCGATATCAAGAAGGACGCCAAGCCCGAGGTAAAGCCCGACCTCAAGCCTGACCTCAAGACCGAGGTCAGCGTGCTGCACGAAGGCAGCAACCTGTTCCCGGAAACCGCCGAGCGCCCCACCACCGAGCTGGAAAAGAAACAATCGTGGATGGCGCGCCTGAAGGCCGGCCTGTCCAAGACCTCGAGCAACCTGTCGCTGCTGTTCGTCGGTGCGCGCATCGACGAAGACCTGTACGACGAACTCGAAGCAGCGCTGCTGATGTCCGACGCCGGCATCGGTGCCACCGAACACCTGCTCACCGAACTGCGCCGCAAGGTCAAGGAAGACAAGCTGCTCGACGCGCCCGCCGTCAAGACGGCGCTCAAGAGCCTGATGATCGAGATGCTGCTGCCGTTGCAAAAGCCGCTCGAGCTGGGCCGCCACGACCCGTTGGTGATGATGATCGCGGGCGTGAACGGCGCCGGCAAGACCACCACCATCGGCAAGCTAGCCAAGCACATGCAAAGCTTCGACCAGTCGGTGCTGCTGGCTGCGGGTGACACGTTCCGCGCCGCCGCGCGCGAGCAGTTGATGGTCTGGGGCCAGCGTAACAACGTGACCGTGATTTCGCAGCAGTCGGGCGATCCTGCTGCCGTTGCCTTTGATGCGGTCCAGTCCGGCAAGGCGCGCGGTACCGATGTCGTCATGATCGACACGGCCGGCCGCCTGCCGACCCAGCTGCACCTGATGGAAGAGCTGAAAAAGATCAAGCGCGTAATCGGCAAGGGCATGGCGGGCGCGCCTCATGAAATCCTGCTCGTCATCGACGGCAACACGGGCCAGAACGCGCTGGCGCAAGTGAAGGCATTCGACGATGCGCTGGGCCTGACGGGCCTGGTCGTTACCAAGCTCGACGGCACCGCGAAAGGCGGCGTGCTGGCTGCAATCGCGCAGAACCGCCCGATTCCCGTGTACTTCATCGGCGTGGGCGAAAAGCTGGAAGACCTGCAGCCATTCAATGCCGAAGAATTCGTCGACGCGCTGCTCGGCTGAGCGGCTGATCGAACAAGGACACCATGATTGCATTCCAGTCAGTATCGAAGCAGTACACGCACGGCGACGCGCAGGGCAGCTATGCGCTGCACGACGTCACGCTCGCCATCGGCAAGGGCGAGCTGGTCTACCTGGCCGGCCCGTCGGGCGCAGGCAAGTCGACCCTGATGAAAATGGTCGCCGGCGTCGAGCGGCCCACCAGCGGCAAGGTGATCGTCAGCGGGCATGACGTCGGGCGCATCAAGCCGGCCGGGATCCCGTTCCTGCGCCGCAATATCGGCATCATCTTCCAGCAGCAACGCCTGCTCAACGACCGCAATATCCTGGCCAACACGATGCTGCCGATGCTGGTAACCGGTGCGCGCACGGCCGAAGCCGAGCAGCGCGCCCGCGCCGCGCTCGACAAGGTCGGCCTGCTCGATCGTGCGCGCGCGATGCCGCTGGAACTGTCCGGCGGCGAGCAGCAGCGCGTGGCCGTGGCCCGTGCGATTGTCAACCGGCCGCAGATCATCCTGGCCGACGAACCGACCGCCAACCTCGACCGCGTCGCGGCCGACAAGGTGCTCGATGCGCTGCGCTCGTTCCATGCAGTGGGTGTCACGTGCGTGATCTCGACCCACGACGATTACGTGCTGGAGCGCGCCGAGCGCGTCATCCGCCTCGAAAATGGCCAACTGGTCGGAGGTGCAGCATGAGCCCGTGGTTGCGCCAGCACCGTTTCGCCCTGGTGGCCGCGCTGTCGACCGTGCGCAAGTCGCCCGGCAGCTTCCTGTTCAACGTGCTCGTCGTCGCGCTGGCGCTCACGCTGCCGTTTGCTGGCCTGACCCTGCTCGACAATGTACGGCCGCTGTCCGAGCAGTTGTCGGTCGACCCCGAGATCAGCCTGTTCATGCGCGAAGATGTCAGCCGGCCCGATGCACAGGCCCTGCTGCCGCAGATTCGCCAGATCGTCGCGCAGGGCAAGGGCGAAGTCATGTTCGTGCCGCGCGAAGAAGCGCTGGAATCGCTCAAGGCACGCAGCAGCCTGGGCGGGGTGCTGGAAACGCTGGGCGAGAATCCGCTGCCGGACAGTTACGTGATGAAGCTGGGCGGCTTTGCCAGCGCCGGCGCCGCCGCGCAGGTCGACGCCATCACCGAGCGCCTGCGCGCCCTGCCCGGCGTCGAGACGGTGCAGGTCGACTCGGCCTGGGTCAAGCGCCTGGCTGCGCTGCTGGGCATCCTGCGCCTGGCCCTGCTGCTGCTGGCCGGTACGCTCGGCATCGTCGTCATCGCCGTGGTGTTCAATACCATCCGCCTGCAGGTGCTGACGCAGAAAGAAGAAATCTCCGTCTCGCAACTGCTCGGCGCGACCAATGACTTCATTCACCGCCCGTTCTTCTATACGGGCGCCCTGCTCGGCCTGTGCGCCGGCGGCGTGGCCCTGGGCGTGGTGGCGCTTGCCTTGCACCCACTGAATGGCGCCATCGCCGAATTTGCGCGGCTGTATGGCTCACAATTCCAGCTGATGGCGCTGGGCGGACTGGAAATTGCCGGCTTGCTGGCGGTGAGCGCTGGACTGGGCCTGATCGGCGCCATGCTGTCGGTACGGCGTCACCTAGCGCGGGGGCGCTGACAGCGCTACAGGAGTGCCGGCAACGGCACTCCTACAATATTGCTGAATAAAAAAGATTGATTCAGGGTGTTGAAAATGGCGGAAGTGGCACCACTTCCATAGCAGGGCGAGGCGGCCGTTGCGCTGCCTCCCCGATTACCTGACCGTCGGAATGCGCCGCAGTGCGCTAATGCTCCTACGGTCGCTTCGCACTTCCCTACGCTGTCTTGCGTAGAACTCCTACAGGCCGTCCCATTCGTACGTGCGCCATTCAACAGAGAGCTTGTCTGTCGCGCCTTACTCTGAACCTGTACGCGATTTCCAGTGTTTATCGGCTCGGTTCTGATCTGAATCAAACGAATATTCAAGTGCTGTTCTACAGTAAGTTTGCTTGCGGATTTAATTCCCATAGGCAATACTTTGGACAGTCTTAAGTTCTGGCCACGTTCTGGCACTCTCTTTGGGGGAGTGCTAATATATGGTCCAAGGCAATCAAATTTCAAGCAAAAGTATCCGCATGACGAAGCGATGTTGGCTTCAGGATGGTGTCACCGGCATGAGGCCGAGGCCCGTCAGGATGCAGCAAGATTATTAAAAGGGAAATAAACATGTCCGCACAATCCGCATTGGTCCCGACCGGCAATCGTGCTCTGGGACTAGGTTTCACCGGCAATCTCGGCAATATCGATGCGTACATCTCGGCAGTGAACCGCCTGCCGATGCTGACGCACGAAGAAGAGATGTCGCTGGCAAAGCGGCTGCGCGACGATAACGATCTCGACGCAGCGCAAAAGATGGTGCTGTCGCACCTGCGCCTGGTGGTGTCGATCGCGCGTGGCTATCTGGGCTACGGCCTGCCGCACGCGGACCTGATCCAGGAAGGCAATATCGGCCTGATGAAGGCAGTCAAGCGTTTCGACCCGAACCAGGGCGTGCGCCTGGTGTCGTACGCGATGCACTGGATCAAGGCCGAGATGCATGAGTACATTCTCAAGAACTGGCGCCTCGTAAAGGTCGCGACGACGAAGGCGCAGCGCAAGCTGTTTTTCAACCTGCGCAGCAACAAGGTGGGCCTGGATGCGATGTCGCCGGGTCAGGTCGATGATCTGGCCAAGCTGCTGGGCGTCAAGCGTGAAGAAGTGATCGAGATGGAAACCCGTCTGTCGGGCCGCGATATCGCGCTCGAGTCGCCAACCGACGACGAAGACGACAAGTTCTCGCCGATCGCCTACCTGTCGTCGGAGCAGCAAGAGCCGACCAAGGTGCTCGAAGCCCAGCAAGTCACGCGCCTGCAGTCCGAAGGCCTGGAATCGGCGCTCGGCAAGCTGGATCCGCGTTCGCGCCGCATCATCGAAGCACGCTGGCTGGCCAACGACGATGGGTCGGGTGCCACGCTGCACACGCTGGCGGAAGAATTCAGCGTGTCGGCCGAGCGGATTCGCCAGATCGAGTCGGCTGCCCTCAAAAAGATGAAGGGTGCGCTGACGGCGTTTGTCTGAGCCCCTCTGCCATCTCCCAAACCCCGCTTCGGCGGGGTTTTTTCTTATGTGGCGTTGCGCTTTTCAACCCCGACTTGGCGGATTGTGGTTCCGTTGAACGCGTGGGCGGCATAGCCGCCCACACTACGGTATTTTTGTAGGGTGGACGGGTTCCCCGTCCACGCGTTCAACAACACGTGGCCGCCACGAAACCGGGGTAACTTGAACGCGTGAAGCCGCCGCCGACACGTTTGTCGCCCATTGGCTAGAATGGTTCTTCTGACACGTCAGCTCAAGGAAACGCCATGCCTGATTCAACGCCGTATGTCCCACCAACTGTCTGGACCCCGCCCGCCACCCCGGGCGGCGCCTTTGCCAACATCAATCGCCCGGTCGCCGGACCGACGCACGACCAGGCGCTGCCGGTCGGCGAACATCCGCTGCAGCTGTATTCGCTGGCCACGCCCAATGGCGTGAAAGTCTCGATCATGCTCGAAGAACTGCTGGCCGCCGGCCATGCGGGCGCCGAGTACGATGCCTGGCTGATCCGCATTAACGAAGGCATGCAGTTCTCGAGCGGCTTCGTTGACGCCAACCCGAATTCGAAGATCCCTGCCCTGGTCGACCGCAGTGGCGCCGAGCCCGTGCGGGTGTTCGAATCGGGTGCGATCCTCGTGTACCTGGCCGAGAAGTTCGGCGCGTTCCTGCCGAAAGATGGCGTGGCGCGCACCGAGACGATGAACTGGCTGTTCTGGCAGATGGGTTCGGCGCCATTCATGGGCGGCGGCTTTGGCCACTTCTACGCGTATGCGCCGGAAAAACTGCAATACCCGATCGACCGCTACGCGATGGAAACCAAGCGCCAGCTCGACGTGCTGGATCGCCATCTGGCCGACAACCGCTACATGGCCGGCGACGACTACACGATCGCTGACATGGCCATCTGGCCATGGTATGGCGGCATGGTACTCGGTCAGCTGTACGAAGCGGCCACATTCCTGTCGGTGCACGAGTACAAGCACGTCAAGCGCTGGGCCGATGCAATCGCAGCGCGGCCGGCCGTGGTGCGTGGGCGCAAGGTCAACCGGTCGTTCGGACCGGCGGAAGACCAGGTGCTGGAACGCCACAGCGCTGCCGACCTCGACTGATCGTCGCGGCGGCGCTCACGACGGCGCCGCCGCTATCTCAAGCTGCTGTTATCTCAAGTAAATAGCGCTGCGCCATCAACACCGCCATCTCGTGCGCCGGCATCGGGCGCGCGATGAAGTAACCCTGCACTTCATTGCATTCCAGGCCGCGCAGGATCGCCAGCTGCTCGGCGGTTTCCACGCCCTCGGCCACGACCGACATCCCCAGCGCGTGCGCCATCGACACGATCGCCTGGAAGAACACCTTGCCCTCTTTCGACCTGGCCAGCTCGTTCGTGAACGCACGGTCGACCTTCAGCACGTCCATTTTCAGGCGCTGCAATTGCGACAGCGACGAGTAGCCCGTGCCGAAGTCGTCCACGTGCAGCTTCACGCCCAGCGCGCGCAGCGCCGCCAGTTCGGCCAGGATGTCGTCCTGGTCGCCCATCATCGCCGACTCGGTGATTTCCACCTCGATCAGGCTGGCCGGCACGCCGTGGCGCGCCATCGCCGCGCGCAGCTGCCGCTGCACGCCGCCGCGCAAAAACTGCTTGGGCGAGACATTGATCGAGACGGGCACCAGCGCCACGCCGGCCTCGCGCCACGCGGCCAGTTGCGCGCACGCCTTGTCGATCACGGCTTCGCCGATGCGCACGATCAGGCCGGTCGATTCGGCCAGTGGAATGAAGTCGCCCGGCGCCACCATGCCCAGCGTCGGATGGCGCCAGCGCACCAGCGCTTCCATGCTCAGCAACTCGCCGCTGCGGGCATCGACACGCGGCTGGTAATGCAGCACGAACTGGTCGCCCTCGAGCGCTTCCAGAATGTGCTGCTTTAGGCGCGCGCGTGAATTGAGCGTCGTCGACAGCGATGGATCGAAGAAGCGGTACTGGCCCTTGCCGTCATTCTTGCCGACATACATGGCGATATCGCTGTGGCGCACCAGCGTCTCGGCATCGGCGCCGTCGCGCGGGTACATGCTGATGCCGATCGATGCGCCCACCGCGTGCAGCTCGTCGCCCAGCAGGAACGGCACACCAAACGCCTCGACGATGCGCGCCGCAACCGACGCCGCCTGGCGCTCGCCATCGCAGGGCGTGAGCAGGACGACGAATTCGTCGCCGCCGAAGCGGGCCACCTGGTCTGACGGGCGCAGCAGCGACAGCAGGCGCTGGGCCGCGCACTTGAGCACCCCGTCGCCGGTGGCGTGGCCGTGCGAATCGTTGATGTGCTTGAATTCGTCCAGGTCGATGAACAGCAGCGCCGCCCCCATGTCGGCGGTCTGTGCCTGTGCCAGCATCGCCGGCATGCGCTCCAACAACGCGTGGCGGGTGGCCAGGCCCGTCAGCGAGTCGACGTTGGCCAGGCGCTCGAGCTGCGACTCGTGGGCCTTGCGCTCGCTGATGTCCTGCAGCGTGACGGCCAGGCCATGACCGACCCGCACCAGGCGACGCCGGCCCCAACTGATGTTCAGGCGATTGTCGCTTGGCATCTTGCGGTCGTCCTCATGGAAGCCCGTCTCCATCGCCTTGCGGTAGGTGGCCAGCAATTCTTCGCCGAACAGGCCGGTGTCGATCTCGGCCAGGCTCGCGCCGACCAGGTCGTCACGCGTCATGCCATAGAAGAAGGCGCCCCGTTCATTGCAGTCGACGATGCGAAAGTCGACGATCTGCCCATCCCGCCCGCGCACGGCGGCTGCCATGTAGAAGCCGTCGTTGCCGCTTTCGGTGGCGGTGCGGTAGGCGCGCCGTACGTCGTCCTGTTCGGTGCCGCGCTGCAGCGCGCGCTGCGCCAGCACGGCGCCGACGGCGCCCAGCAGCATCAGGCACAGCGTCGCGGCAATGGCGCGGTCGCGGCTGTCGGTCCAGTAGGTATTGGTCGCGGCCAGCGTATCGGCGCGCGGCAAGCCGACCAGTGCGACCAGTGGATAGACCGGCGACTGGCGCCAGCCCAGCACGCGCGACTGGCCGTCGGCAAAGCCATTCGCCCCATCGACTTCGCGCACGCCCTGCTCGCCCGACCAGGCGGCGCCGCGGCGCGGCAGCGTGGCAGTGTCGAAAAACGCGGCGCCGTCGCTGCGCTGTTCGACGCGCAGGCGCCCTTCGCTGCCGGCCAGCGCCACGATGCCGCCGGCACCGAGCGTGGCCGGGCTGACGAACGACGTGAAGTAGCGCGCATCGACCGCCATCATGATCACACCGTCGAACTCGTCTTCGCGGTCATCCAGGCGGCGCGTGAACAGCACCACGTCGTCGGCCGCGCCGAACTGCACCGGCGTGGTGCCCAGCCGCAGCGCCGTCGAATTGTTGTCGCGGTGGCGCGAAAAATACGGGCCGTCCGCCAGGTCGGCGCCAACCAGGCCGGGCCGCGTGCTGGAACGCACGATGCCACGTCGGTCGAGCACGGCGACCACGTGGAAGGCGCTGTCGGTGAACATGCCGTCGCGCCGCATGTCCGCCAGGAGTTCCGGCTTGCGCGAGTTCTCCCAGCTGAACTTGAGCTGCATCGTGATCTGGTCCATCTGCGCGACCGAGCGCGTGATGTACTGCTCGTAGGCTTCGGCGTAGGCAGCGGCATCCTTGCGGATCTGGCCGGCAACGCGCTCCTGTTCGGCGTCCACCCGCACCAGGGTCGCGCCCCACAGCGCAATGCAGAGCAACAGCGCAAGCAGCGGCCATGCCAGCACCAGGTAGCGCTTGTTGCGGTGAGGCGTGATGGAAGGCGCGATACGGGGGTGGTGGCTCATGCTGCCGGCAAACACTGCATGTCAGGTTGGCGCGAGCATGTAACCGGCGCCACGCACGGTCTTGATCAGCGATTTGGCGCGGCCCAGCGCCTTGCGCAGGCGCAGCACGTGGACGTCGACGGTGCGCTGGTCGAGCGACTGGTGCGCGTCCCACAGCTGTTCAAGTAATTGTGAGCGTGAGAAGACCTGGCCCGGATGGCACAGCAAGAATCGCAGCAGGCGATATTCGGCGTGGCGTACTTCGACCCGGCTGTTGCCGACCCTGACGCTGCAGCTGAGCGGATCGAGCACCAGGCGGCCCGAGCGCAGCACCCGCGATTCGGGCGACAGTTCGCGCGCTTCGCCGATCGGCGCCTGCGGAATGAATTCGGGATGGGTGACCGGCGCCGGCAATGCCAGCGGACGCTCGCCTTCAGCACATTCGGCCGCCAGCAGGATGACGGGTTGTTCGCGCAGACGCCTGTCGCCGCGCAGGCGGGCCAGCAGGCGCATGCCGCCTTCGTTGCGCAGCATCGATTCCTGCAGCAGCAGTTCGGGCCGTTCGCGTCCGATGAAGTCCCAGGCTTGCGCCAGGCTCGGCACGTTGTGCCAGACCCACTCGTCCTCGTGCAGTGAAAATTTGAGCAGTTCGGCGATGGCCGGCTTGTCGTCAATCACCAGGACGATCGTGTTCGCCATTGTCATGGGATACCCAGTCTGTGAGATGCCGAGGTTGGATGTGCTGATAAAAAAATCCGGCAGTCGCGCTGCCGGATCGTTACTTCACCTGCCTGATTACATGATCGCTTTGCCGGAAGCGTCTTTCAGGTTGGCTTTCCAGGCATCCTGCACTTGCTTGACGACGCTGGCTGGCATCGGGACGTAGTCCAGTTCAGCTGCTGCTGGCGCGCCGTTCTTGAAGGCCCAGTCGAAGAACTTGACGACTTCCTTGCCCTTGTTCGCATCAGCCTGTTCCTTGTGCATCAGGATGTACGACACGCCGGTGACTGGCCAGCTTTGCTTGCCAGCGCCGTCGGTCAGGACCACGCCGAAGCCTGGGGTCTTGTTCCACTCGGCGTTCGCCGCAGCTGCCTTGAACACGTCGTCGCTTGGCTGCAGATCGACGCCTTCTTTATTGCGCAGCTGGGTGTGCGACAGCTTGTTCTTTTTCGCGTAAGCCCACTCGACGTAGCCGATCGAACCCTTGATACGCTGCACGTTGGCGGCGACGCCTTCGTTGCCCTTGCCGCCCACGCCCACGGCCCACTTCACGGTGGTGCCCGAGCCGATGCTTTCTTTCCAGGCCGGGCTGGTTTTTGCCAGGAAGTCGGTCCACAGGAACGAGGTGCCCGAGCTGTCAGCACGGTGCACGACGGTGATGTCGGTGTCCGGCAGCTTGACGCCCGGGTTCAACGCGGCGATCGGCGCGGCGTTCCACTTGGTGATCTTGCCCATGTAGATGTCAGCCAGCACCGGGCCGGTCATCTTCAGCTGGCCTGGGGTCACGCCGTCGACGTTGACCACGGCAACCACGCCGCCCATGATGGCCGGGAACTGCATCAGGCCTTCCTTGTCCAACTCATCTGCCTTGAGTGGCATGTCCGACGCGCCGAAGTCGACGGTCTTGGCCTTGATCTGCTTGATACCGGCGCCCGAACCCACCGACTGGTAGTTCAGGCCATTGCCGGTCGCTGCCTTGTAACCCTCGGCCCACTTGGCGTAGATCGGGTACGGGAAGGTAGCGCCTGCACCGGTCATGTCGGCGGCAAACGAGGTCGTCATCACGAGTGCGGCAGCGGCGCCGGCGAGGATCTTTTTGAACATTGTTATTCCTTAGTTGAGGGATATGTTTTGCACTACGGGACAAAGAATAGCCTGCGAATATGACCTGTTTATGACTTCACAATCGTCGTGTTCATGACGCCCGGGCGCATCATGCCGCGCCGCTGCGCTTGCGCTTTTGCTATCATGGGTTTTCCCTGCCAAACACTGGATGACACCATGCGCCCCTCGATCTTCCGTCCGGCCCGCGTCTTCTGCACCGCCGCCGTCTGCCTCGGCGCTGGCCTGTTGTCCGGCTGCGCCGCGCCGGAGCGCCTGCCGGACGCGCAGTACAACCTCAGCGAAAGCCAGAGCCTGCTGCTGGCGCCCGAACAGCGCCTGAGCCTGACCTATGAAGGTGCCGACGACACCCGCTGCCCGGACAATGCACGCTGCATCGTGGCCGGGCGTGTCGCCTACCGCTTCACGCTGCGCATCCAGAACGTGGCGCAGGCATTCTGGCTGGTGCCGGGCAAACCGGGCTTCACATCGCCGGCGCTGCGCGGCGCGCGCGTCGAGCTCGACCGCTCGTTCGAGCCACCGGCGCGCGGCATGATCGAGGCGAAGCCGGCGTCGTATCCGGTGGTGCTCAATATGTACGGTACGTAATCGTGGCGGCCCGCTCGCCGGTCAATGCCGCACTGGCCTGCGGCCTGGTCCTGTCGATCGTCATTGCGCCCGCCACCGGCGCGCCCGTCGCGACGGGGCACGGCGGCGCCGTTGCCACCATCAGCGCGCAGGCCTCGCAAGCCGCGCTGACCATCCTGAACAACGGTGGCAATGCAGTCGATGCGGCCGTTGCCGCAGCCGCCACGCTGGGCGTGACGGATCCGTTCAGCTGCGGCATCGGCGGCGGCGGCTTCATGGTGATCTATCTGGCCAGGGACAAACGGGTGATCACGATCGACCACCGCGAGACGGCGCCAGCCAAGGCCGGCCCCACGCTGTTCGAGCGTGATGGCAAGCCGATCGACTTCGACACGGCGGTGGCCAGCGGCGCGGCAGTGGGCGTGCCGGGCACGGTGCGCGGCTGGCACGAGGCGCTCGAACGCTACGGCAGCATGCGCTTCGCGCAGGTACTGGCGCCGGCCATCGCGGTGGCCGACACGGGCTTTCGGGTCAACGCCACGTTCAATGGCCTGGTCGACCAGAACCTGGCCAAGTTTCGCCAGTTCACACCGACGAGCGCGCTGTACCTGCACGACGGCAAGGCCATCCCTACCGGCACGCTGCTGCGCAATCCCGATATGGCGCGGGCCTACCGCGCCATCGCCTCGGGCGGCGTGAAAGCATTCTACGAAGGCCCGATGGCGCGCGCGATCGTCGACACCGTCAACCGCCCGCCCGTGGCCAAGGGCGTTAATGTCCGCGCTGGCACGATGACGCTAGCCGATCTGGCCAACTACGAGGCACGTATCCGCCCTGCCCTGCGCAGCACCTACCGCGGCTATGAACTGTATGGCATGCCGCTGCCCAGCAGTGGCGGCACGACGGTCGCGCATGCGCTCAATATCCTCGAAGGCTACGACCTGAAAGCCCTGCCGCGCGCGCAGGCCGAGCACCTGTATATCGAAGCGAGCCGCTTCGCGTTCGCCGACCGCAACGCCTATCTGGCCGATCCCGAATACATCGATGCGCCGCTGGCGGGCTTCCTGTCGAAGGACTTTGCTGCCACGCGCCGCGCACTGATCTCGCTGCAGCAGGCCGCACCGGGCGCGGTGGCGGCAGGCAATCCGTATGCATTCCAGAATGATCCCAGCGTGCCGCTGCTGCCACCGGTGCGTGCCAGCATCCGGCCTCCACCGGAAAGCCTGCACACGACACACCTGACGGTGTCAGACAAGGATGGCAACGTGGTCGCGTACACGTTCACGATCGAATCGTGGGGCGGCAGCGGCATTGTTGTGCCAGGCTACGGCTTCCTGCTCAATAATGAGATGACCGACTTCGACTTCGCCGGCCCGCACCCCAACGTGCCCGAAGCCGGCAAGCGGCCCCGCTCCAGCATGGCGCCGACGATTGCATTGAAGGATGGCAAGCCGGCATTTTCAGTGGGCAGCCCGGGCGGCGCGACGATCATCACGACCGTGCTGCAAACGATCGTCAACTACGTCGACTTCGGCATGCCGATGCACCAGGCAGTGGATGCCCCGCGCATCAGCCAGCGCAACGCCGCCACCACATCGGTCGAGCCGGGCTTTGGGGGCAGCGCACAGGCAACGGCGCTCGCGCGCTTCGGCCAGCGCTGGGAATCACCACCAGAAGAAATCGGCGCGGCCAATGCGCTGGTGTTCAACCCGGATGGCACCGTAACCGCAGTCAGCGAAAGCAAGCGCCATGGAGCGGGTACGGCGCTGGTGCAGCGGCGCGGCCACTGAACATCGGCCGGCACGAGGCGCCATCACCGGATCGCCCCGTGCCGACAAGCCGATTCCGGGTTTTAAAAATGGTTTATTTGCAGACGTACGCCTTGCCCACCCATTCGCTGGTCATGCTGGTGCCCTGCTGTGACCAGACCACGTCGGTTGCCTGCAGGCGTACCGCCTGATTCATCGCCTTTGCCCGCGCATTCTTCGAGCCGATTGCGGCGCTCAGGCCGACAAACACGGCATCGGCGCCCTGAACCGGGCCGGCCAGTCTGCAGCGCGCGACCTCATTGTCGTTGACCTCACGGATGGTATTGGGCGCAACGGTGGTGCATGCGGCGAGCAAGGCAAGGCCGCACAGGGAAACGATTGTCGTGACGATTTTTTGCATGATGATGGGTATGGGATATCGTTGATTGAATGAATGCGGACGGCAGGCCGCCGTCCGGCATGATCGTTATTGCGCAGTGCGGGTGGCAAGGACGTCGCCGTTCCTGCTGACCAGTTCGACCTTGAGAATCTGCGCCTGCACCACTTTCTTGCTGATGTCGGCATCCTGCACATAGCCATACACCACCGTGCGCATCGTTTCATTCTTGCTGCGCAGACTCTCGATCGCGCGGGCCTTGTCTTCTTCGGGCACGTTCAGGTAGCGAAAGTCCGCGCCGTTGTTAAAGCCGATCTTGTAGCTGCTGTTGTCGTTGAAATAGCGGTATGAGCCTTTTTCCCACACCGACGAATCAAGCGGGAAACCCTTTTTCTCGAAGTCGTATTTTCCGACCGAGTCTGCGACCTCCAGCTTCACGTAGCGTTGCTGCGCTGCTTGCGCCACACCAGCGTCAATCTTGACTTTCAACGCATTGAGCAGATCGTTTTTCTTGAACTCGTCCGACGCCATCATGTAGTCCCGCGAATAGCTGCCAGCCACCTCGTTGTAATCGATCGGCATGCCGGCGACGCCCAGGTAGGCGAACATGATCTGGTTGCCGCTGTCGAGATCGATATAGCTGCCGGCAGGCGTACTCGGGTCACCCTTGGGCAGTTTGGCGCGGGCCGCTTCCTTGACGCGCTCCTCGACGGCGGCGGGCGTTGCGGCGTCAGCCAGGTTGGGTGTGATGGCGGTATCGGTCGGCGCCTTGTCTTTGCAGCCGGTCAGGCCGGCGAGCAGGGAAAGCGCCAACAAGGCGGCCAGCGGAGATGCGAAGTGGGACATGATGTTCCTTGTGGATGATTCTTGGATGGAGAAAATGGCGGCTTGAATTCAAGCGCGGGCTGCGAGAAATTTCATGGCGCCGCGACCGGCCAGATAGAGGCTGGCAAGCAGGGACAAATAACCGCCAGCACCGATGGAAATGGCGCGCATGGCTTCGCGCAGCATCATGCTGCTGACGTCTTCGGCCATGCGAGAAGCATTGTTGCCGCCCATAAAGCCGGCCACGCCCTGCGCCTGCTTCAGGCCGTCGTTGATGCCGAGGTAGATCATCAGCGCGATCACCAGCATGAAGGCCAGCGGCAGCAGGCCGCCAAGATGGGCGCGCTTGTCTTTCCAGAACTGCGGCGCCAATGGTGCAACCAGCGCGACGATGCACATAACGCCGTAGATGCCGCTGCTGCCGCCGCCGCTGCCGCCATCCAATCCCATCAGCAGCCCGGCTGGCGAATTGATCATGCCCAGGATTTTCCAGAACGTCAGCCCCATGCCGAACTGGGCCGACATCTGGATCGCAATCGTGTTGAGGACGAACCAGCCCGCCACGAGCGCGGCCATCGCCAACATGGTCGGCACACCAAAACGCGCGGTCATGCCGGCGGCCAGTTCACCGCTCCTGGCCCTGGCTGCCTGCACGGCAAGCTCGGCCTGTTCCCTAGCCAGCTGGGAATCGGCCACTGGCATCAGCATTCCCAGGCCGCCGGCCGGATCGAACGTCACATCGACCACCATGCCGACCTTCGGCGGGATGTCTGATTTCCAATGCGATTCCAGTGTGAATGGATGCTGTACGCCGTCGCTACTCAACAGGCCTGGGCCGGTGTTTGTATCCCGCAAAATCTTGCCGCGATGTTTCATGGTGGTGGGTTCCTCTTCAGGTTTCAGAACTGCGAACGCAGCCTGTTGCCGTCTTGTTCGTTACCACCACGCCACCGGTTCAATTTATTTTTCGATTCGTTGAAGATTATTTTTTTGTGTATTAATTTCATCATTTCCGTCGACAAAGCGTGATCTTGTAACTGATAATCTTGCTCATGGTTACCATCAGACACCCAAAATGGCCGTCGTGACGCCTTCGCGGAGGCAGACATGAGCATGCAGTCACTATCACCGAGCGAGCTGCTGGCAGCCATGGCCGGCGGTGACCAGCGCGCGCTCGACGCGCTGTATCGGGACTGGTCACGCAAGGTCAGGGTGTTCGCCCACGCCAAACTGGTGCGCTGCGGCCTGGACGCCGATGCCATCGCCGGCGAGATCACGGTCGATGTCTTTCACGACCTGTGGCGCGATCCCTTGCGTTATGACGGGCGCGTCGAATTCGTGACCTGGCTGCTCACACTCACCCGCAACAAGACGGTCGATCAGATTCGCCGCCATGGCAAGCGACAGGCGGCCGAGGACATGTTCAGTGACGACAGCACGTTCGAACTCGAGGCAGGCATGCATGCCGAGACAGCGCCCGATCCGCTTGCGCTCCGCGAAACCGCGCAGCGTCACACGGCGGTGCAGCGCTGCCTGCAACGCCTGCGCAATCCGCTGCAGCGAGAAAGCCTGACCCTGTGGGCGCTCGAGGATTTATCGGTACGCGACATCGCGCGTATCCAGGGTGCTCCTGAAGGTACCGTGAAGACCCGGTTGTTTCATGGCCGGCTCAATCTGAAATCGTGCCTGGAGCGCTGGTTCGTACAAGAAGGTGGACGCCATGGATGAACAACAACGCTTGCTGGAACGCCTGCCCGACTATCTCAACGGTCATGTCGAAGGAGACGATGCCCGTCACATTGCTGCATTGCTCGAGAGCGACGCAGCATGGAAGACGCAGGCCGCTCTGCTGGGTGACGTGCGCGCCGCCATCGCTGCGCAGATGGAGGAGGTCGATAACGACACCGGTCTTGCGGAGTTGAAGCGTCGCATCGCCAAGCCGGATACTGCCGTGCCCCGCAGCAGTTGGTGGCAGCGTCTGGGGGCCAGCTTCCTGGGGCCCGCCCTGGCACCTGCGCTCATGGCCACGCTGGCAGGTGTCTGCGTAATGCAGGGATGGATGCTGTACAGCACGCCCGATACCGAGATAGCGTGGCGCAACGCGCCGCTGGGCGTGGCCACGCCAGCGGCCAATCTGGAGGTGCGTTTTTCCGCCGATGCCAGTCTGGCGCAGGTCGAGGCGGCGCTGATCCGGGCCGAGTCGCGCATTGTTGCCGGACCGCAGGGCGGCCAGCGCTACCTGCTGCAGGCGCGCGACCCTGCCGCAGCCGTGGTGCAGCTGCGCGCCAGTGCCGTGGTTGTCGAGTCCACCGTGCTCGTGGCCGGACCGCCTCCCTGATGCGGCGCCACTGTGTCGCACTCTGTTGGGCCTGGACGGTTGCCATCGGCCTGCAGGCACCGCTTGCCGCCGCCGAACGCCACGCCCTGCTGGTGGGCGTATCAAGCATGCCGGCGCTGCCCCGCAGCGGTTGGCTCAGCGGGCCACGCCACGACGTGCCGGCCATGCGCAATGCGCTGCTGGCGCAAGGCTTCGCACCCGCCCACATCGTCAGCCTGGCCGACGGCGTGGCCGGCGCGGGCATGCCCACCCGTGCCGCGATCCTCGACCATATGACACGCCTGGGCAGGACGCTTCGGCCAGGCGACGTGCTGGTGCTCTACTGGTCCGGCCACGGTCTCCTGCTGCCGGGCCAGCCGGGGCTGTGGCAAACGCCCTCCGGCCAGCAGGTGCATCTGCTGGCGCAGGATGCCCGTATCGATGCGCGTAGCCGGCAGCTGGCGGGCGCCGTCAGCAGCACCGATATCGGCAGGGTGATCGATGCTCTTGCCGCCCGGCGCGTCCAGGTCGTGGCCGTGTTCGACAGCTGCCATGCGGCTGGCAGCACGCGCGGCGACGCCGGCCTGGCCTGGCGAGGCCTGTCCAGTACCGAGCTTGGCTGGTCGCCAGCGATAAGCAGCGTCAGCGGCCGCCCTGCATCTCTGGCACGCGCACAGGCAGCCCCTGCCGACGCGAGGGGGCCAGGCGAACGACCACAGTTCATCGGCTTCTTTGCCGCGGAGTCGCAGCAACGCAGCGCCGAGGCGCTGGCAAGCGACTATCCCGGCCAGGCACGAGGCATCTTCACGCGGGCCGTGATCGCCGGCTTGCGCGACAACCCGGCCAGCTATCTGGCCTGGGCAAGCCTGATCAACGGGTACTACCGCCAGGCGCTCGATGCCCGCCGGCTGCCGGCCAGCGCGCGCCCTTCGCCAGTGTATGCAGGCGCACTGGAGCAGACGCTCTGGACCGATGTCGAGGCGCCGCAATTGTGGCCGGTCCGTCAGGATGAACGCGGCTGGTTCGTGCCGTACGGGCGTCTCGATGGTCTGCAGTCGGGCGACGTGCTGCAGCGCGACGCAGGTACCTGGCGCGTTACCGAGCTGGGTTGGAATCAAGCGCGGCTCATGCCGAACGACAGCATCACGGCGACCACTGGCTGGGCCCGGCGCCAGCCAGTTACGCCGGCCCCGGCAAGTACACCCATTCTGACGCTGGTGAGCCGGCAGCGCGGCGTGCGCATGGTTGACCTTACCCTGCCCGGCCGCAGCGCGCTGCGCCTGCGCCTGCGCGACAGCGAACTGCCAGCGCTGCGTGGCCGTGCCGCAGGCATCGCCTCGCTGCTGGCGCTGCCCGCCACCTCGAACTTGGCGCCACTGCTGGCGGCCCGCATTGAAGTCCAGGCGCCCGGCCAGACAGTCGTCAGCCTGCCGTTCACCGACCGCGACCTGGGCCTGCTGGCGGTCGGCACGCGCCTGCGCATCATTGTCGAAAACGACAGCAAGCAATCCGTTGACGTCGGCATCGTGCACCTGCCGCTGACAGGGGCTGCCACCCGTGTGTTTCCACCTTTTGAAGGCGACAGCAACCGGCTTTCTCCCGCCATGCCGTCGCAGGTCAGCCGCTTCGAACGCGAATTCGAGGTCACGCGGCAAGGCCTTGCCGGGGCACCGGAATGGCTGGCACTGGTGGCCGCACCAACCAGCCAGGACGCGCTGCCACGCCGCTTCGTGCTGTTCGAGCCCTTGCGCGGCGTAACGGCGGAAGCGCAGCAACGCGGCGTCGCGCTGGCCACCCGGCGTGATGCCGACCTGGCACAGGTGGCACGCATCAGCTGGCGTGTGACATCGGGAACTGGTCAATGATGCGTCTGCGCATGCTCGCATCGGTCGCATGGCTGTGCGCGGCAACAAGCCTGCTGCCGGTACATGCCGCGCCCGGCTGCCGGCCCGCCGCCGATGCGCTGATCGAACAGGGCGCGCAGGCCGTCGAGCAAGAACGCTTACAGGATGCCATTGTCCCGTTCAGTGAGGCGCTGCGCCTGTGCCGCACGGCAGCCGACCAGCGCGGTATCTCGGCCAGCCTGCTTGCCTATGGCAAGGGCCTGCAATTGCTGCGCCGCTTTGCCGAAAGCGAGTCGTCCCTGCTCGAAGGCCTGGCGCTGCGCCAGCAGATCGACAGCGGTCCACTGGCAGATGGCGATCCGGAGCGCGAGAACATGTACTTCCCAGCTGAGCTGATGTACCTGTACCGCCAATGGGGCCGCTACGATCTGGCATGGGAATGGGGCGAAAAAGCGCTTCTGGCAAAGGCGCGGCTGGCCGGCACCAAGTCCAGTTCGTACGGCACGTCGCTGTCCAACCTGTCGGGCATCGCCATGATCACACGCGACTATGCGCGCGCGCTGCCGTATGCGCGCCAGGCCATGGACATCTGGGAGGGCACCTCAGGCACAGACAGCACTGATCACGCCTGGGGCATGCGGGATGTCGGCGCACTGCTGCTCGGTCAAGGCAAGATGCAAGAGGCGTACTACTATCTCGAGCGCGCGTACCGCATTCGGCTGGCGGCATTTGGCCAGGACAGGACCGAGACCCAAACCAGTGTCCAGGACATGTCAGCCTGGCACACCCAGGCTGGGAACGACACAGCAGCACTGGCATTTGCCGAACTGGGACTGGCCAGCGCCGTGCGCCGCTTCGGACCCGATGCGCTTGACAGCAGCTACGCGTTGGCGCGCGTGGCTCGCATCCACCTTCGGCTGGGCGAAGCGGCACAGGCAGCGGACGAGGCCGAGCACGTGCTGCGCATCCGCCGGACCGCGTTGGGCGAGTACCATGCCCAGACCGTGAACGCCTGGCAAGACGTGGCCAAGACACAGCTTGCCAACAACCGTCTCGGACGCTCGGCTGCGGCCGCGCAATCGGCGTTCAAGGCATGCCAGGCGATCCCGGGCGGTGTGGCTGCCTCGTGCGTGGCGCACCAGCTCGATCATGCCAGGGCGCTGCTGGCCCTTGGCCAGGCTGGCGCGGCACTGGAACAAGCCGACCGCGCCGCGGCCCTGGCACGCAGCCATGGCCAGATGTGGGCTGACGAGAGTGCCGGCGTCATGCTGGGCGCACAAGCATTGCGCGCCCAGGGCCGGCCGGCTCAGGCCGAGAGCGCTCTGGCCGCGCTCTCGCAGCGGATGGCCGGACTGCCGGCCCTCGCCGGCAGCGAGCTGGACGTCGCGCTGGCGTTGAACGTGGTACGCGCCGAGCACGACGGTATCGGCGCAGCCGACCTGGCCGCGCTGGCCGAACGCAGTAACGTCCTCGCGCGGCAGGTGGCTACTGAGCGCGGACAATCTCACCCTGCCTATGCGAGCGCCCTGCTCGATGCTGCTGCGCTCAATGCGCGCGGGACCGACCCCGCACTGGCGCGCATGCAGGGAGCACGCGCAATGGCGATCGGGCTGGCCAACCGTGCCCCCCTGTTGCAGGCGCGGGCCGCTGCTCAGCTCAGTGCGCTCGATACTGGCGCGCATGCGGTCTTTCTCGGCAAGGTGGCGGTCAATGCCTTGCAAGCGGTGCGCGAAAACACGACCGGCCTGCCGATCGAGCAGCAACACAGCTTTCTCCAGTTGAAGAAGGCAGCGTATCAGCAACTGGTGGACCAGCTGCTGGATCGGCACCGTATCGGTGAAGCCGAGCGCGTACTGGCGATGATGGAGCAAAACGAATTCCACGACCTGGTGCGTGGCGCGGATGCGGGCGCCAATGCAGCCGCCGGCGAGCGACACGATGTCCGCGTCGTGCGCCTGCATTTCGACGGCATCGACGCAGCGGCCGAGCAGCAATTCGCGCTGCACACACGCATCCTGGAGCAGCTTGCACAAAAGCTGGCGCAAGCACGTGCGCGTCATGCGCAGGGCAGTGCCAATGGCCCGGACGAGCTGGCTGCAGCGCAAGAGGCCATGAACGATTTGCTCGATCAGGCGACGGCGGCCTGGAGTTCGCCGGCCCCATCGGGCGTGCCAGCGGCGACCGGCGCCGCCAGCGTGCCAGGCGATGCGACCTGGACGGCGAACACCAGCGCTGCTTTGCCACCAGGCCGACTGCATCTGACCTATCTCGTGGGCGAACGCCGCCTGCGCATCGTCGTGCAGCACGATCGCAGCGCGCGCGTCGTCACGCTCGATGCCGATCCAGCCAGCCTGGTACACGACATCGCCTTGCTGCGTCGTCTGGCGCAAGCACCCGGCAAGGACCCGCGTGCACACGCCCAGCGCCTGTTCCGCCAATTACTGGGGCCTGTGCTGCCGGAACTGACGCGGGCGCGCACGCTGACACTGTCGCTGGGTGGCGTGCTACGTTATCTGCCGTTTGCCATGCTACACGATGGCCGCCAGTGGCTGGTCGAGCGCCTGCCCTTGCAGGTGACCGGCAGTGCCGGCATGGATGATGCGACAGTCACGCCGTCAGCGCCTACGCGGCCACGATCGGTCGCCCTGTTGGGCCACAGCCAGGCCAGCGGCGACTTGCCAGCCCTGCCTTTCGTGGTGCGCGAGTTGCGGGCCGTCGGAACGGCAGGGCGGATTCCCAGCCGGATCCACCTCGACGCCGGCTTCACAGCCGCCACGCTCGAGCGTGCGCTGCAACAGCACAGCATGGTGCACATCGCCAGTCACTTCGTGCTGCAGCCAGGCCGCAACGACGGCTCGTACCTGGTGCTGGGCGATGGTCAGCAACTGAGTCTGGCCGAATTGGCGCAGGCGCGCTTTCACTTTGCCGGACTGGATCTGTTGACCCTGTCGGCCTGTGAAACCGCCGTGCCGGCCGGGCTCGATGCCACCGGCCGCGAACTGGCCGGCCTGGCCTGGCTGGCACGCGAGCGTGGCGCACGCCACGTGCTGGCCAGCCTGTGGCGCGTATCCGATCGCTCGACCGCCACATTGATGACTGACTTCTACCGAGCGCTCGGACGCGGTGCCGGCAAGCCGGAGGCGCTGCGCGAAGCCCAGTTACGCCAGATCCGCAGTGCGGCACCGAACGGCACCGAACCTGCACGCGGCCTGAAAGCCATCGACCAACCGGATCTGGCACCGGTGCAGGGGCATCCCTACTATTGGGCCGGTTTCACGCTGCTGGGATCCTGATGTCCGACGTCGGCGCGTACTACGAACAACGGGCTGCGCACGCTGTGACGCGGCTGACCCAGCGCCTCGGGCTTCTTCATCAGATACGCAAAGCCGGCCTGGTGATCCTTCGGTCACCCGTGCCGCGCCACCATATCCCGCACCCGCTGCGCCATCGTATCGATTGAAAACGGTTTGGTCAGGATCGCCATGTCAGGGCCCAGCTGCCCGTTGTCGAGCAAGGCGGTCTCGGCATAGCCAGTGATGAACAGCACCTTCAGTTCGGGCCGCGCCACGCGCGCGGCATCGGCCATCTGCCGCCCGTTCATCATCCCGGGCAAGCCGACGTCAGTAATCAACAGATCGATACGCGCGCCCGATTGCAACAAGGCCAGGCCGCCAGCGCCATCTTCGGCGTTCAGCACGTGGTATCCCAGGTCTTCCAGCAGGTCGACCACCAGCATGCGCACGCTCGGCTCGTCGTCGACCACCAGGATCGTCTCGCCGCGGCCGTCCGGCGACGCCAGCGCCACCGGCTGCGCGGTATCGACACCCTCGGCCTGGCCGCGGTGGCGCGGCAGGTAGATGCTCACCGTGGTGCCCCGCCCTACCGCTGAATCGATGTGCACCTGGCCGTCTGACTGCTTGGCGAAGCCGTAGATCATCGACAGGCCCAGCCCCGTGCCCTGCCCGATCGGCTTGGTCGTGAAGAACGGGTCGAAGGCCTTGGCCACCACGTCCGGCGCCATGCCGGTGCCGGCGTCGGATACCGACAGCGTCAGGTAGTCGCCAGGCGGCAGTTCGAGCGCGCGGGCGGCAACGGGGTCGATCTGGCGATTGGCGGTTTCGATGGTGATCGCGCCGCCGGCCGGCATCGCGTCGCGCGCGTTGATGCACAGGTTCAGCAGCGCGTTTTCGAGCTGCGACTGGTCCACCAGCGCTGCCCACAGCGCGCGCTCGGCGCGCGGCTCTACCTGCACGGCGGGGCCGGCCGTGCGCCGGATCATGTCGAGCATGCCATCGATCATGGCATTCACGCAGATCGCCGTGGGCGCAAGCGTCTGGCGGCGCGAGAACGCCAGCAGGCGATGGGTCAGCGCGGCAGCGCGCCGGGTCGCACCCTGTGCCACGCCGATGTAGCGGTCGACATCGCCCACGCGGTCTTGCGCGATGCGGATCTTGACCAGGTCCAGGCTGCCCGCGATGCCGGCCAGCAGATTGTTGAAGTCATGCGCCAGGCCACCGGTGAGCTGGCCGACTGCTTCCATTTTCTGCGAGTGGCGCAGCTGCTCCTGGGCGCGCTCGAGCTCGGCCTGGCGCTCGCGTTCGACCGTGATGTCGCGGCCGGTCGCATACGTCACGCTGCCCGCCGGCGCGGCGACCCACGAAATCGAGCGTGTCGAGCCATCCTTGTGGCGATAGCGGTTGACCAGGCGCGGCTGCCCGCCTTCGGCTGCGGCGAGGTTGGCGTCGACGGTCGGGGCGTGGTCCTCGGCCACGACGAATTCAGTGACGTGATGGCCAACGAGTTCCTCGGGGGTATAACCGAGCAAGTGGGTCCAGGCCGGATTGACACGCCGGAACACACCATTGAAATCGATCGTCAGCAGCAGGTCGGGCGACGTGTCCCACATGCGGTCGCGTTCGGCCTGCGCTTCTTTTTCAAGGGTCACGTCACGCGCCGAGCAATACACCTTGCCGTCGTCCGGCACGGCCACCCACGACAGCCAGCGCCAGCCGCCGGCCTTGTGGCGATGGCGGTTTTCGAAGCGCAGCGCCGGGATGTCGCGCTCGAGTGCGTCGCGCCACACGGCCTGGGTCAGTGCCTGGTCGTCCGGATGGACGAACTCCATGAAGTGGGTGCTGGCGATCTCCTCCTCGGTCCAGCCCAGGCTGGCTTCCCAGGCCGCGTTCGACGTTTCGACGAAGCCGTCGGCATTGAGCACGCCCAGGATGTCCGGGCTGACCTGCCAGGTGCGGCCACGCGCCAGCGCCTGGGCAATGACTTTCTGCTCGAGCTGCTCGTTGAGCGCGCGCAGCTTGAGGATCGCCTGGTCGCGTTCTGCTTCGACCGCGCGCCGGCCCTCGACGTCGATCAGCACGCCCGGGAACAGCAGCCCGGTGCCATCCGGCGCCAGATCGACCCGGCCGTTGGCCTCGATCCAGTAGTAGCGCCCGTCGGTGCGCCTGACGCGGTACTGGTGGGCGTAATGGCCACCGCGCGCGATGACGGTGTTGATCGCCTGCGCCAGGCCAGCCTGGTCGTCGGGATGGACCGTGGCAACAATCTGGGCCAGGCTCAGGCCGACGCGCCCGAGCGCCGGATCAAGGCCGAAGGCGCGCGCGAATGCCTCGTCGACCGTGAACCGGTCGGTTGGCAAATCCCAGAACCAGGTGCCGATGATGGCGCCAGCGGACAGCGCCAGCTGCACCCGCTCGGCATCGATGCGCGAATTGCTTTCGTGCTCGCGCAGCACGGCCTCGTCGGCCACCTGGCGGCGCCGGGTGAGGATGGTGTCGGTGGTTTCGATACAGGTGCATAGCAGGCCAAGGATCTCGCCGTCGTCGCCGCGCACCGGGCCGTACGAAAACGTAAACCAGGTGTGCTCGGCATAGCCCTTGCGCTGCATGACCAGCGGCAGATCGTGCATCTTGTACGACTCGCCGCCAATCAGCGTGCGGTCGACCAGCGGCGCGAGCACGTCCCAGATTTCGGGCCAGGCAGCCTGGAAGCTGCCGCCCAGTGCGCGCGGGTGCTTGTCGCACAGTATCTCGGCGTAGGAATCGTTGTACAGGAGGGTTTGCCCGGCGCCCCAGACCAGAAAACTGGGGAACGCCGAACCGAGCACGATGCTCACGCCGGTGCGCAGCGTGGCCGGCCAATCCTCGATGGGCCCCAGCGGCGTGGCGGCCCAGTCATGCTCGCGAATCGCGGCGCCGAGCGCCCCGCCGTCGATGGGAAATGCGTTGGGATCACGCATGGGATCGACAGGCTGCGGGGCCGGCTGTCAGCGGAAATGGGGTGCGCACGCTCATGATGCCGGCATTATGGCATGGGCAGTGCGCCCGCTTGCACTACGCTGCGATGGCGATGCGCTGCTGCGCCTTGTGCCCGAGCGCGCGCCCGTGCTGCTGCCCGGTCGCCTGTGCATCGACCTTGAACACGCTCACCATCTGCTGCAGCGCCTGGGCCTGCTCTTGCAGCGCGCCGGTGGCGGCCGCCGCTTCTTCGACCAGGGCCGCGTTCTGCTGTGTTGCCTGGTCCATCAGGCTGACCGCTTCGTTGATCTGGCCGATGCCCGACGTCTGCTCTTCACCGGCAGCCAGGATCTCGGCCATGATGTCCGAGACCCGTTTCACACTCGAAACGATCTCGTTCATCGTGGTGCCCGTGCTGTCGACGAGGGCCGTACCCGCCTCGACATTGGTCACCGATGTGCCGATCAATTCCTTGATCTCTTTAGCTGCCGCCGCCGAGCGCTGCGCCAGATTGCGCACTTCGCTGGCGACGACCGCAAAGCCCCGGCCCTGCTCGCCAGCGCGCGCTGCTTCGACGGCCGCATTGAGCGCCAGGATATTGGTCTGGAATGCGATACCGTCAATGACGGAAATGATGTCGACGATGCGCTTGGACGACGCGTTGATCGCGCTCATGGTCTCGACCACGTCCCCGACCAGCTTGCCGCCGCGGATGGCGACTTCGGACGCCGAGCGCGCCACATTGTTGGCCTGACGGACGTTGTCGGCATTGTGCTGCACGGTGCTGGTCAGTTCTTCCAGCGAGGACGCGGTTTCTTCCAGGCTGCTGGCCTGCTGCTCGGTGCGGCCCGACAGGTTCATGTTGCCGGCGGCGATTTCAGCGCTGGCGGTGGCGATCGACATGCTGCTGTCACGCACGCTGCGCACGGTGCCGGACAACTGCTCCTGCATCGAGGCCAGGCCCTTGAGCAGCGCGCCCATTTCATCCTGGCGATCGACGACGACCGTCGTCGACAGGTCGCCGTGGGCCATCGCGTCAAAGTGGCCGATGGCTTGTTCGAGTGGCCGCATGATTGCGCGCAGCAAGAGCACCGACGACACGATCGCCAGCAAAAGGCCGAACACGACGCTCAGACCGGCCGCCCACATCAATGTGGTAAACAGCGCCAGGCTGGACTCGAACTCGTGGCGGGCAGTGGCCAGCTGGTAATCGTCCAAGGCAACCGAGGCCTTGTCGAAGACACCGTACAGCGCCGTCATTTCTTTCATCGACAGCGCTTCGATGCGCTCGCTATTACCCTGCTCGAGGGCAGTCGCCAGTGCCAGCATGCCGTCGTTGATGTAGCGTGTGCGTTCGGTTTCCAGCGTCTTGGCCAGTGCTGACTCTTCACCATCGCGCGGCATGCTCAGATAGGTTTGCCACGATTTGTTGGCATCGTCGATGAAGCCCTTGGCACGCGTGATCGTCTTGGCGACGTCGGGCGCCTCCGGGTGAAAAACCGCACGATCCAGGCCAAACCGGGCGCGGTTCAGGAAATTCTTGGAATTGTTGATCGCGATGCTCGAGGCGAGCTGGTTGCTGTACACCTGCTCAAGCGCAGCATGATTCGAACGCATGCCGTAGATGCCGAGCACGCCAATGGCGGCAATGAGAAGACCGAGGACCGCCAGCGTGGCGATCAGTCGGAAACGCAATGTTAATTTGGAAAGCATGGGGGCCCTGGATAAAGTTTTCTTGCGCGGAGTGAATACCGCAACAGAAAGACGATAGCCCGGAAGTGACTACTTCTCGTCAAAAAAGAGAGTCTGACGTTCAATATCGTGCAAAGTAGTTGTCCTCAAGCAACAACAGCATGGCCTGCTTGTCGGTTTTGTCGGCAAGCTTGCTGAGAAGGCCACGCCAGATTGTTAAATGCCGGTTGTTCGTCATTCAAGGCGGCCGGCCGGAAATGCCATCGGCGCGCTGCACATGCGCCGCCAGCGCCGCTGCACGAGCGTGGCGGTAAGAACGAGTGCAATGGGCGTTGCGATGGACCAGACCGGCCAGCCCAGCCACTTTGCGCCAAACACGGCCAGGATCGGGCCGATCAGGCTGAGTCCGAGCGCCGCCAGTCCGTAGAACACCATACCCCAGCGCGGCGCACGCGCATGGTCGCGCAGCACGAGGGCCAGTGCCGGCAAGGTGACGCAGCACAGGCACGCCTGCCACACCAGTTCGATCCCGCCAGCGCCGCTGGCAAGGGCCAACAACAGCGAAACCGCCGAGCACCAGGCCCAGACCGCCAGACCCTGTCGCAGCATGGTCCGGGCCAGCAGCGTGTTGAAGCGGGCCGGATCGACCGGCGACACCGGCGCCAGCCGTACCAGCGCCTGCTCGCCGCGGGTGCGTGCCAGCCAGAATGGCACGGCGGCAGCGGGAAACAAGAAGCACAGCATGACGGCGCCGATCATCACCATCGTGGGCACAGTCTCTTGAGCGATGAGCGTGCCGCGCAAGTGCCAGGTGATGGCAGCGAAGGCCAGTGCCACACCCAGGGTTGTCGACACCATCAGGTAGAACAGATCCGGGCCGAGTGCACGCAGCAGCAGCGCGCCCGGCGTATGCCGCCTCGTCCCATGGCGTGCACGGAAACGGCGCACCGAGTACCGGCGTGTGCCTTCCCACCAGGCGCTGCCGCCGCTGCCGCCTGACCACAGGGCCAGATGCTCGCGCATGGCCCAGTGGCGCTCGCCGCCACGAGGAAATAGCGACCGCACCGCCGGGACGGCGAGCAGGACCATGGCCACTGCCAGCAGCGGCACGACGCCGGGCTGCGCGGCAGCGTCGCGCAGCCATTCCTGCCATTCGTCGCTCAGGAATGAAAAGAAGAATGGCAGCACCAGGACCACACCCGCGCCGACACCAGCGACCAGCATCGCCGCGCCCAGTGTGCCGGCCATGGCGAATGGCAGCACCAGGTGCGGCGTCTCAGGGATCAACTGCAGCCCTGCAGCCAGCAAGCCGACTGCAGCTAACCAGACCAGCAGCACCAGCTCGACCAGACGAGTGCGCATGGCCGGCACCAGTTGGGCATTGGCGGGCGTGTTCACGCCGAGCGCGCCTGGAACAAAAGCAAAGGTCCAGTCAAACAGCAGCAGACCCGCTGGCGTGCACAAGGCCCAGCCGAGCCCGGCCAGTACGCCATACACCGCGCCCATGAGAGGCGCCATGGCCACGGTCAGGATGACGATGGCGGACCACAAAACCGTTTGCGCACGGGGATGGATGTGCGCATGCGCGGCTTGCCACAGCATGCGGTACTGTTGCAGACGCGCGCTCACCGCGTGACCTCGATGAACAGATCTTCCAGGCCGAGCGGCTCGACGCGTACGCCTGGCGTGTCAGCGAGCGGCGCCCCACCCTGCACGATGACGCAGACGGACCCATCGCCCGTCTGGCTGCGGCGCAGCTCGCCCGGCAAGGCGGCGCCCAGCAGGTTGGCCGGGCCGATCACGCGGCGCGCACCATCGAGCAGGGTGTCGAGTTCGCCCTGCAGCGCGATGCGGCCATTCTTGAGAAACGCCACATCGGGTGCCACGCGCTCCAGATCGGTCAGGATGTGCGTCGAAAACACCACCGTGGTGCCCTGCTCGATCACGCCGTCGACCAGCTCGGCCAGGAAGCTTCGCCGGCCGGCCGGATCGAGCGCCGACGCGGGCTCGTCGAGCACCAGCAGCTCGGGATCATGCGCCAGTGCGCGAACGATCGACAGGCGCTGCTGTTCGCCGCCGGAGAGCCTGCGGATCGGCTTGTTGCGCATGAGCCCATCGAAGCCCCAGCGGTCGAGCAGCGACGCGACCTTCGCGTCGTTCCAGCGCGGATACATGGCCTTGAAGTAATCCAGCATCTGCAGCGCCGTCATCCACTCGAACAGATCCGATTTCTGCGGCACGTAGCCGATGCGGGCGCGCGTTGCGTCCGTCAACGCATTCAGCGGTTCGCCAAACAGCAGGACGCTGCCGCCATCGGTCTCGCGCAGGCCCAGCAGGCACTCCATCAACGTCGACTTGCCGGCGCCATTGCGCCCGAGCAGGCCAACCACCTGCCCGGCCCGCACTTCCCAGTCGAGGTTATCGAGAATGGCCTTGCTGCCGAACTGCTTGGCCACGCCGCGCATCTGGATCGGGGATGGTGTCACGGTGACTCCTTGAGAATGAGTGTGAAAAGAGCGAGCACGGTGGCCGGATCGAGTTCAAGTTCGCGCGCTTCACGCGCAGCGCGTTCCAGCGTGGGCCGCAGCAGCGCGGCGCGATCAGTGGCATCGGCAGCAGTGCCCTCGCCCCCACCGGCTGCGCGATCGGCCACGACCATGCCGACACCGCGCCGGCGAGCGAGCACGCCTTCGAGTTCGAGCAGGCCGTAAGCCTTGGAAACCGTCATCGGATTGACCGTCAACTGCTGGGCCACGTCACGCACCGAGGGCAACGCCGCGCCGGGCGCCAGCTGGCCACCGGCAACCAGGCGCCGCACCTGATCGACCAGTTGCCGGTAGATCGGATCGGAAGAGCCGGGGATGATCGAAAACAGTGAAGTGGCCATTGCGTATTAGTGTATTAGTTGGTTAATACAGTAACCGCGATGGTGGGCCTTGTCAATGCGGTGATTCGAGATTATTGCAACCGTGACATTGTTTGATAATTCGGCGTGACTGGGCTGCTAAGCTTCTTTGGTTGTCACACGAGATGTCGCCGGATGCGTTTTGCACTCACTTGTTTTGCTGTCTGCCTGTCGGCCGTGGCCAGGGCCGAACCACCGGATACGGCCACGCCCCAGCAAGTCGTCGTCAACGGCGCCCAGGGCGACGTCGAGGCAAGTCGTGATTTTGTTGCCGGTAAAGTAGTCATCGGCAAGGTGCGCATCGCCGAAAGCGGCCTGCAGAATGTCGGCGAGCTGCTCAACCGTGAGCCGTCGGTCAGCGTCGGCAAGGATGGACGCATCGGTTTGCTCGGCCTGCCCGGCTACACGCAGGTGCTGGTGGACGGCATGCCGCCCCAGGGCGACACGTTCACGCTCGACCTGGTGCATGTCGAGCGCATCGAGATCATCAAATCGAGTACTGCCGCGACCGGCCCGATCGGCATCGCCGGCACGATCAATATCATCCGCCGCAAAGCGCAGAAGACGCGGCTGGCACAGGTCAATGCCGGCCTGTCAGCGACGGCTGGGCTTCCTGGCGCCGATGTGGCCTGGTCGACGGGTGGTCCGATCGACGGCAAGCCGCTCGTGTACAGCGTGCGCCTGTCGGCCGTACACAAGCCGGTGTCCAGCCGGATGGACTACATCGCGACCCGCGAGAGCGCTTTTGCCGTGCCGGTTCTGGCCTACACCGGCCAGGCGCGCAACCGCAATGCCGCGAACATCGTCAGCGCCTCCGGGGAGTTCACCTGGAACGTCGACAACGCGCACACGCTGACATTCAGTCCGGCGGCCAGTTATTTCGGTGGGCCGCGACGCAGCCGGCAACAACGCTTCTGGCGCGACGGCAGCACCCTGCTCACGCGCCAGGATGGCGACAGTGCGATGACGTCGCTCGAGATTCCCTTGCGCTGGGACTGGCGCATCGATCCCGAGAGCAGCCTGAGCGTGAAGCTGAACGTGAACCGCGCCCACATTGACAGCGATGCGCTGCGCATCGATACCAGCAATGCGGCGCTCATGGACGAACTGGTATCGCGCCCGACGTCCGTCAGCACGAATACCTTCCTGCACGTGGACTACGCAAACGAGTTCGAAAACGGCCATGCGATCACGGCTGGCGCCAAGTTCGCGCACAACCGGGCCAACAATTCCTACAGCGACTTCTTCAATGGCGTGCCCGACTACAGCCTGGCTGTCCTGGGCCGTAGCGACACGGCCCGCCTGACGAGTAGCGAGCTGTTCTTGCAGGACGAATGGCGCATCAATCGCAGCTGGGCCGTGAACATCGGCAGCTCGGTCGAGCGGCGCGCCTATCGTCTGCGCGAAGGCACGGCCAGCAGCAGCCCCGGCTTCACGATGTGGGCGCCGTCACTGCACGTGTCGCGCAAGCTCGGCGCTGACCGCAAGCGCCAGCTCCGGCTTTCGGTCGCGCGCAGCTTTCGCGCGCCGTTTTTCGATGAACTGCTGTGGCGCCCCGTGATCAACACGTTTGCACCGTGTCGCGGCCAGATGCTGTGCGGTGCCAACACGCTCGATACCGCCGACACTGCCGGCAATCCCGGCCTGCAGCCCGAGCGGGCGCTGGGTGTGAACCTGTCGTACAGCCATGGCATCGGCAAGGACAGCGAGATCACACTCGAGGCCTACTCTCGCAACATCAGCAACAAGACCGGCTACGAGATCGCGCTGGCCGATGTGCCGTGGGCAAGCACACCGCGCTACATCGGCCGCCAGGCCAATCTGGGCAGCGCCCGGATCCGGGGGCTGGACCTGGAAGCACGCATGTCGGGCAAGGATATCGGCAGCCATCTGACGCGCCTGGACCTGCATGGCAGCGTGGGCCTGGCCGACTCGACGCTGAGCGACCTGCCGGGCCCCGACAACCGTCTGTCCGGCCAATCGCCATGGCGCGCCAAGGTGGGCGGCAGCTATACGCTCCAGGCGGTGCCGGTCAAGCTGGGCATCGACGCCAGTTATCTGCCGGGCGACTGGGTACGCGACAGCGTGAACCAGCGCGTGTATGAATCGGGCAAGCGGGTGCTGAGCATGAATGCGAGCTGGACGGTCAGCAAGCAGACCAGGCTGGTGCTCAATCTCGACAATCTCGTGCCACGCACACGGTCACGCATCGACGAGTATCTGGGCGCGGCTGAGATCGTGCGGCGCACGACCGATACGTCCAACCATTCGCGCGTGGCGATTCGGCTGGAAACCAGACTATGACTTACCGGGAGAAACCATGAACAAGATCATCACCGCACTGGCACTGGCACTGGCATGCATCGCTTCGCACGCCACTGCTGCCCCAAGGACGTACGGCAGCTGCATGCGCGCATGCGCCGAAGTGGGCCCATCCACGGCGAAGAACGAACAGTTTGCGCACAGGATGGCGACGCTGAACGACGAAAAAAGCAAGGAGACCGATCCGCAAAAGCTGGCACAGCTCAAGGAACGCGAAGCGTCGATCATCGAAAAGCACGAGGACGATACGGAAAAACTGTGCCGCCATATTTGCGAAGGCTTGCCGCAGCAATAAAAAACCGGGGCACATGGCCCCGGCTCTGTGGTCAAACAATCACGCCGATTACAAATGCACTGAAATCTGCGGCATCAGGTCGTCGAACGTACGGCCGTTGCCGTTCTCGCCGATCGCGTGCATCTTCCACTCGCCGCCATGGCGGTACAGCTTGGCCATGATCTGCGCCGAGTGCGAACCCGTCACCGACAGATTGAAGCGCGCGACTTCCTGCTGGTTGGCTGCATTGATCAGGCGGCAGTAAGCGTTTTCAACCGTGGCAAAGGTTTGCCCGGTGAAGCTGTTGACCGTGAAGACCAGTGCCTTGACCGATGCCGGCACAGCGTTCAGGTCGACGGTGATCTGCTCGTCGTCGCCATCACCGGCGCCGGTGCGGTTGTCGCCCGTGTGCACGATGCTGCCGTCCTTGCTCTTGAGCTGGCGGAACCAGATCACGTCCACCGGCTTGTTCGACTCGTCGAACATGACCACCGATGCGTCCAGGTCGACGGCGTCCGACTTGCCGCCGCCGAAGCCGAAGAAACCCTTCGACTTGATCGCATCCCAACCCAGACCCATGGTCACGCGGGACAGGCCGCCACCGGCTTCCTTGTCCAGAGAGATCTTCTGGCCTTTTTGCAGATTGACTGACATTGTGTTCCTCCGTTATTTCGCTGGCTGCTGCATCCAGGCTTTGAATGCAGTGCGGTTGCGCGAACATACATACACCTTGCCACGACCGGAGAAGCGCAGGACCATGCCCTCGCCGCTGGTCTGGCTGTTGATCAGGTTACCCAGGAAGCCGCCGCTGGTGCCGGTCGTGATCGAAATTTCGTAGCGCAGCGTGCTGTCCCAGCACACCACGTGCGAATTGTCGATGATCGCGTCCTTGCCCGGCTCGACATCCAGCACCGACATCGAGCCGAAGCCCGACACCACCACCTGGCCCTGGCCACCTGTCTCGGTGACGAAGAAGCCGCCACTGTTGGCAAACAGCGCATTGCCCAGGCTTTGCGTACGGACCTTGAGGTCGACGCCGGACGTGGCCGCGACAAACGCGCCATCGCTGATGATGTAGTGGTTCGGGCCGACATCGACCGTCTGCATCGCACCCGGCAGGGTTGGCGACAGCAGGCAGTCGCCATCGCCGCGCGTGGCTTCGATGTGCTGCTGAAAGAACGACTCGCCGTTGGCAAAGGTGCGCATCAGCGCACTACCGAGCCCGCCCTTCATCTTGCCTTTGAGGTCGAGGGTCGATTCCATCATCACCATCGCGTCGGATTCGCAATAGATGGTCTCGCCCTGCTTCATCGACACATGAAGGAAAGGATCGACGTCCCCGGTCACGGTAAATACTGGCATTTGGCTTCCTTAGAATGAGGTTCCACGCAGGGCGCCTCCGCAGAAGCGCCCTGGCTTGCATGATTAAACGTTGACGCCGTAGTTGCGGGCGAGTGGGCCCAGGCCGCCGGCAAAGCCCTGGCCGATTGCGCGGAATTTCCAGTCCGCGCCGTTGCGGTAGACCTCACCGAAGATCATGGCCGCTTCGGTCGAACCGTCTTCCGACAGGTCGTAGCGCGCGACTTCGGCGTTGGTGGCGTTGTTGACGCAGCGGATGAACGCCTTGCCGACCATGCCGAAGTTCTGGCGACGGGTTTCGGCATCGTGAATGGTCACGCCCAGGACGACCTTGTCGACGTCAGCCGGAACCTTGGTCAGGTCGATGGTGACGAATTCGTCGTCGCCATCGCCGGCGCCGGTCGTGTTGTCGCCCGAGTGGACGATCGAACCGTCGCTCGACTTCAGGTTGTTATAGAAGATGAAGTCGCCATCCGAACGGACCTTGCCGGACGAATTGAGCAGGAACACAGCGCCGTCGAGGTCAAAGGCTGCGCCATCGGTGGCGCGAATGTCCCAGCCGAGTGCGACTTTCAGTGAAGTCAGGCCTGGTGCTTCTTTCGACAGGTTGACGTTGCCGCCTTTTTGCAGACTGATTGCCATGATGAGAATCTCCTAAATTGTGAACACCGGGTTGCAAGCGCCGCGAGCTGGTGTTCTGCCACTCGCAGCGAATTCTGTACTGCTATGGCGGCTCTACCGCCAACCATCACCGCGTGGACGGCAGAGCCGCCTCGCCGTCCGCGTCCACCCTACATCAATGAACCGTTGCCACGTAGGGTGGACGGGTACCCCGTCCACGCGTCGATCGTTGCCGCAAGATCAGCCACGTAGAGTGGACGGCGAAGCCATCACATTACGCGCCGGCGAGTGCGGCGTGCTTCTTCTTGTACTGAATCGAGCTCCACAGCGACGCCAGGATGAAGGCCACGCCCACACCGCCGGTGATCAGCTCTGGCACGTGCCACTTCATACTGGCCAGCATGATCACGGCCAGGATACCGATCGCGTAGTGCGCGCCGTGCTCGAGGTAGACGTATTCATCGAGCGTGCCCTTGCGCACCAGGAACACAGTCATCGAACGCACGAACATCGCGCCGATTGCCAGGCCCAGCATGATGATCACGACGTCGCTGGTGATCGCGAATGCGCCGATCACACCATCGAACGAGAACGACGCATCCAGCACTTCGAGGTACAGGAAACCACCGATACCGCCTTTTTTGACCGCGTCACCGACAGCGCCCTCGCCCGATTCGCTCTTTTCCAGCAGGCTGCTGAGCATATCGACAGCAACATAGACCAGGATGCCCCACATACCGGCGATCGCAACGACCATCTTCTGCGCTTCATCAACATACGTCAGGCTGAACAGCAGCGCGGCGATGGCGATCATGACGGCGATCGACGACACTTTGCCGAGCGAACCCAGTTTTGCTTCGAAGTTGCCCAGCCAGTGGGTTTCTTTTTCATCGTCCAGCATGAAGTTCAGGAACACCAGCAGCAGGAACATGCCGCCGAATGCCGCCACTTCAGCGTGGTGGTTGGTCAGGTGCATCGAGAAGGCTTTTGGATTGGTCAGCGCCAGGTTCCACACTTCCGCCGCGCCCAGGTCGGCAGCCACGGCCACGATGACCAGCGGGAACACCAGACGCATGCCGAACACGGCGATGATGATACCGACGCCCAGGAAGAGCTTGATCCAGAACTCGTCCCAGGTCTTGAGGACCGAGGCGTTGACCACCGCGTTATCGAATGACAGCGAGACTTCCATGACGGCCAGAATGGCCGCCACGCCCAGCGCGGTAATCATGCCCGACGTGCCACCATGATCGAATCCCCACCATGCCGCAAGGGCAAGACAGACCGCGGTCACGATGAATGACCAGGTAAAGTACTTCATTAATATTTCCCCTCTTATAGATTTATGAAAAACGGTGCTGACGAACAATTGTAAAGGTTGCCAAGCGATTGAAAAAGCGAAGATAATTGGAAGATTACTTCCGAAAAACAGAAGCCATGAGCCACGCACTCCCCAACTTTCGCCACCTCTATTACTTCTGGGTGGTTGCCAAGGAAGGCAGCATTACGCGCGCTGCCGAGCGCCTTGGCCTGGCCATCCAGACAGTGAGTACGCAGCTTACCTTACTTGAACAGGCGTTTGGCAAGGCACTGTTCACGCAGCAAGGCCGGCGCCTCAATCTGACCGAAGCCGGTCGTTTGGCGCTGTCGTACGCGGACCAGATCTTCCTGCTGGGCGAGCAGATGCAGGAAGCGCTCGACGCTTCCGACAGCACGCGCATCCGCCTGGCGGTGGGCATTTCCGATTCGCTGCCCAAGTTCACCGCCTACCGCCTGCTCGAGGTAACGACTCAGTTGGCCACGCCGGTGCGTCTGGTGTGCCACGAAGACCAGTACGAGGCGCTGCTGGGCGACCTGGCGCTGCACAAGCTCGATGTCGTGCTGACCGACCGCGCCGTGCCCACCGGCACCACGCTGCGCGTGTTCAGCCACCTGCTGTCCGAAAGCGAGATGTTCGTCGTCGGCGCCGCAGCGCTGGCGCACGAGTACCGTGACGACTTTCCGGCGTCGCTGCACGGTGCGCCATTCTTGCTGCCCACGCGCAACAACGCCCTGCGCGGCAAGATCGACGACTGGTTCGAGCGCCATGCGATCCGGCCCGACGTGGTCGGCGAGTTCGAGGACAACGCGCTATTGAATACCTTCGGCCGGCGCGGCCTCGGGCTGTTCTTCACGCCGGCCGCGCCCGCCGCTGACATCGACTACCAGCTCGGCGCCGAGCTCGTCGGGCGGGTGCCGGAGGTGCGCGAACACTTCTATGCGATCTCGAATGAACGCAAGATCAAGCATCCGGCGGTCGAGGCAATCCTGTCAGCCGTGCACAAAGGCGCGTTAGCAGACGGATAAGGGCCGTGTTGGGTTGTACAATGCCCTCTTGCTTTGCCTTTTGTTAATACATCTCCAGCATGGAAAATATCCTCTTCCTCGTTCTCGCCCTGTTTCTGGTCGCGCTGAACGGCCTGTTCGTCGCCGCCGAATTCAGTATCGTCACGCTGCGCAAGACCCGCGTGAACGCCATCGCCAAGACCACCGGCCTGCGCGGACGCATCCTGGAGAAAGTCCACGGCAAGCTCGACGCCTACCTGTCGGCCTGCCAGCTGGGCATCACGCTGGCATCGCTGGGTCTGGGCTGGGTCGGTGAGCCGGCCTTCGCCAGCCTCCTCGAACCGGTCTTCGCGTTTGTCGGCGTCACGTCCGAAGAGCTGATCCACAGCATTTCGTTCATCGTCGCGTTCTCGGTGATTTCGTTCCTGCACATCGTGGTGGGCGAACTGGCCCCGAAAACGCTGGCGATCCGGCTGCCGGAATCGGTGGCGCTGTGGTGCGCGATCCCGCTGTATGCGTTCTACTGGGCCATGTACCCGGCGATCGCCCTGCTCAATGCGAGCGCCAATACGCTGCTGCGCGTGGCGGGCCTGGCCGGCAAGGGCGGGCACGACCACCACTACTCGCTGGACGAACTCAAACTGATCCTGCGCACCAGCAACCCGGCTGAAAAGATCACGCAGGACGACCGCAATATCCTGGCCCAGTCGCTCGACTTCAGCCAGCTGGCCGTGTCCGAGCTGATGCGTCCGATCAACGAAGTCAGCGCCCTGTACGCCAGCCGCTCGCTTGAGCAGAACCTGGAAACCGTGCGCCGCAACCGCTTTTCGCGCTACCCGTATTTCGACAAGGACGGTGAAGAAGTCATCGGTATCGTCCATCTGAAAGACCTGTATTTCGCGCTGCAGTCGGGCCGGCCCATTGGCGATCTGACCCAGTTCCTGCGACCGGTCGAATCGATTTCGGCGCGCACGCCGGCGCAGGACATCTTCCGGCGCTTCCGCGGCGGCGCGCCCCACTTCGCGCTGATCGGCGAAAAGGGCAAGCGCCCGGTTGGCTTCGTCACACTCGACAACCTGCTGGGCGCGATGGTCGGCGAGATCCGCGACGAATTCCGGATGAACGAAAACGATTGGCTCAAGCAGGCCGACGGCACCTGGATCGGCAAGGCCAGCCTGCCGATCTTCTCGCTCGAACGCCTGCTGGGCATCGACATCGACAACGAACAAATGGGGCTGGACGATGTCGAATCGGTCGGCGGCCTGTTGATGGCCAAGCTGGGCGACATCCCCAAGCAAGGCCAGCGCATTGGTTTTCCGCAGTTCGATGTCGTGGTCAAGAAGATGAATGGCCCGCGCATCCTGCTGGTCAAGGTGATCCCGCAATTGACCCGCGCTGGCGAGAACGACGACCACGACTAACCGCCTTTTACATCGGCATTGCTGACATTACACAAGAATGATGCTATTTTTTGTGTATATCTGCGTGAACCGACGAGAGGCATTCAATGTCCGCCCAGCTTCGCCATAACGTTCACCTCGCCGGCCAGGGCGCCGCCACCATGGTATTTGCCCATGGTTTCGGGTGCGACCAGACGATGTGGCGTCACCTCGCCCCCGCCTACCAGCACCGGTACCGCGTCCTCACCTACGATCTCGTCGGCTCCGGCGGCTCGGACCTGTCGGCCTATGACCGCGCCCGCCATTCGACGCTGCAGGGTCACGCCGACGACCTGCTCGCTTTGATCGACGCCCATGCCAGTGGCCCGGTCGTGTTTGTCGGGCACTCGGTCGGCGCGACAATCGGCATGCTGGCCACGATCGCCGCGCCCGAGCGCTTCGCCGCGCAGATCATGGTCAGTCCGTCGCCCTGCTACATCAACGACGGCGACTACACGGGCGGCTTCACGCGCGACGACATCGACGAACTGCTCGAGACGATGGAGACGAACTTCATCACCTGGTCGCACAGCCTTGCACCCACCATCATGGGCGCGCCCAACCAGCCCCATCTGGCCTCCGGGCTGACGGCCAGTTTCTGCCGCAACGATCCCGAGATCGCCCATCACTTTGCCAGCGTCACGTTCCGCTCGGACCACCGCCTTGATGTGCCCAGGTCCACGACGCCGGCGCTGATCCTGCAATGCAGCGACGACCTGATTGCGCCGCGCACGGCCGGCCAATGGCTGCACCAGAACCTGCCCGGCAGCACGTTCGCGCTGGTACCGAATGTCGGCCACTGTCCGCACATGAGTGCGCCGACCGACGTCTCGGCCGCAATCGACACCTTCCTCACACAGCAGCCAAGCTGACCATCCATGAACGCTGCCCTCACCGCGACCGACCTGTTCTTCGACCAGGCTGCTTGCGGCCTGATGGCAACCGATGCACACGGCATGATCCTCACGGCCAATGCCAGCCTGCATGCGTGGCTCGGCATGGCCCCCGGCGCGCTGGTGGGCACGCGCCTGCACGACCTGCTGCCGGCCAGCGCCCGCCTGTTCCACTACACGTGCTGCGTGCCGCGCCTGCAGAGCGAGGGCGCGGCGCACGACATCCAGGTCGACCTCTTGATGGCGGGCGGCGCGCGGCTGCCGGTACTGCTCCAGCTCGTGCGCCAGCGCGATGGCGATCGCGAGATCGACCACTGGGCACTGTTTCGCGCCGGTGGCAGACATGCCTACGAAAACGCACTGCTGTGCAAGTCGGAGGCCGCCGACGGCGCCCACAACGTGCAGCGCCAGCGCGACCTGCAACTGCAGGCGGCGAACACGCAGTTGTCGGCGGCCGACCTGCGCAAGGATGAATTTCTGGCCACGCTGTCGCACGAGCTGCGCAATCCGCTCGCCCCGATGCGCAGCGCGCTCGACGTTCTCAAGATCAAGCACGGCAACGACGACGACGCGCGCGTGATCGGCGCATTCGACCGCCAGCTACGCCACCTGACGCGGCTGGTGGACGACCTGATGGAAGTCTCGCGCATCACGCAGAACCGCATGCAGCTGCGGCGCGCGCCGGTCGACATGGCGGCGCTGGTGCGCGGCGCGGTGCACGACATGGCGCCGATGATGACGGCGGCGCGCCACACGCTGCGCCTGGCGCTGCCAGAGGCGCCGCTGACGGTGGATGGCGATGCCACGCGCCTGGCGCAGGTCGTGATCAACCTGCTGGGCAACGCAGCCAAGTACACGCCCGATGGCGGGCTGATCGATGTGGAACTGGCGGGCCAGGCCGGTCACGCCGAACTGCGCGTGCGCGACAACGGCATCGGCATCCCGGCGGGCGCGCTGGGGACGATCTTCCAGTTGTTCACGCAGCTGGAACCGGGGCGCGAGCGCGCCTGCGGCGGCCTGGGCATCGGTCTGGCGCTAGCGCGCGGCATCGCCCTGCTGCATGGTGGCGAGATCCTGGTCGAGAGCGATGGCCCGGGCCGCGGCAGCCAGTTCACGTTGCGCCTGCCGCTGATCGCGGGTTGTGTGGTGGCGGAAGAAATAGCAACGGCGCCTGGCCAGCCGGCGCCACTGCGGGTGCTGGTGGTGGATGACAATGTCGATGCGGCCGAGACGATGGCGACGATGCTCGAGCTGTTCGGCTGCACGACGCTGCTGGCGCATACGGCGGCCGGCGCACTGGCGCTGGCGCCGGACTTCTTGCCCGAGGTCGCGCTGCTCGATATCGGCCTGCCCGACTTCAATGGCTACGAGCTGGCGCGGCGCCTGCGCGGGCTGGATGCCTGCGCCAGCACCAAACTGATTGCGGCGACGGGCTGGGGCCAGGAGCGCGACCGGCAACTGGCGCGCGATGCGGGGTTCGATCATCACCTGACCAAGCCGATCGATATCGAGCGGCTGCGCTTGCTGCTACAGTAAGCACCTGTTCCTCACCGGCATCGACAACATGACCCGCGCCTTGTCCCTGAACCTTCTTGCAGCAGGCTTGCTGTCACTGTCTGCGTTCGTCGTGGCGCCAGCGCCCACCCACGCCTGCGAGCGCGTCTACCCGCAGGCCAATGGCGACGACCGCACGCGCCACGTGCGCCTGTCGGCCGACTGGCCCGATGCGCAGATCCTGCAGAACCTGAAGCTCAATTTCGACCGGGCCGACGTCAAGCGCAGCGAGAGTTCGGGCGCGGTCAGCATCCAGTACGCGTATTTTCACAAGACGGTCGTGATCACGCGCTCGGCCAGCAAGGGGGTCGAGGTGCAGCTGCTGGAAAAGGATCGCGAGAAACTCGTCTGGCAGCTGGGAATGTGTTGATGGTATGAAGGGGAGCGAGGACTTGCGCCTCGCTCCATGCTCTACGTCAGGCGGCGACGATCTTGCGGTTCGCTGCGCCCGGCAACATGCGCAGCGTCTTGCCGACGACCGCCTTGTACGTTTTCGACGTGACCGTATCGACATAACGGTACTCGGCCCGTGTTTCGGTCGGCGTGACCGTCAGCACCACGAAGCCGCGCGAGGCCGTCTCGGCGTATTGCAGCGGCCCGATCAGCTGCTCCATGCCGCCCGCCACGATGGCCGGCGCAACAGTCGGGAAATAGCTTTCGAAACCAGGCGAGGTCACGGCCGGCACGCCGAATTCAACGCCCACTGCCCGCCCCTGCTGGTCGGCCAGGTCGCTGGCCCAGGCATTGTGGGTGTCACCCGCCAGCACCACCATGTTCTTGTTCAGCGTCTGCGCCATGTTCAGCACCGTCTCGCGCGCGGCGTGGTAGCCATCCCAGGCATCGAGGTTGTACGGCACCGGCGTGGCCGCGAGCAGCTGCTGTTCGGCGGCGCTCAGCGCCACGCCGGCCTTGACCTTGGCAGCAATCGCGAAGTACGCCGCATAGCCCGTCGTGCCCAGCACCATCGGCGCCGGCAGCAGCATGCGCGCCATCAGTACCTGCTGGCCCAGGATCTGCCAGGTGGCCGTCGACTTGCTCATCTGGTTGCGCAGCCACGCGGTCTGCTCCGTGCCCATCAGCTGGCGCGCCGGGTTCGTCACGTCAGCGGTGAAGGCAGCGCTGTTGAAGCTGCGGTCGGCGCCGACATAGCTGGCCAGGGCCAGCTGCTTGTCGCGACCGATCACGCGGGTGTCCAGCATGTGCAGCGACAGCAGGTTGCCGAAATCGAACGATCGGTAGATCCTGTCCGGGCGCGCGGCATCCGGCACACGGATCGGCATCCACTCGTGATACGCCTGGATCGCCATCTGGCGCCGCGCCGACCACAGGCCTTCCGTGGCCGGGTCGTGATTTTCGGCGCCACCGCTCCAGGTGTCATTGCTCAGTTCATGGTCATCCCAGACAGCGATGAAGGGCATGCGCGCATGCACCGCCTGCAGGTCCGGGTCGGTGCGGTATTGCTGGAAACGGATGCGGTAATCCGTCAGCGTGATGATCTCGGTGGCCGGCTTCGACACGCGCCCCAGGTTACCCGCGTTTTGCGACGCATAGCCGCCGGCGGCGTATTCGTAGATGTAGTCGCCCAGGTGCAGGCCGACATCGATATCGTCGAACCTGGCGGCATCGGCGTACACGTTGAAGTAGCCGGCCGGGTAGTTCGAGCAGCTGAACACGGCAAAGCGCACGCGTGAGACGCTGCCGGTTGGCAGCGTCTTGGTACGCCCCACCGGCGAGAGCTGGCCGTAGCAGCCGAAGCGGTAGAAATAGCTGCGGTTGGCCGTCAGGCCGGTGGCATCCACTTTGACCGTGAAGTCGCTGGCGCTGCCAGTGCGCAGGCTGCCCGAGGCCACCGTACGCGAAAAGTCGCTCGTCTCGGAAATCTCCCAGCCGACATCGATGTCGGCAGTGCCGGTGGCCGTGATGCGCGTCCACAGGATGACGCGGTCGGCCAGCGGATCGCCGCTGGCCACGCCATGCGCGAAGCTGACGGTGCGGTCGTCGCCATCACCGCCGCAGGCCGCGAGCGGGAGGGCCGACACGGCGACGGTGCCGAGGGAGAAGGTACGAATGAAATTGCGGCGCGAATGCGATTGGTTCATGGGATGGCAATTGGTAAAAGTGAAAGACGGCAAATCTTAGCCAGCGCCGATGACGCTCTGATGACGCGGGCGATGCACGGGGCATGAAGTGCTGGGCATGATTTGCACGCCCGATCGGATATGCCGGCCGGGCGTGCCAATCACGTGCGTGATCAAGCCTGCTTGCGCTTTTTCAATCCGACGATGCCGGCCAGACCCAGCCCCAGCAGCGCCAGCGAATGCGGCTCGGGCACTGGCGTGGCCGGGCCGAATACCTGGTCGCGCACGGTGACGGCGATGTCCGGATAGTTGGTGAAGACGCCGTCCACACCGAGGTTGTAGGCCGCCTCGTAGCTGGCCGGGTTGTTCAGGAACGTGTACGGCGTGACCGTCATCCCGGCATCGTGCGCAGCCTGCACGCAGGCTGCGCTGAGCTGACCCGCCGATGGACCGATGCCGTCGGCGATGGCGGCGACCGCAGCCGCCCCTGCCGCCGTGGTGGGGCAGACGCCCAGATAGCTGACCGGAATGGACGAGTTGGCGTTCAGGTATTCCACCTGCGCCGCGTTGAAGGACTGCGTCAGGGCGCGGCCCGCCGTCGTGAAGTAGCCGTTGTACTTCGCATTGGTCAGGCCTGCCAGGATGGCTTCCGCCACCTCCAGCCCACTTTGCTTGGCTTCGGGGAAGACGCCGATGGCGACACCGGTTTCCAGAAAATGGTTGTAGGCCAGGTCGAGGAAGGCGTCGTACGACGTGAAGCTGTACGAAATGGCCGGGTTGAAATAGGTCTTGTCGGTGCAGTAGCCATTGGCGTTGCGGCACGTCACGGACAACTGCTCGAGCTGCGCCAGCGTGAATTTACGCACATCGTAGGTCCCGTTGCTGGAACGCAGGGCGGCGATCTCGGGATGCGTGGCTGCGAATGCGACGACGTTCGTCGTGGCGTTCAAGGTGCCGTCATGCAGCATCACGGCCTTGTTGTCGGCGGTCAGGTAGACGTCGCCTTCGATATAGTCGGCGCCCATCCGCATGGCCAGTTGATAGGACTGCACCGACTCTTCCGGCAGATACCCGCTGGCGCCGCGGTGGGAAATGACGAGCGGACGTTCACCGGTGAGCGTCGATACCGGCATGGCATGGGCGGCGACCGGCGCGAACAGCATGGCCGCAAGCGGCAACAGTCCCAGATACGACGTTTTCATAAAAGCAAACCCTCTTCAAGTGTGATGAGTTATTTCGCGCCACGCATGACGGGCGAGCGCATCAGAAGTTGTCAGCGCCATATCGGCGGGGCTGACGGAGGGATGCTAATTCGGCATGATGACAGTGGCATGAATTTGCGTGCCAATGTGTTGTTGACAACGCTGCGTTCAAGGCGTCACCATCGCTATCAGGGCCGTGTAAGAAATATCCTACAAGACGAATTAACACGTTAGACTCGTGGGAAAGTGATGAACATCCCCTCCAGTCCGTTCTGGACCATGCATGAGTAAATGGAATAGCCTGCAATTATGGAAGAGTCCCTGCCGGCGTTCGCAGAAAAACCCACCACGTTACTGTCCAAATTAGGACCTGGCCTGATCACCGGCGCGGCCGACGACGATCCGAGCGGCATCGCAACCTACTCGCAGGCCGGTGCACAATTCGGTTTCGGGTTGCTGTGGACGGTGATATTTACCTATCCGCTGATGGTCGGCATCCAGATTGTCAGCGCACGTATTGGCGTGGTGACGGGGCATGGTTTGGCCACCAATATCCGGCGCCATTATTCGAAGACGTTGCTGTATGCAATCGTCATGCTGTTGCTGCTTGCAAATATCATCAATATCGCCGCCGACATCGCGGCAATGGGCGACGCCCTGCGGCTGGTAATAGGCGGCCCCGCACATGTGTACGCGATCGGTTTCGGCGCATTGTCCGCCGTGCTGCAGGTGATGATTCCGTACACCCGCTATGTGCGCATCCTGAAATGGATGACGCTGGCGCTACTGGCGTACGTGGTGACCGTGTTTGTCGTCAGGGTGCCATGGGCCACAGTCGCAGTCGGCTTGATCACGTTCCCGCACCTGCCCTGGAAGGCTGCGTACGTCACGACGATTGTCGCGGTATTCGGCACCACCATCAGCCCGTACCTGTTTTTTTGGCAGTCATCGCAGGAAGTCGAAAACCTGCGTGCGATACCCGACGCGCGGGCCCTGAAATATGCACCGGCCGAAGCGAAGGCAAGCCTCGACCGTATCAAGGTCGATACCTATATTGGCATGGGGTTTTCAAATGCCGTGGCATTTGCCATCATGCTGACCTTTGCCGTGACGTTGCACCTGCACGGCATCACCGACATTTCATCCTCGGCGCAGGCGGCCGAAGCGCTGCGGCCGATTGCCGGCGAATTCGCGTTCACCCTTTTCAGTCTTGGCATCATCGGCACCGGCCTGCTGGCAATTCCCGTGCTTGCGGGATCGGCTGCCTACGCGATGGCGGGCACCTTCGAATGGAAAAACAGCTTGCAGGACAAGCCGGCCGTGGCACCGCGTTTCTACGCGATCATCGTTCTGGCGACGCTGCTTGGGGTGGCACTGATCTACGCACCCATCGACCCGATCAAGGCGCTCTACTGGAGCGCCGTTATCAACGGCGTCGTCTCGATCCCGATCATGGCCGTGATGCTGCTGATGGCAGCGCGCCACGACGTCATGGGCGCATTGACCATCTCCCGGCGCTTGAAAATCCTTGGATGGCTATGCACGTCGGTGATGGCGCTCGCTGTGGCGTGCATGTTTGCCCTCGCCTGAACGGGCGTGCCCGTTACCGGCCAACCGCTGCTGCAGCGGTCTTGCCACAATCGCTTCCCAGCCATTTTCCGGTGCCGTTTGATTTCTGGCTGATGTCGGCGCCACCCGGCCCCGGTACGGTCGTGACTGATTCAAACCGATACGATGTCTCACTCTCGGCCTTCAGGACGGCGTCGACCTTCATCCGGGGCTGGGCGCAGGTCATGCTCACATTCATTCCGCCAGCGGTTGGCGTCATCTTCTTGGTGCAGGAATCCGCGCCTTTTTTACCGAACAAATCGAAGTCGGTGATGTTTTGCCGGGTAATGCACTGTCTCGTGCGCAAACCATCGCCATTCAGTTCGGTACCATTGGCGGCCATCATCTTGTCGATCTGCGCGCGCTGCTCGGGCGTCATCATGGCCATCTGGCTTTTCATCATTTCGAGGTAGCCCCCCAGCGGGTTGCTACTGGCCTTGTCGGGCAGCGTCATATCGATCTGCCACAGCCCGGGTTTGATGACCGGTTGCTGTGCGAATGCCTGCCCTGCACACAGGCTGGCAAGGACAAGGACGATGTGTGCGGCGCTTGTTGTTCGCATACTGGCTCCTGATAGGTAGAGTATTTCAGTGTATGCGATTCGGCCAGGGAGTGAATTCTGAGGTCGTGCAACTGGCAAGCGGGCGGTCGGACTCATCGTTGAGGTCCAACGAGAATATCTTGAAGAGACTGGAGCTCAGGCCGTTCGACGTGCGTGCCAATATACCCCCAGTCCTCAGCGAACCGGGACGAAGGCCCATACCCACCGATGACGAATTCCCGCTGTGTCTGCTCTGCTGTCCGGGATAAAAACAGGATCAACTGGTTGAATTCAGCTAGTGAGAGTCGTTCTGTTTCAAAGTTCAAGCCAAGGTTCCAGTCCGGCAGGTCATCGCCATGCAAATCAGGCGTACGGGGAGACTTATCGTTGACGAGTCGGGCGGATGAAATACCCCAAGTAGGCAGGAAATTGGCGAACACTTCGGCCAATTGGTCGCCGATCTCATCGAGATCACTGCCATCAACGTAGGCATACGCTCTAAGCATTGGATTGCATTCCTCCTCGTCCGATGATGAAATACCGGTTTACATGCGCCGGAAGCATACTGCTTTCACCATTCTTCCTGGTTTGCAAAGATGGTTGTATGCGGCCACAGGGGTGGTTACCTACCCGCCACACCAGATGCACTTGAGCGACCCGCCGATGCCGTCTTCCAGGGAAAATGGTGCATCGTCACGTAGCCGCTTAGTCGGCAACAATGACGCCGCTATAATTTGGCGGCGCCTTCTTGTCTGGCCATCGCAAGTCAACCATTGGCTTGTCTGCACACAGTGAGCTGGCGATGAGCTTTCCGCTAGGAACTCCACGGCATTCCCATCTCGTATTGCCTCTATGTGCGATTTCGTCCCACGCGACGTCAAAATCGATCGCTGATGGTAGGCGAGATTGGCCGCTGATCAGATCGGTGTACGACGAGCTCGCGGTTGCATGTCGCGTCAAAGTGGACGTGATCGCAGCGGTTGCGCCAGCCTTCTCTGCTTGAGACTTTTCGCTGGCACAGCCAGCTAGTGCAGCGATCATCAAGAATGCGAAACGTGTTTTCAAATTGCCTCCAATAGTCAGGAGCGTAGGTGTGAAGTGGTGGCCAACCTGGTCGTTGCATCTATCGTAGCAGCTTGCCCTGCTGGAAAAGCCGCCCACTGTCTCGACAAGCAGGCGATGAAGGGCCGGACCTGACCCATGGAAAACCCAGGGATCACTTGCCAGAATTAAGCTCCGTGATTTACGGATGTGCGTGCGTTCACGCACGGCGCGGCCCGTACCACACGCCTAATCTCGGACTTCCAATGTCACCGCTCGTCGCGTTGCCATAAGCAACTGAGCTTTTCAAGAAAGGTTATATCTCAATGGAATCGAAGCAAGCAACACTGCACCGCATGGTCACCCCGGAACATACTTGCCCATTCGGCGTCGCATCACTCGACTTGTTGCAACAGGCGGGTTACCAGGTCGAGGATCATCAGTTGACGACCCGGAGCGAAGTCGATTCGTTCATGCAGGCCGAGGGCGTCGAAACGACACCGCAGACCTATATTGACGGCAAGCGCATTGGCGGGCATGAAGAACTCGTCGCTTTTTTAGGCGAGAAGTAAAAGCCAGCCGCCTGGCCGGCGCCAGGCGCCCTCCGTCTTATGCCGGACCGCCAGCAACCTTCGCCAGCAAGATCACATCACTCGATTCGATCAACGCCGGTATCTGCTCCGACAGCATCCGCAGATGTGGCGTTGCAAGATGCCGGTCAAGGTCGGCCTTGCTCTGCCACTCCTCGGTGAACACGAAGCGACGTGGATTGGCGATATCGCGGTTCACCTGGTAGCTGATGCATCCTTCCTCGCGCAGCGTCGGCTCGACAACGCTGCGTAACAGTGTTTCCAGTTTCTCTTCCAAACCGGGCTTGGCAACAAAAATAGCGACGACGGGCAAGGTCATGGTGGTCCCTGAAAGTGAGCGACCGACAAGATTATCACAAGGGCGCCAGGGGAAACTTCCGCAACGGGCGCTGGGCACAAATCGACCGGTCCGACCGCAAAATGCTGGCCTCGCCAGCACGTTTTCCGCCTTCCTTCTATACTGGCCGACCGCCGCGGCGCAGACCGCGGCTTGACCCCTATGTTAAGAAAACGAAAAATTCATGGCAGCCTTGTTTACCCCGTTCACCCTCAAAGACGTCACGTTGCGCAACCGTATCGCGGTGCCGCCAATGTGCCAGTACACCGCCAATGACGGCTTCGTCAACGATTGGCATCAGACGCACTACGCCAGCATTGCCCGTGGCGGCGCAGGTCTGGTGATCGTCGAAGCGACCGCAGTCTCGCCCGAAGGCCGTATCACGCCGGGCTGTACCGGCCTGTGGAATGATGCACAGGTCGAGGGCATGGCCCACATCGCCGCCCGTATCAAGGCCGCAGGCTCGGTCGCCGGCATCCAGATCGGCCACGCCGGCCGCAAGGCCAGCGCCAACCGTCCATGGGAAGGCGATGACCATATTCCATCGGACGATGCGTATGGGTGGGACACCATCGCACCGTCGGCGATTGCCTTCGGCAAGAACCTGCCAAAAGTGCCGAAGGAAATGACGCTGGACGACATCGCGCGCGTCAAGGCCAATTTCGTCGACGCTGCCCGCCGCGCACTTGCTGCCGGCTTCGAATGGCTCGAACTGCACTTTGCCCACGGTTACCTGGGCCAGAGCTTCTTTTCGCCGCACTCCAACAAGCGCACCGACCAGTACGGCGGCGATTTCGCCGGCCGCAGCCGCTTTTTGCTCGAGACGCTTGAGGCCGTGCGCGAAGTCTGGCCAGCCAACCTGCCGCTGACCGCGCGTCTTGGCGTCATCGAATACGATGGCAACGATGAACAAACGGTGAATGAGTCGATCGAACTGATTCGCATGATGCGCCAGCGCGGCCTGGACATGCTGAGTGTCAGCGTCAACTTCACGATTCCGGATGTGAATATCCCGTGGGGCCCTGCCTTCCTGGGCCCGGTGGCCAAGCGCGTGCGTGACGAAGCCGGCATTCCTGTCGCATCGGCGTGGGGCTTCGACGGTCCGCACCTGGCAGAACGCGCCGTGGCTGACGAACAGCTGGACCTGGTCATGGTCGGCCGCGCCCACCTGGCCAATCCGCACTACCCGCTGGAAGCGGCCAAAGAGCTTGGCATCGAGCGTCCAACCTGGGTGTTGCCGGCGCCGTATGCGCACTGGCTCGAGCGTTACAGCATGCAGAAGTAAGCCGTGTTTCGGCAGGCAGGGAGCGTTGCCCTGACTGCCGAACCGTTGTCCGGCAAGCGATTCGGGCGCGCGCGTTTCCTGCAGTGCCTGCCTCGCGCCACCCGCTCGAAAACCTCACTACAATCGGTTGACCGATCAGCAACGAGGAGCATCATGAGCATTCATCCCGAACACGACCTCAATCCCGGCGACGACGCCGAACCCGGTACGCCCGGTACCGGCGAAGACGTCTGCGACGCCTGTGCCGGCAAAGGCACACTTCCGGACGGCAAGGCATGCCCGCAATGCGGCGGCAGTGGCCATGTGATTGTGGGTATTGGCGGCGGCTAAGCGCCTCGCCTGACATTCTCTTGCAGCGCGGGGCATGCCAAACGCATCGCCCCGTGCTGCCAGTGTTTTACTGCGGCGGCTGGCCGTTCGACGCCATCAAGCCCGCATCCACCGGCAAGTTTACGCCAGTAATCAGGCGCGCATCGTCGCTCGCCAGGAACGCCATCGCGGCTGCAACACCATCCGGATCTTCCGGCGCGCCCAGCGGCATGCGTTCGTTGAACTTGGCGACCAGCTCGGGCTTTTTGATCATATCCTGGGTCAATCCGGTGTCGGTAAAGCTTGGATTGACCGCGTTAACGCGCACCCCGTCCTTGGCTGCATCCATTGCCATCGCGCGCACCATATTGCTGACCGCGCCTTTCGACGTGTTGTAGGCGAACATTTCCCAGTCACCACCCAGCCCCGAGACTGATGACGTCATGACGATCGATCCGCGGGTCTTGACGAGTTCAAGCATTGCCGCCTTGGCCATGTGATAGTAGCCGGTGACATTGACGGCCATGACGCGCGCGAAGTCTTCTTCGCTGGTGGCCATGATGTCGCCGTCCGTCGCGATACCGGCGTTGTTGATCAGGATATGCAGGCCGCCGAAGCGCTCGACCGTCGCCTTGACGGTTGCCGTTGCGGTGGCCTTGTCGGCGGTGTCGCCGACCTGCACGAGCACGCGATCCTGGGGAAGGCTGGCAGCAGCTTTGTCGAGTTTATCGCCATCGATATCGAGCATGACGACACGGGCGCCCTCGTCCAGAAAACGGCGGGCAGCCGACAGGCCGATGCCGGATGCGGCGCCGGTGACGAGGACAGTTTTATCGTTGAAACGGTTCATTGAATTCCTTTCGAGCAGGCAGAAACAGCCCGGTTGCGCGCGGCAAGCGAGCCATTCATCACGCCTTGTTGGTTCACGAGAATGTGCTGTCGACGATAGCACAGGGGTTCGCGCACCCCTCTTACGGTTCCAGCAGGAAAACCCAGGTGAACGCTATTCGACGATGCGTTCTTCGTCGTGCTTGACGATGGGGTCTTCGGTGCCGGTCCACTCGCTCATCAAGGAGTAACCGACTGCCAGCAAGACCGGCCCGATGAACATCCCGATGAAGCCGAACGCGATCAGGCCGCCCAGCACGCCGAGCAGCGTGAGCAAGAACGGCAGGCTGCTGCCACGGCTGATCAGCATCGGCCGCACGACGTTGTCGACGCCGCTGATCAAGACCGCGCCCCAGACCGTCATGAAGATCGACCAGCCGGTCTCGCCTTGCGCGAACAGCCAGAGCGCCGCCCCGCCCCAGACCAGCGGCGGGCCGAACGGGATCAGCGACGTCAGGAAGATCAGCACCGACAGCAGCGGCACGGCTGGCACGCCGGCAATCGCAAAGCCGATGGCGGCGACGATCGCCTGCGCCAGCGCAGTGCCGAGCAGGCCGTACATCACGCCGCGCACCGTCTGGCTGACGGTGGCCTGGATCGAGTCTGCACCCTCCCCCATCACCTTACGCATCGTCACTTCGATGATCGACAGCAAGCCATTACCGTCGCGGTACAGGAAGAAGCTCACGAATGCGGCCAGGCTCATTTGCACGACGCCGGTGCCGAGCATCAGCCCGCCTTTGACGAGCCAGTGGCGCGCCGGTTCGAGCATGCGCTGGGCCAGCGCCAGCATCTGCTCGCGGCTGGCGATCAGGTCGTTCAGATAGGTCTCGACCGACGGGCCGACCAGAGGGATGTCGCGCAGCCAGGTGGGCGGCGCCAGTTCGCGGTGCTCGATCAAGAGGCGCAGTTCACCGAAGCCACGCGCGACGTCGTCGCCCAGGTTGTAGGCGACCATCGACAGCGGAATGATGAACAGCAGCGTGAGCGAGAGCGTCATGGTCAGCGCTGCGATTGTGCGCTGGCCGTTCAGGCGCGTGAGCAGCCGCAGGTACAGCGGCCAGCTCGAAATGGCGACGGCTGCGGCGAACAGGATCGCCGGCAAAAACGGCCGCAGCACATAAAGGCAGCCCAGCGTGAGCAGGATGACCATGGCGATGCGGGTGTAGTTCCTGCCGGGTCGTTGCTGCTCCATGCTGCCTCAGGGAAGTGGTATTTACGGCATCATAGCAGTTGGCGCAGGTCGTGGGCGATCAGGCCCGGCCCCTGGCCATGGCGCACGAACAGGCGCAGCTGGCCCTGCTTGTCGAACACGAAACTGCCGGCCGTGTGGTCGACCGTGTAGCTGCTCGCGTCGGCACCCGGTGCCTTGGCGTAGAACACCTTGAATTCCTTGGCCACTTTCGCGGTCGCGGCAGCGTCGCCGTACAGGCCGATGAAGCGCTTGTCGAACGCCGGCACATAGTGCGACAGCAGTTCCTGCGTGTCGCGCTCGGGATCGACCGTGACGAACAGCACCTGCACTTCGTCGGCCGACGGGCCCAGTTCTTTCAGCACAGTCGCCATCTCGGCCATCGTGGTCGGGCACACGTCCGGGCACTGGGTATAGCCGAAGAACATCACGACGATCTTGCCGCGGAAGTCTTCCAGCGTGCGCACCTTGCCGGTGTGGTCGGTCAGCGTGAAGCCCTTGGCATAGTCGACGCCCGTCACGTCCGTGTTGTGGAACGCCGGGGCTTTGTCGCGCAGCTTGTCGCAGCCGGTGGCAAACAGCGCCACGGCCGAGAACGCCGCGATGGTCAGCAGTCGTTTCATCTTGAACCCATCATCAGAACTTGCGAATCAAAACTTGAAATAATGATCGACCAGCAGCGCCGCGAACAGCAGCGACAGGTAGACGATCGACCAGGTGAACGTCTTGCGCGCCTGCGCATCGCTGTAGTTGCGGTGCACGCGCCAGGAGTGGCGCAGGAAGACCGCATTGAGCGGCACCGCGGCCGCCAGATAGATCAGGCCGCTCATGCCGACCGCAAACGGCAGCAAGGTGGTGGCGGCCAGGCCGATCGTGTACAGCCACACCTGCAGGCCGGTGAATTTCATGCCGTGCGTGATCGGCAGCATCGGCAGGCCCGAGCGCGCGTAGTCTTCGCGGCGGTACATCGCCAGCACCCAAAAGTGCGGCGGGGTCCACATGAAAATGATCAGGACCAGCAGCCATGCTTCCATCGGGACTTCGTTGGCCACCGCCGCCCAGCCCAGCGCGGGCGGCATCGCGCCCGACAGGCCGCCGATGACGATGTTCTGCGACGTGTTCGGCTTGAGCAGCAGCGTGTAGATGAAGGCGTAGCCGACGAACGTGACGAAGGTCAGCCACATGGTCAGCGGATTGACGAGCGTGTACAGCACCAGCATGCCCAGGCCGCCGATGATCGACGAAAAGACCACGGTCTGCGTCGTGCTCAGTTCGCCCGAGGCGGTGGCGCGGCGCGCGGTGCGCGTCATGCGCGCATCGACGCGCGCCTCGACCAGGCAATTGACAGCGAATGCGGCGGCCGCCAGCAGCCAGATACCGGCGGTGCCGGCGATCAGCGTTTGCCAGCCCGGGAAGCCGTCCGTGGCGAGAAACATCCCGATCACGGCGCAAAATACCGCCAGCTTCGTCACGCGCGGCTTGGTCAGGGTCCAATACTGCGAGAAACGGCTCTGGGGCTTGGAAATGGCTGTCTGGGTTGTCATCAATGGGTGCTTGCGGACGCGGCGAGTCCGGGCGCTGGGACAGCGCAGGCCGCGTCGAGTTGGAACTTCACCCGGTAGTTTAACATGGTCACCAAAATCACCAGCAGCGCCGCCCCGGCGTTATGCATGACGGCAATCGCCAGCGGGAAGCTGAAATACACGGTCGCGATGCCGGTGAACAGCTGCGCCACCATGACCAGCACCAGCAGGCGTGCGGTCTTGCCCAGCGCCGGCAGACGCCAGGCACGCCACGCCGCCAGACCCAGCACCAGCACGACGGCCAGCGCAAAGGCGCGGTGCACCCAGTGGATCGCCACCAGCGCCGAGAACGGCAAATAATGCCCTTCCATCGTCTTGCCCAGCTCGCGCCACAGGTGGAAGCCATGCTCGAAGTCGAGTTCCGGCACGATCGCACCCTGGCACAGCGGGAACGTGTCGCAGGCCATGGTTGCATAGTTAGTGCTTACCCACCCGCCCAGCGCGATCTGCACGGTGAGCACGATGGCGGCGAGTAGCGACAGCCAGCGCAGACTGCGCAGCCGCGCGATCATTCCAGGCCCCTGCAACGGCGCCGGCCGCTTGAGCAGCGCGTCTTCGCGGCAGCCCATCCAGACCAGCATCGCCAGCAGCGTCATGCCCAGCAACAGGTGGATCGTGACGATCACCGGTTGCAGCTTGAGCGTGACGGTCCAGGCGCCGAAAGCGCCCTGCACCAGCACCGAGGCCAGCAACGCGATCGGCATGGCCGGCTGGAACACGGCGTCGTGCGTCCGGCGCCATTGTTTTACCGACGTGAACAGCAGCGCCAGGATCAGCGCGCCGATGCCCATCGCCAGGTAGCGGTGGATCATCTCGATCCAGGCCTTGGCCACCGTGACCGGACCGGTCGGCATCGCCGCTTCGGCCGCGGCAATCTGCTCGTGCGCCAGGAACGGGTTGGCTTCGCCGTAGCAGCCCGGCCAGTCCGGGCAACCCAGGCCCGAGTCGGTCAGGCGCGTGAATCCGCCGAACACGATCAGGTCGAACGTCAAAAACACCATCACCCAGACCAGTTTGCGGTATTTGTGGGCGTCGGACGACATCCAGACGATCGCCAGCGGCAGGCTGGCCACGAGCAGGCCCATCAGGCCGAGGTGTATGAGGGAAGACAGGTCCATGTGATTCTTTACCGGTAACGTGGTTCAGCCGATGGCCGATGCCTTGAGCAGTTTGGCGATGTCCTTGTAGACGCGGCCCGGTTCGGGCTGGAACGGGAAGCGCATCATGAGGTTGCCCAGCGGGTCGATCAGGTAGATATGGTCGCTCGGAGGGTGGCCTGCTTCGGTCGGTAGCCACTTCGCCACCGTCGCAGCCGGCGCGCGCAGCAATTCCATGCCGTCGTATTCGCGCATCATGACGGTGTCGAGCGGTTCACTGTCCGTGATCAGCCACACGCGTTCCATGCGTTCCATGTTCTTGCCCTGCATCGTGCGCCACTGGCGCATCGCGTACAGCTGGCGCATGCATTCATCGTTGCACTTGCCCCCGCCCACGCGCAGCATGACCCATTTGCCTTTCAGGTCGGCGAGCGTGCGCGGCTGGCCGTCGAGCGTGGTCGTGGCCATCTGCGGGATCGGCAGCGTGCGCGCATCGAGGATCGTGCCGTAGTTGGTGCGGTCGGTCGGCTTGACGATGTAGAAGGTAATGTACGACACGATCAGCGGCGCAGCGCAGATCAGCAGCACTAGCAGCAGCTTGAGGCGGCCACGGCGGCGCGCGGTGTCAGGGTCAGCGAGTTGTTCTTGAGCCACGTCGAAATCCCGTCATCACATAAAAAAGAAGGGCCAGCGCCGCCAGTGCATACCACTGGAAGGCATAGCCGCGGTGTTTGTCGATGCCTGCCTCGGGCAGCGGCCAGTCGCGCGCCATCAGGTCTGCCGGCGTCGCCGGCAACGTTTGCTGCACTAGGAACGGCAGCAGGCGCAGGCCGCTTGCCTGTGCGAGCGCTTGCGGCGTCAGGTTCTGCACCGCCGCGCCCGGCGCCAGCGGCGGGCCGTCGCCCAGTTCCATCACCTTGCCAGCGGACAGGACGAGCCGTCCTTCGAGCGTGACCGGCCCGGCTGGCGTCGCAAACGTTGGCAGCTTGTCGAACTCGGCCTGGCGCGGCAACCAGCCACGCAGCACCAGCACGTGCTCGTCCGCACCCGCTATTTTAAACGGCATTGCGAGATAGAACCCGGACTGGCTCCCGCGCGGGCGGTTCGCGAGCAGGACGGGCCAGCCGGCAATGAATTCGCCGTGCACACGCACGCGGCGAAATTCAAGATCCGGGGAGGCGGCGATGTTGGGATCGAGGTTGAATGGCGGCTCGGCGGCACGCGCCAGCTGGCGCGCCTGCAGGTCGGTCTTGTAGGCGGCCCGGTCCTGTTGCCAGTTGCCGAGCAGGATGCCGATGAGGGCCACAATCAGTGCTGCAATCAGGGCGACGGGGCGAAATCGGAAGGCGAAGCGCATTACAATGAATTCTCAACCTTTCGCGGGTCCATCATGAAAATCTTCGTTGCCATCGCCTTCGTCCTGATCCTGGCCAGCCTGGCGTCGGCCCTGTTCTTCATGATGCGCGACAAGGGGCGCACCAACCGCACCGTCAATGCGCTGGCGCTGCGGGTGGGCTTGTCGATCGTGCTGTTCCTGTGCCTGCTGGCGGCGCACCAGATGGGGTGGATTGCGCCGACGGGTTTGCGTTGAGGTGCACGTGGATCAGGGTTGACGGCGTTGCATGAGCGTGAACGCGTGGACGGGGAACCCGTCCACCCTACGATGAGCGATGCCAGGTCATCATTGGACCCATCCGCCCTGGAATGATCGACCGTGCCAGATGACCGTAGGGTGGAAGGCTCCGCCTTCCACGCGTTCAACCATCGCCCCACCCCCGTTACAGCCAGTACACCACCACGTACAGCCCAAGCCACACCACATCGACGAAGTGCCAGTACCATGCGGCGCCTTCAAAGCCGAAGTGGTGCTCGGCCGTGAAGTGCCCGCGCAGAACGCGGTAGAGGATCACCGACAGCATGATCGCGCCCATCGTCACGTGGAAACCGTGGAACCCGGTCAGCATGAAGAAGGTCGAACCGTAGATGCCCGACGTGAGCTTGAGGTTCAGGTCCTGGTAGGCGTGCATGTATTCATACACCTGGAAGCCCATGAACACGGCGCCCAGCAAAATGGTCGCGGCCAGCCAGAACGCCGTCTTGGCGCGGTGGCCGGCGCGCAGGGCGTGGTGCGAAATGGTCAGCGTCACGCCCGACGTCAGCAGCAGCGCCGTGTTGATGGTCGGGATCGGGAACGGCCCCATCGTGCGGAACCCCTCGACGATGCCGGCCGGTCCGGTATTGCCCCAGTGCGCCGAAAAATCAGGCCACAGGATCTGGTGATCCAGGTCGCCCAGCCACGGCATCGAAATCACGCGTGCATAAAACAGCGCACCAAAGAACGCGCCGAAGAACATCACTTCCGAGAAAATGAACCAGCTCATCGACCAGCGGAACGACAAATCGATGCGCTTGCCGTACAACCCGGATTCGGATTCGCCAATTGCTTCGCCGAACCAGAAGTACAGCACGACCAGCATCGCGACAATGCCCGTCAGGCACACGGGCATCGCGAACGGCAGCCCGTTGACCCATCCCGACGCGCCGGCCATCGTCACCAGCATCGACAGGCCGGCCAGCAGCGGCCAGCGCGAGGGGCCGGGAACGAAGTAATAAGGCGCGGCGGTCTGTGGCGAAGCTGGTTGTGACGAACTCATCTTTATCTCCTCGGGCGATGCTGTTGATTGTTGCGTCATGCATGCTTGCTTGGATTCCCGCCTCTGCGGGAATGACGTACTTATGCCACCGCGAAACTCACCGCCAGCATGATCAGGCCGATGAAGATCGCCACCCCGATCAGGCCGGCGACGATCACGTGGACCGGGTTCAGGCTGGCCGCATCGTTCTCGTAATCGGCGCGCTTGCGCACCCCGAAGAACGACCACAGCACGGCCTTCATGCTGGCCAGAAAACTCCCCTTGCGCTGATGGGGCTTATCCGTTTGCATCGCCTTCTTTCGGCGCGGCGGCAGCCTTGAACGCCCCGCCAATTTCAAAAAACGTGTACGACAGCGTGATGTTCTTCACTTCGCGCGGTAATTTGGGATCGATGAAGAACACCACCGGCATCTGGCGCGCTTCGTTCGGGGCCAGCGTCTGCTCGCGGAAGCAGAAGCACTCGACCTTCATGAAGTGCGGCGTGGCCGACTGCGGCGCGTAACTGGGAATCGCCTGCGCTTTGACCGCCCTGCCCTGCGTGTTGACGACCTCGTACATGACGGTGGCCAGTTCGCCCGGATGCACATCGATGCTGCGCGTGGTCGGCCGGAACCGCCACGGGCCCTGCGAATTGCCGTCGAGCTCGATCGTGATCGTGCGCGACTTGTCGACCTGGCTATTGGTCGGCGCCGCGACAAACCCATCCTGCTGCGTGAGCACGTTGATGCCCAGGACTTCACAAATCTGCCGGTACACGGGCACCAGTGCATAGCCGAAGCCGAACATCGCCACGGCCACCACCACCAGCTTGCCGAAGGTGCGGCGGTTCAGGCGCAGCAGTTTGACGCCGGTGGCCATCTCAGCGCAGCAGCGTGAACTTGACGAACACGCTGATGAAGAAGAACAGCGCCAGGCCGGCCAGCCACAGCGCGGTTCTCAGGTTATTGGGTTTGCGTGGCGCGGTCATCGGATTGTCCTTACTTCACCAGCGGCGGCGTTTCAAAGGTGTGGAACGGCGCCGGGCTCGGCACGGTCCACTCCAGGCCTTCGGCGCCTTCCCACGGTTTCGCGGGCGCCTTGGCGCCGCCGCGGATCGTCGGCAGCACGACTGCAAACAGGAAGTACACCTGGCTGAAGCCGAAGCCGAATGCGCCGATCGAGACGATCATGTTGAAGTCGGTGAACTGCACCGCGTAATCGGCATAGCGGCGCGGCATGCCGGCCAGGCCCAGGAAGTGCATCGGGAAGAACGTGACGTTGAACGTGATCAGCGAGAGCCAGAAGTGCATCTTGCCGCGCGCTTCCGGGTACATGTGCCCGGTCCACTTTGGCGCCCAGTAATAGAAGCCCGCGAACAGCGCGAACAGCGAGCCGGCCACTAGCACGTAGTGGAAGTGGGCCACGACGTAATAGGTGTCGTGCACCTGGATGTCGATTGGCGTGACCGCCAGGATCAGGCCCGTGAAGCCGCCGATGGTGAACACGAAAATGAAGCCGACCGCAAACAGCATCGGCGTCTCGAACGTCATCGAGCCCTTCCACATCGTGGCGACCCAGTTGAAGATTTTGACGCCGGTGGGCACGGCAATGAGCATCGTCGCGTACATGAAGAACAGCTGCGACGTGACCGGCATGCCGGTCGTGAACATGTGGTGCGCCCAGACGACGAACGACAGGATCGCGATCGACGCCGTTGCGTAGACCATCGAGGCGTAGCCAAACAGCGGCTTGCGGGCAAACGCCGGAATGATCTGCGAGACGATGCCGAACGCCGGCAGGATCATGATGTAGACCTCGGGGTGGCCGAAGAACCAGAAGATGTGCTGGTACATCACCGGATCGCCACCGCCAGCGGCATTGAAGAACGAGGTGCCGAAGTGGCGGTCGGTCAGCGTCATCGTGATCGCGCCGGCCAGCACCGGCATCACGGCGATGAGCAGGTAGGCGGTGATCAGCCAGGTCCAGCAGAACATCGGCATCTTCATCAGGGTCATGCCGGGCGCGCGCATGTTCAGGATGGTGACGATGATGTTGATCGAGCCCATGATCGACGAGGCGCCCATGATGTGCATCGCGAAGATCGCCATGTCCATGCCCAGGCCCATCTGCGTCGACAGCGGCGCGTACAGCGTCCAGCCGGCAGCGGTGGCCCCGCCCGGCACCAGGAACGACGTGGCCAGCAGGATCGCCGCCGGTGGCAGCAGCCAGAACGAGAAGTTGTTCATGCGCGCAAACGCCATGTCGGATGCGCCGACCTGCAGCGGCAGCATCCAGTTGGCAAAGCCGACGAAGGCCGGCATGATCGCGCCGAACACCATGATCAGGCCATGCATCGTGGTGAGCTGGTTGAAGAATTCGGGGCGCACGAACTGCAGGCCGGGCTGGAACAGCTCGGCCCGGATCATCAGCGCCAGCACGCCGCCCGAGAGCAGCATGATGAACGAGAACCACAGGTACAGGCTGCCGATGTCCTTGTGGTTGGTGGCATACACCCAGCGACGCCAACCGTGCGGATGGTCGTGGTGTTCGTCGTGTGCGTGGCCGTGCTCATTGCCGTGCTCATTGCCGTGACCTGGTGCGTGGTCGATCGTCGTGGTGCTCATGGCGTTACCCCTGCTCGTTACGTGCGTTGGTGGCGGACATTATTTGCGGGCGGCCAGGACTTCGGCCGGCTGGACGATATTTTCCGCAGCCTTGTTCGACCAGGAATTGCGGGTATAGGTGATCACGGCGGCGATCTCGGTGTCGGACAATTGCGGCCAGGCCGGCATCGCGGTCGGGAACTTGCCGCTCTTCTGGCCGTGCAGCAAAATGTCGATCTGGTGCGCCTTGCTGCCCAAGACATTCGGCGAGCCGTCCAGTGCCGCAAACGCGGCCGGGATGCCCTTGCCGTTGACCTGATGGCAGGCCACGCAGTTGGCGGTGTAGACGGCTTCACCACGGGTTTTGAGTTCGTCGATGGTCCAGACCTTGGTCGGGTCGTCGGCCAGCGCCGCCATCTCTTTTTTCTTGCCTGCGACCCAGGCCGTGTAGTCGGCATCGGACACGACGCGCACGACGATCGGCATGAACGCGTGGTCCTTGCCGCACAGCTCGACGCAGTTGCCGCGGTACACGCCAGGCCGCTCGGCCTTGAACCAGCCGTCGCGCACGAAGCCGGGGATCGCATCCTGCTTGATGGCAAACGCCGGCACGGTCCAGGCGTGGATCACGTCGTTGGCCGTGAACACCATGCGGATCTTCTTGTTGACCGGCACGACCATCTCGTTATCGACTTCGAGCAGGTAGTTCTCGGTACGGGCCTCAGTGGGGGCGACGCCGGGCTCACCGATCTGCGAGCGTGGCGTGGACAGGTTTGACAGGAACGAGATGCCCTCGCCCTCGCCTTTCAGGTAGTCGTAGCCCCATTTCCACTGCATACCGGTGGCCTTGATGGTCAGGTCGGCATTGGACGTGTCTTTCAGGGCGACGACGGTCTTGGTGGCCGGCAGCGCCATCCCGATGACGATCAGGAACGGCACGATCGTCCAGGCGATTTCGACAGCGGTGGATTCGTGGAAGGTGGCCGGCTTGTGGCCGAGGGATTTGCGGTGCTTGAAGACCGAGTAGAACATGACGCCGAACACGGCGACGAAGATCACCAGGCAGACGATCATCATCCAGATGTGCAAGCCGTAGATGTCGGCGCCGACGGCGGTGACCGGGGCCTGCATATTGAGCTGGTGCTCCTGAGGCCGGCCCGTCAGTTGCTGCGCCCAAGCAGGCGCAGAGCCAGCGGCGGCGCCGAGTACGGCACAGCCGTACAGCACGGCCCGAAGTCGCGTTGCATATGTCATGTATGTCCCCAACCACCCAAAAAATAAGAATTATTTTTAAACGGTCAGCCATTCCACGAACGAACGACGCCGCTCCGTGCTGGCCGCAGAACACCGATGCCGTGCCGGGGCATCTCTGCGGCTGCTGCAATTCTTTTTCTGTTTCTGTTTTGACTCTGTTTCGCGGCTTGCGATGCCGCTTTTTCAAGCGATTCTATCGGCTAGACGTGAAAAATAGCAATTGATTATATCTAAAGCACTAATTTTTATTCAAGGAATATCGGGGGCCCCGCCAATCTGCCCGTGCACGGCGACGCCGTTACGGCTTGCGTGGCTGGAAGCGGACGATCGATTCGCCAGCTGCCGTCTGGCGCGGGGCCGGGCGAAACGCGTGCCCATAGATCACTTCGAACGTCAGGCCCAGCTTGCCATCGGGGAGGCGCTGCGCCTCGAGCGCAGCGAGCACACGCTGCCAGGCCGCACGGCCAATCAAGCCGCGCCGGCGCGATTCGAGCGGATTGCCGCCCAGTGCGCGCACATCGCGCAGCAGCGCCTGTGGCGTGTCGTAGGTGACCGTGATGCGCTCCATGTCCATGACCGGTGTCGAAAAGCCCGCCTCGACCAGCTGATCGCCGAAATCGTGCATGTCGACAAATGGCAACGTGTGCGGGTAGGCATCCAGCGCCGCAAATGCCGTGCGCAGTTCGGTGAACGTGTCGGGACCGAAGCTGGAAAACATCAGCAAGCCCTCGACGCGCAGCACGCGGCGCCATTCGGCAAACACGCGGTCGGGCAGCGGATGCCAGTGCAATGCCAAGTTCGACCACAACAAATCGACCGAGTTCGGGCCGAGCGGCAGGTTGCCGTAGTCACCGCACAGAATGTCGACACCTGCCTTGGCCGGCATCAGCCGGCTCAATAACTGATTGAGCGAACCCGAGGCGCCCGGCTTTTTCGCCGCGCGCGCCATGGCGCCGGCGCCATCCAGGCCGACGATCTGCGCCGAGGGATAGGTCTTTTGCAGCAGGGCCAGGTCGCCCCCGGGGCCGCAGCCGGCGTCGAGCACTTGCTTCGGGATGATCTTCACCAGGGCCAGGCGCTCGTGCATGCGCGCGGCGATTTCGCGGCGCAGGAAATCCGACGACGCAATACGTTCGGGCCGCGCGAACAGGTTGCGCACACGCGACAGGTCAATGGGCGCGCTCAGCTTGGACGGGGATTGAGGAGATGCCATGGGATCGGATGCGTGATGAGATAATGTGGGCAGTTTAACCGTTTGTGGGACGCCGAGCCGATGCCGGACCTTCGCCCGCTGCCGATGCGCCTCGTGCACGCGCTGCTGGACGCGCTCCTGCCCTCATGCTGCGCACTCTGTGGCGGTCAGGCGCGGGCGGCGGTGTGCGCGGCTTGCGAGCAGGCGTATGTGGCGCCGGCGCCGCGTTGCCCCTGTTGCGCCAACCCGACCGGCGCGCTGGACAGCACACGGCATTGCGGCGCCTGTCTGGCGCAGGCGCCGCCCTTCGACGCCACCTGGGCAGCCTGTGATTACGCATCGCCGCTCGATAGCCTGGTGCTGCAGCTGAAGTTTGGCGCGCAACTGGCGCTGGCGCCGTGGATGGCGCGGGTGCTGCATGCGGCCATCGCGTCCGAGTCGCGGGCATTGCCCGACGTGCTGTGCCCGGTGCCGCTGGGCCCGGCACGCCTGATCGAGCGCGGCTACAACCAGGCGCTCGAAGTCGCGCGCCCACTGGCCCGCGCGCTGGGCGTACCGGTCGTCCCGCAACTGCTGCACCGGCTGCGCGAGACAGCGCCGCAATCGGGCGCCGCACCAGGCGACCGGCGCAGGAACGTGCGGGGCGCGTTTGGCGTGAGCAGCACGTTCGACGTACATGGCCGGCATGTGGGCGTGGTCGACGATGTCATGTCGAGCGGCCACACGCTGGCAGAAATTGCCGCCGTATTGAAACGGGCGGGCGCCGCGCGCGTGACGAACATCGTCTTCGCGCGCACCCCGCCGCATGGATAAGCCTCATCATCAAGGAGAAGCACGTTGTTCCACGTCGTCCTGGTCGAACCAGAAATCCCGCCGAATACCGGCAATGTGATCCGCCTGTGCGCCAACACTGGCGTGCAACTGCACCTGATCGAGCCGCTCGGCTTTCCGCTGGACGACGCCAAGATGCGCCGCGCCGGGCTCGATTACCACGACTACGCGACGATGAAGGTGCACAAGGACTGGGATGCGTTTCTGGCGGACACCCAACCCGATCCGGCGCGCATGTTCGCCCTGACCACGCACGGCTCGGCGCCCTTCGCCGAGGCCCACTTCCAGCCGGGCGACGTATTCGTGTTCGGCCCGGAATCGCGCGGCCTGCCCCCTGCCCTGCGCGAGACCTTCCCACCCGCCCAGCGCATCCGCTTGCCGATGCGACCCGACAACCGTAGCCTGAACCTGTCCAATACCGTGGCAGTCGTCGTCTACGAAGCCTGGCGCCAGAACGGCTACGCCGGCGGCGCCTGAACCGGCGTTACTGCCTCGAAGGCTTCGAGCAGACCGGCGCGCGCCAGCAGGTCGATGGCTTCATCGACCCGGCGTGGTGCGGCGGCGTCGAGTTGCTCGCGGTCGTCGCCAACCAGCGCGCGCATCTGCTGCGGCACGATGACCAGGTCGATGAAGCGCTGCGCGACGGCCGTGGCCGCTGCGGCCTGGTCTTGCGCCGGCCCGGCCAGCGCGTCAACGATGCTCGCCACGCCGCTGTCGCGTCCAGACTGGTCCACCATCCGCGACAATTCTGGTAGCCGCTGCGCGGTCGTCAAACAGACCCGCAGCAGCGCCACCGACTCTTCCGTGAGCGCCTGCTGCAGCAGATGCAGCCCCACTGCGCGCAAGCGTTCCCGTATCGACATGGCAGGCGCCAGGTCGGGCGCAGCCGGCGCCGTGCCCTCAAGCGCGCGGTGCACGACCGCGCTGAACAACGCATCCTTGTTAGCGTAGCGCGCGTACAGCGTTGCCTTGCCGGCGCCCGCCATGGCGACGACCTGGTCGCAGCTCGTTGCATCGAAACCCGCGCGCAGGAACAGGGTTGTCGCTGCGTCGAGGATGCGGCGGTCCACTTCGCCAGCATGCTCGGCAGATGGCCGGCCACCGCGCTTACGTGTGGCTGGCGCTGGTTCTGGCTCCTGCAGGTTGGATGTCACGCGCATGGCAAAATAGTCATCATAATAAACTGAACTGAATGGTATAGTTCAGTTTCTGGACTCTCAATCAAAGGTGAAGCGATGGACATGCGTTTGAAATTTCTATCTGACAATATGAGGGCCATTGATTTTGGCATGCTCTCGACCCGCACCGAAGGCGGCGCTTTCGCCAGCCGGCCCATGAGCAACAACGGCGAGGTCGATTATGACGGGGACAGCTACTTTTTCACCTACGACCAGGCCCGTACGGTGGCGGACATCGAGGGCGACGCAGCGGTCGGTCTGACCTTTACCGGTGCCCCTGGACCACATGGGCAGCCACCGCTGTTCATCGCGGTACAAGGCAACGCGGAACTGATTCGCGACAAAGCCATGTTTGCAGAGCACTGGACGGCAGGGCTCGACCATTGGTTCGAGCAAGGCGTCGACACGCCGGGATTGGTCATGATACGCGTTCGCGCCGCCCGAATCCACTATTGGAGCAGCGCCGACCAGGGCGAGATCGTTCTGTAAAACCCAAAAGGACCTGGGCCGCGCCGGCCCTGCCCACTGCCCCATCACCGACTTGACAGGCCCGCCATGCACACTGCAATCGACGCATTTCCCATCCATATTCCAGACGCCGACCTGACCGACCTTGCCGACCGCCTGGCGCGCACGCGCTGGCCCGATACCGAGACCGTCAACGACACCTCGCAGGGCCCGCAACTGGCCCGCATCCGCGCACTGGTGGAACGCTGGCAGGACGGTTACGACTGGCGCAGCACGGAAGCGGCGCTCAACGAATGGGGCAGCAGCCGTACCGTCATCGATGGGCTGGGCATTCACTTCCTGCATATCCGCTCACCGGAACCGAACGCGACCCCACTGCTGCTGACGCATGGCTGGCCGGGCTCCGTGCTGGAATTTCGCGAGCTGATCGGTCCGCTGACGCAGCCACAGGCGCATGGCGGCCTGGCGTCCGATGCATTCCATCTGGTGATTCCAGCCTTGCCCGGCTTTGGCTTTTCCGACAAGCCGACCGAACCGGGCTGGGGCGTGGGCCGCACGGCGCAGGCGTTTGCGGAATTGATGCGCCGCCTCGGCTATGGCGAGCGCTGGGTGGCGCAAGGTGGCGACTGGGGCGCGGCGGTCACGAGCGCCATGGCGCACATGCGCGTGCCGGGCCTGGCGGGCATCCACCTGAATATGGTGATGTTTCACCCGACCGAGCAGGAAATCGCTGACGCAACGCCAGAAGAACAGCGCATGCTCGACGATGCCGCGCGCTACGAAAAGGACTATTCGGGCTACATGAAGCTCCAGTGCACGCGCCCGCAATCGGTCGCGTTTGCGCTGGCCGACTCGCCGGTGGGCTTGGCCAGCTGGCTGTACGCGCTGTTCCAGGATGTGTCCGATACCGACGGCCAGCCGGAGCGCACGATCGCGCCGGACCGCCTGATCGACGACGTGATGATGTACTGGCTGACCAATACCGGACCCAGTTCGGCACGTTTTTACTGGGAAGGCGCACGCGAGATGGCGCGCGGCATGCCCACTGCCCCGCTGCCCCTGCCAGCCGGCATCAGCATGTTTCCAGGCGAGCAGATGCGGCTGTCGGAGCGATGGGCCGCATCGCGCTTCGCCGACCTGCGCTTCTTTGGCGAGGCCGAACGCGGTGGCCACTTCGCGGCGATGGAAAACCCGGCCACTTTCGTTGAGCATCTGCGCGCAACGTTCCGCACGATGCTCTGAGCAAATCAGCCCCGATGGCCGAACACGCCATCGGCAAACACCTGCGCATGAAACCGTTCGCCGATCAGCCGGTGCGTGGCAGCGTCCGGATGCAGCGCATCCGCCAGCGGCAGGTGCGCGTTGTCCGCGGCCCCATACAGCGCGCTGCCATCGAGGTAATGGATGTGCGCATCGGTCGCTGCCCGCTGCGCGACGATCCTCTGCAACTGCTCGCGGATCACACCCAGCGTCAGCTTGCCCTGACGCCGCTCGGCGTCGTTGCCCATCGCACGGAACAGGAGCCTGCCCTGCTCCATGGCCTTGCCATCGAACATGGTGGGCCCCGGCGTCGTTTCGTGGATCGGGCACCAGGTCGGCGAAATCACCAGCAGCGGCGTGCTCCGGTGCATCCCTTCGCGGATCGTGTCGAGAAAGCCGTGCACGGCCGGCCCGAACGCGCGCACGCGCATCAGGTCGGTGTTGACGAGGTTGATGCCGAGCTTCAGGCTGATCAGGTCCGCCGACAGATCGCGGATCGTGCGCGCCGTGAACGGATCGAGCAAGGCATTGCCGCCGAAGCCAAGATTGAACAGGTCGACGTTGGCCAGACCGGCAGCCACTGCAGGCCAGATGCCGGTCGGGTGGGTCGCATTCGAGCCCTGGCTGATCGAACTGCCATGGTGCAGCCAGCGGCGCTGGCTGCCTGCCAACAGCGGCGACACCGGCGCATCCGCGCGCAAACTCACCAGCTCGGTCGTCTCGTCATGCGGCAACCAGAGTTCGACGGTCTTGTCGCCCGCCGGCAGGTCGGTAAAGCGCAGCCAGTGCGGCTCGCCCGGATGTACCCGCGTTGCGCCGCTGATCATGTCGATCTCAAGGAGCTTGCCACCCGGCGCGCTCGCCTGGGCAAGCAGCTTCCCATCGACCACCAGATCAAAGATACCGTCGGGCCGCGGCACCATCTTGCCGTAGCGGCGCTTGGTTGGCAGCACCAGCGCCTCGACGACACGGGCCGTCGTCCGAAACACCAGCCGCACGCCGGATGGCTGCGCCGCAGCCAGCGCCAGTTGCACATCCAGGTGCTGCGCGAGCGCCCAGGCCGGCAAACGCTGCGGCAGCAGGCCGGCATCGGTGCGTTCGAGCTCGACCGCGCCATGGATCAGGTCTGCGGGAATGGGCGAGAGCGTGTACATCGACGTGCCCGTCATCAGGCACCTGCCGCTTCGCGGGTCAGCACCGTCAAGCCCTCCACCAGGCGATCGAGTTCTTCCACCGTGGTCGTCAACGCCACCGTGGCCCGCACGAGGCTGGCGGCGCCCACCGGCCGCTCCACCGTGAACACGCCAAAGCGCTCCAGCAGCGCCGCCTGCACGTCGCGCGCGCGCATGCCGTCGATCGTGAACGCCGCCAGCGCCGTGTCGCCCACCAACGGACTCATCAACTGTAGGCCCGGCAGGTCCGCCACGCGCTGCACCCAGTAATTCCTGAGCCACGCGAGCCGCGCGCCTTTTGCGGGGGAGCCGCCCAATTGCGCATGCACGTCCAGCGCCACCGGCGCCGCCATGATCGCGCTCATCGGCGGCATGCCGGCATGCAGGCGCCCCCGGATATCGTCCGCCGGATAATCGCGGTCGCCGAAGTGCGGCTCGATCCGGTCCAGGCGTGACGACCGGATGTACGCAAAGCCCAGCCCCGGCGGCGCGCCGATCCACTTGTGCAGGTTGAAGCCCGCGAAGTCGATGCCCATCGCTTGCACGTCGACGTCCAGCTGGCCCAGCGCATGCGCGCTGTCGACCAGCACATCGACGCCGCGCGCCCGCGCCAGTGCGGCGATCTCGCGCACCGGCACCGACTGGCCATTGGCCGGAAATACTTGCGAGAGCAAAAGCAATTTCAGCCCCGGCGTATCGCGGATCGCCGTCGCATACTGTTCCAGCAGCGCATCACCGGACAAGGGCAGCGTCAATTGCAGTTCGGTCGGCACCACGCCGCGCCGTCCTTCCAGCCACGCCATCGCATAGCGCATCGCCGGATAATCGAGGTTGCTCCACAGGACGCCGTCGCCCGGCGCCAGCCGGTGGTACTGGCCGATCAGCACCTGCATCGATTCGCTCGCGCTGCGCGTGAGCAGGATCTCATACGGTTCGGCGTTGATCAGCTTGGCCAGCCGCGCGCACAGCACCCCGCCATGCTCGAAGGCCTGCCTGCTCCGCAGGAACGGACTCAGATGATGATTCAGATAGTCGACCGATTCGACCAGCGCCGCCTGCACCGGCTGCGCCATCGCGCCAAAATAGCCGTGCTCAAGATTGACGATGCCGTCGGGCGCTGGCGGATACAGGCTGGCCAGTGCCGGCATCACAGGGAGTTTGGCCATGCGGGTCAGCCCCGGATCCGCGCCACTAATTTCGTGGTCGAGCGGTCATGCTTGAAGTCGATCGCCACCGCGCGCCCGCCATAGGCCAGCACGGCCTGCCCTTCGGGAATCTGGTCCATGACGTAGTCGCCGCCCTTGGCATAGATATCGGGCCGGCCTTCCTGCACCACTTCGAGCGCCGTCTGTTCGTCGAATTCGACCACCAGGCTGACCGATTCCAGCGAAGCCAGCACCGCCATGCGATCGGCCAGCGTGTTGTGCGGGCGGTCGTCGCCCTTGCCCAGCCGCTTGACGGACGCATCCGTGTTGACTGCCACCACGAGCGAGGCGCCCAGCTCGCGCGCCTGCGCCAGATAGGTCACGTGGCCACGGTGCAGGATGTCGAATACGCCGTTGGTCAGCACCACCGGCTTTGGCAGTGCGGCGATCCGCGCAGCCAGGTCGGCGCGCGTGCAGAGCTTGTTTTCAAATGAAGGCATGGGTATTCAGTGTCAGTGTTTGGGCAGTTCGTCGTCGGGTTCTTCATCGAGCGCCATCGACAATTCGGATGGCCGCGCCGCGCCGGCCGGCAGGCCCGGTTCCTTGCGCTCGCCCGATAGCTTGACCTGCAGGCGCAGGCCGTTAGCCGAGTCGGCATTGCGGATCGCTTCGTCGTAGCTGATGAAGCCTTTGTTGTACAGCTCGAACAAGGCCTGGTCGAACGTGCACATGCCGAGCTCGCGCGACTTGTGCATGATCTCCTTGATGCTCTGGAAGTTCCCTTTCAGGATCATCTCGGCAATCGTCGGCGTGTTGAGCAGGATTTCAATGGCGGCCTTGCGGCCCTTGCCGTCCTCGGTACGCACCAGGCGCTGCGAAACAATGGCGCGCAGGTTCGACGACAGGTCCATCAGCAGTTGGTTGCGCCGCTCTTCCGGGAAGAAGTTGATGATCCGGTCCATCGTCTGGTTGGCATTGTTCGCGTGCAGCGTGCCCAGGCACAGGTGGCCCGTTTCGGCGAACGCGATCGCGTGCTCCATCGTTTCGGTATCGCGGATCTCGCCGATCAGGATCACGTCCGGCGCCTGGCGCAGCGTGTTCTTCAGCGCGTTATGCCACGACAGCGTATCGACGCCCACTTCGCGGTGCGTGATCAGGCAATTCTTGTTCTTGTGGACGTATTCAACCGGGTCTTCCACCGTGATGATGTGGCCGGCCGAATTGTTGTTGCGGTAGTCGATCATCGCCGCCAGCGTCGTCGACTTGCCCGAACCGGTGCCGCCAACGACCAGCACCAGGCCGCGCTTGGTCATCACGACATCCTTGAGCACCTCGGGCAGGTCGAGCTTTTCAAAGTTGGGGATCTCGGACGAGATGGTGCGCACGACCATGCCGACGCTTTGCTGCTGCACGTAGACGTTGACGCGAAAGCGGCACACGTTGGGCAGCGAGATCGCGAAATTGCACTCCATCTCTGTTTCGAACTCGGCGCGCTGACGCTCGTTCATCAGCGAGACCGCGAGCGCGCGCGTGACTTCGCCGCTCAGGCGCTGCTGGCTGAGGGCTTTCATGGCGCCCTGGTATTTCATGCTCGGCGGGAAATCAGCCGAGATGAAGAGGTCGGAGCCGCCCTGGTGATGCATCACCGTGAGCAGTTTATGGATATAGACCTGGGCTTCCGCCGGGCCAAACGTGGTGGACATGCGGGCCTTTCAGAAAAGATGCATAGGCGGAGCCTATCAAGAGATTATATCGACTATCATTCTCGCTACACCATTATTTCATGGCGCGCGCCCTGCTGCCCCGCTCTCGCGAGGCGCCGGCAGCGCGCCTTGCCGAGACGCCTACCATGACCCTGACCGAGTTGAAATACATTGTCGCCGTCGCCCGCGCCAAGCACTTCGGCCACGCGGCCGAAGCCTGTTTCGTGGCCCAGCCCACGCTGTCGGTCGCCATCAAGAAGCTGGAAGACGAGCTGGGCGTGCTGCTGTTCGAGCGCGGCGGCTCCGAAGTCTCCGTCACGCCCCTGGGCGCCCAGATCGTGGCGCAGGCCGAGCGCGTGCTGGAGCAGACCGCTGCCATCAAGGAACTGGCCAAACAGAACAAGGATCCGCTGGCGGGCCCGCTGCGCCTGGGGGTGATCTACACGATCGGCCCGTACCTGCTGCCGCCACTGGTCAAAAACCTGATCGAGACGGTGCCGCAGATGCCGCTGGTGCTGCAAGAGAATTTCACGCACAAGCTGCTCGAACTGCTGCGCCAGGGCGAGCTCGACGCCGCGATCATGGCGCTGCCGCTGCCGGACCACGGCATGGCGGTGCAGCCGCTGTACGACGAGCCATTCATCGTGGCGATGCCCAAACACCACCCGTGGGCCAAGCGCAAGGAAATTTCGGCCGAAGACCTGAAAAGCGAAACGATGCTGCTGCTCGGTGCGGGCCACTGCTTCCGCGACCAGGTACTGGAAGTGTGTCCGGAAATGGCGCGCTTCTCGGCGCCGGGCGGTGGCACCGGCATGCAGCGCACGTTCGAAGGCTCGTCGCTGGAAACGATCCGCCATATGGTTGCCAGCGGCATCGGCCTGACGGTGCTGCCGCGTGCGTCGGTCACCGACCTGAGCGAGTCGAACGGCTTGCTGGCCTATGTGCCGTTCACCAGGCCGGCGCCGTCGCGCCGCGTCGTGATCGCCTGGCGCAAGAGCTTCACCCGCCGCGCCGCCATCGATGCGGTGATGCAGGCGGTGAGTGAATGTCATCTGGCCGGCGTGGAGATGATCACGTACGAGGCGGCGGCGTAGCGTCAGTCCAGACGACTGGCGGCGCTGGCAGCGCGGGTGTAACGGCTTTGGCGGTCTCGTCTACATCGGCCGCATCGCCGTTGGCCGCAGACCCGCCCCTGACCGCCTCGAGCTGCGACGGCGAGAACACGATGGTCTGGGTCGGGAACGCCAGGCTGATGTCAGCCGCTTCCAGCCGCTCGAAGATCGTCAGCAGCAGCTTTTCGCGAATGATCACCTGCGTGTCGAACTCGTGCACATCGATGTGGGAAAACACCTCGATATTGAAGGCGCGCTCGCTGATGCTGCCCAGGCGCGCGCGGTGCCCTTCCGCCATGTTCTTTTCTTCGGCGAGAACTTGCTGGACGATGGAAATCGCTTCCTTCAGCTTGGCCGACGAGTTGCCATAAGCGATCGCGATCACCGGATTGAACAGGAACCGGTCGCGCGCAGCGTAGTTTTCGATCTGGCGCGCCGACAGGTCGCCATTCGGAATCGTCACCACCGTGCGCTCGTTGGTGCGGATGCGGGTCGAGCGGATGCCGACGTCTTCCACGGTGCCCACCACGTCGCCGACCTTGATGAAGTCGCCCACCTGCATCGGGCGGTCGGCGATCACGGTCACGCTGCCGACCAGGTTTTCCACCGTCTTCTGGGCGCCCAGCGCCAGCGCGATACCACCGATACCGAGCGCCGCAATACCCGTCGTGACGTCGATGCCGAAGGTGCTCAGGATCGCAATGCACGAAAACGCCAGCAGGATCACCTTGGCGGCGCGGCGCGCCAGCGTGATGACCGAAATGACCTGGCGCCGCTGGCTGCGCTGCATGCGGGCGATCGCCAGTTCCGAGATCGCATCGACCAGCCGCAGGCCGAACCACACCAGCGCGATGACGGAAACGATGCCGGTGTAGCGCAGCAAGGTCTGGCGCGCCACGATCGACACCGGCAGCTGCTCGGCCCAGTTGTAGAACACGCCGACAGCGATCAACAGGCTCACCGGCGGCAACGCCGCCTCGAAGAAGCGGTACAGGCCATTGGCTTCCGGATCGGGCACGAGTTTGCGCATGCAGAACACGATCAGTGCCGACAGCATCCACAAGCCGCCGAATACCAGCACGCCAAGGCCCAGCAGCAGCGCCCAATCCTTCAGCGGCGCGCCGGCGACGACGACCTGGTCGGCCGCAGGCTCGGTGACCACGGGCGCGCGCTTGGTGGCTGCGGTGATCTGGGTGAGCGTCTCGCGCGAGACGCGCCACACCTGGTGCTCGCCGTCCTGCCCTTTCGTGAGCAGCACCGGGATTTTCTTGTCCTGGATGGCGATCTCACCGACGCGCTCCTGATCGACCGGCAAGTCGTCACTCACCTTGCCGTTGGGGTCGTTAGAGAGCGTGATGAAGGTGTCGAGCGTGCCGCCATCGTCCAGCACCGCATGGAACGCGCGCGCTTGCTCCACCGCGTTGGTACGCTGGCGCGAGCTGGTTGCTGGCGGCAAGTCGAAGTACAACGCGGTGCGATCGTAGTCGGATTGGCCAAGCGCGCCAAGCAGGCCGGAGACCATGGAGCGCGGGGTCTCGCGCTTGAGCGGATCGGGGACGGCGGGTTCAGCGGCGGCGGGGGCCTCGGCATCCTGGCCGGCGGCAAACGCCGGCGGTTGGGTCAGCCCCAGCAATAATGCCAGGGACAGCGAGACCAGTAATCTCATGGAAAATATTCTATTCAAAACGACTCCTTGCACGTGTTTGATCGCATGGCGCATGGCGCGGCCCGGGCGGGAGTGACGGTGCGGACACCGCGACATCCGCGGGATGGCAAGCGACTGGTGCGTCGCATTCCTGGCAAGCGCGCACGGGTAATGGCGCGCCTGTCGATGCGCGGCGATGCACATGCCGTGCCGGGGCAAATGCGCTGGCCCGGACCTGCGATGCGATCGGTCTGGATGGCCGGACAGTGGTGCCCGGGAACCAAAGTCTAGCATCCTGCCGATGTCATGCCCGCACTATTGCTGGCAGCGCAAGGATGTCGCAGGCGATTGGCAATGAACGAGCGATATCGAATCGACGGCTTCGTTGAAAGGTGCTATTTTCACCGATAATTTATTTTCGGTAACAATCATGCAGACCACACCGGGCACGCGCCCGAGCTTCTTCACCTCCCCCACCTTCTGGCTCATCCTGCTCAATATGGGCGCCTGGGTGTATCTGGGCATGAACGGCGTCGACTGGATGTCGCCCAGCCCGGCCGACCTGACTGCCTGGGGCGGCAACCTTGGCCCCTACACTCTCACTGGCGACTGGACGAGGCTCGTCACGTCGATGTTCCTGCACGGCGGCGCGCTGCACCTGGGCCTGAACATGTTCATGCTGTCGCAGATCGGGCCATTGTCCGAGGCGGTCTGGGGCCGCACACGCTTTGCATTGCTCTATCTGTTGTCGGGCCTGTTCGGTGGGCTGGCCAGCGCCTGGTGGTATGCAGGCGTGGCCGTGCGCAACACGAGCTACGAGCTAGTGCCATCGGCCATGGGCTTCACGCCGCATTTCGCGACCACGGTCAGCATTGGCGCATCCGGCGCGCTGCTCGGCGCGTCCGGCGCCCTGCTGGTGCATGCGCTGTGCGCCGGCACGGCGGCGAAAATCGAATTGAAAGTCATCTTCCAGGTGGTGGTGCTGAATATCGGCATGGGCTTCTTGATGACCGGCACCGATAACGCGGCCCACGTCGGTGGCGCGCTGGCCGGGATCGCCATTGGCGCCTTGCTGATGCTGCCGGGGCGCGTGTTGCGGATCGGTACTGCGGTGCAGTCGGCAGTCGTGTTCGCCGTCAGCCTGGGCGTGCTGGTGGTGCTGGTCAGGCAGCCGCCGTCCGACCAGGTCAGCCGGATCGCGCACATCCTGCGTGCATCAGAGGTGCTCGCCGCGCAGCGCGACGCGGCGCGGGCCGTGAACCCGGAACGCCCGTAACGCCGTCCACGCGGCGCAAAATTGCGCTAAACGCGTGGGCGGGATACCCGCCCACCCTACGCCGCCCACACGTTCAACGTCACGTGGCATAGCGCGGGGCGAAATTGATTTGCGTTAGAGCAAATCCGTAGGGTGGACGGCTATGCCGTCCACGCGTTCAAAGCAACGCAACTAGGCCGATCAGCCTTGGCGGCGACGGGCCACCATCAAGCCACCCAGCAGCAGCGGCAGCATCAGCGCGATCGTCGACGGTTCCGGCACTTCGGCCACGATCGAGAACGTGTCGCCAGCGCGCATGCCAGTGGTATCGAGCAGCCAGTCGCTGCGGCCATTGACGAGCGTCGGGTTCCCGAACTGGAACTCGGCCGGCTCGCCATTGGCGAACGTGATCGCCGCGTTGTAGAACGAACTATTGACGCTGAGATCCTGCGAGAACGCGGTCACGGTGCCCGGCGCCGCGAAACGAATGCCCTGCAAGCCAAAGTTAAACTGCGGGAACGACATGCCGCTCAGGTTGAACACCATTGCGCTCAGGCTCAGCGGTCCAGCCAGGTCAGCTTCCTGCAGCACGAAGTTGAGCGTCGTGCCGGCAAAATTGCCCAGCGCCAGATCGAACGAGACAGCGCCGGCGGCGCTGTAGTCGGTCACGGCATTGCCGGCCGCACTGTTCGAGCTGACCAGCAGCGCCGCGTGGCTCGACGTCGAGAACGCCAGCGCAACCAGGCCGGCGGTAATGAATTTGTTGATGGTCATGGTGAATATCCTTGAATGAATACGGTGAAAATTACAGCGGACCCTTGGCCCATGGACCCGAGATTGCGAAGGTGATGCCCGGCGTCTGGATATTGACGAACAGGTAGCGGCCGGTCGGATCGAAGCAGGCGCCGGCAAATTCATTGCCGCGGCCATCGCCGGCCAGCGCCGTCGACTTGCCGGCGGCGGTCAGCTGGGCCGTCGTCAGGTTCACGTTGTTCTTGGCGAAGATGTAGGCGTCACCGGCGCCCGTCAGGCCCATCAGGCGCTGGCCGAAACCGAAGGAATCGGTGATCGGGCTGGACGAGTCTTCGCAGATCAGCAGGCCATCGCGCGGGCTGACGGCCAGGTTGTCGCCCATATTGCCGATCAGCGGGCTCGGGCTCGAGTAGATGCACTTGAGCGTCTGGCTGGCCAGGTCCAGCTCCCAGATCGCGCCACGGTTGACGGGGCCACCCGACGTGTCCATCACGTACAGCTTGCCCTTGGTGTAAAAGATGCCTTCGCCGCGGTTCATGCGCAGCGCGCCCTTGGCCCAGCCCTGGTTGAACGGACCGGCGGCATTGCTGATTGCCTGGCCGTTCAGGCCCACGCTGTTGCCGCGGTTGGCGTCCGGGTTCGGGATCGACACCCATTCCAGTTCGTACGTCAGGTCGACCGATGCAGTGGCCAGGTTGACGTTGTTGACGCCCTTGACCTTCGCCATCTCGAGCACGCCGCCGCGCGCCAGCGAACCGGCCGCACCGGTCTTGATGTCTGGCACGTAGCGGTAGAAGCCCGACTTGCCCGATGCATCTTCGGTCAGGTAGACATTGCAGTTGGTCGGATCGACGGCGGCGGCTTCGTGCGCGAAGCGGCCCATGTTCACGATCGGCTGACCGGTCGTCTGGCGCGGATCGACCGTCACTTCGAACACGTAGCCGTGCTTCTTGCCGCCGGCAGTGATCGCGTCGGAACCGACTTCTTCGCAGGTCAGCCACGTGCCCCACGGCGTGACGCCGCCGGCGCAGTTCTGCTGGGTGCCGCCCAGGCTTGGCGTCATGCTGACCCAGTCGCCGTCACGGAACACCAGATTGGTGGTGCCGCCGCACGAACGGTTGGTCGTGGTGGTGTTGATCGTGCCGCCGTCGTAGAAGCTGTAGGCGTTGATGAAATTGCCAGCTGCGCTGCTGGTGATTTCATGATTGCGCACCAACACCTGCTCGGTGCTGCGGCCGACCTTGCGGGTGGCGATCACGCCCATGCCGTCGTGGCCCGCCGGGCATGGCCGGCCGTCGGTCATGATGTCGCCCCGCCAGCCATAGCTCTTGTACGTGAAGCCAGGCGGCAGTTGCAGCAGCGGCAGGCCGGTGCTCAGGTCATTGGTCGGCGCGATCGGGCCGTACGGGCTGTCGACCAGCGCGGTGACGCCATTGGCGGCGGCAGCTTCACGGGCGTGCAGCGCGGCGAAGGCGCCAACGAATGGCAGCGCGCTGGCGCCGGCGATGCCCTTGAGCAGGTTGCGGCGCGACGGCGACGTGTCGTGGTTGTTCATGTGTACTTCTCCATTGATTGGACGTGCGAGCCGGTGGACCGGCATCTCGAATGTTGGCAGCGCCTGAGCGGCGGCCCGCCTGTCCTTACCACCCCGGCTTGGACCGATGCATTAAAGCAAACGATCATGTCAAGTTAATGACAACAAAAAGACAATTTTTTACCCTGCACGGTTGGTCGTGACATCTGCCTGTCATGCACATCGCATGCGGCCTGCTGCGGCAAGGGTGCGCCGCGCAGCGTCCCCAAACCGGCTAGAATTGCTGTCTTCCGATCAATATTTTTTGCGACAAAAAAGCGAACACATGAACAAGCTGGCGCTCTACTTTCGCCTGATCCGGGCCGACAAGCCGATCGGCATCCTGTTGCTGCTGTGGCCCACCCTGTGGGCGCTGTGGATGGCCTCGGGCGGCGTGCCGGCCCTCGATGTGCTGGCGATCTTCGTGATCGGCACGGCGCTGATGCGATCAGCCGGCTGCGCCATCAACGACTACGCCGACCGCGACTTCGACCGCCACGTCAAGCGCACGGTCGACCGCCCGCTCACGAGCGGCAAGATCCGGGGCTGGGAAGCGGTGATGGTCGCGGCCGTGCTGGCAATCGCGTCGTTCCTGCTGATCCTGCCGCTCAATGCGCTGACCAAGCAGTTGTCGGTGGTGGCCGTGGTGGTTGCCGGCACCTACCCGTATTTCAAGCGCTTCTTCGCCATTCCGCAGGCTTACCTGGGTATCGCGTTCGGCTTCGGCATCCCGATGGCGTTTGCCGCCGTGCAGGGCGCGGTCCCTAGCGTGGCCTGGTGGCTGCTGGTAGCGAACGTGTTCTGGGCGGTGGCCTACGACACCGCGTATGCGATGGTCGACCGCGATGACGACATCAAGCTGGGCATGCGGACGTCGGCGATCACCTTCGGGCGCTTCGACGTGGCCGCGATCATGCTGTGCTACGGCGCGTCGCTGGCCATCTTTTTGCTGTGCGGCTGGTCGCTGGGCCTGCGCTGGTGGTTCGTGGCCGGGGTGGCGGTGGCGGGCGCGATCGCGCTGTATCACTACACGCTGATCCGTCATCGCGACCGGATGAACTGCTTCAAGGCCTTCCGCCATAACAACTGGCTGGGGGCCGCACTGTTCATTGGTGTCGCACTAGATTATGCATTAGGTTAATATTATCCAAAATGCATTCATCGCTGCTGCTGCAGCGTGATCGACCACCAAACCAAGAGGCCCAATATGATCCAAAAAATCCCGACCCAGTCCAATACCCGCGACCAGCTGGTCGACGACCTGAAAAGCGTCATCGGCGACGCGGAATCGTGGCTGCGCAACGGCAGCCAGCTGACCGGCGAAGAGTTCAAGTCGGCCAAGGCCAAGTTCGAGCAGACGCTGGCCTCGGCCAAGGTCGGCCTGATCAACGCCGAAGAAACCGTGGTCGAGCGCACCAAGGTCGCCGCCAAGGCCACCGACGAATACGTCAAGGACAACCCATGGAAATCGGTTGGCCTGGGCGCTGCCATCGGTGTCGTCATCGGCATGCTGATCGTCCGTAAATAAGATGACGATCCCCGCGACCATTTCGCGCATCGGGGCCACGCTGCTGGCCATGCTGCGCACGCGGCTTGAGCTGGCGACGCTCGAACTGCAGGAAGAAACGCACCGCCTGTTCGGCTATGTGGCCTGGGGCATCGCGGCCGCCTTCTTCGGCCTGGTCGCGGTGCTGCTGCTGATTCTGTTCGTGCTGGTGCTGTTCTGGGATACACACCGCCTGCTCGCCGTCGGCGGTATGACGCTGCTGTTCGCGCTGGGCAGTGTGCTGGCGTTCTTCAAGGTCCGTGGCGACCTGACGAACCGTGGACCAATCATGGCTGCCACGCTGGCCGAACTGCGCAAGGATGCGCAAGCTGTCAAAGGAGAGCCGATCGATGACGTCAAAATCTGAACCACTGGCGGTGCGCCGCCGCTTGCTGGCCGCGCAATGCGCCGAACAGCGCGCCCAGATGTCGGCCGACGTGACGCTGCTGCGCACGCCGTCGGCGATGGGCGGCACCACGGGCTACGTGGTGCAGCACAAGAAAGCCATCCTGACCGCCGCCGGCGTCGGGGTTGGCATCCTGCTGACCAAGCCGACCTGGGTGGTAGGTGCGATCACGGCAGCGTTGTCGGCCTACAAGCTGGCGCAGAAGGTGCTGCCCGTATTAGGGTGGCGGAAGTTCGAAGTACATTGAACGGTTTGCGGTTCGCGAACTGACTTGGGTTCCCGCCTGCGCGGGAACGACGGTTTTAGGGTTGGCAGCTACGGATGTTGATCGTGGCAACCAGCCTCCAGACCGTCGTTCCCGCGAAGGCGGGAACCCAAGCTTTTTACAGGCACCGCACGCTCAATCCTGACCCAGCTCGTCCCCGAGTGCCTTGCCACGCGCCGCTGCGGCCTGCATCGCTGCGACGATCGCGCCTTTCACGCCTGCCGCTTCCATGCTCTCGATTGCCGCGTGCGTCGTGCCGCCCTTTGACGTCACGCGCGCACGCAGCACGTCGACTGCTTCATCGGACTGCGCCGCCAGCTGCGCTGCGCCCGTGAACGTGGCCAGCGCCAGTTCCCTGCCCTGCTCCGCATTCAGGCCCATCGCGCGCGCCGCTTCCTGCATCGCTTCAAGGAAGTAAAACACGTAGGCCGGCCCGCTACCCGACACCGCCGTCACCGCATCGATCTGCGCCTCGTCGTCCAGCCACACAGTCTTGCCGACCGCGCGCATGACGGCGTCGGCCTGCTCGCGCTGCGCGGCGTTCACGCCCGCCTGCGCCGCCAGACCCGTCACGCCCATGCCGATCAGCGCTGGTGTATTCGGCATCGTGCGCACGATGGCGTCGTAGCCACCGAGCCAGCGCGTCAGGTCGCTGCTGCGGATACCCGCCGCGATTGACAGCACCAGCTGGCGCGTCAGGTGCGGCGCCAGTGCTGTGGCCACTTCGCGCATCTGCTGCGGCTTCACGGCCAGCACGACGACTTCAGCGTGCTGGACCCCCTCGTCGATGTCAGTCGCAGTGCGCACGCCATACTCGCGCGCCAGACGCTCCAGTGCTTCGGGATTGCGGTCCACCACGTGGATCTGCGCGCCGGAACCCGCGACCTTCACGAGCCCGGAAATCAGGGCCGCGGCCATATTGCCGCCGCCGATAAAGACGATGTTCATGGTGATCCTGTCAGGTGTCATCGCGTTTGCCAAAGATGGCGCTGCCAACGCGCACGATCGTCGCGCCTTCGGCAATCGCGGGCGCCAGGTCGCCCGACATGCCCATCGACAGCGTGTCCATTTCCAGGCCGTCGGCGCGCAGCGCGTCGAACAGGGCGCGCACGCGGGCAAAGGCGGCGCGCTGTGCCGCGATATCGGTGGTGGGCTCGGGGATCGCCATCAGGCCGCGCAGGCGCAGGTTCGGCAGTTGCGCCACCTCACGCGCCAGCCCCGGTAATTCTTCAGGCGTTGCGCCGCTCTTGCTGGCCTCACCGCTGATGTTCACTTGCAGGCAGATATTCAGCGGGCCCAGTTCGGGCGGCCTCTGCTCCGACAGGCGCTGCGCGATCTTGAGCCGCTCGACCGTATGGACCCAGGCGAAGCTGGCAGCGATGGGCCGCGTCTTGTTGCTCTGGATCGGGCCGATGAAATGCCACTCGACGGCCGCATCTGGTTGCGCCTGCGCGACGCTTGCGATCTTGTCGAGCGCTTCCTGCAAATAGTTTTCGCCGAACGCCAGCTGGCCGGCGGCCATCGCATCCAGCACCGCCTGCGCAGGGAACGTCTTCGACACGGCCAGCAACTGGACGTCGTTTCTGGTGCGTTCCGATGCCTTTACAGCATCGGTGATTGTCGCTTCGACAGCTTGCAAGTTCCCGGCGATTATGGACATAATGATTTTCTATAGGAAATATTTTTGAGGCCGTTTGCGGCATTGGGATTATAAATGGACATATCGGAATTACTCGCTTTCTCGGTCAAGAACAAGGCCTCGGACCTGCACCTGTCGGCCGGCCTGCCGCCGATGATCCGCGTCCATGGCGACGTGCGCCGGATTAACCTGCCGCCGCTGGAGCACAAGGACGTGCACGGCATGATCTATGACATCATGAACGACGGCCAGCGCAAGCAGTACGAAGAAGTGCTCGAGTGCGACTTCTCGTTCGCGATTCCGGGCCTGGCGCGTTTCCGTGTCAACGCCTTCAACCAGGAACGGGGCGCTGCCGCCGTGCTGCGCACGATTCCGTCCAAGATCCTGTCGCTCGAAGACCTGAACGCGCCGAAGATCTTCGGCGAACTGGCGCTCAAACCCCGCGGCCTGGTGCTGGTCACCGGCCCCACCGGTTCGGGCAAATCGACCACGCTGGCGGCGATGGTGAATCACCTCAACGAGCAGGAATATGGCCACATCCTGACGATCGAAGACCCGATCGAATTCGTGCACGACTCCAAGAAATGCCTGATCAATCAGCGCGAAGTCGGCCCGCACACGCTCTCGTTCAGCAATGCACTGCGCTCGGCGCTGCGCGAAGATCCGGACGCGATCCTGGTCGGCGAACTGCGCGACCTGGAAACGATCCGCCTGGCGCTGTCGGCCGCCGAGACGGGCCACCTCGTGTTCGGCACGCTGCACACGTCGTCGGCCGCCAAGACGATCGACCGTATCGTCGACGTGTTCCCGGCCGAGGAAAAAGAGATGGTGCGCGCGATGCTGTCCGAATCGCTGCAGGCGGTGATTTCGCAGACGCTGCTCAAGACCAAGGACGGCTCGGGCCGCGTGGCGGCGCACGAAATCATGATCGGTACGCCAGCCATCCGTAACCTGATCCGCGAAGCGAAAATCGCCCAGATGTACTCGGCCATCCAGACCGGCAGCAACGTGGGTATGCAGACGCTGGACCAGAACCTGACCGACCTCGTACGCCGCAACATGATCTCGTCGGTTGCTGCGCGCAGCGCCGCCAAGATCCCCGAAAACTTCCTCGGCTAAGGGCGATCCATGGAACGCGACCAGGCTACCAAATTCATGTTCGACCTGCTGCGCCTGATGGTGACCAAGGGCGGCTCGGACCTGTTCATCACGGCGGGCTTTCCGCCGGCGATCAAGATCGACGGGCGCATGACGCCCGTGTCGAGCCAGCCCCTCACCAGCGGTCACACGGGCGACCTGGCGCGCGCCATCATGAACGACAAGCAGGGGGCCGGCTTCGAGCTGACGCGCGAAGCCAATTTCGCCATCACGCCGGGCGACCTGGGACGCTTCCGGGTCTCGGCCTTCATGCAGATGGGCTGCGTGGGCATGGTGCTGCGCGTGATCACCACGGCGATCCCGAAGTTCGAGGAACTGAGCTTGCCCGACACGCTCAAGGACGTCGTGATGACCAAGCGCGGGCTGGTGATCATGGTCGGCGCGACGGGTTCGGGCAAGTCGACGACGCTGGCGGCGATGGTCGGCTACCGCAACGAGAACAGCTACGGCCACATCATCACGGTCGAAGACCCCGTCGAATTCGTCCACCCGCACCGGAACTGCGTGATCACGCAGCGCGAAGTGGGCGTGGACACCGACAGCTTTGAAGCAGCCCTGAAAAACTCGCTGCGCCAGGCGCCGGACGTGATCCAGATCGGCGAGATCCGCGACCGTGAAACGATGGAACACGCCATCGCGTTTGCCGAAACGGGCCACCTGTGCCTGGCCACGCTGCATGCCAACAGCGCCAACCAGGCGCTGGACCGGATCATCAACTTCTTCCCCGAAGAGCGCCGTCAGCAACTGCTGATGGATTTGTCGCTGAACCTGAAAGGCCTGGTGTCGCAGCGCCTGATTCCGAAGAAGGAATCGAAGGGCCGCGTGGTGGCGATCGAAATCCTGCTGAACTCACCGTTGATTTCGGACCTGATCTTCAAGGGCGAAGTCCATGAGATCAAGGAAATCATGAAGAAGTCGCGCGAGCTGGGGATGCAGACGTTCGACCAGGCGCTGTTCGACCTGTACGAGGCCGACAAGATCACCTACGAAGACGCGCTGCGCAATGCGGACTCGGTCAACGACCTGCGATTGAACATCAAGCTCAATAGCAAGCATGCGAAGAATCGCGATTTTTCGAGCGGGACGGAGGCGCTGGGGTTAGTGTAGCCGCTTGTAGCATCAACCTCGTCACCGTCGTTCCCGCGCAGGCGGGAACCCAAGCTCGAGCACAGCCACCGACGGGCACTTTCGTGGCAATGCACAGGACTTAGGTTCCCGCCTTCGCGGGAACGACGTTTTCAGGTGGCGCGTCCCGGTTAGAACCGCGACTCCAGCGTCACCCGCGCCATCGCCTGCCCATCCGAAAACGTCGTCCTGCGCTGCACGCCGTTGTCATCCACGTAGCGCGATTCGGACACCGTATCCTGCGCCAGCAGATTGGTTGCCGCCAGCCGCAGCTGGTAAGTTGGATTGAGCTTCCACAGCGCATACACATCCAGTTCGCGCCGCACGCTCTGGTAGCGTGACTGCTCCACGTTCACACGCACGTTGCCGCCGTTCTTGAAGGCGAAGCTCGCGCCTGTCGTGAGCTTGCCGCCGGGCGTCTTGTAGTCCACGCCCAGCGTGCCCGACACCGGCACCTGCTGATCGAGCCGGTTGTCCGGCCCCGGCACCGCATCGACCCGCGACCAGTTGCGCGCCAGGCTGGCGCGCAGGTCGATGTCCGGCACGTCCTGCAGCACGGCCGACAGCGGAAACTTCGCCTCGAGCTCCAGGCTGCGCGTGAGCGCGTCGCCATCATTCACCGGCGTCTGGATCCAGCGACCGTCTTCAAAGAGCAGGCCCTGGCGCGTGTAGTCGCTGATGCGCCGTACCGATACGCTGGCGCTCAGCAGCGCCTTCTCGGCCCAATAATGTTCGTAGGACGCGTCGATGCCGGTCGCCAGCTCGGGCTTGAGGTCGGGATTGCCGCGGTAGTCAGGGTCGGTCTGGCTGTTGTTCGGGGTCGTGAAGCGCCGTGGGATCAGGTTGCTGGCCGCCGGCGCCTTGAACGTACGCGTCAATGCCAGGCGCACCTGGTCGCGGCTGTCCGGCAGCTTGTAGAGCGTCTGCGCGAGCGGGCTCCAGACGCTGGCGCGGTTGGTGCTGGTGTCGAATGTGTTGCCGCTGCTGCGCGTCTCCAGCCCTTCCCAGCGCAGGCCCGCGTACATCGACCATTGCTTGGTGACGTTCCACTCGTCCTGCACGAACAGCGCCAGGCGCTTGAGGGTGGCGTCGTAATCTTCATCGCGGCGCAGCGTGCTGCCGGCGAGCGGGAACAGCTCCAGTTCGCCGCGTCCATCGTCGCGCAAGGTATGGCCGCCGTCCCAACCCATCGACAGCGCGTGGTCCTTCTTCCATGGCCGCGAATACTTGCCCACCGCGGTAACGCCAACTTCGTCAGTGGCACTGAGCACGGTGGAGTCGCGCGCCAGACGATCAACACTGTCCAGCGTGCGAAAGTCGTCTTCATGCCAGTTGCCGCGGCTGCGCGACCCGTTCACGCCCAGTTTCAGCTCGAACCTGGCGCCTTCTTCCAGGTTATGCATCCAGGTCAGGTCCGAACGCAGCGTCGTGTTGGTGCCCTTGCTGCGCACGTCGCGCTCGTCGTACAGAGGGCGCAGGCCAAGAATAGTCTCGGTCGAAGTGCTGCCCTGGTAGTTGTTGCGCTGGTGCGCGACGAGCGATTGCCAGCTGACCGTGTCGTCGTTCTCCAGGCTCCAGTTCAGCCGTGGTGTGAGGTTGATGCCTTGCGGGCTGCCACGATCGGTCTGCTCGCTGCGCCGCAAAAAGGTAGGACGCCCAGCCGCGTCGATCTGCGACTCCTCAAATGGCGACGGGCGATCGAACTCGTAGCGCCAGGCGCTCGCAGCGAGCGAATACGACATCTTGCCGACGCGGTCCGACATGGTGAGGCTGGCGGAAGGATTGCTGACCTCCCCACTTTTGCCGTAGCCCACGCGCAGTTCGCGCTGCGCCTTTTTCACCGCGCGCTTGAGGACGATATTGATGGTGCCTGCGATCGACTGGGTCGAGAACTCGGCGCTGGCGGCGCGCAGGATTTCGATGCGCTCGATCGAATCGGGCGAAAGCTGGTCGATGTCGAAGCCGGCCGGCGCGCGCTCACCATTCAGAAGGATCTGCGTGTAGCCGCTGCCCAGGCCACGCATGCGGATCTCGCCACCGCCACGCCCTGCGCCGCCGCTGACGGTGATCCCTGGCAGGCGCTTGAACACGTCGAGCACCGAGGTGTCGCCGTAGCGCCGGATTTCCTCGGTCGACACGACGATCTTGCTGGCGGTATCGTCGCGGCGCGGATCGTAGCCGTTGGCGTCGGCCTTGACTTCGACCTTCTGGACAGTGTCCGTGGAGAGTGCCGGTGCCGCGGTGTTCTGAGCGTAAGCAGGCAAGGCAGACAGGGAAAGCGCGACGAGCGTGGGGCGAAGCATCTGGGGGGCAGTCATGGCAAATTCAAAGGTGCCGTATTCTGTCATGCCCCTGCTGCTGCGAACAGCACGTCGTCAAATTACCCGACCCGCATACGGGTCAAACGCTCACCCGCCGGGTCCCATGCCGCCGCCCGGTGGCCCGAACCCTGGTCCACCGCCGGGCCCGCCCCGCGGTCCATCCGGTCGGCGCCCGCCCGCGCCACCAAAGCTACCGAAGCGGTACGACAGCCCGACATACACGAGGCGCCCTTCCTGGCGACGGATGCTGTATTCGCGCAGGCGGTCGGTCTCGGTGATCGATTCGGTTTTCTGCGAGTCGAAGACATCGTTGACGTTCACGACGAGGCTCAGGGCCTGGCTCAGGTTGCGGCGGTAGCTCAGGTCAGCGCTGCGCGTCGGCTGGCGGTAGCCTTCGCCGAACAGCGTCTTGCCCTGCGCATTGAGCACCAGTTGCAGGCTGTTGGTCGGATTGATCTGGTAGCTCACGCGCGCGCGGCCACTGAGCGACGTGGCGCTGCGCTTGTCGTCCTGGCTGTTGCCCAGTACTGATTGCTCGGAGTACCCCAGATTGCCGCTGGCGTTGACCGTCAAGCTCGGGGTCACGCGCCCGCTGAACGTGAATTCCATGCCACCCGAGTTGCTGCTGCCGGCGTTCTCGCGCGTGGTCAGCAGCACGGTGTCGGAGATGAAGGTGCGTCGCTCCTGGATCAGGTCCGAGTCGCGCCGCGCGTACAGGCGCACATTGGTCTCGACCTTGCCCAGTTTGGTCTCGAGCCCCAGCTCGATCGAGTCGGTCTTGGTGGGCATCAGGTCGGGATTGCCGGACGAGACGTTGGTTTCGTCGCGGTAGACGACGAAGGGATTGAGGTCGCCCGCGCCCGGCCGGCGGATGCGGTGCGCGTAACTCAGGCGCAGCGCCGTGTCGTCTGACAGGTCGTAGGTCAGGAATGCGCTCGGGATCGCGTCGAAGTAATGGTTGTTGGCCTTGACGTTCGTGGTGACCTGGTTCAGATCGAGGTCGGTGTACTCGGTGCGCAACCCGCCCAGCAAGCCCCATTTTTCGGCCAGGCGCAGTTGATAGGTACCGTACAACGCCACCGTCGTTTCATCGAGCTCGAAGCGGTTGGTGCGCTGGTTACTGAGGCTTTCGGCCAGCGTCGCCTCATCGACATTGAAAAAGCGCGTGTCGAACACATTGCTGTTCTGCGCGACCTTGTAGCCCGCCTTGAACACGCCCTTCTCGCCCGGCAGTTCATAGTCGCCCGTGAAGTCGATCACGCGCGTTTCGGTCAGGTTGTTCTGGTGCGTTCGCGGCGCGGTCGAATTGGCGGGGCGCACCGTGTAATCGCTGGCAAAGCGCGTGTCGGCCTCGCCCTTGTTGCCCGACAGGCGCAGGTCGAGCTTGAGGATTTCACCGGGGCGCGCGCCCTTGTGATCCAGGCCACCACTCAGGCTGTAGCTGCGGTTGTCGTTGTCACGCACGCTCGAACGCAGGTAGTCGCCGTCGATGCTGCCGTCGGCGTTCAGGCCGCGATAGCGTTCCTGCGACTGCCCGTCGCTGCCGTTGGCCGAGAAGCTGGCCTTGGCCGACAGCACGTCCTTGTCGCCCAGGTTGTAGGTCAGTGAGCTGTTCATGCCCACGGCCTCGGTGTCGGTCTCGCTGCTGGAGCGTTGTGTGCTGCTGGCCACGGCGCCGGTGAGCGGATCGATCCGGTCGCGGTTTGTTTCGCCGTCGGAGCCACGCGTGTCGCGCCGGACGTACACGCCGCCCTGCACGCTCATGCGCCCGGTCGTGTAGCTGCCGAAGCTCGACGCATTGGCGCGCCCTTCCGGCCCGACGTTCGCATTGACGGCGCCGAAGCCGCCCGGCGTGCGCTCGCGCCGCATCACCAGGTTGATGATCGGGCCGCCCCCGCCTTCGTTGCCGAACTGCGCGCCGGGGTTGTTGATCACTTCCACCGAATCGAGATCGGCCGCTGGGATTGCGCCCAGCGCCGCAGCGCGGTTCTCGCCCTGCATCATCGCCGACGGCTTGCCATCGACGAGGATCTGCACATTGCTGCGCCCGCGCAGCGTCACGTTGCCATCCGCATCCACCGCCACCGACGGCACCTTGTTGAGCGTGTCGGCCACCGTGTCGTTGGTCGAGGCGGCGTCGCTCTTGACGTCATACGCCTGGCGGTCGATCCGGTTCGACGAACGCGCGGCCGTCACGGCGACGGTGGAGGCGACGGGAACCTCGGCCCCCTGCAGCGCCGGGGCAGTCGGCGTCACGGCGCCGGTGACGGGTTCCGCCGGCCGGACGGCGGTTTCCTGGGCCAATGCGCAGACGGGCGCCAGCAGCGCGAATAACAGAGCGGAAGAACGGTGACGTGACATGAATACCTGGGTGACGGGACGTTTGGACGAGCGTGATTGTCGCACGCGTCATGCCCGGAATTTGTTAAGAAATGCTAAGACGGCGAAATGTCACAGCATTGATCGGCGAACGGACACCGCCGGGGCCAACGCTCTGCCGTGCGTTCGTCAGCAGTAGCGTAAACTGCATTGTTTACAACAAGGAGACCTCAAATGAATGCCTACGATTTCAACGCCACTGCCCTCGACGGCCAGCCGGTCGACCTGCAGCGCTACCGCGGCAAGGCGCTCCTGATCGTCAATACGGCCAGCGCCTGCGGCTTCACGCCGCAGTACCAGGGGCTCGAAGCGCTGCAGCGCCGCTATGCGGACCAGGGCCTCGTGGTGCTCGGCTTCCCGTGCAACCAGTTCGGGCACCAGGAACCGGGCGACGAAGCAGCGATCGGCGCCTTCTGCGAAAAGAACTACGGCGTGACGTTCCCGATGTTCGCCAAGGTCGACGTCAATGGCGACGACGCGCATCCGCTGTTTCGCTTCCTGAAGGGCGAAGCGCCCGGCGTGCTGGGCACTGAAGCGGTCAAATGGAACTTCACCAAATTCCTCGTCAACCGCGAAGGCGCGGTCGTCACGCGCTATGCGCCGACCACCAAGCCGGAAGACCTGGGCAGCGATATCGAGAAGGTGCTGGCGAACGGGGTCTGATTGCGCCAGCGCTCACGGCGCAATGGCGATCACTTCATCGCCGGGCTGCGGCTCGCAGCTTGCGCCCAGTGGCGTCCAGCCGCGCCGCACGACGATGCGGCGCTCGTCATGGCAGATTTCCACACGCTGCGTGTCGGGCGCGCGGCGCTGCACGAACGCTTCGATCGATGCCGGCACGCTGACCTGCAGCGATAGTGCGTGCAGGTCTTCCACCGGGTGGTCGTCCACGTGCACGAGCGGCACGAACTGCCCGGCGAACATCGTGAAGTGCGATGGCACCTTGACCGGACCGGGGACGTAATCGTTCGCGCGCAGCCAGGCCTGTGCTTTTTTCCGCGCGTTGCCTTCACCGGCCGCGCCGCCCCAGGCGCTGGCCATCAGCTCGGCCACCCACTGGTTGCAGTTCTGGTACTTGGTGCCGTAGGCATAGGCGTTGGCACTGTATTGACCGGCCAGCAGGGCCAGCGCCAGCGCCTTGTCACGGGCGGCGCGTTCGAGCGATGCGCTGTCGTCATCCGGCAGGAACATCAAGGCAATATGGCCCTTGCCCGGTGCATCGGCGCCCAGCGCGAAGCCGGCGATGCCCTGGTCAAAGATGTACGGACGCGCCTCGTCGCATTCGTAGTACAGCTGGCGCACGGCCCACGGGCTGTCCGGCGTGTCGCGCAGTGCGACGCCGGCGTGTGAATACACCAGATCGAAGCGGCTCAGGTCCGTGCCGGCGCGCGCGATCAGGGCGACCTTGCCGTTCGAACGCGCCAGCTCCTGCTTGACCACGCCGGCAAAGCGCAGCACGCGGTCCTGCTCGGTCGCGTTGAGGTCGCGCGAGCGGTCGCAGAAGGTGGGAAAGCCAGCCCAGGCACTGCCGCTCGCACACAACAGCAGCGCCAGCGCAGCCTGGCGCACGAGCATCAGATCGTGACTTTGCGCGAGCCCAGTTCGCGGTACCACTCATCCTGCAGTGCCAGGAAGAATGGCCGCTGGGTGTCGGCGTAGGCGAATTCGTAGCCGTAGGCGCGCTCATTGACCTGGACCACGTCGCCCGCGATCACGGTGCGCGTCGCGAGGGCGCGGTTGGGCACGTCAAGCTCGAACGAACGGGCCTGGCCGGCAGCGGTTGCGCGCAGCGTGAGGCGGGTGGTGTCGGGCTTGTTCGGGGCGTGCGCGATATTGATCACGCGGTACTGGCCGGCGGCGACCTTGTCGTTGTCGCTCGAGCTGTTGCTGGAACCGCTGACCGAATCGGAAATGCTGGCCGACGACGCCGAGCCGGCGCTGGACGCGGACGACGCAAAGCTGTCAGCCTGCGCAGGCGCATTGCAGGCCGCGGCGAACAGGGTCAGGCACAGCGTGCGGGAGAGGATAGGCAAGGTCATAAAACTCTTTCATTTGGCGAGCAGAACGCTCCTATGGTACAAGCCCTTGCGCCGAATGACCATAGGGCAATTTTATCGCGTCTGAATGCGTGCCGCGCCGTGGGTGATGCAGCCGCGCGTGACGTTGTCCAGGAAGCGGATCGCCACATCCATCGACAGGCCAGGCGGCAGCAGGTTGGCAAGCCCGGGATCGTCATTCAGGCGATCGACGCCATACGCCAGCCGGCGCGACACGTCGCGCGCCAGTTGGCCATCGCTGTTGTAGAGCGCGTCGTAGACGCCGGCGGCCTCCCATACCGGCACGAGGCCCGGGGTGCTGCTGTCTTCGAAGACGATGGCGCGCGGACTGTCTTCGTCCTCGCGCACGAGTTGAAAGGTAAAGCTCAAGATCGTTCCTGCTGGTGTTCGTTGCTGGGGTCGGGGCGATGCTACCACGGGCGCGCTTGACGCGCCTCGCCTCACGCCGATCCACGCAAAGACACGATATTTACCACGCTATCCAGTCCGGCGCACCCTTCGATACCTCATGTTCCCTTTCGCGCCTGAGCAAGCGACTTCGCCAGGTGAGCAGCGTTTGCTGGCGTGCCCAATAAGTACATCGTTTCCATCAGGCTGCTGTAATAGTCGAACGACATGACAACCGCGTTTGGGGCATTGCAACGCGCAATCACCATCACGTCGGCATCCTGGACAGCGTGGTCGATAACAGACTCAAGAGTCACATGCGGGTCAGGCAAATTGAAGATTCTCATATGCATTCACGCTTGCATTGGTAGAAAAAAATGCAGATCACGACAGCATCTGCTCCAGCAGCTCGATCCAGTGCGTCACGGGCGTCCCGGTCCCTGCCTGCAAATGCGCGATGCACCCGATATTGGCGGACACGATGTGGTCAGCCCCCGTCGCGGCCAAGCTGGCCAGCTTGCGCTCGCGCAGCGCGAGCGAGATGGCCGGCTGCAGCACCGAATAGGTGCCGGCCGAACCGCAACACAGGTGGTTGTCGGCGCACAGCACCACGTCCACGCCGGCCGCCTGCAGCACGCCTTCGACCTTGCCTCGGATTTGCTGACCATGCTGCAGCGTGCACGGTGGGTGGTACGCCACGGGCGGGCCGCCCTTCCCCTTTGCCAGTGCGGCGATGCGGTCCTGAAATAGCGCCAAGACTTCCGACAGGTCGCGCGTCATCGCGCTGATTTGTTCGGCCTTGGCGGCGTACGCCGGATCATGCGCCAGCAGGTGGCCGTATTCCTTGACGGTGACGCCGCAGCCCGATGCGGTCATGACGATCGCCTCGACCGCGCCGTTTTCAACGCTTGGCCACCAGGCATCGATATTGCGGCGCATGTCATCCAGCCCGCCGTCCTGGTCGTTCATATGATAGCGCAGCGCGCCGCAGCAGCCGGCCTTGGGCGCCACGGTCAGCTGCACGCCCAGCGCATCGAGCACACGCGCCGCGGCGGCGTTGATATTCGGCGCCATCCCGGGCTGCACGCAGCCATCGAGCACCAGCATCTTGCGCGGGTGGGTGCGCGTCGGCCAGCGACCCGCCGCGCGCACGGGCGGCAATTTGGCCTGCAGCTTCTCCGGCAATAGGTGCCGCAGCAGGCGCCCTGCCCTGAATGCGGGTGTGGCCAGGCCCGCGCGAGGCAGACAGGCCTTGAGCGTCGTGCGCGTGAGCCGCTCGCCCAGGGGCCGCGCTACGCGCTCGTCAACCAGCTTGCGGCCGATGTCGAGCAGGCGCCCGTACTTCACGCCCGACGGGCACGTGGTTTCGCAGTTCAGGCACGTCAGGCAGCGGTCCAGATGCAGCTGGGTCTTGCGGGTTGGTTCGGCGCCTTCGAGCACGTTCTTGATCAGGTAGATGCGCCCGCGCGGGCCATCGAGTTCGTCGCCCAGCAATTGGTACGTCGGGCAGGTGGCGGTGCAAAAGCCGCAGTGCACGCAGGATCGCAGGATCGCTTCGGCCTCGGTGCCCTCGCGCGTGCCCTTGATGAAATCGGCCAACGTGGTTTGCATGTCTTGTGCGCCTTATGGGTACATGCGACCGGGGTTGAAGATATGCGCGGGATCGAACGCGTCTTTCATGCGCGCATGGATGCGCGCCAGCGCGGGCGCGAGCGGCTGGAACACGCCGACCGACTTGTCGCCGCCCCGGAACAGCGTCGCATGGCCGCCGCAGGCCTGCGCGGTGCGCCGGATCGCCTGCGCAGTACCTGCGTCACCATCCGCGCGCAACCAGCGCTGGGCGCCGCCCCATTCGATCATCTGCGCGCCGCCCAGCACCAGCGCGCCGGTGGTGGATGGCACCGACAGGCGCCACAGCGCACCGTCGCCGTCAAAGAATGACGTGCGTTGCTCGCGCACGGCGCGCCAGAATGCATCGGGCTCCGGCATCACCTCGCCACCCAGACTTCGCACGGCGGCATCGACCGCTGCCTCGGCGCCCGACAAACGCAGCGCCAGCTCGCCGTCGACCCAGGCACTGGCCGAGATGGGCAAGGGCTGGCCGCCCCACATGTTCAGGGATCGCAGCGCATCGATCTCGTCCAGTGCAAACCGCAGCGTCGTTTCGGCAAAGGGCCGTGGCAGCACCTTGACCGAGACTTCCAGCAGCACGCCCAGCGTACCGAGCGAGCCGGCCAGCATGCGCGAGACGTCGTAGCCGGCCACGTTCTTCATGACGCGCCCGCCGAAGGCCAGCACGTCGCCGCGGCCATCGAGCAGCGTCGCGCCCAGCACGAAGTCGCGCGCGGCGCCGCTCGTCGCGCGGCGCGGGCCGCACAAGCCACTGGCAATCACGCCGCCCAGCGTGGCGTGCGGACCGAAATGCGGCGGCTCGAACGCCAGCATCTGGTTGCGTTCTGCCAGCGCGGCCTCGATCTCGGCCAGCGGCGTGCCGCAGCGCGCCGTGATCACGAGTTCGGTCGGCTCGTAGTCGACGATGCCGGTATGGGCGCGTGTATCGAGGATGGCGCCTGCCGGCGCGCCACCGTACCAGTCCTTGGTGCCTCCGCCACGGATGCACAGGGCCTGCCCGCTGGCGGCGGCCGCCCTGACCTGCTGCTGGAAGTGTTCGATGGTGTTCATCAGAAGCGCGGCAATTCTGGAAACGGCACCTGGCCGTGGTGCACGTGCAGCTTGCCGAATTCGGCGCAGCGGTGCGGCGTGGGGATGGCCTTGTCGGGGTTGAGCAGCGCGCACGGATCGAACGCGTGCTTGACGGCGAAGAAGGCGTCGAGCTCCTTGCGTCCGAACTGCACGCACATCGACCCGATCTTTTCCATGCCCACGCCGTGCTCGCCCGTGATGGTGCCGCCCACCTCGACGCACAGCGCCAGGATGGCCGCGCCGAAGGCTTCGGCGCGATCGAATTCGCCCGGCACGCTGGCGTCGAACAGGATCAGCGGATGCATATTGCCGTCGCCCGCATGAAACACGTTCGAGCAGCGCAGGCCGTACGTGACTTCCATCGCCGCGATCCCGGCCAGCACGCGCGCGAGCTGCTTGCGGGGGATGGTGCCGTCCATGCAGTAGTAATCGGGTGAGATGCGCCCCGCCGCTGGGAACGCATTCTTGCGGCCTGACCAGAAGCGCCCGCGCTCCGCTTCGCTCTGCGAGACGGTAATCGCGGTGGCGCCGGCGCGCGCCAGCACCGCGCTCATGCGGCTGATTTCCTCGGCCACTTCGAGCGCTGTGCCATCGGCTTCGCACAGCAGGATCGCAGCGGCGTCCAGGTCGTAACCGGCCTTGACGAACGGTTCGACCATGCGCACCGAGGTGCGGTCCATCATCTCGAGGCCCGCCGGGATAATGCCGGCCGCAATGACGTCGGCCACCGCATTGCCGGCCGTGACCACGTCGGCAAACGAGGCCATGATGACCTGCGCCAGCGCCGGCTTGGGCACCAGTTTTACCGTCACCTCGACAACGATGCCGAGCATGCCTTCCGAGCCGATGAACACGGCCAGCAGATCCAGGCCCGGCGCATCGAGCGCACCACCGCCCAGTTCGACGATGTCGCCCTCGATCGTGGCCACGCGCACGCGCAGCACGTTGTGAATCGTCAGACCGTATTTGAGGCAATGCACGCCGCCCGCATTTTCGGCCACGTTGCCGCCGATCGTGCAGGCAATCTGCGACGACGGGTCGGGCGCGTAATACAGGCCGTGGATCGCAGCCGCTTCGGAAATGGCCAGGTTGCGCACGCCCGGCTGCACGACGGCGGTACGCGCCAGATGATCGACCCGCTTGATGGCGTTCATGCGCGCGGTCGAGAGCACGACGCCATCGTGGATCGGCAGCGCGCCGCCCGACAGGCCGGTGCCGGCGCCGCGCGGGACCACCGGCACGTTCAATGCGCGGCACACGGCCAGGATGGCCAGCACCTGCGCTTCGTCGGTCGGCAACGTCACGATCATGGGCAACTGGCGGTAGGCGGCCAGACCATCGCATTCGTAGGGCCGCGTGTCTTCGGGCGCAAACAGGACGCATGCGGCGGGCACACGCGCCAGGAGCGCGGCGACGACCTGCGCACGTCGGTCAGGCAAGGCTGGATTGGACGAAGACATGGGTCGATTGTAAGCAAATCGACAGGTTTTGTCGTATCCTCATGCCATCGTATTTTCACCCTACTGCATAAGAGAACATCATGGGCAACCGCCTCTCAAAAATAGCAACCCGCACCGGCGACGATGGCAGCACGGGCCTCGGCGACGGCAGCCGCACCGGCAAGGACAGCGCGCGCATCCACGCGCTGGGCGAAGTCGACGAACTCAATTCCTTTGTCGGCCTGCTGCTGTGCGAAGACATGCCGGCGGATCTGCGCGACGAACTCGTGGGCATCCAGCACGACCTGTTCGACCTGGGCGGTGAGCTGTGCATTCCGGGCTACCAGATGATCAAGGAAGAACACGTGCTGCGCCTTGACACCATGCTCGAGAAATACAACGCCGACCTGCCGGTGCTGAAGGAATTCATCCTGCCGGCCGGTTCGCGCGCGGCGTCCACGGCGCACCTGTGCCGCACGGTGTGCCGGCGCGCCGAACGCGCGATCGTCGCGCTGTCGAAGGCAGAAGAGATTCACGCGCACCCGCGCCAGTACGTCAATCGCCTGTCCGACCTGATGTTCGTGCTGGCGCGCGTACTGAACCGCTTCGCGGGCGGGGGTGACGTGCTGTGGAACCACGAGCGCAAGGCCAGATAAGTCATGGACGACTTCATCGGCGTCTATGACGACGCGCTCACCGCGCAGCAGTGCGAAGCGCTCATGGAGCGCTTCGACGCCAGCGACAAGGTGGTGCGCGGGCAGACGGGCAACGGCGTCGATGTCGTCAAGAAGGACAGTTACGACATCACGATCAACCAGCATCCCGAGTGGGCCGACGCCACGGGCCTCCTGGTGGACACGATGGCGCGCCACCTGGCTGCCTACGCCGAACGCTACCGGATGCTGCTGATGGGGTCACTCTCGCCCACGCTCGAGCATCCCGTGACGGGCGTGCCGACCGTGCTGTCGATGGCCAACTTCGACGAACTGGGGCAGCCCAACATCGATGAGTTGCTGCGCGTGCTGTACCGGCCCGGCACGATCAACCTGCAAAAATACCTGCGCGGCAGCGGCGGCTATCACCACTGGCATTCCGAGATCTATCCGCAGAACGCAAGCTGCGAATCGCTTCATCGCGTGTTGCTGTGGATGGTCTACCTGAACGATGTGGCCGAGGGCGGCGAGACCGAGTTCCTCTACCAGGGCCGCAAGATCGCCCCCAAACAAGGCCGGCTGGTCATCGCACCGGCGGGCTTTACGCACACGCACCGGGGCAATGTGGCGGTCAGTGGCGACAAATACATCGCCACCTCGTGGATCCTGTACCAGCGCGCCGAGACGCTGTTCACATAAATCACCTTGATCACCGAGAAGGCAAGCATGGATACCAATATCAGTAAAGTCGCCATCATCACGGGCGCCTCGCGCGGCATCGGCCGGGCGATTGCACTGCGCCTGGCGCAAGACAATATCGCCGTTGTCGTCAACTACGCCCACCGCGCTAGCGATGCCGACGACGTCGTGCAGGCCATCGAGGCAGCCGGTGGCAGGGCCATCGCGCTGCAGGGCGATGTGGCCAACGCAAGCGATTGCGCACGGTTGTTCGATGCGACCGAAGCGGAGTATGGCGGTGTCGACATCGTCATCAACAACGCCGGCGTCATCCAGCCCGGCACGACCATGCTGGCCGATACCGACGACGCCCTGTACGAGCGCATCTTCGCCATCAACACGCGCGGCACGTTCAACATGCTGCGCCTGGCCGCCACACGCATGCGGTCCAACGGCCGCATCGTCAATTTTTCCAGCAGCGTGATCGGCCTGGCGCTGCCCGGCTACGCCATCTATGCCGGTTCGAAAGCAGCGGTTGAAACGTTCACCAATATCTTTGCCAAGGAATTGCGCGGCAAGGGGATCTCGGTGACGGCCGTGGCCCCGGGTCCGACGGCGACCGACCTGTTCATGGAAGGCAAGACACCCGAGCTGGTCGAGCGCCTGGGCAAGATGGCGCCGCTCGAACGGCTCGGCACGCCGGACGATATCGCCGATACGGTGGCGTTCCTGGTCGGTCCGCAGGGCGCCTGGGTCAATGGCCAGACGTTGCGGGTCAATGGCGGGATCGTCTAACGGCTTGCAGGGCGGCGAAGGAACGCATCCCAGGGCGGATGCTCGCCGAAGTGCTCGAGCACGAAGTCGATGAACACCCTGACCTTCTGCGGCAGGAAGCGGTTTTCACGGTACACCGCCAGCACGTGCGTGCCGAACATGCCCACCGGCGCAAGCGCCGGCAGCACATGGACGGCGCGCCCGGTGCGCATATCCTCGCCCACGACAAAGGTCGGCAGCAACGCGATGCCGGCGCCGCCAAGCATCGCCTCGCGCAAGGCCTGGCTGCTGTTGATGGCCAGCGCAGCGGCGGGCTTGAACTGCAGGCGCGCGCCTGCCACGTCGAATTGCCAGCCGCCGGCGGGGCCGGAGTCGCCGAAGGTCAGGCAGCGGTGCTCATGCAGCGCGGCGAGATCGGCGGGCACACCATACTGTTCGAGGTAGCCCGGTGACGCGGCCAGCACATAGTTCAGCGGCGCGACCGGCCGCGCGACAGCGCTCATCAGATCGACCTTTGGGCTCAGCCGCAGGGCAACATCGATGCCCTCTTCGACCAGGTCGACATACCGGTCCTGCAGTTGCAGGACCACGCGCACAGCCGGGTAACGCGCCATGAATGCCGGCAGCAGCGCCGCCAGCTGCGCATTCCCGAACGCCATCGACGTGGAAACGCGCAACGTGCCGCCCGGCCCGGACTGCTGACCTGCAGCGGTGGACTCGATGGCCCGGGCCTCCTCGACCATCCGCAGCGCATGCTGGTGGATGTCACGCCCCGCTTCGCTCAGGCCGATGCGGCGCGTCGACCGGTTCAGCAGCTTGACCTGCAATGCCGCTTCCAGCCGCGCGACCGCCTTGCTGATGCTGGCTTTGGTGGTCCCCATCTGGCGCGCTGCTTCCGAAAAGCTGCCGGCATCGACGACCCGCACGAAGGCCCAGATATCCGAAAAGTCGCGTGGTGTTAAACCGGGCATGCGTATCCCTGTTGGAAACAATGTGTTGTAATTACAGAGGATTGTATCGGTAAACAGGGGGTCGTATGCTGTCTTCTCACCACCGGAGACCATCATGACCACGTTGCGTACTGCCCTTCCCGTCAGCCTGGCGCCACCCGTGCTTGTGCTGCCCATGCTGTTCATCCTGATGTGGAGTTCCGGCTACGTCGTCGGCAAGCTGGCCCTGCCCTTCGCCGGCCCGTTCACATTGCTGGTGCTGCGCTTTGGCCTGGCGGCGCTGGTGCTGCTGCTCGTGGCCATCGTCACCCGCGCGCCGTGGCCACGCCAGCGCGCGCAGTACGCGCATCTCGTCGTCGTCGGGCTGCTGGTCCAGGCGCTGCAGTTCGGTGGCCTGTACACGGGCCTGAAACTGGGCGTGAGCGCAGGCGTCTCGGCGCTGATCATTGGCGCGATGCCTCTCTGTACCGCATTCGGGGCGGGCGTGTTCCTGCACGAACGCGTTGGCGTGCGCCAATGGATGGGCCTCATCGCAGGCATTGCCGGCGTGCAGCTGGTGGCGCTTGGCAAGGGGGTCGCCTGGGGCACGGGCGCCGCCGGAATCGGCGCCGTGCTGCTGGCCCTGGCCGGCATCACACTCGGCACGCTGTACCAGAAGAAGTACTGCACCGGCCTCGATCTGCGCACCGGCGGCTGCATCCAGCTGGCGGTGGCCACCGCCGTCGCGTTGCCGCTGGCACTGGGTCTGGAAGGCTGGCAGGTGGCATGGACGCCGACGCTGATCCTGGCGTCCGGCTGGCTGTCGGTCGTCAATTCCATCGGCGCCGTCAGCCTGTTGTTCCTGATGATGCGGCGCGGCGACGCGAGCCGGGTCGCCAGCCTGTTCTATCTGATCCCGGGAACGACGGCGCTGATGGGCTTTGCTATCCTGGGCGAACGGCTTGGCCCCATGTCGATCGCCGGCTTTGCCGTCACGGCCGGCGCCGTGTATCTGTGCACACGCACCGCCAAATCCTGAAAAAGCCGCACGCTGCCCTGCTGCTGTCAGTTAGCATGCAGCATGCCCCCATTCGACAATCGTGACGACGCCATGAACCTTTTCGGCGTGGCGGGGTATCTACCGTAGAAGAACGAGAGGACGTGCGTGGAACAACGATTTGACGCCAGACCGGCCGCGGCGCGCACGGAGCACGACGAAGCGGAACTCATCGGGCGTGTCGCAACGGGCGACCGGCGCGCCTTCGAGACGCTGTACCGGGCCTACCACCCGCGGCTGGCGCGCTTCCTGCAGCGCATGACGCGCAGCGCGCCGCTGATCGAGGAAATCGTCAACGACACGCTGCTGGTGGTCTGGCGCAAGGCGGCGACGTTCAATGGCAGCAGCAAGGTCTCGACGTGGATTTTTGCCATTGCCTACCGGCGCGCCTGCAAAAGCCTGCAGGCGCTGGACGAGCCGGTCGACGCCGGCAGCGATGAACGCGAGGGTATCGAGGCCGACCGGCCCGACTGGCAACTGGCGCAGCTGCAGCTGACCGGTGCGGTCCATGCCGCGCTGGCCCAATTGCCGCTGGCGCAGCGTACTGCGTTCCAGCTGACTTTTTATCATGACATGAGTTACACAGAGATTGCCGAGATCATGGAGTGCCCAGTGAATACCATCAAAACCCGCCTGTTCCATGCCCGCAAGCGCCTGGCCGTGCTGCTGGAAGGCCAGATCGAGGTGCGGTCATGACCCGCGAGTCTGATCGCGAGGCGGCGCATCGCGAGGCGCAGGACCTGCTGCCCTGGCTGGCCAACGGTCGCCTCGACGGTGCGGAGCTGCGGCGCGTCCAGGCGCACCTGGCTACCTGCGCCACATGCCGGGCCGATCTCGATACGCTGTACACACTGCAGGATGTCGGCGACCTGCCGGCACCAGGCCTGGACGTGGACAAGGCGTTCGCGCGCCTGCTGCCGCAGCTCGATGCGGTGGCGCCGGCGGATGCGGCGCCCGTGATCCCCGGCTGGCGCACGCGCCTTGCCGCCAATGACGGGCGCTGGCTGCGCGCCGCCGTGGGCCTGCAGTTCTGCGCCATCGTCGTGCTGGGCGCATTGCTGGTGCGCCCGTCCGGCGACACGCAGATGGCGGCGCAGGTGGCGGTACAGGACGACGCGTACCGCGTGCTCGGCGCCGACACCGGGGCAGACAGCATCGTGGCCGTGACCTTCAAGCCGGCCACGCCCGAACATGAACTGCGCCGCATCGTGACAGCCAGCGGCGCGCACATCGTCGGTGGCCCGACGGTCACGGGTGCGTGGATGCTGGGCAGCGCGCAAGCGCCGGCCGATGTCGCGGCGCGCCTGCGCACCGAATCGGCCGTCACGCTGGCCGAGCCGCTCGGCATGCAGGCCAGTCCATGAACCGACTGCTCGCCTGGGCGACCCTGATCGCCGCCCTGCTCGGCCTGGCCGGCGTGCCGGTGCATGCACAGGACCATGCACAGGACCACGCCGACCCATTGGCGCAGGCCGCGCGCCGACAGGTGCTGGTGATGCTGCGCCTGCCAGCGCAGCACTTTCGTCCCGATGCATCGTACGGCGGCGGTTACCTCAAGGATGGCGGCAGCGCCGCGCGCCGCCGCGTGGCGAGCGACATCGCCGCCGCGCACGGTTTGCGCCTCCTCGACAGCTGGCCGATGCCGGCCATCGGCGTCGACTGCTTCGTGATGGAAGAATCCGATGACGCCCCGATCGAGCGCGTGGTGGCCGCGCTGGCGCACGATGCGCGCGTGGCATGGGCCCAGCCGCTGGCCGATTTCCAGGCGCAGGACGGCGGCGATCCGCTCTACCCGCTGCAGCCGGCCGGCCACGACTGGCACCTGACTGACCTGCACCGCGTCAGCACGGGGCGCAACGTGAGCGTCGCGGTGATCGACAGCGGTGTCGATGCCGACCACCCCGACCTGGCAGGGCGCATCAAGGTGCGCCGCAACTTCGTCGACGACAGCGGCGATGTCGCCGAGGTCCATGGCACGGCAGTGGCTGGCATCATCGGCGCACTGGCCGGCAATGGCGCGGGCATCGCCGGCGTGGCGCCGGGCGTCAAACTGATGGCCCTGCGCGCCTGCTGGGAAACCGGTGCGCGGCCTGCGCGCTGCAACAGCCTCACGCTCGGCAAGGCAATCAACTATGCGCTTGAAAACGGCGCCCGGATCATCAACCTGAGCCTGGCCGGGCCAGCCGACCGCCTGCTGCAAGCGTTGCTGCAGGCGGCACTGGCGCGCGGCGTCATCGTCGTGGCTGCGGCCGACCCGCGCATGCCCGACGGCGGCTTCCCGGCCGCGCTGCCGGGCGTGATCGGGGTCGCGCGGCCAGGCGACCGCCACCCGGCGCCGTCGACGCTGGTGTACGCACCCGGGACCGACATCCCGACCTGCGCACCGGGCCAGCGTTGGCATATGGTGTCCGGCTCGTCGTATGCGGCGGCGCACGTGGCTGGCCTCGCGGCGCTGCTGGCCGAGCGCCAGCCGGGCACGGTCGCACAGACCCTGCGGCGCCAGACGGACGGCGCCGTGGCAGCGCGGACGGGTGGTAACATTGACGCATGTGCCGCCCTGTCACGGGCAGCTGACACCTGCGTCTGCCTATGCCCTTCCACCGTCGCCACGGCGCCATCCTCCTTGCGCTTGCGCTGACCCTGCCGCTGTACAAGGACGCACGGGCCCAGACCAGTGGCGATCTCACACTGGTTTCGGAATATGCCGGCCGCGGCGTCGCGCTGTACACGCGCCCCGCGCTCCAGTTGCGGCTCGAGCACGACACCGCCGCAGGCTGGTACGGCGGCGCCTTCGCGTCGCCCGTCACGCTCGACAATCGCACGCAGGGCCAGCTGACTGCCTATGCCGGCAGGGCCCGCAGGCTGACGTCGACGCTGTCATGGGACGCGGGCGTCACGCGCAACACCTATCTGCGGGATGGCCGCCGGAATTACCACGAGTTCTATGCCGGCGTGGCGCTGCAACGCGCCAGCATACGCGTGTTCTACTCCCCTACCTACTATGGCGAAGGGCGCAGCGTCTACCTCGACCTGAGCGGCGCCTACCCCCTCACCGACACACTGCGCCTGGCCGCCCACGTCGGTGTGCTGCATCCGTTTGCCTATGACGGCGTCGCGGCCAGGGACAGCGCCGACGTGCGCATCGCGCTCGTGACCGACGTTGGCGATGTCACGCTGCAGGCCGGCTGGCAGGCGCGCTGGCGGACCTACCTGCCTGACTTCCCGAAGCCAAGTGCGTTCACGGCCAGCGCCAGCTACCATTTTTGACACGTCCGCATCCCTTGAAAAAATTTGTTGATCTTCTTTGAACCCTGGCCGCGAGCGAGGGTATTAACGGTTCAGAACACCAGCGCATCGGGCGCCACGTTCCGACAACGGAGAACAGCATGAAAAATTGGATGGTGGCTTGCAGCATGGGCCTGTTGATGACTGCGCACGCTGCGTACGCAGCAGATTCGGCCGGCTGCGAGAGCGGCGGCTTCACGGTGCTGGGCAAACGCGGCGCGCAAACGGTGTCGGTCGCGCCGGGCGCCGTGACATCGGTGTTTCGGGTACAGGGCCGCTACGTCCAGTTCGATGTCGATGCCGCCTCGTTCGGCGTGCTCAATTACACGCTGACTGGCGCCGCCAACAAGGAGGACATCACGGGTGGCAAGGCCACGCCCGTCTTCGACAGCAAGATGCCCGATCACCGGGGCCTGGTCCTGAACGGCGCCGTCAGCGTCGAATTGAGCAGTTCGGCCGACATCGTGCTGACTCGCAGCGGGCCGGGCGTCACGATGAAGATCCAGGCCAAGGATTGCGCCACCGGCGGCCTGTTCCAGATGGAAGTCGAGCGCAGCGACGAAACCAAAACCGTGTTCACGCACAAGCTGGCGCAAAGCGCCTTCTACTTCGACAACCGCAATTTCCGTAACCGTGAAGGCGATACGGTGCCGTTCAAGGACACCACGCTGACCGTCACGCCCCGCATCAATTTCGGCAACGACTACGCGGCGAAATTCGTCGGTCGCGACAGCCCGCAGTTCGCCGACCGCATCGCCGAACCGCTGTGCACCAACAATATCGTCACCCGTACCGGCGGCGTGGCCAGGGTCCAGCATTGCGGCGGCGTGTCACAATGGTCCGTCGCCAGCGGCGGGCGCATGGGTCAGGTGATGGGCGAGGATGCCGTTGAAGTGGCGCCACCAGCCACTGCCTGCACGCACAAGTGCCAGGCCCAGAACCGCACCCGCGGCGGCGCTGTCGTCCTCGGCGCGCCGTTCCCGGTGGCCGAAGCCGACCGTCTCAAGGGGCACCAGGCGCAATAACCGTCAAACAGACGGGATAAAAAAAGGGCTGGCGTAAATCGCCAGCCCTTTTTTGCGTCAAGCCGCGCAGAAACGGCGAAGAAGCCGCGTCAGCCGTTGTTGACCACCAGGCGCGGTTCGCCGGATGCCGACAGGCGCACACGGATCGATGCCGCGATGCCCTTGGCGTCCAGGCCCACCGACGACAGCAGCGCCACCGGATCGCCCTGGTCGATGAAGGTATCCGGCAAGCCCAGATTGAGCACCGGCTTGGCGATGCCGGCAGCGGCCATCGCTTCCATCACGGCAGCGCCCGCGCCGCCCATGATGCAGCCCTCTTCCACCGTCACGATCAGGTCGTGCTCCTGCGCCAGGCGCTTGACCAGGTCGACGTCCAGCGGCTTCACAAAGCGCATGTTCGCGACCGTCGCATCGAGTTCGTCGCCGGCCAGGATGCTGTGCGAGACCATCGAGCCGAACGCCAGGATGGCGATGTTCTTGCCGGTCCGGCGCACTTCGCCCTTGCCGATCTCGATCGAGTTCAAGGCCTCCACGATTGGCGTGCCGACACCGGCGCCGCGCGGATAGCGCACAGCCGCAGGGCCCGGATAGTGGTAAGCCGTCGTGAGCATCTGGCGGCATTCGTTTTCGTCCGACGCAGCCATGACGACCATGTTCGGGATGCAGCGCAGATAGGCCAGGTCGTAGTTGCCGGCGTGGGTTGCGCCGTCGGCGCCAACCAGGCCCGCGCGGTCCAGCGCGAAGGTCACGTCGAGGTTCTGCAGCGCCACGTCGTGGATCAGCTGGTCGTAGCCGCGCTGCAGGAACGTCGAGTAGATCGCCAATACAGGTTTTACCCCTTCAGTGGCCATGCCGGCCGCGAACGTCACCGAATGCTGCTCGGCGATGCCGACGTCGAAGTAGCGCTGCGGGTATTCCTGGTGGAAGCGGACCATGCCCGAGCCTTCGCGCATCGCCGGCGTGATGCCGACCAGGCGCTGATCGGCCGCTGCCATGTCGCACAGCCAGTTGCCAAAGACTTCGGTGTAGGTGATCTTGCCCGGCGCGGTGGCCGGCTTGATGCCTTCGAGGTGATTGAACTTGCCGGTGCCGTGGTACAGGATCGGCTCGGCCTCGGCCAGCTTGTAGCCCTGGCCCTTCTTGGTCACCACGTGCAGGAACTGCGGGCCCTTGAGCTTCTTGATGTTTTCCAGCGTCGGGATCAGCGATTCGAGGTCATGGCCGTCGATCGGGCCGATGTAGTTAAAGCCGAATTCCTCGAACATCGTGGCCGGGACCACCATGCCCTTGGCATGTTCTTCGAGCTTGCGCGCCAGGTCGAGCACGGGCGCCGGCAACACGCTCTTGCCCACGTTCTTGGCAGCGGCGTAGAACTGACCCGACAGCAGGCGCGCCAGGTAGCGATTGAGCGCGCCGACCGGCGGCGAGATCGACATGTCGTTGTCGTTCAGGATGACCAGAAGGTTCACGTCGTCTTCGACGCCCGCATTGTTCAGGGCCTCGAACGCCATGCCGGCGGTCATGGAGCCGTCGCCGATGACGGCGATAGCGTGGCGGTCTTCACCCTTGATCTTGGCCGCTGCGGCCATGCCGAGCGCGGCCGAGATCGAGGTCGACGAGTGGGCGGTGCCGAACGTGTCGTACTCGCTCTCGTCGCGCTTCGGGAAGCCCGACAGGCCATTCAACTGGCGTAGCGACGGCATGCGGCCGCGGCGGCCCGTGAGGATCTTGTGCGAATAGGTCTGGTGGCCGACGTCCCAGACGATGCGGTCGCGCGGCGTGTCGTACACATAGTGCAGCGCGATGGTCAGTTCGACCGTGCCCAGGTTGGACGACAGGTGGCCGCCCGTTTTCGAGACCGACTCGAGCAGGAACTGGCGCAGCTCCTTGGCCAGTGGCGTGAGCTGGGTGCGCGGCAGCTTGCGCAGGTCGGACGGGTCGTTGATATTGTCTAGCAGGTTCATTTAGGCCTTCCGCTGCACGATCAGGTCTGCCAGTTCACGCAGCCGCTGTGCTTGTTCTCCGAATGGCGCCAGCGCGTCATGCGCGTCACGCCGCAATTGCTCGGCCAGGTCGCGCGAACGCGCCAGGCCGAGGATCGACACATAGGTCGGCTTGTTGTCGGCCGCATCCTTGCCGGCGGTCTTGCCCAGCGTGGCCGAGTCGGCGGTCGCATCAAGTACATCGTCGACCACCTGGAACGCCAGGCCAATCGCGGCCGAATAGGCGTTCAGGGCCTCGACTTCGAGTGGCGTCAGGTCGCGGCCCGCGAGCGCGCCCAGCAGCACCGACACGCGCAGCATGGCGCCCGTTTTCAGCTGGTGCATGCGTTCGAGTTCGTCGCGCGTCAGGGCCAGGCCCACGCTGTCGAGGTCAATGGCCTGGCCGCCGCACATGCCGTTCGAGCCGGCGGCCTGCGCCAGCAGGCGCACCATCGTCAACAGGCGCGCCGGCGGTACGGTGGCGCATTCGGCCAGCACGGTGAAGGCCTGCGCCTGCAGCGTGTCGCCCACCAGCAGCGCAGTCGCTTCGTCGTAGGCCACGTGCACCGTCGGTTTGCCGCGGCGCAGCGCGTCGTCGTCCATGCACGGCATGTCGTCGTGCACGAGCGAATACACGTGGATCATTTCGACGGCGCTCGCCACCCGCGCGAGCGCGGCCGGGTCGGCGTCGAACAGCGCGCCGGCGGCGTACGCCAGCAGCGGGCGCACGCGCTTGCCGCCGCCCAGCGTCGTGTAGCGCATCGCTTCGTGCAGCTTGTGCGGCACCTGGGTGGCCGCCGGCAGGAACGCGTCGAGCGCGCCCTCGATGTCGTGCTGGACCTGGCGGGTCCAGTCGGCGAACGCCAGCGCGCTCATTGCGCGCCCTCGTCGTCGCCCGAGAACGGCTTGAGCATGTCGCCTTCAAGTACCTTGACCTGCGACTCGACCTTCTCGAGCTGCCCTGCGCAGTACTTGACGAGTTCGGAGCCGCGCGCATACGCCGCGACCGAGGCGTCCAGCGGCAAGGCGCCGGACTCCATCTGTGTCACGAGCTGGGCCAGTTCGGCCATCGCCCCCTCGAAGGATTCGGGTGGCGCCGCCGCTGCTGCTGCGCTGCCCGCTGTCATATTCTTTGCCATAGGTCGGTATCGTAAGGGCGTCCAGTTGTGCGCCGTGGGTCAATCCAATCGCGTATTTTAGATCAATCCCACACCACGGGGGGCGCACATTGCACCATTCGCAACATGCAGCCCCGTCCATCGATTGGGCCACGCCCTCCCTCATCATGAAAATCATGCCACGAAGGCAATTTCCCCACCAGCGCACGCAACAGCCGCGCGCGGGACCGAGACGGTAGAGCTCGTTCCGAAGTATAATCGCCGGTTCTGTCCGAAATACCGTATTCCTTTACTTAAATACTGGTCTTTGGATTCTTTCTCTTCTTTGGATGCTTATTTAAGGGGGGTTGGGATGTCCGATCTGGCTACCCACGCCAAGCTGGCGCGATCCAACGCGCAGCTTCCGGTAACTGTGTATTTTGACGAGGCGCTGCTCAAACAAGAGATGCAGCAGCTGTTCGTGAATGGCCCGCGCTACGTCGGCCATGAATTGATGGTGCCCGAAACGGGCGACTTCGCCACGCTCGCTGCCGAGCACGAAGGCCGTATGCTGGTGCGTAATGCCAACGGCATCGAGGTGCTGTCCAACGTCTGCCGTCATCGCCAGGCGCTCATGTTCAATGGGCGCGGCAATGCGACGAACATCGTCTGCCCGCTGCACCGCTGGACCTATGACCTGAAGGGTGAACTGATCGGCGCGCCGCATTTTGCCGACACCCCGTGCCTGAACCTGTCCAAGACCCCGCTCCAGAACTGGAACGGGCTGCTGTTCGAACAGAACGGCTACAACGTGATGGACAAGCTCGGCCAGCTGTCGGTGACGAAAGACCTCGATTTTTCGGGCTATATGCTCGACCACGTCGAAGTGCACCAGTGTGACTACAACTGGAAGACCTTCATCGAGGTCTACCTCGAGGATTACCACGTCGAACCGTTCCACCCGGGCCTGGGCAACTTCGTCTCGTGCGATGACCTGAAATGGGAATTCGGCGCCGACTACAGCGTGCAGACCGTGGGCGTAAACCGCGCGCTGCAAAAGGCAGGCTCGCCTGCCTATAAACGCTGGCAGGAGCAGATCCTCAAGTTCAACAACGGTACGCCGCCGAAGTACGGTGCAATCTGGCTCACGCTCTACCCGAACATCATGGTCGAGTGGTATCCGCACGTGCTGGTGGTGTCGACGCTGTGGCCCGATGGTCCGGACAAGACGCGCAACGTGGTCGAGTTCTACTACCCCGAAGAGATCATGCTGTTCGAGCGCGAATTCGTCGAGGCCGAACGCGCTGCGTACATGGAAACGGCGGTCGAGGACGATGAAATCGGCCTGCGCATGGATGCCGGCCGCAAGATCCTGGTCGCGCGCGGCGTCAACGAGGTCGGTCCCTACCAGTCGCCCATGGAAGACGGCATGCAGCACTTCCATGAGTGGTATCGCAGCAAGATGGCGCTTTAGGGGTGTCGTGACACGCAGCGCTGCGGAGGGTGTGGCCAGTCGGCTGCCCCTCCTTTTTTTATTGGGAATACCATGGCTTCACTCTGGATGCTGTTCGCCAGCTTCGCGTTCGCCGCGATGGGCGCGGGCGTCAAGCTCGCCTCCGAGTTCTACTCCACGTCCGAACTGCTGATGTATCGGGGCCTGATCGGCACCGTCATCCTGCTGGCCATGGTGCGCCACCGTGGCGGCACGTTCAGGACGCCGTTCGCCAAATCGCACCTGATCCGCAGCTTCGTCGGCGTAACCGCGCTGTGGATGTGGTTCTTCGCCATCGGCCGCCTGCCGCTGGCCACGGCCATGACGCTGAACTACATGGCCCCGATCTGGATCGCAGCCTGGATGTTCGCGCTGGGCTGGTGGACCCGCACCAAACACGCCGAGTGGCCACTGGTCGTCGCCATCGGCATGAGTTTTTTTGGCGTCACGATGGTGCTGCAGCCGGCGGTCGAAAGCCAGCAGTGGCTCGGCGCCCTGGCCGGTGTGTGCTCGTCGGTGGTGTCCGCCGCAGCCTATATGCAGGTGCGCAAACTGGGCCTCTTGGGCGAGCCGGAATACCGCGTCGTGTTCTTCTTTTCGCTCACCACCGCGGTTGTGGGCCTGCTGGCCACGCTGGCCGGCGACGGACCGAAGGGCGCCGTGTTCCATGCTCATACGCCGTATGGCCTGCTGCTGCTGGCCGGCATTGGCGCCGCGGCGCTGATGGCGCAGATGGCGATGACGCGCGCCTACCGCGTCGGCAAGGTGCTGGTGGTGGCCAATCTGCAGTACACCGGCATCGTGTTCTCGTGCCTGTGGGGCCTGCTGCTGTGGAATGACACGTTCGACTGGCACGTGTGGCTGGGCGTGGGCGTGATCCTGGTGTCGGGCGTGGCCGCGACGTTCTACAATACCCGCAAGACGGCGCGTGGCGCCGTCGTCAAGGACACCGATCCGATCGCCAGCGAAACGTAAAGGAACCGTCATGCACCAGACCCTGATCTCTGCCGCCGACCTGACTGCGCACATCGACGACCCGGCCTGGGTCGTCGTCGATTGCCGCCACGACCTGATGAACCTGGCCGCCGGCCGTGGCGCTTACGCGAGCGGCCACCTGCCGGGCGCGGTATTTGCCGATATCGAGACGGTGCTGTCGGGTGCCAAGAACGGCGCCGATGGCGTGTTCCTGGGCCGGCATCCGCTGCCCGACAAAGACGCGCTGGCCGAAGCCCTGCGCGACTTCGGCATCGACGACACCACGCAGGTAGTGGCGTATGACGCGCACGGCGGCATGTTCGCGGCGCGCCTGTGGTGGTTGCTGCGCTGGCTGGGACACGAGGCGGTGGCGGTGCTCGATGGCGGGATGGCAGCGTGGGAAGCAGCTGGGCAGCCATTGACGACCGAGGTGCGCACCAGGCCGCGCGGTTCGTTCAGCGTAAGGGCGCCGTTCGTGCCGACCGTGACGGTGCGTGAGGTGCTGGACAATCTGGAAAGCGGCAAACGGATCGTGATCGATGCCCGCGCGGCCGATCGCTATCGCGGCGAGAACGAGACCATCGATCCGGTGGGCGGGCATATTCCCGGCGCGAAGAACCGCTTCTTCAAGGACAACCTGGGACCTGACGGGCGTTTCAAGGATGCCGCGCAGCTGCGCGAGGAATTGGGCGCATTGATCGACGATCCTGCCGCAGCCATCATGCAGTGCGGCTCGGGCGTGACCGCCTGCCACAATCTGCTGGCACTGGAAGTGGCAGGCTTGCCGGGCGCCGCGCTGTATCCGGGGTCGTGGAGCGAGTGGGTCGGCGATCCGGCACGGCCAGTCGCCAAAGGCGCGAATTAGTCAACCGACCTGGGTTCCAGCCTTCGCTGGAACGACGGTTTCCATGCAAGCAGCTAAAAGCGGCGATTGCGACACGCGACACAAACATCTCGTTCCAGCGGAGGCTGGAACCCAAGTCCGCAGCGCTGCCACTAATTCAACATCAAAACGCGTGCAACGCGACGACGATCGCCACGCCCAATCCGATCAGCACCACCTGCGGGATTGACTCGCGCATCGTCGAACGCCGCTGCATCTGCGGCATCAGGTCGCTCACCGCGATATAGATGAACCCTGACGACGCAAACACCAGCACGTACGGAATCAGGCCGCTGGCCCGGTCCAGCGTGTAATACCCCAGCAAGCCCCCCGCCACCGCCATCAGGCTGCACAGCAGGTTGAACACATACGCGCGCAGGCGCGAAAAGCCGGCATTGAGCAGCACGATGAAGTCGCCGATTTCCTGCGGGATTTCATGGGCGACGATCGCCAGTGCGGTAACGATGCCCAGCTCCGGATTGGCCAGGAAGGCCGCGGCGATCAGGATGCCGTCGGTGAAGTTGTGCATGCCGTCACCGAGCAGGATCATCCAGCCGGCCTTGCCCGCTTCACGCGCATCGTGGCCATGGGCGTGGTGGTGACCGTCGCCTTCGTGGTGGTGCGAGTGGCGCAGCAGGGCGACCTTTTCCAGCAAAAAGAAGGCCAGCAAGCCGCCCAGCAGCGTGGCGAACAGGCTCCTGGTATCGGCGCCCGAATCGAATGCTTCCGGCAGCGCGTGCAGCAGCGACGTGGCCAGCATGATGCCGACCGACAGGCTGACCATCTTTTCCACCACTTTCGACAGCAGGGCAAACGAGAAAATGGCAGCCCCGGAGATGCTGACAACGCCGGCGACGAGCGTCGCGAGCAGGATCGAGCGCAGGGTCGGGTCGATGAATGGGGCTGAAAACGGGTCGATTTGAAGGCCTCTTGTTCTGTACGTGCGACGAGCCGCAAACCGGGCATTGTACCGCTCCCGGCCTGCCCTCGTCCAAGGCAAAGCCTGCCAGGGAAGCACTGATTTATTCTGGGGGATGGAATTGGCAGTTGAAAAAGTCAGCCTGCAAGGCGCAAAATCGAAGCAATAGCGAGCTATTGCGAGAATTTGCAACGCCGCAGGATGGCTCTTTTCAACGCCAAGTCCGCCGCCATGAATTAATCAGTGCTTCCCTAGATCAGGCGACGCCGTATTTGGCAAACCACGCCAGCGCGCGGTTCCAGCCATCCTGCGCGTCGGCCGCGTTGTACATCGGGCGGTAGTCGGCGTGGAAGGCGTGGCCCGACTCCGGGTACACGTGGATCGTCGAGCGGCTGTTGCCCTTGTCGAGCGCGGCCTGCATGCGCTGGACCGATTCGACCGGGATGCCGGTGTCCTTCGCGCCGTACAGGCCCAGTACCGGCACTTTCAGGTTCTGGGCAAAATCGATCGGGTGCTTGGGCGACGTGGCGGTTGCCTCGCCGACCAGACGCCCGTACCAGGCGACGCCCGCCTTGACGTTGAGGTTATGCGCCGCGTACAGCCAGGTGATGCGGCCACCCCAGCAAAAACCGGTGATGCCCAGTTTCTCGGTGTCGCCGCCGCGCTGCTTGGCCCATGCGACCACGCGGTCGAGGTCCGACATCACCTGTGCATCGGGCGTCTTCGAGACGATGTTCTTCATCAGCTCGGCCGTGCTCGGGGCCTTGGTCGCGTCGCCCTGGCGCACGAACAGGTCGGGCGCAATCGCCATATAACCCTGCTTGGCGAAGCGGCGCACGACGTCCTTGATGTATTCGTGCACACCGAAGATCTCGGAGATCACCAGGATCACCGGCACGCCCGTCTTGCCCTTGGGCTGGGCGCGATAGACCGGCACGTCCTGGCCATCGATGACAAGGATGGTATCGCCGGCGTCAAGGCCGTCGGTATCGGTCTGGATCTGGGTCTGCGCCATGACCGGCAGCGCGCTGGCGGCAAAGCCGGTGCCGATGGCGGCCCGGATGAAGTCGCGGCGGCCGACGCCATCGGTGTATGCGCTCGCGCCGAGCAGACTGCCGGCGTCGTTGACGAGGTCTTTCATGGTCATCCCTTCGATCAGTGGTGGACAGGCTTGCGAGTTTAGCATCGGTGCAGCCCGGCACACGCATACGCATACGCATACGCCCCGATGATGACGTGATAACACTTTCCAAATGAGAATGATTCGCATTATAATTTAGAGCATCTTGACAGGACCATCCCTTCAGCAACGCTGACGGGCGTGTCCAGTCATCGCTCATTCATTCATTCATACCGAGAAGACCTGCTCATGCTCCCGCCACGCTCCTTGCTGCCTCGCTGCCTCGTCCTTCGCACTTGCACCGCCGCCATCCTCGGCATCCTGCCGTCCTGGCATGCCCAGGCCGAAGAGGCACCGGAAACCATCCCGACCACGCTGCAGGCGGTGACCATTACCGGCGCGCGCGACGCGACGACTGAAGGAAGTGGTTCGTACACGACGACCGGCCCTTTGACCACCGGGTCGCGCCTGAACCTGACGCCGCGCGAGACCCCGCAGTCGCTCTCGATCGTCACGCGCGAGCGCATGCAAGAGCAAGGCCTGCAGACGCTGGCCGACACCATGCAGCAGGTCACTGGCATCTACGTCAACTACAACGACACCGAACGCGTGACCTACAACGCGCGGGGCTACGCAGTGAACAACTTCCAGGTCGACGGCATGCTGAACCTGTTCGGCAGCTCGCTCAAGGCCAATGGCGACAACGTGGTCTACGACCGCATCGAGGTGGTACGGGGTGCCACTGGCTTGACCACCGGCGCGGGCGATCCGTCGGCCACGATCAACCAGGTGCGCAAGCGCCCGACCAGGACCTTCCAGGCCAATGCCGCGCTGCGCATCGGCACGCACGACCTGCGCCGCGCCGAACTCGATGTGAGTGGCCCGCTCGCCTTCGACGGCAAGCTGCGCGGACGCTTCGTCGTGGCCAAGCAAGAAGCGAAATCGTTCCGCCCGCTGTATGAACAGGACCTGGGCGCCGTGTACGGCATCCTGGAGGCCGACCTGGGCCCGGCAACGGTACTGGCAATCGGCCACGAGCGTCAGAAGTCCGCCCCGCGCGGGTCGACCTGGGGAACGGTCCCGTACTGGAACGCCGACGGCTCGCTGGCGAACATGCCGCATGACCTGAACCTGTCCACGCCGTGGGCGTCGTGGAATCTGCTGGAAGAAAAAACCTTCGCCACGCTCGAACATCGCTTCAACCGCAACTGGCGCCTGCGCGCCGGCTGGACCACGGCCGATCGCGAACAGGATGGCAGCCTGTACTTCGGCTATGGCGGCTACCCGCGGCCCGACGGCAGCGGCATCACGGTGGCCTACGGTCGCTTCCCGGCCGATGAAACGATGGACGTCCTCGAATGGAACATCGACGGCAAATTCGACCTGTTCGGTCGCCAGCACGACCTGGTCTTCGGCTGGGGAAAGGCCGAGCGCGAAACGGTCTCGCCGCGCATCACGCTCGGCGCGGTCCCGGCGGGCTATGGCGCGATCCCCGACTGGCGCGGCTGGAGTGGCGACGTGCCTGAATTTCCGACCACGGTCGGCGCGGTCCCGACCAGCATCGGCCAGGTTGACCAGAAGGCGGCTTTCCTGGCCACGCGCCTGAATCTGTCCGATGCGCTGAAGGCCGTCGTCGGCGTGCGACATGGCAAGTACACGACCCATACCCGCAACTTCAGTGCCGCCGGCCCCGTCACGACCACCACCGGCTTTACCAACGACGATATCGTCACACCGTATATTGGCCTGCTGTTCGACCTGAACCAGCAATGGACGGCCTACACCGCCTACACGAGCATCTTCCAGCCACAGAATTTCCGCGATGTGGGCAATGTCCTCCTCGATCCGGTCGAGGGCAACAATATCGAGGCCGGGGTGAAGGCCGAACTGTTCGACCGGCGCATGAACTTCTCCGCAGCGATCTTCCGCAGCAAGAAGGACAACGTCGCCGAAATCGACGACAGCGTGCCCCCCAATTCGCTGCCGGGCGCGGTGCAGGCATACCGCACCACCGGCAAGGGCAATGTCATCGATGGCGTCGAGGTCGAAGCATCAGGCCAGATCGTACGGCAATGGAATCTGACGACAGGCTACAGCCATACGCGCTCGCGTAACGCGCAGGGCGTGGCCATCAATACGGTCATTCCACGCAACCTGCTGCGGGTGTTTACCAGTTACCGCTTCGGCGCCGACGGCCAGTATGCACTCGGGGGCGGCGTGAACTGGCAGAGCAATCTGTGGAACACTGCGCAGAAGCCGACCGGCAGCTACGCCGCCAGCGGGGCGCCGGTCACGAGCCTGTCGCGCATCGAACAAGGGTCGGTGTGGCTGGCCAATCTGATGGCCAGCTACCGTATCAACAAGAACCTGACGGCCAGCGTCAATCTGAACAACGTCTTCAACAAGATCTACTACAACCGGGTGGGCTTTTACAACGGCCTGCACTACGCCGAGCCGCGCACGGCATCGGCCACGCTGCGCGCGACGTTCTAAGCACTGTCCCGCACGCGCGCAGAGCAGACTTCGCCCAGGATCGCGTACAGCTTCTGCATGTCGACCGGTTTGACCAGATGGTGGTTGAAGCCGGCGGCCGCAGTGCGCGCGCGATCCTGCTCCTGGCCGTAGCCGGTGATCGCCACCAGCACCGCGCGCTGCGCGCTGGCCCGGGCGCGCAGGCGCCGTGCCAGTTCGATGCCATCGAGGTCGGGCAGGCCGATATCGAGCAGGTACACATGCGGCGCCGCGTGCTCGGCCGCAGCCAGCGCCGGCAACGCCGCATGCTCGACGCGCACCTCGTGCCCGTTCGATTCGAGCAGCAGCGCGAGCATCGTCGCGGCATCCACGTTGTCGTCCACCACCATGATACGAAGATGGTCTGACGGCGCCGGTGCGCTCACCGGGCCGGCGGCCAACGCGCCTGCGGCCGCGACCTCACTGTCCAGGCGCGGCAGGCACACCGTGAAGGTACTGCCCTTGCCCTGCCCCGCACTCTCGCAGGCGACGGTGCCGTGATGCAGGCCGACCAGGCTTTTCACCAGCGCCAGACCCAGTCCCAGCCCGCCCAGCGACCGGTCGGACGAGCGCTCGGCCTGCGAAAACAGCTCGAACGCACGCGCGACCAGTTCGGGCGCCATGCCGATGCCGTTGTCGGCCACCCGCAGCAGCACGTGCGTGGCGCGCACTTCGGTGCCCAAGGTGATGTGGCCACCTTCGGGCGTGTATTTCGCTGCATTGCTGAGCAGGTTGGCCAGCACCTGCACCAGGCGCTTGTGGTCGCCCTCGACCAGCGGCGCTTGCGGCGGCAATTCGAGCGCCAGGTGATGGCGGCGCGCGTGAATCAGGGGCGTGACCTGCTCGATCGCGTCGTTCACGATATGCCGGATGTCCAGGCGCTCGGTGTGCAGCGCCACCAGGCCACGCGTGACGCGCGAGACGTCCAGCAGATCGTCGACGAGGCTCGTCATGTGGCGCACCTGGCGCCCGATGACCTGGCTGGTCTTGCGCACCTGCGCTTCATCGAGCCGCGCCCGTTGCAGCAGGTCGGCGGCCGCGCCGATGGGTGCGAGCGGATTGCGCAGTTCGTGCGCCAGCATCGCCAGGAATTCATCCTTGCGCCGGTCGGCGGCAGTGAGCTGCTCTTGCGCTTCGCGGCGCTCGGTGACATCGCGGAAGAAGAACGCGATGCCGCCATCGAGCGAGCGGTGGGTGCGCGTTTCGATCCAGGCCTGGCGCCCATCGGGCATGCGGTGGGCCAGCTCGAGAATCCCGGGAGCGCCGGTGCTCATCACGCGCCGGAACACCGCGTCGGCCGGGGTAGCGCGCAGTTCGGGCCAGACTTCCCAGTGGTTGTGGCCGATGACATCTTCGGCGCGGCGCTGGGTCAGGCGCAGGCCTTCGGCGTTCATGCGCAGGATGTTCCAGTCCTTGTCGAGCACCGCGAAGCCCTCGCCCATGCTGTCGAAGATGCTCTGGCTCTGGTCGCGTTCACGGCGCAGCGCGGCGTGCGCGCGCGCCGCTTCGACCGCCGACCAGGTGCGCTCGGCGGTCTCCTGCGCCATCCGTATCTCGGCCTCGCGCCACCGCCGCGGCGAAGCATTCTGCACCGTCAGCACGACCCGCATCTTTCCGGCCTTGATATACGGGACCAGCAGGTCGGCGCCGACGCCGATCTGCGCATAGATGCCGGTATTGCCCGCGGTCCGGCTGTCCCGCGCGACATCGTGGTTGACGACGGTCTGGCCGGCGCGCAACGCGGCGATCATCGGCGGGCCGAAATCGTCCATGACCATGGCCTTGCCGGCCAGGCTCGCCACGCCCTGGGCGGTCCAGTCGCGCACGATCGCAACGGTGCCGGCGGCGTCGTCGATCTGCGCATACAGCACGCGCGACACCTGCAGGGCGCGGCCCAGCAGCTCGCAGGCTGCCTCGGTCACGTCATCGGGGTCGGCGAGCTGCCGGATGCGGTCGGCCAGTGTGAGCTGGAAGGTCTGGTTTTCGCGGACCTCTTCGAGCTGCTGGACTTTTTCGAACAGCGCCTGCGCCGCGTGATAGGCCTCGGTGACATCGCTGCCCTGGGCGAAGATGCCCGTCACCTGCCCGTCGTGGCCGAAGATCGGCTGGCACAGCAGATCGACGTAGCGTTGTTCCAGCGCGCCATCCGGCCGGCGCTGCAGCGAGATCAATGAATCGCGCAGCACAACCGGCTTGCCGCCCGCGAAGACGCCATCGAATACGCGGCGCACGCCCTGCGCCGCCAGCTCGGGCAGGGCGTCGAGCAAGGGTTTGCCAATCAGCTCCCGGCGCCCGACCAGCTGGTAATACGCTTCGTTGGCCATCTCGAAGACGTGATCTGGGCCGGTGAGCACCGCGATGAAGCTCGGCGCCTGGTTGAACATTGTCTGCAACTGGCTGCGCTCCAGGCTCAGGATGCGCGTCATTGCCTCGTGCATCTGCGGCCGGGTCATCTGCGGCATGTCGGGCACCGCATGCGCGCCATGCCTGAGATGGTAGGCGCCGGTGGCGGCGTCGAAGCGGTACAGATCCGTGACATCGATGGCGTTTTGCGCCACGAAGGCGACCTCGCCGGCGGCATCGAACACCGGTGTATGGATCGCGCTCCAGTAACGCTCGCCGAACACGTGGCCGCCCGGCGTTTCGCGCGGTACCGCATAGCGCAGCAGCGCGCTGGTGTGCGGCTGCTTCGTCGCAAAAGCTTGTTCGATCGAGCGGCGTACCTCGTCGACGTTGGTCGATGCGGGGTCGTTTGGATCGGTCGGAAACGCTTCGAAGATGTGCTGGCCAACGATCTGCTGCGCCGTGCGCCCGGTCGATTCCAGATACGCGGGATTCGCACCAATGATGGTGAAATCCCGGTTGATGAGCAGGTAAGGATACGGCGAGGCCGCGAACAGTGCCGCGTAGTCAGGTTGCGTAAACATCACTTATTCTCACATATAAATTGCGAGAAAAATACGCGTTCTGTAACGGATTTTTGGGTCAACGCGTGGACAGCGTAGCCGTCCACCCTACGGTTAGTGCGCCTTTTCCCAGTTTGCGCCGACGCCCGTTTCGGCCACCAGCGGCACCTTCAGCGTTGCCACGCCAGCCATCAGTTCGGGCAGCTTCACGCGCACCAGTTCAAGCTCCGCCTGCGGCACTTCGAGCACCAGTTCATCGTGCACCTGCATGATCATGCGCGTGCCCAGCTGTTCGGTTTCGAGCCAACCCTGCACGGCGATCATCGCCAGCTTGATCAGGTCGGCGGCCGTGCCCTGCATTGGCGCATTGATTGCGGCCCGTTCGGCGCCGGCGCGGCGCGGGCCGTTCGGCGAATTGATCTCGGGCAGCCACAGCCGGCGGCCGAACACCGTTTCGACATAGCCGCGCGCCTTGGCCTGCAGGCGCGTCTCGTCCATGTACTGCTTCACGCCCGAGAAGCGCGCGAAATAGCGTTCAATATAATTGGCCGCTGCGCCCCGTTCGATGTTCAGGTTGGCCGCCAGGCCGAACGCGCTCATGCCGTAGATCAGGCCAAAGTTGATGACCTTGGCGTAACGGCGCTGTTCGCTCTGCACGTCCGCTGGCGGGATGCCGAAGATCTCGGCGGCCGTCGCGCGGTGGATGTCTTCGCCATCGGCAAAGGCCTTGAGCATCGCGGTGTCGCCCGAGATATGCGCCATGATGCGCAGCTCGATCTGCGAATAGTCGGCCGAGACGATCACGCTGCCCGGCGGCGCGATGAAGGCTTCGCGGATACGGCGCCCTTCAGCGTTGCGCACCGGGATATTCTGCAGGTTCGGCTCATTGGACGACAGGCGCCCCGTGATCGCCACCGCCTGCGAGTAATTGGTGTGCACGCGGCCCGTGCTGGCATTGACCATCTTCGGCAGCTTGTCGGTATAGGTCGACTTGAGCTTGGACATGCCACGGTGCTCGAGCAGAATCTTTGGCAGCGGGTAATCCTCGGCGAGCTTTTGCAGCACTTCTTCGTCGGTCGACGCCGCGCCGGTAGCGGTCTTCTTGATCACCGGCAGGCCGAGTTTGACGAAGAAGATCTCGCCGATCTGCTTCGGCGAACCCAGGTTGAATGGGCCGCCGGCCAGCTCGTAGGCCTGCTGCTCGAGTTCGAGCATGCGCTTGCCCAGCTCGTTCGATTGCACACCCAGCAGCTCGCTGTCGATCAGCACGCCGTTGCGCTCGATCTTGTGCAGCACTTCCATCGTCGGCATCTCGATGTCGCGGTAGATGTAGGTGAGGCCCTTGTCGGCTTCGACGTGCGGCAGCATCGACCCGTGCAGGCGCAGCGTGATGTCGGAATCCTCGGCCGCGTACTCGGTGGCGCGGCCCAGTTCGACCTGATCGAAGCAGATCTGGTTGACGCCCTTGCCGCAAACATCGACGAACGGAATCGTCGTGTAGCCCAGGTGGCGCATGGCCATCGTGTCCATGTCGTGCGGCTTGTGCGACTCGAATACATACGACTGCAGCAGCGTGTCGTGCACGATGCCCTTCAGGGTGATGCCATGGTTGGCGAAGATGTGCATGTCGTACTTGAGGTTCTGGCCGAGCTTGGGCTTGGCCGGATTTTCCAGCCAGGCGCGCATCTTTTCCAGCACGTGTTCACGCTCGAGCTGGTCCGGTGCACCGGCGTAGCGGTGCGCCAGCGGGATGTAGGCGCCCTTGCCCGGTTCGACCGACAGCGAAATGCCCACCATCTGCGCCGTCATCGGATCGAGCGACGTCGTTTCGGTATCGACCGACGTGAGTGCAGCAGCATCGATCAGCGCCAGCCACGCGTCGAGCTGCGCGTCAGTCAGAATCGTTTCGTACTCGCCCTTGATGACCGGCATGCCATCGAGCGTGGCCTGCGCGCCTTCCGGCGAATTGAGCGGACCACCGCCCGGCGCGCTGCCGGCGGCCGGGCGCACGCTGCCGTCGCCGGCTTTGGCGCCGCCCAGGTCGCGCAGCATCGTCTTGAAGCCGTAGCGGCTGAAGAATTCGCGCAGCGCGTCGGCGTCTTCCGGTCGGCCAATGAGCGTTTCCTCGAACGACACCACGTGCTTGACCAGGTCGCAGTCGGTTTTCACGGTGATGAGTTCGCGGCCTTTCGGCAGCCAGTCGAGCGCCGCGCGCAGGTTTTCGCCCACGGCGCCACCGATACTGCCGGCGTTTTCCATCACGCCGTCGAGCGAGCCGTGCAGCGTGAGCCATTTGACAGCCGTCTTGGGACCGCACTTGGGCACGCCCGGCACGTTGTCGACGGTGTCGCCGACGAGGGTCAGGTAATCGATGATGCGGTTCGGCGGCACGCCGAACTTGGCCAGCACGCCGGCGTCGTCCAGGCGCTCGTTGCTCATCGTGTTGATCAGCATGACCTTGTCGTTGACGAGCTGGGCCAGATCCTTGTCGCCGGTGGAGACGACCGTGTTCATGCCGCGCGCGGTGGCCTGCACGGCCAGCGTGCCGATCACGTCGTCGGCCTCGACACCCTCGACCATCAGGATCGGCCAGCCCATGAGCCGCACCACTTCGTGGATCGGCTCGATCTGCTTGCCCAGGTCTTCCGGCATCGACGCCCGCGTGGCCTTGTATTCGGGATACAGGTCGTCGCGGAAGGTCTTGCCCTTGGCATCGAACACGCAGGCGATGTAGGCGGCCGGGAAGTCGGCGCGCAGGCGGCGCAGCATATTGACCATGCCGTGCATGGCGCCGGTCGGGAAGCCATCCGGGCTCCTCAGGTCGGGCAATGCATGGAAGGCGCGGTAGAGATAGCTGGAACCGTCGACGAGCAGAAGGGTATTGTCCATAGGGGGCGAAAATCAGGTAAGCATGCGGCGTCAGGGTGGCGCCAGGGTCGTCACCATTATCGCAGAATCCGCATGATGAGCAGCGCCCGCTCCAGCGTCTCAATGCCTCGCAGCAATGATGGGATGTGGCACACGTTTCACAGGGAGGCGGTACTGTTTGCTACAATGGACTAAACGACATTAGGTGACCATCATGCTGCGCTCGACACCCCGCTTTGCCTTCCTGACGCTGTGCCTGTTCGCCCACGCGGGCCTGGCCTCGGCGCAGCCGACGACTCCACCGCAAACGCAGACCCAGCCGGCGCCACGCGCCACGACGCCAGCCCAGCCAGCGCAGCAGCAGCGGCCTAGCGACGCGCCGCCGCAGCTCGAACGCATCGAGCCGGGCAGCGACGTGCCGGCCACGACGATTCCGCCGCGCAAAGGCACAGTCATTACCGAGAAACGCGGCAATGATGGCAAGATCAACGAAGTCGAAGTGCAAGCCGGCCCAAGCCGCTACACCATGAAGCCCAACGTTGCACCGGGAAATGCCCAACCAGGCGATATCTCGGGCAGCAGCATCCGCGCCCCACAATGGCAAGTGATGGAATTTGATTTTGGCAATCCCAAGAAGCAGAACACCGACGAGCAGCCAGCTGCCGCGGCGCCAGCCCGTGCCGGTGCAGCCGGGACGATCCCGGCGCGCGCCGATGTGCCGCCGCCACCTGCGCTCGAGCCGACCACCAAACAATGATCCCGCCTGCCGCGTTCGCGCGGCAGTCTCCGGCCATCGTCCACTTCTCTTTCTTGCTAGCTCATGGCAGTTTTTACCGCGGTCTCACTGGATGACCTTCACCAGTGGATCAAGCAGTTCCCCCTCGGCCAGGCCGTCGGGCTCGAAGGCATTTCCTCCGGCATCGACAACAGCAATTTCTTCCTGAATACTCAGCACGGTACGCAGTCCGGTCCGCAGTCCGGTCACTACGTGCTGACGATTTTCGAGAACCTGCGCTTCGATCAGCTCCCCTTCTATGTCAACCTGATGCGCCACCTGGCCGGGCGCGGCATTCCCGTGCCGGCGCCGGTGCCCAACAACGATGGCGAGCTGATCGTGAGCCTGCACGGCAAGCCGGCGATCATCGTCAGCCGCCTGAATGGCAGCTCGCAACTCGCTCCCCAGCCCGTGCATTGCGCCGAAGTGGGCCGCATGCTGGCGCGGATGCATCTGGCGGCGCAGGACTTTGCATTGCAGCAGCCGAACCTGCGCGGTATCGACTGGTGGACAGCGACCGCACCCGAGGTGGCGCCGCTCCTGAGCGAAGCCGAAGCCACGCTGCTGCGGGACGAAGTCGCGTTCCAGGCCACATTCGCCGCAAGCGCTACCTATGCCAACCTGACCCGCGGCCCGGTGCACGCCGACCTGTTTCGCAATAACGTGATGTTCGAGGGCGAGCGCCTGAGCGGTTGCTTCGACTTTTACTTTGCCGGCATCGACACCTGGCTGTACGACGTGGCCGTTACCGTCAACGACTGGTGCGTCGACCTCGCCACGGGCGAGCTGGACGAAGCACGCGTGCGCGCCCTGCTCGACGCTTACCACGCGGTGCGCCCGTTCACCGACGACGAGCGCGACGCCTGGCAACCACTATTGCGCGCGGGCGCACTACGCTTCTGGCTGTCACGCCTGTATGATCTGCACCTTCCCCGCGCGGCCGAACTGTTGACGCCGCACGACCCCACCCATTTCGAACGTATTCTGCGCGAGCGCATTGCGCACCCCGCGCCGGGCTTGCCCACCACTGTCATTACATGAACAAACTACCTGCATCTACCGGCTGGACCTGGCTCAAAAATGGCGCCCTGCTGTTTCGTCAACAACCGGCCGCGCTGACCACGCTGCTGTTCGCCAATATTCTGGTCAGCATCCTGATCAGCGCCGTGCCGCTGCTGGGCGCGATGGTGGCGGTGGTGCTGATTCCCTCGTTCTCGATGGCGTTCATGATGGCGTGCTCGATGATCGAAAACGGCCAGCGCGTCACGCCGGCCGTGGCGCTGACGGGTTTTCGCAAGCCGGTGCTGCGTGAGCTGTGCAAGGTCGGCATCGTCTACCTGGGCGTGTCGCTGATCCTGACACTGATCACGCGCTTTGCCGTGCAGCCTGACTTCTGGGAACAGGTACAGGCCCAGAGCACCAGTGGCACCCCGGCCGTGCTGGCAGGCCAGGACGTGCTGGCGATGTTCCTGATTTTCGCGCTCGACGCGGTGGCGCTGATTTCGCTGTGCTTTGCCGCGCCGCTGACCTACTGGCAGAAAATGCCGCCGTTCAAGGCCGTGTTCTACAGCTTTTTTGCCGTCAAGCGCAGCGCCGGCATCTTCATCGTGATGCTGCTGGCGTGGTTCGGCATCTTCTTTACCGTGTGCATGGTGATCGCCGTCATCCTGGGCGGTAGCAGCATCGCCCGCGTCGTGATCATGTGGGTGATCTTTTTGTTCATCCTGCTGCTGCAGTGCGCGCTGTATGTGGGTTACCGCGAGATCTTCGGCAAGCCACCAGCAGAGCCAGGCAGCAAGGTCAGCCTCGACAAGCAGCGGTAATCAGCAACAATCAGCAGCAATCAGCAGCAATCAGCAAACAATGGCGGCCATGCCGCCATTGTTTGCTTTTCCCTTAGCGGCCCACCCGCTCCAGCTTCGCGATCGACAGATCCAGCACCTTCACCCCCGCCGAACCAAAGTTGATCTGGGCCCGCGCCGCGCCGGCGCCGCCCTCGATATTGACGATCACGCCTTCGCCAAATTTGGCGTGGACCACGCTCTCGCCCACGCGCCAACCGGTGCCGTTGCCGGCCTTTTGCGTGATCTGCTGCGCGATCTTGTTGTCGCTGCCGCCTTCGCGGAACTTGGCGTCGTCCCATGCCGTCGTCGACTTGCGCCCGCCAAACCAGTTGCCCTGCACGCGTGGCGACAGCCACTTGATCGATTCATCGGGCAGTTCGTCGAAGAAGCGCGATTTCATGTTGAAGCGGGTCTGGCCGTGCAGCATGCGCTGCTGCGTAAAGCTCATGTACAGACGGCGGCGCGCGCGCGTGATCGCCACGTACATCAGGCGCCGTTCTTCGTCGACACCGTCGGCTTCGCGCGCGCTGCTCTCGTGCGGGAACAGGCCTTCTTCGAGGCCCGTGATGAACACGGCGTCAAATTCGAGGCCCTTGGCCGAGTGCACTGTCATGAGTTGCAGCGCCTCTTGCCCGGCCTGCGCCTGGGCATCGCCCGCTTCGAGCGACGCGTGCGACAGGAAGGCCGACAGCGGCGACATCACGGTGGGCAGCGGCGCGCCGCCATCGAGGATTTCGATGCCATCCTGGAACACGACCGATTCGCCGGCCTGCGCCTGCGCCGGCGGGCCAAGGTGGGCCGGCGCCTGGGTGCCGAAGCCCTCTTCTTGTACGAACTGGGTCGCGGCGCTGACCATTTGCTCCAGGTTTTCGATGCGGTCGGCGCCTTCTTTTTCGTTGCCGTAGTGCGTCAGCAGCGTACTGCGCTCGAGCACCACGCGCACCAGTTCGGGCAGCGGCAATTGCTGGGTCTCGAAGCGCGCGCCTTCGATCAGCTTGACGAAATTGCCCAGCACGGTGCCGGCCTTGCCCGTCATGTACGGCACGGCCGCATACAGCGAAATGCCGTAACTGTCGGCCGCCATCTGCAACTGCTCGATCGAACGCGCACCGATGCCGCGCGTGGGGAAGTTCACCACGCGCATGAAGGCCGAATCGTTGTGCGGATTGTCCATCAGCTGCAGATAGGCGATCGCGTGCTTGACCTCGGCGCGCTGGAAGTAGCGCAGGCCGCCATACACGGTGTACGGAATGCCGGCCGCGAACAGCGCATGCTCGATCACGCGGCTCTGCGCGTTGCTGCGGTACAGGATCGCGATCTCGTTGCGGCCCATGCCCTCGTTCATGAGGCTCTTGGATTCTTCGATGATCCACTGCGCTTCTTCGAGGTCCGATGAGGCTTCGTAGACGCGCACCTGCTCGCCCTGGCCGGCATCCGTGCGCAGGTTCTTGCCCAGACGCTTGGCGTTGTTGGCGATCAAGAAGTTGGCGCTGTCGAGGATGTGGCCATGCGAGCGGTAATTCTGCTCGAGCTTGATCAGGTTCTTGACCTGGTAGTCGCGTTCGAACGCCGACATATTGCCCACGTTGGCGCCGCGGAAGGCATAGATGCTCTGGTCATCGTCGCCGACGGCAAAGATGGCGCCGCCGCCCGATTCGCCCTGCCCCGCCAGCAGCTTGAGCAGATTGTATTGGAGGTCGTTGGTATCCTGGAACTCGTCGACCAGGATGTGGCGGAAGCGCATCTGGTAGTGGTGGCGCAGCGGCGTGTTGCGTGACAGCAGTTCGTAGGAGCGCAGCAGCAGTTCGGCGAAATCGACGACGCCTTCGCGCTGGCATTGCTGGTCGTACAGTTCATACAGCTCGACCATGCGGCGCTCGATCGGGTCGTAGGCCTCGACCTGCGACGCGCGCAAGCCCTGGTCTTTCGCGTTGTTGATGAAGTACATCAGCGCCTTGGCCGGGTACTTTTCATCGTCGACGTTGTGCGCCTTGAGCATGCGCTTGATCAGCGAGAGCTGGTCTTGCGAATCGAGAATCTGGAACGTCTGCGGCAGCGCGGCGTCGCGGTAGTGCGTGCGCAGCAGCCGGTTGCACAGGCCGTGGAACGTGCCGATCCACATGCCCCGCGTGTTGATCGGCAGCATCGACGACAGGCGCGTGAGCATTTCTTTCGCGGCCTTGTTCGTGAACGTCACCGCCATGATGCCGGCGGGCGAGACCTGATTGGTCTGGATCAGCCAGGCAATGCGCGTGGTCAGAACGCGCGTCTTGCCCGAGCCGGCGCCGGCGAGGATCAGGGCGCTTTGCGCCGGCAAGGTGACGGCGGCAAATTGTTCAGGATTCAGGGTATCGAGTTTCAGCATCCGGCCATTATACCGCCGCCATATACTGTATGCCCATCCAGTTTCGTGGCGTACGCGTGACGAATGTGCGAGTTACTGACTAACCGTTCGTGCGGGTTGTCTGGAATTGCGGCAGGCCGTCATCGAGCTTGAGCCAGCCCAGGCGGCTGCGTACAAAGACGTGATCGGCTGGCGGCACCTGGTTCGGGTCATCCAGGCTGGCAGTGGCGATATCGATCTCGTCGGGCCACTTGTCGTCCTGGTAGGTCAGTGTCGTGCCGCACGCCGCGCAGAAGCCGCGCACGGCCTGGCTGCTCGACCGGCGTACCGCCAGCTGGCCGGCAATCCAGCGCAGCGAATTGCTGGCGACACTGAACCATGCAAACGCCGGCGCACCCGACGCCTTGCGGCAATCGGCGCAGTGGCACAACGTGCTATTGAACGGCTCGCCATCGGTTTCGAATCGGACTGCGCCGCAGGAACATCCGCCAATGAACGTCATCTCGTCTCCTGTCGTTATCTTCGTACATTTCGTCGAGGAAATCTCATCAACTGCGCTCAATCGTCTGAGTTCAAACTTCGCAAGCGCGCGCCGTGTGACGAGTGTTTCGCTTATGTTAACACCAGCTTTGCGACAAGCTCGTGAAAACCTTAACAAGGAGAATGATCATGCTAGGACGCGTAGTGACCATGGCCGCACTGGCCGTCGGCGGTGTCATACTGTCGAAAAAATTCAAGGGAAACAATGGCTTTGGCGCCAGCTCGGGAATCGTCGAAACCATCGAGATCAATGTGCCGGTGAGCACCGCCTATAACCAGTTCACGCAGTTCGAAGACTTCCCGCAATTCATGAAGAGCGTGAAGGAAATCCGCCAGCTCGACGACACGCACCTGCACTGGCGTGCCAACGTCGCCGGCGAAGAAAAAGAGTGGGATGCCGAGATCACCGAGCAAATCCCGGACAACCGCATCGCGTGGCGCAGCGTCACTGGCGTCAAGAACGGCGGCGTCGTCACCTTCCACAAGATCTCGGACACGGTCACGCGCATCGCGCTGCAAATGGATTACGAGCCCGAAGGCGCGCTGGAAACCCTGGGCGACGCCCTGGGCGCCGTGCGCATGGAAACGCGCGCCAACCTGGCTAACCTCAAGGAACTGCTCGAGCAGCGTGGCAGTGAAACCGGCGCCTGGCGCGGCAAGGTCGATCAGCATTGATCGAGCAGCGTGGGTCGAGCAGCATTGTTCGATCCACGCTGGCACAGGCACGCCGGCTACGGCCGGCGGCTGTTGACCGGCTTGATCGACGCCGGCAGTGCGACGCGCTCGACCGGCGTCGTCTGCGCGGCAATAAAACCTTCGAGCGCCAGCGACAGATCGGCCACGACCTGCGCACCGTAGGCCGCTTCGATCAGTTTGTACTGGCGCTCGATGAGCGGCGCGATATCGTCGATCAGGCGGTCGCCCTTGGGCGCGAGGCGCACCCAGATGCGGCGCTGGTCAGCCGCCACACGCTGGCGCTCGATCAGCCCCAGCTCTTCCATCCGCGACAGCACGCCCGTCATGCTCGGGCTCAGGATCTGGCATAGTTCGCACATCTCCCGTGGCTCCAGTTGCTCATGCTCGTCCAGCACGCGCAGGATACGCCATTGCTGTTCGGTCACACCGAAGTGGTTGAGGATGGGACGGAAGTGCAGCAACAACGACTCTCGCGCCTTCAGAAAAAGCTGGGGAAGATTGCGGTGGGTGATCCGGCGTGCCAAGGAATGCTCCGTGATAGGTAATTCTGTCTCTGGTTCTGCATCGACCGCTGCGCAACGAGCGCCGCAGTCGTGCCTGGCTGACTAATATACTTGCCAGCCCCGTGGATTTCGCTTCACGCAGCCGATTCCATGCGAATTTTTTGTGAACAGATATTACCGCAGGCGTTCCGACGCACGAAACGGCGGTTCGATGGCCTGATGCTGTAGGGTGGGCGGCTCTGTCGCCCACGCGTTCAACCCGATCTCGCATACCACGGAGCGAGGGTGTTTGGACGCGTGGGCGGGATACCCGCCCACCCTACCTGGCGCCATCATCAACCCGCAACCGGCGCCGGTCGCGCCAGGCCCTTCGCCCGCGCATCGCGGATCAACGCGCGCACTGTTTTATCGGCGACTTTGCTTTCGCGCTCCATCTCCTTGCCCAGCATGCCCATCTGTTCGCCCAGCACATGCATCGGTTTGCCGGCCTCTTCCATCTGGCGGCCAATTGCCTCCATCGAGGCGTGTGACTTGCGTATCTGCGGCGAGTCGTAGGCCTGGCCAATCTGCCGGCCCGCAGCATTCATGCGCGCACCGGTCGCTGCCATCTCGCGGCTCAGGCGCTCGCGCTCGGCCTGGTCACGTGCCGTTTCCATCTGGCTGCTCAGGCGTTCCATGTGCTGGCTCAGGGCCTGCATGCCGCCATCGATTTCACGCATGTCGCGCTCGCTGGGCAGGTTGTCCTTGCTGACGGCAACCCGGTCCATCTCGCGTCCCAGGGCGTCCATTTTCTTGCTGTGGACATCCATCTCCTTACTGTGCACGTCCATGCGGGCACTCAGCCGGTCCAGCGGCGCCCAGGCGGTACGCACTTTGGCCATCACCGCGGCATCCTGGATCACGTAATCGCGCCCGGCTTCACGGAACCAGATGAACTCGCCGGGAATGGCGCGCTGGGCCGCTTTCACCGCTGGCCAGTCGTCGCTGCTGCCACTGATATTGAAGCTGCCTTCCTTGCCGCGCACCAGCGCGTACGGCTCGCCTTGCGTCACACGCACTGCGCGTTTGGCCTCCTGCGCGCCAGCCTGGATGGGCACGGTCAATGCAAGCGACGCGGCGCACAGCGCCAGGCCAATGAAAGGAAGCGCCAGTCGGCGTGTGAGCGGTGCAGGATGCGGCATGATGTTCTCCTTGGGCCAGGGACAATGGCAACGGGCCGGACGCAGCCGGCGATGACATCACTCTAGCCGCCGCTCCCGCCATGAACCAGCACACTGCGACAGGCCGTCGAAATCGCGGCGCAGGCCGTCAATCGAGACTCAGAACGACAACGCGGCCCGAAGGCCGCGTTCAATTCATGCATACAACGCAAGCCGCAAGGCCTGCCTTGAATTAATACACGACCACCGAGCGGATCGACTCGCCCGACTTCATCAGGTCGAAGCCTTCGTTGATGCGGTCGAGCGGCAGGTGATGGGTGATCAGGTCATCGATATTGATCTTGTTTTCCATATACCAGTCGACGATCTTCGGCACGTCGGTGCGCCCGCGCGCGCCGCCGAAGGCCGAGCCCTTCCATTCGCGGCCGGTCACCAGCTGGAACGGACGTGTGGCAATTTCCTGGCCGGCAGCGGCCACGCCGATGATGATCGACTTGCCCCAGCCCTTGTGGCAGCACTCGAGCGCCTGGCGCATCGTGTTCACGTTGCCGATGCACTCGAAGCTGTAGTCGGCGCCGCCATCGGTCAATTGAACAATGGCGTCGACCACGTTCTCGACCTGGGTCGGATTGATGAAATGGGTCATGCCGAATTTGCGCGCCATCGCTTCGCGTTCCGGGTTCAGGTCGACACCGATGATCTTATCGGCGCCCACCATCCGGGCTGCCTGGATCACGTTCAGGCCGATGCCGCCCAGGCCGAACACGACCACATTCGCGCCCGCCTCGACCTTGGCGGTGAAGATCACTGCGCCGATGCCGGTGGTCACGCCACAACCGATATAGCAGATCTTGTCGAATGGCGCGTCGTTGCGCACCTTCGCCAGGGCGATCTCGGGCACCACGATGTAGTTCGAGAAGGTCGACGTGCCCATGTAGTGATAGATCGGCTGGCCGTCGATCGAAAAGCGCGACGTTGCATCCGGCATCAGGCCGCGGCCCTGCGTCGAGCGGATTGCCTGGCACAGATTGGTCTTTTGCGACAGGCAGAATTTGCACTGGCGGCATTCCGGCGTGTACAGCGGGATCACGTGATCGTCTTTACGCAGGCTGGTCACGCCCGGGCCGACATCGACCACCACGCCGGCGCCTTCATGGCCCAGGATCGACGGGAAGATGCCTTCCGGGTCGGCGCCCGACAGCGTGTAGTAGTCGGTGTGGCAAATGCCGGTGGCCTTGATCTCGACCAGTACTTCACCGGCCTTCGGGCCTTCGAGTTCCACTTCTTCGATCGTCAGCGGCTGACCCGCCTTCCACGCGATTGCTGCCTTGGTTTTCATGTCGTTTTCCCGTTGCTTGAATGGACCGGCGCGCGCAGGCGCGCTGCAAAACGTCATGATAACAAGCTTGCGGCATCAAGGCCGCGCGTCCACCAGCAAGGCGGGTTGCAGCGCGCGGATACGCCACTCGGTAAAGTAGCCGCCGGCCTCGTTGTAGCGCAGGTAAACCCGGCTACACGTCATGCAGCGCGCCACCGTGCAGCGGTTATACGGATAGAAATGCGGCGCGATGGGGGCGTCCACACTCTCGTAGCGCGTTCCAGCCGGATGGTATTCGGTGAACGTGGGCTCGTCATACGGATCATCGAGCAAGGTGCCGATGTCTTCGAAGCGGTCGAGTTCCAGCGTCAACGGCTGCGCCATCCAGGCGTTCAGGGGAGCCTCGATACAGGTGCATGGGATCGTGACTGCCGCCGACGCCTGGGCAAGGCGCATCAACATGGCGAACTCTATTTTCTGCATGGCCATCCAATCATGATCGGGTCCGTGCCAGCCACCGTGCCGGCACTGGCGTTTCATCGAAGACTATACCGCGCCCGGTTCATGCTGGCGAGGCCGCCTATGCTTGATGCCAATCTGGGCTATGCTTACCGGTTGAATTATTCAGGCAGACCGCACGATGCATATTTACTCGACTCATTCCGTGGGCGTCATGACGCGCCCACTCACCACCCCGACAACTGCAGGCCGCTTCCCGGCACGAACGGAGCGCACCTGATGTTTCATCTGATGTTCAGCCTTCCCTGCCTGCTGGTCCTGGTGCGCTGGCTCTGGCCACTGCCGTTGTCCACGAAATCCAAAGTGGCCAGCGCCGTCGTGCTGGTGCTGATTTCGCAATACCACCTGTGGTCGCGCCTGTCCTCGGGCAGCGTGTTCTCGCCCGAATTCCCGAAAGGGCTGGTGATCCTGTTCAACTGGGGCTTCGGCGCGATCCTGCTGCTGGCCGTGTTCCAGCTGCTGGTCGATACCGGCGCCCTGATCGTGATGGCGATCCGGCGCCGGCGCGTGGCCATTGCGCCGCGCCTGCGCTACGGCATCGCCATTGCGGCTGCGCTGCTGGCAGCCCTGGGCGTGAACCAGGCGATCAAGTCGCCGTCACTCGAAGACGTGCTGATCGAGGTGAAGAACCTGCCGCACGAATTCGACGGCTATCAGGTCGTGCACCTGACCGACCTGCATATCAGCCGCCTGTTCGACGCGCCCTGGACGCGCAAGGTCGTCGCCGACGCCAATGCGCTGGACGCCGACCTGATCGTCATTACCGGCGACCTTATCGACGGCAATATCGCGCACCGCGAACGCGACGTGGCGCCGCTGCGCGACCTGCGCGCACCCGACGGCGTCTGGGTCATTCCCGGTAACCACGAGTACTTCTTCGGCCACAAGGCGTGGATGGCGTATTTCGCGGGGCTGAACATGACGCCGCTGGACAACAGCCATACCGTTCTCAAGCGCGGCGCCGGGCAGCTGGTACTGGCCGGTGTCAACGACGTGACCGCCCCACAGACCGGCGCCGCGCCGCCCGATGTCGATGCCGCCTTGCGCGGTGCGCCGGCCGGCGCACCGGTGATCCTGCTCGACCACCAGCCGCGCAATGCCCGCCACGCCGCCAGCCGCGGCGTCGCGCTGCAACTGTCCGGCCACACCCATGGCGGGATGATTGTCGGGCTCGACCGGGTGGTGGCGCGTGCCAACAACGGTTTCGTGTCGGGCCGCTACGATGTCGACGGGATGACGCTGTACCTGAACAACGGCACCGCATTGTGGCCGGGCTTCGCGCTGCGCCTGGGCGTGCCGTCCGAGCTGACCCGGATCACGCTGCGGCGCCAGACGGCGCGTTCATGATCCTGCGATGACCAGCCGCATGCGCTGCTCGACCTGATCCGACCCGGGCCGCATCGGCTCTTGCCACCCCGTGGCGACGAAGCCGGCGCGCGTGTAGAGGCGCACTGCCCCATCGTTGGCGCAATTGACACCAAGCTGCATGGCAGTGGCGCCGCGCGCCCGCGCCCAGCGCACCGCTTCGGCCAGCAAGGCCGCGGCCACGCCCTGCCCGCGCGCTTCGGGCGCCACCCACATCTGGAACAGGTTCACGAGGGCCGGGTCGTCCGCGTCGACCTTCGCCCAGGCCAGCCCGACCGGTTGGCCAGCGACATGGGCCACGAGTGGATGGTCGATGCCGGACGTGGCCGCGCGGGCCATGCGCGCCGCCCATTCTTCGGGCGGCCGCGTGGATTCGGCGGCCAGCGTACTGCCGAAGGCGTCGGGCGCGTCTTCCAGCGCGCACAGGCGGAGCGCGCGATAGGCTGGCCATTCATCCGGCGTGAAACTGCGAATCGTGAAAGTAGCCAGTTGGTACGCCATGCACGTGCTCCTGTTGGTTGTCGGAGGACGATTCTAGCAAGCAATTCTAGCGTTGTGGCTCAATCCTGTTCCCACTCTTCCAGCTTGCGCTTGCGTGCGCGGCCGACCTCGATCCGGTTGCGGGTCGTGAAGGCAATCAACCGTGCCACGACCACTGCCAGGTACATCAAACCGACCAGCATCTCGACGCTGGCCAGCGCCCGCGCCGGTGGCGTCAGCGGAATCACGTCGCCAATGCCCGTGCTCGAGAGCAGCGCGAAGCTCAGGTAATTGAGCTCGGTCCAGGTACGCGGCGCGCCCGCGTTGACGGCGGCGGCAAAGGTGCCGGGCTGGACTTCCTGGAGCAGGATGTACATGTGCGTGAAGGCCCAGGCCAGCAGCGTGAAGGTGGCGCCGGCCGCGAACAGCTCGTCGGTCGTGGCCCGTTCGTCTTCCATCATGTAGGCGATCAGGCTGCCGGCCGCATAGAAGTAGAACAGCGCTTCCAGCCCGGACGACCAGGCCAGCAGGTGGTTATAGCCGAGCAGGATCTGCGCCAGCAGCAGCGCGATGATCGGCACCGCCAGCGCCCAGCTCACGCGCACTTCGCCGGGCGTGCGCCGCACCATGCGGATGGCAAATGCCAGCACCACGATGCCGAAGCAGTTGAACGCCACCTGGCCGGCTCGGGTGCCTTCGATGAACGGATAGGACAGCATGCCGAGCAGCTGCACCAGCAGCAGGATGGCGGACGGATGGCGGCGGGTGTGGATGAACAGGCGTGGAGCGATCATGGCGGCAGGACAAAGTCGTAAGTACTGCCATTGTAGGTTCAGCCGGCCGAAAACAGGCTCCCGAATGCGTGCGCGGCCGTGTGCGGGTCGGCCGCCCCGTACACGCTCGTGATTGCCGCGACCATGTCGGCGCCCCGCGCGACCAGCGGCGCGGCGTTGCCCGGCGTCATGCCGCCAATGACGACGAGGGGCAGCGTGAACTCGGCACGTGCCTGTTCGAGCAGTGCCGGCGGCGTCACGAATGTGTACTTCTTGACCGGAGACGGATAGAAGCCGCCAAAGGCAAGATAGCTGGCGCCGGCATCGCGCGCAGCGCGCGCCAGCGCCAGCTCGCCGTAGCACGAGGCGCCGACGATTTTGGCCGGACCCAGCAGCGCGCGGGCAACGGCGATCGCCCCATCCGTATGCCCCAGGTGAACGCCATCGGCGTCGATCGCCTGGCACAGGTCGAGATGGTCGTTGATGACGAGCGGGCAGCCGTGGCGGCGGCACAACGCCAGCAGCGCCGTCGCCTGTTCGAGGCGCAGGCGCGCGTCTGCCTCCTTGTGCCGGTACTGCAGCAGCGCGGCGCCGGCGCGCAGTGCGGCGTCGGTGGCGGCCAGCAGCCGGTCGGTGTCGTTCCAGTTCGGTGTGACGAGATACAGGCCTTGCATGGTGGCTCCTTCAATGTGGTTGAGGCAGGCGGCGCGGAATGCGCTGACCCGGCGCGACTGCGAACGATTGCGCCAGCGTGGCGTGCGTGTAAGCCTGCGCGTGCCCGAGGGCGATGGCCATTGACTCGCCCAGCGCCAGGCGCGCCGCCAGCGCTGCGGCCAGCGTGCAGCCGCTGCCGTGGTAGGTGTCGGGCAGGCGCGGCCAGCGCCACTCGCGCAACGCTTGACCGTCCTGCAGCCAGCGGTTGATCACCGTGTCGCCCGGCGCATGGCCGCCCGTGACGAGCATTTGCCTAGTGCCTGGCATATCCAGCGCAGCGCGCTCTGGCAGATTGGGCAGCACGATCGTCGCCAGCGTCAGCAAATCGGACAAGGCGGCCATGGCGCTGCCCGGTCCCAGCGCATCGCCATGGCCGCTGGCCAGCACCGGGTCGAGCACCACCGGCAACGCCGGCTGCCGTGCGCGCAGGTCGCGGATGATGGCCGCGATTGCCGCTGCATTGGCCGCGTTGCCGGGGATGCCCAGCTTGACGGCGCGAATGTCGAAGGCCGCGACCAGCGGCGCGGCCTGGCGCGCGACCAGGCCGGCGTCGACCGGGTGCGCTTCGAACACGCGGTTGTTGTCCTGGCAGGTCAGCGCCGTGGCCACCGGCAGCGCGTGGGCGCCCTGCGCGGCAATGGCCAGGATGTCGGCCGCCAGGCCCGCGCCGCCGCCGGGATCGAGCCCGGCGAAGACCAGCACGCACGGTGTCATGCGGTGACGTTACCACTGACGTCGCCCGTGATCTTGCCATCGACCGGCGACGACGGCGAGGCTGCGAAACGCTTCGGCATGCGCCCCGCCAGGTAGGCGTCGCGCCCGGCCAGCACAGCATGCTTCATCGCGCGCGCCATGCGCACCGGGTCGCGCGCGCCGGCAATCGCGGTGTTCATCAGCACGCCGTCGCAGCCGAGTTCCATCGCGATCGCGGCATCCGACGCCGTGCCCACACCGGCATCGACCAGCACCGGCACCGTGGCCTGCTCGATGATCAGCGACAGGTTCCACGGATTGAGAATGCCCATCCCCGAGCCGATCAGCGACGCCAGCGGCATCACGGCCACGCAGCCGATCTCCTGCAGGATGCGGGCCTGGATCGGATCGTCGCTGCAATAGACCATCACGTCGAAGCCGTCGCGCACCAGCGTTTCGGCGGCCTTGAGCGTTTCGGGCATGTGCGGGAACAGCGTCGTGGCGTCGCCCAGCACTTCGAGCTTGACGAGGTTGCGCCCGCCCAGCAGCTCGCGCGCCATCTGCAGCGTGTAGACCGCGTCCTTGGCATTGAAGCAGCCGGCCGTGTTGGGCAGGATGGTGAACTCCGACGGCGGCAGCACGTCGAGCAGGCTGGGCGCGTTCGGGTCCTGGCCAATGTTGACGCGGCGGATCGCCACCGTGATGATCTCGGCGCCGGCCGCCAGCGTGGCCTCGCGCGTTTGCGCCAGGTCGCGGTATTTGCCGCTACCCACCAGCAGGCGCGAGTGATAGGCGCGCCCGGCGATGGTGAGTACATCCGGTTGCCCGTCTGGTTTCATGTTTTCGTTCATGACATTCATCCTGTTCTCCTTTAGCCGCCACCGATGGCGCGCACGATATCGACCCGGTCCTGCGCCTGCAGGCGGCGCGTCGGCCACTGCTGGCGTGGCACCACCTCGCGATTGACGGCCAGCGCCATCCCCTGCCCGCTCAGGTCCAGCTGTTCGAGCAGCCCGGCGAGCGTCTGGCCCGGCGGCACGCCGCACGGCGCGCCGTTGACTTCGATGGATGTCATTCAGACCTCCCGGTACAGCCGGGCGCCATCGCGCACGAACTCGATCGCTTTTTCCTGCATCCCCTGCTGCAAGGCTGTTTCACCCTGCACGCCCTTGGCGGCGGCGTAGGCACGTACTTCCTGCGTGATCTTCATCGAGCAGAAATGCGGGCCGCACATCGAGCAGAAATGGGCTACCTTGGCCGAATCCTTGGGCAGTGTCTCGTCGTGGAATTCGCGCGCCTTGTCGGGATCCAGGCCCAGGTTGAACTGGTCGTCCCAGCGGAATTCGAAACGCGCCTTCGACAGCGCGTTGTCGCGCAATTGCGCGCCCGGATGGCCCTTGGCCAGGTCGGCCGCGTGGGCGGCGATCTTGTACGTGATGATGCCGTCCTTGACGTCCTGCTTGTCGGGCAGGCCCAGGTGCTCCTTGGGCGTCACGTAGCACAGCATCGCCGTGCCGTACCAGCCGATCGTGGCCGCGCCGATGCCGGACGTGATGTGGTCGTAGCCGGGCGCGATATCGGTCGTGAGCGGCCCGAGGGTGTAGAACGGCGCTTCATGGCACTGCTCGAGCTGCAGGTCCATATTCTCTTTGATCAGGTGCAGCGGCACGTGGCCGGGGCCCTCGATGATCGTCTGCACGTCGTGCTTCCACGCGATCTGCGTGAGTTCGCCCAGCGTTTTCAGTTCGGCCAGTTGCGCTTCGTCGTTGGCGTCGTAGATCGAGCCGGGGCGCAGGCCATCGCCCAGGCTGAAGGTCACGTCGTACGCCTTCATGATGGCGCAGATGTCTTCGAAATGGGTGTACAGGAACGATTCGCGGTGGTGCGCCAGGCACCACTTGGCCATGATCGAGCCGCCGCGCGAGACGATGCCCGTCAGGCGATTCGCCGTCATCGGCACGTAGCGCAGCAACACGCCGGCGTGGATCGTGAAGTAGTCGACGCCCTGCTCGGCCTGTTCGATCAGCGTGTCGCGGAAGATCTCCCAGGTCAGGTCCTCCGCCTTGCCATTGACCTTTTCCAGCGCCTGGTAGATCGGCACCGTGCCGATCGGGACCGGGCTGTTACGCAGGATCCATTCGCGCGTTTCGTGGATATGCTTGCCGGTGGACAGGTCCATCACCGTGTCGGCGCCCCAGCGGATCGCCCAGGTCATCTTTTCGACTTCTTCGCCAATCGACGAAGTCACGGCCGAATTGCCGATATTGGCATTGACCTTGACCAGGAAATTGCGGCCGATGATCATCGGCTCGATTTCAGGGTGGTTGATATTGAGGGGGATGACGGCGCGGCCGCGCGCGACCTCGGAGCGCACGAATTCGGGCGTGATCTCGGCCGGGATGCTGGCGCCGAACGACTGGCCCGGATGCTGGCGCCCCATCAGGTCGGCGACCCGCTTGCCCATCGGGCCGGACGCATGCAGCGACGCGATGTATTCCTTGCGCTGCATGTTTTCGCGCAGCGCGATGAATTCCATTTCGGGCGTGATGATGCCCTGGCGCGCGTAGTGCATCTGCGTGACGTTGGCACCGCTCCTGGCGCGACGGGGCGCGCGCTGCAGATCGAAGCGCAGCGCGCTCAAGGCCGGATCGTTCAGCCGCTGCTGGCCATACTGGGACGATGGCCCGGCCAGTTGCTCGGTGTCGCCGCGCGCGTCGATCCATGGTTGGCGCATCGGCGCGAGGCCGCTGCGGATATCGATCGCGGTAGCCGGTTCGGTGTACGGCCCCGACGTGTCGTAGACGAACAGCGGCGGATTGGGTTCGCCGCCAAAGCTGTCGGACGTGGCCGACTGGCTGATCGCGCGCATCGGCACGCGGATATCGGGCCGGCTGCCTTCGATGTAGACCTTGCGGGAATTGGGTAGCGATGCGATGGCTGCCTGGTCCACCGTGGCGGTGGCGGCATCGAACAGTTGCGAAGACTTCGGCGGTGCGTTCATGTGGCTCCCTTGCGTGCATGAGAGCCAGCAAAGGAGTTACCGGGTGCGGCAAGGTCGGGCGCAATGTGCGCACGCTTGCGGCGAATCGGCTGCTTCCCTTCGCTGGCATTATCCAGATCAGGTTCGGAGGGTATTTCTCACCCACGCATCGTTGTAAAAGCAACGACACGCAGGACCCCTAGCGTTTGCTGCCAGTGATGGCAGCGGGTGGATTATAGCCGAACAACTATTGAATGGGCCTCATGGTTACAACATCGGCGGCTCGGCCGGCAATGGCAGCAAATGCAAAGCGCCGTCGATGAAACGCACTTCGACGAACGGCGTCTGCGCCGGCTCGACCACCCGGCGCACCGTCGGCCCGCCCTGCACCGCCACCTCGAGCTGCACGCTGGGGCCGTCGACCGCCACATCGAACGAATCCGCACGCGAAATCGTCAGGTCGGTACTCACGTTCGGCCGGTCATAGACCTGCTTGCCGTCGACCCGCACGCTGACCGTATTGTCTTGAAACCCCTCGCCCAACCTCACGCGTAACGTCATCGCTTGCCTCGCCTTTCCATTGACTGCAACAGGTTTGCCGGACAAGCCGCCTGAACGGCAGGCTTGTCCGGAACAGAGTAACGCCAGCACGACCAGCCCGACCAGCCCGATTGCCCGGCGCAGCCCCTGCGGTCCAGCATGGATCATGCCTTGCGGTGCGGCCGCGTGCCCGGCCCGGTCGCACCAGTCGCCGCAGTACCATCCTGGATCGTGGCCAGGCAGGTGAGCAACTCGCCCTGGGACACCGGATCGAGTACCTTGGCGTGGGTGGCGCTCGAGAGCAATGCAACACTCTCGTCGAGACGCGCTGCGCGCACAAACAGCGGCTTGCCCTCGCCCGCGTTCACTGTCTTGAACGCGCGGGCGGCATTGACGCCCTTGACCATGCGCACATAGGCGGCCATCTGATGCGTGCCGAAGCGGTCGAGGACCTGGTCGAAGGCAGCATTACCCGAGCGCAGCGTGTCGTTGTCCGACCCTTGCAGGTACAACAGCGCGCCCTGGTCTTCGCCCATGAACAGGTCGGCCAGCACGTTGTCGTCAGTGCTGACCGGATAGCGCACGCGCACCGTCAGGATATCGGACAGCACTTGCGATCCGTCGAGCGCCGCATACGCGGCCCGCACCCGGTACTGGCCCGGCTGGTCAAAATAGAAACCATCCTTGCCATAGCCGATATAGGCGCTGTCCTGGACCGGATTGTCCACCCCGAGCATGGTCTGGCGTTCGCCCACCAGGTGATCGATCATCGGCTCGTAGGCGCAGAGCCGGCCGCCAGGTTGTTCGATGATGACCTTCACCAGCCCATAGTTCGGATGCAGCCACGTGTGGGCGCGGCGCCCGCGCGTGTCGGTGGCGCGCAGCTTGAGCTGGAGCACCACCGGCTCGCCCAGCGCGAAGCTGCGCTGGTGGGTCGAGATATCGAGCACCAAGCCGGATTCGTCCGAGATCGGATCGGCCATCACGTCACGGCCAAGCGAGGCGCCGCTCGTGAAGCTGTTGCCGCCCATGATGACGTCGTTGCGGAAACCGTGGCGCAGGTGGATCAGCTCTTCGTCGTCGAAACGGAAGTCGAAGCTGCTCCAGAAGCCGGGCGCGCCGCCATTCGGGTAGTACCATGGGTAGTTCATCCACGACAGCGCTTCAGGACGGTTGGGTTTGGGTGGATTGGCATACGATTTTTGCCACGAGTGCATCAAGTTGAGATAGACTGCACTCATGACCAAAGCCTATTCCTATATTCGGTTCTCCGACCCATCGCAAGCCAAGGGCGACAGCTACCGCCGTCAGTTTGAAGCCACTCAGAGATATTGCAAAGAGAACAACCTTACCCTCGTGAGCGAAACTGCTTACGTGTTCTTCGACGAGGGCGTATCGGCTTTCGACGGAAGCTTGCACGACGACGAAACGTCACTTTCAAAGTTCTACAACTTCGTGAAAGAGGGAGCGATCCCGGTAGGCTCCACGCTAATCATTGAATCACTGGATCGGCTCAGTCGGGAGAGGGTACGCGCAGCACTACCGAGATTCCTAGACATATTAAATGCAGGCATTAACATTCATACTCTGCAAAGCAACAAGACCTATCTCCACGATTCCACTGACGATTATGATCTATTCCAATCGATTCTTGAAATGTCAAGGTCGCACAAGGAATCGTTGTGGAAGTCGGTACGCCTATTGGAGGCTTGGCAAAATAAGCATAATAATGCCGCCACGATTAAACTAAGCAAGGTCTGCCCGGCATGGCTTGATCCCGTTTATGATGAAAACGATGGGAATCTAAAGAAGAAGCCTATAGGTTTCGCCCCTAATGATTTCGCCAAAGCCGTTAAGAAGATATTCCAGTACACGATCGATGGTTATGGTAGAGAGACAATCGCCCGTATGTTGAACGAAGAAGGTATAAACGCACCACGGTCCGAGCTTGGGTGGGGATCGTCGGGCATCTACAAGGTAATAACCAGTATTTCAGTAATGGGCTATCATCAACCTACTACGTTAATCGAAGGAAAGCGTGTAAACCGAGGAGAGCCGATTAAGAACTATTATCCTGAAGTCATTGATCCAGACACCTTTGAAAAGGCGCGAGCGGCAACGGAAAGCCGTAATCATCATAAGGCCCGAAAACACCCACCAGAATTCCAGATATGGCAAGGCTTAGCTACGTGCGCCCTGTGTGGTAGCCGCCTGCACAGCTATGGCACAGGGAAGAAGGTAAAGGGAAAGCTGATTGAAGGAAACAAACAGCGGTGGATTCGCTGCTACTCTGCAAAGCGTGGCAAATGCGAAGCCGTAAGCATTCGCCTTGATAAGCTGGAGCCGGTATTTAAAGAGATATTGGCTAAGCTGAACATTCTAGCTTTGGTGCAAAGTAGCGCCAGCGAGATAAATGCAAAGCTAGATGTGGTGACAGGGAAGTTAGCCGCCGAGCGTGCCAAGCTGAAGCGTTTCAGAGGCGACTACGCCACGCGGGACTCTGAGACTATCTTATCCCTTATCTATGAGGCGGAGGACGTTGTAAAGGCTCTGGAAAAGCAAGAGAAGGATTATATTGCTGACCTTGCTGCGGATCAAATCGTGGATAAGGCTGATTTCTTTTCACGCTTGGACTTGGAATCCTTTACTGGACGCTCAAGAGCAAATTCAATTTTAAAGCGATTAAAAGTACAGATTGGAATTAATACTTCTCACCAGAGATTCCATATCGTTAAGGATGGGAAGCCTGCTTTTGATCTAGTATTGGGCAAGGAAGATAAGATTGGCGCTATGCCCGCCAACCATGAATACAGCGCAATCATTCAAATTCAGGACGGTACATTCACGCCATTCATCAACAACGATGAAAACGATATGGGCGATGAGGAATACGAGAACGAAGGCTATGATACACGCGACGGTTATTAACAGGCAGCACCAGCCCACGCCGGATTACATACCCCTTCCCCAACAGCCGCTTAGTTAAGAAATCCGGCTCGTTTCAATCAGAAAGCTCTTGCAGGAAATACGCCTCATCTCGACCCCCATCACGGCGGGATGATGCCGATTTGCTATGCGATGGCGGTTACATTGTGTAACAATTTATTCCTTGCATTTCGATAAGAGTGGTGATCTAAAACCTTGACTTTTTGAGCGATGTGATGTAGAATTCTGCTATCAAGTGCGACAGGCAAAACCCGCTCGCCAACGATAAAACTTCCCACTAACGCAGCACCGATGACAAGACTTTGTTATCCAATTTTCTTTGGAGGATTCCCCTATGGGCAATCAAGACGCAGCACCGGCTTTCGGAAAGCCACGCAAGACACCTGACTACTACGCCGCCGTGACCGCTTTTATCACGTCGTTGCGCAGCACCACCCCGCAACGCCAGATCGCCGGGATGTTGAATGGAGCAGGCTACAGATCACCGACCGGCAAGCCATTCAACAGGGCCACGGTCGCTAATTTTCTACGCAAAAAATCAATCTGATAGAGGCAACAATGAGCAAAGTAACAACAGCAATCGTCGCACCGGAAGCTCCGGCACCGACATCAGCAGCGGCCCCGGTCCCGACCGTCACGCCACAAAAGCCCCAGACAATGACCCTCATCGGGCCTATCTTCGAAACCATGCAAAAGATCACGGCAATGGTGCGCAAAGGCTACATGCTAACGCTTGTACAGACGTTCCCGGCAACAGGCCAGCTACACGCCGCCCTAGAGCTTGGTACTCCAAATCCGATGTACTTGGAAGCCGCCGACGCTGATCTAGCAGACGCAATCGAGCAGGCCGAATTCCAGCGTACCCGCGACATCGAAGCCGCAGCAGCCCAGCTGGTCCGCGAACGTGAGCAGGCCGCACGCAGAGCTGCAATGGCGGTGAAAGTAGCCCAACATGAAGCAGAACTAGCGGCCATGAAGGCAGCAGCAGAGGCGATGGCATGAGCGAAGTAATCTTCTCCCCGCTGATGGTGTCCACTGCTCTTGTGCCAGTTCAACGCGTCGGCACACGTGCGACTACCGCGAACGAATCCGGCTCTAAACGTGTTGCCGCTAACCCACGCGGGGCGCGTACAAAGCCACGCGTCAGTGACGCCAAGATCACGGCCCTGTTGGCAAAGTTCGGCAGGGTGTGGAAACCGGGCAAGGCCAAGTAAACGAAGAACGCCCGCACTATGCGAATAACAGGAACGCATGGGGAAGGCGGATTTCTACTAACACTCCTATGGTAAAGCGTCGTTTTCACGGCGTCAAGCGGTTTTCATGACAGCGGCCCGGAAACGTCGCCTTCATAGGAGAACCGGCCCCGGCCCGTTGAACGAAAGAAATTGAGTCTAGATAGTAAGGAGTAGCAAGCAAGAGTAGCTGACCAAGTAGGCCACCAAGCAGACAGGAGGAACTATGGATCATTAACAACAAACCAGAAAGAAGACATGACGAAGCGAACAACTACGAAAACGACAGACACGCTCAAGAATGGCGGTATTCATTCGGTAAGGCACTACAAAGCAGCCTGCGACTGGATCAACACTCACACCTTCATCAATGCACAGCTATGGCACATCGTCCTGTTCGGATCGACAGACCGGGCCAGCTACCAGAAAGCCTTAGATCGACTTCTAGAGCTTCTTCGTGATGCCGGGATGCGCGTGGAATGGCGAGCAGCTTACGAGTACGACAGCGAAAAGGAATCGCACAAGGCGCTACACCGTCACGTGTTCCTGATGATCGAAGCCAGCACCCACAAACCCATTGCCATCCTCAACAACAAAGCAGGGGCAACCGGGCTACGGGCCAAGCTGGCGCTGTACGGCGTCAAATTCCACATTGCACCGCCCGGTGATGACCTCGGGATTCATGGTGGACAGCCTTACATGTACGTTCCGAAGAAAGAAGGCGTCAAGCGCCACGATTGCCGGGAATGGATCGCATACATCTACAAAGTGCGAAGCAAAGCAGGCGTCGTCGGGACGATCTACAGCGCCAGCCGCAACAGGGCCACGAAGGCCCCAGAACAGGCCGCACACGCCACTAACGAACAAGAGGAAACGATGCCCCTACCAACCCTGCCCCTGTCGCCTGTCGGCTTTGCCTATCTGGGAGATGTCTATGAGCAAGCTGTCGATGCTGGCCTGAACCTTACCGAGATTCAAGCGCACCTTTCGAAGCGGGGCATTCACAAAGGACTGATGGCGATTCGATACGACCTCGATCACGTGTTCAGCTTTTCAGGGTACGCAGCCAGCCACCCAGCGCCAGCCTACCAAACCCTAGCCGAGATTGACGCGGTACTACGCCAACGACAACCCGCAAGACAGGTCAGATTGTCGGTCTAAATAGGCTATGGCCTAACTAGATCACTCATCGGTAAGGGCCAAGCCCAAGCCGAAATTAAAATGTACCACTTATACTGGACTGCATTTAATAGACCACGTATAATAGACTAATTAACCCAAACCGTAAGGAACTTCCATGTTTGTCCGTGCATATCTCAGGGCCAGTACCAATCAACAAGACGCCAGCCGTGCGAAAGAGCAACTGAAGGCATTCGCCGCTGAACGTAACCTGACCGTGGCAGCGTGGTACGTCGAAAACGAATCAGGCGCATCGCTCCAACGTCCGGCCCTTCTGGACCTGATCGCAGACGCCGAAAAGGGCGACATTCTGTTGTTGGAGCAGGTAGACCGCCTGTCCCGTCTGGACGAAAAGGATTGGGACACACTCAAAACGACTCTGAAGGAAAAAGAAATCCGCGTGGTGGCTCAAGACCTGCCTACCTCTTGGATGATGGCGGTAAGCGATCCAACAACGGCGCGTATGTTCGCGTCCATCAACGACATGATGTTGGACATGCTGGCCGCTATCGCCCGTAAGGACTACGAAGACCGCCGCCGCCGTGCTGCACAGGGCATTGAGAAGGCCAAGGCCAAAGGCGCGTACAAGGGACGTAAGGAAGACACCGACCGTAACGCCCTGATCCAACGCCATTTGAAGGCGGGGCAATCAAGCTGGAAGGAGATTATGGAACTGGTAGGTTGCAGCCGTGGCACCGTAGCGAAGCAAGCAGAGCTACTGAAAGCGAGCCAAGCAGCAGCATGAATAAAAGTAGGCTCGACGCTAGTACGGTCAAGCCTACCAGTCAGCTATGGTTAGCTTCGTTGGGGGTTGTTTACCAAAGCAAGGCTAACGTCACGACAGAACCATGCAACGATCACGATGGCTGTGGTGCAGCTGGCAAAGCGATTGCGCTCGATAGCCTCTAGAAGCGCCACCAAGTTTGGCAAGGCGATACTGACAGCCGTAATAGTTGCAGTCAGCTTCCCTGCCAAAAGGAAGCTTTTACCACGATTATCACTCTGCGTAAGAGGGTTGTTGTCTTTCATAAACTATCCTTCCGTGTATAGGTTTTTACGAAAACCGCTTGAACAAACCAAGTACACGGGCATAGAATGGGCATGAAGTTCATAGTAGAGTATGTGCCCAGTCTATCCCGCTTCTTACGGTGTAGCCTGTTAATCCCTCCCAGTTCTTAGCATCATGCTGTTGAATAGCTTCTTCAGCACGGGGTTACTTTCGGAGAGTAGGGGGTCGGTCCTCCAACCGCCCTTCCTACTCGACGTATCCACGATAACTGTGTTTCGCCATCGGATGCTTAGATGATAAAGCACTTTTCTCCGTTTGCCGTAGCATTCGTTTGTCGATTCCGCAGACTTATCGCGTACAGCCGCCTTTTATTCCCGATTCGACGCCGTGAGATTAGCGCATCGGCGTATACATGCAGGTTAAGCAGATGCAGCATATTGGCCTGTGGCTATCGCCATAGACACGATTAAATCGCCGCTGCCACGCGCATAGCGCGACCTCCGTTACCACTCACATCTTTCTGCTGATGAAGTGAAAGAATTGACGATGATTGGAGCGCTTAATAGCAGTCACAATCGCAGTGGATCATGGGGGTAAGCCTTGCACGTACGGATTGTGAAGATGCGAAACAAGGGTATCGAGATAGACAGGCGCGTGCTACGTGATGCGGCGGGTACACGCGGACAGCTTGCAATCGCAGATACCACCGACCAAGGCAAAAACAGGCCGACGAAGGTAGCCAAGCTCTCACAGGGGGAGTTAGTACGAGCGGAATTGCGGGATACACAGATCGTATGGTTGGCAGAGGGACGTATGACGCTGACCGGCTACGAACAGATCAACGATGATGCGGGTCAAGTCGTGGAATTCAGACAGTCGTGGCTTGTCATGCTCGACAGTGGCCCCGCCATCCCGGAAATGGGCAAGCGCAAAGTAAGCCCAAATACGTGACGCCCCACCAGCGCCCCCACACAGCCCCGCAGAGGGCCGGTTTATACCGACCTAGCCTGAAACGTTCTGGACGCCTCCTAGAGCCTCTGAGAGCCTCCTAGAGGCACTGTAGATATCTTAAATCCGCTGTCGCCAGAAGTACCTGTCGCATTTTCGCCATTAACAAGCAGAGTCGCTACCCAAGATATTTCATTTTGGAAACATTGAATGCAGGTAACTACCCCTGCCCTGTTCAATGCACCGCTCGACACTTCGACTTTTCCCAAATCTGCCCACAGATATTCCGCTGGGGAAACATCACCCTTCCGCTGTACATACAAACCTGTTCAGTGAGCCGTTCGACACTTGGATATTTTCCAAATCAGGAGGGGGGGTGCCTTCGGCAAAGGGCAATCTGAAATTTGAAATTTTAGTATTTTCGCAACTTTCCAAATTGGCCGTCTTCGCACGCTGCACGCGTGCCAACCTGTTCTATCCCTGATTAAAATAGTGCGTGCAAACCGCCACGACCTAATCAGGTTGAAGCAATGCCCCAGTTCGTGCACGTAGGTGTAGAGCTGCAGCCGGTGTTGCTCGGCCGTGGCACCGCCGATCCCGGCGTGAAACACGGCGCAGCCCTGGCGCTGCTTGCCCTGCTGGTCGAACATGATGCCGTACAGGCCCGTGCCCAGGTCATGCTGCTGTGCCACCAGCTGCCAGACGCACCACTGCTGCAGGTCGCCCCACAGGGAAAAATGCTGCTGCATCGACGCGTGCAGCTCGGCATTGCTCCAGGTGGCGTTGGCCCCGGCCGCGCTGACATCGATGACGTTGTTGCCGGCAGTGGGCACCATGCCGATGCCCGCTTCACCAAAGGCGCTGACCACATTGACCGTGCGGGCGCTGCCGCCCGAAGGCAGTGAGCCCGTGTTGTAGCTCGAAAACGGCGTGGTCTTCACGTCGGACACGCTGTCGGTTTCAATACGCACCGTGCGGAAATGCAGTGACGAGAACGGGCAATGGTAGGACGCACCCGGCGTATTGTTAACCGTGAAGAACTGCAGCGTGGCCGCGGCCTGCGGCTGGAAGATGTTCACGCGCGGGATCGTGACTTGTATTACCGGCGCCCCGGCCGAGAACGTGAAGCGGCCCATGCCCTTGACGACGATGCGGGTGGTCGACACGGTGACGGTCGGACTGTCGACCACGAACGAGCCGAAGTACGACTTGGTCTTGCCGCTGGTTTGGTAAAAGTCGCCGCTGACCCGGCGCATCGGCCGGTTGCGGTCGACGTCGACCCGCAGATCGAGCTGGAAGCTGCCCAGCGAACTGGCGTAGCAACCGCTGACTGCCTTCTTGATGGCCGGTATGGACGGGATGGGCAGCGAGGGGATCGGCAAGGGCACCTGCGGGGCAGGCGCGATGCCCGGCCCCGCAGCAATCCCGGGCGCAGCGCCGGTGGGCCCGGTGTCGTACGGCTCGGGAATCCCCAGATCGCCATTGGACAGCCCGGACACTTCTTCATAGGTCATCACGCCGGTGTCGCCGATGGCGTCTTCGTTTGCATTATCGATCCCGGTTGGGTCGAGTTGTGACATGGTGTTCTCCTCATGGTCAAAAAGCCCTCGTTCGACCAGTGGAGTGGGGGTGATGGTTCGTCGAGGCTGCAGATATTCAGAGGAATCACGTGCGCATCTGGAGGTAGATCAAGGAGCCCGGTCAAACAAAGAAGGATTCAAACGAGCTGGACAACGAGTGGCAATTCAGCGACGTTGCCAGGATAGGCTGGCGCTGGAAGGTGACCTATAATGGTTTCTTTCGCAAAATTCACACAGACCACATCATGGAATTAGCCAAGTCTTTCGAGCCAGCCGATATTGAACAGTTCTGGCGCGCCGAGTGGGAGCAGCGCGGCTACTTTGCCGCGACCATGGACGAGGGCAAGCCCTCCTTCAGCACCCAGCTGCCGCCGCCGAACGTCACCGGTACCCTGCACATGGGCCACGCGTTCAACCAGACGATCATGGATGGCCTGACGCGCTACTACCGCATGCGCGGCTACAACACCGCATGGGTTCCGGGCACCGACCACGCCGGCATCGCCACCCAGATCGTCGTCGAGCGCCAGCTGGACGCGCAAAAGATTTCGCGCCATGACCTGGGCCGCGACGCGTTCCTCGAAAAAGTCTGGGAGTGGAAAGAAAAATCGGGCAGCACGATCACCGGCCAGATGCGCCGCCTGGGTACGTCGCCCGACTGGCAGCGCGAATACTTCACGATGGACGAGCCACGCTCGAAATCGGTCGTCGAAGTCTTCGTGCGCCTGTACGAGCAGGGCCTGATCTACCGCGGCAAGCGCCTGGTGAACTGGGACCCGGTGCTCGGCACGGCCGTGTCCGACCTCGAAGTCGACTCGCAGGAAGAAGACGGCTTCATGTGGTACATCCAGTACCCGCTCACCGACGGCAGCGGCCACCTGACGGTCGCCACCACGCGTCCTGAAACGATGCTGGGCGACGTCGCCGTCGCGGTCGACCCGACCGATGAACGCTACCTGCATTTGCACGGCAAGACACTGACGCTGCCATTGACGGGCCGCGAAATCCCGATCATCGCCGACAGCTATGTCGACAAGGAATTCGGCACCGGCTGCGTGAAGATCACGCCGGCCCACGACTTCAACGATTACGCGGTTGGCCAGCGCGCCGGCCTCGCGCCGATCAGCATCTTCACGCTCGACGCCAAGATCAACGAAAACGGCCCGGCCCAGTACCAGGGGCTGGACCGTTTCGCCGCGCGCAAGCAGATCGTGGCCGACCTCGAAGCCCTCGGCCTGATGGAACAGATCAAGCCGCACAAGCTGATGGTCCCGCGGGGCGACCGCACCAACGTCGTGATCGAGCCGATGCTCACCGACCAGTGGTTCGTCGCGATGACCAAGCCGGCGCCGGAAGGCACGTTCAATCCGGGCAAGTCGATCACCGACGTGGCGCTGGAAAAAGTCGCCAGCGGCGAGATCAAGTTCGTGCCCGACAACTGGAGCACGACCTACAACCAGTGGCTGGGCAACATCCAGGACTGGTGCATCTCGCGCCAGCTGTGGTGGGGCCACCGCATCCCGGCCTGGTTCGCCGAAGACGGCCAGATCGTCGTCGCGCGCGATGAAGCCGAGGCGCAGGCCAAGGCCGCAGCTGCCGGCATCACCGGCGCGCTGCGCCGCGACGACGACGTGCTCGACACGTGGTTCTCGTCGGCGCTGGTGCCCTTCTCGACCATGGGCTGGCCCGAAGAAACGCCGGACATGAAAATGTTCCTGCCGTCGTCGGTACTGGTCACGGGCTTTGACATCATCTTCTTCTGGGTGGCGCGCATGGTCATGATGACCGCGCACTTCACCGGCAAGGTGCCGTTCGAGACCGTCTACGTGCACGGCCTGGTGCGCGACTCGCAAGGCCAGAAGATGTCGAAGTCGAAGGGCAACACGCTCGACCCGATCGACCTGATCGACGGCATCGACGTCGAGACGCTGGTGGCCAAGCGCACCACGGGCCTGATGGACCCGCGCGCCGCCGAGAAAATCGGCAAGGCCACGCGCCGCGAATTCCCGGATGGCATCCCGGCGTTCGGCACCGACGCCGTGCGCTTCACGATGGCAAGCTACGCGTCGCTGGGCCGCAACATCAACTTCGACCTGGGCCGCGCCGAAGGCTACCGCAACTTCTGCAACAAGCTGTGGAACGCAACCCGCTTCGTGATGATGAACACCGAAGGCAAGGATTGCGGTGCACCGGCACCGGAAGATTTGTCGCAGGCGGATCGCTGGATCATCTCGCTGATGAACCGCGTCGAGCAGGATGTCGCCAAGGGCTTTGCCGACTACCGCTTCGACAATATTGCGAACAGCATCTACAAGTTCGTCTGGGACGAATACTGCGACTGGTACCTTGAAGTGTCGAAAGTCCAGGTCCAGCAAGGCACCGAAGCGCAGCAACGCGCGACGCGCCACACGCTGCTGCGCGTGCTGGAAGTGATCCTGCGTCTGGCGCATCCGATCATCCCGTTCGTGACCGAAGCGCTGTGGCAGAGCATCGCGCCTCTTAGCGGCAAGACCGGCCCGACGATCATGCTGCAACCGTATCCGCAGGCCGATGCGACGCAGATCGACGAAGGCGCCGAAGCCTGGATGGAGCAGTTGAAAGCACTGGTCGACGCCACCCGCAACCTGCGCGGCGAGATGTCGCTGGCGCCGTCGCTGCGCGTGCCGCTGATCGTCGAACCGTCGAGCGATGCCGGGCGCGCTGACATGGCGGTGTTCGCACCGTACATCCAGCTGCTGGGCAAGCTGGCTGAAGTGCAGATCGTCGACGCACTGCCGGAATCGCCAGCGGCCGTGTCGATCGTCGGCACCACCAAGCTGATGCTCAAGGTCGAGATCGACGTCGCCGCTGAACGCGAGCGCCTGTCGAAGGAGATCGCGCGCGTGGCCGGCGAAATCGCCAAGGCCAACGGCAAGCTGTCGAACGAGAGCTTCGTCGCGCGCGCCCCGGCCGCCGTCGTGGCACAGGAGCAGGAACGCGTGGCAAACTTCTCGGCCACGCTCAGCAAGATGCAGGAGCAGCTGGAGAAGCTGGCAGCGGCGTAAGCAGCTGACGGTGTAGACGAACAACGCGGCCCGGGTGGCCGCGTTGTTCGTTTACGCTGCCGTTTTTATGCGTGCGACATGTGTCACACAAACTGCTTGCCGAGCATGTGACAAGTGTCGCATAATCGCTCCTGACAAGGAGAATTCATGACTGCAGCGATTCCATCACCGACTGAACTATGCCTGCTCAAGGCGCTGTGGCGCGACGCACCGCTCAGTGCGCGCGCACTGCATGGACAAGTCGAGGATGAACTGGCCTGGTCGTTTTCATCGACCCGCAAAACGCTGGAGCGCATGCTCGACAAGAGCATGGTGGCACAGGAGGCCAGCGGCGGTCTGCAGGTCTACCGCCCGCTGCTGGAAAAGGTCGGCACGCTGGCAGCGTTTGCGCATGACTTCAGCCGGCGCGTGATGGAGATGGACGCGCCGCTGGCCGCGTCGATGTTCACCGGTAGCAAACTGGTCGATGAGCACGAACTTGAACGCCTCGACAGCCTGCTGCAGGACTGGCCCGAGGACGAGGCATGATGACCGGTTCGTGGCTGCTGGTGCACTTTGCCGTGGCTTGCGCAGGCAGCCTGGTGCTCGCGTTCGCCCTGTCGATGCTGCTGCGCCTGGCAGCACGGCGCTGGCCGGCACTGCTGGCGCACCGCAGCGTGTGGCTGGGCGGCCAGGCGGCCGTGGTGCTGGTGTTCCTGCTGGCCGCTGCACCGCTGCCGCTGCCGCGCAGCGCGATTGCGCCAGCCTTGATCCTGCCAGCGCCTGCCGCCCAGCACGCCTTGACGGTCGAACCCGATGTGCTGCCGCCGCTGACGCAGGCAACCCTGGCGCTGCCCCCGGCGCCGGCGCAGGACCCGATCGACACCGTCTTGCGCTATCTGCCCGTCGCCTGGCTGGCCGCTTATTTGGCCGGACTGACTTTTCACGCCGTGAAGCGACTACGCATGCAGCGTTGCTGGACGGTGCTGCTGCGCCAGACGCGCCGCGTTGACGATGCAGAACTGCGCGCCTGGCCCGGCATGACGCCGGCCCAGCGTACTGTTATCGCCGGTCGCCTCACAGTGCGTACGATCGACCTCCCGATTTCTCCCATGCTGCATGGCGTGCGGCGCCCTTCCCTGCTGCTGCCGGCGCACGTGTCGGCGCTTGACGTCAGGCAGCAGCAAATGATCGTCGAGCATGAGCTGACCCACTGGCGCCGCGCCGATCCGTTGTGGCTCACGGTCTCGGGCATGCTCGCCCTGCTGTTCTGGTTCAACCGGCCGTATCAACGCCTGGACGGCGCGCTGCGCGAGGCGGTGGAACTGGGTTGCGACGATGCCGTGCTTTCCGGCGCATCGAACCGCGAACGCCAGGGCTATGCGGGCGCTCTGGTGGCGCAACTGCGGCGGCAAGCGGGCTTGCAGGCGGGCTGGAAACCCGGATGGCAAGCAGGTGCGGCATTCGGCAGTCCGGGCATCGTCGGCCGGGTGCAGCGGATGCAGGCCGCCCGGCCACCGCGCCTGTCGGCACAAGGCCGCCTGCTGGTCGGCGGCGGCGTTGCCGCACTCGCGCTGCTCGGTGCAGCGCTGCAACCGGCCTTCTCGGCGAGCGCGCCTATCCTTGCCCCGACGCCGCCGATCGCGCCGCACGCACCGCTTGCAACCTGGCGCTACCCGCTCGACCAGCCACGCATCACGAGCCTGTACGGCGTGCTCAGTCCGAGCGTGCCAAAGGGTCACCACGGCATCGACCTGGCGGCCCCGCGCGGCACACCGGTCCTGGCGGTCGCCGCCGGCACGGTACTGGAAGCGGCCTTCGATGCCGCCTGGGGCCACTATGTACGCGTCGGTCATGGGGCCGACACCAGCTCGCTGCTGATTCATCTCGATCGCATCGACGTGGCTCCTGGCCAGCGCGTCAAGGCCGGCGACCTGCTTGGCACCTCGGGCGCCAGTGGCAAGGCCACCGGGCCGCACCTGCACCTGGAGTACTGGGAAGGCCGGCAGCGCCTCGATCCGGTGCAGATGCTTCCCGACCTGCTGCAGCACGCCACCAAAAAGGCCATCGCCCGGCGCGAGGCACAAGGCAACCCCGTCCCCACCGACCGGTAAGACATCCCATGCGAATCATCCGAAACGGCAGCGCCTGCGCGCTGCTGGTGGCGGCGCACGCCGCGACGCTGGCCCAGACCACACCCGCACCGATGCAGCAGGTGATGGTCAAGGCCGACGCCGACACCTTGCGCACGCAGGCCACGACCACTGCGATCGTGATCCGGCACGACGACATCGTGCGCCATGGCGATACCAGCCTGGCCGATGTGCTCAAGCGCCAGCCCGGCATCACGCTCGGCGGCAGTCCCGGTGCGCCGCCCACCATCCGCATGCGCGGCCTGGGTGGAGACTACGTCGCCATCCTGCTGGATGGCGTGCCGGCACCGGCCGGCTTTTCGCTCGAGTCGCTCGAGCCCGGCATGATCGAGCGCATCGAGATCGGACGCGTGGCCACGGCCGAGACAAGCAGCCAGGCGGTGGCAGGCTCCATCAATGTCATCCTGCGGCGTGCCAGCGCCGGCACGAACGAGATCAAAGCCGGCAGCGCGCTGATTGCCGGCTACGCCGCTCCGCAACTGTTGGCGCAGCACAGCGCCCGCCTCGGCCCGCTCGCGTACTCACTGTCGGCGACGCTCAGGCGCAACCGCAATCCGATCGAGGCGGTCACGCGCGAAGAAGGCACGCGCCCCATCCTGCTGCGCAACACCGACTGGTTCGAGCACCAGGTCGAAGACGTGCTGGAACTGGCGCCACGCCTGACCTGGCAACCGAATGGCCGCGACAGCATCACCTCGCAAAGCTATCTGCGCCGGCGCCGCATCGATAACGCCAAGCGCGAGCTGGAGTCGACCATGCTTGGCAACCCGACCGCCTATCCGCGTTCCGATCAGGGTTATCGGACCGACCCGCTGCATGGCTACGCCGACCTGGCCTGGAACCGCAAGCTCGATGCCGGCGCGCGGCTGGCGCTCAAGCTGTCCAGTTTTTATACAACGAGGGATGCCGATTTTGTCTATCGCGGCAGAAGTCTTGACGGGACGCTGCTGCGCACGAATGCCGTCGCCTCCGGACCGACGGAACGCGAGTGGACTGGCAGTGGAAGCTGGCGCCGCCCGCTGTGGGGCAGCCATACACTGGCCGCCGGCTGGGAAACCGGCCGCAAGATGCGCACCGAGTACCGGCGCGAGCGCCAGGTCGATGGCAACGGTGCACAGTTGTTGACCAGCGACGAAGATTACCGCGCGCAGGTAACGCGCAGCGCCTTCTTCATCCAGGACGAATGGGACATCACCCCGGCCTGGTCAGCCTACGTCGGCCTGCGCCGCGAAGAGGTGCGCACGACCGGCGAAGGCAATGCGGCAGCCCCCGTCGACGTCGATGCCGGGGCCTGGAGCCCGGTCTTCCAGACCCTGTACCGGCGCGCGCGCCCGGATGGCGACACGGGGCCCCGCGATGGTTTTCGGCTGGCCGTGAGCCGCACCTACAAGGCGCCGAACATTGTCCAGCTGATGCCGCGCCGCTACACGGTCGACAACAACAACAGCGCCACCAACCCCGACCAGCAGGGCAATCCGGGCCTGCGCCCGGAACTCGCACTTGGCGTCGACGTGGCCTGGGAGCGTACCTTCGGCAAGAACGGCATGACCAGCGTGAGCGCATTCCACAAACGCATCCGCGACATCACGCTCATCGATATCAGGCAGAACCTGGGTGTGTGGACCGCGACGCCGGTCAATGCAGGCATGGCGACCGTGCGTGGCATCGAATTCGAAGGCAAGGCCACGATCGGCCGACTGGCGGCACGCGTGAACCTGGCGCGCAACTGGTCGCGTGTCGACAATGTGCCGGGACCAGATAACCGCATCGCCGGGCAGCCGGCGTACAACGGTAATCTGGGTCTGGACTACAGCACAGCGAGCGGGCGCATCGACATCGGCGGCAGCTATACCCACACCAGCCGCGTTGTCAGCCGCAGCAGCGCATCGATCGTCGATGCAGACAGCATGAAACGCCAGCTTGACCTTTACGCACTGTGGAAGCGTGATGCAAGATCGCGCCTGCGGCTGTCGGTCTCGGACCTGCTGCAGCAAGACGTTCGCGAACGGCGCACGTTCGAAGGCAACGCGCCGCTGATTCGCGCAACGACATATCGGGTGCGCGCAACCTGGCGCCTGGTATGGGAGCACTCCCTGTAGACAATGGCAGCAATCACCCTGGAAAGCACCGCATGACGACTTCCCTTCCCCACTGGCACGCCGCGCGGCGCAACGTCGGCATCGATTGCCTGCGTGGCCTGGCGATCCTGCTCGTGATCGTGCACCATCTGGCCTTGCCGTTTCGCCTGCCGCTGGGTCCAAGCCTGCTTGGCCAGTGGCTGCCCAAGCGACTGATCGACGCCATCAGCTTCAACGGCTACGAAGCAGTCTTCATCTTCTTCACGTTGTCGGGCTTTCTGATCACGCTGCGTATCATCGAATGCGATGGCGACATTGGACGGGTCGACCTGCGCCGCTTCTACCGCGCCCGCGCGCGGCGCATCCTGCCCCTGCTCGGCCTGGCCCTGACGTTGCTCTCGCTGCTGGCCGTGTGCCAGGTGCCGGGATTCATGCCAGAGACCGACCGCCACTCGCTGGCCGGCTTGCTCGGTTCGGCGCTGACGTTCACGTTTAACTGGTACGAGGGCCGCACTGGCTGGGCGCCGGCGGGCTGGGATGTCCTGTGGTCGCTGTCGATCGAAGAGGTGTTCTACGTGGGCTTTCCGCTGCTGTGCCTGTGGCTACCGCGCCGTGTCCTGATCGGCATGCTCGTCGTGCTGGCGCTGGGACTGCAACCGCTGCGCTCGCTGGTGCCGATGAGCGATGAGGTCTGGTGGGAAAAAGCATACCTGCCCGGGATGGCGGCGCTGGCCTGGGGCGTGCTCGGTGCACTGCTGGCGTGCCGGTGGCAGCCAGGCAAGCGAGGGGCCCGCATCATGGGCCTGGCTGGTGCATTGTGCCTCGTGCTGGCATTGGGCTGGTCGGACGTGGTCTACCGTCATCTGTTCAAGTCCGGCATGTACATGATGTGCGTTGGCGCCTGCCTGCTGCTACTGGCCTTTCACGCGCAGCCACCTGCGCCGCGCCGCGGGCTAGGATGGCTGGCGCGCATGGGAAGCCTCAGTTATGAGCTATACCTGTTCCACATGTTCATCGTGCTTGGCACCGTGGGTCTGTACCGCGCGCTGATGGGCAATGTGCAAACCTGGACCTTCGTCGTCTACGTGCCGGTGCTGCTGTGCTGTTACGCGCTGGCGCGCCTGCTCGAACACGGCGCCGTGCATCTGGGTTTGCAGCGCAGACCATCCGTGGGCCAGGCGCCCGTCAAAGGCGTGTGATGCGACGACGAACCCGTTGGCTGTCGATCCTGCCCGCGATGGTGGCGGGCTATCTGCTCCTTGTCGTCATCTGGGCCTGGGCCACCTTTGACACTGTCACTGCGCACATGCCTGCAATCGCTGACGCGCCCCTGTCCGCGCGGCAGACGCAGATCCTGCTGCGAGTCGAAGATCCTGCCTTCTTCGTACACCACGGCGTGAGCCTGACCAGCGGCCAGGGCTTTGCGACGATCTCGGGCGCGGTCGCGCGCGACGTCTACCTCGAAGGTGCGGACCTGGGCGGGGCTGGCGGCGCGTTGCAGGCCCTGTACCGCGGCGTCTTCGCATGCTGCAAACGGATCGATCTGGGCCGTGATGCGATGGCCGTGGTGCTCGATGCCAGGCTGTCCAAGGCGCGACAACTGGCGCTGTACACCACCCATGTCTATTTGGGAACGCACAACGGCAGGCAGATCATGGGCTTGTCAGCGGCGTCCCGGAATTATCTCGGCAAGTCGCTGGAACAGACCAGCGAAGAAGAATTCATTGGCCTGGTTGCCATGATCAAGGCACCCAACGCGTACCATCCTGTCAGGCAGCCCGCAGCGTATGCCACGCGCGTGGCACGGGTGCGTGCGCTGGTGCAGGGCACCTGCAAGGCTCACGGCTGGTTCGATACAACACTGGCGCACTGCGGCGCGTGATCACTTGAGGCCATGCCACCAGCGCCCGCCGGCATGCGGCTGCGTCAAGCTCAGTGCTTCGCCCATCTCCGGCGTGGCCAGCTTGATGCCCCGATCATCAGCCAGCGTCTCGATCCGGTCGAGCGGCTCCTGCCAGCGGTGCAGCGCCAGGTCGAACGTCCCGTTATGCATCGGCAGCAGCCAGGCTGCGTTCAGGTCGACAAACGCCTGCAGCGTTTCTTCCGGCTGCATGTGGATGTCCGGCCAGAGCTTGTCGTAGGCGCCGGTTTCAATCAGCGCCATGTCGAATGGTCCGTACCTGGCGCCGATCTCCTTGAAGCCCTTGAAATAGCCAGTGTCCCCGCTGAAGAACAGGCGCAGGTCGTCGTGCCGGATCACCCATGACGCCCACAGCGTCGAGTTGCCGTCGAGCGGCCCGCGCCCCGAGAAGTGCTGGGCCGGCGTCGCGACGAAGTGCACGCCGTCGATCTCGGCGTCCTGCCACCAGTCGAACTGGCGCACTTTGGCGCGATCGATGCCCCAGTCGACCAGCCGGTCGCCCACGCCCAAGGGCGTGAGGAACACCGACGTCTTCGGCGCCAGCGCCATGATCGCCGCGTAGTCGAGGTGATCGTAATGGTCGTGCGACAGGATGATCGCCTTGATGGGCGGCAGTTCGTCAATCGAGATGGGCGGCGCATGAAAGCGCGCCGGGCCGAACCACTGCACGGGCGATGCACGCTGCGAGAACACGGGGTCGGTCAGGTAGAACTCACCGGCGAGCTTGATCAGCATCGTCGAGTGGCCGAGGCGGTACAGCGTGTTGTCGGGCGCGGCCAGCAGTGCCGCCCGGGTCAGCGGCTGCACCGGCACCGCCTGCTGTGGCGTGGTCCCGGCCCGCTTGTCGAACAGGAAAGCCCACCACAGCTTGGCAATGCCGCCGGCACCCAGCTTGTGCATGGCGACCGGATTGCGGTATTTACCGTCGTGGTATTGAGGCGAGATTGGCGCGGTCGTCGTTGCAGAGACAGGGGTACAGATTGCCATGGTAGCGAGAGCTCCCAGAAAAATGATGCCGATAAGCAGGCGCATGAGATCGTCGATTCAATAAAAGTACACCGTCTACAACCACTTCACCAGCAAGTGACACTTGTTTGGCGAAACCGTGATGACCATGTTTTTGTCTATCTAGCAGTGAATTAGAAACTGATCACGAAGCGGGCGCCTGGCCCGACCGACTTCGCATACCGCACGGCGCCGCCATTTTCATGGATCAGGTGCCGCACCATCGCCAGCCCGATGCCCCCGCCCTGCTTTTTGGTCGTGAAGAACGGCGTGAAGATATGCGCGACCAGCGCATCGGGCACGCCCGGGCCGTCATCGCGCACGGTGATATGCAGGCGGCTACCTCGCACCAGGCGCGCCTCGACCCAGGCGCTGCCTCCGTTCGATGCGGTCGCCTCGAATGCATTCTTGAGCAGGTTGATGAGGGCCTGTTCCAGCTGTCCCGGATCGGCCATCAGTTCCAGTGACGCTGGCAGGGCCGAGAACACGAGCGTGCCGCCGCGTGCGCGCCAGGCCGGCGCCACCAGCGCGGCGACGCGCGCGAACAGGTCCTCGATGCGCACGCGCTCGGGCTGCGCGGGCGGTACGTTCGACAGGCTGCGGTAGCTGGCGACAAATGTCACCAAGCTGTCTGCACGGCGATTGATCGCGTCGAGCGCCGTCGTCAGATCGGCGCCAACGTCGGCCGGCAGACTGGCTTGAAATTCAGCCACCAGATCGTGCGCGGTGCGCGACAGCGAGGCGATCGGCGTGAGCGAATTCATGATCTCGTGGGTCAGCACGTGCACCAGCTGGCGCCAGGCGCCCAGCGCCTCGGCTTCCAGTTCGCTCTCCACCGGCATCAGGGCGGCCAGGCGCTGCGGCGCGCCGTGCAGCGTCAGCATCGACACGGCAACCAATGCCCGCTCGACGCCGCGTTCGGTGTCGAAGTCGATCAAACGCCGTCCATCCGCCTGCGCGGCCAGCTGCCCATACAACGCGCCCGGATCGGCGGCCCGGCCCGGCGCGACCAGCTTGCGTGCGCTGGCATTGAGGGGTGCGACCTGGACGCCATCGATGCAGAACAATGCAATGGGCGCGTGCTCGAGCCGCGCCTCGAACGCCAGCGCATTGGCCAGCAGTGCGCGCTGCTCGATGCCGATTGCCGGCGGCGCCTCGGTCACCGGCAGGCACCCGGCGCGTGCCAGGCGACCGAGGCACCACCACAGCAGCGCCAGCAAGGGCACGCCGGCCAGTGCGCACAACACCAGCACGCGCGGCGAGTCCAGCGACATGCCGGCGCCAAACGCCAGCGCCAGCATCCCGGCCAGAGCGATCGCGATGGCCGCGTGGGGGCGGGTATCAGATGCCATGCTTGCCCAGCTTGCGGTACAGCGCCGCGCGGCTCAGGCCCAGCAGGCGCGCGGCCAGGCTGATATTGCCGCCGGCCTGCGCCATGGCAGCGGCGATGGTGTCGCGTTCCAGCGCGCCGAGCTTGAAGTCCGCGCCGCCTGCCGGCGCCACCGCGCTCGCCGGTGCGACCAGCCGGAAGTCGTCGACGTGATAGTCGGGCCGGCTCCCGAGAATCACGGCGCGCTCGCAGGCATGGCGCAGTGCGCGCACATTGCCGGGCCAGTCGTACGCAACCAGGCGGTCGAGCGCGCCGGGCGCCAGTTCGCGCACGGGCCGGCCGTACTGCTGTTCATACAGCGACAGGTAGTGATGCAGCAGTCCCGGAATATCGCCCTGGCGCTCGCGCAGCGACGGCACGCGGATCACGATGGTATTCAGGCGAAACAGCAGATCGGTGCGAAATACGGCTGCGTCGAACATGCGCGCTTCGTCGAGATTGGTGGCGCTGACGATGCGCACATCGATTGGCTCGGGACGGTCGGCGCCCAGCGGCGTTACCTGGCGCCGTTCGAGCACCGTCAACAGCTTGGCCTGCGCGCCAAGCGCCAGGTTGCCGATCTCGTCGAGGAACAGCGTGCCGCCCTGCGCGGCCTGGAAGCGGCCGGCGCGGTCGGCCTTCGCATCGGTGAACGATCCACGGCGGTGGCCGAACAATTCGCTCTCGAACGTCGCTTCCGGCAAGGCGCCCATGTCCACCGCCAGGAAAGTCGCGGCGGCGCGGCGCGAGGCGGCGTGGATGGCGCGCGCCACCAGTTCCTTGCCCACGCCGTTCTCGCCCAGCACCATCACGTTGGCCTCGGTCGGCGCCACGCTGGCGATCATCGCTTTCACGTCGCGCATCGCGGGCGAATCGCCCATCAGGCAGTCCGTCGATGCTGCAGGTTTGCTGCCCGCGCGGCGCGCGAGTGCCGCATCCACTGCCGCCAGCAGACGCGCATTGTCCCAGGGCTTGGTGATGAAATCCGTCGCGCCGCGCTTGAGCGCTTCGACCGCCAGCGGCACGTCGGCGTACGCAGTCAACACGATGACCGCTGGCGGCTGCGCCAGGGCGCGCAGGCGGTCCAGCACGGCCAGGCCTTCGCCGCCATCGACGCGCCCTGGCGTGAAGTTCAGGTCGAGCAACACCACGTCGGGCACACCTGCGGCCAGTGCGGGCGCCAGGCGCGCCGGATCGTCCAGCGTGGTCACCGCCCCGTGGCGCCGACGCAGCAGCATCTGTGCGGCGCAGGCGACGTCAGGGTCGTCGTCGAGAATGAGGATGCGCGCGGTGGAGTCAGGCATGGAGGTCGGGGTGGGCAGGTCAACGGGCATTTTAGCAGCGCCGGTCGTGCCCGTGCGGGTCCATCCGGCCACCTGTCCGGATACGCACACTGCCACTGTCCGGAACCGGACAGTTCTGCCTGAAACACGGCCGAAGGGGCCGGAAAAACACCATGGCACGGCGTTTGCAATGAGGCTGGCATGGACCACATTTCCCACCCCGCCGTCACCGGCGTCGCCATGGACACCCCGCTCCCACAACGTCCCGGGCTGCGCGCAGCACGCTTTGCCCTGCTGCTTGCCCTGCCGCTTGCCGGCTGCCTTGTCGCCTGGCTGCTATGGCAGCTGCTGCCGCGCGGCCTGGAAGTCGAAACGCGCGACGTGCGCATTGCCAGCGTCGCTGCCGGCGTGTTTCGCGACGAGATCGTCGTGCGCGCGCTGGCCGAACCACTCAATTCGATCATGCTCGATGCGGTCGAATCGGGGCGGGTCGAAGAAGTGTTTGCGCGCGACGGGCAGGCCGTCAAGAAAGGCGACCTGCTGTTCCGCCTGTCGAACCCGCAGCGCAACCTTGACCTGCTGGCGCGCCAGGCGGAGCACGCGCAGCAAATTTCCAACCTGGCCAATCTGCAGGTAGCGCAAGAGGCAGTGCGCCTCGACTACGGGCGGCGCCTGAGCGAACTGACGTTCGCGCTCACGCAGGCCGAGAAGCAGTACGCGCGCAGCAGCCAGCTTGCCGGCAAGGGGTTCATCTCGGCGGTGGCGCTGGAAGAATCGCACGACAAGCTCACGCAGGCGCGTCATCTGCTGGCCCAGGAACAGCGCGGCATCGACCTCGAACAAAGCGTGCGCCGGCGCGCGTTGACGCAGATGGAGGGGGCGATCGACGGCCTGGCCTCGGGCCTGGCGTTGGTGGGCGCCACCGTCGATGCGCTGGCCGTGCGCGCGCCCAGCGCCGGCGTGCTGACCGACTTTCGCCTGCTGGTCGGGCAAGCCGTGCGCCAGGACCAGGCCATCGGCCGCATCGACGATCCGAACCGCTTCAAGCTGCGCGCGCAGGTCGACGAGTTTTACCTGAGCCGCATTGCGCCCGGCCGCCAGGGCCGGCTGGTACAGGATGGCCAGAGCTGGCCGCTGGAAGTGCTGACCGTCTACCCGCAGATCAAGGAAGGCCGCTTCACCGCCGAACTGGCATTCGTGCGCGGCCAGCCGGCCGTGATCAGCCCCGGCCAGGGCATGGACGTGCAGCTCACGCTCGGCCAGTCGGCAAAGGCCCTGTTGCTGCCCAACGGCGCGTTTGCCAACGACGGCGGCGGCGCCTGGGTGTTCGTGGTCGCGCCCGATGGCGGCCATGCCGAGCGGCGCGCCGTGCGCCTGGGGCGGCGCAGCAATACGCAGGTCGAAGTACTCGCCGGCCTGGCGGCAGGCGAACAGGTCATCGTGTCCGGCTACGACGCCTTCGGCAAGACCGAGCGGCTGCGGCTGACACATTAGTCCAGCGTTTATCATCCCCACCATCAACCAGGAATTTACATGCTCAAGCTCTCAGGCGTTACCAAGATCCACGTGGCCGGCGAAGTCCGCACCACGGCCCTGGACCGCATCGATCTCGAGATCGGCGCCGGCGAATACGTCGCCATCACCGGTCCATCCGGCTGCGGCAAATCCACCCTGCTTGGCGTGCTCGGACTGCTCGATGTGCCGACGTCGGGCGACTACTGGTTCGATGGCCAGAATGTCGCCGGCTGGAGCGAGGCGCGCCTGAACGCGCTGCGCCGCGGCGCGGTCGGTTTCATTTTCCAGAGCTTTAACCTGATCGAAGAACTGTGCGTGTTCGAGAATGTCGAACTGGCGCTCGAATACACGGGCACCCCGGCTGCCGAACGGCGCCGCCGCGTGGGCGCGATGCTCGAACGCCTTGGCATCAGCCACCGCAGCGGGCACCGTCCGTCGCAATTGTCGGGCGGCCAGCAGCAGCGCGTGGCGATCGCGCGCGCACTCGTGGCCAGGCCGTCGATGCTGCTGGCCGATGAACCGACGGGCAACCTCGATACCGCGCACGGCGACGAGGTGATGCGCCTGCTGCGCACCATCAATGCCGAAGGCACGACGGTTGTCATGGTGACCCACTCGCCCGCCCACGCGGCGCAGGCCTCGCGCACGCTGCACCTGCTCGACGGGCGCATCGTGGTCGACGCGCTGCGCGCGGCGTAAGGAGACCGGCATGCTGCGTGACTTTCGTATCGGCTGGCGTCTGCTGGCCAAGGACCGCTCGTATTCGGCCGTCGTCATCCTGGGACTGGCGGTGGGCATCGCGACCTGCTTCCTGCTGCTTGGGCTGGTGCGCCATGCGTTTTCGTATGATCGGCACGTGCCGCAACACGAACGCGTCTACCAGCTGCTGGAACACTGGAACCTGCCGCTGCTGGGCGACGGGTGGGCCACGGCCAGCATGCCGGCGCGCGACGCGGCGCTGGCCAGCGGCCAGCCGGTGCTGGCCACGGCCTTCATGCAGCGCGGGCTCGATGCGCGGGTCGGCAAGGACGTGCGCGCCTTCGGCCTGACCCTGGTCGATCCGGCGTTCGAGCAGATCTTTCAACCGAAGGTGCTGGCCGGCGACCTGACGCTGGCCCTGAGCCGGCCCGGCGCGCTGGCCCTGACGCGCGCCACCGCCATCAAGCTGTTCGGCCGCGTCGACGTGGTCGGCGCGACCTTGCAGGGCGATGGCGCGACCTACAGCGTGGCGGCGGTGCTGGCCGACCAGCCGGCGGCAACCACCACGCCCTACGAAGCGCTGTCCGGCATCAAGGGGCCATTCCTGAAGGAGGCGTCGCGAAGCAGCATGGAAAGGTCGTGGGGCTTCACGGCCGGCAGCGTCTACCTCAAACTGCTGCCGGGGGCTGATCCGCAAGCAGTGCTGGACAACGTACGGCGCGGCTTGCGCCAGTCATCGCTGGTGCGGCGCGAATATGCCGAGCAGGTCGCCGCGCTGGGCGGCCGCGACTTCATCGAGTATCGCCTGAGCCCCCTTGCGGATGCCTATCTCGATCCCGATCTGGACAGCACGTTTGCACTGCGCGGCAATCGCCAGGGAATGTTCGGGCTGGCCGCGGTGGCCGGCCTGATCCTGCTGCTGGCGGCGACCAACTATGTCAACCTGGCCACCGTGCGCACCCTGGCGCGCCAGCGTGAAATCGCCGTGCGCAAGGTGCTGGGCGCCTCGGCGCCGGCCGTGGCGCGCCAGTTCCTGGCCGAATCGGTGCTGGTGTGCCTGGTGGCGACGCTGCTTGGCCTGTTGCTGGCGTGGCTGCTGCTGCCGGTGTTTTCCGACCTTGTGCAGCGCGAACTGGACCGCATGTTCAGCCCCGGCGCGCTGGCGGCCACGCTGGCGCTTGGCCTGGTGCTCGGCCTGTTGGCTGGCGCCTGGCCCACCTGGTCGGCGCTGCGTGTGTGCGCCAGCGCGGCGCTGGCCGGCCGCGGCAACAGCGAAACGGCGCGCGGGCTGTGGGCGCGGCGCGCGCTCACCGTGGTGCAGCTGGCCACCGCCATGGGCCTGATTGCAACCACGCTCGCCGTGGCCTGGCAGACGCGCCATGCAAGCACCCTGGATCCCGGCTTCGACATGACGCCCCTGTTGATGGCGCCAGCCGCGAACGATGCGCGCGACCCGCGCATCCGCGCCTTGCGGGACGAGATCGCGCGCCTGCCGGACGTTGCCGGCGTGGCGCTGTCGCACATGCCCTTCAGCGTCGGCCACAATATCGTCAGCCTGCGCCGTGAAGGGGGCATCGCCGCCGACCTCGGACTGTACGCCGTCAGCCCCGAATTCTTCGGGGTGCTGGGAATCAAGCCGGTGGCAGGCCGCCTGTACGATCCGGCACTCGACCGGCAGAACGAGCCGGGGCGCGTGGTGATCAATGCGTCCGCAGCCCGCAAGCTGGGCTACGCCAGCCCGGAGGATGCCATTGGCAAGACCCTCGTCAGGCCGGGCGGATCGGGCAACGGCATGCAGATCGTCGGGGTGGCACCGGACCTGCGCCACCGCTCGGCGCGCGACGCCCAACCGCCGATTGCCTACTATGTGCGCGACCAGGTGGGCATGTTCATCGTGCGCGCCCGCCGTGATCCGGATGCGGCGGCGCGGGCCATCGAAGCGCTGTGGCCGCGCCACTTCCCGAACGAGACATTGTCGGTGATGCGCATGCAGAAAGTGGCGTCCGACCTGTTCTACGCCGATGACCTGCGCCTGGCCAAGCTCCTGGGCGCGGCCAGCGTGATTGCCAGCGCCATCGCCGCCTTTGGCATCTATGTGCTGGCTGCCTACAGCGTGCAGCGCCGGACGCGCGAAATCGTGCTGCGCAAGCTGTACGGCGCGGGCAACGGCGCCATCGGCCTGCTGGTGGCGCGCGAGTTCGCGCTGCTGGTGGGCGCCGGCGCGGCCATCGGTCTGCCGCTGGCGTACCTGGCGATCCGGCGCTATCTGGGCGGCTTTGCCGAACAGGCGCCGGTGGGTGGCTGGACGCTGGCGATCGGGCTGGCGCTGGCCTGCATCGTGGTGCTGGCAGCAGCGCTGCGGCACGCACTGGCGGCAATGCGCATGCGGCCAGTGCTGGCGCTGCGCGACTAGCGCGCGACGTCTGCGGGCGCGCTGGCCGGCTTGGCCTTCAGCGCGCTCGCGCGCGCTTCCCAGTAATGCGCATTCTTGATCCCGAGTGCGACCGGGTCGAACTCGGGTTCCTTGCCGGCCTTCTTCTGCGCTTCGTAGTCGCGCAGGCACTTGAAGGCGTCCTTGCGCAGCAGGAAGATCGCGACGATGTTCAGCCAGGCCATCAGGCCGACGCCGATGTCGCCCAGGCCCCAGGCTACGTCAGCGGTCTTGACCGCGCCATAGATGGTGGCCGAGACGATGCACAGCTTGAGGAGCACGCCCAGCCACGGATGGCGGTTATGGCGGTCCATGTAAGCGATATTGGTTTCGGCGATGTAGTAGTAGGCGACGATGGTCGTGAACGCGAAGAACAGCAGCGCGATCGCGACGAACAGCGCACCGAAGCCCGGCAGCACATTTTCGAGCGCGGTCTGCACATAGCCCGGGCCCGACGCCACGCCCTGCACGCCGATGAAGCGCGCCGTGCCGTCAGTATTTTCGACGTTGTACTGACCTGTGACCAGGAGCATGAAGGCGGTGGCCGAACACACGAACAGCGTGTCGATGTAGACCGAAAAGCCCTGCACCAGGCCCTGCTTGGCCGGGTGGCTCACTTCGGCCGCCGACGACGCATGTGGGCCAGTGCCCTGCCCGGCTTCGTTCGAATAGATGCCACGCTTGACACCCCACTGGATCGCCATGCCGAGCATGGCGCCAAAGCCCGCGTCCAGGCCGAAGGCCGAGCTGACGATCAGGCGCAGCACGCCAGGCAGCGCTTCGATGTTCATCGCCACCACCACGACGGCCACGAGGATGTAGGCGGCCGCCATGAATGGCACCACGATCTCGGCGAAATGGGCGATGCGCTTGACGCCACCGAAGATGATCGCGGCCAGCACCACGGCCAGGCCGATGCCGGTATAGAGCGGATCGATGCCGGCGGCGGTCTTGAGGCCTTCGGCGATCGAGTTGGCCTGCACACCCGGCAGCAACAGGCCCGTGGCGAACAGCGTGGCGATGGCGAAGGTCCAGGCGTAGCGCTTCATGCCCAGGCCTTTTTCGATATAGAACGCCGGGCCGCCGCGGTACTGGTTGCCGATCTGCTCCTTGTAGACCTGGCCCAGCGTCGATTCGACGAAGGCCGAACTGGCGCCCAGGAAGGCCACGGCCCACATCCAGAACACGGCGCCGGGGCCGCCGAACGTGATGGCGGTTGCCACGCCCGCGATATTGCCGGTGCCGACGCGGCCGGCCAGCGTCATGGCCAGCGCCTGGAACGACGACACGCCCTGCTCCGAGCTCTTCCCTTCTCGCATCAGGCGCAGCATCTCGCGGATGTGCCGCACCTGCAGGAAGCGGCCGCGGATCGAGAAATACAAGCCCGCCCCGAGGCACAGGGCGATCATGATGGGGCTCCAGATGATACCGTTGACTGCGTTGACCAGGTCGAGCATGGGGGTGCGACTCCTGCGTTGAGGGGTTCAGGAAGGGCGGCATATCGCCGCCGTGACGTCGCACAAGTTACATGATTCCGTAGGGAATTAACATCATTTTTTCGGCCCTGTGGCGCCATGCGCCGGGCTGGCTCAGGATGGACGGAAAATGGGCGCTGCTGGTGCAGGCGTGCCCAATCGGCGCACCAATTGCTGACGATCTAAAGCGTGGTGGACATGATACGACCCCACCATGGACCGACGAAGCGATTACAAGACCTCCCTCCTCATCGACGCCGTGCTGCACGACGTGTCGATCGAGGCCCGCCCTGCGGCGCGCGAACTGGCAACGCTCGGCGTGCCGCTGGAAGTGAGCCTGCGCGTGCTCACCCGCCCGGCCGAACGACGCCACCAGGTCACACCGGAAGACGTGCGCAACGCGCCATGATCGCGTGCTGCGCGATTGGAAGACATCCTCGGGCGTCAACCTGTCACACGGGCGAAGCGGTAGGCTACACTGGCGCCGTACCTACAACAACACTGGAGACACCACCATGCGCCACCTGATTCAAGCAAGCCTGATCGCCGCCACCATGCTCGCCCTGCCCGCCGCTGCGTGGGCACAGGCCACCTCGCCTGTCGGCACCTGGAAAACCATCGATGACAAGACCGGCAAGCCAAAAGCGCTGGTGCGGATCACCGAAGAAGGCGGCGTCCTGACCGGCAAGATCGAAAAACTGTACCGCGCGCCATCCGAAGAGCAGAACCCGCTGTGCGGGAAATGCAGCGACGCGCGCAAGGACCAGCCGATCATCGGCATGACGATCCTGTCGGGCCTGAAGAAAGACGGCGGCGACTACACCGGCGGCGAAATCCTCGACCCGGCCGCCGGCAAGACCTACAAGAGCAAAGCCACGCTGGCCGACAACGGCAACAAGCTCGAAGTGCGCGGCTACATCGGCGCGCCGATGTTCGGGCGCACCCAGACCTGGCAGCGCGAGCAGTAATCATTACCACGGCCCGGCGACGGGCCGTTTTATTGTCCATGACCCTGCACCTCGCTTACCTCTATCTCGGATTTGCCATCGTTGCCGAAGTGATCGGCACCACGGCCCTCAAAGCCTCCGACAGCTTCACCCGCCCCCTGCCCAGCCTGATCACGGTCGGCTGCTACGCCCTGTCGTTCTACCTGCTCACCTTCAGCCTGCGCGTGCTGCCAACCGGCATCGCCTACGCGATCTGGTCGGGCGTGGGCATCGTGCTCATTTCGATCGTCAGCTGGTTGTATTTCAAGCAAAGCCTGGATCTGGCGGCCATCGCCGGCCTGGCCCTGATCATCGCCGGCGTGCTGGTCATCAACCTGTTTTCAAAAAGCGTCGGCCACTGACCATGTCAACCGCGTCGTGCGCCCGGACGTTACATCCGGCCCCATCCCGATCATTCGCACCATGACACCCATCCCGATCACGCGTACCGCACGCCCCGTTTTTCGCGGGCGCGAAATGCGCGTGCTGCGGCTTCTGAGCATGGCGGCCGGCGTGTTTGCCATCCTGCTGCCGGCTGCGCTGCTGGCCTCGACAGCGCATGGCATCCCCGACTGGCTCGAACCGTACATCGTGCTGGTAGGCGTGGCGCTGGGCTCGGGCGGGTTCTTTCTGGTGGCGATGGCGGGCCACCGCATGGGGCGCGACGCCATGCTGCGCTCGTTCGCGGCGCTGCTGCTGATGGTGCCGTTCGGCGCCAGCGGTATCGTCATCTGGCATGGCAGCAATATGCTGATGGTCTACCTGTGCACGTTCTTCCTGGTGCACACGGTCCTGCTTTATTGCAGTTTCATCTATCCGTTGATGCATGTGCCACAGCCACCAGCGCCGCCCCGGCGCGGTGGTAAAACACCTGCCTGGAACCAGCTGAGCCGGCCGCGCGGCGACTTTCATTCGAAATCATAGAGTGCGCCGAATCTCTCGAATTGACAGGCAGTACGCGCTATCGCTGGCCGCGGCAGGCAAACTGCCAGGCACCAAGGTCGGGCGAGCTTCGGCATTCCTTGCCGATGATCTCGTAGCATATCTGCGCAAGCGGACGTACTCTAACGAGGTGATGTGACTTTCTGGAATAGATGCGACGAAAAGTACTGCGGCGCCGGGCTGCGCCCACCAGATTTTGCTGATAGCTGCGACGAATTTTCGCTGAATGCCTGCGACCGACCCTTAGGGATACCGAAATAGCCGCGGCCCGCTGCGTCCCTAACCTCACAACGTCGTGACGCCACCAACAGAGACAGGGACCGGAACCGGCTGCTTCCGACCCATAGCAGAGCTTCGCGCGGACCTTTCTAATAGAAACGGGGGTACGTCTCGCACTACAAGTTCACATCAGCTCGCAGCATCGAATCTGCATCGTGTCGCTAATGGTTGCTCTGATCTTGTGGTCCATGTGGAGGCCGCTAGTGTCGATCCAGATGTGTACGGCGCCGTGCAGGAAGTCGACAGATTCATAACGAAGGTATTCGCCAAGAAAGCCATCCTCTGCATCAACCCATTCGTTACCTAAGACTGAGTCCCAAACGTCGTCCCAGATAAGGTCATAGTTCTGGATTTCATGCTCCAAGGAAATCTTAAATTCGGAATCGTTCTCGCTCAACCAAGCTATAAACGCCGATGTTTTTTCCAAGCCTTCCTCGAACTCTTCAGCGGAAATAGTTGATTTCAACGACCCCATGTGGGGGACTTCAAGTTCCGTTTCATACCTGCCTCCTGCCGAGACTTAAGTCATAGCACCGAACTTATCAGTGAACTTCTGATCAGACATTGGGTTACTTGGCGAAATTGTTGAGTGTGTAGGTAAGTGCTGCCTAACGACCGCTTTTGGCCGAAACAGGCCGTTTGTGTCAGCTTAGCAGGTTGCTTCGCTTGAAAAAGCACTGACTGTCACGACAGGCCGCTACCGACCCTAACCAGATCTTACGAGGACGCTAACGGGACATTGAAGAGTGTGAATAAAGTTCGAAATCGTGCTTCAACAGCGCATAAATGTGTTGGTCCACGAAAACACCGTTCAGGCATTCTTCTTGTCGTAAGGTCCCCTCATGCATAAATCCCAATTTCTCGGCAACCCGCATGCTAGGCGCATTTCCTATCGCACACCGCAGCTCTATCCTGTTCAGGTTGAGTGGTCCGAAGCAGAATCCGAGGACTGTAGACACCGCTGAAGTGACTATGCCTCTCCCGGCGTATTGCCGATCAATAAAATATCCAATCTTCGCTTTTTGATCCTCTTTGTCGATATCCTTGAGACGTATCGATCCGCATAATGCCCCTTCAACAAAAAGGTGCCACTCAAAAATATCACCTTTTGAGGCTCGTTCCAAGGCAGAGCAAAGATGATCATTTGCGGCCTCGACTGAGGATAGATTTGAGACAGCAGGAAGAAAGGCCGCTAGGTGCTCGATATTTTTCTCGACCAATGACGCGAGGGCAATTGCGTGTTCGACCGCAACGGGGATGATAGACACGCCTGAGTTCGTTATGAGCGGCTGAGGTTGCACGACGTCCTTTATTTTGACAAATTATGCTGTGGCTCGAACTTCCGCTTCTGGCCGAGTCCGGCCGGTCGAGCCAGTATAGCAGGCTGCCCGGTTGAAAATTTAGCGGTGGCCGTGACTGGCTGGTACGACCCAAAGTGGACGGCCGCGTGGCAATCACAGTGCTATAGCTAAAAAGTACCGGTAGAAAGCGTCGTAATGTGCTCATTCAAATCATATAGCGATTCCACGCGCCCTATCTGCAGCTTGTTTAATGCAGCGTTCGTCATACTCAAATCACCTATTTTTTTTAAGGTCCTCGGCTGTCAGTGGCTCCACCTGAATGCCGCCTTTTGCACCCCATGTAATTGCGGATGCGGCTCTACTTGCATTAATGCAGTTCGGCGTAGCTGCCAGCTCGCCTGGATTATTTTTGCACTTGGCGAGCATTTCCAAACGTTCGGCTTTATTGGCTTTGTACCAATCCACCGTCTGTACAACGTCGACCGGCTTTTCTTCTTGGCAGCCGCTTAGGATTGAGAGGACGGCCACCATGACCATTGAAATAGTAGATTTTTTCATTTTAGTTCTAGAAAGTGAAAGGGAAAATCGACCCGCATTGCTAGCCGCTGGACGCAGCATAGCGGGCTCTAACTCTCGAAAAAGACGGTTTATCAAAACCGAAAAATTGCAAAAAACCAATGTCCGGACTTGGTCAAATTCGGCCGTTCGTATCAGTCTAGCGGATCGTCGATCTAGAAAATTCACACACTGTCTCGACCGGCAGCTATCGGCTCTAAGCGGACCTTGCTGGACGAAGGGCGAAGCTCTTGGTCTGGAATTTATGTCGCCAGGGCAGAAAAATCGCAGACTGTCACGAAGGGCAGGAGCCGAACATATTCAGATACTCATCAACGTTTTTTATTCCACATCGATAAAAAAATGACTGTTGCAAAACCGCAGATTATTCCTGTGCCTATGCCTCTTATCCAATAATTGCCAGATATTGAACCAAAATTATATTCATAAGCAACGACGAGCACGGCAATGACTAATCCAACAAGGATGCTCTGGGTGATAAAGTTCTTGCTTATATTCATGGCGCCTTCTCACTCTGAGTTAATTTAAGTTGTCTGTAGATTCCATATGGGCTGCTTTAAGCCGCATCTGAACATTCAGCCAGCATAGCAGGTTGCCGGATCGAGAAATTCACGGACTGTCACGAAGGACCGCTTTTGGCCGAAACAGGCCGTTTGTGTCAGCTTAGCAGGCTGCTTCGCTTAAAAAAGCACTGACTATCACGACGGGCCGGTACCGACCCAAAGCGGCCACATAGCTGGGGGAAATTTCTTGACTCTTCACTCCATCCCAAAAAAACTCATCATCAACACGCCGATGGAGCTTTTTTGCATCCAAAGCGAAACAGCGATAACGCTTACGAAAATTCCAATTGCCCCAGCAATGACTGATTTTTTTAACATATGTTCAGAATAGAAGAAAGCATCTAAGATGATCCGAAGAACTGCTTTTGGCCGAAAGCGGAAGTTCTTCGCACTCAGTGTAACCCAGCAAGAAGCGGTGAACTTCGCTACTTCACGCCTGCGGTCGTCGCAGCAATTTCCAACGTCGCATCTATTTCGGAAAATCACAGGTGACTCAGGATTCAATGTCCCAGGCTGTCTTGCACTCACGTGCGCCAGGCTGCATAGTCGTTCAGCGCTCTCAGACTTGAAACTTGGTAACGTAGGCTTTCGAACAAATGCGATACTGGAAACCTTGTGCCATTCGGCCAGAAACGCGACCAAATAGTCAACCCAACTCGAAATTTTTCTATGTCACTTTGCAGGACGTTTGGCTTTATCACTATCTTCTTTCTGGCCTTTTCGTTTCGGTTGGCAGCCGCTTCGGAAACGAACGCGGAAAATTCGATGCTAAGCAAAAACAGCGAACGTTCGGTCGCCGTGATGCATTACTCTGCGCCGGGGAAAGTCAGACGCCCTTCTGTTCTCTTACTGCACGGCTATCAGTGCGTTGAAGCTTGCGCTGCGGACTTCCAGCGGTATGGACGTGCGCTGGCTTCCAAGGGAATCGATGCTTACGTGGTCAATTACTATTCGGCCAGCGATGTCAGGGCCGTCGCGGCCCGGCAATTCAAGACCATCGACTATGATGTGAGGTTCAAGGAATGGACACGCTTGGTTCGCGAGATCGCGCGTATCGTCGCCAGGCAACCAAGGGCCGACGGTCGCGTTGCACTGATCGGATTTTCGCAGGGAGGCAAACTCGCGATTGCCAGCGCTGCCGATAATCCAGATATCGCGGCCTTGGCCGTATTCTATGCGCGCCTGCCACAATCCGATGAACTGGAGCGTGCAATACGCAAGCTGCCGCCATTGCTGATACTTCATGGTGCTGACGACAAGTTGGTGCCACTAAGCGACGGCAACGCGGCTTTTTTAAAAGCGCAGACGCTGGGTAACCAAGTGGAGATGGTGGTTTATCCAAAAGCTGGCCATGGTTTTGACTTCGCCCCGACAGGGAAAGATCCAGTGGATGCCCGTCGTCGGGTCATATCCTTCATGCAGATACAACTCGGCATCAACCGTGAGCCTTAGACCGTTTGACGAGAGGTGGATGGCGGTGGCCGGGCGCGATGCGAACGTGGTTGAGGCACTGACTTCCCCATCCCGGCCGAGGCATTGCAGACATGCGTCCTTTGTCGGCAACGCCGACGACTACAACCAGCCGGCATCGCGCGCCAACCGGTAGGCTTCGACGCGGTTCCCGGCCCCCAGCTTGCTGATCGCCTCGGACAGGTAGTTGCGCACCGTGCCTTCCGACAGATGCACCTGGCGCGCGATCTCGCTGCTGCTGCGCCCTTCCCCCGCCAGCCGCAATACCTGCCGCTCGCGCTCGGTCAGCGGATCGCTGCCGCTGTTCCAGCTTTCCAGCGCCAACTCGGGCGCGATTGCGCGGCCACCGCCGTGCACGACGCGGATTGCCGCCGCCAGCGCGTCGACCGGTGCGTCTTTCAGCAGATAGCCGCGCACGCCCGCTTCCATCGCGCGGCGCAGGTAGCCGCTGCGCGCAAACGTGGTCACGACCACGACACGGCACGCCAGCTTGCGCTGAACCAGGCCCTGCGCCAGTTCGAGGCCCGTCATGTGCGGCATCTCGATATCGGTCAGCACGATGTCCGGCACCAGGCGCTCGCACAGTGCCAGCGCTGCACGCCCATCCGCAGCGCCGCCCACGACATCGAAGTCGGGCTCGAGCCGCAGCAGCGCGCTCAGCGCGCCAAGCACCAGCGTCTGGTCTTCGGCGATCAGGATGCGGATCATGCCGATGCTCCCGCCGGCACGTGCAATTCGAGCGCCAGGCCGGCGCCGGCCTGCAGCGACAAGCGCCCACCGAGCGCCGCCACCCGCTCGCGCATGCCGGCCAGGCCGTTACCCTGCTGCAGGCCATCCGTGCTGCGCAGCTTGCCGTCGTCGAGCACGCGCAGCACGGCGTGCGTCTGCCCATCCTGCTGCTCTTGCACCAGACTCAGCGTGCAGTGGGACGCCCCGGCATGGCGCACGATGTTCGTCACGGCTTCGCGCACGGCCAGCGCCACCACGTGTTCGGCCGCCGGTGCCAGGTCGATGCGCTCGATGCGCTCGTCGAGGAGTACGTCGGCTGCCAGCAGGCTGGCGCGCGCACTGGCCAGCGCCTGCACCAGGCCACCGTGGCGAAACCCCGTCACGGCGGCGCGTACCTCGGCCAGCGCACCGCGCGCATTGGTTTCGATGTCGGCGATTTCGCGCTCGCAGGCCGCCAGATCGCGCCGCGCCAGCTTGCGCGCCAGTTCGGCCTTCAGCGCAATCATCGACAGCGAGTGGCCCAGCAGGTCGTGCAGGTCGCGCGAGATGCGTTCGCGCTCGGCGATGCGCGCCATGTGCTCGACCTCTTCCTGCTTGCGCATGAGCAGCGTGCGCGACGTGCGCAGCCGGGCATCCATGATGCACGACAGGCCGACCGGCATGCCGGCCATCAGGATCGGCAGCAGGAACACCATCTGCATCTGCGGGATCAGCAAGGCAACGACCGCGCCGCCGGCAATCACGCCCAGCATGGCGCACACGGGGCGAGCCGTGCCGGGAATGCGGGCGCACATGGCGCAGGCAAAGATGAAGAAGCAGGCAGCGCCCGGATTCCACGGCGCCCAGGCAGCGCCGATCAGGCACGTGGCTGCCACGCAGGCGCCGACGCGCCAGCCGCGGGGCCAGAAGCTGGCGCAGTACAGCGGCACGAACAGGATGATCGTCAGCGCCAGCAGAGCCGCCTCGACCACGCCGGGCCTCACGTAATAAAACTTCCAGAACAGGTAGCCCAGCGACAGCAGCCACGTGTACTGCAATGCGCCGTAGTCGGCCGGCATCCACGGTCGCGCCAGCACCTGCCTGAAGGTCGTCGTCATCGTGACTCCGTGATCGTTATTGCGCCAGCAGGCGCACGTCGGCGAGTTCGAAGCGGTACTCGCCCGGCTGTGGCCCGGCACTGAATGCTAGCATGGCAACCGCCGCCGGATCGATGCCGGCAAAGGCCGACAGTGGCACGCTGATTTCCGCCCATTCCGGGCCGGCGACGAATGGCACACTGCTTGGCCGGCCATTGGCCGCGCCCATGAGCATCACCTGGTAGGTTTTACCGTCACCGCGCACCTTGAAGCGCAAGACCCGGGCCGCGCTCAGGTCGGCCGGCTGCATCGGCTGCGCACCGGGCATGAAGGCGACGCTCGACCACGCATACGGCAGGCCGGGGGCGACGCTGGCCTGCACCGCCAGCGGTACCTGCCCGTCGGACAGCGCCGGCAGCACGTCGAGCTTGACGGTCGACTTGCCGCCGGCGTACTGGTCAGTCGATGGCATCCAGCCGCTGCCAAATGGACTGGCCAGTTTCGCCGCGCTGAACTGGCTGATGCGTCCATCGGCCGGCAAGCCCTGGCGCGTCGATGCGCCGCGCTCCTGCGCGACCTGTTCACGCCTGGCGTCGCGCAGGGCATTCGCGCTCTGCCCGTCTTTCCACACCTCGACGATGCGGCGCGTGGCCGTGATGTCGCGTGTCGGGTCGCCCTCGACCAGCAGCAGGTCGGCCTTGCAGCCCGTGGCGATACAACCGCGCCGGCCCAGCCGGAAGGCGGCGGCCGGCGCGCTCGTGGCGGCGGCCAGTGCAGCAGTCGGCGTCAAACCCGCCTCCACCAGCGCAGCCAGTTCGCGGTGCATGCTGATGCCGTACAGCGTGCCCGCATTGCCGGCATCGGTGCCGGCCAGGATGGGCACGCCCGCCTTCGCCAATGCGGCGGTAACCGCCTTCGGCATGGCCAGCAATTGGGGCTGCGCCTGCTGGCCGTAGCGCGCCTTGAGGGTCGTCGCGCCCTCGCGTTCGACCAGCGCCGCCAGGTCCGCATCGCCCAGCAAGTCGTCGCCGCGCACGCCGGCCATGCTTTCCATCACGGTAAAGGTCGGGATCACGAAGGCATTCTTGCGTTTGGCCAGCCTGGCCAGGCTGTCGACCGCTGTGGCATCGGGCGCCGCGCCCAGAAACAGATGGACCAGCGCGTCGGCGCCCGCCTCGAGCGCAGCACGGGCATCTTTTTCGGTGCTGACATGGACCACGGCCAGCTTGCCGCGCCGGTGCGCCGCCTCGATCAGCGCGGTGGCGGTTGCGATGTCGAGCGAGTTCATTGCGCCGATACCGTGCCCGCCCGCTTCCAGCACGATCTTGATGAAGTCGGAGCCTTCGGCGATGCGGGCATCGACAAAGGCCTGCGCCTCGTCCGGGCTGTTCAGGGTCGGGATCGGCACGCCGAACTGGGTGCCATGGCCGCCCGGCGCCGTGGCCAGGGTGCCGGCCGAGAACAGGTCGGCCTGGCCCGCATGCCTGCCTGCAGCCATGCTGCGTTTGGCGTCCTGCATGACCGGCACGGCGGTGAACATGTCGATTTGGGTCGTCACGCCAAACAGCACCGGCAGGTCGAATTGCCTGAACGCGTGGGTGTGGGCGTCGATCAGGCCCGGCAGCAGCGTGCGCCCGGCCCCCTGGACGATGCGCGCCCCTGCCGGGGCCGACCCGAGAAAATCCGCATCGACGACGCGCGCATCATCGAACAGCACCGAGCGCCGTTCGTGCACGGCCCTGCCGTCGAAGACGCGTACGTCCTGGACCAGGGTGGCGGCGCCCAGCGCCAGGCAGGAGAGGGACAGACCGGCTGCGGCAACTGCCGCTTTTGCGACGATGGTGGACATGGTTTCCTCACGGGTTGGTGTGAAACCAGTATGGCGATCGCGCGGGTATGCCGACAGGCGCACTTGCCATCACTATCGGATGACAACTGTCATGTGCGACCAGGCCCGTGCTACATCTGAACGACACATTCACGGCAAAACAAGGACAAATCTGTCGTGTGCCAAAGACAGTAATTAAGACCGCAATATTGCCTGTGTGCTATCTTTGTCACACTGCCGTGCTGGCTGAATAATGCAATCGATCTCGTATGAGCCAGAACACCACCCCTGTCAACTTTGCCGCGCGAAAAATCGCCATGACGATCCTGCGGCTGCTGTGCTTTGCCGCCGGCATGCTGGTGCTCGTCGCCCCGGCGATCCTGCTCCCGGCCGGCGCCATGACGCCGCACGCGGGCAAGGCGGCAGCAACGCTGGCCTGCCTCGTGCTCGGCGCGTGCGCCTTCTTCGTGACCGGGATGGCCGGCCACTTGCTGCGCCGCTCTGGCCTGCTGCGCGCACTGGCCGCCCTGCTGCTGGCCGTGCCCCTCGCCTTTTGCGCTGCCTTGCTGTGGCGCGGCGCCGCGCCTGCCTTCATGTGGACCGCCGGCGTGCTGCTTGGCTTCACGCTGACGCTGTACCTGACGTTCGTCTATCCGGTGCTGCGCGCGCAGACGCAGGCCTGGCTGCGCTGGCGCGCTGCGCGGCAGTTGGCGTCATTACACTAGCCCTGCCAGACGCGCCACCGCCCGGATCAGCAGATGCGGCTGCAGCGGCTTGATCACATACGCCTGATACCCCGCCTGCAAGGCGCGCTGCTGGTCCAGTGGCCGCGCAAACGCGGACATCGCCACCGCCGGCAGCATGTATTCATCGAGCCGCATGTCATTGCGCACCGTGCGGATCAGGTCGTAGCCATTGAGCTTGGGCATGCTGATATCGCTGACCAGCACCTGCGGGCGCACAGCGCTTAATTGCGCGAGCGCCGCCACGACCGAATTCACGGTAACGACAGCGGCGCCCCGCTCTTCCAGCACGCGCCGGCTCAGCTCCAGGATGTCTTCGTTGTCGTCCACCAGCAGCACGCTGACGCCGCGCAGGTCGATCAGCATCAGTTGATCCGCCTCTGATTCTGCCTCTGCTTCTGCTCCTGCTTGCGCGACCGTGCCAGCCGCGTCGCCGCCCACCTGTTCGATGGCGCGCAGTGGCAGCATCACCGTGAAGGTCGCGCCCTGGCCCACGCCGGCGCTGTCGCCGCTGACGGTGCCGCCATGCAGCTCGGTCAACTGCTTGACGATCGACAGCCCGATCCCCAGCCCGCCATGCACGCGCGCAGCCTTGCTGTTTTCCTGGCTGAAGCGCGTAAACAACTGCGGCAGGAATGACGCATCGATGCCCTCGCCGTTGTCGTGCACCGTCACCGCGACCTGCGCATCGTCGCGGCGCCGCGCCGTCAGGGTGATCGCGCCGCCGCCAGGGGTGAACTTGAGCGCGTTGCCCAGCAAATTGGCGAAGATCTGCTGCAGGCGGACCGGATCGCCATCGAGTTCCAGCGGCGCGCCGTCATGCGTGTCGATCCGGATCTCGACGCCCTTCTCGATGGCGAGCGGACGCAAGAATTCGGCGGCCGAATCGAGCAGCACGCCCAGGTCAACCCGCTGCAGATCCAGGATCAACTTGCCGGTCACGATGCGGTTCATGTCCAGTAGATCGTTGATCAGCTTGGCCTGCAGCCCGGCATTGCGCGCGATGGCGTCGACGCCGCGCTTGACCGTGGCAGGGTTGTCCTGCGCGCGTTGCAGCACGCCGGCCCAGCCGACGATCACGGCCAGTGGCGTGCGCAGCTCATGGCTGAGCGTGGCGAGAAATTCGTCCTTCAGCAGCGCCACCCGTTCGCTTTCCAGGCGCGCGGTGCGTTCGGCCTCGAACAGGTACTGGCGCTGGTTGTCCATCAGGTGGCGTTCGGCCATGACTTCGCGCGCGATCTTGCGCCGCTCGATGGCGTTTTCGACGGCCCAGGTTAGACTTTCGCGGCCCAGCCAGGCCTTGCCCACGAAATCCTGGGCGCCGTGGCGCAGCGACGCGCGGCTCTCCGTGCCCGCCACGCCGGTCAGGATCACGACCGGCAGGTGCGGAATCTTGTCGGCGTCGCACGGCAGGCGCGCCAGCACGTCGTGCGCATCGCCATCGGGCAAAAAGAAGTCGAGCAGCATGCAGTCGAACGGCGCCGAACTCGCGCACAGATGCATCGCCTCGTTCGCGGACGTCGCTTCGACGAACTGGTAGCGGCGATCGTGCCCGCCCAGCAGCGCCGCTTTGGCATCCGCGCGGTCCAGCGCATTGTCATCGACCAGCAGGATGCGCCAGGGACGATCGGTGTCACAGGTCACGGGCATAAGGGTTTTCCAGTCGATGATGTGTCCGCGCCCGGCAGGACGACGTGCGTCAGCCAGTAGCGAAAGATGCTCTCGAGGTTGGCCAGGCCGTCCTCGAAGTTCACCAGTTTGACGTGATAGGCGTTGCCGCCGGCCGCATAGAACGCGTCCCGGTCGCGCGGGTTGATGCTGGCTGTCAGCACGATGACGGGCAGCGTGCGGCGCTGCGGATGGCGGCGCACTTCTTCCAGCAGCGTCAGGCCGTCTTCACCCGGCAGGTTGCAGTCCAGGAGCATGAAGGCGTAGTCTGCGCCAGGCACGGCGAACAGCTGGCGCCTGGCGTCGTCGGCATCCATGGCATGCACCAGCAGGTTGCCGATGCCGGCGCGCCGCGCGGCAATTGAGACGGTGTCGAAATCCTCGTCGCTGTCGTCGACGACCAGAATGGGCGGCAAGTCGCTCCGCACCAGGGGCGTCATGCGCCTGGCTGCTTCATGCCGGCGCCGATCAGCGTGAAATAAAACGTGGTGCCCACGCCCAGTTCGGACGTGAACCAGCTGTGGCCATTGTGCTGCTCGACGAGCTTCTTGACGATCGCCAGGCCGGCGCCACTGCCGCCCCCGTACGCGTCGCGCGTGTGCAGGCGCTTGAACATCATGAAGACGCGCTCACTGTGCTTGGTGTCGATGCCGATGCCGTTGTCGCGCACGTAGAACGTGGAAACGACATCCGCGCCATCGACCGGATCGAGGTAGCCGATCTCGATGTGGCGCTGCGGCTTGTCGTTGTACTTGGCGGCGTTGGAGATCAGGTTGGCGAATACTTCGCGCACGCGAATACGGTCGCACGAGATCGTTGGCAGCGGGCGGGGAATCTGCACGTCGATGTCGCGTCCGAGCAGACTCGCGCCCAGCATGTCGGTCGCCTCGGCCACCACGTCGCCCAGCGCGATTGGCTGGCGCGCGAGCGAGAGCCGGCCGACGCGCGAAAAGTGCAGCAGCGCGTCGAGCAGGCTGTCCATGCGCACCGTGAGGCGCAGCATGGCGTCGATGCGTTCGCGGCCCTGGGCGTCGAGCGGGCGGCCCGCCTTCGTTTCTTCGAGCAGGAAGTGGGCGTACTTGTGGATGCCGCGCAGCGGCTCTTTCAGATCATGGCCGGCGACGTAGGCAAACGCATCGAGTTCATCGTTGCTGCGCACCAGATCCGTGTTCAGCGCCGCCAGCTGTTCAGCGCGTGCGACGACGACGTCGAGCATCAACAGGCGCAGGTTCTTGGCCGCCTCGATCTCGACCGGCTTCCATGGTTCGGCGCGGCCCCGCACTTCTTCCTGCCACACGGCGAAGCTCTGGCGCGGCGTCAGGCGCGTGCCGTGCTCCGCGGTGGCCTTGCCGGCTTCGTACGGATTGCCGCCCCAACGATACGTCTGCAGCTGCTCGGGGCGGAACCAGATGACCCAGTCGCCCTGGCTGCGCTGCGAGATCGGAAATGCCAGCAGGCCGCTGCAGCAACCGAGCGCGTCGCCCCCCTCGGGATACGCGCGGCCCAGGTCGTCCAGCGCGATGACCGTGCCGCCATCGGCAAGGCGCGCGCTGTGCAGCGTCAGCCAGGCTGCCAGTGCCGTGAGCTGCTGCGCATCCGGCGTGGCGCCCGCCATGCTCCACTGCCCATTCTCCGATACCGCCACGCCGCCCGCGTCGATCCCGTCGAGCAGCGAAGGCGCACCATGCGTCAGCGCCGCGTAGTTGCCGTCCGCGAGAGCCTGGCCCAGCACGGCCTGGTGCGCGGCCTCGAGCTTCAGCCGGTATTCCAGGTGTTCCCGGCCCTCGGCCGAGGCGATTTCGAGGGACGTGACCTGGCCGAGGAATTCGGCGGCCGCGCGCAAGGTATAGGGCAGCACGATCGGCGCGTAATGGTGGCACGCGATCAGGCCCCACAGGCGGCCATCACGCAGGATCGGCATCGTCAGTGTGGCCGCCACGCCCATGTTGCGCAGGTAATCGGTATACATGACGGACGCGCCGCGCAGTGCGCAATAGGTCATGTCCAGTGGCCGCCCCGTCACGGGGTTCAGCAGCGGCGCGATCTCCATCAGCGCGCCGTCCACGTCCGGCAAGGGCCGCACGCCGATGCGCTTGAAGATGGCGCGCGCGGGCACCGGAATGTCGCTGGCCGGATAACGCAATCCCAGCCACGAATTGAGGTCGCTGCGGTGCGCGTCGGCGATCACTTCGCCCGTCTCGTCGCGATGGAAGCGGTAGATCATCACGCGGTCCAGGCCCGTCGTGCGGCGTACCTCGTTGGCGGCGATGTCGCAGAAGGCGCTCAGGCTGCTGGCCGACTTCAGGCGCACCAGCGTCGTTTTCACCATCGAATAATAGTCGCTGTCGGTCACGACCGTGTCGCCCGGCTGGCTGGCCGGCTCGATCTCGACGATCAGGACGCCGTCGGCCTGGTGCACCGAAAAGTCCATCGCGATGTCGCGGCAAGGAGCATGGGGCAGCGGCGCCGTGAGCACGTACAGCGCATTGCGCTCCAGGACTTCGGTGCGCATCGCATGCACGATGCACTGCGCCGCATCGGGGCCGACGACGGCGGCCAGGGGCTGGTCCAGTACCTGGCTCATGGCCAGGCCGGTACGCTGCGGCCAGTTTTCACTGGCCTGACGCACGATCAGGTCGTCAAGACTGAGCGCCAGCAGCAAGCCATGCGCCTGGATGCAGCCCGGGGTCTGCACCGGCTCATCATCGCAGTTGGACAGGGAGACGCCATGGCGCTTGATACTGTACGGGAACGGCAGGGTGCTGCGACTCATTGAGTAACTCTTTATCGCATGGCCGTTTGCTAGACGAAGGGGCGAAGAGTAGCACTTACATGAGAACAGGGTAAATAATCGTCGTGTGCGGCCGAAAACCGATGGTTTTCGGACAAGCACATCAAGCGGTCAAGCGCCCTGCCCTGGCGGCAGACTGTCCCACAAGTCGCCCGTTGGGCTGATACGCGGCGCGGTCACCCCAAAGTGCTGGTACGCCAGCGGCGTGGCGATGCGTCCGCGCGGGGTGCGCTGCAGATAGCCTTGCTGGATCAGGAAGGGTTCGAGCACGTCTTCGATCGTGTCGGCCGCTTCGCCGATGGCGGCGGCCAGGTTGCCGATGCCGACCGGGCCGCCGGCAAACTTGAACAGCACTGCTTCGAGCAGCTTGCGGTCCATCACGTCGAAGCCCACGCTGTCGACGTCGAGCATTTTCAATGCGCGGTCGGCGATGTCGCGCGTGATCTCGCCGGTGCCTTTCACCTGCGCGAAGTCGCGCACGCGGCGCAGCAAGCGGTTGGCAATACGCGGCGTGCCGCGGGCGCGCTTGGCCACTTCGCGCGCGCCTTCTTCGTCGATCGGCGCCACCAGCAGCGCGGCGCTGCGCAGCACGATCTTGGTCAGCTCGGGGACGTTGTAGAACTCCAGGCGCGCCACGATGCCGAAACGGTCGCGCAGCGGATTGGTCAGCATGCCGGCGCGCGTGGTCGCGCCCACCAGCGTGAACGGCTGCAGGTCGAGTTTCACGGAGCGCGCAGCGGGGCCTTCGCCGATCATGATGTCGATCTGGTAGTCCTCGAGCGCCGGGTACAGGATCTCTTCGACCACCGGCGACAGGCGGTGGATCTCGTCGATGAACAGCACGTCGTTCGGCTCGAGATTGGTCAGCAATGCCGCCAGGTCGCCCGGGCGCTCGAGCACGGGGCCCGAGGTCTGGCGCAGGTTCACGCCCATCTCGCGCGCGATGATGTGCGCGAGCGTCGTCTTGCCCAGGCCCGGTGGGCCAAACAGCAGCGTGTGGTCGAGCGCTTCGCGCCGGTTGCGCGCAGCCGTGATGAAGATCTCGAGCTGGTCGCGGATTTTCTCCTGGCCGACGTATTCGTCGAGCTGCTTGGGCCGCAGCGCGCGTTCGATCGCCTCTTCGTTGGGCGAGGCCGGCGCGGCGTCGATCACGCGCTGTTCGGTAAAATTGTCGGTCTGGATACTCATTGCTTACTTCCGGTCAGGCTTTGGAGAGCGCCTTGAGCGCAAATTTGATGCCATCCGAGACGCCGGCGCCGGCTGGCATGTTCTTGATCGCGAGCAGCGCTTCCTTGTCGGAGTAACCCAGCGCGGCGAGCGCGTTGAGCACGTCGGTCTGCGTGTCGTCGCGCGGCACGCCGGCCACCATGCCGATATCGGCGCCAAGTTTGCCCTTGAGTTCCAGCAGCAGACGCTCGGCGGTCTTCTTGCCGATGCCGGGCACCTTGACCAGGCGGCCTGTCTCTTGCAGCGTGACGGCTTGCGACAGCTCGGCCACGGTCATGCCCGACAGGATCGACAGCGCCATGCGCGCGCCGACACCGGTAATCTTGATCAGCTGCCGGAACAGCGCGCGTTCGGCGGCGCTGCCAAAGCCGAACAGCAGGTGCGCATCTTCGCGCACGGTCAGGTGCGTAAACAGGACGACTTTTTCGCCCGTGTGCGGCAGGTTGTAGAACGTGCTCATCGGCACATCGACTTCATAGCCGACGCCATTGCAATCCACCAGCACATGCGGCGGCGCTTTTTCGAGCAGGGTTCCGGAGAGACGACCGATCATCGAATAAATTCCTTGTTATGAGACGAGACGGCTGTTTTTCATGCGCAGCCCGATCATGTCGGGCGCAATCGCGCCCAAGAGGGCCAGCGTGTCGATCGTGTGGGCATGGCAAATGGCCACGCCAAGCGCATCGGCGGCGTCGCTGCCCGGCAGGCCCGGCAGCTTGAGCAGGCGCGCAACCATATCCTGCACTTGCGGCTTGGCCGCGCGGCCCGTGCCGACAACTGCTTGTTTGACCTGCACCGCCGTGTATTCGGCCACATCGAGATCGGCGCCCACGAGCGCCGTGATGGCCGCGCCGCGCGCCTGGCCCAGCAGCAAGGTCGATTGCGGATTGACGTTGACGAACACTTTTTCGATGGCGGAACAGGCCGGCTGGTAGGTCGCGATGATCTCGCTGACGCCGTGCAGGATGACTTTCAGGCGTGGCGGCAAGGCGCCTTCCAGCCCGGTCTTGATGGTGCCCGAAGCGATGTAGCGCAGCTTCGTGCCGTGTTTTTCAATGACGCCGAACCCCGTCGTGCGCAGGCCCGGGTCGATGCCGAGAATAATCATGCTGGAATGTTACCCCGGCTGGGGGTGTTCGTGGGAAAAATACTGTGCAAAAACACAGGTGCATGACGGTTTGGGGAAACCATCCACAAATCATACGTGATTTGAACGCGTGAGCGGCGAAGCCGCCCACCCTACACTTCATCGTAGGGTGGACGGCTATGCCGTCCACGCGTTTAGATTACTGCAATTAATGACGGAAGTGACGCGTGCCCGTGTACAGCATGACGACGCCGCGCTCGTCGGCGGCATCGATGACTTCCTGGTCGCGCATCGAGCCACCCGGGTGGATCACGCAGGTCGCGCCGGCATCGACGACGACGTCCAGGCCATCGCGGAACGGGAAGAATGCATCCGACGCCACGGCCGAGCCGGTCAAGCTCAGGCCAGCGTTCTGGGCCTTGATCGAGGCGATGCGCGCCGAGTCGATGCGGCTCATCTGGCCGGCGCCGACGCCCAGCGTCATGCCGTTACCGCAGAACACGATCGCGTTCGACTTGACGAACTTGGCCACGCGCCATGCGAACATCAGGTCTTGCAGCTGCTGCGGCGATGGCTGCAGCTTGGAAACGACGCGCAGGTCTTCCATGCCGACGTTCTTCGCGTCCGGCGATTGCACCAGCAGGCCGCCGCCAACGCGCTTGACGTCGTAGGCATTCTGACCGGCACCCAGAGCGATTTCCAGCAGACGCACGTTCTGCTTGGCCGACATGATCTGGCGTGCTTCGGCGGTAAAGCTCGGCGCAATCAGCACCTCGACGAACAGCTTGGCCAGCGCTTCGGCCGCCTTGCCATCGACTTCGACGTTGAAGGCGATGATGCCGCCAAAGGCCGAGGTCGGATCGGTCTGCAGCGCGCGTGAATACGCGTCCAGTGCATCGACGCCGATGGCGACGCCGCACGGATTGGCGTGCTTGACGATCACGCAACCGGCCGCCTGGCCCAGGCCGCCGAGCGACTTGACGCATTCCCAGGCCGCATCGGCATCGGCGATATTGTTGTACGACAGCTCTTTACCTTGCAGCTGGCGGTAGTTGGCCAGCGCGCCGTCGATCGTGACGAGGTCGCGGTAGAAGGCGGCGCCCTGGTGCGGGTTCTCGCCGTAGCGCATTTCCTGGACTTTCTCGAAGCCCATGTTCAGCGTGGCCGGGAAGTTCGAGCGGGTCGCGTGTGCGCGGTCTTCGCCCAGGCTGGTCAGGTAATTGGTGATCGCGCCGTCGTACTGGGCGGTGTGTGCGAACACTTTCTTGGCCAGGCGGAACTTGGTCTCGTAGCTGACCGGACCGGCGTCGCCGCCCGAGCCCTTCATTTCCGCCAGCACGACGCCATAGTCGGCCGGATCGACGACCACGACCACGTCGCGGTGGTTCTTGGCAGCCGAACGCAGCATGGTCGGGCCACCGATGTCGATGTTTTCAATTGCATCTTCCAGCGAGCATTGCTCTTTGGCGACGGTTTGCTGGAACGGGTACAGATTGACCACGACCATGTCGATCTGCGGAATATTGTGCTCTTCCAGTTTCGCGATGTGCTCGGGGAAATCGCGACGGGCCAGGATGCCGCCGTGCACTTTCGGGTGCAGCGTCTTGACGCGGCCATCGAGCATTTCCGGGAAACCGGTGTAATCGGCCACTTCCGTGACGGGCACGCCATTTTCTTGCAGCAGCTTGGCGGTGCCGCCAGTGGACAGGATGTTCACGCCCAGCTGGTTCAGCGCGCGTGCGAAATCGAGCACGCCGGTCTTGTCGGATACGGAAATGAGAGCTTGTTTGATCATGGTGAGGCCTATGGTTGAGAATTCCTGGCGCCGGACGTGGAGACCGTTGGGTCTCCGGGGCCGCGCAGGAAGCGCAGCCAACCGGCAACGCTTAGAGCAGCCCGTGCTCTTGCAGTTTCTTGCGCAATGTATTGCGATTGATGCCCAGCATCTGCGCGGCATGCGACTGGTTGCCGTCGGCGCGCGACATGACCACTTCAAGGACGGGCTTTTCGACGGTCAACACCATCATGTCGTAGATGTTGGTCGGTTTTTGCTCGCCGAGATCGTTGAAATAGTCTTCAAGACTCTTCTGGACGACTTCCTGGATACTTTCTTTGCTCATGTCTTTGCTGCTTCATCCTGGTTGTGTGATTGCTGCCCAGCTTGCTGCACTGGCTTGCTGCATCTGCGGGCAGCGCGTCCCCAATTGTTCTTCTTGTCGCTTGTCGTGCTGGTCTTCTATGCCGCGATCGCGTCCACGGCGGGAAGCGCGGGGCGGTATTGTAACCGCTCGCCATGGCGGTGCTGGGATTTCAGGAAGTCATCCATCGCCGCAAGTTGCTCGGCGGTCGATTCCAGCAGATTCATGCGCTGACGGAATTCCTCGCCATCTGGCAAGTCCTGGACATACCAACCGATGTGCTTGCGCGCGGTGCGTACGCCGATGAACTCGCCATAAAAAGCGTAGTGCGCCGGCAAGTGCTCGTGCATCAGTTCGCGCACCTCTTCCACCAGCGGCGCCGGCATGTGCTCGCCCGTGCGCAGGAAGTGATCAATTTCACGGCAGATCCATGGCCGGCCCTGGGCCGCCCGGCCGATCATGACGGCGTCCGCCCCCGTGTAGTCGAGCACGAACTTTGCCTTCTCGGGCGTGGTGATGTCGCCGTTGGCCACCACCGGGATGCCGACCGACGCCTTCACCGCGCGGATGGTGTCGTACTCGGCGTCGCCCTTGTAGCCATCGGCCCGGGTGCGGCCGTGCAGGGTCAGCATCTGGATGCCGGCCTGCTCGGCCAGACGCGCAATGCGCAGCGCGTTCCTGTTTTGACGATCCCAGCCGGTGCGGAATTTCAGCGTGACCGGCACATCGACGGCCTCGACCACCGCGTGCAGGATGCGCTCGACCAGGTCTTCGTGCTGCAACAGGGCCGACCCGCACCAGCTGTTGCACACCTTCTTGACCGGGCACCCCATATTGATATCGATGATCTGCGCGCCACGCTCGACGTTGAACTTCGCACAATCGGCGAGGTCTTTCGGATCGGCACCGGCGATCTGCACCGCCTTGGGCTCCATCTCGCCCGCGTGGTCGATCCGGCGCGACGTCTTTTCGCTGGCCCACAGGCGCGGATTGGACGCAGCCATCTCGGACACCGCATAGCCCGCGCCGAGCTGCTTGCACAGTTGCCGGAACGGACGGTCCGTCACACCAGCCATCGGCGCGACAAAGACGTTATTACGCAGGAGATAAGGACCTATTTGCACAGCTGGCAGACTCAAAAGTGACACGGGAACCTGCTATTTTACCTCAAGCGCTGCTCAATTTATCAGCACAATTTTTCAAATTGTTGTGTGTGCGATATTGGCAAGTTGTGCTAATTAGCTTTCGCCTGGGTCGCACCGCGCTCAGTGATTGACGTTGCAGCGTCATCGCTCATAGGCAATGCAGAGGCGGATCGTGGATACAAAACGCGTCAGCGGATGCGCGTGAGCGTGGGACGAGGTTTGAAATCGGTGAATGCCGGGCGCACGTTGGTGACTTGGCCAGTTGCCGAGTCATAGTCGTATGGAATGTGAACGACGATACCCGACCACGAAAAATCCGTTGGATTTCGTGTGACGATCGGCATGCCATAGGCAGCGGCGGTGCCGCCAATGATTGCATCCGGAAGTTTTACTTTGGGACCGCTGATGAGGCTATTGCCGCGGATGTCGATGGCAAGCTCGGTAATTTGCGGATCCAGCGGTAGTACTGTGAATTCTGCGAGCAATGCGTCGAGGATCGGTACCTCATGGGGGCGAGCAATTTGGCCAACGCGCAATTCCATGTATGTAATTGTGCTGATGGCCGGAAAATCGTACCTCCCAAGCTCGGTTGCGGCTTCGTGAACGCCGTTGAGCATGTCGATGAAGATATTGGTGTCGAATAAAATCAACGCCATTCGTTTCTTAGTTGCTCTTGCGCTTGAACACCATCTTTCACTGTGTCAGTGCGGTCTTTCCACAGCCCTGCCGCCATCTTCAGCGCAGCCAGACGGCGTTGCCGGGCAGCTTCCACAGGCGTCAACGGCGGCTCTGGCACAGCCGGCTCCTTGCGCTTGCTGCGATACATCGCCTCGCTCATCTTGCACCTCCCGCTACGCAATTCGATCGTAGGGTGAGTGTAGCGCAATTGCAGCGAGGTGTCGTCGGCCTGGGTCCCAACCGATGCAGACAGGGCGGCTCGACGAATGACATTACGGCAAATCGTCCAGGGCCACTTGCCGCAGATGCTCGACTTCGCCCCAGCTAAGCAGGCGCAGCTTGCCCTGCTCGACCGCAAAACGGTTGATGCTGGCGTTGTGCACCTTGAAGTCGCGCGGGGTGTCCAGGGCCAGGCCCAGCGCGGCCCGGTAGGCGCACTCGAGCACGCCACCGTGCGCCACCAGCGCGAGCGTCTGCCCCGAATGGCGGGCGGCGTGGGCCACGATTGCTGTCGTGACGCGGTCGAAAAAGGCGCGGAACGATTCACCCTGGTTTTTGCCCGGTGGCAGCGTTGCGTCGACATTGCGCGCCTGCCAGGCGGCAAAGTCCGCCGGATAGCGGGCCGCGATCTCACTATAGAGCAAGCCTTCGAAGCCGCCGTAGCAGCGTTCTCGCAATTGGGGATCGACCTGCAACGCCGTCGTTGCGCCGCGCACGCACAGGATCGCTTCGGCGGTTTGCCGGGCACGGCCCAGGTCGCTGGACAGCACGTGGTCGATGGCTTCGCCGGCCAGTGCCGCGCCAAGCAGCGCCGCCTGGCGCTCGCCTTCGGCATTGAGCGGGATATCGAGATGGCCCTGCAGCCGGCGTTCGGCATTCCAGGCGGTTTCGCCGTGGCGGATGAGCAGGATCGTGGTCGCGCCCTGGGGCGCCGTGGTCAGGGTCATGAGGTTCTTGTGCCCGAACCTCGGGGCAATCGGATGGAAGCGCTATTTTGGCAGATCGGCGACGGCGTGGGGATTGAGTGCATAGGTGCCGAAGATGCACGCCTCATCGAGGATGTGCCCGTAGATGGCCATGCGGGCTTCCAGCCCTGTGAAGCGGCCCGTGAGCGGGAGACGCGGCATATCGAGCGCATACAGGGTAAAGACATAGTGGTGCACGCGCTCGTCGTTCCAGGGCGGGCACGGGCCGTCATAGCCATAGAATTCGCCGGCCATGCCGGGGGCGCCGGCAAACCAGTCGGTATAGTCATTGAGGCCATGGCGCAATTGGTGCTCGGTGCCGTTCTTGATGGTGAACGGCACCAGCGGACCCGGTTTGCCGTGCGGCGTGACGCGGTTGGAGAACCTGCCCTCGGCCAGCGCCGTGAGGCATACGGGGATATCGGCCAGCGTCCAGTGGAAGAAGTGGATGCGTGGCGCCGTCAGCGGCACCGTGCAGCCGTCGACATTGACGCGGCGGCCATCGCGCGGGACGTCGGGGTCGTGGCAGACCAGCACCAGCGATTCGGTGCCGTTCGGTACGTCGGCCCAGGCGATATGCGGGTTGCGGTTGCTCGACAGCCTGACGTGGGCGGCAGAGTCGCCCACGGCAAACGCGCAGGCGGCGGGCATGGCGGCCCCGTTGGTAAACGAATTGCTCCAAATGCGCATGATTCCTCCCGGCTACTGGGTTTGACACCTGGAGCCAGCCGGGGTTTCAGCGCGTTGCTACGACCGGATCAACGCGCAGCCAGAATGTCACCGGCCCGTCGTTGATGAGCGACACCTTCATGTCGGCGCCGAACACGCCGGTTTCCACCTGGGCGTGACGCGTGCGGGCCTGGCGCACCACGTGGTCGAACAGGCGCCGGCCGTCTTCCGGCGCTGCTGCCGGCGTGAACGATGGCCGCGTGCCAGATTTGGTGTCGGCCGCGAGCGTAAATTGCGGCACCAGGAGCAGGCCGCCATTGACGTCGGCCAGGCTGCGGTTCATCTTGCCGGCCTCGTCCGAAAAGACGCGGTAACCGAGCATTTTGGTCAGCAACAGGTCGGCTTCGCGCTCGGTGTCACCCTTTTCGGCGCACAGCAATACCAAGAGGCCCGGACCGATGGCGCCGACGGTCGCGCCGTCGACGCGCACTGCCGCTTCGCTCACGCGTTGCAGCAGGCCAATCATGCCAGCGTCACGCGCGCGAACTTGCGCTTGCCCACTTGCACGACGAGCGTGCCGGCAGCCACCTGCAACCCTTTATCGGCCACGACGGCGCCGTCGATGCGCACGCCGCCCTGGTCGACCATGCGCATGGCTTCGGACGTCGATGCGCACAGGCCAGCTTGCTTGAGCAATTGCGCCACGCCCATCGGGGCGCCCGAGAGCGCCACTTCCGGCACGTCGTCGGGAATGCCACCCGTGGAACGGTTGACGAAGTCAGCCAGCGCATCGTCGGCTGCCTGGGCCGAGTGGAAGCGCGTCACGATCTCCTTGCCCAGCGCCACCTTGGCGTCGCGCGGGTTGGCGCCGCCGTCGATCGTTGCCTTCAATTGGGCGATGTCGTCCAGCGAGCGGAACGACAGCAAATTGAAGTACTTCCACATCATGTCGTCCGAAATGCTCATCAGCTTGCCGAACATGGTGTTCGGTGCTTCGGTGATGCCGATGTAGTTGTTTTTCGACTTGGACATCTTCTCGACGCCGTCCAGGCCTTCGAGCAGTGGCATGGTCAGGATGCACTGCGGCTCCTGGCCGTAGTCCTTCTGCAGTTCGCGGCCAACCAGCAAGTTGAATTTCTGGTCCGTTCCACCCAGCTCAAGGTCGGACTTCAATGCGACCGAATCGTAGCCCTGCATCAGCGGATACAGGAACTCATGCACGGCGATCGGTGTCCCACTCTTGTAGCGCTTGGTGAAATCGTCGCGCTCCATCATGCGCGCTACGGTATAGCGTGACGCCAGCTGAATCATGCCACGCGCGCCGAGCGGATCGCACCACTCCGAGTTGTAGCGCATCTCAGTGCGGCCGGCGTCCAGCACCAGCGATGCCTGACGGAAGTACGTCATCGCGTTTTCTTCGACCTGCTCGCGCGTCAGCGGCGGCCGGGTGGCGTTGCGCCCCGACGGGTCGCCAATCATCGACGTGAAGTCACCGATCAAGAAGATCACCTGGTGACCCAGATCTTGCAATTGACGCAACTTGTTCAGCACCACGGTGTGACCCAGATGCAGGTCTGGCGCCGTCGGGTCCAGACCCAGTTTGATGCGCAGCGGTGTGCCGGTTTGCTCCGACCGCGCCAGTTTTTGCGCAAAATCGGCCTCGACCAGCAACTCGTCGACACCCCTTTTCGCTATGGCGAGGGACTCGAGAACGCGGTCAGTCAGAGGAAGGCGCATAGGCGCATTTACCATGGAATTGCCGCCAGGAACTGCTGTTGAGGTCATAAATTCGTGTAGGAAATTGGCTAAAACGGTTGTAGGACCACATCTTTTGGTATAATTCACGATCCTGTTTTCGTTTCCCAAAGAAAACTTTGTTAAACGTCATGAACATGGCCCTTGAAAGTTCAGCCGCAAATTTTAACTGATTGCATGAACCCTATACAGAAAATTACCCGTCAGACACTGCTGCAGCTGGTGCCGAAGACCCGCAAAGCCCGCGTTTTGAGCGCCGGCGCCGTCTTCCTCAGTATGTGCGCCTTTGGCGCAGTAGGTGTCGCCCCGATCGCCAGCGATCCTTCCGACCTGCCCGTGACCTTGGTCGCGACGAACCTGGAACTGCCAAATCTGGCATCCCAGATCGCCGCGCTCCAGCAAGACGAGCAGCAATTCATCCACGAAGAACGCATCCGCCGCGGCGATTCGCTCGGCTCGCTCTTCACCCGCCTTGGCATCGAAGATGCACAGGCACAGAAATTCGTTCGTTCCGACAAGCTGGCACGTCGCCTGCTGTCGCTCCAGACCGGCAAGCGCATTCAGGCCGAGACCGATGAAAATGGCCTGCTGCTGTCGATGCGCGCTACCGTCATCGATGGCAAGAATGGCGACGCACGCACGATCAGTGTCGAGCGCAAGGGCGAAGCTTTTGTCGCCCTCGAAGCGCCGGCAAAGCTCGAGCGTCGCGTCGAGATGCGCTCGCGCGACATCGCATCGTCGCTGTATGCAGCCACCGACTCCAACGTCGACGGCGGCAGCCTGCCCGATTCGATCGTCGGCCAGATCATCGAGATGTTCTCGACCGATATCGACTTCCGCAACGACGTCAAGCGCGGCGACCGCTTCAATGTGGTCTACGAGACCTTCTGGCTCGACGGCGAACAAGTCAAGACCGGCCGCATCCTGGCTGGCGAGTTCGTCAACCGTGGCGTGGCGTACCAGTCGGTCTGGTACGAAGACCCGATCACCAAACAGGGCGGCTATTACACCCTGGACGGCAAAGCACTCAAGAAAGCCTTCCTGAAGTCCCCACTCGAGTATTCGCGTATTTCGTCGGGCTTCTCGATGCGCGTGCACCCGCTGTTGGGCAAATGGAAAGCGCACAAGGGCGTCGATTACGCAGCATCGACCGGCACCCCGATCCGCGCCGTGGCTGATGCTACCGTCGACTTCGCCGGCAACGGCAATGGCTACGGCAATATGGTCGTGCTCAAGCACTGGTCGGCGTACAGCACCGCCTATGCGCACATGAGCCGTATCGCGCCAGGTATGCGCAAGGGCGCCAAGATCAACCAGGGCCAGGTCATCGGCTACGTCGGCTCGACCGGCTGGTCGACCGGCGCGCACCTGCACTACGAATTCCGTGTTGCAGGCGTGGCCAAGGATCCAAACCAGTACAAGTCGCTGGCACAGCAACCGCTGAACCAGGCTGAGCTGGCACGTTTCCGCATGGCTGCAGCCGAGATGAATCATCGCTTCTCGCTGCTGGGTCCAAGCGGTTCGGCCATGGCCGCCCGCTAAGACAGCTTCACCCCTGTCCCGACGCCCTCCGCTGCATCTCGATGCCGGAGGGCGTTTTGCTTTGTGGCCTCTGTCGAGCAGCTGTGCGACAGATTTTCAGCCAACCATCACCGCGTGGACGGCGCAGCCGTCCACCCTACGCATATGACAACCAATCTGTTCATTGGCCTGATGTCTGGCACCAGCCTCGACGGCGTCGATGGCGTGCTGGCCGACTTTTCGCAAGGCGCGATCCGCACGATTGCAGCCGCGTTCACGCCCTTCCCTGCCGACTTGCGCGATGAGCTGATGGCGCTGCAGGCGGCCAGCCACAACGAGCTCGAGCGCGAGGCGCTGGCCGCCAATGCGCTGGCGCTGGCCTACGCCGATTGCGTGCGCGCACTGTTGCCATCCAGCCCCGGCAAGGTCGCTGCCGTGGCCGTGCATGGCCAAACGATCCGCCATCGTCCCGAACTGGGCTTCACGCGCCAGACCAACAATCCGGCGCTGCTGGCTGAACTGACCGGCCTGGACGTGATCGCCGACTTTCGCAGCCGCGACGTCGCTGCCGGTGGCCAGGGTGCGCCACTGGTGCCGGCATTTCATGCGGCTGCGTTCGGCGCGCCGGGCACCGCGCGCGTGGTCGTGAATATCGGCGGCATCGGCAATATCAGCGTGCTGCATGGCGACGGGCGCGTGACGGGCTTCGATACCGGTCCGGGCAATGTCTTGATGGATCTGTGGATTGCGCGTCACCAGGGCCGCGCCTATGACGAGGATGGCGCCTGGGCAGCGAGCGGGACCGTGCACCGGCCATTGCTGGCAGCGTTGCTCGATGAGCCATACTTTGCGCTGCCAGCACCCAAGAGCACGGGGCGCGACCTGTTCCATGCCGCCTGGCTCGATGCCAGACTGGCCGCTTTCCACGATGTTGCCCCGGCCGATGTCCAGGCCACGCTCACGCGCCTGACGGCCGTGACGATCGCACGCGCCATCCGCGATGAGGGCATCGCGCCGGATGCAGTATATATATGCGGTGGCGGCGCCTATAACGGCGCGCTGCTGCGTGCCATCAGCGTCGAGCTCGATGGCGTGATGGTAGCGTCAACGGCCGAACTAAACGTGGCGCCCAACCGGGTCGAGGCGCTGGCGTTCGCCTGGCTGGGCTGGCGCTTCACGCAGCGCGAACCGGGTAATCTGCCTGCTGTCACGGGCGCACGCGGCCTGCGCGTCCTCGGTGCGCTGTACCCGGCGTGAACGCAAAAAAGCCCGCTTGACGCGGGCTTTTTTTTCCCCGGCACTTGCCGGGTCACGCTGCTCTGCTTACGCCGAGAACGACGAACCGCAACCGCAGGTCGAGGTGGCGTTCGGGTTCTTGATCACGAACTGCGCGCCTTCGAGGTCATCCTTGTAATCGATCTCGGCGCCGACCAGATACTGGTAGCTCATCGAGTCGATCAACAGCTGGACGCCTGCTTTTTCCATCGTCGTATCATCGTCGTTGATGATCTCGTCGAAGGTGAAGCCATACTGGAAGCCCGAGCAGCCGCCGCCCTGCACGAAGACGCGCAGCTTGAGGTCGGGGTTGCCTTCTTCTTCGATCAGTTGGGCCACTTTCTGTGCCGCGCTGTCGGTGAAGTTGATTGGTACGGGAATCGTGTCGAAATCTACTACTTCGGCGACTGCGGTCATGGAATGCTCCTGGATAATCAAACTCCGCCCATTATAGACGGTTGGGGGAACTCATGCTGCCGACCATCAGGGAAAGTCGGCAGGATGAGACATAGGGTGGACGGGGACGCCGAGTCGGCTGCGCCGTCCACGCGGGGATCGTTGACAGCAAGATCACGCAGAAACAAAACGAAGCCGATCACGATCACCGCGTGGGCGGCATAGCCGCCCACCCTACCCTGTGCGGTAGCCTCAAATATGCGGCCATTCAGCCGCAATGCAAGGAACTACTTTGTTACGGCAACAGCGCGATCTGCTTGAGGCCAGTCGCTTCATCCAACCCGAACATCAGGTTCATGCACTGCACAGCCTGGCCCGATGCGCCCTTGACCAGATTGTCCTGCACCACCAGGATCACAACCGTGTCACCGCCATCCGGGCGATGCAGCGCCAGGCGCAGCACGTTCGAGCCGCGGGTCGAGCGCGTCTCAGGGTGCGAGCCGAACGGCATCACGTCGACGAACTCGCTGTCCTTATATTCATCTTCGAACAGGGCCTGCAACGCGGCATCGTCGATCTCTTTCGTCAGGCGCGCGTACAGCGTCGCGTGCATGCCGCGGATCATCGGCACCAGGTGCGGCGTGAAGATCAGGCCGACCTTCTGGTCGGTGAAGCGTGCCAGCTGGGCCGTCGTTTCCGGCGTGTGGCGGTGACCACTGACACCGTAGGCCTTGAAGTTGTCGCTCGACTCGGAGAACAACGTAGCGATCTCGGCCTTGCGACCGGCGCCGGAGACGCCCGACTTGCAGTCGGCGATCAGGTTGCCCGCGTCGATGATGCCGGCCTTGAGCAGCGGGTAGTAGCCAAGCTGCATCGTGGTCGGGTAGCAGCCCGGGTTGGCGATCAGGCGCGCACCCTTGATCGCGTCGCGGTTCAGCTCCGCCAGGCCATACACGGCTTCTTCGAGCAGCTCGGGCGCCGTGTGGTCGATCTTGTACCATTTTTCGAACGTCGCCTGATCCTTCAGGCGGAAGTCGGCCGCCAGGTCGATCACTTTCACGCCGGCTGCCAGCAGCTCGGGCGCCTGCGCCATCGCCACACCGTGCGGGGTGGCGAAGAACACGACATCGCAGCTTTTCAGATCGGCTTTATCAGGGCTCGAGAACGCCAGGTCGACGCGGCCGCGCAGCGACGGGAACATGTCGGCCACCGGCAGGCCGTCTTCCTTGCGCGACGTGATTGCCGTCAGTTGCACATCCGGATGCACGGCCAACAGCCGCAGCAATTCCACGCCCGTGTATCCGGTGCCGCCAACGATGCCAACTTTGATCATGTTCTATTCCTTGAGAATGGTAGAAAGGCCCTGCTTTCAGGACGAAGGGTGCATTTTAACAGCCTGGGAAATGCGGGGCGTACCGCTCTGAAAAGCAAAAAAGCCGCCCAACCTTGCGGCGGACAGCTTTTTCGGCACAGCGCCCGAAGGCGCCTGCAGAAACGAATTAACGCTTCGAGAATTGCTTTGCGCGACGTGCTTTGCGCAGACCAACTTTTTTACGCTCGACTTCACGCGCATCGCGGGTGACGAAGCCAGCACGGGCCAGATCTGGCTTCAGTGCTGCGTCGTAGTCGATCAGAGCGCGGGTGATGCCGTGACGGACGGCGCCAGCCTGGCCCGACTCGCCGCCGCCGTGCACGTTGACTTTGATGTCAAAACGCTCGACGTTGCCGGTCAGTTCCAGCGGCTGGCGAATGACCATCAGGCCGGTTTCGCGCGAGAAGTATTCCGAAGCAGGCTTGCCGTTCACGATGATCAGGCCGGTGCCAGTTTTGATGAACACGCGAGCGACTGCACTCTTGCGACGGCCGGTGCCGTAGTTGTAGTTACCGATCATGTCAGTTCCTTAGAGGGTCAGTGCTTGTGGTTGCTGAGCAGCGTGTGGGTGCGAACCTTCCGCGTACACTTTCAGCTTCTTGATCATTGCGTAGCCGAGTGGGCCTTTAGGCAGCATGCCCTTGACCGCTTTCTCGAGTGCGCGACCTGGGAAACGCTGTTGCATTTTCAGGAAGTTCGTTTCGTAGATACCGCCCGGGTAGCCCGAGTGACGGTAGTACGTTTTTTCGGTGGCCTTGGTACCGGTCACACGCAGTTTGCCTGCATTGATCACAACGATGAAGTCACCGGTGTCGACGTGCGGGGTGAATTCCGGCTTGTGCTTGCCGCGCAGTCGGAGTGCCACTTCGCTGGCAACACGTCCGAGGACCAGGTCCGTCGCGTCAATGACAAACCAGTCGCGCTGGACTTCATGGCCCTTAGCGGAAAAAGTTTTCATGTTTATTCCAAAATAAAAAATTGCTCAAATGGTGGTTCCGCCCTGTACTTCAGCGGACTCGGCCTTGTTATCTTTTCCTGAGCAAACGGAAAGCCGACGATCATAACCTGCACGGGCACTGCCGTCAATCGCCATCTGGTGATTTTCAAGAGCCATCCCTGCCACAATCCTGACCCGGTCCGCATCCCTTGATGCATAGTTGAAACAATGGGTTGACCATAGAAACAACGCGAACTTATCATCGTTGCAACCTGAGGAGATGTCGTGACGATATTCAAGATTTTGCCCGCCCTGCTGGCGCTGCCGCTGCTGCTGGCTGCGGGCAGCGCCAGCGCCGCTGCACCGGCCATGACGGACCGCAGCTGCCACCTGCCCGGCGTGGTGGAGGCGCTGCGCTGCGTCAGCGTGACGGTGCCGCTCGACCATGCGAAGCCGCAGGGCCCAACGCTGGCGCTGCACGTGACCGTGGCGCCAGCGTTCCGCCAGGGCAGCCGCACCGATCCGCTGTTCGTGCTGGCCGGCGGCCCCGGCCAGGCGGGCAGCGATGTGCTGGTACTGCTCAAGGCGGCGTTCGACCGCGTGCGCGCCACGCGCGACATCGTCTTCATCGACCAGCGCGGCACCGGCCGCTCGGGCAAACTCGGCTGCGTCAGCAAGCCCGAACACGAAACCATGGGCGACGCCGAGCTGATGGCCGAACTGCGCGCCTGCATCGCGGCCAACACGTCGCCACTGAGCGCCTACACGACGCTGGCCGCTGCGCGCGACCTCGAACGCGTGCGCCTTGCGCTGGGCTACGGCCAGGTCAATCTGTGGGGCGGCTCGTACGGCACGCGCCTGGCGCAAACCTATGCCCGCGCCTATCCGTCCAGCGTGCGCGCGCTCGTGCTCGACGGCGTGGCCGCCCCCGACCAGGTGATCCCGGCCGGCGGCCGCGACTCGCAGACCGCGCTCGACGGCGTGTTTGCCGCCTGCGCCAAAGACGCCGCCTGCCACAAGGCCTACCCGAACCTGCGCGCCGAATTCGATGGCCTGGTCACCCGGCTCGAAGCGGGCGACCTGCGCCTGTCGCTGCCCAATCCACGCACGGCCGAGCAGACCAGTTTCACGATGTCGTCCGACCGCTTCCTGGGCACCGTGCACAACATCCTGTATGCGCCAGCCGATGCGCGGCGCCTGCCGTTCCTGATCCATAACGCGAGCCGCGGGCGCTGGCAGCCGTTCATCGCGCGCCAGAACCTCGCCGGTGATTTCGGCAACGACGCAAGCATGTCGATGCTGCTGCACTTCGCCGTGGTGTGCGCCGAAGACGTGCCCCGTTTCACGCCCGAGCTGATGAAGCTTGATGCCGCCGTGCTGGCGCGGCCGCTGGCCGAGATGATGCCAAAGCTGTGCAGGGACGACATCAAGGTGCCGGCCGTGCCGTATGCAGAACCGACCCGCATCGACGCACCGGCCCTGCTGCTCTCGGGCGCGCTCGATCCGGTCACGCCGCCGCACCGCGCTGCGAGCGCCGCCCGGTCGATGGCGCACGCCCAGCAGATCGTGGTGGCCAATGCCGGCCACGGCGTCTCGCAACTGGGCTGCGCGCCGCGCCTGCTGCGCGCTTTTCTCGACCATCCGCAGGACAAGCTCGACGCGGCCTGCATGGCCGAGATCCCGGCGCCCACCTTCCAGCTCGGCAGCGCCGGGCCGCAACCCTAAGATTCGGACACGCCATGATCGAAGTTCACGATGTACGCAAGGCCTTCGGTGCCGTCCAGGCGCTGGGCGGCGTTTCCTTTACCGCGCGCGATGGCCAGATCACCGCGCTGCTCGGCCCCAACGGCGCCGGCAAGACCACCCTGCTGCGCACGCTCGTCGGCCTGCTCAAACGCGACCACGGCAGCATCCTGGTCGGCGGCGTCGACCCCGAACAGGACCCGATGGCGGTGCGCCGCAATATCGGTTTTCTCACCGACCAGTTCGGGCTGTACGAACGCCTGACCACCCGCGAATACCTGCATTATTTCGGCGAACTCAATGACATGCAGGCCCCGGCACTGCGCACGCGGATCGGCGAAGTGGCCGAGCTGCTGGGCATGGAAGACATCCTGGATCGCCGGGCCAAGGGCTTCTCGCAGGGCCAGCGCATCAAGGTCGCGCTGGCGCGCACGCTGCTGCACCGCCCGCGCCACCTGCTGCTCGATGAACCGAGCCGTGGCCTCGACGTGATGAGCACGCGCGCACTGCGCACGGCGCTCCATGCGCTGCGCGAAGACGGCAGCTGCGTGATCATGGCCACCCATGTGATGCAGGAAGTGACGCACCTGTGCGACGACGTCATCGTCATCGCCAATGGCCATACCGTGGCCCAGGGCTCGCCCGACGAATTGTGCCGGCGTACCGGCATCGCCAACCTGGAAGACGCGTTTGTCAGCCTGGTCGGCACCGAAGAAGGTATCGCATGAAGTCCAAGATCCGGATCGTGTTTCTGAAAGAGCTGCGGGAGATCCTGCGCGAGCGCCGCACGCTGATGTTCCTGCTGGCGGCGTCACTGATCTACCCTGCCATCATCGGCCTGGTGCTGAACCAGATGATCGAGCGGAACACGCGTACCGAACGTGAAGGCATCGAGATGCTCGTCATCGGCGGCGCCAAAGCGCCGACCCTGATGGCCCAGCTGCGTGAGCGCAGCGTGACCGTCACCGAGGCCGCGCCGATGAATGAGGATGCCATTGGCAACCTGCTGCGCGCCAAAAAGACCGTTGCCGTGCTGCGCGTGACGGACGACTACGTCGCCAACTACCAGGCCATGCGCCCGGCGCGCCTGGAGCTGTGGTTCGATTCGTCCACCGAAAGCGGCCCGCAGCGGCGCGACGTCGAAGAGATCCTGCAGGCCTACAGCAGCAATATCGCCAGCGCGCGCCTGCTCGCCCATGGCGTCTCGCCCGCCACGCTCTCGCCCATCGAACTGCAGCGCCATGACACCGGCACCAATGCCTCGCGCTCGGCGATGGTCATCGGGGGCATCATCGGCATCCTGTTCCTGCCCGCGTTCGTGCTGAACCTGTCGGCGGCCGTCGACAGCACGGCGGGCGAACGCGAACGGCGCTCGCTCGAAGTGCTGATGGCGCAACCGGCCCGCAGCTGGGAACTGGTGGTCGGCAAATGGCTGGCCGCGAGTGTGCCCTCGGTGGTGGGCGTGACACTGGTCCTGTGCGTCGCGCACGCCATCCTGCGCTGGCTGCCGCTCGAGGAAATCGGCATGTCGTGGAGCCTGGGCTGGGGTGAGCTGATGCTCGTGTGCCTGGTCACGGTGCCGCTGTCGATGCTCTCGAGCGCCCTGTACATTGGCCTCGCGATGAACGCCAAGACCTTCAAGGAAGCCCAGACCACGGTCAGCTTCGTGACCATCATGCCCGTGATTCCGGGCGTCGTGGTGTCGTTCATGGAACTCAAGACCGCGACCTGGATGTACCTGGTGCCGATGCTGTCGAACCAGACCCTGGTCAAGGAACTGGCCAAGACGGGCGACATCGGCCCGCTGCCGTTCGTGATGACCTTCCTGTGCGCGCTGATTCCGGCGCTGCTGGTGGTGGCGTTCGCGAGCTGGCGCATGAAGAGCGAGAAATACGTGCTGGGTGTGTAATCCCGCCGTACAATCGAAGCCCCTTTTCAAGAACACAGCACAGCGGAGCAGAACATGGATGTAAAAGTCAGCTGGAACGGCCCGTCGGGCATGAGCTTCCGGGCCCAGACGGGCAGCGGCCACATGGTGGCGATGGATGGTGCGCCGGAAGGCGGCGGCCACAATCTGGCGCCGCGCCCGATGGAGATGGTGTTGATCGGCACCGGCGGCTGCGCCGCATATGACGTGGTGCTGATTCTCAAGCGCGGCCGCGAAGACGTGCGCGGGTGCGATGTGACGCTGCAGGCCGAGCGCGCCGAAGTGGATCCCAAGGTCTTCACGAAGATCAACTTCCACTTCGTGGTCACGGGCCGCAACCTGAAGCCGGCGGCCGTCGAACGCGCGGTGCAGCTATCGCATGACAAGTACTGCTCGGCGTCGGCCATGCTGGCCAAGACCGCCGAGATCACGCATTCGATCGAGATCGTCGAAGGCTAGGCCGTCCGTCTTGATTCGTTAGCGCTGGCACGTCGTTCCCGCTAAGGCGGGAACCCAAGTTCAATGCACTGCCACTGACGTTGAAGCAGGTAGCATGCTGGTCCACTTGGATTCCCGCCTGCGCGGGAATGACGTTCAAGGGCAAGGGTGCAAGGCCCTTCCCGGTTAAATCCGATACGCCGCCGTCGTCATCACCTTGGCCATCGCCCGCATCACCATCTTGACCGGCATCGGCAACGGGGCTGCGCCCATCGCCTGGGCCGCGTCGGCGTGCGCGATTTCATCGATGCGCATCTGGTCGACGATCGCGCGCGATTTGGCATCCTGCTGCGGCAGCAGTTCGAGGTGGCTGTTCAGGTGCGCCTCGACCTGGCGTTCGGTCTCCACCACGAAGCCCAGGCTGACCGGATCGCCGATCCGGGCCGCCACGGCGCCCATCACATAGGCACCCGCATACCACAGCGGATTGAGCACGCTCGGCTGCGAACCCAGTTCGTCCAGGCGCTGCGCGCACCAGGCCAGGTGGTCTTCTTCTTCTTGCCCGGCTTCTTCGAACTGCGCGCGCAGTTGCGGCGTGTGGGCGAAACTGGCCTGCGCATCGTACAGGGCCTGGGCGCACACTTCGCCGACATGGTTCACGCGCATCAGGCCCGCGCTGTGACGGCGATCGGTATCGGACAGCTCGCTGTCCATGGCGTGCGTGGCCGGGTTCGGGCGCGACATGGCGGTCACGCCGCCGACGACGCGCAAGGCCTTGTCGACGCCGACAATCAGGTGGTCCAGGGGGCTGATGAAACGATTCGCGGTCATGGCTGGCTCGGTAATCTAGTCGCTGAGGCCTTCATTATATGCCTTAGTTCTCGCGATCCACTCGACCAGCGGGCCTTCGGGTTCGATGCCCGAGATGTTCTTGGCCACGCCCAGGTTCAGTTCGAGCAGGTATGGCACCGACACGATCGGCACGCCGGGACAGTGGCGGGAAAACGCGTCCAGGAAACGGCTTGAGTCCACGGTAGGCATGACCTTTTCGCCGCTCATGAACTGCAGCACGCTGGTGATCGTGTGGCCCTTGCCCAGCGTGTGATAGATGAAGCGGTTGAATTCGCGGTCGACCGTCTTGAAGTCGATCTCGTCCTTCGTCATCAGGCCGGCCAGGTACACCAGGCCCAGGCCGACGCGGAACCAGTCGGTCGATTCGGCCCGGCTGCGCCCTTCGCGCATCAGGACCAGCAGTTTGTCTTGGGTGGCGGCGTCCATGTTGCCATTATCCATAATTTGGGCGGGCGCGGGCCGCGCACCCGTTGCGCGGGACAACAAATTTATAGAAAGAAACCCAGTGTGCACCCTGTCACCGGATAATGCAGCCTGGGGCCCGCTTTGGCCCGTGTATCGCACCGTGCCTGCCCTCGCCTTGACGATTGAATACAATGCCAGTGTGAAAAAAGAGTAGCTGCGATGTAAATACATCACTGCAGCCAGGAGTTGTCATGCAATTAAAGATCCGCAATTTGTCCAAGACCTACGCCAACGGCGTGGTCGCGCTCGACCGTGTCACGCTGACGATCCCGGCCGGGATGTTCGGGCTGCTCGGCCCGAACGGCGCGGGCAAATCGACACTGATGCGGATCCTGGCCACGCTGCAGGAATGCGACGCCGGCTCGGTGTTCCTCGACGATATCGACGTGCTGGACGAAAAAGACGCGGTGCGCCGCATGCTCGGCTACCTGCCGCAGGATTTCGGCGTCTACCCCAAGGTCACGGCGTACGACCTGCTCGATCATTTCGCGCAGCTCAAGGGCCTGTCGCACCGGGCGCGCCGGCGCGAGGTCGTCGACGGCCTGCTGCAGCAGACCAATCTGTGGGATGTACGCGCGCAGCGCCTGGGCACCTTCTCGGGCGGCATGCGCCAGCGCTTCGGCATCGCCCAGGCCCTGCTGGGCGACCCGCGCCTGATCATCGTCGATGAACCCACGGCCGGCCTGGATCCGCAGGAGCGCGTGCGCTTTCACAACCTGCTGTCGGACATTGGCGAAGAGCGCACCGTGCTGCTCTCGACCCATATCGTGTCCGACGTGGCCGACCTGTGCGCCAATATGGCGATCATCAACAAGGGCCAGGTGCTGCTGTGCGGCGAGCCGCAAGAACTCATCTACGGCATCGAGGACTTCATCTGGGCGCGCTTCGTCACCAAGGCCGAACTGCCGGCATTCCAGGCGCGCCACAGCGTGATCTCGAGCCGCCTGCTCAGTGGCCGCACGCTGATCCACGTGTATGCCGAGGACGATCCGGGCGATGGCTTCGAGCCGGCCCGCGCGAGCCTGGACGACGTGTACTTCGCCACCATCGCCGGCCGTCATAATCCCGCCGCCGGGGATTGCTGACCGTGCGCGCGCTGCTCGTCATTGCCCGCTTCGAGGCCAGGCAGCGCCTGCGGCTGCTGTCGACCTGGGTGTATTTTGGCGGCTTCCTGGCGCTCGGGATGCTGTGGATGGCGGCGTCGGGCGGCGCGTTTCGCGACCTGTCGATCACGTTCGGCACCCGCATCGCGATCGACGGCCCGCGCCAGATCGCGCTGGCCACCGCGATGCTCGGCAGCCTCGGGGTCATTGTTGCCGCCGCTGTCATGGGCCGCGCGGTGCAGCAGGATTTCGAGCACGAGATGCACCACTTCTTCTTCAGCGCGCCACTGCGCAAGGCCGACTACGTGTTCGGGCGCTTCCTGGGCGCGTACGCCACGCTGGCCGTGATCTTCGCCGGCATCGTGCTCGGTCTGTGGTTGGGCACCTTCCTGCCGGGGATTTCATCCGATCGCATCGGCGCCGCGCCGCTGGCGGCCTGGCTGACGCCGTACCTGTTCACGCTTCTGCCCAACCTGTTCATCTTCGGCGCGATCTTCTTCGTGCTGGCCGCCCTCACCCGGCGCATGCTGCCGGTGTACGTGGCCAGCGTCATCATGGCGCTCGGGTACACGATCGCGCCGTCGCTGGCGCGCGACCTCGATTTCAAGACGCTGGCCGCGCTGATGGACCCGTTCGGCACCACGGCCCTGATTCGCCTGACCGAATACTGGCCGCTGGCCGAGCGCAACATGCGCCTGATCGCATTGACCGACGTGTACCTGGTCAACCGCGTGATCTGGATGGGTTTCTCGCTGCTGGTGCTGCTGCTTGGCTACTGGCGCTTCCAGGCGGTCGGCGAGACGGAAGGGCAGACGCGCGCGCGCCGCAAGCTGGCGCCCGAACTGCCGTCCGGACTGCCCTCCGGACTCACCCCGCCCTTGTCGCGCGCGGCGCGCGACACCAGCACGCCGCCCGATTTCGCGGCCCGCAGCCTGGCCGTGCTGCTCGTCAAATCGGGCTGGGGCGAGCTGCGCGAATCGACCCGCAACGCGTACTTCGTGGCGCTCGCCACGGCCGGCGTGCTCGCACTGATCGCCAGCGCGCTCGACCTGGGCGCGGTGTATGGCACGCCGACCTACCCCGTCACCTACATGATGCTGGAACTGATCCGCGATGTGACGGGTCTCTTCGTGATCATCACGACCATCTTCTATGCCGGTGAACTGGTCTGGCGCGAGCGCGAGATGCGCACCAGCCAGATCCTCGATGCCCTGCCGGTGCCAAGCTGGCTGCCGCTGGCCAGCAAGACGCTGGCGCTGATCGGGCTGCAAGCCTGCCTGCTGCTCGTTGCCATGGTCACGGCCATGCTGATCCAGCTGTTCAAGGGGTACGTCCAGCTCGAACCGGGCCTGTACCTGCAGGCGCTGTTCTCGATCATGCTGCCCCACTTTGCATTGCTCGCGGTGCTGGCAATCGCCGTGCAAGTCATCGTCAACCACAAATACCTCGCCAACTTCGTCATGATCGGCTGGGTGCTGGCGGCGCTCACCTTCAATGGCGCGGGCCTGGATCATCCGCTGGTGTTGTACGCGGTCTGGCCCGACCTGACCTATTCGGCGATGAACGGCTTTGGCCACTACCTGCTGCGCGAACGCTTCTACCTGCTGTACTGGAGCGGCGCGGCGCTGATGCTGCTGGGCGCGGCGCGCGCGCTGTGGCCGCGCGGCGTCGACAGCGGCTGGCGCGAGCGCCTGCACCTGGCGCGCCGCAGCTTGACCCTCCCGGTGCTGGCCACGATCGGCGCCGGCGCCGTCGTGTTCGCGGGCAGCGGCGCCTTCATCGCATGGGAAATGGCGCAGGGCGGCTACCTGAGCGCGCGCCAGACCGAACAGCTGCGCGCCGACTACGAACAACGCTACCACCGTACCGCCTTCCTGCCGCAGCCGCGCATCACGGCCGTCAGGCTCGACACGGCCATCCATCCGGCCGCGCGCGCGCTGCAGGTCAAGGGCCGTTATCAGCTTGAAAACCGCAGCGGCAAGCCGGTGTCGGACGTGGTGCTGTACCAGCAGCGCGGCGCACGCCTGAATGTGACGTTCACGCAGCCGGCAACGCTGGCAGCCAGTGACCCCGAGCGCGGATTCTATCGCTACCGCCTGGCCGCACCGATGGCGCCGGGCGCGCGCATGGCGCTGGACTTTACCGTCGACTACGCGCCGCGCGGCCTGCTGGGCCTGGGCAGCGAAACGCCCGTCGTGGCCAACGGCACCTTCTTCACGGATGACGTCATGCCGCGCATCGGCTACCAGCCGGCGGTGGAACTGCGCGACGAGCGCGATCGCCGCCGCTATGGCCTGGCCCCGCGCGCGCGCATGGCCGCGCGCGACGACCCAGCGGCGCGCGCCAACCACCTGCTGGGCGTGGACGCCGACTGGATCGACTTCGAGACCACCGTCAGCACGAGCGACGACCAGATTGCGGTGGCGCCAGGCACGCTGGTGCGCGAATGGAGCCAGGACGGGCGGCGCTACTTCCGCTACAAGATGGACCGCCCTATGCTGAACAACTACGCCTTCCAGTCGGCGCGCTACGAAGTGCGCCACGAACGCTGGCAGGACGTGACGATCGACGTGTATTACCAACCGGGCCACGAAGCCAACGTGGAGCGCATGGTGCGCGGTGCCCAGGCGGGCCTCGACTACGGCGCGCGCAACTTCGGGCGCTATCCGCTGCGCGAACTGCGCATCGTCGAATTCCCCCGTTACAGCAGCATGGCCGTTGCCTACCCGGGCGTGATCCCGTTCTCGGAAAGCGCCGGCTTCATTGCGCGCATCGATCCCGGCTCGCCGAAAGACCTCGATTACCCGTTCTACATCAGCGCGCACGAAACGGCGCACCAGTGGTGGGGGCACCAGTTAGTGGGCGCCAACACGCGCGGCAGCACCGTGCTCAGCGAAGGCGTGTCCGAGTACATGGCGCTGATGGTCATGCAGCGTGCCTACGGCGCCGGCAAGATGCGGCGCTTCCTGCGCTATGACCTCGACGGCTACCTGAGGGGCCGCGCGAACGAGCAGCGCAAGGAAGCGCCGCTGGCGCTCAACGAGCAGCAGCCGTACATCCAGTACCAGAAAGGCGCGCTGGCGCTGTACCTGATGCAGGACATGCTGGGCGAGGATGTCGTCAATGGCGTGCTGCGGGGACTGTTGGCGCAGCACGGCTACCAGGGCCCGCCCTACCCGACCGCATCAAGCCTGATCGACGGCCTGCGCGCCGTCACGCCGCCGGCGAAGGCCTATCTGATCGACGACCTGTTCGAATCAATCGTGCTGTACGAGAACCGGGCCGACAGCGCCACGGCGCACCGGCGCGCCGATGGCAGGTACGACGTGACGATCCATGCCAGCGCCGGCAAGATGCGCGCCACCGACCAGGGCGAAGAGCAGCCGATGCCGCTACACGACTTCATCGAATTCGGCGTGGACGACAGCGACGGCAATCCCCTGGTGCGCGAGCGGCGCCTCGTCAGCCGGGCCGAACAGCAGATTACGCTGGTGGTCGATGGCGTCCCGGCGCGCGCCGGCATCGATCCCGATAACAAGCTGATCGATCGAAAACCGCGTGACAATATGCGTGCAGTCGACAAGCCGTAGTTCTCGCGCTATGATCAAATCAAAATATGGGGGAGGAAGCGTCATGTCAAACCTGGTCACGGAGATTACCGAAAAAATCCAGATGCTGAACGCAACAGAAAAACAGCAACTGCTACACATGCTGCTGCAGGACATCGACGGGCCCGATCAGGACGCCGATGAAGCGTGGCGCAATGAAGTCGTGCGGCGCGTGCAAGCCATTCACAACGGCGAAGCAGCCATTCGCGCATTGAAGGAATGGCAGGACTGACAGCGTTCAGTCCGTCTCACAAAGAAAAAACCGCGGCATGCCGCGGTTTTTTTACGCCGGTGGGCGCTGGTTTATTTCGCCGCCGCCTTCTTGGCAGGCGCTTTCTTGGCCGCCGGCTTCTTGGCCACTGCCTTCTTGGCGGCAGGTGCCTTCTTCGCCGCTGGCTTGGCGGCCGCCTTGCGCGCCGCCTTTACCGGTGCGGCTGCGCCGTCGACCGTTGCCTCGGCATCTGCGGCGCCATCGGCAGCGCCCGCCTTGACCTTGGCGCCCGGCTTGGCCTTGCGCTCTTCGAATTCGAAGCTGATCTTGTTGTCCTTGCCACGCACCAGGAACGCCTTGAACGCGCGCCGTGTGCGCTGCGACACGAAGCCCGGCAGCAGATCGGTCTTGCCCTCGTTGAGCAGCTTGCTCATCTGCTCAGGCAGGATCTCTTGCTGCAGGATGATGCGGCCGCTGCGGAAATCGCACGTCTTTGGCTTGGCCACGCTGTGTTCGCACACATAGGCCAATGGCATTTCGAACACGCCGCCGGTGCACTTCGGACACGGACCGACCGGCGTCTGGCCAGTAAAGTCCACGCCTTCGCCGTCGGCGCCTTCATCGTCCTGGCCAAAATCGAATTCGAGCTTGAAGTTCTTGATCTCTTCGTCGCGCACGATGCGCAGGATGGCGGCAAACGGGCGGCCCATTTTCGAGCGGAAGCCTTGCAGCGGGCCGATCGTGCGTTTTTCAAGCAGCTCTTCGACTTCGCTGATCTCGAACTGGCGGCTGCCCGGCGTCTTGCTCATCGAGAAATCGCACTTGGTGCAGGCAAAGCGGCGGTAGTTTTCCTTGACCACGTTCGCGCAGTTCGGGCATGGCGTGGTGAGCGTCGCGTAGTCGCCCGGGATCGTGTCGTTGCTGTATTCCTTGGCGCGCTTGACGATGATCTGGGTCATCTGGGCGATTTCACGCATGAATTCTTCACGCGAGATCTTGCCCTTTTCCATTTGCGAGAGCTTGAATTCCCATTCGCCGGTCAGTTCGGGTGCTGTCAGTTCATTCACACCCAGGCCGCGCAGCAAGGTCATCAGCTGCGATGCTTTGGCAGTCGGCATCAGCTCGCGGCCTTCGCGCAGCAGGTATTTCTCGGTCAGCAGACCTTCGATGATGGCAGCGCGCGTTGCCGGCGTGCCCAGGCCTTTGCCGGCCATCGCGTCGCGCAGCTCATCCGAGTCGATCAGCTTGCCGGCGCCTTCCATGGCCGACAGCAGCGTCGCTTCGTTGTAGCGCGCCGGCGGTTTGGTGACCAGGCCATTGGCTGTGATTTTTTCGGTCAGGACCTTCTCGCCCTTGGCCACCGGCACCAAGTTGGCGCCATCCTTGTCGTCGCCCAGGTCCTTGCCGTACACGGCCAGCCAGCCGGGGTTGGTCATGACCTTGCCCTCGGTCTTGAACTGGTGACCGGAGACTTCGGTAAAGCGCGTCGTGACCAGGAATTCGGCCGCAGGGAAGAACACGGCCAGGAAGCGGCGCGTGACCAGGTCGTACAGCTTCTGTTCCGGCTCGGACAGGTTTTTCGGCACGATGCCGGTCGGGATGATCGCGAAGTGATCCGAAATCTTGGTGTTGTCGAAAATGCGCTTGTTCGGCTTGACCCAGCCGCCCTTAGTCACTTGCTTGGCGAACTGATTGTAGTTATTGGTCTCGGCCAGTGCGACGAGCGTTTCCTTGACCGTGGCAATATAGTCTTCGGGCAAGTGGCGCGAATCGGTACGCGGGTAGGTCAGCACCTTGTGCTTTTCATACAGCGCCTGGGCCAGGCCCAGCGTGTTCTTGGCCGAGAAACCAAAGCGGCCGTTGGCTTCGCGCTGCAGGCTGGTCAGGTCGAACAGCGCTGGCGCCATCGACGTGGTCGGCTTGGATTCTTCGGTGACGGCGCCCTGCTTGCCGCGGCAGGCGGCGGCGATCGAGTCGGCTGCGGTCTTGCTCCACAGGCGCTCGGCGCGCTTTTCAGGGTCGTTCTCGTCCTTTTTAAACTTCTGGTCGAGCCAGCGGCCTTCGTAGATACCGGCGGCGCACACGAACTCGGCGCGCACTTCCCAGTAGTCGCGCGGGACGAATTTCTTGATCTTTTCTTCACGCTCGACGACGATCGACAGCGTCGGCGTCTGCACGCGGCCGACGGTGGTCAGGTAGAAGCCGCCCTCTTTCGAGTTGAACGCCGTCATGGCGCGCGTGCCATTGATGCCGATCAACCAGTCGGCTTCGGAGCGGCAACGCGCAGCATCCGCCAGCGGCAGCATTTCTTCGTCGCTGCGCAGATTGGCAAAGCCGTCGCGGATGGCGCCGGCCGTCATCGATTGCAGCCACAGGCGCTTGACCGGTTGCTTGGCCTTCGCGTTCTGCGCGATCAGGCGGAAGATCAGTTCACCCTCACGCCCCGCATCGCATGCGTTGATCAGGGTCGTCACATCCTTGCGCTTGATCAAACGATTCAACACCTTCAGGCGCGATTCGGTCTTCGCAATCGGGTTGAGCGCGAAATACGGCGGGATCATCGGCAGGTGCGTGAAGCTCCACTTGCCGCGCTTGACGTCGTGCTCTTCGGGCACGGCGATTTCGAGCAGGTGGCCAACAGCCGACGAGAGCACGAATTCGTCCGATTCGAAGTACTCATCGTGCTTGGTGAAGCCGCCCAGCGTCTTGGCGATGTCGTTCGCGACCGACGGCTTCTCGGCGATGATGAGGGATTTGGTCATAGTGTTTCTCGTCGTACTGTCTATATAGTGTGGGGCTTGCGCATCATACATGCTCGGGCCGGCGCCGGTGAAATTCTGGCCATCATGCCAGTTTGGTAACGTCCTGAATGAAGCGGCCAATGATAAGCGGGTTTTCGCGCTTCCGGCAAGGGGCCGCCCCACGCTGGTGCATTCAAACGGACAGGCCGGAAATACAAAACGGGGCGCGCAGCCCCGTTCGTTTATTACCATTATTGCACCAATTTTAGTGCAATAAACGCGGCTCCTGCTCGTCGTCGTCGCTGAACAGATCGTCGAACATCAGCGCGTCTGGCTCCTTGCCCTGACTCCACAGCACCATCAACACAATGATCTTGAGTTTGCTCAATGCAATGGGCGATTCGTCGCAGGCGAGCGCACGCTCGATGACGATTTCGCGCTGGATCGGGCCCAGGACCTTGGCGCTTTCGAGGAAGGCGATGAAGCCGATCGCTGCGCTGCCGAGCTCGATATATTCTTCGTCGACATAGTAACGGGTGCCCGTAGACGCATCGATCGTTTCGGGCAGCGGCGCGTCGGTCAACCCGCCCAGCCAGTCGAGCGCCTCCGTGATTTCGATGTCATCGAAACCAACGGCGGAGAGCTTGCGCGCCAGGGCTGCCGGCTCGGGGCAGGCGTCGGGACGGTAGTACGTCTCGTAGAGATAGACCAGGATGTCGAACATAGTGACGCTACTGTAGCAGCTAAACTTCGTGAGGCACAAGTGGAGCACGCCAGCCACGCCGCACCACGGAAAAACCGTTGTATCCAAGCCTTGTTCAATAAGCCAGCTTATTAATAATGATTAAAAACAAGCACATACCATTCGCATAATACGAATCGGGAAGCATGACCCCGCTGTCATGGTCGGTCATAAATATGCCCTGCCACGACGCTGTCAACGCCAGATGCGCTGCACCCGCCCACCCGGCAACCGGGTAACGACACCGGCCAGTTCCAGCTCGAGCAGGCGTGCGCCAAGCATCCCCGGATCGAGCGCCAGGCGGGCCAGCAGCTCGTCGAGCGCGACCGGTTCGTGGCCCAGGGCGTCAAGCAGGATGGCGTCGTCATCCGATGCAGGCGCAGCAGCATCGACCTGCGGCAACCCTGCCAGCGGGGACACCCGCATGGCCATCAACACATCGTCCACCGTCTCGACCAGTTGCGCGCCTTCGCGGATCAGGCGGTGGCAGCCCTTGGTCAGCGCCGAATGGATGGAACCGGGCAACGCGAACACCTCGCGGCCCTGCTCGGCTGCCAGTTGCGCCGTGATCAGCGAGCCCGACTGCGCTGCCGCCTCGATGACCAGCACGCCCGCCGCCAGGCCGCTGATGATGCGGTTGCGGCGCGGGAAGTTGGCGGCCAGCGGCGGCATGCCCAGCGGATATTCGCTGACGATGCAGCCTTGCGCGGCGATCCGGTGCGCCAACTCCCGGTTGCGCGCCGGATAGACGCGGTCCAGGCCCGTGCCGACGACGGCGATCGTCGAGCCAATGCCGCGCAGCGCGCCCTCGTGCGCCGCCGTATCGATCCCCAGCGCCAGCCCTGACACCACGCACAGCCCGGCGCCGGACAGTGCGGCGGCGAACGACTCGGCATCCACCCTGCCCTGCACGCTGGCATTGCGGCTGCCCACGACCGCGACCATCGGCTGCGCCAGCAATTCCACGCGGCCACTGACATATAACAGCAGCGGCGGATCGGGAATCTCGGCCAGCGCCGGTGGATAGCGTGGATCGTGGCACGTGACGAGATGGTGGTCAGGCGCGGCCAGCCAGGCCAGCGTGGCGTCGATGAGGGCCGCCAGCGCGGGCGTGACGGGGGCGCAGATGGCGCGTGCCTGGGCCGGGGTGACGTGGGCGCCCAGGGCTTGCGGACCGGCGCGCAGGATGGCGCCGGGGGTGCCGAACACGGCCAGCAGCGCGTGCACGCTGCGGCGTCCTACCCCGGCGGCCTGTTCCAGGCGCAGCCAGTCGGCGATCGGGGTGGCGTGCTGGTCCGGCGTTGGGCGAGGGTCCGTGGCCTGCACGGCGGGGTTACTCCGGTGATTTGACCACGTCGCCGACTTGCACGGGCGCTGTCACCGTCATGATCAAGCCGTACGAGACGTTCTTGAACACGCGGAAGATGAACAGGCTGCCGTTTTGCTCGTCAGGCATTTTCAACTGGGCACGCCCCATGCCGAGGAAACCCCGGCTCGCCGGGTCGGCCACAGTCTTCCCGACATGATAGAGCTGCAGCACGGCGCCGACATCGAGTCCGTCAACCGCGCCCCGGTTGACAGTCACGACCTGGCTCTGGCCGGCATAGGTCACGCCGGCGTAAATGGACATCACCCGCGCATCGACCGGTTGCAGCGGCGCATGCGGCACATAGTTGCGCACCGGCGTGGGTGGCTGCGGCACCAGCAGGTCGCCCACGCCCATTTCGCGCACGGTGTCGACGACCTGGAACGTGTGCGCATCGACGCCGGGGCCGGCCGGGGTGACGAGCTTGACGCTGCCCAGGAAGGCCGCTTCATGCGCCATCACCTTGCCGGTCTGCGGATCGCGCAACACGGTGCCGGGGCGGAATACCTGATATACGGTATCGCTCGTGAGCGCGCCATGCACGTACACGCGGTCGCCCTTGCCGAGATAAAAGCGGCCTTCCTGCGAGGCGACGATGCGCGGCGCGCCGGCCAGCTCGTCGGCTTCGACCACCAGCGGCTGGGTCAGGTACGGTTCGATGGCCCCGGCGGGGATCGACGGCACCGCGCCCTGGCCATTGCCTTCGCTGCGCACCTGCGGCGACAGGCGCGTCAGCGGCGGCTGGCCACGGCCATCGCCGTCCTCGCCGGGCCGGTTGAACGACAGGCGGCCGCGCGCGCGGTCGAACCAGATCACCTGGCCCGGATAGATCCAGTGCGGGTTGCGAATTTCATCACGGTTCATGCCCCAGACCTGCGGCCAGCACCATGGGTTACGCAGGAACTTGCCAGAAATGTCCCAGAGGGTGTCGCGCTTGACGACGACGTGCTTGTCGGGGGCGTCGGGGCGGAATGCGCAGGCCGCCGACGGGGTGGCAGTATCCGTCTGGGCAACGGCGGCGCCGCTCACGGCGCAGGCCAGCAAGGCCACCGCTGCAGCATGGGCCATGACTGTGCTAAAATTTTTCATTGAAGACGTCCGTTAAGTCCGGCGTTAAGACAGCGTAAATCCGAATACGATTGCAGGCCGCGCGCGCAGTGCGCCCGGCCGCGGCGCCAGAAGCATCACGACGTACCGCTCCCCGCCCACGGAAGGGTTGCTGTATAGAATCAAATTCTGCACACAATTGCCTGAACTAGCAAGACAAACCGGCGTTTGTCCTGTGGGGCGTGTGGCGCATTTGCTGTCTGAAATTGCCCGCGCTCCAGCACCCCGTCAACCGCACCCACCTCTCGAAATCCGAACTGATCATGGCCCTACTCGACATCCTTCGCTATCCCGACCCACGCCTGCACAAGATTGCCACGCCCGTGACCGAATTCGGCACCGAGCGCCTGCGCACGCTGGTTGCCGACATGGCCGACACCATGTATGACGCGCCCGGCGTTGGCCTGGCCGCGAGCCAGGTGGACGTGCACGAGCAAGTCGTCACGATCGACGTCACCGAAGCGCAGGACGACCTGATGGTGTTCATCAACCCTGAAATTACCTGGTCGAGCGACGAGCGCGCCGTGTACGACGAGGGCTGCCTGTCGGTGCCGGGCGTCTACGACGGCGTCGAGCGGCCATCGCGCGTGAAGGTGCGCGCCTTCGATCTCGAGGGCAAGGAATTCACGGTCGACGCCGATGGCCTGCTGGCCGTCTGCATCCAGCACGAAATGGATCACCTCAAGGGCAAGGTGTTTGTCGAATACCTGTCGCCGCTGAAACGCAACCGCATCAAGGCCAAGCTGCAGAAAGAAGAGCGGGGCCTGGCGCGCGAAGCGGCCCAGCGCGGCGCGCGTCGCTGATGAAAGTCGTCTTTGCCGGCACGCCGGAATTTGCCGCCGTCGCCCTGCGTGCGATCCACGAAGCCGGCTTCACCGTGCCGCTGGTCCTGACCCAGCCTGACCGACCGGCCGGACGCGGGATGCAGTTGCAGGCTTCCAGCGTCAAGCAATACGCGCTGGCGCACGGCATGCCGGTCGCGCAGCCGCTGTCGCTGCGCACCGACAGCAAGGATCCCGAGCGCGCCGAACAGGCACGCGCGGCCCACGCCCAGCTGCTGGCGCTGGACTATGACGTGATGGTGGTGGCGGCCTACGGCCTGATCCTGCCGCGCAGCACGCTCGACATCCGCCCCTGCATCAATATTCACGGCTCGCTGCTGCCACGCTGGCGGGGCGCGGCGCCGATCCACCGCGCGATCGAGGCGGGTGACGTGGATGCCGGCGTGACCATCATGGAAATGGAAGAAGGCCTCGATACCGGCCCGATGCTGCTGATGGAAGGCTTGCCGATCGAGGCCACCGACACCACCGGCACGCTACACGACAAGGTGGCAGCGCTGGGCGCACGCATGATCGTCGAGGCGCTGCACAAGATGGCCGCTGGCGGGCTGGTGGCCACGCCGCAGCCGGATGTTGGCGTGACCTATGCGGCCAAGATCACGAAAGAAGAAGCCAGGCTCGATTTCGCGCTGCCGGCGGACGTCCTGGCGCGCAAGATCCGCGCGTTCAATCCGTTCCCCGGTGCGAATGGCGTGGTCGATGGTGTGGCGGTCAAGATCTGGCATGCCGACGCCGTTGATGGCAGCGGCGCGGCGGGCCAGGTGCTGCAGGCGGATGCGGGCGGAATCGTGGTGGCGTGCGGTGGGGGCGCACTGCGCCTGACCGAGCTGCAGAAACCGGGCGGCAAGCGCCTGGCGGCGGCGGAATTCCTGAAAGGGTTTGCGCTGGCGGGATTGAGGTTCAGTTAACTAAGCGCCTGCTCCGGATACGACAAGGCAGCCCGCGGGCTGCCATTTTTGTCTTCACGCCGTGAAAAAGGCGCCTCGCCGACGCCTTGCAACTGCTTACTCTGCCTGCGAATTACGCTGGGCATCCATATGTTCACGCAGAACCTGGTTGATGCGGGTCTGATAGCCAGGACCTGCGGTCTTGAACCATTCCAGCATATCCACATCCAGACGGATCGTGACGATCTGTTTCACACCATTACTGGCGACTTGCGGCTTCGACGATGCTGCTGAGTCCGGGCTGCTGTCAATTGGCTGATCCCAATCCGGTCGGTATTCTTTGTTCATGCGTAATCCCATCTGTTCACGCCACTCGCGGTGGCTTGACTTCATTGTCGTCTCACCATGTAACGTAAAGATTGCTGCTAAGTCGCGAATTGTAACGCCATGTAACACATGCCGTGTTACATACAAAAGGATACATACATGGGTCCGACTTTCAGCGATATCAACGGCTTGGCGTATAATCGTAGACCGCCCAACAGGCTCCATCTGTCAAGCCGCCCTCCTCGAAAGACCTCACCATGAACGCCCGCTCCAACGCCATCTCGCCGATCGAAACCCAGCTGCGTGACATCCTCTCGCGCCGTATCATGATCCTGGATGGCGCGATGGGCACGATCATCCAGCAGTACAAGCTCGATGAAGCGGCGTACCGGGGCGAGCGGTTTGCGACCTTTGCCGCACCCGAAGGCAGCGGCGCGCGCGAATTGTTCGTCAAGGGCAACAACGAGCTGCTGACGCTGACGCAGCCGCAAATCATCCAGGAAATCCACGAGCGCTACCTGGCCGCTGGCGCCGACCTGCTCGAGACGAACACGTTCGGCGCGACCGGCGTGGCGCAGGACGACTATCACATGGCCCACCTGGCCTATGAGATGAATGTGCAGGCCGCCAAACTGGCGCGCGCTGCCTGCGACAAGTACTCGACGCCGGACAAGCCGCGCTTCGTCGCCGGCGCGCTCGGCCCGACCCCCAAGACCGCCTCGATTTCGCCCGACGTGAATGACCCGGCGGCGCGCAACGTGACGTTCGACCAGCTGGTTGCTTCGTACCATGAGCAGGTGCGCGGCCTGGTCGACGGCGGCGCCGACGTGCTGCTGGTCGAGACGATTTTCGATACCCTGAACTGCAAGGCGGCGCTGTTTGCCATTGACCTGTACTTCGACGAACACCCGGACGTGCCGCGCCTGCCCCTGATGATCTCGGGCACCGTGACCGATGCCTCGGGCCGCATCCTGTCGGGCCAGACCGTGCCGGCCTTCTGGAACTCGGTGCGCCACGCGAAACCGCTGACCATTGGCCTGAATTGCGCGCTGGGCGCCGCCCTGATGCGCCCCTACGCGCAAGAGCTGTCGAACATCGCCGACACGTTCGTCTGCATCTACCCGAACGCCGGCCTGCCCAACCCGATGAGCGATACGGGCTTTGACGAACTGCCCGCAGACACGTCCGCGCTGCTGCGCGAATTCGCCGACGCGGGCTTCATCAATATCGCCGGTGGCTGCTGCGGCACGACGCCCGAGCACATCAACGCGATCGCGACCATCCTCGAGCAGCACGCGCCGCGTAAGATCCCCGAGATCCCGGTCGCGATGCGCCTGTCGGGCCTGGAGCCGTTCACGATCGACGAGTCGTCGCTGTTCGTGAACGTCGGCGAGCGCACCAACGTGACGGGCTCGAAAGCGTTTGCGCGCATGATCCTCAACGAGCAGTTCGACGAGGCGCTGTCGGTCGCACGTCAGCAGGTCGAGAACGGCGCGCAGGTCATCGACATCAATATGGACGAAGCGATGCTCGACTCGCAGGCGGCCATGACGCGCTTTTTGAACCTGATCGCGTCGGAACCCGATATCTCGCGCGTGCCGGTGATGATCGACTCGTCGAAGTGGTCGGTGATCGAAGCGGGCCTGAAGTGCGTGCAGGGCAAGGCGATCGTCAACTCGATCTCGATGAAGGAAGGCGAAGAAGAATTCATTCGCCAGGCAGTCCTGTGCCGCCGCTACGGCGCGGCCGTGATCGTGATGGCGTTCGACGAGCAGGGCCAGGCCGACACCTTCGCGCGCAAGACCGAGATCTGCGCGCGCGCTTATAAAGTGCTGACCGAGCAGGTGGGCTTCCCGCCCGAAGACATCATTTTTGATCCGAACATTTTCGCGATCGCGACCGGCATCGAAGAACACGACAACTACGCCAACGACTTCATTCAGGCGTGCCAGTGGATCCGCGACAACCTGCCGTACGCGAAGATCTCGGGCGGCGTGTCGAACGTGTCGTTCAGCTTCCGCGGCAACGATCCGGCGCGTGAAGCGATCCACACCGTGTTCCTGTACCACGCGATCAAGGCGGGCCTGACGATGGGCATTGTCAACGCCGGCATGGTCGGCGTCTACGACAACCTGGCGCCCGAACTGCGCGAGCGCGTCGAGGACGTCGTGCTCAATCGCCGCAAGGACGCCACCGAACGCATGATCGAGATCGCCGGCACCCTGAAGGCCGGCGGCAACAAGCAGGAACAGAACCTCGAATGGCGTGAAGCGACGGTCGAACAGCGCCTGGCGCACGCGCTGGTGCATGGCATCACGCAGTGGATCGTGGAAGACACCGAAGAAATGCGCCAGCAGGTGCTGGCCGCGAACGGCCGCCCGATCCACGTGATCGAAGGCCCGCTGATGGATGGCATGAACATCGTCGGCGACCTGTTCGGCCAGGGCAAGATGTTCCTGCCGCAGGTGGTGAAATCGGCGCGCGTGATGAAGCAGGCCGTGGCGCACCTGGTGCCGTTCATCGAAGAAGAAAAGGCGCTTGAAGAAGCGCGCACCGGCATCGTCTCCAAGCCGAAGGGCAAGATGGTGATCGCCACCGTCAAGGGCGACGTGCACGACATCGGCAAGAACATCGTCTCGGTGGTCATGCAGTGCAATAACTTCGAGATCGTCAATATGGGCGTGATGGTGCCGTGCGCCGACATCCTCGCGCGTGCCAAAGAAGAAAACGCCGACATGGTGGGCCTGTCCGGTCTTATCACGCCATCGCTCGAAGAAATGGCGCACGTGGCGCGCGAGATGCAGCGCGATCCGTACTTCCGCGACCGCAAGATGCCTCTCCTGATCGGCGGCGCAACCACCAGCCGCGCGCACACGGCTGTGAAGATCGCACCGTTCTACGATGGCCCAGTGGTGTACGTGCCGGATGCATCGCGTTCGGTGTCGGTCGGCCAGTCGCTGGTCACGGACGACACGCGCGACGCCTACATCATCGAACTGGCGCAGGACTACGAACGCATCCGCATCCAGCACGCCAGCAAGAAGGCGCTGCCGATGCTCACGCTGGAACAGGCCCGCGCCAACAAGGCGCGCCTCGATTTCGCACCGGTGAAGCCGAAGTTCATTGGCCGCCGCATCTTCAAGAACGTCGACCTGGGCATGATCGCGCGCTACATCGACTGGGGCCCGTTCTTCCAGACCTGGGACCTGGCCGGCCCGTTCCCCGGCATCCTCACCGACGCCGTGGTGGGCGACGCCGCGAGCAAGGTGTTTGCCGAAGGCCAGGCGATGCTCAAGCGGATCATCGAAGGCCGCTGGCTGTCGGCCAACGGCGTCATCGCGCTGCTGCCTGCGAACACGGTGCATGATGACGACATCGAAATCTACACCGACGAATCGCGCTCGCAAGTGGCGCTGACCTGGTACGGCCTGCGCCAGCAGGGCGTGAAACCCATGGTGAACGGCGAGCAGCGTCCGAACCAGTGCATCGCCGACTTCATCGCGCCGAAAGACAGCGGCGTTGCCGACTACATCGGCATGTTCGCCGTGACGGCCGGCCTGGGCATCGAAAAGCACGAGCAGCGTTTCGAAGCAGCGCACGACGACTACTCGTCGATCATGCTCAAGTCGCTGGCCGACCGCCTGGCCGAAGCATTCGCCGAATACCTGCACGAACGCGTGCGCACCGACCTGTGGGGTTACGCCGTCGGCGAAGACCTGAGCAACGAAGCGCTGATCGCCGAAAAATACCTGGGCATCCGCCCCGCCCCAGGCTACCCGGCCTGCCCGGAACACACAGTCAAAGCCGACATGTTCGCCACGCTGCAAGCCGAGGAAATCGGCATGCAACTGACCGAGTCCTACGCCATGTATCCCGGCGCCGCCGTCTCCGGCTTCTACCTGGCCCACCCCGACTCAAAATACTTCGTCGTGGGCAAGATCGGCAACGACCAGGTCGACGACATGGCCACCCGCCGCAACATGGACAAACAAGAAGTCGAACGCCACCTGGCCCCCAACCTCTCCTAAACCCCAATTAGGGTCAGAGTCGAATTAATTAGTAATTTTTCTTGAGATCACTAATTTTAATTAGGGTCAGAGTCGAATTATTGAGCAATTGCTCTCTTTGACAACGGGCTCGACCATTCGGAGCCATGCGGATTGGAAAAGTTGTCAAACAATTCGACTCTGACCCTCATTGTTGGGCAATTGCTTTTCTGTGGCGGGATGCGAAACGGGCCGGCAGTTTCCTGGCGGCCCGGTCGGGTGATGCTGCTGATGGCGTTAGATGGCGTAGCGTACGACCTTGTCGCTCCATTCGAATGCAGCCACCTCGAGTTCGGCCAGGTCGTCGCCGTCGAAGGCCAGTGACTTCAGGCCGGCGAGCATGTCGTCCTGCTCGTCGTCCATGCGCTCGATCGATTCAGCCAGCTTGAGCAGCTCGCCAAAGAAGCCGGTGCGGTTCAGGAGCGCGGCGCGCACTTCGTCGATCACGGGGATCTGTTCGACGATGTCGCGCATCGGGATGCAGAACAGCGTGTCCATCAGCGACATCATGCCGACCGTGAACGCAATGTCGGCAACGTTGCGCTGCGCCGGGCGCATGCGCTGGGCCAGCAGCTCCATCAGGCGCGCGCGGGTCGTGGCCAGCATCAGGAGCGGGCTCTGGCTGTGGCCGCGCACGTCGGGCTCGGCAAACAGCAGGATCTGCAGCCAACGCTGCAACTGGCGCCGGCCCAGCAGGTTCAAGGCCTGGCTGATCGATTCGATGCGGCGCCCTGCCCCCACCGCCGGCGTATTCACCAGGCGCAGCAGGTTCAGGCCAATCGTCACTTCGCGTTTGACCACCTGCTCGATCTCGGCATTGTCGGCATCCGACATGATCAGGTTCATCAGGTCAAGCACCGTCGTCTGCGACGGCGACAGCTTGCGCCCGGCGATCACCGATGGCTTGGCAAAGTAATAGCCCTGGAAATAGTCGAAGCCGACGTCCAGGCAAGCCCGGTATTCGGTAAGGTTCTCGACCTTCGCCGCCACCAGCCGCTTTCCGGTGTTGCGCAGGCGCGGTGCGAGCGACAGCATCGTCACGAGCGGCAGCGCGCGCAGGTCCATCTTGACGAAATCGATCACGGGCAGAAAACGCGACAGCGCCGGGCCATGGGCCGACGCTTCGGCGGCAAAGCGAAAGCCGTGCGACGCCAGGTGCGTCATGCGCTCGATGACGTCGACATCGGGCTCGACCGAGCTGACGATGTCCAGCACCGTGCGCTCGCGCGGCATGAACGCGAACATATCGCTCATCAGCGCGTCCTTGTCGACATTGATGAACGCCGTCGCATCGCCAATCGCGCGTGGCAGGCCGAGCTGGGACGCATGATGGATGACGCTGGCGCTGGCCGACAGCCCGGACTCGAACTCCGCCGGCCCCTGGGCACTGCCGCGGAACAGCAATTCGTAGCCATACAATGCCTGGTTACGGTCCAGCACCGGCTGGCGCGCCAAAAAGAAATTGCGCATGCGCAGTGGCTGGGATGCCTCGTCGAGGCGGGCTGTATCGGTCATATCATTCTCAATATCGCGGCAACCGATCTACTTTACCGCATCCCAATGACAGTTGGGTTTCCTAGCATAAATTTTTTGTGAGAATGTTGGGGAACGATCAACCCACTGACAAGGTCGCGACATCCTGTGGCAAGCCATCGACGAACACCTTCAGTTCACCCGGCGCGAAATGTGTCCATTCCTCGTTTGTCGTCAGCGGTTCAGTCACGATGATCGCGACCCGGTCATCGGGCGTCGTCACCTGCGAAAAGTCGACCGACAGGTCTTCGTCCGACAGGCAGGCCGTCACGAACGGGTGTTTGCGCACGACGTAGCACAGCTTGGTGGAGCAATGCGTGTACAGCGCCGTGCCATCGGACAGCATCATGTTGAAGGTGCCATGGGCGGCGATGCCGGGAATGATGCGCTCGAGTGCGCCAGCGAGCGCGGCGCGCGTGGGCGCCGTATCGCCGAACTCGCGGCGCAGGCTTTGCAGCAGGAAGCAGAAGGCCAGCTCGCTGTCGGTCGTGCCGACCGGCCGGAATGCGCCATCGAGCACGGGCGCGAACGCTTTGAGGTCGCCATTGTGGGCGAACACCCAATAGCGGCCCCACAATTCACGCACGAACGGATGACAGTTTTCCAGCGCCACCTGGCCGACGGTGGCCTTGCGGATATGGGCAATGACATTGGTGGACTTGATCGGGTAACGCTTGATCAGCTCGGCGATCGGCGAGGCGACTGCCGCCTGGTGATCGACGAAGTGGCGTACGCCGGTCCCTTCGAAGAACGCGATTCCCCAGCCATCGTGGTGGGTATCGGTGTGGCCGCCGCGGTGGGCGAAGCCGGTAAAAGAAAAGACAATGTCAGTGGGGACATTGCAGTTCATTCCAAGTAACTGGCACATGGTACAGCTTCGTAAGCTACTGAAATGAGAGCGCCATCACCTTGGCTGGCGATGGCGCGGCAGGTACTTCACCAGCGGCTTAATGCAGCACCACCGGTTGGCTCATCAGGGTGTCGTACTCGCCCAGGAACTCGTCGATTTCTTCCATCGTCGGTTCGCTGGCGATCAGGTTGTTGACATCGCGTCGGAACGATTGCGCGAGTCGGCCGCCGATGAACGCTTCGCGCCGGCCGGCCTTGTCGACGATCTCGAAGCCACCAAAGCGCAGTGCTTCGAGTTCACGGTCGACGCCGAATTCGACGACGCTGTACTGTTCACTGTTATAGATCATGTTCATGTTGACTCCTTCGATCAGAAAGTTGGTGCCAACCTGCCGGATGGCGGCGAATGGCAGGCTGTTCACTTCGATAAAGAGGTGGGGCTGGCCAGCTGGATTTCAAGTGAACGCACCCGTAAAACTCAGGCGTGCACGGTCGGTTCCAGGGCCAACAGCTGATCGTATGGCGGTGCTGCAAGCCACGATCGCAACTGATCAAGGTGTTCGCTGCTCGCCAGACCGATGAACAGGCGCCGAGGGCGTTGGCGCAGCAGACGATTCAATGTTACACGCAAAACCAGATTGCCGTCGCAGCACAGGCAGCCCGGCGCGATGCGCATGACCTGCAGGCCGGGACCCGTTTCGAGCGGTGTGGCCGCCACGCCCAGGCCTTCGAGGATGACAGCGTCGAACGGGATGGCGGGCGCCGGCAGGCGGCTTGCGGGAGAGGCTGGTCCGTCAGCGAGGCTGCTGACGGACGCAGGAAATGCAGACGCTGCATCGAATGGTGCGGCCAGGAGCGCCGCAATGGCCGCTTCGCGCGCCGCAGCCTTCGAACCGGTAACGAGACTGGTGGCCGCGCGGGCCATCAGCCCCCTTTCTTGGCCAGCTTGCCCGGCTCGACGCCCAGCTGCTTGAGCTTGCGGTACAAGTGGGTGCGCTCCAGGCCCGTCTTTTCGGCCACGCGCGTCATGCTGCCGCCTTCGCGGCCCAGATGGTGTTCGAAGTACATGCGCTCGAACGCGTCACGTGCTTCGCGCAGCGGCAGGTCGAACGACAGCGTGTAGCCGGTGCCCTCGCCCTGCGACATCGCATGCACCATGCGCGCACCATTGCCAAGGGCCGCGCCGGCGCCCGGCTGCGTATTGGCCGATGCGAACATCGGCGCCGATGGCGAGGCCGATGCGGATGCCGCGCCGCCGCCATCGAGCGCCATGCTTGGCACGCTCGGTGCGATCGGGCGCGGTGGCGCCATCGGCGCACGCGCGACTTCCTGCGCGCGGCTCAGGCCCTGCTGCACGGCCTTGAGCAGCTTTTGCAGCGCGATCGGTTTCTCGAGGAAGTTCAGCGCGCCGATACGCGTCGCTTCGACTGCGGTGTCGATGGTCGCGTGACCCGACATCATGATGACCGGCATGGTCAACAGGCCGTCGCGCTGCCATTCCTTGAGCAGCGTGACGCCATCGGTGTCAGGCATCCAGATATCGAGCAGCACGAGATCCGGGGCGCCGGCCGCGCGCGCCTCACGCGCTTGCTGCGCGTTCTCGGCCAGGGTGATGGCATGACCTTCGTCACCGAGAATCTCGGAGAGCAGCTCCCGGATTCCCATTTCATCGTCAACTACCAGTATGTTCGCCATCTCTTCTACCTTCCTGATCTTCTACCCGACGTGTGTGCAATTTTATAAGTTTTTTGCACTGAAGGGGAGTTCGAAAAACCATTACGAGCGGAGCCACGATCGGCCGGAAAACGCACTGTACTGACAAACACGGCGCAGTGTACTGCCAGGCGGTGCGATTGGCAGGGCAACACGCAGCCGCTTGTTCAGTTGTCCTTAAGCCAAGCTTGCTTCGGGAGCTAACTTTAACAGCAAAATCGACACTGCTGCGCCAGTTCCATCGCTGCGGTTCCCCACATCGATGCGGCCACCGTGTTCGTCGATGATTTTCTTGACCATCGGGAGCCCAAGACCCGTGCCGCGCGCCTTGGTCGTCACGTACGGCTCGAACGCGCGCGCCAGGATGCGGGGCGCGAAACCGGGCCCGTTGTCGACGATCGCCAAACGCACCGCAGTGCCGGCCAGGCCGCCGGCGCCCGTGTACTGGATCGCCTCGGTCGTGATGTCCACGCGCGGCGCCGGCGCATCCGGCCCTCGCTCGACCAGCGCATCCTGCGCGTTCTGGACCAGATTGTGGATCACCTGGCGCAACTGGGTCGCATCGCCCATCACGCGCGGCAGGTCGGGCGCGAGGTTCGCATGAATGATGTCGCTGCCGTCGTCGGCCAGGTACAGGCTGAGGATCTCGGCGATCAGGCCATTCAGGTCGAGCTGGTCGAGCATCGCCGGCGGCGTGCGCGCATAGTCGCGGAAGTCGTCGACCATGCGCTTCATCGCGTCGACCTGATTGACGATCGTGGTCGTGCCACGCTGGAGCAGGTCGGCCTGCGCCTGCGGCAGGTGCTCGGCCAGCTTCATCTGCATGCGCTCGGCCGCCAGCTGGATCGGCGTGAGCGGGTTCTTGATTTCGTGCGCCAGGCGGCGCGCCACCTCGCCCCAGGCCACCGAGCGCTGGGCCGTGATCACGTCCGAGATATCGTCGAACACGACGATGAAGCCGCTGTCGGCGCCCACCGGCAGGCGCGAGCCGCGCGCCAGCAGCACGATGTCGTGCTCCTGTTCGTCGGCAGCGCCGGTCTTGCGCTGGGCGTCGCGCGGGATCTCGATCTGCTGCTGCCAGTGCGCGCGCTTGCGGCGCTCGGCCGCCACGTGGGCGCTTTGCGCCGAGAACGAGCGCGTGACCGTGTTCGAAAAATGTTCGAGGCCGGCGATGCGGTTCAGCGGCCCGGCCATCGCGCCCGGCTCCACCTGCAGGATCCGGTACGCCGCATCGTTCGAGTTGACCACCACGCCTTCGGCATCGAGCACGATCACGCCGGCCGACATATTCGCCAGCACCGATTCCAGGTGGGCCTTGGCGCTTTGCAGCGCGGCGCGGTTACGCTCCACGGCGCTCCTGGCTTCGAACAGCTGGCCCGTCATCGCATTGAAGGATCGGGTCAAGGTGCCCAGTTCATCGTTGGTCTCGACGATCGGCCGGGGCGACAGGTCGCCCTCGGCCACCGCCTGCGTGCCTTCGGCCAGCACCAGCAGCGGCTGCGCGAGGTTGCCGGCAATGAGGAAGGCGCTGCCGATCGCCCCGAAGATCGCCAGCAGCAGCGTCAGGGTCAGGGTCACGATGTACATCTTGCGCAGGCCGGTGCGCGCTTCGAGGCGCAGCCGGTATTCGGTGGAGGCCGAACGCAGCACCTCGGCGTTCGACGCCAGGCCGACCGGCACCGCCTGCAGCAGTTGCAGGTAGCGCTGCTGCACGCCCGGCGGTTCGGGCACGGCCATCACGACACGCAGGCGCAGGCCGGTCACGGCATCAAGCGCATTCGAGGCCCCGTCTGCGGCCTCGTCGCCCGCATCGGCAGGGCCGACACCGCCCTCGGCCTGGGCATACCCGCCCGGCATCCCGGCGCTGCGCAGCATGCGTTCATTGGGTGCGTCGGCCGCCAGGTTGGCGCCGCGGTCTTCGGTGGCGGCGGACAGCACGGCGCCGTTGGCGTCGACCAGCATCACGCTTTGCAGGCCGCTGGTGTCAAGCAGCAGGCGCGCGAGTACCGGTTGCGCGGTCATGTCGCTCTGCCCTGCCAGCGTGGCGGCGGCAGTCTGCGCGGTGGCGCCCAGTTCGGACAGCGATTCGTCGAGCGCGGCGCGGCCCAGGTTCAGGCCCGATTCGATGGCCGATTCGATCTTGACGTCGAACCACGAGTCAATGGAGTGCGACACGAACTGGACCGACACGATGAAGATGACGAGACCGGGCAGGATGCCGATGCCGGCAAACAGCAGCACCAGCCGCGCCATGAGCCGGGAGCCGAACTTGCCGGCCTTGTAGCGGGAGTACAGGCGCCCCAGCGCCACGACCACGACGATCAGGAGCAGGAACGCCATCGCGGCGGTCAGGCCAAGGAGCCAGCTGTAGTAACGGCCGAAGAAGCCTGAGTTGTCGGATGCGCCGGCCAGCAGGAACAGCAGGATCGAGACGATGGCACCGCCAACGATCAGCGCATAGCGCACCCCACCGCTGATCACTTCACTCCGCACGGTAGGTGAACGTCTTTCGGCTGGAGGTCAGGCGCCAGTCCGAGTCGTTGAAGGCATTGACCTGCAACGGCTTTTGCAGGTACTCGCGGTCCATGAACATGCGCAGCGAGACTTCATAGACTTCGCCGGCCTTGAGCGTGCCCTTGGGCGCGATCAGCCAGCGCGTCGGGCGCCGGATCATGAACATCGCGTCTTCAAAGGTCTGGAAGCGTTCCTGGAACGACCCCACCACGACCACGTAATACTGGCGCGTGAGCACGTCGTACGAAATGCGGATGGTGCGTTTTAGCGAGACCGCCTTTTCGTCGCGCCAGTACCAGCGCGGGCGCGTGAGTTCGATCTCGGTGGTGAAGTGCAGCTGGACCCCGTGCTGGATCGCGTCCTTCAGGCCGTGGTTCAGCTCGAAGTTGTAGGCCGTGTTGAGGCGGTAGCCATCGTCGCTTGCTTCGATGGTTGCGCGGGTGATTTCGATGTCGTCGGCCGCCTGCGCCGGCGTGCCCATGGCAACGCACGCGATCGCCAGCAGAAACTGACAGGCGAGAAGGCGGAAAAATCGTAACGTCACGGGGGAGCCGGGGCCTTAAATAATGCGCGTAGTGAAAAGAACTTCACGCCGCTTTCTTCTGGAACAGGGCGTAGAACAAACCGTCATGATCCTGTCCGGCGCCACCGACGGGCAGCAGTTGGCCCGGCGCATCGAGGCGGACCGCGTCGTGGCGGGCCGCGAAGGCAGCCGCCTGCGCCTCCGATTCCTGGGGCCAGAGCGAACATGTCACGAATAGCAATTTACCATTCGGCAGCAGCATCTGCCAAAGGTTGTCGAGTATTTTGGCTGAAAGTGTTGCAAGTTGGGATGTATCCGACTTGCGGCGCAACCAGCGGATATCCGGGTGGCGGCGCACGATGCCCGACGCCGTGCACGGCACGTCGGCCAGGATGCGGTCGTATTGACGGCCATCCCACCAGTCGGTTGCGCCGGCATCGGCCGTCACGAGCTGCGCGGCCAAGCCCAGGCGGCCGAGATTGTCGCCCACCCGGCCAAGGCGCAGCGCATCGGTGTCGACGGCGGTGAGTTCGACGTTTGCCGTCTCGAGGATATGGCCGCTCTTGCCGCCAGGGGCTGCGCACGCGTCGAGCACGCGCATGCCATCCTGCAGGTCGAGCAGCGGCGCGGCCAGCTGGGCGCCGGCATCCTGCACCGACACCACACCCTCGGCAAAGCCGGGAATCTGGCTCACATTGATTGCCTGCGCCAGGCGCACCGCGTACGGCCCCACCTGCTCCGCGTCCAGGCCCGCATCCTGCAGCGACTGCAGGTAGGCGGCGACCTCTTGCCGGCGACGGTTCACGCGCAGCGTCAGTGGCGGATGTGCGTTGCCCGCGGCAAGCACGGCTTCCCAGTCGCGTGGGTACGCGGCGCGCGCCGTATCGATCCACCACTGCGGATAATTCCAGCGCGCCAGCGGTGTGCGCAGCGCTTCTTCGACCAGCGATTCACGCTCGCGCAGAAAGCGGCGCAGCACCGCATTGACCATCGCCTTGGCATGCGCAAAATCGGGATGCGCTGCCGCACCGGTGACGGCCTGGTCGACCACGGTGAATGCTTCGTACGGGGCCGGCGTGCCCTCGGGCGGGTCCAGCAGCGACAGCGCCGCGCACAGCAGCGCGCCCAGCATCGGCGGCTCGGGCGCCTTGCTCGTCATCAGGCCCAGCAGCGTTTCGCTGCGGCCCAGCTGGCGCATCGTGCGGTAGGCGATATCCTGGATTGCGCCGCGCGTTTGCGGCGTGACGTCGTAAGCGCCGAACACGATCGACAGCGCCTGCGGCAGCGCCATGCCGCCCTGCACGCGGGCGACGGCGCTGGCCGCGCCCAGAAGCGCAAGGGCCAGCGAGTCGGATTTGAGGTCGGGCTTGTAGTCGCGCTGCGGCGCAACTTTTACTTCATGACTGGCGCGCAGGCGCGGCTCTTCACGCGGCGCGCGCACGACGTGGTGCTTCAACTGATAGCCGGACGCCGCTGCCGGCTGGGCCGGTGCGCGTTCGCCTTGCCCCTGACTGCCCTGCCCTTGTCCCTGTGCGCGTGGTTGCGCGCGCTCGGCGGCCTGGGCCGGCTTGCGGCCTGCCGCGCCGGCGCCGCGCCGGTCGGACGCCGGCTTGGCCTTGGGTTTCAGGGAGAGCGTTGGACGCTTGTCAGTCATGGCGAATAAAATGTTGCGAAAATGGGCTCCCATTGTAACGGTTATGCCTTTGACGACGCTTAATATAGTGGCCGCTGTGGTTATCCTGATAGTGGGTGATACGCCGGCCGCTGGCGCCGCAGCCCGCCAAAGCGGCCCGTCAAGCTAGTATAATGTGCACTGTTTGCCTGACCTCCAGGCGCCGCCTCATTACATTTTCGACCATTCCCATGCTCGCCCAACAAAAACAACAAATCGTTGCCCTGTTCCAGGCCGCCCTCGCGCCGATCGTTGCCGGTACCGATCTAACCCCGAACGTGGTGCTCGAACGGCCGCGCGATCCGTCGCACGGCGACATCGCTTGCAATATCGCGATGCAGCTAGCCAAGCCACTCAAGACCAACCCGCGCGAACTGGCCACGCGCCTGGTCGCCGCACTGCTGGCCGAACCAGGCGCGCAGGGGCTGATCGACGCGGCCGACATAGCCGGCCCCGGCTTCATCAACCTGCGCGTGGCGGCCAGCGCCAAGCAATCGGTCGCGCGCAGCGTGCTCGAACAGGGCGCGGCATTCGGCAGCGGCACCAGCGGCGCCGGCCACCACGTGATCATCGAATTCGTCTCGGCCAACCCGACCGGGCCGCTGCACGTCGGTCACGGCCGTCAGGCCGCGCTGGGCGACGCGATGGCGTCGCTGTTTCTGTCGCAGGGTCACGACGTCACGCGCGAGTTCTATTACAACGATGCGGGCGTGCAGATCGCCACGCTGGCGAACTCGGTGCAGGCACGCGCGCGCGGCTTCAAGCCGGGCGACGCCGAATGGCCAGAATCGGCCTACAACGGCGACTACATCGCCGAGATCGCCGCCGACTTCCTGGCCAAAAAAACCGTCTCGGCCAGCGATGGCGAGCCGGCCACCGCCAGCGGCGACGTCGACGATCTCGAATCGATCCGCCGCTTCGCCGTGACCTACCTGCGCAATGAGCAGGACCAGGATCTGCAGGCCTTCGGCGTCAAGTTCGACAACTACTACCTCGAGTCGTCGCTGTACGCCGACGGCAAGGTCGACACCGCCGTCAAGACGCTGGTCGACTCGGGCAAGACCTACGAAGACGGCGGCGCGCTGTGGCTCAAGACCACCGACTACGGCGACGACAAGGACCGCGTGATGCGCAAGTCCGACGGCACCTATACGTACTTCGTGCCGGACGTGGCGTACCACATCCAGAAATTCCGCCGCGGCTTCGACCAGGCGATCAACATCCAGGGCAGTGACCACCACGGCACGATCGCGCGCGTGCGCGCCGGCCTGCAGGCCGTGGACATCGGCATCCCGCAAGGCTATCCCGACTACGTGCTGCACAAGATGGTCACCGTGATGAAGGACGGCGAAGAGGTCAAGATTTCCAAGCGCGCCGGCTCGTACGTCACCGTGCGCGACCTGATCGACTGGTCGGGCGCGGGCGATGTCACGCGTGGCCGCGACGCGGTGCGCTTCTTCCTCATCTCGCGCAAGGCCGACACCGAGTTCGTGTTCGACGTGAACGTCGCGCTCGAAACGAGCGACGAGAACCCGGTGTACTACGTCCAGTATGCCCACGCGCGCATCTGCTCGGCGCTGGCCAACTGGGGCGGCGATGTCGCTTCGCTCGCCAGCGTCGATCTGTCGCCGCTCACCTCGCCGAAGGAATTCGAACTGCTGGCCAAGCTGGCGTCGTACCCTGAAGTGCTCGAGCGCGCCTTGGCTGAACTGGGCCCGCACCAGGTCGCGTTCTACCTGCGCGAACTGGCCGGCGACCTGCACAGCTACTACTTCGCGCACAAGTGGCTGCTGGACGACGACGAGCCGCTCAAGCTGGCCCGCCTCGCGCTGGCCGCGGCCACGCGCCAGGTGCTGCGCAACGGCCTCGCGCTGATCGGCGTGTCGGCGCCGGACAAAATGTAATCACTGCATCCCACTGTCCAACCAGAAAGCGTCATGACCGCCATTCGATCCTTCTCGCCCCTCCGCCAGCGCGGCAGCACCCTGACGGGCATCATCATCGGCCTGATCATCGGGTTGGGCATCGCAGTGGCGGTCGCACTCGTGATCACCAAGGGCGCCTCGCCCTTTACCGATCGCTCCAACAAGATGGGCCGCCCGGCCGACCTCGAGCCGAGCCAGGCCAACGATCCGAACAAGCCGCTGTACGGCACCCGCACGCCAGTGCGCGAGACGCCCAAGCCGGCGCCAAGTGCACCGGCTGCCGCACCGGCAGTACCAGCCACACCCTCCGCCCCCGCCGCGCCAACTGCAGCGCCCGCAGACGCCGATCCACTGGGCGCTGCGATCGCCGGCATGCAGGCGCCGCGCCGCGCGCCAACCCCGGCGCCATCGCCAGCGCCCGTCAACACGGTCGCGGCGCCCGCGGCTGCCGCCGTCACCGACGGCTACATCTATTACCTGCAAGCGGGCGCGTTCCGTGAAATGTCGGACGCCGAAAACACCCGCGCCAAACTGGCCCTGCTGGGCTTCGAGGCTGCGATCACCGACCGCAGCACCGACAGCGGCGTGCTGCACCGCGTGCGCGTCGGCCCGTTCACGCAGGTCGAAGGCGTCAACCGCGCGCGTGCCAAGCTGCTCGACAGCGGCATCGACGTCGCCATCGTGCGCAACCAGCGCTGATCCGGCATGTCGCTGCCGGGCCAGCGCGTCTTCATCACCGGCGCCTCGAGCGGCATCGGCGCCGCGCTGGCGCGCGAATATGCCGCGCGCGGCGCGACGCTGGGCCTGCTCGGCCGGCGGCGCGACGCGCTCGACCAACTGCGTCAATCGCTGCCTGACGCTTCGCGCCACCAGGTGTATGCGGTCGACGTGCTCGATCGCGCGGCCCTCGCGTCCGCGGCGCAGGATTTCCTCACCGCGAACGGCGGCGCCGACATCGTCATCGCCTGCGCCGGCATTTCGCAGGGCACGCTGACCGAGCAGGCCGACGACCTGGCTGTGTTCGACGCCGTCTTCGCCACCAATATGAATGCCACGGTGGCGACGTTCGCACCGTTCATCGCCGCCATGAAAACCCAGTCGACGCCATGCCGCCTGGTCGGCATCGGCAGCGTGGCCGGCATTCGCGGCATGCGCGGCGCCGGTGCCTACTGCGCCAGCAAGGCCGCGCTGCACAGCTATTGCGAAGCGCTGCGCGTGGAACTGCGGCCGTCGAACATTCGCGTCGTGACCATCGCGCCCGGCTACATCGATACCCCCATGACCCGTGCCAACCGCTTCCCCATGCCCTTTTTGATGCCCCCCGAACGCTTTGCCACGCGGGCTGTCGCGGCGATCGCGCGCGGCGACAGTTACCGCGTGCTGCCGTGGCAGATGGGCGTCGTCGCCAAGCTGCTGCGCCTGATGCCCAACGCCCTGTTCGACCGTCTCTTTGCGCGCGCGCCGACCAAGCCGCGCCGGGAGCACCCATGAACGCTGCTTCCATTGCCGCGCTGTCACGCGCAGGCGTGGCCGTTGAAGTCGTCGCGCAGACCGGGTCGACCAACGCCGACCTGCTCGCGCGCGCCAGCACACTCGCCGCCCCGCTGCTGCTGATCGCCGAACATCAAAGCGCCGGCCGCGGGCGCGCCGGGCGCAGCTGGCTGTCGTCGCCCGAAGGCTCGCTGACGTTTTCGCTGGCCTGGCGCTTCGACGGCGGGCCGCAGGCGCTGCTTGGCCTGCCGCTGGCGGTGGGCGTGGCGCTGGCCGACACGCTTGGCACGCTGGGCCAGCAGGTGCAGCTGAAGTGGCCGAACGATGTCCTCAAGGATGGCGACAAACTGGCCGGCATCCTGATCGAAACCCAGTCCGCCCCTGGCGGCGGCACCTGGTGCGTGATCGGCATCGGCCTGAACCTGTTGATGCCCGATGAGATGGAAGCGCAGCTGGGCCGTAGCGCGGCCGGCATGCCATGGCTGGCGCGCATGGACCGTGACGCGCTGATGGCCGCGCTGCTCGACGGCCTTGCCGGCTGCCTGCGCGAATTTACCGCGCGCGGGTTTGCCGCCTTCAGCGCGCGCTGGAACCTGCGCCATGCATGGCAGGGCGAGACCGTCGTCCTGCTCGACGGCGGCGTCGTGCGGCACGAAGGCCGCGCGGCCGGTGTCGATGATAGCGGGCGCCTGCTGCTCGATACGGATGAAGGCCGCATCACCGTGATGGCCGGCGACGTCTCACTGCGGGTGAAAGCATGATGCTGCTGATCGATGCCGGCAATACCCGCGTCAAGTGGGCGCTGGCAGCCGAAGGCGCGGCGCCTGGCGCCTGGTCGGCCACTGGCGCGGTGGCGCATGCCGGGCTGGATGCATTGGCGTCCGACTGGGCCGGCGCCACGCGCGTGCTGGTGTCGAACGTGGCGGGGCCCGCGCTGGCCGAACGCATCGCGGCCCTGCTGCCGGCGCATGCGCAGGTAGAGTGGTTCGCGTCAACGCCGCAGCGCGCAGGCATCACCAACGGCTATCGCGAGCCGGCGCGGCTCGGGTGCGACCGCTTTGCCGCCGCCATCGGCGCGCGCGCGCTGGCCCCCGGCCAGGACCTGATCTTGGCCACCTGCGGCACCGCAACCACGGTCGACGCGGTACGCGCCAATGGCCACTTCATCGGCGGCATGATCCTGCCCGGGCTGGCCCTGATGGCCGCGAGCCTGGCGCGCAACACGGCGCAACTGCCACAGGTCGACGCCGGCGCATTGCCGCCGCTGTTTGGCGACAATACGCAGGATGCGATCCTGTCCGGCCTGCTCTCGGCGCAGGCGGGCGCGATCGAGCGCGCGGTTGCCGGCCTGGGCGGCGCCTTCTGCATCGTCTCGGGTGGCGCCGCGCCCCATATAGCGCCAGCCCTCAAGGTTGCGCACCAGGTGGTCGATAACATCGTACTGGTCGGCCTGCATGCAGCAGCCACCGGCTCGACGGGAGATATGCGGTGCTGAAATTCGTGTTCTGGGCGCTGCTGGGCGCCAATGGGGTCTTGCTGGCGTATGGCCAGGGCCTGCTCGGCCAGCCGGGTGATGGGGCGCGCGAGCCGGCGCGCCTGAAGAACCAGCTTGCGCCCGAACGCATGCAGCAGCTCACGCCAACGCAGGCCAGACAGGCTGCGGCGAGCGCTGCACCGGCGCCGCAAGCCGAAGTGGCTGAGCCCCTGCCCGAGCCAGCGCCAGCGCCAGTGCCAGTTGCGCGGGATCTGGTCGCCTGCATGCAGGCCGGCCCGTTCAGCACGGCCGATGCGCGCCGCTTCGAGGCCCGGGTCGCACGGCTTGGCCTCGCGCCGCGCCAGTCGCGCATCGAGATCCCGTACCAGGAAGTGACGAGCCGCCTCGTCTATCTGCCACCGAACGGCGGCCGCGAAGGCGCCCAGCGCCGTGTCGCCGAGCTCAGGGAACGGGGCGTGACCAACTTCTTTATCATGCAGAACGACACGTCGCCACTACGCTATGCGATTTCGCTCGGCGTGTTCAAGTCGGACGGTGCGGCGCAAAAGCTCGTAGCTGACCTGCAGCGCCAGGGCGTGCGCGGCGTGCGCATCCTGCCACGTGGACCACAAGTGACGCGCGCCGGCTACCAGTATCGCCAGATCGACGCTGGCGAGCGCGATCGCTTGACGGGCATCGCCGACGACTACAGCGGCGTCGACATCACCCGCTGCAGTTAAATCGCACACAGTCCATCAACGGCGCACCTGCGGGTGCGCTTTTTTTCGTCCATGTGTATTGCGCGGAGGTGAAAAAGTGTCGAATTTCTTTACACTAAGTTTTTTTAAGAAAATAAGGTTGTTTATAATCAATTAGTTGCTTAGCTGGCATAACTATTGCTACATACAAATTATTGTTTCTTAAATTAAAACCTCGAACTTGCCATGAAAAAACTGATCACCACTGCTTTGCTGACCACCCTGTGCACCATCTCTGCTGCAGCACTGGCCACCCCAATCGCCATGACCGGTGCGTTTGCATCGAGCGACCTGGCCAATAACAACTACAGCGCCGTGTTCAGTGGCAAATCGTTCCTGCCGACCGACTACACGGTCAACAGCCTGGCCTACTCGTTTTCGTTTCGTGACGATGGAGCGGATACGTTCATGACGTCGGCCCCCGTCTCCACCGGCAGCAGCATGACGGGCTGGCGGCCCCATACCGCGGTGAGCTTCGCACGTTATCTGACAAATTACGCGACGGTAAACCGCACGGGCCAGCAGGAAAGCGCTGCGCTGTCGATCGGCGACGTCGTTCTCGGCACGGGAAGCACCGCACTGACCGAATCGAGCAAAACCACCTCGAGCCCGCTCCATGCCAAGTATGAAGGCAAGGGTTGCTTCTACAACCACTGCTACGGTTTTTATACGAAGAGCTGGACCGATACAACGACCATCACCCGCGACTACACCGGCGCCTTCACGATCAGCGGCATCATCTCGAACCAGTCGATCATCGACGAACTGCTGCGCAGCGACCAGCTGACGCTGAATCTGAAAGTCGCGGGCGACCTGATCCTGACCAATTCACAGCTGCTGCTGGATTACACGGAAGTCGTGGCATCCGCCGAAGTGCCGGAGCCATCGAGCATCCTGCTGGCACTCGCCGGTCTGGCCGGTCTGGGCGCCGTGCGTCGCCGCAGCAAGCGCGCAACCGTATAAGACGGTTCGGAACGATCCGGCGAGGCGTCAGCGCCGCACGACGATCGGCTTCAATCCCAATGAAGCCGGCAGCGCGTCCATCGCCTCGATCGCCTCGGCGCGGGTCGGATACGGCCCGCCGTACAGGCGATTGAATGCCCCCACCTTCACCACTTCGAGCGTGCCCACGTCCACGCCGGCGCGCGCGATCTGGTCGCTGATCGCTTCGGCGGTACCGGTGCGGCCATACGCGCCAAGCTGGATGTAGTACTCGCCCGTCGTGGCGCGCGGCGCCGGCGCGGCTTGCACCGCGGGTGTCGCCGGCTCCACCAGGCGCACGACGGCGCCGCTGTCGGCCTGCACCCGGTCTTCGAGCATCAGCGCGGCGATGGCGGGCGGCGCCGATTGCGCCTGCGAGGTCGCTTCACGCCGCGCGGCGGCAATCTGCGCCGGATTGACGATCGGATCGCCCGGGAACAGGCGCTCGATCTCGACCTCGTGGCTGCCGTTGCCGAGCAGGCCCAGTTTCAGCGCGGCCGTGTACGACACGTCGATGATGCGCGTGGAATGGAACGGGCCGCGATCGTTGATGCGCACGACCACCGACTGGCCGCTTTCCAGGCTCGTCACGCGCACGTACGACGGAATCGGCAGCGTCGGGTGTGCACCCGTCATCTTGTACATGTCGTACAGCTCACCGGAGGCCGTGCGCTGGCCATGGAATTTCTTGCCATACCAGGTGCTGATGCCGCGCTGGGTCAACCGTTCATCGTTGCCCAGCGGCGTGTAGGTCTTGCCCAGCACCGTGTAGGGACGGCTGGTGAACTTGTTGAACGGTTCGGCCACGACGACCGCGTCGGGCGTCTCGAGCAGGCCGTCGGGCGGATTCTCGCCCGGGCCGTCATCCTTGTAATAACCGCCCCGCCCCGAATTGGCGGCAGGCAGCTTGGGCGCGGGGCCATGCTTGGCGGTGGGCTTGTGCGGCCACGGGAATGGCGACAGGCGTTTGTGTTCACCGGTACTGCTGCACGCCGTGACAAGAAAGGCAACCGCTACGACCGCCGGGATGTTTTTGCGAACGCCCATTGGCAGTCCTCCTGCTAGTTAAGTCTTCACCAGTTTACGGTGTCTTTGAATACTCATCAATATGCCGGCGCCAAGGCCGAGTGTGATAAAGGCAGTGCCGCCATAGCTCATGAAGGGCAGCGGCACCCCGACCACGGGCAGGATGCCCGCCACCATGCCCATGTTGACAAAGGCATAGGTAAAGAAAATCATCGAGATCGACCCGGCCAGCAGGCGCCCGAAGGTATTGGCCGCATTGGCCGCGATCATCAGGCCGCGCCCGATCAGCAGCAGGTACACGAACAGCAGGAACAGGTTGCCGATCAGGCCGAATTCTTCCGAATACACCGAGAACACGAAGTCGGTGGTCCGCTCGGGCACGAATTCCAGGTAACCCTGCGTGCCCTTCATATAGCCCTTGCCGCTCACGCCACCGGAGCCGATCGCAATGATCGACTGGATGATGTGAAAGCCCTTGCCCAGCGGGTCGGAGGTAGGATCGATCAGCGTCATCACCCGCTCGCGCTGGTAATCGTGCATCATCGACCAGCCCACCGGCAGGCTGGCCAGCCCCAGTACCGACACGGCGGCAATGGCCTTCCACGACAGGCCGGCCAGGAAGATCACGTACAACCCCGATGACGCCACCAGCAGCGACGTGCCCAGGTCGGGCTGCTTCATGATGAACGCGACCGGAATCATCAGGAGCGCCCCGGCGGCCAGGTAATTTTTCCAGCCGGCGACCTGGGCCCGGGTCTGGAAATACCAGGCCAGCATCAGGGGCACGCCGATCTTCATGATCTCGGACGGCTGGATGTCGATCACACCGATGTGCAGCCAGCGCCGCGCGCCCTTCTTGATCAGGCCAAACATGGCCACTGCGACCAGCAGCGCCACGCCGATGGTGTAGATCGGCACGGCCAGACGCATCAGCGTTTGCGGCGCGATGTTTGCGGCGATCCACATCACGGCAAACGACAGCAGGAAGTTACGGATCTGGTGCTCGACCCGGTCCGGGAAGTCGGCGCCGGCCGACGACATGGTGATCATGCTGATCGTGACCAGGACCGCGAGGATCAGCGTGAGCGGCAGGTCGAATACCGTGAAATAGGGGCGCAGGCGCCGCCGCAGCGAACGCCGTTCTGGAATATGGGCCATGGTTTACTCGGTTCGGGTGACGGCGGGTGCGCTGGCCGTCTGGAGCGGTGCGGTCACGGGCGCCGGCGCTGGTGCTGGTGCTTGTGCTGGCGCTGGTGCGGTCTTCTTGACGGTGACGGGGCGCTCGGCCTTTTTGGGTTCGGCCGGCGGCGCCGGGCGCTTGCCCAGGATGGCGTAATCGAGCACCTTGCGCGCGATCGGTGCGGCGATAGCCCCGCCAAAGCCGGCATTCTCAACGACCATCGCCAGCGCGATGCGCGGCTGCTCGGCCGGCGCAAACACGGTAAACAGCGCATTGTCGCGGTGACGTTCATCGATTGCGTTGGCATTGTATTTCTTGCCGCGCAGGCCAATCACCTGGGCGGTGCCGGTCTTGCCGCCGGCGGTGTACAGCGCGCCGGCAAAGGCTTTCTGGCCCGTGCCTTCGCGGATCACGCCCGCCATTGCATCCTTGATGAAGGCGATGTGCTCGGGCTTCATGGCCAGGCGCCGGGTTTCCTTCGGCACGGTGAGCGTGCGCTCGCGGGTGGCGCCGTCCTCGATCATCTTGACCAGGTGCGGCTTCATCACCACGCCATTGTTGGCCAGGATGGCGGTGGCATGCGCCAGCTGCAGCATCGTGTAGTTGTTGAAGCCCTGGCCGATCGCGACCGAAATGGTGTCGCCGCCGACCCACTTCTGGGCTGCCGGGTTGCGCTTGAAGCGCTCGGCCTTCCACTCTTTTGACGGCAGCACGCCGGTCTTTTCGTAATCGAGGTCGATCCCGGTGGGCTGGCCAAAGCCGAATTCGCGCATGAACTTCGAGATGTTATCGATCCCCATCTCGTTGGACAGCTGATAGTAATAGGTATCGCACGAGTGGGCGATCGAATGGTACATATTGACGATTCCGTGCCCGCCCGGCTTGTCATCGTTGAAGCGGTGCCCGCCCAACATGAAGAAACCGGGATCGCGGATCGCATCCTGCGGCCGGCGGAACCCCATCTCGAGCGCTGCCAGCGACATGAACGGCTTGAAGGTCGACCCGGGCGGATAGGTACCCGACAGCGGCCGGTTCATCAGCGGTTTGTCGAGCGAGGTATTGAGTTCGTTCCAGCTCTGCGAGTCGATACCATCGACGAACAGGTTCGGATCGAAGCCGGGGCGCGACACATACGCCAGCACGTCACCGGTGGCCGGCTCGATCGCCACCAGGGCGCCGCGCTGGTCGCCGAACGCTTCTTCGGCGATCTTCTGCAGTTCGATGTCGATCGACAGGATCAGGTTACTGCCCGGCGTGGGCGCCGTGCGGCGCAGCGTGCGAATGGCGCGCCCGCCAGCGGAGCGTTCGACCTGCTCGTAGCCGGTCTGGCCGTGCAGCTGGCGCTCGTAGCGCTTCTCGACGCCTTCCTTACCCATGTGGTCGGTGCCGTTGTAGTTGGCGGCGTCGTCGCCCTCTTCCAGCGCGTCGGCTTCCTTCTGGTTGATGCGGCCGATATAGCCGATCACGTGCGAGGCCACCTCGCCCATCGGATACTGGCGAAACAGGCGCGCCTGCACTTCGACGCCGGGAAAGCGGAAGCGCTGGGCGGTGAAGCGCGCCACTTCGTCATCGGTCAGGCGCGTGCGCAGCGGGACGCTGGCAAAGCTGCGCGACTCTTCCAGCAAGCGCTTGAAGCGGCGCCGGTCGCGTGGCTCGATCTGCACCAGCTTGGCCAGTTCGTCGATCACCGATTCCATGTTCGCCTGCAGCTTCGACGGTGTCAGTTCAAGCGTGTAGGCCGAATAGTTACGCGCCAGGACCACGCCGTTGCGGTCGACGATCAGGCCGCGGTTGGGCACGATCGGCACCAGCGCGATGCGGTTGTCCTCGGCCTGGGCCGCGTATTGGTCGTGGTGCAGCACCTGCAGCCACACGACGCGCGCGACCAGCAGGCCAAAGCAAATGAAGACCAGGGCGATCAGCACCGTCAGGCGCATCCGGAACTGGTGGATCTCGCGATCGCTGTCTTTGAATTCGGTCATGCGCTTATTGGTCGATTCAGGTCGTCAGATCGGACGGGTATGGTCGCGGTCGACCGCGCGGCGCTGGGGCGCCAGCAGCAGCCAGGTGATCACGGGCCACAGGATCACCGCCACCACGCTCTCGATGAACTGCAGCAGGCCCGGGAAGCGGCCGGAGACGATGAAATGCACGATCAGCTGGATCGCCTGCGCCATCAGCAGCAGCGGGAACACGTGCATGGCCTGGGTGAGTGTCGGGAACCACAGCACGCGGCGGTGGATCATGATGGCGAAGTACGACAGCAGCGTATAGGCCAGCGCATTCTCGCCCAGGAGGCTCGCATCGTGCACGTCCATCAGGAGGCCCATGCAGAAGGCGACGCCGATGCCGACCTTGCGCGGCTGGTGGATGCCCCAGAAGACGAGCACCAGTGCGACGAAGTCGGGCGCGCCGAGCCAGCGGCCCCACGGCATCAGGTTGAGCATGAAGGCGCACACCAGGCTGAACGTGATGAACAGCGGGCTGACGGGCAGCAGGATGTAATGCGGGCGGTTACCTGGCATGGTCGCTTATCGGGTTGGTGACGGTGCTGACGGCGCAGGTACGACTGGCGTCGGTGCAGGCTGCGCCCGGACCGCCGGCGTAGTAGCGGCGCGTGTCGTTGTAGCCGGCACAGGTGTGGACAGCGTCGTTGCTGGTGCGGCGCCCGGGGTGACCGGCGTCGCTGGCGCAACCGGCGACTGCACGGCCGCCGGCGCGCCAGCGGCCGGCAACGGGGACGCGGGCAACGGCGGCGTCGGCACCGGCGCCATCGCCGGCAGCTTGCGGCGGTTGCCGGTTGGCGGCGTTTCCTGCGGCGGGCGCGCCGGCAAGGCGTGGTTCGACATGATCACGAGCACCTGGCGGTTGCGGTCGATGCCGGCCAGCGGCAGGCCAACGACACGGCCGAACGAGCCGGTCGCTTTTTCGACCTGCGTCACGCGCGCCACGGCCAGGCCGGCCGGGTACATGCCGTCCAGGCCCGACGTGACCAGCACGTCGCCGACCTGGATGTCGGCATCCTGGGCCACGAAGCGCAGATCGAGCTGGCCGGAGTGCCCGCGGCCGTACACGATGCTGCGCAAACCGCTGCGCAGCACCTGGACGGGAATGGCCTGGTCCTTGTCGGTCAGGAGCGTCACTTCGGACGTGAACGGGAACACGCGCGTGACCTGCCCCACCACGCCGGCATGATCGATCACCGGCAGGCCGGGCGTGACGTCGTCACGCGAGCCGCGGTTGATGACGATGCGGCGCGTCGACGGATCGCGCGCGTCGTACAGGATTTCGGCCATCTGCGATTGCACGGGCAGTTGCTGCTTGCCGTCCATCAGGCGCCGCAGGTGGATGTTCTCGGCCATCTGGAACTGCGCCTGCTGCAGCAGGCGGGCCTGGGCCAGCTCCTGGTTCTTCAGCGCCTGGACCTGCTTTTGCAGCGTGGAGACCGACGAGAAATAGACGCCCATATTGCCCACCGCATCGCGCGGCAGCATGGCGGCCATCTGCATCGGGTACAGCACGGTCGCGGCGACCGTACGCACGCCGGCAAGAAGCCCCATGCGGGCGTCGACCACCAGCAGAACGATCGCGATCAGCGCGAACACCGTCACCTTGACACGCGCGGGCGCGCCTTGTTTGAACAGCGGCGGAGGACTATATTCCATGAGCTCTGGTGGTGGTAACGCGGGAGTTCATATCAAGACGGGCAGTCGCGCGCAGCTTGTGACTGCACGCCCTGCCCGTCCTGGAAGACCACGTGCGGCTTATTCGTACGAGAAGATGGAACCGAGCTTGTCCATCCGTTCCAGCGCCATGCCCGAGCCGCGCACCACGCAGGTCAGCGGGTCTTCGGCCACCAGCACCGGCAGGCCGGTTTCTTCCATCAGCAGGCGATCCAGGTCGCGCAGCAGCGCGCCGCCGCCGGTGAGCATCATGCCCTTTTCGGCGATGTCGGCGCCCAGTTCTGGCGGGGCCTGTTCCAGCGCGTTCTTGACCGCCGAGACGATCTGGTTCAGCGGGTCGGTCAGCGCTTCGAGAATCTCGTTGCTCGAAATGGTAAACGAGCGCGGGATGCCTTCGGACAGGTTGCGGCCCTTGACTTCCATCTCCTTGACTTCCGAACCCGGGAACGCCGAGCCGATCGCCTTCTTGATCGCTTCGGCCGTCTGTTCGCCGATCAGCATGCCGTAGTTACGGCGGATGTAGTTGACGATGGCTTCGTCGAACTTGTCGCCGCCCACGCGCACCGAGCCCTTGTAGACCATGCCGCCCAGCGAGATGATGCCCACTTCGGTGGTGCCGCCGCCGATGTCGACGACCATCGAGCCGGTTGCTTCCGACACCGGCAGGCCGGCGCCGATGGCCGCGGCCATTGGCTCTTCGATCAGGTACACCTGCGAGGCGCCGGCGCCAAGCGCCGATTCACGGATCGCGCGGCGCTCGACCTGGGTCGAACCGCATGGCACGCAGATGATGATGCGTGGCGACGGGCGGAAAAATTTGGACTCGTGCACCATGCGGATGAACTGCTTGAGCATCTGTTCGGTGACGGTGAAGTCGGCGATCACGCCATCCTTCATCGGGCGGATCGCCTCGATATTGCCCGGCACCTTGCCCAGCATCTGCTTGGCTTCCTTGCCGACCGCCTGGATCGTCTTCTTGCCATTTGGCCCGCCCTGCTGGCGGATCGCGACGACCGACGGCTCGTCCAGCACGATACCCAGGCCGCGCACATAAATCAGCGTGTTGGCGGTACCGAGGTCAATGGCGAGGTCGTTCGAGAAATAGCTGCGTAAAAAACCAAACATGGGTGTCCTGATGCGCATCAATGTGCGCCTAAACATTGATCGGGGATTCTGTGCCGCACCTGCCAACCGAGGGCACCGCGGACTTTCATTGCGCGGGAGCCATAGCTTTCGGCACGACAACGCATTAGCCCGCCATTCTACCTTATAATTTGTCGTTTACATGCCCAATACAGGTGGATTTCCCCACCGAATTGCAAGCGGTTTGCGCGATATTTGAAGGGTTTTATCAACTTTAAAATGCTGTTCGCTGACAACTTGCCAACATTCTTTATTCGCCTAATCACATTCTGCGTAGCCTTGGGCCGCGCCACCTTGCCATGTCCCTGACCCTATCTGACGTAAAACGCATTGCCAACCTGGCCCAGCTCGAAATGAACGAGGCCGATGCCGAGATCGCCCTGACCGAGCTGAACGGCATTTTCGCGCTGGCCGAGCAGATGCAGGCGGTCGATACCACCGGCGTGGCGCCACTGGCCCAGCCGCTGTCGGCGATCCTCGCCCTGCCGCTGCGCCTGCGCGACGACGTGGTGACCGAACAGAACCACCGCGACGATTACCAGGCGCCGGCCCCGAAAGCGCAGGACGGCCTGTATCTGGTGCCGAAGGTCATCGAGTAATCCCGGCTTTTGAATCGCTCACGAATCCGCTTTTAGAATCGACACGCACATGCATAACAAGACCCTCAAGGAGCTGTCCGCGCTCCTGCACTCGAAGCAGATCTCGAGCACCGAACTGACGCGCCACTACCTCGGCCGCATCGACGCCAGCGAGCATGACGCCTTCCTGCACGTGGACCACGCGCGCTCACTGGCCCAGGCCGCCGAGGCCGACGTGCGCTTCGCCGCCGGCACGGCCGGCCCGCTGACCGGCGTGCCGATCGCGCACAAGGATATTTTCGTCACGCGCGACTGGCGCACGACGGCCGGCTCGAAGATGCTCGAGGGCTACGTCAGCCCGTTCGATGCGACCGTCGTCGAGCGCTTCCGCAATGCCGGCATGGTCACGCTGGGCAAGGTCAATCTCGACGAATTCGCGATGGGCTCGGCCAATGAAAACTCGGCCTACGGCGCAGTGAAGAATCCATGGGACACGACGGCGGTGCCGGGCGGCTCGTCGGGCGGCTCGGCGGCGGCGATCGCTGCGCGCCTGGCGCCGGCGGCCACCGCAACCGACACCGGCGGCTCGATCCGCCAGCCAGCCGCGTTCTGCGGCGTCACCGGCATCAAGCCCACCTACGGGCGCGTATCGCGCTTCGGCATGATCGCGTTTGCCTCGTCGCTCGACCAGGGCGGCCCGATCGCCCAGAGCGCCGAGGATTGCGCGCTGCTGCTCAATGAAATGATCGGCTTCGACGAGCGTGATTCGACCAGCCTGACGGTCGACCAGGGCAACGTCGCGGAAGACTACACGCGCGCGCTGGAGCACCCGTTGACCGGGCTGCGCATCGGCGTGCCGGCCGAGTATTTCGGCGAAGGCCTGGCGAGCGACGTCGAAGCCGCCGTGCGCGCGGCGCTCGAACAGTTCGTGAAACTGGGCGCGACGCTGGTGGACATCTCGCTGCCAAAGACCGCGCTGTCGATCCCGACCTATTACATCATCGCGCCGGCCGAAGCCTCGTCGAACCTGTCGCGCTTTGATGGTGTGCGCTACGGCCACCGCGCCAGCGAGTACAAGGATTTGCAGGACATGTACCGCAAAACCCGTGCCGAAGGTTTCGGCACGGAGGTCAAGCGCCGCATCCTGGTGGGTACCTATGTGCTGTGCCACGGCTACTACGACGCCTACTACGTGCAGGCGCAAAAGATCCGGCGCCTGATCGCCGACGACTTCCAGGCCGCGTTTGCCGACAAGTGTGACGTGATCATGGGCCCGGTCGCACCGACCGTGGCGTGGGATCTGGGCGCCAAGTCGAACGACCCGGTGGCGAACTACCTGGCCGACATCTACACGCTCTCGACCAGCCTGGCGGGCCTGCCCGGCATGTCGATCCCGTGCGGCTTCGGCGCCGGCGAGAAGAACGGCAAGCGGCCGGTCGGCCTGCAAATCATCGGCAACTACTTCGCCGAAGCCAAGCTGCTCAACATCGCGCACCAGTACCAGCTCGCGACCGATTGGCATACGCGCACGCCGGACGGCGTTTGATTCGCGCCGACACAGAACAAAGAGAGAACACTATGCAATGGGAAGTCGTCATCGGTCTTGAGAACCACGTGCAGCTCACGACCCAATCGAAAATCTTCAGCGGCAGCGCGATCCGTTTCGGCGCCGAGCCGAACACACAAGCCAGCCCGGTCGACCTGGCGCTGCCGGGTGTGCTGCCGGTGCTGAACCGCGGCGCGGTCGAACGCGCGATCCGTTTCGGCCTGGCGGTCGGCGGCACCATCGCGCCGGAGTCGGTCTTCGCGCGCAAGAACTACTTTTATCCCGACCTGCCGAAGGGTTACCAGATCAGCCAGTTCGCCGATCCGGTGGTCCAGGGCGGCACGCTGACCTTCGCCTACGAAAAAGACGGCAAGCTCGAAATGAAAACGGTCAACCTGACCCGCGCCCACCTCGAGGAAGACGCCGGCAAGTCGCTGCACGAAGACTATGCGGGCATGAGCGGGATCGACCTGAATCGCGCCGGCACGCCGCTGCTGGAAATCGTGTCCGAACCTGAAATGCGCAGCGCAGCCGAAGCCGTGGCGTATGCCAAGGCGATGCACTCGCTGGTGATGTGGCTGGGCGTTTGCGACGGCAATATGCAGGAGGGTTCGTTCCGCTGCGACGTCAACGTCTCGGTGCGCCCGGTCGGCCAGCAGGAATTCGGCACGCGCTGCGAAATCAAGAACCTGAATTCGTTCCGCTTCATGGAAGAAGCGATCCACTACGAAGTGCGGCGCCAGATCGAGCTGATCGAAGACGGCGGCAAGGTGATCCAGGCCACGCGCCTGTGGGACCCGGACCGCAAAGAAACGCGCTCGATGCGCACGAAAGAAGACGCGCAGGATTACCGCTACTTCCCCGACCCCGACCTGCCGCCGCTGGCGATCGGCCAGGACTGGATCGAGCGCGTGAAAGCGGAGATGCCGGAACTGCCAGGCGCCATGCGCGCACGCTTCACAGGCGAATACGGCCTGCCGGAATACGACAGCCTGGTGCTCACGTCGTCGCAGACGATGGCGACGTACTACGAAGCGGTGGTGGCAAAAGCCGGCAAGGAAAACGCGAAGTCGGCCGCCAACTGGATGATGGGTGACGTGTCGTCGACACTGAACCGCGAAGGCGTCGAGCTGCAGGCTTCGCCCGTAAGCGCCGCGCAACTGGCGCTGCTACTCAAGCGCATCGCCGACGGCACGATCTCGAACAAGGCCGCAAAAGAAGTCTTCGCAGCAATGTGGGACGCGAAATCGGACGACGAAGCACTGGCCGACACGGTCATCGATCAGAAAGGCCTGAAACAGATCTCGGACACGGGCGCACTGGAAGCCATCGTCGACGAAGTCCTGGCCGCCAATGCCAAATCCGTCGAACAATACCGCGCCGGCAAAGAAGCCGCGATCAACGCCCTGATCGGCCAGGCAATGAAAGCCTCCAAAGGCAAAGCCAACCCAGCGCAAGTCACCGAACTGCTGAAGAAAAAGCTGACCAGCTAACCCTTCCTTCTCAATTAGGGTCAGAGTCGAATTATTGAGCAATTGCCCACGATTGCCAGCAATGCGACGCTGACCCTGATTCATTTTTACCCGCAGTGATTGCCTAACTTGGCCACTCTGTCCCCACTTATCGGGCGACCGCGAGCAATTGCCCAACAATTCGACTCTGACCCTATTTGTTTGGACGGCCAAAACTGTCCGCAAAGCAGGAAAGCTGAGCCGATTCCCGTTCAAGTGATCAAATTGATTAGGGATATTCCAAGCGGAAAATAAATCGATTCCTGCAAGCACATAAACAATGAGGGTCAGAGTCGAATTGTTTGACAACTCTAGAGAATTGCCCAATAAGTCGACTCTGACCCTAATTAATTTGCAAGAGTTTCCGCCTAATCTAAATTAGGGTCAGAGTCGAATTGTTTGACAACATTGGGTAATTGCCCAATAAGTCGACTCTGCCCCTAATTGTTGGGCTATTGCTTTTGGATGCCGTAGCGGGTGCGGTAGGCGGAGACGGCGTCTTTGTGTTGCGACAGGCGGGGGTCGGCGGTGTGGGTGTCGAGGTAGGTGAAGAGGTCGGCGAGGTTGGCGATCGAGATCACCGGGATGTTGAATTCGCGCGAGACTTCTTGTACGGCTGACTGCTCGGAGAGTGCGTCGTCGGCGCCCGAGCGTTCCATGCGGTCCAGTGCGATCAACACAGCGGCTGGCTCGGCGCCGGCGGCGCGGATCATGGCGACCGATTCGCGCACTGAGGTGCCGGCGCTGATCACGTCGTCGATGATCACGACCTTGCCCTGCAGCTTGGCGCCGACGATGGTGCCGCCTTCGCCGTGGTCTTTCGCTTCCTTGCGGTTGTAGGCGTACGACGTGTCGCGCCCTTTCGCGGCCAGGGCCACTGCCGTGGCGGAGGCCAGCGTGATGCCCTTATAGGCCGGGCCGAACAGCATGTCGAACTCGACGCCCGAGTCGAGCAGCGTCTGCGCGTAGAACTGGGCCAGTTTGCCCAGTGTGGCGCCGTCGTGGAACAGGCCGGCGTTGAAGAAGTATGGCGACAGGCGCCCGGCCTTGGTCGTGAATTGGCCGAACTTCAATACTTCGGCCTCGACCGAAAACCCGATGAATTGCTGGCGCAGATCAGTCATGTACTTCTCCCTGAATGTCGAAAGCGGCTATTTTAATCGCTCACGGCCTCGCCGGCGACGACCCGTAGCGCTTCGGCACCGCTGATCGGCTTGACCATGTGCGCTGCGAAGCCGCTGGCCTGGCTGCGCGCGCGGTCCGTGGCCTGGCCGTACCCGGTCAGTGCGACCAGCCGGCACAGGCGCCCTGCCGGCAGCACGTGGATGCGCGCGGCGAGCTGGTAGCCGTCGAGCACCGGCAGGCCGATGTCGAGCAGCGCGACGTCGGGCCGGAAGCGTTCAATCGCCGCCAGCGCCGCCACCGGATCGTGATACACCTCGACCGTGTGCCCGTGCGCCGTCAGCAGGCGCGCCAGCGTGTTGGCGCCGTCAGCATTGTCGTCCACCACCAGCACCCGCTGCGGCGCGCTGTCGATGACCGGCGCGGCCACAACGGCCACCGGCGCGGCCAGCCCCGCCACACCGTGCAGCGGCAGGCGCACCACGAACTCGCTGCCCAGGCCCCGTCCTTCGCTGCGCGCTTCGACGCTGCCACCATGCAGCTCGACGATGTTCCTGACCAGCGCCAGCCCGATCCCGAGCCCGCCCTCGGCGCGGTCGATGCTGCGTTTGCCCTGGAAGAACAGCTCGAACACCTGCTCGTGCATCGCCGGCGCCAGGCCAATGCCCGTGTCGCGCACGCTGATCTCGACCACGTCCGCGCCGTCGCGCCGTGCGCGCAGCCAGATCCGGCCACCCGGTTCGGTGTAGCGCGCGGCATTGGTCAAGAGGTTCGACACCACCTGCACCAGCCGCGCCGGATCGCCTTCCCACACTAGGCCCGGCTCGACATCGACTTCGAGATGGTGACCGCGCTGCTCGACCAGCAGGCTCGCCATCTCGAGCGCGCGGCCCGTCACCTGCGCCATTTCGACCTGTTCAACCTTCAGTTCGATCTTGCCGCGCGTGACGCGCGAGACGTCGAGTAGGTCGTCCACCAGCCGCACCAGATGGTCGACCTGGCGCTGGATGATCTCGCCCTCGCGGCCGTACGCGCCATCGCCGCGCATGCGCATCAATTGCAGCGCAGTGACGATCGGCGACAGCGGATTGCGCAGCTCGTGGCCCAGCATCGCCAGGAATTCATCCTTGGCCTGGCTGGCCGCGCCCAGGTCGACCAGCAGCTGCTCGCGCTCTCGGGCCGCGTGCTCGATCGCCAGGCGGTTGCGCACGTGCTCGGTCACGTCGACCGCCACCACGATCACGCCTTCCGGCCGGCCGTCCAGGTCCAGCAACGGCTCCAGGCTGAACTTGAAGAAGCGTTCGACCGGTTGACCATCTGCATCCAGGCGCGTGACTGACAGCTCCTCCGCCTGGTACGACACGCCGCTGGCGTAGACGCGGGCGACCGCCTCGGCGACGCCGGCACCGCCCAGATGCGGAAACGCTTCGTCGAAGGTCTGCCCCAGCATGCTGCTGGTGTCGATCAGGTCGCGGTAGCGGTTGTTCACCAGCCGGAAGCGCAACTCGGGCCCCATCAGTAGCGCCGCAGCGACCGGCGCGGCCATCAGCATGGCGTCGCGCTGCGCCAGCGCCTGGTCGCGCTCGTGGCGTTCGGACGCGTCGCGCGTGAAGCAGCGTGTGTAGCGCAGCTGGCCGTCGACGAAGTGCCCGTTCGAGTGGATCAGCACGTGCTTGATCGAGCCATCCTTGCAGCGCAGACGCGCCGGCTGGTCGTACAGCGCCTCGCCCGCGAGCAGCGTGCGCAGGATGAAATCGATCGTGGCCGGGTCTTCGTGAAAGTCGGCGATATGCCGCCCGACATAGTCTTCCCAGCCATAGCCGAGCATCTGCAATTCGGCGCGGTTGGCCCACAGGATAGTGCCGTCGGGGCCGACGCGGTGCAGCCCTTCGACGGCGTTCTCCACGAAATCGTAGAGTTCGGCGGTCGTGGCGTCATCGTGCTCGCGCACGGAAATAGCGACGACGTCCGCAGGGAGCGGTTTGTCAGTGTTCATGGAGTCGGGAAGAAGGAAAATGCGGCGTGCCGTCGACGCGCAGGGGACCGCCAGTGTAACAGGTCGTTGCCATTTATCACCGCCAGTCCCCATAAAGCAACAACCTCAAGGCATGACGGGCAGCATCAAAACACGCTACACTTGCCGGCTGACGACGTGCCCCATGGTGCGCTCTGCCCTCTTCACTTGCTTGAACATCTCCATGCCACGAATCATCTCCGCAAACCTCAACGGTATCCGCTCCGCCCACAAGAAGGGCTTTTTTGACTGGCTGGCCACGCAGGACGCCGACTACATCTGCGTCCAGGAACTCAAGGCCCAGGAAGCCGACATGACCGAAGATTTCCTGCGCCCGCACGGCTACCACGGGCGCTTCCACTACGCCGAGAAAAAAGGCTACTCGGGCACCGGCGTCTACAGCCGCACCGAACCAGACCAGCACCGCATCGGTTTCGGGTGCCTGGAGTTCGATGCCGAAGGCCGCTACACGCGCTGCGACTTCGGCAACCTGACCGTCATCTCGGTCTACTGCCCGTCCGGCTCCTCGTCGCCCGAGCGCCAGCTGGCCAAGTTCCGCTTCATGGAAGTCTTCCTGCCGCATCTGCAAGAGCTGCAGGCCGAGGGCCGCGAAGTCGTCATCTGCGGCGACTGGAACATCGCGCACAAGGAGATCGACCTGAAGAACTGGAAGGGCAACCTGAAGAACTCAGGTTTCCTGCCCGAAGAACGCGCATGGATGACGCGCATCTTCGACGAACTGGGGATGGTCGACGTGCACCGCGGCCTGGATGCGCGCCCCGACCAGTACACCTGGTGGAGCAACCGCGGTCAGGCCTACGCGAAGAACGTCGGCTGGCGCATCGACTATCACGTCGCCACGCCCGGCATCGCGGCGCGTGCCAAAACCGTCTCGGTCTACAAGGACGTGAAGTTCTCGGACCACGCCCCGCTCATCATCGACTACGACCTGTAATCACATCGGCCAGCGCAAATCGAAGCGGCTGGCAAAGCTGCGCGGCTGGCGCGTGAGCGGATCGTCGAACGCGATGGCGCGCGCCAGCAACTGCAGCGGCGCGCTGAAATCGTCGCTGCCGCAGGGCCGCGCCACCGGATAGAAACTGTCGCCGACGATCGGCGCACCGAGCGACGCCAGGTGCAGGCGCAACTGGTGCTTGCGCCCCGTGTGCGGATGCAGCCGGTAGCGCGCGAGCAGCCCGCGCCCCTCGATCAATTCGATCAGCGTTTCCGAATTGGGTTCGCCCGCCACTTCTTCGCTGAGAAAAAACTGCGCCGCATCCTGCATGCGGCTGCGGTACGTGAACGGCAGCGTACGTCCCTGCAGCAACGGCGCGATCGCTTCATAGGTCTTGGTGACCACCCGCTTCTGGAACATCGACTGGTAAGCGCCGCGCGACGCGGGATTGTGCGAAAAGATCACCACGCCCGCCGTCTCGCGATCGAGTCGGTGGATGGGCACCAGGTGCGGCAAGTCATGCGTGCGCTTCAGGCGCACCAGCAGCGTCTCCCGCAAGAAGCGCCCGCTCGGAATCGTTGGTAAAAAATGCGGTTTGTCGGCGACCAGGATGTGGTCATCCTGGAACAGCACCGCCTCCTGGAACGGGATGGGCACCTCGGGCACGTCGAGCTCGCGGTAGTACCAGATACGCATGCCCTGGCGCACCGGCGTGTCGAACGCCACCCGCGCGCCCTTGGCATCGACGACCTCGCCCCGTTCCAGCCGCGCCGCCCAGGATTGCATCGGCACGTCAGGAAAGCGCTCGCATAAAAAGCGCAGCATGCCGCCGGCGCGCGTCTCGGTCAGCCACAGGTAGCTGGGCGCGACGCCGTCACGCAGGGGCAGCGGAACGAGTGCATTGGCTTCGGCCTGACGGCCCCTGGCGCTACTGCCCATCAACGCCTCAATTCAGCGCAGTGCTCTTGTAGGCCGGCAGCTTGGCGACCGTCGTCTTCTTGGCACGCGCATACAGCGGCAGCAGCACGTTCATGTGCGCTTCCATGTCCTTGATGCGGGTGTCGCCGCCCGGGTGGGTCGACAGGATTTCCATCGGCGCGCTCTGGTTCAGCGTGGCCATCTTGCGCCACAGCGCGATGCCGGCGCGCGGATCATAACCGGCGCGCGACGAGATATCCAGGCCCACCAGATCGGCCTCGCGCTCTTCGTCGCGCGAGAATTTCAGCACCAGCATGCTGCCCAGGCCATTGGCCGCGGTAGCGGTCAGGTTGGGATCGACGCCGAAGATGCCCGACAACAGCGCGCCACCGACACGCGCGCCGAGCGCGGTGACGTTGGACTTGGCCAGGCGCTCGCGCCCGTGTTCACGCAGTGCGTGCGCGATTTCGTGGCCCATGATGGCCGCGGCTTCGTCATCCGTCAGCTGCAGCTTGGTGAGGATGCCGGTGTAGAAGCCGATGCGGCCACCCGGCATGCAGAATGCGTTGACCTCGTCGGCCTGAATCAGGTTGACCTGCCAGTCCCACTTGCTGGCCACCGGATTCCAGCGCGGCGTGAACGGGATGATGCGCTGGGCGATCGTGCGCAGACGCTTGAGCTGCGGGTCGCTGGTCGGGGCCAGCAAGCCCTTCTCCTTGGCCTGGCTCATCATCTCGGTGTACTGCAGGCGCGCGGCCTCGTTGACCTGTTCTTCGGGCGCCAGCACGCGCATGCGCGACAGTGGCTTGACCTCGATGCCATCCTGGACGACGACGCCGGCGTCCTGCGCCGTGGCCAGGCCGGTCGCGGCGAACAGGGTCAGACAAACGGCGAGTTGTTTCAGTTTCATCATCATGGCTCCGGCAGGCTGTTGTTGGCAGCCGGCCTCGTAAAATTGGTTATAAATGGGCAGCGCCCGCGCAGAATCGACGTGATCATGCCGTATGTACCGGCCCGGTTCAAGCCGCCAACGCACATAAGTCGCAACCTGCCCCGCGTTACACTGCCGGCGGCGCTTTTTTGCGCAGGCGGAAGACCGCCATGCTGCCGCGCAGGTTCGGCAGAAACTTGACCACCTTGCCGTCGGCCAGCGCCACGCATTCCAGCACTTCCAGGCCGCACTCCACCGCCAGTTCCTGGAAATCGTAGATCGTGGCGCAGCGCACGTTCGGCGTGTCGTACCACTGGTACGGCAGCGCGCGCGAAACCGGCATGCGCCCGCGCAGCAGCGCCAGGCGGTGCGGCCAGTGGGCGAAGTTCGGGAACGAGACGATCGCTTCGTGGCCGACGCGCACGATGTCGCGCAGCAGGCCTTCGACATGCTGCATCATCTGCAGCGAGTTCAGACACAGCACGGTGTCGAACGTGTTGTCGCCAAAAAGGCCCAGGCCCTTTTCCATATCGTGCTGGATCACGTTGATGCCGCGAGCGGTGCTTTCCAGGACCTTGTCGTCGGCGATCTCGATGCCGTAGCCCGAGCAGCGCTTGCCGGATTCAAGATAACGCAGCATGGCGCCGTCGCCGCAGCCGACGTCGAGCACGTGGGCGCGCTCGCCCACCCAGTGCGCGATGAAGGCCAGGTCGGGCCGCAGCGTATTGAGGTCGGCGAAATTCATGCGGCCTCCGTGGCGGTGGTCACGGCGCCTGGCGCCAGTTCAAGCGCGATGCGGTTGTAATACGCGCGCACCACGTTCATGTAGCGCGCATCGTCGAGCAGGAAGGCATCGTGGCCGTGCGGGGCGTCGATTTCGGCGTAGGTCACGCGGCGCCGGTTGCTGATCAGGGCTTCGACGATCTCGCGGCTGCGCTCGGGCGAGAAGCGCCAGTCGGTCGTAAACGACGCGATCAGAAACTGCGCTTTGGTACCGGCCAGCGCCTTTTCGAGATCGCCGTCGTACTCGCGCGCCGGATCGAAGTAATCGAGCGCCTTCGTGATCAACAGGTAGGTATTGGCATCGAAATATTCCGAGAACTTGTCGCCCTGGTAGCGCAAGTACGATTCGATCTCGAAGTCGACGCCGAAGTCGAAGTTGTAGTCGTTTGTTTCGGCCGCATTGCGCAGCTTGCGCCCGAATTTCTCGGCCATGTCGTCGTTCGACAGATACGTGATGTGGCCGATCATGCGCGCCACTTTCAGGCCGTTCTTCGGCACCACGCCATGCTCGTAGAAATCGCCGCCGTGGTAATCGGGGTCGGTCAGGATCGCCTGGCGCGCGACGTCGTTGAAGGCGATGTTCTGGGCCGACAGCTTCGGCGTGGACGCGATCACGATGCAGTGGCGCAGGCGCTCCGGGAACTTGATGCTCCACGACAGGGCCTGCATGCCGCCCAGCGAGCCGCCCATCACGGCGGCAAAGCGGTCGATGCCGAGGCGGTCGGCCAGCAGCGCCTGCGCGGTCACCCAGTCTTCCACGGTCACCAGCGGAAAGCTCGCGCCATACGGCTTGCCGGTGGCGGCGTTGAGATGCATCGGGCCGGTCGAGCCGAAGCACGAGCCCAGGTTGTTTACGCCGATGACGAAGAAGCGGTCGGTGTCCACGGGTTTGCCTGGGCCGACCATATTGTCCCACCAGCCCGCGCTCTTGGGCGAGTCGTACTGGCCGGCGACGTGGTGCGATGCATTCAGGGCGTGGCAGACCAGCACCGCATTGGACCTGTCGGCGTTGAGCGTGCCATAGGTTTCATACATCAGCGTGTAGTTGCTGAGCTGCGCGCCGCTTTGCAGGCGCAGCGGCCCGGCGAAGTGCATCGCCTGCGGTGTGACTATTCCTAGAGATCCCATGGGACTGTGTGCTTTGATTGATGATGCGGTGGTGGCGCCGTTGCCGGGCATGGCAACGGCGCGCGACTCACAGGGTCTGCAACTGCTCGACGGCGCTGGCGATTTCACCCGGCTCCATCGCGCGCAGGATGCGGCGGGTACGGGTGGTGACCACGCCAAGGTCGGTATTCAGAATTTCCTGTTTCACCGCCAGCAGCTGCGCCGGGTGCATCGAGAACTCGCGCAGGCCCATGCCCAGCAGCAGGCGCGTGAGCTTGACGTCGCCGGCCATCTCGCCGCACACCGCCACATCCAGCCCGGCCTTGTGGCCCGTGGCGATGGTCGAGGCGATCAGTTGCAGCACCGCCGGGTGCAGCGGATTATACAGGTGCGCCACTTCGTAATCGACGCGGTCGATCGCCAGCAGATACTGGATCAGGTCATTGGTACCGATCGACAAAAAATCCATGCGCCGCACGAACAGCGGCAGCGCCAGCGCAGCAGCTGGGATCTCGATCATGGCGCCGACTTCGATGCCTTCGTCGAAGCGGATCTTCTCGTCGCGCAGCTGGATCTTGGCCTGCTCGATCATGCCCAGCGTCTGGTCGATCTCGAACGCGTGCGCGAGCATCGGGATCAGGATGCGCACCTTGCCGAAGGCCGATGCGCGCAGGATCGCGCGCAGCTGCACCAGGAACATCTGCGGCTCGGCCAGGCAATAGCGGATCGCGCGCAGGCCGAGCGCCGGATTGAGGGCCGTGTGGTCGGTCTGGTCGAGCGGCTTGTCGGCGCCCACGTCGAGCGTGCGGATAGTGACCGGGCGGCCCTTCATTGCCAGCACCGCCTTGCGGTACTGCTCGAACTGTTCTTCTTCGTCCGGGATGCGCAGCGCCTGCGCGCCGCGGCCCATGAACAGGAATTCGGAGCGGAACAGGCCCACGCCATTGGCGCCCGCTTCGAGGGCGGCCGGACAATCGTCGGGCAGTTCGATATTGGCCAGCAGCGTGATCGTGGTGCCGTCGCGCGTGATGGCTGGCGTCTTCTTGAGCTTGAGCAGGCGCTTGCGTGCCTTGGCCATCGTGATCTGGCGCGCGCGGTACTGTTCGAGCACCAACTGGCTTGGATTGCAGATGACGACGCCGGCATCGCCGTCGACGATCAGCCAGTCGTCCTGCTCGACCAGGCGAGAGGCCTGGTCCATGCCGACGACGGCCGGGATATCCAGGCTGCGCGCGACGATGGCCGTGTGCGAGTTCTGGCCGCCGACGTCGGTAACGAAGCCGATGAACGAGCGGTCGCGAAACGCCAGCATGTCGGCCGGCGAGATGTCGTGGGCCACGACGATCATCTGTGGCGGTGGCTGGTCTTCGTCGGCAAACACGGGCGCGACGCTCAGCGCGGTGCCGGTCAAGACCTTCAGCACGCGCTCGGCGACCTGCTGGATATCGTACTTGCGCTCGCGCAGGTAGGGGTCTTCGATTTCGTCGAACTGCGCCGAGAGTTCATCGATCTGCGTTACCAGCGCCCATTCGGCGTTGTAGTGGCGCGCGCGGATGATGTCCAGCGGCGCCTCGGAGATCATCGGGTCGGACAGGATCAACGCATGCACGTCGATGAAGGCGCCCAGTTCGGTCGGGGCATCCTTCGGCAGGCCGGTCCAGAGTTCCTGCAGATTGTGGTGGACGGCGGCGATCGCATCCTGCAGGCGCCGCACCTCGGCCTCAACCTGTTCTTCAGGGACCAGGTAATGCTTGACGTCGAGTGCGGCCGGCGTGAGCAGGTGCGCGCGGCCGATCGCGATGCCGCGCGAAACCGGAATGCCGTGAAGGAGAAAGGAAGCCATGGAAGAATCCGTTGAACGCGAGGGGACCGCTTCACGCGGCATTATTCACCTTCACCGAACTTGTCGTTGACGAGCGCCGTCAGGGCGGCCAGCGCGGCTTCTTCGTCGGCGCCATCGGCTTCGAGCGTGACCTTCGCGCCCTTGCCGGCGGCGAGCATCATGACACCCATGATCGACTTGGCATTGATGCGCCGGCCGTTGCGGGTGAGCCAGACGTCGCTCTTGTACCTGGCGGCCAGTTGCGTGAACTTGGCGGAGGCCCGTGCGTGCAGGCCCAGCTTGTTGATGATCTCGAGTTCTTGTTGAATCATAGTCGCTTTATCGTTTTTGTAATGTGTCTGACTGCGCCCGGTATCTCCTCGCACGCATCGCCATTGCCAACGCCATCGCCGCCTGCCCTAGCCCACCCGGATCCGGTTATCCACCCGCACTGCGCCGTTCTGCGCGCCGGCCAGCGCCATCTCGACGACCACGTCGAGCGAGTCGCGCCGGTACGTGATCGCGCGCAGCAGCATCGGCAGGCTGATGCCGGCGATGACTTCCACGTGGCCCGCGTCGGCCAGCGAATTGCAGCAATTCGACGGCGTGCCGCCCTTGACGTCGGTGATCACCAGGACGCCGTCGCCGTCGTCCAGGCGCGCGATGGCTTCCTTGGCCAGGCAGTTGATCTGGCCGATATCCTGGTCAGCCGTCACGTCGATTGCCTCGACGCGCTCGGTGGGGCCGCGAAACACGTGCGTCGCTGCGGCGATGAATGCCTGGCCCAAAGGTGCGTGGGTCAGGAGCAGAATGCCTACCATGTCGTTATCCAAGTACTTTCTGTTCAACCGCGTCGATGAACATCGCGGCCACGTCAAAACCGGTCTGGTCGAAGATCTCCTGGAAGCAGGTCGGGCTGGTCACGTTCACTTCGGTCAGGTTCTCGCCGATCACGTCCAATCCTACCAGTAACAGGCCACGCTCGGCCAGCAATGGGCCGAGGGCTTCGGCGATCTCGCGATCGCGCTCGCTGATCGGCTGCGCCACGCCGATGCCGCCGGCGGCCAGGTTGCCGCGCACTTCACCGTTTTGCGGAATCCGCGCCAGCACGAACGGCACCGGCTTGCCGCCGATGACCAGCACGCGCTTGTCGCCCTTGTCGATCGCCGGGATGAATTTCTGGGCCATGATCGTGTGGCGGCCGTTGGCCGTCAGCGTCTCGATGATCGAACCCAGATTGAGCGCGTCGCTCTTCACGCGGAAGATGCCGGCGCCGCCCATGCCGTCGAGCGGCTTGAAGATCACGTCGCCGTGCTTGGCGTGGAAGGCGCGCAGGCGCGCTTCATCCGAAGTGACCATCGTCGGCGACGTGTATTGGCTGAACTGGCCGATCGCCAGTTTTTCATTGTGGTCGCGGATCGCCGACGGGCTGTTGATCACGCAGGCGCCCTGGCGCACGGCCAGTTCGAGCAAGTAGGTGCCGTAGACGTATTCCATGTCGAACGGCGGGTCCTTGCGCTCGATGATCGCGTCGAATTCGGACAGCTTCACGTCGACGGCGGCATCGGCCGTGTACCAGACATCCGGCTCGCCCGTCAGGTGAATCTGCATCACGCGCGCGCTGACGATGCCCTCTTCGAGCACCATGTCGCGCTGTTCGAAGAAGTACAGGGCATGACCGCGCCGGGCCGCCTCGCGCATCATGGCGAAGGTCGAATCCTTGTAAATCTTGAATCCGGACAGCGGGTCGGCGAGAAAAGCGATTTTCATGGGGCGTCCAATCGATGTAATACCTTGATTTTAGCCCGAATCGGCAAACCTCGCGGACCAAGCCCCGAGGTGTGCCGGACGCAGTGCGTCAGTACACTTCCGGATTCGGATCGGTGCGTTCGAGTTCGAGCGACGCGGCCAGCATGCCCAGGCGCGCAACCACGCCGTACACGTAAAAGCGGTTGGGCGCGGCGGTGCCCGGCTTGGCCTTCGGATCGGGCATCGCATGCTGCTGCGCGAACGCCAGCGGCACGAACTGCGAACCGGGGGCATTGAGGTTCTGGTCGATGCCGCGCTCGGCGTGCACACGGTAGAAGCCACCCACGACATAGCGGTCGATCATGTAGACGACCGGCTCGGCGACGGCGTCGTCGATCGATTCGAAGGTGGGTACGCCTTCCTGGATGATCAGATCGGTCACGGCCACGCCATCCTTGACCACCGACATGCGCGCGCGCTGGGCCGGAGTCAGGTCGCGCACTTCGCTCGCGTCCTTGATGGTCATGATGCCCATGCCATAGGTGCCGGCGTCGGGCTTGAGGATGACGAAGGGCTTGCGCTCCTTCATGCCGTATTCCTTGTACTTCTTCTTGATCTTCGAGAACAGCGCCGAGACGTCGTCGGCCAGCGCTTCGGTGCCGACGTTCTCGCGCAGATCGACTTCGGCGCAGGTGCTGTGCAGCGGGTTGACCAGCCACGGGTCGATGTCGATCAGCTTGCCGAACTTCTTGGCCACTTCGTCCAGCGCCTTGAGGTGGTTGCTCTTGCGGCGCAGCGCCCAGCCGGCATGCAGCGGCGGCAGCAAGGCTTGCTCATGAACGTTTTCGAGGATCGACGGGATACCGCCCGACAGGTCATTGTTGAGCAGGATGGTGCACGGGTCGAAGTCGGGCAGGCCGACGCGCCGGCCATTGGCCGAGCGTACCAGCGGCTCGAGCACGAGCATATTGCCGTCAGGCAGCGCCAGCGGGGTCGGCTCGGTGATCTCGGGCGAGAACGTGCCAAGGCGGACATGCAAGCCGGTCTGGCGGAAGATCTGCATCAGGCGCGCGACGTTCTGCAGGTAGATCGGGCTGCGGCGGTCGGCGTCCGGCACCAGCAGCAGGTTGCGCGCATCCGGGCAATACTTGTCGACGGCCGCCATGGCCGCCTGCACCGTCAGCGGCAGCATCTCGCTGGCCAGGTTGTTGAAGCCGCCCGGGAACAGGTTGGTGTCCACCGGTGCGAGCTTGTAGCCGGCATTGCGCAGATCGACCGAGCAATAAAATGGCGGCGTGTGCTCCTGCCACTCGAGGCGGAACCAGCGCTCGATGGCAGGCGTGGCTTCGAGGATTTTCTTTTCCAGGTCCAGCAAAGGACCGGTCTGGGCGGTGGCGAGGTGCGGAACCATTGATTGGACGTCCTTGTTGTGCGCTTCTTGTTGTTAATTTAACTTGGGAATCGCATATGGGGTTGGTCCGGGTATTTTAAAGGGCTGGTGGAAAGCGCGGGGAATCGCATTGTCACGAGCGTAAAAAAACGTCGTTCCCGCGGAGGCGGGAACGACGTGCGGGGTGTGGCTGGATCAGTAACGGTAGGCCGATTCGCCGTGGCTCGTGATGTCCAGGCCTTCGCGTTCCTCTTCTTCCGGCACACGCAGACCGATCACGATATCCACCAGCTTGAAGGCGATGAAGGCGACGACGGCCGACCAGATGACGGTCACGCCGATCGCATGGGCCTGGATCCACAGCTGGCCGACGATCGAGTAGCTCGTGTTCATCGCATTGGTCGTGTAATCCCACACGCCCTGCCCGCCCAGTGCTGGCGACGCAAACACGCCGGTCAGCATCGCGCCGAGAATACCGCCCACGCCGTGCACGCCGAACACGTCCAGCGAATCGTCAGCGCGCAGCAGGCGCTTCAGGCCCGTCACGCCCCACAGGCAGACGATACCAGCCAGCAGGCCGATGACCAGTGCGCCCATCGGACCGACGAAGCCGGCGCCCGGGGTGATGGCCACCAGGCCCGACACGGCGCCCGATGCGGCGCCCAGCATCGATGGCTTGTGCTTGAAGATCCACTCGCCCAGTACCCAGGTGAGGGTCGCGCCGGCGGTGGCCAGCAGCGTGTTCAGGAACGCCAGTGCCGCCACGTCGCCTGCTTCGAGCGCCGAGCCGGCATTGAAGCCGAACCAGCCGACCCACAGCAGCGATGCGCCGACCATCGTCATCGGCAGCGAGTGTGGCGCCATCGATTCACGGCCGTAGCCGATCCGCTTGCCGATCACATAAGCGCCCACCAGGCCGGCCACGGCCGAGTTGATGTGCACCACGGTGCCGCCCGCGAAGTCGAGCGCGCCCTGCTGCCACAGGTAGCCGGCAGCTGCGGTAACGGTTTGCAGCGAGGCAGCGTCGGTGATGGCGTCAGGACCGGCCCAGAACCAGACCATGTGCGCGACTGGCAGGTAGCCGAAGGTGAACCACAGCACGACGAAGACCAGCACGGCCGCAAACTTGGCGCGTTCGGCAAAGGCGCCGACGATCAGCGCGCAGGTAATCGCTGCGAAGGTGCCCTGGAAGGCGACGAAGATGAATTCAGGGATCATCGTCTCTTTGCTGAAGGTCGCGGCCATCGCAAACTTGCCGGCGACCGGATCCCAGATGCCTTGCAGGAAGGCGCGGTCGAAGCCGCCGATGAACGCATTGCCCTGCGTGAAGGCAAGCGAGTAGCCGTACAGGCACCACAGCACGATGACGAGGGCAAACACCATCATCACCTGCATCAGCACCGACAGCATGTTCTTGGCGCGCACGAGGCCACCGTAGAACAGCGCCAGACCGGGAATGGTCATCAGGATCACCAGCAGCGTGGCGACGAACATCCAGGCCGTATCCCCCTTGTTGATGGACGGCGCCGCCATGGCCGGCAGGGCAACGCCCAGGCCCAGCAAGGCGGTCAGTATCGTTGTAGTTATACGCTTCATGAAAACATTCCCTCTTACAGTGCGTCGTTGCCGGTCTCGCCGGTACGGATACGGATGACCTGGTTCAGGTCGGCCACGAAGATCTTGCCGTCACCGATCTTGCCGGTGCGGGCAGCGCCCTGGATCGCATCGATGACCTGGTCGACGATGGCATCATCGACCGCGGCTTCGATCTTGATCTTGGGCAGGAAGTCGACGACGTACTCGGCGCCACGGTACAGCTCGGTGTGGCCTTTCTGGCGACCGAAACCTTTTACTTCGGTCACGGTCATGCCTTGCACGTTGATTTCCGACAGTGCCTCTCGCACCTCGTCGAGCTTGAAGGGCTTGATGATGGCGGTGATCATTTTCATGGTATTGCCTCTTTTGCAATCAAAAAGTTTTTGAGACGGACAGCACGGCGGCGGACTTGCCGAGATTCTTGCCTTCCGGGCTCAGGTAGGCGTCGGTATTCGCCTTGTGCCACGCCAGCGCCACGGTGGCGACGCCGAAGTCCTTGGTGACGCCGACCTTGTAGTCGGTGTACGAAAACGCGCTGTTATTCTTCAGTTTCTGGCGCCCGACGTGCAGGTTCAGGATGAAGCCGTTGCTGACGTCGATGTCGGCGCCCACGTCCAGGTAGCCGCTGCGCTTGCTGTCTGCGGTGCCGAACAGATTGGTCGTCGAGTGCGAGTACTTGATGTAGGCCGGGCCGTAACCGAGTTTGCCGTACAGCTCGAACGTGTTCGCGCTCGGGTTCAGGCCATTGTCCGGGTAGTAGTAATACAGGCCGCCGATGTCATAGCTGATCGCGTCGCTCAATTGACCGCGCTTGCCGCCATAGACGTCCCATTCGATATTGCCGTCGCCGCCCAGGTCTTTCGTCCATTTGATGGTGGAAAGCCAGGTGCCCACGTAGAAGCCGGATGGGCCGTGTACGTAGTCGACGCCGCCCTGCAGGGCGGGGTCGAGGGCTGTTTGCGACAGGCCGCGGTAACGGTAGTCGCTGGTGATGCTCGCGTTGTAGCTCACCTGGTGTTCGGCGGGTTGTTCCTGTGCCATGCCCGGAGCGCTGGCAAGTGCCGACACTGCCAGGACAACTGCGCTGAATTTTGCTTTGCACTTCATGACAAACCCCCTTGATGAACAACATGAAAAATGACTGCTTGTGGATCCTTGTGATGTTCTTTATCTATGCTTTATTTAGCAGGATGCGTGCCAGCTCATAGCCAGCTCATAAACGGGAAAAAGGTCCTTGTTTTTTTGGTAAACACGCCCCACATCGGTTTTGCTACAACACAACGGACCGCACACGGCACCCAGACGGCCGTTCGGCGCACTACATCAGGTCACATTGCACCAACATGGAGCGTGCGGCCTCGGCAGAAAGGGAAATGGATATGAGTAATAGCAACTTCTTCAGCGACTTGCAGGGCAAGATCAACCAGGCGCTCGAGAGCGGTCCGGCCAAGGATATTGAACGCAATGTGAAGGCGGCCATGACATCGGGCTTTTCCAAGCTCGATCTGGTCACGCGCGAGGAATTCGATATCCAGGCCCAGGTGCTGGCCAAGACCCGCAGCAAGCTCGAGGCGCTCGAACTGCGCGTGAGCGAGCTCGAAGCCAAGCTGGGTGCAGGCAGCACCACGGCGCCGTCGGCAACCTCATCGGCAACCTCGGCGACAGCGGCATCGGCATCGGCCGCGTTTCCGACCTCGGGCAGCTCGGCGATTCCGATGCCAGGCGCGGCGCCGTCGGCTACTGCGCCGTTCCCGGCTGCACCCGAAGATCCGACGATCGTCGTGCCGCCAACGCTCGACAAGCATTAAGCAGTTACCAGCGCAGTTACCAGCGTCTGGTTGAACGCGTGGGCGGGAAACCCGCCCACCCTACTACCCGGACTTCAATCGACGCTGACTTCCTTGCGGTTGTCACGCGCCACGCGGTCGATCAGCTTGTTGTACGGATCGACACCCACGTCGAACGGCTGTTCCTTCACGGTCACCGTCACAGTCGGATTCTCGCCTCGCAGTACACGCTTCTCCAATAACAGCACCCGCTCGTCCGATTCCTTGGCATCCTTCGCGCGTGCGAACACGCCGATCTCCACGGCCTCGTCATAGGTGCGTGGGGTTTCCTGCCCCTTGCCGTCGGCCTGCATCTTCGCCAGATGCAGTTTCATCGTCACGTCCCACTGTCCGTCCGGGCGTTTGACGGCCTTTGCTTCGGTCACGCGGTTATCGTAGAAGACGATGCGTTCGAACAGGTCGGCGATCAGCGCGTGCTTGCCGACCGGGGCTTCGGCGCGGATGTAGTCCACCAGTTCGGCGGAGGTCGCAAACGGCGCCTCTTGATAGCCCTTGTCCTGCAGGAAGCGCTTGAGGGCGCGGTTGAGCGCCGCTTCGCCGATCTCGTCGCGCAGGCGGTAGAAGACCAGGCTGCCCTTGCGGTAGTGGATGTAGTCCTGGTTCTCCACGCGCACCAGCGGCAGCTCCTCGATCTTTTCGGCGCCGCGCGAACTGAGGTAGCGGTCCAGCTCATAGCGCAGGAAACGGCGCATCTTGTGAGGGCCGTATTCCTTCTCCATCACCATCAGCGCCGAGTACTGCGCCAGCGATTCGATCAGCATGCTCGCGCCCTGCACATTCGCGGCCGTGACCTGGTGGCCCCACCACTGGTGCGCCATCTCGTGCGCCGTCACGTAGAAGACGTAGTCGATATCTTCCTTGTTGCGCAGGTCGGCGATGAAGCCGATCGCTTCCGAGAACGGGATCGTGTTGGCGAACGATTGCGCAAAGCGCTGGTAGTTCGGAAATTCCAGGATACGCACCTGCTTGTGCTGGTAGGGCGTGAACTGGGTCGTGAAGTAGTCGAGCGACTTTTGCGTACCCGCGATCATCCGGTCCACGTTGTAGGCGTGTTTCGGATCGTGATAGATCTCGATCGGAATGCCGTGCCAGTCGCCCTTCTTCACCTGCCAGTTGGCTGATAAATAGGCGAAGAACGGCATCATCTTCTGGTCCATCTTGTAGCGATAGAAGTTGCGGCCGTTTTCCTTCCACGCCTTTTGCAGGTAGCCCGGCGCCAGCGCGATCTGGTCGCCGCTGGTGGAGACGGTGGTATCGAAGCTGATCCAGTCGGCGTCGTCCCCGAACATCGTGTTGGCGCGGGCCGCCTGGTTTTCAAGCTTGGCCATGCGCTCCGGCTCGCCCAGGCCGCGCTTGCGGCGCTCGTTGCGGTCCAGTAGTTCGAACTCGCTCTGGTAGCCGACCAGCGGGAAGAACTCGCGGTTGTTGAAGAACGTGCCGTTCAGGTTGAGCGTGTCGCCCCTGCCCGCGTTGGAAAATCCGGGCCGGCGCACGTCCACCGTGAAGTCCAGTGCCAGGCGGGCGCCCGGCGCCGTCGGCTGCGCGAGCTTGAGTATCCGGAAGCCCGCTACCTGGTCGTCCAGGACCACCGTGTGTGCGGGCAGGCCGGCGAACGTGGTCACGACATCCGGATTGACCTGCAGGCGCAGCGTGTCCAGCGGCTGGCTGGTCTTGTTCTCGAAGACGTAGCGGCCCTTGACCATCACGCGCCGCTCGGCCGGGTAGATGTCCACCGCAGCGAGCACGTCGACGATCTTCACGTGGGGCAGGTCCTTGTACTTGCGGTAGGTCTTTTCGTACCTGGCCTGCTTGTCCATCGCGACGTTCTGCGCTTCGTAGCGGCCCAGCGTGACGGTATTGTGGAAGATCCAGCCGCCCACCAGCGCGAACGCGATCGTGCAGGCGGCCAGCGCGACACCCGATGCGCTTTTCAGGCGCCGCGTGGCTTCACGCGTGCGCGTGCGCCACTCGACCGACAGGCCACGCACCCAGAATGCCTGGGCCACGATCAGGCCTGCCACGGCAAACAGGGTCCAGTACAGCGCAAACCACGACCAGCCCGTAACAAAATGGCCGAAGCCGTTCATGTCCGAGTACGGCGTCTCGGGCAGCAGAGCGATGTTGTACAGGTTGTGATCGAAGTGCAGGACCGACAGGACGATCTGCGACACGATCAGCACGATCATGAACAGGTAGCCCAGAAACTTGTTGTTCGTGACGACCTGCAGCGCCACGGCGATCAGCGCCATCAGGATGTACGGCGTGCCGGCCATGAACACGCCCTGCAGATACACCATCGGTTCGATCGGCGCCCCGCCCTTGTACAGCTGGATGGCGATCGCGGTCAGGATCCCGGCAAACAGGAAGGCCAGCACCACGCCAACGAGGGCCAGGCTCTTCGCCACCAGCGGCGCCCAGTTCGGCATCGGCATCGCGTCGCTCACGTCGGCGATGCCGGCCTGGCGCTCCTTGAAAATCAGTTCACCGGCGTAGAAGATCACGATGATGAGCAGCAGGAAGTTGTAGCTGCCCTTGAGCAGCTCGATCATCAGGTAGGTGCGTGGGTAGACGTCGGTGCCGAACATCTGGTGCAGCTGACTCGAGCTGCCCACCATATTGAGTACGCCGAACAGCAGCATGACCAGGAACGGCACGCTCTTGAAGACGGCTACGGCATCGAAGACGAAGATATGCCAGCACTGGGTCCAGCGCGTGCCGCGTGTGAAGCGCGGCGCGATGCGTGGCAGCGCGACGTGGGCCGGCGTGCCCGCTACCGGCGCTGCCGCTTTGGCCTTGCCGAACAGGCGCTTTCCGGTGCCGGCGCGCTGCGGCTTGAACAGCACCAGCGTGAGGCCAAGCAGCGCCAGGCCGACCACGCTCCACAACAGCCGGTTGGCCAGCATATAGCCGCCGATGGCCGGCAGGCCGGCATTCGATTCGGCGGTGGAGAAGTAACGCGTGGCGCGGCCAAGGGCGCGCAGGCCGAACGGGTCGGCCAGCACGGCGAACCACTCATTGTCGATATTGCTGGTGAATTTGCCGGCCAGGATCCACAGCACGAAGAACGCCATCACGCCGACATACACCATCATGATCGAGCGTGTGGTTGAAGCCAGCAGCATCAGCAAGGCGCCGATGAACAGCAGGTTCGGCACCACCAGCACGCACAGCGCCCACAGGTAGGCCGCGCCGGGGAACGGCCCCACGCGCTCGGCGTCGATCCACGGCATCAGGGGACCGAGCATCATGCCCGCCACGATCACCGCGAAGATCACCATGCAGGCCAGCAGACCCGCCAGGAAGCGGCCGACGAGGTAGTCGTGCTTTTTCATCGGCGTGGCAAACAGCATGTCGGAGATGCCGACGTCGCCATCGCGCAGCACCGAGCCGGCGATGAAGATGGTGACGACGAACATCGACATCAGGCTGAAAACACCGAGCAGCTGCGCGACGACGACCGGCGCATTGCGGTTCACGTTGCCAATGCTGCCGCCGATCTGGATCGCATCGGTGGTGGTCGCGCCAAAGGCCAGCGCGCCGAAAATCAATGCGCACACCCACAACAGCGGCTGGCGCAGCTGGATGCCCAGCTCGAACTTGAAGAATTCCCGTAGCATGCCGGCTCCTTACGCCACGACCGGTGCGGTGGACGCCAGCGCCGCATCGGTCGTCGAAACGGCCGCGCGGTTGGCGTTGCGGATCTGGAGGAAGTAGACGTCTTCCAGGTCCGGCTCGACGCTGACGAAGCCGTCGTCCGGCTGCGATTCGGCGAACACATTGATCTGCGGCCGCCCCGCTACCAGGCGCGTGGAGAGCACGTTGAAATCACGCTGGTAGTCGGCCAGCGCATCCTGGCTGACGGTGCGGCGCCACACGCGGCTCTTGAGTGTGTCGATCGCAGCTTGTGGCTCGCCCTGCAGCAGCACGGTGCCCTTCGCGATCATCGCCATGCGCGGGCACAGATCGGTGACGTCTTCGACGATGTGGGTCGACAGGATCACGACCACCTGTTCGCCGATCTTGGCCAGCAGGTTCAGGAAGCGGTTGCGTTCATCGGGGTCCAGGCCCGCGGTCGGCTCGTCGACGATCACCAGGCGCGGCGCGCCAAGCAGCGCCTGCGCGATGCCGAAGCGCTGGCGCATGCCGCCCGAAAATGTGCCCAGGCCACGCGAGCGCGCTTCCCACAGATTGGTCTGGTGCAGCAGCGCCTCGACCATCTCCTTGCGCTCGCCCTTGGCCGTCAGGCCCTTGAGGACGGCAAAGTGGTTCAGCAGTTTTTCGGCGCTCACTTTCGGGTAGACGCCGAAGTCCTGCGGCAGGTAGCCGAGCTGGCGGCGCAGGCCTTCCTTGTCCTTTAACACATCCAGGCCATTGAAATCGATGCTGCCGCTGTCGGGGTCCTGCAGCGTGGCGATGGTGCGCATCAGCGACGACTTGCCGGCGCCGTTGGGGCCCAGCAGGCCGAACATCCCGTTCGGGATCTCGAGACTGACGTTGTTGATCGCCTTGACGCCATTGGCATAGGTCTTGTTGAGCTGCTTGATCGATAGCATGGACTGATTCTCCGGGGACGGTTGCGGTTGTGGTGCTGTTCACGATCAATGTAACGTTAATAAAAAGCAATGTCAGTATTTTGTGACAGACGGTATGAATTGCGGCATGAACGACGAGATGGTCGGTATATGCATCGGTCATGAAAGGGCAAGCGCGCGCACGCCTGTCCGCTCTCAAACGGTGGTGCGATCCGCGCTTTAGGATGGGGCACCCTGGCGTTCTGCAGAAGGAATCCGATGAGTCTCGCCGTCCTGAAAAGCCGCGCGCTGGCCGGCATGGCCGCGCCGCCCGTCAATGTCGAAGTCCATCTGGCCAACGGCCTGCCCGGCTGGACGATCGTCGGCTTGCCCGACACCGAAGTGCGCGAAGCGAAGGATCGCGTGCGCGCGGCGCTGCAGAATTCGGGCTTTGATATCCCGCCGCGCCGCATCACGATCAATCTCGCGCCGGCCGATCTGCCCAAGGAATCCGGCCGATTCGATCTGCCGATTGCGCTGGGCATCCTGGCCGCATCGCACCAGATCCGCGGCGATGCGCTGGACCGTTACGAGTTTGCCGGCGAATTGTCGCTATCGGGCGAGCTGCGGCCGATTCGCGGGGCATTGGCGATGGCGTTCGCGATGGTGCGCGCGGGTGCTGCACAATCTGCTTTACAGACCGACCTGCAGGGCCGGGCCTTCATCCTGCCGCTGGCCAATGCCGACGAAGCGGCGCTGGTCGAAGCAGCCCAGATCCTGCCAGCGCGCACGCTGCTCGAGGTCTGTGCGCACTTCGCCAACGCGCCCGATGCGCCCAAGCTGGTGCGGCATGTGGGGCCGGCCCTTGCGCATGCTGTGTGCTACCCCGATTTCGCCGAGGTCAAAGGTCAGCAGCATGCCAAGCGCGCGCTCGAGGTGGCGGCGGCCGGCGCGCATTCGTGCTTGCTGGTTGGCCCGCCCGGTGCGGGCAAGAGCATGCTGGCGGCGCGCCTGCCAGGCTTGCTGCCGTTGATGAGTGACGCCGAAGCGCTCGAATCGGCTGCCGTACAATCGCTCGCCGGCGGCTTCTCGCCGCAACGCTGGCGCCAGCGGCCATTTCGCAGCCCGCATCACACGACGTCCGGCGTGGCCCTGGTGGGCGGTGGCAGCGTGCCGCGGCCCGGCGAAGTCTCGCTCGCCCATCATGGGGTATTGTTTCTGGTTATAGACAGGGTACACATTATTAGATTAATGTTGCAATTAAGCAACTTCGCAATCATGCCAGCAGGTCTCTACTTAAGGGAACAAGATGGGTTTTACTGTTTACAGAAGCAATCAGCAAATCACGACAGAAGCCGGCTTCGGCAAAGTCGCTACAGCTCCCTGCATTTTCGACTCTAGACCCGGGTACCACCGACTTGGTAGCCGATACCTGATCGATCGAGCGGTGAATGCCTGGGATCCAGTTTCCCATGGTCGAAATCCTGGCCCACCTCCAAGTGAACAATCTCTACTCAACTATGCATATTGGTTGTCAAATTTCCTTGAGTGGGCAGAAATAAGGAACATCGACTTGACTACCTGCGAATACACGGCTCACATCTACGGACGTTATCAAAGTGAGATGATAAACGGTATTTGGTCACGAGATGCCCGTGGCCTCGCGGCGAGCACGGTAAACGTCCGGGTTCAAATTGCTTGTGACTTCCTCACTTGGCTAGCATATAAAGGCCACCGAGAGCCGTTTGAGCAGCCGGTTCGGATCCTGAATATCCGGAAAGGTAGTGCTACAAACGCCATTGCTCATCGCGGAGAGAAAGTTGCAGTTCGAGAAGGCAAAGTTCGAAAAAACAAACGCTACCTTAGACTCCCTACCGATAACGAAATTGGAAGCTGGCTGTCCGCCGTTTACGAACGAAATGGCGAGACAAAAGGATTGATGTGCGAAACAATCCTACTTACCGCAATGCGAAGAAATGAAGTCGCATCTCTTCGAATAGATTTTATTTCGGAAAATCCTAAGGAATGGCACCGCAATAATTCAGATGCCCCTCCAAAGGAACAGTCCGTTCGGGTGTCCATTAAGTACGGGACAAAAGGAACTACTTATGGCAGGGATAATGGAGACAAAATCGGCCCTCAACGAGAAATATGGATGCCCTTAGATTTGGCTGAGCGCCTGCATGAGTATCGGATGAGCCTACGCAATCGCTCATTAAAGAAATTAATATCTGCCGCCTCAAGCGTCGCTGAGAAACGTCGGCGAATTTCTGAATCAGTCCACCTTTTTTTAGACGAGAAAATAGGAAACAAACTCTCAGCAAAAAATCTTTATGATGCGTGGACAACAGTCGACCTTCCTTTTAAAGGCTGGTCGCCTCATTTGGGCCGTGACTGGTGGGCCTGCTCAGTGCTTTGGAGAGAAATCAAGCGGCACGAGCTGCTGCGCTCACTAGGAAATGCTGCCAGCGCCGCACTTTTGGAATCTACAGCGATGAGCATCATTCGACTTCAAATTCAGCCTCAACTTGGTCATGCACATGACAGTACAAGCATGATTTATCTTCAATGGGTAGCTGATATGCTTGGCGTTGCCCTATCAATTAAGTACGAACAAGATCTGACTGAAGAGGAATTGATTTGAGCATCCGTAAGCATAATAAAGACCATCTAAGAGAAATAGCCCCTGCACTGGCCGAAGCCTCAGATCCTAAGAAATTTCATCAAACTGAATCTCCTCTTTGTTTTTGGACAGTCCACGAAAATCCAACACTGGTCGATCTCACGGTTTTCGCAGTCGGGGATAACTCTGTAGCGAACGTAGTAGGCACGCGTCTTGGCGGCTTTTCCGGCAGGCCTTTGTTGATTGAAGAACTTGCCCCAGTCATGAAAGCTCTTATGGAGTACTACACTCCAGCAACATGCGCCCGATATTTAAGTTCACTTAGAAGCTGGTGGAGACTTTTTGACGCAGTCGAATGCCGTGATCAACCGCAAGGCACCAACATCAAACCCGTACACAGCGTAGAGCATATTACAGAGATACATCGACAAAGAGCTCATGATGAAAATATGAATCGTGGACTATTCGGATGCAGCTTAGTCTTATTTAACATCGCTCGAAAACATAAAGGGCTTCGGCCACTTCATTGGAAACCAATGGAACGCCGAGAGCCCATTCGGCATCTTCCTCCCGAGTGGCAAATTCGAAAGCTAAGAATTTATTTAAAACACCGTTGGTTTGAAGCGCTTTTCCGTTGGCAAACTGCAGACGAACTACTTTCAGGGCGTCACACAGTTAATCAAGAAGAGGAACGTTTGAAACGCAACTATCTTCGATTTCGAGATGTTGTTATCCGTTCCGGCAACCCGCGCCCTACAGCTCGCGAGCTTTTTAGCGATTTCTCAGGCACGCGCTATTTAAAGCAAGGCTACAGCGTGTCCGATATGCTGCGTGGCACATATCCTGATTCTGAAACAATACGCTACGCTTTCTTTTTATGTCTAGCAAACACTGGATGGAACGCTGCCGTTTTTCTTAGTCTGAGTACTAATCGAACGTTTATAGAGTCGCACCCGAAGGATCCATCCCGCTATCTCTTGCGTGGCTTCAAGACTCGGGCGGGAACTGAACAAGTTAGCGAAGGCTTATACAAATCAAAAGGTTCTGTCGGGGTCATTCTGCAAACGTTAGTTCAACGTACAGAACCACTGCGCGCGCGATTGAAACTCCAGTTATACCAAGAGAGTCAACAATACACGGAAATGATTGCTGCAAACAGTTCGGAGGCTGAACTCAACAGTCAAAGGAAGTTAATTGAAAGACTCAGAGAAGGCGCTTCTGCAATTTGGATTTATGTTACCGCAAAAACGGACGAGATTGTCTGGTTAGCACGAGATGAGCGAAATCACGCAACTACGGGACCATCATCTTTTCTTTCAATCGTAATTAGCCGAATAAATGAAGACCAACCGCTGGAAAAAAAACTATCGCCATTGAAACCAAGTGACCTTCGCGATGCGTTTGCTGCCTATGCATTTCGCATTAGCGGCGGGATGATTCTTTACGTGATGAAGGCACTAGGACATAGGAGTCTAAAATCGACACAGGCCTACCTGAACAACACGTTAATTAACGCGCAGTCCGAAAACCTTTATAGAAATTTCAGCAATTCACTCTGGGACGAGATAAAGCTACATGGCCGGTTAGACCCAACGATCATCGCCAGTAACTCGCGATATGGAATCACGACGCAGAGAGAGCTTAGCCGACTCGAAGAGTATCGCACGCTACGCCGAAGCCGGATCGGCGTAGGCTGCAAAGACCCAACACATCCACCGAAATCTATAGCCCCAAATTTCCAGGTCAATGGAAAATCGATGTGTCATGTCCAGAGGTGCATGCTGTGTTCCGAACATGCAGTAATATTCCCGGACAGCCTGTCCGGAATTTGTAAGCGACTAGCAGAGCTAAGAACGATCAAATCGCAGATGTCTACGTTAGCATTCCTAGAATCATCATTCGGCCAAGAAATGGAAAATATAAACATAATCTTAAATGGATTTGAGGCTGCCGAGCGTGACCAATTCACTCTCTACTGGGAGCAACGCATAGCCGAAGGATCCCACTTAGTAATTGATATCGATGGCCTGCAGAAAGTAAACGTATGAACAGTCGCAACACCTCAACTGGAATTTTTGACAACGCAGCAGCCCCAATTCGAGTCGAAACAGAGTTCGAAACCACCCGACTCCAAGCATTGCAACTCGTCGCCGCGGAACAGATTCAATTTCTCGATGAAAGCTCTTTAGTTTGTGCTCAATCCATACTGCAACACGGCACAGTCTTCGGAACATGGCTTACTCCTCGCAAATGGCACCTCGGCGTCAGAAGAAACCATCTGAACATCGACCTGAAGTCTCGGCTACTGGATCTCATGCCCGAGCAGTCTGCACGCGAAAGGACAATAACAGTGCAGGGGCAGCGGTTGCTAAAGATCGCTGTTAAACTTTTGACCAAATACTTAGTCGTCCTTCGCGTCGCACCCGCCAGCATGGGCCGATCTACGCCTAGTCCAATCAATCCTCGATACGTAGCTGGACAAGCTTATTTTGGTACACCATCGCTATTTGCAATCGCTCTTTGCAAATGGTTGAACGAACGCGAAGGAAGCGCGCCGGACGAAGGGGGTTTCCTAAAAATCGTTGAAGTGACGGATATAAAAAAACAAAGCGTGCCTGTTCAGGAGCACGTTATGCGAGAATCGCGACGAATGCAACTATTAGTCGATCGAGGCTATTGGACGGATCTTCCGAATATTGGTCCCGACGATGCGAAAGTTACTGATGTATCAGGGAATCCTCTTCCCTACCCTGCCTATCGAGTAAAAAGCCCCCATCTACCATTGCCCGACGACTACGTGTCAGAAATGGGCCGTAAAAGCCTTTGGATCATCGAAACTCTAGGACCGACACTCCTTCAAGTAGCTGAAAAAATAAGTACGGACCTTGTCGAAATAGAAAACTGTGCACTATCGCCTCAGAAGGCACAAAACCGGAGACGCAATGCGGTCGACAAAGTTCTTAGCTCTTGGATATGGACAGACGTCGATGGTCATCCTTTTGATTCGACTCCATTTGAAATTCGGCTTTCTCAATTAGGCAGAAAGAGAAGTACTCTCGCGGACATGAGATGGCCTCCAAAAAATCTTATATCTATTCTTGGACTCCTAGCTAACTTACAGTGTGCTCATCTGTTCGTCGTTCTTCTTGCCACTGGCGCGCGAAGTTCAGAGATCCTGACCTTGCGTCGCGACTGCATCGAATACGCCCGGAACGGATATCCTTACCTAAACGGTCGAACTTTCAAACTCGTTGATCGACATGACGGTTTGGCTCGTGACTGGACACTACCAGACTTAGCAATTCAGGCAATAGAACAGCAATGTAGGCTTGTCCCGCTGATTGAATCCATTCAGCACATTGGAGCCAGGAAAATCATGATAGAGGCAGACAAACAGGATGATTTTTTGGATCATCTATGGGTTCAGGTCGGCGCTGGGTCGAATAGCAATCACAAACTACCTGCTCAAGACTTAGCTGTTCCTCTACGTTCCTATGCGATCGCGATTGGCATGGACCCTAAACCTAATGACCAGTGGCTTCGCCCTCATCGCTTTCGAAAAACCATAGCACGCCTGGCCGCCCTAGCTCTTACCCATGCACCGAAAATTCTCATGGATGTATTCGGGCACAAATCCATCGAGATGACTCTTTATTACATACTCTGTGATAAAGATCTCCAAGCAGATATTGAAACTGTTAGCAGGGAACTTCGCGTAATGCGAGCTGAGACGGCCATTAATGCAATTGTTGATGCCGAAGATATGGGGAAGGACAGCGCACCGGTTGGAAATTATGGCGGCCCCGCAGCCCTCATGCTACGTAGTACTATCGATCGACAGAGGGAGCAATCGCACTTGGCGGGCAATCAATGGGGTTCAGATTCCGTTCGTGACTTAGCGGAAATACTCACACTGCAAGGGAAAGCTTGGGAGGTCGTTCGGCAGGGGGTGATTTGCACAAAACTTCCCGGCACGGAAGCTGGGCCTTGCAACAAAAGCAAAGGTAGACCAGAGCCCTCTAAATGTCAGCCTGATTGCAGCCATAGGCTTGAAGAAGCCTTCTTGCGGGAAGACATTGATAATTCTATTGCCGTATGTGTCAATGAATATAATAATGCCAATACTGAACGAGACGAACTAATGCAGGCGATGTGGGCAGGACAGATACGCGCGCACATTGGGAGGCTACCGGAACTAAAAATTAAGTGGCAGAACGATCCCATAATTCAAAAAATTCTCGCTTTAGAGCTAACTTAACTATTACCGAACATTTGATGACAATCGATGCACGAACATTAGCCTTGCATTCAACTGAGGCGCGACGCGCCCAGATTCGGGAAAAAGCGAAACAGCAAGGATTACTTAGGACAATTGAAGTCCGGCGTAAGGTCGAGGAGGCAATGACAAACGTCACCGAAGAAATGAAAGCGAACGGAGGTATCTATCCACACAACAAGGGTTCCGTTTCATCGGCTGAGGTAGCCAGGCGCGCCGGCATTCATGTGACGACCTTGTTCAGCCCTTGCCAAAAGGAGCTGGGTCAACAAGTAAAAGAATGGGTACGCGACCTGAAGTGCCTACAAATAGTAGGTCGGGTTAAAATACGGCGAACACTCTCGGAGCGAATCGCTGATTGGAAGACACTATATGAAGGGCTTGCTCAGTCTCACCGCGATACGGAACTTGAATTGCAGGCGAGAGAATCTGAATTAGAGCTGGTCCGAGCTGAACTTCAGAGGCTCAAACTAGAAAACACGAGCCTCGAACGTCTTCTCAAAGATAATAATGTTGTATCGATTTACAGATCTTCACGTGCTGACGCTAATTGATCTGCTTGGACCTAGCTAATTTTCGTTAGCGTTGATGCACAGCGCCGGCGCATGGCTAGTCCACTTCAGGGTGATCAGAAATGGTCTGCCTGTTCTAATTGCGTCTCCATGTTCTCCAGTTTGTTGGACCGTAATATATGGCACGAAAGCGTTATACGTCTCCCTAGCAGGTGTAGACGGACCCGAAAAATGTACCAACGCAACGAGTGAGTGGAACTCTTCGTATCTCAATTTGTCTACCTCCCAGTCACGGTTCCACATCGTTTTGTACAACTTCACTTTAGACTTTCCGGCAGGGCTAGCATCATATGTCCGCTTCAACATATCGAAAAAGCAGAATGAATTTACGCCTCGAACCAAAGACATGCGCGTGTGGAATCGCCCCGTGATTTTCGAGAAGTCGTTGGAGCGCGCGGCGTTGGCCTTCCCAAGCGTGGAATCGATATCCTCTTGGCCTGTGACGATTACCCACGCCCGGCCCTTGCATACGGTGCTAAGGCCCTCGGTGATAGTTTGCTAGTTCTGCATTAGTTGAGCGGTCTTGCCGATGAACTGGCCTACTTCGTCGGCGAGAAACACGACGCGGTGGCCGGGCCCCTTCGAGTCCAGATAGTCGCGCACGATCCCGGCGAATCCCTCCATGTTAATCTTGTAGGTCTCAGCCGCGTTGTCGAACCATTTGCCGGCCGACTCGACCGACATGCCTAAGGCGGCCGAGAGGCCGGCGATCACGCCGTCTCGCAGAAATCCGACCGCGTCGCGCTCGGCCTCCCATGCGCTGCCGTTTGAATGCTCGAATGCCTGCCTGAATGCCTCGTAGCTCCCCTTCGAGATAAGGTGGCGCTCCGGCGATCCAATTTTGTCTGAAGATTAAGCACTTTTTAAACTGGGCGATAGGTCTGGCGATGGTATAGCGAGAAGCCTGCGAAGGGTCGCCGCCCCAGACAGGCAAACACAGTGAGCCGTCGCTAAGAGCATCTTGACGTGGCAATTGAGGGATGACCAACGACAACGGGATGCTCCTGCTAGTCGACAGCGCAAGGATCAAAATCTTGAATCACCGCGCGTGAAAAATAACAAGCACAACGCGGATTAACATCAACAGTGCGGAAGGCGCAGCTAGGTTCTGAGACTCCAGCTTAAGAACGTGAATATATGCTTACCGGGAAGAGCGTTTCCTCAGGGCATCTTCAAGTATTTCAACGACTAAGCCTGGAACGCTAATACTTTTTCGCTGAAGTAACGTAGCTGCAGCTGATAGGTTCAGAAGATCTTCGTACAACTGCGGCGTAATGCGTATAAGCACAGCTTTCTTCTTTGCAACTGATTGGGGTGTAGTCATCTAAACGGTATAGTTAGTTGCAAAAATGTAAATTGGGCCGCAAATGCCGTGGCCTATTGTGCCCGAAAACCGGACCATTGCACAATGGATATCGATCCGGTTCGACTAGACGATTCTCATGTGTTAGCGGCAATCGGCGCCGCTATTCGATCATTGAGAAAAGAACAAGGGCTCTCTCAAGAAGAGCTTTCGTACCTCTCATCTATTGATCGGAGTCACATGGGCAGGGTTGAACGCGGCGAGCGCAATCTATCTATGCTTAACCTTGTTCGCATTTCGCGCGGCATCGGTTGCCAACCATCAGAAATCATGAAGACAGCTGGACTTTAGGTCCTATCAAGCCGCTATACTACATATCGTCAAAGTTCGGCTCACATATCATCAAAGTTAGAGCATGACCATGACGATATGTGAGCCGAACTTTGACGATCGATTGGATCGATGAGTCAACGAGTCGCAACTTGTCGTTCGAGAGAATGGGAACGCCCTTAAACGGCCCTGTGCGAGAGCGCTAAATGTTCGCATGGCGTCGCCAGCAGCCGCGTCGACCCTGTGAAGGCCGCGATCAGCCCCCCACTGTCCCACTAATGCAGACGATGGCATCCGCACCGACCGCGCCAAAGGCATGCGTACTCGGCCTACGGCCGCCGCCGCTAGATTTTCGACCTGACAACCTCTTATGCTGCCCTGAACGTTCAGGTTCGGCCAAAAGCGGACTTAGAACAATTCATTTCCTTTGCATACCTATGCTTGTGAACACAACACTTGTTGAAATCGTGGACTCGTTAGAAATGCTTGACGAGGACCACTGCATTTTCGCGCGCAAGCCATGGAGCACAAATACTTTAGCCACCGTCGGGCCCCTAACTGACGACTTCAGGGTCCCAGCAGAGGTGGCGGGTGAAGAATTTGAATATTTCCTTGAGGTCTACGTTGCAATAGAGGTACTGGAGGTGTTTGGAACACGCCAACCGAATCTTCAAGAGCGTAGAAATTTGATTTTTTACTATGCCGAAAACGACGCCTATCCTGATTGGGTCTACAGCTAGGTGAGCACGAAGTGAGGCACTACTGTAATTGCAGCCTATCCGGACTATGTCCGCTTTGGGTCGGGTGCGGTCCTTCGTGACAGTCCACGATTTTTTGGGCTTGGCGACCTGATATGCTGAGCTCAACGGCCGGGTTCGGCCAAAAGCGGACTGTCGCTGTCCGGCAAGCCCGTAGTAGCGAACCTGTGGGCCAGTTGGTGCCCGTCGGCCGTCGAGAGACGACGGTCTTGGCCAAAGCGCAGGCAGGGCGTGGCGATGTCGTCTTCATCTTTGCTAATCAGGGTGGTTTTGCCCCGGCATTCAAATGCTGTCTTTCCCAAAAAAGCATGGTCCTGCAAAATGTTCTGATCGACCATATTGGCGCCATGGCGCGCTAATCAGGGGCGCGCGGCTTGCCGACAACACTTTTTTTCAATGCCAAGGGGACCAGCCAGTCAAACGCCGCAGGGGCGAGCTATCGCCGGCGACCTTGGCCAAGCATCTCGACAAGCTAGCCGTTCGGCGACAGCGCTGTCGGCCATCAGCATCGCGATGCCGTGGCCAAACGCAACGACCTCGATCCTCACGTTGTCGGCGCCTAGGTCATCCTGCGCATTACAAGTATTGTTGAGCGTCAGATTCCGTTTCATGGGGTTGGCGTCGCTCCCCTGGAAGACGACCCGCCATGCGGTGGCAGTCCCTGCGGCTGCAGCTCCAGAAAGGGTTCCAAGTGCACCGGGCGCTGCCAGGGCAAGCGATTGGGTCACGACCGCCCCGCGCGATGGTGCGTTATTGTCCATTTTGTCTAGGAATCGTTACCGCCGCCGTGCGACGCGCTGCACGCGGTACCTGAATATACTGAAACCCGCCGCAGGCCCACAATCCGGCGCTCATTATTTCTGCCAGCCCCACCTGGCAAAGATCGCGCTGCCTTGCGGCGATTGCAGGAATGCGATGAACTGCTTCGCTTGCGGGTTGGCAGCGCCATGCTCAGTCAACGCCACGCCGGTATCGCGGTAAATCGCATAATCAGGTTCGATTGGCACGACGTCGGCCAGGCGCGGGTTCGACACCTGCCAGATATTCCAGATAAGCCACGCGTCGATGTCGGTGCGCGCGGTCCAGGTACCGCGCGCGCTCGCGCTGTTGGGTGCGTAACTGGCAATATTTGCGCGTACCTTGCGCACCGACTCCATGCTGCCTTTGCGGCCAGCCATGTCTTCCCAGACGCCGTTCTGGCCGGCACCGTTGACCACCAACAGGCGCACGCCGGGCTGCATCAGGTCGGCCACGCCGCGCAGGTGCTTGGGATTGCCGGGACGCACCAGGATCGCCAGGGGACGCATATATAGCGGGGTAATGCTTGCCTCCTGTATCTTGCCGCCCATCGCTAACGTAAAGTCCGTCATCATCGTTTCCGAACCGCTGTAGATGATGTCCGCATCCTGTTTTGCGTGGTCGACCAGCTCGGCGTGGGGCCAGCCGTGACGGTGACTTTGATGCCGTTCGCGTGCTCGAATGCCGCCGCCGCCTCTTTCATCGCAGGAGCCGGTCCACCCGGGCCGTACACCAGCAACGGCTGCTGGGCACACGCGATACCAGCGGTGAGCGAGACTGCAACAACAAGGCTGCAGCGCGCCGCGGTCAAATAGTGATGTGATGTCATGGCGTTTTCTTTCGTTTTTGGAAAATGGATGGCGTACTGCTACGTCCTTAAACACCCAGAAATTTGATCAGGGCGAAACTGATGACACCAAGGCCGAGCAGCGAAAAAATGACAACCCCGGCAACCTTGCCGCCGGCACGCAGGACAGCGCGGGCATCGACGCCGAGGCCGAGCGCGGCCATCGACATAATGGTGAAGAAATTGGCGGCAACGTGCGCTGGCGCCAGCGCTGCCTGCGGAATCCAGCCCAGCGAGCGCAAGCCCAGCAATGCAAGGAAGCCGACGATAAACCACGGCACCAGGTGCGCGACGTTCAGGCGGGCGCCTCCCCGTCCGCGCCCTGTCAAGGACAACACCAGCACGACCGGGCCCAGCATCAACACGCGCACCAGCTTGACCAGGGTGCCAATGTGCACGCTGGCTGCGGACACCGAACTCGTTGCCGCCAGTACCTGTGGCACGGCATACACGGTCAGCCCGGCAAACACGCCGTATTGAACCGGCGTGAATGACAACAGCCCGACTAGCAACGGCAACCCGAGCACCACCACCACACCCAGCACCGCCGTAAAGGCGATGGAGGCGGCCACGTCCTTGCCATCTGCGTCGATCACTGGGGCCACCGCCGCAATCGCCGAGTTGCCGCAAATTGAATTGCCGCAAGCAATCAGGATCGCCATCTTTTTCGGCAGACCGGCGCTGCGGCCCAGGAAATAACTGAACAGAATTGCCAGCACGACTACCCCGGCAATGCCGCCGACCAGTCCCATGCCGTTTTCGAGCAGCGCGCCGGCGCTGACGGATGCGCCCAGCAGCACCACGGCAATTTCAAGCAGCAGCTTGGCGCCCATATGGATGCCTGGCTCGAACCGCTGATCGAGACGGTGCACGGTGCGCAGTCCGGTTCCGAGCAAGATCGCCAGGACCAGGCTTTCAAGCCACGCGCGTCCGAACAGATGGGCTTCTACAGCTTCCAGCCCATACGCGGCCAGCGTGACGGCGCCGCACAGTAACAGGCCGGGTACAAATGGAGCGCATTTTTGATAGTGGGATGTCATGGTCGACTCTCGTTCAGATATTTAGTGCATGCATTATTGAACGGCGATTTCGTTCGGTCCATCGTATAATTAATGACAAATCATTAGATTGGATCGAACGATGACATTGGACCAGCTACGCATTTTTGTTGAAGTCGCACAACGCCAGCACCTTACTCAGGCGGCTTCCGCGCTGTTTCTATCCCCGTCTGCCGTCAGCTCATCGATCAAGGCCCTGGAAGAGCGCTATGGCACGGCACTGTTCCATCGGATAGGACGGCGCATCGAACTCTCCGACGCCGGTTTGATTTTCTTGATAGAAGCGCAACGCACGCTGGCCAGCGCGCGTGCAGCGGAAAACACGTTGTCGGAGCTGGGCCAGATGCGGCGCGGCACGCTGGCAATCCACGCCAGCCAGACCATCGCGAGTTACTGGCTACCGCGCTTGCTCGTGCAATTCAGTCAAACCTACCCGGCCATCGACCTCACCCTGGAAGTGGGCAATACCGACAGCGTGGCGCAGGCCATCCTGCTGGGTGGCGCCGATCTCGGTTTCATCGAAGGCGATATCGACGAACCCTCCCTGGCCATCGAAGCTGTGGGGGAGGATCAGCTCGTTGTCGTGGTAGCACCCGATCATCCATGGTCCGCCGGGGTGCCGCTGGCGGCTGCCGACCTGGTGCAGGCGCAATGGATTTTGCGCGAAACCGGTTCCGGCACGCGTTCGGCGTTTGAGAAAGCGCTGTCGGACATGGGCGTGCCGGTCGCCGCAATGCAGGTTGCTCTCAGCCTGCCGTCCAACGAGGCGGTGCGCAGCGCGGTGATGGCCGGTCCCTTTGCCACCGCGATTTCCGAACTGGTCGTGGCATCGCATGTTCAGGCGGGCCTGCTGGCGCGCGCGGCGCTGGTCCTGCCGGCGCGTGGGTTCTCGATGCTGCGTCATCCTGAACGCCATCGCAGCCGTGCGGCGCTGGCATTTGAAGAATTGATGAACACAAAAAAATAAATACAAATACATGGAATAAAAACAGGGCAATGACGTTTGCACCTGTAGCAAGCCCGTTTTTCAACCTGACCTGTACTGGACCGCACCCATGAAAACCACCCACCTGATGTTCCTGTTGGCCAGCACCATCGGCATCGCCACCACGGCTGTTGCCGGGCCTGCGCTGGATATGGCGCAAGCCCACTTCGCCGCCATTGGCGCCGGTGAACACGCCGCCATCGTGCATGATTACGCCGACAATGCGCGGCTGACCTGGGTTGGTGGACCGCTTGACGGCAGCTACGACGGTGCAGCCGCCATCGGCGCCGTATGGAGCAAGTTCGGCGCGATGGGCCCGCTGCGCGTCACCGTTATGGGCGCGTCCGAGTCGGTCAATCCGAAGGGTGCGACCGTCACGGCGGCAGTGCAATTCGACGGCAAGGCCTCCATCAAGGTGCGCTACGTGCTGACCTACCGCGACGGCAAACTGGTCAATGAAACCTGGCAGATCGATCCGAAGCTGGCCGCCAGCGCGATGTAATCACTGGTTCCATGAGCGTCCTGCCCCTTCTTCCCGGCGCGGAGTTGCTGGCGTGTGTCCCGCGGCTGCGGCGCTACGCGCGCGCGCTCGTGGGCGAGCGCGCCGCGGCCGATGACCTGGTGCAGGACACGCTCGAACGCGGCTGGGCCCAGCGCGCCGCGCTACAACCCGGCACGGACGCGCGCGCCTGGCTGTTTGCGATCATGCACAATATGCGTATCGATCAGATACGGCGCGGCGCACTGGTCACCGAGCCGCTCGACGATGATACGCCGATGCCGGCCCTGGCGGATCGCAGCACGGTCGGCATCCAGGTGCGCGAGATGGATGCCGCGCTGCGCCTGCTGAGCGAAGAACAGCGCGCGATCCTGCTGATGGTCGGGCTGGAAGACATGCGTTATGAAGAAGTGGCGTCGACGCTCGGCATCCCGGTCGGGACCGTCATGTCGCGGCTCGCGCGCGCCCGCGAAAAGCTGCGCAGCCTGATGGACGGCGGCGCCCGCGTGAACTCGTTGAAAGTCGTGAAATGAACCTGCCCGTGACTGAAGCCGATCTGCACGCGTACGTCGACGGCGTGCTGCCGGCAGCACGCGCTGCCGAGGTCGCCGCCTACCTGGCAGAGCGCCCCGAGGAAGCTGCGCGCGTGCGCGCCTACGCGGCCCAGAACGACGCCATGCATCGCCTGTTCGATCCGGTGCTGGGCGAACCGGTCCCGGCGCCCATGGCAGCGGCCACCACGCCGCAGCGCAACCGGCACTGGCAATGGCAGGCGCTGGCGGCGGGCCTGGCAATCGCGTTGGTGAGCGGTGGCGCCGGCTGGGGCTTGCGCGGCGCGGCAACTGGCCAGTCCCTGGCGCGTATGGAGCAGCAAGCGCCCGCGTATCAGCAGGCAGCGTGGTCCGGCCTGGCACACCAGGCCGCAATAGCCCATGCCGTGTACAGCCCGGATGTGCGCCGGCCAGTGGAAATTCGCGCCGACCAGGAAGACCAGTTGGTGACCTGGCTGTCGAAGCGCATGGGCAGCAAGATCCGTCCGCCGCATTTGGGCAAGCTGGGCTATGAACTGATCGGCGGGCGCCTGCTGCCCGGGGCCAGCGGGCCGGTAGCGCAATTCATGTACCACGACGGCGCTGGCCAGCGCCTGACGCTGTACGTGTCGACGGAGCAGGCGCGCAACAAGGACACCGGCTTTCGGTTCGCCAAAGAGGGCGACGTCAACGTGTTTTACTGGATCGACGGGAAGTTCGGCTATGCGCTGTCCGCAGCCGTCGACAAGGGCGAACTGGCACGGGTTGCCAGCGCCGTCTATGAACAACTGGAGGGACCGGTTTGAAATTTTCACTTTTTTTGGGCGCCATGCTCTGGTGCTGCACCGCCACAGTCTCGGCGCAGCATGCTGGCCACCATGGCGCGACTGCGCCGCCTGCCTCGTTTATCGCCAGTAGCGACAGGCCCTATGCGTCTCTCGCGGATGATGCCATGGCGATCATGGATGACGGCATGCGACGCGCGCCGACAACCGGGGACCCCGCGCATGACTTCATGAGCATGATGATTCCTCACCATCAAGGCGCGATCGATATGGCCAAGGCCATCCTGGTGCACAGTAACGACCGCGAACTGCGCAACCTGGCACAAGGCATCATCGTCGAACAACAGAACGAAATCAATGTAATGCGCGCCTGGTTGCAACGCTACCAGGCAGCCCACGGCGCAAGAGCCGATTCCACCAACGCAGACACCAGGAAAGACTCTCATGCAACTCACTGAATTGAATAAGCTCACCTTCGCCATGACGCTTGCGGTCGCTGCCATGGGTACTGCGCAGGCTGCGCCAGGCACACAGGACCGCGTCTATACAGCTGACCAGAACAGCAACACCGTTTCGGTGATCGATCCATCCACCAATCAGTTGCTGGGACAAATCCGGTTGGGTAATCAGCGGCCCGACATCCTGTCTCCTTTGTACAAGGGGCAAGTGAATGTTCATGGACTGGGTTTTTCGCCGGACCATAAAACCTTGATTGCGATATCGAATGGCTCCAATTCGGTGACCTTCATCGACACGGCCACCAATAAGGTCAAGGGCGTTACCTATATCGGGCGGTCGCCTCACGAAGGATTTTTCACCGCGGACGGTCGCGAAGTCTGGGTCGTGGTACGCGGCGAAGATTACGTCTCGGTCATCGATCCTGTCACCTTCAAGGAAAAACGCCGGATCCAGACAACAGGTGGTCCGGGCATGGTGATGTTCCATCCCGATGGCAAACTGGCGTTCGTGGTATCGAGCTTTAATCCTGTCGTCGATGTCATCGACATGAAAACATCCAAAGTGATCAAGCATATTTCTGTCACTAGCCCGTTCTCGCCGTTCTTGCAGTTCACGCCTGATTTCAAGGAAGTCTGGATGACGCACAAGGACGTTGGCAAGGTCACCCGCATCGACGTGGCGACGCTGACAGTCAAAGGCGTCATCGACACCGGTTTTATTACCAACCACCTGGCGTTCGGGAAGAACGCTGGCGGCGCAAGAGCCTACGTGACAGTGGGCGGAGAAAATGTCGTCAAGGTCTATTCCACCGGTGATCAGCCACAACTGATGGCGACGATACCGACCGGGGCCTTGCCGCATGGCGCATGGGCGTCGGACGACGGCAGCAAAGTGTACGTTGGTCTCGAAAACGGCGATGGTGTCGACGTGATCGACACCGCAAGCAACAAGGTCGTCGCGCATGTGGCGGCCGGCCAGGCGCCGCAAGCGCTTGTCTACGTGTCCCATGCCGTGCCCACCGGTGCTGGTACCAGCAACCTGGTGCCGCGTGTGAACGGCGAGTCGAGCAATATCGCTCTCAAGTCCCGCGGCGACGCCAAAGGATTCGTGGTCGTGCGCAGCCTGGGCGTGACCGATGCACTGGAAGTGTTCTTGTACAAACTGAAACCGGAGACTGTTTACAACGTCTACGCCGGTGGTCAGCGCGCGCCGGTGGGTCGCTTCAAGACTGACGGCAAAGGCATGGCGAACGGTACTGCCATTGGGCCCATGCGCGACGTGCGGCCGGGCCTGGCGCAGCAGCCGGCTGGCGCCAGCCGGATCCTGGTGATGGAGGGCGACACGCCAGCCGGAGCGGAGCAGGCAGCGCTGGCGAGCAGCGAGTGACGTCTGGCGTGCCGGTGGCTCCCTTGCTGGACGATGTAGCCGAACTGGCACGCCGCGTCGAACTGCTGTCTCTTCCCCATGTGGTCGCGCTCAACCAGTGGGTCGACACGCACGCAGCCGTCCGCGCGCTGCCGTACTTCGATCCGCTGGACGGCGGCGCCGATGCGTCCATTCTCATCTTGCTGGAAGCGCCGGCGCGCCATGCGATGCGCCCGCGCTTCGTCTCGCGCGACAATCCTGGTCCTGCGCAGCGCAATCTTCAACGTTTCCTGGCGCAAGCCGCCGTCGCGCGTGCGCGTACCGTGCTGTGGAATACCGTGCCCTGGCTGGCCGACGAGCAAGCTCCGCCGGCGCGCCTGGGTGTGGCGGCGGTACGCGCAGGCATCGCCATGCTAGGCGATGTGCTGGACCTCCTGCCATGCCTGCGGGTGGTCGTGCTGGCCGGACGCACGGCCCGCCAGGCCCACGCTGCCATCGAGGCCAGGCGGCCGGGCTTGATCGTACTGGAAATGCCTCATCCGAGTCCGCTATCTGTTTGTACGTCGCCAACTGTGGCCCCGCAAATCGTCGCGACACTGGCGCGCGCGGCGCAACTGGCGCGCTGAACGTTGGCCTTCAGGGCCGGTTCATCGACGCAATACAGGGAGAGACGAACAGGTTGCCACGGTAAGCGCCGAGCGCGGTGCGCCATGCGACAACCAGCCACAGGCTTGCCAGTACCACTACCAGCGCGCTGCCGAAGACCTCGAAGAACAGCGAATCGAGCACCTTCGCCAGACGCAGCGTGGTGACCGCGAATACGCCGAGCGGAAAGGTATAGCCCCACCAGCCCAGGTTGAATGGAACGGCTGCCCTGAAGTAGCGCAGCGTAATCAGGGTTGCCAGCATCATCCACCACAGGCCGAGTCCCCAAAGCAGCAGGCCGCTCACCACGCCCATCCCGTTGGCCACGTGGCCAACCTCGGCCAGGCCAAACGGCGCCAGCGTCGCCGGCGCGGCGGCGCCGAGCACCAGCATGCCGAGCGCGCCGGTGCCCACTGGCCCGAGCGCCAGCCAGCTTGATGCCGCCATGCTTTCGTGCGGCAGTTTGTGCAGGGCCATGCGTAATAACAGAATCGCGAGAATGCTGAGCGCCACTGGCACCGAGTATGCCCACAGCACGTAGCCGGTGATCAGGACTGTGAAGCGCGCGCCACCATCCTGCAGGTGCGGCACAAGCAGCCCGGCGCTCGCCGCTGCAACCTCGGCAGCGACGACCGGCAGCAGCCAGACCGCCGTCATTTGGTCGATGCTGTGCTGCTGGCGCGTGAACATCAGGTAAGGAATGAGGACGCCGCAAGCAAGTGCCATGGCCACATCGATCCACCACAAAGCTTCGGCCACCGCGACGGCGGCGGCGCCCCAGCGCGACACGCCAAAGCTGAGAAATCCATTGATAATTGTAGCTAAGCCCATGGGAATGGTACCGAAGAACATGGAGACGGTCGCATGGCCGAACACCTGTTTCGCTTCGTCGAAAAACATGACCCAGCGCGCGCTGTACAGCGCGGCAAACAATACGAACAGCGCAATGTTAAAAAGCCAAAGTCCCTCGGCCAGGCGGGCCATTCCCGGGAGCGCGCCTGGAAGTTGGGCGAGCGCGAGCGACAAGATGCCGGTGCCCATCGTTGCCGCAAATGTGACTTTCCGAAATAGATGCGACGTTTTGGAAATTACTGCGACGACAGGGCATGAAGTAGCGAAATCCACCGCTTCTTGCTGAGTTACACTGGCGACGACGAACTTCTGCTTTCGGCCAAAAGCGGTCCTTCGCAGCGGACCAAGTTGATCAGCGTGAAATTGTGTGACCTTTCATGTTCAAGCTCCACGTATCATGCTTGTCTTTCGGATCAATGTTGATTCAACATGGTAAACGTAGCTTGGTATTGGGTCGTTTCACTCGCACTGATAGGGATCATCGCGCTCTACCTTATCTTCCACCTTCCTACCCAGCGCTGGCCGCGAGCGATGGCCGCCACAGCCGGAGGAGCGATCGTGTCACTATTTTTCGGTGACACCAGTGCGCTATGGCCCATTCTGCTTTCCGGTTCTGTCCTAACAATTTGTAGTGCAGCAGCGCAGCGCGGATAAGTGGGTCAAACCGTGCATGCAGCCCAGCCAGTTGTTCTCTCAAAGCTGTCGGCAGACGTCCGAAATGGGGTCGAAACCAGCCTGACAGTGACCGGCCGATTTAGGCCAAGAGCGGACATCCTATAAGTCGAGTAAATGATGCCATTTGTGCTACTAAAAGATCTATATCGTTGGAGGAAGATCGGTTATCGGCTAAGGGAGTGGTTCGGTCGAGTTTTTCGCCACGAGATTTTTACCGCGATTGAAAGTGGAGCTGATGAAGAAGCGCTTCGTCTTGGTAGTCAGCGTGTCCTGACGCGAGCACGCGACGAATGGGGAAGGAGTCCACTAATAGCCGCGATCAACAAATGCAGGTCAGCGCTGGTACAAGAATTCATCCGACGCGGAGGCATGCGAACAGGTGACGGCTCGCTTGTCCATGCATCAATGGCGGGGGATATTGCGGCCGTCCGGATGCTGCTTGCAGCCAACAAGGATCCAAACGAGTCCCTTCCTCATGCCGACACACATGACAATCGCTACACGCCTCTCATGTGGGCAGCAAATCGAAGGTTCGTTCCAATTGTCCAGGCGCTACTTGAAGCAGGGGCCGATGTTAACGGGATGGGCGCTGACGGCACTACTGCAATCATGTGCACCCTCAAAGCAGAGCCGGCCGACTTGGAAATACTCGACGTGCTTTGCCGCTACAAGGCCGACGTGACTGTGACGGATTGGCGTGGTCGAAACATCATCCATGAGGCCCGCGATAGAGCACGCTATTCGGGAAAGCCCGAGATGCAAAAAATTCTCGAACGGTACTATCCAAACATCAATTTTGACTAGTCTTGGTTGTCATTTTCGGTCGATACACGCTTACTAGCGAACGTCCGGTTTGGGTCGAATCCGGCCTGTCGAGACAGTCTGTGATTTTTTCGCCCGGCAACCTGCGACGCCGACGCAAACGGCCTAGTTCGGCAGAAATGGCTCGGTCGCGGCTCGACATTGTGTGCCAAGCTAAGTGAACAGGGACTGACGTATGCCTAGAGGGCATCGAAGTTGATGACGCACTGGAAATGTCCGAGCAAATTGAGGCTCAGACCTGCTGCCGCCGGCTAATGTCGGGGGTATTCTGTCGACCTAATCTTTTGCTCCACGTAGTAGGGCAGATAGCTCAATCGTCCCGCATTCTTCGTTTAGTCCCTTCAGAAGATCACTGACGTTGATTCGTAAGACATGTAAATTGATAAGCACATAGTAGAATTGGTACCAGAGCGTTATAACTTATTGAAAAGGAAACAAAATGACGAACATCGACCTGTCAAGCTTCAACCTTAGCAAACTGAAGGAACTCCAGCATGGCATCGACCAGGAGATTAAGAACCGCCAACAAGGCGACTTAGCAAAAGCACGTCAGCAAATTCTCTCGATTGCACAGGAGGTAGGCGTGACAGTCGAGGAATTGCTCGCGGTAAATTCGAAAAAGTCGTCGAAGGGCAAAGGGCAGAAGGTAGAGCCGCAGTACCACAATCCAGCTGATAAAGGTCAAACTTGGACCGGCCGTGGGCGCCAGCCAAAATGGATAGCGGAAGGCATTGCTGGCGGTAAGCAACTGGCAGACTTTAGAATCTAATTTCAAAGGTTCATCGATGTACTGTCCAAGCTGGCTTAACTGGCAGCAGTTGCCGAATTGGCATTTTTCGGACCAGGCTGTTTAAAAAACGTGCGATCGGCGTGTCTTAGGGGTCCCTTTACGATTCCAGACCATGAGAAAACGCCGTAGCGAGCGGTTTAAGGGGGCGATTGTCCTCAAGCCCATGCCTAACTTGCGTTTTTACACGGCCTGGGACGAAAGCTACCGGTCGTGGCAGGCAGGAGTCGGCCAAAAGCAGTTATAGCGAATGACGCGTAATGCCTTGCACCGAGTAGGTCCATACAAGACTGGTCTAGCTCACTTTCCTACCCCTAGGTAAGTGCTGCAGAGAGAATTCGATCCATGTCCGGCTCAGCATTCTGGCAATTGGCCAAATGTATTATTGATGTACGGGATTGAGGTAGCCTAACAATCAGCGTGTTGAATCCCCAAAGACCGCCGTTATGAAACACAACTTCTTGCCCGAACCTTTCCGTGATCTCCAATCCAAATCGGTAGTCAGGCACTGCTCCATCCAAAAAGGGGGACGGTTGTAGCATTGCATGCAGCAGGCTTGAATGGTCGGCCCACTGGCGGTGCCATTCGACTTCCCACAGTAGCAGCTGAGCAGTGCTGGCATACATGCCGCCATCTCCAACCGTGTTGGCATTACCCAAATGCTGTTTGTATCCCGAAGAACGCGCCGCGTCACTTTCATAGCTGAACACACGATGTTCTATGACATCAAAGCGATCGTCATCGTATGTCATTTCCTGGATGCAGAGCGGCTCGAACAGCGTCTTCCTAGCATAGTCTTTGCACGTCATACCGCTCAATCGCTGGACGAGAGTGGCTAGAAGGATGTAGTTGCTATTGCTGTACCGGTGTTTAGTCTGTGCAGGACACTCCACGGTGTCCATGCGAGAAATCAACTGCAGGATGATGTCATTATTGAAGTAGTCAGCTTCGTGCCGTCCAAGCTGACACTGCAGGAACTGGAAATAATCTGGAATCCCGCTGCTATGATTTAACAGACTTCGCAGCGGAAATGGTTGCTCGAATTTGGTCAACTCTGGCAAATGTGCACAAACGTCGTCATCAAGACTTATCGCGCCTTCACGTACCAACGACATGACGCACGCCGCTGTGAATTGCTTCGATTCCGATGCCAAGTAGTATGCGGAGTCGCGCGACAACGGCACTTTGAGCTCCAATGATGCAAGGCCATGATGGCGCTCAAATAACGTTTCTCCTGCGCACAAGATCGCGGCGCTGAAACCCGGTCCCTGCGACGGCAAGAGCGCTTCCAACTCGCTATAATATTCTAAAAGTTTTTGCATGCAGTTTTAGCTTGTTTTTTTAGATGAAGCCGAGATCTTACGTGCCAAGGCGTCGTTGGTATCGAAAAAAAAGCATCAACGACTGCTTCGGGTCGTATATGGACGCCCCCGGTTTGCCAAGCATTCGTTCCATAATTAGCAGAAGGCAAAGACTGCACCCGTACATCTGGATTTTGGTACAGCAGCCAGGAAATAAATTGCGCCACGAGCGCATTGCAGTGAAGCATTGAACGTTGAAATTTATCCTCTGACAGGCAAACTTGCGGGGAGTCGTATTAGATGTGGGGGACCGTTTGCAGTGAGAGACTGATGCCGCGCGATGAAGAATCGACCGCATGACGCGATGCGCGGACTAGCGCGTCGTTACAAGCGGCGAAGTCGTCCACGCCACTGCTGCGGATGCGAGGGCCGCATGCACCACTTGACCAGGTTGATGGTCAGTAAAGCCAGGCGCCAGCCAATTATGGATAAGAATTTGGGGAACGCGACAGCATATTGATGACCACCACGGAAATCGCCTCAATTACTTTTTCCTATATGTCAACGAGAGAAATTGCAGCGCCGAGTGATTTACTATTACCCATTGAAACACCGCGCATCGTCTTCTTATCGACAGTAATAATCTTTGATAAAGCATGCGTGGCACGGTCAACTGTAATGTATGGAGCTCCAGTTCCGCGATAACAAGCGGAAAATATTGACCATTTAGAAATAATTTGAGTATGTAGATTTTCGCTAGCGGCAAAAGATGTGCACGGCAACGCCAATACACAATCTGATAACACGACGACTCGTTTCTCCTCAAGCAGACAGACTTTTTCTGGTGTTATTCTCCCAACGCGGGGAAACAATAGAGCGGGGCCTTCAATGGTTTTACCAAAAACAATTTCATCAGAATGAGCAACCCGACCTTTCTTCAAATGTGTAGTATGTACCAGTGGCGCGGAATTTCCCTCGCATTTAATTCTCCGCGTATGCATCTGACAGGTGCCACGCTCGATCTTAAATTTCGACTTGTTTTTTACTTCATTAGGTACAAGATGCAGTGTATGCTCGGTTCTTTTATATAGACGAACTAAACATGTCCGAGCACTTACCCCCTCAAATTCCGAACGCGCGTTATCCCTTACTACTTCGAACTTAAATAATCTGTTCACTTCTTGCCATACGGGAGCATCTGCAGTACTGACAAGACAGCCATCCGGAAGTACAGCTAAGAGACAACCTCCTTGACTCATAAAGGGCAAGGAATTAATCACAAACGCTGTAGCTACGCTAACGCAATATTTATTTCCATTAAATACCACTACATATGTTTTTTTGTCGCGGCGGGAAAATGGTGGATTCAAAATAACAAGATCGACATTCCCAATGCTATCGTAAATCCGCGACGAACGAATCGAGCGCTGCTCTAAAAAATTTGCCGCCGAAAACTGCCAATTAGATCGCGTTCGTTTCAGCTTACTTATAGCAGAACGTGAGATATCATTTGCTAACACACGAATACCGGGCCACCGACGTTCAGCGGCAAGCAGCAGACTCCCTCCCCCGCAAGCGAAGTCGGCTACCGTAGCAGGTGGCTCGTTAACACTGCCAAAGGATGTTAACGTATCAGCAAGGGAAGCTGACGTGTAAAAACTGTCAATTGTCACGACTTCACACTACTATTTTTGTTTATTCCAGAAAGTATAGCACTTACATGATACACCAAGAGACGATCAGATCCGTCCGTTCGACCTGCCTTTCTTATTGGGTTGTCATAAATAAGCTCTATGCGTTCTGGCGAAATGAGTGAAAACATAACCGCAGCTAAAGCATGAGGTTTAGTACCAATCATGGCTACTTTTAGGACTCGAAGTGGATTGCTTCCCGCAATTTTCTGCAAAACATAAAAACAATTAAAAGGGCAATTTCCAGCGGCATAAACGACTTCTTGCCAAGCTTTCGTCTCCTCGAGCGCTGATCTGTTGCCTGAATAGGTTTCAAAAACGTACCAAGGCTTAAATCCCGGATGCCCAACAATAGGAATAACGCGGTCCGGCTGGACGTGCTCAAGAGCATGTCTCAAGCGCGCGCCTTCAAAACCAAGCATCGGAACAAACACAGAGTCGTCGTTTTCGGAAATCGTTGCGAAACCGGGCATTGGAGTGATCCCTGCAATTCGTGAGCTTAAATCATATACCTGCCCTTGCAGCGGAGCTTCACTGCGCCTATATCGACTCGGTTCGACATATACAATCCGTATTTCTTTATAAACATCGACGGCAGTTCGAATCAGCGCAGCCCAAGTTGGATGGGTAAGACCTGTTATATCGATATACAGAACCCGGCCGCTTCCTAATGAATTAAGCAACTTATTTAACGATGTGGTACCTCGAAGAAAGTATTTATCTAGGTCTCCAACAACCTGAAACTCAGCAAATGCCTCACTGTGTATTTCTACAAAATTTACATCCTGACATTCTGCTCGCCAATGTGCTGTGTGAGTACTTCGATCTTCGGCTGTCACACCATATATATATGCACTACCCGGAACAGGACGGAATTCATCAACAGACTCGTAGGTATCGGTCAAAATCGGCTCAAGGCGAATGTTACGCATAGAATTCGCCAAAAAGCTCCAGTTGGTCTGGAAGAAGATCGTCGCTTTGCCGGTTGTTATTTTTCAATGCAATATCGATGCCGGCACGCGGTCGATCCACTAGAGCTAACAGCTGTACGCTCGTTAGCTTTATCTTACGTTTTTTTCGGTGGCTGAACACAAAAAACGGGGCAAATATCGGATGAATCATATAATCGTACGCTCTCGTATCACGCTCATCCAGCGCTTTACTCCCGGCAAATCGCACTAAAGCTAGATGCATCACAGCGTGTTTTAATAGACTGGTGGCTTTGTCATCGTTTTCGCTAGACGCAGAATCCTCACGCAAATGGAACTGGTTAGCTTCGGGCGTATGGCGTGCTGGAGACTCAGCAAGAACCCCAAAAACTCGACCCAAGCTAAGTAAAAGTTTTGTCAACTTCGCACCATCCACACTAAGTCCCTCAAGTTCAGATAAATTCTTCCTCCCAACCATCTGAGCAGCCTCAGTCTGAGTTTCAGGATCAATAGGCGAAAATGGATCATTTCCTTTTTCAAGGTGAAGAATAACTGCCAGATGCACTAGCTCCAGGAGATACCTGATATTGCCAGCACAAAGGGATATTATGACATCCCATCCAGAGTAATATTTTCTTATTCCACGCTTTCCACGCCGTATAGAAAATAACGATGCATAGAAATGGTTGTCGTATCTCTCACGAGCACTTGCATTGCCGGCAAGCCAAGCTTTAATCTCTGATTCTAAAGATGTTTCTGGGTGTGCATCCGCCCAGTAGACTAAAAAGAACTTAACCGAGAGGGGCAAGCTTAAAGCATCGTTCAGTATATCCGCAGCGACTGCCGATCGTATTCGACTGGAAATACGAGAAATTCCAGCCCGATCTAAAAGTTTTTCTGCCTCGTCGGATTCGCTTAACCTAGGAAATAAATTTGCAGGCTGCAAAGGGAAGGTAGCTACGTTAGCAAAACGTACCGAAAGAACACGTTCTGCGAACTGCTTAAATTTGCTATCATCTAACCGCTCAGCGATTGAGATACGTGCATAGTCCGCTGGCGATGTCAGCTGTTCGGTTGAATTTAGTGTCGCACGTTCGCGCCAACCCAGTTCTCGCACACCTATCTTAAATGTGTATTCAGCGGGAGAATGTTTAATTATTGTATTAAGTATTCGCTGCTGGTAATCTTCGAAGTTTTCGAACTCGTCGATAAGAAAAAAGAACTGTTTACCTCTTAATTCTGGAGAAGATAACAAAATCCTTGCTAGCGCATCGATTGGCGCAGATTGCATTGACAGATTTATAGGAGGCGTGTCTTGAACTGAATTAATCGAGGCCTCGAATCTTAGCACTTCCAGTCGTAGCTCATGTGCAAGTTCTTTTAATTTCCCATCGTTAGGCAGGTTCAAAGAGACTTTAAATGGTAGAAAGTCCTGCTCTCCTAAACTTATCAGGCGCCCTGTTTGTCGTTCATACCAACTTGCGAACTCTAGCAGTTGAGAACAAAATAGCAAATTCAAATAATGAGCAAAGCATGTACTCCATTCTGCCTCACTCAATTCAGGGCCACGAAAAGCCGTCACGCGATTTGTATTAACTCGGTGATAGATGCCAAAAAAGCTCCAACTGTCTATAGTATCCTTATTCCCGTCAGCAAATGAAAATTGGCCCTCGTACGAAAGGCCTTTTAGCACAGTAGTCTTTCCGGTTCCGCGTCCTCCGATAAGAACGCATGGTCGCGATGTTTTTAATTCTGAAAAATAACCAGGTTCTGTAAAAAGATCAAACAGCTTATTACTTAACCACTCTGCCTTATACATTCCTAGAATGTCACTAAGCTGGTTTTTCTCGATCTCTGTTGAGTTGATCATACGAATCCCTTTTTCAATAGTGGCGTCCATTTCCCATCGTCCAACGTAAAAATTGGAAGTATCGCATCTGGCCAACCGTGAGCAAATGCCAAAGCTAGGCCAAGCTTGCCATAACCCTTCCAGCATCCTAACCTACCGTCTAAGTCAGAAAGCCCTGCGCGCTCACTCACAGTCGCGATAAATTTTGGGCCATCTTGACACATGTCGTCACGCCAGATTGTCGAAGAATTTGACAGCACACTATAGTTTTCGGGAAGTAGATGAGCTGGCACGAGCTTGACTAACGGACATTCTTTTTTAATATAATCACGTCCGATTTCGGTAGCGATCAAAGGGCAATAGAAAAACTCAGTTTCGATTGCACTTGCTGATGAAGTTAAAGAATTGAAAGAAGCATACGAATAATCTTCCAAAGTATATATCTTATTCCACATTTCTTCGAATTGTTCTCCCGTACCAACGAAGTCGCCGACAAAAACAACATTCCCTCTCGGACGATCTCTTAGTCGTTCTAACGCTTTAGACGGTGAGAGTATTTGACTTGGCTGCAGCCCGAGGACGTCACGTGCGTATCTCGGAAATATATAACTTGTATCAGCATCGCTGACGTCCCGCCCTTCCACACGAACGACGATAAGTGAATCAACGAACTGCGTCCATTGAGATACTGCAGAAAAATAGTTTTCTTTATTCTTTACAACTATTTGGGAAATATTCTGGAAAGCAGTTCGAAATAGATGCTGAACCAACTCGTCGGAATAATAAGTAAATCCTTCTAGCAATCTTAAAGCGTACGGAAGCTCATCCGATTCAAAATTTTTGATCCATCCCTGTGGATCGAAACTTATTGAACGAGGCCATAATTGTGCCATCCGAAAAAAATCCCACTTCTCAAAGTGGCCTCTCGCGGCCCGATCATTTTCCATTTATGACCTCAAGATAAATTTCTTTGAGGCGCAAGTACAATTCTTGAGAAAAAATAGCGGGGTTTTTTGTTATCACAGCTGAAATATCAGCAAGCCAATCGTTGTCTTCTCGACCATGCCACATCTTGACATATTTTCCGCTTTTATATCCGTGATCTTGACGAAATTTATTCAAGACGTTCTTACTAACATACTGCTGGTACAGCCTCGCTTCGCTCATTCCTAAATATTTAGAAAGTTCACAAAATTTCCCGAAGTCGAATTTTTTAGTCTGAATAATATCCAATGCAAAATTTTCGACCACCTCTAATGCTATATTACTATCTATCGACTTTAGATTATCTTGGGAGGCAAAATTTCTGTAGACTTCCTGAAACTGAACCAAGATCGTCTCAATCGTGTGGTTCTGCAGTAGATCGCTTAGACCGAAGTGAAATATGTCAACGAGTTCTAGTTCGATCTGCTGAATGTTCGGCAACTGCTGCTTCCACCATTTCCATCCGACATGATCTACTAACTCGGCACACTCCGTCCATATTGCGCGGTACCAGGGATTTTCAGCTCTACGCCAGCAAGAATTAATTAAATTGTTGACTTCTTCCTGTAGCATCAACATTTCACGGAGGCGGCTATCTGCCAATGTTGCCAAATTTGCATTCATGTAGAACCTTTTTCTAAGATTTACTTATTCTAAAGGCCAACACGTCAAGGCGCCACATCATTTAGCTTATGCTGTGCGTTGAGACTGCAAATTCTTAAAGTATAGTTGCATATCTCCTTTGATCACAACTTCCCCCAAGCAACAGTTGACGCAGTAGAATACGTTAGTATTCTAGAGCTAGTTCCTAACTCGACTATCACTAAATGCCAGCAAACGCCAGTAGATGGGCCATAGGTAATGACGAAATACAACGCCGAAACCGCACCAATTCACTACGCGACTCGCAGTGCCGGGAATCCTCCCTTCCGTCGTCTGCGTGCATTTGCGCTCGACCCAAGTCTGTCGCTTCGATTGGAGACTGCTCCGGTCAATCACACAGTGATGGAAGTCCCATGGGAAGCTAACTTGCAGCCAGGACCACGCGGCGAGTACGTCGAAGTACTGGACTACGATCCAGCCAGCGGATGCTGGTACGAACCCGTTGACCTCAACGCTACAGTCTTGCTCGCACAGGACGGTGTTGCCCCTTCGCAAGGCAATCCTCAATTCCACCAGCAAATGGTATACGCCGTCGCTATGAAGACAATTGCTAGCTTTGAGCAGGCATTGGGACGCCGTGTCCAGTGGTCCCCCCGCGACCTCGGTAGCGAGGCGCCGATTGGGCAGCGCGAGCGATATGTTTCGACCCTACGTATTTACCCGCACGCATTGCGTGCGGCGAACGCGTACTACAGCCCAGAAAAAAAAGCGCTGTTGTTTGGTTACTTTCAAGGTCCAGCCGGAACTGTCTTCTCTTGTTTATCCCAAGACATTGTCGCTCACGAAACTACCCATGCCCTGTTGGACGGCATGCACCGTCGCTACGTTGAAGATAATCACTTAGATACCTTAGCATTTCACGAAGCGTTCGCGGATTTGGTTGCACTATTCCAACATTTTACCCTTGCAGACGTATTACGACACCAGTTAGAACGTACACGTGGCGATCTTGAGACTGCTGCGCTTCTTGGTGAACTTGCACAAGAGTTTGGAGAGGCGACCGGCCGCTACGGTGCCCTACGGAGCGCCATAGGAAACTACGACGCTGAAGGGGTATGGCAACCCGTAATACCGGATACTCGGCGTCTGAATGAGGCTACCCAGCCGCATGAGCGTGGTGCAATTCTAGTCTCGGCGATCTTCTCCTCATTTCTAGCAATATATAAATTGCGCTCCAAGCATATATTCGCTCTAGCAAGTTCCGGCTCTGGCGTGCTTCCCGAGGGAGCCCTTCCTGGTGATGTAATTGGGGCGCTCGCAAAAGCAGCAACAAAAACAGCGCGCCACTTCCTCAACATGTGTATTCGCGCTTTAGATTATTGTCCGCCGTTTGACATTACATTTGGCGATTATTTACGCGCATTAGTCACAGCTGACTATGACATGATGTCTAGCGACCGCTATGGCTATCGCGTGGCGCTTATCGAATCATTCCGTCGCTGGGGAATCGTCCCCGAAGGCCTAAAAGTATTGTCCGAGGAGCAACTACGCTGGGGTTATGCGGAGGAGGAATATCCTGCGGGAGGCGAGGCGCTAGGGCGAGCGGCGCACACACTAAAAGGGCTTCTTGCAAATGCTCTGTTTCAGCGTCGACGCGATAAGATTTTCGAAACCCTGCGTAACGCTCATGTAGTCGTACACCGACTACTGGAAAAACTGCTGGGATCCAATACTAGCCCTGAAGAACGTAAGGCGTTTACCCGTATAACCGGACTAAATTTAGACGTCGATGCACCTTTGCCTGGCATTCGCGACGAGCGAAATGGCCAAGCGATCTTCGAGGTCCATGCGGTACTACCTGCGCTACGCGTAACGCCCGATGGGCGCATTTCTAAACAATTGATTATCACTGTCACTCAGCAACTGCGAGAGGTCCCAATTTACCCGAATCAATCAGACAGTTCTACATTTACCTTCCGTGGCGGATGCACGCTCATCTTCGACATGACAGATGAGTCGCCCCGATTAAGTTATGCAATCACGCGTCCGATCGATGATCAAATACGTTTAGAGGCAGTTCGCCGGTACAAACAAACGCGCATGGAGCATTCAATGCCATTGCGCAATACCTATTTTGGAGGCGTGCATGTCACCGAGCGCGCTGAACCATTTTGTATGCTACATGACGAACACTAAACCGTATAAATTAAATATGTCTTTCGACAATCTTCTCTCGGCTATCACACGCCGAATTCGTGACAATCCAAAAACTCCGCGTCTGTCTATTCGACTCTACCGCCATGGCCTAGGTGACTGTAGCCTTCTCCGATTTTCTCAAGCCGATGGCAGTACCTATAATGTCTTGATCGATTGTGGATTAATCAATGCAGCCGGGGGAGCCAAAGAAACTATGGGTCAAGTAGTCTCTGACATATCACAGGCATGCAACAATCGGATCGACGTTGTGGTCATGACACACGAACACTGGGACCATGTCTCTGGTTTCTCCACCCAGAAAGCTTTATTTGACAAAATTGACATTGGCGAAGCCTGGTACGCTTGGACTGAAGACCCGACACATGCGCTTGGCATGCGGCTGCGTTCCGAACGTGCCAAGAAAGTTGCTGCGCTTACGGCTGCAGTGCAAGCATTTCGCTCCAACCCGACTTCTCCTATCGCAACTTCCCGAGCCGATTCCATTAATTCAGTATTGCAGTTTTTTGGCGCGACGACAGATCCAACCGACGAATCTGAACCAGCTACGCCGGCGTCGCCGATCGGTAGGACCCGCAAAGCTTTCGACTATTTCGTGAATCGCAACGGTGTTAAGGTTCGCTACTTACAACCAACTAAAACTCCATTTTCATTAGCAAATATTCCCGGGGTACGAATCTTCGTACTGGGTCCGCCTGAAGATGAGACTTTCATCAAAAAATCTGCGCCAACTAAGTCAGGTAGAGAGGTGTATGAAATGGCGGCCGAAGCTGATCTAGCAGACAATGTGCGTGACGCTTTCATCAGGATGGCAGCTTTACCCGAATCCCTTTCCGACGGCCATGCGGACTGCCCTTTTGATCTGGCATGGCATCAATCGCCAGATATGATTCGCAGCACGATCTCACCTGAATTACGCGTACTACTTGAACAAACATGGGACCAGCCGGACGAAGAATGGCGCCGGATTAAAGACGATTGGACGCATGTTGCCGAAACGCTTGCTCTTAACTTAGATAACCATACGAATAACACTTCCTTGGTGCTAGCGTTCGAATTTATTGATAGTGGCGAGGTTTTTTTATTTCCAGCCGATGCTCAAGTAGGAAACTGGCTTTCTTGGCAACGTATGCAATGGACGCTTAGCGAAGACAGCGGTTCTACTCGCGTGACTGCTAATGACCTGCTCCGACGCACTGTCTTCTATAAGGTAGGTCATCACGGTAGTCACAATGCTACTCTACGCGAACTGGGCTTAGAGCAGATGCACAGTGACGACTTAATAGCCTACATTCCCGTAGTACAGCAGCAGGCCCGTAAGAGTGGTTGGACAGGCATGCCGTTTCCACCGCTGGTACAAAGGTTACGTGAAAAAACCCAAGGTAGACTATTACAAGCTGATGACCTCGATTTGCCGAGCGATGACGTGTTGAGAGGGTTATCTAGCACAGCAAAGGCAAAGTTCCGCAATACTACTTTGCTTGATCCAAATAAGTTGTTTGTAGAGCTAACATATTTCTGAGAGAATAGAGCAGCTAAAATAATTGAACATTTTCTACTCAATACATAATTGCAAATTTTTTTGCGTATACTTTTGAGAGGGGCTGCAGTACGACTTTGCGTAGAACGGAATGTCTACTATGGTTCGATTGCTGCCTATAGGCGTGGATACTATCTCCTCAGCTCAGCAACTGGCTAATCTAGATCACCGGTTTGATTCAGCCAAATCCCAACATTTGACAGCAGATGACTTGCCTGACAACATTGCATTAAACTAAATATTTCCCATAAGCATGAATACAGGTACTTGTAAGCTTTGCAAAAAAACAGCGTTACTTCATCAATCTCATATTATTCCATCATCTTTGCATAAAGTCACAAAAGATAATAATGGAAAAAATGTACACATAAAAATAGGTGGGTCGGTTAACCAAAAAAATCAAAGAGACCTCAAAGAAGAAATGCTATGTACTTCATGCGAAAAAATGCTAAGCATATCCGAAAAGAGGACAATAGAACTGCTTCGTCCAGCTTTTAAAAGTAGTAAAATGGGGCGGCGGTCCTATCCTATCCCAGCATTATCTATTGATTATATATTGATATTTACATATTCAGTTTTCTGGCGTGCATCTGTCGCGGAATCGCATTCAATTTATAAATTACCCGAGGCGACTGAAGAGCACTTAAGAAAATTTTTGTTACGTGAGGTGTCTCTAGTGCCCCCCGTCCTCCCAGTCTCATTAGGATTTCTTAAAAGCTTGAGGGAAATCGTAGCTGGCTGGGAAGTTATTCAATATCCGGCAGTATTTGAAGTTACACCCGGATACTTTTGCTCAAATTTCCTCTGTATGGGAATCGTGTTTAGTATGATATCACCGGTAGTATTTGAGCCCCTCGGACTTGCCCCCTTTGTCACTATGGGGGAACGCTACTTAGTGGTGCCAGCGTCTCCGATTGTCGCCCAACAGACCGTCGCCATCATGGAGGCGGTAACGGACATGGCGAATACAGATATAGGTAGGGTCAGTGACTGAGGAATATATTCAATATTAACAAAAACGCTCTCCACATTTGAATCGCAAACGCCCACATCATGAGATAAACATGCAATGGCTTATGGACTTTTAGATCGGGCTAAAATCTGATGAAAATTTTCAAGCTTCACTTAATGCGTGAAATTCACCTTCCGATTTAGTTTTTGGATGTCCGTTTTTTTCCGTGAAGTCCTTTAGACGCGCGGTTGGTTAAAGCTCGAAGTCTCGAGGCTGAAGTGTGCCGACAAATTTTGCGGTGAGATTTAATACCTCTCGAAGAGAGGCAAGCCGCCTGCTCCGCCGTAGGCCCCGTAACAAATTGCGATCGCCGACCTTAATACGACACCGCCATCATCGTATTGTATGTCTGCATGCCATCCGGGTAAGCCATTAGGCCAACCCGGCGCTTTATGGAAAGACTCTAGCGAACTAGCAAACGACTGCTTAGCATGAAGTTCCGCTTGTCGAACTACGCGCCAATCCACTTGAAGAAGCGTCCGAGGACTGGTTTCAATTGCATTTGCCCACGTGCGAGCTTGGCTCTTCTCGTCAGCAATAGGCGCGAATCTGCTGTCGATCTTCTACAAATCGGCGATCGTGTGCAGTGTCTAGTCGGTTTGTTTGGCCGTCCCCCACCGCGACCGACACTTTTCGATAGGTATGATGTTCCTATCGGAGGTGTTACATGGCACGTGAAAGACGTTTGTTCTCAGAAGAGTTTAAGCGCGAGATAGTCAAGCTTTTAGGTCAGCCTTGCGCAAGCAAGGCTGCGATAGCCCCTGACCTTGACATCGGTGCCAATTTGCTGGGGCGATGGTGCAGAGAAGCTAACGTGGATGCAGAGGTACCAGGCGGTCAAGAGAAGGTATCGCTCCAAGAGTACGAGCACGTGCGGCGCGAGCTGGCGAAGGTCAAGGCGGAGCGCGACATATTAAAAAAGGCGCTCGGCTACTTCGCAGCCGACCTAAAGTGAAGTATGGACTGGTGAAGGCTGGCTGTTTGTTGCTGTCGTCCTAGACCTGTACTCGCGGCGTGTAGTTGGCTGGTCAATGCAACAGACGATGATCGCGCGGTTAGTGATGGATGCCCTGCTAATGGCTATCTTCCGTCGTGGCCGGCCTCGCGCGGTACTGCATCATTCGGACCAGCTCTCCCAGTACACGAGCGAGGACTTCCAGCGTCTGCTTGAATCGCACGGCATTGTTTGCAGCATGAGCCGTCGTAGCAACTGCTGGGACAACGCTGCAATGGAATGCTTCGCTCGACGCTCAAGACCGAACGCATGAGCAAAAAGCACTACCGGACCAGAGATGAGTTACGCGCTGACGTGTTCCACTATACAGAAAGGTTCTACAATCCACGCCGTCGTCATTTCACTATCGGCTACGTTAGCCCGGTACAGTTTGAAAATCTAAGATGCGCCTAACGGAAGTGTCGGTATCGATCAGGGAAGGCCAAATATCAGCCCAGAGTTAACATGCACTGACAAGGATCGCATGATGAGTGTTTATTTGTGGATTTGTAGAAAATAGGCTACGGCGCCAGAGGATGGTCAAAGTTGGGCCGCCCTACATGTGTATAAATCCTTAACTTATTTGCACGAATTGTCTTGTTAAGTTCCAGTTCGTTAGTCGACTTTGCTTCCATCTAATGAATCAATTCTTAGATGGGGTCTAACAACTTGATTGATAGAAGATATTTCCCCTCATCTAATACAAAACCGACTATAAACGTAGACGAGCTGCCCGAGTTCGACAGGCGCGTGCTCGAGGTGCTGCGCGAGCCGCTCGAGTCGGGGCAGATCACGATTTCGCGCGCGGCGCACCAGGCCGATTTTCCGGCACGCTTCCAGCTCATTGCAGCGATGAATCCGTGTCCGTGCGGCTGGCTCGGGCACGCCAGCGGCAAATGCCACTGCCATGAGGCCGCCGTGCTGCGCTATCAGAGCCGCATCTCGGGGCCCCTGCTCGATCGCATCGATATCCAGTTGCCGGTCGCGGCCCTGGGGCCGGAGAGCATGGGCGCACGCGGCGACGGGGAACCGAGCAGCGTGATCGCAGCGCGGGTAGCACAGGCGCGTGCGGTGCAGATGGCGCGCCAGGGGTGGCCCAACAGCCACCTCGGCCCGCGCGACATCGACCGCTATTGCGCGCCTGACGACGCCGGAGAACGCCTGTTGCATGCCACGGCCCGGCATCTGCACTGGTCGGCGCGTGCGTATCACCGCGTTCTTAAAGTGGCGCGCACGGTGGCCGACCTGGCTGGCAGCGAGCACGTGGCCGCCACGCATGTAGCCGAGGCGATCGGGTACCGGCGCGCGTTGCAGCGTGAGTAGTAGTGTGAATTGCAGCGTGAGTTGCAGGTGTTGCGTTCTGCAGCGCTGCTGTTACCATCGACGCATGCGAACCTCTATCGTGCGTGCCCTGCAGATTGTCCCGATCCTCCTGGCGGGCGCGCTGCTGGCCGGCTGCAATCCGGCCTATAACTGGCGTGACCATACGAGCGAGGACGGCCGCTTCAAGGCGCTGTTTCCGGCCAAGCCTGCGACCCTGACCCGCAAGGTGGATCTGAACGGCCTGCAGGTCGAGATGACGATGACGGCGGCCAAGGTGGACAACACGACGTTTGCCGTGGGCACCGCTGTCGCACCCGATGCGGCGCGCGCGCAGGCGGCGCTGCCGGCCATGCGCCTGGCGCTGCTGCGCAATATCGGCGCGCCCGACGCTGCGGCCACTGGTGACCTGAACGTGGATGTCACGGGCGCCGGCCAGGGTACGCCAATGCATCTGAGCGGGCGCTTCGCCGCGAAGGGCAACCGCGTCTATCAGGTCATCGTGCTTGGCCCCGCAGGCAAGACGCCGCCGGAACAGGTCGAGCAGTTCCTCACATCCTTCACGAGCTTCTGAGGTCTTCCATGGATGACCAACGCCCCGCCCTGCGCCTGGTCGGCCTGCGCAAGCAGTTCGGCCGCCCTGCCGTGGATGGCTTCGACCTGCTGGTCCGTCGCGGCGAGTTCTATGCACTGCTCGGGCCGAACGGCGCTGGCAAGACGACGACGCTGCGCCTGGTCACGGGCCTGCTGGCGCCTGACGCCGGCACGATCGAGGTGTTGGGCGTGGACATGACTGCAGCGCCGGCAGCGGCCAAAGCGAAGCTGGCCTACCTGCCGGACGAGCCAATGTTGTACGGGAAGCTCAAGCCGTTCGAGTACCTCGAATTCGTCGCGGGCCTGTGGGGCGTGCCGGCGCAGGATGCTGAACCGCGCGCACGCGAACTGCTCGACTGGCTCGACCTGAGCCAGCATGCGCACGAGCTGACCGAAGGTTTTTCGCGCGGGATGAAGCAGAAGCTCGCGCTGGCCGGCGCCCTGATCCACGACCCGGAACTCCTGATCCTCGACGAGCCGCTCACTGGCCTGGACGCAGCGGCAGCGCGCCAGGTGAAAGACCTGCTGCTGGCGCACGTGGCCAAGGGCGGCACCGTCATCCTGACAACGCACATCCTGGAAGTGGCCGAGCGCCTGGCGCACCGCATCGGGATCATTCGCCAGGGCCGGCTGATCGCCGAAGGCACGCTGGACGCGCTGCGCGAACGTACGCCGGGCGGCAGCCTCGAAGACATGTTCCTGCACCTGATGGCCGCACCATGAGGCTGGCGCCGGGCAGTGTCGGCTGGCTGCTGCGGCACGAGCTGCGGCTCGCCTGGTTCAATGCGGCGGGCGGCAAAGCGGCGGACGGGCGGCGCCGGCCAGGCAATCTGGCGCTCGGTCTGGCGGCCGCTGGCTGTATCGCCATGCATGTGGGGGGCTGGTTGGTCGTGCGCCAGCTGGCAGGGATGCCGGGCGACGATCCGCGCATCCTGCTGGCGGTGTCCGCCCTGCTGATCGTGGTCACGACCTTCATGCTGTCATCGGCGATCAAGGCATGCGTCGTCGTGATGTTCGAGCGCAGCGACCTCGATCTGCTGCTGTCGTCACCCCTACCCTCGCGCAGCATTTTCACGGTGCGGCTGCTGGGCGTGTGCGCGGATACGGCGGCGCTGTACCTGTTTTTGCTGGCGCCGTTCGCGCATGCGGGGCTGCTGCAGGGCCAATTTCGCTGGCTCGGGATTTATCCGGGCGTGATCGGTCTTGCGGTGCTATGCAGCTGTGGCGCCATGCTGCTCACGCTTGCCCTCGTGCGTCTGCTCGGTGCGCGCCGCACGCGCGTCGTGGCGCAGATTGTCGGGGCGCTGGCTGGCGCGCTGCTGGTTATCGCGTCGCAGCTGCATGCACTTTCGTCGAGACAAACACAGGACGGCATTCGCAATACCGTGCTGAGGATGGTGCAGGCGGAGGGTGCAGCGGATCGCCTGCTCTGGCTGCCGGCGCGGGCGATGCTGGGCGAGCCGTTGCCGGTGCTGCTACTGGGCGCCCTCGCGTGCAGCATGTTCATGCTGTCGACCTGGCACACGCATCGCTTCTTTGCGCGCGGGCTGCAACTGGCCGCGTCGACGTCGTCACTCGCTGCGGGCAAGGCGTCATCGACGACGGCCCGGCCCCGTTTCGGGCGTAGCCTGTTTCGCACGGTGGTCATCAAGGAATGGCGCCTGATCGTGCGCGATCCGCAGTTGCTGTCGCAGGTGATGCTGCAAATACTGTTTTTGCTGCCGTTGTTCTTCCTGATTTTCAAGCGTGCCGATGTGCAAGTGCAAGCCATCGGCGCGGGCCTGGTGTTGCTGTGCAGTTCGCTGACCGGTGCGTTGGCATGGATTGCGTTGTCGGCCGAGGATGCGCCCGATCTGCTGCTGGTGTCGCCCGCGTCGCAGCGCACGGTGCGGCGCGCCAAGCTGGCTGCGGCGATGATGCCGGTGCTGGGGTTGGTGGCGGTTCCTCTGCTATGGCTGACAATGCGGATTCCGGCCGCCGGGCTGGTCGGATTCCTGGTCGTGTGCGGCGCTGTCACGGGTGCGGGTCTGGTGGTGTTCTGGTGCGGGCGGCCTGGTGTGCGCAGTAATTTCAAGGGGCGTGGCAAGGGTGGCTTCGTGATGAACGTGCTTGAATTGTTCAACAGCCTGGCATGGGGCGCGTTGGGATGGCTTCTGTCGGCTGCCACGCTCGGGCCATTGGACCGCATGGGCATCCTCGTCGCAGCGGGGGCTACGTTTTTCGCCATTGCTGTACCTGGCACTGCCTGGATGTTGCGGTCCCGGCCGATGTGAGCGCGACCGCACTGTGAAGGGGCGCGAGTCGTGCTATCGTTTAATTACTAACAAAACCAAGAGATAGCTATGTTGATTACATTTAAATGCAAAACGTATCCAGAAGTTCTGATGTATCAGGAACATGCCAAACGTATCCTTGACCTGCTGCACAAGGAGCCCGAACGTGGCGTGATTACCTCGGCCGAAGCTACGCAGGTGATTTCGCTGGTCGAAGAGGAGATCGAAGAGTCCCGCAAGCATCAGGTATCGGATCAGGTGGCGCACGATGTTCATGCGCATCACCGCGATGAAGACGACCATGACCATCAGGCGATCGAGGTCGTCAGTTTCTCGACCCGCATGTATCCGCTGCTGGAAATGCTGCGTTCGGCGCGTGATCACAAGACCGATATCCTTTGGGGTGTGTAAGCAGGCTTTAGTTTGTCCTTGTCTGCATGTAAAAAGCCCGCTGATGTGAATCAGCGGGCTTTTTTTAGGTCATATCAGTCTAGTGGTACCAGTTGTTTGATTGCGTGAATATCGATCGCCCAAAGCGAAAAGCCCCACTCAGATCACTGAGTGGGGCTTTTCTATATAACTAGCCTGACGATAACCTACTTTCACACTGGTTGCAGCACTATCATCGG
>NZ_JACHBX010000004.1 GCF_014200505.1 Massilia aurea | reverse complement strand
AATTGGCCCATCTGATTTACGGCGTCGTCCGAACAGGCAAGCCATTCGACGCAAATTTCTTATCGAATCGGCTTGCAATTCAAGACGGTATCTGACCCTCACATTCCGGGCAAGCTTCAAAGATCGCGGACTGTCACGAAGGGCACCAGCCGACCTGTTGCGGATCTCCACACTAACGGTGAGTTACGCTTTCACCTGACTCCCGCTGGACCCTTGGCAGAAAACAAGTCTCGTTCCAAGACCCATCCACGAGTGAGCTGACTCTCTGGACCAACATATTCGGCCCTGGCCCAACCGTCGCGTGTTTCAAAAACTCGTAATGCATTCCCTGTGACGGTATAGGCTTTGCGTGGTTTGGGACTCGACGGATCGTCATAAAAATATGCTTTCTTCGACGCGACAATCCTGATCGACTCCCAGCTGCCTGGCTCGGTGAGCGCAAATGTCGACGGATCTGATGCGAAGCGCTGGACGTTCCAGCAACCGCCATGCTCTTCTTCTAACTTCAGGCGAATTGCTGGCTTTCCGTTAAACCTCAGCTGCTCAAGAACACCGTGAATGACCTCTTGCGGATTGCGCTCGCCTGGAAACCATGTGTCTACACGATCAACTGAACCACCGATTTTGCCGCTGACAAAAAAGGCGCAAGTGAACTGGCCTCTCCCTGTGGAACTCTCAAAATATCCCGTCAAGGAACCGTATCGGTCGACTCCGACGAGCAATCCGTCATAGTCTCCCGATACGACCGGCGCAGCCAAGCAAGGCCGGGCTGCCAACACGATAAGCCAGATTAGAATTTTCTTATGCACTTATGTCGTTTCATATGCGTACGGCTGTCGAGTCGTTCGCGAATTCGTAGAACCTGCTGGAAGTCCGGTTATGGCCGAACTGAGACGTTTGATCATCGTAGCAGGTTGCCGAGATCGAAAATGCCACGAATGACCGGTTTCTACCCGCGAGGCATTATCCGCCCGGCGCGTCGTCAGCCGTCGGCCAGTGATCCGGATCCTGCAGCAACTGGTACATCACGTACGCATCGATATAGCCCAGGCGCTTGTGGCGAAACGCCTTGGGCAGCGTGCCGACAATCGAAAACCCGAGCTTCTTCCACAGGCCGATGGCCGGCCCATTGGTGCTGACCACATGGTTGAATTGCATCGCAAGATAGCCGCGGCTGCGCGCTTCAGTCAGGCTGTGCTGCCCCATCGCGCGGCCCACGCCCGCCCCCTGCGCCGCCGGATTGACCATGTATGAGGCATTGGCCACGTGGTGGCCGCGCCCCACCTGGTTCGGCACCAGGCGGTACATGCCCAATACCCGGCCACCCGGGCTTACCGCGACAAAACTGCCCACGCCCTCCCCCAGCCAGTAGTGGTAACCGGCTTCGCGGGACGTCGCCGTGCTGAAGACATAGGTTTCACCCGCCTCGATATGGGCGCAAAAAATAGCCCAGATCGACTCGAAATCGGATTCGAGCGCAGGGCGGATAACAAGGTCTTTCACAACAATCTACGGCAGTGCCAGGACAGGGCGGTCCGCTATTTTGCCTCAAAAACCACGAATTATCACGCGCTATATTGACAGTTTAGCCACGGCCGAGACGGAAGTCGGCGCTGCCTGGGCGGCCCGGCAGATGCAGGCGGCTGGCGGCCGCTGGCGCTTCGGCCACTACCTGGCCGCGCCGCAAGACGAAGCGGCGCGGGGCGCGCAGGCGGATCGCTTCCACCGTCGAGCCGGCGTCGAGGATCACCAGGTCCGCATGGCAGCCCGGCGCCAGACCGTAGCCTTCCAGGCCAAGGATCCGTGCGGGCGTTTCGGTAATGGCGGTAAAGCACGACTGCATCGCTTCGAGTCCCGTCATCTGCGCAACGTGCAGGCCCATGTGCGCCACCTCGAGCATGTCGCCCGAGCCCATCCCGTACCACGGGTCGAGCACACAATCGTGGCCGAAGGCGACGTCGACGCCCGCTGCCATCAGCTCGGGCACGCGTGTCATGCCGCGCCGCTTCGGGTAGGTGTCGTTGCGGCCTTGCAGTGTGATGTTGATGAGCGGATTGGCGATCGCCGCCACGCCGCTTTCGGCAATCAGCGGAATCAGCTTGCTCACATAATAATTGTCCATCGAATGCATCGACGTCAGATGCGAGCCGGCCACCCTGCCCTGCAGCCCCAGGCGCTGCGTTTCATAGGCCAGGGTTTCGATATGGCGCGACATCGGGTCGTCGCTCTCGTCGCAGTGCATGTCCACGCGCAGGCCCCGCTCGGTCGCGAATTCGCACAGCAGGCGGACGGATTCGGCGCCCTGCGCCATCGTGCGCTCGAAGTGCGGAATGCCGCCCACGACGTCGACGCCCATGTCGATCGAGCGCTTCAGGTTCTCGAACGCGTTGGCGCTGCGCAGCAAGCCGTCTTGTGGGAATGCGACCAGTTGCAGGTCGAGATACGGCGCGACGCGGCGCTTGACTTCCAGCAGCGCCTCGACCGCCAGCAGCCGGTCGTCGCAGACGTCGACATGGGTGCGGATCGCCAGCAGGCCGCGTGCCACCGCCCAGTCGCAATAACGCAACGCGCGCTCGATCAGCGCATCCTGGCTCAGCTGCGGTTTCAGCTCGCCCCACAGCGCGATCCCTTCCAGCAAGGTGCCGCTCTGGTTGACGCGCGGCAGGCCGTAGCTCAGCGTGGCATCCATATGGAAGTGCGCATCGACGAACGGCGGGCTGACCAGGTCGCCGGCGGCGTCGATCTCGCGCACGCCCCGTGCGGCCAGTTGCGGTGCCAGCGCCGCGATGCGGCCATCCAGAATGCCGATGTCGATGCCGATGCGGCCATCAGGCAGCGTGGTATTGCGGATCACGAGGTCCATGGTGACTCCATTGAGTAGTTGTCCGATTGTAGCAACTGTGGCACAACCGTATGGCAATGCTGCAACGCAATATCATCCGCGCCGAATAAGCGACCAACGTCCATTGCACCGGCCAACAATCGTGGGTACACTGACTTTATTGCAGCGCGCCATACTTGATAGATAGGAAACTTCATGACCTCACTCTCCGAGCAGTTGTCCGCAGCACCCAACAATTACTTGACTGCACCGATGAACGCTCAGCTCACGGTGCTCAATGCACTGGCCACTCAGGCAATCGACAGCGCCAGCCGTATCACGGCGCTCAATCTGACCACGTCCCAGGAAGTCCTCGAGCGCTCGGCGCAGACTGCGCGCCAACTGATCGGCGCGCGCGATGCGCGTGACCTCGCCGTGCTGCGCAGCCACGCCGAAGAACAGGTGCACAGCCTGTTCGCGTACAGCCGCGAATTGCTCGGTATCGCTGTCGGCGCCCAGCCATTCCTGCTGCGCAGCGCGACGCCCGCACCCGCAACAGTAACGGCGCCGATCGCCGAGATGGCGCCGGTCGCCGACATGGCGCAGGCCGTCGTCGATGCCGGCAAGGCCACCGCCGACACCGTGCAGGCAGCAGCCGAGCGCACGATCGATGCGGTTGCAGCGGCGCCAACGCCAGAACCCGTCGTCGTCGCTCCGGCGCCGGTTGCCGAAGCGCCCGAGCCGGAAGTCGACGCAGCGCCACAGGCAGAGGCGGCGCCCCAGCCTGCCCCGACCATCGACGCCGTGGCCAGCGTGCTGCAGGAACCAGCACCCGATGACGCGGTGCTGAATGTGCTGTCCAGCCCTGCGGCGGCCAAGCCAACGCCGATCGCCCAGGCTGCCGGCAACGGCGCCGTCATGGCGGCAACGCCACCGGCGCCAGCGGCCGCGCCAATCGAGCGGCGCGACCCGGACGTCCCTGCCACGGCGGCCACGCCACGCCGGCGCCGCAAGTAGTAACAGGGCCGGCGCTATCGCCAGAGCGCAGCAGACAACGGCCTCAACCACGGTGCCGCGCTGCGCCAACTAGGCAAAACGACTACACTAGCGGGCTCTGGCCCGCTTTTTTTTCGGGCGCAACTGCAAGGAATTCGAATGAGTTTGTCCAGGCTGATCGGCGGCTTCGTGCGCCGTCATTGGCAATCCTATGCCTCGTCGGCCGTGATGCTCGTCGGCGTCGCGATCTGTACGGTTCTCATCCCCCGCAAGGTCGGCGCACTGGTCGACGCGCTCGCCAACAACCGCCTTGGCGAGCAGGACCTCCTGCTCGGCATCGCCCAGGTTCTCGGGCTGGGTGTGGCCATTTACGTGCTGCGCGTGTGCTGGCGCATCCGCCTGTATTCGGCCGCCTACCAGCTCGGCGTCGAGCTGCGCACGCGGCTGTATGCGCGGCTGGCTGCGCAAGGCCCCGCCTTCTATCAGCGCCAGCGCACCGGCGACCTGATGGCGCTGGCCACCAACGACATCGACGCCATCGAGATGGCCGCCGGCGAAGCCCTGCTGGCCGCGTTCGACGGCACGCTCACGCTGGTGATGGTCCTCGGGATCATGACGCTGGGCGTGGACTGGCGCCTGGCACTGGTCGCGCTGCTGCCGTTTCCGCTGATGGGGCTCGCGTTCTGGTACATCTCGACCCACATCCAGAAGGCCGAGGGGGATGCGCTTAAAGGTTTCTCGAAGCTGAACGACCATGTGCAGGAGTCGCTGTCGGGCGTGCGCACGCTGCGCGCCCTGGGCCTCGAAGCGCGCAGCAGCACCCAGTTCGGCGTGCTGACGGCCAATGCGGCCGAGGCCAGCCTCACCGCGCAGAAATGGGAAGCGGCCTACGAGCCGGCCGTTGGCCTGGCGCTGACTGCCGCCACCGGCCTGACGCTGGGCCTGGGCGGCTACTTGGTCTGGCAGAACGAGCTGACGGTCGGCGCGCTGACCAGCTTCACGATGTACCTGGGCCAGCTGATCTGGCCCATGTTCGCCGCCGGCTGGGTGGTCACGCTGATCGAACGGGGCCGCGCCGGCATGGCGCGCCTGCAGCCGCTGCTCGAGGCGCCGCTGTCGGTCGAAGACGCCGGCACGATCGACCAGGTGGGCCAGGGCCCGCTGGTGCTCGAAGGCGTCACGTTCACGTATGGCGTGAACGGCGCCCGCCAAGACGGCGCGGCCGCTGACGACACGGCGCAGGCGCCCGCCCTCTCCGGCGTGTCTGTCACGCTCGAACCCGGCCAGACGCTGGGCCTCGTCGGCCCGACCGGCTCCGGCAAATCGACGCTGCTGCGCGTGCTGCTGCGCCAGGCGACGCCGCAACAGGGCCAGGTGCGCTGGGCCGGGCAGCCGCTCGACGCCTATCGCCTGAGCGCCCTGCGCAGCGCCACCAGCTGGGTGCCGCAAGAGTCGTTTTTGTTCTCGTCCACGATTGCCGAGAACATTGCGCTGGCCCGGCCCGATGCCACGCGCGCCGAGATCGAGGACGCGGCGCGCATGGCCGCGATCCACGACGACATCCTGCGCTTCCCATACGGCTACGACACGCCGGTCGGCGAAAAAGGCATCACGCTCTCGGGCGGCCAGCGCCAGCGCGTCGCGATCGCCCGCGCGCTGCTGGCCGACAATCCGCTGCTGCTACTCGACGACGCCCTGTCGGCGGTGGACACCGGCACCGAAACGCGCATCCTCGAACACCTGGCCGAGCTGCGCCGGGCGCGGCCCGAGCGCGCCGCCATCATCGCCAGCCACCGCCTGTCGGCGGTGGTCGGGGCCGACCACATCGTGGTGCTGCGCGCCGGGCGCGTGATCGAAGCCGGCACGCACGACGAACTCTTGCTGCTGGATGGCTGGTATGCCAGCCAGTGGCGCTATCAACAACTGGAGGCCAGCCTTGACGCAACCTGAAGCAACGCTGGACACAGCCGACGCATCCACCACCACCACGCCGCCGCCCCCCACGACCGATAACAGCCTGGAACGCGGCGTCATGCGCGACCAGGCCAAACTGGCCACGCGCCTGCTGCGCCGCGCCGCCGCGCCCGAACAGCGCCACCTGATCATCGCCACGCTGTGGCTGATCCTGGCGGCGGCCTTCGAAGTGGTCGGCCCGCTGCTGGGCAAGGCGCTGATCGACGACCACCTGCTGCCGCGCCATCTCGACTGGCCGCAGATGGCCCTGCTGCTGGGTGGCCTGGTCGTGACCGGCTGGGTATCGAGCTGGGTGCGCTACCTGCAGCTGATCCGCCTGTCCGGCGTGGCAATGCGCTCGGTGCAGCGCCTGCGCGAATGGGTCTATGGTCACGTGCTGCGCCTGCCGATGGCGTTCTTCGACCGCGCCATCACCGGTCAGCTGGTCAGCCGCGTGACGAACGACACTGAAGCCGTCAAGACGCTCTACATCCAGGTGTTGTACGTCATGCTCGACAACTCGATCGTCCTGATCGGCACGATGGTCGCGATGGCATGGCTCGACTGGCGCCTGATGCTGATCGTGCTGTTGCTGGTGCCTGCCGTGGTCGGCATCGTCTGGCTGTATCAGCGCCTGTCGGCGCCGGCCGTTACCCGTGCGCGCGCGCTGCGCAGCGACATCAATGCGCAGATGGCCGAGTCGATCGGCGGGATGACCGTGCTGCAGGCCAGCAATGCCGAGCTGCGCTTCGGCGAACGCTTCCTGGTCACCAACCGCACCCACTACACGGCGCGCCTGGCCGAACTGCGCGCCAACGCCTTCCTGCTGCGCCCTGCGCTGGATCTGCTCAACGTGGCGCTGCTGGCGCTGGTGATCTTCGCGTTCGGCCAGCGCGAGATCGGCGCGGTCGAAGTGGGCGTGCTGTACGCGTTCGTCAGCTACATCGCGCGCGTGGTCGAGCCGCTCATCCAGATCACGATGCAGTTCAGCGGCCTGCAGCAGGCGGTGGTCGCGGCCGCGCGCGTGAACACGCTGCTCGACGAAGCCGGCGCGCCCGAACACGACGTGGACCGCATCCATGGTCAGAATGCGTTTTCGCCCGACGCACCGGCCGTCAGCGTGCGCAATGTCGAATTTGCCTACGTGCCCGGCCAGCCGGTGCTGCACGACCTGTCGCTGGACGTTCCGCAAGGCGCGTTCTTCGGCATCGTCGGCCACACGGGCAGCGGCAAGTCGACGCTGCTGTCGCTGCTGCTGCGCTACTACGTCGTCGAACAGGGCAGCATCGAGATCGGCGGCGTGCCGCTGGCGAAGATCGGCAACGAGCGCTTTCGCAACGAAGTGGGCCTGGTGCCGCAAGACCCGTTCATCCTGGCCGCCAGCGCGCGCGAAAACATCGACATGGGCCGCGGGCTGCCGCTCGAACGCCTGATGGATGCGGCGCGCGCGGCGCATGCGCACGATTTCATCAGCGCGCTCGAACAGGGTTACGACACGCAGCTGGGCGAAGGCGGCTCGCGCCTGTCGTCGGGCCAGAAGCAGCTGATCGCCATTGCCCGCGCACTGGCGGGCGAGCCACGCATCCTGCTGCTCGACGAAGCGACGTCGCGCATCGACAGCGCCACCGAACAGGTGGTGCAACAGGCACTGGAAGAACTGCGCGGCAAGGTGACCATCATCGCCATCGCGCACCGCCTGTCGACGATCCGCGACGCTGACCGCATCATCGTGCTCAACCACGGCAAGATCACCGAGGCCGGGCCGCACGAAGAACTGATGCGCATCGAGGGCGGCCTGTACCAGCGCCTGTATCTGCTGCAGCAAATCGCCCTCTAGGCCGGCAGTCACCGCCGGCCGAAATGCCGGCCAGGTTCAAGGCCGGCTCCAGTTGACGCAGCCGCCCGGCGCGCCCGCCCCGCTCACCAGCAGCGCGCCGTGCCGGTACAAAGTCAGGTGGTCCCTAGCCGGGATCGCCATCACGACCACGCCCATCGCGCGGTCGCTCCAGACCAGGCGTCCGTCGACGGCGTCGAGCGCGGCGAACACCTCGCGTGGCCCGGCGCCCGGATGAAACACGACCGTGGTGAGGTTCTGGCCGGGCGGCGGCACGAGCGCCCAGCCACCGAGGGCGGCGCTGCCGGCGGCGAGCAGCACCAGGCCGGCCACCGAACCGCGCGCGCCCATGCCACCAGCGCCCGGCCGGCGCAGCCAGCGCAGACCCAGCACCAGCGGCGCGATGCCAAACACGACGAGCCAGGCCAGGTCCCACAGCAGCGGATCGGGACTGTCGACGCGGATGCGGTGGATACCCAGCAGCCAGTGCGACAGCAGCGCATCGATCGCATGCCACGCCCCGAAGCCGGCCAGCATGGCGCCCGCCAGCGGCCGGCCCCAGTGCATCGCGCCGCGCCGCTGTGCGTGCCACAGGCCCGCCAGGCCCACGATCGCGACCACGTACATCAGCAGGTGGAAGTAACCATCCCACAGCACCTGCAGGCGCAGGTCATCCATGCCGGGCACGAGGCTGAACAGATGGTGCCATTGCAGGATCTGGTGCAGCAGGATGCCGTCGAAAAAACCGCCCAGGGCAAAGCCCAGCGTTCCGCCCCACCTGGCCCACGGTGATGTCCACATGGCCGACCTCTATCGGGATAATTGTCCGGCCAGTATAGGTCGATGGTTCGACGGCGCACGCACGCTTGCCTGCGCTGCGTGGGATACTTGGAAACGATGCCGCTGTGTCATTTTTGTGACATTTCATCACAAACTGAGTTTCTCGTTTGCAACGGCAATATAATAATCCAAACCAACTTCGACCGGCTTTCCCCCGGCGCGACGAAACCACGGCATGTTCGCTATCCTGCATCGCGCCCTGTCGCGCTCCCGACTCAACGCCGTGGCCTTGTCACTGTGCGTTGCGTCGGCCTGTGCGCTGGCCAGCGACGGCGCGGCGCTCGACGCGCGCCTGGCCGAGATCCGGGAAGCCAACCGTGTCGTTCCCGAACGCGCCCTGCCGATGCTCGAAGCCATCGAAGACCAGGCGCGCGTTGCACCGCTGCCGCAGCGGATCGAATTCCTGCACCAGATGGCCGCCGCCCGCCACGGGATGGGCCAGCATGCGCAGGCCGTCGCGCTGGCCAACGAACTCATTACGCTGGGCCGCCAGCACGATCACACCGGCGCGCTGGCCAAGGGTCTGCTGATGCAGGGGTATGCTGCGTTCGCCCAGCACCGCCCGGGCGAATCCCATCGCCTGATCTGGGAAGCCGAGAAACTGGCCAACACCACCAACGATATCGACCTGCGCGTGCGCGCCGCGATTTCGTCGGGGGAATCGTATGCCGAGGAAGGCAACCTGCCGCGCGCCCTGCAGGGCCTGCAGGGCGCCGCCGCGCTCGCGCGCTCGAACGGCGATCCGATCCATATCGTGATGGCGCAGTATTCCCTGGCGCGGCTGTACGCCCGGATGCGCGAACCCGAAAAAGGCTTCGACGTGCTGGACGAGGCCTACGCCGCTGCGGCCACTGCCAACTCGCCCGGACGGACGGCGCTGCTCAAGCGGATCGAGTACGGCCTGGCGATCGACACAGGCCAGAACGAGCGCGCCCTGCGCGCGCTGCAGGACGGCCTCGCGCTCGAACGCAAGATCGGCGCCACCAACCGCATCGCCGGCACCCTGGTCAATCTGTCTGACTGGTACCTCAAGATGGGCGACTACCGCAACGCCGTCGTCTACGCGCAGCAGGCGCTTGACGCGCTGAAAACCCTGAACGACCGCCGGCTCGACGCGATCGCGCACCTGAACCTGGGCCAGGCCTTCCTCGCCACCGGCCGGCTCGTCGAGGGCAAGCGCCATATCGAGGCCGGCATCGCCGGCTATGAAGAAATGGGCGACAAGCCCGAACTGCAGACTGCCCTGGTGGAATACGGCGTGGCGCTCGAGCGCGTGGGCGACCTGCCGGGCGCCCTGAAGGCGTACCACCGCGAGCGCACGCTGTCGAACGAACTGTTTGAAAAGCGCCGCCAGCAGGCCATGCTCGAGCTGCAAGAGAAGTACGAGGCCGAACGCAAGCAGCGCCAGATCGAACTGCTGCGCAGCGAGAACACGATCAAATCGGCCGAACTCGACAACCGCCGCCTGCAGCAGCGCGTCTGGTGGCTGGTGCTGGCCGTGATCGCGCTGGCGGCCATCGTGGTGGGTCTGTTGTACCGCAAGGTGCGCCACGCGAACGCGCAGCTGCATGCCAAGAACTTCGAGCTCAAGCAGCAGAGCGTGCGCGATCCGCTCACGGGCCTGTACAACCGCCGCCACTTCCTTGAGTACATGCGCGCGCTGCCCCCGTCAACACCATCCGCAGCCGGGGCGGACGGCGTGGGCGCGCTGTTCCTGCTGGACGTCGACCACTTCAAGCACATCAACGACACCCACGGCCACGCGGCCGGCGACACGGTGCTGACCACGATCTCGGCCAGCCTGGCCGAGATCCTGCGCGAGACCGACATGATCGTGCGCTGGGGCGGCGAAGAGTTCCTCGCCTTCCTGCCCTCGGTGCCGCGCCACCGGATGGACGAAGTGGCCGCGCGCATCCTGGGCGGCATCAACGCCACCGTCATCGACCATGCCGGCGTGGAGATTACCGTGACCGTGTCGATCGGCTTTGCGCCATTCCCGCTTGCCATCGGCAAGCAGGCGATGGCCTGGGAGCGCGTGGTCAACCTGGTGGACATGGCCCTGTACATGGCCAAGTCGCATGGCCGCAACCGCGCTTACGGCGTGCGCGGTTTCGCCGATGGCGAGCGTGTGAACCTGGATGTGATCGAGCAGAACCTGGAGCACGCGTGGCGCTCGGGCCAGGTCGACATGGCCATCGTGTACGGCGATCCGGACATGCCGCGCGCCGCCAGCGCTTAGTCGTCGCCCTTGTCCTTGCCGGCGTTTTCCTGGATCACCTGGCCGGCCCGTTCGACCGACTGGCCCATTTTCTCGGTAGCGCGCTCCAGGCCCCGGCTGGCTTCCTGCGTCGCGTTGCCGACCTTGTTGCGCGCATTCTCAACGGCGTCGTCGGCGCGGGCGATTTCATCCTTGACCGAATTGGTCACCCCGGCGGTGGCCTGATCGAGTGCCTTGCCAACGCGCTCGGCCGGGCCCTTGCCCTCGTCGTCGCGCGCGCAGCCGGCCAGCGCCAGCAGCATTGCCGACGCCAGCAGCGTGTTCGTCATCGTCGCTTTCATGCTGTGCTCCTTGTTGTCAACGCGTTCGATGATACACAAGGCGTGGCGGCGTGGCTGTCCTTACGGGGTCAGCGCGAAGGATCGGCCAGCGGATGGTCGCGCCGGCCGGCGTCGATGCGCGCCTTGACTTCGCGCGTGCGCGCGTCCTCGCCCCAGCACTTGGTGAATGTGGCCAGGCGGGTGCGCGCCTGTTCGAAGCTGCCCGCATTCAGCAGGCGCTCGATGGCGTTGTTGGCGGTGGTCCACGCGGCGCGGCGCTGCTCGGCGCGGGTGCAGGCCGCGGCCGCCGTATTGAGCGCGCTTTGCACCTGACGCAGCTGCTCGGGCGTCGCACGCGTCTTGCGCAGCGCAATCAACTCGTCCTGCGCTTCCTTCGGCTTGCACTCCTTGGCCAGGGCGACGGCCGACGCCATGCGGCGCTCGATGCGGGCTGCCGTTGGCTTGGTCAGCATCCAGGCCAGCCACAGAAGACCCAGGCCGATGAGCCACCAGCGCAGGCGGATCGGTTTGCGCGTCGGGACGGCCGGGCGTGGTGGGGGATTGGCGCGCACGGGTGGCACCGGCGGCGCTGGGGGCACTGATGGTGCTGGGGCGGGGATGGGCTTCGGCGCTGGCGGCGGTTGAACGACTGGTGCCGCGATGACCGGCGCGGGCGGTACGGGTGGCGCGGGTGGCGCGGGTGTTACGGGGAGTACGGGAAACACGGTTGGCATCACGACCGGCGGCGCCGGCACGGCGTTGAGCGGCCGCTGCGCCGTTCCGCACCACGGACAAAAATCGACCGGCTGTGGAAACGCGCGGCCGCAGCCGGTATTGATGCAGGAATCGTTGTGTGCCATGGTGCCCCGTATTTCGCTGTTGCCGTACATGCCGAAAGACGGCCTGCCAACCGCTGTCTTGATCGTGATCGAAGGCCGCATGATAGCGCCCCGCACGGCCACGCGTCGCGCTGTTTGCCCGGTAGCGCCGCCTGCTCCCTCACGTTGCAACGGAACGTATAATGGCCGCTTCCCTCTTGCCTCCTGTGCGCCGATGACCGCTGCCGCCCCCACTCTTTCCGACGACGACCTGCCCGCCACCGTGGTGGACGCCGCGACCGCGCACCTGTCGGCCGTGCTCTCGATCGCCCTCGAACACGGCCCGGCGCACAAGGCGCTGGTCGTGTACGACACGCGCACGCCGCTGGCGCGCGCCCTGCTCGCGGGCTACCGGCGCAATCTGCCCGACGCCGCGTTCGTGGACTTCGACAGCGTCACGCCCGATGCGGTGCTGGCGGCGTTCCGCTCGATGGCCGCGCACGACCTGGTGGTGCTGGTCCAGTCGACCAATTTCCGGCTCGACGGTTTTCGCATCCGCGTCGAGCTGTTCAAGCTCGATCTGAAAGTGATCGAGCACGTGCACCTGTCGCGCATGCCCGGCATCCAGGGCGAACACTATGTCAACGCGCTGGCCTACGACCCCGCCTACTTCCGCGGCACCGGGCGCGCGCTCAAGGCGCTGATCGACAGCGCGCCGCATGGCCGCGTGGTCGGCGGCGGCGAGACGCTCACCTTTGCCTCGCCCTTCGAAGCAGCCAAGCTCAATATCGGCGACTACAGCGAGATGAACAACGTCGGTGGCCAGTTCCCGATCGGCGAAGTGTTCACCGAAGCGCAAGACCTCGAAGCCGTGCATGGCCGGGTGCAGATCCACGTGTTCGGCGATACCAGTTACCGCTCGAACCATCCCGACGTACCGGTCACCTTGATCATCGAAGCGGGTCGCGTGACCGGCACCGAACACGCCACACCCGCCTTCGAGCAGGTGCTCGAGAACATCCGCCTCGAGGAAGGCGAAGTCTGGGTGCGCGAGCTGGGCTTCGGGCTGAACCGCGCCTTCACACGCGACCTGCGGGTGGACGATATCGGCACGTATGAGCGCATGTGCGGCATCCACCTGTCGCTCGGCGCCAAGCATGGCGTGTACACGAAGCCCGGCTTCAAGCGCAAGGATGCGCGCTTTCACATCGACGTGTTCGCGGTCACCGATGCGGTGTTCCTGGGCGAGGTCCAGGTGTATGCCGACGGGCGCTGGCTGGCCTGAACCGGACCACGCCCGCCCGTGGATGGTATGATTTCGACCTCATTTACCAGGGCCCCATGATGCCAGACACCGTCCCCCAGCACGTCAGGGAAATCCAGGCCATCGCCGCCGTGCCGCGCGTGCTGGAAACCGTGGCGACCATGACCGGACTGGGGTTCGTCTGCATCGCGCACGTCACCGACACCACCTGGACCACCTGCGCTGTCCACGACGAGCTCGGGTTCGGCCTGCGGGCGGGCGACCCGCTGGACGTCACCACCACGCTGTGCGAAGAAGTGCGCGCGACGCGCCAGCCGATCGTCATCGACAGCGTGCGTGACAGCGATTCGTATCGCGACCACCACACGCCGCGCCTGTACGGGTTCCAGAGCTATTTTTCGATCCCGATCTTCCGTCCCGACGGCGACTACTTCGGCACGCTGTGCGGCCTCGATCCCGAGCCGGCGGCATTGAGCGAGGGCGCCACGATGTCGGCGCTGACGCTGTTTGCCGAACTCATTTCGCGCCAGCTCGAAACCGACCGCTCGCTGCGCGATACCCGCTCGGACCTGCTGTCCGAACGCGAGACAGCCGAACTGCGCGAACAGTTCATCGCCGTGCTGGGCCACGACCTGCGCACGCCGCTCAGCGCCATCCTGACCGGCGCCGAACTGCTCAAGCGCCGCAGCACCGATCCGGCCACCGACAAGATCGTCGAACGCGTGCGCAGCAGCGCCATGCGCATGGCCGGCCTGGTCGACAACGTGGTCGATTTCACGCGCGGGCGCATGGGCTCGGGCCTGGCGCTCGAACTGTGCCAGAGCGCCGACGTGCACCTGATGCTCGACCAGGTGGTCGACGAACTGCGCGGCGTGTACCCCGACCGCGTGATCCGGTCCGACATCGCGCGTGACATCGCGCTGCGCAGCGATCCGCAGCGGCTCGCGCAACTGCTGTCGAATCTGCTCAAGAATGCGCTGCTGCACGGCGACAGCGGGGAGCCGATCCACGTGGACGCGCGCGTCGACGGCGCCAGCTTCGTGCTCGCCGTGAGCAACGCCGGCCCCGATCTGAGCCAGGCTGTCATCGACCAGCTGTTCAAGCCCTACTGGCGCGCCACCTCGCGCGCCGGCGACGAAGGCCTGGGACTGGGCCTGTACATCGTCGACCAGATCGCGCGCGGCCACGACGGCGCGATCGGCGTCACCTCAACGGACGGGCGCATCACATTCACCTTCAGCATGCCGGCGGCATAGCTTTCTTCCAGCGTTCCCGCCAATGGGAACCGCTGCACGCGCCCGAGACCATGCAAGCGAACATGCAAGCGCGCGTCATTGGTGTGGCGCCGCCACATGTATCTGGATTTTTACAAATACGTTAAGCAATTGAGGAATATCAACGATAGAATTCCTGTCATATTTCCAACAACAAATCCAGGGGAATCATGTTTCGTTTGCCAATCGGCGTAGCAGCTCTATGCCTCGCAGCATCATCGTTTGCCGCAGCACCGTTCGACGACAAGTTCCGCCAGCTCGATGAGCTGCTGCCGACCCCAGGCACGATCCGCACCGCCTCCGGCGCCCCGGGTCACGCCTACTGGCAGCAACGCGCCGATTACACGATCCGCACCACGCTCGATGAAGCCAAACGCGCGCTCTCCGGCGCCGGCACGGTCACCTACCACAACAATTCCCCGGATACCCTCAAATACCTGTGGGTGCAGCTCGACCAGAACATCTACAAGACCGATTCGGATGCACGCCAGAGCGCCATCCTGCCTTCGCGTGATGCCTGGGCCAACGGTACCCAGACCACCGGCCTGAAATACGATGCCCTGCGCACCGTGCTCGAGGGGCGCACCTTCCCCGGCGGCTTCGACATCCTGGCGGTCAAGGATGCGGGCGGTCGCCCGCTGCCGTACACCATCAACAAGACGATGATGCGGATCGACCTGCCGCAGCCGCTCAAACCCGGCGCGAAGGTGACGTTTGGTATCGACTGGCGCTACAACATCAATGAGCAGAAGGTGCTTGGCGGGCGCGCCGGCTACGAAACCTTCGACGACAAGAACGACCTGTTCGAAGTCGCCCAGTGGTTCCCGCGCATGGCCGCCTACTATGACGTGTACGGCTGGCAGCACAAGCAGTTCCTGGGCTCGGGCGAATTCACGCTGGAATTCGGCGACTACGACGTGCGCATCACGGTGCCGGGCGACCACATCGTCGCTTCCACGGGCGAACTGCAAAACCCGGGCGAGGTCCTGACGGCCGCCCAGCGCGATCGCCTGCAACAGGCAAAGACGGCGAAAAAGCCGGTCATCATCGTGACCCAGGCCGAAGCCGAAGCGGCCGAGAAGGTCCGCAGCACGGCCATGAAAACCTGGCACTTCAAGGCGAAGAACGTGCGCGACTTCGCGTTCGCGTCGAGCCGCAAGTTCATCTGGGATGCGCAGGCGGTCAAGAGCGGCAAGCAGGACGTGCTGGCGATGTCGTACTACCCGAAGGAAGGCAATCCGCTGTGGGAGAAGTACTCGACCCAGGCGATCATCCACACCATCGAGCAGTACAACAAGTACTCGTTCGACTACCCGTACCCGACCGCGATCTCGGTCAACGGTCCGGTGGGAGGCATGGAATACCCGATGATTTCGTTTAACGGTCCGCGTCCGAGCAAGGACAAGAAGACCGGCGAACTGACGTACTCGCAGCGCACCAAGTATGGCCTGATCGGCGTGATCATCCACGAAGTGGGCCACAACTACTTCCCGATGATCGTCAATTCCGACGAACGTCAGTGGACCTGGATGGATGAAGGCCTGAACTCGTTCGTGCAGTTCCTGGCGCAGGAAGCCTGGGAAGCCAACTGGCCGGGCGGCCGCGGCGACCCGCGCGCCATCACCACCTACATGAAGAGCACGAATCAAGTGCCGATCATGACCAACTCGGAATCGGTTCTGCAGTTCGGTAACAACGCCTACGCCAAGCCGGCCACCGCGCTGAACGTGCTGCGCGAGACGGTGCTGGGCCGCGAGCTGTTCGACTTCGCGTTCAAGGAATACGCCGAGCGCTGGAAGTTCAAGCGCCCGACGCCGGCTGACTTCTTCCGCACGATGGAAGACGCATCGGGCACGGACCTCGACTGGTTCTGGCGCGGCTGGTTCTACACCACCGACGCGGTGGACGTGAGCGTCGACGGCATCACCGAATACACGGTGTCGTCCAAGGATCCGGAAGTCGAGAAAGCCATGGCGCGCGCACGCCGCGCCGCCGAGCCGGTCTCGATCACGGACCAGCGCAACAAGGGCATGCCGCGCCGCGTCGATGCGCACCCGGAACTGAAGGACTTCTACAACGAGAACGACGAGTTCACCGTTACCAACAAGGACCGCAACAAGTTCGCGGAAACGACGGCCGATCTGGAAGACTGGGAAAAGGCGCTGCTCAAGGAAGGCAAGCACCTGACGCTGGTCGACTTCTCGAACGTGGGTGGCCTGGTCACGCCGCTGATCGTGGAACTGACGCTGAAGAACGGCCAGAAAACCATCGAGCGTATCCCGGCCGAAGTGTGGCGCTATTCGCCGACCAAGATCACGAAGCTGTTCGTCACCGATGAACCGATCGTCGGCCTGACGCAGGACCCGAACTGGGAAACGGCCGACGTCGACGTCAGCAACAACAGCTGGCCACGCAAGGCGACGCCGTCGCGTCTCGAACTGTTCAAGACCGAACGCGATCCGAACAACCTGATGCGCGACTTCAATTCGAAGCTCAAGACGAAGGATGCAAAAGATGCGGAAGACGCAGCAACGCCTGCGCAGTGACGTCCATGCGTCATTAAGTTAGCACCAGATCCGTCGTTCCCGCGGAGGCGGGAACCCAAGTTTGCCAGCGTTTCGACAACGCGAACACCTTGGGTTCCCGCCAAGGCGCCCGGCGAGGGCGGGAACGACGTTTTTACGCTGTCGCAGAAAATATATTGTCAGGCTCCACGACCATGAACATCCCCCACCTGCACGCGGCCTTCGCGACCTTCACTCTTGGCGTTGCGATGACCGCCAGCGCGGCCGGCCCGGCCTTCGACGACAAGTTCCGCCAGCTGGACGAGCTGCTGCCGACGCCCGGCGTCACGCGCAATGCGGCCGGCGCACCGGGCCACGCCTACTGGCAGCAGCGCGCCGACTACAAGCTGCGCGTGTCGCTCGATGAAGCCAGTCGCGCCATCAGCGGCGCCGGCACGGTCACGTACCACAACAACTCGCCCGACACGCTGTCGTACCTGTGGGTACAGCTGGACCAGAACATGTTCCGCAGCGACTCGGACAACCGCAAGATCACGACGCTGCCATCGCGCAGCGCGTGGCAGGCCAGGAGCAACGATGGCGTGAAGTTCGACGCGCTGCGCTTCACGCTCGAGGCAGGCAAGTTCGCCGGCGGCATCGAGATCGGGAGCGTGACCGGCAGCGACGGCCGCGCGCTGGCGCACACGATCAACAAGACGATGATGCGGATCGACCTGCCGCAGCCATTGAAACCGGGTGCCAAGGTGTCGTTCAACGTGGCCTGGCGCTTCAACATCCCCGAGATGAACGTGCTGGGCCGCCGCATGGGCTTCGAGCGCTTCAAGGACGGCAACGACATCTACGAAATCGCGCAGTGGTTCCCGCGCATGGCCGCCTACTACGACGCGGCCGGCTGGCAGAACGCGCAATACCTGGGCGACGGCGAATTCACGCTGGAATTTGGCGACTACGATGTGGCGATCACGGTGCCGAGCGACCACATCGTGGCCGCCACCGGAGAGCTGCAGAACGCGGGCGAGGTCTTGAGCAGCGTCCAGCGCGAGCGGCTGCAGCAGGCGAAAAAGGCCGGCAAACCGGTGATGATCGTGTCGCAGGAAGAAGCGCAGGCGACCGAAAAGGGCCGCGCCACTGGCAACCGCACCTGGCGCTTCAACGCCAAGAACGTGCGCGACTTCGCGTTCGCGTCGAGCCGCAAGTTCATCTGGGATGCGCAGGGCATCAAGAGCGGCAAACAGGACGTGATGGCGATGTCGTACTACCCGGCCGAAGCCAATCCGCTGTGGGAAAAATACTCGACGCCGGCCGTGATCCACACGATCGAGCAGTACAACAAGTACTCGTTCGACTACCCGTATCCGGTGGCGATCTCGGTCAACGGGCCGGTGGGCGGCATGGAATACCCGATGCTGTCGTTTAACGGCCGCCGCCCCGTCAAGGACGCCAAGACAGGTGAGCTGACGTACTCGCAGGCCGCCAAGTATGGCCTGATCAGCGTGATCATTCACGAGGTGGGCCACAACTACTTCCCGATGATCGTCAATTCGGACGAGCGCCAGTGGACCTGGATGGACGAAGGGATGAACAGCTTCCTGCAGTTTTTGGCCGAACAGGCGTGGGAAGAGAACTATCCGGCGCGCCGTGGCGAGCCGCGCGACATCGTCGACTACATGCGCAGCACGAACCAGGCGCCGATCATGACGAATGCCGAGTCGACGCTGCAGCGCGGTGCCAACGCCTATGCCAAGCCGGCCACCGCCTTCAACATCCTGCGCGAGACGGTGCTGGGGCGCGAGCTGTTCGACTTCGCGTTCAAGGAATACGCCGAGCGCTGGAAGTTCAAGCGCCCCACCCCGGCCGACTTCTTCCGCACGATGGAAGACGCGTCGGGCACGGACCTCGACTGGTTCTGGCGCGGCTGGTTCTACACGACCGACGCGGTGGACATCAGCGTCGACGGCATCAGCGAGTACACGGTGTCGTCCAAGGACCCGGAAGTCGAAAAAGCCTGGCAGCGCGCGCGCCGCGCCGCCGAGCCGGTGTCGGTGACCGACCAGCGCAACCAGGGAATGCCGCGCCGCGTCGATGCACATCCCGAGCTGAAGGACTTCTACAACGAACACGACGAATTCACCGTCACCAACAAGGACCGCAACACCTTCGCCGAAACGACGGCCGGGCTGGAAGACTGGGAAAAGGCACTGCTCAAGGAAGGCAAGCACCTGACGCTGGTCGACTTTTCCAATCGCGGTGGCCTCGTGATGCCGCTGATTGTGGAGCTGACCTTCAAGAGCGGCAAAAAAACGATCGAGCGCATTCCGGCCGAAGTGTGGCGCTATTCGCCCAAAAAGATCACGAAGCTGTTCGTCACCGACGAGCCGATCGTCGGCCTGACCCAGGACCCGTACTGGGAAACGGCCGACATCGATGTCAGCAACAATAGCTGGCCACGCAAGGCGACGCCGTCGCGCCTGGAGCTGTTCAAGACCGAGCGCGATCCGAACAACCTGATGCGCGACGCGGCCACGCCATTAAAATCGACACCAACCGCGGCACCGAAGGCGGCCCAATGACGCTGCGCGGATTGAAGTCGCTGCTCCTGGCGCTGCTGCTGTGCGCCAGCGCCACGGCCAGCGCGCACCGCTTCCACTTCGGCATGACCGACATCTCGTACAACGCGCGCACCGAGAGCACGGAAATCGTCCACACCTACACGGCGCACGATATCGACGCACTGCTGCTCAATCTGTACGGGCGCCAGTTCGACCTGAGCGACGTGGAAGACCAGGCGGTGCTGCGCACCTACGTCGAGCGCCACTTCTGGCTCGCCGACAAGGACGGCAAGAAGCTGCCCGTGACCTGGGTCGGCATGACGGCCGATGCGCAAAGCGTCGTGATCTACCAGGAGCTGGCCGCCACCCCGCTGTCGGCAGCTGCCGTGATCCGCCAGGGCGTCCTGGTCGACTTCATGGCCGAACAGGTCAACACCGTGAACCTCAACGAAGGCGGCGCCGTGCGTTCGCTGACCTTCATGCGCAAGACGCTCGAACAGCCCGCGCGCTGAAGCCTTACTCTGAAATTGCCATGCTGCTTCGTCCCATCCCATGCGTGCTCGCCGCGCTGTTCGTCTCATCGACCGTTCAAGCCGATGATTTTCAGCTCCAGCGCGTACTGGTCGAAGGCGCCCGCGCCAGCCAGCTCGGCATCGCCGATTCGGCCGGCGCCGGCAGCGCCGGTGCGAAGGACCTGGCCGGGCGCATCGCCTACCGGCCGGGCGAGCTGCTCGAGGTCACGCCCGGCCTGATCGCCAGCCAGCACAGCGGCGAAGGCAAGGCCAACCAGTTCTACCTGCGCGGCTTCAATCTCGACCACGGCACCGACCTGGCCACCTGGGTCGACGGGATGCCCGTCAACCAGCGCAGCCACGCGCACGGCCAGGGCTGGACCGACCTGAATTTTTTGATTCCCGAACTGGTGGGCCGGCTCGATTACCGCAAGGGCCCGTACTCGGCGCGTGAAGGCGATTTCTCGTCCGCCGGCGTGGCCTCGCTCAGCTATGCCAACCGCCTGGTGAAAAGCATCGCGTCCGCGACGGTCGGCCAGGACGGCTACGCCCGCACGATGCTGGCCGGCTCGCCCGAGGTTGCCGGCGGCAGCCTGCTGTACGCGCTGGAGCTGATGAAGAACGACGGCCCATGGACGCGCCCCGATGGCTACCGCAAGGTCAACGCCGTGCTGCGCTACAGCCAGGGTTACGCCAACAATGGCTGGAACGTCACCGCAATGAGCTACAGCGGCCACTGGAATTCGACCGACCAGATTCCGCTGCGGGCCGTTGAGGATGGCCGCATCGGCCGCTTTGACCTCATCGACGACAGCGATGGCGGTCAGGCGCGCCGTCAGAGCATCTCGGGCATCTGGCGCAGCACCGATACCGATTCGGCCTCTAAAGTGAGCGCCTACGTGATCCGCAACGAGCTCGAACTGTTCTCGAACTTCACCTACTTCTTGAACGATCCGGTGAACGGCGACCAGTTCGCCCAGCCCGACCGGCGCGTGACGACGGGCGTCGATGCCACCCACACCTGGCACATGCACCGCAGCGACACGCTGTCGTCCGACCTGACCGTGGGCGCGCAGCTCCAGAACGACAATATCTACAACGGCCTGTACGACACTCGCAAGCGCGCACGGATTGCCACCACGCGCGAAGACCACATCGTCGAGACGAGTGGCGCGGTGTTCGTCGAGAACGCCACGCGCTGGAGCGATGCACTGCGCACGGTCGTCGGTGTACGCGCGAACAACTACCGCTTCCGCGTCGATGGCGACAGGCCTGAAAACGCCGGCAAGGCGCACGACACCCTGGTCACGCCGACGCTGAACATCGCCTACGGCCCGTGGGCCTCGACCGAGCTGTATGCCAACTATGGCCACGGCTTTCATAGCAACGATGCGCGCGGCACCGTCGCCACGGTCGACCCGAAAACGCTCGATGCGGTGGATCGCACGCCAGGCCTCGTGCGTTCGCGCGGCGTGGAGTTTGGCCTGCGCACCGAGGCGATTCCGAAGATGCAGATGTCGCTGGCCGTGTACCGCCTCGACTTCGATTCCGAGCTGACCTATATCGGCGACGCCGGCAACACCGAGGCGGGCGATCCGAGCCGCCGCTACGGCATCGAGTTTTCGAACTACTACCGGCCCTACAAATGGCTGTCGGTCGACTTCGACGCGGCCTGGGCGCGCGCCCGCTCGCTGGGCAACCGGATACCAGGGGCCATCGAAGGCGTTGCGCAACTGGGCGTGACGGTCGACCGCAGCGGCCCGTGGTCGGGTTCCCTGCGCCTGCGCTGGTTCGGCCCACGCCCGCTCATCGAGGACGACAGCGTGCGTTCGAAGGCGAGCGTGACACTCAACGGGCGCGTGGGTTACCAGCTGGCGAAGGACCTGCAGCTCGAGCTCGAAGCGTTCAACCTGACCAACCGGCGCGCCTCGGCGATCGACTACTTCTACGAGTCGCAACTGGCGGGCGAGACCGCGCCCGTGGCAGATGTGCATTTCCACCCGATTGAACCGCGCTCGCTGCGCCTGACGCTGGTCAAGACCTGGTGAAGTCTGGCCGGGCGGCAATGAAAGTGCTAGGCTAGCGGGATGACCACTCCGCCCCTGCCCTATCTCGATCCGTCGCACCTGACGGCCGCACTGCGCGACACCGGCTACGCCCTGCTGCGCCCTGACGACGTTGCGCTGCTGGCCGGCTGCAGCCTGCCGGACCTCGCCACGCTGGTACCAAGCTGGGACCGGCTCGAGCTCGACGACTACTTGAAGGATGGCGGGCGCTATCGGCGCCGGCGCCACTCGTGCTTCATCGACGATGGCGCCAGCCTGGTGCAGACCCCGCACCGCGCGCACTGGCAGCCTGTGGAGTACAACGCGCTGCACGGCGGCATGCACCGCCTGTTCGCGCCGATGGAGGCGGCCACGGTCGCCAACCCGGCCTGGGAACGCCTGCTGCGCGCGCTCGGCGCGGCCTGTTCGGCGGTGACGCCAGCACAGCCATGGTTCGTCGAAGCGCACCAGTTCAGGATCGACACGGCGGACGGCATCGGCCGCCCGACACCCGAAGGCGCGCACCGCGACGGCGTGAACTTTGTGGCCGTGATCATGATTGGCCGCCACGGCATCAAGGGCGGCGAGACGCGCGTGTTCGACGCCGACGGCCCCGCTGGCCAGCGCTTCACGATGACCGAACCGTGGACGCTGCTGTTGCTGGACGACGCCGCCGTGATCCACGAATCGACGCCGATCCAGCCACTGGGCGAGCACGGATACCGCGATACGCTGGTGCTGACCTGGCGCGCCGGGTCGTTCCAGGGCGAAAACGTCTAAACAGAGCAAAAAAAACGCCCGCAGAACCTGTTGGTTGGCGGGCGGCAAATCCAATTTTCGGAGAAAACTGGAGGAGACAGGTCCAATATATCTCTTTTTATTGTGCAGTGCAATACGGTAGATCTACTGTTGTAAATTTGTAGAACGCCCTGCCAAACCGCCTATTTTTCCGCACTGCACTATTTGTAATGCCACCCGTGCAGCCCTGCCGGGGGCGTCACATTTGCTACACTCAGTTGCTTGCCGGAGCGCCGGATCACCGGATTGCTGGACCAGGCCGCGATCACCCAGACACCATGAAAACCATTCGACATCCACGTGCCCTTGCCATCGCCCTCGGGGCTGCGTCGCTGTGCGCCGTCATTGCGCTGGCGACGATCAACCGCGCCGACGCCAAGGAAGAAAAGGCCGCGCCGCGCCCTGCCCTGAGCGTCACCACCACCCGCCCTGCTACCGCCAGCCTGCCAATCAGCCTGACTGCCAACGGCAGCATCGCCGCCTGGCAGGACGCCGTCATCGGCAGCGAATCGAACGGGCTGCGCCTGAACGAAGTGCGCGTCAATGTCGGCGACGTGGTCAAGAAAGGCCAGGTGCTGGCCGTGTTCGCGGATGAAACCGTGCGCGCCGATATCGAAGGGGCGCGCGCCGCGCTGCTCGAAGCGAAGGCCAATGCCCTGGAATCCAAGGCGAATGCCGACCGCGCGCGCGCACTGGAAAGCTCCGGCGCCCTCAGCGCCCAGCAGGTCACGCAATACGTGACGGGCGAGCAGACTGGCGCCGCGCGCGTCCAGTCGGCCCAGGCCACGCTCACGCAGCAGCAGCTGCGCCTGAAATACACGCAGGTGACGGCGCCCGACAGCGGCGTGATTTCGGCGCGGGGCGCCACCGTCGGCGCCGTCGTCGGCGTGGGCACCGAACTGTTTCGCATGATCCGCCAGGGCCGCCTCGAATGGCGCGCCGAAGTGACGGCGCAGGACCTCGGGCGCATCAAGGCGGGCACGCGCGCCATTGTGCGCGGCGCCAGCGGACTCGAAGTCACGGGCAAGGTGCGTGTCGTGGCGCCGTCGGTCGATCCGCAGACCCGGCTCGCGCTGATCTATGTCGACCTGCCGCCGGCGCTGTCCGGCGACATGCCGCTCAAGGCCGGCATGTTCGCCAGCGGCCGGTTTGAACTGGGCACGTCGAACGCCCTGACCGTGCCGCAGCAGTCGATCGCGGTGCGCGACGGCTTCAGTTATGTGTACCGCCTGAATGCGGACAGCCGCGTGAGCCAACTGAAGGTCACCACGGGTCGCCGCCTGGGCGACCGGGTCGAGATCGTCGGCGGCCTAGCCGCCGATGCGCCGATTGTCGTCACCGGCGCCGGGTTCCTGAATGACGGCGACCTGGTACGCAATATAGCCACGCCAGCTGTAGCCCCCGCAAAGGCTGCACGATGAATTTCTCCGCCCTGTCGATCCGCAATCCGATCCCGGCGATCATGCTGTTCGTCCTGCTCACCGTAGCGGGACTGATGGCCTTCAACGCCAGCAAGGTGCAGGACTTCCCCGACATCGAACTGCCGATCGTGACCGTCACCGCCGTCCTGGACGGCGCAGCGCCGGCGCAGCTGGAAACCGAAGTCGCGCGCAAGATCGAAGACTCGGTCGCCACGCTGCAGGGCATCAAGAACATCTACACGCGCGTGCTCGATGGCGTGGCCACCGTCACAGTCGAATTCATCCTCGAGCGCGATTCGGCCGAAGCTGTCAACGACGTGCGCGACGCGGTCTCGCGCGTGCGCGCCGATATGCCGGCCGAGCTGCGCGAACCGACCGTGACCAAGGCCGCCACCGCCGGGCGCGTCGTCTCCACCTTTACGATCGCCGCGGCCGAAGGCTCGGGCCTGGACGACCAGGACCTGAGCTGGTTCGTCGACAACGACGTCGCCAAGCGCATGCTGGGCGTGCCGGGCCTCGGTGAAATCCGGCGTGTGGGCGGCGTCACGCGCGAGATGCGCGTGGAGCTCGATGACCAGAAGATGGCGGCGCTGCGCGTCTCGGCGCTGGACATCTCGCGCCAGCTGCGCAATGTGCAGCGCGAAGCGCCGGGTGGCCGGGGCGATGTCAGCGGCGTCGAGCAATCGGTACGTACGCTGGCCACCGTCGGCACCGCGCAGGCGCTGGCGGCGATGGAGATCCCGCTGCCGGACGGGCGCCATGTGCGCCTGGACCAGGTGGCGCGCGTGCTCGATACCGTGGAAGAACCACGCGCGCTGGCCGAGCAGGATGGCCGCCGCGTGGTCGCCTTCGAAGTGTTCCGCACGCGCGGGGCCGGTGAGATCGATGTCGCCACCGGCGCGCGCGCCGCGATGGAACAGCTCAAGAAAGAAAACCCGAAGCTGATCGTCAATGAAGTGATCGACAACTCGGTGTCGGTCGACGAGAACTTCGACGCCTCGATGCACATGCTGTACGAAGGCGCGCTGCTGGCGGTGCTGGTCGTCTGGTGGTTCCTGCGCGACTGGCGCGCCACACTGATCGCCGCGGCTGCCCTGCCCCTGTCGGTGATTCCCGCCTTCCTGGGCCAGTACCTGTTCGGCTACACGCTCAATATGGTCACGCTGCTGTCGCTGGCCCTTGTGATCGGGGTGCTGGTCGACGATGCGATCGTCGAGATCGAAAACATCTCGCGCCACCTCCACATGGGCAAGTCGCCGATGCAGGCGTCGCTCGAAGCGGCCGACGAAATCGGGATGGCGGTCATCGCCACTACGTTCGCGCTCGTGGCCGTGTTCCTGCCGACCGCCTTCATGGGCGGCATTCCTGGCAAATTCTTCAAGCAGTTCGGCTGGACCGCCGTGCTGGCGATCCTGGCCTCGCTGCTGGTGGCGCGCCTGCTCACGCCGATGATGTGCGCGTACCTGCTCAAGGCGCCGAAGAACGCCGGCGTGGCCGGTCACGAGCCGCAGGACAGCGCGATCATGCGGCGCTACCTGGCCGTGATGCAGTGGTGCCTGCGCCGCCGTGGCCTGACGATGCTGGGCGCGGCCGTGTTCTTCGCGGGTTCGCTGGCGCTGGTGCCACTGCTGCCGACCGGCTTCATGCCGCCGGCCGACCGCTCGCAGACGCAGGTGAATGTCGAACTGGCCCCAGGCGCCACGCTGGCCCAGACCCGCGCCGTGGCCGAACAGGTGCGCCTGGAACTGATGAAGGTCGAGGGCGTGACAAGCATCTTCAGTTTGATCGGTGGCGGTTCGAGCGGCGACGCGTTCTCGCCCGGCGCCGCGGCCGAAGCGCGGCGCGCGGTGCTGACGGTGAAAACGGTGGACCGGAGCGACCGCGACGTGAAGCTGGGCGTGATCGAAAACACGATCCGCGACCGCGTGGCCGCCATTCCCGGGGCGCGCTTCACGGTCGGCATTCCGGATGCCGGCACCAAGATGCAGCTGGTGCTGCGCAGCGAAGACGCGAATGCGCTCAGCACCGCGGCGCGCCAGGCCGAGCGTGAATTGCGCGGCCTGCCCGGCATCGGCAACGTCAGTTCGAGCGCCTCGCTAGTGCGCCCCGAAATCATCGTGCGCCCGGACTTTGCGCGCGCGGCCGACCAGGGCGTGACGGCGGCAGCGATTGGCGAGACGGTGCGCGTGGCCACCGCCGGTGACTATGAACAGTCGTTGGCCAAGATGAACCTGGACGAGCGCCAGGTGCCGATCCGCGTGAAGCTGCCCGATGCCGTGCGGGCCGACCTGGATGCGATCGGGCGCCTGACGGTGCCCGGCAAGAACGGGCCGGTGCTCCTCTCGACCGTGGCCGACATCACAATGGAAAGCGGCCCGGCCCAGATCAACCGCCTGAACCGCACCCGCAACGTCACGCTCGACGTCGAGCTGTCGGGCCGTTCGCTCGGCGAGGTCAATACCGAAGCGCGCGCGCTGCCCGTGTTCCAGTCGCTGCCGTCGTCGGTGACGATCGCCGAACTGGGCGACGCCCAGGAAATGCAGGCGCTGTTTGCCAGCTTCGGCCTGGCGATGCTGATCGGTGTGCTGTGCATCTACGGCGTGCTGGTGCTGCTGTTCTCGGACTTCATGCAGCCGGTGACGATTCTGGCTGCGCTGCCGCTGTCGATCGGCGGCGCCTTCGTGGCGCTGCTCGTCACCAGCAATGCGCTGTCGATGCCGACGATGATCGGTCTGATCATGCTGATGGGGATCGTGACCAAGAACTCGATCCTGCTGGTCGATTACGCGATCCTGGCGCGCGAGGCGGGCATGAACCGTTTCGATGCGCTGGTCGACGCCTGCCACAAGCGCAGCCGGCCGATCGTGATGACCACGATCGCGATGGGCGCCGGCATGCTGCCGCTGGCGCTGGGCTTCTCGGGTGACCCGAGCTTCCGCTCGCCGATGGCGGTGGCCGTCATCGGTGGCCTGATCACGTCGACGTTACTCAGCCTGCTGGTGGTGCCGGCGGTGTTCACGTATGTCGACGATTTCGAGAATTGGCTCAAGCGCACCGGACGCAAGATGCGGCGCCAGCCGGCGCGGGCTGTCGAGGTGGACAACAGCCCGGCCTGAGCGCGGCTTCGTCTCAGTGAGGTTCTTCGCCGCCGGCAGCTTGCAGCAGCTGCCAGAGCGCGAAGACCTTCGCGCCATCGTTGGCCGGGCAGTGCCGCAACAGCGCTGCCCTGCTGTGTTCATCCATCGCAGCGACGATCCGTCCGATCAGCGCCGCATCGTCGTCACCCACGATGGCCAGCGGATGCGCCCAGCGCGGGCAGCCCGGTTCGCGGCCGAACAGCCACACCGGCAGCACGCCCAGCAACAGCAGCGGGCACACGACGGGAATCAGATAGGTCCACCAGGGCGACCAGAGCGCGCCGACCACGCCGGTGAGCGCCAGACTGGCCACGATGGTCGCGCCGTATAGCTGCGCGCCGCAGCGCTCCAGCCAGTCCGGCGGATAGGCCCTTGCCAGCCGGTTCACCACGCCCTGCAGACGGAATTGGTCGCCGCGTGACAGGACAATATGGGCAGGATCGACGACGGTGCGCAGCATGCTCATGATGGCCTGCCCTGCAAGCTGGCGATCAGCGCCACGACGATCGTGCACGCGATCCAGATCGACCACAGCGTATGCGTCATGAAATGCGCGCCGCGCAGTTGCTGCAGATAGCCGACCGTGGCACCGGCGCCGATCGCCAGCAAGGCGGCGGCGCGCGCCCGCGACGGCCGCTGCGGCAGCCAGCAGACGGCCAGCGCCACCAGCCACAGGGCGCTCGACGCATGGCCGGCAGGCAGGCACTGGCCCGGCAGCGTGTCGGCCGGGAACGCGCCGAACAGGCGCACATAGGGCTGCTCGCCGCCATAGCGCACCAGGTCCCATGGGCAGTGCGATGCGCTCAGGTGTTTCAGGGTACTGGTCACGGCCGGCACCAGGATGGCGGCCAGCGCAACGATGCGCAGCTGCACGCGGCCAAGAGCGCCCAGCGCGGCGCGGGGCCGCCAAGCGTCGACCAGTGCGTAGCCGACGATGCCCACGGCAAGCAGCATCAGGAGCTGCTTGACGATCACGTGGTTGAACGTGACGGTCAGCCACGTATCGCGCCAGGGAAAGACGCGGCGCTGTGCGTCGAACACGGCGTCGGCCAGCACCAGGTCGAGATCCGTATAGCGGCCCAGCCACAGGATGGTCAGCGCGCCCGCCGCCAGCAGTATGGCCAGGCGCCGCAGGGCGTGCGCCGACAGCAGCGGCGCGTGCAGCGCAGGCTCGGCCCGCATCTGATGAAGCGCACGCATCTCAAGCATCTCGCGCATTTCATGCATTTCACGCTCCCCGCACGCACGCATGGAACAGGTCCAGGCGCGGATTGAGCACGGCCGTGTTCACGTCGAGCATGCCGAGCACCGAGTGAAACACATTGTCATGCGACAGCGGTTCGTTGCGCCGCGCGGCCAGACAACGCCGGTCGATGCGGAACCGCTCGCTGAAGCTGTCGGACATCCACAGCATCATCGGCACCTCGGTCTGCTCACGCGGCGCGAACATGTACGGCGCGCCGTGCAGGTACACATTGTTTTCGCCGAGCGACTCGCCATGGTCCGAGAAGTACAACATGGCCGTATCGGCGTCCTGCGCGGCGGCAATCGCGCGCAAGCCGTCGATGGTCTTGCTCAGGAAGTAATCGGTGTACAGGATCGTGTTGTCGTAGGCGGCCCGGATCGATTCGCGCGAGCACGTGTCGAAGTCATTGCTCGCGCACACCGGACCGAAGCGGCCGAACCCTTGCGGGTAGCGGCTGGCATACGCCGGGCCATGGCTGCCCTTCTGGTGCAGCACCACGACCAGGTCCTTGCTGCTGTTGGCGAGCAAGTCCGGCAAGCCATCGAGCAGGCGCTCGTCGTAGCATTCGTCGCCGCTGCAGTACACATTCTTGCCATCGGGCCGCGACAGGTCCTCGTACTGCACGCGCTTGCACACGCCCTTGCAGCCCGAATTGTTATCGCGCCACAGCACGGCGAAACCCGCATGCGTCAGCACGTCCAGCAGCCCTTCCTGGCTTGCCGCTTTCGACTGGCTGTAATCGTTGCGGCCGAACGCGGAAAACACGCACGGCACCGACACCGCGGTCGCCGTACCACACGAACTGACACGCGAGAAATTGATCAAGCCAGCTTGCCGTGCCAGCAGCGGATTGGTGTCGCGCCCGTACCCATCGAGCGAAAAATTCGCCGCCCGCGCCGTTTCGCCCACGACAATTACCGTCAGCGTCTTGCGGTGATGGCCGGCCCAGGCGGCGCCCTTCACGGCATCACGGCCCAGTGGCGCGACCACGATCTGGGCCGCCCAGCGGCTGCGCAGATACCCATCCACTGCCTGGATGAAATTGGTGGGCGTGAGCAGGAAGCGCAGTTCGCGGTGCTCGTGCAGCGTCGGCGCCAGGCTCTTGAACAGCAGCGCCAGCAGCACGAATGCCAGCAGCAGCGAGCCGCCCGCATTGCTGCTGCGCTTGAGCAGCCCTTTCACGCCGCTGGGAAACTGGATATTGGCGCGCGCGATCCACAGCGATGGCAGCACGCCCAGCAAGCCGATCCTCGCGGCCATCTGCCAGCTGATCAATTCGGTCGCTTCGCGGGTATCGGTCTCGAACACATTCTGGATCATCGCCTTGTCGATGACGATCCCGTACGCCGCGATGAAGTAGCCTGCCGCGGACGCCACCAGCACGAGGGCGATCAGCACCGGCTTGGCGAGGTAGCGAAAGCTGGCCAGCGTCAGGCAGGCATTGAAGAACAGGACAACAATCAGAAACGTGCCTGCCAGCGTGGGCAGGCTGGACAGCGATATGCCACCAGTGGCATGAACCAGCACCGTCCAGAACGTCACGTTGCCCAGGCTTGCCAGCAACAGCGCGACGGCCAGTACGAGCAGCGACGCATCGATCCGTCTTGCAAACAGTTTATCCATTTCACGCCCTTATCAACATTGCAGCAACCATCGCTGCAGTGCTTCAAGGATAGAAAGGATGATGGCAAGCCACCGTCAACGCGGCGTTAGGATGGCGTGAACGTCACAGGAAAAACGATCGTGAAACGGCTGCCGCCACTTGGCCGGTTCTCGTACACGAGCGACGCGCCCAGGTATTCGCAGATGCGCTTGACCAGCGACAGGCCCAGCCCGGTGCCGGCCGAGCCGCTCGACGGAATCGGGCGTGCGCCCTCGCCCAGCGTCTGCCGCACCGCGTCGGGCAAGCCGCGTCCCGTGTCTTCGACTGTGATGCGCCCCGGTTCGATGACGACCGTGACTTCGCCCTGCTCGGTGTACTGGCAGGCGTTGCGAATCAGGTTGGCGATGGCCGACACGCACAGTTCGGCAGGCGCGCAAATGCGAAACGCGGCATCCCCGACACAGCGCAGCGTGACGGGCCGGCCGGTCACCATGGCCTGGTAGCGCTCGGTTTCGCGGCGCGCGATCTCGTTGACCGAGACGGGCGAGAACAGGGCGAGCTGGGGTGCGCGCGCCAGCACCAGCAGCACCGTCACGCACTCCGTCGCTTCCTGCGCGGCCCGGTAAATGCGCTGCGCCGGTGCCTGCACCGCCGGGCTCCTGCCGTTTTCGACAAGGATCTCGGCCGCGCCCATGATGACGGTCAGCGGCGTGCGCAGCTCGTGGCTGACGTCGCCCGTAAACAGGCGTTCACGGTCGAGGTATTCGCGCAACTCACGCGTGTGCGCCGCCAGCGCGCGCGCCAGCGTTCCCAGCTCGTCGCCCCGTTCGGTATGCGGCAAGGCAAATGCGCCCTGCCCCACGGCATCGGCCAGTTCGCGCAGCGGCGTGACGATGCGCCTGCCGACAAAGCGGCCGAGAAACAGCGCCAGCGTGACGAAGCCGGCAAAAAAGGCAGCGAACATCGAGTACACCAGGATCTCGATCTCTTCGTAATCGCTTTCATGGTCGACCACCACATACGGCCCCCGTTCGTCGGCGCCGGCCAGCACATGCAGGCCGATGCCATCGACCTCGGCCTCGGACACACCGGCCGGCAGCGCGCGTAGCGACAGCGGGATATCGTCGCCCCGGTGAAAGCGCAAGCCGGCCGGCAGATCGGCCGGCAGCCCGGCGGCGGCCCTGGGGCGCGCCCATTTTTCGACTTCAGCCAGGCGCTCGTCAACCAGATGCACTTCGATGCCCTCGACCACCAGCGCGGCCAGCACGGCAAAGAACAGCGACAGGACCACGCCGAACAGGATGAAGGCACCGACGATCGGCCGGCTGAGTGAACTAGCCGGGCGCATCGGGCATCGCCAGTTTGTAGCCGACGCCGGCGATCGTATGGATCAGAGGTGAGGCAAATGGTTTATCGACCGCCTGGCGCAGCGCATGGATGTGCGTGCGCAGCGCGTCGCTCTCGGGGCGGTCTTCGCCCCAGACCGCCTGCTCGAGCGCCTCGCGCGGCACGATGCGCGGCGCTGCGGCCATCAGGCAGCGCAGCAGGATGTACCCGGTCTTGGTCAGCACGATCCGGACGCCGTCACGCGAGGCCTGTTGCTGGTCGGGATCGAACACGAGCGGGCCAAAGCGAAGGACGCGGCTGAATGCATGCTGCCCACCGGCACGGCGCGCCAGCGCTTTCAGGCGCACGTCGAGTTCGACCAGGGAAAACGGCTTGACCAGGTAGTCGTCGGCGCCACTGTCGAAGCCCAGCACCTTGTCCTGGAGACTATCGCGCGCCGTCAGCATCAGCACCGGCGTCGCGCTGGACAAGTCGGTGCGCAGCTTCTGGCACAGCTCCAGGCCGCTCAATCCCGGCAGCATGACGTCGAGGATGATGACGTCGTAGTTGTTTTCGGACGCCAGCGCCAGGCCGCCGTAGCCGTTGCGCGCCGAATCGACGGCGTAGCCCTTCGGCTCCAGAAACCCGTACAGGTTGGCCAGGATGTCAGGATTGTCTTCGACGATGAGGATGCGCATGCTGGTCATTGTAAGGCGAATCGGTCGCCGTTTTCAGCGCGGGCGATAGCGCTGCTCGCGATACAGGATCGACGGCAGGATGACGTGCGCCATCGCCTTGTCGACCTGCGCCTGCGTCGGGCTGCCGCTGCCCGGGCTGAAATGCCCGCTGGCGGCGTCGTACTGGCCCGCCAGCGGCGACTGTCCAGGCCGCAGCACAGTGGCCGAGGCACCTTCGAGGTAGGCAAAATAATCGTTGAACTGGATCAGTGCGCGGCCCGGCGTCGTGCTGTCTTTGGCGAGGTCGCGACCGATCATCGGGTGCGTGCTCGACACGCCCAGCAGCGACAGCAGCGTCGGCGCCAGGTCGATCTGGCTGGCGATGGTCGCAATGCGCTTGGGCTCGATGTCCGCGCCCAGGATCAGGCCCGGGATATGGAATTTCTTGATCGGCACGAGGCTGTCGCCATACACGCGGTTGTCGTGGTCGGCCACGATCAGAAACACCGTATCTTTCCAGTAGGCCTGCTGTTTGGCTGCGCGGATGAATTTGCCCAGCGCGTAGTCGGCATACTTGACGGCGTTGTTGACGGTTTGCTTGTCGCCGTCGTGCAGCGCGATTTTACCGTCCGGGAATTCGAACGGCTCGTGGTTCGACGACGTGAAGATCAGGCTGAAAAATGGCTTGTTCGCGGCGTGCAGGGTATTAAGGCGTTCGAGCGACTTGTCGAACAGGTCTTCATCCGATGCGCCCCAGCTGGCGACGAATTTCGGCTTCATGTCGCCGATGTCGACAATCTTCTGGAAGCCATTACCGGTGAAGAAGCTGCGCATATTGTCGAAGTGCGCTTCGCCGCCATAGACGAATTCGGTGTGGTAGCCCTGGTCGCCCAGGCCGGATGCCAGCGTATAGAAATTCTGCTGCGACAGCGACAGCTTGACCGTGCTGCGCGCGGGCGTGGGCGCATAACCGGCGACCACTGCCTCGATGCCGCGCACCGAGCGGGTGCCGGTGGCGTACAACTGCTCGAACCACCAGCCCTCGCCCTTGAGTTTTTCGAGCTCCGGCGTGACGGCCAGCCCGCCCAGCGACTCGACGAACGTCGCGCCCAGGCTTTCCTGCAGCACGATGACAAGGTTCAGTGGCTTGGCGCGCGTGACGGCTGCGCTCTGGTAGTGCCGCGTCGGCTGCTCAGGGTTGGCGAACCCATAATCGCGCAGCCATGGCGCCGCCTTCACTTCGGCAAACACCTTCGCGCGCGGGAAGTCGCCATAGATGTCGGACGACTTGGCCTCGTTGTCCATCGAGCGCATCGCGTCGAGCACCGACCACGCCGAATTGATGACGAGCGAATTGACCATTGCATCGCCCGTCAGCGCGAACATGGCCGGATTGGCAGGCCGGTGGCCGGTGGTCGAGCGGATCTGCATGAACACGAGCACGCACAGAACCGGCCACACCAGCAGCATCCTTCGGCCCGGCCACATTGGCGTGCTGGCGGAGGCACCTTTCAGCAGGCGCACCAGCGCGACACCCACGAGCACGGTGACCGCGCAGCCCAGCAGTACTGCCGTGCGGAAACCGTGCCACAGCGTGGAAAAGACTTCCCGGGGATTGTTCAGGTATTCGATGAACAGGCGATTGGGGCGCACGTCGTACTGCATGATGAACTGCGGCGACGCGACTTCCATGAACAGGATGAAGATCAAGGCCAGCATCGTCCAGCCCAGCGTGAAGCGTTGCCACAGGCGGGCCGTACGGCGATACGCCAGCAAGGGCGCGGCCAGCAATGGAATGGCCAGGCAATAGCCAAGCAGGATCAGGTCGGCGCGCACGCCCTGCACGATGATGTCCAGCACGGCGCCGGTGGCATGCACGCGCTCCCATTGCCAGGCCAGCATCGCCAAACGAAAGCCCGAGAGCAGCACGAGGCCGATGAGCAGCATCTGCACCAGCGGTGCGAAGGGGCCGGCGAGGCGTGTGCTGCGTGCCAGCCAGGAAGATGCAGGGCGGGTCGGGGCGGTGGCCGCCCGGTGCAGGTAGAGCTCGTCAGTCTTCATGAATCCGTCGGATGGGCCGGGCCATGCGCTGCCCGACGATGAATCGATCACGCGGACCTGGATCCAACGCGCCTTCTGATGCGGTATGGATGCTAGATTGCCCACCGTCATCGTCACGTTAATCAGACGTTAAGAAAGCGTTAAAGCTCGAATGAAAAAAGCCCGGCCAGCAGTTGCTGGTCGGGCTTTGGATCGGCACATCGATGATGTGCCTGGACTAATCCATGGCGTTAAACCGTCATACGTAGGGTGGACGGCTGCGCCGTCCACGCGTTCAAACTAAACTCCCCGTAAGATGCGAAATCGGGTTGAACGCGTGGACGGGAAAACCCGTCCACCCTACCGCCATGACGATCACGCCGTGGAATTAATCGCGGTACGAGTTGTAGTCTTTGCGGTAGTCGTTGCGATAATCGTCACGATAGTCGCTACGGTCGCTCGAGCCACCCAGCAGCTTGGCCAGGATGAAGCCGACGCCGACTGCAGCCAGCAGCGCGCTGCCTGGGTTGTTCTTGACGTATTCCTTGCCCTGTGCCGACAGATCCGAGTACTTCTCGGTGATCTGGGTCGAACGGTCGCCGAATTTTTCTTGCGCGGTGCTGATCAGGCCAGTGACCTTTTCGACGCCTGCGTGTGCTTTCGAAGCGATGTTGTCGACGACTGGCTGAGCGGCTTGCGCTGCCTTGTCGATGGCGCCGTGGGCTTTCTCTGGCGTGATCGACGAGATCGCTGCCTTGATGCCGCCAGCGGCGTTTGCTGCGCTGTCGCTGATCGACGATGCAGCCGACGATGCGGTCGACGAGGTCGATGGGGTCGATGGGGTCGACGAAGTCGATGGCGTCGACGACGAACCGGTGGTCGAACCCGAGGTGTTGCCGGCGCCGGTGCTGGCGCTGCTGCCGCTGTTGCCCAGACCGCTGTTGCCGGTCACGGTGCTCGTGCCCAGCGAACCGGTGCCCGAACCTGGGTTCGAACCTGCGTTGGTTGCGTTGATGCCTTTACCTTCGGTAGACTTTTGATTATCCATGATGTAACCCTCATAAAATAGTGATCAACGCGGAGTAGAACGAAATTCGACTAGCACCACATCTTTGATTGAATAAGTCCGATACAACAAGCGGGAACGATCTTGTACTGCGCTACATCAACATCGGTTCAACCCGGCGTCTCTGTATATTTTCTTTGCGTCCCATCCCGGTTGGCCACCTTGCGGCAACTTTCCGAGTCGCAGTATCGGATTCACTGCGTCGCGATACAAAAAATACAATGGGCACCCTGCGCAGACCGTGCGCTGACTAACAGAACCATCACATCGGTTCATAAAGCGGTCATTTTGGGTGATTTAGGCGCACTTTACGGCAGCTGGCGGTACCATACGCCCCCTCATCACAGACAGGAACGCCTGACATGGCAGTAGAGAAGGACCCGGGCGCCGCGCGCCTGCCGCCGCTGCGGCGTACGGACGCGACGCAGGCCGAACAGGATGCGGCAGCACGCGCGCAGCGCGATGCGCAGGTGCGCGGCGTCGACTCGATCCCGGCCATGCGCGAGGCGATCAAGGAAGCGGCGCGGGCGCTGCCCCCGTTCACGCACGTGCCACGCCTCGCGCGCCTCGATGCGGCGGCATTTCGCACGCATGCGCTGGCCGGCATGCCGTTTCTGGTGACGGACGTCGTCGGGCGCTGGCCGATCGTGCAACTCGACATGGGCACACTGAGCGCGCAGTACGGCCACCTGCCCGTGCGCGCGCGCGTGGGCGACTACGTGCACACGGCTTTTGCGCCGGACCGCGCCATGCAGGACATGCTGCTGCGCGACTATCTCGATCTTTCCACGCCGGTCGAATCGGGACTGCCGCCGTACGTGGGCAACCTGGCGCTGCGCGAACTGAACCGCCTGTGCCACTGGCCGGCATACTTCGACAAGATGGGCCCGCCCCGCTTCTGGATCGGCCCGGCGCGTACGATCACGCCGCTGCACTGCGACTACGACGACAATATCTTCGCCCAGATCCGGGGCGTGAAGCGGATCTTCCTGGCCCCGCCCCACCACGATGCGTTCTTGTATACGCGGGAAGCCAATCCGCTCCTGTTCGGCTCACCCGTCGATCCGGAAGCGCCGGATTACGAACGCTTTCCGCTGGCGCACCAGGCGGCGCTGGTGGAAGTGATCGTCCGGCCCGGCGACATGCTGTATGTGCCCGCCGGCTGGTATCACCAGGTGCGGGCGCTGGAGTTTTCGCTGTCGTCGAACCGCTGGGCGCGCGGGTTGCCGCTTGCGCTGGCGGGCCAGCAGCCCGGCTAGGCAGCCTTCTTCGGCTGTTCGACTGCGCGCTCGGCCGCCTTTTCCTCGCCCAGCTTCAAAAACTGCGTGGAAGGCCGGCCATCGGCATTGTGCTGCACGATGCGCTCGGGCCGGCCCTTCGCATCGAGCCAGACCTGGCCGATGCCGGAACCGTTCCACAGGCGCTCGCCATGCTTGCGCTGATCGGGCAGGTGCGGCGTGATCGACATCGCGCGCCGCTTGGTGAACCAGTTCAGCGGCGAGCGCGGCGAATACAGCCAGCGATTGAGGCGATCCAGCCAGTTGAGCAGGTCTTCAGGGAATTCGTTCTTGAAGCCGCTGCTGGTGATCTGCCAGATGTGCGGCGGCCGGGTGTCGTCGCGCACTTCGACGTCATAGGCGAACGAATAATGCACGTCGCCCGACAGGATCACGTAGTTGCCCGGTGTGCGCGAATGGCGGAAGATATTCAGCAGGCTGCGGGCTGCGCCGCGGTGCGCCATCCAGTTCTCGGCGTCGACGGTCAGGGCCTGGCCCATCAGCGTGGCAATCTTCTGCACCACCTCGATCAGCTTCACGCCGAACATCGGCGCCGCCGAGACGATCACCGCCGCTGTCTCATCGATCAGCTCATGCTGGAACTCGGTCAGCGATTCCCAGTCCATCAGGCCGGACGGATGGCTCGGGCGGCGCTGGTTGCGCCAGCGCCGCGTACGGGTGTCGAGCACGATGACAGCCGGCTGCGTGCGCAGCATGTAATCCCACTGGCGGAACGTCAGCAGCCGCTCGATCAGCGCGCCATGCGGTTCGGGTTCAAGGCGATTCCTGCTGTCGGGCCTGGCGGCCATCGCGGCCATGTCGTCCAGCACCTCGCCGAAGACGTCGGGCCGGTTGCCCCAGCCCTGGCACAGCATGTAGGCCACCAGCGCATTGCCCATGATGCGGCGCGAAAACGGGTGGCCGTAAGCGGTCTTTTCCCACTTGTACGACAGGTTCCAGTCATCGGTGACGTCGTGGTCGTCGAAGATCATCAAGGTCTGTACGTGCGCCATCAGGCGCGCGGCGCGCGGCAATTCGTCGCAGAAACCATGAATGATGCCGGCTTCCTCGTGCCAGCGCTCCTGGTGCTTGGGGTCGAGCTGGGGCATCGCGATCTCGCCAATCACCTGCCACGGCACCGGCGACCAGACCAGCAGGTACATGGCCAGCACTTCGCCCAGCGTCATCAGGTGGTTGTCAGCGTTGGCCGTCGTGAAGATCGGCTTTTCCACGCCGCCGAAGAACTTCTCGCGCAGCGCCTCGCTCGACTTATGGGCCGGCAGCAGGCGCTGGCGGCCATAGTAGCCGTCGGGATGGGCGTACAACTCGTCGCTGTCGGCGACGACGGCGCCTTCGACGCATTCGCCGAACAGGCCCAGACGCTCGATCAGCGCGTGGGTGGCACCCAGCATCGGACCGGCCACATCGTCGGCATACACCTGGTCGCCGGCCAGCAGCAGCATCGACGGCCGCTCGCCAGCCTGATCCACGTGCCCGGCGATCAGATCGTCGCCCCGCGCCAGGCCGTCGTGTGACGGGTGATGCGGCTTGCGGCACGAGCCATACAGGATGTTGTCGGAGCGGCTGCGCAGCACCATGTTCGGCATCGCGGCGCCGTCGTGCACCAGATGCGGTGCCCACGCCGCGATGCCCTGTTCGACGCCTTCGACATCCGTCAGCAACAGGTCGTAGTCGATCAGCGTGTCCTGCGGCAGTGGCTTGGGCAGCGTGACATCGATAAAGTGAATGTGCGCATCGCGCCCAATCGGAATGATGCGGCACGAGTCCTCATCCACCGCCAGCCGCTGCTGATTGCCGCCATGTGGTTCCAGCACCAGAGTGAAGGACAACGGCGTGCTGCCGACCAGCCAAAGGACGAGACGGCCAGGTTCGAGGCGGCGCAACAGGGGACCGACGAGGACGGATGGAAGGCCGTTGGGGGTGTGTATGTGGATCACGCGGACGACGGCTGGCTGTGAAAAAAGTCGGGTCAGTGTAACAGAGCCATCTGGAAATCAAAGTTGCTTATCCATGCGCGCGGGTATGCATGACCACGTCAGATACGTTGTCGGAAAGATTAAAGGAGTTGTAAATTCTGCTTGCACGGCGCGCAGACTGCGATAGAATAAATGAGAATCATTATCATTTGATGAGGAGCACTGCTCTCCTCTTCCATTTTCCGTGCCAAAGGATTTGCCATGTGCGACAAACATGCTTCGACCGTACCCTGCTCCAACGATAGCGCGCAGAGCTCGCGCCGGCGGCGCGTCTGGGAGTTGTCGCATGCGTCGCATTGTCCGCTGGTGGGCGTGGGGTTGCCGTTAAATGGCTTGCGCAAGCTGGTCGAGAAAGTGACCGGCGGGAAGGTGCTGCATGATGATTACGATATTCACGTCGGCACCGTCAGCGAATGCGCGTTGCGCACGCCGGTAGCCGATGCGGTTCAGAAAGAGCTTGAACGTCGCTATGCGCAGCATATCCAGCGCTTTCGCGCGGCCAAGACCACCGAGCAGGTCGAAGCGATGTGGGCGGCGGCGGTTGCGGCCGGCGATGTGGCCGGCGCATTCTGGGCTGGCCTGTCCCATCCCCGCTGCACGGTGGCGCTCGAAGAGAAGATGTGCCGCGATATCCACATGGTGCAGCACCAGGCCGGCGCCTGCGCCCGCGCCGATCTCAACAAGTTCAATGCAATCGTTGCCGACAATTCCCGGCTCGAACGCGAGGTCGTCCGCCTGCAGGAACGGTGCAACGCGCTGACGCACGAAAAATCACTCGATGCCGAGCGCCACGAGCAGCTCCTGATGACGGCGCGCGCCGCCACCATTGCCCGGGAAGGCGATGTGGCCACCCTGCGCGCCGAGCTGGCGCGCCTGCAAGCCAGCGTCCCCGAGCTCGACACCCGCGAGCGCATGGCCGAACGCATCGCGCAGCTGGAAGCGCGCGAGCAAGCCCTGCGCGCGCAGGTTGCTGAACTGAAGACGTTGCGCCCCGCCGCACCCGATGCCGAAGTGGCTCCCGCAGCGGCAGCGGAACCTGTTGCTGTCCCGGTTGCGATGCCGGTACGGCTGCACAACCGCGCCGTGCTGTGCGTGGGCGGACGCAGCAGCAGCGTGCCGATCTACCGCACGATGATCGAGCGCGTCGGCGCCCAGTTCGCGCACCACGACGGCGGCCTGGAAGACAGCAGCAGCCAGCTCGATGCCAGCCTGGCCGCGGCCGACCTGGTGATCTGCCAGACCGGCTGCATCAGCCACAGCGCCTACTGGCGCGTGAAGGACCATTGCAAGCGCCATGGCAAGCGCTGCGTGTTCGTCGATAACCCGAGCGTGTCGAGCCTGGCGCGCGGGTTGCAGGAAGCCGCGACCGAAGAACCCCAGCCCGGCTGACGGCTACGCAGCAACTGGCCTGCAGGCAATCGCGCGGCACTGCCGCCGTGCCGGACGGCCGCGCCATGCAAGTTCAGGCCAGATCGATCGATGTGTTCATGATCCCGACCAGCGCCGTCATCTCGACCGAATCAGCAATCCCCAGCAGCAGGTCGCCGCGGCTCAGGCCGCCATCGTCCATGACCTTGATCCAGCCGGCGATCTCGTTCGCGCTGGCAGTGCGTTCCAGGCCTGACTGGTACAGGTGCGCGATGAATTGGGCATCGGTCATGGTATTGATGCCGCCTTCAGCCACGTTCACGAACATGTCGGCGATCGCCGTGATCGTGCTCCCGCTCTCGAACGCGCCGATCCAGTAATTCAGGCCACCAGCATCCGGTGCGCGGTCGAACAGGGCGTCGTACATGCGCACCAGGCTGCCAATCTCGGTATCGGCGATGTGGGTCGTGGCGCCGGCAGACCGCGCATACGACAGCATCTCGAACGAGTCGGCAAACTCCAGCAGAACCTCGGCACGCGTGTCGCCGTCACGCAGGCCGGCAAGCAGGCTATACAGCTCCCTGTAATTGCCCGAACGCTCGGCGCCATTCAGGTACAAGGATCTGCCGAAATCGTCGTACGTGAGTGCATCGTCACCGTCATAGTTCTGCAGCAGGCTGGTGGCGATATCTACCAGTGCCGTCCCTGACGCATGCGCCGCTTCCCAGCCATCGAGCTCAACACGCGTTGCAACGCGGTCTTCCAGTGCATCGATCATGCGGGTGATCGTGCCACGTACCGACAGGTCCTCGCCCGCACCACGGAAGTTCAGCAGTTCCACATTGATCAGATGGTCAGTGCCATCGTCCCCGGTGCGCGCACTGACTACCATCTGGCCCTGCTCCACGCGGATCGTGTAATCAGCCCGCGTGCCACTCAAACGCGCCGTATCAAGGCCTGCACCACCATCGATCCAGTCGTTTCCGGCGCCCCCAGTCAGCTCGTCGTCACCTGCATCGCCGTACAGGCGATCGTCGCCGGCGCCACCATCGACCAGATCGTTTCCGCCGCCAGCGTGCACGATGTCGTTACCTTCGCCGGCATTCAGGCTCTGTACCGCGTCGTCGGCCACCAGGAACTGATTGCCCGCGCCGCCGCCATACTGGTAGCCCACGGTCATGGCGCCGGACAGTGCGGCAAAGCCAATGTGGTCGAGTTCGAACGTATGCGATCCGATACCGCGTGCATCGATAACGAGCGCAGTGACCGGATTGGCACCGTCCTGCGGCGTACCGGTCAAGGCCATGCTGACGAAGGCCTTCCCCGTGCCAGGTGCGATCACCGGAACAATGGTTTGCAACAGCAGCGGGGCTGCAGGGGCGAGGCTTGCCAGAAAATCGGTGGCGCCGGCGATCAGCCCGGCCTGTGAGGCAGAACCGGCTGCGCTGTGCTGACCAATCTCGCGCAGCACCTCGTCCAGCGAGGCTGCGGCCGCCTGCGGCGCGACGCTGCCGGACGCCATCAGGCCAACGCCGTCGATATCAGCAGCACGCAACAGTACTGCGCCACTGCTGTCCCTGACGATGGCAATGCCATCGGACGGATTGGGGTTCGCTGGAGCGTCAGGCAGCGCCCTGGTCGGGATCGAGAGCAGCTGGCGCACCGTCCCATCGGCTTCGGTGACATAGCGCACCACGACTTCGCGCCGCTCGTCGAGCGTCGTCTGCGGCGCGGTGCCAGGGCGCTCGTCGACATCGCTTACCCACACCGTCAGCATCTGCGCAGCCGTGCCGGCCCATTCCTGGCGCGTGACTTCGACTTCGTAGGTATTGTTGCCGGCGCCGTCCCCACGGTCGCGCGGCGTTTCGTAGTCGGGCGCGTCAATGAAGACCAGATGACCATTGGACGGATCGATCGAAAACAGGGCGGCGTCGCGGCCGCCGGTGATCGTATAGACGTTCGGTATGGGCGAAGGAACGGCATACACGGTATCGATGGCCACATCGCGCGAGTTCTCCATGACCTGGACGACGGGGCCGCCGGGATAACTAAAGCGCGGGAGAAAGGGGCCGTCGTAGGGCGGGCTTACGGTGGTCGATACGGGTGTGGTTGCCATCATCGTTCCTCAAGGTGATCTACCAGGAGTATAGCCATGCCGACCGCTACACGATTCAGAAATTGAACACCCGGCGCTTTTCATGCACTGGGAATACAACTACATCACCTGAAATTTGGACGCAAGAAAAAAGGGGGACTGGCGAAGCCTGTAACTGTCCAGACGCTCAATAATCCTCTTACAGCGATGTGTGACCCTGTCCCGCACAGTGATGCGCAGCCGCTGCCGCTATCCACCTCATTAATTACAGTCGCACAAACCAATATGGATCAAGTGATGCAAGAAGGTGGCATGCTTTAAGATGAGATCTGGCTATGCTTCTCCAAGGTTAAGTGGACCTGCGTCCAGCAGAAATCAGCCTGTTTTTGCGACACCCCCTCGTCAAGCTCATCTACTTCAACGACGCCAAGGTGCGCGAGGTGTGCGGTCCGCTGGTAAAGGCATGGCGTGACCATGATGATCATCTTCATATTGGACTTTGGGAGCGGCCATGAACATTCGCCTGGCGTGTCTTGCCGGAGCCATTGCGCTAGCTTCATTCGCCTCTGCTGGCGAGAGCAAGAGCCAAAGCCGGTACCTGGCCAAACCGCTCACCGGAGATTTTTACATGTACGGCGGCAGCCTCGGCGACTCCACCCCACCGACGGAGAAGGACAGAAAACTATCGTTGATGGTGACAGGGCCGCTTGCCAAGGATTTGTTCGACCATCTAGGCCCCGACATCAAGGACGCGTGTGGCGCCGGTCCTGATCAGCGGGAACGTGGCAAAGGCGATCTTAGCTGCATCTGGACGAAGAGCGAAGGGTACTCGTGCTACGTCGGCCTTGATCTTCGGACAGGGAAAAGCATGCGAGGGCTAACCTGCTGACCGAGTGGTTGCACGATCAGACGAAGTGCGGGGAAAAGAAAAAAGGGTTACCGGCCTAAGCCTGTAACCCTTTTTCCTGACTAACTAATTTTGGTGCCGCTGACCGGAATCGAACTGGTGACCTTCGCATTACGAATGCGCTGCTCTACCGACTGAGCTACAGCGGCGAAACCTGTGCTTCGCCTTCCATCATGCCCGACAAACAAGCCGTCGCTCACGAAAGAGCCGTATTCTAGCAAACAAACCGGCAACCTTGCTAGTGTGTATCGCGTCACTTTCGCAAGATTTCCGGTTTGCCTAATTTATACGCAGACGATCAGGCGCGCCATCAGCCCGCGTGATAGCCCGTAACCACATCCACTTCTTCCTTCGAACCCAGGAACACCGGCACGCGCTGATGCAGCTTGGTCGGCTGGATATCGAGGATGCGACCCTGGCCATCGGTCGCCGCGCCGCCGGCCTGCTCGACGATCATCGCCATCGGATTGGCTTCGTACATCAGGCGCAGCTTGCCTGGCATGCTGGTGTCGCGCAGGTCGGCCGGGTACATGAAGACGCCGCCGCGGGTCAGGATGCGGTGCACGTCGGCCACCATCGAGGCGACCCAGCGCATATTGAAGTCCTTGCCGCGCGGGCCGGTGGAGCCTGCCAGCAGCTCGTCGACATAACGCTGGACCGGCGGATGCCAGTGGCGCTGGTTCGACATATTGATCGCGAATTCCTTGGTCGCTGCCGGAATCTGCATATCGCTCTGGGTCAGCACCCACGAACCCTGCTCGCGGTCGAGCGTGAAGCAGTGCACGCCGTTGCCGGTGGTGAGCACCAGCATCGTCTGCGGGCCGTACACCGCGTAACCGGCGGCCACCTGCGTGCTGCCGGCCTGCAGGAAGTCCTGCTCGGTCGGGTCCTGCATGCCTTCCGGGGCTTTCAGCACCGAGAAGATCGTGCCGATCGACACATTGACGTCGATGTTCGACGAGCCATCCAGCGGATCGAACAGCAGCAGGAACTCGCCCTTCGGATAGCGGCTCGGGATCTGGCGGATGGTTTCCATTTCTTCGGACGCCATCGCGGCCAGGTGGCCGCCCCACTCGTTCGCTTCGAGCAGGATCTCGTTGGAGATCACGTCGAGCTTTTTCTGCACTTCGCCCTGGATGTTTTCGGTGTCGGCACTGCCGAGCACTTCGCCCAGCGCGCCCTTGCTCACCGAATAGCTGATGCGCTTGCAGGCGCGGGCCACGACTTCGATCAGCAGGCGCAACTCCGCATTGATGCTCTGGTGCTGGCGTTGCTCTTCCACCAGGTACTGCGTCAGACTTACGCGTTTCATGGGTTCCTCAGGTTGTGTTGAATGTGTTTAGTTGGCCAGCGCCTTGCCGACGATCTCGCGCACGTCGTTCGACAGCTTGACCTGCCCCGCCACCTTCTGCAAGGCTTCGCGCATCTGCCACTGCAGGGCCGGCGCGTAACGGCGCCAGCGGTCCATGGCGCGTGCCAGGCGGCTGGCCACTTGCGGGTTCAGTGCGTCGAGTGCGATCACTTGCTCGGCCCAGAAGGCGTAGCCGCTGCCGTCCGGCGCGTGGAACTGTACCGGATTGTTCACGCAGAACATCGCCACCAGACTGCGCGCGCGGTTCGGGTTGCGCAGCGTGAAGGCCGGGTGCGTCATCAGCGCGCGGACTGCTGCCAGGTCGGTAGTCGGGCTTAAGGCCTGCATCGCGAACCACTTGTCCACGACCAGCGCTTCGTTCTGGAATTCGTCATAGAACACGGCCAGCGCGTCGGCCGCCTGCGGCACGCGCGCCGCGACCAGGGCGGAAAGCGCTGCGGCGCGGTCGGTCATGTTGTCCGCTTCATCGAACTGGCGCTGCGCCAGCGCGACGCTGGCGGCATCCGGCGCGGCGTTCAAGTAGGCCAGCGCCAGGTTCTTCAGGGCGCGCTTGCCGGCCGAGGCGGCGTCCGGGCTGTAAGGGCCCGGCGTGGCGTTGGCTTCGTACTGCGCCAGCAACTCGTTGCGCAGGCGCGTACCGAGGTCGGCGCGCACGAACTGGCGCGCGATGTGCACGGCCAGCGGATCGACGCACTCGAGCTGCTCGGCCACCATCGATTCGGATGGCAGCGTCAGGCACTGCTCGCGGAAGGCCGGATCGAGCGTCTCGTCGACCAGGATCTTGCGCAGCGCCTCGATGAAGGTCTCGTCCAGGTTCAGGCTGGCGGCGGCATCGTCGTTCGCGCCCGCTTCGCCGGTCAGTTTCAGCAGGCGTTCCATGGCCAGGCGCTGCCCCGCTTCCCAGCGGTTGACCGGGTCGCTGTCGTGGCTGAACAGGTGCAGCAGGTCGGCATCGGTGTAGCCGCCCTGCAGGATGACAGGTGCCGAAAAGTCGCGCAGCACCGAGGCCACCGGCTGCCCGGTCACGCCCGTGAAGACGAAGGTCTGCTCGGCTTCGGTCAGTTCGAGCACGGCGGTCGTGCCGCGCTGCTGGCCATCGACGACGAGGGCCATGTCGGCACCGGCGGCGTCGAGCAGGCCAACGGCCACCGGGATGTGGAACGGCAGTTTCTCGGGCTGGCCGGGCGTGGCCGGGCACGACTGGAACAGCGTGAGCGTGTAGGTCTGCGCGGCTTCGTCCCAGCGGCCTTCGAAGCGCAGCACCGGCGTGCCGGCCTGGCTGTACCAGCGCTCGAATTGCCCCAGTTCGCGGTTGTTGGCGTCGGCCATCGCGCGGCGGAAGTCGTCGCACTCGACCGCTTGCTCGTCATGGCGCGCGAAGTACAGGTCCATGCCCTTGCGGAAACCATCGACGCCGAACAGCGTCTGGTACATGCGCACGACTTCAGCGCCCTTTTCGTACACCGTCACGGTGTAGAAATTGTTGATCTCGACAAACGAATCGGGCCGCACCGGGTGCGCCATCGGGCCGGCGTCTTCCGGGAACTGCGCCTGGCGCAGCGTGCGTACCTGGTCGATGCGGGTCACGGCGCGCCCGGTGGCGGTGCCGATCATGTCGGCCGTGAATTCCTGGTCACGGAATACCGTCAGGCCTTCTTTCAGCGACAGCTGGAACCAGTCGCGGCACGTCACGCGATTGCCGGTCCAGTTGTGGAAGTATTCGTGCGCTACCACCGCCTCGATACCCTGGAAGTCGATGTCGGTGGCCACGCGCGGGTTGGCCAGCACGAACTTGGTGTTGAAGATGTTCAGGCCCTTGTTTTCCATCGCGCCCATGTTGAAGTCGCTCGTGGCGACGATCATGAAGCGGTCCAGGTCGAGTTCGAGCCCGTATTTTTCTTCGTCCCAGCGGATGCTGTGCTTGAGCGACTGCATCGCGTAGTCGGTCTTGTCCAGGTTGCCATCCTCGACCCACACCTGCAGCAGCGCGTCGCGGCCATCGGCCAGGCGGAAGGTTTCTTCCTGGCAGACCAGTTGCGCGGCGACCAGGGCGAACAGGTACGACGGCTTCTTGAACGGGTCCTCCCACAGTGCATAGTGGCGGCCATCGTCCAGGTCGCCTTCTTCGAGCAGGTTGCCGTTGGACAGCAGCACCGGATAGCGGGCCTTGTCGGCGCGCAGCATCACGGTGAACTTGGCCATCACGTCCGGACGGTCCGGGAAGAACGTGATGCGGCGGAAGCCCTCGGCTTCGCACTGCGTGAAGAAGTTGCCGTTGGACACGTACAAGCCGCTCAGCGTCGTGTTCTTGTCGGGTGCGCACAGCGTTTCGATCTCGAGCACCACGTCGTCGGGCGCCGAGCGGATCGTCAGCAGGTTGTTGGCCAGCGTGTAGTCGCGCTTGCCCAGCAGCTTGCCATTCAGGCGCAGCGCGACCAGCTCGATGTCTTCGCCGTGCAGTTCGATGCCACGCGTGGTGGCGGCCGGGTTGCGCCGCAGCGTCAGGCGGCTGGCCACGATGGTGCGCGCCGGGTCGAGGTCGAAGCCCAGTTCGACGGTATCCACCAGATAGCTGGGCGGGGTATAGTCCTTGCGGAAGATGGTCTGGGGCGTATCGGTGCGCATGATGGGCTCGGGCTGACACAGTGGATGAGGGGCTTATTTTACCAACAAGCTTTTGGTTCGCTGCCCACGAATGCCATGTATCGCTTTGTAGGCACGGTAACCGGGTGTAAAAGTGGCTCCCCTGAATCTGAACAAGGGGTAATCTTGAAGATCGGGGAAAGACCGACAAGACAAACGGGAGATTTGCATGAAACGCTTCATCACCATCGCTCTGGGTACCGCGTTCGCGTTGCTGCTGGGCGGCTGCGCGACGAGCATCCGCAGCGATGTCACCACGTTCCACCAATGGCCGGCGCAGATTGCCGACAAGAGCTATGTGTTTGAAGTCCCGTCACCGCAGGACGATACCCTGGAATGGCGTAGTTACCAGGACCTGGTGCGCGGCCAGCTGGCGCGCCAGGGCTTCCGCGATGCCAACGGCGCCACGCCGGCACTGACCGTGGCGATGCGCTTTACCACCACCGAGGTACCGGTGCGCGTGATCGAACCGTTGATGACGCCGTATTTCTATCCGAGCGCGCGCTTCGGCTACGGCGGTTATCGGGGCGGCTTCAACCGCCGCTACTGGGGCGGCTGGTACAGCCCGTTCTATGATCCGTTCTGGGGTCCGTACCCGTCGTACCAGACGTCGATCGAGAACCAGTACCGGCGCGAGCTGCAGGTAGCAATCAAGTCGTCACGCGACGGCAAGCGCCTGTTCGAAGTGACCGTGCACAACACGAGCCGCAATATGTCGACACCCGAAGTCATGCCGGCGCTGGTGCAAAGCGCGTTCGAGGGCTTCCCTGGCCAGTCGGGCGTGGCACGCCGGGTGGTAGTGACAAAGGAACCGGGTCGCTAAGAACAATAACCGTCGCAAAAAACCCACGTCATTCCCGCGCAGGCGGGAATCCAAGTACTGTTCGCGTTGTCGTAACGCGGGCACCCTTGGATTCCCGCCTCCGCGGGAATGACGTTTTTGGGCTGCCTTAGACTCCCGCCTCTGCGGGAATGACGCTTTTGGGCCGCTAGCTGAAATACGCCTCCGACCCGAATGTAATGGCCACGACCAGCAGCAAGGCCAGCACCAGCACGATCAGCAGCCGCCCGAACTTCGGCGCGCCATCGCCCGTCGGTCGCGATGGCGGCGTGAACGGCGACTCGTCCCGGGTATCCCTCATGGCAGCAGCACCGTCGAGCCGGTGGTGCGGCGTGCCTCGAGCGCGCGGTGCGCCTCGGCGGCCTGCGCCAGCGGGAAGGTCTGGTTGACGTTGATGGTCACCTTGCCGCTCGTGACCATCTCGAATAACTCGGCCGACATCGCTTCGACTTCCTGCTGATTGGTCATGTAGTCGAACAGGGTCGGGCGCGTGATGTACAGCGAACCGCGCTTGGACAATTCGCCAGGCGTGAACGGTTCCACGGCGCCGGACGCATTGCCGAAGCTGACCATCAGGCCGCGCCGCTGCAGGCAATCGAGCGACGCGGCAAACGTGTCCTTGCCCACCGAGTCATACACCACCGGCACGCCGGCCCCGCCCGTGATGTCTTTCACGCGCGCCACGATGTCCTCGTCGTTGTAGTTGATGACGTGCGCGGCGCCGTGCGCCAGCGCCAGCTCGCCCTTCTCCTTGGAGCCGACGGTGCCGATCAGTTGCACGCCAAGGGCGCGCGCCCACTGGCAGGCGATCAGGCCCACGCCACCGGCTGCAGCGTGAAACAGGATCGTCTGGCCGGCCTGCAGCGGGTAGGTCGAGCGAAACAGGTACTGCACCGTCAGGCCCTGCAGCATCATGGCCGCTGCCGTCTCGAACGAGATCGCATCGGGCAGCTTGACGACGACCGCGGCCGGCATCACGCGCAGGTCGGCGTAGGCGCCGTTGGGCCCGCCCGCGTACGCGACGCGGTCGCCCGGCTGCACATTGGTCACGCCCTCGCCCACCGCCTCGACCACGCCCGCGCCTTCTTTGCCCAGCCCACCGGGCAATGGCTGCGGGTACAGGCCGGTGCGAAAATACACGTCGATGAAGTTCAGGCCGATCGCGTGCTGGCGCAGCAGGATCTCGCCCGGCCCGGGCGCGCCCACGTCGACATCGACATACTCCATGACCTCGGGGCCGCCATTGGCGGCGATGCGGATTGCTTTGGCGTGCATGCAGTTCTCCTTTGTGTGCACCAAGAATACCGTATTCGTGCCCGTCGGCGGCGAAAGCACCGGCACGCCAGACTGTTGTTTCCATGCCGATTCGCGCCCCCTGCTTGCGGGCCCTTGGACCTTTTTGCAAGGGGGCGCTATGCTAGAATGTCGGCCACTCTTGCATACCGTCTAAGGAATTCTCGACATGGCTGGACACAGCAAATGGGCCAATATCAAGCACAAAAAGGCCGCAACTGACGCCAAGCGCGGCAAGATCTGGACGCGCCTGATCAAGGAAATCACCGTCGCCGCGCGCATGGGCGGCAGCGACATCCCGTCTAATCCGCGCCTGCGCCTGGCAGTCGAGAAGGCGGCCGATGCGAATATGCCGAAAGATAACGTCACGCGCGCGATCCAGCGCGGTTCGGGCGAACTCGAAGGCGTCAACTACGAAGAAGTGCGCTACGAAGGCTACGGCATCGGCGGCGCGGCGATCATCGTCGAGTGCCTGACCGACAACCGCGTGCGGACCGTGGCCGAAGTGCGCCACGCGTTCAGCAAGAACGGCGGCAATATGGGCACCGAAGGTTCGGTCGCGTTCATGTTCCAGCACACGGGTCAGTTCCTGTTCGCGCCGGGCGTCGACGAAGACAAGCTGATGGAAGCGGCGCTCGAAGCCGGCGCCGACGATGTCGCGGCTGACGACGAAGGCGGCTTCGAAGTGCTGTGCGATCCGCACGCCTTCGCGTCGGTGAAAGAAGCGCTCGAAGCGGCCGGCTTCAAGGCCGAAGTGGCCGAAGTCATCATGAAACCCGCCACCGAAACGGTGTTCACGGGCGACGACGCGATCAAGATGCAAAAGCTGCTCGATGCACTGGAAAACCTGGACGACGTCCAGGAAGTGTTCACCAACGCCGTGATCGACGAATAACCTGGTAGGCAATATGAAAATTCTCGTAGTCGGCTCGGGCGGCCGCGAACACGCTCTGGCGTGGAAACTGGCCCAATCGGAACGCGTGCAGACCGTCTTCGTCGCTCCCGGCAACGGCGGCACCGAGCTCGACACGCGCCTGGTGACGGTCGACCTGCACGAGCCGCAGGCGCTGGCCGACTTCGTCGTGGCCGAGCACATCGCGCTGACGCTGGTGGGCCCTGAAGTACCACTGGCCGCCGGCATCGTCAACCTGTTCCGCTCGCGCGGGCTGAAGATCTTCGGTCCCACCCGCGAAGCAGCGCAGCTCGAGAGCTCGAAGGATTTCGCCAAGTCGTTCATGCAGCGTCACGGCATCCCGACCGCGAAGTACGAGACGTTCTCGGATGCCGCTGCGGCCCACGCCTACATCGACGCCAACGGCGCCCCGATCGTCATCAAGGCCGACGGCCTGGCGGCCGGCAAGGGCGTCGTGGTGGCCATGACGCTCGAAGAAGCGCATGGCGCGGTTGACCACATGCTGGCCGATAACGCCTTTGGCGACGCCGGCGCGCGCATCGTCATCGAAGAATTCCTGGCCGGCGAAGAAGCCAGCTTCATCGTCATGTGCGATGGCAAGAACGTGCTGGCGCTCGCCACGAGCCAGGACCACAAGCGCCTGAAGGACCACGACCAGGGCCCGAACACGGGCGGCATGGGCGCGTACTCGCCGGCGCCGATCGTGACGCCGTCGATGCATGCACGCGTGATGCGCGAAATCATCAACCCGACCATCCAGGGCATGGCGCGCGACGGCATCCCGTTCACGGGCTTCCTGTACGCCGGCCTGATGATCGATGCCGACGGCAATCCACGCACGCTCGAATTTAACTGCCGCATGGGCGACCCGGAAACCCAGCCGATCATGGCGCGCCTGAAAAGCGACTTCGCCACGGTGCTCGAACACGCTTGCAACGGCACGCTCGACACGGTCGAACTCGAATGGGACCGCCGCACCGCCGTGGGCGTCGTGATGGCCGCTGCCGGCTACCCCGACAGTCCGCGCAAGGGCGACGTCATCGATGGCATCCCGCCCGAAGCGCCGGAATGCGTCACCTTCCACGCCGGCACGCGCGTCGTGGGCGGCACGCTGCAAGCCAGTGGTGGCCGCGTGCTATGCGTCGTGGGTCTGGGCGACAGCGTCAAGATGGCGCAGAAGCGCGCCTACGAAACGGTCGAGAAGATCCACTTCAATGGCGCGCAGTACCGGCGCGACATCGGCTGGCGCGGGATCAAGTAAGCGGGGTTGAACTTGGGTTCCCGCCTGCGCGGGAACGACGGACTAACAGCCGCCTTGAATATCACGTCAGCATGTTTGCACGTCGTTCCCGCGCAGGCGGGAACCCAAGTCACACCGAACAGCCTCAGGCGCCAACCGCCTTACAACGAACCACCACGTGCGCAGGTGTACAATCTGCGCTCTTTTCATTTCCCGACCGCGATCGTTCCATGCCATCCCTTCACAGCGCAGCCATCAAGGCCTGGTTGCTCGACCTCCAGGCGCGTATCGTCCAGGACCTCGAACAGGTCGATGGCAAGCCGTTCCTGCGCGATGCGTGGGAACGGCCCGAAGGCGGCGGCGGCATTTCGCGCCTGATCGAAGAAGGCAATGTGTTCGAGCGCGGCGGCGTGAATTTTTCTCACGTGATGGGCGCTGCCCTGCCCCCGTCGGCCAGCGCCGTGCGTCCCGAACTGGCGGGCCGCGCCTGGGAAGCGATGGGCGTGTCGCTGGTGCTGCATCCGCGCAATCCATACGCGCCGACGGTGCACATGAACGTGCGGTTTTTCGAAGCGACCGCAGCCGGCGAAGAGCCGGTCTGGTGGTTCGGCGGCGGCATGGACCTCACGCCGTATTACGGCGACGAGGCCGATGCACGCCACTTCCACCAGACCTGCCACGACGCGCTGGCGCCGTTTGGCCCGACGCTGCACCCGCGCTTCAAGAACTGGTGCGACGAGTATTTTTATCTGAAGCACCGCAAGGAAGCGCGCGGCGTGGGCGGCATCTTTTTCGATGACCTGAACGAACTGGGGTTCGAGCAGTCGTGCGCGCTGATGCAAAGCGTCGGCAACAGCTTCACCACGGCCTACCTGCCGATCCTGGCGCGCCACAAGGACCGCCCGTACGGCGAGCGCGAGCGCGATTTCCAGGCTTACCGGCGCGGCCGCTATGTCGAGTTCAACCTGGTGTGGGACCGCGGCACGCTGTTCGGCCTGCAGTCGGGCGGGCGCACCGAAGCGATCCTGATGTCGATGCCGCCGATCGTGAAGTGGCGCTACGACTGGCACCCCGAGCCGGGCAGCCCGGAAGCGCGCCTGGCGACCGACTTTTTGCCGCACCGGGACTGGCTCGCGCCGTGACGGCCTGCATCGCCGTGCTGGGCGGCAGCTTCGATCCGGTGCACCTCGGCCACGTCGCGCTGGGCCAATTGTTTTGCGGCTTGCTGCAAGCGGACGAATTGCGCATCCTGCCGGCCGGCCGCCCGTGGCAAAAGAACGGCATGGAAGCCGGTGACGCACATCGCATCGCGATGCTCGAACTGGCCTTCAGGCCACTGAACAACGACCACCTGCACGTCGTGTTTGACCTGCAGGAAATTGAACGCACGACGCCAACCTACACGGTCGAGACCCTGCGCGCGCTGCGCCGGGAACTCGGCCCGCAGGCATCGATCGTATTCCTGATGGGCGCCGACCAGCTACGCAATCTGGATACCTGGAATGAATGGCGCGAACTGTTCGCGCTGGCCAACCTGGGTGTGGCCACGCGCCCGGGGTACGACCTGGCGCAAGAAACATTACCACCACCGGTGGCACAAGAATTGTCGACGCGCCTTGCGACGCCCGACACCGTGCGCGCAAGCAGCCACGGAAAAGTTTGCCTCGCACCGACGCTGGACGTCGACATTTCGTCAAGCCGCATTCGTGCGGCCTTGCACGCGGGCCTCGAAGCGGACGCAAACGCGCTCGCGATGGCGCAAGTGCTAGACTATATTCAACAACATAACCTGTACAAAAACTAATGGATCTCAAGAAACTTCAAACCCTCGTCGTTGACGCCCTGGAAGATGTCAAGGGCCAGGACATCGTCATGTTCGACACGACGCACCTGACCAGCCTGTTCGACCGCATCGCCGTCGTCTCGGGCACCTCGAATCGCCAGACCAAGTCGCTGGCCGCATCGGTGCGCGACAAGGTCAAGGCTGCCGGCGGCGACGTCATCGGCATGGAAGGCGAGGACACCGGTGAATGGGTGCTGGTCGACCTGGGCGACATCATCGTCCACATCATGCAGCCGGCCATTCGCCAGTACTACCGTCTCGAAGAAATCTGGGGCGAAAAGCCAGTCAAGCTGGGCGCCGCCAAGCGCAAGTCGACCGCCGAAGGCGCAGAAGCCGACGAAGCCAAACCAAAGTCGAAGCACCTTGCTGCCAACCAGGACAAGGTCGAGGCCAAGCCGGTCAACGAACGCAAACCTGCCGCCAAGCGCGCCGCCACCGTCGCCAAGACCATCGCTGCCGAAGGCCCTGCTGCTGCCAAGAAGCCGGCTGCCAAGAAGGTTGCCGCCAAGGCTGTCCCAACCGGCAAGACCGTGAAGGTCAACCCGAGCAAGACCGAGACCGCCGCTGTCGAAGCGACCAAGGCCAAGCCGCCAAAGCGCGCCGTGAAAGCTGCCGCGCCGAAAGAAGCACCAGCGGTCGAAGCGCCGGCCAAGAAAGTGATCCGTCGTATCAAGAAGGATGCCGAGTAAGCCTTCATGCAATTGATCATTGCCGCGGTCGGTCACAAGATGCCGGCCTGGATCGAGTCGGGTTTCACCGAGTACACGAAGCGCATGCCACCCGAGCTGCGCATCGTGCTCAAGGAAATCAAGCCGGTCGAACGGTCCGGCAGCAAGACCGCTGCCACAGCGATGGCGCTCGAACGCGAGCGCATCGAAGCGGTCTTGCCCAAGGGCGTACGCATCATCGCGCTCGACGAGCGTGGCCGCGACCTGACCAGCGTCGGCCTGTCGCAGCAGCTGGAAACCTGGCAACGTGACGGGCGCGACACCGCGTTCCTGATCGGTGGCGCCGATGGCCTCGACCCTGAGCTCAAGGCACGTGCCGAAGGCCTGATCCGTATTTCCAGCATGACGCTGCCGCACGGTATGGTGCGGGTGATGCTGGCCGAGCAGTTGTATCGTGCCTGGTCGATTACCCAGAACCACCCCTACCACCGGGTCTGAATTTTGCTTGTTCAGTAATTCTTTACCTGCCTGACTGCTTTGCCAGATCGTCCGAATCGATGAGAAACAACCAGAACAAGATTTACCTCGCTTCGAAAAGCCCGCGCCGCCGCGAATTGCTGCGCCAGATCGGCGTCGACTTCGAGCTGATGCTGCTGCGCAGTGATCCGGCCCGCGTCGTGGACGTCAGCGAAGACGTGCTGGCGGACGAAGACGTGCACCATTATGTCGCGCGCGTTGCCAAGGAAAAAGGCGCGTTTGCCTTCAACCTGCTGCTGCAACGGCGCCAGCCGCTGCGCCCCGTACTGACGGCCGACACGACCGTCACGATCGATGGCGAGATTCTCGGCAAGCCCGCCGATAACCGAGAGGCGATCGCCATGCTTGAGCGCCTGTCGGGCCGTACGCACCAGGTGCTAACCTCGGTTGCCGTGCACGCCGAACGTGTGGCCGAGCAAGTTACGCAAGTGTCGAACGTGCGCTTTGCGAGGCTCACGCCGGAACAGATCCGCGCCTATTGCGCCACGCCCGAGCCGTACGACAAGGCCGGCGGCTATGGCATCCAGGGCCCGGCGGCACTGTTCATCGAGCACATCGAAGGCAGCCACTCCGGCATCATGGGCCTGCCCCTGTTCGAGACCGCCAGTTTGCTGCGCAAGGCGGGCCTGACGGTCTGAATTGATCGCCTTCCCGCCCCGGCGATGCCCCGTGAGCGTGTATCATGATCACCCTGAACAATACGTGCGGCAGGGTCCATGAACGAAGATATTCTCATCAACATCACGCCGCAGGAAACACGCGTCGCGCTGGTCTTGCAAGGCGCGGTGCAGGAACTGCACATCGAGCGCACGCTCACGCGTGGGTTGGCGGGGAATGTCTATCTGGGCAAGGTCGTGCGCGTGCTGCCAGGCATGCAGTCGGCCTTCATCGACATCGGCCTGGAACGCGCTGCCTTCCTGCACGTGGCCGATATCTGGGAAGCGCGCAGCCACGACGGCAGCAACGTGCCTCCGACCGCGATTGAAAAGCTGCTGTTCGACGGCCAGGTACTGACCGTCCAGGTCATCAAGGATCCGATCGGGACCAAGGGCGCACGCCTGTCGACCCAGATTTCCATCGCCGGCCGCATGCTGGTGTACCTGCCGCAAGACCAGCATATCGGCATCTCGCAGAAAATCGAAAAGGAAAGCGAACGCGAACGCCTGCGCACGCGCCTGCAAAACTTGCTGCCGCCCGACGAAAAAGGCGGTTACATCGTGCGCACGATGGCCGAAGAAGCGCCGGACGACCACCTGGCCGCCGACGTCGACTACCTGCGCAAGACTTGGGGCGCCATTGTCCAGGGTGCCCGCACCCGGCCGCCGACCACGCTGCTCTATCAAGACCTGTCGCTGGCCCAGCGCGTGCTGCGCGACTTCGTGCACGACGAAACCGCCACCATCCAGGTCGACTCGCGCGAGAACTACCTGAAACTCGTCGAATTCGCGCAGGTCTACACACCAAGCGTGCTGTCGCGCATGGCGCACTACACGGGCGAGCGGCCGCTGTTCGATCTGTATGGCGTCGAAGAAGAAATCCTGCGCGCGCTCGGTCGCCGCGTCGACCTGAAATCGGGCGGCTACCTGATCGTCGACCAGACCGAGGCGATGACGACCATCGACGTCAACACGGGCGGCTATGTGGGTGGGCGCAATTTCGCCGACACGATCTTCAAGACGAATCTGGAATCAGCGCACGCCATCGCGCGCCAGCTACGCCTGCGTAACCTGGGCGGCATCATCATCCTCGACTTCATCGACATGGAGAACAACGAGCACCGTAACCAAGTGCTCGCCGAGCTGAAGAAAACTCTGGCACGCGACCGCACCAAGGTCTCCGTGAGTAATTTCTCGGCGCTGGGCCTGGTGGAAATGACGAGGAAGCGCACGCGCGAATCGCTGGCCCACATCCTGTGCGAGCCCTGCCCGGCCTGCTCGGGCAAGGGCCAGGTAAAAACCAGCCGCACGATCTGCTACGAAATCCTGCGCGAGCTGCTGCGCGAAGCCAAGCAGTTCAACCCGCGCGAGTTCCGCATCGTCGCGTCGCAAGAAGTGATCGATTTGTTCCTGGAAGAAGAATCGCAGCACTTGGCCATGCTGGGGGACTTCATCGGCAAGCGCATTTCGCTGCAGGTCGAGAAGGGGTATCACCAGGAACAGTATGATGTGATTTTGATGTGATGGATTTATCTTCATAAATCAGATGCTTATGTAGTTAATAGTAAGATAGCTCGCGTTGAATAAGTAACACTTTCAATAATTGACATGTCTGCTTTAAGCGGCCATCTCCGCTTTACTAAAATTTCGGCGAATGGCGCTAGCAATATGCATCCAAGGCGCGAATTCGGCGCTTTGACCTAGCGCTTTTGTTTGCAGCCCACATCTAGTTCCTTCTAGAGCCTGACAACCTTGCCCCATTCCATATCACAACCTTAAGAGACTGAGAATGGATGCAGGTGCAATGGTCCATAAGTTCAGGATCTCCAGAGAGTGCGGCAATAAAACAGTGGTCTACAGTCTTAGCAATTTAACGAGCAAAGCGTGAGACCAAGCAGGCGAACGCTCTCAACCACGATGCCTATTGAACTGCGCGATGCCAGAGTGCCTAATCGATTCGATCCATCCTTGGGCAGTAGCAGCACAGGCTCGGTGGTAGCGCATAGCGGCATCCTTTAATACACGATGCTCATTTTCGATGGTTGTTGGAAAAATTCCGGGGTCGTCGGTACCAATACATACCTTGACGTTGCCCGTGCGCAAGCCGAATCTGTTTGGTAGTTTAGCGAAATCAAGCGGTAGCCAACGATATAAGGGATGCTCGTGAAATTCTTCAAACCTGCCAATGTAAATATTGGATGAAGGGCATGCCTCCAAGTAAAGGTCGTAGTCGGCGCTCGCATAAAGCGTCATTAGATAGTCCTGAACCGCCTCGATGGCATCAAGTTGCAAGATGCCAACCGTCTCCTCCACCTTTCCCTTTCTCATTTGGACCAAAGTGCCGAAGCCGGGATCGTGCGGCGTGAAACGAAGGATTGCTGTAACGCTATCAGGCCGTTCTCGAAGCGTCAATTTTCGCGCACGATTTGTGCCGTACAAGTCCCTATAGGCTCGCCAGATTTCTTTTTGGGTGCGACTAGCATGGACGGCGATACCCGGCTGGCTATCGATGTCCTCATGCCTTTCGTATTCCCGCAATCGCCATGCTTCGAACAAGTCCGCTGTATTATGCGCCGCAGTGTAAAGATAGCGGCTATACCTTTCAATATTCGTCTCGAGGCCTGAGATGCATTGCGCGAAGCTAGGGAGGTTAATAAGCTTTAAGTAATGATGCAACCATACTAAGTTGTCGAGATGCTCGTCTAAGGGCATGAACGCCAACTGCTGGCGCTGCGCATACAAAAATGGATCTATACCGAGCGCTAACGCATGCCCCAGACGGTCACCTTTTTCCATTGCACAAAACCGCACGGTTTCGTCGATCCGCCGCAGACCTGTTAAGACATGGGAAAAATCCTCGCCAGCATGGATACTTAAGTAAAGGACCGGTGCCGCCGCACCAAGCATCGAGCTTTTACGGCATTCCGTGCGAATTTTGCGAAGAACCGGAGCGAACAACTCAATCGGGGCCGTGTTTTCGTTACCTGCCACATCGAGTCCCCTGAGAAGGCTTCCCGGATGCGCACCGCTTACTACCTTGCTACCTAATTCCCTGTCACGGCGGCGCGCCCGTTGATAATGTTCTGTGAAGGCGTTGGCAGTTTTATTCAGCGCTTCGGTATTCGGCTCTAAACTACGGCTGAAATGGTAGACAAACTGGAATCGATCGGCGCTCTCAGCATTTCCTAGCTCGGCGGCTAGCCTCTCAAGCGGCCGCTTTTCCAAGAATTGATTGCTTGCTTTCAGAGAAACATAGCGATTTGGACGAATTAAGCTAGGCTGAATCAAATTCTTTGCAATAGAGCCCCGAAATTTTCTCACATCAGAATTGTTGAACTGGACAAATTCACTGAGTCCAATACCCCGCATGACCGCATAAGCGCGCAGGCAATGTACGGTATGGATAATTGCAAGACGCAGCCACGCGCGCGAAGCGTTGTTAGGCATGCTAGTGTCGAAGCTTTGTTCGTCAAGCATTAATGCAGTCAAAAGCATAAACCAGCTTCCACTGACGTCGCCGCCGTCGTGTTCACGGCGGAGCTCAGCTGCACGCCGAACAAGTCGCTGCACATCCGTGACTGGTTCATGCGCGCAGATATAACCATTCAAATTAATGCAACGGTTCGCCAAAAGCTGCCAAGGTATGTCCGGCTCTCTACCTGGCAGTGATTCAGGTGATTCAGGTGATACGGATAGCAAGCGCATCAACTGTACCCTATCACTGATATCGCGGTCGGTTACCCCGAACACTTCGCGCATCCATTCGTTGACCAAAAATGGAAGCAATGCGCATAACTGGTGGGTGCTGATCCGTTCCGAACGCATCTGAGTGAATTCTGGCACCAGAGGCCATTTTCCCTTCAGATTGACGGAATTCGGAACATTATCGAGTAGCGCCAAGTTGCACAACCCATAATGCGCGGCGCAGACTCCTGCCATGTGCACATGGTTGTCCGCATACGGCGTATCTGGATCAAACGGCAACGCATGCGGACACTGGCGTTCCGTCCAGCGCTCGACATCTACCCATGCTTTTTCCTTGATATATAGGCTGTTCGCCATCATCGTTGCAGCCAATAAGGCAGGATCAAGCATCGACATCATGCCGGCATAATCTGCCAGTCTGTCGTCGGGGACTTGGAATATATCTTTACCGTCGTTTACAAGCCATTCGTCAGCCAACACGCGCAAAAAATGCAAGCGGTAAAAGCCATGATCGTCAGGCTGCCAATGCAGATCTAAGGCATTCTGAGTGTCCTCGTGACGTTGGTTATGGTGGGTATAGTCGCCTATCGCAGCATCGCGCACAGCAAGCGCGCAGATTCCGTCAGAGGCATTGCGCCTCAACGCTTCGATGCAATGCACTAGCCAGCGATCGGACCGAAGCAGGCTGACGGCGGCTAATAGATCAAGAGGTACCCGTAGCATCGGCTCAGTTCTGAGCAAATGCTCGTGCAATTATTTTGCCGAGCGTACTAGAACCCGGAACTTCATATTTATCTGCCTTGTAACGAAGTAGCTCGAGTTCGGCACGATGAGAATGGGCTATCTGCAACGCATGCACCTCCCACCTCGGAATAGCCAATAAGGCTTTCATCAGCCTTACGATACCAGGCCTACGGGTACGCGTAGTTAATAAGCTGTCGCGAAGATAAGACGCAACTGGGTTTTCCAAATTGGGAGAAATACTGTTGTCCGGCTGCTCCCTCGCATGCTCGCTCACTCCATTCGTTTCGGTAGCGTTTTTCTTTCGCGGGCCGAGTGGGAACAACCCATCGCCATCTATTTCCACAAGCTGAAATATTGGGTGAGCCTGCAGCGCCTTCACCAGTTGCATTGCCTCGTCTCGCAGTCTGTTCTTTTCAAGACTACGCACGTTGATATGCCATGAACGGTCGGAATCCCATTTTTCGGGATTGAGATCGATGTGCGCACCCGACGCAACGTTTCTTTGCACTACCAGCAAATGGTTTGGCTTCACAAAGCTCGCCACCGCGTTGATGACGATCATTTGAAAGCGCCTTGCCGCATGGCTTAACGTATTTGCGGCACTTGCTTCACTTATCAAGCCAGAGCCGGCTTTCAAAGCATTTAGCTGATTAAAAGTTTTATTGAAAACGCAATACAGAAGATGCAACGCACCTCGCTTCCTTATTCGCCCCAGTATCTCGGCATGCTCAATTTGCCATCTTTTAATATCAGAACGCAACCAGTTCTGTACACCGTGCAGCTCATTTGTTGCCAAGTCTAAACCTGCCCGAGGATTAGCATCTGTGGGCGCAGCGTCGTCTTGGGATATTGGAGCCATACTTCCTTGCGTACTGTCGTCATTGTCAACGGACTTTGTAGGAAACACGCTGTAAGTCGAATGAAAAGGTGCAGTGGTTAAAATTCTTCTGACATGGCTAGCTACTTGCCTAGTGTTTGTTGAAATATAATCTTGCAGTATACTGTCCAATAACAACTCGAATGCTTTTCCGAAAAAGAGTTGACGAGTTGCCGTGCCGGAGCGGCCATAAAATTCATGTGTCGTATATAGATTAAGCAGAAGTACTGCTTTGCGGAAAGAATTATTCTGTCCTTGCGATTGAGCTTTGATATTCGTCAAAGTCTGCTCAACCGTCGCCTGGGATACGAACTGCATATAGACAAAGTATTCCAGCGCTGGGTAAGGTATGTTAGTACGCAACTCTTTAGCAAGCAGACTTTTCTGGCTTTCGATATAGGCGGAAGCACGTCCCCTTTCCAGCAAATGCAGTTGACGCATGCACTCTGCGCTGAAATCGTAATGTTCGTCCTCGGCGGGAATGGAAAATTGGCTCCCTACATTAAATATCGGCAGCTCACGCAGAGGGCGGCGCAGCGGCCGCATATCGTTCTCTTGAGAGTTGATAACGAAGCCTGCTAACATAACCTCGCTCTCTGTCACCCGCCAACCGACCCAATTCCGATGCGCCTCGCAATACTTCATCCATCCATCACGCAGAGCGGCATGAAACATCCCGTCGTCTGTTTCAACAAAATCTTTCGCGCAGTGCGCTATCTCGTAATAGTGGATCTCAGTTGGAGAAGTCCTAACGTTAGCCAGCGCGCGCCAAGCGTCGGGCTCTTGCGCAAGATATCGGGCCGGCATCTTGACCAATTGAACGAGCGTTCGTGCGGTATCTGGTAACAATGATGGCTTACTGCCCTCTTCACCGTTAGTAAAAGGATAGACAAGTTCAGCCATCCATCCGAGATAAATGTCTAATGGTATCCCTTCACCCATGCTGAAGTTTTGCTGAACGATTTCCAATCGTGGCTGCAAAAGCGAAAGCGAAGTAAACTGGGTCCTCAGGTTTGTTGGGAAAAGTTTTTCGAGGTAGTTCTCTGCCAGCTTTTCTTGATATGAGCTGTCGATCCCGTGCTTGCTGTGCTCGTTGAAGTACTGCTGAGCTAATTGTCGGTAAAGATTGATGTCACCCGAAACTAAAGGCACTGAAAACGGGCACGCCAGCCATCGACGCAATGTCTCCAGAAGCCCGTGTGCGCGCCCGAGGGACATATCGATATCGTCGATACGGAAGACAAACGCCGTCACGTTTAACTCAAGTGTTGCTTGGTATAGAAAATTGTGAAAGCGCCATTCCCATGTCTGTGCGACCTGATACGACAAAATACGATCGATGCCGATGCCCATTGTCTTGCCGTCGGTCGGCGCAAGCGATTCGCCGAGACTCTCTAGTGCTCTTAGGTAGATTTCACTGGGGCGACTCTGTTGACGTGCGGCGTGATAACTGCGTACAGCATAATGGACTTGCGCCACCAAGTAACTATCGAACCCCTCTTCGTCTCGTATCAGTGTCGGATCTATCAAGGGTAAAAAACACAGTTTAGACTCTTTAAACTTTGCTCTCCACATCATTTCAATATTAATCATGAATGCGGTTTTTCCAGCGCCCCGCGATCCATTGATGAAGATCGCATTGTACGATCGCTCAATCTGATTGTGGTCTTGCCCAGTAGTGTGGGAATTCGACCAACTATGAGCGTACACTTCCGCCTGCGCGATTGCAGCATTTAGCTCATTTTTCACGAAGCGAAAAGCTTCGTGTTGCCAATTTTCGTCGAACGGGAGACGTGTCGCACTGCCGGTACGGTCCAGGTTTAGCAATAAGGTTTCTCGCCATGCGTTCATCATGTATGCCATTTGCCAAGTTAGTCTGCGCCACGCTGGAATTAGGGGCGCCTGTTGCCTCATTTTAATCAAACTCAGACCATATGGGTAGCAAGCCACTACAATTTTTATCGGCAGATGACAAATGTGCGGAGGTTTTGGGCAGAATAGTCACTAAAAATCTGCATAATCAACTATAGACAATAGGCTTCTCCATAGTTGGCTGCCATAAAAATACAATTTCGATTTATTGCTATCTCCCGTATATTGGCGCATACTTCCCGCAAGTATTAGGGGCTATCGTTATCTCCCAGACACTCCAGCTTCATCAATCCAATATTGGTTTGCAAAGATCGGTGTTCAACAAACAAATCGTATATTGGCTTCCCGAGCTGACTGCGCGCTTGCAAGATGGTCCGCAACCTAAGCGCCTCTTAACCTTGCACCGTCCACCGACTTGTTCGAGCAATCGCCGCGCGCGTGGACAGAGCGGCAGCCCAGCGCCACCACCACACCCAGCAACACCTCACCGAATGCCTGTCACTGTTCGACACGCTGCGCGCGCACGCCGAGCAGCCTGCCGACATCGAGCTGGCCCTGTGGTTCCACGACGCTATCTACGACGTGCAGGGCCACGATAACGAAGCACGCTCGGCGCACTGGGCCATTGACGCAATAAAGGCTGGCGGCGTCGATGCGGCCCGCTGCCAGCGCGTGCATGACCTGATCATGGCCACCTGCCACACTGCCCTGCCCGCCTCGCCGGACCAGGCTTTGCTGGTCGACATTGATCTGGCCATCCTGGGCGCACCCGCTGCGCGCTTTGCCGAGTACACGCGCCAGATCAGCGACGAATACGCGTGGGTGCCACCAGAGGTCTACGCGGTCAAGCGCCGCGCCGTGCTGCAGGGCTTTCTCGACCGCGAACAGATTTACACGACGCCCGCCATCGCGCAGCGCCTTGAGCAGCGCGCCAGAGCCAATCTGGCCAAGGCGATTTCGTCGCTCTGAACAACGATCCGTCAACAAGCAGCAAGATTGATCCAGATCGATTGCAGCCTGCTTGACGAACGCGCCTGCAAACCTATTGAGAACCAATCAATCCAAGCTGCATGGTGCGCCGTTGCTGCCACCCACAAACAAACACGCAGCCAACATGCGCGCGTGATTTTGCGTGCGTTCCCATCGGTTCCGCTTGACTTGCGTCAGCAAAATACTTAGCGTCTCACAACAGGCAGCAGGAAACTTATCCCTTTTTGGCGCGTGAACCACAGGTGATTGCCATGCGAACCCGACTCCGCAATCGTCACAGCAAAGCACCGGACCAACTGCGCGATGCCTTGGCGCCGTCGCGCTATGCCGATGTGGTTGCCGATGACGGACTCGAAGCATCCATGCGACAGCTGACCGAAGGGCAAATGCTCGTCAACCAGGCACTGGTCGAAAAGATCATCGCCTGCCAGCATTCCGAAGCATCGTTACGTGCATCCGAACAGCAACTGCATGCGTTACTGGCCCACCAGCGCGCCAGCAGTGAAGCAGAGCGCAAGCGGATCTCGCGCGAGATCCACGATTGCCTTGGCCAGAACCTGCTGGCCTTGCGGCTCGACATCGTCACCTTGCACCAGCAAACGGACGACCAACGTGGCCGTCTGCACGACTGGGTGAGCGCGGCGCTGGGCAATGTCGATGAAACGCTGCGCACCGTCAAGCACCTGCTGAGCGAACTACGGCCTGCTGGCCTTGAGCTGGGCGTCGTGGCCACGCTGGAGATCGAGGCGCACAAGTTCACGCGTGCGAGTGGTATTGCCTGCGACGTACAGGCTGATGGGCGTCTCGACGATCTGCAGATCGACGACGCCATCCTGATGAGCTTACACCGCGTGCTGCGCGAGTCGCTCGACAATGTGTGTCGCCATTCGCTTGCCAACCGCGTCGAACTGCACTTGGTCAGCGTGGACGGCATGCTCGAACTGAGCATCAGCGACAACGGCGTCGGGTTCAACCCGCAGGCGCCACGCAAGTCCGGCAGCTTTGGCCTGGCGACGCAGCAGGAACAAGTCGCGGCACATGGCGGCACGCTGGTCGTCAACGGTGCCCACACGCAAGGTGCACACATCGTCGTGCGCCTGCCATTGATGGCGCAGCAAGTAGGTTCGAGGCGCGCTATCGGCTGACATAGTGGCCTGCTGACACCCTTGTTGCGAAGCCGCACCCTCCTTCCCTCTAGATCAATGCCGCATGACTATCTTGTTTATTTTGGAGCAAGTCAGCGATTGAAAAAACTGATCGATATCATAGGAATAATTAAATACTGATCCTCCTGTGTGTGTGTGAACTCACAGTGGAGGCCTAACGTGCTGGGCTATGTTATTGGGAGTTTAATTATCTCTACAACAAACAAGGAACAGCATGCCAACATCAAAGCACCCCAGCTCATTCGATGGCGCCGGATCGGTCCTGAGCACGGTAGCCGGTCCATCCGATGCCAAGCCGCCACAGAGCCTTGGCGTCAGCAACCCGATCGCGGATCGTCTGCTCGATAAAATCCCTGCTGAGCAAGAGCTCGCAGCGGCACGTCCATTCAATGCCAACAAGGCCAGCGAGTACGGCGACGCATCGCGCACGCCAGCAGTCGGCGAAACCTTCAAGCCGTCAACCCACGCCGCTACTGGCAGCACGACGACCGAAATCATCGCCAATGACAAGGTAGGCGATGGCAACCCGCCAAAAGGCGAAAACGCCACCGTCGATCCACTCGACCGCGTGCGCGTCGACCCGGCCGACCGTCACCTGACGACCAACCAGGGCGTGCCGGTTTCGGACAACCAGCATTCGCTGAAGGCCGGCCTGCGTGGCCCGACCCTGCTCGAAGACTTCGTCCTGCGCGAAAAGATCAGCCATTTCGACCATGAGCGCATCCCTGAGCGCGTCGTGCACGCACGCGGCTCGGCTGCCCACGGTTATTTCGAGTCCTACGACAACTTCAGCGCGCTGACCCGCGCCATCCCATTCGCCAAGAAGGGCAAGCGCACGCCAGTGTTCCTGCGCTTCTCGACCGTGGCCGGCGAACGTGGTTCGACCGACACCGCACGCGACGTGCGCGGCTTCGCCGTCAAGTTCTATACCGAAGAAGGCAACTGGGATCTGGTGGGTAACAACATGCCAGTGTTCTTCATCCAGGACGCCATGAAGTTCCCTGACCTGGTGCACGCAGCCAAGCCGGAACCACACCACGCGATGCCGCAGGCGGCCACTGCCCACGACACGTTCTGGGACTTTGCTTCGCTGTCGCCGGAAATCGCGCACATGCTGATGTGGACGATGTCGGACCGCGCCATCCCGCGCAGCTACCGCACGATGCAAGGCTTCGGCGTGCACACGTTCCGCCTGATCAATGCACAGGGCGAAGCACGCTTCGTGAAATTCCACTGGACGCCAATGCAGGGTACGCACTCGCTGGTGTGGGATGAAGCTGTCCGTATCTCGGGCGCCGATTCCGACTTCCACCGCCGTGACCTGTGGGAAGCCATCGAAGCCGGTAACTTCCCTGAATGGGAACTGGGCCTGCAGATCTTCACCGAAGAACAGGCTGCCAGCTTCCCGTTCGACGTGCTCGATTCGACCAAGCTGATCCCGGAAGAACTGGTGCCACTGACCCCGGTCGGCAAGATGGTGCTGGACCGCAACCCGGACAACTTCTTTGCCGAAACCGAGCAAGTCGCATTCTGCACGTCGCACGTCGTGCCAGGTATCGACTTCTCGAACGATCCGCTGCTGCAAGGCCGTAACTTCTCGTACCAGGATACCCAGCTGACCCGTCTGGGCGGCCCGAACTTCCACGAGATCCCGATCAACTCGCCGATCGTCCAGATCCAGAACAACCAGCGCGACGGTTTCCATCGCCAGGCCATCAACCGCGGCCGCGTGAACTACGAACCGAACTCGCTGGGCGGCGGTGTGCCATACCAGGCTGGTCCTGCAGGCTTCACCAGCTTCCCGGAGACGATTGCAGCGGACAAAGTGCGCGGCAATCCTGAACTGTTTGCTGACCACTATTCGCAGGCACGCCTGTTCTGGCAGAGCCAGAGCACGCCAGAGCAGAACCACATCGTCAATGCATTCCGTTTCGAGCTGACCCGCGTGCAGACGCCGGCCGTGCGCGAGCGTGTGCTGGCGCTGCTGGCCAACGTCGATGACGTGCTGGTGTCCCGCGTGGCTGAAGGTCTGGGCATGGATGTGCCTGCACCGCTGCCACTGGCAACCGATGCACCGATTCCAACCTATCCGCCTTCACCAGCGCTGTCGCTGATGAGCCGTCCAGGTGTCACCGGCATCAAGGGCCGCCGCGTCGCTGTGCTGATCGCGTCGGGCGTCGATGACAAGGCAGTCAAGGGCCAGTATGGCAGCCTGCTCAAGGATGGCGCCGTGCCACGCATGGTCGGTAACATGCTGGGCAAAGTCAAGGCGCTTGACGGCGACCCGATCGACGTCGAGATCTCGGTCGAAGCCGGTCCATCGGTCATGTATGACGCCGTGATCGTGCCAGATGGCGACCAGGCTGTTGCAACCCTGGCCAAGAACGCACAGGTGCTGGAATTCCTGCGCGAGCAGTATCGTCACGGTAAGCCGATCCTCGTGTTCGGCGCCGGTTCAGACCTGCTGACCAAGGCCATGATCCCGACCACGCTGCCAGACGGTTCAGATGACCCGGGCCTGATCATGGGTGATGCCGCCAATGCCGATGCGGCCGTGGCAGCGTTCAAGGCGGCACTGGCCGGCTTCCGTGTGTTTGCGCGCGAAACCGATCCACCATCGGTGTAAGTCAGTCCAGCCCGCCTGTCAGCGATCACTCGTGTGATTGCCGGCAGGCGGGGCAGGCAAGAAGTTTAGTAAGAAGTAGGAAAAAGACACCGGCTGGTGTCTTTTTTTTTTGCTCGCTGCACTATCACAGCAAGTGACTGCATAACAGCCATCAATGTTAATGCGTGGAATTGGGTGAGACTTGCGCAGGGCCACGATCGCTATAATCGTCCTGCGGCACTACCGGGCGCAGCGTTACGCCCCCACTTTCAAGAAAGTCTTCCATGTTCTGTTCTCATTGCGGCGCCCCAATGGCACCGGATGCTACTGCGTGCGCGGTCTGCGGCAAGGCGGCGGCCGTCCTCGCAGCCCCGGCAGTCAACCTCGACAAACCATCTCCTCACGGCCTCAGCGGTGATATTCCCGATGGCGTGAAAGGCTGGAGCTGGGGCGCATTTTTCCTGAACTGGATCTGGGCCATCGGCAACCGCTCCTGGATCGGCCTGCTGGCGCTGGTGCCCTACGTAGGCTGGATCATGGCGTTCTGGCTGGGCTTCAAGGGCCGCGAAATGGCCTGGAAAAACAAGCAGTGGGACAGCCTCGAGCACTTCAACCGCGTCCAGCGGAAGTGGTCGCAATGGGGTGTCGGCATCACGGTGGTCGCAGCGATCCTCGGTATCCTCGCGGCCATCGCCGCCCCTGCATATCAGGACTACACGACACGCGAGCGCGCCGTGCAGCGCGCTGCCAACCAGGCCGCAGATGCCGCGCCGCTCGCCGGCGGAAGTAGCATCGACAGCAATGCCGACAACCTGCCGACGTCGCTGCGCACCGTGGCCGGGCTGCTGGAACGCAAGACCGGCGCCGCTGGTGCCGGCATGCTGCTCGATGGCCAGGCCCTGTTCACGGGCGAAGATGCGCGCTGGCAGTTCCCGCTGCGCAGCTTCAAGCTTTCCGGTGGCAAGGAAGCCATCCTGATCGCCAGCAGCGGCGGACGCGGTAACAGTTGCGAGACGCTGTTCTACTTTTTGCTCGCCGACGCATCCGGCGTCACGCCCACGCCGCTGTTCGGCACCTGCGCGCCGCAAGGCAGCATCGCGCAGCGTGGCGACACCATCACCATCAAGCTGCCGGACGTGAACCGCGCGTCGACCATCGTGTTCGAGAACGGTGTCGTGCGCGCCGACGGCCAGGTCGTGAGCCTGACCGGCATGAACGATCCATCGCGCTAACTGCGCCGTTTCTTCCAGTTGTAATCGGCGCCCGTGACGTCCACGCCGGGATGACCCACGACGTCCGGATGCTCCGAGCACATGGTGATGAAGCGGATGCCTTCGCCATCGCGCTGGCGCTTGCGCAGCGCCTCCATGAACCCCATGGCCGGCACCATCTCGGCCGTGTCGAAGCCCTGCGCATGCGCGTGCGTGGCCGCGCCGTCCACCACTGTCCAGTAGACCATGTACATTGGATTTACCCCTGCGTTGTGAAGAAGCACATTGTCGCTTGAATAGATCTGCTCTGCAGAAGTGCCAGGCTACCCAAAAAACCGCCGCCAGGAGGTAGGACTGGTCCGAAAAACGCCCACTATGTGAACCACTTAACATAGTGACTGCCCGGTGACCGTTAGTCTGTTGTCATGTTCACTACGCAGGTAAGCCTTCATGACTCTTCGCACCGATTCCCAGCCCGACCTCGCCCTGTGGGGCGGGCTCGAATGCACGGTTAACCGCGTACGCGACGACTACTTCAGCCAGATGGACCGCAACGGCCATGCTGGCCGCCTGCAAGATATTGAACGCTTTGCATCGCTCGGCATCCAGGCGATCCGCTACCCGGTGCTGTGGGAGCGCACGGCGCCCGATGGCATCGACAAGGCCGACTGGTCATGGGCCGACGAGCGCTTGCCGGCGCTGCGCGACCTCGGGGTCAACCCGATTGTCGGGCTGATCCACCACGGTAGCGGCCCCCGTCACACGAGCCTCGTTGATCCCGCCTTCCCTGACCAGCTGGCTGAATACGCCGGCGCCGTGGCCGCCCGCTATCCATGGGTCGAGCACTACACGCCCGTCAACGAAATCTGCACCACCGCACGCTTCTCGGGGCTGGCCGGTGTCTGGTACCCGCATGGTGGCGACGAAGCCACGTTCATCCGCGCCCTGCTGATCCAGTGCCGCGCGACGGTGCTGTCGATGCGCGCGATCCGCGCCGTCAACCCAAACGCCAAACTGGTCCAGACCGACGATCTGTCCAAGACTTACGGCACGCCCGAGATGCAGGACATCGCGAACTACTTCAACGAGCGCCGCTGGCTGGCCTGGGACCTGCTGTGCGGGATGGTCGACACCCATCACAAGCTGTGGGACTACCTGCTTGAATCAGGCGCCACGGCCGACGAGCTGCGCTGGTTCCGCGACAACCCGTGCCCGCCCGACGTGATCGGCGTGAATTATTACGTCACCAGCGAGCGCTGGCTCGACCATCGCCCCGAACGCTATCCCGAGAGCCACCGCCACGTGTACCGGGGCGTGGCGCACGCCGACATCGAGGCGCCGCGCGCGCTGGCCACGCCCACGCCCGGCATCGCCCCGTTGCTGATGGAAACCTGGGAACGCTACGGCGTGCCGATCGCGATCACCGAAGCGCACATCGACGCCAACCGCGAAGACCAGTTGCGCTGGCTCGTCGAGATCTGGAACGCCGCCCTCAAGGCGCGCCAGCAGGGCGCCGACATCCGCGCGGTCACGGTCTGGGCGCTGCTGGGCTCGTTCGACTGGAACAGCCTGGTAACGGCCTGCCACGGCTACTACGAGCCGGGGCCGTTCGACGTACGCTCGCCCACGCCCCGCCCTACCGCACTGGCAACCCTGATGCGCGAACTGGCCAGCAAGCGCGCGCTGTCCAATCCCGTCCTGCAGGGCGAAGGCTGGTGGCGCCGGCCGGGCCGCTTCTGGTGCAAACCCGTGGCCACCCGCACGGCAGTGGCCGACATCGCCGTGCGCAGCCAGTTCAAGTCGGTGCCCGTGCAGCCGATCCTGATCACGGGCGCGAGCGGCACCCTTGGCGCCGCATTCAAGCGCATCTGCGAAGCGCGCAACCTGGCCTGCCACGCACTCACGCGGCAAGAGATGGACATCACCGACCCGGCCTCGGTCGACGCGGCGATCGTGCGTTTCAAGCCGTGGGCGATCATCAATGCGGGCGGCTTCGTGCGCGTTGACGAGGCCGAAACCGACAGCGAGCGCTGCATGCGCGAAAACACGCTGGGCCCGACCGTGCTGGCGCTGGCCTGCATGCGCCACGCGCTGCGCTTCATGACGTTCTCGAGCGACCTGGTGTTCGATGGCGCCAAGGGCGCGCCGTATGTCGAATCCGATGCGACCAATCCGCTGGGCGTCTATGGGCGCAGCAAGCTGGATGCCGAAACGCGCGTGCTGGACGCCGATCCGCAGGCGCTCGTGATCCGTACCAGTGCGTTCTTCGGGCCATGGGACCGGCACAACTTCGTGACCCAGGCGCTGGGCGCGCTGGCCAATGGCGAGCCGTTCCAGGCGGCGGGCGACATGATCGTCTCGCCAACCTATGTGCCGGATCTGGTGAAGGTCGCGCTCGACCTCATGATCGACCGCGAGCGCGGCATCTGGCACCTGACTAACGGCGACGCCGTGAGCTGGGCCGAGCTGGCGCGGCGTGCCTGTGCGGCAGCGGGCATGTCAGCCGATGGCTTGCAGGAGGTCGCAGCCGATGCAGTGGATTATCCGGCGCAGCGGCCGGCATTCAGTGCACTGGGCAGCGAACGCGCGCTGCTGCTGCCGTCGCTGGACGATGCATTGCAGCGCTATGCGCATGCGGTGCAGGAAGCTGCCGGCGGCGCCGGCATTCGGCAGGCGGGAGAAGCGGCGCATTACGCGCGCTGATGGCCGTCGTTGTTGGAGAACCGTCGTACCCGCGGAGGCGGGTACCCAAGTGTCACGCGCTGCCACTGGCACCGAAACGTCGTGCGAGCGTCAATGCCTTGGGTTCCCGCCTTCGCGGGAACGACGTGTTTGTGCAGGCGTAGGGTGGACGGGTCTCCCGTCCACGCGGCGATCGTTACCGGTGCCGCTTTCGTGCCGGATGATCTAGTTGCCAACCATCACCGCGTGGACGGCGTAGCCGTCCACGCTACGGGGAACTCGCCGCACGGACGGCGCAGCAGGCTAGACTGTCTGTTTCTTCTCGGCCGTGAACTGCAGATAGTACAGATTCGCGTACATGCCCTTCATGGCCAGCAGTTCGTCGTGCGTGCCCTGCTCCACGATGCGCCCTGCTTCCATCACCACGATGCGGTCGGCCCGCTCGATCGTCGACAGGCGGTGCGCGATCACGATCGTCGTGCGCCCGGCCATCAGCGTGTCGAGCGCTGACTGCACCGCGCGTTCGCTCTCGTTATCCAGCGCCGACGTCGCCTCATCCAGGATCAGCAGCGGCGCATCCTTGTAGATCGCACGCGCGATCGCCACGCGCTGGCGCTGGCCGCCCGACAGGCGCGAACCGTTTTCGCCGATGCGCGTGTCGATGCCGTCCGGCAGACGCGCCACGACGTCCGTCAGGTGCGCCGCGCGGATCGCGCCGGCCAGGCGCTCGTGGTCGATGTGCTCGGCCCCGTAGGCGATGTTGGCCGCCAGTGTGTCGTCGAACAGCACGACGTTCTGGCTCACCATCGCCAGCTGGCTGCGCAGTGACGCGAGCTTGATGTCGGTGTACGGCACGCCGTCGAGCAGCACGCGGCCACCCTGCGGATCATAAAAACGCGTGACCAGGTTCACGAAGGTCGACTTGCCGCCACCCGAGACCCCCACCAGCGCCACCGTCTGCCCCGGCAACACCTCGAGCGAGACATCGTCGAGCGCCGGACCGGCCGCATTCGGATACTGGAACGCAACCCGTTCGAACACCAGGTGGCCGTTGGCGCGCCCAAGTTCACGGCTGCCGGTATCGACTTCCGGCTCGGCGTCGATGATGCCGAACACCGTCTCGGCAGCCGACATCCCGCGCTGCATCGGGCCATTCACTTCGGCCAGCGACTTGAGCGGCGTGAGCAGCATCAGCATCATGGTGACGAACTGGGTGAATTCGCCGACCGTCATGTCGGCCTGCATCGCCAGCACGACCACCAGCGACAGCGCCAGCGAGGTCGCGATCTGGGTCACCGGCGTGGTGGCGGCAAAGGCCACCGTCATGCGCTGCGAAAAACCGCGCAGCGCGACACTGCGCTGATGGAAGCGGCGGCGCTCGTAGGCTTCGCCGGCGAACACGCGGATCACCTGGTGGCCGCGCGCGGCTTCCTCGACTACACCGGTCATTTCGGCAGTCACGCGCTGGCTTTCGCGATTCAGGTTGCGCAGGCGCTTGGTGGTCGTGCGCACGATGACGGCCGTCAGCGGGATCACGACGATGGCGATCAGCGTGAGCTTCCAGTTCAGGTACAGCAGGCTGCCAAGCAGGCCAATCACGACCAGCACGTCGCGCACGCAGGCGACGAATACCGACTGGATCATGTCGACCACCTGGCGCACGTCGTTGACGACCGTGTTGATGATCTTGCCGGTGCTCTCGTCCTGGTAGCGCGCGACCGGCAGGCGCAGCACGCGCTCGAAGGCCATCGCGCGCATGTCGTTGAGCACGCGCGAGAGCACCCAGTTGTTGAAGTAGGCGGTGCCGAAGGTGCCGATCCCGCGCAGTACGAAGATCGATACCAGCACGGCAGGAATCAGCCACAGGCTGAACGAGACGCGCTCTTCGAAGCCGCGATCGAACAGCAGCTGCATCGCCTTGGCCAGCAGCGGTTGCGTCGCGGCGGTAATCGCCATCGACAGCAGCGCCAGCGCCGCGCGCGATTTGTACGGTTTGACGAGCGCCAGCAGGCGCCGCACGATGACCTTAGTTTCCACGTTGTTCAACTTTCTTTTCAAGCGTTGCGGCATGCGCCTGGCGCGTTTTCGCGACCAGGCACAGTCCCATCAGCAGGAACACCATCAGCGCATAGAACATGCTGCCCTTGAGCGACCAGAAAATCACCTCGGTCAGGCCGAAGCTGAAATAGCTCAGCACCACCAGCATGCCTGCCAGCGCCGGCGCGAACTGCGGCAGTCCGACGCCGCGTGCCTGCGCATGGGCCTGAGCGCCGCTGCCGAGCTGGCGCGCGAAGAACACGAACGGTGCGATCAGGATGCCGGCCCAGGCCAGCAGCCCGAAGATGCCGCCCGTGGCCAGCGCCTGCAACCCGTCATTATGGAGGTGTTCAAGGGATAGAATCGACGGATCGAGCGTGCCCTGCTCGACCATGTGGCGAATCTCGGTGCGCAGCGTGTTGCGGTCCAGGCCAAACAGCGGCCGCTGCTCGATCAGGATTGCCGCGCCCTTCCACAACTCGAGCCGGGTACCGACATTGGTATGTACATTGCCGCCATCGACCCAGGTCTGGACATCATTCATGCCCTGCAGCGCGCGCTCCTGCATGCCGGTGGCCGGCACGAAGAATGCGGCAGCGACCAGCGCGAAGCTGCCGGCCAGCAGCAGGCGCAGCTTGCGGCTGCGCAGCAGCTGCGCGTAACTGAGAAACAGCACGGCGGCCAGCGCCAGCGCAATCCAGCTGCCGCGGGTGCCGGTGAGCAGACAGGCGGCCAGGCCCGCCAGCGCGCCCAGGCCCGCCAGCGCCGCCTTGCCGGCGTGATGCCGATAATCGATGGCCGCCGCCAGGGCAACCAGGCCCAGGCACAGCGCCAGGTCGCCAAACGTGATCGCATTGAGAAAGCCGCCTGGGCGCTCGATGCCCATGGCGATGCGCTGCCAGGCAACGAATGGCAGCGCCGCGATCGCGCCGGCCACCACGCCCCACCACAGCATCGCGGCGCGCGGCCTGGCCAGCACGACCAGCGCCATGGCGCTCATGGCTAACAGCAGGCGTGACGGCTTGTCGAGCGAATCCAGGTGCGCCTCGGGGCGCAGCACCACGGCGGCCACGGCCAGCGCAAACTGGAACACGAAGACGGCAAGTACCCAGCGGATCTCTTTCCAGTACGGCGCGGTCGCAGCCCAGGCCTTGCGCGGCACGAACAGTGCGGTGAGCAAAAACAGGATGCTGGAAAAACCGATACCGGACGGCGTGGTCAGACTAATCAGGGGAAACAGGAACATCTGGAAGCCAACCAATAACTGCAGCGGCTCCCGGGCCTTGATCGACGTATTGTTCATTCTTGTTCTTGTGGGCTATTCTTGCGGCCTAGAGAGCATTTGTATCGGACACCATGCAGCAAACACAGACATTGTCGGTCGTGATCACCACGTACAACCGGCCAGACGCACTGGCCGCGGTGTTGGCCGCCTGTTTCTTGCAGGACGACAAGAATTTTGAAATCATTATCGCTGATGACGGCTCGACTGCCAACACGCGGGACTGCGTCACGCGCCTGGCGGCAGGCGCCCCGGTGCCCGTCAACTATGTGTGGCAACCGGACGACGGCTTTCGCGCCGCCATGGCCCGCAACCGCGGCACGCTGGCGGCAACGGGCGACTATATCATCTTCCTCGACGGCGACTGCGTGCCGCAGCGCGACTTCATCTCGCGTCACCGCGCGCTGGCCCAGCAGGGATTCCTCGTGTCGGGCAGCCGCATCCTGCTTGGCCAGGCGCTGACCGAACGCGCGCTGCGCGATGGCATCGACGTGGCCGGGTTGAGCATCGCCCAGCGCCTGCGCCTGCGGCTGGCCGGCGAAATGAACAAGTTCCTGCAGACGGTCGTGCGCTGGCCCGACGTCGGCCGCGTGCGCCGCAAGTTCAGCTGGCGCCGCATCAAGAGCTGCAACCTGGGCGTATGGAAGGCCGATCTAATGGCAGTCAATGGCTTCGACGAGAGTTTTACCGGCTGGGGCCACGAAGATTCGGACCTCGTGGTGCGCCTGTTCCATGCCGGCGTGCTGCGCAAGGATGGCGCGATGGCAACCGAAGTGCTGCATCTGTGGCACGCCGAAGCCGAGCGCGATCAGGCATCGAGCAACCGGCGCACCGTGCTCGAGCGCGCCGCCAACGGCACCACGCAGGCCAGCGTCGGGCTGCGTGAACACGCTGCCGCGAGCTGACCTGGCCAGGCCTCAGACGCCCACGGCCGGCAACGTCTGCGCAAACTGCGAGACGCCGTCCAGATTGAACAGCTCGACCTTCATCGCCTTGGTGCGCGGGTCGATATTGACCTCCCCAAAAAACTGGTAGCCAGAAAACGGCGAAGAATTCTGGATCACCGGACTTTTCGAGAACACCGCCGTGGGGCCGAAGGTCTTGTCCAGCACACCCGGACCGAAGGCGCCGGCATTCATCGGACCGGCAACGAATTCCCAGAATGGCGAAAAATTCGTGAACCGGGCCTGGGCCGGATCGTAATAGTGGGCCGCGCAGTAGTGGACGTCGGTGGTAATCCAGACCACGTTCGGGATCGCCTTGATACTGCTGAGCAGGCGGGCCATTTCGAGTTCACGGCCGAGCGGCACACCATCGTTGCCGTTGGCGATGGCTTCCCACACGTCTTCACCGCGGGCGTTCTTGCCGTCGCCAACGTTCAGGCCGATGGGCATGTCGGCGGAAATGACTTTCCAGGTCGCGCTCGAGGCTTTCAGCCCGGCGATCAGCCATTCCACCTGTTCACGCCCCAGAAACGCCGAATTCGCGTCTTCCCCGGTTTGCAGATTGGCACTGTTCGGACCGCGATACGTACGCATGTCCAGCACGAACACGTCCAGCAGCGGGCCGTGCGAGATGGTGCGATAAATGCGCTGCGGTTCGCTCTGCTTGTAATAGCGCATCGGCGCATATTCGAGGAAGGCGCGGCGGCCCCGGGCCGTGAGGGTGGCAATGCTTTTTTCGGTATAGCGTGCGTCGCCCGACAGATCCTTGGCAGCGCTGTAGTTGTTCGTGACTTCGTGATCGTCCCACTGCCAGATCTGCGGCACCTGGGCGGCAAACTTGCGAAAATTCGCATCCAGCATATTGTAGGCATGGCGGCCGCGGTATTCCTTCAGTGTTTCGGCGACCTTGCTGACTTCTTCGGTGACCACATTGCGCCAGACCTGGCCGTTTTCCGCCGTCACCTGGGCCAGGATCGGCCCATCGGCATAAATCGTGTCGCCGTTGTGGATGAAAAAGTCGGGGTCGCGCAAGCGCATCGCTTCATAGATTTTCATGCCGCCAAAATCGGTATTGATGCCCCAGCCCTGGCCACACTGGTCGCCGCTCCAGTGAAACCGCACGGCCCGGGTGCTGTCCGCAGCCGGCGTGGTCCTGAATTGGCCCGAGATGGTTTCGCTCTCGATCTTTGCATTATTGGGATCGACGTAGCGCACGCGCACGAAGACCGTCTGGCCAGCGGGCAGGCCACTCAGGTCGATACGGCTCGTGAAATCGGTCGCGTCGCTGGCCGTGGGGCCGACGATGCGGCTGGCATTGCTGAAACGCTCGCTGGTATCGTATTCGACGATCATCTGCGCAATGCGGTCGCTGCGGCTCCAGATGATCGCCCGTTGATCGGTAATGTCGCCGAACTGGATCCCCGACGGCATCTTCGGCCGTTCGTTGTCACTGACGCCGATGGCCGCATGGCTGCTGCCACCGCAGCCCCCGAGCAACAGGGAGCCACCCAATGCCGAACTGCCCACCAATGCCCCACCCTGGGCCAGGAAAGTGCGACGTGAATGCGATGAAGTCATGCCTGCTCCGTTCATGTAAGAGCAGGCAAGCTTATTTTTTGAATATGACGTGGCGATGAATCGTCAAATGAAAACTAGGCCACCCCGCGCTGCGCCCCCGCCCCGTCCCAGGCGCGAACGCGCGCGGCCACGTCCTGCGGCGTGATCGATTGCATGCAGGAGCAGGTCGCCGAGTCCGTGCAGCCGGCGCACGGCTGGCGGGCCACCGCCACCTCGGCCAGCGCGCCCAGCGGCGCCCAGCGGCCCGGATCCATCGGCTTGATCGGCGGGAACAGTCCCAGCGTTGGCCGCCCCAGCGCTGCCGACAGGTGCATCGGGCCGGTACTGCACGCCACCAGGCCATCGCAGGCGCCGATCAGCGCCAGGAGTTCATCGAGGTCGAGCCGGCCGCACAGATTCTCCACGTTCGGCAGCGCCAGCAAGGCCGGCGCCTGCGCGGCCAGCAGCACGCCCTCGGCCGCACTGCCCGTGACGAACAGGCGCATGGCCGGATCGCTCCCCGGGTCGCTCCCGAGATCGCGCGCCAGCGCAGTGAAATGGGCCAGCGGCCATTCGCGGGCGCTGCCATTCGATTTGGGATGCAGGATGACGTGCCGCCGCCCCGGCGCCAGCAAGGCGTCGACGGCGGCGCGCTGCGGCGCGGCCAGCCCGTACAACTGCGGGATCTCGGCCAGCGTCGGCACATGATCGATGCCCAGGGGGCGCAGCAGCAGAAAGTTCAGCTGCGCCTCGTGCAGGTCGGACTTCGCGCGGCTGAAGCGCGCCAGGCGGTTGCAGGTGAACCAGTGATACACGCGGTGGCTGGTGCCCACCCGGTTGGGCACGCGCGCTGCCAGCGCGGCGCTCGCCAGGCGCCGGTCGGGAAAGGCAAAGATCACGGTATCGTAATCGCCCTCGGCAAACAGGCGGGCCAGGTCGTCCGACGCTTCGAGCGTGATCACGCGGTCGAGATGGCGGCTGTGGCGCATGGCCGGCGCCACGTAGGCACGGCACAGCAGGTCGATTCGCGCCTGCGGAAAGCGCTGCTTGAGGTAGCCCGCCAGCGGCAGCGTCAGGACGACGTCGCCGATATTGTCGGTGCGGCAGATCAGGATGCGGCCAAAGGCCGACCTGCCGTCGGTCGGACGCGCGCTAGTACTCAACGGCGACGTCCTTCGCACCCAGCGACAGCTCCAGCGCCGCCTTGAGCGTATCGGATGGCGCCACACGCCAGTCGTCGCCCAGTTGCACGGTGAACGGAATATCCTGCGTCTGCAGCCGCAGGCTCACCGGCATCCCGTCATGCACCCGGTGCGGCTGCAGGATCTCGGCCAGGCGGGCCGCGCTGACCGATTTATCCAGGTCCATCTCGAGCTTGTGGCCATACTGGATGCGCGCCGTGGCCAGGTCGTACACCTTCTCGGCCGTGATGCGCAGGCCGCCGTTGAAGCGGTCCTCGGACACCTTGCCCACCACGAGCAAAAATTCGTCTTCCTTGAACGCGTTCTTGTTGGCCTCGAACGCCTCGCTGTAGACCGTCACCTCATGCACGGCGGTCTTGTCGTCCAGCGCCACGATCAGGATCTTGCCGCGCTGCGTCATCTGCGTGCGGATGCCCGAGATCACGCCGCACATCATGCGCGGGTCGCGCGACGGCTCCAGGTCTTTCATGCGCGTCTTGGCAAAGCGGCGCACCTCTTGCGCGTACGAATCGAACATATGGCCCGACAGGTAGTAGCCCAGCGCGATTTTTTCTTCGGACAGCTTCTGGCGGTCGGTCCACGGCAACGCCTTCACGTACTCGGGCGGCGCGACCAGGTCGGCATCGTCGCCACCGAACAGGCTGACCTGGTTGATGGCGGCCGCGGCCTGGCCGGCTGCTTCCATCGCGAACGACACCGACGCCAGTAGCACCGAGCGGTCAACCCCGAATGCATCCATCGCGCCGGCGCGGATCAGCGATTCGATCGTGCGGCGGTTGATCTGCTTGCGGTCGACCCGGTTGCAGAAGTCGAACAGGTCCTTGAACTTGCCGCCCGCGGTGCGCGCGGCGATGATCGCTTCGATCGCGCCCTGCCCCGCGCCCTTCACGCCGCCCAGGCCGTAGCGGATATTCGTGACCGGCTTGCCCGTTTTCGAGCGCGCTTCGCCTTCCGGCGTGAAGCGGAACTGCGATTCATTGACGTCCGGCGGCAGGATCGTGAGCTTGCAGACCTCTTTTGAATCTTCCACCAGGATCTTGATCTTCTCGGTGTCTTCCATCGCCAGCGACATGTTGGCTGCCATGAACGCGGCGGTGTGGTGCACCTTCAGGTACGCCGTGTGGTACGACAGCAGCGCGTAGGCGGCGGCGTGCGACTTGTTGAAGCCGTAGCCCGCGAACTTTTCCATCAAGTCGAAGATCTCGTCGGCCTTGGCCGTGGTGAGACCGTCCTTGGCCGCACCGGCGCGGAAGATCTCGCGGTGCTCGGCCATTTCTTCGGCTTTTTTCTTGCCCATCGCGCGGCGCAGCATGTCGGCGCCGCCCAGCGAGTAGCCGCCGACGATCTGCGCCATCTGCATCACCTGCTCCTGGTAGACCATGATACCGTAGGTTTCGGACAGGATCGACTCGGTGCGCGGATCGGGATAATCAAACTTTTCGCCGTGCTTGCGTTTGCAGAAGTCGGGGATCAGGTCCATCGGGCCCGGCCGGTACAGCGCGACCAGCGCAATGATGTCCTCGAAGCGGTCGGGCCGCGCATCCTTGAGCATGCCCTGCATGCCGCGCGATTCCAGCTGGAAGATCGCGACGGTCTTGGCGTCGGACAGCAGCTTGTACGACGCGCGGTCGTCCAGCGCCAGCTTGGCGAGATCGAATTCGCTTTCGGCCGGGTCGAGCTGCTTGATGTACTTGACCGCCCGGTCGAGGATCGTCAGCGTGGTCAAGCCCAAAAAGTCGAACTTGACCAGGCCCACGGCCTCCACGTCGTCCTTGTCGTACTGCGACACCACGCCGGTATCGCCGCCCTGCGTGTACAGCGGGCAGAAGTCGGTGAGCTTGCCCGGCGCGATCAAGACGCCACCGGCGTGCATGCCGATATTGCGCGTGATGCCTTCGACCTTCTGCGCCAGTTCGAGCAGCGTCTTGACCTCTTCTTCGTTCTCGAGGCGCTCCTTGAGCATCGGTTCTTCTTCGATCGCCTCGGCAATCGACACCTGCTTGCCCGGCTTGAACGGAATCAGCTTGGAGATACCGTCGCAGAAGTTGTAGCCGAAATCGAGCACGCGGCCGACGTCGCGGATCGCGCCCTTGGCCGCCATCGTGCCGAAGGTCGCGATCTGCGAGACCGCATCGCGCCCGTACAGATCTTTCACGTGCTGGATCACCAGCTCGCGCTTTTCCTGGCAAAAGTCGATGTCGAAGTCGGGCATCGAGACGCGTTCGGGATTCAGGAAACGCTCGAACAGCAGGTTGTACTTGAGCGGATCGAGGTCGGTGATCTTGAGCGCATACGCCACCAGCGAACCCGCACCCGAACCGCGGCCCGGGCCGATCGGCACGTCGTTGTTCTTGCCCCACTGGATGAACTCGGCCACGATCAGGAAGTAGCCGGGGAACTTCATGTTGATGATCGTTTGATTCTCGAAGTCCAGGCGCGCCTCATAGCGCGGGCGTTCGCGCTCGCGCTCCGCCTCGTTCGGGTACAGCTGCAGCAGGCGGTCTTCCAGGCCTTTTTTGGTCTCGGCGATCAGGAATTCATCGATCGTCATGCCCGGGGTCGGGAAGTTCGGCAGCTGCGGCTTGCCCAGCGTGAGCGTGACGTTGCAGCGCTTGGCGATCTCGACGGAGTTGGCCAACGCGCCCGGCAGGTCCCTGAACAGCTCGGCCATCTCGGCCTGCGACTTGAAGCACATGTTCTCGTTGAAGCGGCGCACGCGCTTGGCGTTGGCCAGCATTTCGCCTTCGGCGATACAGACGCGCGCTTCGTGGGCGATGTATTCGTCCTTGTCGAGGAACTGCACCGGGTGCGTCGCCACGACCGGCAAGCCGAGGCGCCCGGCCAGCGCCACCGAGTGGCGTACCTGCTGCTCTTGATTGAGCTGGCCGGCGCGCTGGATCTCGATATAGAAATGGCCCGGGAACACGCGCGCCCAGCGCGCGGCGTTGGCTTCAGCGCGGGCGATGTCACCGTTCTCGATGGCCTGGCCAATGTCGCCAAAATGCGCGCCCGACAGCACGATCAGGCCATTGGCCTGCGACTGCTCGGGATGCAGGGTTGACGTGGACGTGGCCAGCGCTTCGAGCCATTCGGCGCGCAGTTCGGCGCGGCCCTTGTGCTGGTTGGTGAGCCAGGCACGCGCCAGCAGGTCGCACAGCTGCAGGTAGCCGGTATGGTTCTTGGCCAAAATGAGCAGGCGGTACGGCTTGTCGCGGTTGTCGTCGTTGGTGATCCAGGCATCGACCCCGACGATCGGCTTGACGCCCTTGCCGCGCGCCTCTTTGTAGAAGCGCACCAGGCAAAACGTATTGGCCAGGTCGGTCACGGCGAGCGCCGGCTGCCCATCCTTGACCGCCGCCTTGACCAGCTCGTCAATACGGACCAGGCCGTCGACGATGGAGTATTCGGAGTGGATGCGCAGATGGGTAAAAGTCGGGGAAGTCATCCCCGCATTTTACCGCGCCCGGGCTTCGCGCGGAGGGGCCGGCGAGGTCTGCGGGTCCAGGGGGCGGGTCAGCGTGGCGTTCTCGCCAACGGCAGGCAGTGCTCCATGGCTGCGGTGCCAGCGCAGGCATGGGGCGTCGACGATCTGAAAGCTGGAGCCGCCCTAGGAAGCCACGCCCAATGCCTGCAAAACCGGCAGGCGCGTGGTTTCGAACGCCTGCGCCTGGCTGCGCAGCATCTCGGTCTGGCGGGCGTCGTCCAGCACCGGCTGGCCATCCTTCATGATGCGCTGGCCCTGCGCCTGCAGCGCAGCAGCCGCGAAATCGGCCAGCGCCCCGATGCTGGCCGCGCCAAGGCTGCGTGCCAGCAGAAACAGCTGGTCAATACGGCGCACCGGGAAGCCGCCGCCCGTCACCGGCGAGGCCAGGCAACCGACATCTTCGGCGTAGCGCGCCATGGCGCACAGGCGGGCATTGAGCTGGAGCGCACCGGCCCTGGCAGCGGCGATTGCCTCGTCGGCCTGGGCCGGGTGCAGGTTGCCGGCGCCCGTCAGGAGCATCACCGCCTCGACGATCCGGGCCAGCGTGGCGCCATGCGGGGCCAGCGTGATTTCGAGTTCGCCCAGGCTGTGCGGCTGGTGGTCGGCCAGCGCATCGAGGATCGGGCGGTAGACGTCTTCGTGCAGGTTTGCTTCGCCCAGCGCACCACTGACCTTGAGCTTGACCCTGGCGGCCGGCGTGGCCAGCACCACCCGCATGGCGCGCAGGCGCTCGGTGCGGTCGGCCGGCGCCAGCCGGCGCGGGCCGCGCACCCAGTAATCGCGCCGGAACAGGCGGTTGACGATGAAGTCACGCGTCGTTTCGCGAAAACCGGCATCCGGGATCGCGGCCAGCAGATCCTGTTGCTGCTCGGTCAGGTTCAGCATCGGCACGTGGTCGATGAACTGGGCCGACGTGGCATAGCTCAGCCGCGCCCCTTCCATCCAGGTGCGCATCTGTGCGAACGGCATCGGCTGCCAGTCGCGGTTGAAATATTCGTGCGCCAGATAGCGCCGGTCCTGGCTGCGCAGGCGCTTGAGGTGCTCGGCCACCTGGGGATTGACCTTGCCGTACAGCGCCCCGCTCGCGACCAGCCCGTCGACAAAGTCGAGCGCCGCGTCGATGCGCGCCGCCGGACCGATGCCGGGCGGATTGAGGGCCGCGTCGAAGCCGGCCATCAACTCGGTCAGCGGTCCGGTCGCGGCCCAGCCGGGCTGGGTGTTGTAGCTGACATAGACGACACCGCCTACCTTGAGCTTGCGCTCGATGAAGCTGGCGATCACGCGGCGGTTGGCATCCGACACCCAGCTCCAGATGCCGTGCAGCGCGATGAAATCGAACTGCGGCAGATCGGCGCGCTGGCAATAGGCCTCGAAGGCTTCGTCGGACAGATTGGCTGCCAGCGGCAAATCCTGCGCCAGCTCGCGCGCAAAACCGACCTGGGCCGGATTGAAATCGGTGCCATGCCAGGCCGCGCCGGCCGCGACCGCATGGATATTGATGCTCATGCCCTGGCCAAAGCCCAGCTCGCAAGCGGTCTGGACGGCCGGCGGAACGATGCCGGCCTCGAGCAGGGCCAGCCGTGCACGCAATGGGTTGAGTTCGGGATAGTAGCCGTAGGTATAGGCTAACTCGGTCATGTAGCCTTCGGACCAGTCGTGCATGGCGTTCCTGTCGATGATGAAGCAATGCGAGGCACTCTAGCACGGCCTATCCGGGACGCATATGGTTGGCGTTGCAAACGCCGTTAACGCGAAACGCCGTTCCTGCCTGCGCAGGAACGGCGTTCTGACAAGCTTCAGCAGCGCGCCGATGGCGCGCTGCCGGGCAATCAGCCGCGCTTGTTGCGACGGGTGAATGCCAGGCCAGCCAGCGCCAGACCCATCAGGGCAACGCTGCTTGGCTCAGGCACTTCAGCAGCGAATCCGCTGACGCGCAGGTTATTCACGTTCACGCTCAGGCCTTTGTCCAGACCCAGGGTACGAACGCCGATCGTGTTGAACGACGTCAGGTTCGAGTTACCGGTTGCCTTCAGGTCGGCGCCGGTCAGCGATGCCTTTTCAGCAGCCGTGGCATTGAGCCACATGTCGAAGCGGTTGTAGGTCGTCGAGCCAGCGGCCTTGTACAGGTTCGCGAAGATGTTGTAGGTGGTGCCTGCAACCAGATTGCTGTTGTTCATGAAAGGACCGCTCTCGCCACCCAGGCGTGCGAACAGGTCGTTGGTGCAGCTGCCACCCGTGCCGCAGTTTGCCTTGAAGCCGACGTTCGGACCTTTGTAGGCTTGGGCCATGTTGTTCGAATTGCCGAACCACAGAGCCAGGAAATCGTTGTTGTCGACCGTGGCGCCCGTGTAGGTGAAGTTGAAGTCGATCAGCACGCTGCCGCTCTGCGCTGCCGGCAACACATTGGTGTAGGCGGTGTTGCTGTCCGATTTGAAGGTCAGCGTAGCAGGAATGGTAGCGGCCGAAGCAGCACCAGCAGTCAGCGAAAGGGCCAGCAGAGCGATATTACGGATCATTGTTGTTTTCCTAGTAGATCAAAGTTTGTACAGCACGACCCTCCTATAAGCAAACTTGATGCCAGCCAAGTGCTTACCATAAAAATCAATGACTTATTTGATCAGAGTCAATGCTCTGCTGCAATGGTGTAAATCTATTCGACAAGCATACGGCGCTTCCCTGATGGTTGGCGCGGCTGGCTGACTTATAATATCGGCCTGTCCGTTCACCGCTTTTCTTCTTTATCGCCATGTCCTCCGCACAACAGTACGTCAACATCGCCGCCTACAAATTTGTCACGCTCGACGATCTGGAAACCTTGCGTCCGCAGTACCAGGCGCTGTGCAATGAGCTTGCCCTGAAGGGCACGGTGCTGCTCACGCCGGAAGGCATCAATATGTTCCTGTCGGGTACACGCGAGCACATCGACACGTACCTGGACTGGGTGCGCAGCGACGCCCGCCTGGCCGACCTGACGTGGAAAGAAAGCCTGTCGACCGAACAGTCGCACAAGCGCATGCTGGTCAAGATCAAGAAAGAAATCATCACGATGCGCATGCCGCTGATCAAGCCCGAACTGGGCCGCGCGCCGGCGGTCGATCCCGTCACGCTCAAGCGCTGGCTCGACCAGGGCCACGATGACGATGGCGTCGAGGTCGTGATGATGGAAACGCGCAATGCCTTCGAAGTCGACGTCGGCACCTTCGAGAACACGCTCGACTACCGCATCGACAAGTTCACCGAGTTTCCCGAGGTCGCGGCGCAGCATCGGGATGAACTGGCCGGCAAGACGGTCGTGACCTTCTGCACCGGTGGCATCCGCTGCGAAAAAGCGGCGATCCACATGAAGGAAATCGGCTACGAGCGCGTGTACCAGCTCGAGGGTGGCATCCTGAAGTACTTCGAGGACGTCGGCGGCGCGCACTACACGGGCGACTGCTTCGTGTTCGACTACCGCACCGCACTCAATCCGAAGCTCGAGCCGACTGAAACCGTGCAGTGCTTCGCCTGCCGCGCGATCGTGACGCCGCGTCAGCAACTCGCGCCGAGCTATGTGTATGGCGTGTCGTGCCCGCACTGCATCGGCAGCAGCAGCAGCAGCGACACCAGCCCGGCAGCAGCCGGCGAGGCCGCGGCCTGATTCACACCAGCGGCGCGACGCCGACCAGGCCCACATCCTCGATGGCAGTGCCGTCGGCGGCCACGATGCGTGCAATCCACGCATCGACCACGATCGGGTCCACTGCATCGAGCGCGCTCGTGGCATCCTTGACGGTGGCGAGAAATTCCATCGCCAGCTTGCCCCCCGCATCGTTGCCATAGGCTGCCACTTCGCCTGGCGTATCGAGGCGCAGCGTGAAGGCCGTGGCGGCAGCCGCCTTGCCATTGAAGATGAGCGCGTCGGTGCCAACCGCCGCTTCCGAGATTTGCTTGACCGCATCGTCGATTGTGATGACGCCACGGTCCATCAGGCTGGCCCAGTAATCGACGCCGGCGGCTTCTGCTTCGCGCCCGAACAGGTGATCGTAGATTTTGGTGACCACGGTGCGGCTGTTCATATGGCTGTAGTTGTCGCGGTATTCTTCTGCCGCGGCAAACGATCGCGAGATATCGGCCAGCGTGGCCGCACCGCTGCCGAGCGTATTCACCCAATACTCGAGCCCGGCGGTATCGGCCGGACGGCCAAAGTAGGCAACATATAGTTGTTGGACTCCGACTGCATTGACGGCCATATTGAGGCTCTCCCAGGCTAATAATAAAATGATACTACTCTAGCCAGGCCCGGGAGTCATCATGATTGTCAGCGCACACAACAGCCCGCCGGGGCGGGCTGGCGCTACGCCTTGAGCGTTGCCTTTGCCTCGTGACGCGCTGCCCCGTAACTGCGGCGCATGCGCAGGAACGGCTCTTCGATGATGTGATAGCTGAGCGTGGCCAGGGCCCAGGTGGCACCATACGTCACGGTGAGCATGAATACCACATCCAGCCAGCCGATACCGAACGGGCGCACCGTGCCGACCTGTGTTGCCAGCGTATGCAATAGCGCCATATGGAGCAGATAGAACGAGAAGCTGATCTTGCCGCCGTGGGCCAGCACGCGCTCGACAAGCGCCGGCAGACGCAGCGCAAGCGAGGTCCAGGCCAGGATCACCAACGCCCAGCCCGCGCTTTCAATAAGAGACCAGATAATCCAGAACGCCGAATGTGGATTGCTGCCGAAACTGGCCACGCGGTGCATCAGCGCCGTATCCCACATCACCAGCGCCACGCTGGCCAGCATGAGCAACGGCGCAAAGCGACGCAATTGCGTCGTGTAACGCGCATACGCCATGGCGGCGATCATGCCGATAATGAACTGGTCGAAGCGGCCGACAAACGTGCTGAAATACATGAGCGTGCTATTGGTATTGACGGTGAAAGCGGCTGCCTTGAAGAACAGCAGCAAAACCAGCCACCCGGCCAGATAGCGCATGCCGCTGTCCATCGCGAAGCGCGCAAGAAACGGAAACACCAGATAGAACAGGAACTCGAGCGAAATCGTCCAGGCGGCCCCGGTGATCGCCGTGCCGGAGGTCGGCGCCAGGCCCAGGTTGGTCGCGAACAGGTAGAGCAGATCGGCCGGCTGAAACTTGTCACGACCGATCGAGGTAGCGACCAGGAAGATCACGAGATACAGCGGCAGGATGCGCAGGATGCGGTTGCGCAGGAAGTCCGCATACACAATCTGACGCTGGTGCAGCGCGATCAGCATGAACAGGAAGCCCGACAATGTGAAGAACAGGCCGACGCCGGTATGACCTTCAATGATCAGGGCGCCCCATGAGCTGCTCAGGCCGGTGCCGCCCAGGCCGCGGTATTCGAGATGAAAGTGGAACAGAAAAACGAGGGTGGCTGCCAACCAGCGCAGCTGGTCAATGCGTGGGTTGTACTGGATATTCAGCGACTGCATGCCATGCCTCTTTATCAAAGACAATATTGTAGCGGTAGCGCTCCTGGGATAGTTTGGTATTTTATGGTCACCTTACCGGGCTGGACTTATAATATTGCCCTGTGTCTCTTTGCTATCCAACCATGCCGGCCACTGTAACGCAGCATTCTCACAGGCCATTGGCGCGCCTGAATGCGTGAACAATCCCGACACTAACCGGCATGGCGCTTTCAGTCGCGTGCGATAACCTCTACCGATCATGTCCCGACTTGAAACATGGCTTGCATGGATTCTGCTAGCTGTAGCCATTTCACTGCTGCATCTGCGCATCGTGCTGCAAAGCGATATCCTTTTCTATGACGACCTGCTGAATGATTTAATCGTCCATGGCGGCGCGTGGAGCAACTGGAAATTCAGTGCGGCGCCGGGATTTTTTCCTGACCTCGCGTTATATGCCGTGGGATTTTTTGTTTTTCCGGATGTGCCTTCCCGCATTCTGTTCGTCTCTGCCATGCAGGCGGTCGCACTGGCACTGTTGTCCATCGCATTGGTACGGCGACTGACCCGGCACGGATTGCGCCGCAACGATGCGCAGGTCGTGCTGGCCGTCGCCTTCGCCACACTGGTGTCGGCGCAGTCGGGCATGTGGCTCTACTTCCAGACGACCAACAACCATTTTGGCGCAGTCCTGTTCGGCCTGCTGGGAACGATGCTGGCACTGCGCCTCGCGCGTCAGTCGTCGTGGCCGCATGCGCTCGCATTGCTGGTCGTGGTCGGCGCGGCGGGCGTGTCATCCAGGCTCTTCGTTCTCACCTTCACCCTGCCCTGCCTGGCCGTGGCAGCAATGGCGCTGTTGCTGACGCGCCGCACTGAACGAAGCGCCCTGCGCCAGCAGCGCACTGCGACACTGGCGCGCCTGATCGCCGTCCTCGCGGGCGGCCAGGTATTGGCCATGCTCCTCGAGCATCTGCTGATCCATCACATTCCGGTTGAGGCCAGGCCGCCGTTGTCGGTCGAGTCGATATCGGCCTCACTGACCTTCCTGACCAGGGCGACGGTCGCCGCCTTTGACCACGACAATGTCGCGACGCTGCTCCTTGCGCTGCTGCTGTCCGGCTGCCTGCTGTATCTGCTGTATCTGCTGTACCTGCGGCTGAGCCGGAAAATCCACCACGACCATGCCGCCACCGCTCCCGCGCCGATCCGGACCGATGCCGTCGACAGCGACATCCAGGCCGTTGGCGCCCTGCTCTGCGTTTCCCTGCCGCTCACCATTGCCGGCGCCGTGTTTTCCGGCGCGATCGTCGACAATGCGGGTTATCGCTATCTGGCATTTCCTCTCGTGCTTGCGGTACTGCTGGCTCTCGTTCATGCCAACCGACGCGCGTGCCGCCTCTGGTGGGCGCACCGGGTGTGGGTAGCGGGCGCTGCCCTCGTTGCCGGCAACGCGGCCTGGCTTGCGTACCAGGCGCCACAGCCTGGCGCACCGTCCACTGCCGTCGCGCAGTGCGTGGCCGCAGCCGGCGCAGAAGGTTTCCCGCTGCAAGCCGGCATTGCCGATTACTGGAATGCGCGTGCAGTGAGCTATCAACTGCCTGACCGTAACCCGATTATCGCCACATTGCGCGATGTGAGCCCCTTGTTCTGGGTGTCGACGCTCGGCCCCCTGTCAAACCCGGACCGCTATCCTGGATACCATTATAATTTTGCAATATTGCGGCGTCCGGGCGGTGGCGATCAGTTCGATTACACCCCGGAGACGATCGGGCGCCTGCTGCCCCGGCCGGCCCGTATCCGGACCTGCCCGGATGGCGTCACCCAACTGTGGCTATATAACGATGCAGAATTGCACACGGTAGTGCAGGCAGCGATCACCACGTTCATGCAACAAAGAAAAAATACTCCATGAGCTCTCCCGGCACCGAACGAATTCTTGTTTTTATTCCGGCCTACCGCTGCGCGGCCCAGATCACGCGCGTCATCGACCAGTTCGACGCACAGGTCCAGCACCGCATCGATACCGTCATGGTGGTCGACAACCGCTCACCCGACGACACGCTTGAAGCGGCGATCGCACAGGCGCGCTCGCGCATCACCGGTTGCCAGTTCATCGCATGGCGCAACGATGACAACTATGGCCTGGGCGGCTCGCACAAGGCCGCTTTCCGCTACGCGATCGAACACGGCTACACCCACCTCGTCGTCCTGCACGGCGACGACCAGGCCGATATCCGCGACCTGCTGCCCCTGCTCGACAGCGGCGCCCATCGCGACCATGACTGCCTGCTTGGCGCCCGTTTCATGCCGGGCAGCCGGCTGGTCGGCTACTCGCTGACGCGCTCCTGGGGCAACCGCGTGTTCAATCTGCTGTTTTCGCTGGCCGTGCGCGGCCGGGTGCGCGACCTCGGCTCGGGATTGAACATGTACCGCCTGAAGGCGTTCGAGCAGTTCTACTACCTGACCTTCCCGGACGACCTCACGTTCAACTACATGATGTTGTTGAGCAGCTACGCTCGCCGCCACCGAATCCGGTATTTCCCGATCAGCTGGCGTGAGGAAGACCAACGTTCGAACGTGCGGATGGTGTCGCAGTCCTTCAGGGTCCTCGGGCTGCTGGCGTCGTTCATGATCGACCGTACGCGCTTTCTGGCCAGGGATGTACGCGAACGGGTGCGGGCGGCGTACCCTGGAACAATCGTGCACCGGCACGGCGCCGAATGAGCGCATCCCTGCGCGTCTACCTGTGCCTGCTCGCTTCGCTGGCGCTGGGCTGGCTGGTGCTGCAGCTGCGCACCACTGGCGCCGGCTGGCCTGAACCGGACCTGTTACTGGCCGGCGCAATCGCCTTGTACGTGGGATCGCATGGCGTACGCATGCTGCGGCTGGGCCTGCTGACACTCGATCAGCGCGACAAGGCGCTGGCGCTGGTCTGCGCGCATGCGCTGACCGCGTTTCCCAGCGCGCTGATCCCGTTCAAGATCGGCGAAATATTACGGCTGGCCGCGTTCCGTCACGTGTTCGGGCAATGGGGCAAGGCGCTCGCTGTCTGGCTGGCCGAGCGTTTCGGCGACGTTCTCGTGCTCGCCGCCTGCATCCTGGCGCTGTATCTGCTCGATGTGCGCCTGCCGGAATCGATGCGCTGGGTATTTTTGCTGTTCGTCCTCACCAGCGTGTTCGGCCTGCTCGGCCTGTTCGCAGTGGCCACCACCTTCGTCTACCTGAACCGGCACCTCGTGCTGGCCAGTCATAGCACACGCGGCCTGCGCCTGCTCAGGGCAAGCCACGCCGTGCGCCATCTCGAACTGAACATCCAGCGCTCGGTGGAAGGCAGGATGAGCGGCCTGCTGCTGCTGTCGATCCTGACCTGGGCCCTGGAGATTGCCGCTTTTGCGCTGTTCGCCCACCGTTTCGCCGACAATGCGCCCGATGCCGGCGCGATGTTCGCGTCGGGACTGCTGGCGAGCCTGCCGGGTGGCGCGGCCGGTGCCGGCGCCTTCGGCATGATTCAAACGTTCGCCCTGGCCGCCCTGACGCTGGCGTTCCTGGCGGCCCTGTTACTGGCACTGCGCCTGCGTATCGAAAGACCCTGACATGCGTCATTCATCCCAGAATATTGTTCTCGTCCTGGACGATCGGGAGAGCACCAGCGATGAGGTACGCAGCCTGGTAGGCCACCGGCGCTACGGCAGCATCATCCTCAAACGCCAGGCGCTGAGCGACCGGTTCAAGGCAGCGCTCCCTGCCTGGTGCGCGACGCGCCTGTTCCATCTGCGCAATGCAGACGACCTGCCAGCACTGCGCGCAAGCCTGGAAAGCAGCGGCCATGACACCGTGCTGTGCGTGATCGCCGGGCGCGCCGGGTTCAGTGATCCCGAACGGCTGCGCCAGCTGTGCGAACGTATTCCGTACGCCGAGGAAGACTTCACCGATCGCCTGTACAAGCCGCTGCTCGTATTCATGCGCAACCCGCATCGCCTGGTGGAACAGTGGGAGGCGTTTTGTGCTGCGCCGCTGCACCAGTGGGGGCAAGCGTGGCAGAGCAGCCAGCGCCTGCAATCGTTGCAGCCCCTCGACCTGGCGAACATCCGCGACTTTTTGACGTTCATGCATGGCGCGACACCGGCACGCCATTTCAATGCGCTGTCGGCCGATGCCCATTATTTCACCAAGAGCTCCGCCGACCGCGACAAGATGCGTGCCGAGTACACGTTCTATCAGCTGGTGCCGGAGTCGATGCAGTCGTGGCTGGTGCAGCCGTTCGATTTCCGCGAAGACCGCAATGGCGCATCGTATCGCATGCTGCGCTATTACCTTGCAGACGCAGCCTTGCAGTGGGTCCACGGCGCCTTCGACGCGGAAAGCTTCGAGGCATTCATCGAGCGACTGCTGTTTGTCTTGAACGAACGCCCGCGCCGGCCGTGCACGAAGGCTGCATCGGCGGCCGCCGCGCGCACGCTGTTCGTGGACAAGCTCACTGCGCGTTGCGCACAATTCCTGGATTCGGCCGAAGGCAAGCGCATCAACATGCTGGCGGCCAGCGCATCGCCGGCGCTCGACCTTGAGCGCCAGCTTGCGCGTTTTCGTGGCCTGTACGAACGTCTTGCGCGCGGTTTCGAGAGCGATTACATGGCGGTGGGACACGGCGATCCGTGTTTCTCGAACATACTCTATGACCAGCAGCGTTATCTGCTGAAGCTGATCGACCCGAAGGGCGCAACGACCGAGGCCGATTTGTGGACGCACCCGCTGTATGACATATGCAAGGTGTCGCACAGCGTGCTGGGTGACTACGATTTCATCAACAGCGGGCTGTACCGTGTAGGTTTTACGGACAGCAACGATCTGCTGCTGCACCTGGAACACACCAACCATCCCGCGCTCAAGCAGCAGTTCCTGCGCCAGCTGCGCAAGCTCGGTATCGACCCCAGAGTGGTGCGCCTCGGCGAGGCGTCCCTGTTCCTGTCGATGCTGCCGCTGCACAGCGATCATCCCAACAAGGTCATGGCCTTCATGCTGCGCGCCAGACAGATTCTCGACGAGGTTGAACATGACAAAGCAAGCTGACTCAGGTACCACGATCGTGATCACCATGGCAGGTCGCGGCTCGCGCTTTCGCGAGGTGGGTTATACCGTGCCCAAATACGAGATCGTCGTGCACGGGCACAGCCTGTTTTATTGGTCGATGCTGTCGCTGAAAAATTTCATCGGGCCGCGCACCCGGGTGGTATTCGTCAGCCTGGCCGAGAATGCATCGGCCCCCTACATCCGCGAACAGTGCGCCGCACTGGGCATCGACGACCTGCGCATCATTGAACTCGACGCGCTGACCGATGGACAGGCGACGAGCGCCCTGGCGTCGCGTTCGTTGTGGCTCGGCGACGACAGCCCGCTACTGATCTACAACATCGATACCTTCGTGCAGCCATTCGCCTGGACGCCACAGCATATCCGCGCCGGATCGGACGGGTGGATACCGTGCTTCCAGGTCGCGGGCGACCACTGGAGCTTCGTCAAGATCAACGGGGATGGCTGGGCGACCGACGTGGCCGAGAAGCAGCGCATTTCCGACTATGCGTCGGTCGGGCTGTACTGGTTTGCGCGCGCCGGCGATTTTGTACGCGCCTACGATGCATTCTTCGCCGACCCGGCCAACCTGGTGCGTGGCGAACGCTATGTCGCGCCGCTGTATCGGCAACTGCTGGCCGACGGTGCACGGGTCTCGATTGCCGACCTGAATCCCGCTGACGTCCACGCGCTCGGCACGCCAGCGGAAGTGACGGCATTCAGCGCGGCGTCCGCGCCGCCAGCCGCTTCTGACAGCCATTGAAAGACTGTAAGCGGTGGCGCTCAGGCGCCACCGATGCCTGACGCGCCCCTGGCGCGCCTGGTTACTGGAAAAACGCTGCGATCTCTCGCACCGCTTCCGGCGCCATCGTGCCGGACGCTGCGCGTAGACGCATCAGCCCCACGAGGTAGGAATAGCGCGCCTGGGCCAGATCGCGCCGGGTCGTGACCAGCTGCGACTGGGCATTGAGCAGGTCGAGATTGATGCGGACCCCGCCCTTGATGCTTTGCTCGGTGGCCTTGACCAGCTCCTGGCCCGACTCTGCCGCCTTGGCAAGGGCATCGATCTTGCGGCCACTGCTCTGGACCAGGTCGTAGGCCCTGCGTAATTCGACCATGATCTCGTTGGTACGCGCATCGAGCTCTGCCTGCGAGCGGCCATAGCTGGCTGCCGCCTGACGCGTCTGGGCATTGATCGCGCCACCCGAATAGATCGGGATATTGACCTGAATGCCGAGCGTACGGTTGGTCGTTTCCTGGCCCAGCACATTGATCGTCTCGCTCAGATTCTTGCTGTACGACGCAACAAAATCGACGCGTGGCAGGTGACCGGCCTTGTTGCGGCCGATCTCCAGGCGCGAGTTTTCTACCGCCAGCCGCAGGGCCGCCAGCGTATTGTTCTGGCGCAGCGCCAGTTTCTGCCAGTCTTCATACGTCGCAACGTCGAGCGTCACCGGGCGGAAGTTCGCGCCGATCTGCCTGAGCGTGCCCGGATCCATGCCGATCACACCGGCCAGCGTGTTGCGTACCGAGGTCACATTATCCTGCGCCTCGACCAGGCTGGCTTCGGCCACGTCGAGCCTGGCCTGGGTTTCCAGCATGTCGGTGCGGGTGCCCTCGCCTTTCTCGAACAGGTACTGGTTCACCTTTTGTTGCTCGGCATTCATATCGCGCTGGGCGATCGCCAATGCCAGCTGGTCTTCGGCGAACAGCGCGTCCATGTAGGCGCTGACCGCGCGCACCGATACCTCGTCGATGCCGGCCTCGTAGGCCTGCTCCGCTTGGGCACTCTGCACCTTGCCCTGCCGATAGCGCTGCACCGCGTCCATATTGAACAGCGACTGGCGCAGCTGCACGACCGACGAGCGCCCCAGATATTGCGGGTGATCGAGCTGGAGCCGGCCGTTCTGGGTGTACTGGCGATCCACCCGGTTCTTGTTGACGGTATGGCTGGCCGAAATATTCGGCAGCAACTGGGAGCGACCGAGGATCTGGTTTTCCTTGCCGCTCTCGTTTTCGAAATAGCGCATACGGAAGACCGGGTCGTTCTTGAGAGCGGCCTGGTAGGCTTCTTCAAGTGTGAGGGCCGAGGCGCTGCCAGCAGCGCACACACCGGCGGCAAGCAGGGCTCGGGCCATGAGGCTGCGGAAATGGAACTTGGTTACAGGCGCCATTGCTTATTCCTCGCTCAGTGCCGAGTGGGCACGGTCCATGATTGGCTTGAACAGGTAACTCATCATGGTACGTTCGCCGGTCTTCACGAACAACTCGACCGGCATGCCGGAGCGAATGTCCATTTTGTGTTCGGCGATCATCTTCTCGCCCTTCGGTGTCACCTTCACGTGCACCTTGTAGTACGGGTTACCGGTACGCTCCTCGACACTGCGGTCGGCAGAAATATGCGTGATTTCGCCATCGATATGCGGAGTCTTGTTGACGTTAAAGGCAGAGAAAATCAGCTCGACCGGCAAGCCCGAATGAACCTTGTCCACCAGGTTGGTTGCCAGTTGTCCTTCGACGATCAGGGGTGCATTGCTCGGCACGATATCCATCATCTTGAACCCGGGTTGCACCACCCCGCCATTGGTAAAGACCGCCAGGCCCACCACGGTGCCATTGACCGGTGCCTTGACCTCAACATTCGACAGTTCGAAACGCTGTGCCTGAAGACGCGCGCCCTGTGCTTCGACTTCTTTCTGGTACTCGGACAACTGGCCACGAACTTCCTTCTGATAGTCCTGCATGCGCTGCGAACGACGCATGGTGAGTTCGATGACCTGACGCTGGGAGCGACCGATATTGCCGATGTCTTCCGAAATTTGACCGCCTAGCTGGGCATAGGTCCGCTCCAGATCAAGCAAACGGTTACGTGCGACGTAACCATCCTTAGCCAGGTCGCGCATGCCGCCGAGCTGCTCCTTCAAGAAATTGACCTGCTCTTTCTTGCTGTCGCGCGACTCCTGCAACCCTGTAATCTGCATCTTCAGGCCGGCAATGCTGGCATCCAGGCCAGACAACTCATTCTGCAGCGAACCCTGGCGCGACATCAGAAACTGCCGCTGCACCGTCATGAGTTCAACAACGCGCGGGTCGGACTGACGCTTTTCCAGCTCTGGCGGGAATTTGATAGTGCTCGATCCGTCGCGTTCAGCCGAAAGTCGGGCGATATTGGCCAGCGCCGACAGGTATTGTGCGTCGGTAATGTCGACCGCGGACCTGGCCATGACCGGGTTCATGCGCACCAGCACCTGACCAGCTTTCACGACATCACCGTCGCGCACCAGCAACTCCTGCACCGTGCCACCACTCTGGTGTTGAACAGCCTGGCGATTCGACTCGGACGCGACTGTGCCGGACAAGGGCACACCCTTGTCGAGTGGCGCCAGGAACGCCCATAGCAGGAAGCCGCCGAAGCCGGCCAGCACAATGAGCCAGCCGATGCGGGTAAACGCACGTGCATCCGTGTTGACTTCGAGCGGCGTCGCATCATGGGTGATGACTTCCGCTGCATCTTTCTTGGCAAGTTTCATGAATTTAACCTTCCGTACCGGTCGGTGCAGCTGCACCGGTTTGCTGCGCCTGCAGTTGCGCTTGTTGCGCCTGCAAAGCCTTCGTGTTCACTTCCTGCAACGCCGCCAACACCTGCTGCGTGGGCCCGAACATGTGCAACGCACCGTCGCGCATCAACAGCAACTTGGTCGTCGCACTGATAATGCTGGTCCGGTGGGTGATCAGGACAATCGTCTTGCCGCGTTGACGCAGGTCCTTCACCGCTGTGACCAGTGCCAGCTCGCCCGCTTCGTCCAGGTTCGAGTTCGGTTCATCCAGCACGATCAAGGCAGGGTCGCCATACATTGCGCGCGCCAGGCCCAGCCGTTGCCGCTGGCCGCCAGACAGGCCACCGCCGCCATCGCCGAGCCGGGTGTCGTAACCTTCGGGGAAGTGCAGGATCATGTCATGCACACCAGCGCGCTTGGCGGCTTCGACCACTTTTTCAGCATCCACGTCGCCAAAACGGGCAATGTTTTCGCTGACGGTACCGCCAAACAATTCAATATCCTGCGGCAGGTAACCCATGTGCGGGCCAAGTTCAGCCTTGTTCCAGCTATAGATATCGGCGCCATCCAGACGCACCTTGCCCATCATTGCTGGCCATACGCCAACCAGCAACCGCGCCAGCGTCGACTTGCCGGAACCGCTCGGTCCGATTACGCCAAGCACGTCCCCGGGAAGGATGCCAAAAGAGACGTTCTTGACGATTGGATTGCGCATCCCGGGCGGCGCCGCAGTGACGCCTTCCAGCGTCAGGTTGCCGCTTGGCTTGGGCAGCGCCATGCCGGCCTCGCGTTTCGGGTTCGTCTCGAGCAGTTTGGTCAGGCGCTCGTGCGCACTGCGGGTGGTTGCCCAGCTCTTCCAGACACCGATCACTTGCTGCACCGGCTGCATTGTGCGACCGAGCAGGATCGATGCGGCGATCATCATACCGGCCGTGATTTTGTGGTCAATCACCAGCAGGGCACCCAGGCCCAGCACCAGCGACTGCATCGAGGTCTGCACGAACTTGGTCGCGGCGCCAATGCTGCCGGCCTTCTGGCTTGCCTCTGCCTGCAGGTTCAAAAACTTGCCATGCAATTTGAACCAGCGCCCCATCAAGTTAGGCAACATGCCCATCGATTCGATGACCTCTGCATTGCGCAGGTTGTTGGTGGCCAGCGTGCTGGCCGAAATCGCCATAGTGTTGGCTTCATTCAACGGCTTCTTGGTGATGCGCTCGTTCACCACCGCCAGGATCACCAGGATAATGGTGCCGCCCAAGGCAAACAGACCCAGCATCGGGTCGAACATGAAAATCACCAACAAATAGATTGGGAACCAGGGGGCATCAAAGAACGCGAACAATGCATTGCCCGTCAAAAACTGACGCAAGGTGGTCAAGTCGTTCAGGGCCTGACCGGCATTCGCACCCGCCTGCTTCAGGTTCTGCTCGAATGATGCGGTGTACACGCGCTTGTTCATCATCATGTCGAAGCGTGCACCCACACGCACCAGAATGAAAGAGCGGATGACCTCCAGTGCGCCCATGAACAGGTAGGCCCCCAGCATGATCAGCGTCAGCATGAGTAGCGTGATCTCGTTGCGGCTTGCCAGTACGCGGTCGTAAACCTGCAGCATGTACAGGGATGGCACCAGCATCAGAAGATTGATAATGGCGCTGAAGACACCAATCGTGATAAAGGTGCGCTTGAAAGCGCGAAGCGCCTGGCCAATTTCGGTTTTGTCGTCTAAGAGTTTCATGAATGAATACGTGCGACCTTCGTCGTTAAGTGAGGATTCCTACGGGAATTACCGCGCAGCGTATTATGACGTAAATTTTGAAATTTTTGTGACACTGATCACAAATTGTTGACCAGATAGAAATTATTTGTGGCGAAGCTACCTCAAATAAAAAAACCCCACCTCCTTACGGAGGCGGGGTTCTTCGCTTTAATTTCGACCTGGTTGCCCAGGCAAAAACCTTAGGCGGTGATGATGCCGTTGTTCATCACGATATCAGCTGCATCGACGCCAACCAGGGTGATGGTGATGATTTCTGGGGTCGCGGTGCTCGAGCCGAAGACCGACGTTTCCATTTTCAGGACGGTGTCGCCACCGACTTGCGAGACGAACACTTCCAGAGCAGCGTTGTTGCCGGTGGTCAGTGCGCCGGTGTTCAGGGTGTAGCCCGAACCGACATACAGCGAGTCGGTGCCTTGCAGACCAAACAGGCTGATGGTGCTAGCGGTGCCAGCAGCGCCGACGGTTTTACCGACGACAAAGATGTCCGAAGCAGCCGAACCGATTTCGCTGGCGGTATCAACTTGTTGCAGAGCGTAACCGTTGTCGGTGAAGACTTTGCTCGATGCGGTCACAGCAGCGTGCAGCGCGTCGTACTGAGTGACGTTGGCTTCAGCTTTTTGCAGGCCGGCCACAGCATCGTTCAGCGCTTTGATCGAGTCATTTGCTGCCTTGACACTACCAGTAGCGCCAGTGGTTGCATCGGTCAAGCTAGCGGTCAGTGGGTTGGAATCATCTGCCAGCCCTTTGTGGGTGGTCACAGCAGCCTGGAAATCTTCAAACAGGCTCGAACCCGTGGTGTCACGAGCTTGCAGCAGTTGCAGCTGTTGATTGACTTGTGCTTCGGTTGGCAGAACACCAGTGGCGAACGTGAAGTCGGTCATCAGCTTAGCCAGGTTTTGCAGCGAGGTCACTTCAGCTGGGGTCGTGTCGAGGAAATCAACACTTGCCTGCGACAAGGACACGACGGTATTAGCGCTAGTATTAGCAGCTTGGGCGGCTTCCAAAGCAACCGACGAGTTCAGCAGCGCGGTCACACCAGGGTTTTTGGCTTCGGTCACGCCGGTTGCCAAGGTGAGCTTGCCGTCCACAAGGCTGATCAGGCCGGTCACCGAACCGTCAGCTGCAACGGTCACAGCCGCACCACCTTTGGTCGTGTTGTAGAACGCCAGGTCGGCGGCCAGCTTGGCTTCAGCAGCGCCCTGAGCCTTCAGAGTGGCTTCAGCCGATGCTTTAGCACCAGTCAGCGTGGTCACAGCGGCGGTCAGGCCGGCGACTTTGGCGATATTGGCGTTGGCGGCAGTAACGTTATCGCTTGCGGTTTTCAGTGCAGCTGCATTCGCAGTTTGCTGGTCAGCAACCAGAGCTGCCTTAACGGCCGTCGACGTACCAGCGGCGCTGTAAATGGCTTTAGCATCAGTAGGCAGTGCATTACCGACTGCAGTCGAAGCAGTGCTTACTGCGAGATCCAGCGAAGCTTCGGTAGCGCTCGTCGTTGCAAGAGTATCGCCATCAGCGGTCACCAGGAAAGCAGCTTCTGCTTTCGTGGCGACGTCCAGGTTTTGCAGTGCGCCGACCACGGTGAATGGGGTACCTGCGACAACAACAGCCGACACGGTAGCAGCCAGCGAGGTAGGAGCGATAGCAGCATCCAGAGTTGCATTGGTGGTGATGCCAGCAACGAAGGCCTTGGCCAGGACGGCAGCAGCAGCACCCGAGTAGCCAGCTTGCTCAGCCGAGGTATCCAGAGCTGCGGTGAACGCAGTTGCACCAACAACCTTGTTGTTGACTGCCGTGTCATCGCTGCCCTGAGCGCCTTTAGCGACTTCAGCAACGATCATGTCGACCGAGACGGTGCCTGCGGTCAGCAGATCGACCCAGTACGTACGACCAGCAGCGTCAGCAGCGTGGCCAAACATGTTGGTGTAGATCATGTCGATGATCTGAGCGTTGGTCTTGCCAGCGAACAGGTCGGTGTACTCTTTTTCTTTTGCGAAAGCAGCCGACACAGCGGTCAGCTTGCCGCCTTCAGCTGCAACGACATTGGTCCAGTAGTCCAGGCCAGCGACATCAGCAGGACGGCCGAAATATGCGACATACAGTTCCTGAACTGCTGCGACGTGGGTAGTGACGATTGCCATGTGTAACTCCAATTAGAAAGATCGATCAATCAAATGTTGATTCAAGCATTGCAAGAGTGCGTGCACCCTTGAAGACCAACGGATCGCATCATGACAGATGCGTGGCGGGGCCGGGTGTGATGGGCATCACATTTTCGACAAAGTTTCTGGAAGAATTTACATAAAGGGTACAAATAAGTAATAAATCCAGTCATCCGCCTTCCATTCTCAACAATTGTCACAAAAAACCATAAGAAAATTACCACGTTATGAGAAAGGAGTGCGGTTACATCTTGAAACAAATTGAAAGGATTTTATGCATCGTTTATAAAGTCTTACTAAATAAAAACCCCGGAGAACCGGGGTTATCTATTCAACAATCCTAATAACATTATCAGCGCCAGGTGGCCGCTCCATTCACAGTCCGACGCTCATCCATCCGGCCATCGAATATCGTGGCAGCACTGGCTGAGGAACCACGCTCATTGCTGAGCAAACCCTGCACGTTCAGGTAGCCGTGGCGGCCACCTGAGTCGCCGCTAAGGTACCCGCTGCCTGAAACAATCCCTTCACCACGCATATTCACGACGTTTGCATCTGTGATCACGTCGACGCTGGTAGCGAAGCTGCGTTTGCCGAAGTCGATATTCAGGAAACCATTTCTTAACTGCGCTGAACTTGTCGTGATTATTCCACTTCCATACTCGGTGATTACATATGCCTCGCTGCCGCGTATGGTGAATCCTACGGCGCCATTGTTTGGTGTGACGTATTCAGCACCTGGCGTACGGAACAGCGCGAAATAACCATTGAGCGCGATGCGTTCACTCGACGCATGCTGACCAGCGTAATCGAATGCTGGTGGCAGGCCGTTCACTGCCTGCCAGCGTCCCCATACGACTCTCTGCTCTGGCAAAACAGCCACTGGCGGCTGGATCGGCGGCGTGATAACGGGAGGCACCACGACGGCTGGCGGTTCGACGACTGGCGGCACGACGACAACCGGGTCTGTAACGCCGCCAGGAGAAGGCGATGGCGATGGCGATGGCGATGGCGGCAGGTTTTTGCTGATGGCCTCATTGATACCTGCGTTTTTCGCAGCCTCGACCGTCACCTTCGAGTCACCCGCCCCACCATTCTTGACAACCGGCTCGTCTGAACGCGCCGGCGCGCCTGTCTCGCTACCCGAAGGACCAGCACTCAGTACCTGCGGTGCTGCCTGACCACGCGTCACTTGGAGTAGTTGTCCACGCTGGGTGGCATTGAGTTCGCGACTGGCGGTACCTTCACACGGCCCCCCGCCTTCCGGACGGCAACCACTGGCAAAACCACTGACCACCACGCCGCCGGAGAACACCGACACACGCGAGGTGTCGTCATCGGTCACGACAGTGAAGTCAGTACCGCGCACGCCGATCGCCGCGACAGGCGTATTGAAGCGAAAATTCTGGCGGGCCTGTTTAACGGCATCGCCAGAACGGCTACGCGCGGTGCCGCTGATCAGCTCGAACTTGACCTTGGTATTGGCAGGATTCTGCTGGTCGATGTGATAGGTGACGATACGCGCCTTCGTTTGCGGCCGCAGGATGAAAAGACCATTGTCAGCCGTCTTCACATAAATATAGCCATCGACGCCGGTGGTGAGCATCTGCCCTTCTTCGACCGGAGCGCCCTGCGTGGCAGGACGACCGTCCGACTGCGCCGCGCCGGCGACAAAGATGATCTTGCCCGCTTCGGCTGCATGGGCGAATTGTGCCGAACATGCGAGCGTCGCGATAACAAGTAGTTTATGCAAGATGGGTCCCCTTTACTTTCCTTCTCACTTTACCGCGTTGCAAAGACGTGGCTCTGTGACGATGATCACATTCTATCCCAAAGGCTACATGCAAATAAATGCATTACAGTCGCTTACGTTTCCAAAAAAACAATGCAAATGAGAAACCCTAACGATATACTTACGGTCTATCCTATAGTGAGATCGTCTCGAACGAGCGGCGTGTGGCGGAACCTAGAACCCTAGCAGTATCTCGTGGTCGCTGGATCATTGCCGCAATGGCGTTCACGGTCACCCTGTGGTCGCAATATGCTGGCACGACGCGTCTGTCGTCCACTGATGACGTCTGGCTGCGCACGATCCTGACCCAGGTGTCGTTTCTGCCCAACGAATGGCTGCGCGACGCCTTTCTGCGTATGCAGGTAAGCGATGCGCCTGAACCTCGCGTGCTCGTGGTCGACATCGATGAAGCGTCACTGACCGAGCTCGGTCCCTGGCCATGGCCGCGCGCCCGCCTGGCCGACCTGGTCGAGATTTTGCTGGCCGATTACGATGCGCGCGGCGTGGCGCTCGATATCCTGCTGCCCTCGCCAACCGATACCGATGGCGATACGCGCCTGGCGTTGCTGGCTGCGCACGGGCCGCTGGTCCCGGCCCAGGCATTCGACTTCGATTTCGCCGGCAACCGCCCACAGCCCGTTCGCGACGGTCACCTGGGCGGCGCGAGCACGATATACAAGCGCGGCGTCCCGGCGACTGGCTACCTCGGCAACTACCCGGCACTCGCTGCGGCGCCCCATGTCGGCGCCATTGGCTTCATTCCTGATCCGGATGGCGCCCTGCGCCGCATTCCTCTGGTAACCCAGTTCGGCGGAAAACAGTATCCGACCCTGGCGCTGGCGCTGCTCAATTGCTGCAGCGGCCAGCCACCGCTGGCGCTTGCCGATACCGGCCTGATGCGCATTCCATATCGCCGCGACTGGAGCGCCTTTACAGTCGTCAGCGCCGCCGACATCCTGCAGCATCGCATCGCCCCGGCAGGCGCCAGTGGCCGGCTGGTGCTGGTGGGCTCGTCCTCGCTGGGCATGGGCGACCGCGTCTCGACGCCGCTCGCTGCCAACCGGCCTGGCCTGGGAGTGCAGGCCACCATCCTGTCGGCCCTGCTCGACCGCCAGCAGGGGGCGCTGCCCGCGCCCCTTCCCGGACGCCTGGCTGCCTGCCTGTTCGCGCTGGTGTCGAGCATCGCCTGCACCCTTGCGTTCCCACGCCTGTCGGCCGCTGCCGGCGTTGCACTGCTGGGTGCCAGTTCGGCGTTGTGGCTGGCGCTGGCATATGCCTTGGCACCGCATGACCCCGCTTTCGCGCCAACCGGCCCCCTGGCGACCAATTTGTTCCTGCTGACGGTGGCCGTGCCCTATCAATGGCAGCAGGCCCAGCGCCGCTCGCGCCACCTGTTGCAGACGCTGCGCCAGTACGTTGCGCCGGCCGTGGTCGAGCAATTACTGCGAAGCGAAGAACTGGATCCGCTACGCCCGCGCCGCTGCGACGTGACCACCCTGGTGGCCGACATGGAGGGTTACACCACCCAGGTCGAAACCCTGCCGGTGGAAGAAGCGGCCAGATTGACGCGTGACTTCCTCGACTGCCTCACGGGCGAAGTGATCGCTCACCAAGGTACGCTGGACAAATACACGGGCGACGGCATGATGGCATTCTGGGGTGCACCGCTGCCGTTGGAACAACATGCCGATCTGGCGCTGGATGCAGCCCATAAAATGACGCAGCGCGTGGCCGCCCTGAGTGCTGCGCGTGTGCGCGAAGGGTTTCTGCCGCTACGCGTGCGCATCGGCATCGAAAGCGGCGCTGCCATGGCCGGCGACTTTGGCACGTCGTTCCGCAGCATCTATACTGCCGTCGGCGACAGCGTGAACACCGCAGCGCGGCTCGAACAGGTAGCGCGCGATTTTTCGCACGACATCATCATCGGGCCGGGCACGATCGATCGAAGCCGGCGCCACCGTTTTCTCTCCCTTGGCGAGCGCCTTCTGCGCGGCAAAGAAAGAGCGACTCCTCTGTATACCCTCGACATGACTTTACTCGCCCCTGGAACGACTCCAGACCGCCGCGACACTGCGAAAGGCACTGCATGAACCCCGTGCGTGCGCTGGCTGCACCGTTGCTGCTGCTTTCATTATTCCTGACTCTGCCACTGGCACCCGGGACGGCGCTGGCGCAGTCCGTGCCGGATGCGCCGTCAGTCGCGCTCACACCCGAAGAGCAGCTCTATCAGCAAGCCCTGCAATCGCTGGCCGAGGGACGCAAGGGTGATGCATCGCAGCAGATGTCGCGCCTGGTCAAAATGGTGCCGCAGCACGCAGGCGCCTGGCTCGACCTGGCGCTGATCCAGTGCAGCCTCGGGCAGGCCGACGAGGCCGAGCGTCTGTTCGCCAATGTCGAAACGCGTTTCAACCCAGCACGCGAAATCCTGGAGCTGATTGCCGAAGCGCGCGACACCGGCTGCATGGCCTGGGCACCGTCAAGCTCCGGCACCATCAGCGTGAGCCGCGGTATCGACGACAACGTCAACCAGGGTGCCAGCAACTCGTCTTTCATTATCGAGGGGCCGGATGGTTCGGTCGAGCTGCCGCTGCTGGACGACTTTCTACCGAAACGCGACGGCTATACGCAAATGAGCGCCGACTATGTCCGCGACCTTACTGCCAACGGCACGCTGGGCTTTTTGCAGTTTCAGGGCCGGCGCTACGACAGCATGCGCCGTTACGATACCGCGTCGCTGTACGCGGGCATCGAGTCGCCCTGGCGCTTCGGGCGCTGGCTGGTGCGCACTACCGGCGCGCTGGGCGTCTCTGGCATGGGCGGGCATTTGTACCAGCGCCAGGCTCAGGCGCAGTTACGCGTCACGCCGCCCCTGCCGTTGCCGCCGCGCACCCAGTTGCACCTGATCGGCGCGGCCACGCATATCGATTATGCAACCCTCGATACGTTCAATTCGGACATGTTCGAGCTGCGCGCCCTGCTCAGCCATTACACCGGGTCGTTCAGCGCGAACGCCACCGTCGGCCTCATGAGTGATCGCGCGCGCGCCGACCGGCCGGGTGAAAATCGTCATGGCAATTACGTGAGCCTGACCCTGCGCCAGCCGATCGGCTTAAAGACCGTGGCCGAGCTGGCCTACACGCGCCAGACCTGGGACAGCGCCAGCGCGTATTCGCCCGAGCTGCTGATCGACCAGGTACGCGCACAGCGCACCCAGGTGCTGCGCGCGTCACTGACGTACCCAATTGCCAAGCGGCAGAACGTCGTGCTGGAAGCCCGTGCAGTGCGCAACCGTGAAAACATTTCAATCTTTCAGTACAACAACCGACAGATCCAGCTGAGCTGGCAGTGGCTTTATCCTTGAGTTGGGCGTTACAATCAGCACATTCTGAATTTACAGGTTGTCGGTGGCATGGGGCTGGAAGTAATCTTGTTTGTCTGCGCCGCCACCTGCGTGTGCATCGGTTGCCTGGTGCCAAACCGATGGCTGCCGCCACTGCCCAACGATAAATTCCTGCATTTTTCCGCGTTTGCGGTGCTGACGGTGCTGGCTCTGCGGATCGCTGACGGCCCGACGCAAAGTGCCTGGTGGCTAGTCAGCCTGCTATTGGCCGGGTGGGTGATCGAGTGCCTTCAAGCGCTGGTTCCAGACCGCCGCTTTTGCTGGCGCGATATGGCGGCCAACGCTGCAGGCATCGCCTGCGCTGCGCTGGCAATGGCGCTGCTTGCATCGACTGGATAACGCATCCAGGCCTGTATTTTTACAAGATTGAACGATCGATGAGTTCCACCGCCAAGCCTTCAGAGAATGCTGACAGCGCCCCCGGCGCAGTACCGCAATTACACGAGCAGAAGATCCAGATTCATCTGCGCAAGATCCCGTTGCTGGCCGAACTGACTGAAGACGAATTGTTGCAGGTCAAGACGGAGCTGCGCTTCCGTCACTTCCCCAAACGTACCGTGGTACTCCACAAGGGCGGCGCTGCCGATGCCCTGCTCTTTCTGCTATCCGGCCAGTTGCAGGTGATCGATGTCACCGAAGACGGCCGCGCGATCGGCTTGCGCATGCTGGCCGCCGGCGACTTCTTTGGCGAGATCGCCCTGATCAACGGCTCGACCCGCTCGGCTTCGGTGGTGGCAACGTCGGAGGTGCTCGTTGCGTTTCTGCCAGCGTCCACCGCACTGCACCTGTTCTCGCATTCGCCATCGGTGGCGCGCAAGATGCTGGGCCACCTGGCGCAAAAAATCCAGCGCGATTCGGAATTCCGGGCCGTGCTCAGCATTAACAATACATCGCGCCGCATTTTCACCTATATCTCCCTGATGCCCCAGGTCGAAAACAAGGACGGCCAACGCGTGGTCGAAAACCTGCCGACCCATCAGGACATTGCCAACATGATCAATACCAGCCGCGAAACGGTCACCCGTGCGCTCCTGACGCTGGTGCAGCAGGGTGTAGTGCAGAAGGACACGAACCGGCTGGTGATCCTCGATCCCGGCGCGCTGCTACGGCTGGCGCAGGGTATCTGAGCGACGGCGCAGGCTGGTCGCGCACCGGTCGCAGCACCTGCCCGTATGCCCGCGCCGGGCGGCACGTCGTTACAATTGAACAATTTTGGTACTGGACCGTGGAGTATAATTCCGCTGTTAACGATCCTGCACCATTATGAAAACCACCCTGCCGCCTCTCTTCCTGGCGCGCCCCGACGCGACGACCATTCAATGATTTCGCCCCTGATGCTACGTGGCCTCTGGGCCTACCGTGGTTTCGTGCTGGGCAGTGTCAAGCGCGAATTCCAGTCGAAGTATGCCAACGCTGTCCTGGGCGCCGTCTGGTCGGTACTCAGCCCGCTCGCGATGATCCTGGTGTACACCGTGATCTTTTCCGAGGTCATGCGCACCAAGCTGCCGGGCGCCGACTCGGGCTTTGCCTACTCGATTTATCTATGCGCCGGCATTCTCACCTGGGGATTGTTCGCGGAGATCATCGCGCGCGGCCAGAGCATGTTCATCGAACAGGCGAACCTGATCAAGAAGATCAGCTTCCCACGCATCTGCCTGCCGTTGATCGTGGTTCTCAATGCCCTGGTCAACTTCGGCATTATCTTCGGATTGTTCCTGGTGTTCCTGATCGCGACCGGCAATTTCCCGGGCTGGATCTTCTTCACGCTGCTGCCCGTGCTGGTGGTGCAGGTGCTGCTGGCAATCGGGCTGGCGATGATCGCCGGGGTGCTCAATGTCTTTTTCCGCGACGTCGGCCAGTTCGTGACGATCGCGATGCAGTTCTGGTTCTGGCTGACACCGATCGTCTACCCGATCAGTATCCTGCCGGCCCAAGTGCGCAGCATGCTGGTCTGGAATCCGATGGCGCCACTGATCGGCGCCTATCAGTCAGTGCTGGTGCACGGCACCGCGCCCGACTGGGCCGCGATCTGGCCCGTGGCCGTGCTGGCGCTGTTGCTGTGTGTATTCGGTATGCGCCTGTTCCGCAAGCGCGCCGGCGAAATGGTGGATGAACTCTGATGGGCTTGATTACTGTATCCGGCCTGGGCAAGGCCTATAAAACCTATCCTACCCGCCTGTCGCGCCTGGCCGAATGGCTCCTGCCGATGCGCGGCCCGCGCCACGCGCTCAAGTGGGTGCTGCGCGACGTCAGCTTTCAGGTCGCGCCGGGCGAAGCGGTGGGCCTGATCGGCATCAACGGCGCCGGCAAGAGCACGCTGCTCAAGCTGATCACCGGCACCACGCAACCGACCACCGGGGGCGTGGCGATGCACGGCAGCGTCGCTGCGCTGCTCGAACTGGGCATGGGTTTCCACCCTGACTTCACCGGGCGCCAGAACGCCTATATGGCCGGCCAGTTGCTCGGCATGACAGCCGACCAGATCACGGTGCTGATGCCGCAGATCGAGGCCTTCGCCGACATCGGCGAGTACATGGACCAGCCGGTGCGCGTGTATTCGAGCGGGATGCAGATGCGCGTGGCGTTCTCGGTCGCCACCGCGCGCCGCCCGGACATCCTGATCGTCGACGAAGCGCTGTCGGTGGGCGACGCCTATTTCCAGCACAAGAGTTTCGATCGCATCCGTCAGTTCCGCAAAGAGGGCACCACCCTGCTGCTGGTCTCGCATGACAAGCAGGCGATCCAGTCGGTGTGCGACCGCGCCATCCTGCTCGACGGCGGGCGCCTGGCGCGTGAAGGCCGCCCAGAAGAAATCATGGATTACTACAACGCCATGATCGCCGAGCGCGAAAACGACACCGTGCGCCAGCAGGAAGCCGCAGGCGGCAAGGTACAGACCGTGTCGGGCACCGGCGAAGCCACGGTGGCCGATATCGCGCTGCTCGACGAGACGGGCGAACGGGTCGAGGTGGTCGATGTAGGCAGCGCGGTCACCCTCGAGATCCGGGTCCGGGCCCATGCGCCGATCCCGCGCATGGTACTCGGCTACATGATCAAGGACCGTCTCGGCCAGCCGATGTACGGCACCAATACGCACCTGAAGGAACTGCCGCTGGACGACGTCCGGGCCGGCGAAGACGTGGTCTACCGCTTCGCGTTCCCCATGAACCTGGGCCCGGGTACGTATTCGGTCGCCACCGCGATCGTCAGCACCGAGACCCACCTGGTCAACAACTACGAATGGCGCGACCTGGCGCTGGTGTTCACGGTGATGAACATGCGTCGCCCCCACTTTGAAGGCTCGGCCTGGCTCGACCCGGCTGTCGAGATCCAACGCACATGACTTTCGTTTCCTATTCCCAGAACAGTGAGGACGTGCTGCTGTGGCGCGCACTGGGCAACATCCCGCAGGGCTTCTATATCGACATCGGCGCCAACGACCCGGTCGAACACTCTGTCACCAAGGCCTTCTATGACGCCGGCTGGCGCGGCATCAGCGTCGAGCCGCTGCCGTCGTTTCACCAGGCGTTTCTCGACCAGCGTCCGCGCGATGTCAACCTGGCCGTTGCGGCCGGCGCCACCAATGGCGAACTGACGCTGTATGACGTGCCGGCCGTGCGCGGCTGGGCCTCGCCCGAAGAGTCGGTGGCCGAACTGCACCGCAGCGAAGGGCACACGGTTGCCGAGATCACGGTGCCGGTGCGTACCCTGGCGTCGATCTGCGAAGAACACGTGCACGGCGAGATCCATTTCCTGAAGATCGACGTCGAAGGCTTCGAAGGCGAAGTGCTGCGCGGGATGGACTTCGCGCGCTGGCGTCCGTGGGTGCTGGTGATCGAGGCGACGCTGCCCAACAGCCGCGCCACCAACCACGCCGCGTGGGAGCACATGGTCACGAGCCAGCGCTACCGCTACGCCTGGTTCGATGGCCTCAACCGCTACTACGTGGCGGAAGAACACGCCGAACTGCTGGCCCATCTCGAGATCCAGCCGAACGTATTCGACGAGTATATTTCGCACCACCTGGACGGCGCCTGGAAGCAGATCGAGACGCTGCGTACGCAGGCAGCCGAAGGCTGGGCGCGCGCCGCCGACATGGAACAGAATGCACTCACGCTGCAGGAACAATCTGCGCAGGCCGCGAGCGCGCATCAGGCCCAGGTCGAGCAGATCGCGCGCGACGCTGACGCTGCAGCGCAGCGGTTCGCGCGCGAAACGCAGGCCTTGGCACAGCAAAGCGATCGGCTGCGCCAGGAACTCGGCGCCGTGCGCCAGGAATTGCACGCGACCGAAGTCCATGCACATGGGCTTGAGCTGCAATCACAGATGCTCACCTCGCAGCTGCATGACACCGCGGCCTGGGGCAAGGATCTCGAACAACGCCTGCTGGCAACCCTGGCCAGCACGTCCTGGCGCATCACCGCCCCCTTGCGCTTTGTCGCGCGCCGCGGCTCCAACAGCATGGCCGCGATCGCGCGCCGCAAGGCGCGTGGCGCCGCGCGCCGCGCCTTGCGCTGGCTGACCTCGCGCGAAGCGCTGCGCCGTATCGTGCTGCCACTTGCGATGCGCTCGCCCAGGCTGCAGACGCTGCTTGCCCGCACCTTGAGCGCCGCCAAGCAGGCCACCTCCGAGAACGCCGCGCCACATGGCGACGTGCCGCACTCGCTGCGCGACCTGCCACAGTCGGCGCGCGACGCGCTGGCGCAGCTGCGCCGTGCCTACGAACCGAACAAAGACTGAGCATGCGCCTGATCTTCGACTTTCATGCGCCGCAGGCGCACCCCGCCCACGATACCGCCATGCTGCGTACGCTGGCCCTGGCGCTGCTGCGCGAGCGCGGCCAGGCAACGGCGGACGCGCAAATCCATGTCGCCGTCAGCAGCCGTCATCCTGCCGACATCGATGTACTGCGCCAGTCCTTCGACGGCGTACTGCCCGCGGACCGTCTGCACGTCTATGCACAGCCGGTGGGCGACGACCCCTGGCGACGCCACAGCGCGGGCGCCCTGCGCAGCAACTTCCTGCGCGCGCTTGCGCCTGACCTGATCGTGGCCATGTGGCAGCCAGATGCAACTGCCAGCCAGCTGCCAGCTGATGTGCCGTATGTGCTCGGCGTGGCCGATGCCGCCGGAGTGCTCGCCGCCGGCCGGGCGCAACAGGATCTGCTGCGCAGCGCGGCGCTGGTGGTGGCCATCGATGCCGACGCGGCCAGCCGGCTCGATGCGGTGCTGGCCCCTGCGCAGGTCGTATCGGCAGCCGACGTGTCGGCCGTCGGGCACGCACTCGCGCGCGCCGTACAGAACACCCCGGCACGCCTGCCTGCAGCGCTGCCGGCAGGCACGAAGCCAAGCCTCGCGCTGGTTTCGCCCCTGCCGCCCGAACACTCGGGCATTGCCGACTACAGCGCTGAACTGGTGCTCGAACTGGAGCGCCATTACGCGGTCGAACTGGTGCTCACGCCCGGTGCCGTACCCGATCCGGCGCTCAAGCGTTTCGCGCAGCGCGATGTCGATTACTTCATGCGCCACGGCGCAGCTTACGACCGCGTGCTGTACCACTTCGGCAATTCAAACGTGCACAAGCATATGTTCGCGCTGCTGCGCCAGCATCCGGGCACGGTCGTGCTGCACGACTTTTTCCTGAGCGGCGTGCTCGACAATATGGAGCGCGACGGGGACGTGCCCGAAGCCTTCCTGCAGGCGCTGTACGCGTCGCACGGCTACACCGGTTTGCGCGACCATCGCGAACACGGCCGTAATGCAGCGATCTGGCAGTACCCGTGCAATAAAGAAGTACTGGACCGCGCCGCTGGCATCATCGTCCACGGCGATTTTTCGCGCCGCCTGGCCGAACAGTGGTACGGCCCCGGGGCCGCCCACGCCTGGCGCAGCATTCCGCTGCTGCGCGGCCAGGTGGCCGGGGACACCGATCCCACGGCCGCGCGCGCTGCCGCGCGTGCGCGCCTGGGCTTGAGCGCGGGCGACTACGTGGTCAGCAGCTTCGGCATGCTGGGCGCGACCAAGCTCAATCATCGCCTGCTCGACGCTTTCCTGGCCTCGCCACTGGCCGCCGATCCGCACTGCCGGCTGGTGTACGTCGGCGCCAACGACGCCGGTCCGTATGGCATCGAACTGCTGCGCAAGATCGCCGACAGCAGCGCCGGCGCGCACATCCGGATTACCGGCTTTGTCAGCGCCGCCGAGTACCAGGACTGGCTGGCGGCAAGCGACTGCGCCGTGCAGCTGCGCACCAGGACCCGTGGCGAAACCTCGGCCTCGGTGCTCGATTGCCTGATGCATGGCTTGCCCGCCATCGTCAACGCCCATGGCGGCGCCGCCGACCTGCCGGCGGACTCGCTGCGCATGCTGCCCGACGTGTTCGACGATGCCGCACTGACGGCGGCGCTGGCGAGCCTGCATGCCGATGCGTCGCAACGCGCCGCGCTGGCGCAGGCCGGCCGCGCCCATATCGCGCGGCACCATGCCCCCGCCGCGGTCGGGGCGCTGTATGTCGAGGCAATCGAAGCTTTCGCCAGGGACAGTGCGCCGATGCTGCGGCAACAGCTTGTGGCTGCGCTGTCCGCACCCGGCACGCCGCGCGCGCCGAACGAGACGGCGCTGATCGAAACCGCGTCCATGATCGCCGCCAACGACCTGCCGCTGGCGCCGCGCCAGTTGCTGATCGACGTCTCGGCGCTGGTCCAGGCCGACCACAAGACCGGCATCCAGCGCGTGGTGCGCAGTATCGTGCTGGCCCTGATCAAGGCGCCGCCGGCGGGCTATCGCATCGAGCCGGTGTATAGCGACGGCGGCAACCGCGCCTACCGCTACGCGCGCCGCTTCACCTGCACCATGCTCGACACGCCCCCGCTGGCGCTCGAGGATGCGCCGATCGAAGCGCGTGCCGGCGACGTGTTCCTGGGCCTGGACCTGGCCACCAACATGACAACCCAGAACCAGCCGCTGTTGCTGGCGCTGCGCCGCAAGGGCGTGGCGGTCTGGTTCACTGTCTACGACCTGCTGCCGCTGCTGCGGCCCGACTGCTTCCCGTTTGGCGCCGAAAAATACTACGGCGACTTCATCGACACCATTTCGCTGGTGGCCGACGGCATCGTGACGATTTCGCGCGCCGTGGCTGACGAACTGGCCGAATGGCTGGCGCAGCGCCCCAACCGGCGCCTGTCGCCCCTCAAGCTGTCGCACTTCCACCTCGGCGCCGACATCGACGCGAGCGCGCCGAGCAGTGGCTTGCCGGACAACGCCGCGCACGTGCTGGCCGCGCTGCGCCAGGCGCCGTCCTTGCTGATGGTTGGCACGCTCGAGCCGCGCAAGGGCCAGGCCCAGGCGCTGGCGGCCTTCGACCTGCTCTGGGCACGGGGCGTAAAAGCGAATCTGGTCATTGTCGGCAAGAACGGCTGGCTGGTCGATGCGCTGGCCGAGCGCCTCGAGACGCACCCACAGCGTGAACAGCACCTGTTCTGGTTCAACGGCGTGTCCGACGAGATGCTGGTGCAGCTCTACGAAAACAGTTCGGCCCTGCTGGCGGCTTCCGAAGGCGAAGGTTTCGGCTTGCCGCTGATCGAGGCGGCCCAGAAAGGCCTGCCGATCATCGCGCGCGGCATTCCGGTGTTCCGCGAAGTGGCAGGCGAGCACGCATTCTATTTCGATGGTGGCACGCCGGAAGACCTGGCCGCCGCCATCGACGCCTGGCTGGCCCTGCATGCGGCCGGCAAGGCGCCGCAGTCGGGCGGCATGCCATGGCTGACCTGGGAGCAAAGCGCGCAACAACTGACCGATGCTGTCATTGGCGGGCGGCATCACGCCAGCGTGGCCGCCGAACACCTGGCCCCGCAGTTGCTGGTAGACGTCTCGGCAATGGTGCGCGAAGACCTCAAAACCGGCATCCAGCGCGTGGTGCGGGCCCAGTTGCTCGAACTGCTGCGCCTCCAGGGCCGCCATGTCCAGGTGCTGCCGGTGTACCTGAGCGACGCCGGCGGCGCGTGGCACTACCGCCATGCGCGACGCTACCTGCATGACCTGATGGGCACCGTCGGCGACGGCGTGCACGACGACGAGGTCGTGGCCGGGCCGGGGGACGTGTTCTACAGCCCGGACGTGTTCCCGCGCGCGGTGATCGAAGCGGCGCGCCACGGCCTGTATGCGCGCTGGCGCCAGGCCGGCGTGCGCATCCATTTCATGGTGCACGACATCCTGCCGGTGCTGCGGCCTGACTTTTTCCCGCCCGGCGCCGAGCGCGAATTTGCCGACTGGCTGCGCACGGTCGGCCGCGAAGCCGACGGCCTGGTCTGCATCAGCGCCGCCGTGGCCGATGAAACCCGCACCTGGCTGGCGGCAGATGCGCCGGCGCAGTTACCTGAATTCATGGTGCTGCACCATGGCGCCGACATCAATGCCTCGCAACCGAGCATGGGCCTGGCGCCCGACGCCGATGCCGTACTGGCCGACATCCGCAGCGCGCCGAGCTTCGTCATGGTTGGCACCATCGAGCCGCGCAAGGGCCATCTGCAGGCCCTGGACGCGTTCGAGCGCCTGTGGGCCGCCGGTCTTGACGTGCGCCTGGTGATCGTCGGCGCCGAAGGCTGGAAAGGCTTGCCCGATGGCGCACGCCGCACCATTCCGGCACTGGTGGCGCGCCTGGGCAGGCATCCCGAACTGGGCCGCCGCCTCTACTGGTTGCAGGGCATCAGCGACGAATACCTCGACCGCGTGTACGCGGCCAGCACCTGCCTGCTGTTTGCCAGCGAAGGCGAAGGCTTCGGCCTGCCACTGATCGAGGCCGCGCGCCACGGCGTGCCGCTGCTGGCGCGCGACCTGCCGGTGTTTCGCGAAGTTGCGGGCCCGTACGCCAGTTACTTCGACGGCACCGATGGCGCAGCGCTGGCCGGCGCGGTGCAGGACTGGCTGCGCCTGCATGCCGCCGGCCAGGCGCCGGCCCCTGACGGCATCACGGCGCGGACCTGGGCCAACAATGCCACCGACCTGATGGCGCATCTATTTCCGACACCATGACCACTGCCGACATTTCTGCAAGCGACGTCACCAACCGCCCGCTGGTGGTCGATCTGGACGGCACACTGATCCATTCCGATCTGCTGTGGGAGTCGATCGTGCTGTTCTTGAAGAAGCACTTCCTGCGCGCCTGGCAGTTGCCGCTGTGGCTCCTTCTCGGCAAGGCCGGTTTCAAGGAAAAGCTGGCGCACGAGGTCGAGCTCGACCCCGCCGCCCTGCCCTATGACCAGACCGTGCTGGAACTGGTGAAGGCCGCGCGCGCGCGCGGGCGCACCGTGGTGCTGGCCACCGGCTCGCAGCGCATCTTCGCCGAGCAGATTGCGGCACACCTCGGCCTGTTCGACCTGGTGCTGGCCACCGGTGACGGCATCAACCTGACCTCGCACAACAAGGCGCACCGCCTGAACGAACTGTACGGCAGCAAGGGCTACGACTACATCGGCAATTCGCGCGCCGACCTGGCCGTGTGGCTCGACTGCGCCGATCCATACTCGGTCACGCGCAAGCCGTTCCGCCTGGCCGACGGCCGCGACACGACCCACTCGGGCAGCGTGCGCGGCGGTGCGGCAGTGGCCCTGTTCAAGGCCATGCGGCCACGCCAGTGGCTCAAGAACCTGCTGGTGTTCGTGCCGATGCTGGCCGGCCATGCACTTGACCTGTGGACTTTCGAAGCCTCGCTGCTGGCCTTCGTCGCCTTTTCGCTGTGTGCCTCGAGCGCCTACCTGCTCAACGACGCTCTCGATGCCCAGGACGACCGCGCGCACCCGACCAAGCACCGCCGTCCGATCGCGTCGGGCGCCCTGCCGCTGCCGCTGGCCCTGGCCGCCAGCCCGTTGCTGGCGCTGGCCGCGTTGACGCTGTGCGCCATCTACAATCCGCTGCTGCTCCTGGTGGTTGCGCTGTATTTCGCCAGTACGGTGGCCTATTCGCTCTACCTCAAGCGCCTGCTGATGGTCGACATCGTCACGCTCGCCATCCTGTACAGCCTGCGCATTCTGGGCGGCAGCGCCGCCACCGGCATCGCGCCCTCGTTCTGGCTGCTGGCATTCTCGTTTTTCATCTTCCTCAGCCTGGCCCTGCTCAAGCGCCATAGCGAGCTGTTCAATCTGCAGCGCGAAGGCAAGGCGAAGACCCGCGGACGCGGCTACACCACGGCCGACGCGAGTCCGATCGGCATCATGGGCATCAATGCGGCCTTCGTCTCGGTATTGATCTTCATGCTCTACTTTAATTCCGACAACGTGCTCGACCTGTATGCCAGCCCGGGCTGGCTGGGCGGCATCCTGCCGCTGCTGGTGTTCTGGCTGGGTCGCCTGTGGGTGCTGGCCTGGCGCGGCGAAGTCAACGAAGATCCCGTGTTGTATGTCAGTAAGGACAAGGTCAGCCTGATCGTTGTTGGCTGCTGCCTGACCCTGGCCGTGCTGGCCGCTTATTGATACCGACCATGCGCGATACCGCTTTTGATGACACCCGTCCCGCCATGGGCAGTACCTGGCGCTTTCCATTGCTGCTGGCCTTGGTCCTGGCAGCGCTGCTGTCCCTGTTCAAGCCCTACTATGGCGGCGATGTCGTCGAATACTCGCTGGCCACGGTGGCCATCGCAGACCACGGGAGCCCTGATATCCGGCTGGAGGACATTGCGCGCGTACGCGCGCTGATCCCGGGGATGTTCACCGAACCATTCGACTGGCTCGAACGCGATATGCGCGCCGGTAACGAAAAAGTGTACCCCGCTTTTGTGCGTGGGGGCGACGGTGACGTGTTCACGGTGCACTTCTTCGGCTATTCGCTGCTGGCAGCACCGGCCTTCAAGCTGTTCGAGATGGTGGGGATCCCACCCTTCAAAGCCTTCCAGGCGGTGAACCTGGCGGCGATCTTCGTGCTCGGCCTGGCGCTGCGCCGTTTTTTTGGCAGTGAGCGCCAGGCCTGGATCGGCCTTGGCCTGTTCATGCTGTGCGGCGGGGCGCTTTACTGGCACTGGACCAGTCCCGAATGCGTCAGCGCGGCGGCCTTGCTGGCAGCCCTGCTGCTGTTTAACAGTGGTGCGATGCTCGCCGCCTGCCTGCTGGCCGGGCTGGCAGGCCAGCAGAATCCGACCATCGTGTTTTTCTTCGCGTTCGCGCCGTTACTGCGGATGTGGCTTGACTGGCAACCGGATACAGGCCTGGTTGCCAACGTGCGGCGCCAGATCAGTGTGAAACTGATCGTGGCGCTGGCCTGTGGCGTGGCCATGATCGGCCTGCCGCCACTGTTCAATCTGATCCAGTTCGGCACGCCGAACATCATCGCGCGCCTGTTCACCGATTCAGGCCACATCGGTATCGTGCGCCTGCTGTCGTTCTACTTTGACCTCAATCAGGGCATGATCGTCGGCATACCGGCTTTGTTGGCTGGCCTGCTGCTGTGGGTGTACAAGAGCAGGCGGCACATGGCCAGCGGCCTGGTGCTGGCACTGCTGTTCACGCTGGCGCTGGCATTGCCCTCGCTGGCCATCAATAACTGGAACTCGGGCGCAGCCGGTGTGATGCGCTATGCCTTCTGGGCCGCCATGCCACTGCTGTTTGTCTTTTGCGTATTACTGCGCGATACGCCACGCTGGCCGCGCGTGCTGGTCATCGGCGTGTTCGCCTGCCAGGCCGCGGCGATGGCGCATGCCGCCAGTTACAGTTACGTCAGCTTCAGCCCGGTGGTGGACAGCCTGCTTGGTGCAGCACCGCAACTGTATCATCCTGAACCGGAAATCTTCGCCGAGCGCGCGGGTGGCAACGACGACTACATCTGGCCCGACAAAATCTACACTTACGAACGCCATGGCGTGCTGATCAAGGCACTGATCAACGATGCCAACCCGCGCGCCGAAGAAACCTTGTGCGGGCGTGACAACGTCTTCGCGCCTGACCAGCAGATCACGCAGACAGCGCGCGGCTGGCGCTATGTGGACGGTCCACTCCGCTGCGTGCATGGCGGCTACACCCGCCACAACTTTGGCATCGACGCCCTGCGCGCCGGGCAGGCCTTGCGTCTTGAAGATGGCTGGTCGACACCCGAATCCGATGGCGTGGCGTGGCATGGCGTATGGTCGACCGGTGCGCGTTCGCGCCTGCGCATCAAGGTTGGGGGCACGCCGCTGGAAAGCGTCCACCTGACCGGCGCCTACCATGGCAGCAACCGCCAGACCCGGGTCAGCGTCAACGGCGTCGACCTCGGCTGGCATGCCCTCGACCGCGAAGGCGCGCTGCCTTTGCCTGCCAGCACACGCGGATCAGAACTCGTTATCGAACTAGAACACGCTTCGCCAAGCTCGCCCGGCCCGAGTGATGGACGTCTGCTGGCCTTCTTCCTGCGCGAGGTGAGCGTACGTCAACCATCGAAACCACAACCATGACAGTTCTCGACACCCAGGCACCATTTGCCGCAATCCCGGCCCCGGTCGCCAGTGCCGCTGGCCCCACCTCGATCGCCGTTGTCATTCCGAGCTACCGGGTCACGCGCCATATTCTGGGCGTCATCGCCGGCATTGGCCCGGAAGTCACGCGCATCTACGTCGTCGACGACAAATGCCCTGACGGGAGCGGCAACTACGTGCGTGAGCATTGCCGAGATGCACGCGTTACGGTGCTCGAACATGCCCAAAACCAGGGCGTTGGCGGCGCCGTCATGACCGGCTACCGCGCAGCAATTGCCGATGGCGCGGCGGTGATCGTCAAGCTCGATGGCGATGGCCAGATGGATGCTGCCCTGATCCCGATGTTCGTCGCCCCGATCCTGGCCGGCGAAGCCGACTACACCAAGGGCAACCGCTTCTTCGACCTGGAACGCATCGGCGAAATGCCGCCGGTACGCCTGTTTGGCAATGCCATGCTGTCGTTCATGACCAAGCTGTCATCGGGTTACTGGGACCTGTTCGACCCGACGAACGGCTATACGGCGATCCACGCCGATGCGGCGCGCTATTTACCATTCGACAAGATCAGCAAGCGTTACTTCTTTGAAAGCGACATGCTGTTTCGCCTCAACACATTGGGCGCGGTAGCGCTCGACGTGCCGATGGACGCGGTCTATGGCGACGAGGTCAGTAACCTGAAAGTGTCGACGGTGGTCACCGAGTTCGCTGCCAAGAACGTACGCAACTTTTTCAAACGCCTGTTCTACAACTACTATCTGCGCAACCTGTCGGTAGCATCGATCGAGCTGCCGGCTGGCGTATTGCTGACCGGCTTTGGCCTGATCTATGGTCTGAGGCACTGGATCAAATCGGCGCAGACCCATGCCGAAACCCCGGCCGGTACCGTGATGCTCGCAGCCTTGCCAGTGATGATGGGTGTGCAATTGATTCTGGCGTTCCTGAACTACGATATCGCCTCCGTGCCGCGTCGTCCCCTCCACAAGAAAACGCTGTTCCGGCGCCGCGCTCATGGTTGATGCAGCTTCGCTACGCCAGATGGCGCTGTATATCGCCGGTGGACTGCTGTGCGCCGGGATCGACATTGCTGTGATGCAGCTTCTGATCGGCAACGGCATGCACCACTCGGCCGCCGCCAGTGCCGGCTTCCTGTCCGGACTGGTGGTGAACTACACCTACCATAGCCGCCTGACTTTCAAGCAGGCAGCCACCAAATCCAATTTCGTGCGTTACATGTGCGTCGTGGGCGTCAATTACGTGCTGACCATCGCCTGTGTCGCGCTGGCAGTGTCGCTGATCGACAGTCCGTTGATAGGCAAGATCCTGTCGCTGCCGATAGTGGCAGTCAATGGCTACCTGCTCGGGCGCTACTGGATCTTCAAGTGACGCGCTCTGCCCCTATCGATTTCACCCCCAGTTTGCCAATGAAACAACGCATGCCAAAGTCTTCTCCCCTGCCGCTTGCCGGTCCACACCTGCACCGCTGGAACGTGTTGCTGTGTCTGGGTATGGCCGGCATCGGCTGGTTCCTGCTGCAGCGCATGCTGGGCCTGTATCCAGGCGTGTTCGCCGACGAGTGGTACTACAGCAAACTGGCGCGCCTGACGCCCTTGTCCGATGCGATCCTTCCTTCGTATCTCTACCTGTGGGCATTCAGCGCAACCAATCCATGCGGCGCCGGTTTCCTCGATTGCGCGCGCATTGGCAATACCCTTCTGTTCATCGCCGCCGCACCGTTCCTGTATTTGACGGCACGGCGTTTCATCGCGCCCGGCCCGGCCTGCGCGCTGGCCCTGCTCGCATTGCTCGCCCCGCTGAATCTGTACACGGCGTTCTTCATGCCCGAGGCAATGTTCTTCTTCGGTTTCGCAGTGCTCGGTTGGGCAGTCCTGGGCACGGGACACTGGACGGCATGGCGCCGCGGCGCGCTCGGCGGCATCATCCTCGGCCTGATGAGCCTGGTGAAAGTGCACGCCCTGTTTTTATTGCCGGCCCTGGCATTGTTCGTGTTTGCCGACAGCCGCGCACGCGACGGCCGGCTGTTGGCCGTGCAAGGCCTGGTCGCGGCGCTGATGGCGATCGCTACCTTCTTTGCCGTCAAGTTCGGACTCGGCTACCTGTTCGCCGGCGCAGCAGGCGTGTCGCTGTTCGGCAGCTTCTACAAATCCGGCGCCAGCTCGGCAGCCCAGCATTCCCTGCTGCAGCTGGCCGCGCCGTTGTGGATCAGCGCACGCGGCCACCTGATGGCGCTGGCGGTGGTCGTCGGTTTGCCACTGGCAGTGCTATTGCAGTTCGTTCTTGATCGTCATGCGCGCAGCGCCGACAGCAGGCTGACCAGGCTGTGGCTCTATGCGTTCCTGATGTTCGGTTCGGCGGTGGGCGTGGCCGCACTGTATACCGCGACGATCGCTTCGGCCGGCCCGGACGAGGGCATTCGCCTCCATTCGCGTTATTACAGCTTTGCCCTGCCGCTCCTGCTGCTGGCGGCGCTCGCACCAACGGTGGGCGCGCCTGACCGGCAGGCGCGCGCGCCAGGCACGAGGCTGCCACGCCTGCTCGTGGCACTGGTCGTGGCAGGGCTGATGCTGGCAGGCTGGTTCCTGCTGCCAGGCTATGCGATGCGCATCACCGACGGCCCCGAATTCACGATGCTGGCAACGATGCAGAGCGCGGAACACCTGCTGTTCGCGCTTGGCCTGGTGGTGCTGGGGCTGTGGGTGATGCGCCCGCGAGCAGCGACGTTGCTGTTCGTCTGCGTGATATTGCCGTTGATACTGCTGCGTGCTGGCCATGGAACCGGTGTGTATCTGAGGGGCCTGGCCGCCGCGGCCGCCGCGGACAGCGCAGGACGCGCCGCGCGCGCCGTGATCCCTGTCGATGAACTGGGTGCCGTCACGATCGTGGCAACCGACGCCGACCTGTTCCGGGTACAGTTTCAAATGGACGCTCCGGATGCATTGCTGATCAATCTGCCTCCGGCGGCCCCGGTGGAAGCCTACAAGCTGGCCTCAAGCAGCCGTTGGCTCGTGGTCTCGGGCGCGCGCGCCATTCCGCCGGGACTCCAGGCAGTGAGCGCCGGCAGCGATTGGCAGGTGGTTCGCCTGCCCCACAGCAACCGGCGCCTGGTGGCGACATTTGCGTTCAGCGCGCCCTTTGGCAATGGTCTGGTGCAGGCAGCCGACGGCCTGCCCAGTGCGGAGAGCTGGGGGCGCTGGTCAGAAGGCAAGGTGGTGCGGCTGCACCTCGACCGTCCGCTGCCGCCCCACGCAACCCTGATCCTCAAGGCCAATGCTTTTGGCGCCAATATCAACCAGTCATTCATCGCACGCGCCGGCAGCGCCAGCGCCACCTTCGAGCTTGGAAATGATCCGCGCGAAGTCGTACTGCAGCTCGAGACCGACGGCATGCAGCGGACGCTGGAGATCGAGGTACCGCACCCGCAACGCCCAAGCGAAGATGGCCTTTCGGTCGACACCCGCATGCTGGGGATCGCCCTGTCGACGCTGACGATCGAAGCGCCAGCGTCGGACTGACCTACCGGCGCTGCAGCGCCCTGGCCTGCTGCTCCTCGGCGAATTTTGCGCCGACATACAGGTCACCATCGTAGGAAAGATGGTTGGTGTCGCGATACAGCAGTTTGTTGTCGCGCTTGGCCAGGCAATGCTGTTCGTCACACAAGTACCTGGCTGGTTCAAAGGTCAGGACAGACGGGAATGCCTGCAGCACCGATGCAACGATCTTGTTGTGCCCCTGGACCGCCTTGTTGAAATCAGCGACGTCCATGGCGCAATCGCGATTCGTGGTCGAACTTGGTATTCCAGCCCGTTTGATGCAGGACCGTGGGTCAAAGTTCAGCGTCGGCACATCGTACAAATAAATGACTTCCTTGCCCGCGTCGCGCAACTGCTGCAACGTGGTGCGGAATTGCTCGATCAGCAGCCTGCCCTCGGGGGATTCGTCATTGTGCTTCAGGATCGTGGAGATGATGACGGTCTTGATACTCCTGGTCGACAGGACCAGCTCCAGCATCTGGGCCGTGGCTTCCTGATAAGGATCATTCAAGCCTGGCTGCACGCCGATGTAAGGAATCCGGGTACCGAAATACACGAGATTCTCGCCCTGCCCGGTATAGTATTTCATCAGACCGGCAACGACGTGATAGGCGTGACTGTCGCCAACCATGGCAATCGTTGGCGCATCATCGACGTGCGCCATCAGGCAGTACTCATAAATTGTGTCGAAGCCGTAGCGCTTCTTGCATGCTGCCGCATTCGCGACGTCTTCCACCAGAATCAGCGCTTTCTGGAAGTTCGCATTCTCGACAATGCCTGCGCGTGCCGGCATGCCATCGTTCTTGTACACCCATGCGCCAGCGGCGCCGACCACCACGACCAGGATGGCCAGGACGATCGCCACTGCCGGATGGCGTGCCCCGCGCCGACGGATCGGCTGCTCCACAAGCTTGTACGTCAGCCATGCGAGCACGATGGCGCCTGCCACGGCCGCCATCCGGATCTCCCGCGCCGGCACGCCCGACTCGACGATCTGCGCGTACGACAGCAACGGCCAGTGCCACAGGTACAAGGGGTAGCTGATCAGGCCGACCCAGACCAGTACACGGTTCGAGAGAATGACGCGGTTGACCCAGGCCTGCGGCCCGGCGGCAATCAGGCAGCCGGCGCCCAGCGTTGGCAGCAGTGCCCACCAGCCCGGAAACCCTTTACCGCCGCGCACCAGGACGCACGCCAGGACGATCAGTGCCAGACCGGCGAACGACAGCGCATTGCGGCCGCCCGGACTGTTCGAATCGAACAAGGGCTGGGTTTGCATCCCGCTGCCGTCGGCGGCAGGCCGGCGCATGCCTCCGAAAAACACCGAGACTTCCTGCAGCGACAAACAGGCCAGCATGGCGCCAATCAGCAATTCCCAGGCGCGGCTTGCAATGGAATAGAACGTCGCGCTCGGGAAGTGACGGATACCGCCGACATTGACCAGGAACGACAGCGCCAGCAGCGTCATCGTCAGCCAGAACAGATTGGCGCGGAAGCGGAACGCCAGTGCCAGCAGGATCGGCCAGAAAATATAGAACTGCTCTTCGATACCCAGCGACCAGAGGTGCAGCAGCGGCTTGGTTTCGGCGGCAGTGTCGAAATAGCCGACTTCAAACCACAGGAACACATTCGACAGGAAGGTCGAGCCGCCGACGATGTGCTTGCCCAGCATCTTGAATTCGTCCGGGAACAGTGCGACCCAGCCAAAGGCCAGCGTCGCACCCATCACCAGGATCAGGGCCGGGAAGATGCGCCTGGCGCGGCGCGCATAGAAATGCCCGTAGCTGAACGTCCTGGTCTCGAATTCGGTGATCAGAATCGTCGAAATCAGATAGCCGGAAATCACGAAGAAGATATCGACGCCAATGAAGCCGCCAGGGATCAGTGTGGGGAAAGCATGGAACAGGACGACGATGGCCACTGCAATGCCGCGCATGCCATCAATGTCTGCGCGATACGGCGAATGTTGAGCAGCGACGATTGCCTGACGATCAGTGTGCACGAGAACTCCGAGAGAAAATGCAGGTCAGAAAATAGCTTTAAGGCAAGATTATCGCATGGGGTGCTTGTTACCGAAAGGTATTTGCCTGCATGAGCCCCCAAGGTGAACGTTTTTGTGCGCTCACGAACGGAATCCTCTGCTATCCGACAGTTATATTAATTGCCATACTCCGAGATGCGTCTTCAGCATCTTGGCCTCCCACGCTCAAGGAAACGCATGGTACTCGGACCACCCAAGGACGACACGCTCAAGAAAGACCTCGATGTGCAAGGAGGCGGCCAGAGCCGCGGCGTACCGGCCGCCGGCCAGGTCGAGGGCAATGCCGTCAACCCGATGGGCCCGCCCGAGGACAATCCCGGTGTGAACCACTGGCAGGCCAGCTATATCGAGCATGGCGGCCTGGACGAGCGCGGCAATATCTTCTTCGCGGCCGTGGAAATGACCCGCATGCCGATGCTGATCACCGACCCGCGCCAGCCCGACAATCCGATCGTGTTCGCCAACGGCGCGTTCGAAGACCTGACAGGTTACACGCAAGAAGACATCCTCGGGCGCAACTGCCGCTTCCTGCAGGGCCCCGACACCGACCGCAACACCGTGGCCGAGCTGCGCCAGGCCGTCGCCGAGGCGCGCGCGGTGGCGGTCGACCTGCTGAACTACAAGGCTGACGGCACGCCGTTCTGGAATGCGCTGTTCTTCGGTCCGATCTTCGATAAGGAAGGACAGCTGCTGTTTTTCTTCGCCTCGCAGATGGACATCACCGAGCGCCGTACGACCCAGGAATCGTTCCTGCAGGCGCAGAAGATGGAAGCAATCGGCCAGCTGTCGGCTGGCATGGCGCACGATTTCAATAACCTGCTGCAAGTCATCAACGGCAACCTGGACGTGGCCCTCTTGGGCACCGAGCGCCAGCACAAGGCGCTCGAGCCGATCCGCCGCGCCCAGCGCGCGACGATGCAGGCGGCCAAGCTCACCCAGCAACTGCTGACCTTTGCACGCAAGCAGCGGCTCGAGCCGAAGCGCCTGAGCCTCAATAGCCTCGTGGTCGAGTTTTCCGACATGCTGGTGCGTACGCTGGGCGACAAGATCAACCTGCAGCTCGACCTCAAGCCGGGCTTGCCGGCCTGCACGATCGATCCGACCAACCTCGAAATGGCGCTGCTCAACGTGGTGCTCAATGCACGCGATGCGATGCCGGGTGGCGGCGGCGTGAAGGTTGGCACCACCGTGCTGTCCGAAGAGCGGCGCCGCCAGCTGGGCCTGCGCGCCGGCGACTATGTCTGCATCTGCGTGGTCGACGAAGGCCAGGGCATGACGCCCGACGTGCGGCGCCGCGCGACCGAGCCGTTCTTCACCACCAAGGGACCGGGCACGGGGCTGGGCCTGGCGATGGTCCACGGTTTCGTGCAGCAGTCGCATGGCCGCCTGGACATCGACAGCGAACCGGGGCGCGGCACACAGGTGCGCATGATCTTCCGCGTGGCAGATCAGGCCGAGGGCACTGAGGATGCGAGCACAACGGCGCAGGGACCCGGCGCCGATGGCAAGCGACGCTGCCGCATCCTGGTGGTCGAAGACAATGTCGACGTGCGCGAACTGGCCGAGGCGATGCTGCAGATGGCGGAGTATGACGTGGTGGCCGCGCCCAGCGGCGAGCGCGCGCTCGAGATTCTCGATGCCGACCAGGGGTTTGACCTGCTGTTCACCGATGTGATCATGCCGGGAGGAATGAACGGACTGGAGCTGATCGAGCGCGTGCACGCCCGGCTGCCCGAGATGCCGGTGCTGGTCACGACCGGCTATATGGAACAATTGCCGGGCTCGGACATGCGCAGCGACGGCCTGAACGTGCTGGCCAAGCCGTACCAGCATCAGGACTTGCTGGACCGGATCAAGGCGGCGTTGAAGCGCGCGCCTTGACGTTGGTTTGAACGCGTGGACGGGAAACCCGTCCACCCTACGGTAATGCAGCGGTAGGGTGGACGGCTATGCCGTCCACGCGTTCAGATTCATGTAATGTTCGTTGAACCCGTCCACGCGAACCAATGGTTACTTCGGCCCGCCGCCCAGCAGGAACGCCAGCTTCTGCTTGCCCGGTTTGGCCGGTGCGTTGACCGGATCGGGCTCCTTGCGCGGGCTGCTGGTTGGCTCGTAAGGCTTCAGGAACCATGGATCGATGCGCTCACGGCGCGAACCCGGGCCGGGTCCGGTGCGCGGCGTGCGTGGCGCGCCACGGCCGGCTTCGGCGTCGCGGCGCGGCCCCCGTTCGGTATCGCGTGGCGCTGCTGCATCGCGGCTGCCATCGCGCACGAATTCTCGGCTGGCGTCGCGTGGTGGACGGGCGGACTCTCGGCCCGAATCGCGGCCAAATTCGCGACCACCAGCAGCATCACGGCCACGGCTGGCCGGCGCAACGAACCCGTCGAGCGTGCCGCGCGTGATCGTCTGCTTGATCAGCTTTTCGATGTCGAGCAGCAGGCGCTCGTCTTTTTCGGAATACACCGACAGCGCATCGCCCGAAGCGCCCGCGCGGCCGGTGCGGCCGATCCGGTGCACGTAGTCTTCAGCGTTGTACGGCAGGTCGTAGTTGATCACGGCCGGCAGGTCGGTGATGTCCAGGCCGCGGGCGGCGACGTCGGTCGCGACCAGCACTTCGACACCGCCATCCTTGAACGCGTCCAGGGCGGCCATGCGCTCCTGCTGCGTCTTGTCGCCGTGGATCGCCGAGGCCTTGATGCCACGCTTTTCGAGGTGCGTCGACAGGCGCGAGGCGCCGATCTTGGTGTTCGAGAAGATGATCACCTGCTTGAGGTTGCGCGAGCGGATCAGGTGCTCGACGACATCGCTCTTCTGGCCTTCTTCGACCTTGTAGACGATCTGCGTGACCTTGTCGGCGGTGGCATTGCTGCGCGCGACTTCGATGGTCAGCGGATTGTTCAGGAAGGTGTTGGCCAGCTTTTTGATCTCGGGCGAGAACGTGGCCGAGAACATCAGGTTCTGGCGCTGCTTCGGCAGCAGGTTGATGATGCGCTGCAGGTCGGGCAAAAAGCCCATGTCGAGCATGCGGTCGGCTTCGTCCATCACCAGCATCTGCACCTGGCCGAGGCTGACGTTCTTTTGCTCGATGTGGTCCAGCAGGCGACCCGGCGTGGCGATGACGATCTCGACGCCACCGCGCAGGATTTCGGTCTGCGGCTTCATGTCCATGCCGCCAAAGACGACGGTGGCGCGCAGCGGCGTGTGCTTGGCGTAGGCCTTGACGTTTTCGGCGACCTGCACCGCCAGTTCGCGGGTCGGCACGAGGATCAGCGCGCGCACCGGGTGGCGCGCCGGCGACATGCTCGGGTTGGCATGCTGCATCAGCAGCTGGATGATCGGCAGCGAGAAGCCGGCCGTCTTGCCGGTGCCGGTCTGGGCCGCGCCCATGACGTCACGGCCCTGCAGCACGACAGGAATGGCTTCGGCCTGGATCGGCGTCGGGTGCACATAGCCCTGGTCCGTCAGCGCGCGCAGGATTTCCGGCGCCAGGCCGAAATCGGCAAAGCGCACGACCGGGACGGCGTCGGCAGCGACCAGCACGTCCACGTCTGGCGTGACAGCGACTTCGGTATTGTTCGGGGTATCAGACATAGTTTTTTCGGGAAATCATTCGTTCAGCTCTACGATCGGGCAGGTTGGCCCATCGCGATCGGCAGTACGCAGCGAGGGGTGACAACGGAAACCGGACGCCGGCGCAAGGCGGCGGGACCGGAAGATTGGCCTGCAAGCGGGCCGGAGAAAGCGGACGTAGAGACACTTTTAGCGGGTGACAAGATACCCGAAATCGGCAACCCTGTATATGCCCGCCACTTTTTTAAGCAGTTTATCAGAAGAAACAGCAGGAAGCGTGCAGCGCGCGGCGGGACCATCCTCACCGGATCCAGCCGCGTTGCTGGGCGGCGCGTTCGGCGGCCGGGTCGAGCGCATTGCCGGCGATGCGGGCCTCGATGGCGGCGCGCACGGCAGGCGGCGGAATGCTGCCGTCGAGCCAGGCGGCGCCGGCCGTGCCCTGGGACAGGACCGGAATCGTCCAGCGCCCACGGCGCAGGCAGGCCAGGCCGGCGGTGGTGTCGACCACGAAGCTGCGGCAATAGCCGCCATCCTTGGCCACGAACGTGATCCCGATGCGCACGCCGCTGTCGGACGGGCCCGGCGTGGCCAGTTGCTCGGCCAGGGCCGTCACCAGCGCACCGCGCGCGATCAGCACGCCATTGTCATGGTCGAGCACGGCCACGCCGGTGCCCTGCCCCAGGTGATGCCAGCCGACCGCGCCCAGTATGGCGCTGCCGAGCAACGCCGCAGCCAGCGTCACCCAGTGCAGGCCGACGACGCGGTTGGGCGCGGGCGCTTGCGGCATCGGCATCGGGCGCCCGGGGCGCAGGCTGTTCAGGTGTACCACCTTGGCCCCGTGCGGCACCGCGCGCTGCGCGCTGGGACCGCCATCGTGGCCATTGGCCGAGACCCCGATGCTGCGCCCGTCCCCGCTGCGCAGTTCGGCCCGATGCTGCGCCACGCGCGCCGCCAGGACCGGATCGGCCCGCGCAGCCCGTTCGACCGCCGCACGCGCCGGCTCGGCAAGGTCGCCGTTGATGTACGCAATGAGCAGGTCGTCCGAGAATGTCATGCTGGCTGAACCCCGATGAGCGGCTAGGAAGTGATCAACCCATGTTCGTCGAGGACATCGTGCAGCAGTTCAAGCCGGATCACGGGGTTATCAAGCATCAGCATATTGTGCTTTTGCTGGTTGGGCAATGGCAATAGCTCACACCAGCGATTGGCGACCCAGCCACAGTCGTCCAGCCGGAACGGCGGCTGCACCGGCCAGCGGTGCTGCGGGACTTCGTGCAGCGAATTGAGCACGCGGTCGAGCGCATCGGCGGCGCCCTGCAGCTCGGACGGAATGCGCACGATCTGGTCATCTTCGGCCAGTTCGGCTTCGGCCACCCACAGCCCGTTGACACGCTGCTCGGCAGTAACGACATTGAAACGCGCCCCGCCACGGCACAGCACTTGCAGCAGGCCCGGGGTTTCGGCGGTGGTTTCGGTAACCGAGGCGATGGTGCCGGCGGCCACGAAGCGCTCTTGCTGGGCATCGGCTTTGCGCACCTCGTGGCCGCTGGTGAGCAAAACGACGCCGAACGGCGTGCCGTCGACGATGCAACGGCTGATCATGTCGAGGTAGCGTACCTCGAACACCTGCAGCGGCAGCACCCCGTCCGGAAACAGCACCGTACTGAGCGGGAACAGTGGCATGGAAATCGTCGACATGGGTTCATGATGACAGAATCGTCGCCAACACGGGACACGATTGCCCGGGCCCACGGCTGCTGCGGATCACCCTGCCTTTGGGGCCCCGCCGCAGCTCATCAGTCCTGCGGCGAGCGCAGCGGCAGGTAGCGCACCCACTGGCGCAGGCTGCCCAGGCGCCAGACCAGGCGCGCCCAGCCGGGGCCGGGTGCGGTCACCACGCGCACGCGCACCACCTTGCCCAGCACCGGCGGGCACACGTACTCGAACACGCCCTCGTCACTGAATGGCAGGCGCACGTCGCGCCCGGGCGCGATCTTGAGCGGACCGAATACGATCGGCACCCGGTCGCTGTTGCGTAGAAGCAGCACATCCTGCACGCCACGCGTCAGGCGGATTTCGCCAGGGACGGCCATGCCACTGACCGTCACGCCGGGTGGAAACGCCAGGAGTAACTGGTGACTGCGGCCCTTGACCGGCGCCAGCATGCTCCACAGCACGACCAGGCCAAGCACTGCAGCCAGCACCGTCAATGGCAGATAGCGATACAGGAATTGCCTCATACCGCACCCGCATACTTACAACAAAGAAGATTCCGGCTAGAATGTTTCATAAAATAAATTAACAGCGACGAGCCCGATTGGCAGCTCATTAACAAATTAGCAAAGTTGCGTGCGCCCCATGAATGCGAGGGTGCGTATCCTGTGGTGACCCTACCGCTCCCATCTACTGCGCCACCACGGCTGCACTACACAAGGACATGCAGCACACCCCTCTCCGCCCTCCTGCCTCACCGCCGCCGCCCGCCGCCGGCCACGCGCCACTGTTGATGGCGCTGCTGGTGTTCGTGCTGACGCTGCTGGTGACCTGGGCGGCCTGGGCGAGCGCGCAGCGCAGTGCCGAGGCGCAGCTGCGCGAAGCCTTCGATTATCGCACCCGCGCGATGACCTACAACATCAGCCGGCGCATGCTCGTCTACGAGCAGGTGCTGCAAAGCGCGCGCGGGTTCCTGCGCGGCTCGGTCGACCTGCCGCGCGCCGTGTTCGGCGAGTATTACCAGAGCCTGGACCTGGTGCAGAATTTCCCCGGCATCGGCGCGCTCGGCATCGCCACGCGGCTGGCGCCCGGCGACGTGGCGGCGCACGAGGCGCAGGTGCGCGCCGATGGCTTTCCCGATTACCGTGTTCAACCAGCGCCGGGCGACCCGGCGTCGGGCGCGCTGCTCGCGGTGATCTCGCACATCGAGCCGTTCAATGCGCGCAACCTGCGCGCGTTCGGTTTCGACATGGCCAGCGAACCGGCGCGCCGCGCGGCCCTGCTGGCAGCGCGCGACAGCGGTCAGGCGACCCTGAGCGGCAAGGTGGTGCTGGTGCAGGAAGACGATGGCAGCGCCGAATCCGGGGTGCTGATGTACCTGCCCGTGTATCGCACGGGCCGCCTGACCGACGACACCGCACAGCGCCGCGCCGCGCTGACCGGCTGGATCTATGCGCCGTTTCGCATGAATGACCTGATGCGCCGCGTGGGCGGCGTGAGCGCGCTGGACCTCGACGTCACGATCCACGATGGCGACACCAGCTCACCGGCCACGCTGCTGTACGAGTCGGCCGGCGTCGCCACGCACACGGCGCCGCGCCTGTCCACGACCACCCGGATGATGATCGCGGGCCGCGTCTGGACCGTGCGGATGGGTTCCGGCACCACGCTGGAAGCCACGCTCGACACCGCCCGCCCGCGCATGATCGCCATCGCCGGCGTCGTGCTCGGTGCACTTGCCAGCCTGATCGTCTGGCTGCTGGCCAGCTCGCGCCGGCGCGCGCTGGAACTGGCGCATGCCATGACGCTCGAATTGCGCGAGTCGCACGATCGCATCGCCGCTGACGGCCGCCGTACCCGCGTGATCCTCGAAACTGCCTACGACGGCTTTGTCGCGCTCGACCGCCAGGGGCGCGTGACCGACTGGAACGCGCAGGCGTCGCAGATCTTCGGCATGGAAGCCGAAGACGCCATCGGCCGCCCGGCCGAGGAATTGCTGCCTGCCGAAGGCCATGCAGCCTTCCGCAACGCGTTCGATGCGTTTGCCAAAAGTGGCGTGGGCCCGCTGCCGGGCCAGCCGGCCGAAACCGAGGTGCTGCACACGAGCGGCCGGCGCGTGCCGGTCGAACTGGCGGTGGCGCTGTTGCCGCCGTCGGACGGCGCCGGCGCCACCGTGTTCGTGCGCGACATCACGTCGCGCCGCGCCGCCGAGGAACGCGAACTGCAGCGCCAGGCGCGCCTGGTCGAAGCGCGCATGGCACTGCACCGTGCGCAAAAGCTCGAAGCGGTGGGCAAGCTGACGGGCGGCGTGGCGCACGACTTCAACAATATCCTGCACATCATCAGCGCCAACGTGCAGCTGATGCTGCGCGCCGATGGCCCGCCCACGCGCAAGCGCCTGCACAACGTGCTCGATGCGGTCGAACGCGGCTCGAAGCTGGCCGGCCAGCTGCTCGCGTTCGCACGGCGCCAGCCGCTGCACCCGAGCGTGGTCAACGTGGCCGAGCTGCTCGACCGTAGCGACAGCCTGCTGCAGCGCGCCGCCAGCGATGCCGTCAAGCTCGAGCGCAGCAGTGCGCCCGACCTGTGGCCGACGCTGGTCGACCCGAACCAGCTCGAGCATGTGCTGCTCAACCTGATCATCAATGCACGCGATGCAATGGAAGGCGGCGGCCACATCGCGCTGCGCCTGGAGAACGTGACGATCAGCACCGCCGCCGGCCAGCTCGATGCCGAGCTGGCGCCGGGCGACTACGTGATGATCACGGTAGCCGACACGGGCCACGGCATGCCGCCCGAGGTGATGGAGCACGCATTCGAGCCATTCTTCACCACCAAGCCGGAAGGCAAAGGCACGGGACTGGGACTGTCGATGGCGCACGGCTTCGTGCGCCAGAGCGGCGGGCAGATCCGGCTGGCGAGCAAGCCGGGTGCCGGCACCACGGTAACGATCTACCTGCCGCGCCACACGGCGCATGCGCTGCCGACGCAGGCGGCGCCAGACATGGGCGCGCTGCTGTGATGCCGGCCGCCGGCTGTCAGCCGACGCGGGTGCGGTAGCTGCCCGAGATCCGGTTGCGCCCGTGCGCCTTGGCGTCGTACATCGCCAGGTCGGCGCAGTGCAGCAGCACTTCGCCATCGTCGCCGCAATCGGGATACATGGCGTAACCAATGCTGCCGGAGATATTCAGTTCGCGCGGGCCGTCGATGAACGGTTGCTCCAGGCAGGCCAGGATGGCGGCGGCCACGCGCTCGGTGTCCTGGGCCTGCGCGCAGCGCGGCAGCAGCACGGCGAATTCGTCGCCGCCCACCCGCGCAAGCGTGTCCGATTCACGCAGCACCCCGCGCACGCGCTCGGCCACCATGCACAGCAGACGATCGCCCACCGCGTGGCCGTAGGTGTCGTTGACTGGCTTGAACTTGTCGAGGTCAAAATAGATCAGGCCCACCTTGTGGCCGTCGCGCGCCGCAACCCGGATCGCCTGGCGCATGCGGTCGTCGAGCAGCACGCGGTTGGGCAGCTTGGTCAGCGGGTCTTCATGCGCCATGCGCCGCATGCGCTCTTCTTCCTGCTTGCGCGCGTCAATGTTCGAGAAGGTGCCAACCATGCGCAGCGGTTCATTGCGCTCGCCCCGCTCGGTAACGGTGCCACGTGCCTCGATCCAGCGCCAGCTGCCATCGCGCATGCGGATCCGGTGCACCATCGCGTAGTCGGGCGTGATGCCCTCGATATGGTCGCGCAAGGCTGCGCGCACGGCCCCGAATTCGTCCGGATGCACCAGCTCGGCCAGGCCATTGCTGCCAAACCACGAGACGGTCGCATGTTCGCTGTCGAGGATGCGCTGCGCACTGGGCGAGAGCAGCGCCGTGCCTTGCGTGATGTCGCAATCCCAGACGCCATCGCCGGCAGCGTTCAGCGCCAGCTTCCAGCGCGCCTCGGCCGCCGCCAGCGCCCTGAGCGCGCGCCGGCGTCGGTCGGCAGCGCCGATTGCCGCCCACCCCAGCAGACCCAGCACGAGCGAGACGACCACGCCCACATTGCGCATCATCGCGCTTTGCTGGGTGAAGCGCGCCTCGGCGTCGTGGACGGCCTGGCCGACCGTGACCACCAGGCCGTAATCCGGCATCTTGTACCAGGCAAAGATACGGTCGATACCGTCGAGTACGCTGACCTTGCGGAACATGCCGCTGATACCTTTGGCGCGAATATGCGGCGCCTGCGCCATGTTGACGCCCATATAACGTTCGCCGTCCGGGAGCGAGCTGCGCGCGATGATGGTGCCATCCAGGCGCATCAGGCTGACAGCGGCATCCGGCCCCAGATCGATACTGTTGTAAAAGCGCAGGAAATACGACGGCGGCACCGCAGCAGCAATCACGCCCGTCAGGCGCCCGCCGGCATCGCGGATCGGGCGCGTAAACTGGACCGACCACTGCCCGCTGACACGATGTCTCTCGGGGCGGCCGACATACAACCGGTCGCCGGCCTGCGTGCGGTGGATGGCGAACTCGGGCAACTCTCCCAGCGCCAGCCCTGGCGGGCCCGCACCATCATTCGTGTACAGCAGACGGCCACCCGCATCGGTGACGGTGAAATGGATGGGCATGCGCAGATGGCGCGCGTGTTCGGCCACGCCCTGGGCGAAATCAGCCGGGTCGCGCTGCCACGTACCGCGCAGCTGGACCAGCGACAAATCGATCAGCCCGACGGTGGCCTTGACCTCTTCCGAAAACGCGCGCGACAGGTTCTGGACATTGCTCTTGCCGCCGGCTTCGGCCAGCTCGGCAAAGCGCGCCTGTTCGACGGCGACCAGGCCCCAGACGACTAGCAGCATGAGCGCCAGGTACAGCAGCAGGTGGCGCAGCACGCGGCGCTTGACGTAGCCGCCGAACACGGCCACGGAAGAGTGGGACGACATGGGATAAGGCATGGAAGACGGCCGGATCGAGCCAGGCAACAGATGGACAGCACATGGAATGGATAGCCGGGCGTCAAAACAATTCCTGGTCCTGCCAAATAAACGCGCCCGTCGTTGGACTGGACATTATACTGACTTCTGCGTTAAAAGTTGCAAATGGGAATTTAAAGTTGTGTAACAATATACGGTTCAACCACGCGTCATGCGACCGAGTTGCAAAGAATGCATACCGGGTAGTCATTTCGACAAGTTTGATCCGAGGGTGCTAGAGTAACGCCATGAAAGTTTTCTATAACGTCCTCGGCGTGCTGGCTGTACTGCTGGGCATCCTCGGCATCTTCCTGCCGCTGCTGCCGACGACACCCTTCCTGCTGCTGGCCTCGGCCTGCTTCGCGCGTGGCTCGGTGCGCCTGCACCGCTGGCTGATCGGGCACCGGGTATTCGGCAAGTACATCGCCAATTTCGAGGCCGGCCACGGCATCCCGCTCAAGGGCAAGATCGTGGCGACGGTGATGCTGTGGGGCTCGATGGCATGGTCATCGCGGCACTTCGACAGCATCGCGATCCTGATCATGATGGGCGTGATCGGCGCCTGCGTGAGCACGTATATGTGGTGGTATCTGCCGACCCTGAAGCTGCCTTCTACTCCCACCAAGCCCATCGTTTCCCCCACCGAGCTGCCGTAAATCGCTGCTTTTCCAGCGCATCACGATCTGCTGCCCGTTTTTGTACTATCATTAGTTACATGAAACGCGACAGCAAACTCTCTTCCGTCCTCCACGTGCTGCTGCACCTGGCCTACAGTGACCGCCCGATGACCTCGGAGCAGATGGCCGCCATGCTCGGCACCAACCCAGTATTGGTGCGGCGCGTGCTGGCCGGCCTGCGCGAACGCGGCTACATCAGCTCCGAGCGCGGCCATGGCGGCGGCTGGACCGTGACGTGCGACCTGGCCCAGGTCACGCTGCGCGATGTCTACGATGCCGTCGGCGCGCCCACTGTGTTCGCAATGGGCAACCGCAACGAGCACAGCGAATGCCTGGTCGAGCGCGTCGTGAATGCCTCGCTCGAAAGCGCGTTTGCCGATGCCGAGGCACTGCTGGTCGAGCGCCTCGGCCAGGTGAGCCTGGCCGACCTGTCGCGCGACTTCAACGGACGTTACGACAATCACCTTCATACGAGGCCCAAGCATGAACACGACTGACCCGACACCGGCATCACCATTGCCCTACGACGCCATCATCATCGGCGGCAGCTACGCCGGCCTGTCGGCCGCGCTGCAACTGGCGCGCGCACGGCGCCGCATCCTGGTGGTCGACGCGGGCCAGCGCCGCAACCGCTACGCCGCCAATTCGCACGGCTTTCTGACACGCGACGGCCAGCCGGCCGCCGACATCGCCGCCGAGGGCCGCGCCAACGTCGCCGCCTATCCCAACGTGGACTGGCACGACGGCACGGCGACCTCGGCCCGCCAGGATGGCGATGGGTTCATCGTCGAACTCGATGGCGCCGACACCGTGCGCGCTGCACGCCTCGTGCTGGCCACCGGCGTGCGCGACGACCTGCCCCCCATCGACGGCCTGGCCGAGCGCTGGGGCAAGAGTGTGTTCCACTGCCCGTACTGCCACGGCTACGAACTGAACGAAGGCCGCATCGGCGTACTGGCCAGCGGCCCGCTGTCGGTGCACCAGGCGCAGATGCTGCCGCACTGGGGCCAGGTGACGTTGTTCACCAACGGGGTGTGCCCGCTGGACGACGCGCAACGGGCCGACCTGCAGGCACGCGGCGTGGAGATCGACGAGACACCGGTGCGCCGGCTGGTCAATGTCGCTACGGTCGTGCTGGAAGACGGGCGCCAGGAAATCATGACGGGCCTCTTCACCTACGGGCGCGTGCACATGACCAGCCCGATTGCGGAGCAACTCGGTTGCGCATTCGATCAGGGGCCGCTGGGACCGTTCATTCGCACGGACGACAGCCGGCAGACCACGGTGCCCGCCGTGTTCGCCGCTGGTGACGCCATGCGCGCCGCCAGCACGGTGGCGCTCTCGGTGGCCGATGGCGCCATGGCGGGCGTCGGCGCGCATCGCTCGCTGCTGTTTGGCGTGACGCCGTTTGCGGCACCGATGATGCCTGCCGTGGCATCGTCGGCGCCTGCGGTCACCCGCGAATAAGCTTCTGCCCGTTTGCGTTGGCGTGACGGATAATGGCAACGTCACTTCACGGGAACCGCTTATGGAAATCATTGTCCTGGGGACGTCGGCCGGCACGCCGACCCGGCAACGCAATATGTCGGGCCTGGCGCTGCGCCTGCGCGGTGCAAAACAATGGGTGCTGGTCGATTGCGCCGAAGGCACGCAGCACCGCATCCTGCGCACGCCTCTATCCGTCATGAGCCTGCGCGCCGTGTTCATCACGCACCTGCACGGCGACCATTGCTACGGCCTGCCGGGGCTGCTCGCCAGCGCCGCCATGGCGGGCCGCAGCGACGCCTTGACGGTCGTCGGCCCGCCGCCGCTGCGCGGCATGATCGAGGCCATCATGGTGGCGAGCCAGCTGAGTCTGCCCTTCCCGCTCGTCTGGCTGACGCCGAGTGATCTGGCTGGCGACTCGGCTGGTGACTTGGCCAATGCGCCGCTCATGCCCGAGCTGGCGGTGGATGCAACGGCGTTGTCACACGGCCTTCCCTGCTGGGCCTATGGATTCACGGAAGCGGCCATGGCGCGCCACCTGGACACGGAGAAATTACGTGCGGATGCCGTGCCGGCGTCGCCGTTGTGGGGCGATCTACAGAAAGGGCGCGACGTGACGCTGGCCGATGGACGCTTCATCAAGGCGACGGACTACCTGATGCCGCCACGCCGCGCGCGGCGTATCGTCGTCGCCGGCGACAACGATCGGCCAGAGCTGCTGGCCACCGCAGCGCATGGCGCGGACGTGCTGGTGCACGAGGCCACCTATACCGAAGACGTGCTGCAAAAGATCGGCCCGGGTCCGCAGCACACTTCAGCAATGCGGGTAGCGCGCTTTGCCGAAGAAGCGGGCGTGCGCAATCTGGTGCTGACGCATTTCAGTCCGCGCTATCAGGACCATGGCGCGCTGCCGATGGCGCTGCTGGAGGATGAGGCACGCGCGCAGTACAACGGCAATCTGATCCTGGCGCGCGACCTGGATCATTATGTGCTGGACCGCAGCGGCGCCCTGGCGCACGCGGAGCAAGCGCCCACCGGCGCCAGGACGGCGCCGTCAACGTCCGACAGACAACCGCGTTGAACTGACGCCGTATTACGCTGTTTCGCCAAATTCGGTTCTGGCGACCTGCACCCGCTTCATGGCGGTATCCGGATCGATGCCGGCCATGATCAGGTTGACGATTTCCTGCTTGTCCTCTTTCCCGATCCACTCACATTCCTTGCGGTGCGAGCAGAAATAGGCGTACCACGACACGTCGGCCGGCCGTTCCTTGCGCGGCTTCAGGCGTGCCGACACGGCGGCGCGTGCGGTCTTGGCATAGTCGGCAAGCTGCGCGTTGATCGTGGTCCAGTCGAACGCCGCGACGGCGTGGCGGTCAGCGTCCCAGTCGCCCTCGTACTGCGCAGGCGGCCGCATCGTTGTTGGCCCGACGGCAAGGACCGCGAGATTGGGCAAGCCATGGGCCGCGCAGAATGCCTCGACGAACCGGAGTTTGGCACCGATACCAACCTGCACTGCGCGATCGAGGATCAGGTCTTTGGGATACAGAAGACGGGCCAGCCTGAGCAGGTCCTTGTAGTTGACAGGCGCGCCCTTGGCAGCGCCCGCGTGGTGCCGCAGAGCGTCGACCAGACGCACGCCGACGTCGATATCATTATGCGTACGCTGTGTATCTGCGGCGGTATGGATGACCATGCGAATCTTGTCAGAGGAATCTGGCCGTGGGCCCAATCCGTCATTATGCATGGGTTTGCATGCCCGATGAATGGCGCTCGACCAGATTCCCGGTGTCGCGGCCTGCGCCTTCCTGCAAGCAGATAAGGCATATCAATGTTGCACAAAATGCCGTGCTGCGATGATTTGGCCCTACAATGGGACGGATAACGTTCTGAAAAACAGCACTCATGCCAATGGAGGCTGCAGGCGTCTTGCCTGGGAGGCCGACCATGATGTATGAATTCCTGTCCAACAATGCGGATGATCTGATCCAGCGGTGTATCGACAAGGTGAACAAGCGCCCGCAACGGAACGCATCCAGAGAGCAACTGCGTACTGGCATACCCATGTTTTTGGAGCAGTTGACGAAAACGCTATACGCAGAAGAGAAGATTGACACAGCGGCTGCAATGGCTATCTCCGGCGCCTCCGGGGGCGAGAGAAAGGACGCATCGGAAATGGGTGCGACGGCTGCCGCGCACGGCGCCGCGTTGCTTGCTCTGGATTACACGGTGGACCAGGTGGTGCACGATTATGGCGACTTGTGCCAGGCGATCACCGACCTGGCCATCGAGCGCGATGCACCGTTTTCAGCGGATGAATTTCGTACCCTCAACCGCTGCCTGGACAACGCCATCGCCAGTGCAGTCACTGAATTTTCCTTCCAACGCGACTGTGCCATCTCTGATCGCTACGCCTCCGAAACCAACGAGCGCCTCGGTTTCCTGATGCACGAACTGCGCAATTCGCTGAGCGTGGCCACCATGGCAGTCGCCGCGATGGAAGTTGGCCATCTGTCCATTTCGGGCGCCACCGGCGCCTTGCTCAAACGTGGGCACGCGGCGATGCAGCGCCTGATCAACCTGTCACTGGAAGATGTGCGAGCCGAGGGCGCCGCAGCGGGGCCGAAAGGCATTTTCTCGCTTGCCGATTTCATTCACGAAGCACGTGATTCGGCGCAGCTTGAAGCTGACAAGCGTGGCTCGGCCCTCGTTGTCGCTGACGTCGACAAACTGCTGGCCATCCAGGGCGACCGGGATCTGTTACTCGCCGCGCTGGCCAATCTGCTCAATAACGCGCTGAAGTTTACCTGCGCGCATACCGCTGTCTCACTGACAGCGTATGCGGAAGGGCAACGTGTTCTGATCGTTGTGCGAGACCACTGTGGTGGTTTGCCAGCGGGGAATGCAGAAAAAATGTTTTCACCGTTCACGCAACGTGGTGATGATCGCTCGGGGCTTGGCTTGGGCTTGTCGATTGCGCGCCAGAGCATCTCGCGTAATGGCGGTCAGCTGTCGGTGGAGGATTTTCCGGGTGTGGGGTGTGCTTTTACGATGAATTTGCCGCGGCATCTGGCGCTGGATGGAATTCCGCCTGCTGAACAGACGCATTGAGTTGAAGAAAAGGGATAGCTTGTCAGCTAACCCTTTTTGATTAATAGATCTCTGGCCTGTGCAGGGCTCTGACGCACTTGCATAGGCTACTAATCGTTCATTATTTCTTGACTCGCACAGCATCAAAAAACCAACCCTGCCAAAAAATGACCAAGTGATTTGGCTTGGTGATAAAGACGGAAGTACAGCTCAGGTCGACGACCGTAACTGGCGTGGGCATACCAAGTTCCTTTGAACTGGCATGAAATTCTTTGCGCAAATGAAGCTGCGGTTCGACCTTGTGCGCATCAAATCCCGTTTTTCCGCAGTCCATTTCTCCAAATTTTACTTGCTCTTTTTTTATTGTAAAAACCTGGCCAAGCAGTTGTTGTGCCTCGCGCTCGTCAAGGGAGGCAATCTCCGCACCGTCAAGCGCAGCAGTAAATCGCCATTCACCAGTGACTCTGCGCTCAATCGGGTCCGAGGCGTGAGCGGATGACGATATGCTCATAGCAATGACTACAATAAGCAACAATATATTGCAGCGCTTAATCCAGGCCATACATGCAAGAAAAGACATTTTCATTCTCCTCATTTACTGACTGCAGTCGCCCGCTACCAAAACTGCCCTAGTAGGACAGTTTTTCTGATTCGTGACAGCGCATTGATTTTGCTTGTCCCACTCGCTCGAAAAATGTCCTAGTAGGACACTTTCGCCGCATGAGTTGCTCGCGCCTGCCGCGGCGGCAAAATGGATAGGCCGGCGGCGAGCTTCGGACTAGAAAGTGTTGCTCGACAGTTTCGCGCCAAGTGCCACCTGACGCGCTCAGCTCAGCTCAGCCCCGGTTGGTCGGCCAATAAAATACCCAGAAATAAAGGTGTCCTAATAAGACAGTTCGCCCCGTGGTTGCTAGGCATGCCGACTGCAATGCCGCCATGTATGAGCTGAACAACGAGACCCGCCGCAAAACTGTCCTACTAGTAAAGTTTTCTACCGCCCTTGCGAATACACGGCCGAAGTCCATTTGCCGCGCGCATATGCGAGTCACTGGTTAAAGAACTTCGCGTCGCATAACGCGGCGTCAGTATCTAGCCGGAGATTAGTCACCGAGTGCTTTCAGAAGCGCATCACGTCCATCCTGATAGAACTCGATGTCGAGCTTTGTGGCCATTTCATCAGACAGGTCAAATAGCTGCCGACGGCAAGCTACAGGGAGCAGCAGCGCCTTTGCTCCCTTTTCGACGGCAATCTCGGCCAAAGTAACCGCGTTGTGGATTGGCTCGATGGTTCCACCCAGTGTCACCTCACCAGCGACTACTAAACCACCTCGAACCGATTTTTTTAGAAGCGCGCTCGAGAGGGCGATTAACGCGGCCACTCCGGTCTTAGCACCCGACTTGGCTGCGTCAAAGCCACGCAGTTGTACTGAGAACTCGTGAGAACGCGGGTCTCGGTCGCCAACTAGCTGCTGGGCTCTCGCATAAAGGTTCTGTTCAGCACAGCGGATGGACTCTTTAAACGGTGCTGGTACAGGGTTGTTGAGAACTCGAACCCCACTACCGGGCCCCTCTGTCACTTCAAGGCGGAACAGACCTGAGTGCTCATCTTGACCACCAGGACTAAGCGTCCAAATCTGCCCACATTCCAGTGGTTCATCTCCAATGCCGGCTTGACTCTGAAGCTCGGGCGTGCTGACGAACTTTTCAACACCTTCGATGCCCATCTTGTAGCTAAAGTGCGTGTTTCGGAACTCGGCTGCGCCGATGCGCTTTTGCTGCTCCTTCACCCGCCGCCGTACCTCTAATGCCAGGCGCACTGCCCACTCGAGGTCCTCGTCGCTAACCGGCATCTCGGCGTTCGGATAAAGGAGCTTGAGAAGGCCGCTGACCGTCTTGTTCACTCCGTTGAGGTCGCGGCCCGAAAGCGCGCCGCCCCAGAATACGCGGCCTTGCAAGGTCGAGACGCGGCTCTGATTCCGCAACTGCGTGAAACATTCGGAAAGGAAGTCGCTGACTAAGCCGAAATGCTCGGTGAACGACCCTGGATTGAGCTTAGGCACGTCCCAGCCAGGCAAGAAACAGTGAATTCGGTCCATGAAGGCCGTGTCATCACGCATCTCTGGCGGCAACGGCCCGAATAGGTGGCCGATTCGCTGCTGATGTTCAACATCGACGTCGAAGTTACCCACCAATACGATGGAACCGTCCGCTCGAATGCTTTCTTTGCCTCGCGAGAACTCACCGCTCTCCATGTAGCCCTTCATAATGTTGACGCCATCCTTTTGGTCGAAGGACACGCCGGACACCTCATCGAAACAGACAACATCGTATTGACACACTAGCCCGCGCTGACCGCTAGCGTTATTGACGAACATACGGGCAACCGTGGCCTTGCCCCCCGAGATGAGGTGCGCGTAGGGAGATACCTGCTGGAATAGGTGTGACTTACCTGTGCCGCGTGGGCCTAACTCCACCAGGTTGTAGTTGCGCTCGACAAATGGGACGATGCGCAATAAGAGCGCATCCTTCGCACGTGCAGACAAGGTTTCCGGCTCAAAGCCCACACTGCGCAGCAGCAGGTCGCACCATTCCACCGTCGAAAATTGCTCGCGTCCCTTGGCCAGCACATCCAGCACCTCGCGCTTGGAGAGTTGAATGGCACGTAAAGCATCCACACCAAAGGGCCGTCCGCCCTTCTCTTGCGCAATCGACGAGTCATAGCCTAGCGTGACTTCGGCGTAGAAGCCGCCAGTCAGCATGCGCTCGTTCTCCTTTACCATCTCTGGCGTCAGCCGTACGTCATTGAGTCGTAAGCTAGGCAAAGTGGCAACATAAGAATCTGTCTTCGAGTCCAAGCGCGCAGTGATGATATCAATGATTTTCACAGAACCGGCCTCACGGGCGCGGGCCTTAAATAGCTCTTCCTCACCCGCCTTGACCGTACGCGAACCCAGTTGTCGCTGCACGATGTCCAGGCCTTCCTGGATTTCGGCTTCGTCGGTCGTAGCGCAGTAGCGGCCAAGTAGGAACTCCACCACGTAGGTTGGCACAGGGAACTGACGACTGAAAGTTCGCACCAGGTCCTTTCGTACCACATAGCCTTCGAACGCTGTTGTGGCCTTACGGTCCAGCTCATCGAGTTGCATTACTATTTCTCTCCCACCGTGGTGGCCTGCTTCAGAAGTATCTCGCCTTTGGAGTCCAACACAACCACCACAGCGGCCGCGTCCATGTGTTCATCATCGGCCACAGCTAAGCTGGCCTTACCCCCTTCCAAAAGCTTGACGCTGGCCACCAGCGAGCTGGAAGCTAAAGCCGCCTCAGTGCGGATGTCCACGCGCTGACCGGGCGATGCGCCCTCCACGACGACCGTGCAGCGTAATCCTTTCCATGTCACCGCTTTCAGCACGACAGGGGAAGCCGCCCCAGAGGTGCCGACACTGTTCAACTCCAGCACCGGCACCAGGCATTCCTGCAGACTAATGCCGCCATGAGCATACTCGGCCCCGGCGATGAAGTTGGTCACCCCAGGCGCATACGCCACTTGTACATCCTTGCACCAGTCCCAGCCAAATGTCAGCGAGGTGCCATGTGCACTGTCCTTAAGTACGGCGCAACGGCCCCAACGCGTCTCCGCCTGATGCTTGGCCAGGTCGGATTTAGGTAAGCCGTACGGAATAAGCAGCCAACCGTGGTCAGTGACGATGCGGATGCGTCTCCACCCTGCGTCGCAAAGTTCGTTGACCCTCTCGACTACTTGGTCGAGTTGAGTGTCCATGTCGCGAGCCAGTCGAATGCCATGTTCGTGCCCATAGTGGTCCAGGTCGCCAGCTTCTGTCCAAGCACGGCCCTGCGGGTCGCCGCACTCATGCTTGCCTAGTGGCTGCACGCCGTGTTCGGCGAGAAGCTTGCGAAAGTTATGACCGGACAGAGGCTTGCCGTCTGCAGCCACCCGAGGTTCGAAGTCGACGTCATCGGCAGCACCAGCGATGAAGGCCGCCACCGGCGAACACCACGCCTTTCCCGACGCTGTCACCGACGGAAGGCTGGTCCAGCGTGCTGACAACTTCGTTGTTCCCAAGGCCGAAATGCGTTGTTGAAGTCGCATTGCAACGTCGTACCGCAGACCATCAACAAACACAGTACAAGTGCCGGCAGCCAGGGCATTGACAGTCGAGAGCTCAACCGGCGTCAACCCACCCGTCTCCTTCACGGCCTCCTGCAACCGACGTGCCGCTTCTTCCAGCCAGGGTAAGTACATCGCGCGCATCGCTCCACTCACAGCCTCCAGGTCGCTCTTAGAATGCACACATCCAAGTGCCTGCAGCGCGGCGTTGTCAACACGCCACCCAGTCTGCTGGTAGCTCACTGCCAATTCCGAAGGAGTCTGCCCAACGGGCACATTTGCGCTGCATTGGGCCAGCTCAGTCAAATGCTCCAACGCCGTCGCCAGCTGCGAGCGCCCCATGCGGGCCCACAACCAGCCACGCCGAAAGCCGTGCTCTTTCTCAGCAGCAGCGACGGCCGCGCGAGCCTGCGGTGCATCCATGACGGCACAAGCCGATAGGGCATAGCGCAACGCAGCTTCGCCCTGCTCGTTGGCCTGCGGATAGCCTGCCAGCTGGTCCTGTTCGGGGAAAAGCCCAAACTGCGGCGGCTGGACCTTGGACAGTAGACCGAAGATATTCGGGAAGCTTGCAAAGGAGTCTCGGTAGAGCACTGCCACCGCTCCCCATTTGCCTTCACCCTTGGCCAAACGCTCGGTGGCAACCAGCACACCATCGGCCAACGGGTCAAAGCCGAAGTCCGACTTGCAGCGCTTGGCAAATACCTCCCATAGCACGAGTCCCCAGTCCTGGCGTGCCGCTTCTGGCGCATTCATCCACAGCAACAGGTCGCGTGCTGGGTTCGGCGCTAGCAGACTGAGCAACCACTCCGCGTTGATGGCGCGGTTGTGTAGTTCTTCCATTGAGTGCTCAAGTAACAAGCCAGCTTGCAGCGCTTGGCCCAGGACCTCTTGCGTCGCATTGTCTTGCGCTACGTTCAAACCCAGGCCGCCACTTTTCGATGCCAAGAAGGCGCTCACCGTCCAGTCCTTTGCATTGGCCTGGCTCCAAAATACTCCGCGGTATTGCAGTTCGGCCAAAGGCTGCAGGTCGCGTGGGCAGGACTCGATGGCCCGTAACTCCGCGCGACTCACGCCCGGCAGATATACGATTGGCACGCCCTCGAATGAAACTTCGGGAATGAGGCCGGCCAATGCGCACTTGAGCCACACCGCCGGGCCGCGACGCCCGTCAGGTTCATAGGAACCCAGTTCGCACAGTCCGGGTAGCAGACTTTTCAACGCAGGCATGGCGGTTTGCCACTGCCGCTCTTTGTCGGGCCATAGCACTGCGGCAGCAGGCGCAGCGGCATGCGAATTAACCTTGGACGCGGCCTGCAAGGCGGTCACAAGTTGTGAGCAGACTGTTGCTCCAGGGGGAAGTCTCATGCGGCTAACTCCAGCGCCTTAAAGTCACGAAAGCTGAGCACGCTTAGTAGTTTCATGCTGCATCACCTCTTGCTTTTTTCTTCTCCGCCACCGTCAAGTGATAGTCATTGATGCGGTCGCCACTAAAGACCTTGAACCAGGGTGCTCTTTCCAAATCTTTTCCGCGGTCTTTGTCCCAAGTGATGTTGAGCTTCGGCTTCTTGTTGTGCCGCAAGACCTCGGCGGTCATGAACGGACGGATATTCAGGCGTATTCCGTCGTTGAGGTCTGGGTTCCAGCCGATGGGTTGCTCAGATAGCGGTTTCCAGCGCACGAAGATGTCGTAAGGTGTCTCGCCTTCGAGGATAAGTTCCAGACGGCGCTTCAGGTCCTGGGCAACGGCCAAACGCAGTTGTGCACCGTCGATACCATCGCGGACTCCAGCCTCCTGCTGGCGAATCCAGTCACCTAAATAAGTGTGGACGAGGCGTTCTAGGTTTTTGGCGTCAAGCTGGTGATAGTTTACTATCGCGGAGAACCCATCTTTTAGGCCGTCCCACACATGCCAAACAAAGGGGCGGTAGTGAAAACGCTTAGCGTGCTGCTCGAAGAACTTATCGCGCAGCCAGAACTCTAGGCTTTTGCCGGCGCAGTCCGCATCGGCTAGTAGCTTGTCGAGCACACTCGGCTTCCAACTGCCGGGCTGCACGGTCTCCCAACTGGCGATTAGCAATTTGAGCAGTCGTTCGTGCGCAGCTGGCTCGCCACGCACCGCAGGCAGGCAAATGATGCCATCATCGTCGGTATATTCGGCCAGTTTCTCACAGTGGGTAATCCATTCACGCGCCTCGTCGGCCAACTCCATTGCAGCATCAGTTTCTGCGGGCCAGCGGTAACCAGTTAAGCGAGCGACTGCAACATGCAGCGGGTCAGTAGCGGGCTGCGGATGGCCGTGAAACAGCCATTGAGTGGGGTCGTCGGAATATGGCTTAGGCAGCCCGCAGGGGTACCGCTCAGCCGCAATTTCCTGCCAGCGGAGAGAATCAAATGGGAGTTTGGCTAAGTATCCGTTATCAATGCTTAGCGACTGATTCATTGCCCGTGCAGAGGAAAGAAACTCTTCGCTGGAGAGGAAGCACCATAGTGCGGGCAGTAGAGACTCATTTACCGGAACGACAACAGGCATGGTGTTAGCGAAGTAGTCGCCAAAATAGAGTGAGGCTGCCAAGCTGCGCACTCGGCAAATAGAGATGCCTCGCTTGTTCCATGCCTCCCGACCTCGCAATGCTGCAGTTGAGGTCGGACCGAAGACATTCGTATTTAGGAGCGATTGAAAACCTGCGAACATTTCTGTCTCGTCAGCGGGCGTTTGAAATAGCGTGAACTGGGAACCACGCTTCTCTACCTCCCAAAAGCAAATAACGAATCGTGGATTGTCTCCAGTGGAAATGCCTTGATATGAGCCAGCGACCCGAGCAAGCAGGGGCGTAGCCGAACGCTCGCCAAGCGAAATAATTGCATCTGGGTTTCCCAGTTGCTCCATTTGGCTGACCGAGATTATCTCTCCTTCACGTATCAAAACCGCTTTCTCCTGTGCCGCCTTTGGCGAACTGGCATCCAGACCGCGTAGCTGAAAATCTTTTGCCGCTGGAATCTTAGTCTGTGTCAGCAAGACGATGAATGCCCCGGCAGCCTGTGGGCTGTCGAATCCGCCTTCGCCCAGCCGCGCAAGCAAGTTCCATTGCACGCGCTGAAGCAACGATTCGCGCTGCTTCTTGTAACTGGTGAGGAACAACCAGTTTTGCGGCATTACGATTTGGACAGCACCCCCACCCTTATCGCTGCTGAGTTCTAGGCAGCGCTCCAGGAAGACGTTAGCCAAGTCGTTCTTAGCCTCAGGGTAGTGGGTCTCGCAGTAGCCCTTCAGCGTGTCGTTCTGCTTTCCGCGCGCCAAATAGGGGACGTTAGTCACCACTAGGTGATAGCGCCCATCGAGCAGCCTAGCCGCATCTAGCAAGCCCTTGGCCGTGAGCGCCAGGTCCCAGCTGTCGTCCTGCAACTCGCTGGCCTGGCCCCACAGAGTCCCAGGACGTTCGGTAGCCAGCGCACGCTCCAATAGGACGCGCAAGGTGTCGAAGCTGGTCGTGGCCAGGTCGTTTTTCAGGCTGCGTGCCGGGTCCAACAGACTACCCAGCAGCGGCGCCTGGGCAAAGCTGGCGTGAAGCAAGCGCAGTTCCTGTCGCACATAGGCGGCGTTGGCTGTACCGTCAGGCACCAGTGCCATCCAGTCCTCGGGCTTGGCCGCCACCTTCAAGCCGCAACAGGCTACCTTCGGTGCCGGCATGTTGGCGCGCACGCCCAGTGGGTCGCCATTCTCGTCCGGAAAGCGCCAGGCCGCCAAGGCTAGCGCGAAGACGGCGATTTCAACGCAGCGTGCATCCAGCTCCAGCCCATGCAGGTTATCAGCAAGTACAGCATCCACTGCGTCCATTGCGCTCAAGCCCTCAGCCTCCATGCGCATGGGAACTAGCATCAGGAAAGCCGCAACCAAGAAGTGGCCTGAGCCGCAGCAAGGGTCGAGCAACATGAAGTCTTGCAGGCGGTCGGGCCAGCCTTCGAACTTGCCAGCGGCGGGTGTTCCGTCTTCCAGCGTGCGTAGGTAGGTCAGCGGAACCGGGCGCGGCTTGGCAGGATGGTGCGTTACCCACCAGGCGCCAAGCGAGTTGTGGAGCAAAAAGTCCACCATGTAGGGTTCAGTAAACAGTTGGGTGACGGCGGGCAGCTCGTCGGCGCCAATCTTCACTTCGGCGGCGTTGACCTCATCCTTGCGCTTGGCCTGCCAGAACTGGTAGACCCAGCCAAGGCTGTCGCTGGCCTTGAACACTTCGAGCGGCAGTGCGGCCAGCAGACGCTCAAGTTCACGCTGATGCTCTGGAGCCAAGGCTAGCTCGAACACCGGGCTCTGCGGCTTAAATACCTGCGGCAGCATGCGGGCGGCAAGCTTGCCGGCCAGCTCCCACTTGGTCGTGGCAGCCAGGTTCATCGCCGGGTCCGCCTCCTGCATCAAAGCTTCGCAGTCGTCCAGTGAGACGGCTGCGCCAGGCTCCCACAACAGCAAGCCGTTCTCAGCAAGAAAGCGAGCAAATAGCATGCGGTGCCAGTGTTCGTAGGACACTTCCCAGACCAGGTGTTGCATGTCCTGGGTATCGTCGGCAGCCTTGACATCGCCTAGGGCGCGACCGTGGGCGCGCAAGCGACGGCGCAAAGTCTTGAGCTCGTCGGTCAGATAGTCGGGAGCCTTGGCTTCACCGACTGCGACCTGACTCAGGGTAGCGCGAGCTCCTTTTTCGGCAACCTCACGTGCCGTTTTGACGGTATTCTCAAGCTGGGTGCGCAGTGGCTTAGCCAACGGCTGGTTATTGATGCTGTGGGTCGGCATGTGTTCTGTATCTTGTTTTCGACATAACGTGGGAAGCGTATACCCGACGTCCTTGTTCATTGTTCAAAGCGCTACAGGGCCGTGCTTGAGTTTGGCGTTCAACAGCGCCTCAACTTCCGTAAGCCATGCCGTGAGCTCTGCTTCGTCGTTCAACGTGCGTTTTGGCAGCGCCACATGGACGACGTTGGGCTTCAAGAGCTGGACCGCCGCGTGCCGGGCCGCCTCAAAGCGACTAGAAAGCGCCTGGGTCTTCGAGACCCAGTGGTCGAGGTCACACTCGTCCAGAGCATCCTGCAATTGCTCTGGCGTGCCAAGCTGCACCGTGCCAGGGGCAGTCAAATTATGCTTGGAGCTGAGTTCGGCACGTTGGACTTCGTCCAGCTTGTTCCAGTCGGTATCCGCCTGGAGCTGGGCCTGCTGTTGCTCGAAGGTTTGATGAAACACTTCCAGCTTGGCGTTCAGGGCCTGGCGCAGTAGGTCTACCGTTTTGTCCAGCAACGGTCGAACTGGGTTTGGGTCGGCCAGGAGGCTGCGCTGCAACTCAATGGCATCTACCTCGGCCCTGAGCGTGGCGTAAGGACCCAGTCCCTTCGCATGGCGCAGAAGCTCCTTTAACTTGCCCCATACAGGCAGCCGCTTGGCAATGTCGTCGGCCGTCTTAGTCCAGGCTTTGGAGAGGCCAATTACTTCGTCGTTGCGAGTGAACAGCTCTAGTAATTGCGCGTTGCCGGTTTGCGCCTCAATGGCCTCAATTGACGTTAGCTTTGGTTCTTCGGGTACGGGTGCTTGGCCACCCGCTTTTGATGCTTGCTCTCGCAATTTAGCCAGCAGGGCTGGCACCTTAGAAAGCTCTTCCTTTGGTTGGCACGGCACACCGACAGTGCTGAAAAGAGTGCGAATCTTGATGAGCTGCGGCGGCGTGATGTTCACGCTCTCACGCTGGAAGCTGGCCTGAGTAAGTTTGGCACGGTCCAGACTTTTGGCGTCAACTGACTTAGAAGACGCATCATTCGCTTTGATGTGCCCCGCAGATAGCAGAGCATACAAAGCACCATCGATTGCATCCCGAGGCCACCCAAAAGGCGGTGCTTCAAAATTCTCGCGAATCTCGGCCCCCTTTTTTCCAGGCCCAATGTAGCTCAGCAGCTTCAGGCACACTGGGTGTTTGTCCGTCTCCTGAGTATGCCCTACGGCCTTCAGCGCCTCCATGTTGCCTTTGCGAGCCTCATCGAGCACCTTACTCCACATGTCGTGGTCGGCGGCATCAAACTGGCTGTAGAGGCGAATGGTAGAGGATTTGGCCGCACGGTTGATGCGGTCGGCTAGGTCATTACCGTCGGTTGCTTCCTGCCCGCCTGCTTGGAACACCCGCACTCCCGCCACGAGTTGGTCCAGCAATTCGGCCAACTCCCTCTCGGCGGTACGCTGTCGACTCTCCATTGAGCGCTGGGCATCACGGCCTTCTTCCGTAGAGGGGCTCCCTTTTTTCTGCAACGTGGTACGTGCTGCTTCCAATGCGACGATAGCATTGCTCAGTTCTGTCTTATGCTGTGCCGGCAGGAAAGCAAACAAAGTCGGGTTATTGGAATTCTTCACCTTGGCTTCGGCAACGACAGATTTTTCTTCGGCCTGCCAGCCATCCTGAATCCACAGGTAGAGATTCTTGTCGTGGTCTTTGGGTAGACTATCGTCGTAAGTAGGTGTGAGACGACGCTCAACGTTGTCCTTGCCCTGCACAACGCGTACCTTCTTCAAGACGTCGCTAAAGCGAGCCTTGAGCAGGTCCGCGCGCTTTTGCTCCACTCGTTGAGGCGCTGCCTTGAGCTCGGCCTCTTGCGCACGGAACTCGTCGTACCAGGAACTCGACTCTCGGGTTTGCAGGCGGTACTCGGTGCCGCTACTCCCCGCCATCGCCATCACCAGGCGGTCCTTGTTCTGGAGCTCATCGAGCAAATCGGGTAGCTTTTTGCGCAGTTCGGAGGAGCCGGCGGATAGGTCTGTAACCAGCAGGTCAGCCAGCGAATCCTCGGTCGCCTTTAGGCCGAGGTCCAGCGCAGCATCGGCAGGCAACTTGTTGATGAGGTAAATGAGCTTGAGCAGTTTGCCTTTCAGCTGTGCCCGCTCGTCGCCAGCGGCAAAGCGTTGGACGTTCTCAAATACCTCCTTGGGTAACTGGGCGGTGGCAAGCAAGTTTGCGGCAATCTGGTCATACAAAAAATCGCCAGACACGACATGACCAAGCGGTGCTTCTGCCGTATCGAGCACGGCCTCATGCACCACGCGAAGCTGGCTACGTAATTGCGACACCGTGCCTGTCGTGTCGATTGTGCGGAGAACACGCTCCCAGAAGCGACGTCGCACCGGCAATAGCGGATAGTCGGATGTCAGAACATCTTCGTCATCGGTGACATGTTCAAGCTTAGTACCACGCAGGTGCCGAGAAATCTCACCCAAGTTAGCTCTCCAGACTTGCTCTACCTGTGGTTGCGCAGAGGGCTTTTTGGCCAGGATAATTTGACGCGTGACATTCTCAACATCCCAGTCACCGAGCATGATTTGAACAGGAAAGCGCCCCATCAGTCTCTGTAGGTTGGGCATGCCAGACAGCGCTGACTGACCAGTACCAACAACGAGCAACTTGCCGTTGAAGTGCTTGCTGAGCGTTTCGGTGACTTCCTGCACCTGGAACGCTTTCTCTGCATCTGCGCCAATGAACTGCTGCACTTCGTCGAGGACAAGCAGTGTTAGTGGAAACTTACCGTCTACTGAAAGCGCAGCATCAACTGCATGCACCAGTTGGTCGCTAGTGATGTCGGAAACCTCAGGAAATTGGCTCTTCAAAATCAGTCTCAAATCCTTCTGACTGCCCGCCAAGTCAGGACGGTGCTTTAAGAGTGACTGAGCCAACGCCATGGACACGTACATTTCAGCCAAGGTTTTTTCGAGGCTGCGCCCTTCGGCTTCCAAGTCAGCGCGTATTGCTTCTAGAATACCCTCCCGCTTCAGCCACATATACAACTGCGCTTGGTTGTATTGCGCCGGCAGGCCTTTGGACTTAAAAACAATGCCCAGCAATGCCAAGCGCACTTTATCGCCAGCACCAGCTCCCAGCTTGCCTGCAGCAGCGTGCAGCGACCCGTATCGCTTACCCTGGATGCTCAACTCCGTCAGGTGTTCAAAAACGCCAGTCGGCAGCTTGGCAAGGCTGCGAGCTGTGGCGGAGTCAGAGAACTGATAATCAGTCCATAACGTGCGCAGCATCTTGACCAAGTGTGATTTACCGCTACCGTAGAAACCGGAAATCCAGACGCCCGGCTGCTCAGTGCCGGCATCCAAATTCAACAGGAACTTGTCGAGAATAGTCTCCAGGCCCTTCTCATATTGGCCGTCACAAACAAAGGACTCCAACTCATAGCGCAGGACAGCCTGAGCCGCGTCAGAATGGTCCTCCGATACTTCAGCCACCCCGTTATTGACGAGGCGGTTCTCTTTCGGTGCCTTGTTGTAGATTTCTTTGTTCAGCATGTTGTGTTCTTTGCCCGTTTTACGATATGGGTAATTAGTCTTGCGCCAGCAGAGGGACGGCCAAATAATCCCAGCCGTCGCGTGCATCCAGCAGTCGATAGGTGTGGTTTTCCGGATGGTGCTCACCTGGGAAGAACACCAGCAAACGGCCTTGAACCGCATCTTTTATGCCTTCCACTACAGACGAAACACGCGCCAAACCAAACAGCGCGCCGGCGCCTAGCAGCGCGACAACGGTGTCCGCGCCTGCCTCAGCACCGATGCGCGCTTTCAGCTTCGTCGTAAGGTCGGCGACAAACTCGGTCAATTCGCCAGCCTGGTAGCCCGCTAAGTCCTCAGGAAATTCAAAGTAGGCTTCGCGGTACTCTTGACTGGCCATCCACTCTGGAAAGGCATTGGTCACATCGAGCAATAGCCACTGTTTGCCCGCCTGATGAGTGGCCAACTCAAACTCCTCGACATTGGCTCGCAGGCGCAGCTCATCGGCCTTGTCGTAAACAGCAAAGATAACCCGCTGAATGGCAGCAAGTCCTCCTTGCCAAGGAACAGTTAAGTGCTGTCGATAAGCCGACACTAGCTTTGATACCTTAGATGACATGGGCAACCTCTTGGCGGATTTGTTCTTCTTCAGAGGTAACGTATCCCGGGAAACGAACCTCTTTAACTCCACCTGCATTCATGAAGATTAACAATCCCCGATGGGATGCGGAATTGGCAAGTGACTCGAATTCCTCGGCCGAAACACACAGCAAGCTCACCCATTCGGAGGTGAACAATCTCTGTCCGCTACGACCTTCGAGAAATCCCAGAAACAGCAGCATCGCCGCAGATTCGGGACGCGCCTCGGGCAGTGCGCGTGATTTCCGGACATGACCCAGCAGGTGGCCTGCAGCCGTCCATGTGCCGGCCACGTTCTGCGAGAAGGATTTGAGAGAAGCAGGACTGAAACGGTCCGGGTAGGTTGAGCCTAGAAACGCTTCGACGGCATCCCGCGTTACTCGAGCTCCTGGCGACAGACCCAAGATGAACTCCTGCGTACTGCGCAAGAGTGGGTCGCGTGCGAGTGCGACAGCAAGAGCCAGCATCGGTTGAGCACCCTCATCCAAAGCCCAAAGCTGGCGCATGGCACGAAAAATTGGGTTGACCGGGTCTAGGTCATACAACGCCGTCATGTGCCTCAATGCCAACTCGCGCGACTTGCGTGTAGGCTTGCCTAAAACATTATTTTCTACGATGGCGATGACGTAGTCAGCACGTGATGCATTCAGCTGAGTGTGCGACAGTAGCACACGCAGGTCATCGAGCATCATGGTGCGAGCAGCATGAGGCCCATTGAGTCCGTAGCGAAAACCAAGCCTGGTGAGTAGTTCGTAGCGCCGTTCAGTCACGTAACACTTCCATGCAGCTTCGTGTTGGCCAAGGTCTCTTTGGAAACTCCTTCCAACGGATAACCCTGTGCTCGACAGTAGGCTACGACCATGACCTCGACCATATTCGCAAGGCTACGCATTTCTCGGTCAGCCGCCAGCTGCAGAGCCGCCTTGAGATGCGGTTCTACTCTGACACTGACTACCTGTGACTTGGCAACGGGCATTGCACGACTCCTGTAAGCATAACGCTAGCGAAATGCTATCTTAACGTAAGTAAATTAGGCATGCTAGGCGGTATTAGCCACAAGATTAGAAGCTGTGACAAGGTGGGTTCTCGCCGCACCGGCGAAATGCTTAATCTGCCACTCGGGAGATATGCGCTATGCTTTGTCGACGTTGACATATCTGCGTCGAATTGTAGAAAAATGTGCCGTTTGGCAATTTTGAAATAGACCCACTGTCCGCAGGCAATAATCCCTATTTGCAATAGTATTGCACACGGGATTGTGAGAAACAAATGAAAAAACTGCGCAGCATAGGTGCGAAAAATGGTTTTTTTAGCACTGCCTGAGTAGTACAAGTCACTGATTTATTAGAAAACTATGACTCGCAGAACTGTGACTGTATTGGTAGGCCTCCCGTGAGTCGAACACGGCACCAACGGATTATGAGTCCGCTGCTCTAACCAAGCATGAGCTAGAGGCCCAGAAACTGGGATAGTGGCAAGTAACTCGCCACCTGCTCACCAACACGAACGTGATGAGCGAAGTGGCGAGAGCATATTGCCTTTAGTACAGATTCGTCAAGCCCGCATCAGCAATCAGCTGTTGTTCTCGAGGAAGCTCTTGAGCTTGTCCGAGCGCGATGGGTGACGCAGCTTGCGCAGCGCCTTCGCCTCGATTTGGCGAATCCGCTCGCGGGTGACGTCGAACTGCTTGCCGACCTCTTCCAGCGTGTGGTCGGTCGACATCTCGATGCCGAAGCGCATGCGCAGCACCTTGGCTTCGCGTGGCGTCAGCGAGTCGAGCACATCCTTGACCACGCCGCGCATCGAGGCGTGCAGCGCGGCGTCCGATGGCGCCAGCGTGTTATTGTCTTCGATAAAATCGCCCAGATGCGAATCGTCGTCGTCACCAATCGGCGTTTCCATGGAAATCGGCTCTTTCGCGATCTTCATGATCTTGCGGATTTTATCTTCCGGCATTTCCATCTTGATCGCGAGCGTGGCCGGATCGGGCTCGGCGCCGGTCTCTTGCAGGATCTGGCGCGAGATCCGGTTCATCTTGTTGATCGTTTCGATCATGTGCACCGGAATACGGATCGTGCGCGCCTGGTCGGCGATCGAACGGGTGATCGCCTGGCGAATCCACCACGTTGCGTACGTCGAGAACTTGTAGCCGCGGCGGTACTCGAACTTGTCCACGGCCTTCATCAGGCCGATATTGCCTTCCTGGATCAGGTCGAGGAATTGCAGGCCGCGGTTCGTGTATTTCTTGGCGATCGAAATCACCAGGCGCAGGTTGGCCTCGGTCATTTCGCGCTTGGCCTTGCGCGCCTTCATTTCACCGGCCGCCATCTGGCGGTTGATGTTGCGCAGGTCAGGCAGCGGCAGCACGACGCGCGCCTGCAGGTCGATCAGGCGTTGCTGCAGTTCCTTGATCGTCGGGATGTTGCGGCCCAGGATTGCGCTGTAGGCGTGGCCGGCGTTGACTTCGCCATCCACCCATTCCAGATTGGTTTCATTGCCCGGGAAGACCTTGATGAAGTGGGCGCGCGGCATGCCGCAGCGGTTCACGGCCACGTCGAGGATCTGCTTTTCGATGTGGCGCACTTCATCGACCTGGCCGCGCAGCGTGTCGCACAGCTTTTCCACGACCTTGGCCGTGAAGCGGATGCCCAGCAGCTCGTTGGAGATCGCGTCCTGCGCCTTGACGTAGGCTTTCGAGTTGTAGCCATCCTTTTCGAACGCCTTGCGCATCTTGTCGAATTGCTGGGCGATCTCGGCGAACTTGGCCAGGGCCGTGACTTTCAACGCTTCGAGCTGCTCGGCCGAGTAGCCGGCGGCGCCAGAGTTGCTCGGCGCCTCTTCTTCTTCCTCTTCGCCTTCGGCGTCGTCCTCGTCTTCTTCGTCCTCGTCCGACTCGCTGGCGACGGGCGCGGCGACTTGCGGCGTGTTGTCTTCGCCTTCCTGGTCGACCAGGCCGTCGACGATTTCGTCGATCTTGATCTCGTCGCTGTCGATCTTGGCGGCGGTGCCGATGATCTCGGCGATTGTCACCGGGCAGGCCGAGATGGCCTGGATCATGTCCTTCAAGCCGTCTTCGATGCGCTTGGCGATCTCGATTTCGCCTTCGCGCGTGAGCAGCTCGACCGAACCCATTTCGCGCATGTACATGCGAACCGGATCCGTGGTGCGGCCGAAATCGGAGTCGACCGTCGACAGCGCAGCTTCGGCAGCCGCTTCGGCTTCATCGTCGCTGGTGGCGTTGGGGACGTTGTCGGACAGCAGCAGCGTCTCGGCATCGGGTGCGTGCTCGTAGACCGCAATGCCCATGTCGTTGAACGTGCCGATGATGCCTTCGATCGCTTCCGGATCGACGATGTTTTCGGGCAGGTGGTCGTTGATCTCGGCGTACGTGAGGAAGCCGCGCTCCTTGCCCGACTTGATTAGGGCCTTGAGCTTGCTGCGGCGCAGTTCGAGTTCTTCTTCGCTGGCCTCGGTATCGGACGAGAACGCATCCTTGAGCAGCGCCTTCTCTTTGGCCTTGCGGTCCTTGGCCTTGGCCTTGTCCGCAGCCTTGAGCTCGGCGCGCTCGACCGCGTTCAGCGCGGCGATCTCATCGTTTTCAGGGGTGAATTCTTTTGGCTTGCGACCGCGCCGGCCCGGCACTTTGACAGACGGCAAGACGTAGCCCGACGTGTCGATGGCGGCAAGCGTGGCCGCATCGGTCGTCTGGTTGACAGGCGCCGAGGTCGCCGTACGCACCTCAGCCTTGTCTTGCGCGTTGTCGGCCTTGGCGGCGGACGTTCTCGTGGTCGTGGCAGCCACGTTGGTTTCGGGTTTCTTGGTTGGCACAGGCGCTTTCGATGTCACAACGACTAACTTTACGGTGGTTAAGAATAAAGTTTTGTTACCTTCATCATCCTGCAGGCACAAATCCATGCCCCGCTAACTAATACTCCACGCACGCAATTGAACCAAGAAGTGTTTCAACAGTTGCAATAGTTAGCGTTTTATTATAGCACGCACCCTTTCTTTTTCCAGTCGTGAGCGCCTTGGCCCACGGGGAGAAAGCCCGTGTTCATCGGGGTGCCATCGCCGCGGTGGCTTCACGTTCCAGAAGGTCCAGCTGGGCAGTAATCTCGCGATAGCGAGTACTGACCTGATCTGGGGTCAAGCCGGCAGAAAACAACTGGTTCAATTCTTCTCGTAACGAATCCATCTTGATTTGGCGTACTGAACTGAGCAGGACGATGCGATCGCCATCGACCTCGTTTTCGGGTTCGGCGGCGATTTCGGCAATCATGCCATCATACTCGTTAGTGACCTCATGCAACTGTTGTGACAGTGCGGCAAACGTGCCGTGCTGACCAAGGGCCTGCGCCGTGTCGATCAGATGCCGCAGGCGATCCGCGCCCTCTTCGCCAAAATAGTCGAAGGCGCTCAGCGCGACCTCGTCGAGTTCGAGCGCCAGGTGCGGATGCGCGACCAGGATGCGCAGCATCTTGCGCTCCAGGCCCACTGGCTCAGGCCGGCCCTGGCGTGGCGGCGCGCGGCGCGCGGTGGCCACTGGTTTGGACAACTCGAACAGGCTTTCGATCTCCGCCGGTGTCGATTGCGTCATGCTGGCCAGGCCGCGCACGATCTGCAGGCGCAGACTCGACGGTGTCATCGATTGCAGCAGCGGCTTGGCGTCGAACTGCGATTTGGCGCGTCCTTCCGGCGTGTCGAGGTCGTGCTCCTGCGTCACTTCGCGCAGCAGGAATTGGGACAGCGGCATCGCATCGGCAATTTCTTGCTCGAAGGCTTCGGCGCCGCGCTCACGCACGAAGCTGTCCGGGTCGTGCTCTTGTGGCAGGAACAGAAACTTGATGGTCTTGTTGTCGCTCACTTGCGGCAGGCACGCTTCCAGGGCGCGGCGGGCAGCCTTGCGGCCGGCCTTGTCGCCGTCAAAGCTGAAGATCACGTCGTCGGTCTGGCGCAGCAGCTTTTGCACGTGGGTACTGGTGCAGGCGGTGCCAAGCGTGGCCACCGCTTGCGGGAAGCCCAATTGTGCCAGCGCGACGACGTCCATATAGCCTTCGGTCACCAGCACATAGCCGGCGTCGCGAATCGCCTGGCGCGCCTCGAACAGGCCGTACAGCTCCAGGCCTTTCTGGAACAGCGGCGTTTCGGGCGAGTTCAGGTACTTCGGTTCGCCGCTGTCGAGCACGCGTCCGCCAAAGCCGATGACCTGGCCCTTGGTGTTGCGGATCGGGAACATCACGCGCTCGCGGAAGCGGTCATAGCGTTTGTGGCGGTTGCCTTCTTCGTCGACCTTGTCAATCACCAGGCCCGACTCGACCAGCACATGCGCCTCGTACTCGGGGAACACGGCGCGCAGGCTGTCCCAGCCGGCCGGAGCGTAGCCCATGCCGAAGCGGGCGGCCACTTCGCCGGTCAGGCCACGGTTCTTCAGATACGCGATGGCGTCCGGTGCGTCGCGCAGCTGGGCGCGGTAAAACGCGCACGCCTGCGTCAGCGCATCGGTCAGCGCCAGCGACTGCGCCTGCTGGGCGGCGCGCTGGGCCGGCGGGATCTTGTCGTCGACGTCGGGCACGATCATGCCGACGTTCTGGGCCAGGTCTTTCACCGCATCGACGAAGCCCATGCCCGAGTATTCGATCAGGAAGCCGATCGACGTACCATGGGCGCCACAGCCGAAGCAGTGATAGAACTGTTTCGTTGGGCTGACGGTGAAGCTGGGGGACTTTTCGTTGTGAAATGGGCACAGGCCCATGAAGTTCGCCCCGCCCTTCTTGAGCTGGACGTAGCGGCCCACGATATCGACAATGTCGACCCGGTTGAGCAAATCGGTGATGAAAGTTTGCGGAATCACTTGAGCTTACACAGTGTTTGTCTAGGGCCAGACTATACCGCAGCGCCTGCTGCAAATTGATATGCAACAAGTTGTCGTCCCTGCCCGAGGGTGGGCAGGGACGACGCGTTGCAGGTGACGCTTATGGCGTTTATGCGCCAGCCAGGGCTTTCTTGACCAGGCCGGAGACCACGGTCATGTCGGCGCGGCCAGCCAGCTTTGGCTTGAGCACGCCCATCAGCTTGCCCATGTCCTGCGGGCCGGTCGCGCCGGTTTCGGCAACGGCAGCAGCGACTTCGGCGGCGATTTCTTCGTCCGACAGCCCAGCCGGCATGTAGGCCGACAGGATGACCATCTCGGCCTTCTCGATGTCGGCCAGGTCAGGACGGTTGCCGGCTTCAAACTGGCTGATCGAATCCTTGCGCTGCTTGATCATTTTTTCGATCACGGCCAGCACCTGGGTATCGTCCAGCTGGGTCTGCTCGTCGAGTTCCTTGCGCTTGACTTCGGAAATGATCAGGCGCACCGCTGCCAGGCGGCCGGTTTCCTTGGCGCGCATGGCGCTTTTCATGTCTTCGGTCAGTTGTTCTTTTAAGCTCATGGGATCTCCGTATTCAAAAGGGTGAAACGACAAAACCCGCTGCGGCGAAACCGAAGCGGGTTTGCGGACTTCAGCGACTCGCCGGGACTGGCAATGCCGTCACCGGGTCTTGGCCGTCTGAACTGTCTTAGTACAGTTTCTTCGGCAGTTGCTGGCTGCGGATGCGCTTGTAGTGACGCTTCACTGCTGCTGCCAGCTTGCGCTTGCGTTCTGCGGTCGGTTTTTCGTAGAACTCGCGTGCGCGCAGTTCCGTCAACAGACCGGTCTTTTCGATGGTGCGTTTGAAGCGACGCATGGCGACTTCGAACGGCTCGTTTTCTTTAAGGCGGATAGTGGTCATGTAAAAATCAAACCGTTGGATTTAGGGAAGAACGAAATTCTAGCATCGTTTGCAGTTCAGTGGAAGCTTTAATCACGAAGTGGTGTTTTCAAACGTCAACTATTTGCCACCGCCAGACCGGCTGCCACGCCCGATGCCCAGGCCCACTGGAAGTTGTAACCACCGAGCCAACCGGTCACGTCGACCGTCTCGCCGATGAAGTACAGGCCGGTCACGTTGTTGGCCATCATCGTCTGCTGCGACAGGCCCTTGGTGTCGACGCCGCCCAGCGTGACCTCGGCCTTGCGGTAGCCTTCCGAGCCGGTCGGGACGATGGCCCAGCGGTTGATGGCGTCACCCAGCGCGCGCAATTTCGCGTCGGCCATGTCGGCCAGGCGCGCGGTAGCGTCAAAGCCATTGGCCGCAAGCAAGCCTTCGGCCAGGCGCGCGGGCAGCCACTGTGTCAGCACATTGCCCAGCTGCTTTTTCTCGGTTTTCTTCAGGCCGATCAGCGTGTCGGCCACGTCCATTTCAGGCAAAAGATTCAGCACAATCGGCGTGCCTGGCTGCCAGTAGCTTGAAATCTGCAGGATTGCCGGACCCGACAGGCCGCGGTGCGTGAACAACAAGTCTTCACGGAAGTGGCCTCCCCGTGCGCCCTTGCCTTTGCTGCTGCCGGTGCTGACCTCGACCTCGAGCGCGATGCCCGCCAGCGGCACGAACGGCTCCCAGCTGGGGCCGTCGAACGTCAGCGGCACCAGGCCCGGACGGGTCTCGATCAGTTTCAGGTCGAATTGCGTGGCGATGCGATAGCCGAGATCGGTAGCGCCGATCTTCGGGATCGACAGGCCGCCCGTGGCGACCACGACACTACCCACCAGCAACTCGCCGGCGTCGGTGTCGATGGCAAAGCCACCATCGGTCTTGCGCACACCGGCCACCTTGCACGGCATGCGCCACTCGACACCGCCCAGGTCGCACTCGGCGCGCAGCATCGCGATGATCTGCTCGGCCGAATCGTTGCAGAACAATTGGCCGCGGTGCTTTTCGTGGTGGGCGATCCGGTACTTCTTGACGAGCGCCAGGAAATCCTGCGCCGTGTAGCGCGACAGCGCGCTGCGGCAGAAATGGGGATTGTTCGACAGGTAATGCTGCGGCCCGGCATTGACGTTGGTGAAGTTGCAACGTCCGCCGCCCGAGATGCGGATCTTTTCGGCCAGCTTGGCCGCGTGGTCGACCAGCACCACGCGCTTGCCGCCTTGCGCCGCCACGGCCGCGCACATCATCCCGGCCGCGCCCGCGCCGATTACCGCCACATCGAATTGATTTGCCATGCCTGCCACCACCTTTGCTCAACCCGCCATTGTAAGGCAGTGGCGGATTGGCGAACAGCGGCGCGGTGGGTCTTTACTCGACCACAGGCAGGCTGCGCGCGCGGATCTTGCGCGAGACTTCGACGCAGTACGCCACCTGCGTGGCAATCGATGGCGGCACCGGCACCTCGCCGCGCAGCGCGGCGCCGATCCAGGCAGCCGTGGTAGCCGCATCGCGGCCGTCGGGCACGATGGCCAGGTCGTCGGTGGGCGCGTCGCGCTCCACCAGCAGGGCGCGCTGGCCGGCGTGGAACCAGTCGATGCGCTGGGCGCGGTGCGGGTGGGCAACGGTTTCGCCCTCGGTGCCGCGCATCAGGAATGCGTCGCCCCGGGTTTCACTGTCGACGCCTTCGAAGTATTCGCCCAGCGTTACCAGATATTCAGGGTGCGTGTACGACACCAGGCGCAGCGCCGGGCCGTCGAAGGGCTGCAGGATCTTGACGATGGTGTGGGTCGAATTGCGCACGCCCAGCACGCGGCGCAGCGCGAGCATGCGCGCCAGTTCCGGGGCCAGATGCTCGATCGGCATGAACGCCACACGGCCATGGACGAATTCGTTGTGCACCTCGGCGCCGGTGGTCGCGTCGGTCACGCCCAGTTCGTGCAGGATTTCTGCCGTGGTGACGCGCCCCGGATCGTTGCTCACGCCATGCACCAGCACTGGCACGCCTTCGCGCGCCAGCAGCAGCGCCAGCAGTGGCGTCAGGTTGGCCAGCTTGCGCGAACCGTTGTAGGTGGGAATCGATACCGGCGCGAATTCGCCGCGCGGCGCAGGCAGCGGCGTGAACGCGGCGCTTGCTGCATCCATGAAGCCGGCCAGTTCATCCACCGACTCGCCCTTGATGCGCATGGCAAGCAAAATGGCGCCCAGTTCGAGGTCGGACACGCGGCCCTCGAGGATGGCCGCGTAGAGCCGGTGCGCGTCGTCGCGCGTCATGCTGCGCGCCCCTTTTACGCCGCGGCCGATTTCCTTGATGAAGGGGGCAGCGACAAAGCGTTCGATATCGGTAGTCATGACAAAAGGATACACGGGAACGTCGAACGAAGGCAGCACGCACGGGTGCAGAGCGCAGCGAGACGCCGCCCGACGCTGCCATTTGGGGCTGCGCATGTGCACATACAGCAATTTCCGCTTACACTGATCCATCCCCCAAAAGAAATATAGATCGCATCATGACCAGTACGCCACAAATCGAAAATACCAACGTCAGCTCGTTCGCCCGCATGCCAACGCCGGTCGAGCTGCATACCACCCTGCCGCTGAACGAACGCGCCTATGCCACCGTGATGCAGGGCCGCGAGACGCTGCGCAATATCCTCGACCGCAAGGACAAGCGCCTGTTCGTTGTCGTGGGTCCGTGCTCGATCCATGATCCCGAAGCTGGCCTGGACTATGCGCGCCGCCTCAAGGCGCTGCAGGACGAAGTGAGCGAGACGATGGTGCTGGTGATGCGCGTGTACTTTGAAAAGCCACGCACGACCACCGGCTGGAAGGGCTATATCAATGACCCGTTCATGGACGATTCGTTCCGCGTCGAGGTCGGCATGGAGCGGGCGCGCCAGTTCCTGCTGGATGTCTGCGAAATCGGCTTGCCGACCGCCACCGAGGCGCTCGATCCGATCTCGCCGCAATACCTGGGCGACCTGATCGCCTGGACCGCCATCGGCGCGCGCACGACCGAATCGCAGACGCACCGCGAAATGTCGTCGGGCCTGTCCACGCCCGTGGGCTTCAAGAACGGCACCGATGGCGACGTGAGCATTGCGATCAATGCGGTGCTGTCGTCGTCGAACCCGCATGCGTTCCTGGGCATCAATGGCCAGGGCTCCGTGTCGATCGTGCGCACTAGCGGCAATGCCTACGGCCACGTGGTGCTGCGCGGCGGCGGCGGCCGGCCGAACTATGATTCAGTCTCGGTGGCCATTGCCGAACAGGCGCTGACCAAGGCCAAGCTGCCGGCCAACCTGGTGGTCGACTGCTCGCACGCCAACAGCTACAAGAAGCCGGAGCTGCAACCGCTCGTCATGTCCGACGTCATCCAGCAAATCCGTCATGGCAACAAGTCGCTGGTCGGCGTGATGATCGAGTCGAACATCGTCAGCGGCAGCCAGTCGATTCCGAGCGACCTGTCGCAGCTGGTCTATGGCTGCTCGGTGACCGACGGCTGCATCGGCTGGGAAGAAACCGAAACCATGCTGCGCGAAGCGCACAAGGAATTGCTGCAGCGTCCGTAACAAACCGCGCAACATCCGCAGGGTGGGCGGCGGCGCCCTCCGCCCTGCGGTAGAATGCCCGGTTCCGCTTAATCTACCTGGCCTTCCCCATGATCGTTCTCGGCGTCGAATCCTCCTGCGATGAAACCGGCTTTGCTCTGTATGACACCGAGCGCGGCCTGCTGTCCCACGCCCTGCACTCGCAGGTCGCGATGCACGAAGAATATGGTGGCGTCGTGCCCGAACTCGCCTCGCGCGACCATATCCGGCGCGCCATTCCGCTGCTGGACGAGGTGCTCAAGCGCGCCAATCTGCCGGCGTCGAATATCGACGCCATCGCTTACACGCAAGGCCCTGGCCTGGCCGGCGCGCTGCTGGTCGGCTCGTCGGTGGCGTGCAGCCTGGCGCTCGCGCTCGACAAGCCGGTGCTGGGCGTGCATCACCTCGAAGGCCACCTGCTCTCGCCGCTGCTTGCCTCGGAACGCCCGGACTTCCCGTTCATCGCCCTGCTCGTCTCGGGCGGTCACACGCAGCTGATGCGCGTCGATGGCGTGGGCAGCTACACGCTGCTGGGCGAAACGCTGGACGATGCTGCCGGCGAAGCCTTTGACAAATCGGCCAAGCTGCTGGGCCTGGGGTATCCGGGTGGCCCGGCGATCTCGCAACTGGCCGAGCGTGGCGACCCCGCGGCCTACAAACTGCCGCGGCCGATGTTGCACAGCAAGGATTTCAACTTCAGCTTTTCGGGCCTGAAGACGGCGGTGCTTACGGTCGTCAAGAACCACGACATCAAGGTGATTGCGGATATTCCCGAACAGGACAAGGCCAATATCGCGCGCGGCTTTGTCGACGCGATTGTCGACGTGCTCACCGCCAAGTGCGTGAGCGCCATGAAGCACACAGGTTTGACCCGTCTGGTGATCGCCGGCGGCGTTGGCGCCAACAAGCAATTGCGCGCGTCGCTCAATGCAGCTGCGGCCAAACGCAAGTTCAAGGTCTATTATCCGGAGCTGGAATTTTGCACCGACAATGGCGCGATGATCGCGTTTGCCGGCGCGATGCGTCTTGAGCGCAACCCTGCGCTGGCACAGCGTGATTATGCATTCAATGTGCGTCCGCGCTGGCCGCTGGACGAGCTCGAAGCGGCCTGAACTCAGCGCCAAAACCAGCCTTAAGCTACGAGAAACAGCCTGCCGCCAACATTGAACTTGCCTGTCTGACACCGATCCTACGGTGTGACCGTTGCCATTAAAACGGTGGCAATATCCGTCGATCAAGTTTTACGGAGGTGAGCAATGCGCGTAGTCAGCTGGAATATTCATTGGGGTTGTGGCAAGGACGGTCGGATCCGCATTCACGCGATGATCGACGTGCTACGCCGCTTGAACCCCGATGTGATTTGCCTGCAAGAGGTGGCTGCCAATCACCCCGAGCTCGAAGGCAGCGCCAGCGCCAACCAGTTCAAGCAACTCGCCGGCGCCTTCGGCGGCTACCACGCGATGGAGCACGCGCCGAGCGAGATTTACCAGAACAATGTCCCGCGCCTGTTCGGCAACCTGATCCTGTCCAAATACCGCATCTCGCAAGTGCACCGGCACCTGCTGCCATGGCCGGCTGACCCTGACCATGCGGCGGGCATGCCGCGCGGCCTGCTCGAGACCGTCGTCGAAGCACCTGGCGGCAAGCTGCGGCTGCTCACGACGCATCTCGAATATTATTCGCCCGTCCAGCGCATGGCGCAGGTCAACCGCATCCGTGAACTGCATGCCGAGGCCAGCGCACGTGCACTGCTGTTCCAGCCCGATCCGAACCTGGACGCGCCGTACCAGCTGGGCTTTCGGCCCGGCTCGGCAATCCTGTGTGGTGATTTCAATTTCGCGCCCGATGCGCCGGATTACGCGGCACTGCTGGCCCCGCCGGATGGCAGCGCGCTGGCGCTGGTCGATGCCTGGCGCGTCGTGCACGGCGACATGGCGCGCGCGCCAACCACCGGGCTGCACGGCTATCCATGGCCCGAGCGGCCTGAATGCTACGATTATTTCTTTGTCACCGATGACCTGGCGCCGCGCCTGACCGCCCTGGACGTGCAGTCCGAGACGGCGGCGTCGGACCACCAGCCGGTGGTCCTCGATCTGACTTAAGCGACGGCGTCGGCCGGCGTTTCCAGGCCCGGAATCTCGCGCAGCGCGCGCTCGAAGACTTCAGGCAACTGACCGCCCGAAATCAGGTGTTTCTGGTTGATGATCACGGCCGGCACCGACTTGATGCCGGCGTTGAGGAAGAACTGCTCGCGCTCGCGCACTTCGTCCTTGTACTCGTCCGACGCCAGGATGCGCGCGGCCGTCTCACGCTCCAGGCCAACGCTCTCGGCCGCGCGCAGCAGCACGGCGTGGTTGCTCGGGTCTTCGCAGCGGGTGAAATATGCTTCGAGCAGCGCGACCTTGAGCTGGCGCTGCTTCCCTTCTTCTTCGGCCCACGACAGCAGGCGGTGCGCGTCGAAGGTGTTGTAGATGCGGCCGCGCCGCTCCATGTCGAACGTGAAGCCCACGGCGGCCCCGCGCTCGCGGATCATTTCGCGGCTGGATGCCTGCTGCTCGAGGCTGGCGCCATATTTTTCAGTGACGTGCTCGACGATGTCCTGGCCTTCCGGCGGCATGTTCGGGTTCAGTTCGAACGGCTGAAAATGCAGGTCGACACGCACGTCGTCGCCTAGTGTCAACAGTGCCTGTTCGAGCGATTTAAGACCGACCGCGCACCATGGGCACGAGACGTCCGACACGAAATCAATCCTGAGTTGCTTGGTCACGGCGTACCACCTTTCTGTCCGGCGCGGCACGAATGTGCCGCTATTGCCGACCATGGTAACGCCTCGGCAAAAAAGCCGCGCACGCTGCCCTGCTTTGCCTTATTTTGCCTTCCCTGCCCCGGCTGACTTGCTGCCAAGCTTGGATTCCTTGCCGGCGATCAGGTTGCCGATATTGCCGGTGTGACGCCACACGAGCAGCGCGCTCATGACGATCACGGCCACCAGAATCGCATCGACGCCGAACAGCATGCCGTAGTACAAGGGCGCGAAGACGGCAGCCACCAGGGATGCCAGCGACGAGTAGCGAAACGCATAGGCGATGATCATCCAGGTGGCCAGCGTTGCCAGCCCCAGCCATGGATTGATGCCGAGCAGCACGCCCAGTGCGGTAGCCACGCCCTTGCCGCCGACAAAGCGGAAGAACACGGGCCACAGGTGGCCGATGAACACGGCGATGGCCACCAGCGCGATGCCGGTATCGTCCAGCCCGTAATCGTAGCCATAGCGCATCGCCAGCCAGACGGCCAGCCAGCCCTTGGCCGCATCGCCGATCAGCGTGGCAATCGCGGCTTTCTTGCTGCCGCTGCGCAGCACATTCGTGGCGCCGGGGTTTTTCGAACCATACGTGCGCGGATCGGACAGGCCGAACGCGTGGCTCATCACGACCGCGAAGGAAATCGAACCGAGCAAATAGGCGGCAATGGTGGCAATCAGGGTGTTCATCGTGTCTCTTTCGTGGGCGCCGGTATCGGGCTCATTTTTCTACCGGAAATTGGTGCGTGAATATACACCATCGGATGCATGCGGCGAAGCTACTCGGCGATGGCGCAGATCACCGGCTGCGCCTGCAGCACATCAACCAGCACATGCGGATCGATGCCCACCAGATAGCCGCGGCGCCCGCCGTTAATGTAGATCTTGTCGAGCTGCAGGATGCTTTCTTCGACATACACCGGCATCGCCTTGCGGATGCCGAACGGCGATGTTCCACCAACCAGATACCCTGAATGGCGCTGGGCCACATCCGGCTTGCATGGTTCGACCGACTTGCAAGGGATGGCGCGGGCCAGATTCTTGGTCGACACCTTGCAATCGCCGTGCATCAGAACGATCAATGGCCTGGCTGCTTCATCCTGCATGACCAGGGTCTTGATCACGTCATGTTCCGGCACGCCCAGCGCGCTGGAGGAGACCGATGTACCGCCGTGCTCCTGGTACGCATACGGATGCTCTGTAAAGGCGACGCCATGCTTGCGCAGGAATTGGGTGGCGGGGGTCTCGGAGACGTGCTCTTTCTTGGCCATGCGTGTTACGCTAAAGACGAACAATAGGGGTTTCTATTATGCAGGAAGAACTTCGGTTTGCCACCTTCAATACTTTCAATCTGGCACCGCCCGGTGCACGCTTGTACGACAATCTGGCACCCACGACGGCCGACGAATACGAAGCCAAACTGGACTGGACGGCGCACCAGCTCGACCTGATCAATGCCGACGTAATCGGCTTTCAAGAAATTTTTTCGCAGAGCGTGCTGGCGGAAGTCCTGCAGCGCACGCGGCGCTACCGCGACGCGCACCATATCGGCTTCGATCCCGACCCGGGCGCCGTGCGCCTGACGCCCAGCGTGGCCCTGGTTTCGCGCCTGCCGCTGGCCGAACCGGGCACTGAACTGGGCAAGTTTCCGGCCAATGTCACGATGCCACCCGGCAGCCGCGACCCCGACCGCTTCACGCGCGCGCCGCTGCATGCGGGCGTGATTGCGCCGTCGGGTGTGGTGATCGACGTGATCGTCGTGCATTTAAAATCGCGCCGCCCCGATTACCGCTCGAGCGACAGCGGGGCCGACCCGCACCTGTACGCGCTGGCTTGCCTGCGCTCGCTCATCCGGCGCGGCACCGAGGCCACCGCGCTGCGCGTGCTGCTCACGGACATGGCGCACACGCACCGCCGCCCGCGCATCGTGCTGGGCGACTTCAATGACGTGGCCGATTCGGTGACGACCGAGATCGTGCTGGGGGCGGGCACGCCGCTGGCCGAGCGCCTGTACGACGCGAGCCAGGTGCAGCGCCGGCTCGATCATCAGCGCCATGTGGGGTTTTCGATCCTGCACGACACGCGCCACTCGACGATCGACCATATCCTGGTGTCGCCCGAATTCAATCCGGCGCTGCCCGAAGCGATCGGCGAAGTCATCGATGTGGTGTACTTGAACGATCACCTGAACCTGGCGTTGCCCGAGTCGTCGGACCACGGGCAGGTGCTGGCCAGGATCCGGCTGTTCGACTAGGGCCGCCGCACCAAGGTCGCCGCATCACGGCCTCCGCATCACTGCCTCCGCATTAGGGCCTCATATACCAGGCCCGGTGCGGGCTCAGGTTCGGCCGTGTGCTGGCCGCGCTGGCATAAAACCCCTGGTAGTCGTCGCACCCATGCCGGCGCAGAAAGTCGAGCTGCTCGGCCGTTTCTACGCCCTCCCCCACGACCCGCAGCTGCAGGCTGCGCGCCACCGCGATGATGGCCGGCACCATCGCGGCATCCACCGGATCGTGCCCGACGTCGCCCACGTAACTGCGGTCGATCTTGACCGTGGTGAGCGGAAAGCGCCGCAATGCCTCCAGGCTCGACAGGCCGGTGCCGAAGCGGTCGATACTCAGCCGCACCCCGCGGGCACGCAGCGCCAGCGCCGTATCGGCAAACGCGGGCTCGCCCCGGATCAGCGCGTCTTCTGCGATCTCGAGTTCGAGCGCGTCCGGCGGCAGGCCGGCGCCCTCCAATGCGGCATCGATTGCTGGCAGCAAGCCGTCGTGTTCCAGCTGGGCGTCCGACAGGTTGACCGCCACCGCGACGGCGGCCCCGGCATGGCGCCACGCACGCGCCCGCTGGCATGCTGCGCGCAACACCCACTCGCCGATCGGGATGATCAGCCCGGAATCCTCGGCCACCGGCAGGAATTCGTGCGGCAACAACAGCCCGCGTTGCGGATGACGCCAGCGCAGCAACGCTTCGACCGATGTCACGCGCCCGGTCGCCACTTCGATCGCGGGCTGGTATTGCAGCATGAATTCCTTGCCGTCGAGCGCCTGGCGCAGGCGGTTTTCAAGCTCGACGCGCTCGATCACGTGGGCGTTCATGGCGGGGCTGAAAAACTGGAAGCTGCCGCGCCCGTTCTGCTTGGCGTGGTACATCGCGACATCGGCGTGGTGCAGCAGGGTATCGACCTCGGCGCCATCGTCGGGGCACAGCGCGATGCCGATCGAGGCCGACAACGTCACTTCCTGGCCGCCGATGTCGATCGGCAGCGCCACGGCCTGGGTCACGGCGAGGGCCACGTGGGCAGCCTGGTCGGCGCCCTTGATATCGGCCAGCAGCACGACGAACTCGTCGCCACCGAGCCGGCTGATGGTGTCGACCTGGCGCACACAGGCACGTACGCGCAGCGCCACTTCGCGCAGCACGATGTCGCCGGCCTGGTGGCCGTGGGTGTCGTTGACAGCCTTGAACTTGTCGAGGTCGAGGAACATGACGGCGGAGCTGCTGCCGTGGCGGCGCCAGGTGGCCAGCGCCTGGTGCAGGCGGTCCAGGAACAGGATGCGGTTGGGCAGGCCCGTGAGGGCGTCGTGCTCGGCCTGGTGGCGCACCTGCTCTTCGATGCGCTTGCGCTCGCTGATATCGGACAGCATCGCCATATAGCTCGATACGTCGCCATGGGCATCGCGAATGGCCGTCAGCGTGACGCGCACCGGATAGCGCTGGCCGTTGCTGCGCGCGCTGGCCAGTTCGCCTTCCCAGTGGTCGGCCCCCTCAAGCCCGGTCCAGATGCGCTGATAGAAGTCGTCGTCGACGCCCCAGCCGAGGCTGGCCAGCGGCTGGCCGATGATCTGCTCGGGGGCATGCCCGGTGATGGCGGTAAAGGCGCCATTGACGGCGCGCACGCGGTACTCGGCATCCATCATGATGATGGCGTCGCGCGCATTCTGGAACACTTGCGCAGCCTGCTCGAGATTGGTCTCGGCCTCCTTGCGCGCCGTGATGTCGATTTCCATGCAGAACACTTCGTGCATCACGTCGTCGTGCTTGACGGGATAGTGGCATGAATAGACCCAATGGCGCCGGCCCGTCATCGATTGCACGAGCCAGTCGCTTGCCTGCGGCGCCTGGCCGGTGCGCCAGATGGTGGCGATGACGTCTTCGAATTCGCTCTGGCGATCGAGATGGAATACCAGGTCGCGAAACGCGCGGCCGACGGCGTCGCCCGACGGGATGCCGTAGAGCTCTTCGCTGGCGTGGTTCCAGAAGCGGATGATGCCAGCGCGGTCCATCGAGTGCACGGCAACGGCCGGCGCCAGCTCGAGGGCCGTGACGAAATGGTAGAGCCAGTCGAAGGCTTGTACGCCGCCCCCGGATGGGTCAGCCGCCGGACGACCCGGGGAATCTGGCAGTAGCTTGCTCACGGCAGCGCCTTTCGCTTGGGCAGCGACAGCAATCAGAAAGACAAGCCTGTCAGTGGCATGCTGGAGACACGCTTTGTGTGCGAAGCGGCACATGGCGCGCTGGCAAAGAATCGGGGAGGTAAGAAGGCAATTGCACCCCGCCATCAACTCGGGCAGCCAGCTGGCCGCTTGTCGCATTCAGATGGCTCAGACCGCAATTGCCGCGGTTAGTTCAATGATGGGTTCAGGCCGGGCTGGCAGGCACGGCTGCCGGGGCAACGGCGTCGCTGTCCGTATTGCTGTCGGTATCGTTGTCGCTGGCGCTGTCAGCGTCTTGCACGATGGCGTTGCCATCGGCATCGACATCATTCTTTGGTTCGAGCTTGCGCTTGGCCTTGTCGTCGGCCTTGCGCTTCTTGTCGAGTTCCCGTTGCCGTTTTTCGTATTGAAAATTATTCCGTGCCATAGTCACCTCGATATGATGGAGCGGTAGGGCTACCGTCCTGACCGGCCATTATGGACTACCGCGCCGATCCCGGCTTGCCTTAACGCTAACCGCGGGGATGGTGCTCGGTGTGCAGGCGCTTGAGGCGCTCGCGCGCCACGTGGGTATAGATCTGCGTGGTCGAGATATCGGCATGGCCCAGCAGCAGTTGCACCACGCGCAGGTCGGCACCATGGTTGAGCAGGTGCGTGGCGAACGCGTGGCGCAGCGTGTGCGGCGACAGCGGCCCCGTGATGCCGGCTTTCTTTGCGTGCTTCTTGATCAGGATCCAGAACATCTGGCGCGTCATCGGGCCACCCCGGCTTGTGACGAACAGGGCGTCGTCCATCTGGCCATTGAGGATGATGCCGCGCGCATCCTTCAGGTAGCGCTCGATCCAGCGGCGCGCCTCTTCGCCGAACGGCACCAGGCGCGTCTTGCTGCCCTTGCCCGTCACGCGTAGCACACCATCGTTGAGGCTGACTTCGACCAGCTTCAGGGCCACCAGTTCCGACACCCGCAAGCCGCTGGCATACATCAGTTCGAGCATCGTGCGTTCGCGCAGGCCCAGCGGCGTGGCCACATCCGGCGCAGCGAGCAGCGCCTCGACCTGGCTTTCGTTCACCGTGTGCACGAACCGGGTCGGCTGGCGCGCCGACGCCATCTTCAGGCACGGGTCGACGTCGATCCGGTTGCGGCGCAGCGCCAGCCCATAGAAGCGCTTGAGCACCGACAGCCGGCGGTTGGCCGTGCTCGGGCGCGAGTCGGGATGGCGGTCGGCAAAATAGGCAGACAGGTCGTCCGCGCCGACCGCCAGCAAGCCACGGTCGGGCTGGCGCGCGTGCAGCCAGGTGGCGAACAGGCGCATGTCGCGCCGGTAAGCGTCGAGCGAGTTCTTGGCCAGGCCCTGTTCCAGCCAGAGCGTGTCGCAGAACTCGTCGATCAGGGCCAGATCGACTGCTGTTGCCATGGGCTTGCGGTGGCGCCTTCATGGCGCAGCAACCAGCGTTTGACGGACAAATGGAAGCCGTTTTCGTCATCCTGGTTGGCAAAGCCGCCCAGGCCGCCGGTGGCGGTGACGCGATGGCACGGGATCACGAGCGGGAACCGGTTGGCACCGCAGGCCTGGCCGACGGCGCGCGGGGCCGAGCCGATCATGCGCGCCACGTGCCCGTAGGTGTGCACGGCGCCGCGCGGGATCGCGTGGATGTGCTGCCAGACCTTGCGCTGGAATTCGGTGCCGACCTCCAGAAGCGGCAGGTCGAACATAACATCGGGATCCTGCAGGTAGCGCGCGACCTGCTGCGCTGCCTGCCCGGCAAGCGCGCTGTCGGCGCTTTTTTCGGCGAACGATGGCGGCAGGTAGACCAGCTCGCATACCTTGTCGTCGGCCGTACGGATGCCCAGTGCGCCAAAGGGCGCCGGTACGATGGCGTTGAACAACAGGGAGGCGCGATCTGGCTTCATGGCGACGGTTGGCAGTGCGCGGCAACGGGACCATCCCGCTGGCAGGCACTCCGGCATCTTACCCGCCGCAGCGCGTGCGCGGCCAGTCGTTTGGCATCAGGAAATAAAAAAACAGGCAAAAAAAAGCGCACCATCAGGTGCGCTCCAATTCGGGTCACGTTCCCGGTCGTTTGGCAGTGCCAACGACTTCTGTAAAACGTGGTGTCTCCTCGAATATTCTCCGGTACGAGTACCGTTCTTATAGCAATGCTCCCCCAAAACCTGTACTGCCTGCTGCTGGCCCTGCACCGCACCACTTCAGTGCGTATGAGCGCCATGATAACGCAAATGCTTATAGAAAATGTATCTTTTAGGTCACAAAATCAGAAAATTGTTTTACTTATAAACAAAATGCCTTGGTGACCAGACACTCGCGCTCATCGTGCAACTTCGCGCAGGATGGCATGTACCGTCTCCTTGCCGATCCTGTTTTCCATCTGGCCGTACACGGGCTGCAATGCGCGGCGCCATTCGGCCTGCTGCGCCGGATTGAGTGTATGGATCACCGTGGTGCCGGCCTTGCGAATCTTTTCCATCGACTCATCATTGGCGCGCTGGGCAATCTGCTTTTCGTACACGGTCGCTTCGCGCATCGCGCGCGCCAGAATCGTGCGGGTCGCTGCCGGCAAGCCATCCCAGAATTTCTTGTTGACGATCACGGCGTAACCCAGATAGCCGTGGTTCGACACGGTCAGGTGTTTCTGCGTTTCGTGCATGCGCTGCGTGTACATGTTCGACGGCGTGTTTTCGGTGCCTTCCACCACGCCATCACGCAGCGCCGGCGCGGCTTCGGAAAACGCCAGCACCATCGGCTGCGCGCCCAGCGCCCGCATCTGCGCATCGAGCACCATGGAGGCCTGGATACGCATGCGCACACCGTCGAAATCCTTCAGCGCAACCAGCGGCTGATTGGCCGACATGACCTTGAAACCGTTGTCCCAGAAGGCCAGACCGGTGATGCCCTTCGGTTCGAGCTTGCGCAGCAGCTCGCGCCCGATGCGCCCTTCGGTCACCTTGTACAGCGCCGCCTTGTCCGGAAAAATATACGGCAGGTCGAACGCTTCGAATTCGCGCACGCCCAGCGGCGAAAACTTGGCCAGCGACGGCGCCAGCATCTGCACGGCGCCCAGTTGCAGCGCTTCGAGTTCTTCGCGGTCCTTGTACAGCTGGCTGTTCGGATAGACTTCCACCCTGACCTGGCCGCGCGTCATTTGCTCGGCCAGCGCCTTGAATCGCTCGGCGGCGCGGCCCTTGGGCGTATCCGGCGCCACCACGTGACTGAACTTGATCACGATCGGCCCCTGTGCCCAGGCATTCATACTGGCGGCTGCGGCCAACGCGGCGCACAGCGCACGGATGGCCAGGGAATTGAGTTGCATGACGGTTCGATTCTTCCTGATGAAACGTTACACTGGCACATGCCGCATTGCCCGCCATCGCGGCGATGCCGCGATGCGCCCGACAGTGTAACCAAAACAGGACCTTGCATGAAATTTCCATTCATCCAGCCCGGGGCGACAGACGACCTGGACGCCGAGCCCGAGCCGCGCGCGCGCTCGCGCGGCTGGCGTTTCCTGCGCTGGATGGTGCCAATCCTGCTGGTGCTGCTGTTTTTGGCCGTGCTGATCTGGCTGCCATGGCAGGCGCGCCAGATGGAAAGCAACGATCGGCAAGAGCAATTGATTGCCGATACGCTGTGGGTCGAGCAGACGCTGCGCTTCGAACTGGCGCGCAGCGAAGAAGCACTGGCCGCCCTCGGCGCCGACCTCGTCGTCGCGCCGCTGCCGCCGGCCAAGCTGACGGCGCGCTTCCGCCAGATGTTTACCAATGGCCCCGAACTGGTGCGCGTCGTCTGGAGCGATGCCGACGGCGTCCAGCAAGCCATCCACGGCAGCGACCTGCCTGCCACCGGGCTGCCCGCGGCCACCGTGCTGGCCGGTGAAATGGCGCGCTCGATCCGGCGCGGCCGCTACAGCGTGCCGTATGGTGCCACGGCGTCGACCCACGGCGTGATCGATTACTACCTGCCGCTGTTTCGTGGCGGCCAGTTCGCCGGCAGCCTGGTGGCGACCTACAGCCTGCAAGTGCTGCTGGATGAAACGGTGCCGTGGTGGTTCGCGCAGGACAATGCGCTGACGCTGCTTGACCGTAATGAATTGCCGGTGGCGCGCCGCGCATCGGGCGGCCCAGGCCGCAACGTCTACACGCACCAGCGCGAGCTCGACCTGCCCGGCGCCCAACTGGTGCTGTCGACCAACAGCGTCAAGCGCGCGCCGCAACTGCTGCCCAATCTGCTGGTCGGCTCGGTGATCGTGCTGGCGCTTGGCCTCTTGATGAGCCTGGCGGCGCTGTGGCGCCACATCTCGCGCACGCTGGCGGCCGAGGCCGCGCTGCGCCAGCAGATGGCGTTTCGCACGGCAATGGAAAACTCGCTGATCACGGGCTTGCGCGCGCGCGACCTCGAAGGCCGCGTGACGTACGTGAACCGCGCCTTCTGCCAGATCGTCGGCCTGTCGCAGGAAGAATTGATCGGCAAGAAGCCGCCGATGGCGTACTGGGCGCCGGAAGCGATGGCCGAATACGAAGACCGCTTCCAGGGCATCCTGTCGGGCAAGGTCACGCCGCAGTTCGAGACCGTGTTCCAGCGGCCTGACGAAGTGCGGGTGCCGGTGCTGGTGTTCGAGTCGCCGCTGGTCGACGTCGACGGGCGCCATACCGGCTGGATGAGCTCGGTGCTCGACATCACGGACCGCAAGCGCGTCGAAGAACTCAACCGCCAGCAGGAAGAAAAGCTGCAGGCCAGCGCGCGCCTGGCCACGATGGGCGAGCTGTCGTCGATGCTGGCGCACGAGCTGAACCAGCCGCTGGCCGCGATCTCAAGCTATACCGTTGGCGCGCTGAACATGCTCGACCGCGCCGCCGGCGCCGGCCAGGAAGTCAAACCCGGCATGCTGCGCCACGCGCTCGAACAGGCGCGCCAGCAGGCCCAGCGCGCCGGGCACATCATCCGCAGCGTGCACGAGTTCGTCAAAAAACGCGAACCGCTGCGCCAGGAACTGACGATCCGCAGCGTGATTGCAAGCGTGCACGCGCTGATCGAATTGCAGGCACGCCAGGCCGGCGTCGTGCTGCGCGTGCACTTGCCGCCGGGCTTGCCGCCGGTGCTGGCCGACCGTGTCCTGCTCGAGCAGGTGCTGCTGAACCTCACGCGCAACGGCATCCAGGCCATGCAGGACACCGTGCCTGACCAGCGCGTGCTGCGCATCGAGGCAGCGCACATTGACGACCAGGTGGCCGTCTCGGTGATCGACCGCGGCCATGGCATTTCGGCCGAAGTGGCCGAGCGGCTGTATTCGCCGTTCTATTCGACCAAGGCCGAGGGCATGGGCATGGGGCTGTCGATCTGCCGCACGGCGATCGAGTTCCATGGCGGCACGCTGAGCCACGCGCCGTACCCGCCCGGAGGCACCGTGTTCACGTTTTCGCTGCCGGCGCAGGCGGCAAGTCGGGCGGTCGGCTAGAATCGCGTGCGGCGCCCTGCCCGACTATTACGGAGACCCCCATGCTGCACATCGTCGACGACGAAGAAGTCATACGCGATTCGCTCGCCTGGCTGGCGCAATCGCGCGGCCTCAACGCGCGCAGCTATCCCGGCGGCCAGGAATTTCTCGACGTCATCAAGGATCTCGACGTCAGCGGCGACTGCGTCCTGCTCGACGTGCGCATGCCCGGCATGAACGGCATTGCCGTGTTCGACCAGTTGATCGGCCGCGGCCTGTTGCCGCGCCTGCCGGTGATTTTTCTGACCGGCCACGGCGAAGTGCCGATGGCGGTCGATTCCCTGAAGCGCGGCGCTTTTGATTTCTTCGAGAAACCGTTCAACGACAATGTCTTGATGGACCGCGTGGAAGAAGCGCTGGCCGCCTCGCGCAAGGCAGCCACGTCCGCTGCAGTGCAGGCGCGGCTGGCGACGCTGTCCACGCGCGAACGCGAGGTGCTCGACCTGATCCTGGCCGGCATGATGAACAAGGTCGTGGCCGACAAGCTCGGCATCAGCATGCGCACGGTCGAGGTGCACCGGGCCCATATCTTCGACAAGATGCAGGTCAAGACGGCGGTCGAACTGGCCGGCCTGCTCAAGTAACTACCGGCGGCGCGCTCGCGCTGCCTTCACATTGTCTTCATTTCCTGCGCGTAAAGGGTCTGAAGGGTGCGCAACAGCCTTGTAAAATAATGTCTGAACGCGCCGCGGCCAGGGCGCCGCGATGCACAGGCTTTTTCAGGAAACGCGCATGAACGAAAAGACAGTTGCAGACAAGATGTTTTTACGCACGGCGACATCAATGCTCGTGCTCAATGGCCAAGCCAATCCAACCGTGACGGCGCAGCTGCCGGCCGACATCGTCAAACAAGGGGACGGGCCGTTCGACGTCATCCTGATGTTTTGCCTGGGTCAGAACGACCTCGCGCATTACCTGCCGCTCGCCAAACAACAGCTGAGTGACACCGGCTCGCTCTGGATCGCGTACCTCAAGCAGACCGCGTCCAAGGCAACCGACATCAACCGTGATTCGATCAATGCCTATGCCAAGGAGCATGGCATCACCGGCGTGGCCATGATTTCCATCGATGGTGACTGGTCGGCGCTGCGCCTGAAACGCATCGCAGTCTAAGTGGCCGAATGGCGGTTAGGCACCGTGGCGCGCCAGCGCCCACGCCACATGCTCACGCACCAGCTCGGATGGATGCTCGGCCCGCGCTTGCAGCGCCGCCACGATGGCCGCATCGCCAGGCAGCTGTTCGGCCGCATTGCCCAGCCCCACCGCCAGATTGCGCAACCAGCGCTCGTGCCCGATGCGGCGGATCGGACTGCCTTCCATGCGCCGGTTGAATTCCGCTTCTTCCCATGCGAACAGGCCGATCAGGTCGCCCTCGCCCAGGCCGTTGCGCTCATCGAAATCGGGCACCTGTGCACGCTGCGCGAACTTGTTCCACGGGCACGCGACCTGGCAATCGTCGCAGCCGTAGATGCGGTTGCCGATCAGCGGGCGCAGCTCTTCGGGGATGCTGCTTTTCAGCTCGATCGTCAGGTACGAGATGCAGCGCCGCGCGTCGAGCTTGCCCGGGCCCAGGATCGCGCCGGTCGGGCACATGTCGATGCAGGCCGTGCAGCCGCCGCAATGTTTGCCGGTGGGCGGGTCGACCGGCAGCGGCAGGTCGATCAGGATTTCGCCGATGAAGAAGGTCGAGCCGGCCGCGCGCGACAGCAGCAGCGTGTGCTTGCCGCGCCAGCCCAGGCCCGCTTTTTCGGCCAGCGGCAATTCCATCACGGGCGCCGAATCGGTGAACACGCGAAAGCCGAACGGCCCAATTTCTTGCTGGATTTTCTCGGCCAGTGCTTGCAGCCGGTTGCGCAGCACCTTGTGGTAGTCGCGGCCCCGCGCATACACCGACACGACGGCCGCGTTCGGGTCAGCCTGGCGCTGGCGTTCCCCGGCCCGCCAGTCGCCCTGGCGTTCGGTCGGCAGATAGTCCATCCGCACCACGATCGCGCGCACGGTCCCGGGCACGAGTTCGGCCGGCCGCGCACGCTTCATGCCGTGGGTTGCCATATAATCCATCTCGCCGTGGTAGCCCGCATCCAGCCAGGCTTGCAGGCCTGCTTCGAGGTGCCCCAGGTCGACATCGGCAATGCGCACGTCGGCAAAGCCCAGCCCCGCGCCCCATCCCTTGATGGCGCGCGCTAGCTGGGGCAGATCGACGGATGAGGTTGGGGAATCGGCCATACCGGGGTGGGAACACCACAAGAAAAGAATGCAGCAGAATGCAGTACAACACGCTATTTTATGCCATGCAGCCCATCAAAGCGCACCAGCACCACTATTTGCCGGACGAGTCCGCCACCAACGCACTGGGCGGCGCGCTAGCCCGCGCGCTGGCGCCGGGCCTCGTCATCTACCTGCACGGCGACCTGGGCGCCGGCAAGACCGCCCTCACCCGCGCCCTGCTGCGCGCGCTGGGTCATACAGGCACGGTCAAGAGTCCGACCTACACGTTGTCGGAGCCGTACAACGTGATGCTTGACGACAATCCGCTGAGCGTGATCCACTACGATCTGTATCGCATGGCGAGTCCGGAAGAATTCCTGGACGCCGGCTTTCGCGAAGATTTTGACGGCCACAACGTCTGCATCGTCGAATGGCCCGAAAAAGGCGAGCCCGTATTGCCGCCGCCGGACATCCGTTTACTGCTGAGCGTCAGCGGAAACGGCCGTGCTGTAGAATTGCAAGCGTTGTCTGAATTAGGCCTGCTATGCCTCGATCGTCTCGCTTTCCTCCCGCCGCCCCAGTAACTACTGCGTCCGCACGCCGCCGCGTCATGCTCAAGGCCGGCGGCACGTTGCTGCTGTCCGTCGTCGCGCCGCTGCCTGCCAGCGCCAACCAGATCCTGGCAGTACGTGTCTGGCCCGCGCCCGAATACACCCGCGTCACGCTCGAAAACGATACCAATCTCAAGACCGAGCACTTCCTGATTCCCGATCCGCCGCGCCTGGTCGTCGACATCGACGGCCTGGGCTTGAATCCCACGCTCAAGAGCCTGGTGGCCAAGATCGAATCGAACGACCCGTACATCAAGCAGGTGCGCGTGGGCCAGAACCGGCCGAACGTCGTGCGCCTGGTGTTTGATCTCAAGGCCGAGGTCAAGCCGCAGGTGTTTACGCTCGCGCCCGTGGCCGGCTACCAGCACCGCCTGATCTTCGACCTGTACCCGGTCACGCCGGTCGACCCGATCGCAGCGATGATCGAAAGCGGCGAATGGAGCACCGGCCCGACCAAGACCGTGGCAGCCGGCACGCCGGCGCTGGGCGATCCGGTGTCCGGCCCGCCGGGCGCCACGATGCCGGCCACCGTGCTGCCGCCGTCCGGAGCCATCAGCCCGGGCACGGCCGCGGCAGCAGGCGCCATCGTTGCCGCCACGCCGCCGGTACAGATCCCGACCCCGCCGCCAGTGGCGCCGCGCACCCAGCCGAACGCCGCGCCGGACGCTATCGCCCGGCTCGAATCCGAGATCTCGGGCCTGCGCGGTACACCGCCGGCCCAGGCAGTGCAGCCCACACCCGGCAGGGCCAGCGCGCGCCAGCCGCAGAAAGTGGCGCGCATGGTCACCATTGCGCTCGACCCGGGCCATGGCGGCGAAGACCCGGGTGCGATCGGCGCCAACGGCAGCCGCGAAAAAGACATCGTGCTCGAAGTGGCCAAGCGCCTCAAGACCAAGCTCGAACAGTTGCCCAACACGCGCGTGATGCTCACCCGCGACGGCGACTTCTTCGTGCCCCTGAACACCCGCGTGCAAAAGGCACGCAAGGTGCAGGCCGACCTGTTCGTGTCGATCCACGCCGACGCCTGGGTTTCGCCAACGGCGAGCGGCTCATCGGTGTTCGTGCTGTCCGAAAAAGGCGCCAGTTCCAGCGCCGCGCGCTGGCTGGCCAGTGACCAGAACCGGGCCGACCTCGTGGGCGGCGTGAACCTGGCTGGCGGCAGCGCCGACAAGCAGCTTGCCAGCGTGCTGTTCGACCTGTCGACGACGGCGCAGATCAACGACAGTCTCAAGCTCGGCAAGGCCGTGCTGCGGGAAATCGGCGGCATCAACCGGCTGCACAAGGCATCGGTCGAGCAGGCCGGCTTTGCCGTGCTGAAGGCGCCGGACATCCCGTCGATTCTTGTGGAGACTGCGTTCATCTCGAATCCGCAAGAAGAAGCGCGCCTGAACGACAACGGCTACCAGGACCAACTGGCCAACGCCATCACAAACGGCATCCGCCGTTATTTCGCCGACAACCCGCCGATGGCCAAGAGCCGCCAGACCTGACATGGACCACATCACTTTCGGGCAGCTGCCCGCGATCCGCATCACGGCGCCCGACGGCGCCACCGCCGTCGTCACGCTATACGGCGCGCACCTGGTCTCGTGGCATGGGGCCGATGGTGGCGAGCGCCTGTTCCTGAGCGCCCGCTCGGCGCTCGACGGCAGCCGCGCGATCCGTGGCGGCGTGCCGGTGATCTTCCCGCAATTCGCCGAGCGCGGCGACGGCATGCGCCATGGCTTTGCGCGCGTGTCCACCTGGCGCCTCGAAGACAGCGGTGTCGAAGATGGCGCGGCGTGGGCCGTGTTCGGCCTGAACGAGGCCGATCTGCCGCCAGCCATGGCGGGCGCGTGGCCGCACCGGTTTGCGCTGCAACTGCGCGTGGCCGTGCGCGCCAACGAACTGATCATGGCCTTGAATGTGCGTAACACGGGCGACGCAGCATTCCCGTTTGCGGCGGCGCTGCACAGCTACCACCTAGTGCCGCACCTGGCCGACGTGCGCATCGAAGGGCTCGAAGCCGGCACGCTGTCGATCGCCGACAAGCTCGACGTGGTGTACGAACAGGTCGACGACACCATCTTCCTGGGCACCTGGGCGCGCGTGCTGACGCTCGAGCAGGAAGGCTTTTCCGATGCAGTCGTGTGGAATCCGGGCGCAGCCGACACGGCGGCGCTGCCGGACATGGAAGACGAAGAGTATCAGCGCTTCGTCTGCATCGAACCGGCGCAGCTGACGCCGGTGCAGCTCGAACCTGGCGCGGCCTGGGAAGGCCGCTACCGCGTTAGCTGAGCGCCGTCACATTGACTCTTTAATCATCCGTCCATTGCTCGGCTGCACAGGCCGCGCATTGTACGGATAGAGGCGCGAGAACAGGGCCATCTGCTGCGGCGAGGCCGTCATCGGCTGTTTCATCACGATCCACAGCACGTTCTCGGTACACGGCGGCTCGCTCAGCGAGCCCATGTACGTGAAGTAGTCGCGCCGCGTCGGCAGGATCTCGTTCACATTCAGCACGATCGATGGCGTCACGGTCGTCAACTTTTCCAGCGGCAGGTTGTTCCACACGGTCTGGATCATCGGATTGGCGTCGCCACGCTCGAGCTGCACCGCCAGCACGGCGATCTTGTTGTCGTAGCTCTTGTGCACCAGGTGCACCACCATCTCGGTGCCGCGGCCATTCACGCGTTCTTCGCCCGGCCGGTGAAAGTGAAACTGCTGCAACTCGTACGTGGTGCCGCCCACGGTCAGGAAGTTCCCGCCCGCGACATTGACCTGCACCGTGTGACCGTTGTCGATCTCGTTGAACGAGCTCGGCTGATAGTCGAACGTGATCTGCTCGAGATTGACCTTGATGCCGTCGCGCAGGTCGATCGGCGACTGGCGATTGCCCGCATTGCAGGCCGCCCACGCGGTATTAATCTTGGACCAGTTCTCGGGCCCGAACTCGCCGTCGTAACTCCAGTGCGTGCCGTTCTTCGGTTTGGCTGCTTCAACGGCCACGGCCGCCACCATCGCGGCTTCCCGCTTGCGACGCGCGTCGGCCGCCTTGCGGGCGCGCGCGGCTTCTTCGGCGCGCAGGGCCTGCTTGGCGCGCAGCTCGGCGAGCTTTTCGGCGATGCGCACCGACAGGTCGACCTCGGTATCCTCTTCGGATTTCGCGGGCGTAGCGGCAGCAGCAGCAACAGGCGCAGCAGCTGGCTTGAGGTTCGGCCGAATGGACGCGATCGCAGGCTTGGCCGGCTCGGCCACAGGCTTGGCGGTCTTCGGTGTCGGTTCGTTCGCCTGTGCCAGGGCAGTGACCAGGCCCAGCGTACAAAGTGCGATCAGGTTACGCATGTGATTTTCGGATAGTTTGATTCTCTCCATCCTTTATCGGACCGGGGGCGGGTAACTTGAGTGCGCTGCAGCAACATCGGGCATTTAATGTCCGGATCGGCTGCTTTGCTGGCAAGGGCAACAACACCTCATACCATCCTTGCATCACCGGCCCTGCGCGCTGTGCCCTCGATTACAATTGCCCGATACTTATAAGGCGGCGCCGCCGCGACAGGGAGAGCAGATGCAGGCAGTGTCATCAAAAAAGAACACGATCCACGCAACCGTCGGCGCGGCGCTGTGCGCGCTGCTGACCATCGCCAGCGCGCACGCCGCAGCGGCCAAGGCCGAGCAGGAATTGCCGCCCCGGCTGACGGTGGCCGATGTCGTCAAGGCGTCCAAAGCAGCCGAATGGCGTGCGCTCGATCCCGAAAACACGATGTACATCGAGCTGCCAACAGGGCGCGTCGTCATCGAACTGGCGCCCCGCTTCGCGCCGAACACGGTGGCCAATATCCGCGCACTGGTACGCGAGCGCTACTTCGACGGCTTGTGGGTGATGCGCGCGCAGGACGGCTTTGTCGTGCAATGGGGCGACCCGGATGAAGAAAAGCCGCGCCCGTTCAAGGCCGCCAAGACCGTGGCCGCTGAATTCACCGTGCCGTTCACGAAGAGCGACCCCTTCACGCGCCTGAAGGAACGCGACGTCTACGCGCCGCAGGTCGGCCACGTCGACGGCTTTCCCGTCGCGCGCAATCCGGCAACCAGGCAGACCTGGCTCCCGCACTGCTACGCGATGATCGGCGTGGCGCGCGACAACGGCGCCGACACCGGCAATGGCTCGCAGCTCTACACGGTGATCGGCCACGCGCCGCGCCACCTGGACCGCAACATCACGGTCGTGGGCCGCATCGTGGCCGGCATGCCGCTATTGACCGTCATGCCGCGCGGGACCGGCGCCTCGGGCTTCTACGAGAAGGCCGAACAGCGCACGCCGCTCGCCAGCGTGCGCATGGCAGCGGACGTGCCGCCTGCCGAGCGCAGCAAGCTCGAAGTCATGCGCTCGGACAGCGCTGCTTTCCAGGCCGTGATCGACGCCCAGCGCAATCGCGGCGGGCCGTGGAGCAAGGTCGCGGCTGGCGCGATCGACCTGTGCAACGTGCCGATTCCCGTGCGCGAGCAGCTCTGAAGCGACAGGGGCGGCCGCGCAATTTGCAGCCGGGGACGATCCGGCGCTTTTTGGGCGGGCTATAATCTGCGGATGAACGCCCCTGCCCCGACCATCCGCCCCATCCAGCAGCTTCCCGACCAGCTCATCTCGCAGATCGCCGCCGGCGAAGTGGTCGAGCGGCCCTCGGCCGTCGTCAAGGAGTTGCTGGAAAACGCGCTCGACGCCGGCTCGACGACGATCACCATCCGCCTCGAAGAAGGCGGCGTCAAGCGCATCGCCATCACCGACAACGGCCGCGGCATCGCGCCCGAGCAGCTGCCCCTCGCGCTGTCGCGCCACGCAACGTCCAAGATCGCTTCGCTGAGCGACCTGGAAAACGTGGGCACGCTGGGCTTTCGCGGCGAAGCGCTGGCTTCGATTGCGTCGGTCGCCTCGGTGCGCGTGACCTCGCGCACGGCCAACGCCGCCCACGCGTTCGAGATCGTCGGCTCGCACGAAGGCGTGGTGGCGCCATCGTCGGGCGCCTGCGGCACCACGATCGACGTGCAGGACCTGTACTTCAATACGCCGGCGCGGCGCAAGTTCCTCAAGTCCGAGCAGACCGAATACGCCCACTGCGCCGAGGTCGTGCGCCGCATCGCGCTGTCGCGCCCCGATGTGGCCTTCAGCCTGTCGCACAACGGGCGCACGATCGACCACTGGAACGTCAGCGAAGCGGCCAAGCGCAGCGCCCACATCCTGGGCAACGATTTCGCCGAAGCGCGCCTGGCGCTCGACGAAGCGGCCGGCCCGCTGCACCTGCACGGCTACGTCGGCCTGCCGACGGCCTCCAAGGCGCGCGCCGACGGCCAGTTCTTCTACGTGAACGGGCGCTTCGTGCGCGACAAGGTGCTGGTGCACGCGGTCAAGGCCGCCTACCAGGACGTGCTGCACGGTGACCGCTTCCCGGCCTATGTACTCTCGCTCGACCTCGACCCGGCGCTGGTCGACGTCAACGTGCACCCGTCGAAAACCGAGGTGCGCTTCCGTGACAGCCGCGCGGTGCACCAGTTCGTGTTCCACGCGGTGCAGCGCACGCTGGCGCAGACCTCGGCCACCGCGCATGGCAGCGTGCCGGGGCCGATGACGGCGGCCGAGGTGCGCCCGAGCGGCACGCCGCTATGGCAGTTGTCGCAGTCGCCATCGCAGCCGCAACAGCGCCCGCACGAGCAGACCTCGTTCGGCGCGCAGCTGACGCAGACCTTCTCGCCATCGCCGTATGCACCTGGCAGCCGCTGGGACGATGCAGCCACCGGTGGCGGCGTGGCGCAACGCCTTGAAGCCTACGGCGCGCTGTTTGCCTCCGATGCGGCCAGCAGTTCGTCTGGCACTGCGTCGAGCCCGGCGCCGATGCCGGTACCGATGACAGCGGCCGACAAGCCGCTGTCGAATGACGACTTCCCGCTCGGTTTCGCACTGGCCCAGCTGCACGGCATCTACATCCTGGCGCAGAACACGCGCGGCCTGGTGCTGGTGGACATGCACGCGGCGCACGAGCGCATCCTGTACGAGCAGATCAAGAATGCACTCGACGCCCAGGCGCAAGGTCAGGAAATGCAGGTGCAGGCGCTGCTGATCCCGGTCACGTTCTACGCCGACGCAATGGAGGTCGCCACCGTGCACGAGCATGCGGACACGCTGGCAACGCTGGGCTTTGACATCGCGGCCCTGTCGCCGACGACGCTGGCAGTGCGCAGCGTGCCGACGCTGCTCAAGAACGCCGATGCGCAAACGCTCGCGCGCGACGTGCTGCGCGACGTGCGCGAATTCGGTGGCTCGCGCGTGTTGATCGAACGGCGCAACGAGCTGCTGGGCACCCTCGCCTGCCACACGGCGGTGCGCGCCAACCGCATCCTGAGCCAGCCCGAAATGAACGCGCTGCTGCGTCAGATGGAAAGCACCGAGCGCGCCGACCAGTGCAACCACGGCCGCCCGACCTGGGTGCAGCTCGAGATTTCTGCGCTCGACAAACTGTTCCTGCGCGGTCAGTGATGGTGGACATGAACAAACCGCTGGCCGTGGCCATCATGGGCCCGACCGCCTCCGGCAAGACCGCCGCCGCCCTGCGCATCGCCCAAACGCGCCCCGTCGAAATCATCTCGGTCGACTCGGCCCTGGTCTATCGCGAGATGGACATCGGCACCGCCAAGCCCACGCCGGCCGAACTGGCCGCCGTGCCGCATCACCTGATCGATATACTCGATCCGCTCGATGCGTATTCGGTGATGCAGTTCAGGAACGATGCGATCCGCCTGGTGGCCGAGATCACGGCGCGCGGCGCGCTGCCGCTGCTGGTCGGCGGCACGATGATGTATTTCAAGGGCCTGGTTGAGGGGCTGGACGACTTGCCCACCGCCGACGTGGCACTGCGCGCCGCGCTCGACGCCGAAGCCGCCCGCATCGGCTGGCCCGGCATGCACGACAAGCTGCGCGCGCTCGACCCCATCACCGCTGACCGGCTGGCGCCGAACGACGCCCAGCGCATCAACCGCGCACTGGAAATCATCGAACTGACCGGCAAGCCGATGTCGGCGCTGCTGGCGCTGCGCACCAAGCCCGTGCTGCCGTTCAGGCTCGTCTCGTTTGGCCTGGAGACCGACGACCGCGCGGTGCTGCACAAGCGCATCGCGCAGCGTTTCGATGCGATGCTGGGCACGCGCGACGACAGCGGGCTGGTGGCAGAGGTAGCGCGGCTGCGGGCACGGGGCGACCTGTCGCCGCTGCTGCCGTCGATCCGCTGCGTGGGCTATCGCCAGGCCTGGGATTACCTCGACGGGCGCATCGACCGCGCCACGCTGCGTGAGACGGGCATCATCGCCACGCGCCAGCTGGCCAAGCGCCAGATCACGTGGCTGCGCGCGATGCCCGACCGGGTCGTCATCGATTGCCTGGGCCCGGATCCGGCCGGCGCGATGCTGGCGCACCTTGCGCTGTTGGAAAATTGACATGGCGGCGACTATTTGTGACCCACACGCCCTAGCGATCTTGACAGCCATCCACTCACGCCGGATAATACTTGCCGTTGCGGTGATATAGCTCAGTTGGTTAGAGCACAGCACTCATAATGCTGGGGTCGGTGGTTCAAGTCCACCTATCACCACCAAAGATTTCAGGCGATGGCCTGGCTCCAACGAGTCAGGCCATTTTGCTTTTGCCCGTTCCGGTGATATAGCTCAGTTGGTTAGAGCACAGCACTCATAATGCTGGGGTCGGTGGTTCAAGTCCACCTATCACCACCAGAAGTACCAAAAAGCCGCTGCATCGAACGATGCAGCGGCTTTTTGTTTGTGCGCTGGTTTTCTTGAAGGGGCATCAATTCTTCTTGCCGCCACCCGAGACCTTGTTCTCGGTAGCCCACGCGCGGCGTTCTGCTTCCTTCTTTCCGACGCCCTTCTTCTCGTACCCTTCTTCGATATGTTTGACCTGGCGCTTCTGCTTGTCGGTGTACGACGATTTATCACCTTGCGGCATGATGATTCTCCTGTCAGCAAATGCGTTGGCCAGCCGGGATGACCGGCCACGACAGCATCAGCCTACGCCGCTGCCGGTTCGCGTTTTGTGCGCCAGACCACCGATCCTAGCACTTGCTCCAGCCACCTCAGGTCGGCGTGCGCCACTCGCCATCGGGCGCATCCTCATCCAGCGCGAAGTCCCCGCGCGCCAGCGCCAGCAGCACCTCATGCGCCGCCTGCACATGCTCGGCCGGCACCAGGAGCCGCACGCCGCCCAGCGCGGGCGCCAGCAGCAGGTCGGTCTGCATCAGGTGGGCGTCGGCCAGCATCGCCGGGATGCCGGATGCTTCCAGGCAGCCCTGCGCCAGCGTGGCGTCCACGGGAATCATGTAGCGGGCCACGACGTAGAGATCGCGCTCGGGCACGGCTTCGATGTCGGGGTGGGCGGCGAGCCAGTCGTTCAGGGAGAGCGTGTGCATCTGGGTTCCTTGGCTTAGCGCAGCAGTGCGGGAAGGTGCGACAACAGGTACAGGATCACGCCAATCATCCCGCCCACGATGGTGCCGTTGATGCGGATGTATTGGAGGTCCTTGCCGATATTGAGTTCGATCTGGGCCGACATTTCGCGGTCGTCCCATTGCTTGACGGTGTCGGCGATGTGGCGCGTGAGGTAGCCTGCGAATTCGGGTGCCACGCCGCGCGCCGCCGCCTCGAGGTTTTCTTGCAGCGACTGGCGCAGTTGCGGATCGTCGCCCAGCGCCTTGCCGATCCAGGCGCCCATGCCGATGATGCGGCGACGCATGCTCGAATCGTCGCTGGCCAAGTCGCGCTTGAGCCACGCCTTCAGCTCGGCCCACAGCGAACCGACGTAGCCGTTGAACGTGTCGTCTTCCAGCAGGTAGCGCTTGACGTCGTCGGCCTTGGCGATGAAGTCGGGGTCGGCCTTCATGCGCTCGATGAAATCGGCCACGTACTCGTCGAAACGCTCACGCAACGGGTGCGCGGGGTCGGCTGCGACCTTGTTGAGAATACCCGACGCCAGGCGCACGGCAATGTCGGCGCCCTTGCGGCCAATGAGTTCGGACGGCAGCATGCGTTCGACCAGCGCGTAGTCTTCCTTGAGCCAGTCGACAATGCCATTGGCGATGGCGCCCTGGGTCTCGGTATTGTCCAGCAGATGGGCGAGCTGGCGGATGCCTTCGTCGAGCAGTTGCTGGTGGCGCCGGCCGCGCGTCAGGCTCTCGAGAATGGCGCCGCCGGACTTCGATAAGTCGACGCTCCCCACCATCGTGTGCACCGCGCGCCGGATGACGTTCTGCACTGGCGCATCCTCGATGAAGTCGAGCATGAAGGTGGCGGCGCGCACCAGGTGCGCGCCCATCAGTTCGGTGTTGGCGGGTTTCGCCAGCCAGTCGGCCAGCAGTTGCACCGGGTCGTGGCGGCGGATCAGCTTGAGGATCGACTCGGTGTCGAGGAATTTTTCGCGCACGAACAGCGCCAGGTTGTCGGCGATCTTGTCCTTGTTGCCGGGGATGATGGCGGTGTGGCGCGAGATGATCGGGATCGGGATACGCTTGAACAGCGCCACCACCGCGAACCAGTCGGCCAGCGCGCCGACCATCGCGGCTTCGGAAAACGCGCGCAACAGGCCCGTCCACCAGGTCTGCGGCAGCAGCAGGCTGACCACGAACAGCACGGCTGCGCCGACAAAGAAGCCGAGGGCGATCAGTTTGGACTTGCGCAGTTCGTCGTGCTTTTGCATGCGGGGCGGCCCGGCTGTGGCGATGCTGCCATGCTAGCCGACTTTGCCCGCGCGTGACGCGCCGGCTACCCGCGGCGCATCCTTCTTCCAGGGGAGATCGGGCGCGTTACGCCGCCACTTCTTCCTCGCACAAGGTCAGCTTCGCGCAGCGCTGTCCGTGCAGCTGCGGCAGCAGGAGTTCGCTGCGTTCTTCCAGCAGCGCAAACACCTCATCCTTCGACAGCACGTACTGCTCCAGCAGCGTGTCCTTGAGCGATTCCATCATCAGCTTGTAGTCGCGGATCGCGTCCAGCGTGTAGCTGTACAAGGCGTCGGCCTTTTCTTCCACCAGCCGCACCGTGTGCTCGCCGCCGATCTCCTTCTGCAGCTGGCTGTAGTCGATCTTCGAGCGCGAATACATCGACAGGCGGCTCACCATCAGGTTGAGCATCTTGGTGATCTTTTCGATGTCGTTCTGGCTGCCCACCGAAATACCGCGCGGGCCATAGAACATTTCTTCGGCCGCGACGCCTCCGTACAGGCCCACCACGTCGCGCTCGAGTTCTTCCAGCGTGCGCAGCGACATGTCTTCGCCCGATTGCAGCACATAGCCCAGCGCGCCAATCTTCGACACCGCCTCGGTGCTGATCTTGAGCAGGTGCGAGCGTTCCTTGACTTCGGCCAGCGTCAGGCCCTGGCGCAGGAACGGGTCGATCTGCATGAAGAAGTGGCCCAGCTCGTGCAGGGCGATCCGTTCGCGCTGCTTGTGCTTGTCGAGCGTCGTGGCGCGGTCGGTCAGGCCGATCGTGGCGCGCTCGTAGGCGCGGAACAGCAGGTTCGTGTTGATGATCGTCTTTTCCTGGATCGACAGCATGCTGGCGCGTTCGACCACGGTTTCCAGCAGCGCCGGGCTCAGGTTCTGGGTGATCTCGGCGACCTGGTCCAGGTTCAGGTCATTCCAGTCGACGAGGCCATCCTTCTTGCGCGACAGGAAGCTGCGCAGCAGTTCGCGGCGCTCGGCCTTGTTCGGCAGGCGGAAGTTGATCTTGACCGAGAAGCGGCGCAGCATCGCTTCGTCCATCTCGGTCGAGCTGTCATCGAAGTTCGACGCGACGATCCAGATGACGCCCGCGCCCTTGTCGCTTTTCACGCCATCCAGCAGGCCAAGCATCGTGTTGGCGGTGTCGTCTTCCCATTTCTTTTCGCTGCGGCCGCGCGGCATGAAGAGGCTCTGCGCTTCGTCGAGGAAAATGATGCACTTGCCCTTGGCGCAGGCCTTGCGGTGCAAGGCGTTCAGCGCCTTGGAGCCGCCGCCGACATACCCCGATTCGAGCGCGGAGCCGGATGCCGAAATCATCGGCAGGTCCAGGCGCTTGGCCAGATAGCCGACCAGCTTGGTCTTGCCGGTGCCGGCCGGGCCGGTGAGCATGACATTAAACGGCTTGTCGATATTGTGCGACTGGTACTCGGCGCGGTTGCGGATCATTTCTTCCAGGTGCAGCACTTCCTGCTTGATGTCTTCCATGCCGATCAGGTCATCCATGCTGCCCTTGAGCTTGTCCGGCGTGATGACCGATGCGCTCATGCCCGTGCCCGGCATGCCGAATTTGATGAGGTAGAGCACCAGCAGCACGATCGCGATATTGAACGCGTTCTGCTTGAAGAAGGCACCGGTGCGCGCCAGCGTGCTTTCACCCTCGTCCATGACGGCTTCGTGGGCTGCGAGGAAGTCGTCCTTGGCGATCGAATACGGAATCGCGTTCTTGAGCAGCACTTCGCGCTCGAGCGACAGGTGCGACGTGCTCGGCACCTTGACCACGTTCAGCGCTGCCGAATCCTTGAACTTGTAGATATAACGCGGCGCTTCGGACAGCGGTTTGGCAATCAAGAGGTATTCCAGGCGAGCTTTCTGGTTGGCCAGCGCGGTAATCTCGGCGATGTTCTGCGAATGGACCACCGGGCGTGCATCCTGCGGCACATTGGATTTGAAGATCGCCAGCGTCACCAGCATGGCCATCAGGATGACGGCGAGGATGCGGACGTAGACGTTCTTGAATGCAATCTGAAGACGGGAAAAATTGGGCATAAGGTGTACTCGTCGAAAATGCGTACAGCGAAGAGAGACTGGGGTGCCATGCCATCGGTAACCGTGGCCGGCGTCGGCAGTGGGCCGACGAATTCGAGATATTGCAGCTTGCTTTTTGATGCTTTGCGGCAAGGGAGTAAGAAGACTATACCTTCAAAAAAAACCGCCGGGAATACCAAAAAGTCAAAAACGGACGCGATTTAAGTCGAATGAAAGTCTTGATAAGAGAATTGATTATCCGACTGACAGCATTCGTGATGAGTCTGTCAAATAAATCGAACATTCTTGCGAGAACGGCATGATGAAATGCCTAGAAGATGAATAACCGTATTGCTGAGCGCTGCATATTTACCACAGTCAACTTTTTCGGACTGCACGCAATATGACGCTATCGGTATATAAAGTGATGGCTATTTCTGCAACTGCTCCGGCAAAGGCGTGCCGGCTCGCGCCGATTGAACAAACCATCGGGCGAGAATGGGGGGGGGGGGGAATCAGGCGCTGAAATTGATGCCATCAAAAGGCAGCAAATGTTTATTCAGGCAGGCGTCGGTTAATCGGCGCCAGCGCAGCACAGGCTATGCAACTTGATCATCGTATTCCAGTTGCGCGACGTGGCGCCATCGCCCAGCCGCTTGCCGAGCGCCGCCGCGGCTGCGCTGTCGAGCAAGCCTTGCGGACACCAGACATAGACAGCGCGACGTCCAAGCGCCATATTCTCGGGCGCCCAATCCTGGCCGCACAGGTCTGCCGCCAGCGCGCGTTGCGGCGCACCTGCCAGCAGGAAGACGAACAGGCGCGCGTGGTCGGTGGCCACGTGCAGCAAAGGGTTGTCGTCAACGATCTCGGCCACTTCATGGCTTGCAAACACGAACACGCGCGCGCTGACACCCAGATGCAGGGCCATAGCCGCTTCGATCTCTTGCGCCGCATCGCTCGGCGGGACAACGGCGTCGAACACGATATTGCCGCTATTAAGCAGACTGCGCACGCCCGTATAGCCGAGGTCTTCGACCAGTTTGCGCAGGTCGGCCATGGCAATGCGTTTGGCGCGGCCGACGTTCACACCGCGCAGCAGGGCAATGCAGCGCGACCGCGGCGCGGTGTCGGCCCCCATGCTATTGCAACCCTTCCTGGCGCATCGCTTCCTGCACCGCAGGCAGTGCCTTGATGCGTGCATGATAGGCCTGCAATGCCGGCCAGTTATCCAGCGAGAAGCTGGTAAACCCCACCCAGTTCAACACGGTAAACAAGTAGGCATCGGCCACGGTGAACCCGTCTCCCATCAGGTAGCCGTCGTCACCGATCTGGCCCGCCACATAGGTCAGTGGCGCGGCCAGCGCGGCCCAGGCGGCTTCCTTGGCCTCGCTCGACGCGCCCGGTGTGAAGATGGGCGAAAAGCGCTTGTGCAGCTCGGCCGATGTCCACGCCAGCCATTCCATCGATTCGTAGTGTTCGAAGGTACCGGCGGCAGGCGCCAGCGCGCTTGCCGGAGCCTGGTCGGCCACGTATTGCAGGATGACCTGGTTCTCGGTAAGCAGATGGCCATCTTCCAGCGCCAGCACCGGCACATAGCCCTTGGGATTGATGGCCCGGAAATCTTCGCCGCCTGCGGTCAGCTTGGTGCGCAGGTTGACGCGCTCGCTGTCGAACGGCAGGCCGGAGGCGATCAGGGCGATACGGGGCGCAAGCGAGCAGGCGCCGGGGCTGAAGTAGAGTTTCACGGGGTTCCTGAAAATAATGATGGATGGCAAAAGCCTACAGTATTTTGGCACCGCCCTCCAGCCACAAGTCATGCGGCATGAATGCGACATATTGCGTCGCCGTCGTGATCGGCCTGCACACCGGTGATACCATCTCCAGAGTATTGAATGGAGGAAACTATGAGCGACGATCATGAGCTGGTCCCGGTGGCCAGCGCCCTGCCGGGGATGGTGCTGTCGGACGAACTGCTCGACAGCCATGGCCTGGTGCTGCTGGCCAAAGGCACGGTCTTGAGCGAGGCGATCATCGCGTCGTTCGCGCGCCATCAGATCGACGTGGTGCCGGTGGCGCGCGTCGAAGCGCACCGCGCGCCGGATGCGGCCGCGGTGCAAGCGCGGCTCGACATCCTGTTCCGCCGCCACGACCGCGACGACGACAACGACTGGGCCGGCAACCTGCTGCGCCGCTACGTCGAGGATTACCGGCTCGAACGGCAGGTGGCGCCATGACTCTTGATGAATTGACGGCCGGCCTGGACGACCTGCCCTCGCTGCCGGCCGTCGTGATGGAGCTGCTGGGCAGCATCGACCAGGAAGATGCCGATCTGGCCTTGCTGGCAAAAAAGGTGGCGCTCGATCAGGCGCTGACTGCCAAGACACTGCGTCTGGCCAACTCGTCGGCCTTCGGCCTGCAGGTCAAGGTCACGACGATCCAGCAGGCATTGACGTTCCTGGGCGTGCAAGCCACGCGCAACCTGATCATGGCAGCATCGATCACCGGCTGCTTTCCCAGCGGCCGCTGCCCGGCGTTCAATGACAAGGCCTTCTGGCGCTTGTCTATCGCCACCGCCGCCTGCGCGCGGGTGCTGGCGCGGCACATGCACTTCAATCCGGATGTGGCGTTCACGGCCGGCTTGCTGCACGGCATCGGCCGCCTGGTGCTGGTAACGCGTTACCCCGAGCAATACGACGCCGTCCTGCGCGAATGCGAGCGCGTCGATGGCGATCTGCTCGAGACGGAGCGCGCCATGCTGGGTGTCGACCACGTATTGGCAGGCCGGGCGCTGGCCGAGCACTGGCAATTTTCGGACACGCTGCGCCAGGCCATCGCGTTTCATGTTCAGCCGGAGATGCCGGGCGCGGGTTTCCTGGCCACCATCGTGCATGTGGCAAGCGCGGTGGCGCATGCGCTCGATCTGGCGGGCTATGCCAACGAAGTGGTACCGACGGTGTCGAGTGTCGCCTGGACGGCGCTGGGATTATCCGAGGAAGCGTGGTTGCAGGTGTTCCGCGAGACGGAGCTGCAATTTGAAGAGATGACCGCCATCCTGTTGGCGTAGGCCGCAGGACGGAATCAACGGGTAGGAATCAGGTAGTACGGGGAGAACTGCGACGGGGAGAACTGCGGTGCGGCGCCACTCAGGCGGCGCCGCGGCACGCCAACAACGAAGGCATGACAGACACGTCTGCCATGCCCACGATTTCAGTGCGCATAATTACCGGTTTTTGGCGTCACGTCGCCCGACTGGTTTGCCTGACCCTGTGCTGGCTGACCTGCCTGCTGGGCTGCTGCGGCAGCGGCTGCTGCTGCTTTTTCTTCTGGCTTCGGACGGCCTTGTGCATCCGACAGACGGTACTTGGTGCGGCGATCGCCCATCAGATCACGCAGGTCACGGATGCTCATGCCCGTCACTTCGTGCATGCGGATCAGCAGCGACGCGCCAACCGGCAGACGGTGGTGACGAATCTTGCTGATCACGGGTGGCGCCACCTCGAGCATGCGCGACAGCGCAGCGTCGTTCTTCAGCTGCATCTTGCCAAGCAGAATGTCGAGCAGATGGTTCGGGTTGTAACTCTCTTGCGACGACAGAGCGTGATGTTGTTGTGCCATGATATTACCTCACGAGTTGGTTAAAATAGTTCCCTTGTGAACCTTAGTAGAAGACAACATGTCTTCCACTTAAGTTCCCGGAACGTGTTCAGGAATTAAACAGGGCGAATCTGAGTAGTTCCTTAAGAATTCCGGTCTTGCCGTGCACTACGTCGTTTCTGCATGCGCACTTGTCTTTCAAACAAATTATGGCGGCGTGCGCCGGACCGAGGCCGACCCTGCGCACGTGACTCCTTGTCAGAAATCAAGCTAACGTATGGAAAGCTTGTCACGTTTGCATTTCAGCACATGGGGCCACATTGTGGCGCACGCAAGAGATTTCCCTGATAAATTTTTCCAATCAGAATGATCACGGAACTCTTTGATTTACATAGAGAAATACTTGATGCGTGCGGTGCCATATCGCAGCGAAAATAAAGTATGTTCGCTAGCGGACATTTAACATTGTAAATAAAACGATAATTACTTAAAGTAAAGAAATTAACAATTCCAACAGGAATGATTTCTTCGTTCCTGCCCGTGTTTTTATCGGGTCAATACCGAATTACGGTAAACTGGTTCTCCTGCCTTGTCGGCACAGCAATTCGTCCCCAACTACCCTCTCCATGCAGAAAAAAGTCTTTATCAAAACCTTCGGTTGCCAGATGAACGAGTACGACTCGGACAAGATGGTCGATGTCCTTGGCGCCTCGGATGGGTTGGTACGCACCGACAAGCCGGAAGACGCAGACGTCATCCTGCTCAACACGTGCTCGATCCGCGAAAAAGCGCAAGAGAAAGTGTTCTCCGATCTTGGCCGCCTGCGTGAACTCAAGCGCAACAAGCCGGACCTCGTCATTGGCGTGGGCGGCTGCGTTGCTTCGCAAGAAGGCCAGGCCATCATCAAGCGCGCGCCGTTCGTCGATGTCGTGTTCGGCCCTCAAACGCTGCACCGCCTGCCCAAGCTGATCAGCGACCGGCGCGCATCCGGCGTGGCCCAGGTCGACATCGCCTTCCCCGAAATCGAAAAGTTCGACCACCTGCCACCCGCCAAGGTCGACGGCCCCGTGGCGTATGTGTCGATCATGGAAGGTTGCAGCAAGTACTGCAGCTACTGCGTCGTGCCGTACACGCGTGGCGAAGAAGTCTCGCGCCGCTTCGAGGACGTGCTGACCGAGGTCGCGGGTCTGGCCGCGCAAGGCGTCAAGGAAATCATGTTGTTGGGCCAGAACGTGAATGCGTTCCGGGGCGCGATGGAAAACGGCGAGATCGCCGACTTCGCGCTGCTGCTGGAATACATCGCCGAAATCCCCGGCGTCGAGCGCCTACGCTTCGTGACCAGCCACCCGAAAGAATTCAGCCAGCGCCTGATCGACGCCTACGCCAAGATCCCGCAACTGGTGAACCACCTGTACCTGCCCGTGCAGCATGGCTCGGACCGCATCCTGTCGGCCATGAAGCGCGGCTACACGGGCCTCGAATACAAATCGATCATCCGCCGCATCCGCGCGGTGCGTCCCGATATCACGTTCTCGTCCGACTTCATCGTGGGCTTTCCCGGCGAGACCGAGGCCGACTTCGAGGCCATGATGAAACTGGTGGCCGACGTCAATTTCGATAACAGCTTCAGCTTCATCTTCAGCAAGCGCCCCGGCACGCCGGCCGCGAACCTCGACGACGACACGCCGCACGAGGTCAAGCTGGCGCGCCTGCAGCGCCTGCAAGCTCTGATCGACGCCAACACCCGCAAGCACAGCGCCGCCATGGTCGGCACCGTGCAGCGCGTGCTGGTCGAAGGGTATGCCAAAAAAGATGTAACCCAGCTCCAGGGGCGCGCCGAGAACAACCGCGTCGTCCTGTTCCCCGTGGATGCGACCAATGTCCAGCTCATCGGCCAGCTGGTCGACGTGCGCATCAGCGCCAGCCACGATTATTATTTGCGCGGCGAACTCGTCGCCAACCTTGATACGATTGCCATCGCCAGTTGAAAACACAGCCAACCCAGCCCTCGTACTTCATTCCTGAGCCGCTCGACAACACGCGGCTTGCCCACCTGTGCGGTCCACTCGATGAAAACCTGCGCCAGATCTCGGCCGCGCTCGACGTGACCGTATTTCGCCGTGGCGAGAAATTCATCGTCACCGGCGACAACGCCGAGCGCGCCGTCGAATTGCTCGAACGCTTCTACGCGGTCGCCAACAAGGTCGTGCCGATCGAAGAAGTGCAGCTGGCCCTGGTCGAGCAGCGCGCCGGCATCAAGCCGCGCAGCCTCGAGGCGCCCGGCGGCGAGCCGCGCGCCATCAAGGGCGTCAAGGCGGTCAAGGCCGTGCCCGACGTGGCGCAGGCCGACGCGCAGGACGACGTTGCACCCAACGACACCGACAGCCCGGCCCTGAGAACCCGCCGCAGCGATCTGCGCGGGCGCACGCCGCACCAGATCCAGTACCTCAACGATGTGCTGAACCACGACATCGCCTTCGGTGTGGGCCCGGCCGGTACCGGCAAGACCTACCTGGCCGTGGCGTGCGCGGTGGACGCGCTCGAACGCGACGCCGTCAAGCGCATCATCCTGACCCGCCCTGCAGTCGAGGCCGGCGAGCGCCTGGGCTTCCTGCCGGGAGACCTGGCGCAAAAGGTCGACCCGTACCTGCGTCCGCTGTACGACGCGCTGTACGACCTGCTCGGTTTCGACCGCACGCAAAAGCTGTTCGAAAAGCAGATCATCGAGATTGCCCCGCTGGCCTATATGCGTGGCCGCACGCTGAACCACGCGTTCGTCATCCTCGATGAAGCGCAGAACACGACCGTCGAGCAGATGAAGATGTTCCTGACCCGTATCGGCTTTGGCAGCAAGGCCGTGATCACGGGCGACGTCACCCAGGTCGACCTGCACAAGAACCAGCGCAGCGGCCTGGTCGACGCCATGCACGTGCTCAGGGATGTGCGCGGCATCGCGTTTTCCCAGTTCTCGAGCGTGGACGTGGTGCGCCACCCGCTGGTCGGGCGCATCATCGATGCCTACGAATCCGACAATTCGGTGCAGGAACTGGCCGATCTCCCCAAACCGATCCCGGTGAAAAATGCAAGAAAAAAAACATCCGCTTGAACTCGAGGTGCAGTTCGCCGACCCGCGCCTGGAAAGCCTGCTGCCCGAGGCCACCCTGCGTACCTGGGTCGAGTCTGCCCTGCTCGGCCCGGCCGAACTGACGATCCGGTTTGTCGATGCGGCCGAAGGCCAGGCGCTGAACCTGGCGTATCGGGGTAAGGACTACGCGACCAACGTCCTCACCTTCGCCTACAACGAAGATGAAGACCTGGCCGAGGACGATCCGGTCAAGGCCGACATCGTCCTGTGCACCGACGTACTGCAGCGCGAAGCCGACGAGCAGAAGAAAACCGTCGAGGAACACACGGCGCACCTGGTCGTGCACGGCGTGCTGCATGCGCAAGGCTGGGACCACGACAACGACGACGATGCCGAAGAAATGGAACAGTTCGAGCGCGACATCATGGAAGTGCTGGGGTTCCCCGATCCCTACGCGGACTGAGTAAAGTCACCTTGACCTGAGCGGCGGCGTGCCCGCTGCTCAGGCCGCACGCCTGCATCAAAAACAGGCAATGTGCCTTTTGGTGTATCCTACGCCCATCGCAACAACGGCTTCTCGCCAACTATGCCCGAGTATCCCAGTGACGTCCGTCCGGACGCCAAACCCCATCGGTCCCTGCTGGAAAGGTTGACCGCATTCATCTCCCCCGAGCCTGAAAACCGCGCAGAGCTGCTTGAAGTGCTGCACGACGCCCACGAACGCAACCTTCTCGATGCCGACGCCCTGTCGATGATCGAAGGCGTGTTCCAGGTGTCCGACCTGTCTGCGCGCGACATCATGGTGCCCCGTTCCCAGATGGACGTGATCGATATCACGAAGCCCATCGAAGAGTGGATGCCCTACGTGCTCGAGACCGCCCACTCCCGCTTCCCGGCCATCGAAGGTGAACGCGACAAGGTCGTGGGCATCCTGCTGGCCAAGGATTTGCTGCGCTATTACGCCGAAGAATCATTCGACGTGCGCACCAAACTGCGCCCGGCCGTGTTCATTCCGGAATCGAAACGCCTGAACGTGTTGCTGCGCGACTTCCGCGCCAACCACAATCACATGGCGATCGTCGTCGACGAGTATTCCGGCGTGGCCGGCCTGATCACGATTGAAGACGTGCTCGAGCAGATCGTCGGCGACATCGAGGACGAATACGATTTCGACGAAGAAGAAGACAATGTGATCTCGATCCGCGAAGGCCAGCTTGGCCCGCGCTGGCGCGTCAAGGCGCTCACCGAGATCGAACAGTTCAACGACGAAGTCGGCACCAACCTGCCGGACGACGACGTCGACACCGTCGGCGGCCTGGTCGCCAGCCACCTCGGCCACATGCCCCACAAGGGTGAAGTGGTCGATCTGCACGGTGTGCGCTTCGAAGTGCTGCGCGCCGACGCGCGTCAGATTCACGTTCTGCTGGTCGAAAAACTGCCATTGGCGGACGACGAACACGACTGATGCTGCGTCGCCGTACCCAATCAGCCGCAGCGCCGGTCCCGGCGCTGCGCGCAAACAAGCCCTCGGCCCTGCTGCTGCTGGGCGCCGCACTCGCCGGCGCCTCGTCCCTGCTGTCATTCCAGCCTGTTGGCTGGTGGCCGCTGCAATTCCTGTCCCTCGCCTGGCTGTTCTATCAGGTCGGCATGAGCCCGTCCGTCAAGCGCGCCACACTGATCGGCTGGGCTTTCGGCTTTGGCTGGACGCTGGCCGGCGTGCACTGGCTGTACGTCTTCATGACCGATTTCGCCCACTTGCCGGCCGTGCTGGCGGCGGTGGGCTTGACGCTGCTGTGCCTGTACATGGGCTTGTGGGGCGCCTTCACGGCCGGTGTGGCCACCTGGCTGCGCCGCCGCTGGTCGCTGCCGGTGGCCGCGTTCCTGCTGCTGGTGCTGCCCGTAACCTGGGGCGTCTCGGAATGGCTGCGCGGCTGGGTATTCACCGGTTTTCCATGGGCCTCGTCCGGCTACGCGCATGATCTCGCGCCACTGGCTGGTTACGCGCCGCTGATCGGCGTGTACGGCATGGGCATCGTCGTGGGCATCATCGCCGGTTGTTTCGCCATGCTGACCCAGCGCGCGCGCTGGCCGGCCATGGGTTTGATGGCTGCCTTGCTGCTGGGCGGCGCGGGCCTGCGCACGGTCGAATGGACGCAGGATGTCGGTCAGCCGATCAGCGTGCGCCTGTTGCAAGGCAACATCGCGCAAGACCGCAAGTTCGACGCTGAATTCCTGAACAGTATCCTCACGCGCTACCAGGGCCTGATCACGGCGGCGCCGGCCGACCTGATCGCCACGCCCGAAACAGCGATCCCGACCTTCCCGCAACACCTGCCCGACGGTTACCTGGCCGGTCTGCAGCGCTACGCCACCACCAGCGGCAGCACGCTGGCCATCGGCATGCCGCTGCTGGACGGCCCGGGCAAGTACGGCAACAGCCTGGTCACGCTGACGCCGCAGCCCCAGGCCACCGTGTACCGCTACGACAAGGCGCACCTGGTGCCGTTCGGCGAATTCATCCCGCCGGGTTTCCGCTGGGTGACGGACATGCTCGACATTCCGCTGAATGACGCCACCCGTGGTGCCGCGCTGCAGGCACCGTTCGCGGTCAAGGACCAGCTGGTGCTGCCGAATATCTGCTACGAAGACGTGTTCGGCGAAGAAATCGCCTACCAGCTGCGCAATGCGCCGCAACCGGCGACGCTGCTGCTGAACGTGTCGAACCTGTCGTGGTACGGCCAGTCGGTGGCGATCCCGCAGCACCTGCAGATTTCGCGCATGCGCACGCTGGAAACGGGCCGCCCGATGCTGCGCGCGACCAACGACGGCGCCACCGCCATCATCGACCGCCGCGGCAATCTGACGCACGCGCTGCCCTTCTACACGGACGGCATGCTCGCTGCCACCGTGCGCGGCGCGACCGGCATGACGCCGTTCATTCGTCTGGGGAGCGCATCGTTCCTGCTGCTGGGGGCATGCATGCTGCTTGGCGCCTGGTTTGCCGGGCGGCGTTATCTGCGCAAGAAAGCGTAGCGTGGATGGCTCTGCCATCCACGCGGTGATGGTTACCGGTTGATCCGAGGTAGACGAAATCGAAAGCGGCTTCGTCAACCTATGCGTCTTGTTGACGTTATCGATCACCGCGTGGACGGCGTAGCCGTCCACCCTACGCAAAACAGCTCCCAGAGGTGGGAAGAAATTCAGTAGAATTGGCCATTTGGCAAACATACCGCGTTCACGGTCCACGGGCCGCGTTCCACTCGACATGCTCACATTCCAGCAAATCATCCTCACCCTGCAGTCCTACTGGGACAAACAGGGTTGCGCACTGCTCCAGCCCTACGACATGGAAGTCGGCGCCGGCACCTTCCACACCGGTACCTTCCTGCGCGCGATCGGCCCGGAGCCATGGCGCGCCGCCTATGTGCAGCCATCGCGCCGCCCGAAGGATGGCCGTTACGGCGAGAACCCGAACCGCCTCCAGCACTATTACCAGTTCCAGGTTGCGCTCAAACCCGCGCCCGAGAATATCCTCGACCTGTATCTCGGTTCGCTCGAGGCACTGGGCCTGGACCTGAAGAAGAACGATGTGCGCTTCGTCGAGGATGACTGGGAAAGCCCGACGCTGGGCGCCTGGGGCCTGGGCTGGGAAGTCTGGCTCAACGGGATGGAAGTCACGCAGTTCACCTACTTCCAGCAAGTGGGCGGGCTCGATTGCAAGCCGGTGCTGGGCGAGATCACGTACGGCATCGAGCGCCTGGCCATGTACCTGCAGGGCGTCGAGAACGTGTACGACCTGGTCTGGACCGAGTGGCAGGAAGACGGCAAGACCAAGAGCCTGAGCTATGGCGACGTGTTCCACCAGAACGAGGTCGAGCAGTCGACCTACAACTTCGAACACTCCAACACCGAGATGCTGTTCCAGGCGTTCGCCAACCACGAATCGGAAGCCAAGCGCCTGGTCGAACTGGCGCTGACGCTGCCGGCCTACGAGCAGATCATGAAGGCCTCGCACAGCTTCAACCTGCTGGACGCGCGCGGCGCCATTTCCGTGACCGAGCGCGCCGCCTACATCGGCCGCGTGCGCACGCTGTCGCGCCTGGTGGCGCAAGCCTATTACGACTCGCGCGAAAAGCTGGGCTTCCCGATGGTACCAAAAGCTGACGTCACCGCTGCTTGATAAGAACAGAACAGACCATGAACCAAACACTCCTCGTCGAACTGCAGACCGAAGAACTGCCGCCGAAGGCGCTCGTCAAGCTGGGCGCTGCTTTTTCCGCCGGCATCGCGAATGGCCTCAAAGCGCGCGACTTCCTCGAAGCCGACAGCGTCGTCACGACGTACGCCACGCCACGCCGCCTGGCCGTCTCGATCACGAACGTGCGCGATACGTCACCTGACAAAGCGATCCGCGAAAAAGTGCTGCCGGTGACGGTAGCCCTGGACAAGGAAGGCAATCCAAGTGCGCCGCTGGCCAAGAAGCTGGCGGCACTGGGCTTTCCCGACCTGACGATCGACCAGCTCGAACGCGCCCCGGATGGCAAGACCGAAAGCTTCTTCTATACCTACACCGCCGCCGGCAGTGCGCTCACCGGCGCGCTGCAGGACGTGCTGCAGGATGCAGTGGGCAAGCTGCCGATCCCGAAGCTCATGAGCTACCAGCGTCCGAACGGCGACACCGTGCAGTTCGTGCGCCCGGTGCACCGGCTGCTCGCGCTGCACGGCGAGCAGGTGCTGCCACTGACGCTGCTCGGCCTGACGGCCGGCCGCGAGACCGCCGGCCACCGCTTCCTGTCGCATGGCGGCGCCATCACGATTGCGCACGCCGATCAGTACGCGAACACGCTGGAAACCGAGGGCAAGGTCATCACGTCGCCGCAGGCGCGCAAGGACAGCATCCGCGCCCAGTTGCTGGAACAGGCAGGCGCCGACCAGGTCCTGATGCCCGAGTCGCTGCTCGATGAAGTCGCGGCCCTGGTCGAATGGCCGGTCGTGTACGAATGCCGCTTCGAAGAAGAATTTTTGGCCGTGCCGCAGGAATGCCTGATCCTGACGATGCAGACGAACCAGAAATACTTCGCGCTGACCGATGCCGACGGCAAGCTGCGCTCGCGCTTTCTGATCGTGTCGAACATCGCGACGGACGACGCGTCCGCGATCGTCGGCGGCAACGAGCGCGTCGTGCGCCCGCGCCTGTCGGATGCCAAGTTCTTCTTCGAGCAGGACAAGAAGAAAACGCTCGAGTCGCGCCTGCCGGCACTCAGCAACGTCGTGTACCACAACAAACTGGGCTCGCAGGCCGAACGCAGCGAGCGCGTGACCAAGCTGGCCATGTACATCGCCACGCGCCTGGGTTTTGACGCGTCGCTCGCCGAACGCGGCGCGCGCCTGTCGAAGGCCGACCTCTTGACCGACATGGTCGGCGAGTTCCCGGAACTGCAAGGCATCATGGGCACGTACTACGCGCGCCACGATGGCGAGCACGATGAAGTGGCGCGCGCGGCGTCCGAGCACTACCAGCCGCGCTTTGCCGGCGACACCTTGCCGACCACCGATACCGGCCTGGCCGTCGCACTGGCCGACAAGCTCGAAACGCTGGTGGGCATCTGGGCCATCGGCCTGCAGCCAACGGGCGAAAAAGACCCGTTCGCGCTGCGCCGCCACGCGCTGGGCATCATGCGCATGCTGGTTGAAAAGCGCCTGCCGCTCGAACTGTCCGACATGCTGCGCGATGCGGTCACGACGTTTGCCGACCAGCCGGCGTTCAAGGACCCGAGTACGGAGGTCACGGCCTTCATGCTCGACCGCCTGCGCGGCCTGCTGCGCGACCGCGGCTTCTCGCCGAACGAAGTCGAAGCCGTACTGGCCCAGAACCCCGACCGCGTCGACGACGTCGTGCAGCGTCTGGAAGCCGTGCAGGCGTTTGCTGCGCTGCCCGAAGCCGCCTCGCTCGCCGCCGCCAACAAGCGCATCACCAACATCCTCAAGAAGAACGAGGAAGCACTGGCGCAAGCCGGCGCGGTCGATCCGGCCCTGCTGCAGGACCAGGCCGAGAAAGACCTGGCCGCTGCCGTCACGCGGGTGCAGCCAGCCGTCGATGCGGCGTTTGCCGCAGGCGACTTTGCCGGCACGCTCAAGACGCTGGCAGAGCTGCGCGAGCCGGTCGACGCGTTCTTCAACGACGTGATGGTCATGGCCGACGACATTGCGCTGCGCAACAACCGCCTGGCGTTGCTGGCGTCGTTGCACGGCATGATGAACCGCGTGGCCGACATCTCGAAGCTGGCGACGTAAGCACCGCATGCAGGCACCCCCGATGAAACTCATCATTCTCGACCGGGACGGCGTGATCAACCACGACTCGCCCGACTTCATCAAGTCGCCGGCCGAGTGGATCCCGATCCCCGGCTCGCTCGAGGCCATCGCCCGCCTGAACCAGGCGGGCTATCGGGTGGTGCTGGCGACGAACCAGTCGGGCATCGCGCGCGGCCTGTTTGACATCGCCACGCTCAATGCCATCCACGCCAAGATGCATGCAGCGGCGCAGCTGGTAGGCGCCGACATCGACGCCATCTTCTTTTGCCCGCACGCGGCGCTCGATGCCTGCGACTGCCGCAAGCCCAAGTCGGGCATGTTCGAAGAAATCGGCAAGCGCTTCAAGATCAACCTGAAAGGCGTACCCACGGTGGGCGACTCGCTGCGCGACCTGCAGGCGGGCTTCAACCGCGGCTGCACGCCCTATCTGGTCCTTACCGGCAAGGGTGAGCGCACGCAGATGACGGGCGGCCTGCCGCCCGGCACGAAGGTCTACCCGGACCTGGCCGCGATGGTCAGCGCCCTGCTCAAGCCCGCCGGCGCCACTGGTGCTGGCGCTGCCCAGGCGTCATAATCAATACAACACCACGATAAGAATAACCAGATCGTTTTGTCCGGAGCCCCTTTGCGTAATTTCAGTCTGTTTCTGCGTTCCCTGCTGTTCACGGTCGTCATGATGGTGGCGACCATCATCTGGGCTTCACTGTGCTTCCTGGCAGCCCCCCTGCCCTACAATCAGCGCTTCTGGTTCACCTCGCGCTGGAACGTCTTCATCATCTGGTGCGCGCGCGTCATCTGCGGCATCCGCTACGAATTCAAGGGCTACGACAACCTGCCCGACGCACCGGCCATCGTGCTCTCGAAGCACCAGTCGGCGTGGGAGACGATCTTTCTGCTGCCGAACCTGACCCGTCCCCTGGTCTACGTCTTCAAGAAGGAAATCCTGTACATCCCGTTCTTCGGCTGGGCCATGGGTTTGCTGCGCATGATCCCGATCGACCGCAAGCAGGGCAAGAACGCGTTCTCGCACGTGGTGCGCCACGGTAAACGCCGCCTGCTAGACGGCCAGTGGATTATCATGTTCCCCGAAGGTACCCGCATCCCGGTGGGCCGCAAGGGCAAGTACAAGAGCGGCGGCGCGCGCCTGGCGGTCGAGACCCAGGCAGTGGTGGTGCCGATCGCGCATAATTCGGGCGAGTGCTGGCCCAAGAATTCGTTCATCAAACGGCCCGGAACGATCACGGTATCGGTCGGCAAACCGATATCGCCGCAAGGCCATACCCCTGACAGCCTGATGCAAGAGGTAGAAAATTGGATAGAATCGGAAATGCGCGTCATTTCGCCCCACGCCTACAAAGGTGGTTGAGCGACGTTAGCACCCAGATCAGGAATTCGCGTCCGCAGCAAACGGCGGCGTCGTCGAAGATCGACGGCGACCAGCTCGAGCTGTTTGCACAAGAATTCTTTGCGGCGCTCAAGCCTTCCGACAGGCCGGCGCCGCCGTCCCAGCCATTGTTCAAGGCGCCGCCGGCGCCGCCCCGCACCAGGCTTCCTTCGCCGCCCGTCGGCCCGCAAGACCCTCCCCTCAAACGCATCGCGCTCGGCCAGCACTACGTCGACTACGCGCTGCGCCGTTCGTCGCGCCGCTCGATCGGCTTCATGATCGACGACGACGGCCTGCGCGTGACCGCGCCGCGCCGCGTGACGCAGGACGACATCGAGAATGCGCTGCGCGCCAAAAGCCGCTGGATCATCACCAAGCTGCTCGAACGGGGCGAGCGGCGCGAACTGCGCCAGCAACGCGCGCCGGTCGTGTGGGTCGATGGCGCCCTGCTGCCGTTCATGGGCGGCGAAATCACACTGCGCCTTGAGCCGGCCACGCGCAGCCATTGCCGGTTTGATGAAGCCACGCGCGAACTGGCAATCGGCGTGGTGCCAGGGCTGGCCGAATGGCAGCTCAAGGAACGGGTCAAGCTGTGGTTCCAGGCAGAGGCCAAGCGGGTGTTCACCGAGCGCCTGGACCACTACGCGCCGCGCCTGAACGTGCGCTACAAAACCTGCACGCTGTCGTCGGCCGGCTCACGCTGGGGTTCGTGCACGGTGGGCGGGAGCATTCGCCTGAACTGGCGCCTGATCCACTATCCGCTGGCGCTGATCGATTACGTGGTCGCGCACGAACTGGCGCACCTGCGCGAGATGAACCACAGCCCGGCGTTCTGGGCGACGGTGGCCGAGGTGTATCCGGATTACGATGGTGCGCGCCTGGCGCTGCGCAAGCAGTCGCACCAGATGCCGGTATTGTTTGACGAGTAGACAGACCGCTGGCCTGCCTGGTTCACGCCGGTCAGCGCCGGCGCAGTATCGTGATCAGTGCAGACTCAATGCATGGCGCGCGGCCGCCAGATCGCGCATGGTGGCAGTCTGTTGCTGCGACAGGCAACGAAACGGGATCGGCAACGTGCCCCGCTTGAGCACCATCATGAAGCCGCGCGAGTAGGTACGCACGGCGGCCACGTCGGCCCATTCGATCAGCGTGACGCCACCACTGGTGCGCACGATGCCGTGCGCGTCGATGGTGAATTCATAGGTGCGGCGCCCGCGCCCGAGCAGCACGAAGTTCAGCCCCGCGCTCAGCGTGCTGCGCAGGCGCAGCAGAAAGCTGGCAGGCCAGCGCACGCGCCGGCGACGGATCAGGAAGCCCCCGTGCTGCCACATGAAGCTGACGTATTCGCTCAGCGAATAGCGGACGAAAAAATGCAATGCATCGAGCGGCAGCACGCTTGCCGTTTGCTGCTTTGCCGGCGCGTGGTCGGCCGGGCCTGAGCCCAGGATCGTTCCCAGCGTGTCGACTACCCCTTCCTGGACCCGAAGAGACACTGGCTCTCCATCACTGCCCGGTGTCGCGCGATTCAATGACAACATGGCGCATCCCCTTTAGTTTTGTAGCGTGCAGATGGGAATGGTAACAAAACCTACCCAATAAGCCGTTGCACGAGTTCAACAGTGCGCAGGGTTGCCCCGCGGTGGCGACCGGCAAACGCCAGCGCCCTGGCGCCCATCGCCCCGCGCGCCGCATCGTCGTGCAGCAGCCGCGCGGCTTCCCTGACGAGCGCGTCGGCGTCGGGCACGCGCAAGGCAGCGCCGCCATCGACCGCATCGATCGTCGCGTCCAGAAAGTTGAACGTGTGTTCGCCCACCAGCACCGGCTTGCCCAGTGCGCAGGCTTCGATCAGGTTCTGGCCGCCCAGCGGCAGCAGGCTGCCGCCGATATAGGCGCAGTCGCAGGCGGCGTAATAGGCGAACATCTCGCCCATTGAGTCACCCAACAGCACGTCGGCGTCGATGCCGGCGGTGTTGTCAGCATCGAGCTGCGAGCGGCGCGCAAGCGTCAAACCGCCTGCCTCGACCAGCTTCGCCACGTCATCAAAGCGCTGCGGATGGCGCGGCACCAGCAGCAGCAGTGCGTTCTGCGGCTTGTCGCGGTTCTGCCGCCACGCTTCCAGGATCAGCGCTTCTTCGCCTTCGCGCGTGCTCGCGCACAAAAACACCGGGCGGCGCCCCGCGCCATCGATGCGCGTGCGCAGCCAGGCGCCCTTCTCCAGCGCGCTCGGCGGCGGCACGATGTCGAACTTGACGCTGCCGGTGACGACGACGTTTGGCGCGCCCAGCGACACAATGCGCGCCGCATCGGCGTCGGTCTGCGCCGCCACCATCGTGAACGAGCGCGCGGCCTCGAGCATCACGGCGCCGGCCTTGCGGCCCCGCTTGAGCGAGCGTTCGGACAGGCGCGCATTGGCCAGCACGATTGGCACGTTTTGCCGCGTGCAGGCGTGGATCAGGTTGGGCCAGACCTCGGTCTCCATCAGGATGCAAGCGCGCGGGCGATAACGGCGCAGGAAGCGGGTCGTCATCCATCCCGTGTCGTATGGCAGGTAGGCCTGCACGACGCGCTCGCCGTGGCGCGCAAACAGGTCGCGCCCAGTGGCGCGGCCGGTCGGCGTCATGTGGGTCAGCAGGATGCGGCACTCGGGATACGCCAGCAGCAGCGCATCGACCAGCGGCTCGCTGGCGCGCGTCTCGCCCACCGACACCGCATGCACCATGATCGTGGGCCGCTCGCCGGCAGTGGGGCCGCCAAGGGACAGGCGCTCGTCCCAGTGCGCGCGATAGCCCGGCTCCTTGCGCCCGCGCCACCATAGCCGGCCCAGCACCGCCGGCATGGCCAGCCACCAGAGGCTTGAGTACAGCGTGCGGTTCATGTCATGCCGGCGCCAGCAGGCGCCGTGCTGCTGCGATGACGTCGGCGCTTGACGGCGGCGCGCCCAGGTCGCCCAGGTTGACGATGCAATCGGACCAGTTGCCCTCGGTCTTCCACTTCGGCGAATCGCAGTAGATTTCGATCGTCGGCCGCACGAAGGCGGCGGCGATATGGGTCAGGCCCGTGTCGACGCCCACTGCAAGGCGCGCATGCTGCGCCAGCAGAACAGCATCCATCATCGACAGTTTTGGCAGCACGCGGGCATTGGGAATCGCTGCCGCCAGCGCCTGGGCATCCTCGTGTTCGGCCTGCGAGCCCCATGGCAGCAGCACCGGCATCGGTGCGAGCGCCGCGCCCAGTGCGATCCAGTTGGCATCCGCCCACTTCTTGGCCGCGCGCGCCGTGCCATGGAAAAAGACCGCGTAGTCGTCGTGCGGCAAAAACGCCGGCCGCGTGGCTGGCGTTGGCGCCGGCAACCCAAACTCGGGGGCCGAGTCGACGCTGTAGTCGAGCGCAGCGCCCGCGACCATGCGCCCGCGTGCCACGGCATGGGTGCGCGGATTCAACGGGATGCTGTCGGTATGGAAGATGCGCGAGATGCCTTCATAGCCCGAGCCTTCACTGCCGTTGGCCAGGCCGACTTTTTTACCACCCTTGCGCACGCGCGCCGCGCCCATGATGATGCCGGTCTTGAGCAGACCCTGGGTGTCGAACACGTAGTCGTATTCGTCTTCGCGCAGCGTGCGGAAGAACGCGCGGATTTCAGCCCGCGTTTCTTGCTTGCCCAGGCTCTTGCGCCAGCGGCGCAGCGACCACGGGATGATCTTGCGCACATGGGGATTCAGGCGCACGAGGCTCACGTAACCCTCTTCGACCACCCAGTCGATCGTGGCGCCCGGATGCTCACGCAGCAGGTCGGCCACCATCGGCAGGTTATGCAGCACGTCGCCCAGCGACGACACGCGCACGAGCAGGATCTTCAAGCGCGTATCCTCAGAACGGCAGGTCGGCATCTGGCTTGGCGGCCAGGATCACGGTCTTGAACTCGGCCTGGATGCGCGCCAGTGCTTCCGGCGATTCGCCTTCGAAGCGCAGCACGACGACCGGCGTCGTGTTCGACGAACGGGCCAAGCCGAAGCCATCGGCGTACTCGACGCGCAGGCCGTCGATGTCGTTGATTTTTTCGGACGTCGGGAACGTGGCGTTGGCGCGCAGGTGGTCGATCAGCGTGAAGTTCTCGCCCTCTTGCAGCTGCAGGTGCAGTTCCGGGGTGCTACTGGCCATTGGCAGGCTGTTGAGCAGCGCCGACGGATCCTGCTGCTTCGTCAGGATCTCGAGCATGCGCGCGCCGGCATACATGCCGTCGTCGAAGCCGTACCAGCGCTCCTTGAAGAAGATATGGCCGCTCATCTCGCCGCCCAGCGGCGCGCCGGTTTCCTTCAGCTTGGCCTTGACCAGCGAGTGGCCCGTTTTCCACATCAGAGGCTTGCCGCCATGCTGCTCGATGTACGGCGCCAGGTGGCGCGTGCACTTGACGTCATACAGGATCTCGCCACCAGGCACGCGCGACAGCACGTCGGCCGCGAACAGCATCATCTGGCGGTCCGGGAAGATGATCTGGCCATCCTTGGTGACGATGCCGAGGCGGTCGCCGTCGCCGTCGAAGGCCAGGCCGATTTCGGCGTCGGTTTCTTGCAGCGCGCGGATCAGGTCTTGCAGGTTTTCCGGGTGCGCCGGGTCAGGATGGTGGTTCGGGAACGTGCCGTCGACCTCGCAGAACAGCTCGACCACTTCGGCGCCCATGCCGCGATACAGGTCGCCCGCGAACGCACCGGCCACGCCGTTGCCGCAGTCGACCGCGATCTTGATCGGGCGCGCCAGCTTGACGTCGCCGATGATGCGCTCGAGGTAGGCAGCGCGGATGTCGTGCGTGCTGTAGCCGCCGCGCTGCGCTGCGATCGCGCCGTCATACGCGGCGATGCTGTCGTGCAGACCGGTGATGGCGTCGCCGTAAATGGCTTCGCCGGCCAGGACCATCTTGAAGCCGTTGTAGTCAGGCGGGTTGTGGCTGCCGGTGACCATGATGCCCGAGCGGGTGTCGAGCACGTTGGTGCCGAAATAGACCATTGGCGTGGCGACCATGCCCAGGTCGATCACGTCGACGCCAGCGTCACGCAAGCCTTCGCTCAAGGCGCCGGCCAGTTCAGGGCCGGACAGGCGGCCATCGCGGCCGATTACGACACGGCTCTCTCCCTTGGTCAGCGCGGCGGCGCCGAAGGCACGACCGATATGACGCGCGATGCCGGCGTCCAGGGTCTTGTCGATGATGCCGCGAATATCGTAGGCCTTGAAAATCGTTTTGGAGAGAGCGACCATGTTGTTTCCTGGAATATTGGAGGATTGATAAGTAACCACTATTGTAACGGCAAGCGTGGCGGACGGGGGAATGGCGCACGTGCGCAAGCCTGGCCGTAAGCCGCACGAAAAAATAGGGGAATAATAGGGTGAATAACACGGGGAATATCGGGAAATCACCGGGGCCGCGGATGGGCGCCGGAGTCGATGGCAGCAGGCCATCGGCGCCGGCGCTGGAGAAGCGCGCGGCGCATGCTCCGCGTGGCGGAGCACCAAGACTGCTTAGACGCGCAGGTCGTCGATCAACTTGCCGCCGTCAACCCATTCCTTGACCCACTTTGGTTGACGGCCACGGCCGGTCCACTGCTGGTTGCCATCCTGCGGGTGACGGTAACGCACGGCGACGGTCGCGCCTTTCGAACCGCGGCCGGTGGTGGCCATCAGTTCTTTCAGCGGCATGCCGACGCTTTGCGCGATTGCCAGGATTTGTTCGCGTGCTTTCTGCACTTCCTGGGTTTCACGCGTTTTCATTTCCTGCTTGATTTGTTCTTGCAGGTTGCGCAAATCGCCTACCGACATATTCGACAGATCCATCATCGTTCCTCGTTCGTTAAAAAATTGAATGCAGATTCAGCAATTGCTGACGATCGGTGAATACTCACCAAATGTCGCAATATACTACAACAATAATATTCGGTCAGTCTTTCTTGCTTAAAAAAAGCCAGCGTGGCGACTTGAATCGAACGATACGCCCGTACAACCAGAGGTAACTGATTATGAACAACAGACAGAACACCATCAATGCGCCCGTGCTTTCCCAGAACACCGTCGCCGGTATCACAGCCAGCAATGAAATCAGCCATAAATAAGGCGAGGTGCGGGCATTGCGTTTCATCAGTGCGCGGGCCTCGCGCGGCCCCACGGTCCATTGCACGATGCGCCGAAAAATCAAACTGTGCAAGTGAATACCGTCGGGCAGTGTTGGTGATTTGCCGCGCACAAACATGCGGCGGTATGCAGAGAATATGGTTTCAAACGCAGGGTAAATCAGCAATAGCGCCGCATACCAGGTAGAGACAGCCGGATTGCGCATCACCAGCAGCAGCGCCAGCTCGCCCAGCAGGAAGCCAAGGAAATACGCGCCCCCATCGCCCAGGAAAATCAGGCCGACCGGATAATTCCAGATCAGGAAGCCCGCCGTGGCCCCGGCGATGATCAAAGCCGCCACCAGCACGAACATATCCCCCACCTGCAAGGCGACGTACGACAGTGACAGCAGCATGAAAATGCTGATCACGCCCGCCAGGCCATTGAAACCGTCGATGATATTGATGGCATTGGCCACGCCAGCCACGGCAACCATCGTCAATGGCAGCACGATCCAGATGGATTCGAGTGGCACCACCATCCAGGGCAAGTCGAGGCGGCCAATACGCGCATCGAGCAGCCAATACCCAAAGCCTGCCGCAAGCATCGTCAGGAACAGGCGCCGGCTCGGCGAAACCTTTCCCGTATAGTCTTCGGCAATACCGCCGGCCAGGGCAATCGTGGCGCAGGCAATCAGGGTTGCCAGCCAGGCCGCCATTTGCGGCTGGCGCAAGATGGATAAACCGGACGCCACCACCACCGCCAGAAAGATGGGAATACCGCCGATGCGCGCAACCGCATGCGTATGATTTTTCTGTACGCCGGTAAAATCACCATCGAGTCCCAGGCCATGTTTTCGCGCGGTCTTGATGACCAGCAGCGTGAGCAATGCGCAGGAAAGGAAACTGACAAAAAACGAGAACATTATTGTTTTCTTTCGGAGCGATTCTTGTGCAGCGCTCCGCGAAGGAAGCGAATTGGCGCAGCCACGATACGCTATTCATCAATGGAAAGCCGGCCTCATTGTACCGGACTGGACGTGGATGCCGGCGCGCGTATTTATGTTTTCACCCGCTTGCGCGGCGACGCAAAAAACTTCCCTGACGCGTAAAATCATTTAGTATCCGCCAGAGCATCATATGCTCCATTTTTCATAACGCCAGGCAGCAGGACGGCAATGTTCTGCCAGAACAAGAATATGACCACTTACGCCATTGGCGACCTCCAGGGCTGCGCACATGAAGCGCAGCTGCTGCTTGACCGCATCGCCCTCGTCGCGGGCGACGACGCGCGCATCCTGTTCGTGGGTGACCTCATCAACCGCGGCCCCGAATCGCTGATGGCGCTGCGGCGCATGAAAGCACTCAACGAATCGAGCGGCGGGCGCGTCGATGCCCTGCTCGGCAACCACGACCTGCACCTGATCGCAGTGGCCGGCGGCGCCCAGCGCCTGAGCCGCTCCGACACCCTCGACGAAATCCTGGCCGCCCCCGACCGCGATGAACTCATCGCCTGGCTGCGCGCGCGGCCGCTGGCGATGTTCGTCGACAATCACTTGCTGGTGCACGCCGGCGTGGCCCCGCAATGGGATGCCGCGCAGACGATGGCGCTGGCCGGTGAAGTCGAACGCATGCTGCAGGGCGACGGCTGGCTCGACTTTTTGAGCCAGATGTACGGCAACCAGCCCGAACGCTGGGACGACAATCTGACGGGCATCGAGCGCCTGCGCTGCATCGTCAATGCTCTCACGCGCATGCGCCTGTGCGCGCCAGACGGCGCGATGGATTTCAAGCACAAGGAATCCGACACCGGCCCGGTCGGCAGCGACCTGCTGCCATGGTTCGACCTGCCGGCGCGCCGCACGCAGGACGTGACGGTGGTGTTCGGCCACTGGTCCGCGCTAGGCGTGGTGCAGCGACCCAACCTGGTCGGGCTGGACAGCGGCTGCGTCTGGGGCGGCAAGCTAACGGCCGTGTGCCTGGATGACCGCACGCTGCTGCAGGTGGATTGTCCCGAATACCGCGAGCACGGCGGCAAGCAGCGCTGAATCAGCGTGGGACTGCGGTGGCTACTGCGTTCGCCACCGCCTCCTGCGATGCCTGCGCCAGTTCACGCCGGTGCGCACCAAGGCTTTCCAGGGGCGCCAGACAGGTCAGGCGCGCCGTGACGGGCGGTCCCTGCAAAATCCGGAACAGGCTGTCGACAAAGGTCGTCTCGCCGATGTACTCGATGGACGGATGGTGCGCGCCGTCGGCGCCGACATAGGCCAGCGCATACGGCTGCACCGGCACGCCAGCGTCGACCGCCGCCTCGAACAGGTTGGCGTGAAACGGCAGCACCTGGCCTTGCAGGCCGGTCGTCCCTTCCGGGAACAGCGCGACGCGCTCCCCCTTCTGCAGCACATCCACCAGTCCCTTGAACACGTGGCGCAACTCGCGCCGGTTGCCGCGCGCGATGAACACGGTGCCGGCACCGGCGGCCAGACGCCCCATCACGGGCCATTCGCGAATCTCGGCCTTGGCCACGAACCGGCACGGGCTCAACGCATTGATGACGAAGATGTCGAGCCACGACACGTGGTTGGCCACCACCAGCGCGTGCGCGAGCGCGGGCACGCCCAGCGCCGGCGCGACCTGCACGCGGCACAGGCGCAGCAGGCGCGCGGACCAGCCACGCGTCAGGCGCGCGCGCTGGCTGGGCGAGGCAAAGGGAAACACCAGCGCGCACGTCGCCAGTCCTTCGCACAGATGGACGGTAACGCGCGCGAGGCGCCAGGCAAGCCGGATATTCAATGTGGTGGGCGCCGTGAAGGCGCGCGCTCCAGGCGAAGCGCGCACCGTGGTGGAATCAACGCTGGTAGGCCACGCGGCCGCGCACGACCGTCGCGCGCACCTGCCCAGCCAGCTCGTAGCCGAGGAATGGCGTGTGCTTGCCCTGGCTGGCCAGCGCCTTGCCGTCGACCAGCCAGCGCGCAGCTGGATCGAACAGCACGACATCGGCCGCGGCGCCCACACCCAGCGTGCCAGCCGGCAGGCCGGCAATGCGCGCCGCCTCGCAGGTGACCTTGCCAAGTGCCAGCGCCAGCGCGCCCTGTGCATCCTGCGCGCCGTGCGGCTGGTCCTGCGCCCACTTGAGCGTGAGCGCCAGCAGCAGCTCCAGGCCCGTGGCGCCGGGCGAGGCTTCGCCGAATGGCAGCAGCTTTTCGTCGTCGTCCACTGGCGTGTGGTCGGAGCAGATCGCATCGACCGTGCCATCGACGAGCGCGGCGCGGATCGCGTCGCGGTCGCGCTGCGAGCGCAGCGGCGGCGTGAGGCGCGCGTTGGAATCGAAGAAGCCAATATCGGCGTCCGTCAGGTGCAGATGGTGTACGCCCACGTCGACCGTCAGGTTCAGGCCTTCTTTCTTTGCAGCGCGAATCAGGTCCAGGCCTGCAGCGGACGAAATCCGGCACAGGTGCACGCGCGCGCCCGTGGAGCGCATCAGCTCGAAGATCGTGTGCAGCGCGATGGTCTCGGACATCACGGGCACGCCGGACAGGCCGAGGCGCGAGGCCAGCGGACCGGCATGGGCCACGCCGCCACGGCCGATGTGCGCGTCCTGCGGGCGCAGCCAGACGGTGTAGTCGAAGGTCTTGGCGTACTGCATCGCGCGCAGCAGCACGTTGGTGTCGAGGATGGGTTCCTCGGCCTGCGCAAAGCCGATGCAGCCGGCTTCGGTCAGTTCGGCCATCTCGGTCAGCGCCTGCCCTTTCAGGCCCACGGTCAGTGCGCCCAGCGGGTGCACATTGGCCTGGTCGACGATGCGCGCGCGGTGCTTGAGCATTTCGACCAGACCCGGTTCGTCGAGCACCGGGTCGGTGTCGGGCGGGCAGACCAGCGTGGTCACGCCGCCCTGCATCGCCGCCTGCAGCTCGGATTCGAGCGTGGCCTTGTATTCGTAGCCCGGCTCGCGCAGGCGCGCCGACAGGTCGACCAGGCCCGGGGCGACCACGAGGCCGCTCGCATCGATGCTCTGGTCAGCCGTGAAGCCTTGGGGGGCGACGCCAAGCGCCGCGATCTTGCCGTCGACGATGAACAGGTCTTGCACGGCGTCGACGCCGTTCGCCGGGTCGATCACGCGCCCGTTCTTGATATGGAGTTTCATGCGTGGGTTCCTGCCAAAATGCTCATCACTGCCATGCGTACCGCGATCCCGAACGTCACCTGCGGCAGGATCACCGCCTGGCTGCCATCGGCCACCGCCGAGTCGATCTCGACACCGCGGTTCATCGGCCCCGGGTGCATCACGATTGCATCGGGTTTGGCCAGCGCCAGGCGCTCGGGCGTCAGGCCGTAGCTCTTGAAGTACTCTTGCGCCGACGGCAGCAGCGCGCCGCTCATGCGCTCGTTCTGCAGGCGCAGCATGATGATCACGTCGACGTCCTTCAGCCCCTCATTGATGTTGGTGAAGGTGCGCACGCCCATCTGATCCAGGCCGCCCGGCAGCAGCGTGTGCGGGCCGATGGCGCGCACTTCGGGCACGCCCAGCGTGGTCAGCGCATGGATGTCCGAACGGGCCACGCGGCTGTGCAGGATGTCGCCGACGATCGCCACGCGCAGGTTCGTGAAGTCTTTCTTGTAGTGCCGGATCGTGTACATGTCGAGCAGGCCCTGGGTCGGGTGCGCGTGGCGCCCGTCGCCGGCATTGACGACGTGGACATCCGAACGGGTCCGGTTCAAGTGCTGCGCAATCATGTACGGCGCGCCCGACTGCGCGTGGCGCACCACGAACATGTCGGCGTGCATCGCGGCCAGGTTGTCGATCGTGTCGAGCAGCGACTCGCCCTTGGTGGTCGACGAGGCCTGGATGTTCAGGTTGATGACGTCGGCCGACAGGCGCTTGGACGCGATCTCGAACGTGGTGCGAGTGCGCGTCGAATTTTCGAAGAACAGGTTGAACACGCTCTTGCCGCGCATGAGCGGGACCTTCTTGACTTCGCGGTCGGAGATCCCCACGAAGCTCGATGCGGTGTCGAGGATGTGGTCGATGTGCGACTTCTTGAGGCCCTCGATGGTGAGCAGGTGCTGCAGCTCGCCGTTTTTGTTCAGTTGCGGATTATTGTGCAGGATCGGCATTGTCTTGTTCGATGGTAAGCGAAAGTTGGCCTGTCTCATCGCGCTGCAGGCACAGCGACTCGTTGGCGTCGAGCACGGTGTGGGCACCGACGAAATCGGCGGCCACCGGCAGCTCGCGCCCGCCCCGGTCGGCCAGTGCGGCCAGGCGGATGCAGGCCGGACGGCCGTAGTCGAACAGCACGTTGATCGCCGCGCGCGTGGTGCGGCCGGTCTGCAGCACGTCGTCGACCAGCACCACGGTGGCGCCGTCGACCGCGAAGCGGATGTGGGTTGGTTTCACGTCCGGGTGCAGGCCCTTGCGCGCATAGTCGTCGCGGTAGAACGAGACGTCGATGGAGCCGAGACGGTGCGTCAGGTCGAGGTCGCGCGCAAGGCGCTCGGCCAGCCAGGCGCCGCCCGAATGGATGCCGACGATGGCCGGTTCGGCGACGCCGTCCAGGCCTGCGCGGACCTGGGCCAGCAGCTCGCGGTAGAGCGCTTCGGCATCGAATGCGTGTTTGTTGGTGGGCATAGGGTTAGCGTGATGCGTCAAAATACTGTTGCAAAATAATGGCGGCCGCCTTGTCGTCGATGACGTCGCCGCGCTTTGAAGCGATCACGGCCGACGAATAACGTTCATCGACCAGTTCGACGGGCAGGTTGAAGCGGCCATGCAGCTGGTTGGCAAAGCGGCGGCTGCGCAAGGTCATGTCGTGCTCGGCGCCATCGGGATGGCGCGGCTCGCCCACGATCAGGCGCGCCGGCTGCCATTGGGCGATCAGCTCGCCAATGATCTGGAAGCGGGTGGCGTTGTCGATCGCACTGACGACTTTCAAAGGCTGGGCCTGCCCGGTCAGGGTGTTGCCCATGGCAATGCCGATCCGCTTGATGCCGAAGTCGAAGCCCAGAACGATATCAACCATGCACACGTTTCTTGTATGGGAGCGCCTTACGCATGGCCGGCTTCGGTGGCGAGCATCAGGGGATCGATACCCAGCAGCTTGATGGCAGCGTGGTAGCGCTCTTCGATCGGCAGGTCGAACAGCACGCGCGCGTCGGCGCCCACCGTCAGCCAGCCATTGCGCGAAATTTCTTCTTCGAGCTGGCCCGGGCTCCAGCCGGCATAGCCGATGGAGACGAGCATGCGCGCCGGGCCACCGCCGTTGGCGACGGCCTCGAGCACGTCGATCGAGGTGGTAAACGAGACGTCGTCAGTGACGGTCAGCGACGACGAATAGCGCCCACCCGGCGAATGCAGCACGAAGCCGCGGTCGTCCTGCACGGGGCCGCCAAACATGATCGGCTCGTCGACGACGGTGGCGCGCAAACCTTCGGCCAGCTTGAGGTCGACACGGTCGAACAGGGTTTCCATCGTCATGTCGGTCGGCTTGTTGATGACCACGCCGAGCACGCCCTTGTCGTTGTGCTCGCAGACATAGACGACGGTGCCACCGAAGACGGGATCCTGGATCGACGGCATGGCGATCAGGAAGTGGTTTGCCAGGTTCAGACCGGATGCTGCAGGGCCCGCCATGGTGGGGGAGCCATCCTGCTCACGGGGCATGCCCGGCATGGGAAGAGTTTGGCCAAATTTGGTTTTTTTCATACGATTGCTCTCAAAAGGCGCACTCTCGCGTTGTTACTTCTGTTGAACGGCTGCCAAGTATCTGCAGAACAACCTTACGCTTTTCGACAGTTTACACCCATTTGCCCCTGAGGCCATTGGAAGCATTCCTCGGGCGCCACACGTTTCGATGATGGGCAGTAAAATCTGGATCCGCCTTGACCTCGCACACGATGATGAATTTAAGCAAGTCTTTAGTCTGGTTTCGCCGTGATCTGCGCGCGTTCGACCACGCCCCCCTGCACCACGCCCTGCGTTCGTCGCAGCAGGTGTATTGCGTGTTCGTGTACGACACCGACATCCTCGATGAGTTGCCAAAGGATGACCGGCGTCTGCGTTTCATCCATGCCAGCCTGGCCCAGCTCGACACCGAACTGCGTCGCCTTGGAGGCTACCTGATCGTGCGCCACGGCAGCGCGCGCGATGAAGTCGTTGCTTTAGCGGAAGAACTCGGGATCGATGCCGTGCATGCCGGCACCGACCATGAACCGTCGGCCATTGCCCGCGATCTCGCCGTGGCCGAACAACTGGCCAAGCGCAACTGCGCCTTCCATACCTACAAGGACCAGGTCATCTTCGAGAAACAGGAAGTGCTCACGCTCGCCGGTGGCGTGTTCTCCGTGTTTACGCCGTACAAGAATGCCTGGCTCAAGCGCCTGGCGGCCCATCCCGAGACGCTGGCCACCTACCCGGTCGATGCCCATGCGGATGCGTTCGCGCCGCCCACTGGTGCGCCGGCCGCCCTGCCGGCCCTGGAAGACATCGGCTTCACGTCGGGCGAGCCGCCACTGCCTGCCGGGATGGATGGGGCCGAGGCGATGTTCGAGGCGTTTGTGACCGAGATGGCCGACTATGGCCGTGCGCGCGACTTCCCGGCCGAAGAAGGCACGTCACGGCTGTCGGCCCACCTGCGCTTTGGCACCACGTCCATCCGCCATCTGGTGCGCAGCGCGCGCGACATGGTGCAGTCGGGCACCGGCGGGACCGGTGCGTCCGTGTGGCTGTCGGAACTGATCTGGCGCGACTTCTACGCGATGGTGCTGTCGCAGAACCCGCACGTGGTCGAACGTTCGTTCAAGCCGGCGTTCGACGCAGTCGAGTGGGAAACCGGGGCCGAAGCCGACGCACTGTTCGCGGCCTGGTGCGAGGGCCGCACCGGGTATCCGCTGGTCGATGCGGCGATGCTGCAGCTGAACCAGACGGGCTTCATGCACAACCGGCTGCGGATGGTCACGGCGAGCTTTTTGACCAAGGATCTGGGGATCGACTGGCGCCGCGGCGAGCGCTATTTCGCGCGCCAGCTCAATGACTACGAGCTGGCCTCGAACAACGGCGGCTGGCAGTGGGCGGCGTCGACCGGGTGCGATGCGCAGCCGTGGTTCCGGATCTTCAATCCGGTCACGCAATCGACGCGCTTTGACGCACGCGGGGAGTTCATCCGGCGCTACCTGCCGCAACTGGCAAAGCTCGACGGCAAGCAGATTCACGCGCCGTGGCTGGTGAAGCCGGATGTGCTGGCAGAGCGCGGGGTGGTGCTGGGACGGGATTATCCGGCGCCGGTCGTGGAGCACGACGCGGCGCGACAGCGCACGCTGGAGCGCTTTGCGGTGGTGAAGAAAGTGGTGGCGAAGGCAGAGGACGAGAAGGACGACGCGAACGACGACTGAACGCCGTCGCTACGGCGTTACGCTGCCTCGCGCCCCAGCAAGCCCTCGATCGCCGCCAGCAGCACCGTCTCCTGGTACGGCTTGCCGAAGTAGGCATTCACGCCCAGCCCGAGCGCCACGTTGCGGTGCTTGTCGGCCGTGCGCGACGTGATCATGATGATCGGGATCGCCTTCGTTGCCTCGTTGCCCCGCACATTGCGGGTCAGGTCGAAGCCGTCCATGCGCGGCATCTCGATATCGACCAGCATCAGGTCCGGCGCCCCCTGCCCGATCAGTTCGAGCGCCTCGATACCGTCCTTGGCCAGCACCACGCGATAGCCTTCGCGTTCGAGCAGGCGCTGCGTCACGCGCCGCACCGTCAGCGAATCGTCGACCACCATTACGGTGGGGCGCCGTACCTGGGCCGCGATGGCCTGCTTCACGCGCGCCTCACCCTGTGGTTGCTGCGCCAGTGCCAGCGGATCGAGGATCAGGACGATCTCGCCCGAACCCAGCACCGTGGCGCCGTCGATGCCCGGCATGCGCGCCAGCTGGCGGCCGATGTTCTTGACCACCACCTCGCGGTTGCCCAGCACTTCGTCGACACGCAGCGCGATGCGGCGGCTGCCGCCATTCAAGACCAGCACGGGCGTCGAACGGTGCGTCGTGATGCGCTCGTCGTCATCCATGCCCAGCAAATCAGGCAAGCCATACAGCGCCAGTTCGTGGCCGGCCAGGTGGATAGTGCCGGCGTCGATCGCGGCGGCCAGATCGGCCTCGCGTACCTGCTGCACCGCCTCGACCAGCGTCGACGGCACCGCATGGGTGCGGCCACCGGCCACCACCAGCACGACCTGCGCCACGGCCAGCGTCAGCGGCAGCGTGATGGTAAAGCGCGCGCCCTGCCCCGCCTCGGACGCCACCGCGACGCGTCCGCCCAGCGCCTGCGCTTCGGAGCGCACCACATCCATACCGACGCCACGCCCGGCCAGTTCGGTCAGCGTGTCCGCCGTCGAAAAGCCCGGCGCGAAAATCAGGTCGGTTACTTGCTCGTCCGGCGCCTCGTCGCCTTCGGCAATCAGGCCGCCGGCCAGCGCCTTGGCGCGGATGCGTTCGAGGTCCAGCCCCGCACCGTCGTCGCTGAAGTTAATTAAGACTTCGTTGCCGTGCTGGCTGACCTGCACCAGCAGCTCGCCCGTTTCGGCCTTGCCGGCGCTTTGACGCGCCGCGCGCGGCTCGATGCCGTGCACGATCGCGTTGCGCAGCAGGTGTTCAAACGGCGCGGCCATCTGTTCCAGCACGCCGCGGTCGATTTCGACGGCGCCGCCCCGGATGTCCAGGTTGACGCGCTTGTCGGTCTCTTTCGCGGTCTGGCGCGCGACGCGGAACAGGCGCTCGGACAGGCTGGCAAACGGCACCATCCGCACCCGCATCAGGTCGCGCTGCAGGTCGCGCGTCATGCGCGCCTGGGCCGACAGTTCTTCGTTGGCCGAATCGACCGTGCGCGCCAGGCTTTCCTGGAACGAGGCGACGTCGTCGACGCTTTCGGCCAACATGCGCGTGAGCTCCTGCAGGCGCGTGAAGCGGTCGAATTCAAGTGGATCGAATTCGCGCTCGCCGGCAATCGACAGGCGCGAGGCGATCTGCGACTCGGCCTGCATCTCGATCTCGCGCAACTGGCGCCGCAGGCGGCCCACGTTGTCCGAGAAGTCGCCAAGCGACGATTTGAGCACGCCGATCTGGTTTTCGAGGCGCGAGCGCGTGATCGACACTTCGCCCGCCTGGTTCACGACGCGGTCGAGGATGTCGGCGCGCACGCGCACCAGCGGTGCGCGGGCCGGCTCGGCCGGCGCGGCCGCGGGGGCATCCACTGAGGCTGGCTCCGAGGCACCGCCAGCCGGCTGCTGCAAGCCCTCGAACAGCAGCATCGCGCTGTCGTAGTTGGCCAGCAGCTCGTCGAACGCGGTCGGCGGCAGCGTCGAGGTGCCGGCATGGACCATGTTCTCGATCTGCGTTTCCAGTTCGTGCGCGTGCTGACCCAGGCGCATCGCGCCGGCCATGCGCGCGCTGCCCTTGACCGTGTGCAGGTCGCGCTGCATGCGCTGCGCGACGCCGGCGTTGGACGGCTCCTGCTGCCACTGGCGCAGATCGTGCCCGATGCGTGGCAGCAGGTCGGTCGCTTCTTCGAGAAAGACCGGCAGCAGGTCGGCGTCGATCTCGTCGACATACCCGCTGGCGCCAACCAGCTCGGGCTCGTGCAGGTCGTCGAGCGCCAGTTCGGGTTCCGGTGCAGGTTCTGGTTCTGGTTCTGGTTCTGGTTCTGGTTCGGCTTCAGGTTCCGGCACCGGTTCTGACGCAGCCTCGGCCAGCACCGCTTCATCGGGCGTCACCGCAACAAAGCCGGCCGCCCCTGGCTGCGGGGCGGCCTGTTCCAGCGCTGGCGCTGCGAACGGGTCGTCACCGAATGCGCTGAAGATGTCGTCGATATCGTCCGAGGCTGCTGCAGGCGCGGCCTCGCGAGGTGCAGGCGCCGGCGCCGTGAATGGCGGCGGCTCGGCCAGCAACTGCTTGTAGGCGTCGGCAAACAGCGTATCGAGACGGCTGGCCAGCGCCGGTTCGAGCTTGTCGAACGGCGATGTGCCCAGGCGCGCGCGCAGGGTGGCCAGCTGTTCGATCAGGTCCGGCTGTGCCGGCGCCAGTTCGCCCAGCGTGAACACGTGCAGCATCGCGCGCATGCGCGCCAGCGTCGTGTCGAACAGGTCCAGCCCGTCCTCGTCGAGGGGTGCGCCCGGCACGGTGAGCTTCTCGAGCGTTCTTTCCAGCGCATGCGCCAGTTCGCACAGGTCGGTGTAGCCGACCGTGGCCGAGGTGCCGGCCAGCGTATGCGCGGCCGTGATCGCATCGGCGGATGCACGCTGCGCCGGGTCCTGGCGCAGCGCGGCGAACGCGTCTTCCAGCGTGGCGCACAGTGATTCGGTTTCGAGCAGGTAGACGTCGTGCAGCGCCTGGCCGATGGTCAGGTCACCCACGCGCCGCACACCATCCTCGCCCGGCGGCGTGATCTGCACGTCGAGTACCGGGATATCGTCAAACTGCGCGTCCAGCTGCACATCAAACTGCTCGTCGAGCTGCACATCCAGCTGGGCATCGGCCGGCGGCTCGAACGCGCCGCCCTCCTGCACCCGCGCCGCTGCCTCGATCAGCGCCGCGCCATCGCGCTGTGGCGCCTGGCCGGCGGCCAGTTCGGCCACCCAGGCATCCAGTTCGGCATAGGCGTGCGCCAGCAGCGCCAGCAGGTCGGCGGTGGCCGCGCGGCCGTCGGCCAGCCAGATGTTCATGACCCGCTCGATGCTGGCCGCGGTCGCGCCAAAGGCTTCCAGGCCCACCATGCGGCTGCTGCCCTTGAGCGTGTGGAAGGCACGGCGCAGGCCCGTCAGCGTTTGCTGGTTGCCCGGCTCGTCGGCCGCGCGCGGCAGCGTCTCGACCACGACGCCGAGCACTTCCTGCGCTTCGGCGATGAAGATCCCGAGCAGTTCGGCATCGACATCGTCCTGTGCGTCGGCTGCGGCGACAGGCGCCACCGGCGTCTCGACGGCGGCGGCGGCATCGGTGAACTCGAACGGCAGTTCGCGCAGCAGCTGTTTCTCAGTGTCGAACGTGAAGCGACCGCGCGCCAGCGCGCTGTCCTGTGCCAGCAGGTCGGCAAAGAACCCCAGGGCGCCGATGTTCTGCGCAATATTGTGCAGCGACGCGTGCTGCGCAGTGACATCGCTGGCGCTGTCGGCCAGCGTGCGTACTGCGTCCTCGACGTGGCGCACCGTCAGCACGGCCTGCTCCTGGTCGAGGATGGCAAACGCGCCCTGCAAGCCATGCAGCACCGGCCCGGCCTGTTCCAGAACCTGGCGTTTGGACGGGTCGTCGTAATAATCGTCGAGCAGTTTTTCGATCTGGCGCAGACCGGCCTTGACCTCGCCCGCCAGCACGGCCACGGTCTGGCCCTGCTGGATCTGGCGCGCCAGTTCGCCCTGCCACTGCGGCGCATCGGGCGGGGTTTCGCCGGCGGCCAGCGCCAGCAGGCGCGCGCCGACGGCTTCGGCGTTCTGCGAAAAATCGTCGGGCAACTGACGCAGCTGGTCCAGGCTGTTCTCGACGAACAGCATGGCCGCCGCCATCTCCAGCCCGAACTGGTCATCGCGCCCCGACTGCACCGAGTCGCCCGCCGCGCGGCCCAGCTCACGCAGCAGTTGCGCGAGCGCCGGCGCGCCCAGCTTGTCGCTGGCGCCGGCCAGGCGCGCCAGCGCGTCGTTGAAATCGTTCTCGATGGCGGCGTCGGGCTTGCCGTCGCCGGCGATCAGGTCCCAGTCCGACTTGGTGCGGGCCAGCGCTTCGCGTGCATCCTTCAGCGCCTGCGGATCGAGTTTTCCGTAGCGCCGTTCGGCGTAGTCGTGCGGCACCGCGCCGTCCAGGTCCAGGGCCTGGCGCAGCGCGCCTGCCTCAGGGCCCGGCGCGCAGGCGGCGGCCACGAAGAACAGCGCATCGCGCAGCATCGTCTCGGGCGAATCCTGCTGGCCCTTGGCCAGGCGCCGCAACTGCAGGTTGATCTGGCCAAAGAGCTGTTTGACATACAGGTCGGTGGCGATCTGGCCGTCGGCCACCACGGTGGCAAACGCATGCAGCGCCTGCCAGAACAGGCGCGCGCGTGCGATTTCCTGCGCGCCGGCGATCGGCGCGATCGCCGCGGCCATGTCGTGCGCCTGCGCGCGGCGCGCGTCGTCGTCGTCGGCCTTGAGGTACGGCAGCAGGGCTTTTTCGAAGTGCGCGCGGCAGGCCGCGATGTCGACCTCGCCCACTGCAGTGCCAGTGGCCGGCAGCTCGGGCAGCACCGACAGATCGAGGGGCAACAGGTCGGCCGGATGGACCTTGGTGTCACCCTGGCGTTCGACCATGTCGCGGTAATACGGGAACAGGCGCGCCGGCTGTTGCGGGGCGCCGCCCAGGAGTTCGTCGAGGTATTCGCCCAGCGCCCCGAAGGCGTCCAGCACCACCTGCACGCTCTCGGCGTTGCAGGCCAACTGGCCGTCCTTGAAACGATCGAGCACCGCTTCGGCGGCGGCGGTGAACACGCCAACGCCTTCGACATCGACCATCTGCAAGGCGCCGTGCGCCTGGTGCAGGTGCGATTTCGCATGCAGCAGCAGCGTTGGCTGCGCCTCGGGCGAGCGGCCCGCGGCGTCGCGCAGGGACGTCGCGGCGCGCGTGAGGGCATCGCGGATTTCGCCAATGACCCAGGACAGCGGGCCGGTATCAAAACTGCTGGAGCGGTTCAAGGTGGTCATCGCCCGGTCAGGATACCACGCGGAAGCGGGACACCGAATCCTTCAATTCCTGCGCCAGCGTGGCCAGTTCCTGAATGGACAGCGCGGTCTGGCGGGTACCCTGGCGGGTCTGTTCGGTCACGGCGAGGATCTGCTGCATCTTGTCGGCCACGCCGGTGGCCTTGGTGGCCTGGCGTTCGGTGGCGGTCGACATGTCGCCGATCAGGTCACCGAGGCGGTTCGAGACGCGCGAAATGTCCGACAGCGCAGCGCCGGCGGCGTCCGACAGGCGCGCCCCCTCGACCACACCCTGCGTCGATTTTTCCATTGCCGCCACCGCGTCGTGGGTGTCGGTCTGAATAGTGCGCACCAGCGCGCCGATCTGCTTGGCCGCGTCGCCCGAGCGTTCGGCCAGGCGCTGCACCTCTTCAGCCACCACCGAGAAGCCGCGCCCTGCTTCGCCGGCCGATGCGGCCTGGATCGCGGCGTTCAGCGCCAGCACGTTGGTCTGCTCGGTAATGTCCGAAATCAGCTCGGTGATCTCGCCGATCTCCTGCGACGATTCGCCCAGGCGCTTGATGCGCTTGGAGGTTTCCTGGATCTGCTCGCGGATCTCCTGCATGCCCTCGATGGCATTTTGCACCGCGGTCGAGCCCTGCGCCGCCGCCGCCACCGACTGGCGCGCCACGTCGGCCGATTCGAGGGCCGAGCGCGACACGTCGGTAATCAGGCCAGCCAGGCGCAGCGTCGTCGTCGACGCATCCTGAATCTCGCGCGATTGCTGTTCGGCCGCGCCCAGCAGCTCGGTCGAGACGTCCTGCGCACCGTTCGATGCGCGCGCCACCTGCTCCGCCGTGCGGATGACCCGCACGACCAGCTCGCGCAGTTCTTCAACCGTGTAGTTGACCGAGTCGGCAATCGCACCCGTGATGTCTTCCGACACCGTCGCCTGCACCGTCAAGTCGCCGTCGGCGACGTCCTGCAGTTCGTTCATCAGGCGCAAAATGGCGGCCTGGTTCTGTTCATTGGTGGCCTTGGCTTCTTCTTCCTTGGTCTGCGCCAGGTGGCGCATCGCTTCGGCTTCCTGGCGGCGTCCTTCGGCGCCGGCGGCGCGTTCACGCGATTCCTGCAGCATGGCGCGGGTGGTGCCCAGGGTGGCCAGCAGCGTGAACACGCCGGCGCCGATGGCCAGCCAGAACCACGGGCTGATCTCGGCCTGGTCACGCTGGTAATCCATGTGCAGCTTGGCGAGCATCACGCGCAGCGGTTCGCTGTCTCGCGAAATCAGGCGCTCGGCGGCGCGGGCGCCGGCGTAGCTGGTCAGGTTGCCGATCAGCGGCGTGACGGTCTTGACGTATTCGCGCAGGCTGTCGCGGGTGCGCGACAGGCGCACGCGCATTTCGAGGTCCGTCAGCGGCGCCAGGCCATAACGGCCGCCACCCTCGAGCAGGCCGTCGACGAGCGTCTCGAGCGTGGCGATGTCGCCCAGGATGTAGGTCACCGCGTTCTGGGTCGAACCCGGCGTGTTGAAGGTCTGTGCGCCGGCCGTCAGGCGCTGGGTCACCGACAGCAGGCTCAATGCCGCCACCTGGCGCCGCGCGTCAGTAGACTCGTCGCGCTGCAGGCGTTCGGCAATGGCGATCAGTTCGGGGCCCACTTCTTCGTACTGGGCCAGACTCCCGCCGAAGGCGATCAGGTTGCGCCGGTTGCCGAGAATGTTGGCAGCGGCCTTGGACGAGCGGTTCCACAGCACGATGGCTTTTTGCAGGTCGTCGGCGCGGGGACCGCTGGCGGCGGGAATGCGGCCGGTCGGCGACTGGCCGCCACGCGCCAGCAGATCGAGTTCGCGACCCAGCTCGGTGCGGCTCTCTTCCAGCTGGAGGAACGCTTGCGCATCGCCGCGCAGCGCGATCGGCGCCGCCTTGGCGAAACGCTGCGAGTGCATCACGGCGTCACCGGCCACCTGGCTCTGCCCCGCCAGGCGGGCGTCGCTGGCAGCGTTCTGCCACATGGCCAGCACGGTCAGCACCGCGCCGGCGGCAACGGCCCCCAGCAACAGGCGCAGGCGATTCGGCTGGAAGCTGCCCCCCATGAGCGTGGTGCGCATGTCGCCCGCGCCTTCGGCAACGGCGTCGTCGCGGCCACGAAAGCCGCCCAGGCGGCGCGCCGCTGCGGCGGCCGAACCACTGGCAACCGCGTCAGGCGCCGCAGCGTCGGCGACGGGGACCGGCGTGACCGGCCGCACTGCGTCATCGGCTGCGCCACCCCTGGCGAAGACATTCATGGTCAATTTCGAGGCGAATCCCATTCCGGCTCCCTGTGCTGCAATTAGTGTGTTCGGTTAGCGTGCAATGTGCAGGAAGCGCTCTTCGCGCACCAGCGCCGCCAGCGACAGCGGCATCCATGTGTTGCCATCGGCATCGCGCAGGGCGTCGCCGTCGCGCGTCATCGTCCCGGCATGGCGCAAGCCATACACCGCGGACGCGAGCAGCGCGCAATTCAAGCCCAGGGCTGGCGCGAACACCAGCAAGCGCGGGGTGCTGCCAGGGACCGCCGCTGCGGCCACGTGCCCGTCATCGAGATAGCGCGCCAGGTCGATCACGCCCAGCAGGCTGCCGCGCACATTGGCCAGCCCCAGGTACCACGGGCGGGTCAGCGGCACGGGCGTGACCGGCACGGGCGCGACGATCTCGCCCACTTCGGCCAGGTCGACCAGGTAGCGCGCGCCGCCGATGGCCAGGCCAAGCTGGGCCACGCTGGCGCCGGCACCGTTCTTGGCCGCCTGCATCCGTTCGAGCAGCTGTTCCTGGTACAGGCGCAGGCGGGTGCGCCGCGCCGCGGGATCGCGGCGGCCTGCACGTTCGTCCGCGCCGCCGGTGGTCATGCCTTCACGCCGCCGGCTGCGTCACCCGGCACGGCCAGCGCCGCAATGGCCGCCAGCAGGCGCGCCGGATCGACCGGCTTGACCAGGTATTCCTTGGCACCCTGGCGCATGCCCCAGATCCGGTCGGTTTCCTGGTCCTTGCTGCTGCAGATGATGATCGGCAGCGCCGCCAGTTCGGGGTCGCGCGAAATGGCGCGCGTCACCTGGAAGCCGTTGGTGCCGGGCATGACCACGTCCATCAGGATCAGTTGCGGGCGCTCGGCGCGAATGCGCTCGATCGCTTCATCGCCACTGACGGCGGTGCATACGGTAAAGCCGTTCTTGACCAGGATGTCGGTCAGGTACAGTCGTTCGGTCGGCGAATCGTCGACGATGAGAATCTTTTGAATGGCCACGCAGGGCTCCAGCGTTGGTTGAATCGTCAGCCTGCCGCCGGCGCATGCTCGCGCACGGCCGCCAGCAGGCTGTCTTTGGTAAAGGGTTTGGTCAGGTAGGCGCTGGCACCAACCATCGCGCCGCGCGCGCGGTCGAACAGGCCGTCCTTCGACGAGAGCATCAGCACCGGGGTCGCGTGAAAACGCACGCTCTTCTTGATCAGCGCGCAGGTCTGGTAGCCATCGAGGCGCGGCATCAGGATGTCGCAAAACACGAGCGCAGGATGGTGGTCGTTGATCTTGGCGAGCGCGTCGAAGCCATCGTCGGCCAGCACCACGTGGTAGCCCGCCTGGGTCAGGAAGATCTCTGCTGACCGGCGGATCGTGCTGCTGTCATCGATCACCATGATGGTCAGGCTTGATGATTGCGGCGATGTCGTCATGGTCGTTTCACTTCGGCTTGAAGTGCCACGATAGCATAACGAATCTTTCTTGTGCGCAAAGTGTTGCAGGGAGTCAACTACACGTTTGCGATGGCATCAGGGGCTTATCAGGATGCCATGCAAGCACAACAACAGGTGTTATATCGCTGTCATTTCAAAGTCGTCCTTGCGTGCGCCGCACTCGGGACAGGTCCAGTTCATCGGTACGTCGGCCCAACGGGTGCCCGGCGCGATGCCGTCCTCCGGTGCGCCGGCAGCTTCATCGTAGACCCAACCGCAGATCAGGCACATCCAGGTCAGGAACGGGGCGGTGGATTCAGTACTCACGGTGTTGATCCTTGTATCTAGTAAAATGTGGAATCAGAATCCGGCATCTTAATCTACCCGTCGTGCAAAACCAACCGTTACCCCTCATCCTGAGTTTTGGCGTCTGCGATCCCGTCGGCGCGCTGGGCGTGCAATCGGACGTCGCCGCCTTTGCCGCCCTCGGGTGCCACGGGCTGTCGGCCATTGCGGGTCTGCTGGTGTCCGACAGCGCCCGCGTCGAGCACATGTATGAACTCGACAGCGACTGGATGGCCGAACAGGCGCGCGCGCTGCTCGAAGACATGCCGATCGCCGCCTTCAAGGTTGGCGCCGTGGGCACTGCGATGCACCTGGCCGCCATTGCCGAGATCGTGTCCGACTACCCGGACGCCCCGCTGATCCTCGATCCGTTCCTGTCGGCCCTGCCCGACGCCGGCATGGGCGACGAAGAAATGCTGATGGCACTGCGTTCCATTCTGGCGCCGCAAGCCACGGCCCTGATCCTGTCGCAGGCCGAACTGGGCCGGATGGCCGAGCTGTGGCGCGACGGCGGCGACGCCGATCCCGGCAATCTCGACGAAGACGTGGCCGAACTGACCTCGTCCGGCCTGCAGTACGTGCTCGTCACCGGCACGCGCGACACGGCCGGCGCCTGCTCGAACCGCCTGTTCGACACCAGCGGCGAAGTTGCGCGGGTCGACTGGCAGCACCTGCCCGGCCCGTTCCTGGGCGCCGGCAACACGTATTCGGCCGCGTTCACCGCCCTCATGGCGCGCGGCATGGATGCGCCGACCGCGCTGGCCGTGGCGCAGGAATACACCACCGGCGCGCTCGAGAACGCACAACGCTTCGGGATGGGCAAATTCATTCCCGCCAAATTCTTCCGTCCCTGAGTTTCAAGCGCGCTGCGCGGGACGGTCTTTCCTCTTCTTGAAACGTCAACATGACCACTGAACAAGCCACCTCGCGTAACGACACCCTGTTTGCCCGTGCCCAACTGACCACGCCCGGCGGCGTCAATTCGCCGGTGCGCGCCTTCCGCTCGGTCGGCGGCACCCCGCGCTTCATCACGCGCGCCCTCGGCCCGCACTTCTGGGACGCCGACGGCAAGCGCTACATCGACTACATCGGCTCGTGGGGCCCGGCCATCCTTGGCCACGCCCGCCCTGAAGTGGTATCGGCCGTCCAGGCCGCCGCCGCCAACGGCCTGTCGTTCGGCGCGCCGACCGAAGGCGAAATCGAGATCGCCGAAGAAATCTGCCGCCTGCTGCCATCGATCGAGCAGGTGCGCCTGGTCTCGTCCGGCACCGAAGCGACGATGAGCGCGCTGCGCCTGGCGCGCGGCGCCACCGGCCGCGACAAGATCGTCAAGTTCGAGGGCTGCTACCACGGCCACGCCGATTCGCTGCTGGTGAAAGCCGGCAGCGGCCTGCTCACTTTCGGCAATCCGACCTCGGCCGGCGTGCCGGAAGACTTCGTCAAGCACACGCTCGTGCTTGACTACAACGACGTGGCGCAACTGGAAGACGCGTTCGCGACGATGGGCGACGAAATCGCCTGCGTGATCGTCGAGCCCGTCGCCGGCAACATGAACCTGATCCGCGCCACGCCTGCATTCCTGCAGAGCATGCGCGACTTGTGCACGAAGCACGGCGCCGTGCTGATCTTCGACGAAGTGATGTGCGGCTTCCGCGTCGGCCTGCAGGGCGCGCAGGGCATGTACGGCATCCAGCCCGACCTGACAGCACTGGGCAAGGTCATCGGCGGCGGCATGCCGGTGGCGGCCTTTGGCGGGCGCGCCGAGCTGATGCAGAAGATGGCGCCGATCGGCCCGGTGTACCAGGCCGGCACGCTGTCGGGCAATCCAGTGGCGGTGGCGGCGGGCATGACGACGCTCAAGCTGATCCAGGAAGCCGGGTTCTATGAGCGCCTGAGCGCCACGGCGAACCGCCTGGTGGCCGGCTTGACCGACGCCGCGCGCGAAGCGGGCATCGACTTCTGCGGCGACGCCGTGGGCGGCATGTTCGGCATGTACTTCTCGAAGGAAATCCCGGGCAGCTACAGCGAAATGATGGCCGGCGACAAGGAGCGCTTCAACCGCTTCTTCCACGGCATGCTGGACGAAGGCGTGTACTTTGCCCCGGCGATGTTCGAGGCAGGCTTCGTGTCGATCCAGCACGACGACGCGGCGATCGATGAGACCATCGAAGCGGCGCGGCGCGTGTTCAAGCGGATCGGGTGATTATCAAACAAGTTCTTGTGAAATCATGAACGTTATTCCGGCATGTATTCCGGGCACGCCTGCCGCTAGCAGGTCTCGCCCGGCATGCTCTTTCCTGTTTTGAGGTCGAGCCCCACGAAGCATGTGTACGGGGCAGACTTTATCTCGTGGTCGTAGGCACATGTGACATCGCCACGCTGTCTGATACGCACGCCGGTTGACGCGCCACAGGCCTGCTTCTGGTTGGCGCCGAGCGAATCGAACAGTTCTTTTGCCAGTGACCCTTCGATCATCAGCGAAAGCTTCTGACTGCCTGCCCTGGGCGGCTCCTTTTCGCTGAGACTGCCCGAATACATCAAGTAGCTGGTCTTCGTGCTGGCATAGTCGCCGTCCCATTGCCTGGGCGTTTCGGCGTATGAAGGTGGAAGCATCAGTATCGACAAGAAAAGCATCACAGGACGTTTCATGGCTGCGCCTTCACTTGAATTCGACATGAAAATGGTTGTCATGGCCGCGAAGCGCCAGGACACCAGGGATGCTTATTTCAGCCAGCCACGCCTTCTGAAATACCACAGCGGTGCCACGCCGCAGCCAATCATCAACGCAATGGCGAACGGATAACCGAAGCGCCATTGCAGCTCGGGCAGCACGGCGAAGTTCATGCCGTAGACGCTGGCGATGAGGGTCGGTGGCAGGAACGCGACCGAGGCCACCGAGAAGATCTTGATGATCTTGTTCTGGTTGATGTTGATGAAGCCGACCGTGGCGTCCATCAGGAAGTTCACCTTGTCGAACAGGAACGAGGTGTGGCCGTCGAGCGACTCGATGTCGCGCAGGATCTGGCGCGCTTCCTCGAACTGGTCCGAGTTCAGCAGGCGCCCGCGCATCAGGAAGCTGACTGCGCGGCGCGTGTCCATCATGTTGCGGCGGATGCGGCCGTTCAAGTCTTCCTCGTGTGCGATCGCGTTCAGTGCCGCGGCCGCATCCTGGTCGGTAAATTCTTTCTGCAGCACGCGGGTCGAGACCTCTTCGAGGCTTTCGTAGATGCCCTCGAGCGAGTCGGCCGAATACTCGGCGTCGGTCGCGTACAGGTCGAGCAGCACGTCCATATAGTCTTCGATCGAGCCGGGCCGCGAACGGGCGCGCATGCGCACCAGGCGGAACACCGGCAAGTCGTCGTTGTGCACCGAGAACAGGATCTTGCCCGACAAGATGAACGCGACCGTGATCACGCGCGACGGGCCGTCTTCTTCTTCGAGCAGGAAGTCGGTGCGCAGGTGCAGGTCGCCATTTTCGGCTTCGTAATAACGCGCCGACGCTTCGATATCCTGGACTTCGTCTTCGCCCGGCAGGATCACGTTGTACTTGGCCTTGACCCAGACGCGCTCTTCCTCGCTCGGGTCGGTCAGGTCGACCCAGACCGGCGCCACGCTCTCGAGTTCCTCGCGGGATTCGATCGTGACCTGGTTCAGGCGGCCGTTCTGTAGGACGAATACATTGATCATGCGCTGGGTCTCGCTATTCTTGGCCGGTCGACAAAAGTAGCGCAAGTGTAACCGTTTGCCCGCCGCGGAGCCAACTCCAGCGCCATAAACGCGTGTTTATGGCCGCTCATCCGCACGTGGCACGTCGGCCGACGGGATCCGGCGCTGGATCGTGCTGGTGCGGCGCTCCAGGTAGCGGGTCGAGCGGTTCTTGTCGTAGAAGCGCGGATTAGGCAGCATCACGGCCAGGCGCGCGGCCTGCGCCGTGCTCAGCTTGGCGGCAGACGTCTTGAAGTAGTAGCGCGCCGCCGCTTCGGCGCCGAACACGCCACGGCCGAACTCGGCCACATTCAGGTAGATTTCCAGGATGCGCTGCTTGCTCATCACGGCTTCGAGCATGAACGCGATGATCGTTTCCTGGCCCTTGCGCAGATAGCTGCGCGAGCCGGACAGGAACAGGTTCTTGGCCAGTTGCTGCGTGATGGTCGAGCCGCCGCCCACCAGCTTGCCCCGGCGCTCGTTGCGCTCGTAGGTGCGCTCGATGGCTTTCAGGTCCACCCCGTAGTGCTCGTTGAAATTGGCGTCTTCGGACGCCACCACCGCACGTTTCAGATTGTATGAAATCCGCTCGTACGGCACCCACTCGTGCTTGAGCGTCGCGTTGGGATTCGTTTCGCGCAGTACCGACAATTGTGCGCGCATGAAGCTGGTGGAGCCGGGATCGACCTGCGAATACCAGCACACCATCAGGAAGAAATACAGCTGGACCAGCAGCACGAGCAGCAGCGGCCCCAGAAAAATCCACTTGATCCAGCGCCGCTTGGCTGGCGATTTCGCTGAACCTTTCGATGATCCCTTCGCTGGTGCCTTCGCTGTTCCCTTGCTATGCGATGTAGCCACGGGTTACCCCTGTTATTGTGATTGACGCATCGATGCCAGCACGTGCGCCGTGCCCGGCCGCTTGCCCCGCCACAGCGCGAACGCTTCGGCGGCCTGCTCCACCAGCATGCCCAGGCCGTCGCGCACGGTGGCGCCATGACCCGCAGCAAAGTCCATGAACACGGTAGGCTTGTTTCCGTACATCATATCCAACGCGAGCGTGTCCGGACCGAATACCGTCGCCGGCACCGGCGGCACGGCAGCGTCCAGGCTGGCCGACGTCGCATTGATGATCACGTCGAACGGCCCATCGACATCGGCGAAGCCGCTGACCGCCAAGCGCGCCGCATGGTCGGCAAATTCGGCCACCAGCGCCTCGGCGGTGGCCAGCGTGCGGTTGGCAATGACGATCTGGCGCGGACCGGCATCGAGCAACGGCAGCAGCGCGCCGCGCGCGGCGCCACCGGCGCCCAGCAGCAGCACGCGTTTGCCGTCCAGCGACACACCCGCATTGCGCACGATGTCGGCCACCAGGCCCACGCCGTCGGTGTTGTCGCCGACGATCTCGCCGCCATCGAACACCAGCGTATTGACGGCGCCGGCCGCCTGCGCGCGCGGGGTCAGCCGCGTGGCCAGGCGCGCTGCTTCGAGCTTGAATGGCACGGTGACGTTGGCGCCCTTGTAGCCTTCGCCGATCAGGCGCGCCACCGTCGCGGCAAAGCCATCGACGGGCGCCAGGCATTGTTCATACTGGAGATCCTCGCCCAGCTCTGCGGCATATTGCGCGTGGATCCGGGGTGACTTGCTGTGGGCAATCGGATTGCCGATAACGCAGTAACGGTCGGTCATGGCGAGGCATTCCCCAGGGTTGCGCGCAGACTGTCTTCGCGGGTGAACTGGAAGCGCGTAAACACTTCCCACAAATCGTCCTTGCCCTTGGTGCGCATATTGGCCGGGAACGCGCCGTACGGCGCCGAGCGGCGCACGATGTCGAGCGCCGCCTTGTCGAGCGCAGGATTGCCCGAGCTGCGCTCGACCTTCGGGCCGCCATCCTTCAGGTACAACGTGCCGTCCTGGTAGACGGGGATGTACACCACCAGCTCGCCATACAGCTTCTTGCCGGCCTGCTGCGGGAAGTTCAGCGTGCCGACTTCCTCGATCCGCTTCTGCATCGCCTTGTAGTACAGCGCGTACCCGGCCTCGCGCGTGCTCGGCGTGATCTTCGTGCGTTTCGGGCGGCGGTTTTCTTCTTCGATGCGCTCGAAGATTTCAGCGGCGCTGCGCGAAATGGCGCGCGACGTGTCGAGGTTGTCTTCGCCCGTGCGCGACGGGTCCGGCTTTTCCCGTTCGGTCACTGGCGGCGCAGTAAAGCTCGACGTGCGGGCGCGCGTGACGACGTCCTGCTGGATCTGTTCGAGCGCGGCGATGCGCCGCTGCAGCGCCTTGATGCTGTCGCCATCCTCGACCTTGCGCAGGTCGGGCAGCGGCGACTTGGCGCGGCCCGCTTCGGCCGTGCCGCCGCCGTCCAGGTTCGCTTGGGCCAGTGCATCGGCTTTGGCCGGCGCGCGGTCGTGCTTGGCGTTGACCAGAATGACTTCGAGCCCCGGGTCGGCCGGGGTCTGGCGAAATGTTTCAGGCGCAGCAAAGCGCACCGCCAGCAGCGCCGCGTGGGCTGCCACCGATACGGCCAGGGCAATGATCAGGGGACGGTTGTGTAGGAGAGACTTCACGCGCTGCGGGTGAGAATTGAATCGGAGAATTGATTCATTCTAACCTGAGGCGAACCCATAGGGGGAGGTGGAATTGGCGTGCGGGATAACGTGGTGCGTTCAACAATATCAGCCAGAGGGTTGAATAGCCTTGCCAATCCTTCAATGTCCGCTTGATCTCAGGCACCTACGCCCCCTGACTCGTGACAAGCCTACAGCGTCATACAGGGTAAATAATCGTCGGTCTTATCCAACTCACAACGGAGAGCCACATGGCGAACGATGCATGGTCACGGCAAGTGGCATTGTTTTCGACAGTCCATACGGGGCGGAACGCATTGCCCATCAATGGAACCATTCAAACCATGAAAGCCATCCTCAGTACCTTGAAATACCTTCTCATCGCAATTGGTTCGACCCTGTCGGTTGCGGTACTTGTCTGGCTGGCGATCTTCCTCTTCGCTCAGACTATCAGCATTGACAAGGCGTTCGCGCTGATCTTCTACCCGTCCATCGTTGCGGGTGTCATTGCGCCGTTGGCGTGGTGGCTACGAGGGCGCAAGCTGGAAGCCTGAGCAGCGGGCGATCTGCAACATCCCGCACTCAGCCTCCTTGCCAACGGCCCCAAAGCCTGCGGCTTCAGATGCCGTCCATGCCTTCGGCATCTTTCGCCAAATCCATTATGGTGCCGAGGTACTGGACGGCGTCGCTGATGACGCTGGCTCCGTCACGTCAGCCGTTTCCACCATGGCAACCGCGCCTTCCGCTTCCACCGCTTCGGCCGCTGCTGCTTCGCCGGTGTCGGCTTCCGTGTCCTCTTCATCGGCGATAGCCGCATCCGGCGCGGCGCTTGCCACTTCCAGCAAACGCGCTTCAAGATTCAGTTCGATCTCGTCCCAGCGGACGATGTCGAGCTTGACCTGCGCGCCGCGCGCCACCTGCGACATGCCTGGCAGGCGCACCACCAGCGGCACGTCGGTCAGGCGCACGAGTTCGTCCTTGAGCACGACGGCGTCGACCATCTTGACGCCCTCCTGCCCCAGCCAGCGCAGGCACCAGTAGCGTTCCATATTCTGCTGGAACTCGTTGTAGGCCGCGTACGCCGCGTCGAAGCTCGACACGATCGAGAACAGCGTCGCATCGCGGTGCTTGAATGGCGCGACGAGCGGCGCGGTGACGCCGTTTTCGGCCGCTGCGATGATCTGCCACTGGTTGACCAGGTCGGTATAGCGGCGCAGTGGTGACGTGCTCCATGCGTACTGGTCCACGCCCAGGCCCTGGTGCGGCGCGGCGTGCGTGACCATGCGCACCTGCATCTTGGCGGCCCAGCCGCCAGCGCCCGGCCCCTGCGAGCGGTAGATGCCCGGTACGCCCGAGTCGTGCAGCAGCTTGCCCCAGGTGCTGTTGGCAAAGATCATCAGCTCGGCAACGATCTTGTCGAGCGGCGCGCCGCGCTTGCGGCGCACGATCGAGACCACGTCGTCCTCGACGTAGAAATTGAAGTCCATGCGGTTGGCTTGCTCGGGCTTGAGGCCAAAAGCTTCGCGCTTTGCCATGCGGCCGGCTTCCAGCTGCAAGGCCCACTGCCACAACTGGCCCAGCTCTTCCTTGTGCGGATACTCGCCCTCGCCGCTAGCCAGCGTTTCTTCATTGACCAGGTCATCCAGATCGTTGTGGCGCAGATTGCTCTTGATCGGCACCAGCTCGGCGCGCGTCGTCGTCGACACCACGCTCCAGTCTTCGGGATTGAGCACTGCGTACAGCGACAGCGCCGGGCAATCATTGCCCTCGGCCAGCGTGAACGCATTGACCACCTCGTCCGGCAGCATCGTGATCTTGTCACCCGGCATGTACACGGTCGACATGCGCGCGCGGGCGATCTTGTCGATCGCATCGTCCGGACGCACGGCCAAGCCCGGCGCGGCGATGTGGATACCCACGCGCACGGTGCCATCGTCGAGCTTGACGACGGAGAACGCATCGTCGATCTCGGTCGTGGTCACGTCGTCGATCGAGAACGCGGCAACGTCGGCGCGCGGCAGGTCGGTCGGCGCTGTTGGTACGTCCACCGGCGCAAAACCGGCGCCGCGCGGGAAGTTCTCGAACAGGAAGCGGCCCATGTGCAGGTCTTTGGGCGAGGCCAGGCCGCCGACGTCCAGCATCAGGCGTGCCGGGTTGGTCTGCAGTTCGTTAGCCGCAGCCTCGAACGCCTTGTATTCAATCGTGTTCTTGTCGGGCTTGAACAGCAGCTGGTGCACGAGCGGCTGCATCGATTCGGGCAGCTTGCCCGCTTTCAGTTCGTCGACATACCCGGCCTGGATGATGGCCTGCTGTTTTTTCTTTTCGATACCGGCCAGCGCGGCCTTGAGCGAAGCTTCCGGCGCGGCCTTGTAGCGGCCACGGCCCTTCTTGTAGAAGTAGATCGGCGAGCCGTGCAGCGTCAGCACGAGACCAGCCGCTTCGTGCGGCAGCGGCGCGTGGCCGAAGTATTCGGCGCCCAGCTCGGCAAAGCCGAATTCTTCTTCGCCCGCGACTTCCCACAGGAACTCGAGGTCGACGTCCGCCGCCACGGCCTTGGCCGCGTCCATCAGCTCTTGCGGGCTGGGCTTTTCAAATTGCAGCAGGACGTCGCGCGTCTTGACCTTGGTGCGCTTGCCGCTGGCCAGTTCGACCTGGTATGCCTCGCCGGCTTGCGACAGGATGGCGCCGACCTTGAAGTCGCCCGATTCCTCAAAAAATACATTCATGATTATTCTGTGTTGTTCGTGGTTGCGCCCGCTCCCAGGCTGAGCACCGCCGGCAAGAATACCTCGGTGACCAGGAGCAGGCCTTGACGGCGGCGATAGACGCAGCGCCGCGCATGGTAAATCGGCTGTTGGGCGCCCGCGCCGCCAATAGCCGCATGTGCGCGGCGCACCAGCGGATGGTCGGCGCCCAGGCGCGCAAATTCAAGTGATCCGCGCCGCACGAGCGGATCGTAAAACAGGGTCGAGCCGAGCGAACGTTCACCCAGCGCCGAAAACAGCGGCCAGTCGCTCGCGTCGGCATCGGGCGGCACGACCGTGTGGGCAAAGACCACCGGCGTGCCGTCGCAGACGAGCAGCACTTCGCGTTCCCAGACCCGTTGCGGCCGCGCCAGACCGATCGCCGCCGCTTCGTCGGCCAGGCACACGGCACTGTGCTGGTGCAGGCGGCGCACGCGGAACGCGTCGCTGCTGGCGACCAGGCGCGCGGTCAGCGAGCCGGGCGTGACGAGCCAGTCGTGCATTGGTGCAGAAGCACGCACGGCGCGCGCATGCGGCTGCCAGGCGGCCAGGCGCAGCGAACGGTTCCTCACTGCACCGGGTCTCCGTCGACGTCCATGCCGCAGAACGCCAGCACTTCGTCGACATACATCGGAAACTCCGACACTGCATGGTCGCTGCCGTAGATCACGTGCTGGCGCGCGCCGGCATAGTGCGCCACCATGTCGCGGTAGTCGAGCACTTCGTCGCCCGTGGCCGCCAGCAGCAAATACCGTCCAGGCTGCGTGATGGCCGCGACGCGCAGCGCCTTGAGTTCATCGATGTACTCGGGGCGAAACTCGAACGGTTCGTCCGAATGCCAGTTGGTCGTCACACCCACGTGGTGTTCGAGGTTGCGGGTCGGGTCGACCGACGGATTGATGACGACGGCCGGCACGCCCAGGCGCTCGGCCAGCGCGCACGCATAGAAGCCGCCGAGCGACGAGCCGACGATGGCGAGATTGCCCGGGGCATGCTGCGCGGCCAGGTCCAGCGCCAGCGCAAACGCGGCCTTTGGCGACGCCGGCAATTGCGGGCAGATCAGGCGGTCGAGCAAGCCGCGCTCTTCGAGCGCCGCCTGCACGACGCGCGCCTTCATCGATTTGGGCGACGAGCGAAAGCCGTGCAAATAAAGAAGGTACGGTGGCAAATGTGGCGCCGACGTCATGGGGCCAGCGCGTCCAGCAGCTTCTGGTGCACGCCGCCGAAGCCGCCATTGCTCATGACCAGGATATGGTCGCCCGGCTGCGCCTGCTGGACGATGGCCTGCACCATATAGTCGATCTGGTCGAAGCTGTGCGCGATCGTGCCCATCGGCTTGAACGCATCGGCCAGCGACCAGCCCAGCGCCTGCTGGCTGCCGAAGCCGAACACCAGGTCGGCATCCTTCAGGCTGCCCGGCAGCGCATCCTTCATCGCGCCTAGCTTCATCGTGTTCGAGCGCGGCTCGAGCACGGCCAGGATGCGACCAGAACCCTGCGCGCCCAGCTTCTGGCGCAGGCCGCCGACCGTGGTGGCAATCGCCGTCGGGTGGTGCGCGAAGTCGTCATACACGGTGATGTTGTTGACCACACCGCGCACTTCCATGCGGCGCTTGACGTTCTCGAAGCGGGCCAGCGATTCGATGGCCTGCGCGACCGGCACGCCGACGTGGCGTGCGGCGGCAATCGCGGCCAGCGCGTTCGAGCGGTTGTGCTTGCCGGTCAGGTCCCAGTGCACGGTGCCTTGCGGCGCGCCCTTGAAGATGACGTCAAAGCTCGCGCCGCCCGGATGCTCGACCATCGTCCAGTCGACGCCATCGGCGCCGCCGAAGCTTTCCTTCTCGCTCCAGCAACCGCGCTTGAGCACGCGCCCGATCGACGCTTCGTCGCCATTGACGACCAGGCGACCCACGCCCGGCACGGTGCGCACCAGGTGGTGGAACTGGGTTTCGATGGCGCCGATGTCCGGGAAGATGTCGGCGTGGTCGTATTCCAGGTTGTTCAGCACAGCCGTCTTGGCGTGGTAGTGCACGAACTTGCTGCGCTTGTCGAAGAACGCCGTATCGTACTCATCGGCTTCGATGACGAAGAAGTCGGACGGCTTGTCGCCATGCAGGCGCGCCGAGACGCCGAAGTTCATCGGCACGCCGCCGATCAGGAAGCCCGGCGCATAGCCGGCATCTTCCAGGATCCAGGCCAGCATCGATGTGGTCGTCGTCTTGCCGTGCGTACCGGCCACGGCCAGCACCCATTTTTCGCGCAGGATATGCTCACCGATCCACTGCGGACCCGACATATACGGCAAGCCGCGGTTCAGGATTTCCTCGATCAGCGGGTTCCCGCGCGTCATCACATTGCCGACCACATACAGATCGGGATTCAGCGACACCTGCTCCGGGCCGTAGCCCTGGATCAGCTCAATCCCCTGGGCTTGCAACTGCGTGCTCATCGGTGGATAGACGTTGGCGTCGCAACCGGTCACGCGGTGACCGGCTTCCTTGGCCAGGACCGCCAGGCCACCCATGAAGGTGCCGCAAATGCCGAGAATATGAATGTGCATGGGAAGGTGCGCGGGTGCGATGTAAATGGACGAAACCGGGATTCTACCCGAGCCGCAGCTGTTTTCCGTTCAGAGTATGATCTCGATCATGATGCCGAACTTGAACAACGATCTCATTCAATTGCGCGCCGAGATCGCCCTCGTGGCTGCGCGCATGGTTGCCCAGGATGGCGCCGACATCGATACCGCGCGCCGCAAGGCGGCCCGCCAGGTGCTCGGCGTGAACCAGCCTGTTCCCAATATGATGCCCGACGACATCCAGGTCGAAGACGAAGTGCGCAAGTATCTGGCACTGTTCGGCGGCCCGGACCACAGCGAGCGCCTGGCGCAATTGCGCGCCACCGCGCTGCAGGTAATGGAGGCGCTCGCCGACTTCAATCCGTACATCACGGGCCCGGTGCTGCAAGGCACCGCTGGCGAGCATGACGATATCCACCTGCAATTGTTCGCCGACAGCGCGAAAGAAGTGCAGATCTATCTGCTGAATCGCAATGTTAATATCGAGATCTCGGAAACCCCGCATTTCAAAGGGGGGCGCCATGCGCCCGTCGAGACCGTCAGTTTCCCGTGGATGAAGGAAACTGTGCATGCGCAATTGTTTGAATACCAAGACCTGCGCGGCGCGCTCAAGCCGCGCGCGGATGGCCGCCCGCAACGTCTCGACGCTGCCGGCCTGCGCGCGCTGATCGCTGCCGACTCAACACTGGAACAGAACGAATGAACAAGAAACATCTGGCCACCTATGTGGCAGTGGCCGCGCTCTTCGGCGTGATGGGCGCCGTCGTTGCGCTCTACAAGAAGGCGCCGGCGCCGGCCTCCCCCCAGATCAGCACGACTGCCGGCGCCGGTGCGGTGACCAATGCCGTCACCAACCTGTATGCGCAGTCGCTCAACAATCTGGCGGGTGAACCGCAGCCGCTGGCCCAGTGGAAGGGCAAGCCTCTCCTGGTGAATTTCTGGGCGACCTGGTGCGGTCCGTGCGTGCAGGAAATGCCGGAGCTGTCGCACCTGGCGGGCGAAGACAAGGGAAAGCATTTCAATGTGATCGGCATCGGCATCGATTCGCCAACGAACATGAGCGAATTCGCCGCCAAGCACCAGATTGCCTATCCACTCTACGTGGCGGGCATGGGCGGGACCGAGCTGTCGAAGGAATTGGGCAACACGATGGGCGGCTTACCGTACACTGTACTGATTGGCGCCGACGGGCAAGTGCTCAAGACGTATATTGGCAAGCTCAAGTTCGACGAATTGCGCGCTGACCTGGCCAAATTGAAGGGTTGATCGGGCTTTTAACGAACGATCGTACGATTTGCAATTGCGGCCAATTTCGGCTAAACACCAGCAATTTTACCGCTTGCCAACAGCCGAGCTAGGCGGCACAATGCCTGACTTTCGGGCTACCAGACTCTCATTATGGCGAAAAAGCTACTGCTTCTCAACGGCCCCAACCTCAATTTATTGGGGACGCGCGAGCCTGCGGTGTACGGCACGACGACCTTGGCCGACATCGAGAACGCAGCAGTTGCACAAGCCACGAACGCCGGCGCAGCACTGGAGCATTTCCAGAGCAACCATGAGGGCGCCCTGATCGATCGCATCCACGCCGCACGCACCGAAGGCGTGGATTTTATCGTGATCAATCCTGGTGGCTTGACCCATACCAGCGTAGCACTGCGCGATGCGTTCGCGTCGGTGGCCATTCCATTCGTCGAGGTGCACGTGTCGAACGTGCATGCCCGCGAATCGTTCCGGCAGCATTCCTATCTCTCTGGCATCGCGCGTGGCGTGATCTGCGGACTGGGGCCGGACGGATACAGGTTTGCCATCGACTTCGCACTTAAATAGCGTTAATCTACGTCAACTTCATGTATCAGCGGCTGCGCGGCCTGTTTGACGCGCCGGCCTGCTCTCTAAAACGAATAATTCCAAGGGGTTTCACATGGATCTACGAAAACTCAAGACCTTGATCGACCTGGTCGCTGAATCGGACATCGCCGAACTCGAAGTGACCGAAGGCGAAAGCAAGGTCCGCATCGTCAAGTCGTCCGCTGTTGGCCAAGGCCAGATGATGATGATGCCGCAACAAGGCGTGCAACAATTCGCGGCGCCAGCCCCGGCCGCCGCGCCTGTCGCTGCAGTACCGGTCGTGGCCCCCGAGCCAACCGGCCACGTCGTCAAGTCGCCGATGGTCGGTACCTTCTACCGTTCGTCCGCACCGGGCGCTGCCGCGTTCGTCGAAGTGGGCTCGAACATCAAGGAAGGCGAAACGCTGTGCATCATCGAAGCGATGAAGCTCCTGAACGAAATCGACGCCGATGTCTCGGGCGTTGTCACCAAGATCCTCGTGGAAAACGGCCAGCCGGTCGAATTCGGCCAGCCGCTGTTCGTGATTGGCTAAAGCCTCAAGCTGGGCGGCAGTCCTGCCACCAGCTCACCCATGACGTGTCCGGCGCCGCTTGTCTTTCAGCTGCGCCGGTTTTCACTGAACCACCGGACCAACCATGTTTGAAAAAATCCTCATCGCCAACCGTGGTGAAATCGCGCTGCGTATCCAGCGCGCCTGCCGCGAGCTGGGCATCAAGACGGTCGTCGTGCACTCCGAGGCCGACAAGGACGCCAAGTACGTGAAACTGGCGGACGAGTCGGTCTGCATCGGCCCGGCGCAATCGAGCCTCAGCTATCTGAACATGCCCGCGATCATCAGCGCGGCCGAAGTGACCGACGCCGAAGCGATTCACCCGGGCTACGGCTTCCTGTCCGAAAACGCCGACTTCGCCGAGCGCGTCGAGAAATCGGGCTTCGTCTTCATCGGCCCGCGTTCCGAATCGATCCGCCTGATGGGCGACAAGGTCTCGGCCAAGCAGGCCATGATCCGCGCCGGCGTGCCGTGCGTGCCAGGCTCGGACGGCGCCCTGCCGGATGACCCGAAAGAAATCGTGCAGACGGCGCGCCGCGTCGGCTACCCGGTGATCATCAAGGCTGCCGGTGGCGGCGGCGGGCGCGGCATGCGCGTGGTGCACACCGAAGCGGCCCTGCTCAACGCCGTGGCGATGACCAAGACCGAAGCCGGCGCCGCCTTTGGCAATCCGGAAGTCTATATGGAGAAGTATCTGGAAAATCCGCGTCACGTGGAAATCCAGATCCTGGCCGACGAACACAAAAACGCCGTCTGGCTCGGCGAGCGCGATTGCTCGATGCAGCGCCGCCACCAGAAGGTCATCGAAGAAGCGCCGGCGCCGGGCATCCCGCGCAAGCTGATCGAAAAGATCGGTGACCGCTGCGCCGAAGCCTGCCGCAAGATCGGCTACCGTGGCGCCGGTACCTTCGAATTCCTGTACGAGAATGGCGAGTTCTACTTCATCGAGATGAACACGCGTATCCAGGTCGAGCATCCGGTCACCGAGATGATCACCGGGATCGACATCGTCCAGGAACAGATCCGCATCGCCTGCGGCGAAAAGCTGCGGTTCCGCCAGCGCGACATCATGCTGTCGGGTCACTCGATCGAGTGCCGCATCAACGCCGAAGACCCGTTCAAGTTCACGCCGTCGCCGGGCCGCATCACCAGCTGGCATCCGCCGGGTGGCCCTGGTATCCGCGTCGACTCGCACTCGTACGCCGGCTACTACGTGCCGCCGCACTACGATTCGATGATCGGCAAGGTCATTGCGTACGGCGCCACGCGCGAGCAGGCGATTCGCCGCATGCAGATCGCGCTGTCCGAAATGGTGGTCGAGGGGATCCTGACCAATATTCCGCTGCACCGCGAACTGATGGTCGACGCCCGCTTCATCGAAGGCGGCACCAACATCCACTACCTGGAGCAGAAACTGGCCGCCAAGCCCGACCTGCCGAAGGAAACGGCGCTGTCGGCCAAATCCGAAGTCAAGGTGAACGAATGAGCTGGACTGAAGTCGTCATCGAACTGGCGCGCGAACACGCCGAAGCGCTGTCGGACGCCCTGATGGAAGCCGGCGCGCTGTCGGTGTCGGTGGAAGACGCCGACGAAGGCACCGAAGACGAAAAGCCGCTGTTCGGCGAGCCGGGCATGGAGCCGACCGAAGCGGCCTGGGACCATAGCCGCGTCGTCGCGCTGACCGATGCCGATGCCGACCAGCTGGCGATCGTCACCGAGGCCGCGCAAGCGATCCGTCTGCCCGTCGTGCCGGCGTTCACCACCCGCAAGGTGGAAGACGCCGACTGGGTGCGCCTGACGCAGTCGCAGTTCGAACCGATCCACATCGGCACCAATATCTGGGTCGTGCCGAGCTGGCACGTCGCGCCGGACCCGAACGGCCTGATCCTCGAGCTGGACCCGGGCCTGGCCTTCGGCACCGGCAGCCATCCGACGACGCGCCTGTGCATGGAGTGGCTCGAAGCCCATCCTGCGCCGGGCAAGTCGGTGCTGGACTACGGCTGCGGTTCGGGCATCCTGGCGATGGTGGCCAAGAAGCTGGGGTCGCAGGACGTGGCCGGTGTCGACATCGATCCGCAAGCGATCGAATCGGCACGCGCCAACGCCGAGCGCAACAACGTCGCCATCGACTTCTACCTGCCTGACACGTTTGCCACTTCCGGCAATGCGCGCCATGCGGGCGGCAAGTTCGACATCGTCGTGGCCAACATCCTGTCGAGCCCCTTGAAGCTGATGGCGCCGATGCTGGCTGGCCGCGTGGCCGATGGCGGTTCGCTCGTGCTGTCGGGCGTGCTGGCACGCCAGGCCGACGAAGTAGCTGCAGCCTACGCGCCATTCATCAAGCTGGGCGTCTGGGCCGAGCAGGATGGCTGGGTTGCCCTGCACGGCACGCTGGGCCAGGACACACCGCCGGCACGCACTTCCCCTGCCACTGCCACTGCCGGATAAAGGCATGGCGCTCGCCACACAATGCCCCCACTGCGGCACGCAGTTCCGCGTCGCCGCGGACCAGCTCAAGCTGCGTGGGGGCATCGTGCGTTGTGGCGCATGCCAGCAGATTTTTGACGGGAACAGCGCGCTGATCGATCTGGCGGCTGGGCCTGCACCGGTTGTTGCGGCGCCTGCCGACGCGCCGGCCGAAGTTCCTTCTCCTGCTATCTCCCCTGCTCCTGTCGACGAGACGCCTGTCGAGACACTCGCACCGGTGAGCGAGCCGGTCGCGCAGCAGGAACCAGACCCAGAACCAGCGCCGACGCCGGCATCAACGCCCGAACCGGACACCCTCACCGCACCCGAACCAAGCCGCGAACACACGGCGGACTCGATCGGCCCGCCGACCCTGCTGCTGCGCGAATCGTCGGGCGGCTCGCCGCCGATCGCATCAAGCGTGCCTGCCTCGCCGCGCAACCGCGCTGCCGAAGCACGCGCGCGCCGCGTCAAGGCTGCAGCGCCGCGCATCGACGAGGCGCCCAAACCACCGCCACCACCGCCCAAGCCGAAGCCGGACATCGACGAACCCGAGTTCGTGCGCAGCACGCGCCAGCGCGAAGCTTCCAGCAAGACGACGCGCATCGCGCTGGCCGTGGGCAGCGTGCTGCTGCTGATCGCGCTGGTCGTGCAGGCGGCCGTGAGCTTTCGCGACGTGCTGGCGGCGCGCCATCCGGGCCTGCGTCCGGCGCTGGTCTCGACCTGCGCCCTGCTCGGCTGCAGCGTCAACCTGCCGGCGCGGCCCGAGCAGCTGGTCATCGAGACCGGTGAACTCATCACGCTGGGCGGCAACGCCTATACCTTCAGCACCGTGCTGCGCAACCAGGGCGACATGGCGCTGGCCTGGCCCAGCCTCGAACTGACGCTGAACGACCTTGACGACAAGCCGCTGGTGCGCCGCGTGTTCGCCCCGCGCGACTATGCCGGCGCCGCCGCTGCCGCGCCCACCGGGTTCGCCGCACGCGGCGAGCAGCAGGTGCGCATCCATTTCAGGCTGGAGGGCGCAGAGCCGTCCGGCTACCACATCGCAGTGTTCTATCCATGAAAGCCACACCATGACCAAAACCGCCCTGATCTGCGGCTCGCTCGCGTTCGACAAAATCATGCAGTACCACGGCCGCTTCGGCGACACGCTGCTGGCCGACCAGCTGCATCGCGTGAACGTGTCGTTTCTGGTGCCGACGCTGCGCACCGAATACGGCGGCTGTGCGGCCAATATCGCGTACAACCTCAAGCAGCTGGGCGGCGAGCCCCTGATGATGGGCACGCTCGGCCAGGACGGCGGCGACTACCTCAAGCGCATGCAGGAACAAGGGCTCGAGACGCGCGGCATCCGCACGATCCCCGAGGCCTACACCGCGCAGTGCTTCGTCACGGCCGACCAGGACAACAACCAGATCAACGCCTTCCACCCTGGCGCGATGGAATACTCGAACCAGAACAACGTGGCCGACCAGGGCGCGATCCGCGTGGCGATCATCTCGCCCGACGGCCGCGACGGCATGATCAAGCACGCCCGCGACTGCGCCGAACAGAAGGTGCCGTTCATGTTCGACCCGGGCCAGCAACTGCCGATGTTCTCGGGCGAAGAGCTGATCACGTTCATTGGCCAGGCCAGCTACCTGGCGTGCAATGACTACGAATTCGAGATGGTCATGGACCGCACGGGCCTCGCCCATGCCGACATCGCGGCGCGCCTGGAAGCCTTGATCATCACGCGCGGCGAAGCCGGTTCGGACATCTACGCGAACGGTGAGCACATCAAGATTCCAGCCGTGACGGCCACGGACGTGGTCGACCCGACCGGCTGCGGCGACGCCTACCGCGCGGGCCTGCTGTTTGGCATCACCAATGACCTGGACTGGGCCACGAGCGGGCGCATCGCCAGCCTGCTGGGCGCGATCAAGATCGCCTCGGCCGGTGGCCAGAACCACCACTTCACGCCGCAGGAATTCGACGCGCAGTTCGAGCAGGCGTTCGGCAGCAAGTTCCGCTAAGCCGAAGGCGACGTGTAGTACAAAAAAGGCCTCTGCATGCAGAGGCCTTTTGTCATCGTAGGGTGGACGGCTACGCCGTCCACGCGTCCAGATCAAGCTGATTTCGTGTCGCGCCACCGGCCGTTGAACGCGTGGGCGGGAAACCCGCCCACCCTACCGATCTACACGTACCCGAACACCTGCCGCAGCACGAACAGCAGAATCTGGATCAGCACGAGCGCCACCAGCACCGACAGGTCCATCCCGCCAATCGGCTTGACGACACGCCGGATCGGCCGCAGCAACGGCTGATTGAGCGCGTGCACGAACGGCGCCAGCGGCGCATTGGGATTGACCCAACTGAAGATCGCTTCGATGATCAACAGCGCCATGAAGCCGTACAGGATCCAGGTCAGGAAGCGGTGCAGCGCGTACAGCAGCATCGTCTCGCCGCTGGCGCCGGCCAGCAGCAGCACCGTGCTGGCCACCAGGACCACCAGGAAGGCGCCGATGAGGCTTGCCCAGTCGTAGCCGCGGGTACCGGGCACCACGCGCCGCAGCGGCATCACCAGCCAGTCGGTGATGGTGTGGACGAACTGGCGAATCTGGTCGGGAAGACGCACGCGGATGGCATTCGTCCAGAAGCGCAGCAACAGCACCCCACCCAGCAGGCCTGCAACGATATCGACGATAAACTGAAGAATGGGCAGCACGAACTCTCCTCAAAAAAAAACCGCTGTGCGAAGGATCACACAGCGGCATTGTGCCTGAAGCGCGCCCCACTTGCCATGCCGCGCAAGACGCGCGGCAGGCAGGCAGGACAACGTTTGCAATTACGGACGGCTGCTGGTCGGGAATGGCCAGGCGGTTGGCGCGATCACGCTTTTTGCTGGCGTGGCTGCTGCCGCTGCCGGCGCGGCTGCAGGCGTGTCGCCCGCTTTCGCGTCGGTCGCTGCCGGCTTGGTCGCTGCCTTTTTCGCGGCCGGCTTCTTCGCTTCCGGCTTGGCGTCGGCCTTGCTGTCCGCTTTCACATCGGCTTTTGCATCGGCTTTGACATCGGCCTTCGCGTCGGCTTTGACTTCCGGCTTGGTGTCAGCTTTGATGTCAGCCTTGATGTCGGCCTTCATGTCCGGCTTCGCGGCGGCTGGCTTGGCGGCGACGGTCTTGGTCGCAGCGGTTTTGGTGACAGCTGGCTTGGCCGTGGCCGTGGCCGTTTTTGTAGCAGCGGTTTTGGTCGCAGCAGGCTTGGCGGCAGCGGCCGTGGTCGCAGCAGCCTTGGTCACGGCTGGTTTGGCCGCGGCGCTGGTGGTGGTCGCTTTTTTCGCGGCTGGCTTGGCAGCAGCGGTCTTGGTGACGGCCGGTTTGGCTGCGGTTTTGGTCACCGTTGCTTTTTGCGCTGCCGGCTTTGCCGTTGCTTTGGTCGTGGCTGCTTTTTGAGCGACTGGCTTGGCGGCTGCCTTGCTGGTGCCCGCTTTTGCGGTGACCGGCTTGGCTGCAGCTTTGGTCGTCGTTTTAGCGGCTGGCTTGGCGGTGGTTTTCTTTACTGCCGGCTTGGTTGCTGATTTAGCGGTCGACTTGGCCGGCGATTTCGCTGCCGACTTGGTGGTCGATTTGGTGGCCGATTTAGCAGGCGACTTGGTAGCCGATTTAGCGGTCGACTTAGTAGCCGATTTAGCCGTCGATTTGCTAGCAGGCTTGGCCGACGTTTTCGTTGCGGCAGGTTTGGCTGCTGGCTTAGCTGCTGGCTTGGCTGCTGCTTTCTTTGCAGCCGGCTTGGCTGCAGGTTTCGCTGGTGCTTTCTTTGCCGCTGGCTTGGCTGCCGGTTTGGCGGCTGCTTTCTTTGCCGCTGGTTTGGCTGCTGCTTTCTTCGCTGCCGGCTTGGTTGCTGCTTTAGCTGCTGGCTTGGTTGTCGCCTTAGTTGCTGGCTTGGTTGTTGCTTTAGTTGCCGACTTAGTTGCCGGCTTTACTGCGGACTTGGCAGCGACTTTCTTGGTTACCGGCTTCGCTGCAGTTTTAGCGACGGTTTTCTTTACCGTTGGCTTTGCTGCAGTTTTGGCGACGGTTTTCTTTACTGCCGGCTTTGCGGACGACTTGGCGGTCGATTTAACTGCGGCTTTGGCTGCAGTGGTTTTGGTCGCCGTGGTTTTGGTCGCAGCGGTCTTGGTTGCAGTGGTTTTCTTTGCAACAGGTTTCGCCGTGGTTTTCGTCGCTGGCTTGCTCACTGCCCGGGCTGCTGGTTTGGCCGCTGCCTTGGTGGTGGTCTTGGCAGTGGTTGCCTTTGCCGTGGTGGTCTTGGCGGTGGTGGTCTTGGCGGTGGTGGCCTTGGTCGCGGCTTTTTTCGCGACTGGTTTCTCTGCTGCAGCCTTTGCGGTCGACTTCGTCGTGGACGAAGGCGCGCTCTTCACTGCTGCCTTTACAACTGTTTTTTTAGCGGTTGCCATTTTAATTCTCCTTCATCTGCGATGAGAAATACGCTCAGGGTTTAAAACCCGCCAGGTCGTTGTTGACCGGCGAGTTATTCATCGACGCAAACCGAAGATCGATATGCGTCAATGAATCCGGCACCGGCTGAACTGCTGCAACTCCTCACAGTTGCAGCGCTTCAGCCAACGTCGACAGGCCACCGTTCCAGCGTCGTCACAGCGCTACCCTTGCGGGTGCGAAAAGAAAAAGCCGCCTTGCCTGAGCAATTGGTCAGGCAAGGCGGCTTGTTCTTTTCGCTTCGCTTCCGTGCATACTGTTTGGTTCAGCGCCCTATTATTCGATCGATTTGCCCGATGCCCGCGACAATATCACATCTTCTTGATTTGACAAATTCAATCGCGTAAAGGACGTGCTTTCTTTGTGTGTGCGCAACCGAGAATCGGAAACAAGCCGCGCAATATGCGCGGCCAAATAAGCAAGCGCGCCTGAATTGACGGGGATTCTGCAAATGGCGACGGATTCACGCGCGCCATTCAACCCAAGGTTGAATCGATTCACAGATCGAACGGTCCGAACCAATAGATACTGTCGATCACGCCGCCGCGTTTGGCAATATAGGCCAGCCGAGTTTGGCAATTGACGAATACCGAATGGAACGAGCCATCCAGTTGCCGCGCCATTCGCTCCACCGGGTGGCTGCCGAGCGGCACCAGGTAGACGGATCGCGGCGCCGCATCCGCCGGCGTGCCGGCCGTGGGTGCGACCACCATCTCCTTCGCCACCAGATTGAAACCGTGGTTGGTGACCCGGGCGCGCGCGCCGTCGTCCAGCGCCAGGCACGCCGCATCGCGCGGCGCGCCGTCCACGTAGTCTTCGAGAACCAGCGTCTGCTTGACCGCCGTGGGTGGTGTGCCGGCGCAGCCAGCCAGCAAGGCCGCGCCACAAAGGGCCAGCTTGAGCGTATGCGGATTCATGAACGTCCCCTACCAATAGTAGATGCCCATCCTAGCGCATACGCGGTCGCTTGTGCACGCGCGTGTCCACTCGCGTGCCCACTTCCGTGTCCAGGTCGCGTCAGCGCCCCGGCGCCACGCGCCACAGCGTGCCACCGGCATCGTCGACCACCAGCAGCGCGCCATCGCGCGCAACTTCCACCGCCGCCGGCCGTCCCCACACATCGCGGTCGCTGACCACCATGCCGCTCATGAAGTCCTGGTACTGCCCAGTGGGCACCCCGTTCTTCATGAACACGCGCACGACCTTGTAGCCGGTGCGCACGCCTCGGTTCCACGAGCCGTGCAGCGCCACGAACACATCGCCCTCGTATTCTTTCGGGAACGCGCTCGTCGCACCCTTGGGCGCGTGGTACGCCACCATGCCCAGCGGTGCCGAGTGGGCCTGCAGCAGCACGTCCGGGGTGATCGTCTTGCCCTTCAGGTCGGGTCGGTGACCGGCCAGGCGCGGGTCTTCGTTGTCGCCGATGTAGTACCACGGCCAGCCATAGAAGCCGCCCTGCTTCACGCGCGTGAGGTAGTCGGGCGGCAGGTTGTCGCCCAGCGCATCGCGCTCGTTCACATTGCACATGACGTCGCCCGTGGTCGGCAGCACCAGCAAGCCCACGCAGTTGCGCAGACCGGTCGCGAAGGTGCGGCGGTTCTTGCCGTCCGGGTCGAACGCCATGACGGTGGCGCGGTCCGTCTCGATACCCCAGGCGCCGCCCACGCCGTGCTCGCGCTCCCACTGCGCCAGCGGCACGGGCGGCGTGCGACCGATGTCAGCCGCGACGTTGGTGGCCGAACCGATCGACAGCAGCAGCGTCTTGCCGTCCTTCGAGAACGCCAGCGTGCGCGTCGTGTGCCCGCCACTGGTCTCGGACAGTTCGGCAATCACGGTTTCGGGCGCGCCTCGTGCCGTCAGGTCGCCATTGCGGTACGGGATGCGCACCACCGAATTGACGCCGGCCACATACAAATACTGCGGATCGGCGCCGCTTGGCCAGAACGCCATACCGTATGGGCGCGCCAGGCCAGTGGCGAACACGCCGGCGCTATCGGCCTTCTTGCCATCGCGCGAGCGCAGGACCTTGATCGCGCCCGCGCCGGTCGCGGCCAGGAACACGTCGCCATTCGGCGCGCGCAGCGCCACGCGCGGCTTGTCGGCGTCCTGTGCGAACACGCTGACCGTAAAGCCGGGCATCACGGTCGGCAGCGTGCCGTTCGGACGCGCCTGCACGCGCGCGCTGTTGCCGGCGCTGTCCGTGGCAAACGGCGCGGCCAGATCGGTGGGCTTGATGTGATAGACCTTGCCGGGCTGGTTTTCGGTCCAGGCGCCGGCGCGGGAGGCAGGTTGTGCATCGGCCTTCGCAAGCGCTGGCGCGGCGGAGGTAGTTGTAGCTGCAGCTGCAGCGCCCTGCAGGCTGGTCAGGTAATCGATCAGCGCGCCGCGCTGTTTTACGTCCGGCACACCGACCGGCATCATCGTGCCGGGCACGCGCTTGGCCGGGTCGAGCAGGAACAGGTCGAGTTCGTCGCGCGTCCACACGGTGCCGCTCGCGCCGGCCTTGGCCAGCGCCGCCGAATAATTGAACCCGGCGACACCCGCCGCCTTGCGCCCGACAACGCCAAACAGGCCCGGGCCAGCCATCTGCGCCATCCCGGTATCGACCGTGTGGCAGCTGGCGCAGTTGTTCTGGAAGATGGTGCGGCCCGTGGCCACCTGGGGCGCAGCGTGGGCGACGGATACCGTCGCCAGGCCGGCGAGCATGAGGGCGTGCAGCAGCGTGGTGTGGGCGTTCAAGGGTGTCTCCTGGTCAGGCTTGAAAGATCGCCATCATAGGTCAACATCGACGGGCTGCGCGCAACAGGCGAAAAAAAGCCCGGCTGATCCAACGCCGGGCTTTTGTTCGTGGCTGATGCAGGGCGATGGACGCCCCCGCATCAATCCCAGCTCAGCGTACCGCCAGTCTGGTACTCGGTCACGCGCGTTTCGAAGAAGTTACGCTCTTTCTTCAAGTCGATCATTTCGCTCATCCACGGGAACGGGTTTTCTTCGTTCGGGAACAGCGGCTCGAGGCCGATCTGCACCGCGCGGCGGTTGGCGATGAAGCGCAGGTAACCCTTGAACATCGGAGCGTTCAGGCCCAGCACGCCGCGTGGCATCGTGTCTTCGGCGTAGCGGTATTCGAGGTCGACCGCTTCGATGAACAGGGCCTTGATCTCTTCGCGGAATTCCGCCGTCCACAGCTGCGGATTTTCCATCTTGATCGTGTTGATCACGTCGATGCCGAAGTTCACGTGCATCGATTCGTCGCGAAGGATGTACTGGTACTGCTCGGCGGCGCCGGTCATCTTGTTCTGGCGGCCCAGCGCCAGGATCTGCGTGAAGCCCACGTAGAAGAACAGGCCTTCCATCAGGCAGGCGAAGACGATGATCGACTTGAGCAGCTTCTGGTCGTTTTCGGTCGTGCCCGTCTTGAATTCAGGATCGGTCAGCGTGTCGATGAACGGGATCAGGAACTGGTCCTTGTCGTGGATCGACTTGACTTCGTTGTAGGCGTTGAAGATCTCGGCTTCGTCCAGGCCCAGCGACTCGACGATGTACTGGTAAGCATGCGTGTGGATCGCTTCCTCGAACGCCTGGCGCAGCAGGTACTGGCGGCACTCGGGGGCCGTGATGTGGCGGTAGGTGCCCAGCACGATATTGTTCGCGGCGAGCGAGTCGGCCGTCACGAAGAAGCCCAGGTTGCGCTTGACCAGGCGGCGCTCGTCTTCCGACAGGCCATTCGGGCTCTTCCACAGCTCGATATCGCGCTGCATGTTCACTTCTTGCGGCATCCAGTGGTTTGCGCAACCTGCCAGGTACTTGTCCCATGCCCATTTGTACTTGAATGGCACGAGCTGGTTCACGTCGGTCTGGCCGTTGATGATGCGCTTGTCGTCGGCGTTGACGCGCTTTGCCACTTCGGCAGCAGGCACGATGGCGAGGTTGGCGTCGGCTTGCGGAGCGCTTGGTGCGCTGGTTGGTTCGTCGTCCCAGTTAAGCATGGTGGTCCCTTCTGTGGTGCGCTGGCGCAGCGACTGCGGCCGGGGCACGTTGATGCGTTGGTTATTCGTGTTGTCGGCGACTGGCGCCGTTGTACTTGCCGGGGGGCGAGCCAGCCTTGCAGGCGGCTCGCCTCCTTTACTCAGTTACTGCGAGGATTACTGGCAGGCTTCGCATTCCTCGAAACCATCGTCGCCCGGACGCAGATAGCAGGCGGCGCCGTCTTCTTCGGTCGCTGCTGCTGCCGTATTGGCCGCCGGTGCCGGCGCTGGTGCAACCGGCGCTTTCTCGCCAGCCGACAGGCCACCGGACAGGCCGCCCGAGACCGACACGGCGTTCAGCGCGCCGGTGCGGGTAGTCGACTTTTCCAGGTGCGTCGCGGCGATCGTGCGCAGGTAGTAGGTGGTCTTCAGACCGCGCAGCCAGGCCAGCTTGTAGGTTTCGTCCAGCTTCTTGCCCGATGCGCCGGCCATGTAGATGTTCAACGACTGGGCCTGGTCGATCCACTTCTGGCGGCGCGACGCAGCGTCGACCAGCCACTTCGGCTCGACTTCGAAGGCCGTTGCGTACAGATCGCGCAGGTCTTGCGGTACGCGGTCGATTTTCGACAACGAGCCGTCGAAGTACTTCAGGTCGGCGATCATGACTTCGTCCCACAGATCACGTGCCTTCAGGTCGCGCACCAGGTACGAGTTGATCTCGGTGAATTCACCCGACAGGTTCGACTTCACGTACAGGTTCTGGAACGTCGGCTCGATACAGGCCGAGACGCCGATGATGTTCGAGATCGTCGCGGTCGGGGCGATTGCCACGCAATTGGAGTTGCGCATGCCGAACTGCTTGATGCGCTCGCGCACCGGGGTCCAGTCCATCTTCGACGACGTGTCCTGCTCCAGGTACTGGCTGCCACGCTCGTCGGCCAGCAGCTGGATCGAGTCCTGCGGCAGGATGCCGCGGTCCCACAGCGAGCCGGTGTAGGTCTCGTAGCGGCCGCGCTCTTCGGCCAGTTCGGTCGAGGCCAGGTAGGCGTAGTAGCAGACCGCTTCCATCGACGTGTCGGCGAACTGCACCGCCCGGTCGGACGAGAACGGGATGCGCATCATGTGCAGGCAATCCTGGTGGCCCATCACGCCCATGCCGACCGGACGGTGGCGCAGGTTCGAGTTGCGCGCTTTTTCGACCGCGTAGTAGTTGATGTCGATGACGTTGTCGAGCATGCGCATCGCGGTGCGGATCGTCTTTTGCAGCTTGACGTGATCCAGGCCATCGCCCTTCATGTGCTGCGGCAGATTGACCGAGCCCAGGTTGCAGACGGCGATTTCATCGGCGCTCGTGTTCAGCGTGATCTCGGTGCACAGGTTCGACGAGTGCACGACGCCCACGTGCTGCTGTGGCGAGCGGATGTTGCACGGGTCCTTGAACGTGATCCATGGGTGGCCGGTTTCGAACAGCATCGACAGCATCTTGCGCCACAGGTCGAGCGACTCGATCTTTTTGAAGACGGCCATTTCGCCGCGCTCGGCCTTGGCTTCGTACGCCAGGTAGGCTTGTTCGAAGGCCTTGCCGGTCAGGTCGTGCAGGTCGGGCGTCTCGGATGGCGAGAACAGCGTCCAGTGCGACTTTTCCATCACGCGCTTCATGAACAGGTCGGGAATCCAGTTCGCCGTGTTCATGTCGTGGGTGCGGCGGCGATCGTCGCCCGTGTTCTTGCGCAGGTCGAGGAACTCTTCGATATCGAGGTGCCAGGTTTCCAGGTAGGCGCAGACAGCGCCCTTGCGCTTGCCGCCCTGGTTGACCGCGACGGCCGTGTCGTTGACCACTTTCAGGAACGGCACCACGCCCTGCGAGCGGCCGTTGGTGCCCTTGATGCGCGAACCCAGTGCGCGCACCGGCGTCCAGTCGTTGCCCAGACCGCCGGCGAACTTCGACAGCAGCGCGTTCTCTTTGATGGCGTCGTAGATGTCTTCCAGGTCGTCGCCGACGGTGGTCAGGTAGCACGACGACAGCTGCGAACGGCGGGTGCCCGAGTTGAACAGGGTCGGGGTGGAGCTCATGAAGTCGAACGACGACAGCAGGCTGTAGAACTCGATGGCGCGCGCTTCGCGGTCGTCTTCACGCAGGGCCAGGCCCATTGCCACGCGCATGTAGAACGCCTGCGGCATTTCGATGCGCACGTCGCGCACGTGCAGGAAGTAGCGGTCGTACAGGGTTTGCAGGCCGATGTAGCCGAACTGCAGGTCGCGGTCGGCGACGATGGCCTTGGCCAGGCGCTCGAGGTCGTACTTGCCCAGTTCTTCGTCGAGCAGCTCGTTGGCGATGCCCTTGGCGATGTATTGCGGGAAGTAGGTCAGGTATTCGGCGGCGGCGCCGGCTTGCGCGACTTCGCGGCCGAAGACTTCCTTGCGGATCGTGTGCAGCAGGATGCGGGCCGTGACCTGGCTGTAGGCCGGGTCTTTTTCCATCAGCGCGCGCGCAGCCAGGATGGCCGACTTGTGCAGCTCTTCGACCGGCACGCCGTCGTACAGGTTCTTCATGGTCTCGGCCAGGATCGCGTCGGCGTCGACGTGCTTTTCGAGGCCGGCGCAGGCGGCGCCGATCAGACCGATGACGGTGTTGATGTCCAGCAGGCGGCGCTCGCCGCCATCGACGACGTGGATCTGCGGTGCGACGACAGCGCCACCGCCACCAGCGGCTTCTTTCGCGGCGCGACGCTCTTCCATGCGCTTGGCGCGGTACAGCACGTATTCACGCGCGACATCGTGTTCGCCCGAGCGCATCAGTGACAGCTCGACCTGGTCCTGCACGTCCTCGATATGGAACGTGCCGCCGTTCGGCTGGCGACGCACCAGTGCGGTGACGACGTTGTTGGTCATCTGCTCGACCAGCTCGCGGATGCGCGCCGACACGGCGCCCTGGCCGCCGGCGATTGCCAGGAAGGCCTTGGTCATCGCGACCGAGATCTTGTGCGGCTCGAACGCCACCACCGAACCGTTGCGGCGGATGACGCGGTAGTCGCCGCGGGCGACGATGTCGGCCGGGGTGGTGCCGGCGGGCGCCGATCCTGGGGTGACATGTTGGTTGATCGAACTATTCTGTGCTGTTTGCATTGCGCCTCCAGGAGCGGTCGGACCGCCGTTGTTTACGTGGCAACCGTCTTGCCATAGTGCGCAAACCCGGTCCGTCAACAAATTAAAAAACGATGCCCTGCCAGCCGGTGGCCTGTGGTGGCAAACCAGAGAAGCAGGGTAAGAATCAGTAAATATTGCGTGTCGACAAGTGCTTAACTAACCGATCGATGGATAAGTTTGTGTGCAACTTGTGGACAACGTATGAACAACTCGCCGCAGCCCGCAATCCTGGTGCCTTTTCAGTCACTACCACTATATCTAGTGCCGGGCGTTGATATCAGACTAATTGTAGTACCTCGTTCGCGGTACAGGCAAGCAAATAAATGTCCAAAATTTTCAGTTTTATCGCGTGCGAGCCTTGACTTTCGAGAGTCGCCATAAGGACGGGGAGTACGCGGTAAGCGACTACTAACCTTAAAAAAACCGTGGGGAAATGACCAGACCGCGGGACCGCCGCCCGGCTGCAGACCAGCCGTCAATCGTCCGGCGCGCTGATGTCCAGCTTCTGCATCTGGTAGCGCAACTGGCGGACACTGATGCCGAGCATGCTGGCGGCCTGGGTCCGGTTGAACTGGGTTTGCTGCAGGGCGCGACCGATGATGTCGCGTTCGACCTGCTCCAGGTATTCGGGCAGGTTGCCGGGCAATTCGGCGGGGCCGACGCCCGGCAGCGCCGATACTGTTGGCGCGATCGGGGAGACCGGCGCGGCCGGAGCGACTGGCGCCGCGGCAACGGGCGGCGCAACCGCCGGCGGGGCCAGTTCGGCCCGCGCCGGTTCGATCGGCCGCGCCGCCTTGAGCGATAAATCGCCCACTTCGATCACGCCATCGTTGGCAAACGCCAGCGCCCGCTCCAGCACGTTTTCCAGCTCGCGCACATTGCCGGGGAACGAATACGCCCGCAGCGCATCCAGCACCCCGGCCCCGAGCGTGGCCTGCCCTGCCCCAGCCAGGCGCTGCAGGATGCCGCTCACCAGTGGCGCCAGATCGTCCAGGCGCTCGCGCAGTGGCGGCAGCCCCAGCTCGATCACGTTCAGCCGGTAGAACAGGTCTTGCCTGAACTTGCCCGTCTCGACGCAGCGCGCCAGGTCCTGGTGCGTTGCGCTGATGATGCGCACGTCGACCGGCTCCTCGACCGTCGCGCCAATCTTGCGCACGCGCCGCTCCTGGATCGCGCGCAGCAGTTTCACTTGCATCGCCAGCGGCAGGTCGGCCACCTCGTCGAGCATCAGCGTGCCGCCGTTGGCCGCCTGGAAGAAACCGTCGCGCTCATCGGACGCGCCCGTGAAGGCGCCCTTGCGGTAGCCGAAGAACTCGGCCTCCATCAGCGTCTCGGGAATCGCGCCGCAGTTCACGGCGATGAACGGTTTCGCGGCGCGCGAACTCTGGGCGTGGATTTCGCGCGCGGCCAGTTCCTTGCCGCTGCCGGATTCGCCCGTGATCGAGATCGGCGCCATCGAGCGCGCCAGGCGGGCGATCTGGGCCCGCAATGCCGCCATTGCGGGCGAGCTGCCGATCATGCGCGAGTCGGGCGCAGCGCCGTCACCCGCCGCCGCGCTTTCGGATTGCTTGAGCGCCGCGCGCACCATCACGCGCAGCGCGTCCAGCGCCACCGGCTTGGCGATGTAGTCGAACGCACCGGCTTTCAGCGCCACGACTGCGTTTTCGGCGCTGCCATAGGCGGTGATCACGGCCACCGGCGTGCCCTTGCCGGAGGCGCCGATTTCGCGCACCAGTTCGAGGCCCAGGCCGTCCGGCAGGCGCATGTCGGTCAGCACCAGCGCGTAATCGCGCTCGTCGAACAGCGCGCGCGCCTCGCGCAGCGTGGCGGCGCTGTCGACGTCCAGGCCCATCTTGAGCAGCGTGATCTCGAGCAGCTCGCGCAGGTCGGCCTCGTCGTCGAGCACCAGGACGCGCGGCGCGCTCATGACGGCTCCCCGGCCACGTCAGGCAAGGGCAAAGGTGATGACAAAGCGGCCACTGGCCTTGCGCGGGCCCAGCGCGGACGGGTCGAACCGGTATTCATAATCGAGTTTCGCATCGTTGTTGAGGCACAGTTCGCGCGCCAGGTAGAGCCCAAGGCCGGTGCCCTTGCTCGAGGTGGTATAGAACGGCTCGAACAGATGGTCGCGCACTTCGGGCGTGATGCCGGGGCCATCGTCCTGCACGTGCAGCTCGCGCCGCCCGGCTGCATCGCGCGCCGGGAAGATGCGGATGCTGGCCGGCTGGCGGCTGGCATAGCGCACCGCGTTGTTGAGCAAATTGAGCAGGACTTCGTGCAGGTGCAGCGGATCGAAGCGCACCGCGCTGCCGCCCGGATCGCCGATATAGACTATATCACCGGCCAGGCCGTGGATTTCGCAGAACTCGGCCTTGAGCTGCTCGAGAAACGGGCCCAGCGGCACCGGCTCGCCGTTGGGCTGGGCCTTGCGCGACAGTTGCAGGATGTCTTCGACCATGCGGTTCACGCGCGCCACATTGTCGCCGACGATTTTCAGCAGCCGCACTTCGGCCGGGCCGTGCAGGTCTTCGGCCAGCAGCGCCGTCGCGTGGCCGATAGCCGACAGCGGATTGCGCACCTCGTGCGCGATGCTGGCCGTCAGGCGCCCCATCGACGCCAGCTTGAGTTGCTGCGCCTGGTTTTCGATGGCACTCACGTCCTGCATGAAGATCACGCTGCGCTCACCTGCCTCGCCCACGGCCTCCCCCACTACATCGGCTGGCGCGGCGACACGGGCAAAGCGCAGCTTGACGTGCACCGGCTGATCACGCCGGCCACGCACGTCGCCGGCGCCGTCGCCTTCGCGATACGGCTTGACGGTGACGAAGGCCGTATCGTTCTCGGGCGCGGCGAGCCAGGCATCGAAGGCTTCGGCGAGCGGCTCGAAGGCCGGGGCCGCGTGCAGCAGGAAGCCCGACGTGTCGGCCTGCAGCCCGAGCATCCGGCGCGCCGCCGGGTTACCTGTAAACACCGCGCCGTCGGCGCCCACCACCAGGATGCCGTCGCCCACGTCGGCAATCACGATTTCATTGATCGCCTGCTGGATGCGCAGGTCGGCGCCGCGCTGGGCCGCCAGTTCTTCCTGTCCCAGCAGGCGCGCGGCCATGCGGTTGGCCACCAGCACGGCGGCAAAGAACGCTGCGCCGAACAGGCCCGCCTGCATCAGCGGCGGATCGAACCCTTCGACTAGCTGCCACGCGCTCAGGCCAAGCAAGAACAGCGTGGCCACCGCCGCCGCGAACAACGCCAGCAGCAGGGGCGCGAGGATTGCGGCGCCGGCCAGCGGGAACAGATACAGGATGCCAAGGCCGCTGCGCAAGCCACCAGCGGCCAGGTACAGCAGCGAAATGACCAGGAGGTCGAGCGCAACCTGCACCCCGAGCTGCACCAGAAAGCGCCGCTGGTGGCGCGCGGCAAACGAGAACACCAGCGCCATGATCGCGTAGCCCAGGCAGATCTGGGCGACCTGCTGCGTGATGCGCAGCGCGCCGTTCTCGAAGTCGACACCGAAATACAGCAGCAGCACCAGCGCGATGACGATGCGCGTGAGCGTGAAGGTCTGCAGCGAGCGCCACAGGGCGACGCGCGCTTCGGGCGACAGGATGCGGCGCTGCGTCAAGGCCAGCCTGCGCCTACGGCGGCGGCAGGCGCACGTGGCCTGGCGAACAGTAGTCGTGGCCGTCGGCGCGCACCGATTCGGACGCCGGGAAGTACATGCCGCAGTGGTCACATTGGGCCATCGCTTCGATCTGCACCGGCGCCTTGGCCGCGCCGGGGCGCGCCTGCGGCGGTACGGCCGCACGTTTGCTCATGGCGCGCAGCTTGTTGCGCACCGCGAAGACGACGAGGGCGATGAAGGCAATCCAGAATAATAGTCGCATCAGATGGTTCCCCGGTGCAGGATAACTTCAAGCACGAAACGGCTGCCGACATAGGCCAGCGCCAGCGTGGCAAACCCGGCCAGCGTGAAGCGCAGCGCGGTCTTGCCGCGCCAGCCTCGCCAGCGGCGCCCCGCCAGCAGCGCCGCGAACAACGCCCACGACAGCAGTGCGAACACGCTCTTGTGGTCGAGCAGCAGCGGCCGGCCGAACACCTGTTCGGAGAACACGAAGCCCGACAGCACCGTCAGGCTGAGCAGGATGAAGCCGATCCAGATCACCCGGAACAGCAGTTTTTCCATGGTGAGCAGCGCCGGCAGCTGGTCGAGCGCAGCGCCAAAGCGGCCGCCACCAGCGGTGCGGGTGTGCAGCCGCGCTTCTTGTAACGCCATCAGCACGGCGTGGAAGGCGGCAATGGTCAGCGTGCTGTAGGCCAGTACCGCGACCGCGATATGCCAGCCAAAGGCAGGCGACTTGCCGGCCAGCGGCGTCAGGGTGCCGGGGAACAGCAGCGGCAGCAGCGCGGCCACGGCGGCAAACGGCATCACCAGGCGGCGCATGCCATCAAGAGCGAAATTGCGGTTCTCGAGCCAGTAGGCGGCCACGGACACCCACAGCGCGGACGAGAGCATGATCGCGAAACCGACGCGCAACCGGCCCGGCACCATCACGTCCATGCCGAGCGAGACGCCGTGCAGCGCCCATGCGCCGGCCGTCACGGCCGAGATGGCCGGCGCGCGGCGCGATGGCAGCAGGGCGCATACCGCGTACAGGAAAGCCGCGGCAAGGAAGAGGAAATTCTGCATGACGGGAGTCTACACCATTGCATGCTGTCGCCGTGGGGTGAGCGGGTTTTCCCGCCCACGCAGGGATGGTTGGCCGCCAGATCATCCGGCCCGCAAGCGGCACCGGTAACGATCACCGCGTGGAAGGCAGAGCCTTCCACCCTACGTAGGGTGGGCGGGTTCCCCGCCCACGCGGTGATGGTTAGCCGCCAGATCATCCGCCCCGCAAGCGGCGCCGCCACGGTCTGCTCCCGCGCAAAACGCCACGGTTTGCTGAAAAAATGTGCGCCTGCCGTCCGCCGGAAGAACCAGCAGCACCTGCGCAAGGTAAAATGCCGCTTTGGCGGCGCTCGCCCACCGGCATTTCGCTCGGGACCGCGCGTCCGATGTGCCCTTACTAATTAGGTTGAACATGCTAGATAACCTCACCCAACGCCTTGCCAAGGTCGTCAAGACCATGCGCGGCGAGGCGCGCCTCACCGAGGCAAACACTGCAGAGATGCTGCGCGAAGTGCGCATGGCCCTGCTCGAGGCCGACGTGGCGCTGCCGGCGGTGCGTGAATTCATCGCCAAGGTCAAGGAAAAAGCCCTCGGCGAAGAAGTCGTCGGCTCGCTCAGCCCGGGCCAGGCGCTCGTCGGCGTGGTGCAGAAGGAACTGGCGGCCCTGATGGGCGCCGACCTCGGCCCCGAGGCCAGCCAGCTGTCGTTCGCCCAGCAACCGCCGGCGATCATCCTGATGGCCGGTCTGCAGGGTGTCGGCAAGACCACCACCACCGGCAAGCTGGCCAAGTACCTCAAGGAACAGAAAAAGAAGAAGGTCCTGACCGTCTCGGCCGACGTGTACCGTCCGGCCGCAATCGCACAGCTCGAATCGGTGACCAGGCAGGTCGGCGCCGACTTCTTCCCGTCGACCGCCAGCGACAAGCCGGTCGACATCGCGCTGGCCGCACTCGACTGGGCCAAGAAGCATTACCACGACGTCCTGATCATCGATACCGCGGGTCGCCTTGGTATCGACGAAGCGATGATGCAAGAGATCGCGGCCGTGCACGCCGCCGTCAACCCGATCGAGACGCTGTTCGTCGTCGATGCCATGCTGGGCCAGGATGCGATCAACACCGCCAAGGCGTTCAACGACGCCCTGCCCCTGACCGGTATCGTGCTGACCAAGCTCGATGGCGACTCGCGCGGCGGTGCGGCGCTGTCGGTGCGGCACGTGACGGGCAAACCAATCAAGTTTGCCGGTGTGTCCGAAAAACTCGATGGTCTCGAAGCCTTCGATCCGGCCCGCATGGCCAACCGCGTGCTGGGCATGGGCGACATCCTGGCGCTGGTCGAAGAAGCGCGCAAGGGTGTCGACGCCGAAGCCGCAGCCGAACTGGCCAACAAGATCAAGGTCGGCGGCCGTTTCGACATGAACGACTTCAAGTCGCAGCTGACGCAAATGAAAAAGATGGGCGGCATGGCCGGCCTGATGGACAAGCTGCCGGCCCAGTTCCAGCAAGCCGCGGCGGGCGCCAACATGGGCCAGGCCGAGAAATCGGTCCAGCGCATGGTCGGCATCATCGATTCGATGACGCCGCTCGAGCGCGCGAAACCCGAACTGATCAAGGCCAACCGCAAGCGTCGCATCGCGGCCGGCGCTGGCGTGCAGGTGCAGGAAGTCAATCGCATGCTCAATCAGTACGATCAGATGCAGACGATGATGAAAAAGCTCAAAGGCGGCGGCCTGATGAAGATGATGCGTGGGATGAAGGGCATGATGCCCGGCATGCGTTAATCCATCGTTTTCCGCCCGCAGAACCGCGCAGAGTATCGCTTTGCGCGGTTTTTTTACGCCCCTTGTCGGCGTTTTATCGTTCCCGTGCGTTGTTGTGTGCGATAGCGCCCATTTAGCGGCTTATCAGAGTGAAAAAGTTTGGAAAAAGACTTGCACGAACAGTAAAACGCTACCAATATAGGCGTGCGATAAATTACGCATTTTTCCATGTGTTCGTTTTAGGAGGCTCGAAGATGGCAACAGCCAAAAAAACCACTGCAGCACCAGCAAAAAAAGCAGCTGCCAAGCCTGCTGCAGCGGCCAAGCCCGCAGCAAAAAAGGCAGCAGCACCAGCAAAAGCAGCCGCTAAAACGGCTGACAAATCAGCTGACAAATCGGCCGACAAGCCAGCAGTTGCACGCAAGCCAAACGCCGCGTTCATGAAAGCCATGACCCCGTCGGCCACGCTCGCTGCAGTCGTTGGCGACAAGCCGCTGCCACGCACCGAAGTGACCAAAAAGGTCTGGGATTACATCAAGTCGAAAGACCTGCAAGATCCGGCAAACCGTCGCATGATCAATGGCGACGACAAGCTCAAAGCAGTCTTCGGCGGCAAAGAGCAAGTCTCGATGTTTGAAATGACCAAACTGATTTCGGATCATCTGAAATAAGTTCAGGTTATATTCAGTCGATGTCTCGCTGATTAAAAAAGCCCCGGATTCAAACCCGGGGCTTTTTGTTATTCAAGTGTAAATAACCTGAATCTGCACTTACAAACCGCCGGCAGCCTTCATCAGTTCGAACACGCGGGTATTCTCCATCGTGCCTTTGAATGACGCCGAGCCGGCGCCAGTCGCATACAGTTTCACGTCGCCGCCGCCATGGGTTTCGGACGACTTGTGCACGCCTGTCTCCTGATGGTAATCGTCGCTCTGCGCGACCATGCCATCGACATCGGCGCGCACGTCCGCCCGGTTCGGGCCATTGCCGAACACCAGCGTGGTGAACGTCTTGCCGTCCGCATCCTTCTTCGGCTCGCCCGTCGCGTAGTCGCGCACGATATCCAGGATCGGGTTGCCGCGCTTCGGGTAGCCGTTGATCTGCATCGTGTGGTCATGGTCGGCGGTGAGCACGATCAGCGTGTTCTGCAGGCCCGGATCGATCGCGCGCATGCGCTCGATTGCCAGTTGCAACGCATCGTCGAACGCCACCGTCTCTTCCAGTGCGTGCTTGGCGCGGGTGTCGTGCAGCGCGTGGTCGATCTTGCCGCCTTCGACCATCAGGAAGAAGCCGTTCGGATTGGTCGACAGCAGATCGATCGCCTTGCCCGTCATCTCGGCCAGCGTCGGCTGCTCGGGGCGGCGCTGGTACGCATAATCGAGGTGGCTGGCCGCACTGTAGATGCCGACGAACTTGCGCCCTGCCTTCGCCGACATCATGCCTGCGCGGGTACCGGCCACGTAATAGCCGGCACCGGCAAATTCGGCCATCAGGTCACGCCCGTCGGGCCGGCCCTTCGGATTGAGCGCCGGGTCGCGCGGCGTGAAGTGATTGCGCCCGCCGCCCATCAGCACGTCGACACCGTCACCCAGCGCCGCGTTGTAGCCGGCGCCACCGGGCACGAGCTGCTGCGCGATCGTGTAGGCCGCGTCGCGGCTGCAGGTGTGCGCAAAGGTCGAGGCCGGCGTGGCGTGCGTCAGCTCGGTCGTCGTGATGGCGCCGGTGGCGCGGCCCCGGGCCTTGGCCAGCTCCAGGATCGTCACGGCTGGCGTGCCGTTGTTCGGGCCGCACTGGTCGACGCCGTCCTTGGTCGGGTTGATCGTGCGGGCGCCGGCCTGCGAGATCACGTCGTTGTTCAGCTTCATGCCGGTCATGTACGCCCCCATCGACGGCGCGCTGTCGGTGGTCTGGTAATCGAGCGAATAGGTCTTGATGCGCGCGGTGCGCTCCATCAGGCGCTCGAAGTGCAGCAGGCTGTCTTCGCCGCCGCGGTAGATGCGCGCGGCGGTGGTGACGGACGGGCCCATGCCGTCGCCAAGGAAGAAGATGATGTTCTTCGCCTTTTGCTGGGCCGAAGCCATTGCCGGCAGCGCTGCGCCAAAGGCGGCGGCCAGCAGCAGCGGGAGAATGCGTCGTGAAGTCATGGTGGATTTCTCGTGCTTACAGACCGGCTGCGGTCTTGATCAGATTGAAGACGCGCGTGTTGTCGATGGTCCCGCGAAACAGCTCCGCGTTCGCGCCGGCTGCGCCCAGGTAGACGTCGCTGCCGCCATGCGTCTCGGCGCCCGCGCGCGTGCGCACGACCGCTTGCTGGTGGTAGTCGTCGGCCGTCACGACGGCGTCGGTCAGCGGCGTGGTGCGCCCGCCCTGGTGGCGCTGCTCGCCCGTGCCGAAGCCGATGATCGTGTACGGCATGCCCTGGCTGTCGAGCGTCGGCTTGCCGTCGGCCGTGCGCACCAGCCCCAGCACACCCGGATTGGCGGGCGTGGTCTTGCCGGTGCGCGCTGCATAACCGTTCAGCAGCAGCGTGTGGTCATGGTCGGCGGTGGCAACGATCAGCGTGTTCTTCAGGCCCGGGTCGAGCGCTTCCATGCGTTCGAGCGCGGCCTGCAGCGCGGCGTTGTACGTCACCGTCTCTTGCAGTGCGCGTTTGCCGAGCGTGGCGTGCAGCGCATGGTCGATCAGGCCGCCCTCGACCATCAGGAAGAAACCACCGCGGTGCGGCGCCAGCAGGTCGATCGCCTTGGTCGTCATGGCCGGCAGCGCCGGTTGACGGGTGGTGTCGCGGATCGCGTCGAAGTCCATGTGGTTGGCGGCGAACAGGCCCACGACCGGCGCGCCCGGCGTCAAGGCGTTGAACCCGGCGGTGTCGTTCACGACCCGGAAGCCCTTGGCCTTGAACTCGGCCTGCAGATCGCGGTTGTCGGCGCGCTTGCCGCCACGCGCGAATGGCGTGAATTGCTGCGCACCGCCGCCGAACAGGACGTCCAGGCCATTGGCGCCCAGCGCCCGGTTGTAGCCGGCGCCGCCCGGCACCAGGCTGGCGGCGATGTCGGTTTCCAGCTTGCGAGTACATGCGTGGGCATAGGTTGCAGCCGGGGTAGCGTCGGTGACGCTGGTATTGGTGACCACGCCCACGGCCATGCCGCGCTTGCGGGCCAGTTCGAGCAGCGTGACGGCTGCTTCGCCATTCTCGCAGCGGCTCACCAGACTGTTGCCGTTGGCGTCCTTGGCGGGCGCGATCGAGCGCGTGCCGGCCGACATCGAGATCACGCCGTTGTTCTGCTTCACGCCGGTCATGTAGGCCGCCATCGAGGCGGCGCTGTCGGTGACCTGTGCATCGTTGGAGAAAGTCTTCACGAAGGCCGATTCGGGCAGGCGGTCAATCGCCAGCTCGCCCTCTTCGCCCACGGCAAAGATGCGCGCCGCGGTCAGCGTATTGACGCCCATGCCATCGCCCAGGAAGAAGATGATGTTCTTTGCGCGCTGGTCGACCGGGTTGACCGTCAGGGCCGGGGTCGCAGTCGCGGTCGAGACAGGCGGCGTGGCCGCGCAGCCGGTGAGTGCCGCCAGCAGTGCGCCAGCGGTGAAAAGAATGGGTCGCATGCAGTCCTCACTGGGGAAAGCGGGAAGTCTACACTGCGACAGTGACGATGTGGTGAATTGGCAGGACGCTGGTAGCGTTTGGCTGATCGCCAGCCACAAGCAGATGCACGTCGTTCCCGCGCAGGCGGGAACCCAAGATACGCGATCTGCCCCATGCGTCAGACGTATGCGGCAGTGCGGAAGACTTGGGTTCCCGCCTCCGCGGGAACGACGTGCTGGCGTCTTGGGTTCCCGCCTCCGCGGGAACGACGTGCTGGCGTCTTGGGTTCCCGCCTGCGCGGGAACGACGTGCTGGCGTCTTGGGTTCCCGCCTGCGCGGGAACGACGTGCTGGCGTATGTGGCCGAACGCTTCACGCCCCCGGTTTGAATTCCCAGTTCTTCCATGCGGCCAGCACCGCATTCGGGTATTTCGGCTTGCCCCGGCTGCCGTTGTAGCGGCCCAGCGCCAGGTACAGGTCGCCCCGCTCCATGTCGATATACATGCGCAGGATCGCGCAGCCGTAGCGCAGATTGGTCTGCATATGGAACAGGCGGCGGCGGTCGCCGTCGCCGATTGCCTTGGTCCAGAACGGCATCACCTGCATGTAGCCGCGCGCGCCGGCAATCGAGATCGCGTACTTGCGGTAGGCCGATTCCACCTGAATCAGGCCCAGCACCAGCCCCGGATCGAGGCCCGCGCGGGTCGCTTCATACCACGCGGTCTCGAGGAACTCGGTGCGGGTCTGGACGTCGGGCAGGCGCCTGGCCAGGCGCGGCGACATCTGGTCGAACCACGCCTGGTAGCGCGCCCGCCCCGCCTCGGTGCGGAAGGTCGGGCGCGGCGGACGCGCGTCGGCGATGGCGTTGGCCAGCGCCAGGCGCACCGAATCCGACAGCGCTTCTTCTTTCTGGTTGCCGGCATGCGCCGGCGCCGCCAGACCGAAGGCCAGCGCCAGCAGCACGCCTCCGGACCAGGAGGCCAGGCGCAACGCCATCACTTGCCCAGCTTGGCCTTGATGAAGCCGACCATCTCGCCCACGGCGACGCTGCTCGCTTCTGCATCGCGGCGGCCCTGGTATTCGAGGTTGCCTTCTTTCAGGCCACGCTCGCCGATCACCACGCGATGCGGCACGCCGATCAGTTCCCAGTCGGCGAACATCGCGCCTGGCCGCAGGCCGCGGTCGTCGACGATGACGTCGATGCCCATGGCCGACAGCGACGCATACAGCTGCTCGGTCGCGTCCTTGACCATCTCGCTGCGGTCCATGCCCATCGGGCACAGCACCACTTCGAACGGCGCCAGCGCGTCCGGCCAGACGATGCCCTTGTCGTCGAAGTTCTGCTCGATCGCCGCGCCCAGGATGCGGGTTACGCCGATGCCGTAGCAACCCATCTGCAGCGGCGCAGGCCGGCCGCCGTCGTCAAGGAAGGTCGCGCCCATCGCCTGCGAATACGCGGTGCCGAGCTGGAACACGTGGCCCACTTCGATGCCGCGCTCGATCGCCAGCACGCCCTTGCCGTCCGGCGATGGGTCGCCTTCGACGACGTTGCGCAGGTCGGCCACGACCGGCTCGGGCAAATCGCGGCCCCAGTTCACGCCGATGTGGTGGAAGTCTTCTTCGTTCGCGCCGCAGACGAAATCGGCCATGTTGGCGACCGTGCGGTCGGCCACGACGGTGACCGGCACTTTCGTGCCGACCGGACCGAGGTAGCCCGGCACGGTGCCGAACACCTCGAGGATTTCGGCTTCGGTCGAGAAGCGGTGGCCGGCCAGGCCATCGACCTTGCCGACCTTGATCTCGTTGAGTTCATGGTCCCCGCGCAGCAGCAGTACCCAGTAGCTCTTCTTGCCGTCGTTCTCGGTAGTCAACGCGATGGTCTTGACGGTCTGCGCCAGGTTCACACCCAGCAGCGCCGCGACGGTCTCGCACTTGGTCGTGCCCGGGGTCGGGGTCTTGGTCAGCGTTTGCGTGGCGGCGCCGCGCTCGCCGCTAGCGACGGCTTCGGCTGCTTCCATATTGGCCGCGAAATCGGACGTCGGGCAGTAGACCAGCGCATCTTCGCCGGTGCTGGCGATGACGTGGAATTCGTGCGAGCCGGTGCCGCCGATGGCGCCGTTGTCGGCTGCCACTGCGCGGAACTTCAGGCCGAAGCGCGTGAAGATGCGGGTATAGGCGTCGAACATGGTCTGGTACGACGTCTGCATGCCGGCGACGTCGCGGTCGAACGAATACGCATCCTTCATCGTGAATTCGCGGCCGCGCATCAGGCCGAAGCGTGGACGGCGCTCGTCGCGGAACTTGGTCTGGATGTGATAGAAGTTCACCGGCAGCTGGCGGTACGATTTGATCTCGCTGCGCACAACGTCGGTGATGACTTCTTCGGACGTCGGCTGGATCGCGAAGTCGCGGCCATGGCGGTCTTTCACCCGCATCAGCTCGTCGCCCATCTTGTCCCAGCGGCCAGTCTCTTGCCACAGTTCGGCCGGCTGCACGAGCGGCATCAACAGTTCGATACCACCAGCGCGATTCATTTCTTCACGGACGATCGCTTCGACCTTGCGGATGACGCGCAGCCCGACCGGCATATACGTATAGATGCCGGAACCCAGGCGCTTGATCATCCCGGCGCGCATCATCAGCTTGTGGCTGACGATCTCGGCATCGGAAGGCGCTTCTTTCAGAGTTGAAATAAAAAATCGTGAGGCACGCATATCTGTGAATTCTTTTTAAAAAGAGAGGGTTATAATCGACCTAATTTTAAAGGATTAGCCGGCTGATGCGTCCAATCTTTCTACAAACAGGGTCCGGAACCAGCATCATCGACCGCGCAAGCGGTGCGGAAACCCCTTGGGCATGACAATACGTAAGTAAAAACACAAGGGTACCGAGTGCCCGCAAGAGGGAACGTCCGCCGGCAGAAAGTATCGAGGTGCAATTATGCTCGACCGTGAAGGGTTTCGGCCCAACGTCGGCATCATCCTGCTGAACGCTAACAACGAGGTCTGGTGGGGCAAGCGGGTGCGAGAGCACTCATGGCAATTTCCTCAAGGGGGAATCAAGTACGGCGAAACACCCGAGCAGGCAATGTACCGCGAGCTCGAGGAAGAAATCGGTTTGCGTCAGGAGCACGTCAAGATCGTGGGTCGCACCCGCGATTGGCTGCGCTATGAGGTGCCCGATCATTTCATCAAGCGTGAAATTCGCGGGCATTACCGTGGCCAGAAGCAGATCTGGTTCCTGCTGCGCATGGTTGCGCGCGACAATGAAGTCAATCTGCGCCTGACCGACCACCCCGAGTTCGACGCCTGGCGCTGGCACGACTACTGGGTGCCGCTCGACGTTGTGATCGAGTTCAAGCGCGACGTCTACCAGCGCGCGCTGCAGGAGCTGTCGCGCTTTCTGAGCTGGCCGGCCAAGGGCCAGCACGGCGAGCGGCGTCACAGCGCGCGCTACCTGCGCCAGCCGCATGGCCGCGCGCAGCCTGGCGCCAAGGCGGGGCAAGAGATGCTCGGGGCGGCCGGGCCGGGCAATCCGGCGGCGCCCGATGCACTGGTGCTGGCGCCGAACAAGTAGGCTGTAACGATCGGAAGCGGCGCAGGCCGCTTCTCTCGATTTCATGCTTAAAGCATTGCTTTGATAGCAATATTCGCCAGTACAATGGTGGCATGAGCCCACTTATCTGTCACCTGCGTTTGCTGCTATTGCCACTCGCCGTGCTGACAGCGGCGCCTGCTGCCCACGCCTGGCAGAACACGCCGGCACGCTGCCAGCTGAGCCTGTTGACCACCCTCCCCATACGGTACACCGGCCCGAGCCTGAGCCTCACGCTCGAAGGCCGGATCGACGGGTCGCCGGCCGACATGCTGATCGACACCGGCGCTGCCGGCAGCATGCTGACGCGCACCGCGACCGAGCGCCGTGGGCTGCCACTGCACTCGAGCGACGCACTCGCAATCGGTGTCGGCGGCGTTTCGCGCATTTACACAACGCGCATCAAGGAATTTAAGGCCGGACCGGCGTCGATCACGAACAGCCGCGTGAACGTGCTGAGCGACTTCGGCACCGCACCATCGTTCGACGCCATCCTGGGCGCCCCGTTCCTGCTCCAGTCCGACCTCGAGATCTCGCTGGCGACCAAGGAAATCAAGTTTTTCAGACCGTCCAATTGCGACAATGCGGTGCTGTCGTACTGGGACCATGATGCGGTACAGATCCCCTTCAAATGGCGGTCGGCCGGGCGCGACAATCCCCAGTTCAAGGTACTGCTCAATGGGAAAGAAGCAACGGCGATCATCGATAGCGGCACCTCCACGACGGTCATCACGCACCGGGCGGCCGAAAAGGCGGGCCTGAAGATGAATGCGCCCGGTGTCGAACAGGCATTTGCGACAGCCGGGGCGGGTTTGAAGCGCATCGCGCGCTGGAACGCGACGCTGGGCACGCTGCAAATCGGCCGCGAAACCATTGAAAACGCCGACGTCGGTGTGATCGCCGCCGACGTGATCCTCGGCGCCGACTTCCTGCGCTCGCACCGTGTATTGTTCGCCATGAGCCAGAAGAAGCTGTATATCAGCTACGTCGGTGGCGATGCGCTTGGCCAATGGCGCCGCATCGAGCCCTGGTTACAACAGGAAGCCGACGCCGGCAACGGTGACGCCCAGATGATGGTGGCATCGATGCATGGCCGCGGAAACGGGGTCCCCCTGGACAAGGTACAGGCGCATGCCTGGGTCGACAAGGCGGCGGCCGGCGGACATCCCCGCGCCAACCTGATGGTCGGCGCGCGTCTGGTCAAGGAAGGGCGCTACGCCGAAGCAGCCGTGCGAATCAGGCAGGCGCTCGACCGCCTGCCGGCCGACCGCAGCGGCGCACTGCTGCTGTACACGGCGCGCATGCACAACGGTGACACGGCGCTGGCGCGGCGCGAACTGGAAGCCACGTTCAGTCACGACACCGATGAATGGCCGGGGCCGCTCGCCGATTTCTATCTTGGCAAGATCGATGAAGACAAACTCATGCAGCTGACCGTTGCAGCGCCCGACCCCTCGGTACAGCGCTTTTGCCAGGTGAGCTTTGCGATCGCCGAGGGCTACCTCTTTGCAGGCGATATCAACCGCGAGAAACTGGCGCGCGAGAAAGAGGCTGTCTGCCACCCGGCGCCCACATCTACGCCCTGACGGCCCGCCCCGCGCCGGATCGGCGGCTGCGCTACAATGCCCGCTCTCCCCTTTTTTCGCCCCCTCCTGCCATGTTCACTCCGTCCTCGCACGACGTGCGCCGCTTTTTCTGCGACGCCTATCGCAAGCAACGCAATGGCGAGATCCTGACGCCGATGGATGCCATCGCGGCCGACTGGATCGTGCAGCATCCCGAATACCACGACCAGTTCGAGGACATCGAGGCGGCGATCGCGCGCGACTACTCGGTCGAAGGCGGCAAGCCCAATCCGTTTTTGCACCTGTCGATGCACCTGTCGATCGCCGAGCAGATCTCGATCGACCAGCCGCGCGGCATCCGCGCCGCGCACGACATGCTGGTGGCCAAACGGGGCGAGCACGATGCCCACCACGAGATCATGGAATGCCTGGGCGAGATGATCTGGGCTTCGCAGCGGGGTGGCGTGCCGCCTGATACCGAGGCGTATATCGAGTGCGTGCGGCGCCGTGCGTTTGCCTGAATGCCGACGTGACTTGCGCGTGATTTACGCCAGCTTGTCGTCCGCGACCCGGTAACGCGGGTCTTCCACCAGGTTCACCTCGATCATGTCCTGCGCCTTTTCCAGCAGCTCGCGGCAGTCGGGGCTCAGGTGGCGCAGATGCAGGCGCTTGCCCAGCAGGCGATAACGCTCGGCCAGCGCGTCGATCGCCTGGATCGCCGAATGGTCCACCACGCGCGCGTGCAAAAAGTCGATCACGACATCCTGCGGATCGTCCTTCGGCGTGAAGATGCCCTGAAACGCACTCACTGACGCGAAGAACAGCGTGCCGTCGAGCGCGTACACCTTCCAGCCTTGATCATCGACCGCGACCGCCGCCTTCACCTGGCGCGCATGCTGCCACGCGAACACCAGCGCCGAGACGATCACGCCGGTCAGCACCGCCACCGCCAGGTCGACCAGCAGCGTGATCGCCGCGACCAGCACGACGACGAACAGGTCCGCGCGCGGCACACGCCCGGCCAGACGGAACGTGCCCCACTCGAAGGTCTTTTCGCAGACGACGAACATCACGCCGATCAGCGCCGCCAGTGGAATCGCCTCGATCCAGCTGGAGCCGAACAGGATGAAGCACAGCAGGATCACCGCCGCTGCGATGCCGGACAAGCGTCCGGTCGCGCCGCTGTTCACGTTGATCATGCTCTGGCCGATCAGCGCGCAGCCACCCATGCCGCCAAACACGCCGCTGACGACGTTGGCCGCGCCCAGCGCCAGCGATTCGCGGTTCGGCTGACCACGCGTGTCGGTGATTTCGTCGATCAAGGTGAGCGTCAGGAGCGATTCGATCAGACCCACGCCCGCCATCACGAGCGCGTATGGGAATACGATGCGCAGCGTGTCCCACGTCATTGGCACGTCGGGCAGCGCGAAGCTGGGCAAGCCGCCGGCGATGGAACCGAGGTCGCCCACGGTGCGCGTCTCGACGCCCAGCAGCGCGCAACCGACGTTGGCCACCAGGATGCCCACCAGCGTGGACGGCACTGCTTTGGTGATGCGCGGCGTCAGGTAGATCACCGCCATCGTGATGGCGATGATGACGCCCATCGTGACCAGCTGCGCGGCCGGCATCCATTGCGCCGTGCCGTCCGGGCCCGCCACCTTGAAGTGCCCGAACTGGGCGAGAAAGATCACCAGCGCCAGCCCGTTGACGAAGCCGAGCATCACCGGATGCGGCACCATGCGGATAAATTTACCGAGCCGCGCGGCGGCAAACAGCAGTTGCAGCACGCCCATCAGCACCACGGCCGCCAGCAGGTATTGCGCGCCATGCTGCACCACCAGCGCGATCATCACGACGGCCAGCGAGCCGGCAGCGGCCGAGATCATCCCGGGCCGCCCGCCGAATGCAGACGTGATGAAGGCAACCAGCACGGCAGCGTACAAGCCAGTAAGTGGCGACAGGTGGGCAACCAGGGCGAAGGCAATCGCCTCGGGCACGAGGGCCAGGGCGACCGTCAGGCCGCTGAGCAGGTTGGTTTTGAGATAAGTGGGCGAGGTGAGAATAGACAGAGATGACACGAAGAGCTCCGGCGGGTGACGCGGCAAGGGGCTCGCATGTTACCAGCAAGCGCCTTGCCCGTCTGGCGCCGGGCTTATTTCTTGGTCACCAGCTGGCCCGGCAGACTGCCCAGGTACGCGCCCAGATCGACCATGTCGCGGTTCGACAGCGGCTGCACCAGCGCTGCCATGATCGGGTTCACGCGCCCGTTCGGGCCGGCGCCGCGCTTGTAGGCACGCAGCGCCGTCGTCAGGTAGTCGGCATGCTGGCCGGCCAGTTTCGGATAACTCGGGTCGATCGGCTTGTTGAAATCGGCCCCGTGGCACGAGGCGCAGTTATGCGTCTTGGCCAGCGCCGCGCCGCGCGCGATGTCGGCGGCCGATGCGCTCGCGGCCAACGCGCCCAGCACCAGGGAAAGGACAATCCGTTGCATGGCGTGGTTCATCGCGTGGCCACCGTCTGTTGGGAGTAATAGGCCGCCACGTCGGCAATGTCCTGGTCGCTCAGCGACTTGGCGATATTGACCATCGACGGATGCTTGCGGTCGCCCTTGCGGTAGGCCTTGAGGGCGGATTCGAGATATTTGGCTGACTGGCCGCCGATCATGGGCACCCGGTAGACTTCGGGGAACGCCGTCTTGTAGCCGCCCTGAATGCCGTGGCAGCCGATGCACATCTCGATCTTGGCGACGGCCGCCTTGGGATTGCCGACGACTTCCGCGGCCGTGGCGACGGCGCTGCCGGCGGTACAGGCGCAGGCTGCCAGTACCAGTGGTGCCAAACTTGTTTTCATGGGCGTCTCTTAGTTGTAATTCGAAAACCGCAACCGCATAAAAAGTTAGCAAAGGTCTACCAACGGGCCGATTCTATCTGAAGACTTGACACCAGTCTACAAACCGGACGGTGGCGGCGCGCCCAGGGTTATGGCGTATACTTCCTGCCACCGACCGACTCGACAAAGCACCCGCCATGCATGCAGCTCCCCGCTTCGAAGGCAGCGACAAGTACGTCGCCACCGCCGACCTGAAACTGGCCGTCAACGCGGCCCTGACGCTGGGCCGTCCGCTCCTGATCAAGGGCGAGCCGGGCACCGGCAAGACCATGCTGGCCGAAGAAGTCGCGGCCAGCATGGACATGCCGCTGCTGCAGTGGCACGTCAAATCGACCACCAAGGCCCAGCAGGGCCTGTACGAATACGACGCCGTCTCGCGCCTGCGCGACTCGCAACTGGGCGACGAGCGCGTGCGCGACATCCAGAACTACATCGTCAAGGGCGTGCTGTGGCAAGCCTTCACGGCGCCCGAACCCGTCGTGCTCCTGATCGACGAAGTCGACAAGGCCGACATCGAGTTTCCGAACGACCTGCTGCGCGAACTCGATCGCATGGAGTTCTATGTGTATGAAACGCGCGAAATGGTCGTGGCCACCCACCGCCCGCTCGTGATCATCACGTCCAACAACGAGAAGGAACTGCCGGATGCCTTCCTGCGCCGCTGCTTCTTCCACTACATTCAATTCCCGGACCGCGAGACGATGGCCGACATCGTCGGCGTGCACTTCCCGAACCTGCGCCAGGACTTGCTGGCCGCGGCGCTGCAAAGCTTCTATGTCATGCGCGACGTCCCCGGCATCAAGAAGAAGCCGTCGACCTCCGAATTTCTCGACTGGCTCAAGCTGCTGCTGGCCGAGGACGTGCCGGCCGAAGCCCTGCGCGCCAGCGCCGAAGGCAAGGTGGGTATCCCGCCGCTGCACGGCGCCCTGCTCAAGAACGAGCAGGACGTCGGCCTGTTCGAGCGCCTGATGTTCATGGCGCGGAACAACCGGTGATGGTGGCGCCAGCCCCCTCGATGCGATGCTGATCGATTTTTTCCGCGCCCTGCGCGAGGCCCGCATCCCGGTCTCGATCCGCGAATTTCTGACGCTGCTCGACGCGCTGCAACGCGGCGTGATCGCCCCGTCGCTCGACGACTTCTACTATCTTGCGCGGCTGACGCTGGTGAAGGACGAAGCCCACTTCGACAAGTTCGATCGCGTCTTCGGCGCCTGGTTCCGCGGCATCGATGCGGTGTTCGACGCGAAGGCCGAGATTCCGCTCGACTGGCTGATCAAGCGCTTCGAGCGCGAACTCACGCCGGAGCAGAAAGCGCAGCTCGAAAAATTCGGCTACGACAAGCTGCAAGAACGCCTGCAGGAACTGCTGAAAGAGCAGAAGGAACGCCACGCAGGCGGCAGCAAGTGGATCGGTACCGGCGGCACGTCGCCGTTCGGCCATGGCGGCACCAACCCGGAAGGCATCCGCATCGGCGGCGAAAGTCGCAACCGCACCGCCGTGAAAGTGTGGGACCAGCGCACCTACCGCGACTACGACGGCGAGCGCGAACTGGGCACACGCAACCTGAAGGTGGCGCTGCGCCGCCTGCGCCGCTTCGCGCGCCAGGGCGCGGCGGATGAACTGGCGCTGGACGACACGATCCGCGCCACCGCCAGCAACGCCGGCTGGCTCGACATCCGCATGCGGCCCGAGCGCAAGAACCGGATCAAGGTCGTGATGCTGTTCGACGTCGGCGGCTCGATGGACGACCATATCGAACGCACCGAAGAACTGTTCTCGGCCGCCAGCAGCGAATTCAAAAACATGGAGTTCTACTACTTCCACAACTGCGTCTACGACTACCTGTGGAAGAACAACGCACGCCGCCACAGCGAGCGCTTTGCCACCTGGGACGTGCTGCGTAAATACCCGGCCGATACGCGCGTGCTGTTCGTCGGCGACGCAACCATGAGTCCCTACGAAGTCATGGCGCCCGGTGGCTCGGTCGAATACAACAACGACGAAGCCGGCGCGGTCTGGCTGGCGCGCTTCATGACGGCGTTTCCGAAATGCGCCTGGCTCAATCCCGAGCCCGAGCACCTGTGGCAGTACCGCCAATCGATCGCGCTGATTCGCCAGGTGATGAGCAACCGGATGTTCCCGATCACGCTGGAGGGCCTGGAACGGGCCATGCGCCTGTTGAGCAAGTAGTGTTAGCACGAACACGGACGCGAGCCGCCGGGCGCACTAGAATCGCGCAACGATAAGAAGAAGGAGACCGCATGCCTGACCTGTTGTCCGTATTGACGAGCCTTGCTTGGCCCCTGGCGATTGCGCTGGCATGGCTGGCCGGTGAATTTGGCCAGCGCTGGACCGGCCTGCCCCGCATCAGCTTCTACGGCCTGGTTGGCTTCGCGCTGGGCAGCGCGCAGATCGGCGTGCTGCCTGCCGCCGATCTGGGCCCGGTCGCGCTGCTGGCCAATATCGCCTTCGGCCTGGTCCTGTTCGAACTGGGCAACCGCATCAACCTGCGCTGGCTCGTCAACAATCCGTGGATCGGCGTGGCCGGCCTGGTCGAGTCCAGCCTGACCTTCGTGCTCGTCTACCTCGTCGCCATCGCGTTTGGCGCGGCCCAGATCACGGCGCTGCTGATGGCGGCGCTCTCCATGGCCACCTCCCCCGCCACCGTCGTGCGGGTCATCAACGAACAGAAAAGCTCGGGCCAGATGACCGAGCGCGTGCTGCACCTGTCGGCCCAGAACTGCGTGCTGGCTGTGTTCGCGTTCAACGCCATCATCGGCATCTGGCTGTTCCGCACGCAGGACGCCGTCAGTGAGGCAGTGTGGCAAAGCCTCGTGATGCTCGCCGCGTCGATCGTGGCCGGCGCCGTGTTCGGCCTGCTGGTGCCGGCGCTGCTGCGCGCGATCGGCAATGCGCAGCAGGACACGACCGTCGCGTTTGCGCTGGCCGTGATCCTCTTGGTGTCGATGTGCGATGTCGGCGGCCTGTCGCCAGTCGTCGCGGCACTGGCCTTCGGCCTGACCGTGCGCTCGCGCCGCGTGACCTTTACCCAGACCCAGCGCAATTTCGGCGCGCTCGGCGAAGTGCTCATCGTGCTGCTGTTCGTGTACGCCGCCTCGACCCTCGACTGGCGCCTGGTGACGGCCGGCGGCGTGATGGCGGTGGTTGTCGTGCTGGTGCGGCTGCTGGCCAAGACCGCCGGCGTGGCCGCGTTCTCGCACCTGTCGGGCGTCACCTGGCGCAAGGGCGCGCTCACGGGCCTGGGCCTGGCGCCGCTGGCCGTGTTCGTGATCCTGATGCTCGAACATGCGCGCTATGCCGGCCTGAAAGTGGTCGACGACCTGCACGCGATGGCCGCAGTCGCGATGCTGCTCGAAGTGTTTGGCCCGATCATCATCCAGCGCGCCCTGATCTGGGCGCACGAAGCACCGGAGTCCCATCATGCCGCTTGACGCTTTTACTTCGTCCACGCCGCTCACCTTCGGGGTCGAGCTCGAACTGCAACTGGTCAACCTGTCAGACTTCAACCTGACCGCCGCCAGCCCCGACCTGATGCATCTGCTGGAGCGCAAGCCGTTCCCGGGCAATGTCACGCCCGAGATCACCGAGAGCATGATCGAAATTAATTCGAGCGTGCACACGGCGTATGGCCCCTTGCTGGCCGAGCTGACCGAGATCCGCGACACGCTCGTCGCGGCAGGCGACACGCTCAATATCGGCATCGCCGGTGGCGGCACGCACCCGTTCCAGCACTGGTCCGACCAGCGCATTTCAGCCAAGCCGCGCTACGAATACCTGTCGCAACTGTACGGCTACCTGGCCAAGCAGTTCACGGTCTTCGGCCAGCACGTGCACATCGGCTGCGCCAACGGCGACGATGCGATGTACCTGCTGCACGCGCTGAACCGCTATCTGCCGCACTTCATCGCGCTGTCGGCGTCGTCGCCGTTCGTGCAGGGCCACGACAGCCTGTTCGAATCGGCACGCTTAAATTCCGTGTTTGCGTTTCCGATGAGCGGCCGCGCGCCCTTCACGCTCAGCTGGCAAGAGTTCACCGACGTGTACTTCGCCAAGATGGAACGTACGAACATCATCAAGAGCATGAAGGATTTTTACTGGGACCTGCGACCCAAGCCCGAATTCGGCACGATCGAGCTGCGCGTGTGCGACACGCCGCTGACCGTGGAGCGGGCCGCGGCGCTGGCGGCCTACCTGCAGGCGCTGTGCCGCCATCTGCTCGAGCGCAAGGATGAAGCACCTGCTGAAGACGATTACCTCGTCTACAACTACAACCGCTTCCAGGCTTGCCGCTTCGGGCTGGATGGCAGCATCACGCACCCGAAAACCTACGACAGCATCGTGATCCGCGACGATATCCTGGCCACGCTCGAACGGATGCTGCCGCACGCCGAAGCGCTGGGCTGCCGCCAGGCGCTGCAGCACCTGGCGGCAGCCGCCCGCGGCGGCAGCGATGCAGCAATCCTGCGTCGCCACGCCGAGCGCGAAGGCTCGGTCGAAGGGATGGTCAATGCGGCGATCGGGCACTTCCGGGGTGACCACGTGGCATGAGCTGCGCGAATCAGCCGTGCACTGCCCGGCTATCCGGCGGCGCCTGCTCGCGCTGCTGCATCCCGTAATCGCGTACCACGTGCGCCACGCGCAAACGGTAGTCGCGAAACACCCCGTCACGACCGGCAGCCTGCGCCGCCTGGTGCGCTTCCAGCGTACGCCAGCGCTGCACGGCGTCTTCATCGCGCCAGAACGACAACGACAGCAGGCGGCCGGGCTGCGTGAGCGATTCGAACCGTTCCACCGACACGAAGCCGTCGATCGCCTCGAGCGCAGCGCCCAGCGCCTGCGCCGTGGCGAGGTATTCGCGCTGGCGCAGCGGGTCGGGTTCGACTTCGAAGATGACCGCGATCACGCGCGGCTCCCGAGCGTGCCCTCCACCGCTTCGGTGAACGTGCGCGTTTCACGCACGATGAAACGCCCCTCGCGCGCCAGCGCGAAATTGGCGCGCGCCTCGTCATCCGTCTTCAAGCGTGTGCGGTACGCTTCGTAGTCGGCCAGACTGGCAAAGCCCACCAGCCCCCAGGCCTCGTCGTTGGTCCCCTCGTGCGGCAGGAAGTAGCCGATCAAGAAGCCGCCGAGCCGGGGAATGATGCGTCCCCAGTTGGCGGCGTATTCACGAAACTGCTCGCGCTGAAACGGATCGATGCGATAGCGGATGAAACAGGTAATGGTCATGGTGACTCCTCGGGTTTGGAGCGGTCACCTTAGCCTGATGCCGTGGCCAGATGCTTCGGTTAAGATCGAAGCATGAGAGACGGTCCCAATATCACCACCATCGCCGCACTGATCGGCGATCAGGCGCGCGCGCAGGCCCTGACCTTGCTGATGGCCGGACGGGCGCTCACCGCCACCGAACTGGCCGATGCGGCAGGCGTCACGCGCCAGACGATCAGCACCCATCTGGCCAAGCTGGTCGATGCCGGGCTGCTGGTCGTCCAGGCGCAGGGGCGGCACCGGTATTTCAGCATCGCCGATGCCGACGTGGCGGCGCTGCTCGAGACGCTGATGGGCATGGCCTTCGGCGCCGGCACGCTGCCGCTGCACCTGAAGCTGGGCCCGTCCGCGCCGGCCCTGCGCAAGGCGCGCGTCTGCTACGACCACCTGGCCGGCGAGCTTGGCGTGGTGTTGCATGACCGGCTGGCTGCGCGAGGCGCGTTCGGCTTCGGCGCCGACGGCATGGTGCTCACGACCGCAGGTGCGTCACTGATCGGCCAGCTGGGCGTCGACATCCCTGCACTGACCCGCTCACGACGCCCCGTGTGCCGCACCTGCCTGGACTGGAGCGAACGGCGTCACCATCTGGCCGGCGCACTGGGCAGCGCTCTGCTCGACCGGTTCGAACAACTCGGCTGGGCGCGCCGCGTGACAGGTTCGCGCGTCATGGCCTTCGATGCGCAGGGCGAGATCGCCCTGCGTGGCTGGCTCGATCAGGTCAGCCCGCCACCGGCACGCCCTTGCTGACCCAGCCCGTCTTCATGAAGCGTGCCAGCAGCGGCTGCCTGGCCGGTGCTGGCGGCGGCAGCCTGGCGTCGACCACGTTCGCCCACTGGTCGGCCAGCTGCTCGCAGGTGGCGCGCAGCACCGGGTCGATCGTCGGCAGGCGCGCCAGCGCGCACAGGTGGCGCTCGATCACGGACGCCAGCTTGACGCACGGCGGCTCGCCGTCGCCCTTGGCGCTGTAATGCGACATCAGGTGCAGCAGCGAGGCAACCAGCAGCGTGTCCTGGTTGCGCGGCTCGCCCGCTGTGGATGGCGTGGTGGGTATGGGGGAAATCGTCATGCGTAACGCTCCATGGACCAGAACAAGACAATGAGATGAGAATGATTCTCATTCATTATTCCCGTGTCACACGGTGAAAGCAAGCGATTTCGTGCTACAGGCGCGTCTCGCGCGCTGCGCGCAGGAACTCGTCGAGCACCGGCGTGCAGTCGAGCAGATCCACACCGCCCGCGCGGTGGAACTCGGGGTGCCATTGCAAGCCCATGACGAAGTTGGCGCGCTGGTAGCGGATCGCCTCGATGATGCCGTCCGGCTCGGACATCGCCTCGATGCGGATATCGCGCCCTAGGTCCTTGACGGCCTGGTGGTGGATCGAGTTGACTATCGCTTGCTGGATGTTGGGGAACATGCGGCCGAGCGACGAGCCCTTGGGAAACACGATCGCGTGGCGATGGGCATCGTACAGGTCGTGCACGTGCGCTAGCGCGTCGGGACGGTCGGTGGCGACGTCCTGGTGCAGCGTGCCGCCAAAGGCGACGTTGATCAGCTGGCAGCCACGGCACACGCCCAGGACCGGTTTGCCGGCGTCGACGAATTCGTGCAGCAGTTCGAGCTCGTACACGTCGCGTGCGCGGTCGCCGCTCCATTCGGGGCGCGTGGGCGTTTCGGAATAGGTTTGCGGCGCGACGTCGGCCCCGCCCTGCAGCACGAGGCCATCCAGATGACGCGCATAGTGGCGCAGCGTGATGTTGCTGGGGTGGAGCAAGCCGTTGGTATTGACCGTCGGGATCATGAACACCAGCACGTCGCGCGACATCACCCACTGGGCAATGGATTCCTCGAGGTACTGCAGGTTCTTGCTCAGCAGACCCTTGGCGCCCGCTTCGGGATGAAAGATGCGGGCCGAGACGCCAATGTGCAGCGTGCGCTGCATGATGTCGCGACTGAAGCGTTCACGCAGCGAGCGAAAGCGCGACGTGATGACCCGGCCGGCCAGGGCCACCGGGTTGTCGCCATCGCGCAGATAGCGCGCCGGCCCGCGTGCGTGCTGGCCGCCGCTGGCGCGCCGGTCGGGCACGCGCACGCGCGTCTCGCGACGTTCATCGATATCCGCCTCGGGCGAGGGGTCGTCTGGCTTGCGCTTGATGGGGTCGTCTTCGGTCATGTCATTAATATAACTTCGGCAATGCTGCGCACGATTCAAAGTTGTTACAAAAGGTCGCCACGCGCTCAGACCGGCACATCGAGCAGCTTCTGGAAGGTCAGCATCAGGTGGCGCCCTGCCACGGGCGTCTCGAGCAGGCCGCGCGCGCCGGCCAGCCGGGCGCGGGCACTGTCGTACTGAAACGATGGCGCGACCATGAACACGACCGGCGTGCGCCCGGCGCCGGCCTGCGCCTTGATCGATGAACACAGCGCATACGGTTCGATGCCCGGGGCGGCCGTGTTGATGAGCACCAGCGCCACCGGCGTCTCGTCACACAAGCGCACGGCGGCGGCCCGGCTGTCGGTCCATTCGACGCCGATCCGGCGCGGCCCGAGCACCTGCGCCACCCGGTTGCGCAGGTTGCACGCCTGATCGACGATCAGTACCGGGCCATCGACGGGGCCGCGGCGCAGTCGCGTGTAGAATGCGGGCGTTTCAAGATCCGGTCCCAGGCGCGGACGGCGGCGGCGTTCGGCCAGCACGCGGCGCGCACGGGCGCCCTGCTGGGCCAGCGCATGCACGCGCGTGTCGAGCAGTTCGGCCAGCTTTCCATGCAACGCCCGTTGGTCAAGCGGGCGGGTTAGAGTTGGCCAACAGGTGGCGTCACTGCCGCCGATGACCAGTACCGGTTGCAGCGCATCGGGTGGCCGGCACGCCAGTTGCGCCAGCGCAAACGGGTTGTCGCCATTGGCAATCAGCAGATGCGGCTCTTGCAAACTATCGGCATGCAGGCAAGAATACGACGGCCCGGCGCCCGGCGCGTCTTCGAGCAGCGCCGCCAGCCGGGCGGTTTCAACCGGATCAAAGCCGATCGGACGCACGGTGAACAGACAATGGGATCGCTGCATCAAGCCCCACCCTTCTTGCATCGATTATGTATTTACAGCGTAATCTAGCACAAAGGTGCAAGGTGAAAAGCACGACATAAGCGCAAAATACTGTATATTTATACAGTTAAAAAGCATTTCCTTTTCCGCTCGACAAGATAGAATGCCAACGCATTCTACAAATACTCTTCAAGATGGCCTCCAAGAAACCCGCTCCAGACTACAGCGAATCATCCATCCGCGTCCTCAAGGGACTCGAACCTGTGAAACAGCGTCCGGGCATGTACACCCGCACGGAAAATCCGCTCCACATCATCCAGGAAGTGATCGACAACGCCTCCGATGAGGCGCTGGGTGGCTATTGCAAGAACATCAGCGTCACGATGAACCCGGATGGCTCGATCACGGTCGAAGATGACGGCCGCGGCATCCCGGTCGGCATCCACCCTGAAGAAGGCGTGTCCACGGTCGAAATCGTGTTCACGCGCCTGCACGCCGGTGGCAAATTCGACAAAGGCTCGGGCGGCGCGTATGCGTTCTCGGGCGGCCTGCACGGCGTCGGCGTGTCGGTCACCAATGCGCTGTCCAAGCGTCTCGAGATCGAAGTCTGGCGCAAGGACGATCAAGGCAACGGCCAGCACAAGCTGGTGTTCGCCGCCGGCGACGTGATCGAACCCCTCACCTCCGCGCCATTCGAGCGCGGCGGCAAGAAGAACGGCACGCGCGTAACAGCCTGGCCGGACGGCAAGTACTTTGATTCGCCGACCATCCCGATGAACGACCTGCAACGCCTGCTGCGCTCGAAAGCCGTGCTGCTGCCGGGCGTAACGGTCACGCTCACGAACGCCAAGGGCGAAGTCCAGACCTGGCGCTACGACGAGGGCCTGCGTGGCTACCTGACCGAAGCGCTGGCGCAAAGCTCCACCGGCGAAACGCTGATCCCGCTGTTCGAAGGCGCGCAGTACGCGGCCGCCGGCGACGACAGTTTCGCTGAAGGCGAAGGCGCGGCCTGGGTCGTGGCCTGGACCGAAGAAGGCGGCGTGGTGCGAGAATCCTACGTCAACCTGATCCCCACCGTCAGCGGCGGCACCCACGAAGCGGGCCTGCGCGACGGCCTGTATGGCGCCGTCAAGAACTTCGTCGAGCTGCATGGCTTGCTGCCGAAAGGCGTCAAGCTGCTGCCCGAAGACGTGTTCGCGCGCGTCTCGTTCGTGCTGTCGGCCAAGGTGCTGGACCCGCAGTTCCAGGGCCAGACGAAAGAACGCCTGAATTCGCGCGATGCGCTCAAGCTGGTCTCGACCTTCACCAGGCCACCGCTCGAATTGTGGCTGAACCAGCACGTCGAATACGGCAAGAAGCTGGCTGAACTCGTGATCCGCCAGGCGCAATCGCGTCTGCGCTCGCTGCAGAAAGTCGAAAAGAAAAAATCGTCGGGCGTGGCCGTGTTGCCGGGCAAACTGACCGATTGCGAATCGAACGACATCACGCGCAACGAACTGTTCCTGGTCGAGGGCGACTCGGCCGGCGGCTCGGCCAAGATGGGCCGCGACAAGGAATTCCAGGCCATCCTGCCGCTGCGCGGCAAGGTGCTCAACTCGTGGGAAACCGACCGCGACCGCCTGTTTGCCAACAATGAAATCCACGATATCTCGGTGGCGATCGGCGTCGATCCGCACAGCGCGAGCGACTCGCCCGACCTGACCGGTCTGCGCTACGGCAAGATCTGCATCCTGTCCGATGCCGACGTCGACGGCTCGCACATCCAGGTGCTGCTGCTCACTTTGTTCTTTAAGCATTTTCCGGCGCTGTTCGCGAACGGGAACATCTGCATCGCGCGCCCACCGCTGTTCCGCGTCGACGTGCCCGCGCGCGGCAAGAAGCCGATCCAGAAGCTGTATGCACTCGACTCGGGCGAGCTGCTGGCGATCGAAGACAAGCTGAAAAAAGAAGGCCTGAAAGAAGGCGTGTGGAGCATCTCGCGCTTCAAGGGCCTGGGCGAGATGAACGCCGAGCAGCTGTGGGAAACGACGATGAACCCGGACACGCGCCGCCTGCTGCCCGTGTTTTTGGGCGACTACGACCACGCCGAATCGTCGGCACGCTTCAATATGCTGATGGGCAAAGGCGAAGCCGCCGCGCGCCGCGCCTGGATCGAAGAACACGGAAACGAGACCGAGGCGGATATTTGATGAGACTGTGATCTGCAAGCTGAACTTGGGTTCCCGCATCCGCGGGAACGACGGTCTTGCAGCCACTGGCCCATGTACGTCGTTCCAGCGAAGGCTGGAACCTAAGTCCTCCGCACCGCCACCACCGCTCGCCAGAACACGAAACAGACACCATGACGAACCAACCAAGTCTCTTTGAACAGCAACACGAGCCGTCCGACGTCGAGACGCTCACCCTCTCCACTTTCGCCGAGCGCGCCTACCTCGACTACGCCGTTTCGGTGGTCAAGGGCCGCGCGCTGCCGGACGTGTCGGACGGCCAGAAGCCGGTCCAGCGCCGCATCCTGTACGCGATGAATGAACTGGGCCTGGGCCCGACCGCCAAGCCGCGCAAGTCGGCGGCCGTGGTCGGCGACGTGCTCGGCAAACTGCACCCGCACGGCGACCAGTCGGTGTACGACGCGCTGGTGCGCATGGCGCAGGACTTCTCGCTGCGCTACCCGCTGATCGACGGCCAGGGCAACTTCGGCTCGCGCGATGGCGATGGTGCTGCCGCGATGCGCTACACCGAAGCGCGCCTGACGCCGATTGCCCGCATCCTGATGGATGAAATCGACATGGGCACGGTCGACTCGCAGCCCAACTACGACGGTTCGACGACCGAGCCGCGCACGCTGCCGGCGCGCTTGCCGATGGTGCTGCTCAACGGCGCCTCGGGCATCGCGGTCGGCCTGGCCACCGAGATCCCCTCGCACAATCTGCGCGAAGTGGCTGCCGCCGCTGTCGCCATGATCCGCAATCCGAAGATGTCGCACGCCGAGCTGATGGGCATCGTGCCCGGCCCCGACTTCCCGGGCGGCGGCCAGATCATCACCCCGGCGTCCAGCATCGCCGACATGTACGCGGTGGGCCGCGGCTCGATGAAGGTGCGCGCGCGCTGGAAGATCGAAGAACTGGCGCGCGGCCAGTGGCAGGCGATCGTCTACGAACTGCCGCCAGGCTGCTCGTCGCAGCGCGTGCTCGAAGAAATCGAAGAACTGACCAACCCGAAGGTCAAGGCCGGCAAAAAGGCGCTGCTGCCCGAGCAGCTCGCGCTGAAGAACACCGTGCTGGGCGCGCTCGACACGGTGCGCGACGAATCGGGCCGCGAAGCTGCGGTGCGCCTGGTGTTCGAGCCGAAGTCGAAGAACCAGGACCAGAACGAATTCATGCTGATGCTGCTCGCGCACACGTCGCTCGAGTCGTCCAGCCCGATCAATATGGTGATGATCGGCGGCGACGGTCGCCCGCGTCAAAAAGGCCTGGGCACGATCATTCAGGAGTGGATCGACTATCGCTTCACGACGATCCGCCGCCGCACCGACTTCAAGCTGGCCAAGGTCAACGACCGCATCCACATTCTGGAAGGCCGCGAGACGGTCCTGCTGAACATCGACAAGGTCATCGCCATCATCCGCAACGCGGATGAACCGAAGGCCGCGCTGATCGAGGAATTCCGCCTGAGCGAGCGCCAGGCCGAAGACATCCTCGAAATCCGCCTTCGCCAGCTGGCGCGCCTGGAAGCGATCAAGATCCAGCAAGAGCTGGCCGACCTGCGGAGCGAGAAGGAAAAGCTGCAGGACATCCTCGAGAACCCGTCGTCGATGAAGCGCCTGATCATCCGCGAAATCGAAGCCGACGCCAAGCAGTTCGGCGACGAGCGCCGCACCGTGATCGAAGAAGCGCAGCGCGCAGTGGCCGAGCAGAAGGTCGTCGATGAACCGGTGACCGTGATCGTGTCCGAAAAAGGCTGGGTGCGTGCCCGCACGGGCATCGGCCACGACCCGGCGCAGTTCGCGTTCAAGGCCGGCGACTCGCTGTACAAGGCGTTCGAATGCCGCACGGTCGACCATCTGCTGGGTATTGGCGACAACGGCAAGGTGTATTCGGTGCCGGTGGCGGCGCTGCCTGGTTCGCGCGGTGATGGCGTGCCGATCACGACGCTGGTCGACCTGTCGGGCGGCATCCGCATCCTGCATTATTTTGCGGGTAATCCCGAGACGCGCCTGCTGCTGTCGACGTCGGACGCCTTTGGCTTCATCACCAAGGCGGGCGACATGGTCAGCCGTCTGAAGGGTGGCAAGTCATTCATCACGCTCAACGACGGCGCGACGCCACTGCCACCACGGATCGTGACCGACAGCTGCGGCGCGATCGCGTGCCTGTCCGAAAAGGGCCGCGTGCTGGTATTCGGCATCGATGAGATGAAGGTGCTGACCAATGGCGGCCGCGGCGTGACGCTGATGGAACTCGAGCCGAAAGAAGCCATGCTGGCGGCGCAGCCAATCAACCAGAAAGGCCTGAATGTGATCGGCACCTGGGCCGGCGACAAGGCGCGCACCGTGGAGCTGTTCGCCTCCGGCCTGGAGCCACACTTCGGCAAGCGCTCGCGCAAGGGCAAGGCTTTGTCGGCGCGCATGAAGGCGCATGATCTGGGGATGCGGGCAGCCGAAACCGACTCTGTGAAAACGTAACGCGACCACAGGCGGCATAACGCCGAAATGGCGTACAGTTAGCTGCTGTAGGGTGGGCGGGTTTCCCGCCCACGCGTTCAACTCGACGTTGCACACCACAGAGCGAAGTGGGTTTGAACGCGTGGACGGCACAGCCGCCCACCCTACGACTGCCTCACTCGCTCGTTGAACGCAAAAAAAATGCCAGCTAAGCCGAAATGGCGTTCAGTTAGCTGATGTAGGGTGGGCGGGTTTCCCGCCCACGCGTTCAACTCGACGTTGCACACCACAGAGCGAAGTGGGTTTGAACGCGTGGGCGGCACAGCCGCCCACCCTACGACTGCCTCACTCACTCGTTGAACGCAAAAAAAATGCCGGCTGAGCCGGCATTTTTTATTGGAACTAGTTGCTTAGTTCTTTGCAGCAGCCTTGTGCACGTCAGCCTGGGCTTCAGCGCGGACCTGTTCGGTCTTGGCAGCAGCGGTTGCCTTGTCGGCAGCAGCATCAACCTGTGCTTTCAGCACTTTCTCGTCAGCCTTGATCATCTTCTTCTCGGCCTTCAGGTTGGCGTCAGCCACTTTGCCTTCGGCCTTGGCCATTGCCTTGGCGCGGTCTTCAGGATCGGCCTTGGCGACGTTGGCAGCAGCGTCGGTGTGGGTCTTGACCAGCTTGGCGTGTGCGTCGCCCTTGGTTTCCGTCGCCTTGGCCACGGTCTTGTTCAGCTTCTGGTCAGCCTTGACTGCGGCCTTGATTTCTTTTTGTTCGGCCTTGATGACGTCTTTCTCGGCGCTGGCTTCAGCCTTCACGATGCGGTTGTCCGCAGCGGTGGTGGTTGGTGCGGTGGTCTGGGCGTGAGCAGCGGTAACCATCAGGCCGGCGATAAGGGTTGCGATCAGTTTGTTCATGATAAGTTTCCTTTTGGTGGTCGCTGTACAGAGCGGGTTGCCCGTGCAGTCGTTGTTGTTGTTCAGTGATTCCAGAATACGACGTCAAGACAGTCGGGTCTGTTAGCCAGCACACGCAGAAATTGTCAGAGTTGTAAGCAAAGATTACTGACGAACAGAGCCCGCATACAAATCAATGATGTCCGTGACCCCATCGCGGCACACCGGGCAGAACGCATTGCTGCGGTCGAACATCAGGCACTGCATCGCGGGCCGGTAGTACCCGCTCGCCTCGTAGTTGGCGCCTTCAAAAGCGCCGACCGCGTGGCGGTGCGGCTGCCGGTCGAACAGCGCGTTGGTCTGTTTGAGGTCTTCACGGAACAAGGCGCTCATCTCCGACTCCGGCCGGTTGGCCTCGCGCAGCGCGGCGCGCTTTTTCTGGTAGGCGCGCGACGCGGCTTCGTAGTCGGCCTTTGGCCATGGCGTCGGCAACGGCGTGCCGGCCGTCACATGACGCTGCCATTTGAGCTTGGCCGGGTCACGCAGCGCCGTGACGTTCGGTTCCCACGGCTCCATGCGTCCGCTCGCCGCGGCGTAAGCCACCGGCGAGGTGTAGTACTCGTCGGCCAGGCCCGCGAAGTGGTGCCCGAATTCGTGCACGAACAGGTAGTCGGCCCAGTCGTTGCCGGCTGCCGCCGTGCTGAACTGGCCGAAGATCCCGCCGCCGCCGTAGGTTTCGTTGTTGACCAGGATTTCGATGAATTCATACGGCGCGTGCTGGGCAATGTCGCGCAGCGCGCGGTTGTCGAGCGTGAGCACATAGCGCTCGCTGCCGAAGATGTCGTAGCGCGTGCCCAGCGCCGATGGATGGTGTACGCCGGTCGATGGCCGGCTGATGCCCGATTGCCCGGTCGGCACGGCCATCGCCCAGACATTGAAGTCCTCCGCGCGCTCCTTGAACGGCGAGACCGAAAACAGATGCGCCGACAGGCGCCGCGCATCCTGCTCGAATTTTTTCATCTCTGTCTGCGTGTAGCCGTCGCCCAGGATCAACAGGTCGACCTTGTCGGGCGACGGGCCGCTGACTTGAATTGGGATCGGCTTTGCCGCCGCCGGCGGCTGGCGCTTGACCACGTCCGGCGCGTTCGGATCGACGTCGATGCTCCAGGCGACCGAGAACTGGTTGCGCTCGTCGCGCTTCAGGATGCGCACGCGCACCGGCTGCGCGAACTGGGGAAAGCGCACCGACTCGCTGAAGCTGCGGCTGATGCGCCCTGCTTCCTCGGTCGTGCGCCACTCGCCGAACACGGTGGAGAAACCGCGCGAATACAGCACGTCGCCCGTTTTCGGATCCACCACTTCGACCCGGTTCTGGCCGCGGTTGGTGTCGTCCAGGTTGCGCGCCGCGCTGCCGGGCCAGGGCAATGGCTCGATGACGACACGTTCGATCGCGTAGCTGTCCGCCAGCGCATTGCCGCTGTGCGCGTAGTCCAGGCGGACCGTGGCCGGCTGCGCAGCGTGGGCGAGTGAAGCGAATGCGCCAAACAGCAGCGCAGCAAAGGAGTGAAACAGGCGCATCGCGAATCCTTGACAGGTAGATCGCGCTATTCTAAGCCGGCCATGGCCTGCGGCGGCGACGCGACCTGTCAGATTTACCAGCCCAAGGCGATTGACCCGGCCTGGCAACCACGCCACAATCGGCCTGGTCATCCTTGACCATCCGGAGTTCCGATGTTTTGCCTGCGCGCCTGCCTTGCTGTTCCGCTGTTCAGTGCCTGCCTGGCCCATGCCGCCCCGGCCTGCAAGCCCGGCCAGCCGGTCGACGAAAGCGGCTTCGTGGAGATCGGCGGCATCGCGCAGTGGGTCACCGTCAGTGGCGACGACTGTGCCAATCCGGTGCTGCTGTACGTGCACGGCGGCCCGGGTAATCCGACTTCGGTGTTTGGCGCCGGCCCGTATGCATCGTGGCGCAAGCACATCACGCTGGCGCAGTGGGATCAGCGCGGCAGCGGCATGACCTGGGGCCGTCACCGCCCCGGCGAGGACGTCCCCTTGCGCATCGAACAGCTGCGCGACGATGGCCTCGACGTGGCGCGCTATCTGACGCAGCGTTTCGGCAGGGACAAGGTGATCCTGCTGGGCAGCTCGTGGGGCTCGATGATCGGCGCCCACATGGCCAAAGAAAAGCCGGGGCTGTTCTGTGCCTATGTCGGCGTGGCCCAACTGGTGGGTTACCGGGACAATGCCACGTCATGGAGCACGGTCATTGCCCGCGCAAGGGCGGCGAACGACACTGCCACCGTCACGCAACTGGAGGCGCTCGGCCCCCCGCCCTGGACCAATCCGCGCAACTTCGGCATCGTGCGGCGCGCCGTGCGCAAGTACGAGGCGCCCAACATCGACCCGACGCCGCCATCCTGGTTCGAGGTGCTGCCTTTGTATGCCTCGCCGCAGGCAAAGGCCGACTACACCGAGGGCGAGGATTATTCGTTCTTGAAATTCGTCGGCTGGAAAGGCGACGGCATGGCGTCCACGATGGACCTGTACCGCCTGGGCACGCGCTACGAGCTGCCGGTCTATCTGGTGCAGGGAACAGAAGACCTGTTGACCGAGCCAAAGGTCACGCGCCGCTTCTTCGAGGCCATCACGGCGCCGGACAAGGCTCTGGTCGAGGTGCCGCGCGCCGGCCACGATCCGAACGGCCCGCTGATCGATGCACAGCGCCAGGTGCTGGCCGAGCGGCTGCAGTGGCGCTGCGACTGAGCGCCGAGAGTACCGAATAAAAGACTTTCAAGCACTCGGTTTACAAGTGGCGGCAGCAGCCCAATCGCTCAACGAGCCGCGAAATTTCGTCTCCCTGACCTTGAGCAGACACAAAGTAGTTTGCTGCGTTAATTTGCCCCACCATTGAATTGTTCCCGGACTGATTCGATCAAGGCCGCTCCACTCGGTGCCTCCATATGTGCACACGAGCCACTTGCTTTCGTTTGGCTTAAAGCCGTAGACGGTATCCCAGCCACCCTTCACTTTTTTCGCTTCTGGGCCTTGCAATGTTTGCTCGCTATGCAGTTCTCCAACGTGCATGTAGGCGAACGATAGACGAGCCGGTTGCACGCGTCCGCTACCTTCTGGCAAGGTGACGTCCTTGTCAGGGTACCGTGGCGGGCACTCAATTACTTCAGCGTGTGCTGCGGATGTCAGAACAAGCGCGGTGAGTAGAAAACTTTTCATGGGACCATCACCACATAGAATTCATCAGCATTGTTGGAGGGGGTTGCAAACCTGGGGTATGCTTTTCGGAACGCAGGCGTAAGCGAGCCAAGGCCTCGCGCGGCTACGGTCTTTCCTCGGTACTGGTCGATCATCGAGAACACACACGGCATCCCGTTAATCATCACTGCGCCGTTCTCGAATCTGCGAAACAACCCGGCATGCCAGCCGTGCTTGTTGGGGTAGCGAGCCTTGCCGTTCTCAAAGACGAAGTTCGCAATAACGGTACCGGGCTGGAGAGAGCGAACATCGATTACCTTTGCTCCCGGTTGCCACTGGCTAGTGTGGCCAACCACGGTAAGTTCTTGTGGCAGTCTGGCGCACTCTCCATTCGCGACGTACTTTCCAGCCCAGGTCTGTTCCAGCGCCTCAAGATCGCCTTGGTAGATGATACTGCGGGGCATGCTGGCCTCGCCTCAAGCGCACTTGTTAGCGGCACAATCCCAGCCGCCCGAAGAGTTGCCTTCGGTACCGCCCCGGATGCCCTGCTTCGTGTATTTCCATTTCATTTTTGAATATGCCAGGAAGACGTGTTCAGTGACTATTCCCGAATCACCGCTGCCCGGGTTGATCCCGGAGATCATCACGTTTTCGATTTCCACAGTGTAATAACAGATTGGCTTGCCGTCGCCATCCGCTCGCATGAACTCGAGTTTCGCTCGCGGGAGCGTTTTTCCCATCGCACAGTGCTGCTGAAGTACGGGTGAGGACAAGTCAGCCAGCTTTTTGAAGGATAGGTTAGACAGCTCGGCTCTACCAGTCGTCAGGCCGCCAGCTGTCGATACCGCATCAGCCCGTGGCTGGAAAACGCTCCAAGCGACGTGCGATACTTCGATCCAGTCTTTGTGACCGCTGTCCGCAGACTCGCCCTTGATCCCTTCGATCTGCATATATGCGTCAAGTGCCATTTCGTTCTCCTTTGAGTGAACAAAACAGCAATTGTCACTGGGCTGGAGTCGGTCCAGCTTGGTCGAGGTCAGGCAATCAGACGGGAATTATCAAGGGTGATCCAGCGTCCAGTCTGGCTGGGCACCAGCCCGGAGCTGCAAACCAGGCATGCTGACATAACAAATGCAAAGCGCCCGAATATAGCCATCCGCCAGCTGAGCAGGAGATGGCCTACAGTCGCGGCGCGCCGGTACCGTGATGGATGCCCTGCTGGGTCAGTCGTTAAACGCGCCTCGGTTGATCATTCATTGAACCAGCTTTAACAAATCGGATTGAGGAGGTGGCTCTCGCACAGGCGCGTATGACTAATCTTTTTATAGTCCGAATAATCTTGATGGTGTTTCGAAAGGAAGAAATATTGGTCTGATGAAATAGCTAGAGCCATTTAGGAGATCGACCCTGATTGCGCCCGGTGCATCACCGTCGCACGTCCCGGCGAAGGCAAACTCACGTAAAACGATCCTGCTCACTTTCGTTTCCATCACCGATCCATTCGGTCATGATGGTGTCCATTTTGAACGAGCTTATCTGGCTTGTAATCTCATCAGCACGTATATATCACCCGGAGATCACCGATACTGATACAGCGGCCGTTGCACCACGATCGGCCGTATATCGAGCCGCACGTTATAGACCGAATAAGCTTCGCTGTACGCCGACTGGTAGCCTACCGTTTCGTTCACGCGACCGAGCTTGAACTCGAAGCCCAGGTCGGGCCGGTCGGCATTCGGGCTGTCGAGCGACAGGCCAATCGCATCCGGCTGGTCGCTGTCGACGAGCTTGGACATCAGGTCGACCACCGTGCCGTTGCCGAGGATATCGGCCGAGAACAGCGGCCCGCGCCAGTACGGCTTGTTCGCATCGAGCTTGCCACGCACTTTCTCGGGCGCCGGCGTGAACACCTTGCTGTCCAGGTTGAAGCGGTCGCCGTTATCGAGATAGCTCAGGCGGCCGTTACTGAGGTTGAAGGTGCCGTCGCGCGTGGCGGCGTTGCTCAGGTCAACCAGCAGCGCACCGCGATAGCCAAGCACTTCGACGTCGCGCTTCGGCCCCACGACCATCGCCGTGTTCTCGTCGATGCCCAGGCCGATGTTGTAGCCCTTGGCCAGCATGGCCGGCAGCATGCGCGCAAAGCGCCCGCGCACCAGCAGGTGCTGGTCGATGAAGACGTCGTCGCCGATGAAGCCCAGGCCGCGCGTGATCTGGCGGCCATCAGCCACGCCGTGCTGGAGCGTGCCCAGCACCGAGCGCGGATGGCCGAACATCGTGGCGCTCATGATGGCAGCGCCAGCGCTCGAGCCGGCAATGACGCCACCGCGCCGGTACATGTCCCACAGCGCATCGAGCAGTTGCGTGTTGCTGCCATCGGGCCGGCGCAGCGCGTTCGTGATGCGCGCCTGATCGCCGCCCGAGAAGTAGGCGCCGCCCGCCGAACGCACCGCCTCGACTAGCGCCGGATCTTCGGCGGCGGCGCGCACGTCGGAACCGTCGAGGCGTTCGGCGACGGGAACAAAGAACGCCTTGGCACCGTGCTGATCCAGCCGTTCGATGAGATAGTTGCCAGCGCGTTCGGGACTGGCCGAGGCCGAGGCGAAGACCGCGATGCGGGCATTCTTGCCGCCGGCAAGCTGCACGATTCGCGTCCAGACAGCGTCGTTGTCATCGCGCAGCGCGCCACCGATGATGACGAGCGAGCCCTTGGGCTGCAGTGACGATGGCGATGGTGTGGACGGCGACTCGGCCGCGTGGCTGGTGACGCCAGCGGCGACGGCCAGCGCGAGCGTGGTATGAGCAACAACACGGACGACAGATTGGAACATGCGACTTCCCCCGATGAGTCATCAGCGTAAGCCTGATTCCAGTTTCACGTCGCCATGTTGAGTGCGCTCAGGATAAGTAGATGTTGGGAAAGTAACGCTCCATCAATGTCTGTGGACGCAACGGTGGGGTGAACCCGAAGCGTTCGTACAGGCCGTGGCAATCCGACGTGGCCAGCGTGAAGCGGCGTAATTGCTGCAGGCTGGGATGCCGCATCACCACCCCGATCAATTGCTTGCCATAACCACAGCCACGGGCTTCCGGCACGACGAACACGTCCACCAGATTGGCGAAGGTGGAAAAATCGGTAATCACGCGCGCGAAGGCGATCTGGCGCCCATCGAGGTAGCCGCCAAAGCACAGCGAGTTTTCAATGGCGCGCTCGACGACGGGCCGCGAAATGCCCACGGCCCAGGTGGACTGCTCGCTGAGGAAGCGGTAGATCATTGGAATGTCGAGACGGGTCTGGTCGGTGCTGACCTCGAAGCTGGAATCGTTCGTCATCATGGCCTGGACAAGGTGACAAAAAGTCATTCTAGCGCCGATTGGTACCAACGCAAGCGGCGATGTGGCCTGCCGCACCGGATTTTGCCAGGCCCCGCATGGAAGCCTGTCCGCAAGCCTGCCTGCGAGCCTGGCCAGCCATGCCGCATGGCACACAGGCAGCGCAGTTTATAATCAAGGGATCCCCAACCGGAATCCCACCATGACCGAACAATTCTCCAAAAAAGCCGAAGCCTGGTCTGCCCGCTTCTCTGAACCCGTATCGGATCTCGTCAAGCGCTACACCGCATCGGTCTTCTTCGACAAACGCCTGGCCCCGCACGACATCGAGGGCTCGCTCGCGCACGCCGAGATGCTGGCTGCACAAGGCATCATCAGCGAACACGACCGCGCTGAAATTGAACGCGGCATGACGCAGATCCGGGCCGAGATCGACGCCGGCAGCTTCGAATGGCTGCTCGACCTCGAAGACGTGCACCTGAACATCGAAAAACGCCTGACCGAACTGGTGGGCGACGCCGGCAAGCGCCTGCACACGGGCCGCTCGCGCAACGACCAGGTCGCAACTGATATTCGCCTGTACGTGCGCGCCGCGATCGACGATATCGTCACGCTGCTCGCCAGCCTGCGCGGCGCCCTGACCGACCTGGCCGAACGCCACGCCGACACGATCATGCCGGGCTTCACGCACCTGCAGGTGGCCCAACCGATCACCTTTGGCCACCACATGCTGGCCTACGTCGAAATGTTCGGCCGCGACGCCGAGCGCATGCTCGACGCGCGCCGCCGCGTGAACCGCCTGCCGCTGGGCGCCGCCGCACTGGCCGGCACCACCTTCCCGATTGACCGCCTGCGCGTGGCCAAGACGCTCGGCTTTGACGACGTGTGCCACAACTCCCTCGATGCAGTGTCAGACCGCGACTTCGCGATCGAGTTCACGGCCGCCGCATCGATTCTGATGATGCACATCTCGCGCATGTCCGAAGAACTGGTCATGTGGATCAGCCCGCGCATCGGCTTCATCGACATCGCCGACCGCTTCTGCACCGGCTCGTCGATCATGCCGCAAAAGAAGAACCCGGACGTGCCGGAGCTCGCCCGTGGCAAGACCGGCCGCGTGTATGGCCACCTGATTGGCCTCCTGACCCTGATGAAGGGCCAGCCGCTGGCCTACAACAAGGACAACCAGGAAGACAAGGAGCCACTGTTCGACACGATCGACACCGTGATGGACACGCTGCGCATCTTCACCGACATGGCCTCGGGCATCACGGTCAAGGCCGAAAACATGCGCTCGGCAGCGCTGCAGGGCTATGCCACAGCCACCGACCTGGCCGACTATCTGGTCAAGCGCGGCCTGCCGTTCCGCGATGCCCACGAAGCGGTGGCGCATGCCGTGCGCGCCTGCGACGATGCCGGTTGCGACCTGTCCGAGATGTCGCTCGAGACGCTGCAGACGTTCTCGCCGCTGATCGAAGAGGACGTGTTCGCGGTCCTCACGCTCGAAGGTTCGGTGGCTGCGCGCGACCACGTGGGCGGCACCGCGCCGAACCAGGTGCGCATCGCCATCGAGCGCGTGCGCAAGCAGCTGGCCGAGTAATTTCATACCCCTGGAGCGGGCCGGCGCTGATCCAGCGCCGGCCCGCTTTTCCATGCCCTTTTTAGATTGAGGACGCCATGACCGCATTGCCCGCACGCGACTACGCCGCCTTCCTGTTCGACATGGACGGCACCATCCTGACATCCATCATCGCCGCCGAGCGCGTCTGGGCCGACTGGGCCCGCAGCCACGGACTGGACGTGGACGTGTTCCTGCCGACGATCCACGGCAAGCGCAGCGTCGACACTGTGCGCGGCCTCGGCCTGCCCGACATCGACGCGGAAGCAGAAGCGCACCGCATCACGCTTGCCGAGATCGAGGACGTCGACGGCATCGAAGCGATTGCCGGTGTGGCCGCCTTCCTGGCCACACTGCCAGTGGAGCGCTGGGCGATCGTGACGTCGGCGCCACGCGCGCTGGCCCAGGCGCGCATCGCCGCAGCCGGCCTGCCGCTGCCGCCGGTGCTGGTCGCAGCCGAAGACGTCAAGCACGGCAAGCCGGCGCCGGACCCGTTCCTTCTCGGCGCCGAAAAGCTGGGCATGCGCCCAGAAGAATGCCTCGTGTTCGAAGACACGCTGGCTGGCCTGCAGTCGGCCGCTGCTGCGGGCATGGACAGCGTGATGGTCACCGCCACGCACAAGCATCCGGTCGAGACCGACGTGATGGGCGTGCCGGATTACGATGATTTGCGGGCGATTCGTACGGGTGAAGGTTTGCTGCAGCTACAGCGTACGCGCTCTTAATTTCGTTCAAGCCGTTCGACGTTTGTTGAACGCGTGGACGGCACAGCCGTCCACCCTACGTTCCGATGCACTGCGTAGGGTGGACGGGCTCCCCGTCCACGCGTTCAACGCACGGCGTCGTGCCACTGATCGCGGATCGCTCAATGCCGCGGTTATTCGTCCACTGCGCGCTTCTGCACCAGCGTCAAAATGTCATAACTGGCCACCAGCTCATCGCGCTGGTTGGTCACCTGCACATCCCACGCCACCACGCCCTGCCCTCTACCCTGCTCGTCCGTCCGGTTGCGATCGACCTTGCGCTTGCAGGTCAGGCGCGCGCGGATCGTGTCGCCGATTGCCACCGGCGCCACGAAGCGCAGGTTGTCCAGGCCATAGTTGGCCAGCACCGGCCCCGGTGCGGGCGAGACAAACAGGCCGGCCGCCGCCGACAGCACGAAGTAACCGTGCGCGATGCGCTGCCCGAACTGCGTGTCCTTGGCCGCGATGGCGTCGAAGTGCATGTAGAAGTAGTCGCCCGAAACGCCGCCGAAGTTGACGATGTCCGCTTCGCTCACCGTGCGCCGGTGCGTCAGCAGCGAGTGCCCGACTTCCAGGTCCTCGAAATGCCGGCGGAACGGATGCAGGTCGCTTTCCTTGACCGCGCCGCCGCGCACGTATTCGCCCGTGACGGCGCCGAGCATCGTGGGCGAGCCCTGCACCGCCGCGCGCTGCAGGAAGTGCTTCACCGCGCGGATGCCGCCCAGTTCTTCGCCACCACCGGCGCGCCCCGGCCCGCCGTGTTTCAGTTGTGGCAGCGGCGAGCCATGGCCGGTGCTGTCCACGGCCGCCTCGCGATCAAGGATCAGCACGCGGCCATGCGACGCCGCCACGATCGGCACCGCGTACGCGGCCAGCGCCGGGTCCTTGGTCGCGAACGTGGTGACCAGGCTGCCCTTGCCGCGTGCCGCCAATTCGAGGGCTTCGTCAATGTCGTTGTAGGTCATCAGGGTGCTGACCGGGCCGAACGCTTCCACGTCGTGCACGGCATCGTTGACCATCGCATTACGGCATAACAGCAGCGTCGGCGAGAAGAAGGCGCCGCTGGCGACGTTTTCGCCCACCGGCTTGAACCCGTCGCGTGCACCGAACAGCACCTCGTTGCCGCGCGCGAGCAGCTCGACCCGCGCGCTCACGTCGCGGTGCTGGTCCATCGACGCCAGTGCGCCCATGCGTACGCCCTCCACGTTCGGGTCGCCCACCGTGATCTTCGCCAGCCGCTCGCGCAGCCGCTCGCCGACCGCGTCTACCAGCGCTTCCGGCACGATCACGCGCCGGATCGCCGTGCACTTCTGGCCCGCCTTGCCGGTCATCTCGCGCGCGACTTCCTTGATGAACAGGTCGAACTCGGGATCGGAAGGCAGCACGTCGGGCGCCAGCACCGCGCAATTGAGCGAGTCGGCTTCGGCGGTGAACGGCACCGAGGCGCGGATCAGGTTCCCGTTCGCGCGCAGCATCGCGGCCGTGTCGGCCGACCCGGTGAACGTGACGGCGTCAAAGCCGCCGAGGCGATCGAGCAGGTCGCCCGTGCTGCCGATCACGAGCTGCAGCGCGCCATCGGGCAGCAGGTTCGAGTCCACCATCATCTTGACCACTGCGTGGGTCAGGTAGCTGGTGGCGGTGGCCGGCTTGGCGATGCACGGCATCGCGGCCAGGAAACTCGGCGCAAATTTTTCGAGCAAGCCCCAGATCGGAAAGTTGAAGGCGTTGATGTGCACCGCCACGCCGCCGCGCGGCACCAGGATGTGGGTGCCGGCAAAGCCGCCCCGCTTGCCCAGCGCGATGGCCGGACCTTCGTGCAGCACATTCGACGACGGCAGCTCGCGCGAGCCCATGCTGGCGTAGGCGAACAGCGTGCCGATGCCGCCTTCGACATCGACCCAGCTGTCCTGGCGCGTCGCGCCGGTCAGGTGCGAGATCGCATACAGTTCTTCCTTGCGCTCTATCAGGTACAGCGCGAGCGCCTTCAGCGCCGCCGCGCGTTCCTGGAACGTCTGGCGCATCAGCGTCTTGACACCCGTCTTGCGCGCAAAGGTGAGCGCTTCGTCAAAGTCGATCTTCTCGGCGTGCGTGTGATAGATCAGGGTGCTGTCGAGCGCGCTGTGCAGCGGCGTGTGCGAGGCGGCGCCGTGCCAGCGGCCGGCGATCAGGCTTTGCAGTGTCGGGATGTGGCCCATGTAATCTCCAGTAGGTTCAGGACTTCGGCGTGTGCAGCGCGCTCGTGTCGAATGCAATGCGGCCACGGTCCGGCGCCACGGCGGTGTCGGCATCGACTTCGCGCATCGTCTGCAGCGAGCGCACGGCCAGCTCGTGGTACTGGCGCGTGCCGAAACTCTTCCACGCGACGTCGTCGTCGCTCAAGGCGCGCACCACCTTGGCCGGCGTGCCCATGACCATCGAGCGCGGCGGGATCACCATCCCCGCTTTCACAAAGCTCATCGCGGCGACGATCGATTCCGCGCCGACGACCGCCTTGTCCATCACCACCGCGTTCATGCCAACCATCGCATTGCGTCCCACGCGGCAGCCATGCAGCACGGCGCCGTGGCCGATGTGGCCATCGACTTCGACGACGGTGTCTTCCAGCGGAAAGCCGTGCATCACGCACGAATCCTGCAGGTTGGCCCCTTCTTCGAGGATCAGGCGCCCGAAGTCGCCGCGCAGGCTTGCGCACGGGCCGATATAGCAGCGCGGGCCGACGATCACGTCGCCGATCAGCACGGCGGAAGGATGCACGTAGGCGCTCGGATGCACAACAGGCCGCACACCATCGATTTCATAGACTTTGACCATTCGGCTAGACCCGCTCGACGATCAGGGCGATGCCCTGGCCAACACCGATGCACATCGTGCACAGCGCGTAGCGCCCGCCGGTGCGGTGCAGCTGGTTCACGGCGGTCATGACGAGGCGCGCACCGGACGCGCCCAGCGGGTGCCCCAGCGCGATCGCGCCGCCGTTCGGGTTCACGTGAGTCGCGTCGTCCGGCACGCCCAGGTCGCGCAGCACGGCCAGGCCCTGCGCGGCAAAGGCCTCGTTCAATTCGATCACGTCCATCTGGTCCAGCCTCAAGCCCGTTTGCGCCAGCAGCTTCCTGACGGCGGGCGCCGGGCCGAAGCCCATGATGCGCGGCGCCAGGCCGCTTGTCGCCATGCCGATCACGCGGGCGCGCGGCGTCAAGCCGTGGCGCGCCGCAGCCTCGCCAGAGGCCAGCAGCAGCGCGCAGGCGCCGTCGTTCAGGCTCGATGCATTGCCGGCGGTGACCGAGCCGTCCGGGCTCACCACGCCCTTCAACTTCGACAGCGCCTCGATACTGGAATCGGCGCGCGGCTGTTCGTCGGTGTCGACGATGCGCGTTTCCTTCTTGCCCTGGAGCGTGACCGGCACGATCTCGTCCTTGAAGACGCCAGCGGCATGCGCCTGCGCCCAGCGCTGCTGGCTGCGCAGCGCGAACGCGTCCTGGTCAGCGCGGCTGACATTGAATTCGCGCGCCACGTTTTCGGCCGTTTCGGGCATCGAGTCGATGCCGTACTGCGCCTTCATGCGCGGATTGACGAAGCGCCAGCCGAGCGTCGTGTCCTCGATTTTTGCGGCGCGAGAAAACGCGCTGTCGGCCTTGCCCATGACGAACGGCGCGCGTGTCATGCTTTCGACACCACCCGCGATCACCAGGTGTGCTTCGCCGGCCTTGATCGCGCGCGCGGCGGTGCCGATGGCGTCCATACCCGAGCCGCACAGGCGGTTGATCGTGTTGGCCGGCACGTCCTGCGGCAGCCCGGCCAGCAGTGCGGCCATGCGGCCGACGTTGCGGTTGTCTTCGCCCGCCTGGTTGGCGCAGCCGTAGAACAGGTCGTCGACCTGGGTCCAGTCCACGCTGGGGTTGCGGGCCATCAGCGCGGCGATGGGCAGCGCGGCCAGATCGTCGGCGCGCACAGTCGAGAGCAGCCCGCCGTAGCGGCCGAAGGGTGTGCGGATGGCGTCGCAGATGAAAGCGTCAAGCATGCTGGTTTCCTTGTTCATTGTTTGGGACGGCCGTCGACCACGCGCCGGGCCTTGCCGGTCAGCGTGCGCTCGATGCCTTGCGGCGGCAACAGGCGCACGCGCGTGGTCACGCCGACATAGGTCTTGATGCAGTGCTGCAGTTCGCGCGCCTGCACCTCGATGGCGTCAGGCGGGAGCAGCGTATCGCGCAGCTCGCACAGCACCTCGAGCGTGTCGAGGTGGCCGTCGCGCGCCACGACCAGCTGGTAGTGCGGCGCCAGTGCGGGCATGCGCAGCACCAGCTCCTCGATCTGGCTGGGGAACACGTTCACGCCACGGATGATCAGCATGTCGTCCGAGCGCCCCGTGATGCGGCCCATGCGGCGCATCGCGCGCGAGGTCGGCGGCAGCAGGCGTGTCAGGTCGCGTGTGCGGTAGCGGATGATCGGCAGCGCTTCCTTGGTCAGCGACGTGAATACCAGCTCGCCCTCCTCGCCATCGGGCAGCACCTCGCCCGTGTCGGGGTCGATGATCTCGGGGTAGAAATGGTCTTCCCAGATCACGGGGCCATCCTTGCTCTCGATGCATTCGCTGGCCACGCCCGGGCCCATCACTTCGGACAGGCCGTAGATATCGACCGCATCGATGCCAGCGCGCGTCTCGATCTCGCGCCGCATCGCGTCGGTCCACGGCTCGGCGCCGAAAATGCCGACCTGTAGCGACGATGCTGCCGGGTCCAGCCCCTGGCGCGCGAATTCCTCGACGATGTTGAGCATGTACGACGGCGTGACCATGATGATCGACGGCTTGAAGTCGCAGATCAGCTGCACCTGTTTTTCGGTCTGCCCGCCCGACATTGGCACGACCGTGCAACCGAGACGCTCGGCGCCGTAGTGCGCGCCCAGGCCGCCGGTGAACAGGCCGTAGCCGTAGGCGATGTGTACCAGGTCGCCCTTGCGACCACCGGCAGCGCGGATTGAGCGCGCGACGATGTTCGCCCAGGTGTCGATATCGTTCTGCGTGTAGCCGACCACGGTGGGCTTGCCGGTGGTGCCGGACGAGGCATGCACGCGCACCACCTGCTCGCGCGGCACGGCGAACATGCCGAACGGGTAGTTGTCGCGCAGGGCTTTCTTTTCGGTGAACGGAAATTTCGCCAGGTCGGCCAGCGTCTTGAGATCGGCCGGATGCACGCCTGCGGCGTCGAACGCGGCGCGGTAGTGCGGCACGTTGTCATATGCGTGCTGCAGCGTCCATTGCAGCCGTTGCAGTTGCAGCGCCTGCAGTTCGTCGCGGCTGGCGCGCTCGATCGGTTCCAGGTCGCCCGGTGCGGGAAGGTGTTGGACCATCTGTCGACTCCTTGTGGTTCAGGCGTCCACGGGCGCCACGGTGCCGCCGATGCGATGCGATTTGCCACGAAACAGCGCGATGGTGCGCCCGTCCGCGGCCTTCACCGTGACGTCGTAGACGCCGGTTTTGCCCTGCAGCGCCTGCTCGGTGGCTTCGGCCACCAGCACGTCGCCCGCGCGGCCAGGGGCGAGATAATCGATCGTGCAGCCGGCGCCCACGGTGCTGAGGTTGTGCGAGTTGCAGGCGAAGGCAAAGGCGCTGTCGGCCAGCATGAAGATGTAGCCGCCATGGCAGGTCGCGTGCCCGTTGAGCATATCGGCGCGCACGGTCATCGTCATGCGCGCATAGCCGGGCCGGATGTCATCCAGCACCATGCGCAGCGCCTGGCTGGCCGGGTCGCGTTCAAACATCGTGCGCCCGGCCAGCTCGGCCAGCGCCTGTGCGTTCTGATCCTGACCATCATGCATGAAAGCGCGCTCCCTGCGGATCGGCAGCCAGCTTGCGGCGCAGTAGCGGCGAGACGCGGTAGCGGTCTTCGCCATACGTCGCGGCCAGATTCGACAGAACGCTCACGACCTGCCCCATGCCGATCGCATCCAGCCAGGCCAACGGTCCGCGCGGATAATTCACGCCCTTCTGCATCGCGATGTCCACGGCGCGCGCGCTGCACACGCCCTGGTGGACGGCATCGGCCGCTTCGTTGGCCAGCATCGCCACCGTGCGCATCACGGCCAGGCCCGGGATGTCGTCCAGGCGCGTGACGACGAAGCCGGCAGCCTGGAACAGGCCGACTGCCGCGCGCCATGCGTCATCGCTGCAACCGTCGGCGCGCGCAAGCGCGATGCGCGGCGCCTTGGCAGCGTCGAACAGCAGGTCGAACACGATCGTGTCACGCCCGTTATCCGCCTGCGCGCGCTCGGTGGCACTGCGCCCGTCAGTGAGATGGATCGCCGCGCCGCCGCAGTACAGGCCCGGCGCCGCTTCGATCTCGGTCAGCTCGATGCCGGAAGCCTTCAACCGCGCGACGAGCGCATCGACGCCACCAGGCGCGCCCGCGTACTTGATCGCCGCCGGCCGATCGCTGGGAGCTTCGGACTGAACAACCGGCGTTTCCGCCCCGTCGCCATAGCGATAGAACCCGCGCCCCGTCTTGCGGCCCAGATAACCCGCGTTGACCAGCTCCTGCTGCAGCACCGATGGTGTGAAACGCGGGTCGCCGAAGTACGCCGCGAACACCGACTGCGTGACCGAGAAATTGACGTCGTGACCAATCAGGTCCATCAGCTCGAAGGGGCCCATGCGAAAACCGCCGCACTCGCGCATGACGGCGTCGAGCGTGGCAACGTCGCCCGCCTGTTCGAGCAGCAGGCGCAGGGCTTCGCCATAAAACGGGCGCGCCACGCGGTTGACGATGAAGCCGGGCGTCGACTTGGCGTGTACGGGGCTTTTCCCCCATTTTTCGGCGGTCGCATAGACGACCTGCGCGACCTCGCGCCCCGTCGCCAGGCCGCTGACCACTTCCACCAGCGCCATCAGCGGCGCCGGATTGAAGAAGTGCATGCCGACCAGGCGTTCGGGATGCGCCAGCTGCGCGCCGATGGCCGTGACCGAGATCGATGACGTGTTGGTCGCCAGGATGCAGTCGCTGGCAACGACGTCTTCGAGTGCGGCAAACAGCGCGCGCTTGACCTGCAGGTCTTCGACGATGGCCTCGATGACGAGCACCGCATTGGACGCTTCGTGCAAGGCATCGATGCGGCGCAGGCGCTCGCGCGCGAGATCGGATTCGACGGCGCCCATGCGGCCCTTGGCAACCAGGCGCGCATAGGTGGCGCCGATCTGTGCGATGGCCTTGTCGGCGGCGCCGGTGCGGGTATCGAACAGCAGGACCTGATGGCCGGCCGTGGCCGCGACCTGGGCGATGCCGGCGCCCATCGCGCCGCTGCCGATGACGGCAATCGTCGAATGCGGTGGCAGTGACTGCATCCCTACTCCCCCTTGAACTGCGGCGAGCGCTTGGCCAGGAATGCGGCGACGCCTTCGCGGTAGTCGTGGCTGTTACCGAGTTCGCGCATCATGTCGGCTTCGAGCTGCAGCTGCTGTTCGAGCGTGTTGGCATAGCTGGCCTGGAAGGCACGCTTGGTGAATGCCAGGCCCTTGGTCGGCGCGGCGGCAAAGTGCTTGGCCATGGCCAGGGCTTCGTCCATCAGCACGTCGTCCGGCACGCAGCGCCAGATCAGGCCCCAGGCTTCGGCCTTTTCGGCACTGAGTTTTTCGCCCAGCATGGCCAGGCCCATCGCGCGCGCGGGGCCGATCAGGCGTGGCAAATGCCAGGTGCCGCCGGTGTCCGGGATCAGGCCCAGTTTGCTGAAGGCTTCGATGAAGCTGGCCGATTTCGCGGCCAGCACGATGTCGCAGGCCAGCGCCAGGTTGGCCCCGGCGCCGGCGGCCACCCCATTGACGGCGCAGATGACGGGCATCGGCAGGTTCTTCAGCGTCAGCACGAGCGGCGCATAGAACTCCTCGACCGACGCGCCCAGGTCGACACTCGGGGCGCCCGGATCGACGGCGCGGTCGGCGAGATCCTGGCCCGCGCAAAAGCCGCGGCCGGCGCCGGTCAGCACCAGCACGCGCACGGACTGGTCGGCCTGCACGCGCGTGAGCGCATCGCGCACCTCGAGGTGCATGGCGCGCGTGAAACTGTTGAGGCGATCGGGGCGGTTCAGGGTCAGGACGGCGACGCCGCCTTCTACCTTGAACTGGATGCTGTCGTAGTTCATCGTGGTCTCCGTTTTTGTTCTGGTTGCGCGGTTATTCGGCGATATCGAAATCCACCACCACCTTGTCAGTCACCGGAAAACTCTGGCAGCTGAGCACGAACCCGCGTGCGACTTCGTAGTCTTCCAGCGCGTAGTTCACGTCCATCTCCACTTCGCCATCAAGTACCTTACAGCGGCAGGTCGAGCACACGCCGCCCTTGCACGAATAGCGCATGTCGATGCCCGCGCGCAGACCCGCGTCCAGCAGCGATTCGGTGTCCCGGTCCATCGTGAAGCTGGCGGCGCTGCCGTCCATGATCACGGTCACTTCGGTGTGCTGGCGCGCGCTGGCGGCAACCGCGCGCGGCGTGCGCTCGCGGGTGGGCGCGCTCGCGGCAAACAGCTCGATGCGGATCTGCTCTTTCGCCAACCCGGCCGCCTGCAGCGCGCGTGAGACGCCATGCATCATGTCTTCGGGCCCGCAGATGAAGGCGACGTCGATCGCCTTGATGTCGATCCACTGGCGCAGGAACTGCGTGCACTTGTCTTCGGTGATGCGCCCGTTGAAGAGTTCAATGTCCTGCTGCTCGCGGCTCATCACGTACACCAGCCGCAGGCGGTCCATGTACTGGTCCTTGAGGTCGGTGAGTTCGTCGCGAAACAGCACGCTCGACGAAGCGCGGTTGCCGTAGACGATCGTGAAGCGGCTGCCCGGTTCGGTCAGCAGCGTGGTCTTGACGATCGACAGGATCGGCGTAATCCCGCTGCCGGCGGCAAACGCCAGGTAGTGGCGAGCGCTGGCCGCGTCGAGCGGTACGTTGAAGTTGCCGCTCGGTGGCATGACGTCGAGCTGCGCGCCCGGTTGCAGGCTGTCGTTGGCCCAGCTGGAGAACTGACCGCCGGGCGTACGCTTGATCGCCACGCGCAGCTGCTCGTCCTGCACTGCCGAACAGATCGAGTACGAGCGGCGCACGTCCTCGCCATCGATCGTGGCGCGCAGCGTCAGGTACTGGCCCTGACGGAAGGCGAAGGTCTCTTTCAATGCCGGCGGCACGTCGAACGTCACGCACACGGCGTCGCGCGTTTCGTGTTTCACCTTGCTGACGGTGAGAGGATGGAATTGGCTCATGCTGGGCTTTAATGACACTTGAAGTAATCGAACGGCTCGCGGCAATCCAGGCATTTGTAGAGCGCCTTGCATGGGGTCGAGCCGAACTCGCTGGTCAGTTGGGTGTGCGCCGAACCGCAATGCGGGCAGCTCACGGCCGGCGCGGCGCGGCGGCGGATGCCGGCATGCAGGCCGCTGATGTCAATCGCCTGCTGCACGGGCGGCGCGATGCCGTAGCCGGTGAGTGCGGCCTTGCCGGCAGCGCTCATCCAGTCGGTGGTCCAGGCGGGCGCCAGGCGAGTCGCGATGCGCACGCGCTCGAGGCCATGCGCGCGCAGTGCGTCGACCACGCTGTCGGCGATCACGGTCATGGCGGGACAGCCCGAATACGTCGGCGTGATCGTGACCACCCACGTGTCGTCGTCCAGCGCCACGTCGCGTACGATGCCCAGGTCGACGATCGAGATGACGGGGATTTCCGGATCCGCGACCTCGCCCAGCCAGGCCCAGACCTGCCCGACCGACACGGCCAGCGCAGTCATCACCAGGCCGCGCCCGGATAGGCGCGCTGCAGGAACTGCATCTCGGCCAGGATGAAGCCGAGGCGCTCGCTGTGCCGGCCCTGCTTGCCGCCGCGCTGCATCCAGGCGTCCGGCGATGGCATGGTCAAGGTGGCTTCGGTGAATATGTCGGCCAGGTGGTTCAGGTAGGCTTCACGCAGCGGCCCGACGGCCGGCGCCACGCCCTCTGCCACCATCGCCTCGTCGACCGCGTCGTACAGGAACATCTCGCCGCTGTACATCCACAGGTCGTCCAGCGCGGTCTGCATCATCGCGTGGCTGGTGGCCGTGCCGTCACCCAGGCGCACCACCAGGTCGCCGCTGCGGCGCAGGTGGTACGTGACTTCCTTGAGCGACTTGGCCGCAATCTCGACGATGCGTGGGTCGCTCGAGCGGGTCAGGCCATCCATCAAGAAGTAATGCCACGCGTCGAACAGGAACTGGCGCATGACGACGTCGGCATAACTGCCATTGGGCTGCTCGAGCAGGATGCAGTTGCGGTACTCGCCACTGTCGCGCAAAAAAGCGAGACGGTCTTCGTCGCGGCCCTGGCCTTCGAGTTCGGCGGCGTACGAGAGCCACATGCGGGTCTGACCCAGCAGGTCGAGCGCCACGTTCGACAGCGCCATGTCTTCTTCGAGTGCCGGCCCCTTGCCGCACAACTGGCACAGTTGCTGCGACAGGATCAGGGCGTTGTCGCCCTGGCGCAGCAGGTAGTCGATTTTTGCATCCATGGGATTGGTCTCCGGCGCGCTCACAGGTTCTTGACTTCTTCCGGCATCGGGAAGAACGTCGGGTGGCGATACACCTTGCTGTTTGCTGGCTCGAATAGCGACGATTTATCGGCCGGGCTGCTGGCGACGATGTCGGCGGCGCGCACGACCCAGATCGAGACGCCTTCATTGCGGCGTGTGTAGACGTCGCGCGCGTTGTTGACGGCCATCTCGGCGTCAGGGGCGTGCAGGCTGCCGACGTGCTTGTGGGCGAGGCCGTGCTGGCTGCGGATGAAGACTTCCCACAGGGGCCATTCTTTGCTCATTGTTGTCTCCGTTTGGCGTGTACGTCAGTGCCAAGGTGGTTTGGACGCGTGGACGGCAGAGCCGTCCACCCTACGCAGCGGCCTGCTTGTCGGCGTGCGCCACCAGCGCGTCGCGGAACCATTCGCCATCGTCCCAGGCTTTGACGCGCGTGCGCAGGCGCTCGCGGTTGCACGGGCCGTTGCCCTTTAAAACGTCGTAGAACTCGCTCCAGTCGATCGCGCCGAAGTCGTACGAGCCGCGTTCGGCGTTCCATTTGAGGTCGGGATCCGGCACCGTGAGGCCGAGGTACTCGGCCTGGGGCACGGTCTGATCGACCATGCGCTGGCGCAGTTCGTCGTTGGAGAACAGCTTGATGCGCCAGGCGCTCGACTGCGCGCTGTTGACCGACTCGGCATCGGAGGGCCCGAACATCATCAGCGACGGCCACCACCAGCGATTGAGCGCATCCTGCGCCATCGCCTTCTGCTCAGGCGTGCCCTTCGCCAGCGCCATCATGATGTCGTAGCCCTGGCGCGCATGGAACGATTCTTCCTTGCAGACGCGGACCATGGCGCGCGCATACGGCCCGTACGAGCAGCGGCACAGCGGAATCTGGTTGATGATCGCCGAGCCGTCGACCAGCCAGCCGATCGCGCCCATGTCGGCCCAGCTCAGGGTCGGGTAATTGAAGATGCTCGAATATTTGGCTTTGCCGGCATGCAGGGCCGCCAGCAGCTCGTCGCGCGAGACGCCCAGGGTCTCGGCCGCGCTGTACAGGTACAGGCCGTGGCCGGCCTCGTCCTGGATCTTGGCCAGCAGAACCGACTTGCGCTGAAGGGTCGGCGCACGCGTGACCCAGTTGCCTTCCGGGAGCTGGCCAACGATCTCGGAATGGGCATGCTGCGAGATCTGCCGGATCAGCGTCTTGCGGTATGCTTCCGGCATCCAGTCCTTCGGTTCGATCTTGATCCCGGCGTCGATACGCGCCTGGAATGCCTGCTCGTCGGCGCTCATGTCCTGTTCTGTGCGGACTTTATTGAGGCCTGTCTCCACCATTTGTGCGTACATGGATCTCTCCCGTTGCAAAATCTGTGAGAATCATAATACGATACAAAAAATCGGAAGTACACAATAATTTTGAATCATATCGACCCACACCGTGAATGACATGACCAGCACCGAGTGGATCGCCCGCAGCCTGGCCACTGATCCGCCCCGCCACAAGTCGCTGGTAGTGACGATTTGCGGCGACGCGATCGCGCCCCACGGCGGCGCCTTCTGGCTCGGCAGCATGATCGAGCTGCTCGCCCCCTTTGGCGTGAACGACCGGCTGGTGCGCACCAGCGTGTTCCGGCTCGTGCAGGAAGGCTGGCTGACGGCCAGCCGCGAGGGCCGGCGCAGTCGCTATGCGCTGGCGCCGACGGCGTTGCCGCGCTTCGAACGCGCCAACCGCCGCATCTACGCCGCGCCCGGTCAGGACTGGGATGGCCGCTGGACGTTCGTGCTGGCCACCAACGGCAGCATCGACAGCGACCTGCGCGCGCTGGTGCGCAAGGAACTCGAATGGGAAGGCTTTGCGATGCTGGCCAGCGGCGTGATGGCGCATCCAGCGCCCGACCGAGACCTGCTGCGCGACATCCTCGCGCGCACGGGCGCCGAAGGGCGCGTGTTCGTGTGCCAGGCCGATGAGGTGCCGGACGCCGGTTCGCGCCCGTTGCCCGAACTGGTGGGCGACTGCTGGAACCTCGATGCGGTGGTGCTCGGGTACCGCGGCTTCATCGAGACGTTTGCCCCGCTGCCGGCCTTGCTGGCGCGTGGCGATGTCAGCCCGGCGCACGCGTTCGCGATCCGCACCCTGCTGATCCACGCCTACCGCCGCGTGCAGCTGCACGACCCGATGCTCCCGCTGCCCCTGCTGCCCGACCCGTGGCCGGGCGCCGACGCGTATGCGCTGGCGCGCACCATTTATCAACTGAGCCACGAACGCGCCGAGGAGCACGTGCTGGCCATGCTGCGCGTCGAGGATGCGGCCACGCCCGGGGCGGATGCGGCGTTTCGCGGCCGCTTCGGCGGGCTGGCACCACGGTAGCGCGGCGAAAGCGGTATCATTTCTTCTTTGACGTCTTCCCAACACAGGACAACACCATGTCTATCAAGATCAGCAGCCAATTCGACGCTGGCGCCATCGAGGTCGTGAACGCCACGAGCGCGAACGCCATCGACCTGAACATCCGCAAGGATTCGCACGCCGACATCATCCAGTGGTTCTACTTCCGCCTGCAGGGCGCGCAAGGGCAAGCCTGCACGATCCGCCTGCTCAATGCCGGCAAGGCCGCCTATCCGGCCGGCTGGGAAAACTACCAGGCAATGGCGAGCTACGACCGCGTGAACTGGTTCCGCGTGCCGACGTCGTTCGACGGCAACGTGCTGGCGATCGAGCACACGCCCGGCATGGACAGCGTGTATTACGCCTACTTCGAGCCGTATTCGTTCGAACGCCACCTCGAGCTGCTTGACCGCGCCCAGATGGCCGAAAACGTGCGCATGCTCGACCTGGGTTCGACCGTCGACGGCCGCGACCTGAACATGCTGGTGATCGGCGAGCCGGCCGAAGGCAAGAAGAAAGTCTGGGTCATCGCGCGCCAACACCCGGGCGAGACGATGGCCGAATGGTTTGTCGAAGGCATGCTCGATGCGCTGCTCGACCCGGCGAACCCGTTCGGCCGCCAGCTCCTGAACGAATCGGTGTTCTACGTGGTGCCGAACATGAACCCGGACGGCTCGGTACGCGGCAACCTGCGCACGAATGCCGCTGGTGCGAACCTGAATCGCGAATGGCTCAATCCGAGCATGGAGCGCAGCCCTGAAGTCTTCCTGGTGCGCCAGAAGATGCACGAGACGGGCGTGGACGTGTGCCTCGACGTGCACGGCGACGAAGGCTTGCCGTACGTGTTCGTGGCCGGCAGCGAGTCGCTGCCGAACTTCACCGCCGAGCAGGGCGCGGCGCAGGCCAGCTTCATCGCCGACTTCAAGGTCGCCAGCCCCGACTTCCAGGACGTGCACGGCTACGGCAAGACGCCCTACACCGACCAGACCCTGACCATGGGTTCGCCGCACATCACGCACACCTTCGGCGCGCTGTCGCTGACGCTCGAACTTCCGTTCAAGGACAATGCGAACGATCCGGATCCGCTGGTCGGCTGGGACGGCGCACGCAGTGCGCGCCTGGGCGCGGCAGTGCTGCAGCCGGTGCTCAAGGCGATCCGCGCGCGCAAATAGGTAAAGAGCTTGCCTCACTGATCAAAAACGCCCCGCATGACGGGGCGTTTTTTTGGCCACCTGTTGCGCGGCCCCATTCCTGCGCATGTGTGAATCCACGCTGCCGTGACGCACAAGTGTCGCGTCGCCGCGTCAGATTGTATTTATGAATAGACAACGCATGCATTGTCGGCGATAGCTGCCAATCCCAAAAACAATGCTATTTTGCAATGAAAATTTTCATTCCACCCGCTGCCTCCGCCCCCAGTGCCGCCGTCACCAAACCGGGGCTCACCCTGTACGGCACCGAACAGAATGACGCCCTGACCGGCGGCGATGACAATGACAGTCTGTATGGCCAGGGTGGCAACGACGTGCTCGAAGGTCGGGCTGGCAACGACAGCCTGCACGGCGGTAATGGCGATGATCACCTGATTGGCGGAGACGGCGACGATCAGCTGAACGACGAAGACGGCAACAATATCCTCGAAGGCGGCGCCGGGAACGATACGATCCACGCGGACATCGGCTTGGCGCAACGCGGCTCGCGGACTACCGTCGATGGCGGCGACGGCAATGATTGGATCGAAATCGGCCTGGGCATCGCCGCTGTCGCCGGCGGCAACGGCGACGACCATATTGTCGTGAAGACGGTCCGCTACGTCGATGCCGTGACCAGCGCCCAACCCTTGGGAATCGATGCCGGCGACGGCGATGACATCCTCTACCTGGAAGGCGGGATGCAGACGCTGCGTCCCTTGCTTGTCACCGGAGGCGCGGGGCGCGACGCCTATCATTTCAGCCAGACGCCTTTCCTTCCACTGCTGACGATCACCGACTTCGCAGCCGGCATCGGCGGCGACATGATCGATGTCGACTCGCTGCTGCTGGTCGCCAGGGAAGCGAGCAATCCGTTCGGCCAGGCCGGGCGCCTGCAACTCGTGCAGCGCGGCGCCGATGTCGTGCTGCAGCACGACGTCGATGGCGCCGCCGGTGCAGAATATGGCTGGATCGACCGTGTCGTTTTGCAGAACACCGCCTTGTCGGGCTTGCGCTCCGAGAACTTCGGCGGCATTGATCCGATGGGTTCGACGACTGGCGTCGAACTGACTGGCACCGATGGCGACGACATCCTGACAGGCTTGCGCTTTGACGATCTGCTGCGCGGCGGCAATGGCGGCGACCGCCTCCATGGCGAACGCGGCGACGACCTGCTGTATGGCGACGCCGGCAACGATGTCATGGTCGGCGGCGAAGGCAACGACCGGCTGTTTGGCGGCGCTGGCAACGACTGGCTCTACGACGCTGGCGGCGTCGACGAAGTCAACCTGCTCGATGGCGGCGAGGGCGACGATTTGCTGTCGACGGATGATGACGGCGGCAATATCCTGCAGGGTGGCGCCGGCAGCGACAGCCTGTGGACGACCGGCAGCGGCAACCTGCTCGATGGCGGCGACGGCGACGACAAGCTTGTCGTGCGCATCGGACCAGGCGTCGGGACGGTGTCGGTGACCACGATTCATGGCGGCGCGGGCAATGACCGGATCGAGCTGAGTCTGGAACGGGACACCGGCGTCGTTGCCGACGGCGGCGCCGGTCGCGACACCTATGCGCTGTCGTGGCGGCCGACGCAGGGTGCCATCACAATCCTGGACTTCGCGGCGGGCGCGGGCGGCGACCTGCTCGAGGCAGGCACACTGGCGCAATGGACAGGCAATCCTTTCGCAGATGGCCGCCTGCGCCTGATCCAGCAGGGCAGCGACACACTGGTGCAGGTCGACGCCGACGGCCCGCGCGGCGCTGCAGGCTTTGCCACGGCGGTCAAGCTGGCTGGTGTCGATGCAGCCACCTTGACCGCGCAGAACATCGTCGAAGGCTACCTGCCAGTTGTCGTCGGCACCGCGCCACCGGTGACACCCACACCCACGCCTACGCCCACGCCCACGCCAGAGCCGAGCATACCGGCACCGCCAACCGGCACCACCCCGCCGCCCGTGGCGACGCCGGCGCAGCCACCGGTCGTGGCACCGGTCGACCGTACCGGCACCACGGGCGTCGACCACCTCCTGGGCGGCGCGGGCAACGACCGCCTCGATGGTGGCAGCGGCAACGACGTCCTGATGGGCGGCGCGGGCAACGATACCCTGATCGGCGGCAGCGGCACCGACAGCGCGCACTTTGGCGGCGCCAGGAGCGATTACACGATCACCCATGGCGCGGACGGCATCCAGGTCGTTGACCGGCGCGGCTCGGCCGGCGACGGCAGCGACATCCTGATCGGTGTCGAGCGCCTGCATTTCGCCGACACGTCCCTGGCGCTCGATCTCGACGGCGCCGCAGGCCAGGCCTACCGCCTCTACCGCGCTGCCTTCGACCGCGCGCCGGACCTGGGCGGCGCCGGCTACTGGATGGCGCGCCTGGATGCCGGCGCCACGCTCGACGACATTGCCGCCGGCTTTGCCACTTCACGCGAGTTCGCCGACCTGTATGGCAGCGCGCCATCGAATGAGGACGTCGTGCTGCGCATGTACCGCAACATCCTCGACCGCGATCCAGACCAGGGTGGCTATAGCTTCTGGCTCGATGTGCTGGACAGTGGACGGGCTGGCGTCAACGCAGTGCTGGCGCAGTTCGGCGAAAGCGTGGAAAACCGGGACGCGGTTGCGGAGCTGATTGCCAACGGCATTGCGTTCACGCCGTACGGCGCCTGACGACGAGGTCGCGCCACAACGAAAAAGCGCCGTCGAATCGACGACGCTTTTTTTATGCCCATACCACGCAAGAGCATCAACCGTACGGCACGTACTCGAAGCCGTTGGCGATGAGCGGCGCGACCGCCGCGATGTTTTCAGGGCTGTCGCTGATCGCATCGAGCACCTGCGCAGCGGTTGCCTTGCCGCTGTCGAGCAGACCGGCCCAGTAGGCCAGGCCACCTGCGTCGGGTGCACGTTCGAGGATGTTGGAGTAGTACTTCGTCACCAGGTCGGTATTGCTGGTCACGCCGCTGTACAGCCTGGCATATTCGGTGCTGCTCATGAAGCCGGCAGCGATGTCGACGATGTTCGCGCCATCGTCGAGGCGGTCCATCCAGTACCCGAGGCCGGCCAGGTCGGGCGCCCGGTCCAGCGCGGCCTGGTAGAGGCGGTAGATGGTGCCGCCATTGTCATTGGCACCGACATCGATGGCGATGTGCTTGTCGGTGAAGGCCAGGCGCTCCACGTTGATCAGGGTGTCGCTGCCGGCAGCGCCGGTGACCGCAAATGAGCTGTCGCTGCCACGCAGCGTGTAGCTGGCGGCGGTGCCGCGATACACGGCGGTGTCGATGCCGCCATAGCCATTGAGGAAGTCATTGCCGGCGCTGCCGATGACCGTGTCGGCGCCCGAGAGCACATAGGCGTAGGTCTGCTGCGTATCGAGTTCGTTGCGCGCGAACTGCGCAATACGACCGGCGTCGAGCTGCGCATCCGAGACCCGGTAGACTTCGGCGTTGTTCTGGAAAAAGGACGTGCCGGTGACGGTGCCGGCCACCCGGTCGATGCCGAGATACGAGAAAGAACCGCTGAAGTTCTGCTTGTTGCCCGCACCCTCGATCGTGATGCGATTCTGGATCGCCTCGGTGATGGTCCACTCCCAGTCCTGGGCAGTGCGGAAGTCGAATGCTCGATACAGCTCGATAGTGGCCATGCGCGATCCCTTCGGTGGATTACAGATCGACGCCCAAATGTGCCTTTACCCAGGCGTTGGCGTCGCTGCTGCTGTCGAAATGCAGGGTGGCGATCGCGGTTTTATCCGGCGCCAGGAAAGTGGCATACACCTTGCGGCCGTCCCCGCTCGAGCTGAGCAGATCGGATTGGGGAGCGAGCTCCACGGTGGCTACCAAGTCGAGGTTGAGCAGGACCGTCTTGGGGCTGCTTTCCTTGTCGATGCGAACGAAGCGGGTCATGCGTTTTCCTTAGTTGCCGGCAATGACCATGTTCTCGATCAGAATCGAGCCCGTGGTCTTGTTGCCGCGAACCAGCGTGTCGGTGCCGACGGCAACGATCTGCTGGAACATATCGCGCATATTGCCGGCGATCGTGATTTCTTCGACCGGATACTGGATCACGCCCTGCTCGACCCAGTAACCGGAGGCACCGCGCGAATAGTCGCCGGTGACGTAGTTGACGCCCTGCCCCATGAGTTCGGTCACCAGGAGGCCCGTGCCGAGTTTGCGCAGCATGCCTTCGAAATCGTCGGTGCGGCGGGTGGCCGTCGAGACGATCTCGAGGTTGTGCGCACCGCCGGCGTTGCCGGTCGTTGGCATGCCCATCTTGCGCGCCGTATACGACGACAAGAAATAGCCTTGCAGCACGCCATCGCTGATCACCTTGCGGCGCACGGTCTTGACGCCCTCATCATCGAACGGGGCCGAGCCAACGCCGCCGATCAGGTGCGGGTCTTCGACCACCTGGATATGCGACGGGAATACGGGTTTGCCCAGCATGTCGAGCAGGAACGTGGACTTGCGGTACAGCGCGCCACCGGAGACGGCTTGCACGAACGCGCCCAACAGGCCCGCAGCCAGCGGTGCTTCAAACAGCACCGGGCAGGTGCGGGTGTTGAGCTTGCGGGCATTCAGGCGCGCCAGCGCGCGCTCGGCGGCGTAGCGGCCGACTTTTTCAGGTGCGGCCAGTTGCTTGGGGTCGCGCGACGACGTGTACCAGTCGTCGCGCTGCATCCCGTTGCCCTTGCCGGCAATGGGCGCGACCGAGATCGTGTGGCGCGAGAACGGGTAGCCGCCCAGAAAACCGCGCGAATTGGCGGCCACGAAGTGCGACTGCTGCACGTAGACGCTGGCGCCTTCGCTATTGGTGATGCGCTTGTCGACGGCGAACGCGGCGGCTTCGCAGCGCTGGCCCAGCTCGACAGCTTGTTCAGTGGAGATGGGCCACGGGTAGAACAGGCGCAGGTCGCGCGGCGCGGTTTCGATCAGGTCGGCGTCGGGCAGGCCGGCGCAGTCGTCCTCGGCCGTGAAGCGCGCAATGTTGGATGCTGCTTCGACCGTGGCCTTGAGCGAATCGGCGGAAAAGTCGGACGTGCTCGCGTTGCCGCGGCGCTGGCCGAAATACACGGTGATGCCCAGGCCCTTGTCCTTGTTCTGCTCGATCGTCTCGATATTGCCTTTACGCACAGAAACCGACAGCCCGCTCCCTTCACTGATTTCGACCGCTGCATCGGACGCACCCTGCTCGCGCGCAAGCGCCAGCATGTCGCGCGCCAGCTGTTTCAGCTGATCCTGGGTGTGGGTAAAAGGGGTGTCATTCATGTGTGTTTTTCGTGGCCGTCCCTAAAACAGTTATCATAGCAGCCGTTTACTGTTTTCACTGATCGGCCCAGCGCCAATCAAATCATCCAAATCATGCCTAATCCAAATCGCGGCTCGGTGGGCTTCCAGTCCAACGAGTTCGAACCAGAGTACGACCGTCCTTCCAAATCTGAGCTCAAGCGCCAGTCGAACGAGTTGCAGAAGCTCGGCGAGCAGCTCGTCGAAGCGGCGCGCGACCGCGTCAAGCGCGTCGAGATGCCGGAGGACGTGCGCGATGCCATCCTCACGTGCCAGACCATTACCAACCACGAAGGCCGGCGCCGCGCGCTGCAATTCGTGGGCAAGAAAATGCGCACGCTGAACGAAGAAGAAGTCGCCGTCATCCAGCGCACGATCGACAGCTGGAAAGGCGCGTCGAAGGCCGAAACAGCGTCGCTGCACGCACTCGAGCGCCGCCGCGACAAGCTGCTGTCGGACGACACGGCGCTGACCGTGCTGCTCGAAGAAAACCCCGAGCTCGACGTCCAGCACCTGCGCACCCTGATTCGCAACGCGCGCAAGGAAGTGGCCGAATCCAAGCCGCCGAAAGCCTTCCGCGAAATCTTCCAGATCCTCAAGGACCTGCAAAAGAAGAAGAAAGCCGATGCGGCTGCCGCTGCCGAAGACGAAGAAGCGAACGATGACGAGTCCGACGACGAATAACGCTGTGGCTGACGATGTGCTGGTGATCGGCCTGGTCTCCGTTTCCGACCGCGCCAGCGGCGGGGTCTACGAAGACAAGGGCATCCCGGCGCTGAACGACTGGCTGGCCAGCGCGCTCACGACGCCGTACCGCATCGAGACGCGCCTGATCCCGGACGAGCGCGCGGCCATCGAAGCCACGCTGATCGAGCTGGTCGACACGGCGCGCTGCCACCTGGTGCTCACCACCGGCGGCACCGGCCCGTCGCGACGCGACGTCACGCCCGAGGCCACGCTGGCGGTTGCCACCAAAGAGATGCCCGGCTTTGGCGAGCAGATGCGCCAGATCAGCCTGCGCTTCGTGCCCACCGCGATCCTGTCGCGCCAGACAGCCGTGATCCGTGAAACCGCCGACCACGCGGCCCTGATCATGAACCTGCCGGGCCAGCCCAAGTCGATCAAGGAAACGCTCGAAGGCCTCAAGGACGACGCCGGCGCCACGATTGTCGGCGGCATCTTCGCGGCCGTCCCCTACTGCGTCGACCTGATTGGCGGCCCGTATATGGAAACCAATCCGGCGGTGAGCAAGACCTTCCGCCCCAAATCGGCATTGCGAAAGACACCATGACCCAGCTGCTGGACAATATCGAAATCGAGACCGCCCCGAATCCGACCATCGCCGTCGTCTGGCTGCACGGCCTGGGCGCCGATGGCAACGACTTCGTGCCGCTCGTGCGCGAACTGGACCTGACCGGCCTGCCGGCCATCCGCTTCGTGTTCCCGCATGCGAACACGATGCCGGTGACGATCAACGGCGGCTACGTGATGCGCTCGTGGTACGACATCGTCGCCACCGACCTCACGCGACGCGAAGACGAAGGCGGCCTGCGCGCATCGCAGTTGCAGGTCGAGGCGTTGATCGCCCGCGAAAAAGCACGCGGCATCCCGGCCTCGCGCATCATCCTGGCTGGCTTCTCGCAGGGTTGCGCGATGACGCTGCAGACGGGCTTGCGCCATCCCGAGAAACTGGCGGGCATGCTGTGCCTGTCGGGCTACCTGCCGCTGTCCAGCGTCGCCGGCGCCGAGCGCAGCGAAGCCAGCCTGGCCACGCCGATCTTCATGGCGCACGGCGTGCAGGATCCGGTGGTGCCGTTTGCCCGCGCCGAAGAGTCGCGCAAGGTCGTCGAGGCGCTCGGCTACCAGGTCGAGTGGCATGCGTATCCGATGCAGCACACGCTGTGCCTCGAAGAGGTGCAGGACATCTCGACATGGATTCGCAAGGTCGTGGCTTGATTTGACGTGATTGGTATGCGGGCTGACTTGGATTCCCGCCTCCGCGTGAATGACGTGCATTGGTAGCGGACTACGGCCATTCATCTTGGTCACGTGCCTGAAAAAACGTCGTTCCCGCGAAGGCGGGAACCCAAGTTTCGAAGCGCACCACCAACGCCACATCAGCCCACGATCGCCGCCTCCACGGCATCCGCCAACCGCGACACGATCTCCGACAACTCCCCCGGCGTCACGATGAACGGCGGCGCCAGCAATACGTGGTCACCCAGCTGACCATCGATCGTCCCGCCCATCGGATACACCAGCAAACCGCGCGCCATCGCCTCGGCCTTGATCGCCGCATGCAGCTTCACTTCCGGCGCGAACGGTGCCTTCGTCTCGCGGTCGCGCACAAATTCCAGCGCCAGAAACAAACCGCGTCCCCGGATATCGCCCACGTGTTCGTGCGCGCCAAACACCTCGTCCAGCATCCGCCGCAGCAACGCGCCGCGGCGCCCTACCTGCGCCAGCAGATCGTCACGCTCGATCACCTGCTGCACCGCCAGCGCCGCCGCTGCCGCCACCGGGTGGCCGATATACGTGTGCCCGTGCTGGAACATGCCGCTGCGCTGGCGCAGCGTGTCGACGATCGCCTCGTGCGCCAGCACCGCGCCAATCGGCTGGTAGCCGGCGCCCAGGCCCTTGGCCACGGCGACGATGTCCGGCGCCACGCCCTCCTGTCCGATCGCGTACATGCTGCCGGTGCGGCCCATGCCGCACATGACTTCATCGGCAATGAACAGGATCCGGTGCCGGTCGCAGATATCGCGCACGCCCTGGAAGTAGCCCGGCGTGGGCGGGATCGCGCCGCCGGTGGCGCCCACCACCGGCTCGGCCACGAAAGCGATGATGGTGTCCGGCCCGGCCTTGATGACGGCCGTTTCGAGTTCGTCGAGCAGGCCGGCCGTGTAGTCGTCGAGCGACATGCCTTCGCCGCAACCCCGGTAGGCATAGCAGGGCGCGACGCGCAGCGCCTCCTTCAGCAGCGGGGCAAAGGCGCGCTTGCGCCACTCGTTGCCGCCCACGCCCAGCGCGCCCAGCGTGTTGCCGTGGTAGCTCTGGCGGCGCGCGATGAATTGCGTGCGCTGCGGCTCGCCCGCCTCGACCCAGTACTGGCGCGCCAGCTTGAGCGCGGTCTCCATCGCTTCCGAACCGCCCGAGACGAAATACACGCCGCCCATGTCCTGCGGCCCGCCGGCGATCAGGCGATCGGCCAGTTGCTCGGCCACTTCGGTGGTGAAGAACGCAGTGTGGGCATAGGCGCAGCGGTCGATCTGGCGGTGCATCGCTGCGATGACGTCCGGGTGGCCGTGGCCGAGCGACGACACGGCGGCGCCGCTGCTGGCGTCGAGGTAGGTCTTGCCGCTGCTGTCGCGCAGCACAATACCGGCGCCGCCAACCGCCGTGGGCGGCATCTGGCGCAGGTTGCGGTGGATGATGTGGCTCATGAACGGCTCCCTCGGCGGTGACTGCAACGCTTGACGATAAGCGTGCTCCGAGGCACTTCTTTTGATTTTTAGCGCGGGCCGTGCGAATATTTTCCTGCCTTCAATTTCGATACAACAGGCAGGTATGCTCGATGAATGAACGTCTCGGCCCCATCCCCGATCACGCGTTGACCACGGCCCAGCGCGCCGCGGCGCAGGAGATCATCGACGGCCCGCGTGGCGCCGTCTACGGTCCGTTCGTGCCGCTGCTGCGCAGTCCCGAACTGATGCTGCATGCGCAGCGCATGGGCGAGTACCTGCGCTACCGCAGCGCGCTCGGCGTGCGCTTGTCGGAACTGGCGATCCTGGTCACGGCGCGCCAGTGGGACCAGGCCGTCGAATGGGCGATCCATGCGCCGATCGCGGCGCAGGCGGGGATTCCGGCATCGGTGATTGCAGCGATTGCAGCGCGCGAGCGGCCTGCCGACATGCTGGTCGACGAGGCGGTGGTGCACGACTTCTGCATCGAGCTGCACGAGACAAAGACGGTGTCAGACCGCGTGTATGCGGATGCGCTGGCGCTGTTCGGTGAACAGGGCGCGGTCGACTTGATGGGGATCTGCGGCTACTACACGCTGCTGGCGATGGTGATGAATACGGCGCGCACCGCCGTACCGGATACAGGCGAGCCGCGTGGCGGCCCGCCGTAATACCCCTTACTTCGGATACGCCACGACGTCGGCCTGCTGCTCGCCGAGACCGGCGATCCCCAGGCGCAGCTGGTCGCCCTTCTTGAGGAAGCGCTGCGGCTTACGACCCATGCCCACGCCCGGCGGCGTGCCGGTGGTGATGATGTCGCCCGGTTCGAGCGTCATGAAGCGCGACACGTAGCTCACGAGCTGCGCGACGCTGAAGATCATGCTGGCCGTGTTCCCGGTCTGCATGCGCTTGCCGTTCAGTTCCAGGTACAGGTCGAGGTCCTGCACGTCGAGGATCTCGTCGCGCGTGACGAGGAACGGGCCGACCGGGCCGAAGGTATCGCAGCCTTTGCCCTTGTCCCACTGCGAGCCCATCTCGAACTGGAAGGCGCGCTCGGTCACATCGTTGACCACGCAATAGCCGGCCACGAACTTGAGCGCCTCTTCTTCGCTCACGTACTGCGCGCGCGTGCCGATGATCACGCCGAGTTCGACTTCCCAGTCGGTTTTCTTCGCGCCTTTCGGCAGCTGGATCGGATCGTCCGGGCCGTTCAGGGCGCTGATCGCCTTGGTGAAGAAGATCGGTTCGGCCGGCACCTCGGCGCCCGTTTCGCGCACGTGGTCCAGGTAGTTCATGCCGATGCCGATGAATTTGCCGATGCCCTTGACCGGCACGCCCAGACGCGGATTGCCACGCACGAGCGGCAGCGTTTTCTGATCGAGTTTGGCGAGTTTGCGCAGCGCCTTGTCGGACAGCTGCGACGGATCGATGTCGTCGATGATGCCGGACAGGTCGCGCAGGCGGCCCTCTTCATCGAACAGGCCCGGCTTTTCCTTGCCCGGGCGGCCATAGCGGACCAGTCTCATGATGTCATTCCTGTAGAAAAACGCGAATGATACCAATGAATGGTGTCAACCACTCATCTCAACCAATGCCTTAGTGGCTAAGCAGGTAGGCGCTGATATCGATCGCATCGCGCTCGCTCACGCCCATGTTCGGCATCGCGTTGCCCGGATCGATCGCCTGCGGATCACGGATCCAGCGCACCAGATTGGCCTGGGTATTGGGCAGCTTGCCGGCGATGTAGCGCTGCTGCGCGAGTTCATCGAGCGGCCGGCCCACGCGAACGTCCGAGCCTGGCACGCCCGGCACCACGTGGCAGGAATGGCAGGCGTATTGCGCGGCGGCGATCTTGCCGCGCATCGGGTCGCCGACCAGGCCGGGGGCCAGTTTCGGGCCGCAGCCGGCCAGCAGCGCGGACACGCCAAGGAGGATGGTGATCGTGGATTTCATGGCTGGCCTTCCTGACCCTGCTGCGCGCGGCCCGTTGCTGTCTGCTCGACATGCGGCGGCACCGCACCGCCCGCCGTCATGCGTTTGAAGTCCTGGCTCGTCATGCCCGGCATGGCGCCCACGAACGCCACCACCGCCCACATGTCCGGCTCGCTCAGGTGGTATTCCCAGGCCGGCATGCCGCTCATCTTGATGCCGTTGCGGGTGATCCAGTACAGCTCGCGCGTCTTCCAGTTGACATCGGCATCGACCAGCGGGCCCGGGGCCGGCTGCATGCTCATCCCGATCGTATTGGGCGCGACGCCCGGCCCGCCATGGCATTGCACGCAGTTGGCCTGGTAGACGAGCGCGCCGCGCTGCAGGCGTTCGGGCGTGTTCAGGTTTGGTGGCACCACGATCTCGCGCGCATGGTTCTGCACCGAGTACTGCATGCCCTCACCCAGCACCGTGTACACCAGCGCGTAATGCTGCGTGATCGCGCTCAGGTCATAGAAGCCGCCGCGCAGCACGATCAGGCCACCGACGGCGCCGATCGTGCCCGCCCCCAGCAGGGTCAGGACCATGGTCTTGACAATAAGTCGTGCGCGATTCGATAGCATAGCCTAGGGCGTCCAGTTGAAAGAATGACATCTACTTTCCTTGTATTATAAAAGCCATCGCTTTTTCACGAAAAATCAACCGTGCGCAACCCATCTCGTCAATATCAAGGCTTGTCTTCTGTACTGAGGACATCCCGCACTACGCGTGTGAGTAAGCACATGACAACGGGCGCCCTGCTCGTCCTCGCAGCCCTGGCGAGCGGCTGCGCAAAAGAAGAACCCGCTTCGCGCGTCGCCGGCGGCGATCCCGAACGTGGCCGCCTGCTGGTGCAGCAATACCAGTGCGCCGCCTGCCACTTCATCCCCGAAGTACAGGGCCCGAACGGCGATGCCGGTCCGTCGCTCGAGAGCATGGGCCGCCTGAGCTATATCGCCGGCAGCATCCCGAACCAGCCTGAGAACATGATCCGCTTCCTGCAAAATCCGCCCGCCGTGAAACCCGGCACCCTGATGCCGGCGCTCGGGATCACTGACGACGAGGCGCGCCACATGGCCGCCTTCATGTATTCGCTCAAATAATATGACGCCAATCAGCGACATCCAGTCCGTCATGCACCCGGCCGGCGCCGACGCGGCCATTATCTATCAGTTCACGTGGGTCCTGTTCGTCGGCGGCACGGTGATCTTTGCGATCGTCATGGGCCTGCTCGCGCTGGCCATGCGGCGCCAGGCGCGCCCGATCACGCCCGGTGTCTGGATCCTGGGCGCCGGCATCGCGTTCCCGGTCATCGTGCTCACTGCGCTGCTTACCTGGAGCACCTGGCGCACCGGCCAACTGGTGCCGCAAACCTCGCACAAGGCATTGAGCATCTCCGTGACCGGCAAGATGTGGTGGTGGGAAGTGCGCTACCGCGATCCGACCAGCAACCGCGAAATCATCAGCGCCAACGAGATCGTCATTCCGGTTGGCGAATCGGTGTACCTGGGCTTGACCGCATCGGACGTGATCCACAGCCTGTGGGTGCCATCGCTGGCGGGCAAGCGCGACATGATCCCGGGCCGCGTGACGGGCCTGAACCTGCGCGCCGACAAGCCGGGCACCTACCGCGGCCAGTGCGCCGAATACTGCGGCGAGCAGCATGCCCGCATGGCGTTCCACGTGATCGCCCTGCCGCGCCCCGAGTTCGACGCCTGGCTCGCGCGCCAGGCCCAGCCGGCCGTGCCGGCCGACACCACGGTGCTGCAGCGCGGCCGCGAGGCGTTTCTCGCGCAGCAGTGCCAGACCTGCCACACTATCCGCGGCGTGACCGATGTCGCGCCACAGCTGGATGCCCGGATTGCCGATGCCCCGCGCCTCGGTCCTGACCTCACGCACATCGGCAGCCGCCGGCACATCGCCGCCGGCACGCTGCGCAACCACCGCGGTACGCTGGCCGGCTGGATCGCCGACCCGCAAGCCATCAAAACGGGCGTCTTCATGCCGCCCTCCCCGGACCTGGACGGCGAGACCCTGCGCGCACTGGCCACCTACCTTGAGCACCTGAAATGACGCGCGACGCAACCTTACCCAACTCCGCCCCACGCCCGCCAGAGGAGCTGGAAAAACTGGAGGCCGTGTGGAAGACGCCATCCGGTCTGGGCTTCTTCAAGTCGGTCAACAACACCAATATCGGCCTGCTGTACATCGGCACGGCGATCCTGTTCTTCATCCTGGCCGGCATCCTGGCCCTGATCATGCGGGTGCAGCTGTCGGTGCCGGACAACGACCTGGTCTCGGCCGGCACCTACAACCAGATCTTCACGATGCACGGCACCGTGATGATGTTCCTGTTCGCGATTCCGATCGTCGAGGCGATCGCCGTTTATCTGCTGCCGAATATGCTGGGCGCGCGCGATTTACCGTTCCCGCGCCTGTCCGCGTATGCGTTCTGGTGCTACGCCTTTGGTGGCCTGGCCTTCTTCTGCACGCTGTTCTGGGGCCTGGCGCCGGACGGCGGCTGGTTCATGTACCCGCCGCTGACGGGCATGAAGTATTCGCCTGGCCTCAACGCCGACTTCTGGCTGCTGGGGATCGGCTTCATCGAGATTTCCGCCATTGCCGGCGCCATCGAACTGATCGTCGGCATCCTGTTTACCCGCGCGCCGGGCATGACGCTGCGCCGCATGCCGGTGTATGCGTGGGCCATGCTGGTCGTGGGCGTGATGATCGTGATCGCCTTCCCAGCCGTGATTGCCGGCACGGCGCTGCTCGAACTCGAGCGCGCGCTCAACCTGCCAATCTTCGACCCCGAACGCGGCGGCGACCCGATCATCTGGCAGCACCTGTTCTGGTTCTTCGGCCACCCCGAGGTCTACATCATCTTCCTGCCGGCCGCCGGCATGATCTCGACGATGATTCCGACCATCGCCGGCAACCGGCTGGTGGGCCGCCGCGCGATCGTCGTCGCGCTGGTCGGCGTGGGTATCTTCAGCTTCGGCCTGTGGGCGCACCATATGTTCACGGCCGGCCTGGGCGTCATTGAAATGAGCCTGATCTCGGCGGCCAGCATGGCCGTGGCGATCCCCACCGGCATCCAGGTGTTCGGCTGGATCGCCACGCTGTGGAGCGGCCGCATCAGGATGAATGCACCAACGCTGTTCATGCTCGGCTTCATGTTCATCTTCGTGCTGGGCGGCCTGACCGGCGTGATGGTGGCCGTGATCCCGTTCGACTGGCAGGTGCACGACACCTACTTCATCGTGGCCCACCTGCACTATGTGCTCATCGGCGGCATGGTGTTCCCGGTATTTGCCGCGATCTACTACTGGATCCCGCTCATCAACGGCAACACGATGTCCGAGCGCCTGTCGAAGTGGACCTTCTGGCTGCTGTTCGGGGGCTTCAACATCAGCTTCTTCCCGATGCACATCACGGGCCTGTTCGGCATGCCGCGCCGCGTCTACACGTATTCGAGCGAGATGGGCTGGGATGCGCTGAACATGATCTCGACCCTGGGCTCGTTCCTGTTCGCGCTCGGCATCCTCTTGATGATCATCGACGCCACGCGCACGCTGCGCCGTCCGACCAAGGACGTGGGCAATCCGTGGAATGCGGCCACGCTCGAATGGCTGCCGTCGGAAGACTACGGCAACCGCAGCATCCCGATCATCACGTCGGACGACCCGCTGTGGGACCAGCCGACGCTGTCGAAGGAAGTCGCCGAAGGCCGCCACTACCTGCCGAACACCGTGACCGGCCGCCGCGAAACCATCTCCACCAGCCCGGTCAGCGCCAGGCCGACCTACCTGATGATCCTGCCGGGCGACAGCTGGCTGACCGTGCTGGGCGCCTTCGGCACCGCCGGCTTCTTCCTGCTGCTGACCGTGAAAGCCAACGTGCTGGCAACCATCTGCGGCGTGATCGCCATCGGCTCGATCATCGCCTGGCTGTGGCAGTCGGACCAGAAGGTGCCGATGCGCGAAGCCGACATCGGCGGCGGCGTCACGCTGCCGATCGGCGCGCGCGGCACGGCGTCGCACTCGTGGTGGGGCACGTTCATCATGCTGATCGTGCTGTTCCTGATCTACTGCTCGTTCGCCTACGTCTACATCCACACGTCGATGCGGCTGCAGATCTGCCCACCGCCGGGCGCATCGCTGCCAGCGTGGTCGTGGACGCTGCTGTCGGCCGCCTTGCTGCTGGGCGGCTCCGCGCTGGTGTGGCTGAGCGACCGGGTCTCGAACAAGCTCACGCCGTGGGTGCTGATCGTGGCACTGGCGTGCACCGCCGGCGCCTTCGGCGTCGACGTCTACAGCTGGCGCCTGGTGAACCTGGACGGCACCCGCGATACATGGAGCGCATCGATCTCGATCCTGCTCGGCTTCCAGGGCATCATGCTGTTCGTGCTGCTGCTGGCCGCGCCGTACCTGTGCGTGCGCGCCTGGCGCGGCATGATCGTCCCCGAGAACCGTGCCACGCGCGACAATATCGCGCTGATCTGGCATTACGTGACGCTGCAGGGCTTCGCCGGATTCCTGGTGATCCGCGGCCTGCTGCTGGTGATGGAGTGATCCGATGAGCGACCATTTCTTTTCGCGCGCCACACGCGCTTCGCTGCCCCTGCTGATCTGGGGCGCGCACTTCGCGTTCGCGTATATCGTGGCGGCGAGCCAGTGCACGCCGGGCGCGCTGCGCGCTGCGGGCCCCAATCCGTGGCTGCTGGGCGGCGCGACGCTGCTGTCGATGGCGGCGTGCGTGTGGGTCGGCGCCCTGGCCGGTAAGCGCCTGCGCCAGGGGTCCGACGAGTTCGTGGATTATGTGGGTGCGGCCAGCGCGGTGCTGGCCGTGGTGGCGGTGGCGTGGACCGGGATTCCGGTGCTGCTGGTCACCGGCTGCGCCTGAAACACGTCGTTCCCGCGGAGGCGGGAACCCAAGTTCTTCGCGGTGCCAATAACGCAAGCACACTTGGGTTCCAGCCTTCCCTGGAACGACGTGGGGACGTCTTGGTATTACCCGGCGTCCGGCACCACCCGCCAGATCACGTTACCGACGTCGTCGGCCACCAGCACCGCGCCCTTCTTGTCCACGGCAACGCCCACCGGCCGGCCCTGCGCCTCGCCATCCTTATTGACGAAGTCACTGAGGATGTCGACCGGTTTCCCGTTCGGCATGCCGTCCCGGAACGGGATGAACACGACGTTGTAGCCCGAGCGCGGCTTGCGGTTCCATGAACCGTGGTTGCCGATGATCGCGCCGTTGCGATACTGCGCTGGCAGCAGCGTGCCTTCGTAGAACGTCAGGCCCAGCGCGGCCACGTGCGCGCCCAGCGCGTAGTCGGGCACGATCGCCTTGTCCACCAAATCAGGCCGCTGCGGCTTGACGCGCGCATCGATGTTCTTGCCGTAGTAGCTGTACGGCCAGCCATAGAAGCCGCCCTCCTTCACTGACGTCAGGTAATCGGGCACCAGGTCGCTGCCGATTTCATCGCGCTCGTTCACGACCGTCCACAGCGCGCCCGTCTGCGGATTCCACGCCATGCCGTTCGGGTTGCGCAGGCCCGACGCGAACACACGGACCTTGCCAAAACCTGCGCCACTGGCCAGGTCCACCTCAAGGATCGCAGCGCGGTTCTTTTCGATGTCCATGCCGTTCTCGGCGGCGTTGCTGTTCGAGCCGACCGTGGCGTACAGCTTCTTGCCGTCCTGGCTGGCGATGATGTTCTTGGTCCAGTGGTGGTTCAGCCCGGCCGGCAGCGGCGCGACCGGTTGCGCGGCCTCGGTGATTTCGGTGGCGCCTTCCTTGTAGTTGAAGCGCACGATGGCATCGGCATTGGCCACGTACAGCATGTCGCCCACCAGCGCCATGCCGAACGGCGAATGCAGGTTCTTCAGGAAGACCGTTTTGAGTTCGGCCACGCCGTCGCCGTCGGCGTCGCGCAGCAGCGTGATGCGGTTCGCGCTCGGTACACCGGCGCCAGCGCGGGCCATCACCTTGCTCTGTATCCAGTTGCGGATCCCGCCGGCGTCCGGCTTGGCCGGGGCATTCGATTCGGCCACCAGCACGTCGCCGTTCGGTAGCACGTACAACCAGCGCGGATGGTCGAGCGCCGTGGCGAAGGCGTTCACGTCCAGGCCGGCCGCCGCCGTAGGCATCACGCCCGCAGGCCAGCCGGTGGCCTTTGCGATGTTGACCGTCGGGATCAGGGTCTTGTTGGGCGCCTTGAGCTCGGGCTGCGGCCCGATGTCGGCGCCTTGCGGCAGCGTCGACTTGTCGCCGCAGGCGGCCAGCAACAGGAGGGTGGCGCCGGCGCACAGGCGCGGCAGATGATGTCGCATGGAGTTCCCCCAATATACAGAATGGGGAAATCTTATATTGACAAAACATTACAGCACGTACGTTACGTGGCAGCAATCTCAGGTGGCCGGCAACGGTGCCCCCCGGCGGCGGCGCGCGTACTGCCACAAGCCGGGCACCTGGATCAGCACCAGCAGCGCGAACGCACAGCGGTAGGCGGCGGCAGGCGCGTGGCCCAGCAGGTCGGGCTGCCACAGTCCGATCACCACGCCAAAGCCGGCCTGCACCAGAAACGCGCCGATGAAGATCAAGAGGTTCAGGAAGGTGGCGGCGCGCCCGGTCAACGCGCGCGGCATCGACTGGGCCACGATCGCGTAATCGATGCCGGTGACCGTGCCGGCCAGCGTGAACATCACCGACAGCCACGGGAAGCTGGGCCGGTAGCCGATCACGAACGCGGCCTGGATCAGCACGAACATCGTGATGCCGGCGGCCGCCACATCGAGCGGCGGCATGCCGCGCCGCCCCGCCCACTCAGTGATCATCCCCACTGCGATGGCGCCAAACACCACGGCCGCCATGCCCAGGTACAGCAGGTAGGCGACGGCGTCTTCCGGGTACAGCGCCACGTCGGCCAGCCAGCGCCCGATCCACAGACCCTGCACCCCGAAAAACACCGCGTGCGGCACCAGCACCAGCGCTACCACGGCGCGAAAGCCAGGCGCGCGCCAGACCTCGCGCAGCGCCGGCAAGAGCGGCGATAACGGGCTCCGGGCGGGCGCCGCATCGTCAAGCTTCGGGTACAGCAGCGCGATCAGCAGGCCGGTGCAGGCGACCAGGCCTGCCAGCAGCACGAACAGGCCGCGCCAGTCGGTGTACTCGAGCATCGCGCGCACCGGCATCGTGGCGCTGGCCGCGCCCATGCCGCCCACGGCGATCAGGTAGCCGTGTACCGATGGCAGCCGGCTCGGTGCGATCCAGATCGACACGGCCTTGACCGCCGCCATGAAGCAGCCGCCCAGGCCGCACCCCATCACGGCGCGCGCCGCGAGCAGGCTCCAGAAGCCGCCGCCACGCGCAAACAGCACCGCGCCGCAGGACGCCACCAGCAGCATCGCCACCTGCACGCGGCGCGGCCCGTAACGGTCCAGCGCCATCCCCACCGGCAGCTGGACCAGCGCGAACGCAAAGAAGAACGCGCTGGTGAGCAGCCCCAGTTGGCCCGGCGTCAGCGCGAGCGCGCTCGCCAGTTGCGACGCCAGCACCGCATTCACGTTGCGCAGCAGCGAGGACAGGTAATGCCCCAGCGCGAACGGCACGAACACGTACACGAACACCGCCAGGCCGGACAGGCGCGGAGGAGCGGGAGACACCAGCGTGGCGGCGGGTTGCATGGCGCAGGATCCGACCAAGCGTCGACCGGCTATGCCGCGTCGGGCTGGGCGTGGCCGCGCTGGCCGGCCGGCACCAGCGGGATCACGCGGCCGCCGGCGCCGCGCAGCGCGCCGCCGCTTTCCGTCTCGAAGAAAAAGCGATCGCGCCCGAACGCGGGTTTCAGGTGATCGAGCCAGGTCGCCGTGGCGTCGTATTTGGCAAAGAACGGCCGCCGCACCCATTCCGGATTGCGGGCCTGCAGAAACTGCAGCGCGAACAGCTTTTCGCCATTGATCGTGACCACGCCGTCGATCACGACCTTGCCGGGGAACGCGCTCATCGACGGTCCACGCACGGTGCGCGACAGGCCCGACACCATCGAATAGGCTGCCTGGAAGATCTCGTGGGCGCGCGCCAGCGGCAGTGCAAAGTAGTCGCGCGGGCCGGTGTCGCGCTCGACGAACATATAGTAGGGAATCGCGCCCAGGCGCACGCCCGTGGTCCACAGCTCGGCCCAGCTTTTCGGGTCTTCGTTGATGTGGCGGATCAGCGGCCCCTGCATGCGCAGCGTGGCGCCGGTGCCGACGATGCGCTTGACCGCCTGCTGCGCAATCGGTGCGCGCAGTTCGACCGCGTGGTTGTAGTGGCCCATGATGGCCAGGTTCTTGCCGCTCGCGACCACCTTCTCGAACAGGCGCATCAGATCGTCGCTGTCCTTGTCCGACACGAAGCGCTGCGGCCAGTACGCGACCGACTTGGTGCCGATGCGGATGTTCTGGATGTGGGCCAGTTCGGGGATCAACAGCGGCTCGAGGAATTCGGCCAGCGAGCGCGTATTCATGATCATCGGATCGCCCCCGGTGATCAAAACGTCGGTGACCTCGGTGTGCACCTTCAGGTAGTCCACCAGTTCGCCGCACTCGCGCGCATCGAACTTCAGGTCGTCCATGCCGACGAACTGCGGCCAGCGAAAGCAGAAGGTGCAATAGGCATGGCAGGTCTGCCCGGCGCTGGGGAAGAACAGCACGGTTTCCTTGTACTTGTGCTGCAGGCCTTTGAGCGGCGCATCGTTCACGCGCGGCACGTTGTGCGTCATCTGACCAGCCGGGTGCGGGTTCATGCGCATGCGGATTGCGTGCACCAGGCGCGCGATCGCGGCGTCGTCTTTTTTGACCAGCACCAGGTCGCGCAGCTGCTCGTATTCGGCGCCCGGGAGCATGTCGCGGTGCGGGAACGTCAGGCGGTAGATCGGATCGTCCGGCACCCGCGACCAGTCGATCAGCGTATCCATCACATACGCATTGGTGCGAAACGGCAGCACGTGCGAGACCACCTGCACGGCTTCCTGCAGCTCGGGCGTGAGCCACTCCCATTGGCGCGCGCTCACGATCGACTGGCGCGTGAAGGGCTTGAACTTGGTGGGCGTCGTTGCAGTCGTGTTCACGAAGATCTCCAGAAGAAGACGATGGGAAGGCGGCGGATTGCCGGAAAGAACCCATCTTAGGGAGGCCAAATGGACAGCAATTGCCATCAATCAATGAGATGGTGTCTGACTGCATGAATAGGACAATCACGGGCTGTTGTAGGAAAAAGTGCGGCATCGGCGCAACGGCGCCCGTGCGATTTCCACGCGCTTGTGCGTGCGCAATCCGGCTCGGGCACGCGCCGCTAGAGTAGTGAATGCACTTAAGCAATATTTCCGAGGCATTTACCGCGAAAGGAAGCACCACCATGAAACTGATCGCTACCGCCGCCCTGTGCCTGGGGCTGGCCTCGACTGCCGCCCTGGCCAATGAGCCGACCGAAAAGGACGCCATCGCCATGGCCGAACGCGGCGCCGCCCTGATCAAGGCCAAGGGCAAGGATGAAATGATGAAGCGCATCAATGCCAAGGACCCGGAATTCGTCCAGGGCCCGCTGTACATCGACCTGCGCGACGTCAAGACCGGCATCGTGCTGGCCCACCCCTACAACCCGTCGATCGTCGGCAAGGACCTGACCGACGTACCCGATGCGAACGGCAAGAAGTACCGGCGCGAGATCATCGAGCTGGCCGCCGCCAAGGGCAAGGGCTGGGTCGATTACCAGTACAAGAATCCCACCACCGGCAAGATCGAACCCAAGACGACCTACATCCTGCTGGTCGACGGCGTGGTGCTCGAAGCGGGCATCTACAAGAAATAAGCCTGCGCCGGCCTCGCGCATCCCCTGCTGTCGCTGCCGTCGCCCTGCCCGCGATGGCAGCTTTTTTTGTGGAGTGACCCATGCTGAACAAACTGCGGATCGGCCAGAAACTGCTGCTGGCCCCGGGCCTCGTGCTCGTGCTGCTGACCATGCTGTCAGGCGCCGCCTACTATGGCATGGTGCGCCAGAACGCCTCGCTGGAACACATGGTGCAGGTGCGCGCGGCGCGCCTGCAGGCGGTGGCCGATGTCGCCGGCGAGGCGCGCTTCGTCCACGCCAACGCCTACCAGTTGCTGGCCTGGACCAATGGCAGCTTCGCCGAGAACCGCTTGCGCGCACTGACGGCCGATATCGGCCGCCGGCACGCCGCCATCGGCGACAAACTGGGCAAGTTCGCGCACGCCGCCGAACGCGAAGAACGCGCGCCGGTCGCGGCCTCGCAGGCGGCGCTGACGCGCTATCGCAAGGCGATCGGCGAGACCATCGAGATGGCGGCCGTGGACCAGTCGATCGCCACCAATGCGATGCAGAAGGCCGAGCAGCAGTTCGGCGCGCTTGACGCCGCGCTGACGCAACTGGCACAGATCGAAAAGACCATGAACCAGGAAGCCTACGCCGCCGCCAGGGCTGAATTTCGCACGCTGGGCTGGACCATGGCTGGCCTGGTGCTGCTGTCGATCACACTGTCGCTGGCGGTGACGATGCTGGTGCGGCGCGCGATGCTGGCAGGGATCCACTCGATCGCGCACACGGTCGGCGAACTGGCCGAGGGCCGGCTCGACGCGCCACCGGTAGACGCGCAGGGCCGCGACGAAATCGCCGACACGGGCCGCGCGCTGGATCACACGATCGCGCGCCTGAATGCGGCGCTGCGCAGCGTGATGACGGCGGTGCGCTCGATCGATACGGCGTCGCGCGAAATCGCCACTGGCAATATGGACCTGTCGAGCCGCACCGAGATGCAGGCCAGCTCGCTCGAGCAGACGGCCAGCACGATGGAGACCTTGACCACGGCGGTGAAGGACAACGCCACCAATGCGCGCCAGGCATCCGAGCTGGCGGCCGAAGCGGCGCAGCTGGCCGCGCGCGGCGGCCAGGCGGTGCAAGGGGCGGTGACGACGATGGAATCGATCCAGGCCAGTTCGCGCAAGATCGTCGAGATCATCGGCGTCATCGACGGCATCTCGTTCCAGACCAATATCCTGGCCCTGAATGCAGCGGTTGAAGCGGCGCGCGCCGGTGAACAGGGACGCGGCTTTGCCGTGGTGGCGTCCGAAGTGCGCACGCTGGCACAGCGCTCGGCGGCAGCAGCCAAGGAGATCAAGGGCCTGATCGCGGACTCGGTCAGCATCATCGAACGGGGCAACGCGTCGGTCAGCGAAGCCGGCGCCAGCATGGGCGATATCGTCTCGTCGGTGCGCCAGGTGAACGACATCATCGGGCGCATCAGCATCGCCAGCACCGAGCAGGCCGACGGCATCGCCGACGTCAATCGCGCGGTCGGACAGATGGACAGCATGACGCAGCAGAATGCAGCGCTGGTCGAGCAGGCCGCAGCAGCGGCCGAAAGCTTGAACGAGCAGACCGTCAATCTGGCGAAGGCCGTGGCGATCTTCCGCATCGCACCGGGTGACGACGACGTCGAAGAGGTGGAAGGAATGGAAAAAGCGCACGACGACGCGCCGGCGGTGGGCTTCCAGGGCGTGGCCGATCGCCGCAGCCGCGCCAGCACGATGCGCGCGAAGCCGGTGCCGGCCCTGCCGCCGGCGACAACGCGCCGCCGCGGGTCGGCTTAGTTGCGCGCCTGGCTACGGATTGGCCGGCTCAGAAAGCGCGAGCCGGCCAGGCCGAAGCGCCACGGCACGTCGACCGCCTTCGAGATGCCGATGCGGATGCCTTCCACGACGACCAGTCCCGCCTCTGCCGGCAGTAAGGTAAACGACGCCCCCTCCAGCGCCATTCCGTCATGCGCACGCGTCACGCCCAGCGCCTGGCACAACTTGCCCGGCCCCGAACACAGCGCGCGCTCTTCCAGCGCATCGCGCCGGGCGCGCATGACGTCCAGCCCCGCCACCGGCTCCAGCGCGCGGATCAACACCCCAGCGCCATGCCCCGCCTCGCGGCACACGAAGTTCAGGCACCAGTGGATGCCGTACGAGCGGTAGACGTAGGCATGCGCTGGTGGACCGAACATTGACGCATTGCGCTCGGTCTCGCCGGCAAACGCGTGCGAGGCCGCATCTTCGCGGTCATAGGCCTCGGTCTCCACGATGCGCCCACCCACCCCGTCGAGCAGCACCGTCACCCCGATCAGCTGGCGCGCCACGGTGGCGGCATCGGCGGAAAAATCAATTCCTGCAATTGTCGAAATAGCCATGTCGGGATTCTAGCGCGCACGCCAGTGCCCTGGCGCTATGGTGGAATTGCTACATTAACCAGTTGATTTGCACATTGCCTTGCTGCAATATTTTGGCGTGTGGAGTATAGTGACACGTTCCCCCGCAACGTCCGAGATGCCCTCTCGTGCCCCGCCATTTCATGAATACCGTCGTCGAATCCGCCCCCCAAACCGACCAGGTCGATGCCCTGATCAAGTCGATCCGCATTCCACCGCGGCCGAGCCTGCTCGCCGATCTGCAGCGCGAGCTGGGGGCCGACGATCCATCGCCCGACGCCATCGGCCGGATCGTGGCGAGCGACGTCGGCATGTCCGGCGCCCTGCTCAAGCTGGCCAATTCGGCCGTCTACGGCGGGCGCCGCAAGGCCAAGTCGATCGAGCAGGCCATCCTGTTCCTGGGGATTAACCAGGTCGCGGCCCTGATGACCGGGCTGCTGGCGCGCCAGGCGATTCCCGTGAACAGCGCCGCACTGGCCAGCTTCTGGGACATCTCGACCCGCCGCGCGCACGCGATGGTGTTCCTGACGCGCCGTCTGCGCATGGGCGAGGCCGACGTGGCGCACACGTTCGGCCTGTTCTGCGACACCGGCGTGCCGCTCCTGATGGACCGCTTCAAGGATTACGACGTGACCTACGGCGCGGCGTCGATGGAAGCCCATCGCCCGTTCACCGACCTCGAAAACGAACGCCACGCGACCAGCCACGCCGCGATGGGCTGCCTGCTGGCCCGTAACTGGGGCCTGTCCGACCACGTCGCCTGGGCCATCCTGCATCATCACGATTTCGCCGTGATCGACGACGCCGCCACCGCGGGGCCGGTGCGCTCGCTGGTCGCCCTGTCGCTGCTGGCCGAGAACGCGATCTGCCGCTACCAGGGCCACGCCGAGTCGAACGAATGGAACAAGGGCGGCGTCGCCGCCTGCGCCTATCTGGGCCTGTCGGACGAAGAAACCGCCGAGATCATGGACGAACTGCTGGAAGCGTTTCACGAAGACTGAGTTTTGACTTCGCCCGCAAGGGAGCGGATACTGCCTTGTCAGTACGCTCGTTTGCAGGAGGCGCCATGCGCTGGGTATTGTTCAATTGGCTGTCGCTCGGTTGGCTGTTTTTGTCCATGCTGCTGGCCGGCTGCGCCAGTCTCGCTCCTCCCCCTGCCCCGCCAGCGGCCCTGTTTGCCGATGCGCGCTTCGCGCCACCCTCAGAGCCCATCGGCGCGCATGACCTGTTCGCGCTCAGCACCGCGATGCGCACTTATCTGAACAGCAGCGCATTCACGTCGCGCCTGCGCACCAAAGGCCTGCAGCACGGCCTGGTCGATGCGCTCTACAGCAAGTCCGACCTCAAGCTCGAGTACGAATCGACCACCACCCGCACCGCCAGCCAGACCTACGCCGCGCGCACCGGCAACTGCCTGTCGCTGGTGATCATGACGGCGGCCTTTGCCAAAGAGCTGGGCATGCCGGTCCGGTTCCAGAGCGTGGACGTCGACAACACCTGGAGCCGCACTGCGGGCCTGTACCTGTCCAGCTCCCACATCAACGTCAGCCTGGGCGAACGCCCGGCCGACGCGCCGCGCGGCTACCACCCGCAGCGCGTGCTGGTCGTCGATTTCATCCCGCGCGACGAGGCCGCGCGCCTGCGCACGCGCGAGCTCGAAGAAGACGACATCGTCGCCCTGTTCCTGAACAACCGCGCCGCCGAAGCACTGGTGCAGGGCCGCCGCGACGACGCCTACTGGTGGGCGCGCGCGGCGGTCCTGGCACGGCCCGGCGTGGCGAGCACGCTCAACACGCTGGGTGTGATCTACCAGCGGCATGGCGAACCGGCGCTGGCCGAGCGCGCGTTCCAGGCCGCGCTGGTGCGCGAGCCCGAGAACCTGGCAGTGCTGCACAACCTGCAGCCGGTGCTGGTGGCGCTGGGCCGGCCACTGGAAGCGGCGGCGCTGGCCGCGCGCATCGCGGCGGTTGATCCGACGCCGCCATATCACTATTTTGATCTGGGCACGGCCGCGCTCAAGGCCGGCCGCTATGACGACGCAGTGGCCCACTTCGCGCGCGAAGTGCAGCGCGCGCCGTACAACGACGAGTTCCGGTTCTGGCTGGGCGTCGCCCACCTGCAGCTGGAGCACGTGCGTGATGCGCGGGAACAGATCGCGCTGGCGGTCGACCACAGCACGCGGCAGGACATGCGCGAGGTGTACGTGGCGAAGCTGGCGTATCTGCGGAAGATGGCGGCGGGGACCGGGACGCATATCCGGTAGGCAGGCTCGCAAACGAGGCACAATCCCATGTCAACGATCCCACTGAAACTTACCGATGAACTCGAGCAGCGCGCAATCGATGCTGCCCACGTGCTTGGCATCAGCTCGCATGCATTCATGGTCGAGGCGATCCGGCAAGCCGTCCATGCGGTTGAGAAGCGTGCCGCCTTCGTTGCGCAAGCTCGTGACGCCAGAGCAGAGATGTTGGCGCAGGGCCAGGGCTACGCGCCCGACGACGTGCGCGCATATCTGCATAGCCGCCTAACAGATCGGTCGGTGGTCAGACCTGCCAAGACACCCTGGCGCAAATAGGCTGCGCGAGTCGCGTTCTCTGCGGCCTGGAACGGGTCAGCGTCGTCAGTCCACCAGCTTTTGCGCAAAGGGCATCGCCGCATCCGCCGGCGAGGTCGATGGTAGCAGCACCGTCCGATAACCTGCCGCAGCAAATCGCGGTGCAAATTTCCCCGCCGTCTTGCCATTGAAGCCGACGGTTTCAAGCAGCAGACAACGCTACGCAACAACGGCAACATAAAAGCGCTTGGCCTTGCAACTAAAGAGCAATAATAGCCGTCAATAGTTTCCGGCTTGTCGGGCAAACTTTTCAAGGTCAAGTTTGGAATACCTCGTGCTCTCAGCTATTGGCTTTGTCGCATATACGTATCGAATAAAATCTGACCAGTAAAGACCCTTTGTCTCATCTATGATGTATTCTAGTATCTCTTGTGTTGGTCGATCGAGACGAGGCAAAATCGCATCGGGGCGAACTCTGATTACCTGTTTCGGATCGCCGTAAAAATTCTCGGTTTCCATTACATCAAGCATAGGCGATCGTTTCGCAGCTTCTACGACGTCTTCGACATAAGGTCCAAAGTTGTTAAAATACCAGTTTATTGAAGTAAGTTGCCGCCCATTTCTCACACAAGAGTTCCAGTCTGCCAAATAAACCATCTTGGTTAATCGAGCCTTCGACAATTCTTGAGGGCGAGGATATCTTAAGCAGATATACAATAAAATATCGTCAATTCCCATTTAGGAAACTCCATAAGGGTTCAAAACTGTGTCTAGACGTATGATATGACGTACATATTGTGCTGCGTGATGCGCGTGACTACCCAACACCGGCTTTATTTGATCTGGATCGAAATGACTTTCATTAGTACTTTCTAGAACTATCACAGCAAACTTACTACCATCACTTATATTCCTCAGGGCGAAAGCGTAATAGCAGCGTGATGGCATTCTCAATCTCTGCAACGTATTTTCATGGATCGAGGTACCATAATTTCCCAACACTTTATTGGCCGCTTTGCTGTATTTTGGAACGCTTGTCTTCATTGGCAACTTATTTATAAAGGCGTCGTCCCCGTTTTGCAAAACAGCACCAATTATTCCTTCGTTCGCAGGAATGGTTACTCGACCCTTACTATTGTAACGAGACGTTGCACAATGGCGAAAAACCATACGCATTACGCCCGATTCGCCATCATAACGGTAAATGCTGGCGCGACACGAGTCATCGAAATTCGGAATTTCCGAACAGCAATATCTCTTTAAATGTTCATGTAAAGCGTCGTAATAGTACTTCTGAGTTTCAGCATGATCTTCTTGCTCGTTTTCCAGGTCTCGGGCGAAAGTTTGACGTGCAACTTCATTGGAAGCAGCATCTGCTTCCAATTTTTCTACGCGTGCGGCGGTAATAAATACGCCAGCACCCGATATAAGCCCAAAAATAAGGCCAAAAGCTGTGTACGGAACAGGCGATGCCCAATTTAATCCTGCTTTAGATACCGCCCAAAAATTGGGTTTCGGAGTTTTTGCGTTAGATTTCTTAAGTTCGTCATGTAGTTCCCCCTGTGCGTCTTGATACCAAGCGCCATACCATACTGAGCCTCCGCCCAATGCTAACGCACTAGTAAGTTGAACAACAGCCACTAGTCTTGCATGCCTGATAAAAAACGCTCTTGTCGCATCAAACAAAGCCATAGGCCATCACGAATTATTAATTTGCAACGATGTTATCACAATGGCATGAATAAAGGTAGTTGGCCTTTCTGTCTTTTGACATATTGAAACACACGACACTTTGATAGTCTATCTGGTCAAATGATCTACTTGCCCTGAAGCCAAGGTCTGAGGTCAATACCGCCGATTCCCGCTGTGGTTAGTCAGTTACGTATGAGCCAAAAGTTTTCTTGGAGCAACTAAACCGTAAAGAGAGAGTAGGCCAACAAGCCAAAAGTTGAGGAAGCGGCGCTGCCAGCGGCTGTTATGATCGAGGCAAAGCACGGCTTCCGTTCACCGCTAAGTACAAAGCAGTTAGTACCTACAGACGGGGACATGCCGCGCGTACTGCTCGCTCGAGGTATCGATCTTATCGTTGGGACAGGTCGGTACTGCTTTGAAGTCTCGACGCTGGAGAATATGTGGAATTATCAGGTACAAGTGGAAATTCGGGCGGTGCCGCTGGGTACGAGTACCAGGCTACTGCCTCGTTATACGAGGCGCTGTTGCTAATGTTGGGCGAGCGGCGCGTGTCCGAGGTGGTTATCGAGCCAGACAACCATGAGGACATGTGTGCCAAGATCGTTGTGAAGCCGGCCTCGCCCGACAAGGTATCGTCGGTCATGACTGTGCTGGCGGAACAGGACCAGACGTTTCTGTACCAAATGAAAACGCTGTCTCATGACGTCTGGACGGTGGCTGCGTTCAGACGCGTTCTCGCCGGAAGCACGGCGTGGCATGAGGCGGACGAGCCTACGCGGCGGCGGCAAAGCGCACTGCAGTTGCTGTTGGACGACGAAACACTGCACTACCATTTCATCACTAACGCACAGGTCAAGAGTGAACTTCGATGCCTTGTCGGATCGTTCTCCAATGCGCCAGCGCTACCAGCGAAACTATTACCGAAAGAGCTTCTTGACCAGCATGATTCCATTATCGGGCGCATCCATATCAAACCGGATGCTACGGAAAGGTTGCTCGTCGCCGATACCTTAGAGCTGCTGCGGACAAAAGGTGGAGTACCACACGTTAATGTAACCGCATGTCGGACCGAACTGAAAAACCTGTTCTGGGACTGCATCTTGGGTCGCCGTACCAATACCGTTTCTGCCGACGAAGTCGCGGCGGTAATGGCGAGGCATGGAGCACGGCGTACGGCCCTGCCCGCGCCGTATTATGTGCCGCCTTCGAACGCCGACGAGGCGGCAGCCATCTTGCACGATACGGGGTGCGTCATCGTCATCGGCCCGCCCGACATCGGCAAGGCGGCGTTGGCTGACCACTTGGCGGCCGGCTTCGACCTCATTGACCATCCCTGTCAGCATTTTACTCTCCGGAATTTGAACGATCTGGAAGACAAGCTGAATACAATTGGCCCTGTGCTATTGATCGCGAAGAATGGCTGGAGTTTAGAAAGTGGAAGCAAATCCACTCCCGCAGCCGATCTAGCCGCCCTCCTCAACCGCCGTGGGGCAGACAAGTATCTGATCATCACTTGCGACACCGGAGTGTATGCACGACTGCCGAATTATCTGCGTACTCACCTAGAGCCGCATGTAATTGAGCTGGGCTTGGAACACTACGATGCTGACAGGCGGTGGAAAATTGTCGCTAACCACGCTGGTCTATATGGATGGCAGCTGGCATCGCTTCAGGCCGCGCGTGAGATGCTGCTGGAGATGCTAACGGAGCCGTTCAGTTTGGCATTTTTCGGCATTCTGGTGCGAAAACGTATAGGTGAAATGGTCCATCCCGCTGAAAAGCAGGAGGAAGAATTCTTGTCCTTGTTCTCGATGTCGACTTCCCACTATCGCCAACTGGGCCACACGCTTATGAAACCGTCCGAGCCGAACGGCGAATTTTTGGGCCAGTTAGCGCGCGACGCGCTGCGAGACACGACCGGCGAGCGCACGTTATCTCTCTTGGCGAGTTTTCCTCATGAGCCGACGAGACATGCAGCTATGCTGCTCGGTTGGTTTGTCGTTATGGAACGGCACCCTAAAATCAGCTTAAATCGTCATCTCCCTAACATGATCGATATCGCGAAGCGTGTACACGAGAACACACAAGTTCAATTGACGCCAGCCGAATATATCGAACACCTGCAAATGATGGGCGTTTTGACGAGCACGGACGGCGATTGGTATACGCTCGACAATAACTCTTCGGACGCGATGCGTCGGCTGGTGTTGGAGAAACGTGCTGAAGTTCATCCGGTGCTAATGGAGGTCGCGTTCGAATTCACGCGTCCGATGCATTATGAAAATTTCGGCAAGCAGCTTGAAGGGATCTCAAGGCTGATCCTAGCTTCATATACCGAGCGTCCGTTGCACGACTATGCCCTGGTCAGGGTCGCGCAGGCAATCGATGCTCATCTTCCTGCAGCACTCAATTTGCCGAATCGCTTTCACTACGTTGCTAATGTCGAGGCGGCAATGGAGTGGCCTTGGGGCGCTTCTCCCACGGCCCGTCTGCTCTATATGCTTCATCCCGACCGCCTCGCGAAGACTCAGGAAGTGCCTTCGTGGAAATGGATTACGGCGGGTTGGCGAAGCGAGATTGGCGAACCCCATGAAACGGCACTCGAAAGTTTCGTCCGCCGCATTGTGATAGATTTCCTTCCTTATACGCGGCACAGCTACGCGAACGTGTCGAACCGCCTCATACAATTTCTATTTCCCTCTCAAGCACTTCGCGAAGACTGCATTCGTCGCGCATTGCACGCGCTCGAAGACTACGGCTACACAGACTTTGGCGACGGCCGCCACGACGATGTTGACCTATTCCGCAATTGGCCGACGCTTCTCGCGCTGCTGGCCGCCGTCAACGCAAAGCCCTTTGTTTCGTTATTCCCACCTGTGCCGAAATGGGATTTGTAAGTGGCCCTATTTCAGCTTTTCGCTAACGAACAGCATGCTATGGGACAGTGCGCGACTAGCCCGAGAAAAGTATTAGTTTATTTCTGAGGTCGCCAAGCAATCCCTTCGTTGCCGTCCGTTGTAGTAAAACTGGCCCAGCCTCTGAAGTAAAAATAACCGATAGCGGACGGTCAGAGCAGAAAATACTGGTACGGTTGCTTAGCTCTCCAGAGCAAATAAAAGCTTTTGTTAAGCGTTCTAATCGCTAGCGGGCAAAAGGATTTGCGTACTCAATTGCGCTGGTCATCTTGTTATAGGCGACAGTAATCGGATCGCTCTTTCGAGAAACGTCAAACCCAATCCCGGTGAGTACGCCTTCGCCTTCTTCGTGGCATCGCCTAGCGAACTCAAAAAACGCGTCGCTTAGCTTGGCGTAATCCTCCTTGTCGGCTACCTTCGGTATGAGGAGCTTTGCCCTCCTCTCGTTTGGAAGCTCAGCCCAGATCGAAAAGCCCATAGAGAATGGATCAGTCTGGTCAACCTTCCCAGTGGTGCCGAACATCGTAGGCTCAACTCTAGGTATCTCCATGGTTCTCTGCGTCAGCTTAGCCAAAGCATCTTTAAGAACCAAGTAATGGTCTTTGCCCAACTCCTTCAGCATCCCGCCAAAGTAATTGCTTCCTATGAAAGCAGCACTCACAGTCATCATGGTCCACATGATGCCAGCGAGCGGCCCTCGAGGCTCAGTCGCCTCCAAATGTACCTCCAACGACCCATCGCTCACCGTCCTAGCGAATTCTTCAAAGGAGGCGGCGGGCATGCCGGTTTGATAGATGACAGCTAATGTAGGTCTCATGGTTTCGATCTGCTCTAGAGGTTTAGGTAACACACAACGTGATGGATTGTCGCATTTTCAAATGCTCTACGGCAGCCTTCAACTGCTGAACCTTTCCCCTCTACCAAAATACACCAAGGGCTGGACGTTTTGCCCGCCTCGGCCGACAGTCGACCTCTACCGACAGTCCACCTCTATTTTTGGCGCACTGCTTGAAGTTGCTTCCATATGGCGGCTCCAAGCGCTCGCTACGGGCCGAGTGCAGCCTTAACAAGATGTTTGCTAGGCTAAAAGACGCGTCATGCGCCCAGATTTGGAATTCGCACGTGGATTGTGTCAATCGCGGGGACTACCTCGTCCAGCAACGCGATTGCCCGCTTTGGATCTACGACCTTCTTCCAAGCAGCCAGCTTATCGTCGAAAGACATATGAGCGTAGGCTGGGGATGACGAAGGCAATACGAGGGTTTCGAACCCTGCCATGCTAAAGCGTTGCTCGGATTTTCCGGAGGTCTTACCGTTGAAGCAGACGCGGAAAAGATGAGGGCTGTGCCGTAGCAAAACGCCGAATTCGTTGGCCTGTGCCTGGCGAATAGCAGCGTCCAAGCTTCCTTCACGTTTGCAAGTAGCGATGGTGTCCCACAAGCCGATCTGGTGAGCAAGCAAGCGAGCTAATCGCTCGTCGTAATCCATGTCCGCAAGAGGCTCGTTTGTCACTGCAGACATAAGCCGCCAGAACTGATTCCTTGGATGGGCATAGTATCGCTTTGCCGAAAGTGACGCTCCACCAGGAAAACTCCCAAGTATAACAATACGGGTTTGTTGATCAAGAACGGGCGGCAAGCCAACTAGCATAGGCACAACTTTACTTGTAGTGAGTTAGACGTAGCAACATGTGAAATGAGTACTTCATCTCCAGATCACGATTGTGTGAATGGGCCTGAACCCTAGCGCCATGTAGGTTCTGAGCCCATTTTACATATATACAGAACAAGCCTCGTCACGCATAATTTGGTGCGCATAATACTGTCCGGCCGCCAGCGACGGCGCCCGGAAAACTGCCCAGCACGAGAATGCGGGTCGTGGCGTCGATCACGGGCGCGAGGCCGGTGAGCGGTGGAACAGGAGCACAAGCAGATGCGATGGACATGGCGCCATTGTAGCGGCGCGCCGCCGCAGCACGTCGACGACCGGCCGCCGTGGCCGGCAGCCGGTACGTCACACACAGCGCAGCCTTACTTCATCCACACCGCGTAATTGCTGCCCGACGTCTGCAGCACCCAGCCCGTGCCGGCCGGGCTCCAGGCGTTCGGTCCGATCTTCATCGCGAGCTGGCGCGTGTTGCCCGTGACGACTGCGGCGTACAGTCCCTGCACCGCCTGCTGGATCGCCACCGGCGACGTCGACGTCACCCCGGCTGCCCGGCGCGCTGCCATCAGCGCGGCAATCGGCGTCTTCAGCCCCCAGTTGTAGATGTGCGGGTAGTACACGGTCGGAATGCCGGGGTGGCTCAGCACATAGGCGTAACCCTGCATCACCGAACCGCACGGCACCGCCCAGTGGTTCTGGCCGTTGCCGCAGCTTTCGGATGGACCGGTATCGTGGTTGTCGACGAACGTCACTGCCATCGCCGGCCACCAGCCGATGGCGCCCTGCGGCTTGCCCGCGGCATCCTTCAGGCGCCAGTAATTACCGTTGGCCAGCGCGTCGTTAAGCAGGCCCTTGGTGGTGAAGTCGAACGCGCCGCAGCTGTTGCTGGTCCCGTTAATCCAGTTCATGATTTCCTGGCGGTGCGCATCGACGTTGTTCAGGTTCAGGTCGTTCCACAGCTCACCGACGCAGAATTCGGCGTTGAAGGCATTCGCATACTGCCCGACGTAGCTGGGGCTGAAGCCCCGCACATAGTCCACCCGCATGCCGGTAAAGCCCACGGGTTTGAGCGTGTAGTTCAGCCACGTGGTGATGCCGTTCTGGACTTCGCCGACGTTGCGGTGGTCCAGGTCACGTCCGCCGTTGAAGCCGAGCGCCGTATCGGCGCTGCCCAGGCCGCAGTTGCACTCGTCGTTGTTGACGATCGAATACGTGGTCCAGTTGGGATTGGTGAAGTCCGACCAGCCGGTGGTACCGACGCGGTGGTTGACGACGACGTCGGCCACCGCCTTGATGCCACTGTTCGTGAACGCGCGCACGACGTTGGTCAGTTCGGCCGAGCTGCCGTAGGCGGAATTCAGGTTGTTCAGCTGGCGCGGCAGATAGCCCTGCGAGGCCGCCGAATCGGACGGCGGCGGGAACCAGACGTGGCTAAAGCCCATGGTTTTCAGCTCGCCCACATTGCCCTGCAGGGTGTTGTACCAGTTCGGGCTCCTGGCGCTCGACGAGTTCCAGTGGAAGCCCTGCAGCAGCACGGCTGAACTGTTACCCGCCTGGGCAGGCGGGGTGGCGGCCAGGGCCGGGTTACTCAATGCCACAACGCTGGTGGCAAGCATGGCAATGATGCTTTTCTTCATTTTGTCTCCTCCGGTGTAATTGACGTGTTTCAGTCCTTCAGGACATCGATGGACGTACTGTTGGTCACGTAGATAAACTACGCAACTGGTTGCCATGGTCTCTAAGCGGACGCTTTCGGCCCACAGATTCTGTTCCTGACGTTTATTAGAGTCAATTGAATCCGGATATTTTTGTAGTTTTGCTACACAAACGAAAAAAACGGCGGTGCGCTTGCACGCACCGCCGCAAAGGGCAAACAACTTTTCGTAGGGTGGGCGGCTATGCCGCCCACGCGTTCAAACCAACCTCGCTCAGCGATATGCCACGGCTAGTTGAACGCGTGGGCGGGAGACCCGCCCACCCTACCTCCACGGATCAGCGTTGCGCCACCGCCGCATTTACTGGCTGCGCTGCATTTATTGGCTGCGCCGCATCCCAACCACCGCCCAGCGCGCGAATCAGCGCCACCGTCGTCAGTGCGCGCTCACCGCGCAACTGCACTGCCGTGCGCTCCACGACCGCCAGGTTGCGCTGGGCGTCGAGCAGTTCGAGATAGCTCGAGCGGCCGGCGTCGTACAGCTTCTGTGCCAGGTCGGCCGAGCGGCGCGCCGAGACAACGGCCGCGTCGATCTCACCGGCCTGCCCCGCCAGAATGCGCAGACCAGCCAGGTTATCCTCGACCTCGGCAAACGCCACCAGCACGCTCTGGCGATAGGTGCCCACCGATTCTTCGAGCACCGCTTCGCTGCGCACGATGTTGTTGCGGTTGCGGCCACCGTCGATGATCGGCATCGAGGCCAGGGCCCCGAGCACCCACGAACGGCTGCTCCACTTGAACACTTCCGAGAACACGCCGCCCACGCCGCCACCATCGGCATTGATGGTCAAGGCCGGGAACATCGCCGCGCGCGCCACGCCGATGCGGGCGTTCGACGCCTCCATCGCGCGCTGGGCGGCGACGATGTCGGGCCGGCGCTCCAGCAGCGACGATGGCAGGCCGGCAGGAATCGCCGGCATCAGGCTCGCATCGAGCAGCGGGCTCGGACCAGCCACGTAATCGGCTGCCGGCTTGCCCAGCAAGACCGCCAGCGCATGCTCGGTCGTTGCGCGCTGGCGCTGCACGCCAATGGCTTCGGCGCGCGCCGTGGACAGCTCGGTGCGGGCGCGCGACAGGTCGAATTCACCGATGTCGCCCAGGTCGAAGCGGCGCTGCGTGACCTTGATGCTTTCTTCACGCAGGCGCACCGTGTCGGCCAGCGTCACCAGCTCGGCATCGAGCGCGCGCAGCCTGAAATAGGTCTGCGCGACGTCGGCCTGCAAGGCCAGCAGCACCGAGCGGAAGTTGGCTTCGGACGTCGCCGCATCGCCCCGCGCCGCTGACACGCCGGCCGCCACGCGGCCGAACAGGTCGACTTCGTAGCTGGCCGACAGGCGCGCGCTGTAGCTCGTGTACGCGTCGGTCCCCACGCCTTGCGGCAGGTTCGATTCGCGCGGCGACAGGCGCGCACGCTGGGCGCCGATGCCCACGCCGACCTGCGGGATACGATCCGCTTCGGCGATACCGGCAATCGCGCGCGCCTGCTTGACGCGGCTGGCCGCGACCGACAGGTTGGCGTTGTTGGCGGCGGCTTCGTCGATCAGCGCGGTCAGCGCCGGATCGTTGAAGGCCAGCCACCACTGGCCGCGCGGCTGCTGCTCGGCCGGCTGCGCCGGCTTCCAGCGCGCGCCGTCGATGCCCGCCACTTCCGCGGCCGGCACTGGCGCCTGCGACTCGCGGAAGGCGTCCGGCGTGGCCACGTGCGGCTGCACGAAGTCGGGCGTGGCGCAGGCCGTGAGCAGCAACGCTGCCAACAGGGGCGCGACGCCCTTTGCAATCATCGTATTCATCAGTGCACTCCTTCTGCGCTGTGCGCCACCGCAGGCGCGGTGTGCACGGGTTTTTCAAAACGCTTGGCCAGCGAGCGCAGCAACACATAGAACAGCGGCGTGAGGAACAGGCCGAAGAAGGTCACGCCCAGCATGCCCCAGAACACGGCGACACCGATGGCGTGGCGCATCTCGGAACCCGCACCGCTCGAGAACACCAGCGGCACGACGCCGGCGATGAACGCGATCGACGTCATCAGGATCGGCCGCAGACGCAGGCGGCTCGCCTCCAGTGCTGCTTCGACGACGCTGCGGCCATGGTCTTCCAGCTCACGCGCAAATTCGACGATCAGGATCGCGTTCTTCGACGCCAGGCCGACCAGCACGAACAGCGCGATCTGCGTGAACACGTTATTGTCGCCACCGGTGAGCTTGACGCCGATGAGCGCGCACAGGATCGACATCGGCACGATCAGGATCACCGACAGCGGCAGCGTCCAGCTTTCGTACTGGGCCGCCAGCACCAGGAACACCAGCAGCACGCACAGCGGGAACACATAGATCATCGTGTTACCCGACAGGACGTCCTGGTAGGTCAGCTCGGTCCATTCGTACGACACGCCCTTCGGCAGCACTTCTTTCGCGATGCGTTCCATCGCCGCCTGCGCCTGGCCGGACGAGACGCCGGGCGCTGCGCCGCCATTCATCTCGGCCGAGACATAGCCGTTGTAGCGCGTGACGCGGTCCGGACCATACGTGTCCTTCACGCGCATCATCGATGACAGCGGAATCATTTCGCCCGTATTGCTGCGCACCTTGAACTGCTCGATCTGCTCGCGCTGCGAACGGAACGGCGCGTCGGCCTGCACCCGCACCTGATACGTGCGGCCGAACTGGTTGAAGTCGTTCACGTACAGCGAGCCCAGATTCACCTGCAAGGTCTGGTTGATGCTCGCCAGCGGCACGCCCAGTTGCTTGGCTTTCACGCGATCGATGTCCGCGTACAGCTGCGGCACGTTGATCTGGAAGCCCGAGAACACGCCGGCCAGTTCCGGCGTCTGCGCGGCCTTGGCCGTCAGTGCCTGGACTGCCTTGTTCAGCTCTTCGTAGCCGACGTTGCCGCGGTCTTCGATCATCATCTTGAAGCCGCCCGTCGTACCGAGGCCATTGACCGGCGGTGGCGACAGCACCATCACGAACGCATCTTCGACGGCGCCCATGCGCTTGTTGATCTCGGCGGCGATGGCTTCGGCGCTTTTCGCCTTGTCCTTGCGCTGATCGAACGACTTCAGGCCCACGAACACGATGCCGGCGTTCGGCGCATTGGTAAAGCCGTTGATCGACAGGCCCGGGAAGGCAATCGACGATTCGACACCGGGAATCTCCTGGGCGATCTTCGACATCTGGCGGATCACAGCGTCGGTGCGGTCGAGCGAAGCGGCGTCCGGCAGTTGCGCGAAGCCGATCAGGTACGCCTTGTCCTGCGGTGGCACGAAGCCCGGCGGCACCGCCTTGAACATGAACACCCCGGCCACGGCCAGCGCCAGGTAGACGCCGATCGCAGCGCTCTTGCGGCGCAGGACGCCTTTCACACCGTGTTCATAGCGCACCGACGAGCGGCCGAAGAAGCGGTTGAAGGCAGCAAAGAAGCGACCCAGCACGGCATCGATCATGCGCGTCAGGCGGTCTTTCGGCGCGTTGTGCGGTTTGAGCAGCGCGGCCGACAGGGCTGGCGCCAGCGTCAGCGACGCGAAGGCCGAGATCACGGTCGAAATCGCGATGGTCAGTGCGAACTGGCGATAGAACTGGCCGGTCAGGCCCGACACGAACGCGATCGGCACGAACACGGCGCACAGCACCAGCGCGATGGCGATGATCGGCCCGCTGACTTCCTTCATGGCCTGGATGGTCGCGTCGCGCGGATTCAAGCCATCGGCGATATTGCGCTCGACGTTTTCCACCACCACGATCGCATCGTCGACCACGATACCGATGGCCAGCACGAGGCCGAACAGCGACAGCGTATTGATCGAAAAGCCAAAGGCCAGCATCACGGCAAACGTACCGACCACCGACACCGGCACGGCCAGCAGCGGAATGATCGAAGCGCGCCAGGTCTGCAGGAAGATGATCACCACCAGCGCGACCAGCACGACCGCTTCGAACAGCGTTACGATGACCGAGTTGATCGACTCGCGCACGAACTGGGTCGGGTCATACACGATCGAGTACTTCACGCCTTCCGGGAACTCCTGCGACAACGCTTCCATCGTCGTGCGCACGTCGGCGGACAGCTGCAGGTCATTCGCGCCAGGGGCGGCGAAGATCGGGATCGCGACGGCCGACTTGTTGTTCAGCAGTGAGCGCAGCGCATACGAGCTCGAACCGAGCTCCATGCGCGCGACATCCTTGAGCAGCGTGGTGCCGCCTTCGGCATTGGTTTTCAGGACGATGTCGCCGAATTCGTCGGTGCTTTGCAGGCGCCCTTGCGTGTTCACGGTGAGCTGGAAGTCGGCGTCCTTGGCCGGACCCTGGCCGATCACGCCGGCCGCGACCTGCACGTTCTGTTCGCGGATCGCGTCGATGACGTCACCCGCGGTCAGGCCGCGTGCGGCGACCTTCTGCGGATCGAGCCAGATACGCATCGCATAGTCGCCCGAGCCGAACAGCTGGACTTCGCCCATGCCCTTGATGCGGGCCAGCTGGTCCTTCACGTTCAGCACCGCGTAGTTGCGCAGGTACAGGTCGTCGTAGCGGCCGTCCGGCGAATTCAGGTGGACCACCATCGTCAGGTTGGGCGACGACTTCACGGTCGTCACGCCGATCTGGCGCACTTCTTCGGGCAGCCGTGGCAGCGCGCGCTGGACCCGGTTCTGCACCGCGGTCTCGGCCTGCTCGACATCGGTGCCGATTTTAAACGTGACGGTCAGCGCCAGCGCGCCGTCGGACGTGTTTTGCGACGACATGTACAGCATGTCTTCGACGCCGTTGATCTGCTCTTCCAGCGGCGTGGCCACCGTTTCGGCGATGACCTTCGGGTTCGCACCCGGATACTGCGCGCGCACCACCACGGAGGGCGGCGTGACTTCCGGGTACTCGGAAATCGGCAGCATGAAGATCGAGATCAGGCCGGCGACAAAGATGATCACCGACAGCACGACCGCGAAGATCGGTTTGTCGACAAAGAATTTAGGAAAGTTCATGGTGACTTATGCTCCCGTTGCAGCCGCTGGGGTGGCCGCTGCCGGTGCTGCGGTGGCCACCATCGGCACGACCTGCGCGGCGATCGGCGCGCCCGGACGCACGCGCTGCAGGCCGTTCACGACGATCTTTTCGCCTGGTTTCAGGCCTTCGCGCACGATGCGTAAACCGTCGTCCAGCGGGCCCAGTTTGACGCTGCGGTATTCGGCCTTGCCGTCCTTGTCGACGACGTAGACGAACTTGCGGTCCTGGTCGGTGTTGATGGCGCGGTCGACGATCAGGATCTGCGGGGTCGGTGCACCGCCGGCGATCTGCACGCGGGCAAAGAGGCCCGGCGCCAGCGCGCGGTCGGTGTTGGCCAGCGTGGCGCGCATGCGCACGCTGCCGCTGCGGCTGTCGAGCTGGTTGTCGACGAATTCGAGCTTGCCGCTGTGCGGGAAACCTTCTTCGCCGGCCAGGCCCACCTTCACGTCCACCGGCTGGCCGGCGTTGGTGCGGCGCGAGACGCGCAGGTAGGTGGATTCATCGCCATCGAAGCTGGCGTAGATGCGTTCGAGCGAGACCACCGAGGTCAGGACCGCGGTGGCGTCCACCAGGTTGCCCAGGGTGATTTCAGCCTTCGACACGCGGCCGTCGATCGGCGACGTGACGCGGGTATAGGCCAGGTTCAGGCGCGCCGTTTCGTGCTCGGCCTGGGCGGCGCGCACGCTCGCATCCAGTTCTTTCTGGCCGGCCGAACGTTCGTCGAACTCGCGCTGGGCGATGGCCTTGTCGGCCAGCAGGCGCTCGGCGCGCTGCAATTCCAGGCGCGCCAGGTCGGCGCGTGCCTGCGCCGCAGCGGCGACGGCCTTGGTGCGGTCGGCTTCGGCCTGATACGGCCGTGGATCGATCACGAACAGGACCTCGCCCTTTTTCACTTCGGCGCCCGGCTTGAAGTTCACGGCCGTGATGTAGCCCGACACGCGGGGGCGGATTGCAACGACTTCGATCGCTTCCAGACGACCCGAGAATTCCTGCGTTTCCGTCACGGCGCGCTGAATGACGACCGCGCTCGTGACTGGCGGCGCACTTGGCGCTGCTGCTGCCGGTGCGTCGTCGCTGGTGGCGTCCGCGCAGCCGGTGAGACCGGCGCCGGCGAGACCTGCGATTGCCAGCGCGGCGATGATGACGCGCAGTTTGCCCATCCCTGATTGGTTATTCATGATTAACCCTTTTATTAAGAACGATGAAATACGACGATGAAAAAAAAGACAATAGAACCCCGTCCCGCGTCGCTGGCATGTCGGCCAGACGAAACGCAGGCAAAACGAATCCCCTTCCGCGCCGGGGCGTGGAAAAATTTCTGTTAGCTGATGTAGAGCCGGTGGCTTATGCCGGCGGGTGGCCGTGTGTTATCGGCAAGGCAGGTGCTGCGACTGGGCGCTGTTATTCATTAGCACTTCCTTATTGTGATTGACTATTACTTACCGTGCTGGCTGTACGTAGGGTGGACCGGGACGCGCAGTCGGCTACGCCGTCCACGCGTTCAAACTCATCTGGTTATGGCACGCCATCGTTCGTTGGACGCGTGGGCGGGAAACCCGCCCACCCTACGTCATTGTTGTGATGACGTAATCGGAACAACCCGACCGGGTCAAGCCCCCTGCCGCCCCTCCAGCCGCGCCAGGAAGTTGGCAATCTCGCCCATCGCCTGCCATTTGCAGGCGCACTCATTGCGGCCGTTGGGGTCTTGCAAATCGGCGGGCGCCATGCGCCGCACCGTGGTGCAGATGCCCGCATTGATCAGTTTTGCGCCATACAGCTCGGCTTCGTCGCGCAGCGGATCGTCTTCGGCCGACAGGATCAGTGCCGGCGCCAGGTTCTTCAGCCGGCTCGAATGCAGCGGCGCCGCGTACGGATGCGAGCGGTCGGCCGCATGGGGCAAGTAGCCGCGATAGGCTTCGGCGCAGATCGTGGCGGCCTTTTCGCGGTCGGAGCATTGCGTGAGCTGACGCATCGAACCGGTGCTCAGGGCCGGATCGAGCATCGGCATGACCAGGATCTGGCCAGCGAGTGCCGGACCACCACGATCACGCGACATCAGCGCGCACACGGCCGCCAGGTTGGCGCCGGCTTCGATGCCGGCCGTCACCAGTAGCTTGCCGTTCCAGCCAAGCTTGGTCTTGTTCTTCTTGGCCCACTGCAGCACTGCATGCGCATCCTCGACGGCGGCCGGAAACGGGCTGACCGTGGCCAGCGTGTAGCTCGGCGCCAGCACCAGCGGCAGGTGATCGCATTCGGCCAGCGAGCGCAGGAAGTCGTCCGCCTCATCGAGGTCGCCGCTGTCGAAGCCGCCGCCGTGGTAGAACACGACCAGCATGTCGCGCTTGGCGGCCGGGCCGGCGGCGTAGAGGCGCGCCGGCAGCGGGCCGGTGGCGCCCGCGACCTCGAGGTCGCGTACTTTCAGCGCGCGCTCCGGCATGTCGCCCACGGCGTTCATCGCGGGACCTGCCCGAGCTCGAGTTCGACGATGCGTTCGTCAACGGCAGCGCAATCGCCTACGCAGCTCATCTGCATCTGCATCGACAGCGCCCGCACACCGCGTGCTTCGGCGCCGGCGGCGCGGGAATAAGCATCCGTGCAAAGCAATCCCGCCAGCGCGACGCCGCTAAGCGTGACTGCAACCGTGGTAAAAATGCCATCTCGAATACTCATGTCCTGCTCCGTCTTCTCAAGTAAATACTTTGTTGCGATGCACACATAATAGTCTTGATCCCGAATCGGATAAAGATGACAATACCGAATTGATTGTTCAGATTCCTGAACAATGTCACTAATTTCGAATGAAAACTGGGATGAACAAGCTGCAAGCCATGGAAGTGTTCGTGCAAGTCGTCGATGCGGGCAGCTTCACGCGCGCCGCCGATACGCTGCAAATGCCCAAGGCGACGGTATCGACACTGATCCAGGCGCTCGAAACATCGCTCGCCTCGCGCCTGCTGCACCGCACGACCCGTCACGTGTCGGTGACATCCGACGGCGCCGCGTATTACGAGCGCTGCGTGCGGATCCTGTCAGACGTGCGCGACGCCGAAGAATCGCTCACGCGCCACCGCTTCAGCCCGAGTGGCCGGCTGCGGGTGGATGCGCCCACGGGCCTGACCTGCGAAATCCTGATTCCGGCCCTGCCCGATTTTTTCGCGCGCTATCCCGATATCACGCTGGAGATGGGCAGCACCGATCGTCCGGTCGACCTGGTCGAGGAAGGCGTCGATTGCGCCGTGCGCGGTGGCGACCTGATCGACAACAACCTGATCGCACGCCGCGTTGGCGTGATCAATTTCGTCACCTGCGCAGCGCCCTCGTATATCGAGCGCTTCGGCATGCCGCTGCATCCGAACGATCTGGAGCGCCATCGCTGCGTCAATTATTTCTCGTCCAAGTCGGGCAAGGTCAGCGGCTGGGATTTCACCCGCGACGGCGAGCGCATCGAGGTTATGCTGCCCGGTGCCATCGCGCTCAACGACTCGAATGCCTATATCAAGGCGGGCCTGGCAGGCCTCGGCGTGATCAATATGACCGACTATCTTTTGTCCGAGCAGCTCGCTACCGGCAAGATGGTGCGGCTGCTGCCGGATTGGCGCTGCGATCCGATTCCCGTCCATGTCGTGTATCCGCACAACCGCCATTTGTCCGCCAAGGTGCGCGTATTCGTCGAATGGATCGCCGAGCTGTTCGCGAACCATGCCCATCTGCGCGTGCAGCCGGCCGACACCACGGCGCCCACGCCGGCGCTGCCGCCACGATAGGCTGCCGAACGGGGAATTGCGGCGGTAGAATCGTCCCTACAACAATACAGGGAGACGCCGCCATGTACACCGCATCCACGCCCCGCGCCATCGATGTCCTGCTGGCGCGCTATGGCGAAAGCCACCGCAATCCCGTCAATGAACTGATCCACATCGTCTGCATCCCGGCAATCGTGTTCAGCCTGCTGGGCATCCTGTGGGCGCTCCATCCGGCCGTGGCGTTACTAATGGTGGCAGCGGCGCTGGCGTATTACGTCACGCTGTCGCGCACCTTCGCCCTGGGGATGGGCGTGATGGCTGGCGCAATGCTGGTACTGCTGGCCATGTTGCCAAACGGGACCGTGCTGCCGACGTCGATCGGCGTGTTCGTGGCGGCCTGGCTCGGCCAGTTCGTCGGCCACCACATCGAGGGCAAGAAGCCATCGTTCTTCGACGATCTGCGCTTCTTGCTGATCGGGCCGCTGTTCGTGCTGAGCATCCTGTACCGGCGCATCCGGGTCGCGTGGTGATGTTGCATTTCTACTACATCGGCCGCGCGGGCCGATGAACTGATGCCGACAGGACCTTGGCGGGCCATCTATACTCCCGCGATGTCTTCCCCCATCCTCTTTACCATCGCGTCCCTGATCTGGGGCTCGACCTTCTGGGCCATCACCCTGCAACTGGGACACACCGCACCGGCGGTGTCGGTGGCCTACCGCTTCTTCCTCGCCGCCGCGGCCCTGTTCGCCGTATGCATCGCACGCCGCGAACGCCTGAGCCTGCCTTGGCGCACGCACCGCTGGATGGCGCTACAGGGCGGCCTGACGTTCGGCATTTCGTATATCTGCACCTACCACGCGGAGCAGCACGTCGTCTCCGGCCTGGTGGCCGTGATGTTTGCGTTGATGGTGTTCTGGACGCCGATCTGGAGCCGTCTCTTCTTCGGCACCGCCATCAACCGCCGTACCTGGACCTGCGGCGCGGCCGCCACGGTGGGCGTCGCGCTGCTGTTCTGGCACGCCATTGGCGATGCCTGGCAGGCGATCCAGGCCGGCGGCAACGGTCACTTCATTGCCGGCGTCGTGCTGGCGCTGGCCGCGACCATGGCCAGCGCGGGCGGCAGCGTTGTCGTCACCAAGGTCAAGCAGCAGTGCGCGAACCTGCCGCTGACGATGGCGTGGTCGATGCTGTGGGGCGCGTCGATGGTGACGCTGTGGTCGCTCGCGAACGGCGACGCCTTCACGCTGCCCGACAGCGGCACCTACTGGGCCGGCCTGTTTTATCTGTCGATCTTCGGCTCCGTCGTGGCCTTCTTCGCCTACTTCACGCTGATCGCCCGCATCGGCGCCAACAAGGCCGTGTACGTTACCGTCGTCACGCCCGTGCTGTCGGTGCTGCTGTCGGTCCTGCTCGAAGACTACCGCCCCGGCGCGCTCGAATTTCTCGGCATGATCGTGTGCCTGGCGAGCGTGGCCTGGGCCGTGCGTGCGCCTGCGCCGAAAATCGTCCAATCCGCTAACCTGAACAATCCCATCGAATCGCCATGACCGCTGCCCCATTTTCCATCCGCCCTGCCCGCCCGGACGACGTCACCCACATCCACGCCATGATCGTGGAACTGGCCGTCTTTGAAAAACTCGAACACATGGTCGTGGCCACCGAAGCGCTGCTGCACGAAGGCCTGTTCGGCACCCACCCATCGTGCGAAGCGATCGTTGGCGAAGAGAACGGCGAGGTCGTCACCTTCGCGCTGTTCTTCCATAACTTCTCGACCTTCCTGACCAAGAAAGGTTTGTACCTCGAAGACCTGTATGTTAAGCAAGCGCATCGCGGCAAGAACATCGGCACGCGCATGCTGCAACGGCTGGCGCAGCTGGCGGTCGAGCGCGGCTGCGGGCGTTTCGAATGGTCGGTGTTGGACTGGAACGAGCCTGCAATCAATTTCTACAAGGCGATGGGCGCTGACGTGATGCCCGAGTGGCGCATCTGCCGCGTGACGGGCGAGAGCCTGACGGCGCTGGCCGAACGCAGCTGATTTCGGCTGATGTCGGCTAACGCGAAAACCGACCGACAAAGAAAAACCCACGACGCGTTGGCGCCGTGGGCAAACCCATTTTGGCAAATGGGGAGGGGAGAAGTTGAATCACGAGAAGGACTATAGCCAGCGATCCTTAACGATTGATTAAGCCTTACATTTGCTTACGGCCGTCACCGTTTTTTTTACACGTCGTGAAATTCATCTTCTCCGAAACGCAGATGACAGCCTTGCGGGCGGTCAAAAACTCAGTCGATGGTGCGCAAGACGCCGCCATGGATGACGGCCTGGCAGGGATTGAAACCCATTGCGTAGGCAAGATCGGCAGGCCGCGCGATATTCCATAACGCCAGGTCAGCGCGCTTGCCGACGGTGAGCGTGCCGATTTCGTCCTGCAAACCCAGCGCGCGCGCCGCGTGCGCGGTCACGCCCAGCAATGCCTCTTGCGGCGTGAGGCGCCACAGCGTGCACGCCATGTTCAGCGCCAGCAGCAATGACGTCAGCGGTGAGGTGCCGGGATTGCAGTCGGTGGCCACGGCCATCGGCACGCCGGCAGCGCGCAAAGCGGCGATCGGCGGCATGACCGTTTCGCGCAGATAGTAATAGGCGCCGGGCAGCAGCACGGCCACCGTGCCGGCGCGCGCCATCGCGGCGATGCCCTCTTCGCTCAGATGTTCCAGATGATCGGCCGACAAGCCGCCATGACGCGCCACGAGTGCGGCGCCGCCCTGGTCGGACAACTGCTCGGCATGCAGCTTGACGGGCAAGCCCAGCACGCCAGCTTTGTCGAACACGCGCGCGGTCTGCGCATTGGTAAAGCCGATGCGCTCGCAGAACGCATCGACTGCGTCCACTAAGCCCTGCGCCGCCAGCGCGGGCAGCATCACGTCGCACACGTCGGTGATGTAGTCGTCCGGGCGCCCCGCGAATTCGGGCGGCAGCGCATGCGCACCCAGGAACGTGGTCACGACGCGCACTGGCAGCAGCTCGCCGATGCGGCGCGCCGCGCGCAGCATGCGTTCTTCGGCATCCAGCGCGAGACCGTAGCCCGACTTGATCTCGAGCGTCGTCACGCCTTCGGCCAGCAAGGCTTTTACACGCGGCAAGCTGGCCGCGACGAGTGCATCGATGTCGAGCGCGCGCGTGGCGCGCACGGTGGCCATGATGCCGCCGCCCTGACGCGCGATGTCTTCATAGGTGGCGCCGTTCAGGCGTGCTTCCCATTCGTCGCTGCGGTTGCCGCCATGGACGATGTGGGTGTGGCAGTCGATCAGGCCGGGCGTGAGCCAGGCGCCGCCGCAGTCATGTTCGTGCGCGGCCGGCGGCGCATCATGTCGCGCGCCGATCCAGGCGATGCGGCCATCCTTGATCGCCAGCGCGGCGTCGTGCAGCAGGCCGTAGCCGTTGTCCATCGTGGCCAGGTGCACGTTGGACAGCAGCAGGTCAGTCATACATCCCCATATCGTCATCGTCGTCGGAGTAATAATGGACGTCGACGATATAGATGGTGGCCTGCCCCGCCTCGAGCGTCCACACGGTGCCCTGATCGAGCACCACCGCATCGTAGCGCACGAGGCCAATGCGCTCGCTGTCGCTGGCCAGCTGCAGGCTGTCGCCTTCGGCCAAAAACAGCACCGTGATCTCGGCGCGCGCGATGAAAGTCGAGTCGCCACTCAGGCGCCGCCGGCCGAACTGGTGATAACAGCGCTCGCTGCGCGACATGACATTGAAGTCGGTCGTCGGCCCGCGATTGAGCTTGGCCCGCACTTCCGAACTGCCATCGAACGCCACGACCGGCTCGGCATGCGTGATCAGGGTCGGCTCGCCATCGATCTGCAAGGTCATGCCGTGGCCGTCGACCAGCGCCAGCGTGCGGTCGACGCCCTCGAACTGCGAGAACGCGCCATCTTCGGCGATGGTGGCGAGGCTGACGCGCCAGTCGAAATCGTCGAAGCCGGCGTCGAGCGGGCCGATCGCGATCTCGGTCGTGTTGCCGCCACCGTTCTTCCACGGTACCGGGGCCAGGCCTGCAAACGGAATCAAGACAGTCATGTGGTCACCTTTCTAAGAACGCAAATCCCTGAGCGCCTGGCGGTAGCGCGTCGCAATCGCCTCCTGCGCCCGGTGGCGGCCGCCCTGCACCACCCAGCGTCCGCCGCACAGCACGTCGCGCACGAGGTTATCGTTACCGCAAAATACCATGCGGCCAAGGACCTCGGCGTGGTCCACGCCATCGAGGTTCGGATGCTGGGCATCCAGCACCAGCAGGTCGGCGCGCCGCCCTGCTGCCAGTGCGCCCACGCGCCGGCCAGTGGCCTGTGCGCCACCGTCCAACGCAGCTTGCCACAAAAAGTCGCCGACGCTGCGCTGCGCTGGCACGTGCGCCACATTGCGCTGCCGGTGCTGCAGGCGCTGGCCGTATTCGAGCCAGCGCAATTCTTCGACAGGGCTCTGCGATACATGGCTGTCGCTGCCGATGCCGAAGCGCCCACCGGCGGCGATGTACGGCGCCAGCGGGAACAGGCCGTCGCCAAGATTGGCCTCGGTGGTCGGGCACAGGCCGGCGACGGCGCCGCTGGCTGCCAGCGCAGTCACTTCCGCCGCGTCAAGATGCGTGGCGTGCACGAGGCACCAGCGTTCATCAGGTGCGAGCTGGTCGAACAGGTAGGCAACGGGCCGCTGGCCGGTGTGCGCAATGCACTGCGCCACCTCGGCCTCTTGCTCGGCGATGTGGATGTGCAGCGGCCGCGCGGCGGGCAAGCCGGCCGCCAGCGCGCGGATCGCATCGATGCCGGCCGCGCGCAGCGAGTGCGGCGCCGCGCCCACTTCGAGCTGGCCACCCCGCAGCGGCGCCAATGCCTCGACGATGCCCAGCACATCGTCGACGTCCGTGCGAAAACGCGCCTGGCCCGCTGTGAGCGGCTGTGCGCCGAACCCGGCATGGCTGTACAGCACCGGCAGCAGCGTCACGCCCATGCCGGCCAGTTGCGCGGCCGCGGCCACGCGTTCGGCGGTTTCGGCGGGCCGCGCATAGCTGGCGCCATCGGCAGCGCGCTGCAGGTAATGAAATTCGCAGACCGATGTGTAGCCATGACGCAGGCACTCGGCGAACAGCTGCGCAGCGATGGCTTCGATCCCCTCGGGCGTAATGCGCGCGGCAAAGCGGTACATCAGGTCGCGCCAGGTCCAGAAGCTGTCCGGGCCATCGCTGCCCGTTTCGGTCAGGCCGCCCAGCGCGCGCTGGAATGCGTGCGAGTGCAGGTTGACCATCCCCGGCAGCACGTACTCGGCACGCGCCACGTTCAGTGGCGGGCGCGCGCCGGGGGCAACCTGCGTCAGGTCGCCCGCGCTGTCCCATTCGAGCAGCACGTCGCGCTGCCAGCCCTGCGGCAGCAGCGCGTGGCGCGCGAACAGCGCTGTCATGGGCGCACCCAGTCGACGGCGGCGCCAATCATGTCGCGCAGCAGCGGCTGCAGCGTCGCGGCGACATCAGGCCGGTATTCAAACGGCGGCGCTTCGTTCATGTACAGGTACTGGCATTTCTCGAGCTGGATCGCGTGTACGCCCGATGCCGGCTGGCCGTAGTGGCGGGTGATGTGACCGCCTTTGAAGCGGCCGTTGAGCGCGATCGAAAAGCGCTCCTGCGCCCGCGCCACGTCCAGCACCGCGGCTTCCAGGCCTGGTGCGCAGGACGTGCCTTCGGCCGTGCCGAAGTTCAGGTCGGGCAGCTTGCCGTCGAAAAAGCGCGGGACAATCGAGGCGATGGAGTGCGCTTCCCACAGCACCACGCGCCCGTGCTCCATCTTCAGGCGGTCGAGCTCCGCGCGCAACTGCGCGTGATACGGCTGCCAGTAGCGCGCCAGGCGCCGCTGCACCTCGGCCCCGTCGGGCTCCATGCCATCGCGGTACAGGCGTTCGCGCCCGAACGTGTCGAGCGGGCACAGGCCAGTGGTGTCCAGGCCCGGATACAGGTTCGTGTCTTCGGGCGGGCGATTCAGATCGATCAGGTAGCGCGACCAGCGCGCCGAGATGGTCGAGATGCCCATCTCTTCGAGGAAGCCGTACAGTTCGGGCAGGTGCCAGTCGGTGTCGGCGCGCGCGGCGGCGCATGGCGCCAGCGTGTGCGCTACCTCGTCGGGAATATCGGTGCCCGCATGCGGCATCGATACCAGCATGGGAAGCCTGCCTGCCTTGAACCGGAATTCCATTGCAACTCCCTGGTCGATTTACGGATGCAGCGCCGAAAACAGCGTCTTGCACGAGGCCGACAACGCGCCCTGCCACACCATCGTGCGCGCTGCTTCGATGTCCGGCGCAAAGAAGCGGTCGGCGTCGTATGGCGCAACCTGCTCGCGCAGCTGCGCGTGGACCGATTCCAGCGTCTCTGAACTGCGCAGCGGCCGGTGGAACTCGATACCCTGGCACGCGGCCAGCAACTCGATACCGACGATCACGCAGGTATTGTGCGCCATCTGGTGAAGACGGCGCGCCGCGAAGGTGGCCATGCTGACATGGTCTTCCTGGTTGGCCGAGGTCGGCAGGCTGTCGACGCTGGCGGGATGGGCCAGCGACTTGTTTTCGGACGCCAGCGCCGCCGCCGTCACGTGGGCGATCATGAAGCCCGAATTCAGGCCCGGCTCGCGCACGAGGAAGGCCGGCAGGCCGGACAGGTTGGCGTCGATCAGCAGCGCGATGCGGCGTTCGGCGAGCGCGCCGATCTCGGCGATGGCCAGCGCCAGCGCATCGGCGGCAAACGCCACCGGCTCGGCGTGGAAGTTACCGCCCGAGAGGATGACGCTGCCCGCATCGCCGTCCGTGAACAGCAGCGGATTGTCGGTGACGGCATTCGCCTCGATCAGCAGCGTGCGGCCGGCATTGCCGATCAGGTCCATCACAGCGCCCATCACTTGCGGCTGGCAACGCAGGCTGTAGGGATCCTGCACGCGCTCGTCGCCGACCAGGTGCGAGGCGCGGATCGCGCTGCCGGCCACCAGCTCGCGGTAGATGGCCGCCGCCGCGATCTGGCCGGGCTGCCCGCGCACCGCGTGGATGCGGGCGTCGAACGGTGCATCGCTGCCACGCGCGGCGTCGACCGACAGCGCGCCGGTGACCAGCGCGGCTTCGAGCAGGCGCTCGGCCAAAAACAGGCCGTGCAGCGCCAGCGCAGTCGAGACCTGCGTGCCGTTGATCAGCGCCAGGCCCTCTTTCGCGCCCAGCACGACCGGCGCGATGCCGGCCGCCGCCAGCGCATCGACGGCGTCGACCAGCACGCCGTTGTGGCGCACCTGGCCCACGCCCAGCATGGCCAGCGTCATGTGCGCCAGCGGCGCCAGGTCGCCCGACGCGCCGACCGAGCCCTGCACGGGAATGGCCGGCATGATGTTGGCGTTGTACAGCGCAATCAGCGTCTCGACGATGAGCGGGCGCACGCCCGAGTAGCCGCGCGCCAGGCTGCCGATCTTGGTCAGCAGGATCAGGCGGACAATCTGGTCGTCGATCAGGGGCCCCGTGCCCACGGCATGCGACAGGATCAGGTTGCGCTGCAGCGTGGCCAGTTGCTCGACCGGGATATGGGCCTTGGCCAGGATGCCAAAGCCCGTGTTGATGCCGTAGGCCGGATCGCCCTTGGCGACGATGGCGTCGACGGCCGCACTGGATGCCGCGATGTCGCGCCAGGCCCCGCTGGCCAGGTTCAATGGTGCGTGCGCGCTCCAGGCGGCGCGCAGGTCGCCCAGGGTCAGCTGGCCGGGGTGCAGAGTGAATTCGTTCATGGATTTATTTGATCATCGGAAGATTGAGGCCATTGCGCCGGGCGCAGTCGATGGCGGTGTCGTAGCCGGCGTCGGCATGGCGCATGACGCCCGAGCCGCAGTCGTTGACCAGCACCCGCGCCAGGCGCTTGGCCGCGGCATCGGTACCGTCGGCGACGATGACGACGCCCGAGTGCTGTGAGTAGCCCATGCCCACGCCGCCGCCATGGTGCAGCGAGACCCAGGTCGCGCCGCCGGCTGTATTAAGTAAGGCGTTCAGCAGCGGCCAGTCGGATACGGCGTCGGTCCCGTCGCGCATCGCTTCGGTTTCGCGATTCGGGCTGGCGACCGAGCCGGTGTCGAGGTGGTCGCGCCCGATGACGATCGGCGCTTTCAGTTCGCCCGTGCGCACCATCTCGTTGAACGCGAGACCCGCCAGATGGCGTTCGCCCAGGCCCAGCCAGCAGATGCGTGCCGGCAGGCCCTGGAATGCGATGCGGTCGCGCGCCATATCGAGCCAGCGGTGCACGCGCGCATCGTGCGGGAACAGTTCCTTGATCTTGGCGTCCGTCTTGTAGATGTCTTCGGGGTCGCCCGACAGCGCCACCCAGCGAAACGGCCCGCGCCCTTCGCAGAACTGCGGCCGGATATACGCTGGGACGAAACCGGGGAAATCGAACGCATCCTCAACGCCTTCATCCTTGGCCACCTGGCGGATGTTGTTGCCATAGTCGACCGCGTGGCAACCCATCGCCTTGAAGTCGAGGATGGCGCGCACGTGCTGCGCGCAGGATGCCGCCGCGTCGCGCGTCAGGCGCGCGTGCTGCGCCGGGTCGCGCTGCGCGGCCTGCCATTCGGCCACGCTCCAGCCGCTTGGCAGGTAGCCGTTGATCAGGTCATGGGCCGAGGTCTGGTCGGTGACCAGGTCGGGCTTGATGCCGCCGGCACGGGCACGGCGCACCAGTTCGGGCAGCACGTCGGCGGCGTTGCCAAGCAGGCCAATGGAGACGGCCTCGCGCTGCGCCGTGTGCTGCTGCACCAGCGCCAGCGCCTCGTCGATATCGCGCGCCTGCTTGTCGAGGTAGCGCGTGCGCAGCCGGAAATCGATGCTGCTTTGCTGGCACTCGACGGTCAGCGACACGGCGCCGGCGAAGCTCGCGGCCAGCGGCTGCGCGCCGCCCATGCCGCCCAGGCCCGCCGTCAGGATCCAGCGTCCGAGCATGTCGCCGCCAAAGTGCTGGCGCCCTGCTTCGGCAAAGGTTTCGTAGGTGCCCTGGACGATGCCCTGCGTGCCGATATAGATCCAGCTGCCGGCCGTCATCTGGCCATACATGAACAGGCCACGGCGATCGAGTTCGTTGAAGTGGGCCCAGTCGGCCCATTTCGGCACCAGGTTGGAGTTCGCCAGCAGCACGCGCGGGGCGTCCGGGTGGGTCTGGAATACGCCCACCGGTTTGCCGGACTGGATCAGGAGGGTCTGGTCGTCATCGAGTTCGCGCAGGCTGGCCAGGATCTGGTCGTAGCAGGCCCAGTTGCGGGCTGCGCGGCCGATGCCGCCGTAGACGACAAGGCGCTGCGGGTTTTCAGCGACCTCGGCGTCCAGGTTATTTTGAATCATGCGGTAGGCCGCTTCGGTCAGCCAGCTCTTGCAACTGAGCGTCGTGCCGCGCGGGGCCTGGATCACGCGCGAGGGGTCGAAGCGGGGATCGTCGACAACATCAGCATTGTGGTTCATGGCGGCTCCTTCGATAAGGAATGGGCTCCGCGTGCATACCGGATGAGTTGATTGCCAACCATCACCGCGTGGACGGAGAATCCGTCCACCCTACCGCATTCAGGTTGTCTATACAACCCTGTCCAGTTACTTTTTGAAGACCTGCTTGCCTGCCACCCAGGTTTCGAGCACACCTGTTTTGTGGATGTCGTACGTCGGCATCTTGAACAGGTCCTGGTCGATGATGATGAAGTCGGCCTGCTTGCCCGTTTCGAGCGAGCCGAGGCTGTCTTCGCGGTGCCCGGCGTAGGCGGCGTCGAGCGTGAAGCAGCGGAACGCTTCTTTCAGCGACATCGCCTGGTTCGGGTACCAGCCGGCCACCGGCTGGCCCTGCGCATCCTGGCGCGTGACGGCGGCGTGCAGGCCGAAGAACGGGTTCGGCGCTTCGACCGGGAAGTCCGAGCCGCAGGCGATGCGCGAACCCTGATGCAGGAAGGTGCGCCAGGCATACGCGCCCTTGATGCGCTCGGGGCCGACGCGGGTCTCGGCCATGTTTTTATCCGACGTCGCGTGGGTCGGCTGCATCGACGGGATGATGCCGATCGACTTGAAGCGCGGGATGTCGCCCGGCTGCACGACCTGCGCATGCTCGATGCGGTGACGCTGCGCGCTGCTCTTCGTTGCCGAGACTTCTTTCTGGTAGATGTCGAGGATCTGCTTGTTGCCGGCGTCGCCAATCGCATGCACATTGACCTGGTAACCGCGGCGCATCGCCTTCGTCATCATCGTGTCCATCTGCCCGCTCTTGAAGAACAGCAGGCCGTGCGAATGCGCGTCATCGCTGTATGGCTTGATCAGCGCCGCGCCGCGGCTGCCCAGCGCGCCGTCCGAATACAGCTTCACGGCGCGCAGTGCGTACATGCCGTTGCCGTAGTCGTTCAGCGGGCCGTTCTTGGCCAGCACATCGAAGTCCGCGCCGGCGCCGCCGATCATGCCGTACACGCGCGTCGTCAGCTTGCCCGCATCGGCGTAGGCGCGGTACAGGCGGTCCTGGGTCACGTCCACGCCCGCGTCGTGCACGCTGGTGAGACCCACGCGCGCCAGTTCGCTCAGGGCGCGATCGAGCATCGTGCGCGATTCCGCCTCGGTCTGCGGCGGCAGCACCTTGGTCAGCAAGTCCTGCGCCGTGTCGACCAGGACGCCGGTCGCTTCGCCATTCGCGTCACGCACGATCTTGCCGCCGACCGGATCCGGCGTGGCTTTCGTGATGCCGGCCAGCGCCAGCGCGCGGCTGTTGGCCCAGCCGGCGTGGCCGTCAACGCGTTCGAGCCACACCGGCCGGTCGCTGACGACGGCGTCGAGTTCGGCCGCGGTGGGGAAGCGCCCCAGCTTCCAGTTTTCCTGGTTCCAGCCGCGCCCGCGCAGCCATGGGTGCCCCGGATTGGCGCCTGCGTACTCGCCGATCGACTTGAGCGCGCCAGCCAGCGACGTGCTGTTGAACAGGTCGAGCTGCGTCAGTTGCTGGCCCAGGCCGAACACGTGGCCGTGGGCGTCGATCAGGCCGGGCAGCAGCGTGCGGCCTCCCATGTCGATGCGTTTGGCCTGCGGGGCCTTGGCCGCGACATCCGCACTGGCACCCACGGCGATGATGCGGCCGGCGTCGTCAAACGCCAGCGCGGTGAACTGCACCAGGTCGCCCTTGGTGTTGAGGGTATAGCCGTTGGCGTTGTCGATCAGGGTCGCGGCGTGGACTGGCAGGCTGCCGGCAACGGCCAGGACGATCAGGGAACACAGGGGGGTCAAGCGGGCGCGCATGCGTGGTTTTCTCCGTCGGTTGGGATCCCGCGCCCCGTGGGCGCAGCTCGGGAGAGTGTATCCAAATTTGCATGCCGGGCATAGCACCGGCACCCGTTCAATCCGGGTTGGATGCTACCTGCTCTTGTTCGCGTTCGAGCAAGGTGCGCTTGCGCTCGATGCCCCAGCGATAACCGGACAGCGCGCCGCCCGTGCGCACCACGCGGTGGCAGGGAATCGCCACCGCGATCGGATTGGCGGCGCAGGCCCCGGCCACGGCGCGCGCGCCGCCGGCCACGCCGACGATGACGGCCAACTCGGCGTAGCTGACGGTGCGGCCGGCCGGGATGCTGCGCAGCGCCTGCCACACGCGCTGCTGGAATGCGGTGCCGCGCACGTCCAGTGGTAACTCAAGGCCAATGCGCGGCGCTTCGACCAGCGCGATTACCTGCGCCACGGTCTGCCCGAACGCAGCATCGGCGCCTTCGAGTACGGCCTGCGGAAAGCGCGCCTGCAGATCGTCCAGCAGCGGCGCCGGCGCGTCGCCGATCAGGATCGCGCAGATCCCGCGCCCGGTCGCCGCCACCAGGATCGCGCCCAGCGAGCACTGCCCGATGGCGAAGCGGATTGTCTCGCCGCGCCCGCCGGCCCGGTAGTGCGCCGGCGCCATGCCCAGCACCGCCTGCGCGCCCGCATAAAAACGCGTGCTGGAGCCGTAGCCGGCGTCGAACAGCGCATCGAGCACCGGCGCGCCCTGCGCCAAGCCGTGCCGTACGCGCTCACCGCGCCGCGCGGCCGCATAGGCTTTCGGCGTGATCCCGGTCTGCGCCTTGAACACGCGGTGAAAGTGAAAGCGGCTCATGCCGGCCGCCTGCGCCAGGCTGTCGAGGTCCGGCGCTTCGTCGGCGGCATCGATCAGGCGGCACACCCGCGCGACGGCGTCGCGCTGGCGCTCGACGAGCGGGGGCAAGTGCGGCGCGCAGCGCAGGCAGGGCCGAAAGCCGGCCGCTTCGGCGGCATCCGGGCCAGCATGGAAGGCCACGTTGGCGCGCCGCGCCGCGCGCGATGGACACGACGGCCGGCAATACACGCCGGTGGTGCGCACCGAGTACACGAAGCGGCCGTCGAAGGCCGGGTCGCGCCTCTGCACGGCGGCCCAGCGCAGATCGGCGCTGTCGGCGCCGGCGTCGGCATTGGCATCGGTCGGAATGGTCATGTTCATCTCCATGGGTCAGGCGGCAAGCCTATCGTAGCCCTATGCCTGGTGCTATGCACGCCGGGTCTTGCTTTCGAATCGAATGCTAAAATCGCAGCTGGTCAGACAGGCCGTCACTTCGGAGAACCGCTTGGACCCAAGGACCACACACGATCCCCTGCAAGACAGCCCACCGGACAAAGCCCCCATTTTCCGGCAAATCAAGGACTACCTGGTCGGCGAAATCGCGGCCGGGCGCTGGAAAGAAGGCGACCTGGTGCCGTCCGAACAGGCGCTGGTGCGCCTGTTCGGTGTCTCGCGCATGACGGTCAACCGCGCCGTGCGCGAACTCACCGCCGAACACGTCCTGGTGCGGCGCCAGGGCTCGGGCACGTACGTCGCGCCGCAGAAGTACCAGGCCACGCTGGTCGAGATCCGCAACATCGCCGACGAGATCCGCGAACGCGGCAAGCAGCACACCAGCCGCGTGCTGGTGCTGGCAGCCGGCGTGGCGGACGATGGACTGGCGGCCGAATTCGCGCTCGAAGCGGGCAGCACGCTGTACCACTCGCTGATCGTCCACTTTGAGAACGACGTGCCGATACAGTTTGAAGACCGCTGGGTGAATCCGGCCTGCGCCCCGGCCTACCTGGAACAGGATTTTTCCAGCATCACGCCCAATGAACACCTGATGGTGAGCGCGCCGCTGCAGGGCGCAACCTATACCATCGAGGCCCTGCCGGCATCGGGCGACCCGGCCAAGCATCTCGGCATCGCGCCTGGCGCGCCGTGCCTGGTGCTGCATCGGCGCACGACCTCGGCCGGCCGCATCGCCTCGGTGGCCACGATGTGGCATCCGGGCCACCTGACCCGCTTCACGGGCAGCGTATAACGATTAATTATGCGAACAGACAATAAACCATGCCACACTCTGGCCAACTGGCGGACCAGCCATCACCTTCCCCGTCAGGTATGACCATGCCATCGCCAGCCGCCAACGCGCCAGCCCCGGAAGCGTCCTTGCACGTACTGGTGCTCGACGACGATCCGCTGCTGCTGGACGTGATGCGGGAAATGCTCGCCGTATGCGGAGTGAGCAACATCGCGCTCGAAACGCAGGCATGCAGTGCGCTGCAGCGCCTCGATCAATCGATGCCAGACGTCGTGATCTGCGATCTGATGATGCCGGAAATGGATGGCATCGAGTTCCTCCAGGCTGCGGCGGCGCAAGGGTATCAGGGCAAGGTGATCCTGATGTCGGCGCTCGAAGACGGCGTGCGCGAAGCGGCTGGCGAACTGGCGCGTGCACTGGGACTGCAAGTCGTCGGCTCATTTCGCAAGCCGCTCGAACAAAACCAGTTGCGCGCAGCGTTGGCCTGTTGAATTTTTGTACAACCGGCTAAACACTTTTCAAAAAAATGCGGTATTATTCGGCTCATTCCCCGCCTGACACCCTCTAGCCGTTCTTCCAATATTGAAATTCGCACACAGTGCCTCCACCATTGTGTAGTAACAATATTAAGCAACACAGGAAGATACCCGGTAGCCGGTCGAGACGTTCCGCATGCCCTGTCTCAAGGCGTTAATCACAGTTACTACCTCTTATCGAGGAAACCATGAGCGAAAACATCAAACACATCAGCGACGCATCCTTTGAATCCGACGTGCTCAAATCCGAGCTGCCGGTGCTGGTCGATTTCTGGGCCGAGTGGTGCGGTCCTTGCAAGATGATTGCCCCAATCCTCGAAGAAGTCGCCAAGGAATACGGCGGCAAGATCACGATCGCCAAGATGGACGTCGACGCAAACCAGGCTGTTCCAGCCCAGTTCGGCATCCGCGGCATCCCGACCCTGATCCTGTTCAAGAATGGCGAAGTCGCTGCGCAGAAAGTCGGCGCACTGGCAAAAGGCCAATTGACCGCGTTCATCGACAGCAACATCTGATTCAGCTGATAAAATAAGCGGCGACGACGCGCCCGCGTCATCGCCTCCCGGCCGGGAGGGCCCACGGCCCATCGCCACCTTCCCGCCTTGATTAACCCACGCAGTTCCCTCCCCTACCTTTTTTACCCGTCACGGGTTACCCAAACACATGCATTTATCTGAACTGAAGGCGATGCACGTTTCCGCGCTGCTGGAAATGGCAATCGGCCTCGATATCGACAACGCAGCCCGCCTGCGCAAACAGGAATTGATGTTTGCAATCCTGAAGAAGCGCGCAAAAGGCGGTGAGCAGATCTTCGGCGACGGCGCTCTCGAAGTGCTGCCGGACGGTTTCGGTTTCCTGCGCTCGCCCGATGCGAGCTATATGGCCTCGACCGACGACATTTATATCTCCCCGTCGCAGATCCGTCGTTTCAACTTGCATACGGGTGACTCGATCGAAGGCGAAGTGCGCACGCCAAAAGACGGCGAACGCTATTTCGCGCTGGTCAAGGTCGACAAGGTCAATGGCGAATCGCCGGAAGCCTCGAAGCACCGCATCCTGTTCGAGAACCTGACCCCACTGCACCCGAACGAGCCGCTGCGTCTCGAGCGCGACATGAACGGCGCCGAAAACATCACCGGCCGCATCGTCGACCTGATTTCGCCGATCGGCAAGGGCCAGCGCGGCCTGCTGGTGGCGTCGCCGAAATCCGGCAAATCGGTCATGCTGCAGCACATCGCGCATGCGATCACGGCCAATCACCCCGACGTCACGCTGATCGTTCTGCTGATCGACGAACGTCCGGAAGAAGTGACCGAGATGCAGCGTTCGGTGCGCGGCGAAGTCGTCGCCTCGACCTTCGACGAACCAGCAACCCGCCACGTGCAGGTTGCCGAGATGGTGCTGGAAAAAGCCAAGCGCCTGGTCGAAATGAAGAAGGACGTCGTGATCCTGCTGGACTCGATCACCCGCCTGGCGCGCGCCTACAACACCGTGATTCCTGCCTCGGGCAAGGTCCTGACCGGTGGTGTCGACGCCAACGCGCTGCAGCGTCCGAAGCGTTTCTTCGGTGCGGCCCGTAATATCGAAGAAGGCGGCTCGCTGACCATCATCGCGACCGCGCTGATCGAAACCGGTTCGCGCATGGATGACGTGATCTTTGAAGAATTCAAGGGTACCGGCAATATGGAAGTGCACCTCGAGCGCCGCCTGGCCGAAAAGCGCGTCTACCCGTCGATCAACCTGAACAAATCGGGTACCCGTCGCGAAGAACTGCTGATCAAGCCGGACCAGCTGCAGAAAATCTGGATCCTGCGCAAGCTGCTGTACTCGATGGACGAGATCGAAGCGATGGAATTCATCCTCGACAAGATGCGCGCAACGAAGAACAACGTGGAGTTCTTCGACATGATGCGCCGCGGCGGCTAAGCCACTGCAACGCAGCACGCGCAAAGGCAGCCTTCGGGCTGCCTTTTTTGTTGGGCATTGCCGGAAGCCGAAAACCTATTTATAATCGCCGGTTCTGCCCAACCCTGGCAAGTGATCGGCAATCGGGTCAAGAAGCGAGACGACCGACGAAGTGCTGTTTGGCTACCAACTCTATAGAAAGCAAGACCATGAAGACCGAAACTCACCCAGAATACCGCGACGTCGTGTTCCATGACGTGTCGTGCGACTTCAAGTTCATCACGCGCTCGACCATCAACACCCGCGACAAGATCGAACACGAAGGCAAAGAATACCCACTGGTCAAGATCGAGGTGTCGGCTGAATCGCACCCGTTCTTCACCGGCAAGCACAAGATCGTCGACACCGCCGGTCGCGTCGAGAAGTTCCGCCAGAAGTTCGGCGCAGTTGGTTCGAAGACTTCGGTCGCCAACGGCTAATTGCCGACGTAATACCGTCAAAGCCTTCACCGGCTTTGGCCAGACAGCCGGCTTTGCCGGCTTCAAAAAAGAAGCCGCTTACCCGGCTTCTTTTTTTTCGCGGCTATACTACGCGCTCATTTCCGCCATCAGACTTATCGATGAAACCAGTCCGTCTTCCCGCCGCCGCCACCCTGGCACTGCCCCGCTGGGCCCTGCTTGCGCTGGGCCTGTTCTACATCCTGCCAGGCCTGATCGGCCGCGACCTGTGGAAGGAAGACGCCGCCAGCTTCGGCATCATGTGGACGATGGCGCATGGCACGCTGGTCGACTGGCTGTATCCGAACATCGCGGGCCTTGCCAGCGTCGATGAAGGGCCGCTTGCATTCTGGCTCGGCGCCGTGTGCATCAAGCTGTTCGGCTGGCTGCTGGGCGATGTGCTCGCCGCCCGCGTCTCGACTGTCGGCATCTTCGTGCTGGGCACGATGTCGCTCTGGTACACCGCCTTCCACCTGGGCCGGCGCGCCGAAGCGCAGCCGCTGCGCCTGGCCTTCGGCGGCCAGCCCGAACCGGACGACTACGGCCGCACGCTGGGCGATACCGCCGTCCTGATCTACCTTGGCAGCCTCGGCCTGCTGCTGCAAAGCCACCTGACGCTCGCAGCGACGCTCCAGGGCGCCCTGCTCGCCTTCTTCCTGTATCGCGCGGTGCGCTATGTCGAACTCGCCGGCACGCGCAACGCGGTGCTGGTGGGCATCGCCCTTGGCGCGCTGACGCTCACGCAAGGCTTCCTGCCACCGCTGGTGCTGCTCGTTGCACTGTTTGCCTGCACCCGCTACCTCGATCTGCCCACGCCACGCGCGCTGCGCGACCTGGCCGTTGCCGCCGGTGTGGGCTTCGGCATTACGCTGATCTGGATCGTGCCGGCCACGGTATTGCAACCCTATGGCCTGTCGCCGGTCGCCGACTGGCTTAACTGGAACGCGCACCAGATCGGCCTGCCCGGCTGGCCAGCGCTGAAAGCCTTCTTCCGGATCGGCATCTGGTTCTTCTGGCCGGCCTGGCCATTCGCCCTGTGGGCAGTCTGGGCCTGGCGCCGCCAGCAGATGCTGCACATCGTGCTGCCCGTGTTCTTCTTCCTGGCACTGGTGCTGCAACTGCTGGCCGACCCAGCGCCCGAAAACAGCGACTTCCTGAAAATGCTGCCGCCGCTGGCACTGATGGCCGCTTTTGGTCTGCCGACGATGAAGCGCGGCGCGATCAACGCCATCGACTGGTTCTCGGTGATGGTGCTGACGATGCTGAGCGCGATCATCTGGCTGTTCTGGATCGCCAAGCTGACCGGCTGGCCGGCGCAGCTGGCCAAGAACGCCCTCAAGCTGGTGCCGGGCTTCACGCCCGAAATCGGCGTGGTCACCTTCATCGTTGCGGCCGGCGCCAGCGTCGGCTGGATCATGCTGGTGCACTGGCGCCTGTCGCGCCAGCCGGCGGTGCTGTGGCGCGCCGTGGTGCTGTCCTCCGGCGGCCTGATCCTGCTGTGGGTGCTGTTGATGACGCTGTTCCTGCCCGACCTGAACTACGGCAAGAGCTACGCTGGCGTCGCCCAGCAGATCGCCGCCCGCCTGCCAGCGGATGCCAACTGTATCGCCACCAACGTCGGCGCCGCCCAGCGCGCCTCGCTGGCCTTCTACGGCCGCCTGCCGTTCGTCACGCTTGCAGGCGGCAAGTGCGACTACGTGCTGCTGCAAGACAGCCTGCGCAACCGCCGCGACGCCACCCTGCTGCCCAAATGGAACGTGCGCGACGCCGTGCCGCTATGGGAGGGCCGGCGCGCCTCGGACCGCGATGAGCGCTTCCGCCTATTCCGCCAGAAGCCCTGAGCACTTCCCCCGACAAGCCGCACTTTTGTGCGGCTTGTTCGTTCTGGGCTACTGACTGGCCGAAATCCACCAGTGCGCGGCAAGTGTTGTCTTTATGAGAAGCTGGCTTCAACGAATGCGTGTTTGCGCGCAGTCAAACGTCAGCCACTAAGTGCTTGTCACAATGATCAAGTCAATGACGATTCAAATAATAGTTGGCTGGATATTGCACCAGTTTTCTTGATCGGCGCGAACACGGACTGATGCAGGCAGCCAGGGAGAGCAGGATGAACAGCGTGACATTTTCTGAAATCGAGCGTATCAGGAAACGCCCTGGTTTCCTGCAGCGCATCGACACCTGGCGTCAGTCGCTGCCATGGGCGCTCACGCTGCTGGCCGGGTTGCCCCTACTGATACTGGTCCTTCACCTGATCGATCCCGGCACGCCGATGCCGTTCCTCGTGGTGCCTGCTGTGGTCGGCGGCCTGCTCCCGATCTGCATGCTGGGCCCGGGCCGCTTTGAAATGCGTAGCCGCGCCGATGATTGCCAGATGATTGCCAGGCTCGACGAAGCGCTTGGAGCGCTTGGCTACCGGCGCACGGCCGCTGACAGCACCAGCATCCGTTACTTCCGTCCACGCCCCTGGCTGCGTGGGCAGGAAGGCGCGATCGATGTCGCGGTGCGCGAGCATGTGCTGGAGATTGTCGGGCCGATGGGGAGCTTGCGGTTGTTGCAGCATCGGATGACTTGTTAGCCAGCGTGCGCTTGCCGCTGGAGTGTCCATCTGGCAGCCCGCACACCGAATTTCGCGGCGCACTGGCCAGCTGAGCAATCGATGTGCTAAGATGCCCGCCTGCGATTGGGCCTCTGTGGCGGAATTGGTAGACGCACTTGACTCAAAATCAAGCGCCGTAAGGCGTGCCGGTTCGATTCCGGCCGGAGGCACCACCTACTCGCATCACGCATTCGTAGTACGCTAAAAACCCGCAATCTTCCCAGGAAGTGCGGGTTTTTTGCTATCTGGCCTTGGCATCACACAAGCGCCGTCAGCCTAGCGCACCCCTACCGGCAATCGAATTGCATGGCACTGTGGGGCATGGCCTTCTGGGGCACCCACTCTGGATCAGGTCTGACATTTGGACACCAATTCTGATGTAGTCAACTCATTCGCTTTTCAAGGCGTAGCTGAGGAAATATCAGCTTTTCCAAGTGACGTCACCTAGCATTGGAGCCGGGGCAAAACATAAATCCAGACTCTGCACTTGACTCATACAAAGCTGAGGCTGTGTCCAAATGTAAGACCTGACACCATCACGCTTGACAAACCAAACTACCAATTCGCCGCAGCAGTCGCTGCGCACGCTGATCGCAGACGACGCGTACGTCGCAGGGTTCCAGACGGTGGGGTAGTACCGCCCTGCCCTACTGCAGCAAGCCGATGACGACGCAAAGGACGCTGTGCGCTATCGCTGGTTACGAGACAAGAGCGAGCCGGGGATCTGCGCCTTCTACATGTCTGTTGGGCAGGCGTTCAAGGGCGTCAAGTTCGCGCGAGAGACGGTGGACGAATCTATAGACGCAGCGCGTGCCGCCCAGATCAATAACAGCCAGGGAGAAGATGCATGAACACCTCAATCACCGCAGGAAGTGCGTCAATGTACAGTGACAGCGATCTGATCACTCGACTTGCCGCCGAGCTGGCAAAGCAGCTTCAGCCGACTCTGCCAATCGAAATCGACTTGTGGGACATCGCGACCATCGCGACGTATCTGAAACGTAGCGAGTCAGTCGTGCGCGAACGCATGGCCTGCTTACCCGACTTCCCGAAAGCTATTCGGCTACCCTCAACACGCTCCGTGCGCGGACAGGCGCTATACCGGGCTAAGGAGATCATCCAATGGGCATCCCGGTACCAAGACAAAAACTGATTCGAATTAAGGACGTTTAGAATTTTTCCAGTTCAGATCAGGGATGCGAACGATTGTGGACAGTGAAGAAAGTATTTCATCTAAATACGGGACTGCATCCAACTCGTGCCTATGGTCGTCTGTGCAGAATTTTGCCCAGCATGGTAACCCTTCCGACTTCAACTCCTTGCCAACACGCCATGGCGAGGAATCATTAGTGACGATCATGCCAACACATGGAAAGCCTTTCTCGCTCCAAGATTTTCTATCAACGCGTTTCCAAGCTGCGTCGATCTCTCTTTCAAGAGTGGGCTGCATCTCTTCAACTCCATGCGGCACATTTGCGTCGATAAAGATAAGTAGCGGGTCAATAGGATTTTTTGCCAAAGCCCGAGAAATTAGATGTGAGAAATCTACTCTAAGTGGTACTGAAGAGACAGATTCGGAACCTTTAGCTAACACCCCTTCGCGATGACGGCTTTTTGCTTCCACTGCAAATCTTTGCCCGGTATTAGAATGTGTCGCGATAAATTCTACATGCTTCCCACTTCCGTCCGGTTTTAACCAGTCAATTTTATGTCCCGTACAGATCATCATTGCCGCGACTTGAATCTCATAGCGAGCTCCCTGAAACTGCTTTGAATCACGTAATCTTTGTAACAAATCAGGCGGTATGGAAGAATGTTCCTCAAGGATATATAACTGATAAGCCAACATTGCCCACGCTATAGACTCGCCAGATTCAGAATTCTGACCGCCAGCATTACGGCTAAGCAAAGCGTCCCAAATAGAAAGAGGATGCCGATCTCCCATTTCAAGATTTCTTTGGTTGTCAAAGAATTCTCGTGTAACCAATTCAAATAAGAAATACGAAACAAACTCCCGAAAAGAGATTAGAAACTCGTGTGTATAAAAGCTTCTCCCAATACCTAATGCTGCATTTCCAGTTACCAAAACTGTCAAACTTGGTACATTAGTAAAACCATAATGTCCACTTATATGCTTTTGGATAAATTCATCCCAACCATTAGGCTTCTGATATGGCCCTACAGAGTACGGTGGGGTCGATGGGATGGTCATTCTCTGCATGTTATCCTAGCCAGCAAGCATATAAAGTTGCTTTAATGAAATTATCTTGATAAATTCGTGAGTGCCAGTGTACTATAACCTACATAACATCCCCGGAAAAAGCTTCATTGTTTCTATGAAGCGCTATTCATCATTATGCATATATCGCAAATATATTATTTTTATAAAGCAACACTTCCGGCCGCATACACCTCAGCCGACCGGTATTCGCGAAGAGTGTATGCCCCCAGAGGACGCTAAAAAAGGGCGTTACTCGGCTCGGTGCCAGCTGCAATAGCAAAGGCTTCTCCAACCTTAGACCTTTCGATCACGTCATGAACATCACGAAACGCAACCATTACAACCCTTGTTTTTGGACCGCGCTCTGGAATCTTACATACTACGAAAAGTCCATCGCAGGTACTATTTCGGAAGAGTCCGCGCGCAAGCAGGTTGTTCACGTGCTTAACGCCAAGTCGCAGAAAATATATCCTGCAAGCGTTGAGGTCGTTCACTTTGATAAAAACTTGGGTGTCGCTGAAATATCCAAATCTGCTGCAGAGGATTTCGTGCGGCGCCATCACCCAAATCGGTATAAGCAGTTTATCTCTGAAAATGCGACAGCGTCTTATCCGATAAAAATTGATTTCGAGAACGTTTTTTCCGGGATCGAAGCAACGCCAGCGTACCCAACTTTGATCAAGGTCGCTACCACACAGACGGTCAACAATTTAATAGAGAAGTGCTACCTCGCGTCATTCGTTGTATTACAAAATCTTCGTAGTCACTCAATGATGAAAGCCATGATTGACTTCCACGAAGCGACTGGACGCGAGAAATTTGAGCATCTCATCACGTTTAAGTGGAAGCTGGGTGACTCCGATTTCCTATTCGGGTTAGTTCACCCGTTAATCAACTCTCAATGGAACCTTTACACATCTCCCGACCACTGTCTTCCCCTCTGTGACTCTCCAATTCTTGTGGAACCAGGGAGCGTGATGGTTGCTCTCTCACCTCGATTGCTGCTTGACATTCGAACTGATACCCCAGCGGCAGAAGGCATGATGCCTACCTCTCAAAGAATCGACAGTTCTACACTGGAGGAATATCGTTTGCGAACTATCGGCAACACCTTTCGAGAAATCATTGGAGAGCCGAAGCAGCTTGAGGCGTGGAAAGCAAGTGTTGATTTTCAGCGCCGCAGTGAGATAATCAAGGACATTAAGCTGTACAACGCAATGGTTCAAGCCACGGACAACCGAGAACTGTGGCACCTGAATGCTTATGGCAATCGTCGATAGCGGAGACGCCTAGGCACTGTGATACTACTGCTAGCTAATGTACCCAAGCTGCCTTTGGCGGCTCGGCATCAACGTTTATGTCCGCTTAGGTCAAAGTCAGACGTTGGTCGCTATAGCATTAGAAGAGTGTATGGATCTCACACTTCTTTCGCGGCTTACTGCATTACACATAAATTACGCAATCAGCGCACAACCCATTGATTATAAATATATTTGGATTCCGGCCGGAGGCACCGCCTACTCGCATCATGGGGTCGTATCACCGATTGGTACCGCTTTTAAACCTGTCCTTTTCTCAGGAAGCGCGGGTTTTTTTACTATCTGCCGTCAAGACTCTCAGGCGCGGGCAATGCAGTCCCCCCCAACCGGCAACCGAATCGCAAACGTCGCCCCGCGTCCCCGCCCTTCACTACTGACACTCAGCGTCCCCTCATGCAGCTCCACAATCCGCCGCGCGATATACAGGCCCAGTCCCAGCCCGGTCGCATTGTCATGCTGCTGCAGCTTGAACGCGCCAAACACATGCGGCAGATCGTCCGCCTCGATCCCCTGCCCTGAATCGGCGATATCGATCTCGACCCATCCGGCACTGCGCCGGATGCCGATGCGAATCACCCCGCCCACCGGCGTGAACTTGACCGCATTGAACAGCAAATTCCAGCACACCTGCTGCAGCCGCTGCCCATCCGCCTCGAAGCGGATGTCCGCGCCGTAATCGGCGGGCGTCACCTGCATCAGTATCTGCTTGGCATGCGCATGCGGCTCCACCGTGGCGATGGCTTCGCGCAGCACTTGCCCCAGCACGATCGGCTTGCGCACGATGGACATCTGCCCGGTCAGCGTGCGCGCCGCGTCGATCAGGTCGTCGACCATGCCGGCTTCCTGGCGCACGTGCACGCGCATCGATTCAAGGCCGCTGACGGCCTTCTCTGGCAGGTCGGGGATCGTGCGCAGCATCAGCTCGATGCGCATCGACAGCGCCGACAGCGGCGTGCGCATCTCGTGCGAGACGGTCGCCAGGAACAGCTCGCGCGTGCGGTTCACGCGCGTCAGGTCGTCGATGGTTTCGCGCTGCCGGTCGAGCGTACTTGAGAGCGTGAGCAGCAGGGTTTCGTACGTGGCCATGCGCTGCGCCGATACGGGCGCGTCAAGCCGCACTTCGCTCCACAGCAGGTGGCCCGACACGCCGATCTGCCGGCCGATGCGCTCGCAGGCCAGCGGGGAGCTGAAATCGGCAAAGCGCCAGCCGAACACCAGCACCCCGTACACGTCGCCATGCAGCAGCAGCGGCAACGCACGCACGCAAAAGCCTTCACTGAATTCGCTCACCGCCGGCGTACCCTGTCGGCAGACGTCGCGCGCCAGGCTGCGCTCGAGCGCCGTGCCGGGACCGTCCTCGGCCCACAGCGTCGACTGCTCGGCGAGGAAGGTCGACATGCGCGAGCCGGTCAGCGGCCCGATGCGGCGCTTGCCGGCCGCATCGTACACCGACGTCACCAAGCCGGTCGCCTCGGTGTACTGGCGCAGCGGCGCGCGCCAGTCGTCCCAGTCGATGGGCGGCTTGTCGGGCAGGTCGACGGTGATCACCGGTCGGTTTCAGCCGGCTGGTGGGTCGACTCGGGCATGGGGTCGCCATGGGCGACGGCTTCCTCGATCATCGGACTCTGGCGCGATGGTGAACGCGACAACAGGCCGTAATACGACGAGAACGGCAGTTGCGGGACGGCCTGGTTATTGTTGTCGCTTTCGTCCAGCAGACTCAGGCCGCCCACGCCGATCGTGTATTCGCGCGTCACTTGCAGGTTGCGGCTACCGCGCACTTTCGGCACCGCCAGCGCACGGCGCAGCACGGTGGAGATTTCAACGTAATTGAGCAGGATGATGTTGTCGACCAGGTGCGAGCCCTTGAGCTCTTCGCTGATCTGCGACACGCCCAGCAGTTCGGGGCTTTCGTAGTTGAACAGCGTCGTGGCCAGCCTGTTCTTGAAAAAGCTCGCCAGTGCGTACAGGTAATCGGCCACTTCGCTGCGGCTGGTCATTTCATACACGGCAATCGAATCGAACACGACGCAGTCGATGCCTTCTTTTTCCACGAGTTTGACGATGCGGTCGAAGTGCACGTCCAGCTCGAGTTCGAGCGGCGACTCATAATGGATGAACAGGTCGCCCGCATCGACCAGCGCCTGCAGGTCGAAGCCGAGGGGCTTCGCGTTGCGCATCAGCTGGCGCGCGTGTTCGTCCAGGCTGACCAGCAGCGCCTTGTGGCCCTTCTTGATCGCGTCGCTCAGGAACTGCACGCTGAGCACCGTCTTGCCGGTGCCGGAAATGCCGCTGACCAGCGTCACCGAGCCCTTGTAGATGCCGCCGTCCATCATCTTGTCGATCGCGGGCGAGCCGGTCGACAGGCGTTCTTCCGAGGTCGGCTGGTCGGGCGAGATCACCGGGCGCGACTGGGCGCGGCGGTACACGTGCACGCCCTGGTGCGCCTCGATGCGCATGGTGTGGCTGCCGCCGATGAAATCCTGGCCGCGCGACTTGGCCACCGTCAGGCGGCGATGCACGCGGCGGCGCGCTTCTTCGAGCGTGAGCGAGATGATGGTGTCGAACACGAAGCGTTCATGGGCCAGCACGCCGCCGAGCGATGCGTCCTTTTCGGCCGTGACCATCGTCGTCACGCCCAGGCGCGTGAGCCCCTCGATCAGCAGGTGAACGTCTTCGCGGAACGGGATGTCGTTGCCTTCGGCGTACAGGCGCAGTGGCGTCAGGCCGTCGATCAGCAGGCGCTTGGCGCCCATCGCCAGCAGCGCCGCCGAGAATGCGCCGTCGCTGCTGCGAAATTCGCTCATCAACACGGCCGGACTGGTCTGGATGATCTTGATCCGGCCCTGGTCGATCATGCCCTGCAGGTCCCAGTCGAAGCCGGCGGCGTCGCGCAGCAGCTTGGCCGGGTCGAGCTCGAACGAGACGATGGCGCCCGGCTCGTCGAAGTCGACGGCGCCGCGGTAGATGAAGCCCAGTCCCAGCGTCGTCTTGCCCGCACCGGGCGGCCCTTCGACGAGCAGGTTGTTATTGCGTGGGATACCACCGTGCAGGATCTCGTCCAGCCCCACAATCCCTGTCTTCACCAACCCGCTCATGAACTCACCTTTTTTGCAGAATGAACCAGCTTATCATGTGTACAAGCTGCGCTCCAGCAGTAGCGGCACGTGGCCGATTCTTGACCCTGGCAAGCCCATGATCTATTGTGTCGAATGATGCTGTAGAACAATCCTGCCTGCGCTCTCTACTACCCCGCGCCGGTCGTCATATCCGTACTTCCTGTACGCTCTCCCGATACGCAAAGGCCGCCGCTCGCATCCATGGAACAACAGCACACTCCCCTCAGCGACGCGGTCCGGCACATCGTCGATGAAGCATTGCAGGCCGCCGCACATGAAACCGCCGCCGGTCAGCCGGCGCAGGCCGAGGCGCTGTACCGCGCCGTGCTCGACCTTGCTCCCGGCTATCCCGATGCCCACTTTGGCCTTGGCATGCTGGCGCGCCACGCAGGCGACCTGGCCACCGCGATCCCGCACCTGACCGAGGCCCTGCAGGGCGCCACGGACGAAGGCCGCTACTGGCTCGCCTACATCGAGGCGCTGATCGCCGCGCGCCAGTTCGCCACGGCGACCGACTTGATCGCCCTGGGGCGCAGCCATGGCCTGGCCGGGCCAGAGGTCGATGCGTTCGAACAGCAACTGGCGACGACCGGCACGCCAGACCCCGACACCATCGACGCCGCCACCGCGCTGTTCGCATCCGGGCGCCTGGACGAAGCCGGCTATGCGGCGCAGTTTCTGACCGAGCAGTTTCCACAGCATCCATTCGGCTACAAGCTGCTGGGCGGCATCCACCACTTGCAGGGCAATCTGCAGCAGGCGCTCGAGTCGATGGAAGTCGCCGTGCAGTACGCGCCGGACGACGCCGAGGCGCTGAGCAACCTGGGCTTGCTGCTGCGGGGCGCAGGCCGGCTGGCCGACGCGCAGGCCGTGCTCGAACGCGCCGTCGCACTGCGGGCCGACGATGCCCACGCCCACAACCACATGGCGCTCACGCTGCTCGACGCTGGGCGCCTCAACGAAGCCCATGCCAGCGCCAGCACCGCGCTCGCGCTCGATCCAGCGCATGCGCAGGCCGGTAATACCCTTGCGATGATCCTGCAGCACCAGAGCCGCGCCCTCGAAGCGGTAGAGGCTTACCGCAGCGTGCTGGCACGTGATCCGCACAACACCGATGCGCACAGCAATATGCTGTTCTGCATGAGCCAGGTGAGCAGCATCGGTCCCGATGCCCTGTTTGCTGCGCACCGCGCGTTCGGGCAGCAGCTCGAAGCGCGCATCGGCGCGTCGCGCACCACCTGGGACAACACGCCGGACCCCGAGCGCCCCCTGCGCGTCGGCCTCGTCTCGGGCGACCTGCGCAACCATGCGGTGGCCGCATTCATCGAACCGCTGCTGGCGCGCCTGGCGGGCCGGCCCGGCCTGGCGCTATACGCCTATTACAACTATCCGGTGCACGATGTGGTCACGGCGCGCCTGCGCGGCCACATGGCGCAGTGGCACGACGTGGCGGGCCTGGACGACAGCGCGCTGGACGCGCAGATCGTCGCCGATGGCATCGATATCCTGATCGACCTGGCTGGCCACACGGCCCACAACCGGCTGCCCGTGTTCGCGCGCAAGCCGGCGCCGCTGCAGGCCACCTGGATCGGCTACCCGGGCACCACGGGGCTGGCAGCGATGGATTACTACCTGACCGACCGCTTCATCCTGCCGCCCGGCCAGTACGACCACCTGTTCACCGAAAAACTCCTGCGCCTGCCGGTCTCGGCGCCGTTCCAGCCGGCCGCTGGCGCGCCCGATGTCGTCGCGCCCCCGGCGCTGGCCAATGGTTACATGACGTTCGGCAGCTTCAATCGCCTCAGCAAGATCAGCCGCGACGTGGTCGCCGCCTGGGCCGGCCTGCTGCGCGCCGTACCTGCTGCGCAGCTGCTCGTGGCCGGCCTGCCCGATCACGGCCACGAAAGCCTGCTGCCATGGTTCGCCGAAGAAGGCATCGCGCCGGAGCGCCTGCGCTTTCATGGCCGTACCGGCATGCACGACTACCTGGCCCTGCACAACGAGGTCGACATCTGCCTCGATACCTTCCCGTACTCGGGCGGCACGACGACGCTGCACGCGATGTGGATGGGCGTGCCAACGCTGACGCTCGCGGGCGAGACCGCTGCCGGCCGCCAGACGGCCTGCATCCTCGAACACAATGCGCTGCCGCAGTTCATCGCGCACGACGCCGCCGCCTTTGCCGCACAGGGCGCGGCCGCGTGCAGCGACCTGCCCGCACTGGCCGCGCTGCGCGCCGGCATGCGCGACCGTTTCCCGCCCACCACGTCCGGCCCCATGAACCGGATCGCCGACAGCGTCGAGCACGCGCTGCGGCTGATCTGGCGGCGCTGGTGCGCAGGCGAGCCGGCCACCAGCTTCGACGTGCCGATGCCGCCGAAGCGCAAGCCGCCTCAGACGCTGAATGCGCAACCGGAGAATGTGCCGGTGCCGGCCGCAACCCTGATCCGCGTCACCCAGCCCCACCTGCCGCCGCTGGACGATTTCATCCCCTACCTCGAGCAGATCTGGGAGAGCAAATTCCTGACCAATGGCGGCCAGTTCCACCAGCAGCTCGAGGCGGCACTGTGCGAGTACCTGGGCGTCGCGCATATCTCGCTGTTCGCCAATGGCACGCTGGCCCTGATGACGGCCTTGCAGGCGCTGGGCATCGAGGGCGAGGTGATCACCACGCCGTATTCGTTCGTCGCCACCAGCCACGCGCTGCTGTGGAACGGCCTGCAGCCGGTCTTTGCCGACATCGACCCCGTCACGTTCAACCTCGATCCGGCCCGCATCGAAGCGGCGATCACGCCGCGCACCACGGCCATCATGCCGGTGCACTGCTACGGCATCCCGTGCGACGTGGCGGCGATCGAGCGCATCGCCCGCAAGCACGGCCTGAAGGTCATCTACGACGCGGCCCATGCGTTTGGCGTGCGCCAGAATGGCGCCAGCATCCTGCGCCACGGTGACCTGTCGGTCCTGAGTTTTCATGCGACCAAGGTATTCAATACCTTCGAGGGCGGCGCGATCATCTGCCACGACGCTGCCACCAAGCGCCACATCGACCTGCTCAAGAACTTCGGCATCCAGGACGAGCAGACGGTCGTGGCGGCCGGCATCAACGGCAAGATGAACGAGGTCAGCGCCGCCTTCGGCCTGCTGCAACTGCGCGGCATCGACGCCGCGCTCGCAGGGCGCCGCCAGATCGCCGCGCACTATCGACGCCTGCTGGCAGCAGTTCCCGGCATCGATCCGATGCCCGACCTGGGCGACGAGGCCAACAACAGCTACTTCGCGGTGCTGGTGCGCGACAACTACCCTCTCAGCCGCGATGCGCTGCACCAGAAGCTGCACGACGCAGGCATCCACGCGCGCCGGTATTTCTACCCCCTGATCAGCCACTTTCCGATGTACCGTGCCATCCCGTCTGCGGCGCCCGCGAATCTGCCCCACGCCAACGTGATCGCACATCAGGTCATCTGCCTTCCCATTTATCCAGCCCTCGCCGCGCAGGACGTCGAGCGCATCGTCGGCCTGCTCGCTTCATCCTGACGAACCACAGGACACCCCATGACCATCCAGCCATTTCGCCATGCGACGCTTGCCGACTTCAACGCGCTCTCCAGCCACGCCGATACCGCCTTCGACGATCTGCATGCGTTCGACGAGGTCTACTTCCTGGGCGACCATACCGGCAGCTTTGCGCTGCGCGCCAACACCATCGCCAGATCGCTGGCCAATTTTGCCGGCATCGCCGTGTTCTCGGTCTCGCCCGAAAAGCGCACCCGCATCGCGCAGCAATTGCCGCTGAGGGTCAACTGGGGGTTCATCGAGATCGCCGACCTGGTCGCGCGCGCGGCCAGCAAACGCATCGTCGTCATCGATTTCAACGACAACCTCACCGGCAAGCAGGTCGGCGCGAAGATCGCGGCGCAGGGCGTGCCGGTGCGCGACTGCCTGTACGCGATGCACCAGCTGGATAACGTCCACACCTACCAGACCGTACGCGAGGAGCGCGAGCACGTGGTGGCCAACCTGGCCCACTTCATCGCGCTGGCCGGGCGGTTCAGCGACGACTGGTCGCGCACCACGCTGCTGGCGCGCCTGCGCGCGTTCCTGACGCTCGATCGCCGTCCGCTGATCGAGGCGGCCTTCCCGCTCGGTGAATTCATGAACAGCTTTTCCACCCAGGCCGGGCTGAAGGTTGGCACGGACGACATTTTCATCGATGCCGGCGCGGCGCACGGCGACACGGTATCCCACTTCTTCCATATCGCGCGCGGCCAGTACCGCGCGGTGCATGCGTTCGAGCCCGACGCCACCAACTTCGCGGCGCTGCGCAACCTGGCTGCGCACCTGCCTGACGTGCACCCGTATTTCGCCGGGCTGGGCGCAGAAGATGGCGAAGTCGATTTCTACGAAAACCCGGACAACCGTTTCGGCAGCAACTTCGCCGGCGGGGGCATCAAGACCACGATGAAGATCATGACCGTCGACAGCGTCGTCGACGAAGCCACGGTCATGAAGATCGATGTCGAAGGCTGGGAAGCACAAGTTCTCAAGGGCGGCGCGCGCACGATCGCCGCCTGCAAGCCGGACATGACCATCTCGGCCTACCACTATGCGAAGGATATCCCGGCGCTGCTGGCCACGATGGACGACATCACCCGCTACCAGCATGTGGCGCTGCGCCACTACTCATCGAGCCTGTACGACACGCAGCTGCTGTTCTCGGACCGCCAGGACTTCAGTTAGGCGCCGATGATCACGATCGGCTGGGCGTGGGTCGCATGGAGGAACGTCTTGGCGGCGATGTCCTGCTCGATGCGCCCCGCCTTGTCGACGATGCACAGCTTGCCGATCTGGCGGCCATGACCGACGATCACGCCCAGGCCGAGCGTGACCTGGGCGCCGATGCGCGCACCGCGCCCGATCACCACGCCCTCGTCGATCCAGGCCGAGTGGCCGACCGTGACGCCGCTGCCGACGATGGCGCCGGCGCCGATCACGGTGTTGAAACCAATCCGGCTGCCATGCTGGATGATCGCGCCAGCGCCGATCCAGCAGTTGTCGTCCATCCGCACACCAGCGGCCACCAGGGCGCCCGGTTCGACCAGCGCCGGCATGGCGATGCCGCGCAACCGCAGGCTTGCCATCAGGTCCAGGCGCATGCCGTTCAGGAAGCGTGCGTCGAGCGCGACGAAGGCGCTGGCGCCCTCGTCGTCGAGCCCTTCGAGGCCGTCCAGCGCTGCCGCCAGCGCCGCCTGGCTGGCTGCCGGGTCGAGTTCCAGCGGCCGCAGCTCCAGCACCGCCGCGGGTACCGACGACAACGCAACCGAACGCCACGCCGCCAGTGCCCGCGCCAGTTCCGGCCCATGACCGATCACGTGCTTACAAGGCAAATTTCCCCTCCATCAGGTCCAGGTACCAGAGTTCCAGGCTGGCGTTGATGAATTCGTAGTCGCCCAGATGGGGCGAGCGCGCGCCCGGGTGCAGCGTGCGCTGGATCTGTTCCATCACCGCGATATCTTCGCGCATGACGACATCGGCGCCCATCATGTGCGCATGCAAAACGGCAGCCGACGACGCGTACGGCTGCTTCTTCTTCGCCGTCAGGTAGTACACCACCAGGTCGGTGCGCCCGGCGGCGACGGGAATATGGTGCTCGATGATGAAGGCGTGGCCGCCATTCGCCGACGCGATGTGCAGGTTCGGGAACGCCAGCCAGTTGTAGTACCAGTCCTGGTCGCGGTAGCGCTCGACGTGGGCGTGGTACGGCTCGTCCGGGGGCGCCGCCATTGGCGCATCGCGCCCGCCGCCGCTGAAGCTGCGCATCAGGCCCAGCGCGCGGGTGCGGTCGGCAATGCCGGCTTCCTGCAGGCGGCGCAGGCCCGCCACGCCCTCTTCGCTGATGCTGGCCTCGAACTTGACGTCTTGGTACAGCGAGCGCGCATGCAGGTAGCGCGGGTGGTGGCCGTCGCGCAGGTTTTCATAGGCCAGCTTCCAGTTGAAGTGGCCCTCGTAGGTCGTCATGATCACTTCGCTGTCGTAGGCCAGCGACGACGCCGTCAGCGAGGCAAGCATCGCCGCGCCGAACTGCTGCCTGATCGGCAGGGGCGTTTCGGCCAGGCACACGAACACCAGGTTGCCAACGACTTCCAGCGCAAAGCGGCGCAGGTGGATGCAGGCCCGCTCTTCCTGCGGAAAGCGGTACAGCGCGTCCTCGTGCGGGATGCGCGTGGCGCCTTCACGGTCGAAGCTCCAGCCGTGGTAGCCGCAAAACAGCGGCCGCACGCCATGCGGCTGGACCTGGATCGGATTTTGGCGATGCGGGCAGATGTTTTCGAATGCGCGTAACTCGCCATGAAAGTTCTGGACCACGACCGGGATGCCAAACAGCGTGCGCGTGATGAACGCGTTGTGCTTGTCCAGCATGACCTTCAAACCCACGAACTGCCACAACGGCTTGAACAGCAGTTCGCGTTCGCGCGCGAACCAGGCCTCGTCGATGTACGCCTGTGGCGGCATGCGTGAGCGCATTACTTGAACCTGAAGATCTTGGCCGGATTGCCGATCATCGTCACGCCCGGCGGCACGTCGGCCATGACGACGGCGCCGGCGCCGATGATCGCGCCATCGCCCACCGTCACGCGCGGCAGGATGGTCGCATGCGGGTGGATGATCACGTCGCTGCCGATCCGCGCGCCGCCGCCCACGAACACGAAACTGCCGATCGTCGTGTAGTCGCCGATCTGCACTTCGTAGCCGATCACGCTGGTCGACTGGACGAACACGAAGTCGCCCAGGCGCGTGTCCACGCCCATGCGCACCTCGGGCTCGAACAGGCAGCCGGCGCCCATCTCGACGCCGATCGCCTTGTGCAGGCCGGTGCACAGGCTCATGAAGGTCGCACCCTGCGCAAGCAGCGGCGCGGCGAAACGGCGGCGCTGGGCGGGCTCGCCCAGCGCGCACAGGAATTCTTCGTGCGGGCTCGCCTGCCAGGTCAGCGGGTCGCCCAGCACTGGCAGCGGCGTGCTGGCCGCCAGGTCGCCGCGGTTGTCGAGAAAGCCGGTGACGGCCCAGTCGACGCCATTGGCAATATCGCTTTGCATGATGTTGTAGACGCTGCGGCCAAAGCCGCCGGCGCTGATGATCAATGCGTCCTTCGGGCGCGGCGTCACGTCCATGGGATGCCTCCATCCAGGTGCAGCTGCGTGCCTGTCACCTTGCGGCTGATATCGGCCAGCAGGTAGATGGCGGCGTAGGCGACGTCTTCGGGCTTGCCCAGGCCCAGTGGGTACATCTTGGCCTTGTCGTCGAGCCAGGCGCGGTCGTCGTTCACGAGCGGCGTATCGACCAGACCGGGCGCGATGGCGTTGGCGCGCATCGCGCGCGGTGCGATTTCCAGCGCCAGCGGCCGGATCATGCCTTCGAGCGCCGCCTTGGATGCCGAATACGGGCCCACACCGACGGTGCCGGTGTGCGCCGCAATCGACGACATGAACACCAGCGAGGCACCGTTGCGCAGCGTCTTTTTGGCCAGCAGCTGCTGGGTGAGCATCAGCGGCGCGAGAAAATTCGCGTCGAGCACCGTCTGCATGAAACTCTGGCGCAGCATGCGCAGTGGCGTCACGCCATGCACGCCGGCCGCATGCACCACGCCATCGAGCTCGCCGCATGCGGCCACCAACCGCGCCATCTGGGGCGGATCGGTCAGGTCGGCCACGCACGCCACGTGCTCGAGTCCTGCTTCGAGCAAGGCAAACGTATCGCCAAGTCGCGCCGAATCGCGGCCGTTGATGATGACGCGCGCGCCGGCGCGGGCGCATTCGACGGCGACGGCGCGCCCGATGCCGCTCGACGCGCCGGTGACCAGCACGGTCTTGCCGCGCAGGTGGAATGGATGCTGGAACAGGGTGTCGTCGTTCATCGCACGTGCAGGGTCAGGCCCGAGTCGATGACCAGGGAAGTTCGTGATACCCAGCGGCTGGCCGGCGCCAGCAGCCAGGCGATGGCGCCGGCCACGTCGCCCGGTTCGATCATGCCCAGCGGTGCAAGGGCTGCCTTGTCGTCCGTGCTCATGACGTTTTGCAAGCCGTCGAGCATCGGCGTGGCGACGTAGCCGGGCGAGACGCAGTTGGCGCGCACGCCCTGCTTCGCGTGTTCGACCGCGATCGTGCGCACGGTGGCAGTCAGCGCTGCCTTGGCGCCGGAATAAATGCCGGTGGCGTGCGGCGCGACGTGTTCGGCCACCGCCGTCACGTACACGAGCGACGCATTGGCGGCGACCTTGCGCCTGGCCAGCAAGGCTTGCGTGAGCAGCACGGGCGCGTCGTAGTTCACGGCAAACAGCTGATCGAGGTGGCGCTGGGTCACCATGCGCATCGGCGCGAGCTGCGCGGCGCCGGCGCTGAACACGCAGCCGTCCAGGCCGGGCGCGGCATCGACGAGCGCCTGGCGCGCGGCCGGATCGGTCAGGTCGCCGATGATGGTCTGGTGGCCTGCGCCGGCCAGGCCGGCAACGACATTCGCCAGGCGCTCGGGATCACGGCCGCAGGCGAGAATGCGCGCGCCCATGGCTGCGCACAGGCGGGCCGTGGCTTCGCCGATGCCCGACGATGCGCCGGTGATCAGGATCGTCCGGCCCGCAAGGCTGAACGGCGATGCATTCATGATCGACTCACGATTCGACCAGCGCCGGGAACACCGCGCGGTCGATGTCGACGATGCAGCTGCCCCACGACAGGCCGATGCCAAAGCCCGACATCAACACCTTGTGCTTGCCGCTCTGGAGTGCGTCGCGGATGCGCGCCGTCATCGTCACGGGGATCGAGGCCCCGCTGGTATTGCCGAAGTCGTGCAGCGTCGATGGCACCTTCTCGACCGGCAGGCCAAGCTTCTTGCGGATGGTGTCGTTGATCATCCGGTTGGCCTGGTGGAAGATGAAGTAGTCGACAGCCTCGATCGGGCATTCGGCATACGCCAGCAGATCGCGCACGGCGGGCGGCACGCGCTGGGTCGAGAAACTCAGCACCGCCGGGCCGTCGAGCACCAGCGCGGCCGGACTGCGCAGGATCCCGTCTTCGTCCTTGTAGGGCACCAGGTGCTGCAGGCCGATCGGTTCGCGATGCCCGCCCGCCGGCAGCATGATGGCGCGGTAGCCGCTGCCGTCGCTATTGAGGTCGAAGTACATCGGCGGCGCAGCCGGATCGTATTCGAGCGCGGTGGCGGTGCCCGCATCGGAGAACAGCGGCTCGACCACGGTGGCGGCCCTGTCGCCCACCAGCAGCAGCGCCTTCTTGATGCCGCCCGAGGCCATCATCGCACCCAGTACGTGCAGGCCAAAGGCGTAGGCCGAACAGCCCAGGTTGATGTCGAAGGCGATCGTGCCGGGCTTGAGGCCCAGACGGTCCTGCAGGATGATCGCAGTGGCAGGAATCAGGTAATCGGGCGACTGGGTGATGACGATCAGCGCGTCGATCTCGTCCTTGTTCCACTGCAGCTCGGCCAGCAGGCGCTCAGTGGCATCGAAGGCCAGGTCCGAAAAGGTTTGCCATTCGGGGCAGATGCGGCGCGTCTCGATGCCGATATTGCGCACCACCCGTTCGCGCGCGCTCCTGATCTGCGGCGGGCAGTCGTGCAGGTTGGACAGGACACGCCGTGGCACGCAGGACGCCATGCCGGCGTAACGGACATTGCGGATGGTCGCCTGGGCCATGAGATCAGCCGATCAGTTTGTAGACGTCGCTCACGAGCTGGCACCCGACCAGGTCCTTGCCGGTGATGGCCTTGTCGTACTCCATGTCGAACATGATGATTACGCCCAGCGCCGCCAGCGAATCCCATTCGGCCAGCGTCTTGAGATTGGTGTCGCCGGTCAGGTGCACATCATCCTGGAAGTCGACCGCGTTCTTGAATTTTTCGACGAATTGCTCGAGTGTGTCCATTGCTGCCTAGTGAAATCGTGTACCTGCAAAAGTAGCGTCAACAGCGTTGTGAAAGACAATTTCGCTTGATTGACGACAATCATGACGCACTATAAATCAAAACGAAAGGCCCTGTCACCGTGAACTGGCACGCCGCTCGTAGCGCCGCTCAATGGCGCGTGCCGTGCCGTCGCGCTCGATCGTTTCAAACTCCGCATTCAGGCGCTTGACCAGCGCGTCGGGCACCGCCAGATTGCAGGCCAGGTAGACGGCGACGCGGTTGAACACGAACACCGGCACGATCTGCTTGTCCCAGCCATTCCTGACCAGCACGTCACTGCCCGCGCGCCAGCTGGCGGCCCACAGGTCGATGCGGCCCTGCAGGAGCTTGGGCGGATTGAGCATGTCATGGGGCGACGTATCGACGACATGGCCCCGGCTACGCAGATAGGTGTCACGCGCGTCGCCGGCATAGGTGCCAATGCGCAGGCCGCGTGCATCTTCCAGGTTCGTGATGCGCCAGGCCCGGTCGACGCGGCCCATCAGGACCCACTGCGCCTCGTCAGTCGGCCCGACCCATTTGAACAAGGCTTCCCGTTCGGGCGTGCGGGTGGCGGAGTACACGCAGCCGTTGGCCTGCTGCAGTGCAGCCGCGTACGCGCGCTTCCAGGGCAGCAGCGTGATGTCATGGGTGACCCCGGCGCGTTCCATGACAACCCGGATCTTGTCGGTGGCAATGCCGACCACGCGCCCGTCCTCGAGCATGCTCGACGGCGCCGAGCTTTCGGTGGTGATCGACAGGTAAGGCGCGGCTGGCGGCGCTGCCCGCGTCGTTGACGACAGGCTGCCCGACAGGATGACAAGGCCAATGCAGAGTTGCCTAAATCGCATTTGATTCTCTTGGGATGACCGCCACGGGCACGGCGCACAAGGGCGACGGGAAGTTGTTGACTGCGCCCCCAGCATACCAGCGAGCATGATTTTTACGCAATGAACAGCCTGAGATGGTCGCTTGGACGCTACAGAACACAACAATTCGTCCAGCAATCTCACGTACGCCAACACAGTAAATTCGGAAAATGCGATACTCTGAATTAATGCTCCATGGAAGTTTTTTTTACTTTAGTACAACTCTGCCTTCACTATGCTGCCATCGTTTGCCGTTCCTGAAGATCCATCCCTGCTGACGTACGGGATGTACGACCCCACCCTGGTGGTGCTGTCGCTGCTGGTGGCGATCTTCTCGTCGTGGATGGGGTTGCAGGTGACCGGCCAGGCCAGCGCCCATCCGTCGCACCGCGCCATCGCGCTTGGCACGGGCAGCCTGGCGCTCGGCGCCGGGGTGTGGGCGATGCACTTCATCGGCATGCTTGCCTTCGACCTGTGCACGCCGGTGCATTACGACCACTGGACGACGCTGCTGTCGGCGCTGCCCAGCATTGGCGCGTCGTGGGTGGCGCTGAGCCTGATCTCGCGTCCCGAACTGCGATTGTCGCATTTGCTGGTGGGCGGCGTGCTGGTTGGCGCCGGCATCGGCGCGATGCACTACGCCGGCATGGACGGCATGCGCATGCGCCTGTCGCTGCACTACGACCCGTTCACGTTCGCGGTCTCGATCCTGGTGGCCGTGATCCTGGCCACGCTGGCCCTGAGCGTGCGCCACGGCCTGTCGCGCTTCCAGTCGGTGTCCGAATCGCGCCGCCTGCTGCTGTCGGCCTGCGTGATGGGCTGCGCGATCGCCGGCATGCACTACACCGGCATGGCCGCTGCGCGCTTCTCGGGCACCGTCGATCCGGGCGGCGCGGCCGATACCAACAGCGGCTTTCTGGCGCTGTCGATCACGGTGACCACGGTGGCCCTGTCGGTGGCGGTGCTGGGCGTGAACGGCCTGCTGCGCTATCGCCAGATGTTCCAGGACCTCTCGCGCAGCGAAGCCTGGATGCGCGCCCTGCTCACCACCACGGTCGACGGCGTGATCACGGTCGGGCGCGACGGCATCATCACTGAATTCAATGCATCGGCCGAGCGTATCTTCGGCTGGCGCCGGGACGAGATCGTCGGGCGCAGCATCGCGCTGCTGCTCACCGAGCGCGGTCGCGCCGCCAACTTCAACGTGCTGACCGTGCTGGCGCGCGGTAGTCTGGAAGGCATCAACACCAGCACCGAGACCTGGTGCCTGCACAAGGATGGCCACGAAGTCCCGGTACGGGGCGCGATCGGCCATGCGCGGCTGCGCGAGCAGGACCTGTTCGTCTGCTTCGTCACCGACATCAGCGAGCGGCGCGCGATGGAAAGCGCGCTGCAGGCCAGCGAGCAGCAGTTCCGCTCATTGATCGGCAATATTCCCGGCATCTCGTACCGCAGCGCGCTCAATGAAGAATGGCCGATGATCTTCATCAGCGATGCGGTCGAACGCGTCACCGGTTACCCGGCGCGCGACTTCCTGGGCAGCCCGCCGCGCCGCGTGTTCGGCGCGATGATCCACGCCGAGGACCGCCTGCGGGTGGGCAAGGAAACCAGCGCCGCGATGCGCGAGCACCGGCCGTACCTGGTCGAATACCGCCTGCTGCATGCCGATGGCAGCGTGCGCTGGCTCTGGGAAAACGGCACCGGTGTGCACGACGACGCAGGCAACCTGCAGTACCTCGACGGCGTCATCCTCGATATCACCGAGCGGCGCGAGATGGAAGAAGCGCTGCGCTGCGCCAAGGAGAAGGCCGAGCAGGCTGCGGCCGCCCGCGCGACCTTCGTGGCGAATATGAGCCACGAAATCCGCACGCCGATGAATTCGATCCTGGGCTTTACCGACGTGCTGCTCGATGGCGAACTCAATGTCGAGCAGCGCCGCCACCTGGACACCGTGCGCAGCGCGGGCCGCGCCCTGCTGCGACTGCTCAATGAAATCCTCGACACGGCCAAGCTCGAAAAAGGCGCGGTCGAACTCGAACAGAACGACTACAACCTGCTGTCGCTGATCGATGAACTGTCGTCGACGCTGGCGGCCAATGCGCGCGCCAAGGGCCTGCACCTGGATATCCAGTACGACCCGGCGCTGCCCACCGGCCTGCGCGGCGACGAACTGCGCATGCGTCAGGTGCTCACCAACCTGCTCGACAACGCGATCAAGTTCACCGCCACCGGCGGCGTGACGCTGACCGTGAGCGCCGATGTCGACCAGCTGTGCATCGCCGTGATCGACACCGGCATCGGCATCGCGCCCGATCGCCTGGCCGCGATCTTCGATCCGTTCACGCAGGCCGACGCGTCGATGACGCGCCGCTTCGGCGGCACCGGGTTGGGCACCACGATCAGCAAGCAGCTCGTCGAGCTGATGGGCGGACGGATCTGGGCCGAGAGTACGCCGGGCCAGGGCGCGACCTTCCACGTGCGGGTGCCGCTGATCCTGGCGCGCTTTTGCAATCACGCGCCGCGTGTGCGCAGCGCCGCCGTGCTGCCGCCGCTGCGCGTGCTGGTGGCCGACGACGTGCCGCAGAACCTCGAACTGATGCAACTGTTGATGACGCGCCGCGGACACACGATGACGGCCGCGCGCGACGGCGGCGCGATCGTCGAACTGGCCACCAGCGGCGAGTACGACGTGGCGCTGATGGACTTCCAGATGCCGGTGATGGATGGCCTGGACGCGACCCGCGCCATTCGCGCGCACGAGGCGCGTCACGGCACGGCGCGCCTGCCGGTGATCGCGATGACCGCCAGCGTACTGGCCGAGCACCGCCAGGCCAGCGTGGACGCCGGCATGGACGGCTTTGCCAGCAAGCCGGTCGACTGGTTCGCCCTGTCGCACGAGATCGCGCGCGTGCTCGGCCTCGAAGGTGGCGTGCCGGTCGAAGCGGCCGCTATTCCGACGGCGCCACGCGAAGTGCTCAACCGGCGCGCCGGCCTGCACCGCTGGAGCAACCGCGAAGACGCTTACGCCGAAGCCCTCGATCACTTCAGCCGCCAGTACGCGCAGCTGGACGGCGCAATGCGCCTGCATGCCGCCGGTGGCGATCACGTACAACTGCGCATGCTGGCGCACAAGGTGCGCGGCGCGGCCGCCAACGTCGGCCTGGAGCGCTTGTCCGACGCGCTGGCCACGCTGGAACAGGCGACCAATGCAGTGCCGACCGACGAGCGGCACGCGGCCGAGGCGCTCGGCGTGGCGGGACAGGCGCTCGAGGCCGCGCTGGCCGCGATCGGCAATGTCGCCGCCACGCCAGCGCCGGCCACGCCAGGCGCCGGCATCGACCTGACACGCGCGCGGCGCGCCGGCGGCGTGCTGCTCGAAGCGCTGCGCCGCGGCGCCCTGAACGACGGCGCCATGACCAGCCTGGCCGTGGCGCTGGCCGCCCACCCGGCCATCACCCGCGTGGTCCAGGTGCAGTCGGCCATCGCCGATTTCGACTTCGATCTCGCCCTCGATCACCTGGAAGCCGTGCTGGCGATCCTGGGGGCCGAGTCCTCTGACGGCGCGCCTGGCGACGCCACCAACGATCCTTCCGCATGAACCAACCGAATACCCGACCGCTGATCCTGGCCGTCGACGATGAAGCGAGCAACCTGCAACTGCTGCGCCAGATCCTGCAGGACCACTACCGCCTGCTGTTTGCCAAGGATGGCGCGCGCGCGCTCGAACTGGCGCGCCAGGAGCAGCCCGACCTGGTCCTGCTGGACGTGATGATGCCGGGGATGTCCGGCTACGAAGTGTGCGCGGCGCTGAAAGTCCATCCGGCCACGGCGTCGGTGCCGGTGATTTTCGTGACCGCCCTGACCGAGACCGCCGACGAAGTGGAAGGCTTCGAGGCCGGCGCCGTCGACTACATCACCAAGCCGGTCAGCCCGCCGGTCGTGCGCGCGCGCGTGCGCACTCACCTGTCGCTGGTGCGCATGGAAGCGCTGCGCGCGAGCCGCCTGGAAATCGTCCAGCGTCTGGGCCTGGCGGCCGAGTACAAGGACAACGAGACCGGCCTGCACGTGATCCGCATGAGCCATTTTTCGCACATCCTGGGCATCGCGGCCGGCCTGAACGAGATGGAAGCGGACGACCTGCTGCACGCGGCGCCGATGCACGACGTGGGCAAGATCGGCATCCCGGACCGCATCCTGCAAAAACCGGGACCGCTCGACCCCGACGAGTGGAAGATCATGCAGAGCCACGTGACGATCGGCGCCGAGATCATCGGCGAACACACCAGCGGCATGCTGGCCCTGGCGCGCCAGATCGCGCTCACGCACCACGAAAAATACGATGGCAGCGGCTACCCGAACGGCCTGGCCGGCGAAGCGATCCCGCTGGTGGGCCGCATCGTGGCCATCGCCGACGTCTTCGATGCCCTGACCTCGCTGCGACCGTACAAGAAAGCCTGGACCGAAGAAGACGCAGTCGCCTTCCTGCACGACCAGAAAGGCCGCCACTTCGACCCCCAGCTCGTCGACCTCTTCACCACCCGCCTCCCCGCCATCCGCGAAATCCGCACCCGCTGGGCCGAAAAACCCTAACTCCTCCCCAAAAAAACAATGAGGGTCAGAGTCGATTTAATGGGCAATTATCGAAAGTTGTCAAACAATTCGACTCTGACCCTAATTGTTTTGGGGGCTTTTTTGATGGTGCGCGGCGTTTCTGATGCCGGCTGTAATTGAATTTATTCGGAGCATCAAATTACACGCCAAACTGGCAAAAATTAATTAGGGTCAGAGTCGATTTATTGGGCAATTCCTCAAAGTTGTCAAACAATTCGACTCTGACCCTAATTGTTTTTCAAGGGTTTTTGGGCATGGATTTGTGGGGGTGACAGCGACTCAGGCGGGGATTGGGATGCGATCGGCGTTGCCGATCGCAGGGTGATGTGTCGTCTCAGACTTTCGTCTGCGATGCGTCGTCTCAGACTTTTGTCTGCGACAAACCTGCTTCCGTTTGCTCAAGCGCTGCTGTGCTTGAGCCGGTGGCGCGGCGGGCGATCAGGTCGTGGTAGAGCGCGGTGTAGTTGGCGGCCATTTGTTCGGACGTGAACAGCTCTTCGAAGCGTGCGGCGGCGCGGCGGCCCATCGTGCGTGCCAGTTCGGGGTTGTCCCATAGCGTACGCATGGCGGCGCGCAAGGCCAGCGCGTCTGATGGCGGGACCACCAGGCCCGTGTCGCCATCGATGTTGATGTACGTGGTGCCGGTGCCGATCTCGCTCGAGATCATGGGCTTGCCGTACATCGCGCCTTCGAGCAGCGAGATGCCGAAAGCTTCCGAGCGCAGGTGCGACGGGAACGAGACCGCGTAGCACAGCGTCAGCAGCGCGGCTTTATCGGGTTCGTCGATTGCGCCGACGAACAGGACGTTCTTCAGGCCCAGGCGCGCGGCTTGTTCCTTGAGCTCATGCTCGATCGGTCCCGCGCCGACGATGACGACCGGGTAATCGGTACCAGCCGCCGCCTCGAGCAGGATGTGCAGGCCCTTGTAATAGCGCAGCACGCCCACGAACAGGAAGAACTTGGGGCCGACCCGCTCGCGCCAGTGCGCCATGCGATCGGGGTCGGGCTGCGGGTAGGTGGTGCGGTCCAGGCCGAACGGGATCACGCTGGTCTTGTCCGGATACCGCGCCAGCACGGTCGACGAGCCCAGGTAATTGGGCGAGGTCGCGACGATGGCGTCGACGCTGCGCAGGAAGCGGTGCTTGAGCGGCTGGTACAGGCGCAGCAAGTGGCGCTGGCGCACGATGTCGGAGTGGTAGGTGACCACCGTCGGCTTGTTCACGCGCGCCATGAAGTGCGCCAGGTCCATGAACGGCCATGGGAAGTGGTAGTGCACAACGTCGGCTTCACGCGCCAGGCGCGCCAGCGCGCCGATCGACTGGATCGAGATGGCGTTGGACGCGATCTCGGCATTGAGCGGGACCCGGTGCACCATATGGCCTTCGAACTCGAACGGTGCGAGGTTCTGGTGACGCGACAGCGACAGCACGGTATTGGTCACGCCAAGGCGCCCGGTGCCCACGGCCATCTGGCGGATCACCTGTTCGACGCCGCCGACCGAATCCGGGTGGTAGGTCTTGTAAAAATGAAGGACGCGCATAATCAACTCAGCTTACTGCGAAAGTACGGCTCGGTACACATTTGCCGTCAGGCGTGCGGTGTTTTGCCATGTCAGTTGTTCGGCACGTGCACGCCCGGCGGCGATACAGCGCGTGCGTGCAACGCTGTCCTGTGCCAGTGTGCGCATGGCCTCGGCCAGCTCGCCCGCCGACAGCGGATCCACCAGCAAGGCCGCATCGCCCGCCACTTCGGGCAGCGAGGTCGTGTTGGACGCCACCACCGGCACGTTCGATGCAAACGCTTCAAGCACCGGAATCCCATAGCCCTCGTACAGCGAAGGGAAGACGAACACGCCGGCGCCGGCATACAGGTGGCGCAATTGTTCCTGGTCGGTCAGGCGATCGAGCCAGACGAGGTTCTCGCCGGCCGCGCGCGCCGACTGCATGCTGGCCACCAGGGCTTCGCTGCGGCTGCCCGGCGCGCCGACGATCACCAGCGCGCGTTCGGCGCGCACGGCCGCCGGCAGCAGCAGCCAGGCGGCCAGCAAGCGCTCGACGTTCTTGCGCGGCTGCAGCGTACCCACAAACAAAAAATAGCCCGGCTGCAGCTGGTGGGCTGCCAGCGTGGCGCGCGTGGCCTCTGGTGCGGGCGGCGTCAGCCAGCTTTCGTCGACGCCGCACGGCACCACCGTCACGCGCCGTTCGTCGACGCCAAAGCACTCGACCAGTTCGGGGATGGCAAAGTGCGACAGTGCGATCACATGGTCGGCCTTGCGCGCAGCCTTGGCCTGCAACTGGTTTTTCAGACCGCGCAAGCGCGGATTGCACCACTCCGGGTGCTTGATCGGCAGCGCGTCGTGCAGACTGGCCACCACCGGACAATCCATGCGCACCACGCGGTAATCGGTCACGTGGAACACGTCGAGCGGCATATGCACGCGGTGCGCCGCCGGCGTGACCAGGTCGAGCAGCGTAGCGGCTTCGAATGAATAGGGAAACGCCTGGCCGACACTGATGCCGGCAGCCCCGCCGCGCGCACGCGGCCAGGACCACGGCGTGACGGTGCAGCCGGTGGCCGGCAGGTGGCGCAGCAGTGCATTGGTATAGACGCCGATGCCATCGAGGCGTCCGCCCGTCAGCCCCGGTTCGATCATGGTCGTCCCAAGGCCGACGTTGATCGCTGCAGCGTTCACGCCAGGTACATCCAGCGCAAGGTCTCGTACAGCGGCGTCGGCGCCAGGTCGCCCACCACGGCAGTCAGCTTGCGATTGCTGCCAGTCAGTTGCAGCACGTCGTTGGCGCGCACGAAGGCCGGGTTGACCTGCACGTCGATGCGGTAGCCGGCGATCTCGCCCATCATCTCGATGACGTTCGACAGCGAATGCGGCGTCCCCGAGCAGACGTTGAAGGCTTCGCCGGCAGGCGCTGCCGCCAGGATGCGGCGGTAGGCACGCGCCACCATGCGCACATCGGAGAAATCGCGCGCGATGGCGAGATTGCCCAGTTCGATGCGCGCCTCGTGGCGGCGGAAATGCGAGACGATTTTCGGCAGCAGGAAATTCTCCGCCTGCCCCACGCCGGTGTAGTTGAACGGCCGCACGATCGTGATCGGCAACTTGTCCATCCACAGGCGCGCCATGTATTCCATGGCCAGCTTGCTCACCGCGTAATCGTTGGCCGGTGCCGGCGGCACGTCTTCATCGATGACGGGCACGCTGGCATTGCCATAGATATTGGCCGACGACGCCAGCAGCACGCTGGTTGGCCGGTGACTGCCTGAAGCAAGCGCCTCGAGCAGATTGCGCGTGCCGACCACGTTGACGCGGTAGATCGCCTCAACGTTGGCGTGGCCGACAAACGCAATACCGGCCAGGTGCGCCACGACATCGGGCTGCACCTCGGCCACCATGGCAGCGACGGCATCGCGGTCGCACAGATCCACCGCGATCATGTCGGGGCCGACCTCTTCGCCCGGCATCACGGTGCCGAACACGCGGTAGCCGGCGGCCGACAGTTCCTGCGCCAGGTAATACCCGGTAAAGCCGCGCAGGCCCGTGATCAGGGCGCGCCGCCCTTCCCCTTCACGTAGCAGGGTGTCGTCCGTGGCCAGGCGCGTCATATCAGAACGAGAAGCCCAGTTTGTTGCGACGCAGGTCGGCATCGACCATCATCTGGCACAGCTCTTCGAGCGTGGTCTTGGGTTCCCAACCCAGCTCGCGCTTCGCCTTGGCCGGATCGCCAATGAGCAGCTCGACTTCGGCCGGACGATAGAACTTCGGCGAGACGCGCACCAGTTGCTTGCCGCTGGTGGTGCAGTGGGCCACTTCGTTGTCGCCGCTGCCGCTCCAGTCGAGCGTCACGTCCACGGCCTTGAAGGCCATGTTGACGAAATCGCGCACGGTCTCGGTGCGGTTGGTTGCCAGCACATAGGTGTCAGGCTTGTCGGCCTGCAGCATGCGCCACATGCCTTCGACGTATTCCTTGGCAAAACCCCAGTCGCGCTTGGCGTCCATATTGCCCAGCTCGAGCACGTCCTGCTTGCCCAGCTTGATCTTGGCGACGGTATCGGTGATCTTGCGCGTGACGAACTCACGGCCGCGCAGTGGCGACTCGTGGTTGAACAGGATGCCCGACGAACCGAAGATGTCGTACGACTCGCGGTAGTTGATCGTCATCCAGTGCGCGTACAGCTTGGCCACGCCGTACGGGCTGCGCGGGTAGAACGGGGTTTCTTCGATCTGCGGGATCGCCTGCACCTTGCCGAACATTTCCGACGTCGACGCCTGGTAGAAGCGGATCTTCGGGTTGACGATGCGGATCGCTTCGAGCAGGTGGACGGCGCCCAGGCCGGTAATCGATGCAGTGGCCAGAGGCTGGTCGAACGACACGCCAACAAAACTTTGCGCTGCCAGGTTGTAGACCTCGCCTGGCTGCGCCGTTTCCAGCAGGCGAATGCTCGAGGCCAGATCGGTCAGGTCGTATTCGACCAGTGACAGGTTCGGATGCGTGGTAACGCCGAGCTCATCCATGCGCCAGAAATTCACTGAGCTCGAACGGCGATACGTGCCGGTGACGTGATAGCCTTTTTCGAGAAGCAGTTGCGCCAGATAGGCGCCGTCCTGGCCGGTGATGCCGGTGATGAGGGCTCGTTTGTTATGCATATGATGGATGATTTGAAGTTGGTCTTGCAGGCGTAACGTGATGAAAAAGGCGCCCGGCCAAACGAAGATTGTAACAGAGGAGGTCGCCAGACTAACTCGCGCTCCGGAGTTTAGTGCAATTCAGACAACGCTTACCCGGTCAATTATGACGCGAAAATGACGCGGTAAATGGCCTGCTTACGGTTTGTTACGAGTGTCCCCGGGCCGCGACAAAGGGCGACAGCCCGAGACAAAGCAGGACGGCGACGCGCGGACGGCCAGGCCATCCACGCTTTCTTTGCCCCCTGCTCAGCGTGGCGAAACCGCCTCGACGACAGCCAGCGCCGTCATGTTGACGATCCGGCGCACGGTCGCTGACGGGGTCAGGATGTGCACCGGTCGTGCGCAGCCCAGCAGCACCGGGCCAATGGCGATGCCGTTACCGGCCGCCGTCTTGACCAGGTTGTAGGCAATATTCGCGGCGTCGATATTCGGCATCACGAGCAGGTTGGCGTCGCCCTTGAGTGTCGAGTTCGGCATGATCTTGGCGCGCATCTTGGCGTCGAGCGCCGTGTCGCCATGCATCTCGCCATCGATTTCCAGGTCAGGCTTCTTCTGCTGCACGAGGGCCAGCGCGGCGCGCATCTTTTGCGCCGATTCCGAATTGGCACTGCCGAAGTTCGAGTGCGACAGCAAGGCTGCACGCGGGACGATGCCGAAGCGTTCCATCTCTTCGGCCGCCATCACCGTGATCTCGGCCAGTTGCTCGGCGTTCGGGTTTTCGTTGACGTGGGTATCGACCATCGCCAGCTGGCGCTCCGGCGTGATGACGAAGTTCATCGCCGCATACACCTTGGCGCCGGCGCGCTTGCCCAGCACCTGGTCGACGAATTCCAGGTGCATCTGCGTGGTGCCGTAGGTGCCGCAGATCATGCCGTCGGCTTCGCCCTTGTGGATCATCATCGCGCCGATCAGCGTGTGACGACGGCGCATGGCCAGCTTGGCCAGGTCTTGCGTGACGCCCTTGCGCATCACCATCTGGTGATAGCTCTGCCAGTAATCGCGGTAACGCTCGTCGAAATCGGGGTTGATGACATCGAAGTGCACGCCGAGTTTCAGGCGCAGGCCGAATTTCTCGATGCGCTGTTCCAGCACGGCCGGACGGCCGACCAGGATCGGACGCGCCAGCTTTTCGTCGACCACCACCTGCACGGCGCGCAGCACGCGCTCTTCTTCGCCTTCGGCGTAGACGATGCGCTTGAGCTCATCCGGCGCGCTCTTGGCGATCGTAAACAGCGGCTTCATGAAGGTGCCGCTGCGGTACACGAACTGCTGCAGGTTCTCGGCGTAAGCCGCCAGGTCCTCGATCGGGCGGGCGGCAACGCCGCCGTCCATCGCGGCCTTGGCCACGGCTGGCGCGATGTGGGTCAACAGGCGCGGGTCGAATGGCATCGGGATCAGGTATTCCGGACCGAACGACAGGTTCGAGATGCCATACGCCGAGGCCACGATGTCCGACTGCTCGGCGTGCGCCAGGTCGGCAATCGCGTGGACGACGGCAATTTCCATTTCGCGCGTGATCGTCGTCGCGCCGCAATCGAGCGCGCCGCGGAACATGTACGGGAAGCACAGCACGTTATTGACCTGGTTCGGATAATCCGAACGGCCGGTAGCGATGATCGCATCGCTGCGCACGGCCTTCACGTCTTCGGGCAGGATCTCGGGATTCGGGTTGGCCAGCGCCAGGATCAGCGGACTCGGGCCCATCGACGCGACCATTTCCTTCTTGAGCACGCCACCAGCGGACAGGCCCAGGAAGATGTCGGCACCCGGGATGACCTCGGCCAGGCTGCGGTGCGGCGTGTCCTGCGCGAAGCGTTCCTTGTCCGGGTCCATCAGTTCGACGCGGCCCTTGTAGACCACGCCGGCCAGATCGGTGACATAGATGTTTTCGATCGGGAAGCCCAGGTCGACGATCAGGTCGAGGCAGGCCAGCGCGGCCGCGCCGGCGCCAGACACCACCAGTTTGCACGACGTGATGTCCTTGCCCACGACTTTCAGGCCATTGAGGATCGCAGCGCCAACGATGATCGCCGTGCCGTGCTGGTCATCGTGGAAGACCGGGATCTTCATGCGCTCGCGCAGCTTGCGCTCGATGTAGAAGCACTCGGGCGCCTTGATGTCTTCGAGGTTCACGCCGCCAAAGGTCGGCTCGAGCGAGGCGATGATGTCGACCAGTTTGTCGGGATCGGTTTCGTTGATCTCGATGTCGAACACATCGATGGCGGCGAACTTCTTGAACAGCACGCCCTTGCCTTCCATCACTGGCTTGGAAGCCAGTGGGCCGATATTGCCCAGGCCCAGCACGGCCGTGCCGTTGGTGATGACTGCCACCAGGTTACCGCGCGCCGTGTACTTGTAGGCGTTGGCGGGATCCTTGACGATTTCTTCGCATGGCGCCGCGACGCCCGGCGAGTACGCCAGCGCCAGGTCGCGCTGGTTCAGCAGGCCCTTGGTGGGCGTGACGCTGATCTTGCCGGGACGTGGGAACTGGTGATATTCGAGCGCTGCTTGGCGCAATTGCTGACGCAATTCTTCTTTTTTGTCAGATGACGAATCCATGCTGAAAGGCCTTCCTGGTGCGAAACGGGGCTTTCGATTCTATCAGAGAGGGTCTTGGCAACGACTACGTATTTTCAACATGATTATGTGCGGTTGCAGCAAAAGCGCCCGGGCTGGCTGGCCTTGGCGCCACGGTACAATCGCCGCCATGCTCTCCGAATTCGACCTCATCAAGCATTACTTCAAGCGCGACCGGCCTGGCCGCGCGCCCCTGGGCATCGGCGACGACTGCGCCCTGCTCGCCATCACGCCGGGCCGCCAGCTTGCCATCTCGTCCGACATGCTGGTGGAAGATCGCCACTTCTTTGCCGGCGCCGACCCGCGCATGCTGGGCCACAAGGCGCTGGCCGTGAACCTGTCTGACCTGGCGGCAATGGGCGCCCGCCCCGTCGCGTTCACGCTGGCGCTGGCCCTGCCCGACGCCAACCCGGACTGGCTCGCCGGCTTCTCGCAAGGCCTGTTCGCACTGGCCGACGCGCACGAATGCGAACTGATCGGGGGCGACACGACCAAGGGGCCGCTGAACATCTGCATCACCGTGTTCGGCGAACTGTCGCCCGGCCACGCGCTGCGGCGCGATGCGGCGCAGGTGGACGACGACATCTGGATTTCGGGCACGCTGGGCGACGCCCGGCTGGCGCTGGCGGGGTACTGGAACGAGCTCGAACTCGACCCGGCATTGCACGCAGAGGCGGCCACGCGCATGCACCTGCCAACGCCGCGCGTGGCCCTCGGCCTGGCGCTGGCCAGCCTGCCGGTCGCCCATGCGGCGCTGGATATTTCGGACGGGCTGGTCGGCGACCTTGGCCACATCCTGCAAGCGTCGCGCGTGGGCGCGACGCTCGACGTCGATGCGCTCCCGGCCGGGCCGGTGCTGGCGCAGCAGGCGCCGGCATTGCGGCGGCGCTTCACGGCCGCCGGCGGCGACGATTACGAGTTGTGCTTTACCGCGCCGCGCGCTGCGCGCGAGGCCGTGCTGGCGGCGGGAGCGCAGGCCGCCACGCCGGTCACGCGGGTCGGCACGATCGATGCTGCGCCAGGGCTGCGCCTCGTCGATGGCAGCGGCGCAGCACTGGAACTCGGCCTGGCCGGCTGGGACCATTTCAGGAGTGGCTGAGCCCCGATAAGCACGAATGAAGTTGCAAAAAAGCTATAATTGACGGTTGTTATTACGTTGAAACCGTCTCCTTCATGCGTCGCCAACCGGTTGACCGCCCCCACCTGGACAAGCCCCGAATGCGTTTTGCGAAGAATCTTTTTGTTGGACTGGAAAACCGGTTCCAGCGCTATAGCGCCGTGCTGGCGCAGCCCCGCGCGCCTGGGATGGCCGTGTGGCTGGTGCCGGTGCTGTTTGGCCTGCTGTCAATCGGCCTCGGCCAGGACGACAACTGGGACTTGAGAAACTACCACTGGTACAACGCCTACGCCCTGCTCAATGGCCGGCTCGACCTCGACATGGCGCCCGGCCAGTGGCAGAGCTACTTCAATCCGCTGATCGACGTTCCCTACTACCTGCTCAGCACGACGCTGCCCGGCCCGCTGGTCGGCTTCCTGATGGGTTTTGTGCACGGCCTGAATTTCGTGCTGCTGCTGGCCATCGCGCGCCAGTTGCTGGGCACTGGCAGCAACAGCAACAGCAACAGCAACAGCGGCGGCGGCGGTGCGCGCCTGCCGATCCTGCTGGCCGCGGCTGGCGTGTGCGGCGCCGGCTTCCTGTCGCAACTGGGCAATACCATGGGCGACAACCTGACCGCGCTGCTGGTACTGGGTGCGCTGTACCTGGTGCTGCGCGGCTGGGATAGCCTGCACGGCGCGTCCGGCCGCGTGTTCGCGCTGATGCTGCTGTCCGGGCTGGCGATGGGCCTGGGTACCGGACTGAAACTGACCAATGCACCGTACGCGGTGGCCTTGTGCCTTGCCCTGCTGACGACGCCGGCGTCGTGGGGCGTGCGCCTCGCGCTGGCCGTCACGCAGGGCTGCGCGGTGGCTGTCGGCATCCTGATGGCCGCCGGTTACTGGTGGCTGACGATGTGGGAGCGTTTCGGCAATCCGCTGTTCCCCCAGTTTAACAACGTGTTTCGCAGCCCGCTGGCGCAGCAGCTCGGCGTGATCGACAACCACCACATGCCGCACAATGCGCTCGAAGCGCTGGCCTGGCCACTGGTGTTCATGGTCCAGACCGTGCGGGTATCGGAAATTCCGCTCAAGCTGGCGGTGGTGCCGGCCCTGTACGTGCTGGCGCTGCTGTTCGTGGTGCGGTGGCTGGCCAATACAATGCGCAGCCGGCCGGCAGCAGCGGCGCTGTCGCCGCGCGCCCGCTTCCTGATGGTGTTTGGCCTGGTTGCCTACCTGTTGTGGATGAAGCTGTTCGGCATCTACCGCTATCTGGTGCCACTCGAGTTGCTGGCGCCGCTGATGGTCTGGCTTCTGGTCGAGCGCATGGCCGCCCCGCGCCACGCAGCGCGCATTGGCGGCTGGCTGCTGGCGGCGACGACGCTGGCCGTCTTCCCGTTCGTCTCGTGGGGTCATGCCGGCTGGGCGTCGCAGAATGTCAGCGCCCAGGTGCCGCCGCTGGCGCGCCCGGCCGACACGATCGTGTTCACCGCCCATGGCGACCCGCCGATGGGCTGGCTGGCCACGTTCTTCCCGCGCGACGTGCGCGTGATCGCGCTGGCCGGGGGCTTTCCCGAGTCGCCGGCCTGGCTCGAGCGGATCCAGTCGGCCATCGCCGCGCGCCCGGGACCGCATTACGTGATGCTGGCAGCGGCCCGCAGCGGCAAGGAAGACAGCCTGCAGCGCAAGCGCCGGCTGGCCGATTCGCTCGGCCTGACAGTGGATGCGGCAGGCTGCGAACGGCTCGCCTGGTTCACGACCCGGGTACGTTTCCAGGTCGATGTGCGGCAGGTCGATGAAGAGGGCCGCCGCTGCACGCTCGACCTGCAGCAACGCTATGTGAGCGACCTGCCGGCACGCGACCGGGAAACGCTGGACGTGGCCAAGGCCAGCCTGACGCGCTACGGCCTGGCCATCGATGACGGCGCCTGCGAGACCTATGCGGCGGCGATGGGCGCGGAGCCCTTCCCGTTCCGGTTCTGCCCCGTCACGGTCAAGCCGTGATGCTGCCGGGGCGGCCCTGCGGGGTCGCCTCTTGCTCGTCGCCCTCCCGGGGCGCCTTGCGGTCGTCATACGGCCCGTGCGTCATCCAGTAGTGGCGAAACGCCAGCCGGATATTGTCACGCAGCGTCATGTCGTCCCACGGCTTGGTGTAGAAGCGGTAGATGGCGCCGCGGTTGATCGAATCGAGCACCGCCTCCACGCCCGTATCGCCCGACAGGATGATGCGGATCGTGTCCGGGTACATTTCCTTGACCTTGCTGAGAAACTCGGTCCCGCTCATCACCGGCATACGCTGGTCGCACAGGATCACGTGCACGTGGTACAGCGCCAGCAGTTCGAAGCCTTCGGCGGGCGAGCCTGCGGTCAGCACGCGGTAGCCATCGCGCCGGAACAGCCGGTGCAGCGCGGCCAGCACGTTCGCATCGTCGTCGACGATGAGCAGCGTCTGCACATTGTCGACCACTTCGGGTAGCTGGTCGGGACTGGCACGGTTCGACACCACGAGCGTGGCCAGCTGCGCGGCCGGCAGCGCGCGCGAAAAATAGAAGCCCTGGATTTCGTCGCAGCGGTTGCGCCGCAGGTAGGCCATCTGGGCGCGCGTCTCGACGCCTTCGGCGACCACCTGCATGTGCAGGCTGTGCGCCATGCTGATGATGGCCAGCGCGATCGCCGCGTCGTCCGGGTTGGTGACGATGTCGCGCACGAACGCGATATCGATTTTCAGTTTGTCGATCGGGAAGCGCTTCAGGTAGGCCAGGCTCGAGTAGCCGGTGCCGAAGTCGTCGATCGCGATGCGGATCCCCAGCGCCTTCAGGCGCGTGAGCACCTCGGTAGTGCGCTCGGCATTTTGCATCAGCGCGCTTTCGGTCAGCTCCAGTTCGAGCAGGCCCGCTTCGATGCCGTGGCGTTCGAGGGCGCTGCGCACCACCTCTTCCAAGTCGCCCTCGACGAACTGGCGGCTCGAGACGTTCACCGCCACCCGCACGTCGCGCACGCCGGCCGCGTTCCAGGCCGCGATCTGGCGGCAGGCTTCGTCGATGATCCAGTCGCCCACGCGCACGACCAGGCCGGTTTCTTCCATCACCGGCACGAATTCGGCCGGATACACGAGGCCATAGCCGGGCCGGTTCCAGCGCAGCAGCGCTTCGCTACCGGCGATGCGGCCGGTATTGAGCTCCATCTTGGGCTGGTAGTGCAGCACGAACTGGTTGTCCGCCAGCGCGCCGCGCAGCGCCAGTTCGAGGTCCAGACGCGCCAGCACCTGCACGTTCATGCCGGCAGTGAAGAAGCGGTAGCCGTCGCGCCCTGCTTCCTTGGCCCGCACCATCGCCGTGTCGGCATACTTGACGAGCGTGCCCGGGTCGATCGTGTCGTCCGGGTACATCGCGATGCCGATGCTGGCCGTGAGTGCGGCCTGCTGGCCGTGCAGGTCGAACGGCAGGCGCAGCGATTCGCGCACTTCGTTGGCCATGTTCACGGCGTCCTGCTGCTCGCGCGGCATCGTCAGGATCAGGGCGAATTCATCGCCGCCCAGGCGCCCGACCGAATCGCGCACCCTCACGCAGCGCACCAGGCGCGTGCTGAACTGGCGCAGCAATTCGTCGCCCGGCGCCGTGCCGAGCGAATCGTTGATCACCTTGAAGCGGTCGAGCGTGATGCACAGCACCGCCACGCGCCAGTTCTTGTCCTGGGCCAGCTCGATCGTGCCGCGCAGGTTCTCAAAGAACAGCGTGCGGTTCGGCAGGCCGGTCAGCGCGTCGTAGCTGGCCGCGTGGCGCAGCCGCTCCTGCGCCAGCAGGCGTTCGCTGATGTCGCGCGCCACGGCAATCAGCATGCGCTGGGCATTGCGTTGTCCTTGCGGATCCTGCAGCTTCCAGCTGATTTCCACCGGCACCGAGCCTTCGCCGCCGGCGCGCAGCAGGTCGGTCTCGACGATGTCGGGCTCGGGCGGTCCGCCCTGCGCCGCCGCACCGATATGGCGTTCGAGCTGCGAGCGCGAGGCCAGGCCCAGCGCCACCGGATCGATGCGCAGCAGCGCCTCGCGCGAAAAACCCAGCATGCGGCAGGCGCCTTCGGACACATCGACCATCGCCATATTGGCCGTATCGATCAAAAACAGCGCATCGGGCGTGGCGTCCATCGCGCCGCGAAAGCGCGCCAGTTCGGCGGTGCGCTCGCGCACCTGGCGTTCGAGTTCACTGCCGTAGTCGAGGGATTCGCGGTGCAGCAGGCGCACCTCGAGCAGGTTGCGGATGCGCGTCATGACCTCGACCGTGTCGAACGGCTTGCCGATGAAGTCGCGCGCGCCGGCTTCGAGCGCCGCCAGTTTCTTGTCCGGTTCGGCCGTTACCACCAGCACCGGCAGCCACGAATCGCTCTCCAGGGGCTTCAAGGCCTCCATCACGTCGAAGCCGTCCATGCCGGGCATGTGCAGGTCGAGGATGATCAGGTCGAAGCGGTGCTTCAGGTGCAGCGCGACGACCTGGCGCGGGTCGAACGTCGACGTGACGTTTTCGTAGCCGGTGGTCTTGAGGAGATATTCGAGCAGCTGCACGTTGACCGGTTCGTCATCGACGACCAGGATGCGGGCCCGTCTGATGTCGGACAGGGAAATCATGGGTGGTTCCTTTCGCCTGACGCGGCCAGGTCCGGCCCCTCGGCCAGCGTGCTGTTGATCGCTTCAGTGAATTTTTCGATGTCGATCGGCTTGGTCAGGTAGCGGTGGAAACCCGCCGCCACGCCGCGCTCGATATCGCGCGGCATGGCGTTGGCGGTCAGCGCAATCACCGGGATGTCCGCCGTTTCGGGGTCGGCGCCCAGCTGGCGCAGCACCTCGAAGCCGCTCATGCCAGGCAGGTTCAGGTCCATCAGGATGATATCGGGACGGTGCGCCCGCGCCAGTTGCAGGCCCAGGTGGCCGTCGTGCGCCGACAGCAGGCGCAGATCGCGCCGGAACGCCACGATCTCTTCGACCAGGCGCAGGTTGGCCGGATTGTCCTCGACGTACAGCAGCAGGCGCGGTACGAATTCCGAATCCGAAGCAGACGAGGCCGACCCGTCACCCGCGGGGGCGGTGCGTTCGGCCAGGCTGGACGTGCGCGGCGCGGTGCTGGCCAGTTCGATCCAGAACACGCTGCCCACGCCCGGGCTGCTGCTCACGCCGATCTCGCCGCCCATCAGCTCCACTAGGCGCTTGGTCACTACCAGGCCGATACCGGTGCCTTCCTGGGTGCCCGACTCCTGGCCCAGCCGGTTGAACGGCTGGAACAGGCTGGCGACCTGCTCGGGATTGAGCCCGTTGCCGGTGTCCTGGATCGACAGGCGCATGCGCGTCGGCGTGCACTGGTCGCACGTGAGCACCACGGCGCCCTCGTCGCGGTTGTACTTGACGGCGTTCGACAGCAGGTTGAGCATCACCTGCTTGAGGCGCGTGCGGTCGGCCATCACCACGGCGCCGTCGACATCGGGGAACAGCACCCGCACCTTGCGCGTGGCGGCGATCGGCTCGATCATCGTGCGGCACTCGAGCAGGATGTCGGCCAGCGCGACCGGCTCCATCGACAGCGTAATGGTGCCCGATTCGACCTTGGCCAGGTCGAGGATCTCGTTGATCAGCGTGAGCAGGTGGCGGCCCGACTTGAGGATGTGGTTGGCAAATTCCTTCTTTTGCTCGAGCGTCGACGGCAGCGTGTTGGACGTCAGGATCTGGGCAAAGCCCAGAATCGCATTGAGCGGCGTGCGCAGCTCGTGGCTCATCGACGACAAAAACGCCGACTTGGCCTGGTTGGCGCTGCGCGCTTCTTCGTTGGCGTTGGCCAGTTCGGCGTTGGCCAGCGCCAGCTGCAGCGTGCGTTCATCGACGCGCTGCTCGAGCTGTTCGTTCAGGCGCATCACCTCTTGCTGGGCGTGCGAGCGTTCGGTGGCGGTACGCAGGGTGGCGTTGTGCGAGTCTTCGAGCTCGCGCGTGCGGCCTTCGATCTCCGTCAGCATGGCGTTGAACGAATCGGCCAGCTCGGCCGCCTCGTCGTCGCCGATGCGCGGCGCGCGGCGCGAATAATCGCGTGTGGCCACCACGTCGCGCGCCACTTCGGTGATCGCGATGATCGGCGACGTGAGCACGCGCCCGAAGCGGCGCATGAGCAGGTAGGCGATCGCCATCGCGATCAGGGTCACGCCAACAGCGATGGCAAGGTAATCGATGAAGCGCGCCAGCATGCGGTTCTCGGCGCGCATCACGACGGTGCCGACTGTCTCGCCATTTTCGACGATCGGCTGGCTGACGACCATGATGCCGTTGCCGCTGTCCTCGACCTGGTCGAGCCGTTCGGGTACGGGCTGCTTTTCACCGGCGGCCGAATAGGATGCGAACAGCTGGCCACGCGCATCGTAAATGGCGGCGCCGCGCACCAGGGGACTGGCCCGCAGCAACAGCAGGTCTTCGTTGGCAAGGCGCGGGTCGTCGAACGTGAGTGCGGCAGACGTCATGTGGCCGACCAGTTCGGCGTCGGTCGACAGGTCATTGACGAGCGTGCGGTGATAGCTGCGCAGGTCGTAGGCCACCACCAGGGCGATCGAGACCAGCAGTGCGACGAGTGTGGTCGTCATCACCATCGCTACCAGCTTTTTGCGGATCGAGCGCTGGCGGCTCATGCTTCCTCCCCGAGCCGTTTCACGAAACGGCTACGCGTGTGCGCGGGGCGCTGACCCGGTTGGGCTGGCGACTTCACGATCGGGCCAACCCTGGCTGGCCACATGCGATGCGTCCGTACGGCATTGTAAGATCTACGTAAAACAAAAAAGAGGCATCCAGCCACAGAGGCCAGCTGCGTTCCAGCATAGCAGTCCGGCCAAGCCGCATGTCGCACGGAACATCGATCCGGACCCGACAACAAGTTTGCCTTCGATGTGCCCATGCCGGGAGCATAGCATCTTTACGTACGGCAATATGCAACCCGGCACGGCGCTGCCGCCAGCATGCCGTAGCGGCACACTGCGCGCTAGAATGGGATCACCCGGACAAGCCCGTCCGCCGACTGCACAAGGAGACGCACGTGACGCATGAACTTACCGATCTTGCAAATCAGGTCAGCCAGACGCTTGGCGCCAAAAAACTGATGCTGGCCACGGCCGAATCCTGTACTGGCGGGGGCATCGCCCAGGCACTCACCGATATCCCCGGCTCGAGCGACTGGTTCGATCGCGGCTTCGTCACCTATTCGAACACGGCCAAGAACGACATGCTGGACGTGTCCGACGCCGTCATCGCGCAATTTGGCGCCGTCAGCGAAGAAGTGGCCGCCGCCATGGCCGCCGGCGCCGTTGCCAACAGCAGCGCCGACGTGGCGGTCTCGACCACGGGCATCGCCGGCCCGAGCGGCGGCGTGCCCGGCAAGCCGATCGGCACCGTGTGCTTCGGCTGGGCGCGGGGCGAGCATGTGCAGACCGAGCGCCTCGTGTTCCAGGGCGACCGCCAGGCCGTGCGCGCGCAGGCCGTGGCGCATGCGCTGCGCGGGCTGCTGCGCTTCGTCGAATAGACGGGTAATGGCAGCGCCGGCCCACGCCTTTCGTGCGTATCCGCGATAATAGCGTGTTGTGTGAGGCCTGTTCGACGGTGTCCTGCAGCCCCCCACCCTGCCGGCTGGCCAGGGCGTCGCCTGGCCGACGCCGGCGTCGTTGCCAATGAATTATCTGGAGAATGCTTGAATATTCCTACCCTGATGGTCCCGCTGATGCTGGCCGCTGCGCCGGCCTCCGGCCCGGCCCAGGCGCAGCCCCCCGCCCCTGCGTCGTCACCGGCAGCCGCGCCGGTGCCGGCGATCGCCTTTGACAAGCTGGTGCTGCCCAACGGCCTGCAAGTGATCCTGGTCGAAGACAAGCGCCTGCCGATCGTGGCCGTGAACCTGTGGTACCACGTCGGCCCGGCCAACGAGGCGCCCGGCCTGACGGGCTTTGCCCACCTGTTCGAGCACATGATGTTCGCCGCCACCGCGCACATCCCGCGCGGCATGGCCGACCGCCTGCTCGAAGGCGCCGGCGCGACCGACAGCAATGGCGGCACGGGGTACGACAGCACCAGCTACTACGACACCGTGCCGTCGAACCAGCTCGAACTGGCGCTGTGGGTGCACGCCGACCGTATGGGCTACCTGCTCGACGTGCTCGACCAGCAGGCGCTGACCAACCAGCAGGACGTCGTGCGCAACGAACGGCGCCAGACCGTCGAGGGCGAGCCGTATGGCATCGTCGAGGAAGCGCTGGCGCGCACGCTGTTCCCGCAGGGGCACCCGTACGCGGCCTCGATCATCGGTTCGCACGCCGACATCCAGAGCGCACGCCTGGAAGACGTGCGCGCCTTCTTCACCCAATACTATGGCCCCAACAATGCCAGCCTGGTAATCGCCGGCGACATCGACAAGCAAACCGTGCGTGAGCTGGTCACGCGCTACTTCGGCGGCCTCCGGCGCGGGCCGGACGTGGTGCGCCCGCACGTGGTCACGCCCCCGATCACGGCCGAACGCCGCGTCGTCGTGCGCGACCGCGTCGAGCTGCCGCGCGTGTTCATGGGCTGGCTCACGCCGCCGGCGTATCAACCGGGCGACGCCGAGCTGATGGTGGCGGCCACGATCCTGGGCGGCGGCAAGTCGAGCCGCCTGTACAAATCGCTCGTCTACGAACGTCAGATCGCGCAGGACGTCTCGGCCTCGCAAGGCTCGCTCGGCCTGGCCTCGACCTTCGTCATCGACGTGACAGCGCGCGCCGGCCACACGCCGCAAGAGATCGAAGCGGCGATCGACGCCGAACTGGCCCTGCTGCGCACTGAAGGCCCGACGGCGCGCGAGGTCGAACGCGCGCGCAACAGCCTGGAGACGTCGCTGCTGGCGTCGCTGGAAAAGCTGGGCGGCGACGGCCTGGCCGAGCAGCTCAATCACTACAACCTGTACACGGGCGACCCGGGCTACCTGGACAAGGACCTGGCGCGCCTGCGCCGCATCGACGCCGCCGCTGTCCAGCGTGCGGTGCAGACCTGGCTGCCGCAGCAGGCGCGCGCCGTCGTCACGGGCGTGCCGGGCAAGCCGAAGGTGGACGATCCGCGCATTGGCAAGGCCGCCCGCACCGCGGCCGCGCCAACGCCGGTGGCGCCGGTCAACGTGGCCGAAGCATGGCGTGCGACGCCGCCCAAGGCCGGCCCGGCGCCCCGCTTCAGGCAGCCTCGCGGCGAGACCTTCACGCTGGCTAATGGCCTGACCGTCATCCACTACCGCAATCCGGCGCTGCCGCTCGTGTCGAGCCAGCTCGTGGTGCGTAGCGGCGGCGCGGCAAATCCACCCGACCTGCCCGGCCTGGCCGGTTTTACCGCCCAGATGCTTGAAGAAGGCACGGCCACGCGCAGCGCGCCGGCCATCGCCGACGACATCGCCCAGCTGGGCGCTTTCATGGACACGGGCAGCAGCGACGACGTCTCCACCGTCTCGCTGCTGGCCCTGACGTCCACCTTTGCGCGCGCGCTGGACATCGTCGCCGACATCGTCCAGCGCCCGGCATTCCCGGCCGCCGAGATCGAGCGCCAGCGCCAGGACCGCCTTGGCGCGCTCACGCAGCAGCGCGACGACCCGGAAACCGTCGCTGCGCTGGCAGCGGCAGGCGCGCTGTTTGGCGCCGGTCACCCGAAAGGCTATGGCCAGCTGGGCCTGGAACCGGCCATCCGGCGCACGACGCGGGATGACATCGTCGGCTTCTGGCGCCGCCATTACGTGCCGTCGAACGCGGCGCTGGTGGTCACGGGCGACATCACGCGCGCCGAACTGGAAGCGCTGGCGCAGGCGCAGTTCGGTGGCTGGATGGCGTTTGATGCCCCAGCGGCTGCGGTTGGCCCGGCCAAACCGACGGCTGCGCGGCTGGTCGTGATCGATCAGCCGGACGCTGGCCAGACAGCGCTGCAGGTGGCGACGATGGGCCCGGCGCGCGACACGCCCGACTTCCCGGCTCTGCAAATCATGAACGGGGTGCTGGGCGGGATGTTCTCGAGCCGGCTCAACAACAATCTGCGCGAGACGCGCGGGCTGACCTACGGGATCCATTCGCACTTCGACTACGACCGCCAGCCGGCGCCGTTTTCGGTGGAAGCCAGCGTGCAGCAGGACGCGACCGGTGAAGCGGTGCGCGAAATCCTGCGCGAAGTCGCGCTGCTGCGCGACCAGCCGATCTCCGCCGACGAGCTGGCGGCGGCGCGCAATGCGCAGCTGCTGTCGCTGCCGGGGCAGTTCGAGACCAACGCGGACATCGGTGCGAGCCTGACGGAGTTGTTCGTCTATGGTTTGCCGGCGGATTACTACGACAGCCTGGCTACGCACCTGGCGGGCGTTGGCGTCGACGACGTGCAGGCGGTCGCACGCCGCTGGCTCGATCCGGACCGGATGATCGTGGTGGCGGTGGGCGAACGGAAAAAAATCCTGCCGCAGTTGCAGAAGCTGGGATTGGGGCAGCCGGAGATTCGGGATGACGATGGGCAGGTGAGCAACAAGCCACGTCACTGAACCGGTATAGAACCACACCGCGCGCTACGCCGTGCTTGCCCGGCACGGTTCTTTGCACTAACATGTGAACACCTATTCACATGTTAGAGTCTCATGCACGAACACATTCATACGCACCCGGCCGCCCAGCCGATTGCCCCGCCGCCCGAGGAAGCGATCGGCCAACTGGCCGACCTGTTCCACCTGCTGGGTGACGCGACGCGCCTGCGCATCGTGCTGGCCTGCCTGACGCAGCCTACGGCCGTGGGCGACATCGCCAATACGCTGTCGCTGTCGAGTTCGCTGGTCAGCCACCATCTGCGCCTGCTGCGCGCCGCCCGCATCGTCAAGGCCGAGCGCCAGGGCAAACAAGTCTTTTACGCAGCTGCCGACGCCCACATCAGCAGCCTGCTTTCCACCATGTTCGAGCACATCGCCGAACCCGCCACCGGAATGGACGCATGAGCCAACATCACCAGCACGATCATGACCACGATCATGGTCACGAGGACAAGCACGATCACAAGCACGACGACCATGACCACGGTCACGGCTTTGGCCACCATCACCATCACATCCCTTCACTCGACGGGAACGGGCGCGCCTTTGCGCTGGCGATCGGGCTCAACATGGCCTTTGTCATCATCGAATTCGCCTACGGCTTCATCGCGCACTCGACGGCGCTGATGGCCGACGCCGGTCACAACCTGTCTGACGTGCTGGGCCTGGTGCTGGCCTGGGGCGCGGCGGTGCTGGCCAAAAGCGTGCCAAGCGGCCGCTACACCTACGGCCTGCGCGGCTCGTCGATCCTGGCGGCAATGGGCAACGGCCTGCTGCTGATGGTCGCCTGCGGCGCCATCGCCTGGGAAGCGGTGCAGCGCTTCGCCGAACCGGCGCCCGTGGCCGGGGCCACGGTGTCGATCGTTGCCGCCATCGGCGTGCTGATCAACGGCTTTTCGGCCTGGCTGTTCCTGGCTGGCAGCAAGGGCGACCTGAACATCCGCGGCGCCTACCTGCACATGGCGGCCGATGCGGCGCTGTCGCTGGGCGTGGCGATCTCGGGCCTGATCATCATGTTCTGGGGCTGGACCTGGATCGATCCGGCGGTGAGCCTGGTGATCGTGGTGGTCATCGTGCTGGGTACATGGTCGCTGCTGCGAGAATCGGTGCAGCTGTCGATGGCGGCCGTGCCGCCCGGCGTGGATGCCGACAAGGTGCGCGCCTTCCTGCTCGCGCAGCCCGGCGTAGCCGACCTGCACGACCTGCACATCTGGGCGCTGAGCACGACCGAGACGGCGCTGACGGCGCACGTCGTGATGCCCGCCGGGTATCCGGGCGATGCAGCGATCGATGCGATGGTGGACGGGTTAAGCGCGCAGTTCGCGATTCATCACTGCACGCTGCAGGTCGAGGAAGGCACGACCCATCATCACTGCACGTTGCACGGGCAAGCGCACTGAAGAACCGGCGCGGCCCGAAAGCGGGCCGCGCTGTTAAAGCATTACTTCACGTTGAGCAGTTCAACGTCGAAGATCAGGTCCGAGTCCGGCGGAATCATCCCGCCACCCGCGCCACGCTTGCCGTAGGCCAGCGCGCTCGGGATGATCAGCGTGCGCTTGCCGCCCACCTTCATGCCCGCCACGCCCTGCTCCCAGCCCTTGATCACACGGCCCGCGCCCAGCTGGAATTCCAGCGGATCGCGGCCATTGTCGAGCGACGAGTCGAACTTGCGGCCGCGCTGCTGCTTGGCCAGCGGCTTGTGGAACCAGCCCGTGTAATTGACGACGACATTGCTGCCCAGTGATGCTTCCTTGCCGGTGCCGACCACCCGGTCGACGATCTCGACCTGCGGTGCCTGGGTTGCAGCGGTGCCCGGCGGCGTGACCGGGGCAGCAGCAGGCGCGGTGGCTGGCTGCTGCGCTTCCGGTGGCGGCTGGGTCGCTGGCTTGCTGGCGTCCTGTGCGCCTTCCTGGGCCTGGGCGCTGCCTGCCACCAGGAGCAGGGCGATGACTGCGGATCGACGAATCATGTGTGCTCTTCCATCAAAAGGTCGCAACCGGGCGGTTGCATCTGGCACCTATGATAGCAAGGCGGCCTCAGCTTGCACAGTTTGCCCGGCGGCTGCAGTGACAGCCTGCGCCTGGGCATTGGCCCCCTCGGCCAGCCGGCGCAGTACCTGCCCCGCCGTTACCATGCCGAAGGTGGCGGTCACCACCATGCACGAACCGAATCCGGCGCAGTTCAGGCCCGTGATGCCGTTGTCATCGATCTCGCAGGCGTCCCCCGTGTCCGGATACCGCAGGGGCTCCATCGAAAACACGGCATCGATGTGGTACTTCTGCTTTTCGCCGCGCGAAAAACCGTATTGCGCGCGCAGCAGCTTGCGCACTTTTTTCAGCAGCGGTTCCTGCTCGGTGCGGGCCAGGTCGCGGATCTCGACCTTGGTCGGATCGATCTGCCCGCCGGCGCCGCCCACGACCACGAGCGGCATCTTGTTGGCGCTGCACCAGGCGATTAGCGCGGCTTTCGGCTTGACACTGTCAATCGCATCGACGACGTAATCGAAGCCCTGGTTGGCCACCAGCGTCTCGATGTTCTCCAGGTCGATGAAGTCCTCGACCAGGGTCACCTGGCAAAACGAATTGATCTCCGCGATGCGCTGGCGCAGCGCTTCGATCTTCGGCATGCCGATGGTCGATGACAGCGCCTGGATCTGGCGGTTGATGTTCGATTCAGCGACGTTGTCGAGATCGATCAGGGTCAGGTGGCCAATGGCGCTGCGCGCCAGCGCCTCGACCACCCACGAACCGACGCCGCCGACGCCGATCACGCAAACGTGCGCCGCGCGGAAACGTTCCAGCGCAGGCTCACCATACAGGCGTCCGATGCCGCCGAAGCGGCGTGCAAAATCGACATCCTCCGTGGGCGTCGCCGCTGGTGCTTGCTCAAGTAATTGATTCATCCCGATATTGTAGCGGACAGGTGTTTCGCGACTACACTAGAATAATCGTTCGTCAACCAAATAACCTGCGTGTCTCCCACAGAACAATGACCTCTCTCCTGCCCGACACCGCCCCCGATTTCTCCCAGCCGATCGCCGTGCTCAAGCATTGCCATGGCCGCATCCGCAAACAACTGTCCACCCTCGAAAAGCTGCTGCCGCACCTGGCCGAACATGGCGTCGACAAGCAGGCGCGCGACGCCGCCGGCGCCGTGCTGCGCTACTTCGACAAGGCGGCGCACCTGCACCACGACGATGAAGAACAGGACCTGATCCCGATGCTGCGCGCCACCGCGCAGGGCGACGACGCCGCCACGCTGCAGGCGCTGGCGCCGACGATCGTGCAGGACCACAATGACATGGATGCCCTGTGGCAAGACCTGCACGAGCAACTGACCGCCATCGAAGCCGGCACCGGCACTATGCTCTCCAGCACGGCCGTCGAGCGCTTCGTCGCCCGCTACACGGCGCACATGGAACGCGAGGAAAGCACGATGGCGCCGATGGCGATGCGCCTGTTCTCGCCCGAGCAGATGGCGCAACTGGGCCAGGCGATGCAGCGCCGCCGTGGCCTGCTGGCGCCCGAGGCGTTTGACCAGCCGGTGGCATCGGCCACGACGGCAGCCAAGACAGCCGGCGTCGGCCAGGCAGTGGCCGATCTGCGCCAGGATTACGGTCAGGCCAGCCTGAATGAAGACGATGTGCTGGATGACCCGATCGCGCAGTTCACCACCTGGTTCGAGCAGGCACTGGCGGCGCAAGTGAACGAGCCGAATGCGATGACGCTGGCAACCGTCGGCCCGGGCAACCGGCCAAGTTCGCGCATCGTGCTGATCAAGCAATTCGATCCACGCGGTTTTACCTGGTACACCAATTACGACAGCCAGAAGGCGCAGGAACTGCGCGGCAACAACCAGGCCGCCCTGCTCTTCTTCTGGAGCGAGCTCGAGCGCCAGATCCGCATCGAAGGCCGCGTCGAAATGACGTCGAGCGAAGAAAGCGACCATTATTTCCGCAGCCGCCCGCTCAAGAGCCGGGTCGCGGCGATCGCGTCGCAACAAAGCAGCCCGATTGCCAATCGCGCCGCGCTGGAAGCGAATTACGACGCCGTGGCGCAGGCTGCCGGCGACGATCCGGCGCGCCCCGACAACTGGGGCGGTTTCCGCCTAGTGCCGGAGCGCATCGAGTTCTGGCAAGGCCGCCGCTCGCGCTTTCATGACCGGATCGTCTACCAGCGCCAGCCGGACGGCAGCTGGACGCGTAGCCGTCTTCAGCCGTAGGGTGGGCGGCTAGGCCGCCCACGCGGTGATGGTTGGCAGCGAGATCATTCGGCGCGCGATCGGCACCGATATCGATCACCGCGTGGACGGCACAGCCGTCCACCCTACCTCAGTCGTTCCGCAAACGTGGCGCGGAATTTGCTGACCTTCGGCGCCACCACGAACGCGCAATACCCCTGCAACGGGTGTTGCGCGAAGTAGTTCTGATGGTAGTCCTCGGCCTTGTACCAGGTTTCTTGTGGCGATACCTGCGTCACCAGCGGCGCATCCCACACCATGGCCATCTCGGCCATCACGGTGCGCGCGACGGCGTCCTGCGCCGGCGACGTCGTGAAGATCACCGACCGGTATTGCGTGCCAACGTCATTGCCCTGGCGATTCAATGTCGTCGGATCGTGGATCGTGAAGAATATCTCGAGAATGTCGTGGTAGCTGATGACCGACGGATCGAATTCCAGGCGCACCACCTCAGCATGGCCGGTGGTGCCGTTGCAAACGGCCTCGTAGGTCGGGTGAGCGGCATGACCGCCCATATAGCCCGACTCCACGCGCGTGACGCCGCGTGCTTCGAGAAACACCGCCTCGATGCACCAGAAGCAGCCGCCCCCGAGGATGGCGACGTCGCCCGTTGTTTGCTCACTCATGATGAACCTTGTTTCGTAAAATTTCGATAAGCTTAATGTAGCGCAAAGCCCGGCTATCCGCTGTATTGACCCGCTGCCGATACGGCGAGAGAGCATGGCGCGGCAAGCTTGCGCAGGACGGTGGCATAATGAGCGTCACAGTTCCAGGAATACCATGAATACACTTTCTGCCCGCGCGACCACGCGCGGCTTCGATACGACCCATTTCCGCCAGGCGCTGTCGCAGTTTGCGACCGGCGTCACCGTCATTACGACCCGCCTGGCCGACGGCACCTTCCGTGGCCTGACGGCCAGCTCGTTCAACTCGGTTTCGCTCGACCCGCCGCTGGTGCTGTGGAGCCTGGGCGCCGGGGCGAACAGCATGCCGATCTTCAGCGGCAACTCGCATTACGTGATCAATGTGCTGTCCGCCGGTCAGGAAGACCTGGCGATGCGCTTTGCGCGGCGCGGCGAAAACCCGTTCGAGGGCGTCGACTACGAGCTGTCGCGGACTGGCCTGCCGATCCTCAAGGGCGTGTCGGCCTGGTTCGAATGCCACAACCGCAGCCGCTACCCGGAGGGTGATCACGTCATCTTCGTCGGCGAGGTCGAAGAGTGCCAGTTGCAGCCGCAACCAGCGCTGATTTTCCACGGCGGCAAGTTCGGCAGCACGACCAGTCAAAAATGAAAATGCCTGTCGCAGTTTGAAAAGATCGGGCTGCGCCACGTTTCTATAATGGTCAGGTAACTTCTAACCAGAATTCAGAGACAGGATTTCCGATGACCCGTACCGACTCGCCCAAGAAAGCCGCTTTTCACTGGGATGACCCGCTGCTGCTGAACAGCCAGCTGACCGATGAAGAGCGCATGGTGCGCGACGCCAGCGCCGCGTATTGCCAGGACAAGCTGCGCCCGCGCGTGCTCGAAGCGTTCCGTCACGAGTCGATGGATGTGTCGATCTTCCGCGAAATGGGCGAACTGGGCCTGCTCGGCCCGACCATTCCCGAAGAATACGGCGGCCCGGCAATGGGGTATGTCGCCTACGGCCTGATCGCGCGCGAAGTCGAGCGTGTCGATTCCGGCTACCGCTCGATGATGAGCGTGCAATCGTCGCTCGTCATGGTGCCAATTTTCGAATTCGGCAACGAAGCCACCAAACAGAAATACCTGCCGAAACTGGCCACTGGCGAATGGATCGGCTGCTTCGGCCTGACCGAGCCAAACCACGGCTCGGATCCCGGCTCGATGATTTCGCGCGCCCGCAAGGTCGAGGGCGGCTACAGCTTGAGTGGCGCCAAGATGTGGATCACCAACTCGCCCGTGGCCGATGTGTTCGTCGTGTGGGCCAAGGACGATGAAGGCGCGATCCGCGGCTTCGTGCTCGAAAAAGGCTGGAAAGGTTTGTCGGCGCCGGCAATCCACGGCAAGTTCGGCCTGCGCGCGTCGGTCACCGGCGAAATCGTCATGGACAATGTGTTCTGCCCCGAAGAAAACGCGTTCCCCGACGTGCGTGGCCTGAAGGGCCCGTTCACCTGCCTGAACTCGGCCCGCTACGGCATCGCCTGGGGCGCACTGGGTGCAGCAGAAGACTGCTGGCACACGGCGCGCCAGTACACGATGGACCGCCAGCAGTTCGGCAAGCCGCTTGCGGCCAACCAGCTGGTGCAAAAGAAGCTGGCCGACATGCAGACTGAAATCACGCTCGGCCTGCAGGGCTGCCTGCGCCTGGGCCGCATGAAGGACGAAGGCACGGCAGCGCCGGAGATCACGTCGATCATGAAGCGCAACTCGTGCGGCAAGTCGCTCGACATCGCCCGCATGGCGCGCGATATGCTGGGCGGTAACGGCATCTCGGACGAGTTCGGCATCATCCGCCACATGGTCAACCTCGAGGTCGTCAACACCTACGAGGGCACGCACGACATCCACGCGCTGATTCTCGGCCGCGCACAGACCGGCATCGCCGCGTTCTGATCAGGTAGTCCCCACGGCGCGGCAATCGCCGCGCCGTTCAAGAACCATCCGCAATCTGCTCCTGCAACAGCGCCAGCATCGCCTGCGCCGCTGGCGTGGGCGCGCCTTCGCTGCGCCGGACCACGCCAATCGAACGCCGGATGACAGGATCGACCAGCTCGCGCCGCACCAGCCCGGCGCTGGCAATCACATCGGCTGCCAGGCTCGGCAGGGCCGCCACACCCAGCTCTTCGACCACCATGGCGCCGATCGTGGCCAGGTGATCGACTTCAAACGCCGGATAAAAATTGATTCCTGCCTGCAGCGCGGCCGCGTCCACGTACTGGCGCACGCTGGTGTGGCGCGACATCGAAATATGCGGATACGGCAGCGTCTCGGGCAGGCGGATCGGGCTACTGTCGCGGCCCAGCGGATGCCCGGGCGCGGCCAGCAGCACGAATTCGTCGGTCGTCAGCGGGATGTATTCCAGATCCTGGTAGGCCGGATTGGCGGCGGTGATGGCGAAGTCGACACGGCCCTGGCGCACCAGCTCGAATGCCGGTTCGGACAGCGTGTCGGCCAGCGACAACGCGATGTCGGGATGGCGCGCATGAAAGACGCGGAACAGCCGCGGCACGAGCCGCGCCGCCAGCGATGGCATCGCGGCCAGTGCCACCCGGCCCCGGTGCAACGCCGTCACGTCGCGTACTGCGGCGGCCGAGCGCTCGATATCGGCCAGCAATTGCTGCGCGTGCAGAACCAGCACCTCGCCGGCAGCACTCAGGGCCACCGAGCGCGTGGTGCGCGAGAACAGGCGACTCCCAAAGCCCTCCTCCAGACGACCGATGAGGGTCGACAGGGCCGACTGTGACAGGCACACCTGCTGCGCCGCCTTGCTGAAGCTGAGCGTGTCAGCCAGGGCAAGGAAGGCGCGCAATTCACGCGCGGATAGATTTATTTCCATAATCGATAAGTTTATAGAAAAAATGCGTTTCTCAGATAATTTGATGAAGCGCAAACTAAGTTCATTCTCTTTTTGAAAATGATCATGGAAAACTCGACACTTCCCAAGCCTGCGCAAGCGCTGGCCCTCGTTGCAGGCGGCGGCACGATGGGCGCTGACGTGGCGATCGTGCTGGCGCGCGCCGGCTGCCGCGCGATCGTGCTCGAACCTGGCGCCACGCGCCGCGACGCGCTCGACACCTATTTTGGCGACACCCTGCGCAAGCTGGGACTGGAACACAAGCGCGAGCGCATCACGACCTGCGCCAGCCTCGACGAACTCGACTGGCAGGCCATCGACCTCGTCATCGAGTGCATTCCAGAAAAGCTGGCGCTCAAGCAGGCACTGTTTGCCGAACTGGTCCAGCGCGCGCGTCCCGATACTCTGCTGTGCAGCAACAGCTCGAGCTTCCCCATTTCTGCCATCGGCGAACACCTGGAAACAACCGAACGCATGCTGGGCCTGCACTTCTTCATGCCCGCGCATCTGGTACCGCTGGTCGAAGTCGTGCTCGGCGCGGACTCATCAAGCGAGCTGGCCGAGTCGTTGATGGCCTTCATGCGCGCCTGCGGCATGGTGCCGGTGCTGGTCCGCAAGGACCTGCCGGGTTTCCTGGCCAACCGCCTGCAGCATGCCCTTGCGCGCGAAGCGTTTGCACTGATCGACGCCGGTATTGCCACGGCCGAAGATGTCGACGCCGCAGTACGCTTCGGCTTCGGCTTTCGCTACCTTGCGGCCGGCCCCGTGCTGCAGCGCGACCATGCCGGCATTGACGTGCACTACCCGGCAGCGACCACCATGTACCCGTCGCTGGCGGCCAACACCACGCCGGCCCGGGTGCTGGCGCAGCGCTACGATGCCGGTCACTACGGGATGAAAACGGGCGAAGGCTTTTATCGCTGGACGCCGGACACCATTGCCGCCGAGCGCGCGCGTTACGATGGCTTGTTGATGGCCGGGTTGCGCCTGCTGGCGCCTGAACTGCCAAAGATCGAGGACCAATGACCATGCCTGCCACCCTATCGCCCGCGGCCCGCCCGGCGCCGCGCATTGCCCTGATCCACGCCCTGAGCCATTCGGTTGAGCCGATCAACGCCTTCATGGCCGAGCAATGGCCTGAAGCCACACGCATGAATCTGCTCGACGATTCGCTGTCGGCCGACCTGGCGCGATCCGGCCGTGGCCTGGACGCTGCGATGCACAAGCGCTTTGCCGATCTGGCGGACTATGCGCTTGGCAGCGGGGCCGAAGCCATCCTGTTTACCTGCTCAGCCTTTGGCCCGTGCATCGAAGCGGTGGCGCAGCGCTATCCGCACATTCCCGTGCTCAAGCCTAACCAGGCCATGATTGCCGATGCCGAGGCCGGTCAGGCTGCCGGCCCGGTAGGGTTGATCGCGACGTTCGGCCCCACGCTGGCCTCGATGCCCCCCGAATTTCCGGCACGCGTGGCACTGCGCTGCGCGCTGGCCGAAGGTGCACTCGATGCGCTCAACCGGGGCGACGTCGACCTGCATGACGAGCTCATCGCCGACAGCGCACGGCGGTTGATCGACGATGGCTGCGCGACGATCTCACTGGCGCAATTCAGCATGGCGCGCGCACATGACGCCTGTGTCCGTGCAGCGGGCGCGCCGGTGCTGACCACGGTGCACAGCGCCGTGCATGAACTGAAACGGCGCCTGGCGCAGCAGGCACCCTGAACGACAACGTACCACCCCACCAAAACAAAACAAGACAAACCGGAGACAAAGCATGCTCAAGAAGGTACTTCTCGCAACGCTGTTCATGACCCAGGCGCTCGTTGCCGGCGCCGCCGACGTCTATCCGTCCAAGCCCATTCGCTTCGTCGTGCCCTACCCGCCAGGCGGGCCGACCGACGCGATGGCGCGCCTGATCCAGGGACCGCTGCAGGCAAAGTTCAAGGTTCCCGTCATCATCGACAACCGGGGCGGCGCCGGCGGCAATATCGGCACGGGCATGGTGGCGAAGTCGACGGCGGACGGCTACACGATCCTGCTGGCGGCCAGCGGACCGATGGCCGTCAACAAGACGCTGTACAAATCGATCCCGTTCGACCCGGACAAGGATTTCGCCCCGGTAATCCAGATCTCGGCGTTCCCTCTGGTGCTCGAAGTGCACCCTTCGGTCACGGTCAAGAACGTCAAGCAGTTCATTGCCATGGCAAAGGAGCAGCCCGATATGCTGAGCTTTGCCTCGGCCGGCAACGGCACCCCGCAGCACCTGGCGGGCGAACTGTTCAACACTGCGGTGGGCACCAAACTGCAACACGTTCCCTACAAGGGCGCCGGCCCGGCGCTGAACGATGTGCTGGGCGGACACGTCAAGGTCATGTTCGACATCCTCGGCAGCTCGGTCCAGTACATCAAGACGGGCAAGCTGCATCCGATCGCCGTGACGACGGCCACGCGCGTTCCGAGCTTGCCGGACGTGCCGACCCTGGCCGAGTCGGGCCTGAGCGGCTACAACTTCACCGGCTGGCACGGCATCGTGGCGCCGGCCGCCACGCCCAAGCCGGTGGTGATGCGCCTGAATCAGGCGCTCAACGAGATCTTCGCCGATCCGGCCTTCCGCAAGAAATGGGAAGAGCTTGGCACGCCGGTCGTCGGCGGCACGCCGGAAGCGTTCGGGACCCTGATGCGCACCGAATCGGTCAAGCTGGGCAAAGTGGTCAAGGACGCCGGTGTGACGGTCGATTGATGCAGTGCGGGGCGTGGGCGTCATCATGACGTCACACGCACTTCTTATCATCCCTTCAATTTTTCGCCTCACCACCATTGAAGGGTTCACATGCATCAGGTCGTTCTCCGCCGTCTTCCGCTTGCCGTCGCCATCGGCGCGGCACTTGCCCTGTCCGCCTGCGGTGGTTCCGACCACCATGACGACGCCGCCGCCGATGTCGCCATCGTCATCCCGGCCGCGCCAGCGGACCAGGGCGCGGCCGACACGGCGCCGGTGCCGGCAGTGCTTGCTTTTGTCGACACCGCCGCCACCAACCAGCGCGGCGACGCCCGCTACGCCACGCTGGCCACGAATGCCGGCGTGCGCGTGCTGGGCGGCATGCTCGCCATCTGGAAGCCGGTCACCGAACTCGTCGATGCAGGCCAGACGGCCCCGGCCGTCGACGGCTTCCCGGCCGTTGCTGCATCGACCTGGACCGGTGTGCCGAACGACGGCACCAATGGCGGCACGATCATCAACGCCGCCGTGCACAATGCCAACATCGATTACGTGGTCAAGGCCACCGCCAGCCGCACCTCGGAGCAGGCGCTGCTGGCGTACCTGGACGACCGGCGCGGCAAGGGCTACAGCGTCACAGGCGGCATGGGCCCGCTGACCGATGCGTGGCGCAGCGCCTCGCGCGCGACCACCACCATCAACGACATGCCGGCGGATGCCACCAAGGTCAAGTACGAAGACGGCGGCAACAACAACGGCGTCGGCGGCGCCGCCAATGCCGAGTTCGGCAAGGTCGTCGACCTGGTCAATGCGATGGGCGGCAACGGTTCGACCGAGCCGGCCAAGCGCTTCTACAAATACGCGCGCCCTTACCGCTGGAGCAGCGCGGTGCAGGTCGTGCCGCAGCTGGAACCGGCCAAGAGCACGACGCCGAACACCGACGGCGGCTTCACCAGCGGCCACTCGGCCGAGGCGGTGCGCAACGCGGTCGCGATGGCCTATGTACTGCCGGAACGCTACCAGGAACTGGTCGGCCGTGGCCTCGAACTGGGCGAGAGCCGCATCCTGGCCGGCATGCACTCGCCGCTGGACGTGATCAGCGGCCGCGTGCAGGCGCAAGCCGTCGCCGCTGCCAATCTGATCGCCGCCGGCGCCACGACGCGCGCCGCCGCCCGCGAGCAGGCGCAGACCACGCTGATGAAGCTGACCGGCACCACCGCCAGCACCTTCCCGAGCTACGCCATCTCGGGCACGCCGGCGAACGATCGCTTTGCCGACTACGCGACGAGCAAAGCCAACTACCTGCGCCGCATGACCTTCGGCCTGCCGCTGATCGGCTCAACCACCGCGCCGGCCGTCGTGCCAAAGGGTGCCGAAGTGCTGCTGGAAACGCGCCTGCCGTACCTGACCGACGCGCAGCGCCGCGTCGTGCTGAAAACCACCGCGATCGGTTCCGGTTATCCGGTCCTGGACGATGCTGAAGGCTGGGGCCGCCTGAATCTGTTTGCTGCGGCTGAAGGCTATGCAGTCATTACCGGCAACGTCGTGCTGAACATGGACGCGAGCAAGGGCGGTTTTAACGCAGCGGACCGCTGGCGCAACGACATCACCGGCAGCGGCAAGCTGGTCAAGCAAGGTTCGGGTGCGTTGAAGCTGGGCGGCAAGAATGCCTGGACCGGCGGCACGCAAGTGGATGCTGGTAGTCTCGAAGCGTTGTCGACAACGGCCTTCGGCACGGGTGACGTGTATGTCGCCGGCGGCGGCACTGTGATCAGCAACGCACCGGCAACACTGGTCGTGGGCGGCAAGTACACGCAGCTGACCGGCGCGACGCTGGAACTGCGCCTGGGCGCGGCCCAGGGCGGGCGCATGAGCGTGACGGGCGCGGCCACCATCGGCGGCGGCACCTTGCGCATCAAGTTCCAGGATGGCGTCAAGCCGGCCGTGGGCGACACGCTCACCGTCATCAGCGCGGCAAGCCTCAAGGGCAAGTTCGAGACCATCACGGTCGACGGCTTTACCGTGACGCCAACCTACACCGACACCGGCCTGCAACTGCGCCTGGGTTCGTAAGCTCGGCGCAGGTTCTACGAAAATGGGGCCGGGTTCGATGACGAACCCGGCCCCATTGTGTTGCCACGTTGCTACCGCAGCTTATTCGTCGAACTCTTCGGCCAGATTCTTCCAGCCGCGGCTCTTGGCAAACGCGGAAAATTCTTCCGGCGCCTCGAGCACGATCAGGCGGCTCTCTTGCAGGCCCGGGTCGCTGTGGCCGAAATCTGGCCCCTTGTACCCGAGCGTGCGCAGGCGCTCGACGAGTTGACGCATCAGGACGGTGTCCTTGTAGGCATCAGGATCGAGCTTGGCAGCAAACTCCACGTACACATCGATGATCCCGTAACCCTCGTCGAAAATGCGGATCTCTTTGACGTCGAGGGTACGGCCGTTGCTGTCCTTGGCCTGGAAGGCGCCGGACAGTTCAATATCGGTATCAGTAGTCATGGTGAAAGCATAGCACCGAGCCGCAGGTTGCGTAGCGCACGTCAACATCACGACCAGCCCCTTGCCTGGCTACACTTCCCATTGCAGCTTGAAGGTCAGCGACCTGCTCCGTTCATCCACCAGCGGCAGCTTGTCATCGACAATGCCCAGCGACACCGTGCGGCCGTGCCGCCATTGGTAGCGGTACAGCAGCGAGCGGTGTACCTGGCGGTCGTTCCAGGCCTCGAGTTGTGTCACGCCGTCGTCGCGGCGTGCGGCCCAGGTGTTCTGCGCCAGCAGCCGCACCGAGTCGCGAGGGCTGAAATGGACGATGGCCAGCGCGCGCCAGGCCGTGTCGGAAAATGCCGGCTGGCCCAGCGTGCCCTGCACCCAGGCGCGGTTAATATGTTGATCAAGCTCCAGAGACCACCCGCGCGGCAAGGGAAAGCGCAGGCCCACGTCGAGGATCACGTTCCCGCCCGGCCCCACGCGGTCGGCATCGGCGTCCAGCTGGCGCCCCAGCGCCGCTTCCAGCGCGATCTTCGAGATCCACGGCGCGGGCGTCGTTTCGATGCCGACATTGATGACGCGCGTATCGTGCAGGCGGCCCAGGGGCCGTGCGCGCTGACGATCAAAGCCCAGCTCGGCCCACACGCCCGTGCGCCGGGTCGCGGCCAGCCAGACGCCCGGGCGCAGCTTGCGCTCGACCGTTTCGCCGCCGGCCTGCCCCGTCACCCGGTCGGCCAGCGTGCGCATCTCGTGCAGCACCAGATAGGTCTCGAATTCGTACAGCTCGAGCCCTCCCAGGGACTGCGGCCCCAGGATGCGGTTGATCGAGCCGGTGGCGCGGGCGATGCCTGCTTGCGGTACGAAGCCGTTGTCGTTGACGAAGCCGGGCGCGATCGCTTCGACTTCGGCCTCGTACCACCAGCGTTCGGTCTTGTGCAGCGACTTGCCCCACAGATAGCCGCCCGAACGCCCCGCCACCCGTGCCGGCACATCGTCGTCGACAAAGCCCGCCGTCGTGCGCGACACCATCGCCACGCCGGACAGTTGTTGCTGCTCGCCATCCGCCCCTTCGCCGCGCCACTGGGCATCGACGCCGACGACATCGTTGCCGCCGAAACGGTGGTAGTCGCGCTGCGAGGCGAACGCGCCCAGCAGCAAGCCCTCCCCGTGCCAGCGTGCACGCACGAGGCTCGCGACCGTCCGTTTGGTCTGCCCGTATTCCAGCGTTTCGTACGGCTTGCCGCGCAGGATCAGGCCACCCGGCTCGTCGCGCAGGCTCATCGCCGTGGCGTCGGCATGCGCCGCGCGCCAGGTTGCGCGCAGGCCGTATTCGGGATCGTTCACGGTGCGCGAATAAAAGGCCGGCAATGGCAAGCCCAGCACGTCCGCACTCTCCAGAAAGAAGCCGCGCTTTTCGGGCAGCGACAGCGCGATATTGCCGGCGCCCTGCGACACCGGCTCGTCGATCTCGACCTGCGAGTAATCGGGATTGATGGTGGCGTTGAAGACCCAGTCGGCGCGCGGACGGGCATTGATCTCCAGACCCAGTTCGGCCTGACTGCCGCGCGTGCGCGTCCCCGGCATGGCGGCGCGTTCGCTGCGCACCGTCAGTTCGGGCCGCAGCTCCAGAAAGCTGCGGTCGCGCACCGCTTCCACGGTGGCCTCCATGCCATCGATCTCCTGCAGGAAGCTCAGGTGGCTGAGCGCATCGATTCGAAATGGCGCCGTCACCAGCAGCATGCCGTCGGCATGCGGGATGCTGCGCTCGACCATCAGGCGCCAGTTGCGGCCATCGGCGTACGGAAAGCGCAGGCTCGACAGCGGCCAGCGCACTTCCATGCTGTAGCCGTCGGGCAGGATGCTCACGGCCGTCTCGACCGGAAAATCCGGCCCCAGATCCGATTCGTCATCCTCGGCGCGGTGGATGCCGTCGCTGACCACGCCGGTGGTATTGATGCGCACGAACTGGGCATTGCGGCCATGGCCGGCCGGGTCGATCCAGATGCCGATGAAGTCCTGGTCGACAGCGACCTTGTCGCGTCGCGCCAGCAGGCCCCGGCGCAGGTGCGGCGCGTCGTCCCAGGCGCGGATGCCGAACACCAGCGCACCGTCGTCGACCAGCACTTGCACGCTGGTCTTCAAGGCAGCGGGCGCAGGCGCGCCGTCGCGCGGCTGGTGCTTGTGGAAGTCCTGGTAGACAGGTGCGCGGCGCCATGCGGGGTCATCCAGGGCGCCGTCGATCGCCGGCGTGTCGCCCGCCGCGATGCGCAGCGCGCGCAAGCCACTGCCATGCGCATCGCACGCGTGCAGGACAGCACAAAGCAACAAGCCGAGACAGGCAAACGAGGCGGGGGACATGCGCAGCACCATGAAAATCAGCCGCCCAGTCTAGCATGCGACTTGCCAAAGAGAAAACTTTTTGGGGCCCGGAATGCCGTGTTTGGATGACATGTGGCGCCGGTCAATTGTGACACCTTGCCAATGCCGCTTTACCTTGCGTGGCATACCGAATGCATCTGATGACGATTCGTCTTGCCACTCGTACTTGGCACTTGCCAGCGGCCCGATTTGCGCTACCATCGAATGCATGTTGCATGGCCTGCACAGGCTGGCGCATTTCACGGCAGAGGCATGATGAGCTTGACCCACCCCGTATCCGATCCGTCCGCATCCAGCCGCAGCGATGCCTTGTCGCTCGACCTGTTGCTGAGTAATTTGCCGGGCGCTGCCTACCGCTGTCTCAATGACAGCGAATGGAGCATGGTGTTCATCAGCGACGGCGTCGAAAAAGTAACCGGCTATTCGGCAGCCGCGTTCACCGGTCGACCGGGCCTGTCGTTTGCGAGCATCATCCTGCCCGAAGACCGCGACCAGATGCATGCGGCGGTGGCGATCGCACTGGCCCAGAACCAGCCCTTCCAGGTCACGTACCGGATTCGCACTGCCAACGGGCAAATCCGGTGGATCTGGGAACAAGGCGCGCTGAACCGGCAGGCTGGGACGCTCGAAGGTTTCCTGGCCGATTTCACGCGGGTCAAGCATGCCGATCTGGTCATGCTCGAACAGGCGTCATTCCTGCAGCAGGCGCGTGATGCGATCATCGCGATGGACATGGCCTCGCGCATCAGCTACTGGAACCATGGCGCCGAGCGCCTCTACGGCTGGAGTGCGCACGAAGCAATCGGCAAGCGCTTTTGCGAGCTGCTGTGCGACGAGCAGGCCCATTACGAAACCGCGTTCGCGCACACGCTGGCCGATGGCGAATGGTGCGGCGAACTGGCGCACATGCGGCGTGACGGCTCGAAGGTCGACACCGACACGCGCTGGACCTTGCTTGCCCCCGACGCCGTGCCGGGCGCGAGCCAGAAGATCCTGGTGATCGGCACCGACATCAGCGAGCGCAAATCGAGCGAGGCGCGGATCTTCCGGCTGGCGTTCTTCGACCATCTCACCGACCTGCCCAACCGCGCCAACCTGCTCGACCAGCTGCGCCGCGCCCTGCTCGGCAGCGCCCGCAGCGGCAAGTGCGGCGCGCTGATGTTCTGCGACCTCGACAACTTCAAATACCTCAACGACAGCCAGGGCCACGCCGCCGGCGACCTGCTGCTGCAGGCCGTGGCGCGCCGGCTCGAAGGCTGCGTGCGCGAAGCGGACATGGTGGCGCGTCTGGGTGGCGACGAGTTCGTGGTGCTGATCCGGCCCGTCGAGGATTCGCGCGATGTGGCGGCGGCGCAGGCCGAGACGGTCGCCAAAAAGGTGGTCGCAGCATTGGCGGCGCCGTTCCAGCTGGGCGAGCTGCATTACACGTTGTCGGTGAGCGTCGGCGTGGTCACGCTGTGCGGCCTGCACGACACGGTCGAATCGACCTTGCGCCAGGCCGATGCAGCGATGTACCAGGCCAAGGCGGCCGGGCGCAACACGTTTCGCTTCCACGACCCGGCGGTGCAGGCCGCGTGGCTCGCGCGGGCCGAACTCGAAAGCGGCTTGCGGCGCGCGCTGCAACGCCACGAATTCGTGCTGCACTACCAGCCGCAACTCGACCGCTCGGGCCGCGTGATCGGGGCCGAAGCGCTGCTGCGCTGGCACCAGCCCGATGGCAAGGTCGTGCTGCCGTTTGACTTCATCCGCATCGCCGAAGAAAGCGGGCTCATCATCGAGATCGGGGCCTGGGTCATGCGCACTGCCTGCCTCGAGCTGGCACGCTGGCAGCGCCAGCCGGCAACGGCCGGCCTGACGCTGTCCGTCAACGTCAGCGCGCGCCAGTTCACCGAACCGGATTTCGTCACGCTGCTGGCGACGATTTTTGCCGAGACCGGCGTGCAGCCGTCGGGGCTGCGCCTGGAGCTGACGGAAAGCCTGGTCGTGACGGATTTCACATCGACCGCGCAGACGATGGCCACACTGAAACGGCAGGGTGTCTCGTTTGCGCTGGACGACTTCGGCACTGGCTACTCGTCGCTGGCCTACCTGCGCAAGCTGCCGCTGGACCAGCTCAAGATCGACCGCTCGTTCATGCGCGACGTTCTCACCGACCAGAACGACGCCTCGATCGTGCGCTCGATCATCGGGCTGGGCGACAGCCTGGGCTTGCAGGTGATTGCCGAAGGCGTGGAGACGGCGGGCCAGCACCAGTTTCTGGCCAATGCAGGCTGCCATCTCTACCAGGGCTTCCTGTACCAGCCGGCAATGAGTGCCGAACTATTCATGCAGTACGCAACCACCACGCATTAAAAAAGCCCGCACGCGGCGGGCTTGTATCACACACAGCACTGCCAACGATCACCGCGTGGACGGGGAACCCGTCCACCCTACGGCATCGCTGCGCATTGTGCTTAAAACTTGTAACCCACCGCCAGCACGATCGCCACCGGGTCCAGTTTCATGAACTGGGTCTGGCCGGTCGAGAAGTGCACGTCGGTGCGCAGACGCGTCTTGATGACCGTCGCGTCGGCGAACCAGCGCTCGTCGAAGTTCATCGCGATACCGACTTGCGCGCTGTAGGTGAGCTTGTTGTCGATCTTGAAGGTGGTCGGCACGTCGCTGCCAGGATTGGTGATCGAGGTCAGCTTGCCGTTACCGCGTTCCTTCATGAAGTACGCGTAGGTCGGGCCCACGCCGATGAACGGACGGAAGGCCGCGGTCGGCGCGAAGAAGCGGTACTGGAAGAACGCGGTCGGCGGCAGTGCCTCGACCGTGCCCACCGAACCCACGCCGGTGATCGCGCCCGCACCATAGATCTGGTGCTTGTACGGCGTGCCGAGGGCGCCCTCGACCGACAGGTTGTCGGTAAAGCTGTACGACAGGATGAGCACTGGCTGCATGTCGTTGCCGACGTCGGCCTTGGTGCCTGGCAGTGCTGGCGCGCTGATGTCACCGCTTTCGACCTTCGGCATCAGGCGGTTGAAACCGACCTTGGCGGTGATCTGGCCGGCCGATTGCGCCGATGCGCCGGTGGCGAACGCCAGTGCGGCAGCGACACCCGCAACCTTGGCGATACTGCTAAAACGAACTTTCATGACTTCTCCTGATAGATGTGTGAGGGCCCGCCGCCAGGGCAGGCCCGCCGCTCGTTGCTGAGAACCTGCTTACAGCCAGCCCTTGATAGCCATGTCCTTGAAGACGTAGCGGGCGATAAGGTCGTTCTCGAACGGGGTCGGATGGATCCCGTCGGCGAACATGTAGCGGCTCACATCACCTGCCACCGTGTTGTTGGCGGTGCAGATCAGCGAGGTCCCACCCAGCGCGTTGTTGGCGCACGCCGGGGTACTGGTGTTGGTCAAGCCATACGGGCCAGGATTTTTCACCTGGTCGTTGCTGACCGAGTACAGATCGGAGTACAGCACGCGCGCATCGTCGGCGCCCAGGCCGGCCTTGAGCTGCGTGTTGAAGGCATTGACCATCGCGGCGACCAGCGACTGGATCGCAGCCGGACGCGATTTCGCGGTCGGCGTGCTGGCCACGTCAGGCAGGTTGGCGACGATCACGTACTTCGCGCCCTTGGCCAGCAGTTCGTTCTTGACCAGGCCAGCCATCTGCGCACCGGCGGTGCCCAGCGCGGTCACCATCGCGGTGGCGTTGGCAGTAGCGTAAGCGCCGGCGGCGGTGTTGCCGGCAGCAGTGCCGTCCGCTTGCGCGGCGGTCACGAGCGGACCGTACACGGCAGGTGCGGCAACCGCCGAGTTGCCCGGCTGGGTAGCGGCAGCGCGCACGGCGGCAGCGACCAGCGTTGCATCGGTCTTGCCTGGACGGGCATTCTCGGTGGCGATCGCGGCCAGGATTGCCTGGGTGGCGGCTTGCGGGTTGGTGGCGGTGGCGCCAAGGCGGGTGGCCAGGGCACCTGCGAAGGCTTGCGCACCGGCAGCAGTGCCGGCGCTGGTCACGGCTGCCAGTTGCATCAGCACGTCATTGCCGCCCGACAGGACCGTCACGAGCTCGGTGCCGGTGAACTTGTTGCCGGACCGGGCCAGGTGGTTGGCGATCTGGGTGACCATCGGGGTGGTCATTTCGCCGATCGGCGAGCCGGTCGCGGCATTGCCCGGGCCGATCGGATTGACCACGCGCGAACCGCCCTGAGCGTAGTTGAAGCAATTCGGATTGTTGACGATTGGAACCGAGAAGCCGAGCGATGCGTCACCTTGCAGGCCCGTCTGCGCAGCGCATGGCGCCGGCAGCTTGAGCTGGGCAGCCATGAAGTCGAGCCAGATCTTGCCGTTCAGGTCTTCGCTCTTGGCAGTGCTGTCACCGTTGATGGTGAACTTGCCGCCGCCAGCCGCTGCCACGGCGCCGACACGGTAGGTGCCGACGTCCGACAGGCTGTCGCCGAACGAGACCTGCTTGGTGAACGTGACCTTGGTCGCCTGGTCGCCGCCCGCCGGGCTCGTGCCGCCGCCGCACGCGGACAGCAGCGCTGCCGTCAGCACGGCCAGCGCAAAATTGGTTTGACGCATTGTGTCTCCTGAGTTGAATTTTTCTAAACGAACGCTCGTGCTATTCGCCGCTTCATTACTATGCCAGCGTTCATTACCCATGTATAGCAAAATCCATTGCTTCAACAGTTGTTGCGATTCGTACCTAGTAGATCCGATGGGTCTGGCTGTCGGGGTCGGATTATAACCAGCCTTTACATGGCAGAAAGTGGGGAATTTGTAACGGAGGGCAGTAAGTTGCGGCGTACTTACGCCCCGTCAATCGATCCGGTGATGTAAATCAGACGTTTGGTTGAACGTTGAGCAAACCGTGGACGATGCCCGTCGATCCATGCGCGGCGCGGCGCAGGCGATCGTTGACGCCCAGCCACTCGCCCTGCTGCGGCGGTGATTCGACCAGGATGACGTCGGCGCCCTGCCCGTCCATCGCGCGCAGCGCGGCGTACAGCGCATGGGCGAAGCCGGCTGGCCGCGGCGGCAGGCGCTGCCCGGCGTGGGTTTCCGGCATGGTGCTGACGTGGATCAGCGCGACCTTGCGCCCGGCCGCGTGCAGCTGTTCAATCGTCTCGAGCAGTACGGTGCGTTCCTGCATCGCCACCGGCGTATGCGGCGCGTAATGCGATTCGAGCGTGCCCGAAGCGCGCGGCGCCGCCGCATCGGCGGCGGCCGGCATGCGATCGATCACGGCCGCGATCGCCTCGGCGCTGATGTGGCCAGGGCGCAGCAGCACCGGACCAAGTGTGTCCAGGCGCGACAGGTCGACGATGGTCGATTCGATGCCGACCTGCGACGCTCCGCCGTCGAGCACCATCGCCACCGTGTCGTCCATCGCGAATTCGTCGACGACGTGATCGGCCAGCGTCGGGCTGACGTGCCCGAACTTGTTGGCCGACGGCGCGGCGATGCCGCCCTTGCCGCCCTTGAACGCGCGCAACAGCGCCAGCGCCACCGGGTGCGATGGGCAGCGCAGGCCGACCGTGTCCTGGCCGCCGCTGACGGCGTCGGGAATGTTCGGCGCGCGTTTCAGGATCATCGTCAGCGGGCCGGGCCAGAAGGCCGCGGCCAGCGCGCCCGCCTCGGCCGGGATGTCGCAGGCCCAGTAATCGAGCGGGGCTTCCGGCGCCAGGTGCACGATCACGGGATGGTCTTGCGGGCGGCCCTTGGCCGCGTAGATGGCGGCCACCGCGGCTGGATTCTCGGCGTCGGCGCCCAGGCCGTACACGGTCTCGGTCGGAAACGCGACCAGCTCGCCCGCTTCGAGCAGGCGGGCGGCGGTGTCGATGACCGACTGGTCGATCTGCAGGTCGGTCATGATCAGGGTGCGATGCCGAGGATGGCGCAGGCGGCGCGCAGACTGGCCTGCGCTTCGCCCAGGGTCGGCGCAACGAAGGTCACGTGGCCCATCTTGCGGGCGCGGCGCGGGTCGTCCTTGCCGTACAGGTGCAGGTTGGCGCCGGGCAGCGCCAGCACGCGGTCCCAGGCCGGTTCGCGCGTGTTGTCCGTGTCACCGTCAAACCACACGTCGCCCAGGATATTGAGCATGACGCTCGGCGAATGCTGGCGCACGTCGCCCAGCGGCAGGCGCGCCATCGCGCGCACCTGCTGCGCGAACTGGCTCGTGATGCACGCATCGATCGTGTAGTGGCCGCTGTTGTGCGGGCGTGGCGCCATCTCGTTGACGACCAGCGTACCGTCGTCGAGCACGAAGAACTCGATGCACAGCACGCCCACGTAACCCAGCTGGTCAACGATGGCGCGCGCCGCATCCTGCGCCTGGCGCGCGCATTCGGGCGACACATTCGGACCGGGCACGGTGGTGGTAAACAGGATGCCGTCGCGATGCACGTTTTCGGCGATCGGGTACACGACCGAGGCGCCATCAATGCCGCGCGCGGTCAGCACCGACACTTCATAGGCCAGCGGCAGCATCTTTTCGAGCATGCAGGTCACGCCGTCCATATCGTCAAACGCCGCACGTACATCGTCGCGCGTGCGCACGCGCACCTGGCCCTTGCCGTCGTACCCCATGCGCACGGTTTTCAGAATACCTGGCAGCAGATCGTCACCGATGGCGTCGATGTCGGCGTGCGAGGCGATCGTCTTGTGCAGTGCCGGCATCACCTTCGAGGTTGGCGCACACTCGACAAAGAAACGCTTTTCGGCGATGCGGTCCTGGGCGATCGACACGCACGATGCGCCCGGTGCGACAAAGCTGCCTTCGGCCAGCAGTTGCAGGCTGGCGGCCGGCACGTTCTCGAACTCGGTCGTCACGGCGGCGCACAGCGCGCGCAGTTCGGCCAGCGCCGCCGCATCGTCGTAGCTGCCTTCGATGGTGCGATCGGCAACCTGCCCGGCCGGGCAATCGGCACTCGGCTCGAGCACGGCAACCTGGTAGCCCATACTTTGCGCGGCATGCGCGAACATGCGGCCAAGCTGGCCGCCGCCCATCACGCCAAGCCAGGTGGACGGATCGGCCGATGGAAGAATTGGAGAAGTCTGCTGCGCTTGGGTCATCGGATCAAACAGGTAAGGTCATGGCCTGGGCGGCGGCGGTCTGGTCGCGGCGGAACTGCTCCAGTTTGTCGGCCAGGGCGTCGTCATTGGCAGCAAGGATCGCCACGGCGGTCAGCGCTGCATTGGCGGCGCCTGCTTCACCGATGGCAAACGTTGCCACCGGCACGCCTTTGGGCATCTGCACGATCGACAGTAGCGAGTCTTCGCCACGCAGATACTTCGATGGCACCGGCACGCCCAGCACCGGCACGATGGTCTTGGCGGCCACCATGCCAGGCAGGTGAGCCGCGCCGCCGGCGCCGGCGATGATCGCGCGCAGGCCGCGTGCGCGGGCTGTCTCGGCGTAGGTGAACATTTCGTCCGGCATGCGGTGGGCCGAAATCACCGAGGCTTCGAACGGCACGCCGAACTGCTTCAGGATCGCGACCGCGTTCTGCATCACGTCCCAGTCGGACGACGAGCCCATGATGACGCCGACGAGCGGCTTGGATTGCTCGGTCATCGCTTATGCCTTCAGCTTTTCGCCGGTCAGGCGTTCGATGGCCTCGAAATACTTGGCCTGGGTTTTGTCGATGACGTCTTGCGGCAGGTTTGGGGCCGGTGCGGTCTTTGGCCACTCGGTCAGGGTTTCCAGATAGTCGCGCACGAACTGCTTGTCGAACGACGGCGGCGACATGCCCGGCGCGTACGAATCGGCTGGCCAGAAGCGCGACGAATCGGCGGTCAGCACTTCGTCCATCAGGTGCAGCACGTTGTTGTCGTCCAGGCCGAATTCGAACTTGGTGTCGGCGATGATGATGCCGCGCGTGGCCGCGTATTCGGCAGCGGTGGTGTAGAGCTTGATGCTGATGTCGCGCATCTTGGCGGCCAGTTCGGCGCCGATTTTTTCTTCCATCTGGGTGAACGAGATGTTTTCGTCGTGCTCGCCCAGGTCGGCCTTGGCGGCCGGCGTGAAGATTGGCTCCGGCAGCTTTTCAGCCTGCTGAAGACCGGCTGGCAGCGCGATGCCGCAGATGGCACCGCTTTGCTGATAATCCTTCCAGCCCGAACCGATGATGTAGCCGCGCACGACGGCTTCGACCATGATCGGTTTCAGGCGCTTGGCCACGACCGCGCGGCCGTTCACCTGCTCGACCTCGTTTGGCGCGACCACGCTTTCCGGCGCAACACCGGTCAGGTGGTTCGGCACGATGTGGCCGAGCTTCTCGAACCAGAAATCGCTCATCTGGTTCAGTACCTTGCCCTTGCCGGGGATCGGCTCGTTCATGACCACGTCGAAGGCCGACAGGCGGTCGGTGGTGACGATCAGGATCTTGTCGTCGCCAACGGCGTAGTTATCGCGCACCTTGCCGTGACCGAGCAGTGGCAGGGACTGAATGGAGGATTGGTAGAGGCTGTTCATAGATGGGGTATCAGGAAAGCGGAACCGGCGACAAGGGCCGCCGGTTGAGAAAGTCAGGCCATGCAGGCCTGGCCAATGCGATATTTTACGTCAAAACAGGCCGGCGTCGATCAAACGACGGGCCTTGATACACGATCCGCGCCCTCAAAACGTCGTTCCCGCGAAGGCGGGAACCCAAGTCGACACAGCTGCGGCAAACCATGCGCTTGCCGCTGTGCGAAACACATTGGGTTCCCGCCGCCGCGGGAACGACGTGGTCAAGGCGGCGCCGAGGTTTATTGAACGATCTGCGACAGCTCGCCGGCCTTGTAGCGCTCGGCCATCTTGTCCAGCGGGATCGGCTTGATCTTGTCGGCCTGGCCTTCGCAGCCGAACGACAGGAAGCGCGCCTTGCACACGTCCATTGCCGCTTCGCGCGCCGGCTTCAGGTAATCGCGTGGATCGAACTTCGACGGATTCTGGAACATGTACTTGCGAATCGCGGCCGTCATCGCCAGGCGAATGTCGGTGTCAATATTGATCTTGCGAACACCGTGCTTGATGCCCTCTTGGATCTCTTCGACCGGCACGCCGTAGGTCTCTTTCATGTCACCGCCGAATTCACGGATGATCGCCAGCAGCTCTTGCGGCACCGACGACGAACCGTGCATCACCAGGTGGGTGTTTGGGATGCGTGCGTGAATCTCTTTGATGCGGTCGATCGCCAGGATGTCGCCGGTTGGCTTGCGCGTGAACTTGTACGCGCCGTGCGAGGTGCCGATGGCGATGGCCAGCGCGTCGCACTGGGTACGCTTGACGAAGTCGGCAGCCTGGTCGACGTCGGTCAGCAGCTGCTCGCGGGTCATGGCGCCGTCGGCGCCGTGGCCGTCTTCCTTGTCGCCCATCATCGTTTCGAGCGAACCGAGCACGCCCAGTTCGGCTTCGACGGTCACGCCGATCGAGTGCGCAAACTTGACGACTTCTTGCGAGACAGCGACGTTGTATTCATAGCTGGCGACGCTCTTGCCATCGGCTTCGAGCGAACCGTCCATCATCACCGACGAGAAACCCGAACGGATCGCGGCCATGCAGACGGCCGGCGACTGGCCGTGATCCTGGTGCATGACGACCGGGATGTGCGGATAGGCTTCGACAGCAGCGTCGATCAGGTGACGCAGGAAGGCTTCGCCCGCGTATTTGCGCGCGCCGGCCGATGCCTGCATAATCACCGGGCTGTTGACAGCGTCGGCGGCAGCCATGATGGCCTGCACCTGTTCGAGGTTGTTGACGTTAAATGCCGGCAAGCCGTAGCCGTTTTCGGCGGCGTGGTCCAGCAACTGACGCAGTGATACGAGTGCCATGGTAGTACTCCAAAACAATAAAGAAACTTGTCGGGAAGTGGCGCGCGCCGAGCGCGGCATGCTGAGCAATCAGCATGCCGTGAACGCATCAGGCGCAGTGCCCCATCCCCTTAATCATATTCGCCCACACGCACGATCTTGAGCGCATTGGTGCCGCCGGCTTCGCCCATTGGCGAACCCCACGTCACGACGATCAGGTCGCCCTTGCGCACGTAACCTTCATTCATCAACAGTTCTTCGGCCTTGCGCAGCACGGCGTGGCTGCCACCTTCCTGCTCGAGGTGGAAGGCGCGCACGTTGCGGTACAGCGAAGCCTTGCGCTCGGTCGTCTTGAGCGGGGTCAGTGCCAGGATCGGCGTGTCGATGCTGTGACGGCTCATCCACAACGCGGTCGAACCCGACTCGGTCAGCGCCACGATTGCCTTCACGCGCAGGTGATGCGCGGTAAACAGCGTACCGTACGCGATGGTCTGGTCGATGCGGGTGAACTGTTTGTTGAGGAAGTCGACGTCGACCTTGTTGTATTCGGACATCTCGGCTTCGAGGCAGACCGCGGCCATCATCTCGACGGTTTCGATCGGGTACTTGCCCGATGCGGTCTCGGCCGAGGTCATGACAGCGTCGGTGCCATCCAGCACGGCGTTGGCGACGTCCGACACTTCGGCGCGGGTCGGCACGGCGTTGACGATCATCGACTCCATCATCTGGGTCGCCGTGATGGCCAGCTTGTTCGAATCGCGCGCCATGCGGATCATGCGCTTTTGCAGCGCCGGCACGGCGGCGTTGCCCACTTCAACGGCCAGGTCGCCACGGGCGACCATGATGCCGTCCGACGCATCCAGGATCTCCTGCAGCAGCGGAATCGCTTCGGCGCGTTCGATCTTGGCGATCATCATCGGCTTGTGGCCGTACGGCTCGCCGGCGATATTGGCCAGCTGGCGCGCCATTTCCATGTCGGTGGCGCTTTTCGGGAACGAAATGGCCAGGTAGTCGGCCTGGAAGCTCATCGCGGTCTTGATGTCTTCCATGTCCTTGGACGTCAGGGCCGGCGCGGTCAGGCCGCCGCCCTGACGGTTGATGCCCTTGTTGTTCGACAGCTCGCCGCCGACTTTGACGGTGGTGCAGATTTCGTGGCCGGCGACGCGGTCGACGATCAGCACGATCAAGCCGTCGTTGAGGAGCAGCCTGTCGCCTGGCTTCACGTCGCGCGGCAGCGCCTTGTAGTCCAGTCCCACGCGCTCCTGGTTGCCCAGTTCGCCGTTCTCACCCCACTTGGCGTCCAGGATGAACCGGTCGCCATTGTTCAGGAAGATCTTGCCTTCTTCAAACTTGCCGACGCGGATCTTCGGACCCTGCATGTCGGCCATGATGGCCACTTCACGGCCGCATTCGGCGGCGGCGCGGCGTACCAAGGTGGCCCGGTCAATGTGATCCTGGGCCTTCCCGTGCGAAAAGTTCAGGCGTACGACGTCAACGCCGGCGCGGATCATTTTGACGAGAATATCGAAGTCGGTCGATGCTGGGCCGATGGTTGCGACGATCTTGGTGCCACGGTACATGAAGTGTCCTTGTAAAAAACAAAGCGCAGCCACGGCTGCGCTAGGGTCTCATTTATGCTGCAGACTGCGCGCTGCGTTGCAGCAGGATATCGACCGCTGGCAGCGTTTTTCCTTCGAGGAATTCCAGGAAGGCGCCACCGCCGGTCGAAATGTAGCCGATCTGGTCGGCAATCTTGTATTTTGCGATCGCGGCCAGGGTGTCGCCGCCACCGGCGATCGAGAAGCCCTTGGAACCGGCGATGGCCAGCGCCAGGGTCTTGGTGCCCTCGGCAAACTGGTCGAATTCAAACACGCCAACAGGACCGTTCCAGACGATCGTGCCAGCCGTGGCGACCTGCTCTGCCAGCATGGCGGCGGTCTGCGGGCCGATGTCGAGGATCATGTCGTCGTCTTGTACGTCAGCCACCAGCTTGACGGTGGCGGCAGCCGTTGGCGCGAATTCCTTGGCGCACACGACGTCGACCGGAATCGGCACTTGCGCGCCGCGCGCGGCCATTTTGTCGATGATCGCTTTGGCTTCGTTCACCAGATCGTTTTCAACGAGCGACTTGCCGATGTTCAGGCCGACGGCCTTCATGAACGTGTTGGCGATGCCGCCGCCGACGATCAGGTTGTCGACCTTGTCGGCCAGGCTTTGCAGGATGGTGAGCTTGCTCGAGACTTTCGAGCCGGCGACGATGGCCAGCAGCGGACGCTGCGGCTGGCCGAGGGCCTTGCCCAGTGCGTCGAGTTCGGCGGCCAGCAGCGGGCCTGCCGCGACGATTGGTGCAAACTTGGCGATGCCGTGCGTGGTAGCTTCGGCGCGGTGCGCTGTGCCGAACGCGTCGTTGACGTAGACGTCGCACAGCTTGGCCATTTTCTGGGCCAGCTCGTCGTTGTTTTTCTTTTCGCCCGCATTCACGCGGCAGTTTTCCAGCAGCACAACCGAACCCGGCGCGACATCGACGCCGTCGACCCAGTTTTGCTTGAGTTCGACCGGCTGGCCGAGCAGCTCGGACAGGCGCGCGGCGACCGGCGCCAGGCTGTCTTCCGGCTTGAACGCGCCTTCGGTCGGCCGACCGAGGTGCGACGTCACCATCACTGCCGCGCCCGCCTTGATGGCGGCCTGGATCGCCGGCACCGAAGCGCGAATGCGCGTGTCTTCAGTGATATTGCCAGCGTCATCTTGTGGCACATTCAGGTCGGCGCGAATGAAGACGCGCTTGCCCTGCAGGGCGTTCTGATCGATCAGGTCTTGCAAACGGGTGAAACGGCGGGAAGCGTCCATTGGTCAGCGTGGCAATAGTGAAAAAACGTCATTGTACATCAGGGGGTCCCACCAAAAACGTGCAGGACGCGCAGTGCAGTAAAGACAAGCATGCCGAATAAAATCGTCAGCAGCATGTTACGGCGCCATACATAGAACGCAAACGCGGCCAGCCCCGCCAGCAGCTTCGGATTGGCCAGCGTGAACTGCAGCCCGCCCTGCGGATCGATCAGAAAATCGGGCCCGATGATGGCTGCCAGCGCGCAGGCCGGCGCATAACGCAGCATTTCCTGCACCCGTGGCGGAATCGATACGCGGTGGCCGATCAGCCAGAACGAACTGCGCGTGGCGGCCGTGGCCACGCACAGCACGCCAATCACGACCCAGATTTCCCAATCAGCCACGGCGCGCCTTTATTTTGTCCATTGTTTCTTCGATGACCATCGCCGTCACCATCCCGACCAGCACTGCCAGCAGCAAGCCCAGCTTGTAAGGCAACTCGTAGGCCAGTACCGAGACGGTGCCTGCCACCAGCACGCCGCACAAGGCCGCGCGATTGATCATCAACGGCACCATGATGCAGAGGATGGCCAGCGTGCCGGCAAAGCCCAGGCCCCACTCGGCCGGTACGGTGCTGCCCAGGAACACCCCGATGACCGAGCCGATCTGCCAGGCGCCCCAGTTCGGGAACATCAAGCCCTTCAGATACGACAGCTTGCCCACGGCCGGCGTCGGACTCGGATATTTCTGCAAGAACAAGGCGACGGAAATATCGCCCGAGATATAGCCAAGATACAGGCGCTGGCGCCATGGCAAGTGGGCAAAGTGTGGCGCGAGCAGCGCCGAAAAGATCACGAAGCGCAGATTGACGACCAGCGCCGTGGCGAAGATGACCCAGATCGGCGCCTGCGCCGCGATCAGCGGCAGCGACGCCAGTTGCGCCGAGCCGGCAAACACCAGCAGCGTCATGCCCAGCGCCTGCGGCACGGACAGGCCGCTCTTGACCATGGCGATGCCCACCACCAGGCCCCAGGCGGCAATGCCGAACAGCGTCGGCAGGCCGGTCTTGAAGCCGTCGCGAAATGCGTCGCGGTCGGGTGCGTCGCCAATCGTGACCGGGAGCTGGCCAGCCGGCTCGCCCGCGTTCACGGACATGGAAGTGTGGCGTTCGTGCAACTTCCCAGCGGGGAAATGACGGCTGGGACGACAGCGGCGGTCTGGAAACAGAGGGGCATGAAACGCATGGAATGGGTCGTGACCTCTTGAGAAAGGGCACTTGGGCTCAATATGTTGAGCGCATTATTTTACGGTCATTTCGACAATAGAGCGAATCCGTTAGAATCCTGTCTTTGCCCACCTGCCAGACGGAGACACCAGATGACCCAAAAGACGATGCCAATCGTGGAACTCACGGCGAAAGACTTGCCGGCGCACTGCCCGAACCCGGCCATGCCGCTGTGGTCGTCGCACCCACGCGTCTTCCTCGATTTCGACCACCACGGCGAGGCGAAGTGCCCGTACTGCGGTACCGGCTACCGCCTGGCGCCAGGCACAGTGCTCAAGAACCACTGATCGTTCGGGGCGTACGCGACTGCGCGCGCCCCTCTCCTCACTTCTTCATGCCCTACCGCGCACCACGCTGGCTGCCTGGCGGCCATCTCCAGACCATCTACCCGGCGACCTGCATCGCCAAGCCGCCCGTTGCCTACCGCCGCGAGCGCTGGACGAGTGCGGACGGCGACTTCGTCGATCTCGATTTTGTCGACGGCCAGCCGGGCCAGCCGCTGGTGGTGCTGTTTCACGGGCTGGAAGGCTCGTCCGACAGCCACTACGCACGGGCGCTGATGGCGGCGCTGGCCGCGCGCGGCTGGTCGGGCGTGGTGCCGCATTTCCGCGGCTGCTCGGGCGAACCGAATCTGGCGCCCCGCTTCTATCACTCGGGCGACGCCGCGGAAGTCGAGTGGATCGTGCGCTCGCTGCGCGCACGCCATGACGGTGTGTTCTACGCGGCTGGCGTGTCGCTGGGCGGCAATGCGCTGCTGCGCTGGCTGGGCGAATCGGGCCATGGCGCCTCGATTGTCGATGCGGCCTGCGCGGTCTCGGCCCCGCTCGACCTGGCGCGCGGCGGTGCGGCGCTGTCGTCGGGCTTCAACATGATTTACACGCGGATGTTCCTGCAGACGCTCAAGCCCAAGTGCCTGGCCAAGCTCGATCAGTTTCCGGGCCTGTTCGACCGCACCGCGCTGCTCGCCGCGCGCGACCTGTACGCGTTCGACAATGTGGTGACGGCGCCGCTGCACGGTTACCGCGACACCGACGACTACTGGCACCGCGCCAGCGCACGCCACGTGCTGGACGCGATCACCGTGCCGACACTGGTGCTCAATGCGCGCAACGATCCGTTTTTGCCGGGGATGTATTTGCCGACGACAGCATCGGCTGCGGTAACGCTCGAGTATCCGGCCACGGGCGGGCACGTGGGCTTTCCGACGGGGCCGTTTCCTGGCCGGATCGACTGGCTGGCGCAGCGCATCCTGCAGCATTTCGATGGCGTGGCGGGCACGCGCGCGCTGACTGGCGCCGAACTGTGCGATGCTGGCTGACACTATGGACGATATCGTAAAACAGGCAATGGCCAAGTGGCCAAACGTACCGCACTGCTACGGCTGGCTCGCGCTCGATGCGCGCGGCCACTGGCGCATGCGCGACGAAGCGACCCAGCAGGCCGGCTTGCCCGGCGACCGGCTCGAGAACGAGAAACTGGTGGGGTTCATCAATCGCAATTACCTGCACGACGAGCGGGGCAACTGGTATTTCCAGAATGGCCCGCAGCGCGTGTACGTGAATCTGGAGGCCGCGCCGTTCATCGCACGCACCGATCCGCAGCAGGGCTTGTTGTTGCAGACCGGGCAGGCGCTGACGGCTGTCGAGCACGTGTTTATGAGCGATGCCGGCGCCGTGCTGTTCGTGGCCGGCGAGGTCGTGGCGCAGCTCGATGACCGCGATGTGGTGCAGGTGCTGGGCCAGTTCACACTGGATGGCCGCAGCGCATCGGATGACGCCGTGATGGCGTGGCTGGGCGGCGGGGCTGGCACGCTGGCGTTGCCGTGGCAGGGCAAGGTCTTCACTGTAGAACGGGTGGCGGACGCCGACTTGGCGCAGCGGTTCGGGTTCAACAGGATGCCGGCGCCCTGAGTCGGTGATAGTGACCTGGTGATCTGGCTGCCAATCCGCCCATGCCACGTAGGGTGGAAGGCTCTGCCTTCCACGCGGTGATCGTTGCCGGCGCCGATTTCGGGCCGGATGATCTCGCTGTCAACCATCACCGCGTGGACGGGAAACCCGTCCACCCTACCGTGGTGGCCGGTGCCGTTTTTGGGCCGGCTGATCTGGCTGCCCGTCAATCGTCCTTCTCTTCCTTGTCCTTCTTTTGCTGCGCCTCGAGTTCGCGGGCGCGCGCGTCGATCACGGCCTGGTCGTAGAACGATGCGTCGCGCGCCTTGCGCGCCAGTTCCAGCTGCGCCATCGCCGCCGGCGTGGCGCCGGCCAGCACGTACGATTCGGCCAGCGCCATGTGCTGCAGCGCGATCTTGCCCTGCTTTGCGTACGCCTTGGCCAATAGATCCTGCAGCTTGTATTCCTCGCGGTATTGCTGCGACTGGTCACGCAGAAAGCGCGTGGCCTCGTCGAGTTTGCCGGTGGCGATCATGGCGTCGGCGTACTGGTGCGCCAGCGAGCGCGACAGCGGGAAGCGCGCATGCATCGTCTCGGCTTCCTTCACGGCCTCGGCCAGCACTGCCGCCGGCTGGCCCGGCGCCATCTTGATCTCGATCGCCAGGCCCGCATACATCGTCGCGCCATCGCCGATGTTCGACGCCACCGACAACACGCCTTCGCGCGGCTTCATCGTCTCGCGTGATTTGTCGAGCCAGCTCTGCGCGTCAGTCAGGTTGCCCTGCTTGAGCGCCAGATAGGCCAGGCCATACTGCGCGCCGGCCTGCTGATGGCGGTGCGTTTCCCTGAGCTGCGTGTTGAACGCGCTGCGCGTGTTGCGCTGGCCCTGCTCGCTTGGCTCCTGCAGCACGCGGATGCGCGCGCGCACCAGGTGAAAGTCGAGGCTGTCGACGCGCTGCTTCTTGGGCATCTCGCGGATGCGCGCCTGCATGTCGCTGATGCGCTCCTGGGTCAATGGGTGGCTGCTCAGGTTACTCAAACCTGTCGGCAGTTCGCCATACAACTTCGACGCATTTTGCAGGCGCCGGAAAAACGCGACGATGCCGGTGGTGTCGTAGCCGCCCGCCTCCATGATCTGGAAGCCCACGCGGTCGGCCTCACGCTCGGCGTCACGGCTGAAGTTGAGCTGGCGCTGGACCACGAGGCCCTGCCCGCCCATCAGCACGCCCATCGCCGCATCCGAGCCGGCCTTGGCGGCCAGCGCCGCCAGGATCATCGACGCCAGCGGCAGCAGGATATCCTGGCGCTGCTGGCCCAGCATGCGCGCAATGTGGCGCTGCGTGACGTGGCCAATCTCGTGCGCAACGACGCCGGCCAGTTCGGATTCGGTCTGGGCTGCAATGACCAGGCCCGAGTGCGCACCGATGAAGCCGCCCGGCAGCGCGAACGCGTTCAGCGCCGCATCGCGCACGGCAAAAAAGTGGAAGTCGGCATTGGTCTCGCCGCGCGCACCAGGCGCCGCAGCCACGAGGCCATTGCCGAAGTTGTTCAGGTATTCGGAGATCGGTTCGTCGTCGAGGTAATCGCGGTCGCGCCGGATGTCGCGCATGATCTCCTCGCCAAGCTTGCGCTCGACGACCGGCGACAGGTCGACACGCGCGGTGTCGCCCAGCGTCGGCAAGTGGATGTGGTCGGGGCGCTGGAGCGGATCGGACTGGGCGGCCACGGCAAACGCTGCCGTCGTGCACAGGGCAACGGCGGTCAGGACGGGGCGCCAGCGGCGCACGGATGCTGGTCGGACGACAGATTTCACGGTGCTATCATAACCGTATCCGCACGCACCCTGCTGCTCCCAGAACACTTTGTTACCCAACGATACCAAGCCATTCATGACGCCTTCCACCCCGACCGCAGACCATCTGACCCACTTCGACGCCACCGGCCAGGCCCATATGGTCGATGTCGGCGCCAAACAGGACACGCACCGCATCGCAGTGGCTGCCGGCACCATCCGCATGCAGCCGGCCACGCTGGCCCTGATCACGTCGGGCAGCGCAAAAAAAGGGGACGTGATCGGCATCGCGCGCATCGCCGCGATCATGGCCTCCAAGCGCACGAGCGACCTGGTGCCGCTGTGTCACCCATTGCCGATCACGCGCGTGGCGGTCGATTTCGAGATCGATGCGGCCGCCAACAGCGTCCATTGCCGGGCGCAGGTGGAAACCATCGGCAAGACCGGCGTCGAGATGGAAGCACTCACTGCTGTGCAGGTCGGCCTGCTGACCGTGTACGACATGTGCAAGGCGGTCGACCGCGGCATGGTCATGACGAATGTGCGGGTACTGGAAAAGCATGGCGGCAAGAGCGGTGACTGGACTGCGGCCATCGACGCCTGACTCAGTTAAGGACTTTCGGCAACGGCAACCCTTCCGTGATGGCCAGATGCTCCATCGCATCTTCCATCACGACACGCGCGCGGCCTGCCGCCATCTTCAGCCGCGCATGCAGCGCCTCGTCACCCGGATTACGATGGGCGCACTGGTCGCTGTAGCGCTCGAAGCTGGAAATCATCATCAGGATCTCGGACAAGTGCCGGGGACATTCGCAATCGAGGCGGATGCCGGCCGCCGTCATGATGTTGCCCAGCGCTTCCTCATCGAAGCGGGGCGGCGCCACTGGCGGCAGCGGCTGCTCCTGCAGCGGCGGACGGTGGCCCGTCAGCGCCGACTGGCACAGTAACGCCAGTTCGGACAAGTCAGCCGGAATGCGCGCTACCAGGCAGCCTTGCGCGCGTAAGGCGCGAATCGTGGCACTGGAACAAAAGCGGTACAGCACCACGACGGCTGCGACACCGCTGGCCTCACGTGCCGCGGCAATCGGCGCCAAACCAGTATCGTCGAGTTCGGACTGCTCGATCACCAGCACGTCAGCCCCGACATCGCGCGGCAACGCCAGCGCCTGTGTCAGCGTGGCGCAATGCCCGCGCACGTCGAGCCCCAGCGCAGCTTGCCCGGTGGCGGCGATCCGGCGTGACAGCATGGCGCCGACCAGCAACACGCGCGCTGGCGAGGTGGCAATCGCCCTCGCCTGACCATCCAGGCCGAGCATCGATTGCAGCTGTTCACGGTTCAAGCCGGCCAGCACGCCGATCGAATGGCCCTGGTCGACCAGTTGCTTGAGCAAACCGAGGCGCGCGACCTGTTCGGCCGAATACAGGCGCTGGCCGCGCTCCGAGCGCTGCGCATCCGACAGACTGTAGCGGCGCTCCCAGACGCGCAGCGTTTCTACCGGCAAACCCGCCAGACGCGCAGCTGCGCCGGTTCGGTACATGATCGGTTCATGATGTGATCTTAGCGAGTTTTCCATAATATCGTCCCTTGATTGAACCTTTATTATGCTACATAAACGGTGCACACGTTAGACACGGGAACAAAATAAGCCTACATTGGTCTTAACGCGGTTCACACCGAACTGCAAAAACCACATGGAGTCATACGATGAAAAAATTTCTGATCGCACTGCCACTCGCCTTCGCCTTCGGCGCCGCCAACGCAGCAGATATCGTTGATACCGCCAAATCGGCCGGCACGTTCAACACGCTGGTCACGGCTGTCCAGGCTGCCGGCCTGACCGACACCCTGAAGGGTCCGGGCCCGTTCACCGTGTTCGCACCAACCGATGCCGCATTTGCCAAGATTCCAAAAGCCAAGCTCGACGCACTGCTGAAAGACAAGGCCGCGCTGACCAAAGTGCTGACGTACCACGTGGTGCCAGGCACCGTGAAGGCAGCTGACGTCAAGCCAGGCGACGTCAAGACCGTCGAAGGCAGCGCCTTCAAGGTCAAGGTCGCCGGCGGCAAAGTCATGGTCGACAAGGCCACTGTCACCAAGACCGACATCGTCGCCGACAACGGCGTGATCCACGTCATCGACACGGTCATCATGCCAAAATAATCACAACCTTCCTGTGCGTTAGGGAACGTTAAAACGCCCCCGCTGCCCGGCATTGCCGGATAGCGGGGGCGTTGTCGTATCGGCTGGCCTGGCGCGCGTGGTACATTCCCGGCTTGCCTGCGGCACCCGGCCGCGGGACTGATCGACGAGGATGGCATGAAATTTCGTTTGATGACGGTGGCAGCGGCGACCCTGGCCGCCACCACCGCAATGGCCGCGCCGCGCGGCTTCACCGTGGAAGACCTGGTCAATATGGAACGGGTCGGTAGCCCGGCCGTATCGCCCGACGCCACGCGCGTGATTTACACCGTGCGCAGCACCGACATGGAAAAGAACCGCGGCAACACCCAACTCTGGATGATCGACCTGCGCGCCGCCAAACCGACGCCGCAGCGCCTGACCGACCATGCGTCGAGCAGCGCCGATCCGGAATGGTCGCCGTCGGGCGACGCCGTGTACTTCCTGTCCGCGCGTTCGGGCTCGTCGCAGGTTTGGCGCCAGCCGGTGGCCGGCGGCGCGCCCGTCAAGGTCACCGACCTGCCGCTGGACGTCGACAACTTCCGCGTCGCACCCACGGGCGACCGCCTGGCGTTCAGCCTGGCAGTATTCCGCGACTGCGCCGACCTGGCCTGCACCAAGGCCCGGCTCGATGCGAAAGAAAAAGAAAAGGCCACCGGCAAGGTGTATGACCGCCTGTTCGCGCGCCACTGGGATACCTGGAACGACCACCGCAATGCGGTGCTGTTCTCGGCGCCAATCAGCGCCGCAGGCACGATCACCGGCGAGCCGGTCAGCCTGTCGGGCTCGCTCGACGGCGACGTGCCCTCGAAGCCGTTCGGCGACCGCGAAGAATACCGCTTCAGCCCGGACGGCAAGACCGTCGTGTTCTCGGCCCGCATCGCCGGCAAGACCGAAGCCTGGTCGACCAACTTCGACCTGTACAGCGTGCCCGCCACAGGCGGCACCGCGCCGCGCAACCTGACGGCGGACAATCCGGCCTGGGACACAAAAGGCGCGTTCTCGCCGGATGGCCGCACGCTGGCCTACCTGGCGATGGCGCGCCCCGGCTTCGAGGCCGACCGCTACCAGATCATGCTGATGGATGTGGCGACCGGCACCAAGCGCCCGCTGGCAGCCAACTGGGACCGCTCGGCCGGCAGCCTGGTCTGGCGTGCCGACGGCAAGGCGCTGATCGTCGATGCGGAAGACATCGGCCAGCATCGCCTGTTCTCCATCGACGTGGCCGGCGGCAAGGTTACCCCGCTGACGGACACCGGCGCCGTGGGCGCCTTCGATCTGCGCCGCGATACGCTGGTCTATACCCATGCGAACCTGTCCGCTGGTGCGCAATTGTTCTCGATGAAGCTGGGCGCCAAGCCGAAGCAACTGACCACGTTGAACACCGAGCTGCTGAAAGACGTGCGCTGGGGCGAGGCCGAGCAGTTCTCGTTTGCCGGCGCCAATGGCGACACCGTGTACGGTTACGTGATGAAGCCGTGGAATGCGCAGCCGGGCCAACAATATCCGGTAGCGTTCATCGTCCACGGCGGGCCACAAGGCAGCTTCGGCAATAGCTGGAGCTACCGCTGGAATCCGCAGACCTATGCCGGCGCCGGCTACGCCGCCGTGTTCATCGACTTCCACGGTTCAACCGGCTACGGCCAGAAGTTCACCGATTCGATCAGCAATGACTGGGGCGGCAAGCCGCTGGTCGACCTGCAAAAGGGCTACGACGCGGCGGTGAAGAAGTTCCCGTGGCTGGACCGTTCACGCGACTGCGCGCTGGGTGCGTCGTACGGCGGCTACATGATGAACTGGATCGCTGGCAACTGGTCGGATGAGTTCAAGTGCATCGTCAATCACGACGGCGTGTTCGACACGCGCGGGATGGCGTACTCGACCGAGGAGCAATGGTTCACGGACTGGGAGAATGGTGGGCCGTACTACAAGGTGCCGGAGAACCATGAGCGCTTCAATCCAGTTCATCACGTCGCGAAGTGGAAGACGCCGATGCTGGTGATCCAGGGTGATCTGGACTTCCGGATTCCAACGGCGCAGGCGCTTGGGACGTTCACGGCGCTGCAGCGTCAAGGTGTCGAGAGCAAACTGCTGGTGTTCCCGGATGAGAATCACTGGGTGCTCAAGCCAGCGAATTCGGTGCAGTGGCATCACACCGTGAATGGGTGGTTGGATCGGTTTTTGAAAGCGCAGCCAGCGAAGTAACGCTGCAATGAAAAAAGCCCGCTGGGAAGCGGGCTTTTTTACGAGGTAAAGAGCTGAGCTTTACAATTACACGCCAGTGCAGGTGCTGACCGGACCAGCAAGTTTCTGTGCAACGGTGGTTGCGCAAGTCCACTGGCCAGTGTCTGCATCGCGAGTCAGCGTGATCGTCTTGGTGGCAACTCCGGAAGAACCGCCAACAATCGTGGCAGTGATTACACCAGCGGAGGTGGCCGTAGTGACAGCAATCGTCGAATTACCGTTAGTGGCTTGAACGCCAATCGGAGCCGAGCCATCGGCAACGGTGCCGTCCGCACCAGGAATCGCTGGGGTCAAACCATCGTTCAGTGCAACTTCGAAGCCGGTCTTGGCAGGCGAAACTTCAGCCAGCGCCGAAGCAAACTTCGCTTTCGCCACATAATCCTGATACGCAGGGATTGCAACAGCAGCCAGAATACCGATAATCGCAACGACGATCATCAGTTCGATCAGGGTGAAGCCGCCCTCGGCCTTTTTAGTTTGCATTTGCTTGAAGTTCATTTTAAATCTCCGGGTTGGGTATTTCAAAAAAGTGGACCTACGTATCTTGTGCTGCTCACTGCTACGCTTTCTTATATGCAAGCGCTGTGCCAGCCCAAAAATGGCGTAAAACGGTCGATTTTATGAACAACAAACCAACAAATGCCTGTTCCAGAACAAAAAACGGCACCCTGAATGACAAAATTTGTCAGTGCCGTACAGCAATTTTTGTCACGTACGATGCGTATCAACAAAAAGTGTCGCACTAAATAGAAAACGGGGAGCTCGCGCTCCCCGTTTTAGCTTTCGATCACCAGATCGTCAGAATTACAGCATGGCCTTCAGCAGACGCGCCATTTCCGACGGGTTCTTGGTGACGGTGATGCCGCAGGCTTCCATGATTTCCAGCTTGGCTTGCGCGGTATCCGCACCGCCCGAGATCAGCGCGCCGGCGTGGCCCATGCGCTTGCCTGGTGGCGCGGTGACGCCAGCGATGAAGCCGACAACTGGCTTCTTCATGTTGTCCTTGATCCAGTAAGCCGCGTTGGCTTCGTCTGGACCACCGATTTCGCCGATCATGATGACCGCGTCGGTATCAGGATCGTCGTTGAACATCTGCATGACGTCGATGTGCTTCAGACCGTTGATCGGGTCACCGCCGATGCCGACTGCCGACGACTGGCCCAGGCCCAGTGCGGTCAGCTGTGCAACTGCTTCATACGTCAGGGTACCCGAACGCGAGACGACGCCGATGCGGCCCTTGCGGTGGATGTGACCTGGCATGATGCCGATCTTGATTTCGTCAGGGGTGATCAGGCCTGGGCAGTTAGGGCCCAGCAGCAGGGTCTTCGAACCTGCTTTGGCCATACGGTCCTTGATTTCCATCATGTCACGGACTGGAATGCCTTCGGTGATGCAAATTGCCAGGTCCAGCTCGGCTTCGACGGCTTCCCAGATGGCAGCGGCTGCGCCTGCTGGTGGGACATAGATGACCGACACGTTGGCGCCGGTTTCTTTTTTCGCTTCCGACACGGTGGCGAAAATCGGGATGCCTTCGAAATCTTCGCCGGCTTTCTTCGGGTTCACGCCAGCAACGAATGCTTCCTTGCCGTTTGCATACTCACGGCACATGCGGGTGTGGAACTGACCGGTTTTGCCGGTGATGCCCTGGGTGACTACTTTGGTATCTTTGTTGATCAGAATCGACATTTTTTTATTTCCTTAGCAATTAGGCTTGACCGGCAGCAGCGGCGACGACCGACTTGGCTGCGTCTTCCATCGTGTCTGCGGCGATGATTGGCAGGCCCGATTCGGCCAGCATCTTCTTGCCCAGGTCTTCGTTGGTGCCCTTCATGCGCACGACCAGTGGCACTTGCAGCGAAACGGCTTTCGATGCAGCGATCACGCCTTCGGCGATGACGTCGCAACGCATGATGCCGCCGAAGATGTTGACCAGGATGGCTTTCAGGTCAGGATTCTTCAGCATGATCTTGAACGCTTCGGTCACTTTCTCGGCCGTGGCGCCACCGCCGACGTCGAGGAAGTTGGCTGGCTCGCCGCCGAACAGCTTGATGGTGTCCATGGTGGCCATGGCCAGGCCGGCGCCGTTCACCAGGCAGCCGATGTTGCCGTCGAGCGAGATGTAGGCCAGGTCGAATTTCGATGCTTCGACTTCCGCTGGATCTTCTTCGTCCAGATCGCGGTAAGCGACGATTTCAGGACGGCGATACAGGGCGTTCGCGTCGAAGTTGAATTTGGCGTCCAGGGCGATGATCTTGCCGCTGCCTGTAACGATCAGCGGGTTGATTTCGGCCAGCGATGCATCGGTTTCCCAGTAGGCTTTGTACAGGCCCTGCAGGTTCGCACGTGCGTCGGCGATCGAGCCGGCTGGCACACCGATCTTGGCGGCGACGTCGTCAGCCTGCTCATCGGTCAGGCCGACTTTCGGGTCGATGATGACGTTGTGGATTTTTTCCGGGTTGCTGTGTGCGACTTCTTCGATGTCCATGCCGCCTTCCGACGAGGCCATCAGCACGACTTTCTGGCTGACGCGGTCGGTGACGAGCGAGACATACAGTTCTTGTTTGATGTCGGCGCCTTCTTCGACCATCAGGCGACGGACTTTCTGGCCTTCCGGGCTGGTCTGGTGCGTGATCAGCTGCATGCCCATGATCTGGTCAGCGTATTCCTTGACCTGCTCGAGCGATTTGGCGACCTTGACGCCGCCGCCCTTGCCGCGACCACCAGCGTGGATCTGCGCCTTGACGACCCAGACCGGACCACCCAGTTCTTCAGCAGCTTTAACAGCCTCTTCGACCGACATGCACGGAATGCCGCGCGGAACGGTCACCCCGAATTTTCGGAGGATTTCTTTGCCCTGATACTCATGGATCTTCATGCTGGCTTCCCTTCTATCTATTACTGAATTAGAAACGGTTGAACTACAAAAAAAACAAACGACGACTTAACCCGACACGGCCTTGATGGACCAGCGCGGGTAATATTTGGCCACGGCGGGGCCGTCGCTGCGCAGGGCATGGCAACGGTCGAGCTCAAATGGACGGTCGGATGACGTCACGCCTTGCCCGCCTGGGGCATCGACGGTGTCGTCAGCAAAGGCTTGCAGCGCTGCAGTGGGCAGCACCTGGGCCAGTTCGGTCAGATGGGTGCAGCCGAGCACGCCGGACAGGCGGTCTTTCAGATGCAACCGGAAATGGTTCACGAGCGAGAGCCCGATCAACTTCTTGTAGGCAGGGCCGATGGTATCGCAAAAGCCCGGATACGGGACGGCATCGGATGCGGCTTCGGCATCAACGATGTTCAGGTCGCGGTCGATCGTGACGCGCAGCTTCAGGTCGTGCACTGGCGTGCCGCCGGGCCGTTCGCCGGATGCAAGTTCAACAGTGCGTGTTTTCACATCGCGGATGCTGGCATCAAGATCCCACATGCCATCATCGCGCGCATAGGCATCGACTGTGATGGCGCGCGTATGCCGGAGCGAGCGCGATACGGGAAGAGACAAAGGCATAAATACCAGTGCCGTCGAGACGGCGGTTAGTGATGCAGCCGGTGTGCTAGTGCACGTCACCGCAGCTTCTGCGGCAACAACCGCTCATGCGGCGCTGCTTAAACCCGTAAAGTTTAGCACAGCGTCCCGCCCGGCGCATCGCTAAAAGGGGACATCACGGCCAGCCTCGACGGAGATGCCCGGACTTGGCAGGCGCTTGGCAGCGTGTTTAACGCATATGGTATGCGCATGAAGGACAGCAGCCAGAGCCTGCCATTCACGACATGAATGAGAGATATGGATTTTCGTTGTGGACACTGCAGACGTAAAAAAGCGCCAGCGTGCAGCGCCATCGCCCGTTGAGGAATATGCCTTGGCATATCGGGGATGACGCTCCACGCTGGCGCCTGGGGCAGCATAGCGTCGTAACGCGTGACTGCAAGCGACCACGAGAACATTAATTACTCGGGAAACTCGTCATCATCGGGCGCGCCCTGCATCGCCGCACGCGCCGCGCGCTGGGAAAAACCACGCTGCAGCAAGAAGCGCATCTGCTTGGCGCGCGCCGCGGCATCCTCGGCAACCGTACCAAATTTGCGTTGCCAGACTTCAACCGCACGCGCGGTCTCGCTGTCGGACAGCCCGGCTTTGATGTCGACCAGTGCCTCGGTCGTTAATCCATGATTTTTCAATTCGGCCATCACGCGACTGTCGCCATAACGGCTCGCTTTACGGTTGACCAGGGATTCGGCAAAGCGCTCCTGCGACAACCAATTGTTTTTTTCAAGAAAATCGAGCAGGGCATCGACGTCATCCCCCTCTTCCGCATACTTGGACAGCTTGCGGCGCAATTCGAAGCGGCTGTGCTCGCGCTGCGACAGATAGCGCAGCGCGCGGCCCTTGAGACTGAGTACGGGTGCTGGCATGAGTAACGTCAGCCCATCAGCATGGCGCGGGGCGCCGGTGGCAAGCTGCTGCCACCGCACCCTGCGCCGGCTGATTATTCACCAACCGCCTGCAGCTTCGGCTTGTCGTCACCACCGATCGTTGGTGGCAGCTCGCGCACACCCAAGGCGGTACGGACCTTGTTTTCGATCTCGCGTGCCAGGGCTGGACGGTCACGCAGGAACTGACGCGCGTTGTCTTTACCCTGACCGATACGCTCGCCGTTATAGCTGTACCACGAGCCCGACTTCTCGACGATTTTGTTATCTGCGCCGAGATCCAGAATTTCGCCTTCACGGGACGTGCCTTCTCCATAAAGAATGTCGAAGTGCGCTTCTTTGAATGGCGGGGCGATCTTGTTCTTGACGACCTTGACCTTGGTTTCGTTACCGATCACTTCGTCACCCGACTTGATCGAGCCGGTACGACGGATGTCCAGGCGCACCGATGCGTAGAACTTCAGCGCGTTACCACCCGTGGTGGTCTCAGGGCTGCCGAACATGACGCCGATCTTCATGCGGATCTGGTTGATGAAGATAACCAGCGTATTGGTGCGGTTGATCGAGCCGGTCAGCTTGCGCAGCGCTTGCGACATCAGGCGCGCCTGCAGGCCGGGCAGCGAGTCGCCCATGTCGCCTTCGATTTCGGCGCGTGGCGTCAGGGCCGCGACCGAGTCGATGACGACCAGGTCGACACTGCCCGAGCGCACCAGCGCGTCGGTGATTTCAAGCGCCTGCTCGCCGGTATCCGGCTGCGAGATCAGCAGTTCGCTCAGGTTGATGCCCAGCTTTTGCGCGTAGGTGACGTCGAGTGCGTGCTCGGCGTCGATGAACGCGCAGGTGCCACCCAGCTTTTGCATCTGGGCGATGGTTTGCAGCGTCAGGGTGGTTTTACCCGACGATTCAGGACCGTAGATCTCGACGATACGGCCGCGCGGCAGGCCACCGACGCCCAGCGCGATGTCCAGGCCCAGCGAGCCTGTGGAGACCGTTTGTACTTCTTCGACCGGCGTGTTCGCATCCATGCGCATCACCGAGCCCTTGCCGAACTGCTTTTCAATCTGCGCCAGGGCGGCAGCCAGCGCCTTGCCCTTATCAGCGGCGTTCAATGCGGTTTTTTTGTCGTCCATGGTGTACTTTCTGTCGTGGAGTAGGCAAGGTGTGGGCGGTCACGCGCACTTCAAGAGCCAGTACTGTATAAAAATCCAGTGGTTTTTGCAAGCGAAAAGACGTGGTTATCTTACCAACAATCGCTCGGGACTCGCATTGTGACGGTAAATCCAACACAATAGGAGCCGACCGTCATCCCCGCGCAGGCGGGAATCCAGGTCTTGCGCAAGCAGCCTGCGTGAACCGCAACCACAATGCCAGGAACTTGGGTTCCCGCCTCCGCGGGAACGACGTGCTTATAATCAAAACCCGAGGTGCCCCATGCGAATTCTGCTTGCCGAAGATGATAGCGTACTTGCCGATGGCCTGACGCGCTCCCTGCGCCAGTCCGGCTATGCCATCGATTGTGTCAAGAACGGCCAGGATGCCGATACTGCCCTGTCCACGCAGGAGTTCGATCTGCTCATTCTCGACCTGGGCCTGCCGAAGATGTCCGGGCTCGAAGTGCTGCGCCGCCTGCGCGCGCGCGCCTCGCTGCTGCCGGTATTGATCCTGACTGCAGCCGACTCGGTCGAGCAGCGCGTCGAGGGTCTCGACCTGGGCGCCGACGACTATATGGCCAAGCCGTTCGCGCTGTCCGAACTCGAAGCGCGGGTACGGGCGCTGACTCGGCGCGGCGCCGGCGGCGGCGCGGCCGTCGTGCGCCACGGCCCGCTGGTCTATGACCAGGTTGGCCGCAGCGCCTACATCAACGACCAGATGCTCGATCTGTCGGCGCGCGAGCTGGGCCTGCTCGAAGTGCTGCTGGCGCGCACCGGACGCCTCGTCTCCAAGGAGCAACTGGTTGACCACCTGTGCGAATGGGGCGAAGAAGTTTCCAACAATGCCATCGAGGTGTATGTGCACCGCCTGCGCAAGAAGATCGAGGTCGGCGGCGTGCGCATCGCCACCGTGCGCGGCCTGGGCTATTGCCTCGAGAAATTCTCCGAGGCCAGCGCGGCCGCCGCAGCCGCGGCGGCTGCGAACGACGCCCGGATCGCCGCTACCGCCGCCGACAAGTGAACGCCGGCTTCACGCCCGAGCCCGCGCAGCAGCAGCAGCAGCAGTTCGAGCCGCTCTACGTTCCACCCAACCCCGAGCCGGACGAAAACATCCGTCACTCGCTGTTCGGCGAAATTCTCGACTGGATGCTCGCGCCGCTGCTGCTGCTGTGGCCGATGAGCATCGCGATCACCTATCTGGTTGCGAAGTCGATCGCCAACCAGCCGTTTGACGACGCGCTCGAAGACCGGGTCACGGTGCTGGGCCAGCAGATCCGCACCGTGGACGGCAAGACGGTCGGCCAGCTGCGCACGGCCGGACGCGATATCCTGCGCGCCGACGACGTCGACAGCGTGTATTACCTGCTGGCTGGCCCGGCTGGCGAACACCTTGACGGCGACCGCGACCTGCCGCGTCCGCGCGCCAACCGCGCCGGCGAGCCGGCCCGCAGCGGCACGGTCGAATTTCGCAACGACACCATCCACGGCACACCGATCCGCGTGGCTTACGCGTATGTGAATCTGGATCCGCTGCATGAACGGACCGCTTCGCCGACGCCGCCGCTGGCACTGGTACAGGTGGCCGAAACGCTCGACAAGCGCGCCCACCTGGCCAATGAAATCATCAAGGGCGTGATCCTGCCCCAGTTCATCATCCTGCCGGTGATCCTGGCGCTGGTCTGGTTCGCGCTCTCGCGCGGCCTGAGCCCGCTGGCCGAGCTGCAGCAGCGCATCCGCGCGCGGCCGCAGGACGATCTGTCGCCGATCGATCCGCGCCAGGTGCCCGAAGAAATCTCGCCGCTGGTCGGCTCGTTCAACGACATGCTCGAGCGCCTGGGCAAGACGGTGGAGATGCAGAAACGCTTCATCGCCGACGCCGCGCACCAGATGAAAACGCCGCTGGCCGGCATGCGCATGCAGTCCGAACTGGCCCTGCGCGAAGTCGATCCGGCCGAGATCCACCGCTCGCTCGAGCAACTGGCCAAGAGCTCGGAATCGGCCACGCGCCTGATCAACCAGTTGCTGGCCCTGGCGCGCGCCGAGAACCAGCCGCAGGCGGGCCTGGCGTTCGACGAGATCGACCTGGCCGCGGTGGCGCGCGAGACCGTGCAGGATTGGGTGCAGGCGTCGTTCGCCCACCAGATCGACCTGGGTTTCGAGCCGCCCGCCAATGATGACGAGCGGGTGATGATCGCCGGCCAGCCCCTGATGCTGCGCGAGATGCTGTCGAACCTGATCGACAATGCGCTGCGCTATACGCCCGCTGGCGGCAGTGTGACGGTGCGCGTGCGCAGCAGCGGCGAACACGCGCTGCTCGAAGTCGAAGACACCGGCCCCGGCATCGCGCCGACCGAACGCCTGCACGTATTCGAACGCTTCTACCGCATCCTGGGCAGCAATACCCAGGGCAGCGGCCTGGGGCTGGCAATCGTGCGCGAAATCGTGCAGCAACACGGCGCCGACATCGACATCTTCAACAATCCACGCAGCGTGTCCCCGCGCTTTCCGGGCAGCCTGTTTCGCCTGACCTTCCCCCCGCCTGTGGGCGAACCCGACCATGCCGACTGATTCTATCCCCGAACCAACCTCCGACACGATGGCGCGTGCGCACCTGGAACAGGCCCGCGCGATCCACTGGGACCGCACGCGGCGCATGTCGCTGTTGTTGCTGGCCGTCTGGCTCGTCACGGGCTTTGGCACCGTGTTCTTCGCGCGCGAGCTGGCGCGCTTCGAGGTGTTTGGCTGGCCGCTGTCGTTCTACATGGCCGCGCAGGGCGCCGCGCTCGTGTCGCTGACGATCATTGCCGTCTACGCCTGGCGCATGCGCCGGCTCGACCGCGATTACCACGCCGCGCTGGCGCCGCGCCCATGAGCACGAACCCAACGCCTGGTGTGAAGCACGGCTATTTCAAGAAGCTCTCGCGCTACTACCTGTCGTACACCGGCGCCTTCGCGGTGTTTCTGGCGGCCCTCGCCCTGCTCGAGCAGGAAGGCATGCCGCGCCTGTGGATCGGCTATCTGTTCATGTTTGCCACGATCGCGCTGTACGCGATCATCGGGGTGATCTGCCGCACCTCGAACGTCACCGAATACTACGTCGCCGGCCGGCGCGTGCCCGCCATGTTCAACGGCATGGCGACGGCGGCCGACTGGATCTCGGCGGCCAGCTTTATCAGCCTGGCTGGCGGCCTGTATCTGCAGGGCTTCGACGGCCTGGCCTTCATCATGGGCTGGACCGGCGGCTTCGTGCTGGTCGCGCTGCTGATCGCGCCCTACCTGCGCAAGTTTGCGCAGTACACGGTGCCCGATTTTTTAGCGGCGCGCTACGGCGGCGGCGCGGGCGGGCGCGGCGGCCCGGTGCGGGCGCTGGCCGTGAGCGCGACCATCCTGGTGTCGTTCACCTACGTGGTGGCGCAGATCTATGCGGTCGGCCTGATCGCATCGCGCTTTACCGGCGTCGATTTTTCGGTCGGGATTTTCCTGGGCCTGGCCAGCATCCTGGTCTGCTCGTTCCTGGGCGGGATGCGCGCCATCACCTGGACCCAGGTGGCGCAGTACATCATCCTGCTGGTCGCGTTTCTCATTCCGACCATGTGGCTGTCGGTGAAGCACGCCGACAATCCGATCCCACAGGTGGCCTACGGATCGCTCCTGCCCAAGCTCACCGCGCGCGAAGCCGAACTGGCGAAGGACCCGCGCGAAGCCCAGGTGCGCGCCGAGTTCCTGCGCCGCGCCGACGGCTACGCGGCGCGTGTGGCGGCCCTGCCCGAATCGTGGGAAGCCGGCAAGCTCGACGCCCAGCGCCAGCTGGCCGCAGCCCGTGCACGCAACGCCTCGCTGACCGAAGTACGCCAGGCCGAGCGCGCGCTGACCACGTATCCCAACTCGGTCGACGATGCCCGTGCGCTGTGGCTCGAACGGCGTGACGCTAACCTGGCACGGGCCCGCCCGCCCGAGCCGCATGCGCAGCCGTTCCCCGGCGCCACGCCGGAAGAATCCGACGCGCGCCGCAACAATTTTCTGGCTGTGGTGTTCTGCCTGATGTTCGGCACCGCCGCCCTGCCCCACATCCTGATGCGCGCCTACACCACGCCCTCGGTGCACGAGACGCGCGTGTCGGTGTTCTGGACGCTGTTTTTCATCCTGCTGGTGTACCTGACGATTCCCGCGCTGGCCGTGCTGGCCAAGTACGACATCTATACGTCGCTCGTGGGCAGCGATTTCTCGTCGCTGCCGACCTGGATTTCGTACTGGGCCAATGTCGACAAGGCCAATCCCCTCATCAGCGTGGCCGACATCAACGGCGACGGCATCGTGCAGCTGGCCGAATTCGCCATCGACGCCGATGTGCTGGTGCTGGCCACGCCCGAAATCGGCGGCCTGCCCTACGTGATCTCGGGCCTGGTTGCAGCAGGCGGCCTGGCGGCGGCGCTGTCCACGGCCGACGGCCTGCTGCTGGCCATTTCCAACGCGCTGTCGCACGACGTGTATTACAAGATGGTGGAACCGGGCGCGTCGACCCAGAAGCGGGTGACGATCTCGAAGCTGCTGCTGCTGGCGGTGGCCTTCATCGCGGCGTACGCAGCGTCGCAAAAGCCGGCCGACATCCTGTCGCTGGTGGCGGCGGCGTTCTCGCTGGCCGGCTCCACGCTGTTCCCGGTGCTGGTGCTGGGCGTGTTCTGGAAGCGCGCCAACCACATCGGCGCCATCACCGGCATGATCACGGGATTTGCCGTGTGCCTGTACTACATGCTGCGCGCCAGCCCGGTCCTGGGCGGCAATGCGCTGGAGACCTGGTTCGGCATCCTGCCGATGGCGGCCGGCGTGTTCGGGGTGCCGGCAGGGCTGTTCACGGTGGTGGTGGTGAGCCTGCTCACGCCGCGCCCGAGCCGCGCCAGCGCGGGCATGGTCGACTATATCCGGGCGCCCGAATGACACAGACAGGTAAAAACTGAGGTGGGAATTGAAGAGATTTTCCCGGTGACACAAATGCTATTCTGGGCCGCGCCAACATAGGCGAACCATACCAACACCAAGCATTTCACGGAAAACTTCATGCCTGCATTTACCCGCGTGCTGGCGAGGGCCACCTTCGCTGCACTCGTCCTCGTCGCTTCGCCACTGACCCTTGCACAAACCCCGGCAGCACCGCCGCCTGTCTCGGCCTTCTTTGGCAACGCCCCGTTCGGCGACGCCAGGCTGTCCCCGAGCGGACGCCATCTGGCCGTGCGCGCCAGCGCGCCGGGCAAGCGCGACTTTTTGACGGTCATCGACCTGGACACCAACAGCGCCAAGGTTGTCGCCCATTACAACGACGCTGATGTCCGCAATTTCTACTGGATCAACGACCGGCGCCTGGTGTTCGACACGCATGACAAAGGCGTCGGACCGGGCGACCAGCGTTTCATGCCCGGCATGTACGCGGTCGACTTCGACGGCGGCCGTTTCGTTGAACTGGCCAGCCGTAACTTCGTCAACAGCAGCACCGGCACGCGCATCACGCGCCGGCTGCTGCCGCCGTCGAGCCAGATGGCCGGCAATACCCCGTGGGTCGATTCGGATGAGACCTACGCGCTGGCGCCGGTTGGCGACACCCGCAATGAACTGAGCCATGTCGACCTGCTGCAAGTAAACACTGTGTCGGGCCAGTACAAGACAGTACCGCGCCCTGGTGCCACGCGTGGCTGGCTGCTCGACCACAAGGGCGAGCCGCGCCTGGCGATCACCTACAAGGACCTGACCACGACGCTGCAGTATCTCGACCCGGCCACCGGCAAGTGGCGCGAACTGACCAGTTTCCCGACCTTCAAGGAAACTGCCGCGACGATTGAACCGGTGGCATTCGGGCCGACCGGCACGCTGTTCGTAACAGCGCGCGGCAAGGCCGGAACGACCGCCATGCACACGTTCGATGTGAACACCGGCAAGCTCGATCCGCAACCGCTGCTGTCGGCGCCCGGCTACGATATCGACGGTGAGCTGGTGATCAACCGCGACAAGGTGCTGGGCATGCAGTTCCGTACCGATGCGGTATCGAATGAATGGTTCGACGCCGGCATGAAAGCGATTCAGCAGGACGTCGACAAGCTGCTCCCGACGACGGTCAACCTGATGTCGGTGCCGGCCCGGGGTGACTCGCCCCTGCTCGTGGTCACCGCCTATTCGGACGTGGTCGCACCGGTGTTTTTCTTGTACAACAGCAAAACCAAGTCGCTGAACAAGGTCGGCGAAGCACGGCCAGGCATCGATCCGACGCAGATGGGTCGCCAGCAGTTCCTGCGCTACAAGGCGCGCGATGGCCTGGACATTCCGGCCCTGCTCACCCTGCCACCGGGCGCCAAGCGCACCAGCCTGCCGCTGGTGGTGATGGTCCATGGCGGCCCCTGGGTGCGCGGCAAATCCTGGGGCTGGGCCGCCGACTCGCAATTTCTGGCCACGCGCGGCTACGCCGTGCTTGAACCCGAATTTCGCGGCAGCCTGGGCTTCGGATCCAACCATGAACGTGCCGGCTACAAGCAATGGGGCCTGGCCATGCAGAACGACATCGCCGACGGTGTGCGCTGGGCCGTCGACAAGGGGCTGGTCGACCCCAAGCGCGTCTGTATTGCTGGCGCCAGTTACGGCGGCTATTCGACGCTGATGGGACTCGTCAACGATCCGGACATGTTCCGCTGCGGTATCAGCTTTGTCGGCGTGACCGACATCGGCCTGCTGTTTGACAATGGCGCGCACTTCAGCAGCGACACCTCACGCGACGTCAAGCAGCACAGCCTGCCGGAACGGATCGGCGACCCGGTCAAGGATGCCGACCAGTTCAAGGCCACGTCACCGCTGCAGCAGGCGGCGCGCATCACCCAGCCGCTGCTGCTGGCCTACGGCGGCGTCGACCGGCGCGTGCCGATCAACCATGGCACCGCGCTGCGCAACGCCGTCATGCGCACCAACAAGCAGGTGGAATGGATCGAGTACCCGGAAGAAGGTCACGGCTGGGCGCTGGAAAAGAACCGCATCGATTTCTGGGGGCGGGTCGAGAAGTTCCTTGACAAGAATATCGGTAGCGGGGCGGTGCGCTGACATCGCGGTGGTTGATCAGAGCACGACGACCAGGTCGATTTTGAGTCCCGGGATCCCGTCCGGCGCATACACCGCCAGCACGCCTGCCTCGAGTGCCTTGTCGTACAAGGGATTCTTGGTGGACAGCGAAAAATAGTAGGTGTTGGGCCGCACCGGGATCGCCGGGGGCACTTGCGGCATGTGCGCGATCGGTATGCCTGGCAATGCTGACCCGATAATACTTTCCATATTCTCGGGCGCAGCGACCTTGAGCCGGATCGGCACCGTCGCTACCAGGTCAAGGCCCGCCATATCGGCAGTGATCGCCAGATAAAGCTGGCTTTGTTTCGTGACCTTGGCCGGATCCAGGATCGCCTGCGAGAAGGTGCGCCGGCTCTTGTCGGCCACAAATGGAATGATGAGATAGTTGGTGCCGATCGCCGTGTCGACCAGTTCGCGCAGCAACGCGTCGAGCTCGGCGAATGCCTCGCCCATTGCCTCGTGGCGGTAGGCGGGCAGGTCGGCCGTCTTGTAGCGATCGGAAAACGTCATCAGTCCGCCCGCGGCGGCAAGCATTTGCCGGAACATCACCTCGGGATGAAACCCGGGCGATCTGGCGCAGTGCATCAACAGCGCATTGGCCGTGCTCAGGATGTTGAGCATCCACCACGACGAGATATCGCCCGCACCGGCTTCGTACATGCTGTTGTTCGTCATGCGGTGCGTGCGCTGGAGCGATTCGATCTTCGTCGTGATCACACTGCAGAGGCCATCGAGCATGCGCACCAGGCCTGGCGCTGCGCTCACCGTGACGCTCGGCGCAATGAACTCCGGCACCAGCTCGAAGCCCCCTTCCGCTACCCGCCGCAGCCGCACCACCGGGATGCTGGCACGCGCCCCATGCGGCTCGGCCTGCAGCAACAGCCGCACCTGCTTTTTAAGGAACGGCACCTCGATCGCCAGTGCATCACTGAACAGGTCAGTGGTGTCCAGGTCGCAGCGCACGTAGCGGCTGTTGTCGTCGGCATTGCCCCCATGCGGCTTGACCAGGGCCAGGGCTGCGTAGAACGTGAATGATTCTTCCTCTGGCGGCAGGCGCGTGAGATCGACCGGCTCGGGCAGCAGGTCGGCGCCGGGCGCTTCGACGATGTCTCCGTCGGGATAAATGAGCGACATCGTGTTCGCGCTCAGGCGGTTGTGTCCCAATCCGTCCACATTCCACGTCACCTTGCACACCCCCCAACAGTACGGATTGAGGGCCGAAGCGATGCGCTGGAGGCGCGTTTCGTGATAGAGATCCTGACGCTGAAAGTGCTGCGGCCCCAGCGTCAAGCCTTCCGACCACAGGACCTTCGATGTTGCGCTCATGGTTCCTCCCATTGAAGTTTCGCTGGACACATTCTCGGAAGGATGGCGTTGCGCCTGAAGCGCGATATTGATTTCGCGCAGCCAGGGATCGTATCAATCAACCGGTGCATTCCCTTGTGACGGCGCAACATTGCTGAGATTCACGATCCGACAATGGCTGCCGTGGGTGTTGTCCCGCTTTGACGAGAGGAACGCGATGCGCGGCTTTACTTCGGGTCTGTTCGACCGCCTGGACGACACGGGTGAACCTGCATCGGGTAACCGGGGCGATGCCCGTGTGCGCGCTGTCGAGCATGCGCTGCGCAGTGTCACGCGCGATCTGCAGGCGTTGCTCAATACCCGCTGCGGCGTGCACCAGGCGTCGTTCAGCCCGCTCCCGGCGGTAGCGGGTTCCATCCTGAACTATGGTCTGATCGACTTCGCCGGTATGTGCATGAACAGCGATACGGACCGGCAGGAAATCTGCAAGGCCGTTCAGCTGGCCATCCAGCGCCATGAACCCCGGCTGCACAAGGTCCTCGTGTCACTGCGGGGCGCCAAGAGCGCCAGGGGCACCATCAACCGCGTGGAATTCATGATCACTGCGCAGCTGAAACATGCGTCGATGCCCGAGGCGATGTCGTTCAATGCGGTATTTCGCCCCTCGCTCCAGCAGTATTCGATCGAAGGTGCCAACTAGAGGGCGCAAGCGCTGATCCCATGGACGAATTGTTGACAAAGTACGAGCGCGAACTCGTCATTCTCAGGTCGCTGTGCAGGGAATATGCCCAGCGCTATCCCAAGGTTGCAGCCAGGCTGCAAATGGGTGGCGATACCTGCGACGATCCGCATGTCGAACGCCTGATCCAGAGCACGGCCCTGCTCAGCGCGCGCGTGTCGAAGCGACTGGACGATTCGTATCCCGAATTCACTGAAGCCCTGCTCAACCTGCTCTATCCCCACTACCTGCGCCCGTTTCCGTCGTGCGCAATCGTGCGCGTTTCCAGCACACTCGATCGCCCGGATGCGATCCCCGCCATGCCGCGCGGGACGTTGCTGGAATCGAAGTCAGTACACGGCGTGGCATGCCGCTTCAAGACCATCCACGACATCAAGCCGTCGCCTGTCGCACTGCGCACTGCAAGTTTCGAGACCGTCATTCAGGCGCCGGTCGCAACACGCCTGCCGGACGACGTCACATCGTCGCTGACGCTGACATTCCGCGCTGCCGGATGGGGCCAGCTGCCAGCGCCGGATGCGGCGACCGTGCTGCGCGTGTATGCCGATGGCGATGCCTCGTTCTGCGCCACGCTGCGCGATGCCCTCTTCATGCACACGGTGGCAGCGTATGTGCAGCTTGACGAGGACGGCCTGTGGGAACGGTTACCTTGCATACCGATCGCACCGGCTGGATTTGCCCCTGACGACGCCCTGATTCCGTTCGACGCCCGTTCGCATGGGGCTTACCGCATTCTTGCCGAATATTTTGCCTTCCCCGAGAAGTTCAATTTTTTCGACATCGATATTGCCTTGCTGCTGGCACGTGTACCTGCCGGCTGCGCCAGTGTCACGTTACGCCTGGGCCTTGCCGGCATCCGGCCCGACGCCGACAAGGCGCGCATGCTTGCCGGCCTGTCAACACAGCATCTAGTGCAAGGTTGCACGCCCGTCGTCAATCTGTTCCAGCAGCCTGGCGTGCCGATCACGTACGACCAGCGCGCGGCCGACTATACCCTTCTGGCGCACGCCAATTTTCCGCAGGCATATGAGGTGTATTCGGTCGATGCGGTGCACCTGGTGCGTCAGAACGGCAACGACACCTCGATCACGGCATTCCAGCCGTTCTATGCGCTTCGGCACGGTGCAGAATACGCCAGCCAGCAAGGACGCTACTGGTTCCTGCGGCACGACGAGACGCTGGCCTTGTGCAGTCCGGGCCATGAAAAATCGATCACGCTCGTCGGCGCCGATTGCGACCCGTTCGAGATCGAACGAAATATCCTGTCGGTTGAACTGAGCTGCACCAACCGCGATCTGCCCTGCTCACTGGCCATCGGTGCGCCTGAAGGCGACCTGTTCATCTCCGGCGCAACAGGCAACGCAGCGATCCGCATGGTGCGCAGGCCAACCCGCCCTGCGCGCTTGACGAATGACGCAGGCATGCACTGGCGCCTGATCTCGCACCTGGCCCTGAACCATCACTCCCTGATGGACGACGGCGTGCACGGCCTGCGCGAAATGCTGTCCCTGTACGACCTGGCCTCGTCGTCCGTCTCGCGGCGGCAAATCCGCGGCATCATCGCGCTCGACCAGCAGGACACCACGGCCTGGATCAGGCACAGGAACGGCACATCGCTGGTGCATGGCCTGGAAGTGCGCATCACGCTCGACGAAGAAGCGTATGCCGGCGCCGGCCTGCACCTGTTCGTCCAGGTGTTGCACCTGTTCTTTGCGCTGTATGTTCACCTGAACAGCTTCGTCGAACTCGTCGCCCTCTCGCATCAAAGCGGAAAGGAGCTGATCCGATGCGCGCCACGAAGCGGAAGCATGAGCCTGCTGTAATGGCCTTGCTCCTGGCTGAACCATACCGGTTCAGCTTCACCCAACTGGTCAGCATCCTGCTACGCGCGCTGCAACGCCATGGCATCGGCCGCGAACGCGCCTTGCGCACCGTGCTCTCGTTTCGCAACAGTCTGTCGCTGTCGTTTCCTGCCAGCGAAGTCGAAGCGCTCGACGTCGAGCCGGCAACACAGGATCCACTTGGTGCGCTGCGCTCGGGAACGCTACGCCGCGTCCGGATCACGCCTGCATTCATCGGCCTGCTCGGCGCCAGTGGCACCCTGCCGGTACACGATACCGAACGGATTGCAGCGCGCAAGTCGCTTGGGGACGATGCCAGCCAGCGCGAACTGCTCGATGTCATGTCGACCCGGTTGATCGGCCTGTTTTATGAGGCATCGGTCAAGTACCGGGTCGAACACGACCTGGCCATCGGCGACGGGGACCGGTTGCTGCCGATGATGACTGCCTTGGCAGGCACGTGCCCGCCACGGGCCGCAAGCGCCGGGCAACCCGTCAGGCACGTCAGACCGGACACTGCAGCCTGTTTCGCCGGGCTGCTGCGCACCCGCCCGGTGGCGGCCGGCACAGTCGAACAGGTGTTGAGCAGCTATTTCGACGTGCCGGTCAGACTCGAACAATTCGTTGGCTGCTGGGATCCGGTTCCCGAAAACCGGCGTAGCACATTGGGCGTCACCAGGCCCGTGCTCGGCATCAGTACGGCACTGGGCACGCGCCTGTGGCGGCATGACATCTGTGCGCGTCTGCATGTCGGGCCACTGGACGAAGCGCAAGCACGCAGTTTTCTTCCCGGCGGCACGGCGCTGGCGGCACTGCGGGAAATGACAAGGATGTTTGCGGTGCCGACCTTGCACTACGAACTACGGTTGCTGCTTGCACCGCCTGCCATCAAGCCGCTCACGCTGAGCACGAAGACGCCGTCGCGTCAGCTTGGATGGAATACGTTTCTTACCGCGACACCAGGCGTCACGGATCGTCCCGACGTCCGGTTGATGCTGCAGACCCCGATGACTCGAAAAAGAGACAGACAGGAACACGGTGACGTGGCTTAAAAAACGGCGTTGATGCCAGTCAATTGAGGCTACGTGACGGCGGGCTAACGTGGTCGCTGACCATGTCGATTATTTCAACTGCGGCCGTGCAGCGGCCATCGGGAGCAACGCAATGGGCGAGAGCCAGACCATCGCAGCCGGCGCCGCACTATCGGCATTTCGCGGCAACTCGCAGCACAACCGGCTGATGCGACTGGACTTTCCTTTCGAGGATGGGCCGCCCGCGATTTTGCTGCCAAACAAGCTGGTCGCGCGCGAAGAAATCTCGCGCGGATTCCGGTTCGAGGTCGACGTCCTGTCGGACGACCCGCGCATCCCGCTCAAGATGCTGATGGGCCGGCTGGTCACGATTTCGCTGGTGCGCCAGGACGGTTCGCTGCGTTACTTTAACGGGTACATCACGCAACTGTCGTTCTTGCGTGCCGATGGCGGCTTTGCCTTTTACCGGATGGTGCTCGAGCCCTGGCTTGCCTTCGCGCGCCTGCGCAAGGACAACGTGTCGTTCCATGGCAAGAGTGTGCAGCAGATCACCGAAGAAACGCTCAAGCACTACCGCCAGGCCGACTGGCACATGCATGTGTTTGAAGAAGATCCGCCACTGACCGTTGCCAATCAATATAACGAGACCGACTACAACCACCTGCACCGCCGTTGGGAAGCGCGGGGCATGCATTACTGGTACGAACACCGCTTCGACGGTCACAAGCTCATGCTCTCCGACAAGAGCTTCCATAACGAGCCGATCGACGCCACCAGCTATGACGACGTGGACGTCATCGCGTTTCACGACAAGAGCGGTTCGCTCGAAGATGACGGCATTCACCTGTGGAGTGCGAGCCGGCGCCTCGGCTCCGGCACGACCACACTGGCCAGCGTCGACTACAAGAATCCCGGCGCACAGCACGCCACAGGCTATTCAGCCAACCGGCAAGGCGACATATTCGCTTACGAAGTGTACGAAGACAGCGGCGCCTACGGCTTTCGCATGCGCAGCGATGGCGAACGGCTCGCAACGCAGCGCATGGTGGAGCAGGACAAGGATACGCAGACGTTCGATGCCACCAGCAATGCCCGCAGCGTCCAGCCCGGGCGTACCTTCAAACTCGGCGGACATTTCAGCGCCGAGCCGCGCTCGATGGACTACGACCCCGAACCGCGCCGCAGCATCGGTGACCGCAGCTACCTGATCCTGTCTGTAGAACACGAAGCGACCAACAACTATCAGGCCGGCGCAGGCGCCCCGTCGCACTACGAGAACCGGTTCACCTGCATCAACAGGGACATCCGCTGGCGGCCGGGCCGCGACTTCAACAGCGAGCCAGGCGCCTACATGGGCTTGCACACGGCGACGGTCGTCGGTCCGGCTGGCGCTGACATCCACACCGATGGTTTCGGCCGGGTCAAGCTGCAATTTCACTGGGACCGGCTGGGCCAGCACGACGAAAACAGCTCGCCATGGATTCGGGTGCTGAGCCCGGCCGCAGGCAAGGAGTTCGGCCATATCCGCCTGCCGCGCGTTGGCGAAGAAGTCGCCGTTGTCTATCCGAACGGGACTATCGACCATCCACTGATACTGGGCGCGCTGTACAACGGCACGCACATGCCGCCATGGGCGCTGCCGGCGCAATCGGCCCTGGCAGGCTTGCGCAGCCGCGAACTCGGCGGTGGTGCACGCGGCAATCACCTGGTGCTGGATGACACGAAGGAGATGATCCAGGCACAGCTGAAAAGCGATCACCAGTGCAGTCAGCTTTCGCTCGGGCATATCACGCGGATCGAGGACAACGCCGGGCGCAAGGATGCGCGCGGGGAAGGCTGGGAACTGCGTACGGACGGGCATGGCGTCGCACGGGCAGCCAAGGGGCTGTTGATCACGACCGAGGCGAGGCAGGCGGCGCGTGGGGCGATCAAGGATATGGATGAGACGGTTAAACGGCTCGACGCCGCCCACAAACTGCACGATGCGCAAGCGACAGCAGCAATGGAAGGGATGGCGCAGGAAAGCGGCCAACAGGACATCATTGCTGATGCACTCGGGGCACAGAATGACGTAGTGCGCGGCGCTGGTAAAGAATTTCCGGAGCTTGCCCAACCTCACCTTGTACTGGCCAGCCCGGCGGGCATCGAGACGACCACGGCGCAATCAACCCACATTGCCAGTGCCCAGCACACGGCGATGACCGCTGGTCGCAGTGTGTCGATCGCAACTGGCGAGAGCCTGTTTGCAAGCATCAGGCAGACGCTGCGCCTGTTCGTTCACAAGGCCGGCATGAAGTTGATTGCAGCATCCGGAAAAATCACGGTCCAGGCGCATGACGACGACATTCAGGTCATCGCCAACAAGGTCCTGTCGCTGATCAGCCAGTCCGATTGGGTCGACATCAAGGGACGAAAAGGCGTGCGCCTTCACGGCACCGAATGCATGGTTGAAATCACCGACCGCTTGCAGATTTTTGCGCCCAAGCCGGCACTGTTTCACGGCAACCTCGAAACGCTCCCTCCACAAAACCGTCCGCATCCGTCAACGGAGCACAAGATCAATATTGCAGAGCCGACAACGCCGGAAGACCCCAAGCAGCTCGTCTTTACTTTGCTGACGCATTCCAAAAATGGCCGTCCATTTGCCAATGTTCCTTACTCGCTCCTGAAAAACGGGACGAAAGTCGAAGATGGCATCACTGACGATCTCGGCCAGATCGCCGTCGAGCACAAGACGGGAACCAGGGACTATCAGGTTGAACTTCCGAACGGCGAGATCTATGACCTTTCTGCGCTGCCCGAATTCGCGCCGCCTCAGGCACCGGAGTATCTGGAACAGTCGCTTTCCAATAAGGGCGCACGGGCGCTCGATGGCTCGACTGACAGCCGCAAGCATCTCTGACGACCAACACAACCGTTTCCAAAAGGACGCCATATGCCCGATCCGATCAAGCGTGCTGAAAAAGTTTTTATTGATGAGCTAAGTTGCCAGGCGACGAGCACAGTGCAGTGGTTTCTGGAGAAGCGCAGCAAGACCCACCCCATCACCCACAACAACCAATTAGAAGTGTTTGTATGTGGTGAAACAGCGTTTATCGATATCGCAGCGCACATCAAGGCTGCAAAAAAATCAATCGATATCTGTTGCTGGGGGTTCGACCCAGGTATGGAATTGGTACGTAATTCAGGGACATGGCCGCGTGGTGAAACATATGGTGATTTACTGATTGCGGCAGGCAAAAGGCACGTGAGCGTCCGTCTGCTGGTCTGGTACAGCAAGCTTGGCAGCCCGCTTGCCATGAACATGCCCGGATATTCGCATGGTACACATCCGTGGCGCTGTATCACCGGCGGTAACGAAGCTGACAGGATCGGGGCGCCTCGAAGCCTTGCTTTGGCTAAAGAAGCTTTCAGAAAACCCAAATTCACACTGTTTGCATCGGGCTCACCGCTGCGAGGCATGGGCACACCGCGGCCCGCCAACCCGGATTCGATACCATCCATCGCGCGGGAAGAATACTGTCATGGCTGGTACGAGGCGGCGTTCTCGGGCCTTTTCCAGGGGATCAAAATCCTCACCCGCCCCGGAGACGCAGCTGCGATAAAGGCGAACTTGGTCGATGAAAAATATCAACCTGATGGCCTCGACAAATGGGAGGTCGAGCGGCATGGCATGGTGTAGGTTGGCACCCACCACCAGAAAACAATTCTCATCGATTACGACTTCAATGCTGGCGCCGAAGCAGTAGGCTATGTGAAAGGCCTGAACTCGGTCACAGACTACTGGGATACCGAAGAGCATCTTCTGGAGAATCCGAAACGCGAGGCCAGTGGTGCACGCGAAGTCACTGAAGCAGTTCAGGTTGATGCAGGTGCCAAGGCAGATGCCGGCTTCAAGACTTTCAAACCATATCGAGACTATGCGTGTCGCATCAAAGGTGGTGCACTTGCCAGCGTGCAAGCGAACTTCATCCGCGCCTGGGACCGGGCTGGCGGCGATACGCGCTTTGATCACACCGAGATACCCTCTGCCCTGCAGCGCGAGGGTGCGCCAGGCGCAAATTCATCAGTCCAGATCATTCGCACCCAGCCCGATGAAAAGGACAAAACCGCCAAGGAAATGTACTTTGTCGCCACCGACGTGGCCGCAGCAGCGACCGGTTATCTCTACATCGAAAACCAGTACTTCCAATATCAGGAATGGTCGGAACGTTTGATACAGGCGCGCAAGAACGTCATGGCACGGTGGAAGGCCGCCGCAGCCAAGGGCTGCAGGACCAAGGGCGACATGCCACTACTGCACGTATTCGTCGTTATCCCCGTTCCAGAACGTGCCCAGATGGTCCCAAGAACCTATGACGCGCTTGCCGTGCTTGGCCAGCAGAGCGGCATGACTGGGCAGTCGACATTCATCGAGCAGGAGAACAAGAAAACGTACACGGGCGTGATGTGCGACGAGATGGGGAACTCGACCGGTGCCCTGTACACGAAGCCGGCGGTTGTGGAATTCGCAAATGACATCGACAAGCCGAGCGTTGATGCGCTAGAAAAGAAATACGGTCTGAAGGTAGCGGTGGCGATGTTGCAAACATCTGCGCTGGACAAAGGCCGCATGCGTTATCGCGAAATCTATATTCACTCAAAACTGCTGCTGGTGGATGACAGCTTTTTCAGTCTGGGCAGTGCTAATTTAAATCAACGCAGTATGGCGGTTGACAGTGAGATTAATTTGGCTACGAATGATGCGAACAAGGCGGCTAATTTGCGGCAAAAAATTTGGGGGAAATTAAGTGGCGGAACGGTTAAAGGGAAAAGTGGTTCACCAAGTGACATTGCCAAGGCATTCTTTGACTGGATGGAGATCATGAAACAAAACGTCATACGAAAAGAAGGTTCAGAAAGCCTGAATGGGTTCCTGCTACCTCTCCGAGACAACCGTAGCGCCACGCAACGTTTGGGCTAACTGTGAGGACGCATTTACTTCGCAAGCTGTTTTTCATTCTGCTGACAGCGATCTTATTGTTTTGCTCTTTCAGGGGATACAGCGTGGTACATGATCAATACAAAACTAGCCATGATTTTCCGCGCAATGAAGAGCTACCTCTTTTTAATCCACACAGATCCAATTTCAAGTGCGAGATAGAAACGACCAAAGTTCCGCCTGTTGATGCACAGGCCGAAAAATGGTTCTTAGAAGCGCAGGCACTGGACGACCCCGATACTTGGGAAGAGGACCGAAACTACAAAAAAATTGTTCAGTTAACACGTCAGGCTGCGGAGCGGCACCACTGGAAAGCTATGCTCAACTTGGCTAGTCTCTATCTTGAGCATCGCGATCCACCGCATGGAGAGATGGACGCGCTTGCGTTGGTCGAACAGGCGATGCGACTCGGTATCCCCGCCGCCTACGACCGGATGGGTACTTATTACATGAACAATGTTGGTGTAAATCAGGATTCAACTAAAGCCCACGCATTCTGGCAAAAGGCAGCAGAGATGGGTAATCCACAGGCAATGGCCTATCTCGGCAATATGACCTCGGCAACATGGGATAGCCCAATCGATGGATTCTGGGCCAACATCCCGGTTGCGACCAAGATGCTGGAGTGTGCGTTGCTTCAAGGCTATGGCCCTGCTGCATATAAATTAGCAAACCTTCGAGGGAAACCACGTGCACCAAACGGTAAAATCTCAGGGCCACGAACAGCTGAGACTAAAGCGCTAGCACTAACGACTTTGCACAGCGGAGTGAGGCTCGGCTGCTCTGATTGCGCGCGAAGTCTGTCCGTCGAGTTCCGCAACCCACACGACTTAGCCGATATGTTCGTTCCGCATCTCGATCAAGCCCGGTCCGAGCGCTATGCTGTACTTCACAATGCTCTCGAGCTGAATCCCTTGCTGCGTTTTCCCAACCTCGATAAGGTGCTTCCCTTACCGCCTTCACCGCTGTCGCCCTGGGATGGCGACAAACGAACCCTCATTGATGCCGCGAAAGGCGTGACAAGTCCACCCTCGGAGCTAAAATCAAGCGCTGCCTCTCAACGGCAAGGCCGGTACTACCTTGATGCCACATATGATTTGATCCAGAGCGAAGACAAGGCAAGGGGAACCGAAGCGCCATTTGCAGGATACTGGCAAGCCACCGCGCCATCCGAGTCGGCGCAGGTGCAGACTTGGCTCAAAGACATTCCGCCAGGCCTGTATCAGCCGGGAGAGGCGTTCGACCTGCCGCGATATCCGCAAGGAATGGGGAGCAGAGCCATCCCGGAGATAACGTGGCAGCGTTTCCTCACAGTTCGCCACGACAATGTCGTAGTCAACCCAGTCGCCGCTACCGGCATGACGCGCGAAGTCATACGCACACAACCGCAACGGTCCTGCAATGCGCTCAAAACGTGTCCGGTCACTGGTACCTGGCAACCTTGGCTTTCAACAGAACACCCACTTCATCAAGTCGTCAACCAACCGTGGCGCCAGGCCTGGGTGGTCGCCGAGGAACCGTTTCCGCAGTTTGTAGATGGCAGCTACCTTCCCTTCGATCCGGATGAATTGACATGGCATCTGATGGATAGCGCTGCACCAAACCTGGGTTGACCGGGAAAAGCTCCCACCTCTCAATGAGACATCGAGCTGCCAATGACATTACCTCTGCTTCGCAAGATCGCATACGGCCTGCTGACGGTGGTTTTCCTGGTCTGCTCTTTTAACGCGATAAGCATTGTACGAGACCAATACAAGGCGACCCAAGCCCTGCCCCGCAACGAAAAACTGCCCCTCTTTAATCCGCACCGCTCTAGCTTCACTTGCCAGATTGAAGCGACCAAGGTGCCGCCCATCGATGCACAAGCCGAGTTATGGTTCCAGGAAGCCAAGTCGCTGGACGATCCAGATGTATGGGAAGAAGACCGGGACTATAAGAAAATCGTCCATTTGACACGCCAGGCAGCAGAACGGCTCCATTGGAAAGCGATGCTCAACTTAGCCAGCCTTTATTTGGAAAATAAAGATCCACCTCACGGCGAATCCGAAGCGCTGCTTCTGGTCGAGCAAGCGATGCAGCTTGGCGTTCCCGCCGCCTATGATCGCATGGGGACCTTTTACATGAATGGCACCGGGGTTTCCAGAGACATTACCAAAGCCCATGCATTCTGGCAAAAGGCAGCTGAATTGGGAAATCCGCCAGCGATGGCCTATCTCGGAGACATGATATCTGCCACATGGGATAGCCCAAACGATGGATTCTGGGCCAATATTCCTATTGCAACCAAAATGCTGGATTGCGCGCTGCTTCAAGGTTATGGCCCGGCTGCTCTTACTCTTGCCCGGCTTCGAGGATCACCTCGTGCAACAGACGGTAAAATTTCGGGCGAGCAAACATCCGAAGACAAAGCGTTAGCCCTGCTGATTTTGCAAAAGGGTGTGAAATTTGGCTGCAATGATTGCGCGAGAAGGCTGTCAGTTCAGTTCGGGAATCCACATGACTTGGCCGATATGCTAGTTCCGCATCTCGATCAAGCCCGATCCGAGCGCTATGCCGTACTTCACGACGCCCTTGATCTCAATCCACTGATGCGCTTTCCTAACCTTGACAAGGTGCTTCCACTACCGCCTTTACCGCTGTCGCCATGGGATGGCGACAAACGAACGCTCATCGATGCCGCGAAAGGCGTGACAAATCGACCTTCCGAGCTAAAATCAAGCGCTGCCTCTCGACGGCAAGGCCGGTACTACCTTGATGCCACATATGATTTGATCCCGAGCGAAGACAAGGCAAGGGGAACCGAAGCGCCATTCGCAGGATACTGGCAAGCCACCGCGCCATCCGAGTCAGCCCAGGTGCAGACTTGGCTCAAAGACATTCCGCCAGGCCTGTATCAGCCGGGAGAGGCGTTCGACCTGCCGCGATATCCGCAAGGAATGGGAAGCAGAGCCATCCCGGAGCTAACGTGGCAGCGTTTCCTCACAGTCCGCCACGATAATGGCGTCGTCAACCCAGTCGCCGCTACCGGCATGACGCGCGAAGTCACACGCACACAACCGCAACGGTCCTGCAATGCGCTCAAGACGTGTTCGGTCACTGGCACTTGGCAACCTTGGCTTTCAACGGAACACCCACTGCATCAAGTCGTCAACCAACCGTGGCGCCAGGCCTGGGTGGTCGCCGAGCAACCGTTTCCGCAGTTTGTAGATGGCAGATACCTTCCCTTCGATCCGGATGAGCTGACATGGAATTTGATGGACAGCGCTGTACCGAACCTGGGTTGACCGGGAAAGCTTCCACCTCTCAACGAGACATCGAGCTGCCAATGACATTACCTCTGCTTCGCAAGATCGCATACGGCCTGCTGACTGTGGTTTTCCTGATCTGCTCTTTTAACGCGATAAGCATCGTACGACACCAATACAAGGCGACCCAAGCCCTCCCCCGCAACGAGAAGCTGCGCCTCTTCAATCCGCACCGCCCTAGCTTCACTTGCCAGATCGAAGCAACCAAAGTGCCGCCCATCGATGCACAGGCCGAATTATGGTTCCAGGAAGCCAAGTCACTCGACGATCCTGATGCATGGGAAGAGGACCGCGACTACAAAAGAATTGTCCAGTTGACGCGTCAATCTGCGGAACGTCATCACTGGAAAGCGATGCTCAACTTGGCCAGCCTTTATCTCGAAAATCGTGATCCACCTCGTGGCGAAGCGGAAGCGCTCGCTCTAGTCGAGCAGGCGATGCAGCTCGGCATTCCTGCAGCCTATGATCGAATGGGAACTTTTTACTTGAATAGTGTTGGCGTGGCTGGTGACGCTAGCAAGGCATATGCATTTTGGCAAAAGGCGGCTGAAATGGGTAATCCGCATGCGATGGCTTATCTCGGCGACATGATGGCAGCAACATGGGATAGTCCTATCGAGGGCTTCTGGGCAAACATTCCGGTTGCGACGAAGATGTTGGAATGCTCGCTTTCTCAGGGACATGGTCCTGCTGCTTATAGTTTGTTCTATATTCAAGCATGGCCACGTGCAAGTGACGGAAAGATTCTAGGACCGAGAACATTTAATACCAAGACTTTAGCACTCAAGACCCTACATACCGGGGTGAAGTTCGGTTGCTCCGATTGCGCGCGAGATCTGTCCGTAGAATTTCGAAAGCCGGATGACTTGGGCGACATGCTCGTTCCGCATCTCGATCAAGCCCGATCCGAGCGCTATGCCGTACTTCACGACGCCCTTGATCTTAATCCACTGCTGCGCTTTCCTAACCTTGACAAGGTGCTTCCATTACCGCCCGCACCGCTCTTGCCGTGGAATGGCGACAAACAAACGCTCATCGATGCCGCGAAAGGCGTGACAAGTCGACCATCGGAAATAAAATCAAGCGCTGCCTCTCAACGGCAAGGCCGGCACTACCTTGATGCCACATTTGATTTGATCCAGAGCGAAGACAAGGCAAAATGAACCGAAGCGTCATTCGCAGGAAATCAACCGGGAGAAGCGTTCGACCTACCGCGATGTCCGCAACGAATGAGGAGCAGAGCCATCCACTCGCTCTTTCGAGGAAGTGACCGCCATGTTGCAAGACCTTGCCCAACCGCGGCGGCACTGGGCAAAAACCCGATTCCAGATTCTCACTTTGCACACCATAAGGAGCAGTCATGAAGCACATGGGCCGCGGTGTCATTCGCCTGAACGATATGACCGATCATGGCGGAAAGGTCATCGCCGTATCTTCAGGAACCATTGTCATGGGAGTCGAGGCGGCGCTGTCCGCCGACATGACTTTTTGCCCAAAATGCAAAGGTAATTTCGCGATCAAACCTGACGGCAGCGGCGCGCAGCACAAAGGCAAACCATATGCATACGATGGTGACTCAACAGCGTGCGGCGCTCATTTGATAGCGTCCATAAAATAGGCGCATTGGCAGTCAACAAAAGCTGAAGACGTTTATTTGCCAGCACTGAAAGTGCATCGATGCGCGCAAGGACTGGATGTAAGGCCGTCGATCCTGCGCTGCCCTGAACAACATTCAACTTAAGACAGCAACATCAACAAATACGCCAACAAGAAGCTGGGGCAGAAATCTACTCGCCTTGATATTGGGCGGCCTTGATAATCTTCATCTGCCGCAGTCTGGCCAGCACCTTGCCCACCCCATCATCAACCGAAGCCGCAGCACTATCAACAACCACCTCAGCCGCCTCCGGCGCCTCATACGGCGATGAAATCCCCGTAAACTCCGCCAGCTGCCCTGCCCGCGCACGCCGGTACAACCCTTTCGGATCGCGCGCCTCGCACACCGCCAGCGGGCAGCGGCAATAGACCTCGATGAACTGCGGCGCCGGCACCAGCGCGCGCACGCGGGCGCGGTCTGCGCGCATGGGCGAAATGGCCGAGACGATCACGATCTGGCCGGCCTGACAGAACAGGTGCGCCACTTCGCCGATGCGGCGAATGTTTTCAGCACGTTCAGGGAGGGAAAAACCGAGATCGGCGCACAGCCCATTGCGGACCTTGTCACCATCGAGCGCGAATACCTGGCAGCCCAGGTCGAACAGCGTGCGTTGCAGTGCGTCGGCCAGCGTGGTCTTGCCGGCGCCGGACAGGCCGGTGATCCAGACCACGGCGCCGCCGTGGCCGGCCCGCTGGCGCCGTTCCTCGTCGCGAATGGACAGGGACGGCGCCAGGGGTGTCATCGCAGTTAGACGACGATGGTTTGCGCGTCGCCGTCGGCGCGGGCGCGGATTTCGCCGATGCGGTAGACGGTTTCGCCAGCCGCTTCGAGCTGGGCGAAGGCAGCGTCGGCGTTCTCTTTCGAGACGATGACGGTCATGCCGATGCCGCAGTTGAACACGCGGTGCATTTCGGCGTCAGCCACGCCGCCGTGCTGCTGCAGCCACTGGAACAGCGGTGGCATCGTCCACGACGAAGCATCCAGCACGGCCGTCAGGTGATCCTGCAGCACGCGCGGGATGTTCTCGACCAGGCCGCCGCCGGTGATGTGGACCAGGCCCTTGACTTCCATCGACGCCATCAGCGCCAGCAGCGGCTTGACGTACAGGCGGGTTGGCGCCATCAGCACGTCGGCCAGCTTGCGGCCGTGGAAGTCGCCGTCGAGGTCAGGCTTGGCGACTTCGATGATCTTGCGCACCAGCGAGTAGCCGTTGGAGTGGATGCCCGACGAGGCCAGGCCCAGCACCACGTCGCCCGGCACGATCTTGCTGCCGTCGATGATCTCCGATTTTTCGACAGCGCCGACGGCGAAGCCGGCCAGGTCGTATTCGCCGTCCGGGTACATGCCCGGCATTTCGGCGGTTTCGCCGCCCAGCAGCGCGCAGCCCGACTGTTCACAGCCCAGGGCGATGCCCTTGACCACAGCGGTGGCGGTGGCCACATCCAGCTTGCCGCAGGCGAAGTAGTCGAGGAAGAACAGCGGCTCGGCGCCCTGGACCAGGATGTCGTTGACGCTCATGGCCACCAGGTCGATGCCGACGGTGTCGTGGCGGTTCAGCTCGAACGCGAGGCGCAGCTTGGTGCCCACGCCGTCGGTGCCCGAGACCAGGACCGGCTCCTTGAACTTCTTGCTGATTTCGAACAGACCGCCGAAGCCGCCGATGCCGCCCAGTACGCCCTCACGCATGGTGCGCTTGGCAAGTGGCTTGATCGCTTCGACCAGCGCGTCGCCGGCATCGATATCAACACCCGCATCGCGGTAGGAGAGAGAAACATTAGATGGTTGGTTCATGGTATTTGGCAGCGGAGGCGGTAAAATAGGAGGCGACCGGCGAAACTGGTCAATCCACTATTTTAGCAAAACGGCTTCCCCTGTATTCCTTTTATGGGCCGATCGGCGCCGTTTAACGTACATAACAACGAAAACTTATCCTTACTGGCATGCCCATTCCTCCATCTTCCGGCATGAATCGGCCCTCGCGATGAAACAGCTGGTGCTCGATTTAGGCGCCGAACCGGCCCAGAGCCTCGACACCTTCCAGGTCGGGGCCAATGCCGAGCTGACGCACCTGATGCACCTGTTCGCCGAGCGCAGCTCGCGCGAGCATTTCGCCTATCTGTGGGGCGACACCGGCGCCGGCAAGACCCACCTGCTGCAGGGCCTGGCCGCCAGCCCGGGCGCGCGCTACATCCCGTTCGATGCGCCGGCCAGCCAGTTCGTGCATGCCGCCGGCACCACGCTGTACCTGCTCGACGACTGCCATCGCCTCAGTGCCCGGCGCCAGATCGACGCGTTTGCCCTGTTCAACCAGATCCGCGAGCACGGCGCCTACATGGTCTGTACCGGGCCCGTGCCGCCGGCGGTGCTGCAGGTGCGCGAAGACCTGCGCACGCGCATGGGCTGGGGCCTGGTGTACCAGATCCACGGCCTGTCCGACGACCAGAAGATCGAAGCGCTGACGCACGCCGCCGAGGCGCGCGGTTTGACGCTGTCGGCCAGCGTGTTACCCTATTTGTTGTCTCATTTCAAACGCGACATGCGTTCCCTATCGACGATGCTCGATGCGCTTGACCAGTATTCGCTTGAAACCCAGCGGCCGGTCACGCTGCCGCTGCTGCGCGACCTGCTGTTGCAAGAAAACCTGCCGCTCGAATCCAAAGAATGAAAAACCTCGCCCTGTTTGACCTCGACCACACGCTGCTGCCGATCGACTCCGATCACGAGTGGGGCGAATTTCTGGCGCGGGTCGGCGCGGTCGATGGCGACGCCTACCGCGCCCGCAACGACGCCTTCTTCGCCCAGTACAATGCCGGTGTCCTCGATCCAGTCGAGTACCTCGAATTCGCACTTGGCACCCTGGCGGCGTTTCCGCGCGCGGAACTCGACGCATTGTATGCGCGCTATATGCGCGAAGTGATCGAGCCGGCCATCACGCCGCAGGCCCTCCAGCTCGTGCGCGATCACCAGGCAGCCGGCGATCTGGTGGCGATCATCACCGCCACCAACCACTTCATCACGGCGCCGATTGCCGCGGCCTTCGGCGTCGAGCACCACATCGCCGCGATGCCCGAATTCGACGCGGCCGGCATGCTCACCGGGCGCCTGGCCGGCACGCCAACATCGGGCCCCGGCAAGGTCGTTCACATGCACGCCTGGCTCGAACGCCTGGGGCAGCCATTCGACAGCTTCGGGCGCAGCTACTTCTACAGCGATTCGCACAACGACATCCCGCTGCTGTCGATCGTGTCTCACCCGGTCGCCACCAATCCCGGCAAGGCGCTCGCAAGCCACGCGCGCGAACAGGGCTGGCCAACCATCCAACTATTCAATGATTAAAACCTTCATCCGTAAAATCCTGGGTGTGAAAGACCAGCGCGACCCGACCGAGCCGGTCATCCTCGGCCCCGACGAACACGGGATCGACCCGCGCAGCGTGTCGTCCAACGCGATCCGCGTAACGCAGGCGCTGCAGGAAGCCGGCTACCAGGCCTTCGTCGTCGGCGGCGCCGTGCGCGACATGCTGCTGGGCGTCAAACCCAAGGACTTCGACATCGCCACCGACGCCACGCCCGAACAGGTGAAAAAACTGTTCCGGCGCGCCTTCATCATCGGCCGGCGCTTCCAGATCGTGCACGTGATGTTCGGCCAGGACCTGCTCGAAGTGACCACCTTCCGCGGCAACGGCAGCGACAACGCGCCGAAGGACGAACATGGCCGCGTCCTGCGCGACAACAGCTTCGGCCCGCAGCACGAAGACGCGGCGCGCCGCGACTTCACCATCAATGCCCTGTACTACGACCCGGCCAGCCAGCAGGTACTCGATTACCACGGCGGCATGGAAGACATCCGCAACAAGCTGCTGCGCATCATCGGCGTGCCTGAAGAACGCTACCGCGAAGACCCGGTGCGCATGCTGCGCGTCGTGCGCTTCGCGGCCAAGCTGGGCTTCTCGATCGAGCAGGCCACGCTGGCGCCGATTCCCGTCATGGCGCCGCTGATCGACAATGTGCCCGCCGCGCGCGTGTTTGACGAGATGCTCAAGCTGCTCATGTCGGGCCACGCGCTGGCATGCCTGCAGCAACTGCGCTCGGCCGGCCTGCACCACGGCCTGCTGCCGCTGCTCGACGTTGTGCTCGAGCAGCCGATCGGCATGAAGTTCGTGACGCTGGCGCTCGAATCCACCGACAACCGCATCAAGGCCGGCAAGGGCGTCTCGCCGGGCTTCCTGTTTGCCTCGCTGCTGTGGCACCAGGTGCTCGAAAAGTGGACGGCCTATGTCGCCGGCGGCGAGTCGCCGATCCCTGCCCTGCACCTGGCGGCCGACGACGTGCTCGAAACGCAAACCGAGAACCTTGCCCTGCAGCGCCGCATCGCCACCGACATGCGCGACATCTGGGCCATGCAGCCGCGCTTCGAGCGCCGCGCCGGCCGCGCGCCGTACAAGCTGCTCGAACACCCGCGCTTCCGCGCCGGCTACGACTTCCTGCTGCTGCGCTGCGAATCGGGTGAACTCGACATGGAGATCGGCGACTGGTGGACCGATTTCTACGCCGCCGAAGGTGGTGACCGCGAGCGCCTGGTCGAAGTGGCTGTCTCGCGAGAGCGCGAAGGTGGCCCGGCCAAGAAGCGCCGGCCACGGCGCGCGCCACGCAAGAGCGGCGGCGAAGGCGATGTCGGCGGCGCCGTACGCGGCCCGGACCCTGACGACGGCCTGACCGCTGAAGACCGGGCCCGCGACGCTGCCTACGCGGCGCACGAAGAAGCCAAGTACCGGGCGATGCGCGGCAAATGATCGCCTATATCGGCATCGGTGCGAACCTGGGCGACGCGCGTGGCAATGTGCTCGACGCGCTCGCGCGCCTGGCGCGCATGGACGGCGGCATGCTGCTGCACACGTCCAGCATGTACCGCACTGCCCCGATCGACTCGAGCGGCGACGATTACATCAACGCCGTGGCGTGCCTGGATACCTCGCTTGGCGCGCACGAACTGCTGGCGGCGATGCAAGCCATCGAACAGGCCCATGGCCGCGAGCGCCCGTACCACAACGCCCCGCGCACGCTCGACCTCGACCTGCTGCTGTACGGCGACGAGATGATCGCCACTGACAGCTTGACTGTGCCGCATCCGCGCATGCACGAACGTGCATTCGTGATCGCGCCGCTGCTGGAAATCGCACCGGACATCGTCATTCCCGGCCACGGCGCCGCGCGCGACTTCGCGCAACTGGTGGCCGGCCAGACGATCGCCAAACTCGACTGACACCCGTGCGACAGTCACGGCGTACCGGTTGCGGCCTTGCCACCACGGCGCCCACTTTAACGAAGTACCAGGAGCTTTTGTGACGCTGCTGCATACACTGACCCATCCCGGCGTTTCGCTCGAAGGCACCATATTCGAACGGCAGGCCGTGCGCGCCATCATCCTGCGCGGCCGCGACATTCTGCTGCTCTATACCCGTCGTTACGATGACTACAGCTTCCCGGGCGGGGGACTGGATGCGGGCGAAGACCCGATCGACGGCCTGCGCCGCGAACTGCAGGAAGAAACGGGCGCCGCCAACGTCGCTGTCGAAAGTTATGTTGGCTATCTGGACGAACATCGCCCGCCGCTGAAAAGTGGCTACGACGTGCTGTTCATGCGCTCGCACTTCTATCTGTGCCGCGTTGACGGCGAATTGGGCGCGACCTCGCCCGAAGCGTACGAGGTGGCCAACGGCATGGTGCCGCGCTGGATCGATATCGACGCCGCCATCGAACACAATGAGCGGATACTCGGTACAAAGCCGGCGCACATGGGGCTGTCGATTGCGCGTGAAACGTGGATGCTCAGGTACGCGCTGGACATGCTGGCGGCAGGCGCTGCTGTGGGCGGACAATAAAGCTCGACACTAGCCTTGCTATGAGGCGAAAGATGTCGACATGCTGGGTATGCCGATAAAGTTTGACATGGCCTGCTGGTTCCTTCGCCCTATTCGGCCGGTGGCTTTCGACCAAAGCAGATCTCACATAAGCACTGCCGCCGATGAGTATTTCTAACGGTTTGTAAATATCATTCGCACAGCTGCAAACAGCTTGATGGATGCCAGCGGCCAAAAAAGAATCGCTGCGGTCGTAATCATCAGTTCTAGACCGAGCAAATGCTCTGAGCCGGGAACATAGCAGTCGCCATCCTGTGGACAGCCGATTGCTGCGCGATACCCCCGCCAATACGATATTAGAACGAAAGGGAAATACCCAACCGCAGCCCAGTAAACAACAAGTAGGACACCTAGGAATTTTTTATTTGGCTCTGTACTCATCAATTCCCCCTCTTGGCAGGATGCCGCTGTCAGACCAGCATAGCAGGTTGCCAGATTGGAAAACTAGCAGTGGCCGCGACAGGCAGCAACCGACCTGAAGCGGACGTCAGATCCAGATAGCAGGTAACTACCAACGTGCATATTCAGATCAGCCACACGTGATGCGTCCAGTAGTGCGTTCGCTAAGCTGCCCAATGCGCTCATTTAGGCGACCTAGCTCGTCAGGATTGTTCTCCGACGCCGCAATATTAGCCAAGATAGCTAGCTGCGCAGTTCTCAAAGCATCGCTTGCACAGACGCTGATATCGGGCATCACGCCAACGCCTTCCCAATTTGTTTTCGTTACCGGGCTGATTGTGCGGCCTAGTGGCACAAAGAGTGAAAAGTTTGGCAGCAGCCGCTTGTTATCACCCTGATTAGCGCCGCCTCCGGTGGTCTCACCGACGACAGTCGCACGCTTGAGGTTCTTGAGTGCGTAGGTGAAGTCCTCTGCTGCTGAGAAAGTGTCCTTGCTAGTCAGGATATAGACCGGCTTCGTCCCGCCATAGCGCAGGCCGGGGACGACATCGGCAGTCCACCGCTGTTCAGTGCGGTTGCCCTCGCGGTAGTAGAAGTCGTTTAGCTGGGTGCGCTTGTCAAACATATAGCTGGCCAACAGGAGTCCTGCGGCTCCATCGCCTCCACGGTTATTGCGCAGGTCGATAACAAGCGCGTCCGTATGGGCGACAAGCGTCATTGCGGCGGCCAGCGTCTCGGCCATCTCCTTTGCGCGCGCGAAGCGCGCAAGTTCCAAATACCCGATATTGAAGGGTAACCGTTCGATTTTATCTATGCCAAAATTGTTCGACCTCATCATCGCGAGGTAACTGGCGGCTTCCTCGGGCGATCGCTCGTCAGAAGACTTCCTGCCGGCTATCACCGCCTCGCTGTACATCACGCGCAGGTGCCGGTCTTTAGTGGCAGCCTGCAATGCATCGGACAGCACTTCGGACAGTTGCTGTGCGCTAGCAATAGCGTCATAGAATCCGCGCTTTTGCTGATGGCGTAACGATGTTTCGACCTTTTTCGCCATGTCGGGAAAGACGTAGCTGTTGTTGACTTCCTTAATCACGGCGTCTATCAACTGCTGACGGCTCGCGGCGTTCATCTGCATGTCACGCTGGTTAGAAACCCCAGCCGATTGCGCGAAAGCAGGCGAACAAGCGATAGCTGCGACAATAGCGGCGGTACCAATAGAACGCAATATTTTCATTTCTTCCCTTAAAACCTCGATCGGTTTATGTTGTCTGAACAGAAAGGTCGTGTCACTTCTTCAATATCTGGGAAGATTGCTGGTTTTCAATAGTGGCCTACTTACTGTAGAGGTAACGCACCCGATGCGCCGGACCGTCACGACGTCTGCTTTTGGCCAAACCCGCCCTATCGGTCCAGCATACTAGGTTGACAACATGAAAAGCAGGGACCGGCGCGATACGCCGCATCCGACCCGGAGTGACCAGTCGGCGTGCTTGAGCACGGCGCGTTACCGATCATGCGTCGTCCGCGGCCTTGAATGTTGGCGAGTGACTGGGAATGTCATCCGGGAATACGGTACAAACAAGCTCGCCACTAAGAACCTGCGATAGAAACGCTGTCATAGAAAGGTTGTACATTTCCCAATGCGGACCGCGCGCTTCATTCACGACCACCGGCCACAAGTCAGGCTCGCCGTCTGTCTTCCAGTAAAGGGAATCCCCATTGTCGGTAGATCCGAAAGGAAATAAACCGCCCGGCGCTGGAAAATAGAGAAATGGGATCTGTTCACCGCATTGGGCCAACTGTGCAAGGACATCGCCAACGACCTCCAGTTTACGCTCCAGGCTGACATACTGGTTGCGAGTAAACGGCGAAAAAATCCAGATGAAAGAATCAATTGAACCTAACCCGAACGCATCGATAAATGCTTTGTAATCGGCAGGGAGGCGGGTTCCCAGACGTTCCTCGACGCGGGCCCACGCCTGCCAGTCCTCCTCAGCGCAAATCGCAGGTGGCGAAAGTATTTCTTCCAGAGTTTTCATTAACAGTCAGATTCCTTGACGAGCGATTCGCCGGAAGCGCACCGTGAGCATGAATTTTTGCCAGTCTCGACCGGCTGGTTTTGGCCGAACCCGGCCGCTCGCGTCAGCTTAGCAGGTTACCCGGCTGGGAAATTCACGGACGGTCACTACCGGCAGGAACCGACCCGAGACGGATTCTTTCGGTGAGTTCAACGAACTAAACCTTACAACTCATGACTCATCACCTTGACGAGTTGAAAATGCAGGGTGACGAATAGGAAGTCATCATGTAGTTCGTATTGAGGAAGACAGCGGGTATGAACATCCTGGAACTCACGTGCACTTGCAAACCCCTCGCCTCGCCATACTTCCTCTGGGATGTCGCCAAAACGGATCGTAAATACATTGTTCGCACGGATTAGGCAGCGCAGGCGTTGTTTCAGATCGTAAACTTCGATTACGTCCCCAGTCGCGTAACTGCCGTCGCCGTATTCTCCATAGGGCTTGTAATAGTCCTCCACAGTGTCGGCGGTCACTGTCTTTAGGCCAGCAATCACAGCACGCGCTAAGCTGTCGTCATCCTCGTCGGCACCCCAAAACGTCAAACGCTTACGTCTGCCCATATACGTCATCCTTACTGAGGTGTTAGAGATCCGATCCCGCCGTTCTTTTTCCACGCCCGATTTTGGCCCAACTCGGCCCTTCGCGTCAGCTCAACAAGCGCCGGCTGGAAAAGGCACTGACTGTCACGGCAGGCCGGAAGCGACCCAAAGTGGACAGTTGAGATATGCGATTAGACGCTCCTCACATGGTGTTTGAACGCCGGAAAAGCAAAAATCGCACGCCTTCATCTTTGGGTGTCGACTGAATAAACTGGACCATGCCAGCGTTCGTCGTTAAGCATGGCCTCACTGTGCTTAGCCAGCCAGAGTTCATTAAGAAGCCTTGCCCAGAAGCGCTGAGCATCATGGTTCTGTTCCAAGACTCGAATTTCCCAATGAGCAGGGTTTGCGTCCATGATGGCTTGGGCTGCGAGCTTACCTATGCCTTTCGCTCGATACTTCCGAACTACAAAGAATTCCACGATGGCGCGCGTGTTGCCCTGAATGTGTACCTCATCATTTGTAAGCGCGAAGCCAGCCCATTTACCTTCCACAGTAATGACATATGCCGACCAGTTCGGATTAATCCAGAAGCAGTCCAGATCGCAGTAGCCATACTGACCGTGCTCATCCAAGTCTGTCCCATCGATCTCGGAAAAATCGTGCTGGTAAAGTTCCATCAAATTTCTGACTATCAGGCGTTCACTCAAACGAGCAAGTCGGGTTTCGATCATTGCGTCTCAGTAGAGAATTAATGCAGGTAGTAAGCATGCAAATTTCAGAGCAAGGCAATGTCGAAGCAGCGGCCATTTCTGACCGAACCCGGCCGTTCCCGTCAGCTTAGCAGGTTGCCTGCGTTGAAGAATCACTGACTGTCACGACAGGCCGCTGCCGACCCAAAGCAGACGATCGGAACCATTCCTGGTATGTATAGCCCTAGCCTCCAAGTATGGGATAACATCGGCGAGAATGGTCGCGCGCGGGGTGGGCCAATTTGGCGCTAGTGGCGACCAACGAGAGTAACGACGGGCGCGCAAAAAATCGCCGCGTCGAAATGGTCGTCCGCTGATCCACCTGGCACACTGCCGGACTCAACTACTATTTATCCGGAGATTCATTTGTCCACCATGTGCTTTCCCCCTCGCCGGCCGGCCGTGATAGCAATGATGCTGTTGCCATTCGGCGTGGCCAACGTAGCCGCCGCTACGGCTGCCGCACTGGTCAATCTGCCGCCACCCGGCTTGTACCGGGTCGACTCGGACGCTAACTCCATACAAAGTAACGGCGCTGTGCTAAAACAGAAAAACGACAGCACAAGCGGCATGGCCAGTATGCGGGTCCATTCTCCAGGTGGTACCGCTGTTGTCAGCACGCTTGCTAGTCCGGGACAAATTTGTATCGGTGCTACCGGCAGCGGCCTGATGCAGCCGACTGGCCAGCAATGCAAGAGTTCGGCACCCGTGCACGCGGCAGGGAGCACCACCTTCAGTTCGCGCTGTGCCAACGCCGATACCACCGTGGCCGTGCGCAAGCTCAACAGCGGTACTTGGGAAATGAAGACATCGGTTATCGAACGCTTAGGGCAACAAGGCCTGCTCGACTTCGATCAACAGCGCAAGACGTTCGAGAACGTGTTGAAGAACTCCACCAGCGCCGATGAGCGTGAGGATGCGCAATATGCGCTGGCAAACTGGGAAGAACACAAGGCCGACATGCGCGCGATCGCTGCGGAAGGTGGTGCAACCGGTGCCGCTACGCGTTCGAGCGTTCTCGTGACGCGTCTGACACGAATCGGTGGTCAGTGCACAAGCTCTGGAGCGTCGCTGACTAAGGGGGCGCGATGAGGAGCACCCTGACGGTAGCATGCGCCGCCCTGCTGCTTGGCGCGTGCAGCAAATCTGCCGACCAGACGCCGCCTGAAGATGGCGCCACAGGCCAGGCAGCTTCGGCCACCAGTAGCGAAAACCAACCATCAGCTTACCGCGCTACCCTGCTTGGGCTGGCTGCCGGCACCTACGGCGGCTCATGCAACGGCATCGGCGGCCCCATGCCGTCAGAGGCAGTTTTCTAGTTTTCATTCGTATCGGTCGACGGTGATAGGAGTGTTCGAAAGTCCGCACTTGGCCGAAAGCGTCCTGTCGCACTAGGTTAGCAGCTTCAAAAACGGAAAAATCCACGGGTTGTCACAGACGCCGTTTTCCTTGATGGCATCCTTTAGATCGGCCAACGTGAACAAATTCTTGATCTGATATTCCGAAGTCGTGGCAACGAATGCTACGTAGTCCGGAACGGGAGCGTAGCAAAGTTTCCTTGCATGGCTGCGCGTACCTTCACTTCCATTGCCCCCTTGCGTCGAGCACTTTCTTCCTTCCCTTCCCGGCGCCGTCCAGCCGGGGCGCCAGGACGGAGAGAATTTCGGCCGCTTCTTTGAGAATGCGCTGTTTTTTACCGCTCAACCGGGCTCGTATGCCAGCCTCGTTGCACGCGACAACGATCTTGACGCTCAGCCAAAAGCATCTACAGGAAGAGACGGAAATCGTCATTCCTGGCGATCCTCAACCGTTCTGGGCCGCCTTGGCGTCTGCCAGCTCGTCGGTGCTAGCCATGTAGCCCTCATCGGCGGCCAGCTGCGCGTCCGGCGGCAACTGCTCGTGTTCGCGCGCGCGGGTGAGGAGCACTTGCACCGTGTCGATTTTATGGCGCACAGTCTCGGATAACGCGGCCAGGGTCAGCGGCTCCGGGAGCATCACTTCGCATTCTTCGGCGGCGCGCGCGGCCGGGTGCTCGCGCGCGAGTTCGCCGGATTGTCCCGTCTCGTCGCGCTCGATCAAGCGCAGCACGTTGCGCAAACCCTGCTCCAATTGTTCCAGCCGGCTCGATTCCATTCAAAACCTCCCGTGTTTGCGATAAAAAAAGGCACTTCGGCCAACTGCACGCCGCAACGCCCTGCAAAGCATACACATTCTTCCTCGCCGACGACGCCCTGCTCGAAGCTAACGCCAGTGAGATGGATGCGCGATATGTACCTCAACGTGAAAACGCCGTGGCGGGGCCTAAAATTGGCTGGAACAGCTCTCGCCGCGTGATTTACCGCTCTTCCTGCAGACGCTTTTAACTGAGTGTGCTTACCTGCGGCTTTAGCATTGAGGCCGGCACACTAGCCGGTTGAGTAGTGGGCGGGGCGCGGAGTTTGCGACACGTCTAGAGCGATTTATCCGGGTCTTGCGTCCCGAAGCGATGGCCGCTTGCAAGTGACGGACTGTCACGACAGGCAGCAATCGCCCGATTGCTTTCCGTTCTATTTCCTGTCCGCTTAGGAGGCCGACCGCCTCAAGCCGCAAGGCATCCGAACTTCCGGTTTCGACCCGAAGCGGACGGTCGTCGAAGGGCCAGCCTCATCGATGCACCAATCGCCACTTTCCTATACAGCCAACAAGCAAAAAATAGGACGCCGCCATGAGCCAAAGCATGTCGCCCCATCCGATGCGCGGCCAGCCGTAGTCGTGAAAGTACTTAGCATTGACCGTCCAACTTGTGTAAGCGGAAAAAGCAAATAAGACTAGCAAAACCGCACCAAAGCCACCGACAAGAAGGCGCGCAACATATCCAATCTTATGGTGTTTAGTATCCATATCTTATGTCCGGTTATGGCCGAAAGCGGAAGTTCGCCAGAGCATGTCAGCCCTGGCTTCTTGTATCGAACTTTATTGTTTTGTGTCCGTCTTTGTTGTTCGTCCACATCGGCGTCCGCCTGACATCGATGTCGTTCAAACTTTTCCGATCTGCCGGTCGATCGCCTTGAGCGCACGCTCGTTACGCTCGCTATAACGATCGGTCAGGTAATCGCTCCGCCCCCTGGTCAGCAGCGTGAACTTGACCAGCTCCTCCATCACGTCGACCACGCGGTCGTAATAGGCCGAAGGCCGCATCCGGCCGTCGTCATCGAATTCCTTGTACGCCATCGGTACCGACGACTGGTTGGGAATCGTGATCATGCGCATCCAGCGCCCCAGCAGGCGCAGCGTGTTGACCACGTTGAACGATTGCGACCCGCCGCAGACCTGCATCACGGCCAGCGTCCGGCCCTGGCTCGGGCGGACGGCGCCCTGCTCCAGCGGGATCCAGTCGATCTGGTTCTTCATCACGCCTGTGACCGTGCCGTGGCGCTCGGGGCTGCACCAGACCTGCCCTTCCGACCACAGGCACAACGCGCGCAGTTCGACGACTTTCGGGTGCGTCTCCGGCACGCTGCCCACCATCGGCAAGGTCATCGGATCGAATATTTTCACCTCGGCGCCGAAGTGCTCGAGGATGCGCGCAGCCTCGAAGGTGAGAAAGCGGCTGAACGAGCGTTCGCGCAGTGAACCGTACAGCAGCAGGATGCGCGGCGGATGATTCATGTCGTCCACTGGCTCGAGCTTGTCGATGGTCGGCATGTCCAGCAGTTCGGGCCGGATATTCGGCAGGTTCGGGATGTTGTCGTTCATGGTAATCGCCTTTCTTAGCTCAGGCGCAGCGCAAGCGCGCACAGGGTAACGAGCAGGATCGGCAGCGTCAGCACGATACCCACCCGGAAGTAGTAGCCCCACGAGATCTGGATATCCTTCGCCGCCAGCACATGCAGCCACAGCAGGGTGGCCAGGCTGCCGATCGGGGTGATTTTGGGGCCGAGGTCGGCGCCGATGACGTTCGCATACACCATCGTCTCGCGCACCACGCCGCTGGTCGTGGTGGCGTCAATAGCCAAAAGGCCCACCAGCACCGATGGCAGATTGTTCATGATCGAGGACAGGATCGCCGTGATGAAGCCGGTGCCAAGCGCGGCGCCCCAGACACCGTATTGCGCGCACCAGTTCAACAGCTCGGTCAGATATACCGTTAGCCCGGCATTCCTCAGGCCGTACACGACCAGATACATGCCGAGCGAAAAGATCACGATCTGCCACGGCGCATCGCGCAGCACGGCGCGCGTCGAGATGCGGTGGCCGCGCGCAGCCACCGCCAGCAGGAGTGCTGCGCCGGCCGCCGCCACGGCGCTGATTGGCACGCCCATGTCGTCAAGCCAGAAGAAACCGACCAGCAGGATCCCCAGCACCCACCAGCCGGTGATGAAGGTTGCCCGGTCATGGATGGCGTCGCCTGGATGCTTCAATTGCGCCATGTCGTAGTTCGCCGGAATGTCCTTGCGGAAGAACCAGATGAGTGCGCCAAGCGTTGCCGCCACCGCGACCAGATTGACCGGTACCATCACCGACGCGTAGCGAGAGAAGCTGATGCCGAAATAGTCGGCCGAGACGATGTTGACGAGGTTCGACACGACCAGCGGCAGGCTGGCCGTATCGGCGATGAAGCCGGCCGCCATGACGAAGGCCAGCGTCGCCTTGGGGGTGAAGCGCAGCGCCAGCAGCATTGCGATCACGATCGGCGTCAGGATCAGCGCTGCGCCATCGTTGGCAAACAGGGCCGACACCGCGGCGCCCAGCAGCACGAGCAGGATGAACAGCCGCAGGCCATTGCCCTTGCCCCAGCGCGCAACGTGCAGGGCCGCCCATTCGAAGAAGCCCGCCTTGTCCAGCAGCAGGCTGATGATGATGATGGCGACGAATGCCCCCGTCGCATTCCAGACGATGGCCCACACCACCGGGATATCAGCGACGTGGATGACACCGGTCAGCAGCGCGACCGCAGCGCCGGCCGTGGCGCTCCAGCCGATGCCCAGTCCCCGGGGCTGCCAGATGACCAAAACGAGTGTTGCGAGAAAAATCAGTGATGCGATCAGCACAAAGGGTCCTAGTGAACAGGTCAATCAAATACAGCGTCGGCAGTGCCGGATGCCGCTCAGGGCAACAGGGTGCCGATGCGGTCGAGCTCGGTCTTGAACCGGTTGCGGTCAGCTTGCAGTTCCTCCAGCGGCAGCGCCAGGAAGGCGTGCATGCGGGCCAGGATGATGGCATAAGTACGCTCGAACGCCGCTTCGATTTGTTCGTCGGTACCGACGACGTGACCTGGATCGTCCAGGCCCCAGTGCGTCCGCAGCACCGGGCCCAGGTAGGCAGGACAGGTCTCGCCAGCCGCGCTGCTGCAGACGGTCACGACGATATCCGGCGTAACCGGCAAATCGTCCCACGACTTGCTGTAATAGCCTTCGGTCGAGATGCCCTTGCGGTGCAGGAGCGCGACAGCGCGCGGATGCAGCGTGCCCGTCGGCTGGCTGCCTGCGCTGATTGCCTGCCACCCCTCGGGCGCCAGATGGTTGAACGTGCCCTCGCTGAGGACGGAGCGGCAGGAGTTGCCGGTGCAGAGAAAGAGAATGTTCATGGGATGGTTGGTCTGGTTAAGGGTTATGTGCAGCGTCAGTTTGGTTTGCATGGCTCGCCAGCGGCCACGTCGCACGGCACGCCACCGCAGCAGTTTTCAGTCAGAAAGCCGACCAGGCCATTCATCGTCGCGATGTTGGCTGAATAGATCACGAAGCGCCCGTCCTGCCGGGACGACAGCAGATCTGCGTGTGACAGCTCTTTCAGATGAAACGACAGCGCCGAAGGCTGCACATCGAGGTGCTCGGCAATCCGGCTGGCCGCCAGCCCCGCCGGCCCCACCTGGACCAGCAACCGGAAAATCGCCAGGCGGCTCCCCTGCGACAAGGCTGACAGGGCGGCAAGTGTGGCTTTGGTATCCATGGTGTTCCCAGTTAATGCATTACAAGACATGAAGATCATATCTGAACGATACAACGATTCAAAGAATATTGAAGTATTTTGACGGCTTGATGACATGGGGGTGGCCATGTCAGGAAAGGCAGGCTGCAGTAGAATGCGCGCTGACTGCAGCTTCGCAGGCGCCGCATTACACTAGGCGCCAGGACGTATCGTTTTAAAGGATTTCTTCATGAGTGGTTATTTGCAGGGTAACGAGATGACGGCAGGCGCAGGTGCACCCACGCCCACCGCTGTGCCCGCTCCCGCGGCCCCCGTACCGGCAACGCCGAAAGCCGTCACCGTGCCATCGCTGCTGGCCATGCGCGCAGCCGGCAACAAGATCGCGATGCTGACCTGCTACGACGCCAGCTTCGCGTCGCTGATGGACCGCTGCGGCGTCGAGATCCTGCTGATCGGCGATTCGCTCGGCATGGTCTGCGCCGGTCACGATTCGACGCTGCCGGTGACGGTGGCCGACATGGTCTATCACACGGCCTCGGTCGCGCGCGGCAACAAGCACGCACTGGTGCTGGCCGACATGCCGTTCGGCGCCTATGGCAACCCGCAGCAAGCCTATGACAGCGCCGTGCAGCTGATGCGCGCCGGTGCGCAGATGATCAAGATCGAAGGCGGCGCCTGGCTGGCCGACACCGTGCGTCTGCTGGTTGAACGGGGCATCCCGGTGTGCGCCCACATTGGCCTGACGCCGCAGTTCGTGCACCAGCTGGGTGGTTTCCGCGTACAGGGCAAGACCGACGCCGGCGCCGACAGCCTCAAAAACGATGCGCTGGCGCTGCAGGCGGCCGGTGCGGCGCTGATCCTGATCGAGGCGGTGCCGGCGGCGCTGGGCAAGGAAGTCACCGAGCTGCTGTCGGTGCCGACGATCGGCATCGGCGCAGGTCCCGATTGCTCGGGCCAGGTGCTGGTGATGCACGATCTGCTGGGCGTGTTCCCGGGCCGCAAGGCGCGCTTCGTGAAGAACTTCATGGACGGCCAGACCAGCATCGATGCAGCCGTCACGAGCTATGTGACGGCCGTGAAGGATGGCAGCTTCCCGGCTGCCGAACACTGCTTCTGATCTACGCGACGCCCTAGCGCCTGATAATACGGGCGCTCAGGGCGATCACGAGGCCCGACAGCGACAGTCCGCCCAGCGCCACCATGATGCTCGAGTGCATGGCGACCCAACCGAGCACCGGCGGCGCCAGCAGCAAGCCACCGTAGCCGAGCGTGGCCACCGCTGCCACGCCATTCCCGGCGCTCATGCCGGGGATGCGCGCGGCGGCCCCGAACAGCAGCGGCACCACGTTTGCCGCGCCCAGTCCCACCAGCGCAAAACCGACCGCCGACAGCACGAAGTGTGTGCTGGCCACTGCCAGCGCTAGCCCGGCGAACATCGCCAAGCCGCCAATGACCATGATGCGCAGCGCGCCGAAGCGCACGATCAGCCGGTCGCCGGCGAAACGGCACGCCGCCATCGCAATCGAAAACGCCGAGAAGCCCAGCGCCGCCGATGCTGGCGTGGCGCCGGTGCGTTCTTCCATCAGCAAGGCGCTCCAGTCGACCAGCGCGCCTTCCACCGCAAAGCACAACAGCGCCAGCAGGCCCAGACTCAATGCTGCGCCGCGCGGCAGCGAGAAGTGGCTGCCGGCGCCGTGCGTGGCGGCAAAGCCCATCACGCGCGGCGCGGACAGTGCCAGCACGACCGCCGTGACCACGCCGACCATCAGCGCGCCCTGGCCATGGCCCAGACCCTGCCCGACCAACAGCCCGCCAATGCCGGCGCCGAACAGGCCGCCGAGGCTGAAGAAGCCATGGAACGACGACATCGTCGGCAAGCCGCGCGCGGTTTCGACTTCGCTCGCGTTGGCGTTCATCGCCACGTCCAGCGCGCCGTTGCTGACGCCGAACAGGAACGCGGCGATGAACAGCAGCGGCAAACTCGGCGCGCCCATGATCAGCGGCGTCATCGCCGCAAACGCAAAGCCCGACAGCAGCACCATGCGGCGTGTGCCCCAGCGCCCGGTCAGCCCACCCATCAGCGGCATTGCCAGCAGGGCGCCGCCAGCGATGGTCAGCAGCACCATGCTCAGCATGCCGGTGTCGATCCCCATGCGCGCCTGCACGGTCGGTACGTGCGCGGCCCACAGGCCGATGCCGGCGCCGTTGAGCAGGAACACGGTGGAGATGGCCCAGCGCGCCGCGTCGATGCTGCGTGGATTGGCGGTAGATACGGGATTCATGCGACAGCCTTTGTGGTGATGGTGATGTCGAGCGCCGGATGGTGCTGGCGCAGCAGGGCAATGCTGGCGGCGGGTGCGTCGTGCTCCAGCACCAGATGGTCGATCTCTGACAGCGCGCCGAACAGGAACGCCGCGCTGTCGTCGAAGCGTTCGTTGAGCGCCGCGACCGCGTGGCGCGTGCTGGCGGCGAACATCGCGCGTTTGAGCGCTGTTTCTTCGGGGTCGGATGCACTCACGCCACGCGCGGGATCGAGGCCGCAGACGCCGACGAGCGCCAGATCGAGCCGCAGGCGCGCCACCTCGGCCAGCGTGGCCGCGCCGACCGTCGCGCCGAGCGCGGGATGGTAAGTCCCGCCCAGCAGCACGATCCGGGTGCGCTGGAACGCGCCCAGCGCCAGCGCGATCTGTGGGCTGTTGGTGACGATCGTCGCGGCGCAGCCGTCGTCCAGCAGGCGCGCCAGCGCCAGGTGCGTCGAGCCGGCGTCGATCAGGACCGTGTCGTCCGGCCGGATGCAGGCGCGCAGACCATGCGCCAGTGCGGTCTTGCGCGGCAGGTCGGTGGTCGCACGCTCGCTGAAGCTGGGCTCCGGCTGACGCCGGATCGCGCCGCCATGCACGCGGCGCAGCAGGCCGGCAGCATCGAGTTCGCGCAGGTCGCGCCGGATCGTATCTTCCGAGGTGGCCAGGCGGGTGGCCAGTTCTGCCGCCAGTACCCTGCCCTCGCGCTCGACGGCATCGACGATCGCATCACGCCGTTCTTCGGCTAATTGCATGGTGTTCTCCTTGTTCTAGACACGTCACTGTACACAAACATGCACGTTCGTGCAATAACGTGCATAAAAACGCAAAAACGTGATCCGTGTCCCGATGACGCAATCCTGCAGTTCGCACCGGATTCCCGCATTTCGGCGCAAGACCCGCCGCAGCGCGGTTTTTCTGCGCGATACTCGACAGATGACGACGACCAAGTCTTACGCACTGTCACCGATGTGGCGCCTGTACGTCGCCGCCTGGCTGAGCTACATGCTGGTGATTGCACTGGTGATGCAGGCCGACACCCTGCTGGCGGGCCGGCTCGACCCATCCCTGTTCTGGCGAGCCTTTGTGAGCATTGCGCCATCGGCTGCGATGCTGGCCCTGCTCTGGCCGCTCAGTGGCCGCTTCGAACGGCGCGCCGTCGCCGGCGTGCAGCGCTTCGTCATCCATATCTTGACGGCAGTGGCCTTTGCCACCTATGCGCATACGGTGCTGGTGGTAACGCAGAATCCGCCGCCCCATCCGCTGTCCTGGCACCTGTGGCCCTTCCTGTACAACATGATGAGCTACGCCGTGGTGGCGGGTGTCTTTCACCTGGTGCGCGCCAACGCCGCGACCCAGCGCCAGGCCCTCGCCACGCAGCAGGCGCAGACGCTGCTGGTGGCGAGCGAACTGGGCGCGCTGCGCAGCAAGCTCAATCCGCATTTCCTGTTCAATACGCTGCACTCGATCATCGCCCTCACCGGCCGCAATCCCGAGGCAGCCGAAACGGCACTGTTCCAGTTCTCGAACATGCTGCGCTATGTGCTCGATACCGAACGCGCCGGCATCGACCGCGTGACGCTGGACGCCGAACTCGATTTCGTGCGTGACTACCTGGAACTGGAAAGCCTGCGCCTGGGCGAGCGCCTGCGGGTCGAGTGGGATCTCGACCCCGACCTGGGCGATTGCCTGGTGCCGGCCCTGAGCCTGCAGCCGCTGGTCGAGAACAGCATCAAGCACGCGTTCAATCCGTTCACCCGCCATGGCATCCTGCGCATCGAGAGCCGGCGCGAACCCGACACCGGCCTGCTGCGCGTGACCGTGCGCGACGACGGCCCTGGCGCTGCAGCGGCCACGATCGAGGCCTCGCCCGGCCTGGGCATCCGCACCATCGGCCGGCGCCTGGACCTCGACTACGCCGGCCGCGCCGCGCTGCGCATCGACTCCCAACCCGGCGCCGGCTTCGCCGCCTGCGTCACCGTGCCCACGACGCCATGACCACAAAGACCGTATTTTTCGCCGAAGACGAACCGCTCGCACGCGATGTGCTGCGCGACGCCATCTACGCCCATCCGGGCCTGCGGCTGGTAGGCGAAGCGGCCGATGGCGCGAGCGCGCTGGCGCGCATCGGGGCGCTGCGGCCCGACGTCGTGTTCATGGATATCCAGATGCCCGAGATGACGGGCCTCGAGGTGCTGCGCCAGCTCGACTACCTGCCGCAGATCGTCTTCACGACCGCTTATGATCACTATGCGGTGGCCGCGTTCGAGCTGCACGCGGTCGACTACCTGCTCAAGCCGTTCACGCGGGCGCGCTTTGCCGACAGCGTGGCGCGCCTGCTCGATGGCGCGCGGTCCGAACGCGCCGCCGTCGACGATGCGCTGGTGCGCGCCAGTGCGGGGCCGGCGCCGCTCGATCGCATCCTCGTGCGCGACCGTGGCCGCATCTTTCCCCTTGCGGCGCACGAGATCGAATACATGAAAGCCGATTCGAAGTACACGGTGATCACCGCGCGCGGCCAGCATTTCCTGGTGCGCATCGGGATGTCGGAACTCGAAGCGCAGCTCGATCCACGGCGTTTCATCCGCGTGCACCGCTCGGCGCTGGTGAACCTGGACTTCGTCGAATCGATGCGCGCCGACGACCAGTCGCAACTGCAGATCTTCATGCGCGACGGGACCTGCATCGGCGCCAACCGCGAGGCGTCCCGACTGTTGCGCGAGATGGCAATTTAGGCCGCCGGCCAGGTTTCGGATTTATAATCGCGGAATTTTCCGCTCATAAATTTCCTGGCCTCGGAGCACCTACTGCATGAACCTCACTTTGATCACCTTCGTCGTGCTCTATCTGCTCGGCACGCTGGCTCTCGGCATGTGGGCGGGCACGCGGATCAAGAACACCAGCGACTTTGCCGTCGCCGGGCGCAGCCTGCCGCTGGTCATGGTGATCACCACCACCTTTGCGACCTGGTTCGGCGCCGAGACGGTGATGGGCATCCCGGCCAAGTTCGTGCAGGGCGGCCTGAACGCCGTGATCGAAGACCCGTTCGGCGCCGGCATGTGCCTGGTGCTGGTGGGCCTGTTCTTCGCCACCAAGCTGTATAAACTCAACCTGCTCACGATCGGCGACTATTACCGGCAGCGCTACGGCAAGGGCATCGAGATCTTTTGCTCGGTCGCGATCATCATGAGTTATCTCGGCTGGGTCGCGGCGCAGATCACGGCGCTGGGCCTGGTGTTTTCAGTCCTGACGGCCGGCGCGATGTCGCCGGCTGCCGGCATGATCGTTGGCACGCTGACGGTGCTGATCTATGTAGTGGTGGGCGGCTTCCTGGCCGTGGCGATTACGGACTTCATCCAGATGATCGTGCTGGTCGTGGGCATGAGCGTGATTGCCTGGTTCGCGGCCGACCTGGCCGGCGGCGCCGGCAACGTGATGGCGATGGCGCAGAACGCTGACCTGTGGCGCGTGTGGCCCGAGCCGAGTTTTACCGACATCATGTTCTTCATCGCCGCGGCCGTGACGATGATGTTCGGCTCGATCCCGCAGCAGGACGTGTTCCAGCGCGTGATGTCGGCCAAGGACGCCCCGACCGCGCGCACCGGCGCCGTGATCGGCGGCGTGAGCTACATCCTGTTCGCCTTCGTGCCGATGTTCATCGTGGCCGCTGCCGTGGTGGTGATGGGCAGCCAGGCGCTCGAGATCGCGCAGAACGACTACCAGCGCCTGCTGCCCACGTTCGTGATGACCAAGATGCCGCTGGTGATGCAGATCCTGTTCTTCGGCGCCCTGCTCTCGGCGATCAAGAGCACGTCATCGGCCACGCTGCTGGCGCCGTCGACGAGTTTTGTCGAGAACATCCTCAAGAACATCCGGCCCGGCATGACTGACCGCCAGCAACTGCTGGCGATGCGCGTCACGATCGTGATCTTTGCCACGCTGGTGCTACTGTATGCAATCGCGATGGAAGGGACGTCGATCTACGAACTGGTGTCGAGCGCGTATCAGGTGCCGCTGGTGGGGGCGTTCGTGCCGCTGGTGATGGGCCTGTACTGGAAGCGTGCCACCACCCAGGGTGCAATCCTGTCGATCGCCGGCGGCTTGCTGACGTGGATACTGTTCTTCGAGCAGATCACCGGCTGGGGCGTGCATTTCCCGGGGCAGCTGGCCGGGTTGATCATGGCGTTTGTCGGCATGGTCGTCGGGTCGCTGGCGCCGCAGGTGCTGGTCAATCGACGCGAAGTGGCGGCGTAAGCCTTGGTTGAACGCGTGGACGGCGGAGCCGTCCACCCTACGTCGATCATCGTGCCAATCGGTGGAACGATTTCATCACCACGCAAACCCGCGTAGGGTGGACGGGTCCCCCGTCCACGCGTTCAACGATCGTCCGATCAAACGTGCAGCAGCAAATGCTCGCGTTCCCACGGGCTGATCACCCGCATGAACTCCTGGTGCTCCAGATCCTTGACCGCCGTGTAGACGTCGATGAAGCGCTCGCCCAGCACATCGCGCAGGCGGTCTTCGCGGCGCAGCACCGTGATCGCTTCGGACAACCCTTGCGGCAAGTCCACCGGCATGTCGTAGGCGCTGCCTTCCACCATTGCTGATGGCTCGATCGCTTCGACCATGCCCAGGTAGCCGCAGGCCAGCGTGATCGCCAGCGCCAGGTACGGGTTGGCGTCGGCCCCGATCACGCGGTTTTCCACGCGCCGGTCTTGCGAACCCGACACCGGCACCCGGATACCCACGGTGCGGTTATCGATCCCCCACTGCAGATTGATCGGCGCGGCCGTATGACGCACGATGCGGCGGTACGAGTTCACGTACGGTGCAACGATCGCCATCGCCGATGGCATGTAGCGTTGCAGGCCGCCGATATAGTGGTGGAACAGCTCGGAAGGCGCGCCGTCTTCGGTGCTGAAGATATTCTTGCCCGTCTCGCCATCGATCACGCTCTGGTGCACGTGCATCGCCGAACCCGGCTCATTGGCCATCGGCTTGGCCATGAATGTCGCGTACATGTCGTGCTTGAGCGCTGCTTCGCGCAGCGTGCGCTTGAAGTAGAACACCTTGTCGGCCAGGCCCAGCGGCTCGCCATGCTGGAAGTTGATTTCCATCTGGCCGGCGCCGATCTCGTGGATCAGCGTGTCGACGTCCAGGTTCATCAGCTCGCAGTAATCGTAGATGTCCTCGAACAGCGGATCGAACTCGTTGACCGCATCGATGCTGTAGACCTGGCGGCTGGTTTCGGCACGGCCGCTGCGGCCGATCGGCGGCACCAGCGGCAAGTCAGGATCGATGTTCTTGGCCGTCAGATAGAACTCGAGTTCCGGCGCCACCAGTGGCTTCCAGCCGCGCTGCTCGTACAGCTTGAGCACGCGACGCAGCACGCTGCGCGGCGCGAAGTCGACCAGGCGGCCGTCGGCGTAATAGCAGTCGTGGATCACTTGCGCGGTCGGGTCGACCGCCCACGGCACCATCGTGATCGTGGTGGGGTCGGCCTTGAGGATCATGTCACGGTCGATGCTCGAGATGGCGCGCTCGTAGGCGTCGTCACGTTCGGGCGTGTTGCCGGTCACGGTCATGCCCAGCACAACTTCAGGCAGGCGCATGCCGCGGTCGTCGGTGAACTTCACGCGCGGCAGGATCTTGCCGCGCGCAACGCCGGTCAGATCAGGCACCAGGCATTCGATTTCGGTGACCCGCTTTGCATCGAGCCACTCGTCCATATCGGTATAACTGAAATTTTCGCGTATTGCCATTATTGCCTCATGTCGGTAATCGATTGCGCGCCCGCTTCATGCCGGGCGCGCCGGGTCATTTCAACAGCGAGCCGCTACCCAGGCGCTGCTCGCGGTAAGCGCGGCAGGCGTCGCCAAAGGCGCGGAACATCTTCATCGAATAGGGGTTGTGCTGGATGCGCCATTCGGGATGCCATTGCACGGCCAGCGTGAAGCCGGGCGACGTCGACACGGTGAACGCTTCCACCAGACCGTCTTCGGCCACGGCTTCGACCGACAGGCCAGGCGCCAGTTCATTGACGCCCTGCCCGTGCAGCGAGTTCACGGGGATCTCGGCCGCGCCGAGAATGCCCTCGAGCATGCCGCCGGGAGTGACCGTGACGTTGTGCGCGTCGCCATATTGCTCATCCATGCCGAGCTCGGCTTTTTCGCGGTGATCGAACTTGCCCACGACCGTCTGCACCGCCTGGTGCAGGCTGCCGCCGAGGGCCACGTTCATCTCCTGGAAACCACGGCAGATGGCGATGATCGGCACGCCGCGGCGCACCGCTTCGCGGATCAGGGGCAAGGTGGTCTGGTCGCGCGCCGGGTCTTGTGGCAGCGTTGGATCCAGCACTTCTTCCGAGTAATAGCTGGGATGCACATTGGAGGCCGAACCGGTCAGCATGATGCCGTCGATGGTGCCGAAGATGGTTTCCAGGTCCAGCGATTCGCCGGACGATGGCAGGATCAGCGAGGCGCAATCGGCGCCCAGGGTGACGGCGTCGACATACTTGTGCTGGGCGGCGTGATACGGATGTTCTCCGAAATCACGCGTGCATGCGGGGACGATTACGATAGGGCGCATGGTGTTGTCCTTCTCTTTGAGGCGCGCGACCACAAGGCAGTCAACGGGTCGGGCGCGGGGGAAATTTCATGTCAAAAGCTTAACTTCATTCGGCTGAGGCAGCCCACACGTTTCCAAAAGTCATCACAATTTCAAGAATCTCAGTATGCAGGAATCGGGCACGGCGGCACGTTCGTTTGCAAATGGGTCTACCATAACGGCTTGCATCCGCGCTCTGCAGCCGATGCTCGACATGAATTGACGAGGACACTATGCCGAATTTGAAAGACCCTTCCCTGCTGCGCCAGCAAGCCTTTGTAGGCGGCGCCTGGTGCGACGCCGACGACGGCCAGACCATTGCCGTGACCAATCCTGCCAACGGCGAGACCGTGGCCAGCGTGCCGCACATGGGCGCTGCCGAAACCAAGCGCGCCATCGATGCGGCCAACGCCGCCTGGCCTGCCTGGCGCAAACTGCCCGCCAAAGAGCGCGCCGCGATCCTGCGCAAGTGGAACGATTTGATGCTGGAAAACGCCGACGACCTGGCATTGTTGATGACGCTGGAACAAGGCAAACCGCTGGCTGAGGCCAAAGGCGAAGTGGCCTACGCCGCCTCGTACTTCGAGTGGTTTGGCGAAGAAGCCAAGCGCGTCGCCGGCGAGACGCTGGCTTCGCCATGGCCGGACAAACGCATCGTCGTGACCAAGGAACCGATCGGCGTGTGCGCCGCGATCACGCCGTGGAACTTCCCGGCCGCGATGATCACCCGCAAGGTCGCGCCAGCGCTGGCCGCCGGTTGCCCGATTGTACTCAAACCGGCCGAACTCACGCCGCTGTCGGCTTTGGCGCTGGCCGTGCTGGCCGAGCGCGCCGGCGTGCCGAAAGGCGTGTTCAGCGTCGTGATTGGCGACTCGAAAGCCATCGGTGGCGAGATGACGGGCAACCCGCTCGTGCGCAAGCTGAGCTTTACCGGCTCGACCGCCGTGGGGCGCCTGCTGATGGAACAATGCGCGCCGACGGTCAAGAAGATTTCGCTCGAACTGGGCGGCAACGCGCCGTTCATCGTGTTCGACGATGCTGATCTGGACGCTGCGGTCGAGGGCGCGATCGCCTCGAAATTCCGCAATGCGGGGCAGACCTGCGTCTGCGCCAACCGGCTGTACGTGCAGGATGGCGTGTACGACGAATTCGCGCGCAAGCTCGCGGTGGCGGTGGGCAAACTGAAGGTGGGTGACGGCCGCGAAGAAGGCGTCACGCAAGGCCCGCTGATCGAAGAAAAAGCCGTGCGCAAGATCGAGCAGCACATCGAGGATGCGCAGGCCAAGGGCGCCAAGCTGCTGCTGGGCGGCAAACGCCACGCGCTGGGGCACAGCTTCTTCGAGCCGACGGTGCTGACCGACGTGACGTCCGATATGCTGGTGGCCCACGAAGAAACCTTCGGCCCGCTGGCGCCGCTGTTCCGCTTCAAAACGGAAGACGAAGTGATTGCCATGGCCAACGACACCGAGTTCGGGCTGGCGTCGTACTTCTATGCGCGCGACATCGGCCGCGTCTGGCGCGTGGCCGAGGCGATCGAGAGCGGGATGGTGGGGGTCAATACCGGCATCATCTCGACCGAGGTCGCGCCGTTCGGCGGGGTCAAGCAATCAGGCCTGGGGCGTGAAGGCTCGACCTACGGGATGGATGATTATCTGGTCGTGAAGTACATCTGCATGGGCGGCATGTAAGCGGCGCCGGCGATCACGTTTTTTTGTAGTCTTTGTACTCGTAATACTTGCGTGCATCGCCGCGCACCAGCTCGGCCGGATACTTCGCCCGGTTGAGCACCATCTTTTCTTCGACCGCCGCGACCAGGTCGACGTCGAGCTTGTCTGCCAGCCGCACGAGATAGACCAGCACATCGGCCATCTCGTGCCGCACCTCAACCAGTTTATCCGCGCCTAGTTCTTCGGCACGGCCCGACTGCAGCCACTGGAAATGCTCCAGCAGCTCGGCCGCCTCGACCATCAAGGCCGAGGCGAGGTTCTTCGGCGTGTGGAACTGATCCCAGTCCCGCTCGTCGACGAACGCGCGCACCAGCGCGCGCAGTCGCATCAGATCACTGTCCACGCCGCTCTTCACGCACGACGCCGTCATCGACGTAACCATCGAGCACCCGGCGCAGCTTCGGTTCGATCTCTTCGAAGCTGCTCACGGTGATGCCCAGGTCGCGCAGCAGGCCGTCGTGCACGCCGTACACCCAGCTGTGGATGGTCAATGGCTGGCCGCGTTCCCACGCATCGCGCACGATGGTGGTGTGGGCCGTGTTCATGACCTGCTCGGCGACGTTCAGCTCGACCAGACGATTGGTGGCGGCGCGGCCGCTCACGTGGCCCAGGTACTTGCCGTGCTTGTCGCGCACATCGCGCACGTGGCCGAGCCAGTTGTCGGCCAGACCCACGCGCGCATCGGTCAGCGCCGCGTGCACGCCCGAGCAGCCGTAGTGGCCGCAGATGATGATGTGCTTGACCTTGAGTACGTCGATGGCGAACTGCAGCACGCTCAGGCAGTTCAGATCCGAATGTACGACGACGTTGGCGATATTGCGGTGAACAAACAGTTCGCCCGGCGCCATGCCCAGCAATTCGTTGGCAGGAACGCGGCTGTCCGAGCAGCCGATCCACAGGTATTCCGGCGCCTGCTGTTCCGACAGCGCCTTGAAGAAGTTCGGGTCCTCGGCCACCATCGTGGCGGCCCACGTGCGGTTGCGTTCGAACAGCTCTGCCGTGGTCAATCCCTTGGTCTTGTATTTGTCCATATTGGTTCCTTGTGCTTGTTGCCGTCCCAAAAGGGGCGTTGCCAGGCCTGTTCTGGAGCAGGCTTCAAAGGCGGGTAGGTCTCGAAACAGGGGGAGTATAACCGTGTTGGCGGACACCGTCGTCAATACGGCAGCGACCAGCCTGATACGCCAGGCGTTGGCAAGATGCCAACCGCGTGGACAAAAAACGGCGCAGTCAACGTTAAATAGAGACTAGCTTTGAACTGACGAGTAGTCCAGTGGTCCAACCCCTGTCCCCAGCGTCAGGAGTCGATCATGAAAGCGCCACGTTTCAAGGGCTGGTTCGCAAAACTGCCATCACTGAACCAGCCGCAGCGCCGGCAAGTGCTTGATGCCCTGCATCCTGCCGCCGGGCTTGATCAGGTGGTTGCGCTCATCACTGAGGTCAGAGCGCCAGGCCGCTGCTGCCCCAGATGCGGCAACGATCGCTGCTACCGGCACGGGTTCGCCAACGATTTACAGCGCTATCGCTGCTGTGTCTGCGGTCGCACCTTCAACGACCTCACCGGCACGCCGCTGGCGCGGCTCAGGCACAAAGCCAAATGGCTCGCGTATTCGCAGGTGCTGCTTGACTCCCTCCCCGTACGCAAGGGAGCAGATCGAATCGGCGTACACCGCAACACCGCCTTTCGCTGGCGACATCGCTTCCTGCATTGGGTCAAGCTCGACCGGCCCGCGCTCCTGAATGGCATCGTCGAGGCTGACGAAACATTTCTGCTCGAATCACAAAAAGGTTCGCGTACGCTTGATCGGCCACCGCGCCACCGCGGCGGCCATGCTGCCAAACGCGGCATTTCCAGCGAACTCGATTGCATTCTGGTCGGGCGCGACCGCGAGGGTCGCACGATCGATGCCGTCACTGGCCGGGGTGCTCTCACGGCTGCGCAACTCGAGCGTGACTTGCTGCCCAGGCTCGACAGGCAAGCCTTGCTTGTCAGTGACGGCCATCCCGCTTACCGCGCGTTTGCACGCAAGCACAGGATCGCGCACGAAGCGGTCAATGTGCGCGCCGGTGTGCGTGTAAGACGTCTGGGGAGCCTTGCCATCCACGTGCAGAACGTGAACGCCTACCACCAGCGCTTCAAGGCCTGGCTACAGGGCTTTCGTGGCGTGGCGTCGCGCTACCTGCCCAATTACCTGGGCTGGCGCTGGGCGCTGGATGGAGAGCGAGTTATTTCGCCGGAACAGTTGCTTCGCATTGCCATCAGCGTCATCAACAGATAACGCTGACTGAGCCCAAAAAAAACCGCTGAAGGCATATGCCATTCAGCGGTAAGTGGACTTACTCGAAGAAGTCCTTGACCTTGTCCATCCAGCCCTTGCTCTGCGGGCTGTGCTTGGCGCCACCTTCGATCGTCAGGCGTTCGAACTCGCGCAGCATGTCCTTCTGCTTGTCGGTCAGCTTGACCGGCGTCTCGACGATCACGTGGCAGAACAGATCGCCCGTGTAGCCCGAACGCACGTTCTTGATGCCCTTGCCCTTGAGGCGGAAGGTCTTGCCGGTCTGGGTGCCTTCAGGCACCGTGAACGACACCTTGCCGGTCAGGGTCGGCACTTCGATTTCGCCGCCCAGGGCCGCTTTCGAGAACGAGATCGGCATTTCGCAGTGCAGGTCGTCGCCTTCGCGCTGGAACACGGTGTGCGGCTTGATGTGGATCTCCACATACAGGTCGCCTGCCGGCCCGCCATTCGTGCCCGGTTCGCCATTGCCCGACGAGCGGATGCGCATGCCGTTGTCGATACCGGCCGGGATCTTCACTTCCAGCGTCTTGTTGCGCTTGATGCGTCCGGCGCCGCCGCAGGCCGCGCACGGCTCAGGGATGATCTTGCCGCTGCCATGGCATTTCGGGCAGGTCTGCTGCACGCTGAAGAAGCCCTGCTGCATGCGCACCTGGCCATGACCGGCGCAGGTGGTGCAAGTCACAGGCTGGGTGCCCGGCTTGGCGCCGCTGCCGTGGCAGGTGTCGCACTTGTCCCAGCTTGGCACGCGGATCGTCGTGTCGAAGCCGTGAGCGGCCTGTTCCAGCGTGATCTCGAGGTTGTAGCGCAGGTCGGCGCCGCGGTACACCTGCGGGCCGGCACTGCGCCCGCCACGGCCACCGCCAAAGATGTCGCCGAAGATGTCGCCGAACGCATCGCCGAAACCACCGGCGCCGCCGCCCATGCCGCCCATGCCGCTGTTCGGATCGACGCCAGCGTGACCGTAACGGTCATACGCTTCGCGCTTCTCCGGGTTGGTCAGCATCTCATAGGCCTCTTTGACCTCCTTGAACTTCTCTTCCGCTTCCTTGTTATCCGGGTTGCGGTCAGGGTGGAACTTCATCGCAAGCTTGCGATAAGACTTCTTGATCTCGTCTTCCGACGCACCCTTCGCGACCCCAAGGATCTCGTAAAAATCACGCTTCGCCATGGTCGGCACCTAAAGTTATCTGAAAACTGAATTCTTTAAACCAAAAAAACCGAGCCGAGTACCTGGAAGGTGTCGGCTCGGCCTGTACGCGAAGGCACAAGGCCTTCGCGCCGGAGACGCTTACTTCGCGTCTTTCACTTCCTTGAAGTCGGCGTCGACAACGTCGTCGTCCTGCTTGCCCGACTGCTCGCCACCGGCTGCACCGGCGCCTGGGCCACCGGCCGCGCCAGCGCCACCAGCCTGCTGCGCCTGCATGTCGGCGTACATCTTTTCGCCCAGCTTCTGCGACGCGCTCGACAGAGCTGCAGTCTTGGCATCGATGTCCGCCTTGTCGCCGCTCTTGATCGCGCCTTCGAGGTCGGTGATTGCCGCTTCGATCTGCTCTTTCTCACCGGCTTCCAGCTTGTCGCCGTATTCGGTCAACGATTTGCGGGTCGAGTGCACCAGGGCGTCGCCCTGATTGCGCGCTTCCGCCATTTCCTTGACCTTCTTGTCTTCTTCGGCGTTCAGCTCGGCATCCTTGACCATCTTCTGGATCTCTTCTTCCGTCAGACCCGAGTTCGCCTTGACGGTGATCTTGTTCTCTTTACCGGTGGCCTTGTCTTTCGCGCCGACGTGCAGAATGCCGTTGGCGTCGATGTCGAAGGTCACTTCGATCTGTGGCGTGCCACGCGATGCTGGCGGGATGCCTTCCAGGTTGAACTCGCCCAGGCCCTTGTTACCGGCCGCGATTTCACGCTCGCCCTGGAACACCTTGATGGTCACGGCCGGCTGGTTGTCGTCGGCAGTCGAGAACACCTGCGAGAACTTGGTCGGGATCGTGGTGTTCTTGTGGATCATCTTGGTCATCACGCCGCCCAGGGTTTCGATACCCAGCGACAGTGGCGTCACGTCCAGCAGCAGCAGATCCTTGCGCTCGCCCGACAGGACCGAACCCTGGATCGCGGCGCCGACAGCGACGGCTTCATCCGGGTTGACGTCCTTGCGTGCTTCCTTGCCGAAGAATTCTTTCACCTTCTCCTGCACCTTCGGCATACGGGTCATACCGCCGACCAGGATGATGTCATCGATGTCCGAAACCTTGACGCCGGCATCCTTGATGGCCATGCGGCATGGCTCGATCGTCTTGATGATCAGCTCTTCCACCAGCGACTCGAGCTTGGCACGGGTCATCTTCAGGTTCAGGTGGACCGGCGCGCCGTTCGCCATGGCGATGTACGGCTCGTTGATTTCGGTCTGCTGCGACGACGACAGTTCGATCTTTGCGCGCTCGGCCGAAGCCTTGATGCGCTGCAGGGCGATCGCGTCTTTCGACAGGTCGAGGCCGTTGATCTTCTTGAATTCGTCGATGATGTAATCGATGATGCGCTGGTCGAAGTCTTCGCCGCCCAGGAACGTGTCGCCGTTGGTCGACAGCACTTCGAACTGCTTTTCGCCATCGACGTCAGCGATTTCGATGATCGAGACGTCGAACGTGCCGCCGCCCAGGTCATACACGGCGATCTTGCGGTCGCCCTTGTCGGTCTTGTCCAGGCCGAATGCCAGTGCAGCAGCGGTCGGCTCATTGATGATGCGCTTGACGTCCAGACCCGCGATACGGCCGGCATCCTTGGTTGCCTGGCGCTGCGAGTCGTTGAAGTAGGCCGGCACGGTGATGACCGCTTCGGTGACTTCTTCGCCCAGGTAGTCCTCGGCGGTCTTCTTCATCTTGCGCAGCACTTCAGCCGAGATCTGCTGGGCAGCCAGTTTCTTGTCGCGCACGCCAACCCATGCGTCGCCGTTGTCGGCCTTGACGATGGCATATGGCATCAGCGAGATGTCTTTTTGCACTTCTTTTTCATCGAACTTGCGGCCGATGAGACGCTTGACTGCGAACAGCGTGTTCTTCGGGTTGGTCACGGCCTGGCGCTTGGCCGGCGCGCCGACGAGGATCTCGCCGTCTTCCTGGTAAGCGATGATCGATGGCGTGGTACGCGCGCCTTCGGCGTTTTCGATCACTTTTGGCTGACCGTTTTCCATGATGGCCACGCACGAGTTCGTGGTGCCAAGGTCGATACCGATAATTCTGCCCATGATGTATTCCTTTTTATATGCTGAGTTTCTGATGGATTCAATATTGGGAAAAACGGCGTGCTTTCAAGAGCATTACGCGGCACGCGGCCATTCTTATTTTGGTGCTGCTGCCGTCACGATGGCTGGCCGCAGCAGGCGGTCGGCGATCATGTAACCCTTTTGCAGCACGGTGACCACGGTATTGGCTTCCTGCTCCGCCGGCACCACGGCAACGGCCTGGTGCTTGTTCGGATCCAGCTTGTCGCCCACTTGCGGCAGCACCTCGACCAGGCGGTTCTTTTCGAACGCGCTGGTGAGCTGCTTGAGCGTCATCTCGACGCCTTCCTTGATCGATTCGACCGTCGGCGCTTCGACCTTCAGTGCCATCTCCAGGCTGTCGCGCACCGGCACCATGGCCTCGGCGAAGCTTTCGATCGCAAATTTGTGGGCCTTGCTGACGTCTTCCTGAGCGCGGCGGCGGATATTTTCCGCGTCGGCCTTGGCGCGCATGAAGGCGTCGTGCATCTCCGCCAGCTTGGCTTCGGTGGCGCTCAGTTGTTCTTCGAGGCCCGGCGTGCCCGCCTGCGCGGCGCCAGCGGTAGCACCATCGTTGATGTCAGCGCCAGGCGCCTGTACATCCTGCTCGTTGCTCATCTCTTTGTTTTCTTGGTCTTGCATCGGAAAAACTCCTGGAATCAAGGACTTGGCTGATTTAAAAACGTATCCTGATTGATACACAGCGCACCAGATGGGGCGATCTCCTACAATTACAAGGGGAATTGCAGAAAAGCCATCTGAAATTCAGGCAAATGCGGCCCTGCAGCGCCAACAACCCGCTATTTTAGCAGGTTGTCAACAGGCAAGTCGGTATGGACTAGTTGGGAGCGCCGAGGCTCTTGGCGCGCGCGGCGCCGCGTTCGGCATCGATGCGGCGTGCTTCGCGCTGCGCCGGCGTGAGGATGGTGGGCCAGCCGATCAGGTGCTGCTCGGCGATTTCGGCCAGGCCGCGAATCCAGGCGGGCGACGCGTTCAGGCACGGGATGTAATGAAACTCCTTGCCACCGGCCGCTTCGAAATCGTGGCGCACTTCCATCGAGATTTCTTCCAGCGTTTCCAGGCAGTCGCTGGTAAAGCCCGGGCAGATCATGTCGATGCGCTCGAGGCCATCGCGCGCCAGTTGCGCGACGGTTGGCGCGGTGTATGGCTGCAGCCATTCGGCCTTGCCGAAGCGCGACTGGAACGTGACCATGTACTCGTCCTGCGACAGGTCGAGCGCGGTCGCCAGCAGGCGCGCGGTTTTATAGCACTCGCAGTGGTACTGGTCGCCCAGCAGCAGGGTGCGCTTGGGCACGCCGTGAAAGCTCATCACCAGCTTCTGGCCGCGGCCATGATTGTCCCAGTGCGCCAGCACATTGTCGCGCAGCGCGTGGATATAGCCTTCGTGGTCGTGATAGTGCTTCACCAGGCGCAGCTCGGGAATGTTGCGCACCTTCGCGTAGTGCTGAAACACGGCATCCCAGATCGAGGCGGTGGTGGTGCCGGAATATTGCGGGTAGGCGGGCAGCACGACGATGCGGTCGACGCCTTCCTCTTTCAGGCGATCGAGCACCTCGGGCATCGATGGCGAGCCGTAGCGCATCGCCATCGCCACAGTGACGTCTTCGTGGCCGCGCTCGGTCAGCATCGCTTGCAGGCGCGTCGCTTGCAGGGCCGTGTTCACGCGCAGGGGCGAACCGTCGCGGGTCCAGATCGTGCGGTATTTCGCGGCCGACTGACCCGAGCGGAACGGCAGGATGATCAGGTGCAGGATGCACCACCAGACCAGGCGCGGCACCTCGACCACGCGCGGATCGGACAGGAACTGCTTCAGGTAGCTGCGCACCTTGCCGCGTGTGGGCTCGTCCGGCGTGCCGAGGTTGACCAGCAAGACCGCGCTGCGCGGGATGGTACCGTGGGTGTAAGGCGGTTCAGGGCGAAATGACATGGGGGCGTAGTGAAGACAGGATCTGGCCATTATAAGTCTGGCATGTCCTGCCCGCAGGACCCAACAGCGGGTCAGCGCGCTTTGGGTTGCCGGTCCGTGGTGTTCGAACCACGGACCGGCAAGGCTAGCGCGAGGTCAGAATCAGAATCAGGTGCTCACGTGCAGGCGCACGTCGATGTTGTTGCGGGTGGCGTTCGAGTACGGGCACACGATGTGGGCCTTGTCGACCAGCTCCTGCAGCTGGGCCTGGTCCATGCCCGGGCCCTTGATGCTCAGATCGACTTCGATGCCGAAGCCCGTCGGGATCTGGCCGATGCCGACGTCGCCGGTGATGGTCAGGTCGGCAGGCAGCGTGACCTTGGCCTGGCCCGCCACAAATTTCAGCGCGCCCAGAAAGCAGGCCGAGTAGCCAGCGGCAAACAACTGCTCGGGATTGGTGCCCGCGCCGCCACCGCCGCCCAGTTCCTTCGGCGTGGACAGCGTCACGTCCAGGGCGCCATCCGAACTTTTCGACGTGCCTTCACGGCCGCCTTGCGACGTGGCTTGTGCGCGATACAGGACTTTTTCGATGCTCATGCGAGTTCCTTCCGGAGTGGTTGTGGGGGTGTTTACTGTGCCACAAAAACACCCGGGGCCCGCGCATGCAAGCCATCACGACGCCAGCAACTCCCTTGCATGCTTGCGTGTGGTCTCGGTAATTTCGATCCCGCCCAGCATGCGCGCCACTTCCTCGACCCGCGCGCGCTTGTCGAGCACGTCGATGCGCGAGACCGTGCGGCCGGCATCGGTCGTGCCCTTGGCCACCTGGAAGTGCTGGTTTGCCTGGCTGGCCACCTGCGGCAAGTGCGTCACGCACAGCACCTGGCGTTGCTGGCCCAGGCGCTTGAGCAGGCGCCCCACCACCTCGGCCACGCCGCCGCCGATGCCGGTGTCGACTTCGTCAAAAATCAGCGTCGGCACGGTCGTCGCATTCGACGTGATGACGGAGATCGCCAGCGAGATGCGCGCCAGCTCGCCGCCCGACGCGACCTTGGCCAGTGCCCGCGGCACGACGCCCGCGTGACCCGCCACCAGGAATTCAATGTGTTCCAGGCCATGCGCGCCCGGCTCGCCGCGGTTCAGGCCGATGGCGAAACTGCCGCCACTCATGCTGAGCTCCTGCATCGCCGCCGTCACCTGCGATCCCAGCTCGTGCGCCGCGGCCGCACGCCGCACCGACAGGCGCCCGGCCACATCCATGTACGCCGCTTCGGCCTTTTCTTCCTGCTTGCGCAGGCCGTCGATGTCGGTGGCATCGGCCAGCTGGCGCAGCTTGGTGGCCAGCAGCGCGTGTTCGTCCGGCAGTTCTTCGGGCGTGACGCGGTACTTGCGCGCCGCCGTGTGCAGCGCTTCCATGCGCGCGTCGACTTCGCGCAGGCGCGCCGGGTCGAGCTCGACCTTGTCGATGTACGTGTTCAGCTCGGACACCGCTTCTTGCAGCTGGATGCGCGCCGGCTCCATGCAGTCGAGCACCGATTGCAGCTGCGTATCGACGTCGACCAGCTTGCCCAGCTTGGCGTTGAGGGTCGACAGTTGCGACAGGATCGGGTGGTCGGATTCGGAGATCGCCGCCAGCGCTTCCTGCGCGCCTTCGAGCAGCGTCGCGGCGTGCGACAGGCGGCTGTGCTCGTTGCCGATGTCGAGCCACTCGCCGGCTTTCGGTGCCAGCTTGTCGAGTTCGGCCACTTGCCACTCGAGGCGCTCGCGCTCGATCAGCACGTTCTTGGCATCGGCTTCGTATTCTTCGCGCTGGCGCACCAGCGCGCGCCAGGTGCGCCAGGCTTGCGACACTTCTTGCGCCTCGATGCGCGCGGCCGGATCGCGCACGCCGATCTGGTTGTCGAGCAGCGCGCGCTGGGCGTCGGGCTTGAGCAGGCTCTGGTGCGCGTGCTGGCCGTGGATGTCGACCAGCAGGTCGCCCAGCTCGCGCAGTTGGGCCGCCGTGGCGGCGACGCCGTTGATATAGCCCTTGGAGCGGCCGGCGTTGTCGATCACGCGGCGCAGCAGCGCCCCGCCCTCGTCAGCGCTGAAGTCGTGTTCGGCCAACCAGACACGCGCCACCTCGGTCGGTGCGAAATCAGCGGTGATGTCGGCTTTGGCGGCGCCTTCGCGCACCATGCTGGCATCGCCGCGGCCGCCCAGCGCCAGCTGCAGCGCATCGATCAGGATCGACTTGCCGGCGCCGGTTTCGCCGGTGAACACCGAGAAGCCGTTCGAGAATTCCAGTTCGATGGCGTCGACGATGACGAAGTCGCGGATGGTAAGTGTGCGCAGCATGAAAAATCGGGTCTCCGGCGGTTAGGGCGATTCTTTGACGACTCTGTAGCAAATGCGGGCGGCTGCGATGGCTAGCTTACTTGAGCCTGCCGTCGTTGGTGGGGTACTCGTTCCAGTGCAGCTTCTGGCGCAGCGTGTGGTAGTAGCTCCAGTCGAGTGGGTGCAGGAACGTGATCGTGTGCGGCGAGCGCGAAATCACGATCTGGTCGCCCAGTTGCAGGCTCGTGAAAGTCTGCATGTCGAAGTTGACGCTGATGTCGCGCCCGCTGACCAGTTCAACGACGATCTCGCTGGTGTCGGGCACCACGATCGGCCGGTTCGACAGCGCATGCGGCGCGATCGGCACCAGCACCGTGCCGCCCAGGCTAGGATGCAGCAATGGCCCGCCGGCAGACAGCGCGTACGCCGTCGAGCCGGTGGGCGTGGAGACGATCAGGCCGTCCGAGCGCTGGTTGTACATGAATTGACCGTCGACGCTCAGTTTGAGTTCGACCATGCCGGCGCCGGTGCCGCGCGCCACGACGACGTCGTTGACCGCGACGCTGGAAAAGATCAGCGCACCATCGCGCATCACGCGCGCTTCTAACAGCGTGCGCTCTTCGCGCCGCGCGCGGCCCTGCAGGATGCTGCTCAGTTGCGGCAGCATGTCGTCCAGCGCGATATCGGTGATGAAGCCCAGGCGCCCCAGGTTGATGCCGATGAGGGCGATATCGTATTCGGCCAGCTGGCGCGCAATGCCGAGCATGGTGCCGTCGCCGCCAACGACGATGCCGATCTGCGCCTGGACGCCGAGCTCGGCCACGGTCATCGATTCGAGATTGTCGAGCGCGAGATTGGCGGCGGTATCGGCCTCGAACACGACGCGGTAGCCGGCCGCGGCCAGAAAATCGCGGATGCGGCTGACCGGCTCTTCGACGCCTGGCGTGTTATGCCGCACCACGAGCGCGATGATCTGTTGCGGTTGGGGCGAAGCGGGCATGGCGATCTCGGCAGTAGTAGGTTAACAACACGCTGGAGATTAACCGATAATTCCTGCGGCTGCCATAGCAGCGCTCGGCAAACACTGTACAGATGCACAGTATACCGGTCGCCGCCCCCGTCCCGCAAGTTCAGCCCACGAGTGCCGCGCCCATGGCAACCATCACTGCGAGGATCAGGCTCAGCACATGAAGCAGGCTCAGCACGATCCAGCGCAGGCCCGTGGCCAGGCGCGCGCCGCCATACACCCTGTGCATCGCCAGCGGCAGATACAAGAGCAGCCACAGCGACAGCGGCAGTTCCAGGAAATCCAGCATTGGCGGCAGCGTCAACAGCACGCTGAACATCAGGAAGGCAAACGCATTGGTGTGCAGCGCAAACAGGAAATGCTCACCGTAGCGCCGCCCCGTGCGCACGTACAGGATCCGCAGGTAAAGCGCGAATAATGGCATCAGCGCGAATACCGCATACGGCGTATAGCTGAAGAATGCCCCCTTGAGCGCCACTTCCTGATCGCGCCGCGGCAGGTCGAGGAAGTGCTGGACTTTCTGACCCAGGGTGGTGTTGAAGGATCCGGCGCCAGTCACGAGCGGCGCGACGGCGCGCTTGAATTCAGTGGCAGGCTCGGGGGCTTTCCTGTCACCCGACACGACGACGGCCGACGGTGGGATCTCTTCGCCGAGATTGATCACTTCCATCCCACTGAACTTGAACAGCGCAAAAAAGATGATGCTGAACGTCAGATACAGGCGCAGCGGCTGCAGGTAGCGGGCGCGCCGGCCTTCGATGTATTCGCAGGTGAGAAAGCCCGGCTTGAAGAGTAACCCGCCAAGCGACTTCCACAGCGCGCCTTCGAGTGCGACGTAGTGCGCGATGAATTCGTGCAGGAACTCGCGCGCGCTCGGCACGTGCAGGTGCGTGGCCTGGCCGCACTGATGACAATAGTTGCCATCGGTGGCGGCGCGGCAGTTCTTGCAGACCGCCGTGGCGTGCTGCGGCAGGGTATCAGGCGTCACGGTGCATCTTCCGTAGAGACATTCAGTATCCTATCTTAGCCAAGTAATTGCAAAAAAGCATCATATTTACAAAGTTCAATTGAGCGACCGTTTTGGGCGTGGGCAGTTAGGATGAGGATGACGAAAATACAAAAGGAGATCGCGATGGCGACCAATGCAAAAGACCGCGCCGTGAATACGGACGAACCGATGGGCAACGATGGCGTCAAACGCCAGCCGCACGAACGCGATGAAACGCCGGATGGCCAGGACACCGAGCCACGCGGCATCATGAAGCAGGCTGCCAGCGACCTCGAACAAGGCCTGATCGATACCGAAGCACGCGGCACGCCCGGCATCTCGGCGGCTGTCGATGCGGCGCCCGGCGCGAGTGGCCAGGCCACCCCGCTACCGGACCGCCATCGCGACATGCGCGACCACGAGGCCGAACCGGCGCCCGAGGCAAAAGACGACGACGATACTGACAACACCAACGAAAGGAACTAAGACATGACAATCAAACGCGACGGCAGCGCCGTATGGAGTGGTGGCATCAAGGATGGCAAGGGCCAGGTGTCGACCGGCAGCGGCGCACTGAAGGACCAGCCATATGGCTTCAACACCCGCTTTGAAGATGCGCCAGGCACCAACCCGGAAGAACTGATCGGTGCGGCGCACGCAGGCTGCTTCACGATGGCACTGTCGGGCCAGCTCGGCCAGGCCGGCCTGACCGCCGACGAACTGCGCACCAAGGCCACCGTGTCGATGGAAAAAGTCGAAGGCGGCTTCTCGATCACGGCGATCCACCTGGAACTGCGCGCGAAGATCCCGGGCGCGAGCCAGGAAGCCTTCGACAAGGCAGCGACCACGGCAAAGGAAAACTGCCCGGTGTCGAAGCTGCTGAACGCCACTATCACACTCGACGCCAAGCTCGAGAGCTGATAGCAAGATCGGATGCGCATCGGGCCCTGTCCGGCAAGGAAACCGTCGAAGGCATAAAATGACGGTCTTTCCGAACCACATAAGGCACACACGATGCGCATCCTGCATACCATGTTGAGGGTCGGCGACCTGCAACGCTCCATCGACTTCTACACCACCGTGCTGGGCATGAAACTGCTGCGCACGAGCGAGAACGCCGAGTACAAATACAGCCTGGCCTTCCTTGGCTACGGCAGCAATCCCGATCACGCCGAACTCGAGCTGACCTATAACTGGGGCACCGACAGCTACGACATGGGCACGGCCTACGGCCACATCGCCATCTCCACCGCTGACATCTACGCCACCTGCGACCAGGTGCGTGCAGCTGGCGGCAACATCTCGCGCGAGCCGGGCCCGGTCAAGGGCGGCAGCACCGTGATCGCCTTCATTACCGATCCGGACGGCTACAAGGTCGAGCTGATCGAACGCGCCGACAACGCCAGCGGTGGCGGCCTGAGCAAGTAAGCCTGCCGCCTGCAGGGATCGCGCGGCGCTGCTACAATCGCCGCGCCTGCATCCTGCAGGCATCTACAACATTACGTCTTCGGGGCGGGGTGCAATTCCCCACCGGCGGTATGACCGGCAACGGTCGAGCCCGCGAGCGCCTGCCCGGCACCATGCCGGGCAGGGTCAGCAGATCTGGTGCGATGCCAGAGCCGACGGTATAGTCCGGATGAAAGAAGATGTGCGCGTTCACGCGCCCGGCCTGCCCTGCCTTGCGTGGGGCAGATGGGCGTGCGGCTGCGCTTTGCCCTGATGCGTTTTTCGCCCACTTTGCGAGGAGCGTTTCACATGCTGGTTTCTACCTATACCCTTTTCAGTCACGACCTGGAAGGCCGCATCGCCGCGGCGCTGGATGCCATGCGCGCCGGCATTCCGGTCATCCTGCTTGACGATTTCGATCGCGAGAACGAGGCCGACCTGATCGTCGCCGCCGAACACATCACCAGCGACACCATGGCCCTGATGATCCGCGAATGCAGCGGCATCGTCTGCCTGTGCCTGCCTGATGACAAGGTCCGCGCACTTGAACTGCCGCCAATGGCGCCGGACAATGGCAGCCGCTTTGGCACGCCGTTCACGGTCTCGATCGAGGCGCGCCATGGCGTGACCACCGGCGTCTCGGCCGCCGACCGCGTGACCACGATCCGGGCCGCCATCGCGCATGACGCCCGGCCGGACGACGTCGTGCGCCCGGGCCACGTATTCCCGCTGCGCGCCACGCCCGGCGGCGTGCTGGCCCGCGCCGGACACACCGAAGGTTCGGTCGACCTGGCCCGGCTGGCCGGTCTGCAGCCGGCAGCCGTGCTGTGCGAATTGATGAACGCCGATGGCACGATGATGCGCGGGGAGCAGATCGAACAGTTCGCTGCAGAGCGCGATTTTCCGATCCTGACGATTGCTGAACTGATTCAGTGGCGCAAGGCGCGAGGGCTATAGATTATTGTAGGGTGGACGGGTTCTCCGTCCACGCGTTCAACGACACTCACGATGCCACAAACCGGGGTAGGTTTGAACGCGTGGACGGCATAGCCGTCCACCCTACGTAGTTACTCCACCAGCAAACTGTTCACCGGCGTCAGATCGGTCTCGCGCAGCGAACCTGCCGCCGCTTTCAGGCGCAAGCCATTGACGATCACGTCATAGCGCGCACGCGACAGGTCGGTACGGGTCTGGTACAGCTGGCGCTGGGCATTGAGCACGTCGATATTGATCCGCACGCCCACCTGGTAGCCAAGCTTGTTCGATTCGAGCGCCGACTGGCTCGACACTTCCGCCGCCTCCAGTGCTTTCACTTGTGCCAGGCCGCTGTTCACGCCGAGGAATGACTGGCGTGCCTGCAGCGCTGCATTGCGGCGCGTTGCTTCCAGCTCGTTGCGGGCGCGGTCTTCCAGCGCGATCGATTCGCGCACGCGGCTGGTGACGGCGTAACCGCTGAAGATCGGCACGCTCCACTGCAGGCCGATCGCATTGTTCTTGGTGTCGCCCGAACTGCCGGTGCGGCCGTTGACGTCGCGGCGCGTCGAGCTGGCCACGAGGTCGAGCGTCGGCATGTGCCCGGCGCGGTTGCGCGAGATGTCGCGCGTGGCGATTTCCACCTGGAGCTGGCTGACCGTCACGCCATAGTTCTGGTTCTCGGCCGACGACACCCACGGATCGACCGTGGCCGGCTGCGGCACGGCCAGCGTGGTACCCGGCTTGAGCGCTGCCAGGTTGCCCGGCGCAGTGCCGATGATGGCCTGCAGCGCGTTGCGCTTGTTGTCCAGGTCATTGACGGCAGCAAATTCCTGCGCCAGCACCAGGTCATACGCGGCTTGCGCCTCGTGCGTATCGGTGATGGTCTGGGTGCCCACTTCAAAATTGCGCTTGGCCGATGCCAGTTGCTCGGTGGTGGCGTCCTTCTGGGCGCGGGTCGATTCCAGCTTGTCTTGCGCCGCCAGCACGTCGAAGTAGGCCTGCGCCACGCGCGTGATCAGGTCCTGCTGGGCCTGGGCAAACTGGGCTTCGCCGATGGCTTGCTGCAGCTTGCTCTGCTGGTAGGTTTCCCAGCGATCCCAGCGATACAGCGGCTGCTGCAGCGCCAGCGTGTATTCGTTGGTGCGCAGGTTCGAGCCACTGCTGTTGATGGTGCCCGGCTGGCCGTTCGGCAAGGTGCCGAGCTGGCCGACATTCCATGGATCGAAATCATTGTCGTTCTTGCTGAGTGCACCGCTGATGCCAACGGTCGGGAGTAGCCCTGCACGCCCCTGGATGATGCGCTCGCGGCTCGCCGACAGCGAAGCACGCGCACTCGCGTACGTCGCGTCATTGGCCAGTGCCTGCTGATACACCTGGATCAGGTCGGCAGCACCGGCGTTGAGCGAGAAGCACGCGCTCGCAAGCAGCACGGCGATAAGGGGTTTCTGCATTGCTATCTCCACAGGGGTCATCAAGTTTTTGGAATCAGGTCAATACGTCGGCATCGACGGATCGACTTGCAAAGCCCAGGCGTGTATCCCGCCCGTCAAGTTGGTTACATTGCTAAATCCATTGCGCTCGAGGAAGGCAGCAACCTGCATGCTGCGCGCCCCGTGGTGGCAGATGCAGACGACCTCGCGGTCGTCGTCGATCTCGGTCACGCGCACCGGAATCAGGTTCATCGGAATCTGGGTCGAGCCGGCAATCCGGCACGTCTCGAATTCCCAGTTTTCACGCACGTCGAGCAGCAGCGGCTGCTCGCGCGCCGGGTCGGCCAGCAAGGCGGCCAATTCGGGAGCAGTAATCTGTTGCATCACGGCGCCCTCAGAACGTGAAACCGGACGGCTTCGATGCGCCCGTCAGCGGCTTGGCGACAGTCTCGAACACGGTGACCGCCTCATGCGCGGTAGCCGAGGTGCGGGTGATCAGCTGGCACGTCATGGCCGGCGCAGCACCGACGATCGCGATCATGCGGCCACCGATTTTCAGTTGCTTGATCAGCGACTCCGGCAGCAGCGGCAGCGCGCCCGACACGACGATCACGTCGTAGTCGGTGCCGGTGGCCCAGCCCTGGGCGCCATTGCCCACTTCGACCGCGACATTGGTGATGCCGGCAGCGTCCAGGTTCTGCTTGGCCTGGGCGGCGGTTTCCGGCAGGATTTCAACGCTCGTCACGTGACGCGCCTTGCTCGCCAGCAGCGCTGCCAGGTAGCCCGAACCGGTGCCGATCTGCAGCACGTTGTCGCCCTGCTTGACGCCAGCCTCTTGCGCCATGCGCGCTTCAACCTTCGGATTGAGCATGGCTTCGCCGCCCGGCAGCGGGATTTCGGTGTCGGCAAATGCCAGGTTCTGATACGCCAGTGGCACGAATTGTTCACGCTTGACCACGTGCAGCAGGTCGAGGATGTCCTGGTCCAGCACATTCCAAGGACGGATCTGCTGTTCGATCATATTGAAGCGGGCTTGTTCGATATTCATTTCAGTTCTCGGTGGAAAAATAAACAATCCGATATTCTAATCCGTGAACGGTGCTGGAACCTACCTGAATAGGTATCTCGAGGCACATCTTATCGACGCACGCCTTCCCCAGAGGAAAATTGCGACAGTCTGCAGTTTGGAGGGGATGAACGCCAGAAAACCGTCCCTGGCGTGAACGGGCGTTTAGCGGGCAGGTTGGCCAGCCGGCACGAGGCCATTGAGGGTGATGTCGAGGAAGGCGTCGAGGAAGGCTTCGGGATGCAGGTCGCAGCGCTCGCACGGGGCGATGGTGTGTTTCCAGGTGGACAGCATCAGCATCGGCGCGATCAACACCTGGGTGGTCTGGGAAATATCGATCGCACGAAACTCGCCGCGCTGCACGCCGCGCTCGAGCATGCTGGAAATCATGCGCATGCCGCGGCTCATGACTTCGGTCTGGTAAAAGCGCGCCAGCTCGGGGAAATTATCGGCTTCCGCAAAGATCAGCTTGCTGATGCCGGACGCCTTGGTCGCGCCCACGCGATGCCACCACGACAGGATCACGCTGCGCAGCAGGTCGGCGCTGTGGCCTTCGAATTCAGCCACCGAGATTTCGGCCTGCCCCAGCATCGGCACGATACTCTGGCGCACGACGGCCTTGAACAGGTCTTCCTTGTTGGTGTAATACAGATACAAGGTGCCCTTGGACACACCGGCGCGTTTGGCCACGTCTTCCAGGCGGGTGGAGGCAAAGCCGCGCTCGACGAACAGCTCGACGGCAGCCGAAAGCAACTCCTGCGGCCGCGCTTCCTTGCGACGTTCCCAGCGTGGCTTGCTGTCTGTTTGGCAGTCCATTTTCCCACTCAGAAATTATCTAAGGAACAACCAATATAGACCTGTCATGTTGTTGCCGTCAAGCGACCGCTGCCTGACTAAAAATAGGTTGTTTTTTGCCACAAAAAGTACGAACCACATCATCTGATGCAGGCGTCGCGGTCCGATGTATACTTGCGGTCTGCCACTTTTCAAACGCCATGCTGTCCACTTCTGTCCCCTTCCAGTGCCGGCCGCAATGCGGCGCCTGCTGCACCGCCCCGTCTATCACCAGCCCGATCCCTGGCATGCCTAATGGCAAGCCGGCAGGCGTGCGTTGCGTGCAATTGGGAGAGGACGAGCGCTGCCGCATCTTTGGGCAGCCCGAGCGGCCCGCCTTTTGCGGCGGGCTGCAACCGTCGCACGAGATGTGTGGCGATACGCGGACGCAGGCGATGGTGTGGTTGGGTGAGCTGGAACGGCTGACGTCGCCCGAGCCCGTATGAATATGGTGGCTTAGATCGCTGGCTTGCCGCGTGCCTGTTGCACGCGCTGGAACAGGCCGCCAAGCGTCAGGCCGTCGTGCCAGATGTCCGCCAGCAAGACGCCATAGCGTTCGCGCAGTGCGCGCGCCAATGGTTCGATGTCGGTGGCGTCGGGCATCCAGCGCGTTGGCTTGGCAGCGCGCACGACATTGAGCACCGGATCGTCAGGGCGCAGATGCAAGCGGTCGCAAGCGCGAAAAGCGCAGGCCGAGCCACACACGGCGAGGAAATCGCGGATGTCCTTGCGGGATGCGGAAGGGAAAGAACTACGCCACGCCCGGCCCTGAAAAGGCCGGTAACGCAAGGCGTTGGGCAACTGCCAATCATGAAATGCTACCCAGGCCAGCGCAGCAAGAATGAGGACAAGAAAAAGACTCATGGGCTTGAGTGTAGCACGCGTTTTTACGCATGACACATCTTTACAGCGAGATTAAAACGGCCTTGATGCCATCCGCAGCAGCTCGTACGGTTCAGTTAGCCCAACGGCAGCCGCCCCGCTCATGGTAAGCTCTGCCCCCTCGCATGTACCTCCCACAGTTCACTTCCACAGCACAAAAACACCATGGATATCGTTCTCGCCATTAAGGCAATCATCATGGGCCTGGTCGAGGGTTTCACTGAATTCCTTCCGATTTCGTCGACCGGCCACCTGATCCTGATGGGCAGCTTGCTCGATTTCACGGGCACCAAGGCAACCGTTTTCAAGATTGTCATCCAGGCCGGCGCCATGCTGGCCGTGGTTTGGGAATACCGTGCGCGCATCGCGAAGGTGTTCGCCGGACTGGGCGCCGATCCCGTCCAGCAGCGCTTTGCGCGCAATGTCGTGATCGCATTCTTTCCCGCCGCCATTGCCGGCGTGCTGTTCAGCGCGGCCATTACCGAAGTGCTGTTCCACCCGATTCCCGTGGCCGTCGCCCTGGTGCTCGGCGGTATCGTCATCCTGTGGGTCGAACACCGCAACCGCCAGAATCCCAAGCCGGCGCGGGTCGAGACGGTCGACGACATGAGCATGCTCGATGCACTCAAGGTCGGCTTCGCGCAAGCGTTCGCGCTGATCCCGGGCACCAGCCGTTCGGGCTCGACGATCATCGGCGGCATGCTGTTCGGCCTGTCGCGCAAGGCGGCCACCGAATTCTCGTTTTTCCTGGCCATGCCCACGATGCTGGGCGCCACGGTCTACTCGATCGCCAAGGAGCGCGACCTGCTGTCGATGGCCGATGTGCCGCTGTTTAGCCTGGGCTTTTTCTCAGCGTTTATTTCCGCATTCCTGTGCGTGCGCTGGCTCCTGCGTTACATCAGCACACACGACTTCACGATCTTTGCCTGGTACCGTATCGTATTCGGTATCCTGATCCTCGTGACCGCCCAATTCGACCTGCTTACCTGGGCGGACTAAACCTGCAGCATCAGCCGGTCCAATACACAGCTTGAACACTCTGTCCGACATTGATCGTATGAATTCAGACACCGGCGCCGACATGGTCACCGACACTGGCGCCGACCTCAGCGCGCGTGCGCTTCACGTGCTCGAGACCGTCTTCGGCTACCCCGCCTTCCGCGGCCAGCAGGGCGAGATCGTCGAGCACGTGGCCAGTGGCGGCGACGCGCTGGTCCTGATGCCCACCGGCGGCGGCAAGTCGCTGTGCTACCAGATTCCCGCGCTGCTGCGCGACGGCGTCGGCGTGGTCATCTCGCCGCTGATCGCGCTGATGCAGGACCAGGTCGATGCGCTCGAAGAAGTCGGCGTGCGCGCCGCGTTCCTCAATTCGACCCAGACGTTCGAAGAAGCGATGCGCATCGAGCGCCTCGTGCGCACCGGCGAGATCGATCTGGTCTACGTGGCGCCCGAGCGCCTGATGACGCAGCGCTGCCTCGAGCTGTTCGACGCATCGAAGATCTCGCTGTTCGCGATCGACGAAGCGCACTGCGTCTCGCAATGGGGCCACGACTTCCGCCCCGAGTACATCCGCCTGTCGATCCTGCACGAGCGTTTCCCGAACGTGCCGCGCATCGCGCTCACGGCGACGGCCGACCAGCAAACGCGCGCCGAGATCGCGCTGCGCCTGCAACTGGGCGAAGCGCGCCAGTTCGTTTCGTCGTTCGACCGCCCCAACATCCGCTACTCGATCGTCGAGAAAGCCAACGGCCGCAAGCAGCTGCTCGACTTCATCGCCGGCGAGCATTCGGGCGACTCGGGCATCGTCTACTGCCTGTCGCGCAAGAAGGTCGAAGAAACCGCCGACTTCCTCAACGAAAACGGCATCCGCGCCATGGCGTACCACGCCGGCATGGAATACGCGGTGCGCGCCAAGAACCAGGCGCGCTTCCTGCGCGAAGAAAACATCGTCATGGTCGCCACCATCGCCTTCGGCATGGGCATCGACAAACCCGATGTACGCTTCGTGTGCCACCTCGATCTGCCAAAAAGCATCGAAGGCTATTACCAGGAGACCGGCCGCGCCGGCCGTGACGGCGGCCCCGCCAGCGCCTGGATGGCCTACGGCCTGCAAGACGTTGTCCTGCAGCGCCGGATGATCGACGAATCCGAGGCCGACGAAACGTTCAAGCGCGTGCTGTCGATGAAGCTCGACGCCATGCTCGGCCTGTGCGAAACCCTGTCGTGCCGCCGCATGCGCCTGCTCGACTATTTCGGCGAACGCTCGGGCCCGTGCGGCAACTGCGACACCTGCCTGATCCCGCCGGTGAGCTTCGATGGCTCGGTGCCGGTGCAAAAGCTTCTTTCCACCATCTACCGGGTCGACCAGCGCTTTGCCGGCGGCCACGTGATCGACGTGCTGCGCGGCGCAACCACCGAGCGCATCACCCAGTGGCACCACGACAAGCTCACCGTGTATGGCGTTGGCGCCGACCGCAGCGAGCAGGAGTGGCGCGCCATCCTGCGCCAGGCCATTGCGCTGGGCCTCGTCACCGTCGACCACGACGCCTTCAGTTCGCTCAAGCTCACCGACGCCGCGCGTCCAGTGCTCAAGGGCGAGCAGACGGTGCAGTTGCGCCAGTACCAGAAACCGGTCAAGGCCAAGCGCCCTTCCACGTCGCGCTCGACGTTCGAGGAAGTGGAGCTGTCGCGCTCCGAGCAAGGTATCTTCGAGCGCCTGCGCTCGTGGCGCATGGGCACCGCGCGCGAACACGGCGTGCCGGCGTATGTCGTGTTCCAGGATGCGACGCTGCGCGAGATCGCCAAGGTCAAGCCGACCTCGATCGACCAGCTGCGCGGCGTGACCGGCGTGGGCGAGAAAAAGCTCGTGTCGTATGGCGACGCGATCGTCGCGATCATCAACGAGATGCTCTAGCCTTTACTCGCGAAACAGATAAGTAAAACTGCGGCTGACGGGCAGCATTTCGCTGCTGCCGCGCAGCAGCACCTGCATGCGCTCGGCGTCGATGCGCTCGGCGGCGCGGATCGCCGTCACCTTCACGACCGTGCCGCGATGGATCTGCCAGAAACGGTCGGGATCGAGTCCGCCCAATAAATCCTTCAACGGGATGCGCACCAGCGCCTCCGACCCTTCGAGCACCACGCGCGTGTACTTGGTATCGGCCTGGAAGAACAGTACCTCCTCAACGTCGATCAGGCGGATCTGCTTGCCCACGCTGGCTTTCAGCCACTTCAATTTTTCGTGCGCTGGCGCCGGCGACGCCGCTTTTACTTGCCGGACGACTGCGCTCACATCCATTGGCTGGCTGTCGAGTTTTTCGCGCAGCCGCGCCAGCGCTTTATCCAGGCGCCCCGGCTGGATGGGCTTGAGCAGATAGTCGACCGCGCCCGCGTCGAACGCATCGACGGCGTACTGGTCGTAGGCGGTGACGAACACCACGTGCGCCTGGCGGCCGATGCGCTCGGCTACTTCCAGACCCGACAGGCCGGGCATGCGGATATCGAGGAACACCACGCGCGGCGCATGCTCCAGATAGGCGTCCCAGGCATCGAGGCCATTGTCGACCGCCGCGATCACCTGCGCGTCGGGCCAGGCCAGCGCCAGCATGCCGAGCAGGCGCTCGCGCATCAGCGGTTCGTCTTCGGCGACCAGTATCGTGACGGTCATTGCGCGTCCTTGCGGGGGATGAGGAGTTCGGCCAGCAGGCCCGGTTCGGCTTCGCTCAGCGCCAGGCTGGCGCTCTCGCCATAGGCCAGGCGCAGGCGGCTGCGCACATTCTCCAGGCCCGTGCCGTTGCCGGGCGTGTCGCTCATGCCCACGCCGCTGTCATGCACAGCAATGCGAATGTGATTGGCGTCTTCCTGCGCGGTGACGGTGATTTCGCCGCCGCGCAGCGACGGCTCGATGCCGTGCTTGATCGCGTTCTCGGCCAGGGTCAATACCAGCATGCTCGGGATCCGGGTGGCGGCCAGGCTGGTGGGGAGATCGATCCGGAACCGCAGGCGCTCACCCATCCGGATCTGCATCACGGCCAGATACGATTCGACCAGGCCGAATTCGGTGGCCAGGCTCACCTGCTCGCAGCGCATGTCGCTCATGCTGGCGCGCAGAAAATCGATCAGGTGCGCCGTGAGTTCGGCGGCGCGCGGCGCGCCTTGCTCGGCCAGTTGCTGGACCGCGCCGAGGGTGTTGAACAGGAAGTGTGGTTCGATCTGGGCGCGCAACAGGCGCAGTTGGGTCTCGCTCAGTTCACGGGCCAGGCGAGCCTGCTCGGCGTCCTGCTCAAGCTTCAAGGCGAGCAGCGCATAGTGACGATTGCGCACCGTCGCCAGCACGAAGCCGGGCAACACCACCAGCACCAGGACGCCGAAACCGCTCAACATCAGCACCCTCGGCGCCGACTCCAGCAGGCGCGCCCAGGAGCCCCCCCGAAAAATCATGGCCACTACCGAGCCGAACAAGCCACCCAGCATCCCCAGGAGGATGGTATTGGCAAGCAACTTGCCTCCGCGCAGCGAATACTTTTCATGGTTGAACCAGATCCCGACCAGGGCGGTCAGCACACCCAGCCCGACGCCATTGGCTGCCACGACAGCCCCCAGCATCGACAGCTTGGGCAGAAATGCCATCTTGACCAGCGCGCCGAATACTGAAAAGACCAGACACAGCTTGGCAAGGAGGCGTACCAGCGCCCAGCCACGGTAGGTTACCGAGATGCGATACACCTCCTGGCGCTCGATGTGCGATAGCTTTGCAGCCTTGCACGCCATGGCGCGCCGCCATCCGGCTGGCGCCTGGTCAGCCAGGCCAGGCGTCTTCAACACCGCCAGCAGCTCCTGTTCCCACTCTGTCCACCAGTTCGCGACGCGTCCCCACATGGCTTCCTCCGTTCTCGTCAATGTATAGCAACGAGACCAGTCTGGGGAAGAACCGCTGCCATGGACAGCGGCGCGTGACGAACGACGAAGGGAATGGTGCGAACGACGACTTCTTTACTTGCGCGTGAAGACCAGGTCCCACACACCGTGACCGAGCTTGATGCCGCGGTTCTCGAACTTGGTCAGCGGACGGTAAGCCGGCTGCGGCGCGTAGCCGTCGGCAGTATTGGTCAGTTCGGGCTCGGCGCTCAAGACTTCCAGCATCTGCACTGCGTAGTCTTCCCAGTCGGTCGCCAGGTGCAGGTAGCCGCCAGGGGCCAGCTTCTGGCACAGAAGCTTGACGAACGCCGGTTGGATCAGGCGGCGCTTGTTGTGGCGCGCCTTGTGCCAGGGGTCGGGGAAGAACACGTGCACGCCGTCGAGCGAGCAGTCGACGATCATGTGGTTGAGCACCTCGAACACATCGTGCTGGATCAGGCGCAGGTTGGCAATATCCTGCTCGCCGATCTGCTTGAGCAGGCTGCCGACGCCCGGCGTATGCACTTCGACGCCGATGAAGTCTTTCTCGGGCATCAGCTTGGCGATGTGGGCCGTGGTGTCGCCCATGCCGAAGCCGATTTCCAGGATCACCGGCGCGGTACGGCCGAAGGCCTGCGCCACGTCGAGCGGTTCTTTCTTGTACCCGATCAGGAACTTGGGGCCCAGTTCATCGAAGGCCCGCGCCTGCGCGGTCGACAGCCGGCCCGCGCGCGTGACAAAACTGCGGATGCGGTGTTCGGTGGGATCGTACAGCATGGACCGCGCCGGGCCATTGTTGGGCTTATCAAGAGACATGGGATGTGGGGACGAAGAAAGTGAAGAGGAAAATGCGGCTGTCATTATAGCCGACGCGCCGCGCCGCCCGGATCGGCCATAATCGCGTCTTCACCCAGCTTGCCGGAGTCTGTCCATGCATTCCACGAAACACCCGATCGCCATCGACGAGCATATCGCCGCCGTCAACCTGACCTCATTCCATTACGGCGTGCCAGGCAGCGGCAAGAAGGTCTATATCCAGGCCTCGCTGCACGCGGATGAAGTGCCGGCCATGCTGGTCGCACACGTGCTGCGCCAGGAACTCGAGCGCCTCGACGCCGAAGGCCGCATCAAGGGCGAGGTGATCCTGGTGCCGGTGGCCAATCCGATCGGCCTGGGGCAGGTGATTCACGGCGCGCCGTTCGGCCGCTACGACCTGGCGACCGGCACCAACTTCAATCGCGCCTACCGCCACGTAGCGCAGGATGTGATGGCGGGAGTAGCCGGCCAGCTGGGTCAGGACGCCGCCGCCAACGTCGCGCTGATCCGCCAGCATGCACGGCGTTCGGTGGCCAGCTGGGAGCCTGGCAACCCTACCGCCACGCTCAAGAAAACGCTGCTCACGATGGCGATCGACGCCGACATCATGCTCGACCTGCACTGCGACACCGAGGCGGTGCTGCACATGTACGCGGGCACCCCGCTGGTCGAGGCAGTGCTGCCGCTGGCTGCGCTGATGGAAGCGCGCGTGCTGCTGGTGGCGACGGAATCGGGCGGCGAACCGTTCGACGAAGCGTGCGGCCGCCTGTGGTGGGACCTTACACGCCACTATCCCGATGCCGCGATTCCACCGGCCTGCGTGGCCGTCACGGTTGAACTGCGGGGCGAGAACGACGTCAATTACGACTACGCGCGCAAGGATGCCGATGCGCTGCTGCGCTACCTGGCGCATCAGGGCGTGCTGGATATCCCGGTTGGCGACATGCCCGCCTACGCCTGCGCGCCGACACCGCTCGACGCCGTCGAACCACTGACCGCGCCGCATGCGGGCGTGCTGGTGCTGCGCAAGGCGCTGGGGGAACGGGTCGAAGCAGGCGAGCCGATTGCGGACATCGTCAATCCGGTCAGCGGGCAGGTCACGCCAGTGGCGGCGAGCCGCCCCGGGTTGCTGTTTGCGTGCACCGCGCACCGGCATCTGCTGCGCGGGATGCACGTTTGTAAAGTGGCGGGGACGGACTCGTTCAGGATTGGGGATTTGCTGTCGAGTTGAGGTCGCGCGGTGTTTTGCTGCCCATGACTCGGGCAACTACGGCTGTCAATGCGAGCGCTGGCAGCAGCCATGCGTGGCCGATCTTCAACTCCATCAGCGTCGCGCCGCTGACCAAGCACCAGAGCACCGGGACCAGCCAGAAGATCGCCGGCGCACGCCATGCGAGCAGCACGCCCAGGGTGGCAACGACTGTGGGATCGGGAACGATGCCGAAGACTTCTGCCTGACGCCATTGGCCACCATCGCGAGCCAGCGCCAGCAAGGGATAGGCGAGGATGGCCAGGCCAGACAGACCGAGTGCTAGAGGTTGCGGTGCTGGCGCTGCGTTACTTGGCCTGTATGCGAGCCAGCACAATAGCAGCGCATGCACTGCGAACGCCACAGCAAAGTATGGCGCCGCCGTGTTGATCTCGGCATAGCGCTCCAGGTGATACGCCCATGCGACCCAGCCCCAGGCTGCAGCCAGTACCAGCGCTGCTGATCGTCGCAGGTGCTGGCGTGGCCGCGCGATGGCGCCGAGCACGATGACGCCCGCCACCAGCGCCAGAAAATGTGCAGGCCAGATCGCGGCGTTGTAGCTCTCGATGAGCCGGTAGTAGCTGCGGCTTGAAAACATCAGAAAATCGGACAGCGAATACTTCCACCACTCGCTCATGCCAGCCTTTCGACATCCTGCGCGATGCGCTTGCGCAGCGCCTCGTCCGGCATGCGACCGGTGCCGGCCAGCAGATTCTCGCGCACGTGCGCGACGCTGGACGTGGCCGGAATCGCGCACGTGACGGCCGGATGCGACACGATGAACTTGAGCAGCGCCTGCGCCCACGTCGTGCAGCCGATATCGGCCGCCCAGCCAGGCAACGGCTTCCCGGCCAGCGCCTGCGTCAGGTCGCCCTGGCGAAACGGCCGGTTGACGATCACGCCGATCTTGCGCTCGCGCGCCAGCGGCAGGATGCGCTGCTCGACGTCGCGATCGAGCGCGTTGTACGAGATCTGCACGAAGTCGATCGGCTGCGACGCCATGATTTTCTCGATCTCGGCGTGGCGGCGGCCTTCGGACGTGGTGATGCCGACGTAGCGCAGCCGCCCTTCCCGCTTCATCGCCAGCAGGATTGGCAAATGCTCTTCCCACGACAGCAGGTTATGCACCTGCAGCAGATCGAAGCGCGGCACGCGCCACAACTTGCGCGACGCCTCGACCTGCGCCACGCCACGCGCGCCGCCGCTGACCCAGACCTTGTCGGCCGAGAACAGCCGCACGGGTTTGAGAGTTTGCACCGCCTCGCCGATCACGTCCTGGGCCGAGCCGTACATGGGCGATGAATCGACCAGCCTGCCGCCACCGGCGAAGAACTGGCGCATCACGTCGACCGATTCGCGGCGGCCCTGCAGGTCGCGGCCGACGTTGAAGGTGATCCAGCTGCCAAGGCCGATGACGGGGAGTTGTTCGCCGCTTGAAGGAATCGGTCGGGTAAGCAACGGGGCGGGTGGTGCAGCAGCGAGCAGCGGTGACAGGGCCAGTCCGCTTGAGGCGGCAATCATGGATGCCAGCAGATGACGGCGTGATGGGGAGGTCGGTGGCATGCAGAGCGCTCCTTGCTTGGACGGTGAAACGCAAGGCTACATCGGCGCGACTGAACGTGGCGCAGCGCTACACGGTGGGATGCTGGGTCAGCCATCGTCTACACTACATCATCGCCGTGATCCGACAAGCACATGCCGCATCCAGTTTGAAGGCAGCAAATGTCCAGGAAGTCAATGCCATGCCGAATTTAAGATCTGGAACGATGGTTCCAACACCGGAAGAAGATGCGGAAATTACAGCCGCAGCGATGGATGACCCTGACGCGCGTCCATTGTCCGATAATGAGTGGGAGCTGGTGAAGCCGATACGTAGCGGCGATGTGCCTGTCGATTCGGGGAAATCTTGAACCCAGGCGTTCGCGTCAGGTCATGATTGGAGCGGGTGAAGGGAATCGAACCCTCGTCGTAAGCTTGGGAAGCTTCTGCTCTACCATTGAGCTACACCCGCGTTGCCTGCATTCTACGCGGGTTTTAACGTTGTTGACAACATTGCAGTCTGGAGAGTGTAATCCAGGCAGGAGCTGAAGGAGCTTGTGGTAATTTTGATGGTAGAGATTCATGGCACTTCGATATCGTTTTCGGTACGGGAGCCATCCATGGAAAACGATTTTCAGACAACGGAATCGACGCTGGTAGATTATGAATTGCTGTTGACAGCCAAAAATAAATTGGTAGAATCCACACAGGCCATGCCAGCCTTGCTACCTACCTATAGCGAACCCTCAGGGATGGCAGTTGCAAAGCACATTCAAAACCTTGGTCATTTGATCATGGCGACATTGATGTAAGAGGTAGGCTTACAACAGCTGCATCTGCAGGTCGTCGTGCATTCGGAATAACCATGCAACCAACTCTCCACGCTAGCGTCCTTGAGCATGCTCAACGGATTTCTGAGCTGCGCTCTATCTCTTTCTCTGAAGCTGTAAATCGCTTAGCGGAAGTGCGCCCCTACTACTTGCAGAGTCTTCCTTTGTTCACCAAGTGGAGGGAAAGGCGCCCACCGTTTGCGGTTACTTCTCACTTAGTGCGCACTCTAAATTCGGAAGCTAAAAAGCTACGAAAACAGTCAAATATCCAGCTCGCGGCAGCGTTGGATGCTGCCGCGTTTCATGCTGGATTTCACGACTGGAAGCACGTAATAAAGATGGCGAACGCCTACGAGCTAACAGTAGAGACGCCCGTCAAATCTGGTTTCGCCTTTGCCATGTGGTATCCGCAAAATCCGTGGGATAAAAAAAAGTGGAATCCGAGAATTTTAGAGTCATCTGGGTTCGTACATGACCCAAGATTATTCTTTTCTACCGCGGAAGATCTAAAAAACTCTTACAGCAACGAAGACGCAGATGGTGGCTTCTATGTTCTTGGCCACCCTGTGACGAAAGAAAATGGTTCGGTTGGAATGAGAACAAGGACTGAGGCTTATTTGGAAGAATTACGGGCAGATGTTTACGTTGAGAATAACCTTCCCGGACTACACTTCTTTCGGTATACCGGCATGGCTATTCCAGCTACGCTCGATGAAGCGCGAACCTTGCTGGAAGATGCATTAGGACCGGTGAGGTGGAATATTAGAGAGCCGAGCTTTCCACCTGAACCGGTATCCCTAAGCGTCGCGATAGAAATGATGATGAGCAAGGAGCCAAACCCAGATCGACCGCCCACGTTGCCGCCGATTGGCGACAAATCGAATATTAGCCTCCACACCCCGATCGTTCATTACGTCTGGCTCAAGGGAGAATTTGTGGAGCTTGACGATTACTACTTCTAATTTTGCGGCAAGAATATCGAGAGGTTATATGTCCACATATCACTATCAATGTCAGTACTGTTTATGCACTACAAACCTGTGGTCAACGGAGGATGGATCAGACGCATTCTACGGCGGTGCGATTGAGGACTGCGGCTGCCAACAATCGGCCCACCCTGCTTACGAGGATGATGACGATTAAGTGTGGGCCCTAAAGAAGTAACATAGTGTTGTATGCCGCCACCACCTCAATGGCTTTTTAAGCTGTGGCGGCCTATTCTAATGTTTGATCACGCGATCGGTTGAATCGAAGATCATCCAAATGCCCTCTCTCCCGCAATTACATCTTTGCTTGGCAAACACGGCAATAAGCCTTTCCTCCGAATCTGGATTTATTGTTCCAACAAAATTTGGCCACAACCGTTGCTATCGAGCTTTTGCAATTCGCACAAAAATATTCCGTTTCTTCTTTTCTTTTTAATACCGTTGAAGCAGTGCTAGTCTTCTGCTCAGCATACGCCGGTTCGACTTGCTCCTTACTGAGCAGTGCCGACCCCAGGTCAAACCTTTTAATGTAATCAACGCGGTTAGGCTTGTGCAATGAAAGCAGTTTTTCACCAAGATTTTTAATCGTATCACTAGAGCATATTTTAAGAATTCCCACCGTATCTTTCAGCGTCAACCCGTCCATTTTTTTATGGTACCAAGAAAAAAACTGATCGAGTTTTATGATCGACGCGTCCGAGCTAGCTAGTTTGGGGCGATTTATAATCGCTTTTGGCGAAACGAGAACTACTGAATTGAATGAAGGCTGCAACGTGATACCAAGCCGCTTGGGCAGGCCGATTTCTTTAAATGCGTCTTTGAGTACAGATATGTGACGTGCATTTTGCTCTACCGGAGAAGGAATACCCATTTCTTTCCCTTCATAAAAAGTCGAGAACTCCCCCCTATCATTGATTGACAATCCAGTGCTAAACGTCTTTGTTTCAAGAACGAAAACTTCAAACGCTCGATTCATCAACAAATGATCGATCTGAGCAACGCGACCGCCAATTTCAAGGCGAAGATCGTGAATGACGAATAGATTTTTGCTAGGCGCAGCATAGAAATCTATTTCGAACGCTGCCTGTCTTTCGGTTGCAATACCAACCGATAGATTCCGCACCTCCCTTTCGATTAGTTGCCTCTTTTCAGCGGGCACACGTTCGTGAGAAAGCAGGTTCTGAAGTATTGCGATCTGCGACTCTTTGTCGTCTGCGCTTTTGATGAGCATGTTTACCTGAGCTAAGTGCAAGTACAATATTGCATTGTATCAACGCTCGCTTGATGTGTGGCAGGTTGGGAAGTTTTTGTGGCGGAAAGTCACAAATGGCACCACAACAGCTTTTCGAAACCCAGGTGGGGTCGAAAATGTGATGGTGACTAACCCCTTGATTTGAACGGTTTTTTGGTCTACAGGGGGTTTCGCGCGGGGGGAACGCGCATGAACAGTGGTTGTTCTTGATATAAAGGGGCATGGGAAGCTTCTGCTCTACCATTGAGCTACACCCGCGTTGCCAGCATTCTACGCGCGTTTGCGAACGTTTGACAAATTCCCAAGCGAAGTACGCGCATGCTGCTCGTTAGCCATGCGCGCAGCATCACATCATTCGGGCGACTCCACCTCATACCCCTTCGCCACCAGCGCCGCGATCACGCCTTTAGGATCAAAAATATCGTCCATCGACAACAGCGCAAAGGTCGATGCATTGGCAGCAAGTGCCTTCTCGGCCGACGCGATCCATTTCGCATGCGAGCGCGCCTTCACGTTCTTCCATTCAGGCTCCGTATCGAGCGCGGCGCTGTTCATCAGCGCGCCGAAACACGCCTCCTCGCGTTCGGCGTAGTTCAGCTTGCGCATCTCATCCACGTCGCCCTTGGCCCAGGCATTGGCGCGTGCTGTTGCGCCGTCGAGATCCTGCTTCAGCGTGGCCATCGTCGTCCTCAAGCAGGCGGCGTCAGCCAGATTCGACTTCTTGAAGTTCTTGATCAACGCGCGCGCATTGTCCGTCGGTAGTTCAACCTCCGTCGACGTCTGTTTCAGCTCACTCTTCTTGATCAGCGCGAGCAGCTGCTTGCGCACCGCATAGCCGTTCACCAGGCCCGCTTCCTTGCGCGCCGCTTCCGTTAACGCCTGCGCGGCAAAGATCGGCCGCTCGCGTTCGACGTCGCTGTTCTCGGGCAGGTAGGTTGCCTTGAGCGTGCTCCACTGCGCGTAGTCTTCCTGCGGCAGAACATCACGCAGCTGCGCGCCATCCGGATTCTTGCGCACGCCGATCAGGCTTGGCAGCAGCGTGACCATTCTGAAAAAGCCCGGCTTGGCTGTGGCGCCTGGTGGTGCCAGGTACTCCTGCGAATGCTTGATGACGTTTTCTACCTGCTGCGAGCGCCACGTCATGTTCTTTGGCAGCGGCGCGTAGGTGCCAAACACCCACAGCACATGATCGCCCTTCTTCACCTTCCACATGCCGGGGCCGGGCCGTTGGGCGACGACGTGGATCTGTTCAGGCGCAGGTTCGACCGCGTCCGTGGTGACAACAGCAGCAGGCGGAGCACCGGCCCCGTCAAGCGACTGTGCCCATCCAGGGGCAGCCAGCAACGACAAGCACAGTGCGGGAACGACGAGTGGGCGCATGAAGAGATCCTGTTGTGAAAGTAGCCAGAAGCGTGCGCCGATTATGAGGCGGCCATCGCGGCGATCACAAGGACTTTCGAATGCATACGCAAGGCGCAGTGTGCGGATAAGTAAGCCTGGGACGGGTGCCCGCCGGGCCTCCGCACGCGTCACGATATCGCGACGTGGATCAGTTCTCGCCAGACTGCTCAAGCAGCGACTGCGCCACACGCAAGCCCTCGACCATCACGGCAAACGCTTCGTGCTTGGTTGCCTCGTCCGGCACGCGCAGCACGTACGACGGATGATAGATCGTCACGACCCACGCGTCGCCATGGCGCACCGGTTGGCCGAGACTGTCCCTGAGCGTCACGTTCCCCTTCTGCAGCACCGATTTCAGCGCAGTCGCGCCCATCGCCACGATCACCTTCGGCTTGCGGGTGGCGATTTCCTTTTCGAGCCAGTAGTGGCAGGCCTCAATCTCTTTCTGCGCCGGCGTCTTGTGCAGGCGTCGCTTGCCGCGCGGCTCCCACTTGAAATGTTTGACGGCGTTGGTGATGTACACGCCCTGGCGGTCCACCTCCGCCTGCGCAAACACGCGATCGAGCAGCTGGCCGGCCGGGCCGATGAACGGCTGGCCTGACAGGTCCTCCTGGTCGCCCGGCTGCTCGCCGACAAGCATGATCTGCGCGTGGTCCGGCCCGATCCCGCCGACGGCCTGCGTCGCGTGCTGCCACAGTTCGCAGCGCCGGCATTCATCGAGCTTTGATGGCTGTTCGCGGTCAGGCTGGGCTTTCTCGGCCGCGATCGGGATCGTCGTGCCGCGGCGCTGCCCCACCTCGGCGACCTGGCCGATGCGGCGCGCGCCCAGGCCGGCCTGGCTGACCATCGACGGCACCAGCGCGCCCTCGGGCAGGTTCTTCCAGAAGCGCGACGGCACATGGCTTTGCATGACCTTCGTGTTCAGGCGCGCTGGGTTGAAGATGCTGCGGTAGTAGGTCAGCCAGAGCGCCTCGCCGTCGTCTTCGAGATCGGCGGGGCCGGACATCAACGGCCCCGCGTCGTGCAGCGTGGCGCCGTCCCACAGCACGCTGGCCTCGGGCGTGGCGATCATCCAGGTCATCTTGCCCATGCGGGCAACGAAATGCTCGGCCACCTGCGGCAGCACGTCGTGCGCGGGTTCGAACCAGGCGACGAACTGCGGCGGCCCGGCCTCGATCGGCCGCTCGCGAAAGCGGATATACGCGAACATGTCGTGCACCTCACGCCGCACGGCCTTGACCATCGACGTCAGCCGCGCGCCATCGGGATCGGCGGGCGACTGCACATCATGCTCGCCCTGCTGCCAGCGCCAGACCACGCGGTACAGGAAAGCCCAGCGATCGTGGTCGCGGTAGCAGGCGGCGGTTTGCAGCATCTCCATCAGGGAGCGCGGTACTTGCGGCCTGGGCGTGGCTTGCGCCACCCGTTCGGCAGGCGGGGCCGCGAGAAGGTCGCCAGTCGGTTGCACCGTCTCCAGGGCCGATGCCGGCGCTGCCGGCGCGCTCGAAAACAAATCGGCGCCCGGCTCGCCCCACGTCACCGTCTCGGGCGGCACGCCTGCGCGCAACAGGGCGCGGGCCGTGGCGCGCCACTCGACGAACGAGGCCACCAGCAGCGGCTGCCCTGCGCGGACCGCGGCGACGGCTTCGCTGGCGACGACGGCTGCGGTGGCCGCAGGGGTCATGCTGCCTGCAGCTCCGGCCACAGGTTCATCTGCTGCGGCGCGTCGGCCATGTGCTTGCGCAGCAGGTCGGAGCTGGTCGCGCCCTGCGCCGGCTTGTAGTCGGCGGTGATGACGAACGGTGCCAGCTTTTTCAGGCTGCAGCGCAGCCGCGATAAATCTTCCCAGCGGATGCGGCGAATGCGGCGCAGGTCGGCGATGCGCTTGGCGTTGCGCAGGCCGATGCCGGGGATGCGCGCGATCAGCGTCGCATCGACGCGGTTCAGGTCCATCGGAAACTGGTCACGGTTCGACAGCGCCCAGGCCAGCTTGGGATCGATGTCCAGCGCCAGATTGCCCGTCTGCGGCATGATCTCGCCGGCCGTGAAGCCGTAACTGCGCAGCAGGAAATCGGCCTGGTACAGGCGGTGTTCGCGCAGCAGCGGCGGTGGCGCGAGCGGCACGCTCTTGGGGCTTTGCGGGATGGGGCTGAACGCGGAGTAGTACACGCGCTTGAGTTTATAGCTGCCGTACAGCGTCTCGGCGGTGTTGAGGATCGTGTGGTCGTCGCTGGCGTCGGCCCCGACGATCATCTGCGTGCTCTGGCCGGCCGGCGCGAAGGCGGGCGACCTTGGCTCTTCGGCTTTTTCATCAAGCTTGCGCCGGATGGAGCCCATCGCCAGTTTGATGGTGTGCACGCTCTTTTCGGGCGCGAGCCTGGTCACGCTGTCGTGCGTCGGCAGCTCGATGTTGACCGACAGGCGATCGGCCCAGCGGCCCGCTTCAGTGATCAACAGCGGGTCGGCATCGGGAATCGTCTTGAGGTGGATGTAGCCGCGGAAGTTGTGCACCTCGCGCAAGGTGCGCGCCACGGCCACCAGTTGCTCCATCGTGTAGTCGGCCGACTGGATGATGCCGGAACTGAGGAACAGGCCGTCGATGTAGTTGCGCAGGTAAAAATCCTGCGTCAGCTTGACTACTTCGTCGACCGCAAAGCGGGCGCGCGGCACGTTCGACGTGCGCCGGTTGATGCAGTACTGGCAGTCGTAGATGCAGAAATTGGTGAGCAGGATCTTGAGCAGCGAGACGCAGCGGCCGTCGGGCGTGTAGCTGTGGCAGATGCCCATGCCGGTGGTGGCGCCCAGGCCGTCCTTGCCCTCGGAGCCGCGCTTGGGCGCACCGCTGCTGGCGCAGGATGCGTCGTACTTGGCCGCGTCGGCCAGGATTTCGAGCTTGTCGTTGAGTTCCATCGGACGCCCGTGGCTGTATGGGCATACAGTATAGCGTGGCGTGTCATGACAGAGGGTGGGGCAGCGCACCCGTGCGGGGGTGGCGCCGGTTCAAAGACGGGACGTTAGTTATGCGTGCAGCAAGCTTTCGGCCTGCGATAACTGCTGCGCATCCATGCGGCGCGCGGTGCGGGCCAGGTAGTCGCGTGCCGGCCCGATCCCGGCGCCTCCCGCCCGATGCAGCCACGCATAGGCTTCAACTAAGTCGCGCGGCGCGCCCTGCCCCGCCGCATACATCACGCCCAGGTTGAACTGGGCCCGCGCGTGGCCCTGGCGCGCCGCGCACAGGTACCAGAAATGGGCTGCTTCGTAATCCTTGTCCGCGCCCTTGGCGCAGTCGTAGCGCAGCCCTAGCTCGAACTGCGCCAGCGCGTGCTTCTGGTCTGCCGCCTTGTGCAGCCAGTCGGTGGCTTCGGCCGGATCGCCCAGATCGAGCCGGTCGAGCAGCGTGGCCACCATGTACTGCGCCGCCGCGTAACCCTGGGCTGCGGCGCGCCGGTACCACCCGAGTGCCTGTACGCTGTCCTGCGCCGCGCCGATGCCGTTTTCGTGGCGCAGGCCCAGGTCGAACTGCGCGCGCAGGTGACCCTGCTCGGCGGCCTTGCGGTACCACGCCGTGGCTTCCACCGCATCGCGCTCGACGCCGTTGCCCGTGTCGAGGAGCTGCCCGAGGTGGTACTGCGCGACCGGCAAGCCCTGCTCCGCTGCACGGCGGTACCAGACGGCCGCCTGCGCCGCATCCTGCACCACGCCCTGGCCGTGCTCGTGGCGCATGCCCAGGCTGTCCTGCGCGCCTGCGTGGCCCTGCTGCGCGGCGCGCCGGTACCAGATCGCGGCTAGCGCGTCGTCCTGCGGCACGCCGTGGCCGGTGTCGTACATCAGCGCCAGATTGAACTGCGAGCTGGCATGGCCCTGGATGCCCGCGCGGCCGTACCACAGCATCGCCTGTTCGCCGTCCGCTTCCACGTCCTGGCCCTTGTCGTAGCGCAGGCCGAGATTGAACTGGGCCGGCGCGTAGCCCTGCAGCGCAGCCTTTCGCATCCAGCCGAGCGCCTGCGCCGGATCGCGCGCGACGCCCTGGCCGCTGTCGTAGCGCAGGCCCACGCTGTACTGCGAACGGGCGTAACCCTGGCTGGCGGCGCGCCGGTACCAGTCCAGGGCCGCATCGTGGTCCTGCGCCACGCCCTTGCCGGTGTCGTACATCATCCCGAGATTGTGCTGGGCGCCCGGCTCGCCCTGTTCTGCGGCGAGGCGGAACCAGTGCAGCGCGCGGCCCACGTCCTGCGCCACGCCCTGCCCCTTGGCGTACAGCCAGCCCAGGTTGTACTGGGCCAGCGCGTAGCCCTGGCTGGCGGCGCGCTCGTACCAGTGGGCGGCCAGCATGAAGTCCTGCGGCACGCCCTGGCCCTTCTGCAGCATCACGCCGAGGTTGTACTGAGCCTGCGCCAGATTGGCCGTGGCCGCGCGCCGGTACCAGCTCACCGCCAGTTCGTCGCTTTGCGCCACGCCCTGGCCGTTCACGTACATGAAGCCCAGGCTGTGCTGGGCCTCGGCCACGCCACGCTCGGCCAGGCCTTTCACACGCAGGAATTCGGCGCTGTACAACGACGTGTCGGGCATGCCCACTCAGGCCAGCACGGCGCGCAGGTTCGATCCGGGCCGGGTGCGCAGCGCCACCATGAAGTCGCCCAGCGAAATCGGGCGGTAGAACAGATAACCCTGCATCGTCATGCAGCCGTTGGCGCGCAGGTAGCGCGCCTGTTCTTCGGTCTCGACGCCTTCGGCGATCAGGTTCAGGCCCAGGCCGCGCGCGATCGAGATGATCGCCAGGATCACCGGATAGTGGCCGTCTTCCTCGTGGATCTCCTTGACGAACGACTGGTCGATCTTGATGGTGTGGATCGGGAAGCGGTGCAGGTACGACAGCGACGAGTAGCCGGTGCCGAAGTCGTCGATCGCGATCGACACGCCCAGCTCGCACAGTTTGTTGAGCTGCTCGATCGCGTACTGCGGGTTGCGGATGCAGATGTTCTCGGTGATCTCGACTTCGATCTGCTGCGGCGAGATCGCGTAGCGCGCCAGTGCGCCGCGCATCTTTTCAAAGAAATCGCCGCGATCCAGGTATTGCGGCGACAGGTTCAGCGAGAGCCGGATGTCGCTGCCGCCAACGGCGTTCCAGCGCAGCATGTCGCGGCACAGCGCGCCGATCATCCAGTCCGAGATCGGCAGCATCAGGCCGTTTTCTTCGGCGAATGGCAAAAATTCGCCGGCCGACAAGCGCCCGCGCGTTGGATGGTTCCAGCGCATCAGCGCCTCCGCGCCCGTGATGTTGCCGGTCATGGCGTCGATCTGCGGCTGGTAGAACATCTCCAGCTCGTCGTGCTCGAGCGCGCGGCGCAGCGCCTGTTCCAGCGCGATCTTCTGGTGCGACACTTCGAGCATCGAGTCGTGATAGAAGCTGTGGCCGTTCTTACCCAGCGCTTTCACCTGGTACATCGCGATGTCGGCGTGGCGCAGCAGTTCGTCGATCGATTCGCCGTCCTTCGGATAGATCGCGATGCCGATCGAGGCCGAGATGTGCACTTCGTGGCCATCGAGGTCGAACGGCAGCTGCAGGCAGGCCAGGAATTTATCGGCGACCATGCGCGCGTCTTCGTGGCTGACCAGTTCTGGCAAGACGATGGTGAATTCGTCGCCGCCCTGGCGCGCCAGCGTGTCGCCCTTGCGCAGGCATTCCTTCAGGCGGCTGGCCGCCTGCTGCAGCAATTCGTCGCCCTTGACGTGGCCGAGCGTGTCGTTCACCAGCTTGAAGCGATCGAGGTCGATGAACATCACCGCGAGTTCGGTCTGCTTGCGCTTGGCCTGGATCACGGCCAGGCCCAGGCGGTCCTTGAACAGGATGCGGTTTGGCAGGTCGGTCAGGATGTCGTGGTAGGCCTGATAGGCGATGACTTCTTCGGCGCGCTTGCGGTCGGTGATGTCGCGCGCCACGCCGTAGGTGCCGAAGAACTCGAGCTTCTTTACTTCCTGGTCCGGCACGTGCATGCCGATCGCGTTCAGCGAAATCGTCATCAGCGTCGTGTTGAACGTGCGGTCGCTGCTGGTGTTGCCATTCCCGCCCCGGCACTTCAGGCGCAGTTCGACGTTGCGCGATGCGCGTTCGTCGATGCGGCGTTCGTTGAACACGTAGCGCGCGCGTTCCAGGTCTTCTTCGTGCACGACGATCGAGTAATGCTTGCCGATCAGCTCTTCGCGCGTGTAGCCGAGCAGCTGGTAGGCGCGGTCATTGACGAACGTGAAGCGGCCTTCGTGATTGAGCGTATAGATGATGTCCGGCGACGAGTCGACCAGGTAGCGGTACATCTTCTCGGAGTTCTCGAGCTGGTTCGCGATGCGTGCGTTTTCCAGCGCCAGGCGCCGGCGTCCCAGTGCGTTGCTGACGGTCGAGAGCAGCTCTTCGCGGCTGTACGGTTTGCGCAGGTAGCTGTAGGCGCCGCGCTTGAGCGCGCCGATCGCGGCGTCGATGCCCACCTCGCCGCTCATCACGATCACGTCGGCGTCGATGCCCTTGTCGTTGATGAAGTCCATGATCTCGTGGCCGCCGATATCGGGCAGGCGCAGGTCGAGCAGGACCAGGTCGAAGCGCTGGCGCGACAGCTGCGCCAGCGCCTCGGTGCCGGATGGCGCGGTCACGAGGCGGTAGCCACGCCCCTGCAGCAATTCGTACAGCGACGCCAGCAGACGGGGTTCATCGTCGACCAGCAGCAGGCGTGGCTGGCTGTCGGCGTCAAGTGTCGGGGAAAACGGGGATGGTTCACCAGGGAGCATGGTGGCAGGGTGCGCGTGCATGGTGAGGGTCAGGCGGAACCGAGCGCGCGCGCCGGCAGCGCGAGCGCCGTGCCAGCGCCGGTGTACGCCGGCAGGAGTATTTCAAACGAGGTACCGGAACTGGCGCTGCGGCAGGCGATATGCCCGCCCATCTTCTTGACCAGGCCATGGACGATCGACAAGCCCAGGCCGCGCTTGCCGCCATCGGGCGCGCCTTCCTTGCTGCTCTTGACGGGCATGAACAGGTTGGCCAGCACCTCGCGCGACAGGCCCGGGCCGTTGTCACTCACGCCCAGCTCCACGTACAGGTGGCGCTCGCGGTTGACGTGGCCGCGGTTGACGACCTCGATCCGGCCGCCGCTCTTGTGCTGCGGCCCGAATGCTTCGACCGCGTTCTTGACCAGGTTCACCAGGATCTGCTTGAGCACATCGGGGTCGCCCTCGATCGCGCTGTCGCCGTCCATGTGCGCCACGATCTGCACGCCGCCCGGCACGAAGCCGCTGGTGCGGAACAGGCGCAGCACATCGTCGACGACGCGGGCGGCATCGACCGGCCGCGGACCGGTCTCCGGCACCTGCGGTTCAGCCAGGGAGCCGATCAACTGGCCCACGCGGTCGATCTCTTCGTTCAGGATCGACAGCTCGCCGCCCACCGGTTCCTGGCGTGCCAGCTTGCCGTCCAGGATGCTCAGGTAATTCTTGATGATCGCCAGCGGGTTGTTCACTTCGTGCACCACGCGGCGCGACGCGTCGCGGAATTCTTCGGCCACGTTGGCCAGCTGGCGCCGTGCGTGACCACGTTCGAGCAGCAGGTTCTCGAGAGCGCCGGCGGCCTGCGCGCCGAAGGCCTGCATGAACCGCTCGCGGCGCTGGCAATGCGGCAGCTGCCAGGCCGGCACGCCGCCAACCAGCACGCCCAGGCAGCGCGCGCCGGCCACCAGCGGGACCACCACCAGGCTGTCGGTGCCCAGGATGCGCAGCAGCTGCTCTTCGGCCAGACCAAGCTGCTGGCGTTCACCGCCCACAAACGCGGGGCGGCGTTCCAGCGCGCTGCGCGCCACGGGACCGCCCTTGGCCAGCGACACCGAAAAATCGGCGATGCGCGCCACGCCCGGCGCCGGGGCGCCCGACAACAGGTGGCCGGTGGGGTTCTCGAGCAGCACGACGGCGCTTTCGAAATCGAACAGGATGCGGGCGGTGCGCGTCATCGCGTCGAGCAGGCCCGACTCGCCCTGCTGGCGCGCCAGGGTCTGGCCGACTTCGGACACCAGCACCATATTGCGCACTTCTTCATTCAGGCGCTTTTGCACCGGGTCGACCGCCGGCGGCGGCGCATAGGCCGATGGCTGCGGAATGTCGTCGGCGCCTGCCAGATCGATGCCCAGATGCGCGGCGGCCTGCTCGACCTGGCGCGCGGCGCCATCCATCAGGTGCGCCGTGCGCACGGCGTCGATCCCGCACAGCGCGCAGGCGTCGAGCACCATCGCCTCGTCGTGCGCGTGGCAGGTCAGCACATGCGCCAGGCGCACGATGCGGATCAGGGGATGGCTGCCTTCCAGGCGGTCGCCCGGCTCGTGGTGGTACAGCACCGCGTCGGCCAGGAACGAATCGAGCTGCCAGCGTTCGATCAGCCAGGCGCCTGCTTCGGCGTGGGTGATCTGGAGGGTGCGCTGCTCGACCGCGCACAGGTCTTCGTCATCGAGCGCGGTGAAGTTGAATGCGTATTCCTTGGGCGCGGCGGCCAGCAGCGCCAGGCGGCCGACATTGTGCAGCAGGCCCGCCAGATAAGCTTCTTCGGGATGCACGTAGTCGAGCATGCGCGCTGCATCGCGCGCGATCACGGCGGCGGTCAGGGAGTTTTTCCAGAACGCGCGCAGGTCGATGCTGCCGGCATGCGGGAAGCTGTTGAAGGTCTGGAATACCGAATCGCTGATCACCAACGTCTTGATCATGTCGGTGCCCAGCGCCACCAGCGACTGTTCGAGATTCGCGCTGCGCGTGCTGCGGTGGTAGGCGGAGCTGTTGGCGACGGCCAGCAGCTTGGCCGTCATGCCGGCGTCCTTCGCAATCAGCGCGGCGAGTTCCGGCATGCCGAGATCGTCGGCCTGCAGGTGCTCGATCAGCTTGACCAGGATCTGCGGCATGGCCGGCAGCCGGGCGATCAGCAAGCGATTGCGAATATCCTGATCGGATAGGAGCATATTATCAAGCACGGCCGCCACTTGTCGAAGGGTTCTGGTAGGTGGCGATCGCGCCCGAACAGGCATGCCACGTCGCCCTGCACTTCAGTGCATGGAACAGGCGAGAGGTTTGCCCACTGCTCCAGGAGATAAAAACGTATCGTAACATATATACATTTCTGATCAGGAACAATAGTTACGGGAATACTCGTTGCAATGGGCGTGCCTGGGGCGTAAACACGGGCACGCTCTAAAACTTGTTGTAACGATACGACTGTTTCCTCGATTCACACTCATCCGATGCAACGTCAGGGCGTCGCTTCGCCCCGGGCGCGCAGCTTGCGGCGATGGCGTCGCGCGGTATCCCAGCACAAGAGCGACAACAGCACGAAGAATGCCTGGCCGAGCGCCAGCGCCAGCACCGAATGCGACAGCGCCGGCGCGACGGCGCCGGCCACGACCGCGCCGAGCAGCGTCAGAATGAACGACTGGCACGACGCCACCGTGCCACGGATGCGCGGGAACAGGTCGAGCGCCAGCAGCGTCGCGCCAGGCGCGATCAGCGAACTGCCAAAGGTGAAGAAGAACATCGGCGCCACGGTCCACGGCAGGGCCGGCGGAAGGAACGCATGGTAGATCACGTTGAAGGTCACGGCGCCCAGCATGAAGAAAAAGCCCATGCGGATCTGGCGCGCAAAATCCATCTTGCCGGCCAGCCGGTTGGCAACGAGCGAACCAAAGAAAATGCCGCTCACGGTCGGCACGAACAGCCACGCGAATTGGGACGGGCCCAGGCCCAGGCTTTCGGGCAGCATGACGGGCGCCGCGGCGATGTACAAAAACAGGCCGGCGAAGTTCAGCGCCGTCACGCCGGCCATCGTCAGAAACAGGAACGAGCTGAAGATGGCGCCGTAGCTCTGCGCCAAAAAACGCGGATTGAACGGCTGGCGCTCGGTCGGGGGCACCGTCTCGGGCAGGTGCTTCCAGCAGAACCAGAACAGCAGTACGGTGTAGACGGATAGCGCCAGAAAGATCGCGCGCCAGTCGAGCAGCGTGACGATCCAGCCGCCCACCACCGGCGCGATGGCCGGGGCGATCGAGAAGATCATCGTGACCATCGACAGCAGACGCGCCGCCGCCGTATCCGAATACAGGTCGCGGATGATCGCGCGCCCCACCACCACGCCGGCCCCGGCCGACACGCCCTGCAGCACGCGAAACACCCACAGGTATTCCACCGACGACGCCGAGGCGCAGCCGAAGCTGCCAATGGCGAATACCACCAGCGCCACCAGGATCACGTTGCGGCGCCCGAACGCATCGGACAGCGCGCCATGCCACAGCACCATGACGGCAAAGGCCAGCATATAGGCGGTGAGGGTTTGCTGGACCTGCAGCGGCGTGGCGGCAAGCTGGGCCTGTATCTGCGGGAAGGCCGGCAGGTAGGCGTCGATCGAGAATGGCCCCAGCATCGACAGCGCTGCCAGCAGCGTTGCCAGCCCGCCTGCCGAGAGCATCGCGATCTTGTGCGGCGGCGGCGGCGGCACGGGGGTGACGGGGTCCTTAGGCAGATCGGATGGTTCTGGCAGCATCGGGCGGTTCCGGGTCAGTCCTGCTTTGGTTTGGCTTCCTCGCGGCGGTTGAAGCCCGCCACCATGTCGAAACGGAACAGGCGGCATTCGAGCGCGCCATTGAAGAACGGGGTCTTGCGCGACTCTTTCAGGCGCAGCATCTTCGGCAGGCCCAGGTCGGCCGTGAACAGATAGGCGGTCCAGCCGGCAAAGCGCTGCTTGAGCGTCGTGGAAAACGCGGCGTAGAAGCCGGCCGCCATGTCGTCCTGCGGCACGGTGCTGTCGCCGCGCACGCCGATCCGCTCGCCGTACGGCGGGTTGGTGAGCAGGATGCCCGGCTCGGTCGTCGGCGCCGACACGTGCTGCGCTTCGATCTGCTTGAGCGGCACGTCGAACAGGATGCCGGCGATCTTCAGGTTATGGCGCGTCATTTCGACCATGTCGCCCGAGATGTCCGAGCCGAAGATGGTCGGCTCCTGCGGCAGCACGTTCGGCTTGACCGCCGCTTTCATCGCGGCCCAGGCCTGGCGGTCGTGGTCGGCAAATTTTTCGAAGGCGAAGCTGCGGCGCGCGCCGGATGGAATCCCTTGCAGCATCTGGGCGGCTTCGACGAGGATCGTGCCCGAACCGCACATCGGGTCGAACAGCGGCACGCCTGGCTTCCAGCCCGAGACGCGCAGCAGGCCCGCAGCGAGATTCTCGCGCAGCGGCGCGTCGCCGGTTTCTTCACGCCAGCCGCGCTTGAACAGCGCTTCGCCCGAGGTGTCGAGGTAGACGATGAAATTGCGGGCGTCGAGGAAGCCGACGATGCGCATGTCGGGTTCGCGCGTGTTGACCGACGGGCGCTTGTCGTACTGGTCGCGGAAGCGGTCGCAGATGGCGTCCTTGATCTTGAGCGTGGTGAATTCGAGGCTGCGCAGCGGCGACTTGACGGCCGTGACGTCGACGCGGATCGTGTGATCGGGGCCGAACCAGTCTTCCCAGGTTTGCTCGAGCACCAGGTCGTAGATGTCGTTTTCGGTGGTGTAGCTGCGCTGGGCCATGCGCATCAGCACACGCGAGGCGATGCGCGAATGCAGGTTGAGCAGCCAGGCGTCCTGCATCGTTCCCGAGCAGTGCACGCCGCCCGGTACCTGGTTGTGCACCTTCAGCGTGGTGCTTTGTGCGGCGATTTCGCCGATTTCTTCGGCCAGTGCCGCTTCCATGCCGCGTGGGCATGGGCAAAAATAGGAAGCCATGAGGGGTACCCTTTGTCCGTTGATGATTCTGTGGAGATAACGCGTCAACCTTGAAGCTGGATGACCGTGAATTGTTTAAACCGCAAACTTCAAAACCGTCATTCCCGCGTAGGCGGGAATCCAAGTCATTAGCGCAGCCACAAGAGCATGCTTTTGGCTATGCAAGCACCTTGGATTCCCGCCTTCGCGGGAATGACGTTTGTCGGGCGCGGGCCGATGCAAGGCCCGCATCCTGCCCTGCTTAGAACGGCTTGACGGTCACCAGGATGACAATCGCCAGCATCAGCACGACCGGCACTTCATTGAACCAGCGATACCACTTGTGGCTGCGCGTATTGACGCCACGCTCGAATTTCTTGAGGATGCCGCCGCACATATGATGGTAGCCGATGGTCAGGAACACGAGCAGCAGCTTGGCATGCAGCCAGCCGCCCTGGATGCCGTAACCCATCCACAACCACGCGCCCAGCAGCACCGCCGGCACCGACAGGATCATCGAGAAGCGGTACAGCCGGCGCGCCATGCCCAGCAGGCGGTCACGCGCCGCAGGGTTGGTTTCCTCGGCCAGGTTGACGAACAGGCGCGGCAGGTAGAACAGGCCGGCGAACCAGGATGCAATGAAGACGATGTGCAGTGCTTTGATCCAGAGGTACATGCTTTCCTTGTGGTGAACGTTGAATTCAGTTGCGGACTTCGCCGTGCCCGAACACGACATACTTGAGCGACGTGAGGCCTTCCAGACCCACCGGCCCGCGTGCGTGCAGCTTGTCGTTCGAGATGCCGATCTCGGCGCCCAGGCCATATTCGAAACCATCGGCAAAGCGCGTCGACGCATTGATCATGACCGACGCCGAGTCGACTTCGCGCAAGAAACGCATGGCGCCGCTATGGTCTTCGGTGATGATCGATTCGGTGTGCTTCGACGAATACGCGTCGATATGGTCCATCGCCTCGTCGATGCCGGCTACCACCTTGATCGCCAGGATCGGGGCCAGGTATTCGGTCGACCAGTCTTCTTCCGTCGCCGCCACCAGATGCGGATAACCGGCCAGGATCGCGAACGCTTCCGGATCGGCGCGCAGCTCGACGTCCTTGGTCGCATACAGTTCGGCCAGGCGCGGCAGCACGGTCGGCGCGATGCCGCGCGCAACCAGCAGCGTTTCCATCGTGTTGCAGGTGCCGTAGCGGTGGCACTTGGCGTTGAATGCGATGGCCAGCGCCTTGTCGATATCGGCCTTGTCGTCGATGTAGACGTGGCAGATGCCATCGAGGTGCTTGATCATCGGAACCGTGGCTTCGGCCATCAGGCGCGCAATCAACCCCTTGCCGCCGCGCGGGACGATCACGTCCACGTACTGCGGCATCGTGATCAGCGCGCCGACGGCGGCGCGGTCGACCGTGTCGACCACCTGCACTGCCGCCTGCGGCAGGCCGGCGCCCACCAGGCCTTCGGCCACCAGCGTGGCCAGCGCGCGGTTGCAGTGGATCGCTTCCGAGCCACCGCGCAGGATCGCGGCATTGCCGCTCTTGATGCACAGGCCCGCCGCATCGACCGTCACGTTCGGGCGTGCTTCGTAGATGATGCCGATCACGCCCAGCGGCACGCGCATCTGGCCGACCTGGATGCCGCTCGGGCGTACCTTCATGTTCGAGATTTCGCCGACCGGATCGGGCAAGGCGACGATCTGGCGCAGGCCGGCGACCATCGTCGCGATCGCGGCGCTTGACAACGCCAGGCGGTCCATCAGTGCCGGTGCCAGGCCTGCCGCCTGGGCGGCCTCCAGGTCACGGGCATTGGCGGCGCGCAGCAGGTCGGCATCGCGCTCGATCGCATCGGCGATCAGGCTCAGGGCGCGGTTGCGGGTGGCGGTGTCGGCGCGTGCCATGGCGCGCGCGGCGGCGCGGGCCTGCTGGCCCAGCTGGTGCATGTGTGCGGTGATGTCCATCGTGTTTTCCATTGCATTAACCTGGCGCGCGCAAGGCGGTGCTGTCCAGCGGCGTCGAGCTAATGCTCTACTGCGGAAGGCTTACCGCGCCACCCGCAACGCCAGCTGCAACATCGCATCCCACGCGTCGCCCGCAAATTGTTTGGCGCGCAGACCCTTGACCATGCGGTCGACCTGCGCCGCTTGTTGCAGCGCCGCTTCGAGCGTCGCAAGCGACACGCGGCGCAGCGCCGGCTCCATCATCCGCTCGCGCGGCCCCCAGATCCGGTATTCCTTGAGCAGGGCATTCAGTGGCCTGCCCTGACTCATCCCGCTCTTCAATTTTAGCAGCGTGCGGATTTCCTCGGCCACCGCCCACAAGACCAGCGGCAGCGCCTCGCCTTCGCCCTTCAAGCCTTCGAGCATGCGCACCAGGCGCGCCGTGTCGCCCGTCAGCATCGCCTCGGATAGCTTGAACACGTCGTAGCGCGCCACGTTCAGCACCGCGTCATGCACCTGCTCGAACGTCAGCTTGCCCGGCTCGTGCAGCAGGCCGAGCTTTTGAATCTCCTGGTGCGCCGCCAGCAGATTGCCTTCGACGCGGTCGGCGATGAAGTCCAGGCTCTGGCGCTCGGCGCTCTGGCCCTGGCTTGCTAACCGGTTGCCGATCCAGGCCGGGAGCTGCGCGCGCTCGATGTTCGGGATGTCGATGTAGACCGCGGCCTGCTGCAGCGCCGTGACCCACGACGCCTTGGCCGTCTGCCAGTCAAGCTTGGGCAGCGTGATCAGGGTCAGGTTGTCGGGGCTGAGGTCTTTCGCATACGCCTGCAGTGCGGCGCTGCCATCCTTGCCCGGTTTGCCTGTCGGGATGCGCAGCTCGATCAGCTTCTTGTCGCCGAACAGCGACAGCGCCTGGTTCGCTGCCAGCAGCTCGCCCCATTTAAAAGTGCGCTCCACACTGAGCACATCGCGCTCGGTGTAGCCCTGCGCGCGCGCCGCCTTGCGGATGCGGTCGGCCGCTTCCAGCGCCAGCAGATGCTCGTCGCTGGCGATCACGTACAGCTGCGCCAGGTTCTTGGCCAGATGGCCGTCGAGCGCTTCGAGCCGCAGTTGCATCGTTTACGGCGTCGGCAAGGCGGCTGCCGGCGTCGCTGGCGCCGTCACGGGCGCCAGCGGCTTGATCGCCACCAGGCGGCGCAGGATCTGCTGCACCAGGTCGGACTGCATGTCGCGGTACAGCAGCGCTTCTTCGGATTCCTTGGCCAGCACCTGCGATTCATCGAACGCGATATTGCGGCGCAGGGTGATCTCGGTCGGCGCCAGCAGCTGGCGGTTGTTGGCGTCGCGTACCTGGAACACCAGCGTGTAGCTCAGCGAGTATTCACGCACGCGACCCAGGCTGTTGAGCGACAGGATCGACTTGCCACGCGACTCGCTGATCACATCGAACAACGCCTCGGCCTTGGACGCATCCGACTCGATGCGCAGGTTGTCGCCCGCGCGCAGATTGCGCTTGAGCTCCGTGCCCAGCGGCGAGGCTTCGTTGAACGACAGCCAGATGCTCTGGAACGGCACGTTGTACTGGCCGTCGCTGCCGCGCAGCTTGAAGCCGCAGCCTGCCAGCATCGCCACCAGCAGGACGGCACCGAGGGCACGCGCGAGGTAGTTGTTGTTCGAAGTGTTCATCATCAGACCACGATATTGACAAGTTTACCCGGCACGACGATGACCTTCTTCGGCGTGCCTTCGATGAACTTCTGCACCGCTTCGCTGGCCAGGGCAGCCGCTTCGATGGTCGCCTTGTCGGCATCCTTTGCGACCTTGACCGAACCACGCAGCTTGCCGTTCACCTGGATCATCATGTCGATCTCGGATTGTTCGAGCGCCTGTGGATCGACTTCCGGCCATGGGGCGTTGAGCAGGTCGCCGTGCACGTCCGCAAAGCCAAGTTCCTGCCACAGTGCGTGCGTGATGTGCGGCGCGACCGGGTTCAGCAAACGCAGGAAGATCGAGAAGCCTTCGGCGATGATGGCGTTGGACGCTGCGCTGTCATCGAGCTTGCCCGATTCGAGCGTGTTGAGCATCTTCATGCACGCCGAGACCACCGTGTTGTACTGGATGCGTTTCAGGTCGTAATCGGCCTGCTGCAGGATCTTGTGCACTTCGCGGCGCAGGGTTTTCTGTGCGTCGGTGTGCGTGCCCTGCACTTCACCGGTCAGTGCGGCGGCAATGCGCGCGCGCTGCGCGTAGCCGAAGGCCCACACGCGGCGCAGGAAGCGGCTGGCGCCTTCGACGCCGCTGTTCGACCACTCGAGCGTCTGCTCCGGTGGCGACGCGAACATCGTAAACAGACGCGCGGTATCGGCGCCGTACTGCTCGATCTGCGCTTGCGGATCGATGCCGTTGTTTTTGGACTTCGACATCTTTTCGGTGCCGCCGATTTCCACCGGCTGGCCGTCGGCCTTCAGCACGGCGCTTTGCGGGCGGCCCTTGTCGTCGAAGGTCAGCTCGACATCGGCCGGGTTGAACCAGGTCTTCTTGGTCGATGCGTCTTCGCGGTAGTAGGTTTCGTTCAGCACCATGCCCTGCGTGAGCAGGTTCACGAACGGCTCGTCGAATTTGACCAGCCCGAAGTCGCGCATCACCTTGGTCCAGAAGCGCGCGTACAGCAGGTGCATGACGGCGTGTTCGATGCCGCCGATGTACTGGTCCATCGGCATCCAGTAATCGTTGCGCTCGTCGACCATCGCGTCGTTGGAACCCGGCGACGTATAGCGCATGTAGTACCACGACGAATCGATGAACGTGTCCATCGTGTCGGTCTCGCGGCGCGCAGGTTTACCGCAGGTCGGGCAGTCACACTTGAGGAACGCTTCATCCTTGTTCAGTGGATTGCCGGTACCGTCCGGGACCAGGTGCTCGGGCAGCACGACCGGCAGGTCGGCTTCGGGTACCGGCACGATGCCGCACTCGGCGCAGTGGATCATCGGGATCGGCGTGCCCCAGTAGCGCTGGCGCGAGATACCCCAGTCGCGCAGGCGGAACGTGACCTTCTTGGCGCCCAGATCCTGGCTCGCCAGTTCACCCGATACCGCGTTGACGGCCGAGGTGTAATCGAGGCCGTCGTACTTGCCCGAGTTGATCGTGCGGCCGTTGTCCTTGTCGCCGTACCACTCCTGCCAGGCGTCGAGCGAGAATTCCTGGCCTTCGACGGCCACGACCTGCTTGATCGGCAGATTGTATTTTTTGGCGAAGCCGAAATCGCGTTCGTCATGCGCCGGCACGCCCATCACGGCGCCATCGCCGTAGGTGATCAGGACGTAGTTGCCGACCCAGACCGGGATCTGTTCTTGCGTGACCGGATGGGTGACGAACAGGCCGGTCGGCATGCCCTTCTTTTCCATCGTCGCCATGTCGGCTTCGATGACGGAACCGAGCTTGCATTCGGCGATGAATTGCTGGAGCGCCGGGTTGTTCTTTGCCGCGTGCTGGGACAGCGCGTGCTCTGGCGCCACGGCGCAGAAGGTCACGCCCATGATCGTGTCGGCGCGCGTGGTGAACACGTACAGCTTGCCGTCGTCGATCGGTGTGCCGGTGTCATCCTGGATCGTGTGCGGGAATGCGAAGCGCACACCCGTCGACTTGCCGATCCAGTTGGCCTGCATCGTGCGCACGCGCTCGGGCCAGCCCGGCAGCTTGTTGTCGACATGGTCGAGCAGTTCGTCGGCGTATTCGGTGATGCGCACGTAGTACATCGGGATTTCGCGCTTTTCAATGAGCGCGCCCGAACGCCAGCCGCGGCCATCGACAACCTGCTCGTTGGCCAGCACGGTCTGGTCGACCGGGTCCCAGTTCACGGTACCGGTCTTCTGGTAGATGATGCCCTTTTCGAGCATCTTGAGGAACATCCACTGGTTCCACTTGTAGTAGTCCGGCTTGCAGGCGGTCATCTCGCGCGACCAGTCGATCGCCAGGCCCATCGACTCCATCTGGCCACGCATGTGGGCGATGTTCGAATAGGTCCATTCGGCCGGCGGCACGTTGTTGGCCATGGCCGCGTTTTCTGCCGGCATGCCGAACGCATCCCAGCCCATCGGCATCAGGACGTTGTAGCCGTTCATCCGCAGGTAGCGGTACATCACGTCATTGATCGTATAGTTGCGCACGTGGCCCATGTGCAGCTTGCCCGATGGGTAAGGCAGCATCGAGCAGGCGTAGTACTTGCCCTTCGGGAAACGCGGATCGTGTTCGACGGCTTTATAGGCGTCGATCGATTTCCAGTAGGCCTGGGCGGCCTGTTCGACTTCGGCTGGACTATATTTTTCTTGCATGATTTCTGCAGACGTAATGTGGGAGATGGAACCGGTCATTATAACCTGTTGATTTTGCACTACGGCGTGGCGTGGTGCAGGAAGGATGGTGCAATGAGACAGCGTCCGCTGAACGCTGCCCGGGTAATTCAGCGCAGCACGAGTTTCAGTGCCGGCGTCTCGCCGTAATCCTCATACCGCTCGTTGATGCCACCAATACAAAAGGCCAGCTCCTCGAACAGATCCGGCGCGGCGGCCTTCATGGCGGCAGCGTCGCGGATGACGATCTCGAGCACTTCGTCCGGCGCCAGCTGGAAGCTGGTCATGTTTTCGTCGTCGCGCAGGTAGCTCAGGCAATCCACCCAGGCGTCGATGCTGTTCGCGTACGATGCCGGGAAGCCGAAGGCGGCCCGGCTTTGCGCATGAAACGACGCCTCGTCGACGATCCCGGCGCCGTTCAGTTGTGCAACGGCCATATCAGGCGCTCAAGCCCAGCACGTCCTGCATGTCGTACAGGCCGTGGGATTTGTCTGCCAGGAAGCGTGCGGCGCGCAGCGCGCCGTGTGCGTAGGTCACGCGGCTGCTGGATTTGTGGCTGATCTCGATGCGCTCGCCCGTGCCCAGGAACATGACAGTGTGGTCGCCCACGACGTCGCCACCGCGCACGGTGGCAAAGCCGATCGTCGACGGATCGCGCTCGCCGGTCACGCCTTCACGCCCGTACACGGCGCATTCCTTGAGGTCGCGGCCGATGGCGTCGGCAATCACTTCGCCCATCTTGAGCGCGGTGCCCGATGGTGCATCGACCTTGTGCCGGTGGTGTGCTTCGACGATTTCGATGTCGTAGCCTTCGGCAAAACTTTTTGCCGCCATTTCGAGCAGCTTGAGCGTGACGTTGACGCCCACACTCATGTTCGGCGCGACCACCAGGCCGATTTTCTCGGCGGCGGCGGCGATCTGCGCCTTGCCGGCGTCATCGAAACCGGTGGTGCCGATCACCATCTGTTTGCCGTTGGCGGCGCAATACGCGAGGTGCGCGAGCGTGCCTTCGGGGCGGGTGAAGTCGATCAGCACGTCGGCGTTGTGCAGGCCGTGCTTGATGCTGTCTTCGATCATCACGCCAGTGAGGAAGCCCCCGAAGGCGCCGGCATCCTGGCCGATGAACGGCGAACCGGGCATGTCGAGGGCGCCGGCCAGGCGGGCGTCGGGTGCGTACTGGATGGCTTCGATCAGCATGCGGCCCATGCGGCCGCTGGCGCCGGCTACGGCAATATTCAACATCGTCATGGCAATCCTTACTGCTGGGTTGCCGGGGCGGTCACCGTGATCGGTGCGACCGGACGGCTTTCCGGCTTTTCTTTCTTGCTCGGCACCTTGGCGGGGCCGGCGATACGGTCGATGTAATCGCGCTCGCTTGGCAGGTTGCCGCCTTCGAAGCGCTCGACCACGTCATCCTTGAAGAACACCGTGACGCGGCTGGTGGTCAGTTCGCCATTGCCGCGGGCCAGGTAGAACGGGTAGTCCCAGCGGTCGGCATGGAAGGCATCGAGCAACAGAGGCGAACCGAGCAGGAAACGCACCTGGTCGCGCGTCTGGCCGGCTTTCAGCTGGTTCAGCATCTCTTGCGAGACGAAGTTGCCTTGCTGAATATCCGGGCGGTAAGGCGAGAAGATCCACAGGAACTTTTGCAGGCGCGAAGCCTGCACGGTCTGCGCGCCGGCATTGGCGATGGCGGCCGATTTGTCGGCGTCGGCCGCGGTGGCCGCCGAGTCCGTTGCCACCGGTGGCGCCGGACGGGTCTGGTTGCGCCAGGACGCGCAGCCGGACAGCGTCAGCGTGCAGACGAGACCTGCCGCCAGCACCGCCTTGGCGGAAAATCGATGGGATACGGCTTGTTTGACGCGCATAGGTAACCTCAAATCGTTCGAGCGGGAGCTTTCAAAACGCTATATCATAAAGCACTCCGCCAATATGCGAGTAACAAACATGAGTAACAATCCGACCGACCTGAAGGCAAGCGGCCTGAAGGCCACGCTCCCGCGCCTGAAAATCCTGGAAATCTTCCAGAACAGCGCCGTGCGTCACCTGACTGCCGAAGATGTCTACAAGATCCTGTTGGCTGAAAACATGGACGTCGGCCTGGCTACCGTCTACCGCGTCCTGACGCAATTTGAGCAGGCCGGCCTGCTCAACCGCAACCACTTCGAAACCGGCAAGGCCATCTACGAACTCAACGCCGGCTCGCACCACGATCACCTCGTCTGCGTCACCTGCGGCCGGGTTGAAGAATTCTACGACGACGAAATCGAGCAGCGCCAGAAGATGATTGCCGAAACCCACGGCTACACGATCGTTGACCACGCGCTGGCGATCTATGGCAGCTGCCCGCAGTGCCAGGCGGCGCGTAAAGCAAGCTGACCATCAGCTGCCCGCAGGGCTGGCCAACAAAAAAGGGCGCACCGGAATTTCCTGTGCGCCCTTTTTGCATCTGGTAAGAGTAAAAAACTGTTAAGGCTGGCTCAGTGCGTTCGACAGCAGCTTGGCGGTGATGTCCACGATCGGAATCACCCGCTCGTACGCCATCCTCGTGGGACCGATGACGCCGAGCGTGCCGACGATACGGCCATCGACGGCGTACGGCGCAGTGACCACGCTCATCTCGTCCATCGGCACCAGATTCGATTCGCCGCCAATGAAGATCTGCACGCCCCCGGCCTTGCTCGACATGTCGAGCAATTGCATCAGGCCCGTCTTTTGCTCGAACATCTCGAACATCTGGCGCAGCGAACTCATATTCGACGACAGGTCGGTTACCGACAGCAGGTTGCGCTCACCGGAAATGACCACGTCGTCGCTCTCGGCCATCGCCTCGCTGCCGGCCTCGACCGCGGCATGCATCAGGCGTCCCATATCGTCGCTCAGCTGGCGCAGTTCGCCACTAAGGCGCTGGCGCACGCCGTCGAATGACTGGCCGGCAAAATTCTGGTTCAGGTAATTCGCCGACTGCGACAATTGCGTCGGCGTGTAGTCGACATCGGTCAGCAGCAGGCGGTTTTGCACATCGCCACGGGGATCAACGATCACGAGCAGGATGCGCTTTTCGGACAGGCGCAAGAATTCGATCTGCTGGAACACCGATTCGCGGCGCGGGCTTTGCACCACACCGGCAAACTGCGACAGAGACGAGAGCATCTGGGCCGCGTTGGCGATCAGCTTTTGCGGATGCTGCAGCGGCAGGCGCATGCGCTCGGCACCGACCGTCGTTTCATCGAGCTGCTTGACGGTCAACAGGGTATCGACAAACACGCGGTAGCCGCGCGGCGTTGGGATCCGACCGGCCGAGGTGTGGGGACTGGCGACGAACCCCATGTCCTCGAGGTCGGCCATGATGTTGCGGATCGTCGCGGGCGACAATTCCAGGCCCGACAGCTTGGACAGCGCGCGCGAGCCGACCGGCTGGCCGTCGGCAATATAGCGTTCGACAAGCGCTTTGAGCAGGGTTTGGGCACGGTGATCGAGTTGCATGGTTCCGGGAAGCGTCTTTTTCTGTGGTGCTGGGATGAGAATCAAATTGGGGCGCGGCACGGCAGCGCAAGGCCTGCAGTCCGTCCCAGTGTTATACGCGCATCCGCGCAGATCCGTGTGGCAACTCGTGCGGTGGCTCCTGTGGCGGCTCGTGCCCGGCATCGAGCCAGTCGAGCAGCGCATCGATGCTGTTCACCTCGACATCGGGCCGTACCTGGTCGGCCAGCTCGTTGATCTTGCCGCTACGGTTCATCCAGGCGGCGCGCAGGCCTGCCTGCTGGGCGCCCTGGACGTCGAGCAGCAAATCATCACCCACATACAGGGTGTCGGCCGGTAGCACCCCGAGTGCGGCGCAGCCGGCCAGGAAAATCCCCGGATCGGGCTTGGCCGCGCCAAAGTCGCGCGCCGCCACCGATGCCTGGAACTGGTCGGCCAGGCCGATCGTGGCCAGGTCGGCCACGCCGTTTGTGACCGAGCCCAGCAGCGCGCGCTGCCGGAGCCGCGCGAGGCCCGGTGCCACATCGTCATACAGCGTTACGGCATTGCGCGCAGCGACAAAGATGACCATGGCCTCGTCCACCCGGGCAACGTCCTCCCCTGCCTGCTCGAACGCGGCGATCAGGCCGGCGTGGCGCAGTGCGCTCAGGTCGATCCCATACTGGGGCTCGCGGGCCAGCAGTTCCAGGCGCGCCTGCCGCAGACTGTCGATCGTGAACCGCTCGGCCACGCGCGGCGCATGCTGCTGTAGCCATGTATACAGAACGGTTTCGGCAGCCCGGATCACGGGCACGATCGGCCACAGGGTATCGTCGAGGTCGAACAGTACGGCTTTGGGCCAGGGATGGCGGGTCATCGGCTTCCAGAGAACAGGCATGAAAAAACGCTACGCCAGCATAGCGATGCATACGCCCAAAAGCAAACCGCACGGCTTGCGCGTTGCTTATATGACATTGTGCTTACAACCTGATACACATGGAAATGGGACGCAAATGGACCGGTTGCCTAATAAATGAACTAAAATGTTGAGCGATTTTTTGATTCCAACCGCGCAGCCTGCGCTTTCCCGCTAGATTATTTGGAGAATATATGAAGAGTTCCTACCTGCGCGCAAGCGCAGCGCTGGCATGCGCGGTCGTGTTGACTGCTTGCGGTGGTGACGATGGCCAACTGCTGCTGAGTGGCACGATTTCCGGCGTCACCAAGCCGGGCATGATTTTGACCAATAACGGCGGCTCTGACTTTGAAGTCCCGGTGCCGGCGAACGGCACGGGCTTGACGCGGTTCATTTTCCCAAACCGGATTTCGTCCGACGACAAGTATGACGTGCGGGTCAAGAGCACCCCGACGAACGTCCAGGAGTGCAAGTTGTTCCAGAACACGGGCCGCGCTGGCTTCGATGTCACGACCATCGAGATCGTCTGCACCTTCAAGACCCAGGCCTTGGGCGGCACCGTGAGCAACCTCAAGAATGACCTGATTCTGGTCAACGGTTCGGACCGCGTCATCGTTCCGGCCGGCGCGACCGCGTTCACCATGGCCCGCGTGGCACAAGACGCACCGTATGGCGTCTCGATCCTCGCGAACCCTGCCGGCCAGAGCTGCACCGTCGCCAATGGCGTCGGCACCATGGGCCCGGCCGATGTGAACAACGTGACCGTCACGTGCGCACCTTAATTTTTTCTGGAGTCAAACGCATGAAGTCTTCCCTGATCCGCCCGGCGCTTGCGCTGGCACTGGCTGCAAGCCTGGCCGCCTGTGGCGGCAGCGACAAAGCCGAGTTCACCGTTGCCGGTTCGGTGACCGGCCTCGTTTATGATGGCCTGGTCCTGACCAATGCCGGCGTGCCATTGAAGGTTACACCGCCAACCGCGGCCGGCGCAGCGGTGCGCTTTGCCTTCCCCGACAAGCTGGAATACGGCGATACCTATGCCGTCACCGTCGCCACGCCGCCAGCGCACCAGAACTGCGAGCCGGGCGTTCCGGCAGGCGGCATTTATGCCAACAACGCCGACACGGCGGGCCGTCTGGTGACCATTGACATTGCCATTGTTTGCCGGATCAACACGCGTTCCATCGGTGGCACGATCACGGGCCTGACCGGCGCCGGCCTGGTACTGGCCAACGGCAGTACTGGGGGCTCCTACTCGGCCGCGACGCCGGAAACGCCGCCATCCACGACCCCGATCACCTATGCGCTGCCTGAAGTGCCATTCAACACGACCTATGGCGTCACGGTCAGCAAGCAGCCAGCCGGCCAGATCTGCACGGTCGCAAACCCGACCGGTACGATGGGGGACGTCGCGATCACCAACATCAACGTGACCTGCGTCGCTGCCTAGTCCTGGAGAGTTATACGTAATTCTTATGTCGAGTATGCGAAAGGAAAATTGGACTTATATGCTGTAACGCAGCATACTGATCCTGTCTCCTCCAACTCTCCTCAGAAAAGAATTGGATTTCGGCCCGCTCTTGTAGCGGGCCTTTTTTTTGGCTGTTGCTAGCTGCCTCACAATGAAAACTGTGATCGAATTTGCAATCGTAGGGTGGACGGCTTGCCGTCCGCGCGTTCAACCTAACATGGCATCACCCCGTTGCGAAATTGGTTTGAACGCGTGGGCGGGAAACCCGCCCACCCTACGGCTGATCGTGCATCCATAAAAAAAGCGCCCCGGAAGGCGCTTTGATCGGTGAAAGGCGGGCATGATGCCCGCAGCAACTAGGTCTGGCTTGGCAGATTGGCCAGCGCCACATACTGCGCCAGGCTCACGGCTTCGGGCCGTACGCTCGGGTCGATGCCCGCTTCCACCAGCTGCGCCTCGGTGAACATCCCCGCCACGCAATTGCGAATCACCTTGCGCCGCTGCGAGAAGGCCTTGGCCACCACGGCTTCAAGGCGTTTAGCGTCGCACGGCAGTTGCTGCTTGACCGGCACCATGCGCACGATGGCCGATTCGACCTGCGGTGGCGGATCGAACGCGGTCGGCGGCACGATGAACATCAGCGACATATCGTAGCGCCATTGCAGCATCACCGACAGGCGACCGTAAGTTTTGCTGCCCGGCTCGGCCACCATGCGCTCGACCACTTCCTTTTGCAGCATGAAGTGCTGGTCTTCGATCAGGTGCGCAAAGTCCGCCAGGTGAAACAGCAGCGGGCTGGAAATGTTGTATGGCAGATTGCCCACCACGCGCAGCTTCTGTCCCTCGGCCACCGGAATCGCGCCAAAGTCGAACTTCAGGGCGTCACCCGAATGCACGGTCAGACGTTCGCGCGGATAGGCTTTTTCCAGGCGCGTGACCAGATCACGGTCAAGCTCGACGACGTGCATGTGGTCGAGCTGCTTGAGCAGTAGCGCCGTCATCGCGGCCAGGCCCGGTCCGATTTCGACCATGGTTTCGCCCTGGCGCGGCGCGATGGCGTCGATGATGTCGGAGAGGACCTGCTTGTCGGTCAGGAAGTTCTGGCCGAAGCGCTTGCGTGCTACGTGTTTCATGAATGCTTTCTTAAATATTTGATGCGCGGGCCGCGCGCTGCGCCAGCACCATGTGCATGGCCGCGCCGATCGCTTCGATCATGCTGCCGCAATCGGCGAGGCCAAGGCCCTGCGCGGCCAGGTCGAGCGCGGTGCCATGGTCGACCGAGGTGCGGATCAGCGGCAGGCCGAGCGTGACATTGATGCCGCGCCCGAAGGTCGCGTGCTTGAGCACCGGCAGACCCTGGTCGTGGTACATCGCCAGCACGCAATCGGCGTCTTTCAGGTACTTCGGCTGGAACAGCGTGTCGGCCGGATACGGGCCGCGCGCGTCGATGCCACGCGCACGCGCTGCCTCGAGCACTGGCGTGATGACGTCGATTTCCTCACGGCCCAGGTAACCGTTTTCGCCCGCGTGCGGGTTCAGGCCGGTGACCAGGATGACGGGCGCGGCGATGCCGAACTTGGTGGTCAGATCGGCGTGCAGGATGTCGAGCACCTGGGTCAGGTTCTCGCGCGTGAGTGCGCCCGGAACATCCTTCAGCGGCAGATGGGTCGTGGCGAGCGCAACGCGCAGGTACGGTTGATCCCCGCCTGGCGCGCCGGCCAGCATCATCACCACTTTAGGCGTGCCGGTTTTCTCGGCCAGGTATTCGGTGTGGCCGGAGAACGCGACACCGGCATCGTTGATCGTGCTTTTCTGCAGTGGCGCGGTGACGATGCCGTCGAACCAGCCCCGCTCGCAGCCTTCGATGGCCAGGTCGAGCGTGGCCAGCACGGCGCGGCCATTTTCGGGGTCGAGCCGACCCGGCACCACGTGGGCGTCGAGCGGCACGTCGATGACGGCCAGCCGCGCGGGGCCGAAGTGCGGCAGGCCGCCGTTGCGCAGCGCCTGGGTCGACAGGGCGGCCAGGCGGATGGCAGGGTCGATCAGGCTGGCCGTGAGCGCCAGGAAGGCGGCGTCGCCCACCAGCACGCAGTTGGTCTCATCGCGCATGGCCCAGGCGGCGCGGATCGCGATCTCGGGGCCGATGCCGGCCGGCTCGCCGACCGTGATCGCCAGAATTGGGCGAACTGCGGGCCGATGTTGCGCCAGCGGGCGCACAGGCGCCTGCGGCGCGACCATTACTTACTGCTCCTCGCGGAATTCGACGTAGGCGCGGTCGCGCACCTGGCGCATCCAGTCTTCCATCGCTTCCTGCATCTTGCGGTCACGCAGGACCTGGCGCGCCACGTTGCGCTCTTTCTGCTGCGTCACGTCTTCGCTCTTGCGCTCGACGACCTGGATCAGGTGGAAGCCGAACGGCGACTGCACGATGTCGGACGTATCGCCCGGCTTCAGGGCATTCATCGCGGTCTCGAATTCCGGCACGGTGTCGCCCGGATACAGCCAGCCCAGATCGCCGCCCTTGCTGGCCGAACCATCCTGCGAGTACTGGCGCGCCAGATCTTCGAAGGTGCCGGCGTTATTGGCCATCTTCTCCTTGATTTCGAGCAGCTTGCGCTTGACCTCAGCCTCGGTCATGGTCGGCGTGACCTTGAGCAGGATGTGGCGTGCGCGGGTCTGCTCGACGACGGCCTTGTCGGTCTCGCTGGCCAGCGAACGCTTGCCGGCCAGTTTCAGGATGTGAAAGCCGACGTTGGTCTTGAGGATCGGCGTGACCTGGCCGGCTTCCAGCTTGCGCAGCTCGGTCGAGAAATTCGGTGGCAGACGGTCGGCATCGCGCCAGCCGATGTCGCCGCCCTTGAGCGCGTCCGGCGCATCGGAATAGGTTGAGGCCATGCGCGCGAAGTCGGCGCCGGTGCGCAGCTGGCGCATCACTTCTTCGGCGCGCGCGGCGCGGGCAGCGATCTGCTCGGGCGACGCGTTTTCGGGCACGCGCACCAGGATCTGGGCGATGTTGACTTCGATGCGGTCGGCGGCGGCGGCCTTGGCGGCAGCCATATAGGTGTCGATCTCGGCTTCCGAGACTTGCACCTTGCTGTCGACTTCGTGCTCGCGCAGGCGCTGCATCATGATTTCGTTGCGGATGTCTTCGCGGAAGCGCGAGAAGGGCATGCCTTCTTTTTCCATCTGGTTACGCATGTCCTGCACCGACAGCTTCTGGTTCTCGGCAATGCGGCCGATCGTGGCGTCCAGCGTGCGGTCGTCGACCTTGACGCCCATCTCCTTGGCCAGTTGCAGCTGGGCGCGCTCGACGATCATCGCCTCGAGCACCTGGCGTTCCATCGTGGCGGTGTCGGGCATCTGGGCGTTACGCGCCTTCATGTTTGCCGTCACCTGGACCATGCGGCCAGCCACTTCATTGCGCGTGATGACTTCATCGTTGACGACGACCTGGATCGAGTCGACCACCTTGGCGTTGGCCGAGGCAGGCGGCAGGAAACCCGAGCTGGCGGCCGGCGCTCCGGCGGCCGGCGTGGCAGCGGCTGGCGTCGTGGCGGCCGGCTTACCGGCGGCCGGCGCCGCGGCCTGGGCCAGGACCTGGCCTGCGCTCATCGCGCACAGCAGCGCGGCTGCCAACTGGAGAGACTGCAAACGGGTAGTACGCATCATCTGGAAAGCACTCATTTGAGGATTGTTCACGTCAGGTTGGACGACGAAGTATGGACACCGAGTCTGAAATTTGACTTAGGGCCGGCCGAGGCCAGCGTTCAGTCGCGTATAACCCGGGACGCTCTTGTTAAACGACTCGAGCGGATTGCCCAGGCCCAGGCGCGACAAGCCATTGAGCTCGAGCTGGAAGAAGATCGGCGTCGACGTCGTCTGGGCCGCCGTCACGAAACGCTGCGCGCCCATCCGGAACACCCAGCAATCGGCCTGGTATTCGAGACCGATCAGGCTCTCGATCAGCTTGCTGCCGGTGGACGGATTGACGGCCTGCCCCACGCCATACGAGCGCAGCGCGTAGCTGACACGCCCGACGCCATACCAGCGTCGCGAGATCGGATACTGCGCCGACAGGTCGACATTGCGGAAGCTGTCACGCTGATAACGATACTCGGCATTCACGGCCTTCATCTTCCCCGGACGCCACTGCACGCTCACGTTCGAGCTGTACAGACTGCTTCCGGCCGCATCGTATTGTACGCCGCTATCGAAGGTCCAGGACTCGGAAATGGTGCCGCCGGCGGCCAGCAGCAGGTCGTACCGGCTTTGCTGCGCCGCTTCGCCCGCGATGCGCACGCGCGGCTCTTCGAAGTACAGGCGCTGGCCGATGGCCAGGCGCAGGCGCTCGGCGCCGTCTTCCTGGATGAAGCGCGACACCAGTGCCGCCGTCAGCTGGTTGGCGTCGGACACGCGGTCCAGGCCAACATAGCGGTTCTCGGAAAACAGCTGGGCGTAATTGAAACCCGAGCGGCCCGTATCGAACAGCGGGACATCGTCCTGGTTCTCGTACGGCGTGTAGACATAGAACAGGCGCGGCTCGAGCGTCTGCGTGGTGGACTTGCCAAACAGCGAAGCATCGCGTTCGAACACCATGCCGCTGTCGAGTGACACCGTTGGAATCGAGCGCGTCAGCTTGGTCGGCTTGCCCGGGCGCGTCGCGTGATCGTCCAGATCGTACTGGGCCGCGTTGTACATCAGCTTGGGCGTGACGAACCAGCCCGGGCGCACGATCGGATAGCTGACCTGGCCCTGGACCACGGCGCGCGAGCCACCCACGTCCGTGGGGTGGGCGAAGCGGGTCGCCTCGGCGTCGACCGCCCAGTCGAAGCCCGCCACGTCGTAGCGCGCTGAACGGAAGTTAATCTGCGGCAGGCGGTCATACGGCCGCGGCACCGTCAGGCTTTGATTGGTGGCGGCCGCCGGGTCCTGCAGCACCTGGTAATTCTGGGCGCGCGCGGACAGGCTCCAGTACTGGCCCGAGTAATCGGTGCGCAGTTCGCGCAGCAGCTGGCGCTCGGCGCTGGCGGCAACGGTGCGCGAAAAGTCGGACGGGTATTCATCGTCCGATGCGCCATGCAGGTTCCAGCCATACGACCAGTTCGGTTTGATCGCGCCGTTGTGCAGCGAGTCGGCGCGCCAGCGCGTGGTGCCCGTCTGGCGGTCGTCCGGCAGCACTTCGACGTGGGTTTCACCGTTGTAGGTGCTGCCCAGGTAACGCCCGGTGGCACCCAGCTGGAAACCACGGTCGAACATCATGCGCGGGTACAGCGTCAGGTCGCGGTTCGGTGCGATGTTGACGTAGTACGGCACCATGACTTCGGCCTTGCCCTGCGAGCCGAAACCGACGGTTGGCGGCAGCCAGCCCGAACGGCGCTGACCGGACAGCGAGAACGACATCGCAGGCGTGCCCAGGATCGGCACGTCCTTGAAATAGATGACGGTCTTGCCGGCAGTGCCGACATCGCGGCCCTTGTCCAGGCGCAGCGTGCTCGACTTCAGGTACCAGTCGGGATCCGGTCCTTCGCAGGTGCTGTAGGTACCGTCGCGCACGACGGCCTGCTGCTCACCCAAAAAGTCGATCCGGCTCGCCTGGCCCTGGGCATTGTTCGCTGCCATGAAATACGTCGGGTTGAGCAGGTAGCCCTTGCCCGTTTCGAGGTTCAGCTGCAGCTCGTCGCCCTTGTAGCGATCGCCAAAGCGCCACATGTCGACGTTGCCGGTGGCCGTGACCTGGTCTTCGACGATCAGGTAGCAGGCCGTGTCGGCGGTCATGCCGGTCTGGCCGCGCGTGATCTCGACGTTACGGGAGAGGTCGAGCCGGCGGTCGGGCCGGCCGGCGATATCCTCGGCCTTGACGGTGACGGGAAGCTCGTCCTCGGCCTGGGCCGTTGGTGCAGGGGCGGTGACGTTGACGGTGGCGGGCGTCTGCGCGAACGCAGGCATCGCAGTGACCGAAGCCATTGCATACAGTGCGAGCACGTGTCGTGGTGGGAATGGTTGGGCCGAGGACCAGCTCATGGAAAATCGCAGCTCATGGAGAATCGACGTGCGCCATAAAGGGCGGTTTTTTTGGGATGAATCCCTTATTATAGGGGAATTAGTTCAACCAACCGGATTCATCAGGCCGCTTCATGTCATCTTTGTCTCAAAACCTTTCCGCCTCCGCCGACGCAGTGCCAGATACCCGGCTGTCGCAACTGAACGAATGGCTGGCCACGACCGGCCTGGTCGACGTCGCGTCCGGCCGCCGCGCCTCCGTCGACGCCAGTTTCCGGCGCTACTTCCGCTACGACGTCGTGGCCGACATGCAGGCCAAGCTGGGCGCAACGCTGGTCGCGATGGATGCCCCGCCCGAGCGTGAGAACGTGCCGGCTTTCATCCATGTGCAGGGCTTGCTGCTCGAGGCAGGCGTCAGTGTGCCGGCGATCGCCGCGCGCAATGTCGAACAGGGCTTCCTGCTGTTGTCCGATTTGGGCAACACCACCTACCTGTCGCGCCTGTCCATCGACAATGCCGCCTTCATGTATTCGGACGCCGTCGACGCGCTGCTCAAGTTCCAGATGGCCAGCCAGCCGGACGTGCTGCCCGAGTTCGACCGCGCTTTCGTCATGCGCGAACTGGGCATCTTCCCCGAGTGGTACCTGGGCAAGCACCTGGGCGTGACGCTCGACGACAAGCAGCAGGCGCAGCTCGACAAAGTATTCGAAGCGATTGCCGCCAACGTGCTGGCGCAGCAGCAGGTGTTCATGCACCGCGATTTCCATTCGCGCAACCTGATGTTCCTCGACCAGCACAACCCGGGCGTGATCGACTTCCAGGACGCCGTGTATGGCCCGGTGACGTACGACCTGGCGTCGCTCCTGCGCGACGCTTACATCCAGTGGGACGAAGACATGGTGCTCGACTGGGTGGTGCGCTACTGGCAAAGCGCCAAAAGCGTCGGCCTGCCGGTCAATCCGGACATCGACGCGTTCTACCGCGACTTCGAATACATGGCCCTGCAGCGCCACCTGAAAATCCTCGGCATCTTCTGCCGCCTGAACTACCGCGACAACAAGGCCCACTACATGGGCGACCTGCCGACGGTGCTCGACTACGTGCGCAAGACCGCCAACCGCTACAACGAACTCAAGCCGCTGCTGCGCCTGCTCGACGCAATCGACGACAAGCCGCAACAGTTCGGCTACACCTTCTAAGGCAACCATCATGAAAGCGATGATTTTTGCCGCCGGCCGCGGCGAGCGCATGCGGCCACTCACCGATACCTGCCCGAAGCCCCTGCTCAAGGTGCGCGGCCGGCCCCTGATCACCTGGCACGTGCTGAACCTGGTGCGCGCCGGGATCGTCGACATCGTCATCAACCACTCGCACCTGGGTCACATGATCGAGGCCGAGCTGGGCGACGGCAGCCGCTACGGCGCGCGCATCGTCTACTCGCACGAACCGAGCCCGCTCGAGACGGCCGGCGGCGTGGCCAATGCGCTGCACCTGCTGGGCGATGAACCATTCCTGGCGGTGTCGGGCGACATCTACGCGCCCTACTTCGACTTCACCGAAGCGCTCGATGCGCTCAAGGACAAGGACGCGGTGGGCCAGGTCTACGCGGTCGACCAGCGCGACATCGCCTGGCTGTGGCTCACGCCGAACCCGTGGCACAACCCCGAGGGCGACTTCGCGCTCGACATGTACACGCTGCGTAACGAGGGCGACATCAAGTTCAATTTCGCCGGCATCGGCGTGTACCGGCCCGAGATGTTCGACGGCATCCGCGCGGGCGAGTTCGTCAAGTTCGGGCCCCTGATGCGCCAGTACATCGAGCAGGGTCGCATCGGCGGCGAGGTGTATCACGGCCAGTGGGTCAATGTCGGCACCGTCGGCCAGCTGGAAGAACTGAACGCGCCGCTGCGGCCGGCCAAGTCGGCGCCATGATGCCGGCCGGCGCCGTGCATGCGGACAGGCGCGCGCGCGTGCTGGCGCAGATGCCGCCAGGCGCGGTGGCGGTGCTCGGCACGGCGCCCGAGGTCATGCGCAATGGCGACAGCCCGTATCCGTACCGGCACGACAGCTATTTTTACTACCTGAGCGGATTCGCCGAGCCTGACAGTGTCCTCGTGCTGGTGGCGGCGCTCGATGCGCGCCCTGCGCGCGCGATCCTGTTCTGCCGCGCGAAAGACCCCGACCATGAAATCTGGGACGGCTTTCGCTACGGGCCCGATGCGGCGCGCACGGCATTCGGGTTCGACGAAGCTTATCCGGTCGACGAACTCGATCACCGCATGGTCGGCATGCTGTCGAATGCACCGGCGCTGTACTACGCGCCGGGCCACAGCGCGGCGCTCGATGCGCAGACCACCGGCTGGCTGAAAGGCGTGCGCGCATTGGGCCGCACGGGCGTGACAGCGCCGGCAACGACGCACAACTTGCTGATGCTGCTGGACGAGATGCGGCTGGTCAAGGATGCGCACGAAGTGGACCTGATGGCACGTGCCGGCGCCATCTCGGCTGCGGCGCATGCACGCGCGATGCGCGCCACGCGGCCCGGCATGATCGAGTACGAAATCGAGGCGGAGCTGCTGCACGAATTTCGCCGCAACGGCGCGCAGGCGCCGGCGTATTCGTCGATTGTCGCATCGGGCCCGAATGCCTGCGTGCTGCACTACATTGCGAATGACCGCCGCATTCTCGACGGCGAACTGGTACTGATCGACGCCGGCTGCGAAATCGATGGCTACGCGGGCGACATCACGCGCACCTATCCGGCCAATGGCCGCTTCACGGCGCCGCAGCGCACGCTGTACGAACTGGTGCTGCGCGCCCAGGCCGCGGCGCTGGCGGCCGTCCGGCCCGGGCAACCGTACAGCGGCATCCACGCGGCAGCGGTGCGGGTGCTGACCGAAGGGATGCTCGACCTGGGCCTGCTCGACAAACGCAAGGTCGGGTCGGTCGACAACGCAATCGACACGCGCGCGTTCGCCCAGTTCTACATGCACGGCACCGGCCACTGGCTCGGGATGGACGTGCACGATGTGGGCGTGTACCGCGATCTGGCGCTGTCCGACAAGCCATCGCGCGCACTGCAGCCGGGCATGGCGCTGACGGTAGAGCCGGGCATCTATGTGCGGCCGGCCGACGGCGTGCCCGAAGAATACTGGAACATCGGCATCCGGATCGAGGACGATGTCGTCGTCACCGATACGGGTGCGCGCATCCTGACGGACGGCGTACCGAAAGACGTGGCGGAGATTGAAGCATGGATGAAGGCAGCACGATGACGAACCAAACTTACGACGTCGATGTGGCGATTTGCGGCGCGGGGCCAGTGGGCCTGGCGCTGGCGGGCTTCCTGGTCCGGCGTGGCATCGCCGGGGCGCGCATCGCGCTCATCGACGGCAAGTCGCTGGGCCAGGCGATTTCGGATCCGCGTTCGATCGCGCTGTCGTGGGGCAGCGCGCAACTGCTGCAAGAGGTGGGCGCATGGCCGCTGGCCGCCACGCCGATCCACGAGATCCACGTCTCGCGCCGCGGCCAGCTGGGCCGCAGCCTGATGCAGCGCGAAGACCATGACGTGCCGGCGCTGGGCTATGTGACGCGCTACGGCGCCGTCGTCGACGCACTGGCGAAGGTGGGCGAGCAGGCCGGCGTCTTGATGCTGCGCCCGGCGCGCGTGACGTCGCTCGATGAACAGCCGGATGCAGCGCTGCTGCACCTGGACGACGGCAGCACGGTGCGTGCCGGGGTGGCGGTGCAGGCCGAAGGCGGCCTGTTTGGCGCGCAGGACCAGCGCGCCCGCAGCCGCGACTACGAACAGAGCGCCGTGATCGCGCGCGTGACGACCGCGCTGCCGATCGCGCACCGCGCGTTCGAGCGCTTCACCGACGAAGGCCCGCTGGCGCTGCTGCCCGAAGACGGCGCCGATGGCCACCAGTACGCGCTGGTCTGGTGCATGCGCCCGGAACGCGCGCAGGCGATCCTGGCGCTGGACGACACGCGTTTCCTGATGCAGTTGGGCGACGCGTTCGGCGCCCGCCTGGGCGCCTTCACGAAGGTATCGCCGCGCAGCGCGTTCCCGCTCGGCCTGAATGCCGAAGCACGCGCCACGGCGCGCACGGTCGCCATCGGCAATGCCGCGCAGACGCTGCACCCGGTGGCCGGCCAGGGCCTGAACCTCGGCCTGCGCGACGCCGCCGTGCTGGCACGCCAGCTGGCGCGCGGGACGGACGCCGAAGCAATCTCCCGTTTCACAGAAGACCGCGCAGGCGACCGCCGCACGACCATTGGCCTGACCGACACGATGGCGCGCGCCTTCACGATCACCGGCCCGCTGCAACCGCTGCTCGGCCTGGGCCTGGCCGCCCTCGACCTGACCCGCCCCGCCCGCACACTGCTGGCGGACCTGATGATGTTCGGCCGCCGCTAACCCCAAGCAATTACCCAACAATTGGGGTCAGAGTCGAATTGTTTGACAACGTTTTGTTAAATGGCCGCCAATACATTGCCAACGGCGATGTATTGGCGGCCATGTCTGCCACTCGCGTAGGGTGGACGGCTGCGCCGTCCACGCGTTCAAATCCATGTGATGTCGTGGCGCGCAACAGTTTGTTGAACGCGTGGGCGGGAAACCCGCCCACGCGTTCAACTGATTCAATTCGACCGCGACAGCGCTTCCAGCAATTTGGTAGCCGTGGCTGCCGACGAACCCGGATTCTGACCGGTGATCAGCAAGCCATCGGTGACTACATACGAACCCCAGTCGTCGGTGCGCGAATAGTTGCCGCCTTTTGCCTTGAGCTCGTCTTCTACCAGGAACGGCACGATGTCCGTCAGTTCGACTGCGGCTTCTTCGGTGTTGGTGAAGCCCGTGACGCGCTTGCCCTGCACGAGTGGCGTGCCATCGGCATTCTTCACATGACGCAGCACGCCCGGTGCGTGGCAGACCAGCGCCACCGGCTTGTTCGCGGCAATGAACGACTCGATCAGCGCGATCGAGTTGCGGTCTTCGGCCAGGTCCCACAGCGGGCCGTGGCCGCCCGGGTAGAACACGGCATCGAAGTCACCCTGCGTGACGGTGTCGAGACGCACGGTCGCAGCCAGTTGCGCGTTCGCCGCAGCATCCGCTTTGAAGCGGCGGGTGTCATCGGTCTGGGCCGATGCATCATCACTCTTCGGGTCGAGCGGCGGCTGGCCACCGGCAGGCGAGGCCAGCACGATGTTGGCGCCAGCTTCCTTCAGCGCGTAATACGGGGCGGCCAGCTCTTCGAGCCAGAAGCCGGTCTTGCGGCCGGTGTTGCCCAGGGTGTCGTGCGAAGTCAGTACGATCAGGATGTTCATGGTGTGGCTCCTTGTTGTTGATGTTAATAGACCAGTCGTCTAGATTGTGTGTCAAAAAAACGCTTCTTGTGAAGCGTTCGATATTCGTGTTATCCCGGCAATTGCAACAGGCGCCGCGTGGTCGCCAGCGCCGCATCGAACGCCACCGCATCGCGCGCGATCTTGGCCATGAGGCTGGCGCCCAGCCACAGCTGGTACAGACTCTGCGCCACCTGCCCTGCTTCGCCCTCCACCTTCAGCGAACCGTCGGCAATGCCGCCTTCGATGGCCTCGGCCAGACGAGCAACAATGCCAGCAGTACCTTGCTTGAGCGTCAGGCGCATCGGCTCGGACAGATCGACCACCTCAGCGCCCAGCTTGACGGCCAGGCACTTACCCTGACAATCATCAAATGACTGGTTCGTGCGCCATTTCCCGAAGTAGGTCAGCAATTTGCTGGCCATCGTCGCATCCGGATTGCGCAGCGTGACGTCCATCTCCGCCAGATAGGCCTCGAAATACCTGGCCAGCAGCGCTTCGCCAAAGGCATCCTTCGAGCCAAAGTAATGGTAGAAAGATCCCTTGGGCACGCCGGCCGAGACCAGAATCTCATTCAGGCCCACGGCCGAGAACCCTTTGCCGGCCATGATGCGCTGCCCGACGTCGAGGATAGTGTCGCGAACGCCGGACGATTCAGAGTTCAATGCTTTTGCCATGGACCTACTATACATCAAATTAGACCAGTCGTCTAGAATCGCACTCAAGCGAATCGCCGGGCTGGATTAGCCAGCATTCCTGAAGGCTATTAGCCAATAATTCGACTCTGACCCTAATTGTTGGGCTATTGCTTAGTCGACGGCTTTGACCATCGCTTCGATGACTTTTTTGGCGTCGCCGAAGACCATCATCGTGTTGGGTTGGTAGAACAGGTCGTTGTCCAGGCCCGCATAGCCGGAGGCCATCGAGCGCTTGTTGACGATGATGCTTTTGGCCCGGTAGGCTTCCAGGATCGGCATGCCGGCAATCGCCGACTTCGGGTCTTTTGCGGCCGGGTTCACGACGTCGTTGGCACCCAGGACCAGCACCACGTCGGTCTGGCCGAATTCACCGTTGATGTCTTCCATCTCGGCTACCTGGTCGTACGGTACTTCGGCTTCCGCCAGCAGCACGTTCATGTGGCCCGGCATGCGCCCGGCCACCGGGTGGATCGCGTAGCGTACCGTTACGCCGTGCGCGGTCAGCTTGTCGACCAGTTCCTTGACCGTGTGCTGCGCGCGCGCCACGGCCAGGCCGTAGCCGGGGACGATGATGACCGACTCGGCATTCTGCAGGATGAACGCGGCGTCTTCGGCCGAGCCAGATTTGACGGGCCGCTGCTCTTTCGCGCCGCCCGCGTCGGCCACCGCTTCGCCGCCAAAGCCGCCCAAGAGCACATTGAAGAACGAGCGGTTCATCGCCTTGCACATGATGTACGACAGGATCGCGCCGCTCGAGCCCACCAGCGAGCCGGCGATGATCAGCATCGCGTTATTCAGCGAAAAGCCGATGCCCGCCGCCGCCCAGCCCGAGTACGAATTGAGCATCGAGACCACCACCGGCATGTCGGCCCCGCCGATCGGGATGATGATCAAGACGCCCAGCACGAACGCCAGCGCCGCCATCACGATGAACGCGCCCCATGCAGGCTCGAGGCCGTCGGCGAAGCAGAAGACCAGCCCCAGCGCGCCAATCGCGATGGCGACCAACAGGTTCAGGATGTGCTGCCCCGCAAAGCGCACCGGCGCGCCCTGGAACAGCCGAAACTTGTACTTGCCCGACAGCTTGCCGAAGGCGATCACCGAGCCCGAAAACGTCACCGCACCGACGAACGTGCCGATGAACAGTTCGAGCCGGTTCCCGAATGGCAGCGGTTCGCCCTGCGTCGTGATGTTGAAGGCCCACGGCTCGGATACCGCCGCGATCGCGATGCAGACGGCGGCCAGCCCGATCAGCGAGTGCATCGCCGCGACCAGTTCCGGCATCTTGGTCATCTCGACTTTTTTCGCGGCGGTCGCGCCGATCGCGCCGCCCACGACCACGCCCAGCAGTACCAGGCCAAATCCCAGTCCCCCGCCCTGCTGCAGCCGCTCCTGCAGCTTGAGCATCAGCGCGATCGTAGTGAGCACCGCGATCGCCATGCCGGCCATCCCGAATGCATTGCCCAGGCGCGCGCTCGATGGTGAAGACAGACCCTTGAGTGCCTGGATGAAGCACACCGAGGCCACCAGATAGAACAGCGTGACCAGGTTCATGCTGATGGCGTTCATGCCGCGTCCTCCTGCTTCGGCGCGGCCTTGGGCGCCTTCTTGCGGAACATCTCCAGCATGCGCTGCGTGACCAGGAAGCCACCGAACACGTTCACGGCCGCCAGCGCCACGGCCAGCGTGCCGGCCACGCGCCCCGTCACGCCTTCGGTCAGGCCCGCGGCCAGCATGGCGCCGACGATGACAATGGCCGAGATCGCGTTGGTGACCGCCATCAGGGGCGTGTGCAGCGCCGGGGTGACGGTCCAGACGACGTGGTAGCCGACGTAGATCGCCAGCACGAAGATGATCAGGTTGATGACGGTGTGGCTGATGTCCATGGTGTCTCCTGTCCGTTCTTGTCAACGATGCCAACGTCTTAATTGCGCAGCAGCTCTCCGGCGCTGCACATCAGGGTCGCGCGCACGATCTCGTCGTCGCGGTCGATATGAAACTGGTCGTCGGCGTCGATCACCAGCTTGAGAAAATCGAGCACATTGCGCGCATACAGGGCCGAGGCATCGGCCGGCACCAGCGTGGCCAGATCGGGCTCGCCAATGATATGCACGCCGTGCTTGACGACTGTCTGCCCCAGCTCGCTCAGCACGCAGTTGCCGCCCTGCGCCACGGCCATGTCGACGATCACCGATCCCGGCTTCATGGCCCGCACCGTGTCTTCGCCGATCAGCACCGGTGCGCGCCGGCCCGGAATCAGGGCCGTGGTAATGATGATGTCGGCCAGCTTCGCGCGTTCGTGCACGAGCTGCGCCTGGCGCCGCATCCAGTCGGCCGGCATCGCGCGCGCATAGCCGCCGCTGCCGGCCGCGATCTCGCGCTCTTCGTCGGTTTCATACGGCACGTCGATGAACTTCGCGCCCAGCGACTCCACCTGCTCTTTCACCGGCGGGCGCACGTCGGACGCTTCGATCACGGCGCCCAGCCGCTTGGCGGTGGCGATTGCCTGTAGGCCGGCCACGCCGACGCCCATGATCAACACGCGCGCGGCCTTGACGGTGCCGGCGGCTGTCATCAGCATCGGCATGAAGCGCCCATAGGTATTTGCGGCCAGCAGGATGGCCTTGTAGCCGGCGATGTTCGCCTGCGACGACAGCACGTCGAGCGACTGCGCGCGCGTGATGCGTGGCGCGGCTTCCAGGGCAAAGGCGGTGATGCCGGCGGTGGCCAGCGCGGCGAGATTCTCACCATCGAAGGGATCGAGCATCCCGACCAGCACCGCATCGCGGCGCATCATGGCCAGTTCGCCGGCGGCGGGACTGCGCACCTTGAGCACCATGTCAGCGCCAAACGCGCCAGGGGCATCGACGATGACGGCGCCGGCGGCTTCGAACGCGGCGTCTGGCGCCGCCGCATGCAGGCCGGCGCCGGCCTGCACCACGACCTCGTGGCGCGCGGCCAGCTTTTTCACGGTCTCGGGGGTGGCTGCAACACGGGTCTCGCCCGGCCGGGTTTCGGCCGGAATACCAATTCTCATGGATCCCTCCATTCGTTGAACTGCCGCGCCAGCAAATCTATCACGTCTTTACAGTGATTGTTCAAATATTAAATTTGCGTGGCCGATTTGATCCTCCGTAGACGCGGTGCAGGGCGCACCGGGCCATGATGGTTGTTTTTGCGTCAGATCAAGCCCGATTAACCACATGCCAACGTTGCAGGAAGCGACCGGCTGAGCAAACACGGGCCTTGTCAAGGTAGAATACCGGCTCATTTTCAAGGACAGGCATGAGCGATATCTTCAAACCATCGGTTACCGTGGCAGCGATCATCGAGCACGACGGCCGGTTCCTGCTGATCGAAGAAGAGACGAGCGAAGGTATCAAGCTGAACCAGCCCGCCGGCCATCTCGACCCGCACGAATCGCTGGAACAGGCGGTGGTGCGCGAAGCGCTCGAAGAAACGGCGCACGAGTTCATCCCGCGCTCGCTGGTGGGCATGTACATGTCGCGCTACCACTCGAAGTCGCGCAATGCCGACGTCACCTACCTGCGCTTTACCTTTGCCGGCAGCGTCGGGCGCCAGTTCGACCAGCCGCTCGACGAGGGCATCCTGCGCACCATGTGGATGACGCGCGATGAAATCGCCGCCACCGTCGACCGCCACCGCAGCCCGATCGTGCTGCGCTGCGTGGACGACTACCTGGCCGGCCAGAGCACACCGCTCTCCCTGCTGCACACCCACCCTTCGGTGTTCGAAGGCGGGATCTGAAGAATTCATTACGGACGTAACATGCGCAAGAAAAAAGTCGTGATCGGGATGTCGGGCGGAGTCGACTCCTCGGTCGCGGCCTGGATGCTCAAGGAACAAGGCTACGACGTGGTCGGCCTGTTCATGAAAAACTGGGAAGACGACGACGATTCCGAATACTGCTCGACGCGCCAGGACTGGATCGACGCGGCCAGCGTGGCCGACGTGGTCGGCGTGGACATCGAGGCGGTCAACTTCGCCGCTGAATACAAGAACCGCGTGTTCGCCGAGTTCCTGCGCGAATACCAGGCCGGCCGCACCCCGAACCCGGACGTGCTGTGCAACGCCGAAATCAAGTTCAAGGCATTCCTCGACCATGCGATGAAGCTGGGCGCCGACCTGATCGCCACCGGCCACTATGCGCGCGTGCGCGAAAACACGGCCAGCGGCAGCTTCGAGCTGCTCAAGGCCTTCGACGCCACCAAGGACCAGAGTTATTTTCTGCATCGCCTGAGCCAGGCGCAGTTGTCCAAGTCGCTGTTCCCGCTGGGCGAAATCCCGAAAACCGAGGTGCGCAAGATCGCCGAAAAACTCCAGCTGCCCAACGCGGCCAAGAAGGATTCGACCGGCATCTGCTTCATCGGCGAGAGGCCGTTCCGCGACTTCTTGAACCGCTACCTGGCCTACAAGCCGGGCCCGATCCGGCTCGACGACGGCACGCAGGTGGGCGAGCACGTCGGCCTGTCGTTCTACACGCTGGGCCAGCGCAAGGGGATCGGTATCGGGGGCCTGAAGTCACGCAAGACCGCTGACGGCATCAGCGAGCCGTGGTTCGTGGCGCGCAAGGACATCGAGGCCAACACGCTCTACATCGTGCAGGGCCACGACCATCCATGGCTGCTGTCGAACCGCCTGGAAGCCGGCCAGGCCAGCTGGATCGCCGGCCACGCACCGGCAGCCGGCGCGCTGTCGGCCAAGACCCGCTACCGCCAGGCTGACATGGCCTGCCGCGTGCTGGCCGATGGCGACGCGCGCTTCGCGCTCGACTTCGATGAAGCCCAATGGGCCGTCACGCCGGGCCAGTCGGCCGTGCTGTACGACGGCGACGTGTGCCTGGGCGGTGGCATCATCGACGTGCGCTCAAGCGCCGCCTGACGACACGTCAAGGCTGGCGCGCCGCCAGCCACTCCACCAGCACGGCGGGCGCCAGCGGCCGCGCGTGCAGGTAACCCTGGACCTCGTCACAGCCGGCCAGGCGAAGAAAATCTTCCACTTCCACCGTTTCGACGCCTTCGGCCACGACCTTGTGACCGAGGTCGTGCGACAGCTTGATCATCGTGCCCACCAGCGCGCGGCAGCGTTCGTCCTGGACCAGGTTGCGCATGAAGCTCTGGTCGATCTTGACCACGTTGGCCGGCAGGCTTTGCAGGTACGACAGGCTGCTGTAGCCGGTGCCGAAGTCGTCGATCGCCAGTTGCACGCCGGCGCGCCCGAGGCGCTCGAGCGTGGCTTGCGCGACCTTCGGATTGCGCATCAGCGCGCTCTCGGTCAGCTCGATCACCAGGCACGATGGCGCCAGGCCGTGGTGCTGCAACTCCATCAGCACGCGGTCGCAGAAATCCGGCTCTTCCAGGTTCACGGCAGAGACATTCACCGCCACCTGCAATGCCAGACCATCCCGGCGCCAGGCGACCATCTGGCGCAGCGCCGCGCGCAGCACCCACTCGGTGGTGGCGCGCGCCAGTGACGTCGTCTCGATCACCGGCATGAATTCGCCGGGCGAAATCGCGCCGGCCGTCGGATGGTTCCAGCGCAGCAGCGCTTCGACGCCGACGCAGGCGCCGTCGAGCAGGCTGACCTTGGGCTGGAACATCAGATGCAGTTCGTCCTCGCTCGCGAGCGCGGTGCCGAATTCGGTCACCAGCCAGAAGCGGCGCTGCAGGATCGCGTCGTGATGGGACGAGAACACGCGCACGCAGCGCTCGGCCGCCAGCGCATCGTGCGCGGCGCTGTGCATATTGCGCAGCAGGTCGAGGCCTTCGGTCTGGCCGACCGTGAACGGCGCAATGCCCACCGTCGTCGTCGTGATCAGGCGCGCCTGGCCATAACTGGCGCGCGCGTCGAGCCACGACTGCATCTGCTCGCAGAACGGCTCGATCGACAGGCCGCGTGGCGCGAAGAACGCGAACTGCGTGCTGCCCACATGATAGATCTTGCCGGCGCCGCCCAGGCGCAGCTGCGGCACCGTTTCACGCACCATGTCGTCGAGATAGCTCGACCCCATGACGCGCTGGGCATCGCTCAGTTCCTGCGGGCTGGCCAGGCTGATCAGGGCGGCGATGCGCACCTCGCCATTCGGCTCATACAGTTCGAGATCGTTGAAGTCGATGATGAACTGGTTGCGGTTCGGCAGGCCACTGACCGGATCGACGCGCCCGAACGCATGCTGCAGTTCGATCTGCGCCATCACCATGGTCGCCAGGTCCGTCAGCGCCTGGCGCTCGGCCAGGCTGACCTGGCGCGGCTCGGTACCGAGCACGCACATCGCGCCCAGGCAAAAGCCTTCGCTGGTCGTGAGCGGCGCGCCGGCATAGAAGCGGATCCCGCCGTCCGCCAGCGGGCTGTCGCGAAAATACGGGTCTTCCAGCAGATCGGGCACGACCAGTACCGCGCGCTCGTCGGCCACCAGGGCGCACGGCGCTTTCATCCGCGGAATCGTGTCGTGGGTGATGCCGACCTTCGACTTGAACCATTGACGGTTGGCGTCGGTCAGCGAGACCGCCGCGATCGGCAATCCAAACAACTGCGCAGCCATGCGCGTGATGCGATCGAACGCTTCGCTGGGCGGGCTGTCGAGCAGCTCCAGACGACGCAGGGCATCGAGACGGGCAGTCTCGTACTGAGGCGACGCACAGTGCGGTTGAAAGAGCGGAGGATTCATGAAGAGACGACGCGCCGTTGCGCGTAAATATGACGAATATGACGGACAGAATCTATTGTTGCTAATAACAAACTTAAGGTCAATCATTATTTTCAAGCGAATCGTTGTATTCGTCATTTTTAGTTGCTTCGTGTAAAATAAAAGCAGCGAATCACACGAACGATGTCATGAAAACACATGAATTTAACGATCCGATACTGACTACCCGCGAAGCAGCGCAGTTGCTTGGTGTTGCTGTCAGTACGGCCCAGGTATGGATGGAGAGCGGTGATTTGCCGGCCTGGAAGACGCCGGGCGGCCATCGCCGTGTGCGCTACAGCGCCGTGATGCGCCTGGTGCGCGAGCGCGTGGCGTCAAAGGATGAGGTCAAGGCAGCCAGGCCGTCGGGTACTGCGGAACTGGCGACCGAGTTCTTGCCGGCGGCGGCGCCGGACTACCCGGTCCCGGCCAATGAGGCACAGCGCCTGACGGCACTCGCGCAAAGCGGCCTGATGGATTCGGAAGATGACGCCGCCTTCGATCGCCTGACGTGGCTCGCCGGCCATGCCACGGCCTGCCCGATGGCGCTGATCACCTTGCTGTCGGCAGAGCGCCAGTGGTGCAAGTCGCGCGTCGGGGTGGAAAACCGCGAGACCACGCGTTCATCGGCCTTCTGCAGTCACGCGCTGATGCAGGACGAGCCGTTCGTGGTCGAGGATGCCAGTGCCGATCCGCGCTTTGCCGACAACCCGATGGTCACCGGCGCGCCGTTCATCCGTTTTTATGCCGGCTACCCGGTACGCACCGCCGACGGGCTCGCGCTGGGTTCGCTGTGCGTGCTCGATACCGAGCCGCGCCGCCTGCGCGAGCGCGAGATGCGCGCACTGCGTGAACTGGCCGTGCTTGCATCGGACGAAGTGCAGCGCCGCGCATAGCCTGTATCAGCCCGGCTTGCCCGGCGTCTGCTGCTGCTGCTTGACGAAGGCAATGACGGTATTGCGGATCGTCTTGAGCACGGTGTCGGCCTTGAACGGCTTGACGATGAAGCCGTGCACGCCACGCGCCAGTGCGCTCTGGACCGCAGCGGCGTCGAGCGTGCCTGACACCAGAAACACGAGCGTCTTGGGCAGCGTCGCGCGCAGCTGCTCGACCACGTCGCTGCCGTCCTCGACCTGTTCGCGCGCGATGCAGATCACGTGCGGGTGGTGCTTGACTGCCAGCGCCAACCCCAGCGCGCTGGTGTGCGTGGCGCCGACCACGTCGTAGCTGCCGTCGGCCAGCACGGTGCCGAGCGTCGAGCGCGAGACGGCGTTTGCATCCACGATGACCGCTTTGAGCATAGCTTCACATTCCTTGTCAGTGCGCTGAAAAAATCAGCCTTCGTACGCCAGTGTCTTCCATGTCACGCCCAGGCGCACGTCCAGTTTCAGCGACACCAGACAGCGTGACATCTCCAGTATCTCACGCTCGGCGCGCAATCTCTCGCCGAGTGGCGTCTTGAGGATGCCGGCGCCGGCCATCACGGCCTCGAGATTGCCATACGCACCCAGCAGGCGCGCCGCCGTTTTCATGCCGACCTTCGACACACCCGGCACGCCATCGGTCGGGTCGCCCATCAGCGCCAGCAGGTCGTGCAACTGCTCGGGCGCCACGCCAAAGCGTGCACGGACCCAGGCGTCGTCATGCCACTCGTTCTTGAAATGATCCCACACCAGCGCGCCGTGCGCGATCAGTGGATGCAGATCCTTGTCGGTGGTGGCCACGACCGCCGTGCCGCGGCCTTCGGACAGCCAGCGCATCACGCCGGTAGCGATCACGTCGTCGGCTTCGACCTCGGGCACCATCAGCACATGCAGGCCAGCCGCGCGCAGGCGGTCGTGAAATTCGGGCAGCGCCGCGCGCAGTTCGGATGGCATCGCCGCCCTGCCCTCGCGGTAGCGCGGATACAGCGCATGGCGCCAGGTCGGGCCACCATGGTCGAACGCGGCCAGCACGTGCGTTGGCGAATGCGCCTCGAGCACGTTGCGAAACGACGAGAACGCATGGCGCAGCGCGATGCTGGCCTTCAGGTCGGAATCGGGCTCGGGGCTGGCTTCGTAGACGCGGCGCACGATGTTCAGGCCGTCGATCGCGAGCAGCTTTCCCGGGTTAGACATGTGATGTGGTCATGAAGAGACGTGAAGGCGCCCATCATAAACCGGTTGCACGGTCGCGGGAAGGTGGCGACCGTGGTGGGGACTGGGCCTTACTTCGCGTACGCGTACTCGCCACCGCGCTCGAGCGCGCGGCGGTACGCCGGCCGCGCATGGATGCGGGCCAGGAAATCGGTCAGGTTCGGGTACTTGGCGTCGAGCCCGCCGCGCGAGGCAGCGGCTTCGAGCGGGAAGCTCAGCTGGATGTCGGCGGCGCTGAATTCTTCGCCGGCAAACCACGGGTGCTTGCCCAGTTCGGCTTCAAGATAAGACAGTTGCAGCGCGATCTGCGGCAGCACGAAGGTGCCCTTGACCTTCTGCGCGATGCCGCGCGCGATCGGCTTGGCAAAGAACGGCATCGGCGTGCTTTCGATCTTGTCGAACACGAGCTTGAGCAGCAGCGGCGACATCATCGAGCCTTCGGCGAAGTGCAAAAAGTGCGTGTAGCGCAGACGCGCCGGCGTGCGGGCGGCGGGCACCAGGCGTGGCGCATCCGTGTCCGAGGCGCGCGCGGTCAGGTACTCGACGATGGCGCCCGATTCGGCCACCACGAGATCGCCATCGGTGATCACGGGCGATTTGCCCAGCGGGTGCACGGCCTTCAGTTCAGGTGGGGCCAGCATCGTCTTGGGATCGCGCTCATAGCGCTTGATCTCGTACTCGAGTCCGAGTTCTTCGAGCAGCCAGAGGATGCGCTGCGAGCGCGAATTGTTCAGGTGGTGGACGACGATCATGGCGTGGACAGGAAAGTGGAGATGGCGGCCAGCTTAGCACCGTTGGCCACGCACCTGCAGCCCGCTAGGGCTAGGGCTAGCGCTGGTGCAGCTTGATGACGCGGTGCTTGCCCGCGCCCTGCGGCGCCGGCGTCGCGGCTTTCGGGGCGCAGCTGCCGCAGCTGCCGCCACCGCAGGCGCCACCGCTGCTGGTATCCAGCCAGCGCGCCAGCGCCGACTGGCGGCCGCCCTTTGTCAGCAGCAGTACCGCGCGTGCGCGCAGCGGGGCCGGCAGGTACTTCGCGCCCAGGTACAGCGCGGCGACGGTAACGATGACGATGACAGTCAGTTCTTGCATGGTTAGGCTCCGGTGAAGGCCAGCGTGACGCGGTAGACGATGAACGCCGCCACGTAGGCCAGCGCGAACATGTAGCCGGCCATGATCCAGGCATATTTGCGGCTGCCCGTTTCGCGCGCCACGGTGGCGAGCGTCGGCAGGCAGTGCGGCGCATAGACATACCAGGCCAGCAGCGACAGGCCGGTGGCCAGCGACCACGACTGGGCGATCAGCGGCGCCAGCGTGTTGCCGACTTCATCGCCGCCCGACAGCGCGTACACGGTGCCCAGCGCGCCGACCGCCACTTCGCGCGCGGCCATGCCCGGCACCAGCGCGATGGCGATCTGCCAGTTGAAGCCGATCGGGGCCAGCACGACTTCGAGTGCGCGGCCGATCATGCCCGCCACGCTGTAATAGATCGGCGGATGGGTCGCGCCTTCCGGTGCGCCGGGGAAGCTGGAGAACAGCCAGAGCAGGATCATCATGGCCAGGATCAGGGTACCGACGCGCATCAGGAAGATCTTGGCGCGTTCGAGCAGGCCCGAAGCCAGGCCTCGCGGATGCGGCCAGTGATAGGCCGGCAGTTCGAGCATCAGCGCGTGCTGCTTGTAGCCGTTGCGGCGCTTCATGAACCAGGCCACCGCCATCGCCGACAGAATGCCGGCCAGGTACAGCACGAACAGCACGATGCCCTGCAGGTTCATGAAGCCGCCCACGACGCGGTCGGGAATGAACGCGGCGATCAGGAGCGCATACACCGGCAGGCGCGCCGAACACGTCATCAAGGGCGCGATCATGATCGTCACCAGGCGGTCGCGCGGATTCTGGATCGTGCGCGCAGCCATCACGCCCGGGATGGCGCAGGCAAACGACGACAACAGCGGCAGGAACGAACGGCCCGACAGGCCCACGCTGCCCATGATGCGGTCGAGCAGGAACGCCGCGCGCGGCAGGTAGCCGACGTCCTCTAACAACAGGATGAAGAAGAACAGGATCAGAATCTGCGGCAGGAACACGAGCACGCTGCCCACGCCGGCGATGATGCCGTCGACGATGAGGCTGTGCAGCATGCCCTCGCCGATCCATGAGCCGACCATCTGGCCAAAGGCGCCCATGCCCGCTTCGATCAGTTCGATCGGTGCGTCGCCCCAGCTGAACACGGCCTGGAAAATCACGAACATCAAGAGCGCCAGGATGATCGGACCGGCGATCGGGTGCAGCACGACGCCGTCGATCTTTTCGCTCAGGTTGCCGGTGTCCTTCGCCGACGAGACAGCAGCGGCCAGTATGCGGCGCACTTCGCGCTGGGTGTCTTCGACCGACACTTCGTCGATCGCCGACAGCGGCTTGGGCGTCACCGGCACGCCGAACGGCATGGCGTCGAGCTGGGCCAGCAAGGCCTTTTCGCCGCCGGACTGGATCGCGACCGTCTCGACGACCGGCATGCCCAGCTCTTGCGACAGCTTGGCGGTATCGATTTCGATGCCGCGCTTTTTGGCCACATCGACCATGTTCAGCGCCAGCACCATCGGCAGGCCGAGACGGCGCAGCTCGAGCACCAGGCGCAGGTTCAGGCGCAGGTTGGTGGCGTTGACGACGCACAGGATGGCGTCGGGCGGGACTTCACCGGCGCGCAGGCCGGCCACCACGTCGCGCGTGATGCCTTCGTCGGGCGTCTGCGCATTCAGGCTGTAGGCGCCCGGCAGGTCGAGCACGCGAAACGCGCGCCCGGCAGGCGACGTGAAGCTGCCCTCCTTGCGTTCAATCGTGACGCCGGCGTAGTTGGCGACCTTCTGGCGCGCGCCGGTCAGGCGGTTGAAGAGCGCGGTCTTGCCGCAGTTGGGATTGCCCAGCAGTGCGACCAGCGGCGTGCGTGACGCGACTTGCGATTCCATGACTCCCATGCGACTAGTCCGCCTGGATCGAGACGAGGGCGGCTTCGAAGCGGCGCAGTGCAAAGGTGGATTCGCCGACCTTGACGGCCAGCGGACCGCCCATCACGCGCTTGAGCACGCGAATGCGCTCGCCCGGCACGAAGCCCAGCTCCATCAGGCGGCGCTGGACGTCGATGCCGCCCTCCTGCGCACCGGACGCAAGATGGACAACGGTGGCGCTCTGACCCGTCTTGAGCGAGTCGAGGGTAGGCAATGCGGCGTGGGTCATGGCGGCTTCCGAAAAATTGTGGCGCGTATGAGACAGCGACTGGAACGATCCCGGTATCATAAACCTAAATAGGAATTATTTCTATTTGCAGCTTGTCATTGCCAGACGGTCAAGTCCAAAAAAAGTGCGTTTGAACCGAAAATTTCGCTTGCGTTCACGGTCGAGTTTACAGAAAATAGCAACGCAAATGAGAATGATTCGCATTTTATAGACTAAACTGCAATGGTTGTTTCAAAAGGGTTGCTCCAATGATCGTCTGTGTCTGCAATAACATCTCCGACCGTGAAATCCGCCAGGCCGCTGAACTGGGCATCTCGTCGATCGCCGAACTGCGCAAGGAACTGGGCGTGGGCACCATGTGCGGCACCTGCGTCAGCTATGCACGCGAAGTGCTGCACGAGCACATCGACAGCAAGACCACCGTCACCGAAGTGCGCCGCCTGCCGCAAGCTGCCTGAGCCTTCTTTGCTTGCAAGTACTGCTGGCCTCGCAATCTGTGCGGGGCTTTTTTTCGTCGATTGCGATGCTCTGACCGGGTAGTGAGAACCGTTCGCACAGTGAACTGAGAACGGTTGCTATTACGCCCAAAAATGGCACATTTCGCGTTATTTAATGCGCTTTTTTACCCATTTTCGCGCAATTTCTAGCGTTTTAATGGCTCTCTGTTTGCTATCATGGAGGTCATTCAACACATTACCGAGGGCACCCCATGAAAGGCGATCCAAACGTCATCCGTCTGCTGAACGCACAGCTGACCAACGAGCTGACCGCGATCAACCAGTACTTCCTGCACGCGCGCATGTATCGCCACTGGGGCCTGGACAAGCTGGCGAAGAAGGAATACGACGAGTCGATCGGCGAGATGAAGCACGCCGACAAGCTGATCGAACGCATCCTGATGCTCGACGCGCTGCCAAACCTGCAGGCGCTGCACAAGCTCATGATTGGCGAGTCGACACAGGAAACGCTCGAATGCGACCTGAAACTCGAACGTGCTGCGCACGTGACGGTCAAGGAAGGCATCGGCGCCTGCGAAGCGGCGGCCGATTACGTGTCGCGCGACCTGCTGTTGATGATTCTCGAAGACACCGAAGAGCACATCGAGTGGTTGGAGACGCAGCTGGACCTGATCGTCAAGATCGGTATCCAGAACTACCTGCAGACCCAGATCGGCGAGTAAGCTTTGCCGGCCGGACGCCCGCCCGGGAGTCCGGCGCTTCAGGCACTAGCGCACCCTCAGCGCCAGCGCGTCATCCACTTGTCGTAAAACCCCATATCCCTTGGCACCGCACCCGGTATCGCGCAGATCGCACCGGCGAATTCGTTCGCGCGCGCGAGCGTGACGTCCAGCGGCCAGCCGCGCGCCGTACCGAGCAGGAAAATGGCCGAGAAGGCGTCGCCCGCCCCCACCGTGTCGATGACGAACGGCGGCGCCGGTGTGTCGTGGTTCTTGATCGCGCTGCCATCGCTGCCGAAGTACACCGAGCCGCGGTGGCCCAGCGTGACAATCAGCGCGTCGAGCGAAAACATTGTCAGCAAGGCCTGGCATGACGCGCGCACTTCGTCGGCCGACAGCGCCGGGGCATCAGGTTGGATCTGGCAATACCAGCCGAACAACGCCTGCAATTCTTCTTCATTGACCTTGACGATGTTGGCCGCGTCCAGCGAGCGGGCCACGCCGCGTTCGTCGTACTGGCCGTCGCGCAGGTTCAGGTCGAGAAAACGTGGCGCGCTGCTGGCCGCCAGCACTGCCGTCAGAGCGGCGCGCGACTGCAGGTTGCGCTGGGCCAGCATGCCGAAATAGACCATGGCCGGCTGCACGCCCGCCAGCGTGGCGCCAGCCGTGGCGGCGTCGATGAAGTCGTAGGCCTGGTGCGGCAGGATCGTGAAGCGGTGGCCGTGCGGACCGCGCTCGACCAGCACGCGGCCGGTTTCTTCGATCGGATCGACCTGCAGCCCGGCGTCGCTCATGGCGAAGCGTTCGAACTCGGCGCGCACCAGCTGGCCGCTGCGGTCGTCACCGATGCGCGTGATCGCCAGGCACGGCGCCATGAAGGCAGACAGGTGACGCGCCACATTGAACGGCGCACCGCCGACGATCTGCTCGTTGTTGAAATCGTCGACGAGCGCTTCGCCGAAGATGACTGTCGTGGACGGGTTGTTGTCCATCATGCGGCGACGACAGGCACGGTGTCCTTGAACGACTGGCGCTCGGCCAGTTTGTCAAACAGGCGCGCCAGGTTGGGGTAGTCGCCGCGCCAGTCGATCTCGGGGAAGCGGAACGCGAGCCAGCCCAGCGCGCAGCCCACGGCGACGTCGGCCAGCGTGTACTGGTTGCTGCGGCAGAAGGCGCCCTCGCCCAGGCGCTCGGACATCACGCGAAGGCCGGCAGTCACCTTGCCCATCTGGCGGGCGATCCACTCGGGACTTTGCTGCGCTTCGGGCCGCAGCGTTTTTTCAAGGCGCACCAGCACGGCCGCATCGAGCACGCCATCGGCCAGCGCTTCCCAGACCTTGACCTCGGCCCGTTCGCGCCCGTTCGGCGGCAGCAGCTTGCACACCGGGGTGAGCGTGTCGAGGTATTCGACGATCACGCGCGAATCGTACAGGGCGCTGCCGTCATCCATCAGCAGGCATGGCACCTTGCCCAGCGGGTTGGTCTGCGCGATGGTGGTGTCGGCCGACCAGACGTTTTCGAGGATGAAGGCGCAGTCGAGCTTTTTCTCGGCCAGCACGACGCGCACCTTGCGCACGTAGGGGCTGGCAACGGAACCGATGAGTTTCATGGATGTACGCAAGTGGAAATTGGTCTTCAGTATAGCATCGGGCCCAACTGCAAAACCTGCACCGGCGCCGCTACAGTGCGCTGCAACATCGCAGCATCGGCAAGGGGCGGACGGCCGGCCAGTGGTAAAATCCGCGTTTTTGACCGACACGCCCGCCATGACCTCTACTGCTCTGTCGCCGACCCTGTCGGCCCTGTCCCCGCTCGATGGCCGTTACGCCACCAAAACCGACAAGCTGCGTCCCATCCTGTCGGAAACGGGTTTCATGCACCACCGCGTGAAAGTGGAAATCGCGTGGCTGCAGGCGCTGTCGCAGGCCGGCTTCGCCGAGATCAAGCCATTTTCAAACGAAGCGATCGCTCACCTCGACGGCATGGCGGCCAACTTCGGCGAGAAGGACGCGGCCCGCATCAAGGAAATCGAAGCGGTCACCAACCATGACGTCAAGGCGGTCGAGTACTGGCTCAAGGAGCAGGTCAAGGACGTGCCGGAACTGGTCGCGGCCAGCGAATTCATCCACTTCGCCTGCACCTCGGAAGACATCAACAACACGTCGCACGGCATGATGCTCAAGGCGGCGCGCGATGGCGTGATGCTGCCGGCGCTGCAGGCGATCATCGCCAAGCTGACCGAGATCGCGCACACCAATGCGGCGCTGCCGATGCTGTCGCGCACCCACGGCCAGACGGCCAGCCCGACCACGCTGGGCAAGGAGATGGCCAACGTCGTCGCCCGTCTGCAGCGCGCCATGAAGCGCATCGCTGACGTCGAAATCCTGGGCAAGATGAATGGCGCGGTCGGCAATTACAACGCGCACCTGTCGGCCTATCCGGGCTTCGACTGGCCGGCGTTCTCGAAGGACGTCATCGAGACGCGCCTGGGCTTGACCTTCAACCCGTACACGATCCAGATCGAACCGCACGACTACATGGCCGAGATGTTCGACGCGTTTTCGCGTGCCAACACGATCCTGCTCGACCTGAACCGCGACATCTGGACCTACGTTTCGCTCGGCTACTTCAAGCAGAAGCTGAAGGCCGGCGAAATCGGCTCGTCGACCATGCCGCACAAGGTCAACCCGATCGACTTCGAAAACTCGGAAGGCAACCTGGGCCTGGCTAACGCGCTGCTGCGCCACATGGCCGACAAGCTGCCGGTCTCGCGCATGCAGCGCGACCTCACCGATTCGACGGTGCTGCGCAATATCGGCGTGGGCTTCGGCTACACGCTGCTGGCCTACGACAGCTGCCTGCGCGGCCTGAACAAGCTGGAAGTGAACGCGGCGCGCCTCGAGCAGGACCTGGACGCGAACTGGGAAGTGCTGGCCGAGCCGGTGCAAACCGTGATGCGCCGCTACGGCATCGAGAACCCGTACGAGCAGCTCAAGGAACTCACGCGCGGCAAGGGCATCACCCGCGACGCACTGCGTGAATTCATCGGAACGCTGGCCGTGCCGCAGGAAGCGAAAGACCTGATGCTGGCAATGACGCCGGCAAACTACATCGGACTGGCCGCCAAGCTGGCGGCAGAGATCTGATGTCAAGCGCGATGCCGCCACACGGCGGCATCGCGCATGCATCTGCATCTGCATCTACATCCATGATGCGCCGGCCCCGGCGCGTCAGTAATCCCACCGGACTTTGACCCCCACACGCCGCTCGAACTCTGCCCAATACGTGGTCGAGCCGAATTCCGCGTGCCCGCCATTCAGGTTCTCGCCATACACCGACAAGGCCACGCCCGGCCGCAAGCGCCAGCCGAAGCGTGCATCGAGCGCCGTCGACGACGCAATGCGCGACGCCGGCATTTCGCCGGTGCGGCGCAGCGTGACGTCGATCTCGCGCGCATCGTCGATGTTGTAGTGCGACCGCAGTTGCAGCGTATGGGACGGGTCGCGCCGCGCCGCGGCCACGCCTATCACGTCGTTGCCTCCCGGTTTGAGGGCCAGGCGCTGGTGCAGGGCCGTCCAGCCGGCCGACAGGCGCCAGCGCGGCAGTGCCTGCCAACTGCCCCAGGTTTCGATGCCGCTGGCGCGGCCTTTGAGCAGACTGGCAAACTCGACATAACTGAATGTGGGGTCGACCTGCTGCCCGCGCAGGTGGTCGTAATCGTGGTGGTACAGCACGACCGTGTACGACAGCCCCGCCGCCGGCTGGGCGCGGTAGCCCAGTTCGAGCACGCGCGCCACTTCGCTGCGCACCTGCGGCCCGCCGCGCAGGATGAACGGCGCCTGGCCGGGCACCCAGGCATCGACGTCCAGCCGCGCGGGCGAGCGCACCGTGCGCGCCGCCGACGCCCACAGCGCTTGCTGGGGCGAGAGGCGCCACGACAGGCGCGCGCTCGGCAGCCATTCGATGCCGGTGTAATGGTTGTATTCGACGCGCCCGCCCAGCGTCAGGCGCCAGTCGTCGTTCAGAAAGATGTCGTCCTGCACGAACAGACTGCCCCAGCGCAGCAAGGTGCGCGCCGGCAAAAACGCGACCCAGCGGCTGTTGGTGACGCGATCACGCGTGCTGCGGTAGTTGGCGCCCCACATCAGGTTGTGACGGCCTTGCGTGGCCAGCGTGTGCTGGAACTGTACGTCAGCGGTCGTGAGGCGCTCGGCAAACAGCGGCGGCGATTCGCGCACCGTGTGATCCAGATAGGCTTGCAGCGACACGCTGGCGCCCGCGTCAAGCGTGCGCTGCCAGCGCGCCAGCAGGTTGGCGCCGTCCGAGCGCACGCGGCCAAATGTGGACGGGCCGAACGGCGTGGCCAGTTCACCCGGCGCCGGCTGATCGAGGCGCCCGCGATTGACATTGCCCACGACCGAGATGGCATCGTCGCCCTGCTCCCAGTCGGCGCGCACGCCCACCAGCGCGCGCCGGTAGCCGTCGTCGATGCGCCCATCGCCAATGCGCTCGCTGTCGCTGCGCCGCGTAACCTTGCCATACGCGCGCCAGGCCACGCCGCCATCGCTCGTGCCGCCCTGGCGAAACGCGGCGCCGGCCGCGCCATCGCTGGCGCCATGCAGCGCCACCATGCCGCCCTGCGTATCGAAGGCCGAACGCGTGCTGATATTGATGACGCCACTGACGGCATTCAGGCCCCACATCACGCCGCCCGGCCCGCTGACCACCTCGATGCGCGCGATATCTTCGAGCAGCACGTCCTGCGCATCCCAGAACACGCCCGAAAACAGCGGCGTATACACCGAGCGGCCATCGATCAGCACCAGGATCTTGTTGGACAGGACACTGGGCCCGCTGTTCATGCCGCGCGCGCTGATCGAATAGGCGTAGCCATTGATACGTGCCACATGCAGATTGGGCGCAAGGCGCAACACCTCGGGCAGCGAATCGGCGCCGGAGCTGCGGATGTCGTCGGCGGTGATGACGAAGACTGCCGCCGATGCGTCCTGCAGGCGCTCGGGGCGCTTCGAGACCGACGTCACCTGAATATTGGCCAGTTCTTCAATCGACAGGTCGGCCAGATCGGCCAGATCGACAGGATTGGCCTGGCCATGGGCGAGCGCCAGAACCGGCGCGGCGCACACAAGAGCAACCCAGACAGCAGCAACACGAAGGCTGGCGGCAAACGGCATGCAAGGTATGAATGCGCTCATTACCAGATATTACATTCGGCAGAACGTGGTGGTGTATCTTTTGCAATCCCGTGTGGTTTGTTGGGCGTGAAAAGCGTGTCAACACCACGACGGCCTTTTTTGCTATAGTGAGTTAGTTCTAGCCCGTACTAATTACTTATAAGAAAAATGCGCCGCTATTCGATTCCAGCAATCGTGCTGCACTGGCTGATGGCCATCGCGATCATCGGCACCTTTACCCTTGGCCTCGTGATGACCGACATCCAGGGCATCAGCATGGCCAAGCTGCGCTATACGAGCTGGCACAAGTGGGCCGGCGTGACGATCCTGGCGCTGGCTGCGCTGCGCCTGTTATGGCGCCTGTTCAACAAGCCACCTGCGTATCCTGCCGGGTTGCCGCGCTGGCAGCATGGCGCCGCCCACGGCCTGCATCTGGCGCTGTATGTGCTGATGTTCGCCGTGCCGCTGTCCGGCTATTTCTTCAGCCTGGCGGCCGGCTACCCGGTCGTCTATTTCAGCAAGTTCCCGCTGCCGGTGCTGATCGGCCCCGATCCCGTATTGCGCGAGACGCTGCGCGGCCTGCATTACTGGCTCAATATGCTGCTGGCCGGCCTGGTGGCGCTGCACGTGCTTGCCGCGCTCAAGCACCTGCTCATCGACCGTGACGGCATCATGCAGCGCATGCTTCCCATCCCTACCCCGAAGGAAAAATCATGAATTCCATCAAGGCCCTGCTGCTGGCCAGCCTGGTTGCCGGCAGTGTCGCTGCCGTGCAGGCCGCGCCACTCAAGACCGACATTGCTGCCAGCGGTGTCTCGGCTGTCTTCAAGCAGATGAACGTGCCAGTGGAAGCACCGTTTCGCACGTTCGCGGCGCAGATCGATTACGACGCCGCCAAGCCGGCGGCGGCCAGCGCCAGCGTCGAGATCACGACGGCCAGCTTCGATATCGGCGACGCCATGTACAACAAGGAAGTGGCCAAGAAAGAATGGTTCAATTCGGCGCAATTTCCGAAGGCCACCTTCGTCTCCACCAGCATCGCACCGGCCGGCGCCGGCAAGCTGACGGTGTCGGGCAAGCTGACCCTGAAAGGCAAGAGCGCCAATGTCACGTTCCCGCTGACGGTCAAGGCGGCCGGTGCGAAAACCGTGTTCGAAGGCCAGTTGCCAATCAAGCGTCTGGCGTTCAATATCGGCGAAGGCGAGTGGAAAGACACGAGCATGGTCGCCGATGAAGTTGTCATCAAGTTTCGCGTTACCGCAGCACCAGCTACTCCAGCAAAATAAACTGTTTCACCACCACGTAGCGTGGACGGGTTCCCCGTCCACGCGTTCAACGAAGCTTGATCAGTTTGAACGCGTGGGCGGCACAGCCGCCCACCCTACGCAGAAAAAAACCGTCCTTTCAACTTTTCTACAGGAATCGCACCCATGAACATCAAGCACCTGATCGCAGCCGCCGCCGCCTTTGCCGCCACGTCGGCCTTCGCCGCACCAGTCACGTACGACATCGAGCCGAACCACACCTACCCGAGCTTCGAAGCCGACCACATGGGTCTGTCGGTATGGCGCGGCAAGTTCAACAAGTCGAGCGGCAGCGTCACCATCGACCGCGAAGCCAAGACCGGCTCGCTGGACATCACCGTCGACATCAACAGCATCGATTTCGGCCACGAAAAGATGAACGAGCACGCGAAAAAGCCTGACATCTTCGACGCAGCCAAATACCCGACCGCCACCTTCAAGTCGAAGGCGATCAAGTTCACGGGCGACGTGCCGACCTCGGTCGACGGCGAACTGACCCTGCACGGCGTGACCAAGCCACTGACCCTGCAGATCAACAAGTTCAAGTGCATCATGCACCCGATGCTCAAGAAAGAAGCATGCGGCGCGGACGTGGTCGGTACCTTCAAGCGCGACGACTTCGGTATCAGCCTCGGCCTGCCGAACTTCTCGCCGGAAGTGAAGCTGGCAATCCAGGTTGAAGCAGTCAAAAAGTAATCTGGTTCGACCATGAAAAATCCCCGCCGGTTCGCACCGGCGGGGATTTTTTTTGATCAGCGCACTGACGAATCAGTGCTGCTCAGTGCTGCTCAGTGCTGATTAGCGGCCATCACGGTCGAAGTCGCCCGGGATTGCGCGCTCGACACGGTGCCAGCCGGCGCGGGTGGCCGACTTGGCCTGGTCCCAGCTCAGGCGCGAATTGCCTTTCGAGCGGTCCCATTCGGTCGACAGACGACCTTCGTTGGCATCGTAGCCACCGTCGTACTTGTCGTAGTTGTTGTAGCCCAGTGCGTAGGCTGGCTCGTAGTCGTCATAGGTGTAGCCTGGCGTGTAGTAAGGCTGGGTCTGGTACTCGTTGCGCCAGTAATCATTCTCGGCCTTCGGATTGACCACGTGGCCTACGCCCTTGCCTGCTGCGCCGCCAACCATGCCGCCGATCGCCGCGCCTGCCGCCACGCCCAGTGGGCCGGCTGCTGCACCGATCACGGCGCCAACCGTTGCGCCGCCACCTGCACCGACGCCTTGCGCCAGGTTATGGTCGCTCAGTTCGTCGGTCGCTTTTGGATTGACCACTTCGCCTGCACCGCGGCCGGCTGCACCGCCTGCCAGGCCGCCGACGACAGCGCCTGCTGCCATGCCGATCGGACCGCCGACAGCACCGACCAGTGCGCCTGCTGCTGCGCCCGAACCTGCGCCCACGCCCTTGGCCAGATGGTGCTCGGACAGGTCGTCATTCGCTTTTGGATTCACCACTTCTGCTGCGCCCTGGCCGGCGATGCCGCCAGCGATGCCGCCGACAACCGCGCCTGCTGCCATGCCGATCGGACCAGCAACGGTGCCGACAGTCGCGCCCAGTGCCGCGCCGCCTGCCACGCCCAGGCCAGCGCCCAGCACGTGCGAACCACCCTGTTCGGTCCACGATTTGTGGATGTGCGCTGCATCTTCATCCGAACGTGCATTCACGCCCAGCAGGATGCCGCCGCCCTTGATGCCTTCTTCATAGTGCTGTGCGCGTTCTTCCGGAATGCCGGCGCCGATCAGTGCGCCGATCAGGCCACCGGTGATACCACCCGCGCCAGCACCGGCCAGCGCCGCTGCCAGAGGACCGGCGACGACCAGGCCCAGGCCTGGCAGCACCAACGTGGTGCCCACTGCTGCGATACCGGCCAGCACGGCGCCGATGGTGCCGCCGATACCGGCGCCAATGCCCGCGCCTTCAGCCGCCTTGGTGCCCAGTTCGGTGTCCGTGTCGGCGAAGTGGGTTTGACGGGTGGAGTCGGACATCATCAGGTTGACGTCATCGCGGTTGTAGCCGCGCTCGGACACGGTGCCATACGCACGCTCGGCGCTGGCACGGTCAGGGAACAGGCCAGTGACCATGCGCTGGTTATCCGTGGTGCGGGTGGTATCGAAGCTGCTCATGATGAATCCTTTGCTGGTTGGTTTCGGCAGCCGGCTACGGATGAGCTGTTGCTGCCAAGGACCTTCACCATAGGCCCCGTCTTCGCATGACTCTGTTCGATGACGCACGTTCGGATGACTGACGGCATCTTGCTGCAAAGAATTTTCACGACGATGCAAATTCGTCATCGAAGGTACGCTGCCGCACCGACCCGCGTTTGTAGCGTCTTTAGACTTTTTCACATGGTCACGGCATTCGTTGGCCCTGGGGATCTGTCTTTTTACTTAAGGAGGAAGCACCATGTTATTCATTATCTGGATCGTCGTTGGCGGTATTCTGGGTTGGCTGGCCAGCATGGTCATGAAAACCGATGCCGAGCAAGGCATCATCCTGAACGTTGTGGTCGGTATCATCGGCGCCTTCCTGGGCGGCTGGTTGCTCTCGCCACTGTTCGGTACCGGCACCATCAATTCCGACGACTTCAGTGTTGCTTCGCTCCTGGTCTCGTTCCTGGGTGCAGTCATCCTGCTGGCCATCGTGAATCTGCTGCGTCGCGGTCGCGTTCGCTAATATGGTGGTTCGCCACCCATAAAAAACCAACGCCCTGTGCGTTGGTTTTTTTTCCTCTGCGATTTTACTGATGAGCTCAAAAAAGTTCTGGACACTGTTGCTGACAGTGGCCGCCACCCTCGTTCTGGGGGTGCTCGCATTGAATTTCATGCCGGGCGAAAAACAGATCGAACGCCAGCTGACACGGCAATACGATACGGCCGATCCACAGTTCCGCCGCTCGCTCGGCGTCTTGCTGGGGCCACCGATCATCGAAGGCAACCAGGTCGAGGCGCTGCTCAATGGCGACCAGATCTTCCCGGCGATGCTCGAGGCCATTCGCGGGGCGAAAAAAACGATCACGCTGGAAACCTATATCTACTGGTCGGAATCGATCGGCACCGAGTTTTCCGAAGCCCTGGCCGAGCGCGCACGCGCCGGCGTGAAGGTGCACGTGATGCTCGACTTCATGGGCAGCATGAAGATGGACAATGCCCAGGTCGACAAGATGAAAGCGGCCGGCGTGCAGGTGCAGCGCTATCACAAGCCGGTCTGGTGGAAGCTGGCGCGCATGAACAACCGCACCCACCGCAAGCTGCTGATCGTGGACGGCACGGTTGGCTTCACGGGCGGCGTGGGCATTGCCGACCAATGGCGCGGCAACGCGCAGGATGAAGATCACTGGCGCGACAGCCACTTCCGCGTCGAAGGCCCGGTCGTCGGGCAGATGCAGGCCGTGTTCAACGACAACTGGACCAAGGCCACGGGTGTCGTGCTCGATGGCCCGGCGTACTTCCCGCCGCTCCAGGCGAAAGGCACAATGCCGGCGCAGATGTTCTCCAGCTCGCCCACGGGCGGCAGCGAGAGCATGCACCTGATGTACCTGATGGCGATCACGTCGGCGCGCGAGACGATCGATCTGTCGGCCTCGTATTTCGTGCCGGATGAACTGACAGTGCGCACATTGATCGCCGCCGCCAAACGCGGTGTGAAAGTACGCCTGATCACGCCGGGCCACATCATCGATTCGGATCTGGTGCGCGCCGCCTCGCGCGACCGCTGGCCCGAGTTGCTGGCGGCCGGCGTGCAGGTCTCGGAGTACCAGCCGACGATGTACCACGTCAAAACGCTGATCGTCGACAAGCTGCTCGTGTCGGTGGGGTCGACCAACTTCGACAACCGCTCGTTCAGTATCAATGACGAGGCGAATCTGAACGTGCTCGATGCCGGGTTTGCGACGCAGATGACGGACGTCTTTGACGCCGACTGGAAGCTGGCCAAGCCGGTAACGCCGCATGCACTGGCCAAGCGGCCATGGTGGGAACACGTGAGCACCTGGTTCGCGTCGCTGTTCGAGGCGCAGTTGTAAGCGCCGTCGCTGGCGCCGTTGCAAAGGAGCCCGCGCCGGGACAGGCGCGGGCTTTTTCATTGGGGTGGCTGAAATACAGGTTGACGATCCGATAGCGGATTAACCATACTCACGAACACTCCCCGGAGTCCGTCATTTCCCTTCCCAACCAGACCAAAGCGCATGAAAAAGACCCTTCTCTCGCTCGCCATCCTGACCAGCTTCGCCGCCCAAGCGGACGAAGGCATGTGGATGCCGCAACAGCTGCCACAAGTAGCCAAGCAACTGAAAGCCGCCGGCCTCAAGCTGGATCCGGCAAATCTGACCAAGCTGACTGAATTCCCGATGGGCGCGATCGTGAGCCTGGGCGGCTGCTCGGCGTCGTTCGTCTCGCCGCAAGGTCTGGTCGTGACCAACCACCACTGCGTCTACAACAGCATCGCCGTCAACTCGACGCCCGAGCGCGACCTGCTGGCCAACGGCTTCCTGGCCAAGACCATGGCCGACGAGCTGCCAGCATCGCCCGGCAGCCGCGTGTATGTCACCGACGAAGTGGCCAATGTCAGCGCCCAGGTCATCACCCCTGAAGTCGCCAAGCTGACCGGCAAGGCCCGCATCGACGCCATCGAAAAGAACCAGAAAACCCTGGTGGCGGCCTGCGAAAAAGATGCCGGCTACCGCTGCACCGTGGCCAGCTTCTACGGCGGCCTGGAATTCTATCGCCTGAAACAGCTCGAGATCCGCGACGTGCGCCTGGTGCATGCGCCGGCCTCGGGCGTCGGCAAATTCGGCGGCGACACCGACAACTGGATGTGGCCACGCCACACGGGCGACTACGGTTTCTACCGCGCGTATGTCAGCAAGGATGGCAAGTCGGCCGAGTTCTCGAAGGACAACGTGCCTTACCAGCCGAAGCACATCATCAAGATCGCCAAGGACAACCCGAAAGAAGGCGACTTCGTGATGGTGCTGGGCTACCCGGGCCGCACCAACCGTCACCGCCTGCCGTCCGAGGTGGCGTTCACGTTCGACTGGAACTACCCGGCCTTCATCCAGGCCTCGAGCGAGACGCTGGCCATCATCGACCGCGAAACCAAGACCGATCCGGCTGCGCGGCTGAAATACGCGGGCCAGATCGCTGGCGTGAACAACTACTACAAGAATCGCAAGGGCATGCTGGTGTCGTACCAGGGCAGCGACTTCCTGCAGCGTAAAACGGCCGAGCACAATGCGCTCAAGGCCTGGGTCAATGGCGATGCCGCGCGCAAGGCGCAGTACGCAGCCGACATCGACACCGCTGAAACCCTGATCGCCGAACGCGATGCAGGCACTAAGAAAAGCTTCTTCCAGACCTACGCGCAACCGAAGTTCCTGTCGTCGGCACGCACGCTGTACCGCCTGGCCAACGAGCGCACCAAGCCGGACGCCGAGCGCAAGACCGGCTACCAGGAACGCGACCTGCCACGCCTGACGTCGGTCGTCGAAGGCCAGGACCGCACCTACGACGAAAAAGTCGACAAGGCGCTGGTGCTGAACTTCCTGACCAAGTACAACGCGCAACCGGCCGCCGAGCACGACGCCGCGTTCGACGCCGCACTGGGCATCCGCGCCGGCATGAGCGAGGCCGAACTGAAGGCCGCACTCGACCGCATCTATGCAGGCTCGAAACTGGCCGACAAGGCAGCGCGCACCGCGTGGCTGAAAAAAACGCCAGCCGAGTTCAAGGCATCGAACGACAGCTTCATCAAGGCAGCGGTCGCGATGTACGACGCCGACATGAAGGACGAAGAAAAGCAGGAAGAGTCCGCCGGCAAGATCCAGCAAGCCTACGGCAACTACATGAAGGCCAAGATCGCCTACATGAACAGCCGCGGCCAGGCCGTCTACCCGGACGCCAACAGCACGCTGCGCGTCACCTTCGGCAAGATCGCCGGCCGCCCGCAAGGCGCCGACGGCACCACCGGCTGGACCGCGTTCACCACCGTGGCCGGCGTCACCGCCAAGCACACGGGCGAAGGCGAGTTCGACGCACCGGACAACCAGCTGGCCGCCATCCAGGCGAAGAACTTCGGCAAGTACGTCGACCCGAAACTGAAAACGCTGCCAGTGAACTTCCTGGCGACGCTGGACATCACGGGCGGCAACTCGGGTTCGGCTGCACTGAACGCCAAGGGCGAGCTGATCGGCCTGGCATTCGACGGCACGCTCGACTCAATCATTTCGGATTGGGACTTCAACAAAGCCATGACCCGCTCTATCCAGGTCGATACCCGCTACATGCTGTGGAATATGCAGTATGTCGACAAGGCCGATAACCTGCTGAAAGAAATGAACGCGCTGTAAATCCCGCGTCGTTAATTTTGCCGAAGGCCGCGCTACCGCAAGGAGCGCGGCCTTTTTAATACCCCAAACAAATTCCCAACAATTAGGGTCAGAGTCGAATTGTTTGACAACTTTTGCGGATGAGCCGTTAATGCGACTCTGACCCTAGTTATCTCTGGGGCAATTGGCCAATAATTCGACTCTGACCCTAATTAATTTTTAGTCAAATTTGGCCGGTTTGGATAGCTGCAGGAAATTAATGCCGCGAGTATTTGAATGTGCCGTAATTTCTAGCAAACTTAAGCAGAAAAACACCGCAAAAACAATTAGGGTCAGAGTCGAATTGTTTGACAACTTTTGCGGATGAGCCGTTAATGCGACTCTGACCCTAGTTATCTCGGGGGCAATTGGCCAATAATTCTACTCTGACCCTAATTGAAGGATGGTGGTGAGTTCGGCGGTGATTTGGGTGGCCAGGCGGTGGATGTGGAGGCCGTCGACGAAGCCGTGGTGGGCCTGGACGGAGAATGGCAGCGTCAGTGCTCCGTTCGGCGCGTCGCGAAAGCGCCCCCAGGCCAGGGACGGGATGTCGGGCTGCGCCAGCGTGGCGGTCGGGTGCTGGATTGAGGTGAAGTCGAGCCAGGGGATGCAGGTGACGAAGACTTGCTCTTTCGCTGCGCGCGGTGACAGGGCGGCGTACTGCGTGTTCAACGCGGTCATGCCAGCGGCTTCGGCGCCGGCGGCGCGGCTGCGGGCGACGAACGTGTGCAGGTCGTCGGACCACGCGAACATCGCGAAATTCAAATCGTCGTTGGCGTTCGTGACGGTGAATGACGGATTCAGGCGTTCGATGCGAATGACTTCGCCGTCCACGATGCGGTAGCAGAAGTTCTCGATCTTCAGCACCGCGCGCAGCGTGGCGCACAGCAGCACGTGGAATGGCGCCAGGCCCTGCGCGCGGCACCAGGGACGAAAGTCCGGCAGCGTCAGCGTGAAGCACAGGTTCAGCGCCGGGCTGTCCATGCTGTCGAACAGCGCGAAGCGGTCGCGCCGTTGTTCGAACTTGTCCATCGTGATCGCCAGCCGCTTACGCCTGCGGTTTGTTCAGGCGGCTGTTGCGCATGCTGTAGACGAAGTAGGTCACGACCGCCACGCCCATCCAGATGAAGAACACGCGGAACGTCGTGCTCGACAAGTCCTTCATGATGTACAGGCAGGCCAGCACCGACAGGCCCGGCACCACATACGGACCGAACGGCACGCGGAAGCCCGGTGGCGCGTCAGGACCCTGCTTGTGACGGATCACCGGCACCGCGATCGACACCACCATGAACGCCGTCAGCGTGCCCATGCTGACCATATCCCACAGGAAGGTCGAGTCAACCGTGCCGGCCACCAGGCCCACGACGGTGCACACGATGATCGTATTGGCCACCGGCGCCTGCGTACGCGGGCTGACTTTCTGGAACACCTTCGGGATCAGGCCATCACGGCTGATCGCGTACAGGATGCGGGTCTGGCCGTAGATCGTCACCAGCGTCACCGAGAACACCGACACCACGGCGCCAGCCGACAGGATCAGCGCCGGCCAGGCCTGGCCCGTCACGTTCTGCAGGATCACGGACAGGCCGGCTTCCTGGCCTTCGAACAGGTGCGCCGGCTGGGCGCCCATCGCGGCAATCGCCACCAGCATGTAGAACACGGTGACGATCACCAGCGCCGACAGGATCCCGATCGGCACGTTGCGGCGCGGGTCCTTGACCTCTTCGCCGGCGGTGGCGATGGTGTCCAGGCCAATGAACGAGAAGAACACGGTGCCGGCAGCGGCGGTCACGCCGGCCATGCCCGCGTAACCCTTGCTCTCGTCCATATTGAAGAATGGCTGGAAGTTGTTGGCGTCGAAGCCGGTGAACGCAATCGCGGAAAAGAACACCAGGATCGCCAGCTTGATCATCACCATGATGGCATTGGTCGTGGCCGATTCCTTCGTGCCGCGCACCAGCATGATGCCGCACATGATCACGAGCAGGATCGGCGGCAGGTTGATGTGGCCCGGATTGAACGAGACGTTATGGTGGTCCGACACGAACATCGGCGAGCGCAACTCGATCGGTATCTGCCAGTGAAACGCGTTGAGCAGGAAGTTGTTCAGGTAATCGGACCAGCCGATCGACGTCGCACTGGCCGCCAGCCCGTATTCGAGCAGCAGGCAGGCGGCGACGATGAATGCCGCGAACTCACCCAGCGTCGCATACGCGAACGAGTACGAAGAGCCCGATGCCGGCACGCGCCCGGCCAGTTCGGCGTAGCACAGCGCGGTCAGGCCGGCGGTGATCGCCGCGAGCAGAAACGAGAGGACGACGGCAGGACCGGCTTTCGGCACCGCTTCGACCATCGTGAAAAAGATGCCGGTACCGATCGTGGCGCCCACGCCGATCATCGTCAGCGGGAACAGCCCGAGCGAGCGATGCAGGCCGGGCAAGGCGCCGGCAACGCCAACGGATGTGCCCTCGTCGTGATGGCGTCCCGCCGGTTTGGTACGTAGCAGCTTTTGGCCCAGAGTCTGATTCACGGCGAGTCCTTCAGTACGCGGTTGCAATCGCGTTCGACGCCGCCGGTAAGCAGTCCCCAAACGCAGTCTCAAAACGAAGCTGCGATTATAGGGGACTCTGCTGTCGCTGAAGACATTTTGTTTGCATGCGCGACAAGACCTCAATCGAGCAGGTGGATGCGCTCGCCCGTCATGCTGCGCTGGGCCGGCTGGCCATACACGCGGATGCCGCCCGAGCCCGAGGTACGGGCAAACAGCGACTGCCTGACCGTGGCCCGGATGCTGCTGCCGCCGCTCGCGCCCAGGTCGGCATCCTGCGTCGTCAGGCCCGCCAGATCGGCGCTGGCCGAGCCGCTCACACGGGCGTTGAGCGAGCGCACCGCGCCGCTGGCCTCGAGCGAACTCGATCCACTCAGCTCCATGCGCGCGACCTCGCCGTTCACGGGCCCGACGCGCATCCGGCTCGACCCGGACAGCGTGACATCGATGCTGTTGCTGGTGAGCCGGGCCGCATCCAGCAGACCGGAGCCGCTCGCGCGTGCATGCAGGTTGCCGGCGGTGCCGGCCAGCGTCACGCTCGCCGAACCGCTCTTGCGCACATCGAGCGGGGCGCCATTCAAGCCACTCACGTCGACGCGGGTCGCACCCGACGCGCGCACCTCGGTCAGGCGCGGCGTCGTGTAGATGATGCGTAGCGGCGTCTTGCTGCGCAGGTTCTGCTCGGACCAGATGCGCAGCGTGTCGCCCTGCGTCTCGGTGCGAATCAGCGGCAGCAGGTTGCTGTCGGCTTCCACCACCAGCGACGCAACCGGCCCCACGCGCACATCGACCGGCAGCGCGCCGCTCACGTCCAGTGCCGGCAGCGCCGCGATGGCGCGGGCATCGCGCGCCGCAACCCCGTTGCCCTCCGTCGTCCCGCTGCTCCACGATGTATGAACGCGCATGTCGCTGCCATCCTGCGGCGCGACGATGATGGCGCAGCCGGCAAGGGCAGAAAGAGCAGCAAGAGCGGCGGCAAGGGCGATGGAGGTACGCATGGCAGTCCTGACAGGTTGTTGTTCGGGTGATGGCACTCTACCAACCGCCCTGCCCCCCAACGTGCTGCATGCGACGAACTGCAAAAACGGCGCCGTGGACTGCATGCCCCCGGCGCGAACCGTGTCAGCCCTTGCCAGGGTGCGTGGTGTCGAACAGCGTCTTGAATTCATGCGGCTGCGAGCGCCAGTACTGTGGCGGCGCACTTACCTGCGCCCCCAGTTCGGCCGCCGCGTGCCACGGCCAGCGCGGGTCATACAGCATTGCGCGCGCCAGGGCGATGACGTCCGCCTGGCCCGCCTGCAGGATGGCTTCGGCGTGGCGCGCCTCGGTGATCAGGCCCACGCCGATCGTCGGCAGGCCCGTGTCACGCTTGATCCGTTCGGCGAAGCCGATCTGGTAGCCCGGCTCCACCGGGATTTTCTGGGCGGTCGACACGCCACCGCTCGAGACGTGGATGAAGTCGCAGCCGATGCGCTCGAGCTCCTGCGCAAGGCGCACGCTTTGCTCGAGGTCCCAGCCGCCATCGACCCAGTCGGTGGCGGAGATGCGCATCCCGAGCGTCATCGACGGCACGGCGGCGCGCACGGCCGCGAAGACTTCCAGCGGATAGCGCATGCGGTTCTCGAGCGAGCCGCCGTATGCGTCGGTGCGGTGGTTGGCCAGCGGCGAGAGGAACTGGTGCAGCAGGTAGCCGTGAGCGCCGTGCAGCTCGATCGCATCGAAACCCAGCGCGTGCGCGCGGCGTGCCGCGGCAACGAAGCTGTCACGCACCCGCGCCAGGCCGGCGGCATCCAGCGCCAGCGGCGCGGCGTCGCCCTCGGTATGCGGCACGGCAGACGGGCCTTCGGTCTGCCAGCCGTTGGCCGCGTCGGGGCCGATCTGCGCGCCGCCGTCCCACGGCACGTTCGTCGACGCCTTGCGGCCCGCATGGCTCAACTGGATGCCGATCTTGATCGGTGAATGACGACGCATCGCCGCCAGAACCGGCGCCAGCGCGTCGGCATGCGCGTCGGACCACAGGCCCAGGTCATTTGGTGAGATGCGGCCTTCCGGCACAACGGCGGTGGCCTCTAATGTGATCAGCGCGGCGCCGGACAGCGCCAGGCTGCCCAGATGGATCATGTGCCAGTCGGTGGCCAGGCCATCGACAGCGGAATACTGGCACATCGGGGCGATGGTAATACGGTTGGACAGCTCGAGGGGGCCGAGCGAGTACGGTGAAAACAGCATGGTCATGGTGGCTCCTGCATATCAAGAGCACCAGTCTAGCCCGACCTGAAAATTCGTGTCGTCGACCAAAAAAAGCGGGCCGCAGCCCGAATGTGTTCAGTCAAGGACCGTAGGGTGGATGGGTTTCCCATCCACGCGTTCAACCCGCCTTCGCATGCCACAGAGCGGGATTGGTTTGGACGCGTGGACGGCATAGCCGTCCACCCTACAGCTGATAGAACGACATCAGGCCATGGCCCGTTTCGTCCTACCCGATGCGCACCACCATGATCCCGGCGCGCAGTCCTACCCGTACATCCGGGTTCGGGAACACGACCAGTTCTTCGTCGTGCTGCACCGTGTAGGTCGTTGCACCATCCTGCGCGATGACCTCACCTTTTTGCATCGGCGTGAAGTTCCAGGTCTCGCGTCCCACCCGCATGGTAAATGCGTCGGACAGCTTGATGATCGACTGCGCAGTGGCGAACACGCGCGGTGGCGACGTCGCCTGCTGCGCCGGCTGCCCGCGCAGCAGGCGATCCAGCGCACTGGATGCAGCAGCAAACTGCGACAGATCATTCTGTCCCAGCGTGCCAACACGGCCCAGTTCGACCGTGCTGCTGGCCGCGCCGAGATGCTCGGCGGTGAAGTAACTGTAGGTGCCGGCCGATTCGGGATTCATGATGATCGCTTCGATCCCCGCCTCGCCCAGCCACCCCATCAAGCCCTCACGCGCTGCATCGGCAATCAGTTCCGGCACGATCGCGAACATCGGATAGTGCGACGGCCTGATTGCCGTGTGCAGGTCCAGGTGCCAGCGCGCCGGGCCGCTGCCCTCGAAAAACGCGCGCGTTGCCTCGATCAGCGCATCGGCGCGCCCGGCCTCGAAGGTCCCGGCGAGCGAGCCGCGTTCGGCGCGAAACATCCGGTTCAGGTCCGCGTCGATGAAACGCTTGCCGGCGCGGATGGCGTCGATATGCCCGACACACAGCATCAGGTCCACCGCCAGCGCGCTGGCAGAGCGTGACAGCGCATCGACCAGATACGCCACCATCTCGATCGGCCCGGTTTCGTCGCCATGCACGCCAACCGACACCAGCACGCTGGGGCGATCGGCGTCCGGCGTCGCGGCGCGCACCGTCAGGATGCCTGACGCCGGCAACGCAACGACAAAGCCGGCGTCACGAAAACGCTGCGCGACCGCGCCGAAGTCGGCTTCGGCCAGTGCGCGCACCGCTTCCGGCAACCCTGCTGCGGCTGGGGTGCTCATTTCAGTGCTCACCTTATGCAGCCAGACGTTCTGGCGAGAGGCCTTCCGACAGCGCCCAAACGTCCAGCATCGCCTGCTCCAGCTCCGTCGGCGGCGCAAAGCCCGTCAAGCCACGCGCGGCGGTCACTTCGTCCACGGCTGCCTGCATGTCGTTGCCGTTGTGGCCCGCATGCTCGATCACCTGCAGCAGCAGGCGCTGTTGCGCGCGGCGCAGCGATTGCAGCGCGTAGTTGCGCAACTGTTCCTGCGACTTGCTCTGTGCCGGCAGCTTCAGGCCCAGTTCCAGCGTGTCGATGCCGACCTGCTGGCGCAGCAGCGTGCCCACCTGCAGGAACTGCAGCAGCGACATGCCTTCTGGCCGTGGCACCGAGACCGCCGCGAACAGGAACGAGGCTTGCGACTCGATGATCTCGACCGCCTTCCAGGCCGCCGCGAACTGCGGTGGCAGGCCCGTATGGCCATCGGCCTCGGAGCGGAACTTGGCGGCCGCACTCTCGTCGGCTTCGGCGAACAGCGTCGAGAGTTCGTCCAGACCTTGCGAGCCTGGCGGCAGCGACAACACGCCTTCGATCGTGGCGCGTTGCAGCGCGCGGGTGCGGTTGTCGACCGAGACCGACACATCGCGCGGCACCACCAGGGCATCGGCGTCGAGCGCATCGAACACCGGCGCCAAATGCAGCGCAGCCCAGGCCTTGGCCCACGCCTTGACGACTTCGGTGTCGTCGATGCGGTGTTCCAGCGCCAGGTCGCGCAGCATCAGCGGGCCGCAGCGGTTCACAGCTTCGTTGGCCAGCACGGTGGCCAGGATGGCGTTGGCCAGCGGATGGTCCAGCGGATCGCGGGTGGCGACCAGCTGCGCCGGGAAGTAAGGCCGCAGCAGTGCGTCGGCCCAGACTTCGTCGGTCAGCGGCAGCGCAGCCAGCGTGCGCTTGAAGCGGTTCTTGACGTTGGCAATGACCACCGCCAGTTCCGGCGCCGTCAGGCCCAGACCCAGCGCCTTGCGGCGCAGCAGTTCGACATCGCTCGGGAGCTGTTCGAGCTCGCGCGACACGGCGCCTTCGGCTTCCAGGTTGGCGATCAGGGCGATGTAGCCATCGACCACCGCGCCCGTTGCCTGCGCCTGCACTTCGCGCGTCAGCAAATGGGTCTGCAGCGTGTTGTCGCGCAGGACCAGGCGCTCGATCTCGCCGGTCATTTCGTTCAGCGTGCGATTGCGGTCGGTTTCCGACAACTGGCCGGCATTGACTTCGGTGTCGAGCCAGATCTTGACGTTGACTTCATGGTCCGAGCAATCCACGCCGGCCGAGTTGTCGATCGCATCGGTGAAGATGCGGCCACCGGCGAGCGCAAACTCGATGCGGCCGGCCTGGGTCGCACCCAGGTTGCCGCCTTCGCTCACCACCTTGCAGCGCAGCTCATTGCCGTTGACGCGGATCTGGTCGTTGGCGCGGTCCTTCACTTGCGCGTGCGTCTCGGTCGAGGCCTTGATATAGGTACCGATGCCGCCGTTGTAGAACAGGTCGACCGGCGCCTTGACGATGCGGTGCATCAGTTCCTGTGGCGGCAGCGATGTCTCTTCGATCTGCAGCGCCTCGCGGATCTGCGGCGAGAGTTCGATCGAGCGGGCATTGCGCGGGTACACACCGCCGCCGGCCGAGATCAGGCTCTTGTCATAGTCTTCCCACGACGAGCGTGGCAGCGCGAACATGCGCTCGCGTTCCTTGAACGAGACTTCGACATCCGGGGTCGGGTCCAGGAAGATGTGGCGGTGGTCGAACGCCGCCACCAGTTTCAGCTGGCGCGACAGCAGTACGCCGTTGCCGAACACGTCGCCCGACATGTCGCCCACGCCGGTCATCGTGATCGGGTTGTTGGCCAGGTCGTGGCCCAGCTCATAGAAGTGGCGCTTGACCGCTTCGAACGCACCCTTGGCGGTGATGCCCATCTTCTTGTGGTCGTAGCCGTTCGAGCCGCCCGACGCAAACGCGTCGCCCAGCCAGAAGCCGCGCTGCACAGCGATGCTGTTGGCGATGTCCGAGAACGTCGCGGTGCCCTTGTCGGCTGCCACCACCAAGTACGGATCGTCCTGGTCATGACGCACGGTTGCCTCTGGCGGCACGATCTCGCCGCGCACGCGGTTGTCGGTCACTTCCAGCAGGCTCGCAATGAACAGGCGATACACGGCTTCGCCCTCGGCGGCAACCACGTCGCGCGCCGCATCCTTCGGCATCTGCTTGCAGACAAAGCCCCCTTTCGAGCCGGCCGGCACGATGACGGCGTTCTTGACCATCTGCGCCTTCACCAGGCCCAGCACCTCGGTGCGGTAGTCTTCCATGCGGTCCGACCAGCGCAGGCCGCCGCGGGCGACCGGGCCGCCGCGCAGGTGCACGCCTTCGAAGCGGCGCGAGAACACATAGATTTCGCGGAACGGCCGTGGCTCCGGCGCCAGCGCCAGGTCGCTCGTGTCGACCTTGAAGATGATTTTTTCGCCGCTGTTCTGGAAGTAGTTGGTACGCACGGTGGCCAGCGCCAGGTCGATCAGCGCCGCCATGATTTCTTCGGTGTCGGCGTGGTTCACGCCCGGCAGGCTGGTTTTCAGCAGGTACAGCGCACTGCTGCCTTCGTTGCGTTGTTCGTCGGTCAGGGCCGGATCGAAGCGCTGCATGAAGCCGTTGACGAATTCCTTGACCAGGCCAGGCTGGGCGCGCAGCGTTTCGGCCATGTAGCGCACCGAGAACTTCGAGCCGAGCTGACGCCAGTAGCTGATGTACGCGCGCACCAGCTGCACTTCGCGCAGCGACAGGCCGCCTTCGATCGTCAGACCGTTCATGCGGCCATCTTCGGCTTCGTCGTTGAACAGGGCCGAGAACAGTTCTTCGGCCACTTTGCCGATGCCCGGCTTGGTGAGTTTGGCAGCGCTTTCGGCGTCGACCGACAGCGCGGTCACGTAACGGCGCACGCCATCCAGGCCCGTGTGACGGAAGGTCTGCTCGCGGTCGACCGCGATGCCGGCGTTCTGCAGCGCTGGCAGGATGCGCGACAGCGACGGCACGGTCTCGCTCGAATACAGGCGGATCGAGGTGCCGGCAGCGTCATCCTGCTCGATGCGCGCAGTCACGCGATCCGGACGGCAGCGCGTCAACAGTGCGTGCACGTCGCGGAACGCCGTTTCGGGCGCCGTGGCGGAGACAAAACTCACCGGCAGCGTCGGCACCACCTTGCGCATCAGGCTGCGCAGGCGGCTTTCATCGACGCTGTTGGTCAGCTGGGCAAAGCGGTCATGCCAGCCATCGAGCACGCCCAGGAGCGGCGCCTGCAGATCGGTTTCCAGGTCGAGCGGATAGCGGGCCGCATGTGCGATCAGGTACACGCGTGCCAGCGGGCCATCGGCCACCAGGGTCTGGACGTCGACGTCGCGCGCGCCCGAGCTTTCCTTCAGGGCGGCTGCCAGGCTCGCGGCCACGGCGGCGCTGAAGCGCTCGCGCGGCAGGTACACCAGCACGTTCAGGTGACGGCGATACACGTCGCGGCGTGCAAACACCTTGGCGCGCGGCTGCTTGTACAGCGACACCACGGCGCTGCAGACTTCGGCCAGCCATTCCGGCTCGGCTTCGAGCGCTTCGTTGCGCGGCAGCGATTCGAGGATCTCGATGAATTTCTCGGCGCGGAAACCTTCCTGGCGCACGCCGGCGATGCCGAGCACCTTGGCCACGCGGCCACGGGCGAACGGCAGGCGCGCCAGCGGGGTCGAGGTAGCGGCGCGGGTGAACAGGCCAATGAAGCAATGCTCGCCCAGGATGCGGCCCTGTGCGTCGGTATCGCGCACGCCGATGAAGTCCAGCGGCTGGTCGCGGTGCAGCGTGCCGCCCACGTCGGCCTTGACGATCGACAGCGTGTCAGCGCGGCGCGACAGCGTATCGAGGTCGCCCGGAATGCTGGCCAGGCAATCGCCATACACCGGATGCGCGGTGTCTTTCAGCACGCCGATGCGGCTGCCCAGATCGCGTTCGAGTTCGCGCTCGCCCGCCTTGACGACGTAGTAGGCGTAGCCGAACGGCTCGAAGCCTTCGTTCTTGGCCCATTCGAGGAAGGCAGCGGCTTCCTGGCCGTCCGGCGTGCCGGCGGCGGCAGCGGCTGCGGCCACGGCGGTCATGCGGTCGCCCATGGCGACGGCGTCGCGCTGCACGGTGGCAGCGTCGCTGGCGACCATGCGGATGCGCGCGGTCAGCTTGTCGAGTTCTTCGTACTGCAGTTCGTCGTTCAGCAGGCACAGGACGATGGATTCGAGCGGGCTGCCCGCTTCGCCGATGGCGGCCAGCGCGCCGGTGGCGTCGCGGCGTACCGGCAGCACGGCGTTCATGACGCCGGCGGCGACGATGCGTTCCTTGCGCAATGCCATGACGAACGAGTCGACCAGGTACGGGCGGTCATCGTTGAGAATCAAGAGTGCGGTGGCCTTGCCGCCGCGGCCGTCCGAGTAACCCATCGTGGCGATCTGCGCGCCAGGGCCGGTGCGCTGGGCCAGCTGCGAGAAACCGTCGACCAGCACGGGCGCGAGGCTGTGCGGCGCGGTGCCGGCCAGGTCTTCGTCATCGAGCGACTCGAGCCAGGCGGCGATCAGGGCATTGACCTGCGCGCTGCCGGCCGATTGATTGGCTGAACCGTTCTCGTTGATCAGCGCCAGCGTCTGGCCGCGCAAATCGTTGGGCATATCTTTCATCTTGCTTCTCCAAAGTTGTGTGCCTGGTGCGCCGCAGCTCGTGGCATGGCGCTGCCCTGCTTTATATGGACAGGGATTACCCGCCCGAATCCTGCTGTTACAAGTCGTACAGCCCCGGCAAGCCGAGGATGCGTGTGAGTTCTTCCAGCGCAGCGGTGCATTCGAGCGCCAGCTGCGGGTCCATCAGATCCTGCGTCTCGATGCGGTCGCGATAATGGCGTTCGACCCAGGCGACCAGTTGCGCATACAGGGTCTCGGTCATGATCACGCCCTGGTGCATCGCGGCCGCTTCGGCATCGGTCAGCGCCACGCGCAGGCGCAGGCACGCCGGCCCACCGCCGTTGCGCATGCTCTGGCGCAGATCGAATTCGATCAATTCGTCGATCGGTCCACGCCCCGCCAGCAAGCCTGCCAGATAATCGGCAACCGCGGCGTTCTCGCGGCATTCGTGTGGCACCACCAGCGCCATGCGGCCATCGGCCTTGGACAGCAGCTGGCTGTTGAACAGGTAGCTGGCGACAGCGTCGCCCACCGCCACCTGGCTCGTCGCCACGCGCACCGGATGCAGCTCGGTGCCGGCCACGGCCAGCGCGCGCCGCAGCGCGTCGAGCGTGCCCGCTTCATCGGCAAACGCCTGCTCGTGGTAGAACAGCACATTGCCATTGCCAACCGCGATAACGTCATTGTGGAAGACGCCCTGGTCGATCACGTCCGGGTTCTGCGACGCAAACACGGTGCGCGCCGGGTCCAGGCCATGCAGGCGCGCGATGGCTTGCGAGGCTTCCAGCGTCTGGCGCGCCGGGTATTTTTTGGGCGCCGGGGCCGACGGGTCGAACTCGACGCGGCCATACACGAAGAACTCGACGCCGGCGGCGCCGTGGCTCGCGGCAAAGCGCGTGTGGTTGGCCGCGCCTTCGTCGGCAAAGGCCGGCACCGATGGCAGCGGGTCGTGCACCATGAAATGCTCGCTGTTGCCGAAGATCGCGCGCAGCGTACGCGTGGCCTGCACGTGTTCTTCGGAGCGGTGCAGCTTGTTGTTCAGGTTCGCGGCGGTGAAGTGCACGCGGCCATCGAGCGAATCGGCCGACGGGCTGACGGTGGCTGCGTTGGCGGTCCACATCGGCGCGGCCGACCAGGCGCAGGCCAGGATCACGGGCGCTTCACGATAAGCGCGGGCCAGCACGTCGGCGTCGGTGCCCGAAAAACCCAGGCTGCGCAGCAGGCGGAAGTTCGGGCGGCCCTGCGGCGGCATCACCGCCTGCGCAAAACCGCGCGCAGCCAGTTCGCGCATCTTGGCCAGGCCCTGCAAGGCAGCCTGGCGCGGATTGGAGCTGCTGCGCACATTGCTGAACGAGGCCACGTTACCGAACGACAGGCCGGCGTAGTTGTGCGACGGGCCAACCAGCCCGTCGAAATTGAATTCGCGTGCGTCACGCATGGTCAAGCTCCTTCGGCCGGGAAGCTCAAGCCGGGCGAGAGCTTGGCCGGCATGTCCAGCACGGGGTTCTCGATCGAAGCGACCGGATAGGCGCAATAATCGGCGGCGTAATACGCGCTCGGGCGATGGTTGCCCGATTTGCCCACGCCGCCAAACGGCGCCGAGCTGGCCGCGCCGGTGGTCGGCCGGTTCCAGTTGACGATGCCGGCGCGGGCGCGCACGGCAAAGCGCTGCCACAGGTCTTCAGACGGCGACAGCAGGCTTGCGGCCAGGCCGTAGTCGGTGGCGTTGGCCACGCGCAGCGCGTCGTCGAAACTCGCCACGCGGATCACCTGCAGCAAGGGGCCGAACCATTCTTCGTCCGGGATGCCCTGCGCATCGGTCGTGTCGACAATGCCGGCGGTAACAAAACCGGTGTTCGGATCGAGCTGGCGCATCGACAGCAGCAGCTTGCCGCCCTTGGCGACCATGTCTTCCTGCGCCTGCACCAGGCGCGCGGCGACGGCGCTGGAGACGACGGGGCCCATGAACGGCTGCGGTTCGGCGTTCGACGGGCCGACCTGTAACTGCGCGGCCACGGCCACCAGGCGCGCGAGGAACGCGTCGCCGGCAACGCCGTTTTCGATCACGAGGCGGCGCGCGCAGGTGCAGCGCTGGCCGGCCGAGATGAAGGCCGACATCACCGTGTGATGCACGGCCGCGTCGATGTCTTGCACGTCCCAGACGACGAGCGGATTGTTGCCGCCCATTTCCAGCGCCAGCATCTTGCCCGGCTGGCCACCGAACTGTTTATGGAGCGCGGCGCCGGTCTGGCTGCTGCCGGTAAACAGCACGCCGTCGATCAGCGCTTGCTGGCCCAGTGCGATGCCGGTTTCGCGGCCGCCGTTGACCAGGTTCAGCACGCCCTTGGGCAGACCGGCCTGCTCCCACAGCTGCACCGTCTTGACCGCCGTACGCGGCGCGTATTCGCTGGGCTTGAACAACAGCGTGTTCCCCGCGATCAGCGCCGGCACGATGTGCCCGTTCGGCAGGTGGCCCGGGAAGTTGTACGGCCCGTAGACAGCGAACACGCCGTGCGGGCGGTGGCGCAGCACGGCGTTGCCGTCGGCGACCTTGGTTGCGCTTTCGCCGGTGCGGGCTGCATGCGCCTGGACCGAGATGTCGATCTTGTTGGCCATCGTCGCCACTTCGGTGCGCGCTTCCCACAAGGGCTTGCCCACTTCTTCGGCGATCGTCGCGGCGAGCGACTCGGCGTTATCCTTCAGCAGATCGCGAAAACGCGTGGCGATGGCGATGCGTTCGGCCAGCGGCGTCAAGGCCCAGGCTTCGAAGCTGTCGTGCGCGGCTTGCGCAGCGCGTGCGATGTCATCCGGGCTCGAAGCATTGCTGGTCCAGGTCTGGCGGCCAGTCGACGGATCGATCGTCGCGAGTTCAGCGCCGCTGCCGGCGAGCCATTCGCCGTTGATGTAATTCGAGAGATTAGCCATGGGTGTTTTTCCTGGTATTGAGTGTCAGGGTACGCACATTGTCGCCGGCGGCGATGCGCAGCAGCGCCAGCTCGTCGGGACTCAGGACCACGCTTCCTGCGCCAGGCACGGCGCGCGTGAGGATCATCCGGAAGTCGTCCAGGCGCGTGTTCGACACCAGCATGTGTTCGGTGTCGTGGGCGATGTCCTTGGGCGCACCCTCGACCACCTCGCCGGCGTCGATCGCCGGCAAGCCTTGCGCCGCCACGGCCAGCACGCTATCGCGCACGGCGCGCAGTTCCGACACGCGGCCCTGCAGCACGGGGCCGGCGTCGAAAATGTCGACATAGCCTTCGTAGTACATGCCCTCTTGCTCCAGCAGGCGGCGCGCCGGCTGGGTCGAGGTGTGCACCTTGCCGATGACGTCGATGGCCGATTGCGGCAGGTAGTCGACATACAGCGGCTGGCGCGGCATCAGTTCGGCGATGAAGGATTTCTTGCCGATCGCGGTCAGGCCGTCGACATGGTTGAAATCCATCTTGAAGAAGTGCCGGCCCAGGCCTTCGTAGAACGGCGAATCGCCGCCCTCGTCCTGGTAGCCGCGCATCTCGGCGATGATCTTTTCGGTAAACAGCTGCTGGAACTGGGCGATGAACAGGAAGCGGCTCTTGGAGAGCCACTTGCCGTTGAAGCCCACGCGGTATTCAGGCAGCAGAAACAGCGAGCACAGTTCGGTCGAGCCAGTGAGATCGTTCGACAGGTACAGCGTCTCCATGCGCGTGAAGACATTCAGTTCGCGGCTGCAGTGCACCAGCGTACCGATGCGGTAGTTGTAGAACGGTTCGGTCAGGCCCACCGCGCCCTTGATCGCGCAGACGCCGGCAATGCTGCCGTCCTGCGGCTCTTCGAGCACGAACATGTAGTCGCGCTGTTCGGGGCGGATGGTTTCGGCAAACGAGGCCTCGGACGTGGCCAGGCGCTGGCCCAGCATCTCGGGATCGGGCTTCAGCGTCGTCATGCCGCTGCCGGCCTGGTGCGCCATATTGATCAGGGCGTCCAGGTCGGACGTTTTGGCGGCGCGGATCACGAGCATGATGCTTCTCCTTCGATGCGCAGGCAGACGACCTCGTCGCCCGCTGCGACGCCAAGCGCCTGCTGGACGTCGCGCGGTAGCGCGATCGTTGAGCCTTGTTCGAGCGGCGAAGAGTGCAGCGTCACGGCCCGGAAGCCATTGTCGACGCTGGCAACGGCGTAGGCCACCGGCGCGCCGTGGTTCGGCGACTCTTGCCCGGCAGCGGCCACGCGCAGGCGCTGCGACGCGCCGAACGAGCGCAGCGCGTTCTTGTGCGCCTGCAGGATCGGGCCGCCGTCGAAGATGTCGATGTACTCGTCGGCTTCAAAGCCTTCCTGCGCCAGCAGATCAAACGCCATCTGGCCACCCGGATGGATCTGGCCCAGCGCCGCCTGGGCGTCGCCCGGCAGCAGCGGCACGTAGACGGGATAGTGCGGCATCAGTTCGACGATCAGCGTGCGGTTGCGGGCGCCTTCGATCAGGCGCTCGGCTTCGAGAAAGTCCATCTTGAAGAACTTGCGGCCCAGCGCATTCCAGAACGGTGACTGGCCATCGGCATCGACGCGCCCGGCCAGCGGCACGAAGAAGCGGTCGCCAAAGCGGTGCGGCGCGAGCATCGCGTACAGCAGGCGCGCGCGCGACAGCAGCGCCGCCTCGACGCCCGCGCTCTCGCGGTTGCGGACAAAAAAGCCCGACAGGTGCGAGTAGGCAGTCAGCTCGGAGCACAGCGTCAGTGCGTGCACGTTGTGGCTGATGTTCAGGTCACGCGAGACCTGCTGGATGACATCGTTGCGAAACGCGAAATAGGTGCCGTTCGAGCCGGCCGACGCGTGGATGGCGGCGGTGCCGACGACCTCGCGCGAGCGCAGGTCTTCGAGCACGAACAGATACGATTCTTCGCTTGGAATATCGACTTGCGCGGCGAACGAGGCGAGCGAGCGCTCGACGGCGGCATTGATGCCTTCGCGCGTGCGCGGGAGCGTATGCACCCCCGGCATCGAAATAGCAGCCATCGCTTCGAGCGCGCCGATATCCGCGCGATCTACCGGACGGACAACATACATGTGGTCTCCCTGTGGGTCAGTGCGTGCGGCCGGCCGCCTGATTCAAGGCGACCGGCGGGTCCGATGCATCAGGCGGCGTCGGGTGCAGGCACGGGTGCCTCTTTGCGTGGCGCCGCAGGCTCGTCAATGGCGTCGGCCAGGAACTCGGCCACGGCGGCGCGCATGATGCGGTTCGCTTCGGCGATCTGCGCGTCCGAGACGATCAGCGCCGGCGCCAGGCGCACGACGTCCGGACCGGCGATCAGCAGCATCAGGCCCATCTTCTCGGCGATCTTGGTGAAGTCCTTCGAACGGCCTTTCGACGTTTCCGCCATCGGCAGGCCCAGGAGCAGGCCCATGCCGCGTGGCTGGCCGAACACCTGCGGGAAGTCCGCCGCCAGTTGCAGCAGGTTCGTCATGATTGCCACGTTGGCTTCTTTCACGCGCGCCAGGAAGGCCGGCTGGTTGATGATCTCCAGGACCTTCAGTGCGACCGTGGTGGCCAGTGGATTGCCGCCGTAGGTCGTGCCGTGGCTGCCCACGCCCAGGTGCTTGGCGATCTCGGTGGTGGTGAGCATCGCGCCGATCGGGTAGCCGTTGCCCAGCGCCTTGGCCGACGTCAGGACGTCCGGCTTGACGTTCATCTGCTCGTAGGCGAACAGCGTGCCGGTGCGGCCCATGCCCGACTGGACTTCGTCGAAGATCAGCAGCGCGCCGGTCTGGTCGCACAGCTCGCGCAGCGCTTTCAGGTAGTCCGGGTTGCCCGGAATGACGCCGCCCTCGCCCTGGATCGGCTCGACGATCACGGCCGCGACATCATCGGTAATCGCGGCGCGCGCGGCCTCGATGTCGTTGTACGGGATGTGGCTCAGTTCCGGTGGCAGCGGCTCGAAGCCTTCGGTGTACTTCGACTGGCCGCCGACCGACACGGTAAACAGCGTGCGGCCGTGAAACGAGGCCAGGCACGACACGATGCGCGACTTGTGCGGACCGAACTTGGTGTGCGCGTATTTACGGGCGAGCTTCAGGGCCGCTTCGTTGGCTTCGGCGCCCGAGTTGCAGAAGAATGCGCGCTCGGCGAACGTCGCTTCGGTCAGCGCACTGGCCAGACGCAGCACCGGCTCGTTGGTGTAGCCGTTGCCGAGGTGCCAGAGGGTGTTGAGCTGCTTGGTCAGCGCTTCGTTCACTTCAGGGTGGGCGTGGCCCAGCGAGGTGACGGCGATGCCCGAGGTGAAGTCCAGATACTGCTTGCCTTCCTGGTCCCACAGGTCCAGGCCCGATGCGCGCACCGGCACCATGGCGGCCGGGGCATAGGTCGGGACCAGGACGTCGTCGAAGGTCTGGCGGGTGACAGACCGCGTGGCGATACCCGAATCAAGCTGAGCGTTCATGGCTTTTTCCTCATCCAATCAATGTAAATGGCGCGGGATGCTTCTCCCGCATGATCAATTCATTATAGAAACGCTGGCCGACAACTTCTTTTAGAAGTGCGACAGGCATTTTCATTTTTGGACGAGGTAGTTATTGGCATGGAGATAACGGCGCTACTGGCTGGCTTCCATCGCACGTCGTTCCAGCGAAGGCTGGAACCCAAGCTCGTCGCGTGCCTGTAGCGTTAAACTTTGCCGATATGCACGCACACTTGGGTTCCAGCCTCTGCTGGAACGACGTGCGAGGGGACGTAGCCAAGAGGTAAGTAATCACTGCGCCAGCTTCCTCTGCCGCTCTTCGCGTGGCGTATTGCCGAACAGAGCCCCAAAGGCCGTCGAAAAGTGCGAACCCGACGAAAACCCGCACATCAGCCCCACCTGCACGATCGAGTGATTGGTGTCGAGCAGGAGCTGGCGCGAGCGGCGCAGGCGCAGTTCGAGGTAGTAGCGCGATGGCAGGCTGCCCAGGTATTGCTTGAACAGACGCTCGAGCTGGCGCCGCGAAATGCCGGCCAGTTGGGCAATTTCGTCGGTGGACAGCGGCTCTTCGATATTGGCTTCCATCAGCGCCACCGCCTCGGACAGTTTGGGTTGCAGCGCGCCGAAGCGGGCCTGCAGCGCCACGCGCTGGCGCTCGTCCGGGCCGCGCACGCGGTCGATGCACAGCGTTTCTTTTACTTGCGCCTGGACGGTCGCGCCAAACAACAGGTCGACCAGCGTCAGCGCGAAGTCGATACTGGCCGCGCCGCCGCAGCACGTGAGGCGGTTGGCATCGAATTCGTACAGGTTGGGGGTGAGCAGGGCCTGCTCGGCCTGGGCATTGACGTCCGGGTACAGCGCCCACGGCAGCGCCGTGCGCACGCCATGCAGGACGCCCGCGTCGGCCAGCCACAGCACGCCGGCGCCGACGCCGCCCCAGAACGGCGCGGCGCGGCAGCGCTCGACCAGCGCGCGCAGATTGGCCGGGCGCAGCGCGGCTTCGGCTTCGTCGGCCACCAGCAGCACCAGGTGCCAGTGACGCTGCGCGTCGCCCATGAACTTGTCGGGACTGCGCACGTCGACGTGCAGGCGCTCGGGCCCCAGTACCTTGGCGGCCAGCCGCAGCGGCTGGTACAGCCCGGACCAGGTCAGCGCGTCCGGCTCGCCAGCGTTGACCAGGAGCACGCGCAGCAGCCGCTCCTGGGTCAGCAGGGACAGGTCAGGCTGCATCGCGGCGGATGGTCAGGGTCACGAAAAGGAAATGGCCACAGGCCTGTGCAAACGACATGGGCGTACATCATACCGGAGAACATTCACGCAACGGGCCTGTGACTGCCTGCCCGGTAATATTGCGTATCGGTGGACGCGTGGTGCTACCGGCAATGCAGCGGGCGGCTATAATCCCGGCCCATGGGGGAACGATATCTAAAAAGCGTCCGACTGCTGGCCGAGTGCATGCAGAGCTTCGAGCGCGTCTCGGGCGACGCCGTGCGCCAGAATGGCTTGACGCATGCGCAGTTCGATATCATCGCCACGCTCGGCAACACGAGCGGCATGAGCTACAAGGAGCTGGGCGAGCGCACCCTGATCACCAAGGGCACGCTCACCGGCGTCATCGAACGCCTGGAGCACAAGGGCCTAGTACTGCGCGAGCGCAGCTGCGACGACAAGCGCTCGTTCTTCGTGCGCCTCACGCCGGCCGGAGAACAGGTATTCTGCGATGTATTCCCGCTCGTGATCGCACGCGGCAAGGAATTATTCCACGCTTACAGCGACACCGACTTCGCCACGCTCGAAACCGCCCTGACGCTGCTGCGCACCCGGATCACCAGCCACGGCAACGGTCCCCTGCCATCACCACCCCACCTGAAGGAAACGCCTTGAAAACCGCCCTCATCGACGACAAGAAGCCCGCCCATTTCGACAAGCACATCATCGGCAACATCCTGCTCGACGTCGCTCCCCTGGATGAAGTCCAGCAAGAACCGATGCTGATCGGCGTGCGCAACGAAGCCGGCGAAATCTACCGCCTGATCGGCGCTACCAAGCTCAACAGCTACATGAATGCCGTCGAAGAACTGTTCGACCTCGGCCTGGCCGACGAGCTGGAAAATACCGAAGAGCCAAAAGAAGGCTGCGACGCCATCTTCAGCGAAGCGTAATCCGGTCGCAGGGACACCACAGGCCACCGCCCGTGGTTCTCTAGAGCAATATATTTGGTCGCGTTCTGATGGGTTGGGGGTATAATTTTTTGATGGACCAACTCTCCTCCCTCGACAGCATCGCTGCTGAAGCCAGCCGGGGCGAACTCACGTTCCCCACCAGCGTTCACGCATCGCTCAAGTTGCAGCGGGCGTTGAGCGAACCCGATTGCCATATCGACGCCGCCGCCCGCCTCGTGCAGGCCGAGCCGCTGCTGGCCGCGCGCACTGTAGCGATCGCCAACTCCGTCGCCTATAACCGCTCCGGCAACGACGTCACAAGCGTGTCCGCCGCCGTGCAGCGGGTGGGCTTTCGCACGCTGGGCGCGCTGGCCGCATCCGTCATCGTGCGCCAGCTGGCCAGCGAAATCCGCGACCCTGGCCTGCGCAAGAAGGCCGACCAGCTCTGGACGCACTCGGCCCACGTGGCCGCACTGGCGCAAGTCATCGCGCGCCGCGTCTCGTTCGTCGACCATGAAACTGCGCTGTTCGCCGGCATCGTGCACGAAGTCGGCGGCTTTTATCTGCTGTCGCGTGCGGAAGCGATGCCGGGGCTGCTGGACGATAATCTGGAGGCCTGGCTCGACCACGGCGAAGCCGCCATCGGTCGTGGCGTGCTGCACCAGCTGGCCGTGCCGGCGCCCGTGATGAGCGCCATCGAAGCGCTGTGGGACGGCATGCGCGCGCTGCCGCCCGAAACCCTCGGCGACACACTGCTGCTGGCCAATGATCTGGCGCCGTTCCCGTCGCCGCTGTTCGCACCCGTGGGCGCCACGACCTATGCGGGCGCGGCCACCATCGACTTCGTGTTCGGCCACGGCACGCTCAAGGGCGTACTGGCAGAGTCGGGCGAAGAGGTCAAGAGCCTGACCTCGGCGCTGCTGTAGGCAAAAAAATGCCCGCTCGGTGAGGAGCGGGCCAAAGTCCAAAACTAGGGATGTCCTGAAAGAGACAGCCCGATCTTATGTCTGGCGGGGTGCGCACTCGGTGCGCTGACTCACACTGGACGCATTTCAAGCGCCTTATTCAATCCTTCTTTTTCCGCACGACATTGCCACGGCACGCGTGCCGGGCCCATCGCCGCTTTCTGCTAAGGTCATTCTCATATCCGGCGCACGCAACAGTGCGCCCCGACCTTCTGGAGAATCCCATGAAAATCAGCTTGCAAGACCAGGTGGTGCTCGTTACCGGTGGCGATTCCGGCATTGGCCGCGGCATCAGCCTCGCGTTCGCCGAGGCCGGCGCCCAGGTCGTCGTCAACTACAACAGCAGCCGCGACAAGGCCGAAGAGGTCGTCGCCCAGATCACGGGCGCCGGGGGCCGCGCCGTCGCGGTCCAGGCCAATGTCGGGCACGAAGACGACGTCACGCGCCTGTTCGACGAAACCGTCAAGGCGTTCGGCGGCATCGATATCCTGGTATCCAACTCGGGTATCCAGAAAGACGCGCCAATTGCCGAGATGACGCTCAAGGACTGGCAAGCCGTCATCGACGTCAACCTCACCGGCCAGTTCCTGTGCACGCGCGCGGCCATCCGGCGCTTTCGCGAGCAGGGCAACCGTGGCCGCATGCGCGCCAACGGCGCCATCCTGTGCATGAGTTCCGTGCACGAGATCATTCCCTGGGCCGGCCACGTCAACTACGCCGCCTCGAAAGGCGGCATCGGCATGCTGATGCGTTCTCTGGCGCAGGAAGTGGCGCCAGACCGCATCCGCGTCAACGCCATCGCCCCGGGCGCGATCCGCACGCCGATCAATGCCGAGGCAACCGAAGGCGCGGCGGCCGACAAGCTGCTCAAGCTGATCCCGTACGGCCGCATCGGCGACGTGGAAGACGTCGCGGCGCTGGCACTGTTCATGGCATCCGACCTGGCTGACTACATGACCGGCACCACGGTGTATGTCGACGGCGGCATGACGCTGTACCCGGGCTTTGAAGACAATGGTTGAACGTTCAGATCATTCGGCCGGCACCCCGGCGCCAAGACCGATTGCCGATCACGGCGCCATCGGCAACCTGGCCACGATGGCGCTCGTCGCCACCGACGGCACGATCGACTTCTTGTGCTGGCCCGACTTCGACAGCCCCAGCATCTTCGCCGCCCTGCTCGACCCGGACAAGGGCGGCCACTTTACGCTGGCCCCGCAGATGGCGGATGCGCGCGTCGTGCAGACCTACCTGCCCGACACCAATGTTTTGCTCACGCAGTGGCTGAGTGACGAGGCCAGTGTCCAGATCACCGACCTGATGGCCGGCCCCGAGGAAATCGGTCACGGCGCGGCATGCGTGCTGCGGCGCGTGGAAGTCACGAAGGGCGAAGTACGGATGCGGCTCGATTGCCAGCCACGCTTCGACTACGCGCGCCTGCAGCCCGAGGTCAGCATCACGCAGGACCAGGTGGTGTTTTCCGCCGCCGGCGCGCCGTCGCTGCGCCTGTGCGCGCCGGTCGACTTCACCGCTGTCGACGGCGGCGCCGGCGCCACCTTCGTGCTGAAGGCCGGCGAGTCGATCGACATCGTCATGGACGAAGAAGGCGACCCGCCCCTCGACCAGGCGGCGCGCGATACGCTGGTGGTTGACGTGGTCGCGCACTGGCGCAACTGGGCCAGGCGCTCGACCTACAAGGGCCGCTGGCGCGAAGACGTCACCCGTTCGGCACTCGTGCTCAAGCTGATGACATCGCGCCGGCATGGCTCGATGGTCGCTGCCGCCACCTTCGGCCTGCCCGAGGTGCTGGGCGGCTCGCGCAACTGGGATTACCGCTCGACCTGGATCCGCGATGCCTCGTTCACCGTGTATGCGCTGATGCGCCTTGGTTACACCGAGGAAGCCAAGGCATTCACGCGCTGGTCGGCCGAGCGCCCCGGCCATGGGCCCGATGACGGCCAGTTGCGCATCATGTACGCGCTCGACGGCGGCGAAGTGCAGGCCGAAGTCGATCTGGATCACCTGGCCGGTTATGCCGGCTCGCAGCCGGTCCGGATCGGCAACGATGCGGCGACCCAGCTGCAGCTCGATATCTTCGGCGCCCTGCTCGATGCGGTTTATCTGAGCAATAAATACGGCGAGGCGATCTCGCATGCCGGCTGGCTGGGCGTGTGCCACGTGGTAGGCTTCGTGTGCGACAACTGGCGCCGGCCCGACGCCGGCATCTGGGAAGGCCGCGAAGCGCCGCGCGAGCACCTGCACTCGCAACTCATGTGCTGGGTGGCGGTCGACCGGGCAATCCGCCTGGCCAGCAAGCGCTCGCTCACCGCCCCGTTCGACCAGTGGATTGCGGCGCGCAACGACATCTCCAACTACATCTGGGCCACGTTCTGGAACAAGGAACTGGGCCACTTCGTGCGCAGCAAGGGCTCCACCGACCTCGATGGCGCGATGCTGATGATGCCGCTGGTGCGCTTCATCGGTTCGACCGATCCGCAGTGGCTGGCCACGCTCGACGCCATCGGCGACCAGCTGGGCGACGACGCGCTGGTGCTGCGCTACGACCGTGACGATGGCCTCGAAGGCGAGGAAGGTGCGTTCGCGGCCTGCTCGTTCTGGTACGTGGAATGCCTGGCGCGCGCCGGCCGTCTGGAACAGGCGCACAACAATATGGAAAAGCTGCTCGCCTACGGTAACCACGTCGGGCTGTACGCGGAGGAGTTCACCGGCAAGGCCGAGCTGCTGGGTAACTTCCCGCAGGCGTTCACGCACCTAGCGCTGATCAGCGCCGCGACGTATCTCGACAGTGCGCTCGATGGCAGGAACAACCATCCGTGGCAGTTGTGATGGCCTAGGCCATCTCGATCACGATCTTTCCGAACGGGCCTGCCGCCAGGTGTGCCAGCGCCTCCGGTAGCGCCGCCAGCGGGTAGCGCCGGTCGATCACGGGCGCGATGCCGGTGCAATCGACCGCGCGCACCAGCACTTCGAGCGCGCGCCGGTGGCCGACGCTGCTCCCCTGCAGCGTGACCTGCTTGCGCAGCATCAGGCCGGACGAGCCCGAGAACGTGAAGCCGTCGAACACGCCGATCAGCGAAATCCGCCCCTGCACCGCCACCGCATGCAGCGCGCGGTCCAGGTGCGCGCCACCGACCATCTCGAGCACATGATCGACGCCCCGCTCGCCGGTGATGCGGTACACCGCCTCGACCCAATCCTCGCGCGCATAATTGATCAGGTGCGCCGCGCCCAGTGCCTTGGCCCGGTCGAGCTTGGCGTCGCTGGACGACGTGACGATCGCCGTCGCGCCATGCGCCACCGCCAGTTGCAGCGCGAACAGCGAAACCCCGCCCGTTCCCTGGATCAGCACCGTCTGGCCGGCGTGCAGCCGCCCGTGTTCCACCAGCGCGCTCCAGGCGGTCAGGCCAGCCACCGGCAGCGTGCTGGCCTGTGCATCGTCCAGACTTTCGGGCGCCGTCACGAACCAGTCTTCCGGCAACGCCACGTACTCGGCCAGCACGCCGGGCGCCACGCCGCCGAGCGTATGGGCGGGTGGGTGGCGCGCAGTCCCAGCAGGCAAGCCATCAAACCAGCCTGCCTCGAAGGTCGAGATCACGCGCTGGCCCGACTGCAGGCGCCGGGCGTCCTCGCCCACCGCGACGACGACGCCGCACAGGTCCGAGCCCGGGGTCAGCGGAAACACGGGCGGAATGCCCATGCCAGAATCAATCGCCAGCAGGTCGCGGTAGTTCAGCGCTACTGCACCGACCCGGACCAGGACCTCGCCCGGACCAGGCCGGGGCACCAGCGCGCTCGCCAGTGTCAAATTGTCGCGGCCGGGCGCGGCCAGGCGCCAGTGGCGCATCGTGGTTGGAAGCATGAGATAACCTTTAGCGCAGATGAGATGGCTGCCATGGTAATTGCGGATATCCCGGATAATTAGTCCCAAAAACATCACATGATTTATGCCGAAAGTTCTTGAATGACTGCGATTGTCGATACCTCTGCCGGCCTGGCCGCATTTGTCCGCACGATCGAGGCCGGGTCGTTCAGCGATGCTGCGCGCCTGCTGGGCGCGAGTCCCTCGGCGGTATCGAAAAGCGTGGCGCGGCTGGAAGCGCGGCTCGGTGTGCGGCTGATCCAGCGCTCGACACGCACGCTGGCACTGACGGCCGAAGGCGCGCTGTATTTCGAGCGGGTGGCGCCGCTGATCCAGGCGCTGGCCGATGCCGAACAGGCGCTGCGCACGCCGGCCGATGTGAGCGGCCTGCTGCGCGTGGCGGCGCCAAGTGACCTGGGCCGCACCGTGTTTTCCGGCTGGGCCGAACGGTTCGCGCTCGCGCACCCCCGGCTCAAGCTCGAACTAGGGATTGCCGACCGCCAGGTCGACCTGATCCGCGAAGGGTATGACGTGGCGATCCGCGTTGGCGCCCTGCTGGACAACCGCCTGACGGCGCGCCGGTTGACGACGCTGCAGCCGGTGCTCGTCGCCGCGCCGGCTTACCTGGCGCGGTGCGGGCAACCAGCAGAACGGGCCGATCTGGCCGATCACGCCTGCCTGCGCTACCTGACGCCGGCCGGCCCCTTCCCCTGGACCTGGGCCGACGGCAGCAGCCTGGTGCCGGACGGTCCATTCGACACCAACGATGGCGTGGTGCTGCGCCAGGCTGCGCTGGCAGGCGCCGGTATCGCCCAGCTGGCCAGGATTGCGGTGGCCGACGATCTGGCCGCCGGCCGCCTCGACATTGTGCTGCCGCACTTGCCGATGCCAGGGCTGGAGGTACACGCGCTGCATGCCTACGGACGCCAGGCGCCGCAGCGGGTGCGCTTGTTCATTGCCTTTTTGCAGCAGCAATTTGCAGCCGACCACGCTTAGCGACAGGGCAAAAAAAAGGCGCAGTCAACGTTAAATAGAGACTAGTTTTGAACTGAAGAGCACTTCAATGGTCTGACCCTTGTCCCAGCGTCAGGAGTCCATCATGAAAGCGCCACGTTTCAAGGGCTGGTTCGCAAAACTGCCTTCACTGAATCAGCCGCAGCGCCGGCAAGTGCTCGATGCCCTGCATCCTGCAGCCGGACTCGATCAGGTGGTTGCGCTCATCACTGAGGTCAGAGCGGCCGGCCGCTGCTGCCCCAGATGCGGCAACGAGTGTTGCTACCGGCACGGTTTCGCCAACGACTTGCAGCGCTACCGCTGCTGTGCCTGCGGCCGCACCTTTAACGACCTGACCGGTACGCCACTGGCGCGACTCAGGCTCAAAGGCAAATGGCTCGCGTATTCGCAAGTGCTGCTCGATTCACTCCCCGTCCGCAAGGCAGCAGATCGGGTCGGTGTACACCGCAATACGGCCTTTCGTTGGCGCCACCGCTTCCTGCAGTGGGTCAAACTCGACCGACCCGCCGCGCTTAACGGCATCGTCGAAGCTGACGAAACATTTCTGCTCGAATCACAAAAAGGTTCGCGCACGCTTGATCGGCCACCGCGCCGTCACGGCGGCCGCGCTGCCAAACGGGGCATTTCCAGTGAACTGGACTGCATTCTGGTCGCGCGCGACCGCGAGGGACGCACGATCGATGCCGTCACTGGCCGGGGTGCGCTCACGGCTGCGCAACTCGAACGCGACTTGCTGCCCAACCTCCATCGGCAGGCGTTGCTGGTCAGTGACAGCCACGCTGCCTACCGCGCCTTTGCACGCAAGCACAGGATCGCGCACCATAAGGTCAACTTGCGCGCCGGGATGCGTGCGAGGCGGCTAGGCAACCTGGCCATTCATGTGCAGAACGTGAATGCCTATCACCAGCGTTTCAAGTCCTGGTTACAGGGCTTTCGTGGGGTGGCGTCGCGCTACCTGCCCAATTACTTGGGCTGGCTCTGGGCGCTGGATGGTGAGCGGGTTACGTCGCCAGAACAATTGCTTAGCATCGCTATCAGGGTCATCAACAGATAACGCTGACTGAGCCAAAAAAAAACCCGCGCCGTTGCCGGGGCGGGTGAAGTCCAAAACTAGGGATGTCCTGAAAGAGACAGTTCCACTATAAATACGGGCATATTGCGGCTCCGTGCGTTGACACACACAAAACCGCAAAAGTGCAATCGATCAGACGACGGCGCCGTCGGTGTCGTCTTTCTCTTTGACCGGCTTGATCAGGTCTTCACGCTTGACGCCCAGCCACATTGCCACAGCCGCGGCCACGAACACCGACGAGTAGATACCGAAGCAGATACCGATGGCCAGGGCGATCGCGAAGTAGTGCAGCGCGTAGCCGCCGAAGAACAGCATCGACATGACCATCATCAGTGTCGAGCCGTGCGTGATGATCGTGCGCGAGATCGTGCTGGTGATCGCGTGATCGATCACTTCCGGCACGCTCATGCGGCGCTGCTTGCGGAACATCTCGCGGATCCGGTCGAAGATGACGACCGACTCGTTGACCGAGTAGCCCAGCACCGCCAGCGTTGCCGCCAGCACCGTCAGCGAGAATTCCCACTGGAAGAACGCGAAGAAGCCCAGGATGATGACCACATCGTGCAGGTTGGCGACCACGGCGGCGACAGCGAATTTCCATTCGAAGCGGATCGCCAGGTAGACCACGATGCCCAGGATGACCATCAGCAGCGCATTCAGGCCGTTCTGCGCCAGTTCGTCGCCCACCGACGGACCGACGAACTGCACTTGCTGCAGGCTGATCAGCTCTTGCCCGCCGGGGGCGACGCAGCTGGTGCGGTTGAGCACTTCACCCTTGTCGGTCGTCGTTTGCGTCTGCTTGGTCGTGCCCTGATCGTCGCGGCAAATCGCGTTGAACACGGCCGTCGAGCTGCTCGCCGCCGGCGCGCCTGCGACGATCGGCAGACGCAGCATGATGTCCTGCGCGGTGCCGAAGCTGGCCACCTCAGGGTGCGAATAGCCCATGCCGCGCAGCGTGTTGCGGATCTTTTCCTGGTCCGCCGCCTTTGGATACAGCAGCTCCATCACCGTGCCGCCCGTGAACTCCACCGAGAAGTTCAGGGGCTTGGTGATCAGGAAGAACACCGCCGCCACGAATGTGATCACCGAGATCGCATTGAGGACCAGCGCGTGGCGCATGAACGGGATGTCCCGTTTGATCTTGAAAAATTCCATTGTCGTATCCCGGTGCTTACTTCTTGTTAGGCGTCATGCCAGGCTGCCAGACCGTGCCGATCGAAATCTTCGTCAGCTTCTTCTGGCGGCCGTACCACAGGTTGGCGAAACCGCGCGCCACGACCACGGCCGAGAACATCGAGGTCAGGATGCCCAGGCAGTGGACCACGGCAAAACCGCGCACCGGACCGGAACCGAAGATCAAGAGCGCCAGGCCGACGATCAGCGTGGTGACGTTGGAGTCGACGATGGTGTCCCAAGCGTGCTTGGAACCCGCCGAAATCGCCGCCTGTGGCGTCGCGCCGGCACGCAGCTCTTCGCGGATACGTTCGTTCACCAGCACGTTCGAGTCAATTGCCACGCCCAGTGCCAGCGCGATTGCCGCGATACCCGGCAGCGTCAGCGTGATCTGCAGGATCGACAGCAGGGCCAGCAAGAACAGCACGTTGGCCGCCAGCGCCAGCGCCGAGAACACGCCGAACAGGTGGTAATAGATGATCATGAAGATCGCGATCGCCACGAAGCCCCAGATGGTCGAGTGCAGGCCGCGCTCGATGTTCTCGGCGCCCAGTTGCGGGCCGATCACGCGTTCTTCGACGAATTCCATCGGCGCCGACAGCGCGCCCGAGCGCAGCAGCAGTGCCAGCTCGTTGGCGTCCTGCGAGGTGCCCATATTGGTGATCTGGAAGCTCGAACCCAGTTCGCTCTGGATGGTCGGGGCCGACAGCACGTTGTAGACGCCTTTTTCTTTCAGCAGGATCGCCATGCGCTTGCCGACGTTTTCACGCGTGGCCAGGCGGATGCGGCGGCCGCCGTCACCGTTCAGGTCGAGCGAGACGGCAGGCTGCTGGTTCTGGTCGAAGCTGGCGGTGGCGCTCGAAATCGATTCGCCGGTCAGGATGATGTCGCGCGAGACGACGATCGGTGCGCCGCGGCCTTCGGTGAACAGTTCGGAGTTCAGCGGAATCGCTGCCGACAGCTCGGTGCCCGGGGTCACGGTGGTGTCGACCATGCGCAGTTCGAGTGTCGCAGTGCGGCCGATGATGTCTTTCGCGCGCGCGACGTCCTGCACGCCTGGCAGCTGGACCACGATGCGGTCGGCGCCCTGCTGCTGGATGATCGGCTCGGTGGTGCCCAGTTCATTGATGCGCTTGGACAGCGTCATGATGTTCTGCTTGATGCCGTCTTCGACCGAGCGCTTGATGGCTTCGGGCTTCAGGCTCACGACCAGCTTCATGTCGGCGCCATCGGCGGCTTCGGCAAATGCCAGCTCGGTCGACTGCGCGGCCAGCACACTGCGCGCGCTGCTGCGGGTCGCGGCATCGCGGAAGCGCACCTCGATGGTGTCGCGCACGCGCTCGATGCCGGTGTGACGCACGTTCTTGTCACGCAGATTGCTGCGCACGCTCGACTGCAGGGCCTTGACCTTGTTGTCGAGGACCGCCTTGGTGTCGACCTGCAGCAGGAAGTGCACGCCACCGCGCAAGTCCAGGCCCAGGCTCATTGGCGCTGCGCCAATGGCCGTCATCCAGGCCGGGGTGTTCTTCACCAGGTTGACGGTGACGATGTAATCGGGATTGGCAGGGTCGCGGTTCAGTTCGCGTTCGAGGGCCAGCTTGGCCTTGAACTGCTCTTCGGTACCGGCGAAGCGCGCGCGCACCGAGGTGGTGTGGCCCGTGCCTTCGAGGCTGATACCGGTGGATGGAATGCCGGCACGCTTGAGCGCATCCGCAACCACGGTGGTGGAGGCACTCGTGATATTCAGGGTAGAACGGCCTGATGTGACCTGCAACGCCGGCGTTTCGCCAAAGTAGTTGGGCGCCGTATACAAGGCGCCCAGCAACAGCGCAATGACGATCAGTAAGTATTTCCAGACGGGATAGCGATTCATAGTGTTCCGGCGTTCAGGTTAGGCAGTGCGGGTTGCCCCGCACGGCGCACGGCGAGGCTTACAGGGCTTTGAGCGTGCCTTTTGGCAGCAGCGTGGTCACCGAATTTTTTTGCACGGTGATTTCGGTGCCGACGGCAACTTCCAGCGTCACATAGGCTTCGGCCACTTTCGAAACACGGCCGACGATACCGCCAGCGGTCACGACTTCGTCGCCCTTGGCCAGTGCGTCCATCATGGCTTTCGCCTCTTTCTGGCGTTTCTGCTGAGGACGGATCATCAGGAAATACATGACCACGAACATCAGGATCAGCGGCAGGAAGGTCGTCAGGCTACCCATGATGCCGGCGTCGGCGACAGGGGCAGTTTGCGCGTACGCGTTGGAAATGAACACAAGAACTCCGATGGTGAAGTTAAAAAAATAAGCGGTGTATTCTAGCATCGGCCAGAAGCCGCAAACCATATCCGGCAGTATGTCGTCTTGCTTTCAGGTATTGCAAGACAAACCGGCCGATATTGCATGCAGCCCCGACCGTCAATACCGCAAGATCGGGGCCGCAGAGTAAGCAAGTGCTTACACGCCGCGTGCGCGGTCGGCCGCGAACTTGACGCGGAACGCCTGGAAGGCGTCGGCGTCGATCGCGTCGCGCATTTCCTGCATCAGATTCAGGTAGTAATGCAGGTTGTGGATCGTGTTCAGGCGCGCGCCCAGGATCTCGTTCGAGCGGTGCAGGTGATGCAGATAGGCGCGCGAGAAATTCTGGCAGCAGTAGCAGGTGCAGCTCTCGTCGAGCGGCGCCATCTCTTCTTTATAGCGCGCATTCTTGATCTTGACGTCGCCAAAGCGCGTAAACAGCCAGCCGTTGCGGGCGTTTCGGGTTGGCATCACGCAGTCGAACATGTCCACGCCATTGGCCACGCCATCGACCAGGTCTTCCGGCGTGCCCACGCCCATCAGGTAGTGCGGCTTGTTCTCGGGCAGGCGCGGGCCGACGTGGGCCAGGATGCGCTTCATGTCTTCCTTCGGCTCACCAACCGACAGGCCGCCAATGGCCAGACCCGGGAAATTGATGTCTTCCAGGCCAGCGAGCGACTCGTCGCGCAGGTGCTCATACATGCCGCCCTGGACGATGCCGAACAGCGCGTTCGGGTTGCCGCCGCTCGTGAATTCGTTCATCGAGCGCTGGGCCCAGCGCAGCGACATGCGCATCGATTTCGCCGCTTCGTCGGCGGTGGCCGGGCGGCCGTCGATTTCGTATGGCGTGCATTCGTCGAACTGCATCACGATGTCCGAGTTCAGCGCGCGCTGGATCTGCATCGAGATTTCCGGTGACAGGAACAGTTTCGAACCGTCGATCGGCGAGGCGAACTTGACGCCCTCTTCCGTGATCTTGCGCATCGCGCCCAGCGAAAACACCTGGAAGCCGCCCGAGTCGGTCAGGATCGGACCATCCCAGCCCATGAACTTGTGCAGGCCGCCGAACTTGTTCATCACGTCCACGCCCGGCCGCAGCCACAGGTGGAAGGTATTGCCCAGGATGATCTGCGAGCCGACGTCCTTCAGCTCGATCGGGTCCATCGCCTTGACCGAGCCGTAGGTACCGACTGGCATGAAGATCGGGGTTTCGATGGTGCCGTGGTTCAGCTTGAGGCGGCCGCGGCGGGCATGCGACAGGCCGCTGGTGTCTTTTTTGAGCAGGGTAAATTCGAGCATCGTGTTCTCTAGACTTATCGTGAGGTGGTGCTCAAGAGCATGGCGTCGCCATAGCTGAAGAAGCGGTATTCGTTGGCGATCGCGTGCGCATAGGCAGCGCGGATCGGCGCGTAACCGGCAAAGGCCGACACCAGCATCAGGAGCGTCGACTTGGGCAGGTGGAAGTTGGTCACCAGGCGCGTGACAGTTTTAAAGGTGTAGCCGGGCGTGATGAACAGGGCCGTGTCGGCGCTGCCGGCGACCAGCTCGCCGCTTTGCGAGGCCGACTCCAGCGCGCGCAGGCTGGTCGTGCCGACGGCAATCACGTCGCGGCCTGCGGCCCGGGTGGCGCGCACCGCGTCCACCGTCTCTTGCGCGATCGTGTACCACTCGGTGTGCATCTTGTGTTCGCTGAGGTCTTCGACCCGCACCGGCTGGAACGTGCCGGCGCCCACGTGCAGCGTGACATACGCGAAGTTCACGCCTTTCGCGGCCAGGCGGTCCAGCAGCGGCTGGTCGAAGTGCAGGCCGGCCGTGGGCGCGGCCACGGCGCCCGGCTCTTTCGAGTACACCGTCTGATAACGCTGTTCGTCGAATTCGTCGGCGGTGTGCTCGATGTACGGCGGCAGCGGCAGGCGGCCGTGCGCTTCGATCAGGTCGAACACGTCGCCTTCAAAGTGCAGCGTGAAGAATTCGCCGGCGCGCTCGCCTGCCGTCACATCGAAGGCGTCGGCCAGGCGGATGCGGTTGCCCGGCTTGGGCGACTTCGACGCGCGGACCTGGGCCAGTACCGTGCGGTTGTCGAGCACGCGCTCGACCAGCACCTCGACCTGGCCGCCGGACTCCTTGACGCCGAAAAAGCGCGCCTTGAGCACGCGGGTATTGTTCATCACGAGCAGGTCGCCCGCCTGCAATTGGTCGACGATGTCGGCGAACTGGCGGTCGATGATCTGGTCGCCATCGAGGTGCAGCAGGCGCGACGCGCTGCGGTCCGGCAGCGGCAATTGCGCAATGCGCTCAGGGGGCAGGTCGAAGTCGAAATCGGATAGCGAATACATGATGTTCAATTGGTTGGGCAAATCTCGGCAAATCAATGCTGCCAGCTTTACAATAGAGGCTTGAAGCGCATACGGCGAACCTTCTATTTTACGTCAGCAAGCGCCACTTTGCCGCAATATGCCCGCCCCTAAAACCACAACGCCCCCAAAAACGCTCGAAAGCAAGCTCGCCCGCCTTGGCCTGCGCACCGACATGGACCTGGTGCTGCACCTGCCGCTGCGCTACGAGGACGAGACCCAGATCATCACGATCCGGGATGCCTGCATGCGCGGCGGCCAGACCTGGCAGGTCGAAGGCATCGTGACCAAGAACGAAATCTCGTTCAAGCCGCGCCGCCAGCTGCTCGTGACGATCGCCGACGCGTCGGGCGACCTGCTGCTGCGCTTCATGAATTTCTACGGCAGCCAGGTCAAGCAGATGGCCGAAGGCGTGCGCATCCGCGCGCGGGGCGAACTCAAACACGGCTTCTTTGGCGCCGAGATGGTCCACCCGGGCTACAAGATCGTCAACGAAGGCGCGCCCCTGCCCGCCTCGCTCACACCCGTGTACCCGGCCGGCGAAGGCCTGTCGCAGACGGTGCTGCGGCGCGCGATCGCCGACGCGATGAAGCGCATCGACTGGGCCGACACCGTACCGCCCGCGATCCGCAAGCGCATGGACCTGATGGACTTCGAGCCGGCCGTCAAGCTCCTGCACTACCCGCCTGCGGATGTCGACGAGCACGCGCTGATCGAGCGCTCGCATCCGGCCTGGGACCGCATGAAGTTCGACGAACTGCTGGCGCAGCAGTTGTCGCTGAAACGCGCGCAGCGTGCGCGCCGCGAAAAAGGCGCGCCGCCACTGCGCGCGGTGGGCCAGTTGTCCGAAGGCTTCCTGGCCGGGCTGCCCTTTGCACTGACGGGCGCGCAGCAGCGCGTGGTCGAAGAGATCCGCGCCGATCTGCGCGCCGGCTACCCGATGCAGCGCCTGCTGCAGGGCGACGTCGGCAGCGGCAAGACGGTGGTCTCGGCGCTGGCCGCCGCGCAGGCGATCGACAGCGGCTACCAGGCAGCGCTGATGGCGCCGACCGAGATCCTGGCCGAGCAGCACTTCCGCAAGATCGCGGCGTGGATGGAGCCGCTTGGCGTGAAGGTCGCGTGGCTCACCGGCAGCCTGAAGAAAAAGGACAAGGCGGCGTCGAACGCGTTGATCGAATCGGGCGCGGCCAACCTAGTGATCGGCACGCACGCGCTGATTCAGGACTCGGTGCAGTTCGCGAAACTGGGCCTGGTGATCGTCGACGAACAGCACCGCTTCGGCGTCGGCCAGCGCCTCACGCTGCGCAACAAGGGCAGCGACGGCCTGGTGCCGCACCAGCTGATGATGTCGGCCACGCCGATCCCGCGCACGCTGGCAATGACGTACTACGCCGACCTCGAAGTCTCGGTGATCGACGAACTGCCGCCGGGGCGCAGCCCGATCGTCACGCGCGCCATCGACCAGAACCGCCGCGACGAAGTCGTCGAGCGCGTGTACGCCGCGGCGCTCGAAGGCCGCCAGGTGTACTGGGTCTGCCCGCTGATCGAGGAATCCGAAGCGCTGCAATTGCAGACCGCCACCGAGACCTACGAAACACTGGCCGAATCGCTGCCCGACCTGCAGGTAGGCCTGGTACATGGCCGCATGAAGCCGGCCGAAAAGCAGGAAGTGATGGACGCGTTCACGGCGGGCCAGGTGCATGTGCTGGTGGCGACGACGGTCATCGAGGTGGGCGTGGACGTGCCCAATGCGTCGCTGATGGTGATCGAGCATGCGGAGCGGTTCGGCCTGTCGCAGCTGCACCAGTTGCGCGGACGCGTGGGCCGCGGTTCGGCGGCGTCGGTGTGCCTGCTGCTGTACCAGTCGCCGCTGGGCCAGGTGGCCAAGCAGCGCCTGTTGACGATGCGCGAGACGACGGACGGTTTCGAGATCGCGCGGCGCGATCTGGAGATTCGCGGGCCTGGTGAGTTTCTGGGCGCGCGCCAGTCGGGACAGGCGATGCTGCGCTTTGCCGACCTGGAAATCGACCAGTGGATGGTCGATCGGGCGCGCGACGTGGCGCAGTGGCTGCTCGATGGCGAGACGCCGGAGAAGATGGCGGTCGTCGATGCGCACCTGGCGCGCTGGCTGGGTGGGCGTGAGGAGTTCTTGAAGGTTTAGACGGCGCGCAGAATGGGAGATGCCGGTTCAGCTTTGGAGGCCATGCCGACGCTGCAGTGGCCACCGGCAGTCTGGTGCAATCGCAACTGCTCGCAAGCCTCGATCATTGTGCGCAACTTGGTATGGCCGTGCGCTGCTGGCGAAAACCCGGGGCTGGCTTTCCTGAGCTGAGTTCCCAGTTCGCTCAGGTTGACCAGTCCATTTTGGGAGACTTTGGCGACTTTGCGAACTGTCTTGACCAATAAGCTGCGCCAATCAACCACCACGTTTTCAGCGACCGGCGCCGCTGGCGGTTCGACTTTCGCTGCGATGGGCACCGCTTCGTGAAACCGGTCGCACGCATGACGCAAGGCCGCAGGCGTCTTCACTTCGCCAACGACATGCACACCAGCCCCGCGCTCCTGCAGCTTGCGGCACAAGCCGACAAAATCCGAGTCGCTCGTCACGATCACGAACTGGTTGGCGCGCCCGTCGAGCAGCATCTCCAGCGCATCCAGCGCCAGCGCGATATCGGCCGTGTTCTTCCCGCCCACATACTGAAATTGCAGGCACGGCGCAAAGCCGTGGCGAATCAGCGCTTCCTGCCATTTGTTGGTCAGCGAAGCCGCGTTGCCGTAGCCGCGCCGCAGCACCACACGCCCGAGAGTCGATGCATGCTGCATCGCCTGATCGAGCACGGCGCTCTGCGCATTTTCGCAATCGACCAGTACCGCGACATTCCGTTCTGCAGACATGAGAATTCCCGTTAGGCAACAGCTTAACTCTAGCAGGATATTGGGGACAGCCAGATGGCATTTCCCGTCTGGGCGCTTACCGTGTTGTACAAACGCACTGTGACAATCCGTTAGAAATTTCCACCCTGTTTACGGCTATCTTGGCTGAGTTGCAACGCCCTGCCCGGGGCAGTTGCGCCTCTCCTTCACCATTCAATACGGAACCTGGCATGCCTATCGTCGGACTCGGACTGCACTTTCTGATCGCGCTGTTCTTCGCGGTCCACGCGCTGCGCAACGGGCGCCAGATGTACTGGCTGCTGATCCTGTTTTCGTTCCCGGTCCTGGGCAGCCTGGTCTACTTCGTGGCCGAGTACCTGCCCGCGTCGCGCCTTCAGCGCCAGGGCCGCATCGCCACCCGCGCGCTGCAGAAGACCATCGATCCGGGCCGTGACGTGCGTGAAGCGCGGCGTGCGTTCGACCTGACGCCGACGGCCCATAACCAGATGCGCCTGGCCGCCGCGCTGCTGGCTGCGGGCCAGTCCGACGAAGCGGTGCAGCATTACGATGCCTGCCTGCGCGGGCCGTTCGCGGGTGATCCGGAAGTGATCCTGGGCGCTGCGCGCGCCAATGCGGCGCATGGCCAGCCGGCCGCAGCGATTGCGCTTCTCGCGTCGCTGCAAACCCGGCAGCCAGGCTTTCGCGCCGATGAAGTCGCGCTGGCGCTGGGCCGCGCGTATGCCGCGAACAATCAGCAGCTTAAAGCCGGCGTGGAATTCGAGTCAGTGGTGGAGCGCTTCGGCAGTATCGATGCGCGCGTCGAACTGGCGCTGTGGGCCATTGCCAACGGCAAGGACGATGTGGCGCAGCGCGAGCTGAAAGAGATTGCGCATGCGCGCAAGCACATGGAAAAGCACACGCGGGACCTGCATCGCGAGTTGTTCAGGCGGCTGGATGGGGTGACTGCACCAACGTGACGCTTGCCTCCTGGCGCAACCATTGAGTGAACCGTCTATTCAGCCGCGACTTTGACAATACCTCATTTGGGTACTATCATTCCCTTTATGGGTACTTATGCCGAAGCACTTTTCACTAAAACACAGCAACGCGTGCTGGCAGTATTGTTCGGCCAACCGCATCGTTCTTTTTATGCGAATGAAATTATCGAACTGGCGCAGTCCGGTTCAGGTGCCGTACAACGGGAGCTGGCGCGTCTGCAAGCGTCACGCCTCGTGACCGTACAGAAGATCGGAAACCAAAAGCATTATCAGGCAAACCCGGACGCGCCAATCTACGAGGAACTGCGCGGCATCGTCATGAAAACGTTCGGCGTGACCGACGTGCTGCGCAATGCGCTCATCCCATTGTGGCCTCTTATCGAGGTAGCGTTTATTTACGGTTCTTTGGCCAAGGGCACGGAACATGCAGGCAGCGATGTTGATCTAATGGTGGTTGGATCACTGCCATCAAACGTCCAGTTACTCGAACTACTGCTGCCAACGCATGCTCTGCTGGGCCGCGTCGTCAATCCGACGCTCTATACAGCGGCCGAATTTTCGCAACGCGTACAGGTTGGCAAGTCGTTTATTATTCGCGTGCTGGAGCAGCCTAAAGTCTTCGTCAAAGGAAACGAGCATGACATTTCCCGAATCGGCAGCGCTGGCGAACCTGGCCCGGATCGGCAAGTTGAAGGCAGAGCCGCCTGACGCTCGCGAGAGCGCCGGCTTGTTACGCTCAGCGACGGTACGTCTGCAGGATGCCCGGCAACCCATTCTGTCGCTCGAGAGTCGCTTTGACCTGGCCTACAATGCCGCGCACGCGGCCGCATTGTCGGCTTTGAGAACGCATGGCTACCGCAGCGAGAACCGCTATCTGGTCTTTCAGTCCCTCGAACACACATTGGGCTACGCACTGACGCAATGGCTGCTACTCGATCAAGCGCACAAGAAACGCAATCTTGCCGAGTACGAGGGCGATCTTGACGTCACAGAGGGCTTCGTCGAGGAACTGATTGACGCTGCCGCTGCGTTGATCGCGGCAGTACATGCATTGCAGAAGAGATCATGACGTTGATTCTGACACCTGCATGCCGTGAATTCTACGAAATGAAAAACGTCAGGCGATTCCCAAACGGGTCACGCACGGTGAGCTCGCGCGATCCCCAAGGCGTATCTTCGATTGAAGGGCGCGCATAACCATACGCCCTGCCCGTCAGCTCGGCATGCAGAGCATCGATATCGTCAACGGCGATCCGCAGCGCCGCACCAGGACAGCAATCGCCATGATGTTCGCTCAGGTGCAACACGCACCCGTCACGCGCGATCTGCAGGTACAGCGGCAGGTCGGGCGCGAAGCGGTGTTCCCAGTCGACCTTGAAGCCGAGGTAGTCGACATAGAACTGCCTGGCCTTGGCTTCGTCGAAGATGCGCAGGATCGGCGTGACGGCGCCAAGCATCATGCTGGCGGGCGTACCCGGTCTGCCTCATAGCGCAAGCCGATCTGGCGCCGGATCTCGTCCATCACGCCCATCAGCGCCAGCGTTTCGCGCTGCGTCATCACCGGGCTTTCCAGCAAACCGGCTTGCCAGCAGCGCTGCGCTTCGATGGCTTCGTGCACATAGCCGTTGCCGAGATACGGCGTGTCGATCGTGCGCGAAGTGCCGTCGTCGAGCGTGACCGTGACCGATGTCGCGCAGTGGAAGCGCGTGTTTATGCGCACGTGGCCACGCTCACCCGCCACCGTCAGTTCGGCCGGCGTGCGCGCCAGCAGCGAGCAGCTGCAGACCGACATGCCGCCGCCTTCGTGCTTGAGCGTGAAGCCCGTCTGCACGTCGACACCCGTCGGGCCCATCTCGGCCTGGGCGCGGATTTCCGATACCGGACCAAGCAGGCCGGCGGCGATCGACAAGGGATAGATGCCCAGGTCGAGCAGCGCGCCGCCGCCCAGCTCGGGATTGAAGACGCGGTGCTCGGGGCCGAACGTGGCGGCGAACCCGAAGTCGGCCACCACCTGGCGCGGCGTGCCGATTTCGCCGGACGCCAGGATGCGCTGGACTTCCTGGTAGGCCGGCAAGTAGCGCGTCCACATCGCCTCCATCAGGAACAGGCGCTTCGTGCGCGCCAGCGTCACGACCTGCTCGGCTTCGCGCAGGTTCATCGTGAACGGCTTTTCGCACAGGACGCCCTTGCCGGCGCGCAGGGCCATCAACGCATTCTCGACGTGCTGCGGGTGCGGCGTGCCGATGTAGACCAGGTCGATGTCCGGGTTCGCGGCCAGGGCCTCGTACGAGCCGTAGCTGGCCAGCGCGCCGAATTCACGGCCGAACGCATCGGCCGTTTCCTGGCTGCGTGACGCCACGCCGGCCAGCACCGCGCCCGGCACGTCCTTGAGTGCAGTGGCGAAGGCATGGGCAATCTTGCCCGTGCCGAGGATTCCCCAACGTACCGCTTCAGCCATGCACATTCTCCTTGGTTAGCCCGTCCGGCGTGGACGGAACACGGTGGTATCACGATAAAAATCGGCGTCCTGCCCGGGCCACCAGCCCGGCACGCCCAGCACCTGCAGCGGTGTGAAGCCCGCTGTGGCCCCGTTACTCGCCAGGCCTTCGCCCGCCAGTGCCGCGGCCACCTCGCGGTCGATCCAGGCGCGGCGTGCAGCCGGCGTCAGTAGAAAGTAGGCGTCGTCCACGAACACGACGCGCGTGTGCGCCGTGATTGCCTTGCGCGGCGTGACCAGCTTTTCCATCAGCGCGTGGCCGAACAGCCAGACCTCGGCGTCGCGGCCGAACATCGCGCGTCCGTCGTACAGCGCGTCGAGCCAGCGATGCGCGCGCAGGTCGTCGACCAATGCATGTCCAGCGTCATTGTCGCGCACCACCAGCAGCGCCGCGTTTTCGTCAAAAATCGTGGCGGCGTCGCGCGCCGGTCCACGCGACTTGCCCACGCCGGCCTGCGCGATCTGCGCCGCCTGCAGCGTGTTCAGGGCGCGTTTGATCCCCGGGAACGTCAGCCACACCAGCGCATTGAAAAAGTCGTGCAGATTGTCGCGCGTGGGCACCTGCCCTGTCGCGCCGATAAAAGCCTCGTACGCCATGCCGTCGGGCAGGCTCGCTTGCGGCACGAAGCGCAAAGGCTGGCCGGCGCCGTTGCGCAGGTCGAGCGCGCAGGCGGCCGCATTGAAGGCGTCGATGAAGCCGTCGGGCGGCGGCGCGGCGCGCTCGAAGGCCGGGCGCACCGTGTCGTACCACGGCTGCGCCCAGTCGATCGGCGGCAGCATCGGTGTTACAGCATCTTCCAGTTGATGGTCTCGCCCGCGTTGAGCGGTACCAGCTGGTGCTCGGCCATCGGCACCGATGCGGGCAGGGTCCAGGCTTCGCGCTTGAGCGTGATCGTGCCCTCGTTGCGCGGCAGGTTGTAGAACGCCGGGCCGTTGAAGCTGGCGAATGCCTCCAGCTGGTCGAGCGCGCCGGCCTGGGCGAAGGCTTCGGTATACATCTCCATCGCGTGCAGCGCCGTGTAGCAGCCCGCGCAGCCGCAGGCCGCGTACTTGGTGTGCACCGCGTGCGGGGCCGAGTCGGTACCGAGGAAGAAGCGCTCGTCGCCGCTGGTGGCAGCGGTGACCAGCGCCAGGCGGTGTTCTTCGCGCTTGAGCACCGGCAGGCAGTAGAAGTCCGGGCGGATGCCGCCCTTGAACAGCTCATTGCGGTTGTACAGCAGGTGGTGCGCGGTGATGGTGGCAGCGATCGGGCCTTCGGCTTCGGCCACGTACTGGGCCGCATCCTTCGTGGTGATGTGCTCGAACACGACCGGCAGGGCCGGCATGTCGCGGCGCAGCGGGCGCATGACGCGCTCGATGAACACGGCTTCGCGGTCAAACAGGTCGATGTCGCTATTGGTGACTTCGCCGTGCACCAGCAGCGGCATACCGATTTCCTGCATCACTTCGAGCGTCTTGTAGCACTTGGTCAGGTCGGTGACGCCGGCGTCGGAATTGGTCGTGGCGCCGGCCGGGTACAGCTTGACGGCGTGGATGAAGCCCGTGTCCTGCGCGCGGCGGATCTCGTCCGGGTTCGTGTTGTCGGTCAGGTACAGCGTCATCAGAGGTTCGAACTGCACGCCCTCGGGCAGCGCAGCCAGGATGCGCGCGCGGTAGTCCAGTGCCATCGCCGTGGTGGTGACGGGCGGGCGCAGGTTCGGCATCACGATCGCGCGCGCGAACTGGCGCGCGCTGTGCGGCAGCACGCTGGCCATGGCCGCGCCGTCGCGCAGGTGCAGGTGCCAGTCGTCGGGACGGGTGATGGTGATGGTGTCGGGGATTTCGATGGTGGACATGGCGGCTCTCGGAAAACGGATGGCGTATTTTACCTGTGCCGGGGCGCCGTGGATCACCGCGCAACGTGGCGCGACAGTCCACATGCGCCACACGCGACTGCATGCTTGACAGCACTAACAGCCCCTAGGATACTGCGGAACTTGCCATAATCTTCAGAATCAACTGGTCTTTCGGTCCTCGACAGCCAGCCACTGCCCGAACAATTCACCAGCGACAGCGCCGCTGCCGCGGGTGTCGCACAGGTCCCAAAGACAGGAAGCTTTATGAACAATCGAAACCGCCTGACCACTTATATTCTGATCGCGCTGGTGATTGGTATTCTGGTCGGCTATCTGGTCAACACCAACACGGACACCGCTGGCGCGCAAAGCTTCGCCGACACGATGTCGTTGATCACGACGCTGTTCCTTCGCCTGATCAAGATGATCATCGCGCCGCTGGTGTTTGCCACCCTGGTGGTCGGCATTGCCAAGATGGGCGACGCCAAGGAAGTCGGCCGCATCGGTGTCAAGGCGCTGGGCTGGTTCTTCATCGCCTCGCTCATCTCCCTGTCGCTGGGCCTGATCCTGGTGAACCTGTTCCGTCCCGGTGACGCGCTGTTCGCCGCCGGCATGATGCCGCCAGTGGACGCCACTTCGGGCATTACCACCAGCGGCCTGACGATGAAGGACTTCATCACCCACCTGGTGCCAACCTCGATCGTCGACGGCATGGCCCGCAACGAGATTCTGCAGATTGTCGTGTTCTCGGTGTTCTTCGGTACCGCTGCCGCTGCCGTCGGTGCGCGCGCCACGCCGATGATCGACGCCATCGACGGCGTTGCCCACGTCATGCTCAAGCTGACCGGCTACGTGATGAACTTCGCACCGATCGCAGTGCTCGCCGCCGTCTCGGGCATCATCGCCAAGAGCGGTCTGGGCGTGCTGTCGACCTACGGCGTCTTCATGGCCCAGTTCTACTTCGGCATTGCGCTGCTGTGGGTGGTGTTGATCGGCATCGGCATGATCTTCGTCGGCCCGCGCATCCTGCGCCTGATCGCCGAACTGCGCGGCCCGACCCTGCTGGCCTTCTCGACCGCATCGTCCGAAGCGGCGTTCCCGAAAACCCTGGAAGGCCTGGAGCGCTTCGGCGTCAAGAACCGTCTGGCTTCGTTCGTGCTGCCGATCGGTTACTCGTTCAACCTCGATGGTTCGATGATGTACTGCACCTTCGCCGCCGTCTTCATCGCCCAGGCCTACGGCATCGAGCTGTCGATGAGCACCCAGATCACGATGATGCTGGTGCTGATGCTGACCTCCAAGGGCATGGCCGGCGTGCCGCGCGCGTCGCTGGTCGTGATCGCCGCCACGCTGAACCAGTTCGACATCCCTGAAGCCGGCCTGCTGTTGCTGCTGGCGATCGACCACTTCCTGGACATGGCCCGCTCGGCCACCAACGTCATCGGCAACGGCATCGCCACTGCCGTCGTTGCCAAGTGGGAGGGCGAGCTCGGAGAGCCGAACGCCGAACCCGCCATTTCACCGCTGCGCTAGGCACGGCGGGCATTGCCTGACACCGGAAGGCCTTCCAGCGATGGAGGGCCTTTTTTTTTCACAAAAAAAACGAGGGAACGAACGATGAAAACCATGATGGCCGCCAGCATGCTGCTGGCCTTGAACAGCGCGCACGCCGCAACCCAGACGGTCGATTGCGGCCGCCTGCTGGACGTGCAACAAGGCACCTGGCGCGAACGCGTCAGCATCGTCATCGAGAACGGCAGCATCGTCTCGGTCGGCCCCATGACCGGCGCCCCCGGCAACATCGACCTGTCGCGCCACGCCTGCCTGCCCGGCCTGATCGACATGCACGTGCACCTGACCAGCGAGACCCTGCCGGCAGTGGACGCCTACCGCGATCGCCTCACGGCCAACCCGGCTGACATGGCCTACCGTTCGATCAAGTTTGCCGAGCGCACGCTGATGGCAGGCTTCACGACGGTGCGCGACCTGGGCGCGGCGGATGACCTGAACATCGCCCTCAAGCGCGCGATTGCTGCCGGCGACGTGCCGGGCCCGCGCATGTTCACTGCCGGTAAATCGCTGGCCACCACGGGCGGGCATGCCGATCCGACCAACAACCTGTCGCACTTTTTGAACGAGAAGATCGGCACGCCCGGCCCGGTCGAGGGTGTGCTCAACAGCCCCGAAGAAGCGCGCCAGGCGGTCCGCCAGCGTTACAAGGACGGCGCGGACCTGATCAAGGTGACGGCCACCGGCGGTGTGCTGAGCCAGGCCGCCAGCGGCCAGAACTCGCAGTACACCGAGGACGAGCTGCGCGCCGTGGTCACGACCGCGAAGGATTACGGCTTTCGCGTCGCGGCCCATGCCCACGGCGCGGAAGGCATGAAGCGCGCGCTGCGCGCCGGCGTCGACTCGATCGAGCATGGCACGCTGATGGATGACGAAGTCATCACGCTCTTCAAGAAGACCGGCGGCTGGTACGTGCCGACCATCTCGGCCGGCCGCTACGTGGCGGACAAGGCCAAGGTGCCGAATTACTACTCGGCGCTGGTGCAACCCAAGGCAGCGGCGATCGGGCCGCAGCTGCAGGCCACGTTCGCCCGCGCCCACAAGGCCGGCGTGAAGATCGCGTTCGGCACCGATGCCGGCGTGTTCCCGCACGGCGAGAACGCAAAGGAGTTCGGCTACATGGTCGAAGCGGGCATGACGCCGATCGAGGCGATCCGCGCCGCGACCGTCAATGCTGCCGTGCTGCTGGATCAACCCAAGCGCCTGGGCACGATCGCGCCGGGGTTCGCGGCCGACATCATCGCGGTCGAGGGCGACCCGCTCAAGGACGTCAAGCTCCTGGAGCAGGTCAAGTTCGTGATGAAGGATGGCGTCGTCTTTAAAAAGCTGTAAGCTGCCGGGTTTATAAAACCCGGAGACTTTCATGCTGTTTGCTCGATCTGCCCACGCCGCCCTGTGCGGCGTTCTTTTCCTGTTTGCGGCCGCCGTTCAGGCCCAGACCGCCAAGCTGCCGAACGTGACGATCCTCGCCACCGGCGGCACCATCGCCGGGACGGGCGCCACCAGCACGACCACGGTTGGCTACACCGCCGCCACCGTCGGCGTGCAATCGCTGATCGCAGCCGTGCCCGAGATCACGAAGGTGGCCAACGTCACCGGCGAGCAGGTATTCCAGATCGCCAGTGAAAACATCAGCGATGCGCAGTGGCTGCAACTGGCCAAGCGCGTCAACCTGCTGCTGGCGCAAAGCAGCGTCGATGGCATCGTCATCACGCACGGCACCGACACGCTGGAAGAGACGGCATACTTTTTGAACCTGGTCGTCAAGAGCAGGAAGCCGGTGGTGGTGGTCGGCTCGATGCGGCCCTCGACGGCGCTGTCAGCCGACGGCCCGATCAACCTGTACAACGCGGTGCGCCTGGCCGGCACGCCTGAAGCGGCCGGCCGCGGCGTGCTGGTGGCGATGAATGACCAGATCCACGCGGCCCGTGACGTCACCAAGGCCAACACGACGACGGCGGACACCTTCCGCACGACCGAGCTGGGGATGATCGGCTACATCCAGGGCGGCAAGCCGTTCTTTTATCGCGACGTGACGCGCAACCACACGGTCGATACCGAGTTCGATCTGGCCAAGCTCGATACGCTGCCGCAGGTGGACGTGGCGTACGCCTATGCGAACGTGGGCGATGTGGCGGTCAATGCACTGGTGGCAGCCGGCGCGAAGGGGCTGGTGCATGCGGGTGTCGGCAACGGCAGCCTGCCTGCCAAAACCAAACCGGCGCTGGTGGCTGCGCGGGCCAAGGGCGTCATCGTCGTGCGTGCGAGCCGCGTCGGCCAGGGCATCGTGGCGCGCAATGGCGAGGCCAATGACGACCAGCTGGACTTCGTGGTGGCCGATACGCTCAGCCCTCAGAAGGCGCGCATTCTGTTGATGCTGGCGTTGACGAAAACGACCAGCACCAAGGAAATTCAGCGGATGTTTTATACGTATTGATGCACTGCTGGCTGGACGCGTGGACGGCGGAGCCGTCCACCCTACCGCTGGCGCTGACGAAAACGGTCAGCACCAGCGAAATCCAGCGGATGTTTTACACGGTTTGATTACGCGCCGGATACCGTAGGGTGGACGGCTGCGCCGTCCACGCGTTCCAACGCTTCCGGCACCAGCGGCGGCGAGGCCACATCCTCGTCGGGCCGCGCGAGCTGCCGGTCCCACATCTGCGCATACAGGCCGCGCGCCGCCAACAGCGCGCTGTGCGTGCCGCGCTCGACGATCTTGCCGTGATCGAGAACGATGATCTGCTGCGCATCGGCGATCGTCGACAGGCGGTGCGCGATCACCAGCGTCGTGCGGTTCTTCGCGATCTCTTTCAACTGCGCCTGGATTGCCTGCTCGGCGCGCGAGTCGAGCGCCGACGTGGCTTCGTCGAAGATCAACAGCGCCGGGTCTTTCAGCAGCGTGCGCGCGATCGCCACGCGCTGCTTCTCGCCACCGGACAGTTTCAACCCCCGCTCACCCACCATGCTCTGATAGCCATCCGGCAGGCTTTCGATGAAGTCGTGGATCGACGCCGCGCGCGCGGCTGCCACGATGTCGTCGCGGCTGGCGCCGGGCCGGCCATACGCGATGTTGTATTCGATCGTGTCGTTGAACAGCACTGTATCTTGCGGGACGATGCCGATTGCGGCGCGCAGCGAAGACTGGGTGATGTCGCGCAGGTCCTGGCCATCGATCTTGATCGCGCCGCCGTTCACATCATAGAAGCGAAACAGCAGGCGTGACAGCGTGGACTTGCCCGAGCCGCTATGGCCCACCACCGCCGTCGTGGTGCCGGCGGCGATGGTGAAGTCGACATCGAACAGGATCTGGCGCTTGGTCTCGTAGCTGAATTCCACGTGCGAGAACTCGACCTGCGCGCCCTTGATATCCAGCGGCAGCGCCTTGGGGCCGTCGGCCACTTCGCGGTTCTGGTCGAGCAGGCCAAACAGGCGCTCCATGTCGGCCAGGCTTTGCTTGATCTCGCGGTAGATCACGCCCAGGAAGTTCAGCGGCATGTACAGCTGGATCATGAAGGTGTTGACCAGCACCAGGTCGCCCAGGCTCATGGTGCCGTTGATGACGCCCTGCGTGGCGCGCCACAGGATCAGCGTGACGGCAGTCGCGATGATCAGCGACTGGCCCGTGTTCAGGACCGACAGCGAGGTCTGCGAGCGCACGCCGGCATTCTCGTAGTTCTTCAGGCCCTCGTCATAGCGCTTGGCTTCGTAGTCTTCGTTGCCGAAGTATTTCACCGTCTCGTAATTGAGCAGCGAGTCGATCGCCTTGGTACTGGCTTTCGATTCGAGGTCGTTCATCGTGCGCCGGAAGTGCGTGCGCCATTCGGTGACCACCACGGTGAAGGTGATGTAGGAGGCCAGCGCCACGGCGGTGATGATGCTGAACCAGATGTCGTAATTCAGTATCAGGTAGCCCAGCACCAGCGTGATCTCGACCAGGGTCGGCAGGATGTTAAAGAGCGAGTACGAGATCAGCGAGTTCACGCCGCGCGTGCCGCGCTCGATGTCGCGCGTCATGCCGCCCGTCTGGCGGTTCAGGTGAAAGCGCAGCGACAGTGCGTGCAGGTGACGGAACACGCGCAGCGCGATGGTGCGCACGGCGCGCTGCGTCACGCGCGCGAACAGAAACTCGCGCAGCTCGGTGAAGACGGTCATCGACAGCCGCAGCAAGCCGTAGGCGATCAGCACGCCCACCGGCAGCACCATCAGCGCGTGCGGGTGGGCGGGATCGATGGCCAGGCCGTCGATCAGCCGCTTGAGCACCAGCGGCACGCCGACGTTGGCCATCTTGGCCGCGACCAGCGCGCCCATGGCGGCCAGCACGCGCCACTTGTAGACCCACAGGTACGGGAACAAGGTCTTGAGCGTGGCCCAGTCGTTGCGGGGAATGCCGGTAGGGTCCGGCGGAAGTGAGGTATTGCGGCGCATGGGGAGACTTTTGTGGTTCAATTCGGGTCGATTGTAGCTTTTACCGAGAATTCACGATGACCACGCCCGAAAATACCGTTACCACGCCCAGTACCATTCGCCTCCCCGCCGGCAAGATGCCCGAACTGCGGGTCATGCCCGCCCCGTCCGACGCCAATGTGTATGGCGATGTGTTCGGCGGCTGGATCATGGCCCAGGTCGACCTGGCCGGTTCGCTGCCGGCCACGCGCCGCGCCAATGGCCGCGTGGCGACCATCGCCGTGAACTCGTTTTTGTTCAAGAATCCGGTGTTCGTCGGCGACCTGCTGTCGTTCTATGCCGATATCACCAAGGTGGGCAATACGTCGATCACCGTGTTCGTCGAGGTGTACGCCGAGCGCAACCGGCTGGCGGCCGAAGTGGTCAAGGTGACCGAGGCGACGCTGACCTATGTGGCCACCGGTCCGGATCGCAAGCCGCGCCAGTTGCCACCGCTCGAATCGCTGATCGCGAACCGGTAATCCGGTCGTGAAAAAGGCCGCCATGATGGCGGCCTCCAGAACCTCATGCCGGCATCAGCCCGGCTTTTTTTCGTCGCGCAGTTCGCGGCGCAGGATCTTGCCGACGTTCGTCTTCGGCAGTGTCTCGCGGAACTCGACAAACTTCGGCCGCTTGTAGCCGGTCAGCTGCTCCTTGCAAAATGCCTTGACCTGGTCGGCGGTGAGGCTTGCGTCCTTCTTGACCACGTACAGCTTGACCGCCTCGCCCGAATGCTGGTCGGGCACGCCCACGCACGCCACTTCGAGCACGCCCGGCATCGCCGCGACCACGCCTTCGACTTCGTTGGGATACACATTGAAGCCGGAGACCAGGATCATGTCCTTCTTGCGATCGACGATGCGCGTGTAGCCCTTGTCGTCCATGATGCCGATGTCGCCGGTCTTGAAGAAGCCGTCGGGCGTCATGACCTTGGCGGTTTCGTCGTCACGCTGCCAGTAGCCGGCCATGACCTGCGGACCACGCACGGCGATCTCGCCGGCGGTGCCGAACGGGACGGCGTTGCCGGCATCGTCCAGGATGCGCAGTTCGGTCGATGGCAGCGGCAGCCCGATGGTGCCGGTGAACTCGCTGATGTCGCAGCGGTTGGCGGTCACCACGGGCGAGGTTTCGGACAAGCCGTAGCCTTCGACGATCGGGATGCCCGTCGTCTTGAGCCACTTGTCGGCCACGGCTTTTTGCACGGCCATGCCGCCGCCCGGGCACACCATCAGGCCCGAGAAATCGAGCTTGGCGAAATCGTCGTCGTTCAGCAGGCCGTTGTACAGGGTGTTTACGGCCGGGAAGATGTTGATGCGGTAGCCACCCAGCTCCTTGATGAAGCCCTTGATGTCGCGCGGGTTCGGGATCAACAGGTTCATGCCGCCCACGCGCAGGCCAAGCAGCGCGCAGACCGTCAGCGCATAGATGTGGTACAGCGGCAGTGCGCAGGCAAACTGCGCCTGCTGGCCCGCCAGCTGGCGCCCCAGGGTCGGCGCGAACCAGGCTTCGTTCTGCAGCACGTTGGCGATCACGTGGCGGTGCAGCAGCACCGCCCCTTTCGACACGCCCGTGGTGCCGCCCGTGTACTGCAGGAAGGCGATGTCGTCGTGCCCGATCGTAACCTGCCCCAGGGTTTCGCGCGCGCCCTCGGCCAGCACCTTGTTGAAAGCGATCGCGCCTGGCAGCGAGTAGGCCGGCACCATCTTCTTGACCTTGCGCACCACCAGATTGACCAGCGTGCCTTTCAGGCCGCCCAGCAGGTCGCCCATCGTGGCCAGGATGACGTGCTTGACCTGCGTCTGGCCGAGCACCTGCTCGAGCGTGTGGGCGAAGTTTTCCAGCACCACGATCGCCTCGGCGCCCGAGTCGGTCAGCTGATGCTGCAGCTCGCGCGGAGTGTAGAGCGGATTCACGTTGACGACGACGTAACCGGCGCGCAGCACGGCGGCCAGCGCCACCGGATACTGCAGCACGTTGGGCATCATCAGCGCCACGCGCGCGCCGGGTTTCAGGCCCTTTGCCTGCAGCCAGGCGGCCATGCGCTGCGACATCGTATCGAGTTCGGAAAACGTGATGGACTTGCCCATGCAGGCATAGGCCTTGCGGTCGGCGTACTTGCGAAACGCCTCCTCGAGCAAATGCGCCAGCGAGCGATATTGCGTCGCATCGATCTCTGCCGGTACACCGGTTTCGTACGACGTGAGCCAGAATTTGTCCATGTATTCCACTGCCTTCCTTGTTGGTTCCAATAAAACGCCGAAGCCGCCTCGCAGGCGGCTTCGGCTGGTTGCCCATCATCCGCCGTGACTTATGCCACCGTGTCCGCCTGTTTTTCGTCCCGCAGCGCGCGGCGGAGAATCTTGCCGACGTTGGTCTTGGGAAGCTCATCGCGGAACTCGATGTACTTGGGGCGCTTGTAGCCGGTGAATTCCTGCTTGCAGTAGGCCAGCAAGTCGTCCGTCGTGAGGCCAGGGTCTTTTTTTACCACGAATACCTTGACCGCCTCGCCCGAATGGGCGTCCGGCACACCGACCACGGCGCACTCGAGCACGCCCGGGTGGCCGGCGATCACGCCTTCGAGCTCGTTCGGATAGACGTTGAAGCCCGATACCAGGATCATGTCCTTCTTGCGATCGACGATCCTGACGTAGCCGCCCTCGTCCATGATGCCGATGTCGCCCGAGCGGAAGAAGCCGTCGGCCGTCATGACCTTGGCGGTTTCGGCCGGCTGTTTCCAGTACCCCTGCATGACTTGCGGGCCGCGGATCGCGATCTCGCCGCTCTCGCCCCGCGCCACCGGGTTGCCGGCATCGTCGATGATGGCGATGTCGGTCGATGGCACCGGCAGGCCGATGGTGCCGGTAAAGTCCAGCACGTCGGCGCGGTTGCAGGTGGCCACCGGCGATGTCTCGGACAAGCCGTAGCCTTCGATGATGGCCACGCCGGTGATGTCGCGCCATTTGTCGGCCACGGCCTTTTGCACCGCCATGCCGCCGCCATTGCAGATGCGCAGGCCGGAGAAATCGAGGTGGGCGAAATCGGGGTTGTTCACCAGCGCGTTGTACAGCGTGTTCACGGCCGGCAGCATGTTGAAGCGGTACTTGGCCAGCTCTTTGACGAAGCCGGGGATGTCGCGCGGGTTCACGATCAGCACGTTCAGGGCGCCCATGCGCATGCCCCACATGGCGCACGCGGTCAGCGCGAAGATGTGATACAGCGGCAGTGCGCACACGATCGTCAGTGGCTCGCCGCCCGCCTCGCCCAGCGCCGGCGCCGACCACGCTTCGCTTTGCAGCACGTTGGCGATCACGTTGCGGTGCGTGAGCGTGGCGCCCTTTGACGGCCCGGTGGTGCCGCCCGTGTACTGCAGGAAGGCGACGTCGCCGGCCTTGAGCGTGGCCGGCTTGAAGGTCATGCGGGCGCCCTGCGCCAGCGCGTCCTTGAAGGTCACCATGTTCGGCAGCGAGAACTCAGGCACCATTTTTTTGACGTGACGGACCACGAAATTGACCACCATGCCCTTGGCGCCGCCAAGCAGTTCGCCCATGTTCGCCACCACCACGTGGCGCAGCGGCGTCTTGCCCATCACCTTCTGCACGGTGTGGGCGAAGTTTTCCAGCACGATGATCGCTTCGGCGCCCGAGTCGGTGATCTGGTGTTCGAGTTCGCGCGCGGTGTAGAGGGGATTGACGTTGACGACGACGTAGCCGGCGCGCAGCACGGCGGCCAGCGCGATCGGGTACTGCAACACATTGGGCATCATGAGCGCCACGCGCGCGCCGGGCGTCAGGCCGCGGCTTTGCAGCCAGGCGGCGAGCTTTTGCGAATACGCGTCAAGTTCGCGGTAGGTGAGGAACTTGTCCATGCAGACAAAGGCATTGCGGTCCGCGAATTTGCTGAACGATTCTTCCAGCAATTGCACCAGCGAAGAGTACTGATCCGGATTGATCTCTGCCGGCATGCCTGGTGGATACGACTGCAGCCAAATCTTGTCCATGGGTTGCCTCTGTCTCGGGATCTTTTGCAAGATCATGATCGTTCTTGTCGACGGCCGTGCTATGTTGCCGGCTCGCGTGCGCACGAAGCTTATGCCTTTGCTATCGCTGGTTGTGATGCTATCGGGCAGCGCCCTTGTGCGCAAGCGCTTTTACGCCGATTGGAACCGGCCCTCTACGGCAGAGCGCTCATGGTGCGCTGCACCACCTGCAGGCCCGCTGAACCCGTCGCAGCCAGCCCCGTCAACACGCGGGTACGCTCTTTCTTGTCGAGGGCGGCGAGCCGGTTGACGGCCTTGTAGAAACCCGTCCACGTTTTCTCGCGGCGCAGCAGGGCGCGAAACGCCGGCACCAGATCATTGTAGGTCGCCACTGAGGCAAGATGGGCATTGGACAGCGGCTCGGCAAAGAAGCGGTCATAGCCGGCGTAACCGCCCCAGTTTGCCTTGAGCACCTGGTAGTCGTTCTGCAGCGCGATGAACAGGCGGCCCTTGGTGGCGCGCTTGGTGGCGTCCGGTTCCATGCTCTTGTAGGTGCGCTCGAGCTCGCCGCGATAACGCAGCAGCAGCGCCAGGAAGTCGCGCTTGCGCGCCTTGTAGCGGTCGTAGGCTGCGCTCATGGCCGGGTTGCCGAAGCGTTCGAGCCAGGCTTCCACACCGGCCTGCTCCACGGCACTGGCGAACGATTCATTGAATTGCGAGTCGCCCGCGACGTAGACGACCTGGTGCGCGAGTTCATGGAAGATCAGGCGCGCCAGTTCGGCGTCCGGGTAATTGATGAAGGTCGATACCAGCGGGTCGCTGAACCAGCCGAGCGTCGAATAGGCGCTGACGCCACCCACTTCCACGTCGTGGCCTTCTGCGCGCAGTTGCCGGGCATAGGCCTGGGCGTCGGTCTTGCTGTAGTAGCCGCGGTAGTTGACGCACCCGGCCACCGGGAAGCACCACTGGATGGGTTTGAGCGACAGTTCGGGCGTGGCCACCACGTTCCACAGCACGTAGGGGCGTTTGAGGCTCGTGTAATTGGTGTAGCTGCCGTTATCGGGCAGCTGCATTTCCTGGATGGCAAAGCGGCGGATCTGGCGCGCCGCCTCGAGCCGGTGCCGCAATTTGACGCTGGTGCCGGTGTCGGCGATCCAGTCGTCGATCGGGCGCGCATCAGACAGCAGTTGCAGCTGGCCTTGCGCGGCCTGGGTGTAGTACGAGAGCGATGAGCAGCTTGTCAACATCAGGGCCGCAGCTGCCGCGGCCATGAGCGGCCGGAAGGCCAGTGAGAATCTAGAGGGCGTCATCTCGTGTGGGGGGCGCAGCTTTTTCAACCTGCACCAGGGTGTCGTAGAAAGTGGGCGCCCGGCCCATGTCGGTCAAACGCTGGCTGGTAACTTCATTGGCGTTCTTGCCATCAGTGGCCAGTTTCTTCCACCAGATCGACAAGCCCACCACTAATCCAGCGCGCGCCTTGTCGGTCACGCGTGCACGGGCGAGGAACGAACCGCGGTCGTTATAAATGCGCGCCATGTCACCGTGCGCGATGCCGCGTGCGGCGGCGTCAAGCGGGTGGATGTCGAGGTGCGGTTCGCCCTCAGTTGCGCGCAGGCTCTGTACATTGACAAACGTTGAGTTGAGGAAGTTCCGTGCCGGCGGAGAAATCATGGCCAGCGGATAGGTTTTTGCCAGCTCGGGGTTCGATGCGACCGACTCGTACGGCGGGATGTACGTGGGCACCGGATCGAGGCCGTCGGCCAGCATGCTCTCGGAAAAGAACTCGCACTTGCCCGATGGCGTCGTGAAGCCGCCGTCGGCAAACGGCGCGTCCGGCATGTTGAGCTTGCTCCAGCCGGTGCGCTTGAGCGACTCCCAATCGAAGTGCACCGCCCGCGTATCCTTGCTGTTGAAGGCCTGGGCGGCGATGGCGTCGTCGCTCTCGCGGAAGCACGGATCGGTAAAGCCCATGCGCGCTGCCAGCAGGCGGAAGAATTCGGTATTCGGCTTGGATTCACCCACCGGTTCGACGGCGGCGTTATTGGCCATCATGTACAGGTGGCCGTAGGCCAGGTGCGCATCGACGTGTTCGAGCTGGGTGGTGGCCGGCAGCAGGATATCGGCGTAGTCGGCGCTGTCGGTATGGAAGTGCTCGAGCACCACGGTGAACAGGTCTTCGCGCTCGAAGCCCTGCTGCACCTTGCGCGAATCGGGCGCAATGGCCAGCGGGTTGGCGTTGTAGACAATCACGGCCTCGATCTTCGGGCCGAAATCGGGCGCGCTCTCGCGCAGCAGGTCGTCGCCGATCGTGGTCATGTTGATCGTGCGCGGCGTGCGGCCGGCCAGCAGATCCGGGCGCTGCAGCGCCGGGCGGTTGGTCGGGAACGAGGCCGAGCTCGATAGCTGGATGCCGCCTGCGGGCAGGCGCCAGGCGCCCACCAGGGCCGGCAGGCAGGCGATATTGCGCACGGCCATGCCGCCGCCGCGCACGCGCTGGATGCCGTAGTTGACGCGGATCGCGGCCGCTTCGCCGTTCTTCGCGGTCTGGCCATACAGGCGCGCCAGGTTCACCACTTCATCGACGGTGATGCCGCAGATTTCGGCCGTGCGTTCCGGTGGCCATTCGAGGGCGCGCGCCTTGAGTGGCTCGAAACCCAGTGTGTGCTTGTCGATGTAGGCGTGATCGAGCAGGTCTTCCTTGATCAGTACATGCATCATGCCCAGGGCCAGCGCGGCATCCGTGCCGGGCAGCAGCGCAATGTGTTGATGGCATTTTTCTGCAGTGAGCGAGCGATACGGATCGATGGCAATCAAGGTAGCGCCATTGCGCTTGGCTTCTTGCGCGCGCATCCAGAAATGCAGGTTCGATGCGATCGGATTCCCGCCCCAGATCAGGATCAATTTGGCGTTCTGGAACTGTTCGAGGTCGGTGCCGATCGAACTGCCGATGGAATACCGGTAGCCGGTCGCGCCGGCCGTGGCGCAGATGGTGCGGTCGAGCAGCGACGCGCCCAGTTGATTGAAAAAGCGCAGCGACATCGATTCGCCCTGCACCAGGCCCATCGTGCCGCAATAGCTGTATGGCAGGATCGCCTCGGGGTCGCGCGCGGCGATGCCGGTCAGGCGCGTGGCGATCTCGTCCAGGGCGGCGTCCCACGTGATGTGCTCGAACTTGCCTTCGCCCTTGCGGCCAACGCGCCGCATCGGATACAGCACGCGATCCGGGTGGTAGGTGCGCTCGATGTAGCGCGACACTTTGGTGCACAGTACGCCAGCCGTGGTGGGATGGTCCGGGTCGCCCTTGACCTCAGTGGCAACGCCGTTCTCGACTTTGACGAGCAGCGCGCAGGTATCGGGGCAATCGTGGGGACAGGTCGCACGGACGGTGGTGGTGGTCATATTGTTATTTGGGCTTGAATGCAGGCTGCACTGAAAAAACTGCGCTAAACCAATACTTTATACGATTCGGACGGGGTTCGTGACCTCCCCTGACAAGTCTGTTTAAGGCACGCTACAATAGTTAAAACCATGCCATGCAAGGGTGGCAAGACAACCGAGGGGCCTCCAGCAAACCCCTACGCGCAGCGCCTGACGCGCTGCAGCGCGCGGCAGCGTCACCGAGGTCCCCATCGCGGAGAACATCATGAAACTGGTTGAACCTATCCTGGCGTCACTCGCCGAAATCCAGGCAATCCGGCGCGACCTGCACGCGCATCCCGAATTGGGCTACGAAGAACACCGTACCGCGCAGATCGTGGCCGACCGGCTCGAAGCGTGGGGCATTCCCGTCGTGCGCGGCCTGGGCGTGACGGGCGTCGTCGGCATCATCAAGAACGGTACGTCCGAGCGCGCGATCGGCCTGCGCGCCGACATGGACGCGCTGCCCATGCAGGAAATCAATGGCTTCGCCCATGCGTCGACCAATGCGGGCAAGATGCACGCCTGTGGCCACGACGGCCACACGGCGATGCTGCTCGGCGCCGCGCACTATCTGGCGCAGCACCGCAATTTCGATGGCACCGTGTACCTGATTTTCCAGCCGGCCGAAGAAGGCGGCGGCGGCGGGCAGCGCATGATCGAGGATGGCCTGTTCGAGCGCTTCCCGATGGACGCTGTGTACGGCATGCACAACTGGCCAGGCATCGCCGAAGGCACGTTTGCCGTGGTCGACGGGCCGATGATGGCGTCGAGTAACGAGTTTCGCGTGACCGTACGCGGCAAGGGCGCCCACGCGGCGCAGCCGCACCGCGGCATCGATCCGATCATGGTGGCGGTGCAGATCGCGCAGGCGTGGCAAACGATCATCTCGCGTGAAAAGAACCCGCTGCTCACGGCAGTGTTGTCGATTACCCAGATCCACGCAGGCAGCGCCACCAACATCATTCCGGATGAAGCGCAACTGGTTGGCACGGTGCGCACGTTCACGACCGACGTGCTCGACCTGATCGAACGCCGCATGCAGGAAATGGCCGACGGGATTGCTGCCGGCTTTGGCGCGACGGTCGACTTTGGCTTCAAGCGCAAGTATCCGCCGCTGGTGAACCACACCGAGCAGACCGCGTTTGCGATCGAGGCAATGCGCGCGGTGGTGGGCCCGGACGCAGTCAATGTGAATGTCGAACCAACCATGGGCGCCGAAGATTTCGCCTTCATGCTGCAGGCCAAGCCGGGCTGCTATGTCTTCCTGGGCAATGGCGACGGCGACCATCGCACGGGTGGCCACGGTCTTGGACCATGCCAGCTGCACAATGCCAGTTATGACTTCAACGACAACCTGCTGCCAATTGGCGCGAGCTATTGGGTACGCCTGGCGGAGACGAGTCTGCCGGTTGCCTGACAAGGTGGCGGGCCGGGCATCGTGCCCGGTCCTGCCTGACGGTGCCTAGAACAGGCCGAGGAATTTTTTCTTGACCGTATTCTTGCGCGCCGGATCGACGACATCGGTCACGTCCTTGTCGTTGAACTTGTCGATCAGGGCGGCAAAACCCTGGTGCCGCGCCAGATCCAGTTCTTCCTTGAACAGCGGCACGACGCAGTGGAAGTAAATGTCCTTGCCTTCAACCGTCACCGAGTGGAACGGTTCTGGCGCCGACACTGGCGGCAGCAGGATGGCGCCGCAAAAGCCCACGCCCTCGACGTAGGGCTTGGGCGGTGCGCCGTTGGGCAGCGCATGGCCCAGGCCAATCCAGGTACCCTGGTTGTGCGGATAGTGCGCCAGGTGACGCATCAGGGCCACCGGCCAGTACCAGCGTTCTTCCTTGATCGCCGCTTCGTCGAGCTGCCAGTTGGCCGGCAGGGTCATGATCAGCTCGGCGAACGGCGGCGCGCCTTCCGGCGTCGTCATCGGACGCTTGCTCATCCCCGAGGTCACCAGGCGCACGTAAGGGAAGTCGGCGGTTGGTCCGATCACGTGGATGTCGACCTGGACGGCGCCGCCATCGGTCTCGTGGAAGAACATCGCGGGGGCGCCCAGGTGCGTGGCAATGTGCTCGCCGACCGGATCGTGCGGCAGCACGACGGATTCGGGTTGGCGCTGCATCGGGGCGGTCAACGGATACAGCGGAGTGATGGTTGGTTCGGCCATGGTGATTGATCGATATTGTTGCGGCGGGCGCCTATGATACCTGCGCCGCCCGCTTGCGTGGCTGCCAGCACGCTATTGTTCTCGCTAGTACAATACCGCATTATTCCAAAATGTCATCCCCCACCCTTTCCAGGTAGACCATGTTCACTCTCAAAAAAATCAGCATGCTGGCGCTGGCCAGCGCCGCGCTGTGCGCGCCTGCCGCGTTCGCCCAGTCCACCGTGGGCAACGGCTATATCGATTCCGTGTCGTTCGAATACGGTACCAACCCGCAGCAGCGCATGGGCCGTGTCGCGATCCAGTCGGACTGGGACAAGCAATGGTTCGCCGGCAATGGCCGCCATCTGTCGGGTTACTTTGAAACGAACCTGGCCCTGTGGCGCCTGAATTCGTACGAGAACGTTCCTGGTCGCAACAAGAACATCGGCGTGCTGGGCTTTACCCCAGTGTTCCGCTACCAGAACGATAACAAGCTGGGCCTGTATGGCGAAATCGGTATCGGCTTGAACCTGCTGTCGACGCTGTACAAGAATGAAGACAAGGAACTGTCGACCGCGTTCCAGTTTGGTGACCATCTCGGCGTGGGCTACACCACCGCCAAGTGGGACTTTGGCCTGAAGTACCAGCACTACTCGAACGGCAGCATCAAGAGCCCGAACGCCGGCGCTAACTGGATTGTCGCCAAGGCAGCCTACCGCTTCTGATGGGTTTTGTTACCCGCGTGACACCCGCCCCCGCTGCGGGTACACGGCGCGGGTAAATAGCATTTCGTGACACAATCGGGCCTTTCGCGGCGCAGTCCGCGCGCTGTTGTCGAGGCCCGATTGACTCCTTCGCCCACCCTCAAACGCTACCTTCCCTGGCTCGTCGCCATCGCGCTGTTCATGGAACAGCTGGACGCGACCATCGTCAACACCGCCATTCCCAGCATCGCCGCCAGTCTTGGCGTCACACCGCTGAGCCTCAAGTCGGTCGTCACCAGCTATATCCTGGGCCTGGCTGTCGGTATTCCACTCAGTGGCTGGATGGCCGATCGCTTCGGTACGCGGCGCGTGTTTTTTACCGCAATTTCGATTTTCACCTTTGCGTCCGTGTTGTGCGGGCTGTCGGTCGATGCGCGGATGATGACGGGCGCGCGCCTGCTGCAGGGATTGGGCGGCGCGATGATGATTCCGATCGGGCGTCTGTCGATCGTGCGTACGTTCCCCAAGAACGAGTTGCTGGGAGCGATGAACTTCGTCATCATCCCGGCGCTGATCGGTCCATTGCTGGGTCCGACAATCGGCGGGCTGATCGTGCACTGGACCACCTGGCGTGTGATCTTCTTCGTCAATGTCCCAGTGGGGCTGATCGCGCTGTACTTTGTGTGGCGGCATATGCCTGATTACCGTGCGGAGCAGCGGCGCCCGCTTGATGTGGCCGGCCTGCTGCTGTTTAGCAGCGGCACTGCCTTGTTGTCGTGGGTGCTGGAAGTGTTTGGCGAGCACACGCTTGACGGCATCACGGCCGGTCTGCTGTTCTTGCTGGCACTCGGTTTGCTCGGCGCCTATGCCTGGCATGCGTGCCGCACAAAGTTTCCATTGCTGCGCCTGACACTGCTCAAGGTGCGTACGTTCCGCATTGCCGTGCTGGGCGGCTTCGTGACCCGTCTTGGCGTTGGCGGCCTGCCGTTCCTGCTGCCGTTGCTGTACCAGCTGGGCCTGGGAATGCCGGCGTGGCAGTCGGGGCTCATGATGATGCCATCGGCGCTGGCGGCAATGGGAATGAAGCTGTTCGCGCCGCGCCTGCTGGCACGCTTCGGTTATCGCCAGGTGCTGCTGGCCAATACGATCATGATTGGCGTCACCATCGCCATGTTCACGCTGGTCGATGCCGGCTCGCCATTGATCATGATCGTGTGCATCAGCCTGATGCTGGGGTTCTTCAACTCGCTGCAGTTTTCGAGCATGAACACGCTGGCGTACGCCGACATCGAACCGGCGGACTCGAGCATGGCAAGCACGATCTCGAGCTCGCTTCAGCAATTGTCGATGAGCTTTGGCCTGGCGGCAGGATCGATCGTGACCGCCTGGTTCCTTGGTGATGTGTCCCAGACCAATGGGGGTCAGGTGACGCAGGCGATACACCACGGGTTCATGGCGCTGGCAATACTGACGCTGTTCTCTTCCCTGGTGTTCTGGCGCCTGCGCCGAGATGATGGCAACAGTATCAGCCAGAGCCGCGGCGTGGCCAAGGCGGTGGAACCGGTGACGGTGACGGGGCAGTAGGTTACGCCGGCCTTGTGAGGGGCGCGAGGACTTTTTCGCGGTTGTTCAGGATGAAACTTACGAAGGTCGGCTCCTTGACGGCCAGGCGTACCAGGCCCGGCAGCAATGGATAGCAGAACGTGGCTATCTTACGCACGCATTCATCGTCGCGCAGGGCAGCTTGCGCGGCCTGTCCCGTGCCGCCGTGCAGCATTGGTGCGAGCGTGGCGCGTTGTTTGTCTACAATGGCGGCGATGGGCGTCATGAGTCTGGCGTTCAACGCGGCCTGTTCGATGGGATCTGACATGGTGATTCTCCAGTGGTGGTCGATGGAGAATGTTGGCGTAGAGCCGGCTGGTCGATGCTGATGTTGGGCAACAGAGTCGTCAAGTTCCGCTTTGCCTGGAGAGCAGCGACCTATCGATCGCCCATAGCGAAAAGCCCCACTCAGATCACTGAGTGGGGCTTTTCTATATAACTAGCCTGACGATAACCTACTTTCACACTGGTTGCAGCACTATCATCGGCGCAAAGTCGTTTCACGGTCCTGTTCGGGATGGGAAGGGGTGGGACCGACTTGCTATGGTCATCAGGCATAACTTGTACGAATGTCGCTTGAACGCGTGGACGGCACAGCCGTCCACCCTACGTCAGGTGACACTCTGAATCTGGAAGAAGTAGTTTTTATTTGGGGTCGTATTTGTATCAACAACAGCTGAACTCTTGCAACCCTGGACTACCAAGGTTATAGGGACAAGCCGTACGGGCAATTAGTACTGGTTAGCTTAATGCATTACTGCACTTCCACACCCAGCCTATCAA
>NZ_JACHBX010000003.1 GCF_014200505.1 Massilia aurea | reverse complement strand
AAGCGCCTGGGCTATATCGATGCGTACGTGATGTACCAGTTGCTGCAGGATCCGGATCACTGGCCGACGGCTGACGACGCGCCGGGCGGATAATGGATGCTGCGGAGGCGGTTGCATCTGCCTCTCGGGTAGAAACCGGTCTGAAGTTTTCCGTCAGCCGCACAAGTCGATTTCAAAGCTAACTTGAATATCTTGCTATTTGAAATTTTACGAAACCTCTGGTAATTGGGTTGGCATCTCCTTAGTGTACTGTGTTGGTTTCGACGACCGAGAGCGACCAGACGCAGACTCGCGTATGGCCTCAATTCCTCTCTTTTTAGGTTTCAAGTATGAAAACGCGTGCATCAATCTGCGCTTCCGTCGACACGGCAGGCGAAGTCGACGAAGCTGAATCGTGGGTCGAACACAACAAAGAAAATTTGTCATACGTGTCCGAGATGAACGGTTGCGGTTGCTGCATTTTTTCTTGGGATGTGGAAGGTCCGGCACATGTAATAGCCACACTGCCTTTGCACTTACGGGCAGACAGTGGATGGACTTCCACCATTTCTGAATAGCAGTCCGGCTCCGCGTAAAGAATGTGAGGGTCAAGAATGTGAGGGTAAGGTCTGATATTTGGACCTCGTCTATTCATCGGACCCTCCACGAGGGCTGTCACAGATAGACCTAGTGTTGAACTCATGTCTGAATGTCAGGCCTGATCGCGATTGTGCGATTGTATGACCCCGATTGTGACCGGCTACAACGGCTGACGACACTAAACAGAAGTCATCAACGCGTTCGATCCACGCCGTTTTTCTCATAGCCGCCAATGTCTGAAATGGGTATGTTCATGCCTGTCGAGACAGTCTGTGACTTTTTCACCTCGGCAACCTGCTAAGATTACCCAATTTGCCAAGTTCGGCCAAGCGCGAACCTGGTTTCGCAATTTTTCGGTCGCGCAATCAATTTTATTCGCTGTTTAATAGCTTGCTATGTTCTGCCCGACGGCTAACAGCATTGAAGCAAGTTTCTTTTTTTAATTTAACAAATCTACGATGAAAAAGCCTTTAATTTCAATGACTTTAGTGGCCATTCTTTCAATCCTAAGCGGGTGCAAAGAAGAAAAGCCTGTCGACATTGTACAGACGGTGGATTGGTACAAAGCCAATAAAGTCAAGCGCCTGGAGGTGCTCGCCAAGTGCAAGGACAATCCGGGAGAAATGGCAAACACGCCAAACTGCGTCAATGCCAGGAGCGCTGCTAACGCGATTACCCACAGTGCCAGGGGCATTATTGACGTGAAGCCATTGACAGCCGATGAAATCAACAAGAGATAGCTAGCGCGATTCTAAACAGATTCGACGTTTCAGAAGTGCTTAGAACTGCGATCTACTTGCAGGAGTGGGCTATGCTGCCTATGTGATGTACCAGTTGCTGCAGGATCCGGATCACTGTCTGATAACTGACGACGCGCCGGGCAGGTGACCGGCCCTGCCGATGCCGCTACACGCGCCGGGTAGCGGCCATGAGGCCGCCACAATCTGAATAACCACGCTCAGCTTTCGCGCTTCACGGTCCCCTGGTCATACTGGTCGTCGTCAGTCTCACTCGGCGGCATCGCGGCCTGCTGGTCGTCTTCAGTTGTGGCCGGCTCGCCTGCGGCGTCGTCGTTGCCTGTGCCGTCACCCATACGCGGCTGATCACGATGTGCGTTGACGTCATTGTCTTCATTTTGCATGGCCATGCTGATCTCCTCGTCATGAAATATGGCCTCATGATAGTCAGGTATCTTCAGCACACGAATAGTCCCGTGGCTGGCATGAATGTAGGATTGCACTGTCTACATTCGGCCTGCATGGCCCTGCAACGTCACCTGGATCAGGCTGACAGTTCCCGCCGAATGATCTCTGCGCCCGCGTTCAGCGCAGCAAGCTTGGCTTTTGCGACGTGCCGCGACAACGGCGCCATTCCGCAATTGGTGCAAGGGCACAGCTTGTCGGCGTCGACGAACTTCAGCGCCTTGCGCAAGGTGTTGGCAACTTCTTCCGGCGTTTCGATAATATTGCTGGCCACGTCAATGGCGCCGACCATCACTTTCTTGCCGCGAATGAGTTCCAGCAAATCCATCGGGACATGCGAGTTGTGGCATTCCAGCGAGACGATATCGATGTTCGATTTTTGCAGCTGCGGAAAGATGGATTCGTACTGGCGCCACTCCGATCCCAGCGTCTTTTTCCAGTCCGTATTGGCCTTGATGCCGTAGCCGTAGCAGATGTGGACCGCCGTTTCGCATTTGAGGCCTTCGATTGCCCGCTCCAGCGTGGCGATGCCCCAGTCGTTGACTTCATCGAAAAACACATTGAAGGCCGGTTCGTCGAACTGGATGATGTCGACACCGGCCGCTTCCAGCTCGCGCGCTTCCTGGTTCAGGATTTTTGCAAATTCCCAGGCCAGCTTTTCACGGCTTTTGTAGTGGCTGTCGTAGAGCGTGTCGATCATGGTCATCGGGCCGGGCAGGGCCCATTTGATCGGCTTGTCCGTCTGCTGACGCAAGAATTTGGCATCATCGGCGAATACGGGCTTCGGTCGGCTCACGGCGCCAACCACGGTCGGGACGCTGGCATCGTAACGATTGCGGATCCTGACCGTCTCGCGCTTTTCGAAGTCGACACCGCTCAGGTGTTCGATGAAGGTCGTGACGAAATGCTGGCGCGTCTGCTCGCCATCGCTGACGATATCGATGCCTGTCTGTTGCTGGTCTTCGAGTGACAGGCGCAATGCATCCTGTTTGCCCTCCACCAGTTCCTCGTTCTGTAATTTCCAGGGCGACCAAAGGGTTTCTGGCTCTGCGAGCCAGGCGGGTTTCGGCAGACTACCGGCGGTTGAAGTGGGCAATAATTTTTTCATGTCAGATCGCTTTGCGTGTTTGGTCTTTAGAAGGTGTAGCTGGCTGCCCAGCGCTCGAGGATTGGCTGGTATGGTTTGATGAAATGTTCTTCAGCAAATTTCCCCTGCTTGACGGCGAGCTGGCTGCGCTCTTCCCGGTCGTACACGATCTGCGTCAGTGAATAATCCTGGTGTTTCAATTTCGGCTGAAAGTGTTTCGCTGCCGAAGCATTGGCGTTATAGATCTCGGGCCGGTAAATCTTCTGAAACGCCTCCATCGTGCTGACCGTGCCTGTCAGTTCCAGATCGGTGTAGTCGCCCAGCAGGTCGCCGACGAAATAGAAGGCCAGTGGCGCAACGCTATTGGGCGGCATGAAGTAGCGCACCCGCAGTCCCATCTTGCTGAAGTATTGGTCGGTCAGGGAGGGTTCATCCTGGACGTATTCCACGCCCAGTACAGGATGCTGATGGTCGGCGCGGTGGTACGTCTTGTTGGTTGAAATACTCAGGCAGATCACCGGCGGCTTGCCGAAATGTTCCTTGTAGGCCGCCGACGCAATGAAGCACTGGAAGAGCTTTCCGTGCAGGTCGCCAAAGTTCTCCGGGACGCCAAATTCCTGTCGATCCTTGTTGTGATCCGACAGCAGGACGCTGAAGTCATAGTCGCGCACATACGAGGAAAAATTATTTCCCGCGATGCCTTCGATGCGCTGGTTGGTCTCGCGATCGACGATCGTGGTTTTCAGGATTTCGATCAGCGGGAACGCATCACCACCGCCTTCGACCGACAACGCCATCTCGACCGACACGATGTCGAGTTCGAGGGCATAACGATCGCCCCTGGGATTGTCCGCCTGGGCCAGCGCGTTGAAACGCGCGTCCATCATGTTCAAGGCCTTGCGCAGATTGTCCTGCCGATGTTCTCCCCGGGCCAGGTTCGCGAAATTGGTCGTGATCCGCGTGCCATCGGCCGGACGGTAATGTTCATCGAACCGAACGGTCTTGATCGCAAACGTAAAATCTTCATTCATCATAGCCAGCTGCTCCGGGATTGAGAGCACACCTGTGTGTGCCCGGTCCGTCGATTATGACCAGCCAGTCGATTGAATAAAAGTGATGTTAACTCATTCAACGATGAAATTCGTTCATGGTTCATAGGCTGCGCTCAGGGTCCTGGCCCCTGCACGCGAGCGTTGTGTAACGCACCCAGCGGCGTCAATGCCGGTGATACGATGGCTGCATTCTCGATCAACCACTCTTACCGAATCGACCCTGCGATGCCAGCCACCGAGTTGCTACCTGACGCTCCTTTCTTCATTGTTCTGAACGCGGGGTCGGGTCATTCCGAAACCGAGATGCGCATCTCCACGATCAACGAGGTCATGGACGCCGGTGGCCGCGTGTGCCATCTGGAAGTGGTGGACGAGCCCGAGCGCATCGAACAGATCGCCAAGGACATGGCGGCCAAAGCCGTCGCCAGCGGTGGCGTGCTGGTGGCCGCTGGCGGCGATGGCACTATCAACACGGTCGCGCACCAGGCGGTGCTGGCCGGGTGCGCGTTTGGCGTGCTGCCGCAGGGCACCTTCAACTACTTCGGTCGCACCCACGGGATTCCGGAAGACCTGGCCGAGGCTGTTCACGCGCTGCTGCGAGCCAAAATCAAGCCGGTGCAGGTAGGCATGCTCAACGACAAGATCTTCCTGGTCAATGCGAGTGTCGGCCTGTATCCGGCGCTGCTCGAAGAGCGCGAGCACGACAAACGCGAGTTCGGCCGTAGCCGCGTGGTCGCGTTTCTGTCGGCCATCAAGATGGCGCTGCGCGCGCACCGCCACCTGCAGATCCGGCTCGAGCTCGATGGTAAAGAGCAGCGTTTGCGCACGACGACGCTGTTCGTGGGGAACAATCGCCTGCAGATGGAGCAGGTCGGCATGGAACAGTTGACCGATGCGGTCGAGGATGGCCAGCTGGCGGCGCTGGCGCCCAAGCCGATGGGTAAACTTGGGCTGCTGGGCCTGCTGGTGCGCGGCGCGCTTGGCAAGCTGGGCAACGCCGACGACGTCGTGGCGTTTTCGTTCAAGCGCATGACCGTGCGCACGCCGTCGCTGTACGGGCGCAAGCGCCTGAAGGTCGCCGTCGATGGCGAGGTCAGCCAGATGGCGACGCCGTTCGAGTTCCGGGTGCTGGAAGGGCGCCTCAAGCTGTTGCTGGCGCCGCCACAGGCAGCCGCCGCCACACCTGGCGACGCTGCCTGAGCCAGCCGGCTTATTTCACCCGCAGCAAGCGCACGCCATGGATGTCGAACCGGTTCGCCGGTTCAGCGCCACCGGCGCCCGTGAAGGTGCGGTTGCTCTCCAGGTAGCTCATATTGTAGAAGTCCGTCATCTCCAGGCGGTAGCTGCCGGCCTGCAGGCGCGCGGCCAGCGGCGTCGAATACACGGTTGGCGTCGCGCCCTTGAACAGCGGCGCATGCGGCAACTGGATCACGCCCTGGGCCACGACCTTGCCAGCGCCATTCTTCAATGCCAGCCACTTCACGCCGCCGCTGATCCCCAGATTCACCTGATTCGCCCCATTGTGATAGCGCACCTGAACCCGGTAATCGCCTGCGCTTTCGACACGCATCCCGTCCACGGCAAAGCGGTCTTGCGGCCGGCCCCAGTCGCGGATCGCGGGTAGTGAAAAGCGCGCATCCGGCGCCGTGGTTGTCAGGTTCGACGTCACGCGCGGGTCGGTGACACCGATGTCGACGCCAGCACCAGCCACTGCGTCGATGCAGCGCGGCTGGCTGTGGTGACTGACATTGCCGCTGTCGGCAAAGCGTGCCTCTGCCGCATAGCACGACGCCACGCCGGCCTTGTCGTCGGTCCAGGCGCCGGCCGGCAGCTTGTCGGCCACCAGTTTGCCATCGCGGTAGACGCGGTAGATCACACCCGCCGCATTCCCGTTCGCGCCGATCGTCAACCCCACGGCGCCGGACGATGCACGCGTCAGCGCCGCGATCACCGGTTCGCGCGGCCCGAACGTGACGGACGATTCTTCATACGGATTGGCCTGCACGCGGCGGATGCCCTGCGCGCCGGCGACGAGTTTGCCCAGCACGATCTCGATGCGGTTTTCGGCCTGCAAATCACCCGTACGCAGCGTGTCCCCGACCTGCTTGCCGTTCAACAGAATGCGCTCGACCCGGTGATAGCCGTCGCCTCCGGCCGCTGGCGGCAGGCGCAGCACCACGTCGATGCGCTTGCCGTGCAGGCGCAGATCGTGCAGCGCAATTTCGTTCGTCGCGCCAAAGGTCTCGCGCCGCAGCTTGGCCGTCACGAACGGGCGCAGCGCGATGCCATCGTCCTGCACGGTCACGCCGAACACATTGTCGATCACCATGCCCAGATACCCGCCCACTGACCATAACTGGCGGCGCGAGTTGATCACGGGGCCGCTCAGCGCCGGGGTCTTCTCGTCGAGCAGCAGCGGCTGGCCCGACAACCACTCGAGGTTTTCCATGTTCGACAAATTCACCGCTGCGCCGCGCATCAGCGTTGCGTAGGCGGCATCGGCCACCGCCGCGTTCTTGCCCTGCACCGCAGCGCGCAAGCCGTACGCGGTGACGAAGGGCCAGATGGCGCGGTTGTGATACACCGGCGCGCCGATCTGCTGCGGCCAGATCACGGGCGCGCCCATTGGGCCATGCGGATAGCGCGCCAGGATCGACGCCGTCTGCCTGTCATCGGCGACGCCGCTGACAATCGCCAGCGCCTGGCCGAGCCAGTCGAACTTGTGCAGCGGCGCGCCGTCCAGGTGGCCGGCGGTGAGGCTGCTGTACATGCCTTCGTCGGCCAGCCAGAGCTCTTTGTTGATCGCGCGTTTCAGCGCCGATGCCCAGCGCGTGTAGCGCTCGGCCCTGGCTGCATCGCGCTGTTCGCGCGCCAGTTGCGCCGCCAGCTTGAGCGCCTGGAAGATGACGACGTTGGTCGACAGCGCCTTCGAACTGGCCATCGACGCCAGATCGCCCGGCATCCACGCAGCGTAAGTCTGGTCGCGCCAGTCGAGGAACGATTCTTCGCCCGTGTACAGGCCCGTGGCTGTGTCGAACGCTGCCACACGGTCGATCTCGAGTGTGTTCGACAGCGCCTTTAACGCTTTGCTGGCGAACGCCGCGCGCTCGGCAGCGGGCAGCGTGCGCAGCGTCTCTTCGGCTGCAAAGGCCCATGTCAGGCGGTCGGTGCTGACCGGCCAGCTGCCGCCGCTGCCGGTGTCCTGCACGATCTGCAGGCCGTCCGCCGTGGCAGGGATCTGCGTCACCGGCGTGACGCCGGCGCGCCAGCCCGACAGCTTGAAATCGAGCGAATTGCGCACGCGCTGCGGGTCGAGCAGGGCCAGGCCCAGGTCGGCCGCATACGACAGGTCGCGCGTCCAGACATACGCCCACTTCTCGCCGGTGGAGAAGCAGTCGCAATCGATGGCGTTGCCGCCGTTGTAGTTGCCGTCCTTGATCTGGCTGACCGAATTGAGGCGCATCTCGGCGCCGGCCAGCGCGAACAGCGCGTCGAAGGCGAGGTTGCCGGTGCGGGCGCGCGGCAAGCCTTCCTGCTCGGCGTACGCGACATGCTGGGGACCGGGATCGCGCAAGCTCATCGTGCTCGACTGGACGTACTGGCGGAGCAGCGCCTGGGCATCCGGCGTCGAGTAGCGCACCGTCTCGGTCTTGCCGTCCCACGTTGCCCAGGCTTGCGTGGCGACGGCAGCATGGCCCGCATGCGGATCGGGCGCGTTGGCACGGTCGGCATCGGGAAGACGCGTGACCTTCAGCGCAGGTTTGGCCGGATCGCTCGCGTCCAGCGTGAAGCGGTAGGTGCCGGACGTGCGCACGAACAGGAAGGTCTCGGGTCCAGATAAGCGTTCGAGCTGGTACGCGGTGTCGGGCGCCACGTTGACGCTCTTGTCCGGATCGATCACCCACTCGGCAGCCCAGTCGCTGCTACCGAGTTTGAAGGCGTGGTTACCCGGCGCGACAGCGATATCGGCCTGGTAAATGCCCTTGCCCTTGGGCGCCAGCGCATCGGCCGTCCCCCAGCCATTGAACGCACCGCGCACGAACAACGCGGCATCCGACTGCGCGTGGGCGGCGCCGCAGGCGAGGAGGGCGGCCAGTGCGATGGCGCTGCGCATCATCGTGGCGTCTCCAGCTCCAGGATCACCGAAGCACGTGGGGGCAGGGTCAGCGTCGAGCGCAGGTCGAACGTCTTGCCGGTCAGGACATCCACGCCGCTGGTCACGCCCGTGAGCATTTCGCGGAAACGGTCGACATCGAGCGCCATTTCTTTCGCGTTGTTGTTGAACGCGACCAGCACCTTCTTGTCCGCGTTGTAGCGGAAGTAGACGTAGGTATTGTTCTGCGGCCCGTAATGCATCATGCGGCCGCTGTGGATCACCGGCTGGCTCTTGCGCCAGTTCGTCAGCTTTCGCACGAAGGCTTGCGCCGCGCGCGGCTTGTCCTTCAGGCCCGTGCCGGTAAAGGCGTTGACCTTGTCGCCGGCCCAGCCGCCCGGGAACGGGATGCGGTAGCTGGCGTCGTCGCGGTCTTTCGTCGGGCTGGTAAACAGCAGCTCGTCGCCCACGTAGAACTGCGGGATGCGCGGCGCGGTCATCATGAACACCATCGCCATCTTGTACTTGTCGAAGTCTTCGCCGGCGACGCTATAGATGCGCGACATGTCGTGGTTGTCGGCGAACAGCACCAGATTGCCTGGCTCGGGATACAGGTAGTCGAGCGACAGCATCTCGTAGACGTCCGAGAACACGTTGCCGCCTTTCTTGTCCGCCAGCGCGGTACGCATCGCCTCGGCCACCGGGAAGTCCATCATGCTCGGCATGTAGGCGCGGTAGCCGTCGAAGTTGTCCTTGCCGCGCTGCCAGCGCGCCACGACCGGCACCTTGATGCTCCACTCTTCGCCGACCAGGTTCAGGTTCGGGTATTCGGCCATGATGCGGCGGGTGTACTCCGACAAAAATGCGCTGTCCGAATAGCCGAAGGTGTCGATGCGCAGGCCCGAGAGCTTCGCGTATTCGATCCACCAGATGTTGTTCTGGATGATGTAGTTGGCCAGCAGCGGATTGGACTGGTTCAGGTCGGGCATGCTCTTGACGAACCAGCCGCGCGTGAAGTTGTCGGCGTCTTCCTTCGAGCCGTACGGGTCCTGCACCGCCGTGTGGTAGTGCTGGGTCGGGACAAACTTGTCGTTGTAGTTGATCCAGTCCGGCGCCGGCACGTCCTTCATCCACCAGTGGTGCGAACCGATGTGCGACAGCACCACGTCCTGAATGATGCCGATGCCGCGTTTCTTCGCTTCGGTCGACAGGCGCACGAAGTCTTCGTTGCTGCCGTAGCGCGGGTCGATCTTGTACAGGTCCGTGGCCGCGTAGCCATGGTACGAGTAGCCCGGCATATTGTTCTCGATGAGCGGCGTCGGCCACAGCTGCGTGAAGCCCATGTCCGCGATGTAATCCAGGTGGTTGATCGCGCCCTGGATGTCGCCACCGTGGCGGCCCAGGCCGCCCTTGCGGTCGGCCTTGTCGAGCATGCCGGCGACGTTGTCGTTGGACGGGTCGCCATTGGCGAAGCGGTCCGGCATGATCTGGTAGATCGCATCCTTGCTGGAAAAACCCTGGCGCGTGGCAGAACCCGGATCGCGCGCCAGCAGGCGGTAGGCATGCGTGGTCGTGCGGCCGGCGCCGCTGAACGTGATGTCGAACGTACCGGGCTCCACCTTCGCGTCGAGTACGAGGTCGATGAACAGGTAGTTGCGGTTCGGTGTGCGCGTGACCGATGCAATACGCGCGCCGGGGTAGGTCAGTGTCGGCGTCAGATCGCCAATCGCCTCGCCATGCACCATCAGCTGAACCTTGTTGTCGTGCATGCCGGCCCACCAGAACGGCGGCTCCATGCGGTCGATGGCCGGAGCCTGGGCGAAGGCGGCAAGCGAAGCGCTGCCGAGCACGATGGTGGCGAGGAGTTGTCTCATGGGTTCTTGGGCTGGTACCAGTCGTACTACTGCTGACGTAGTTGGACTACAGGGTCTGCATGTCGACGCTGGAACGCGGGGCCGGTAATTGTTGTGTTGATGGAAGGTTACTATAAACCCTGCTGCCCAACAATCATGCGGGGCGGATTCGATTTCACCCCGACTACATAGGCTCAAGACGGGCCAACCTTCAGATTACCTTCAGATTCGGTGCGAAAGTCTTTTAAGGCGCTGAAAACGCCGCAAATGTGTAGCCCAAGTACAACGTACACAATGTTGTTGTCGTGCAAAGCATGCCATGATCCTCGCCACACATTGCTGCCTGTTCCGGTTCTAGTTTTAGTACAGAGCCGTAACGGGCAGTTAAGAAAAACCGAGGAGACACATGAACGCCACCGCCACCCGGGCCACCCAGGCCCGTCGCCGTACTGCAGCCACCTTTGCATTCCCGTTGAACCCGTTCGCCGCCGGTTGCGCCGTGCTGCTGTCGGTCCTGGCAGGTAACGCGTATGCGCAAGCCTCGGGCAGCGAAGAAGCCACCCCCGTCGCACCAAACACCCCCGTGGCAGCCGCCACGGTGCAGACGCCGGAAGAAGCGCCGGCCGCCGCACCCACCGCGTTCCCGAACAGCGCCGTCTCGAAAGTGACCGTGACCGGCATCCGTACCGGCATCGAAGCGGCCATCTCGATCAAGCGCAATTCGAACTCGATCGTTGAAGCGATCTCGGCCGAAGACATCGGCAAGTTGCCGGACACGTCGGTTGCCGAATCGATCGCGCGCCTGCCGGGCGTGACCGCCCAGCGCAGCCGCGGTTCGGGACGTGCATCGGAAATCTCGGTGCGCGGCCTGTCGCCAAGCTTCAACGGCACGCTGCTCAACGGCCGCGAAATGGCCTCGACCGGCAATGCCCGCAATCCTGAATTCGACCTGTTCCCGTCCGAGCTGATGGGCGGCGTCGTGATCTACAAGACGCCGGACGCAAGCGTCATCGGCCAGGGCCTGGCCGCGACGATCGACCTGAAAACCGTGCAGCCGCTGGACTTCGGCAAGCGCGTCATCGCCGCCAACTACAAGCGCAGCCGCCTGGGCGTGCGCACTGCCGAAGAAGGCAGCGGCGACCGCGTCTCGTTCTCGTACATCGACCAGTTCGCCGACCGCAAGTTCGGCATCGCGCTGGGCATCACGTCGTACGACGAAACCGGCGGCGAGCAGCGCAAGTTCGACGCCTGGGGCGGCAACACGGCAGCTCTGCCATTCAATGGCCAGAACGTGCTGGTGCCACTGGGCTTTACCGCCGACACCGAATCGACGTCGCACAAGCGTGACGGCGCCTTCATGTCGCTGCAGTTCCGTCCGAACCGCGATTTCCGTTCGACCCTCGACCTGTTCTATTCGGCCGGCGAGACGGGCCTGAAGCGCAGCGGTTTCGAAGGCGCGGTCGGCTCGAACACGTCGGGCCTGTATGACCCGGCCGGCGTGCTGCAGAACGTCGTCGTGCAGAACGGTGTCGCCACCAGCGGCACGCTGACCAACTACAAGGGCGTGGTGCGTAACCACGTCGAGACGTCGGAAGACGACCTGAAGACGGTCGGCTGGAAGAACGAACTGAAGCTGGGCGACTGGAGCACCAGCGCTGACATCACGTGGTCGAAAGCGACCAAGCTGAGCGCGCGTTACGAGACCACCGCTGGCCTGCCGGGCAATGCAAATCCGCTGGACACGATCTCGTGGACCGGTTTTAACGGCGGCAATTTCACCGACGTCGCCTGGCGCACTGGCCTGAACTATTCGGACCGCGCGGTTGCACAACTGACCGACGTGAACGGCTGGTCGGGCACCGCCACCAACATCCTGCCGCAAGCCGGTTACCTGGCCCAGCCGTACGTGGAAGACACGCTCAAGGCGATCCGCCTGAACGCCAAGCGTCCGGTGGAGTGGGGCCCGATGTCGGCCGTGCAGTTCGGCTACAACTTCACCGACCGTGAAAAAGCGCGCAGCGGCGAAGAAGGCCGTCTCGAAATCCTGGGCGGCGCCCAGTTCGCTGCGCAGACGATGCCGGGCACGGGTACCGGCGTTGCCGGCACCACCGGTCTTCCGATCGCCACGTGGAATCCGTCCGGCTCGCTCGGCACCGTGTACCAGCTGGCCACGAAGGTCAACGCCGACATCCTGACCAAGTTCTGGGATGTCAAGGAAACGGTCCAGACCGCTTACCTGATGGGCGACCTGAACGGCGAGCTGTTCGGCTTCGAATACCGCGGTAACGTCGGAACGCAGTTCGTGCACACGAAGCAGACGGGCGGCGGCTACAACAGCGGCAACTGCACCGGCGAAACTGCCGATGCCTGCCCGGCAGTGCGCGTCGTCGACAGCGTCAGCTACTGGGACGTGCTGCCAAGCCTGAACCTGTCGTTCGACCTGAAGAATGACCAGGTGCTGCGCATGGGTCTGGCGCAAGTGCTGTCGCGTCCGAACCTGGACGACCTGCGCGGCGGCATCGGCTTTGGCGTGAACACCGGCGTGACCAACCCGTTCATCAGCGGTGGCGGCGGTAACCCGGGGCTCAAGCCGTTCAAGGCCAAGGCGTTCGACCTGTCGTACGAAAAGTACTTCGCGAAGAAGGGCTATGTCAGCGCGGCCGTGTTCTACAAGAAGCTCGACACGTTCATCCTGCGCACGCCGTCGGAATACGACTTCGCGCCATGGACGACCTCGACCACGCCGCTGCCGACCACCGGCGACTTCGCCGGCTCGACCGTTGGCGTGCTGAACCGTCCTGAAAATGGTAACGGCGGCAGCATCAAGGGCTACGAGCTGGCCGTGAATATTCCGCTGAACATGGTCAGCGACTGGCTGGACGGCTTCGGCATCATGGCCAACCACTCGTTCACCAGCTCGGCGATCGATATCCCGGCCCTGGGATTTGGCAACGTGCAGACGTCGGCGCAGTCGATCCCGCTGCCGGGTCTGTCGCGCAAGGTCAGCAACCTGCGCGTGTACTACGAAAAGTACGGCTTCCAGATCGCCGCCGCAGCGCGCAAGCGTTCGGACTTCCTGGGCCAGTCGCCGGACTTCTCGGACACGCTGCAGTACACGTTCGTGAAGGGCGAGACGATCGTCGACTTCCAGCTGTCGTATGAAATCCAGTCGGGCTTCGCCAAAGGCTTGTCGGTGTTTGCCCAGGCCAACAACTGGAACAATGCGCCGTACCAGGAGTACACGAACAGCAGCGATTCGATCACCCGTCGCGTCGACTACGGCCGCACCTACCAGTTCGGCGCCAACTACAAGTTCTGATGACCGGCGAGGCTGCGTAGCAGCCTTCGATCCGCGCCAAGCAATCCCCGACAGCCGAAAGGCTGCCGGGGATTTTTTTCGTCTGTTGTAAAAATACAAAATTCGTGTAGTGAAGTTACAACCCCTCTTGTAATGCCTGAATGTTTTACTACATCCTGCGCACCGATTCGGTGCAATCAAGCATAAACCGTTGCTTTTTGGAGCGTTTGTAGCGCGACTACACGCGTTAAAAACCACACGTGCGCTGCTCATCAGTTACTAAGTCGTTGTTTTCATTGAATATCGTATTGATGGATGACCCGAGTTCGTTTGAAACCAACTCCCGTTGACAGTGCATCTAGTTTTAATACAGAATCCCGCCGAGCGTTGATGTTGAGGCGTGTCATAACAAAGTCCCGAACATGCGGTCGAAAGCTGCTCTAGGGAAATTACGTCGTTCTGAGGAGATCATGAAAACTTTCGCCAACAAGCGTTCCGCGTTCCAGCTGAGCCCAGTGGCCGCCGGGTGCGCCATCTTTGTCACCATCATGGCCGGCAGCGCGCAGGCGCAAACCGCCACGACGACTGACACCGCCATCAGCGATGCGCCGGTCATCACCGTGACCGTCACCGGTATCCGCCGCGCCATCGAGGACGCGATTGCCGTCAAGCGCGAATCGACCGGCATCGTCGAAGCCATTTCGTCGGAAGACATCGGCAAGCTGCCGGACGTGTCGATCGCCGAATCGCTGGCCCGCCTGCCAGGTCTGTCGGCGCAGCGCGTCAACGGCCAGGCCCAGTCGATCAGCATCCGCGGCACCTCGGGCGACCTGTCGACCGCGCTGCTCAACGGCCGCGAACAAGTCACCACCAGCTCGGACCGTACCGTCGAATACGACCAGTACCCATCCGAACTGATCAGCGCCGTTACCGTGTATAAAACCGGCGACGCCGCCGTGATCGGCCAGGGCCTGTCGGGCACGGTCGACCTGCAAACCATCAAGCCGCTGTCGCTGCGCGAACGCGTCGTCACCGTCAATGTGCGCGGTGAAAAGAATTCCAAAGGCGAAGTCAGCGCCGGCTCGCCGGACACCGGCAGCCGTGTCAGCGCGTCGTACATCGACCAGTTCGCCAACCGCACGCTCGGTGTGGCCATCGGTTACGCACGCCAGGACAAGCCGAACGTCGGCGAACAGTTCGAAACGTGGGACTGGGTGGACGATACCAATGTCGTGCCAGGCTCGACCGTCAAAGTGCCAAAGGGCATGAAGTCGATCGCCACGACCGGCAACCAGGTGCGCGATGGCCTGATGGGTGTGCTCGAATGGCGTCCTAACCGCAACTTCAGCTCGACCTTCGACGTCTACCACTCGCGTTTCGACCAGGAAGAAATCCGCCGCGGCATCGAAATGCCACTCAAGGACGACGGCGAAGTGCGCTTCTCGAACCCGACCGTCGTGAACGGCACGATGATCAGTGGCACCGCCAACAACGTCAATCCGGTCGTGCGCAACAACCGCCTGACGCGCGACGACAAGCTGACCGCCTTCGGCTGGAACAACCGCTACACGACGGGCGACTGGGTCGGCATCGTCGACATCAGCCGCTCGAAGGCTGATCACAAGGAACAGCTGATCGAGATCAACGCTGGCCGCGCGACGCGCCAGACGCTGAACTACAGCTACAACGGCGGCACGATTCCTGTGCTGGGCCTGTCGGGCACCTACGACGATCCGTCGCAGATCGCCATCGGCGGCCAGTTCGGCGAAGGCTATGTCAATGCCCCGAACATGACTGACAAGATGACCTCGTTCCGCACGAGCATCGAGCGCAAGTTCGACAACGCCTACTTCAACAGCCTGGAGCTGGGCTTTAACTACTCGAAGCGCGAAAAAGAAAAGGCGCACCTGGAAACCGGCTTCTCGAAGATCGGCAACGGCACCTTCGGCGCTAACGTTCTCAACAGCTCGCAAGCGCTGTACGGCCTGCAGAACAGCCTGAGCTGGGACATCGACGGCGTGCTGGCCAACAACTTCGGCCCATTCACGCCAGCCGTGCTGGTGCCATGGGGTGCGACCAAGAACTGGACCATCGAAGAGAAGGTCAAGACCGGCTACGCCAAGCTGAACATCGACACCGAACTGATGTCGATGCCACTGCGCGGCAATATCGGCATGCAAGTCATCGAAACCGACCAGAGCTCGACCGCGAACACGCTGCGCGCCTGGCCATTCGCCGACCTGGTGCCACTGACCGACGGCAAGAAGTACACCGACTACCTGCCAAGCATCAACCTGGCATGGAGCCTGCCTGACCAGCAATTCCTGCGTTTCGGCGCCGGCAAGACGCTGGCCCGCGCCAAGCTGAACCAGCTGAACGCGGCGCTGGAAGTGGGCCTGACCGCCCAGACCACCGGTACCCCGTACGGCAACGGCGGCAATGCGCAGCTCGATCCATGGCGCGCCAAGCAGGTCGACCTGTCGTACGAAAAGTACTTCGGCAACAAGGGCTATATCTCGGCGGCCGGTTTTTACAAGGACCTGTCCTCGTACATCTACAGCGTGACCGTGCCGCGTGACTTCTCGGAGTTCAACCTGCAGGGCGCCCTGACCAACATCGGTACCATCACCCAGCCGCGCAACGGCGAGGGCGGTAGCCTGCGCGGTCTGGAGTTTGCGGCATCGACCCCGCTGGACATGATCCACCCGATGCTCGACGGTTTTGGCATCACTGCCAACGCGTCGTTCACCAACAGCGAGATCTCGATTCTCGACCAGCGCTTCGGCAATGTCGCGATTCCGCTGCCAGGGCTGTCGAAGCGCGTGTTCAACTTCACGGCGTATTACGAGAAAGATGGCTTCTCGGCACGTATCAGCCAGCGTTATCGCAGCGATTTTGTGGGTGAAATCGGCGGAATTGGTGGTGCAACCGAGCTGACTTACGTAAAAGCTGATAAAGTAGTCGACCTGCAATTGGGTTATGACTTCAAGCAAGTCGAAGGTCTGTCCGTGCTGTTCCAGGTCAACAACCTGACCGACACCGCCTTCCGCAGCTACGCTGGTACCGAAGACCGTCCGCGCGGCTACGCCAAGTATGGCCGCCAGATGCTGTTCGGCCTGAACTACAAGCTGTAATCCGGTATCAAGCGAAGGTGGCGCCACCCAATGGGGCGCTACCGCGATCGCCAATGCCCTTGCAGGTGTGCCTGCAAGGGCATTTTTCATTGTTCGGATTCTGTGGTTTCGGCCGCCCGGTCCATTGTATTTAGCGCCCCCAACGAAGCAACGGTGTAAACTGTCGCATTCGTACTTACTTAATAAGAGCAACTTCCTCTATGTCAGACACCCCAATCCCATCGTTTTCCGACCTCAATCTTTCGGCGCCTGTCCTGAAAGCATTGAAAGACGTCGGATACGAAACGCCGTCGCCGATCCAGGCAGCCACCATTCCCCTGTTGCTGGAAGGGCGCGACGTGCTGGGACAAGCGCAGACCGGCACCGGTAAAACCGCCGCCTTCGCACTGCCAATCCTTTCGAACATCGACGTTAAGCAGACCGCGCCGCAAGCGCTGGTGCTGGCGCCGACGCGCGAACTGGCGATCCAGGTCGCCGAAGCCTTCCAGAGCTACGCTGCCCACATCAAGGGCTTCCACGTGCTGCCGATCTACGGCGGCCAGAGCTATGGCCCGCAACTGTCGTCGCTGCGCCGCGGTGTGCACGTCGTTGTCGGCACGCCAGGCCGCGTGATCGATCACATCCAGAAGGGCTCGCTCGACCTGTCGAAGCTGACCACCCTCGTGCTGGACGAGGCCGATGAAATGCTGCGCATGGGCTTTATCGACGACGTCGAGCAGATCCTGCAAAAGACCCCGGCCACGCGCCAGACCACGCTGTTCTCGGCCACCATGCCGCCAGCGATCAAGCGCATCGCCAAGACCTACCTGCGCGAGCCGCAAGAGATCACGGTCGCCGCCAAGACCGGCACCGCCGACAATATCCGCCAGCGCTACTGGCTGGTGGCCGGCATGCACAAGCTCGACGCGCTCACCCGCATCCTCGAAGCCGAAGCGTTCGACGGCATGATCATCTTCGCCCGCACCAAGCTGGGCACCGAAGAACTGGCGACCAAGCTGCAGGCGCGCGGTTTCTCGGCCGCTGCGATCAACGGCGACATCGCCCAGCAGCAGCGCGAGCGCACGATCGATAACCTCAAGAAGGGCAAGATCGACATTCTGGTAGCGACCGACGTTGCCGCGCGCGGCCTGGACGTCGAGCGCATCAGCCACGTCATCAACTACGACGTGCCGTCGGACCCAGAGAGCTATACCCACCGCATCGGCCGTACCGGCCGTGCGGGCCGTAGTGGCGAAGCGATCCTGTTCATCACGCCGCGCGAGCGCAGCCTGCTCAAGCTGATCGAGCGCACGACCCGCCAGCCGGTGTCGCCACTCGAGCTGCCGACCGTCAAGGCCGTCAACGAAGTGCGCATGACGCGCTTCAAGGACCAGATCCGCGCCACGCTGGCCGAAGGCAACCTGGAAGTCTTCCGCGCCCTGATCGAAGACGTCGAGCGCGACGACAACGTGCCGGCGATCGACATCGCTGCCGCCCTGGCCAAGATGGCACGTGGCGACGAGCCGCTGCTGCTGACCAAGCCAGACCGCGACGTGCGTCCCGAGAGCATGCCATCGCAGCGCGAATTCGGTGGCAGCCACGAGCGTGCACCACGCGAACCGCGCGGTGACTGGGAAGAGCGTCCGGCGCGTCCTGCGCGTGAGCCGGGCTTCAAGAAAGAACGCGTCATGCGCGACCCTGAGCCAGGCATGGCAACCTTCCGCATCGAAGTGGGCTTTGCCCACGGCGCCAAGCCGGGCAATATCGTCGGCGCGATCGCCAACGAAGCGAACATCCCGTCGAAGCAGATCGGTCGCATCGAGATCTATGACGATTACTCGACGCTCGACCTGCCATCGGACATGCCGGCAGAACTGTTCACGCAGCTCAAGTCGATCTGGGTCGCCGGCCGCCAGCTGTCGATCACGCGTGACGGCGAAACGCCAGCCGTGCCAGCCGCCGGCGCCAAGAAGCCGTTCACGAAAAGCGGCGCCGACCGCCGCGTGACCGACAAGCCGATGCCGGGCAAGAAGCCGCATCGCAAGGGCGAGGGTAGCAAGGACTGATTGTTTCACCATCAGCTTTACCACAAGCTTTACCACAAGCTTTACCACGTCGTTCCCGCGCAGGCGGGAACCTCAGTTCGGCACTGCTACCTGCAGCGCGACGGACTTGGGTTCCCGCCTTCGCGGGAACGACGTTTTTGGGCTGACGGTTTGGCGCAGCGGTGGTGTTTTCCGGGTGTTGTTTGACTACAAACCTGCTTCTGGCTGCGAAGCTGTCATATCGATCGCACTATGGGATTGACACGATTGACACTCGGATACCCCCATGTTATTTTGCTACAGATTAGATAACACCACCCGTATCTTCGGCGGGCCAAATTAGGGACACACATGGATATGCAATCGACCGTGCTCAAACCACGCCTGTCGTTCTGGCAGCTGTGGAACATGAGCTTCGGTTTCTTCGGCATCCAGTTCGGCTTCGCACTGCAGAACGCGAATACCAGTCGCATCTTCGCCACCCTTGGCGCGGATACCGAAAACTTTTCCCTGTACTGGCTCGCTGCGCCCGTCACGGGCCTCTTGATCCAGCCGATCGTCGGCTACCTGAGCGACAACACCTGGCACCCGAAGTGGGGCCGCCGCCGGCCGTTCTTCTTCATCGGCGCCGTGCTGGCTGCCATGGCGCTGTTCCTGATGCCCAATTCCACCGCGCTGTGGATGGCTGTGGCCGTGCTGTGGATGATGGACGCCGCGATCAACGTGTCGATGGAGCCGTTCCGCGCCTTTGTCGGCGACAAGCTCGATCCGTCGCAGCAGACCGCCGGCTACGCGATGCAGACCTTCTTCATTGGTTGCGGCGCGGTCATCGCCTCGCTCCTGCCGACCTTCTTTGAAAGCATGGGCGTGTCGAACGCCGTCATCGGCGGCGTGATCCCCGACACCGTGCGCTACTCGTTCTACGTCGGTGGCCTCGTGTTCTTCCTGGCCGTGACCTGGACCGTGGTGTCTGCCGACGAGCTGCCGCCGCCCGACATGGAAGCGTTCAACAAGGAACGCGCCGCCTCGCGCAGCGTGGGCGTGGCCATCGCCGAGATCTTCGGCGGCTTTTCCAAGATGCCGCGCACGATGGTGCAACTGGCATTCGTGCAGTTTTTCACCTGGATCGCGCTGTTCGCGATGTGGATCTATACCGGCACCGCGATTGCCGACAGCGTCTACGGCACCACCGATGCGCAGTCGAGTGCCTACCAGGACGCCGGCAACTGGGTCGGCATCATGTTCGCCGTGTACAGCGGCGTGTCGGCGCTGGCTGCGTTCATCCTGCCCGTATTCGCCCGCATGACCAGCCGCAAGGTCGTCCATGCGACGTGCCTGACCATTGGCGGCCTGAGCCTGGCCAGTGTGTTCCTCATCACCGACAAGAACATGCTGGTGGTGCCGATGATCGGCATCGGCATTGCCTGGGCGTCGATCCTGACGATGCCATATGCGATCCTGGCCGGCTCGCTGCCCGCCAAGCGCATGGGCTACTTCATGGGCCTGTTCAACTTCTTCGTCGTGATTCCGCAGATCGTCAGCGGCCTGCTGCTGGGCTTTGTGACCAAGCATCTGTTCGATGGCCACGCGGTGCTCACGCTCGTGCTGGGCGGCGGCTGCATGCTCATCGCCGCGCTGCTGACCCTGCTGGTGACGGACAAGGCGGCGCCGGTACGCGCTGCCGTCTGACAGCTGGGACGCCAGGCGCGCACGATACGCGTGTGCGCGCCGTGAATCCGGCGTCTGTCGTATCGTAACGTTTTATCAACATTGTCCGGCTCTGTCCGGCAGTGTTGTGAACGCTTACATTGACAGGAGTAAAGCATGACCATCCAGACCGTCGCGACCACCCCGTTCGCCGGCCAGCGGCCCGGCACCTCGGGCCTGCGCAAGAAAGTGACCGAGTTCCAGCAACCGGGCTACCTTGAAAACTTCGTCGAGTCGATCTTCCTGACGCTGGGCGAAGGCGCCTGCCGTCACCTGGTCGTCGGCGGCGATGGCCGCTACTTCAACCGCGACGCGATCCAGACCATCCTGCGCATGGCGGCCGCGCACGGCGTCGAGCGCGTGCTGGTGGGGCAGGGCGGCATCCTGTCCACGCCGGCCGTGAGCTGCGTGATCCGCAAGCACGGCGCGCAGGGCGGCATCGTGCTGTCCGCCAGCCACAATCCGGGCGGCCCGGACGGCGACTTCGGCATCAAGTACAACATCGACAATGGCGGCCCGGCGCCCGAGAAAATCACCGATGCCATCTTCGCGCACACGCAGACGGTCACGCAGTACCGGATCAGCGACGCACCAGCTGTCGACCTGGATGTGCTGGGCACCACGCAACTCGAAAACATGGTGATCGAGGTGATCGACCCGGTGGCCGATTACGCCGAGCTGATGAAAGGCCTGTTCGATTTCGACGCGATCCGCGGCCTGTTCGCGAGTGGCTTCCGGATGCGCTTTGACGCGATGCATGCCGTGGCCGGCCCGTATGCCAGCACGATCCTCGAAGGCATCCTCGGCGCACCCGCCGGCACCGTCGTCAACGGCGTGCCGAGCGAAGACTTCGGCGGCGGGCATCCCGATCCGAATCCTGTCAACGCTGCCGAGCTGATCGCGGCGATGGCTGCGCCCGATGCGCCGGACTTCGGCGCCGCCTCGGATGGCGACGGTGACCGCAACATGATCGTCGGGCGTGGCATCGCCGTCACGCCGTCGGACAGCCTGGCCATTATCGCGGCCAACGCCACCGTGGCGCCGGGTTACGCGGGCGGCATCAAGGGCATCGCCCGTTCGATGCCCACGTCGATGGCGGCCGACCGCGTGGCCGAAGCGCTGGGCATCGCCTGCTTCGAGACGCCCACCGGCTGGAAGTACTTCGGCAACCTGATGGACGCCGGTCTCGTCACGCTGTGCGGCGAAGAGAGCTATGGCACCGGCTCGTTCCACATCCGCGAAAAGGATGGCGTGTGGGCCGTGCTGTTCTGGCTCAATCTGCTGGCCGTGCGCGGCCAGACGGTCGAACAGCTGCTGGCGGCGCACTGGGCGCGCTTCGGCCGCAATTATTATTCGCGCCACGATTACGAAGCCGTGGATGCCGGCGCTGCCGGCGCCATGATGGACGCGCTGCGCGCGCGCCTGCCCGAGCTGGCAGGGCAGACGCTGGCCGGCCACCAGATTGCGCTGGCCGACGACTTTGCCTACACCGACCCGGTCGACGGCTCGATCTCCACCAAGCAGGGCATCCGCGTCATCATGGCGGACGGCTCGCGCATCGTGTTCCGCCTGTCCGGCACCGGCACCGAAGGCGCCACCGTGCGGGTCTACCTCGAACGCTACGAAGCCGATCCGGCGCACCACAACCTCGACACGCAGGCCGCGCTGCAAGGCCTGATCGATCTGGCCGAAAGCCTGTCCGATCTGCGCCAGCGTACCGGCCGCAGCGAACCCACGGTCGTCACCTGACCCCTTCACCACACAGGAACCCCGCATGAAACTACCCGTCCTTGCTTCCGCCATGCTGCTCGCCTTTGGTGCGATGGCCTCTGCCAGCGCCCAGTTGCCCGGCCCGGCGCCCGCCGCCAAGCCGTTCGTCTGGGAGAACGCGACCGTCTACTTTTTGCTGACGGACCGCTTCAACAACGGCAACCCGGCCAACGACAAGGCTTACGGGCGCAAGGACGACGCAGCGCCACTGCGCGGTTTCATGGGCGGCGACATCGCCGGCATCACGGCCAAGATCAAGGAAGGGTATTTCACCGACCTGGGCGTGAACGCGATCTGGCTGACGCCCGTGATCGAACAGATCCACGGCGCGACCGATGAAGGCACCGGCAAGAGTTATGCCTTCCACGGCTACTGGGCGAAGGACTTCACGGCGCTCGACGCTGCGTTTGGCACCGAGGACGAACTGCGCACGCTGGTCGACACGGCGCACGCCAATGGCATCCGCATCGTGTTCGACGTGGTGATGAACCACACGGGCCCCGTGACGCCGCAGGATAAAGTCTGGCCGGCGTCGTGGGTGCGCACGGGCCCGACCTGCACCTACAAGGATGCGCGCACGACGGTCGATTGCACGCTGGTGGCGAACCTGCCAGACTTTTTGACGGGCAGCGACAAGCCGGTCGGCCTGCCGCCGCACCTGGTGGTCAAGTGGAAGAAAGAAGGGCGCTACGAGCGTGAGGTGAAGGAGCTCGACGCGTTCTTCAAGCGCACCGGCTACCCGCGCGCACCGCGCTACTACCTGATGAAATGGCATGCCGACTGGGTGCGCAAGTTCGGTATCGACGGCTTCCGCGCCGACACCGTCAAGCACACCGAGCCTGGCCTGTGGAAAGAATTGAAGAAGGAAGCGAGCCTGGCGCTGGCGGACTGGAAGCGTGCCAACCCGGCCAAGAGCATCGACCAGAAGCCGTTCTGGATGGTGTCCGAGGTCTACAACTACGAGATCAAGCATGCGCGCAAGTTCGATCTGGGCGGCGGCGAATTCGTCGACTACCTGGACCAGGGCTTCGACAGCATGATCAGCTTTAGCCTCCGCAGCGATGCCAAGCGTCCGTACGAACAGGTGTTCTCGGAATACTCGACCATCCTGCATGGCGACATGAAAGGCTTCTCGGTGCTGAACTACATCAGTTCGCACGACGACAGCAGCCCGTTCGATCCGCTGCGCCAGAAGCCATTCGAGTCGGCCAACAAGCTGCTGCTGGCGCCTGGCGCAGCGCAGATCTACTACGGCGATGAAACGGCGCGTGTCCTGAAGTTCGACGGCGCCGAGGGCGACGCCAATCTGCGCACCTTCATGAACTGGGACGAGCTGGCGTCGAACGCCGAGCGTGGCCTGCACCGCGTGGCCGATATCCGCGCGCACTGGGCGCGCCTGGGGCGCTTCCGCGCCGCGCATCCGGCCGTCGGCGCCGGCAAGCACCAGATGATTGGCTCAAGCCCGTACACGTTCAAGCGCACGTGGGAACAGAATGGCGTGAGCGACCGCGTGGTCGTCGCGCTGGGCCTGTCGACGCAGCAGCCGGTGGCAATTTCGGTGGGCGGCGTCTTCAACGACGGCGCCACGGTGCGCGACTGGTACACCGGCAATACCGCCGTGGTCAAGGACGGCAAGGTGCGGTTCGCAACCGCCGCACAGGTGGCGCTGATCGCGCAGGACTGACCGAGTTCCGGGGTAGACTGGCCGTTCCGTTAACTCTCCGGCTGCCAGTCTGCCCGCCTTCATGTCCTACTTTACGCACATCGCCCGCGCCATCGCGGGCCTGAGTCTCGCCCTCGCGCTGGCCCCGGCGCAGGCGCAATCGGCCGCCGCGCCAGTCTACGGCGCCGAACTCGAAGAATTCGCCTACCCTGCACCGACGCAGCAATACCGCTTTACGTCGCAGCGCGTCGACCTGCAGATGACCTATATGGACGTCAAGCCGGCCAGCCCGAATGGCCGCACCGTCGTCCTCATGCACGGCAAGAACTTCTGCGGCGCGACCTGGGCCGGCACCACGAAGGCACTGAGCGACGCCGGCTATCGCGTCGTGGTGCCCGACCAGATTGGCTTTTGCAAATCCACCAAGCCGCAGCACTACCAGTACACGTTCCAGCAACTGGCCGACAACACGCGCAAGCTCCTGGCCTCGATCGGCGTGAAGAAGGCCATCATCATCGGCCACTCGACCGGCGGCATGCTGGCCACGCGCTACGCGCTGATGTATCCCGAACTGACGGACCAGCTGGTGATGATCAACCCGATCGGCCTGGAAGACTGGAAGAACCTGGGCGTGCCATCACTGGGTGTCGATCAATGGTATGAACGCGAGCTGAAATTGTCGGCCGAGCGCGTGCGTGAGTACGAGCGCACGACCTACTACAACGGTCAGTGGAAGCCGGAGTACGAAGTGTGGGTCCAGATGCTGGCCGGGATGTACCGTGGCAAGGGCAAGGAAGTGGTGGCCTGGAATTCGGCGCTCATCTACGACATGATCTACACGCAGCCCGTGGTGCATGAATTCCCGTTGATTAAAACGCCGACCTTCCTGCTGATGGGCTTGAAGGACACGACCGCGATCGGCAAGGACGCCGCGCCCGCTGACGTGCGCCCGACACTGGGCAACTACAAGGTGCTGGCCGAGACCACGCGCAAGGCAATCCCGGGCTCGGTGCTGGTGACATTCCCCGAGATGGGGCACGCGCCGCAGATGCAGGACCCGGTGCAGTTCCACAAAGCGTTGTTGAAGGGGCTCGTGCGCTGATTGCTGTTGTGGCTTCGGTTTGAGATCTTGGGTTCCCGCCTCTGCGGGAACGACGGTTTTCAAGGCGCGCGCCATCGCCGTGGATAACAATCCGCTACCCCGGCACGTCATTCCCACGGAGGTGGGAATCCAAGTGCATCGATAGCCCGCATCCTTCGCAGCACCTCATTCTTTTGTCATTCGGCCAATGGTATCCTTGTGGTATGACGGAAGACCCTGATCCAAAAAGCAAACCCCCGCGCGCCGCCTTTGCCGACGGCCCGCGCCTGTTGGCCGACATCGGCGCCACCCATGCGCGCCTGGGCCTCGAGACCGCGCCCGGCGTGCTGGGGCAGGTCGCCGTGCTGCGCTGCGACGACTTCGACGGCATCATCCCGCTGCTGCACGCCTACCTCGAACAGCATCCGGGCGGGCGCATTCACCACGCGGCCTTTGCGCTGGCCAATCCGATCAGCGGCGATTTCATCCGCATGACCAACCGCGACTGGCAGTTCTCGACGGACGCCGTGCGCCGCGCGCTGGGCCTGTCGACGCTGTTGATCGTCAACGACTTCACCGCGCTGGCGATGGCGCTGCCGGGCTTTCAGCCGAAGGACCTGCTGCAGATCGGCGGTGGCGCGCCGCAGACACATGCCGTGTCGGGCGTGCTGGGGCCGGGCACGGGCCTTGGCGTCTCGGGTGTGATCCCGACCATCGACGGTTTCGTCACGCTCGGCAGCGAGGGCGGGCACGTCAACTTTGCGCCCAGCGACGAGCGCGAATTCGCGATCCTGCAGTACGCGTGGCGCGAGTGGAAGCACGTGTCGAACGAGCGCCTGATCTCCGGCCCCGGCATTGAACTGATCTACCGCGCGCTGGCCGAGCGCAACGGCATCGCGGCGCCAGCGCGCAGCACCGCCGACATCGTCAGCGCCGCCCTCGATGCCCACGACGCGCTGTGCCTCGAGGTGCTGGAAACCTTCGCCGGCATGCTGGGCAGCGCGGCGGCAAACCTGGCCGTGACGCTGGGCGCGTTTGGCGGCATGTTCATCGGCGGCGGCATCGTGCCGCGCATGGGCGCCTGGTTTGCGCAGTCGCCGTTCCGTGCGCGCTTCGAGGCCAAGGGGCGCTTTCGCGACTACATCGCCCAGATTCCGACCTACATCATCATGACGCCCAACCCGGCGCTGTACGGCGTCTCGGCGATCCTGTCCGAGCACCTGCGCGGGCGCAGCGGCGCCAACACGCTCACCGACCGCGTACAGCAACTGCTGCACGAGCTCTCCCCAGCCGAGCAGCGCGTGGCCGCGCTCGTGATCGAGCATCCGCGCAAGATGCTGTCCGAGCCGATCGCCGAGATCGCGCGCCTGGCCGACGTGAGCCAGCCGACCGTGATCCGCTTCTGCCGTTCGCTGGGATTCCAGGGCCTGGCCGAATTCAAGCTCAAGTTCGCCGGCAGCCTGACCGGCACGATCCCCGTGCGCCACAGCCAGGTGCGCATGACCGACAGCACGCATGACCTGTCGGCCAAGGTGATCGACAACACGGTCTCGGCGATCCTGAAGTTTCGCGATGCGCTCGACGTGCACGCGATCGACCGCGCCATCGAACTGCTGCGGCGCGCGCGCCGGGTCGAGTTCTACGCGCTGGGTAACGCGCGCGCGGTGGCGCTCGATGGCCAGCACAAGTTCTTCCGCTTTCGCATCCCGGCCGCCTTGTACGGCGACGCGCACCTGTTGAACCTTGCTGCCGATCTGCTGGGGCCGGGCGACGTGGTGATCGCGATTTCCACCGGCGGGCAGTTGCCCGAGCTGCTCGAGGCGGTCGACACGGCGCGCGCGCGGGGCGCCGACATCATTGCGATCACGGCCAGCCGCTCGCCGCTGGCAAAGAAGGCCTCCGTGTGCCTCGCGGTGGATCACAGCGAAGACAGCACGAGCTTCCTGTCGATGATTTCGCGCATCCTGCAACTGCTCCTCATCGACATCATGTCGGTCGGGATTTCCCTTGGCACGCAAGGGGAGGGCAGCCTTGACCATCAGGGCGACATCGATGCGCGCCGGCTGCTGATCTCGCACCTGGATATCTGACAGGGCATTCACGCGCATGTCACGCGCGTGTCATGCGTGCTGACGAGAATGGGCGGCAGCGGGTCAAGAATGGCTTGTGCGAGTGCTTTTGTACCGATGTATCGCTAAAAGTTGTCAAAAAAACGTCAACGCCACGCGACGCACGGGACGGAACGTGTAGTTTCCACACAGCACTGCGTGCTACCATTTCATGTGGCTCCCCCAATCCCCGGCGCCGTGTCAACAGGGCCGTCCTGCCCCGTCGTCTTCGTTCCGGACCATGGAAGAGGTTTTATCATCGTCAGCCAAATGTTAATTGAACAGGCCCGCCTTGCCGCGCTGGCCGAACTGCAGATTCTCGACACCCCTGCCGAGACCCGCTTCGACCGCTTTACCCGCCTGGCCGCCATGACGTTCGACGTGCCGATTGCGCTGGTGTCGCTGATCGATGCGGAGCGGCAGTGGTTCAAGTCGCACCATGGCCTGGAAGCGTCGGAAACCCCGCGCTCGCTGTCGTTCTGCAGCCACGCGGTGCAGGCACGCGCGCTGTTCGTGATCGAGGACGCGGCGCAGGATCCCCGCTTTGCCGAGAATCCGCTCGTTACTGGCGAGCCGCACATCCGCTTCTACGCCGGGCATCCGGTCTACAGCGATGGCGAAGCCGTGGGCACGCTGTGCATCATCGACCGCGCGCCGCGCCGCCTGAACCAGGAGCAGCGTCAGGTGCTGGCCGACCTGGCCGGACTGGTCGAAGTCGAAATCAATCACCTGAAGGCAGTCACCGCGCGCATGCTCGCCGAGCAGGCGCTCAAGTCGCTCAATACCGACCTGGAAGCGCGCATCGTCGCCCGCACCGCCGAACTGGAAGACAAGGTCGAGCAACTGTCGCGCGAAGTGACGCAGCGCGAAGCGGCCGAAGCGCTGCTGCGCGAGAGCGAAGCCTGGAACCGCACGATCATCGATTCGTCATTCAGTGGCTTCATTGGCGCTGACAGCAATGGCGTGGTGGTGGCGTGGAACACGTCGGCCGAGCGCATCTTCGGCTGGTCGGGCGAGTACGCGCGCGGCCGCCAGTTGTCCGATCTGGTCATGCCGGCGCAGCAGCGTGAAGCGCATGACGCGAACATCCGCCGCCTGCTCGATACCGGCGCCGGCCCGTACCTGGACCAGAACGTCGAACTGCCGGCGCTGACCCAGAGCGGGCGCCAGATCACGATCCAGATGACGGTGGCGGCCCACGAATGGAATGGCGCGCGTTACATCGGCGCCTTCGTCAATGACATCTCGGACCGTATCCGCACGCAGCAGCAGCTGGAAGAAAAACAGGAACTGATCGACGCGGTGCTCGAATCGATCGACGTTGGCGTGGTCGCCTGCGACGCCGTCGGCAACCTGACACTGTTCAACCGCACGGCGCGCGCCTTGCATGGTCACGACCTGAAGGCGATCGCGCCATCGGAATGGCCGCAGTTCTACTCGCTGTACCACGGCGATGGCCAGACCCCGATGGCGATGGACGACGTGCCGCTGGTGCGCGCGCTCAAGGGCGAAGTCGTGCGCGACGGCGCGATGGTCATCGCGCCGGCCGGCCGCGCGCCGTACACGCTGCTGGCCAGCGGCCGGCCACTGCGCAGCGCGCAGGGCAAGACCCTCGGCGCCGTGGTGGCGATGAAGGACATCACCGAACTGAAGGCATCGCGCGACCGCCTGGCCGACAGCGAAGAGCGCCTGCGCACGATTACCGACAACCTGCCGGTCCTGATCGCGCACCTCGACCAGGATCACCGCTACATGTTCGCCAATGCGGTGCACCAGTCATGGCTCGGCAAGGCGTCCGACCAGATCGTCGGCCAGACCATGGTGGAGGCCTTCGGCGAAGACTTCTACCTGCAGCAGAAGGAAGCGCTGGACGACGCCTGGCTGGGCAAGGCGTCGCAGTGCGAGCATGACATCGTGCGCAAGAAGCACATCCGCATCGTCCACTCGACCTTCCTGCCGCATCTGCGCGACGGCGAAGTGGTGGGCGTGTATATCCTGACGACCGACGCCACCGCCGCGCGTATGCACGAACGCAACCTGCACGCACTGGCCCACACCGATGCGCTGACCGGCATCCCGAACCGGCGCCAGTTCGAGCTGGCGCTGCAGGCCGCCGTCGAACGTGCGCCGCAGCGCGAGCGCGCCTTTGCGCTGTTCTATCTCGACATCGACTTCTTCAAGCGCATCAACGATACCTACGGCCACGCCGTGGGCGACATGGTGCTGGTCGAATTTGCACGGCGCGTGCGCAAGGTGGTGCGCAGTTCCGACATGGTGGCGCGCCTGGCCGGCGACGAATTCACGGTGCTGCTCGACGAAGTCAATTCGCCGCGCGACGTCGAGCTGGTGGCCAAGAAGATCATGCAGGTCATGGAAGCACCGTTCATGCTCGGCTCCCAGCCAATTTCCGTCAGTGCGACGATCGGCATCGCGCTGGCCGACGCACCGGGCGTGACAGCGCTGACGATCAGCGAGCTGGCCGACAGCGCCTTGTATGAGGCCAAGGACAAGGGGCGCAATACGTTTGCGATTGCGCGGCTGGCGATGGTCGCTGCGGTGGAGCAAGCGTCCGTGCTGGCCTGACAACGTCGTTCCAGCAAAGGCTGGAACCCAAGTTCAGCACCTTTGCCGCAACATCGACAGCGGCCCGCAACAGACCTGGATTCCAGCCTTCGCTGGAATGACGGTCTTCAGGTCAGCGGCGCCCCGTCGCGAGAACCGCCTTTTCACATGTCGACGAATACGACGGCGGTGCGGGGCGGCACCGTGAAGGTGCCGCTGGCGCTGTCGAAGCGCGCCTTGAGCGCGCGCTTGTCGGCCGCGCCAGGTGCGCTGTGCACCGGATGCAGCTTCAGGCGCTTGCCGCGCAGCGTGGCGTCCTTGATCGTGTGCGCCCGTTTGTCGACGTTCACCAGATAGCCCATGCCGGCAAAGCCCGCACCCGGATAACCTTTGCCATCGACCCAGGCGGCCAGCACGGTCGGTTCCTGCTGCGGCCCCGTATTGAAGAAGCGCAGGCGCTTGTTGATGTCGTCGGTCGTGCGCAGGCGCAGCAGCGTGCTGCTGGCGCGGATGCGCAGCAGGTCGCGGAACGCGTCGCGCGCGAACGCGATGTCGGCGGGCGTGGGCTTCATCGCGGCATTGGCCAGCAACGGCTTGAACAGCGGCCAGTCTTTGGCATTGTCCGGCGCCGGTGGCAGGCCGGTGCCGAAGAAGTTGTCCTGGTAGGTCCAGTCGATGCGGTTGAACCAGTCGCCCGAATTGAAGCTGTTGCGGTCCAGCGATTTCGAGCGCAGCGTGTCGATGCCGGCGTGGTAGTACGCCACGCCCTGGCTGAACGCATTGATCGCCATCCCCAGCACCTGAACCCGCGCGCGCTCCGCGCTGCTCGTTGCCACGGGCAGCTTGAGCACGTTGATGTCGTACAGCGTCTGGTTGTCGTGGTTCTCGACGTAGTTGACCGCTTCGCCCGGTTCGCTCGCATAGCCGGCCGGCTGGTTGCCGCCGTAGACCATCGCCTGCAACTGGCGCACCTGGCCATCGAACCCTTGCATTGGATACGTGCGCACCGAGCCGGCCAGGCCGACGCGGATCAGGTCCGCGGCGCGCAGCAGGTCAGCCTTTTTTGCATCGCCACCAAGGGCGTTCGCGTCGTACACCAGGCCGTTGATATAGCCCTGCTGCTTGATCACGGGCAGGCCCGAGTCGCCGGGCGAGCCGCCGCGCACGGCGTCGCGCGCGCGGTCGCTGAAGGTGCCGATGCCGGTGCCGTTCAGTGACAACTGCGACGCCTGCACGAAGCGCGCGCCATCGGCCACTTCGCCGAAGTTCCAGCCTTCGCCGATTAGCTGCACGTGGCGGTCCGCCGCCGCGTCGACGGCCCCCTGCAGGCGCACCATCGCCTCGCGCGGCTGGTGGCCCATCAGGTCGAAGCGGAACGAATCGATCTTGTACTGGCGCGTCCAGAGCACCGACGAATCGATCATCAGCTTGGCCATCATCGTGTTCTCGGTCGCCGTGTTGAAGCAGCAGGTCGAGGCTTCGATGCCGCCCACGGCGTTCAGGCGATGGTAGTAGCCCGGCACCACGCGGTCGAGGATCGACTTTTCTTCCTGGCCGGCGATGAAGGTGTGGTTGTAGACCACGTCGGTGCCCACGCGCAGGCCGGCCTTGTGCAGGTCCATCACCATCTGGCGGAACTCGACGATGCGGCGCGCGCCGTCCTGCGGGTCGCTCGCGTAACTGCCTTCGACGGCGTTGAAGTGCTGCGGGTCGTAACCCCAGTTGAAGCAGTCGGTGTGGGCGGTCTTGACGACCAGTGCCTGCTGGCTCTCGCCATCCGGCGCGCCGGCGGGGGCGGGCTGCGCGCATGCCACTTCGGGGATGCTGCCGATGTCGTACACGGGCAGCAGGTGGATGTCGGTCAGGCCTGCCTGTGCCAGCGCACGAAGGTGCCGCATGCCGTTCGAATTGGTCTCGCCAAACGCGCCGTACTTGCCGCGTTTGGACGGCGGCACGGTCTGGTCGATCAGCGAAAAGTCGCGCACGTGCAGCTCGTAGATGACCATGTCGGTCTGCGCCTTGACCGTGGCCGGTGGCTGCGTGGCGTGCCAGCCGGCCGGTTTCAGGTTCGGCGCGTCCAGGTCGGCGATGTAGCTGCGTTGGGAGTCGGCGTTCAGGCTGACCGAATATGGGTCGGTCACCAGGTTGCGTACCAGCCCGGCGCCCTCGGCGACGACGTCGACCGCGTACTTGTAATAGGTGCCGGACAAATCGCGCGGGACGCTGGCAGCCCAGGCGCCGGTGCGTACGTCCAGCGTCAGCGGCAGCACGGCGTTCGCGCGGCCCGTTGCGCTGTCATAGGTGCACACCGCGACATCGCGCGCGGTTGGCGCCCACAGCTTGAAGTCGGTTTTATTGGCGGTGGGCGTCGCGCCTAGATCCGGGATGCGTTCGGCCGCCGCATACAGGTCGTCGAGCGCGCCGGCCGCCTGCACGCGCGTTGCGTCGCGCACGGTGCCGTCGGGGTTCTCGTGGACCAGCACCAGCTGTTCGCGGTGCAGGGCAGGCAGGCGCGCCAGGTCGGCTTCCTGCACGCTCAGGGTCGGGCCGCTGGCGACCCATTTGAAGCGTGTGGCCGCGGCTTGCGGCACCGCGACGCGCGAGACGGCCAGCGTAATTGAACCGGCGCTGCCGGTGACCTTGCTGCCGGCCGTGGCCTCGATGCCGCCGGCAGGGGAGTGGTACAGGCGGTATACGCCATTGCTAGAGGCGCCGGGCCAGCGCACGAGGCGGCGGTCGAGCCAGACGGCGCGCGCATCGAGCTTGGTTGCGGAGGCGCTGAGCACTTCCTGGAAGGCCGGGCTGTCGCAGGTGGCGAGAGGAACAGCAGCGTACGCGCTGGAGGACAGCGATGCTGCAAGCAGGACAAGGTGACGTTTCATGGACCGCTTACCCCGCGACGCTGCTGCGATAGTGGTCGACCATGCGGTAGCGCGTCGCATACCAGCCAAACGCCGCTGCCGATAGCAGCGCGAACGCGGCAAAGAAGTACATCTGGAACGCCATCACCCCGACGCCCGAGCCTTCGATATACGCGATCACCGATTCATTCTTCACGCTGGCATTGACGATCAGCACCCACAGGTTGCCGACCGTGACGGCCAGGTACCACAGCGCCATGATCACGCCCTTCATCGAAGCTGGCGCCTGGCTGTAGGCGAATTCGAGACCCGTGGCCGAGACCAGCACTTCACCGAGCGTGAGCAGCGCATACGGCGCGATCTGCCACGCGATCGAGACGGCATCGCCGGCGTCGAGCGCGACCTGCAGATTGCCCACGACGATCCAGGCCGCGGCCGACAGTGCGATACCGGCCGTCATGCGGCGCAGCGGCGTGGGCTCGACGCCCATCTTGCGCATCAGCGGGAACAGCGCGATGTTGTTGATCGGGATGAGCAGCATCACGAGCAGGGGATTTAAGGCCTGCATCTGGGCCGGGATCACGTCGAAGGTCCAGCCCAGGAGGTTCACCTGCGTGGTCATCGTGTTGGCCTGCACGATCCAGGTCGAGGCCTTCTGGTCGAACAGCGACCAGAACGGCGTGACGAGCGCGAACACGATCAGGATGCGCAGCACGGCGCGCACGCCGTCCACGGCGTCGTCGGGATGCAGGCCGCGTGCGCGGTCCAGTTGCATCGAGGTGCCCATGCCGCCAAAGGCCATCAGCAGCACCAGGGCAGTACAGGCAGCGATCACGAAGCCCCATTGCGCGGCCATGGCCAGCGACGCGAGGGCGCCGGCTGCGCCCAGCAAGGCCAGGTTCAGGCCCGGACGGCCCTGGCCGGGCTGTCTGGCCAGCAGCGCGCTTTTCGCCACGCGCATGAACGAGTGCGGATTGGCTGGCGCTGGCGGCACGTGCACGTACTTCTTTTTGCCGCTCCAGAACACCATGGTCGCGATGAACATCAGGATGCCCGGCACGCCGAAGGCCCAGGCCGGACCGTAGTCGCGCAGCAGCAGCGGCATCAGGAGCGAGGCGAAGAACGAGCCGAAATTGATGATCCAGTAGAAGGCATCGAAGACGACTTTCGCCTTGTCCTTGTTGGTGTGGTCGAACTGGTCACCCACAAAACTGGCCACCAGCGGCTTGATGCCGCCCGAGCCGAGCGCGATCAGGAACAGGCCGAAGTAGAAGCCGTTGACGTTGTCTTCAAAGATGGCCAGGCAGGCGTGACCGAGGCAGTACACGAGACTGAGCCAGAACACCGTGTTGTACTTGCCGAAGTAGCGGTCGGCCAGCCAGCCGCCCAACAGCGGGAAGAAATAGACGCCGATGACAAACGTGTGGAACACGTGCTTGGCTTCGCCGGTGCGCATGTCTTCCGGCAAAAACATCAACAGGGTCGTGATCAGGAAGGGCGTCAGGATGTTGCGCATCCCGTAGAAACTGAAGCGTTCGCACCCCTCATTGGCAATGATGTAGGGGATTTGCCGGGGCATGCGCCCGGTGCCTGGTTTTGCGAGAGATGTCATCGAACCGCTTCCTTGAATTGGCAAACAGACGCGATGCTATGACGGGGACGCCTCTCTTTGCAACATAAAAATTGTCGTGAAACAAACTAGAAACAAAGTGGCAACATGCATACGTAGTTTAGGTACGGATGAAGAATCGGAAGAATCGCCTATAACGCTTCAAGTCATTGAAATTAAATGACTAAATGGGTTTTATCGCTGGCTGGTTGGAATTGTCAAGACCGTTCGCCTGATGTATATTGCCTAGAATTCCACATCACGCATCAGCCCGGACCAGCCAATGACCCAGATCTCGACGACCGACAACCCGAACTGGTGGCGCGAAGCCATCATCTATCAGGTATACCCGCGCAGCTTCCTCGACACCAACGGTGACGGGGTCGGCGACCTGGCCGGCGTGACTGAAAAGCTCGACTACATCGCGAGCCTGGGCGTGGACATCGTCTGGCTGTCGCCGTTCTTCAAGTCGCCGATGGCCGATTTTGGCTACGACATTGAGGACTATTGCGACGTCGATCCGCTGTTTGGCGACCTGGCCGACTTTGACCGCATGGTCGCCAAGGCGCACAGCCTGGGCCTGAAGATCATGATCGACCAGGTCATGTCGCACACGGCCGAGACGCACAAATGGTTCGTCGAAAGCCGCGCCAACCGCGACAATCCGAAGTCGGACTGGTATGTGTGGGCCGACCCGCTCCCGGACGGCAACCCACCCAACAACTGGCTGTCGGTGTTCGGCGGCTCGTCGTGGCAGTGGGACACCCGCCGCAAGCAGTACTACCTGCATAACTTCCTCGTGAGCCAACCGCAGCTGAACTTCCACAATCCGCTGGTGCAGCAGGCGCACCTCGATGCGCAGCGCTTTTGGCTCGAGCGCGGCGTCGATGGCGTGCGCATGGATGCGTGCGTGTTCCACTTCCACGATCGCCAGCTGCGCAGCAACCCGCCAGCGCTGGTGCGCGACACGTCGACCGTGACCGACGTGAACCCGTACGGCATGCAGGCGCACCTGTACGACAAGACGCAGCCCGAGAACATCGCGTTCCTCGAGCGCGTGCGCGCACAGCTGAATGAATTCGGCGCCGTGTCGATCGGCGAGATCAGCTCGGACGACGCGCTGGCCCAGATGAGCGAGTACACCGAAGGCGGCAACAAGCTGCACATGGCCTACAGCTTCAATCTGCTTACGCCGGTCTTCACGGCCGCGCATGTGCGCCGCCAGGTCGAGGAATTCAACGAGCGCGTCAAGGATGGCTGGGCGTCCTGGTCGGTCGGTAACCACGATGCGATCCGCGTGGCCACGCGCTGGGGCGGCGTCAACCCGGCCCCTGGTTTCACCAAGCTGGTGCTGGCGATGCAGCTCTCGCTCAAGGGCACGCCATGCCTGTACCAGGGCGATGAACTGGGCCTGACCGAAGCCGATGTGCCGTACGAACTGCTGCAGGACCCGTACGGCAAGACCTTCTGGCCCGAGTTCAAGGGCCGCGACGGCTGCCGCACGCCGATGCCGTGGGTCGCCGACGCGCCGCACGCGGGCTTTACCGACGGCCAGCCGTGGCTGCCGGTGGACGCCGCGCACGTCAAGGCGGCCGTCGACGTGCAAGACCGCGACCATGACTCGATGCTGAACTTCCAGCGCCGCTTCATCGCCCTGCGCCGCAGCCTGCCACAACTGACGCGCGGCGAGATCGCGTTCTTCGATGCACCCGAGCCGGTTCTGGCCCTGCGCCGGGACCTGGCCGGGCACGACAGCGTGCTGGCTGCGTTCAATCTGTCGGGTGAAGAAGTCAGCTTCGACTGGCCGGCAACCGACGGCGTGGCGCAGATGCCGGTCGACGGCTTGCAGGGCAGTGCGCAGCAGGGCCGCGTCACGCTGGCGCCGTACGGGGCCTGGTTCGGCACCGTGGCGGCGAACCGCTGATGGCCGGCGCGCAGCCCGAAAAATTCGCGCGCACGGCGTTCGCCGATGGCCCGCGCCTGCTCGCGGACATTGGCGCCACGCATGCGCGCTTCGCGCTGCAATGCGCGCCCGGCGTGTTTCGCGACGTGGCGGTGCTGCGCTGCGACGACTTCGCCGGCATCGTGCCGCTGCTGCGCCATTATCTGCTCGACCACCAGGACGTCACGCTGCACCACGGCGCCTTTGCGGTGGCCAATCCGATCAGCGGCGACTATGTGCGCATGACCAACCGCGCGTGGGAGTTTTCCACCGATGCGGTGCGGCGCGAGCTGGGCCTGGCCACGCTGTTGATCGTCAATGACTTCACGGCGCTGGCCACGGCCTTGCCCAATTTTGCGCGCGACGACCTGATGCAGGTCGGCCCGGGCAAGGCGGTGCCGGGCGCGGTCATCGGCGTGCTGGGGCCGGGCACGGGCCTGGGCGTCTCGGGCGGGATTCCGACCGCCGACGGTTTCGTCACGCTGGGCAGCGAAGGCGGGCACGTGAACTTCGCGCCGTTCGACGAGCGCGAATTCGCGATCCTGCAATACGCGTGGCGCGAGTGGCCGCACGTGTCGAACGAGCGCCTGATTTCCGGGCCCGGGATGGAAGTGATCTACCGCGCGCTGGCCGACCGCAATGGCGTCGACGCGGCGCCGCGCACGGCCGCGACGATCGTGGCCGGCGCGCTCGAACAGAACGATGCGCTGTGCCTGGAAACGCTCGAATGCTTCTGCGGCATGCTGGGCGGCGCGGCGGCTAACCTGGCCGTCACGCTTGGCGCGTTTGGCGGCGTGTACATCGGCGGGGGCATCGTGCCGCGCCTGGGCGAGTGGTTTGCCAGCTCGCCGTTTCGCGCGCGCTTCGAAGCCAAGGGCCGTTTCTCGGACTACCTGGCCGACATTCCGACCTGGGTGATCACGACGCCGAACCCCGCCTTCCACGGCGTGGCCACCATCCTGGCCGAACACCTGCGCGGACGCAGCGGGGCCAACACGCTGATGGAGCGCATCACGCAGCTGCGCCACGAGCTCTCGCCCGCCGAAGGGCGCGTGGCCAGCCTCGTGATCGACCAGCCGCGCATGGTGCTCAATGAGCCGATCGCCGAGATCGCGCGCCTGGCCGACGTGAGCCAGCCGACCGTGATCCGGTTTTGCCGCTCGCTGGGCTTCCAGGGCCTGGCCGACTTCAAGCTCAAGTTCGCCAGCAGCCTGACCGGCTCGATCCCCGTGCGCCACAGCCAGGTGCGCCTGAGCGACAGCACGCACGATCTGTCGGCCAAGGTCATCGACAACACGGTCTCGGCGATCCTGCGTTTTCGCGACCAGCTCGACGTGCGCTCGCTGGACCGCGCGATCGAGATGGTCAGCCGTGCCAAACGCGTCGAGTTCTACGCGATGGGCAATTCGCGCGCGGTGGCGCTCGATGGCCAGCACAAGTTCTTTCGCTTTCGCATTCCTACTGCGCTGTATGGCGACGCGCACCTGTTCACGCTGGCCGCCGAATTGCTCGGGCCGGGCGACGTGGTGATTGCGGTATCGAATTCAGGCGGCTTGCCCGAACTGCTGGAGGCAGTGGACATCGCGCGCGCGGCCGGCGCCGACGTCATCGCGATCAGCAACAGCCAGTCGCCGCTGGCGCGCAAGGCCAGCGTGTGCCTGGCAGTCGATCACGCCGAGGACAGCACGAGTTTTCTGTCGATGATTTCGCGCATCCTGCAGCTGCTGCTGATCGATATCATGGCCGTCGGGATCTCGGTCGATGGCCAGCATGGACCGGCGCCGGGGCAGGATCCGCGCCGGCTGCTGATCTCGCACCTGGATAGTTAATCTGCGCTTTTCAGGTTGACGCGCTCGATCGTGCGGCGCCATTCCTGCAGGCTCAGGAGGGTGTCGGACTCGGTGTCCTCGACCAGGATTTCGCTGCCGTCCTGCGCGACCAGGAAGCTCTCTTGCCGCCGCGCGTCCTGCGCGCGGTTTTCGACAAAACTCAGCTGGTAGTAGGTCTTGCCGTTCACCTCGCGCGGCGCCGGGTTGTCCTCGACCACAGCGCCGTGCGCCTTGCCGTCCGTACGCCGTTCGATCTGCGCCGACCACGCCTTCAGTTCCGGCAAGGCCAGTAAGGCGGCCATGGCCTGTTCCTTGCTGTGCGCCGGCGCCTGGACGACGGGTGTGGCCGGCGCCGGGGCGGGCGGTGGCGCCGGTCGCTCGGCGCGCTGGCAGGCAGCGACCGCGCAGCACAGGGCAAGCGCGGCAAGGGACATGCGCAAGATAGGGAGGGCAGCGGCGCGTAGGGACATGGCAGGTTCCGAAAGATAAGACGGCCATACTAAACCATGCCTGTTTTAGCGGCAAATGGGTTGTCCATAGCGTCCATACGAACGTTATTATTCCCACATGGAAATGCTTTCGTGGTTTTCACCACGCTCTCAATGTGTTTCATGTCGGCATTTGATTTTGTTAGTGCAAGTAATGATATTCTGTAGGATCACTCCTACCAGTCAATACATCGCATGGACAGCCGCGCTACCTACCAACGTCGTCTCGAACGAAGCTCGCACCGTGAAAAGCGCCTGATGGCGCTGGCCGTGCTGGGTGTTGCTGTCGGCGTGGCCGGCGTCGTGCTGCCATCGCCCTCGATCAGCTGGCCAACGTTCGGGCAGGCCTCGCACGCGGCACCGGTCACTGCTGCGCCAGCGCATGCGTTGAGCACGACGGCGCCCACGGCGCAGCAAACGGCCGCGGCGCGGCGCATCTACCGGCACTCGGTCGTGCCCGGCGGTGTGGCGGACAAGGTCGAACTGGCGCAGATCCTGCGCACCGACCGGCTCGTGGCGGCGCACTACGCGACCTTCAATGTCGAGCATGCCCGCGCCGTGACCGTGACGGCGCCGCGCGCGGTTTATGTGTCGTACCGGAAAAACGGTCAAATCTACTGGACCTCGAAGAAGGTCATGCTCGAGAAGGGCGAGACGCTGCTGACCGACGGCGAGCACGAGATCCGCGCCCGCTGCGCCAACCGCATTTCGGACATGCCGCAGTATCCGGTCGAACCCCACGGGCCAAGCGAAGCCGAACTCGATACCGTGCTCGCTGTCGGCACGCCATCCGATCTGGTTGGCGTGGCAGGCGAAGAGGGCGGCATACTGCCGGTGGGCATGGACGACTTGTCCACCAGCGAGGCAGTGGGGCAGCGCTACTACGCGACCAGCTTCCCCGATGGCGCTGGCCTGCTGACGCCGGAAAATACGACGCCGACGCCGACGCCGTCCCGCCAGGGGCAACCACCTGGCCTGCCGGGCTGGTATGGCTCGCCGATCTATTCTGGCGGCGTGCTGGGCCCTCCTGGCCCTGTCGGCGGCAGCGACGACACCGGCAATGACATACCAGTGCCGGTCCGGGATGGTGGCGGGAGCACGGTGCCGGGAAGCATTAGTCCGCCGGTCGGCACGGATCGCCCTGGTGGCAACCCGGTTCTGCCCTTGACCCCCGTGCGGGACGGCGGCGGCAACGGCGTGCCCGAACTGCCGGTCGATACGCTGCCGCCTCTGCCGCCGCTGCCGCCTTTGCCGCCAGGCGCCGGTACTGACACGCCGGTCACACCGGGTACCCCTGGCACGCCTGGCACGCCGCAGACCCCTGGTGCGCCGGGTACGCCAGGTACCCCGACCGTGCCGGCGACGCCAACGACCCCTGGCGACACCGTGGTCGAACCGGCCCCGCCGACCGAAGTGCCTGAACCGGGCACGCTGTGGCTCGGCGGCATCGCACTGGCCGCGCTGCTGTGGTTGCGTCGCAAGGGCCCGCGCGCCCGCTGACACGCAAAAAACGCAGACAACAAAAAACCCGCGAGGTGTGAACCTCGCGGGTTTTTTATTGTGGGTAGTATGGGCGAAGCACGCAGCGCGCTTCGCCCGGACTGCCCCGGCAATTACATCATGCCGTCCATACCACCCATACCGCCCATGCCGCCCATACCACCCATGCCGCCGGCTGGCTTGTCTTCCGACAGTTCCGACACCATGCAATCGGTGGTCAGCATCAGGCCGGCGATCGACGCTGCATTCTGCAGTGCCGAGCGGGTGACCTTGGCTGGATCCAGCACGCCCATTTCGACCATGTCGCCGTAGGTGCCGTTGGCTGCGTTGTAGCCGTAGTTGCCGGTGCCGGCCAACACTGCTGCAACGACGACCGATGGCTCTTCGCCGGCGTTCTGGACGATCATGCGCAGTGGCTCTTCCATTGCGCGCAGGACGATCTTGATACCAGCGTCCTGGTCAGGGTTGTCGCCCTTGACGGTGATGTTGGCACGGGCGCGCAGCAGGGCCACGCCGCCGCCGGCAACGATGCCTTCTTCCACGGCAGCGCGGGTAGCGTGCAGTGCATCTTCAACGCGTGCTTTCTTTTCTTTCATCTCGACTTCGGTGGCTGCACCGACGCGGATCACGGCAACACCGCCGGCCAGCTTGGCCACGCGCTCTTGCAGTTTTTCGCGGTCGTAGTCCGAGGTCGCTTCTTCGATCTGGGCGCGGATCATCTTGACGCGGCCTTCGATCGATTCAGCCTGGCCAGCGCCGTCGATGATGATGGTGTTTTCCTTGCCGACTTCGATGCGCTTGGCCTGGCCCAGCTCTTCCAGCGTGACCTTTTCGAGCGTCAGGCCGACTTCTTCAGCGATGACCTGGCCGCCGGTCAGGACAGCGATGTCTTCCAGCATGGCCTTGCGACGGTCGCCAAAGCCTGGGGCCTTGACTGCAACGGTCTTCAGGATGCCGCGGATGTTGTTGACGACCAGGGTCGCCAGCGCTTCGCCGTCGATGTCTTCAGCGACGATGACCAGTGGACGGCCAGCTTTCGCGACTTGTTCCAGTACCGGCAGCAGGTCACGGATGTTCGAGATTTTCTTGTCGCACAGCAGGACGAATGGGTTTTCGTGCACGGCGACTTGCTTGTCCGGGTTGTTGATGAAGTACGGCGACAGGTAGCCGCGGTCGAACTGCATGCCTTCCACGATGTCCAGCTCGTCGTTCAGCGACTTGCCGTCTTCCACGGTGATGACGCCTTCCTTGCCCACTTTTTCCATTGCTTCAGCGATGCGCTCACCGATCGAGGTTTCCGAGTTGGCCGAAATGGCGCCGACTTGTGCGATCTCTTTGGTGGTGGTGGTTGGCTTGGCGATCTTGCGCAGTTCTTCGACGGTGGCAGCAACTGCCTTGTCGATGCCGCGCTTCAGGTCCATCGGGTTCATGCCGGCGGCAACGAACTTCATGCCTTCGCGAACGATGGCTTGTGCCAGCACGGTCGCGGTGGTGGTGCCGTCACCGGCGTTGTCGCTGGTCTTGGAAGCAACTTCCTTGACCATCTGCGCGCCCATGTTCTGCAGCTTGTCTTTCAGTTCGATTTCTTTGGCGACCGAGACACCATCCTTGGTGACGGTCGGCGCGCCGAACGAGCGCTCGAGCACGACGTTACGGCCTTTCGGGCCCAGGGTGACTTTGACTGCATTGGCGAGGATATTGACGCCTTCGACCATCTTGGCGCGCGCTGCGTCGCCGAATACTACTTCTTTAGCTGCCATTTGTTATTTCTCCGAAATGTTCGTGAGTGGGGTCAGAAATTACAGTGCGACGATCGCGAGGATTTCTTCTTCGCGCAGCACCAGCAGTTCCTGGCCATCGATCTTGACGGTCTGAGCGCCATACTTGGAGAACAGCACGCGATCGCCGACTTTCACTTCCAGAGGGCGGAGCTGGCCGTTATCTTGCACTTTACCGTTACCAACGGCGAGAACTTCGCCTTGGTCCGGCTTCTCTGCCGCGGCATCAGGGATGATCAGGCCGGACGCAGTTTTGGTTTCCTGGTCGAGACGCTTCACGATTACGCGATCGTGCAGAGGGCGAAGGTTCATGCAAAACTCCTTAATATTCAATGGTTTAACTAGCGTTTTTGACGCCGTCGCAGCAATCTGATGATGCTGCGCCGGTCTGCAAAGAGTTGTTAGCACTCTCAGCTAACGAGTGCTAATTATAGGGACGATAACCTGCCTTTTCAAGGCGCATGATGGTGAAATCATTTTAAACATGTGATATAGCGCAATGATGACATTGGCATATTCGCAATGTTTGCCGCCGTTTGGCTGCCGTGGGTGACGCCACGGAAGGCCGGCAGCGTACACCGCCAACCACATCGGTGCCGCACGCCAGCGCTATTACTGCCGCACGGCAATGAGCACCGGTTGACGGAAAAAGCAACTCGATCCTATAGTGTCGGATGATTTCCGAATTCCAAGACCTTTCAGACAAAATCGACCGGCTTGCGCAACTGACCCAGTCGTTGCGTGCCGAGAATTACCTGCTGCGGCAGGCCAATACCTTGCTCAGCGCAGAAAATCTGGCGTTCAAGGAACGCCTGATCGAAGCGCAGCGCCGCGTCGAAGCGCTGCTCGACGAATTGCCGAAGCCGCCGGATGCGCCGGACGCCGAAGAAGAACCTGCTGCAGACGCATCTGTCGCAGACGCGTCTGCCCAGGAGGCGCCGCGCGATCCCAATGCGCCGATCCCGCCGCATCTCGCTCACGCTCAACGTCAGGGGGCACGATGATCCATCTCGACGTGCATATCATGGGCCAGTCCTACCGCCTGGCATGCCGCGACGGCGAACAGCGCACGCTGCGCGAAGCGGTGAGCTACCTCGATGGCAAGATGTGCCAGCTGCGCGATTCCGGCAAGGTCAAGGGTACCGACCGCATCGCCGTGATGGCGGCGCTGAGCGTGGCCGCCGAATTCCTGTCGGTGAAATCGCCGCAGGGACCGCTGTCGGACATGTCGATCCTCGAGGTCAAGCAGAAACTCGAGTCGATGCACACGGTGCTGGACCGCGTTCTGACTGACCAGGAAAATCTGACCTGAAAGGCCGAATCCGTTTGACAGGGCTGGTCAAAGGAGTAAACTCTTTTCTGCCCTGCGGTGTTCGAGATTTGCCATATATTCCTTGAACCATTCTTACGCATAGGTCGTGGAACAAGTTCGATGGGTGTGAGCGTCGCTAGTCCGACGAACCCGAAATTGATCTGACCGTGACCGCCTTGAACCGTTGTGGTTCAGGATGCCGGCAAAAACGGCACAGGCGGGGACTAAACATACAAGCGGTTGCGCACTCGGTACGCAGCCGCTTTTTTCATGTGTGCTTCCGGTGCATCGCGTGCTGGCAGGGAGAACAGCGCGATGCGCTATTGGTTGATGAAATCCGAGCCCGACGAAGTCAGTTTCGACGACGTCCTCGCCGCCCCCGGCGCCACCGTGGCCTGGTTTGGCGTGCGCAACTACCAGGCGCGCAACTTCATGCGCGACGCCATGGCCGTCGGCGACGGCGTGCTGTTCTACCACTCGGGCGGCAAGCTGCCGGGCGTGGCCGGCATCGCCGAAATCGTCAGTGGCCCGTACCCGGACGCCTCCCAGTTCGACGCCGCCAGCCATTACCACGACCCGAAGGCCACGCCGGAAACGCCGCGCTGGATCTCGGTCGACGTCAAGGCAGTCGAAGCGGGCCGCTTCGTGCCGCTGGCCGAACTGCGCACGGTCGCCGCGCTGGACGACATGGTGCTGCTGCAGAAGGGCAGCCGGCTGTCGATCTCGCCGGTCACCAAAGCCCAGTACACCACCATCGTTGCGCTGGTGCGCGGCAAGGGGGCTTGATGATGGCGCCCGCATTCGATCCGCTGCTCATCCTGGCCCTGCTGGCAATGGGCGCATTCGGGGGCTTCGTGGCCGGCCTGCTTGGCGTCGGCGGCGGCATGATCCTCGTCCCGTTCATTACGATGATCTTCACGGCGCGCGGCTTTCCCGAGGAACTCGTGGTGCACATGGCGATCGCCACCTCATTGGGCACCATCTTCTTTACCTCGTTGTCGTCGGTGCGTGCACATCACAAGCACGGCGCCGTGCTGTGGCATGTCGTACGCCTGTTCACGCCCGGCATTCTGCTCGGTGCGTGGATCGGGCCCTGGATCGGCAAGCAGATGAACACCCCGGTGCTGGCCTTCTTTTTCGGCTGCTTCGTGGCTTACTCGGCGATCCAGATGCTGATCGGGAAAAAACCGGCGGCGGCGCGTGAGCTGCCCGGCAAACCGGGCATGTTTGCAGCGGGCAGCGTGATCGGCATCCTGGCGGGCCTCGTGGGTGCGGGCGGCGCCTTCGTCTCGGTCCCGTTCATGACGCGCTGTAATATACGCATCCATAATGCCGTGGCCACCAGCGCTGCGATCGGTTTTCCGGTTGCGCTGATGGGCACCCTGTCGAACGTCTATTTCGGCTGGGGCGAACCCGGCTTGCCGCCCTGGTCGCTGGGTTTCATTTACTTGCCGGCGCTGGCGATCATCGTGCTGGCCAGCGTGTCCATGGCGCCGCTGGGCGCGCGTACCGCGCACAAGCTGCCGGTGCGGCAGCTGCAGCGCATCTTCAGCGTGATCCTGTGCGCGCTGGCCGCTTACATGTTCTGGAAGGCCTTTAACTAAGCCTTGCGCATTCGTGCCCGGTCCAGCGGCAGGTCGCGCATGCGCAGGCCGCAGGCGTCGAACACGGCGTTGGCAATCGCCGCTGCTGCCGGGCCCTGCGCCGCTTCGCCGGTGCCCAGGAACGGCTGGCCGGGGCGGTCGATCAGGTGCACGTCGATCTGTTCCGGCGCCTGGGCAAAGCGCAGGATCGGATACGACGCCCAGTCCACCGTCAGAACGCGCGATGCGTCGAAGCGCACCTGTTCCAGCAAGGTCCAGCTGGCCGACTGGATGATGCCGCCCTCGATCTGGTTGCGCACGCCATCGGGGCTGACGATCTCACCGCAATCGACGGCGCTCACCGCGCGCGTGATGCGCACCAGGCCCGTCTCGCGCGCGACCTCGACTTCCACCGCGATGGCGCAGTACGAGGCCAGGTTTTTATAGCGCGCAAATGCGAAGCCGCGCCCGCGCCGGGCAGGGCGCCGGTAGCCATCCCAGCCAAACTTTGCTGCCGCCAGCTTGACCACGTCGAGCGCGCGTGGATCGTCCAGGTGCCGCAGCCGGAACGCGACCGGGTCGCTGTTCGCGGCGCGCGCCAGTTCGTCCATGAAGCTTTCGATGGCAAACACATTGCAATAGGCACCCAGGCCGCGCAGCGCCGACGAGCGCAGGACCGGCTTCGGCTGGAAGTGGTGCACCACGCGTGCATTGGGCAGCACGTAATACGGAATCGCATTGCGGTCACCGCTGCCTTCGGGTTGCGGTGCCGGCTTGGCGACCGGTGGCGCAAACGGGCGCGCCAAGTGCGTGGCCGCCAGCAGATTGCCGGCCTTGCCGGGGCGCGTATTGTGCGGCGGCGTGAAGACATCGTGCTGCCAGTCGGCGATGCGGCCGGTGCTGTCGAGCGTGGCGGCCACCTGCACCACCATCGCCGCGCCGAACGGCTCCCACGCGTGTTCCTCTTCGCGCATCCACTGCACGCGCACGGGCCGGCCGGGCAGGGCGCGCGCGAGCAGGATCGCGTCGGCCGCGACATCGTCGGCGCCGTTGTGGCCATAGCAGCCCGACCCTTCGACGTGGATGCAGCGGATCGTGTCTTCGTCCACGGCGATCAGTTCGGCCAGGGCCGTGCGCAGCGGGTAGACACCCTGCGCGTGGGTCCAGACCGTGTAGCGGCCGTCGACCAGCTGCGCCACGGCGCACGAGGGGCCGATGGACGCGTGCAGCTGGAACGGGCGCGTGTAGCGCGCGGCAAACTTGCGGCCAACCGATCCTGGTGCGCCGCGCGCCAGGATCGGCAGCGCCTCGGCGGGCTGGGCGCGGATGAACGTATTCACGTCGGGATGCACCGGCAGCGATGCCGGCGTCTCCCAGCGCGTGGCCCGCGCCAGCGCCGTCGCTGCTTTGACGGCGCGGTACTCGCCCTCGGCGATCACGGCCAGAAAACGCCCGTCCTGCACCACCTTGAGCACGCCCGGCAGGCGTTCGATCGCGGCGACATCGACGGCGATCAGGCGCGCGGCCTGCGACGGTGGCCGCACGATGCGCGCATGCACCATCTGCGGCAGGCGCAGGTCCTGCACGTAGGCCGCGCCACCCGTGACCTTGGCGGGAATGTCGACGCGCGGCACCGACTTGCCGATTGCCGTGCGCGGGCCTGGCGGGGGCGGTGCCGGCACCGGCGTGGCGCGCAGGTGCAGTTCCTGGCCCGTCACCAGCTGGCCGAACGTGACGCGCCGGCCACCCGCGCTGAACGCGCCATCCTTCAGCGCCAGGTTGCCCACGGGCGCGCCCAGGCGCGTGGCAGCCAGTTCGCCCAGGCGCAGACGCACCTGGCCGGCCGCATGGCGCAGCGCCGTGCCGCTGTCCTTCATCGAGTTGCTGCCGGCGGTGATGCCTTCGTCCGGCGTGCGCGCCGTGTCAGCGGTGACGAGCTGCAGGCGGCCAGGCGCCAGGCGCAGTTCGTCGGCCACCACCTGCAAGAGCGCGGTCTTGATGCCTTGGCCCAGTTCGGCCTTGCCCGTAAACACCGTGATGCGTTCATTGGCCTCAATGCGGATCCAGGCGTCGAGCCACGGCGACTTGTCCAGGCTCTTGGGCAATTCGCCCGGGGCGGCAAAGGCGGTTGCCGGCAGCGCGAACGACAGCGTCAGGGCGCCGCTGCCAGCGAGAAAGGCACGGCGGCCGGTATCGATCGTCATGGCGTGCCCTTCGCTGCCAGCGTATTGGCGGCGCGCCGTACCGCACGCAGGATGCGCATATGCGTGCCGCAGCGGCACAGGTTCGGCGACATGTGGGCGCGGATCTGGGCGTCAGTCGGCGCAGGGGTCTTTTCGAGCAGCGCCGTGGCCTGCATCAGCATGCCGGCGATGCAGTAGCCGCACTGGGCGGCCTGCTCGTCGATGAAGGCTTGCTGCAGTACGCCCGGGGTGGTGGCATTGCCCAAGCCTTCGACCGTGCGCACCGGCCGCTGGCCGACGACGGACACCGGCACCATGCACGACATCGCCGGCTTCCCGTCCAGCAGCACCGTGCACGAACCGCACTGGCCCAGGCCGCAGCCGAACTTCGCGCCATTGAGTTCGAGGTCGTTGCGCAGCACGTACAGCAGCGGGGTGTCGGCGTCCTGATCGACGGCGTGCACCTTGCCGTTCACTTGCAGGCGGTAGGTCGTCATTCTTTGCTCGCTTTGCGCACGGCCTTGTCCAGATCGGGCCACACGGGTTGGTTCGCGCCGTATTTGCGCAGGTAGGCCGCCAGCGCGCCTGTCTGTTCGTCGGTCAGGATCGTCCTGAACGCCGGCATGAAGCGCGACGGCTCGCCATCGGGCGGCGTGATGCCATCCAGCGTGATGTGAATCAGGTCGCGCGGATCGGGGTCGTACAGCGCGATCGCCTTTTGCAGCGGCAGCGCGGTGCCGGAACTGGCGTCGCGCCCGGCGTCGTGGCAGCGCGCGCACGAATTGGCATACACGGCGTAGCCGAGCGTCATGCGCTGCAGGTCGGGATCGTCCTTCGCGGGCTTGGGCAGCGGGCCGGCCTGCTGCGCCGGCGTTGCGCGCGGCGGCGCCTTGGCCAGCTGGCTGTGGGTCCAGGCGGCCAGCGCCGCCACGTCGCGCTCGTCCGCTTGCGCCAGGTGCGTGACCACATCCTGCATCGGCCCGGCCGCCATCGCATGATCATGCGCGACGCCCGTGCGCAGATACGCCTGCAGCTGGTCGCGCGTCCAGGGCAGGGGCGATGGCGAATGCTCATTCAGCGCCGGCGCGTACCAGTCATCGGCTTCGCCGCCGCCAAGCTGCTTCTTCAGATCGGGGCCGCCCAACAGCGTGCGCGGCGTGTGGCAGGCGGCGCAGTGCGCGACCGCGTCGGCCAGGTACGCGCCGCGGTTCCATTCGGCCGATTGCCCGGCGACCGGCTGCCAGGGCGCATCGTCCAGGTACAGCACATTCCAGAACGCGACCAGTGGGCGGAATCCGAACGGGAAGGTCATCCGGTTCTCGCGCGCCGGTGCCACGATCGCGGGGCGCGTCATGAAGTAGGCGTACAAATCCTGGATGTCGCCGTCCGTCATGCGCACATAGTGGTTGTACGGGAAGGCCGGATACAGCAGGTGGCCGTCGCGTGCAACGCCTTCGCGCATCGCCCGTGTAAAAGCCGCCTCGCTCCAGGCGCCAATGCCAGTCGTGGTATCGGGGGTGATGTTGGTGCTGTGGACCGTGCCGAACGGGGTGTTCATCGGCTTGCCGCCGGCGAAGGGGCGCGACAGATCCGGCGTGTGGCACGAGGCGCACATGCCAAGACGCGCCAGATTGGCGCCGCGTTCGATGCGGGTGGTGTCGAAGGATGGTGGTGTGGACTGCGGCGCCAGCGCGGGACGCCACATGATGGCAAACGCGATGCCGCTGGCGACGATGACGGCTGCGAGCAGCAGCCACCAGCCGGTACGTCGTTTGCGCTGGACTTGAACCATCGGGACTCCGTGTCGTGGAGGCCCATTGTGGATGCGGCAAGGGTGGGCGCTCTGTGCGTTCGCCCACCCTGGGGATACTTATGCCGTCACGGGGCGCGCCGGCGCTTTGCGATACGCCCACACCAGCATGGCCAGCGCACCAATGATCATCGGCAGCGACAATACCTGGCCCGACGTGATCGGCAAGCCGAACACGGTGGTTTCCCAATCCGGCACGCGGAACCATTCAGTGAAGAAGCGCGCGCAGCCATACAGCAGCGTGAACATGGCGCCCACGGCCAGGCGCGGACGCGCTTTGCGCGCGAACATCCACAGGATGATGAAGACCAGCACGCCGTCGATCAGCGCCTGGTACAGCGGCGACGGATGGCGCGGACCGGTCACGCCCGGCCACAGCATGGCCCACGGCAGGCTCGGATCGGCCAGACGGCCCGGCAGTTCGGCGTTGATGAAGTTGCCCATGCGGCCGGCGGCATACCCCAGCGGCACGAGCGGCGCGATGAAGTCGTAGACGTCGAGGATGTTGCGGCGGCGCTTGCGGGCCCACAGCGCCATCGCGATCAGCACACCCAGGAAGCCCCCGTGGAACGACATCCCGCCGCGCCAGATCATGAAGATTTCGAGCGGGTGCGCCAGGTAGTACAGCGGCTGGTAGAACAGCACTTCGCCCAGGCGGCCGCCGAGGATCACGCCGAGCATCCCGTAGAACAACATGTCGTCCAGATCATCCTTGGTCCAGCCCTGCACCGCCACGTGCGGCATGCGGATGCGCACGCGGCCCAGCATGATGAACAGGGCAAAGGCGACCACGTACATCAGGCCATACCAGTGGATTTGCACCGGCCCGAGCGCGAGCGCGATCGGGTCCGGCTGCGGATGAATCAGCATAATCAGTCTTTCTTCAATAGGTCCAGGAAGCCCTTGAGGACGGGCGAATCGTTATCGCGCCGCCATGCCAGGCCCGTTTCGGCCAGCGGCGCGGCGTCGCGCAGGGCACGGTATTCTACGCCGGGGCGCATCAGGTTCGAGACGGATTGTGGCACAAGTGCCAAGCCCATGCCGCCGGAAACCAGGCTGACGATGGTCTGCATCTGGATTGCCTCCTGCCCGATCGTGGGCACCACGCCGGCGGCGCGATAGCACGCGAGGATCGCATCGTGCAGGCTGGGCGCCACCGTGCGCGGGAAGATCACCAGCGGCAGCGGCGGCAGGTCGCGCAGCCACACTGGCCCCGGTGCGGCCAGCGCCGCCAGTCCGCTGGGCGCGCACAGCACCAGCGGTTCGTCGAGCAGCTTGCGGTAGTCGAGCGCAGGATCGGCCATGCCTGCCGGCGCGCCCGGCTGCAGCGGGATCACGAAGCCGGCATCGATGCGGCCGGACAGCAGGTCGTCGAATTGCACGTCGGACGTCGCCTCGTGCAGCACCAGGCGCACGCCCGGAAACGCCGCGCGGTAGCGGCGCAGCACGTCGGGCAGCATGCCCAGGCCGGCCGTGGAGACAAACGACAGCGCCAGGCGGCCTGCTTCACCGCTGGCCGCGCGCCGCACCAGTTCGGGCAGCGCGCCGGCTTCGTCGAGGATGCGGCGCGCTTCGGGCAGCAGCGCGCTGCCGGCCGCTGTCAGGCCGACCATGCGGCGGTTGCGCAAGAAGAGCGGCGCGCCAAGCAGGTCTTCGAGATTGGCGATGCTTTGCGAGAGCGGCGGCTGCGTCATGTGCAGGCGCTGCGCGGCGCGGCCGAAATGCAGCTCTTCGGCCACGGCGACGAAATGGCGCAGCTGGCGCAGTTCGGGATGCATTGATGGAAGTGTGAATGGACAGGGCTTGGTGAGTTGTCCAATGTATCACAGCACAAGTATCACAGCACCACGACGACAGCGCCGGGGTCTGGTCAGCGGCGCTTGCCCAGCGACTTTTTCACGCGGTCGCTGCGGCGTTGTTCATCGACGTCGTGCGCCTTGCGCTTGTCCAGACCCAGCGCCTTTTCGATGTATTCGAACCAGATGAAGGCGACGACCATCAGGCCGATGATGTACCACCAGGACAGGTCGGCAAAACGCCAGACCTCGAAGCCGCGCAAGGCGGCAAGCAGGGCGATCAAGAGGATCAGGGGCATGGTGAAAACTCCTTGTTGCCGCACATCTTACGGAGTAAATGATGCTCATGGGCAAATTTAACAGTTTTCTGTTACACCGTATGAGCAAATGTGGTGATCGCGTTACAGAGTGTATCGCTTGCAGATGCCCCGGAGGATTGCCGGTAAAATTCACTCAGTCACTAATCCGGAGAATTCCATGAAGCGGTCCCTGTTGTTGTGTGTCGTGCTGTCGGCGTTTGCATCTAGCAGCGCCCTGGCCCAGGCCGACCTGGCCAAGGCCAAGAATTGCATGGCCTGCCACACGTCAGCCACCAAGCTGGTTGGCCCGGCCTACAAGGACGTCGCCGAAAAATACGCGGGCCAGAAGGGCGCCGAAGACAAGCTGGTGCAGAAGGTGCTCAAGGGTGGCTCGGGCACCTGGGGCCCGATCCCGATGCCGGCCAATCCGCAGGTCAGCGAGGCCGAAGCGCGCTCGCTGGTCAAGTGGGTGCTCGCGACAAAATAAGCCATCCGGCTGCTGCACGACATGAAGCGCGCCTGCGTGAGCAAGGCGCGCTTTTTCATGGCGCAGTCAACGTTATCTATTGATGACGCCGATCGCGATCCGCAGCAATTGTTCTGAGGAACATACCCTGCCACCATCCAGCGCCCAGCGCCAGCCCAGATAATTGCGCAGATAACGTGAGGCCACGCCGCGAAAGCCCAGCAGCCAGGCTTTGAATCGCCCGTGATACGCGTTGACGTTCTGTACGTGGATAGCGCGACTGCCGAGGTGCCTGGTGCGCACCCCGGCACGCAGGTTGACCGCCTCGTGCGCAATCCTGTGCTTGCGTGAAAAGGCGCGGTAGGCGGCATGGCTGTCGGTGACCAGCAGCGCCTGCGGATCGAGCCGCGGCAGCAAGTCGCGTTCGAGTTGCGCAGCCGTCAATGCCCCCCGCCCAGTGACCGCGTCGATGGTGTTGCCGCTGCGGTCGCGCGCGACCAGTATGCAATCCAGATGTCGCGAAATGCCACGCATGGCGGCGTGCCCGCCCCGCCGGCGCGGTGGCCGGTCGAGCGTGCGGGACCCTTTTTGTGATTCAAGCAAAAACGTCTCGTCGGCCTCGACAATCCCATTGAGCGATGCCGGTCGGTCAAGCTTGACCCAGTCAAGGAAGCGGTGGCGCCATCGGAAGGCGGTATTGCGGTGCACGCCGATCCGATCTGCTCCCTTGCGCACAGACAGTGAATCAAGCAATACCTGTGAATACGCGAGCCATTTGGCCTTGAGCCTGAGCCGTGCCAGGGGCGTGCCACTCAGGTCGTTGAATGTACGGCCGCAAGCGCAGCAGCGAAAACGCTGCAGGTCGTTGGCGAATCCGTGCCGGTGGCAGCTTTGGTTGCCACAACGGGGACAGCACCGGCCCGGGCCTCTGGCCTGGGCAATGAGTGCCACTACCTGATCTAGCCCGGCTGCAGGATGCAGGGCGTCGAGCACTTGCCGGCGCTGCGGACCGTTCAGTGATGGCAACCTGGAGAACCAACTCTTGAAACGTGGCGTTTTCATGATCGACTCCTGACGCTGGGGACAGGGTTGGACCACGGTGGCGCTCATCAGTTCAAAACTCTCCTCCATTTAACGTTGACTGCGCCTTTTTTATGGGCGATCCGCAGGGCGCGTGGTGTAAGATCGCCGGCTATTCTCCCGCCCTTGCCACCTGACCGAAGCATGACCACCATCGATTCCCCCGCACCCGATACGCCCCGCCAGGTCGCCAAGCCCACCATCGGCGTCTACCGCCGCCACCTGCTCGTGTGCACCGGCCCTCGCTGCAATGCCGATGGCGCTGCACAGGCGTTGTTCGACAGCCTGGGCGAGAAGTTCAAGGCCAGCGGCCTGGATGGCGGCCCGTTGCGCGTCAAGCGCAGCCGGGTGAGCTGCTTCGCTGCTTGCAAGGGCGGGCCGATCGTCTGCGTCCAGCCGGACGGCACCTGGTACTACGACGTCACGCCGGACAATATGGACCGCATCATCGACCAGCACCTGTGCAAGGGCGAACATGTGGAAGACCTGGTGTTCCACCAGGCGAACGTAGAGGATTGATGACGATGGCGCACCGCTTCGACGACGCCCACGTCGATGGCGTCTACCGCGCCATCGCCGAGCGGCGCGACGTGCGCCATTTCGTCCCCGGCGCGATCGACGAGGCAGTGCTGCTGCGCCTGCTGACAGCGGCGCACCAGGCGCCCAGCGTCGGCATGATGCAGCCGTGGCGCTTCATCCGTATCGCGTCAACGCCATTGCGTGAGCAGATCTGCGCGCTCGTCGAAGCCGAGCGCGTGGCCACCGCCGACGCTCTGGGCGAGCGTGGCGCGGAATTCATGCGCCTGAAGGTCGAGGGCTTGCGCGAGTGCGGCGAGGTGCTGGTCGTGGCGCTGATGGACGGGCGTGAGCGGTACGTGTTCGGACGCCGCACGCTGCCCGAGATGGATCTGGCATCGGTATCCTGCGCGATCCAGAACATGTGGCTGGCCGCGCGTGCTGAAGGCTTGGGGATGGGGTGGGTGTCGCTGTTTGACCCCGTGCAGCTGGCGGCCCTGCTCGGCATTCCGGAAGGCGGCAAGCCGGTGGCGATCCTGTGCCTCGGGCACGTGGCCGAGTTTTATCCGAAGCCGATGCTCGAACTCGAAGGCTGGGCCCAGCGGGGGACGCTGGGCGACTTCGTTACGCTCGACCGCTGGTAGCGAGCGCCCGAGCAGTCTCAGCTCGCAAACATCTTCAGTAACGCCACTGCCGGTGCCGCCGAGCCGATGCGCCGGTTGGCTTGCGCAGCTTCCAGCACCTCCACCAGTTCATCGTATTTGTCGGCCTGACGGTCATTCAGGTTGATCATGTTCATGCTCCAGCGCGGGAATGTGCGAAACTTGGCTGGTTCGTTATAGAGAACGCGCGAATTCTTGTGGCGGGGATCGAGTTCAATCTTCTGGTACAGCTTGTCGAGCGTTGCTACCGGACCCTCCAGCACCTGGAGGAACCAGCCGCCGTTGTAGAACAAACTTCCGGTCACGTCGAGTGGGGCATTGTTATTTTTCGCCGTGTCCTGGATTCCTGCCAGGTCGCTAGGGGACATCTTGCGGGTGGCCTGGCTGACGTACACGAGTTGATTGATCGACATGATAAGATTTCTTTCTTATTGGAAAGAGAGAACGATAGCGCGCCACCAAGCGGTTGTCGATGCAATGTTGCCGATTGGAAAATTGGAGCGGGTCAAAGGTGCGCGCTGCACCCGTCGGTGCGACGCCCGCTATCGCACCCATCAACATTGCCAATCCACGAGTACACGAAGTTTTTCTATAATTTTGTCAAATCTTACCGATCAGACAGGAGAAACAAATGAGTGTGGACAATATCCCGGCCAAGTGCCCGTTCAGCGGCGCAGCCGGCACCGGCACCACCAATCGCGACTGGTGGCCAAAGGCGCTGCGTCTCGATCTGCTGGCACAGCATTCGGCCAAGTCCGACCCGATGGGTGGCGACTTCGATTACCGCGCTGCCTTCAATAGCCTCGACCTCGAGGCAGTCAAGGCCGATCTGGCCAAGGTGATGACGGATTCCCAGGACTGGTGGCCGGCTGACTTCGGTCACTACGGCGGCCTGTTCGTGCGCATGGCATGGCACAGCGCCGGCACCTACCGCATCGGCGATGGCCGTGGCGGCGCCGGCCGCGGCCAGCAGCGATTCGCACCGCTGAACAGCTGGCCTGACAACGTCAGCCTCGACAAGGCACGCCGGCTGATCTGGCCGGTCAAGCAGAAATACGGCGAGAAAATCTCGTGGGCCGACCTGATCATCCTGACCGGTAACGTCGCTCTCGAAACGATGGGCTTCAAGACCTTCGGCTTTGCCGGTGGTCGCCAGGACGTGTGGGAACCCGACCTCGACGTCTACTGGGGCCGCGAGAACAAGTGGCTGGGCAGCGACGAGCGCTACACGGTGGGCTCGCCCGGCGTGGAAGGCCGCGGCGTCATCGACAAGGACGACGACAGCGAGATCACCCACTCGCGCGACCTCGAAAATCCGCTGGCGGCAGTGCAGATGGGCCTGATCTACGTGAACCCGGAAGGCCCGGACGGCAAGCCCGACCCGGTCGCATCGGCGCGCGACATCCGCGACACGTTCGGCCGCATGGCCATGAACGACGAAGAAACCGTGGCGCTGATCGCCGGCGGCCACACCTTCGGTAAAACGCACGGCGCGGGTCCGTCCGAGCACGTCAAGGAAGAGCCGGAAGCAGCCGGCCTGCATGCCCAGGGCTTCGGCTGGCAGAACAGCTTCGGCAGCGGCAAGGGCCCGGACACGATCACCAGCGGCCTCGAAGTCACCTGGACCAGCACGCCGACCCAATGGGGCCACGACTACTTCACGTACCTGTTCGGTCACGAGTGGGAGCTGACGAAAAGCCCGGCTGGCGGCCACCAGTGGATCGCCAAGGACGCCGATGCCACCGTCCCGGATGCGTATGACGCCGCCAAGCGTCACCGTCCGACGATGCTGACGTCCGACCTGGCCCTGCGCATGGACCCGGCCTACGAGGCGATTTCGCGCCGTTTCCTGGAAAACCCGGACCAGTTTGCAGACGCCTTTGCCCGCGCCTGGTTCAAGCTGACCCACCGCGACCTGGGCCCGCGTGCCCGCTATCTCGGCCCGGAAGTGCCGGCCGAAGTGCTGATCTGGCAGGATCCGGTGCCGGCGGCTGAAGGTGCGGCGATTAACGACGCCGATGCGAAAGTACTGAAAGACAAGGTGCTGGCATCCGGCCTGGGCATCGGCGAACTGGTGTCGACGGCGTGGGCCTCGGCCGCAAGCTTCCGCGGTTCGGACAAGCGCGGTGGCGCCAACGGTGCGCGCATCCGCCTGGCCCCGCAAAAAGACTGGGCGGCCAACGAGCCGGAGCAACTGGGCCGCGTGCTGGCGCAGCTCGAAAGCATCCAGGGCGAGTTCAACGGGGCGCAAGCAGGCGGCAAGCAGGTGTCGCTGGCCGACCTGATCGTCCTGGCCGGTAATGCAGGCGTCGAGGCGGCAGCCAAGGCGGCGGGCCATGACATCACCGTGCCGTTCACGCCGGGCCGCACCGATGCGTCGCAGGAGCAGACCGACGTGGAATCGTTCCATGCGATGGAACCGGTCGCGGATGCCTTCCGCAATTTCGAGAAGGCCCTGTACAGCATCCCGGCTGAATCGTTGATGATCGACCGCGCCCAGTTGCTGACGCTGACGGCGCCGGAAATGGCGGTGCTGGTGGGTGGCCTGCGCGTGCTGGGTGCCAATACCGGCGGCAGCGCCGATGGTGTGCTGACGCAGCAGAAGGGCGCGTTGACGAACGACTTCTTCGTCAACCTGCTCGACATGGCCACCGAATGGCGTCCTGCCACGCGGCCAGGCCAGGGCGTCGAACGCTTCGAAGGCCGCGATCGCAAGACCGGCGAGAAGAAGTGGACCGCGTCGCGCGTCGACCTGGTGTTCGGCTCGAATGCGCAGCTGCGTTCGATCTCGGAAGTGTATGCCAGCGCCGACGCCGGCCAGAAGTTCGCGAAGGACTTCGTCGCAGCCTGGACCAAGGTGATGGAGCTGGATCGCTTCGATGTAAAGTAATGCTGGACTGACGTCCTACCCGGCGCCTGCGGGCGCCGGGTTGTCGTTCAGCGGATCACATCCATCCGCGTACGCTTGCCGCCCTGGTAGGTGTACAGCGTCAGCGCGCCATTCAGGATGTCCCCCGACGGATCGAACTGGATCGTGCCGGTCACGCCCTCGTACTTGATCTTCTTCAGCTCCGGCAGGTACTTCGCCGGCTCCGCTGATTTCGCGTTCTGCATGGCGGTCGCCATCACCATCACCGAGTCGTACACATACGGCGCATACAGCTGCACTTCCTGGCCCGTCTTCTGCTTGAAGCGTGCGCGGAAATCGGCCATCTTCTGCTCTTGCGCGCCTTTCACGCCACCGGCTTCGGCGCACACCACCTTGCCATCGCCTACTGCATCACCTGCCAGGCGACCCAGCGCCTCGGTGCACATGCCGTCGCCGCCCATGAAGCGGGCCGTGATGCCAAGCGCCTTCATCTGCTTGAGCATCGGGCCGGCCACCGCATCCATGCCACCAAAGAAAATCAGGTCGGGCTTCTTGGCGCGAATCGCCGTGAGGATAGCGGTGAAATCGGTCGCGGTGGCGCTGGTGAACTGCTTGTCGACGATGCGCACGCCGGGACCCCGGGCCGCTTTCGCAAATTCGGCAGCCACGCCCTGACCGTAGGTGGTGCGGTCGTCGATGATGGCAATGTTCTTGACCTTGAGCGTCTCGACCGCGTACTTGCCCAGCGTGCCGCCAAGCTTGGCGTCGTTGGCCACGACGCGAAACACGCCGGGGAACTTTTGCTTGGTGAACTGGGTTGCGGTGGTGGCCGGCGAGACCTGCACCAGGCCGGCGTTGTGATAGATGCGCGAGGCCGGCACGCTGGTGCCCGAGTTCAGGTGACCGACGATGCCATTGACCTTGGCATCAACCAGCTTCTGGGCCACGGCCGTACCCTGTTTCGGGTCGCTCGCGTCGTCTTCGGCCAGCAGTTGCAGCGTGACCTTCTGGCCGTTGATGGTGAAGCCTTTTGCGTTGAGTTCATCGATCGCCATGCGCGCCGCGTTCTCGTTGTCCTTGCCGAGGTGCGAATTGGGTCCCGACACCGGGCCCACGTGCCCGATTTTGACGACCTGCTGGGCGCTGGCGCCGCCGGCGAAGGCGATGGCGACGGCGAACGGGATAAGCCTGGTGCAAAACTGCATGGAAGTCTCCGCAAGATGGTGATGGTCACAACGCCGCAAATGGGGCGCAAGGCCCGTTACAGGGCGACGTTACAGCAAATCACAGGCGGCGCAAAGTGATCGGCAAGCGATAAACCAGTGACGAACAACGGCGCGGCGCGGTGTGCACCGAGGCAGTGCGGCGCTGCGAAATGGCGGTACGCGCATGGTGCAAATGTGACGATGCCCCGCACACTGGCGGGGCATCGGCTGGCCATGCTGTCAGCGTGGCCTGGGCGGATCAGCGCGTGATGCGGCGCTTGGCGACATCGGCCAGCACTTTCGACAGCCCCTGCACATCGGCTTGCCCGGTCGCCGCGATATAGCCGCGCACATAAGCCGCCTGCTTGGCGACCTGGCTGCTGCCACCCTTGAGTTCTTCGAGCAGCTGGTCGGCCACGGCCAGGTCGTTCAGCGCGCCCAGGCGATCCTGCAGCTTTTCGAGATGCCCCAGGTAGCGCTTGACGCGCTGCGCCGGCAGCAGGTCGCGGAAGAATTCCGCCGCATAGCGCGCCTTCTTGGCCGCGATGCGCACACGGTGACGGCCCGGTGCATCGGCTTCGTCCAGTCCGTCGATGCGCTTGGCCAGGCGCTTCTCGGCCGTGCGCAGCAGGGGCAGGGCGCTTTTCGCGGCGCGCTCCAGCAGCGGCGAATCTTTCGGCAGGCCGCCTTCGGGCTGCCAGCGGCGTTCGCCCAGCCAGTCGGTCAGTTGCGCCATCAATTCGGTGTAGCGCGCATCGCGCAGCACGTGCAGGATCTGCGCGTGGTGGCCGGTGGCGCGGTCGTGGGCGGCCTGGCGCAGCGCGTGCGCATCGATGCCCGGCACGCGCTTGATGGTGGAATCGGCCAGCACGTTCCAGTCGCGCGCGGGACCGAGTTCGCCGGACAGCCACTCGATGCTTGCATGCAGCGGCACCGGCGGCGGCGCCAGTTCTTCGAACATCGCGAGCAGGGCGCGCAGGCGGCGCAGGCCCACGCGCATCTGGTGCAGGCTCTCGACATGCTGTTTCAGCACGCCCGGCACGTTTGCTTCGATCTGCGCGACGCAGTTCAAGCCGATAGCCTGGAACGCGTCTTCGAGCGTCATGCGCCCGCGCAGGTGGACCGGTTCGGCCTTGACGGCACCGATTGGCGCTTCTTTGACGTCGGGTGCCGGCTCTGCTGGCAGCGGCTGGTCCGTTTGCGGTTCGTCGGCTGCCTCGGTCGCCTCGGTGATCGTGATTGCGTCCGTCAGATCGGGCGTCGCGACCGCCGCGATCTCGGGCGTCAGGTGCTTCGTTTTGTGGTGCTTGCTCATGCTGGTGCCTCTCGTGGACAGTGGATGGATCCATCATACGCCTGAGCACTCGTCCGTACATGTCTCCATGACAGGCGCGTGACATTGCGCACGGCAATGTGCACGGCAGGGCAGGCCAGCTTACTTGCCGATCCGGTAAATCACGTCCACGCCCTGCACGAATTTCTGTACGCCCACCAGCTGCGGATCGCGTGGCGACGACACCGACGGGTAGCGCGGCGCATCGCTGGCCAGTCCCATCGCGTTGGACAGGTTCTTCAGTGGCGCCAGCGCCACGCCACCCGCCGGCCCCAGTTTGGCGCCAAGGCCGAGGGCGATGTTCTGCGCCTTCACGCGCGCTGCGCCCAGCGCCTGGCTGACGAGCTCCGCCTCGATCTTGTCGGCGTCGCTGCGGCTGAACGCCACGGCCAGCGATTCGACATTGGGCAGGCCCAACAGGCTCTGGATCAGCGCCGTCCACGCGTTCAGGTCGCGCACCGTCGCGTGCACAGAGGCGCGGGTTTCGATTGCTGTGACCCGCTCGCCCTCCTTGAGCGGGCGGCGCAGCACGTCCTGCACCGAGACGTCCTCGACCTTGACACCCTGTGCGGCCAGCAGCGCGCGGCTCGCTGTCAGGCGCTCGTGGACCAGCTTCCATGCCGCCTCCAGGTCGGCATCGGTGCTGACGATGTCGAAATCGATCTCGCCCGTGTCCGGCATCACGTGCAGGTCGGCAGCGGCCGTCACGTGGATGAAGGGGTAGGCGGGCAGGTCGGCGGCGTCGGCGGGCGCGGCCTGCAGCAGGGCAGCGCTGACCAATGCGGCGGCAAACATCTTGAGCATGATGATCCTTGTTATAGCGGGAACATTCCCGGGCAAGACAAGGGTACGAAATCTAGACCTTGATGTCTATTTAAAGTAGACATCAAGGTCTATATTATGTGGCGTGCATATCTGCGCCTACTCGATCACGAACGCCAAGTCGCGGCCGTTCTGCGCCACCTGGCCCGCATAGTCAGCGGCGTGGATGCGCAGCAGGTACTCGCCCGGCGCCAGGTCGGCGATGCGCCAGCTGCCCGTCTCGATCCTGCCATCGCGCAGGCGGTTGTTCAGCGCATAGTCGAACTGGGTCGATGCGCTGCCGTAGACCGTGATGCCACTGGTCGGTGCATAGACCGCTTTCACGGCGTCAGGGTTGCGCGGCAGGCGGTCGTAGACCTGCGTGATGACGGGCTGCTCGAAGCCGGGCAGCGGCGTGCCGTCGGCGCGCAGCACCTGGTAGCCCAGCTTGTACAGGCCCAGCTTGCGCCGCGCCAGGTTGCCATCCACCTGGTCATAGGCATTCACGACGATCTGGAGCTCGCCCAGCATACGGTCGAGGCGCAGGGGCTGGCCCTTGTTCGCCGTGATGCGCTTGCTGGCAGTGTCGTACAGCGCGATGCGCGAAATCGTCGGCGTCACCGTGTCGACGAAGCCGATGAACGGCAGCGTGAGCGCATTGACGAGCGAGCCGCCCTGGTAGTAATCGAGGTGCACGTGCGACAGCGCATTGAGCGTGCCCAGCTTGTCGCCGACGGCAAAGCGCGTGCCGCGCGGCACCCGCACGCGTACGGCCTTGCCGGGTTTGCCATTGGCGGTGTCTTCGCGCTGTATCTGGAAGCGCGGATCGAGCGCGCGGCCTTGCGGATCGCGTCCCACGCGCATGTGGATATAGGACAGCGGTCCCACGCTCATGCCTTCGCCGAGGTTATTGAAACCCCAGTTGGCATACGGATCGGTCACCTTGGCCGGCAGGATTGCCAGAACGGTTGCGCCGACGTCACCGCGTACATCCAGGCCCGCGTGGAAATGGTCGCGGCTGTCGCCGCCATACGTGCCGCGCACTTCGCCCATCACGCCCACGACTTCATGGACGGTGTCTTGCGGGCCAAGGGGCCAGGGCATCGGTGCCGTGCGCCGTTGCAGCGGCGGGCGCGCCAGCACGGGCGCGGCTTCGCCTGCGCGCGGCGGCGCCAGACGGTGCAGGCGATGGGCGTTGGCGTCGGCCACCACCAGGCTGCCGTCGCGCGCCACGGCAATGCCGCGCGGGCCGTTGAGCTGCACGGTGCCGTCGCTGCCGAAACCGTTCGGCTCGAGCGGGTGGTCGGTATCCTCCAGCGGGCGGAATTCGCCCATTGGCGTCATCTGCAGGATGCGCCCGCCAGCACTGGCGACGATGTACAGGTAGCCGTCGCGCGTGACGGCCAGGCCCACCGGGCGGCGCAGCGCGGGGCGGCGCTCGGCCTCGGGCGGCAGCGCGAGCGTGTCGACCGTGCCATCGGGGCGCAGGCGGCGCACCGCGTTGTTGCCGGTGTCGGCGATGTACAGGTTGCCATCGTGGTCGACGGCCAGCGCGCTCGGGGTGTCGAAGGCGGCAGCCGGGCCGGGGCCGTCGAACAGGTTCGGCTTGCCGGTGCCGGCCAGCGTGGTCACCGTGCCATCCGGGGCAATGCGGCGGATGCGGTCGTTGTAGGTGTCGGCCACGTAGACGATGCCGGCGTCGTCCACCGCGATGCCAACCGGCCCGTTGAACTGGGCGGCGCGGCCGATGCCATCGACATAGCCGGGACTGCCGTTGCCGGCCAGCGTCGTCACGGCGCCATCGGACGCGATGCGGCGGATCGCATGGTTGCCCGTGTCGGCCACGTACAGGTTGCCCAGGTGGTCGAGCGCGATGGCGGACGGCGTGTTGAACGCGGCGGCCGCGCCCAAGCCATCGACAAAGCCTTCCTTGCCGCCGGCCAGTGTCGAAACTGCGCCATCGGGCTGGACGACGCGGATGCGGTTGGCTTCGCCCCCGTCGGCGACATAGATCGCGCCGCGCGGGCCGATGGCCACGCCGTACGGATCGCTGAAGCGGCTGGCGGGCGCTGCGCCATCGAGCACGCCGTCCTGGCCGTCGCCCGCCAGCAGGTGCACGCGGGCAGGCCAGAATGGCTGCGTTTTGGCGACGGGGGCGGTCAGTACCGGGGTGGCGCCGCTGTAGGGTTCGACCCGGTCAGTGAACCAGAAGACGGTGCCGACGGCCAGGATGGCGGCGCCGGCGAGTGCTGCGATGAGGGGAGTGCGTTTCACGACGACGACCGGCTGATTGCTGAAGTTGCAATCTTAGCCGAAACACGTGAATGGATGGGGCGGGTGGAAATGCGAACGCCGCCGGACGAAGGTCGCGGCGGCGTGCAGGTCTTGCGTATTACTGCGAGGCTTAGATGCGCAGATCGTCCAGCGACTTGCCCTTGCCCAGTGCGTCGACAACCCATTTTGGTTGACGGCCACGGCCGGTCCAGGTCTGGGTATTGTCAGCCGGGTTGTGATATTGCGGATTGACTTTCGCGCCGCCGCCCGTCTTCTTGGCTTTGGTACTGCCGCCCTTGGCCAACAGTTCCTCGACCGAGATGCCCATATTCTGGGCGATCTCGAGAATTTGCTCACGCGCTTTCTTGACGTCTTGCTGCTGGCGGTTTTTGATCTCCTTTTCGATATCGAATTGAAGACCTTTCAGTTCGGCGAGGTTATAACCCGACAGATTGATGTTTGCCATTTTGTTTCTTCCTTGATTAGGTGATTCGATTCGTTTCGAAGAGCCGCGCAGGGATTTTACTATTGAATCGCCAATTTGGAATGACAATCGTGCGCGGGGTTAATTTCGAATCAAATGGAAGGCAGGGCGGCATGTGGTACGGGTTTATTTTTCCAGCATTCTGATGTGTGCAATTTCTTGCGAAACTGCGCGCGTCACGACATCGCTCAGCGTATCGCCGAGGCTGTTGCGAATATCGGCCGAGAAACTGGTCATTGCTTTGTCGACGGCGTCGGCAATACCGTCGCGCAGGCGCTGTTCGAGCACGAAATCGATCCGGCCCTGCAATTGCTGCAGGATGCGCTCGGTGACGCGGCGCTCCATCACGCTCCATTGCTCGCCGCTCCAATGGTCGACGGCGCGCCGTTCCAGCGCTTCTGGCGCATCCTCAAGCGCGGCCACCACGGGCGCAGGCGGCGGCAGAGCCTCGGCTTCGACCACCGGCGCCGGCTGCGCCAGCGGCGTGCCCGGCGCGGTTGGTTCTGCAAATACTTCGGTCAACACGGGAATACTGGCATCGAAAGCGGGATCGTGGCTCATGATTGTCCTGCGACGAAGTGGGTCAGCGGATAGGATTCTTTTTTATACGCGATATAGCGTTTGCGGCCTTCGGCGGCATCTTCTTCATCGATCGAGATAATTTCAAACACACGCGCAAATTGCGTGAAGTTACGCGGCCTGCGGCGCGTCAGGTTCACGAGCATATCGTGGTGCGGCAGTTCGCTGTCTTCATTATCGGTAATCACGATCGGCGTTTGCGCCGCCAGAGGGTCGCCGGCCATCACGTGCGGAATGAAATCAGTATCCGACACGGTCCACATGGCGGCATTCAAGGCGTCGGCTTGTTCGGGGCTATCGGCCAGCACGACGATTTTGGCGCGCGCGCCATATGCCTTGCGCGCAAGGCGGCAGGCATAGGCCAGCTTATCCGGGATATTGGTATGAAAGTCGATGCGGGTCATGGGCGCTTATGGAAAATCGGGAGTGCGCTGGCACTCCCGACAGGGTCAATCCAATTGGTCAGGCATTCATGCCGCTATGACGCAGCAAGGCATCGATCGACGGTTCGCGACCGCGGAATGCCTTGAATGAATCGAGCGCTGGGCGCGAACCGCCCACCGCCAGAATCTCGCGCTGGAAGCGCCGGCCCGTTTCAAACAGGTCGGCGCCGCCATCGACGACGGCTTCTTCGAATGCGGCATAGGCGTCGGCCGACAGCACCTCGGCCCACTTGTAGCTGTAATAGCCGGCCGCGTAGCCGCCCGCGAAAATGTGGCTGAACGAATGCAGGAAGCGGTTGAACGACGGCGGCGTGATGACCGCGAAGTTGCGGCGCACGTCATCGATCAGTGCCTGGACTTGCCCATTGTGCGCATCGAAGTCGTAGTGCAGGTGCATGTCGATCAGCGAGAACTCGACCTGGCGCAGCGTTTGCATCCCGGATTGGAAGTTCTTCGCGGCCGTCATCTTGTCGAACAGCGCGCGTGGCAGCGGCTCGCCGGTTTTCACGTGCGCCGTCATCTGCTGCAGCTTGTCCCACTCCCAGCAGAAGTTTTCCATGAACTGCGATGGCAGTTCCACCGCATCCCATTCGACGCCCGAGATGCCCGAGACCGACAGCTCTTCGACTTCAGTCAGCATGTGGTGCAGGCCATGGCCGAATTCGTGGAACAGCGTCGTCACTTCGTCGTGCGTGAACAGCGATGGCTGCAGCACGCCGTCTTTCATCGCCGGTGGCGTGAAATTGCAGACCAGGTAGGCCACTGGCGTCTGCACGGTGCCGCCGTGCAGCAGGCGGCGCCCGCGCGCATCGTTCATCCACGCGCCTTGCGCCTTGCCGGCGCGCGCGTACAGGTCGAGGTAGAACTGGCCGACCAGCTGGCCGTCACGCTCGATGCGGAAGAAGCGCACGTCCGGGTGCCAGGTCGGTGCGTCGTCCGGGCGCACGGTCACGCCGAACAGCTCCTGGATCACGCCAAACAAACCGGCGACCACTTTCGGCTCGGGGAAGTATTCCTTCACTTCCTGGGCCGAGAACGCGTAACGCTGCTCGCGCAGCTTTTCGGACGCGAAAGCCACGTCCCACGATTGCAGGTCGTCGATTGCCAGTTCGTCGCGGGCAAACGCGCGCAGCTCGGCCAGGTCTTTCTCGGCATACGGGCGGGCGCGGCGCGCCAGGTCTTCGAGGAATTCGATCACGTGCTGCGGGCTTTGCGCCATCTTGGCCACCAGCGAGATATCGGCGAAGCTGCCGTAGTCGAGCATCTTCGCTTCTTCATTGCGCAGTTGCAGCAACTTGACGATATTCGACGAGTTGTCCCACTTCGCGACATCGGTAAACATGATGCCGGCGTCGGACGCCTTGGTCGCGGTGGCGCGATAGATCGTTTCGCGCAGCGCACGGTTGGTAGAAAATTGCAGGATCGGGAAATACGACGGGAAGTGCAGCGTGAACAGCCAGCCGGTCTTGCCATCGCGTTCGGCGGCGGCTTTTGCGGCAGCCTTCACGTCGTCCGGCAGGCCTGCCAGTTCGGCTTCGTTGTCGACCACGAGCTTGTAGTCGTTGGTGGCATCGAGCACGTTTTCAGAGAAACGCGTCGACAGTTGCGACTGCTGTTCCTGAATTTCGGCGAAGCGCTCTTTTTTATCGGCGGCCAGCTCCGCGCCGCCCAGGCGGAAGTCGCGCAGCGCGTTTTCGACGATGCGCTTGCGGGTGTCGCTCAGCGCCTCGAAGCCGGCGCTCTCGCGCAGCTGCTTGTATTTGGTGAACAGCGCCTCGTTCTGGCTCAGCGCGGTCGAGAACTCGACGACCTTCGGCTGGTTCTCGTTGTAGGTCGCGCGCAGCTCAGGCGTGTCGACCACGTGGTTCAGGTGGCCGACCACGCCCCAGGCGCGGCCCAGGCGCTCGCCGACGTCGTCGAGCGGGGCCAGCGTGGCCCAGGTAACCTCATCCAGCGGCGCCTCGAGCTGCGCCACGACGGCGTTCGCCTCGGCGATCAGACTGTCGATGGCGGACGTGACGTGTTCGGGCTTGATCGCGTCAAAGCGCGGCAAGTCGGAAAAGTCGAGGAGGGGATTGCTCGTTTCGTTCGTCATCAATAGTCCTTCCAGATTCGTTAGCGTTGGTTCTTCAGTTCGCGTTCCGCCGATTCCACCGTGTTTTGCAGCAGCATCGTGATCGTCATGGGCCCCACGCCGCCCGGCACCGGGGTGATGTGGCCAGCCACTTCACGCACGCCGGCAAAATCGACGTCGCCGCACAGCTTGCCCGCGTCGTCGCGGTTCATGCCCACGTCGATCACGATTGCGCCCGGCTTGACCATATCGGCGGTCAGGGTATTGCGGCGGCCGACGGCGGCCACCACGACATCGGCCTGGCGGGTGTGATAGCCCAGATCCGCGGTCGCGCTATGGCATATGGTCACGGTGGCATTGGCTTGCAAGAGCAGCATGGCCATTGGTTTGCCGACGGTGTTGCTGCGGCCAATGACGACAGCGTGTTTGCCGCGCAGGTCGACGCCCGTGGTTTCGATCAGCTTCATGCAGCCGTACGGGGTGCAGGGGCGGAAACCTTCCAGGCCCGTCATCAGTTCGCCGGCCGACAGCACCGAGTAGCCATCGACATCCTTGGCCGTCGAAATCGCTTCGATGACTTTGTTGGGGTCGATGTGCTTCGGCAGCGGCATTTGCACGAGGATGCCGTGGATGGCCGGGTCGGTGTTCAATGCTGCAATGCGATCAAGGAGGGCAGCTTCACTCAGGTCGGCGTCGTATTTTTCGAGCACCGAGTGGAAACCCACGTCGCCGCAGGCCTTGACCTTGTTGCGCACATAGACCTGGCTGGCGGGATCTTCCCCGACCAGGATCACGGCCAGGCCGGGCTGCTTGCCGGCTGCGGTGAGCTTGGCGGTGCGCGCGGCGATGTCGGTGCGCAGTTGTTGTGAGAGAAGGATTCCGTCGATGTGTTGGGCTGGCATGGTGGGAGGCTCGTCCTGGGCAAAAACAGAATTATACGGCCCGCGCCCGCCTTGCCGTTCGCTGTCGCCCGCTCCAAATGGCCGAAATACCCCTTTTTTGCCGTGTTTCAGGCGCTTCGGTATACGATGATTGGTGGCAGGAAGTTCAACATTTCCCTATACAAATTGTGCAGTCGCAGCATAGGTTTTCACATTATGAAATCGAATATCATAGTTTGAAAATGGGGAAGTCCACTGTTAGAATCTGATGGTTTAGCTAAAAGATAGTTCGAATTTCATCAACCGCCGCCAGCCTGCGCAGGGATCGGATGGGGCGTACCACACTAGGAGACGCATGACATGGCAGCTCAACTCGACCAGTTGACCTCGCAAACCGCCAACGATCCGGACGCAATCGAGACCAAGGAATGGCTCGATGCGCTGGAGGCGGTGATCGAACATGAAGGAACGGAACGCGCCCATTACCTGATGGAGCGCCTGGTGGACCTGGCACGCCGTCGCGGCGCGCACGTCCCGTTCTCGAGCAACACCGCGTACGTCAACACGATTCCCGCGCACCTGAACCAGAACTCGCCCGGCAACCTCGAATACGAAGAGCGCCTGCGCTCGTGGATGCGCTGGAACGCGATGGCGATGGTGGTCAAGGCCAACCGCGCCGACGGCGACCTCGGTGGCCACATCTCGTCGTTCGCTTCGCTGGCCAATATGCTGGGCACGGGCTTCAACCACTTCTGGCACGCCCCGACCGAAGACCACGGCGGCGACCTGCTGTACATCCAGGGCCATTCGTCGCCTGGTATCTACGCCCGCGCGTTCCTCGAAGGCCGCCTGACCGAAGAGCAGCTGCTGAACTTCCGCCGCGAAGTCGACGGCAAGGGCCTGTCGTCGTACCCGCACCCGAAGCTGATGCCGGACTTCTGGCAGTTCCCGACCGTGTCGATGGGCCTGGGCCCGCTGATGGCGATCTACCAGGCACGCTTCCTGAAATACCTGCACGCACGCGGCATTGCCAAGACCGACAACCGCAAGGTCTGGGTCTTCTGCGGCGACGGCGAGATGGACGAGCCGGAATCGATGGGCGCGATCGGCATGGCCGCACGCGAGCAGCTGGACAACCTGGTCATGGTCGTCAACTGCAACCTGCAGCGCCTGGACGGTCCGGTGCGCGGTAACGGCAAGATCATCCAGGAACTCGAAGCCGACTTCCGCGGCGCCGGCTGGAACGTCGTCAAGGTCATCTGGGGCTCGCAGTGGGATCCGCTGCTCGCTCAGGACAAGGACGGCATCCTGCAGCGCGTGATGATGGAATCGGTCGACGGCGAATACCAGAACTACAAGGCCAAGGACGGCGCCTACGTGCGCAAGCACTTCTTCGGCAAGGATCCGGCGCTGCTCGAGATGGTCTCGAAGATGAGCGACGACGACATCTGGCGTCTGACCCGCGGTGGCCACGATCCGCACAAGATCTACGCCGCGTTCAAGAACGCGCAAGAGAACAAGGGCACCCCAACGGTCCTTCTGGTGAAGACCGTCAAGGGCTTCGGCATGGGCAAGTCGGGCGAGGCGCGCAACACCGCGCACCAGACCAAGAAGCTCGATGACCAGGCGATCCGCGACATGCGCGACCGCTTCAACATCGCGATCCCTGACGACCAGCTGGCCGATATCCCGTTCTTCAAGCCGGCCGACGATGCGCCTGAAATGGTGTACCTGCACGAGCGCCGCAAAGCGCTGGGCGGCTACCTGCCACAGCGCCGTGAAAAGTCGGACGAAAAGCTGACGGTGCCGGCACTGGCGTCGTTCAAGGGCGTGCTCGAGCCAACCCCGGAAGGCCGCGAGATTTCGTCGACCCAGGCGTATGTGCGCGTGATCACGAGCCTGTTGAAGGACGAAAGCATCGGCCAGCGCATCGTGCCGATCCTGGTCGACGAATCGCGTACCTTCGGCATGGAAGGCCTGTTCCGCCAGATCGGTATCTTCAACCAGCAGGGCCAGTTGTACGAGCCGGTCGACCGCGACCAGGTGATGTACTACCGCGAAGACAAGGCAGGCCAGATCCTGCAAGAGGGTATCAACGAAGCGGGCGGCATGAGCTCGTGGATCGCTGCAGCGACGTCGTACTCGTCGAACAACCGCACGATGATCCCGTTCTACACGTTCTACTCGATGTTCGGCATGCAGCGCGTGGGCGACCTGGTCTGGCTGGCGGGCGACATCCGTGCGCGCGGCTTCCTGATGGGTGGCACCGCCGGCCGTACGACGCTCAATGGCGAAGGCCTGCAGCACGAAGACGGCCATAGTCACATCATTGCCGCGACCGTGCCCAACTGCCTGCCGTACGATCCGACCTTCGGTCACGAAGTCGCGGTCATCATCCAGGACGGCCTGCGCCGCATGGTGGAAGAACAGGAAGACGTGTTCTACTACATCACCATCATGAACGAGAACTACCCGCAGCCGGGCCTGAAGCCTGGCCAGGAAGAGGGCATTCTCAAGGGCCTGTACCTGCTGCAGGAAGGCGGCAAGGACAACGCCCAGCGCGTCCAGCTGATCGGTTGCGGCACCATCCTGCGCGAGTCGATGTTTGCGGCCGAACTGCTCAAGAACGACTGGAACGTCGATGCGGACGTGTGGTCGGCGCCGTCGCTGACGCTGCTGGCACGTGACGGCAACGATTGCGAACGCTGGAACATGGTCAACCCGGAACTGCCGCAGCGCGTGCCGTACGTGACCGAGAAGCTGGGCGCCACCAGCGGCCCGATCGTCGCCACGACCGACTACATGCGCATGTTCGCCGAGCAGATCCGCGGCTTCATGCCGAAGGACCGCACCTACAAAGTGCTGGGCACGGACGGCTTCGGCCGCTCGGATTCGCGCGTCAAGCTGCGCGAGTTCTTCGAAGTGAACCGCTACTACATCACGGTGGCTTCGCTGCGCGCACTGGCCGACGAAGGCAAGATCGACCGCGCCATCGTGTCGCAGGCGATCGCCAAGTACGGCATCGACCAGAACAAGCCGAATCCGGTGACCCAGTAATGCTCATGAACCGTCGTTCCCGCGCAGGCGGGAACCCAAGTCCTTCGCGCAGCCGATTCGTTCGTGCGCGCCAGGGTGCAGGCAAACTTGGGTTCCAGCCTTCGCTGGAACGACGGCTCGGACGCTAACTCAAAAAATAACGGAGCTAACACTATGAGCATTGTGGAAGTCAAAGTCCCTGATATCGGCGACTTCAAGGAAGTGGAAGTGATCGAGCTGATGGTCAAGCCGGGCGACACCATCAAGGTGGACCAGTCGCTGGTGACCGTCGAGTCGGACAAGGCCAGCATGGAGATCCCGTCGAGCCACGCCGGCGTGGTCAAGGAAATCAAGATCAACGTCGGCGACAAGGTTGCCGAAGGCTCGCTCGTGCTGCTGCTCGAAGAAGCGGGCGGCGCGGCTGACGCACCGGCTGCTGCACCTGCTGCCGACGCTGCACCTGCTGCACCTGCTGCGGCTGCACCTGCTGCTGCACCTGCTGCCTCTGCGCCTGCTGCCGCCGAAGCGCCAGCCGCTGCACCCGCTGCATCCGGCGGCCTGGTCGACGTGACCGTGCCGGACATCGGCGATTTCAAGGAAGTCGAAGTCATCGAACTGATGGTCAAGGTGGGCGACACGATCAAGGTCGACCAGTCGCTGCTGACCGTCGAATCGGACAAGGCCAGCATGGAAATCCCATCGAGCCATGCCGGCGTGGTCAAGGAAATCAAGGTCAAGGTTGGCGACAAGGTCGCCAAGGATTCGCTCGTGCTGGTCGTGGAAGCGACTGGCGGCGCACCTGCTGCCGCACCTGCAGCCGCGCCAGCCGCTGCTGCACCGGCACCTGCTGCTGCAGCACCTGCACCAGCCGCTGCGCCTGCGCCAGCCGCCGCACCAGCGCCAGCACCAGCCGCACCAGGCGTGACCGGTTCGAAAGCGCACGCTTCGCCATCGATCCGCAAGTTCGCGCGCGAACTGGGCGTGGATCTGGGCCGTGTGCCGGGAAGCGGTCCGAAAGGCCGCATTACCCAGCAGGACGTGCAGAACTTCGTCAAGGGCGTGATGGCAGCGCCGCCTGCTGCAGCACCGGCAAAAGCCGGTGGCAGTGGCGTCGGTCTGGACCTGCTGGCCTGGCCATCGCTGGACTTCTCGAAATTCGGTCCGACCGAAACGGTGCCGCTGTCGCGCATCAAGAAGATCTCGGGTCCGAACCTGCATCGCAACTGGGTCATGATCCCGCACGTGACGCACTTCGACGAAGCCGACGTGACCGACTTGGAGCAGTTCCGCGTTGACACCAACGCGTCGCTGGCCAAGCAGAAGTCGGCGGTCAAGCTGACCATGCTGGCCTTCGTCATCAAGGCGAGCGTCGCCGCGCTGAAGAAGTTCCCGCAATTTAATGCGTCGCTGTCGGGCGATGGCGCAGCGTTGATCACGAAGCAGTACTACAACATCGGCTTCGCGGCCGACACGCCGAACGGCCTCGTGGTCCCTGTCGTGAAAGATGCGGACAAGAAGACCATTTCGCAGATCGCCACTGAAATGGGCGAGCTGTCGGCGCAGGCGCGCGACGGCAAGCTGCCGCCAACCGCGATGCAGGGCGCAACGTTCACCATCTCGTCGCTGGGCGGCATTGGTGGCACCGCGTTCACACCGATCATCAACGCACCTGAACTGGCGATTCTGGGCCTGTCCAAGTCGGCAATGAAGCCGGTGTGGGATGGTTCGACCTTCCAGCCGCGCCTGATGCTGCCGATGTCGCTGTCGTATGATCACCGCGTGATCGACGGCGCCGGCGCCGCGCGCTTCTCCGCCTACCTGGGCGAAGTGCTGGCGGACCTGCGCAAGACCCTTCTGTGATTGGAGCGCACTGATGAGCACTGTTGAAGTGAAAGTCCCGAATATCGGTGACTTCAAGGACGTCGAAGTCATCGAGTTGATGGTCAAGGCCGGCGACACGATCAAGGTCGACCAGTCCCTGGTCACCGTGGAATCGGACAAGGCCAGCATGGAAATCCCGTCGACGCACGCGGGCGTGGTGCAGTCGATCACGGTCAAGGTCGGCGACAAGATCAACGAAGGCACGCTGCTGCTGACGGTGGAAGAGGGCGCCGCTGCCCCGGCCGCCGACGCCAAGCCGGCAGAAGCCAAGCTAGCCGAGTCCAAGCCAGCCGACGCCAAGCCAGCCGCGCAGATCGGCGCGCAAGCGGTCGCACCAACGGCGGCCACGGGCCCAACGGATTCGTACGCACCGGCCCATCCGGCGCCAGCGGCCCAGTTGGGCGCAGCGCCGGCGCCGGCCGCATCGAGCTACAGCGGCCAGGTCGACATCGAGTGCGACATGATGGTGCTGGGCGCCGGTCCCGGCGGCTACTCCGCTGCATTCCGCGCGGCCGACCTGGGCATGAACACCGTGCTGGTCGAGAAATACGCAACGCTGGGCGGCGTGTGCCTGAACGTGGGCTGCATCCCGTCGAAGGCGCTGCTGCACGTGGCCTCCGTCATGGATGAAACGGCGCACATGGCCGATCTGGGCGTGGCGTTTGCCAAGCCAGAAGTCGACATCGACAAGCTGCGCGGCTACAAGGATGGCGTGATCAAGAAGATGACCGGCGGCCTGGCCTTCATGGCCAAGGCGCGCAAGGTCAACACGGTGCAGGGCGTGGGCGCATTCCTGAGCCCGAACCACATCGAAGTCACGGCAGCCGATGGCGGCAAGAAGGTCATCAGTTTCAAGAAGGCCGTGATTGCGGCCGGTTCGTCGGTGGTCAAGCTGCCGTTCGTGCCGGAAGACCCGCGCATCGTCGATTCGACGGGCGCGCTGGAACTGCGCCAGGTGCCGAAGAAGATGCTCGTCATCGGTGGCGGCATCATTGGCCTGGAAATGGCGACCGTGTATTCGACGCTCGGTGCGCGCATCGACGTGGTCGAGATGATGGACGGCCTGATGCAGGGCGCGGACCGCGAGGCCGTCAAGGTCTGGCAGAAGTACAACGCGCACCGCTTCGACAACATCATGCTCAAGACGAAAACCGTTGGCGTGGAAGCGCTGCCGGAAGGGATCAAGGTCACGTTCGAAGCCGCCGAAGCAGGTGCTACCGCGCCGGAACCGCAACTGTACGATCTGGTCCTGGTAGCCGTGGGCCGCAGCCCGAACGGCAAGAAGGTCGCAGCCGACAAGGCCGGCGTGACAGTGAGCGAGCGCGGCTTCATCGCCGTGGACAGCCAGATGCGCACCAACGTACCGCACATCTTCGCCATCGGCGACCTTGTGGGCCAGCCGATGCTGGCGCACAAGGCGGTGCACGAAGCGCACGTGGCGGCCGAGGCGGCCTTCGAGAAGAAGACGCATTTCGACGCCAAGGTCATTCCATCGGTGGCCTACACCGATCCGGAAGTGGCATGGGTCGGCCTGACCGAAGACGAAGCCAAGCAGCAAGGCATCAAGGTCGAGAAGGGTCACTTCCCGTGGAACGCGAGCGGGCGCGCCGTGGCCAATGGCCGCGACGAGGGCTTCACCAAGCTGCTGTTCGACGCTGAAACCCACCGCATCATCGGCGGCACGATCGTCGGCACGCACGCCGGCGACATGATCGGCGAGATCGCGCTGGCGATCGAGATGGGCGCCGACGGCGTGGATATCGGCAAGACGATTCACCCGCACCCGACGCTGGGCGAGTCGATCGGCATGGCAGCCGAGGCGTACGAAGGTGTCTGCACCGATTTGCCGCCACCGCGCAAGCGCTGATCGGCAACGTGGCAAGCGAGACCGGGACCTTCATGGTCCCGGTTTTTTTATGCCAGTACGCAGCGTGCGTGCCGCTTGCAGCACGCCGCCAAAGGTCTAAGATGAAGTGATACGGCGGCAGCAGCGTTGCCGCCTTTCTCGCACAGCCCCGGAGGGCATATGGACGAGTACAGTAACGACTACATCGGCACCATCTACGTGCTGCCACAATCGCACGCATTCGAACTCCACACCACGATCCATGGAACAGCCACCGTCATCACCGGCACCGTGGCCCAGCCATTGGCGCAGCAACTGGCCGATGCCATACCGGGCGGTGGCGGCGTCGTCGATCCATGCCAGCTTGCCCTGCGGCCGCGCCGCGTCGAAGTGGTCACGCGAGAACTCCACGAACGTCACCGGGCGCCGCGCAAGATGCACTTTTTAACCCGCGTCCACGAGGTCGAAGAGAAGGCACGGCCAGTCCCGCTGTCGGCCGTTTGACGGCGTTGCACAAAAAAAATGCCGCCCGGTGTGTACCGGACGGCATGCATGGAGACGCGTCGCAGGCTTCAGGCGAAGCTGACGAAGCGCTCCGGAATATCGATTGCGCCGTTCTTGGCGGCTGCTGCGTAGGTACGCATGTCAGCGATGACTGCTTCCAGCTGGTCATCGCCCGGATTTTCGATAAAACTCTTCATACGCTCCTGCAGGGCAGCTGCCTGATCACGCCATTCATATCTGGACGACTTGCTCATACTTTCTCCTCGCGGTCACACCGCTCTTATTTGCATTCACGACACCCGTTGTGAACATTTACATAATGACATAGTTTAGTGGTAATAGTCGGTACGATGGCACACTGAACTTTCCACCAAGCTACATGCATAAACTCAGCCGGGTTTGAGCACGCTGCTATAGAACAGTTCCATGCGCGCCGCCAGCTGGCGCTGTGCTTCCTCGCCCGACGGTTCGGCATCCGGAAACAGAAAGCGCCCGACCGGATCACCGTTGATGCAGCCGATCAGATGCGTCAGCATGACCGACGGCGGCACGTCGTCGCGCAGTTGCAGCCGGATATCGGCGCGTGCGAAAAAGCGCGCCAGCATGTCGCGCGTCATGCGCGGGCCGCCTTCGTAAAATGCTTCGGCCAGTTCCGGATTCGTGCTCGCCTCCGCGATCACCACCCGCTGCAGGGCGATGGCATCGGGCTCGACCAGCAGCGCGTAGAAATCGCGCGCAAATTCATCGAGGATCGTGCGCAGCGGACGCGTGTCGAGCTCCATATTGCGCTCTGCAAACAGGCGCTCGCGTCGCGAGGCCAGCACAGCCTTGAGCAGGCCGGCCTTGCCGCCGAACTTGACGTAGATGGTGCGCACGGCCACGCGCGCTTCACGCGCGATCGATTCCAGGCTGGTGCGGGTATAGCCGTTCTTCAGGAACAGTCGGCCAGCGGCCTCGATCAGTTCCTGGTTGCGCGTCTCGACGTCGGCTGCCTTGGGCCGACCGGCAGATTTTATACATGTCAATGCTGTGTTCATACGTTGGACTCTAGAGCAAAATAAAATGAAATGCAACCGTTTCATTTCTTGACTTCGTTGTATTGATGGCGAATAATGCGACGAATCCATTTCATTTCATTTCGGAGCAGCACCATGGCAGAGAACGACATCAAGGCAGGGCAGGCGAGCGCAGCACAACCTCGGGCGGACGCTCCCGCCGCCAAGAAGCCGCCCAACAAGCGCGTTCTGGTTGTGGTTGGCGTGATTGCCCTGCTGGCCATCGGCGCCGGTGGACGCATGTGGTACCGCAGCTCCCATTTCGTGGAAACCGAAAACGCCTACGTCACCGGGCGCATGCACCAGGTCTCGTCGCGCGTGGCGGGTGTGGTGACAAAAGTGCTGGTGGAAGACAACCAGATGGTCAAGGCAGGCGACGTGCTGGCGCTGCTCGATCCGGCTGACCAGTCCGTGCGCGTCGAGCAGATCCAGGCGCAGATCGCCAGCATGGAGCAGCAGGTCAAGCAGTCCGACGCCCAGTTGCTGCAGGTGCGCGCCCAGGCCGGCGCCGCTGGCGCCCAGGTGCGCCAGGCCGAAGCCCAGTTGCTGCGCGCCCGCCAGGATGCCGAGCGTTTCGGCCAGCTGTACAACGATACGATGAAAGCCGTGTCGAAATCCGAAGTCGATGCATCGAGCGCAGCGCGTGCCGGCGCCGTGGCCGACGTGGCCGCGCGCCGCGACAACGCCGCTGCTGCGCAGGCCCAGATCGGCGCCGCCGAAGCGGGTCGCGATGTGCTCAAGGCCGAAATCAAGGTGCTGCAGGCGCAGCTGAAAGACGCGCGCCAGCAGCTGGCCTACAACAGCATCGTGGCGCCGGTGGCAGGCCGCATCGGCCGCCGCAGCGTCGAAGTCGGCGCACGCGTGCAGCCGGGGCAGGCGATGCTGGCCGTGGTCGAAGACAACGTCTGGGTCGTCGCCAACTTCAAGGAAACGCAGCTGGGCGGCCTTGCGCCGGGCCAGGCCGTGAGCCTGGAAGTCGATGCGCTGCCCGACCATCACCTGGTGGGCCGCGTGGACAGCTTCTCACCGGCGTCGGGCAACCAGTTCGCGCTGCTGCCGGCCGATAACGCGACCGGTAACTTCACCAAGATCGTCCAGCGCGTGCCGGTCAAGATCACGCTCGATCCGCAAGACGTCAAGAAGTACGCGGGCCGCCTGGTGCCGGGCATGTCGGTGGTGGCCGAGGTCAGGCTCAACCAGGACGTGAAACCGACGCAGACCGCAGCCGCGCGCTAAGCACATCATGACCAGCTTGAGCAAATCAGCCCCGTCGGGCGCGATGGGCAGCGGCATGCCGGGCGCACCCGCGAATGGCGCCGCGGTGGACCTGCGCACCTGGGTCGCGATCGCCGCCGGCATGCTGGGCGCCTTCATGGCGGTGCTCGACATCCAGATCACCAATTCGTCGCTGCGCGACATCCTCGGCACGCTGTCGGCCACGCAGGAAGAAGGCTCGTGGATCTCCACCGCCTACCTGTGCGCCGAGATCGTCGTGATCCCGATGACGGCGCTGTTTACGCGCGCGTTTGGCATGCGCAACTACATGATGGGCACGACCGCGCTGTTCCTCGTGTTCTCGACGCTGTGCGGCGCGGCCTGGAGCTTGCAGAGCATGATCGTATTTCGCATGCTGCAGGGCTTTACCGGCGGCGCCCTGATCCCGATGGCGATGATGCTCGTGATGACGCGTCTGCCGCCCTCCAAGCGCGCCACCGGCATGGCCATCTTCGGCCTGACCGCAACGCTCGCGCCGGCGATGGGCCCGACGCTGGGCGGCTACTTGACCGAGCTGTATGGCTGGCCGTCGGTCTTCTACATCAACTGGGTGCCGGGCGTGCTGCTCATCGCCGGCATGATGTGGGGCATGGATGCCGAGAAGTCCAACATCCGCACGCTGATCAAGGCCGACTGGCTCGGCATCGCGCTGATGGCCATGGGCCTGGCCTGCCTGACGATCTTCCTGGAAGAAGGCAACTCGAAGGACTGGTTCGATTCGAGCTTCATCGTGACCTTCGCCGCGCTGTCGCTGACGGGCATCCTGGGCTGGATCGCGCTGAGTTTTACGCGCCCCGATCCGTTCGTGAACCTGGCGCTGTACGGCCAGCGTAACTTCCTGGTGGCGACGACGCTGTCGGCAGTCATCGGCATGGGCCTGTATGGTTCGGCCTACCTGTTGCCGCTGTACCTGGGCCAGATCGCCGGCTACACGCCGATGCAGATCGGCGAAGTGATCGCCTGGGTCGGCCTGCCGCAACTGCTGGTGATGCCGTTCGCGGCCAAGCTGTCCTCGAAAGTGGACAACCGCATCCTGTGCAGCTTTGGCCTGTTCATGTTTGGCATCTCGTGCATCATGAATTCGTATATGGATGCGACCACCGGCTACGACCAGCTGATGTGGACGCAGGTCGTGCGCGCCATCGGCCAGCCGTTCGTGATGCTGACGCTGTCGAACTTCGCCATGTCCGGCCTGCCGCCGCGCGAAATGGGCTCGGCCTCGAGCCTGTTCAACATGACGCGCAATCTCGGTGGCTCGGTCGGTATCGCGCTGCTGGCCACCACGCTGACCAACCGCGAACACTTTCACTCGGCGCGCCTGGGCGAGGCTGTCTCGACCTATGCGCCGGCCACGCAGGAGCGGCTCGACATGCTGACCCAGGCCTTTATCGCCAAGGGCATCGACCCGGCGGCCGCGGCCAACCAGGCGCTGGGCGTGGTAGACCGCATCGTGCGGCGTGAATCGTATGTGATGGCCTACAACGACGGCTTCTGGATCATCGGCATCATCCTGATCGGCTGCATCGCGGCGATCTGGATGGCCGACAAGGTCAAGTCGCCCGGCGGTGGCGGCGGTGGCCACTGAACCCGCATTCAATTGAAAAGACAAACCATGTTCAAGCCTGTACTTAACGGCGTCCTTGCGATCGCCATCAGCACCCTGTTCGCCGGCTGCACCACGCTGGGCCCGGATTTCAAGGCGCCGCCGGCGCCCGCCGATACGGCATTCCGCCACGTCGACGCCAGCACGAACGGCGCGCGCCTGCCGGCCACCTGGTGGCAGGTGTTTGGCGACGCGACGCTCGATACGCTGGAGACGCGCGCCTTGCGCGACAACCCGGGCGTCGAAGCCGCAGCACAGCGCCTGCTGCAGGCGCAGGCGCAACTGGGCGTCGTGCGCGCCGGGCAGCTGCCGTCGGTGTCGGTGGGCGCGGGCGTGTCCAATGCGCGTACGTCGAGCGAGACGTCGCAGGGCCTGGCCCTCGGTGGTCGCTCGATCGAAGGCAACAACTACAGCGTGGCCGCGTCGTTCTCGTATGAGCTCGACCTGTGGGGCCGCGTGCGCCGCATCGTTGAAGCGAGCGACGCGCAGGCACTGGCCGCGCAGATCGACCGCGATGGCGTGCTCTTGATGCTCTCCGGTCAGGTGGCGTCGAACTACTGGCAGTTGCGCGGGCTGGATGCCGAGATGGCGATCCTGCGCGACGCGCTGGCCACGCGGCGCGAGTCGCAGGACCTGATCGAAGCGCGCTTCAATGCCGGGCTGTCGAACGAGCTCGATGTGTCGCGCACCCGCATCGAGCGCGCCAACGCCGAAGCCGACCTGCACGAAGTCCAGCGCCAGCGCAATCTGGTCGAACACGCGCTGGCCACGCTCGTGGGCGCCTCGCCTACAGCACCGCTGCTGCCCGAGACGGCGGCGGGCACATTGCCGCAGCCACCATCGATCCCGGTGGGCCTGCCGGCCAGCCTCGTGGGCCAGCGCCCTGATCTTGCGGCCAGCGTGGCCCAGCTGAAAGCGGCCAATGCGCAGATCGGCGTGGCCGAGGGCGCGTTCTACCCGGCGCTGTCGCTGACGGGTAATTTTGGCTATGCGTCGCAAAGCCTAAACGATTTGACGAGCGGCGGTGCGCGCCAGTTCTCGGCCGGGCCGCTGGCCCTGTCGCTGCCGATCTTCGATGGTGGCCGCAACCGCGCCAACCTGGCGCTGGCGCAGGCGCGCTACGACGAGGCGCGCGCGAACCACGACACGCGCCTGCTGACGGCGCTGCGCGAAGTGGAAGATGCGCTGTCGGACGTCGAGCAGCGCTCGAAGCAGGGCGATGTGCAGGCCCAGTCGCAGCAGGCAGCGGCGCGCGCGCTGCTGGTGGCGCAGGCGCGCTACGACCGTGGCGTGTCGACCTATCTGGACGTGACCGATGCCCAGCGCAGCACGCTGGCCGCCGACCGCGCCGCGGCGCAGATTCGCACCCAGCGCCTGCTGGCGACGGTGGCGGTGGCGCGTGCCCTGGGCGGTGGCTGGGAGCAGGGCGCAGCACTGGCCACCGTACGCTGAGACGTGTCGACCCGTGGTTGTCACGACCGACCACGGGCAAGTGTTGCGTAATGGTGCGCACGAGGTGCACACGATTCAGATTTGATTCCAATGGGCAATATCGGGTGATATATTTGCGCTCGCTGAAAGAAAACAGACAGTTTTCTTTGCGACCCACTGATCTCGACCCCTCCCATGAAAAACAAGAACCTCACGATCGGCGCCCGGCTGGCTTTCGGCTATGGCGTCGTCTTTTTGCTGATGATTGTCCTGGTTGCGCTGGGCGCGAGCCGCGTGGGGCGCATCGAAAATGTCCTGAATTACATCAATGACGTGAACAGCGTCAAACAGCGCTACGCGATCAATTTCCGCGGCAGCGTGCACGACCGCGCGATCGCCTTGCGTGACGTGGTGCTGGCAGCCGACCCGGCCGGCGCCGCGACCCCCATCGCGCTGATCAAGACGCTGGATGACAACTATGCGCGCTCGGCCGGCCCGCTGGACGCCCTGTTCGCCGAGCGCACTGACATGCTCCCCGAAGAGAAGGACGCGCTGGCTGCCATCAAGGCGCAGGAAAATCTCACCAAGCCGCTGATCGAACGCGTGGTCGCGCTGCACGCCGCCGGCCAGGGCGCCGAGGCCGCCGCGCTGCTGTCGCAATCGGCCGCACCGGCCTTTACCGGTTGGCTCGCCAGCATCAACCGTCTGATTGACCTGGAAGAAAAACTGAATAACGAAGCGGCCGCCGATGCCCGCGCGATGGCCAAGGGCTTCGTCGGCTGGATGGCGCTGCTATGCCTGGGCGCGATTGCCGCCGGTTCGCTGGCGGCCTGGTACACGGCCCGTGGCCTGCTGCGCCAACTGGGTGGCCAGCCGGATTACGCCGCGTCGATCGCCTCGGCCATTGCCGGTGGCGACCTGGGTGTGGCGATCGTCACCCGTCCGGGCGACAACACGAGCCTGCTGTTTGCGATGCAGGGCATGCGCGACAGCCTGGTGCGCATCGTCTCGCAGGTGCGCAACGGCACGCTGGCAATCAGCGCCGTCTCTACCGAAATCGCCGACGGCAACCGCGACCTGTCCAGCCGTACCGAACGCCAGACCGGCACGCTGCACGCCACCGCCACGTCGGTCACCCAACTGACTGGCATCGTGCGCCAGAACGCCGAGAATGCACGTCAGGCCAACAGCCTGGCCGAGTCGGCATCGGCGGTGGCGCTGCGCGGCGGCGAGGTTGTCGCGCAAGTGGTCGACACGATGGCGTCGATCAACGAATCGTCGAAAAAGATCGTGGACATCATCGGCGTCATCGATGGCATCGCGTTCCAGACGAATATCCTGGCGCTCAATGCCGCCGTCGAAGCGGCGCGTGCGGGCGAGCAGGGCCGTGGCTTTGCCGTGGTTGCCACCGAGGTGCGCAATCTGGCGCAGCGCTCGGCCGCAGCAGCGAAGGAAATCAAGGTGCTGATCGGTAGCTCGGTCGAGCGTGTGGACGCGGGCGCTGTGCTGGTCGACCGCGCCGGCGAGACCATGGGCGAAATCGTCACGGGCGTCAAACGCGTGACCGATATCATGGCCGAGATCAGCCACGCGACAGTCGAGCAGAACGCTGGCATCGAGCAGGTCAATGGCGCGATCGCGCAGATCGACGAAGCCACGCGCCAGAACGCGGCGCTGGTGCAGCAGGCCAGTGGTTCGGCCGCCACGCTGGAAGATGAATCGCAGCGCCTGGCGCAGCTGGTCAGCATCTTCCGGCTGAACGCCGATGCGCCTGCCGGTGCACATGCCGCACCGAAGGCATCAGGCTATCAACCGCATTTGCTTAATTGATTTTTTCACAAGTGTACGGTGTCGCACAGAGCGGTTGTTGGGGATGGCGTTTAATGGCTACACCAACAACCTAATAAGGGACTTCACCATGAAATCGTTCATCGCTACCTTGATCACCGCCGCTGCCTTCGCCGCCGTTGGTATCGCACCTGCAGCCGCCCAGACCGTCAACAAGGCTGCGCACAAAACGGCCATGGACAAGGCCAAGGCCGACTACAAAGTCGCCAAAGACAAGTGCGACGCCATGAGCGGCAACGCAGAAGACATCTGCGAAGATGAAGCCAAGCTGATGCGCGCCAAGGCCGAGCACGATGCAGTGGTGAAGTTCGACAACACCGGCAACAACGTGATGAAAGCACGCGGTAACGTCATCGAAGCCGAGTACGACCTGGCTGACGAAAAATGCGACGCCCTGAAAGGCGATGCAGAAGACAAGTGCGAAATGCAAGCCAAGTCGACCCGCGACGCAGCACGCGACGCCAACAAGGCCAAGTAATTCCTGACCCGCGCCTGGCCGCACCTCACTGCGGCTGGCACCTGGTATGAAGGCGTCGTCCCCGGACTGGTTCCGCGGACGACGTTTTTGTATCCGGCGTACGTGTGGTCTTGACGCCACAGTTGGCACGTACGGGGCGTGAGGTGCACAGACACGCCCGGCGGGGCAGATGGCGGGCGCTATAATCGCCCGGTGAATAAACTCGAAGCCTTTGGATATATCGCTGCGCAAGCTGTCCGCGGCGAAATCACGTTCCCCACCAGCGTCAATGCCGTGCTGCGTCTGCAGCAGGCGCTCGACAATCCCGATTGCCATATCGATGAGGCCATCAGGCTGGTGCTGGCCGAACCACAGCTGGCTGCGCGCACGGTTGCGCTGGCCAACACCGCCGCATTTGGCGGCGGCGGCTCGGTGCCCGTGACCAATGTCCGCACCGCCGTGACGCGCATTGGCTACCGCCGCCTGCAGGCGCTGGTTGCGAGCCTGGTAGTGCGCCAGTTCGGCAACCGCATCAACGATCCCCAGCTACGCGCCAAAGCCGAACAGTTGTGGGAGCACACGACTCACATGGCTGCGATCGCCTATTCGCTGGCGCGGCGCGTGACGGGCGTCAATCCTGACACCGCATTGTTTGCCGGCATCGTGCACGAAGTAGGCGCGTTCTATCTGCTGGCGCGGGCTGATGAATTTCCTGGCCTCCTCGACGACGATGCCGACAACTGGGGCGCGCTGTGCGAGGACGTGGTCAGCGCCGAGGTCATGAAGAAGCTGTCGATTCCGCCGGCCGTCTCCGACGCCATCGCCGACATGCGCGGCGGCTGGCTCAATATGCCACCCGCCACCTTGCTCGATACGCTCCTGATGGCCAATCAATATGCACCGGTGCCATCGCCGCTCGATAGCCGGCGTGAGCCACTGCCGCCGCATGGTGAAAACGCGATCGACTTCGTGTTCGATGAAGCCACGCTGGCCGAGATCCTGGAAGAGGCGGCCGAGACTGCTCACGCTATGGGTGGCATCACGTTGGTGTGATCCAATTTTCCGTGTAAATACGATATTGGAAATGATACTATTGATCATTACCAATTTCTAAATGGAACTATTGTGATCAAGCTTGGCGTATGTCTGACGGCATTACTGGCAATGACCGGTGCACACGCTGGTGTGCTCGATATCGGTTCGGTGATGGGCGGCGCGAATGTCTTCACCGCGGGCAGTTTTACGGCCAACTCAAGCGACGTCGAAGGCGCTATCGTTTCGGGTGGCAATGTCTCGATCGCCAGTTACGCGGTCAACCAGAACGGCAAGGCTGCGTATGGCGGCTACGCGGTGGCCGCGGGCGGCAATCTGTTCCTGCAAAATGGCGCAATCAGCAACGGCAAGACCTATGCCGGTGGCACGACCACCCTGAATAATGCCGCGCAGACGCCCGCTACCAACATCAGCCCCGTCGACTTTGCTGCCGCAGCCCAGCAGTTCAAGGACATCGCCAGCGGCCTGAGCATGGTTGCATCCACTGGCACGGTCACGCGCGAGTACAGTGCCAACAAGGTCACTGGCAGCGGCAAGGGCGGCGTTGACGTGTTCAATGTGAATGCCGACTTTTTCAACGGCGGCAACAACTGGATGCTGACCGGCCTGAGTGCAGGGCAGACGCTGATTTTCAATATCGGTGGCAAGCAAGGTGGCTTCAATGGTGGCAATATCGGCTTTGACCCATTGAGCGGCTACAACGTGCTGTTCAACTTCTATGAAGCCGAATCGGTCAACGTCCGGGGCATCATCGGCAGCGTGCTGGCGCCGTATGCCACCGTCGAAAACGGCTGGGGCGTGATCAATGGCCAGGTCATTGCCGATACGTGGAACTCGAGCGTCCAGGTGAACTCGAACCACTACTTCAAGTCGGTCGAGGTCGCGGGTTTCGAGCTCGTCAAGAACGTGCCGCCGGCCGAGGTGTCCGAGCCAGGCACGCTGGCGTTGATGCTGGCCGGCGCGGTTGGTGTCGCCGGCGTTGCCGCCTCGCGCAGGCGCCGCCTGCGCGCAGCCTGCGCCTGAATCGACCTGGCCGTTACACCGGCGGCGAGGTTGCCGGCTGCGCCTCGGCCAGCATGCGCTCGACCGTCCGGGCCAATTCGCGTGCCTTCCAGCGGCGACGTGTCAGCATCAACGCCGTCAGGACCACACCGCACAGCGCCATCGCCGCCGCGACCCACTGCGGCGCGGTGTAGGCAAAGCCCAGCGTCAGCGGAATCCCGCCCAGTAAGGCGCCCAGCGCATTGCCGACGTTGAAACCGGCCTGGCCCAGCGACGAGCCCAGCATCTCCGCTTCGCGCGAATGTTCGATCAGGAGCACCTGGACCGGCGGACCAATGGCCAGCGCATTGGCGCCAGTCAGGAACGCCAGCACCACCATCGCAATCTTCGACTCGGCCATCAGGCCATTGCACAGTAGCAGTACGACCATCGAGACCATCAGGATCAGCAGGGCCGGCAGCGGATGGAACTTGTCGGCCAGATAGCCGCCAAACTGCACGCCGACCGTCATGCCCACGCCGACCGCCGTCATGATCAGCGGCAGCGCGCCCGTGCTGAAGCCCGTGACATCGGTCAGCAGCGGCGCGATATAGCTGAACCACGCGAAGAAGCCGCCGGTACCGATCGACACGATGCCCAGGGCCAGCCACAGATCGAGGTGCCGGAAGATGCGCAGGTCTTGCATCAGGCCCGTACGTTTGCTTGGCTCGATCGGCGGCACCCACTGATACAGGCTCCACATGGTGAGTAGGCCAATGACCGCGACGATCAGGAACACCATGCGCCAGTCGAATGCATGGCCGATCCAGGTGCCGAGCGGCACGCCCAGCACGTTGGCCAGCGTCAACCCGGTAAACATCATGGCCATCGCCGCCGCCGTCTTGCCTGGCTCGGCCAGGCGGCTGGCGACGACCGCGCCCACGCCAAAGAAGGCGCCATGCGGCAAGCCGGCCAGGAAGCGCGACGCCATCATCGTCTCGAAGTTCGGCGCGAACGCCGACATCGCATTGAACACGGCAAACATCAGCATGAACCAAATGAGCACGGTGCGCGGCGGACGGCCGGCGACAATCGTGACGAGGGTCGGCGCGCCGACCACGACACCGAGTGCGTAGGCGGTGATGAGATAGCCGGCTTGCGGAATCGTGATCTGCAGACCACGGGCAATATCGGGCAGGATGCCCATCATGACGAATTCGGTCATGCCAATGCCGAAGCCGCCAAGGGCGAGGGGAAGTAGGCTTTTCTTGATCACAGGGGAGGTGGTTGTACTGCGGTGGAAAATGATCCCTGCCGACGGAGGAATTTGCGGCTGGGTCTACCACTATACCGGCTGCATGGCCAAACGTCCGCTCACGAGTCGTGATGACAGGTATAGGGCGCCCGAATGGGGCGCCTCATGCGGGCAGCGATTCGTCGTCGTCCGGCGGCCACACGATGCGGCCATGGCCCACGTCGCCCAGTCGCGCGCGGATATCGGCGGCGTCACTTGCCGGCAGGCTGAACGTGAACTGCACGTCGTCGCCATGCGCTACATCATCGAGCGTGGCGCCGGCCGCATCGAGCTCGCGCCGCAGCATCCCTTCCATCGCATACGGCGCGCTGCAGCGCAGCTGGCGCAGCTTGATGATCGGGATCTTCGGCGCGCCCAACAGCGCCTGCGCGACGCTGTCGGTATAGGCCCGCACGAGGCCGCCTGCACCGAGCTTGACGCCGCCAAAGTAGCGCACCACCGTGGCCAGCACACCATCGAGATCCTGGTGCCGCAGCACATCGAACATCGGCCGCCCGGCCGTGCCACTCGGCTCGCCATCATCGACCGCCGCCGACTGGCCGCCGGCCAGCAACGCCCAGCACACATGCGCCGCGCCAGGATGCTGCGCGCGCAGCGCCGCCACGACCTGTTGCGCACCAGCACGGTCAGCCATCGGCTGCACGCACGCGATGAAGCGGCTTTTCTTGATAATCAGTTCGTGGTGGACGGCGCTGGCGATGGTCTGGGGCATGGGGCGCGCAGTAAAAGGACAACGAAAACGACAACGCCAACCCGAAGGTTGGCGTTGTCGTTGAATCTTTGGTAGGCCGTGCGGGATTCGAACCTGCGACCAACGGATTAAAAGTCCGCTGCTCTACCAGCTGAGCTAACGACCCGAAGAAGACGAGATTATAGCGGCACTTGGCAGATTTACCAAGTGCTTCCGCTCATTCTTTCTTTTTGTCTACGTCAGCGTGGTAGTCCTCGCCCTGTTCTTCGGCGTGTTGCTCACCTTCTTCGGATACATCTTCGCCTTCGATGACCTTGTCTTCAGCCTGCACATCGTGCATGGCGTGCGGTTCGAGTTCCTCGGCGCTGACGTTCATCCGGACGAACATGCCCCAGGTGGCGAGCAGGGCGGCGGCGGCAATACCGATCGACGCAGCGTGCGGCAAGTATTCCGGGCTGCCGTGGACAAACTGGAACACACCGATCAGGCACTCGACCGACAGGGACACGACGACCACGATCAGGAAGCGCGACAGGAAGCGACGAACGCGGGTAGGCGAGCTGATGTTGGCTTCGCGCTGGATTTCTTCTTCCAGCACGGTCTGACCAAGGCCGAGAGCGGCAACGGCGATGGTCAGCATGCCGATGCATTCAAGAATGAGGTCGAAACGTTCGCGAGCAACGGTATCGGCGGAAGGGCTGAGGGCAGACCAGATTTCGACGCCAGCCAGCACGACGAGGCCGATGCCGCAGGCGAAGAACAGGATGACGATGAACACGTAACCGAGTTCGAAGAGTTTTGTTATGGCTTTCACGGGGGAGCGGTGGTTGTAAAGATGCGAGACTTTAGCAGTAAAGGCTGAGTTGGCGATGTTCAGGAGGTGGTGGGTGTGGACGTTGTGCGACAGCGAGAGGCGGAGCTGCTTGGGGAGTAGGTGACACCTGTTTTATTCGCTACTGAGACGCGCGTGGTTGCATACGGTTAATAACTAATTCTAGAGAAGTCTTCATGGCGAAAATCTAGACGAGACGTGTGTAAAAAAATACCTAGCCCTGAGTAGCGGTCTTCTATAGAGGGGTTCATGTGTAGTCGAGTCTGTACGGGTAGGCATGAACTTAACCTGTAGAATTTTTTTGATTTAGACTGGCAGTGGACGATTCCGGTCGAGGATGAAACTTACTACTCAATTTCCAGAAGCATCTTTCTGCGTGAGAATTCCTCTTTAAGAAATTGAAATAGCTGCTTTTTCTCAATGAGAGTCAAATTTTCTTTGTCGTCTGGTGTATCCCACTTTTCAATGCTGTTCTGATAAAGCACGAAGTCGGGAGATCCATATCCCCTTAAAAAAGCTTCGCCATATATAGTGATGCTCTTTCCTCCAATCTTCACTCGAAGATGCCCATGTGTGATTTCTACTAACTCCACGTCGCCTACCTCTTGAAAATCGCTCTCGTTGCCTCAGTCTTAGGATCAATTCAAATAGCCATTCGACGACTTCGCTTGAAGATTGTGAAAATTAATTATAAATATTTTTTAACATTTTCAGTAATAGCTTTGCATGAGTTTCTAGGATCCTAAATCCGCTCATAAAATTTAATTTCCAAGCTTAGATCGCCTTGTTTCGCATCATAGAAAAACGTGACGTGCCCCCAGTCACAAGAATCAAGCGAGGCAGAACTTGGATGGTTACTTATGAACTTTACGCCCAAAAAACTTTCGCATTTTTTCACTATTTTTGATTCGAGAATGCTGTAATTGAAAAACTCAATCAAATCGAATAAGAACGTGAAAACAATTGAACAGTCTTCTTCAATATCGATCACGCCATCCGCAGAATTTCCACAAATATTGAATTTTTGTAAGAATTTATAACGTACCCTAAACTTGTCTTGGTGAATTTTAGTTGAACAAAGATTTTCAATGGTATTAGGGAAAAATTTTCCCCCAAATATTATAGGTCGGGAGTCAATAAAAATTCCGCAATCTTTCAAATGCAAACTGACAAAAAGCATAATTATTCCTTGAATAATATTTACCATATAGCAGCGAGAAACGATTTATTCGGATTAAAAGACACCCACTTAATATTTTTGCACATGCGCTTGGATGTAAAGCGCTGATCGCTGTCGATGCCGAATACATGGTGCCACGATAATCGAAACGCGGTTCGATTCCTTGCGCGCGGCATAGTAGCTAATTATTTAAGTCAACGTCGACATGTTGCGTAGGTGCGAAATATTGGGGTTGTTGACTATTTATTCCGCCAATAGTTTATAAACAGATAAATATTTAATCGTCAAATATATAGTGACCAGATTTTTAGAAGCTGCATCAACTGCGCTGTATCCATCAATGTTTCATCTTCGCAGTAGTTTGTTTCATTCCATTTCGATTCTGTTCTGATATAGCACACCGTAAGCATTATTTTCGCTGGCAATCGAGAGTGCCATCCCAGATGACTGGAGATTTTCCGTCAATGGTATTGAGTATGTGATTGCATGGCCTAACGTATTCCAACTAATATCTTCGATACTCATTCCAATCAGAAATGTCAACATTGCCATTATTTTCAAAGCTGTCACATCCAATTAATATTGAGTTATTGCAAGGGTCCATTATTTCTGCCATGTATCCGCCTGGCGTCATCGCTAAAAGATTAAAAACTACCCCTTGCTGACGGAGCGATATGCAATATTCTGGGAAATTACTTTCGATATTGAACTGAAACAGAGAGTTCTTGGCTATATCGATCGTAATTTCTGAATACTGCAATTGGCCACGAATATTCTCTATGTTGTTCACGAGAAATTCACTACCGTAGATGGTAAAGCTGAGAACATCACCATAAAAGGTCTTCATCTCCTTCATCATTCCTTTGCGCACTGGAATAAATATCACAACTAACTTATCACTTTTTATATCGGGCCTTTGCTTCTGGTTAGATACTATATTTTTTCGAGCGCACAGCGGGTTTGGTTGGCTAGGGAACATCCTCCGCCTCAATTAGTGTGTATATTAATTCTAATCAGTCTGCAATCGCAATTTGTAAAACTCGGAGCAAATTTTCGTTTCTAGCTCCAGCCCTTCCAGCATCAACATCAATAGAAACATTTCCGCAGATGCAGTATTCATTGTTCGAAGGGTTTGATCTTAGAATGCTCCAGCAATTCACGCATTGGTAGAACGTCCGGTCCGAAACTGGTAACGCCGTTCCGGCGAAGTAATTCAGGTCTATGATTGTCAAATTTTTCTTTTTCACAGTAGCATCTTATCCAGACATTTTACTGCACTATGCTTTAGGTTTTTCTATCATGCCCGTTGAACGGTTAGTCTTGAGGAAACAAATTATTCTACAGTCTGGGTTCATCATCAGGATATTCTCCTAAGAAGTTGCAACTTTTTATTTATTCGATAAGATTGCCTCAATTTGCATAATCTCATAATCTATAAGTCTATCGCAAACTAGCTCCAGCCCATATTCAAAATCCAGTTTTGCATAGATTTCCCCATCACTTAGTTTGATTTTACCGATCTCTGCTTCTGGCATCGCGACCCATTCGACATTGGATTTTAATTTTGATGCAAGTTCTTTCATTAGTGATCTAAAATCATTTAAATCAATGTTTTCGTTAACCAGAAATTGCGATATTCCTGAGTTTTTAGTGGTTTTTATATATTTCATATGTTCGTCTCAATGACAGCCAAATTTTCTGGATCGATGCCAAGACTTGGTCGCAGTCCGCATCCAACGGCATGGTTGGACTGTTCAATTGCCGTATCAGCGAGCTGGCACAACAAATCAGATTCGCCAGAATAGATGACCTTTAACAGACTCTGCTTAGCTACCTCAAAATTTATAACCACCACATTTCACGGTGCGCCCTGGCCGAGAACGCCAATTCACTTACTCAAAGACTTGCAACACTCCAAGCCCGAATTTTTCGTAAAGGGCGTTTTTGAACAGGAGATACTTGATAGCTAGCAATGATTGCCTAGTACATATTGTGTCTGACCACGCTGCGTTTACAGCATGGCACCTATCTAATCCCTTGCTCTTTAATAATTTTTTATTCCTCTTTAGATATGAAGTAGGTTACCGAACCGGGAACACGATTCGCGGTACCAAGCCCTCTTTTTCCTGGTCAGAGTTTCCCCATGAACATCACACTGAAAATTTCATTGAGCCATTTTTGTTTTCTTCATTTTTTCAGATATGGTGATGGTAAATTCACGCACGTTTTTCCCACTTTTTAAAAAATGGTAATAGGCAGTTTTTAATGCTCTCATCGCGTTCCCATCTATAAAAATAACAGAAGGAGAAGGTTAGTTTCAAAAGTGGGGGGGGGGCTGACATCGACTGCAATTTGGCAGTAAGGTCTTAGTCCTCAGCCAACAGTCGCCGGCAAACTGCCGATCAATTTGCACCCGCATTGTGTTGTGCAACCCTCAACGGCAACAGGCACGCCGTTAACGGTGAAAGAATTATAGGCGCTAGTAATCTTGTTCACCCCATGTGGTTTTCCTCCAGGATAGGACTGGGGGCAGTTGACCTGATCGCCGAGTCGTGCGATCGCACGGCCGCGGATATCGTGTGTGGGCGAACCACTGATGACAGCGCCACCGTGGTCTGTCTTGTCGCCGACTGTGATGATCTTTAAGGGCATGACCAGCTCCTATAAATTTCGAGCAATTCAATAAGTCGGAGGAGCGCCTATCTCCGGCTCGATTGCGTCCTGTACCCCGTTCCACGGCGGCAGCTCGGCGGGCGGTAGCGGTAGCACCTTGTCTAGCAGCTTCAGCCTGAGATCAGGATTGAGTTCTAATGCATTTTTGATTGCTTTGTACCTAGTTTTACGTTCAGGATCAGGTTTAAGTTCCAACTCGCGTAGTTTGATTAGGTTTTCTGCAGTGAATTGGCTCCAATTTTCGGTCCAAAAGAACAGCATCAGCGACGCGGCCGACTCCTTGTTGCCGAATCTTGTTCCGTCCTGGTAATACTTGAGCGCCTCGTCAAATCGACCTTTTACCTCTGCGGTGAGGCCCAACGAATTGGCAGCTGGCCCGTGCTCTTGCTTATACGCACACATCCGCAGATAGAGCGCATCGTCGTGCCGCTTAGCATCTTCGTATGCTTCGGCAAGCGCCATCTGCGCATCCGGACTGCCGAGTTCGGTTGCCCTGCGGTAATAGGCCCACGAGATCGCGTCATCCATTGCCGCGCCGCCGTAGCCGTACTGGTGCGCCACCCCGAGATCGTAGTAGCCCCATGCCTGCCCGGCTGAAACCGCATAACGGATGATCTGCACGCCTTTTTCCGGTTCGGGATCGAGTACCTTGTTCGTGTCCAAGTGGCCCAATCCACGAAGATAGAAATGCGCCAGCAACGCCCTTGCGCCCCAGTCGCCTTTCTCGACCGCCAGCCTGACATCGGCGAGGATGCTTTGCAGTTCCTGGCGCGTGAACTCGAATTCCTTTTTGCTGCGCCAGAAGTTCCTCGCCTTGATGTAGATGCGATACGCCTCGGGATCACGTTGGCGCGGCATGTGATCCTTCCAGCGGCCGCAGGTTGGCACGGGATCGGTGACCTTGAACTCATAGAGACCGGGGGGCATGGTATGCATGGCAACGTACTCCAGGTGTGCGCGGTATTTCAAAATGCTGAAAGCCAGCGCGCCGGCGAGCGCGGCAAGGGACAGCCAACGGACGTATGCCTTGTTCATCGCTAGATCAGGGGAGCTCCGGGCTTCCGGTTAACGTGGAATGCGACAATCTGGCTAAGAAGCGGTTCGTTACTTTTCATTGCTTCTGCATTTGCTGCCATGCGTTTCTGCCATTTATCGAACGTATCTTCCATGTCCCCGAACTGAGTCGGACCAGGATCACCCGAGCATTGAAGAAAGAGATCGCAGCGCAGCTTGTACGAAACGTCCTTCGCTTGGCTCAGAATGTTGAGCTCGCTGTCAATTGCCATGCTGCGCAAATTCAGGTTGGCTGAGCCGACCGTGAAAGCCGCGTCGTCCACAATCGCCACTTTTGCATGGATGTAGATCTCTTCGTATTCATCTGGCTTCGGTTTCGGCTGAGCGCAAGTCCACAGCGATCCCATGACGACGTTAATCCCGTCGATCGCCAGCTCTTCGGGCGTGAGCGGCATCTTGCCTTTACCCTTTTTCGCCTGAGCCATGGCCTGCTTATGCTCGATCTTCATGGTTGTGCTTTGCCCGAGCTGTTGCGCCACATCGTAGGTTGCGATGTCCATCCCATCGCGTTCCGGAGTGGATGTCAGGATGAAGACGTAGATCGGTTTCTTGAAGCCGCCCTTGCGCAGATTCTGGACGCATATTTTTAGATGCTCAGCCCACGTGCCGTACTGGATGTACTGGTTCTGGATAAAGATGTAGTGGTGCGTCTGGCGGGTCAGGTTGGCGTAGCACTCCTTGATCGTCTTCTCGCCGTGCATCGGCTGCGTCCGCAACAGTTGCGTACTGTGCTCGCCGCCGCGAAGGATAAAAGCATCCGGCTGGACGGCTTTTCGACGTTTGGCAAAGTCGTGATCCGGATCGCTGTGCACTAGTTTCTGAATGGACCGGCTGATCTTATGCAAGTTTCTGCTCAAATATTTGGTGACCAACCAATACTTTTCGATGAAGTAGGAGCTCGGCGGCGTCGACTCATCCCATGCCTGGCAGAAGTTATGGTTCAGGTCGTAGAGGACTGGCCCGCGTACTCTCGCCGACACGTCCTGGTAAGGTTTGGCAACGTAAGCGTTACGCTTCAACGCTGCTTCTAACGCCCGCTGCTTTGTTTCAAGTTCCGCCTCGGAAGGCCTATACACGGTGCCCAGATAGGCGCCAGCGCCATGATCGAGAGTCGGGCCTGCGTTGAAGGACATTGGGTCGTCACGGTAGAAAGTCTCGCGACGCGGATCGCGGTAGATGTGCGCGGCAGTGTCCCAGAAATCCGTGATGGAATTGTGCCCCATCACGTAACCCACCGCTCTTGCTGGCTGCTCGTAATCGACCAGCAGCATTTTCTGGTGGTGAGTGGGAAACCGTGCCGTGCCCTGCGCGGCAGCACTTGAAGGCACATCCTCGCCCGCGAGCGCCCGTGGGAATAACTCGGGGAGTATCGTCCGGACATGAAAGCAGATATTCGGTACTTCGCCTGCACAGATTTTTTCAAACCACTCGGCATTGTATTTTTGATGGCCCTCCCTGTAGAACCCGGTTTCACCCGAACAGCCGATTGCGGGGAAGCGGGTGCCATAGTAGCCGGGGATATTTTTCATTAAAGTCTGGCTTACCTGGTCGTCGTACCACACCAGCAGCCGCACCTTTACCGGGTCTTTTTTCCGCGTAGCGATCTCCATTAGAAGATCGCCGTAACGCTGCCCGTCCTTCGCCTCAAACCCTCGCTTGAGGACCATTCCGGGGTCAAAGCCCCATGTAATGATGTCGACGCTGTGGGTAGCGGCTTTTAGGTCATCGGCGACCCGCGAGAACACCTCCTCTCCACAGATAAGCGGTTCAATGCTGCCCCGATGACGCGGAAAATACACCGGTTTCGGGGTCTGCACCCACCATGGTAGCGTCAGACACTGGTACGGCCCTGCCGTCTTGCTGTACGACAGCGTTTGCTCGTACAACTTGGCGTTTTCGTTCATTCGACCCATGTTGGCCTCACTTAAGATGGTGATTGGGGCGTATCTGCAGTCGGATCGGCAAGCAAACGGTCCTCCTCAAGGGAGGCATGATGCTCGCTCAGGGATCCGCCGTTATTCGTGTATCCGTGAAAGCCCATCCCGGCACTCATCTCGTGCTTCTCGCTGTGGGTGCCGGCGTCGATATTGAATCGCTGGCCATTCGCGAGCTCAAGCTGGTATTTCGACTCCGATTCGAGCTCGTGCTTGAAGGTGACATTGCCCTGCTGGTCAAGTTGCCCTTGGTCGATCACCGCGCCGTCTTTGTATAGCTTGTAAGGCAAGGCGACGCCTATTTTTCCGGCTGCTGCGGAGTGCGTACCCACGTGCAGCACGCCATGCCCCTTTCCAACAACGTCGGCAACCGGCGGCATTGTCATGGCCATGTTGACGCTTTTCGCGGGTGGCAAGCTGTGCTTGGCGGCGTGCGCAACGAACGTGCCACTCGTACCCATTTCGATCGATCCGGCGGCGAATTTGGCATAGCTCCCGCCGCCGTTAATTACCACTTCTTCCTTGGCGCTGATCGTGATCCGGTTGGCTGTGTGAGAAATTTCGAGCTTCGCCAAAAGCTTGATGTTGTCCGACAGTGCCTGCAGGTCGATGTCGCCGGCCGCAGCCACCATTTTCATTCCCGCCTTATGAACGAACAGGCGAAAGGTCTGACGAATGCTCGCAAAAAGGCTGGCGCCGGCGACCATTGAAACGTCTTTTCCGCTGGTGATGGCCGTGTGACGTTCGCTGGCGATATGCGTGTCGCGGCCGCTCGTGGTGGCGATGCCGACTGGACTGGCGAGGACAAGATGGGGAGCTGCCAACTCGGGGAAGCCACTTGCGCCCCCGGCTCCACCGCGTACCGCATCGGTCTGCGTTTGAAGGTGAGCAGCTACGTCGGCCTGACTGTTGCCTGCATCGTGAGCACTATTCTTTTGCGCGGTCTCCGCCAGCAGCTGATGCTGTTCGGTGGCGAGCGCGATGCGGCGCGAGGTTTCGCCCATGTCCTTGATCGGGCCGCGTGCAGTTTGCCGCGCTTCGGTCGTGATCAACAGTCCCTTCGCGGCGCGTGCCACGCCGTGCCCGTCGGTGCTCAGTTCCCAGCCTTCGCCGCGCGCGTCCTTGCGGCCTGTGGTGTCCTCGATGCGTGTTATATGGCCGAGCGACAGTTGGCTGCACAGGTGATCGCTCTTCAGCTGCGCCTGGATCATTTCCTTCGTGTCGTCAAGGACGAGGTGATTGCCGCGTGCGCCGCCGCCGAGTTCTCGCGAGCGTAAGCCAGCCAGCGCAGACTGTTCGGGTAGCTTCCATGGCGGCATATGTTTGCCGTTGAAGACGGCGCCGAGGATGAGCGGATGGTCGATGTTCCCATCCAGGTAGACGACGGTCACTTCCTCACCAACACGCGGCAAACGGATCTGCCCGAACTCGTCGCCGGCGGCCGGTGTCATCACCCGGATCCACGGCGAGCTGTTCTCGTCGTACTTGTCCAGCCGGTTCCAGTGAAACTGCAGCTTGACCCGCCCGTAGTCGTCCGTATGGATGTCAGCGCCGGCCGGGCCAACCACGATCGCCGTATGCAGCCCCATGTAGGTACCGGGCTCGCTGTTGTAGTTGCGGCCCGGGCGCCAGCGAATATCCTTGCGAATGCAGGTCAGCCGGTTTTCGTAATGCGACGGTGCGCCTGGCCCGGCCTGGTAGTTGTTCGCCACCTCATGGTCGACAGACAGGATGAGGTAGAAGCGGTCATCGATGCTGCGGCGCGGTTCCGGATGGTATTCGGGCGACCGTGGTTCGGCACTGAAGTGCCCGCCGAGCTTGAAGGTACGCCCTGGCAGCACGCTCCTTTCATTGCCTTTTGCCTCGAAGTACTGCGTGTCCTTGTCCGCCTCCTCCATGCGCCGCGTTGCCAGCTGCTCGCCATCGTCGCGTATGCGAAAGCCGTAAGAACCTGTGTCTTCGTAGACTTCGTGGGGAAAGATATCGCCTTGCCGGTTGGCTGAAATGCCTGTGGCGCGCTGCGCGCCGGGACTCTTGTAATCGAACGTTGCCAGCGTTGTCTGGCCCGAGCCGAGGCGTCGCACTGCCGTCCACTCGTGAATGCCGTCGTCCTCGAGCGAACCACTCTTCTTGTGGAACGGGATCACGTACGCTTCCTCATCGATCCGCTCGGACAGGAAGCTGTTGTCAGAGATCATGAGCCGGTGGCGGCCAAATTCGTGCTCGTACCAGTAATGCAAGCCGAGCGCTTCCCAGCGCCGGTGCAGGTGGTTGTAATCGGTCTCGTTGTGCTGGTTGGCGACGGTCAGCTTCGACTCGTCGATTGGGTACATATGCCAATCGGCCTGGCGATAGTGCTTCAGCGTTTCTTCGGTAATTTCTCGTACGCTTTTACCGTGAAACGACACGTTATCCTTGCGCAGCCGCGCGAATGCAAGCCACGGTTCGAGCACCATCTGGTAGAAGGCGAATCCGCCATCGGTCCGCAGGAAGCGGAACTCGGTGATATGGCCGTTGAAGTAGCGCAGCGAGCCGTCTTCGCGCACCAGGGAAATCACCATCATCCGGCCCATCAGCATTTTCAGGGGGATGCGCGCTTCGTCCGACAAGACCTCGACGATGAAGCGCAATCCCCGCGAGACTTCTTCCCGGGCGACGAGCGTGTTCGGCAGCAGGATAGCGGGCGGCCCATCCTCGAACGGAAAATCCAGCCGCATCAGGCGCTTGTGTTGCGAGTTTCCGCTGAACGCCGACAGTGCGGCACCGGCCGCAATTACCTGGCTTAAGCCCATTGACTGCCTCCGGTGGCCGCTCGGCATCGCCGTAGCGCAAGAGGAAATTGTCCAGCGGCTACGTTACTCCGATGTCGCCAAGCTGCAATTGACCAGAATCAATACGTTTCTCTGCGCCATGTTTAAAGTTTTCCTCACGGTAGTTCTCTCGGATCGATCGAAAAGGCGGGCTTGGCAATGGCGAAAAACCTGAGACGGCAAGAGCAAACGATTGCCAGGATCGCTGTCGCAAGGGCACCTAGCCGACAGCCGCTCCGGTCGGAAGACGACCTGATCAACCTCGCGCCAGCGGTGGGTTGCAGCTACATGACGTCGCTTTACGGCCGGCCTTTTCCAGTCCAGTTTCGCAGCCAGGGCGCGTCTTCACGTATGAAGGCACACCGGTCAGGTACGTGAACACGAAGGTCTGGCGGAATGCCCTCAAGCGCGCAGGAATTGCCGAATTCCGTTGGCACGGCTTGCGGCACACCTGGGCTAGCTCGCTGATCCAAAACGGCACGCCCTTGTATGACCTGCAGGAGATGCGCGGTTGGAAATCGGTGGCCATGGTGCGGCGGTACGCGCACTTGGCACCGGCGCACATGGCGCGTCATGCGGCCGTAGTGGACGGCTGTTGCGTGTCTCAAGTACGGCATAATAGGTAAAAGAGTGGACTGCTACGGATACAAAAAAGGCGTCACGATTTCTCGTAACGCCTTCATTGCAACAACAAATTCTTGGTAGGCCGTGCGGGATTCGAACCTGCGACCAACGGATTAAAAGTGCCTGAACCGGACGCTATTGTACCGGCTTCGTTGGGCGATCGTAAATCGTCCCGCCCGGGATGTCCTTTACCTGTCAGAGCTATCGCTGATCGGCAACGTCTCCTGCGAATTGCCCAAACCTTGACGGTGATGGACAATCCCGGAAGTTATTGGACGTGGTCCCGACCAGAGAGCGACCAGACGGCATTTTCCTTTGCGCAGCGCGCGAGTCAGACTGTGCTTGATGAAGAGTGCCCACATTTGCACATTTGCACACCTGCACACCGGTTCACCATGAAGTAAGGTCTTCAGTAGTAAAACTGATTGAGATGCTATCTTTGCGCTATCAAGCAAATGTATAACGTGACCGATTGCGGGGCAGAATTCGGCCGAGAACACATCGACAGTGGCAGAACTCGTATGTGGAAAAACAAAAGCGTAGGCGATTCCCAGATTTTCGACTGTACGCCGCCAGACGCTTGGCAGCCCTCGCGCCTTGCCAAGGAACATTCAGCCATGATCGCCCTGCTGGAACAAGGGGGACCAACGGATGAGCACGGCTGGCTTAACCTGGCATGGCGCCTGCCCGCCGGACTGCGCAGCGCTCTGATCAAGGAGCTCGCGGCTGGCAACTGGATTGTCTCGATCTCGGATACTGGGTGGCCCCATCCGGGCAGCGTCGTCGTCACCATGCGTGGGCGATTCCACGCGAATCGCCGGGCGCCGCCGCAGGGAGTGTCATGGCGTGCAGTGAATGTCCCTCACTACTGGCGCGAAGAACTAAGCGAAAACATCGGCGACACCGAATTCTTACTGATCACGTAAGCGTGGCATGGCAGGCACCGCGCTGGCTGACGCCTCTGGCCTTGCTTCTCCACGCAGATCGTGGTGGCGGGGCAGCTTACCGTTTGGGAGGGACGGGCGAAGGACTGATTTCTCTGCGACCAGAGAGCGACCAGAAACAAAAAAGCCCACGAACGTGAATTCGTGGGCTTCCTTGATAATTCTTGGTAGGCCGTGCGGGATTCGAACCTGCGACCAACGGATTAAAAGTCCGCTGCTCTACCAGCTGAGCTAACGACCCAAGGAGGCAGCATTATAGCGGGCGATCCGGCATCGCGCTAGGCCTCTCGCATAAATTTCTGCGAAGAACTACTCAAGACAACGCCGACGTCACTTTCAGCACTTCGTCCGCCGTGGTCACGCCTTCGACCACCTTCATGGCGCCGGCAATGCGCAGCGGCTTCATGCCATCGAGAACACTCTGCTGGCGCAGCGCGACCAGATCGCCCGCACCCCGCATCAGCTTGCCAAACCCCTCGCTCACGCTCAACAGCTCATAAATCCCGGTCCGCCCCCGGTATCCGGTCTGTCGGCATTCCGGGCAACCAATGGGCCGGTACACGACCGCCGGCTTCGGAATCTTCCACGCACCCCCAACGCTGTCCCACACATCGTCGCTCAACTCGCCACCGGGCGTCTTGCAGGCAGGGCAGAGCGTGCGTACCAGGCGCTGGGCCATCACGCCGATCAATGTCGCCTCGAGCAGGTAATCCGGCACGCCCAGTTCGATCAGGCGCATCACCGCCGATGGCGCGTCGTTCGTGTGCAGCGTCGAGAACACCAGGTGTCCGGTGAGCGCGGCCTGGATCGCCATCTCGGCTGTCGGCAGGTCGCGGATCTCGCCGACCATGATGATGTCCGGGTCCTGGCGCATCAGTGAGCGCACGCCATCGGCGAACGACAAATCGATCCCCGGCTGCACCTGCATCTGGTTGAAGGCTGGTTCGACCATCTCGATCGGGTCTTCTACCGTGCAGACATTGACTTCGCTCGTCGCCAGCGCCTTGAGCGTCGTGTACAGCGTCGTCGTCTTGCCCGAGCCCGTCGGGCCGGTCACGAGGATGATGCCGTGCGGGCGCTTGGTCAGGCGATCCCAGCGCAGGGCGTCGTCAGCCGGAAAGCCCAGCTCGGGCAATGTCTTGACGACGACTTCAGGGTCGAAAATACGCATCACGAGCTTTTCCCCGAACGCGGTGGGCATCGTCGACAGGCGCAATTCGACTTCCTGGCCGCCGGCGGTGCGGGTTTTGATGCGGCCATCTTGCGGGCGGCGTTTTTCGATCACGTCCATCCGCCCCAGCAATTTGATCCGCGCCGTCATCGCAATCATGACCACGGCCGGAACCTGGTAGACCTGGTGCAGCACGCCGTCGATGCGAAACCGTACGACAGCAAATTCGCGTTTGGGTTCCAGGTGAATGTCCGAGGCGCGCTGCTCGAAGGCGTAACCCCATAGCCAGTCGACGATATTGACGATGTGCTGGTCATTGGCGTCGAACTGCTTGTTCGCCTTGCCCATTTCGACCAGCTGCTCGAAGTTGTTGCGCATCGCGACGTCTTGCCCGCTGCTGCGGTTGGCGTCGCGGATCGACTTGGCCAGCGCAAAGAATTGCGAAATGTACTGGGCGATGTCGAGCGGATTGGCCAGCACCAGTTCGATGCGGCGCCGGGCGACTTTCGCGATCTCGGCTTCCCATTCGGTCAGCGCCGGATCGGCCGTGGCCACCACCAGTGTCGTGGCCGTCATTTCCACCGGCAGGATATTGAAGCGCGCCGCGTAGCCGGCCGACATCACATCGGCCACTTTCGTGAAATCGATCTTGAGCGGATCGATGCGGATGAAAGGCAGGCCGACCTTGGCGGCGCACCATTCGGTCAGCACGTCCAGCGTGAGCAGGCGATGGGGCGGCAATTCCGAAACCAGCTTGCATTGCGCCACCGCCGTGAGCGGGTGCATCGCACCGGGTGCATTCTTGAGAATGCCCTGGGCCTGGGCGAACTGGGCCTTGACGTTGTCCTTCGTGACGATCCCGTCGGCCAGCAGCCACGAAAAAATCGATTGCAGGTCGAGCTTGCGCAGACTGGCGGGTTTTTGCGGGATGGCGTTCACGGTGGCCCTTGGCAAATCAATCGGTGGTGAACAATCCCTTGACCCAGGACGCGGCGGGCAGCTTGGTCTGGAGTTTGATCTGCGCTGCCCGTTTGGTCAGCGCGTCCTCGTCGAGCGTGGGGCGCGTCTTGAAGCAGAGCGCGACCACATTACCATCGTGCACTTCGGGCAGGCACAGTACGTGGCCGAAGGCGAACTTCATGGCCTTGAGGTTCTTGGCAAAGCTCGGGTGGTCGCCAAACAGGTTGACGGTCATGATGCCGTCGTCGGTCAGGCAATTGGCGCAGGCCACGTAGAACTCGGGCGTGTCGAGCACGGGGCCGCGCGCGGTGGCGTCGTAGAGGTCGCATTGGAATACGTCGAACGCGTTGTGATGCTCCGGGTCCTCGACGAAGTCCAGCGCATCCATCTCGAGCACGGTCAGGCGCTCGTCCAGGCCCGGCAGCTTGAACATCGAGTTGCAGATGGCGATCACCGACGGGTTCAGTTCAATGGCGGTGACGGTTGCCTCGGGAAACTGGCGGTAGCAGAACTTGGTCATCGTGGCTGCGCCCAGGCCGAGCTGGACGATGGCGCGTGGCGACTCGATGAACAGCATCCAGGCCATCATCTGCTGGGCGTACTCGAGTTCCGGCCAGTCGGGCTTGCGGATGCGCATGGCGCCCTGGACCCATTCGGTGCCGAAATGCAGGTAGCGTACGCCTTCCTGTTCGGACAGCGTGACGGGCGCGTACTTGGGCTTGCGGGAAGGGCGGCGCGACGATTCGGCCTGTTCGATGGATTTGCGTTTGATGAGCATAAGACTGCCTGATGGAATCGCCCTATTATCGGCGGTTGCGTTCCCACAGCGCAAGCTCGGTCCACGATCCGCACCCTGCATACGACAACGCGGCCACCGGGGCCGCGTTGTTGTTCCTGAATGACGAATCTTAGCGCTGGTACTGGCTGTAGGCCTGGCCGTCGTCGTAGCTGTCCAGTGGCTGGACCGACACGCGCAGGCGCACGCGGTTGCCCGGGTCATTGCGCATCAGCGACGTGTAATTCTGGCCACGGTATTCGTAGGTCACGTTGTAGCCGGCAGTACGCGATTCGATGGCTTCCACGGTGCGGCATTGCTGCACGGCTTGTTCTTGCACGCTGCTGCCCTGACGGCCATTGTTCTGGACGCGGTCGCCCACCATCGCGCCGGCGATGGCGCCAGCCGCCGACGCAGCCACTTTGCCGTTGCCGCCGCCGATCTGGCTGCCGAGCAGCGCGCCGGCGATACCGCCGACGATCGTGCCGCCTGCGTTGCGCTCTTGCTGCACCGGCACTTGCACGTATTCGGTACGGCACTCCTGGCGCGGGGTGCGAACTTGCTCGACGCGTGGCTCGACGCGCACCACCCGGCCGAAATCTTCAAAGTCGGCAGCCTGTGCCAGCGGCAGGGTGGCCACACCCAGGGCTGCGATGATCAGTTTGGCTTGGAATTTCATGATGGTCCTCGTTCAGTGGTGCGACGTTGGTTGAGACAATAAATACAGTCTGCGTTCAAGTCTTGATAGTACGCCGATCGCAAAAACGCATCGAGTCCCCGTGGCAACAAAATGTAACAGCCGATGGCGACGCAGTTGAAGCGCGCCAGAATGAATCAGCCCGATTCGCCTTGTTTTTGAGGCAGTCAAGGTGGTACTGATTCTTACAAATGACTATTCGCAATGCACATTTGGGTTGCTTCCAATACCACAAAACGTTACCCTTACACAAATCATGGACTTATTGGCGTATAGCAACGACAGCGAGGTAAGCGGCAGCAACGCCCCATGGCGTCGCGACAGGTTGCGCGATGGCGCGTTATTGACAGGTCAACTTGAGGAAAAAATGAGTTTGTTGATGAGAGTGGCGCCGAATATTGTGCAAGCGATCCGCGCGTTTAACGTTGGCGATCTGCAACAGGAGGCGGGGCAACTCGGACATCATTTTCTGTACGCACATTGCGCCAATACGCTCACCAAGCAACAAGTCTGCGCCCGCATCGGCGAACAATTTTACTTCCCCAAGCCCTGCAGCAAGAACTTCGATGCGCTGCGCAAATGCCTGACTGAAACTGTCCACGAAGCAGGCCCACAGCCGGGCTTCATCGTGGTGCTGGAGCAGCTGCCAAGCGCCCAGAAGTTCGACAAGGAAGCGCGCGAAAACCTGCTTGACGTATTTCGCGATGCGGCCGAATTCTGGGCCGAAAAGAAGGTCCCGTTCCGCGTGTTCTACTCGTTCGCGACGGTGCCGCCGACCGCCTGAGCGAGGGCTGCGGTCGTCATTTCAGGCAGCATTTGGTGCCCGTCGTTACGGTACAATGCCGGCTATGAAAAATATCGTGATCCTGATTTCGGGCCGCGGAAGCAATATGGAAGCGGTCGTGCGAGCGCTTGATGCCGAAGGTTGGCCAGCCCGTATCGCCGCCGTCATCAGCAATAAACCTGAAGCCGGCGGCCTGGCGTTTGCGCAGGCGCGCGGCATTCCCACTGCGGTGGTGCCGAGCAAGTCGTTCGCCACCCGCGCCGAATTCGACGCCAAGCTGCAGGAAACCATCGACGTCTTCGAGCCCGACCTGGTCGTGCTGGCCGGTTTCATGCGCATCCTGACGGCGCCGTTCGTCGAGCATTATGCAGGCCGGATGCTCAATATCCACCCGTCGCTGCTGCCGCTGTTCCCTGGGCTGCACACGCACCAGCAGGCGCTCGACGCCGGTTGTACCGAGCATGGCGCGACGGTCCATTTTGTCACGGCCGAACTCGATCACGGCCCGGCTGTCTTGCAAGCACGCATTCCCGTGCTGCCGGGCGACACTGAAGCCACGCTGGCTACCCGCCTGCTGGTCGAAGAACACAAGCTTTATCCGCGCGCGGTGCGCCTGTTCGTTGAAGACCGTCTGGTCGTCGAGAACGGTGCGGTGCGCATCGTCGAGCCTGGCTTTGACGCCATTAGTATTTAAAACGCATTGTTTTAAGTAAGCAGTTTACAACCCAAGGATTTACATGAGATTGCCTCCAGCGATCGTCGCCAAGACTGAAGAAGTCCTGCGCGAGATTCTCCGTTTTACCTCCCCAGCCGACGTCACCCTGTCGCGTTTCTTCAAAGACAATCCGCGTTTTGGCGGCCGTGAGCGTGGCGTGATTGCCGAAGCCGTGTATTCGGTGCTGCGTAACAAGTCGTTCTTCACCGATTTCGCCGGCCATGGCAGCACGCCATCGATGCGTCGCCTGGCGCTGCTGGGCCTGGCCGAAACGGCTGGCATCGATTCGATCGGTGGCCTGACCGAAGATGAAACCCACTTCCTGACCCGCATCAAGGAAGTCGACCGCACGTTGCTGCCAGGTCCGGTGCAAGCCAATCTGCCGCAATGGCTGTACGACAAGCTGGTAGCCCAGTTCGGCGAAGCCGAAGCCCTGCAACTGGCCGCCGTGCTCAACACGCCGGCGCCGCTCGACCTGCGCGTCAATTCGATCAAGGCCGAGCGCGACGCCGTTATCGCCACGCTGCTCGAAGCGCCGATCGTCGCCGAGCCGATGCCGTATGCGCCGCTGGGTCTGCGCGTCAAGCAAAAGCCTGCGCTGCAGAATCTGCCGCTGTTCAAGGAGGGCGCGATCGAAGTGCAGGACGAGGGCAGCCAGGTGCTGTCGCAGATCGTCGGCGCACGCCGCGGCGAGATGGTGGTCGACTTCTGCGCCGGCGCTGGCGGCAAGACGCTGGCACTGGGCGCGCTGATGCGCAATACCGGTCGCCTGTACGCGTTCGACGTGTCCGAAAAGCGCCTGGCCAAACTCAAGCCACGCATGGCGCGCAGCGGTTTGTCGAACGTGCATCCGGTGCTGATCGCGCACGAGCGCGATGCCAAGGTCAAGCGTCTGGCTGGCAAGATCGACCGCGTGCTGGTCGATGCGCCATGCTCGGGCCTGGGCACCTTGCGCCGCAATCCGGACGTCAAGTGGCGTCAGCAACTGGGCGCGATTGCCGAGATGCAGGAAAAGCAAGCCGCGATCCTGGACGGCGCTGCGCGCCTGGTCAAGAACGGTGGCCGCCTCGTGTATGCCACCTGCAGCCTGCTGGATGAAGAAAACGACGTCATTGTCGAAGGCTTCCTGGCAACGCACCCGGACTTCGATCTGGTGCCGATGAGTCAGGTGCTGGCCGAGCAAAAGATTCCGCTCGAAATGGACAAGTACCTCAAGCTCTTGCCGCACAAGCACCAGACCGACGGCTTCTTCGCCGCCGTGCTGCAACGCAAGGCGCTGGTCAAGGCGGCCCCAGTCAAGGCAGATGCCGACGCTGACGCCGATGTGACGGCAACCGACGAAGAATAAGGAACCCTGCGATGCCCTTGTCCGACCTCTGGAATGTCATGATTGTCGACATCCGCAACCCGGCCCTGTTGTGGCAGGCGCTTGCACTTGTCTTCTGTGTGGCGGCGGGCTGGGGGTTGGCAGGGTTGATCGGGCGCTCGCTGCTCAAGAACCGGGATGAACAGGGCCGCTTGATGCGTGTCGGGCTGGGCGGCGTTGCCCGGGTGCTCGGGCCGTTGTTGACCGTCGCGCTACTGTCGCTGAGCAAGGTCATCCTGGAACACTTCCAGACCGTGAACCTGCTGCGCGTGGCATTGCCACTGTTCGTATCGCTGGCGGTGATCCGTACCTTCTTCTACCTGCTGCGCCGCGCCTTTGCGCGCCGTGGCCAGGTGGGCGAGGCGCTGCAGACGTTCGAACGCGTGTTTGCCTTCACGGCCTGGATTATCGTAGCGCTGCACCTGACCGGCATCCTGCCGGACATATTGCGCGCGCTCGAGACGACCATGCTGCCGGTCGGGGCCAAGAAAACCTCGCTGCTCGATCTGTTGCAGGGCATCGTCTCGATCGTCGTGCTGATGATCCTGGCGCTGTGGGCCGGCGCCGCGCTCGAAGAACGGTTGATGCATGTCGAGCGCATGCATTCGTCGCTGCGCGTCGCGTTGGCGCGCGTGGGCCGTGCTGCGCTGATCCTCGTTGCCGTGTTGTTCAGCCTGTCGCTGGCGGGGCTCGATCTGACCGTGCTGTCGGTGTTCGGCGGCGCGCTCGGTGTGGGTCTGGGTCTGGGCATGCAGCGCATTGCCAGTAATTATGTGTCCGGTTTCATCATCCTGTTCGAGCGCAGCCTGGCGATTGGCGATCCGATCACGCTCGACAAGTATTCCGGCAAGGTCTCGCGCATCAATACGCGCTACACGGTGTTGCGTAGCGCCGACGGTACGCAGACGCTGTTGCCAAACGAAATGCTGATCACCGGCGTGGTGCTGAACCAGTCGGTGACAAACAAGAACGTGCGCGCCGTCACCAAGCTGGTCGTGTCGTACGACAGCGATCTAGCGGTCGTGATGCCGTTGCTGGAAGAGCAACCGAAGGGCGTTGACCGCGTGCTGGAGACGCCGGCGCCGAATGTGCTGCTGACCGCGTTTGTTGCCGATGGCTACGAGCTGGAAGTCGGATTCTTCCTGGGCGACCCGGAAAACGGGCAGGGCGGGCCGATCTCGGAAGTCAATCGCAAGATTTACGCGCTGGTACACACGGGCGCCATCAAGCTCGGCCATCCTTCGATGGACACGCGCCTGCTCGACGCGCACATCACGTCCATGATGGCGCGCACCCCGGAGGGTGCGTCAGACGCTACCGAAGGTGGCGTAAAACAGACTGGCGCGGATTTAGGCAAAAATTGAAGACGTGCTGCTGCCGTGCGGCAGTAGAAACACGTAAAATGCAAGGGTTATGCATGTGCGATCTTCCTGATCGACGTCATACAAGCCCTGCATTGGAGACTGAATGAATTTCTTTAACGACACTTTGCACGCTGTGCTGTCGTTCTTGTCGACCGGCCTGCTGGATTTTTCGGCATGGGAAGTCGTTCTGTACACGCTGGTGGTTACGCACATCACCATCATCAGCGTCACTGTGTACCTGCACCGCCATCAGGCGCACCGCGCGCTTGACCTGCATCCGATTCCAAGTCACTTCTTCCGCTTCTGGCTGTGGCTGACCACTGGTCAGGTCACGAAAGAGTGGGCGTCAATCCACCGCAAGCACCATGCCAAGTGCGACACCGAAGAAGATCCGCACAGCCCGCAAACGCGCGGCATCCGCAAGGTGCTGTTCGAAGGCGCCGAGCTGTACCGCGCCGAGAGCAAGGTTCAGGAAACCATGGACAAGTATGGTCATGGCACCCCGGATGATTGGATGGAGCGCCACGTGTACACCGGCCGCAGCATGATGGGTGTGGTTGCGATGCTGGTGATTAATATTGCGCTGTTCGGCATCATCGGCTTGTCGGTGTGGGCCGTGCAGATGATGTGGATTCCGATCACTGCTGCAGGCATCATCAATGGTCTCGGCCACTGGTGGGGCTACCGCAATTTCGATTGCAGCGACGCCGCGACCAACATCTTCCCTTGGGGCATTTTGATTGGCGGCGAAGAGCTGCACAACAATCACCACACGTACGCCACGTCGGCCAAGCTGTCGAGCAAGTGGTACGAGTTCGACCTGGGCTGGGGCTATATCCGCATGCTCGAAATGGTCGGACTGGCCAAGGTCAAGAAAGTGGCACCGAAGCCGAAACTGGCCAAGAACAAGGACCAGGCCGACTTCGATACGCTGCAATCGGTGATCGCCAACCGTTACGACGTGATGGCCAAGTATGCGAAATCGGTGCGTCATGCGTTCCATGAAGAATTCGAGCAGCGCAAGCATGCAAGTGGCCTGGAAACGCGCTTCCTGAAAAGCTCGCGCAAGCTGATGCAACGCGAACCGGCCAAACTGGAGTTGTCGCAGAAAGAGCAGCTGGTCGAGCTGTTCCAGCACAGCAAAGCGCTGGAGACCATGCACAATATGCGCGTGGAACTTGGCGCGATCTGGGAACGTTCGCACCACACCCGCGATCAGTTGTTGCATCAGTTGCAGGACTGGTGCAATCGCGCCGAGGCGTCGGGCATCAAGGCGCTGCAAGATTTTTCACTGCGCCTGCGCACCTATGCCTGATTCGGTATCAGCGGATTAAAAAACGGCTCCTTCGGGAGCCGTTTTGCATTTGGTCGCTCCCGCTTGTGAATCAGCCGTAGGGTGGACGGCTATGCCGTCCACGCGTTCAGATCGATTTGGCTTCGTGTTGCATTCGGGTTCATTGAACGCGTGGACGGGGAACCCGTCCACCCTACCCAGCGTACGGATTCCGTTACGCCTTCCCGCGCATCGGTGGCCAGGTCAGATACGTCAGTGCGCGCCAGACCCATTCGACCGGGCCGTACTGGAAACGCGCCAGCCACCAGTGGCTCAAACCGATCTGCAGCGCGCACAATCCCAGCGCGATGCCTACTTGCGTCGTCCGCCCTATACCCCACAGTCCCATTCCGTGGGCATAAAACAACAGTGAAAAGACGAGTGACTGCGTCAGGTAATTGCTTAGCGCCATCCGTCCGAACGGTGCCAGAAGCCGGATCCGTGCCAGCGCGCCACGGCTGTGCAGCATCAGCATGACGGCGCCAATATAGCCAAGCGCAGCGGGCAAGCTGCCTAGCGACAGCAGGGCGTGGGCAAGATCATGGCCACCATCGTCGACCCCAGGCGGCCGGCCCGTCGCGATCAGGCTGCCAAGCACGCCAAGTCCGACGCCCAGCGGGATGCCGATGATGGCCAGCCGTCGGTACAGCGTCTTGTGCTCGGCTGCGCGTGCGATCACGCCCGATCGCACGAACCAGACGCCGATCAGGAACACGCCCACCAGCAACACCGAGAACCCGACTTCGTCCACCATGCGTTCGTCCAGCTGCCTGAACCGCATCGCTACTGCATCCGGGTAGCTGCCCTGCGTCAACACGACGCGTTCTTCGGTGCTGCGTGCGACTTGTTCCCGGTAGCGCAACACGCGGCCATCGGCGGCGGGCACCGACTCGTCATCAGCACTGCTAACGCTAGCGGTGCTGCTCATGACTGTCGTCTGTCCAACGGCAGGCGCAAAGTGCCGCATACCAGCCTCCACTGCGATCAGGCAATAGGTCAGCAGCACGATCTGGACGCCGATGCGTAGCGGCTTCTGGTCGGCCGGGCTGCCCCAGCAGGCGAGCAGGCCAAGGCCCGTGAAAATGGCGCCCACCGCGGTCAGCATCGTCGTGTCGTCGCCCTTGCTGCCCGATGCCGCGAGCAGTGCCGCCAGCGACATCAGCGCCCCGGTACCGATCGTCACCAGTGGAAACAGCCAGGCTTGCCGCGCGCGCAGGTACAGCGCGACCAGCGATGCCAGAACGACGGGTGCGAGCAGCCAGCCCAACAGGCTCAGCCCCGGAACCTGGGGCAGCGCAATGCAGGCAATGAGGGCGATTACGAGCAACCGCGCCGGCGCCAGCAGGGCAAGCATTAGCGCGAGCGCGCCGGCTGCATAACTGATCAGGATATCGCCGCTCCATAGCAAGGTGTGGTGCAACAAGCCGATCGCCAGCAGCACGCCGACCCGGCGGCCGTAGGTTGGCGCGAATGGCCGCCCGGCCACGCGGGCACGCTCGAGCATCAGCGCAAAGCCCATGCCGAACAGCAGCGAAAAGATCGTCCAGAACTTGCCGCTGACCAGGTACGCGACGAGAAACGCCACCAGCCAGTCGAGGCCGTGCAGGCCGGCGGGAATGCCTTGTCCGGATTCGACCACGGGCCGGTTGAAAAATTCGACGTTGGCGATGCAGATGCCGATCAGCGCAAAGCCGCGCAGGACATCGAGGGCGTCGAGACGGTCGGTGGCGGGAGAGAGGGCGGGCAGGGACGAGCTGGTCATTTCGCCATGGTAACGCGGACAGTGTCCGGCCATAAAAAAAGCCGCCAGGCTTGCGCCGGCGGCTTTTTGAAAGACAACAGGATCAATTACTTGATCTTGGTTTCTTTGTAGATCACGTGCTTACGTGCCTTAGGGTCGAATTTGGTAATTTCCATTTTCGCCGGCATCGTGCGCTTGTTCTTGGTGGTGGTGTAGAAGTGACCCGTGCCTGCAGTCGATTCCAGCTTGATTTTGTCGCGGCCAGTTTTTGCCATGATAGCTCCCTAATTAAACTTTTTCGCCACGAGCACGCATGTCGACCAGCACGGCATCGATGCCGAGCTTGTCAATCAGGCGCAGGCCGGCGTTCGACAAACGCAGCGAAACCCAGCGGTTTTCCGATTCGACGTAGATACGACGATTCTGCAGGTTAGGCAGGAAACGACGCTTCGTTTTGTTGTTAGCGTGGGAGACGTTGTTACCAACCATCACACCCTTGCCGGTTACTTGGCAAACACGTGCCATAGTGCACTCCTTAAATATGTTCCAGGACTGGAAAAACGAGAGTATAGCGCGAAAAATGAAGCGGAATCAATCACTTGCGAAAAACAATGGTTAATTAAATTGACTAAAAAATTTAACAATCACAGATTCGAGCATATCTGCACGGGTAAGCCCCTGTTTACGCGACGTAATTCAGGCCAGTGGCCACATCACGCACGGGTAGCAAATCCGTCACAACTGCCCATTCTCGGCAAACGAATGCACATGACTGCCGGCGACCACGAAATGGTCCAGCACGCGGATCTCGACCAGTGACAGCGCCTGGGTAAGCGCGCTCGTCAGCCGCATATCCGCGTCGCTTGGCTCGGCCACACCCGAAGGATGGTTGTGCGCCAGGATCACGGCAGCCGCATCGCGCCGCAGCGCCGCCTTGACGACTTCGCGGGGATACACACTGGTATGCGTAAGCGTGCCCCGGAACATTTCATCGCAATTGATCAGGCGATTTTTCACATCCAGAAACAGCACGATGAACGATTCATGCGTGCGCAGCGCGAAGTGGCTGCGCAGATAGTGCCGCACGGCTTCGGGCGAACACAGCGCCTCGCGCCGGAATTGCTCGGCCACCGCGCGCCGCGCCAGTTCGAGCGCCGCCTGCAGCTGCGCATACTTGGCCGGCCCGAGCCCGTGCAGCTGCCCGAACTCGCCGGCATCGGCATGCAGCAGCCGCTGCAGTGAACCGAAGTGGGTGAGGGTATCGCCGGCCAGCGTCACGGCGCTTTTCCCGGCCACACCCACGCGCAGGAAGATCGCCAGCAATTCGGTGTCGGACAATGCTCCCGGGCCGTCGCGCAGCAAGCGCTCGCGGGGGCGGTCCTGCTCGGGCCAGTCACAAATTCCCATCGTGATTCCTCGCCAAAAAAAGAGGCAGCCCGGGCGCAAGCCGCGCGCGTGGCTTACAATAGCGGTTTGCCCCACCGGGGCTGCCCGCACTCATACGAAACGTCGCAAAGAACATGGCCAACGCTGCTCCTGTCGTCAATGAATCCTCGTACCTGACACTGCATTACCGCCTGGCTGTTGCCGGTGGTTCTGATGTGATCACCACCTTCAATGGCACGCCGGCGACACTGTTGCTCGGCCAGGGCCAGCTCGCGCCATTCCTCGAAGAGCGCCTGATCGGCCTGCCCGAAGGCACGCACCAGACCTTCGAGCTCACCGCGCAGGAAGCGTTCGGTGAACGTAACCCTGAACTGATCCAGTCGGTGTCGAAAGCGACCCTGGAAGAAAATTCGGTGCCGGGCGCTGACTATCTGGTCGGCGAAGTGGTCGAATTCAATGCGCCGAAGGGCGGCCGGTTTGCCGGCGTGCTGCTTGACATGCGCGATGACTCGGCCCTGTTCGACTTCAACCACCCGATGGCTGGCCGGGCGCTCCAGTTCGAAGTGAAACTGATTTCGGTGCTGTAAAGGAAGACTATGGAAAACGAAATTCTGCTTGCCCAGCCGCGCGGCTTTTGCGCCGGCGTGGACCGCGCCATCGAAATCGTCGAGCGCGCCCTGACCCAATTCGGCGCCCCGATCTATGTGCGCCACGAGATCGTCCACAACGCGTACGTGGTGGCCGACCTGCGCACCAAGGGCGCGATCTTCATCGAACAGCTCGAAGACGTCCCGCCGGGCAACACGCTGGTGTTCTCGGCCCATGGCGTCTCGAAAGCGGTGCGGGCCGATGCCGAAGCGCGCGGCCTGACGATCTTCGACGCCACCTGCCCGTTGGTCACCAAGGTGCACGTCGAAGTGGCCAAGATGCGCAAACTCGGCGCCGAGATCATCATGATCGGCCACGACGGCCACCCGGAAGTCGAAGGGACGATGGGCCAGGCCGAAGAAGGCATGCACCTGGTCGAGACGGTCGCCGATGTCGATAACCTGCAGGTGCGTAACCCTGACCTGCTGGCATATGTGTCGCAAACCACGTTGTCGGTCGACGACACGGCCGACATCATCGAGGCGCTCAAGGTGCGCTTCCCGAACATCATCGAGCCGAAGAAGGGCGACATCTGCTACGCCACCACCAACCGCCAGGAAGCCGTCAAGTTCCTCGCGCCGCAGGTCGAAGTGGTGATCGTCGTCGGTAGCCCGAACAGCTCGAACTCGAACCGCCTGCGCGAAGTGGCCGACAAGATGGGCACACCTGCCTATATGGTCGACAATGCCGCCGCCATCGATCCGACCTGGATTGCCGGCAAGAAACGCATCGGCGTCACCGCCGGCGCGTCGGCGCCCGAGGTACTGGTGCAAGCCGTGATCGACCGCCTCAAGCAACTGGGCGCGGCCAGTGTGCGCGCCCTCGAAGGCGTCGAAGAGAACGTCACATTCCCGCTGCCGAAGGGTCTGGACGGCGTTCGGCAGGTCGCCTTCAAGGCGGAAAGCTGAACATTATTTTTCGTTCTGGCAGAAAACAAAATTTGCTACTGCCGCCATTTACCGTTGTTAGTTTTCCATCAGCCAAGCTATGATGACGGCGCTCGGATTTGTCGTAATGGTGCGCTAACCAGCGCGTCGTTTGACCGCAGACAACGGTAAAGCAGCAGCTTCAGACCTTGAGCGGCACGTCGGGATACCCCGGCGTGCCGTTTTTTGTTATTGCACAACAGGCGGAACGATGGAAACCTTTATCCAACAACTACTGAACGGGCTCGTGCTCGGCAGTATGTATGCGCTGGTCGCGCTCGGCTACACGATGGTGTACGGCGTCCTCAACCTGATCAACTTCGCCCACGGCGACGTGTTGATGATCGGCGCAATGATCGGCCTGACCATCCTGCAATTGCTCGAAGCGTATGTGCCTGGCCTGCCTGGCTATGTACAGCTGGCGCTGGCGATCCTCGGCGCCATTCCCGTCACCATGCTGGTCAATATCCTGATCGAACGCATTGCCTACCGCCGACTGCGCAATGCGCCGCGCCTGGCGCCGTTGATCACGGCCATCGGCATCTCGATCCTGCTGCAAACCTTCGCAATGATGATCTGGGGCCGCAGCCCGTTGCCGTTCCCGCAGTTGCTGTCGTCCGAACCGATCATGATTGGCGGCGCCATGATTTCGCAGACCCAGGTCTTGCTGCTGGTGCTGTCCGCGCTGGCGATGGGCAGCCTGGTGCTGCTGGTCGAGCGCACGCGGATGGGCCGCGCGATGCGCGCCGTCGCCGAAAACCCGCGCGTGGCCGGCCTGATGGGCATCGATACGAACCGCGTGATTGTCGCCACCTTCGCCATTGGCGCGGCGCTCGCCGCCGTGGCCGGCGTGATGTGGGGTGCCAACTACGCCTCGATCACGTTCACGATGGGCGTGCTGCCGGGCCTGAAGGCGTTCTGCGCCGCGGTGCTGGGCGGGATCGGCAATATCTATGGCGCCATGATCGGTGGCCTCGTGCTGGGCATTATCGAAGCGCTGGGCGCCGGCTATATCGGCGACCTGACCGGTGGCTTCCTCGGCAGCCACTACCAGGACATCTTCGCCTTCGTGGTGCTGATCCTCGTGTTGACCCTGCGCCCGTCCGGCATCATGGGCGAACGCGTGGCCGACCGCGCTTAACCGGAGCACACCATGGCACTCCTGACGTTCGACACCCAGCACAAGCCGCGCCAGGCCTACACCAGCATGGCGATCGTGCTGGTGCTGCTCTTGATCTTCCCGTTCTTTGCCGCGCAATTTGGCAACTCATGGGTGCGCATCATCGACATCGCGCTGCTGTACATCATGCTCGCGCTTGGCCTGAACATCGTGGTGGGCTTTGCCGGCCTGCTCGACCTGGGCTATATCGCGTTCTTTGCCGTCGGCGCCTACCTGGTCGGCCTGTTCTCGTCGCCGCAGTTCGCCGCGCTGCTGGAATCGGTGATCTATTACTCGCCGGCCATCGGCGAGGCGCTCGTCGCGTTCTTCGGCCCCGAGATCCAGCAGAACGGCATTCACCTGTCGCTGTGGGCGATCGTGCCGCTGGCGGCCCTGTCTGCCGCGCTGTGCGGCGCGCTGCTGGGCGCCCCGACGCTGAAACTGCGCGGCGACTACCTCGCCATCGTGACGCTGGGCTTTGGCGAGATCATCCGCATCTTCATGAACAACCTGAACGACCCGATCAACTTCACCAACGGGCCGCAGGGGATCAACATGATCGACCCGATCCGCATCTTCGGGGTGTCGCTGGCGGGCGAGGCGGGGTCCAACGCCACGGTGCACATCGGCAGCTACGCGATGCCATCGGTGAACGCGTATTACTTCCTGTTCCTGGCGCTGGTGATCGCGTCGATCTTCATCACGGGCCGCCTGCAGCACTCGCGCCTGGGCCGCGCCTGGGTGGCCATCCGTGAAGATGAAATCGCGGCCAAGGCGATGGGCATCAATACCCGTAACGTCAAGCTGCTCGCGTTTGCGATGGGCGCCTCGTTCGGCGGCGTGGCCGGCGCGATGTTCGGCGCCTTCCAGGGGTTTGTTTCGCCGGAATCGTTCTCGCTGACCGAGTCGATCGCCGTGCTGGCCATGGTGGTGCTGGGCGGTATCGGCCACATCCCGGGTGTGGTGCTGGGCGGCGTGCTGCTGGCGGCCCTGCCGGAAGTGCTGCGTCACGTGGTCGACCCGGCCCAGCAGGCGCTGTTCGGCAAGGTGATCATCGAAGCCGAAGTGCTGCGCCAGTTGCTCTACGGCCTGGCGCTGGTGCTGATCATGCTGGTGCGCCCGGCCGGCCTGTGGCCGTCGCCCAACAAGGAAGAGCGGCCCAACGCCGCGCTGGCGCGTGACGACGAAGAAGCGAGTACCACATGAGCGAACAAGTCATTCTGAACATTGCCGGCGTCAACAAGCGCTTTGGCGGCCTGCAGGCACTGACCGACGTCGGCATCCGGATCATGCAGGGCCAGATCTATGGCCTGATCGGCCCCAATGGCGCCGGCAAGACGACGTTCTTCAATGTGATCACGGGCCTGTACCAGCCCGACAGCGGCACGTTCGAGCTGGCCGGCAAGGCGTACTCGCCGTCGGCCCCGCACGACGTGGCCAGGGCCGGCATCGCGCGCACGTTCCAGAACATCCGCCTGTTCGGCGAGATGAGTGCGCTGGAAAACGTCATGGTGGGGCGTCATGTGCGCACCAAACAGGGCGTGCTCGGCGCGATCCTGCGCCACAAGGCGGCGCGTGAAGAAGAACGGGCGATCCGCGTGCGCGCCCAGGAACTGCTCGATTTCGTCGGCATTGGCCAGTTTGCCAACCGCACGGCGAAGTTCTTGTCATACGGCGACCAGCGCCGCCTGGAAATCGCGCGCGCGCTGGCGACGGATCCGCAATTGCTGGCGCTGGACGAGCCCGCGGCCGGCATGAACGCCACCGAAAAACTGGGCTTGCGCGAACTTCTCGTCAAGATCAAGGCGCAGGGCAAGACCGTGCTGTTGATCGAGCATGACGTCAAACTGATGATGGGCCTGTGCGACCGCATCACGGTGCTCGAATACGGCAAGCAGATCGCCGAAGGTGTGCCGGCCGAGATCCAGAAGAACCAGGCCGTGATCGACGCCTATCTGGGAGGTGCGCACTGATGGACGCAACGAAGAATGAAACGATTCTGCAGGTATCTGGCCTGAAGGTCGCGTACGGCGGCATCAAGGCGGTCAAGGGGATCGACCTGCAGGTGGCGCGGGGCGAGCTGGTCACGCTGATTGGCGCCAATGGCGCCGGCAAGACGACGACGCTCAAGGCCATTACCGGCACACTGCCGCCATGCAAGGTCGAAGGCGACATCAGCTATCTGGGTCAACCGCTGCGCGGCACGCAGTCGTTCCGCATGGTCCAGCAAAAGCTGGCGATGGTGCCGGAAGGGCGGGGCGTGTTCACCCGCATGTCGATTCACGAAAACCTGTTGATGGGCGCTTACACGCGCGATGACAAGGCCGGCATCGACGCCGATATCGAAAAGTGGTACAGCGTATTTCCGCGCCTGAAGGAACGCGCCAGCCAGCTGGCCGGGACGCTCTCGGGCGGCGAGCAGCAGATGCTGGCGATGGCGCGCGCGCTGATGTGCCATCCGACGCTGCTCTTGCTCGACGAGCCATCGATGGGCCTGTCGCCGATCATGGTCGAAAAGATCTTCGAGGTGATCCGCGATGTATCCCAGCAGGGCATCACGATCTTGCTGGTCGAGCAGAATGCCAAGCTGGCGCTGCAGGCCGCGCACCGCGGCTATGTGATGGAGTCGGGCGAGGTCACCATGACCGGCAATGCGCGCGACATGCTGACCGATCCGCGCGTGCAGGCGGCGTATCTGGGCGAATAACCGGTGCGCACGTAAGAATGGCCGGGACGCTTGCGCGCCCCGGCCATTTTTTTACCGATCAGTGATGCTGCAGTATTACGCAGCAGCCGCTGCTGCGGAGTTGGTCGCCTTGGCAGCGTTGGCCGAGAATTGCGACACGGCAGCGTTCACATTGGTTTCGATGGCTTCGACAGCCTGCTTCGAGGTCTTGCTGAACTGCTCGTAACCGGCATTGGCGTTGCTGATGGCGGTCTTGACGGCGGCGACGAAGTTCTCCGAACCGGCCGGTGCATTCTTGCTCACTTCATCGACCAGCGAAATCACCTTGCGGTTGGCTTCGACGATCTGGCTTTCGGCTGCTTTCGAGAACTCAGCGCCGGTGCCGCTGGCGATCGACGCCAGTTGACGGCTGTAGGCCATGGCTTTTTCAGCGTTTGGCTGCGCCTGGGTGGCGGCCAGCGAGAAGAACTCTTGTGGATCCTTGGCGCTCAGCAGCTTGCTGGTGAGGGCCGACGATTCTTCGAGGCTGGCGCGCGCGGTGCTGATGTTCAGGGCGACCAGTTTTTCCATGCTTTCGAACGTCTTCGACGTCAGCGACGAAAACAGGGCGAACTGCGACTCCAGGCTGGTCTTGGTGGCGGTCGAAAACTGCTCAGGGATTGCAAACATGTGTCTCTCCAAAATGTTACGTTTCGTGAATGGACTATTGCTCAGGTGGGGCAGGCTCTTCGGCAAACGTGATGTAACTCTTCTTTTGTGCACCGCAACAGGGCAGATTTTGTGCCACTTCGTTTGAGGCGTCAAGTGATTTTGATGCGATGCACAATTCGTGGTACGGAAGTGACAAGAATGCATTTATCGTGAGAAAACTCAATTGATCTACCGCAAACGAACATTCTTTTTCGCTGTTTAATTGCACTAAAACGGTGTGCTAGACTCGGTTCTTGTCTTTACCTTAATTTCTGTCGATTCTTTCGGGACATTGTTGCTTCATGTCACAGCCCGCCATTTCGCCGCCGGTTACCGCTGCCGTCCCGACCGCCCCATGGCTGTCGCCGGTACCGCTGTTCTTTGTCCTGTTGTGGAGTACCGGGTTCATCGTCGCGAAGTTCGGCCTGCCCTATGCGCCGCCGCTGACCTTCCTGATCGTGCGCTGCCTGGGCGTGCTGGCCGTGCTGCTGCCGATCGTGCTGATCTGGCGTGCGCCCTGGCCGCGCGGCCAGATAATGCACGTGGCACTGGCTGGCTTGTTGTTGCAGGCGGGATACCTGGGCGGCGTCTGGGCAGCCATCAACCTGGGTATGCCGGCCGGACTGACGGCGCTGATCGTCGGCATGCAGCCCATCCTGACCGCCGCAGCCGCGCCGCTGATCGGCGAGCGCGTGCGGCGCCTGCAGTGGCTGGGCTTGCTGTTGGGCCTATCCGGCGTGGCCCTTGTCGTGTATGCCAAGCTGGGCGTTGCTGGCATGTCGCCGGTCGCGCTGGCGCTGTGCCTGTTCGCGCTGCTGTGCATCACGACCGGCACGCTGTACCAGCGCCGCTTCTGTCCACAGTTCGATCTGCGTACCGGCACCGCGATCCAGTTCAGCGCCACGGTGCTCGTGCTGATTCCACTGGCCATCTGGCTGGAAGACCTTGATCCGGCGTTCAGCCGCATCACCTGGAGTGCTGACTTCATCCTGGCGCTGGTGTGGTCGGTGCTGGCGCTGTCGATCGGCGCCATCTTCCTGTTGTTTACGCTGATCCGGCGCAGCCAGGCCACCGAAGTGACGAGCCTGATGTACCTGACCCCGCCCACCACCGCCATCATGGCCTGGCTGCTGTTCGGCGAATCGTTCAGCCTGCTCGGCCTGGTCGGAATGGTCGTTGCCGTGACCGGCGTCGCGTTTGTCGTCAAGAAACCAAGGAAATCTCCATGATCAGCAGTCCCAGCCAGGAAGCGGTCGATGCCGCCATCACGTCGCGCCGCTCGATCCGCGCCTTTCTCGACAAGCCGGTGGAACGCGACGAGATCGCGCGCATCCTCGACGTTGCCGCGCGGGCGCCGTCCGGCACCAACACGCAGCCGTGGAAGGTGTATGTGCTCACTGGCGCGGCGCGCGCGCGGCTGTCGAATGCGATCCTGGCCGTCAATGCCGATCCCGAGCAGGCGCGCGGACATACCGAGGAGTACGCCTACTACCCGCGCGAGTGGACGTCGCCGTATATCGATCGCCGACGCAAGGTGGGCTGGGATCTCTACAGCCTGCTGGGCCTGGGCCGCGACAACAAGGCCGGCATGGCGGCTCAGCATGCCCGCAACTACGCTTTCTTCGACGCGCCGGTGGGGCTGATCTTCACCATTGACCGTATCATGGCGCAGGGTTCGTGGCTCGACTACGGCATGTTTTTACAGAACATCATGGTGGCAGCGCGCGCGCGGGGTCTCGATACCTGCCCACAAGCGGCATTCACGCAGTATCATCGGATCATCAGCGCCGAACTCGATCTGCCGGCCAGCGAGATGGTGGTCTGCGGCATGGCGTTGGGGTGGGCCGATCCGGCACGCGTCGAGAACACGCTGGTGACCGAGCGCGAACCGAGCCACGGCTTCGCCCGCTTCATGGACTAACGTAAATACCATCAATATCCTGTTGATATCAAAAGGAAAATGGTTGGGCGCTTCTTGTTGTATTAAGTCGCTTATTGCCGCACGGAATGTGAATTTTGCTTGCGATCGGACGTCGTTCCGCTACACTTCACTACGTATCTCATCTGTTCGGGTCAGGGGCTTCATCATGTTCAAACTTGCTGTGGCTGCCGTGGTTGCCGCTTTATTTGCCTTTTCCCCAGTCCAGGCCGCCGGTGCCGGCGCGGGCGCGGGTGCGGGCGCCACCGAGCAGGCGAAGAAATCGTCTGCCGCCAAGAAAAAAGTCAAACGCAAGGTCGTGCGCAAAACCACGGCCACACGCACCAAAAAAGCCAAACGCCAGGAACTCGCCGCCGCGGACGACCGTCCGCGCATGATCCGCCGTGTCAAGACCGTGCGCGGCAAGCGCGTTGTCACGTATCAGCCGGTGCGCACTGCCGCCGCTGCCGTCGCGGTTGGCGTTGCTGCCAAGACCGTTGGCGACATGGCTGGCCTCGACAACACTGTCGATCCGCTGGCGCTGCGTTCGAATGTGGCCTATGTGGTCGACCAGAACAGCGCCGAAGTGCTGTTCGAGAAAAACGCCAATGTCGCACTGCCGATCGCGTCGCTGACCAAGCTGATGACGGGCATGGTCGTGATGGACTCCAAGCAAGACCTGGACGAAGTCTTGCGCGTGACCGACGACGATGTCGACCGCCACAAGTTCAGCAGCTCGCGCCTGCCGGTCGGCGCCAGCATGACGCGCCGCGAACTGCTCCATATTGCCCTGATGAGTTCGGAGAACCGCGCCGCGTCGGCGTTGGGCCGCAACTATCCGGGTGGCATCAGCGCCTTTGTCGGCGCGATGAACGCCAAGGCACGCCAGCTGGGCATGCGCGATACGCATTACGTCGACTCCAGCGGCCTGTCGAGCCGCAACGTCTCGAGCGGGCGCGACCTGGCCAAGCTCGTCATGGCCGCGCATGGCGACCCGGTGCTGCGCGAATTCTCGACCACGCCCAACTCCACCGTGCAGGCCAGCGGTCGCACGATGCACTATCGCAATACCAACTATCTGGTGTCGCTGCCTGACTGGAATATCGGTCTGCAAAAGACCGGCTTCATCAACGAAGCAGGGCGCTGCCTGGTGATGCAGGCCATGATCCATGGCCGCAATGTGGTGATGGTGTTCCTGGACTCGAAAGGCAAGATGTCGCGCACGGCCGACGCCGGCCGGATTCGCCGCCTGATCGAATCGCTGCCCGACCGGATGGATGTCGATGCGATCCGGCCATCGACCATCACCGCCAGCGCGCCAGGTCTGGCGCGCTAAACAACAAGGGCAGGCCGTGTGCCTGCCCTTGTTGTATCTGCTCTTGCTGTACCTGCTTTCGTGGTTTATACCGTCGGCATCGGCCGATATCCAAGCGTCGCCGAAATGCGCGCCGCCGTCTGCACCAGATCATCGAGCCAGTCTTCCTGCAGGCGATCGGCCGGCGCCGAAATCGACAAGCCCGCCACCAGCTTGCCGCTGTCATCGTGGATCCCTGCCGCCATGCAGCGCACGCCCAGCTCCAGCTCTTCGTTGTCGCGCGCGTAGCCGCGCGAGCGCACCAGGCTCAGCTCGCGCTCCAGCCGCGCCAGCTCGGTGATCGAGTTGCGTGTGTGGCCTGACAGGCCCGTGCGGGTCGCGTAGGCGCGCGTGGCTTTCACGTCGTCCACGGATAGAAACAGCTTGCCGGTGGACGTCAGGTGCAGCGGACCGCGCCCGCCAATGGCGCGCACGACCTGCATGCCGGAACGCTCCGAAAACGCCCGGTCGATGTACACGATTTCATCGCCCTGACGCACTGACAGGTTGACCGTCTGCTGCGTCTTGCGGTGCAGGGCGCGCATGGCGTCGAGCGCCGCTTCGCGCACCGACAGCCGGCTCTTGACCACATTACCCAGTTCCAGCAGGCGCATGCCCAGCCGGTAGGTGCCTGGCTCGACACGGTCGACGAAGCGCGTGACCACCATATCGTTGAGGATCCGGTGCGCCGTGGACGGGTGCAGACCCGACACGCGCGCCAGCTCCTTGAGGCTGACCGGGTCGGAATAGGTGGCCAGGGCGTCCAGAAGGGAGGTCATGCGTTCGATCACCTGGATCGAGGTCTTGGCGGGTTGGGGCGTTTCCATTTTCATATGATGGTTGTGCGGTGCGGTAGGCCCATTCTTTATACCATGATGTGAAACGCTCGCGCAAACCCGCCCTTGCATTGTGGGCTTGCATGCCACATGCTGATCGGGAGGCGGCATAATGATGTTCCTGCATCCTCACTGGACAACGATGGACAACCCGATCAGCGAATTCAAGACCTTGCGCGGCCTCGAGCGCATTGGCGCGGCGTGCCGCAACACCTGGGACGGCCTGCGCTGGGCCTGGCGCAGCGAAGCAGCGTTCCGGCAAGAAGTAGTGCTGATCGTCGTGGCCAGCGTGATCGCACTGCTGTTGCCGGTCTCCGGCTTCCAGCGCCTGGCCATGATCGGCGTGCTGATCGTGGTGCTGATCGTCGAGCTGATCAATTCAGCGATCGAGGCGGTCGTCGACCGCATTTCGCTCGAGCGCCATCCATTGTCGAAAGCAGCCAAGGACATCGGCAGCGCCGCCGTCGCACTGACGCTGCTGCTGGCGTTCGCGACCTGGGCTGTCGTCCTCTACAATCGCTTCATGTAGACCAACGCGCCATTCGTACCGGATGGCGCCCCGAACAAGTTTGATCAATCACAGGAGATGACCATGACCTTACGCCTCGGCGATACCGCCCCCGACTTCGAGCAAGCATCCAGCATTGGCCCTATCCGTTTCCACGAATGGGCAGGCGACTCGTGGGTCGTGCTGTTTTCGCACCCGGCCGACTTTACGCCAGTCTGTACCACCGAACTGGGCCTGACCGCCAAGCTCAAGCCTGAATTCGACAAGCGCAATGTGAAGGCGATCGCGCTGTCGGTCGACGCGGCCGAAAAGCACCGCGACTGGATCCGCGACATCGAAGAAACCCAGCAAACCGTCGTGGGTTTCCCGATCATCGCCGATGCCGACCGTTCGGTCTCGACGCTGTACGACATGATCCACCCGGAACAGTCGGCCACCGCCACCGTGCGTTCGCTGTTCATCATCGACCCGAACAAGAAAGTGCGCCTGACCATCACCTACCCGATGAGCACCGGCCGCAACTTCGATGAAGTGCTGCGCGTGATCGACGCCCTGCAACTGACCGACGGCTACACCGTTGCCACGCCGGGCAACTGGAAAGATGGCGACGACGTCATCATCCCGCTGACCGTCACCGACCCTGACGTGATCAAGCAAAAGTATCCAAAGGGCTTTGAAGCGCCGCGTCCGTATCTGCGCATGACGCCGCAACCGAACAAGTAATCCCGGTTGTACGGCCCAGAAAAATGGCCCAGGCACCTGCCTGGGCCATTTTTTTGGCGCAGTCAGCATTATCTGTTGATGACGCTGATAGCAATGCGGAGCAATTGTTCTGGCGAAATGATCCGCTGGCCATCCAGCGCCCAGCGCCAGCCTAGGTAATTGGGCAGGTAGCGCGATGCTACGCCATGAAAGCTCTGTAACCAGGCCTTGAAGCGGTAGTGGTAAGCGTTGACGTTCTGCACATGGATCGCAAGGTTGCCCAGACGCCTTGCACGCACACCGGCGCGCAGGTTGACCGTCTCGTGCGCGATCCTGTGCTTGCGTGCAAAAGTGCGATAGGCAGCATGGCTGTCACTGACCAGCAGTGCCTGCTGATCCAGCTTGGGCAGCAAGTAACGGTCGAGTTGCGCAGCCGTGAGGACCCCGCGGCCAGTGACGGCATCGACCGTGCGTCCTTCGCGGTCGCGCGCGACCAGGATGCAGTCGAGTTCGCTGGAAATGCCCCGTTTGACCGCATGGCCGCCACGGTAGCGCGGTGGCCGATCGAGCGTGCGCGAACCTTTTTGTGATTCGAGCAAAAATGTTTCGTCAGCTTCGACGATGCCGTTGAGCGCTGCAGGCCGGTCGAGCTTGACCCAGTGCAGGAAGCGGTGGCGCCAGCGAAAGGCCGTGTTGCGGTGTACGCCGACTTGGTCTGCCGCCTTGCGCACGGGGAGTGAATTGAGCAGCACCTGCGAATACGCCAGCCATTTGGCCTTGTGCCTGAGCCGTGCCAGCGGCGTGCCGGTCAGATCGTTGAAGGTGCGGCCGCAGGCACAGCAGCGGTAGCGCTGCAAATCGTTGGCGAATCCGTGCCGGTAGCAGCGTGCGTTGCTGCATCTGGGACAACAGCGGCCTGGTGCTCTGACCTCGCTGATGAGCGCGACCACCTGATCGAGTCCGGCTGCAGGATGCAGGGCATCAAGCACTTGCCGGCGCTGGGGTTGGTTCAGCGAAGGCAGTTTTGCAAACCAGCCCTTGAAACGTGGCGCTTTCATGATCGACTCCTGACGCTGGGGACAGGGGTTGGACCACTGGACTGCTCATCAGTTCAAACCGACTCTCTATTTAACGTTGACTGCGCCATTTTTTTTGTCCGGCCATCGAAGATTTCCGCATATCGCCATACAGGCGCCGCACGTCTACATAGCGTTTCGTGTCTATACAAATAAGGATTGCTTCGTTTGCGTTATAAAGATGACGTGAGAATATTAGCGTCCGATAGAAGAATTTGTAATAAGGACTCGCATGACATCGCTTGCTATGCCAGGCAGCACGGCAGCGCCGAAGTCGTCGAAAGCACCGGGCCGGGTCATTCCCGGCTTTGGCATTTCGCTCGGCTTCACGCTGTTTTACCTGGCGCTGATCGTTCTCATCCCGCTGTCGGCGGTGTTCCTCAATACCTTCAGCATGACCTGGGCCGAGTTCTGGGCCACCGTCACGTCCGAGCGCGTCATGGCGTCGTATCGCCTCAGCTTTGGCGCGTCGCTGATCGCCGCCGCCCTGAACGTCGTGTTCGGCGGCATCGTCGCCTGGGTCCTGGTACGGTATAAATTTCCCGGCAAGCGCTTCATCGATGCGCTGGTCGATTTGCCGTTTGCGCTGCCTACTGCCGTGGCCGGCATCACGCTGACTGCCCTGTATGCGCAGAATGGCTGGATCGGCCAATACCTGGCCGCGTGGGGCATCAAGGTTGCCTTTACGCCGCTGGGCGTCGTGGTCGCGCTGACCTTCATCGGGCTGCCGTTCGTCGTGCGCACGGTGCAGCCGGTGCTCGAAGAAGCCGAACGCGAGCTCGAAGAAGCCGCCGCCAGCCTGGGCGCGCCGCCGCTGCAGACGTTCACCCGCGTGGTGCTGCCGACGATCACGCCGGCGCTGCTGACCGGCTTTGCGCTGGCTTTTGCGCGCGCCACCGGCGAATACGGTTCCGTTATCTTCATCGCGGGCAACCTGCCGATGGTGTCCGAGATCACGCCGCTGCTCATCATCTCCAAACTCGAACAATACGATTACGCTGGCGCCACCGCGATTGCCGTCGTGATGCTGGTGTTCTCGTTCATCCTGCTGCTGACGATCAATCTGCTGCAGGCCTGGACACGCAAACGGGCGGGCAAATCATGAGCGCTGTTCTGGATAAAGCCACACCGCCACGCCGACCCGTGGCGCGCCGCAAGCGCCTCGACACGAGCGTGCTCGAGCCGCGCTGGGTCAGCTATGTGCTGATCGCCATTGCCCTCGTCTTCCTCACGCTGTTCCTGTTCATCCCGCTCGCGGCGGTGTTTACCGAAGCGCTCAAGAAGGGCTGGGAAGTGTATGTCGAAGCGGTCATCGATCCGGATGCCGTATCGGCCATCAAGCTCACGCTGATCGCCGCCGTGATCTCGGTGCCGCTGAACCTCGTGTTTGGCGTGGCGGCCGCCTGGGCCATCACCAAGTTCGAATTTCGCGGCAAGAGCATCCTGCTGACGTTGATCGATCTGCCGTTCTCGATCTCGCCCGTGATTGCGGGCCTGATGTACGTGCTGCTGTTTGGCGCGTCGGGCTGGTTTGGCCCGTGGCTGGCCGAGCACGACATCAAGATCCTGTTTGCCGTGCCGGGCATCGTGCTGGCCACCGTGTTCATCACGTTCCCGTTCGTGGCGCGTGAGCTGATTCCGCTGATGCAGCAGCAGGGCACCGAAGAAGAAGAAGCGGCGCTGGTGCTGGGCGCGTCGGGCTGGTCGACGTTCTGGCGCGTGACGATGCCGAACATCAAATGGGGCCTGCTGTATGGCGTGATCCTGTGTAACGCCCGCGCGATGGGCGAGTTCGGCGCCGTCTCGGTGGTCTCGGGCCACATCCGCGGCGAGACCAACACGATGCCGCTGCACGTCGAGATCCTCTACAACGAATACAACTTCACGGCCGCCTTTGCTGTGGCGTCGCTGCTGGCGCTGCTCGCGCTGGTGACGCTGGCCATCAAGTCCTTTATCGAATGGCGTCTGCACCAGGCCAAGTCGGCCTCGCTGAACGCCCCTCACTGAATATCCGCCGGAGCCACGCATGACGATTGAAGTCCAACACATCCGTAAAAATTTCGGCCAGTTCAAGGCGCTTGACGACGTGTCGCTGCAGTTCCCGGACGGCGAACTGACCGCCTTGCTCGGCCCGTCGGGCTGCGGCAAGACCACGCTGCTGCGCATCATCGCGGGTCTCGAATACCCGGACTCGGGCACCGTGCTGCTCGACGGCCAGGATTCGTCGCACCGCCACGTGCGCGAGCGCCAGGTCGGCTTCGTGTTCCAGCATTACGCGCTGTTCAAGCACATGACCGTGTTTGAAAACGTCGCGTTTGGCCTGCGCGTGAAACCACGCAGCGAGCGCCCAAGCGAAGACCAGATCCGTGACAAGGTCAAGAAACTGCTCGAACTGGTGCAGCTCGACTGGATCGCCGACCGCTACCCGCCGCAGCTGTCCGGTGGCCAGCGTCAGCGCATCGCGCTGGCGCGCGCACTGGCTGTCGAGCCGCGCGTGCTGCTGCTCGACGAGCCGTTCGGCGCGCTCGACGCCAAGGTGCGCAAGGAACTGCGGCGCTGGCTGCGCCGCCTGCACGACGATCTGCACGTGACGTCAATCTTCGTCACGCACGACCAGGAAGAAGCGCTCGAAGTGGCCGACCAGGTGGTCCTGATGAACAAGGGCCGCGTCGAGCAACTGGGCAGCCCCGACCAGGTCTACAACCATCCGGCGTCGCCGTTCGTGTACGGCTTTCTGGGCAACGTCAACCTGTTCCACGGCCGCATCCACGAAGGCGTGCTGGCCAGCGGCGACGTCAACTTCCAGGCGCCGCAGCACATCGATGTGCGCGATGGCGCCGGCATCGGCTACGTGCGTCCGCACGACCTCGATGTCGAGCGCTACACCCCGGGCGCGGCGGGCGTCGTGGCCAAGCTGCGCCGCGCGCATGCGATCGGACCGCTGGCCCAGCTGGATCTGGAGCGCGCCGACAATGGCCAGATGATCGAAGCGGTGCTGCCGAACGAACGCTTCGCCAGCCTGGGCCTGAAAGAAGGCGACACGCTGGTGGTGCGCCCGCGCCGCATCGAAGTGTTTGTCGACCAGGGAAGCGCCGCATGAACTTCCAGCAGCTACGCTCGGTGCGCGAAGCGGCCCGCCGTGACTTCAACCTGACCGAGGTGGCCAACGCCCTGTTCACGTCGCAGCCGGGCGTGTCGCGCCAGATCCGCGAACTCGAAGATGAACTGGGTGTCGTGATTTTCGAGCGCAACGGCAAGCGCCTCACAGGCCTCACGCCGCCCGGCAAGGGCATCTTGCGCATCGTCGAAAAGCTGCTGGTCGAAGCCGAGAACCTGCAGCAGGCCAGCCGCGAATTCGCCGGCCAGGACAGCGGCACGCTGACGGTGGCCGTGACCCACACGCAGGCCCGTTACGCGCTGCCGCAGGTAGTCCAGTCGTTTCGCGCCGCGTTCCCCAATGTGCGCATCGCCCTGCAGCAAAGCGCGCCGGAACACATCGCGGAATGGGTCGCCTCGGGCAAGGCCGATATCGGCATCGCGACCGAAGGCCTGTCGGCGTTTCCCGACCTGGTGTCGTTCCCGTGCTACCGCTGGAGCCACGTGATCGTGGCGCCGGAAGGCCATCCGATCTTCGCCAGCGGCTCGCCGCTGCGCCTGGAAGACCTGGCCGAGCATCCGCTCATCACGTATGACCAGGGCTTTACTGGCCGCAGCCATATCGATGCGGCCTTCCTCGAAGCAGGGCTGGCGCCGGACATCGTGCTCACGGCGATGGATTCGGACGTGATCAAGCAGTACGTGTCGCTGGGGATGGGTGTGGGAATCGTGGCGTCGATGGCATTCGACCATGGCCGCGACAAGGGCCTGCGCGCGATCGAGGCATCGCACCTGTTCGCGCAGAACGTGACGCGCCTGGCGGTGCGGCGCGGCGCCTATCTGCGCTCGTACGCGTTCCACTTCATCGAGCGTTTCGCGCAAGGCTACACGCGGGCCGATATCGAAAAGGCGATTGCGACGGCGGAATAGGGAGGCGCCGCCGGCACCCTGTGTTAAGGCGCCGGCGGGCTTTGCTGCTTACTTCTTCTTTTTCTCGCGCAGCACGTCCGCGCAATCGCGCACCAGGCCTGGCCCGGCGTAGATCAACCCACTGTACAACTGCACCAGCTTGGCACCGGCCGCGATCTTTGCGCGTGCATCGATGCCGCGCATGATGCCGCCCACGCCGATGATCGGGATGTCGTCGCGCAGTTCGGTCTTGAGCGCGCGGATCACGATGTTCGACTGCTCGAACACGGGCGCGCCCGATAGGCCGCCCGCTTGCTGCGCGTGCTTCATGCCCTCGACATCGCGCCGGTTCAGCGTGGTATTGGTGGCGATGACGCCGTCGATCTTGTGGCGCAGCAGGGCGCCGGCGATGTCGCGGATCTGGTCGCCATCGACGTCCGGCGCGATCTTGAGCGTGAGCGGCACGTAGTGGCCATGCTGGTCGGCCAGGCGCATCTGCTCCTGCTTGAGCTGCGACAGCAGGCTGTCGAGTTCGGACGCGCCCTGCAACTGGCGCAGGTTCTGCGTGTTCGGCGACGAGATATTGACCGTCACGTAGCTGGCATACGGGTACACCTTGCGCAGGCATTCCAGGTAGTCGTCGGCGGCGCGCTCGATCGGCGTGTCGGCGTTCTTGCCGATGTTCAGACCCAGCACGCCCTGCTTTTCCTGGAAAAAGCGCGACGCCTGCACATTGGCCACGAATGCGTCGACGCCGCCGTTGTTGAACCCCATGCGATTGATGATGCCGCGCGCGCGCGGCAGCCGGAACATGCGCGGTTTCGGATTGCCGGCCTGGCCACGCGGCGTGACGGTGCCGATTTCAATGGAGCCGAAGCCCAGCGCTGCCAGGCCGTCGATATACGCGCCATCCTTGTCCAGCCCGGCGGCCAGGCCGACAGGGTTGGGAAACGTGATACCCATGACGGTGCGCGGATCGGGCCGTGGTTTCCGGAACGCGCCTGTGAGGCCAAGCGCTGCTGCGCGACGCAGCATGGGCAAGGTCAGGTTGTGCGCCGCTTCGGGATCGAGCGAGAACAATGCGGGACGAACGAGGGTATACAGAATTTTGTCTGGCATGGGGTACTCGGTTGACGTATCCCCATCATTCTAACGTGCGGCGAGGGAACATACGTAACGAAGTATCAATGCAATTGTTAGCGGTTGTGTCCGGGGACCCGGCAGGCAACAGGTTCAGGCGTCCAGAACGCCCCATTGCCCGTCAATACGTGCTTCGAGTGGCCTGAAGTTGATCTTGTACGCCATTTTGGGGCTTTGCGCGATCCAGTAGCCCAGGTATACATGCGACAGCCCGAGCTCGTGCGCCTGATTCACCTGCCACAGTATGTTGTAGGTGCCATACGACGCGTTCTCGACATCCGGGTCGAAGAAGGTGTACACCGACGACAGGCCGTCGGACAGCACGTCGATGATCGACACCATGCGCAAAGTGCCATCGGGCTCGCGAAATTCGACCAGGCGCGTGTTGACGCGGCTTTGCAGCAGGAACTGGGCGTACTGGTCGCGGCTGTCCTGGTCCATGCCACCGCCCACATGGCGCGTGGTCTGGTAGCGCAGATAGAGTGCGTAGTGCTCGTCCGAGAAAGCCAGGCTGGCGACCATTGCCACCAGGTTGCCATGGCGCTTCCAGGCGCGGCGCTGGGTACGGTTGGGCGTGAAGTCGGCGCACCTGACCCGCACCGGGATGCAGGCCTGACAACCGTCGCAATACGGGCGGTAGGTGAAGATGCCGCTGCGCCGGAAGCCACTCCTGACCAGCTCGGAATACACATCGGCATTGATCAGGTGCGAGGGCGTCGCGACCTGCGAGCGCGCCTGGCGTGCGTCGAGATAGCTGCACGGATAGGGCGCCGTGGTGTAGAACTGCAGCGTGGCGAAGGGCAGGTCGTGTAGGTGCGTCATGCAAGGAGCTCTCGGGACGACGTGGGTTGTCGCCTATTCTAGCGAAAACCGCGCGGCGATTCCGTTAGCCAGGCAACGGTGACGTTACTGTCCATGACCCGATGCCCGGCCTGGCGGTCGCGCGGTGGACGTGCTCGAGAAAGCGGCTGCGCGGAATCGGCGCCGCGCCGAGCGAGGCCAGGTGGCCGGTTTCCTGCTGGCAATCGACCATGTCGACGCCATGGCGCCGCAGAAACGCCACCAGATAGGCCAGCGCGACCTTGGACGCATCGGACACGCGTGCGAACATCGACTCGCCATAGAACATGCGGCCGATGCACACGCCATACGCGCCGCCCACCAGTTCGCCGTCGAGCCAGACTTCGGCCGAGTGCGCGTAACCCAGCGCGTGCAGGCCCGTGTAGCCGGCAATGATCTCATCCGAAATCCAGGTGCCGGGCCCGTCGCGCCGCGGCGCCGCGCAGGCGCGCATCACGTCGTCGAACGCGCTGTCGAAGCGCACGTCCCAGCGCCCGCCATCCAGGCGGCTGCGCTCGATCTTGCGCAGTGTTTTTGCCAGGCTGTTACTGACCTTGAACTGGTCGGTGTAGAGCACCATGCGCGGATCGGTGCTCCACCACAGGATCGGCTGGCCCTCGGAAAACCACGGGAAGATGCCGTTGCGGTAAGCCTGCAGCAGGCGCGCCGGCGACAGGTCGGCGCCGGCGGCAAGCAGGCCCGGCGCTTCAACGGTCAATGCCTTCGAGACGTCGGGGAACGGCGTGTCGATCTCGAGCCAGGGAATCATGTCAGTCCGGTTCGCGTGGGGCCATCATGGGGCGGTTGACGGCCACGCTGTGAAAGCCGAAGTCACCACCCTCGCGCACTTTGATCCGGTCGGCAAAGAACAGTTCCAGCGTCGTACGGATCGTGGGGAAGGCCAGGTCATCCCAGGGGATGGTGGCTTCGGTGAACAATTGCACGTCGAGGCTTTCGATGCCCGCTGCATAGTCGAGGTCGCGCAGGCGTGCCAGGTAGAACAGGTGCACCTGGTGTACGTGGGCGACATTGAGCAGCGAAAACAGCGGGCCAAGCTCGATATTGGCGCCGGCTTCTTCTTCGGTTTCGCGCTGCGCCGCCTGTTCGGTGGTCTCTTCGTTTTCCATGAACCCGGCCGGCAGCGTCCAGTAGCCGTAGCGCGGCTCGATCGCGCGCTTGCACAGCAGGATCTGGAGTTCGCCGTCGCGTTCCCACACGGGAATCGAACCGACGACCAGCTTCGGGTTCTGGTAGTGGATCGTGTTGCAGTGCGTGCACACGTAGCGCGGCCGGTTGTCGCCTTCGGGAATGGCCAGCACGACAGGGTGGGCGCACTCGGAGCAGAATTTCATGGTGGATAGGGCAGGTTGGTCGTGGCAATACTGTACACCGAATGCGGCGTCGGCAGGGCCAGGGGGCGTGTTTGCAGCGGGTGCCCGCGCGCTTCGCCGAGATATAAGTTTCTTCAATAAGCCATGCATTGAGGATTGGATTTGCTAAATGACGCACGGGGGCGTATAATTCATTTCACAGACGCGGGGTGGAGCAGTCTGGCAGCTCGTCGGGCTCATAACCCGAAGGTCACAGGTTCAAATCCTGTCCCCGCAACCAAGATTAGAGGCCGTTGATTCGAAAGAATCAGCGGCTTTTCGTTTTTCTGGCCTCGTCCTGAGGCTCTTGCTCTTCCATAACGGCCTCGATCCAGCGCAACGTCACGCGTCTCTGCTGCAATGCACGCCAGCCTGCCCGGTCCAACTTGCAACAGACGACAAGTCAGGGGCAAGTCATGATCGATGTAGACGACATCAACCAGGCCTGGGGCTGGGTCGGCATGAGCGCGGTGGAAGTGCTTGGCGCCAATGCCTTCGGCAATCTCATCATCCGCGACGAGGACGACAAGTTCTGGTGCCTGCGCCCGCACGAACTCTGTTGCGAACCACTGGCCAGCAACCGCGCTGCGCTCGATGCCCTGTCGTACAACCAGGATTTTCTCAACGACTGGTATATGCCCGAGGCCGTGTGCCTGGCCGAGGCCGCGCTGGGGCCACTGACCGACGGGCGCACCTACTGCCTGAAAATTCCCAGTGCGCTGGGCGGAAAATATGGGTGCGATAACCTGGCCATCGCCCCGCTGGCGGCGTTGATCCGGTTTTCGGGCGAGGGGGCGCAGCAGTTCGATGGTTTGCCGCGCTGGAACTAGGGACTAGGCAGACTCGTTTGTTGGCGGTGCGTCCGCCAGGCTCGCCCACAGGTAGGCAGCTGCCATCGTGCGATGCGGCGCATAGCGTGCCAGCATGCGCTCTGCTTCCGATACCGTTGGCCGGACTGCGCTGCCAGAGAGCTTGTGCAGGGCGGCGCGCACCGCGACGTCGCCTTCCAGCGAGCAATCCGGGTAGCCATAGCCGCGCAGCAGCACGTAATTAACGGTCCACGGACCAATGCCCTTGATGGCCAGTAGTGTTTCGCTGACCTCGGCGCTCGCTGAGCCAGAAATATCCTCCACGCCAGCGTGCCGCTCGAGCACCAGGCTGCCATCGACCACCATGCGCGCCACGCGCAGGATCGTCTCGGCCTTGGCATTCGAGAATTTGCGGCCCGTGAGTTCGCTGATGTCGAGCCGGGCCACGTCTAGCGCCTCCGGATAGCACCACAAGCCAGACGAATGCGCGCGGCCCGCCAGTTGAATGAGCGTGCGGCGCAGCGCGATGGCAAATGTCAGGTTGATCTGCTGGCCGATGATGGCCCAGGTCAGCGCTTCGAAGATCGTGGCCGACTGCACGATGCGCAGGCCCGGCTGGCGCGCCGCGACCGGCCCCAACCACGGGTCGTCCTGGACTGCCGCGCCGAATGCCGCCGGATCGATCCGCAGGCCCAGCACGTTCAGCAGCGCCTCGTGCGCCTGCACCTCCAGGGCCGGCGTGCTTGGGCCGTCAAAGGTCACGCTGCAGTGCGCTGCGCCGGCCTCGAACCGGATGTCCAGCAGCGTCGGCACACCACCGAGCAGGATGCCCTTGCGCAAGCCATCCGCGTCGACCTGCTCGGCCACGCGCTCGGGATCGCGGCCATGGAAGGCCAGCACGTCGGCGACGCGGTAGCCGGGCGGCAGGGCGATCGCGTGGGATGCAGTCATCAAATTCCCGTTGGCGCTGGCACGCGCCGCCAGGCCGGCTTGAATCCGGTCACCAGCGCCGTGCCGAGCAGGACGATCGCCGAACCGGCGATCGTGTGCCAGCCGATCACCTCATGCAGGAACAGCGCGCCCCACAGGATGCCGAACACGGGGCTGAGGAACGTGACCGTCAGCGCCGATGTGGCGCCCACGTCTTCGATCAGCTTGAAATAGACGATGTAGGCGATGCCGCTGCAGACCACGCCCAGCGTCACCACGGCGGCCATGATGCCAACCGTCGGCTCGCCCGGCGCCGGGAAGAACGCGACCAGCGGCAGCACCAGCAGGGCCGAGGCCCACATCGAGCCGTGCGCATTGGCGAACGGCGCCACGCCGCCCTTGCTGGCGGCGGCCGACTTCGTGTACTGGCTGGCGACGCTGTAGCTGAACGCGGCGATCAGCGCCGCGGCCACGGCCAAGCCCGCGCCGGGCCGTTCGGTCACATGATCAAAGCCGACCAGCAGCGCAACGCCGGCGGTGCCCAGCAGCAGGCCGAGGGCGCTGCGCCGCGTGACCTGCTGGCGCGCCCACACGGCGCCGACAAGCGCGCCCCACATCGGCGCGGTGGCGTTGAGCACCGCCAGCACCGACGCCGACAGTGTGCGCGCCGCAAACGCGAACAGCAAGAAGGGCAGGGCAGAGTTGAACAGGCCCAGGATCAGGTAATGCTGCCAGTGGCGCCGTACGTTCAGCAGCGCACCGCGCCCGCGCAGATGCAACACCCAGCTCACCAGCGCAAGAAACACGGCCGCCAATGCGAGCCGGTATTCGATCAGCACGGCCGGGCCGAGCACCGGCGCGGCGATGCGCATGAAGAGGAAGGAGCCGCCCCAGATGGCGGCCAGCGCAACGAGGCGCAGCATGTTCGCGGTGTTCATGACGTCGAAAGAAATGGCCAGTTGTCAGGCTGACCATTGTGGCAGGGCCGGCAGCAATGTGCCAGCCGCTTCTTGCCATCGATACCCGTTCGTCAGGCGGCGCTGGCGAGCGTCAGTGCGGCCGCATGCGGCATGAGTAGCGTCTGTGGCACCGCGTTCTTCACGGCCGTCATTTCAGCCATGATCGACACCGCGATTTCGGCCGGGGTCTTGCTGCCGATGTACAGGCCGATCGGCCCATGCAGGCGCGCCAGCTCAACATCCGTCAGGTCGAACAGCTTGAGGCGTTCGCGCCGCTTGGCGTTGTTGGCGCGCGAGCCGATCGCGCCGACGTAGAAGGCCTCGGACTTGAGCGCTTCCATCAGCGCCAGATCGTCCAGCTTCGGATCGTGCGTGAGCGCCACGACGGCGCTGCGCGCATCGAGCTTGGCGTCGATCACCAGGTCGTCGGGCATCGCGTGTACCAGCGTCACACCGGGAATGTGAAAGCCGCTGCGGTATTCTTCGCGCGGGTCGCACACGGTGACGCGGTAATCCATGCCGGCGGCGATCTGCGCCAGGAAGCGCGACAGCGGGCCGGCGCCGATGATGTACAGGCGCCAGCGCGGGCCGTGCAGCGTGTGCAGTACGCCATCCTCGACGCGCTGGATGGCCGTGGCCTGCGCCGTGGACAGCGTGACGGCGCCGGTATCCAGCTGCACGCTGCGCTCGACCAGTTCGCCCTCGCCAAGACGCGCCAGCAGCTCGTTGATGCCGCTGTCGACCGACAGCGGTTCGATGGCCAGCTCGATGGTGCCGCCGCAGGGCAGGCCGAAGCGGTGCGCTTCGTCGGCGCTGATGCCGTAGCTGATGATTTCGGGGAGGGTGATTTCGATGCCGTTGTCGCGCACGCGGGCGATCAGGTCGTCCTCGATGCAGCCGCCGGAGACCGAGCCGACCACCTGGCCGTCTTCGCAGATGGCCAGCGTGGCGCCCACCGGGCGTGGGCTGGAACCCCAGGTCTTGATGACCGTGACCAGCTGGCAGCGCTGGCCGCCGTCAAGCCAGGCGGCGCAGGTTTTCAGTACGTCGAGGTCGATGCTGTCCATGGTGTTCGTGTCGCCGGGGCGGGTGAATAAGATGGACAATCATACAAAAAAAGCGCCGCACGTGTCGGCGCGCAGGCCAGTGCTCAAGGCACCAGCGGTTTCTTGGCGCTTTGCTTGGCCTTGACTTCGGCCACGGTCTTGTCGATCGCCGCCACGCGCATCGGCGTGGCCGGGTGGTTCGCGGTGTAGCCATTGAGGATCTTGGCCGGGTAGGTCGCCGCCAGGCGCTTCCAGAATGCGGACGCACCTTCGTAGCGGTAGCCGGCGCGTGCCAGCAGGTAGACCGCCAGGCGGTCGGCTGCCACGTCGTCGGCCGCCGGCATTGCCTTGATGCCGCCGCTGCCAATCAGCATCGAGGTATCGGGCGTGATGGCGGTGAGGTTGTCGATGATGCTGCCGATGGTGGCCGCATTGCGCTGCGTGGCCGCATGGCCCAGCATATTGTGCGCCATCGTGCGCGCTACCACGTACGCCAGTTCGTCATCGTTCTGCGCGAAGCCCAGCATGCCGCGCGTGACCATCACGCGGCTGCCGTCGGCGTACGCGTTGATGTTGTCGGCGTTGCCCAGCTCAATGGCGAAGGCGCAGGCGCGCGTGACGGGAATGGTGAGGTCGCGCGGCTTGCCACTGCGTTCGATCGACAGCGGCAGGCTGGCCTGCTTGGCCATGATCGGGCCGAACACGGCGCCGGCCTTGCTCAGGGCATTCGGTCCCACGGGCAATGGCGTGCCGGCGGCGGCCAGCAGGCGGTCGCCCTGGCGCAGGCCAGCCTTGGCCGCGCCGCTGCCGTTCAGGACATTCGTGACCTGCAGATGTTCGTCCATACCGAGCACCACCCACGCTGCCTCGTTGTACTGGCCCGGATAGGTGTAGCGGTTCTTTGCCGTGAAGCCCAGCAGGTTGCGCGCGTGCTTGGTGCACAGCGCGGCGTTGTCGATCAGGAGGGGGGCGGCGACGCGGTACAGGCGGTCGTGCTGCGTTGCCATGCGCTGGAGCACCTCGGCGGCGGCGGCCATCTGCGGCGTGACCTCGGGCTTGCCCGGCGCCTGTTCGACCGGCACGGCGCCCGGCTCGGTCGACGATTGCATTGGTCCCGGCGTGCTGCAGGCAGCGAGCAGCGCTGCCGTGGCGACGATCAACGCCGGGGAAGTGAATCGGTACAGGCGCTGGATGCGCATCGGGGTGCTCCTCATGGTTTGTTATTGTTTGCCGGTGCTGCCGAAGCCACCGACGCCACGGTCGCTCGACGCGAAGTCCGTCACCACGTTGAAAGCCACTTGCAGTACCGGCACGATGATCAGCTGCGCGAGCCGATCCATTGGTTGCAGCACGAAGGCGGTGCTGCTGCGATTCCAGGTAGAGACCATCAGCTGGCCCTGGTAATCGGAGTCGATCAAGCCTACCAGATTGCCCAGCACGATGCCGCTCTTGTGGCCAAGGCCACTGCGCGGAAGGATCATCGCGGCGTAACCCGGATCGCCGATATGGATCGCCAGACCGGTCGGCACCAGCACGGTTTCGCCTGGCGCGATGGTCAATGGCGCATCGAGGCAGGCGCGCAGGTCGAGGCCCGCGCTGCCCGGGGTGGCGTAGGCCGGCAGCAGGTCCTGCAGGCGCGGGTCGAGGATTTTGAGATCGATATGTTTCATTACAAATTCTTGGGTAAACAGGTAATCAAATGAGCAGATCAGGTGAGCAGGGAGCGTTGTTCGAGGCGCTTGCCGATCTCGGACACCAGCTGGCGCGCCAGCGTGAGCTTGTCGGCGCGCTCGAGCAGCACGTGGCCGTGTTCGTCGAACAGGATGATCGTGTTGTCGTCCTGGCCGAAGGTCTGCGGCCCGATATTGCCGACCAACAGGGGGATGCCCTTCTTTTCGCGCTTGGCCGCGCCGTAGGCTTCCAGCTGCTCGGATTCGGCGGCAAAGCCCACGCAGTACGGCCAGCCCGACAGCGACACGGTTGCCGCGACCGAGGCCAGGATGTCCGCGTTCTGCGCGAATTCCAGCGCCGGCGGGGCGCCATCAGGCGTCTTCTTGAGTTTCTGGTCGCTGGCATTGACCACGCGCCAGTCGGCCACCGCGGCCACGCCAATGAACACGTGCTGGCCCGTGACGCCGGCCATCACGGCGTCGTGCATCTGCTGCGCGGTGAGCACGTCGATGCGGCGCACGCCATGCGGCGTGGGCAGCGACACCGGCCCGGAGACCAGCGTGACGTCGGCGCCGGCTTCACGCGCAGCGCGCGCGATGGCGTAGCCCATCTTGCCGGACGACAGATTGGTGATGCCGCGCACCGGATCGATCGGCTCGAACGTCGGCCCGGCCGTGATCATCACGCGCCGGCCGGCCAGCACCTTCTGCTGGAACGAGGCAATCAGTTCGTCGACCAGTTCATCCGCTTCGAGCATGCGCCCCATGCCCGTCTCGCCACAGGCTTGCGCGCCACGGCCAGGGCCGAACAGGCAAATGCCGTCAGCGCGCAGCTGCGCTACATTACGCTGCGTGGCCGGGTTGTCCCACATCTCGACGTTCATCGCCGGCGCCACGTGCAGCGGCACGTGACGCGGCCGTGCCACGCACAGCAGCGACAGCAGATCGTCGGCCGCGCCGTGCACCAGCTTGCGGATGAAATCGGCCGAGCAGGGCGCGATCAGGATCGCATCGGCGCCCCGGGTCAGGTCAATGTGGGCCATGTTGTTGGCCATGCGCGCATCCCACTGGTCCAGGTAGACCGGGTTGCCCGACACCGCCTGCATGGTGACGGCGCCGATGAAATGCGTCGCCGCCTCGGTCATCACGACCTGCACGCTGGCGCCGTGCTTGACCAGGGCGCGACACAGCTCGGCCGCCTTGTAGCAGGCGACACCACCAGTCAGGCCCAGGACGATGCGCTTGCCTTTCAGGTCCATGCTCATGGCTTCGTCCCGGTCACGACTTGTTCACGCGCCGGAATTCATCCAGCACGAACAGCACGGCGCCGACCGAGATGCCGATGTCGGCGATATTGAAGGCCGGGAAGTGGCCGATGCCGGTCCAGTAGAAATCGAGGAAGTCGATCACGTGGCCATGCACGACGCGGTCGATGCCGTTACCGACCGCGCCGGCCATGATCAGCGCGAGCGCGAAGCAGAACAGGCGCTGCGTCGCATTCTTGCTCATCATGTACAGGCAGAACACCACGGCGCCAATGGCGATACCCAGGAACAGCCAGCGCTGCCAGCCGCTCGCGTCGCCCAGGAAGCTGAACGCCGCCCCCGGGTTGTACACCTTGATCAGGTTGAAGAAGCCCGTGATCGGCACCGTCTCGGCGTACGCAAAGGTGCGTTCGACGGTGAGCTTGGTCACCTGGTCGAGCAAGACGATGATCAGGGACAGCCCGATCCAGGGGAACATGCTGGCGCCGACGCTCTTGTTCGTGCTGCGCTTGACTAAGGTGGCGCCGGACGGCGCTGGTTTCTTTTTGGTTGCCATGGTGTCTGGACCCGGTACTTATGCGAAGCGGCGCGCTTCGCCGGCGCCGAAGAGGTTGCTCGTGCAGCGGCCGCACAGCGTTGGATGCGCAGGGTCGTGGCCGACGTCGCGGCGATAGTGCCAGCAGCGCTCGCACTTCTCGGCGTCCGACGGCACCACGGCCACGGCTTCTTCAGCCTCGCTTGCCACTTCCGTGACGCTCGCCTGCGACGTGATGAAGACGAACTTCAGGTCGTCGTCCAGGCTGGCCAGCGCGCGGTACTTCTCGCCCGAGGCCTTGATCGCCAGTTCGGCCTGCAGCGACGAACCGATCGCGCCCGAAGTGCGCACTTCTTCCAGTTGCTTCGTCACGTCCAGGCGCACCTGGCGCAGCAAGGCGTACTTGGCCAGCAGCGCATCGCCATCCGGCAGTTCGGGGAAGGTCCACAGCGTCTGCGTGAAGATGGTTTCATCGCTGGCGTTGAACGTTTCCTGGTCCGCAAACACGGCCCACGCTTCTTCGGCCGTGAACGACAGCACCGGCGACATCACGCGCAGCAGCGCATGCGCGATGTGCCACAGCGCGGTCTGCGCCGAGCGGCGCGCCGGTGAATCGATGCCGGTCGTGTACAGGCGGTCCTTCAGGATATCCAGATAGAAGCCGCCCAGGTCTTCCGAGCAGTAGTTCTGCAGGCGCGAGACGACCGGGTGGAATTCGTAGCGCTCGAAGTGGGCCGCCACGTCCTTCTGCAACTGGGCCATCGAGGCGATCGCGTAGCGGTCGATCTCGAGCAGCTCGCCCATCGGCACCGCGTGCTGCGCCGGATTGAAGTCCGACGTATTGGCCAGCAGGAAGCGCAGCGTGTTGCGGATACGGCGGTACGATTCGGTCACGCGCTTGAGGATTTCTTCGCCGATCGACAGCTCGCCCGTGTAATCGGTCGAAGCTACCCACAGGCGCAGGATGTCGGCGCCGAGCGTGTCGGAGATTTTCTGCGGCGCCATCGTGTTGCCGAGCGACTTGGACATCTTCTTGCCATGTTCGTCGACCGTGAAGCCGTGCGTGAGCAGCGCCTTGTACGGCGGCTCACCATTGAGCATCGACGACGTCAGCAGCGACGAGTGGAACCAGCCGCGGTGCTGGTCGGAGCCTTCCAGATACAGGTCGGCCGGGAAGCCCAGCTGCTCCTTGTGCGAGCCGCGCAGCACGGTCTGGTGGGTTGCGCCCGAATCGAACCAGACATCGAGTGTGTCCCTGTTCTTTTCGTAGATCGCGGCGTCGTCGCCCAGCAGCGTGACCGGGTCGAGCGTGTGCCAGGCGTCGATGCCGCCCTTTTCGAACAGCTTGGCCACTTGCTCCAGCAGTTCCGGCGTGCGCGGGTGCAGCGTGCCGGTTTCTTTGTGGATGAAGAAGGCCATCGGCACGCCCCACTGGCGCTGGCGCGACAGCGTCCAGTCCGGACGGTTCTCGATCATGCCGTGCAGGCGCGCCTGGCCCCAGTCCGGGAAGAACTGGGTCTTGGCGATGCCGGCCAGCGCCGTCTGGCGCAGGGTCGGGCCGCCATCCTTCGGCGTGAGGTCCATGCCCGCGAACCACTGGCTGGTGGCGCGGTAGATGATCGGCGTCTTGTGGCGCCAGCAGTGCATGTAGCTGTGATCGAACATCTTGAGTTCGAACAGCGCACCGGCTTCGGTCAGTGCCGCGCAGATTGGCTTGCTCGCCTCCCAGATGGTCAGGCCGCCGAACAGCGGCAGCGTCGAGACAAAGCGGCCGTCGCCCATGACCGGCTTGAGGATGTCGTCGTCCTGCATGCCGTGCGCCTTGCACGACACGAAGTCTTCCAGGCCATAGGCTGGCGCCGAGTGCACGACACCGGTACCGCTGTCGACCGTGACGTAGTCGGCCAGGTACAGCGGCGAGAGGCGGTCATAGAACGCATCCTGCGCATGCAGCGGGTGCTTGAAGTTGATGCCGGCCAGCTTTTCGCCGACGGTGGTGGCGACGACCGTGCCTTCGAGCTTGTAGCGCGTCAGGCACGATTCGACCAGCTCGGAACCGAGGATCAGCAGGAGCTGCTTGCCGTCACGTTCGGTCTGTACCAGCGAGTACTGGACTTCCGGACCGGCATTCAATGCCTGGTTCGACGGGATGGTCCAGGGGGTCGTGGTCCAGATGACGATGAAACCGTCACCTGCGGGCAGTTTGTCCAGGCCGAAGGCGGCAGCGATTTTTTCCGGTTCGGCAAACGGGAAGCCGACGTCGATCGCCGGGTCGCGCTTGTCCTGGTATTCGACTTCGGCTTCGGCCAGCGCCGAACCGCAATCGAAGCACCAGTTCACGGGCTTCAGGCCCCGGTAGACATAGCCTTTTTCCAGCAGCGTGCCGAGCGCGCGCAGCTCGTCGGCCTCATTGCTGTAGGCCATGGTCATGTAGGGGTTATCCCATTCGCCAAGCACGCCCAGGCGGATGAAGCCGGCGCGCTGGCGGTCGATCTGTTCGAGCGCGTAAGCGCGGGCCTTTTGCAGCACCTCGGCCGTCGGCAGGTTCTTGCCGTACAGTTTTTCGATCTGGATCTCGATTGGCATGCCGTGGCAATCCCAGCCTGGCACGTACGGCGCGTCGAAGCCCGCGATCGTGCGCGACTTCAGCACCATGTCTTTCAGAATCTTGTTGACGGCGTGGCCCAGGTGGATATCGCCATTCGCATACGGCGGGCCATCATGCAGGATGAAAGTCGGGCGGCCCTTGGCTGCCTTGCGCACGCGCTCGTAGATTTTCTTGTCCTGCCACTGCTTGACCCAGCCCGGTTCGCGCTTGGCAAGGTCGCCGCGCATCGGGAACGGGGTATCGGTCATATTGACCGGGTATTTGCTCTCAGGCTTTTTGCCGCCCTTGGCAGGGTTGTGCTGTTTGGTATCGGACATAAGGTTCTTTTGTTGGGTGTTCGTGTGCACGGCGCCTTGCGCCGCGTCGAATGGGGTCTGGCAAACAGGGTGAGGCGCTTCCTGCCAATCGTCGACTGGCCGGGAAGCGCACTCAAATTCGGTCGGTCGCGTTCAGCGCGCCATTACGCCGGTCGAAGAACGCGCGCGCCTGCAGCGCGTCGTTGTCGATCGCGGCCGTGAGCAGGGCCAGGTCGGCGTATTTTTCTTCGTCGCGCAGCTTGGCCAGAAACTCCACGCGCACCAGCTTGCCGTAACACTGGCCGGCATAGTCGAACACATGGACTTCGAGCAAGGTGCGGCCGGCGTCTTCGACGGTGGGGCGCACGCCCAGGCTGGCCACGGCCGGCAGCGGATGCTCGGCCAGGCCATGCACCTGCACGACGAAGATGCCGGACAGGGCAGGGCGGTGCGTGACGCGCAGGTTCAGTGTCGGGAAACCCAGCGTGCGGCCAAGCTTGGCGCCATGGATCACGTGGCCAGACATCGCATAAGGATGCCCGAGCAGTCTGCTGGTGGCGCAAAAGTCGCCCCCGGCCAGCGCCGCGCGCACGGCCGAGGACGAGATGCGCCCGTCGCCATGCATCACGGCGCCGAGCGTGTGGACCTCGAAACCGTGTTCACGGCCGGCCTCGGTCAGCATCGCGATGTTGCCGGCGCGGCGCGCGCCAAAGCAGAAGTCGTCGCCCACCATCAGCCACTTGACGTGCAGGCCGTCGACCAGCACGCGCTGGACGAAATCCTGCGGCGACATGGCGGCAAACTGTTCATTGAAATGTTCGACGATGACGCGGTCGATGCCGGCCTGGTCAAGGTCTTCGAGCTTGTCGCGCAGATTGGCCACGCGTGCCGGGGCTTTGGACGGGTCGCCCAGTTTGTGGGCAAAGTATTCGCGGGGATGGGGCTCGAACGTCATCACGGCCGCGTCCAGACCGAGCCGGTCGGCTGCGCCGCGCACTTGCGCCAGCAGGGCCTGGTGGCCGCGATGGACGCCGTCGAAATTGCCGATCGTGAGTGCGCAGGGTGCGCGCGCCCTGTCGTTGGGAAGTCCGCGAAATACCTTCATCAAGTCTGGTTCCGGTTGCGCGCCATGCTATCGGTATGCGGCGCCAAAAGCCTGATTATACGGGAACTGCGCGGCAACTCCGACGTTGCATAGAAGGAATGGTTGGCCGTCGATCTTGCAGGGTGCGGCGTGCAGATGCAGACCAAATAAAAACGCCGCCCGAGGGCGGCGTTCTGGCCGATTGCAACGTAGGGTGGACGGCTATGCCGTCCACGCGTTCAAACCAACCTCGCTCATGGTATGCGACGTTACGTTGAACACGTGGACGGGGAACCCGTCCACCCTACCGCTTTCTAACCAGTTACGACAGTGGGTGGTTGACTGCCAGGATCCAGTAGCGGGCCAGTTCGGCAGTGCCGTCCTTGCCGCCAACGGTCTTGAAGGCAGCGATGGCTTGCTGCTTCTTGCCAGCGACAGCGTAGGCTTCGCCCATGCGCAGCTTGGCTTCGTCGGCATTGCGCAGGCCACCGGCCTTGATCGCTTCTTCCATCATCTTCAGACCCTTGTCGGTCTGGCCAGCCTGCACCATTGCGTAACCCAGGCCAACCATCTGGTCTGCGTCCTTGGCAGCGGTGTACTCGGCTTCGAGCGCAGCAAAGTTCTTGTTTTGCTCAGCCAGGTTCTTCTCGGCCAGTTCCTTCAGGCGCTGGTGGCGCGCGGCATCGGCACCGGTGCCCAGTGCGCCGGCCTTGTAGCCGCGGTCGATGATCTTGAGCGCTTCGGCCGGCGCTTTCGCCTGCAGCACCAGCTGGGCCATTTCCATGAACTCGCTTGGCTTTTTGAGCAGGTTATTGGCCAGCTTCAAGCGGTAGACGTCGATGTTCAGACGCTGCGAGTAGCCTGGCTGACGCTGCACACGGTTCAGCAGGTCGGTCCAGTACTGGGCTTTCGGGTAGCCTGCTGCCAGCTTCTCGATGGTGCGGACATAGCCGGCCGTATCGTTTTTCTTGAGCTGGATATTGGCCAGCATGCCGAGCTGATCTTCGCTCAGGCGGCCGCTTTTTTCGATTCTGCTCAGTTCCTGCTCGAGCGCGGCGGTGTTGCCTTGCTTGTAGTAGTTCTGCAGCAGGTAAGCGCGCAGCTTTGGATCATCCTTCTGCTTGAGCAGGTTCTGGATGGTGCTGTTGGCTTTGTTCAGATCGCCGGCGCGCATATAGATGCCGACCAGGCCTTCTGAGAATTGCGAACGCTCGCTGGCGTTCAGCTTGCCCGAATCGAGCAGTGCTTCAAACGATTTGGCAGCGGTATCAAAATCACCGGCCGACGAGGCTGCAGCGGCGCGCACGCGCTCGATCGTGTAGGTTTCGTTGGCGGTCTTGTTGCCCACTTTGTCCAGTCCACGCAGGGTCGCCAGTGCGTCCTTGTGCTTACCCTGTTTCATTTGTGCCTGGGCTTGCTGCAGTGGTTTGCCGATCTCCGCGCGCAGTGCTTCTGCAGCGACAGCGGAGGACAGGCCGATCACCGGAGTGGCGGCAACGAAGCCGAGTGCGGCCATCGCGATACTGAGGTGAGCGAGACGGAACTTGATCATCTGAAAAATCCTTATTTCAAAATGGACACGGCAGGGGGTAGCCCTGCCGTGTTGGTCAAAACATGGAACGATTACTGGAATTGCTCGTTACCGACCATGCCGATTTTGGTGACGCCAATGCGCTGGGCAGATGCCATCACGCCGGCTACAACTTTATACTCTACCAGCTTATTTGGACGCAGGTGCACTTCAGGCTGGTCAGCCATTGCTGCGACTGCATTCATCTTTGCTTCGAGGGCTGCACGATCCGGAATCACTTCGCCATCCCAGAGGATGGTGCCGTCAAAGTCCACATCGATGGTGACCACGACCGGTTTGACATCCGTCATCGGTGGCGGGGTACCCGTCGGCATGTTCAGATTGACCGAGTGGTTCTGCTTCGGAATCGTGATGATCAGCATAATGATCAGAACGAGCAGGACGTCGATCAACGGCGTCATGTTCATTTCCATCATCGGTTCCGGATCAGCATCCTTAGCGGAGCTCGAACCTACGCTCATACTCATGGTGTTTCCTTTTCAAATGTTGGGAGAAGGGCGCGGCGCCCGGCTCGATGAGCCTGACGCCGCGTGCAGGGCTATCAGCCCGGTGGTTCGATCACGAAACCAACCTTCTGCACCCCAGCACGTTGTGCCGTGTAAATGACCCGACCGATCGCTTCGTAGCGGGATTCCTGGTCACCACGAACTTTCACTGCCGGTTGCGGCACTTTCACCGACTGCTCCGCGAGGAACTTGAACAGCTCGTCCGTGTTCGCGAGGTGCAGCTGGTTATAGTACATTTCGCCGTCTTTATTGACGGTGATGTTAACGTCTTCCGGTTTGGTCAGGGTGACCTGGTTCTCTTCTGCAGGCAGGGTAACTTTCTGCAGCTTCAGAACCACCGGACTCGTGATCAGGAAGATGATCAGCAGAACCAACATGATGTCAACGAGTGGCGTCGTGTTGATCTCTGAATTCAGCTCATCTTCTCCGTTATCGGATCCGACACTCATCGACATAATTTATCCAATCTTCTTGGCGCTGATTGCTGCGTTCGAGGTCGACATTGCGCCCGAGATCAGGACCGAGTGCACGTCAGCCGAGAACGAGCGGATGTCTTCCAGCGCGGTCTTGTTACGACGAACCAGCCAGTTGTAACCCAGGACGGCAGGAACTGCAACGAACAGACCGAAGGCGGTCATGATCAGTGCTTCACCAACTGGACCTGCAACCTTGTCGATCGATGCGTTACCCGACATACCGATGGCGGTCAGTGCGTTGTAAATACCCCAGACGGTACCGAACAGACCGATGAACGGCGAGGTCGAACCAACGGTTGCCAGGAACGACAGGCCATCTTGCAGACGCGACTGAACACGGTCAACAGCGCGCTGGATCTGCATGGTAACCCAGGTCGACAGGTCGATCTGCTCGAGCAGGGCGCCATCGTGGTGCTGGGTAGCCTTGGTGCCGGTTTCAGCGATGAAGCGGAATGGCGAACCTTCTTTCAGCGTAGCCGAACCAGCGACGATCGACGGTGCTTTCCAGAACTTGGCTTTCATGTCTTTAGCCTGGTTCATCACTTTTTGCTGATCGATCAGCTTGGTGATGATGATGTACCACGAACCGATCGACATCAGCGACAGGATGATCAGGGTGCCCTTGTTGACGAAGTCGCCGTGTTCCCACATGGCCTGCAGGCCGTACGGGTTGTAGACTTCTTCGGTTTTTTCGGTGCCTGGTGCAGCAGCTGGCGCGCCGGCATCGGCCGGAGCAGCGGTAGCAGCAGCATCAGTAGCAGGCGCAGCAGCCGGATCAACGGCTGGTGCAGCTGCGTCGGTCGCCGCTGGAGCAGCTGCGTCGGTTGCCGGGGTTTGAGCGAAGGCTGGTGCCGACACCAGCGCCGATGCTGCGGTTACCGACAACAGGACAGCCGCCAGGAAAGCGGACAAACGGGTATTCTTAAACATGCTTCCTCCAAAATATTTAAATAGACAGTTCGCTGAACTTACGACAACGACAATCAAAGTTTGAGACGGTGTTTTGTCCCGGTTTTATTCCAGCGTCCAGACGTACTGCACCGCTGTCCACGCCTGTTCCGGCTTGCCATCGATCATGGCTGGCTTGAATCGGCATTTGCTCAGAGCCGATTGCGCGGCCCGGTCCAAGTCTCGGAAGCCACTTGACTTCGCCAGCTTGGCTTCCAACACGCGACCATCGACACCAATCAGGAATTGCAGGGTCGTGGTACCCGTTTCTTCATTGCGTTGCGACGAACGCGGATATTCCGGACGTGCGCAAGTATTAAAGTCTGCTACTGCTTCGCTGCGGCTGACGCCACGCGGTGCCGGTGGTGCTGGCGGCGCCGATGGTGCCGGTGGTGCAGGCGGTGCCAGCGACGTGGTCGGTGGCGGCGTCTGCGTCGCAGCGGCGATCACGTTCTGCGGCGGTGGCGGCTGCTGCACCTGCACTTCGACCGGCGGGATGAATGGAGGCGGTGGAGCCTTCATTTCCGGCGGTGGCGGCGGTGGCGGGGTTTCCGGTGGTGGCGGCGGAGCCACTTCTTCAATCAGCTTGGTCTCCACAGCTTCGGTCACCGTGCTGACGATCCGGGTCCCCAGGCCAGCAACGAGTGCCCAACCCACAAGGATGTGGAAGATGAGCACAACGATGAATCCTGTGAAATTTTTCCCGGGTTGCTTTTCGTTCGAAAAATTCATGCCATATTTCTCCAATGCCAACTCTTTTTTGTTGCTACCAAACCCACTAAATACGACGGAAACCTAGAGCCGCATCCGGGACATTCGAGGAATTATACCTACGAATTCTTTTTTGCACATACATTTTTACGGCGGCGAAAGGACCGCTAACTGCTTGTAAATGCTGGCAAACCAGCTCATCTATACAAGAACGGATGGGCTGCACGGCGGGGTTTGGAGGTCCGGAAAATGTGTCGTGTTATCTATGGATTCTCCTCGTTACGTGGAAGATCAATGCTCAGGCTGGTTTAGCCAAATTATTGTCGTTAATTGTGTTGTATGGCAAATTTCCTATGACGATGCGACGACTTTTGTGCAAACTATCGCTGTTCACCGGGACTTGCATCGGAGAACGAATCACCTGGAACAGGTACCTTCCTTCACAAGCTATAGATAAAAGTTATACGACTTCTCACCATTGAGATAACTCAACCGTGCGCCTAACAGGGGTTCAACTTCACAGGAATGAAAGCTGCGAGGCCGCACACCTGCTTCGCCAAACTATATTACTTAGTTTTGCTAGGTACTTCACCACCATATTGCCATGACGTAGATGTGACAGCGCCAACATGTGATGACGGCAACATACCATGAAATTCCGATATTGGCGATATCAAGCGAACACAAGTACGTACGTGTTCCTACGCACATGTGGTATTGACAGGTGAAGTGGGCTGAAAAGCAGGGTGCGGGATCGGCGCGAACGCCGATCCGTGGGTGAAGGACAGGCGTTCAGCGTGTGCGCTTTTCGCGCCGGCACTCGATGAAGCTGACAACGTGGCCGTCGGGATCGGCTGTCTCGAGGCGCACGTCGAAGCCCCACAGGCGGGCCACATGCTTGAGGACCTCTTGCGCCTGCTGGTTGAGCGGGCGCCGGTTGTACTGCGTGTGCCGCAGTGTCAGCGCGCGGTCGTCGCGTGTATTGACTTGCCAAACCTGGATATTCGGCTCGCGGCTGCCAAGATTGTATTGTTCGGCCAGCTTGTGGCGTACATAACGGTAGCCGGCGTCGTCGTGGATGGCTGAAATGGACAGTTTGTCGCTGCGATCGTCGTCCAGCACGGCAAAGAAGTGAAATTCGCGGATCAGCTTGGGCGACAGGTACTGCGCAATGAAACTCTCGTCCTTGAAATTGCGCATCGCAAAGTCCAGCGTCTTGCGCCAGTCGCTGCCGGCGATGTCGGGGAACCAGGTACGGTCTTCATCGGTCGGGTGTTCGCAGATGCGGCGGATGTCGCTCATCATTGCAAAACCGAGTGCATACGGGTTGATCCCGCTGTAATAGGGACTGTTGGCCGGCGGCTGGTAGACGACATTGGTGTGGCTTTGCAGGAATTCGAGCATGAAGCCGTCGCCGACGATGCCTTCCTGATACAGGTCCTGCAAAATCGTGTAGTGCCAGAACGTGGCCCAGCCTTCATTCATCACTTGGGTCTGGCGCTGCGGATAAAAGTATTGCGAGATCTTGCGCGTGATGCGCACCAGTTCGCGCTGCCATGGTTCCAGCAGCGGCGCATATTTCTCAATGAAGTACAGCAGGTTTTCTTCGGGCTCGGGCGGAAAGCGCACGGGCGCGGCGCTGTGCACCTGCTCTTCACGCAGCGGCAGCGTGCGCCAGATGGCATTGACCTGCGACTGGGCGTAGTCTTCGCGCTCTTTGGTGCGCGCCGCCTCTTGCGCCACCGACAGCTTGGCCGGGCGCTTGTAGCGGTCCACGCCATGGTTCTGCAGCGCGTGGCATGAATCGAGCAATTCTTCCACCGCATCGATGCCATGGCGCTGCTCGCATTCAGCGATGTAATTCTTGGCGAACACCATATAGTCGACGATGGCGTCGGCGTCAGTCCAGCTTCGGAACAGGTAATTGCCCTTGAAGAAGGAGTTGTGGCCGTACGCTGCATGCGCGATCACCAGCGCCTGCATCGTCAGGCTGTTCTCTTCCATTAGATAGGCGATGCAGGGATTGGAATTGATGACGATTTCGTACGCCAGGCCCATCTGGCCACGGCGGTAGCTTTTCTCGGTGCTCAGGAAATGCTTGCCGAACGACCAGTGGTTGTATGACACCGGCATCCCGACCGAGGTGTAGGCATCCATCATTTGCTCGGCGGTGATGATCTCGAGCTGGTTCGGGTAGGTGTCGAGGCCATAGCGTTGGGCCACACGCCTGATTTCTTCGTGCGCCTGCTCGATCAGGTCGAAAGTCCATTCCGACTGTTCGGGCAGGGCGCGCGGATTGTCCGGATCTCTTGGCATGAGGCACCTCGCTGCGGTTGGCTGGTTCGGCTGTTCGCGTGGCTACTTGGCCTGCTTTTTAAACAGTTCCCGGAACACCGGATAGATATCGGCCGGGGTCACGATCTTTTGCATCGCGAAGTTGCGGTGCTGGCTGGCGACGTCGCAGTATTGTTCCCACAGATTCTGTGGCGGGCCGTCCGTGATTTCGACATACGTGTAGTACTGAACGCGCGGCATGATCGCATTGGACAGGATCTGCTTGCACAGCACCGAATCGTTGTCCCAGTTGTCGCCGTCGGAAGCTTGCGCCACGTAGGCATTCCAGTCGGCGCTGCCGTAGCGTTCGTTGATGACTTTTTGCAGCAGGTGCAGGGCCGACGACACGACGGTGCCGCCCGATTCGCGCGAATGGAAGAACTCGTTCTCGTCGACCTCGGCCGCCGCCGTGTGGTGGCGGATAAAGACCACATCGATTTTCTCGTACACGCGTTTCAGGAACAGATACAACAGAATGAAGAAGCGCTTGGCCGTGTCCTTGCGGGTTTCGTCCATCGACCCCGACACGTCCATGATGCAGAACATTACCGCCTGGGTACTTGGTTTGGGAACCTTGATCCGGTTGGCGTAGCGCAGGTCGAACGGATCGATAAACGGAATCGCATTGAGCCGGATACGCAGGTGATGAATGTGATCCCGCAGTTCGATGACGCCCTGGTCGTCGGCCGGCGCACCTTCGTCGAACAACGCCTGCAATTGTTCCTGGGCCTCGGCCAACTGGCGCCGCGTGGGCCCGCCCACGGCGATGCGCCGGCCCAGGGCGCCGCGCAGCGAGCGCAGCACGTGGATATTCGAGGGGGTGCCCGAGACGTTGTAGCCGGCGCGCTGATTCTTGTACTCAATGGTTTGGGTCAACTGCGTCTTGACCATATTCGGCAGCTCGAGATCTTCGAAGAAGTAATTCATGAATTCTTCGCGCGACAATTCAAAGATGAAATCGTCCTCGACGGTCTGGTCGCTGTTGCCGGGGCGGCCGCGGCCGGCGCCGGCGCCACCGCCGCGCGGGCGGCTGAACTGGTCGCCCTTTTGATATTCGGTATTGCCGGGATTGACGGTTTCCCAGACGCCGCCATGGGCGTGGCCGAAGTGGGGCTCGTTCACATCCTTGACGGGGATGGTGACCTTTTCGCCGTTTTCGATATCGGTGATCGAGCGGCCCTTGATGGCGCGGCCGACGGCATCCTTGATCTGCGCCTTGTAGCGGCGCAGGAAGCGTTCGCGGTTGACCGCAGACTTGTTCTTGCCCTGCAAGCGACGGTCGATGAGGTAAGTCAAAACAGGCCTCCTGCTCAATGTAAGCGCGGATCTGGCGTGTTGGACACGCCGTTGGCGCTGTGGCGCTGCCTTTTCAACAGCAGCGCCCTTATCTTAATACGCTACGTGAACGGACGTGCGACGCACGCACAGCGCGGGACGTTGCCGGCGGGCGGCCTGCGGCCAGCCGACAACGCTGTCACTCATGCGCTGTCACTCATGCCCCGTTGCTCATGCGCTGTTGCTTATGACGATTTGCGCACGCGCAGATACCACTCGCACAACAACCGCACCTGCTTCGGCGTATAGCCTTTCTCGACCATGCGCGCCACGAAATCGGCATGCTTGTTCGCATCCTCGGTATTTGCCTTTGCATTGAATGAAATCACCGGCAGGAGTTCCTCGGTATTCGAGAACATTTTCTTCTCGATCACGCTGCGGAACTTTTCATAACTGGTCCAGGCGGGATTTTTGCCGGCATTGGTGGCGCGCGCGCGCAGGCTGAAGTTGACGATCTCGTTGCGGAAATCCTTCGGATTCGAAATCCCGGCCGGCTTCTCGATTTTTTCCAGTTCGGCGTTGAGCGACTCGCGGTCGAAACTCTCGCCGGTATCGGGATCGCGAAATTCCTGGTCCTGGATCCAGAAGTCGGCAAACGTGACGTAGCGGTCGAAGATGTTCTGCCCATACTCGGAATAGCTTTCCAGGTAGGCCGTTTGAATCTCCTTGCCGATGAAGTCGACGTAGCGCTGCGCCAGGTGTTCCTTGATATATGACAGGTAGCGCTGCTCGGTCTCGGGCGGGAATTGCTCGCGTTCGATCTGCTGCTCGAGTACGTACAGCAGGTGCACCGGATTGGCCGCCACTTCGGTATTGTCGAAATTGAACACCTTCGACAGAATCTTGAAAGCAAAGCGGGTCGACAGGCCGTTCATGCCTTCGTCCACGCCCGCGTAATCGACATATTCGTGCAGCGACTTGGCTTTGGGGTCGGTGTCTTTCAGGTTGTCGCCGTCATACACGAGCATCTTGGAATAGATGCTGGAATTGTCGGGATCCTTCAGGCGCGAGAGCACGGCAAACTGCGACATCATGCGCAGGGTGCCAGGGGCGCAGGGCGCTTTGTCGAGCGACGAATTGCGCAGCAGCTTGTCGTAGATCTTCACTTCGTCCGACACCCGCAGGCAATACGGTACCTTGACAATATAGATGCGGTCGAGGAATGCCTCGTTATTGCGGTTGTTGCGGAAGGTCTTCCATTCGGACTCATTCGAGTGCGCCAGCACGATGCCGTCGAACGGAATCGCGCCAAAGCCTTCGGTGCCCTTGTAATTGCCTTCCTGCGTGGCCGTGAGTAGCGGGTGCAGCACCTTGATCGGCGCCTTGAACATCTCGACGAATTCCATCAGGCCCTGATTGGCCAGGCACAGGCCGCCCGAATAGCTGTAGGCGTCCGGATCGTCCTGCGAAAAATCCTCGAGCTTGCGGATGTCGACCTTGCCGACGAGGGACGAGATATCCTGGTTGTTTTCGTCGCCCGGTTCGGTCTTGGAAATGGCGACCTGCTTGAGGATCGACGGATAGCGCCGCACGACGCGGAACTTGTTGATGTCGCCGCCGAATTCGTGCAGGCGCTTGACGGCCCAGGGACTCGGCACCGCGCGCAGATAGCGGCGGGGAATGCCGTAATCTTCTTCGAGGATCTTGCCGTCTTCGTCTTCGCTGAACAAGCCCAGGGGCGACTCGTTGACGGGCGAACCCTTGATCGCATAAAAGGGCACCAGCTCCATCAGGCTCTTGAGTTTTTCGGCAATCGACGATTTGCCGCCACCCACCGGGCCTAGCAAATAAAGGATCTGTTTGCGTTCTTCCAGGCCCTGCGCCGCGTGGCGGAAATACGAAACGACCTGTTCGATCACTTCTTCCATGCCATAAAACTCGCGGAACGCCGGATAGATCTTGATGACCTTGTTGGCGAAGATGCGCGACATGCGCGAATCGAGACGGGTATCGACCAGCGTGGGTTCGCCAATGGCGGCGAGCATGCGCTCCGGTGCGCTGGCATACGTCAGCGGGTCACGCTTGCACATCTGCAGGAACTCGGACATCGAGTATTCCTCTTCGCGAGTACGCTCATAGCGGGCCGTGTAATTTTCAAAGATGCTCATTGAATTTCCTTTAATGTGCCAACAACGAATCACTGTCACAGCAGCGCATGGCGCTGCCCGGGGGCCCGGTTATTTTTGGCGTACTCCTTGTTCGGTCGTCACGTGCGGCGCCAGTGTGGTCGGCGTCGTGGATGGTGCGCGTGCGATTGCTTGTTGTCGATCCGGAAATATCGAACTAACCGCAGTATGGAGAGCGTCTTTTTTGCGTTACTGAAATTTATTATGTCCCTAATAGTTTCCGAAGTCAAAGTCGTGTTGCACGACATGATGAAGTGGTAACAAGTGCTTGATTTAACAATAAAAAGTTCGGTTTTTGCCTGCGCTGCGTGTGCGTGCGGGGCGTCATGCAAAGCGTAGCGAGTTTTCGTCAACGGTACAACAGGTGGTACACGCGCATCGTGCGCGGTAGGTGATGAATCCAGGCTTTTTCGCTATGGCATGAGCCGATTGCACGCATGCGTTACACTTCCCGGTCGCCTTAACGCGCGACCTTATTCACTGAACACCTGTTGGAGAACACCATGCTAGACGATCGCTTGCGCACCCTGCTGCAGAACATGCCCAAGGCTGAACTGCACATCCATATCGAGGGCTCGCTCGAGCCAGAACTGATTTTTGCTCTGGCACAAAGAAATAACGTCCAGCTGGCCTATGCCTCGGTCGAAGCGTTGCGCGATGCCTACGCTTTCAGCGACCTGCAATCGTTCCTCGACATTTATTATGCGGGTGCCAGCGTGTTGCTGACCGAGCAGGACTTTTATGACATGACCGCCGCCTACCTGGCGCGCGCCCATGCCGACAATGTCCGCCACACCGAAATCTTCTTCGACCCGCAAACGCACACCGCGCGCGGCGTGCCGTTCGAGACCGTCATCAACGGCATCTGGCGCGCGTGCCAGGATGCGCCGCTGAGCGCTGAACTGATCATGTGCTTCCTGCGCCACCTGTCGGAAGACGATGCAATCGCCACGCTGGACGAGTCGCTGCCGTACCGCGACAAGTTCATCGGCGTGGGCCTGGATTCATCCGAAGTCGGTCACCCGCCCGAGAAGTTCGCGCGTGTGTTCGAGCGCGCCCGCAACCTGGGCCTGCGCCTGGTCGCGCATGCGGGCGAAGAAGGCCCGCCGGCCTATATCGAAAGCGCGCTCGACGTGCTCAAGGTCGAGCGTATCGACCACGGCGTGCGCAGCCTGGAAAGCCCGGCGCTGGTCGAGCGTCTGGTGCGCGAGCAGATGGCGCTGACCGTGTGCCCGCTGTCGAACATCAAGCTGCGCGTGTTCGACGTCATGGGTTCGCACAATCTGCGCACCTTGCTGGGTGCCGGCCTGGCCGTCACGGTCAACTCGGACGATCCGGCCTATTTCGGCGGCTACGTCAACGAAAACTACTTCGCCGCTTTTGATGCCTTGCCGCTGGATGCGACGCACGCGCGGCAACTGGCGCGCAACAGCTTCCAGGCCGCCTTCATCGATCCGGAGCGCAAGCGCGCGTTCCTGGCCGAAGTCGACGACTTTTTCGCCACCGCCTAATCCAACCACGGAGCGACGCCATGTTCGTCCAGGCACTTCGCATGACGGCGCGCGACTGGCGCGCCGGTGAACTGCGCTTCCTGCTGGTGGCGCTGATCGTCGCCGTGGCGGCGCTCACGTCGGTCGGCTTCTTCACTGACCGTATGCGCGCCGGCATGGACCGCGACGCGCACCAGCTGCTGGGCGCTGACCTGCTGGTCAAGACCGATGATCCGGTGCCCCAGGCCTGGCGCGATGAAGCGGCGCGGCGCGGCCTGCTGCTGGCCGACACCGTGACTTTCCCGAGCATGGCGCAGGCAGGCGAGGGCGATGAGTCGCTGGCGCAGCTCTCGTCGATCAAGGCGGTGTCAACAGGCTACCCGCTGCGTGGCCAGATGAAGATCACGACCGACCCGGTCGCGGCCAGCGGCGCGCGCGGCGAGCCGACACGCGACGTGCCGGCGCCCGGCACCGTATGGGTCGACCCTGGCCTGCTCGCGCAGCTGTCGACGCAGGTGGGCGGCATGCTCACGCTAGGCAACAGCCAGTTGCGCATCACCCAGCTGATCGCCACCGAGCCCGATAAAGGCGCGTCGTTCGCGAACTTCGCGCCGCGCGTGATGCTGTCGATGGCCGATCTGAAGGCCACGGGCCTGGTGGACGATTTCGCGCGCGTGGACTTCCGCCTGCAGATTGCCTCGACCAACCGCAACGACCTGACGGCCATCAAAGCCTACGAAACCTGGCTGCGCGCGCAGATCAACGACGGCAACCTCAAGGGCGTGCGCATCGAGACGTTAGAAAACGGGCGCCCGGAGATGCGCGCGACGCTCGATCGCGCGGGCTTGTTTTTGTCGCTCGTGGGCCTGCTGTCGGCGATGCTGGCGGCAGTGGCCGTGGCGATGGCGGCGCGCCGCTTCATGAGCCGCCACCTGGATGCCTGCGCGATGCTGCGCTGCCTGGGCTTGACCCAGAACCAGGTCACCGTCATGTACGTGACTGAATTTGCCCTCGTCGGCTTACTGGGTAGCGTGCTCGGTGTGCTGGTGGGTTTTGGGGCGCACTTCGTGCTGCTCGAACTGATTGCATCGCTGATCCGCACTGAGCTGCCGCCCGTGTCGATCCTGCCGGCGCTGCAGGGCGTGGCCACGGGCATGCTGCTGCTGGTGGGCTTTGCGCTGCCGCCGATTCTGCAGTTACGCAATGTGCCGCACAACCGCGTGATCCGGCGCGAAGCCGGCGCGCCGCAACCGGCTGCTTTGGCGACCTATGGCCTGGGCGTGGGCGCGTTCGTCCTGCTGCTCTACTGGCAGGCGGGCGACCTGACGCTGGCGCTGATCACGGCCGGCGGTTTCCTCGGCGGCTTCGCGGTGTTTGCGCTCGTGGCCTGGCTGGGCCTCAAGCTGCTGCGCCGCATGCGCAACCTGTTCCCGCAACAGGCCTGGCGCTTTGCCGTCACGTCGCTGCAGCGCCGGCCCGGCGCCACGGTCGTGCAGGTGGTCTCGCTGTCGCTGGGCCTGATGGCGCTGCTGCTCCTGACCGTCGTGCGGGGCGACCTGATGGCCGCCTGGCAGTCGGCCACGCCGGCCGATGCGCCGAATCGCTTCGTGATCAACATCCTGCCCGAGCAGACCGAGGGCGTCGAAGACCAGCTGCAGGCGGCCAACGTGAAGGAGCCGGTGCTGTTCCCGATGATCCGCGGGCGCCTCACGGCGATCAACGGCGCCGCCATCAAGAGTGACACCTTTGCCGACGGCGAGGCGCGCCGCCTGGCCAACCGCGAATTCAACCTGTCGACGACCAACGCGCTGCCGGAGGGGAACGAGGTCGTCGAAGGCTCGTGGTTCAGGGATGCTCCTGGCCTGGCCGAAGCGTCGGTCGAGAAAAGCATCATGGACCGCCTTGGCCTGAAGCTGGGCGACAGCCTGCGCTTCGATATGGCGGGCCTGATGGTGGACGCGAAGATCACCAGCGTGCGCAAGCTCGAATGGGGCTCGATGCGCGCCAACTTCTTCGTCATCATCAATCCGGCCGCGATGGCCAATGCACCGACCACCTACATGACGGCATTCCACGTGCCGGCTGAAGGTGCGAACCTGGGCAATGCGCTCACGCGCGCGTATCCGAACCTGACCGTGGTCGACGTCTCGGGCATCATCCGCCAGTTGCAGGACGTGCTGGACCAGGTGGTGGTCGCGGTCGAGTTCCTGTTCCTGTTCACGCTGGCCTCGGGCGTGCTGGTGCTGTATGCGGCGTTGATGGGATCGACGTCCGAGCGCACGCGTGAAGGCGGCCTGCTGCGGGCGCTGGGCGCAACGCGTCAGCAACTGGCGCGGGCGCAGCGGATCGAGTTCGTGCTGGTCGGCGGGCTGTCAGGCCTGCTCGCAGCGACGGGCGCTGCGGCGCTGGGCTGGGCGCTGGCGACGTACCAGTTCAAGTTCCCGTGGACGTTCGCGCCGGGCGTGTGGCTCGCTGGCCTGGTGGTCGGGATCCTGTGCGCGATCATCGGTGGCTGGTTCGGCCTGCGCGGCGTACTGCGTCAGCCGCCGCTGCAGACCTTGCGGGAGGCGTGAGCATGCAAGATACGCAAGCCGACACGCCAACGCTGTACGAGATCATGGGCGGCGCCGAGCGCCTACGCGCGCTGGTGGACCGCTTCTATGACCTGATGCAGCTCGAGTCGGAGTTCGCCAACATCCACGTGATGCACCCGGTGCCCAACGACAGCTCGCGCGACAAGCTGTTCATGTTCTTGTCCGGATGGATGGGCGGCCCGGACCTGTATATCGAACGCTATGGACATCCGCGCCTGCGCGCGCGCCACCTGCCGTATGCGATCGGCACCAGGGAGCGCGATGCATGGCTGCGCGCGATGGCGTGGGCGATGGAAGACCTGGGCTATGACGAGGCGCTGCGGGTGCGCCTGCTGACGTCCTTCTTCGAAACCGCCGACTGGATGCGCAACAAGGCCGATTGAGACGATGACGACAGCAGAAATCCTGATCCTGGTGGGCCTCGCGCTCATCATCGCGTTGCTGGTGCTGGTCTTGCTGCGCCTGCGCGGCAGCGGCGACGGCAACGGCGCGCACATCGAACGGCTCGAGCGCGAGCTGCGCCAGGAACTGCAGGTCAGCGCGCAATCGACGCGCCAGGAAACCGCCGGCCACCTGGCCCAGTATCACAATGCCTCGGTCCAGCAATTTGACAGCATGCGGCAGCAGATGCAGCTGCAATCGAGCAGTGGGCGCGAAGAGCAGGCGCGCGCGCTCAAGCGCTTTGCCGACACGCTGCAGCAAACGCTGGGCAACCTCACCGAATCGAACGCCCAGCGCATGCTCGAAGTGCGTAACACGCTCGAGTCGAAGATCCGCGACCTGCAGGCAGACAACGGCAAGCGCCTGGAAGAAATGCGCCAGACGGTCGACGAAAAGCTGCACGCCACGCTGGAAACGCGGCTAACGGAATCGTTCCGCCAGGTGTCCGAGCGGCTGGAAAAAGTCCACCAGGGCCTGGGCGAGATGCAGCAGCTGGCCATTGGCGTGGGTGACCTCAAGCGTGTGCTCACGAACGTGAAGACGCGCGGCACGTGGGGCGAGGTGCAGCTGGAGATGCTGCTCGAGCAGGTGCTGACGGTCGAGCAGTATGCGAAGAACGTCGAGACGGTGGCAGGCTCGAACGCGCGGGTGGAGTTTGCGATCAAGCTGCCGGGCACCGTCGACGGCGGCGCGCCATTGTGGCTGCCGATCGACGCCAAGTTCCCGAAGGAGCAGTACGAGCGCCTGCAGGCCGCGGCCGACATTGCGGACGCCGAAGGCGTCATCCGCGCCGGCGCCGAGCTGGAACGGGCCGTGCGACGCGAGGCGCAAACGATCTGCGACAAATACGTCTCGCCGCCACAGACGACGGACTTCGCGATCCTGTTCCTGCCGACCGAGGGCCTGTACGCCGAAGTAATGCGCCGCCCTGGCCTGGCCGACGACCTGCAGCGCACGCTGCGCGTGACGATCGCCGGCCCGTCGACGCTGAGCGCTTTGCTCAACAGCCTGCAAATGGGTTTTCGCACGCTGGCGCTGGAAAAACGCTCATCCGAAGTGTGGCAGGTGCTGGGCGCGGTCAAAACCGAATTCACCAAATTCGGCGACGTGCTGGCCGCCACCAAAACGACGCTGGAGCGCGCAGCCAAAAACATCGAAAACGCCGAAGTGCGCAGCCGCCAGATGGCCCGCAAGCTCAAATCGGTAGAAGCGCTCCCAACCGAAGCCGCCCAATTAGTCCTGGGCTCTGACGGCCTGGAACGCTAAGACTGACAGCACCCCTAAAATTTCCCCCCAGGCCACAAAAACAATCAGGGTCAGAGTAGACTTAATGGGCAATTACCCAATGTTGTCAAACAATTCGACTCTGACCCTGATTGTTTTGGCGGGTTTTTAGCTGCCAAATTCGGTATTCGATTCCGGCGGGAATTCAATTTCCAGAATGAAGGGATTCTGTTGCCAAACTGGCAAAAAATTAATTAGGGTCAGAGTCGAATTAATGAGCAATTACCCAAAGTTGTCAAACAATTCGACTCTGACCCTAATTGTTTTGTAAGGGGCTGGGGGCAAGAATTTGGTGATTGCGGCAGGTGTGGCGCTGCGTTGGGGGGTTAGAACAGGCCTTCGAATGGCAGGATGTCGACCATGTCGCCGGCGGTGACGCTGCCTTGCTCGTCGTGCAGGACGACCATGCAGTTGGCTTCGGACATTGAGCGCAGGATGCCTGAGCCTTGGGCGCCGGTGAGGCGGACTTCGGGTGTGCCGTCGGCGCCGCGCGTGATGATGCCGCGCTGGTATTCGGTGCGGCCTGGCTTCTTGCGGATTGCTTCGGACGAGCGCGCTTGCAGCAGCGGCAGTGGGGCGTTGGCGCTCATCATCTGCAGCAGCGCGTCGCGCGCGAAGAAGTAGAACGACACCATCACGGCCACCGGATTGCCCGGCAGGCCGAACAGGAAGGCGCTGCGGCCGTTCGATGTGACGCGCCCGAATGCCAGCGGGCGGCCCGGGCGCATGCCCACTTTCCAGAACGTGACGTCGCCCAGGTGCGCCATCACCTGTTTGGTGTAGTCGGCCGCGCCGACCGAAACCCCGCCCGACGTGATGATCGCGTCGGCGTTTTCGCAGGCGGTGCGCAGCGCGTCTTCCAGCGCTTCCGGGCTGTCGCGCACGACACCCATGTCGATGATCTCGCAGCCGAGGCGCTGGAGCATGCCGTAGATCGTGTAGCGGTTGCTGTCATACACGCAGCCTTCGCCCAGCGGCTCGCCGATCGAGCGCAGCTCGTCGCCGGTGGAGAAGAACGCCACGCGCAGACGCCGTTGCACGGGGATTTCGGCAAAGCCGAGCGATGCGCACAGACCCAGGTCGGATGGCCGGATGATGCGGCCGGCCTTCAGGGCTGCGCTACCGATGTTCAGGTCTTCGCCCGCCAGCCGGCGGTTGTCACCGGCGCGGATGGCGCCGGCGCGCACGGTCATGGCGACATCGTCGCCGCTGTCGGCGAATTCCTGCGGCAGTACGCTGTCGCAACCGGCCGGCATCACGCCACCCGTCATGATGCGCACGCATTCGCCGGGACCGGGTACGACAGCGGACGGCTTGCCGGCATAGACAATATCGACCACCTTGAACGTCGCCACACCGTCTAGCGGCAGGTCGGCGCCGCGCAGCGCGTAGCCATCCATCGCCGAATTGTCGTGCGCCGGCACGTTGATCGGCGAGACCAGGTCGCGCGCCAGCACGCGGCCCAGGCTTGCGCGCAGCGCCACCATTTCGACGGCGCGCACCGGCTGGACGAATTCGCGGATGATGCGCTGGGCGTCGCGCACCGGCAGCGCGTCCGGATCATAGCCGTTGATGCAGCTGGCCACTTGGGCCAGGCTGGCAGGGAAGGCGGGTTGTTCGAGTCCGCGCAGCTCGTCGAGCGTGTTGATGTTGCGGAAGGCGTCGGCATCGTCGAACACGACTTCGACGGCGTTCACGTCGCGCAACCAGCCCTCGACGCTGCGACCGCCTGCCGCGAGATAAGCCGACAACGAAGGCAGCCGGTCAGCGCGCACCAGGCAAAACACCGGATGCGACTGGACCCGCTCGCCTGCATCATGCGTCGCGGCGTAGGCCACGTCCGCACCGTGCTCCTGCAGCGCAGCGAACAGGCGTGCAGCCAGGTCAAGCGGCAGGAACGGCGAATCGCACGGCACCGTCAGCAGATACGGCGTGGCGCAGTGACGCAAGCCCGTTTCAAGCCCGGCCAGCGGACCCGGAAAATCCGCCATCTCGTCCGTCAGCACGGGCGCGCCAAACGCGCGGTACGTGTCGAGATTGCGGTTGGCGCTGATCGCCAGCGGCCCGACCTGCGGTCGCAGCCGCGCCAGCACGTGCTCAACCATCGTGCTGGAACGAAACGGCTGCAAGCCCTTGTCCACGTTGCCCATGCGCGAGCCACGCCCGCCCGCCAGAACCAACCCGCTGATCAAGCCTGTTTGCATCGTCAATTAACCACCGATATAGGACATTTCAACCCGGCGCGGCCCGTCCAGCTGGCCCGTGCCGGTCTCTGCCGAGCGGGTCTCGGAATAGCGGTCGGCCCGGCCGCGCCACAGTTGCGCGATCGCGCCGCTCAGGGCCAGGTCGTCATGCCCTTCGCGCAGCAGCGCGCGCATATCGTGGCCGCGTGTGGCGAACAGGCAAGTGTAGAGTTTGCCTTCGGTCGACAGGCGCAGACGGCTGCAGTCGCCGCAGAACGCCTGCGTGACGCTGGAAATCACGCCGATTTCGCCGTCGCCATCGAGGTAGCGCCAGCGCGACGCAGTCTCGCCGCTGTAGTTGGCGGCCACTGGTACCAACGGCAGCTCGGCCGAGATGCGGCGCACTACGTCGCCCGACGGCACGACGTCGCGCATGTCCCAGCCGTTCGACGCGCCCACATCCATGAATTCGATGAAGCGCAGGATCGTCGGCGAGCCCTTGAAGTGGCGCGCCATTGGCAGGATCTGGTCGACGTTGGTGCCGCCCTTGACCACCATATTCACCTTGACCGGCCCCAGGCCCACGGCATGCGCGGTATCGATGCCGTGCAGCACATCTGCCACCGAAAAGTCGACGTCGTTCATGCTGCGAAATACGCCATCGTCGAGCGCGTCGAGCGAGACCGTGACCCGGTCCAGGCCAGCGTCTTTCAAGGCTTGCGCCTTGCGCGCCAGGATCGAGCCGTTGGTCGTCAAGGTGAGGTCGAGCGGGCGCCCACTGGGGGTAGGGAGCGCACGCAGCATGCCCACCAGGCGTTCGAGATTCTTGCGCAGCAACGGCTCGCCGCCCGTCAGGCGCAGCTTTTCGACGCCGTGCGCAACGAACAGGCGCGCCACGCGCGTGATCTCTTCGAACGACAGCAGGTCGCCGTGCGGCAGGTATTGATAATCCTTGTCGAACACTTCCTTCGGCATGCAATACACGCAGCGGAAATTGCAGCGGTCAGTGACGGAAATGCGCAAGTCGTGCAGCGGCCGGCCGAGCGCGTCGCTCAGCAGGCCCGTAGGTGCTTCCGGCACGGCCGGGACCCGTAGCTTCGATGAGCGCAGGTCATTGATAAGGATGATTTTTTCAGCCATTCCAATACGATAGCATGCGCCCGGGAATACTGCCGGGCGAGGGTGTGTCGTTGGAGGGAGTAATGCGGCCCAAATGCGTCGTTCCCGCGAAGGCGGGAACCTAAGTTGCCAGCGTTATTGCAACGCTAATGAACTTGGGTTCCCGCCTGCGCGGGAACGACGTGCGCTACGGCTTATTGCCTAGTGCTTACTGACGGCTGGTATCGACCTGCACCAGCGGCTCGTCCACCGGCACGACGACCGGCTTGCGGGCACGGCCAACGCGCACTGGCGTGGCTGCCTGCGCTGCTGCGGCCTGGGCGGCGCGCAGCTTTTCAGGATCGGTCGCGGCCAGTTGCAGGCCCGCTTCGGCCAGCATGTCATCCAGCTTTGGCGCAGGGGTAGCAGCCACTGGCGCAGGCGCCGTGGTTACTTCCGGTGCTGCAACCGGTGCTGGCTCAACGGCCACAGCGGTCACAGGCTCGACCACTGGCGCAGGGGCGACTTCCACCACCGGTGCCGGCTCGAAAGGCACTGGTGCAGGAGCAGGAGCAGGAGCAGGAGCAGCCTCGGCCACGACCGGTTCAGCAACATGTTCAGCCGCCACCGACGCCGCCGTCGGGAACATGACCGGTTCGGTCGATGCCGGTGCTGGTGCCGAAACATCTGCCGGCGCGCCCATCGATGCTGCCGTCGGGAAGTTCACCGGCTCAACATTGGCAGGCGCTGCCTCAGCCGTCGTTGCCGCCATCGATGCCGACGTCGGGAACATGGTGCTCTCGACCGGCGCCGCTTGCGCAACCACCGGTGCAGCCGCTGCTGCTGCCGCAGATGCAACTGCAGCGTGCGCCGCATCATCCTTGGCAGCGATCGATGCCGAGGTCGGGAACGGCCACGGTGCCTGGGCACCGGACTGCGCCTGCTTGCCGCGGGCGGCGCGGGCGGCTGCTGCCACCTTGGCCACTTCTTCGTCCGCGACCGGCGCGAACGCTGGTGCGTCTTCGCTGCCTTCGCCGCCTTCGCCTTCGATCTGGTCACGATCGCGACGGTTGCGGTTACGGCCACCGCGACGACGACGACGGCGTGGCTCGTCGCCATCCATCTCGACTTCTTCGCCATCCGGGCCGATCGTGGTCACCGATTTGATGACTTGCTGCACGACTTCCTGGCTGCCTTCCGGACCGGTGGTGGTCACGGCGACAGTGGTGTTCGACACCACCTGGCTGACATTGATTTCATCGAGCTTGGCTTCGATGACCTGGGTGGTGCGTTCCGTACGCTCGGTGCGCTCGCGCGGCTGACGTGGCTGGCGCTCTTTGCGCTCGCCGCGTTCAGGACGCTCGGCACGTTCCGGACGCTCGGCGCCTTCGGCACGTGGCGCGGCATCGGCCGGGTCGCGTGGTTCACGTGGCTCGCGGCCTTCGCGCGGTGGACGTGGCGGACGCGGCGGGCGTGGTGGGCGCGCTTCGGCGTCCGGGCCCTTGGCCAGCTCTTCGCCCGGTGCGGCGGTCTTGGCAACCGGCTCGCGCTCTTCGCGTTCACGGCCTGGTTTGCCAGCTGGACGGCCACCGGTGCGGCCATTCTTGGTGCGGTTGTTGCGGTCGCGCTCTGCCTGCGCAGGGGCGGCGACAGGCACTTCCACCAGAACAGCCGGTGCGGCACCTTTCGGTTCTGGCTTGCCGAAGAAGAAGTTGCGCAGCTTGGCGAAGAAGCCTTCTTCTTCCACCGGCGCAGGCACGGGCACCGCAACAGCAGGGGCGACGGCGGGCTTGACCGGCTTGGCCGCTTCGCTGCGGTCGACCAGCGGCGCAGGCTGGGCCGGGGTGATCGTCTTGACGACGGCTTCCTGGCGTGGCTTGGCTTCTTCTTTCTGGCGTTTCGCGTAGGCCATGTCGGTATCGGCCGACTCGGCCATCGCGTAGCTGGCGTGTGCGTCTTCGAGGCGCGGATCGTCGTGCTTGATGCGCTCGAGCTTGTAATGCGGCGTGTCCAGATGCTTGTTCGGGATCAGGATCACGGTGATGCGGTGGCGGTTCTCGATCTTGAGCACTTCGCCACGCTTTTCGTTCAGCAGGAAGGCGGCGACATCGACGGGTACCTGCACGTGGATGGCGGCCGAATTTTCCTTCATGGCCTCTTCCTGGATGATGCGCAGGACTTGCAGGGCCGACGATTCGGTATCGCGGATGTGGCCGGTGCCCGAGCAGCGCGGGCAGGTCACGTGGGAGCCTTCCGACAGCGACGGACGGAGGCGCTGGCGCGACAGTTCCATCAGGCCGAAGCGCGAAATCTTGCCCATCTGAACGCGGGCGCGGTCATGGTGTAGCGCGTCCTTCAGGCGCTGTTCGACTTCGCGCTGGTTCTTGGCCACTTCCATGTCGATGAAGTCGATCACGATCAGGCCGCCCAGATCGCGCAGGCGCAACTGGCGCGCCACTTCGTCGGCTGCTTCGCAGTTGGTGTTGAAGGCGGTCGTTTCGATGTCCGAACCGCGCGTGGCGCGGGCCGAGTTGACGTCGATCGAGACCAGCGCTTCGGTGTGGTCGATCACGATGGCGCCGCCCGATGGCAGCGGCACGGTGCGCGCGTAGGCGGTTTCGATCTGGTGTTCGATCTGGAAACGCGAGAACAGCGGCACGTCGTCGCTGTAACGCTTCACGCGGTGCGCCATGTCGGGCATCACGTGGCTCATGAACTGCTGCGCCTGCTCATAGATTTCGTCGGTGTCGATCAGCACTTCGCCGATGTCCGGCTGGAAGTAATCGCGGATCGCGCGGATGACGAGCGACGATTCCTGATAGATCAGGAACGCGCCGTTGGACGACTTGCCGGCGCCTTCGATCGCGCGCCACAGTTGCATCAGGTAGTTCAGGTCCCACTGCAGTTCTTCGACGTTACGGCCGATACCGGCAGTGCGGGCGATGACCGACATGCCTTGCGGCAGGTCGAGCTTGTCCATCGTTTCGCGCAGTTCCTGGCGTTCTTCGCCTTCGACGCGGCGCGATACACCACCGCCGCGCGGGTTGTTCGGCATCAGGACGAGGTAGCGGCCGGCCAGCGAGATGAACGAGGTCAGGGCAGCGCCCTTGTTGCCGCGTTCTTCTTTTTCGACCTGCACCATGATTTCCTGGCCTTCGCGCAGCGCTTCCTTGATGGAGCAATTGCGCACGTCGACACCTTCACGGAAATACGTGCGGGCGACTTCTTTGAAGGGGAGGAAACCGTGGCGGTCTTCGCCGTAGCTGACGAAGCAGGCTTCGAGGGAGGGTTCGATGCGGGTGATGACACCCTTGTAGATATTCGACTTGCGCTGTTCGCGACCGGCAGTCTCGATATCGATGTCGATCAGCTTCTGGCCATCGACAATAGCGACGCGCAGCTCTTCTTGCTGCGTCGCGTTAAACAACATGCGTTTCATTTTTAGTACTCCGTGACCCGGGGGCCGTGTGAAGGCCGCCCTCACGGGCGGCGCAGCTACAGGGATGTATGCGGGGACGGGTGACAGGAGGGGGTATGCCCGGGCGTGCGGTACAGCAAAGTAATTTCGCTGCCGCAACGGGGCGCTGTGGGGCCGAACGTCATTGTCTAAACACGCCGCAACTTTTGTTCGTTACCTGCCACCACATTGGGGTTGGCACAGCAACGAACAAGGGAGGGTGTGCCACAGCCAGCCGACCCTGGGCGCCAGCAACCGACCGGCCTGGAGGCGAAGAGACAGCCTTGCTCAAGCGGTGTGGATGCTGCAGCAGCGGGGTCAGCGAAAACGACAAGCGTTATCGACACCATCAACCGGCAAGCACTTTGTTAAGGATGCTTGCTGGTACTTATCCTTAAGAATCCTGACAATCCAATCCGGCATCATTGCGCGCAATCCGATTACAAATCGGTTGCAACCTTGATTGGCGCAAGGATGTGCGTACACGTTCTTTCCATCGAATTTGCACTTGGCGGGGCCGATGGGGCGTGCCCCAGTGTAAAATTTCATTTTAATTCTTACACCAGCAGAGGTTTGACCGCCGCCTGTCGATTATATATTCAAAATGAAGGACTTAGAGAGAATTTCTGGGAAGACAGACCGAATGGCAATGCAGAACGATAGTGTCCCCCCTTCATCCCCCGCAGCACTGCAAGCGCAGTTCGTGACAATCGACGAAGAAGAAGCCGGCCAGCGCATCGACAACTACCTGTTGCGTGTCTGTAAAGGCGTACCAAAGAGCCACATCTACCGCATCCTTCGCTCCGGCGAAGTCCGTGTCAACAAGGGCCGCATCGACCAGTTGTACCGCCTGGTTGCCGGTGACACCGTCCGTATTCCACCCATCCGCATCGCTGAAAAGTCGAGCGAACACGCCGCGCCCGGCGCTGAATTTGCCGTCGTCTATGAAGACGCGCATCTGCTGGTGATCGACAAGCCCTGTGGCGTGGCCGTGCACGGCGGCTCCGGCGTATCGTATGGCGTGATCGAGCAGTTGCGCGCGGCGCGCCCGCAAGCGAAGTTTCTGGAGCTGGTGCACCGGCTCGACCGCGAAACCTCGGGCCTCTTGTTGATTGGCAAGAAACGCAGCGCGCTGACGCACCTGCATGACCAGATGCGCGAAGGCACGACCGACAAGCGTTACTATGCAGCCGTGAAAGGTGACTGGGTGAACAAGCGCCAGCACATCCGCTTGCCGCTGCATAAATACACGAGCGCCGAAGGCGAGAAGCGCGTGCTGGTCCAGGCCGGTGGTCAGGAAGCGCACACGATTTTCAGTTTGTTAAAAAAATGGCACAATTTCGCCTTGCTTGAAGCCGAGCTCAAGACAGGACGCACGCACCAGATCCGGGTTCACCTGGCCTCGTCGGGCTTCCCGATCCTGGGCGACGAAAAGTACGGTGACTTCGCGTTCAACAAGCAATTGCACAAGGCGACCGACAGCCGTGGCGCGCTCAAGCGCATGTTCTTGCATGCGCACCAGATCACGTTCACGCATCCGGATTCGGGAGAGCGCATGACCTTGCGCGCGCCGATGCCGGCCGAGTGCGAGCGCTTCCTGACCAGTCTGGGCGCCCCGGTGTAACACCGGCTGGCGCAGAGCAACCAATCGCGCAAGCACGACCGCGCACCAATAAAAAACAACAGGGGACCGGCGGCCTTGCCGCCACTAATTATGGCTAGAAAACAATTCGACCTGATCGTCTTCGATTGGGACGGCACCTTGATGGACAGTACCGCCGCCATCGTCAAGTGCATTCAGGCGGCGGCGCGTGACCTGGGCTTGCCGGTGCCAACCGACTCGTCGGCCGCGCACGTCATCGGCCTCGGCCTGGCCGAAGCGATGCAGGCGGTGATGCCCGATATCCAGCCGGCGCTGTATCCGCGCATGGTCGAGCGTTACCGGCACCATTTCCTGACCAAGGACCACCAGCTGGTGCTGTTCAAGGGCGTGCCCGAGATGCTCAATGCATTGTCGAACGAAGGCTACTTTTTGGCCGTCGCCACTGGCAAGAGCCGGGTTGGTCTGAACCGCGCGCTCAATGCGACCGGGCTGCTGTCGATCTTCGATGCCACACGTTGCGCCGATGAGACATTCTCCAAGCCGCATCCGGCGATGCTGCAGGAGCTGACGCGCGAGCTCGGCCAGGATTTGCGACGCACGGTGATGATCGGTGACACGACGCACGACCTGCTGATGGCCACGAATGCCGGCGCCGCCGGTATCGCGGTCGAGTTCGGCGCCCATCCGGTCAGTCAGCTTCACGCCTGCCAGCCATTGTTCTCTGCCAAGAACATCCCGGAGCTGCATGACTGGCTGCTCGAGCACGCTTAAAGCCTGGGAAGCGGCCGGCCCGTGGCGTACGGGTGGTCTTGCCGACCGTACGCGACGGCGCTGGCAAGATATACTGACTGCCGCACGAACAGCCCCGCGCGTGACGCGCGGGGACGGCGTTTCGTCGTCCACCTTCCGACTTTATGAGTGACCATACGAGCATTGACCAACCTGGCGACAGCCGGCTCGCGTCGAATCCGACGATGAGCAACTGGGAGCGCGACACGCTCGAGAAACTGGTATTTGCCACGGTCCAGGAGCGCCGCTCTGCGCGCCGCTGGAGCATCTTCTTCAAGCTCGGCTTCCTGATCGTGGCGCTGCTGGGCCTGTGGGCCTACTACGACTTCAACTTCGCCAGCGGCGACACCGAAAACCTCGGCCGCCACACGGCGCTGATCGAAATCAATGGTGAAATCGAAGCCGAAGGCAGCGGCGCGGCCGACACCGTGATCCCGTCGCTGAACAAGGCGTTCTCCGATCCCGGCTCGGCCGCCGTCGTGCTGCGCATCGACAGCCCGGGCGGCAGCCCGGTCCAGGCCGGCATCATCGTCGACGAAATCCAGCGCCTCAAGCGTGGCTATCCCGATAAACCGCTGTACGTCGTGGTCGACGAGATCTGCGCCTCGGGCGGCTACTACATCGCCTCGGCCGCCGACCGCATCTACGTCAACAAGGCCTCGATCGTCGGCTCGGTCGGCGTGTTGATGGACAGCTTCGGCTTTACGGGCACGATGGAAAAGCTGGGTGTCGAGCGCCGCCTGCTGACGGCCGGCGAAAACAAGGGGTTTCTCGATCCGTTCAGCCCGCAATCGGAAAAGCACCGCGAACATGCCCAGGAGATGCTCAATGAGATCCACCAGCAATTCATCTCGGTGGTGCGCGCCGGGCGCGGCAAGCGCCTGAAAGAAACGCCCGAGACGTTCTCGGGCCTGTACTGGACCGGTGCACGCGCCATCGACATGGGCCTGGCCGATGCCTTCGGCACGGTCGACACCGTGGCGCGCGACATCGTCAAGGCCGAAGACATCGTCGATTACACGGCGCACGAAGGCTTGCCGGAACGGGTGCTGAAGAAATTTGGGGCGTCGGTGGGTGAAAGCGCCGTCCGGGCGGCGTATCACAGCGCCGTGCCCAAATTGCGCTGAGCATGTTGTCCTTGAAACCAGAGAATATGCGGCTATAGTGAAACGGTGGCCGACGCTGCGGTGGATCAGTCAAGCTGCTTGCCCATTGATCCCGGACGGTGAACGCTGGCGACCGCACTCCTGTGCGGTTTTCGAGAGAATTTTTATTCCTCGCGGTAAGACTGTCCCGGGCGCGTGCATGCGCGCAGCGGGAATGGAAACGACGGCTCAGGCCGTCGTTTTCTTTTGGTGGGCCCGATCTGGCGTGATCGTGGACGTAGGGTGGGCGGGTTTTCCCGCCCACGCGTTCGACGCACCTTCGCTTATCACGGAGCACGCTTGGTTTGAACGCGTGGGCGGCGCAGCCGCCCACCCTACGTCTGCCGACCAGGCTGCCGTGTTTTTTTTGGTGGACAGGGAGTGCGGCTGGCGCTGCCGTGACGGGCGTTGCAGGAATCAGGTCAGGCTGCCGCACTGGCGGCGTCGTCATCGCGGCCGGTGCGGCGTGACGGGTGGTGCAGTTCATTGTCGCTGCAGTGGTCGGTTACGCTGTCATCCGCATGGGGCGTTACGGGCGACACGAGGCGCGGCGGGTGCCACATGGTGGGCTGGCGCAAGGGTGGCAAATCGTCATGCTGGGCAAAGCCGCCGCGTTCGAGCCAGCCCTGATGGTCACCGCCGACGCGTGCAAACCACGCAGCACGCAGCCGGAACTGTTCGTCGTGTGGCAACAGGCGGGCGCCGCTGCTCCAGCGCGACAATGCCATCAGCGTGGGAAAAAGCGCCGCATGGGCTCGTGCAAGGCGCTGGCGCGCGCAATGCACTTCATGCGGGGACAGCTTTTCGTAGCAGGGATCGAGATCATCGTTCACGTTCAGTCCTGTTCTCTGACGGAATTGCACCTTGATGTATGGCAAACAACCATCACGGTCGTTAGGCGGATTCCTAACATGTTGAAGTCTATCAATAAGAATTTCTGCAGACTTGACGCTGCTCAAATGAATCGCGGCATGCATGTTGACTAAAAAACATTGCTCTAATTGTCAGTCTGTCCGCGCCGGACCGCTTCTGGTAAAGTCTCGCCCCATGAGTAAATTGTCCCTAGACCGCATCCTGCAATCGCAGGGATTCGGCACCCGCAAGTACTGCCGCGCCCTGATCGAGGATGGCGACGTCACCATCAATGGCGAGGTTGCCGATAACTTCAAGGCCACCTTCGAAACGGACGGTCTGGTGCTGACCGTGTTCGATGAAGAGTGGGCGTACCGCGAGCACGTCTATATCGCGCTGTACAAGCCGGCCAACTTCGAATGCTCGCGCAAGCCGAGCCACCATCCTGGCGTGCTGACCCTATTGCCAGAGCAATTCACCTGGCGCGATGTGCAGCCGGTCGGCCGACTCGATCATGACACGACCGGTCTGCTCCTGATGTCGGATGACGGCCCGTTCATCCACGCGCAAAGCTCGCCCAAGCGCCACGTGCCCAAGGTGTACCACGCCACGACGGCCGAGCCCGTGACCGAGGAACTCGTCGCCAGGCTGCTCGCTGGCGTGCAGCTGCACGATGAGCCGGCGCCATTGAAGGCGGTGTCGTGCGTCAAGCTGGGCGAACAATTGATCGAGATCGTGCTGGAGCAGGGCAAATACCACCAGGTCAAGCGCATGCTGGCCGCTGCCGAGAATCATTGCAGCGCGCTGCACCGGGCCCAGATCGGCGGCTTGACGCTGGCCGCGCTGGGACTCGAAGAAGGCGAGTGGTGCTTCCTCGACCAGGCACAGCTGGATTTGCTCGTGCCCGCCTGACATACCACATCCGCATGCTGTTGTGGAAATTTCACAACGGAACATGCTTAACCACAATATTCGTGCGACATAGTCAGCCGATTTCCGCGACACTCCGTTTCGACGGCGTCCGGGTACCGGTTGTCGCACGAATGAATTTTCCAGAAAAATAACCATGTACGCATACCGACCGCGCCTCTCCCATTCCCTCGCCCTGATTCCATTGCTGCTGGCGCTGCCAGTCATGGCACAGAGCCAGCCGGCCACCCTGGCCGAATGCACCCCGATCCTCGACAGCGCCCAGCGCCTCGCCTGCTTCGACCGCGTTGCGAGCACCGGCAGCGCCGCTGCCGCGAGCACCGCATCGACCCCGGTCGTCGCACCGGCCGTGGCCGCCCAGAGCGCGTTCGACGCACCGCTGAACAGCGCCGTCGACCACACCGCCACCGTCGATCCAACCGTCCAGGCCGCCGCTGAATACACGCTGAGCAGCCATTGGGAACTCGATCCACGTGACAAGCGCGGCGCGTTCAAGTTCCGTCCGCACCACCCGAACTACCTGATCGCCACCCGCACCCACCGCCCGAACGAAGCGCCGTATGCGGACTTCCTGGCGACCGATCCGGATGCCGAAGGCTTGTCGAAGGCCGAACTGGAATTCCAGCTCAGCGTGAAGATGAAACTGGTCGAGACCCTGTTCGAGCAACCGATCGACGTCTGGTTCGGCTACACCCAGAATTCGTTCTGGCAAGCGGCCAACCACAAGGCATCGAGCCCGTTCCGCGAAACCAATTACCAGCCGGAGATCATGGCTGTCATGCCACTGGACTTCGCGCTGGCCGGCATCAATGTGCGCTTCCTGAACCTGGGCTTCGTGCACCAGTCGAACGGTCAGTCGTCGAGCCTGTCGCGCAGCTGGAACCGCTACTACGCCCAGGTCGGCCTGGAACGTGGTCCGCTGACCATGACCGCCAAGCTCTGGAAGCGCGTCAATGAATCGCTGGAAGACGACAACAACCCGGACATCACCGATTACATGGGTCGCTTCGAACTGGCCGGTAATTACCGCATGGGTAGTGGCCATGAAGTCTCGGCCCTCGTGCGCCGTAACTTCAGCACCGACAAGGGTGCAGTGCAGGTCGGCTGGGCCTTCCCATTGGTCGGCCCGATCAAGGGCTATGTCAATGCGTTCGCCGGCTATGGCCAGAGCATGATCGACTACAACTACTTCCAGCGCAGTCTGGGCGTCGGTGTCATCGTCAAGTATTGATCGTTTCACACCTGCCGTACCGTAGAATGGCGGGCTTGATTCTTCGAGCCCGCCCATGAAACTTGCCTCGCTCGACGACGGCACCCGCGACGGCCAACTGGCCGTGGTGTCGCGCGACCTGTCCACTGCCCACATTGCCGACGGCATCGCGCCAAGCTTGCGCGCCGCGCTCGATGACTGGGTCTTCATTGCCCCGCAACTCGATGCACTCTACCGTCAACTGAACGATGGCAAGGGCGACGCCAAAGCGCGCCGCGCGTTCGACTTCGACCCCACCCGTTGCATGGCGCCATTGCCGCGCGCGAGCGCCCGCGTGTGCGGCGCCACCTATCTGCAGCATCACGACCTGGAACAGCGCGCCCTTGGCAGCAGCTTGCCGGCCGCATGGCGCGACGCGCCGCAGCTGCGCCAGGGCGCAGCCGATGGGCTGCTCGGCCCCACACAGGATCTGGTGCTGGTGCGCGAAGAATGGGGCATCGACTTTGGCGCCGAGCTGGCCATCGTCAGTGGCGATCTGCGCCAGGGCGCGACGCCCGACGCGGCGCTGGGCCAGATCCGCCTGTTGTTGCTGGCCAATGACATCACGCTGCGCAACCTGGCGCCGGATACACTGGCGGCGGGCTTTGGCCTGCAGGCCAAACCGGCCACCGCGTTTGCGCCAGTGGCCGTCACGCCGGACGAATTGGGCGACGCCTGGGCGGCCGGGAAAGCCGCGCTGCCGCTGCGCGTGCGCCTCAATGGCAACCCGGTCGGCACGCTCGAGGCGGGCGAGGACATGACGTTCAATTTTGCGCAGCTGCTGTCGGCGCTGGCGCTGACGCGGCCGGTGACGGCGGGGACGATTGTCGGCGCTGGCGTCGTGTCGAACCGGGCGACCCGGCGCCACACGCCGGGCTACGCCAGCCTTGCCGAGGCACGCTGGATCGAGATGGCTGCTGGCGGCGACGCGATCACGCCGTTCATGCGCTTTGGCGATACGGTGCGCATCGAGATGCTCGACGAAAAGGGCGCATCGCTGTTCGGGGCGATCGAGCAGACGCTCAGGGCCGCGGGGACTTGACGCCGGGTTCGTCCCAGAAGCCGTCATTATCTGGCACGCCACGCAGATCGACGCGCACCGGCCGGCTGATCCGGCGCAGCGCATCGGCGCGCACCAGCCGCCCATCCGGTTCATGCAGCCGGTACCAGAGAAACGCCACGCCGGACAAGGCCAGGTGCTCGCCCGTGAACAGGCGATCGCGCTGTATGGCAAGGCCTTCGAGCCGCAGGTCGACATCGAGCACCAGTGCGCCGCCGCTGCGTTCGGCCTGGCCGAGATAGCGCGCCGTTGTGAACAAGGGGCTCTTGTCGCTGGCTTCGCCCGCGCGCAGCGAGTCGATAAAGCTGTCGACCGCCTTGAGCTGCACCGTCACAGCGGCCGCAATAGCGGCGAGCTCTTTCTTGCGCTCGCCTTTGGCGCCGGCCGCCAGTGCGTCGAGTGCATCGATGTGCTGCGCGAGCGTGGCGCGTTCCAGCCCCACCAGCCGCACCCGTTCCAGCAGCGCCGCATGGCGCGTGACGTCGAGTTCGCCCATATAGCCGCCGCTCAGGCCAGCCAGGCGGGCAGGGCAACTACGCGCCATGGCACTGGCAAACAGGGCGCGGGCGCCGTCACCGTAGGCGGTGCCGGCCAGCGTGGTGTCGGTCTTGAACAGGCTAGCGAGGTCGGCGCCGGCGCGCAGCATCATCGCCGGCGCGCTCAGCCAGGCCAGCAGCAGGGCGCTACGCCGGTGCGCGACCGCTGGCGTGCTGGCCTCGATGTAGCGTTGCAGCGCGGCGTTGCGCAGGGCCAGCTCTTGCGCCTGGCGGACCAGCGCGGCATCGACGGTGCGTGCCACCACGATGCCCTGGCTGACAAGCGGGTCGTACAGGATGACGAGGCGATCGGCCGGCAACATCCGGCAGACGTCGGCTGCCAGTTCGAGCGTCAGGTCGAACGCACGCGCCAGACCGGCGGCGCCGAAACCGCGCGTATCGACGCTGCCGCCCAGCGCTTTGGTTTGCGCCAGCGGCAGGCGCGCCAGCAATTCGGCGCGCTCGGCTTCGGCGATTGCCTGCCGGGCTTCTGCTTCCTGCAGCCGCGCCCGTGCTTCGGACAGGTCGGACGATGCAGAAGGTTGCGCATTTGAATGTGCAGAATACAGGGCGCCCAGACATAACATGACGATCAAATAGAACGCTCGTGCGGTTGAATATCGACACGCCATGATTCGCTCCAATTGATTAACAAGAAATAAATCTATCTAAATATCACTAGAGAAAAGTGTAACAATTTGTGGAGAAATGGTAGGAGAAGTATCTGTACTATTGATTGTTGCAGCGCAACGTACCTAAAATCACCAAATAAGTCGTTCACAATCAAGGGCTTGCACATCACTATTAATGATGAGTGAAATTGCATGAGAAACTCTGCAGCAACACGATTGGGGGAGAAATGACCCGAAATGCGATAGAATTGACGAGTTAACAAAGTGGTTCTATGAGTATTTATAACCTGCCATTAGCCGGCCTCGAAATCGGCTTCGCCACATCGCTGATCGTATCGCTCCTGCTCGTGCTCACCACACGCTGGCACGGCCGCTACTCGCTTGATGCAACGCGTGGCGTGCAGAAATTCCATATCACCCCAACCCCACGTATCGGCGGCGCCGCCATCATGACCGGCCTCTGGCTGGCGCTGAGCGTCCTGCCGCAGGCACAGCGCGATTTGCTGCTGCCCGTTCTCATTGCCTCGCTGCCAGCCTTTGTCTTTGGCCTGGCCGAAGACCTGACCCGCACTGTCTCCGTCCGCACCCGCCTGCTGGCCACGATCGGCAGTGGCGTGGTGTGCTGGTTCCTCACGGGCGTCACCCTGCAGCACACGGGCTTGCCACTGCTCGACGGCATGCTCGGCTGGCTGCCGTTCTCGGTGTTGTTCACCGCGTTTGCCGTTGGCGGCGTGGCCAATGCCGTCAATATCATCGACGGTTTCAATGGCCTGGCCAGCGGCACGGTCGTCATTGGCCTGGGCACGCTGGGCCTGATCGCCATGGGCGCTGGCGACGTTCACCTGGCGCAGTTGTGCTTCGTGATCTGCGCCGTGACCGCCGGCTTTTTCGTCGTCAATTTCCCATTAGGCAAGCTGTTCCTTGGGGATGGCGGCGCCTATTTGCTTGGCTTCCTGCTGGCCTGGTTGTCCGTGATGCTGGTCTACCGCAATCCGTCGGTGTCGGCCTGGGCACCGCTGCTGGCCTGCGCCTACCCGGTTTTTGAGACGGTGTTTACGATCATGCGTCGCCTCTGGTGCCGCCGCCATCCGGGCCATCCGGACAGCTGGCACCTGCATAGCCTAGTCAAAACGGCGATCACGGCGCGCTACCTGCGCATGCTGCCGCCACCCCTGCGCAATGCCTTCGTCTCGCCGGTTTCGTGGGGTATCGCCCTGGTGCCGGCGGCGCTGGCCGTCAATTATGCGGGCGACCCAGAGGTGCTGGTGCAGGGAGCGCTGGCCAGCTTTGCGCTGTATCTCGGGGTGTATGCACTGGTCGTTTCGGCCTGGCGTGCCCGTCGCCGCCACGCACCGGCCTTGATGCCGGTCGCTGCTGCGCCGCTGGCGGTCAAGCCCCTTGTCACGACCAGCAGCAATGGCCAGGGCGCCACGTCTGGCCTGGTGGCTGCCCGCATCGCTGCCAATCCCTCCGCCAACCAGCCTGGCGGCCTGGCGGATCACAGCCACAAGCAGGCAGCGCCGGTCCTCGCGCGCCGCCGCATGTAATCTCCACGCAGTCTGTCGCAAGTCCTCCGCACGACGCCGCCCCTGAACTGGGGCCGGTTTCCCCGTTTGTTCTCGATCTGTCCCCACAGCAATTTCAGCGATAATCTCGCTCGCGCGTACCAAAGCGCGGCTGAGACATTCAAGAGCAATCGAGCGGGGGCACCATGTCGGATGATAGCGACGCAGAAAAGACCGAAGACGCATCGCCCAGAAAGATCGAGAAAGCGCGCGAAGAAGGCGACGTTCCCCGATCGCGCGAGCTGGCGACATTCACGGTCCTGATGACGGCCGGCGCCTGCCTGTGGGCCTTTGGCGGCATGCTCGTCGGCCGGCTGGCAACCTCGCTGAAGTCCGGTCTCACGCTCGACCGGGAACAAATCTTCAATCCCAATATCCTGCTCGAACGCATTCTCAACGACATCGTCAGCGTCATGCTGGCGTGCCTGCCGATTGCCGGCGCCGTCATGCTCATCGCCTTGATTTCGCCGATGCTGATCGGCGGCTGGCTGTTTTCGGCGAAGGCATTCATGCCCAACTTCGGCAAGCTCAACCCGATCAAGGGGATCGGCAACATGTTCTCCAAGAACGCGCTGGTCGAGCTGCTCAAAGCCATCATCAAGACGATCGTCATCGGCGTGGTGGCCTGGATCGTCGTCAGCGGCCAGAAAGAGGCGATGCTGGGCCTGGCGGTCGAGCCGCTCAATGAAAGCAGCGCCCATGTCGGCGACATGATCGGCCGCTCGTTCCTGTTCATCACCGGCGCGCTGGGGGTGATCGCCCTCATCGATGGGCCGTATCAGTTGTGGCATTGGAAAGACAAACTGAAAATGACGCGCCAGGAAATGATCCAGGAATCGAAGGAATCGGACGGCAATCCTCAGATTAAGGGGAAGATTCGGCAGATGCAGCGCGAAATGGCCCGAGGGCGGATGATGCAAAATGTCCCTACTGCTGATGTGATCGTTACCAATCCGACGCATTATGCAGTCGCACTGAAGTACGCGGATGGCAAGGGAGCACCGCGGGTGGTGGCCAAGGGCGTCGATGACGTCGCGGCCAAGATCCGCGAAATGGGCGCCGAGAACAAGGTGCCCATGCTCGAAGCCCCGGCCCTGGCCCGCGCCCTGTTCAAGCACACCGAGATCGATGAAGAGATTCCGGAAAAGCTGTACTCGGCGGTGGCGGAAGTGCTGGCCTACGTGTACCAGCTGCGGGCTTACAAGAAAGGCGAGGGCGACTATCCGGATCGCCCGACCAGGTTGAAAGTACCTGCCGAGATGGACCCGCTGAACCCGGCCTCGCAACAGCGACCGGCACCCGATAATGGAGCAACTGAATGACCAACAGCATGAAACTGCCAGCCTGGATGAGCGGCCTTGGAGCACAAGGCGGCAAGGCAGCAGCCCCGATCCTGATCATCATGCTGTTGGCGATGATGATCTTGCCGTTGCCGGCGTTCGTGCTGGACGTGTTTTTCAGTTTCAATATTGCGCTGTCGATCATCGTGCTGCTGACTGCGCTGTACACGGTCAAGCCGCTCGATTTTCTGGCCTTCCCGGCCATCCTGCTGGTCTCGACGATGCTGCGCCTGGCGCTCAACGTTGCCTCAACCCGTATCGTGCTGACCGAAGGCCATACGGGCGGCGCCGCTGCCGGCAAGGTCATCGAGGCTTTCGGCCACTTCCTGATCGGCGGTAACTACACCGTCGGTATCGTCGTCTTCGTCATCCTGACCATCATCAACTTCTCGGTCGTGACCAAGGGCGCGGGCCGTATCGCCGAAGTCGGTGCACGCTTTGCGCTGGACGCGATGCCGGGCAAGCAGATGGCCATTGACGCCGACCTGAACGCCGGCCTGATCGGCGAAGACGAAGCGCGCAAGCGCCGCCAGGAAGTTTCGCAAGAAGCCGAATTCTATGGTGCGATGGACGGTGCCTCGAAGTACGTGAAGGGCGATGCCGTCGCCGGTATCATGATTACCGTCATCAACATCATCGGCGGCCTGATCGTTGGCGTCGTGATGCACGACCTGGCCATTGGCGAAGCGACCAAGATCTACACGCTGCTGGCCATCGGTGACGGCCTGGTGGCCCAGATTCCATCGCTGATCATCTCGATCGCGGCCGGTATGGTGGTTTCGCGCGTGGCCAACGATGAAGACGTCAGCTCGCAGCTGACCACGCAACTGTTTGCCCGCCCTGAATCGCTGTACATCACCGCGGCCATCATCGGCGGTCTGGGCATGATCCCGGGCATGCCGAACTTCGTGTTCCTGCTGCTGGCCGGCTCGCTGGCTGCCGGTGGTTACTTCATCTCGAAGCGCAAGAAAGAAGCGCCGGCGCAGGCGGAAGCTGCCGCCGTGGCCGATGCCGCAGCCGCTGCCCGTACGGCCCCGGCCGAGAGCGAAGAAGCGACCTGGCAGGACGTGATGCCAGTCGACACGCTGGGCCTGGAAGTGGGCTACCGCCTGATTCCGCTGGTCGACAAGAACCAGGGCGGCGAGCTGCTCAAGCGCATCAAGGGTATCCGCAAGAAGTTCGCGCAGGAAGTGGGTTTTCTGGCGCCGCCAGTGCATATCCGCGATAACCTGGAACTCAAGCCATCGGCCTACCGCATCACGCTCAAGGGTGTCGAAGTGGGCAGTGGCGAAGCACTCAACGGCCAGTTTTTGGCGATCAACCCGGGCATGGCCAGCGGCACGCTGCCAGGCGTGGTCACCACCGACCCGGCCTTCGGCCTGCCGGCGACCTGGATCGAAGCGAGCCTGCGCGACGAAGCGCAAAGCATGGGCTACACGGTGGTCGATGCGGGCACCGTCGTTGCCACACACCTGAACCACCTGATCACGCTGCACGCGTCGGAACTGCTGGGCCGAATGGAAGTGCAGGCGCTGCTGGACCACCTGGGCAAGGAAACCCCGAAACTGGTCGAAGACCTGGTGCCGAAAGTCGTCTCGCTGTCGACGCTGCAGAAAGTGCTGCAGAACCTGCTGGTCGAAGGCGTGCACATCCGCGACATGCGCTCGATCATCGAGGCATTGTCGGAGCACGCCGGCATGACGCAGGACCCGGCCGAACTGACCGCCGTGGTGCGCGTGTCGCTGGGCCGTGCGATCGTCCAGCAATTGTTCCCGGGCGAGAACGAGCTGTCGGTGATGACGCTGGACAACCGCCTCGAGCGCCTGTTGATGCAGGCGATGGGCGCCGGCGGCGACGGTACCGGCATCGAGCCGGGCCTGGCCGACACCATTGCCCAGCAGGCTGCGCACGCCGCCAACCAGCAAGAGCAGATGGGCCTGTCGCCCGTGCTGTTGGTGCCGGCGCCACTGCGCGTGCTGCTCTCGCGCTTTTTGCGCCGCGCCGTGCCGGCTCTCAAGGTGCTGTCGCATGCTGAAGTGCCCGAGACCAAGACGATTCGCGTGACGAGCCTGGTGGGTGTGCCGATGTAACAGGCAGGGGCAGCGCAGGCGCTGCCCTGTGCCCGTCATGCCGGGTTGCCCGCTGCCACAGCGGCGCGCCATGGCGCCTAGCCAATCACGATCTGCTCTTCGATTGGACCCAGGTCGGTGATGGTCACCATCACATGCAAGGGGCTGTTCCAGTCGACATGCAGATGAAACTCGACACCACCGACGTTGCCTTCAGGATCGTGCGGCCCGATATTGGTGACATACACATTGGCTTCGCCCAGCAGAGGGCGGCCGGGTGGTGAATCGAACGGGTCGGCCGTCGGCCGCCATTCGGCCGCCGTAATCAGTACGGCGGAGCGTTCGGTGAGGCCGTCCCAGCCGAAATTCTGGCGTACACGGCCCTTTATGTTTCGGTAGATCAGCCGGATCGAGCGTGCCATGAGAGTCTCCTGATGAGTAGAACTGGCACGCCAGCCGTACCAGTCCCGGTTCGACCCGGCCGGCATCGGCAAGATCGGCACGCGCACGCCACCTGTTTGCGCCGACGCAAACCCGTGCAGCACCCGCACCTCCCTGCCAAATTTCAAGAAACCAGTATCACTTTTTCTGATTGTGGGGAAATAGGCCCTTTTCCCCGTCCTTCTCGGTTGATCGTTTCCACACGGCATCGACAATAATGATTCCTATCGATGGGCATGTGCCCGTCATGCAGAACATAGATTGAAGTGCGGAGAACCACGATGAAAGTGAAGAAATTTACAGCGGCAACTTCCCGGGATGCCTTGCGCAAGGTGCGCGAAGCCCTGGGTCCGGATGCCGTCATCCTGTCCAACCGTCCGGTCGACGGCGCCGTCGAAATCCTGGCACTCGATAACGACGATGTCGCGTCGCTGTCCGCGCCTGTCGCCGATTCCGAGATGGCCCAGCCGAAGCCGCAGCTGCAGCACTTTGACGAACTCGCACCAGCCGCGCCGCGCGCCACCCCGGCACGCCGCTACCAGGATGCCGGTCCGGTCTTGAACGCGCCGGTCGCGCCGGCCTATGTCGCGCCTGTCGCCCCACTGGCCCCGGTCGAGCCGGCCGCAACCTACGCCGAACGCCGCGCCCCCGCACCTGAACCAACGATCGACATGGCTGCCATGACCGCCATGATGAGCGCTGCCATCACCCAGGCCAAGGAATCGGCGACCTCGGAGGTGAGCAACATGATGAGCGAAATCCGCGCCATGCGCGGCCTGATGGAAACCCAGCTGGCCGAACTGTCGTGGGGCTCGACCGCCCAGCGTGAGCCGCACAAGGCGACCGTGCTGCGTGAAATGCTCGCTGCCGGTTTCTCGGCCACGCTGGCACGCTACATCATCGAAAAAATGCCGGCCATGAACGACGCAGCGCAAGCGATGCGCTGGGTGAAGACCGTGCTGGCGCGCAACCTGGCGACCATCGGCAACGAAGACGCGATGTTGTCCGAAGGTGGCGTATTCGCACTGGTCGGCCCGACCGGCGTGGGCAAGACCACCACCACGGCCAAGCTGGCCGCGCGCTGCGTGATGCGCCACGGCCCGGACAAGCTGGCCCTGATCACCACTGACGCCTATCGTATCGGCGGTCACGAACAGCTGCGCATCTACGGCAAGATCCTCGGCGTCATGGTGCACTCGGTGAAGGACGAGGCCGACCTGCGCATCGCCCTGAAAGAACTGCGCAACAAGCACACGGTGCTGATCGACACCATCGGCATGTCGCAGCGTGATCACATGGTGGCCGAGCAGGTCGCGATGCTGTCGGGCTCGGGCGCCGAAGTCAAGCGCCTGCTGTGCCTGAACTCGACGTCGACCAACGAGACGCTGAACGAAGTCGTGCGCGCTTACCAGGGCAGCGGCCTGCACGGTGCGATCATGACCAAGATGGACGAAGCGGCCTCGACCGGCGGCGTGCTCGACATCGTGATCCGCCAGAAGCTCAAACTGCATTACGTCTCGAACGGCCAGCGCGTGCCGGAAGACCTGCACGTGGCCGACAGCGCGATGCTGATCGACCGCGCGTTCCGTAACCGCGGCACCGCCCCGGCGGACGCCGACCTGCCGATGCTGATGGCAGCCACCGCGCAAGCCAACCGCCGCGAGGTGTCGCATGGCTAGTTTTGACTTCGACCAGGCCGAAGGCCTGCGCCGCATGCTGCAAGGCCCGCGTCCGCGCGTGGTCACGTTTCTGTCGGCCACGCCGGAAGACGACAAGGGCGCGATGCTGGTGAACCTGGGCGCCTCGCTGGCCCAGGCCGGCAACGAAGTGCTGATCGTCGATGCCTGCAACGTCGAGTACGGCGTCGCCCGCCGCCTGGGCCTGAACCGCGGTGCCTCGCTGCTGCAGGTCGCGCGCCAGGAAAGCGCGCTGAACCAGGTGATCCATCCGGCCCCGCAAGGCTTCTCGGTGGTGCCGATGGGCACGCCCGAATCGACCGACGATGTGCGGCGCCTGGGCAAGACGTTCGACGTGCTGGCCACGCAGGCCGCCATCGTGATCGTCGATGGCGAACTGGGCCCCGACGGCGAGTTTCCGGTGCCGTTGATGTCCAGTTCGGAGATCGTGATCCAGGTGTCGACCAGTGCGGCCTCGATCACCAATGCCTACTCGCTCATCAAGCGCCTGACGCAGGAACTGGGCCGCCGGCCATTCGGCATCCTGGTCACCGGCGCGACTGAGGGGGAGGCCAAGGTGGTTTACGATAATATGTCATTGGCAGCAACACGTTATCTGGCCGTCAAGCTCAGTTTCATGGGCGCCGTGCCGGCCGACGAATACCTGCACCGCGCCGCGCGCCTGGGCCGGGCCGTGGTCGACGCCTTCCCGCTGGCTGGCGCATCGGTTGCGTTTCGCCAGCTGGCCGGCAAGTTCGCACTGCCTGCAATGCCACAGTTCGGCCGCCAGGGCAGCGCGTCCATCGGTTCCTGACACCGTCGCCAACGACTTATAAAGAAAAAGACATACGCCAGCATGTATACGGTCAAAGGGAAAGCGGACAAGAATTCTTTGCTGACGGAGCATATGCCGTTGGTAAAGCGTCTTGCCCACCACATGAAGGCGAAGCTGCCGCCTTCGGTGGAGGTCGATGACCTGATCCAGGCCGGCATGATTGGGTTGCTGGACGCGATCAACCGCTACGAAGACGACCACGGCGCCCAGTTCGAGACCTATGCCGTGCTGCGCATCCGTGGCGCGATGCTCGACGAGCTGCGTTCGAGCGACTGGATGCCGCGCAGCACGCGCCAGAACATGCGCAAGGTCGAAGGTGCGATGCAGTCGCTGCAGCAGCGCCTGGGCCGCCCGCCGAGCGAATCCGAAGTGGCCGCGTCGCTCAAGATCTCGCTCGACGAGTACCAGGACATGCTGGCCGACTCGGGCGGCCACCAGCTGCTGTACTACGAAGACTTTCATGCCGACGAAGGCAGCGACAATTTCCTCGACCGCTACGCCGTGGACGATGCCGACCCGCTGCGCAGCCTGATGGAAACCGATTTCCGCCAGGCCGTCATCGACGCGATCGACAAGCTGCCGCCGCGCGAAAAACTCCTGATGGGCTTGTACTACGAAGAAGAACTGAACCTGAAGGAAATCGGCGCCGTGATGGGCGTGAGTGAATCGCGGGTGTCGCAGCTGCACACCCAGGCCGTCGCACGTTTGCGCACCACCTTACGGGAGCAATTATGGACTGGGCCAGCGTAATCGGCCTGGTGCTGGCAATCGCCGGCATCTTTCTCGGTTACACCCTCGACGGCGGCAAGTTCTCGTCGTTGATCCAGCCTGCCGCATTTGCCATCGTGGTGGTCGGCACCTTCGGCGCCGTGCTGCTGCAAAGCGAGACCCGCACCTTCTTGCGCGGCATCGCCATGCTGCGCTGGGTGTTCGTGCCACCAAAAAACGGTCGTCAGAAACTGTCGCGCGAGATCGCGCTGTGGAGCCTGACGGCGCGCCGCGATGGCTTGCTGTCGCTCGAACAGTTCATGAGCAAGGCCGACCCGTTCGTCGCCAAGGGCTTGCGCCTGGTGGTCGACGGCATCGCGCCCGAGAAGGTGCGCAGCCTGCTCGAACACGAAATCAACGGCTACGAATTTGCCCAGCGCCAGGCGGCGCGTATCTGGGAATCTGCCGCCGGCTATTCGCCGACCATCGGCATCCTGGGCGCCGTGCTGGGCCTGATCCACGTGATGGAAAACCTGTCCGATCCGGCCCGCCTTGGCTCCGGCATCGCGGTGGCATTCGTCTCGACCGTGTATGGCGTGGGCATGGCCAACCTGTTCTTCTACCCGGTCGGCAACAAACTCAAGGCCATCGTCAGCGACAAGGTGTCGCAGTACGAGATCCTGGCCGAAGTGTTCTCTGACCTGGCCAGCGGCGACCACGGCCGCGTCATCGACGAACGCGTCGCCAGCCTGCTCACGCACCACTAGCCAACCGCCATGGCCCGCAAGCGCTACGACGACGATGTCCCCACCGAACACCACGAACGCTGGCTGATTTCGTACGCCGACCTGATCACGCTGCTGTTCGCGTTTTTCGTCGTCATGTACGCCATCTCCATCGTCAACGAGGGCAAGTACCAGGTGCTGTCCGATGCGCTGGGCGATGCCTTTGGCGGGCGCGGCGCGGCCACCAAAGTCAACACCAATGTCGAACCCGTGCTGCCGCTGTCGCACATCATCAACCGCCGCCGCAACGAAGCCGCGCGGCGCGAACAGGAAAAGATGGGCGTGATGGCGCGCGAACTGTCGGCGACCCTGCTGCCGCTGGTGAAGTCGGGCCAGGTGCGGGTGATCCAGAACGCGCGCGGCATCAGCGTCGAGATCAACGCCAGCATTCTGTTCCCGCAGGGCGAGGCAGTGCTGGATGGCGAAGGCCAGGTCATCCTGGCGCAGGTGGCCGGCCTGCTCAAAAACGACTCGCACCGGATTGAGGTCGAAGGCCATACGGACGACCTGCCGATCGCCAATCCGCTGTATCCGTCGAACTGGGAATTGTCGACCGCGCGCGCGAGCAGCGTGGTGCGGCTGTTCGCCGCCAACGGCGTGCCCGAGGTACGCCTGTCGGCGATCGGCTTTGCCGCGACGCGCCCGGTGGCGCCTAACACCGACGAAGCAGGCAAGGCACGCAACCGGCGCGTGGCGGTGATGATCCTGGCAGCGCTGCCTGAGACCGGTGGAAACATACTTCCGTGAATGTATTGATCGAATCATGTCATAATCGACAGGCAGCGTCGCGCGGGTGACGCCTGCCGTGATCCTCGAGGAGTCGCAATGCATGTCAAACGAAGCTCGCCGGCGGCCAAGCTGGCAATGGTGCTGGCGCTGGTCGGCGTAGTTGGCGTGGTCAAGGCCGTGGAGGCCAAGGTGAACGTCCAGCATCGGCTTGAAGTGGAAACCGGGGCCGGCAAGGTCAAGGTGCGGGTGCTGATCGAGAACCGGGGCGATGTACCGATATGGATCCCGCGCGAGATCGCGCTGGGCGACGATCTGAGCGCCCCCCGTTTTGCGCTGAGTTCACTGACGGACACGGTTGCGTACACGGGCCGCATGGTCAAGCGCGGCCCGCTGAATGCTGCCGATTATCTTGAGGTCAAACCGCAGACGACCTACCTGAACACGCTCGACATCACGCAGGCGTATGCATTCAAGCCGGGCCAGCACAGTTACGAGATCCGTTACGCCGGCCCGTGGGTGACCGATTTGCGCAAGCTCGACGCGGGCGGCATCAAGAGCAGCCCGGCGCTGCCGGTGAAGTTCTCGCACACGGTCAGGATGGCCGCGCGCTGATTCAGGGCGCCTTGCAGTTGGTGGCGCTGGCAATCAGCGTCGCGCCACAACTCGTCTTGTCGCCATCGAAGGCAATCAGCTTGCCGTCGATTTTATGCTGCGCCGAGCCGCTGACGATCTTGCAGCCATTGTGACCTTTGATGGGGCAACTGCAGGTGTCGCCCACGCACGCTACAGGAATACCGCCCACCCTGACATGCCGCGCGCTGACGCTGAGGACCTTGCCGCCATGCGACGTGGCGTCGCCGAGCCTGATGATGTTGCGCATGATTGAGCCTTTCTTTTGACGGTGATTTAGTCGCCTGCACTGTCGTGTTCGGGGATGGCGTCTGCCTTTTCGCCCAGCACCGAGGCTACTGTCGGTGGCTTGTAGTTGTCCGGATCGATCGACGGCTGGACAATGTGCTTGAAGATGTTCGCGCCTTGCGATTCGCGCCGTTCCTTGCTCGGCGGGCTGATGAACACGATGCTGGCGCCGGTCGGATCGCGCAGGTTGATCGCGGCCGAGGCGCCGCCGTCGATATAGCTGCCCATCACGCCCACCGCCATCTGCACGAAGAAGGTCGCGGCCCCGGTATTGCCCATGCGCTGGTCGGTGTCGATGAACTGCGACGTCTTGCCGGTGTCGATGTCCGGGCCACCCTGCGCGGCGTATGCGTGCAGCGTGCCTGCCAGCGCGATCTTCTGTTCGGTGTCGTGATTGAACGCGGCGATGATGCGCGCCGGGCCTGCGGCGCGCTGCGCTTCGGGCAGCGTCTGCAGCGCCTGCTGCCAGCCGGCTTCCAGCAGCTTTTGACGCGCGTCGCGGCGCTTGACCGGCTTGCCTTCGTCATCCTCGAACTTGACGAATACGGGGCGGTGGATGAAGCCCATCGAGGGCAGGGCGTCGAAGGCAGCGAGCTGGTTGCGGTTCCAGGGGACCGGGAACCAGGGGGTGGGCTTCCAGTCTTTCGGGGGCGGATTGGCCCAGCGCTTGTAGTCGTCGAGCAGTGTGCTTTCGGGGCGGTCGAAGATGGGGTGTTTGGCGAATTTCGCGGCGGCGGGGAGCCATTCGGCGACGGTGGGTTGTCTGGTGATGTGGGGCCACTCGGCTTTCAACTCTGGGCGCATGGGGACTGTGCTCATGAGTTGGTAGTACATCTGGCGCAGGGTTTCTTGCAAATAGTTATTGTCCGGGTCGGTCCATGCATAGGGCCGCAACGGCTCGACCCGCTCGCGCCGGGCTAGGACGAAGACCGCACTGGCATCGGAGTACTCGGGAATGTAGTATCCGTCACGGACAAGGGGGGCGCTGCCGGGTATCTGCATATAACCGCGGTCTGCTGCATCGTCGGCACTTAACAGGACGAGATAAGGAAGATCGGGATGTGCATCGAAAAAGGCAAAGGCCTGCTCCAGTAACCGGTCTGGCCTTTCTGCAAGCATCCATGGGCCAGTGACGAACAGGTGCCAGGCCATGCCGGTACCTTCGGCGCTGGATGCAAGGCCCTCCATCGGCATGACTGCACTCGGCTGCTCTGCAGGGTTGTTGATCGGCCCGCCGGCATACATGGTTGGCACACCCCAAAACATGGGAGATGGATCGGCGCCATTTTCCAGCGCGTCGCAAGCGCGGCTGCCTGTCTGTCCTATTTTGTCGATTCTGGACCATGGATATTTTTTGGGATCGGGTTCACGAATGCTGTTGTAGGGCTCGCCTCCCTGCAACGCTTGCCAAAGCTTGCCTTGACGGTACTGTTCGACCGTAACGCCCAATCCAATTACTTCCAGCACGTATTCGCGCCGGGATTGTTCCGATTTCTTATCGAGCTTTTCCTGTTCCTTGAGTTGATGATTTTTTTGCTGCCATGCCCGTTGGCGTTCATGAATAGCACTTGAGTCAAACAGCCACTTTCCGCCGAATAAAATCATGACTACCATGAGGGGAATGCCGAACCAATGCACTTTGTCCATCGTTGTCTCCACATTGAAGTTGCCAAGATCCGGGCGTAATACGCTGAGATCGAATGCGATCCCTATCAGGAATAACACCGGAAAAGTGATTGCTGCTCCCAATACATATTTCCACTTCTTGGGTAACGCGGTCGGGAAGTCATCCAACAGGCTATTTTTCACGATTTTCCTTTCGAAGCGGACATCACGCGCTTGCCTGAGATTGTTTCTGAGATGACGATGTCCCAAAGTCCACCCCCAAGCAGAGGCAGTCCGTGTGGAAGCGCACCGCTGCTGTAATAGTCGGCATTGCCTACTATTAGCTGCCTTCTCCAATCGGGCTCATTTGCGTAGAAGGCACTGAATGAAAAAAGGAATTCGCTCCAAGTCAAAATACCTTTACGTGCTTTTTTAATATTTATTGTCTTCTTCAACCGCCAATCCGCCACCGCGCACAAATAGGCATAGAAGGCCGGATCACTTACCGCTTTGCCACTTCCGATCGATAAGTCGTACGCAGTGACTCGCTGATGATTTTTGCTGCTTCCAAAAATTGCGCTATGAAACGATTTCGGACTGACTTCCTGCTGCCAGCGCAGCCTTGCAGCATTTGGACTTTCCTGTACCTGCGCGGAAATGACATGTTTGTAGCGCGTGGCCCATAAGATGCGCGACATGTCATCCGGGTTGGTATTGCCTGGGAATTGGGAATTGTTGTATGCGACTTCCAGCCGTTGACGGTCTTGCTCCGAGACGTCATCAGCCCCTCCGCGCTCGACCGATGCGACAACAGACGCCGGCAGCCCTACGGTCTTGACAAGCAGGCCTTTATTGCTCGCAACGGCGGTGGCGGCATCAATCGGATCGACTTCCTCACAGGGCCCGCGGTTTTCACGCTTGAGGTGCGCGAGCATGGAATGCGTTGGAATTTTGTCTGGACTGACTTGGTTGCCCCAAATATCGGCTTCGCAGGGTGTTTTGAGCGCTTCTCCATTGATTGTTCGGATGCCAAAGCGATACACGGGATAGTCGAGGCTGAACTGTCCTGCCTGCGGTAACGATTGACGCAGCATACGTCCGCTGGATGCTACATGGGCATGGTCATCCTCTCCTGGCAGTCGCAATACAAAGTCATGTGGTGGTTGACCGATCAGCACTGGCGCAGGTTTCGCCAGCCCGGCGGCAGCTCGCAGCTTTCCGGTAAAAACGCGTTGACGAAACGAGGGCCCCATTTCCTTGAGCGCCATGCGTTCTACCTTCAGCATTGACGGCGACGGCCCGAACTTCGCTTCATCGCTGAGCACGTCTATCTTGTTCGAAGGGGGTGGGGCGATTAAGTACGCAACAGCGTCAGGTATCCCTTGCCAGCCAATCCCGCGCATATTGTCGAGAGCGACCGTCATGTCTTCCGGGCTGAAGTACAAATAAACTTTGCCCCGGTTGTCGCGATCAGCATCCGCCTTCCAGCGCCCGTGCACCATCCCGCAGGAGTCGGTCTCGCTGATCTTTCCGAACAGGGGTGAGGTTCCCTTCGACTTCGCAACACCGGCGACAATATTGACCAGCGTCTGCAGGCGCGCGTGGACGTTTTGTCTGCTGGCGATCAGGTCGTAAAACCCTTCCATGGCCTTGTCGCTGTCACCTGTAACAAAGGTAGCGGTCCGCATTGCCATGCCCATCTTTTCATCCAGGCTATACGGCGGATGCGTCAGAATCAGCGTATCCGCCGTACGCTCACCCATCTCCATCAGGAAAGCCTGTGCCAGCAAACTGATCAAACAACCCTGGCTGTGCGCAACGATGTTGACAGTGTCATTGGGCTCATACTGGCGAATCATTGCCACCAGCGCCGCCAGGCGTCGCGCAGCAAGCACCATGTACATTCGGCCCGGTCCGTTCTTGACAGGTCGGAGTGGATCACCGGCCGGGTCGAACGGCGCAAATACCCCCTTGTTCCACATATCGGGCAGGGTGCTGGTGGCATTGCCAAAAGGGCCACCTCCCTTGGACAGGTCCTTGTCAAGGCGATTGCCGTTGCGATCCGTCTTCTGGCCGTTCACTGTCTTCGTCAGATTGCCGACCTCACGAAAACCCCAATAAAATGGAATCACCGGACTATCTGCATCCTCCTTCTGGTCACGTTTGAAAAACACCGCATCAGGATCATCCAGCAGCGTCTCCTTGTCCTTCGCGCCAGGCATCCGGTACGTCCCAGGCTTGAACTTGCGCAGCAGGCGATCCTGCAGTCCCGCGCACAGCCCTTCTTCGACCGCGTTATAGCTGGTGCCCACATCATTTACGCCATGTACCACGATGATGTTGCAGGGTTGCTCGCGAGGTACGTCGACAATTTTGTCGCCGATGCGACAAGGTTGCAGCAGCGCGTTATCGCGTTTGATGACGTATTCACTTTTCGGATATTTGTTGGCCATCTCACTCTCCTATTGTTCTTTGCCGCCGCGCGACAGCACGATCTCAGCCATATGCATCGCATCACGCGCCAGCAATTCAGATTTGCCCTGTGCATCGCTGACACCCTCCAGGCTCGTGCCGTCGCTGAGCGCCACGTGCATCTTCATGTCCTTCACCAGCGCCCCCAGCGGCTCGGCGCCGTCGTCGTCCGCCACGCCCCGTGGGTAGCGCAGTTCCAGTTTTTGATCCGCACCGCCGGCGCCAAAATCAGGAAACTGCGCCGCCATCGATTCAGGCCCGTCGAGCGTGTAATCCGGTGCATGAAACCGCAGAGGCGCCTTGCTGCCCAGTACAGGCGGGCCGTCGCCCAGCTTAAGGAACGAACCGTCCGCCGCCACCAGCAGGATGACCTTGCCCGTTACCGTCACCGTGCCTTCCGTCGCCGTGAGCTGCATGTTCTGCGCCGATTCGATGGCCGTGTCGTCGTGCTGGCTTTGCAACAGGAGCTTGCCGTTGTGGGCGATTGCATGCAGCCCGCCGTGATGCGCGAACAGCGACAGCCCTTTGCCGGCATTGACCGAGAACCGCTGGCCCGCAGTCAGTTGCATGTGCTGCTGCGCGGCGGTGTCGACGTTGGTGCCCGCGTAGCTGACCACGGCTTTCGAGCTGGCAAAGCCGATTCCTGCCGGGGACGTCACGGCGATCACCGGTTCGCCCGGCTGCGCCGCCTCCGGCTTGGTATTGCTGCCGTCTTCCCACCCCGTGAAGCGCGCCAGCAGCGCCTCTTGCTCGGCCGTGTCGATGGCCAACCCGTTGTGCTGCGCCGCGTAGGTGCCCAGCGACGCGCACAGTTCGCCGCAGTCGCGCAGCAGGCCAAGATAATCGTCGCGCGCCAGTTGCGCACCCTTGTCGCCGCCACCCAGCAGCTTCCAGGCGCTGAGCAGAATGCCGCGCGCCGCGTGCAGTGCAATGGCTTCTTCGGTGCGTAATTCGGCCCCTTCGCCGCGCGGCCTGGCGCTGCCTTCCTGGCGCGGTTCGGTCAGGTAGCCCAGATTGAGTTCGCTGGCTGCATGGTCGCTCTCCAGCTGCGCGCTGATCTGTCCGGTCGTGTCATCGAGCCGCAGCTGGTTGCCGCGCTGGCCGTGGATTTCACGGCTGCGCAGGCCCGACTGAAAGTGGTTGGCGGGCAGGCCGTCTTCGCGCCGGAAGGCCGGTGGTGGGGCAGCGCCGTTATAGACCTGGGCGATGATGACCGGCTTGTCGGGATCGCCACCAGCGAACGCCACCAGCACCTCGGCGCCCACGGGCGGCAGCAGGCGCGCGCCACACTGGTTGCCGGCGCCATTACCCGCCCATCCGGATGCGACGCGTATCCAGGCCGAGTCGCGATCCGAACCCGATGCACCTGCGCCGTCCGCGTGTTCCTGTGCGCGCGTCGCCGGAAAACGGATCTTGACGCGCCCCAGGTGATCGCACCACACGGCCTCGTCCTTCGGTCCGACAACGATTGCGCTTTGCAGCTGCGGCTGCGGAATCACCGGTGGCGGCGGCACGATCCGTATGCCGCGCCGCACACAGCTGAAGCTGGACCGGTAGCGCAGCGCTTGTGCAGTGTCGTCAAGCCGGACGATATCCCAGCCGCTGCGTGCAAACAGCCGCTCGACTTTGGCATTGACGTCCGCCGGCAAGTTGTTGGTGGTATCGATGCGCTGCGCGGTCACGACGAATTCGCGCTGTTCGGGCTGGTGCTTGTCGATCTCGGGATGGCCGGTCAGGCTAAACCACTCGCCAACGGCCAGGTCGCGTACCGTGCCTTCGCCATGGAAGCACTTGGCGACGAATTCGTGGTACGCCACCAGCGCATCGCTGATGGCCAGCAGGTCGAGCCGGTTGTCGCCAAGGTGCGGCGCCGTCACCTGGTACTGTTCCAGGTTGGCGGCCAGCGCGTTTCCCGTCTTGCCCTGGTTGACGCGCAGCGGCGAACTGGTCGTTGAGCCGCCCTTGCCGGGGTTCAGGTAATCCCAGCTGTGCAACGACGTATGGCCCGGCACCAGCGTGCGCTCGGCGCTCCAGAGCGTGATCGCGTCGCGCTCCTCGGTCGCGCCATCGCGGTGAAAACGGATCGTCCCGGCTGCATTGCGCGCCAGATCCTTGTCATCATCGAACAGCACCAACGAGTGGCCGATGCCGGCGACATCGCCGCCGGCCTGACGCTGCCTGTCGGTTCTGCCCGGGCGAAAAAACCAGGCGATGCCGCGGCGCTGCATCAGGCGGCGCACGAAGCTGGCATCCGATTCGTTCAACTGCATCGTGAGCGCGCGCTTCGGGAGCTTGCGGTTGAGCAGACCGCTGTGGATATCGAAGTCGAAGGTCGCCGCGATCACGGGATTGTTTCTTTGCCACTCTTTGAGGACCAGTTCGATGATCTCGAGCTCACTCTTGTCGCGGAAAACGCGCGTCGTGCGCGTCGCGTCCATCACCGACAGCGCGTCGCGCACAGTCAGCTTGTAACTCGCGACCCCGCCGTCGCTGTGACCCGATGCCGCCGCCGTGACGATTCCGCACAGCCTGCGCAGGTTGCCCCGGTCGGTCACGATCTGCAGTTCGCAGGGCAGACCAATAAAACGCTTCAGTTCGAGCGTCGCATTTTCGGACAGGCACAGAATCTGCAGCTCGAGGCCGCCGCACACTGATTCGCTGGCGCTGGCATGGTGCGGTAGCAGCGCATTGGAATCGGCGGAGCCGGCCTGGCCCAGCACCATGCGCAGGGGCCGGTTACGCGTGTCGAGCCGGTAGTTGACCAAGGCCGCAGCAAGAGTAGTGGGGAGCAGTGTCATGGTCGATCACTCCCCTGCAGCCTGGGCCGCAGTCGCCTGCCGCGGCGTGTTCTCGCCGAAATACTCATACGAATCGGCATTGTTGATCGCCCGTTGCGGCGCGCTGCGCGCCATGTCCGCTGCCGCGGCCTGGCCGTACACGTGGTCGTCGGTCGCCGCCACCACATTGAAGTGGCTCAGCTCGTGCATCAGCGTGCCGCCGCGCGAATCCGTTCCGGTCAGCGCTGCGGCCCAGAACGCCTTGCACACCCAAACCGTGTACGGCCGCGCCGGATACACGTAGGCGAAATACGACTCGTCGCAATCGCAGTCGATCTTGATGGGCTTGTTCTCAAACGCCTCCCTGATCGCTGTGACATTGGCCGTGACCTTTGCGCCGCGGGCGGCGTCCTGTGCCCCGAACCACATCGCATAGCGCGCGCCGTATGGTGTGCCCGAGGTCAGGTAGGCGTGGCTGTCGGCTGCCATCGCGCGTCCGGCCGCCATTGCGGTTGTCAGCTGCGTCTGCTGCGCATTGGTGCAGTTGGCAAAGCCAGGGCCGGGGGCGGTGGCATCCTGCAGGGTCGGCGTGCTGCTGCCGTCGATCCGGATCGTGACGGGGTTGGAGGCCAGCTCGCCCACGACCGCGCCGGTGGTCGCGCCCGGCGCCGGCATGGCCGGACTGCGGTAGCGGATCGTGTAGTTGCCGGTGATGCGCATCTCGTAGAACCGCGAGAGCTCGACCGTCTGCGAGAGCGCCTCGCCCGGGGCCAGTTGCAGGTAATCAGCCGGCCCCGGCGCGGCGCGCTTGATGCGGCGGCCCAGGTAGCGCACCGGCTGGCCGTCGCGCTGCACCTCGAACAGCGGCGCCTCCAGCACCTGCTGCGGCGTGCGCCAGCGCAGCAATTGCTGGACCGTGTTCGAGGTATTGGTCAGCGTGACGGTTACCAGGACGTTGTCGTCGCGTCCAACCGCCGGCTGCGCCGGGCTGAGCGTGACGTTGACCTGGGCATGCGCCGCGCTGGCACTGCACACGATGGCGAGTGCGCCAGCGGCGCGCGACAGCAGAAAACCTGAATGCATGGTGGACTCCGGTTGGGTTGGACCGGATAACTCTCACCTTATTTTCTCTGTCCACATTGAGCCGCTGCAGCGCCGGACATTAGTGAACTTGAATCATGTCATCTGCTACGCAGAAATCTCACACAAAATAACAACAGAGGATCGACAACGGTCGCCTGCACGGCGTTGCTTTGCTATCATGCAACAATCGTATCCAACAAAAAATAACACTCGATCATGTTGGATAGCCAGAGGCGCTTCCCATGATGATCCAGACGAACGAGACTCCCGCACCACACACCGATGTGGCCCCCAGCCTGCACGCCGCAGCCACCCAGGATCAACCTGAGACCAGCGAAGCCCACGCGCTGCGGGACGCCCATGCGCTGCTTGGCCAGAACCGCAACTATCTTGAGCAAGTGATCGACGGCATGCCGGCAGGATTGCTGGTCATCGACGCCGAGCGCCGCGTGCGCTCGATGAACCGCATGATGGCCGAGCTGATCGACGCGCCGGAAGAATCGGCCAGCGCTGGCCATCCCCTCGCGCGCTGGCTGCCCGACGCCGGCCTGGCCGCGCGCGTCAGCGATGCACTTGCTACCGGCATGCCGCAGGACCACATCCTCGTCTCGCTCGAAGGCCACCCGGACGGCGTGCGCCATCTCGAATTCAATATCCGCCGCACCGAGCAGGCCGGTGGCTACATGCTCCTGCTCATTGGCCAGGACATCACCTTCCGCCGCAAGGCGCGCCTGCGCCTGCAGGAGAGCGAGGAGTTCTTCCGCCTGACCTTCAGCCAGGCGGCGGTGGGCATCGTGCTGCTGGGCCCGGACGGGCGCCTGCTGCGCGTGAACGGCAAGATGGCGCAGATCCTGGGCTACACCGAAATCGAACTGCTGCAGCGCTTCTTCCAGCAACTGACCCACGTCGACGATTTACCCGACGAGCTGACACTGGTCAAACGCCTGCGTGATGGCGAGATCAGCGACTACCAGCGCGAGCGGCGCCTGCTGCGGCGCGACGGCACGCCGATCTGGGTCAATGTCAGCGTCTCGACGATGCGCGATGCCTATGGCAACCAGCGTTTCATCTCGGTCGTCGAAGACATCTCGCGCCGCAAGGGCGCCGAAGAAGCGCTGCTGCGTGTGATCAACCACGACGCCCTGACCGGCCTGCCCAACCGCGTGCTGCTGCAAGACCGGCTCGAACGCGCGATTGCCCATGCACACCGTGCCGGGAGCCAGGTAGCGGTGATGTTCATCGACCTGGACCGGTTCAAGCACGTCAACGACACGCTCGGGCACGACGCGGGCGACCAGCTGATCGTCGAGATCGCGCGCCGCCTGGCCGGTTCGCTGCGCGAGAGCGACACCGTGGCGCGCCAGGGCGGCGACGAATTCGTCGTCGTGCTGCCCGAGATGACCGGGGAGACCGACGCCGCGCGCGTGGCCCGTAAGCTCCTCGACAACCTGTTCCAGCCGCTGCTGCTGTGCGGGCAAGAGGTCTTCCCGACCGGCTCGATCGGTATCGCCATGTACCCGCGCGACGGCACCGACAGCGCCACACTGCTCAAGTGCGCCGACAGCGCCATGTACGGCTCGAAAGGTGAGGGCGGCAACGGTTTCAGCTTCTACATGGCCGACATGGGCGCGCAGACCGCGCTGCACCTGCGCATGGAAAGCGAGCTGCAACGCGCGCTGCAGCGCCGCGAATTCGTGCTGCACTACCAGCCGGTGGTCGACATTGCCACCGGCCACCTGGGCGGCGTCGAAGCGCTGCTGCGCTGGCAGCCGCAGGGCAAACCGATGGTGTCGCCGGCCGACTTCATCCCGCTGGCCGAAGAAACCGGCCTGATCGTGCCGATCGGCGAGTGGGTGCTGGAAACCGCGATGGCCCAGCAGGTGGCCTGGCAGCAGGGCGGCCTGCCGCCGGTGCGCGTCAGCGTGAACCTGTCGGCGCGCCAGTTCCTGGGCCAGGACGTGGCCCAGCGCGTCGCGGTGCTGCTCGAAAAAACCGGGTGCGATCCGCGCGCGCTGACACTGGAAATCACCGAAAGCGTGCTGATGCAGAACCCGGTGGCGGCCACCGCCACGATGGCGCGCCTGGCGGCCATGGGCGTGCAGCTGGCGATCGACGATTTCGGCACCGGCTACTCGAGCCTGGCCAGCCTGAAGCGCTTCCCGATCCACAGCCTCAAGATCGACCGCTCGTTCGTCAGCGACCTGATCGACGATGCCGATGACGCCGCCATTGTCGACGCCGTGATCGGCCTGGCGCACTCGATGAAGCTCAACGTGATTGCCGAAGGCGTCGAAACGGCCGACCAGCTCGCCTTCTTGCTGGCCCACGGGTGCGACCAGATGCAGGGCTTCTGCTACAGCCGGCCAGTGGCGCCGGATGCCATCGAAGCGCTGCTGCGCGCAGCGCCTGCTGGTCAGGGCCAGCAGGGCAATCTCACGACCGCGGCATAGGCGCACGCACGTTTATTCTTTGGCCGAATAAAGAAGTCTGCCACAGGCTATCGGTGGGACAGGCCTGGCACGGCACCGTTTCACGATTAGACTACGCCTCTCTAATGCCACTCCGTTCGACCTGTCGCGCGTTGAGTTCGACACAGGCTCGCACGTTCAATTCGACATAGACGGCCCACACCAATCTATGTTGAAACTGGGCTTCGTAGGTTTTCTCTACATTGCAGACGTCGGGACGCAGTGCATAGATGCGGCATTGACGTTCTTCATCGTCGTAATGGCGACAGGTACCGTCACCGCGATCCAGCCCTGCAGTCTGTGGAGATAGTTCAACCGACTTACAGCAGGCTCCGCATTGATTGCACGGAAAAGCGTCCCTCATATCTCGATGCTAGTGACCTCAGGGTTACGAAGATCGAGCAGCAATTCACGTGCGCCGGCCAACGGGGACTGTTTAGTCACCGCAACGATCGCGGCCATGGCATCGGAAGCCGCTTGAGCATTACCGGCAGCTAAGCCTTGGTCGAGCCGCACGAACATGCCTTCGATGATTTCTGCACGTTCCTTGAACATACTGGCCAGGTAAGCTTTCAGGATCGCGGCATTCTCATCAATCATCTTGATGTTAACGTCACGCGTGGCGCGGATCGATTCCCGTTTCGTCTGTTCGACTTCTGCTGTTATTTTGTATTGCTTCCACGCGTCGACGATATTCTCGAGCGCTCGACCGGCATCACCAGCGACAGGGGCTGCTTTTGAGAGGATGTGGAGCATGGCTGACCTTAAGACAACTCTGCCAGACCAGAGATCTTGGCTTTGATGTTTGGCACAGCGGCGCCGTCTGCTCCCATGATCGCGACGTCGAGCAGATTTTTGAGCCCTTTGCCAACCATGACCATGGTCGCGAATGCTTGCGGATCGCTGTCGTCGTCGACTTTAACGGCATCGAAACGTTGCACGAGACCTTCCAATGCTGCCGACAACTCCTTGACGTTGGAGCGTAGAGCCGCTAGCGCCAGAGTGACTTTTTTCATCTCTGCTACAGCGGTATCGGCTTTTGCCTCGTAGGCACGCGATTGGGTAAGTGCTTCCTCCGCCTTGCTGGCCATCATGAAACCACCAATGGCTAATGCCGGTCCCAGTACGATGCCCCCTAGCGCGATTGCGCCACCGGCCATGCCGTAGCCGCCAGCACTCAATGCTCCACCGCCGAGCCAGGCCATAGTCGCGTTGGTGGCAGCAGCGCCGCTAAGGCCTGAGATCATTGCACCAGTCGAAGCTGCAGCTAGGGTTCCAACCCCACTATATGCACCCATGGCCGCTAGCGCTCCAGCTGCCGCGCCAACACCCAACCCTTTTTCGATTTCCAGGGATTTCAGCACAAGGCGTTCCATTTCCTTGAGTTCGTCCACACTGACTTTGACATCGAAGTCCTTCATGATCGATTTTGCGCTCTTCGACCTTTTTATGACTTCTACGAGATGCTTGATTTGTTCGCTGAAGATCGACAGCTTGAACCTGCCCAAATCTTCGAACGCGGTATTCGTATTATCCCGATCTTTATCGAGCGCTGCTTCAGCCTTTTCATAACGTCGGCGCGCGGTCTCACCGATTTTTTTGGCTTCGTCGAAATCGCTCATCGCGCCGACACCCTTGACTACACCGGTCCCGGCTAACAATGCAGCTGCGCCCCATAAGAGGAATGGTACTGGCATGTTCGTGTTCCTAAATTGTGATGTCACTGACAAAAGGGAGTGCAATCATAGTTGCACTATGGAAAGAGTAAATCATACAACTAACTTAAACTTTCGTGTATCGATGTGACCAACAAACAACACGTCCTGATAGCCTACTATTTGTTTCGCAATGGCGTGCCTTTATCGATGCATTTCGTGTGCGTTGGAATTTGCGGGGTGTACCTGTGTAAGGCAGCGTGCCGCGTCATATCCATGACACACAATGTGGCTCGGCCGCCGGTGGTGGAATAAGGCCTTGACCATGGGCGAAAACTGTTCGGGATCTGGTCCTGGATTGCCACTTGGCGGCCAGAACTAGCACGGACCTGAAGCGGTCACGCGAGCTCCGGTTCATAGCATTGCCGGCTTAATTTCTCGCCGTCTTCCTTCTTTTTGCTGGCTTTCTATTAAATCGATGTCGACTTTCTTTTGGCGTGCTGGCAGATATCGCGAGCAAGCGCAGGCAGCCAGCACCACTACCGAGCATGTTCATGACAAATGCCATCGTTAAGACTGAAATTCAAGGCAACTGCATAGCCGTCAGCGGAGTAGCGCGTAACCAGCAGGCCTTTTGATGTGTTGTAGGTTCCGCCGTTCAATGCCTGATCGACGAAGCAAACCTCCAGGTCCTCGATGCCATCCCCATTGACATCCTTCCTACTCACAATCTTCAACTCATACAACCAGCTGCCTGGCGTCTCAAACACAAGCGCATTCTCAATGGCTTTACTCGGCGTCATGCCGAAATCAGCAAATGTGCGCAGTGCAGGGGAGCGGCGTGGCCCGAAAGAACTTCGGATACTGGCCAAGTCAAACTTATCCGCCAAAAAGAGTCCTAGATCCTTCGATGGGAAATAGCTCACAAGAGGGGCTGCTTCGACAATGTTAGTCAATAACAGGAACGCCAAAGCGCACGAAGCACAGCGGATTTTCATAAGTCGCTTCCAGATGTGAAAACAGGAGAATGTCCGCTGTGGGCGAACCCGGTAGTTAAATTCATCGTAACAGGGTGCCAAGGGGAAAGCGTTGCATACTTTCACGGACAGTTGGTTCCTCCCGGAGCGCACCAGTTGAATAGCGAAGCAGTCACGAGCCGAGCGCGATTCGCGGATTCGCTGATTCCCTTTTGAATAGCGTCCATCGTTCGACGGAGGTCGCCACGTGAAAGTACGTCGGACAGTCAACACAGCTACACTGATCATTCCCAACCACGGCACGCCTGCCGGCGCCATTGCCGGCCGCGACTTCTTACGGAAACCGATCATGCACTGCACCCTCCCGAGCAATTGCCGCACCGGCCGCACCTACCGTGCGCTCCCCATCCTGCTCGCCTGCCTGTCGGCGCTGACGCTGCTGTCATCCTTCAGTATCGATGCCGTGGCACAGGCAGCGACCGCCGACACGCGCTATGAACGTGTCGCACCCAGCCCGGATGGGATCGGCAAGCGCTACATGGGGCGCGAGATCTCCGGCGTGATGGGGTGGGAGGGCGCGCAATGGCTCGAACGCGAAAGCCGCGCGCACGAGGAGCGGCCGGCATTGCTGTTGCGGGAACTGGCGCTGGCGCCCGGCATGACGGTGGCCGACATTGGCGCCGGCACCGGCTATTACACCTGGCAGCTGGCGAAAAAGGTCGGGCCTGGCGGACGTGTGTACGCCGTCGACGTGCAGCCGCAAATGATCGCCATGCTCGACAGCCAGATGGCAAAGCGCGGCGTGCGCAACGTCGTTTCGGTGCTGGGCAGCGAAACCACCGTCAAACTGCCACCGGCCAGCATCGACCTGGCCATCATGGTCGATGTCTATCACGAACTTGCCTATCCCGCAGAAGTCCTCGACAGCATCGTCGGCGCCCTCAAGCCGGGCGGGCGCGTTGTCTTTGTCGAATATCGCGCCGAGGATCCGGCAGTCGCGATCAAGCCGCTGCACAAGATGAGCGAGGCGCAGATACGGCGTGAAGCCACGGCGCATGGCCTGAAGTGGGAACGCAGCATCAAGTCGCTGCCGATCCAGCATGCGGTCGTGTTTCGCAAGCCCTGAGCGCGGTTCTGCCAGCTGCTGTCGATGCCTGGCGCACACTGCTCAAATACCGAATCAGGATGCGGGTCAACGTGCCGAGCGTAGAGACAAGGCGATTATTTGCGCCCAACGGCTGCAGTAGTAATAGTCAGAATGAAACCAGTGAGCAAAATTGGACCAAGAGCGCTACTGTCGCCGCTGATGCCCTCCCAAAGAAGTGAGAAAACTGCGCCTGCAGCTGTGACAGCGATTGGCCGCAACCAATGCTTGTTTCGAAAGCGGAAAATGAGGAATAAGGTCACGATAGCGACCAGGGCTAAGGGAGCGACCCAGTGCCAACGTATTTCAGTCATGTCGAGCGATTGAATCCAAGGTGGAGTTTAGTCAGTCGGCCAGCGTAGTAGATTGCCGAGCTAAAATCCGGCGACTACCGTGATCTGCAGGAATCGTACCTGAGCCGAAGTTCAGGCAGAGATTTCATCGCGCAGATTATTGTTCATGCTTTTTCTTGGACCATACGGCGGCGCAGGCGCCGCAAACGACTCCCACGAATGCAGCACGCGCCCAGTCAAATTCATGCGCCGTACTCAGGAAGCCAGTGTAGAGAAGTGTTCCAATGGCAGTTCCCGACCCGGTACTCAGAAAATTTTTCATATTTTGCAAGGTAATCCATGAGATGAGCACGATAAGGCTGGCGGTGTTACTAGCGTTCCGTCATGCCCGAATTTGGCCGCCCGCGTCAGTTTAGCAGGTCGTCAGGCTGAAAATTGCTGCCGGTCTCAACAGGCAGCAACCCAATCGAAGTGGCCTGTATTCCATCATCGCCCGTTTCAGGATGAATTGGATATGGTCATACGACGTCGCTGACTTTCCTGCGCCACTTCTTCCAGCACCGATTCCAGGTCATCGACATCGACATCCAGTATTTCGGTGCGCCTGAGTAATACCGCGTCAAGATCCGCACGTGTGAATATCTCCGTCGCGTCATGGTTGGCCGCAGGCGTCTTGTGAACCGCGCGGTGAGGATAGCGATGCCCGGTGAGCCTGTGATAAACCAGGGCGCCGGCAAGCAGGGCAACAGAATTGAGGCCGATCGGGAACAGCACGAATGCATAGCCAAGCGCATGAATCTTGCTGCCTCCCAGCACCGCGGTGATTGCCACCGCACCGGACGGCGGATGCACGCAGCGAAGCGAAAACATCAGCATGACCGTGACCGCCACGGCAACTGCTGCCGCCAGGAGCGGCATCGCAATCAGGTAAGCGCAGCTGACGCCTGTTACTGCGCCGATCAGATTTCCACCGATGATCGCCCATGGCTGGGCCAGCGGGCTTGCCGGTACGCCGAACAACAGCACGGCAGACGCGCCCAAGGGCGCTGCCAGCAATGGCAGATTGTCGATTGGTCCGCCGAAAAACCAGGCAATCACGCCCGTAAAGAAGATCCCGATCAGCGCGCCCAGACTGCTGCGTAACTGTTCACGAGGCGCTATTTGAATCGGGGCGGGAAGGAAGTCGCGACACCATTGCTGAAAGGACGACAAGATGACATCTTTCTAAAAAATGAGGAGATTGTTTGGGTTGCGGGCTGCGAATATTCGACTACACACCGGTGTACGAAGAACAGCTCGGCTTCGTGACCGGCGCCAGTCATCGACTCGCCGCCGGGTCTGCCGCGTTGCCGCTGGCGGCGTTCGTTGCCGAACCGCTGGTGTTGCTCAACAAGTCGTTCGCCACCCGCCAGCAAATCGATGCGTACTGCGCGTCCCACGGTATCGCGGCAAAGGTCGCCGTCGAAGTCAATGCCATCGGCGCGTTGGTCGAAATCGTTCGTCAGGGAACGCTGGGAACAGTTCTGCCCAACCCGATTTCTGCCGCCTATACCGATCTGCACGCGGTTGCGCTGCTGCCGCCAATGCCGTCGCGCTATGTCGTCTATGCCTGGCGCAAAGGGGCGTATCGCACGGCTGCAAGCAAAGCACTGGTCGACGTATTGACCGACCTGGTGCGGGATTTGACGTCAGGCGCCTGATGCTCTGTGCCGGCGCGCTGCTGATTGTCTTTCCCGCTGCACGGATTCAATTGCCGCGGTAAGTCGAATAGCCGTAAGGGCTCAGCAGCAGCGGCACGTGGTAATGCGGGACACTGCCGTCGGCCGTAAAGATGACAGGGATCTCGGGGAAGAACGTCGGGCTCTTGTGCTCGGCAAACCATTTGCCAGTCTTGAATGTGACCCGGTAAGTGCCGCGTACCATGGCCACGCCGGCGGGGAACAGGGCCGGGATGCGGCCCTGGGCATTGGTGACGCCTTCGCCGAGCATCGTCCACCCGTCTCCCACGCGCTGCTCAAGCGTCACAGCCACATCGGCTGATGGCAAACCGTCCTGCAGGTTGAGGACGTGGACGCTGAGCGGGTTGATCGCAGTGGCAGGTGCGACGGTGGTTGCGGCCGCGGCACTGGGGCAGTGCGCAGCAACGCCGAGGGTCATAACGAGCAGGGTCTGAAGGAATTTCATGCGTTCTCCGTAGGGGTAAGTGTAGAAATAAGCTGAACGTCAATGCCGCCAGCGATCAGGGTGTCTTGCGGAACACGTTGTCGATGGCGGCCTGTGCGCAGGCTTCGTCTGTGGCCGGTCCGCCGGCGCCGGCAATGCCGATGGCGCCAATGAGCTCGCCGTCAGCCATCAGTGGCACGCCACCACCGAGCAGCAGCAGCGTGTCGACGGTGTTCAGGTTGGCCGCTTCGGTGCTGGCGCGGGCATTGGCGGCCAGCAGGCGGGTCGCCGTTCTGGTTGACAGCGCCGTGTAGGCCTTGCGCTGGGCAGCGATCGTGTTGTGCGGGCCGACGCCATCATCGCGGCGCAGGGCAACCAGGTTGCCGCCGCGGTCGACCACGGCGGCGGCCAGCACCTTGCCGTCGGCATGGCAGGCAGCCATTGCTGCGTCAAGCAGGCGGCTGGCGCCATCGAGTGAAATAGTGCGGTGGGGTACGGTCAGCGGGGCGGCGGTGCTGGCCTGAGGGCAGGCCAGTAACAACGCGGTCAGCAAACCTGCAGGCAGTGGGTGGTACATGGAATCATCCCGGTGGTGTTCGAATGGCCGCATGGTACGCAGCGCCCGGCGACAACCAGATGACGGCCAGATGACAGTTTTGTCATCTGGCGCGCGGCGGGCAGTAAGATTGCGGCACAAGGAGCAGGCAATGCGCATACTGATCGTGGAAGATGAACGCAAGGCGGCCGACTACCTGCAAAAGAGCTTGCGTGAGTCCGGCTACATCGTCGAAGTGGCAAGTAATGGCTTTGACGGCCGTTACATGATCGAGGAGTTCGACTTCGATCTGGTGATCCTCGACGTGATGCTGCCGGGCATTGACGGCTGGGCGCTGCTGCAACTGGTGCGCGCCAGGTCGGCCACGCCGGTGATGTTCCTGACGGCGCGCGACGCCATCGAAGACCGCGTGCGCGGCCTCGAACTGGGCGCCGACGACTATCTGGTCAAGCCATTTTCGTTTGCCGAACTGCTGGCGCGCGTGCGCACGCTGCTGCGGCGCGGACCGCCGCGCGACATGCAGGAATTTCGCGTCGCCGACCTGCAGGTCGATGTGCTGCGCCGCCGGGTCACGCGTCAGGGTGACCGGATCACCCTGACGGGCAAGGAATTCGCGCTGCTGCACCTGCTGGTCAGCCGGGTCGACGAGGTGCTCTCGCGTGCGGTCATCGCCTCGCACGTGTGGCAGATGAATTTCGACAGCGACACCAACGTCGTCGATGTGGCCATCCGCCGCCTGCGCGTGAAAATCGACGATCCCTATCCATTGAAACTGATTCATACAGTCCGTGGCATGGGTTACATGCTGGGCGAGACGCCATGAGGCTTGCGTTCACGCCTCGTTCGCTGAGCATGCGCCTGGCGCTGTGGTTTGCCCTGGCAAGCGCGCTGCTGCTGGGGGCCATCGGCGTGTTCCTGTACCGGTCCCTGGCAAGCGAGCTGGCGTGGCGCGACGACATCGCGCTGGCAGGCCGGATCGATCGCATGCGCGCGCTGGTTGCCGACAGCGACAGTATCGAGGCGTTGCGCCGGCGCCCGCAGCTGTACGCCAACATGCTGGGCAACCGCGACAACGCCTTGTGGATGCTCGATGCCACGGGCCAGCTGCTGATCGCCGTGAATCCGGGCGGCCTGGCGCTGCCGTCCCTGCCGCCCGCGCCATCGATCCGCCTCACCGATGTCGCCACCCGCCAGGCGGCGCGGCTGGCCTGGGTCGATGTCTGGCAGGGCAACCGCCGTTTCACTGTGGTCGCCGCGAAGATGCTGGCTGAGCGCGAGCGCATGCTGGCCAGCTACCGCATGACCTTGGGGGCGGCGCTGGCCGGCGGGGCGCTGCTGTCGTTTGTACTGGGCTGGCTGATCAGCCAGCGCGCGCTGCGGCCTGTGCGGCTGATGGCGCAGCAGGCCGCCGCTGTCGACGTGCGGCGCCTGCAGCAGAACGTGGCGGTGAAGCTGACACCGGTGCCGCTGGAAGAAACGCAGGAACTGCAGCAACTGGGCGCAGCGCTCGACCAGATGCTGACGCGCCTGGCCGACGGCTTTGTCCAGCTGTCGCGCTTTTCTGAAGACCTTGCCCACGAGATGCGCACGCCGTTGCATAACCTGATGGGCCACACGGAACACGCGCTGCGCAAGCGCCGCAGCGCCGACGACTATGAACAGCTGCTGGCGTCAAATCTGGAAGAATACGAGCGCCTGGCGCGCATGATCGACAGCATGCTGTTCCTTGCGCGTTCGGAGCAGCCGGCCAGCAGCGTCACGCTTGAGACCATTGATCTGGCAGAGTTGTGCACCCAGCTGGTGGACTATTTCGAAGGCGTGGCCGAAGAACGCGGGATCAGCGTGGTGGTGCACGCGGCCGGCGAACTGGTTGCTGACCGCGCGCTGCTGCGGCGTGCCCTCGCCAATTTGCTGGCCAATGCGCTGCGTTATGGTGATGCCAAAGGTACGGTGACGATCCACACCCGCGCCGATGGCGACACGGTCAGCCTCGCCGTGCACAATACCGGCGCACCCATCCCGGCCGTCCACCTTCCGCACGTGTTCGAACGATTTTATCGTTGTGACCCGGCACGCAGCCAGGGCGGTGATTCGGGCGGCCTGGGACTGGCCATTGTCGCCTCGATCATGCATCTGCACGGTGGTGAAGCCCGGGCCGAAAGCAACGACACGGGCAATCGCTTCACCCTGGTGTTCCCGCAATCTGACGGGATGTAGCTGGTTCCACCCAGCCGGCCGCTTATTCGCGCGGCACACTTTCCAGCCAAATGTTAGTATTACCTCAATGAAACGTACGAAGCTATCCGGCATTGACAAAATACCTACAGTGCCGGGAGAATGTGCCGACATGTCACGTTTTTGCTATCTAGTCATCATAAAATAGTAGCAACAGTGCATGGATGGCCAGCGCCGTTCGTCCACGACAATTCTCAGGTTCGCGCAGCGCCCAGGGCGCCGCGCAGCCACCGATACCTTTACCAGGAACTGCAGGCATGACTATCCTCGTGACTGGCGGAGCGGGCTTTATTGGCTCGAACTTCGTCATCGACTGGCTCGCTCACAATGACGAACCCGTCGTCAACCTCGACAAGCTGACGTACGCCGGCAATCTTCAAAACCTGACGAGCCTGGAAGGCGACAGCCGCCACCACTTCGTGCGCGGCGACATCGGCGACGGCGCCCTGGTGGCGCGCCTGCTGGCCGAGCACAAGGTGCGGGCCGTGCTGAACTTCGCGGCCGAAAGCCACGTCGACCGTTCGATCGAAGGCCCGGGTGCGTTCATCCAGACCAATATCGTTGGTACCTTCAATCTGCTCGAAGCCGTGCGCGCTTACTGGAACGGCCTGGACGAGCAAGCCAAGGCTGACTTTCGCTTCCTGCACGTGTCGACCGATGAAGTGTATGGCACGCTGGGCAGCGATGCGCCGGCCTTCACCGAGCAGCACCGCTACGAACCGAACAGCCCGTACTCGGCGACCAAGGCAGCGTCCGATCACCTGGTGCGCGCCTACCACCACACCTACGGCCTGCCGGTCCTGACGACCAACTGCTCGAACAACTACGGCCCGTACCACTTCCCGGAAAAGCTGATCCCGCTCGTGATCCACAACGCGCTGGCCGGTAAGCCGTTGCCGATCTACGGCGATGGCCAGCAGATCCGCGACTGGCTCTACGTCACCGACCACTGCAGCGCGATTCGCCGCGTGCTCGAAGACGGCCGCCTGGCCGAAACGTACAACGTCGGCGGCTGGAACGAGAAAGCCAATATCGACGTCGTGCGCACGCTGTGCGCGATCCTTGACGAACTGCAGCCGCGCGCCGACGGCGCGTCGTACGCAACGCAGATGACGTTCGTGAAAGACCGTCCGGGCCATGACCGCCGCTATGCGATCGATGCCGGCAAACTCGAGCGCGAACTGGGCTGGCGCCCGGCCGAAACTTTCGACACGGGCATCCGCAAGACGGTCGAGTGGTACCTCGCCAATGGCGCCTGGGTCGAGAACGTCACCAGCGGCGCCTATATGGAATGGGTCGACCGCCAGTACACGGCAGAAAACGCTGCCGCATGAAGATCCTGCTACTGGGTAAAGATGGCCAGGTCGGCTGGGAACTGCAACGCGCGCTCGCGCCGCTGGGCGAACTGCGCGCGCTGGGCCGCGTCGACGCCGATTTCACCGATCCCGAATCGCTGCGCGCCGTCGTGCGCGCGTTTGCGCCCGACGTCATCGTCAACGCCGCTGCCTACACCGCGGTCGACAAGGCCGAAGCCGACGCCGCCATGGCGCACAATGTCAATGCTGTCTCGCCGGGCGTGCTGGCCGAGGAAGCCGCCGCCGGCAATGCCTGGCTCGTGCATTACTCGACCGACTATGTTTTTGATGGCACGAAAGAGGGCGCCTGGGTCGAAACCGACGCCGTCAATCCACTGTCGGTGTATGGCCGCACCAAGTACGATGGCGAGCAGCGCATTGCCGCCAGCGGCGCGCGCCACCTGATCCTGCGCACCAGCTGGGTGTTCGCACCGCGCGGCGGCAACTTTGCCAAGACGATGCTGCGCCTGGCCAAAGAGCGCGAGACGCTCAATGTGGTCGCTGACCAGCATGGCGCGCCGACCGGCGCCGAGCTGCTGGCCGACGTCACCGCGCTGGCGCTGCACCGCATCGCCGCGCCTGGCCTGGATGCGCAGCACCTGTCGGGTGTGTACCACCTGGCCGCCGCCGGCGCCACCACCTGGCATGCCTACGCCCAGCACGTGCTGGCGCAGGCGCAAAGCCACGGCGCCGTGCTCAAGGCCGGGCCGGACGCCGTGCAGCCGATCGCGGCCAGCGCGTTCCCGACCCCGGCCGCACGGCCCGCCAATTCGCGGCTCGACTGCAGCAAGTTCAGCACCAATTTCGGCGTGAGCCTGCCCGACTGGCGCCACCACGTCAACCGATTGATCGCCGAACTGTCGGCACAAGGAAACCTATGAGCAATGCTATGCAACGTAAAGGCATCATCCTCGCCGGTGGCAGCGGCACCCGCCTGCATCCGGCCACGCTGGCAATTTCAAAGCAGCTGCTGCCTGTCTTCGACAAGCCGATGATCTACTACCCGCTGAGCACCCTGATGCTCGGCGGCATTCGCGACATCCTGATCATCTCGACGCCGCAAGACACGCCGCGCTTCCAGCAGCTGCTGGGCGATGGCGCGCGCTGGGGCCTGAACCTGTCGTACGCAGTGCAGGAGTCGCCCGATGGCCTGGCGCAAGCCTTCATCATCGGTGAAGACTTCATCGGCAATTCGCCATCGGCACTGGTGCTAGGCGATAACCTGTTCTACGGCCACGATTTCAACCAGCTGCTCGAGCGCGCCGATGCCCGCACCGACTGCGCCAGCGTTTTCGCGTACCACGTGCAGGATCCAGAACGCTACGGCGTGGTGGAATTCAACGACGACGGCAAGGCGATCAGCCTGGAAGAAAAGCCGGCCAAGCCGCGCTCGAACTATGCAGTGACTGGCCTGTATTTCTATGATGAGAACGTCGCCAAAATGGCACGTACGCTCAAGCCGTCGCCACGCGGCGAGCTCGAGATCACCGACCTGAACCGCATGTACATGGACATCGGCAAGCTCGATGTCGAGATCATGGGGCGCGGCTACGCCTGGCTCGACACCGGCACCCACGAGTCGCTGCTCGACGCCGGCCAGTTCATCGCGACGATCGAACAGCGCCAGGGCCTCAAAGTGGCGTGCCCCGAAGAAATCGCGTTTCGCAAGGGCTGGATCAACGCCGCCCAGCTCGAAGAACTGGCGGCACCCCTGCGCAAGAACGGCTACGGCCAGTATCTGGTGCGCGTTTTGAATGAAAAGGTATTTTGATGCAGATTACTCGCTTGGCAATTCCAGACGTCCTGAAGATCGAACCGCGTGTGTTCGGTGACGACCGCGGCTTTTTCTACGAGAGCTTTCACCAGGCCCGCTTTGAAGAAGCGGTAGGCCGCAAGGTGTCGTTCGTGCAGGACAACCACTCGAAATCGACCAGCAATGTGCTGCGCGGTCTGCACTACCAGATCAAGCAGCCGCAGGGCAAGCTGGTGCGCGTGGTCGCTGGCAGCGTGTACGACGTCGCGGTCGACCTGCGCCGCGCGTCGCCGACGTTCGGCCAGTGGGTCGGTGAAATCCTGTCGGCCGAGAACAAGGCCCAGCTGTGGGTGCCTGAAGGTTTCGCGCACGGCTTCGTCGTGCTGTCCGAAACGGCCGAGTTCGTCTACAAGACCACCGACTACTACGCGCCCGAGCACGAGCGCTGCATCGTCTGGAACGATCCTAGCCTGGCCATTACCTGGCCGATCAGCGCGACGCCATCGGTGTCGGCCAAGGACGAGAAGGGCACCATGTTCGCCACCGCGGAAGTGTTCGAGTAAGCGGTCGCTTAGCCCCAGGGCTTTGGCACGGCCCTACCGTTTCCTGCCTTTCTTCTCGCCGCCGGCGAACAGCTCGATCTTCTTGGTCGGGCCCGACACGATCAACAGGTCGCCCGGCAGGATGCGGGTCTCGCCCAGCGCATGCTGGAAATCCTCGTTGAGCCGTTTCACCCCCACCACCGTGACGCCAAAGCGCGCACGCACGTGCGACTCGGCCAGCGTGAGGTTGTGCGTCTCGGCCGGTGCATTGATCTTCGCGATCGCAAACCCGTCCTCGAACTCGATGAAGTCCATCAGCCGCCCGGTGATCAGGTGGGCCACGCGCGCGCCCATGTCGGCTTCGGGGTAGACCACATGATGGGCGCCGATGCGCTGCGCGATCTGGCCGTGCTCGGGCGTCATCGCCTTGACCCAGATATCCTTGATGCCCAGTTCGGACAGCACCATCAGCGTCATCAGGCTGGCGGCGAGATCCGAGCCGATGGCGACGATGGCGTGCGAAAAGTCGGCCACGCCCAGCTGCAGCATCACGTTCTCGTTGGTCGAATCGGCCTGCACGGCGTGCGTGAGGCGCTCGCTCCAGAGCTGCACCAGTTCTTCCTTGCGGTCGATGCCCATGACGTCGTGCCCCAGGCGCATCAGCGATTGCGCCACCGCGCCGCCGAAGCGGCCCAGGCCGATCACGACGACGCTGTCGCCCGCCGAAAAGGCGAACTGTTCTGTGAAAATTCTACCCAACAATTGGATGGTCCTCCGGATAACGATAGGGCATGCGCCGCTTGCCCAGGACAAGCGAGGTCGCGAGAGTGATCGTGCCGACCCTGCCGATGAACATGAGTAAGGCCAGTACCACCTGGCCGGATGCCGGCAGCTGGGCCGTGATGCCGGTGGACAGGCCGGCGCTGCCAAAAGCGGCGATGACTTCAAAGATAATCTGATCGGTCGGGAAATGCGAGATCCGCAGCAGCGCCAGCGTGCCCAGCGCCACGATCACGCTTCCCAGTACCAGCACGGTAACCGCCTGGCGCTGCGCCGCCATCCCCACCCGGCGGCCGAAGGCCTCGGTATCGGACTGGCCGCGCGCTTCGGCCACCACGAGCAGGACCAGGATCATGACAGTGGCGACCTTGACGCCGCCCGCCGTGCCCGCGCTGCCGCCGCCGATGAACATCAGCAGATAGTGCAGCGCCCAGGTCTCGGGCGTCAGCGCGCTGTAGTCGACGGTGTTGAAGCCCGCCGTGCGCGATGCCACCGAGATGAACATGCTGTTCATCAGCTTGTCGGGCGTTGACAGGGCGCCCAGCGTGGCGGCGTTGTTCCACTCGAACAGCAGCACCGTGGCGAAGCCGCCCACGAGCAACATCAGCGTGCCGGTGAGGGTGAGCTTGGTGTGCAGCGACCAGTGGCGCGGATCGCGCAAGCGGTGACGCAGGTCGTGCAGCACCGGAAAACCAATGCCGCCGACCACGATGGCCACCATGATCGGCAGCAGCACCAGCGTGTCGCTCGCATAGCGGGTGAGGCTGTCGGCGTGCAGCGAAAAGCCGGCATTGTTGAACGCCGAAACGGCGTGGAAGAGGGCGCTCCACGCCGCATCGCCCCACGCCAGATCGTGCCCGGCGCGCAGCCGTACGAACAGGATGCCGGCGATCACGAGTTGCAGCAGCACCGACACGGTCAGTACGACCCGGGCCACGCTCGCGATGTCGCCCATGCCGAGCGAGCGCGTCTCGGTCTGCGCGATCAGGCGCGTGCGCAGGCGCGACGAGCGGTTGACCATCAGGCCGAGCAACGTGGCCGCCGTCATCATGCCGAAGCCGCCCAGCTGGAACAACACCATGATCGACGCCTGGCCGAAGCCCGACCAGTAGGTGCCCGTATCGACCACGGCCATGCCGCTGACGCACACGGCCGATACCGCCGTGAAGAACGCCACCATGAACGGCGCGCCATGGCCGCTGGCGCTGGCCAGCGGCAGCATCAACAGCAGCGTGCCGGCCAGGATCGCGCCTGCAAACAGCAGGACGACGACCCTGGCCGGATGCAGGATGGTGGTCATGCCGCCCGGGCTGGCCCGGTGTCCGTGGCGCCGTCGTCGAAATCCATGGTGTCCGGGTCAAGATCGCCTTCGGCCGGCGCGCCGAACAGCTTGAGCCAGACGAAGCCCAGGACGCCCGCCGTCAGCGACGCCGCCAGAATCGCCATCTTCGACGCGTTGATGATCTCGGCCTCACCGACAAACGCCAGGTTGGTGATGAAGATCGACATCGTGAAGCCGATCCCGCCCAACAGGCCCGCGCCGATCACGTGGCGCCATGCCAGGTCGAGCGGCAAGCGGCATACGCCGAGCATCACGGCGGCAAAGGTGAACAGGAAGATGCCCACCGGCTTGCCAGCGACCAGGCCGGCGATGATGCCCAGGCTGTTCGACGACATCAGCTCGCCGGCCCAGCCAGCGCCGATCACGATGCCGGTATTGGCCAGCGCGAAGATCGGCAGGATCAGGAAAGCGACCGGCGTGTGCAGCACGTGCTCCATCCGGTGCGCTGGCGACGCGGGATCGTCCTGCGTGTGCGAATACGGAATGGTGAAGGCCAGCAGCACGCCGGCAATCGTCGCGTGCACGCCCGACATCAGCATCAGGAACCACATCACCGCGCCGCCCAGCAGGTAGGGCCACAGCGCCAGCACCTTCAGGCGGCGGTTCATCACGAACAAGGCGACGAACATGCCCAGCGCACCGACCAGGTAGCCGACCTTGAGCTCTGCCGTATAGAACACGGCGATGACGATGATGGCGGCCAGGTCATCCATGACGGCCAGCGCGGTCAGGAAAATCTTGAGCGACGCCGGCACGCGGCTGCCCAAGAGGGCTAGCACGCCCAGCGCGAACGCGATGTCGGTGGCCATTGGAATCCCCATGCCCGGCTGGGTGTGCGTGCCGCCATTGAGCGTGAAGTGAATCAGCGCCGGCACCGCCACACCGCCCGCCGCGGCAATGATCGGCAGCAGCGCATTGCGCAGGTCGGACAGCTCGCCATTGTTCAGTTCGCGCTGCAGTTCGAGGCCAATCAACAGGAAGAAGATGGCCATCAGTGCATCGTTGATCCACAGCTCGACGCTGAGGCCAGCCAGGTTGATCTGCCAGAACGCCAGGTAAGGCGCACCCCACGGGGAATTGGCGACCAGCAGCGACAGGATGGTGCACAGGATCAGGACCGTGCCGCCCGCCTTGCCGGACGCGGCGAATGCCTTGAACGTGTTCGATAGACGCTTTTCAATGCGCATGGTGGTTCTCCAAAAGTGCTTGGGCGTCATCTGGCAACCCCCGTGTTGGATGAGGCGGCGCAGCTGCTGCTGGCGTGCGAGTGGAGTGCGGCGTAAGGTGCAGGTGCATGGTGGTCGCGTAGTAGCCCGCGTGGCGGCCCGACCAGCGCAAATCCTGTCATGCCTGGCGGCATGAACACCCTGGTCGGATTATAACGTAATCAATCGACAAGCCGCCCACGCTTTGGCGCGGGCGGCGCGTCATGGCGCACGCTCTGGCGGCTCGCCCGGGCTTGCCGGGTGAACTGGGCGCGGCGGCAACTGGATCGTCGCGAGTGCACTGTACAGCGGCGGCGTGAGCACGCGCGAGACTGTACTGGCAACGACCGCGCAGGCCATCAGGCTGAGCACCATGCTGTGGCCATCAACCATTTCCATGACGATGATGAAGGCCGTCAGCGGCGCCTGCGTGGCGGCCGCCAGAAAGCCCACCATGCCCAGCGCGATGAGCGCCGCGCTGTACGGGTAACCGGTGAGCGAGGCGATGTTCTGGCCCATGGCCGCGCCAATGGACAGCGATGGCGCGAAGATACCGGCCGGCACGCCCGACCAGGCGGTCAGCCAGGTCGCGACAAACTTGAAGAGCGCAAACGCCGCCGGCACATTGGCTTCGTTCTCCAGCAGGCTGCGTGTGGCTTCGTTGCCACTGCCATAGGTCGCTCCACCACTGAGCACCCCAATGACCGCGATCAGGAAACCGCAGCCCAGTGCGAAGCGTACCGGATAGCGGGCGCGCCAGCGCGTGGGCAGGTCGGGCGAGACGCCCCGCAGGCTGGCGATCAGCACGCGCGCGAACAGGCCGCCTGCAAAACCGCAGACGACGGCGGCGAGCAAGCCCGGCCACAGCAGCGACAATCCGATCGGTCCCGGATGGATGACGCCGAAGTGCGGGCCGTTGCCGTGAACAGACACGGCAATCAGGCCGGCCAGCACGATCGCCGCGACGATCAGGCCGCTGTTGCGCTGCTCGGGCGCACGCGACAATTCTTCGATCGCGAACATGATCCCCGCCAGCGGCGTGTTGAACGCGGCCGCAATCCCCGCAGCGCCGCCCGCCACCAGCAGCGAATGGGCACTGATGCCGCTGCCGCGCGGCAGCCAGCGGCGCGCGGCGAGCATCACGCCGGCAGCGATCTGGACCGACGGGCCTTCACGCCCCAGTGACAGGCCGCCCAACAGGCCCGCCGAGGTCAGGCCAATCTTGGCGAAGCTGATTTTCAGGGACACGAGCAGGGGCCGCCGGCCGCCGGAAATAGCCGGGTCGAGCGCCGCCATCACTTGCGGAATGCCGGAGCCGCCCGCGCCGCGCACGAAGCGCCGGGTAACCCAGACGATGGCGGCGCACAGGAGCGGGGTCCAGATCAGGGGCACCCACCAGGCGAAATCGGCGATCTTGTTGAACTGGGCGAATGCCGATTCGGCCAGCCAGGTAAACGCCACGACCACGAGGCCGGCGATGGAGGCCGTGCCGACGACAACGATGCGGGTGCGCCAGAGATTGGCAGAAATGAGTTCGCGTTTAAAGGCGGAGCGTACGTCGTGCGGGGAGGGGTCGTGGGACATGGTGGGCTCGAGGGGACGAGGCCACATTATATAGATTTGTGCGAATGTATTTGCGCCCACACTGTTGTAATGACACAAATATAAAAGAAATTCTGCACGCATTACCGTCCAGGCGGTTACGGACAGTTACATCCCATACAGGCCGGTATGGCCTGCCAGGGCAGTTACGGTTCTATACTCGGGCCATGATCAACGATTCCATTGCGCGCAACCGCCTGGGCCTCGGTGCGCGACCGGACGACAAGCCCGTTGCCGATCCACGGCGCTGGTTGCTGGCGCAGCTCGACGATTACGAGCCATTGCCGCCGCCATGGCGCGCCATCGAGCGCACCTCGATGCGCGTGGCGCAGTGGACCGAGCAGCAAGCCGCCATCCGCAGCGCACCCGAGGCGCAGCGTGCCAGCGTCCGTGCAGACTACCAGCGCGCGGGCAGGGCAGCCTATCTGGCCGGCGTGGAGGCGCGCACCAACAGCGCCCTGCAGAGCAGCACGCCGTTCGTCGAGCGCTTGACCCACTTCTGGGCCAACCATTTTGCAATCTCGGTCGACAAAGTACCGGTGCTGGGCTTTGCCGCCAGCTTCGAGGCCGATGCCATTCGGCCCCATGTACTGGGGCGGTTCGAAGATCTGCTGCTCGCCACGGCGCGCCATCCCGCCATGCTGCTGTATCTCGACCAGTCCGTATCGACCGGGCCGGACAGCGTCGCTGCGCGCCGGGCCAGCGCGAAAGCGCCGGATCGCCCGACCCGTGGCCTGAACGAAAACCTGGCGCGTGAAATTCTCGAACTGCACACGCTGGGCGTGCGCAGCGGCTATACCCAGGCCGACGTGCTGGAATTCGCCCGCGCACTGACCGGCTGGACGCTGCCTGGCCAACAGTCGCCTGAGGACGCCGCGCAAACTTTCCGGTTCCAGGCAAACCAGCACGAGCCCGGCGTGCGGACGGTGCTTGGTCGCAGCTATGCCGACGATGGGCAGCAGCAGGCAACGGCCATCCTGCGCGACCTGGCCCGGGCGCCGTCCACCGCCAGCCACATCGCCACCAAGCTCGCGCGCCATTTCATCACCGACGATCCACCGCCGGTACTGGTCAAGCGGCTGGCCGACCGGTTTCTGCAGACCGGCGGTGACCTGCCGGCGCTGTACCGCGAACTGGTGAGCGCAGCCGGTGATGTGCCGCCAGTGGCCGCCAAGTTCAAGTCGCCCTGGGACTGGACGCTGTCCGGTCTGCGCGCCATGGGCGTGCAGACCGTGCCGGCGGCGCGCATCCAGTTTCTGACGGGCCGGCTTGGCCAGCCCGTCTGGCGGCCTGGCTCGCCAGCCGGTTATGGCGACGTGACTGCCACCTGGGCGGCCCCCGATGCGCTGCTGCGCCGGGTAGAAATCGCACAGCGCCTGGCCACGGAGTTTGGCGGCAAGATCGATGCGCGCGCGTTGGCGCCGCGCGTGCTGCCGGGTACCTTGAGTGGCGCGACCGCCACCGCGATTGCACAGGCAGAAAGCCCGGCCAATGCGCTGGCGTTGCTTTTGGCATCGCCTGAATTCCTGAGAAGGTAAAACATGCTCAACCGACGAGGTTTTATTTCCAGCGCCGCCGCATTGCTTGCCGCGCCCCGCATCGCATTTGCAGGCGCCGACACCGAGCGCCGCTTCGTGTTCATCATCCAGCGCGGCGCTGCCGATGGCCTGCACACGCTGATCCCTTATGCCGATCCCGCGTATGCCAGGTTGCGCGGTGCGCTTGCCATCGATCCCACCGAAGCATTGAAGCTGGACGGCACGTTTGCGCTGCACCCTTCGCTGACCGGCATCGCCGGGCTATACAAGGCAGGGCAGGCCAGCCTGTTCCATGCGGTGGCGTCACCGTACCGCGATCGCTCGCACTTCGACGCGCAAAATGTTCTCGAGACGGGCGGCAAGGCGCCGTTCGACGTCAAGGACGGCTGGATGAACCGGCTGGCCGGCATGCTGCCACGGCGCAGCAATCAGGCGATCGCGTTTGCGCCCACACTGCCGCTGGCGCTGCGTGGCGCGATCGATGTCGCGTCGTACGCGCCATCCGGCCTGCCGCATGCCAACGACGATCTGCTGCTGCGCGTGCAGAAGCTGTATGAAGGCGATGCCCAGCTGAGCGGACTCTGGTCGACGGCGCTCAAGGCCCAGGGCATGGCTGGTACGACCGAGGGCAGCAAGGGCCAACAGTCGCCGGTCGAACTGGGCAAGACCGCTGCCGGCTTTCTTGCGCGCGCGGACGGCCCCCGGATTGCCATGATCGAAACCAACGGCTGGGATACGCACAGTGCGCAAAAAGGGCGCATGGCCACGCAGCTGAACAATCTCGATGACTTGATCAGCGGCTTGCAGCAGGGCCTTGGCGATGCATGGCGTCAGACAACGATTCTCGTTGCCACCGAGTTCGGGCGCACCGTCGCGGCAAATGGTACCGGCGGGACCGACCATGGGACGGCGTCGGCTGCCATGCTGATTGGCGGTGCGGTCAAGGGAGGCAGGATCGTTGCCGACTGGCCCGGGCTGGCGCCTGGGGATTTGCTCGACAATCGCGATCTCAGGCCGACGCTCGGCCTGGATGCGCTGGTAGCGCACGCGTGCGCCGAAGCGTTTCAGCTGGATCCGGAACGCACGGCGCGCGTCTTGTTTCCCGGTTCGACGCCGGGAACGTCATCGGCGCGCCTGTTGCGCGGCTAATAACTGTATGAACGGCAATCAGTCCTGGCGCGTCGGCGTATCTGTCCCGCCATCGGCTGCTTCGCCATCCGGCTCGCCCGGCGCCTTGGGGCGCGAGCCACCCGGTACGTCACCGGTTGCCTGCCCGTGGCTGGCTTGGGGTGCGCCAGCAGGGCCGACATTGCTCTCTGGCGAGGCCTTCGCAAAATTGCTGTTGATGCCCGATTGGCTGGTGCCCTTGGCAGGATGACCGATGCTCGAGTCACCGTCGGCATCGTTGGCCACGAAGCCCGCATATGAATCAGGTCCGCCATCGCGCAGGCCGGTGTCTTTAGGGGCGTTGGTGTTGTCGTTATTCATGCAGTTCTCCTGGATGCGTTGATATGCAATGCAGTTGGGTGCATGGCGCCGACTTCCCAATAGGAGCAAAGAGCGTCCCGACGTAGGACTGGTCGCTCAGCGGCTGGCGCTGACCTTCGACGCCGGCCGCACGACGTGCAGTGGCGGGGCCAGTGCAATTACCTGGTCGCGGCCCGCCGACTTGGCGGCGTACAGCGCAGAGTCCGCGCGCGCCAGCGTCGTCTTGAACGGTTCCCCGTCCAGCGTGACGGTCGCGCCGATACTCAGCGTCAGCCGGCGTTGCGCGGCCGGCATCGTGCTGGTGACCGCGCGCAGCGCTTCCGCCAGTGCCTTGCCCACCGCACTCGCGCGCGCCAGGTCGGCGCCCGGCAGCAGTACCGCGAATTCATCCCCGCCCAGGCGCGCGATGCAGTCGACGGCGCGCAGCGTCTCGCGCGCGCTGGTGGCCACCAGTTGCAAGGCGATGTCGCCCGCTTCGTGGCCGGCGCTGTCGTTGATGGCCTTGAAGTGGTCGAGGTCGATCAGCATCAGGGCCAGTGGCTGGCGCCGGTGCCGGGCGCGCGTCGTCTCGCGTTCGGCGATCTCGAAGAACGCCTTGCGCGACCAGGCGCCGGTCAGGTGGTCGTGGTTCGCGATGTATTCGGCCTGGTACACGATGTGGCGGTGCAGGGTGAGCAGGCCGCCGAGGGTCAGTGCCGGCAATGCCAGTGCAGCCACGGTCAGGATCGCCAGGCTGGCCGTACTTGGCTGCAGCAGCGAAGTCGGTGGATTGGCCGCGATCAGCAGAAAGAGCATGCGCACCCCGTGCCCGCCCGCGACCAGCACGCACATGAGCAGCACGAAGCGCTGCACGTGCTGCTGTCCGGGGCCTTGCAGATGCACCTGGCCATGCGAGCGGCGCTGCTGCTCGCCGCGCCCGGCGAGCACGCTGTGCGCGATGTCGATGCAGATGCCGGCCTGGAACAGCGAAACGACGGCGCTGCGCAGCATGAACGAATCGAACCAGTCATGAAATACCACGGTCAGGATGCCGACCGCAGCGACCAGCAACGCCAGCGTCCTGACATGGGCCTGGCGGCCGGACAGCTGGCGATAACCGGCGGCAAGGGCCGCGCCGGCGCCGGAATATGCCATGTTTGCTATTTCGTAGCCCAGCAGGGTCGGCAGCTCACGGCCAAAGGCATACAGCAGGTTGCCAAGCAGTCCCAGCAGCGCGGCGGCGCGCATTGCACGCATGCCGCGCAGGGATTGCGAGCCGGCCGACACCAACGCAAGATAGACAAGAAAGCAAAGCAGGGACGCGATCAGGAAGATCTGCTGAGTGGCGAGCATGGCGAACGGGCCTGGCGCACTGGGATGCGCAGTGGTGGACAAGGGGGGACAAACCGAACTGAGCCGGTATTATGCCGTCGTTGTATCCAGGCCGGGCGCTTATTTGGCGCCGTTGTTCAATTACTTAATATTAACGTGGCAAGCCGCTGGGGCGGTCTTGCCCGCGGCGGCCTTCAGCCGATGACGTAGCGTTTCGAGACGCCCACGCCCATGGTCTGGCCACTGGCGCCGTAGATGGTGCCGGTCGGTGCATTGGTAGGGGTGCGCAGGGCGTTGAGCACGCCCTGGTTGTGCGCCAGCTGCTTGTTGATCAGCATGCCATTGACGCGGTTGAGTTCTTTTGCTTCGCGCGCAGCATCGAGCATGCGCTCCCATTGTTGCCGTACGTCGCCGTCGTCATTGACTGCCAGCCAGGGTTCCATGCCTGCTTCCGATGCATCGCAGCCCGCCGCGGCCAATGCCGCGTGGCGCTGTTGCGACAACGAGGCCAGATCGGCCAGCATCGCATTCTTGCGCGTGGTCAGCTCGGCCAGGGTGTCGGCATCGAGCGACACCAGGGATTGCTGCTCTTGCTTCATCAACGCCAGGAGGGCGGTGAGGTGATGGTATTCGGCGGCGAGGGTCTGGAACGGGCTGGTGGTCATGGTTTAGCGTTGTCTCGAATGGAGCAAGTCGCGTACGGTGTCTAGCAAGCCGTCAGCCACTTTCTCGGAGTTGACTTGGAACTGGCCATCGGCGATGGCCATCTTGATACGTTCTACTTTCTTGGCGTCGAATACGGCTGCGCCGCCACCGACGCTGCTTGCCATGGCCTGGCCTTGCGGTGACAGGCGCACGCTGTCGGTTTGCGCACCGGTCAGGGGCGCGGTCGTTGCTGCCTTGTCGGCGCCACGCGCATTGTTCGTCTGCGTGGTGGCGGGTTGAAGGCCTGGGTTGCTCTTGAGTGTATCGTTGATTTTCACGGCTTCATCCTTCTCGGTGCGCGGAGCACAAGCTCCGGGATCTGCTTATTGTAACGGCCACGCCTTTACAAACTTTAGCAATCAGCACCGATTTGGCGAAGAGAAGATCGCAATTGTTATAAAACGATTTCCACGGTCCCGCCATCGCGCGCGGTGCCGCTGATGATCCGGCCGGCCGTCGTGCGTACCTGGACGATCTGGCCATCGCTGGCATTGTTGATGGCCTTGGCTTCGCTGCTCACCGAAAAGTTCGAGCCGCGCGATACCAAGCGCACCGCCTGGCCCTGCTTGATGACGGCCTGGCTGCGTAGCGCGTCCACCCGCAGCGCGGTACCGGCCGGCAGCGACACGGTGGGCGCACGGCCCAGCGCCTGCGCCATATCTGTGATGATCCCGTTGGGCATGGCGGCGATATCGCCTTTTACCATCACCAGCTGACCCGGCACCAGCGGCTGGCCCTGCGCCAGGGGCACGCCGGCGGCGACATACTCGGCCACCACGCTGACCTGGGCCTGCACATACATCGTCCACGCCGGCGCCGTGCAGCGCACGCCCACCGTCGTCTTGCCCCAGGGGCGGGCGCCCGGCTGCTGGAAGGCTTCCGGGGCCGGGCAGGCGGGCAGGCTCAGGCGCTGATCGATCGCGCCGACCGTCACGCTCACCTGGCCCGGCAGGCCGGCGCTCTGGGTGGCCAGGAACTGCTCCACCACGGCGCGCACGGCCTCGGGTTGCTGGCGGCTGTTTGCCCCCTGCTGGGCCTGGGCGCCACTGTATACAAGTGCCAGCAGCGAAAAAGCGACAAGTTGTGATGTCATGGTCTGGAGTTCGGGCTGAAATTCGGGAATGCTGCTATCTTAGGTCGAATGATTCCCTAGTGAAACTTTGAATAGCGGGGGGAATGTCCGCTCTTCTCCGTCGATTGGTGTAGCGAACCGAACCGTATGATCGCTTCTGTCCCAACAAAGAACAGCCCGGAGGCGGCATGATCGGCAAACTCGACGACTACATGCGTTTTAATGAAACGGCATTGTCCCTGCGCTCGCAGCGCCAGGAACTGCTGGCGTCCAATATCGCCAATGCCGACACCCCGAACTACAAGGCGCGCGACATCGATTTCGCGGCAGCCTTGCAGGGCGCGATGGGAGGCGGCAAGCCGGGCGGTGCGATGAACACCACCAATAGCAACCACATGGCGCGCGGCGTTGCCACCGGCGACACGCTGGCCAACGGCACGCCGGTGCTGTACCGCGGCGTGGTGCAGGGCAGCGTCGACGGCAATACGGTCGACATGGACGTCGAGCGCAATCAGTTCGCCGACAACGCGCTGCGCTACGAGGCAGGGATCAATATGATCAACAGCCAGATCAAGGGCCTCCTGAGCGCAATCCAGGGCCAATAAGGAAACTCGCCATGTCGCTATTCAATATCTTTAATGTGTCCGGTTCGGCCATGAGCGCCCAGGCGCAGCGCCTGAATACGGTGGCCAGCAATCTGGCCAATGCCGACAGCGCCACGTCGCCGTCGGGCGAAGCCTACCGCGCCAAGTCGGTCGTGTTCGAGTCGGTGCCCACCGCCTCGGGCGCGACCGGCGTGCGCGTGCGCGAAGTGGTCGAAGATCCGTCGCCGCTCAAGCAGGTGTACGACCCCAAGCATCCGATGGCCGACGACAAGGGCTATGTATCGATGCCGAACGTGAACGTGGTCGACGAGATGGTCAATATGCTGTCCGCCTCGCGCTCGTACCAGACCAACGTCGAAACCATGAATGCAGCCAAGACCATGCTGCTCAAGACCCTGACCATCGGCCAGTAAGCGCCCCGTAGATCGATACCATGACCAGCCCAATTACCAGCTCGACCGCAACGTCCGATATTTCCAGCCTGCAGGCAACCATGAACGCCAAGGCGAAGACCGCCGAAGATGGCGTCCAGGCCGACACCGACAAGTTCATGACGCTGCTCGTGACCCAGTTGAAGAACCAGGATCCGCTCAATCCGATGGACAACGCGCAGATGACGAGCCAGCTGGCCCAGCTGCAGACCGTCACCGGCGTGAACAAACTCAATACCACGCTGGAGTCGCTGAAGGCCAGCTACCAGTCGAGCGAATCGTTGTCGGCGACCAATCTGATCGGCCACGGCGTGCTGGTCGAAGGCAATGGCATCCTGCTGTCGAAGAGCCAGGCGATCCTGGGCGTCGAGCTGGACAGCCCGGCCGACAAGCTGCAGGTCGTGGTCGTCGACAAGGCCACGGGCAAGGATGTGGCGGCGATCGATCTGGGCGAGCAGAAAGCCGGGATCGTGCCGGTTGCGTGGGATGGTATCCCCGACCCGAACAACCTGGACGCCAATGGCAAGCCGGTCGTGCTGCCAGATGGGAACTACACCTTCCGCGTGATCGCAACACGCGCGGGCGAACAGCTCACCGACGCCAAGACCCTGTCATTCGACAGCGTGGCCAGCGTCACGACGAATGGCAAGGACGGCGTCAAGCTGAACCTGCCGGGCAAGGGCGCTGTGTCCCTCGCCGACATCAAACAAGTTCTGTAAGCCAGGCCGCTTACTCTCTCACCTTATACTGGAGCATTACCATGTCTTTCCAACAAGGCCTGAGCGGCTTGAACGCTGCTGCCAAATCACTGGACGTTATCGGTAACAACATCGCCAACGCCAGCACAGTCGGCTTCAAGGGGTCGACCACCCAGTTTGCCGACGTCTACGCCAATGCGCTCAATGGCGCGGGCGGCATGACTGCCGGTATCGGCGTGAAAACTGCCGCCATCGCCCAGCAGTTCACGCAGGGTAACGTCGAAGCCTCGAGCAATCCGCTCGACATCGCCATCAACGGCGCCGGTTTCTTCCGTATCGAGCAGGCCGGTGTGACGCAATACTCGCGCAATGGCCAGTTCTCGCTCGACAAAGAGGGCTTCATCGTCAACGCCCAGGGCGCCAAGCTGACCGGCTACGGCCTGGGCGCCAACGGCCTGCTGGCCGCCGGCACCGCCGTACCGCTCAAGATCGATACCGCCGATCAGCCGCCGAAGGTCACGTCGGAAATGCAGATCCAGCTCCAGCTCGATTCGCGCGCCAGCACGCCGAAAAAGACCGAATTCGATCCGGCCGATCCAAACACCTACAACAAACAGGTGCCAATGAGCGTGTATGACACGCTGGGCAACTCCCATACGCTGTCGACCTTCTACGTCAAGTCGCCAAGCGGTGACGGCACCTGGAATGTCTATGCGGCCAAGGATGGCACCGAGCTCGGCGCCCTCGGTGCGATCGGCAAGGCCCAGACCGACCCGGCCGCCGTCACTGCCCGCACCGCCTGGGATACTGCCAGCAAGGTCGTGCCGCCAGTGGCCGCTAACCTGGCCACTACCGCTGCTGCCTACGGGAAAGCCGCCGCCGATGCCGTGGTTGCCGCTGCAAGTGTCATCGTCCCGCCTGCTACCGATGCCCCTGCCACGCCTGACAATCTGGCCGAAGTGCGCGCTGCCGCCGATGCCGCCGCAGCGATCCCGGGCGCCACCCCGGTGCAGATCGACGCCGCGATTGCCAAGGCACTCAAGATGGCGCCGCAATCGATCGGCACGCTCAAGTTCGACACCAATGGCGGGCTGAACCTGGCCAGCACGGGCACCGCAGGCAAGTTCCTGGACGTGAAAATTCCGATCGTGCCGACGACTGGGGCCGAACTGGTTCTGGAAGTGGATATCGACTTTGCCGGCACCACCCAGTACGGCACCACCACCAGCGAAAAGTTCCTGGCGCAGGACGGCTACAAGCCGGGTTCGCTGCAGCGCTTCTCCACCGGCGCAGACGGCAGCATCCTGGGCCAGTACAGCAATGGCCAGACCAAGGTCCTGGGCCAGGTCGTGCTTGCCAACTTCACCAATCCGAACGGCCTGCAGCCGCTGGGCAACAATGCCTGGGCCGAATCGTCGCAGTCCGGCGTTCCGCTGATGGGCACTGCCGGTACCGGTGGCCTGGGCGTGCTGCAAGCGTCGGCCACCGAAGCATCGAGCGTCGACCTGACCGCCGAGCTGGTCAACATGATCACCGCGCAGCGCGTCTACCAAGCCAATGCGCAAACGATCAAGACGCAGGACTCGGTGCTGCAGACGCTGGTGAACCTGCGTTAATGATTGATGATGCACGGTTGGATTGAACGCGTGGACGGCGGAGCCGTCCACCCTACGTTATCGATAATGTACGTTTGCATTGATCACGTAGGGTGGACGGGTTTCCCGTCCACGCGTCCAACCACCATTCGCACCGCCGCACCACACAAGGAATAAGACCATGGACCGCCTGATCTACACCGCCGCCTCCGGCGCCAAGCACATCCTCGAGCAGCAAGCCACGACGTCCAACAACCTGGCCAACGTGAGCACGACGGGCTTTCGCGCCCAGATCGACATGTTCCGCGCGGCGCCGGTGCAGGGGCCGGGCATGCCGACGCGCGCGTTCGTCGTCGACTCGACCGCCGGCAACGACTTCGCCGCCGGTCCGCTGCAGGCCACGGGGCGCGATCTGGATGTGGCGGTGAAAGGGCAGGGCTGGCTGGCGCTGCAGATGCCGGATGGTACCGAGGCCTACACCCGCAACGGTGCGCTCCAGATGAGCCCGAACGGCGTGCTGCAAACGCCGGGTGGCCAGACGATTGCAGGCGAAGGCGGGCCGATCACGGTCCCGCCCGACGCCACGGTGATGATCGGCAGTGACGGCACCATCTCGACCATCTCGAACGTCGACACGCCGGCTGCGCCGGCGGTAATCGGCCGCCTGAAGCTGGTCAATCCGCCCCAGGGCGACATGGTGCGCGGCGATGATGGGCTGTTTCGCGTCAAGAACGGCGCGCCTGTTCAGGCCGATCCGACCGTGCAGGTCGCAGGCGGAGCGCTCGAGGGCAGCAACGTCAATCCGGTCGATTGCATGGTCGACATGATTGCTCTGGCACGTTCTTTTGACACGCAAATGAGCCTGCTGAAGAACGCCGAGAACAACGCGGCGAAAGCCACCCAACTCCTCGCTTTGAATTAAGTGTTGCCGCTGCATAATTCTATTGTCCGTGGAGGCATTCGCCTGCCACCAATAGGAGAATGCAATGATCCGTTCGCTCTACATCGCCAAGACCGGCCTGGAAGCCCAGCAGACCAATCTCGACGTCATCTCGAACAACCTCGCCAACGTCAGCACCAACGGCTTCAAGAAGTCGCGCGCCGTGTTCGAGGACTTGCTGTACCAGAACGTGCGCCAGCCAGGTGCACAATCGTCCCAGCAGACCAATCTGCCGTCGGGCCTGCAGATCGGTACCGGTGTGCGCACCGTCGCTACCGAGCGCATCCACACCCAGGGTAATCCCCAGCTGACCGGCAACGACAAGGACGTGATGGTCAACGGTCCTGGCTACTTTCCGGTCCTGATGCCGGACGGCACCCAGGCCTACACCCGTGACGGCTCGTTCCAGAAAGACCAGAACGGTCAGCTCGTGACCTCGAGCGGCTTTGTCATCCAGCCGCCGATCACCGTGCCAATCAATGCCCAGTCGATCACGGTCGGCCGTGACGGCACCGTATCGGTCAATGTCGCCGGCGAAACCGGTACCACCCAGATCGGCGCCTTGCAACTGGCCACCTTCATCAACCCGGCCGGCCTCGAGTCGCGCGGCGAGAACCTGTACACCGAAACCACCGCCTCCGGTAACCCCAACCTGAACGTGCCGGGCACCAATGGCGCCGGCAACATCATGCAGGGTTATGTCGAATCGTCGAACGTCAACGTGGTCGAGGAAATGGTCGCGATGATCCAGACCCAGCGCGCCTACGAGATCAACAGCAAGGCGATCACGACATCCGACCAGATGCTGCAAAAACTGTCACAGCTTTAATTTTCTACAGCCATCATGAAAATCCTGACTTCGTTCGCTGCGCTGGTACTGCTTGCCGGTTGCGCCGCCACCCCCACCACCATCGTGCAGGGCCCGACCAGCGCGCGTCCGATGCTGGTCGACGGCGCCCCGGCTACCGATGGCGCGATCTTCAACGTCAACAGCTACCGGCCAATGTTCGAAGACCGCCGCGCCCGTCATATCGGCGACCTCTTGACCGTCAATATCAGCGAGCGCACGTCGGCGACCAAGGCCGGCGCGAGTTCGGGCAACAAGAGCGGCAGCGCGAGCTTCACCAGCCCGGGCTTGCTGGCTGGCGTGATTGGCGCCGGCGTGGCGCTGGAATCGGGCACCAAGTTTGCCGATGGCGACAACCAGAGCGCGTCGAACAATTTCACCGGCACGATCGGGGTGACCGTCACCGAAGTGCTGCCGAACGGTAACCTGATCGTGGCTGGCGAAAAGCAGGTCGCGATGAACAAGGGCACCGAGTTCATCCGCTTCTCGGGCATGGTCAGCCCCGACACGATCCAGGCCGGCAATATGGTCTCGTCCAACGTGATCGCCGATGCGCGCGTCGAATACCGCACCAACAGCCGACTCGATCGCGCCGAAGTGACGTCGATGCTGTCGCGGTTCTTCCTGTCGATGCTGCCGTTCTAAAAGGCCCTACCCATGCGTAAATTTGCTTCCGTTGTCCTGCTGGTTGCTGCCTTTGGCGGCATCGCCCCCCTGGCCCAGGCCGAGCGCCTGAAGGACCTGGCCACCATCGCCGGCGTGCGTCAGAACCAGTTGTCCGGCTACGGCATCGTCGTGGGCCTGGACGGCACCGGCGACCAGACCAGCCAGACGCCATTCACCGTGCAGTCGATCCGCGCGATGCTGCAACAGAAGGGCGTCAACCTGCCGGCCGGCACCCAGCTGCAACTGAAGAACGTGGCGGCCGTCATGGTCACGACCTCGCTGCCGGCATTTGCCCAGCCGGGCCAGACGCTCGACATCACCGTGTCGTCGATCGGTAACGCCAAAAGCCTTCGCGGCGGCACGCTGTTGATGGCGCCGCTGCATGGCGCCGATGGCCAGGTCTACGCCATGGCCCAGGGCAACCTGGTGGTCGGCGGCGTGGGCGTGCAGGCGCAGGGCGGCGGCGCGCAGGTGCAGGTCAATCACCTGGCCGTCGGTCGTATCTCGGCCGGCGCCACGGTCGAGCGCGCCGTCGCATCGAACCTGGGCGAGAACAACCAGATTCGCCTGGAGCTGAAAGAGACCGATTTCGCCACCGCCGCGCGTGTCGTCGACGCCGTCAACGACCAGTTCGGGCCTGGCATCGCCACGGCCCTGGACGGCCGTGTGGTGCGCGTGCGCACGCCGTCGTCGAGCGACCAGCGCGTCGCTTTCCTGGGCATGCTGGAACAGATCGACGTCAATCAGCCGCTGGCCTCGGCCAAGGTCATCATGAACGCGCGCACCGGGTCGGTCGTGATGAACCGCGCCGTGATGCTCGACAACTGCGCGATTTCGCACGGCAACCTGTCGATCACGATTGGCTCCGATACGCAGGTGAGCCAGCCGAACGCCCTGGCCGGCGGCCAGACCGTCGTCACGCAGAACCAGTCGGTCGAGATCAAGAAAGAACCCGGCCAGATGATCAACGTGAAGGGCGGGGCATCGCTGGCCGAAGTGGTCAAGGCGATGAACTCGATCGGCACCACCCCGCAAGACTTGCTCGCCATCCTGCAAGCGCTCAAGGCCGCCGGTTCGCTGCGCGCCGAGCTCGAAATCATCTAATTCAAGAGACACGCCATGATCGCCTCGCCCAACCTTGACCAGACCAGCAAGCTCGCGCTCGACACCAACAGCCTCAACGGGCTGAAGAACAGCGCGAAAGCCGGCACGCCGGCCGCCATGAAAGAAGCGGCGACCCAGTTCGAGGCGATGTTCATCAACATGATGATGAAGAGCATGCGCGATGCCACGCCCCAGGAAGGCATGACGGACAACCAGCAGACCAAGACCTTCACGACGATGCTCGACCAGCAGACCAGCCAGAACCTGGCCAAGCGCGGTGTCGGTCTGGCCGACGTGCTGGTGCGCCAGCTGAGCGCGAACCAGATGGGGCAGCAGGCGCTGGCCATCGGCGCCGATGGCATGGGGGGCGATGCCGCCGCTGGCGCTGGCCGCCTGACGCCGTCGCTGACCAACGCTGCGGCCATGTATGGCAACGGCGCGGCGCTGGGTGCGGGTGCTGCAGCAAGTGCTACCGCCAGCAAGGCGCCGCCGCTGCCGGCAACGACCGAGACGGGCCGCATCCAGGCGCCGCACGTGCGCGCGTTCCAGGAAAAACTGCACGAGCACGCCCATGCGGCCGAGCAGACCACCGGCGTGCCGGCCAAGTTCATGCTGGGCCAGGCCGCGCTCGAGACCGGCTGGGGCAAACGCATGATCAAAAATGCCGATGGCAGCAACAGCAACAACCTGTTCGGCATCAAGGCCGGGGCGGGCTGGAAAGGCAAGGTCGCCACCGCCGTCACCACCGAATACGTGAATGGCAAGCCGCAGACGCGGGTCGAGAAATTCCGCGCCTACGACAGCCCGGCCGATTCGTTCCGCGATTACGCGAACATGATCGCGAAGAACCCGCGTTACGAAAAAGTCATCGGCAGCAGCGACGCGGCCACCTTTGCCCAGGGCCTGCAGCGCGCCGGTTATGCGACCGATCCGAACTACGCGGCCAAGCTGACCCGCCTGATCAAAAACTCGCTGGCGTAAGCCTTGCATGCAGTCCCGTAGGGTGGGCGGCTGTGCCGTCCACGCGTTCAAATTAACGTAATTTTGTGGTGCACTAACGATCGTTGAACGCGTGGACGGGGGACCCGTCCACCCTACCCGCGACACGCGACACGCTACACGCTAATGTTATCCAGAGACCGTCAAGTTTTCTGAAAACCTGCCGTTGACTGTACTGTCACAGAGAGAAAAAAATTATGTCAGGTAGCCTCCTCGCCATCGGTAAGACCGGGTTGTACGCAGCACAGGCAGCCCTCGCCACGACCAGCCACAACATCGCCAACGCGAACGTGGCGGGTTTCTCGCGCCAGACCGTCGTGCAGGCCACGTCGGCCGCGCTCGATACGGGTGTCGGCTTCCTGGGTACCGGAACCGAGATCGCACAGATCAAGCGCTACAGCGACAATTTCCTGAATGCGCAGGTGCGTAACGCCCAGGCCAGCACCAGCGGCCTGGAGTCGTACTACGGGCAGATCAAGCAGATCGACAACCTGCTGGCCGACACCACGTCGGGCCTGTCGCCGGCGATGCAGGGCTTCTTCAAGGGCGTGCAGGACATGGCTGCCAACCGCGCGTCGGTGCCGTCGCGCCAGGCGATGCTGTCGAGTGCCGAAACGCTGGCCACGCGCCTGCAGGACCTCGATTCGCGCCTGGGCGAAATCCGCACCGGCGTGAATGGCGAAATCGAAGCGAGCGTCACCGCGATCAACACCTACGGCACGCAGATCGCCAAGCTCAACGAGCAGATTTCCAATTTCGCCTCGTCGGCCACGCGCCCGCCGAACGACCTGCTCGACCAGCGCGACCAGGTCGTGCTCGAACTGAACAAATTCGTCAAGGCCAGCGTCACGCCGGGCGACAACAGCAGCCTGACGATTTCCATCGGCAACGGCCAGCCGCTGGTGGTGGGCAATGACTCGTTCCAGCTGGCGGCGATGGTCTCGCCAACCGACCTCACGCGTATGGAAGTGGGTTACCAGGTGGGCTCGAAAGTGGCGGTGCTGCCCGATGGCGCGCTCTCCGGCGGCAAGCTGGGCGGCCTGCTCGAGTTTCGTACCGAGACGCTCGACACGGCTCAAAGTGCGCTCGGCAAGATCGCGATTGGCATGGCCTTTGAATTCAACGCACAGCACGAGCTGGGCCTGGACCAGAACGGCAACAAGGGGCAGCCGTTCTTCAACGTGGCGCCGGCTTTTGTCGGCGCCAGCATTAACAACGCCAAAGGCACCAGCACCGATCCGGCCGCAGAACTGAGCGCTAAAGTAACTGATCCGAGCAAGCTCAAGGACAGTGATTACGAAGTCACGTTCAAGGGCGGCAAGTACAGTGTAATGCGTCTGAGCGACAACAAGGAAGTTGGCCCGGTAACCCCCGGTGCCAATGGTGCGGCGACGTTAGAAGCTGACGGCATCGAATTCACCTTCGAGAAAAATCCACGCGAAAAGGATACGTTCCTGGTGCGCCCGACCATCGACGGCGCTGCTAACTTCAAGGTGCTGGCCAATAATGTCTCGCAGATCGCCGCTGCGGCCCCAATCATGACCAGCATGGAGCTGACCAATACCGGTACGGCCAAGATCAGCGAAGGCAAAGTCAGCAAGGACTTCCTGACTGCGCCGCCGGCACTGCCGGTGACGCTCGAATTCAATGGGGGCAACCTGACCGGCTTCCCGGCAGGCAGCACTGTCACCATGACGGACAGCGCTGGCAAACCGATCACCTTCGACCCGGCCGCCAGCTACGTCGACGGTGCGACCTACAGCTTCAATGGCGTGAGCATCACGCTGAGCGGAAAACCTAAAAACGGCGACCAGTTCAAGATCCAGGGCAACAGCAGTGGCGTGGGCGACACCCGCAATATCGCTGCGCTAGGCGAATTGCAGACCAAGAATATCTTCAACAACGGCACCGCCACGTTGACGTCGTCGTATGCGCAGATGGTCAGCCAGGTGGGCAACAAGACGCGCGAAGTGCAGGTCAATGCGCAGGCCGGCAATGCCTTGCTGGCGCAGGCCACCGGCGCCCAGGCCGATGTCTCGGGCGTGAATCTCGATGAAGAAGCGGCCAATCTCATCAAGTACCAGCAGGCCTATCAGGCGTCGAGCAAGGTCATGCAGATTGCCGGCACCATCTTCGACACGCTGCTGTCGATCAGCCGCTAACGTAGCGAAAGAACATCATGCGAATCAGTACCGCGAACCTGTATGCAACTTCGACCAACCAGCTCAACACGCTGCAAGGCGCGCTCGCGCGCACGCAGATGCAGCTGTCGACCGACCGCCGCCTGCTCACCGCCGCCGACGATCCGGTCGCCTCGGCGCGCGCGCTCGAAGTGAGCCAGTCGCAGGAAATCAATGCCCAGTTCGCCACTAACCGCAACAGCGCGAAGTCGTCGCTGGCGCAGGTGGAATCGACGCTGCAGAATACAGGTGACTTGCTGCAGGACATCCAGACGCTGGCCGTCTCAGCTGGTAATGCCACGATGCTGCCGAGCGATCGCGAGAAGCTGGCCACCGAACTCGAAGGCCGGCTGGCCGACCTGCTGGGCGTGGCCAATACCGCCGACGGTGCGGGCGGCTATCTGTTCTCGGGCTACAAGACCACCACTCAGCCGTTCACAAGCTCTCCAGGCGGCGCCACCTATCAGGGTGACCAGGGCGTGCGTCAGTTGCAGGTCAGCGATTCGCGCAAGCTGCCGCTGTCGGCATCGGGCAGCGCCATTTTTGAAGCGATCCCCACAGGCAATGGGACGTTCCAGACCCAGGCCGGGGCCAACAATACCGGGGCGGCATTGATCTCGTCCGGTTCGGTCGTGGACCGCAATGCACTGACCAGCACGAAATACGAGATCAAGTTCGCCGTCAGCGCAACCACGCCGCCGGTAACGACGTATTCCGTGAATACCAAGGACCCGGATGGCCCCGTGGCCAACAAACAGGGTTTGCCGTACAAAGACGGCAATCAGATCGAGATCGATGGGATGGCCTTTGACATCAAGGGCGCACCAGCACAAGATGATACTTTCAGCATTGAGCCGAGCCAGAAGCAGTCCGTGTTTACGACGGTCACTGACCTGATCTCCACGCTGCGACTGGCGGGCGAAGGCTCGACCGGCAAAGCGGCGCTGACCAATGGCCTGAATACGGCACTCGATAACCTCAAGAACGCGCACGAGAACGTGCTGACGGTGCAGTCATCGGTCGGCGCGCACATGAAAGAACTTGACTACCTCGACAGCACCGGCGACGACCTGGATATCCAGTACGCCTCCACGCTCGACGACCTGGTAGGCCTCGACACCGTCAAGGCCATCTCGGACTTCTCGCAGCAGCAAATGACGCTGCAGGCGGCGCAGATGTCGTTCAAGACGATGTCGGGCCTGTCGCTATTCAACTACCTTTGATCTTCGGCGCGACCTTACCGTTCACCTTTGGTGGTTCTTTCGCGGCGCTGATCTCGGCGCCGCAGTTCGTATCGGGCGCCTTGTCGACGTTGATCAACGGGAGCAGGGCGGCCAGCGGATTGATCGCTGCCAGCGCCACGGCTGCGCCGGCCTTGAGCGCCAGCGGCCCGGCATGCGGCCCCACTTTCGGATCCTTGAACGTGCCACGCGCATACAGCGGCGTGCGCAGCGACAGGATGCGCGCACCCTTGGTTTTTGGCCGCACGTCCACGTCCAGCTTCTCGGTCGCCAGGTCGACATAGCCGGTCGCGTTCACCACCGCATCTTCACTGTCGAGCACGAAGCGATCGATGTTCGCGCGGCCATTGCGCACCGTGGTGGTCGCCGCCACGCAATTGAGCATGGTTTGCTTGTCACCAAAAATCTTCACGTAGACGGCGTTGGCCACGTTCAGGCCGGCCAGTTCGAGGACGAACTGGCTGACCGTGCCCTCGGTAACGACGGCGTTGATCTCACCCTGCGACGTGCCCAGCATGGCGGCCACGGTGTTGCCCTTGCCGACCAGCGCGCCATCGCCATTGATTTCACCAAAGGTTGCCTGCATCGATTGCAGCTTGGGGAACAGTTCGCGGATCTTCACGCCGCGCGCCGCCAGCCGGGCCGATGCATCCAGCACCTTCTCGCGCCCGTCGAGGCGGATGTTCGACGTAATGCGCCCGCCCGCCAGCGCAAAGCTCAGCGGGGTCAACGTCAGGACCTTGTCCTTCATGCGGATCGTGGTTTCGATATCGCGCAGCGGAATGTCGGCCGTGCGCAGGATCTGCTTGCCGGTGAACTTGACCTCGGCATCGAGCGCGCCCCATTTGGCCGTGTTGAACTGGTCCACAGGCAGGGCCTTGCCCGGCGCGGGCGCCTGGACCTTGCCCGCGGCCTTGGTGCCTTCGCCCGTATCGGCGCCCACGGTCGGGCCCAGGTCGGCCAGGCGCAGTTGCTTGGATGTCAGCGCGCCTGTCAGCAGCGGCCGCGGCTTGCGCTGGGCGTAGGCGAGCGTGCCGGCGATATCGCTGGCGCCGACCTTGCCGGTGAAGTCTTTATAGGTGAAGGTCCAGAAGTCGCCGTCCTTCTTGCCCAGCAAGGTGCCCTTGGTAGCATACGGCGGCGTTTCCGGCAGCAGCACGCCGGTCAGTCCGTACAGGTCGGCCATGCTGGCGCCGGCCAGTTGCATTTGCAGGGCAAAGCCCGACAGCGAACGCGGATCGCGGATGATGCCGCGCAGGCCGAGCTTGTTTTCGCCGGCCGTGGCTTCGGCTTCGATCGGGAAGCTGGTGTTGTCGCCGGTAAGCGAGAGCACGGCACCGGCCTTGCCGCCACCGGTGATCTTCGCCTTGTTATAGGTGCCGGCCAGCTTGAATGCCAGGCCATACGGCGGCACGCCTGCGGCCGTGGAGGCGGTTTCGCCGCCCTTGATCGAGTCGGCCGTGGCGCGCAGGTCCAGGCTCATCGGCTCGTCGACATAGCGCACCTTGGCGCTGTCGAAGGCCAGGCGCTGCAGATCGACCTTCCATTCGGAGGGGCCGTTGTCCTTGAAGGTCCACGAATTGCTGCCATCGGCGCGGCGCTGGACAGCGATGTCCGGATTGGCCAGGCGCAGGTCGGTGATCACGACATCTTTGGTCAGCAGTGGCAGGATGCGCACGCCGGCTTCGATGCGCTGGGCGGCGGCCATCTGCGTGCCGACCGTGCTCCAGGCAGGATTGCTCATGTAGACATTGTCGGCCGTGATATGCGGCTGCGGCACGAAGCGCCGCCAGCCCGTTTCACCATTGCGATCACGCTGGAACTTGACGTCCAGGTCACCACGGATCGCGAATTCACGCCCGGTCGTTTCCGACACCTTGCGGTTGATATAGGGACGCAGCATGTTCCAGTCGAACAGCATGAGGAACAGGATCACTGCCACGGTGATGGCCAGCAAGATCCAGCCGGTAATTTTGAGAGGTCTGGAAAGAGTCATTGTCGATCGTGCCCATGAGTGGGTCGGCGGCTGGCGCAGCGAGGCACCGGGATCGTCAGGCTAGCAGGGTCTTGGCAATATTGTTGGTTGGCTAAGTCGCACTACTGCACAATTAATTGGTATTTTTTTACGCTTCAGGTCAGGTGAGGAAAAATTCAAGACCACGCGCCATGGCCGGGAAGGTTGCAGACCCATGGTCCTCGTGCGTCAGCAGGTGGAATTGCACGCGCGCCAGCGTATTGGTCTTTTGCAGCCGCTCGCCCAGCTCGCGCGCGTTGTCCACCATGCGGCGTGCGGCGGCGATGGCGTCACGGCCCTGCAGCGGGCCGTTCGCGGTGGACGGTTGTTCCAGCGCGCCCGCCGCCAGCATCAGGGACGGCTTCGCGGGTAGGGCGGCAACGCGCCGCTTGAAGCCGTCGATGCCATCCAGTACCACCCGCTCGCGGTACCAGATCGATGGACTGGCCGCCAGCCAGGTCTGGAACATTGCCGGGCGCGTGAACAGCGCGTGCAATGTGCACAGGCCGCCATATGAATGGCCATACAGCGCCTGGCGCGCCGGATCGAGCGGCGCCATCGTCGCGATCAGCGGTTTCAGTTCGCGTTCGATAAAGTCGAGGAACAGGTCGGCGCCGCCTTCCTTCGCGGGGCCGTCCGCGCCCGAAGGCGGCGTATAGTCGCGCCCGCGCCCCATTCCATAATCGAACTCGCCCGGATAGCCGATGCCGACGACGACGGGCAGCGCAGCCCCCCGCGGCAGAATCGTGCGCGCCATCACCGCCAGTGTCGGGAAGGTCGCGTTGCCATCCAGCGCGTAGATGACCGGGTAGCCAGCAGATGGCGGCGGGGTGGTCGGGATGCTGATGAAGATGCGGTAGGTCTGGCCGGTGATGGGTGAGGTGATGTCGAGTTGCCGGGCCTGCTGCAGTGTGGCGGGTTGCCAGAGGTTAGCTGCACGGGCAAATGGCATCGTCATGGCGCCAAGTGCGGCTGCCCCCAACACGCGGCGACGGGATGGAGAACTGACTGGGAGGGGAAGGGCAATCATGCGCCTGGCTTCAAATGAGAATTATTCTCATAATAGCGCACGACGCCTTTCGTCAGGCCCGTGGTGCCAGCGGATTTTTTGGTGGTCCGGTGAACCGGGCGACAGCAGAGCCTTTCTCGCGAACCGATAGTACCGTTCGCCGTTTGCGGTCTAAACGCAGGGATAGTGGCGGCTGGGTCCTGCCCCCCTCGCAGCGCCGAGCACATTGGCTGATTCAGCGAGAGCGGCCTGCCGACATGACGTTGCAGCCGTGTAGCGCTCTTTTGGCGATGGATGCCTGTTTGCGTCGGCCCGTCACCAGTATCAATCAAGCTGCGCGAGCAGCGCAACGACATGTTTGCTGAATATGCCCTACCGCATGCACCAGACAAGCGCGTTATTCATTGGCACTTGCTCGAGCATGGCCGCTACTTCTTTAGGGTAGGCCTGGCAGATGGCACATTCTGTCGTTGTGGTGAATCGGCCGACGAAGGAGAAGCTCCAGGCGTAAGCGGATTGCCCGGAGGACCGGTAAACCTTACACCCATGGCGTCAGCCGCTGCGGGAAACAGGCTGATCCGGTCACCGTTTCCGGCTCCTGTGATGGCGTAAGGGTCGCCATCCGCCATCATCGACTTGGCCTCGATCTCGGCTGGCCAGTGCGGCACTTTACTAGTGCGCATCGCGATCCAACGGAAAGGAATAATCAACGCACTGAACGCCAAATTGAACACAAGCACGGGGAACATTACCGGCGCCCCAGCGGTTCTGATCATCAGACGCTGGGCGCCGAACCAAGCTGATTCTCGCTGCATCTTGATGGGCAGGCAGAACTTCACTTGTCCTATCACCGCATCCGGCCCATCTTCCATATAGCGCCTGACGAATTCCCAGTGCGAAATTAATACTGCCAATCCATCGGTATCGCCAGTAGAAGAAACACTCAGTGAGAAACTCTCCTTGATGGTGACGCCATCGTCAGCCATCGCATGCCCCAGTATATTGAAAAATTTATATCCTTGATCCACTTGGCTTAAAGTAAAAATCACTTTAACCCATGGGATTGATAGTGCAGAGCCATCCTTGCGAAACACATATACCATTCGGTTTTTTCGATCAAATCGCAATGGGTAATGTGTAAAAGAAAAAGAATCCTTGAACAACAACCAAGTTGCTGATGCAAGAATCGGCAGAAAAATTATCGCAGCAAAAATCAAGATGCCTGAATCTTTGCTGCTGATGCCAGAAGAATTTTCACGTGTGAGCGCAACATGTAAAAGACCCGCAAATGCTGCAGTGAACATGGCAATTATTGTCAAGCTAACTGCCGTAATGGTACCTTTTGATTCGTACCATTTATCAACGGATTCAAAATATGCTGAATTCAGTTCGATCACACTCATTTGATAATGTGGTTCGATATCGATTTTCTTGCTTTGATGAAGTCGGTGGCTTTTTTCTTGCTCAGTTAACTGGCGATTTTTTTAAAATTTCCGACTAAGCCTGCGAAATCCATGGCTCATACCTTATTCAAGCACTAATGTTAATTGCAATTGTTCTTTTGTCATATTCAAATAGCGTTGATTTTCCAGAATACCCCATGTACTGGCCTTTTGTAGCCCCTCGCCGAGTTCGCGCGCGTTGTCCACCATGTGGCGTGCGGCGGCGATGGCGTGACGGCCCTGTAATGGGCCGTTTGCGATTGACGGTTGTTCCAGCTCGCCCACGGCCAGCATCACCGACGGTTTCGACGGCAGGGCAGCAACGCGCCGGCGAAAGCCGTCCATCCCGTCCAGCACCACGCGCTCGCGGTACTGGATCGCGTTTCATTCGGTTCTTGGTGCCAGCGGATTTTTTGGTGGGCCGGTGAACCGGACGCCGGCCGCCTCAGCCGCTACGGGGAACAGGCTGATCCGGTCACCATTTGCCTTCCCGGCGATGGCGTATGGGTCGCCATCTTCAATCATCGATACGGCTTCTATCTCGGCTGGCCAGTGAGGCAGCTTGCTGGTGCGCATGGCAATCCATCGAAAGGGTACGACAAGCGCGCTGAACGCCAAGTTGAACACCAGCAATGGGAACATCATTGGCGTGCCGACATCGCCTGCCATCAGGCGCTGCACGCCAAACCAGGGGGACTCATGCCGCACTTTGATGGGCAGGCAGAATTGCACTTGCCCGATGACGGCGGCTGGGCCGTCTTCCATGAATCGACGGATGAATTCCCAATGCGAACGCAAGACGGTCAAGCCTTCGGGCGTGCCAACCTCCGATACGCTCAAGGCGAAACTTTCCTGGATGGTGACGTTGTCGTCCGCCATCGCATGGCCCAGGATGTTGAAATACCTGTACACATGGTCGACCGGGCTCATCGTGAAAACGATCCGGTCCCACGGCAGCGACAGCACCGAGCCGTTCTTGCGAAACACATGCACCATGCGGTGTGTGCGATCAAAGCGCAGGGGATAGTGAGTGTACGAGAACGCATCTTTCGACAGGTTCCAGATCGCAAGCGCCATCAGCGGACAGGACAGCACCGCATCGAAGATCAGGATGCCCATGTCGTTGCTGTTGATGCCTGCTGTTTCCCTGGTCAGCGAGCTGTGCAGCAGGCCCGCAAAAAGGGCCACGAGCATGCTGATGATTGTCAGCGTGACTCCCGTAATGGTGCCCTTGTCGCCATACCACTTGTCGACCGATTCGAGATAAGTGGCGTTCATGTCGATAACGCACATCTGGTAATGCGGTTCGATATCAAGACGCTGCTTTTGATGAAGCTGGAGCTGCCTTTCCTGTTCGGTCAGGGAGCGGTTGACACGAAATTGTCCAATAAGGCCTGCGAAATCCATGAATTTTTCTCTTATTTAAGTGGTTGCTTCAATCATGCTCTTCAACAACCGCTTCAGGATACAGACTGGTCCGATGGCCTGTCGCCGTTCCGACAATCGCGTACGGATCACCAATTTCGATGGCTGATGCAGACTCGATGTCTGCTGGCCAACGTGGCAATTTACTAGTAATCATTGCAATGAACCGAAACGGCCATACAATCGTGTAGAACACCAGGCCCAAAATATTTATCGGAAAAGCCCGCATCCCATTACCATCGCTTTCCCCAAATAAACGCCGGGTTGCGATACGAAGGGATTCACGTCTATTATTGATGGGAAGACAAAATTCAACTTGACCAGTCACTGCTTCTGGCCCTGACTCCATATATCGACGTATGAACTCCCAATGCGACTTTAATATTTTGATGCCCTCTGAAGAACCGTCAGAAGTTACACTTAGGGCGAAACTTTCCGTGACCGTAATATTATCATCTGCGATAATGTGTCCCATAATATTCCAAAATTTGTAACCATGGTCGACTTGCATCAGCGTGAAAAAAATATCGTCCCAGGGTGCCGTCAATATTGTTCCGTTCGTCCGAAAAACATGCACCATGCGAGTTTTACGGTTAAATCTCATTGGGTAGTGAGTAAACGCAAAAGATTCTTTCAATAACCCCCATATGGCAGCCGAAATTAGCGGCAGGGTTGTTATTCCTACGAAAATCATAATCGCCAGATCCTTATTTCCGCCCCCATCAGTCGGATCTCTATTTACTGCAACGTAAAGCATTGCGCTCGAACCCACAGAAAAAATTAAAACGAGTATCAACATAAGCGCGGTGATGGTCCCTTTTTCGCCGTACCACTTATCGACCGACTCCAGATACGTTGAGTTCATTTCGATAACGCTCATCTGATGATGTGGATTAATATTTAGAGGCTGCTTCTGCTTAAGCTGTAAATTTTTTTCTTGATCTGAGAGAGGACGACTGGACGGAAATTTTTTAACAAGGCCTGCGAAATCCATACATTCTCGTCTTATTTTGATGGTTGCTTCAACTGTGCGTGTGCAATAGTTTTGTAGCAGTGAACTGTTTATCGCCTGTCGTGGCGTGCTGCGAGCGGGTTCCCCGGCGGGCCAGTGAACATGACGCCAGCAGCATCGGCGGCCTCGGGATAAAGACTGACGCGGTCACCTTTTTCGCTGCCTGCAATGGCGTAAGGATCGCCTCGCTCGAGCATTGATTGGGCTTCGATCTCTGCTGGCCATCGAGGCAGTTTGCTGGTGCGCATGGCGAAGAGCCGAAATGGCAATATTAAAAGGTCGAAGGCAATATTAAATATCAAGGCTGGCATGAATATGGCTGGGCCACTGTTGTTTGCCAAAGACCGATAAAACGCGACGTAGAATGTTTCGCGCCGATCAGCAATTGGCATACAGTATTGTACTTGACCGGCGATAGCGGCGGGGCCATCTTCCATGTAGCGGCGAATAAACTCCCAGTGGGAGCGCAATATTGCCATGCCGTCTGGAGTTCCTACAGACGAGACACTTAATGCAAAGCTTTCTCTGACGGTCAATTTGTCGGCATCCAGAACATGGCCCATGATGTTCCAGAACCCGTAGAGCTGGTCAACAGGTGTCAGTGTGAAAAATATTTCATTCCAGGGAATGGAAAATGCCGTGCCATCATGCCGAAAAATATGCACGACTTGCATTTTCCGATCAAAGCGTAATGGGTAATGCGTAAAAGAGAATGAATCTTTTTTCAGTCCCCATATGGCGGCAAATACAAAGGGGGTAATCATGAGCCCAATTACGACAAGGATTGTGAGGTCATTCTTCCCTATCGCAGACTGAGAGTCTCTCGTTAGTGCGACATGCAACATTCCGAAAAACATTGCCAATAACATTCCGATAATTATTAGCATTACTGCTGTAATGGTTCCTCTATTCCCGTACCACTTATCAACCGACTCGAGGTAGGTTGAGTTCATTGAAATAATGCTTAGCTGATAATGTGGCTCAATATCGAGCCGAATATTTTGCTTCAACTGCAGGTTTTTTTCTTGCTCAGTTAATGGTCGATTGGTTCGGAATCTTCCAACTTGGCCAGCAAAATCCATATGATTCCTTTAACTGATCGCTTTTATTGGTAGTGATTAATTAATTGCCATATCCAGGCGGCGCTGATGTATTGGTATTCGTGAGTCGTCGGTGGCGTTTTGATCATTTCAAGGGACGATGCCTTGGCAAGACTCACCCCGGCGCCGGCACCACCGGCCTGACCGGCGGCTGCGCACCCGCCGCCGCCGGTTGCGGATTGCTCGCACGAGGCAATGATCTGCTCACTTCAATGCCCTGATTGAACAGGTTGACGATCGGCGCGCCCAGGTATGGCAGCACCAGGCTCAGCGTCAAAAAACCCACGCCGAGCGTGATCGGAAAGCCGATGCCGAAGATGTTCAGCTGGGGCGCGGCGCGGGTCAGGATGCCGAGGGCGACCTGCGTGATCAAGAGCGCGGCGATGATCGGCATGGCGATCTGCAGCCCGGCCGAGAAGATGCGCCCGCCCCAGCGCACCAGTTCCAGCGCGGTGTTCGATGAAAATGGGGTGTCGGTGATGGGCATCGTGATGAAGCTTTCGGCCAGCGCCTCGAGCAGGATCAGGTGGCCGTTCACGGCCAGGAAGGCCATCGTCGCCACCAGCGCCATGAACTGGCTGATGGCCGACGAGCGCCCGCGCGTGCTGGGGTCGAAGAACATTGCGAAACCCAGGCCCATCGTCTGACTCGAGACTTCACCGGCATATTCAATGGCGGCAAACACGATGCGCATGGCAAAGCCCATCGCCAGGCCGATGATCATTTCCTTGGTCAGGATAAGAAGGCCCGCCCACGAGGTCGGGTCGGCCGCCGGCACGGCCGGCACGAGGGGGGCGATGACGATCGCCAGCAGGATGCCCAGCGCGAGCTTGGCACGCACCGGCACGCTGGCATTGCCGAACAGCGGGGCCGCAGCGATCAGGCCGAGAATGCGCGACAGCGGCCACAGCAGGCCGGCAATCCAGGCATTCATTTCCACCGAGGTCAGCGTCAGCATCGGGCGCTTCCGGGCGTGCGCACGCGGGCCTTAGCCGATCAGGCCGGGAATACCCGTGAACACCTGGCGCATATAGTCCAGCATCACCGACAGCATCCACGGGCCGGCGACCACCAGGGTAACGAACACGCCGACCAGTTTCGGGATGAACGACAGCGTGGCTTCGTTGATCTGGGTCGCAGCCTGGAAAATACTGATGATCAGGCCAACGATCAGCGCCACCAGCAGCAGTGGGGCCGACACCATCAGGGTCACTTCCATGGCCGTGCGGCCCATCGTCATCACGCTCTCGGGAGTCATCGCGCGGCGTCCTCTAGTAGAAGCTCTGGGCCAGCGAGCCCAGCAGAAGTTGCCAGCCGTCGACCAGCACGAACAGCATCAGCTTGAACGGCAGCGCGATGACGGCCGGGGACATCATCATCATGCCCATCGCCATTAGGACCGACGCGACCACCATGTCGATGATCAAAAACGGGATGAAGATCGCAAAGCCGATCTGGAACGCCGTCTTGAGTTCACTGGTGACGAACGCCGGAATCAGGACGCGCAGCGGAATGTCTTCGGGGCCCTGCAGCGCCGGGGAGCGCGAAATCTTGACGAACAGGGCCAGGTCGGATTCGCGCGTCTGCTTGATCATGAATTCCTTGAGCGGCACGGCGCCCCGGTTCATGGCCTCGGTCATCTGGATCTGGTTGTTCTGCAGCGGCAGATACGCTTCGCTGTAGATGCGATCGAAGGTCGGCCCCATCACGAAAAAGGTCAAAAACAGCGCCAGCCCGACCATCACCTGATTCGGTGGCGCCGTTTGGGTGCCGAGCGCCTGGCGCAGCAGCGAGAGCACGATGATGATGCGCGTGAAGCTCGTCATCATGAGCAGCGCAGCGGGCAAGAAGGTGAGCGAAGTGAGCAGCAGCAGCGTCTGCACCGGCAGCGAATACGCGGTGCCGCCGTTGGCTGCCGGGCTGCTCTGGAATGCCGGGATGCCGGGCTGCGCAGCCGCGATCAGCGGCAGCAGGGCCAGGCCAGCGGCCAGCCACAGGTGTTTATGACGCATTGCGTTTGTCCATCGTGTTCTTGAGCCAGTCGGCAAAGCGTGTGGCCGGGATGCCGCCTTGTGCGGCGCCCGTGCCTGCGCCCAGATCGACGTCCTGGCGCGGCATCGTGTGCAGCGCGTTCACGCGGCCCGGAGCGGCGCCGACGACGATCCACTGGTCGCCCACTTCGACCACCATGATGCGCTCGCGTCCGCCGATATTCAGCGCACCGACCACGCGCAGATTGGCCAGGCCGCCACCCGGCTTCGGGCCGTAGCGCTTGAGCAGCCAGGCCAGGCCGATCAACAGGCCCAGCACGAGCAGCAGCGCGAAAATCGTTTGCAGCAGGCCGGCCGCGCCCGAGCCGCTGGAGGCCGGCAGCGCGACTTGCGGCGGCGGGCGCATCGGCGTGATGGCAGGGGCGGTGGTCGTGGTGGATGGCGCAGTCGTCACTGCCGCACTGGCAGGGACTTCCGCTGCGGCAGGCACGGCAGCATCACCAGGCAGTGCCGCAGTATCGCCCGGCAGCGCGGCAACCGGCGGCGCGGTCGTGGCGGGCACGGTGGTCGGCGCCGGCACGGCAGGTGCGGGCGCCCGGCCGGTGGTGGTATCCGTGGCTGGCGCCGCCTGCTGCGCCAGCGCGAGCGGCGCCGCCAGCAGCAGCGCCGCAATGGTCGTGAAATAGCTGGCGGCGCGGCGTGCGGTCATTTATTGAGTTTGCGAATCCGCTCTGATGGCGTGATGATATCGGTAAGCCGGATGCCGAACTTGTCGTTCACGACCACCACCTCGCCCTGGGCGATCAGGCAGCCATTGACCAGCACATCCATCGGTTCACCCGCCAGGCCGTCAAGCTCGACGACCGAACCCTGCGCCAGTTGCAGCAGGTTCTTGATGGCGATCTTGGTGCGGCCCAGTTCGACCGTCAGTTGCACCGGGATGTCGAGGATGAAGTCGATATCGTTCGGCGTTTCGTTGCGCGCGCCCTTGTTCGAAAAATCCTTGAATACGGCTGCGGCGGCCACCGGTGCGGCGGCTGCGGAGGACGTCTGGCGTTCGAGTGCTGCCGCTTCGGCAGCAGCCTGCTCGGCAATGGCGGCGCCCCAATCGTCGTCGATGTGTTCCTGGTCTTCCTGATTGTCGGACATGGTGTTCTCCTGTGCGGCCAGCGCGATGCGCCTTGCCAATATACCAATTACTTGTTGAATGTGTCGCTATTGGCGAGCAGCTTCTCGACCTTCAGCGCATATTGCCCGCTGAAGACGCCGTAGCTGCAGTCCATTACGGGGACGCCATCGACCGTGGCCTGCACCATCTCGGGCACCACGATCGGGATCACGTCGCCGATTTTCATGTTGAGGATTTCGTCGAAGTTGGCCTTGCCATGCCCCAGCACCGCGACCAGCTCGACTTCGGCGACCTGGATCTGCTGCGTCATCAGGCGCACCCAGCGCTTGTCGACTTCGAGCGCTTCGCCCTGCAGGCTCGAGGTCAGTGCATCGCGGATCGGCTCGATCATCGAATACGGCATGCAGAAGTGGATCTGGCCCGACACCGAGCCCAGCTCCACAGTGAAGGTGCACGACACGACCACTTCGTTCGGGGTGGCGATGTTGGCGAACTGCGTGTTCATCTCGGAACGGATGAACTCGAACTCGACCGGGAACACGGGCTCCCACGACTTGGCGTACGCCTCGAAGATGATGTCGAGAATACGCATGATGATGCGCTGCTCGGTCTGGGTAAAATCGCGGCCCTCGACGCGGGTGTGGAAGCGCCCGTCGCCACCGAACAGGTTATCCACCAGCAGGAACACGAGGCCCGGATCAAGCACCATCAGCGCCGTGCCGCGCAGCGGCTTCATGTGCACCAGGTTCAGGTTGGTCGGGACCACGAGGTTGCGGATGAACTCGCTGTATTTCGACACCCGCACCGAGCCGACCGACACTTCGGCGCTGCGGCGCAGGAAGTTGAACAACCCAATCCGCAAATACCTGGCGAAGCGCTCGTTGATGATCTCGAGCGTCGGCATGCGGCCGCGCACGATGCGCTCCTGCGTTGCCAGGTTATAGGTGCGGACCCCCGAGGTGTCTTCAGGCGCCGAGATGTCGTCCTGATCGCCGTTGACCCCTTTTAAGAGGGCATCGACTTCTTCCTGGGAGAGGAAATTATCGGCCATGTTTGTCTGGATTTACTGGATGATGAACGAGGTGAATAATACGTCGGACACTTCCTGTTCGTCGCCATCTTTCTCGAAGGGTTCGGTAATTGCTTTCTGGATCTCGGTGGCGAGCTGCTGCTTGCCCTCGACGGTGCTGATCTCGGATGCTTTTTTGCTCGACAGCAGCAGCAGCATGCGGTTGCGCACGATCGCCATATTGTCCTTCACCAGCGTGGCCTGCTCGGGGCCCGCCACTTGCAGCGTGAACTGTACTTGCAAATACTGTTCGCCGTTTTCCGGCTGCAGGTTCACGGTGAACGATTCGATCGGCACGTACTCGGCTTTCGCGTCCGGGTTCTTCTTTTTCTTTTTCTTGTGCTCTTTGGCCGGCGCGTCTTCTTCTTCGCCGTGGGCGGCGGCGCCCTGCGTGAAGTACCAGCCCGCACCGGCGCCTGCGCCCAGCACCAGCACGGCGGCGAGGATCATGATGATCAGCTTTTTCTTCGAGCCGGAAGGTGCCGCTGCGGTGTCCGCTTTCGGATCAGCTTTCATTTTCGGATTCGCTTTCAAGATGTGTCTTTGCCGCTGGTTGGTGAGGGTTCGTCATTATGGCATTGTCGTGGAAAGATGCGTCCCGGCAAGCCTCGAAAAGAGGGGGGAAGCCGTGGTAATCCGTGTGATTGTTGCTGAGGCGCGATGACAGAATAGAAAAGGGCGGCCGTGTGGCCGCCCCCGGGACATCCGTGCGGCATCAGGCGAACAGATCGACCATGCCACGGTCGCCGATCGACACGGTGCGCGTGCGTGGCGCGACCTCGTTCACGGCCGGCGCGGCATCCTGGCCGTCACCCGTCAGACCACCGGCGCCGCGCTGACCGCCCTGCGCGCGGCGGTCACTGTCCTGCTGCTGCTGGCGCCCGTCGGGCACGTTGGCGTCGACCGTAGCGTTGCCGAGCGCAATGCCGCTTTCGCTCATCATTTCGCGCAGGCGGGGCAGGGCGTTTTCAAGCGCCTGGCGCACGTCGAGCTGGTCGGACGAGAAGGCCACGGTGGCCTGGTCGTTGGTCACGTTCAGCACGATCTGCACGGGGCCCAGGTCGGGCGGATTCAGCGTCAGCGTGGCCGCCTGTTCCTTGCCGACCATGTACACGATGCGCTGGCTGACCTGGTTGTCCCAGGCCTGGGTGCCCAGGCGCGCCGGGATGCGGTCGCCCGGCATCCCCGGATTGCCCATGGCATCGACCTTGACCGCCTGGGCCTGCAGTGCGGCCAGCGGGGCCGGCGCTTCTTCGGCCACCGGCAATTGCTGCTGTTGTTGCTGTGTATCGCGCAGCTGGGCCTGGAACTGGCCGGCGTCCTGCTCGCCCTGTGGCAGCGCGGCGCCGGGCGCCTGCGTCGTGCGCAGGTCGGCAGGTGCCTGCTGCACGCCGCTGGCGAGTGCCTGACCCTTGCCGCTGGCGGCGTCCGTGTCGTCGGTGGCGCCGGTGGTCATGGCTTTCATATTGTCGAGCGCCGTTTCGAGCGCCGTCAGTTGGGCGTCGCCTTCCGTGGCGGCGCCGGCTGCGGCGGCGTCCGTGCTGAGGGTGGCGGCGTTGCTGGCCGGCTGGCTCAGGCTGGCCATGAAAGCCAGCATGTCGGTCACGGGCGTGGTGGCTGCCGCTGCCGCCGCGGCCGCTTCTGCTGCCGCAGCGTCCTCGGCGTCGCTGGCTGCGTCCGCCGTGCTGCTGCTGGCCGCTTGCGTGGACTTGGCGTCGCCATCGTGCATCGGCGGGCGGATGGTCGACCGGGTCGGGCCTTCACGTACCGGATCGCGGTTGGTTGGTTTGTCGGCGGTGGCCGGCTTCGGTCCTTGCGCCGGTTTTGATTGCGCGGCCGGTTGCGGTGGCTGTGCAGCGGGCTGGCGCGTGGCCATTTCACGGTTCAGCGTGGCACTGAATCCGCCAGTGCCGCTGCTGCGTGCTGCGTCGGCCAGGCGATCCGGCGTAGCCGGGCGCTGCGTCGCGGCGTTGGCGCCGGTGATCTGGAACGGGAGGGTGTTGGTCTGCATCGTCATGGTGGACTCGACTATCGACGTTGGTTCAGCGTTGTTTGTAACGGGCGCCACGGGCTGCATGGTCATCCATCTGCTTCTGGTCGCGCTTGTTCTCGACCTTGAGTGCTTCACTTGCCGCACGTTCGTTCAGCGTGCGGTAGGACAGGCGCTTGCGCTCGCTTTCCTGCCAGGTCGTGCGCTCGAACGTCGCCTTGTTCTGCGCATGTTTGAGCACCTCGCGCTGGCCACTCAATGCGTGGTCCAGCTTGCCGATGAAGGCAACGAAGTTGTGGTACGCGAAAGGGGTGATGCCGTCCATCTGGGCGGTGTCGAGCTTGCGCGCGTATTCGTCGCGGTAACCGACCAGCATGGCCAGCTTCTGCTCGGCGTCCTCGACCAGTTTCAGGGCCGCACCGAGCCGCTTGGCGGCCGCGTCGGAATCGCGTTGCGCCAGGTCGATCAGTGTTTCGAGAGCGGAAGCTTGTGCCATGGTGAATTACATTCTACCGGCATGACGTTGCCCGCAATCACTAGAATAACGTGGTCAATCGCCCCAAGCTCTCGGGAAGCGAGGCGTTGTCGTGGATTTCCTGGCACAGGAATTCCTCGATCTCGGTGTTCTTGGCAATGGCCATGTCAAGCACCGGATCGCTGCCGGCCGCATACGCACCCACACTGATCAGGTCGCGCGAGCGCTGGTAGCGCGAGTACAGCTGCTTGAGCTTGCGCGCCGCCAGCTGGTGCTCGTGCGTCGTGATCGAGTGCATGGCGCGCGAGATCGATTGTTCGATGTCGATCGCGGGATAGTGGCCCGCTTCGGCCAGGTGGCGGTTGAGCACGATGTGGCCGTCGAGAATACCGCGCGCGGCATCGGCGATCGGATCCTGCTGGTCGTCGCCCTCGGACAGCACGGTATAAAACGCCGTGATCGAGCCGCCGCCTTCGAGGCCGTTGCCGGCCCGTTCGACCAGCACTGGCAGCTTGGCGAACACCGATGGCGGATAGCCCTTGGTCGCCGGCGGCTCGCCGATGGCCAGCGCGATCTCGCGCTGCGCCATCGCGTAGCGGGTCAGCGAATCCATGATCAGCATGACGTTCTTGCCCTGGTCGCGGAAGTACTCGGCAATGGCGGTGGCGTAGGCTGCGCCCTGCAGGCGCAAGAGGGGCGGCGAGTCGGCCGGTGCGGCCACCACGGCCGAGCGTGCGCGGCCTTCCGGGCCCAGAATCTGGTCGATGAATTCCTTGACCTCGCGGCCCCGTTCGCCGATCAGGCCGACGACGATGATCTCGGCTTCGGTGTAGCGCGCGATCATGCCGAGCAAGACCGATTTACCGACACCGGTACCGGCAAACAGGCCCAGGCGCTGGCCGCGGCCGACCGTCAGCATCGAATTGATGGCGCGCACGCCAACGTCGAGCGTGTCCTTGATCGGCGCGCGGTCGAGCGGATTGACGGGGCGGGCGTTCAGCGGCGCCATGTCGGACGTGCCGAGCGGCCCCAGGCCATCGAGTGGGCGGCCGGCGCCATCGACGACGCGGCCCAGCAGCTGGATGCCCACTGGCAGGTGACGCGCGCGGTCTTGCGGCCGGCGCCGCCCGTGCGGCACGCTGCCCGGTGGCGGCAGCACGCTTTCGACCGGGAACACGCGCGAGCCCGGCACGACGCCTTCGGTGTCGCTTTGCGGCATCAAAAACAGGCGCTCGCCCTCGAACCCGACCACTTCGGCCTCGATCTGGCCGCTGGCAGTGGGGATGGTGCAGGCTGCGCCCACGGCCAGGCGCAGGCCGACGCATTCCATCACCAGGCCCGCCACGCGCGTGACGCGCCCCGAAATCTGCAGCGGCTCGGCAAAGCTGACGAGCGTGTCGCAATCGCGGATATACGCTTTCCAGCGCGCCGTGTGGCGGTCGTGCGAGGATGCCTGGGGCGGTTGCGGGGTGGTGTGGTCGTCCATGTTACGGGCTCAGCCAGTCGACGTTGGCGGCCAGCGCGTGGGTCAGGCGTTGCCAGCGGGCCTCGACCTGGGCATCGATCTGGTTGCTGGCCGTCTCGACGCGGCAGCCGCCGCGCGCGATCGTGGCATTCTCGATGATGCGCCAGCCGCCGGTGGCCAGTTCTTCGGCCATGCCATGGCGTACCAGTTCGGCATCCTGCGGATTGAGCATCAGAAGGGCGGGCTGCTGCAGGATCGGCAACTGGTTGATGGCGTCGCGCACCACTGACATGATGAGCTCGGGCCGCACGTCCAGGCCAGTGCGCACCATGCCACGCGCCAGGCGCAGCGCGAGGTCGAGCACATCCTTGGCGATCGTTTCGTCGGCCTGCGCCACGGCGTTGCCGAAGCTGGCGGCGACCGTGCGCAATTGCTCTAGTTCTTCTTTGGCGGCTTGCTCGCCCTCGGCGCTGCCGGCAGCAAAACCTTCGGCATGCCCTTCGGCGCGGCCTTGGGCGTGGCCGTCGGCGCGGCCCTGCTCGCGGCCTTCGTCCAGGCCCTGTGCGAAGCCTTCCTGGCGCGCCGCCTCGCGCATTGCTTCGAGTTCTTCGACGCTGGGCAGCATGACGTTCGGCGGCAGGCCAAGGCCAAGGCTGTTCAGCGATACGCCCGCCGACGCTGCGGGCGCGGATGGCTGCTCAGCAGCGCGCCGGGCAAGCGTGCTGGGGCGCTCGTCGCCAAACGAGGCCATCTCCCAGCGCTGGTAGGCGCTCTGCTGTTCTTTTGAAATTGCCATCAGACGAACGAATCCTCTCCTTTACCACCCAGGACGATCTGGCCTTCATCGGACAGTCGCCGCACGATCTGCAGAATCTGCTTCTGCTGGGATTCCACTTCAGACAAGCGCACGGGACCTTTCGACTCCAGGTCTTCGCGCATCATTTCGCTGGCACGCTGCGACATATTCTTGAACACCTTCTCACGCAGATCCTGCGAGGCGCCCTTGAGCGCAATGATCAGCATGTCGGACTGTACTTCACGCAGCAGCAACTGGATACCACGATCGTCGATATCGATAATATTGTCGAACACGAACATCTCGTCCATGATCTTCTGCGCCATGTCGTTGTCGTAGTTCTTGATGTTGTCCATCACGGCCGATTCCTGCTCGCCGCTCATGAAGTTCAAGATCTCGGCCGCCGTACGCACACCGCCCAGCGACGACTTCTTGATGTGCTCGTTGCCCGACAACAGCTTGGTCAGCACGTCGTTCAGTTCGCGCAGCGCCGCTGGCTGCACGCCGTCGAGCGTTGCGATGCGCAGCACCACGTCGTTGCGCAACCGTTCCGTAAAGTTTGCCAGAATTTCACAGGCCTGGTCGCGCTCGAGGTGGACCAGGATCGTGGCGATGATCTGCGGGTGCTCGTTGCGGATGAGTTCGGCGACCGACACCGAGTCCATCCACTTCAGGCTCTCGATGCCCGACGCGTCCTTGCCGCCGAGAATACGGTTGAGCAGCACGGCCGCCTTGTCGTCGCCCAGCGCCTTGGTCAGCACCTGGCGGATGTACTCGTCCGAATCCAGACCGACGGTCGAGTGCAGATTGGTTTCGGTAACGAAATCCTCGAGCACCGTGACCACCTGTTCGTGCTGCACCGCCTTCATCTGCGCCATCGCCGCGCCCAGCTTGAGCACTTCGCGCGGGCCCAGAAACTTCATCACCTCGGCCGCTTCGGCTTCGCCCAGGGCCAGCATCAGGATGGCGGCCTTGTTGGTATTGTCTTTGTCTTTATCACTCATTTGAACCCAACCATCCCTTGATCACGTTGGCGACGATGCGCGGATCTTTGCTTGCCAGCTCTTGCGCCATTTTCAGGTTGGCGCGATAGCCCATGTCCTGGCGCATCTTTTCTTCTTCCTTGATCGCTTCTTCGGCTGGCGTGTCGGCGACTTCTTCTTCGGCGTCCTCGTCCTTTTCTTCTTCCTTCGGCTCTTCCGGCACGGCGGTGGCTTCGTCGAACTTCTTGATGGCCGGGCGCAGCAGCGGACGCAGGAAGCGGAAGTACAGGAACGCGATTACGGCAGCCACGAAGGCATAGCGGGCCAGGTCCTTGAACAGCGGGAAGTTCGCCGGATCGCTCCACCAGGTCGGTTCTACCACTGCCTCGGCCGGTTTGTCCACGCCGTCGAACGGCGCGTTGGTCACGTTCAGCGTGTCGCCGCGGGCCTGGTTGTAGCCCATCGCCTGCTTGACCAGCTCGTTGATCTGGGCCACTTCGGCCGCAGCCAGCGGACGCACGGTGACCTTGCCGGTGGCCGGGTCGACAATGCGGCGGTGATTCACGACCACGCCGACCGTCAGGCGCTTGATGCCGCCCATCGGGCGCTGCTCGTAGCGGATGGTCTTGTCGACTTCGTAATTCGTGGTCGAGTTCTTGCTGGTCGGGGCGCTCGGTGCAGCTGCTTCGGCCGGTGGTGCGCCCTGGATCGGCGCCGTGTTCACACCCGGTGGCTGGTTCGACAGCGCGCCCGGTACGCCGGATGCCGCGCCGCCTGCGCCGACCACTTCCGAACTCTGCGTGCTGCGGATCGCCTGCGGCTCCGGTGGCGAGTTCGGCTTGTACATTTCGGCGGCCGTATCGACCTGGGCGAAGTCCACTTCGGCGGTGGCTTCAGCGCGCACATTGCCTTCGCCGACGAGCGGCTTGATGATCGACTCGACCTGCTTGATGATGTTCTGCTGAACCTGGTCGACGTACTTGAGCTGGGTCGGATCGAGCGACTTGCCGCCCGCGCCCTTGTTGCTGGTATCGGACAGCAGCGCGCCGTTCTGGTCGACGACGGTGACGTTACCTGTGGTCAGTTCCGGCACGCTCGACGCGACCAGGTGGACGATGGCGCTGACCTGGCCCGGATCGAGCGCGCGGCCCGGCTGCAGGTTCAGCAGCACGGACGCGGTCGGCTTTTGCTGGTCGCGCACGAAGACGGATGGTTTTGGCAGCGCCAGGTGGACGCGCGCCGCGGCCACCGACCCCAGCGACTGGATCGAACGCGCCAGCTCGCCTTCGAGCGAGCGCTGGTAATTGACCTGTTCCAGAAACTGCGAGACGCCCAGCTTCTGGTTTTCCATCAGCTCGAAGCCGACGTTGCCGCCTTTCGGCAAGCCCTGGGCCGCGAGTTTGAGGCGCAGATCGTGGATATGTTCGGCCGGCACGAGGATCGCGTTGCCGCCTTCCGAAAACTTGTACTGCACACCCATCTGGTCGAGCGACGCGGTAATGGCGCCGCCATCGCGGTCGCTGTAGTTGGCGAACAGGACCCGGTATTCCGGCGCCTGGCTCCACATCCAGACCGCAATCATCAACGCCAGAATGAGCGCGACACCACCACCCACGGCAACGCGCTTGCCCATGGTCGTCTGGAAAAACGACGGGGTAGCGGGGGCCGGCGTGCCTGGTGGCGTGTCGATAAGGTTTTCAGCAGTTGCTGCCATGGTGGAGGGGCCTGGTCAAAATGGGTGGGGACAGCACGCATTATGGAGCCACCGGGCAACATTCAAACCCCGAAATAGCGGGCGTTTACGGGCCTGATTCGCCCGTCAAATTCGCTTTTGCGCTGCTATTCTGCTTCCCTGAGTGCATTTGTAGAGTTTTCTGCAAGGCGAACACAAGCGGAGGGCAAGATGAGTATTGGCGGCATCGGCGGCATTGATACAAGCCGGATCCAGGCCATGATGGAGCAACTCAAGGCGGCAGCGACCAAGGCGTCGGCGGCGCCCGAGGTGGCCAATGGCCTGGGCGGCGCGAGCGCGATCGGGGGCAAACCCACGGTCAAGCTCGATTTTGCGGAAGCCCTGCACAGCACGTTGCAGGGCGTGAGCGACCGTTCGGCCGAGGCGCAAGCCCTGAGCAAGCGGTTTACGATGGGCGACGATACGGTCAGCCTGTCGGACACGATGGTGGCGATGCAAAAATCGAGCATTGCGTTCCAGGCGACTGTGCAGGTACGCAACAAAATGATTTCCGCCTATCAGGACATCATGAACATGCAGGTGTAATGCACTAACGGTCGAGCGTATCGAGCTTGCGGTCGAGCATATCGCCGCGCGTGCGCATCGTCTGCTCGGCCTGCTGGAGCGTGCGTTCGGTAACGCCGTCAATGGCCGGGCCACTGGACGGCACGATGCGCGGCGTGATGACGACAATTGTTTCGGTGGCCGCACCGCCATCGTCGGTGCTGCCAAAAGCGCCACCAATCACCGGAATATCCGACAGCAGCGGGATGCCCAGACGCCGGTAGGTGCGGCTGCGCTTGATCAGGCCGCCGATCAGCACCGGTTGCCCGTCGCTGGCCACCAGTTGCGTGTTCACTTCAGTCGTCTTCTTCGACGGAATGCCGGCCGATACCGAGCCCGAGCTGACCTCAGGCCGGATCTTCATCATGATGCGCCCGTCGGCGTCCACCGACGGCGTTACGCGCAGGATCACGCCGGTGTCGAGAAATTCGATCGATTCGGACGTGACGTTGTTGATCGTCGTCGTCAGGCGGTAGCCCAGCTGGTCGCCGACATTCGTGCTTGCTTCCTGGTCCTCAAGGGCCAGCAGGCGCGGCGTGGCCAGCGTGTGCACGCGGCCCTTGTTGCTCAGGGCGCTCAGGTAGGCCTCGATATTTCCGTTGACCAGATTCAGGAAAAAGCGCGGACCGGCGCGCGTGGCAAAACCCGTCGCGCCCACCGTGTCGGGGCCGTCGCCGCTGAACACGCGTGACCAGTCGACGCCGAAGTTTTCGTTCTGGTCGAGTGTGATCTCCAGGATCTTCGCTTCGATCAGGATCTGCTGCGGCGCGCGGTCGATTTCGCGCAGCACCAGCGCTGCGCGCTCCAGGCCCGTCGCTGTCGCTTCGACCACGAGCGTCTTGGTCTGGTCGAGCACGGTCACCGTGCCGGGCACGCCGATCTGGCGCGCCAGGATGGCGCCCACTTTGGTCACGTCGGCGTAGCGCACCTTCATCGCTTTCACCTGCAGGATGGCGCCGCGCTCGGGCAGCGCGGTCTTCGGGTCCGAAATCAGGAAGCCGCCCGCGCGTTCCGTCACCGCAAAGCCGCCGGCTTCGGCGATCGCCTCGATCGCCTCGCGCACCGTCATGTCGTACAGGTTGATCGAGACGTTGCCGCCGACCCCCTTGCCCAGCACGATATTGATGCGCGCGCTGCGCGCAATCATGTTGAACAACTCTTCGATGGGCGTGTCGCGGAATGTGTACGACATCGTTACCGGGGCCAACGGTACCGGCGCGGTGGCCGTGCTCTTCGTCACCACGGCCGGCGCGGCAGTGTTCGCAGATGCGGGCAGTGCGAGGCAGGCCCAGGCTGCGCACAGGGCGACGAGCAGGTAGCGCGGGGTCATTGGGCGTCCTTGTCCTGCATCGTCAGCAGGTGCTCGCTGCCGGCATGGCCCAGCAGCACGCCGCGCGCATCGATGCGCAGCACGGTATAGCCGGCGACACGCTCGCCGGTGGCCACGACACTGCCGTCGAGATTGGCCAGCGACTGCGCGCCGTTGAGCACCACCGCGCGCAGGCGTGGCGGCGTGGCGGGCACAGGCGCCGCAGCGGCCAGTGGCGCGCTGGCCGGGAGCCGGCTCACGAACGGATCGCGCACGATGCGGGGCGGCGTGGCCAGCACATTGGCTGCCAGACCGGCAAGGACCAGCGCCAGCGTCGGCATCAAGGTGTGTTTCATGGTGGTGGTGTTCCAGTGTCGTGGATGACGAGCTGCAGGGTGATGGCGCGGTCGTCGGTATCGTCGGCGGCTTCCACGGTCAGTCGGTGGATGCCCACGGTTGGCTGCTGTCGTTCGATGGCGGCAATCCAGTCCAGCAGGGCGGTGTAGCGGGCGCTGGCGACGATCTCGACCGTGAGCAGGCGCACGCCGCCCACGGTGCGCTGCGCGCCTTGCGCTGCCGACAACACAGCCACGTCGGATGCTGCGGCGCTGTGGCTGACCGCCGCGATGAGGGCCAGTGGCTCCGGTGGCGTTGGCGCTGGTGTGATGGCGGCGGCGGAGGCCGACGGCGGTGCAGCGCCTGGTGTGGCCGTGCCCGCTGCTTCCAGTGCGGCCAGCGCTGCCTTGTGCTGCCGGTAGGCGGCCAGCGGCGCGCGCAGGGCCAGCGTCCATGCCAGCAGCAGCGCGATGACAATCACCCCACCAACGATGAGATTGAGCTGGCGCGCGGGTAGGGCGACGAGCAGGTCGCGCAGTTTCGGGCTCATGGCGCCTCCGCCGGCGGGATCAGCACGACCACGGCGCGGAAATCAATCGCGGCCGTCGATGGATTGGCGCTGCTCGAGAGCAGTTCGACGCCATGCATGCCGGGCATGCGTCCCAGGTTCGACAGGAAATCCGTGATGCCGTTGTAATCGGCCGCCTGGCCGGCCAGTTCGACGCTGCTGACCATGACCAGCGTGCCGCCGTCGGCATTGCCGGTAGCGAATGTCGTTGCCCGGCTGTCCGGGGCCGGCGCGGGCGTCGTAGCGGTGGCGGGGGGCGCCGTGGCCAGTTGCAGGTCACGCTGCAGATTGATGGCGGTCAGCCAGGCATTCGCGGGCAGGGCGCTGTCGATGGCGGCGGCCAGTGCGGCCAGTTCGCCTTCGCGCCGCAGCGCGCGCAGCAGGCCCTGTTGCGCCAGCAGGCGCTCGCGCGCTGCCTGCACAGTGGCCGCCTGCGCCTGGCTGGTCTGCGCCGCGCTGGCCGCCTGCTGCAGCGTGACCGTGCGGCGCTCCAGTGCGGCGCTCTGCCAGCGCAGTGCCCCGATGCCGGCCGCCGCGGCCAGCGTGATCGCCGTCAGCGCCATGCCGGCCCGGCGCAGCGTGCGGCGCACGCGCACGCCGTCGCGGTAGCTGCGCGGGATCATGTCGATATCAGCCATCGGCGCCTCCGCGCAGCGCCAGGCCGGTGGCCAGCGCGAGCGATGTCGTTGCCGGTTCGCCCGCCGTATCGCCTGCAGTGTCCCGGGCCGATTCGGGGAAGGCGCCAAACGGATCGAGCAGATGCACCGGCACGTCGATCAGCTCGGCGATCCGGGACTGGATATCGGGGTAGCGCGCCAGGCTGCCATTGAGGTACAGGCGGCTGATCGAACTGCCGCGCGTGCGCGAGGCCACGTACACCTGGGTATGGGCGAGTTCGTCGGCCAGTGCCTGGCAGGCCGGGTGCAGGATGGCGCGGATCGCGCGTCGCAGCTCGATGTGCGGGCTATCGACCGCCATGCCGGGGCGCGCGCCGATGCCGTGCTGGCGCAGCAGGCTGGCGGCCGTCTCGGGTTGGAGGTCGAGCGCGCCCGCGACAGCGCCTGCCAGCATGTCTTCGCCAAACGCGATCTCGCGATCGAGCATCAGGCGCCGGCCCCAGATCACGGTCAGGTAGCTTTTGGCCGCGCCGAAATTGAGCAGCGCGACCGACTGGCCGACGTCGCTGCCGTGCAGCGTGGCGAGCAGGCGGCCGATGGCAGCCGGGCCGATGTCGAGGGCAACCGGCTCGAGGCGTGCGTGTTCCAGCATCGCCAGGTAATCGAGCACCCGGTGCTTGAGCGCAGCAGCGACCAGCACCTGCCGCTCGCCGCCGTCCATGTCGGCGCCGCGCACCTGGTAGTAATCGATGACGTGCTGCCCGGCGCGCTCGCCCAGTTGCTCGCTCACCGCGCGGCCCACCGCCTGCGCCTCGGTCTGGCCACTAGCGACATGCACCGTGAGCGGCAGGATGCGCACGTCGGCCGGGGGCAGCGCGGAAATCACGCGGCGGCCCTGGAACGGCGCCTGCGCCAGCGCAGCATCGACGAATTGCACCAGCGCCTTCGGGGACGCCAGCAGCACGTCACGCGGCATCGGATAGGGCAGCGAACTGGCGGCACGCAAACGCCAGCCGCCATCGCGCCAGTCGGCCTGCACCAGATTGAGCCGGTTGGCCGCGAAGTCGGCGCCAATGGGCCGCGCTGCCGATGGCTGCAGCCGGTGCTGGATGGTCGTGACGAGTTGGCGCAATGTCATGTTGGGCTCATGTCGATCATCAGCACTTCTTGGCACGCACGATCCGCAGCAGCGGGCGCATGCCGGAGAGGGGCGCTTCACGGCTGTAGAAGTTGACCGCCTGGTCGGCGTCGACCAGGCGCAGCAGCACGCCAAGGGGGAGCAAGCGCTCGCTGGCCCAGCCATCGAACAGGCCGGTCAGGTCCCAGTTGACCGCAAGGCTGCCGACGCCCGCCGAGGCCAGCACGGCGTCCGTGTAGGCACCGCCGTTCCAGTTCGACGCCGGACGTGCCTTGATCCAGGTGGCGCCCTTGTCCCATTCCGTCGTCACGCGATGCGCTGCGACCTGGCGCACCACACCGCTGATGGTGGTCGGCATCATGTTCAGCGTGGCCGACACGACCAGCACGTCGTCGTCGATTTCGTCCATATCCCATTTCATCAGGATGTGCGACTTGCCGGAAACCAGGCGCAGCGTCTGCTCTTTCTCCAGCGGCCCTGCGCTTGGGTTGACGATGGTGGTATCGGTTGTTTTGTCAGAGATGTCAACGCGCTCGGTCTGCCGCAAATCGTACAGCTGCAATCCGTTGCGCGTCACCGTGCGCATGGCCCCATTGACGGTGGCGGTAGCCGTGACGTCGATGATGTCCTCGCTCTTGATCGTGATCGTCACGGTGCCGCCGCCCAGGGCAATGGGGCCGACCGGTCGCGTTACGCAGGCGCCAACCTGCCCCGACCACCTGGCAGCGGCGACACCGGCTTCGGCCAGGTAGGCGGCGGCGCGGCCCTCATAGTCGTCGTTGATCGAGCGCAGTTCGACGCTGCCCGCACGGTTGATGCCGAACGCCAGCGCCGCGAGCGTGGCCAGCAGCAGCGACACCATCAGCAGCAATGCGCCCTCCTGGCGCCGCGGCATCATGGCGCCGCCCCGAGTCGGACAGTGCGCGCATACGCAACGCTGCAGTCCTGCCCGCGGCTGGTGTCGCAATCCGGACGGTCGAACACGAGCTCGATGCGCATGACAGGGCGGCCGGCGCCGACGTCTAGCAAGCGCAGGTCGAATGCACGCACACCGGTGGCGAGCACCGAATTGCGCGCTGTCTTGCCGTCCAGAATGGTTTCGACCAGGGTGCCATTGGTGAGTGTGTACGGAAGCGTCGCGAGCCAGGCTGCAAGGTCGCCGGTTCTTTTGGCATTTTGCTGTGGTGCGCCCGCAGCTTGCGCGACGATGCGGCCGAGGACGAAGCGGGCGTCCGCGTTCTGGTCCAGGCCAGCGCGCACGAAGCGCGCGCTGTCGGCGCCGGCGCGCAGCATCTCGCTCAGCGGCAGCATTACGAGCGCCGCGATGGTCAGGCCGATCAGCAGTTCGAGCAGCGTGTAGCCGTGCGCAGGGCGGGGCATCGTCATCGCGCCACCAGCGTGGTCATGGGCCAGCGGCCGGCGGGGGCGGCCAGCGCCGCGGTCACGCGCAGCAGATGCTCGCCGGTGCCGTTAAGGCCGATCCTGCGGGTGCTATCGACGCCGTAGCGGGTGATGGTAACGGTCAGCGCCGGGCAATGGGCCGGCATCGCCGGTGCGCGGGTGCCACCAGGGGTCGAATAGGCCGACGGCGCGTCGGGCGCACCGGCGGCGCTGAGCAGGTCGGCGTAATGTTCGGCCAGCACGGTGTCCATCAGCGTGCTGACGCAATCGAGTTCGCGCGCCGCCAGGGCGCTGTCGGCGGGCACGTTGATGGCGCCGCGCAGCGCATTGGCGGCCGGGATCAGGCAGACCGACAGCAGCAGCAGGGCGAACACCGCCTCGAGCAGCGTCATGCCGGCGGTCCTGGTACGCGATGGGAGAGCGTGCATGGCCGGGAAAATGGTCAGGAAACCGTGATGCGACCGGTGGCATCGACTGTGATCGTGCGCTCGACATTGCCGGCGCCCAACACGACCTGGCCCGCACGCAGCACGCGCTCGCGCGCCGGACTGTTGCCTGCACCACGCAGCAGCTTGCCGGCTCCATCAAATGCGACGGCAGTAGCGGTCGAGTTGTCCTCGAAGGTAAAGGTGCAGCGCACGAGGGCCATGTTGTTTCCGGCGGGGGCAGCGTTCAGGGTCAGCTGATATGGTGCGCGGTTGAATGGGTGTTCGACGGGCATGTTCGACGCCGTGGTGGTGGTCCTGGCAGTGACCAGGGCGTACACGGCGATCGCATTGGCCGGCGCATCGCAGTCAAACAGCCGTTGCTCGCCGCTGTGCAGCGCGTTTTCGCGGGCAAAGCGCAGCGCATTCACCACTTCGCCGGCGGCGGCATCGGCGCGAAACTCCGCCACCGGTTGCGCCGTCGGTATGGCGACGGCGGCGGCGATGGCGAGGATGGCGACCACGAATATCAGTTCAGTCAGCGTGTAGGCCGCGCAGCGGCGCGCGTTCATGCTGATAGCCGTCTGATTAATGATCCGAATACGCTTTGCCGGCAGCATCCTTATCGGCACTATTCATGATGAATCGGCCTGTTTTCGTGTCGTACGCCCAGCCTGTACCAGCCGCCGCTGGGGCTGCGATGGTGCCGGTCGTCGTGACAACGATCGTGCCAATGTTATTGATCGGCTCAAGCGGTATGCCCTGACGCAGGTACGGCCCGTATCGATAGGTATTGTCGGCGACCGTGCAGGTCTCGCCCTTTGCATTGGACGCAAACTGCATCTGATCCTTCAAGGCCTGCTCGGTGCCAGCTGCGCCGGTGCCTTTTGCGCCGGTACAACCTTCGCCGGTACTGGATGCATTCGTCCCTGGGTAGGTAAACCCCGAATGTTGTGCGCGATACTGTTCAATCGAATTACGCATCGTGGCCAAGTTAGCGTCAAGCGCCGACATTTGCGCATCCTTTGTCGCCGAGGAGAATTGCGGAATCGCAATCGCAGAAATAATTGCAAGAATAATCACGACAATCAGCAATTCGATCAGTGTGAAACCGGCGGCGGCAGTGCGCTTGAATGAGCTCGACATGGAAAATTTAAATAGTTGAACAAGCGTCTTTACAGGACGTTGCATGGTTAAAAAAGGTAATGCCGAAGGGTAACATGGTCATGTTTCCATTCGGCACTAACTATTCAATCGTGTGACAAAGTGTGGTTTTTGAGTAACGCTCTAGTGCACAGCACGTGACAATTTAAATATCGGCAAAATGAGCGAACTGACAATCGTGCCGACCAGGACGCCCATCACCAGCAGCATCACCGGCTCGGCCATCTTCGTCAGGCGCGCCAGCAGGCGCGTCAATTCGCGGTCGTACGAATCGGCCACGCGGGTCATGACGCGGCCCAGCGTGCCGGTGGCCTCGCCGGTGGCGATCATCTGGCGCACCGACAGCGGCACGAAATTGCTGTGCTCGAAGCCGGCGGCAATGCCCTTGCCCTCGGTGACGTCGCGTTCGAGGTCGAGGATGAAGCGCTGGAAGTCGGCATTGGTCACCACCGCGCGGCAGGCCTCGAGCGTGGCCAGGATCGTCACACCGTGTTCGAGTGAAATGCCCATCACGCGCAGCAGGCGCGTCAGGTAGATCTTGGCGAACACGTCGCGCACGACCGGCAGGCGCAGCTTGGCGCGGTCGATCGCGACGCGCACGCCGGGCTGGCGCATCAGCACCCAGGCCGCGCCGACAGCGCCGGCCGTGAGCGCCGCGACAATCGCGGCATGGCCGGTGAGCACCTGGCTCACTACCAGCAGCACGCGCGTGGTGATCGGCAACTGGTCATGGATCGACGCGAACATGACGGCAAACTTGGGGAACACGAACGTCAGGATGAACACCACCACCCCGAATGAAAACGTCAGCAGGATCACCGGATACGACAGGGCCGACACCAGCATCGCGCGCAGGCGATCCTCTTTTTCATCCAGCTCGACCAGTTGCACCAGCACCTCGGCCATGAAGCCACCGGCCTCGCTGGCCGCGATCAGGTTGACGTAGCTGCCCGGGAACAGCGCATGGCGCCCGAGCGCCGACGAAAAGCGTTCACCGGCCAGGATGTCGTCGCCGATGGTCCCGATCATCGTGCGCAGCTGGCCCGGTTCGGTCTGGTCGTGCAACGATTGCAGCGCCGTGTGCAGCGGCACGCCTGTCTCAAGCAGCAGCGCCAGGCGCTCGGTAAACAGCGCCCGTTCGCGCATGCCCGGCGGGCGCGCGCCCAGCGTCCACCACGAGGCGGCTGACGGGGCGGTCTTGCGGGCCGGGCCGGGGCCGGCGCCGGGAGCGTCGAGTTCGATCGGCATGGCGGTTACAGGGAATGCACGACGCGCGCGATTTCTTCGGGCGTCGTGTGGCCGTCAAAAGCGCGCGCCATGCCGTCGGCGTAAAGGTCATGGTGGCCAGTGGAGGCCACGTGCGCGGCCAGCTGGTCCTTGCTGGCGTTGGCCACGATCATGCGCTGCAGGTCGGGGCCGACTTCGAGCAGCTCGTAGATGCCCATGCGGCCCTTGTAGCCCGAGTCATAGCAGGCCGGGCAACCGCGCCCGCGCATCAGACGCAGGTCGCCCTGGCCGCGCCAGCGGTAAGCCGCCGCGGCTTCGGGCGTGGCCAGGTAGCTGGTGCGGCAACCCTGGCACACACGGCGCACGAGACGCTGGGCCATCACGCCGATCAGGGCGGACGACAGCAGGTACGGCTCCACGCCCATCTCGACCAGGCGCGAGACTGCGCCCAGCGTGTCATTGGTGTGCAGCGTGGTGAGCACCAGGTGGCCGGTCAGCGCCGCCTGCACCGCGATCTCGGCGGTCTGGCGGTCGCGCACTTCGCCGATCATGATGATGTCCGGGTCCTGGCGCAGCACGTGTTTCAGGATCTTCGGGAAGGTCAAACCGATCGCGTCATTGACCTGGTTCTGGTTGATGATGTCGAGCTGGTATTCGACCGGGTCCTCGATCGTGACGATATTCTTTTCGATGCTTTTCAGGTGACTGATCGCCGCGTACAGGCTGGTGGTCTTGCCGCTGCCGGTCGGGCCGGTCACAAGGATCAGGCCATGGCTGCGGCCCAGCAGGCGCTTGAACGCGCCGACTGCATGCGCATTCATGCCGAGCTTGTCGACGTCGAGGATCGACTGGTTCTTGTCGAGCACCCGCAGCACGACCTTTTCGCCGTAGATGCCGGGCAGCGACGAGAAGCGCAGGTCCACGGTGCGGCCCTGGGTCGCCACCTGGATGCGGCCGTCCTGCGGCAGGCGGCGCTCGGCGATGTCGAGGTTGGCCATGACCTTCAGGCGCGAGACGATGGCCGGGTGCTGGTCGACGCGCGGCGACATGACTTCGTACAGCACGCCGTCGATGCGCAGCCGGATGCGGGCGCGATTGCGCGAGATCTCGATGTGGATGTCGCTGGCGCCATCGCGGATCGCGCGCTGGATCACGGCATTGACCATATTGATGACCGGGCTGGCGCCGGCCATTTCGTCGATCTGGGTGTAGTCGTCGGGGATCGTCGACTCGATCAGTTCCAGGTCGCTCGCTTCGGTCTGCACGAAATCGGGCAGGGCGCCGCCATACGCTTCGTCGGCCAGACGCCGGATATCGGCCGGCGGCGCGACCACGATGCGGATGCGCACGCCGGTGCGGGCGCGCAGTTCGTCGATGCTGTGGATGGCCTGCGGTTCGGCGCTGGCCACCGTCAGCGTGCCCTGCACCTGGAACAGCGGCAGCACGTTCAGGCGCCGCGTGACATCGCGTTCGAGCAGCGCCAGCGCACCCGGGTCGTACAGGCCGGTGCGCAGCTGCACATACGGCAGGCCCAGCTGGTCGGCCAGCGCCTGGTACAGCGCCGCTTCGGTGATCCACTTGCGCTCGACCATGATGAGGCCCATGCGCTTGCCGGTCTGGTCCTGCAGGCGCGCCGCTTCGGCGACCTGCTCGGCGCTGGCCGCGCCACGCTCGACCAGGATGTCGCCCAGCTTGCTGCCCGGTTCGCGCACGCGGCGCGGCGCGGTGGGCCGCGCATCGAACAGCGGCAATTGCTCCAGCAGGCCCGTGGCCGCGAGGATGTCCTGCAGCAGGGCATTCGGGTACGCCAGCTTGAGCCAGCCGCCCAGCTCACCGAGGCGCTCGCCCATGTCGGCCATCATGCTCAGCGCCCGCCCGGACAGCAGCGTGACCTTGCCCAGGTCGACCACGATCGACACCTGGTGCTGGGCCACGCATTCGTTCAGCGCCGCTTGCAGCGTCTGGACGGCCTCGTCGGCCACCAGCGCCGTCAGCGGCGCCAGGTACGTCATGGCGCCGATGCGGCTGCGGGTGATCCGCTCGGGGGCGGTGGTGTCGCTCATGCGGTGACGGCGACCTGCACTGGGGCCGGCGCCGGCACCGGATCACGGGCGATGCGGAACTCGGCGATCCAGCCCGGCTCGGCGCGGCACACCGTCTCGAACATTGCCACGACGCCCGGGTCGAGCTGGGTGCCGGCGCAGCGCGCGATCTCGGCCATCGCCACTTCATGGCTGCGCCCGGCGCGGTAGGCACGCGAGCTGGTGATCGAATCGTACGTGTCGGCCACCGCGATGATGCGCGCGTTGTACGGAATGTCGTTGCCGGCCAGGCCATGCGGATAGCCGGTGCCGTCGTACTTTTCCTGGTGGTGGCGCGCGCCCGGCACCGCGCCCTTGAGGCGGTCGATGTGGCGCAGGATTTCATAGCTGCGCTCGGGATGGACCATGATGAAGGTGAATTCATCGCGCGTCAGGCGCCCCGGCTTGCACAGCACGGCGTCGGGGATGCCGATCTTGCCGACGTCGTGCAGCAGCGAGCCCCAGAACAGGTTGTCCAGTTCACGCGGTGGCAGGCGCAGGGCGCGGCCGATTTCCATGGCGATGTGGTGCACGCGCTCGCTGTGGCCGCGCGTGTACGGGTCTTTCGCTTCGACCGCTTCGATCAGCGCGGCCGCCATCTGCTGGTTGAACTTGCTCGTTTCGGCCAGCATGCTGTGCATGCGTGACAGGCTCGACAGGTGATTGGCCAGCACTTCGCCCAGCTTGCGGTCGCTGTTGCTGAAATCTTCCTTGTTCGCATGGTTGAGCAGCACCAGGATCGCCACGACCGACTTGTCCTGGAAGACCGGGCAGCACAGGATCTTGAACGGCATGTCGGTGAAGATGTACGCGCGGCGCGGATCGTCGGGTTCGTTCATGACGATCGGCTGGCGCGACGAATGCGAGAAGCGGTACAGGTCGCCACGCATCTCGACCAGCACCAGATCCAGGTTATGGATCGGCGCCGACAGGTTGGTGGCCGACACGCACAGGTTCTCGCCCGGCTTGATGAAGGCGGCGACGTCGGCGTCCATGTGGCTGGCCCAGCTCTCGAGCAGCTCGCCGAACAGGTCTTCGCCCGTGGTCATGTCCTGCACCTGGCGGTCGATCGCATACACCAGGTGCAGCTCTTCGTAGCGGTCCGACAGTTCGTCCGCCATCGCATCGAGCTCACCCTGCGTGCGGCAGTCGTCGGCGATTGTGCTGGCAATGTCTTCGAGCGCTTCGGCCAGTGCGTCCCACGCGAACGGCACGTCGGTGGCTGCTGTTGCCGCCGTATCCGCACGAACCGCGAGGTAGCCGATCAGGCCGCTCTTGGCGATGATCGGCGTGTAGAGCAGGGTGGCGTCGCCCGCATCGTGGCGCTGCATGCCGTCGCCCGTGGATGGCCAGGCGAAGCCGCCGGCATTGAGCGCCGTGATCCACGATGCGAGGGTGCTGTCACCGGGCGCGCTCCAGCAGGGCGCGCCAGCGGCGTCGCAGACGGCTAGTGAATAATCGCTCCCGGTGCTGCGGCGCAGCCAGCGCTCGTGGCGGGTGTAGTCGAGGGTGGGCAGAAGATCAAGGGACATGGGCAGGCTTTGGTGGCTGGCGCGGCGTTACGCCAGTGCCGCAAAATGGCGGGACAACCGCGCCACCAGCTGGCGCGGACTCAGGGGTTTTTCAAGGAATTCGGTATTGGCCAGCTCGCGCGCCCAGGCACGCTCGTCGAGCGCGGTCATCGACGTCATGACCAGGATCAGGAACGGGTGGTCCGGATACGTGGCGCGGGCCAGCGGGCACAGCGTGCGCCCGTCCATCCCGTCCATCTGGATATCGCTGATCAGGACATCGGGCAACTGCTGCGCCATCGCGGCCAGCGCCGCGTTGCCATCGCTGGCCGTGGCCACGATATAGCCTTCGCGTTCGAGCGACAGGCGCAGCACGCGTAGGACATGTGGCTCGTCGTCGACGAGCAGGATGTGGCGCGCGCTCATAGCACGGCGGCGCCGGCGGGCGCGGAAACGATCTTCAGGTGGACCGAGAAGGTACTGCCCACGTCGGGCTCGCTCTCGACGACCAGGCGGCCGTGGTGCAGTTCGACGATCTGGGCCGCCAGGTACAGGCCCAGGCCGTGGCCACCGCGCTGGGTGGCAGCGCCCGCTTCGCTGACGCGGTAGAACTTCTCGAAGATGCGGTCCTGGGCTTCCGGCGCGATGCCGATGCCGGTGTCGCGTACGCTGATCACGATTTCATTGTCCTCATTGCGGGCGGCCAGCGTCACGCTGCCGCCCGGGCGGTTGTATTTGATGGCATTGGTCAGCAAGTTGTTCAGCGCGATGCGGAACAGGTCCTTGTCGATGGCCACGGCCTCGAGTTCGCGCGGCAGGTCGAGCAGCACGCGCAGCTGCTTGCCTTCGGCGCGTGGCAGCGCCTGCTCATACGCGTCGCGCAGCATGTCGTCGAGCCGCACGCGGTTGCGTTCGGGGCTCATGCTGCCGGTTTCCAGCTTGCTCACGTTGAGCAGGTTGCCGACCAGCGCATTCATGCGCTCGATCTCGTCCTGAATCACGTTCAGCGATTCGACCCGCATGCTTTCGTCGTCGCTGTCGGCCAGCATCTCGGCGTACATGCCGATGACGTTCAGCGGCGACTTGAGTTCGTGCGAGACGTGGGCGACGAAGTCGTTGCCCGCCTGGCGCGCCAGGTATTCGCGGGTCACGTCGCGCAGCACGACCAGCGTGCCGAACGACATCGTGCCGTGCCCGCCGCTGAGCGGTTGCGCGGTGGCGCTCAGCTGCCGGCCTTCGACGTTCAGCGGCGCGAAGTCGATCTTGTGCGAGCGGGCGTTGTCACGCAGGTCGCCGCTGTAGCGGCCGAACAGCGTGCGCAGCGCCGGGTCGCAGCACCAGGCATCGAGCGGCTGTCCCAGGATCTGGTCCATCGGGATGCCCAGCAGGGGCTCGACCTTGCCGGACGCGAACGTGACGTCGCCGGCCGGATCGAGCATCAACAGGCCGTCCGGCAGCGACTGCAGCGCGGCATTGAGCTTCTTGCTGCCGTATTGCAGCAGGCGGTTGTCGGCGGTGGTGTTGAGCGAGCCTTCCTCGAGCTGGACGATGCGGGCGCCGGCCTGGTCGAGGTAGTGCTGCATATTGGTGATCAGTTCGCGCATGTCGTCGGCGCCGGCTTGATCCGGCCTGCCGGGCGCGGCGAGCTGGCGCAGCTGGCCACGCAGTTGCTGGCTGAGCGCCGCCAGCGGCGCCATCTCGCGCTTGATGACGACGTACATGACCGGCACGACCAGAAACATCATCAGCGCCAATAACGCGAGGAAAGAGACATCCTGGGCCAGCACGGTAAAGCCGGGCTGATGGAAGCCCACGCGGACGTACGCCTTGCCGCCGCTGGCGTCGGCCAGCGGGCCATAGAATTCGCGCAGCGGCGCGCTGCCACCGGTTGCCGGCAGCGTGCGCTCACCGAAGCCGGCCTGCGCATCGGCAGGCAGCGGGGTGGCGGGCGCGATGCTACCGCTGCCCGCGATTTCGGCCAGTGTGCGGCCGTTTGCATCGCCAATTGTCACATAGGCGAAGTCGCTGCCGTCATGCGAGGCAAGCACTGCCGCGAGCACGCCGCCGCGGCCACTGCTGTCGGCGAGGAGGGTCATCGGGACCGTGCTGAGCGCCTTGACCAGTCCGACACCCTTGTTGCGCACCTGCGCAGCCTGGCTGGCCTGCTGCCGGACCACGAGCAAGGCGACGACGAGGGTAATGGCAGCCAGCGCACAGGCGATGAGGATGATGCCGATGCGGTTGAGTTTCATGCGGATGGACTTGGCGAAATGGAATCTAGCGAACTGTAACGATCGAAACTATAGGTTGGTGGTTGCAAACAGGCAAATAAAATTCCAATTGTGCGCAACATTTCTCTGAAAAAATAATTGCGTGACAACGGCGATTGTTGTTTTCACGTTGTCTTCACGTCTATCGCCAGGCCAGTGGCCGTGTCATGGCGTCGTCACGATCCGGGCGTACGCTGGCGCCGTCTTGCATCATGTCGGCAAGACAACATATTGCAACATAAATTTCCTGGCTTAAACACTCACGTCTTTGGATAGAATCTATGACCTCACGACGCAGTTTCCTGCGCAATAGTGCACGCGCGGGTATCGCAGCCGGCACGTTTGCCGCTTTTCCACCTGCCATCCAGCGCGCCCTGGCCATCCCGGCCAATAACGCGACCGGCACCATCCGCGACGTCGAGCACGTCGTGATCCTGATGCAGGAAAACCGCGCGTTTGACCATTACTTCGGCACCCTCAAGGGCGTGCGCGGCTTCGGTGACCGCTTCACGATCCCGCTGCCCGAAGGGCGCAGCGTCTGGCAGCAGCGCCTGGCCAACGGCAACGTCGTCATGCCGTTCCACCTGGATGCGAGCCGCGGCAACGCCCAGCGCGTGAATGGCACGCCACACGATTGGCTCGACAGCCAGCTGGCCTGGGACAACGGCCGCATGGATCAGTGGCCGCGCTACAAGAATCCCATCTCGATGGGCTACTTCAAGGAAAGCGAGATCCCGTTCGCGTTTGCGCTGGCCAATGCGTTCACCGTCTGCGACGCCTATCACTGCGCGATGCACACGGGGACCGACGCGAACCGTTCGTTCTTCCTGACCGGCACCAACGGCGCCGGGCTCACCGGCACGGCCTTTGTCTCGAATGAGTGGGATGCGATCGACGGCCTGCCCGGCGGCGTGAACACGGGCTACACTTGGACCACGTATGCGGAGCGCCTGGAGAAGGCAGGCGTGAGCTGGATCAGCTACCAGAACATGCCCGACGAATGGGGCGACAATATGCTGGGCGCGTTCCGCCAGTTCCGGCGCGCCAATATCGCGTCGGGCTATCCGGTGTCCAGCGGCGGCGCCCCTGGCCAGCCGTACACCAACACGGGCCAGGCGCTGCCGTACCACGCCTACGATGCGGCCACCGACAACGCGAAGAACCCGCTCTACAAGGGCATCGCCAACACCTTGCCGGGGACCCAGCCCGAGCAGTACCTGGACGCCTTCAAGCGCGATATCCGCGAAGGCAAGCTGCCGCAGGTGTCGTGGATCAATGCACCGTCGATCTATTGCGAACACCCGGGCCCATCGAGCCCGGTGCAGGGCGCCTGGTTCCTGCAAGAGGTGCTGGACGCGCTGACGGCCAATCCCGAGGTCTGGAGCAAGACGGTCCTGATCGTCAACTTCGACGAGAACGATGGCTACTTCGACCACGTGCCGTCGCCTTCGGCGCCATCGCCGGACGGCAAGGGCGGCTACGCCGGCAAGACGACGCTGTCGCCTGGCGCGCTGGGGCCGGAATACTACACGCACCCCCGGCCTGCCGGCAGCACCCGCCAGCCGGCGGCGGACGGGCGCGTCTACGGGCCCGGCCCACGCGTGCCGATGTACGTGATTTCGCCGTGGAGCCGCGGCGGCTGGGTCAATTCGCAGGTATTCGACCACACGTCGGTACTGCGCTTCCTGGAAACGCGCTTCGGTGTCATCGAGCCGAATATCAGCGCGTACCGCCGCGCCGTCTGCGGCGATCTGACCAGCGCCTTCAACTTCGCGACACCGAACGACGAGGCGCTGCCGGCACTGCAGGGCCGCACCAATCGCAGCCAGGCCGACGCCCTGCGCGCCGCGCAGCAGCGCCTGGCGCAGATCGCGCCGCCGGCGTCGCCGCAAATGCCGATCCAGGCGCCGGGCACGCGGCCATCGCGCGCGCTGCCATATGAACTGGCCACCACCTGCCAGGTCCAGCCTGGCGCCACGATGGCCGCCGTGCAGGTCACGCTAAATTTCATCAACAGCGGGCGCCAGGGCGCGGTCTTCCACGTCTACGACCGCAAGAACCTGGCTGCCGTACCGCGCCGCTATACCGTCGAGGCAGGCAAATCGCTGGCCGACAGCTGGACGCCCGCAGTCGGCGGCGCCTACGATCTGTGGGTGCTGGGTCCGAATGGCTATCACCGCCATTTCACCGGCAGCGCGCTGCGCGCCGTCGCGGCAGGGCAGGCGCGCCCGGACGTCCATGTGCGCTGCGACGCCGCCACCGGTGAGCTGGTACTGCGCCTGCTGAATACCGGCGCGGCGCCGTGCACGTTCAACCTGAATGCAAACGCCTATGCGCAACTGCGCCAGCTGCACACGCTCGCGCCGCGCACCGAACTGCTCGTGCGCATTGCGCTGGCGGCCAACGGTTATTGGTACGACCTGAGCGCCACGGTCTCGGGCCAGCCCGACTACCTGCGCCGCTTTGCCGGGCGCGTTGAAACCGGCCGCCACACGGTGAGCGATCCGGCGCTGGGCCTGGTCTGACCATGTTCGCTTCCATCACCATTAACAGGAATTCCATGCATCCCATGCTTCGTAACGCGGCCGCAGCCGTCGCCTTCGCGCTGTGCGCACCCTTCGCCTCGGCGACCGTGCTCGACTTCGACGACATCGTCGGTCCTGACGGCTACGCCGCCGTCGCCGCCAACTACGGTGGCCTCGACTGGTCGGGCGCCGGCCTGAATGTCTTCACGAGCGAGCAGGATCCGTTTGCCGCCCATTCCGGCGCGGGCCGCGTCACCACCGACTGGACCGACGGCGGGCCAGTCGCCAGCACCATCCGCTTCCTGGCGCCCACCGTGTTCGAGGGCGCCTGGTTCTCGGGCTACGAGGACAGCAGCGTGCGCTTCGACCTGTATTTCCAGGGCTTGCTGGTCGCCAGTTCGGCGGCGCTGCAACTGTCCGGCGTGGCGGCGTTCCTGGACGCCGGCTGGGATGGCGCGATCGATACGGTGGTCGTCTCCAGCGGCGCGCAGGGTTCGTATGCGATGGACGACTTCAGCTTTGCCGGTGTGACCGAGGTGCCGGAACCGGGTTCGCTGGCGCTGCTGCTGGCTGGATTGGGCATGGCTGGTGCGTTGCGGGTGCGCCGGGGTTGACGGCACCCCTCGTTTGTTGCTGAGCCAAGTGTGGCTGTACGCGTGGACGGCCTAGCCGTCCACCCTACGTAGATCGTGCTTCGTTAAATGAGCCTGAGCGTCAGCGCGCGCAAGGTGGCTGCAACGCGGGTCGCGCATCCGAGCTTGCCCAGGATGCTCTCGACATGCGTGCGCACGGCGCCGGTACTGATGCGCATCGCGCGCGCGGCGTCCTTGCCTGACTCGCCCAGGCTGAGGCGCTGCAGCACGTCGACCTCGCGCGCTGACAACAACTGGCCCGTTGGCGGCGCGATTGACGCCGCGGCGGCCGCCAGCACGGCGTCCACCGCAGCGCGATCGAGGCGTCCACCCGTCACGTGTGCTTCGAGTAACGCCAGCGTCGACGCCGGTTCGTGCGCGGCGCGCCATGGCCGTGGCGAACGCAGAGCCACGTAGACCGTCGCTGCCGCCAGCAGGCGTTGCGGCATGCCGAGCGTGGTGGCATCGAGACTGCGGTAGTAGCCGCTGCCATCGAGCCGTTCATAGGTCTGCGAGGCCAGCTGCGCGTCGGCCTCGACGCCGTCGATCCGGTTGCCGATGCGCGCCGTCCAGTAGGGCGCGCGGCGGATGGCTTCCCAGTCGGCGCTACCCGGTTTGCTTCTACGTTCCCAGACGGTATTCGACACGGCCGCGCGCCCGATTCCGTGCAGCAGCGCCGCGCGCGCCAGGCTGCGCTGGTCGACGTCCGGCAGCCCCAAGCCTTGCGCGGCCCCGTGCACCAGCAGCGCCACGCGGCGCGAATGACCGGCCAGCCAGGGCAGCTTCAGTTCGACGGTATCGGCCACCAGCGTCAACGGTACCGATAGCGGCAGGAAGTCGCTGAGCAGCGCCGGTTCCTCGAGCGCGCCCGGTGCGTCGAGCCACGCCTGTGCGTGCGGCGTCACCTGCGCGACCAGCGCTGCCGGATACCTGACGCCACCCAGACGCGTGACCATCGCCAGCGCCGCGCTGAACCCATGCGCGCGCGCGAGGATCTCGATGTCGCCGGCCAGCGCCACGTGCTGCACGACGGCGGGCACCACACTGCCTTCCAGACCGTACGGCTGGCCGCGGCCATCGTCGCGCTCGAACAGGTGGCGCAGGCCGTGTTCGACCGGGGCCGGCAAGCCCAGCAGGGCAGCGATGTTGCCCGCAACCTCGCAGTGGATGGCGGCCAGTGGTGTGAGGTGATGCTTCACCTGGTCGAGGCGCGCGGCTTGCTGCGCGCTGAGCGTGCGGGTCAGCATCGCGTGGCGGCCACCGATGTCGTCGCCCAGCAGCGTGGCAAAGCCGGTGGCCGTGGCAGTGCTGCCGGACCAGCGCAATTGGGTCGCCATGTGGGCGTGCGCAGCAGCGGCGGCGTCGCCACCGGCAGCCAATGCGATGCGCGCGGCCAGGCGCGCGGCGCGCGCGGAGGCATCGATGGGCTGGCCCATGGCCAGGTCGCCCACGGTCGCGAGCAGCCCCATGGCCTGCGCCAGCGTTACCGTGTCGTGGCCGTGCAGGCTGGCGCTGGCGGGCGAGAGTGAAGGCCGGGGTGCCGGGGTGGTCGTGTGCATGAAGCCGATCGTATACCCAAGGCCATCCCCGCATCTGCGGGGCTGGCCACAGTCAGGCCAGCCCGGCCAGCTTCGCGTTGCGCTCGCGTTCGAGCTTCGTGATGTAGCGCTGCACCGCCGCCAGTCCGCTGCGCGAGATGTCGACGAACTGGCAGCCGATGCGGCGCGTGGTCTTGTGGTTCAGCAGGGTGAGGTCGAGCGAGTTGCGGATTTCAAGCGATGTGGCGATCGGCCCGATCTCGGGCAGTTCGATGCGGCAGTTGGCGATCACGCGTCCGACCGTGGTATCGAGCAGCAGCTTGCTGTCGAGAAGGGCAATGCCGCCGACACTGATGTCATGCAGCGCGAACACACTCATGCCGCCGGTGCCATCCTCCATCGGCACCGGAATCAGTGCGCGCACCGGATTGGTCACGGGCGTGGCCATGCGGTAGTACTCGCGCCGCTGCAGGCGGATCAGAGTGGGGGGAATATCGGCGCGCAGTGCCGGTTCGCCGCGCCAGACCGTCGGGGCCAGGTTGGCGGCGCCGAACAGGATGCGGATCTTGTCGAGCGTGGTTTCGCATTTCGCGCGCGCCGCGCCCGCCATGCGCTGGTTCTGCGCCGGATCGACCGAGCGATCGAGCACGATCGTGTTGCTGTCTTCGTCCACGGCCAGGATCGAGGTCACGCAGACATCGGCCTCGCCCCTGATCAGCAGACGGATCAGCTGGTTGTGTTCGCCGATCTGGCGCAGCAGCGAGACGATCTCGCGGCGCGATGCGACTTCGTAGTCGTGCCAGTCTTCCAGTTCTGCTTCATCCATCGCTAGGCTTTATGTCCTTGACGCTTGTTCCGGGGGGAGGTGGGGCGTCGGATCAGGTGCGGTGGGGAGTGACTCACCGTTCTTTTTAGCCGACTCAATATGATATAGCCATGCCAACAGTTCCGCAATTGCTCGATACAGCGTTGGCGGAATTTCGCGGTCCAGGTCGACCTGCATGAGCAGCGAGACCAACTCTTTCGATTCGTGCACGAACACGCCCGCATCCTGGGCGCGCTGGATGATCTGTTCAGCGATCATGCCGGAGCCCTTGGCCACGACCGTCGGCGCTTTCTCGCCGGCGCTGTAGGCCATCGCTACCGCGCTCTTGATGCGCTGGTTGGCGAGCTTATTCATGGTCGCCATCATCATCATTATCATGCTTCGGCGCCACCGCGGCAGTGCGCGCGCGCGCATCGAACCCCGCCAGCGGCGTGCCCACCGAATCGAGTGCGCCGGCCAGATTCGGCACGTGCTGGCGCAGCAGGGCGGCGGTGGCGTCATCGCCGGTCGCGAGTCCGATCTGCAAGGCGCCGCCCACCATCCGCAGCTGCACATCGAGTTCGCCCAGTTCGGGAAAGCGCAGGCGCAGGCGGCTGTTCCAGATCGCCTGGCCATCGTCGCTGCCGCCACCGTGGGCTTCGCGCTGCACATCCCATTCCATCGGCTGGCCGGGCCAGAGCTGGCCTTTCCACGCCAGTTGCGATTGTTCCTGCGCCGCCAGCTGCATGCTGATGAACTGCGCGGTGGCAGGATCCTGCGGGTTCGGGCGCGCGCCGTTCTGTGCGGCCTGCTGCTGCGGTTCGTTTGCCAGTTCGGCCAGCGCGCGCGAGCCCTGCGCCCATTCGGCCACGTGCGATTCGTAGAACAGGCCGCTCTTGCCGAACGCTTGCTTGAGGCCGGCGGCCAGCGCCGCCGGATCGGCGTCCGGCGTAGCCACCAGCGGCGCACTGCCAGTGACGGCGGTGAGTACCGTCTCGGCTTTCTGAGCGGCCGCCAGCACGCCGGCCAGGGCCTGGGCGGTGGGACTCAGCGTGGTATTTTTTGCTTCGGTGCCGCCGGCAAAGGCCTGCGCGCCCAGTCCGGCGCTGGAGGCCAGCAGGGCGCCGGCGCGGCCGAGGGCGGCGCCTTCGCGGTAGCCCAGCGGCGCGCCCGGGGCGTCGGTGTCGGCTTGCGGTGCGGGGCCGGCTTCAGCAAAGCCGGTGGCAGTGGTCTGGGTGCCGACCTGGAAGGTGGGGCGGGGATGCAGGCCGATCAGCGTGAGCGGCACGTCGGCGCCGACCAGCGCGCCGGGGGGCAGTTGCATGCGCGCCTGGGTATCGGCGAACTTGACGATGAAGGTGCCGTCAGTGAGTTTGGCCTGGATTTCGCCGTGGATCGCCTTGCCCAGCAACGGCGCGACGGCGCGCGCAAAGGCTTGCTGGCGCGGGTCGACGGCCTGCTCGGCGGCCTGGGCCGGCGTGATGCGCGTGACGCCGCCAACAAGATCGCGGGGCAGCATCAGTCAACCCCCGCCGGGCGCATCAGACGCCGTAGGCGCGCGCGACGCGGCGTTCGGTCGACTTGCTGTTGATCAGGGACGACAGGTGCGCCATCCATGGGCTGGTCAAGTCGCGGATGCGGCGGTCGGCGTCGAGCATGCGGCGGATCGCATCGACCTTGCGCACGCGTTCCTGGCCGGCCAGCGGGGCCACGCCTTCGTTGGCCTTGAGGCGACGCGCATGGGCGGCGCATTCCTGCTCGAGTTCGGCCAGGCGATCCCATTCACTGGCGGTGGCCGCGTCGAGCATGCGCTCGGTGATGCCGACCATCGTTTCGTAGACCGTCACCACTTCTTGTCCATTCATCGTCATCGTCATCGTCAACCTTATGCGCTCATCAGGGTAGGGGCACGCTGGATGGCCGGCACGGCCTGCTCGGCCGTATCGCTCTTTTCGCCAATCGCGACCCAGGCTTCGCGCAGGTCGGACATCAGGCTATGGACTTCTTCGATGATCGCGATATCGTTCTTCATATTGGCCTGCAGCAGGCGGCGGCTCATGTAATCGTACAACGCATCGAGGTTCTGTGCGATCTCGCCGCCCGCTTTCTTGTCGAGCGAGGCGCGCAGGCCGTTGTCGATGATCGTGATGGCCTTCGAGATCGAAGCGCCCTTGGCGGCCACGTTCGACGACTTGATGTGGTTGATGGCGCTGAGCAGGGCGACGATCACGCCGTCGTACAGCATCACGACCAGCTTCTGTGGCGACGCGGCAGCGACGCCGGTCTCCAGGCCAACTGTTGCATAGGCGCCGACGCCGCGTTTCGGGGTTCCAAACATATGAGATTCTCCGGTGATGCTGAAATTTATCGGTTGGCCGCCAGGGACGCCAACTGCTGGGTAAGGTAATCCGACGTCGACTGCATCGACGACAGTGTGGCGTCGAGTGCAACGAACTGGGCGCGGTAACGTTTTTCCATGCTGTCCAGGCGCGTTTCAAAGCGCGCAGCCTGGTCGGCGATGGTCTTGATCGATGTGTTCAGGCCATCGGTCTTGCTCTTGATCAGGCTATCCTTGCCGACGAAGCTGGTGGCCAGATTGTTGAGCTGGAAGGCGAAGCCCTGCGAGAACGTGACCGTGCCGCGGTCCCCGAGCACGCCGCCCGTGATCGAGACCTGGATGCCGGTGGCGTTCGAGCCGGCCGCGGCCGTCAGTGACTGGCCGTTGCCGGTGGCGGCCACGCCGCCGATGGTGCCGACCACGTCGGCGCCCTTGCTGGGCGTAGAGCTGCCGAAAATCGAATCGATCGAGCTGCCGCTCATGCTGGTCAGCGCAATGTTCGAGGCCGCGCCATATTTGCTCGACGACAGCGTCAAGAGGCCATCGTCGCCGATCTTCGATTCGACCGTGTCGCCGGCACCGGCGAACGTCGCATTGCCGTTGATCGCCGAACGCAGCAGCGCGGCCAGATCGTCCTTGTTATAGGTGCCGGCCGGCAGCTTGACTTCCTGGGTCTTGCTTTCGGTCGCCGGCTCGGTCTGGTTCAGCGTCACGCGCCAGACGGTGTTCGGGGCGATCGTCGTGCTCGCGCCCAGTGCGGCGCTGCTGGCCAGTGTGCCCTGCGTGGCCAGGCTGGTGATGTTCACGCCATAGGTGCCGGCCTTGGTCGCGGCGGTCGACTTGTCGAACTTGACCAGGCCGTCGGTGGTCGAACCCATGGCGGCGAACAGGCCGCCGAAGTCGGCCGCGTTCTCGGTAATTGCCTTGCTCAGTTTGGTCGAGTCCAGCTTCAGGCTGCCGTCCTGCTGGAACGCGATGCCGATCTGGCTCAGCGATGTCAGCTTGCCGCCCGTGCCTTCCATGACTTCGCTGATCTGACGCCGCATCTGGGTCTGGATCGAGCGCACGCTGGCGTCGCCCTGCAGCACGCCGCCTTTTTTCGTCTCCGCGTTGTACTTGGTCAGGCCGCTCATCGTCGTGTTCAGCGCGTTATAGGCCTTGACGAACTCGTTCACGGCAGTGCTGATCGCGGCAGTATCCTTCGAGACCGTCATCGTGCTGCTGCCCAGGCCGTTGATCTCGAGCGTGACGCCCTGGATCGCATCCTTGACGGTGGTGCTGTCGCTCTTGATCTCGATGCCGTTCATGTTCAGCAGCGTGCTCTGGGCGCCGGCGGTCTGGGTCATGCCTTGCGTACCGGCCGGATCGTAGCCGAGCAGGGCGGCCAGGGCCGGGTCGGCCGCTGCGCCGTCCTCGCCTGCCACACTGACCTTCATCGAGGTCGCTTCGCCGGTCTTGTTCGACGTGAGCACCAGGTGATACGGCTTGTTGCTGCCGTCCGAGACGATGGTGGCGGTCACGCCCATGTCGCCTTTGTTGATAGCGTCACGAATCCCTTGCAGCGTCTGGTCGCCTGCCGCCAGCGTGATGGTCTTGCTGTTGAGCGCGCCATTCAGCGAAAAATCCGAGCCCATGTGCGCGCCGACGCTGCCGGCGGTAAAGCCCGCTGCCGCCGGGTTGTTGCCGGCGACCAGGATCTGGTTGCCGTCGTTCGAGCGCAGCGTAACGCCGGCAGTGGCCGTGGTGGTCGCGCCCGCATTGACGGCATTGTCGGCGTGCTTGATACCGCCGCGCACGGTGCCGGTGACGGTCTCGGTCACGTCGATGGTATTGCCGTCGGCTGCGGTGAATTGCAGCGTGCCGTCGGCGGCGCTGCCGCTGACGGTGATGTTGGCGGCGGCCAGGGCATTGCGCGTGCCGGCGCTGGCCAGGGACGTATCGAGCGCGGCGCCGGTCAGTGGCGCGCTGCCGGTGTTCAGGTTGGCCAGCTGCACGCCACCGACCGACAGGGCGTAGCTCGAACCGGTATCGACGCTCACCTGGCCGAAACCGGCGAACAGGTCGGCGGCGGTCTCGGTGCTGCCAGCGGTGGCAACGACACCGGTCTTGCCGCTCTGCGCATTGATGGCTTCGGCCAGCGCGCGGGCGCTGCGGGTGGTCGGGCCGGTGCTGATCGCGACGCCGTTCAGGCTCAGCGAGCCGTTGGCGATGCCGCCTGCAGCCGATGCCAGGCCCAGTGCGTTACCGGTCGCGCCGAAGGTGCCGCCGCTGACGGTGCCGAACTGGAACGTGAGGTTGGTAGGGGCACCCGAGCCGATGGTGCTGGTGGTGCTGGCCATCCCGCTCGTCTTGAGGCTTTGCGACTGGGCCAGCTGGGTGACATTGACCTTGTACTTGCCCGGCACGGCGCCGGTGGTGGCCGAACCCGAGAACACATCCTTGTTGGACGGCGTTGCGCTCAGGCCCTGGAACGTGTTCGACTGGTTCAGCGACGTCAGGGCGCCCTGGAAGGCACCCACGGCGGCGCTGACCTGGTTCAGGGCGCTGTTCTTCTGCTGCAACGCCGCCGTTTTCTTGGCGTAGTTGTCGAGCGGCCTGGATTCCGCCTGCATCAGCTTTGTCACATAACCTTCGATGTCGAGTACGGCCACTTGTTTCTCCGGTGAAAGCAATAATGTAAGTCATTATCGGCAGAAACAAACCGTACTTAAGAGCGGTAAAGCCGGCTCTCTTTTTATTTTGGCCGGATCTTCAGGAATGATGTCGTAGCGCCATGTAAAAAGCGCCGCACCTGGTCGGGTGCGGCGCTTTCAGTGAGCAGCAGAGTGCGTCAGGGTGAATCAGGCATGTTGATTCAGCAGACGTCCGACCATCTTGTCGATCGATTTGGCCATTTCGAGCGCCTCCTTGGTCGGCATCTGTCGGACGACTTCCTTCGTATCGCGGTCGATGATCTTGACCACGAGGTCTTTGCTCTCTTCGTCGATCTCGAACTCAAGGCTCTGCGCCGATTGCGGCAGCGCTTCGTTGAGTTTCTTCACGGCGGACGACACCTCGTCCCGGTCTGGCTTGGCTTCAGCTTTCTCCGGTGCTGCCCGTGGTGCCGGGGCAGCCGGTCCGCTCGCGACGGCTGGACGTTCATCCAGTTTGGCGAGTGGCGACGTTGCAATGGATGGAATTTGCATGGCGTATCCTAACGAAAATTCCCCAGCCAAATTTCTTCAGCCGGGGAACCGCTTACCAAGTGGTGCTGTTACTACGCGTTAGCGATTAGCCACGCAGGAGCGACAGAACACCGTTCGGCAGCGAGTTGGCCTGGGCCAGCATCGACGTACCAGCCTGCTGCAGGATCTGACCGCGGGTCATCTTTGCGGTTTCAGCTGCGAAGTCGGTATCGACGATACGGCTGCGCGATGCCGACAGGTTCTCGGTCGACGACGACAGGTTCGAGATCGCCGATTCGAAGCGCGATTGCAGTGCGCCGTATTCAGCGCGCTGGCTGTTGACCGATGCCAGTGCTGCGTCGGCGGTCTTGATGGCCAGCTGGGCGCCTTCGAAGGTGCTGATGTCGAGGTCAGCAACCGACTTCAGAGCCGACGAACCGGTGGTGGTGCCGCCATCCAGCGCGAAGCCACTTGCATCGGCCACCGAGAAGCTGTTTTCCGAGTCCAGGATGATGCGACCTGCGACGGTAGCGCCAGTGGTTTCGGTAGCGATCGGGGTCGCGATGGCAGCGCCGGCCGTATCGTAGGCGCCGAGCGTTGCGGTTGCCGTCGTGTCGGTCGACACGTTTTTCACGTTGATGTCGGCGCCGTCGGCGTGGGTCAGCTTCAGGCCGCCGGCATCGTCGTACGATGCGGTGATGCCGGTCTTGGCCGATTGCGCATTGAACGCGCTGATCGCAGCGGCGTGGCCGTTTGCATCATCGGTGCCGATCGAGAACGACACTTTGACCGCGTCGGTGTTGTCACCCTTGACTTCGAAGGTGAACGACTTGCCGGCAGTGGCGACCAGGTTGGCTTCGCTTTTTGCCGTGGCGGTCACACCGGTGTCGCCGCTGACTTTGTTGATGGCGGCAACGGTCGACTTGGCCGTGCCGTTTGCGGCAACGGTGACGTCTTTCGAACCCGACGAACCATTGATCGTCATGGTGCCGGTGGCAACACCGTTCGATGCGCCGGCTGCGGCTTGCAGCGAGCTTGCGTCCAGACGGTTGTTACCGTAGGTCGACGTGGTGAAGTTCGAGCCGGTCATCGAGATCAGCTGGCCGGCGTTCGCGCCAACCTGGAAGTTTGCGGTGCCCATCGAACCGTCCATCAGCTTCTGGCCGTTGAATTCGGTGGTGTTGGCGATACGGTTCAGTTCCGAGGTCAGTTGGGTGACTTCAGTTTGCAGTGCTTTGCGGTCGCTGGCCGAGTTCGACGAGTTCGACGACTGGACAGCCAGTTCGCGGACACGTTGCAGGATGTCGCCCGAGCTCGACAGAGCGCCTTCAGCGGTTTGTGCCATCGACACGCCATCGTTGGCGTTACGGGTAGCTTGCGTCATACCCTTGATTTGCGAATTCATGCGGTCCGAAATCGCCAGACCAGCGGCGTCATCCTTCGCGCTGTTGATGCGCATACCCGACGACAGGCGTTGGATCGAGGTATTCAGCTGCGACTGTGAGGTCGACAGGTTGCGCTGCGAGTTCAGGGATGCGACGTTGGTGTTGATTACTGATGCCATGGTGATTCTCCAGACTAGGTCTTACTAGGGGTGCAGCGACCGTGCTGCTGTTCACTTTGGTCCGTCGCGTTATTCAGTGACGTTCAAACCGCTGTTGTTGCTGGTAACGGTGCCCTGTGGAAAAAGTTTAGGGCCGGACGCAAAATAAATCGTTTTTTTTACCTGTCTGGAAAAACACCCCTTCAGAACTTGTCAATCCGCCACGACTACCCGGTTCTTGCCGCTGCTCTTGGCCTGGTACATCGCTTTATCGGCCCGCGCCATCAGCGAAGCCTGCTCCTCGTTCTGCACCCGCAGCGCGACCCCGCACGAGAAGGTGATCAGCATCTTCTCGTTATCGTGCAAGAAGAAGTGCCGGGTCAGCTCGCGCTGCACCCGCACCATGGCCGCCGCCGCCGCGTCGACGGTTGTCTCGGGCAGCAGGATCAAAAATTCCTCGCCGCCGAAGCGCGCGATCACGTCCATCGCGCGCAGCGTTTCGCGTACGACCTTGACCAGGTGCTTGAGCGCGGCGTCGCCCGCCATGTGCCCATAGGTGTCGTTCAGGCGTTTGAAATTGTCGAGGTCCAGCAGCGCCACGCACAGCGGCGTGTTGCGGCGGTCGGCGCGCGCGCTTTCGCGCTCGAACACGTCGTCCAGGCCGCGGCGGTTCAGGCTGCCGGTCAGCTGGTCTTCGCGCACCAGCTCGCTCATATGCTGCAGTTCGGCTTCGAGTTCGCGGATACGCTGCTCGGCTTCCTGCACTTCGCGGTGCGCGCCCACCATGCGGTCGCGCGAGGCCAGCGCTTCGTCCTGCGCAAGACGCGTCTCGCGCAGCACGTCATTCAGGAGGGTATCGAGTTCGCTGATATCGGTCGCGCCACCGATGCGCTCGGAAAAGTCGCCCAGCTTGGCGTGGTAGTCGCCGGTCGCGGCGGCCACCGAGCCCAGGCGCTCGACAAACGTCATCATCATGTTCTTCATCGTCGCGCGCACGTCGGCGATGCCATGTTTCAGGTGACTTTGCTTGATGATCACGTCTTTCAGGCTGCGCGTGGCGTCTTCCAGCGCGCGCGTGTCCACGGGGCCGGCAATCAGTTCCTGCACCGCCACGACCTGGCCGCGCATGTAGTTGTCGTCCTCGAGCAATCCTTCGATATTGTCGAGCAGCAGGCGGAACAGCCGCAGCAGCAGTTCCTGCTGGCCCGCGCTGTCATCCTTGCGCAGCTCGATCTGGAAGCACAACTGCTTCAGGCGCGCTTCGATCTCGTGCAATTCGCTTTCGCCAACCGCCGTCTTGACCAGGGCGCCCAGCGCTTCGGCCTCCTTGACCTGTTCCGGGTTGTCGCTCAGCAGTGAAGCGCAGGCGAACGACAGCGTGCGCCCCAGCATGTCGCGCAGCAGGCGCGTCTCGGGCTCTTCGTCGCCCATCGCCATCACCGGGGTATTGCGTCGCAGATGGCGCTCGCTCAACTGGCCGAGGGCCTGGGTGTAGCCGCTCCAGTCACCCGTCTTGACGGCGCGCGTCATGCGCCGGCCGTACTCGGCCAGCTCGCCCGGCGTGTCGAGCATGCGGCGCGCGAACCCGTTCAGGACGTCGATCGCGCCGGCATCCGGGGCCGGTGCGGGCGGCGGCGGCGGCGTGCCGGCGATCTCGTCATAGATGGCGCGGTAAGCGTCCGGCGTTGGCGCGATACGGCGCGTGGCCAGGCGGCGGAACGCCTCGCGTGCGATGTCGGCCGGATTCGCTGCGGGCGCGGCAGTGGCGCCAGGGCCAGCTGCAGCAGTGACGGGTGTGGACGGAGTGGACATGGATTGCAGCGCGGTGCCGAGTTTGCGGGATTGACGACATGATAGGCAGTTTATTTGCCTCGCATCAATAAATATTCAGCGCCGAGGCATGCGATGGGGCGTCAGTCGACCAGGCCGTTGCGGATCGCATACGTGGTCAGCTCGGCACTGCTCCGAAGTTTCATCTTTACTAACAGGCGGGCGCGGTATTCGCTGATCGTCTTGACCGACAGCGACAGTTCGCCCGCGATCTGCGTGACGGTCATGCCCGACGCGATCATCGTCAGGGTCTGGTATTCGCGGTCGGAGAGGCCTTCGTGGGCGGCGCTTTCATGGTCTTCGCCGATCGCGCTGGCCAGCGTTTGCGCGAGCGCGGCGCTGACATATTTCTGGCCGCCCGCCACCAGCCGGATGGCCGTGACCAGTTCGCGCGGCGCGCTCTGCTTGGTGATGTAGCCGGCGGCGCCGGCCTTGAGCGCGCGGATTGCGTACTGGTCTTCGCGGTGCATCGACAGCATCAGCACCGACAACTCGGGTTTGTCCTTCTTGATCTGCTTGAGCACGTCGATGCCGTTGCGGTCGGGCAGCGAGATATCGAGCAGCATCACGTGGCAGCGCGTCTTGCCCGCCAGGCGCACGGCATCGTGGCCATCCTCGGCCTCGCCGGCGACAACGATGTCGCGCTCGTCGGCGAGGATCTGCTTGAGTCCTTCGCGCACGATGGCATGGTCATCGGCGATGCATACCCGGATGGTTACTTTTTCACTCATTCTGCTTCTTGTTCTGTGCCGGGGCCACGGACGGCGCCAGCCTGGTCTTGACGGTCAACATCGTGCCACCTCCGGGCGCCGGCGACAAGGACAGCACGCCGCCAAGCGCGCTGGCCCGTTCGTGCATGCCGCGCAGGCCGAACGCGTGCGGCCGGGTGCGCGCGGCCGGGTCGATGCCGCAGCCGTTGTCGCAGATGGCCAGCGTGAGCTCGCCGCCGTCGTGTTCCAGCGTCAGCGTGACCTGCGTCGCGCGTGCATGCTTGGCAACATTGGTAAGCGCCTCCTGGGCGATGTGAAACAGGGCGGCGGCGTGCTCTGGCGCCGGCTCCGGTGTCAGCAAGTCGGTGCAGTGCGTGATCACGATGACGCCGGTCTGGCGCGCGAACTCGTTCGCTTGCCATGCGAGCGCGCCCGCAAGGCCCACGTCGAGCGCGCTGGCGCGCAAGCCGAACGAGATGCGATGGACTGTCTCGATCGTGCGATCGACGAGCTCGTCGATGTACCCGGCCTGGCCGGCCAGACCGGGCTGGTCGGCCGGCACGCGCGCCGCCAGCCGCGCCAGCGCCATCTTGATGGCGATGAGGTTGCCGCCCAGGTCATCGTGCAGTTCGCGCGCGATGCGGGTGCGCTCGGCCTGGCGGGCGGCGGCGTCGCGGTCGTGCTGGAGCAGGGTGGGTTGGGACATGGTCGAATGATACGACAAGGGCGCGCAAGTCTCGCTACAATGCGTCCATGAACAAGGCATTTGTAAAAGAGTCGGACAACGACGACGATGATGAAGCCCTGGTGCTGGCGCAGGCAATTCCTGACGGCGCCAAGAACTACATCACCCCGGCCGGCTACCAGCGCATCAAGGATGAGCTGCTGCAGCTGATCGATGTCGACCGCCCCGAAGTCGTGCGCATCGTGCACTGGGCCGCGTCGAACGGCGACCGCTCCGAGAACGGTGACTATATCTATGGCAAACGCCGCCTGCGCGAGATCGACCGCCGCATCCGTTTTCTCACCAAGCGCATGGATTCGGCGTTCGTCGTCGATCCGAGCATCCAGCATGGCAACGACCAGGTGTTCTTTGGCGCCACGGTCCGCTATGTCAATGGGGCCGGCGAAGAGCACACCATCACCATCGTCGGCATCGACGAGCTCGATCCGCTGCACGGCAAGATCAGCTGGGTCTCGCCCGTGGCGCGCGCGCTGACCAAGTGCCGCGAAGGCGATGTCGCTCAACTGCACACGCCGCTGGGCATGGATGAGCTCGAAATCATCTCGGTCGACTATCCCGAGCCGGTCGCCGACTGAGCTTGCGGCCCGGTGCTACTATGTGCGCATGAACCGACCTCATGAAGCGGCGCACAGTCCGATGCACCAGCAGCCAGACCACCTCGACCCCCTGGCGGCACTGCGCGCCGCCACCAACGACCAACACGAACGGCTCGACAGCGGCCTGCCGCTGTCCGGACCTGCCCCCGACTTGAACGACTACGCGGCGCACCTGACGATGGTGCGCGACTGGCTGGCGCCATTGCAGCCGTGGCTGAACTCGTTTCCGGATGGGCCGCAGCTGGTCTTGCCGCCGGTCGAACGCCTGGCGCTGATCGAAGCCGACCTGAACGAGCCCGGCATGCCGCCGCTGCGTGCCCCCGCACCCGCGGACACGTGGCCGCGCGACGCCAGCGCGGCGTACCGTTGGGGCGTGTGCTATGTGATCGAAGGCTCGCAGCTGGGCGGCAAGGTGCTGTACGGAAAACTGGCCGGTACGCTGGCGCCGCATCCGCTGCGCTATCTGAAGGGGAGTGACGCCGGTCCGGGTCCGCGCTGGCGCGCGTTCATGCTGGCGCTGAAAGAGCACGTGAAGTCAAAGGATGAGATTGCCGACGCCTGCGAGGGCGCATGCGTGGCGTTCGAGAGTATTTTGAAACTGAGCTTGGATAAAAAGTAGGGTGGACGGGTTTCCCGTCCACGCGTTCAACGCGCTTCCGCTTACGGATCAACGTCGGTTTGAACGCGTGGACGGCATAGCCGTCCACCCTACGGCTAATCAAGAGCGTATCGGCAACATCCCGAAAAACGGAAATTACGTCCGCTCGCGCTCCACCCGATTCACCCCGGCCACGCGGCGCAGATTGCGAATCAGTTGCGCCAGATGCACCCGGTCGGCGATCTGGATCGTGAAGCGCAGCTGCGTCATCATGTTTTCGTCGTCTTCGTCCATGCCCACATACGTGATGTTGGCGTCGGACTCGCCGATCTCGGCAGCCACGCGGGCGAGGATGCCTTTTTCATTGTTGATCAGCAGGCGGATACGGCAGTCGAAGCGGCGGTTGAGATCGTCGCCCCACTTCACGGCGATCCAGCGGTCGGGTTCTTTCGCCAGCAGGCGCTTGGCCGTCTGGCAATCGCAGGTGTGCACGACCAGCGCCTGGTCGCGGCGCAGCTGGCCCGTGATCTGGTCGCCCGGGATCGGCATGCAGCACGGCGCCAGCTGGACCGCCACGCCTTCGCTGCCGTAGATCGTTACCGGTGCGATGTCGCTGGCGGGCAGCGGTTTGCTCGACGGCAGCAGATCCGGATCGCCTTCCATCAGGCCGAAAATCTGGCGCGCCACCAGTGTTGGCATGCGCTTGCCTATGCCGACGTCGGCATACACTTCTTCCATCGAATTGGCCGACGACTCGGCCAGCAGGCGTTCGACGACGCTGGCTGGCAGATCCGGCTTGATGTTGCGTACCGCCAGCGCCTGGGTCAGCAGTTCAAGACCCAGCTCGGCCGACTCGTTGACGTCAACCAGGCGCAGGTGATGACGAATCGCCGAGCGCGCCTTGCCGGTGCGGACAAACGTCAGCCAGGTAGGGCTCGGGCGCGAATCGGGTTGCGTGATGATCTCGACGATGTCGCCGTTGTGCAGCTCGGTGCGCAGCGGTTGCTCTTCGTGGTTGATCTTCACGCCCACCGTATGGTCGCCGATGCCGGTGTGGATCGAGTAGGCGAAGTCGAGCGCCGTCGCGCCGCGGGGCAGGGCGATGATCTTCGACTTGGGCGTAAACACATACACCGAATCGGGGAACAGGTCGACCTTGACGTGTTCGAGGAACTCGGCCGAGTCGCCCGTTTGCTGCTGGATGTCGAGCAGCGACTGCAGCCACGCATGTGTGCGCTGCTGCAGGTCGGACATATTCGATTCGCCCGTCTTGTACAGCCAGTGCGCCGCCACGCCGCTCTCGGCGGTGCGGTGCATGTCCTGCGTGCGGATCTGGAATTCGACGGGCGTGCCGTACGGGCCGATCAGCGTCGTGTGCAGTGACTGGTAGCCGTTGATCTTGCCGATGGCGATGTAGTCCTTGAACTTGCCCGGCATCGGCTTGTACAGCGCGTGCAGGGTGCCCAGCGCGACATAGCAATTGGGCACGCTGTCGACGACGACGCGGAAACCATACACGTCAAGCACCTGCGAGAACGACAGGTGCTTGTTGCGCATCTTTTTGTAGATGCCATAAAGGGTCTTTTCGCGGCCATGCACTTCGGCTTTCAGGCCGCTGGCCTCGAGCTGGTTTTTGACCGCTTCGAGGATTTTCTTGACCACTTCGCGCCGGTTGCCGCGGGCCGACTTGATCGCCTTGGACAGCGTCTGGTAGCGCACCGGATACAGGTGCGAGAACGACAGGTCCTGCAGCTCGCGGTAGATGTTGTTCAGGCCAAGGCGGTGCGCGATCGGCACATAGACTTCCATCGTCTCGCCAGCGATGCGGCGTTTTTTGGCCGGAATCATGAAGCCGAGCGTGCGCATATTGTGCAGGCGGTCGGCCAGTTTGATCAGGATGACGCGCACGTCCGACGCCATCGCCAGCAGCATCTTGCGGAAGTTTTCCGCCTGCGCTTCGAGCTGGCTCTGGAATTCGATTTTCTCGAGCTTGGACAGGCCGTCGACGAGGTTGGCGACCTGTGCGCCGAAGCGCTCGATCAGCTCATCCTTCTTGACGTCCTGGTCTTCGATCACGTCATGCAGCAGCGCGGCCATGATGGCTTGCGCATCGAGTTTCCACTCGGCGCAGATTTCGGCGACGGCAATCGGATGAGAGATATAGGGCTCGCCCGACTTGCGGACCTGGCCCAGGTGCATCTCGTCGGAGAAGCGGTAGGCTTCCTTGACTTTTTTAAGCTCGGCGGGGGTGAGGTATTCGGACAGCTTGGTGATCAGCTGCGTCACCGAGGCCACGCCGGGCACGATAGGGCCGGCGGGCTCGATGAAATCGGGCGGACGATTGTCTGCCCGCCGCTCGCGCGGAGCGGGGTTGCGTGAAGCGGGAGAATCTGGAGGTAACAGGTTCATTACGTTAATCGTCTGGCTGCGGTGAGATCAGAATAACAGAAGACGGGATAACGCAAATTCAGGCAACCCCGAACGTGATTACATCGGTACTTTTTTCAGCATTTCGATGCCGACTTTACCAGCGGCGATCTCGCGCAGGGCGACGACGGTTGGCTTGTCCTTGGCTTCGACCTTCGGGGTGTGGCCTTGCAGCAGCTGGCGCGCACGATACGTTGCTGCCAGGGTCAGCTGGAAACGGTTCGGGATGTTCTTGAGGCAGTCTTCGATGGTAATGCGGGCCATGTGTGCTCCTGGGTTGCTGAATGTAAGGTGACAATGAGAGGAAACAACGCGTGCGGCGCGCCTGCAACGGCGCGCTCGTCAAGATTGTGGTTGATTCGCGTGGATTCCCAGCTGGGCAAACAGCGTAGCGTTGCGGGCAGCTTGTTGGGCAAATCGGCAACGTGTCGCTTTGACAATCGCCTGCAGCTCAGCCAGGGCGACGTTAAACTCTTCGTTGATGATAGCATATTCGAAGTCGGGTGCGTGAGCGATCTCGCCGCCCGCCGCCAGCAGGCGCCGGGTGATGATGTGCGGCTCGTCGGTACCACGTTTGTGCAGGCGTTCTTCGAGCGCTTCGATCGATGGCGGCAGGATGAAAATGCCGGCCGCGTCCGGGAACAGCTTGCGCACCTGGCGCGCGCCTTGCCAGTCGATTTCGAGCAGGATATCCGTGCCGTTCTTCATCTCCTGCTCGACCGACAGGCGGCTCGTGCCGTAGTAATTGCCGTGCACTTCGGCCCATTCGAGAAACTCGCCCCGGTCGGCGCGCGTGACGAAATCCTCGGCGCTCGTGAAGTGGTATTCGCGGCCATCCACTTCGCCCGGGCGCGGTGCGCGGGTGGTGGTGGAGATGGACAGTTTGATGCCAGGTTCGTTCGCCAGCAGGGCGTTGACCAGGGTCGATTTGCCGGCGCCGGATGGCGCGGCGACGACGAACAGGCTGCCGGAAAAGGCTTGTGGGAGCATGGCGGGGATCCTTTGTCAGTACGGTGAGTGTGCGGGTTAGGGTGCCGCAGGTGTTCATGTTAACGTCGAACGCGTGGACGGCACAGCCGCCCACCCTACGTAGGGTGGACGGGTTTCCCGTCCACGCGTTCAACCGGCGCTGGTATCGCTACCGATTCAATTCTGGTGCTTACTCGAGGTTCTGCACCTGTTCACGCATCTGTTCGATAAGCAGCTTGAGCTCCATCGACGCATCAGCCAGTTCCTTCACCGACGCCTTGGCGCCCAGCGTGTTGGCCTCGCGATTGAGCTCCTGCATCATGAAGTCGAGGCGCTTGCCGACCTGACCACCCTTTTTGAGGATGTGACGCGTTTCATTCAGGTGCGCCGACAGGCGCGACAATTCTTCGGACACGTCGATGCGGATGCCGTACAGGGTCACTTCCTGGCGAATCCGCTCCAGTACTTCCTGGCGCGTGAGCGTCGACGGATTGCCGTGGCCAGCCAGGCCCAGCGCATCCTGCATGCGGTCGATGGCCTTGTTCTGGAATTGCGAAATGACTTGCGGGATCAGCGGCGTGATGCGCTTGACGATCGCTTCCATCGATTCGATGCGCGATTGCAGCATCGTCTCGAGGGCCGCGCCTTCGCGCCGGCGGCTGTCGACGAACGCGGCGATGGTGGTCACCGTAAGCGCGGCGACGTCGGCCTGGAGCGACTCCTGGCCGATAGTCGATTCTTCGATGACGCCGGGCCAGCGCAGCAGTTCTGCCACGGTCATGGGCGCGGCCTGGGCGAAGTGACGCGACACTTCGCCTTGCAGGCGGGCCAGGTCGGCCAGCAGTTCCTGATTGAGCGCCGCCGCGCCGCCGCTGACCTTGCGGCCGAACGAGACACGTACTTCGACCTTGCCGCGCTGGATGGCGGCCATGATGGCCGTTCGCAGATCGGGTTCCAGCGCGCGCAAATCGTCATTGATGCGGAACTGCAAATCGAGGAAGCGCGAGTTGACGCTCTTGATTTCGATCGTGAGGGTTCCCGCAGCGCCTTCGCTGGTGGCGACCGCATAACCTGTCATGCTTGAAATGCTCAATGAAATCCCCGGTTTTTATTCTTTACAAAGCCGACATTTATCCACACAATCGCGCTGTTTAGCAAGGAAACCCAATTGGATGGCTGCACAGAATAACGCTCCTCTGCCCGCAGGACTCGAAATTGCCGGATACCGCATTGTAAAGAAAATTGCGTCCGGCGGGTTCAGTATTGTTTATCTTGCCTATGACAGCGAGGGCAATGCAGTAGCCATCAAGGAGTACCTGCCAAGCGCACTCGCGCTGCGCCAGCCTGGTCAATTGATCCCCGTGGTGGCCAAGCCGCACCTGGCGGTATTTCGCATCGGCCTGAAGTGTTTTTTCGAAGAAGGCCGCGCCCTGGCGCGCATCGTGCACCCCAACGTGGTGCGCGTACTCAATTTCTTCCGCGCCCATGAGACTGTATACATGGTCATGGCCTACGAGTCCGGCCACTCGCTGCAGGAACACATCGCGCGCGCAGCCGCCAAGGGCAATGGCCTGAGCGAAAACTTTGTGCGCCAGGTGTTCCATGGTGTCTGCAGCGGCCTGCGCGAAGTCCACGCCAACAAGCTGCTGCACCTCGACCTCAAACCGGCCAACATCTATCTGCGTACCGACGGCTCGCCGCTGCTGCTCGACTTCGGCGCCGCGCGCCAGACGCTGCATACCGATGCCCCGATGCTCGCCCCGATGTACACGCCGGGCTTCGCTGCACCCGATCTGTATGCACGCGGCGCAGCGCTAGGCCCCTGGACCGATATTTACAGCCTGGGCGCGGCCATGCTTGCCTGCATGAGCCGCTCGACGCCGCCGCCGGTCGATGCGCGCCGCATGGACGATCACGTGCCGCGCCATCTGGCGCGCCTGGCAGGCTATTATTCACCGGAGCTGGTCAAACTGGTGGCCGCGTGCCTGGCGCTCGATCCATTGATGCGGCCGCAAAGCGTGTTCGAGATCCAGAAGGTGTTGCAGGCGGCGCCGGCCGCGCCGCCCCCGGCGCGGGCCACGGTCCCATCGGCAGCCGACGCCGCAGACGCGGCGGTGGATGCACATGAAGCACGCGGCGGCTGGCGCGGCCTGGTCGACCGTCTGGGCGCATTCCGGCGCGATTAAAGGAAGTCATGCAATTCTCGGTCTATCAACAAAGCCACATTGGCGGACGCAAGGTCAACCAGGACCGGATGGGCTACTGCTACACGCGCGACGCCTTGCTGCTGTTGCTGGCCGACGGCATGGGCGGGCACCTGGGCGGCGAGATCGCCGCGACCATCGCGCTGCAGACGGTGTCGGCGATGTTTCGCCTGCAGGCGCGACCGTACGTGAAAAAGCCCGAGCGCTTTCTTGAAGAAGCGCTGCTGCAGGCGCACCACGACATCCAGGCCTACGCTGCCACCCACGGCTTGCCCGAAATCCCGCGCACCACCGTCGTCGCGTGCCTGATCCAGCATAACTGCGCCGTCTGGGCTCACGTGGGCGACTCGCGCCTGTATTGGGTGCGCCGCAAGCAGGTGCTGGCCTGCACGCGCGACCACTCGCATTTCGAGTATCTGCTCGAACGCGGGCGCGCCGACCCGTCCGAGCGCAACACGCACCCCGACCGCAACAAGCTCTATAACTGCCTGGGCGCTTCGAGTGCCCCGAAGATCGAGCTGTCGCAGCAGCACAGCCTGCAGCATGGCGACATGCTGCTGCTGTGCTCGGACGGTTTGTGGTCCGTGCTGCCCGAAACCGAAATCGTGCACCGTCTGGCCACGAGCGGCGTCGTGCAGGCGGTGCCCGAACTGGTGCAGATGGCCGCCGCCATTGGCGGGCCGCAGGCTGACAACACGACCGCGCTGGCGATCGCCTGGCAGGGCGCGGCCGGCACGATCGATGCCGACGCGCTCAACGTGATCTCGACCCAGATGCTGGCCGAGGATGCCGTGAGTTCCACCATCGTCGCGGGCGACCCGCTGCCCGAAGGCAGCGATGCGTTCGACGAAGACGATATCGAAAAAGCCATCGCCGAGATCCGCGAAGCGATCGAAAAATCCTCCCAGCTGCTCAAGTAAGGACCGACCCCATGACCTACCCACCGCGCCCGAGCGGCCGCGCGCCAGGCCAGTTGCGCCCGATCGTCATTACCCGCAACTACACGCGGCACGCCGAAGGCTCGGTGCTGATCGAGTTCGGTGACACCAAAGTGATCTGCACGGCCAGCATCGAGGACAAGGTGCCGGCCTTCCTGAAAGGGAAGGGCCAGGGCTGGCTGACCGCCGAATACGGGATGCTGCCGCGCTCGACCCACAAGCGCATGGACCGCGAAGCCGCGCGCGGCAAGCAGAGCGGGCGCACGCAGGAAATCCAGCGCCTGATCGGCCGCTCGCTGCGCGCCGCGTTCAACCTGCACGCATTCGGCGAGCGCACGCTGCATCTGGATTGCGACGTGATCCAGGCCGACGGCGGCACCCGCACTGCCGCCATCACGGGCGCGATGGTGGCCGCGCACGACGCCTTCAGCACGCTGCTGTCCTCGTGCGCGATCACGGCGCTGCCGGTCCGGCACTTTGTCGCGGCCGTGTCAGTCGGCATGGTGAACGGCGTGCCGGTGCTCGACCTGGACTATCCGGAAGATTCGGACTGCGACACCGACATGAATGTGGTGATGAACGACCAGGGTCATTTCATCGAAGTGCAGGGCACGGCCGAAGGCGCCGCGTTCGACCGCGCTGCCATGGACCGCTTGCTCGACCTGGCGCAGGCAGGCATCGCCGACCTGATCCATTTGCAGAAGCAGGCGCTGCGCGTGGACTGACTGCGGTTGCCCGGTTCCTGCGCAGCAGGTGCGCGAAGCCGGTAAAATGACCGGTTTCCTCACCAGCACCGTGACCACCATGACTCAGCGCCTGATCCTCGCCTCCAACAACGCCGGCAAACTCAAGGAGTTCGCCCAGCTGCTCGGCCCCATCGGGCTCGACCTGCATCCGCAAGGCGAATTCGACGTCCCGGAAGCAGAAGAGCCATTCGGCACCTTCGTTGAAAACGCGCTGGCTAAGGCACGCCACGCGTCGCGCCTGACCGGCTTGCCGGCGCTGGCTGATGATTCCGGCGTCTGCGTCAATGCCCTCGGCGGTGCGCCCGGTGTGTATTCGGCCCGCTACGCTGGAGAACCGAAGTCCGACGCCAACAACAGCCGCAAGCTCGTTGCCGATCTGGCCACGCTCAGCGACAAGTCGGCCTATTACTACTGCGTGCTGGTGTACGTGCGCCACCCGGAAGACCCGCAGCCGATCATTGCCGACGGCCGCTGGAATGGCGAAATCATCGCCACGCCGCGCGGCGAAAACGGCTTCGGCTACGACCCGTACTTCTTGATCCCGTCGCTGGGCAAGACCACGGCCGAACTGGCGCCCGACGAAAAGAATGCGCTGTCGCACCGTGGCCAGGCGCTGCGCGCGCTGGTCGAGAAACTGAAAAACACCTGACATGATCCCCATTAAATTCGTCGGCGAGAACGTACCGCAACCGTTGGCCGGCGAGCCCCGTTCGCCCGCGACGGCCGCGCTGCAATACCTGCAGCCGGGCGCGCTGAACCTGACGGCGCTGCCGCCGCTGTCGCTGTACGTGCACTGGCCGTGGTGCGTGCGTAAATGCCCGTACTGCGATTTCAATTCGCACGAAGGCAAGGGCGAGCTGCCCGAGAAGGATTACCTGGACGCGCTGCGCCTGGACCTGGAACAGTCGTTGCCGCTGATCTGGGGCCGCAAGATCCACACCGTGTTCATTGGCGGCGGCACGCCGAGCCTGATGTCGGCCGCGGGGCTGGATCGCCTGATGTCCGACCTGCGCACCCTGCTGCCGCTGGAACTGGACGCCGAAATCACGATGGAAGCCAACCCCGGCACCTTCGAGGCCGAGCGCTTCAAGAGTTATCGGGAGAGCGGCATCAACCGCCTGTCGATCGGTATCCAGAGTTTCAACCCGGCGCACCTGAAGGCGCTGGGGCGCATCCATGACGGCGACGAAGCGCTGCGCGCAGTCGAGATCGCGAAGAACACGTTCGACAACTTTAATCTCGACCTGATGTACGCGCTGCCGTCGCAGACGCTAGCCGAAGCGCGCCACGACCTGGAAACGGCGCTCGCGTTCGCGCCGCCGCACCTATCGCTGTACCACCTGACGATGGAGCCGAACACGGTCTTCGCCAAGTACCCGCCATCACTGCCAGACGACGACCTGAGCGCCGACATGCAGGACATGATCGCCGAGGTGACGGGCGCCGCCGGCTACGATCACTACGAAGTCTCGGCCTATGCCCGCGCTGGCCGGCGCGCGCGCCACAACCTGAATTACTGGCAGTTCGGCGATTACCTGGGCATCGGCGCCGGCGCCCATTCGAAGATCTCGTTCCCGCACCGCATCCTGCGCCAGGCCCGCTACAAGCAGCCGGCATCGTTCATCGAGGCGGCAAAGCGCGGCAACCCGGTGCAGGAAGAGCACGAGATCGGCCGCAACGACATGGGCTTCGAATTCATGCTCAACACGCTGCGCCTGACGGGTGGCTTCGATCCGAACCTGTTCGGCGAGCGCACCGGGATGAGCATCAGCACGATCACCAAGTCGCTCAACGAGGCCGAGGCCAAGGGGCTGATCTACCGCGATCACAAGCTGATCAAGCCGACAGAATTGGGCCAGCGTTTTCTGAATGATTTGCAGGAAATGTTTTTGGCCGAGTAAGCGTCCCGGTTTTTCAGGCCTGCACGACGCCTGCCATCGCGCTGAGCGTGCGTGTGAGGCCAGCCACGACGCGCGCCAGGCCGTCGAATTCGCCGGGCTGCTGCGCCTCGTCGGTTTCATCGGCATTCAATGGCGCGGTGTAGAAATAGGGGTAGCCGAGAAAGTCGCTGCCGGTGATCAAGAGGGTCGTCGTGGCGGGGCTGCCATCGCCATCGTCATCGCTATTGTCACTGCGCGAGAGCGTCAAGCCCATCACGTGGGCCGAGGTCGCCAGCCCGTGGTGCATCAGCTGCGGGTCGCTGCGCAGTGCTGCAAACGCCTGGCGCACGCGCTGCGCCCCATCGGGCGTACCGATGAACGCGATGAAGTTGCCGGCGCCCGTGTCTTCCGCGCCTGATTCCCCAGCCTCCATGAAGAACACGAAGCGGATCTCCGTGCCGGGTGCGGGCCGCAGATCCTTGACGGCGCGCGCCAGTTCGAGCACGGCAGCCGCGCCGACATCACCGCCCGGCCCGACGCGGGCGCCGATCACGAATGTGCGTTCTGGCATGGCGCCTGGCGTCACGCTTGCAAGCGTTGCTTCGATGCTGTGGGCGGCATGGTTGATGCTGTCGCTGTCGCTGTCAATTCGCTGCCTGTGCAGCACGTAGCCATACCGGCGCAGCGATGTGTCGACGTACTGCATGGGGCTGCTTGGCGCGTCCGGCACCAGAGCCCGGGCATGGGCTTGCAGGCGCGCCGCCAACGGCGTGGCATCGGACCGCGTCTCGACGGTCAGCGTTGCCAGCACGATCGCAAGCAACATCGCGAGGATGACTTTCCAGTGCGATCTGAAGAAATGTCTCATGGCGTCACACGGCGCCTTGCGGCGCGTCGTCGGCAATCGATGCAGCCAGTGTAGCCAATCCCGCCAATATCTGCGGCGCCAGGGGACGGCAATGCCGCGCTACAACGTACTGCGGCGTGGATGCAACAGCGTGAAGGATGTCCGCCGGCACGTTGCGCATCGTCAATTTCGCTATAGTTTTGCATCGCTAAGATCGGGCGTTGCCGTGTGCTCTGCGGCGGTCATCCAGAGGCAAAGACAATGAAACTCGATCAACTTGCTGCGAGTGTCATGGGGTTGTCGGATGCGAAACGTGCCATACGTCTTCGTCTGGCGGGTGCCAACGGCATCCTCGACGACCTGCTGCTGGTGAAGTATGTGAGCGGGGTTGAGACGATGTGTGGCGGGATCGAATATGCGCTGCAATGCGTATCTCTCAGGGCCGGGCTGGCGCTGAAGGACTTCATTGCCAATCCGGTCGAGCTGCAGTTCGTGACCGATACCGGCTCGCTGCGCACGGTCTGCGGGATTGTCGGAGGCGCGACGGAGGGGCAGAGCGATGGCGGTCTGGCGACCTACCAACTGATCATCCGTGACGCGATTTTTCCTTAGCAACTCTAAAAAATTTGACAGCAGTACTTGCTAACGTCCAAGGGTTCTGGAGTTACTTCCATGTCGATTCTATGGGAATCATTGGCGCGAAGTTAAGCAAGGAATGAGACTGCTTAAGAGTTGGCCCGATAAATTTCAATAGGAAGAGATTTATATGGTTACCGGAAATGGTTCAGTTTATTCAAAGAGCATTGGATTAACCCTGAAACACTAAAGGGTTGGAGCATGAGTAATGCAATAAAGCTACTACGAGGTACGAGGAATTTTCACGAGCAAATATTCGAAATATATCATGAGAGCTATTCGCATTACTCTACGGATGCCAATAGAAAAGTGTAATGCATGCTCGTTTGGAAGTTAGATGATTTTGCTACCGTACCTTATCTGACGTCGGCGGGCTGGAAATCGTCAGCGATGATCAAGAGGCAATGTTGCAACTAGGGTACCCGACAATGGTTGGAGGAGTGGCAAGGACATTAGGTAAAGTAAAAATACTCGAAGCTGCTAAGTCTGATTAAAATCCACCCTCCTATTCAGCGGATACGCAGTTCTGGAGGGGAAAATTAAAAGGTGTTTTCCGTCAGGTCGGCTCGGAGCATCAAGGAAGCTATAGCGATTCAAATGTACTTCGACGTTATATTTTTTAAAAATCATTAAAGAAATAAAATGATCAAATTCATGAAGCGAAGATACACTGAATGGCCTATTTTGTTTGTATTTGCAATCATATTAATGATGGCGCCTTCTTTAGCCATCTTAAAAACTCAAATAATCTCCCATAATTTTGTGAAGGCCGATTCGACAGCTGTTGAGAAAATTTTTGCGAAAACTAAAAAATTTTGTTTTGGAAGATTTATTATTGATATACCTGAGGAGTCAAGTGTGATATATGGATCTATCCAGCTAGATGGCGAGCTTAGTTTTTTTCGTGGCAAAGCTAGAGATATTCAGTTTCTAGTATCGAGACAACTTGAAGAAATAGCAAAAGAAAAAGACTACATTCCAGATTACCAAATAAATAACTTTCCTTTATTGGGTAAAAAAATTGACGGAGTTGTTCCGGGGCAAAAAATTGTGTTTGGTGCGAAGAGTTCGATTGGGTATTCCATTTACTCATACATACCTATCGGAGAAGATCTATTTGTCCATTATTCGCCGTATGTGCCTCCAGAGCACGATGAGATACCGATCATAAACAGTGTTGCAACTCATCTACGTGCACGTTCCGAGCAAGAAGTACCAGCCGACGCAGGCATTTGTGTTGAAGGAGGATTTCTGTCTCTGCAGCCACAGTACGAGAATATTCAAATCGGTCTTATATTTAAAGAGCTTCCAGATGTTCGGTTTTCCATTGACATGCGAAAAAATCAGAAGTATTTGCCGGAAGGAAGTAGTCCACGAAAACTACGGGACGAAGCAAGAGCGTCTGCAGAAGACCTCGGGCTGGGCAGTCTTTTTGCGCGTATAAAGGTACTTCGCGAGGGCACCCAGAAGTTCGGCATTTGGGAAGGTGAGGAGATTCTAACCCGTCGCCCTGCATACAAGGACGAAACAGATGCTCACGAGTTTCGTTTCTTCGGTATGGGGTCAATAAATGATAATTTTCATCCTAGTGTCGACATCAGGTTAGATACTGGGGTTGCTATCAATGCGAAAGCGGCCGTGAAACCAAGCATCACCGATGAGGAGGCACTGGCTTTATGGGACCGTTTGTTATCAACAATTCGCCTGCGTCAGCCAAACGATGCAAGCCCGTCAAAAGAAGTGAAGTCAAGGACCCCGCTTGGCGCCATCAGCAAATCAGGCGAAATATGTCCACAGAGCGGATACTGGGAATGCATCGAAAAAAACGCATCGACGGCGCTCATCGTCGACTATTCAAGAAGGGCGGACCGATTCCACCGTTGATCATAACGAGCTACACCAGTCTTTGAAGAATTATTGGAGATACCCACCGCATTACCTATGTCGATTGGGAATTTTCTGATTACGAAGCCATTCCAGTGTCGGGCGACGTTGATTGCAATTGGGACGAGCGCGATGGAATGGATAATAGCCATGCCTAACATCATCCGCCTAAACGATCCCACCAGTCACGGCGGCAAGGTCACTGCTGTCGCTGCTACGGCGTTCACCGTTGGTGGCATCGCCGTCGCCTGCATTGGCGACGAATGTGCATGCCCGATCCACGGTGACGGCACTATTGTGGAGGGCGAGCCTATGCACAAGATAAATGGCAAGCCAGTTGCTTATAAAGGCCACAAGACCAGCTGTGGCGCTACTTTAATCTCGACCATCACAACCTTCACCCACAGCTAGGGTGAGCCACGCGTCGTATCTGCCAAGCTAACCTTCACATGTAAAAAAACCGGGCCACATGGGCCCGGTTCTCATTTGCGTCAGCAGCGTTGCAACTTACCTCGCCGCCACCGGCGCTCCATCAGCTTGCGCCGCCGGTTCCACCCAACCGCCACCCAGCACGCGATACAACGCAACCTGATTCTGCAAACGCAGCAGATTGGCCTGCACCGACAACTGCTGCGACTGGAACAGCGAGCGCTGTGCGTCGAGCAGGTCGAGCTGGCTTGCGGCGCCGCTGCGGAAGCGAAGGTCCGACAGGTTGAAGCGGTCGGCTTCGGCTTCGGTCACGGCTGCCTGCGCGCGCAGCTGCTCGCTGTACGTCGCCTGGCCGGCCAGGGCGTCCGCCACTTCGCGGAACGCGGTCTGGATCGATTGCTCGTAACGCGCCACGGCGATGTCGCGCTGGGCACGGGCGGCGCCCAGCGTGGCGGTGTTGCGGCCGTAGTCGAAGATCGGCAGGATCGCCTGAGGTGCGAACGACCAGCCCCAGGTGCCGCTCTCGAACAGGCCCGACAGCTCGGTGCTGGCGCTGCCGGCGCTGCCCGTCAGCGAGATGCGCGGGAAGAAGTTCGCGCGCGCCGCGCCGATATTGGCGTTGGCCCCGATCAGCTCTTGCTCGGCCGCACGGATGTCCGGGCGGTTGACCAGCAGGTCGGATGGCAGGCCGGCCGGCAGGTCGGGCAGCTCGGTCTTGGCCAGCGTGGCGCCGCTCGAGACGTCTGCCGGCAGCGGCTGGCCGACCAGCAGCGTCAGCAGGTTGATGTCCTGGGCGCGGAAGCGCTGTTGCTGCGCCAGCGTGGCCAGGGCCGTTTCAACGAGCGAACGCGATTGCTGGATATCCAGGCGCGATGCGACGCCGTTCTCGAAACGCAGCTGCGTCAGGCGATCCGAATCCTGGCGCGTCTTGAGCGTCTCTTGCGTGATGCGCAGCAGCTCTTCGTCGGCCAGCAGTTGCAGATACGCGTTGGCAACCGACGCGATCAGGCTGATCTGCGTGGTCTTGCGCGCTTCTTCGGTGGCCAGGTATTGCGCCAGCGCGGCTTCGCTCAGGTTGCGCACCCGGCCGAACAGGTCGAGCTCGAACGACGTCACCTGCAGGCCTGCCTGATAGGTGCTTTCGATCGGCTGGTCTTCGCCCACCGTCCGGCGGTTGCCGCTGACACCCAGGCCCACCGATGGCAGGCGATCGGCACGCGTGATGCGGTACTGCGCACGCGCCTGCTCGATGTTGGCGATGGCGATGCGCAGGTCACGGTTGTTGACCAGTGCCTGGTCGATCAGCTGACGCAGGCGCGCATCGGCAAAAAACTGCTGCCATGCCACGGCTGCCGGCGCCTGGTTGATGACCGGGCTGGTCGATGCCGTGGCTGCCTGTGGCACGGCCGGGAAGGCGCTTGCCACCGGGGCAGCAGGGCGCTCATAGTCCGGCGCCAGCGACATGCAGCCGGCGAGTGCCATCGACAGCGCCAGTGGCGTGACAATCAGTTTGATGTGTTTGATCATACTTTTTTCCCTTCTTCTGCGGCCTGGCGTTCCTGTTTCTCGAGCTCATGCTGCTTTTCCTGCGCATGGGCATACATCTTGTTCTGGCGCTCGCTGCCCTTGAAGAGCGTACGGACAACGACGAAGAACACCGGCACGAAGATCACGCCCAGCACGGTTGCCGTAATCATACCGCCCATCACGCCGGTACCGATGGCACGCTGCGATGCCGAACCGGCGCCGCTGGCGATCACCAGTGGCAGCACGCCCAGGATGAAGGCGAGCGAGGTCATGATGATCGGACGGAAGCGCAGGTGGGCCGCTTCAAGCGCCGCGTCGAACGGCGACTTGCCTTCGGCTTGCAAGTCCTTGGCGAATTCGACGATCAGAATCGCGTTCTTCGCCGCCAGACCAATAATGGTAATCAAGCCGACCTTGAAGTAGACGTCGTTGGACAAGCCCCGCATATTGGCTGCCAGCAGCGAGCCGAGAATACCCAGCGGCACCACCAGCATGACCGCCACCGGGATGGTCCAGCTTTCATACAGCGCGGCCAGGGCCAGGAACACCGCGAGCAGCGCGAAGCCGATCAGGATGAACACGGTCGAACCCGACAGCAGCTCTTCGCGCGACTGGCCGGTCCACTCATACGAGAAGCCAGGCGGCAGGCGCTCGGCCAGGCGCTGCATTTCGTCCAGCGCTTCGCCGCTCGAGTAACCAGGCGCCGGTTCACCGGTCAGCTTCATTGCAGGGTAGCCGTTGTAGCGGTTGGTCTGCATCGGGCCGGTGGTCCATTCAGTAGTCGCGAACGACGACATCGGCACCGGCTGGCCCTGGGTATTCATCGCATTGATGCGCAGCAAGTCGTCCGGCTGCATACGCTGGGGCGCATCGGCCTGCACGATCACGCGCTGCAGGCGGCCACCGTTCGGGAAGTCATTGACGTACGACGAACCCATCGATGTCGACAGCGCCGTGTTGATCGCAGCGAAGGTCACGCCCAGGGCTTGCGCCTTGTCGCGGTCGATGTTCAGCTTGAGCTGCGGTGCATCTTCCAGACCTTCCGGACGCATGCCCGTCAGGATCTTGCTCTGCGACGCCATGCCCAGCATCTGGTTACGCGCGGCCAGCAGGGCAGCGTGGCCGTTGCCGGCACGATCCTGCAGGCGGAACGAGAAGCCGGTACCGGTACCCAGTTCCGGGATCGGCGGCGGGCTCACCACGAAGATGAACGAGTCGCGCAGCGCGCCCATGTGACCGGTGATGCGGCCCGCGAACGATTGCGCGTCCTGACCGTCGCCCTTGCGCTCGTCCCATGCCTTCATCGGGATGAACGCCAGACCCATGTTCTGGCCCTGGCCCGAGAACGAGAAGCCGGTAATGGCCACGATGTTGGCCGTTTCCGGCTGCTTCATCACGAACTCTTCCATCGAACGCAGGACGGCGCCGGTACGTTCGGCAGTCGCGCCTGGCGGCAGCTGGACGTTGGCGATCACGTAGCCCTGGTCTTCGTTCGGCAGGAACGAATTCGGCAGGCGCGTGAACAGCACGCCGACCACGACGACCAGCACGGCAAACACGACCATCCAGCGGCCGGCACGCTTCATCAGGGCGCCAACGAAGCCTTCATATTTCTTGGCGCCGGTGGTGAACTTGCGGTTGAACCAGCCAAAGAAGCCCTTCTTGTCATTGTGGTGACCGGCTTCGACGGGTTTGAGCAGGTGCGCGCACAGCGCCGGGGTCAGCGACAGTGCCAGGAACGCCGAGAAGGCGATCGAGGTGACCATGACCACCGAGAACTGGCGGTAGATGTTACCGACCGCGCCGGCAAAGAATGCCAGCGGCACGAACACGGCGATCAGGACCACGGTCACGCCGATGATGGCGCCCGAAATCTGGCCCATTGCCTTGCGCGTGGCTTCCAGCGGCGGCAAGCCTTCTTCGCTCATGATGCGCTCGACGTTCTCGACCACCACAATGGCATCATCGACGACGATACCAATCACCAGCACCATGCCGAACATGGTCAGCACGTTGATCGAGAAGCCCATCGCCAGCAGGCAGGCGAACGAGCCCAGCAGTGCGATTGGCACCACGATGGTTGGGATCAGCGTGTAGCGGAAGTTCTGCAGGAACAGGTACATCACCAGGAACACCAGCACGATCGCTTCGATCAGCGTGTGGACCACTTGCTCGATCGAAATCGAGATGAAGGTGGTGGAGTCGTAAGGAATCGAGTACTTGATGCCGTTCGGGAAGAGCTTCTGCAGCTCTGCCATGCGGGCCTTGATCAGTTCCGCGGTTTCCAGGGCGTTACCGGATGGCGCCAGCTGCACGCCGATACCTGCCGATGGCTTGCCGTTCAGGCGCGCCGTGGTGCTGTACGACTGGCCGCCGACTTCGATGCGGGCGACGTCCTTCAGGCGCACGGTCGAGCCGTCCTGGTTGGCGCGCAGCACGATGTTGCCAAACTGCTCGACGTTCGACAGCTGGCCCGTCACGATGACGGTGGCGCTGATCTGCTGGCCTTGCGCAATTGGCAAGTCACCGATCGTGCCCGATGCGACCTGGGCATTCTGCTGCGAGATCGCGCTCGTGACGTCAGCGGGCGACAGGTTAAAGCCGACCAGCTTGGTTGGATCGATCCAGATCCGCATGGCCTTCTCGGTACCGAACAGCTGGGCCTGGCCAACGCCGGTAATACGCTGGATTTCAGGCAGCACATTGCGCGAGGCGTAGTCGCCCAGCGCAATATTGTCCATCTTCGGGTCATCCGACGACAGGATCGTAAACAGCAGGAAGTTCGAGCGCGACTTGTCGACGCGCACACCTTGCTGCGTCACCGCCGGCGGCAGACGCGGGGTCGCGCGCGACAGGCGGTTCTGAACGTCAACCTGGGCCAGTTCCGGATCAGTGCCGGTCTCGAAGGAAATGGTAATCGAGCCAGTGCCGTTGGCCTGGCTGGTCGATTCCATGTAGATCATGCCCTGGGCACCGTTCATCTCGCGTTCGATAATCGAGATGACGGAATCCTCCAGAGTCTGCGCCGACGCACCCGGGTAGGTGACGTTGACGACGATCGCGGGTGGCGCCACGGATGGGTATTGGGCGATCGGCAACTGCTTGATCGCAACAGTACCCAGCACCATGATGAACAGCGCGATCACCCATGCAAAAATTGGGCGGTCAATAAAAAAACGTGCCATTGAAAAGTCCTGTTCGTTTTATTCTTAGCGGCTGCTGTTGGCCGGGGTCGTTGCACCCGCAGCCGGCGAACCGGAACTCGGGGTGCGTGCACCGGAAGCATTCGCACCAGCGGCGGCCTGAGCACCGGCAGCGTTCGGCTGAGCCGTCGGAGCGCCTGCCTGGGCTGGCGCCTGGGTGCCGGCCGGGGTCCATGGCACCGGCTTGACCGGGGTACCTGGCGGCAGCATCTGCAGCTTCTGGAAGCCATCCACCATCACGTTTTCGCCTTCTTTCAGGCCGTCGATGACGATCCAGCTCTCGCCTTGCTGCGACGCGATCTTGACCGTGCGGGACACTGGCTTGTTGTCGGCGCCGATGACCATCACGGTATCGCCGTTCTGGCCGCCACGGGTGACCGCTTGCTGTGGCACCAGGATGCCGCGCGTTTCCGACTGCGACAGGCGCACGCGTGCGTACTGGCCTGGCAGCAGGGCGTTGTCCGGATTGTCGATGGCAGCGCGCAGCGTGACCTGACCGCTCGTTTCGTCGACGGTCACGTCCGAGAACAGCAGCTTGCCCTTGCGTGGCAGCACGGTACCGTCGTCAAGCACGACCGTGACTGGCAGCTCGGCATCGATCTTGCCGCCGGCCTGCTTGCGCAGACGCTGCAGATCGTTGGCCGATTGGGTGATGTTCAGGTACATGCGGTCGGTCTGCTGGATCAGGGCCAGCTCGGTCGACTGGGTCGCCGAGACCAGCGCACCTTCGGTCACCAGCGAACGGCCGATGCGGCCGGAGATCGGTGCATTGACGTTGGTGTAGCCCAGATTGATCTGCGCCACGCGGACCTGCGCACGGGCGGCGGCCACTTCGGCTTCACCCTGGCGTTGCGCCGCGACGGCGTTGTCGAATTCCTGTTTGCTGACAGCAGCGGCTTCGACCAGCGGCTTGTAGCGATCGGCAATCGACTTGGCCGCGACCAGATTGGCCTGGGCACGTGCCAGGTCAGCCTGGGCGGAAGCAACCTGCGCCTGGTACGGTGCAGCGTCGATCTGATACAGCGCCTGGCCCTGCTTGACCATGCTGCCCTCGGTGAACAGGCGTTTCTGGACATTGCCATCGACGCGGGCGCGAACCTGGGCGGTGCGGATTGCCTCGACGCGGGCTGGCAGCTCGGTCTGCAATGCGACGGTTTCGATCTTGGTGGTGATGATACCGGCCTGGACGGCTGGAGCTTGCTGGCCGCCAGGGGCGGCGCCGGCTGGGGCTGCATCTTTCTTGCCGCAGGCGGATAACAGAACCAGGGCTGCCAGAGTGGCGGCAGCGACCCGGGTCAGGGACGGGGACGAGGATTGGGCAGGGCGCATTACGTGTGCTTCCTTCTAGTTAGTAACGCGTCGACGTCACCCGGCGCTCAGGAAAACATGGCGAAGGGTGATATCAACACTGGCTTTTGCAAATAGTTTTATATACTATCACGACTGTATGTAAAATGTTTGCCCCCCTGTAATTTTGGAGTACCCCCCGAATATGGTCCGCAGGACGAAAGAAGAAGCCGCCGCAACACGCGATAGCATCCTTGACGCAGCAGAAATTTTGTTCGCAAAACATGGCGTTTCAAGAACAACTTTACAGCATATTGCTACCGCAGCGGGCGTGACGCGCGGCGCAATTTATTGGCATTTTGTCGACAAGGGCGCCGTGTTCAGCGCCATGATGGAACGCGCCACGATGCCGATGGATGCTGCCGTGAAGCTGGCAGGCGAACGCGCGGACACCGATCCGCTGCAAAGCCTGCGCAACGAAATGCTGGCGGTGCTGCAGATCGTGGAGGGCGATGAAAAGGCGCGCCGCGTGTTCGAGATCGCCACGCTCAAGACTGAATTTACCGACGAGGTCGATTCAGCGCGCGCGCACAAGCGCGAATCGGTAGCGCGCTGGCGCGGCCGGCTGCAGGATCAGTTCACGCAAGCCGTGGCCGACGGCACGCTGCCGGCCACGGTCGATCCGCGCAAGGCGTCGATGTCGGTCTGGGTGATGCTCGACGGCCTGATCCGCAACTGGATCTTCGAGCCAGGCGCATTCGAGCTGGTGGACCTGGGCGCGGAGCTGATCGATACCTACATGGCAGGCTTGCGCGCACGCTGAGCGCGCTGTAAATAGATAGTCCGACGTAGGGTGGGCGGGTTACCCGCCCACGCGTTCAAACCAACTACGCATCGTGGCATTCCAGGTTACGTTGAACGCGTGGACGGCATAGCCGTCCACCCTACAATGCTGCCGTATAGCAACAAAAAACCCGGCCGCGGCCGGGTTTGTCGTTTATGCAACTGGTGTGCTTAGCGCATGCCTTCGATCATTACTTTCAGCTTGATCGAATCGGCCACGAACGCGCGGATGCCTTCGGCCAGCTTTTCGGTCGCCATCGCATCTTCATTGAGCATGAAGCGGAACGTTTTTTCGTCGATCGCGATCTTCTCGATATCGGCGCTGTCGTCCTTGACCAGCTTGCGCTCGAATGGCGCGTCACTGTCGGCCAGCTTTTGCAGCAGGTCGGGCGAGATCGTGAGCAGGTCGCAACCGGCCAGCTCGAGGATCTGCGACGTGTTGCGGAAGCTCGCGCCCATGACTTCGGTAGCGTAGCCGAACTTGCGGTAATACTGGTAGATGCCCTTGACCGACTGCACGCCCGGATCGTCGGCGCCCTGGTAATCGGTGCCGGTCGACTTCTTGTACCAGTCGTAGATGCGGCCGACGAATGGCGAAATCAGCTTGACGCCCGCTTCGGCGCACGCCACGGCCTGGCACAGCGAGAACAGCAGCGTCAGGTTGCAGTGGATGCCGTCTTTTTCCAGGATCTCGGCGGCGCGGATGCCTTCCCAGGTCGAGGCGATCTTGATCAGCACGCGCTCGCGCGACACGCCGGCGGCTTCGTACAGCGCGATCAGTTCGCGGCCCTTGGCCACCGTGGCCTCGGTATCGAACGACAGCGCCGCATCGATCTCGGTCGACACGCGGCCCGGCACGAACTTGAGGATTTCCACGCCAAAGGCGATCAACAGGCTGTCGATGATGCCGTCGATCGACGCGTCGGGCGCATTGGCGATGGCTTTTTCGAGCAGCGGACGGTATTCGGGCTTTTGCACGGCCTTCAGGATCAGCGACGGGTTGGTGGTCGCGTCCTGCGGCGTGTACGCCTTGATCGACTGGAAGTCGCCGGTATCGGCAACGACGGTGGTGAATTGCTTGAGCTGTTCGAGTTGGTTCATGGTGGTCTCTTGAATATGCTTAGAAATCGGTGCCCGCGACAAACGCGGCCAGCATGGCTTCCAGGCCGGCGCGGTCTTCGTCACTGAAGCGCTCGAGCTTCGGGCTGTCGATATCGAACACGCCGATCAGCCGGTCGTCCTTGAGCACCGGGATCACGATCTCGGAGGCCGACGCCGAATCGCAGGCGATATGGCCCGGGAACGCATGCACGTCGGCGACCACGATGGTTTCGCGCTTGACAGCGGTGGCGCCGCACACGCCGCGCCCGAACGGGATGCGCGCGCAGGCGGGCTTGCCCTGGAACGGGCCGACCAGCAGATCGTTGCCTTCGCCTTTTTTGGACGGCACGGTGAAGTAGAAGCCAGCCCAGTTCAGGTCGGCGATGGTGTCGTAGACCAGGGCCGAGAACTGCGACGCATTGGCCGTCAGGTCGCGTTCACCTTCGAGGATGCTCGTGACCTGGCGTACCAGCAGGTCGTAATCGGGGCAGTCGCTGCGTTCTGGATTGATGTGCATGGCGTTGCCATTTGGCGGTCAATAAAGGAACTATTTTAGCCCAACGGCTTCGCTTGCGGTTGCGTGCATCCCGGGTTCAGCGCCTGAACGTGGCCAGCGCCCGTTGAAGCACCGGATCAGTGCCGGCGCGGACCGATTTCACGGTCGGGAAGGCTTCGATGTCCGGCGCCAGGCCGCGGCCCACTAGCTTCCCCCCGTCAGGCAGCAGATCGCGCTTGTAGCAAATGCGTCCCCACCCGCCGCCCGGCAACTTGATCCCGATCGGCTGCCCGGTGCTGCCGGCGGTCGTGGCGCCGATCGTCGTGCCGCGTTCGAGCGCGTTAAAGGCAAGGACGAAGTCCTCGGCAGCCGAAAAGGTTTGCTCACTCGTCAGCACGACGACGGGGCCGGCGAAGACCTTGCCGAACTGGTTGCGCGCGGGTGCTATCGCCGGCATGGGTTCCCACGTCAGTGTGCGTGAAGATTCCGTGCTGGCGATGCTGGGGCCGCGCACGAAACTGAGCGCGCGTGGAATCGGCTGGTTGGTCAGGCGCTGCAGGATCGATTCGCCATGGGCGGTGGAGCCGCCGCCATTGCCACGCACGTCCAGGATCAGCCCTTTGGCGCGCATGATCTGCGGCGCGTGCATCGCAAACGCGATCACGCCATCGTCGCTTTCGAAGTGGTCGAGCGAGAGATAAGCGATGTCGCCAGCGAGCATGCGAAACGCGAACGGTTCACGCTTGCCGGGTGCGTCTGCGCTGCCGCGCGCGATGGTTTCTTCGCGCTGGCGTCCGGTGCCGTCACGCAGGGTCAAACGCACCGGCACCCCAGCGTCGCCCGTCAGCAGCTGGTAGGAATACATGCGCAGCGCGCGGTCCTGCGGGGTCGAACTGCTGACGTACGGCGCGACCTTTTGCTCGGCATACTGTTTGACCGGCATGCCGTCGATGGCGACGATTTCATCGCCGACGCGCAAGCCCGCAGCCAGTGCGGGATCGTGTACCGCGGTGACCAGGACCGCATCCTCCACCAGCGCCGTCATGATCGGCGGACGCGCGTACAGCCGGTCCTTCAACTGATCGGGCGGGAAGATATTGGTGTGGCCGTCGCGCAGCAGCGGCGCGAACTGCATCAGCACCTGGTAATACGCGGCGGTGGTGTTGGCCGCGATCACCCTGGGTAAAAATTCCAGGTAAGCCTGGTTCCAGTCGAGAGTGGGCGCATTGTCGAAGTGGGCGAAGTACTGCCTGGCATCGGCCCAGAATTGGGTGAGGCCGGCGATGCGTTCTTCGACCGTGAGCCGTTCGCGGTAGGTCGAGTCGGCGCCGAAGTCCTTCAGCATCCGCAGAGGCGTCGACCATGTCGCCCGGATGGCCTGGAAGCGCGGTTCTTCCCGCAAGGCCGCAAACGCCTCATCGGCCAGCATCGGCTCGGTGGCGTCGCCAAACCAGCCATAGCGCCCCATGGTTTCCAGCGCATCGAGCGCTTTGTCGGTCTGGCCCAGCCGGGCGTAGACCACGGCCAGGTCGCGCTGGACATCGAGGCCGCGGAAATACAGGTAGCGCGAGCCGGTGCCCAGATCGCGCGTCAGCGGCGTGTCGAGCCAGTCGACCAATCCTTCGAGCCGTTGGGCCGCCTGCTCGAGGGCGACCCGGTCCGATTTGTCCTTGAGCTGCGTGCTTACTTCGTTGCGCACCGTCTGGGCATAGTCGTAGCCGGCTTGCGCCGGCGACGGTGCGGCGCGGTCGTCAGCGCCGGCAGGCAGCGCGAGGCAGGCGCATAGCAGGGCGGCGAGGGACAAACGTGGCATGCGATTCCTTGTGACGGCGGGCGAGCCGGCCAGTCTACAAGGGTGAAAGGGGTGAAAGGCTCACCCATTATCACGAGAGGGCGCTTAGCCAATAAACGAATCGAACTGCATGTCGAACTCCTGCAGCGCCTTCTGCGCGTTCTGCATCTTCTTGCGAAACTCCGGCCCGCGCCGCAGCGCCAGGCCCACTGCCAGCACGTCGATCACGACCAGGTAGGCCAGGCGCGCCGAGATCGGCGTGTACGGGTCGGTTGCAAATACCAGGTCGATCGGGATCAGGAGCGTGGCCATCTCGGCCAGCGGCGTGCCCGATGGCGCCAGCACGATGACCTGTGCGCCGCCCGCCTTGGCCAGCTTGGCCGACCGGGTCAGCGCGGGGTTGTTGCCGCGCTGCGAAATGGCGACCACCGCATCGCCTTCGCGCAGCAGGGCCGCGGCGATCGAGTGGATGGCCGGGTCGGTATAGGCCACCGTCGGCACGCCCGAGCGAAAGAACTTGTGCTGCGCGTCGGCCGCCACGAAGCCGGACGTGCCCTGGCCGTAGAACTCGATCTTGTTGGCGCGCGCGAGGATCTCGAGGGCCTGCTGGACCAGCTCCGGCTTGAGGTTGTTGCGCAGGTCGAGCAGCGTGTTGATCGAGCGGCTGCAGATCTTGTTGATCAGGTCCGACGCCAGGTCGTCCTGATGCGGCGCCTCATTCGCGCCGGGCAGGGCCAGCGCCAGGCCTTGCGCCAGCTTCAGCTTGAACTCGTGCCAGCCGTCATAACCGAGCGTGCGGCAAAAGCGCACGACGGTCGGTTCCGACACGCCCGCGTTGCGCGCGAGCGCCGTGATGTTCTGGCTCACGGTACCCGATGGCGCGGCCAGCACCGCGAGCGCCACCTTGCGCTCCGATTTGGAGAGCGTGTCGAGCTGGGTGCGGATCGAGTCGAGCAGCATGGGTGGGCCTCAGTCTTCGGGCAGCGATTCTTCGCGCCACTGCAAACCGTCGCGCCCGATCAGGGCACTGGCCGCAGCCGGCCCCCAGGTGCCGGACGTGTACGGGGCGGGCGAGCTGTCGTCCTGTTCCCAGTGTTCCAGGATCGGCTCGACCCATTCCCACGCCGCTTCCAGCTCGTCGCCGCGCATGAACAGCGTCAGCTGGCCGCGCAGCACGTCGAGCAGCAGGCGCTCGTACGCTTCCATGCGCGGCGACGTGAACTGCTCGCGGAAATCGAGTTCGAGTTCGGCCTGTTTCAGGCGCATCGAGTCGCCCGGCGTCTTGGCCATCAGGTTCATCGACAGGCCTTCGTCAGGCTGCAGGCGGATCACCAGGCTGTTGGGCTGGAAGCTCGACGTCGGCTGGTTGAAGATCGAATGCGGGATCGGCTTGAAGCGCACGACGATTTCGGCCAGGCGGTCGGACATGCGCTTGCCGGTGCGCAGATAGAACGGCACGCCGGCCCAGCGCCAGGTGTCGATTTCAGCCTTCATCGCCACGAAGGTCTCGGTGCGCGAACTCTTTGGCGCATCCGGTTCGTCGCGGTAGCCGGGTACCGGCTGGCCGTCGATGTAGCCCGAGCGGTACTGGCCGCGCACGATATTGTGGGTCAGCGTGGTTGGTGTGAAGCGTTTCAGTGAGCGCAGCACCTGCAGCTTGGCGTCGCGCACGGCGTCCGGCGCGATCGAGGCCGGCGGCTCCATCGCCACGATGCACAGCAGTTGCAGCAGGTGGTTCTGCAGCATGTCGCGCAGCGCGCCCGAGTTGTCGTAGTAGCCCATGCGGTTGCCCACGCCGATCTTCTCGGCGATGGTGATCTGCACGTCCGAAATCCATTCGCGGCGCCACAGCGGCTCGAACAGGATGTTCCCGAAGCGCAGGGCCAGCAGGTTCTGCACGGTCTCCTTGCCCAGGTAGTGGTCGATGCGGTAGATCTGCGATTCGGCGAAGACCTTGCCGACATCCAGGTTGATCTGCTTGGCCGAGGCCAGGTCGCGGCCCAGTGGTTTTTCGAGCACCACGCGCGAATTGGGCGTGGCAAGACCGGTGGCGGCCAGGTTGTCGCAGATCTTGGCGAAGATCTGTGGCGGCGTAGCGAGGTAGTACACGCGCGTGAGCGACTCGTCGGCGCGCAGGGCCGCGACCAGGTCGCCGAAGGTGCTCGCATCGGTGGCGTTCAGCGCCACATAGGTGATGCGGCCGATGAATTTGTCCCAGTTGGCGCCAGATGGCGCTTCCTTGATGTGCGGCTTCGAGTTGGTCTCGACCATGTGCAGAAATTCTTCCTGCGTGGCGTCGTCGCGCCCTACGCAGATGATGCGGGCGCTGGCCGGCAGGTCGCCCGCCACGTCGCGCGCGAACATGGCCGGCAACAGCTTGCGCATCGCAAGGTCGCCACTGCCGCCAAAGAATACGAGGTCGAAATCGGGAATCGCCATGATGAGCTGGGTACGTGAAGAGAATGAAAACAGGGATAGATTGTATGTAAATTTACTACATAAACTGGCGCGTTACAAGAAAATCTACTACGAAAGGCCATTGCTGCAGTGTATGTTGGCATAGTTGAGGACGCACCGGCGCGCCCCAAGTGGTGGGAATGCGACGACCGGACATTGGCACATGACAGGGCAGGGGATCAGGACTATAGTTTCCACACGTAAATACCGCAGCCGTTCGAGCTGAGGACGAGGGAGACATGATGGGCTGGATGCAAAGTTGGGGACGGATGCTGTCGCTGTTCAGTAGCGGGGCCGTTGGCGGCAGCATGCGCGCGCTGGTGGTCAAGGCCCGCGATGGCAGCATCCGCACGGCGATCAATGCCGCGCGCCTGCGCAAGGAAGTCGACCAGGCGCAGGCCCAGGCCGCGCGCCAGCACCAGGCGGCCGGCGCGCTGGCTGCCGCAGCGCGCGAAGTCACCGAGCTGTCGGCCGACGTCAATGCGGGTACGCTGCGCATCGCCGACACCGCCCAGCGCAATTTGCACACGGCGCGCGAGTCGATGGATGAACTGACACGCCTCGAAGCGCGCATGCGCACGATCGAGGCGCAGGTGCACGGGTTTTCCGACACCGTCTCGCAGCTGGTCGGGCACCTGCACGAGATCGGCGAATTCGGCACCGTCATCGAAAACGTCGCCAACCAGACCAACCTGCTGGCGATCAATGCCGCGATCGAGGCGGCACGCGCCGGCCCGGCCGGGCGCGGGTTTGCCGTGGTGGCGTCCGAAGTGCGGCGCCTGTCCCAGGTCGTCAACACGGAAGCCGTGAAGATCGCGACCGCCAGCAGTGCGATGCGCGGGCTGGTGGCATCGACCTCCAGCGCGACGGCCAGTATCCTCGACGGCGTGAACGTCTCGGCGCGCGAAGCCGGCAGCGCGGCGAGCCACCTGACGACGTTCGTGGCCGATTTTGAGCGCATGACCGCAACCGTCGACCAGATGGCGCTGGCGATGCAGTCGCTCGATGGTGTCAACCAGCAGATCGGAGCGCGCGTCGGCGAGGTGGCGAGCAATGCATCCGGGGCGGCGGCAACGATGCAGGACGCGTCGCGCCGGGTCGACGAGGTGCGGCTGGCCACCGAGGAACTGCAAGGCGTGCTGGCGGGTTTTCGCACCGGCGGCACGCCGTTCGACGCGCTGGTCGATGCGACCACCGTGCTGCGCGAAGAGGTGCTGGCTTGCCTGAAGCGGCATGCCGGGAGTGGCGCCAACGTGTTCGACCAGAATTACCAGCCGATCGCGCAGTCCGATCCGCCGCGCTTTACCACGTCGTACGACCGCATCGTCGAGCGCGACCTGCAAATCCTGTTCGACCGCGTGCTGACCGATTTGCCGGGCGCCGCCTACGCGCTCGCCGTGGACAACCGCGGCTTCGCGCCGACCCACAACACCAAGTTTTCGCGCCCGCCCAACGGGCAGCGCGAGCACGACCTGGTGTATTGCCGCAACAAGCGGATCTTCGACGATCCGGTGGGCATCCGGCTGGCGAAGAACCGCGAGCCGTTCCTGCTGCAGACCTATCTGCGCGATACCGGTGAGGTGATCAACGATCTGTCGATGCCGATCGTACTCGACGGGAAGCACTGGGGCGCGGTGCGCATCGGCTACGATTCGGCCCGGATGATGGGCTGAGCGGGGCGCCTGCTGTCATCTGCTCCTATCTGCAGATTCCCGATATAAGCATAGGCAAAATCGGTATTGGCAACGTAATTGGAGGCCTGTTAAGCTTCGCGTCCCTTCGGCGGTCGAGGTACCGCCGTCACCGACCAGAAGAAGAGAAGCCCCCATGAGCTGCAAGCACCATCACGCCAATCCGCATCGCGCGGTCCTGATCCTGAGCCTGATCGCGACCCTGGCCCCGACCGCCGCGCTGGCCCAGGAGACGCCGTCACCGGCGCCGGCCGCCCAGGACGTGCAGACGATCGTCGTCACCGGCACCCGTTCACTGAACCGCCGCACGCTCGATTCGGAGTCGCCCGTCGACGTCATCGGTAACAAGGAACTGCTCAGCACCGGCTCGGGCGAGCTGGCCACCGTGCTCTCACGCCTGCTGCCATCGATGAATTTCCCGCGGCCGAGCGGCGCTGATGCCAGCGACGCGGTGCGTCCGGCGCAACTGCGCGGCCTGTCGCCCGACCAGACGCTGGTGCTGGTCAACGGCAAGCGCCGCCACACGTCGGCCGTCGTCAACGTCAACGGCACGCTGGGCCGCGGCTCGGCGCCGGTCGACCTGAATGCGATTCCGCTGGCAGCGATCGAGCGCATCGAAGTGCTGCGCGACGGCGCCGCAGCCCAATACGGCTCGGACGCCATTGCCGGCGTGGTCAATATCATCCTGAAGCGCGGCGCCAAGGGTGGCGAAGCAGAAGTGGTGTATGGCCAGTACGACGCGGGCGACGGCGAGCAGGGCACCGTGCGCGGCTCGGCGGGCTTCAACCTGGGCCAGGATGGCTGGGTGCGCATCGCCGTCGAAGCGGCCGAGCGTAACGCCACCAACCGCTCGTTCGCCGACCCGCGCCCGTCCGCCGGTCCACGCCAGGGCCTGATCACCCAGCGCTACGGTGACCCGGACAGCCGGCCACGTACGCTGTTCGTCAACAGCGAAGTGCGCATCAACGACGACATCGACTGGTACGCCTTTGCGAGCTACGGCGAGCGTGACACCTCGTCTGCGGCGACTTTCCGCACCGCGTTCACCGACAACAACCGCACCACGCTGCGCTCGCCCCTGTATCCGGAAGGCTTCCAGCCGCTGCTGGGCAGCACCTCGGTCGATGCCTCGATCGTCACGGGCCTGCGCGGCGTGGCCGCCGGCTGGCGCTGGGATGCGAGCCTGAACCATGGCCGCAACCGCTTCACGCTCGACGTCAATGACACGGTCAACTACAGCCTGGGCGCCGCCAGCCCGACCAGCTTCTATGCGGGCGAACTGACCTCGACCCAAAGTCTGGCCAACCTGGACGTGGCGCGCGAGATTCCCGTGTCGTTCATGAGCGGTCCGCTGACGGTGGCCCTGGGCCTGGAAGCGCGCCATGAATCCTACGAAATCGGCGCAGGTGAAGCCGGTTCGTACTTCGGTTCCGGCGCGCAGGGCTATTCGGGCTTCCGCCCTGAGAATGCAGGCGAAAACAGCCGCAACAACAAATCGGTGTACCTGAACCTGGAAGGCGACATCACGAGCGCACTGTCGGGGGCCCTGGCGCTGCGCCATGAACGCTACAGCGATTTCGGCAGCACCAACTCGGCCAAGGCATCGGCGCGCTATGCGTTCACGCCAACCTTCGCGCTGCGCGGCACGGCGTCGAACGGTTTCCGCGCGCCGTCGCTGGCGCAGTCGTTCTACACGATCACCACCACCAACACGCTGCTCGTGAACGGCGCCAGCGCGCTGGTGGAGACGGGCACGTTCCCGGTCGGCAGCGCCGCCGCCCGTGCACTGGGCGCGCAGCCGCTCAAGGCCGAAAAGGCGCGCAACCTGAGTATCGGTGCGCAGTGGCAGCCCACCCGCAACTGGACCACGACCGTCGATTTGTACCGCATCGATATCGACGATCGCATCGTGTTCTCGTCGAACCTGCAACTGGCCAATGCGCCGGCGCTGTCACGAGCACTGGCGGCCCAGGGCGTGTTCGTCGGCGCGGCGCGCTACTTCACCAACGCGGTCGACACGCGCACCAAGGGTGTGGATGTGGTCAGCACGTACCGCCTGAACTTCGCACAGGGTGCGCGCGCCGACCTGACGCTGGCCTACAACCATAACGACAACGAAGTGCAGGGTGTGGCGGCGTCGCCGGCCGTGCTGTCGGGGCAGGGACTGTCGCTGGTGGACCGCCAGAGCATCAACCGCCTGACGGTCGGCTCGCCGAAGGACAAGCTCGGTCTGACGGGTGACTTCACGCAGGGTGCGTGGAATGGCCGCGCCGTGGTGACGCGTTACGGCGAATTCACGGTGCCGCAGAACGATCCGGCGCTGGACCAGAACTACGACCCGCAGTGGGTGCTCGATCTGGCAGCGAGCGTGCGCCTGAACCAGTGGCGCCTGACGGCCGGCATCGACAACGTGACCAACCGCTATCCTGCGCAGGTCACGTCGCGGGCCAACCTGAATGTGAACGGCACCCAGCCGTACAGCGTGTGGGCGCCGAACGGCTTCAATGGCCGCTACTTCTATGTGAAGGCCGGCTACACCTGGTAAGCAGGTGCGGGCCCGGGTTCAGATTGCGCCCGGGCTTCAGATCGAATATTCGGGCTCTTCGCGGCCCGCCACATCGAGCCGCACCGACAGCACCTTGCCGGTGTGCGGATACTGCGCAATCTCTTCGTTTGAGCGGCCCTGGCTGGCGCTGGTGATGTACAGCGTGCGCAGGTCCGGTCCGCCGAAGCAGACCGATGTCGGGCAGCGCACCGGCAGTTTGATCTCGCGCAGGATCTCGCCGCTTGGCGAGATGCGCAGCACGCGGCCGCCTTCGAACATCGCGACCCAGTACATGCCTTCAGAGTCGATCGTTGCGCCATCGGGCCGGCCGCCGTAGTCCGGGGCCGTTTTATCGGTCGGGAAGGTGAGGATTGTACGGCGGTTGCTGTGCTCACCGGTGGCCACATCGAAGTCGTAGCAGTCGATGCGGTGCGTGGTGGTATCGGCATGGAACATCGTGCGGCCATCCAGGCTCCAGGCCAGGCCGTTCGAGTTGGTCATGCCGCCGCGCCAGGCGCAGCGCAGGTTGTCGCGCGCGAGCACGTACATCTCGGCGGCCGGCTGGTCGCGCGGCTCGTACATGGTGCCGATCCAGAACCGGCCTGCCGGGTCGACGCGGCCATCGTTGAAGCGCACCTTCGACGTATCGTAGGGCGCATCGGCGATCGGGGTTTCCGCACCGTCCGTCGTGTTCAGGCGCAGCAGGCGCTCGCGCGTGGCCACGACCAGAAAATTATTGTCGTCGATGGCCAGCGCCGACGGGTTCGACCCCATCTTCCATGAGCTGAATTTGCCGCTGGCCGCGTGCAGGCGGTTGACGGTCAGGCCTTCGATATCGACCCAGTACAGGGCCGATTCGACTTCGTGCCAGATCGCCGATTCGCCCACCAGCATCGGCGCATCGTGTACTACTTCGAATTTTTCGGTTGCCATAGTCTTCTTTCGCGTCGCAGGTGCTTCAGCCGGCGTAGGGTGGACGGCTATGCCGTCCACGCGTTCAAATCAAGCTGATTTTGTGGTGTACCAAAGATCGTTGAACGCGTGGACGGGGAACCCGTCCACCCTACAGGATTACGATCAGACGGCGGCTTTCGCGCGCGCGATCAAGCCGTTGGTGGAACTGTCGTGCAGGTTGGGCGCCGGCTCACCTGCCAGCTCGGCCTCAATCTTCTTGGCCAATACCTTGCCCAGCTCGACGCCCCACTGATCAAAACTGTTCACGTCCCACAGCACGCCCTGGACGAACGTCTTGTGCTCGTACAGTGCGATCAGGGCGCCCAGCGTGGTGGGCGTCAGGCGCTCCATCAGGATCGTGTTGCTCGGGCGGTTGCCAGGGAAGGTCTTGTGCGGCGTGAGGCGCTCGACTTCGTCTGCCGGCAAGCCTTGCGCCGTCAGGTCGATGCGCACTTCGTCGGCGGTCTTGCCCTTCATGAAGGCTTCCGACTGCGCGAAGCAGTTCGCCAGCAGGGCAGTGTGGTGGTGGTCCATCTCGTGCGCCGGACGCAGGGCGGCGATGAAATCCATCGGCGTCACGTCGGTGCCCTGGTGCAGCAGCTGGAAGTAGGCGTGCTGACCGTTGGTGCCGCACTCGCCCCAGATTGCCGGGCAGGTTGGCGTGTCGACGGGCTGGCCGTCGCGCGTGACGCGCTTGCCGTTGCTTTCCATGTCGAGCTGCTGCAGGTAGGCCGGGAAGCGGTTCAGGTCCTGGTGGTACGGCGCGATCGAGACCGAGCTGCACTCGAGGAACTGACGGTTCCAGAAGCCGATCAGGCCCAGGAGCGCCGGCAGGTTCTGCTCGAGCGGCGCGCTGCGGAAGTGTTCATCCATGTCGTGGGCGCCGGCCAGGAAGTCCTTGAAGTAGCCGAAGCCCACGGCCAGCGCGACCGGCAGGCCGATCGCCGACCACACCGAATAGCGCCCGCCCACCCAGTCCCAGAACGGGAACATATTGGCCGGGTCGATGCCGAAGGCCTTGATTGCCTCGGTGTTGGTCGATGCGGCGACGAAGTGCTTCGCCAGAGCCTCTTCAGGCGCGTGCGCCAGGAACCAGCGGCGCGCGGTCTGCGCGTTCATCATCGTCTCGGTGGTGGTGAAGGTCTTGGAGGCGACAATGAAGAGCGTCGTTTCGGGATCGACCTGACCGAGGGCGGCGTCCATGTCGTGGCCGTCGACGTTCGAGACGAAGTGCATGCGCAGGCGTGGATGCGCATAGTGGCGCAGGGCCAGTACGACCATCTTCGGGCCCAGGTCCGAGCCGCCGATGCCGATGTTGACGATGTCCGTGATCGGCTTGCCGGTGTGACCGAGCCATTCGCCGCTGCGCACCGCATCGGTAAAGGTCTTGATGCGATCGAGCACGGCGTGGATGTCGGCATTGATGTCCACGCCATCGACCACGTGCGACGCGCCGCGCGGGGCGCGCAGGGCGGTGTGCAGCACGGCGCGGCCTTCGGTGTTGTTGATGCGCGCGCCCAGGAACATCGCGTCGCGCCGCGCTTCGACACCGCGCTCGCGCGCCAGCTGCATCAGCAGTTCAAGCGTGCGCCCGTCGAGGCGATTTTTTGAATAGTCTAGGAACAGGCCTGCAGCCTCGTCACTGAATCGCTCGAAGCGCTGCGGGTCGGCGGCAAACAGATCACGCATCTGCCACGTGGTGGCGATGTCGGCGTGCTGGGCGAGGGCCTGGAAGCTGGCGGTACTGGTCAAGGATGGCTGGCGCATGGGGTCCGGGGTGCGTGGCACAATGTTGTCGTTAACAGATTATCGAATAATACAATTATCTGCGCGTAAATTCACTACATAAAAGCGCGTGTGCGCCGCAAGGATACCAACGACCGGCGCTTTTCGGCACGCGCCTTGACGCTCATCCATACAGCATCGGGAGTCGCGGAAGAGCGCAGCGACCCAAATTGTAGTAAAATTTCAGATACTAAATTCAGGAAGGAACGAACATGGCGCTCCACCCCGTAGTCGAACAGGTTACCAACCGCATCATCAAGCGCAGCGGCCCGTCGCGCGCAGCCTATCTGGCGCACCTCGAGGCCGCCCGCATCCAGGGCGTGCAGCGCGGCGCGCTGTCGTGCACGAACCTCGCCCACGGGTTCGCCGCGTTCCCGGCCAACGACAAACTGAAGCTGCGTGAAGTCAAGCAGCCATCGGTGGCCATCGTTTCTTCCTACAACGACATGCTGTCGGCGCACCAGCCGTTCGAGGGCTATCCAAAGATCATCAAGGACGCCGTGCGCGAGATCGGCGCCGTGGCCCAGTTTGCCGGCGGCGTGCCCGCCATGTGCGATGGCGTCACGCAGGGCCAGCCGGGCATGGAACTGTCGCTGTTCTCGCGCGACACCATCGCCATGGCCACCGCCGTCGGCCTGTCGCACAATATGTTCGACGCCAGCCTGTACCTGGGCATCTGCGACAAGATCGTACCGGGCCTCCTGATCGGTGCGCTCCACTTCGGCCACATTCCGGGCATCTTCGTGCCGGGCGGCCCGATGACGTCGGGCCTGTCGAACAAAGAAAAAGCGCGCGTGCGCCAGCTCTACGCGCAGGGCAAGGCCACGCGCGAAGAACTGATGGAATGCGAAGCCGCGTCGTACCACGACGCCGGCACCTGTACCTTCTACGGCACCGCCAACAGCAACCAGATGCTGATGGAAGTCATGGGCCTGCACCTGCCGGGCGCAGCGTTCATCACGCCGGGCACCGAACTGCGCGATGCGCTGACCAAAAGTGCAGCGCGCCAGGCAGTGGCGATCTCGCAGCAGGGCGGCACCTATATGCCGATCGGCCGCATCGTCGACGAGAAATGCATCGTCAACGCCATCGCCGCGCTGCACGCGACGGGTGGCTCGACCAACCACACGCTGCACCTCGTGGCGATCGCGCGCGCAGCCGGCATCGTGATCGACTGGGACGACTTCGACCAGCTGTCGAAGGTCGTGCCGCTGCTCACCCGCATCTACCCGAACGGCGAAGCGGACGTGAACCACTTCCAGGCCGCCGGCGGCCCGGGCTTCATCATCCGCGAACTGCTGGATGCTGGCCTGGCGCACGAAGACGTCAACACGGTGCTGGGCCACGGCCTGCGCGCCCACTGCAAGGAGCCGTTCCTGGGCGAAGATGGCAAGACCATCTGGCGCGACACGCCACTGCAGAGCGGCGACGAAACCGTGCTGCGCCCGGCATCGAACCCGTTCAGCCCCAACGGCGGCATGGTGCTGGTGCAGGGTAACCTGGGCCGCGCCGTGATGAAGATCTCGGCCGTCAAGCACGACTACCACGTGATCGAAGCACCAGCAATCACGTTCGATTCGCAGGAAGACTTCATGGGCGCCTACAAGGCCGGCCAGCTCAATCGCGATTTCGTGGCGGTGGTGCGCTTCCAGGGCCCGCGCGCCAACGGCATGCCGGAACTGCACGCCCTGACGCCAGCCCTGTCGAACCTGCAGGATGCCGGCTTCAAGGTGGCGATGGTCACCGACGGCCGCATGTCGGGCGCATCGGGCAAGGTGCCGGCCGCGATCCACGTGTCGCCTGAAATCCTGGCCGGCGGCCCGCTGGGCCTCGTGCGCGACGGCGACATCATCCGCGTCGACGCCACCACCGGCACGCTGCAGGCGCTGGTGCCGGCCGAAGAATGGGCCGCGCGCAAGCAGGCCACGACCGACCTGACCAAAAGTCACATCGGCATGGGCCGCGAACTGTTTACGATGTTCCGCGCCTCGATCAGCGCCGCGGAGCAGGGCGCGGCGACGTTCCCGCTGCCGTCGCCGATCCCCACCATCGTGCCGCTGCACGAAGGCCTGGACGCCAATGAGGTCGTGCCGGGTTCAGACGAAGACTTTCTCTTTAGGACGCAGAAATGACCTTACTTGAAATTATGCGCTCGGCGAGCGTGATCCCTGTCATCGCCATCGACGATCCAGCGCATGCCGTGCCACTGGCGAAGGCGCTGGTCGCCGGCGGCATCCGCGTGCTCGAAGTCACGCTGCGCACTGAGCACGGCCTGGGCGCGATCCGCGCCATGAGCGAAGTCGAAGGCGCCATCGTCGGCGTCGGCACCCTGACGTCGCCCGAAGAATTCGTCGCTTCGCGCGACGCCGGCGCCGTGTTCGGCGTCTCGCCGGGCCTGACGCCAGCGCTGATCGCCGCCGCCAAGTCGAGCGGCCTGCCGCTGCTGCCGGGCGTGATGACGCCATCCGAAGTGATGGCCGCGCGCGAAGCGGGCTTCCGCCAGGTCAAGCTGTTCCCGGCCATGCAGGCAGGCGGCGTGGGCATGCTCAATGCAATCCGCGGCCCGCTGTCGGACATGACGTTCTGCCCGACCGGCGGCATCACGATCGAGACCGCACCGGCCTTCCTGGCCTGCAAGAACGTCGCCTGCGTCGGTGGTTCGTGGCTCACGCCAAAGGACGCGATCGAGGCCGGCGACTGGGCCCACATCACCGCGCTGGCAAAGGCCGCCGCAGCGCTGCGCGCCAGCTGACCGGCGGCGGGCGACACATCGTGCGCTCGTACTTTCGCCCCTTGAGCGAAGGTGAAATCAGATTGGCATCGCTGCTGTTCGGCGACGCCATCGATGTCACCCGCGTGCGGATCCATAACCGCCGCTACATGCCGTTCCAGCCACGGAACTGCTGCATGACGCCCAACGGCAGCATGTATTTTCACCACTCCTGTTTTCTCCCCGACTATGCACGCGGCGATCCGCCCGCGATCCACTGGTTCATGCACGAGATGGTGCACGTCTGGCAGCATCAGCTCGGGTATCCGGTGCGCCTGCGCGGCGCGTTCCGGATCGGGCTATCCTATGGCTACACGCTGACCGAAGATTCGACGCTGGAGGACTTCAATATGGAAGCGCAGGGCGATTTGCTGGCGGATTACTTCGTGCTCAAGCACTTGCGCCGGCCCGAGGCGATGCGGCAGCAGCGCTACCGCGACAGCCTGGCGTTGTACGAGAAGGTATTGGCGCTGTTTTTGGCCGATCCTGCCAGCCGCGCAAGTTTGCCGCGTGGGCCGGCGCGCTGGCTGGCCGCATGATGCGCCCGTTTTCCGTAGGCGCGATGCTGGCCGCCACAGTCCTGTGCGCACCCGCGCTGGCCAGCACCTGCTTTGGTAATAGCGGGGCGGGGCGCATCGAGGGCGCGGTGGCCCTGCCGCTTGCGGGCGCCAACTTCGGGGCCTACTCGGAACTCGGTCTCAAGCTTGGCCGCACCTACGTTCATGCACAGGTCCGTGACGTCGTGCTGGGCGCATATTCCACGTTGTCTCGCAGCACGCCGGACGTGCAGTACGTCTATGGCGAGACCGGCCTGCGCACCGGCGGGCCGATGCCGCCCCATCGCACGCACGAGAACGGGACATCGGTGGACTTCATGGTGCCGGTACGCGGCCAGGATGGCCGGCCAGCGCAGTTGCCGCGGAAGGCGCAAAACCACTACGGGTACGATCTGGAATTCGATAGTGCAGGCCAGCTTGGCGACTTGCGCATCGACTTCGCCGCCATTGCCGCGCATCTGGCGCAGCTGGATCTGGAAGCACGGCGCCATGGATTCGGTATTGCGCGTGTCATTCTGGCGCCAGAGTACATTCCGAAGGTACTTGCCACACCTGCAGGCCAGAACATCAAATCGCTGCCGTTCATGAAGACCAGGCCCTGGGTTCGGCACGACGAGCATTACCATGTCGATTTCGCGGTCAAGTGCGCCAGGTAGAGGACCTCACGTCAGCAGCACGATCGCAACAGCCCGGGCCTGTTTGAGCGCGTAATCGCGTGACCTTTCGGTGACCGGCACGCTCAAAACGTATGCCGCAACCCGATATTGAAAGCCCGGTCGCCCGAACCCGCCTCGGCATTGTTACCCACCGTATAACCAGCCCCATTCCGGTTGTCGATCATGCCGTACGACGTATAGGCACTGGTCCGCTTGGACAGCATGTGGACATACCCGACCGCATACTGCGCGGCGTCCTGGTTCAGCGCGGTCTTGTCGTTCTTGCGAATATACGACGTCATGAGCGTGCCGGCCGGACCCACGGGGATGGTGGCGCCGATCAGCGTGTCGTCGCCTTTCAGGCTGGGGGTAAATACCTCGCCATACGGCAAAGGCGTGGCGTTGTTCAGCGGTGCGCTGTTCAGGCCTTCGTCGGTGCTGTAGGCAAAGAACACCTTGATTACCTTGAAATCGACATTCGCGACGAACAGCGTGTTGCGGCCGTTGTCCAGGCCCCTGACGCTGGCGCTGTCGTTGTTGCGGTGGTTGTGCGCCAGCCGGGCGTTGATTGGGCCTTTGGCATAGCTGATGCCGACGTTGTACTGGCGCCCGGCTTTGCTGCTGCCGCTGATTTCGCCTGGTGCATACAGCACTTCCGCAGTGAAGCCGTTCTTCACGGGCGTCGTATAGATGATCGCATTGTTCGCGCGCAGATTGGCGCCTGCCACCGGGAACAGGTTTTTCGCGCTACCCGACAAGCCGCTGCCGAAGGGATCGCCCACCTGGCCGAGAGCGTTGTAGGTCAGCGTGTACTGGCGGCCGATGGTGAGGCTGCCGACTTCCTTGCTTTTCAGGCCCACGAAGGATTGGCGGTTGAAAGCCTGGCTCGATGAGGCCAGCGCACCGGTGTCGATCGATATGCCTGCCTCGAGCACAAACAGTGCCGACACGCCTGCACCAAGATCTTCCGAGCCGCGAAAGCCCAGGCGGGACGCGGATGCCACGCCGCTGCTGACCTTGGTAACGTTGCCTGCAGCGCCGCCGCGCTCGTTGACGATGCCGGCGTCGGCAACGCCATACACCGTCAGATTCGTTTGCGCCAGCGACGCGTTGCTGGCGCCGATACCGGCGACAGCGAGCATGGCGATCGAAATCGCCGTCAGTTTTGTCATGCTTGTCTCCTGCTATTGTTGTAGGTGGGTCGAGCGCCGGTCTTCTTGCCGGTTACAGTTCCATATCGAGCAGCATCGAGCTGAGCGATTTGCCATGGGCGTCCAGGGCCAGCGAGCGCGTCACGCCGCCGCCCAGCGCCTGCTGCATGACGAAGTTCATGGCACCCAGTTGCGGCAGCAGGTAGCGGGTTACCTCGCCATGGACGATGCCGGCGAAATGCAGGCGTACCCGTTCGGCAGTGACGTGCTGTTCGAGCAGCGCGTAATCGGCCGCGTGAAACGCGATCAGGGACAGGTTGGAAATGTCGCCCTTGTCGCCGGCGCGCGAATGCGCGATGTCGCGTAGTTTCATGTCAGGTTTCCTCGAAATGGATCACTGGGCTGACCTGCGCGGCAGGCAGCAGCGTGGAGCGGATCGCGATCACTTCGCGCGCCGATCGGGTGGCGCCGCCACCGCCCGCCGGCCCGCAGGTGTACAGGGTTTCAACTTCGTTGCCGATGCGGATCGCTTGCTGCAGGCTGTCGGTGCGGCCGATGACGCGCAGCCGCACCTCGCGCGGTTCGGCCTCAACCGGCCCGTCACGGTCGCCATGCAGCGCATTCACGCCGATCAGGTCATAGCGTACTTCGGTCAGCTCGACGCCCGTCAGTGCGAACCGTTCGGCGACGATTGCCTGCGCCAGGCGCGCGCGCGCCAGTGCGCCGGGTCCGGCGTACGAGATCTGGCCTTCGCCGATGTAGCTGTCGATGTAGCCGATCGATACTTTCAGCATGCCGCTGCATGCATGGCCGCTGGCGCCGTGCAGGCTGATGCGGTCCGGTGCGCGCTCGGTCATCGTCACCGCCGAGAAATCGGCCACGACGTCCGGCGTCTGGTACGCAGCCGGGTCGTGGATTTCGTACAGCAGCTGTTCGGTGCAGGTGGCGCGGGTCACGTAGCCGCCCGAACCGGCCACCTTGGTGATCTCGACGCTGCCGTCCTCGCCGATCACGGCGAGCGGGAAACCCAGTCGCGCCAGGCTTGGTACGTCCTTGACGCCGGGGTCGGCGAAGTAGCCGCCGCACACCTGGCCGGCGCATTCGAGCAGGTGCCCGGCCAGCGTGCCCTGGCCCAGGCGCTGCCAGTCGTCCATCGCCCAGCCGAAGGCGTGGATGGCTGGCGCGAGCACCAGCGCCGGGTCGGCAATACGGCCGGTGATGACGATGTCGGCGCCTTGCGCCAGTGCGTCGACCAGCGGCTGCGCGCCCAGGTAAGCGTTGGCCGACAGCAGCCGGCTGCCCAATGCTGCCACCGGTTCGCCGGTGTCGTCGAGGTAGTCGCCCTGGCGCAGCTGTTCGAGGACGTCGTCGCCCGTGATGGCAGCAATCTTCAGGTGGCCAAGGCCGAGCGATACGGCGATCTGCCTGGTTTTGGCGGCCGCCGCGAGCGGGTTGGCCGCGCCCATGTTCGTGATGATCCTGATGCCCCTGTCGGCGCAGGGCTTCAGCACGGCCAGCATGCGCGCTTCGAGCAGCGGGTCGTAACCGAGCGCCGGATCCTTCATCCGGGCTTGCTGGGCCAGGGCGATGGTGCGTTCGGCCAGGCATTCGAACACGAGGTAATCGAGGTGGCCATGCTCGGCCAGTTCGAGCGCCGGTTCGATGCGGTCGCCCGAATAGCCGGCGCCGCAGCCGATGCGTAGGGTTTTCATGGTGCAGTCTTTCGAAAGGGTCAATGGGTGTGTCAGAACGGGAACAGCCCGATCAGCGCGGCGACGCAGGTCATGAATACCGTGGTGGCGAACAGGTAGGGAATCGTGAAGCGCTGGTGTTCCCCGAGGTCGATGCCGACCAGTCCGACCAGCAGGAACGTGGCCGGCGTCAGGGGACTGACCGGGAAGCCGGTGGTCATCTGGCCCATCAGCGCGGCCTGGGCCAGCTGCACCGGCGGCACGCCGAGCGCCGTGCCGGCTTCGGCCAGTACGGGCAGCACGCCGAAGTAGAACGAATCCGGATCGAAGATCAGGCTCAGTGGCATCGACACCAGGCCGGTGACGAACGGCAGGTGGCTGGCCAGGCTGGCCGGGATGCTGGCAGCGAGCAGCTGGGCCATGGCGGTGAGCATGCCGGTACCCTTCATGATGCCGGTGAAGACGCCAGCTGCGAACAGGATGCTCGCCATCATGAGGGCCGCCTTGGCATGCGCATCGACGCGGTTACGCTGTTCGGCGACGTCCGGGTAGTTGATCAACAGGGCCAGCACGGTGCCGAACATGAAGCAGGCCACCGGATCGAGCACGTTGGAGATCATCGTGCCCAGGACGACGATCACGAGCAGCACGTTGGGGATGAAGCGGCCCGGCCGGCGCAACTTCAGCTGGGCTTCGTCGATTTCCTGCACGTGATAGTCGGGGGCACCGGAGCCAGAGCCCGCACTGGCCAGCATGGCGCCGGTCAGGCCCAGGCGCCGCTGTTCGCGCACGCCCATCATCCAGGCGCAGCCAAAGACGAACAGCATACCGGCGATCTGCACCGGCACCATCGGCAGGTAGAGTTCGGACATCGGCAGATGCAGCGCCGCCGATGCGCGCAGGGTCGGGCCGCCCCACGGCAGCGCATTGGCCACGCCGGCCGACATGGCGACGACGCAGGCCAGGATGCGCTTGTCCATCTTGAGCTTGATGTACAGCGGCAGCATCGCAGGCACCACGACCAGAAAGGTCACGGCGCCGGAACCGTCGAGGTGGACGATCGCCGCCAGCACGGCGGTGCCGAGGGTGATGCGGGCCGGGTGGTTGCCGACGATCTTCAGGATGCGGTTGACGATCGGATCGAGCATGCCGGCGTCGGTCAGCACGCCGAAGAACAGGATGGCAAATACCAGCATGCCGGCGATCGGCGCGATGGCCTTGATGCCATTGGTGATGTAGGTGCCAATCTCGGCGCCGAAGCCGCCAATGAGCGCAGTGAGCACCGGGATCGCAATCAGCGCGACAAGGGCAGACATCTTCCTGCCAAGGATAACGAATAGCAGGGCGAAAATAGTAAGAAAGCCGAGGAAGGCCAGCATGAAAGTCTCCAGTTTATTGTATGTGCTGATCGATGCAGCACTTGAGCCCATTCTGGGGGGCCTTGCTTTTTGTTGTAAAATGGATTTTTCCGATTGATTGTGCGGCTTTTTCGATAAGTGGCAGGCGCGATGCTTCTGAATATCTCCACCAAGCAGTTGCAGGCGTTCCTGGCGCTGGAGCAGTACCGGCATTTCACCCAGGCGGCCGAGCGCTGTCACCTGTCGCAGTCGGCGTTCAGCGCCGTGATCCAGAAGCTCGAGGCGACCGTCGGCGCCAAGCTGGTCCAGCGCGACACGCGCAACGTCACCCTGACCACCGAAGGCGAACTGTTCGTGGAAGTGGCGCGCGCCTTGCTGGCCGACCTCGACGCAGCCTTCACCGACATGGGCGACTTCATCGCGCGGCGCAAGGGCAGGGTGGCGCTGGCCGTGCTGCCATCGCTGGCGGCCAACGGCATACCCGAGGTCATCGCGCACTACAAGGCCAGCTATCCCGGCATCACGGTGCAGCTGTTCGATGCGCTGTCGGACCAATGCCTGCACCTGCTGCGCCAGGGCAGGGTCGATCTGGCGCTGACGGCGCCCGGTGCGAACCTGGCTGAATTTTCAACCCGCACGCTGTGCAGCGATCCGTTTTTCTTCGTCTGCCGGCGCGATCATCCGCTCGCGCGCAAGCGCAAGATCCGGATGCCCGACCTGGTGGGCTGCGAGCTGATTCATCTTGCACCGTCGACCAGCGTGCGCCAGCATGTCGACCAACTGACGCGCGGTCTGGATGTGCGCCATTCCGGTCTTGAGGTCGAGCACCTTGCCACGGTGGCGGGTTTGATCGGGCAGGGGCTCGGGGTGAGCCTGGTGCCGGAGCTGACGCTGTTCCAGTTCCGCAGCCTGGACCTGATCGCCATTCCGCTCGATGCGGCGGCCGTGGTGCGCCCGATCCTGATCGTCCAGCGCAAGGACCGGGCGTTATCGCATGCCGCGCAGGGCATGCTCGAATTGATCGAGGCGCGGCTGTCGGCCAATGGCAGGCAGCGTGGTGCGAAGCCGGTCGATGCGGGGTTGCGACTCTAGGCAACCCGCATCACGCGTGCGCCCGCAGGGCAGGCGCGCAGCCTGTCAGGCGAGCGCTTCATCTGCCAGCCTGACTGGCGTGGCTTGCCATGTACCTGCGCGTGCCGGCGCCGGCGCGCGCACGACCAACGAGCGGCTACCACCAGCGCGCGGCGCTTCGCCGTGGCCCACATTGAACACGCTGACCAGTTGCGCCAGCGCTGTCGCCTGCTCCTGCAACGCCGCCGCCGCCGCTGCTGCCTCTTCGACCAGCGCCGCATTCTGCTGCGTGACGCCATCCATCTGCATAATGGCTTCGTTGACCTGTTCGATGCCAGTGGTCTGCTCGGCACTGGCCGACGCGATGTCGGCCATGATGTCGGTCACGCGCCCGATGCCCTGCACGATTTCCTGCATCGTCACGCCGGCTTCGTCCACCAGGTGCCCACCGGCCTCGACCTTCGTGACCGAGTCGCTGATCAGGCCCCGGATTTCTTTCGCTGCAGCGGCCGAGCGCTGCGCGAGGTTGCGCACTTCGCTTGCCACCACCGCAAAGCCACGACCCTGTTCGCCAGCACGCGCCGCTTCGACTGCGGCATTCAGGGCCAGAATATTGGTCTGGAACGCGATGCCGTCGATGACGGCGATGATGTCGCCGATCTTCTTTGATGACGCGTTGATCGACGCCATCGTGGACACCACCTGCGACACCACCTCGCCGCCATGCGCGGCGATCTGGGAGGCGTTCTTGGCCAAGACATTGGCCTGGCGCGCATTGTCGGCGTTCTGGCGCACGGTGCTGGTGAGCTCTTCCATCGAGGACGCGGTTTCTTCCAGCGAGCTGGCCTGCTGTTCGGTACGGGAAGACAGGTCCATATTGCCGGATGCGATCTGGCGCGATGCGGTGACGATGTTTTCAGTACCGGCGCGCACTTCGGTGACGGTCTTGTGCAGGCTCCCGTTCATCGTCCGGAGTGCGTCCAGCAGGTCGCCGATTTCATCGCGTGAATCAACACGGATATCGGCCGTCAGGTCGCCGGACGCAACCCGGCGCGCCAGCCCCACGGCGCGAACGAGCGGAATAGTGATGCTTCGCGCCAGCAAAAAGCCCAGCACGGTACTGACGACCAGTGCAACCAGGGCCAGTCCAATCAGGAAGCGTTGCGCCGACTTGTCAAGCAAATCGATGCGATCATTTGCTGCCTTGAACAGGCTCTGCTGGTAGGCAGCGACTTTCAATACGCTGTCGAGATAGGCGCGCATGGCCGGCATCACCTTTTGTTCGAAATGCGCCTGGGACTGTGGATTGTCCTGACCCAGTTCATGCTTTAACTTGAAAGCGGTGTTGCGTGCCGCGAGATATGCGGCGCGGTGCGTTGCGACGGTGGAAATCAGTGTCTTGCCTTCGGCACTGTTCACGAGCGATTCCAGTTCTTCCTGCACCTTGCTCACGTTGGCGCTGACCGCTTTCATTTCCTGCTCGTGGTACTTCTCATCTTCGGCAGAAGGGCTCCTGAAGCGGGCAATAGTGCTGACCCGGTTGACCGCAACGCCCTGGCTCCAGTCCTTCGCCAGCATGTATTTGTGCGAGGCTTCCGCCATGGCGACTTTGGCATCCTTAATACGGGCGAGTTGCCAGCTTGCATTTCCTGCCATCGTGATCATGAGGCTCACAATGATGGCTAATGTAATACCCAGACGCGTTGAAATCTTGAGATCGTTGATTTTCATTTTTATTCCATTCCTGACAATAGGAGACACGATCCTGGCTACGCTTTGTAAATACGCGGTAACCGTGTCACAGGATAGGCTCAGTGCTTGTCGTAGAACCGGAAGGAGGAAAAAATGGATAGAATTGTTGCTGTAAGTAAACGAAACAATGTGTGAGTATTATGCTTTCGGGTGCAATGCAGGCGCTGCCGTTGTCGAAAAATACATAGCTCGATCACCGCCAGGCACGGGAATGCCACGCACAATCGCCGCAGCAAGCCAGGGCGGCTTGCCGCGGCAGACACCATCAGGCGATGGCGCCTTCATGTTCCTTGATCATCCTGGCACCAGCGCGTACCGGCGCCGGCGCACGCAGCGCCAGTGAGCGGCTGGCGCCAACGCGGCGCGCATCGCCGTGTCCCAGATTGAACACGCTGACCAGCTCTGCCAGCGATGTCGCCTGCTCCTGCAGCGCCGCCGCAGCAGCTGCCGCTTCCTCGACCAGCCCCGCATTCTGCTGCGTCACGCCGTCCATCTGCGTGATGGCTTCGTTGACCTGCTCGATGCCGGTCGTTTGCTCGGCACTGGCCGACGCAATCTCGGCCATGATATCGGTCACGCGCCCGATGCCCTGCACGATTTCCTGCATCGTCGTGCCTGCTTCTCCGACCAGGCGGCCACCGGCATCGACCTTCGCGACCGAGTCGCTGATCAGGCCCCGGATTTCCTTCGCCGCAGCGGCCGAGCGCTGCGCAAGGTTGCGCACCTCGCTGGCCACGACCGCAAAGCCGCGACCCTGTTCACCGGCGCGCGCCGCTTCCACTGCGGCATTCAGCGCCAGGATATTCGTCTGGAATGCAATGCCGTCGATGACGGCGATGATGTCGCCGATCTTCTTCGACGACGCGTTGATCGACGCCATCGTGGACACCACCTGCGACACCACGTCGCCGCCATGCAGCGCGATCTGCGACGCGTTCTTGGCCAGCACATTGGCCTGACGCGCATTGTCGGCGTTCTGGCGCACGGTGCTGGTGATTTCTTCCATCGACGACGCCGTTTCTTCCAGCGAGCTGGCCTGCTGCTCGGTGCGCGACGACAGGTCCATATTGCCCGACGCGATCTGGCGCGATGCGGTGACGATGGTTTCCGTACCAGCGCGCACTTCGGTCACGGTCTTGTGCAGGCTCGCACTCATTGTCTTGAGGGCGTCCAGCAGGTCACCGACCTCATCACGGGACTCGGTGCGGATTTCTGTGGTCAGGTCGCCGGCGGCAACCTGACGCGCCAGGCTCACGGCACGTTTGAGTGGCGTTGTAATGCTGCGCGCCAGCATCATCCCGAGCACGATACTGACGACCAGCGCGACCGCCGCCAATACGATCAGCGAGCGCCGTGCAGCCTTGTCGAGAACCTCGATATGATCATTGGCATTCTTGAACAGCATCTGCTGGAAGTCCGCGACTTTATTGACGCTCTCGGTGTAGGCGAGCATCTCCGGCATCACTTTTTTTTCAAAATGCGCCTGGACCTGTGGATTCTCGGGTCCCAGTTCCCGCTTGAGCTTGTAAGCCGCGTTGCGCGCGTCGATGTAGGCGGTGCGGCGGGTTGCCACGGCGGCAATCAGGGCCTTGCCTTCGTCACTTTTTATCAGCGATTCCAGCTCGTCCTGTACCTTGCTCACATTGGCGCTGACCGCCTTCATTTCCTTCTCGTGGTAGGTCTCGTCATCGGGTGAGGTGCTCTTGAAGCGGGCGATGGTGCTGACGCGGTTGACCGCCACACCCTGGCGCCATTCCGTGGCCAGCATGAATTTTTCAGAGGCCTCGGACATCTCTGTCTTCGCATTTGAAATCTGGAAGAGTTGCCATAGTGCGTTGCCTGCCATGAGGGCCATGAGGCCCACGATAATGGCGAGCGTCGCACCCAAGCGGGTGCCAATCTTGAGGTCCTTGATGTTCATTTCTATTCCATTCCTGACAATAGGGGTGACGATCGTGGGGGCCTGAAGACAAGCGTACTTACATGCAACCCCTGTTGCAGAATAATCCCGGATCGAGTCGTATTGACAGCTGGAATGAAAAATTCGTTGGATGTGTTGCTGGGAGTAAACGAAATAATATGTGAACATTACCTTGGGCAGGTAACGCGCATAATAACGTTGTAAAGTTGCTTATTTCAGGTACCACAACGGGCCAGGGCGGCCCGTTGTGGCAGACAGCATCAGGCGATGGCGTCTTCTTCGTCCTCGATCCGCTCCACATCCGCGCGCGATGGCGCGGCGCGGCGTACAGCCAGTGAACGCCCGGCCACTGCCGGCGGCGCAGCGTGGCGCGCGCCAGCCGGCGCACCATGACCGACATTGAACACGCTGACCAATTGCGCCAGCGTCGTCGCCTGTTCCTGCAGGGATGCGGCCGCCGCTGCCGCTTCTTCCACCAGCGCCGCATTCTGCTGCGTCACGCCATCCATCTGCGTGATCGCTTCGTTGACCTGCTCGATACCTGTCGACTGCTCGGCGCTGGCTGACGTGATGTCCGCCATGATGTCGGTCACGCGCCCGATGCCCTGGACGATTTCCTGCATCGTCACGCCGGCTTCGTCCACCAGACGACCACCGGCCTCGACCTTCGTGACCGAGTCGCTGATCAGGCCGCGGATTTCCTTGGCCGCCGCGGCCGAGCGCTGCGCGAGGTTGCGCACTTCGCTCGCCACCACGGCAAAGCCGCGGCCCTGCTCACCGGCGCGCGCCGCTTCGACCGCTGCATTCAGGGCCAGGATATTGGTCTGGAACGCGATACCATCGATGACGGCGATGATGTCGCCGATCTTCTTCGACGATGCGTTGATCGAGGCCATCGTGGCCACCACCTGCGACACGACTTCACCGCCATGCGCCGCGATCTGCGAGGCGTTCTTGGCCAGCACATTGGCCTGGCGTGCATTGTCGGCGTTCTGGCGCACGGTGCTGGTCAGTTCTTCCATCGACGACGCCGTCTCTTCAAGCGAGCTGGCTTGCTGCTCGGTGCGCGACGACAGGTCGAGATTGCCCGAGGCGATCTGCTGCGATGCGGTGACGATGGTCTCGGTGCCGGCGCGCACTTCAGTCACGGTCTTGAGCAGGTTGTCGTTCATGGTCTTGAGCGCCAGCACCAGGTCGCCCACTTCGTCGCGCGATTCGGCGCGGATATCCGCCGTCAGGTCGCCCGAGGCCACCTGGCGCGCCAGGCCCACTGCATGCGCCAGCGGACGCGTGATGCTGCGCGTGAGCAGCCAGCCGCAGGCCGCACCGATCGCCAGCGCCGCGATGCCCAGGCCGATGAGGATCCGCGTTGCCGACACGACGATGGCGTCGATGCTGGTGTCGGCATTGGTGAACAATTGTTCCTGGTAGGTCGCGAGTTTTTCAATGGTCGCGACGTAAATGCGCATTTCAGGGATGACCTTGGTTTCGAAGAACGCCTTGACCTCGGCGCTGTCGGCGCCAAGCGCGCTCTTCATCTTGAAGCCCTCGTTGCGCATCACCGAATACTTGGCGCGTTCGGTCGCGATTTCTGCCAGCAGCGCCTTGCCCTGTGCGCTCTGGACCAGCGATTCGAGCTCTTTCTGCAGCTTGCCGGCCCTGTCGCTGATGACTTTCATCTGCGCGTCGTGGTACTTCTCGTCGACCGGATCGACACTTTTATACTTGGCAACAGTGCTGACGCTGTTGGTGACGGTGCCCTGGCTCCATTCCTTGGCAAGCTTGGCGCGGTGGGACGTTTGCGCCATGGTCTGCTTGGCGTCGGCGATCCGTTCGAGCTGCCAGAAGGCGACGCCCAGCATCAGGACCATCAGGGCGAGCACGGCGGCGAAAGCGCCGCCAAGGCGGACGCCTATTTTAAGATCGTTGATTTTCATAGTATCCGTTCAGGTAGCAAGTGATGACCCGGCAACCTGGTGAAGCCGGGGCGTGCATCGTGCCGGGAACGCAGGTGCACAGCGGCAAGCGTAAACGCAGCCACACTGATTGGACATAAAAAAATCCGGCAATAACGATAATTGTTGCTTGTGCGAAACAATTTGATACGTGCTTGGCATCACCTGATAGCGATTGCATATCTGACTTGTCGGCGCACCAATGCCGACGGATGGGCCGGCCATAACGCGGGGCTATGGCAGGGCGATCTGTTCACTGCGCCGCCTTGGCCGCCGCGTCCAGTACACGCAGCAGATTGCCGCTCCACAGCTTGCCGAGATCTTCGTCCGACATGCCGCCCCCCTTGAGCCGCGCTGTGATGCGCGGTAGTAGCGACACATCGGCCAGCCCCGGGAAACCGCCGCCCCCGTCGAAGTCCGCACCCATGCACACGTGATCGATGCCGGCAACGTCGATCAGGTGCTTCAGCGAGGCCATGTATTGGTCGAAGCTCGTGCTCCACATCGGCGTGGCCGCTTCGAGCGCCAGCCACTCCTTGCCCAGCGCCGTCTGCTGCGCCGGGGTCATGGCGCCGATGTGGTCGATCTGGTCGAACAGTTCGCCCCGTCGCGGACTCATGCGCATGTCGCCCAGGTAGATGGTCGACGCGCAGACCGCGCCGCCGGCCGCGGCGATGCGGCGGATGCGCGCATCGTCCAGGTTGCGCGGATGGTCGAAGCTCGTGCGCGAACTCGTGTGCGACAGCAGCAGCGGAGCGCGCGACAGGTCCAGTAACTGATCGACGACAGCGTCGGACGCATGGCTCGCGTCGATCATCATCCCGAGCCGGTTCATCTCGGCCACCCAGTCGCGCCCCAGTGGACTCAGGCCGTTCCAGCGCGGCATGTCGGTCGACGAGTCGGCAAACTGGTTGTTCAGACTATGCACCACGCCCACCAGGCGCACGCCCTGGCCCTGGAATTGCGCCAGCGCAGTCACGCTCTCGCCGAGCGGATAGCTGTTCTCGATGCTCTTGAATGCCACCAGCTTGCCGGCCGCATCGAGGCGGCGCGCGTCGTGCGCGCTGGTGGCCACGCCGATGCGGTCCGCATGGCGCGCGAGCGTGGTATCGATCAGCGCGGAGCGTGCCAGCGCGTGACGGCGCGCGGCGGCAAAGCCGTCCGCCGTCAGCGGTCCCTGCTCGGTGTAGATCACGAAGAACCCGCCATCGAGGCTGCCGTCGGCCATGCGGGGCAGGTCGAGTTGCGCGATCTCGGTGGTCGGATCGTGACGGACGCCGAAGTCCCAGCCGGCGCGGCCGAAATGCACGGGCGTGTCGAGGTGTGCGTCGAGCGTCAGCAGCTTGCGGTGTGTCGGATCCACGGGGTTCGGCGTCGGCGCCGGCGCCGGCGTGGCGCAGCCGGCCAGCAGTGCGCAGGCCAGTGCCACGGACGTCATGTTCTTGTTCATTCGGGCGCCTTGATCGGGGTGAAATTCAGGTCCGCGTAATCCCAGCTGAAATCGGCAATGGGCGAGACGGGCTTGAGGCTGATGCGTTCGACCTTGCCGTCCTGGTCGAATGCAAAGCTCAGGTACGCAGGCTCAATGGTCTCGTCGTCGAAGCGCGCGATCCAGGTATCGTATTGCCAGTGCACGAGCGGGCCCGCCATGCGCGGCGTCGAGCCGAAGTCGACCCGCAAACCATTCTTCGCTGCCGCGATGGTGATCTTGCCATACCACGGGTCGGCATACGTTCCCGCCAACGCCGCTGGCGCCACCAGTGGCGTTGAACGCACCGGTTTGGCAGCGCTGCTTTTGAACAGCGCGACGCCTTCCGCGATCTTCTTTGCCTTGTAGGCTTCGAACGCGGCCGGCCAGTCGGCCTTCGGCTTGGCCAGGTAATGGTCGGCCAGCTCGTACATCAGGCCCCGCACCAGCTCACCGTCTTCGCTGTTGATCGCAATCGCAAAGCCCACCTTCTGCTCGGGCAGCATCACGACGGCCGTGCCAAAGCCCAGCACCGCGCCGCCATGCCAGACCATGCGCGCGCCGCGGTAGTCCACCAGGTCCCAGCCCAGGCCATAGTTGGCGAACGTCGATTCAATGAGTTTCAGTTCCGGCGGCATCTCGTCGATTGGCACGGTCATCGATGGTGCCCACATCTGCGCGTGCGTGGCCTTGCTGAAGACACGCTTGCCACCCGGCGCGACGCCGCCGGCCAGCTGCGTGTGCAGCCACGCCGCCAGGTCGTTGGCGCTGCTGGCCACGCCGCCGGCGGGCGCTGCGTTGCGGCCCAGGTCGTCGCGCTCGTCCAGGCGCACCTGGGTGCCCGCGCCACGCAGCCCGCCATCCATCCGCGCGTGCGGAAAGGCGCGGTTGGCGGTGGCGAAGTTGTCGACGTTGTCGGTGGTGGACAGCCGCATGCCGCTCGGGCGCAGCACGTGCTCGCGCGCATAGGCCTCCCACGGCTGGCCGCTCACCTGCTCGATCAGCTGGCCCGCCACGACATACATCAGGTTCGAATACGCGTAAGTGCTGCGAAAGCTGGTGGCCGGTTTCAGGTAGCGCACGCGGCGCACGGTCTCGGCGCGCGACAGGTTCGTGCGCGGCACGAACAGCAGGTCGCCCGCGCCGTAGCCCAGGCCGGCGCGGTGCGTCAGCAGGTCGCGGATCGTGAGTTCGCGCGTGACCCACGGGTCGTACATCTGGAAGGCGGGCAGGTGGTCGGTCACCTTGTCGTCCCACGTGATCTTGCCGGCATCGACCAGCGTGGCCAGTGCGGCCGCCGTCATCGCCTTGGTGGTCGAGCCGATCGGGAACAGCGTGTCGCCGTCAACGGGTGCCGGCGCGCCGAGCTGACGCACGCCGAAGCCGCGCGCCAGCGTCGTCTTGCCGTCTTCGACGATGGCAATGGCCAGGCCCGGCGTGCCCACACGCTGGCGCAGCGTCTCGACGCGGGCTTCGAAGCCGGCCGGCGGCGCCGCCAGCGCAGGAGCGCACGCGAGCGCCAGCAGGATGGAGCGAACAAGACGAGGGCAGTTCATGGCATCTCCAGGCAAGCATCGAGCAGGCGCTCGAAATCGGCGCCGCCACGCATCGGGTCGGCAACAGGGTACGGCAAACGGCGGGCATGTGCGTCGATGGCAGCCTGCGCGGCGGCGGCGTCCATGCCGCCGGTATTGAGCGCGACGCCGATGCAGCGGATCGCCGGATTGGTCACGCGTCCGAGCACGATCGTCTGCTCGATCACGGTCTCGACCGATGGCAATGGCGAACCCGGATACCCGAGCTGGTGGCTGCGCGCCGGGTCGTGGCAGACCACGAACATGTCGGGCTGGCTGCCATGCAGCAGGCCGAGCGAGACACCGGCAAACGCGGGATGAAACAGCGAGCCCTGGCCCTCGATCACATCGATGTGCGCGGGGGCCGCCGCTGGGCTGAGGATCTCGGCCGCGCCGGCCACGAAGTCCGACACCACGGCGTCGATCGGCATGCCGCTGCCGGCGATCATGATGCCGGTCTGGCCGGTGGCGCGAAAGGTCACGTCCAGGCCGCGCGCGGCGAGGCCGCGACCCAGGGCGAGCGCGGTGTATTTCTTGCCCAGTGCGCAGTCGGTGCCGACCGTGAGGATGCGCCGGCCCGCGCGTGGCCGCCCGCTGGCGATGGGGATGTCGGCAGGCGGCGTGCGCACGTCGATCAGGCGCCGGCCGTGGCGCGCCGCAGCCTCCTTCAGCACGGCGAACTGGTCGAGGCGCACGTGCATGCCCGAGACGATGTCCAGGCCTGCCGCCAGCGCCTCGGCCAGCGCCGGCACCCAGCTCGCGGGGATCGTGCCGCCTGGCGCTGCCACGCCGATGACGATGGCAGTCGCACCCTGCGCCGCGGCTTGCCTGGCGCTGAGGCTGGGCAGGCCGGTGGTCACCGTGGCACCTGGCAGGCGTAGCTCGCCCACGCAGCGCTCACCGGCCCAGTCGCGCAGGCCAAAGGCGGTCTTGGCGAAACCGGATTCGGTCACGTCGCCGAGAAACAGCAGGCAGCGGCCGACGGCGCGTGTGTCGTTCGGTGCGGGCACCATCAATACTCCTTCGTCAGCGTGAAGCCGAGCGTGCGCGGCGCGATCACGCCGGTGCCGAGCGCGCCATTCGGATGGACGAAGCCGCCGTTGGCCAGCAACGATGCGGTGGACGTCCTGCCGTCGCTGTTGCCCAGGTTCTTGCCGTACAGTTCAACCGTCCAGGTGCCCAGTTCGACGCCAGCGTGGGCATCGAACACGTTGTACGACGGGATCTCGCGCTGGCGGCCATTGGCCGTGCGGTAGTCGAAGTCGAACGACGCGAACTGCCCCGCGATGCGGCGCACCGAGACGCCGGCGTAGGCGGGCGTGGTGTCGCCGATCGTCCAGCGATAGTCGGCCAGCAGCGCGGCCGTGTACTTCGGCGAAAAGGGCAGGCGGTCGCCCTTGAAGCCGCCCACCAGCGGATCGGTCGCACCGTCGAGGCGCGCCTTGTTCCAGGCGCCGTTGGCCGACAGGCGCAAGCCACGCATCGGCCGGAAGCCCGCGCTGATCTCGACGCCGTCCGCGGTGGCGCCGGCGCCGTTGGTGTTCACGCCGAACCCGTTGACCACCGCCAGCAGCTGGATGTCCTTCCATTTGATGTGGAAGGCCGACAGGTCGAGGGACCACATGCCGTCCACTGTCTGGGTCTTGAGGCCGGCTTCGTAGCTCATCACGCTGTCCGAATCATAGGTGGCGGGCGTGCCCGGTCCGGGATTGGGCGGCAGCACGTTCGGCCCGCCCGGGCGGAAACCCTTGGCCGCGCGCGCATACACGGCGCTGCGTTCACTGAACTTGCGCTTGAGCGCCACGGCATAGGTAAACACCCCTTCGGACGAATCGGCGCTGTCGTCGGCCGGGCCGCCGGCCAGCGCGCCGTCGCCGGTCTGGCGGGCGTCCTGCTTGTTGTGGCTATAGCGCCCGCCGACATCGAGGTCGTACACGGGCGTGAGGTGAATGGTCGTGTTGGCAAACGCCGCCACCTCGCGGTAGTTCGAGCGCAGGCGGATGTCGGCCAGCAGCGGCAGGCCGCTGGCCGGCGTCATCGAGCCTGGCACGACGGCGTGGTAGCGCTGCGCGATCGCGCCTTGTTCGTCGGTGTAGTACAGGCCGGCCAGCCAGTCGAACCGCTTGCCGGCGTTTGAACTCAGGCGCAGCTCCTGCGTGAATTTTTTCAGTTCGGTTTCCTGGCCCAGATAGAGCTCATTGGGTACGCCGAACACACCTTCGACCAGCTCACTCAGGTTGAAGCTGACGTCTTCACGCGCGAACTGCTTTTGCGTGCTGTAGCTGGTCGACGAGGTCAGGCTGGCTGCGCCCAGGTTCCAGTTGGCGGTGCCATTGAACACGCGGTAGTGGATGTCGCGCCTGTGCGGTACGAACTGTGACTGCGTCGGGCGGCCATACAGCGTCTCGAGCGTGTCCGGGTCGCTCTCCACGGTGCCGGGTGCATCGGTGGCGATGTTCTGCGCCACGGCGCTCAGGCGCAGGTCGAATGTGGTACTCGGCTTGTACAGGAGCGACGCGCGGCCCCCGTAGTTGCGGGCGCCGTTGATATTGCGTTCGATGTCCGAGCCGGCGGTGCCGATCGAATCGATGAAGCCCGGCTCCTTCTGGTACGAGCCGGACATGCGCAGCGCCACCGTGTCGCTGAGCGGCGTGTTGACCACCAGGTTCGAGCGGTACGCCACCTTGCCGCCGTCGACCGTCGCCGCGCCCAGCCGCGCGCGCATGGCGAAGCGGTCCAGCTCCGGCGCATTGGTCACGAACTTGACCAGGCCCCCGAGCGAGCTGGCGCCGTACAGTGCGCCCTGCGGCCCCCGCAATACCTCGATGCGGGCCAGGTCGAACGTGTCGAAGTCGCCCGCCAGGATCGCGCCATTGGCCAGGCCACTGCTCGAACCGAACGGCGTTTCGTCGAGGTAGACCGCCACGGTGGACGCTACGCCGCCCGTGTCCAGCCCGCGCAGCACCAGCCGGCCTTCGCCGGGCGTGCTTTGCACCAGTTGCAGGCTGGGCACGAGTTTCAGGTAATCGGCAAAGCCGGTGGCCTGGTGCTTGTCGAGCGTGTCGCCGCCCACCACCGACATCGACTGCGGCACGTCGACCATCGTCTGCGCGCGTTTTTGCGCCGTCACGACGACTTGCTGGACGTCGTCCTGCGGCGCGGCCTGGTCTGCGGCGAAAGCGTCCGATAAGGCACTCGATATGGCCAGCGCCATGGAAGTCACTGCGATGCGGCCTGCTACTGTTGCCATGAATTTCTCCCGGTAGTCGTTGTGATTAGGGTGCGGATGATGCGGGCGTCATTGCGTGCAGGCGGTCCGCCGCCTGCATCGGCCGGTGCAGGCGCCACAGCAGGCCGGCGGCGATCGCCGACAGCAGCGCGAGCAGGGCGAAGAACGCGCCCGGGGCAAAGCGGCTCCACAGGCTGCCCACCAGGCCGGCCGCCAGGCTGCCGGAGAAGGTGACGAGGAACCACGCCGCCACCGTCGTGCTGCCTAGATGGCGCGGCGCCAGGCGGGCAAACAGGCCCAGGCCGGTCGGCAGGATGAACAGCTCGCCGATCGTCAGCACCAGAAAGAACAGCACGAGCCAGATCCAGCCCGTGACCTGACCATTCGCGGTCCAGCCGACTGCCGCCAGCAGCAGATAGGCCAGCGCCACGATCAGCGCGCCGCACGCCATGCGCCGCAGCGGTGCCTGGTCCATGCCTGCCGCCGCCCGGCGGTGCCAGTAGGCCAGCAGGGGCGGCGTGAGCAGCATCACGAACAGCGGATTGAGCGACTGGAACCAGGTCATCGGAATCAGAAAGCCGCCGGCCGCACGATCGACACCGCTGTCGGCCCACAGCGCGACCGTGTTGCCGACCTGCTCGTAGGCGGCGCGAAACACCGTAACGGCCAGGCCGATCCCGATCAGCACCAGGATCGTTTCGCGGCCCAGGCCACGCGGTGCGTCGGTCGTCACGGTGGACCTGGCGGGCAGGGTCTCGGGCGGCAGGTAGCGCGCCCCGCCGACATAGATGGCAAGGCCCAGCAGCATGCCGATGCCGGCCAGGCCGAAACCGTAATGCCAGCCATACAGCTCGCCCACCGTGCCGCAAATCAGCGGCGCGAGGAAGCCGCCGATATTGATCCCGACGTAATACACATTGAAGGCCCAGCCACGGCGCGCGTCGCCGCGCGCATACAGGTCGCCGACCTGGCTTGGCAGCGTGGGCAAGAACAGCCCGTTGCCCAGCGCGATGGTGGCCAGTGCCAGGTAGAACAGAGCGTCGAAGGTCATCATGAAGTGGCCGGCCGCCATGACCGAGGCGCCGATGATGATGGCGCGCCGCTTGCCCAGGACACGGTCTGCCAGCATGCCGCCGAGGATCGGCGTGAAATAAGCGGCGGCCGTGTAGGCACCGTAGATGAACGAGGCGTGGGCCTGCCCGAACAGCAGTTCCTTGGTCATGAAATAGACCAGCAGCGCGCGCATGCCGTAGTACGAGAACTGTTCCCACATATTCTCGTCAGGAACAGCACCGTCAGGCCGCGTGGATGGCCGAACCACGTAGGTTGCATCTGCATCGTGCCGGTCATGCCGTGGCCTTCGCTGCGCCGCCCCAGACGTCGGGGCCCGACCAGACATTGCCCGCGACGTACTTGACGCCCGGTCGGCGATCGGCCGCCAGAAAGATCGGGCCGTCCAGGTCGACGATGTCGCATTCCTGGCCCAGCACGAAGCTCGGTGCCATGGCCAGGCTTGAGCCGCCCATATTGCCGACCATGACCTGCAGGCCCAAACGCCGCGCTTCCTGCGCCATCAGCAGGCCCTCGGTCAGGCCGCCGCATTTGTCGAGTTTGATGTTGACGATGTCGTAGCGCCCGACGCTGGCGGCGATATCGTCCAGCGACTGGATGCTTTCATCCCCCGCGAGCGGAATCGGAGAACGCAGCCCTTCAAGGCTGGCCTCCTGGCCACGCGCCAGCGGCTGTTCGAGCAGGGCGACGTCCTGTTCCACGAGGCCGGCAATCAGCGCATCGAGCTGGCCTACCGTAAAACCCTGGTTGCCGTCGACGCCGAGCCAGACCTCGGGCCGCGCGGCGCGGATCGCCGCCACGCGCGCCAGGTCGAGTGCCAGGTCGCCCGTCAGCTTGATCTTGATCGAGCGCGCTTGGGCATGGCGTTGCGCGGTGGCGGCCATCGCCGGCGGCGTGTCGGCGCCCAGCGTGAAGGTCGTGCGCAGCGGCCGTGGTGCGGTCTTGCCAGCCAGCTGCCAGACCGGCACGCCGGCGCGCGCCGCCTCCAGCTCCCACAGCGCGCAGTCGACGGCATTGCGCGCGCCGCCGGGCGGCAGGATCGCGCGCAACTCGTCGCGCGTGGGACCGGCGGCGATCGCGGCGCTGGCGCCATCGAGTTGCGTCAGCATGTGCGGCACATCGTCGCCCAGGTAGTAAACGCCGCCGCCTTCGCCGCGCCCGCTGTGGCGGCCATCGCCCAGCGTCACGACGACGACGTTGAACGCGTCGAACAGATAGCCCGAGATGCGAAACGGCGTGGTCAAACGCAGCTTCTCCACGGCGATCGCCACGGTGAGGCAGGCCATCAGTAGGCCACCGTCATGGACAGCAGGCCAAAGCGCAGGCAGACATAAGCGATCAGCAGCGCCGAGGCCAGGAACAGCACGCTCCACACGCGGCGCAGGCGACCCTGGCCAGGCGCGAACGCCAGTTGCAGATTGCGCGCGCCGGCCAGCAGCGCCGCCACGAAGGCCAGCAAGCCGCCGATCTGCAGGAGCCACAACCACGGGTCGAGCGAGGCAGTGGCGTATTTGAGGCTGATATCGAACACCGACACGATGCCCACCCAGCCCGCCAGCACCGCCAGGCAGGCAGCTGCCGCAATGCGCGTGGCCAGCGCCGCCTTGCGCGCCGGGCCGGTCAACACATGCTGCAGCTTGAAGCGGCGGCGCACGATCCAGCCGGCCGGCATGGCCAGCACCGCGAACACGAACACGGCCAGCGCCGCGCCAACGGCCGGCAGCAGCCAGGCGCCGTTCTTCCCGGCCGGGACGGGCTCCATGACCATGAACGGCGACATGAAGTCCATGCTCCAGCGGATTACGCGATCGTTGACGACGTGCGCCGCGAGGCGGTCTTCGCCATTGCGATCGCGCCAGACGAACGGCGCGATCTCGACCCATTCGCGGGGCCGGCCATTGGTCCCCACCATGGCCGGGATGACGAGTGCGCCCTTGTCGTCAACGGCCACCTTGACCTGGCCAAGCAGGTCGAAGATGGCGAAGAAGTTGGTCTCGGCGCGGCGGCTGCTTTCCCACGAGCCGGTCATCATCTGCGCGTGTTGCGCGGCGAGCTTGGCGTCGACGCGGCCATCGGGCGGCAGCGTGGAGGGGAGGTAACGGTCCGAGAAGTCCTGGAACAGGGCGCTGCGCAGCGGGTTGGAGGCGCCTTCGCGCCCACTGCTGTTGACCGACAGGTACAGGCCGACGCCATCGTCCATGTACAGGTGCAGCGACGTGTGGAACGCTTCGGTGTCGCCCAGGTGGGCGATCACGCTGCGGCCATTGACGTTGGTTTCAAAAAAGCCCAGTTCCATGCGGTTGAGCGGTGGCAGCAGGGACGCGGGGTTGATCTTGTCCAGCGAACTGCTGTGCATCGCGTTGGCGGTGGCCTCGGACAGGACGCGCGCGCCGTTGAACTGGCCTTTCTGCAGGTGCGCGATCATGAAGTTGGCCATGTCGGTGCCGCTGGCCGACAGGCCGCCGGCCGGCGCCGAATTGACGACTTCGAAGCCCAGTGATGGCTGGCCCGGCTTGCTGTAGCCGGTAGCCGCCAGCGGCGCCAGTGCAGGTGGCAGTGGCTGGCGGAAGCTCGCGGTGCGCATGTTCAGCGGCGCGAAGATGCGCTGCTCCACATAGTCGTCGAACGACATGCCGGCGATGCGCCCGACGATGTAGCCGGCCAGCGAGGTGGCGTAGTTGGAGTAGGCCGGCGTGGTGCCGGCGTCAAAGATGCGCGCCGGGACGCGCTCCTTGAGCAGTTCACCGAGCGGGCGGATATCCGCCTTGTCGTAGACGATCAGGTACTTTACCGACTCTTCGAAGCCGGCGGTGTGGGTCATGATCTGGCGCATCGTGACGGGCTTGCCGGCGCGCGGGGCAATCTTGAAATCGAGGTACCCGTTGATGTCGGCATCCAGATCGAGCTTGCCCTGTTCGACCAGTTGCATGACGGCGGTCCAGGTCACGAGCTTGGAGACCGAGCCGGGCCGGAACAGCGTGCGCTCCGGGTCGACCGGTGTGCGCTTGTCGACATCGGCGTAACCGAAGCCGCGCGCGGTGAGGATCTGGCCGTCCTTGACCACGACAACCACCGCGCCGGGGATGTCGCTCTTGTTCAGCGCGAATGGCATGTAGCCGTCGAGCCAGGTGTCGACATCCGTCTTGTCGAGCGTTTTGCCATTGTCGGCGCGGGGCGCCGCAACCAGTGTTGGCGGCGGCCCGGATGGCGGCGTCGCCGCTGGCTTCGTGCCTGCAGGCGAGGGCGGCACTGCCGGGGCCTGGGGCGCCTGCTGCGCGGAGGCGGCGGCGCTCCAGACAATGCTCATCAAGACCATCTTCAGAAATCTCATCAAGGCTCCCTATCCATACGGTTGATTGCGGTCGATCGGGCCAGCCTATAAAATAAAGCTTGATCCGAGTATTTTTCTCTGATTAGAGAAATATCTACCCAATCGGAAACCATGTCAACACTTTATGATTGCCGTCCATGACCTCTGAATCCCCGACCCTTGGCGCGTTGATCCGCGGCCTGCGCAGCCGCAAGGGGTGGACGCTGAAAGAAATGAGCGCAAACAGCGGCATCCCGGTCTCCACGCTGTCGAAGGTGGAGCACGGCCAGCTGACGCTCAGCTACGACAAGCTGTACCAGCTGAGCCAAAAGCTCGGCATGCGGATGTCGGAGCTGTTTGCTGAAGAAGACAAGGGCGCAGAGACACCGGTGACGGCACGGCGCAGCATCGGTGACCTGGCCAGTGCGGTGCGGGTGGAGACGCCTAACTACGACTACCACTACCTGTGCGCGGAGCTGCGCCGCAAGCGGATGATTCCCGTGATCGCCCGCATCCGCGCCAAGTCGGTCAAGCAGTTCGGGCAGCTGGTGCATCACTCGGGCGAAGAATTCACGTACGTGCTCAAGGGCGCGGTCGTGCTGCACAGCGAGTTCTACGATCCGGTGGTGCTCAGGGAAGGGCAGTCGATCTACTTCGACTCGAGCATGGGGCACGCATACCTGGCGCCGGAAGGGTGCGACGAGGCCGAGGTGCTGACCGTGATGTCGAGCGAGGATGAGGAGCAGATGCAGGCGATCATGTCGTCACATGTGCACGAGAACACGCACACCCCGGCGCAGGCGGCGACCGACGGCGCGCCAGCGGTGGCGGCAAAGTCGGTCAAGCCCCGCAAGCGCAGCAGGCAGGATGGGTAGCCTGCTGCGCTGCGGTCATTCGTAGCGCAGGCAATCCACCGGCAGCAGGCGCGAAGCGCGCCGGGCCGGATAAAAGCCGAAGAACACGCCCACCGCCGTGGCAAACCCGCACGCCACCATCACCGCGCTGATGGTGAGATAGACTTCAAAGTCGGCAAACTTCGTGATCAAGACCGCGCCGCCGGCCGCGATCGCGATGCCGACCAGGCCACCGGCCAGGCAGATCACCACCGCCTCGGCCAGGAACTGCATCAGCACGTCGTTGGGCCGCGCACCAATCGCCATGCGGATGCCGATCTCGCGCGTGCGCTCGGTTACCGACACCAGCATGATGTTCATGATGCCGATGCCGCCGACCAGCAGCGAGATCGCGCCGATCAGCCCAAGCAGCAGCGCCACGCCGGCCGTGATCTTGTTGGCCGTCTCGGCGATCGTATTGAGGTTCTGCACCCGGAAGTCGTCGGGATCGTCGACGCGGATCCGGTGCCGGCTGCGGATGACTTCCTTGATGTCCTCGATCGCGTCCGTCATCGCCACCCCGGGCCGCCCCTGCGCGTTGATGTAATGGACGTTCTGCGGGAATGGCGACTTGACCAGGTTGGCGCTGGCCGCCGTGATCGGCACGAGAATCTGTTCGGCCAGGTCGGTGCCGTCGGTCTGGCGGCCTTCGCCGGCCAGCACGCCCACCACCTGGAACGCGACGTTCTCGATGCGCAGGAACTGGCCGAGCGGATCGGCGCGGTAAAAGAACTGGTCCGCCACCTTCTGGCCGATCACCACCAGGCGCGCGCTGGCGCGCACGTCGCTTTCGCTGAACAGCGTGCCCTGGTCGACTTTCCAGTTACGGATCGTGAACATCGCCGGCGTCACGCCCATGACCATGCTGCTGGCGTTCTCGTTGCCGGCGGTGACCTTGAAGTTGCCCTGCAGCGCCGGCGCGGCGCCGGTCAGGCTGGGCAGCGCGTTGAGCGCTTCGGCATCGCCCTGCGTCAGCACCGCCACCTTGCCTTCGCGCGCGCGCTGGGCGGCCGTGCGGTCACCCCCCGGCATCACGTAGACCATGTTCGTGCCCAGCATCTGCAACTGCTTGCTGATGAAGCGCTGCATGCTGTCGCCCAGTGCCAGCAGCAGCACGACCGACGCGATGCCGATCACGATGCCCAGCATCGTCAGGGCCGTGCGCAGGCGGTTGGCCGCCATCGACCGGAACGACTCGATCAGGACCTGGACCAGGTTCATCGCGCAGCTCCCGCCTGTCTGCTTGCCAGTTGCAGGCCTTCGGCGGCCGGGCCGTCGTACAGCACGCGGCCATCCTTCAGGCGCACCAGGCGCCGGCTGTAGGCGGCGACATCGGGTTCGTGCGTCACCAGCACGATCGTGATGCCGCGCTCGCGGTTCAGGGTGCCGAAGCTGGTCATGATGTCGTCGCTTGTGTGGGTGTCGAGGTTGCCGGTGGGTTCATCGGCCAGCAGCAGCGGCGGATCGGTCACGAGGGCGCGTGCGATCGCCACGCGCTGCTGCTGGCCGCCCGACAGCTGGCTGGGGGTGCGTCTGGCAAACTCGCCCAGGCCCACGCGCTCGAGCTCCTGCACCGCGCGCGCCTGCGCCTTGGCGCGGCCCATGCCACCATAGATCAGGGGCAGGGCGACGTTCTCCGCCACGCTCATGCGCTTGATGAGATTGAAGCTCTGGAACACGAAGCCGATCGTGCGGTTGCGGATGTCGGCCAGTTCGGCGCGGCCCAGCGTGCGCGTGTCGACGCCATTGAGCAGATAGGTGCCGCCGGTCGCCTGGTCCAGGCACCCCAGGATATTCATCAGCGTCGATTTGCCGGAACCCGACTGGCCCATGACCGACACGAAGTCGCCGTGCTCCACGCGCAGGTCGACGCCGTGCAGCACCGGGGTTTCGACCGCGCCGCTCAGGTAGGTCTTGACCACGGCGCGGATGTCGATCAGCGGCCCGGTCATGGATTGTCCGGCGTGGCCAGCGAGCGGGTGACGACGCGGTCGCCCGGCTTCAGGTCGCCCGATACCACTTCGGTATAGCGGAAGTTCGACAGACCGGCGCGGATGTCGACGGGCTGCGGCCGGTTCATCGCGTCGAGCTTGTAAATCTTGAACATGCGCGTGGTGTCGCTCGCGTTGCGAAACGCGATGTCGTCGTCCTTGACAGGCGCCGGGAGAGCAGCAGCGGCGACCGGCTTGGCGTCCTTGTTACGCTTGCGCTCGGCCTCCTGCTCTTCTTCCGACAGCCGGAAGCGCAGCGCGGTGGTCGGGATGCGCAGCACGTCCGGACGATTCGCCACCACCAGCCGCACCTGCGCCGTCATGCCGGGCTTGAGCAGTTCGTCGACGTTGTCGACGTCGAGCACCACGTTGTACGTGACGACGTTCTGCACGACGTTCGGCGCAAGACGGAACTGGCGCATGATGGCGGCAAATTCGCGGTCGGGATAGGCGTCGACGACGAAGCGCGCCGGCAGGCCGTCCTTGAGCTGGCCGACGTCGGCTTCGGATACGCTGGTATCGATCTGCATCTTGGTCAGGTCTTGGGCGATCTGGAACAGGTTCGGCGTGTTGAACGATGCCGCGACGGTCTGGCCCAGGTCGATCGTGCGCTTGATCACGACACCGTCGATCGGCGAGCGGATCACGCTGTTGTTCAGGTCCGCCCTGGCGCGGTCGTGCTGCGCCTGCGCCAGCGTCAGGTTGGCCTGGGCGACCTGCATCTCGCGCTTGGACTGGTCGAGCGCGAGGCCGGACAGGAAGTTCTGCGCCACCAGCTGCTCGTTGCGCTCGAACGTGGCCTGGGCCAGGCGCAGGCTAGCGCGCGCCGACGCGATGTTCGCTTCGGCCTGGCGCACCTGGGCATTGAAGATGGTCGGCTCGAGCTTGAGCAGCACCTGGCCCTTTTTCACGCGGTCGTTGAAGTCGGCATTCAGTTCGGCCACGGTGCCCGACACCTGCGAGCCGACATTGATCAGGGCGACCGGATTGATGGTGCCGGTGGCGGTCACGGTCTGGTTGATGGCGCCGCGATCGACGACGGTGCTGCGGTATTTTGATGGCGGTACGGTGTCGTCCTTGCGCTTGACGACAGCAACGGCAACGGCGACAGCGGCGAGGACGGCAACGGCGATGACAACGCGCTTCCTGGTGAAGATGTTCATTGTATGTATGCCAGATAAATACCAAGTAAAGGCCGAGTTTGATGCACCCGTGCGGGAATGGCAATGCATGGCGCATTGGCAGGCCTGAATTTGGCGGCGCAGCCCCGCCAATTTTGGAAAAAGGGCGGCGCCGATCCGCTAGAATGGCGTATTCCTTTTTTACCGAAGCATCATGACTCAAGACGAACTGAAACAAGCCGTAGCGCGCGCCGCCATCGATTACGTGGTCGAGGGTGAAATCATCGGTGTGGGCACCGGCTCGACCGCCAACTTCTTCATTGACGAACTGGCCAAGATCAAGGACCGCATCAAGGGCACCGTCGCGTCGTCCGAAGCCACGGCTAGCCGCCTGCGCGGCCACGGCATTCCCGTGTTCGACCTGAACGACGTCGAGTCGATGGCCGTCTACATCGACGGCGCCGACGAAATCAACGCGCAGGGCGCGATGATCAAGGGCGGCGGTGCAGCGCTCACGCGCGAGAAAATCGTCGCGTCGGTGGCAAAGAAATTCGTCTGCATCGCCGACGGCTCCAAGCTGGTCGAGACGCTGGGTGCATTCGCGCTGCCGGTCGAAGTGATCCCGATGGCGCGCGCTTCGGTGATGCGCCAGCTGGCGGCGCTGGGCGGCCAGCCAAAGTTGCGCCTCAAGGCTGGTACCGATCAGCCGTTCATCACCGACAACGGCGGTGAGCTGATCGACGTGGCAGGCCTCAAGATCACCGATCCGGTGGCGCTGGAAGAAAACATCAACCAGATCGTCGGCGTGATCGCCGTTGGCCTGTTCGCCAAAGCCGGCGCCGATGTCTGCCTGCTTGGCACGGCGGACGGCGTCAAGATCCTTTCGCTGTAACCAGAAACCCGACCATGAATCGTGCGCTGCTGCTGTCCGTTTCTTCGCTCGCTGCCTTGCTGGCAGGTTGTTCTGTCTTTGGCAGTTCGATTGACCTGTCCGAGCCTGCCGTTGTGGCGCCGGCGGCGTCGACCGACGTGACGGCGATCCAGCGCACGCCGTTCAAGGTCGGGGAGTCGTCGCACACGGTCGAAAAGCTGGCCAAGGCGCAGGCCTGCACCAGCACGCAGGGCGCGGGCCTGGTGACCGAGCCGGGGCCGATCGAGGTCTACCGGATGCAGTGCCAGAATGGCCAGGTGTTCATGGCGCGCTGCGAGCTGCGCCAGTGCAAAAAGATGTAATGATTTGATTGAACCCGCAGCCATAAAACGTCATTCCCGCGAAGGAGGGAATCCAGGTTTTCCAGCATACCGACTTCGTTGATCGAAGTGGCAGGCATCTGACCTGGATTCCCGCCTGCGCGGGAATGACGGTTTTTAGTGCAGTGGTTGAATGCGGGCGTGTGCTATTTGGCTTACACCGGTGGCGGCACGTAGCCCATTGCCTGGTCGGCGCCTTCGCCGAAGAAGTGCTTCTCCAGCTGCGTCGCCAGGTATTTGCGCGCGCGGTCGTCGGCCAGGTTCAGGCGGTTTTCGTTGATCAGCATGGTCTGGTGCTTGAGCCATGCCTGCCAGGCTTCTTTCGACACCTGCAGGTACAGCTTCTTGCCCATCTCGCCAGGGACCGGTGGGTAATCCAGGCCTTCGGCTTCCTTGTTCAGTTTGATGCAGTGGACGGTGCGGGCCATCGAGTACTCCTGTTATTCGTTCGGTGATTCGTTCATGTAAGACGCGTATTATAAAGTCTTGATCAAGACCTGTGAGCGGCGCTGCCAGTTGTACATGTGCTGCCGGTCTTTCGGCAGGTCGTCCACCGTGGCCGGCACGAAGCCGCGCTTCTTGAACCAGTGCGACGTGCGCGTGGTCAGCACGAACAGCTTGGTCAGGCCGGCCGCGCGGGCGCGGTTTTCCATGTGCTTGAGGATGCGCTCACCGTCGCCCTGCGTCTGCGCATCCTGGCTCACGGTCAGGCAGGCCATCTCGCCCATCTTCGATTCGGGGAACGGATACAGCGCGGCGCAGCCGAAGATCACGCCATCGTGGTCGATCACCGAGAACTGGTCGATCTCGCGTTCGATCAGCTCGCGGCCGCGATAGACCAGCGTGCCGTCGGCTTCGAGTGGCTCGATGAGCTTGATAATTCCGCCAACGTCCTCAATTGTGGCCTGACGCAGGCTTTCGAGGTTCTCGTGGCTGATCATGGTGCCCACGCCATCGTGCGTGAAGACCTCGAGCAGCGCCGAGCCGTCCATCTCGAACGGAATGATATGGGCGCGATCGACGCCGGCATTGCAGGCCTTGATCGCGTGCTCCATGTAGAACGCGGCCGAGTCGGACAAAAAGCCCGCCTGCAGCACGGCTTCGGCCATGTGCGACGACAGCTCGCGGATCTCGGTGCCGGCGGCGTCGACGATCATCGGCGTTTCGGTAATGAAGATCAGCTTGTCGGCGTGCAGCGCGATGGCGGCCGATGCGGCGACGTCTTCCAGTGTCAGGTTGAAGATTTCGCCGGTGGGCGAGAAACCCAGCGGCGAGAGCAGCACCAGGTTGTCTTCGGTCTGCAGGATCGGGTGAATTTTCTCGGCGGCGATCTTGCGCGTGACGCCCGTGAGTTCGAAGTCGACGCCGTCGATCACGCCAAGCGGGCGGGCGACGACGAAGTTGCCCGAGACGATGCTGATCTGGGCGTTGGACATCGGCGTGTTGGGCAGGCCCTGGCTGAAGGCGGCTTCGATATCGAGACGCAGTTCGCCGGCGGCTTCTTTCGCGCATTCGAGGGCGGCGGTGTCGGTGACGCGCACGCCGTTGTGAAAGCGCCCCTCGACGTTACGCAGATCGAGCTGTTCGGCCACCTGTGGACGCGAGCCGTGCACCAGCACGATCCGGATGCCCAGGCCAACCAGTAGTGACAAGTCCTGCGCCAGTACCGGTAGTGCGCCGGCAGCAACGAGCTCGCCGGGGAAGGCGACCACGAAGGTCTTGCCGCCGAATGCGTGAATGTACGGCGCGACCGAGCGCAGCCACTGGACGAATTGGGTAGGAGTTTCCATTTGCCGCATTATAATTCGCTGCGCGATGTGCGCACCAAAACCTTGTAAAAATCAATGTCTGAACAGAGTAACAAGCCTTCGCAACGACCGGCGCGCGCCGTAGACGCCACCTCCAACGCTACTTCGGCCCCTGCATCTGCCCAACCACGTCCACGCCGCGCGCGTGGCGAGGGGCAGCCACGCCAGCAGCGGCCGCACCGCGAGGAGGTGCCGCGCGAGCGCAACCCGCTGCCGCCGATTACCTTCCCCGAAGACTTGCCGGTCTCGGGCCGGCGCGCCGAAATCGCCAAGGCGATCCAGGAAAACCAGGTGGTCATCGTCTCGGGTGAAACCGGTTCGGGCAAGACAACCCAGCTGCCGAAGATCTGCCTGGAGCTGGGCCGCGGCAGTAAGGGCCTGATCGGCCACACGCAGCCGCGCCGGATCGCCGCGTCGTCCACCGCCAAGCGCATCGCGCAGGAACTGGGCACGCCGCTGGGCGAGCACGTGGGCTTCAAGGTGCGCTTCAACGACACGCTGCAAAAGGGCGCGTCGATCAAGCTGATGACCGACGGTATCCTGCTGGCCGAAACGCAGACCGATCCGCTGCTGCGCAACTACGACACGATCATCATCGACGAGGCGCACGAGCGCAGCCTGAACATCGACTTTTTGCTCGGCTATCTGAAGCAGCTGATGCCGCGCCGGCCTGACCTGAAGATCATCATCACGTCGGCGACGATCGACGCCGAGCGCTTTGCGCGCCACTTCGGCAAGGGCGATGGGGCGGACCTGAAACCGGCGCCGGTGATCGAGGTGTCGGGCCGTCTGTATGCGGTTGAAGTGCGTTATCGCGCGGTCGATCGCGATCCGGTCGCGGGTGTCAATACGCCCAAGCCTGCACAGGCCTCAGATGCTGCACCGAACCTCGCGCCGAGAGCGCAAGCCGCGCGCGACAAGCGCGACCTGATGGACGCTGTCGTCGACGGCGTCGATGAAGTGTGCCGCCTGGGGCAGGGCGACGTGCTCGTGTTCTTGCCGGGCGAGCGCGAGATCCGTGATTGCGCCGACGCGCTGCGCAAGCACCATCCGCCGCATGTCGAGATCCTGCCGCTGTTCGCGCGCCTGTCGGTCGAAGAGCAGGATCGCGTGTTCCGCACGACGAATGCGCGCCGCATCGTGTTGTCGACCAACGTGGCCGAAACGTCGCTGACGGTGCCGGGCATCCGCTATGTGGTCGACACGGGCCTGGCGCGTGTAAAGCGCTACAGCTTCAGGAACAAGGTCGAGCAGCTGCAGGTCGAGCCGATCGCGCAGTCGGCTGCCAATCAGCGCGCCGGTCGCTGCGGCCGCGTGGCCGATGGCGTCTGCATCCGCCTGTTCGAAGAAGACGATTTCCTCAAGCGTCCCAAATTTACCGAGCCCGAAATCCTGCGCTCGTCGCTGGCCGCCGTCATCCTGCGCATGAAGGCGCTGCGCCTGACGGACGTGGAGACGTTCCCGTTCATCGAGGCGCCGCAAGGCCGTGCAATCGCCGACGGCTACCAGCTGCTGCAAGAAGTTGGCGCGGTCGACGACACCAATGAACTCACGCCCTTGGGCCGCAAGCTGGCCAAGCTGCCGCTCGACCCGCGCGTGGGCCGCATGATCCTCGCGGCGCTCGACAACGGCTGCCTGACCGAGATGCTGATCGTGGCCTCGGCCCTGTCGACGCAAGACCCTCGCGACCGTCCCATCGAATACCAGCAGCAGGCCGACGAGAAACACAAGAAATTCGCCGACGAGCGCTCGGAGTTCCTCAGCTACCTGAAGATCTGGGCCTGGTTCGAAGACGCGATCGAACACAAGAAAACCAATCGCCAGTTGCAGGAAAACTGCCGCGCCAACTTCCTGTCGCAGGTGCGCCTGCGCGAGTGGCGCGATGTGCACTCGCAGTTGCTGACCATCGTGCGCGAGCAGGGCTGGCGCCTGAACGAGTCGCCGGCGACCTACGAGCAGCTGCATATCTCGCTGCTCACCGGCTTGCTGGGCAATATCGGCTTCAAGGCCGAGGACGAGCAGGCCGGCATCTACCTGGGCGCGCGCGGCATCAAGTTTCACATCTGGCCCGGCTCGACGCTGGGCAAGAAGGCAGGGCGCTGGATCATGGCGGCCGAACTGGTCGAAACCACGCGCCTGTATGCGCGCACGATCGCGCAGATCCAGCCGGAGTGGGTCGAGAAGGTCGGCGCGCACCTGCTGAAAAAATCCTGGGGCGAGCCGCGCTGGGAGAAAAAGCAGGCGCAGGTCACGGCGCTCGAACGCGCGACGCTGCACGGCATCGTCATCTACGGCGCGCGCCGCATCAACTACGGCCAGCGCAATCCAACCGAAGCGCGCGAGATCTTCATCCGCGACGCGCTGGTCGCGGGCGACTATGAAACGCGCCTGCCGTTCTACATCCACAACCACAAGCTGGTGAAGGACATCGAGAACCTCGAGCACAAGTCGCGCCGCCAGGACGTGCTGGTGGACGACCAGCTGATCGCGGCCTTCTACGACAGCGAGATCCCGCGCGACATCGTCAATGGCGCCGGCTTCGAGAAGTGGTACAAGGACGTCGCGCGCGAGAACCCAAAGCTGCTGTACCTGAACCGCGAAGAACTGATGCGGCACGAGGCGGCCGGCATCACCACCGAGCTGTTCCCGAAGACGATGACCGTCACCGGCATCGAGATGGGGCTGTCGTACCACTTCGAGCCGGGCAGCGTGCGCGATGGCGTCACGCTGGCCGTGCCGCTGTTCGCACTGAACCAGATTCCGCAGGAGCGCGCGGCGTGGCTGGTGCCGGGCATGATCAAGGAAAAGGTGCACCTGCTGCTCAAGTCGTTGCCGCAAAAGCTGCGCCGCCATTGTGTGCCGCTGCCGGACTACGCGGCGAAGTTCGTCGAGCGTATCCACGCGGCCGGCACGTTCGGCCGTGGCGACCTGATCGACGTGCTGATCGCCGATGTGCGCGCGCAGACCGGCACGCTGGTACTGACGGCCGACTTCAAGATCGAGACGCTGCCAGCGCACATGTTCATGAACTTCAAGGTGATCGACGAGCACAGTCGCCAGCTGGACATGGGCCGCAATCTGGCCACGCTCCAGGCGGAGTTGGGCGGGCAGGCGCGCGAGAGCTTCCAGAAGATGGCCGAGTCGGCGCCGGCGTCGAGCAGCTCGCTCGCGCGGCTGGCGCGGCCTGGCGCAGTCGGTTCCGGTGCAGCTGCAGCTGCAGCTGCACCCGCTGCAGCGCCAACGGCCAAGGGCAAGGGCGTCCAGCCGGCCGCGCCGGCGGTGGCCTCGGCCAAAGGGGCATCGACCAGCAGCCAGCACACGGGCCTGACCGCGTGGACGTTTGGCGACTTGCCGGAGCTTCTGGAGATCAACCAGGGCAAGCTGACGCTGATCGGCTTCCCGGCGCTGGTCGACAAGATCACGCACTGCGATCTGGAAGTCTTCGACGACCCGAACGTGGCGGCGCGCACGCACCGCGTGGGCCTGCGTCGCCTGTTCGCGCTGCAGTTCAAGGAACAGCTCAAGTTCGCCGAGAAGAACATCCCCGGCCTGCAGGGCATGGGCATGCAGTTCATGAGCCTGGGTTCGCAGGAAGACCTGCGCGACCAGATTGTGGCCAAGGCGATCGACATCGCCTGCCTGCAGGATCCGCTGCCGCTCAATGCGGCGCAGTTCAACGCGCGCCGTGACCAGGGCAAGGGCCGCATTGGCCTGTTGATCAACGAAGTGGCGCGCCTGGCGGGCCAGGTGCTGGCTGAATTCCACGGCATGCCCAAGCGCGTGCAAACGCTGCCGCAGGCGGTGTCGGCGGACATCATGGGGCAGTTGCAGGCGCTCGTGCACAAGCGCTTCATCGCGGACAACGAGTACAGCCAGCTGGCGCACTTCCCGCGCTACCTGAAGGGGATCAATGTGCGGCTGGAGAAGCTGCGCGGTAATCCGACGCGCGATGCGCAGCTGATGGCGGAGTGGCAGTCGGCGGCGGCGCAGTTCCAGCGCACGCTCAAGAATATGGGCTCGAAGAACAACGATCCGCGCATGATCGAGTTCCGCTGGATGCTGGAAGAACTGCGGGTGTCGCTGTTCGCGCAGGAGCTGAGAACGCCGATGCCGGTGTCGGCCAAGCGCTTGCAGAAGGTGTGGGAGTCGATGCAGCGGTAATGACGGTGCATGGCTGACAGCTTGGTTGACAGCTTGGTTGTCAGCCTGGCGCAGCCATGCAGCGTCGTCGTTCAGTTACCCGATATTGCTGCCCCGGATCCGGCTCAGATCATCGTCGTCGCCCAGGTTGCCGGCGCGTGGATCTAGACTCGCGCCCGAGCCCTGATTGAGCGAGGAGTCGCTCATGCTGCTGCCCGATCCGGCCACGCTGGCCGAACCCGCCGAGCCTGCGCCCATGCTCGAACCCATGCTCGAGCCCATTGCGCCGCCAGCGTAGGTGCTGCTGCCGGTGGCCGCGCCGCCCATGCCAGCCGTCGGGACACCAGATCCCATGGTTGGTGCGCCCGAACGCTGTGGGTCGGTGCCATAGAAATCGTGGACGTCGCCGGCCCAGATCGAGTCAGCCATGTCGGGCCACGCGTCCTTGTCGAAACCGGGCGCGGATTTCAGGCGGTCTTTCTCGACGCCCAGCACGAAACGCTTGTTGACCGTGTCCAGGTGCAGCGCCTGCCATGGCACGGCGAACAGTTTCTCGCCCATGCCCAAAAAGCCGCCGAAAGCCAGCACGGCGTAAGCAACCTGACCGGTCTGCATGTCGAGCATGATTTCCTTGATCTCACCAAGGTCTTCTTCGTTGGCATTGACAACATTTTCGCCAATCAAGGTGTCAGCCCCCATCAGCGATGGTCCCGGACCTGCGATGGAGCTGTCCTTGTACATGCCATATTTGTCGCGATCTGCGTAGCCCATATGTTCCTCCATGTAACGTTGTGAACAGTGCCCGCGGCCAACCCGATCTGGACCAGCCGTCGCCCTGTCACGCCATGGTAGGACGCTATTGGATTGGGGCGCGCGCGCCAGCGCTTCGGGCCGGGTACATTCTCTGGCGACGGCAAAATGCAACAAACAATACTAATGCATTACAGAAATACTATTTTTACCGGTTTGCCCTGGAATGATCGGCTACATTGATGGATCGACAGGAATACGTTAATGGCAATTCTCATCCCATCACTCAGCGCCAGCACGGCGCGCATGACCTCTGGTGAACGGCGCTTCGCTGTGCGCCTCGAAGACAAACTCGAAGATGACTACCTGTGCTGGTATGACGTGAGCATCGGCGCGCGCAACCAGCATCCCGACTTCATCGTGTTTCATCCCGCACGCGGCTTGCTGGTGCTGGAAGTGAAGGACTGGCGCCTCGGCACCCTGGTCAGTATCGACAAGCAGCACGCCGTGATCGTCACCGATGCCGGTACCAAGCAGGTCTTGAATCCGTTGGAGCAGGCGCGCCAGTATCTGTATGCGGTCACCAACAAGCTGGAGGGCGATCCGATGCTGATCTGGCCATCGGGCAGCTTGAAAGGGAAATTTTTCTTCCCCTATGGTTGTGGTGTGGTCCTGAGCAATATCACGCGCAAGCAATTTGACGATGGGGCGTTGGGCGAGGTTCTTCCGGCGCACCTCGTTATTTGCCAGGACGAGATGACGGAGAGTGTGGATGACGAAGCGTTTCAGGCACGGTTATGGGGAATGTTCCCCATCAAGTTCAAGATGAAGCTGTCGTTGCCGCAAATTGACCGTGTGCGCTGGCATATGTTTCCTGAGGTGCGTATTGGCGTTCAGGCAGATCTGTGCGAAGAACATGGCCAGATCAGTACGGAAATCCCGGACCTCATCCGTGTCATGGACCTGCAGCAAGAGCAACTGGCGCGCAGCCTGGGTGAAGGACATCGCGTGATTCACGGCGTGGCGGGTTCCGGCAAAACGCTGATCCTGGGTTATCGCGCCGAGCACCTCGCAAAGCTGAGCCAGCGGCCGATTGCGATCCTTTGCTATAACAAGACGCTGGCGGCCAAGCTGGCCGCCATGATCGAGCAAAAGGGGTTGGGCGATAAAATCGTGGCCATCAATTTCCACGCGTGGTGCATGCGCCAGCTTGACACCTATCACGTCGACAAGCCCGCCAAATCAGCCGATCTGGATGCTTATTTCGAGGCGTGCATCGATAGCGTGATCCGGGGCGTGGACAGCGATCTGATTCCCCGGGGGCAGTACGACGCCGTACTGATCGACGAGGGGCATGACTTCAAGCCAGCGTGGTTCAAACTGATCGTTCAAATGGTCAATCCTGAAACCAAATCGCTGCTGGTCTTGTATGACGATGCACAGTCGATTTATCACACGGCAAAGAAGCTGAAATTCTCGTTCTCGAGTGTCGGCGTGCAGGCAGCAGGGCGCACCACCATCCTGAAACTCAATTATCGGAACACCGCCGAAATCCTGGCGGTGGCGCGCGCCTTTGCCGCCGAGCTGCTCACCGCGCACAATACCGAGGATGATGAAGCGCCCACGGTCCAGCCGATGAGCACAGGCCGGCATGGCCCGAAGCCGATTCTGGTGCAACTGCCAAGTCTGCAGAAAGAAGCTGAATTCCTGGCCGATAAACTCGTTGCGGCCAGCAAGACTGGCACGCCATGGGGCGAGATGGCGCTGATCTATCGGCGTTATGGCGTCGGTAAAGTGCTGGCCGAGGTGCTGAAACGCCGCGACATTCCGTTCCAGTGGCCGCAGGTAAAAGGCGCGGCATTTTCGCCGGTACACGACAGCGTCAAAGTGATCACCATGCACAGCAGCAAGGGGCTGGAGTTTTCACTGGTGGGCATTCCGGGCCTTGGCGCCGAGTTGAAAGAAGAGGATATCGTCGAAGACGAAGCGCGCCTGCTGTATGTGGCAATGACCCGCGCCACGCATGAGCTGGTGATGACCTGCGATGGCATCACACCTCATACAGACAAGCTCAAACGCGCAATGACTGTGCTGGAAACTATGTGAGTGTTGCGTAATCGCACGGCCATGGAGTGGCCTGATGCCAGCAGGTAAGACTATGCGAACCAGCGTACAGAAGAGCTGGGCGGCAATGGTTAATCTGCAAAGCAATACTTTGGAGAACAATCATGACCGTCACCTCACGCTGCAACAACGCGGGGCCGCTAGGCCGCCGGATCCCGACCCGCCCGTTCGCGGCGCTGCTGGTGCGTCTGCTGCGTCGCCGCTGAGCACGCAGGTTGTCTAGTCCACCCGGGGAGACCGGGCGGACATGCTAGTGGGCGCTTACGGCTGCCCGCCACCACCCGCCACGCCATACACATGGCCGGTGGTGTAGCTCGATTCATCCGACGCCAGCGTGACGTAGGTCGCCGCCAGTTCTGCTGGCTGGCCTGGACGCTTCATCGGCGTGTCTTCCCCGAACTTCGCACGACCCTCCGGTGAATTGCCGCCCGCCAGTTGCAGCGGCGTCCATACCGGGCCCGGTGCCACCGCATTGACCCGAATCCCTTTTGAGGCCATCTGCTTGGCCAGCGACTTGGTGAACGCCACCTCGAACGCCTTGGTCGACGCATAGTCGAGCAGTTTTTCCGGCGGATCGTAGGCCGTTTGCGACGACGTGTTGATGATCACGCTGCCTGGCTTCATGTGCGGAATCGCTGCCTTCGTGATCCAGAACACCGCATACACATTGGTCTTGATCGTCCAGTCGAACTGTTCGCTGGTGATGTCGAGGATCGAATCGTGATTCTGCTGGCGCGCAGCATTGTTGACCAGGATGTCCAGGCCACCAAGTTCGCGCACGGCGGTTTCCACCATCTTCTTGCAGAACGCTTCATCGCGGATATCGCCCGGCACGGCCACTGCCTTGCGGCCGGCGTCACGGATCAATTGCATCACTTCACGTGCATCCGGCTCTTCGGCCGGCAGATAGCCGATCGCCACGTCCGCGCCTTCGCGTGCGTACGCGATGGCGGCAGCGCGACCGATGCCCGAATCACCACCCGTGATCAGCGCCTTGCGGCCGGCCAGGCGGCCACTGCCGCGATAGGTGGTTTCGCCATGGTCAGGGCGCGGTGTCATCTTGCTGGCCAGGGCAGGCCATGGCTGATCCTGATTCGGGAACGGTGGACGCGGATAGCGCTTGGCCGCTTCGCGCGCGGCGCCTGCGGCCGGCTGGTTACCGCCCGCGGCTTGCTGGGCCAGGGCCGGCACGGCGGCGGCCGAGGCGGCAACGCCGGCGGCCACGGTGCCGACGAACCGGCGGCGCGATGGCGCCATGTCTTGCGTGGTCTGGTTCTCGACCTTCTTGTCTTCCGAATGCATGCTTGCTCCTTGAATGTGGTGGCAGGGTGCCGATAGCGGTCACGACGTTGATAAAGATGTTAGTCGTTATCGAAAAGCCATGGTGTTCGGTAGCGGTGGAGCAATGTCTTGGAAGGGGAGTGGAAGGCGCCTGAACGGAGCTGATGTGCATCGCGATGAGGAAGATTGAACCGGAGCGCCAGGCAAGTGTCGAACTCCGACTATGACAAGGGAGGCACCGTGATATCTTTCAGGTTCGTGAAATCAGGCCCGCATCGCGTATTGCTCGATTATCCCCGGCCGGTCAGGGCAATGATGGTCCCGCAGCCGCAGGGGAGCCTTGACCGGCTCGCGGCCCTCATCGCAGACAGCAGGTCGACAGAGCGCTGCTGCCCGCATTGCGCTTGCCGCCAACTGAACCGGCATGGCCAGGCCAATAACCGCCAGCGCTTTCGCTGCCGCCAATGCCTGCGTACGTTCAACGACCTGACCGGTACGCCACTGGCGCGGCTCAGGCTGCGCGAGAAGTGGCTCGATTACATTGTCATGCTGCGCGAAGCCAGATCGGTTCGGGCAGCAGCGGCGCAGGTTGGCGTGCACAGCAATACTGCGCTGCGCTGGCGTCATCGGTTTCTGGATGAGACCGATAAAGAACGGTTGTGGCCTACTTATAAACTTCGCCACACATTTAAAAAGGCCGGCACGAAGTAATGAAGTCCGCCACCACAGCAGTGGCTCAGGTGTACTGCACCGGAGCCACTTGCTGCACCGTTGCCGCTTGTTGCGACATTGCCGTTTCAGCGGCATGCAGATTGATCTCGAATTTGTCGCAGCTTGCAGCAATATGGCTCGTCATGGCATAAATCAGGGTAGCCATGCCGGTCATTTCGAGTCCTTCCTCCACCATGACGAGCACGTTATAGAGCAGACTGTCACCCTGGCTTTCCATGACACTGCCGTTGATCAGTTCCATACCGAGGCAACCGCCGAGGAACAGGCATGCCGCCAGGATCATTCGACGGCGGGTGGCAGCTGGCAAACGCAACATGAATTTAAGGAAGAACAGCGAGGCGGCGAATGCGCCTATCAAGCCAGGCACGACCCAGCTGTAATACATCAGTCCGAGTTGCGCGCCATTTGCCGGATCGGAGCCTCCCAACATCGCACGCATCGGTCCGGTCATTTTTTCATGTACCTGGAAGCATTCGTCGTAGGACAAAAACAGGAAACCGACCGCCAGGACGGTCCAGTAGACGGCATCCCGGTCACCGCGGTTTTTCGCGTCCAGAGCAATCAGGGCAAACAGGGCGGCACTGCATAGTCCGAGGCACACCGAGAAAAACGTTGGAACATTACCTTCGGCATCGACATCAAACAGGGGAACCAGACCATGGGCGACATCGTGTCCGAACCCCAGCCGCAGGACAAGGCCTGCCGCGTGCGCGCATAGCAGACAGATGATGATCGTGCCCAGAAAGTGGACAACCGAGCGGGGACTGCCTGATAAGCGAAAGTCGGGCATGCTGTTTTCTCCAAAATGATCGCCAAGCAATTTCTGTCCGAACGGCAGGAACTGCACACTTTTATGACAGGACGATGACAATACTGTTATGGAGATTACATTAATAATTAGACATCGTAAATAATATATTTTTTGTATTTTTTTAGAGACGATAAGGCACTGTTGGGATAAGCGGCATGACGAGTTGTGAGGGCAATGCGATTGCTACGGCAAGCACAATGCCGACGCAAAGGCGCAATCAGTGTTATCTGTTGATGACGCTGATAGCAATGCGAAGCACTTGTTCTGGAAAAATAATTCGCTCTCCATCCAACGCCCAGCGCCAGCCCAGGTAATTGGGCAGGTAGCGCGACGCCACGCCGCGAAAGCGCTGTAGCCAGGTCTTGAAACGCTGATGGTAAGCATTGACGTTCTGCACGTGGATGGCAAGATTGCCCAGTCGCCTCGCACGTACACCGGCGCGCAGGTTGACCGTCTCGTGCGCGATCCGATGCTTGCGTGCGAATGCGCGGTAGGCCGCATGGCGGTCACTGACCAGCAACGCCTCCTTATCGAGCCTGGGCAGCAAGTTACGGTCGAGTTGCGCAGCCGTGAGTGCACCGCGGCCAGTAACGGCATCGACCGTGCGTCCCTCGCGGTCGCGGGCGACCAGGATGCAGTCGAGTTCGCTGGAAATGCCCGGTGTGGCAGCGCGGCCGCCGCGGCGGCGAGGTGGCCGGTCAAGTGTGCGTGAACCTTTTTGTGATTCGAGCAGAAATGTTTCGTCAGCCTCGACGATGCCATTCAGGAGCGCGGGTCGGTCGAGCTTGACCCAATGCAGGAAGCGGTGGCGCCAGCGGAAGGCCGTGGTGCGGTGTACGCTGACCCGGTCTGCCGCCTTGCGCACGGGGAGTGAATCGAGAAGCACCTGCGAATACGCGAGCCATTTGGCCTTGAGCCTCAGCCGCGCCAGGGGCGTACCGGTCAGGTCGTTAAAGGTGCGACCGCAAGCACAGCAGCGGTAGCGCTGCAAGTCGTTGGCGAACCCGTGCCGGTAGCAACGCTCGTTGCCGCATCTGGGGCAGCAGCGGCCTGGCGCTCTGGCCTCACTGATGAGCGCGACTACCTGATCGAGCCCGGCGGCAGGATGCAGGGCATCAAGCACTTGCCGGCGCTGGGGTTGGTTCAGCGAAGGCAGTTTTGCGAACCAGCCCTTGAAACGCGGCGCTTTCATGATCGACTCCTGACGCTGTGGACAGGGGTTGGACCACTGGACTGCTCGTCAGTTCAAAGCTAGTCTCTATTTAACGCTGACTGCGCCAAAAAAAACGGGTGACCCGGCAAAGCCGCGTCACCCGTTTCAGGGCACTACCAAATCGCTGACAATCAGTCGACGGTTGCGCCGCTGTCTTTCACGACTTTCGACCATTTGGTGGTCTCAGCCTGCACGAACTTGGCGAAGTTCTCAGGCGTGTCGCCCACGTACTCGGTGCCGGTGTCGGCCAGCACGCGCTGGAAGTCAGGCGACTTCATGACCTTCTGCGTTTCGGCATTGATCTTGTCGATCACGGCCTTCGGCGTCTTGGCTGGCACGAACATGCCGTACCACGCATACGATTCGATTGGCAGGCCAGCTTCGGCGAAGGTTGGTACATCCGGCAACAGTGGCGAACGCTTGTTGCCCGAAATGGCGATTGGCTTGACCTTGCCGCTCTTGATGTGCGGCATGATCGCGATGGTGCTGTCGAACATGATCGGGATGTGGCCGCCCAGCAGGTCGGAAATCGCCGGCGCCGAACCTTTGTATGGCACGTGGACCATGTCGAGCTTGGTCACGCCGCGGAAGATTTCACCGGTCAGGTGTTGTGGGGTACCGTTACCGGCCGATGCGTACGAGAACTGGCCGTTCTTCGACTTGATCAGTGCCAGCAGTTCCTTGACGTTCTTGGCCGGGACCGATGGGTGGGCAACCAGCACCAGCGGCGCGCGCAGCAGGTTGGTGACCGGGATCAGGTCGGTCGCCGGGTTGAACGCCATTTTCTTGTACAGGCTCGGGTTGATCACGATTGGTGCGCTCGAGGTGATCAGCATGGTCTGGCCATCGGCCTTGGCGCGGGTGACCGCTGCCGAACCGATATTGCCGCCGCCGCCGCCGCGGTTATCGATGACGAACGACTTGCCCAGCGCGGTCGTCAAGCCTTTGGCCAGCGGGCGCGCCGCGATGTCCGACGGGCCGCCTGCCGGCCATGGCACGACGACGGTCACGGTGTCGCTTGGCCAGGTTTGGGCGAAGACGCTGGTGGAAAGAACGGTTGCCGCGAGAGCAAAGACAAGGGTTTTTCCGCTGGATGGGAAGACGCGCATGGTGTTGTCACCTCTATATAGTTGATTTGTTCCGATAACCTGCTCAGACGATTTTACACGAAGGGTCAGGCCGCTTGCGTCATCACAGGTGTAATCTTTTGTTTCTAAGTGGGAATTTTTTACAACAGATTATGGCGTCGTGACGGGCTTTGCCTGACCGGTGCTTGCTTCCCACACGACCGTCGGCGTCCAGCCGGTGGCCAGCAGCGTGGCCTGCATCACGGTGGCTGCGTTGTCCCTCGCGGTATTCAGTATTGTTGGCTGACTGCACGCGGCCTGCACCGCTTTCTGCGCCGTGGCCAGCACGTTGTTCATGGCCGTGGTGCGCGTTTGCGCCGACGGAATGAACGCCTGCAAGCCCTGGTCGGTGATCGCATAGAAGTACGAGCCGCCCTTGTCGCGCGGTTCGTGGTTGATGCGCGCCTGCAGCGGCGAGGGCGCCGGCAGCACGACCGTCAGCGTGCGCGCCGTGTTGTCGATGTCTTCGTAGCGCGCCTGGCGCAGGTCGGTGGCCAGCGTGCAGTCGCCGCGCGCGACCAGCAGCACGCGGGTGCTGCCAAGCCGGACTTCCCATTGCGACCACGGGATGTCCACGGCATTCGGCTGCGTGAATTCGATCACGTCCGAATAATTCATCTTGAGCGACACCAGATGCCCCATCTTCTCGAGCGACACCAGCGGCGGCGGTGCGGGCGCTTCGTCGGCCGGACGCTTGATGAGCGCGAAGGTAATGGCGGCAGCGAGGACGGCGACGAGCAGGATGGGCAGGTGTTGCGATGGTTTCATGGGCGGCAGGGGCGGGTGCGTTGGCGGAGTCGGCGGCCAGTCTATCCGATCCTGTGGATGGCTGTCGTTCACCGTGTGCCATGACTGCCTGCGGCATAATGGCGTCATGACAGGAGGAGCCCATGCCAGGTCTTACCGATGCCGCTGTTCTCGACGCGTGGTCGCGCAACGTCGACCCCTGGACCACCGCAGTGCGCGACGGTGAAATTGAAACGCGCACGCTGGTCACCAATGCCGCCATCGTCGATGCGGTGCGCAGCCTTGATCCGGCCACCGGCATCGATCTCGGTTGCGGCGAAGGCTGGCTGGTGCGCGCGCTACCCGGCGTGGCAATGGTCGGTGTCGATGCGATTGCCGCGCTGGTCGAGAAAGCCAATGCCGCTGGCGGCGGCGACTTTTGCGTGCTGTCGTTCGAGCAGATCGCGCAGGGCCGGCTGGCGCTGGCGCTCGATGTCGCGGTCTGCAATTTCTCGTTGATCGGCAACGAGGCGGTCGATGGCCTGCTGCGCGCGGCGCCGACCTATCTGCGCGAGGGCGGCTCGCTGGTCGTGCAGACCGTGCATCCGCTCATGGCGTGCGGCGATGCCCCGTATGTCGACGGCTGGCGCAGCGGCAGCTGGGCGGGCTTTTCCAGCGACTTCGCCGATGCGCCGCCGTGGTACTTCCGCACAGTCGCGGGCTGGTTCGCGCTGTTCGCGGCAAACGGGCTGCGGGTCACCGCCATGCGCGAGCCACTGCATCCGCGTACCGGCAAGCCGGTCTCGCTGATCCTGATCGGGCAGCTGGAAGCGTGATGCGTCGATAGACCGCGCTTAACGCAGCAGCTTGAGGCCCGGCGGCAGCGCATCGCCCAGCATGCGCGCTTCGCTGGCCTGATCCAGTTCCACGACCTCGCGCACCATCGCCGTCCATGCTGCTGGCGCGCCGCTGGCTGCCAGGCGGCGCAGCACGTCGCCGCGCACCGCGTCATCGATGTCGCGCGAGCGGTCGCCCGTCATGCGCGCGATGTGGGCGGCGGCAAAGCCGGCCGGCTCCACCTTGCGCCAGTCGAGCAGCAGAAGCTGGCGCAGCCAGCCCTCGGCCACGTCAGGTGGCGCTACTTCGTGCGCGCTGGACTGGAACGACTGGCGCGCACCCACGCGGCCCAGCGCCCACAGATAGCGCCCGTAGCGCGCGCTGGCGCGGGCATCGAGCTTGCCGCCGGCGGGGATATCGGCGATCTGCTTGAACAGCCATTCCCCGATCTCGGCCTTGTAGGCCGACGGGATGCGTTCGAGCGACGCGCCCACGCGCAGCAGGTCTTCTTCGCTGCCATCGACGAGGGTGACGGGTCGCCGGCCACGCTCGGCGGCATCGGCCTGCAGGTTGAAGGCGAAATCGTCCAGCACGCGCAGTTGCGCGTCGAGCGACAGGCCGCCGGCCACGCGGCGCCACAGCGTCCACCATTCGGCGCGCACCTGGCTGTCCTTGTGGTGCTGCACGCCCGCTTCGAACAGGGCCCACAACTGTTCCATGCGCCATTCGTCGAGCGGGTGGCCGAAGCCGGGGCGCAGGCTGTAGCCGGCCAGGTTCAGCCAGGCGCGCTCGTGCTCGACCGAGCGGCGCCGGCCTTTCGCGCGCGCCATCAGGGCATCGAACAGGCGGCGCAGCAGCGGTGTGGTCCAGCTTTCGCGTGGGCCGAGCAGATGTTCGAGGCCAGCGCGCAGTTGCTTGACTTCTTTCGGCTCGACCTGTTTCGAGCGGGCGCCAAACACGCGCTCGATCTTGTCGATCGCCGCGTCCAGGTTCGCGGGCAGGGCCTCGTCCGGCACGTCGATATCGCCGTCATCATCGCTATTGCCACGCAACTGGAACGCGAGCTGCCAGCGCCCGCCGCCGTCTTCGGCGACGCAATGCACTTCGAGCGAACCGGTTTCGCTCAGCGTCGTCACCAGGTGCACGGGAATCTCCGCCGTAGTGCCCGACCCTGATTTGCGCAGCACCGTCGCAATCGGCGGCAGGCGCACCACGTCGGCCAGGTCGAGATCGACCAGATCACCGGCCTGCGGCGCCGCGCCGGCATCGGCAATCGTCGAGACCAGGTGAAAGCGCACCGGCCGGCCGACGCGCAGCGCGAAGCTGCGGTTTGCCAGCGTGACGTCCGTGGCAGCCGGCGTGCCGCGTGGCAGCAGGCAGACGGCGCGCAGCAGGCCAGCGCGTGCTTCGCCGTCGAGGAGCAGGTAGTAGTTGCGGGCCGCGCCGCTGTCGATCGCCGGCGCCAGGCCCTGGCGCGCCAGCGCGTAGGCGACGCCGCCACGGGCGACGGCGATATCGGGATTCTCGTTGTGCAGCACGCGTACTGGGGCGCTACGCCAGCCGCTCAACGTGTCGACCAGGCGCCTGGCCAGTGCGGCGCCCCTGAACACGCCGCCGTTGAGCAGCACCGTATCCGGAATCGGGATCGCGCCGCCATCCAGGCCGAGCGCCTCGCGCGACGCCGCTGCATGCTGGCGCAAAAAGCTCGCCAGATGCCGCGTGATGGCCGGGTCGCTTGCATACGGCAGGCCAAATTCGACGATGCCGGCGCGGGCGCGCGTCGGTTCGTCCTGCGCGGCGTTGAGCGGCAGGAAGCCATCGAGCACGATGCGCTCGATGTCGCTGCGCAGCAGGTCGGCCTTGCGGGCCGAGCCAATCAGGCGGCTGCCGGCGCCGAGCAGCGTGACGGCGACCGACTCGGGCGCGTCCTCTGCCAGCAGTTGTTCCTTGGCGGCGCGGCAGCGTTCCGTGAGCTGGGCCAGGCGCGCAGCCGACAGGCGCGTGCGCGCGGCGTCATTGCTATTGTGGTCGCCGGATTGTTGGGCCATGCGCGCTTCGATCAGGTGCGCCAGCGCGAGGTCCATATTGTCGCCACCCAGGATCAGGTGGTTGCCCACGCCGATGCGCGTCAGGTGCGGCTCGCCATCCCTGGTATCGACCTTGACCAGGCTGAAGTCGGTGGTGCCACCGCCCACGTCGGCCACCAGTACCAGCCGCGCATCGCCCAGATCGTCGGCCAGGCTGGCGCGATGGCGGTACAGCCAGTCGTACAGCGCGGCTTGTGGTTCTTCCAGCAGCGCGACCTGTGGCAGGCCGGCCAGCCTGGCCGCTTCGAGCGTCAGCGCGCGGGCGCCTTCGTCGAACGACGCCGGCACCGTGAGCACGATCTGCTGGCGTTCGAGGGGTTGTTTGGGAAAGCGCGCATTCCATGCAGAGCGCAGGTGCGCAAGATAGCTGGCACTGGCAGCCACCGGCGAGACCTTGGGCACGTCGGTGTCGACACCCCACGGCAGGATCGGCGCCATGCGGTCGACGCCGTCGTGCGACAGCCAGCTCTTGGCGCTCGTGACGAGCCGGCCCGGCGTGGCCGCACCGAGCACGCGCGCCAGGCGTCCCAGCGCGACGTGCTCGACGCCGGCAACATCCGGCTGCTGCCAGGGCAGTTGCAGGGCGCCCGGCGCCAGTTCGTCCGGCCCCGGGTGGTAACGCATCGACGGCAGCAGCGGTGCGCCGGCCACTTCGCCGGGCGCCACCAACTGATCGATCTGGAATAACTCGATGCCGCCAGGGCCATTGCGGCCGTAGGCCAGCACCGTGTTCGTGGTGCCCAGATCGATGCCGACGAGCCAGGTCACTGGACCCCGGCCGCCGTACGCACGTCGAACTCGATCTTCCAGCGCTGGCCGTCACGCGCCACTGCCAGCAGTTCGAGCGTGCCGGCGTCCGTCGCCAGCGCATGCAGTTTTACCTGCACGACATCACCTGCTGCGCGGCCATCGGCCGGCAGCGTGGCCTGGATCTCGTTCATTTCGTGCAACTCGTCCGGGCCCCAGAATTCGAGCACGTCGCCGATGCGGTCCTGGCGGCGCGTGGTGGAGCCGAAGAAGCGGAACGTGACCGGCTCGCCGATCACCAGGCCGAATTCCTGGCCCGGCAGTTCGAGTTCGCTGCCTTCTTCCATGCCAAACGGCGCCACGCACAGGGCTTCGAGTGGTGGTTCCATGCCCGGGATGGCCGGCATCGACGACTCGACGCCAACGTAGTACGAGCGCGCCGTACCGCCGCGAATGCGCACGCCGCCGCCACGTCGTGCGTAGCTGAAGTAGGCCGCGCCACGCGCGACGGCCAGATCCAGGTCGGCGCCTTCGAGCATGCGCGCCGGTTCGGCGCCTTCCATGTACAGCCAGTCGTTGATGGTGTCCATCACGCGCTGGGCCAGGATGCCCGACTTGAACACGCCGCCGTTGAACAGCACCGCGCTCGGATGCAGGAAGGTGTGGTCGGCCGTGACGCGGCCAGTGAAACCTTCGAGTTCGGCGGTGGCGCCGGCCTGGCGCGCGAGGAACGCGGCCAGGTGGCGCGTGATCGCGGCATCCTGCGCATACGGCAGGCCAAGCTGGGTCAGGCCGGCGCGGGCGCGCACGGTCGGCCGCGCTGAAGCTTCCACGCGCGGGAAGAAGCCGTCGGTGATGAAGGCGGTGACTTCGTCGCGCGTGAGTTCGGTGCGGATCGAGCCGCCGATGAGTTTCGAGCCGCGGCTTGGCACCACGATCGGGTGCGTCGTCGCATTGGCGTCGGCCAGCAGCGCTTCCTTGGCGCTGCGGCAGCCGTAGGTCAGTGCGCGCATCTGCCAGGCGTCGAGCTGCGTGCCATTGGCCGAAAGTTTGCGGGCCACGAAGTGGGCCAGCGCCAGGTCCATATTGTCGCCGCCCAGCAGGATGTGGTCGCCCACGGCGACGCGGTGCGGTTCGAGCTTGCCGTCGCGTTCGAGGATCGCGATCAGTGAAAAGTCGCTGGTGCCGCCGCCGACGTCGACCACCAGGATGATGTCGCCCGGTGCGACCTGTTTGCGCCAACGGCCACCGCTGCCCTGGATCCAGCTGTACAGCGCCGCTTGCGGCTCTTCGAGCAGGGTCGGCGTAAAGCCGGCCAGGCGCGCGGCGTCCAGCGTCAGCTCGCGCGCGCCCGGATCGAACGAGGCGGGGATGGTGACCGTGACCGATTGCTGGTCGAACGGTGCTTCGGGGTGTGCAGCATTCCAGGCCTGGCGCAGGTGGCGCAGGTAGTGGGTCGATGCATCCAGTGGCGACACACGGGTGACTTCGTCCGGCGCGTCCGTTGGCAGGATCGCGGCGCGGCGGTCCACGCCCGGGTGGCACAGCCAGCTCTTGGCCGACGAAACCAGGCGGATCGGCGTGGTCGCGCCGCGGTTGCGCGCCATCTCGCCGGCAATCGCAGTTTCTTCGGTGTCGCTCCATGGCAGCGCGCGTTCGCCCGCCGGTAGTTCGTCCGGGTGCGGCAGGTACAGGAACGATGGCAGCAGCGGCAGCGCTTCGATCGTGCCGGGCGCAGTCAGTTGCGGGATCGGCAGCACGGCATCGACGGCCTGTTCGCCATCGCTGGCCTGCAGGTCGACGTACGACAGCGCGCTATGGGTCGTGCCCAGGTCGATGCCGATGGCGTAGCGCGGCTCGGCGGCATGGTTCAACGATTCGTTCAATGGGTCGTTCACGATGTCGTTCACAGTTCCACCTCCGCCGGGGCAAGCACGCGCGCATCGTGGCGCTCGGCCAGTTGCGGCAGCGTGACGCTGGCGGCGCGCCAGCCGCGATGGCTCAGGGTGCCGTTGAACGGCGCCGTGCCGACCACGTTGCCGGTCAGGCGCACGCTGGCGGCATCGAAGCCTTCGTTCAGCGTGATGCGGGCGCCTTCAGCCTCGCTGCGCACCGGTTCGATCGTGAAGTGCTCGCGCAGCACGCGCGCGCAGCCTTCGTGCACGACGCGTGCGGCGGCGCCGATGTCGGCATCCGAATAGCTGGTGAGGTTTTCGTGGGCGAAGTCGATCAGGCGCGCTTCGCGCTGGAAGAGGCTCAGCAGTTGCAGGGCCGAATCCGGCGTCGGCGCGCGCAGGGGCGTCGGCGCTGGCGCTGGTTTCACGACAGGTGCAGGTGCCGGTGCCGGGGCAGGTACCGGTGCCGGAGCCGCGGTCGGGCCGACGCCGTCATCGCGCACGCGCGCGGCAAATTCGGCGTCGCCGAGCGATTTGAACAGGGCGCCGAAGGCGATCGACAAGCGGCTGAAGAAGCCGGGTAAATTGGTCTGTTGGGTCATGGTTGTTTTGATTGGTCAGTGCGAAAGCGGCGACCCGGCGCATCCGGCGCCAGAGAATCCCGCTCCCAAAAGAGGCGCATGATACCAGCAGGCGCACCGTTGGCGCACTGACAAGACATGGTCAGGGTTGGCCGACAGCGCGCGCGCCGCTCGTCAGCGCTGCTGCGTAATCGGTGAAATCGCCAAGGCCGCGCTTGATGATCGTGACGAGGGCGGGCAGGGGGGCGGCCTGGTAATCCCATTCGGCGCGGCAGAATTCGCCGGTGCGCTTGAGGTTTTCGGCCACGGTCGGCGCGATCCAGCCATGCCCGGCCAGCAGCGTGATGACCTCGCGCTCGTCCTGTGGTGGTCCCAGGCGCGCGCAGCCGATCACGTAGTCACCCATCTCGATCGCCGCTTCCCAGGCCCGGATCACGTTGAGCGTGGCCGCATCCTGGCGCGTGATGTCGTCGGTGAACGTCGTGGGGTCGCGCTCGTATTCTTCGCGGGCGCGGTTGCAGCAGCGTTCGATGATGCCGGCTTTCTTCAGCAGAAGATCGGTACTCGTCTTGGCACTCACTGCGTTGCTCATTAACAACTCCATGATCACAGGATACGAAGAATATATATGGCGCCAAAGAGCTGATCTACAAGGTGTCGACACCGTAGACAAAATGAAAAGCTCTTGCCAAGCCCCGTTTCAACGAGTACTGTACGTTTATACAGTACTTGCATTGTTATCACTATCATGAATCCTTCTTCCATCTTTGCTGCACCAGAGGCATTGCACCCATCGCTGTGGCGCGCCTCGCAGCTGGCGCATGCCGACACGCGCTGCATCGACACGGGTCATGCCACCTTGTCGGGCCAGTTGCCGGGCGGTGGCTGGCCCGGCGGCACTCTGGTCGACCTGTTGCTGCAACAACCCGGCATCGGCGAAATGCGGCTGCTGCGCCCGGCGCTGGCCGCCTGCGCATCGCGCCGCATCGTGCTGCTGCAACCACCCCATCCACCCCAGGCGCTGGCGCTGGCCGCGCTGGGTCTCGATCCATCCCAATTGCTGTGGCTGCGCTCGACGCGCAGCGCCGATGCGCTGTGGGCGGCCGAGCAGGTCTTGCGCAGCGGCAGTTGCGGTGCGCTGCTGTTCTGGGCCAACCACGTGCGCAGTGACAGCCTGCGCCGCCTGCACCTGGCGGCGCAGGGTGGCGAAACCCTGTTCTTCATGCTCCGCCCCCTGTCTGCCGCGCAGGATGCGTCGCCCGCGCCGCTGCGCCTTGCGCTGCGTCCGGCCGCCGGCGGCATGACGGTCGACTTCATCAAACGCCGGGGACCGCAGCGCGACGCGCCGCTGTTCCTGCCCCTTGGTTCTTCACTACTGCAACGCCATGCGCCTCTGGATCGGCCTGTATTTGCCCCAGCTACCGCTCGAAGTCTTCAGCCCACGCTGGTGCAATAGCAGTAGCAACGGCGGCGGTGCCGATGGCGCCGATGCTGACAATGCTGCTGCGGGTGATCCCGGCATCGTGGTTCTGGAACAGGAGCGGGTGATGGCGTTGTCGAAGGCGGCGCACATCGAAGGCGTGCTGCCCGGCATGCGGCGTGGTGGCGTGCTGATGCTGATGCCCGATGCGCGCATCGTCCAGCGCAGCCACGAGCGCGAGGCCGAGGCCTTGCAAGCAGTGGCGATGGCGATGCTGCAGTACACGCCGCAAGTGGCGCTGGCCGAAGAAGCCACGCTGCTGCTCGACATCGGCGCCAGCCTGCGCCTGTTCGGCGGCATCCGGCAGTTGTGCGCGCAGGTGCGCGCCAATCTGCGCACACTTGGCTTTACGGGTTGCATTGCCTGCGCGCCCACCGCGCGCGGCGCCTGGCTGCTGGCGCGCCGCAATGCGGGGCGCGCGGTCAAGATGGATTCGCTCGTGCGGCGGCTCAATCGCCTGCCAGTGAGCCTGCTGCCACCGGCGCGGCCGTTCGCGGCCTGGTTCGATGGTCTCGGTTGCCGCCGGCTGGACGAATTGCAGCGCCTGCCCCGGCCCGGCCTGCAGCGGCGCTGCGGGCGCGCGCTGCTCGACATGCTCGACGCCGCGTATGGCCACAGTCCCGAACTGTTGCAATGGATCGAGCCGCCCGAACGCTTCCAGGCCCGGCTCGAACTGTTCGACCGGCTCGAACACGCCGACTTGCTGCTGGCCGGCGCCCATCACCTGGTACTGCAGATGACGGGCTGGCTGTGCGCCCGCCAGCTGGCAGTCGAGCGCATCCTGCTGCTGCTCGAGCACGAGCGGGGCAGGGTAGCGTGTCCGCCCACGGCGGTCGAGGTAGCACTGGCCGAACCCACGTGGCGCGACGAACACCTGATGCGGCTGCTGCGCGAACGCCTGGGTAAGCTCGAACTCGTCGCGCCCGTGATCGGCATCCGGCTCGAAGCGCAGCAATTGCAGGCGATGGCGCCGCCGACCGACTCGCTGTTTCCCGATCCCGGCGGCAGCGAAGAAGACCGCATGCGCATGATCGAACTCTTGGTCGCGCGCCTGGGCCCTGAAAACGTGCTGCAGGCGCTGCCGCATGCCGACTACCGGCCCGAGATCGCCAACGCTTGGGTGCCGGTGCACCAGAAAGTCAGCGCGGCGGTACGCGCCGCGCAGATGCCGCCCGATGTGCAAAGCCTGCCCCGGCCAAGCTGGCTGCTGGCCAAGCCGCTTGCGCTATTGATGCGCGACCACCGGCCATTCTATGGCTCGCCGTTGCGGGTGGCATCCAATCCCGAACGCATCGAGGCGGGGTGGTGGAGCCAGACGCAAACGCGCGATTACTTCATCGCCGAAGGCAAGGACCACGCGCTGTACTGGATCTACCGCGAACGCATCAACGGCTCGGGCGAGGATGCCGCGCCGCGCTGGTTTCTGCATGGCTTGTTCGGTTGAGGCGATGCCTGTCGACGCGTCGCCAGCGCGCGCCAGCGAACGGACCGCTTGGCCCGGTCAGGCATACTTCAGTGATCGACAGTCGACAGGAGAATCCATGAAACCACCCATTCATCTCGCCGCCCTGGCCGCCTTTGCAGTCGCCGCTTCGGCCCACGCCGCCACGCAGCAAACGCTTGAAACGTCCGGCTTTACGGTCAAGATCGTGCAGCAGTGCGAAGAGGGCAACGTCACCTGCGACGACGTGCGCTACACCGGCACCAGCAAGAAAACCGGCAAGGCAATCAAGCTGCGTGGCAAGACCATGCATTCGATGGCAGCCGATGGCGTCACGCCCGGCGCCTTCCAGGGTTATGTATTTCGCTCGGGCCGCGTGAACTACACCGTGTACGCCGATGGCCGGCTGGTGGTCACCGAGGGCAAGAAAACGCTGGTGAACCAGCGTGGTGAATGGAAGTAGTCCTGGCCCGCACTCGATGAACCGAGAATAGCGTCGACCGGTTAAATCACCATGCTCAATCCGGCGCCAGCAACTGTTCCAGCCGGCGCGGATAGTGGTTCAAAAAGTCGCGCGTCACGGCGTAATGTTCCGTGTCCTCATACGCGATCTCGGCAATGCCGTTGCCGTCGAATGCCAGAATTTTCGCGCCAGGATACGCAAGCAGAATTGGCGAGTGCGTCACGATGATGAACTGCGACTGATCCTGCACCAGTTGATGCATCGCCCGCAACGCTGCCAGCTGGCGTGTGGGCGAGAGCGCCGCCTCGGGTTCATCGAGCAGGTACAGGCCATTGCCTCTGAATTTGTCGAGCAGCACACTCATGAATGCTTCGCCATGCGAGCGCGCATGCAGCTGCTTGCCGCCATAGCCGGTGGTCTGCGGCATCTGGTCGAGGTAGGTCGCGAGATTGTAGAAGCTCTCGGCCCGAAGAAAATAGCCGTCACTAGGCCTGCGCGTGCTGCGCGACATCCGAATGTGATCCGCCAGCCGGGTGTGCTCGCCGGACGTGTTCAGCAAGCGGTTGTTCAGCGTACCGCCTTCGATGCCAAAGCCCAGTGCCAGCGCGATCGCTTCCAGCATGGTCGACTTGCCGCTGCCATTCTCGCCAACGAAGAAGGTCACGTCGGCGTGGAACTCGATCGATTGCAATTCGCGCACGGCAGGAATGTTGAACGGGAAGTCATCGAAGCCGACCTCGTTGCCGAAGTCGGCCCACACGCGTTGCAAGTAAGGCTTGGCGCTGAAGCGATGCATGGCAAAGACGGGGAAGTCGATATGTTGATTATCATCGCACACGTTGAACGGATAGATGGCGCTTAGCGGTAGGGTGGACGGCTACGCCGTCCACGCGGTGCTCGTTGGCATCAAATCACCGCACTTGTCCACGCGGTAAAAAACCGACGCTGCCGATTACTCCAGCATCATCGTCCGCGCTGCCTCGGTGCCACCCCAATCCGGCTGATAAATCCCGTTTTTCACAAACCGCCCAAACGATGAATACGGCCACTGCGCTGCACTGGTGACGTGACCATGCCTGACCGGGTTGTAATGAATGTAATCGACATGGCGCGTCATGTCGTCGTCATCCCTGATCTGATGTTCCCAGAAACGACGTTGCCAGATCGCGGCTTCGCCACGACGGCGGCGTGACTCGGTAGGCACGATATCGTTATAGTTATCGCGACATGAAAAGGAAACATGGTGCTTGATCTGTGCCCACCGCGTCGAGATGTCGGTATCGCCATCCGGCAGCGTCCAGATGCAATGCAGATGGTCCGGCATCAGCACGATGGCGTCGATCGTGAAGGGACGGCGCAGGCGCGTCCGCTCGAATGCGGTGCGCAAGGATGCACGGATCGCATCGTCACACAGGATGGGGCGACGGCGGAAGGCGACCAGTGTGAAGAAATAAGTCCGGCCAGAGCGGACGCGGCGAAAATGGGACATGCTGCCGAGCGTATGCGGCAGCAGGGGATGATGGGATGTCGCACGTCAAGCGTGACGTGCGCGTTGGATTTGCCGATCGTTGGACGCGTGGATGGCGGAGCCATCCACCCTACTCAGGCGTGGCCTTTGCTCAGCCGATCCTTGAACACGTGGATGGCGCAGCCATCCACCCTACAGCGCTTTGAACAACACCTCGAGCCGGTCCTTCGTGCCCGGAATGCGTTCCAGGCGCGGATAGCGCAGGCCGTCGCGGTAATCGAGCGAAATCGTGCGCAGGTTGTTCCCCTTGCGTACCAGCAGTTCGAGCGGCGCCTTGCCATCTTTCGCTGCGCGCACTGCTGCCTTGAGCACGTCGCCCTTGTAGACGCGGTTGTTGACCGCGACGATCGTCGTGTTGGCCGCCAGGCCCGCGCGGAAGCCCACGCCGTCCCAGATCACGCCCGTGACGCCGCCATCGGCGCGCACCTGGAAGCCCAGCGAGTACGTGAAGTCGGTGGTCTTGTTGCGCTCTTCCGCGCCGCGCGCCGCGTCGCTTGGCGTGTCGCCATAAACCAGCTTCCAACCGGCGCGCTTGAGGCCATCGAGCGGGGCGCCTGGACCGTGGCCGTCCAGGCGCGAACGCAGGAACGGCGCCCAGTCGTATTTCTGCACCTTGTTCAGGGCGGTCACGACGTCATCGAACGTGTAGTAGGTGGTCTGCGTGCTGCCGTTGTCGATGCCGAAGAAGGCGCGCGCGAAGTCCTGCAGGCCGCGCTGCTCGCCCGACATCTCGCGGATCATCGTGTCGACATCGAGCCAGATCAGCATGCCCTCGGTGTAGTAATCCTCGCTGCGCTGCCAGTTGCCCCAGCCGATCGGACGGCGCCCGTTGATGATCGGATCGTTGACGGTGTCCTGCACGGCGCGCCAGTCACGGCCTTGGGTCGCGTCGTAGCGCGCCGCGTCGGCTGCCAGCGCATCGCGCGCGTGGGTTTGTGACACCAGGCCCGAACGCGCGGCGAGCACCTTGCCCCAGAACTGGGTCTGGCCTTCGTACAGCCATAGCAGTTCGTTCTGCAGCGGCGTGTTGAAGTTGGCGACATCCTGGCCCGCGGGCCGGCGGAACTTGCCGTTCCACGAGTGGACGAATTCGTGCGGCAGCAGCTCGCGCCCCGCCTCGTTCCGGTTCCACTCGGTGAAGTAGCCGAGCTTGACGCCGTTCTCGCTCGACTGCTGGTGCTCGCGGCCGATGCCGCCGAATTCGTCCGAGATCGCAAACAGAAAATCATATTGGCGATAGTGGTGCGAACCGAACAGCTTGAGCGCCTGGTCGACCATCGCGCGGTGCAGCTTGATCTGGTCCGGTTTGGCCTCGAGGTTTTCGGGATTGTCGGCCACGACATTGAGCATCACCGGCTGCTTCGCGCCCGGCGCCAGGTCGATGCGCTTGAAGTAGCGGCCCGCGAACAGGGGCGAATCGACCAGCGTGTCGAGATCGTGCGGCTTGAAGCGCACTTCGTCGCCGGTGCGTGCTTCGACCGCCAGCGAGCTGGCGAACTGCCAGCCGGCGGGCAGGCGCAGCGTCGGCTGCACGGTGATGCGGCGCGCCTGATAGCCGGCCGGGTACAGCGCCACCGACTGCCACTGCACGCCGAGGATGTCGTCGGTCATCGTGATGCGGCCCTGCGTCGTATCGAGCGGCGACAGGAACTGGTATTCGGCTTCCAGCGTCGTTGCGCCTTCCGGCACCACGACGTGGAACGCATACACGTTGACCGGATCGCGCTTCCATTCGACCGGCTTGCCGCCGGCGCGGAATTTCAGGCCGGCGAGCTGGGTCAGCGGGATGTTCGGGCCGTGGTTCCCCGGCGCCCACTGCGGATACAGCAGCGTCATCGGGCCAGCCTGCACGGGCATCGACAGGCGCATCCTGAAGACTTGCTGCGACAGATTGCTCGCGTCGACATGCAGCGCGATCGTGCCAGGGTACGGCGCGTCGCCGACGGCGGGAAGCTGGGCCGAGGCAGGCAGGGCCAGTGCCAGGGCCAGAGTCAGGGCCAAAGCGCTCGCCGGACGGGCAGCGCGTGCGAAGAAGGTGCGGGATGCGGTCATGGGAAAAGGCAGGGAAGGGAAGCCGGGCAGTGTAGCACCGCCCGTCGGGCTGAATTTCCCTTGATACATCATGCAAACAAAATTTGGAAAAATATTTTGAATTCCGTATTTTGCTTGTCTTGATTTCGCGATGGATGGCATTAGATTGGTACCAGCGGATGCTCAACTGAGGTCCGCACCCTTATCGCTTAACTTTACAAGGATAGACATCATGCGTACTTACGACCTGACCCCTCTCTACCGTTCCGCCATCGGTTTCGATCGCCTGGCCAGCCTGCTCGAGCAACGCGCCGAGTCGCAGCCAAGCTACCCACCGTACAACATCGAACTGGTGAGCGAAGACCAATACCGCATCGTGATGGCGCTGGCCGGCTTCACCCGCGACGAAGTCGAGATCATCACCGAGCGTGACAGCCTGCACGTCACCGGCCGCAAGCAGAAGGACGACGCCCAGCGCACCTTCCTGCACCGTGGGATCGCAGCGCGCGATTTCGAGCAGCGCTTCCAGCTGGCCAACCACGTGAAGGTCACCACCGCGTCGTTCGACAACGGCATGCTCACCATCGAACTGGTGCGTGAAGTGCCAGAGGCGCTCAAGCCACGCAAGATCGCCATCGGCGATGCTGCCGGTACCACGATCAGCGGCGACAACGTCCAGGCATTGGAACAGCGCGCTGCCTGAAATGGCGCAGATGATGCAGTAACGGTTTGAACGGAGGGCGCCTGCAGCATCGGGGCGCCCTTGTCCTATCTGGCGGGCCTCGTGTCTGTGCAGCCGCAAGGCGTGTGCATTAAGGCGCGTCTAAGGGGTGTTGCCTGTCAACTTAAGTATGGTCTAAGACGGCTGCGCGACACTAGCCTCATCGAATCTCAAACACCGATTCACCGAATTTTCATCAGGAGCACATCCATGTCGAACCCAAGTGCCGTTACTGCCATCACTGCCAAACGCCTGACGCTGGCCCTGTGTGCCGCGGGCGTCATCGGCGGCGCGGTCGGTGCCATCGCTGTCAATCACAATAACGCTACTGCCAATGCCGCCGCGCCGAGCGTGCCGGCTGTCGTCGCGGCCGCCCCTGGCGCTGCACCGGCTGCTGCCGTGGGCGCACCGTCGTCGACCGTGGCGCTGCCCGACTTCACGCGCATCGCCGCGCAACAGGGCAAGGCAGTGGTCAATATCCGCGTCGTTGGCGGCACCAAGACGGCCGCCCGTGGTGGCGGCGGTGCCGGCGGCATGCCAAGCCTCGACCCGGGCCATCCGTTGTATGAGTTTTTCAAGCAGTTTCAGGACCCGCGCTCCGGTGGCGAGCGCGGTGGTCGTGAAGCGCCCGTTTTCGGCGCTGGATCGGGCTTCATCGTAAGCCCGGACGGCGTCATCCTTACCAACGCACACGTCGTGCAGGGCGCTGACGAAGTCACGGTCAAGCTGCAGGATCGCCGCGAGTTTCGCGCCAAGGTCCTGGGCTCAGACCCGCGCACCGACGTGGCTGTGTTGAAAATCGACGCCAAGGGCTTGCCCGTGGCGCCGATCGGCAAATCCAAATCGGTCCTGGTGGGCGAGTGGGTGCTGGCCATCGGTTCGCCGTATGGTCTCGAAAGCACCGTTACCGCCGGCGTGGTCAGCGCCACCGGTCGTTCGATCTCGGACAGCAATGTGCCGTTCATCCAGACCGACGTTGCGGTCAACCCCGGCAACTCGGGTGGCCCGCTGTTCAACACCCGCGGCGAAGTGGTGGGCATCAATTCGCAGATCTACAGCCAGACCGGCGGCTACCAGGGTCTGTCGTTCTCGATCCCGATCGATCTCGCGGTGCGCATCAAGGACCAGATCGTCGCCACCGGCAAGGTGCAGCATGCCAAGCTCGGTGTGGGGGTGCAGGAAGTTGGCCAGAGCTTCGCTGATTCGTTCAAGCTCGAATCGGTTGAGGGCGCCCTGGTGAGCAACGTCGAGCGTGGCAGCCCGGCCGAACGTGCGGGTCTGAAATCCGGCGACGTGATTCGCACGGCCAACGGCACGCCGATCGTCTCGTCGGGCGACCTGCCGGCCATGATGACGCTGGCCAAACCCGGCGACAAGGTGGCGATGGACGTCTGGCGCGACGGTAAGCTGGTGCGCATCGATGCGACGCTGGCCGACGCTGCCGAGAAACCGCGCCGCGGCCAGATGGAAGACGTGGCGAGCACTGTCGACAACAGCGCCAAGTTGGGCCTGTCGTTGCGGCCGCTGGAGCCGATCGAGCGTCGCCAGAGCGGCATCGCTGCTGGCCTGTTGATCGAAGATGCTTCGGGCGCCGCTGAAATGGCCGGCATCGAACCTGGCGACGTGCTCATCTCGGTCAACGGCCGGCCCGTGACGTCGGTGGTCCAGGTGCGCGAGATGGTGGCGAAGGCCAACAAGTCGGTGGCGCTGCTGATCCAGCGCGGCGGTGAAAAAATCTTCATCCCGGTGCGGATCGGTTAATTGGTTAAGATAGCGTAGCGTCCTCGGGTCGCACTTTTACAACGGGGGATGTATGCGGCTGCTGCTGGTGGAAGACGATACGATGATCGGCGAAGTGGTGCTCGACCTGCTCAGGGCCGAGCACTACGCAGTCGACTGGGTCAAGGACGGCGAAATGGCCGACACGGCCCTGCTGCAGAACCAGAACTACGACCTGGTGCTGCTCGACCTGGGGCTGCCGCGCAAGGACGGCCTCGAAGTACTGCGCTCGATGCGCGCGCGCAAGGACCGCACCCCGGTGCTGGTCGCCACCGCGCGCGACTCGGTGGCCCAGCGCATCGCGGGCCTGGATGCCGGCGCCGACGACTACGTGCTCAAACCCTACGATCTCGACGAACTGCTGGCACGCCTGCGCGCGCTGCTGCGCCGTGCTGTCGGGCGCGCCGAGCCGATTTTCGAATACCGCAACATCACGATCAATCCGGTCACGCGCGAAATCATGGTCGACGGCACCCAGGTGTCGCTGTCGGCGCGCGAGTGGGCCGTGCTCGAAGCGCTGGTGGCGCGGCCCGGCGCCGTGCTCTCGCGCGCGCAGCTCGAAGAAAAGCTGTACAGCTGGCGCGATGAAGTCTCGAGCAACGCGGTAGAAGTGTATATCCACGGCCTGCGCAAGAAACTGGGCAGTGACCTGATCCAGAACGTGCGCGGCGTCGGCTACATGGTGCCGAAAGCATGAAGATGACGCACTCGCTGCGCGGGCGCCTGCTCTGGTTCCTGCTCGCGGCGATCACGATCGCGGCGGTGGCGCAGGCGACGATCGCCTACCGCACCGCGCTGCACGACGCCGACCAGATCTTCGACTACCACATGCAGCAGATGGCCTTGTCGCTGCGCTCGAGCACACCGCTGTCGAACGACGAAGCGCGCGCGCGGCAAGAGGCCGAAAGCGCCGGCGGCAACGACGACATGGTGGTGCAGATGTGGTCCCCCGACGGCGCCCAGATGTTCCACAGCGTCTCGCGCGCGCGTCTGCCGCAGCGTGCGGTGCTGGGCTTTTCGAACGTGCGCGCCAACAGCACGACCTACCGCGTGTTCTCGATCCAGACCTCGAATCAAACGGTGCAGGTCGCGCAGGACCTGGCCGTGCGCCGCAATATGGCGGGCAACCTGGCCCTGCGTACGCTGGGGCCGATCGCGGTCATGATGCCGATCCTGATGCTGGTTGTGTGGTGGGTCGTGAGCGGCTCGCTGCAACCGGTGGCGCGTGTGCGCTCGCAGGTGGCGTCGCGTCAGGCCGACGATCTGTCGCCCGTTTCCGATACCGGCTTGCCGGACGAAGTGCGCCCGCTGGTGCAAGAACTGAACCTGCTGTTTGGCCGTGTGCGCACTGCGTTCGAGGCCCAGCAGCATTTCGTGGCCGATGCCGCGCACGAACTGCGCACGCCGCTTGCGGCCCTGCGCCTGCAGGCACAAAGCCTGGACCGCGCCGATACGCCAGAAGCGCGCCAGGTGGCAGTGAGCCGCCTGACGGCCGGCATCGACCGCGCCACGCGCCTGGTTGAACAGCTCCTGATCCTGGCGCGGCAGGAGGCCACCGCCGCCGAAGGCATGGCTGCCAAGACCCGGCCGGTGGACCTGGCCGACCTGGCGCGCCGCACGGCCGCCGACCTGGCGGGCGTGGCTGCTGCCAAGGGCGTCGACCTGGGCCTGCAGCAGGCCGACCCGGCCAGCATCGACGGCCAGCCCGACGCGCTGCAGATCCTGCTGCGCAACCTGGTCGACAACGCGGTCAAGTACACCCCGGGCGGCGGCACCGTCGACATCTCGGTGCTCAGCGGCGCTGGGACGGTCGCAGTGCAAGTGGAAGACAGCGGCCCCGGCATCCCGCCGGACGAACGCGAACGCGTGTTCGACCGCTTCTACCGCGTGGCCGGCAGCGAGGCGGCCGGCAGTGGCCTGGGCCTGGCCATCATCAAGGCAATCGCCGAGCGCCATGGCGCGGTGCTGACGCTGGGTTCGTCCGAGCGGTTGGGTGGACTGATGGCGACCGTCACGTTCAAGACCCCTGTGCAGACAGCTGCCTGAGTGCACGGTAAAATAACCGGTTTGGCGGCTTTTTGTCCGCCTGTTTGCATACCGGGGAACCCATGAACAAGAACATATTGGCCGCCAGCGTACTGGCGGCAACCGCCGGTCTGGCGTCAAGCCAGGACATCGTCAGGATCGGCCACGTGGCCGGGATCACCGGGCCGGTGGCCTACTTTGGCAAGGACACCGAGAACGCCACGCGCATGGCGATCGAACACCTCAACGCGCGCGGCACCACGATCGCTGGCCGCAAGGTGACGTTCCAGCTGGTGGCCGAAGACGACGCGGGCGACCCGAAACAGGCCACCAGCGTGGCGCAGAAGCTGGTCGATGCCAAGGTGAATGGCGTGATCGGGCACCAGACGTCGGGCACCACGATTCCTGCGTCGAAGATCTATCACACCGGCGGCATCCCGCAGATTTCGCCATCGAGCACCAGCCCGAAATACACGCAGCAGGGCTTCAATACCGCGTTTCGCACGATTGCCAACGACGTGCAGCTGGGCCAGGCCCTGGGCCGTTACGCGACCGGCGCCATGAAGGTGCGCCGCGTGGCCGTCGTCGATGACCGCACGGCTTACGGCCAGGGCCTGGTGATGGAGTTTTCCAGGAGCCTGCAACAGCAGGGCGGCACGATCGTCGCGCGCGAATTCACCAACGACAAGGCGACCGACTTCAGCGCCATCGTCACCCGCATCCGCGCCAACAAGCCGGACATGGTTTTCTTCGGTGGCCTGAGCGCCACGGCCGGCCCGATGCTGCGCCAGATGAAGCAACTGGGCATGAACGTGCGCATGATGGGCGGCGATGGCATCTGCTCGGACGAGATCTTCAAGCTCTCCGGCGGCACCATGGCCGACGGTCAGGTCGTGTGCGCGGAAGCGGGCGGCGTGCGCGGTGAAGGCAAGGCCGGCATGGACAAGTTCCGCGCCGACTACAAGAAGCGTTTCGGCATCGATGTGCAGATCAACGCGCCGTATGCGTACGACGCGACGATGGTCATGGCCGACGCGATGGTCAAGGCCGGATCGGCCGTCCCGGCGAAATACCTGCCGTTCCTGGCCAAAGCCAATTACAAGGGCGTAACCGGCCCGGTGGCGTTCGATGCCCGCGGCGATGTGCGTGACGGGACGATCACCTTGTACGGGTTCAAGGGCGGCAAGCGCTCCTTGATCACGGTGACCAAGTAGGGTGGACGGCTGCGCCGTCCACGCGTTCAAACCAAGCCTGCGTAGCCACATCGCGATGACTGTTTGAACGCGTGGACGGGAAACCCGTCCACCCTACGCCACTAAATGCCGGAAAGTCGGCTCGATATTCTTCGCGTGCAGGTGGCGCACGATGTCCTCCAGCGTCGCGTCTTTCAGCAGCAGGCCTGCCGGCGGCGCAGGTGTAGATGAAGCCGCAGGCACGGGCGCGGGTGCATGCACCGGCGCACTCACCGCGGCCGGTTCGAGCAGGCGCCATGCGTGCTCGAACTGCTCTGCATCGATACTCTCCAACCCTTCCAGAAACCCAGCCTGCCCGTTCGGCGGCGGCTGCATGTCCAGCCCCGGTTCATCGGCAAACGACGCGCCCATGCCCGGGTGGATGAAGGCGGCCCACTTGCCGGTGCGCGGGTGCAGGCAGGGTGGCAGGGCGACCGGCGCGCGCACCGCGTCCGGCGCCAGCTCGACCTCGGGGAAGTACGCATCGCGCAGGCGTTCGAGAAATGCCTGCGCGCGCTCGGCCGGCACCGGTGCGGCGAGCGACAGCCACAAATAATACGCATCGCCACCCGAGATGCTCACTGCAGGCGCGGGCAGCTTGAGCGTCGTCTGCAGTGCATTCGCCACTTCGCACAGCTTCGTCCAGTGCGCTTCACTGTCGGCGCCCTTGGTCTTGCGAAACGGGATCATCATCGCGCGCGTCTGGCCGTCGCCGCCCGTCAGGCTGACCGGCAGTGCAAGGATGTCGGACGGCAGCACATCGGCGGGAAGATACAGCCGCATCAATTCGGCAATCAGTTTGTGCATGGTGTTCTCGCTGGAAAGCGGGCATTTTGACACATCGCGTACGCTAATACCCTGTGGTACGGCGCCAACACCCATTCTTGCGTAAAAAACCAGGCGATTACTTTTTCGTGGATTTAAAACGATTCTGGCGAAAAAAACATATCGCAGAAATGGCTGCGATATTCTTTCAATCGGTTTTATAAGCAATTTCACTGTTTAAGTTATCGCAAATATTTATCTCAAGAAACGCGCTGAACAAGCGTATGCAATCTGGTTGCAAACACATTAAAAATATCGCATTCTCGTTTCCAGCATTCGATCATCAGAATGCACATTCAAATAAATATAACGGAGACCAGCGTGCATCACACCCTTTCCTCATTTGGAACATGGGCCGTATTGTCATCGGCCATGCTTCCTTCATTCGCCGCCGCCCAGGCCGCGCCCACCCCGGTCGTTTTCCAGAATGCAGCCGTGCACGACCCATCGGTCATCAAGGTGGACGACATGTTTTATGTGTTCGGCTCGCACCTGGCGGCTGCCAAATCGCGTGATTTGATGAAATGGCAGCAGGTCAGCGACGGTGTCACCGCAAGCAATCCATTATTTCTCAATGGCGCATCGAATGTATTCACCGAGCTGGCTGAAACATTCAGCTGGGCGCAGTCGTCCACACTGTGGGCGGCCGATGTCAAGCGTATGCCGGATGGAAAATTCTATATGTATTACAACGCCTGCAAGGGCGATTCGCCACGTTCCGCATTGGGCATTGCGGTAGCGAATAATATCGAAGGTCCTTATGTCGACAAGGGCATCATTTTAAAATCGGGCATGTGGGGCCAGCCCAGCCATGACGGCACGATCTACGACGCACTGAAACATCCGAATGCCGTCGATCCGCACGTCTTTTCGGATCGCGCCGGCAAACTGTGGATGGTGTACGGCTCGTATTCGGGCGGGATTTTCATCCTGGCGCTCAATCCCTCGACCGGCATGCCATTGCCGGGGCAGGGCTACGGCAAGCGCCTGATGGGCGGCAACCACGCACGCATCGAAGGCGCTTACGTGATGTACAGCCCAGTCACGTCGCACTACTACCTGTTCACGTCCTTCGGCGGGCTGGATTCGACCGGTGGCTACAATATGCGTGTCGCGCGCTCGCTCAATCCGGACGGGCCGTACGTCGACGCGCAGGGCAACGACATGGCGGCTGTCCGATCCGATCCCACCAAGCCGCTGTTCGACGACGCATCGATCGCGCCCTACGGCGTCAAGCTGATGGGCAGCTTCCTGTTCGAGCGAAGCCTGGGTGACGCCGGCACCGGCATCGGCACCGGTTATGTTTCGCCCGGCCACAACTCGGCGTATGTCGATCCGGCCAGCGGCAAGCACTTCCTGATCTTCCATGCGCGTTTCCCCGAGCGCGGCGAGCAGCATGAAATTCGCACGCACCAACTGTTCATGAATGCGGACGGCTGGCCGGTCGTCGCGCCGCGCCGCTACACGGGCGAGACGCTGGGCGCCGTGCGGCGCGAATTCGTGCAGGGCGACTACATGCTGGTCAACCATGGCAAGGACATCTCGGCCGCCATCAAGAAGTCGCAGTCCATCGCACTCAACGCCGACGGCACGATCACGGGCGCCGTGGGCGGCAGTTGGCTGCTCACCGGCAGCAACGGGATCGAGATCCGCCTGCCCGGCGCCTCGCCGTACAAGGGCGTCTTCATCAGCGGCTGGGACGAAACGGCCAAGAGCCCTGCGATGACCTTCTCGGCGGTCTCGCGCGAGGGCGTTTCACTCTTCGGCAGCCGGCTGCCGCCACGCACCGAGGCGCAGGTGGTCAATGCCGTTGCCGCAGAACTCAGCCTGGGCAACACGAGCGCCGTCACGGCCAATCTTGCGCTGCCCACGCGCGGCACGCGCGGCGCGGTGATTACCTGGACGTCGTCCAATCCGGCCATCATCAGCAACACCGGGGTGGTCACCAGTCCGGCCAGCGGGGACGTCAATGTCACGCTCACGGCGCGCATCGCCAAGGGCAATACGGTGGTCACCAAAAGCTTCGTCGTCACCGTGCGCAAGGCCGGCGGCCTGCTGGCCCACTACACCTTCGATGGCAACCTGGCCGACGCGAACGGCATCTTCGGCGCCGGCAGCGTGACCGGCAACCGGATCGACGCGCCAGGCGGCAGCATCGCCTTCGAGGCCGGTGTGAAGGGCAGGGCGGCCGTCTTCAACGGCGAGAGCGGCGTGCGGCTGCCCAATGGCCTCATCGCGAGCCAGAACTACAGCGTCGCGCTGTGGCTCAAGCCGGCGGCACTGACGGCGTTTTCCACGACCTTCTTTGGCGCGCGCACGACCGAATCCTGGGTCAGCCTGCTGCCGATGGGCCATGGGGGCGTGGGCGGCGCATCGATGCTGTGGTCGGGTACGGCCTGGTACGACGCCGGTCTTGGCATGACGATCCCTGTCGGCCGCTGGTCGCACGTGGCCTTCACCGTGCGCAATGGCGCGGTCAACGTGTATGTCGACGGCAGCAAGCGATTTAGCGGCGCGGGCTTCCCCAACGTGTTTACCGGCACCAGCGGCGTGTTTGCGCTGGGCGTGAACTGGTGGGACGCGCCATACCGGGGCGCGATGGACGATCTGCGCATCTACGGCTCGGCGCTGAGCGACGCCGACATCGCGGCGCTCGTGCGCCAGTAACCCGCCACGTTTTCATGTCAAGGAGCACCCTATGAAACACACTATCCTTTCGTTCCTGCTGGCGGCATGCTGCGTGAGTGCGCACGCCGACGTCATTGGTTTTGACGACCTGGCCAGCAGCGAGACCGCGGTCATCGCCGACGGCTATGCGGGCTTCAACTGGACCGGCGCCGGCGTCATCGGCGCCGATGCCTATCCCGACAGCGGCTTTGCCAACGGCGTCGTCTCGGCGGCCAACGTCGCCTTCAACCACGGGGGCGGCACCGTCACGATCTCGAATGCGGCCGGCTTCGACTTCATCGGCGCGTTCTTCACGTCGGCCTGGTATGAACAGGAACTTTCGTTCGAGGGCAGCCGTGCCGGCCAGCTGCTGTTCGCGACCGACGTGTCGTACGGGATCGACACGTTCGCGCCGCAGTGGATCGAACTCGGTTGGCGCGGCATCGACACGCTCACGATCTACAACAGCAGCGGCACGCAGTGGGCCATGGACGCCTTCACGGCATCCGCTACGGCGCCGAACACGGTACCGGAGCCGGGGACGCTGGCGCTATGCGGGATTGCTGCTGCGGGGTGGCTGGCGGCGCGCAGGCGCAGGCCGCTGCAGCGGGTGTAAACGACAACGGCCTGCAATCGCTTGCAGGCCGTTGTTTCACCGCGCGATCAAATCAGATCAGAAGCGGTGCGCCAGGCGCGCGAACAGCGCCGCGCCATTCAGGCCGAACTGCACGCTCTCGTACTTGAAGCCGTTGTCGGTCTCGTTCGCATCCTGCACGGTTGGCTTGACGTCGAAGATGTTGGTGCCGCCGACCGTCAGGCGGGTCTTCTCGGTGAAGGCCCACGTGAAGGCCAAGTCGGCCGACGTCTTGGCTTCGTACTTCTGGTTCGGCACCGGTGGACCCGAGAACGTGCCCAGCGTCTGCGGACCGAAGTGGATCACGCGCAGCGCCGTTTCCAGCTTGCCCTGGACGTAGTCGAAGCCCAGCGTGGCCTTGCGGCGCGGCGCACCTTCTTCAATGAACAGGCGCTCGCGCTCGGACAGCAGCACGTCTTCGAAGCCTGCCAGTGCGGCTGGCGCTTTCACGCGCTGCACTTCGGTCTTGCTGAAGTTGGCGGCCAGGAACGTCGTCAGGCGGCCCGCGGCCACGTTGGCGCGGTGCGAGACCGTCAGGTCCAGGCCCTGCGTCTTGGTGTCGACCGAGTTGACGAAGAACTGCGCCTGGCCCACGCCCAGCTGCTGCAGCGTCGCGCCCAGCGCCGGGTAGTTGTCGGCGTCAAAGCGGCCCGACAGCACGATGCGGTCATCGATGTCGATGCGGTACAGGTCGGCCGTGACCGACAGTGCCTGCGTTGGCGACCAGGTCAGGCCCAGCGTGTAGCTCTTCGATTCTTCATCCTTCAGTTGCGGGATGCCGGCGGCAGCGGCCACCGGGCCACCATTCGGCGCCAGCACGACGTCCAGCGGCTGGCCGCTGACGAAGTCGGTGAAGGTCGACGAGAAGTAGGCCTGCTGCAGCGATGGGGCGCGGAAGCCAGTGCTGGCCGAGCCGCGCAGCAGCAGGTCCGGTGCCAGGCGGTAGGCGGCGGCGAGCTTGCCGGTGGTGGTCGAGCCGAAGTCCGAGTAGCGCTCGTAGCGCAGCGCGGTCTGGATCTTGAGGCGGTCGGTGAGATCCGTTTCGATGTCGACGTAAGCCGCGTTGCTGTGACGGTCGGTGTCGGTTTCGTCGCCCGGCTGGAAGCCCGGGAAGCCCTGGCTGCCAGCATTGCCGCCGATGCCCACGCCGTCGGCGTCGATGTACGAACCGGCTTCGCCGGCGAAGATCTGGTAGTTCTCGCGGCGGTGCTCCAGACCGAAGGCAACGTTCATGCCCTTGAATACGTCGCTGTAGAAGCGGCTGATGTCGGCATTGGTGGTCGCCTGGCGGAACGAGAACGCGCCTGCGTAGAAGCGGTCGGCGCTGCGGCCCTGGCCGCCGCCAAGCAGATCGAGGTTGGCGATCGAGGCGTTGAGCGTATTGGCGATGTTGTACTTCAGGCGGTTGTAGCCGTAGGTCTGCGACAGGTCGGCATTCCATTCTCCGGCCGTCCAGCGGTAGCCGACGGTGCCCCAGCGGTCATCGACTTTGCCGTTGATGAACGGGACGAAGCCGTCCGGGTACATCGCGGCCGAATTGCGCGACGGGATATCTTCTGAGCCCAGGCCTTCGCGGCCGAAGGCGGCCGACGACGCGTCGCGCTGCTGCACGCCGGCGGTGAAGTAGAACTTGCCGCCCGCGCCGGCCGGGAATTCGCCGTTCAGGTAAATGGTCTGGTTGTCGGCTTTGGTGTCGCCGATGATGCGCGGGTTGCCGGGCTCCGAACGGTTCGAGCGGCCACGGTCCGAGTATTCGCCGGTGATGCCCAGCACGCCGCCACCGAGGGCCACGCCGCAGTAGGCCGACGCTTGCCAGTTCTCGCCATCGCCTTCGGTGTACTGGCCGTAGCCGGCCACCGATTCGCAACCCAGGCTTTTCTTCAGGTCGATGTTGATCACGCCGGCAATCGCGTCCGAGCCGTATTGGGCGGCGGCGCCATCGCGCAGCACCTGCACTTCGCGGATCGCCATCACGGGGATGCCGTTCATGTCGGTGCCGGTGTTGCCGCGGTTGCGCGCGCCGAACAGGTTCACCAGCGCGACCGTGTGGCGGCGCTTGCCGTTGACGAGCACCAGGGTCTGGTCCGAACCCAGGCCGCGCAGGGCGGCCGAGTCGATCAGGTCGGCGCCGTCGGCGCCGGTCTGGCGCGTCGAGTTGAACGACGGCGACAGGTTGCTCAGTACCTGCGCGAGGTCGAACTGGCCGCTTTGTTCGGCCGCTTTCGTCATCGGGATGAAGTCGATCGCCACCGGGGTATCGGTGCTGGAGGCAGCGCCGACGCGGCGCGAGCCGACGACGCTCACGCTTGGCACGACGGCGTCAGTGGTGATGGCGGGTACGGTCTGCGCCTGGACGGCGCCAGGGACGAGGGCAAGGGAAGCAAGAATGGTGCTGCCATACAGACTGGCCAACACGGAACGGGGCATGATTTTGAGTTTGAGCACTGGTTTCTCCGAAGGATGTTCGGATACTATCAATGGATCCTTCGATTACCGTTGCAATGTGGCATTAACACAACGTTCTGATTGTATAACTTTGTATTATCAAGTCGCTTGCATAATTAATTTCCTTCGGTAAATAACGCGCTTGTTGTCAAAAAGGTCGGCTATACTGTGTTTTTATACAGTATTTGTCATTTGACATGAGCCCGGCGTGACACAGCCTCCGACCAACCAACCCCCCGCAGCCACGACCCTGCCGCCGTATGCCGAGTTGTTCTGCCTGTCGAACTTCTCGTTCCTGCAAGGGGCGTCGCATGCCGAGGAGCTGGTCCTGCGCGCGGTGCAGCTCGGGTACTTCGCGCTGGGGATCACTGACGAATGCTCGCTGGCCGGCGTCGTGCGCGCGCATGCCGAGGCAAAAGAGGCCGGCCTGCCGCTCATCATCGGCGCCCACTTCCATTTGCAGAATCCCGATGGCAGCCCGGCGCCGTCACTGATCCTGCTGGCGCAGAACCGCGAGGGCTACGGCAACCTGTCCGAATTCATCACGCTCGGGCGCACGCGCAGCGAGAAGGGGACGTACCTGTTGACCCCCGATGACCTGGCCGACCCGGCACCGGAGAACGCGCACTTGCGCCACATGCCCGATTGCCTGGCGATCCTGCTGCCGCCGTATCCGGGGCACGAGGCGCAGGACGTCGACCGCCTGCACGCGCAGGCGGCGTGGATGGCGACTACCTTCCCGGGCCGCGCCTGGCTCGGTCTCACATCGCTGCACCGCGCGTTCGACGATGCGCACCGCGCCACGGTTGAAGAAGTCGGCTGGCAGCACGGCTTGCCGATCGTGGCGCTCGGCCACGTGTGCATGCACGTGCGCTCGCGCAAACCGCTGCAGGACACGCTCACCGCCACGCGCCTGAACAAGGCGGTGGCCGACTGCGGCTACGGGCTGGCGCAGAACGCCGAGCAGCACCTGCGCTCGCGCCTGCGCCTGGCCAATCTGTACACGCCCCAGGTGCTGGCCGAAACGGTGCGCGTGGCGCGCCTGTGCACGTTCTCGCTCGACGAACTGCGCTACGAATACCCGGACGAAGTGGTCCCGCCCGGCCACACGGCCGCGAGTTTTTTGCGCGCCGAAACCTGGATCGGCGCGCACCGGCGTTTTCGCGACGGCATCCCGGCCAAGGTGCAGGCGCAGATCGAGCACGAGCTGGCGCTGATTGCCGAGATGCGCTACGAGCACTACTTTTTGACGGTGTACGACATCGTGCGCTTTGCCCGCTCGCAGCACATCCTGTGCCAGGGCCGCGGCTCGGCCGCCAATTCGGCCGTCTGCTACTGCCTGGGCATCACCGAGGTCGATCCGGCCCGCGCCAGCCTGCTGTTCGAGCGCTTCATTTCGCGCGAGCGCAACGAGCCACCCGACATCGACGTCGATTTCGAGCACCAGCGGCGCGAAGAAGTCATCCAGTACATCTACAACAAATACGGGCGCGATCGCGCGGCGCTGGCGGCGGTGGTGATCAGCTACCGCCCCAAGAGCGCACTGCGGGACAGCGGCCGCGCGCTGGGCATCGACCTTGGTATCGTCGAGAAGGTGGCCAAGACCCACCACTGGTTCGACAGCCGCGCCGACCTGCTGGGTCGCCTGGCCGAGAGCGGCCTGGATCCCGAGGCGCCGCTGTCGCGCCAGTGGGCCACGCTTGCGCAATCGCTGCTGAACTTCCCGCGCCATCTGTCGCAGCATCCCGGCGGTTTCGTCATCGCGCGCGGCAAGCTCTCGCGCCTGGTGCCGATCGAGAACGCGGCGATGGCCGACCGCAGCGTCATCCAGTGGGACAAGAACGATCTCGAAGAACTGGGGCTGATGAAGGTCGACGTGCTGGCGCTGGGCATGCTGTCGATGATGCGGCGCGGGCTGGAACTGGTCGGCCAGCGCTACGGCAACGTGTTCGAGATGCAGGACATCCCGGCCGACGATACGGCCACCTACGACATGATCTGCCAGGCCGATACGGTGGGCGTGTTCCAGATCGAGTCGCGCGCACAAATGAGCATGCTGCCGCGGATGCGCCCGCGCGTCTTCTATGATCTGGTGATCGAGGTGGCCGTGGTGCGCCCCGGCCCGATCCAGGGCGGCATGGTCCATCCCTATCTGCGGCGCCGTCAGGGCTTCGAGCCGGTCGTGTATCCGAGCGCCGAAATGAAAGTGGCGCTCGAGCGCACGCTGGGCGTGCCCATCTTCCAGGAGCAGGTGATGCAGGTGGCGATCCTGGGTGCGGGCTTCACGCCGGGCGAGGCCGACCAGCTGCGCCGCGCGATGGCGGCCTGGAAGCGCAAGGGCGGGCTGGAACACTATTACGAGCGCATCACGACGGGCATGCTCGAACGCGGCTACACGCTGGAATTCGCAGAAGCGATCTTCAGCCAGATCCAGGGCTTCGGCGAATACGGTTTTCCCGAGTCGCACGCGGCCAGCTTCGCGCTGCTGGCGTATGCCAGTTCGTGGCTCAAGTGCCACGAGCCGGCCGCCTTCCTGTGCGCGCTGCTCAACAGCCAACCGATGGGCTTTTACAGCCCGTCGCAACTGGTGCAGGACGCGCGCCGCCATGGCATCGAGGTGCGGCCGGTCGATGTCGCCGTCAGCGGCTGGGATTCGGCACTGGAAGAATACGATCCGCACGAGCGCACGCGCCAGCCGGCGGTGCGCCTCGGCCTGTCGCTGCAGCGGGGGATGAGGGTCGATGCGGCCGAGCGCATCGAGCAGGCGCGCGCCGTGCGGCCGTTTGCCGATGTGGCCGACCTGGCGCGCCGCGCGGGTCTGGACCGCAGCGACCTGCAGGTGCTGGCGGCGGCCGGCGCACTGCAATCGCTGGCGGGGCACCGGCGCGAAGCGTTGTGGGAAGCATCCGGCGCCGCGCCCGACAAGGATCTGTTGCGCCCGACCGTGCCGCGCGAAGAAGCGCCGGTGCTGGCGGCGCCGAGCGAAGGCGAAGAGATCGTGGGCGACTACCGCGCGCAGGGCCTCACGCTGGGCCGCCATCCGCTGGCACTGCTGCGCGAGCGCCTGCTGGCGCAGCGCTTCCTGCCCGCAGCGACGCTGATGGATTTCCAGAACGGCCAACTGGCGCGCGGCTGTGGCCTGGTGACGGTGCGCCAGCGGCCCGGCACCGCCAAGGGCGTGCTGTTCCTGACGCTGGAAGATGAAACCGGCAACGTCAATGTGATCGTGTGGCCGTCGCTGGTGGAGCAGCAGCGGCGCGAGGTGCTAAGCGCGCCGCTGCTCGGGGTCTACGGCGTCTGGCAGCGCGAGGGCGAGGTGCGCCACCTGGTCGCCAAGCGGCTGGTGGATCTGTCGCACCTGCTCGGTGGGCTCGATACGCGCAGCAGGGATTTCTGCTGACCCCGGCTTTTCCTCTGGCCCCCAACTTTCCTGTAGCGGCAGGCCGCCGCATTGATAGAATGGTCATTGCGTAAATATCACGGGAACAGCATGGACAAGACAAGCCGAAGCCGAAGCCGGGGCAGGGGGACGGGGCGTGCGACGCTCGAGCAGGTCGCGGGCATGGCAGGGGTGTCGATCATGACCGCCTCGCGCGCACTGAGCCAGCCGAAGCTGGTGTCCGACGCCACGCGCAGCAAGGTCGAGCAAGCCGTGGCCGAGCTGGGTTACGTGCCCAATCGCGCCGCGCGGGCGCTGGCCTCGTCGCAGTCGCACGTGATCGTGGTGCTGGTGCCGTCGCTGTCGAACGCCGTGTTCACTGCCGTCCTCGAAGGCATCCACGACGCCGTCGCGCCCGGCCAGTACCAGCTCCTGATCGGCAATACCTATTATTCGCAGCTCGAAGAAGAAAAGCTGCTGCGCACCTATCTGCAGTCGAACCCCGACGGCATCCTGTTCTCGAGCCAGGTGCGCAGCCCCGCCGTGGCCAAGATGCTGGCGGCATCGAAGGTGCCGGCGGTGGCCATGATGGACCTGTCCGATGACCCGGCCGTGCTGTCGGTCGGCTTTTCGCAGTACGAGGCCGGCATGGCCATGACGCGCCACCTGATCGCCAAGGGCTACACACGCATCGGCTTCATCGGCGCGCAGCTCGATGAGCGCACGCTGCGCCGCGCCGACGGCTACCGCGCCGCGATGGCGGCGGCGGGCCTGGCCGATCCTGGCCTGGAGTTGATGGTGCCGGAACGCTCGACGATCGCGCTGGGCGCCGGCCTGATGGCGCAGCTGATGGCGCTGCGGCCCGACTGCGACGCCGTCTTTTGCTGCAACGACGACCTGGCCCACGGCGCCGTATTCCACTGCCAGCGGCAAGGCATCCGCATCCCGCAGGACATCGCGGTATGCGGCTTCAACGACTTGCCCGCGTCGGCCTGGATGATGCCGTCACTGACGACGGTCGACACGCCGCGCTACCAGATCGGCTTCGAAGCCGCGGGCCTCCTGCTGCAGGTGATCAAGGGCGAAGAGCCGGCCGAGCGGCGCATCGACCTTGGCTTCACGCTGCGCGACCGCGAGAGCGCGTAAGCGGGATCAGTAAGTTTTATAGGGCAGGAATTTGCCCGACAAAACCACGTTCACGCGGTCGCCTTTCGGGTCTTCGGTGCGCTGGATGTCCATCGAAAAATCGATCGCGCTCATGATGCCATCGCCGAATTCTTCGTGGATCAGTTCCTTGATCGTGGTGCCGTACACGCTGACCAGTTCATACCAGCGGTAGATCAGCGGATCGGTCGGCACGGCCGTCGGCAGCGAGCCTTTGTAGGGCACGATCTGCAGCCAGGCGATCGCTTCGTCGGACAGCTCGAACAGCTTGCCGATCGCTTCGGCCTGCGGCTTGGTCAGCGTCATCTGGCCCAGGCAGGCGGCCGTGGTCCATTCCTTCGACAGGCCCGTGGCCTCGGTCACGTCGCGCCACTTGATGCCCTTGCGGACTTTCGCGGATACGATCAGTTTGGTGACATCTTCACGGCATGAAATCATGTTGGCTGCTCCAGAAAGTGGTGGGAATCTACGTGGTCACGCTTTACCTCAGCAAGGCGCGTGCCATGCACGAAGTCGACGGCGAAGCCGATGGACCATGCCGCCAGGCCAGCAGGACGGCAGCACGACGCCCGCGAACTACGCACTGCGTAGGCGCGACCGCCCAAAATGGGTGCACGGCCAGCGGGTTTACATTTCCAGGCCGCGAGCGCACAATCGCGGTATGTTTGTTAGCGGTAACATGAGGCAATGACGACAGAACCAATGAGCGATAACAAGGGAACGGCCTGGGTCATCATGGGCGTGAGCGGCTGCGGCAAGAGCCAGATCGGCGCGCGCCTGGGCAACCAGCTCGGCGTGGAATTCATCGAAGGCGATGCGTACCACTCCGACGTGAACATCGCCCGGATGTCGGCCGGTACGCCGCTGACCGACGACGACCGTCACGACTGGCTCGTGACGCTGCGCGACCTGCTGGCGCGGCGCGAGGGTGGGGCGGTGCTGTCATGCTCGTCGCTCAAGCGCAGCTACCGTGACCTGCTGCGGGGCGCCGGCGGCGACGTGCGCTTCGTGCACCTGGCCGGCGAGCGCAGCCTGCTGGCCGAGCGCGTCAGCAATCGCCCTGGCCACTATATGCCGCCATCGCTGCTCGACAGCCAGCTGGCAACGCTCGAACCGCTGCAGCCGGACGAAGCGGGCATTACGCTCGACATCCGCGATACGCCAGCGCAGCTGGTGGCGCAGATTCTCGCCCGCGCCTAGGCGCTGCCTGCCGGCGCGCTCTGCGCCGGTGTCCTGAAGCGGGCCACGTCGCGCATCGGCGGCAGGCCGAACATGCGCGCGTATTCGCGGCTGAACTGCGACGCACTTTCGTAGCCGACCGTGAATGCCACCGACGCCGCGTCGAACGGCTCGAACAGCAGCAGCCGGCGCGCCTTCAACAGGCGCAGGCTTTTCTGGTACTGGATCGGCGTCATCGCGGTGACTGCCCTGAAGTGGCGATAGAAGGCCGCGACGCTCATCCCGGCCAGCGCCGCCAGGGGGCCGACCCGCAGCGGCTGCGCCATGTGTTCGCGAATCCAGTCGATCGCGCGGCGCACCTGCGACAGGCGGCTGTCGGCCTGCGCGATCTGGCGCAGCAAATCGCCATGCGGCCCCTGGAGCACGCGAAACAGGATCTCGCGCTCGATCAGCGGCGCCATCATCGCCACGTCGTCCGGCCGCGCGACCAGCTGCATCATGCGCAGCCAGGCATCGATCAGATCCGGGCCCGCCTGCGCCACGCCGACGTCGGCACCATGCGGGACCTTGCCGGCAGCGGGCAGGTCGGCCAGCATGGCGGCAATAATGGCCGGGTCCAGCGCCAGACTCACGGCGAGATACGGCGCCGTGCCTGATTGCGCGGTGACCTGGCCCAGCGCCGGCAAGGCCACCGGCACGACGAAGTAGCCGGGCGCTTCGATGTGCACGACCTGGCCGCCGATGGACAGGCTCTTTGACCCTTGCAGCACCAGGTGCAGCATCGGGCCATAGACCTGGTTTGAACACGCTTCGGCGCGCACCATCGCCACCCGCGGCAGACCGGTCGCGGTCCAGGTGTCGCCCGCGCTCATTGCAATGGCGCGCAGCGCATCCATCGATACGTTGCCTGCTTCGCCTGTCGCATCGGTGATCGCTTTATCCATGCCCGAATATAGCACCGGCCACGCCGGCGCAACGGGCTTTGAGAAGAATAGGCAAGCATGCGCGAAGAACCGGCATGCGGTGCACGCCGCGCCTGCGTAGCATCGTCCTGGTCGCCGGAGCCATTGGGCTTCGGGACACATCGACCAAGGACACACCATGAAACTGACCAACAAAATCGCCGTCGTCACCGGCGCATCGAGCGGCATCGGCGCCGGCATTGCCCGCGCATTCGGCGCACAGGGCGCCACCGTCATCGTGAACTACGCCAGCAGCAAGGCGGGTGCCGATGCGGTGGTCGCCTCGATCGAGGCAGCCGGCGGCAAGGCAGTCGCGCTACAGGCCGACATGAGCAAGGTAGCCGACGTAGCGAACCTGTTCGAGCGCGTGAAGGCCGATTACGGCACGCTCGACATCCTCGTCAACAATGCCGGCGTGGCCGTCTTCGAGATGGTGGCCGAGATGACCGAGGACGCGTTCCACAAGCAGTTCAATGTCAACGTGCTTGGCTACTTCCTGGCGATTCGCGAAGCACTCAAGGTGTTCAAGGATGGCGGCAGCATCATCAACATCAGCTCGATCCTGAGCACCGACCCGTATTTGGCGTCGAGCGTCTATGCGGCCACCAAGGGCGCCGTCGATACGCTGACGTTCGCGCTGGCGCGTGAACTGGGACCGCGCGGCATCCGCGTCAATGCCATCCTGCCGGGCCACACGAACACGCCCGCCACCGCCGGCAACTTTGACGGTGATTTCGGCAAGATGCTGATTGCCGGGACGCCGCTCGGCCGCTTCGGCGAGCCGGAAGACATCGCGCCGGTGGCCGTGTTCCTGGCTTCAAGCGACGCGCACTGGGTCACCGGTGAATCGCTGCGCGCCGCCGGCGGCGTGCGCGGTGTGGGCTACTAGGCACTGCCTCGCCAGCGCAAGGTAAAGCGATATATGCGTATCGGATAAACCGATGCGCGACATGCAGATGTGTTTGACGCTCCACCAAAATCGGACTATATTTTTCACACGAGTATGGAAACGTTTCCAATCCGGTATTCGGCACCAAAACCATTCGAGACCAACGCAAAGTTGGCGGCGTGTGGCACGGCAATCCGGCACGGCCACATTTTCTTGTCGTGAGAAAAGAGGAGTCAACGTGAGTCATCTACCCCAGCAACCCCGCTCCAGATGGAAGCCGTTCCAGCTGCTCGTCGCCGGCCTTGCGCTGGCATGCAGTACGCAGGCAATCGCCAGCGTCACCAATCCCGTCATCGGCCAGCTGCTATGGTCCGAAGAATTCAATGGTACCAGCGTGAATACGGGCGTCTGGAACCTGCAGGACGGGAATGGTTGCCAGATCGGCCTGTGCGGCTATGGCAATGCCGAGCTGCAGTACTACAGTCCCAACAACGCCACCATCGCCAACGTGCCGTTCGAATCGGGCACGCGCGCGCTGGCGATCCAGGCACGCAGCCAGACCGTGGGCAGCAATCTGTTCACATCGGCGCGGCTCGACTCGCGCAACAAGGTGCAGGTGCAGTACGGGATGATCGAGGTGCGCATGGCCACGCCGAACCTTGGCACCGGCCTGTGGCCCGCTGCCTGGCTGCTGGGCGTGAGTCCGCAGACCTGGCCGCGCAACGGCGAGATCGACATGATGGAGATGGGGCACAAGGCCGCGGTGCGGGCCGAGGGCGGGGCGCCGTCGTCGAACCATTTCGTCGGCGCCAACGTGATCACCTGGCAGCAGGCCGCCTGCGTGTCCGGCAACGAGAGCTGCGCCGCATCGACCGCGTGGCAGACCGATAACTGGCACGTGCCGACCACGTCGCTGGCCAACCGTTTCGTCACCTACCGCTTCTACTGGACCGAGAGCGAAATGCGCTTCTCGGTCGTCGACAACGGCGTCGAGCACAATCTGTACAACGCGCCGCTGCCGGTCAATTCGAGCGCGCTGCAGGCGCCGTTCTACCTGCTGCTGAACATGGCCGTGGGCGGCAACTTCACCGATGCGGCCAATGCCAGCCAGGTCACGGCGCCGCTGCCGGGCACGATGTATGTCGACTACGTGCGCGTGTACCAGCTCGATGGCAAGGGGCAGGTCAAGCTGGGCAACCAGAGCGCGCCCGAAGTAGCGGGCAAGTTCGGCATCTTTACCGATAACACGGCGGTCAATGCCAAGCTGGTGGCGGGCACCAGTTCCGATATCTTCCTGTGGAATGCAGCGTCCAGCGGCGCCGGCAACACGGCGCCGTACGAAGGCAGCAACGTCATCGCCTGGAACTACACGGCGCCGGGCCAGTGGTTCGGCGGCGGCATCCAGGCGCGCCAGGTGCGCGACCTGTCGAACTACCGCACCAATGGCACGGTCAAGTTCCGCATCAAGATTCCGGCCAACGTGGGCTTCCGGATCGGTGTGGGCGACACGTTCACCAACCAGAACTGGGTGAACTTCCCGGCCAACACCACCGCCTATGGGCTCGTGCGCAACGGGCAGTGGGCGCAGGCGTCGATTCCCGTCTCGACGCTGCTCGGGCCCCTGGTGGCGGCGCAGTCCCTGTACGACATCTTCATGATCTCGAGTATCGACGGCAGCCTGCCCACATCCAGCTTCCAGTTCGCGCTTGACGATATCGTCTGGGAGTCGGGCGGTGGCGGCACTACGACGCCGCCAGTGCAGACCGGGCCGACGTCGGTGAGCCAGACGTCGTCGACGATGCTGCAGTTCCGCACCACCACCGGCAGCTGGGCCGACGTGCACTACACGGTCAACAACGGCGCGCAGCAGAACGTGCGCATGCAGCTGGCCAATGGCGTGAACACGTTCACGGCAGGCGGTCTGGCGATCGGCAACGTGGTGCGCTACACCTTCACGTACTGGGACGCGGCGCGCAACGCTGCCGTCGATACGGCGCAGCAGACCTACACGATGCAGTGATCTAGGGCACCAGTACCTGCAAGCGATACGTGCGGCCCGCGTCGATCTTGTCGATGCGGGCCGCAGCCAGTTCGACGCCGTCACACGTCACCGTCACGCGCCCGACTGCGCCGCGCCGTATATCCACCTCGAACGTCGCGCCGCGGAAGCGCCGCGTGACCGTCATGCCGGGCCAGCCGGACGGCAGTTGCGGATTGACCGTCAAGCCATTCGCATCACCCTTCAAGCCACACAGGCCTTCGATCAGGCAGCGATAGACCCAGGCCACGGTGCCCGTGTTGAACAACTGGCTCGAGCGCCCGGCCGTGCGCGGGTACTCGTGGTACGCGCCGCGGTAGTAGTTGGGGATGAATACCGGCAGCTGGCCACGCTGCAGGTAGTCGGCCAGGTCCGGGCCGGGAATCATCTTGCGCAGCGCGTCGAAGGCGCGGTCGGCCTCGCCAATCGTGTACAGGCTGAAGATGTAGAACACGGCGGCGTGGTTGTAGACCGCGCCATTCTCGGCCGAGCCGGGATGCTTTTGCGTGACGCGGCCGATGTCTTCGCGCATGGCGCTATAGGGCGGGGCGAACATCTGCACGCCGTAGGGTGTCTTCAATTGCGCGTCGATCTCGGGCAGCATCTGCGCGCGCTGCGCATCGTTTGCGGCGCCCGACAAAAATGCCCAGCTTTGTGGGTTCAGGTAGATGCGGCCCTCGGTATCGGCCGCCACGCCGAACTTGACGTCGTCGTCGGTGATGCCACGTGCGAACCAGCTGCCATCCCACAGGTGCGCGTTGGCAGACGCGTTCATGGCGGCGGCGCCATCGCGGTAGCGCGCCTGCATCGCCTCATCATCTCGCGCGGCGCAGACGTCGGCCCACAGGTTCAGCGCGTAGGCGGCGGCCACGGTCAGCCAGCCCGAGACGCCGCGGCCCTTGTAGCCGACCATGTTCATCGGATCGCACCAGTCGCCCTGTTCGATGTAGGAGAGGCCCCGCGCATCGCGTCGCAGCAAGAGCCAGTCCATCGCAAGGCAGATGCGCTCGAACGCAGATTTGACGTCGCCGCCGTGCGCGCTGACCGGCACGTCGAGAATCGCGCTGTCACCGGTTTCATCGAGATAGGCTTGAAGGCAGACCGGCAGCCAGACGCAGTGATCGGTGTGCGGGATCTGATTGATGTATTTGAGTTCGGCGCCCTCGAACAGCAGGATCCCGTCCGGCATGGCGCCATTGGCTTCCTGCTGGCTCAGCGCATGCAGGAAGGCAGCGCGGGCAGCGGCCGGCTTGACGAACACCATGCCCATATTGTCTTGCAGGTAGTTGCGGGTCTGCGGGTCGGTGCTGAGGCGATTGACGTCGCCGTGGTAATACACCTGGCGCGCCAGCCACGTGTTGACAAAATTATCCAGCTCGGGGTCGGGCGTGACGATCTGCAGCACGCCGTCGCCCTCGGCGATGTAGGCGGCGTAGTCGCGCGCGGCAGCGGCGAAGCCTTCCTCGCTGAGGTAGCGCTGGCGCAGCAGCGCAATCTCGGCATCGTCGAACGCAGGGCCGAACAGCAGGCGGCGGGTGGCGGCCTCGCCGGGCGCCAGGGCCAGGCGGTACTGGACAACGGCGGCCGGCGTTTCGTAGCGCGCGTCGCCGCAGGGCAGCAGGGCGGGCGCCAGCGTCGATGGCGCATGCAGGCCACCTTCGCCTTCAAAGACCTTTTGCCCGGTTTCCCAGGCGTCCGGCGCTTGCTCGCACAGCAGCACCGTGCGGTCTTTCAGCAGGCGGTTCTTGAAGAAGTCATCCAGCTTCTGGTACGGCGTGATGCAGGTTGCGACGATGCCGCCAAGGTCGTGCCGGTACTCTGCCGACTGGTTCATCCACGACATGTAGCCAACCGTGAAGTACGGGTAGATGCTGATGCGGCGCGCGCGTTCGGTCAGATTGGTGACGGCCACCGTCCACAGTTCGGCCACGTCGTCGACCGGCAACGCGAGCGTCAGGTCGATGCGGATGCCGAGCTTTTCGATCGTCCATTGCAGGTCGGTGCGCCCGACCGAGAACGCGAAGCGATCGAGCCCACCGCGTACCGGTTCGTACGGCGCCGAGAACAGCTCGCCCGTGTCTTCGTCCTTCACGTAGACGAAGCGGCCCGGATGGTGGGCATAGTAATTCTGCTCCGGCTGCATGAACGATTTTGCTTCCATGTTCGGGCCGTGCGAGTACTTGCCGGGCTCGGGTTGCATGAACTGCGCGGTGGCGTAGCCGCGGCAGGTCGTCTGGATCATCATCCTGCGGTTCCACAGGAAGCCGCCTGCCTGCGGCATGGCGGTCGGGCTGGTGAGCACATAGCGGTCGTCTTGCGGGTACAGCATCGGGGCAATCTCCATTGGAATCATGGCGCCGCCTTGCGCGCGGCCAGTTCGGCGCCCATGCGCGCCAAGGCCTTGGCGTCGAGGTTATACAAGCACATCACCAGCACGGCCACCAGCGCAAAGGCGGCCGGCACGAACGACATCAGCCAGACGATGCCGGCCTGCGAGCCGATGCTCTGCGCCGCATTGGGCACGTAGCCGAGCCAGGTAAAGACGGCGCCGATGACGCTGACCGCCACCGCGGTGCCGAGCTTTTGCGAGAACGTCGCGGCGGCGAAGGTCATCGCGGTGGCGCGCCGGCCAGTGCGCCACTCGTTGTAGTCGGCGGTGTCGGCATACATCGAGAACGCCAGCGGCGACTTGGGTCCGAGCACCAGGCCCAGGCCCGCCTGCAGCACGAACATCAGGTCGATCCGGTCGGCCGGGATCAGGAAGAACAGCGATGACAGCACGGCGGTGCAGCTCATCAACAGGATCATCAGCAGCTTCTTGTCGATGAAGCGCGTGAGCAGCGGCGTGCAGGCCGCGCCGACGGCGGCAAACACCATATAGGTCGGCACGAAGGTCGCCATCAGCTCGGGGCGGCCGACGACGTACTTGAAGTAGTAGGCCGAGGTCGTGGTGCGCAGCGTGATCGTCACCATGATCACCAGGGCCAGCACGAACAGCACGACCCAGGGCCGGTTGGACGCCAGGTCGCGGATGTCGCGCCAGACGTCGCTCTTCTGGCCGGGCGGGGGGAGCACGCGCTCGCGGGTATTGAGGAACGTAATCAGGAACATGACCGATGCCGCCACGCTCCACGCGAGCATCGTCAACTGCCAGCCGCGCACGTCGTCACCGGCGCCGAGCCATGCCACCATCGCCGGCGTGGCGGCTGTCACCAGCGTGCTGCCGGCGAAGGCGAAGATGAAGCGCAGGCCGTTGATTGTCGAGCGTTCCTGCGGGTCGTTCGAGATCACGCCGGAGAGCGCGTTGTAGGGAATGTTCACGCAGGTGTAGCAGACCATCATCGCGAGGTAGCTGCCGTAGGCCCACAGCAGCTTGCCGTTGGCGTCCAGGTCGGGCGTGGTGTAGGTGAGCACGGCCGCGGCACCAAGCGGGATCGACATCCAGATCAGGTAGGGCCGGAACTTGCCGAAGCGGGTATTGGTGCGGTCGGCAAAGGCGCCGATCACGGGGTCGGTGAAGGCGTTGATCAGCTTGATCGAGGCGAGCAGGGTGGCCGCCTGCGCCGCCGAGATACCGAATGTGTCGGTATAAAAGATCAGCAGGAAGGTGGCAATATTGGCCCAATAAAAATTGAAGCCCATGTCGGCCACGCCATAGCTGATCTTTTCTCGCCAGCCGAGGTTGCCGCCCGTCGCCACAGGTGTCTCAGGCCCGCGCTTGAACATTGATTGTCTCCAGATATTTTTATAGTGATGCCGGCGTTGACTGATAACGCTAACATCGGGCAAGTATGGCGCTGCCGGGATGGCGTGTCAACACACCCCGGCGTGCCGACGTGTCGTACTTAAATATGGTGGTTTTGATCATTGCTCTACACTGCCGGAGCAGCTTGCCACACCACGCTTTGAATAGAGGAGTTGACTGACCACCATGATCCTGCCGGCCCGGATGCAATTCGTGATGAACCGCTTGCGCGAGCGGCTGTGGGTCAAACCCATGATCGCCTGCGTTCTCTCCGTTGCCGGCGTGGCGCTGGCGCACCTGGTCGACAGCATCCCGATCGACTGGAAGGTGCCGGAAATCGCGCAAGGCTCGATCGTCGACCTGCTCAAGGTGATCGCCGCCAGCATGCTGGGCGTCGCCACGTTCGCTGTCGCCTCGATGGTGGCTGCCTATGCGTCGACCGGGCAGTCGGCCACCGAGCGCGCGTTTCCGCTGGTGATTGCCGATGACGTCTCGCAGAACGCGCTGTCGATCTTTGTCGGCGCCTTCATCTTCGCCATCATTGGCCTGAGCGCGACGACCAACGATTACTTTGGCAAGCCAGGCCGCTTCACGCTGTTCGTGCTGACCCTTCTCACGCTGGTGATTGTCGTGCTCGTGTTCGTGCGCTGGGTCGACAGCATCGCGCGCCTGGGGCGCCTGGGCGCCGTGATTGCCAGGGTCGAACGTGCGGCCGCCGAAGCGATGGCGCGCCGCACCCGGCTGCCTTGCATGGGCGGCATGGTGGCCTTCGGCCCACCGGCCGGCCTGGCCTTTCACAGCCAGGCGAGTGGCTATCTGCAGCGGGTGGACATGGATGCGCTGCAGCGCATCGCCGCCGAGCGCAAGCTGCGCATCACGCTGGCCGTTGCGCCCGGCGCGCTGATCGTCTGCTCGCGCCCGATCGGGTACGTGCTACCCGATGGGCAAGACGCCGGTACGATCGAACCGGACCTGATCGCCAAGGCATTTACCATTGGACCACTGCGCCAGTTCGACGAAGACCCGGGCTTCGGGCTGGTCGTGCTGACCGAGATCGGTAGCCGCGCGCTGTCGGCCGGCATCAACGATCCGGGCACTGCCATCGTCGTGCTCAATGCGGTCTACCGGATCTTCGATGCATGGACCCATCCCGATTTCGGCGTCGAGCCCGAACATGAGCGCGTCGAGGTGCCGCCGCTGTCGCTGGACGACATGTTCAACGATATCTTCCCGCCGCTGGCCCGCGATGGCGCCGGGGTGCTGGAAATTGCGTTGCACCTGCAGTGGGTGTGCGGCGAGCTGGGCCGCTGCGGCGATCCGCACCTGCGCGCCGTGGCGCAGCGTCAGGCCGACGAGGCTCTGGCACGGTCAGCGGCCGCCCTCGACTTCGCGCCGGACCTGGCACAACTGCGCCGCCGGCATGCTGATTATTGGGGGCCGGCATGACTGCCAGGACAGGCGGGATTGGCATGAGCATCTGTGCCATTGCGCCGGATGAGAAGCCCTGTTGCTCGGGAAGTTAATGGATTCCAATTCATGGCATGGATGATGAAAAAAACTGATGTCGTTCTCGTTGTTGCTTTACTTGCCCTGCAGGCCGGCGTTCAAGCCGAGACCAAGCCTCAGGAAAATTCCGGTATTGAAGTTCTGGAGGACGGCAATGTCCGTGATCCTGCACCCACTTCAGAGCAGATCGCAAGCCTCGTGGCTCGGACGAAAAAGAACATGATCAAACTGCCGGCAGGGACGTTTGACATGGGAGATTGGGGGCCTGAGGTCAATCCGGAAGGTTTGCCATTTGATGGCTATCCGCAGTCGAAACCGCTGCACAAGGTGAAGCTCAATCGCTTCTCCCTGAGTAAGTATCCTGTGACCTACGGAGAATTCGATGTCTTTTCTGCAGCACTAAGGATTTCACCGGTAAATCAGAACAGGTCCTATCTGAGAACGCGAACAGCCAATCACGCGGCGGGCGTAACTTGGCACGGGGCGAAGGAATATTGTCAGTGGATAGGTACGCAGGCTGGTTTGGCTATTGATCTGCCCACTGAGGCACAATGGGAATATGCAGCACGTAGTGGCGGCAAGCGGAATTTGTTCCCTACTGATAACGGGAAGGAGGAACAGGGCAGGAACTTTCCGTCGTACGGCCAGGAAAAAGAAGGCGGCGGGCGCCTTCCAGTAGGACAATTCCCGCCTAATCCTGCTGGATTCTACGACTTCGGCGTCAGTGGCGAATGGGTGAATGACTGGTATGCAGCCGACTATTATACGAATTCGCCTTTCAGTAACCCAAAGGGACCGGCATCGGGAGAACAGCGGGTTGTGCGCGGTAACTTGGGGCAGCTTGTAATGAACATGGAGCGAAGTGGCATGGAGCCAGTGGAACGATCCGATACCTGGACTTTGTTCTCGGACCAGCCGCGCGGCGCTGAAAAAGAGGTTCCATACACGAAGTTTTCTGGGAAGAGAAGCATGGCATTCCGTTGCGTCGTCAACTAGCCGAACTGGACGTGTCTCTCGCGTTCGGTGCCCTTGCGCAGACAGCTGAAGCGATTCCCTGGAAACGTGCCACGCAGGATCTACTGACGTCAGTGTAGATCAACGGTATCTGGCAAGCGCTGGGCGAAATTTCGACGCCGTCGAGTTGTGTACGAGGTTTGCGCTGATTGCCGGTATGCTAAACCCGATTATCGTGGCCACCCACGTCTGGCGGCACCATCTAGTTGCCAAGAAAGACGTTCTCATGGTCCACGAGAAGCCCTGACGCTCGGCATAGTTATGCATTCCAATTCATTGTGTAGATTATGAAAAAAATACATCTCGTTCTCGCCGTATCCCTAGTTGTCCTGCAGGCCGGCGTTCACGCTGACACCAAACTTCAAGAAGACTCCGGCGTTGAAGTTTTGGAGGATGGTAACGTCCGTGATCCCGCACCTACTTCACAGCAGATCGCAAGCCTCGTGGCACAGACGAAAAAAAACATGATTAAAATGCGGGCAGGCACATTTGACATGGGGGATTGGGGTCCCGAGGTCAATCCGGAAGGCTTGCCATTCGATGGCTATCCACAGTCGAAACCGCTCCACAAGGTGAAGCTCAATAGCTTCTCCATGAGTAAGTATCCTGTGACCTATGCAGAATTCGACGTCTTTTCTGCAGCACTTAGGCTTCCACGTGTGAACCAGCGCAAGAGCATCCAAAAATCGAGGACGGGCGCTCACCCCGCGTTAGTGAGTTGGGATGGGGCGAAAGAATACTGTCAGTGGATAGGAAAACAAGCTGGGTTGGCAATGGATTTGCCGACCGAGGCCCAATGGGAATATGCCGCGCGTAGCGGCGGCAAGCGTAATTTGTTTCCTACTGATAATGGGAAGGAGGAACAGGGCAGGAATTTCCCATCGTACGACCAAAAGAAAGAAGATGGCGGCCGCATTCAAACTGGAAAATTCCCCCCCAATCCCGCTGGATTCCACGATTTCGGCGTCAATGGCGAATGGGTCAATGACTGGTATGCCGTCGACTATTACGCGAATTCGCCTCTCAGTAATCCAAAAGGTCCAGCATCGGGAGAGAAGCGAGTGGTACGCGGTAACCTGGGGCAGCTTATTATGAACATGGAGCGAGAAGGCATGGATCCGGCAGGCGAAACCGGCACTTGGCCATTGTTCCTTAAGGAGCCGCTAGCAGCCAAAAAAAATATTCCTTATACGAAATTTTCAGGCAAGGAATACATCGGGTTCCGTTGCGTGGGTAACTAGCAGAACCGGATACGCCTCTTTTACTTGGTGTATTTGCACAGACGGCTTAAGCGATTCCATAAAACTGGGTCGTGCAAAAATAAATCGGGGCAGTGTCGAACAATATTGTCTGGCAAGTCATGCGCAAATTTCAATGCAGTCTAGCTGTGGATAACTAATGCGCCGATTGCCAGTATGATAAACCCGCTTACTGTGCCTACCTATGTCTGTTGGCGCCATCGAGCCGCGAAAAACGCTGTTCTTGTAGTTAGTGACAAACCCTGCCACTCCGGATAATTGATGCATTCCAGCTCAATGTGATGAAAAAAACTAATGTCGTTCTCGTTGTTGCTTTACTTGCCCTGCAGGCCAGTGTTCGAGCCGCGACCAAGCCTCAGGAAAATTCCGGTATTGAAGTTCTGGAGGACGGTAACGTCCGCGATCCTGTACCTACTTCAGAGCAGATAGCAAGCCTCGCGGCGCAGACGAAAAAGAACATGATCAAACTGCCAGCAGGCACGTTTGACATGGGGGATTGGGGCCCCGAGATCAATCTGGAAGGCTTGCCATTCGATGGCTATCCGCAGTCGAAACCGCTGCACAAGGTGAAGCTCAAAGGTTTTTCCATGAGCAAATATCCTGTGACCTATGGAGAATTCGACATCTTTTCTGCCGCGCTCAAGCTTCCACGAGCGAACCAGCACAAGCTCTTCCTTAGTACAAGGACGGCTGATCACCCTGCACTAGTGAGTTGGTATGGAGCAAAAGAATATTGTCAGTGGATAGGGAAACAAGCTGGGTTGGCCATGGATTTGCCGACCGAAGCGCAGTGGGAGTACGCCGCGCGTAGCAGCGGCAAGCGGAATCTATTTCCTACTGACAACGGGAAAGAGGAAAAAGGCAGGAACTTTCCTTCATACGACCAGAAGAAAGAAGACGGCGGTCGCATTCGAGTTGGAAAATTTCCCCCCAATCCCGCTGGATTTCACGATTTCGGCGTCAATGGAGAATGGGCGAATGACTGGTATGCGGTCGACTATTATGCCAATTCGCCCCGCGAGAATCCAAAGGGCCCTCCATCGGGGAAGGGACGGGTCGCGCGCGGTAACCTAGGCCAGCTGGTCATGAACATGCAGCGAGTTGGAATGGATCCTGCAGACAAAGTCGGAAGCTGGCCCTTGCTCCTCGCTGAACCGCAAGGTTCCGAAAAAGAGATTCCTTACACGAAGTTTTCGGGGCAGGGGTATATCGGCTTTCGTTGCGTCGTCAACTAGCCGAACTGGACATGTCTCTCGCGTTCGGTGCCCTTGCGCAGACAGCTGAAGCGATTCCCTGGAAACGGGCCACGCAGGATCAATTGACGTCAGTGTAGATCAAAGGTATCTGGCAAGCGCTGGGCGAAATTTCGACGCTGTCGAGTTGTGTACGAGGTTTGCGCTGATTGCCGGTATGATAAACCCGATTATCGTGGTCACCCACGTCTGGCGGCACCATCGAGTTGCCAAGAGAGACGTTCTCATGGTCCACGAGAAGCTCTGACGCTCGGCATAGTTATGCATTCCAATTCATTGTGTAAATTATGAAAAAAATACATCTCGTTCTCGCCATATCCCTAGTTGTCCTGCAGGCCGGCGTTCTCGCTGACACCAAACTTCAAGAAGACTCCGGCGTTGAAGTTCTGGAGGATGGTAACGTCCGTGATCCTGCACCTACCTCACAGCAGATCGCAAGCCTCGTAGCTCGGACGAAAAAAAACATGATCAGAATGCGCGCAGGCACGTTTGACATGGGAGATTGGGGTCACGAAGTCAATCCAGAGGGCTTGCCATTCGATGGTTATCCGCAGTCGAAACCGCTGCACAAGGTGAAACTCACTAGCTTCTCAATGAGCAAGTATCCTGTGACCTATGGAGAATTCGATATCTTTTCTGCAGCGCTTAGGCTTCCACGCGCGAACCAGCACAAGCTCTTCCTTAGTTCAAGGACGGCTGATCACCCTGCACTGGTGAGTTGGTATGGAGCAAAAGAATATTGCCAGTGGATAGGGAAACAAGCTGGGTTGGCCATGGATTTGCCGACCGAAGCGCAGTGGGAATACGCCGCGCGTAGCGGCGGCAAGCGGAATCTATTTCCTACTGATAACGGGAAGGAGGAAAAAGGCAGGAACTTCCCTTCATACGACCAGAAGAAAGAAGACGGCGGTCGCATTCGAGTTGGACAATTTCCCCCCAATCCCGCTGGATTTCACGATTTCGGCGTCAATGGAGAATGGGCGAATGACTGGTATGCGGTCGATTATTATGCCACTTCGCCACGCGAGAATCCAAAGGGCCCTCCATCGGGGGAAGAGCGGGTTGCGCGCGGTAACTTAGGTCATCTCTACATGAATATGCAGCGAAATGGTATGAATCCTGCGGACAAAGCCGGAAGCTGGCCCTTGCTCCTCGATGAACCGCGAGGTGGCAAAAAAGAGATTCCTTACACGAAGTTTTCAGGGCAGGAGTATGTCGGCTTTCGTTGCGTAGTAAATTAGCAGAATTGAACATGCATTTGCACTTTGTAAATTTGCGCAAATGACTGAAACGATTCTTTGGACGCGGGTAAAGCGGCATAAGGCGATGCCCGTCTGTCGCTCATTGATGTGAAAATTACGAATACATTGCGTCGTCAATGCCCATATGTGCCACAACAAACTCCGGTTCCGTGTTCCAGATATACGGTTTGCTCACCAGCGTCTGGGCACCAGCCAGTCGCTCTTCCGTTTTTGCAAGAGCATTCGCATACCGGGTTCCCTTCAAGCAGTTATCGATCAGTGCAAAGCCCAGCGCCTGATTTTGTTTGTCGCCCAGGACAGGGGTCATACGCTCAGCGATTGTCGCGAGCTGATTCATGGTTTGAGGTGATCCGAGCGACATCGCCATCAGTCGTGAGGCCTCTAGGCTGAGCGATGGATGTGCGCTAATGCCGATCGACGCTAAGTGGCGATTGATCTGACCCATAGCTTCTGGAGGGGCATAGCTAAACCAACTGCCCGTCTTTTTGATCAGCTCCTCCGTGATATTGTTCATGAACTGTTTGGCACCTGCGGTGCCATTTTCGATCTCTTTTTCGAGTTCATTCTTAAATTGGTTATACTCGGAGTCGACTGCATTGCCAATCTTGTTTGCGTAGTCAGCAAGCTTGCCCTTCTTGACAATGACTAGGTAGTAAACTTTGGAATAATAATCGTAGACTTCCTGATCCATAAGGTGCGCAATCTTTTTGTAATCGGCCCGCTTCAGCTGGTACGATACGAACTTATAGAATTCCATAATCGTTTCATATCCTACTTCGCCGCTCAGGGCCCCTTCGCCGCCCACTCCAAAACAGGCGCCGGCCCGAGCGGTGATTACAAAACGGCCCTTGTCGACCTGGATCTTGAAAGCGCCAGTAAATCCAACGCCCAAGCTAGCTGCTCCACCGAGACCCACCTTTGCCACTGTCTTGAATTCGCCGATGGCGTCACCCGGCTTGACTGTCACCGGCTTACCGTCACTGACATTACCTTCAGGGTTGAGCCATTGTAGCTCTCCCTTGATATCCGCCAATGCACGCACCCCGGCGAAGGCGTCCAGGCCCGCATTTGCCCCGGCACGCATCTTGACGCCTGGCTTGTTGCGGTTTGCAGGTGGAACGCCCCGAATCTGCTGCTTGCCGGCGGTATAACTGATCCCGATATCGGTCTCCACGGCCAGGCTCGCACCGACGGCGCCGGACAGTACCACATCGGCATACAGACGGATATATCCCATCTCGAAGATCTGATCGCCGATCTTCGGCTGCACGTGAAAGCCGGCAAAATGCGGATAATAGATCTCGGTGCGAACTTTGGCCTCCCCAATCGCAAATGACGCATGGGCATTTCCCTTGATACCGAATTCTCCGGATTTCAGGCCGCGCAGGGCACGCTTCGTCCACGTCTTGTCGCGCCCGTCGCGCAGGTTGCCGGTGAAAGGATTGAAGTGCACTTCCAGCCCGGCACCGGCGCAATAACGGAACAACTGCGCTTCCGCCGATAAATCAACTTTGCGCTCGGGATTGTTTGGGTCGAGCCCAAAGCGTTTCTCTAATTCGCCCTTTTTGCCTTCAAAAAAGGTGGCATTATCGGCATTCATCGTGCGCGCCCAGTCCGTCAGCACGCCGGTATATGCTTCCGCATCTTCTGGTTTTAGTTTCCACTCTTTCGAAAATTTGGTTTTATCATGGACTACCTCGTTGAGGCGATGCTTGATCTCTCTTACGTTCGGTCTGTAGTTCTTGAAGAAATTGGCTTCCTTGCGCTTGGCTTTTTCCCCGTCGATGAGATAGATCCGCTTGTCAGCCAGGATCCTCTTGAGCGAGGTGCTTTTCACATAGATCGGTGTCGCCTTCTTGTCGTAGTTCCTGGTCTTTTTGAACGTCACCATTTCGACCATCTTGACGCCTTCCTTGGCGTCCAGGCTCTGCAACGGCTCGAGCTTTTTCTTGACCGCGTCGCTCGCGGCCGCCATTTCGCTGAGCGCTTTCTTCAGCGCCGCTTCAGCCGCGTCGATGTCGGGCTTGACGTTCGATTTATGCGCTTCGCGCAACTTCATCGATGCGGCGGTAACGGCGCGGTTCGCGTCCTGCAAGGCCGCGATCTTGACACTGTGGTCGTCCGCTTCCACCAGCAGGGCGCGGTGTTCGTCCGGATAGCAGGCCAGGAAGGCATGCTTTTCCGGCCAGTAAATCAACATGCCGCCTCCCTCCGTGAGCTTGGCTTCGGTAAAGGTGTCGGCGGCCGGCGTGGTAGTGGCGACGGCGTGTGGCTTCGGTGGCGTTGCGGCGGCGGAATCGGTCATCGTGTCTGCTTCTACTGAAAATTCAATCCTGGTCTTTCAGGAATAACTGGATGTCTTCGGGTTTTGGTGTGAACAGGCGCTGGGTGCGGCCCATTGAGTCGGTGATCCCTTCGAGGACGACGCCGCTGGCGGATTCCATGCGGTAGGGGACATGGGCCATGATCTCGCCGGTCTTTTCGTTCCGGACCACGAAGGCTTCGTTAAAAATCTCGGCGGGTTTGGACAGGGCCGGCAGACCGGTGCTGGCATCATGCGGCCCGGTGAGTTCCTTCATGCTGGCCTTGAACTCCACCTTTTTCGGGCTGAACAATTCGATGTTGCCGCCCTCCAGTTTCAGCTGCGCACCCTGCGCATTGAGCAGGACATGCTGCCTGGCCTTGATGTTGACCGATGCCGTGACACTGGCGACTGTGATGGCCTTGTCGGCGGTCAGCCGGGTTTCGGCTGTCGCGCTTGTGCTGCTGACCTTGCCGCTTGCTGCATGTAGCCGGATGCCTGTTTCCTGGTTCGGCTTGTCGCCTGCAGTTGTTTTGCCGTATGTGAACAGCGTGATCCCGTTCTTGACGGCGGCGAACGTATTGCCCTGCGCGGCCAGATTGATGTCGTGTCCCGCGTTCAGTGCGCTCGTCATGCCAGCAGTAAAGATGGAATGCATCGGCGTGGTAGCAGCAATGCCTGCCGGCGAACTCAATTGCATTTGCGGCTGCGCGTAGCCTGGCTCCGCGCCTGCCTCAGTCACCCCTGTGGACTGGGGCTGCGGCGCAGCGCCACCGCTGGTCTTGCCCTGCAGGGCATCCCAGCTACGCGCCATCGCATCGCTGACGCGCAGCGTACTTGCACCTGCTGCCGTACCCGTTCCCGCACCTGCAGCCGCGCCCGATCCCGTGCCGTTGTGCTTGCTCGCCAGTTCGGCCAGATCGGTCTGGAGTTGCAGGCTTTCCTCAATCTGCGTGACCGCCTCGTGCGAATCGAGCTGTGTTCCTGCGGCGCTCCCGCGCGCATCGGTCGACAGTAACAATCCCTTGCCAGCGCGCATGGCGACGCTGTGCTCGGTTTTGAGTTCTGCGCCGAAGCCCGCCGCCGCCAGGCGCTGATTGTCGGCCTGGTGCACCAGGTGGCCCAGATTGAGCTCGGCCGTCCCCTGGTGAGCGTTGGCATGGTGCTGCAGGCTGACGCGCGCCTGTCCCGGACTATCGTCGAGCACCAGCTGGCTGTAGGCGCCGCTGCCGCTCTGGCTGGCGCCAAGTGCCTGCGTCTTGAAGCCTGACAGGACGGCCGGATGCGCATGCCCGCCAGCTTGCCCGGCAAACCAGGCCGGCGCGTTACCGGTCGCGGCGCCTGCGCCCGCTGCCACCTGATTGTGCTGGGCGTCAACCTGGCCGCGGCCATTGTAGAGCGCACCGATCACCACCGGCCGGTCGATATTCCCATCCAGGAAATCCACGAGTACTTCCTGCCCGACCCGGGGCAGCGCGCTGCTGCCCCAGTTGGCTCCCGCCACGGGCGCCATCGGCGTTGCTACGCGGACCCAGGTGCTGGCGCCGTCGTCGCCCGGCGCGCCGGTATGGCCGTCCGGTTGCGGGTGCGCCAGCCGGTTGTGACTGCGCACGCCTCGCTGCCAATGGAACTGCACCTTCACCCGGTGATCGCGGTCGGTGTGAATCGCCGTTCCCGGCGGGCCGACGACGATGGCAGTCTGCTGGCCCATGACGGTCGGGCGCGGATGCAGCACGCACCCGTGCGCGTCACGCCCGCTGCTGCGGTACGGTACCTTGCTGCGGATAGCGTCGATCCGGTTGCGGTAGGTTGGCCGCTGCCCGATCGTCTTGCCGGTCGCGTGCAGGCTGGTGCGTTGCTCCTGGTCGATTGCAGCAGCCAGCAGGCCCACGCCGAGGCGTGCGTCGATATCGGTGCGCATCTCCGCGCTCAGGTTGTTGTGCATCAGGTGGACCACGCGCACGACGACAAAGCTGCGCTCGTCGTCGCTGGCCGCCGTATCAAGCGTGGCTTGCCCGGTGAGGGTAAACAGCGTGCCTGGCCGCAGCGTGCGCACGGTGCCCGCGCCAACGTGGATTTCCTTGTTCGCCTCGAAGGCTTGCAATTGGCGCTCGGCGATGCGCTGGCCTTGCGCACGCGATGCGTATGCGTACGCGCCCGGAACGTCGCGAGTGGTAAGTTCGGCCTGGCCGGCGCCGGGCGTGCTGGCAGCGTTCACCGGGCGGGTATCGAGTGACCGGTAGTCCCAGCTAACGAGCTCGACGGCATTCGGCTGCAAACGCAGTTCGGTGCGCCAGCGGTCGAAGGTATCCTGGCGCATCGTGGCGCCGGGTTGTGAAAAGGCGATGCTGCCCTGGCGGTCGCCTTCGAACGCACCATTGTGGTCAGCGATCACCATGGTATGCGTTCCCAGCGCCGGGGTGTCGGCCTGGCCCGCATGCTCGAAATAGTAGAACAGTCCTTCCTCGTGCATCAGCCGCTGGGCAAAGGCCAGGTCACTTTCGAGGTATTGCGTGGTGACGCTGCGCTTCGGATAAACGTCGCGGTCCTGCAGATCGAAACGCCAGGCCGGGACCAGTTTCCCCTTGCCGCTGTATCCCGCAAATACCGCATCGAGGATATCGGGCGTCGTCATGTCCTGGAATATCCGGCTGTCGCGTCCGTGCGAGAGGAAGGCCGACCAGGGCTCGATCGTCAACTGGTAGCGCGCCAGGCCACTGTTCGCGCCCGTCAATTCAACGGTGGTAACGTGGCCGTGGAACGGACGTAACGCGTCGCGACCGGCGGTCGTTAGAAGTTCCAACAGCACCGGTTGCCCGATCAGCGACTTCAGCGAAATCGCGGCATCGGTCGACAGCGCAGCAATCCTGAACTGAAAGCCCTGGCTGAGGCCTTCTTCCCCGCGCACGCATTCGGCAACCAGGACGTCGGCGCCCAGCGGCGTCGTGAGCCTCAGCAGACGCGCGTCCTGAGTCAATCCGAACATGAGGGACAGCGCGGACGCGGCGTCCGGAAATGACGTTAGTACTGACATGTAACCACTGCTCCAGTCGAGTTTGCATGGCCTTATTCAATGCAACGGATATTCGGTCGCATTTCTCCAACACGGTATTACAGCGTAGATGATACCTATTATCAAGAGATCTCATGAATCTTGGTCGTGTGCCGTGCACGACCCGTGGTGTGGATAATATGGGGTATCGCCCTATGCAGACGGGCTTGCCGTGCAGGCCGCCGCGACAACTTGTTACCAAGTCATGCAGGGCGCATGCCGCGCCAGACGCTTTCCGGCGTAAGCTTCGGGTCTGTCCATTGGAGGGATGAAGATGACAATGACCCGGATCATGGCGCTGGCCGTTGGCGCACTTGCCGCGTGTGCGGTGCAGGCGCAGGAACTGCTGCCAATCCAGACGCCAGCCGGCCCGGCGGTACTCAAGGCCGATGAGCTGCACGAACCCGACCCGTTTGCCGGAACGCGCAAGAGCGCGTCGCGCGTGTACGGCGCCGACGTTGCCGCCCAGCCCAATGACCACGTGTTCAAGGGCTTTCGGCGCGATCCGCGGTTGATCGGCGGCATCAAGGTCGCCCCGCATGTCGCGATCGAGGCCGGTTACGTCAATCTGCCCGACCGCGGCCTGTATCGGGACGAGCAGGGCAGGGCCGAGGGTGCATCGCAGGGGCTTGGCGAGAAAGGCTCCAGCAACCATCTGGCCGTCAAGGTATCGACGCCCGAGGATGCGCGGCTGTCGGCCTATGCCAAGGCAGGGATTGCCTACAGCGAGGTCAAGCGCGGCATCAATGCCGGGTCCGATATGGGGGCTTTCAACGGCGCCGGTCAGAGACTCAATGCCGGGTCCGATACGGGGCTGTACACGGGCGCGGGTGCAAAACTCAAGCTCGACAAATCAACGTCGGTCAATGCCGAGTTCTCGCGGCACGGCGACGCGGCCAAGAAGCTTGGCAGCGTCATCAAGGATGGCATCAAAGGCAATATGCAGATGGGCTTCTGATCCCGTCAGTGCGCCGCAGCGGGTGCAGTCGCGACCGGCGCCGAAGCACGCTTGGCTACCTTGTCGTCACGCAGTTCTTCAGGGTCGCGCAGCGGGATCATCAGGAACGCACTGAGCGCATACAGGCCGGCAAAGATCCAGATGATGCCGGCCACGCCCAGCGACGCGCTGAAGATGGCAACGATCGCCGGCCCGACCCAGGTCGAAGCCCCCGCGCCCAAGCTCAGCACCGACAATGCGGCGGCGCGGTTTTTCGGCACCAGCAGTGGCATCAGTGCCGACAGGGGCACGAAGCCGCCCAGCGTCATGCCGTACATCGCACCGAACAGCGCGGCGATGTAGAAGTTACCGATGAACAGCTGCGGCATGTAGAAGAACAGCGGCGTCGTGATGGCGCTGCCGACGGCGCCCATCCAGATTACCGTGTTGCGCAGGCCAAAGCGTGTGGCCAGGCGGCTCGAGATGATGTTGCCGGCAATATTGGCCACGAAAATGACGGTCACCAGGCGCAGCCACTGCTCCAGCGTGAAGCCGATGACATCCATGAAGAAGCCGGGCAACACGATAAAGAAGCCAAACATCGATGCGGTATTGATGGTGCGTACGACGCCGCTCAGCGAGGTCTTCGGCTCTTCCCACATGATCGAGACGCTGCCCATCAGTGACGTCAGCGGCTTTTCACCGACTGGCGCCAGGCGCTTGGTGCCGGCGGCATCCTTCACGCACAGCAGGGCCAGCGCGGCGCCGCCAATCACCAGGACCAGCGACAGCCAGAACGTGGCCAGTGCGCCAATCAGCGGTACCGAGAAGCTCGCCACCAGCGCGCCGAGGGTCGGCAGGCCGGCCGCATAGGCCACCCAGAACCAGCCCATTGCCAGGCCGAGCTTTTTGGCTGGCGTGGCGGCCACGATCCAGACCAGGAAGCCGTAGGCAAACAGCGGATAGCCGAAGCCGCGCAGAGCGTAGCCGGCCAGCATCATCGGATAGCTCATCTGGCCGACGCCGAATGTCAGGAACACCACCTGGAACACGACCCAGATACCGGCGCCGATCAGCATGACCTTCTTCGGCCCCCAGATATTCGACAGCGCACCGGCACACCAGGAACCGATCGCCACCGTCACGCCATACACGGTGAACAGGACTGCAATGTCGGCTTCGACCATGTTTTTCTGGGCCAGGTAGGGCGCCAGGTAGCCGAGTTCGACGCCATCGCCGATCATGAAGATCAGCAGGCCGACGAAGCCCCACAGCAGTGAGCGGGGAATTCCGAGCTTGTCGCACAGCCTGTCGAGGATGCCCGGTTGGGAAGAGGGGAGATGTGGCGATGCCGTTGGCATGCGGTTTGTTGTTGGAGACAAATTAGCACCTGCAAAATCGTGGCGTTCGTGAACGCGATGGGCGACCCGGAAGGGGCGAAGTGCGCGCAGCGGGGGCGCGTGGTAGGGCAGTTCCGGAGAGGAACTCAGGGCAAGGATGCCCGTGACATGCCGTGGGAACGACAAGCAACGACACGTGACCGCGCCATTGCGTGAGACCGGAGTTGATCTTTCTAAATAGTATCACATTTGCACAAATGTGTTAACTTGTTAGTGAATTTCGTGCGGATGTGCGACGTTGTTGAAAGATACGATCAGGAAGTAAAAAACCGCCGTGCCCGGAGCGGGGACGGCGGTTTTTGATGGCAACAGCTGGAAGCTTAGAACTCTTCCCACTCCGCTTCATTCATCTTGGTGGTGGCGACCGGCTTGCTGGCTGATTTGGCGATCGGCTTGCTGACTGGTTTCGTTGCCTGCTTTTCTGCCGGCTTGTTCACTGGCGCTTCGGCAGGCACGGGGGTAGACACCACAGCAGGCTTGGCCACCGCACGCGGCGCAGGCTTGCTCAGCGCCGGGCGTGCCGGTGGCGGACGCTTGACGGGCGCGCTTACCACGACCGGTGTCGTGTGCGCGGCGTCGAGCTTGAACACGTCGACCACCTGCGCCAGGCGCTTGGCCTGATCCTGCAGCGACGCCGTGGCGGCGGTGGCTTCCTCGACCAGTGCGGCGTTCTGCTGGGTGGCGTTGTCCATCTGGCCCATGGCCTGGTTGACCTGGTCGATGCCGGTGATCTGCTCCTGGCTGGCCGACGAGATCTCGCCCATGATGTCGGTCACGCGGCGGATCGAGTCCACTACTTCGCGCATCGTCGCGCCGGTCTGGTCGACCAGCTTGGTGCCGGTGTCGACTTTGTCGACCGAGTCGCCGATCAGGCCCTTGATTTCCTTGGCGGCGGCCGCCGAGCGCTGCGCCAGCGTGCGCACTTCGGATGCGACGACGGCAAAGCCGCGGCCCTGTTCGCCGGCGCGTGCTGCTTCCACGGCAGCATTCAGTGCCAGGATATTGGTCTGGAACGCGATGCCGTCGATGACGCTGATGATGTCGACGATCTTGCGCGACGACTCGTTGATCGAGCCCATCGTGGCGACCACCTGGTCGACCGAGGCGCCGGCCTGCGTCGCCACGCTCGAGGCGGCAATGGCGAGCTGGTTGGCCTGGCGCGCATTGTCGGCGTTCTGGCGCACGGTGCCCGTCAGTTCTTCCATCGAGGCGGCGGTTTCCTCCAGCGCGGCGGCCTGCTGTTCGGTGCGGCTCGACAGGTCGAAGCTGCCGGCGGCGATTTCGCCCGAGGCGCCGCTGATGGTCTGGGTGCCGGTGCGCACTTCATCGACGATCTTGGCCAGGCTGTCATTCATATTGCCCAGCGCGCGCAGCAGGGCGCCGGTTTCATCGCTGGCGCTGCTGTCGATGCGCACGGTCAGGTCGCCAGCGGCAACTTGTTCGGCAGCCTGCACGGCGCGGCGCAGCGGCCGGGTGATCGAGCGGGTCAGCAGCCAGGCGAAGACGCCGCCCAGCAGCAGGGCACCGGCCGCCAGCGAGCCGATGACGACCTTGCCACGTGATGCGGTGCCGGCAATCATTGCTGCACTGTCGCTGATGTGCTGTTGCTGCAGGTTGACCAGATCATGGACGCGTTCTTCATAGGCCTTGGCGGCCGGCGTGAATTGCTGGGTCAGGATCTGTTCAGCCAGTTCGGTGTTGCCATCGGCCTTGGCCTTGATGGCGCCGTCGCGCGCCTTGCTGTAGGCGGCGCGGTGTTCCATCACCGACTTGAACAGGGCCGTTTCCTCGTCACCACTGATCAACGGTTCGATCTTCTTGACCAGATCGGCCGACAGCTTGCCGGTGGCGGCCGCGTCTTCCTTGAAGTAGGCGGTCAGCGAGCCATCGCTGCTCTTGACAATGGCGGCGGTGCGGCGCACGGCGGCAAAAATCTGCGTGTACCACTCGGCGATCATGCGTTCTTTCGCCAGCGGCTCGGCCAGAATGATCTGGGTTTCCTGCGCGACCTGATTCAGGCGCCAGACGCCGACGGTCGCGATAATGACCGTCATCATGAGGGTCAGTGCGAACCCTGCTGCCAGTCGCGTACCGATATTGAGTTTGATGAAGTTGCCCATGTGTGATCTGCGTGAAATGTGTGAATGCGGCGCGGTCCAGCACCGGGAATAGGTGGCCAGCCGATGATCTCGACCGGTGTTGCCATTGACGTGAAGTTCGAGGTTACTGGCCCCGATTATTGCCCAACTGAAATTAAAAAGCACTCAGAATGGGTGGTAATTTGTGATTTTGTGATCGGCCAGCGACAGTGTTGCCAGAGAAGTTAACGCCTTGATATGAGGCGATATTTGCCGCTTTAAGGTATAATTTCTATTTCCCGCGTGTGCCGTTCGGCACCATCAGCACAATGACCAAATTCGTATTCGTCACTGGCGGCGTCGTCTCTTCCCTGGGCAAAGGGATTGCAGCCGCCTCCCTCGCCGCAATCCTCGAGAGCCGCGGTCTCAAAGTCACCATGCTCAAGCTCGATCCGTACATCAACGTCGATCCGGGCACCATGAGTCCAACCCAGCACGGCGAAGTGTTCGTCACCGACGACGGCGCCGAGACTGACCTCGACCTTGGCCACTACGAGCGTTTCATCAGCACCCGCATGAAAAAGGTGAATAATTTCACCACGGGTCAGATCTATGAATCGGTGATCCGCAAGGAACGTCGTGGCGAATACCTCGGCAAGACCGTGCAGGTGATCCCGCACATCACCAACGAGATCCAGGATTACATCCGCCGCGGCGCCGAAGGCGTCGATGTGGCGCTGGTCGAAATCGGCGGCACCGTCGGCGACATCGAGTCGCTGCCGTTCCTCGAAGCGGCGCGCCAGCTGTCGCTGCGTTCGGGCCGCAAGGGCGCCGCATTCGTGCACCTGACGCTCGTGCCGTTCATCGCTTCGGCCGGCGAACTCAAGACCAAGCCAACCCAGCACAGTGTGCAGAAGCTGCGCGAAATCGGCATCTCGCCCAACGCGCTGCTGTGCCGCGCCGACCGCCCGATCCCCGACGACGAGCGCGCCAAGATTTCGCTGTTCGCCAACGTCGAAGAACAGGCCGTCATTTCGGTGTGGGACGTCGACACCATCTACAAGGTGCCGCAAGTGCTGTGCGACCAGGGCCTGGATGACATCATCCTCGAAGCGCTCGGTCTGGACGCACCAAAAGCTGACCTGTCGATGTGGACCAAGCTGATCCATACGCTCGAGAATCCGAAGCACGAAGTCACGATCGGCATGGTCGGCAAGTACGTCGACCTGATCGAGTCGTACAAGTCGCTGACCGAAGCGCTGCGCCACGCCGGCATCCACACCGAAAGCCGCGTCAACATCGAGTACCTCGACTCTGAAGAAATCGAAACCCGTGGCTGCGACCACCTGGCCAAGTACGATGCGATCCTGGTGCCGGGCGGCTTTGGCAAGCGCGGCGTCGAAGGCAAGATCGCCGCTGCCCGCTATGCCCGTGAAAACAAGATCCCGTACCTGGGCATCTGCCTGGGCATGCAGGTCGCGCTGATCGAGTACGCACGCAATATGGCGGGCCTGGCCAACGCCAACTCGACCGAGTTCGACCCTGAGACCGACCAGCCGGTCGTCGCCCTGATCACCGAGTGGCAGAACCACGACGGCAAGGTCGAAAAGCGCGACACCAACTCGAACCTGGGTGGCACGATGCGCCTGGGCGCGCAGACCTGCGCCGTCAACCCGGGCACGCTGGCCGCTGAAATCTACGGCAACGTCGTCACCGAGCGTCACCGCCATCGCTACGAAGGCAACAACCACTACCTGCCAAAGGTCGAGGCTGCCGGCCTGACGGTGTCGGCGCGTACGCCGAACGAAGACCTGTGCGAAATCATGGAGCTGCCACGCACCGGCGCGAACTCGCACCCTTGGTATATGGGCGTGCAGTTCCACCCCGAGTTCAAGTCGACGCCGCGCAACGGCCACCCGCTGTTTACGTCGTTCATCCGGGCCGCCCTGGCGCACCAGGCATCGAACACCAATCCTGCCGCCAACGTTGAACTGGCCGCACCAGCACTCCAAGGAGACGCAGCATGAAACTCGCCGGATTCGACGTCGGCCTCGAGCACCCGATCTTTTTGATCGCCGGCACCTGCGTGATCGAATCGCGCCAGATGGCGATGGACACTGCGGGTACGCTCAAGGAAATCACCGCGGCACTGGGTATTCCATTCATCTACAAGTCGTCGTTCGACAAGGCCAATCGCTCGTCGGGCAAATCGTTCCGCGGCCCCGGCATCGAAAAGGGTCTCGAGATCCTGGCCGACGTGCGCCGCGAAATCGGCGTGCCGGTGCTGACCGACGTGCATGACGCCGAAATGATCCCGCATGTCGCGAGCATCGTCGACGTACTGCAAACGCCGGCGTTCCTGTGCCGCCAGACCGACTTCATCAACGCCTGCGCGCGTTCGGGCAAGCCGGTCAATATCAAGAAAGGCCAGTTCCTGGCCCCGGGCGACATGAAGAACGTCATCGACAAGGCGCGCGCCGCTGCGCGCGACGCAGGCCTCGAAGAAGATAACTTCATGGCCTGCGAGCGCGGCGCCTCGTTCGGCTACAACAACCTGGTGTCGGACATGCGTGGCCTGGCCATCATGCGCGAATCAAATTGCCCAGTGGTGTTCGATGCGACCCACTCGGTGCAGCTGCCGGGCGGGCAGGGCACGTCGTCGGGCGGCCAGCGCGAGCACATTCCTGTGCTGTCGCGCGCCGCCGTGGCGTCGGGCATTGCCGGCCTGTTCATGGAAACGCACCCGGATCCGGCCAATGCAATGTCGGATGGTCCGAATGCAGTGCCGCTGGCGCGCATGAAAGAGCTCCTGACGACCCTGGTCGAGATCGACCGCGTCGTCAAGAAGTCGCCGTTCCTGGAATTCGACTTCAAGTAACCGTTCAGGTTTGGATGCACCGTGTTGCGGGTATCCCTGAGGGACCCGGAGCACGGTGGTCCCCCCAAGATTACCTACCTTCTGGAGACTGAGAAACATGAGTGCTATCGTTGATATCATCGGCCGCGAAATCCTGGATTCCCGCGGTAACCCCACCGTCGAATGCGACGTCCTGCTCGAATCGGGCGTGATGGGCCGCGCGGCAGTGCCGTCGGGCGCATCGACCGGCTCGCGCGAAGCGATCGAACTGCGTGACGGCGATCCGAAGCGTTACTTCGGCAAAGGCGTGCTGCAAGCCTGCGAAAATATCAACACCGAGATCTCCGAAGCGATCATGGGCCTGGACGCGAACGAGCAGGCGTTCCTGGACCGCACCCTGATCGATCTCGATGGCACCGAAAACAAGAGCCGCCTGGGCGCCAACGCCATGCTGGCCGTGTCGATGGCCGTGGCCAAGGCCGCTGCCGAAGAAGCGGGCCTGCCGCTGTACCGCTACTTCGGCGGTTCGGGCGCGATGCAGATGCCGGTGCCGATGATGAACGTCATCAACGGCGGCGCGCACGCCGACAACAACCTGGACATCCAGGAATTCATGATCATCCCGGTGGGTGCCCCATCGTTCAAGGAAGCCATCCGCTACGGCGCCGAGGTGTTCCACACGCTCAAGAAAATCCTGCACGCACGCGGCCTGAACACGGCAGTTGGCGACGAAGGCGGTTTCGCCCCGTCGGTGGCCAACCATGAAGAAGCCATCAAGCTGATCATGGAAGCGATCGAGCAGGCTGGCTACGTTGCCGGCAAGGACATCGCGCTGGGCCTGGATTGCGCTGCCAGCGAGTTCTATAAAGATGGCCGCTACGTGCTCGAAGGCGAAGGCGGCCTGAGCCTGTCGGCAGAGGACTTCACCAACATGCTCGCGACCTGGTGCGACAAGTACCCGATCATCTCGATCGAAGACGCGATGCACGAAGGCGACTGGGAAGGCTGGGCTACCCTGACCGCCGCACTGGGCAAGAAAGTCCAGCTGGTGGGCGACGACCTGTTCGTCACCAACACCAAGATCCTGAAAGAGGGCATCCAGAAGGGCATCGCCAACTCGATCCTCATCAAGATCAACCAGATCGGCACGCTGACCGAAACGTTCGCCGCCATCGAGATGGCCAAGCGCGCCGGCTACACCGCCGTGATCTCGCACCGCTCGGGTGAAACCGAAGATTCGACCATCGCCGATATCGCCGTGGGCCTGAACGCGCTGCAGATCAAGACCGGTTCGCTGTCGCGTTCGGACCGCATGGCCAAGTACAACCAGTTGCTGCGCATCGAAGAAGACCTGGGCGACATCGCCAGCTACCCTGGCCGTGACGCGTTCTACAACCTGAAGTAATCCTCTGGGGCCGGCGCGCGGGATGGGACCATCCCACCCGCGCGTCGGCTTTTTTATCTCCTTCGTTTCTCACCATGCGCCTGATCACGATTGTCCTGGCTGCGCTGCTCGTGCTGATCCAGTATCCCCTCTGGCTTGGCAAGGGCGGCTGGCTGTCCGTGGCCGACATGCAGAACCAGGTCGAAACCACGCGCATCAAGACCGAGCAGCTCGCCGCGCGCAACAGCAAGCTCGACTCTGAAGTCGATGACCTGACCGAAGGTACGGGCGCCGTCGAAGAGCGTGCGCGTTATGACCTGGGCATGATTAAGCAGAACGAGATTTTCGTGCAGGTGCTGCGCAAGAACGAAATCCCGGTCGAATCGATGACCGTGCCGCCACCACCGCCACCGCCGAAACCGGGCGCCAAGCCAACCGGCGCTGCCGCACACTGAACCTATCACCATGACCGAAGAAACTACCCCGATCGATCCCGCCAGCCTCGATTCGCTCGACGCGATCGCAGACTGCCTGGCCGAAGCGTTCGAAGATGGCGATGGCGCCTTGATTACCGCAGCCCTGCAGGCAGTGGCGCAAGCGCCCGCCCTGGGCGAACTGGCCGCCAGCGTGGGCATGCCGCGCGACGCGCTGCAGGCGGCAATGACGGCGGGGGAGTTCGATATGGATCTCACGCTTGAGATCATGAAGGTCGTCGACCTGCACATGAGTGGCGGGAAGTAAAACGTTTCGCCACGCACACAAAAAAACGTCGTTCCCGCGAAGGCGGGAACCCAAGTTTGCATGCAGACCGGTTACTTTTAAGGTTACCGGTTGCGCGACGTGCTTGGGTTCCAGCCTTCGCTGGAACGACGTTTCTACGCTAACTCATTGAGCACGACTACAGCGGCCTGCAAAGGCCGCGTTAATGCTTACTCTTTCGACTGCGACGATGCGTCGCCCTGCTCGTGGCCTGCGCCTTGCTCCAGGAATGCACGCAGCATCCATGCATTTTTCTCGTGCACTTCCATGCGGGTCGACAGCATGTCGGCGGTCGGGAAATCGTCAATTTCGTCAGCAATACGCACGGCAGCGCGCGCGGTGCGGATCACGGCTTCCTGGCCTTCGACCAGTTGACGGATCATCTCTTTGGCCGACGGCACGTCGGTTTCTTCGGTGATGGTCGACAGTTCCACATAACGCTTGTAGGTGCCTGGTGCGAAGTGGCCCAGTGCGCGGATACGCTCGGCGATGTCGTCCAGTGCGGTCCACAGTTCGGTGTACTGCTCCTGGAACATCACGTGCAGGGTCTGGAACATCGGACCGGTCACGTTCCAGTGGAAGTTGTGGGTCTTGAGGTACAGCATGTAGCTGTCGGCCAGGACGGTCGAGAGCGATTCGACGATTTTTGCGCGGTCTTCGGTGTTGATGCCAATATCGATGTTCATGTGTATTTCTCCATTAGTCAGTGAGATGTATTTGGTGCCACTGTCTGAAAATGCAACAGTATCAAACAAACATCAGCTTACCACCACAGCCGAATCGCCGCAGGATGGTACGAGGCGTGTGACGAAGGGTGAGAATTGGCGCGCGCCAGTCGCGTAGACTGATTTGTTTCTGATAATAAAGGTCATCACATGACGTCGCAACGCGCGGTAGTGGCACTGGTCCTGGTACTTTCCGGCCCGGCATGGGCGCAGGTAGCGGCACCCGAAGCCAGTATGGAAACGAAGGTCGAAGTCAGCGGCGTCAAGGACCCTGAGCTACGCCCCTACCGCATCATGTCGCGTGGGCTGGACGCGTTCGACAAGCACCATGGCCTCGCGCCAAGCGCCAGTCTGCGCTTTGAATTGAAGAACCAGGATGGCACGACCCGGTCGCCGGACGGCCTGGCCCTGCGCCTGTCCGGTGATACGGTGGACCTCCCGCTCGCGCTCGACAGCGATGCGACGTTCATTTTGCCGCGTAGCCAGGAAGCATTCGATGACAATGCCGACCTGGTTTTGAACCGTAAAAAATCGCGGATGCGCTGGCGTCCGCGTGTGCGCAGTCCCGGCGTGCCGGACAACGCGCGCCGGCTGGGCGACATGCGGCTTGAATGCGAAGTGGCGTGGGCAGTGATGAAGGATGAGATCGGTATTGTGGCGCGCACCGCCATGGCAGTCGTCGGCGGGATGTGTCATGCGCCGATGACGGCGCTGTACTATCGCGCGCCAAAGCGGCTCGAGGCAGCGCGCCTGACATCGGGTGAGCGCACCAGGCTACTGACGCTGAGCGAAGATCATCACAGCTTTATCGTTCCGGTGCGCAGCAAGGAGTGGGACAACGACAGCCTGATTACCTACGAATTCGCAGCCGATGTGCAGCAGGCCGCGCCGCTGCAGGCCGCTCAATAAGAACAGGGCGCCGAAGCGCCCTGAATAGTCCGACAGTGCCGGCGCAAGGCCGGCCTGTCGACAATCTGGTGAGTTGTATTAGTGCGTGCTATTAGTGCGTGCTGCCGCTCGGCGGGATCAAGGTCTGGGCTGCGGTATCGACGGCAAACAGCTGCGCGCAATCGACCTTGTCGAACGAATAGTGCTTGCCGCAGAAATCGCAGTTTATGCCCAGTTCGCCCAGCTCGTCCAGCGCCGTTTCGACTTCCTGCTGGCCCAGCATCTTGAGCATATTGCCGACCTTTTCACGGTTGCAGCTGCAATGGAACTGCGGGTGCATCGGGTCGAACACGCGGATCGTCTCTTCCCAGAACAGGCGGTGCAGCAGCGTCGAGATGTCGGTCGACAGCAGCTCTTCGTGCTTGAGCGTGCCGCCCAGCGCCGCGGCGCGGTTCCAGGTTTCCAGGTCTTCCGCTTCGGATGCCTGCTTGGTCTGGTCTTCGCCACCGCTGTGACGCGGCAGCTTTTGCAGCAGCATGCCGCGCGCGACCTTGTCGTCGGCGGCAACCCACAGGCGCGTGTCGAGCTGCTCCGAACGCAGCATGTAGTTTTCGATGACCGTGGCGACGTCGTCGCCATCCAGCGGCACGATGCCCTGGTACGGTTGCTGGCCCGGCATCTTTTCGAGCGGGTCGAGCGTGATCACGAAGCGGCCCGTGCCCTGCACATTGACCAGCTGGCCGAGCGTCGCGTCGTCGGTGACGTCAACGTCCGGTGCCAGCTTGGCCGTGGCGCGCATGCGCAGGTCGGCGTCGCATTCGACGACAAGCAGGCGCACCGGGCCGTCGCCGTGGATCTGCATCACGATCGAGCCATTGAACTTGAGGTTGGCCGACAGCAGGGCGCAGGCGGCCACCATCTCGCCCAACACCGAGCGCACCGCTCTCGGGTAGCCGTGGCGCGCCTGGATCTCGCGCCAGGTGTCGGAAATCTCGACCAGCTCGCCGCGCACGGCGGCGTTGTCGAAGATGAATTTTTGCAGCGTGTCGCCGGTGGTGCTCGTGATGTCAAGCGTGGTGTCTGGTGTCGTCATTCTTTATCCGATTCTCTTTAGCTGTGTATTGAATAGCTGGCCTCGCGCGACATAGCTCGCGGCATTGCCCTGCAGGCGCAGCAGGTCTTCTTGTGTCAGTGTCCGTACCACTTTCGCGGGCGAACCCAGGATCAGCGAGTGATCCGGAAATGTCTTGTTCTCGGTGACCAGCGCGCCGGCGCCGACCAGGCAACCCTTGCCGATGCGGGCGCCGTTGAGGATCACCGCGCCGATGCCGATCAGCGAACCGTCGCCGACCGTGCAACCGTGCAGCATGGCCTGGTGGCCGATCGTCACGCCCTGGCCGATGTCGAGCGGATAGCCCATATCGGTATGCATCACCGTGCCTTCCTGCACATTGCTGTTTTCGCCAATGGTGATGCGTTCGTTGTCGCCCCGGAGCGTGGCCCCGAACCACACCGACGTATTGGCCGCCAGTGTGACCTTGCCGATCAGCGTGGCCGAATCGGCAACAAATGCCGACGGATCGATCTCGGGTGCATGTTCGCCCAGCTGGTAAATGGCCATGGATGCGCTCGCAGAAGGTTGGAATGGCGCTATTTTACCGCCCCATGCCCCGGGCAGCGCCGGCTTCGCCATCGCCCGAAGACCGGCAGATGGGGCCACGCTGCGCGAATTCAACGGCCCGGCGATATAATTGCCTGAACGATCGTACTTTTTTCGAGGCCTCATGAAACTTTCACGTTCAGAATTTGTCACCGTGCGCGGCCTGCGCCTTCACGTGCGCCACTGGGGAAGCGAAGGTGCGCCCAAGCTGTTCATGCTGCACGGCTGGATGGACGTGGCGGCGTCGTTCCAGTTTGTCGTCGATGCGTTGGCGGGCGACTGGCACGTGATCGCACCCGACTGGCGCGGCTTCGGACACAGCGACCGTTCGGGCGCCGATACCTACTGGTTCCCGGATTACGTGGCCGACCTCGATGCGCTGCTCGACCGTTTCGCACCGGACCAGGCCGTGAACCTGCTCGGCCACAGCATGGGCGGCAATATCGCCGGCCTGTACGCCGGCGTGCGGCCCCACCGCGTGGGCAAGCTGATCAACCTGGAAGGCTTTGGCCTGCCGGGCACGAAAGCGGCCCAGTATCCGAAACGGCTGGCCAACTGGCTCGACGAGCTGCGCGCGCCACCCGAGATGCGTGGCTATGCGAGCCTGGACGAAGTGGCGGCGCGCCTGCGCAAGACCAATCCGCGCCTGTCGTATGAGCGTTCGAGCTTTCTTGCTGCGCACTGGTCCGAGCAGGATCGCGACGGCCAGTGGCGCATCCTGGGCGATCCGGCGCACAAGATGACGGGGCCGCTGCTGTACCACGTCGACGAAATGATGGCGGCGTGGTCGGCTATCACGGCGCCGGTGCTGTGGGTCGAGGCCGAGGACACCGATATGTGGCGCTGGATGGGCGCGAAGGAGCAGGCGCGCGCCGAAGTCGACCGCCGCATGGGCTATTTGCAGCACGTCACGGCGCGCATGGTGCCGCAGGCGGGGCATATGCTGCACCACGACCAGCCCGAATTGCTGGCGCGCATGATCGAAGACTTCCTCGCTGCACCGACAGATTGATGCGCGTACAATGGAGTGTCCATCCCGCCTGCTGAATATCCCATGCTGAAAGTCGACCTGCACTGCCATTCCAATGTTTCCGACGGCGTCCTTGCGCCAGCGGACGTGGCCGCTTACGCCGGCAAGAGCGGCGTGAATGTATGGGCGCTGACCGACCATGACGAAATCAGCGGCGTGAAGGCGGCGCGGCAGGCGGCCACGGCGCTGGGCATGCGTTTCGTGGCGGGCGTCGAGATTTCGGTGACTTGGGCCAACGAGACGGTCCACGTCGTCGGCCTGCAGGTCGATGAAAACAACCCCGCGCTGATCGCCGGCCTGGCAGCAACCCGCAACGGGCGCGAAAAACGGGCCCGCGAAATGGCGGCGCAGCTGGAGCAGGCCGGCATTCCTACGCCGTATGAAGGCGCGCTGCGCTATGTCGCCAATCCCGACCTGATGTCGCGCACCCACTTTGCGCGCTACCTGTGCGAGATCGGCGTCTGCACGACGACCTCCGACGTGTTCCGCCGCTTCCTGACCGAAGGCAAGCCGGGTTATGTGCCGCATCGCTGGGCCACGCTCGGCGAAGCAATGGGCTGGATCCAGGGCGCGGGCGGTATCGCCGTCATCGCGCACCCGGGGCGCTACCGCTTCAGCGACACGGCCCAGGGCGCACTGTTCGATGAGTTCCGTCAACTGGGCGGCACCGCCATCGAGGTGGTCACAGGCAGCCACACGCCGGATCAATACGGCACTTATGCCGAAGTTGCGCGCCGTTATGGCTTTCTTGCATCGCGCGGCACCGACTTCCACGCCCCCGGCGAATCGCGGGTCGAGTTCGCCGAGCTGCCACCATTGCCATCCGGCGTGACGCCGGTCTGGCACGACTGGTTCTAACACTCCCTTGCGCTTGACTGTACGGCCAGCCGCTCCTGCGGCTGGCCGCGTCACGCCTGTTGCTTTCCTGTTTTTATAAAGAATTTGCCCATCAGCTCTTGTAAAAGCCGTTTTATACTCCAATTGGAGTATATGCCGCGTATGGAGAGCACGATGAAAGCAGTTTTACCCCAACAGAAACTCCCTGACAGCGACAAGGTCACGGTCAATGTCGGCCTGGTCGACCTGGCCCAGGTCGACCTGCTCGTCGAGGAAGGGTTCTATTCCAACCGTACCGACCTGGTGCGCACGGCCATTCGCAATCTGCTCACGCAGCACGCCGACGTGATCCGCCAGACCATCGTGCGCAAGCGCTATGTGATGGGCTTGTACCGCTACTCGGTGCAGGAGCTCGAGCAACTGGTGGCAGAAGGGCAGCAACTGGATATCCATGTGCTGGGCCTGGCGGTCATCGAAGACAACGTATCACCTGAACTTGCCCGGAATGCGATCGCTTCGATCCAGGTCCTGGGCGCCTTTGTTGCATCACCTGCCGTGCGCGCCGCGCTGGCAGATCGCACCCTTACCTAGACTGGAACGCTATGAAATCGCTCGACCAATTCATGAACAAGATGATGGCCTCTGCCCGCCTCGTGCAGAACAAGGATGTGGCCTCGGCCACCGCCACGATCCAGCAAGCGCTGGCGCAGGCCGGCCTGATGCCGGGGCAGGGGCAGGGCGCCGCGCCCGCCAGCAAGGACGCCACGGCATTTGTGGACATCAACCCGGCGCCCGATTGGCAAGCCCAGCTGCGCAAGGGGCAGGCGGCCATGCGCGCCGCCGGCGTCGGTGTCGGCATTGGCGTGCCTCAAAATGACGATGTGGCGGTCATGGACGACGTCGCCGGTGGCACCTTCACGGCAGGCGTCTTTTCGAACGCCGCCGGCCGCCGCCGCTACAAGCTGTATATCCCGTCGCAGCCGGCGACCGCGCCGCGCCCGCTGATCGTCATGCTGCACGGCTGCACGCAGAATCCCGACGATTTCGCGCTCGGCACCGGCATGAATCGCCTCGCTGAAGAAGCGAACTGCCTCGTGCTGTATCCGGAGCAGGACAGCGCGTCGAACCGCACGCAGTGCTGGAACTGGTTCGAATCAGGCCACCAGGCGCGCGATGCGGGCGAGCCGGGCATCATCGCCGGGCTGACGCGGCAGATCGTCAAGGAGCACGGCGCCGATCCGGCCCAGGTATTCGTGGCCGGCATGTCGGCGGGCGGGGCGATGGCGGCCGTGCTGGGCGCCGAATATCCCGACCTGTTCGCGGCAGTGGGCGTGCACTCCGGCTTGCCGGCCGGTAGCGGGCGCGACATGATCACCGGCTTGCAGGCCATGAAGAAACCGGCCAAGGGCCGCGCCTTGCGCGAAGCGGTGCCCGTCATCGTGTTCCACGGCAGTACCGATCACGTGGTGGCGCCGGCCAATGGCGACGCCGTGCTGCAGCAGTATGTGGGCGCTCACGCCGGCCTGCACGCCGCGCCACTGAGCGTGCGCCACGACGATGCCGCCCATGGTGGGCGCCGTTGCCGCCGCAGTGTCTGGCGCGATGACGCGGGCCGGGCGATGGCGGAGCAGTGGGTCGTGCAGGGCGCAGGACATGCCTGGGCCGGCGGCAACGCGGCCGGATCGCATACCGATGCGGCAGGGCCGTCGGCGTCAAAGGAAATGCTGCGCTTCTTCCTGAAGGAGTGCCGCTGAGGTTTCTGCATCCAAGCTACCCGCACGTCGTTCCCGCGCCGGCGGGAACCCAAGTTCAGCGTACGTGGTCGCCATCATGTGATCGGCCCGCAGCGGACTTGGGTTCCCGCCTTCGCGGGAACGACGTGCTGGAGATCGTGAGGCAGGCGAGTCCGCCCTTGAATTTTCCGACAGGAAGCCCAATATTGGCATCCTGTCACTAATTCAGGAGTTGTCCGCCATGAAGCGCATTGTTCTTTTCCTCGCCACCAATCTCGCCGTCGTTCTGGTGCTGTCGCTGGTCATGAACGTGCTCGGTCTTGGCCGCGCCGTCTCGGCGCAGGGCATCGACTTCGCTTCGCTGGCCGTGATGTCGCTCGTCATCGGCTTCACCGGTTCGTTTATCTCGCTGCTAATCAGCAAACCGATGGCCAAATGGTCGACCGGCGCCCGCGTGATCGAACAACCGGCCAACTCCACCGAGCAGTGGCTGGTGGACACCGTGCGCCGCCTGGCCGAGCGTGCCGGCATCGGCATGCCCGAGGTCGCCGTCTATGATGGCGAGCCGAATGCGTTCGCCACCGGCGCCTTCAAGAATTCGGCGCTGGTCGCCGTTTCTACTGGCCTGCTGCAAAGCATGAACCAGGATGAAGTCGAAGCCGTCCTGGGCCATGAAGTCGCCCACATTGCCAATGGCGACATGGTCACGCTGACGCTGATCCAGGGTGTGGTCAATACCTTTGTCGTGTTCTTCGCGCGCGTGGTCGGCTTCTTTGTCGACAAGCTGCTGTTCCGTAAAGAGGGCGACGCGCCCGGCATCGGCTACTTCCTGACCGTGATGGTCTGCGAAGTCCTGTTCGGCCTGCTCGCCTCGATCATCGTGGCCTGGTTCTCGCGCCAGCGCGAATTCCGCGCCGACGCCGGCGCCGCCAAACTGATGGGTAGCCCGGTGCCGATGCAGCACGCGCTGGCCCGCCTGGGCGGCTTCGCGCCGGGCGCGTTGCCGAAAGCGATGTCGGCATCGGGCATCTCCGGCAGCGGCGGCGGCTGGGGCGCGCTGTTCTCGACCCACCCGCCGATGGAGCAGCGTATTGCCGCGCTCCAGTCGCTGCCTAACCAATAACAAGGACAACATCCATGGGCCAGTTTTTCCAGATTCACCCTGAAAATCCGCAAGCGCGCCTGATCAAGCAGGCCGCGCAGATCGTCAGCGCTGGCGGCATCGTCGCGCTGCCGACCGATTCCGCATACGCACTCGTCTGCCGGCTGGACGACAAGAACGCGGTCGAGAAGCTGCGCCGTATCCGTGGCGTCGATGACAAGCACCACCTGACGCTGCTGGTGCGCGACCTCTCCGAAGTGGCGCAATATGCGCGCGTGGACAATACGCAATACCGCCTGCTCAAGGCCACGATGCCAGGTCCGTACACGGTGATTCTGGAAGCCACGCGCGAGCTGCCGCGGCGCCTGTCGCACCCGTCGCGCAAGACGATCGGTCTGCGCGTGCCCGAAAACCGCATCACGCTGGCGCTGCTCGAAGAGCTGGGCGAGCCGCTGATCGGCACCACGCTGCAACTGCCGGGCGACGAGCACATGCTGTCGGATCCCGATGAAGTGCGCGAGCGCCTCGAAAAGCAGATCGAACTGATCATCGATGGCGGCGCCGGCATGCTGGAAGCGACCACCGTGATCGATCTGACCGGCCCCGAGCCGGTGCTGATTCGTGAGGGCAGGGGCGACCCGGCGGCGTTCGGCCTGTAATCAGGCGGGCTGTAGCCTGCAAGGCTGCCTTAAGTATTCCACCGGTCAAGTACGCGCCGCGCTCTGATAGAATCAGCCCCCATGGAAGAAACGATTCGCACCATCGCGGTGTATGCGCTGCCGGTCCTGTTTGCGATTACGCTGCACGAAGCCGCCCACGCCTACGCCGCCAAGTACTTTGGCGACAACACCGCCTATTCGCAGGGGCGCATGAGCCTCAACCCGCTGGTGCACGTCGATATCTGGGGCACCATCGTGATCCCGATCGTGATGTTCCTGTTCAGCGGTTTCGTGTTCGGCTACGCCAAGCCGGTGCCCGTCGAATTCGGCCGCCTGCGTAATCCGAAGCGTGACATGGCGTGGGTGGCGCTGGCCGGCCCGTTTGCCAACTTCATCATGGCCGTCTTATGGCTGATCCTGGGTGTGCTGCTCGTATTCTTCCAGGTCGGTGAAGAATTCCCGCACAAGGTGGCGCAGGCCGGCATCGTCACCAACCTGTTGATCATGGCCTTCAACCTGCTGCCGATCCCGCCGCTCGATGGTGGCCGGGTCGTCACGGCGATGCTGCCGCACCGCGCGGCCTACGCGTTCGCGCGCATCGAGCCATACGGCTTCTTCATCGTGCTGGCGCTGGTGATGCTCCGGGTCGTCGGTTACTGGCTCACGCCGGTGATGGCGCTGGGTGGCTACCTGGTGCAACTGGCGGCCACGCCGTTCACGTTCTTCCTGCTCTGAGCCGATGAGCACCGGCATACATATGGCGGCCTTGCCCGCGTCGCCCTGGGTGGCGCGCTTTGCGCCGCTGGCCAGGCCAGGCGAAGCGCTCGATCTGGCCTGCGGCAACGGGCGCCACACGCGGCTGCTCGCGGCGCAAGGGTTTCAGGTGCTGGCCGTCGACCGCAATCCGGCGGCGCTGGCTGCCAGCGCAGGCGAGGGCGTGACGACACTGGCCTGCGATCTCGAAGCCGATGGTGCAAGCTGGCCATTCGACGCCGGGCGCTTTGCCGTCATCGTCGTCACCAATTACCTGCACCGGCCGCTGTTTGCGCAGATCGCGGCCAGCCTGCGGCCCGACGGTATCCTGATCTACGAAACCTTCGCGCAAGGTAATGAGGTGTATGGGAAACCGTCGAATCCGGCGTTCCTGCTCGCGCCCGGCGAACTGCTGGCGCTGGCCCAGGATGGCGGCCTGCAGGTGCTGGCCTACGAGGATGGCCACGTTGAGCGGCCCCATCCGGCGCAGGTGCAGCGCCTGTGCGCCGCCGGTCATGCGTACCGCAAAACCGAGGCCTGGCTCGACCATATTGTGGTCAGGAATGAACCATAGGGGCGGGCTATCCGCTACAATCAGATTTTTAAATGAATGGCACGGTCCAAAGATTATGATTAAGGGCAGTATCGTAGCAATCGTCACCCCGATGTTCGAAGATGGCACCGTCGATCGTGATTCCCTGCGCGCGCTGATCGACTGGCACATCGCCGAAGGTACCGACGCGATCGTCATCGTGGGCACGACCGGCGAATCGGCGACCCTGTCGCCGGAAGAGCATTGCGAACTCGTCAAGCTGGCCGTCGACCATGTCGCCGGCCGCATCCCTGTCATCGCCGGCACCGGCGGCAATTCGACCGTGGAAGCCATCGCGCTGACCCGTCACGCGAAGAGCGTCGGCGCAGACGCGTCCCTGCAGGTCGTGCCGTACTACAATCGGCCGACGCAAGAGGGCATGTATCGCCACTTCCGCACGATCGCCGAAGCCGTCGACCTGCCGATCATCCTGTACAACGTGCCAGGCCGTACCGTGGCCGACATGGCCAACGAGACCGTCGCGCGCCTGGCGCCGATCGAGAACATCGTCGGCATCAAGGACGCTACCGGCAATATCGGGCGCGGCATCGAGCTGCTCAAGATGGTCGATAAATCCTTTGCCGTGTATTCGGGCGACGATCCGACCGCAATGGCGCTGATGTTCTGCGGCGGCGCCGGCAATATTTCGGTCACCGCCAACGTGGCGCCGCGCGCGATGCACGAGCTGTGCGTGGCCGCCATGAGCGGCGACATCGCGCGCGCGCTCGAGATCAACAACCGCGTGCTCGGCCTGCACGCCAGGCTGTTCGTCGAACCGAATCCGGTGCCCGTCAAATGGGCGCTGGCCGAGATGGGCAAGATGCCGGCGGGCCTGCGCCTGCCGCTCGCGCCGCTGTCCTCCCAATACCACGAGATCGTACGTGCCGCCCTGGTGGAAGCCGGCGTTCATTCCCCATCCTGAACCCGCGAGGGTTCGGGTTACTGACCTGATATCGAACGACATGACTATTCGCAAGACTAAGAATTCAAACGGCGCATCCCTGATCAACGCTCCTGCCGCCGCCCGTGTGCTCTCGCTCACGGTCATCGCGTTCAGCCTGGCAGCCTGCACCACGATTTTCAGTGGCGACAAAGTCGACTACAAAGGCACCAAGAAGGCCGCACCGCTGGACGTGCCGCCCGACCTGACCAAGCTGCAGCGCGACAACCGCTACGCGATCCCGGACGGCCGTGGCGTCGCCACCGCATCCGAATTCCAGCAGGGCCAGGCCGCAGCCGCTGCCGGCGGCGTGCCTGCGGTGGCCGGTGTCTCGGCATCCGGCCAGCCGATCGGTCCGATCTCGACCGACGCCGTCAGCGTGCAACGCAATGGCGACCAGCGCTGGCTGGTGGTCAAGCAAACGCCTGAACAGCTGTGGCCGCAACTGCGCCAGTTCTGGGAAGAGCAGGGCTTCGCACTCGAAACCGAATCGGCCACCACCGGCACCATGGAAACCGCCTGGGTCGAGAATCGCTCGAAGATCCCGCAAGACTTCGTGCGCCGTGCCATTGGTCGCGTGTTCGACAGCGCCTACTCGACCGGCGAGCGCGACAAGTTCCGCACGCGCCTCGAGCGCCTGCCAGATGGCTCGACCGAGATCTGGGTCAGCCACCGCGGCGCCGAAGAAGTCCTGACCGGCCCACAAAGCGAAACCACGACCTGGACCGTGCGTCCCAATGATCCGGGCCTGGAATCGCAATACCTGAGCCGCATCGTCGCTCTGCTGACCGGCGCGAAAGAAGTCGCCCCGGCCGAAGCCATGGTTGCCAACGCGCCACTGGCGCCGCAGCACGCCAAGCTGGTGGGTGACAAGGTCGAGGTCGATGAAGGCTTCGATCGCGCATGGCGCCGTGTCGGCCTGGCACTGGATCGCGTCGGCTTCACTGTCGAAGACCGCGACCGCGTGCAGGGTATCTACTTCGTGCGCTACGTCGATCCGGATGCAGGCGAGACCAAGGACGGCTTCTTCAAGCGCCTGTTCACGTTCGGCAAGTCGGAAGACGACGCGAAAGAAGCGCAGCGCTACCGCGTGCTGGTCAAGGCCGCACAGGGCGCGAACGTGAGCGAAGTGTCGGTGCAGACCAACGACGGCAAGGCAGAAACATCGCCGACGACGACCAAGATCCTGACACTGCTGAACAACGAGCTCAAGTAATCCTCGTTGCAGCAACAAGAAACCGGCCAACTGGCCGGTTTTTTTATGCTTGTTGTCATCGTATTCAGTAGGGTGGACGGGTTTCCCGTCCACGCGTTCGAAAGCGACAGACGTAAAAAAACCGGCCCGCAGGCCGGTTTCTTCATACCGAGTAACGAATTACTTGGTGGTAGCAGCAGCGTCAGCAGCTTGGGTAGCCGAGGTCTGAGCAGCGGCAGCAGCGTCGGTTGCGGTCGAAGCAGCAGCAGCTGCGTCGGTTGCAGCAGCGTCAGCAGCAGCAGCAGCTGGAGCGGTTGCGTCAGCAGCTGGCATGGTTGCGTCAGCAGGAGCGACGACAGCAGCTGGGGTTTCGGTCACTGGTGCGACTGGAGCTTCTTCTTTCTTAGCGCAAGCAGCCAGGGTAACAGCGAACAGGGATGCGATCAGCAGGGATTTTTTCATGGTTTTTTCCTTAGTATTTACAAAAGTAGAACTACTTGATACGAATAATAATTACCGGTAATTATTTCTCGATGGAATTCTCGTGCCTTCACAAATAGCAAGACTGCCACGGGCGCAACGGAACCTTCCTGATTGATATTATAGACAATTTTACAGTTTCGCAATAGCTAACACATGCTCTGGTGTAAGAATTTTCCGCTTTGATAAGCTTCATATTGTTACAAGATGCTACGCAAATACTGAAACACCTGAGAATTAACTCTTGGGCAACTAATTGTGCTTTTCGTGGCGTCCTTACAACCCGGTCGTCGTCGGGTGCAGCGTGGGCCGGGAAGCTTCCCAGATCGCCTCGAACCGATGGTGGGGAACATCGACAGCGCGCGGATCGTCGAAATTGGCTTCGCCACGCATGTGGTCGCTGTGAAAGCGCCGTACCACGTGCTGCTCGTCGGCGATGCAGAACGAGTCGGTCAGCTGGCGCAGGTTTTTTGGGCTCTGGCGGCATTCGCAGGCGTGGCCATAGTCACGCAGCAGACGCAGGAAGCGGGGGAAGTGACGCTCGATGTGGCCCGGCTCGTGCAGCGCAAGGCGCAAGGTGCCGCCCCGTTGCAGGAAGGCGCGCAGCGCCGCATCCACCTGGATCGTGCCCAGCGCAAACACCGCCCCATCCGGATCGAACAGGCGCAGACTGTGCTGCGCGGCCGCCACGACGGCGAGAAATTGCGCCTCGCAGTCGCGCCGGGTGTCGAACGGGATGGCGCGCGCATCCATGGTCAGCCCAGCTCGACCCAGCCGTCCTGGTACCAGGCGTACAGGGATTCGGTGACGTCGTCAGTGGCCTTGCCGAGCGTGGCACCATCGATGCGGCGATCGTTGGCCAGCACGTCCAGCACCACTTTGTCGGCGCGGCCGGCGGCCAGCGATTCACCATTGATGAACACGTTCTTGCCGCGGTACAGCATCAGCGTCTTGCTCGACAATTTGATGCCGCGCTTGGCCGCCGTTTCCATGAAACGGCCGAAAGTCAGCGGCTTGGCGGGCGGCGTGAAGAACACATTGTGCTTCGGCTCGGACATGTGCTCGCCGAGGAAGATGGTGACGTCTTCTTCATCCCAGCGCACCTTGTTGAGTTCTTCGGTGACGGTGGCGAGCATGTGCTTTGGAATCTCGGCCGGGTTCTTTGCTTCTTGCAATTCGGGATCGGCGTAGCGGCCCGGCAGGTCGATCGAATCGGCCATGAATTGCAGGAACGATTCGCCCAGTTCCTGGAATGACGGCGAGCGGAAACCGATCGAATAGGTCATGCATTCGCCTTCGGCGATGCCGTCGTGCGCGTACTGTGGCGGCAGGTACAGCATGTCGCCCGGCTCGAGCACGAATTCTTCTTCGGCCTCGAAATTGGCCAGGATCTTGAGCGGCAAACCTTCGATGATCGTCAAGTCCTGCTGCGCACCGATGCGCCAGCGGCGCTTGCCGTGCGCCTGCAGCAGGAACACGTCGTACGAGTCGTAATGGGGGCCGACGCCGGCGCCATCGGTGGCGAAGCTCACCATCAGGTCGTCCAGACGAGCATCGGGCACGAAGCGGAACTGGCGCAGCAGCTCGTCGGCGCGCTCGTCGTGCAGGTTCACACCCTGGACCAGCATCGTCCAGTTGGGCTCGCTGCGGGCCGGCAATTCGGCGAGGGGGCCATGCTGCATGTCCCACTCGCCGTCGCGCAGTGACACGAGGCGCGATTCGACGTGGTTCAGCGCGGCCAGCTCGGCCAGCTTCTCGAACTTGAGCAGCGGCTTGAAGCCGGGGATGGCGCCACGGATCAGCAGCGGCTTCTTGTGCCAGTAATCGCGCAGGAATTCAGCAGGGGAAAGATTCCCCAAAAGCGGTAATTTTTTCATGCGACATTATAACCAGCCGAAGCGGGGCCTGAACCCATCGAGAGTATAATCCGCAGCTCACAATGAAAGGATGGACGATGAAGATTGCTAAAGACACAGTCGTGACGGTTAATTACAAACTGTCGGATGCCCAGAACAATCTGATCGAGGAGGGCTCCCAGCCGATGGTGTACCTGCACGGCGGCTACGAGAATACCCTGCCGAAGATCGAAGAAGAGCTGGACGGCAAAGAAACCGGCTACGCCTCGACGATCCAGGTGGAGCCAGACGACGCGTTCGGCGACTACGAGCCAGAGCTGGTCAAGGTTGAAGAGCGTTCGCGCCTGCCGGAACCGATCGAAGTCGGCATGCAGTTCGAAGGCGTGGCCGAAAACGGCGACGACGAGCCGGTGATTTTCACCGTCACCGAAATCGCTGACGACAAGGTCGTCCTGGATGGCAACCATCCATTGGCCGGCATGGCGCTGCGCTTTGACCTGTCCGTGGTCGACGTGCGTGCTGCAACCGCCGAAGAAATCCAGCACGGTCACGTGCACGGCGCTGGCGGTCATCATCACGAGATCGATGACAGCGATGATGGCGACCACTTCCGTACCCAGCCGCTGCAGTAATTCGGTTGGTGCGCGGCCACCGCATCACGCGGTGGCCGCGCTTGTAATTTCTGTTCTACTGCTTCGCGTCCACCACTGTGAACGCCGCATTTTTCCCCAGCATCACATTCACCTCAACCGCCTTGGTTCCCACTGACAGCTGTCCCAGATTGCCTTTCCATGCGATCTGCGGCTTGTGGCCACCCGGCGCGTCACTATCGACCAGCAGCACCTTCCCATCGAACTTGACGGCCTGCGCCTGGATCTGACGCCGCGCTGCCTCGAACCCGTCGCGCTCGACCGGTGCGCGGCGCAACAAGCCGCGCAGCCCCGCCGGCTGATCGAGATGGAACGGGCGCACGGCGCCTTCCGAGAACAGCACCAGTGCCTGCGCCTTGTCGCTGCGCGCCATCGCAAACAGGCGGTTCAGCCAGAAGCGGTTGGCCACGGCCCGGTCTTCATATTCGCTGTTGCGGCCCGCGGCCGGCAGAAAATGGTTGTTCGCAGCCGGCAGATTGATGGTGGCGTACAGCACCTTGTCCACCTTCCAGTGCGCGTTTTCGGCGTAACTGCGAAAACGCGGGCTGGCCGATAGCTGCGTCAGGTGGATCTTGGTTGCGCCAAGCGATTCGGGCTCGCCGTACAGCAGTTCGCGCAGGCGGTTCAGGCGCTCGATCGCATTGGTGCGTTTGGCCGAGTTACGGCAGCCGGTCCAGTCGCTGCCCGACAGCGACACGATCACGGGCCGCTTCGCATGCTCGAACAGGTCGCGCCGCTGCAGGTACAGCTTGTCGCCACAGCTTTCGTTCTCGCCCTTGATGCCGGTGAGGACCACGAACGAGACCGACTTTTCGGACGAATCGGCCAGCGCTTGCTTCAGACGGTCGTCACTGTCGGCACGCGCGTCATTGCCGACCACGGCGAAGCGGTGCGTGGGGCGCGCTTCCTTGTCTTTATCCTTATCCTTGGCTTGGCCCACCAGCGGGGCGCAAGCAAGCAGCGTCGCCAGCAGAGCAGCGCGGACAATGACCGGACGCGGGATCGACATCAGGCAGCCAGCCGTTTCAGCTCGTACAGCCGTTCGAGCGCTTCGCGCGGCGTCAGCGCGTCCGGATCGATGGCGTCCAGCGCGTCGCGCAGGCCGTCATCCTGGGCTTCCGCCACGACTGGCGCCGGGGCGTCGTCAATATCATGTTCGGGCAGGGGCGCGGCGAACAGGTCGCGCTGCGGCGTGCCACCGGCGGCCTGCGCTTCCAGGCGCGCCAGGTGCTTGCGCGCGGCCTTGATCACCGGCTGCGGCACGCCGGCCAGTTGCGCCACCTGCAAGCCGTAGCTTTGCGACGCCGGGCCACCCTGCACCGCATGCAGGAACACGATGCTGTCCTTGTGTTCGACCGCCGACAGGTGCACGTTGTACGCGCTCGGGTACGACTCCGGCAACTGGGTCAGCTCGAAATAATGGGTCGCGAACAGCGTGAAGCTGCGGCTCGTGTCGATCAGGTGGCGCGCGATGGCCCACGCCAGCGCCAGGCCGTCGAAGGTCGACGTGCCGCGCCCGACTTCATCCATCAGCACCAGCGAATGCTCGGTGGCGCCGTTGAGGATCGCGGCCGATTCGGTCATCTCGACCATGAAGGTCGAGCGGCCGTTGGCCAGGTCGTCGCTGGCGCCGATGCGCGTGAAAATACGGTCGATCGGGCCCAGCGTGGCTTCAGCCGCAGGCACATAGCTGCCGACATAGGCCAGCAGCGTGATCAACGCGACCTGGCGCATGAAGGTCGATTTACCGCCCATGTTCGGACCGGTAATCAACAGCAGGCGGCGTTCGTTCGAGAAGCGGCAATCGTTGGCGATGAAGCGCTCGATCTGGTTTTCTACGACCGGATGGCGGCCTTCGACGATGTTCAGGCAGGGTGCATCGACCAGCTGCGGCGCGCACCAGCCATGGCGCAGCGCGTGGCTGGCCAGCGCCACCAGCACGTCGGCTTGCGCGATCGCCCGCGCGATGGTTTGCAGCACGCCGATGTGCGGCGCGAGCTGCGCCAGCAGGTCGTCGTACAAGATTTTCTCGCGTGCCAGCGCGCGGTCCTGCGCCGACAGCGCTTTGTCTTCGTACGCCTTCAGTTCGGGCGTGATGTAGCGTTCGCAGTTCTTCAGCGTCTGGCGGCGGCGGTAATCGTCCGGCACCTTGGTCGCCTGGCCGTTGGTGACTTCGATGTAGAAGCCGTGCACGCGGTTGTACTCGACGCGCAGGTTGGCGATGCCGGTACGGGCGCGTTCGCGTGTTTCGAGATCGACGAGGAACTGGCCGGCATTCTCGGACAGCGCCTGCAGCTCATCGAGTTCGGCGTCGTAGCCGCGCGCGAACACGCCGCCATCGCGGATCATCGCGCTAGGCTCTTCGAGCACGGCGCGTACCAAGAGGTCGAGGCAATCGGCGGGCGTGGCCAGGTCGTCGTGCAGCTCGCGCAGCAGCGACGTATCGCCCGGCACGAAGCAACGCGCCACCAGCTCGCGCAGCATCGGCAAGGCCTTGAGGCCATCACGCAGGCTTGCCAGGTCGCGCGGACGCGCACTGAGTAGCGCCACGCGCGTGGTGATGCGCTCGATGTCCGGCACCTGCGCCAGCGTCGGGGACAGGTTGTCGATGGCATCCGCCTGCAGCAGCGCGGCGATCGACTGGTGACGACTGCGCGCGATCGACTGGTCGCGCCGCGCATGGTGCAGCCAGTGGCGCAGCATGCGCGAACCCATCGCCGTGCGGCAGCCATCGAGCAGCGAAAACAGCGTCGGCGACTCTTGCCCGCGAATGGTTTCGGTCAGCTCCAGATTGCGGCGCGTGGCGGCGTCGAGGCCGATGTATTCGTTCTCGTTTTCGCACGCCAGGCCGCGCACATGCTGCAGCCCGCGGCCTTGCGTGGACTGGGCATAGCGCAGCAGCGCGCCGGCCGCGCCGAACGCGGCGCCCAAGCCATCGGCGCCAAAGCCGGTGAGCGTGGCGACCTTCAACTGTTCGAGCAGCGCGCCATGGCCCTTGACGACGTCGAAGTGCCATTCCGGCACGCGCTGGGTGTGCACGGTGGATGCGCCATCGTCGAACATGTCGCCGCAATCGGCGCGCAGGATTTCGGCCGGCGCGATGCGCTCGAGTTCATGCGCCAGACGCGCCTCGATGGCGCGCGCGTCACCCGAAAATTCCATCAGGCGCAGATTGCCGCTGGCCAGCGACAGCCAGGCCAGACCCGCAGTGACGGTCTTGCGTTGGGTTTGCAGGCACAGGGCGAGAAGCGGGCGCTCGGCTTTTTCGGGCAGCAGGTCGGAATCAGTCAGCGTGCCGGGCGTGACCACGCGCATGACCTTGCGTTCGACCGGGCCTTTGGACAGCGCAGGGTCGCCAATCTGCTCGCAGATCGCGCACGATTCACCGAGTTTCACCAGCTTGGCGAGATAGCCATCGAGCGAGTGGAACGGCACACCGGCCATCTTGATCGGATTGCCCTCGGACTTGCCGCGCGCGGTCAGCGTGATGCCGAGAACGCGCGAGGCTTTTTCGGCGTCGTCAAAAAACAGTTCGTAGAAGTCGCCCATGCGGTAGAACACCAGCATGTCGGGGTAGTCGGCCTTGATGCGCAGGTATTGCTGCATCATCGGGGTGTGCTTGTCGGTCGCGCTGTTCTTGACGGCTGCGGCGTTGATTTCAGTGGGAACGGTGGTCATTTCTTCGGATTGGGTACGGCGAGGCAGAGGCTGGCCAGAGCTGCGTATTTTACCGCGATTGATGTTGCGCGCGCGGCAAGGGCTGCAACGCATGTGCTAAGCCTTTTCGCATGTCCTAAGGGTCGCTGCTTCGTCAAAGCACGGGGAGCATCACGTCTGATCAGCAGCTAGAACGGGGCGCTGGTCTGCCTACGCGTCTTGACTTGGTCATCATCGATTGAATCGAAGGATTCGATATGACACAGTTGGGGGGCGGTCTAACATTCGGACACGACCTCAGCCTTAGCCACTGCCAATGGTATCTTGTTTAAATTAGCATGGCGCCGTGCCTGCTGGTTCAGACTAATCGACTGTTGAGATCATGTCCGGAGGTCGGACCTGCCCCAGCTTTTGACCCCTCCCTCTCAGTTAAGATCCTTCCAACAACTCAAATGAACTGTTATAAGTAAGGTAAGACATTAATTTTGTATTGGTGAAATATGAATTGGCTTCAGTTTTGGTCCAGCATTGTGTCCTCTTTAGCGTGGCCTGTTTGTGTGGTCTTAGTGTCTTTGATTTTTCGAAAGAAACTGGGCGACTTGCTCGCTAAGATTACCAAGCTTGAATTGCCAGGGGGCATCTCGACTGAATTCGGTAAGGGCCTCGCTAACGTCGAGCAAGCGAATGTCAGTGCGGCACTCTCCCATACAGAAGCTGGTGAGACCCACCGAATAGATGCGACGGCAGATGTGCCTGGTGTTGCCAGTACTGTTGGAATCGGCACTGTTGCTGGGGCCGGCGAAAGCATGCCTACGAATCAAGACCCAGTGCAGGATGAGCACAACCTGCCTGAGCGTATTGACCCTCTCACACAATCGTCCATCTTAAGCAATTGGTTTAGTACGATTACAGAAGCTGACGCACATCCTACCGGAGTTGTGATGGAAGCTTGGAAGGAATTGGAGGCGACAATTTTCCGGATTGCTTCAGCGAGCCTAGTTAGCGGCAAGACTCTGCGCTTTAAAATCGGCGATATATTGACAACAGTGGCTCGGTTGACGGATGCCGGCGTTTTCTCTCAAGCTGAGGCAACTGCAATCTACGAACTGCGACGTTTACGCAATTTGGCAGCTCATTCAACCGAGCCACTAAACCCCACTGAGGCAAGGAAGTTTGTCTGGCAAGCGCGTTCGTTAAATTACACTTTAATCGGACGAGGCGGGGCAGACTAGCAACAGCGTGAAGTATTGGTGGGGCGTGTCTCATACCGGACGAGCCCTCGCCCAGTCTGTTATTTCCCGCATCTGGCACGCGACGCGTTGCGCTGCCCCCTCGCTTCTCGGTTCGTTCAGTCGAATTGCCCTGGTCATCGTCGACTGGTTCGAAGGATTAACTATGAAACGGCGCCCATTGCACCTAAGTGATTTTTGCACCACTTATTGTGGAAAGGGCAGAGCGCTTAAATACGTGTGCGCTGTTTCTTGAGCGTGGGAGCTTTTTGGTCAGATGACGGCGGTTTCGATAGTGAGCGTGTCTGTTTTTTCGTAAACGTTTCACGAGGCTGTTTGATGGCTGAATCCCCAGACACCATGGGAGATGCCATGGCAACGTTATCCGGCCTTGCAGCAGGTACATCCGGATCTGCCTCTTCCCATGGATGGAAGTTCGGTAGGTTGATCCTCGTACCATTTTTAGAAACGACGGAAAGCTCTAACGTCAAACCGAGAGATTGCAAGAAACGACGCAAGGTCGAGACGTAGGTATCGGAACGTTGTTCAAGTTGTGATACAGCGTTTTGTTTTATTCCTAGTTCTTTCGCCATTTCTACCTGGGTCTTGCCAACAGCTTTGCGAAAGTCGGTCAGCGTTGTGGCATGGGCAATCATCTCATCCATTTTTTTCTCGGCAAGTGAAGCAATGCGGGCTTGCCGATCCGGTGGCAGTTGGTTGATGACTTCGTCCAGAGTTCTTCCCATTTGCATCTCCTATTTTTTGCGGACCGACGTACTTAGCCTGCGCGTGGACCGTGGCTGACTCGTTTTCATTGATTCAACTTATGGTCTTCTGTGCAGATCAGTTACGCACCTTACTGTTGGATGGATTCCCCATCCACGCGTTTGTTGAACCTTAGTGCGCCGCGAAATCAGCTTAGTTTGAACGCGTGTGCGGCATAGCCGCCCACCCTACGGTCCGCTAACTGAATGGCACTCTAAGCCGATGGCCCTTATACTTCGGAGTCAATTATCACCTTCTCGTGATATTGCGTCGAGTTTTGATGCGCCATCTGGCACTGGTCTGGAAATGTGCCAAGTGCTAGATAAAACCCATGGTTCCTTCTACCGCGACCCGCTGCCTGCAGATGACAGCAAATGCCGCCGGGTCGCTAGCATTAGAAAGCGACAGCGAGACCACCGATCGGAGCGGGACAGTGCTACGAAAATGACAATCGATTGTCACCGGCACCCGGCCTGTCGACCGCTGGCGCAATGAGCAGGCCATGGCAACGGTGTGCATGCCGTGAATGATGGGCTGCTTCATTCCCATCAATCGCGCGCTCCATGCCCACAGATGAATCGGGTTCCAGTCACCCGACAACGCCGCATAGCGTCGCCCCGCATCGGCTTGCACGACCCATTGTTCGTCGGCTTTGCCCATGGGCGCGACGATCTGCGACGGTGCCGTGCGCTTGGTCCGTTGTCCGCGTTTGATCAGATACCGACTGGTACATGTGAACACCAGCTGCTCGCCGTCCGTCGCCTTCGTTTCCAGCAGACATTCGACCGCGCCGTTGGGCCGAGGTTCCGGCATCGACAGCGTTGTCACCAGCGTCAGTGCTGCTTCGAGCCGAACCTCACAATGCATGGTCAGTGAGTTCGCGACATGAATCAACCCGACAATCCGAAACGGAATCGCCCGATCAAGCATCGTCGCCAGTTGCGCGCGCTGCGCTAGCAGGTAGAGGTAGGTCAGCGGCACGGGGCCAGCGGGGAAGCCGAATGCATCGCTGTAGCGCCGCACGTGATCCGCATCGATCCGGTCCAGCCGATAACTGGCCTGGACCGGTTGCGGCGACACCCGCGCGGGCCGCTTGAACAATGCCCGCAGCAGCGGCCAGGCACTGGCCCCGGGCAGGGCAGGGAGGGATGACGGGGACGGGCTATTCATCGACGCAGCATACCGCGTCGTCGCCCGCCCCCGGTAACACAGCAACGATACTCAGCTCGCTGCCTTGACCCGCGCCGTAATATGCGCCAGCGCCTCGTCAACCTGGTCGATCAGGATCAGGCACAAGTCTCCATCTTCCAAACGCGAAAGGGCACGATCAATCGCCACGAACTCGCCATTGATTTCCTCGACGTGGCCGGTGCGGGTCGCATTGCTCAACCCCGCGCGCAGCAGCGCAATGACTTCGCCATCGGCGCGGCCACGCTGGCACTGATCCTGGTACAGCAGCACGTCGTCGAACGCCGCGCCCAGGATTTCGGTCTGCTGCGTGATGTCCTGGTCGCGCCGGTCGCCGGCGCCGCTGATCACCACCGAGCGGCGCTTGGCGGGCATGCTTTCCACCGCATTGACCAGCGCGGCAATGGCATCCGGGTTGTGGCCGTAGTCGGCGATCACGGTCGCGCCCTTGTAATCGAACACGTTGAAGCGCCCTGGCGCATTGTCGCTCTCGCCGACAAAGGTCTTCAGGCCCAGGCGGATCGCGTCCCACGACGTGCCCACGCCCCAGGCGGCGGCCACCGAGGCCATCACGTTCTCAACCTGGAAGCCCACCACGCCGCCGCGCGTGATCGGCACTTCCTTCAGGTCGATGCGTTCGACGAACGATTCCTGCGCCGCCACCAGATAGCCCTCTTCGACGAAGACGACGCGGCGGCCCTGGGCGCGGTGCATCGCCATGACCGGATTGCCCACGTCCTGCGCGAAGAACGTCACGTCGCCGCGCGTCCGTTCGGCCATCGCCGCCACGGTCGGATCGGCGGCATTGAGTACCGCCATGCCGCCCACGGCCACGTTCTGCACGATCACGCGCTTGAGCACCGCCAGGTCTTCGAGCGTGGTGATGTAGTTCAGGCCGAGGTGGTCGCCCGAGCCGATATTGGTCACCACCGCGACCTGGCACTTGTCGTAGGCCAGGCCTTCGCGCAGCAGGCCGCCGCGCGCCGTTTCGAACACGGCGGCGTCAACGTCAGGGTGCAGCAGCACGTTGCGCGCGCTGCGCGGGCCGCTGCAGTCGCCGCTTTCGATGCGGCGGCCTTCGATGTAGACGCCGTCGGTGTTGGTCATGCCGGTGCGCAGGCCGGACGCCGTGAGCAGGTGTGCGATCAGGCGCACGGTGGTCGTCTTGCCGTTGGTGCCGGTGACGGCCACGATCGGGATGCGGCCATCGTCGCCGTCCTTGAACAGCGTGTCGACGATCGCCTCGCCGATCGGGCGCGGTTTGCCGAATGATGGCGCCAGGTGCATGCGCAGGCCCGGTGCGGCGTTGACTTCGACGATGCCGCCGTTCTGGTCCTCAATCGGTTTGAGGACGCTGTCGCAGACCAGATCGACGCCACAGATATCCAGGCCGATCATGTGGGCGGCAGCAACCGCGCGCGCCGCGACTTCAGGGTGCACGTCGTCGGTGACGTCGGTGGCCGAGCCGCCGGTCGACAGGTTCGCGTTATTGCGCAGGACGACGCGCTGGCCGATGGCGGGCACCGAGTCCGGCGTCAAGCCGTTCTGGTCCAGCGTGCCGATGGCGATGTCGTCGAAGCGGATCTTGGTCAGCGACGTGCCGTGGCCATCGCCGCGGCGCGGGTCGAGGTTGACCTGTTCGACCAGCTCGCGCACGCTGCGCTCGCCGTCGCCCACCACCTGCGGCGGTTCGCGGCGCGCGGCTGCTACCAGCTTGTCGCCTACCACCAGCAGGCGGTAGTCGTGGCCCGGCAGGTAGCGTTCGACCAGGATGTCGTCGCGGAACTCGCTCGCGGCCTTGAAGCCGGCGTCGAGCTGCTCGCGGGTGGTGACGTTGACCGTCACGCCCTTGCCCTGGTTGCCGTCCTTTGGCTTGATCACCACCGGCAGGCCGATTTCCATCGCGGCGGCCCATGCGTCGTCGGGGTCGGAGACGCCGCGGCCCTGCGGCACCGGCACGCCGGCTGCGTCGAGCAGCTTCTTGGTCAGTTCCTTGTCCTGCGCGATCGATTCGGCAATGGCGCCGGTGGCGTCGATCTCGGCGGCCTGGATGCGGCGCGCGCGGCTACCCCAGCCGAACATGACCATGCTGCCTTCGGTCAGGCGGCGGAACGGGATGTTGCGGGCCACGGCGGCCTGCACGATCGAGCCGGTCGACGGTCCCAGACGCACGTCTTCATCCGTCGCGCGCAGTTGCGCCAGCGCGGCGGGCACGTCGAACGGGGTGTCGTTGCGGGCCGCTTCGATCAACTGCTGCGCAAGTTCGAGGGCCTGGCGGCCGACGTCTTCTTCGCTGTATTCGACGACCACCTGGTAGGTGCCGGTTTCCAGCGTGGCGGTGGTACGGCTGAACGTCACCGGGCAGCCGGCTTCGGCCTGCAGGTGCAGCGCGACCAGTTCGAGCACGTGGGCCAGCGGGATCGTTTCGTAGTGGCCGAACGGCTGCAGGCCGCCGATCTGCGGGAAGCGCACGCGCAGGCGCGATTCGAAACCGGGCAGTTCGCCAATCGATTCTTCTTCAGGCGTGCACGTCACGATCGCCTCGACCGAGGTGTGGTGGCTCCAGAGATTGGGGCCACGCAGGGCCCGTACGCGAGATACTTCCATAAACCGTCATTCCTTTCGCGGGCCGTGCACCGCGCGCACATGCGCGGGGGCGGGCGCCAGGCCCGGCAGGTTGCCGGGCAGTGTCATTCAATGTGTCGTTTGTTTTGGTGTCGCGTCGAACGCGCGCAGGCCGCCGCACAGCAGGTCGCTCGGCACGCCAAGCGCCCACGCCGCTGCCACTGCTGCCAGCACGTTTTCGGGGTACTTCACGGTCGACGGCTTCATCGTATCCAGCGTGTTCAGGCGCGTTTCCGCGTCGCCTTCGGCCAGCATGATGCGTCCGTCACGGACGAACACGATCCGCTCGCCGGCCGCGCGGTGCGCCGCCAGCACCGCATGGTGTTCGTCGAAGGCGTAGAAGATCACGCCGCCGTCGCACAGTTCGGCCAGCGCCGCGACCTGCTCGTTGGCGGCATTGAGCACGGCCACGCCGTCCGGCAGGATCACGTCGACCTGGGTGCGGATCACGTTGCGCAGCGCGTCGTCGTCATGGATATGAAACTCTGCCAGGTCGGCCAGGCCCGCCATGTCGGTCACGACGCCCACGGTGCAGCGGTCGTAGGGCAGGCCGTCCTGCAGGATCGAGCGGGCGTTTGATTCGAACACCGCCGTCTGAACGTTACGGTTGATCAGGATGCGCTGGCCGGCTTCGACGCCCGTACTGTCGCGGTTCGAGATCACGCGCGCATTCAGGTACAGGCCTTCGCCATTGGCCACGCCGACCTCTTTGCCGGTGATGTTGACCAGGCAGCCGATCAGGCGCGTGATCAGGCTGCAGCCGAGCGAGCCGGTCACGCCGACCACCGGAATGCGCGCCGTGTCGTCCGGTGCGAACAGGTGTTCGATGATGTCCTTGCCGACGTTGCGGGCGGTGCCGCTGGCGGGTTTGGTGTGGGCCAGCAGGCCCGGGCTGGCGTTTACTTCGATGATCGCGCCGCGTTGTTCGGCCAGTGGGCGGCTGATGTCTTCGCACACCAGGTCGATGCCGGCGATGTCCAGGCCGACGATGCGCGCGGCCAGTGCCGCGGCGTGCGCGACCTCCGGGTGCAGCTGGTCGGTGACGTCGTCGGCGACGTTGCCGTTCATCTGGATCAGCACCTTCTGGCCGGCCGGCGGCACCGTGTCGGGCGTGAGGCCCTGGCGCTTGAGCTGCAACTGGTTTTCTTCGCTCTTGCGCGGCTCGACGGGGCTGAGCGGGAATTCTTCGCTTTCGCCGCGGCGCGGGTCGATATTGATCTGGCTGTCGCACAGCTCGGCCACGTTCTGGCGGCCATCGCCCGTCACCCACAGCGATTCGCCGCGCGCGACGGCGACCACTTTGCGGCCAACCACCAGCAGGCGGTGCTCGCTGCCCGTGATGAAGCGCTCGACCAGCACCGAGCGGCTTTCGCCTTCTTCGGATGCGATCACGTAGGCGGCGCGCACTTCGGCTTCGGTGTTCAGGTTCAGCGAGACGCCGCGGCCGTGATTGGCGTCGATCGGCTTGACGACCACGGGCAGGCCGATGTCGGCCGCTTCTTCCCAGGCCGCATCGGCGCTGCGCGCGATGGCGCCTTCCGGCACCGGCACGCCGCACGAAGCGAGCAGGTTCTTGGTCATGTCCTTGTCGCTGGCGATGCCTTCGGCAATCGCGCTGGTGCGGTCGGTCTCGGCAGTCCAGATGCGGCGCTGCGCGGCGCCATAACCCAGTTGCACCAGATTGCCGTCGGTCAGGCGGATCGACGGGATGCGGCGGTCGGTGGCGGCGTCCACGATGTGCGCGGTCGACGGGCCCAGGCACAGGCGGTCGACCATGTCGGTCAGGCGCGCAATGGCGGCGGGCAGGTCGAACGGCTCGTCGTTGATGGCGGCCATCATCAGGCGATGGCTGACGTCAAGCGCGGCGCGGCCGACGACGTTGTCCCGCGTGCGGAAGGCCATCTTGTAGACGCCATGTTCGCCGGTGGAGCGGGTCTTGCCAAAGCCGGTCTTCATGCCGGCCAGGCTCTGCACTTCGAGCACGACGTGCTCGAGGATGTGGCCGGCCCAGGTGCCTTCGTTCAGGCGCTCGATGAAGCCGCCGTGGTAGCCGACGCCGCAGTGGTGCTCGATCAGGCCCGGCAGCCAGGTGGTCAGGCGCGTCGTGAACCCGGGGAGCAGATTCGAGGGATAGTCTTCCAGTTCGCCGATGTCGAGCCAGGCCTCGATCACGGGCCGATAGGTCCAGATGTTTGGTCCCGCCAGATAATTGATGCGCAGGAATTTGATGTCGTTCTTTTTCGTCATGTAAATACGTTGGTCGCCTGGCGCTACTCCCACACCGGCGACTTTTCCTTGTATGCCTGAGGTGTCACTACGTTAGCGAAAGGTCGCCAATCGCAGCGCACATCACGCGCTGATCTGATCCAGTTGCGGCTTTTACTTAGCCGCAATATTTTCACCAAAACACATTTCGTGTCATCCAAACCCAGCCCAAAAACGTTCTAGCGCTCTGTAGAGCGTTTGCTGCTTGGCATAAAAACAATAGCCACACGCTTTACCCATACCGAATCTTTGCCGAATTAAAGCCCGTCTCGGGCGCAAACCATGACAACACAACAATTTGCCAGTCCGTCTTCGCTGGCAGTAGCCGCTAATTTCTTGCCTGATCACTGGCAAAATGATGTCGCGAAACAGCTTGCACCAGGGGAAAACGTTTTAAGCAGCGTGGAGGTTGACCTCGATGCGAAATTACATTTCTCAAAAGGATTAGTTCTCGTCACCGACCGGCGTCTGCTGGCGCGCGCGCCGGGCGAAACGGCGTGGCGCGACTGGCCGTACCGCGAAGGACTTGCGCTGCGCCACCACGACCACGCCGGCGTCGGGCATCTCGAACTGACCGATGCACATGGGCTTCTGGCCAGCTGGCGCTTCACGCTGGGCCAGAACCTGCACGCCGTGCGCGTGGCCGACCAGTTCCAGGATCAGATGGAAAGCGCACTGACGGGCGTGGCCATCCAGCCGCCCGAGCAGCACACTTGTCCAAGTTGCAAGGCGCCGCTCGACGCCGACCAGGACGATTGCCCGATCTGCGAAAAAGTCCTGCACACCCCGCCGTCGACGTGGACGCTGTTCCGCCTGTGGCGTTTCGCTAAGCCGTATCAGGGGCAGTTGTTCCTGGGCTTCCTGCTGATGCTGGGCTCGACCGGCGCGCACATGATTCCGCCGTACCTGACGATGCCGCTGATGGACAATGTCCTGATCCCGTACCAGAACGGGCAGCAGATCGACACGAGCCTCGTGTATATGTATATGGGCGGCTTGCTGGCCTCGGCCGTGCTGGCCTGGGCGCTGGGCTGGGCCAAGACCTATGTGCTGGCGCTGGCCTCCGAGCGCATCGGCGCCGACCTGCGCTCGACTACCTACGAACACCTGATGCGCCTGTCGCTCGAATTTTTCGGCGGCAAGCGCACGGGCGACCTGATGGCGCGTATCGGCAGCGGCTCCGACCGCATCTGCGTGTTCCTGTCGCTCCACCTGCTGGACTTTTTGTCTGACGTCCTGATGATCATCATGACGGGCGTGATCCTGTTCTCGATCAATCCGTGGCTGGCCCTCGTAACGCTGGCGCCGCTGCCATTCATCGCCTGGATGATCCACCTGGTGCGCGACAAACTGCGCACCGGCTTTGAAAAGATCGACCGCGTCTGGGGCGAGGTGACCAATGTGCTGGCCGATACGATTCCGGGTATCCGTGTCGTGAAAGCCTTCGCGCAAGAGAAGCGCGAAGCGGCCCGTTTCCGCGAAGCCAACCGGCACAACCTGAATGTCAACGATAAGCTCAACCGCGTGTGGTCGCTGTTCTCGCCGAGCGTGTCGTTCCTGACCGAGCTGGGCCTGCTCGTGATCTGGTGCTTCGGCATCTGGCAAGTCTCGCGCGGCGACATTACGGTCGGTACGCTCACCGCTTTCATCGCCTACAGCGGCCGTTTCTACGTGCGCCTCGATTCGATGAGCCGCATCGTGTCGGTCACGCAAAAGTCGGCCTCGGCCGCCAAGCGTATCTTCGACATTCTCGACCACGTCTCGAGCGTGCCCGATCCGGTCAACCCGGTGCAGGTCACCAAGGTCGAGGGCAATATCGAGCTGCGTGAAGTCGGTTTCCGCTACGGCAACCGCGCCGTCAATCGCGGCATTTCGCTGAACATCAAGGCCGGCGAGATGGTGGGCCTGGTCGGTCACAGCGGGTCGGGCAAGAGCACGCTGGTCAATCTGATCTGCCGCTTCTACGATGTGTCCGAAGGCGCGATCCTGCTCGACGGCAAGGATATCCGTTCGTTCGCCGTGGCCGATTACCGCCGCAATATCGGCCTGGTGCTGCAGGAACCGTTCCTGTTCTTCGGCACCATTGCGGAGAACATCGCCTACGGCAAGCCGGATGCGTCGCGCGAAGACATCATCGCCTCGGCCCGGGCCGCGCATGCGCACGAGTTCATCCTGCGCCTGCCGCAGGGCTACGATTCGATGGTCGGCGAGCGCGGCCAGGGCCTGTCGGGCGGCGAGCGCCAGCGCATCTCGATTGCGCGCGCACTGTTGATCGATCCGCCGATCCTGATCATGGACGAGGCGACCTCGTCGGTGGACTCGGAAACCGAGAAAGAAATCCAGAAGGCGCTCGACAATCTGGTGCAGGGCCGCACGACCATTGCCATTGCTCACCGCCTGTCGACGCTGCACCGCGCCGACCGCCTGATCGTGCTCGACCGTGGCGTGGTGGTGGAAGAGGGCAGCCACGATGACCTGATGGCGCGCGAAGGCGCCTATCACCGCCTGTACGAAGCGCAAGCGCGCAACGTGGACCAGGACCTGGACGACAAGGACGCATGATGAGTACTGTTTCAACAACCCCGTTCCAGCTGCGCCGCGACAGCTTTGGCAAGCTGGTGATCACTCTCGAGACTGGTGAAGAATACGTGGGCATCACGCCCGTGCGTGCCTTCCCGATCCAGGCGCCGACCAAGGGCATCTCGCTCGTGCGCGATGGCGGCAAAGAGGTCGCCTGGATCGACGATCTGGCCACCATGCCCGAGGCTATCCGCACGCTCATCAGTGACGAAATCGGCGGACGCGAGTTCATCCCCGAGATCATCAATATCAAGGATGTATCGAGCTTTGCCACGCCGTGCACCTGGTATGTGACGACCGACCGGGGCGACACCGAGTTCGTTCTCAAGCTCGACGAGGATATTCGCCGCATCGGCGAAGCATCGCTGCTGGTGGCCGACAGTCACGGCATCAACTTCTTGGTGCGCGACATGTTCAAGATCGACAAGCACAGCCGCAAGATCCTCGACCGTTTCCTGTAACGGGCAGAGCGTCCCCGCTTTGACCCGTCAGCGGGGACATGTGGCTCCATCCGTTCGTCGGCCAACATACCGCCGCTCTAGATGACGTTACAGTTGTCTCATCGGCCACACGGCCTTCGCTAACAGGAGACGACCATGGATTCCATCAACCGCAACCAGCCCGAAGAAAACCGCCGCGATCTGGCAGGCGCAGAAGCCATTGAACGCATCAAGGACATCATTGACGATGCCGAGACCGGCTTCTTCATCACCGGCGGCGGCACCGGCGACAGCCGCGGCGTGCGCCCGATGAGCGTGCGCGAGACCGACGACAACGGCGCCATCTGGTACCTGGGCGCGATCGACAGCCACACGAACCAGGAACTGCAAGCCAATCCGACCGTCAAACTGTTCTTCCAGTCAGGCGAAAACGCCGCATTTCTCGAACTCGACGGCCACGCAGAAGTCTCGCAGGACAAGGCCCGCATCAAGCAACTGTGGGAGCCGCTGCTGAAAACCTGGTTCACCGAAGGCGAGGACGACCCGCGCATCATTGTGATCAAGGTGACCCCGAAGTCCGGTTATTATTGGGACAACAAGCACGGCGGTATCGTCGCCGGCGCAAAGATGGCGATCGGCGCCGTGCTCGGCAAGACGCTGGATGATTCCATTGAAGGCACGCTGACCTTCTAAATCCGGGAAGGGCGGGCCCATGCATGTAATCCTGGTGACGATGGGCTCGGCCGGGGACCTGTTCCCGTTCCTGTGGATCGGGCGGGCCCTGCGCGAGCGCGGGCACCGTGTCGATTTTCTCGGGCCCGAGTTGCATGCACTGTACGTCGATGCGGCTGGCCTGACCTTTCACGGGTTGCCGGCCGATCCGGCCGTGCTCGATCATCCCGACCTGTGGCATCCCACCCGTGGCCTGGCCGTGGTGTGGGACGCAACGCGACCGGCAATGGCACAACTGCCTGCCATGGTGGCGGCGCTCGACAGCGGCAAGGACACCTTGCTGCTTGTGCATCCGCTGGCCCTGCCCGAAGCGGACCTGTGCCGCCTCAACCGGCCTGGCCTGCGCATTGCAGCGACCTGGCTGGCGCCGTCGAACCTTCCGACCGTACACGATCCGTTGCTGCTGGGGCCCTGGCCCGTGCCGACCTGGGTGCCACATGGTGTGCGCCGCTGGTTGTGGCGCACGCTCGCCGCACGCTTCATCGATCCGGTCGCCTTGCCCGGCCTGAACGCGGCGCGCCAAGAGCGTGGATTGCCCCGCGTGCGCAGCCTGATCGACTACATCCAGACTATTCCCGACCTGTCGCTGGCGCTGTTTCCCGACTGGTTTGCCGCGCCCGTGCCGGACTGGCCGCAGCCGCTGTATCAGGCCGGCTTTCCTCTCTATGATCCCGATCCGGACGCTGCGCCGAGCGCCACGCTGCGGGCGTTTCTCGCCGCTGGCGCGCCACCGATCATGTTCACGCCAGGCACGGGCAACCGGCAGGCGGGGCGCTATTTCGAAGCGGCGGCGCACGCCGTCGCGCAGCTGGGCCTGCGCGCGATTTTCCTGACGCCGCACCGCGAGCAGCTGCCCGGCTCGCTGCCGCCGTCCATCTGCTGGCAAGACTATGTGCCGCTCAAGGCCTTGCTGCCCCATGTTGCGGCGCTGGTGCATCACGGCGGCATCGGCACGACGGCCGAAGCGCTGCGTGCCGGTACGCCGCAACTGGTGGTGCCGCTCGCGCACGATCAGTTCGATAATGCGGCGCGGGTGGTGGCGCTGGGGGCGGGCGTGAGCCTGCATGCGACGAAGGTGACAGCGCGCCGCATGGGGGATGCACTCTCGACACTGATCGACAATGACAGATACGCCCGCCGGTGCGCCGAGATCGCAAGGTCGCAGGCGCAAGGGCCCGGAATCGATGGCTTGTGCGCGGCGCTGGAAACGCTGGTGTCGCATCCATCTTCCGAAGATTGATGGTTACTGTAAAAACTTTTCCGAAAGTAAATATAATTATTGAAACAATCATGGTTGAGTGAGAAAATCGGCGATTGGCTTTTTACCAGCCACCCTGCATCGATGCCGACCACGTAATCATGAAAATCCTGACTTTCAGTACTTTGTTTCCCAACGCAGCCAAGCCACACCACGGCATCTTTACCGAAACCACGTTACGGCATCAGCTCGAGACCGGCGAGATCGAAGCCAGGGTCGTGGCGCCAATTCCCTGGTTTCCGTTCAGCGGGGACATGTTTGGCGGCTACAGCGTGCTGGCCAGGGCGCCGAAGATCGAAACGCGCATTGGCGTGGAGGTGCACCACCCGCGTTTTGCCGTGCTGCCGAAGATCGGTATGCATCTTGCACCGATGAGCCTTGCCTGCGCGGCCAAAGGCGTCATCGGCCGTCTGCTGGACGAAGGGTATGACTTCGACGTCATCGATGCCCATTATTTTTATCCCGACGGTGTCGCCGCTGCATTGCTCGGCAAGTATTTCAACAAGCCGGTCGTCATCTCGGCGCTGGGCACCGACATCAACCTGATTCTCCAGTATCCCATCCCCCGGCGCATGATTCTGTGGGCAGCCGCGCAGGCGGCAGAGGTCATCACCGTCTGTGAAGCACTCAGGGCAGAAATGATCAGGTTCGGTGCCGATGGTCGGCGCATCACGACCTTGCGCAATGGCGTCGACCTGCAGTTGTTCAAGCCCGTCAGCCGCGACGAAGCGCGCCGGGACCTGGGCATGGAAGGGTTCACCCTGCTGTCGGTCGGTTACCTCGATCCCCGCAAGGGGCATGACCTCATCATCCAGGCGCTGCCGCAACTGGCCGGCGTGCGCCTGATGATCGCTGGCAGCGGGCCCGAGCGGGGCAGGCTCGAAGCGCTGGCGCGGGCGCTTGGCGTTGCCGAGCGGGTCACTTTCCTCGGGCCACTGACGCAGGACGTCCTGCGCCAGTATTACGGCGCGGCGAACGCGCTCGTCCTGGCGTCGAGCCGCGAAGGGTGGGCCAACGTTCTGCTGGAAGCCATGGCGTGTGGCACCCCCGTGGTGGCCAGCAATGTCTGGGGCACGCCGGAGGTCGTACGCTCGCCGGCGGCCGGTGTGCTGATGGACACGCTGACAGCGCAGGGCGTGGCCGATGGCGTACGACGCTTGCGCGCCAATTACCCGGATCATGCAGCCACGCGCGCCTACGCCGAAAACTTCGGCTGGGGTGAGACGACGCGCGGCCAGATCCGCCTGTTCCACAACGCGGCCATGCGCCCATTGCCGCAGACGCGCCCGGCGGCCTGCAAAGCGGAAGCCATTCGTGACCTGCACTGAGGCCGATTCGGCGGTCCCGCTCGTCGTCCATGTGCTGTACCGCTTCGAGGTCGGCGGCCTGCAGACGCTGTTGGCGCAATGCATCAACCGCATGCCGGCGCAGCACTACCGGCACGCGGTGATTTGCCTGGCAGGCCATACGGCGTATGCCAGCCTCGTGCACAGGCCGGACGTCCAGTTCCATACGCTGGACAAGCAGCCGGGGCAGAGCTTCTCGTCGCACCGGGCACTGTGGGCGCTGCTGCGCCGGCTGCGTCCCGCCGTGCTGCACACTTACAACATCAGCACGATCGAGTATTGCCTGACTGCCTGGCTGGCCGGCGTGCCGCTTCGCGTTCACGCCGAGCATGGCCGCGACAGCATTGAAATGAGCGGCAGGCATCGCAAGTACAACACGCTCCGGCGGCTGCTCGTGCCGTTCGTCGACGCGTTCGTCCCGGTGTCGGCCGATCTGGGCGGCTGGCTGCGTCATACCGTCGGTGTGCCGGAGCGCAAGATCAGCATGATCGCCAATGGCGTGGACACGGCGCACTTCATGCCTGGCCCGGCGCGTGCTCCAGGCGCATCCCGGGCGATCTGGATCGGCACGGTCGGCCGGATCGACCGCATCAAGAACCATGACGGTCTGCTCGATGCTTTCGGCATGCTGCTCGCCGCGTTCCCGGCGCAGCAGGCCGACCTGCGCCTGGCGATTGTCGGCGACGGCCCGCTGCTGCCGGCCCTGCGTGAACGCATCGCCCGCGAGGGTTGGGGGCGCCAGGTCTGGCTTCCCGGTGCACGTGACGATGTCGCCGAGATCATGCGCGGCTTTTCCGTGTTCGTGCTGCCTTCTCTGTCCGAAGGAACGCCAGTGACCATCATGGAAGCGATGGCAACCGGCTTGCCGGTGGTGGCAAGCAGGGTCGGCGGGGTGCCGCAACTGGTGCTGGACGGGCAAACCGGTCTGCTGTCCGATCCGGCCGATCCACACTCGCTCGCCGACGCCATCGGCACCTATATTGCCGATCCGGCACTGGCCGGCCGCCATGGTGCGGCGGGGCGGGCGCGTGTCCAGGCACATTTTGGCGTCGATGCGATGGTGACAAAGTACGACGCCCTGTATGGCCGGTGCAAGCGGCCGCTTCCTTCATCACACCTAACCAATGTAGAGCGCTGACCGGCTTCTCGATCTGGCAATTCGAGGCGCAGGGTGTCGTTCAGGTGCCCAGCCTTCTCAAACCGGCCATGACCGGACGTGCGCGCGGCTCACTGCCTGTTGTCGCGCGCCCGCGCGCCGTACCGGGCAGGACACGCCCGCTTCGCCGCGTCATTCGCAGCGCAATTGTTGACAAGCGCACCGACACCGTCTGCCCGCCGTCGTTCAATGCTGGATCGCTATTCACGCCGGAGGGCAGATGCCCAGCAAGAAAACCACCCCCCAGAACGCTGCCGAAGACGGCTTCGTCCATGTCCGCGGCGCCCGCGAACACAATCTGAAAAACGTCAGCCTCGACATCCCGCGCGGACAACTCGTCGTATTTACTGGCGTGTCGGGCTCGGGTAAATCGTCGCTCGCCTTCGGCACGCTGTATGCCGAAGCGCAGCGCCGCTATCTCGAATCGGTCTCGCCTTATGCGCGCCGCCTGTTTCACCAGATGCCGGTGCCCGAAGTCGACACGATCGAAGGCTTGCCGCCGGCCGTCGCCCTGCAGCAGCAGCGCGGCACGCCCACGGCCCGCTCGTCGGTCGGCAGTGTCAGCACCTTGTCCAATTCGCTGCGCATGCTGTATTCGCGTGCTGGCGATTATCCGGCCGGGCAAGAGCTGCTGTACGCCGAATCGTTCTCTCCCAACACGCCGCAGGGCGCGTGCCCGCGCTGTTCGGGGATGGGGCGCGTGTTCGAGGTGACCGAGCAATCGATGGTCCCGGACGACAGCCTGACGATCCGCGAACGGGCGATTGCCGCCTGGCCGCCGGCCTGGCATGGCCAGAACCTGCGCGACGTCCTGGTCACGCTGGGTTACGACGTCGACACCCCGTGGCGCGACCTGCCGAAGAAAGACCGCGACTGGATCCTGTACACCGAAGAAAGCCCGAGCGTGCCCGTGTACGGCGGCCTGACGCCTGCAGAAACCCGCGCCGCGCTCAAGCGCAAGGACACGCCCAGCTATCAGGGCACGTTTACCGGCGTGCGCCGCTACGTGATGCAGACGTTTGCCAATACCGAAAGCGCGTCGATGAAAAAGCGCGTGGCGCGCTATATGGTCAGCACCGCGTGTCCGGAATGCGAAGGCAAGCGCCTGCGGCGCGAGTCGCTGTCGGTGACGTTTGCCGGCATGGACATCGCCGAACTCTCGCGCCTGCCGCTGGCGCGTCTGGCCGAACTGCTGGCGCCGTACACGCACGCGACGAGCAAGGTTGAGAAAGGCTTGCACGCCGAACAGCTGATCGTGCGCCGGCGCATCGCCGATGACCTGTCGGCGCGCATCGAGGTGCTGCTGGCGCTGGGTCTCGGTTACCTGGCGCTCGATCGCAGCACGCCGAGCCTGTCGCCGGGCGAACTGCAGCGTCTGCGCCTGGCCACGCAAGTGCGTTCCAGCCTGTTCGGCGTCGTGTACGTGCTCGATGAACCGTCGGCCGGCCTGCATCCGGCCGACGCCGAAGCGCTGCTCGACGCACTGGCGCAATTGAAAGCGGCTGGCAATTCGCTGTTCGTCGTCGAGCACGCGCTGGACGTGATCCGCCAGGCCGACTGGATCGTCGACGTCGGGCCGCTGGCCGGCGAACGCGGTGGCCAGGTGCTGTACAGCGGCGTGCCGGACGGATTGCGCGACGTGGAAGCATCGCAAACGCGGCGCTACCTGTTTGGCGAAGCGGCCCTGGCGCCGCGCACGCCACGCGAACCGACCGGCTGGCTCAAGCTCGAAGGCGTACGCCGCAACAATCTGCAGGATCTCGCCGTGGCGTTCCCGTTGGGCGTCCTGACGAGCGTGACGGGCGTGTCGGGCTCCGGCAAATCGAGCCTCGTCAGTCAGGTGCTGGTCGAGCTGGTCGGCGCGGCGCTGGGGCAGGGCAGTGCGGTGGCGGAAGAGCAGTCCGACGAACCGGACCTCGAACGCGACGAAGCCTTGCCGCTGGAAGGGCGCATCGTGGCCGGGATGGAGAGTGTGCGGCGCCTGGTGCGGGTGGACCAGAAACCGATCGGGCGCACGCCGCGCTCGAACCTGGCCACCTACACCGGCCTGTTCGACCAGGTACGCAAGCTGTTCGCGGCCACGCCGGATGCGAAAAAGCGCCGTTTCGACGCCGGCCGCTTCTCGTTCAACGTCGCCAAGGGCCGCTGCGAGCATTGCGCTGGCGAAGGCTTCGTGATGGTCGAGCTGCTGTTCCTGCCAAGCGTGTACGCGCCATGCCCGACCTGCGACGGCGCGCGCTACAACGCGCAGACGCTCGAAGTGACGTATCGGGGCAAGAACATCGCCGAGGTCCTGGGCATGACGGTGGGCGAGGCGATCACGTTCTTCAAGGATGAAGCGCTGGTCGAGCGCTCGCTGGAAGTGCTGAACGAGGTGGGTCTGGATTACCTGCGCCTGGGCCAGCCGGCCACTGAGCTGTCGGGCGGCGAGGCGCAGCGCATCAAGCTGGCGTCCGAACTGCAGCGCGCCACGCGCGGCAATGCGCTGTACGTGCTGGACGAGCCGACCACGGGCCTGCACCCGGTCGATGCCGACCGCCTGATGGTGCAGCTGAACCGGCTGGTCGACGCTGGCAACACCGTCATTGTGGTCGAGCACACGATGCGCGTGGTTGCCGGCAGTGATTGGGTGATCGATGTCGGTCCCGGTGCAGGCGACTTGGGCGGCAACATCGTGGTGGCCGGGCCGCCACAGGATGTCGCACGCAACAAGAAAAGCCGCACTGCGCAGTACCTGAAGCCGCATCTGGTTGAGGCGGGGTAGCACGCGAAGCGGTGCGCCCGGGGCGTATCCATTTTGCTAAGATTACGGATGTTGTGCACGGTCGCGCTTTGGCACGACCGTGCGCATTTCGTGTGGGCGCGATGTCACATTTGCGTTACACTTGGGATATTTTTTTTCTAACAGAACAACAGGCATGCCCGGTCCAACCATCGACAACAGCGCGTTTCGCCGCATCCTTTCCCGCAATGTCGCGCTGCCGTTAGGCATGAGCATTGTCAGTGCGGTCGTGTTCGTTGGCATCATCGCCTACCTGATCAATAACCTGACCTGGGTCGAGCATTCCCAGAAGGTGATCGGCAATGCGCACGAGATCCGCAAGCTGTCGGCGGAAATGGAAGCCGGCATGCGCGGCTATCTGCTGGCGGGCGACGAGGAGTTCCTGACGCCGTACCTGCTGTCGGCGCAGCGGATGGGCAGCAGCCTCGATACGCTGGGTGAGCTGGTCAAGGACAATGGCGCGCAGGCCGAACGCATCACGCGCATTTCGCAGGTCCAGAAGCAATGGGAAGCGTTTGCCGACGAGATGATCGCGCGGCGCCGGGCCAATGATCTGGCCTACATCGATGCCGTCAGAAGCGGCCGCGGCCGGCTGCTCACCGACGAGATGCGCCGCAATTTCGACCTGGTACTGGCGGCCGAAGCCCGGTTGCTGCAGGAGCGCAGCGACAATGCGCGCAGCACGACCTTCTGGTCGGTGGCGCTGTTTTTGCTGCTGTCGGCGCTGGTCGGTGGCGGTCTGGCCATCTTCGGCCGGCGCCAGTTGATGACCCTGTCAAATACCTATAACGAAGTGCTGGGTCACGAGGCCGAGCACAATGAAAAGCTGCGCCACCAGGAGTGGCTGCGCACCGGCCAGAACGAACTGACCGTGCGCAGCGCCGGCATCCACCACCTCGAGCCGCTGGCCGATGCGGTGCTGCCGTACGTCGTCAAGTATCTCGACGGCGTCGTGGGCGCCATGTACGTGCGCAGCGAAGATGGCGTGCTGCGCCGCATTGGCGCGTATGGCTTCAACCACACCCCGTCCGAACGCGCCGAATTCATCCAGCCTGGCGCGTCGCTGGCCAGCCAGGCGGCGCAGGAAAACCGCCTGATGGTGCTGGACGAACTGCCACCTGGCTACATGAAGGTCAGCTCGAGCCTGGGCGAGACCCCGCCGCGCGCGCTGATCATCGCGCCGTTCTACAACCACGGCAAGGTCAAGGGCGTGTTCGAGATCGCCTTCCTGCGCCCGGTGGAGCTGCGCGACCGCGAATTCCTCGGCTTCATCGCGCAGGCGGTGGGAGCGGCCATGGCGGCCGTGCTGTATCGCCAGCGCCTGCAGGATTCGCTCGAAGAAAGCCAGACGCTGAACGAAGAACTGCAAGTCCAGCAGGAAGAGCTGCGCACCGCCAACGAAGAGCTCGAAGAGCAGTCGCGCGCACTCGAAGAATCACAGTCCGCGCTGGAGAACCAGCAGGCCGAGCTGCGCACCACCAACGACCAGCTGGCCGAGCAGGCCTTGAACCTGGACATGAAGAATTCGGCGCTGCAGTCGGCGCAGGAGCAGTTGCAGCAGCGCGCCGTGGAACTGGAAAGCGCCAGCCGCTACAAGTCCGAGTTCCTGGCCAATATGTCGCACGAGCTGCGCACGCCACTGAACAGCTCGCTGATCCTGGCCAAGCTGCTGTCTGACAATACGCCAGGCAACCTCAGCGACGAGCAGGTGCGCTTCGCACAAACCATCTATTCGGCCGGCAATGACCTGCTGCACCTGATCAACGACATTCTCGACATCTCGAAAGTCGAAGCGGGCAAGCTCGAACTGGTGCCCGAAGACGTGCCGGTGCGGCGCGTCGTCGAAGGCCTGGCGCGCACGTTCGAGCCGCTCGCGCGCCAAAAGTCGCTCGAGTTCCGCATCGACGTGGCGCCCGATGTGCCGGCAGCAATCAACACCGACCGCCAGCGCATGGAGCAGATCCTCAAGAACCTGCTGTCGAACGCGGTCAAGTTCACCGATGCGGGCGCCGTCACGCTGTCGGTGCTCACGACGTCCGATGGCGCCGTCGCATTCCGCGTGCAGGACAGCGGGATCGGCATCGCGCCCGACCAGCAGGACAAGATTTTCGATGCCTTCCACCAGGCCGACGGCACCACCAGCCGGCGCTTTGGCGGCACGGGCCTGGGCCTGTCGATTTCGCGCGACCTCACGCGCCTGCTGGGCGGCGGCATTTCGGTGTCGAGCGCGCCGGACCAGGGTAGTGTGTTTACGCTGACGCTGCCGCAGCGCCTTCCGGATTCCCAGCTCTCGTCTGCCTCGTCGATGTCGGCGCCTGTGGTGACCAGTGCGCAGCCGTACCATGCGCCGGCCCCGGTGGTCCGTGCCGCCGCGCCAGCACCGGCACCGGCGCCAGCGCCAGCGCCCGCGCCGGTCGTGACCGACCATTACGAAAGCTTCCCGGACGACCGCGAGCGCCCGGCCGATGGCCGCCGCAGCGTGCTGGTGGTCGAGGACGAAATGGCGTTCGCGCGCATCCTGTACGACCTGGCGCGCGAGCTCGATTACCGCTGCCTGGTGGCGATGAGCGCCGAAGAAGGCCTGGCGCTGGCGATCAGCCAGCGGCCCGACGCCGTGCTGCTCGACGTACGCCTGCCTGACCGCTCGGGCCTGACCGTGCTGCAGCAACTCAAGGACAACCCGGCCACGCGCCACATCCCGGTGCACATCATCTCCAGCATCGAGAACGGCGGCGAGGCGCTGCACCTGGGCGCGATCGGTTATGCGCTCAAGCCCGCAAGCCGCGAAGAACTCGAGGAAGTGTTCCGCAAGCTGCAAGAGAAGTCGGCGCAGAAGATCAAGCGCGTGCTGCTGGTCGAGGACGACGAACGCCAGCGCGAAAGCGTTGTGGCGCTGATCGCCGACGACGACGTGCAGATCTCGGCGGTGGGCACGGCCAACGAGGCGCTCAATCTGCTGCGCGCCGAGATTTTCGATTGCATGGTCATCGACCTGAAGCTGCCCGACATGCAGGGCGGCGAGCTGCTCGAGCGCATGTCGCACGAAGAGCTGTGCTCGTTCCCGCCCGTGATTGTCTACACGGGGCGCAACCTGACCCGCGACGAAGAAGCCCAACTGCTGCGCTATTCGCGCTCGATCATCATCAAGGGCGCCCGTTCGCCCGAACGCCTGCTCGACGAAGTCACGCTGTTCCTGCACAAGGTCGAATCAGAACTGTCGACCGAGCGCCAGAGCATGCTCAAGGCCGTGCGCGGCCGCGACCGCGTCTTCGAAGGCCGCACGATTCTGCTGGTGGACGACGACGTGCGCAATGTGTTCGCACTGACCGCGGCGCTCGAGCAGCGCGGCGCGAAGGTCGAAGTGGGCCGCAACGGCTTCGAAGCGATTGCAAAACTCGATGAAGTGCCGGGCATCGACCTGGTGCTGATGGACATCATGATGCCGGGGATGGACGGCATGGAAGCGACGCGCCGCATTCGCGCCGACGGCCGCTTCGACCGCCTCCCGATCATCGCCATCACGGCCAAGGCGATGAAGGACGACCAGGAACAATGCCTGGCCGCCGGCGCCAACGATTACCTGGCCAAGCCGATTGACCTGTCCCGCCTGTACTCCCTGTTGCGGGTCTGGATGCCGACCCTGGAGCGCATTTGAGCCATACGCCGAGCGACTTCGACATCGAGCTGCGGATGCTCGTCGAAGCCGTCTACCTGAAATACAACTATGACTTCCGCGACTACACCGGCGCCTCGCAAAAGCGCCGCGTGCTGGTGGCCATGCGCGAGATGGGGTGCAATACCGTCTCGGAGCTGCAGTCGCGCGTGCTGCACGATCCGAACGGCTTTGCCCAGCTGCTGCAATACCTGACGATTCCCGTCACCGAGATGTTCCGCGACCCGGACTACTTCAGGGCCGTGCGCGAGCAGGTTGCGCCGTTCCTCAAGACCTACCCGTCGCTCAAGATCTGGGTGGCCGGCTGCAGCACGGGCGAAGAAGTCTATTCGCTGGCGATCCTGCTGAAAGAAGAAGGGCTGCTGGAGCGCAGCATCATCTACGCGACCGACATCAATCCGAAGTCGCTCGAGACGGCCCGGCGCGGCGTGTACCCGATCGACCGCATGCGGCTGTACACCGAGAATTACCAGAAATCCGGCGGCAAGGCCGCGTTCTCGGACTATTACACGGCAGCCTACGGCGGCGCGCTGTTCGAGCGCAGCCTGATCGAGAACGTCACGTTCGCCGACCACAGCCTGTCGACCGACACCGTGTTCTCGGAAACGCACTTCGTCAGCTGCCGCAACGTGCTGATCTACTTTAACCGCACGCTGCAGGACCGCGTGTTCGGGCTGTTCCATGAATCGCTGTGCCACCGGGGCTTTCTGGGCCTGGGCAGCAAGGAAAGCATCGACTTTTCCAGCTACGCCGGGCGCTTCGAGCCGCTCGCGCGGCGGGAACGGGTGTATCGCAAGGCCGCGCCATGAGCCTGAACGAACAGGTGGCGGCGGCGCTGGGCAAGCGGCGCATCGAGCTGGTGCTGATTGGCGGCTCGGCCGGCGGCGTCGATGCGCTGCTGAGCTTGCTGCCGTCGCTGCAGCCGGGCTACAGGCCGGCCGTGGTGTGCATCCTGCATGTGCCGGGCGACCGCGAGAGCCGGCTGGCCGAGCTGTTCGATGCGCGCGTGATGCTCCCGGTGCGCGAAGCACGCGACAAGGCCCCGATCGAACCGGGCGTCGTGTATTTCGCCGGCTCGGGGTACCATCTGTCGATCGAGCAGGACCGCAGCTTTTCGCTCAGCTGCGAAGCGCCTGTCCAGTATGCCCGGCCGTCGATTGATGTCCTGATGGAATCGACCGCCAGCGTGTATGGAAAGGCAATGACCGGTATACTATTGACCGGCGCCAACTTTGATGGCGCCGAAGGGATGTGCAGTATCCGCGAACATGGCGGACTGACCATTGTCCAGGATCCTGAAGAAGCGCACGCCAGTACGATGCCGAGAGAAGCCATCCGGCGCTGCACACCACACCTGGTGTTGCCGCTGGCCGATATTCGCGCCGCGCTACCCCTGTTGGAGACCCCATGAGCGCCCATGAATTAAGCAAAATCCTGATCGTCGACGACTTGCCCGAGAACCTGCAGGCCCTCGAGGCGCTGCTGCGCCACGACCAGCGCGTGATTCACCAGGCCAATTCCGGCGACGCCGCGCTGGCCTTGCTGCTCGAGCACGAATTCGCGCTGGCCATCCTCGACGTGCAGATGCCGGGCATGAACGGCTTCGAACTGGCCGAAGTGATGCGCTCGACGTCGCGCACGCGCCATATCCCGATCGTCTTTGTTTCGGCGGCCGGGCGTGAGCTCGACTACGCCTTCAAGGGCTATGAAAACGGCGCGGTCGATTTTCTCTACAAGCCGATCGATCCGGGCGCGGTGCGCAGCAAGGTCGCCGTCTTCGTCGCGCTCGACCAGCAGCGCCGTGAAACGCGGCGCCAGATGCTGGCGCTCGAGCGCAGCCGGCAAGAGCAGGAAACGCTGCTGCGCGAGCTGAACCAGACCCAGCAGGAACTGCAGCGCTCGCTCAAGATGCGCGACGAATTCATGTCGCTCGTCGCGCATGAGCTGCGCACGCCGCTCAATACGCTGTTTTTGGAAACCCAGATGCGCAGCCTGCAGATCAAGCGCGGCAATGCGGCCGCGTTCGCGCCGCAGCAGATGGAAGCGATGGTCCAGCGCGACGAGCGCCAGATCAAGTCGATGATCCGCCTGATCGACGACATGCTGGACGTCTCGCGCATGCGCAGCGGCAAGCTGTCGATCCGCCCGACGCAGGTTGAACTGATGAGTTTGCTGGAACGGATCGTGAGCGACCTGTCCCTGCAGGCGGCCACGACCGGTAGCTCGCTGACCTTGCAGCCGCACGATCCCGTCAGTGGTTGCTGGGACGAGTTCCGCGTCGAGCAGGTGATCGTCAACCTGCTGACCAATGCGCTGCGCTATGGCGGCGGCCAGCCGGTGCAAGTGAGTGTCGAGCAGATGGGGGAGTGCGTGCGCATCGATGTGCGTGACAGCGGCAAGGGCATTGCGCCGGGCGACCTGGAGCGCATCTTCGAGCCGTACGAGCGGGGCGCCCGCAACGGCGAGCCGAAGGGCCTGGGGCTGGGTCTGTACATTTCGCGCCAGCTGGCGATCTCGCACAGCGGCGAGTTGCGGGTCACGAGCGTCGCCGGTGAAGGCTCGACCTTCAGCCTGATGTTGCCGTGCACCGCCGTGCCGGTCTGTGCCTGACGGCATCGCCATGGGCAAACCGGCATGCTGTCGTCTGCGTGATAGCCAAAATCAATCAACAGTATCCAATCAATCAATTTCCCAAAAGACGAGCTGAGCGGTACACTGCTTGTCATACGTTTCATCCACCACAAATCAGGAGAATACATGTCCCTTATCAATACCCAGATCAAACCGTTCAAAGCCACCGCCTACGCGAATGGCAAATTCATCGACCTGACCGAAGAAAACTTCAAGGGCACCTGGTCGGTGGTGATGTTCTACCCGGCCGACTTCACCTTCGTCTGCCCAACCGAACTGGAAGATCTGGCCTCGTTCCAGCCTGAATTCGAAAAGCTGGGCGTGAACGTGTACGGCGTCTCGACCGACAGCCACTTCGCTCACAAGGCATGGCACGACACCTCGGACGCGATCAAGAAAGTGAACTACCCGCTGATCGGCGACCCGACCGGCACCCTGTCGCGCAACTTTGAAGTCATGATCGAAGAAGAAGGCATGGCACTGCGCGGTACCTTCGTCATCAATCCAGAAGGCCAGATCAAGGTCATGGAAGTGCATGACAACGGCATCGGCCGCGACGCATCGGAACTGATGCGCAAAGTCAGAGCTGCCCAGTACGTCGCTGCTCACCCAGGCGAAGTCTGCCCAGCCAAGTGGACCGAAGGCGCTGAGACCCTGACCCCATCGCTGGACCTGGTCGGCAAGATCTAAGTAACGCGGTAGTCTGGTAGCCCCCTGACCGGGCCGCTGCGGCGGCCCGGTGCTTTTATCGCCCTCCATTTATTGATTCAAAGAGTTTAAGGAAACCATCATGCTTGACGCGACCCTCAAGAAACAGTTGCAAGCCTATCTGGAAAAAGTGGTGCAGCCGATCGAGCTGGTTGCATCCTTGGATGATTCGCCGAAAGCGCGCGAAATGGATGAGCTGCTGCGTGAAATCGCAGAGCTGAGCAACAAGATCACCGTGCGCCAGGAAGCCAACGAGCGCACCCCGTCGTTCGCGATCAACCGCGTCGGCACCGATGTCGGTGTGCGTTTCGCCGGTATCCCGCTGGGCCATGAATTTACCTCCCTCGTGCTGGCACTGCTGCACGTGGGTGGCCACACCATCAAGCTGGAGCAGGCGGTCATCGACCAGATCGCTGCCCTGGATGGTGACTATGTCTTTGAAACCTACATCTCGCTGTCGTGCCACAACTGCCCGGAAGTCGTGCAGGCACTGAACACGATGTCGGTGATTAACCCGCGCATCAAGGTCGTGACGATCGATGGCGGTGTCTTCAAGCAGGAAGTCGAAAGCAAGCAGATTCTTGCCGTGCCGATGATGTTCCTGAATGGCCAGCATTTCGGCCAGGGCCGCACCAGCGTCGAAGAGATCCTGTCGAAGATCGACGTGAGCGGCGGCGCGAAAAAAGCGGCGGCACTGAGCGAGAAAGAAGCGTTTGACGTGCTGATCGTCGGCGGTGGCCCTGCCGGCGCGGCTGCAGCAATCTATGCTGCACGCAAGGGTATTCGTACCGGCGTGCTGGCCGACCGTTTCGGCGGCCAGGTGCTCGATACGCTGGCGATCGAGAACTACGTGTCGCTCAAGGCAACCGATGGCCCGAAATTCGCCGTCGCGCTGGAAGAGCACGTCAAGGATTACGACGTCGACATCATGAATACGCAGCGCGCCAGCAAGGTGGTGGGCGGCAGCCTGATCGAAGTCCATACCGAGAGCGGTGCGGTCCTGAAATCGAAGTCCGTGATCATTGCGACCGGCGCGCGCTGGCGCGAGATCAATGTGCCGGGCGAAAAAGAGTACAAGAACCACGGTGTGGCGTACTGCCCGCACTGCGACGGTCCTCTGTTCAAGGGCAAGCGCGTGTCGGTGATCGGTGGCGGTAACTCGGGCGTGGAAGCGGCGATCGACCTGGCTGGCCTGGTCAAGGAAGTCACGCTGATCGAATTCGGCAACGAGCTGCGCGCCGATGCGGTCCTGCAGCGCAAGCTGACCTCGCTGCCGAACGTGAAAGTGATCAAATCGGCGCAGACCACCGAGATCCACGGTGACGGCAAGATCGTCAACGGCCTGAGCTACAAGGATCGCAACACCGGCGCGATCCACCGTATCGACCTGGAAGGCGTGTTCGTGCAGATCGGCCTGATCCCGAACTCGGAGTTCCTGAAGGGTTCGATCGATCTGTCGGCGCACGGCGAAATCGAAATCGACGCCCGTGGCCACACCTCGATGCCGGGCGTGTTTGCCGCTGGCGACGTGACGACGGTGCCGTTCAAGCAGATCGTGATTGCAGTGGGTGAGGGTGCGAAAGCATCGCTGGCAGCGTTTGACTACCTGATCCGCCAACCGGTGGAACTGGAAGAAGATCAGCAGAAAGCTGCATGATGTAAGGGCGGGCCGAAAGGCCTGCCCTGCAAAAAAGTTGGAGCTAGCCGACCGGCTTGCTCGCAATGAGAATGAACGCCGTCTTCCCAGTGGAAGATGGCGTTTTTTTATTTAGTGCAGCGAGAACAGTACGGTCGAGGCGAGGGCGCCCGACTCCAGCAAGAACCAGGTGGCAGCGCTGGCGAGGGCCAGATGGACGGCAGTCCAGGTCATTGGGTGGCGGCGCATGGTGAATCTCCTGGGTGGTGGCAGTACTGTGAATGTGGATCACATCTTAAGTCGCCAATTAGACCCTGGGCATCGGTAAATACTCCGTCGTGCTGTAGGACTAAACCTTCTTGAGAATTTGTGTCGCACAATTGAGATCTAATCGACAATATTTTCAGAAGGTGGCGCTCCTACGCCCAAAGTAGGTGGCGTCCTATAGTCGAGTCGGGGCGGTCAACCTACAGTCGATATCACCATGACACGACACGACCCCACCCTTATGCACCGCGGCCTCATGGCCGTGCGTCGCCACTCCATCCAGCGCCTTCTCGACGGTGTCTTCGGCATCGCCAAGCTGCGCGACGGCCAGCAACGCGTGATCGACAGCGTCCTTGATGGCAAGGACACGCTGGCGATCATGCCCACGGGTGGCGGCAAATCGCTGTGCTACCAGATACCGGCCAAGATGCTGGAAGGGATCACGGTCGTCGTCTCGCCGCTGATCTCGCTGATGAAGGACCAGCTCGAAAAGCTCGAAGAGATCGGCGTGCGCGCGGTGCAGGTCAACAGCTGCCTGAACGCCGAAGAAGAACATACGGCGATCGCGGCGATCGAGCAGGAGACTTGCGAGATCGTGTTCTGCACGCCCGAGCGCATGGTCTCGCCCGAGTTCATCGCGACGCTGCAGAAGGTCACGCTCGACATCGTCGTCATCGACGAGGCGCACTGTATCTCGCAGTGGGGCCACGATTTCCGCCCGGCCTATATCGGCCTGGGCGCTGCCATTGAAGCGATCGGCTGCCCGCCGGTGCTGGCACTGACGGCCACTGCCACTGACGAAGTCGTCGCCGACATCAACAAGCAGCTGGGCCGCAAGCTCAATGTGATCAACACCGGCGTGTACCGCCCGAACCTGCATTACGCAGTCCAGCAGGTCACGAGCGTGGCCGAGAAATACCAGGCCGCACTGCGTCTGGTGCAGGCCTCTGAAGGCGTCGGCATCGTCTACGCCGCCACCGTGAAGGTAGCAGAGGACATGCTGGCCGTGCTCGAAGAAGCGGGCGAATCGGTCACGATTTACCACGGCAAACTGCCGGCCGCCGAGCGCAAGCAGAACCAGGACCTGTTCATGGACGGCGAGCGTCGCGTGATGGTCGCGACCAATGCCTTTGGCATGGGCATCGACAAGTGCGATACGCGCTTCGTGATCCACCTGCAGATTCCGCCGAATCTCGAATCGTATTATCAGGAATCCGGCCGCGCCGGGCGCGACGGTCTGGACGCCACCTGCACGCTGCTGTACCTGCGGGACGACAAGCGCCTGCAGCAGTTCTTCCTGATGAAGCATTACCCGTGCGCGCAGGAGCTGCAACTGGTGCATTGCACCGTGCGTGGACTGGGCGATACCGGTCCCGTCACCCCGGCGCGCCTGGACGAAGCGCTGGCCGACCTGGCTGACTCGAGCATCAAGGTGTGCATCAAGCTGCTCAAGGATGCGAAGCTGATTCGCCAGAACCGCAAGCTCGAATACACCGCCGCTAGCGCCGAGCCGAAGCCCGGCATCTTTGACAAGCTCGCTGCCGTCTACGTCCAGAAGCAGGAACACGACAAGCACGCCCTCGAACAGATGGTCAGCTACGCCGTCAGCGGTTTCTGCCGCTGGAAGCTGATCCTCGACTATTTCGACGACAAGGTGGCCGGCTTTCAGAACTGCTGCAAGTGCGACAACTGCCTCAATCCCCCTGCGCTGTCGCTGACGGAAGGCATCGAGATCCGTGACGACGAGTTCGATCACGAGCCGGTGGCCGAGGTCCCGGCGCCCAAGTTCGTCGTCGGTGCGCGTGCCTGCTCGGCCAAGTATGGCGAAGGTGTCGTGACTGCCGTCGCCGGCGACCAGATCACGCTCGATTTTGCCGATGGAGAAAGCCGGACCTTCATGGTCGACTTCCTCACCCCGGCGTAAGGATGGCCATGGGAGACATGGTCGTTGTCCGCAAGGAGGGCCTGTACTGCGTACCGGGTGATTTCTATATCGATCCATGGCGCCCGGTGCCGCGCGCCGTGATCACGCACGCGCACGGCGACCATGCGCGCGTCGGTCACGGCCACTACCTGGCCGCCGCGCCCGGTATCGGCGTACTCAAGTCGCGCCTGGGTGACATCACCGTCGACGCGATGGAGTACGGCCAGTCGGTCACGCACAACGGCGTGAAGATTTCGCTGCACCCGGCCGGCCACGTGCTGGGCTCGGCGCAGGTGCGCATGGAAGTTGGCGGCGAGGTCTGGGTCGCATCGGGCGACTACAAGGTCGAGCCGGACAAAACCTGCGCGCCGTTCGAACCGGTGCGCTGCGATACGTTCATCACAGAATCGACGTTTGGCCTGCCGATCTACCGCTGGCAGCCCGAGGCCGAGCTGATGGCGGAGATCAACGCCTGGTGGCGCAAGAATGCCGACGAGGGCCGTTGCAGCGTCGTGTTCGCGTACTCGTTCGGCAAGGCGCAGCGCATCCTGGCGGGGCTGGATGCGAGTATCGGCACGATCGTCTGCCACGGTTCGGTCGAGCCGCTCAACCGGGCGTACCGCGCCGAAGGTGTCGACATTCCACCGACCGTGCTCGTCACCGACGTCGAGAAGGCACTGCTGCGGCGCGCGATGGTGATCGCGCCGCCTTCTGCCAGTGGCTCGACCTGGATGAAGCGCTTCGGCGACTACAGCGATGCCTTCGCCAGCGGCTGGATGCTGCTGCGCGGCGCGCGCCGCCGGCGCGGCGTGGATCGTGGCTTCGTGCTGTCCGATCACGCCGACTGGCCGGGGCTGATGAGCGCCATCAAGGCGACCGAAGCCGAGCGCGTGATCGTCACGCACGGCTCGATTCCGACGCTCGTGCGCTGGTTGAACCAGAATGGGCTGGAGGCTTCTGGCTTCGAGACCGAGTACGGTGACGAGGAGGCGGGCGAGGCCGCATCGGATGGCGCGCCGAAGGACCCGGTTGCGCCCGAGGAACCGGTCGCGCCAGAGAAGACAGCAGGAGCGGCCGATGCGTGAATTCGCCCGCCTGTACGCCGATCTCGACGAAACCACGTCGACCACCCGCAAGCTCGAAGCACTGCAGGCGTATTTTTCCAACGCCGCGCCCGAGAACGCGGCCTGGGCCGTGTACTTCCTGGCCGGCGGCAAGCCGCGCCAGGCCGTGCCGACCAAGTTGCTGCGCCAGTACGCCATCGAGTACGCCGTGCTGGACGAGTGGCTGTTCGACGAGTCGTACTCGGCCGTGGGCGACTTTGCGGAAACTATCGCGCACATCCTGCCACCGCCCACCGAACGCTCCGACGTTGGCCTGGCCGAGTGGATGGAAGAGCGCATTGGTCCGCTGCGCGGCGCCGATCCGGGCCGTATCCGCGAGGCGCTGTTCGGCTACTGGAACGAGCTCGACTGGCGCGAACGCTTCCTGCTCGTCAAACTGATTGGCGGTGGTTTCCGCGTGGGCGTCTCGCGCCTGCTCGTCACGCGCGCGCTGGCGGCGATTGCGGCGGTGGACAGCAAACTCATTGCCCAGCGCCTGATGGGCTGGACCGATGGCCGCGTGAAGCCGACGGCGGCGGGTTTTCTGCAACTGATCGCCGAGCAGTCGGCCGAAGAACACAAACTGCGCGGTGGCCAGCCGTACCCCTTCTTCCTGTCGCACCAGCTGGCGGCCGAACCGGCGAGCCTGGGCGAGCCGTCTGACTGGATCGTCGAATGGAAGTACGACGGCATCCGTGCGCAACTCGTGCGACGCGACGGCCAGAGTTTCCTGTGGTCGCGCGGCGAAGATCTGATCACGGAGCGGTTCCCTGAACTGGCGGCAGCGCGCCTGCCGGACGGCATGGTGCTCGACGGCGAAGTGCTGATCTGGCAGCCCGATGCGGCGATGCCGTCGCCGTTCGCCGACCTGCAAAAGCGCATCGGCCGCAAGACCTTGTCCGCCAAACTGCTGGCTGAACTGCCGGCCGTGTTGTGCTGCTATGACCTGCTCGAACTCGATGGTGTGGATCTGCGCGGCTTGCCGCAGCACGAGCGGCGCGCGCTGCTCGAAGTCGAAGTGGCCAAGCTCGATCAGCGCCAGTTGCGGCTGTCGCCAGTGGTCGAAGCCGACAGCTGGGAAGCGCTGGCCGAGCTGCGCGCCGGCTCGCGTGCCCGCAGCGTCGAGGGGATGATGCTCAAGGCGCGCACGGCGCAGTATGGCGTCGGGCGCACGAAGGATGTCGGCACCTGGTGGAAGTGGAAAATCGATCCGTATGCCATCGATGCGGTGCTGCTGTATGCGCAGCCGGGCAGCGGGCGGCGCGCGTCGCTGTACACCGACTACACGTTCGCCGTGTGGGACGGCGAGGGCGACGAGCGCAAGCTGGTGCCGTTCGCGAAAGCGTATTCAGGCCTGACCGATGCCGAGATCGGGCAGGTCGACAATGTCATCCGGCGCACGACCATTGAAAAGTTCGGGCCGGTGCGGTCGGTGAAGCCGACGATGGTGTTCGAGATCGGCTTCGAGGGCATCGCGCTCTCACCGCGGCACAAGGCCGGCATCGCGGTGCGCTTTCCTCGCATCCTGCGTCGCCGCACCGACAAACCGGTCGAGGAAGCCGATACGCTCGACACGCTGAAGGGTTTGCTGGAGGCGGCCACCGCATGAGTCGCAACGAAGTCAAGGACCGGGTCGACGCGTGGTTCGCCGGGCGTGGCTGGACGGTATTCCCGTTCCAGCGCAATGTCTGGAAGGCGGCGCTCAAGGGCGAATCGGGCCTGCTGCATGCGAATACCGGCGTCGGTAAAACCTTTGCCGTCTGGTTCGCGGCGCTGCAGCGCGCGGGCCTTGCGTCGGGCCGTAACAAGGCTGGCCTGCGGGTTCTGTGGATCACGCCGATGCGGGCCTTAGCGGCCGATACGCAACGCGCGCTCGAAGACTCCGCAGCCGAGCTGATGCCCGAGTGGCGCATCGGCGCGCGCACGGGCGACACGAAAGCCAGCGAGCGCGCGCGCCAGACGCGCAGCATGCCGGCCACCCTGGTGACGACGCCCGAAAGCCTGACGCTCATGCTCAGCAATGCGGCGGCGCTCGAACAGTTCCGCAACCTCGACATGATCATCGTCGACGAATGGCACGAACTGATGGGCAGCAAGCGCGGCGTGCAGGTGCAACTGGCGCTGGCGCGGCTACGGCGCTGGCGGCCCGAGCTTCTGGTCTGGGGCGTGTCGGCGACGATGGGCAATCTCGATCTGGCGCGCCAGGTTTTGCTTGGCGCGGATGCGGGCGTGCTGGTCGAGGGCGACACGCGCAAGAAGATCGTTGTCGATTCGCTGATTCCCGAGAACGTCTCGCGCTTCCCCTGGGGCGGGCACCTGGGCCTGCAAATGCTGCAGCCCGTGATCGACGAGATTGAAAAACACGAGGCAACGCTCGTGTTTACCAATACCCGGTCGCAGTCCGAGATCTGGTACCAGAACATCCTCGAGGCGCGGCCCGACTGGGCGGGCGTGATCGCGCTGCACCATGGCTCGCTCGATCGCGAGGTGCGCGAATGGGTGGAACTTGGTCTGAAGAGCGGCATCCTCAAGGCCGTCATCTGCACCGCGAGCCTGGATCTGGGCGTGGACTTTCTGCCCGTGGAGCGCGTGCTGCAGATCGGCAGCGCCAAGGGCGTGGCACGCCTGCTGCAACGGGCGGGCCGCAGCGGCCACGCGCCGGGGCGCGTCTCGCGCGTGACGCTGGTGCCGACCAACAGCCTCGAATTGCTTGAGGCAGCCGGTGCGCGCAAGGCGGTGGCGGCGCGCCGCATCGAGGGCCGCTATGTGCCCAACAAGCCGTTCGACGTGCTGGTCCAGCACATCGTGACGGTGGCGCTGGGCGGTGGCTTTCGCGCCGACGAACTGTATGACGAAGTGCGTCAGGCCTGGTCGTACCGGCACCTGACGCTGGAAGAATGGCAGTGGGCGCTCGACTTTGTCGCACGCGGCGGCCAGAGCCTGACCGTGTATCCCGAATACCGCCGTGTGCTGCCGGACGAGGAGGGCGTCTATCGCGTCCCCGATGCCGCCATCGGCCGCCGGCACCGGATGAGCATCGGCACCATCATGTCCGATGCGACGATCCAGGTGAAGTACATGTCGGGCGGGCGCATCGGCAGCGTCGAGGAATCGTTCATCTCGCGCCTCAAACCGGGCGACCGTTTCCTGTTCGGCGGGCGCATCCTCGAATTCGTGCGCGTGCATGAACTGACGGCGTTCGTGCGGCGCGCCACCGGCACGCGCGGCGCCATCGCGCGCTGGCAGGGCGCCAAGATGCCGATGTCGAACGAACTGGCGCACGCGGCGCTGGAAGAACTCCGGCTGGCCGATGCAGGCGTGTTCGACGGCCCCGAGATGCGCGCGCTCGCACCGCTGATCGAGATCCAGCAGCGCTGGTCGGCGCTGCCCACCAGCGAAACGCTGGTGCTCGAATCGATGAAGAGCCGCGAAGGGTATCACCTGTTCGTGTACCCGTTCGCGGGGCGCTCGGTGCACATGGGACTGGCCTCGCTGATGGCGTTTCGCGTCGGGCGCGTGCAGCCGATCACGTTCTCGATCGCGATCAACGACTATGGCTTCGAGCTGATGTCGCCCGAGCCGGTGGACTGGGCGGGCATGTTCGCCGCGTCCACGGGGGCGGGCGTGGCGCTGTTCGATACCGAGCGCCTGCTGGAAGACGTCATCGACAGCCTGAACGCGACGCAGTTGTCGCAGCAGCGCTTTCGCGAAGTGGCGCGCATTGCGGGGCTCGTGTTCCAGGGCTATCCGGGCCAGCCGAAATCGAACCGGCAGTTGCAGGCATCGTCGTCGCTGTTCTTCGAGGTGTTTCGCAAGCACGACGCCGGCAATCTGCTGCTCACGCAGGCCGAGCGCGAAGTGATGGAGCAGGAGCTGGAACTGACGCGCCTGCGCGACACGCTGCTCGAACTGCACGCGCGCCGCGTGGCGTACCGCGAGGTCAAGCGCGCCACGCCGTTCGGCTTCGCGCTGATGGTCGAGCGCTTCCGCGAAAAAGTCAGCACCGAGAAACTGAGCGACCGCGTCGCGCGCATGGTGCGCGAACTCGAGAAGGCGGCCGCATGACGCATGCAACCATCCAGGTGGCGGGCGAGACGCTGCTGCTGTTGCCCGAGAAAGCCGTCTACTGGCCCGCCCAGCGCATGCTGATCGTCGCCGACATCCACTTCGGCAAGGCAGCGGCATTTCGCTCGCTGGGTGTACCGGTGCCGCGCGGGACGACGTCAGAAAACCTGGCAGGCCTGGACGCGCTGGTCGCGCAGCACGATGCGCGCCACGTCGCGTTCCTCGGTGACTTCCTGCATGCGCGCGCAGCCCATGCCAGCTCGACCCAACTGGCGATGCTGGCCTGGCGCGGGCGCCATCCCGATCTGGCCTTGACGCTCGTGCGCGGCAATCACGACCTGCACGCGGGCGATCCGTCCGACGCACTGGGCATCGAGCTGGTCGACGAGCCGCATGCGATCGGCCCGTTTGCGTTCTGCCACCATCCGGGCGTCGATGCGGCGGGCTATGGCCTGGCCGGCCACGTGCATCCGGTGTACGTGCTGGCCACGCGCTTCGATGCGCTGCGCCTGCCGTGCTTCGTCGTCGGCACGCAGGGCCTTCTCTTGCCATCGTTCGGGTCCTTCACGGGCGGGCACGCGGTCAAGCCGGGGCCGGGCGACCGCATTTATGTGACCTCGGGCGACATGGTGCACGGCGTCGGCTGACAGCTGCGTACGTCAGCGTACCGACCCGGGGCGATCGCAGGCGTAAGGTCGGCCACTGATCCATTGATCCGCTGATGCCAGGAGAATGCCAATGAAACTACGCCTCATGATGTGCACCATCGCCGCCGCCATGGCGCCAGCCACGGTACTGTTGACCGCCAGCGGGACTGCCCTGGCGCAGCCTGCGCCGCAAAGCCGCACCGCCACGCCAGCAATCAATGGTTTCAATGTCGAAGAAGTCGCGCGGCTCGACCAGGGTGTCCGCCTGCAGTTCGACCTGTACGGCACGCCGGGCGGCAATGCCACGCTCAATCTCGATGGTGCGAACCGTGCGCTGCACCTGACCGAAGTCGAACCCGGCCAGTACACGGGTTCATACGTGATCGGCACGCGTGACCGCCTGAAGGCCGACAGCCGCGTGACCGCTGAGCTGCGCATGGGGAACGAGGTCGCCACGAGCGTGCTGCGCGAGTCGCTCGTGCGGAGTGATGTGGCGCAGCCCGCGGACGACACGCGCCAGCTGGCCACCAAGGATGCCCGCATCGCCGCGGCAGCCCCCGGCGCGGCGCCACCACCAGCCCCGCGCATGACCGAGCGCCCGCGCGTGGCCCGTTACTGCACCAGCTGCGGCATCATCGAGAAAGTGGAAACCGTGCAGGGTGCCTTGCCCAATCCACGGCCATTGGCCAGTGACGCCACCGCGCGCCAGTATTTCCGCGTGACGGTGCGCATGAATACGACCGATACGACGCAGGTGCTGGAGTTTGCCAACAATCCGGGCTACCGGACCGGCGACCGCGTGCGCGTCAGCGATGGCGTGCTGACGCTCGACAAGCAAGAGTAATCCAGACGGTACGCACCAATGACAACGCCCGCCATCACTGGCGAGCGTTGGTCGTTGGGCGGACGGGTTTCAGGCCGTGGCCAGCACCTGATCGTCGCCCGATTGATCGAGCTCGGCCTTTTGCTTGGCGCTTGCCTTCGTGCGTGAACGTGATGGGGGCAGGCGGCGCAGCGTCTTGAGCGATTCGGCGTCCTTGATGCCGATGGTGCGCTGGTCGACCGTGATCATGCCGATTTCGTTGAAGGCCGACAGCGTACGGCTGACGGTCTCCAGCGTGAGGCCCAGGTAGCTGCCGATCTCGTGGCGGGTCATGCGCAGGTTGAAGAGTTTACTCGAGTAGCCCATCGCGGCGAAGCGGTCGGCCAGCGACACGAGAAAGCGTGCCACGCGCGCCTCGGCCGACAGGGCGCCAAGCATGCCGATCATCGTTTGCTCACGCACCAGCTCGCGGCTCATGACGCCGTACATCATGTTCTCGAGTTGGTTGTGCACGCGGCCCAGCGCCGTCAGTTTCTTGAACGGCAGCAGTATCAGGTCGCAATCGGACAGGGCCACCGCCTCGGACGCATAGTGGCGCGTATGGATGCCGTCGACGCCGAGCATGTCGCCCTTCATCGGAAAGCTGAGCACCTGCTCGTTGCCGAACTCGTCGATCAGCACGGTCTTGAGAAAGCCCGAGTTGACGATGTACAGCGTGTCGAAGGCTTGCCCGATCGTGTGGACGCGCTGGCCGGTCTTAAACTGAACGTGCTGGAACAACAGTTCTTCGGAGCTTACCGAGACGCTGGCCTGGATACGCAGCAGGTCGCAGACTTCCTTGAGGTTGGACCAGAGTCGGCCCTGGCGCTGGCGACCGGCCTCCATCGGGGAATGCAGGGTCGGCTGATTGGCATTGCGTGGTTCTGACGGTGGCTGAGACTGCATGCTCTTCTCCGGTAAGAAACTCAGGGTTTGAGGCGACCCCGGCGGCACAGCCGAAGTTGACGTACATCTGCCATGCCATTGATTGCTAGCGGCTGACGCTGTGACTTGGATCGCGAGCAAGTCAATGCGGCGAATTCAGTATGCCAACACGAGCCCGGCACGACTATCAGCGTTGCCTGAATATGTAGGTAGGACAGATGGTAGGTTTGTAGGACAATTCCTACTGGCAAGCGGCGTTGCCCGACTGACGGAGGGGTGAAACAGGAAGGTCAGACCTTTGTTTTTGAACAAACTAATTCGTGGGTGCAGTTGTTGCGCAACATCGGATTGGGAAGTCGGCACGCGGTCACGACCCCGCCGTACTCAGGCTTTCATCGGCGAGAGCAGGCGGTGCGCTACGGCGTATTGCACCATTTCCGAGAGCGAACTCATCCCCATTTTCTGCATGATGCGGGTTTTGTGGGTGCTTACGGTCTTCACGGACAGATGCAGGCCGTTGGCGATCTCGGTAATCGATTTCCCACCCACGAGATGGGAAAATACCTCAAATTCGCGGTCGGATAACTGCTTGTGGAGCAATTGCTCGCTTGGGGCCATGATATTCAGGGCCAATTGCTCTGCGACCTCGGTACTAATATAGGGGCGCCCGGAAGCCACCTTGCGAATAGCACCCACCAACTGCGTGCCCGCGCTTTCCTTGGTCAGGTAGCCCTGGGCGCCGGCCCGGATCGCGCGCACGGCGTACTGTTCTTCTTCGTGCATTGTGAGGATGAGAATGGCCAGCTTGGGCGCCTCGCTGCGCACCTGGCGGATCAGGTCGACGCCGCTGCGCCCGGGCATCGACAGGTCGAGCAGCAACAGGTCGAAGCCACCCTGGCGCACCAGTGCCAGCACTTCGAACCCATTGGTTGCCTCGCCGACAATGTCAACTTCTTCGGCGCCCTCCAGGATACGTTTGAGACCTTCGCGCATGATCGTGTGATCGTCCGCGATGACAATTCTGACCATATCGATTCCTCACACATTAAGAGGTTTCCTACCCCCGAAAACCGTTGTTCAGTTAAACACGTTTTCCAGGTGTAAGTCCTGCTATCAATACTGCGGGTTGCCCTGGATGACTTTGTGCGAAGGGCAGACGGTTTTGTCTCGTTCAGACTGCCGGCTCGGCGATCAGCCGGTGCACCAGCACCGGCTTGGCGGTATGCGACAGTACCTTGTTCGTAACACTGCCCAGCAGTAACTGGTTCCAGCCGCTGCGGCCGTGCGAGCCCATGAAGATCAGGTCGCAGCCTTCCTGCTCGGCGACCTCGACGATCTTGAGCGCTGCCGTATCCGAAAACGCCGTCAGGCAGCGGTGCGCGAGATTGGCCGATGCGCAGGAGCGCGTGATCCTGCCCATGTATTCCTCGCCCATCCGGCGCATCTGGGCGGCGTATTCTTCTTCGCTGGGGTAGGAGGGCGGGATGATTTCGACGTACACCGGGTACTGGTATTCGGGCGCGACGAACAGGGCCAGGACTTCGGCGCCCAGTTGCTGGGCAAACTTGACGCCCGCGCAGGCGGTGTGCTGGGAGACGGCGGACCCGTCGGTTGTAATCAAAATTTTTCGATACATGATGATTCTCCTCAGGGCATCTCCATTCTGACAACCATATGCCGAATGGCCAGTGTTGAAAACGCAAAGTGTTGAGTTCGCTCAAACGTCGGGTCACCGTCCGGATGCGACACTTTCTCACGGAAAACAACAGCACGATCACAAAATACAACACCAAGCATATAAAAACGATCAGGAATTGCACGTTTTAATTGTCGCGGAACTAAGTTTTCACGTCCATTTTGTTGCATTGCCTTCTCTTAGATTTACCTACGGCAACCACGCTGATACACTCGCAGACAACACTAGTCCCACTGATGGGCGCGGAAATGACCGGCCCGGTGGACGCAACACCCCCAGTATTGCAGAGCTGATTGCGAATTTATATTATGGAGAAGCAGGGATTATGACCAACGCCGCTGACGATTTCGACGCACTATTCGAGGAAGTGGCGGCGCAGCGCACCAGCGCTTCGCCAAGTCCTGCTTCCGCGGCCCCCGTGGCCGCAGCGCCTGCCCCGGCAGCCGCTGCCAGCAACGACGAAGACGACCTCGACTCGCTGTTCGACCAGGTGTCCGCTACCGCCACATCGGCCCCCGCTGCGGCCGCCGCACCGGCTGCACCAGCAGCAGCAGCAGTAGCAGCAGCGCCGGCAAGCGCCGCTGCCGGCGACGAGGGCAGCGAAAACGGTGGCATGTTCGAGCGCCTCGGCGGCATCGTGCGTCTGCTGCATGACTCGCTGCGCGAACTGGGCTACGACAAGGCGCTCAATGAAGCCTCGTCGCAGATCGTCGATGCCCAGGATCGCCTCGAGTACGTCGCCACGCTGACCGAACAGGCCGCCAACAAGGTCCTGAACACGCTCGACGAAGGCATGCCGGCCCAGGACGTGCTGTCAAAGCAGTCGAAGGACATGGAACTGCGCTGGGGCGACCTGTTCGACGGCAAGTTGAGCCTGGACGAATTCAAGGCACTGGCCGGCGATTCGCGCCAGTTCGCCACCAGCGTGACGGCCGCCACCGAAGCCGAAAAAGCGCGCCTGCTCGAAATCATGATGGCCCAGGACTTCCAGGACATCACCGGCCAGCTGATCAAGAAAGTGGTCAAGATCACGCAGGCCGTCGAGGGCGAGCTGGCCCAGCTGCTGCGCGACAACGCACCGCCTGACCTCAAGGAAAAGCTGGCGCAGAAGCAGGCAGTACCGGAACCACTGATGCAAGGCCCGTCAGTGCCGCAAGCGGCGCTGAACCAGGACAACGTTGACGATCTTCTTGCCGATCTGGGATTCTAATGGACGATATGCTGAAGGATTTCGTCGTCGAGGCGATGGATCTGGCGGTCAACGTCGAAGAGCACCTGCTGCGCCTCGAACGCGATCCCGACAACAAGGAAACCCTGAACGCGGTGTTCCGGTCGTTCCACACGATCAAGGGCGGCGCCGGCTTCATGGGCCTGCCCGCGCTGGTCGCGGCCTGCCACCTGACCGAGAACCTGTTCGACGCGCTGCGCACCGGCGCCGCGCCGGTCACGCCGATCGCGATCGAAGCAGCGCTGCAGGCATCGGGCTTCGTGGCCGACCAGCTGGGTGACCTGAACAACGGCACGCCGCCGGAAGGCCTGGCCCAGATGCCGGCCGACCTCGAACGCATCCTGATGGACGCGATCGAAGGCAAGGGCAACAGCGCACCGGCGCCAGTCGCTGCGCCGGTGGTAGCAGCGCCCGTCGCAGCCGCAGCCGCGCCGGTTGCTGTAGCCGTCGCACCGGTCGTTGGCGACGATGGTCTGGACTGGGTTGGCATGTACAACACCGTGGTTCCGGCTGCCAGCGCCATCGCCGGCGCACCAGCCGTTGCTGCGGCTGCCGTCAGCACATCGACGCCAGCGCCAGCGCCAGCCGCTGCGCAAGCCGCACCCGCCGCCGCTACCCCGTCGACGGCAGTCGCCACCACGACGACCCCCGCACCCGGTGGCAAAGGCTGGGACGGCACCGAACGCCGCAACGACGCCAAGCCGGTCGCCAATGCGCCGGCCAAGGACGAAAGCATCCGCATCGATGCGGTCAAGCTCGACGCGCTGCTCGAAGTGGCGGGCGAATCGGTCCAGGCCGCGAACCAGGCTGCCGTGCTGCTCGAACGTCTGCAGCAATTCAAGTTCGAAGGCCAGGCTGCGACGCTGATCGCCACGCTGGCCGAAACGCTGGAACGCGCGTCGCGCTATTCGGCCGAACTGCAGCGCGCCACGCTGGCCACCCGCATGCAGCCGGTGGGCCGCCTGTTCCAGAAATTCCCGCGCCTCGTGCGCGAGCTGGCGAAAGACCTGGGCAAGGACGTCGAACTGACCATCGAAGGCGCCGAGACCGAAGTCGATCGTGTCGTCGTGGACAGCCTGTACGATCCGCTCGTGCACATGCTGCGCAACGCGCTGGACCATGGTGTCGAATCGCCTGCCGACCGGGTCGCCAATGGCAAGCCGGCCAAGGCCTTCATCCTGCTGAAAGCCTGGCAGGAAGCCAACAGCGTCATGATCGTGCTGCAGGACGATGGCAAGGGCATGGATCCGAGCCGCCTGCGCAAGATCGCCATGGACAAGGGCCTGATCGGCGAGAACGGCGCGCAGAGCGACGAAGACGCGTATCAGCTGGTGTTCCTGCCGGGCTTTTCGACCAAGGAAGTCGCTTCCTCGGTCTCGGGCCGCGGTGTGGGCATGGACGTGGTCAAGACGGCGGTGGAGAAGAACCGCGGCGCCATCCGCATCGAATCGCAGATGGGCAAGGGCACGCGCTTCGCAATCCGCCTGCCGATCGAACTGTCGATCGTGCCGACGATGCTGGTGTCGACGTCGGGCGCGCAACTGGCGCTGCCGATGGCGGTCGTCGAGCGCGTCGTCGAACTGCCGGACGAATTCGCCTGTGTCGGCGGCGCCCCGGTGCTGAAAGACCAGGGCCGTCCGCTGCCGGTGCGCTCGCTGGCGCTGGCGCTGGGCTACGAGGCCGGTTCCGAAAAGGTCGGCATCGTCATCAATGCACCACAACCGTACATCCTGGCGATGGAAGCGGTCGATGGCACGGCCGACTTGGTCATCAAGCCGATGACCGCACTGTCGGTCGAAGGCATCACCGGCACGGCGCGTTCGGCCGAGGGTGAGCTGGTGCTGGTCGTGGGCCTGTCGTTCCTGATGGATGGCTGCCGCAGCAGCGTGCGTCTGGCAGCATAAGGTCGCATCACGCAGCGCCACCGCCACGCGGCGGCAAAAGCGCAGAGAAAAGCCCGGGTCACTGATCCGGGCTTTTTTTATTTGTGCATGGCAAACCCCTTGCAAACTTAATTTGCCACATGTTATGGTCCTTGGCATAAACATGCGCTGCCCCGGCATGGTGCACCACAGCACAACTATGGCATAATCGAAAACCCGGCTGCCGGGCACCCTGTCCCGGCGACCGCGCGCACCCCCTGTGCGCCCTCACACCGCATCAATGGACTGACCATGCAAAAAACGCTCTACGACAAACTCTGGGATTCCCATGTCGTGCGTGCCGACGCCGATGGCACCACCGTCCTGTATATCGACCGGCACCTGGTACACGAAGTGACCAGCCCGCAGGCCTTCGATGGCTTGCGCGATGCGGGCCGCGGACTATGGCGCACATCGAGCACGCTGGCCGTGGCCGACCATAACGTGCCGACCACCGATCGCGCCCAGGGCATCGCCGACCCCACCTCGCGCCTGCAGGTCGAAACGCTCGACGCCAATACCAAGGCGTTCGGCCTCACGTACTTCAACATGAACGACCGGCGTCAGGGCATCGTGCACGTGATCGGGCCGGAGCAGGGCGCCACGCTGCCCGGCATGACGGTCGTTTGCGGTGATTCGCACACCTCGACCCACGGCGCATTCGGCTGTCTGGCGCACGGCATCGGCACGTCGGAAGTCGAGCACGTGCTGGCCACGCAAACGCTGCTGGCCAAGAAATCCAAAGCGATGCTCGTCAAGGTCGAGGGCGCCCTGCGCCCGGGCGTGACGGCCAAGGACATCGTGCTGGCCGTGATTGGCCGCATCGGCACGGCCGGCGGTACCGGCTACGCCATTGAGTTCGGTGGTTCGACGATCCGCGCGCTGTCGATGGAAGGCCGCATGACGGTCTGTAATATGGCGATCGAAGCGGGCGCGCGCGCGGGCATGGTGGCAGTTGACGACACCACGATCGCCTACGTCAAAAACCGGCCGCTGTCGCCCACGGCCGATCAGTGGGAGCAAGCCGTGGCCTACTGGCGCACGCTGCACAGCGACGACGGCGCCGTGTTTGACACGGTCGTCGAACTCGATGCGCACGACATCCAGCCGCAAGTCACCTGGGGCACATCGCCCGAGATGGTGATTGCGATCGATGGCCGCGTGCCGAACCCGCTCGACGAACACGATCCGGTACGCCGCGGCGCCATCGAAAAAGCGCTGGTCTATATGGATCTTGCGGCGGGCACGCCGATCGACGAAGTGGCGATCGACAAGGTGTTCATCGGCTCGTGCACCAACTCGCGCATCGAAGATCTGCGCGCCGCCGCCGATGTCGTGCGCGGCCGCCAGCGCGCGCCCAACGTCAAGCTGGCGATGGTCGTGCCGGGGTCGGGCCTGGTCAAGGAACAGGCCGAGCGCGAAGGCCTCGACCAGATCTTTCTGGCCGCCGGTTTCGAATGGCGCGAGCCGGGTTGCTCGATGTGCCTGGCGATGAACGCCGACCGCCTGGAGCCGGGCGAGCGCTGCGCGTCGACGTCGAACCGCAACTTCGAAGGCCGTCAGGGCCAGGGCGGCCGCACGCACCTGGTGTCGCCGGCCATGGCCGCCGCCGCAGGGATTGCGGGGCACTTTGTCGACGTACGCGCGCTCTGATGCGTTAAGGCGTATTGCGATCAATTCCACGATCATTTTCTCGTTCAGGACATCATGAAAAAAGCTCTCGCACTCTCCCTCGTCGCCATCCTGCTGGCCGGCTGCAACACCGTGTCGGGCATCGGCCGCGATGTCTCGAAAGTCGGCCAGGTCGTGACCGGCGCCGGCGGCAAATAAGGCCAACAAGATGGATAAGTTCACCGTACACGAAGGCCTGGTGGCGCCGCTCGACCGCGCCAACGTCGACACCGACGCCATCATCCCGAAGCAGTTCCTCAAATCGATCCGGCGCACCGGCTTCGGCCCCAACTTGTTCGACGAATGGCGTTATCTGGATCACGGCGAACCGGGTCAGGACAACAGCGCGCGGCCGCTCAATCCGGACTTCGTGCTGAACCAGCCGCAGTTTGCGGGCGCGTCGATCCTCCTGACGCGCAAGAACTTCGGCTGCGGCTCGTCGCGCGAGCACGCGCCGTGGGCGCTGCAGCAGTTCGGTTTTCGCGCCGTCGTCGCGCCGAGTTTTGCCGACATCTTCTTCAACAACTGCTTCAAGATCGGCCTCTTGCCCATCGCGTTGACCGAAGACGAAGTCGAGGCGCTGTTCCAGGCGGTCGAGCGTCAGCCGGGGTTCCAGCTGACGATCGACCTCGAACAGCAGCGCATCGGCACGCATGACGGCAGCCTGTCGTTCGGCTTTGCCATCGACGACTTCCGCAAGTACTGCCTGTTGAATGGCCTGGACGATATCGGCCTGACGCTGCGCCATGCGGACGAGATCCGCGCCTTCGAACAACGCCATATCGCGGCCCAGCCGTGGCTGGCCAACGCGATCTGATCGCAGCGCCAAGGCAAGAAACCAAGACCAGAAACCAAGAAAAGAAAGACGAGCATGAAGATTGCGATCCTGCCGGGTGACGGCATCGGCCCGGAGATCACCGCCCAGGCGGTCAAGGTTTTGAACGCGCTCGGTGAGCGCTTCGAGATGGACACCGCAGAAGTGGGCGGCGCGGGCTACGCCGCGCACGGCCACCCGCTGCCCGACAGCACGCTCAAGCTGGCCAAGGATGCCGACGCGGTGCTGTTCGGCGCCGTGGGCGATTATAAATACGATGGGCTCGAGCGTGCGCTGCGCCCGGAGCAGGCGATTCTTGGCCTGCGCCGCGAACTTGGCCTGTTCGCCAATTTGCGTCCGGCGATTCTGTACCCGGAGCTGGCCGGCGCCTCGACCCTCAAGCCCGAAGTCGTGTCGGGCCTGGATATCCTGATCATTCGAGAACTGACGGGCGACATCTACTTCGGCAAGCCGCGCGGCGTGCGCGAATGCCCGGACGGCCCGTTCAAGGGCCAGCGCGAAGGCTTCGACACGATGCGCTACGCCGAAGGCGAAATCCGCCGCATCGCGCACGTGGCATTCCAGGCCGCGCTGAAACGCGACAAGCGCGTGACCAGCGTCGACAAGGCCAATGTGCTCGAAACGGGCCAGTTCTGGCGCGATATCGTCACCGACGTGCACAAGGAATACGCCGGCGTCGAACTCGATCACATGTACGTCGATAACGCCGCCATGCAACTGGTGCGGGCGCCGAAAAAATTCGATGTGCTCGTGACCGGCAACATGTTCGGCGATATCCTGTCGGACGCCGCCGCGATGCTGACCGGTTCGATCGGCATGCTGCCATCGGCCTCGCTCGATGCGAACAACAAGGGCCTGTACGAGCCATCGCACGGTTCGGCGCCGGACATCGCGGGGCAGGGCGTGGCCAATCCGCTGGCGACGATCCTTTCGGCTGCGATGATGCTGCGCTTTACCTTTGGCCTGACGGAGCAAGCCGACCGCATCGACAACGCCGTCAAACGCGTGCTGGCACAGGGTCTGCGTACACCAGATATTCACGAAGCAGGGTCCACCCGCGTGGGCACCGAAGAGATGGGCAACGCGGTCGTCGCGGCGCTCGGATAACACTGTAATCACACTGAAAGAAGACGATGAAATTAGTTGGTCTGGTAGGTTGGCGCGGCATGGTTGGCTCGGTCCTGATGCAGCGCATGCAGGAAGAGGGCGATTTCGACCACATCGAGCCCGTGTTCTTCACGACGTCGAATCCGGGCGGCGCCGCGCCGGCGATGGCGAAGAATGAAACCACCCTGAAGAGCGCGAGCGACATCGCCGAGCTCTCCAAATGCGAGATCATCATTTCCTGCCAGGGCGGCGACTACACGAGCGAGGTGTTCCCGCAACTGCGCGCGGCCGGCTGGAACGGCTACTGGATCGACGCTGCGTCCACGCTGCGCATGAACGACGACGCGGTCATTGTGCTCGATCCGGTCAACCGCGCCGTGATCGACGCCGCGCTGTCGCGCGGCGTGAAGAACTACATCGGCGGCAACTGCACCGTGTCGTGCATGCTGATCGGCCTGGGCGGCCTGTTCGAGGCAGGCCTGGTCGAGTGGATGACGTCGATGACCTACCAGGCGGCTTCGGGCGGCGGTGCGCAGCACATGCGCGAACTGCTCACCCAGTTCGGCACGATCAACAGCGCAATCAAGCCGCTGCTGGACAACCCGGCATCGGCGATCCTCGAAATCGATCGCACCGTGCTGGCCACGCAGCATGGTTTGTCGGCTGACGAAACGAAGCAGTTCGGCGTGCCGCTGGCCGGCAACCTGATCCCGTGGATCGACAAGGACCTGGGCAACGGCCAGTCGAAAGAAGAGTGGAAGGCCGGCGCCGAGACCAACAAGATCCTCGGTCGCGGTGCGGGCTTCGACGCCAAGCCCATTCCCGTCGATGGCCTGTGCGTGCGCATCGGCGCGATGCGCTGTCACTCGCAGGCGCTGACGATCAAGCTGACGAAGGACGTGCCGCTGGACGAGATCAGCGACATCATCGCCTCGCACAACGCGTGGACGAAGGTTGTGCCGAACAACCGCGAAGCATCGATGCGCGACCTGTCGCCGGCCGCCGTCACGGGCGGGCTGACCATCCCGGTGGGCCGCCTGCGCAAGATGTCGATGGGTGACGATTACCTGTCGGCGTTCACGGTTGGCGACCAGCTGCTGTGGGGCGCGGCCGAGCCGCTGCGCCGCATGCTGCGTATCGTGCTGGAGCGTTAAGCCCCTGGACTGTTGCAATACCCCGGGCCGGCTGTCTCGCAGCCGGCCCGTCATTTCCAGTTCGTCATCGCCGGTTGCATTCCTTGCAACTACCATGTCTGGTGGTTATCGAACCCCGTAAAGGCATGTCTCGCAGGCCACAAAACACCCTGTTCCCCCTGCTGTAAACGTGCGCATCGCTTGCGTGCCCTAGAGCATGATGTTATGTTGAGACTCCGGGAAACCGTCTTTCCCTCGGCCAACTTACTCGCTGCTCACTATGCATTTTTCGGAACAATCTCAGCTCATGGCACCTGCGTTGAAAACCCTCACTGCGGCGATTGCCAGTGCAGTGTTCGTCACTTCCGCCGCCAGCGCGGCCGGGCTTGGAAAATTGACCGTGTTGTCGGCACTTGGCCAGCCACTGCGCGCCGAGATCGAACTGACGACCAGCGCCGGCGAAGACCCGGCCAGCATGGCCGTCAAGCTGGCAACGCCCGAAGCCTTCCGCAGTGCGAACATCGACTTCAATCCGGCGCTGCTGTCGCTGCGTTTCGCCGTCGAGCAGCGCGGTGGCCGCCAGATTATTCGCGTCAATTCCAGCCAGCCTCTGAACGAGCCGTTCGTCGACATGCTGCTCGAGCTAACCTGGAATAACGGGCGCCTGGTGCGCGAGTACACGTTCCTGCTCGATCCGGCCGAACTGCGCACGACGCAGCCGGCGCAGGTGGCCAGCACCCCGGCGCCGCGTACAACGTCGCAGCCGGCCGTTGCAGCATCTGCCGCCGCTGCTGCAGCTGCACCGGCCGCCGACGCAGCCGAGCGGGCCCGCATCGCCGCCGCACGCGAGGGCGCCCAGCGCCAGGCGGCGCAGCGCGATGCAGCAGCGGCCGAAAGCACCTACCGCGTGCGTCGCGGCGATACGCTCAGTGGCATTGCCACCCGCGTGAAGCCGGCCGAGATCTCGCTCGACATGATGCTCGTGGCGCTGTACCGCGCCAATCCCGAGGCCTTCATCGGCAACAACATGAACCGCCTGAAGTCGGGCCAGATCCTGAGCGTGCCCGATAGCGACGCGCTGCGTGGCGGCGCGAGCCAGAGCGAAGCGCGCGGCGTGGTCGTGGCGCATGCGGCGGACTTCGACGCCTACCGGAACAAGCTCGCCGGCCAGGTCGCCGCCAGCACCCCGGCCAGCGCGCCGCAGGGCGGCCAGAGCGCGACCGGGCGCGTGACCGCGCGCGTCGAAGAACAACCGACCGCCGCCAACGAAGCGCAGGACAAGCTGCGTCTGTCGAAGGCCACGGCAGGCGCCGCCGGCACGCCGCAGACCGGCACCGCCAGCGTCGAAGACACGCTGGCCAAGCAGCGCGAACTCGAACAGGCCGAGGCCCGCGTCAAGGAACTCGAAAAGAACGTCGGCGAACTGGAAAACCTGATGACGGTGCCGAGCCGCGCGGGCGCCGAAGCCGAGCAGGCCGCCGCAGCAGCGCCCGTGGTGGCGACGCCGGCCAAGCCGGTCACGCATCCACGCCTGAAAAAGCCGGTGCCGGCGCCGGAACCAGAAAAAGGCCTGGTCGACACGCTGCTGGACAATATGCTCTATATCGCTGCAGCCCTCCTGGTGCTGCTCCTGATCCTGTTTGGCATCGCGCAGCGCCGCAAGCGCAATGCCCCGCCAGTGAAACCGGTGCCGACCGAACCGTCGGTGCTGGGCGCACCGGGCGCCAGCGCCCAGTCGCTGTTCGCCGAAAGCGGCGGCCAGAGCGTCGACACCAACAACAGCGTCTTCAATTCGAGCTTCGCGCCATCGGCCAGCCAGCTCGATACGAATGAAGTCGATCCGGTCGCCGAAGCCGACGTGTACATCGCCTATGGCCGCGATGCGCAGGCCGAGGAAATCCTGAAGGAAGCGCTGCGCACGCATCCGGACCGTCATCCGGTGCGGTTGAAACTGCTCGAGATCTACGCTACGCGCAAAGATGCCCGCGCGTTCGAGGTGCAGGCGCGCGAGCTGCATGCGCTCACGAACGGCCAGGGCGACGACTGGGCACACGCTGCGGCGCTGGGCCTGGGGATCGATCCGCAAAACCCGCTGTACGCGAACGCCGCGCCAGCCCCGGCGCACACGCCGTCGGCGCAGGAGCGCAGCCAGCAGGCCATCCTGTCGCAGCAGTATCAGGATGCGCTGCGTGCTGACGAGCCGGCAGCGGGTACCGACAGCAACGTTGGCACCATTGCCGGCGCGGCCGCTGCCGGCGCCATCGCCGGTGCGTCTGCGCTCTCGCTGTCGAAGGACGATGCGGACCGCACCGCGGCGCCGCAAGCCGAACCGGTGGCGGCGCCACGCCTTGATGACAACACGCTCGACTTCGACCTTGGCGGGCTGACGTTCGAGCCGGTGACCGATGCCGAACGCACGGAGCCGACGCCGGCGCCGGCGCCTGCAAGCCGGCCCGACCCGGATGCGACGGCCGTGCCGGACCTCGATTTCGACATGCTGCCGCCGGCAGCGGCAGGCAAGCCCGAATCCACGCTGTCGACCGATGTCAATGATCTCGAATTCGACATGGACTTCGATGCGCCGCCTGCCGGACAGCCGGTCCAGTCTACTGCAGCCACTCCGGCCGATGCGCGTGACGACTTCTCGCTTGACCTGACGCCGCAGCCGCAAGTGCAGGCCACCCCGGTCGACATGGCGGGTCTCGCCAAGGACTTCGACGGTTTGCCGTCGCTGCCGGCCAGCCCGGCGCAATCGGCGGACGCCACCGCGGCGCCGAGCGATCCGCTGTTCGACCTCGACTCGATGGACTTTGGCGCACCGGTCACCCCGGCCACGCCGGCGCCCGTGAACGATCCGCTGCCTGCCGTGCGTGCTTCCTCGAACGCGAGCGCGTCAGAAGATCCGCTGTTCGATCTGGACGCGATGGACTTTGGCGTGCCGAACGAGCCGCGCGCGTCTGGCGGCGCCGAGCCGAAAGACTTCGCGGCGCGTCAGGACGATCCGTTCGACATGTTCGATCTGCCGGACACCCCGGCGCCCGTGCCGGCGCCCGAAGAATTGTCTGCGCCCCCGGTCAATGATGCACCAACGCTGCAGCGCAACTCGCTCGACGCGCTCGACTTCGATCTGGATCTGCCGGCATCGGCGACGGCCGATGCGCCGACGCCAGCGGCGTTCGATGCTGACCCGGTCGACGACATGGCTGCAGCGCCGGCCCCGCTCTCGCCCGAGCACATGGAAATGGAAACCAAGCTCGATCTGGCCGTGGCTTATCAGGAAATCGGCGACAAGGAAGGCGCACGCGAACTGCTCGATGAAGTCATCAAGGGCGGCAGCACCGAGCAGGTTGGCCGTGCCAGCGCGATGCGAGAGCTGCTGGCGTGACGCGAATTGTTCTGGGTGTCCAGTACATCGGCACCGGTTGGAACGGCTACCAAAAACAGCCGGAGCGCAATACGGTCCAGGACCGTCTTGAAATGGCGCTCGAGAAGTTCGCCTGCACGCCGCTGGCCACCACGTGTGCCGGCCGTACCGACACCGGCGTGCACGCGATCGAGCAGGTGGTCCACTTCGACACGGATCTCGTGCGCCCGACGCAGGCCTGGGTGCGCGGCGTGAACACCTTCCTGCCCGATTCCATCGTCGTGCGCTGGGCCAAAGAGGTGCCGCTGGGCGAGGACGGGCTGGAATTCCATGCGCGCTTCTCGGCCCGCTCGCGCACCTACCACTACGTGCTGTACAACCATCCGACGCCATCGGCGCTGCTGTCGAACCGCGCCGGCTGGATGTTCCGGCCGCTCGATGTCGAGCGCATGATCGACGCCGCGCGCCACCTGATCGGCACGCACGACTTCTCGGCGTTTCGCGCGTCGAGCTGCCAGGCCAAGACCCCGGTCAAGGACATGCACGAAGTGCGCATCGAGCGCCATGGCGACATCATCGTCTTCACGCTGCGCGCCAGCGCCTTCCTGCATCACATGGTGCGCAATATCGTCGGCTCGCTCGTGTATGTCGGGCTGGGGCGGCAAGAGCCGGACTGGATGCACGAGGTGCTCGAGAGCCGCTCGCGCGACGTGGCCGCGCCAACCTTCATGCCCGACGGCCTGTATTTTGCGAAGATCGAGTACGATCCGATCTGGAAGCTGCCGCAGGAAGCGGTCGCGCCGCTCCCCTGGTTGTAAGGACCCTCATGCAACGCACCCGTATCAAAATCTGCGGCATCACCCGCGAAGAAGACCTGAGCGCCGCTGTCGCCGTGGGCGCCGATGCCCTGGGCTTTGTGTTCTACCCGAAGAGCCCACGCTACGTCACGCCAGCGCGCGCTGGCGCTTTGTGCGCCGGCCTGCCGCCGTTTGTCAGTGGCGTCGCGCTGTTCGTCAATCCCACCTTGGCCGAGGTGCAGGAAGTCGCGGCGGCGATGCCGCTCGCGCTGATCCAGTTCCATGGCGATGAGACGGTCGAGCAGTGCGCAGCGATTGCGGCGGCCGTCCAGCGCCCGTTCATGCGCGCGTTTCGGGTCAAGCCTGACACGATCCCTGGCACGCTGCTAGAATGTGAGCTTGCATACCGCACCGCCAGTCCATGGTTCTCAAGCCTTCTGCTTGACACCTACGTGGACGCTTATGGCGGCGCAGGAAAGGTCTTCGATTGGTCTCTCATCCCAAAAGAGCTCGCGCCTCGGGTCGTTTTGAGTGGTGGCTTGAACGTACACAACACCACTGACGGTGTCGTACGCCTTCGGCCTTTTGCCGTCGACATCAGCAGTGGTGTCGAAGCCGCAAAAGGTATCAAGGACGCCCGCAAGATGGCCGCGTTTGTCGCGGCCGTGCGGGCAGCCGATGCCACTATTCATAGCGAGACATACCATGCAGAACATCCCATTCAAGGCAGCGCCTAACGCCGCCCCGCTGTTCAAGACCCCTGATTACGCCCTGCCAAACGCGCAGGGGCACTTTGGCCCCTACGGCGGCTCGTTCGTCGCCGAGACGCTGACGCACGCACTCGCCGAGTTGAGCGAAGCCTACGCGAAGTACGCGCAAGACCAGGAATTCCTTGAAGAGTACCGCTACGAGCTGGCCCACTTCGTCGGCCGGCCGTCGCCCGTGTACCACGCGCGGCGCTGGTCCGAAATGGCGGGCGGCGCGCAGGTCTACCTCAAGCGCGAAGACCTGAACCACACCGGCGCGCACAAGATCAACAATGTGATCGGCCAGGCGCTGCTGGCGCGGCGCATGGGCAAGCCGCGCATCATCGCCGAAACCGGCGCCGGCCAGCACGGCGTGGCCACCGCGACCATCTGCGCGCGCTTCGGCCTGGAATGCGTGATCTACATGGGCAGCGAAGACGTCAAGCGCCAGGCCCAGAACGTGTACCGCATGAAGCTCCTGGGCGCGACCGTGGTGCCGGTGGAATCGGGCTCCAAAACGCTCAAGGATGCGCTCAACGAAGCGATGCGCGACTGGGTCACGAACATCGAAAACACGTTCTACATCATCGGCACCGTGGCCGGCCCGCACCCGTATCCGATGATGGTGCGCGACTTCCAGGCGGTGATCGGCGAAGAGTGCCGCGTGCAGATGCCTGCGATGACGGGGCGCCAGCCCGACTACGTCGTCGCCTGCATCGGTGGCGGCTCGAACGCGATGGGCATCTTCTATCCGTATATCGGCGAGCCCGGCGTCAAGCTGGTGGGCGTCGAGGCAGCAGGGGAGGGCCTGGATTCGGGCAAGCACTCGGCCTCGCTGACGTCCGGCCTGCCAGGTGTGCTGCACGGTAACCGCACCTATCTGCTGCAGGACGAGAACGGGCAGATCATCGAGACGCACTCAGTATCGGCGGGCCTGGATTATCCGGGCGTCGGGCCCGAGCACGCGTGGCTGAAGGACACGCTGCGCGCCGAGTACGTATCGATCACGGACGATGAAGCGCTGCAGGCGTTCCACGACTGCTGCCGCATCGAAGGCATCATCCCGGCGCTGGAATCGTCGCACGCGATCGCGTATGCGGTGAAGCTGGCGGCAACGCTGCCGAAGGACCAGATCATCCTGGTCAATCTGTCGGGCCGTGGCGACAAGGACATGCACACGGTGGCGCAGCGGATGGGGCTTGATTTCGGCTGATGCCGGCATCAACCATCTCATCGTGCCCCGGTCAGCCGGGGCATTCGCCTTTTCCGATTATCAGAGGAACCCAGCATGTCCCGCATCGCACAGACTTTTACCGCACTTAAAGCGGACAACAAGACCGCGCTCGTTACCTTCATCACCGCGGGTGATCCCGGCCCTGAACTGACCGTCCCGCTGATGCACGCACTGGTGGAGGGCGGCGCCAACGTCCTCGAGCTGGGCGTGCCATTTTCGGATCCGATGGCCGAAGGCCCGGTCATCCAGCGCGCCTGCGAGCGCGCCCTGAAATTCAACGTCGGCCTGAAAGACGTGTTCGGCTTCGTGCGCGAATTTCGCAAGAACGACCCCGACACGCCGGTGGTCCTGATGGGCTACGCGAATCCGATCGAGCGCATCGGCCAGACCGAATTCATCCGCTGCGCCAAAGAAGCGGGCGCTGACGGCGCCATCGTCGTCGACTACCCGCCCGAAGAATGCGCCGCGTTTGCGACCGAGATGCGCGACAACGGCCTGGACCTGATCTTCCTGCTCGCGCCAACGTCGACCACGGAGCGCGTCAAGCAAGTGGCCCAGTACGGCGGCGGCTTCAGCTATTACGTCTCGCTGAAAGGCGTGACGGGCGCCGGCACCATCGACACCGCCGACGTCGCCCGCCGCGTGGCCGCGATCCGCGAGCATGTCAAGCTGCCGATCGGCGTGGGCTTCGGCATCCGCGACGGCGCAACAGCGCGCGCCGTCGCCGAAGTGGCCGACGCCGTCGTGATCGGCAGCCGTATCATCCAGGAAATCGAAAACAGCCCGCCAGACCAGACCGTCGACGCCGTCCGCGCCTTCACCACCACCATCCGCACCGCCCTCGACGCCCGCTAACCCGCCACCGTCATTTCAATGAGGGTCAGAGTCGAATTATTGAGCAATTTCTCCGGAAAATGTTGTCACTTAATTCGACACTGACCCTCATTGCGATTGCCTCCAAGCTCTTGCAATGCAATTAGGGTCAGAGTCGAATTGTTTGACAACTTTTTGTGATTGCCCGTTGAATCTTTTCAATGTCCGGTTGCGATGGTTATGGCCGCTGGGTTTATCACAGGCGTATTGCCACATCTCTCCTGCCCGTTGCGCCAGCTTAAAGCTTTTTCATTTTTCCTCAGTAAATTGATCTCTCCGTAGCGCAACCTGAGGGAGTGTCCAATGAAAAAGCGTGTCAAGCACATTGCAGTGGCCCAGTTTGGAAAGATGCTGGCGGCAGTCTATTTCGTCGCTATGCTCCCGGTCTTGGCGATATTTCTCCTCGCCATCCTGACGGGCGTCGAGGTCCCGCCCATTGGCGCCGGCGTGGTCATTCTGTTTGCGGTTGTGTATATCGTCAGCGTCTATCTGGCAGGAATGCTGAGTGCGTGGATCTATAACATCGTGGCTGTACGCCTGGGAGGCGTTGAATACACCGTCAACGAAATCGGTTCGCCAGCGAAATAATCGCCGAAAATTGCCGCGTAAATAAATTAGGGTCAGAGTCGAATTGTTTGACAACTTTGAGGAATTGCCCAATAAGTCTACTCTGACCCCAATTGTTGGGAAATTGATTATTTAGCTCATCAACGTGACTCTGTCCCTCATTTTGCTTCGGAGATCAAACTCGGCGTTCATTCAGCCGAGGATCGGTGCTATTTATTGGGAAATTGTCGAAAGTTGTCAAACAATTCGACTCTGACCCTCATTGTTGGGTGGTGGTGGCCGTGGGCGCGGGGTGCTGGCGGCGCGGGATGTTTTGTTGGCAATATTGGTGGCTTGCTACGATTCGACAAGCTGCCTCCGAGCGGCTACACTACGCCCCACTGTAAGATTTGCCGCAAAGGAGAGAATATGAGTTGGTTGGAAAAACTGCTGCCCCCTCGGATCCAGCGCTCCGATGCCGCTAACCGCAAGACCATGCCCGAGGGCCTCTGGGTCAAGTGTCCGTCGTGCGAGTCGGTGCTGTACCGGGCGGATATCGAGTCCAACCTGCACGTGTGCCCGAAGTGCTCCCACCACATGCGCATCCGCGCCCGTGCGCGTCTGGATTCGCTGCTCGACGAAGGCGGTCGCTACGACATTGGCCAGGAGACGTTGCCAGTCGATACCCTGAAGTTCAAGGACAGCAAGAAGTATCCGGACCGCCTCAAGGCTGCGATGGAAGCCACCGGCGAGACCGATGCGCTGATCGTCCAGGGTGGCTCGATCATGAGCTTGCCGGTTGTCGTGGCCTGCTTCGAATTCGAATTCATGGGTGGCTCGATGGGCTCGGTAGTCGGTGAGCGCTTCGTGCGCGGCGCGCAGGTTGCGCTCGAGCAGAAGGTGCCGTTCATTTGCATCACCGCCACTGGCGGCGCGCGCATGCAAGAGGGTTTGCTGTCGCTGATGCAGATGGCCAAGACCACCGCGATGCTGACCAAGCTATCCGAGAAGAAGCTGCCGTTCATCAGTGTGCTGACCGATCCGACGATGGGCGGTGTCTCGGCCTCGTTCGCGTTCATGGGCGACGTCGTCATCGCCGAGCCGAAGGCGCTGATTGGCTTTGCCGGCCCGCGCGTCATCGAGAACACGGTGCGTGAGAAACTGCCGGAAGGCTTCCAGCGCGCCGAGTTCCTGGTCCAGAAGGGCGCCGTCGACATGATCGTCGACCGTCGCAAGATGCGCGAAGAAATTGCGCGTCTGCTGGCCCTGCTGCAAAACCAGGCGACCGAAGTCCTGGCCTGATCGATTCACAGGCCGCCGCGAGGGCAACCCGCGAACATGATCGCCAGGGGCGACCGGCGCGTGCATGCCAGATGGCGGCCCCCGCGGTCGCCTTTTACATTCCCCGCATCACCCGCCGATTTTCTCTTTTCTGAGCTCCATGTCCCCACTACCGACTACCTTGCCCGACTGGCTGGCGCTGCTCGAATCGCGTCATGCCGAAACCCATATCGACATGGGCCTGGACCGCGTCCGCGCTGTCAAGGAACGCTTGCAGCTCGCGTTTTCATGTCCCGTGATCATGGTGGCCGGCACCAACGGCAAGGGTTCGACCTGCGCGATGCTCGAGTCGGTGTTGCTGCAATCCGGCTACCGCGTCGGGCTCTACATCAAGCCGCACTTCCTCGACTTCAACGAGCGCGCCCGCATTAATGGCGAGATGGCGTCCGATGATGTCCTGATCACTGCGTTCAACGCCGTCGAAGCCGCGCGCGGGGACACGGACCTCACGTACTTCGAATTCACCACGCTCGCCATCGCGCACCTGCTGTCGACGAGCGAGATCGACGTCGCCATCCTCGAAGTCGGCCTGGGCGGGCGTCTGGATGCCGTCAACGTGATCGATGCCGACGTGTCGATCGTCACCAGCATCGATATCGACCACACGGCGTATCTGGGCGACACGCGCGAAAAAATCGGCTTCGAAAAAGCCGGCATTTTCCGCGCCGGCAAAACCGCGATCTGCAGCGACCCGGTGCCCCCACAGTCGCTGATCGACCATGCCACCAGCATCGGCGCTGACCTGTGGCTGCTCGGCCGCGACTTCAACTACCAGGGCGACCAGCAGCAGTGGAGCTTCGCCGGTCGCACCGGGCGCCGCAATTCGCTGGCCTATCCGGCCCTGCGCGGCGCCAACCAGTTGCTCAATGCGTCCGCTGCGCTGGCGGCCCTCGAGGCGCTGCGCATGACCTTGCCGTGCGGCGCCCAGGAAACCCGCGCCGGCCTGGCGTTGGTCGAGCTTCCGGGCCGCTTCCAGGTGCTGGCCGGCCGCCCGACCCAGGTGCTCGACGTGGCACACAATCCGCACGCCGCCGCGACGCTCGCGCAGAACCTCGGCAATATGGGCTTTCACCGCTTTACGTACGCGGTGTTCGGCATCATGGATGACAAGGACATCGATGCCGTCATCGCGCCGATGGCCTCGGTGATCGATCACTGGTGCGTCACGCGCCTCGATTCGCCACGCTCGGCCGACCCTGCGGCGCTGGCCGAGAAGATCGCCCAATTGAAGCCAGCGGGCGCGAAAGCGGGCGATTTTTCGGTGACTGTCTTCGATTCGCCCGCCGACGCTTACGCGAATGCGCTGAGCCGGGTTGAGGAGAATGATAGAATTGTGGTCTTTGGTTCGTTCTACACGGTTGCCGGCGTGATGGCGGCCCGTAAATCCTCACTACACTGATACCTCAATCGCATGGGCTTGTTCTCGTTCGGCACTAAAAACAAGCAAGAAACTGTTCGCGACAGCGGTCACTTCGTCAAGGACGACGAGGCCGCCTACACCGAGCGCGCACGCTCCAAGCGCGCCAGCTCGGCCGGTGAGGGCGGTCGCCGCTCGAGCCGTGGCGATCCGATCCTGCCCGAGAAAAAACGCGCGCGCCGCCGCCTGGTCGGCGCCATTGCGCTGGTCCTGGCCGCCGTCGTGGCTCTGCCGATGCTGCTCGATTCCGAGCCCAAGCCGCTGGCCACCGACATCGCGATCCACATCCCCGACAAGGACAAGGCTGCGCCGCTGCCGGTGCCGTCCGAGCAGGTCGCGCCAACAGCAAGCGTCGACAGCGACGAAGAGATCATCGAGCCCGTCCCGGCGCCGCCGGCCGGCACGCGCACGCCGCCGGTCGCCGTGGCCGCAGCGCCAGTGGCCAGCGAGGTGCCACCGATGCGCATGCTCGAGCCAGCCAAGCCAGTCGAGACCGTCAAGCCAGTCGAGACCGTCAAGCCGAAGCCTGAAACCAAGCCAAAGGCCGAACCCGAAGCCAAGCCGGTGACGAAGCCTGAACCCGTCAAGGCCGAGCGCAAGCCAGAGCCCGAAAAAAAGCCCGAGCCAGAGAAAAAGCCGGTCAAGGTCGCCGAGAAAGCCGCCGAGTCGCATCCGAAAGCCGAGCACGTCACCAAGCCGGCCCGTCCGGACGACGCCGCCCGCGCCATCGCGATTCTCGAAGACAAGCCGGCCGCCAAGCCTGAGCCGAAAACGGTCAAGGCCGAAGGCCCGGCGCCGCGCTTCGTGGTACAGGTTGCCGCGCTGGCCAGCCAGGAAAAAGTCACCGAGCTGCAAAGCCGCCTGCGCGCTGCCGGCGTGGCCTCGTTCACCCAGAAGTCTGGCGAACTGATCCGCGTGCGGGTCGGCCCGTTCAGCAAGGAAGAAGCAGAGAAAGTGCGCGCCAAACTGAGCGGCATCGGTCTGTCCGGCTCGATGGTGCCGCTCTGATCCTCGCTGCCGCGTGACGATGTTCGATTACCTGGTGCTGTTCGTGCTGATCGCCTCCGTCGTGATCAGCACGCTGCGCGGCCTGGTGAAGGAAATCCTGTCGCTGGTGGGCTGGGTGGTCGCCTTCGTGGTGGCCAATGTCTACGGCGCCCAGCTCGCACCCTTGCTGCCCGAGGTCATTCCGGGCGGGTCCGCGCGCCTGATGGCGGCCTTCATCGTGCTGTTCCTGGGCGTACGAATCCTGATGGGCCTGCTGTCGATGGCAATCGGTGCGGTGGTTGCCGCCACCGGCCTGTCGCTGGCGGACCGGGGCCTAGGCGGCCTGTTCGGCCTGGCGCGGGGCATTGTGATCGTGCTTGCCGGCGTCATATTGTGCGGGATGACGGCAATCCCGCAGCAGGCGTTCTGGCGCGAGGCGCTGTTGTCACCCATTGCCGAAACCGGCGCGCGCACCGTCAAACCATTCTTGCCCGCTGCCTTCGCGGAGCATATTAATTACTGAATCCGTATTACCAGACCAGTATTTGCTGTATTCGCAGTTTTCTGTCATTTTGCACCCAAGCTTTTAGGAGCACCTCATGTGTGGCATCGTCGGCGTCGTTTCGCAGTCTCCCGTCAACCAGCTTCTGTACGATGCATTGCTGCTGCTGCAGCACCGCGGCCAGGACGCTGCGGGCATTGCGACCAATCACAGCAGCATGTTCTCGATGTTCAAGGCCAACGGCCTGGTACGTGACGTTTTCCGTACCCGGAACATGCGTTCGCTGCAGGGCAACACCGGAATCGGCCACTGCCGCTATCCGACCGCAGGTTCGTCGAGCGAAGAGGAAGCGCAACCGTTCTACGTCAACGCGCCATTCGGCATCACGCTGGCGCACAACGGCAACCTGACCAACCAGGCCCAGCTCAGGGATGAGCTGTTCCGCAACGACCGCCGTCATATCAACACCGATTCCGATTCCGAGGTGCTGCTCAACGTGCTGGCCCACGAAATCCAGGAAGCCGCCGATGGCTTCTCGCTCGACGCCGACGCGATCTTCAAGGCCGTCGCTGTCGTGCACCGCCGCGTGCGTGGCGCCTACGCCGTCGTTGCGCAGATCGCCGGCCATGGCATGCTGGCCTTCCGCGATCCGTTCGGTATCCGTCCGCTGTGCCTGGGCGTGAACGAAACCGAAAACGGCAACGAATACCTGGTGGCCAGCGAGTCGGTCGCCCTCGAGGGCCTGGGCTTCCGCTTTATGCGCGACATCGCGCCGGGCGAAGCGGTCTTCATCACCAACGACGGCAAGTTGTCCGAGCGCCAGTGCGCCGAGAATCCGTCGCTCAATCCGTGCGCGTTCGAATTCGTCTACCTGGCCCGTCCGGACTCGGTGATCGACGGCGCCTCGGTCTACGCCACGCGCCTGCGCATGGGTGAATACCTGGCTGACAAGGTCCTCAGTGAAATCCCGGTCGAAGACATCGACGTTGTCATGCCGATTCCCGATTCGTCGCGTCCGGCCGCGATCCAGCTGGCACTGAAACTGGGCGTGGAATACCGCGAAGGCTTCATCAAGAACCGCTACATCGGCCGCACCTTCATCATGCCGGGTCAGGGCATGCGCAAGAAGTCGGTGCGCCAGAAGCTCAACGCCATCATTTCCGAGTTCAAGGACAAGAATGTGCTGCTGGTCGACGACTCGATCGTGCGCGGCACCACCAGCCGCGAGATCGTGCAGATGGCCCGTGAAGCCGGCGCGCGCAAGGTGTACTTCGCCTCGGCCGCGCCACCGGTGCTGTACCCGAACGTGTACGGCATCGACATGCCGACCCGCGACGAGCTGATCGCCTACGGCCGCACGACCGAAGAAGTCTGCCGCGAGATCACGGCCGACCGCGTGATCTACCAGGACATCGACGCCCTCAAGCGTTCGATTTCGGACGTCAATCCGGCACTAAAGAACTTCGAGGCATCGTGCTTCGATGGCATCTACGTGACGGGCGACGTGACCCCGGAATACCTCGATCGCCAGGAAACCGCGCGTCACAATCCTGCCGCCAAGGATGAAGACCAGGTCCGTACCCAACTGAATCTAAACCCTGCTGTTCCAGCCGAGTAAGCATGAGCGAGAAAAAGACCTACGGCTTTACCACGACGATCCTGCACAACGACCGGCACAAGCCGATCGAGCACGGTTCGCTGCACAAGCCGATCCACACGTCGGTCGCGTTCGGCTACACGGATGCGCGTCAGCTGGCGTCCGTGTTCCAGGGCAAGGAGCCGGGCTTCCGTTATGGTCGCCAGGGCAATCCAACCATCAGCGCGCTCGAGGACAAGGTCAGCAAGATGGAAGATGGCGTCGCCACGCTGTGCTTCGGCACCGGCATGGCGGCTATCGGCGCGCTGTTCCAGGCGCTGCTCAAGGCAGGCGACGCCATCGTCTCGTCGAGCTTCCTGTTCGGTAACACCAACAGCTTGTGGCAGACGGTGGCGGGGCAGGGCGTCGATGTCGCCTTTGTCGATGCCACCGACGTGGCGCAGGTCGAAGCAGCCTTGACGCCGAACACGCGCATGGTGTTTGTCGAGACGATCGCCAATCCGCGCACGCAAGTGGCGGACCTGGCCCGTATTGGCGAGCTGTGCCGTGAGCGGGGCATCCTGTACGTGGTCGACAACACGATGACGTCGCCATGGCTGTTCCGCCCGAAGAGCGTGGGCGCCGGGCTGGTCGTCAATTCGCTGACCAAGTCGATTGGTGGCCATGGTATCGCGCTGGGCGGCGCGCTGACCGATACCGGTCTGTTCGACTGGAGCGCGTATCCGAACATCGCACCGAACTTTCGCAAGCAGCCGGCGCACGCCCAGGGCATGGCACAGTTGCGCGCGAAAGCGCTGCGCGACTTTGGCGCGTCGCTCGGACCGGAAGCGGCGCATCACATCGCTGTTGGCGCCGAGACACTGGCCCTGCGCATGACCCGCACCTGCGCCAATGCACTGGCGTTGGCCACGATGCTCGAGGCGGACGAGCGCGTAGCGAAGGTGCACTATCCTGGCCTGGCGTCGCATCCACAGCATGACATCGTTGCGTCGCTGTTTCGCGCCGGTGGTTCGCTACTCAGCTTTGAGCTGCACGAGTCCATCGATCCATTCGATTACCTCAACCGCCTGCAGCTGGCGATTCCTGCCTCGAACCTGGGTGATAACCGCACGCTGGTCATCCCGGTAGCGCACACGATCTTCTTCGAAATGGGCGCCGAGCGCCGCGCCAGCATGGGCATCGCCGAGTCCCTGATCCGCGTGTCGGTGGGCATCGAGGATACCGACGACCTGGTCGAAGACTTCCGCCAGGCGCTGGACGCGTAAGGCGGTGTAAAGCCCGGCGTTACCGCATGGCGTTACCGCGCGGCGTTACCGCGAGGCGTAAAGCCATGCAAAGAAGGCCGGCGCGATGCCGGCCTTGTCATTTTTACGGTTGAGTCCCGCTGTAAAAGGGGGCTATGATGCCCCATCGTCAGCTTGTCATTTTCTTCGGATGCCCATGAAACGTTTCCTGCTCTGCCTTTCTCTGACTATTGCCAGCACCGCCTATGCGGGCGAGCTGGAAGACGCCAACGCGCTGTTCGAAAAGAAGGATTACGCGGGCGCGCTCAAGCTGTATACCAAGCTCGCCAATGCCGGCAACCCGCAAGCACAGCAGCAGCTGGGCCAGATGTACTGGTATGGCGAAGCGGGCACCGTCGATGAGGCGGCGGCCAAGGCATTGTTCGAGAAGTCAGCGGCCAAAGGCAACAAGGTCGCGGCCCAATCGCTGGTCGTCATGGAAGAGCGTGTCACGAAGCGCGCCGAGATCGACTATTGGATCAAGGGCTACGACGGCGCCGAGCTGCAGTCGGGCGAATACCGCTGCCCGTCGCCGCGCATTCCGGCCGTGTCGAAGGTGAATGACGAGATCGATCGCGTCAACAAGCTCGTGACTGGCTGGCAGGATTGCTACAACAAGATGGTGACGAATTTGAACGCGCAGTCGCCGCTGACCAAGAAGATTCCGGCTGATATTGCCAAGCTGATGAACAAGCAAGAGGCGGACGCCTCGGCAGCCTACCTGGAACAGGTGCGGCAGAATATCGCGGAAGGCGCGAAGGTTAATTCAAAGATGATCCTGGCGGATTTTGCAGCGTGGCGCAATGCGACCGAGGCATTTATCAACCAGCACAATGCCGTGGTGAAGAAGGCGTCGAACTAAGCAATGCCGGGTAGGGCAAGGCCGGGTAAAGCAAGCGCCGGCCGGGGAGGCCGGCGCCGTTACATCAGTTCCAGCTACGCATCAGGCCGACAGCCAGGCCTTCGAGCGCGAATTCTTCGTCTGGCGAGACGGCAATGATGTCGAAGTCGGGGTTCTCCGGCAGCAGTTCGACCAGATCGCCCGTCTTGCGATAGCGCTTGACCGTGACTTCGTCGCCCAGGCGCGCAACAACGATCTGCCCGTTCTTGGCGCTGTCGATTTTCTTGACCGCCAAAAAGTCACCATCCATGATGCCGGCATCGCGCATCGACCAGCCTTTGACCTTCAGCAGAAAATCGGGCCGCGCCGCGAACATGGCCGCGTCGACATTGTAGGTGGCTTCGACGTGCTCTTGCGCCAGGATCGGATTACCCGCCGCGACGCGCCCGACCAGCGGCAGCGACATGAACGACGGTGGCGGCATCGGAATCGCCTCGACGCTTGCGCCGATCAAACGGATGCCGCGCGACGTGCCCGGCGAAATTTCGATGGCGCCCTTGCGCGCCAGTGCTTGCAGATGTTCTTCAGCCGCATTGGCCGAGCGGAAACCCAATTCAGAAGCGATTTCAGCCCGGGTTGGGGGGAAACCGGTGTTCTCGATCGCTTCCTTGATCAGGTTCAGGATCTGTTCTTGCCGTGCAGTGAGCTTTAGCATAAATGTGTTACAGCAACCGGTTATGTATGTAACCTGTATTTTTGTACAGTATTCTCGCGCGCGCAAGGGGAAACGCAAAAAATATCGCGAAAATCGCGATTCAGAGTGCAAACAGCCGTCAAAACCGTGGAATTGTCGAGTCAGATATGCCAAATGCGGGGTCAATCGAGGCGATAACGCATCATCGGGGCTTTCCAAGTCACCGATATTCAGGTTATAATTGCCGGCTTTCCCTTCCCACACTCGTCTTGACGCCGAGGTGGGCATTTGTTAAACGTCCTCAAGGAGTAATGCATGCGTCATTATGAAATCGTTTTTATCGTCCATCCGGACCAGAGCGAACAAGTCCCGGCGATGATCGAGCGTTACAAGACCACGGTGACCAGCCGCGGCGGTAACATCCATCGCGTTGAAGACTGGGGCCGCCGCCAGATGGCGTACCAGATCCAGAAGCTGCCAAAAGCACACTACATCTGCCTGAACATCGAATGCGACAACGAGACCCTGGTCGAGCTGGAAACTGCATTCAAGTTCAATGATGCGGTTCTGCGTCACCTGACCGTCAAGCTGAAAAAAGCTGAAACCGCACCGTCGCCGATGATGAAATCGGTGCAGCGCGAAGACGCAGCCAAGAGCCACCGTGCCGAAGCCGCTGCGCCAGCAGCCGCTCCAGCCGCTGCGCCAGCGCCTGCTGCTGCTTAAGTTTTTCCCAGTTATTCGTAGTAACCAGTAACACCGGGTGCATAACGCAAACCACCTCCAGCTCATGGCGACCATCGCCGAGCGCGACGTACTGCGTTACACCCCGGCCGGTGTGCCAATCGTTTCAGCCGTCCTGATGCACGAATCGCAGCAGGAAGAGGCCGGAGTCGAAAGGTCGGTCGCGTTCGAAGTCCCCGCGTTCGCCGCGGGCGAGATTTCGGGCAGGTTTGCCAGCGCCGAATTGGGCGCCAGCTACAGGTTCAACGGATTTCTTGCACGGAAAAATCGCAACAGCAAAGCCCTGGTGTTTCACATCATTGATTTCAGTGCCGCTTAACCCGGCAATTTAGATACAGGAGCCTCAAATGGCATTCGGTAAAAAGTTCGACAAAAACAAAGCGAAACTCAAAGAGAAGCGCAAACAGCAAAACCCGCTGTTCAAGCGCAAGAAATTCTGCCGCTTCACCGCCGCTGGCGTTGAGCAGGTGGACTACAAGGACGTCGACACCCTGAAGGACTTCGTCCAGGAAAACGGCAAGATCATGCCAGCACGTCTGACCGGCACCAAGGCGCACTATCAGCGTCAGGTCGACACCGCGATCAAGCGCGCACGCTACCTTGCGCTGCTGCCGTACACCGACCTGCACCACGGTTAATCGTCGGTCACGACAGTCAGACATCTGGAGATCACTATGCAAATCATTCTGTTGGAAAAAGTAGTCAACGTCGGCAACCTGGGCGACGTCGTCAAGGTCAAGGACGGTTACGCACGTAACTTCCTGATTCCACAAAAAATGGCCCGCCGCGCTACCGCCGGCGCCGTTGCCGAGTTCGAAGCCAAGCGCGCTGAACTGGAAAAAGCAGCAGCTGAAAAGTTGTCGGCTGCCCAGGCAGAAGGCGACAAGCTGAGCGGCATGACCGTCACCATCGGCCAGAAGGCCGGCGTTGATGGCCGTCTGTTCGGTTCGGTTACCAACTTCGACATCGCCGAAGCGCTGACCAAGCAAGGTTTCGCTGTCGAGAAGTCGCAAGTACGCCTGCCGACCGGCCCTTTGAAAACCACCGGCGAATTCCCGGTTGCAGTCGCTCTGCACACCGACGTCGTGTCGGAAATCACCGTCGCTGTTGTGGGCGAAGCTGCCTAAGCACACGCTGTACATGTGCTGAGCACGCAGTTCTGAAAAAGCCGGGTTCGCCCGGCTTTTTTGCTTTTTGGCTTTCCAACCATGTCAGTCACAGGACTGGAAAAGGTATAATCCCGCCCATGAACGCAGCATCTCCAGATCCGCAACTCGACGCCCTGCGCATCCCCCCGCACTCCATCGAAGCCGAGCAATCCGTCATTGGCGGCCTGCTGCGCGATAACGCCGCGTGGGACCGTATCGCCGACTTCATGAACGCGGAAGACTTCTACCGTTACGACCATCGCATCATCTTCGAACAGATGGTGCGCCTGATCAACGGCGGCAAACCCGCCGACGTGATCACTGTCTACGAAGCCTGCAACCAGCTCGGCAAGGCCGATGACGTGGGCGGCCTGCAATACCTGAACGCGATGGCGCAGAACACGCCGTCCGCCGCGAATATCCGGCGCTACGCCGAGATCGTGCGCGACCGCGGCATCCTGCGCAAGCTGATTACCGTGGCCGATGAAATCTCGGGCAATGCGTTCAATCCGCAGGGCAAGGAAGTCAAGCAGATGCTCGACGAAGCCGAGTCCAAGATCTTTGCCATCGCCGAATCCGGCTCGCGCGGCCAGCAGGGCTGGAATCCGATCCAGCCGCTGCTCACGCAGGTCGTCGAGCGTATCGACGAGCTCTACAGCCGCGAGAACCAAGGTGAAATCACGGGTGTGCCAACCGGCTTCATCGACCTCGACCGCATGACATCGGGCCTGCAGCCGGGCGACCTCGTCATCGTGGCCGGCCGTCCGTCGATGGGCAAGACGGCGTTCTCGGTCAATATCGGCGAGAACGTTGCCATTGAAGCTGGTCTGCCGGTCGCGATCTTCTCGATGGAGATGGGCGGCACCCAGCTGGCGATGCGTATGCTGGGTTCGGTCGGCCAGCTCGACCAGCACCGCCTGCGTACGGGCCGCCTGAACGACGAGGATTGGCCGCGCCTGACGCACGCCATCCAGAAGATGAACGACGCCCAGCTGTACATCGACGAAACCCCGGCGCTGAACCCGATCGAGATGCGGGCGCGTGCGCGGCGCCTGGCGCGCCAGTGCGGCAAGCTGGGCCTGATCATCGTCGACTACCTGCAGCTGATGCAGGGTAGTCAGCCGGGCGACAACCGCACGGCTGAAATCTCGGAAATTTCACGTTCGCTCAAGGGCCTGGCCAAGGAGCTGCAGTGTCCGGTGGTGGCGCTGTCGCAGCTGAACCGCTCGCTGGAGCAGCGGCCGAACAAGCGCCCCGTGATGTCCGACTTGCGCGAATCCGGCGCAATCGAGCAGGATGCCGACGTCATCATCTTCCTGTACCGCGACGAGGTCTATAACCCCGATTCGCCCGACAAGGGCACGGCCGAAATCATTATCGGCAAGCAGCGTAACGGCCCGATTGGCGCCATCCGCCTGACCTGGATCGGTCAGTACACCAAGTTCGGCAATTACAGCGGTAACCTGTCTGTGTATCAGGGTGACTAAATAACCATTTGTAGTAACACCAAGGCGGCCATTGATGTTTTAATGGCCGCCTTTACGCGTGGCCGCATTCCCGGCGCGACCGCGTAATCCCAGAGAGTCAATACGGAGAATCTATGTTTGGACGTTTCATGCCCACCGAGGGCAAGTTTTTCGATCTTTTCAATCAGCACGCCGCCTTGTGCGTCAAAGGGGCGCAGGAAATGGTCAGCCTGATGACCAATTTCGACGATCTCGAAACCCGCACCCATGCGATCGAGACGATTGAAAAGCAGGCTGACAAGATCACCTATGCCACGGTGGACCTGCTGCACAAGAGCTTCATCACGCCGATCGACCGCGACGACATCCACAAGCTGATCACGCGCATGGACGACATCCTGGACATGATGGAAGACGCGGCCCAGACGATTTCGCTGTACGACCTGCAAGCCGTGACGCCGGAAGCCAAACGCCTGGCCGAGCTGTGCCTGGCCTGCTGCCTGAAGGTGCAGGAAGCCGTCTCGCTGCTGCACAATATGGACAATGCCGCCAAGATGGTCGCGCTGTGCGAAGAGATCGACCGCCTGGAATCGGACGCCGACCACGTGATGCGCGCGGCGATGTCCAAGCTGTTCCGCGACGAGCCGGACGTGCGCAACCTGATCAAGATGAAGGCCATCTACGAGATCCTCGAGACGGTCACCGATCGCTGCGAAGACGTGGCCAACATCATCGAAGGCATCATCGTCGAGAACGCGTAAGCGTCGCAGACCTGCATAACCATGGATAATCTCAACATCAGCATCTACGTGCTGGGAATGCTCGTGCTCCTGGCACTGGTATTCGACTTCATGAACGGTTTTCACGATTCGGCAAACTCGATTGCCACCGTGGTCTCGACCGGGGTCCTGAAACCCCAGCACGCCGTCGCAATGGCGGCATTTTTCAACTTCATCGCGATCTTCGTGGTCAATATGAAGGTCGCCCAAACCATCGGGAAGGGCACGATCGATCCACACGTGGTCGACCATTACGTGATCTTTGGCGCGCTGGTCGGGGCGATCTCGTGGAACGTCATCACCTGGTACTACGGCATTCCCTCGTCGTCGTCGCACGCGCTGATCGGCGGCCTGGTGGGCGCGGCCGTGGCGAAAGCGGGCACCGGCTCGCTGATCTCGGGTGGCCTGATCAAGACCGTGGCGTTCATCGTCGTCGCACCACTGCTGGGCTTTGTGCTGGGCTCGATCATCATGCTGATGGTGGCCTGGATCTTCGTCAAGTCCACACCCAGAAAGGTCGACAACCTGTTCCGTAAACTCCAGCTGGTGTCGGCGGCGGCGTATTCCCTGGGCCACGGCGGCAACGACGCGCAAAAGACGATGGGCATCATCTGGATGCTCCTGATCGCCGCCGGTTATACGAGCGCGACGGCCGAATATCCACCGGCCTGGGTGATCATCTCGTGCTACGCGGCGATCGCGTTCGGCACGCTGTTCGGCGGCTGGCGCATCGTCAAGACCATGGGCCAGAAGATCACCAAGCTCAAGCCGGTCGGCGGTTTCTGCGCCGAAACCGGCGGCGCGGTCACGCTGCTGCTGTCGAGCGCGTTCGGGATTCCGGTGTCGACGACGCACACGATCACCGGCGCCATCGTCGGCGTGGGCGCTGCGCGCAAGACCTCGGCCGTGCGCTGGGGCGTGGCGGGCAATATCGTGTGGGCATGGATCTTCACGATTCCCGCATCGGCCTTCATGGCGGCGGTGGCCTGGTGGATCGGCACCAAGATTATGTAATCGTGGCTTGATCACCATTGAAAACGGCGCCCTGGGCGCCGTTTTCTGTTTGCGAATGCTGCACCTCAGTGCCGCGTCAGTTCTGCGTCATCGCGCCCGTGCCGACGCTGGAATTTTTCATGTTCTCGCGCTCGACTTCGCTGACGGTGCCGGCGTTGTTGGCCGTCTGGCCTTTCTTGCGGGGCAGGTACGTGCCGATCGGGGTGGTGCGTTCTTCGCGCACGCTCGCCGTCTTTGCGCCGTCAGGGGCAGGGGTGGTAGGGGCAGGGCTGGTGCAGGCCGCCAGCAACAGGGCGGCAGCGCACGAGGTGAGGAGTGATGTCAGCGGAAAGGTCATGGTGGCAGGCTCGGTAGAATGGCTGTTCGGTATTGACAGCCGCACATCATTCTACGCCCGAACGAGCGCGCGCTATCCTGACAGAATTGACAGGTGAGTGTATGCGTGACGTCGGCTAGCCGAGGTCGACGGCGAGGCCTTCACAGGCCAGCAGTACCTGTAGCTCGCCCAGGCAGCCGGCGTGGCGCGCCATTACGTCGGCAAAGGCCGCCTCGAGCTCATCGTCGCCGCGGGTCGGTTCGTGGTGCGTGCAGTACAGCGTGCGTGCGCCAACCCGCAGCGCCATCGCGATGGCGCCGTCGAAGGTGCCATGGCCCCAGCCCCGCTTGGACGGGTATTCGTCGCGCGTGTACGAGCAATCCACGATCAGCGCGTCCACGCCCGCCATCACGGCGTCCATGCGACGTTCGGCCTCGCGCATCTGCGTCTCGGCCACCGCGTGCCGGGGATGCCCGACCGGATGCGGGTTGTACCAGGGCTCGTGGTCGCCCGTGAAGAACACCGACTTGCCGTTGCAGTCGATGCGGTAGCCGAGATTGGTGACCGGGTGGTTCGTCACCACGTTCGCGACCAGCGCGTCGCCGAGCGCGAGTGGCGCACCGATCGTCAGCGTGCAGTACTCGATGGTGGCGCTCATGTCCGTTTCGCCGACCGGGAAATAGCTGTTTTGCAGCTGCACGCCCATCACGTGTTCGATGCCTTTGCCCGTGACCGGATCGTGCGCACCGTGCAGGCGCACGCGGCTGCCCTTGACGAACAGCGGCGTGAAAAAGGGCAGGCCATGGATGTGATCCCAGTGGCTGTGCGTGATGAAGATATTGGCGTGCACGGGCGGGCGGGCCAGCAGGTGCTGGGCCAGCGGGAACAGGCCGGTGCCGCCATCGAGCACGATCAGCGTGTCGTCATCGGTGCGCACTTCGATGCAGGTCGTGTTGCCGCCGTAGCGCGCCGTGCGCGGCCCCGGGGACGGAATCGACCCGCGGACTCCCCAAAAACGAAATTTCATGATGCGTTTCCTGCCAGTGATCTCGGGACAATTCTATATAGCTTCGATCATAGCTGGTTTGTCATCATTGGAGCCGCGGTGACCCGAAAATGCTGCGCCAAAAAAAACGCCCGCCGGTGAGGGCGGGCGTTGCGGGACTGCGCCTGCACGAGGCAGGCGGCAAAACTTGTTACAGCACGTCGCTGGCGTGGTCGGCCAGGCGCGAGCGTTCGCCGCGTGCCAGCGTGACGTGGCCACCGTGGTTCCAGCCCTTGAAACGGTCGACCACATAGGTCAGGCCGCTCGAGCCTTCGGTGAGATACGGCGTGTCGATCTGCGCGATATTACCCAGGCACAGGATCTTGGTGCCAGGACCGGCGCGCGTGACCAGCGTCTTCATCTGCTTGGGCGTCAGGTTCTGCGCTTCGTCGATGATGAGGAACTTGTTGACGAAGGTGCGGCCGCGCATGAAGTTGAGCGACTTGATCTTGATGCGCGAGCGGATCAGGTCCTGCGTTGCCGCGCGGCCCCAGTCACCGGCATCGCCGTCGGACTTCATCAGCACTTCGAGGTTGTCGTCGAAGGCACCCATCCATGGCGACATTTTCTCTTCCTCGGTGCCTGGCAGGAAACCGATGTCTTCACCGACCGGCACCGTCACGCGGGTGACGATGATCTCGTTGTAGAGCTTGGTTTCGAGCACTTGCGCCAGGCCGGCGGCCAGGGCCAGCAGGGTCTTGCCGGTACCGGCCTGACCCAGCAGCGTGACGAAGTCGCACTCCGGATTCATCAACAGGTTCAGTGCGAAGTTCTGCTCGCGGTTGCGCGCCGTGATGCCCCACACATTGTTCTTGTTGTGGCTATAGTCGCGCAGGGTCTGCAGCACGGCGGTCTTGCCGTCGATCTGCTTGACCTGGGCGTACAGCGGCGACTGGCCATCCTTCGGCTCCATGTACACGAACTGGTTCGCCAGGAGGGTCGGGATCAGCGGACCGGTCACGCGGTAATAGGTCGCCGAGTTGCCGTTCTTGTTTTCCTGCCACGATTCGACGTCCTTGCCGTGCGTGTCCCAGAAATTGTCCGGCAGCTGGACGATGCCCGAGTACAGCAGGTCGCTGTCTTCCAGCACGTGGTCGTTGAAGTAGTCTTCAGCCGGCAAGCCGATCGCGCGCGCCTTGATGCGCATATTGATGTCTTTCGACACCAGCACGATCGCGCGGCCCGCTTGCTGCTGCTCGAGTGCGCGCACGACGCCCAGGATCTGGTTGTCGGCTTTGCCTTCAGGCAGGCCTTCCGGCAGCGGCGCGCTCGTCAGGCGGGTCTGGAACAGCAGGCGACCCTTGGCATCCTTGTTGCCCAGCTTGGACAGCGGAATGCCGGACTCGATCGCGTCGTCGTCGACGTTGGCGATCAGCGCGTCGAGTGTGCGCGACACCTGACGTGCATTGCGCGCCACTTCGGACATGCCCTTCTTGTGGTTGTCGAGTTCCTCGAGCGTCATCATTGGCAGATAGACGTCGTGTTCCTCGAAACGGAACAGCGAGCTTGGGTCATGCATCAGCACGTTGGTGTCGAGCACGAACACCTTGGTCAGGCCCGAACGGTCGGCCTTGCGGCTGGTGGACGACTTGACTGGCGCTTCCACGGGCTTCTGCTTGGCGGAATGCAGCTGTTCGGCATCCTGCTCGCGTAGCTTGGCCGAGATCGGGGCAACGTTCGGTGCCTGAGGTGCAGCCTGGGGTGCAGCTTGGGGTGCAGCTTTTGGTGCAACTTCGGGAGCAGCCTGCGGCTTGGCTTCGGCAACCGGCGCAGCACGCACAGGTGCTTGCGCGGCGGCGAGGGTGTCTTGCGCCTTGCGGCGTGCGCGCGACTTCGGCGTCGGCACGGCTTGACCGCTGATCAGGTCATCGACTTCAGGATCTGGCTTGGCCGAGATCGAACGCACTGGCGAACGACCGGGTTCGGCCTTGGGATAATCTTTGACCAGCAGCATGGTTGCTGGCTCATTCGGTATTTTTGGCAGTGGCATCAGGTTCTCAATCTAAAAAAAGTCTGGAAGACCGTGCGCGCGCGGGCCACATGGCGCTGGCGCACGAGATGACGCGACTAAACAGGGATAAGGGGAATTGCGGTTGAAGTGTTGCAACACGGCCGAGCCGGGAAATGCGCCGGCCCGGCGGGCAACCGGGTGGGAATAGTGCAGGTGCAGGACAGGTTGAATTACAGGTCGACTCAAAATAAGTGGCAGCGATCCAGCAGGTTGAACAAACTGGAGCCATCCATTGTCAGGGCTGGCTCTTCAGAAATTCCAGCACTTCAGTCACATGGTCACTGACCTTCACGCCACGCCATTCTTTCACCAATCGGCCTTGAGCGTCAATGACAAACGTACTGCGCTCGACCCCCCGTACTTTCTTGCCATACATGTTCTTCATCTTCATGACGTCGAACTGCGTGCACACGGCTTCATCGGCGTCCGAGATCAGCTCGAACGGCAGGCCGAGCTTGGATTTGAAGTTTTCATGCGAGCGCAGCGAATCGCGGGACAAGCCGTAGATGTCGGCGCCCAGTGCCTGGAACTCGGGATAGGCTTCACGAAAGGCGATGCTCTCGGTGGTGCAGCCAGGGGTATTGTCCTTGGGATAAAAGTACAGCACCGTGTACTTGGCGGGACGGCCGAGCAGTTCGAACGGTTTCTCGCCCGTCATCGGGGCGGTGAAGGGGGCAAAGGTTGCAAGTTGGCTCTCGGCCACGGGTTTCTCCTGACGGTCGCAGCGCAGCTGCAGGTGACCCTCCCGGCGCGCCATGGCGGGGAGCGGCACCTCATGATAATCCGTCGGTGCTATCCGCCGCTAGTACTCTTGTGGGCAGAATCGCAATATTTACCCCGATTGAAACGTTTGCAGCCCTGTTGAACCGCTGTTGTCGCGATTCAGGCGGTGCGTTCGAGGATCAGGGCCAGCGTGACCTTGCGGCCTTCGCCCATCAGCACGTTGTAGGTGCGGCAGGCGGCGCCGTTGTCCATGCTTTCCACGCCGATGTGCCGGCTCGACAGGCTGGTGACCAGGCGCGGATGCACGAAGCGCTGGCGCGCACCGGTGCCAAGGATCACGACGTCCGGCGCATCCTGCGCCAGTTCCTCGAAGTGGGCGGCAGTGAGCTGGTCGAAATCGGTCACGTTCCACGGGCGCGGCGGGACCTCGGGCAGCAGCGTCAGGCTGTAGTCGTAACGCTGGGCATTGATCTCGACGCCGCTGGCGTCGACGCCGGTAACGGTCTGGTATTGCTGGGTATTGTCGGAATGGAGCTTCATGGCGATAGGCGAAGTGGACGCTGGTAAGCGGTGACTGTGCGGATGCCCATTGTAACCGGATCGGCAAGGTTGCCTAAACCGTGCGCTTTGGGCAGAATGGTATTTTTGCGCACTGCAACAGTGCAGGCGATTTTCCAGGGGATACTGTGCGACCGATTGCCAAATCGAACAAGCTCGACGACGTCTGCTACGAGATCCGCGGACCGGCCCTGGAGCAGGCGCGCCAGATGGAAGAAGACGGCCAGAAGATCATCAAGCTCAATATCGGCAACCTTGCCGTGTTCGGCTTCGATGCGCCGGACGAGATCGTCAGCGACATGATCCGCAATATGCACGGCGCGGCCGGCTATACGGACTCCAAAGGCATGTTTGCGCCGCGCAAGGCGATCATGCACTACACGCAAGAGAAAAATATCACCGGCGTGACGATCGACGACATCTACCTGGGCAACGGGGCGTCGGAACTGATCGTCATGTCGATGCAGGGTTTGCTGAACAATGGCGACGAGGTGCTGGTGCCGGCGCCCGACTATCCACTGTGGACTGCCGCCGTCAGCCTGGCCGGCGGCGCGCCGCGCCACTACATCTGCGACGAAGGCGCCGGCTGGATGCCCGACATCGCCGACATGCGCAGCAAGATCACGCCGAACACGCGCGCCATCGTCGTCATCAACCCGAACAACCCGACCGGCGCCCTGTATCCGCGCGAAGTGCTGCTCGAGATCATCGAACTGGCGCGCCAGCACCAGCTGATCATCTACGCCGACGAAATCTACGACAAGACGCTGTACGACATGGCCGAGCACGTCTCGATGGCGTCGCTGGCCGACGACGTGCTGTTCGTCACGCTGAACGGCCTGTCGAAGAACTACCGGTCGTGCGGCTACCGCGCCGGCTGGATGGTGGTCTCGGGCGAGAAGCGCCATGCCAAGGGTTATATCGATGGCCTGAACATGCTGGCCTCGATGCGCCTGTGCGCCAACGCGCCGGGCCAGTTCGCGATCCAGACCGCGCTGGGCGGCCACCAGAGCATCAACGACCTGGTGGGCCCGGGCGGGCGCCTGCTCCGGCAGCGCGATCTCGCCTACAAATTGCTTACCGATATACCGGGCGTGTCCTGCGTGAAGCCAAAAGCTGCGCTCTACATGTTCCCGCGCCTCGATCCGAAGATGTACCCGATCACGGACGACCAGCAGTTCATTTGCGAACTGCTGACCGAGGAAAAAGTGCTGCTGGTGCAAGGCACCGGCTTCAACTGGATTGCCCCGGACCATTTCCGGCTGGTGTTCCTGCCTAATTCCGACGACCTGACCGACGCTTGCGGACGCATTGCGCGCTTCCTCGACGGTTACCGACGGCGCCACGCCTGATCCAGCGCGTCGCGCCCAGACCTCACGAGAAACAGATTTTATGAAACCGATTCAAGTTGGCCTGCTGGGCATCGGCACCGTTGGTGCCGGTACCTTTAATGTACTCAAGCGCAACCAGGAAGACATCCGCCGCCGCGCCGGCCGCGGCATCGAGGTAACGATGGTCGCCGCGCGCAATACCGAGCGCGCGCGCAGCGTCACCGGTGATGGCGTGCAAGTCGTCAGCGACCCGTTCGCTGTGGTGAACCATCCCGATATCGACATCGTCGTCGAGCTGATCGGCGGTTACGAGCTGTCGCGCGAACTGGTGCTGCAAGCCATTGCCAACGGCAAGCATGTGGTCACCGCCAACAAGGCGCTGGTGGCGCTGCACGGCAACGAGATTTTCGCCGCCGCCCAAGAGAAGGGCGTGATCGTCGCCTTCGAGGCGGCCGTGGCCGGCGGCATCCCGATCATCAAGGCGCTGCGCGAAGGCCTGACTGCCAACCGCATCGAATCGGTGGCCGGCATCATCAACGGCACCACCAACTTCATCCTGTCCGAGATGCGCGACAAGGGCCTGGACTTTGCCACCGTGCTGGCGCAGGCACAGGCGCTTGGCTACGCCGAGGCCGATCCGACCTTCGACATCGAAGGCGTCGATGCCGCGCACAAGCTGACGATCATGTCGGCGATCGCCTTCGGCATCCCGGTGCAATTCGACAAGGCCTACGTGGAAGGCATCAGCCAGTTGCAGGCAGTGGACATCCGCTACGCCGAACAACTGGGCTACCGCATCAAGCTGCTGGGCATCACCCGCCGCACGACGACTGCCGCTGGCGAAGGCATCGAGCTGCGCGTGCACCCGACCCTGATCCCGGCCGCGCGCCTGATCGCCAATGTCGAGGGCGCGATGAACGCCGTGCTGGTGCATGCCGATGCCCTGGGCGTTACGCTGTATTACGGCAAGGGCGCTGGCGCAGAACCGACCGCATCGGCCGTGATCGCCGACCTGGTCGACGTGACGCGCCTGGCCACCGTGGACCCGTCCGGCCGCGTGCCGCACCTGGCGTTCCAGCCGAACCAGATGAGCGACGTGGCGATCATGCCGATGGCCGACATCACGACCAGCTACTACCTGCGCGTGCACGTGCAGGACCAGCTGGGCGTGATGGCCGACCTGACGCGCATCCTGGCCGACGGCAATATCTCGATCGACGCCGTGCTGCAGAAAGAGCCGGGCAACCAGACCGATATCGACATCATCATGCTCACGCACCAGACGCAGGAGAAGAGCATCGATGCGGCGATTGCCAGGATCGAAGCAATGCCGGCCGTGATCGGCAAGGTCACGCGGATTCGCCTGGAGTCGCTGGGCTAAGCAGCGCAGCACCATCGGGTGACCGCTAGGCTTGGGGTCACCTGCATCATGCAGATCGGGTAGTGCCGCGTGAGTAGTGCTGCATGATTCTTCCAGGCTGTTTCGTATCGCCGGTCACGACCTTCGGTATCAGATGCGAATACGCAAGCATGAATATGAGAAACATGCTTTGTTCGGCCGTGCTTGCCGTTGTACATTACGGCATCCTAGTCACCCGAGCCCTCCAGCATGCGCCAACCGAGCCAATTCTCCCTGCTGACCCAGCGCCGTTTCGCCCCCTTTTTCTGGACCCAGTTCCTGGGCGCGTTCAACGACAATCTGTTCAAGACGGCACTCCTGGTCGTGATGACCTACGACGCGCTGAACTGGACGACGCTCGACCCGTCGCTCATCAACAACCTGATCCCCGGCCTGTTCATCCTGCCGTACGTGGTGTTCTCGGCCACGGCCGGCCAGCTGGCCGACAAGTTCGACAAGGCCCGGCTCGCGCGCATCGTCAAGATCGCCGAGATCGCGATCATGCTGGTGGCCGGTCTCGGCTGGATGACGCACAATCTGTGGCTCTTGATTGCGGCCGTGATCGGCATGGGCATGCACTCGACGCTGTTCGGGCCCGTCAAATACGCCTACCTGCCACAGAATCTGAAGCCCGATGAGCTGGTTGGCGGCAATGGCGTCGTCGAGATGGGGACGTTCGTCGGCATCCTGCTGGGCGAGGTGGCCGGCGCGGTGCTGGTTGGCCGGCCGAACGGCATCATGCTGGTGGCTGGCGCCACGGTGCTGTTTGCCGTGCTGGGCCTGCTGGCCAGCTGGCGCATCCCGCCATCGCCGGCACCGGTGCCCGAGCTGCGCATCAGCCGCAACATCATTGCCGAATCGTGGCGCAATCTGGCGTTCTCGCGCAAGAACCGCACCGTGTTCCTGTCGATGCTGGGCAACTCGTGGTTCTGGTTCTACGGCGCACTGCTGCTGGCCCAGTTCCCCGTGTTTTCCAAGGATTACCTGCGCGGCGACCATAGCGTGTTCGTGCTACTGCTGACCGTGTTCTCGCTCGGCATCGGCGCCGGCTCGCTGCTGTGCGAACGCCTGTCGGGCCACAAGGTCGAGATCGGCCTGGTGCCGTTCGGCTCGATTGGCCTGTCGGTATTTGGCATCGACCTGTATTTCGCCAGCTCGGGCTTCACGGCGGGCACGGCGATCGTCGACTGGCTGGCACTGCTGGGCCAGCCGGGCGCCTTGCGCATCCTGTTCGACCTGGTAATGATCGGCGTGTTCGGAGGCCTCTTCATCGTGCCGCTGTTTGCGCTGATCCAGACGCGCTGCGATCAGAAACACGTCTCGCGCACGATCGCTGGCATGAACATCCTGAATGCCGTCTTCATGGTGGCCTCGGCCGGCGTGGCGATCCTGCTGCTGGGGCAGGGCTTCACGATTCCGGAACTGTTCCTGACCACGGCGCTGCTCAATGTGGTCGTCGCGATCTACATCTTCTCGCTGGTGCCGGAATTCCTGATGCGCTTCCTGGCCTGGATCCTGATCCACACCGTCTACCGCGTGCGCATGATCGACACCTCGCACATCCCGGCCGACGGCCCGGCGGTGCTGGTCTGCAATCACGTGAGCTATGTCGACGCGATCGTCATCAACGCGGCCAGCCCGCGCCCGATCCGCTTCGTGATGGACCACCGCATCTTCAAGACGCCGTTCCTGCGCTGGATTTTCCGCGCGGTCAATGCGATCCCGATCGCGCCGGCCAAGGAAGACCCGTGGACGATGGAAAAGGCCTTCGTCGACATCGCCCACGCGCTGCATGACGGCGAGCTGGTCTGCATCTTCCCGGAAGGGCGACTGACCAAGACGGGCGAGATGAGCGAGTTCCGAAGCGGCATCACCAAGATCATCGAACGCAACAAGGTGCCGGTGATTCCAATGGCGCTGCGTGGCCTGTGGGGCAGCTGGTTCACGCGCGACCAGGGCAATCTGTTCGGCCGGCGCATCGCGCGCGGCATGCGCTCGCAACTGTCGCTGGCAGTGGGCACGCCAGTGGCGCCGGAGCTGGCGACGCCGGAATATCTGCAGCAGCAGGTCATGACGTTGCGTGGGGAGTGGAAGTAGGCGGAAACAAGTAGAGGTCAGCGCCGGGCCATACCTCGCTGGGTATGGCAAAAGCGCAAGATTTTTTTTGTGGCTCTGATATAATTATTGACTAGTCGGGGCGTAGCGCAGCCTGGTAGCGTACGTGCATGGGGTGCACGGGGTCGGAGGTTCGAATCCTCTCGCCCCGACCAATAGAATCAACGAGTCAGGCCAGCCGAAAGGTTGGCCTTTTTCGTTTCTGAAGCTTTTATCTCGGCCAAATACTTTTGCGCATCACGCGACTGCCATGACGCAGCGCTGGCGCCGGCCAGCGCAGGACGAGCCGGTGTGAGTATGATGAGCCAGGCTGGGCAAAACGGAAAAGGCTGCTCGATGATGAGCAGCCTCAAGAAATAAATCATGACAGCGCTATTCGCAGCCGCCAGACGGTAGGTAACACGCGCTATTTACACACTGCGCTGTTTCTTGCGACGGCTCGTTCCAAGGCCCAGTAAGCCGAGCCCGAGCAAGGCGACGGATGCAGGCTCAGGAACTTCCGCTACATTGGCGAAAACAAAACTTACGTCATTGTAGTTAAAGTCCCCCCCATTATTCAGATCTTCGAACGCGACGTAGGTCCCGGCGATCATATTTGCGTCACCAGCGTAGAAAGACGAATACACATGGTTAACAAAGTCGCTATTCATGCTAGTTTGGGAATACCACGGCCCAACATCGCCTGGTAGAACATTCTTGAGAACGAATACCAGGACGTCTCCTGCGACAACAGACCCGAAGTTGAATGAATCACCATAATCCGATGTCTTATTATTCAGTCCATAAAGACCGGTTGCTACACCATTGACAAGCATGGACACTTCATTGGTATAGGCTGCTCCTTGCCCGCCGACAAAATAGCCCGTTACACTGCCGGTTGATGCCGCGATAAATGAATACACTGCGGCGTTTTGCGTACCGGCCGGTGAATACGGGATTGGCGCTGCCTGAGCGATACCGCACGTTACCAAAGCAGCTGCCACTGACAGTTTAGCAAACAAGTGTTTCATTACCGTTCCCCTGTTGTTGGATGAGCTTTTTTAGTATGCAATAACTGGGCCATATCAATGAAACCCTTAATTTACAATGGGTTGTAAATACAGCGCATTTCCAATGGGTAGGTGTGTAAATTTTACCGACAAGATTAACGAAGATTTATTTCATTCGGTGAATCATGGTTAATTTTATGCATCTTTTAATTTTCCAGATCATCATGGTAAGTAATATTAGGAAATTTAATTTTAAGGGTAGAAATTATTTTTTGCAGAATAATATTTCTGCATAGTATCGAGTGTTTTTCACCATGGCCGCTGCACTCACTACTTATCTTCACTAGGGTGGCTGACGATTCTCATCGATAAGTCATGTGCGCTTCCTGTTCAAGCCCGTGCCCCGGGGCGAGTAAAATACCTTGATCCAGGCCAGCAGCAGTGATTTGCCGCAAGGCGGTTCCGCGAACAAGTCGAGGCGACCCGATTACGGGCCTACCAGCGTGTTCACGGGATAAATGCCCAGACATTTGACGAAGCCAGCAAACACGGGCTCGTTGAATTGCCCGACGCGGGCCCATTTGGCCATGCCGCAGCGAATCGGCCGGGCACAAGCCCGCCTTGCAGGGATGACTCGACGTGATGGCTCGTGCACATCGCAGAGCGCGCTCATGTGCACGTACAGGCCCAGTCCGTCACCGCACAACCAATGCCTCGGTGCAGTTTTTTATGCGCGTTACACGTGACGAGTGCGGATTGAACTTCACGAGGAATGCATGGATCTGACCCCACGCGTTCAAGCCGCAATGGCTTGCTTGGCCGGGACGTCTGCTTGAGGCCGGAGAATCAGGCGCGCAGGCGCGCCCACTGCAGTACTGCCATCCGGCATATCCGTCAGTACGACTGACATGGCACCGATGCGGCAGTTGTTGCCAATTTTGACGCCACCCAATATTTGCGCGTACGCGCCGATCTCGACGTCATCACCAAGAACGGGCACGGGGCCATCGGCATGACGGTTACCGATCGTGACCCCTTGGCGGAGCGTACAATTTGCGCCGATCTTCGTATCGGGATGAATAAAAATACTGCCGAAGTGCCAGATCCGCAGGCCTGGACCAATATTGGCAGATTTCGGCAGGCTGACACCCGTCGTCGTTTCAACGACACGAAAGGCCAGCCAGTACAGCGTCGTCTGAAACTTTTTGCCGAGGCCTGCAGAGCGGAGGTCGATGCGGCGTCCTTGACGATACAGCCAGACCGCCCAGATCGACTGTTCCTTCAGGAACGGTCGCCGCATGCCATAGCGAACCAGATCACATTGCCAATCATTCATTTCGTCCCCAGCATCGTTATTCGTATTAGTTAAATTATAACTAATGATTACTCCTGATAATCTATCGAATGATGTCAGCCGGGAATCTTGTTTCAGTTTGTGTACACTTGATATGGTTTGGCACCGTTCACGGCGCCTTCGCGATGCCATCCCCAAGCCAGTATCGGTCAATATCGCGCAAACCCCACTCGGCAGCGTTCTCGCATCCGACAATCGCATCGCGCGCGCCCGGCGCCCCCAGATCGATCAGCTCTGGCCGGATATACGCCCGTGCGCGAGTCGAGAAGAACACCTTGATCTTGGGTAACAGCAGCGATTTGCCGCAGGGCTGTTCCGCGACGACGCCGAGGCGGCCCGATTGCAGGCGTACCAGCGTGCCCACGGGATAGATGCCGAGGCATTTGACGAAGGCGGCAAACACGGCCTCGTCGAATTGCCCGGCGCGGGCCCATTCGGCCATGCGCCGCAGCGAGTCGGCCGGGCACCAGCCCGCCTTGTAGGGGCGGTTCGACGTGATGGCGTCATACACATCGCAGACCGCGCCCATGCGCGCATACAGGCCCAGCTCGTCACCCGACAAGCGATGCGGATAGCCGCGACCATCCGGGCGCTCGTGATGGTGCAGGCACACTTCCAGCGCGACCGGGCCCACACCGGGCGAGGCCAGCAGCATGGCGTGGCCCTGCGCCGGGTGGCTGCGCACGACGCAAAACTCGTCCTCGGTCAGGCTACCCGGTTTGTTGAGCACCTCGGCCGGGACGGCCATTTTGCCAACGTCATGCAGCAGTCCGGCCAGGCCCAGTTCGCGTGCGAGATGGTCGTCGAGACCCAGCTGGCGCGCGAGCGCGATCATCAAGGCGCAGACCGCCACCGAATGCATGTAGGTATAGTTGTCGGCGGTCTTCAGGCGCGCCAGGCCGATCAGCGCGCCCGGATTGCGCAGCACCGAGGCGGCGATGGATTCGACCATCGGCATGGCGTCGCGCACCTCGACCGCGCAGCCCATGCGCGCCTCGTTGAACATGTCGAACAGGGCGCGCTTGGACTGGTCGAGCAGCACTGCCGCGCGGCCGAGTTCGTCGTCCATCGTGGCGCGCGGGGCGGGGCGGAAGCGAAACACCGTGTCGTCTGGGGCGCGCGCTGCGGCCGGCGCCGCGGCGCTCGTCTCTGGCGCGGAATCGACATCGAGTCCGCGCTCGGTGTCGATCCAGGCTTCAGCGGCGCGACTGGTCGCGATGCGCTCGAGTTGCGCCGCCGATTCGATCAGAAACGACGATTGCCAGAACGGCGTGTCGATCCACGAGCAGCACAGTTGTTCCACATACATTCCTGGCCGTAGCTGCTTGACGGCGACTTTCTTCAGACCGGGACGCGCGACCGGCGGGGCTTGCCGACCGTTCCCGATCATGGCAGGGCCAGCTGCAGCGCGGCGGCGCGGTTGACGCCCGCAGAGCGGCGGGGCGGCGTCGCCGGCATGGCCGCTGGCGCTGCACTGCGGGCCAGCTTGAATACGGCCAGCGCCTGGACGACCTTGAGCGTCTGTTCCTGCAGGGCGGCGGCAGCGGCGGCCGATTGCTCCACCAGCGCGGCATTCTGCTGGGTCACGCCATCCATTTGCGTGACGGCGTCGTTGACCTGGCCAATGCCCGCCACCTGTTCGCGTGAGGCGGAGGCGATTTCGTTCATCAGGCCGCTGACCTTGCGCACGGCGGCCTGCACCTGCTGGGTGGTTTCGCCGGCACGCACGGCCAGGGCGGCGCCGGCTTCGACCTTGCTGATCGAGGCGGCGATCAGCCGCTTGATCTCCTGCGCCGAGGTGTTGCTGCGCTGGGCCAGGTTGCGCACTTCGCTGGCGACGACGGCAAACCCGCGCCCCTCTTCGCCGGCACGGGCCGCTTCGACGGCAGCGTTCAGGGCCAGGATATTGGTCTGGAAGGCGATGCTCTCGATGATGCCGATGATGTCGCCGATCTTGCGCGATGCTTCCGAGATCTCGTCCATGGTGGCAATCACTTCGCCGACAATGAGGCCACCGCTGACGGCGGTGCCGTCGGCGGCTTCGGCCATGGTGCTGGCCTGGCCGACGCTGGCGCTGTTCTGCTGGACGGTCGACGCCAGCTCTTCCATGCTCGACGCGGTCTCTTCGAGCGCCGAGGCCTGGGACTCGGTGCGCCCCGACAGGTCCATATTGCCGGTCGCGATCTCCGCAGTCGCCACGCTGATTTGCTGGAAGTTGGTGCGCACATCGCCCACGATGGATTGCAGGTTGACGCGCAACTGGTGCATGGCCCGCATCAGCTGGCCCATTTCATCCTGCCGGTTGCTGCTGAATTCGACGCTCAGGTCGCCGCCGGCCATGGTCTGGCAGGCCTGGCGCGCGACTTCCATCGGACGCAGCAGGGTCGCGTGCAGCGCGTACCAGAAGTACAGCAATGACACGCCGGCGGCGCCGGTCAAGATGCCGAGCGGGGTTTCCAGGTAGGGGAACCGTACTGCGCCGTCAAACAGGTGGAAGCCCATCAGTAACATCAGCATCGCGCACTGGCCCGTCACGTTCAATGTGATGCGGCGACGCAGCGACATCCTGGTTGCGGCGGCCAGTCGGCCGCGCAGTCCGGTCGCGCGCACCATGCCTTGTTCGAGGCGGATATTGCCTGCAGTGCCGGCCTTGAGATTCCGATACAGTTCGGCGGCCGCCGTGATCTGGGCGCGCGTCGGTTTCGTGCGCACCGACATGTAGCCGACGGCCTTGCCGTTTTCCATGACCGGGGTGGCGTTGGCCATCACCCAATACGCGTCGCCGTTCTTGCAACGGTTCTTGACCATGCCCGTCCAGGACCGGCCCGAGCGGATCGTGGCCCACATATCGGCAAACGCCTCGACCGGCATATCGGGATGGCGCAGGATGTTCTGGGGCGCGCCGATCAGCTCTTCTTCGGTGTAGCCGCTGATGGCGATGAAGTACGTGTTTGCATAGGTGATGTTGCCTTGCAAATCCGTGGTCGAGACGATCGTTTCAGTGTCGCTCAGTTCGATTTCGACATCGGTGACCGGAAAATTATTGCGCATGACAGACTCCTGCTGGAAGGCGTGGCGGACTTTTCCCACCACCTGTTTAATTCATACCAGCAACAATTTTATGCCATAAGAAACTGAATATCTCGAATAAAACGAATAAATCGATTTATTTTTTGTCGCAGTGTTGTGATTTGTCACGAGGCATACCGCTGGATGCCTTCTTTGATGCAACATGGAGGATTGATCGGGACCGCAGCGCATTCGCTGCAATTCAGCGATGTATCCGTTGTACTTCTGCCAGTCAGGTGTAGCATGAGAAAATTGATCCGCCTACCCACCGGAACCACCATGCGGCGTCGATACATCGAGTTTGCCATGCTGGCAACAGCGCTGGTCTTCATCGGCGCCAGTCTCGCCTATCTGCAACTAACTGAGGTGGCGCGTCTCGAGAGCAGCGAGCGGGCCCGCTTGTTGTCGCTCACCACGCTGTTGGCCAGCAATATCCAGACCGATCTCGAGGCCACCAATGTGGCGCTCGAAGGCGTGGTGCGCGATTACCTCAGCGCCCCGGATGGCACCGTTGCCGATGCAGAGCTGGCCGCCCGCCTGTCGGCGCTGGTCGGCGCGATGCCCGGCCTGCGCGCGATGATGGTATTCGACCGTGACGGGCGGGTGCGCGCTGCCAGCCAGCACGATTTGTACGCGCACGATTTTTCCCGGCGCGACTATGTGACCGCAGTGCGCCGCGCGCCCAGCAGCCGCACCCTGTATGTGGCCGAGCCGTTCCGGTCGATCCGCGGTGACCAGGTGGTGACAGTCGCCCGCATGGTGCCGGACGCCGCCGGCCGGTTCGCGGGACTCGTGCTTGCCACCCTCGACCCCGAATATTTCACCGGCCAGTTCCGCACCGCGATGTATGCGCCCGATGTCTGGGCCGTGGTAGTCCACGGTGGCGGGCGGCAATTGCTGAACTATCCGCCGAAGGGCAATATCGACGGCACCAACCTGGCGCGCCCGGGCACCTTGTTCCAGCGCCACAGCAGCAGTGGAAAGATGGCAGGCATACTCGAAGGCCGGGTCTACACCACGGGCGAGCAGCGCGTCATGGCCATGGCCACGATCGCGCCGGCGGCGCTCGCCATGGACTACCCGCTGGTGATCGGCCTGAGTCGCGACGTCACGGCGGTCGCCGCGCCGCTGCGGCACCAGGGGCTGACGCTGGCCGTGCTGTTTGCCCTGCTGGCAACTGCCGCCTGCGGGGCGCTGGCGGTAGTGCAGCGCAGGCGCGCACAGTGGGCGCGCCAGGATGCAGAACAGGCGCGCGCACGCGCTGCGATGCAGGGCGTGTATGACAGCGAAGCGCGGTTTCGCACGCTGATCGAGGACGCGCCGCTGGCCATCGCCATCCTGCGCCATGGCCGCTTCATCTATTCCAACCCGCGCTACCGGGCCTTGCACGGGTACGCGGCAGCGGACGACCTGACCGGCCTGCGCTGGCGCGCCATGATTGCTGCGCCGTCGCTGGCCGGGCTGGCGCAGCACGAGGCCCTGATCGAGGCCGATACGCCCACCGAGCAGCACTTCGAGGCAATCGGCCTGGGCAAATGGGGCTCCTCCGTGCCGGTCTACAAGACCACCGCGCAGGTACGGCTGGCGGACGGCCCGGCGACCCTGGTCTTCGCGCAGGACATTTCGGCGCAAAAGAGTGCCGAAGCCGAGATGCTGCTGGCCCGCGATGCTGCCGAGGCGGCCAGCCGCAGCAAGGCCGAGTTTCTGGCCAATATGAGCCACGAGATCCGTTCGCCCCTCAATGCCGTGCTGGGTTTCGCCTATCTGCTCGAGCAGCGCGCGATCGACGCCGACGCCCGCAGCATGGTGCGCAATATCCGCGTGTCCGGCCAGTCGCTGCTGGCCATCGTCAATGACATCCTCGACGTGTCCAAGATCGAGGCCGGGCACATGCTCATTGAAACCGCGCCGTTCTGCCTGGGCGAGTTGCTGGAAAAGGTCGCCACCAGCATGCGCATCGGCGCAGCGGGCAAGGATCTGCAACTGATCGTCGACACGCCGCCGCCCGGCGTCGGCATCCTGCTCGGGGACGCATTGCGGCTCGAGCAGGTGCTGCTTAATCTCACCGGCAATGCGGTCAAGTTCACACCCAACGGCCAGGTGGCACTGCGCTGCACCTTGCTGCGGCGCGACGGCGACGCCCTGGTGCTCCAGTTCAGCGTGCAGGACACCGGCATCGGCATCGACCCTGCCGCCCAGGAGTCGATCTTTTCGCCATTCACCCAGGCCGACAGTTCCACCACGCGCCGCTTTGGTGGCACCGGCCTGGGGCTGACCATCTGCCGTCAATTGGTTGCACTGATGGGCGGCGCGCTGGTCGTCGACAGCGCGCCCGGACTCGGCAGCGTGTTCAGTTTCAGCCTGCCGCTGCAGGCGTCTACCGAAGCCAGCGCTACCGCCGTCTGCGCGGCCGCGACGCCCTCGGGCCAGACTCTGCGCGACCTGTGCGTGCTGGTTGTCGACGACAGCGATATCAACCGCGAGGTGGTCCAGCGCATCTTGCGCGATCAGGGCGCCGAAACCGTCTGCGTCGGCGATGGCCGGCAGGCGCTGGACTGGCTGCTGGCGCATCCGGAACAGGCCGACGTCGTGTTGATGGACGTGCAGATGCCGGTCATGGACGGCATCGAGGCGACCCGGCAGCTGCGCCGCATGCCGCAGTTCGACGGCCTGCCGGTCATTGCACTGACTGCCGGGGCGTTCAAGGAACAGCAGGAGGCGGCGCTCGAGGCCGGCATGTGCCATGTGCTGAGCAAGCCATTCGATGTGCCGGCGATGCTCGCGCTGATTGCACGCCTGTGCGGGAGCGGAGGCGGCGGTGGCAGTGACGGCGAGGGCAGCGGTGCGGACGCCCTGGCCGGCCCGGCGCCGGCACAGGTCGACGACGACGCGCTCGACGTGGCTGCCGGACTCGCCCTGTGGCTGGACGGCGCGGCCTACCGCCAGTATCTGGCCCAGTTCCTCGAACTGCATGGCGACAGCGCGGCGCTGATCGGCGCCAGCCTGGCTGCCGGCCGGCCCGGCGAAGCCGCCGCGCTGGCCCACAAACTGGCCGGCGTGGCCGCCAGCCTGGCCCTGCCTGCCACGCGCGTTGCCGCGCACGAGGCCGAGCGGATGCTGTACGCCGCCATGCGCGATCCCGGCGCCGACGGCGTCGCGGTCGACCTGGCGCCATTGACGCAGGTGCTGGCGCAGGCACGGCGCGCGATCGAGCAGTACCTTGGGTCGGCGCCGACGCCGGCGCCGGCAGCCTCGCCCGTGGCAGCGTCGCCGGTGGTGCTGCACGCACACCTGACCAGTCTGCTCGAAGCGCTTGACGCCGAGGCGCTGGAACAGGCCGAAGCCTGCCTGGCCGCGCTGGCGCCGCTGTTGCCGGCGGTGACACTCGACCGTGTGTGGAACCCACTGCGGCGCTTCGATTTCCGCGCCGCCGAGGCCGCCGTGCGCCTGTTGATGGCGTCGGTGCCGGCAACCGCGTAATCGCCGGGCTGCTGGCCGTCGACAAGCCGGGCAGGGCGGGCAGGGCGGGTAGCGTCTGACCGCGCCCCGTCAGCGCACCGGCTGCGTCCAGCGCCGCACGAGGTCGCCCAGCTGCTCCGCTGTGAACGGCTTGCTCAGGTAATCGTCCATGCCGGCCGCGAGGCAGCGTTCGCGGTCGCCGTCGATGGCGCTGGCGGTCAGTGCCACCACGGCCATGCGCGGGGCGCCGGTAGCGTGCTCGCGCTGGCGCAGCTGGCGGCAGGCTTCGTAGCCGTCGAGTACGGGCATCATGCAGTCCATCAGCACCAGGTCGTAGGTGCTGGTCTCCAGCGCTGCCAGCGCGACCGCGCCATTGACTGCTTCGTCGACCCTGCAGCCGAGTTTCTCAAGCAGGATGCGCAGCAGCTCGCGGTTGATCTCGGTGTCTTCGACGACGAGCACGCGCGGCGTTCCCACGGTGGCCCGCAGTCCCGATGCGCTGATGGTATCGGGCGCAGGCGCCGACGCCAGGCTGCACGGCACGACCAGGCGGAAGCACGCGCCCGGCCCGGTGCGCGGGACCAGGTCGATACTGCCACCCATCAGATCGGCCAGGCGGCGGCAGATGGCCAGCCCCAGGCCGGTGCCGCCGTACACGCGGCTGATGGTGTTGTCGGCCTGGCTGAAGGGCTGGAACAGGCGCGCCTGCGCGGCCGGCTCGATGCCGATGCCGTGATCGCTCACCTGGTACAGCAGCAGCCACCCGCCGCTCGTGTCGGGATCGCGCCTTGCCACCACGGTCAGTTCGATCGGGCCGCCGCCAGCGGGGGTAAACTTGATCGCGTTGCTGAGCAAATTGCCGAGTACCTGGCCGATGCGGTCGGGGTCGGCCATGACGGCCGATGGCAGCACGCCCGGTCGCAGCACGATCGCCAGGCGCTTGCGCTCTGCGCTCATGCGGTACGAGTCGACCCGCTGCGCGGCATGGCGCATTGGATCGAATGCCTGCGGCAGCAGTTCCAGGTTGCCGGACTCGACCTTCGAGAAGTCGAGGATGTCGTTGATGGTGCGCAGCAACTCGAGCACGCTCTGGTGCACGGTGCGCGCATACGTGTCCAGCGGCGCCGGCAATCCGGCACCGAACAGCAGTTCGGACATGCCGACGATGCCGTTCATCGGGGTGCGGATCTCGTGGCTCATCATCGCCAGGAAACGCGACTTGGCCTGGTTGGCCGCATCGGCCTGGGCCTTGAGCGCGAGCGCCTCGACCGCATCGCGCTCGCGCTGGCGGACGATGCGCAGCACGGTGCCAAAGGCCAGCGCCACGCCCAGCATGCCGGTCATCGCGATGGCGCCCAGCGGACGCAGATTGCGCCACCAGTCGCTTGTCAACAACGCTTCGGGCACGGATGCCTCGATCACCAGCGGATAGTTGCGTACCGGACGCTGCGCCACCATGCGTGCCTCGTCGTTCGTGGCAGCGGCGGCTGGCGGCCGGCCGATGGCGGTGTCACGCTGCGGCCAGGAGGCCAGCAGAACCTGGTCGCTCGACAACAGCGAGATCGCCGCCTGCTGGCCAGGGCTGACGGAACGGAAGAAGTCGGTGAACGACGCGCACGAGATGCCCACCACCGCCACGCCCGCGAAGCGGCCATCGGGCGTTTCGCGACGCCGGCTCAGGTAAAACGTCCAGGCCCCGTTGATCTTGTTGCGTACCGGACGGCTGACGTAGGGGGCGGGGTCGCGGTGCGCGCGGTGATAGACGAAATAATCGCGCTCGGCCAGGTTAATGACCGGCGTTGGCCAGGCGCGTGTGGAACTGAGCAGCGCGCCGTCGGCGCCGATGATGCTGGCCACGGCCACCTGGGGCAGGCCGCTGATCTTGTCGCTCATGGTGCGATAGAGCGCCTCGCTCCCCAGTGCCGCATTGCCATCGTCGGCCGACAGCGTTGCGAGGATGCTGTCGAGTGCCAGACTGGACGAGGCCATCGATTGCGCCGTGCTCTCGGCCAGCGCCAGCGTCAGGTTGTCGAGATCGCTGGCCCAGTCGTCGATCTCGCGAAAGCGCAGCACCCAGGCCGAACTGGCCAGCGCCAGTGTGAGCAGCAGCACGAGGCCAGCGCAGATCAGGGCGCTGACGGTGCGTGTATCCAGATGCTGCAGGCAATGCCACCGTGGCACGTCGTTCATCGATGTATCCGCGCTCACCCACACCCTCCGTCGGAATTGGTCGGCAACCTGCGAGGAAGCCGGCGCATGGCATGGAAACGGCGGATGACGCGCTCGTGCCGCCTCTCCTGGCAGACAATGAGTCTACATCAAAACCTTTAAATTCGTTAATCTAATTTATTTGAATTTAAAGTAACGAATATGGGGATTGTCGGATGGGCAGATGAGCGCTACACCGGTGCGGGCTTGCGGGCGCGTTGCGCGACGCTCGCCCGCAGATAGCCGCGCAGCTCGTCGTAGTTGATGGGTTTGGGGAAGAACACGACGCCTGCCGGAACGCCGCCGCGGGCTGCGAGCTCGTCGGCAGGCAGCCCGGACAGGATGGCAATGCTGACATCGGCGAGTTGCGGGTCGGTCATGACGGTACGCACCACTTCAAAGCCGTCGATGCCTTCCATGACGATATCGGCGAGCAGGATGTCGGGCGGACGGCGGGCGATCTGCAGCAGCGCCTGGTAGCCGTTTTCGCAAAAGATGAAGTCCGCTGGCAAATCCCAGGCAGCAAACTGGCGCTGGTACAGGGCGCGCTGAATGGCGTTGTCCTCGATCACGAGAATGGTCGCGCGCCCACTGGCGTCGCGCCCCATGCTTCCGGCCAGCTTGTTCTTGTAGTCGAGTACTGCCCTGAGCGGAATCCGGCGGTGCCCGCCCTGGGTCTTCCAGGCATCCAGCACCCCTGTTTCCACCAGCTGCTGCACCAGCGACACCGAGATGCCGAGCATTTGCGCTGCGACCTGTGTGGTGCATACCTCGTCGGACGTTACCGCACTTTGCTTAGTTGCCACCTGAACCGCTCCCGCACTATCCGTTGCTTCAATGAGAATTCATTGAATTCGTTTTAATTGCTTGTATTGTATCGTACCGGTGCCCGACCCATCAGCGCCCGTGCGCGCTGGCAGGCGCGCAGTGCTTGTAGAAGAAGGTCGTTGCACACAGCGGGCCGTCGGGCAGACAGGCGAAGTCAGGGACGCTACCGACGCGCTGCCAGCCCGACCGTGCATACAGGCGTTCGGCCGTGCTGTCAGCTGTGTCGAGTACCAGCACGGTGCGCCCTTGCGTACGCGCGGCTTCTTCGACTGCCTCCATTAACCGTCGGCCGATGCCCGCGCCGCGTGCCCGGCGCCGCACCAGCAGCTTGGCCACATCCGCCCGATGCTGCTGGTTGTCCGGCATGGCGGTAATCAGCTGGACGGTGCCAAGAATGCCAGCCCTGTCCTGCGCCACGATCAGCGTCCGCTCGCCGCGCTCCACGCCGCCTGCGATGTCGTGCCAGTAATCCAGCGCCGTCGTGCGCGACAGCGGCAGCATGAAGCTGACCGATGCGCCGCCTTCGACGCAATCGATCAGAACATCGGCCAGTTGCTCACTGCAAACGCGGGCGTCGGCATGCGACAGGGTGCGCAGCGTGATGGCATGGGGCATGAGGTTTCTCCTGGAGATCGTTGTGACGTGCTGGCCAGGTCCGGCAGTGATTCAATCGATCGTCGCCGCTCCCGGTGCCTGTCCGGCAACCAGTGTACGTGACCCGGCATGGGGGCGCCCATCAATCGGGATATTGATGAAGAACGTCGTGCCGCGGTCCTGGCTGCTGTCCAGGCCGATACTGCCGCCATGGCTTTCGGCCACGGCGCGCACATAGGGCAGGCCAATACCCCAGCCTTGCGGATCGCCGCGCTGGGCCAGCTCGGCGCGGCGGTACATCTGGAAGATGCATTCCTGTTCGTGCGGCGGGATCGGCGGGCCGTCGTTGTGCACCGACACGAGCAGGCGTTCGTGGAGCTGGTCGACCTTGACGCTGATCGGCGTGGCAGGGGCCCCGTATTTCACGGCGTTGGACACCAGGTTCTCGATCGCCCGCTTGAACACCTGGCGATCCCACCAGCCATCGACAGGATGCGCGTGCAGCTCGAAACGGGACCCGTGCGCGGTGCGTGCGTCGGCCAGCACCTCGGCCACGAGTTCGTCCATCGGAAAGGCCGTGATGGTCAGCGGAATGTTCTCGCCACTGTGAAACGCCATCGTATCGAGCAATTCGTCGACCATGCTGCTCATGCGCCGGGTATTGGTCAGCGCCTTGCCGGCCACCTTCTTGATCTGGTCCAGGTCGTTGCTGCGCAGGATGAGTTCGAGCGCAGTGATCGTGGCGCCCAGCGGGCCGCGCATATCGTGCGTCAGCGCCGCGGCGAAGCGTTCCCGGAAGCCGCTGTGCACCAGCGAGAACGCTTCGACGGCTTCCTGGATGCCGGAATCGATCGATGAGTGGATCGTGTGGACTTCGCGGTGATCGAGCACGACCTGTTCGCGGTGCAGCACATCGAAGATGGCCCAGCGGAAGATCTGGTACTCCTCGATCAGCGCATTGTGATCGTACGACGTGATGCGCGCGCGCTCGCCGCCATGCTCGGCCGCGACCGTGGTGCCGTCGACGGCGGACGTGCGCGGGTAGTCGGGGCTGATGCTCTGGACGATATTGTCGTAGAACACCGGCAGCGTATCGATCAGGATCGGATGCTGGACATTGCGCGCCTGCGCCACGCGTTCGCGCACGCGTGCTTCCCATGTCGCGAAAACGGCCCCGCGCAAGCCCAGCATCCGCTGCGCATTGGCCGATAGGTGGTCGGAACCGGCTTGCTGGTCGGTGGCGAAACTCACTGGAGGCTGCCCTTTCGATGATGAATGTCGTATTGACGAGCGGCCATCTTACGCCTGGCCACGCGCACGCGCCGTACGATTGTGGTCAAGCGGGTATGTTTCCCCGGTCCGGCGCCAGTGTGTCGAGCAGCGCCAGCAGATAGGGAATGTCCACCGGCTTGACCAGGTGGCGCGAAAATCCGGCGGCCTGCGACGCGGCCACGTCCTGCGGTTGTCCATAGCCGCTGAGCGCCACCATGACTGCGCCTGCCAGGCGCGGCGCGGCGCGCAGCCGGCGCGCAAGCTGGTAGCCGTCCATGTCGGGCAGGCCGATATCGAGCAGGCAGACATCGAACGCCTCGGATTCGGCCCGCAGCAGTGCGCCATGGGGCGACTCCTCGACCTGTACCGTGTGGCCCACGGCCGCAAGCACCATGCCCAGCGACTCGGCAGCATCGCGGTTGTCGTCGACGATCAGGATGCGCAGCGCCGTGTGCGAAGCCAGCGCGCTGTCATCGTACGTGGCGGCGGCGGGACCGGTCCCGTCCTGGCCCAGCGGCAAGGTGACGGCAAAGCAGCTGCCGCGGCCGGGGCCGTCGCTGTGCGCCTCGACCCTGCCGCCGTGCAGCGTGACCATGCTGCGCACCAGGGCCAGTCCCAGGCCCAGCCCGCCCTGCGCCCGGTCCGGCGTGCGCCGGGCTTGGGTGAACAGCTCGAAGATGTCAGGCAGCAGGCTGGCCTCGATGCCGATCCCGTTGTCCCTGACCGACAAGGTCACGCAGCCGGTAGCAGCGTCGGCTTGGGCAAACACGGTGATCTCGCCGCCATCCGGCGTGTACTTGGCCGCGTTGCCCAGCAGGTTGGTCATCACCTGCACCAGCCGCTTGCGGTCGCCCGTGACGGTGACGTTGGCCGCGCCCAGGCGCGTGGCGAGCGTGTGGCCCTTTTTTTCGATGAGCGGGCGCGCCTGCTCGATGGCGCTGTGGATGACAGTCTTCAGATCGACCGGCAGGCGCTCGAGTTCGACCAGGCCGCGCGTGACGCGCGAGACGTCGAGCAGATCGTCCACCAGCTCGACCATATGCCGCACCTGGCGGCCGATCACGTCGGCCGCATGCGCCGTGCGCTTCGGATCGAGGCTCGAGAGCTTGAGCATCTGGGCAGCGGTGCTGATCGGGGCCAGCGGATTGCGCAGCTCATGCGCGAGCATCGCCAGGAATTCATCCTTGCGGGCATTGGCGGCCTTGAGCTCTTCGGCGGCCAGCCGGTGGTCGTGCATGTCGGTGACCGTGCCCATCCAGCGGATGATGGCGCCGGCCTCGTCGCGCACCGGCAACGCGCGGTTGAGCACCCAGCGGTAGTCGCCATTGTGGTGGCGCAGCCGGTGCTCGATCTCGAACAGCGCGCCGCTGGCCAGGCTGGCCATCCACTGCGTTCGCAACGCCGACAAGTCGTCGGGATGGATGGCGCGGGTCCAGCCACTGCCGGCCAGCGCCTGGCTCGACATCCCCGTGAATTCGCACCAGCGCCCGTTTGCATAATCATTGGTGCCATCGGGCAGGCCCGACCACACCATCTGCGGCATTGCTTCGGTCATCGTGCGGAACTTGTTTTCGCTCTCGCGCAGCGCACGCTGGACCTGCACCTGCGCCGTCATGTCCATCGACGCAGCCACGGCGCCGGTGATATTGCCGGCGTCGTCGCGGATCGGCGCGGCCCGGGTGAGCAGGGTATGCCGCTCATGCGGTCGGCCGAATGGTTCGATCTCGACAAAATCGGCGTCGACCTGCTCGCCGCGCAGCGCGCGCACCAGCGACCAGTCGCGGGCCTGCACCTGCTGTCCATGGCGCTGCGAACCGTCGGCCCACCAGCCGCGCCAGTCGCCATAGCCTTCCGGACTGGTGGTCATCGGGTGCTCGCCCCACAGCACGTGCATCATCGGGTTGGCCGACGAGAGCGCGCCCTGGGCGTCGGCATAGACGATGCCCACGGGTGCCGAACTGAGCAGCGCATCAAGACGCCGCCGGTCGGCCTCGGCCTGGGCGAGGGCGGCGCGCGCGGCCGCTTCGCTCGCCTGCAGGGCGCGCTCGGCATTCTTCTGGTTGCTGATGTCGGTAAACAGCAGTGCCACACGGCGCCGGGTCGGATGCGCGATGCGGCTGGCATAGACGGTGAACCAACGCCCCATTGCTTCAGAGCCTTGCTCGAAGCGGCGTGGCACGCCGCTGCGCGCGATGTCGTCATAGATGTCGATCCAGCTCTGTTCGATACCGGGCACCAGCGCGCGCGCCGTCTGGCCGACACTGTCGACAAGACCGGTGTGGCGCGCAAAGGCGGGGTTGGCTTCCACGAACAGGTAATCAACTGCCTTGCCGTTGGCATCGTCGATCATCTCGATCATGCCGAAGCCTTCGTCCATCGTGTCGAACAGCGCATGGTGGGTTTGCTCGAGGCGCTGGCGCAGCAGGTGGCTGTGCGTGACGTCGTTGACGATGGCGAGCACGCCGCGCACACCGCCTTCGTCCTCGATCGGGCTGTAGCCGTAGGTCCACCAGAGGTCTTCGCGCCGGCCATGGCGCGTGAGCGGGATCAGCCGGTCGTCATGCCAGGCAGCGGGGCCGCCGGCCATGATGCGCTCGATCTCGGGGCCGATCAGGTCCCAGGCTTCGGCCCAGCAGATCCGGCCCGGCTGAGCCAGTGCGGATGGATGGCGTTCGGGGCCGAGGGTCTGGCGATAGCTGTCGTTGTAGAACTGGATCAGCTCGTCGCCCCACCAGATGAACATCGGGTGATTGCTCGACAACATGACGCGGACCATGGTCTTGAGTGCCATGGGCCAGGTGTCGGGCGACCCCAGCGGTGTGGCTTGCCAGTCGTGGGCGCGCATGAGGGCGCCCATCTCGCCGCCGCCGGCCAGGAAGCTGAAAGGTGAAGTCAAGGGGTTCGATGGTGGCATGTACGAACAGACAAGATACGGGCTGGCTGCGCAATCCGCAACGCCAATGGCGTGCGGCAATCATGGCGCAGTCAACGTAATCTGGTGATGACGCCGATTGCGATGCTTAGCAATTGTTCTGCGGAACTAACTCGCCCGCCGTCCAATGCCCAGCGCCAACCCAGATAATTGGGCAGATAGCGTGACGCAACACCCCGAAAGCCCGATAGCCAGTCCTTGAAGCGCTGGTGATAGGCATTCACGTTTTGTACGTGGATGGCGCGGCTGCCCGAATGCCGGACCCTGACGCCGGCGCGCAGGTTGACGGCCTCGTGCGCAATCCGGTGCTTGCGTGCAAAGGCGCGATAGGCGCGATGGCCATCGCTGACCAGCAGCGCCTGCGGATCGAGCCTGGGCAGCAGATCGCGCTCGAGTTGGGTCGCGGTCAGTGCGCCGCGCCCGGTGACGGCATCGACCGTGCGACCGTTGCGGTCGCGCGCCACCAGGATGCAGTCGAGCTCGGTTGAAATGCCACGCTTGGTGGCGTGGCCGCCGCGCCGGCGTGGCGGGCGATTGAGCGTGCGCGATCCTTTTTGTGATTCGAGCAGGAATGTTTCGTCAGCCTCGACGATGCCATTCAGGGATGCAGGCCGGTCGAACTTGACCCAATCAAGGAAGCGGTGGCGCCACCGGAAGGCGGTATTGCGGTGCACGCCAACCCGATCTGCGCCCTTGCGCACCGACAGTGAATCGAGCAGCACCTGGGAATACGCCAGCCACTTGGCCTTGAGCCTGAGCCGTGCCAGCGGTGTGCCGCTCAGGTCGTTGAATGTGCGCCCGCAGGCGCAGCAGCGAAAGCGCTGCAGATCGTTGGCAAAGCCATGCCGGTGGCAGCGCCCGTTGCCACAGCTGGGACAGCAGCGGCCCGGCGCTCTGGCCTGGGCGATCAGCGCCACCACCTGATCAAGGCCGGCCGCAGGATGCAAGGCATCGAGCACTTGCCGGCGCTGCGGCTGATTCAGCGATGGCAGCCTGGCGAACCAGCTCTTGAACCGTGGCGCTTTCATGATCGACTCCTGGCGTTGGGGACAGGAGTTCGACCACCGGGCTGGTCATCAGTTCAAAGCTCCCCTCTATTTAACGTTGACTGCGCCCAGTCATGTGTTGCGTTGAAGGCGCAGCAGCAACCACGCCGCCACCGTGGTGAAGGTCGCAATCAGGCCGCACACGATCCAGAACCCATGACCGTTTTCGGCCAGCGGCACGCCGCCCACGTTCATGCCGAGCAGGCCCGCGATCAGGTTGATCGGCAGCGCCATTACCGTCACGATCGTGAGCAGGTACAGGCTGCGCGCATTGTCTTCGTTGACGCGCGCGGCGATTTCTTCCTGCAGCAGCTTGATGCGTTCCTGCAGCGCGGCCAGGTCGCTCAGCACCACGGTGAATTCTTCGGTGGCCTGGCGCAGGTCCTGGCGGTCTTCGCCGTCGACCCAGACCGGCGGGCGCTGCAGCAGGCGAAACAGCGCAGCCGGTTCCGGCGCCAGCAGGCGCTGCAGCCGCACCAGCACGCGCCGCAAGGCGCCCAGGTCTTCGCGCTGGCGCGTCAGGCGTCCGGCCAGCAGGCGGTCTTCGATGGTGTCGACGCGCGCCACCGCATCGCGCACGATGTTGACCAGCACGTCGGCCTGGTCGCGCAGCAGGTGCACCAGCAGCTCGCTCGACGAGCGCAGCGGCGCGCCCTGCAACACGTCCTGACGCAGGCGCTCGATCGACGCCAGCGGCTTGCGGCGCGCACTGATGACGGCGTGCGGCGTGACGTGGGCCCACAGCGTCGAGATCTCGGCGCTGTCGAGCGAAAAGCCGTGCAGCACATCGTTGACGACGGCGATCAGCGCGTTATCGGCGATCTCGATGCGGGTCGAGCGCGAACCCTGGTGCAGCGTGGCGTAGAACTCCTCGGCCAGGCCGGCGTGCTGGTGCAACCAACGCTCGCTGGCCGTGTTCGACAGGTTGAAGTGCAGCCAGATGAACTGGCCAGGCTGTGGCGCGGCCATCCAGCGCAGGGCGTCGGCTGCGCCGATGGGGGTAGCAGTGGGCACAGCGCCAGGCGCAGCGGTCGCGCCCGGGTCGATCAGGAATCCCCACACCAGGCCCGACTTGTCGGAGCCGTAATTGAAGCCAGATGCCGCGCCGGATACTGCCATCTGCTGTCCAGGTTAATTCAACGATGGGCAATTGTAGAGCCATCGGCGTGCGCCCGGTGGAACATCCGGCGCCATCCGGGCGCGATGTTGCGATGTCATCAAGCTGAAATACAGGGTCGCTAAGATCGGCGCTGTGTCTCTCTCTCGCGTGATCCCGAAGGATTTTGCGTTGTTCCGTCGGCGTTGGTGTCGACGGAGTTTTTTGTGCTGGTGCCCAACGAAAGAAATCAGATGCAAGCATTAAAGATTGACCGCCGCTATGTGGGCCTGCCGTATATGCAGTCGAACCCGTATGCCGACGCCACCCACATCGTACGCCAGGGCATGCAGATCCAGGCCAGCCTGGGCACCCTCAGTGCCGTCGAATTTCTCAAGCAGCATGGCGTGCACGGCGCCGTGATCCACCGCGTGCTGATGGGCGAGCACGTGCGCATGGACGACCAGCTCGTGATCGAGGATCCACGCATGTGATGGACGATGGACGGTGGCGACCGCCGGCGCCCTCTCAGGCGGGGTCGGTCAGCTCGCGCAGGATCGCGCACTGGCCGGCGGTCTGCACCGAGTCGCAGCGCGCGCGCACGGTCGACAGGGCAGTGCGCAGCTGCTGCAATTCGGTGATCTGGCGATCGATTTCGGACAGCTGATGATCCACCAGCGCGTTGACACCGCTGCATGAGCGCTCCGGCTGGTCCTGGTAACCCAGCAGCGTGGCGATTTCTGCCAACGACATGCCCAGCGCCCGGCAGCGCCGGATGAAATGCAGCCGCTCGGCGTGGCTCGTATCGTAGACCCGGTAGTTCGCCTGCGAACGCACCGGTGGCGGCAACAGACCCTTCAGTTCATAGAATCTTACCGTTTCAGACTGACACCCCGTCAGTTTCGCCAGTTCACCAATTCGCATTTCATCCACCTTGACGTTTGCATTGACCTTGTAGTTACTACAGGGATTCTAATGCATCCATCGTCTTTGGAGGTGCCTATGTCGTCATGCTGTTCAGGATCGTGCAGTTCCGCTGCCCCGCCGCCCGACGGGCGCTACCGCAAGGTGCTGTGGGCAGCCCTTGTCATCAACTTCATCATGTTCGGCGTCGAGATCGTCAGCAGCCTGGCGGCCGGTTCGGTGTCGCTGCTGGCGGACTCGGTCGACTTTCTGGGCGACGCTGCCAACTATGGCGTCTCGCTGTTCGTGCTGGGGCTGGCGGTCGTGTGGCGCTCGCGCGCGGCGTACGCCAAGGGCCTCGTGATGGGGGCCTTCGGCCTCCTGGTGCTGGGCCGGGCATTGTGGCTCGGCACGGGAGAACAGGTGCCGCATGCCCAGACCATGGGCGTGGTCAGCGTGCTGGCGTTCGCGGCCAATGGCGTGGTGGCGGCGTTGCTGTATGCGTTCCGCAACGGCGACGCGAACATGCGCTCGGTCTGGCTGTGCACGCGCAACGACATGATCGGCAACGTGGCCGTCATGCTCGCGGCGCTTGGCGTGTTCGGCACCGGGGCCGGCTGGCCCGACATCGCGGTGGCGTCGATCATGGCACTGCTGGGGCTGCATGCGGCGCGCGACATCATCCTGCAGGCGCGGGGCGAGTTGCGCCAGGGTGCACGCGCTGGCGCTGGCGTACCCGCCCGCTAGCACGGGTCGCCATGGCCGGCGATCAGCATGGCCGCGTGGTACAGGTCGGGCGCAATGCGCGTGGGTAGCCGGCGCGGGCCCAGGCGCCACTCAGTTTCGTTGCCGTTGTCGATCAGCAGCGTGCGGCAGCCCGCCCGGTTGCCGGCTTCGACATCATGCAGGATGTCGCCGATCATCCAGGATGCGCGCAGGTCGATGTCATGCTCGTGCGCGGCGCGCAGCAACATGCCCGGCGACGGCTTGCGACAGGTGCAGGCATGGGCATAGTTGCTGACGGTGCCTAGCGGATGGTGCGGGCAATAATAAAAACCGTCGAGCGTGAGCTGCTCGCGAAACAGCAGGTCGCGCAAGCGGTCTGACATGGGCGTCATCGCGTCTTCGCCAAAGCAGCCGTGCGCGATGCCGGACTGGTTGGCGACCACGAATAATCGGTAGTCCAGGCCGGACAGCAAGCGCAGTGCTGGCCCGGCGCCATTGACCAGCCGAATACGGCGCGGCTCAGCAGCAAAGGGCATGTCGTCGACCAGCGTGCCGTCGTTGTCGAGGAAGATGGCTTTCATGCGGGCGCCTTTCACGGTGCGGTGATGGTCATTGGAAGGCCGGCTTGTGTCGCGTCGGCAGGTCGGCAAGGTGCGTGCAAGCGGTGTCGGATGTCGCCAGCGTTAGGCCCGATGGGCGCTGCAGCCGGGCCAGGCAGGCCGCCAGCGCCTCGGCATCATGTGGCGGAAGAATGGCGCCGGTGCAGGGGCTGCATATCGCTCCGCAGCCGTTGCCGACGGCGCTGCCGGCATCTGCCGCACGCCACGGTGTGCTGACCAGAACATTGGCCGCCGCATGGCAGTCGCGCAGGACATTTATCGGCGCGGCGGTCAGGAAGCGCACGTGAGGTGTCATGGCCAGCACGCGCACCAGTTCATGCAGCCGCGCCAGTTCGGCCTCAGCTACTGCATCGACATCGCCATCGCCATCGGCCACAGCGCCCGCGGCGACGAGCAGCATCGCATCGACACCATGCCGCTGGCGCAGCCTGGCAACGCCCCGGATCACGGTATCGATGCCGGCGCATGGCGTAAGGCGCCGTACATCCAGCGAGAAGGCGAGCACAACAAAGCATGTGGGACCGATGGCCAACCGGCGCCGCGCGAGGTCACGGCCCGTGTGATTGTCAAAGGGATGCAGCGTCATGCGCGCGCCAAAGCATGGCACGGCGGCAGGCAGGAAGCGTCGTGCATCGCTGACATGGCAAGTCTCCGCTGGTGGTGCGCCACCGCGCAAGGGCGGCGATGGCGAGCGGTTCGACAGCCGTTCGAATGGGCCGGTTCCAGCCGGGCAGGGTGGCTTGGAGCTGCATCAAACGCAATGCAGAACGGGGCGCCAATGGCGCCCCGCTGGGTGTTACTGACCTGCTTTCAAACGCTTGGGAGCGCGATCACTGGCGCGAAAAGCCCGTGTCGTCATCCATCTTGCGATCGCCAGCAAGCTTGTTGGCGCCGCCCGGGCTGCGCGGATAGCCGCCTGCCGCATCGTTCGACTCATGCACCGGGTTCGGTTCAGCGTTCATGCTGCCGCCAGTCTGGTAACCCTCGTCCTCGGTGCGCGGGCCGCTGTTGCCGCCACTGCGCGGCAGGCCGCCGGCCAGATCGTTGGACTGGTGGAACTCATCAGCCGGCACCTCGCGGCGGGTCTCGCCCGTTTGCGAGCCCTGGCGGTCGGTGCTATCCTGGATCTTGCTCGAGCTGGCGTCCTGGGTATCGGCGCGGTTTTCGCCATTGGCATTGTCTACGCTCTGGCGGTTGCCATAGATATCGCCATGCTGCACGCCTGGCACGCCGGCTTCTGTACCGCGTGCATGATGATCTTCGGTGGCGGTGCCGGAGAGGATGCCGGTGTCCACGCCCGTGCCAATGGTGGTGCCGCCAGCATGCGCTGGCTGGACCGAAGCAGGCGCATTCACGTTATCGACAGTGCGCGTTTCACCCTGGCGATTGCCCACGGGTTCGTTCAACTGACCCCACTCGCCGGAATGCGCTTCCATCGCGCGCTGGTGGCTGTCGGTCGTGCCCTGCTGCGCGCCGGTGCTGGCAAGCTGGCCTTGCGATGCGCTCGGCAGGTCAGGTTGTGCCATGCCGGTGCCCGATGGCGCGCGCTGTTCGCTGGCACCATCGCGCGTGTTGCCCTTGGCGTCCGGATTCCATTTTTCGTTGGCGCCGTTATTGGTCTGGTTATTCACTTCGCTACGCTGGTTCGCATCCATGGTTGTCTCCTGTGCATTGGTGAACTGGCAGGTCGATGCCTGCCACATGGATCCATCATGCGCGCATTGAGAGCCACACAGAATAGGAAGACGTAGGGGGTGCGTGTAGGACTGCTGCTGACCGTGAAATTTATTACCGAAACTTTAATTTCGTAACTGCACTAATTCTCACGCGTTGTCCTACAAAGTCATCTGGACTACTCCTATAGCGGTCGGCAGATGGCATGCCTAATATGAGATTTGGGCTCATCGTCTCGCCACTATGGTGTCGGTAGGCCTCAGCCTGCCGCAGGACGCGGCGGTTTCCAACCGTGTAAGTATGGGAGCAACCTCATCATGGCCTCAAGCAATCAAGGGAACAAGCAATCGGGCGCGGCCGGCAATAGTCAGAGCGCCGGTGGCACGCGCAACCGTGGTTTCGCATCGATGGATCCGGCACGCCAGCGCGAAATCGCCAGCCAGGGCGGCAAAGCCGCCCATGCCAAAGGGACGGCGCACGAATTCACGTCCGAAGAAGCCCGCCGCGCAGGTAGCCTCAGCCATGGCAACCGCCAGTCGGCCAGCGCCAGCGACATGGTGCGCAGTTCGGCACGAAGCGACAACCGCCAGAGCGCCGGGAGCGGCAGCCGCAGCGGCGGCGCCAAGGAATAATCGGCAGGTTGCCGGCAGCACGCCGGCGCAGTCATCGACGGGGAGCCTCATGCTCCCCGTTTTGCTGTCCGGTGGCGCAAACTGCCCAAAAGGCCGGGGGGATGCGGTAGAATCGCAGCGCCTTTTTCAACCTTCCCCCAAGGATCAACGTCGTGAAACCAGCGGTCATTCGTCAAGTCAAGAGCCTGTCCATGTCCTGCGACCGGGTTGGTAACCTGTTGCTGACCAAGTTCTCCACCATCGGTGCGAGCGATGTCGCCGTCCACATTCCGGCCAACGTCGTGTTCTGGCTGCTCAAGCACCTGCCGGTCAACAAGGATCCGCAACTCAAGGCGCCGCCGGCCGGCCCCGTGATCGGTGAGGCCGACTGGCAAAACCCGAACACGCCGCGCGTCCAGTACGTCAATTGCAAAGAGCTGCCAGGCATGATCCGCATGACCTTTGCGCTCGAGACCAAGCCAGACCTGACCGTCGTGCTCGATCGCGGCAATGTCGAGCTGATGCGTCAGATCATGGCGATGTACACGAAGGACCTGATCGACCTCGACGCGCAGTAAACAACCATCTGTCCGGGGGTCTTGCCGGGCTGGTGCCCGGCGCTCCGTCACCCAGCGCCGCCTTCCACGGCGGGCCATGAAAGGATCACCATGTCCATCAAGATCAGCACGATGTTCGACGCCGGATCGATCGATGTCGCCAATGCCGAGCATCCGTCCCGGATCGACCTGAACCTGCGCGCCGACTCGCACGCCGACATCCACCAGTGGTTTCATTTTCGCCTGCAGGGCGCGCGCGACCAGGCGGTGACGATGCGCTTCCTGAATGCCGGCCAGGCCACGTACCCAAAGGGGTTCGAGGATTACCAGGCGGTGGCCAGCTATGACCTCGACAACTGGTTCCGCGTGCCGACCACGTTCGATGGCCAGGTGATGACGATCGAGCACACGCCGGAAACGGACAGCATCTACTACGCCTACTTCGAGCCATATAGCTGGGAACGCCACCTGCGCCTGCTGGGCGAAGTGGCCGAGAACCCGATCGCACGCGTGGTCGACCTCGGCAGCACGGTCGAAGGGCGCGACATGAACCTGGTCGTGATCGGCAATCCGCAGGCCGAGAAAAAGATCTGGGTCATCGCGCGCCAGCACCCGGGTGAATCGATGGCCGAGTGGTTCGTCGAAGGCATGATGGATGCGCTGCTCGACAGCGCCAACCCGGTAGCGCGCACGCTGCTGCAGCGCGCCGTGTTCTACATCGTGCCGAACATGAACCCGGACGGCTCGGTGCGCGGCAACCTGCGCACGAATGCCGCCGGCGCCAACCTGAACCGCGAATGGATGAACCCGTCGCTCGAGCGCAGCCCCGAGGTCCTGTGCGTCAAGCAGAAGATCGAAGAAGTCGGCATCGACATGTTCTTCGACATCCACGGCGACGAAGCACTGCCGTACAACTTCGTGGCCGGCTGCGAAATGCTGGAAGATTTCACAGCCGAGCGGGCAATGGAGCAAACCGCCTTCATCGACCGCTACATCGCTTGCAGCCCGGACTTCCAGAAAGAGTTCGGCTACGCCGCCAGCAAGTACAACGACGAACTGCTCACGCTCGCGTCGAAGTATGTCGGCCATCATTACAAATGCCTGTCCCTGACGCTGGAAATGCCGTTCAAGGACAACGCCAACCTGCCCGACGCGCACACCGGCTGGAACGGCGCGCGCAGCGCGGGCCTGGGCGCCGCCATGCTGCAGCCAATCCTGCAAGCGCTGGGCTGACGCGATGGGCATCGAGATCGAACGCAAGTTCCTGCTGGCAGGCGACGGCTGGCGCACGCTGGGCACGGCCACGCTGCTGCGCCAGGGCTATCTGTGCGCCGACCCGACGCGCACGGTACGCGTGCGTATCGAGGGCGAGCAGGGCGTCCTGACCATCAAGAGCAAGAGCGAAGGCGCCTCGCGCGGCGAGTGGGAGTATCCGATCCCACTAAGCGAGGCCGCCGAACTGCTCGAGCGGCTGTGCGAGCGGCCGTTGGTCGAAAAGACCCGGCGCCGCATCGAGCACGCCGGTTTTATCTGGGAAGTCGATGAATTCCTGGGCGAGAACGCGGGCCTGGTCGTGGCCGAGATCGAACTGCCGTCAGAAGACGCTGTGTTCGACAAGCCCGACTGGATCGGCCAGGAAGTCACTGGCGAAAAACGCTATTACAACTCCAGCCTGATCAAGGCGCCATATTCCACCTGGACCGATACCCCGACATGACCCATCGCGCGCGCCGCAGCGTTCTCGCACTCTCCATTGTCACCGCATTGGGGCTGACGCTCCCGGCCACGCTGGTGCTTGCAGCCGACGCCGCTTACTTCCCGCCTGCCAGGGAGTGGGCCCGCAAGGACCCGGCCGCACTCGGGATGGATCCGGTGGCGCTCGCCGCCGCCATCGCGTTCGCACAATCACGCGAGACCGAGCGGCCGCTCGACCTGTCCGACCAAGAGGCGATTTTCGGCACGCGCCTGGGCTCGATGCCGACCAAACGCGCTGCGACCAATGGCGTGGTGATCTACAAGGGCTATGTCGTGGCCGAGTTCGGCGATACGCGCTTTGTCGATCCGACCTATTCGGTGGCCAAGAGCATGCTGGCCACCGTGGCGGGCGTGGCCGTGCGGGAAGGGCGCCTGCAGGTCGACGAGCCGGTGGCGCAGCGCGTCACCGACGGGGGCTACACGACGCCCCACAACGCGGCCGTGACGTGGAAACAGCATCTGCAGCAAGAGTCCGAATGGGATGGCGAGCTGTGGGGCAAGCACAGCAACTTCATCGGCAAGGCCGCCTTCGGCAAGGGTGAGAAGAAGCCGCGCGCGATCAAGACCCCGGGCACGTTCTACGAATACAACGACACGCGCGTGAACCGCCTGGCGCTGTCGCTGCTGCGCGTGTTTGGCCAGTCGGTGCCGGACGTGTTCCAGCAGCAGGTCATGGACCCGATCGGTGCCTCGTCGGGCTGGAAATGGGTCCCGTACCACAACAGCTACGTCGAACTGAACGGCAAGCAGGTGGCCTCGGTCAGCGGCGGCACGCGCTGGGGTGGCGGCATGTGGATCGACAGCTGGGACATGGCGCGCTTCGGTTACCTGTGGCTGCGCCAGGGCAACTGGGCCGGCAAGCAGATCCTGCCTCCTGCCTACGTCACGGCGGCGCTCACGCCGAGTGCGAACGGCCCGGACTATGGCTACCTGTGGTGGCTTAATACCAAGGGCAAGAACTTGCCCGGCATGCCGGCCACGACGTTTGCCGCACTGGGTGCGGGCAGCAACGACATCGTCGTTTCGCCCGAGCACGACCTGGTCATCGTCTGGCGCTGGCACGCGGGCAATGCCGCCGAGTTCGCCACACGCGTGGTGGGGGCGATCCGCAAATAGACCGTCATTCGGCAGTACATCAGAAGCATCTTCAAGCTCATCCAGACTGCATCCGGAGGGCATCCAGCCGCGTGGCTGCATCCCCCGTTTTGTACAAACGCCGTTGTCCAATTGTGCGAGGCAAAAGGGGGTTTGGGTGATATTCTTTTGCCACTAAATACACTCGCGATGCGGCGACGCGTGCCACGACCTTGACAGGGTCCGGCGCAAGCCTCCCCCCGGCATTGCCAATATCACCAGGATACAAGAATGAAAAAAAACATCGCCATTGTTGGTGCAGGATTCTCCGGGGCAGTGATCGCCAACCAGCTGGCACAGGCCGGCTATACCGTCGACGTCTTCGAGTCGCGCCCGCACGTGGCCGGCAATTGCTATTCCGAGCGTGATGCCGAGACCGGCGTCATGGTCCACGTCTACGGCCCGCACATTTTCCACACCGACAATGAGCGCGCGTGGGAATTCGTCAACCGCTTCGCCGAATTCAAGCCATACGTCAATCGCGTCAAGGCCATCACCGACGGCAAAGTCTTCACCCTGCCGATCAACCTGTTGACCATCAACCAGTTCTTCAACAAGACGATGGGCCCGGCCGAAGCGCAGGAATTCCTCGCGAACCTGGGCGACAAGACGATCGAAAACCCGACCACCTTCGAAGAGCAGGCACTGCGCTTCGTGGGCCGCGACCTGTACGAAGCGTTCTTCAAGACGTACACGATCAAGCAGTGGGGCCTGGAGCCGAGCGAACTGCCGGCGAGCATCCTCAAGCGCCTGCCAGTGCGTTTCAACTACGACGACAACTACTTCAACCACAAATACCAGGGCATGCCAGCCGAGGGCTACACGCAGCTGGTGCAGAACATCATCGACACGCCGGGCGTGACGGTGCACCTGAACACCACGTTCGATCCGGCCACCAAGGGCGAGTACGAGCACGTGTTCTATAGCGGCCCGATCGACGCCTGGTTCAAGCACACCGAAGGCCGCCTGCCTTACCGCACGCTGGACTTCGAAGTCTTCCGCGCCGACGGCGACTTCCAGGGCAACGCCGTCATCAATTACTGCGACAACGAAAAGAAATACACCCGCATCACCGAGCACAAGCACTTCTCGCCGTGGGAAAAGCACGAAAAGACGATCTGCTACGCCGAGTACAGCCGCCAGTGCGAAGAAAAGGATATCCCGTACTATCCAATCCGCCAGAACCGCGAAAAGGCCATGCTCGAGCTGTACGTGAACAAGGCGCAGAACGAGCCGAACGTCACGTTCGTCGGCCGCCTCGGCACCTACCGCTACCTGGACATGGACGTCACGATCGCCGAAGCACTGGCCACGTCCGACAAGTTCCTGGAAAGCGCCCGCACCAACGCGCGCATGCCAGCATTTACCATCGATCCGATGGCGTAATGCGCTAGTGCAGTCGTAAGAAAAGGCCGGCCACGATCAACGTGGCCGGCCTTTTTTGCATTGATGCACAGCGCCGGTAAAACATCCCACCGGCTTTGGAATATCAGTGGAAGTGCTCGCTGCCAGTCGGCGTGTCGTCCGGCATCTCGGCATGCACCAGTTCGCCGGTTGGGTCGGCGAACAGCGGGGAGCCGCAGTCGTCGCAGTACTCGGCGGCGTAGCGTTCGTTAATGCGCTTGATGTGGGCGATGCCGGCTTCGTTCAGGTGCGCGACGATTTCGTTCAGCGGGCTGAGCGCATCGTGCGTGATGGCCAGCGGGCCTTCCACCGGCGTGCCGGACTCGTCTTCCTGCCCGTACAGCGGCCAGACGATGCCATACACGACATCGGCGCTCTGGCGCATCGTGAATGCCACGCGGTATTCGTCGATCTGAATGTCCGGTGCTTCTTCACCAAAGCCGGCGACGACGGCGCGCAGATCGGACGGTTCCACGCCCAGCGTGTTCGTCAGGTAGTGCACGGCGGCGCGGATCGAGATTGGGCGGATCAGCTTATCGGCTTCGCGGCATGCCACGTAATAGGCTTCCGGCAGCAGCAGCTCGATGCCGCAGCCAGGCATCAGGCGCGCGACGTTGGCAGTGGCTTGCGTGCGCCACTGCTCCAGGCTGCGTTCGCGCTCTTGCACGACGTGCAGCTGGTGCTGCGGCTCTTGCCAGCGGAACAGCGGGTCGCCTGCCGGCGCGACGATCGTGATCAGCATGTAGCGTGTGTCGGCCAGGAATGGCGCGGTTTCCTCTAACTGCGGCGCCGGCTTGATCGTGCCGCCCTTGTGCGCTGCAGCGGCCAGCTTGTGCGTCAGCGCGTAGGTTTCGGCGTGGGTGCGCGGCAGCTGGTCGATTGAATACAGGGTCGGGGCGATGGCCATCTTCGTGCCGCCTGCAAGCAGGTGGGCCGAGAAATGCGCGCCGAGCGTGGCCAGCAGGTCGGCCGGAATCGTGCCGGTGGCGATCGAGAACCGGGTCCAGGCCAGGATCGGCGCAGCGATCAGCAGTGCCTGCCAGGTGACGTCGACGCCATCTTTCTGCTCGACCATCATGGCCGATTCGCTGACCGCTTCGACGGTGTCCATCAGTACGTCGTACGAGGCCAGATCGTCCCTGAACAGGGCGTTCAGGGCGCTGTCGATGCTGTCCTGGTGATTGGTCTTGAGCAGTTTTTGCAGTTGCGTGTCGAGCTGGCGTTCCCACGCCCGTTCTTCGGCACGGCTGGCAGCTTGCATGAGGGCTTGCGAGAGGCTGACGAGGCGCTGGCTTTCTGCGGAAAGTTTGGGTGTTGAATCTTTGGAAGGACGACGCATGGGGCGAGTGAGTCTCTTGTCAGTTAGTGAATCGAATGTCAGTGGAGCGGGCCGGAGCCGGATAATGATGATAATCCCTTATCTCCGGTATTGTAGTTGATTCGGCCATATGCCATGAACAATGGGGGCCTGGCGCGCCCGGTATGCACCGATTGCACCAAGACGCTTGCCAAGTCCGCCCACACCGACCATAATGAGAACAATTCTCATTCAAACATCAGTGAGAAGACGGAAGGAATGTTGGACCCTGCCGGCGACCGGGAAAGCGCTGGCAGATGCTCTTCACGGAGTACCACCCCCGCCGGGAGACCGGATTCGCCCCTCCTGGCTCTGCCAGGGGGGATTTTTTTGTTCGTTGCACCAACCACGATCTCATCATGATGCTGCATATCCCCGGCGTGCTGACGCCAGAACAGGTCTCGGCAATCCGCGCCCGGCTCGACCAGGCGCCGGAGTGGATCGACGGGCGCGAGAGCGTCGGCGCGCAGGGCGCCCAGGTCAAACGCAACCGCCAGTTGGGCGAGGGCACGCCGCTGGCGCTCGAGCTCGGGCAGATGGTCAGCGGCGCGCTGATGGCCAACCCGTTGTTCTTCGCGGCTGTGTTGCCGCTGCGGGTGCTGGCGCCGTACTTCAATGCGTATGCGGGCGGCGAGCATTACGGGCTACATGTGGACGGCGCGATCCGGGCCCAGCGTGGTGGCTTGCCGGCGGTGCGGGCCGATGTGTCGACGACCGTGTTCCTGAGCGAGCCCGACGAATACGACGGCGGCGAGCTGGAAGTGGTGGACCTGTATGGCACGCACGAGGTCAAGCTGGCGGCCGGGGACGCGATCGTGTATCCGTCCGGCAGCGTGCATCAGGTACGGCCCGTAACGCGTGGGGAGCGGGTGGCATCGTTCCTGTGGACGCAGAGCATGGTCAGGGATGACGGCAAGCGGGCGATGCTGTTTGACCTGGACACGCATATCCAGGCGCTGCGGGGTGAACATGGCGATTCAGCCACCACCGTTGGGCTGACGGCGCATTATCACAATTTGCTCAGGATGTGGGCCGAGGTGTGACGAAGGCCGTTCATGCACCGCGCGATCTCGATGCGTTTCCTTGAACGCGTGGACGGCGGAGCCGTCCACCCTACGTCGACGGCCCGGTAGGGTGGACGGCTCCCGCCGTCCACGCGGTGATCGTTGGCGGAACCATTTTCGCACCGGGTGACTGCGTTTCATATCCGTGAATGCGTGGACGCAACCTCGGATGACGATGCAAAAAGGGCTGGAACCCGCGAGGATTCCAGCCCTTTGTCGTTGGACGCAGCCCGCTTGCGCGGGCCCGGCCAAACCGCTTACGCCAGCAGCTGACGCAGCACGAACGGCAGAATACCGCCATGCTTGTAGTAGTCGACTTCGATCGGCGTATCGATACGCAGCAGAACGCGCACTTCCTGCGACTCGCCGTTTTCACGGTGGATCACGAGCGTGGCCAGCTGTTGCGGCTTGATCTCGCCTTCCAGGCCCTTCAGGTCGTACGTCTCTTTGCCGGTGATGCCCAGGCTGTCGACGCTGTCGTTGCCGATGAATTGCAGTGGCAGCACGCCCATGCCGACCAGGTTCGAGCGGTGGATGCGCTCGAACGAGCGCACGATCACGGCCTTCACGCCCAGCAGCTGGGTGCCCTTGGCGGCCCAGTCACGCGACGAGCCGGTGCCGTACTCTTCGCCGCCGAAGATCATGGTCGGGGTGCCGTCGGCCACGTACTTCATGGCGGCGTCATAGATCGACATCTGTTCGCCGGTTGGCTGGAACTGCGTGATGCCGCCTTCGATTGCCGAACCGTCCGGGCCGACCGGGATCATGCGGTTCTTGATCCGCACGTTCGCGAAGGTGCCGCGCATCATGATTTCGTGGTTACCGCGACGCGAGCCGTACGAGTTGAAGTCGGCTTTCAGGACATTGTGTTCCTTGAGCCACTTGCCCGCTGGGCCGTCTTCCTTGATCGAACCGGCCGGGGAGATGTGGTCGGTGGTGATCGAGTCGCCGAACACGCCCAGTGCACGTGCACCGGTGATGCCGGTAGCGACCGCTTTCGGGGTCATCTCGAAGTCAGCGAAGAACGGTGGCTCGGCGATGTAGGTCGACTCAGGCCAGTTGTAGACTTGACCTTCGGTCGTCGTGACGCGTTCCCACAGCTCGCCCGGGTTGCCCTTGACGTCAGCGTAGTTCGACTTGAACACTTCCGAATTCATCGCAAAGCGCATCAGCTCGCCGATCTCTTGCGAGGTCGGCCAGATGTCGCCCAGGTACACGTCCACGCCGTTGCTGTCCTGGCCAACTGGCTCGGTCATCAGGTCGCGCGTCATGTTGCCGGCGATCGCGTAAGCAACGACCAGCGGTGGCGAGGCCAGGAAGTTCGAACGGATGTTCGGGTGGATCCGCGCTTCGAAGTTACGGTTGCCCGACAGGATGGCCGAGGCGACGATGTCGTTCTGGGTGATCGCGGCGTTCAGTTCCGGGGTCAGGTCACCGGCATTGCCGATGCAGGTCGTGCAGCCGTAGGCGGTCACGCCGAAGCCCAGCTTTTCCAGGTACGGCAGCAGGCCGGCAGCGGTCAGGTAATTGGTGACCACGCGCGAGCCAGGGGCCAGCGACGACTTGATGTGCGGCGCCACGGTCAGGCCGCGCTCGACGGCTTTCTTGGCCAGCAGACCCGCGGCCAGCAGCACGCTCGGGTTCGACGTGTTGGTGCACGACGTGATGGCGGCGATCAGGATGTCGCCGTTCTTCACGTTCACGCCGTTGGTCGTCGTGTACTGCTTGTTCAGGTCGTCCGGGTTCTTGTTGAAGCCGTTCTGGGTCGTTGGCTTGCTGAACAGTTCGGTGAAGTTGTTCTTCACGTTGCCCAGTTCGATACGGTCTTGCGGACGCTTCGGGCCTGCCAGCGATGGCGTGACGGTCGACAGGTCCAGCTCGACGACGCGCGTGAAGTCGATTTCGCCTTCTTGCGGGATGCCGAACATGCCCTGGGCGCGGTAGTAGCCTTCGAACGCAGCCAGTTCTTCTTCGGTACGGCCGGTGCCGCGGAAGTAGTCGACGGTGGCTTCGTCCACCGGGAAGAAGCCCATCGTTGCGCCGTATTCAGGCGCCATATTGCCGATGGTTGCGCGGTCGGTGGTCGACAGCGAGCGGGTACCGGCGCCGAAGAACTCGACGAACTTGCCGACGACTTTCTCTTTGCGCAGCAGTTCGGTGACGGTCAGCACCAGGTCGGTCGCGGTGCAGCCTTCACGCAGCTTGCCTTTCAGGTTGACGCCGATGACGTCCGGGGTCAGGAAGTACACTGGCTGGCCCAGCATGCCGGCTTCGGCTTCGATGCCGCCCACGCCCCAGCCGACGACGCCAACGCCGTTGATCATGGTGGTGTGCGAGTCGGTGCCGACCAGCGTGTCAGGGTAGTACACGTCGCCTTGCTTCATGACGCCGCGCGCCAGGTATTCCAGGTTGACCTGGTGGACAATGCCGAAGCCCGGTGGCACGACGCCGAAGGTGTCGAAGGCTTGCATGCCCCATTTCATGAACTGGTAGCGCTCGTTGTTGCGCGAGAATTCCAGCTTCATGTTCAGGTCGAGTGCGTTTGGCTCGCGGAAGTGGTCGATCGTGACCGAGTGGTCGACGACCAGGTCGACCGGCACCAGTGGCTCGATCTTCTTCGGATCGGCGCCCATCTTGGCGGCGACGTTACGCATCGCGGCCAGGTCGGCCAGCAGTGGCACGCCGGTGAAGTCTTGCAGCACGACGCGGGCCACGACGAACGGGATCTCGTCGGTGCGCTCGGCGGTGGCTTTCCAGCCAGCGACCTGCTTGACGTGCTCTTCGGTGACCTTCTTGCCGTCGCAGTTACGCAGCACGGATTCCAGGACGATACGAATCGACACCGGCAGGCGCGACAGGTTCACGCCGAGGGATTCCGCCAGCGCTGGCAGCGAGTGAAACTGGCCGCTCTGGCCTGCGCCGATCGGGAATTCCTTCAGTGTATTCAGGGTGTTGCGAGACATAATCTCTCCTTCAGTGGAATATTGTTATCAACAACGGTGTTATTTCAACGGCATTAAATAACATCAGGCGACAGGACGGTCTGGATCCGGGAAACCCAGGCCGCGGCTCAAGTCTTGCTCGCCTCCGGTGCCGCGGTCGCCACGATCGCGGACTGGGTGGCGTTCTTGCATTCATTGGCCAGCTGGCGGTTGAGCTTCGAGTCGAGCAGGATGCCCTTGGACGGAATGCCGATCCAGATCAGGCCATAGTGCGGATTTTCGAAGCGCAAAGCGCCGGTGGTGGTGCCGATGCGGGCCAGGCGGTGCAGCCGGGTCTTCCAGCGCAGCGCGATGTGGGCCGCATCGTTGTCGTTCGTGTAGATCGTGATCTTGTTGCCCAGTTCGCAATCGTACTCGGTGGTCTTGGTGTCGGTGATGTCCGGCTCGTTGACCTCGAGCGGGTCGGCGGCGACCGCGGCGGCCGTGACGGCAGCAGCCGTGCCAGCAGTAGCGGCTTTCGCTTTCTTGCTCGATTTTTTTGATGCAGCCTTCGCCGGCTTTTTCGCGGCTTCGGCAGCGAGCACGGCGGAGGCTTTCGGGTGCGCTACCGGTGTGGCGGCGTTGGCCGGCGCACAGGCGACGGCGGTGGCAAGGGCAAGTGCGCAGGCAGCAACGATTGGAGAGAGGAGGGTGGCCATGGTCGGGATTATCGGGAGTCGGAGAGGTTGACGATGGCTGCAGCTGCCTCGGGCAGTGCGAGGCCGGCCAGCTTGGCCCGCTGCAACACCGACCAATAGTATCGGTAGCTCGCACGGTCATGCAAGCGGCCGTGTTGCGCAATCGGTCCCCAGCCCGCCGCCATGGCTTCGGTCAGGATATTCGTTGCTTCATTGACTTCGGACAAACGCGGCGTGAACGCCTTCAGGATCGGCTTGATCTGGTCCGGGTGGATGCTCCACATGCGGGTAAAGCCGAACTCGGCACCGGCGCGCTGGGCATCGTTCGCCACCGTCGCGCTGTCCTTGATGTCGGTGGTTACATTGTGCGACGCCACCTTGCCATGGGCATGGCAGGCCGCCACCATCTCGAGCTTCGCGCGCACCACCAGCGGATGCGTGAACTGGCCCGGCGTGCGCATCGCGCTGGCCGGAATCGCGCCGTAGTGGGCCGAGACAAAATCCATGATGCCGAACGACAGGCACTCGACCTGCGGGAGCGCCGCGATCGCGTAGGCGTCGCGCAGCGCGCCGTGCGTTTCGATCAGCACGTGGACGGGCAGGGCGGCGCGGCCAGCAGCGAGCGCATACTTGTTGATCAGCTCGATTGCGCCGCGCACCTCGTCAACACCGTCGACTTTCGGCAGCACGACATACGCCAGGCGCGCCGCAGCGCCGCCGACGATGAGGGCGACGTCGTTGGCAAAGTGGATGCTGGCAGGCTCGTGCAGGCGCGCGCCGACGCGGTTGAAACGGTTCTCTTCGCTGCCCACCAGGCTCGCCACCAGAACGGCGTGCTCGTGCTCGACGCCGGCCTGGGCGCCGTCTTCGCAGTCGAAGGTGATGTCAAACAAGGGGCCAAGCTCTTGTTGCAGGGTCAGCGATTTGCGCATCAGTTTCTCTGAGCCGGCGTAGTGATCGCAGGCAGGGAGAAGCAGCGGCTGGCGTTTGCCCTGGAATAAAACCTCGGAAGGATGCATAGCTTTCAACGCTTGGTTGCATAAAACACCGCCGTGCCGGTTGAGCGGCACGGCGTGGTTGGCGCATGGCAATCGCCATGCGCCTTGTACTGATCAGCCCAGCAGGTGTGCGACGCCGGCTTTTTCTTCTTCCAGCTCTTTCAGGGTCAGGTTGATGCGCTCTTGCGAGAACGAATCGATGTCCAGACCTTGCACGATCGTGTATTCGCCATTCTCGGTCGTGACCGGGAAGCCGAACATGGTGCCTTCAGGGATGCCGTACGAACCGTCCGACGGGATACCCATCGTGGTCCACTTGCCGTTCGTGCCCAGGACCCAGTCACGGACGTGGTCGATGGCTGCGTTGGCGGCTGAGGCTGCCGACGACAGGCCGCGCGCTTCGATGATCGCAGCGCCGCGCTTGCCGACGGTTGGCAGGAAGGTGTTGGCATTCCATTCCTGGTCGTTGATCAGGTCCTTGACCTGCTCGCTGCCAGCGGTGGCGAAGCGGTAGTCGGCGTACATCGTTGGCGAGTGGTTGCCCCAGACGACCATTTTTTCGATGTCCTTGACTGCTTTACCGGTCTTGGCGGCCACTTGCGACAGCGCGCGGTTGTGGTCCAGACGCAGCATCGCGGTGAAGTTTTTCGCTGGCAGGTTTGGTGCCGATTTCATAGCGATGTAGGCATTGGTGTTGGCTGGATTGCCAACCACCAGGACCTTGACGTTGCGCGACGCGACGGCGTCGAGTGCCTTGCCTTGCACGGTGAAGATCTGGGCATTGGCTTCGAGCAGGTCCTTGCGTTCCATGCCCGGGCCACGTGGACGGGCGCCGACCAGCAGGGCGACGTCGACATCCTTGAACGCGGTCATTGGATCCGAGTGCGCGGTCATGCCTTCGAGCAGCGGGAATGCGCAGTCGTCGATTTCCATCATGACGCCCTTGAGCGCCTTCTGTGCTTTTTCGTTGTCGATTTCGAGCAGCTGAAGGATGACCGGCTGGTCCTTGCCGAGCATGTCGCCGTTGGCGATGCGGAACAGCAGGGAATAGCCGATCTGGCCGGCAGCGCCGGTCACAGCGACGCGCATTGGGGTTTTAGCCATGATGAATCTCCAAAAGTGGGAATGAAAACGGTTTGCACCGAGGTCGACGCCGAGCATACGCTTGTAGGGCTCAGCTGCAATCAGACTTTAATCAGACTGCAATGATAACAAAAAGCGTCGGCCGGGCTATTCAAAAGTCAATCGCGGGTGTCGCGCGCGTACTCTGGCAAGAGTGCCACCGACTCCCGGTCGGGCATGAGTGTATGCCTGCCCCATGAACGCTGTCAATTCATATCTTATGTCTTATATAAGACAGATATCTGAATGCCTCAAAAGCTGGACGGTATGTCACTTTTGTGGTGAAATCCCGGTCTATGAATTCCACCTCGTCCAATCCGGCTGCCGACCCTGCCGCCAGCGGCTCGCCGTCCTTCCGGCCGCTGTACCAGCAGATCAAGGCCCTGATCACCAAAAGCCTGCAGGCTGGCGAGTGGAAACCGGGCGAGATGATGCCGAGCGAAGTCGAGCTGGCCGGGCGTTTCAAGGTTAGTCAGGGCACCGTGCGCAAAGCCATCGATGAGCTGGCGGCCGAGAACCTGGTCGTGCGCCGCCAGGGCAAGGGCACGTTTGTTGCCAGCCACGCCGAAGAGCGCGCGCATTTTCGCTTCCTGCGCCTGCGGCCCGACGAAGGCCTGCCGCACCATCCCGAAAACCGCTTCCTCGAGGTCAAGCGCATCCGGGCCCCGGCCGAGGTGGCGCGCCTGCTCGACCTGAAGGCGGGCGACGCAGTCGTCTACATCAAGCGGGTGCAGTCGTTCGAGGGCAAGCCGACCATTCTTGAAGAGCTGTGGCTGCCGGGCCAGTTGTTCAAGGGCCTGAGCGCCGAGCGCCTCGTGGAATACAAGGGCCCGATGTACGGCCTGTTCGAAACGGAATTTGGCACCCGCATGATCCGCGCGACGGAAAAGATCCGCGCGGTCGCGGCCGATGCGGCCACGGCGGATTATCTGAAGGTGCCCGAAGGCACGCCGCTGCTGTGCGGCGAGCGGGTCTCGTTCACCTACGGCGACAAGGCAGTCGAGCTGCGCCGCGGGATGTACTTGACGGAACAACATCACTATCAGAACGAGCTGTCCTGATAACTAACTCAGCAGTATAGAAATACTTTGCGGCGGTAAATATCGGCCGCAGCGAAAGTCGGCAAGAGCGACTAAAATAGTTTGGTTTTGGGTGTGCGGCGGACATGACCCGGTCCTACGCCCGCTGTCCCGCCCACCTGGCGTCGCGTGAACGGACCAGGACAGGGAAATCAGCGAAAATCCATAGGGCTCACATAAAAATTGTTGTCATAAGGGAGGTGTACCATCATGTCCGAAGCCGTGAGAGAAGCAAAGCAGAAGGGGCGGCCGGAGTTCCGCAATATCGGCATCACCGATATCACCAGCAAATATCGCATGCCGCCATCGGCGATCGTGTCGATCCTGCACCGCGTCAGCGGCGCCGGCATGTTCCTGGCCTTGCCTTTCCTGTTGTACCTGTTCCAGCAAAGCCTGTTGTCGGAATCGTCGTTCGTCTATTTTGCCGGCATTGTTTCGCACCCGCTCGCCAAGCTGATCCTGCTGGGCCTGTCGTGGGCTTACCTGCACCACTTTACCGCCGGCATCCGTCACCTGTTCATGGACAATCACCTGGCCCTGGACAAGGATGCAGCCCAGTCGACCGCCCGCTGGGTCCTGGTCATCAGCCTGGCGCTGACCGCCTTGGTCGGCCTGAAACTGTTCGGAGTGTTCTAAATCATGGCAACCAAGAATAATATCGGCCCGCGCCGCCTTGTCGTTGGCGCACACTACGGCGTCAAGGACTGGCTGGCGCAGCGCGTCACCGCCATCGTCATGGCCGCCTACACGATCATCCTGCTGGTCGCTTTCCTGACCGCTCAGGACTTCTCGTACCAAGGCTGGGCAGGCCTGTTCTCCCGCCAATGGTTCAAGCTGTTCTCGCTGGTGACCTTCCTTGCGTTGTACTACCACGCCTGGGTCGGCATCCGCGATATCTGGATGGACTATGTTAAATCGGCAGGCCTGCGTCTGTTCCTGATGCTGGCAACGATCTTCTGGCTGCTCGCTTGCGCCGCCTGGACCGTGCAAATTCTCTGGAGTGTGTAATCGTGGCAGCTATCAAAACTGCAATTCCTACCCGTCGTTTTGACGCGGTCATCGTGGGCGCCGGCGGTTCCGGCATGCGCGCATCCCTGCAACTGGCCGAAGCCGGCCTGAACGTTGCTGTTCTGTCGAAAGTCTTCCCGACCCGCTCGCACACCGTGGCGGCGCAGGGCGGCATCGGCGCTTCGCTCGGCAATATGAGCGAGGACGACTGGTACTGGCACATGTTCGACACCGTCAAGGGTGGCGACTATCTGGGCGACCAGGATGCGATCGAATTCATGTGCCGCGAAGCACCGAAGGTCGTCTACGAGCTGGAACACTTCGGCATGCCGTTCGACCGTAACCCTGACGGCACGATTTATCAGCGTCCGTTCGGCGGTCACACGGCCAACTTCGGCGAAAAGCCGGTCCAGCGCGCCTGCGCAGCGGCCGACCGTACCGGTCACGCGCTGCTGCACACGCTGTATCAGCGTAACGTCCGTGCCCGCACCCACTTCTTCGTCGAGTGGATGGCGCTGGACGTGATCCGCGACGCCGAAGGCGACGTGGTCGGCGTGATGGCCCTGGAAATGGAAACCGGCGACGTGATGATCCTGGAAGCGAAGACCACCATCTTCGCTACCGGCGGCGCAGGCCGTATCTTCGCCGCATCGACCAATGCCTTCATCAACACCGGTGACGGCATGGGCATGGCGGCGCGTGCCGGCCTGCCGCTGCAGGACATGGAATTCTGGCAATTCCACCCGACCGGTGTGGCCGGTGCGGGCGTTCTGATCACCGAAGGCGTGCGCGGCGAGGGCGGTATCCTGATCAACAGCAACGGCGAACGCTTCATGGAGCGCTACGCGCCGACGCTGAAGGATCTGGCGCCACGCGACTTCGTGTCGCGCTCGATGGACCAAGAGATCAAGGAAGGCCGCGGTTGCGGTCCGAACAAGGACCACGTGCTGCTGGACCTGCGCCACATTGGCGCCGACACCATCAAGAAGCGTCTGCCTTCGATCCTCGAAATCGGCCACAAGTTCGCCAACGTCGATGCGACCAAGGAACCGATTCCTGTCGTGCCGACGATTCACTACCAGATGGGCGGCATCCCGACCAATATCCATGGTCAGGTCGTGGCACCGGATGGTACGGGCGGCCAGAAGATCGTCAATGGTCTGTACGCGATCGGCGAATGCGCCTGCGTCTCGGTCCACGGCGCGAACCGCCTGGGCACGAACTCGCTGCTCGACCTGATCGTGTTCGGCCGCGCGGCCGGCAATCACGTCGTCGCATCCGACCTGAAGAAGAAAGTTGCCAAGCCGATGCCGGCTGACGCTGCCGACTTCGCGCTGGACCGTCTGAACCGCCTGGAAACGTCGACCGGCACCGAAAAAGTGCAGCACGTCGCCAACGATATCCGCGCCACGATGCAGAAGTACTGCGGCGTGTTCCGCACCGACCAGCTGCTCACGCAGGGCGTCAAGGAAATCATGGTGCTCGACGAGCGTCGCAAGAACGTGTCGTTCAAGGACAAGTCGAAGGTGTTCAACACGGCCCGCGTCGAAGCGCTCGAGCTGGACAACCTGATCGAGACCGCGAAAGCGACCATCGTGTCGGCCCAGGCCCGCAAGGAATCGCGCGGCGCCCATGCCCACAGCGATTACGAAACCCGTGACGACGCGAACTGGATGAAGCACACGCTGTTCTTCTCCGAAGGCAACCGCCTCGAGTACAAGGGCGTTGTGCAAAAGCCGCTGACGGTCGAGACCTTCAAGCCGAAAGCACGCACTTTCTAATATTTTGTGGCTACCGGGCGATTGTCGCCCGGCGGCCGTGATGAGATAGGTAAAAACATGGCACGCACTGTCCAACTGAAGATTTACCGCTACGATCCGGACAAGGATTCGAAGCCTTACATGCAAGACGTTTCGGTCGAGCTGCAAGACACCGACAAGATGCTGCTGGACGTCCTGCAGCGCATCAAGGCGGATGTCGATGACTCGCTGGCGCTGCGCCGCTCGTGCCGCGAAGGCGTGTGCGGTTCGGACGCAATGAACATCAACGGCAAGAACGGCCTGGCCTGCACGACCAACCTGAACGAGCTGACCCAGCCGATCGTGCTGCGTCCTCTGCCAGGCCTGCCGGTGGTGCGCGACCTGATCGTCGACATGACCAACTTCTTCAAGCAGTATCACTCGGTCAAGCCGTACCTGATCAACGAGTCGATCCGCCCTGAAAAAGAGCGTCTGCAATCGCCTGAAGAGCGCGAAGAGCTCGACGGTCTGTACGAGTGCATCCTGTGCGCCTGCTGCTCGACCTCGTGCCCGTCGTTCTGGTGGAACCCGGACAAGTTCGTCGGTCCAGCTGGCCTGCTGCAAGCGTACCGCTTCATCGCCGACTCGCGCGACGAAGCGACTAACGATCGCCTGGACAACCTGGAAGATCCGTACCGCCTGTTCCGCTGCCACTCGATCATGAACTGTACGGACGTGTGCCCTAAGGGCCTCAATCCGAACAAGGCGATTGGCAAGATCAAGGAACTGCTGGTGCGTCGCGCGATTTAAGTGATGCAGGTGCATGCGGTGCCGTGTGGGGTCGCATGCACCTTGTTGGTGTGCAAGCGTATGCTGAACGCGTGGGCGGGGAACCCGCCCACCCTACGTAGGGTGGACGGGGGCGCCGAGCCGGCTTTACCGTCCACGCGTTCAACATACGTGTGCATATCCGCCTTGCCAAACGGCATTGGCGCACTACCGTAAAAGTACCGTACTGCCGAATCACGGCAGCCGGAGTATGATGTCGAACCAACAACGGATTTTAATGTGATTACACATCAAGCCGATCCTGCCAACCGTTCGCGCCTGCGCTGGCGTGCACGTCGTGGCCTGCTCGAGAACGATCTGATCCTGACGCGCTTTCTCGATGCGCACGAACAGGAACTGACCGACGACGAGGTCGATGCGCTGACGCGCCTGCTGGATCTGGCTGACAACCCGTTGCTGGACCTGCTGCTGGGGCGCAATGAGCCCTCCGGCGAGCTCGACCTGCCGCACGTGCACGCCTTGCTGGCGAAGCTGCGGCTAGCGTAAGCGAACTATGGGCATCCGATTCGCCAACGCGGCACGTTGCGGCGCCCCCCGGTTTCGTTTTATTTTGTAGACCCACTCCCACAAGAAGGAAGTGCCATGAACATCTCTGATACCAAAGCCACCCTGTCGTTCTCGGACGGCAGCCCGTCGATCGACATGCCGATCTACAAAGGCACCATCGGCCCGGACGTCGTCGACATCCGCAAGCTGTACGGCGCAACCGGCAAGTTCACGTACGATCCTGGCTTCATGTCGACCGCGGCCTGTAACTCGAGCATCACCTACATCGACGGTGACAAGGGCGAGCTGCTGTACCGCGGTTACCCGATCGAGCAACTGGCCGTCAACTGCGACTTCCTGGAAACCTGCTACCTGCTGCTGAACGGCGAACTGCCAAACGCAGAGCAAAAAGACCTGTTCACCGACACCGTGACCAAGCACACGATGATCCATGAGCAGATGAACTTCTTCTTCCGTGGCTTCCGCCGCGACGCGCACCCGATGTCGGTGCTGGTCGGTACGGTCGGCGCGCTGGCGTCGTTCTACCACGACTCGCTGGACATCAACGATGCCAAGCAGCGCGAAATCTCGGCAATCCGCCTGATCGCCAAGCTGCCGACCCTGGTCGCAATGGCCTACAAGTACAACGTCGGCCAGCCGTTCGTGTACCCACGCAACGACCTGTCGTACAGCGCCAATTTCATGTACATGATGTTCGCCAACCCGTGCGAAGAGTACAAGGTCAACGACGTGCTGGTGCGCGCCCTGGACCGCATCCTGATCCTGCACGCGGACCACGAGCAGAACGCATCGACCTCGACCGTCCGTCTGGCCGGTTCGTCGGGCGCCAACCCGTTCGCGTGTATCGCAGCCGGCATCGCCTGCCTGTGGGGCCCTGCCCACGGCGGCGCGAACGAAGCAGCGCTGAATATGCTGAAAGAAATCGGCAGCGTCGAGAACATCCCTGCCTTCATCGAGAAGGTCAAGGACAAGAACTCCGGCGTCAAGCTGATGGGCTTCGGTCACCGCGTGTACAAGAACTTTGACCCGCGTGCCAAGCTGATGCGCGAAACCTGCCACGAAGTGCTGGAAGAACTGGGCCTGCAGGACGACCCGCTGTTCAAGCTGGCCATGGAACTGGAACGCATCGCCCTCGAAGACGAATACTTCGTATCGCGCAAGCTGTACCCGAACGTCGACTTCTACTCGGGTATCGTGCAATCGGCGCTGGGTATCCCGGTCACCATGTTCACCGGCATCTTCGCGATGGCCCGTACCATCGGCTGGATCGCGCAGTGGAACGAAATGATCGCCGATCCAGAGCAGAAGATTGGCCGTCCACGTCAGCTGTTCGTCGGCTCGCCGGCGCGTGACGTGCCGGAAATCGACAAGCGTTAATTCGTCCGTTCGATCGCTAAAAAAGCGGGCTGCGGCCCGCTTTTTTCATGGGCGCATGCAGCGAAAATATTTCGTTGGCCGACCCCTGGCGTTGCTGCTGAAGAGGTCTATACTGAGCTCATCAGTATCAATTGCCGATATGAAACATTCCATGTCTTCCCGATCAGGCGAACCCCTTGGTGCACGCACGCTGGCGCGGCTGGGATTACTCCGCGCAGCCCATGGCCGAGCGGCCTACGGCATCAGTTCGTAGCGCCGCAGCCAGGCGCCGCCATCGTAGCGGCAAGCCGGCTCTTTCCAAGTTGATCGTGGAGACTGAAATGAGTGATTCAATGGTTGTTTCATGGCTGGACCTCGAGCGCCTTGAGCGTGTACTCGACCGGCTTTCGCCAGCGCAGGCCAGGGCGCGTGACGCGCTGCTGGGTGAACTCGAACATGCGCAACTGGTCGAGCCGTGGGAGATGCCGCCAGATGTCGTGACCATGAATTCGCGCGTGCGCTTTCGCGTGGCCGGCGCCAGCGAAGAAGAAACGATGACGTTGAGTTACCCGAACGATATGCAGGACACCGCCGAACGGCTCTCGGTGCTCACGCCAGCCGGTATGGCGCTCCTGGGCGTGCGCGTCGGCGGGCGGATGTCGTGGCAGCAGCCGGATGGCCCGCATGAGGCCACGGTGCTCGGCATCGAGCATCAACCCGAACCGGCGAAGCGGTAGTGCCACGGCCTGTCGCGTGCATGTGTAGAATGTTTCCCTCATGACCGCCATCGAGGGAACCACCATGCCACGCTTTTTCGCCGCCTGCTGCCTGTGCCTGTCTTTGTCGCTGGGCTTGGGCGGCGCCGCGCACGCCGCCACCGATGCGACCCTCACGCGCGAAGTCAACGCCTTCGTCGATGGCTGGCACGATGATGCCGCTAACGCACGCACGGCATACTTCGACAAGATCGCCAAGGATGGCGTGTATATCGGCACCGACCGCACCGAGCTGTGGACGCGCGACGCCTTCAAGGCGTGGGCCAAGAAATATTTTGATGCCAAGTCGGCCTGGACCTTCAAGGCCACGCGCCGCAATGTCTACGCGTCGGCTGACAAATCGCTGATCTGGTTCGACGAGCTGCTCGATACCAAGAACATGGGGCCGGCGATGGCCAGTGGCGTGCTGCGCAAGACCAAATCAGGCTTCGAGATCGTCCACTACCAGCTCTCGATGGCAGTGCCCAATGCCGTCAATGGCCAGGTCGCCGGCATCATCGCCGCCCACGAAAAGCAACCGAAGAAATAAGCAGCCGGCAGTGAGCAATCCTTACATCGGCCGCTTTGCGCCGTCGCCTTCCGGGCCGCTGCATGCCGGTTCGCTGGTCGCGGCGATGGCCAGCTATCTCGACGCCCGCTGGCATGGCGGCACCTGGCTGATCCGCATCGAAGACATCGACGAAGGCCGCAGCGTGCCCGGCGCGGCCGAAGGGATTCTGCAATTGCTGGCCGCATTGGGGATGAGGCACGATGGCGAGATCGTCTGGCAAAGCCAGCGCAAGCATTTGTATGAAGCGGCCGCCGCGCGCATCGAGGGTGACACGTATCCGTGCGGCTGCAACCGGCGCGAGATCGTCGATTCGCGCATCGGCGTGGCGCCCGACGGCAGCGCCATCTATCCCGGCACCTGTCGCCATGGCCTCGGTCCGGGCCGCACCATGCGCAGCCTGCGCGTGCGCGTGCCGACGGCGGGTGAGGATACCATCACCTTTGTTGATCGCTTTGCCGGACCTGTCACGCAGCACCTGGCGAGCGATGCCGGCGACTTCGTGCTAAAGCGCGCGGATGGTTTCTGGGCCTATCAACTGGCGGTCGTGGTGGACGATATCGAGCAGGGCGTGACCGACGTCGTGCGCGGCGCAGATCTGCTCGATTCGACGCCGCGCCAGATCCATCTGCAGCGGCTGCTCGGTGCACCAACACCGCGCTACCTGCACGTGCCGGTGGTACGCAACAGCAATGGGGAGAAGTTGTCGAAGCAGACGGGGGCGCTTGCCGTCACGGCAGGCGATGCGCCTGCCGCAATCGGCGTGCTGATGGAGACTGCGGCGTTCCTGGGGCTGGCGCTCGACGGGCCAGCGCCAGATGCCATCGAGGCATTCTGGTGCGCCGCGATTCCTGCCTGGGGCCGCCTGCTGGCGGAGCGCGCCGCAGAGACCTGACTTACTGCGGATTCTGCATGATGCTGATGGAGCCGTTCACTTCGAGGAACGCGCACTTCATCTTCGGGCGCGGACAGTCGGCGCCGCGCAGCGCTTCTTCGACATCGTCCTGCGACAGACGGCAACTTTTCATCACATCCTTGAAGAACACGCCATCGCGCCCGATCAACACGGGGCTGCCCTCGACGAACGCCTCGAACTTGCGGCTGCGCGATGTCAGGAAGGCGATCAGCACGGTCAGCGCCACCAGCGTCGCAGCGATGACCAGCCCGCCGAGCAATGATTCGTCGCCACCCGTCATCGAGTTGGACACGGATTCGGACAGCAGCATCACCACCAGCAGGTCGAACGGCGTGAATTGCCCGACCGTACGGCGGCCTGCAATGCGCATCATGGCAAGCAGGGCGCAGTAGACGATCGCGCCGCGCGCGATCAGCTCCCACCAGGGTAGATCGAAGTCGAACATGGCGCCTCCAGGGGCATGAAATAGGCGCTGATTGTAATCAATCTGCCAACATCATGACGCCCGTCTGCGCCACACCTAGATTAGTGCCCGGCCAGCATGTCTTCGGCGCCATCCTTGTCGTGGATTGCAAACCGGGTCATCAAGGTGGCGCTGGCCTCGTTCAGGCCATGCACGACCACCTGCGCACCGGCGCGGCGCAGTTTCAGCACCACCTTGTCGAGCGCGCCGATGGCGGTGATGTCCCAGAAATGCGCGTCGCTCAGGTCCATGTGCACGGTCGCGCGCGTCGGGCTGTAGTCGAACGCATGGACCAGCTGATCGGACGACACGAAAAACACGTGACCGCTGACCAGGTAGTGACGGAGTTCGCCGCCATCCGTGCCAGTCTCCACGCGCGACGTCACGCCGAGCATCCGGCTGACTTTCTGCGCAAAGAACACGCCCGACAGCAGCACGCCCGCCAGCACGCCCTTGGCCAGATCGTGCGTGGCCACAGTGACGACGACGGTGGCGAGCATGACGATGCTGGAACTGGTCGGATGCGCGCGCAGGTTGCTGATCGAACTCCAGCTGAACGTGCCGATGGCCACCATGATCATCACGGCCACCAGCGCCGCCATCGGAATCTGGCGCACCCAGTCACCCAGGAACACGACCATGAGCAGCAGCACGACGCCAGCCATCAGTGTCGACAGGCGGGTGCGTCCGCCAGACTTGATGTTGATCACCGATTGGCCGATCATCGCGCACCCGGCCATGCCGCCGATGAAGCCGGTAGCGATGTTGGCGATGCCCTGGCCGACGCATTCACGGTTCTTGTCGCTGCGGGTATCGGTCAGGTCGTCGACGATCGTGGCGGTCATCAGGGATTCCAGCAGGCCCACGAGCATCAGCGTGGCCGAGTACGGCAAGATGATCTGCAGGGTCTCGAGACTGAACGGCACGTTCGGGATCAGGAACGACGGCAGGCTGTCCGGCAGCTCGCCCATGTCGCCGACGGTGCGGATGTCCAGGCCCAGTGCGATGGACGCGCCCGTCATCACGACAATCGCGACCAGCGGCGACGGCACGGCGCGCGTCAGGTAAGGCAAGCCATAGATGATCGCCAGCGCGGCCGCAGTGACGGCGTACACGTGCCACGTGACGTTCGTCAGTTCAGGTAACTGGGCGAGGAAAATCAGGATCGCCAGTGCGTTGACGAAGCCCGTGATCACCGAGCGCGAGACGAAGCGCATCAGGCGGCCCAGCTTGATCCAGCCGGCGATGATCTGCAGCACGCCGGTCAGGATGGTGGCGGCCAGCAGGTAATCGAGGCCGTGCTCCTTGACGAGCGAGACCATGATCAGTGCCATGGCGCCGGTGGCAGCGGAAATCATGCCCGGCCGCCCGCCGAAAAAGGCGATTAGTGTCGCGATCGAGAACGACGCGTACAGGCCGACCTTCGGGTCGACGCCGGCAATGATGGAAAACGCGATGGCCTCTGGGATGAGGGCGAGAGCGACGACGATACCTGCAAGCAGGTCGCCACGGACGTTGGAGAACCAGTCCTGGCGGATGTGTTGAAATACCATGAGGATACCTTCCCGGGCTGTAACAGCCGAGTGCAAGAAATGGAAACGCCATGCACGAAGCAGGGCGCAGCAAGACGAACGACAACGCACCGGCATCGTGATGACGGCGGTGCATGGACGTGCAATGGGGAAGGGGTATTACGGGGGTGTTACTGAGCAGAAATAACCGCGTGGCAGTCCGCATCCCGGGAAGGATGCTGCGGCCAGCCGCAGTACGGCGCGACGCGTGCTGTGAGCACGTTGGGCGCGGCGGAGCTGGGTGGCGGGGAGGGACAATACGGTCATAGCCAGCTATTTTGCACCGCAACATAACATCAGTCAAGTCGCATGCTGCGGTGCGTCCGGTTACCTTGCTACCGGTTTGACGGCAGGTCCATCAGCCGGTGCGGGCGGCGGAACGTCGGGCATTCCGGCTGCTGGCGGTGGCGGCGGCGGCGGTGCGATCCGCTTGGCGTGCGCTGGCGGTGCCGGTGGCGCCGGTGGTACTGGCATGTCCTTCAGGGCGCGAGCACCCCGTGCTGGTGGTGGCGGTGGTGGCGGCGCACCAACCGGCGGCGCCGGCGGCGCCACTGGTGCCATTGCACCCGCCGGAGGTGCCGGTGGCGCAGGCGGGGGTGGTGGCGGTGCGCATTTGCTGCTGGCCCCACGGCAGTCGGGTTGTTCGGCGGCGTGCGCCAGGCTGGCTGACAGTGGCAGGGTGATGGCAAGGCCGAGGGCCAGGCTGGATCGGATGATGCGGTTCATGGTGTTCTCCTTGGTGGGCATGAAATACATCGTGCGCCCACAATGTGGAGAAATCATGGAGATGCTAGAAGGCGTGTACGCGCCACGAAAAATTCCTGGAAGCAAATTGTGCAGTCTTCGTTTACTAAACGGCACTAAACTTCACGCAAACCGCTAAAGTTTGTTGAGGCTTCACACACTACTTGTATAAATTTGCGGTACCGGTTTGCACGACCCCTGCGACATGCAGATGAGATGCCCGCCGTTTAGTAAATCTGCGACAGGCCGGCAGGCGACACCCTGAGAACGTGTCGCGTTGGCGATGACATCGGGACGCTTCACGTTGCGGTGCGCAAAGGCTGCCGGTTGACGGCCGCCTGAACCTGCTGCCGCCATAAAAGATAGCCCATACAGGGCACGACCAGGAGACACACATGTATTCACACACCCACCGCGCTTCACGGCAGCGCTGCAGCGTCACGCCCATCGCCATGGCGGTCAGCCTTGCGCTGCTGTCGCTGTCGACCGTCCACGCGCAGACCATGCCGGCCGACCAGCCTGCCCAGCCGCCGGCCGCCCAGCCAGGCGCAACTGCAGCCACCGAGGCGCCGTCCGCCGACCAGCCTGCTGCTGCCAGCCCGTCGACGGTGGTGGTGACGGGCTTCCGCTATTCCATCGAGAAAAGCCTCGACCAGAAGCGGGAAGCCAATTCCATCGTCGAGGTGGTGACCGCCGAAGACGTGGGCAAATTCCCGGACAAGAACGTGGCCGATGCGCTCCAGCGCGTGCCGGGCGTGGTCGTCACCCGCAGTGGCGGCGAAGGCAAGAACGTCAGCGTGCGCGGCCTGTCGTCCGACCTGACCCTGACCCAGTTGAACGGCAACTACGTCGCCACCGCCGAATCGAATGGCGATCCGTCGCGCTCGTTCAACTACATGCTGATGCCGTCGAACATGCTGGCCAGCGCCGAACTGTACAAGACCTCCGAAGCGCGCTTCGATGAAGGCGGCATCGGCGGCACGGTGATCCTGCGCACGCGCCGGCCGCTCGACGTCAAGTCGGGCACGGGCTTCGTCAACGCCGAAGGCACCTGGGCCGATACCACCAAGAAAACCGACCCGCAGTTCTCGGGCCAGTACGCGTGGCACGACGAGAGCAACCGCTTCGGTGTGCTGGTCGGCTACACCCAGCAAAAGCGCACCACGCGCACGATGGGCGCGAGCACCGAGAACTGGCAATGGTATGCCGACGACTACAAGGCGCAGCCGCCGGTGGGCGCCGATGGCCAGCCATCCAAACTCAATTCGTTCTGGTGGGGCCAGTCGGGCTTCTACGACCAGTCGGGCAAGTACTACACCAAGTTCGCGATGCCGACCGCCGTCGCGCTGGACGTGCGCACCACCGAGCGCGAGCGCAAGGGCGGGCAGGTCACGCTGCAGTTCAAGCCGCTGCGTAACCTGAACATGACGGCCAATTACTTCCGCTTCGACCTGCAGCAGAATTCGCAGCTGAACCAGCTGAAGGTCCCGGAATGGAATATCGCGCGCTACGACGGCGACGGCAACTGGCCGGGCGGGCGCCTGCTCGACGGCCTTACGTTCGACCCGAGCGGCACCGTCGTCACCGGCGCGCAGTACAGCGCGCGCCCGGGCAAGGCGTATTACTGCAACAGTGCGCAGGCTGGCGCTGCCGGCTTGACCAACACCGGCGGCTTCGGGCCAGACGATTGCACGATCCCGACCCCGCAGATCGCCGGCGGCTACAGCCGCGAGAAGGCGCTGTCGCAAACGGCGGACTTCGAAGTCGAATGGAAGGGCGAGTCCGTCGACGCCACCTTCAAGGCCGGCCGCACCTGGGCCAAGGGCGGCCCGGAACTGCAATTCGGCATGCCGATCAAGCCGCGCCGCCAGAACGCCGACGGCAGCTGGTCGCTCGGTAACACGGCCACGTCGTGGGACGTGAGCGGCAAGCCGACGATGACGTTCGCACCGGAACTGATGCAGAACCTGCGCAACGGCATTGGTGAGATCGACCTGGGTTCGACCTCGTCGTCCTGGACCCGCAACAGCACCGAACAGAACTACGCGCAGGCCGACCTGACCTGGCACGCCGACAGCAACTGGCTCGACTCGGTCCAGTTCGGCGCCAAGTACCGTGATGGCGGCACCAGCCGCAGCACCGGCAACAACTACTGGGTCTGCAAGGGCGCCAATCCGGCCGACTACGACAGCCGCTACCAGAACGGCTGCGATTCGTCGGCCAACCAGTTCCGTCCAGAATTTTTGTACGACGAATCGCTGGGCAACCTGACGGGCGGCCTGAAAGCCAGCGCTTTCCCCGGCATCAATTACCCGGCGTATATCTCGTACCTGAACCAGACGTATGGCGAGATGCAGACCCGCAACGAAGAAAACTTCATCTACAACGTGGACGAAAAGATCACGTCGATGTACTTGCAGGGCAATTTCAAGACGGACCGCCTGCGCGGCAACCTGGGTGTGCGCGTCGTGCGCACCCGCCAGCATGCCGATTCGACCGACAAGGTCGACTACTACAACGACTACTTCTTCGACGGTCCTGACGGCACCCCGGCGCCATGCCTGGCCGGTGGCCTGCCAGCTGCCGGTGCACCTGCCGGCTCGGGTTGCACGAGTGGCTTCACGGTCGTGCCGGACAGCGAAACCAATCCGGCCACGGGCCACGTGTCGACCTATGTCGTCAGCGCGCTCGACCGCACCTACACCGACGTGCTGCCAAGCCTGAACGTCGCGTACGACCTGACCGACACGCTGCTGCTGCGCGGCGCGGCTTCGAAGGTCGTGGCACGCCCGAGCTACAACGATATCGGTGCGCCGGGCGCCCTGAGCAACTACAGCCAGGAATACGTCAACGATCGCCGCCTGATCGGCGGGGGCGACCGCCAGGGCTGGTTCGGCTCGGGCAGCAACAAGGATCTCGAGCCGTACCAGGCCACGCAGTACGACCTGGGCCTGGAGTGGTACTTCCACCGTGGCTCGGTGCTCGGCGCCGGCATCTTCCGCAAGAATGTCCAGAACTTCGCGGTACCGGTCGTGCGTGACGTCAACCTGAACCTCGGTGGCGAGGCGATCGCGGTGCAGAACTACTCCACCAGTGCCGGCGGACGTGACGCGGTGTCGAAAGGCATCGAGTTGTATGCCCAGCACACGTTCGACAACGGTATCGGCTTCCAGGTCAACTACACGTACAACAAGACCAACCAGGCTGCGATCACGCTGGCCGACGGCACCGAAATCGGTACCTCGCCGCTCGTGGGCAGCGCCAAGAACCAGGCCAACGTGACGGTGTTCTACTCGACCGACCGGCTCATGCTGCGCGCGTCGTACAACCGCCGCGGCCTGGTGGTCAACGGCCTGATGAACGGCTTGAACGTGTATGAGGCGCCGTACAGCCAGGTCGACCTGAACGCGTCGTACAACTTCACGCCGGAGCTGAGCCTGACCGCATCGGTCCTGAACGCTACCGAGGAAGAGTCGCACTCGTACCTGGGCAACGACACCAAGTCGCGCTTCTACAGCAACAACTACGCCGGCCGTGTGGCGTATATGGGCCTGAACTACAAGTTCTAGTCCGTATCGATGCTCGCCGGGGTCACGCGTTCAACGGACCGCGGGTTTGCCACACAATCACGTTGGTTTGAACGCGTGGACGGCGTAGCCGTCCACCCTACCGCCCGCAGGACAGGCGTCCGACGAACCCCGAGGTTTGCCACACGCATCCAACGAACCCCGGGGTTTGTGACACGCGTCCAACGACCCCGGGGTTTGCCACACGCGTCCAACGAACCCCGGGGTTTGCCACACGCGTCCAACGAACCCGGGGTTTGCCACACGCGTCCAACGAACCCGGGATTTGCCACACACGTAGGGTGGACGGGTTTCCCCGTCCACGCGTCCAACGAACCCCGGGTTCGCCACAAAATCAGGTTGGTTTGAACGCAGGACAGTTTCTCTTTTCCAGGATCACGCAATGAACGCTCGGATCAACATGATCTCGACGGCCGGCGGCTGGCGCGCGCTGTGCGCCGGCCTGCTTCTTTTCTTTTGCGCAGGCCTCGCCCTGGCCAACCCATCCGACAAGCTCGTCATCGACGGCGGCTGGCGCTTCCACCTGTTGCCGGGCGACGCGCGCGAAGCGGCGCATCCCGATCTCATGCCATGGCGCGCGGCCACCGTACCGGGCACCGTGCACACCGACCTGCTGGCCCACGGCCTGATTCCCGATCCGTATGTCGGCGCGCCCGAAGCGGGCCTGCAGTGGATCGGCCTGGCCGACTGGGAATACCGCACCGCCTTCGATGTGCCGCGCGCCGTGCTGCAACGCGCGCGCAGCGAGCTGGTATTTGCCGGACTCGACACCTTTGCCGAGGTCTGGCTCAACGGCGTCAAGCTGCTCGATGCGAACAATGCGTTTCGCACCTGGCGCGTGCCGGTGGCGGGCCGGCTGCGCGAGCACGGCAACATCCTGCGCATCGTGTTCCGCTCACCGATCAACACGATGCTGCCGCAGGTCGCCGCGATGCCGCACAAGATCGCTGGCAATTACGCATCGCCGTATGGCGATGAACCCAAGGATGTCCTGAGCGCCAACTTCGTGCGCAAACCCGGCTACCACTATGGCTGGGACTGGGGCCCGCGCTACGTCACGGCCGGCATCGGCAAGCCCGTCGTGCTGCACAGCTGGGATGCGGTGCGCATCGACGACCTGCAGCTGCGCCAGGACCGCGTCGACGCCACGCGCGCCGATGTTGCCGCCATCGCGTCGCTCGACGGGGTGCGCGCGGGGCGCTTCACGCTGCGCCTGTGGCAAACGGCGCCCGGCGGCCGGCGCACGCTCGCCGCAACGAAGCAGATCGATCTGCGCGCCGGCGCCAACCGCATTGAACTGCCGGTGCGGATCGACGACCCGCAGCGCTGGTTCCCGAACGGCTACGGCAAGCAGCCGCTGTATCGCTACCAGCTCGAGGTAAGCAATGGCAACGGCACACTTGCCACGCACGCTGCGCGCACGGGCCTGCGCAGCGTCGAGCTGCGGCGCGACCATGACGCCGCCGGCCAGGGCTTTTACTTCGTCATCAATGGCATTCCCGTGTTCGCCAAGGGCGCCAACACGATCCCGTTCGACATGTTCCAGCCGCGCGTGCGCCGCGAGCAATTGCGGCGCGTGCTGCAGTCGGCAGCCGACGCCAACATGAACATGCTGCGCAGCTGGGGCGGCGGCTATTACGAGGACGAGGATTTCTACGACCTCGCCGATGAGCTGGGCCTGATGGTCTGGCAGGATTTCATGTTCGGCGGCGGGATGCAGCCGGCGTACGATCCGGCGTTTCGCGCCAATGTCGTCCACGAGGCGCGCGACCAGGTGCGACGCCTGCGCAACCGCCCGAGCGTCGTGCTCTGGTGCGGCAACAACGAGCAGGAGATCGCCTGGAAAAACTGGGGCCACCGCAAGACGCTCGAGCGCGCCGATCCGGTCTTTGCGAGCCAGGTCTGGGACGGTTATGTCGCGCTGTTCGGCGTCGACCTGCGCCGCGTGGTGGCTGAAGAAGCCGGCGGCATCGGCTACTGGTCGAGCTCGCCCGGCAACGATTTACAGGAAGCCGCCAACACGCCCGGCAGCGGCGACATGCACTACTGGGAAGTGTGGGGCAATCCGGCGCATCCGGTATCGAACTACCTCGACATCACGCCGCGCTTCATGTCCGAATACGGGCTGCAAGCCTGGCCGGTGCAGCGCACGATCGACGCGTTTGCCACGCGCGCCGAGCAGGGCGTGGCCACGCCGGTCATCGAAGCGCACCAGAAATTCATGGCCGGCAAGGGCAATGAACGCCTGATGAAGTATGTGCGGGAGCAGTTCGGCGAACCGGTCGATTTCCCGGCGTTTGCGTACCTGAGCCAGGTGATGCAGGCCGACGGCATCGAGCTGGCGGCGCTGCACCATCGCCGCAGCCGGCCGCATACGATGGGCTCGTTGTACTGGCAGCTCAATGATGTGTGGCCGGGCGCGTCGTGGTCGAGCATCGACTGGTTCGGCCGGCCAAAAGCGCTGCAGTTTCATGCGCGCCGCTTCTTTGCGCCGGTCGCCGTCGCGGCATTGCGCGACGCCCGGGGCGCCACGCGCGTCAGCCTGCTGAACGACCGCACGCACGCCGTGCAGGGCACGTTGCGCACGCGCGTGATGTCGCTCGATGGCGCCGTGCTGCGCGATGCGCGCGAGGCCATCACAATCGCGCCGCTGTCGGCCGGCGACGTGGGCGCGTATGCTGACGCCGACCTGCTGGCCGGCGCAGATCCCGCATCGACGGTTGCGGTGTTCACGCTGCACGCAGATGGCGAGCCGGCATCGACCGGCGTCGTCTACTTCGTGCCGGCGAAAGACGTCGCCTGGCGCGATCCCGGCCTGCACACGACCGTGCATCGCGATGGCGATGGCTACCGCATCGAGATCACGGCAGCGACACTGGCGCGCGGCGTCTGGCTCGATGCCGGCGACGTCGATGCGCAGTTCCACGACAATGCCCTGACCATGTTGCCGGGCGAACCCGTCACCGTGCAGGTGACCTCCACCGCCAGCGACAGCGTGCTGCGCGCGGCCCTCCATGTCCATTCGCTGCGAGATGCCATGCGCGCGACCAACCCAACTTCCTGGAAGACCACCCCATGAACAAGACCCACACCATCGGCGCCGCCGTGGCCATGCTGCTGGCCAGCATGGCCAATGCTGCCGAACCCCGCACTGCAAACGGTTTTGCCACGTCGTTCGAAGCGAATGAGCCCCTTCCTGCCACCGGCACGGGCGAAGGCATTCGGGTCACGCCGGGCAGTGGCCCCGACAAGCCGTATGCTGCCAAGCCGAAGACCGGCTATACCGGTTTGCGCGCGCTGCAATATCGCGCGGACGGCAAGGGCGGACGCCTGCCGCTGTTCGCGGTCGATCTGGCAATCAAGGCCGACACGGTCCTGTCGTGGAAGGTGCTGCCCGAGATCGTCGATGGCGACATCGCCACCTCGACCGGCGTGGCGCTGGACCTGGTACTGGACGACGGCCGCCGCATCTCGAGCCTGGACCTGCGCGACAATCACGGCGTGCGCATCGACGCGGCGGCGCAGGCCAGGTCGAACACCCTGTATCCGCAGCAGTGGGCGCACAAGTCCGTACGCCTGGGCAGTCTGGCGGGGCGCCGCATCAAGTCGATCGAGCTGGCGCTGCAGCCCACTGCGGCCGCCGGCGCCAGCGGCTGGCTCGATGACATCGTCATCGGCGAGCAGGCTCGCGCCGAGGCCAAGCGCCCGACCGACCACGTGCTGACCACGCGCGGCACCCAGGCCAACGGCACCTTCTCGCGCGGGAACAATATCCCGGCCACGGCGATGCCGCACGGTTTCAACTTCTGGACGCCGGCCACCGACGCCAGCACCCTGAGCTGGCTGTATCGCTGGAACGAACAGAACGACGAGAACAACCGGCCGCGCCTGCAGGCGCTGTCGCTGAGTCACCAGCCGAGTCCCTGGATGGGCGACCGCCAGACCTTCCAGATCATGCCGTCGAACGCGAGCGGCCAGCCCGACGCCGACCGCAAGCGCCGCGCGCTGTCGTTCTCGCACGAGAACGAAGTGGCGCGTGCGCACACGTACCGCGTGGACTTCGACAACGGCATCCGCGCCGAGATTGCGCCGAGCGAGCGGGCGGCGATTTTCCGCTTCCGCTTCCCGCAAGGGGGCGACGCCAACCTGCTGTTCGATAACGTCGACGCGCGCGGCGGCCTGCGCCTGGACGCAGCCACGCAGACGCTGCGCGGCTACACCGACACGCGCAGCGGCCTCTCGAACGGCGCGACGCGCATGTTCGTGTTCGCCCGTTTCGACCAGCGCTGGCAGGCCAGCGGCCCGCTGGAGACGGGCCGCCCGACCGGCTACATCAAGTTCAAGGCCGACGGCGGCGAAGTGCGCATGCGCATCGCCACGTCGCTGATCTCGGTCGAGCAGGCGCAAAAGAATCTGGCGCTGGAAATCGGCGACGCCGGCTTCGACACCGTGCGCGATCGCGCGCAGACGGCGTGGGACAAGGAACTGGGCCGGGTGAAGGTCGATGGCGCCAGCGACGACCAGCTGACCACGGTCTACTCGAATCTGTACCGCCTGTTCCTGTACCCGAACGTCGGGCACGAAAACGTCGGCAGCGCGCAGCAGCCCGACTGGCGCCACGCCGACCAGAGCGGCTGGTCGCAGGCCAAGACCGGTGGCGACGACGACAAGACCTCGGCGCCCGTCGTCGCTGGCAAGGTCTATGTCAATAACGGCTTCTGGGACACGTTCCGCACCACCTGGCCGGCGTACGCGCTGCTGGCGCCGACCCGCGCCGGCGAGATGGTCGACGGCTTCCTGCAGCAGTACCGCGACGGCGGCTGGGTGGCGCGCTGGTCGTCGCCCGGCTATGCTGACCTGATGGTCGGCACCAGTTCCGACGTCGCTTTCGCCGACGCCTGGCTCAAGGGCGTGCGCGGCTTCGATGCGCACCAGGCCTATGAGGCGGCGTTGAAGAATGCGACCGTCGTGCCGCCCGTGTCGAACGTCGGGCGCAAGGGCCTGGGCAAGTCGATGTACCGCGGCTATGCCGATGCGTCGGTCCATGAAGGCATGTCGTGGACGCTCGAAGGTGCGCTGAACGACTTTGGCCTGGCGCAGATGGCCACCGCGCTGGCCGGCGGCGAGGGCGACACGGCGCGTGGCCGCCGCTACCGCGAAGAAGCCGCGTACTTCGGCGCGCGCGCCACCGACTACGTCCATCTGTACGACCCGGCCACGGGGTTCTTTCGCGGCCGCGACGCCAAGGGTGCGTGGCGCGAACCGGCCAAGGCGTTCGATCCGCGCCGCTGGGGCGGCGACTACACGGAAGCCAATGCCTGGAACTTCGCGTTCACCGTGCCGCACGACGCCGAAGGACTGGCTAGCCTGATGGGCGGGCGCGCGGCGCTGGGCAAGCGGCTCGACACGTTCTTCGCCACACCGGAAACGGCGCAGGCAGCGTTCTCGGGCAGCTACCGTCAGGTGATCCACGAAATGACGGAAGCGCGCGACGTGCGCATGGGGATGTACGCGCACAGCAACCAGCCGTCGCACCACATCCCATGGATGTACGCGGCCGCCGGTCAGCCGGCCAAGACGCAGAAGATCACGCGCGACATCCTGGCGCGCCTGTACCTGGGCAGCGAGATCGGGCAAGGCTATGCGGGTGACGAAGACAATGGCGAGATGTCGGCCTGGTACACCTTCGCGATGATGGGCCTGTATCCGCTGCGGATGGGGTCCCCGGAATACGTGATCGGTTCGCCGGCATTCGCGCGCACCGACGTGCGCCTGGAAAACGGCCGCACGCTGTCCGTGATCGCGCATAACAACAGCCCGGAGAACGTCTACGTGCAGTCGCTCACCGTCAATGGCAAGCCGTGGACCAAGCCATGGATCCGCCACGACGACATCGCCGCCGGCGCGACGCTGGAATTCACGATGGACAGCACGCCATCGACCTGGGGCACCGGGGCAGGTGACTTGCCGGCGTCGCTGACGCCAGCCGGCAAGCGCCCTGCAGGCCTGATCGACCGCAGCAAGGGCGCCACGCTCACGCTGGATGGCAAACGCGCTCCTGCGCCGCTCACCGACGACGATGCAGCGACGGCCGTGGACGTACCGGCGGCAGCGAACATCGGTGTCAACCTGACCAAGAGCGCGCGCATCAGCCACTACACGCTCACCGGCGGCAAGGCGCCGCTGGGCAAGGTGTCGTGGACGCTGGAAGGCCGCGACGCCAAGGGCGGCTGGGTCGCACTGGACACGCGCGAGAACGAAGTCTTTGCATGGGAGCGTCAGCTGCGGCCATTCGGCATCGCCAAGCCCGGCGTGTACAAGGCGTACCGCTTGCGCTTTGCGCAGGGTGCTGCGTTCGAGCTGGCCGAAGTGGAGCTGCTCGAAGCGCGGTAAACACACTGCACTCTGGGGCGCTCCTTGTTTACTAAAACGCGCTAAAACACGGGCAGTTTAGTCTGCCCGCGTTGACGCTCCAAAGGCGCGGCTGTTATAAAACGCACTGGAACAACGCGCGCCGGATGCCATCCGGACGACGCAAAAAACGCCCATAGAGGCGTTTATTAAACCAACGATTGGAGACCGATCATGTCCATGATCACGATGCCCGGCATGCCGGAGGCGCGCCTGTGAGCCAGGTCACGCTGCGCCACATCGCCAGCGCCACCGGGCTGTCGATCGGCACCGTCTCGCGCGCGCTGAAGAACCAGGGTGGCATGACGGAGGCCACGCGCACGGCCGTGCGCGACGCAGCGCTGCGGCTGGGTTACGACTTTTCGCTGCTTAAGAAAGGCCGCATCCGCCGCATCGCCTTCCTGCTGCACAGCCAGCACAACACCCTCACGTCCAGCCCCTTCTTCACACCCGTGCTGCACGGGGCCGAAGAAGCGTGCCGGCGCGAGGGCATCGCGCTGTCGCTGATCGTCGTCGGACCGGCCGAGCCGGTGCTGGAACAGATCCGCCTGCACCAGCCGGACGCGATCCTGTGCGCCGGCTTTTTTGAGCCGGAAATCCTCACCGCCCTGCAGCAGACCGGCAAGCCAATGGTGCTGGTCGACATGCACCGGCGTGGATTCACGTCGATCAATCCGGACAATATCAGCGGCGGCTACCTCGCCACGCAGCACCTGCTGCGCGTCGGGCGCAAGCGCATCGCGATGCTGTCGGGGTCCCTGGCCCACTACAGCATCGGGCAGCGCAACCGCGGCTTTCGCCAGGCGCTGTTCGACGCGAAGATGCATGCCGATCCGAACCTCGAAGTGAGCGTGCCCACCATGGGCGAGGGCGACGACGGCGTGATCGAGGCGATGCGCAGCCTGCTGGCGCTGCCGAAGCGACCCGACGCGCTGTTCTGCTACAACGACAGCACGGCGCTGGTCGCGATGAAGTACTGCCTGGGCGAGGGGCTCAAGATTCCCTACGACCTCGCCATCGTCGGCTTCGATGATATCGCCGCTGCCGCTGCGGCCATCCCGCCACTGAGCACCGTGCGCGTGGACAAGGAAGCGCTGGGTCGCGCCGGCGTCGATGCGCTGCTCGCCAAGCCCGAGCTTCAACAGACCAACTCTCAACAGCCCGGCCTCCAGCAGAGCGACGTGGACGCCACCCAGATAACCCTGCCAGTCGAGATGATCGTGCGCGAGAGCAGCTACGACGACTAGCGAACAACCACCAGCCCCCACCATGACCACGTTCCCGAACTTTCGCAGCCCGGACCTGCTGCTCGACCACGCGCGCCACACGATGCGCTTCTACCACCCGCGCGCGATCGATCCCGCCGGCGGCATGTTCCATTATTTCAAGGATGACGGCGCCGTCTACGACCCGCGCCACCGGCACCTGGTGAGCAGCACGCGCTTCGTGTTCACCTACGCGATGGCCTACCGCCAGTTCGGCGATCCGGCCTACCTGGACGGCCTGCAGCACGCGGTGCGCTTCCTGCGCGACGCGCACCGCGCACCGGACGGCAGCGGCTACGCCTGGATGCTGGACGGCCGCGACGTCGAAGACGGCACCCAGCATGCCTACGGCCAGGCCTTCGTGCTGCTGGCGTATTCGCACGCGACGATGGCAGGGCTGGAAGAGACGCGCGCCTGGATCGGCGAGACGTTCGACCTGATGGAAGCACGCTTCTGGAACGCGGCCGATGGCCTGTACGCCGACGAAGCAAGCCAGGACTGGCGCACGCTGTCGACGTACCGCGGCCAGAACGCCAACATGCACGCGGTCGAGGCGCTGCTGGCAGCGCACCGGGCCACGGGCGAAGCGCGCTACCTAGAGCGCGCCTATCTGGTGGCCAGCAACATCACACAGCGCCAGGCCGCGCGCTGCGGTGGCCTGATCTGGGAACACTACGACGAACAGTGGCAGCCGGACTGGAAGTTCAACATCGACGACCCGGAAAACCTGTTCCGCCCGTGGGGTTACCAGCCGGGCCACTTCACCGAATGGGCCAAGCTACTGGTGCAGCTCGAAGCACGCGCCCCCGGTGTCCTGCTTGATGATCTGAGCTGGTTGCTGCCGACCGCCGAACGCCTGTTCAAGGTCGCGGTGGAGAAGGGCTGGGACAACGAGTTCGGCGGCGTGGCCTATTCGCTCGCGCCCGACCTGACCGTCTGCGACAGCCACAAGTACTTCTGGGTGCAGGCCGAAAGCGCCGCCGCAGCGGCGCTCCTGGGCACGCGCACCGGCAACGACGCCTACTGGACCTGGTACGAACGGCTGTGGCAGTACAGCTGGAGCCACTTCGTCGACCACGAGCACGGCGCCTGGTACCGCATCCTGGACCGCGAAAACCGCAAGCTCAGTGACGAGAAAAGCCCGGCCGGCAAGGTCGATTACCACACGATGGGCGCCGTCTACGACATCGTCGCCGCGATGAAAGGACCCCGCCATGGTTGATGCGCCGTTCATGCTGTGCGCCGGCGAGGCGCTGACCGACATGATCCACCAGGGCGACGAACGCTGGGTCAGCCGCGTGGGCGGCTCCACCTGGAACGTGGCGCGCGCGCTGGCGGTGCTGGGCGAGCCAACGGCGTTTGCCGGCGCGATCAGCCGTGATCGTTTTGGCGACGCGCTGTGGGCCGCAAGCGAAGCGGCCGGCCTGGACCTGCGCCTGCTGCAGCGCGTGGACCGCGCGCCGCTGCTGGCCGTGGTCGAGGGCGGCGAGCCGCCACGCTACTTTTTCATCGGCGACGACAGCGCCGACCTGCATTTCGATCCGGCCGCGTTGCCGGCCGGCGCCTTCGACGGTCTGCGCTGGGCGCACTTCGGCGGCATCAGCCTGGCGCGCGAGCCGCTGGCCGCCACGCTGGTTGCGCTGGCGCGCGCGCTAAAGGAATGCGGCGTGTCGATCAGTTTTGATCCGAATTACCGCAACCTGATGGATGCGCGCTACACGCCGACGCTCGAAGCGATGGCATCCCTGGCCGACTTGATCAAGGTATCGGACGACGACCTGCGCGGCCTGTTCCCTGGCCTGAGCCTGGACGATGCACTGTCGCGCCTGCGCGCGTTCAACCCGGGGGCCTATTGCCTCCTCACGCGCGGCGGCCAGGGCGCGAGCCTGTTCCATGGAGACGAGCGCTGCCACGCGCTGGCGCCGAAGGTGGCGGTCGTGGATACAGTCGGCGCGGGCGATGCCAGCGCTGCTGGCCTGTTGCACAGCCTTGCACGCCATCCGCAGCGCCCCTTGCAGGCGCACCTGCACGCCGCACTGGCGGCCGGCTCCGCCGCCTGCCTGCAGGCCGGCGCCACCCCACCGCTACCGGCGGCCATGCACCAATTGTTCGAACTGCTCGAAGGAGAAGCATCGTGATGTCGCATTTCCGTACCCGTTTCAGTGTCCCCACGCTGGTACTGGCCTGCCTGCTGCCCCTGGGCGCTCCAGTCGCCCTGGCCGCCGACAGCATGCCGGTCAACACCTTCATCGGCACCCAGGATGAAGGCAATACCTTCCCTGGCGCCTCCGCGCCGTTCGGCATGATCCAGGTCAGCCCGATCGCCGACCACTACGCCGGCTACCGTTACAGCGACAAGCGGATCCGGGGTTTTGGCCACTCGTTCCTGTCCGGCGCCGGCTGCTGGGAGCAGGGCGGGCAGCTGTCGGTGCTGCCGGTCACCGGCACCATCGGCCCGGGCGGCGATTTCGACACCGCCAAGAAAGGCACGTTCGACCACAAGCGCTACGCCGCCGACTACACGCATGACGGCGAAGTGGGCCAGGCTGGTTACTACAAGGTCAAGCTGACCAGCTACGGCGGCATCACGGCCGAAGCGACCGCGCTGACCCGCGCCGCCGCCGAACGCTACACCTATGCGCCCGGCACCAAGACGGGCCACGTGCTGCTCAACGTGGCCCAGGCCAACGAGCGCCATGGCGTCATCGGCAGCGAAGTGCAGGTCGTCGGCGAGCGCGCCGTCGAAGGCAAGATCGTCACCCGCAGTTTCTGCGGCGGCGCCAAGTACACGACCTGGTTCCGCATGGAGTTCGACCAGCCGATCGCCGCCAAGGGCGTCTGGGACGATCGCGGCGGCTGGCCCGGCGCCGCCGGTCCGAGCCAGCAGGGTGAGGCCAAGCCGCATGGCGTGTGGCTGACCTTTGACCTGAAGAACGGCCAAGCGGTGACCGCCGTGAGCGCGATCTCGCACGTCGACGCCGAAGGCGCGCGCATCAACCTCGCGGCCGACGGCAAGGCGGGCGAAAAAGCCTTGAGCTTCGACGCAATGAAAACCAAGGCGCAGGCCACCTGGCAGCGTGAACTCAAGAGCGTGCGGATCAAGGGAGGCAGCAAGGATGACCGCACCGTGTTCTATACGGCCCTGTACCACGCGCTGCTGCAGCCGCTGACGGGCAACGACGCCGACGGGCGCTATCGCGGCTACGACGATGCGATCCATACCGCCAAGGACTGGACCTACTACGAATTCTTCTCGCTGTGGGATACCTACCGCGCGCAGAACCAGTTGCTGGCGCTGATCCGGCCCGAGCGCGCCCGTGATATCGCGACCTCGGTGCTGGCGATCCGCGACCAGGGCGGCTGGCTGCCGCGCTGGGGCTATGCCAACTTCGAGACCAATATCATGACGGGCGACCCGGTCACGCCGTTCCTAGTGGATCTGTGGCGCTTTGGTGCGCTGAAGGGCCGCGAAGCCCAGGCCTACACGGCGCTGCGTGAAAACGCATTCGGCGTGCCGGCCCACGGCATCCGTCCACAAGGCCGCTCGGGCAATCCGAACTACATGAAGCAGGGCTTCGTGCAGTACGACCGCAGTTTTGTGTCGAAAGGGATGGACACCGATCCGCACCACGGCGCCTCGGCGACGCTCGAATACGCGCTGGCCGATGGCGCGCTGGCCGAGATGGCCAAGGCACTTGGCCACGAGGACGATGCCCGTGTGCTGACGCAGCGCGCGCTGAACTGGAAAACGATCTGGGACGCCAATGCCGTTGACGAGCCGACCGGCCAGCGCGGCTTCCCGCGCCCACGCCTGATCGACGGCAGCTGGTTCGCCGATGTCGGCAGCGGCTTCGACCCGCGCGGCGACCATGGCTTCCATGAAGGCACGGCGTGGCAGTACCAGTGGCTGGCGCCGCAGGACGTGCCGGGCCTGGCCGCAGCGATGGGCGGCCAGGCGCCAGCCCTCGGTCGCCTCGACCAGTTCTTCGACTACGACGCCGTGCTGGCCGACCCGAACGCGGTGCGCAAGTCGTGGGTGGTGGGGCCGTACAGCTACTACGCGCAGTTCCGCTATAACCCGAACAACGAGCCGGACCTGCACGCACCGTGGATGTACACGCTGATGGGCCAGCCGTGGAAGACGACGACCGTGCTGCGCGCTGCCGAAACGCTGTTCACCAACGGGCCGGGCGGCGTGACGGGCAACGACGACCTGGGCACGATGTCGGCCTGGTACCTGTTCAGCGCACTGGGCATCTATCCGGACATGCCGGGCAGCGGCCGCTTCCTGCTGCATGCGCCGCGCTTTGCCGGCGCCGAGATCGACCTGGCGCAGGGCCGCACGCTGCGCATCGACGCTGCGGGCGCCAAGCCGGGCCAGCGCGGCTTCGTCAAGTCGGTCAACTACGGTGGCCGCGCGGTGGAACGCGTCTGGCTCGACTGGGAGCAACTGCAGTCGGGCGGCGCGCTGAAGTACCAGCTGGCGCCGCAGCCGGATGCGCAGGGCTGGGGCACGCGTGCCCGCGACCTGCCACGTGCGCCCGCCGGCATGGCCCGCTAAGCACTTTCGCCACCATAACAATTATCAGGAGACGGCATGGCCAATATGGCAACGGGCGCGGCACCGGTCGCGCGGCAGGACGGTCCCCCCGGGACGCAACAAGGCAGTAACACGGGGGCGCTCGTCATCGTCACCATCCTGTTCTTCATGTGGGGCTTGATCACGTCGCTCAACGACGTGCTCATTCCGCATCTGAAGGCGGTGTACACGCTGACGTATGTGCAGGCGATGCTGGTGCAGTTCTGCTTCTTCGGTGCGTATGCGATCGTATCGCTGCCTGCCGGCGCGCTGATTCGCCGCATCGGCTACCAGAAGGGCGCCGTGACGGGCCTGCTGGTGGCTGCCGGCGGCTGCACGCTGTTTTACCCGGCCGCTTCCGGTGGCTACGGCATGTTTCTGCTGGCGCTGTTCGTGCTGGCGTCGGGCATCACGGTGCTGCAGGTTGCGGCCAATCCGTATGTGGCCGTGCTGGGCCCGGCGCGCACGGCGTCGAGCCGCCTGACGCTGACGCAGGCATTCAATTCGCTGGGCACGACGATCGGTCCGGCCGTCGGTGGGGTGCTGATCCTGTCGGCAGCGGGCGCAGCCGCCGTGGCCGGGACCGATGCGGCTTCGGAAGCAGCCAGCGTGCGCGGGCCGTACCTGATGCTGGCCGGCCTGCTGGTAGTGCTGGCCGTGCTGTTCCTGATGGCGAAGCTGCCGAAGATTGTCGCGGCCGATGACGATGGCACGCCGGTGGCGGGTGCCGCTGGCTCGGTGCTGGCGCATCGCCACCTGGTGCTGGGTGCGATCGGCATCTTCCTGTACGTGGGCGCTGAAGTGAGCATCGGCAGCTTCCTGATCAACTTCATCGGCGAGCCGCAGATCGCTGGCCTCGCGCACGCCGACGCCGCCCATTACGTCAGCATCTACTGGGGCGGCGCGATGGTGGGGCGCTTCATCGGCTTTGCCGTAATGCGTGTGGTCAGCCCTGGCAAGACGCTGGCGTTCAATTCGGTGGCAGCAATCGCGCTGGTGCTGGTCGGCACGTTCGCGCAGGGCGACATCGCGATGTGGGCGATCCTGGCGGTTGGCCTGTGCAACTCGATCATGTTCCCGACGATCTTCAGCATGGCGCTGCACGGCCTGGGCAAGCACACGGGCCAGGGTTCCGGCATCCTGTGCATGGCCATCGTCGGCGGCGCGCTGGTGCCGTTCGCGCAGGGCGCGTTGGCCGATTCGCTGGGCGTGCAGATCTCGTTCCTGCTGCCGGCCGCCTGCTATGGGTTCATCCTGTACTTCGGTGCACGTTACGCGTCGATGTACGCGCCGAAGTAAGCATCAAAGCAAGCACTACGCGTCGTAGCGGTAGCCGAGGCCGTAGATCGAGCGGATCGGCTCCAGTCCCGGCGCCGCCCCGTCGATCTTGCGCCTGAGGTTCTTGACGTGGCTATCGATCGCGCGGTCGGTGGCGTCGAGATTGTCGGCGCGGGCCGCGTCGAGCAGCTGGGCGCGCGACAGCACCTGGCCCGGTCGGCGCGCCAGCGCAGCCAGGATCGCGTATTCGCTTGGCGTCAGGTCGAGCGCGTGGCCGTGAATCCTGACGCTGCGCGCGGCCTCGTCGAGCAGCAGCAACGCCGGGGCAACGTCCGCGCTTCCGGCGCGGCGCAGGATCGCCTTGATGCGCGCCATCAGCTCGCGCGGGCTGAATGGCTTGCACAGGTAGTCGTCGGCGCCCAGTTCCAGTCCCAGCAAGCGGTCGATTTCTTCGACCCGCGCCGTCACCATCACGATCGGCACCTCCGAAAACGCGCGCACCGCGCGGCACAGCGCCAGGCCGTCCAGGCCCGGCAGCATCAGGTCGAGCACGATCAGATCCGGCGGCGCCGCGCGGATCGCGGCCAGGGCCTGCGCGCCGTCGCCATGCACGGTCGGGAGATAGCCGGCCGCGCGTGCGTAGTCGGCGATCACGGCGGCCAGTTCCGGTTCGTCCTCGACGATCATGATCGTGCTGTTCATGGCGTGTCCTTTGTAAGCAGCGGCAGCGACACGGTCACGCGCAGGCCACCCAGTGGCGAGTGGGCAAACGCCAGTGCGCCGCCTTGCGCGGCAAGCAGGCGCCGGCTCAAGGCCAGACCCAGGCCCGCGCCGCCATGCGCGCGGCTGCGCGATGCATCGACGCGGTAGAAGCGCTCGGCCAGCCGTGCCAGCGCGGCATCGGGCACGCCCGGCGCGCTGTCGTCGAGCGTCAGGTGCAACTGGCCATCATGCACCTGCGCGCTTAGCCGCACCGCGCCGCCGGGCGTCGTGTAGCGCAGACTATTTTCGAACAGGTTGGCCAGCACCTGGCGCAGGCGGTCCGGGTCGCCCAGCACCTGTGATTGTGCCGGCGCCCCGCCGGCCTCGAACGTCAGGTTGGCCGCCTGGAAGCGCGCGCCGAATGCCTGCGACTCGGCGGTCGCCAGTTGCCACAGATCGAGCGGCACGCGCTGGCACGCCAGTTCGCCGACGTCGGCCCGCGCCAGCGCATACAGTTCGTCGATCAGCTTCGTCAGCGCGTGTACCTGCAGCACCATCGCATCGACCGTGGCTGGTGTGGCCTGGCGCACGCCATCCTGAATCGCTTCGAGCTGCGCGCGCAGCACGGCCAGCGGCGTGCGCAGTTCGTGCGACGTGTCGGCCACCCATTGACGGCGCGCCGCTTCGGCCTGATCGAGCCGCTCGGCCAGCGCATTGAAGTGGCGCGCCAGGTCGCCCAGTTCGTCGCTGCGCTGGACCGGCAGGCGCACGGCGTAGTCGCCTGCGGCCAGTGCGCCGGCACCGCGCGCGAGGCGGTCGATCGGGCGCCGGAAGTGACGCGCCAGGCCGATTGCCGCCAGCGCGCTGAGCACCAGGGCTAGCCCGCCGATCAGCCACAGGCTGCGTTGCAACTGGTCGAGAAACGCAAACGCCATCGCGTCGCTGGGCCGCGCGCTGCGCGCGACGCCGAGATAGCCGATCGTGCGGTCATCAACCGTGATCGCGCGCCGGGCCAGGGGCAGGTTGCCCGGCGGGCGACCGGCGAGATATGCGCCGTTCGCATCGAGCAGCGTGATGCGTGTGTGCAGGTCGGCGATCATGCCCGGTGGGGCGGGTGGGGGCGGCGGTAGCGGTGGCATGGGCGGGCCGGCTCGCGTGTGCAGGGGAGCGGCGGGTGCAGCAGGCGCTGCGGGGTCCACTGGCGGCACTGGCCTGACCGGCCCGACCGGCGGCGCCGGCTTCCCGCGCACGGACTGCAGGCGCGTCAATTCGCCGCCGATCCAGTCGCGCCGGTCGTCACCGGACGGCAGGAACGTCCAGTCGCCATGTTGGTTGTACTGGCGCGCGACGGCGCCAGAGAGTTCATCGAGGCGATCCAGTTCGATCGCCACCGCGTAGTCGCCAAAACTGCCCAGCACATTCTGGCGCAGCAGCAGCACGGCGGCGGCAGCCACCGTCAGCATGGCAAGGAGCACGGAAGCAAAGAGGCGGTGGCCGATGGCGATTTTCACGGGCGGGCAAGGAAGTGGTGACAGTGCATGGTAAGCCATCAGCATCGCGACGCGGCATGTTGAACGTGCACGATGTTTAGCGGCGACTGTTCAGCCTTTCTGGACTAGCCCCTTATCGAACGACCGGCGGGCATAGGCGCGCCCGTGTGATGCGTCGTTGATGTTCCAGCCGGATACCAGCGCGCCCGCAGTCGCATGAACGGCGTCTCGATCACGCGGTACAGTACCCAGCCGCCCAGGATGCCGGTCGCCATGACCGCTGCAATGGTCATGGGTGCGCCGGGATCGATGCGCCTGCTGATCAATTCCGGCCGCAAGGCCATGAACACCGGCTTGTGCACCAGGTAGATGGCGTAGGACCACAGGGCCAGGCTGGCCGCGCCGGGAATGCGCGCCCGGTTCAGGATCGAGCCTGGGCTGAGCGCTGAACAGGTCAACAGTGCGAAGCTGGCAGCGACCAGTGAAAACCCGAACGTGGATGCCGCGAAAGCGGTCGGCACGTCGTTCGTTATTCCGTACAGCACAGCTACCGACATCGCCAGGCCCGCTACCAGCAGCGCATTCCCATGGCGCAGGATGCGTGCAAAGGCCGCCGGATGGAAATTCTTCAGCATTGCGATGGCGACACCGGGCAGCAATTCGTCGAAGCGGGAAAAGCTCGCGTAGTACACCGGTGCCGCAAAGGCATCCATCCCATCCAGGAACGCCATGCCGCGCACCGTCATGCCGGTGCCGATGGCGGCAAGCAAGGCGCACCAGAGCAGGCGCGGCGAGCGCTCGCTGCCGACCAGTACCAGCACTGCCAGCGGGAACACCAGGTAGAACTGCTCTTCGATGCACAGTGACCACGAGTGCGTGAAGGTTTCCCCATAGTTCAAACCGAAGTTCTGGGTGAAGGTAAGGAACTGCCAGACCGGCGCCATGCTCTTGCCGGCGATGGGACTATCCGGCAGCAGCAGATACACCGCCAGCACTGCGTAGTAATTCGGCAGCGTCCGCAGCAAGCGGCGTGCGAAGAAAGTTTTCAGGTCCAGGTTGTCGCCACGCGCGGCCGGCGCCAGCAGCTGATTGCCGATCAGGTAACCACTCAACACGAAAAACAGGTCGACGCCGGCCCAGCCGATTTTTCCCATGATGCCGAAGGTCGGCGCGTGGCTGACGAAGCCTTGGTAGTGCGACATCAGGACCAGCGCGATGGCAAGCGCGCGCAGGGTGTCCAGCCCGGCGAGCCGGGCGGAAGGGGATTGAAGCTGCATCATGCGGATGTCTTGTCGAGGTGTTGTAGTGCTTCCGCCAGGGCGGGCATATAGGTGCGGCTGGCGCGCAGCACGCTGCCGTCATGCAGGCGCAGCAGGGCGTCGCGATTGGTCAGCGAGCGCAGCTCGGCGATCATGTCCAGCCGCACGATGGTCGAGCGGTGCACACGGTGGAACTGGCGCGCATCGAGCTGTATGGCCAGGTTGTGCAGGCGCTCGCGAACCAGCCAGGTCTTGCCGTTCGCATGCAGGGTGGCGTAGTCACCATCGGCCTCGATGCGCTCGACCTGCGCAACCGGCACCAGCACCGTGCGCGCGCCGACACGCACGCTGAAGCTGCGCAGTGCCGGCGCGGCTGGTGGCAACGTACGGCCCTGGGCGCGATAAGGAAAGGCCTGCTGTGCGCGGTCCAGGGCTTCGTCCAGGCGTTCGTCATCGACCGGCTTGAGCAGGTAATCCAGGGCGGCCAGGTCGAACGCCTGCAGGGCGAAGCTGTCGTAGGCGGTCAGCAGGATCGCCATCGGCCGCTGCGCCGGCGGCAGCGCGGCCAGCACCTCAAGCCCGGTCTTGCCTGGCATCTCGACATCGATGAATACCAGGTCGGGCCGCAGCGCCAGGATGCCGGCATGCGCGCTCTCACCGTCACCGAACTCGCCGACGAGAGCAAAGCTGCCGCGCCGCGCGAGCCTGAGCTTGACCGCCAGCCTGGCTAGCGGTTCGTCGTCGACAATGACGACCCGTATGTTCATGCCGCCGCCATGCTGCGTAGCGGCAGGGCGATACGCACGCCGAAGCGGCCGTCCGGCCCCCATCCCGTCTCGACTTCCTGATCGTCGCCGTACAGGTGGCGCAAGCGTTCCCTCACGTTGGCCAAGCCGATACCGCAGCCCGGTTGCGCCGGCTGCTGACCGTCGTTGCGCACCTCGACCAGCAGGCGCCCGCCGACCTGCTCAAGACGGATGTCGAGCCGCCCGGGAACGGACAACGGCGCGATGCCGTGACGGATCGCGTTCTCGACCAGGGGCTGCAGCATCAGGTAGGGCATGACGTTATCGAGCAGGTCCGGACCGGCTTTCATATTCAAGCACAGGCGTTCGCCAAGGCGTGCCTGTTCGATCTTGAGGTAGGCGTCGAGCAGGGCCAGTTCTTCCGCGAGCGAATGCTCGTGGCGGCCGTCGTGCGCAAGCGTGGCGCGCAGGAAGTCGGCCACGTAGCCGAGCATGCGGTTGGCCTCGCGGTTGGACTGGGCCGACACGAGCGCGGAAATCGCGTTCAGGGAGTTGAAAAGAAAGTGCGGGTTGACCTGCAGGCGCAGCGCGCGCAGCTGGGCGTCGCGCGCTGCGGCCTGCGCCTGGGCCAGATGCAGGCGCACTTGCTGCAGCGACAGGTAGTAGGCCGCCACTGCATGCACGGCGCAGAACGCGATCAGGGCCAGCCAGCAGCCGTCCAGACCCTCGGCCAGCTCATTCCAGCGGTAGTGCTTTTGCAGCCCGAGCCAGATGCCCAGGCCCTGTCCCAGCACGGCGTTCAGGATGGACATGGCGTAGCTGGCGGCCAGCAGCACCAGCGCCATGCGCAGCCAGGGCCAGTCACAGCGCCACATGGCGCGCTGGAGCAGCGCCAACGGGATCAACCACACCAGGCAGGCAACGAAGTACAAGCTGCGGAAGGCCGCAGCATACTGGTAGCCGAAGACAGGCAGCCCGAGGATGGCCATGCAGGCGGCGACCGGCAGGGCGGCCAGCACGGGGACGAACAGGGGCGTTTCGACTTTCATGCCGGCTTTTCGAATTGTAATGTTGCTATTCTATCGTCTCAGTCGCCCATGGAAAACAGCATCGAGCTGATCTTCCAACCGTCTTCCGCACGCACCATTTGCCAGCTCTCGCTGCCGCGGTTGGTCACCTTGCCGTCGTCAAGAAAGTCGAAATCGAACCACACCGAGGCGACGGCGCCATTGGTGTCGACCCGCACGTTGTAGAAACGTTCTTCGATCGGTTTGTCTGCCGTCTGGATGAATGCGGCGAACTTCTTCCAGCTCGAGGGAACTACTTTGCGTGCCTTCGGATTGCGCGCCTTGACTTTGGCCCAGGCCGCCTCGTCGGCCACCGACAGCCAGCTGTCGTGGTCTTGCAGGAACAGGCTGCCGAGGGTCTTGCCGTCATGAGCGATGATCGCCGCCTTGAATTGATCGATGACCACGTGGATCGCCGCCACGTCGGCCGCACGGGCGCCTGGGGCGGCGCCTTCGGCGGCATGTGCCGGACTCGCCAGGCAAAGTGCGAGAAGAAGGGAAGACAGTAGAACGCGCATGGAAACTCCCGGGGGTTGGAAAGTTTCCACCTTAGGCAGCCGCCGCACAGCGGTCCAGCGGAATGCGCCGACCCGTGCATACCCTGCGACGAAAGGGTGGAGCCTGAATCGAGGGAATTTCGAAGAGACCACTGGCCTTTCAAGACGCGCTCGAACAATGAACGAGCCGGATCATCGCAGACCCCGGGTTTGAATGTCAGACGCGACCCCGCTATGCGCGCACTCGTCGCACAAACATCCGCATCAACTTTCTCACGCAACCGGTGTAGACTGGTCCGCGCTTCAGATCCGAAGCGCTACCGGAGTGCATATGAAAGCAATATGGAATGGTGAAGTGCTGGCGCAGTCGAACGATACGGTCGTCGTCGAAGGGAACCATTATTTTCCCCCCGCCTCTTTAAACCGCCAGTTTTTCAGCGACTCGAGCACAACAACCAACTGTCCCTGGAAGGGGACCGCGAGCTACTACAACATTGAAGTAAACGGGAAGGTCAACAAGGATGCGGCGTGGGTGTATGCCACACCAAAATCCGCCGCGTCAAATATTACTGGCCACATCGCGTTCTGGAAGGGTGTGGATGTACAGCCCTGACGCGATTCATTCGTTGTTTTGATAGGCAACTATCGACCCTTAACAGGTGTCGGCAAACAGTTCGGCTGTCCAATCGGCAAACGCCCGCATCGCCGGAGAGAGAAAGCGGCGGTGGGGGTAAAGTAGTGATACAGGAACAGGTGCTGGCCGCCAGTCGGCCAGCACTTCGACTAACTCTCCGCTCCGCAATTGTTCCGCCACCAGGATCTCCGCCAACTGAATCAGGCCGCGTCCGTCGATTCCAAGCTTGATGTAAAGCCCAGTCTCGTTGACTGCGACCTTGCCGGACACCGGAACGGCGACGCAATGCCCGTCTTCGACGAAATGCAGCTCACTTCCGCGCCGCGTCGTGCTGGAGAAGTAGTGGACAGCCTGGTGTGCTTGCAGATCCAGCAGCGTCTTGGGAGTTCCCTTTTCTTCCACATAGGACGGCGCTGCGCATGTGACCCAGCGCAACGCCCCCAAACGGCGCGAGACCAGCGTCGAGTCATTGAGGTTGCCGGTACGGATCACACAATCGACGCCATCCTGGATCAGGTCCACCTGACGATCATTTATACCGATCATGAGATAGATATCGGGGTAGCGCTGCTCAAATTGCGCCAAACGCGGCAAGATCAAGGCATGCGCAATGCCCCCCGGCATATCCACCCGCAGCCGCCCTTGCGGGCGCTCGGCAGAGCCGTTCAGGCTCGTTTCCGTGTCGTCAATCAGGTCGAGTATCTCGCGGCAACGGTAGAAGTACTGCTCGCCTTCCGGTGTCAAGCTGAGGTTTCTCGTTGAACGGTTGAGCAGCCGAATTTGCAAATGTTTTTCAAGCCTTTTGATGATGCCGGTGACGGATGATGGCGGTAGGCCGAGCGTCTGCGCTGCGCGTACAAAGCTCTTGCCTTCGACGACCCGGACAAACACCTGCATTGCTTGTACGCGATCCATATGTTGGCCTGAGAGCTGTAACGAAAACGGCACTATAACGCACCATTGTTCGTATTTTCTGCACGATGAAAACCTCCACGCCCACTTTTTCCGCCTCGTTGCGCCCTCTACAGTGCAGGCATCAACGCTAAAGGAGAAATCAACATGGCCAACCAAATCAGCCAATTATCCGTACCCCTGACGACGAACCGGGCAGATCCCAACGCGATGTCTAAAAAGATCCTTGTCCTCGGCGCCGGCGAACTCGGGATGCCGGTACTGCGCAGTCTTGCGCAACGCGCGAAGGACGTCGATGGTGTGAACATCAACGTGTTGCTACGCGCAAGCACCGCCGCGTCCAATGTGCCAGACAAGCAGCGTGATGTGGCCGAAATCCGAGACCTTGGGATCGACATCATCATCGGCGATCTTGTAAAAAGCTCGATCGACGAGCTGGCTGCGGTGTTCGGCCAATATGACACAGTCATAGGGTGTACTGGCTATGCAGCGGGTATCGACACGCCAATGAAATTGGCGCGTGCTGCCCTGCAAGCGCAAATTCCCAGGTACTTCCCATGGCAGTTCGGCGTCGATTTTGACGTCATCGGTCGCGGCAGTCCGCAGGACATCTTCGACGCACAGTTGGACGTGCGCGAATTGCTGCGGGGTCAGCACCAGACTGAGTGGGTGATCATCTCGACCGGTATGTTCATGAGCTACCTGTTTGAGCCAGAATTCGGCGTCGTCGATCTTGAAGAACATGCTGTCCACGCTCTTGGCAGCCTTGACACTGCGGTCACGCTGACCACGCCAGATGACATTGGCGTTCTCACTGCCGAGGTCGTTTTCACGCAACCACGTATCCGCAACGACATCGTTTATTTGGCTGGCGACACTGTGACGTATGGGGAAGTGGCCGACAAGCTGCAAGCGGCGCTAGGCCAATCCTTCAGCCGTTCGGCATGGAGCGAGGAGTACTTGCTGGGCGAGTTGGCCCGCGACCCACATAATATGATGCGCAAGTATCGCGCCGCCTTTGCGCAGGGAAGAGGTGTTGCTTGGGATAAAAGTGACAGTTTTAATACCCAGCGCGCTATTCCGGTGACCGACGTGGCGTCGTGGATCAATGCAAACTTGATTTCTGCCCGTAGCAATGACACCAGAGGTGCGTAGCGCACGTTGGGCAATCCAATAAAGTTGGACACAACCTGCCGGTTTGCCTGGACCTGTCCGACCGGCAGCTGTCGATCCATCGCGAAACTTGGCGTTCAGTTTGCCAAATAGAACCCAAGAGCAAGAGCAATCTCAACGGTCACTGCCAGCAGAATGCCCGGACCAGCATGGCCCATAACGAGTTCAATGATGCCCAATAGGGCAAGCATGAGACAGGTGACCATGAGGCCCGACGATACGGCTGTGCGAGCGGGGCATGGTCCGACGTGCCTCAACTTGAATAACATCAGGCCCATGCCAGCGAACAGGGGCGAAGCGCGTCTGCTGACGAGCCCAACTGGCTCAGAAAACTCCACGGCCCATAGAGACAGTAAAAGCTTCGGCGTGAGCAGCCAGATGAGCGCAAGTGCAATGCAGATTGATGCCGACAATAGAGCGATATGTTTGAAATCGATTTTCACGCAATCCTATCGTCCTGTGCATCAAAGTCCGCATTGACTAAATCCGGTAGCAGTAATCGTACCGAACACCGCTCATCAGCCAGAGCTCTTGGCCGAATCCGGCTTCTCGAAGCACGATAGCAGCTTCCTGGGTGGAGAATTCCTCAGATTGTCACGAGTGACTGGTTGAGTCCAAGGCCAAACCCGGTCGTTCACGTCAGATGAGCAGGTTCTCGCATCGGGAAATTCATCGGGCATTCATTGGCGGTGTGAGACCTGACACCGGCACGTGCTGAGGATATCCGTTAACGCCCCGTAAACATCGCCACCACACTGTGAGGCGCTTCGTTACCAAAAAAGCGCAGGTGATTCTGCGCACTCTCCATGGCGACAGCGGCGCTGCGTGAGAAGAGCGCTAGTTCGTACGTTGCCAATGCGGCCTCAATGTCATCGGGATGATTGCAAAGCGCATGTGCGAGTTCAGCACCGTCAAGGAGTGCGAGGTTTGCGCCTTCGCCGGCAAATGGCGACATTAGATGCGCAGCATCACCAACCAGCGTGACGCCACGGATTCGTTTCCATTGATGGTCTACCGGCAACGCATGGATGGGCCATACGACTGGTGCGGTATCGCTCGAAGTTACCAGTGCGAGAAGCTGCGCATCCCAGCCAGCAAACTCCATGGCGATCCGGTTGAGAGCCTCTGTTCTCCGACTAAAATCGATGGCATGGATCCATGGTCCAGGCTTATTCAAAGCAATATAGGTATGCAACATGCCGTTCGCATGGTGATGCGCCAGGATTGCCCTGCCTGGTGCCACTGCCATCAACGTACCCGAGCCAATGGCCGCCGTGTTTTCGGGATGCCGGGCCGGGCCATCAAACAGGCGGTTCTCGACGAAGAATGTGCCGGTATATTGTAGCGTGGCGGATGAGACCAGTGGCCGCACTCTCGACCATGCGCCATCTGCCCCAACGAGCAGGTCCGTCTCAACCGTAGTGCCGTCTGCAAACACGAGTTGATGCCGCCCGTTAGCAAGTGGAAGAGCCTGGGTCAGCTTTCTTCCCCATTTTATGGCGCAGGCGGGCAAGGAAGCGACTAAAAGGTCTCGCAAGGCTCCTCGCTCTACCTCGGGCCGTGCACCAGAGCCGGAGCTCGGCCTGTCAAATAAAAGGGCGCCGTGTTTGTCAACAATACGCTTCGCATCTTCGCCGGGGAGTGCAAGGGCGAGAAATGCCTTGTAAAGGCCTGCCGCTTTCAGCCCTAACTGGCCGTTGTGCTCGTGAATATCGAGTAAGCCACCTTGGGCCCGCGCTGTGGGTGACGCTTCGCATTCGTAAATGGTGGCCCGTATGCCGTTGACGTGCAAAACACGCGCAAGCGTTAAACCGGCCAAGCCGGCCCCGACAATAGCGATACTCGGGGAGGCTGGATGAAGGGGGCGTGCAGAGTAGGCCATTTGGAAGCGTTCCGATCTGAGACGACGCGACGAAAGCGCGCAAGCTCGAAAATTCCCGACAAAGTCGGAGGAAACGCTGGCCTGCCTTACAGAAGTGCAAAGCGGCGTGTCGGCGATTGGCTGGCTGCGTGACCATGGAGTCACGCAAAGTTAAGCCATCGTTTTTCGCATTGTTCGAAACTGGAGTTTGTCGCAGACAAGGCATTTCTGTCAAGAACCGCTTCTGGCCGGAAGCAGCGCGTCTTATCTGGGATCGCATTTATTTCAGCGACCTGCACCATTTCAGCAAAGTTCGCAGACGCAGAGTTCACTCCTTCGTCTGCTCCGTTCCACGTGCATTTACGTTTATGAGCATTGCGTTTGTTCCAAAACGGCCAATATGTAGGTGCGGTAAGCCAGCTTAGCACTGGTTCAGAGCCTCCTTGAGATAATCAATTAAGGCTCGTACCTTGGGCGTGAGCGACGTATGGTCGGTTACGCAGGCAAATATCTGCATTGGCTCGGGCATGGCTTGTCCAGCGGTTTGGTGGAGCTGGTCAAATAATGTTACAAGCAGTCCGCGTTCTATCAGTGGTTGCGCGACAAAGTCTGCCAAGCGCGTGATGCCTCCCCCATTGACCGCCATCTGCGCCAGCATATCGATATCGTCACTGATCATGGATGGATTAACTGGCGCATCAAAGTGCACTCCATCGCGTACGAACTCCCAAGGAAGGAAGCGGCCGTTGGTAGCGTAGCGCAGTACAAGGCAGGCGTGAGATCGTAGCTCTTCAGGCGAGGTCGGTGTTCCGGCATCTTTCAGATATGCAGGCGAAGCACAGATTAGAAACGGGCGCGACGCAATAACCCGTGCCACAAGTCGGTCGTCGAGTTGCGCAGCAATACGTATACTGACGTCGATTTTTTCCCGTAGGTGGTCGGCACGGTGATTGGCGCTTACCAGCTCGATTGCCAGGCGTGGATAGCGGCGGCCAAATGCCGGTAGCAAGGGCGCAAGGAGATGGCGGCCAACTGAGGACAAGGTTGCGATAGTGAGATGCTCCTGCAAGTCCAGCCCTTTGTCTACAGCCTGTTTTGCCAGATCGAGTTCGCGCGGAATATGACGAACCTTGTCGTAATAGACGCGACCGGCTTCGGTCAGTGCCATCTGCCGAGTGGTACGCGCCAGTAAACGGACACCGAGATGCTCTTCAAGGCGTGCGATGTTTTGGCTAACGGATGCCGCGCTGACGCCCAGAGAACGGGCGGCTGAGGCAAGAGTTCCGGATTCGACGACACAAGTGAAGTTGGTGATTGCGCCCACAATGTTCACGGCATTCCCTAAAAGCATTCATAAATTTTTCTTGGTGAAGACTTAAGCTGCCGGCGTCTTCTGTTGGCCAGTGCTGAATGATAACCTGAATTATCTCTTGCATCTTAGATAGGTCAATACCAATGAATCATTCAAATCGGTGGATTACAGAACGCAGGTTGCCAAAATTTCTCGCGCCCTATGTATTTGCACTATATATGGCAATAGTGATGTCATTTCTGATGTCCTTGGTAATTACATTTACGGAATTCGGATACGACAGTAACTATTTGAGGAACGTGATGTCCGCCTACCGCGTTGCAATGCCGGCAGCCTTCATTTGCATCTTAATAGTGCGTCCGCTCGTTGCGCGACTTGTAGCGCTGAGCGTAAGTTCCGATGTTTGAATCTCAGCTGATAGTAAAGCTTCTTCAAGCGATCCGTGGCCGGGTGGCGTGAGCTATTTCTATCATAAGAGCGCTCACGTCGATAAAAGCCAAAAAATTTCGACGAGCTTTTGACGTGAATCGTCGCCGTTGTAGACAGCGGTGCGAACCATAACAATGTGGGATGAACGTCGAACAGTAAGCGCGATAGTCTGACATTTACCCGAAGCGGAGCTTGCCCTTTAATGGTTTGGGCCGTTGCAGTGTCTATCGACGTTCAATGCAAACCTGTTGGAACCAGTTCGACAGACTAGGCCAACGTTCCGACGTTGCGCCATTATGAGACCAGTACGAGACTTCGCCGGCCGAAGAAATGCAGAAGTAGTCTCCATTGTCTTGAACGAAAGGAACGAGGTCGCGAGGCACGCCCGCGTTTTCCCACGCATACTGGGCAATTTCAAAAAGATCGCAGTATCCTGACCCCGGCAATACGACGGCCGCGTCAAATATGGCGTTGGCAACGTCCCCGCCGCTTTTTAGAAAAGCGCGATAGTCAGCATGGAATACAACCCCTAAACGGGCCTCTGCAGAGGTAATTTCTTCATCAGTTGGAAGACGAAAAGGATCGGTTTCTGATGTCATCTAATGTGCTCACTTTGTGCGGCCGAATTGTTCGGCGATGAATGTCTGTTCCTGTCGGAAAACCGGCGTTCCTGACAGCATGTGCGTCTCGGCATCCCGTGTCAAACATGATGGTTGTTTGTCGGATGTATCAGTACACATCGCGCCGGTAGCGGCCATTGGCCATCATGGCCTCGACCGCGTCAGCGCCCAGGATGTCGATCAGTGCATCATGCACGCCGCCAGCCATCCCCTGCAGGCTGCCGCAGACGTAGATCGCCGCGCCATCCTGCACCCACTGGCGCAAGAGGTCAGCTTGCGCGGCAACCAGATGCTGCACATAGCGCGCCGTGCTCCCGTCACGCGAAAACGCCAGGTCGAGGCGGGTGAGGGCGCCGCTGTCGCGCCATGCTTCGAGTTCGTTCTGGCACAGGAAGTCATGGGCCGTATTGCGTTCGCCGAACAGCAGCCAGTTGTCGTGGGTGCCGACGTCGATGCGCGCCTTGAGCAGCGCGCGCAGTCCGGCCAGCCCGCTACCGTTGCCGATCGCAATCAGTGGCCGCAGCGCATTCTCACCCAGCCGGAAACGTGCATGCGCGCGCACCCGCAGCCGGATCGCGTCTGTCGCAAGCGCGTCCATGCACAACCATCCGGACGCTGCGCCCGGCGTCCCGTCGGCACGCTGCTGCAATCGCACCAGCAGCGTGAGCTGGCCTTCTGCCGGTATCGAGGCAATCGAATACTCGCGCGGGTACGCCGGGTCAGCCGGCGCGCTCACTTGCGCCAGGTCGCCGGCCTCCCAGGCCGGCAGCGCGCCATCCTGCGGCGTCAACGCGAGGCGGTACAGCGGCGCGCCGGCGCTGCCGGGATTGAGCAGTGTGCGTTCGGCAATGCGCCAGGCGCCGTAGGTGGGCGCTTCCCAGTCCGGTGCGTCGCTCGTGCCGGCCAGATGGCTCAGGTGGTGCTGCCAGGCGGCCAGCGCTTCTGGTGCGCCGCGGTCGACGTCGATGCGCTCGAACAGACTTGTTGCGCCGCGTTCGCGCAGCCAGGCATCGAGCGCGCGGCCGAAGCCGCAGTAGTTGGTGTAGGTGATGTCGCCCAGGGCCAGCATGCCGAAGTGCAGCTGCGACAGGTCCGGCATCGCGTCCATCGTCTGCGTGGCAAAGCGTGCGGCGGGATCGGGTGCGTCGCCTTCGCCGTAGGTGCTGCAGACGAACAGGATACGGCTGGCGCTGGACAACGTAGCCAGGTCGAGCGTCGAGATGCAGGCTGCGCGCGCATCCAGGCCCCCGAGCGCCAGCGTGGCGGCCGTCCGTTCGGCCAGAAATTCTGCACTGCCGGTCTGGCTCGCGTAGACCACGAGCCAGTCGGCGGCCACGCCGCTGGGGCGTGCCTTGGCCAGATGCATGCGCCACAGTCCCAGGCACATCGCAAGATAGACGCCGGACAGCGCCAAGGCGCTCCCCCAGCGCAGCGGTTCGATTGTCAACATCATTGGAGCATCATTGGAGCATCGAGCGCCAGGCGCCCGTCGTGGTTTCTTTCAAGCCGGATCCGGCGCGCACGAGAAAGCGCGCTGCGATCCCGCGTTGTTCCGCAAACGCCAGCCCGTCATCCGGCCCGAGCACGGTCAGCGCAGTGGACAGCGCGTCGGCCGCCATGCAGGTCGGCGCCAGCACGGTGACCGAGGCCAGGTCGTGATCGGCCGGGTAGCCGCTGCGCGGATCGAGCGTGTGCGCCATGCGCCGCATGCCATATTGAAAACTGCGACGGTAGTCGCCCGAGGTGGCGATCGCCAGCCCGTGCAGGGCAACGATCGTCTGCCCGACAGTCTCGCAATCCGGCACGCCCTCGACCTCGACCCACCACGGCTGGCCATCCGGCTTGACCCCGGCGCCGCGCAATTCGCCACCCGCTTCGACAACGAAATGGCGCACGCTGCGATCCTCGAGGCAGGCAGCCATGCGATCGACCGCATATCCCTTGGCGACCGACGAGAAATCCAGGATGGCGCCACCCGGTTGCAGCAGGCGCCGCCCGGCATGGTCAAGCACCGGCTGGCGCTCGCCCCGGCGCGCGATAACGTCGGCAACCAGCTCCGCCTGCGGCGCCTGGAACCCCGGCTGATCGTAGCGCCCGCGGGCGCCGAAGCCCCACAGGTCGACAAGCGCGCCAGCAGCCGGATCGTAGGCGCCGCCGCTAGCGGCCGCCACCTGCAGCGCATACTCGGCGACCGCAAAAAATTGCGGCGGCAGCGCGTGCCAGCTGCCGGCCGGTGCGCGGTTGTAGCGCGACAGCAGGGAGTCTTCGTCCCAATGGCTCATTTGCGCAACGATCTCGTCCAGCTCGCCTTGCAGCGCTTGGGCGAGCACGGCGCCATCGGCGCCCGGCGGCAGCATCAGCCGCGCCGACCAGGTCGTGCCCATCGACGTGCCGGATGTGGTGAACAGCGTGCTGCCGCCGGGCGGCATGGCCGCGTCGACGTTCAGGGGAACAAGAATGGTGCGCATCGAGCCCGTGTGCCCTTACTGCGGCAGAACGTCGAGCGTGGCCGTATAGCTGTAGCGCTTGGCGCCGGGCGCTGGCGGGCCTTTCTGCGTCTCGAGGGGGAACTTGGCCGAGAGCCAGTACATATTCGCGTCCGGCACCGTGAACTTGGCCTCGCCCTTGGCGTCGGTGGTGAAGCGCAACTCGCCCAGCGTGCCGCGGTACTTGACGGCGCCCGGCACCATGCTGAACGGGAAGTTTGGCAGCGGCTTGCCATCGAGCTGGAAGCGGAACGTGATCGGCTCGCCCGCACGAAGGTCGGACGGATTGGTGACCGGGACCATTTCGAGGCCGACGCCGCTTGGCTTGAGCGCCGTGTCGTTCATGTCATTGGCCGACACGAAGGTTTCCAGACGCGTGTGCGTGGTGCTGGTGGTCACGTCGGTCGCGCCGGCCGGCACTTGCGCGCCCGGTGTGCCTTCGACGCCGCGGAAGCGCTTGACCTCGCCGCCCAGCTTGTAGCTGCCCATCACGTTGTTGCTGACGATGGCCAGGCGGTAGGTGCCGTCCTTCGGCAGGCGGATGTCGATCGTGCTGCGAAATTTGCCGAGCACGGCGCCTTCGGCCTTGGTCGTCACGCCGTCCGGGCCCGTGATCGTCAGATTGTCCAGGCGCAGCGGCACGTGGTGGAATTCGAACAGGCCTTCCGAGATCGCGCCGTCGAGCGTGACCCACGGTTCCTTCGCTTCGACCATGGCCGTGCTGGGCAACAGCCAGCCGCGGTGCGCCTGCGCGCTCATCGACATACCGGCCAGGGCCAGGCCGAGCAGAGCGCCCTTGAGGATACGGTTGTGCATGGGATTCTCTCTGGATTGTTGTTATTGGAGTTCGAGGGCGACGGCGCCCAGTTCTTCCTTGCCGGCCGCATTCGCTGCGACCTTGCCCTTGCCGGTCCACGTGAACGGCACCTTGACCAGTTCACGCCCGCCCGCTTCGCGCGATGCTTCCACGACCAGCTTGTAGTCGCCGGCCGGCAGTTTGTCGAGGCCATGCTTGGCGCCGTCGAACTTCATCGTCTGGCTGCCTGCCGGACGCGTGGCGCCGCTGACGCCATCGAGCGGGAATTTCGCATCACGTCCTGCCTTGCGCCACCACGTGCGCAGGTCCTTGACCCATTTGTCGCCGGCAGCATCCTTTTTGAGGTCGTACAGCACGGCGAGATTGGCCGCGACGCTCTGGTCGGCGCGTTCGAGCCAGATCGCCACATACGGCTTGTGGTATTCGGCCACGTTCAGTTGCGGCAGGTCGAATTTGACCGACAGGTCGGCGGCCATGGCCCAGCCGGAAACGAGCGGCAGGGTCAGGACGAGCGAGTGGGACAGTTTCATTCTTGGTCTTCTCTCAGGTTGGAAATAAACGATCAGTGGACAAACAACAACGCCAGCACGGCCGGCAGCACGATGCCGAAGCCGATCACTGGCCAGGTCGACGGCCGGTTGGCCGCGTGGTATTTCATGATCAAAAAGCCCGTGATGCAGAACACGATGCAGGCGACCGAAAAAATGTCGATGAACCAGCTCCAGACAGCGCCTGTGTTGCGGCCCTTGTGCATGTCGTTGAGCCACGAAATCCAGCCGCGGTCGGTGCGCTCGAATTCGGCGCTGCCGTCGACGGCGATGCGCAGCCAGGCGTCGCCGCCGGGGCGGGGCAGGGCGATGTAGGCGTCTTCCTCGGTCCATTCGGCGCGCTGGCCGCGCACATCGACGGGGAACGCGCTGTTGGTCCAGTCGGCGATGCTGCTCGGCAGCGGCACCTTGGCGTCGGCATGTTCTTCGGCCCACTGTTTAAATTGCGGAAGCAGCGGTGCCGGCAACGTGGCTTTCAGGCGCGTGACCTCGGGCGTGGCCTTGATCACGGCCGCGTTGTTCAGCGTCAGCCCCGTGAAGCTGAACAGCAGCATCGCCATCAGGCAGATCGCCGAGCTGATCCAGTGCCATTGGTGCAATTGCTTGAGAAACATGGCGCGGCCCGCACCCGGGAGGCGCTGGGGCATGCCGCCAGTCGCGGGAGCGGGGGCGGGCGTGCTGGTTGCTTTGGCCGATGCCGGTAACACCGGCTGGACGACATCAGGGGACGGGGCGGAGGTGGACATGCGTTAAATGATAACGATTATCATTTACAAGGTCAACGTGGTATTGACGACAACCGCACATTTGCCGGTGTGGTGTGAGTGTTCAAAAACACATTTGGTAATAAATTATTCTAGGAATGTAATCTGCCCCGCATGGGATCATGCGTTACAATCATGAGCGCAAACAGGCAGGATTTTGCACATGTATCGGTACTGAAACAGTCCTTCCCCCACAACTTGATGTCTTGAAGTGCAATCCGCTAAACGGTCAGGCCGTGTCGCGGAAGGTTAAATAACCCGCCCAACCCTCGCGAAGCGCGAAAAGAAAGGTGAGCAAGAATGATGCAACAACAAAACGCCAACTCATACCTGTTCGGCGGCAATGCCCCGTACGTGGAAGAGTTGTACGAGGCCTATCTGGACAATCCGACGTCGGTCCCAGAAAACTGGCGCGCCTACTTCGACCAGATGCAGCACGTGCCGGCCGTCGATGGCTCGAACCGTCCTGACGTCGTCCATTCATCGGTCATTGCGTCGTTCGCCGAACGCGCCAAGCAGGGCCCGATCCGTACCGTGGTCGCCTCGGCTGACTCCGAACTGGGCCGCAAACGCGTCGCCGTGACCCAGATCACCGCCGCCTACCGTTACCTCGGTTCGCGCTGGGCCAACCTGGATCCGCTGCAGCGCCAGGAACGTCCACTGCTGCCAGAACTCGATCCTGCGTTCTACGGCTTCACCGAGTCCGACATGGACACGGTCTTCAACATCACCAATACGTATTTCGGTCAAGAAACCGCGCCACTGCGCGATATCCTGAACATGCTGCGTGACACGTACACCCGCTCGATCGGTGCCGAGTTCATGTACATCAGCGACCCGACCGAAAAGCGCTGGCTGCAAGAGCGTCTGGAATCGATCCGTTCGACCCCGACCTTCTCGGCTGAAAAGAAAAAACACATCCTCGAGCGCCTGACCGCGGCCGAAGGCCTCGAGCGCTACCTGCACACCAAGTACGTCGGCGCCAAGCGCTTCTCGCTCGAAGGTGGCGAATCGTTCATCGCGTCGATGGACGAAGTCATCCAGCGCGCCGGTGAAAAGGGCGTCCAGGAAATCGTTATCGGCATGGCCCACCGCGGCCGCCTGAACGTCCTGGTCAACACCCTGGGCAAGAGCCCGGCCGACCTGTTCGAAGAATTCGAAGGCAAGCACGCCGACGACCTGCCAGCCGGTGACGTCAAGTACCACCAGGGCTTCTCGAGCGACATCACCACGCCGGGCGGCCCGGTCCATCTGTCACTCGCCTTCAACCCATCTCACCTCGAGATCGTCAACCCGGTCGTCGAAGGGTCGGTCAAGGCGCGTATGGAACGCCGTGGCGACCGCAAGGGCAAAGAAGTCTTGCCGATCCTGGTGCACGGCGATGCTGCATTCGCCGGCCAGGGCGTGGTCATGGAAACCCTGAACCTGGCGCAGACCCGCGGCTACGGTACGGGCGGTACGGTCCACATCGTCATCAACAACCAGATCGGTTTCACCACGTCGGATCCGCGCGATGCGCGCTCGACGCTGTACTGCTCGGACGTCGTCAAGATGATCGAAGCACCGGTGCTGCACGTGAACGCCGACGATCCTGAAGCCGTCGTGCTGGCCAGCCAGATCGCGCTCGACTACCGCGCCGAATTCGGCAAGGACGTCGTCGTCGACATCATCTGCTACCGCAAGCTGGGCCACAACGAGCAGGATACGCCAGCGCTGACCCAGCCGCTGATGTACAAGAAGATCGCCAAGCACCCGGGCACCCGCAAGCTGTACGCCGAAAAGCTGGCAGCGCAGGGCACCATCGAAGCCGATGGTGGCGACAAGCTCGTCGCTGCGTTCCGCGATGCGATGGACGCCGGCAAGCACACGGTCGATCCGGTGCTGACCAACTTCAAGAACAAGTACGCCGTCGACTGGGCGCCGTTCCTGAACAAGAAGTGGACCGATGCGGCCGATACCGCCGTGCCACTGACCGAACTGAAGCGCCTGGCGCAACGCATCACCACGACGCCAGAAAATTTCAAGCCGCACTCGCTGGTCGACAAGGTGCTGGCCGACCGCGCCAATATGGGCCGTGGCGAAGTCAACCTCGACTGGGGCATGGGCGAACACCTGGCATACGCGTCGCTGTTGTCGTCGGGTTACGCCATCCGCCTGTCGGGCCAGGATGCGGGCCGCGGCACGTTCGTGCACCGTCACGCCGTGCTGCACGACCAGAACCGTGAACGTTGGGACCAGGGCATCTACCTGCCACTGGCCAATGTGTCCGAGAATCAGGCCAACTTCACCGTGATCGACTCGGTGCTGTCCGAAGAAGCCGTGCTCGCCTTCGAGTATGGTTTCTCGACCGCAGAGCCAAACACGCTGACGATCTGGGAAGCCCAGTTCGGCGACTTCGTCAACGGCGCGCAAGTCGTGATCGACCAGTTCATCGCCTCGGGCGAAGTGAAGTGGGGCCGCGCGTCGGGCCTGGTCATGATGCTGCCACACGGCTACGAAGGCCAGGGTCCGGAGCACTCGTCGGCACGTATCGAGCGTTTCCTGCAACTGTGCGCAGACAACAATATGCAAGTGGTCCAGCCGACGACCGCAGCCCAGATCTTCCACCTGCTGCGTCGCCAGATGGTGCGCCAGTTCCGCAAGCCTCTGGTCATCTTCACGCCGAAGTCCCTGCTGCGTAACAAGGATGCCGGTTCGCCGCTGACCGACCTGGCCAAGGGCGGTTTCCAGACCGTGATCGGCGAATGCGACGAGAAGATCGACGCATCGAAGGTCAAGCGCGTGCTGGTCTGCTCGGGCAAGGTCTACTTCGACCTGGTCAATGCACGCAAGGCGCGCAACGTGACCGACACCGCGATCATCCGCATGGAACAGATGTACCCGTTCCCGCACAAGTCGTTCGGCGCTGAACTCAAAAAGTTCCCGAACGCTGGCGAAGTGGTGTGGGTGCAGGACGAGCCGCAAAACCAGGGTCCATGGTTCCAGATCCAGCACAACATCTTCGAGGGCATGGAAGATGGCCAGCGCCTGGCATACGCCGGCCGCGCCGCCTCGGCGTCGCCTGCGGTCGGTTATGCCGACAAGCACATCGCGCAGCAGAAAGAACTGCTGGAGACGGCGTTCTCGAAGCTCAAGGGCTTCATCCTGACGAAGTAAGCACAAGCATAAGTAAGACCACGACCCCGGCGCTGCGCGTCGGGGTTTCTTGCAAAGAATAATTACTGGAGTTTTAAATGGCACAAATCGAAGTCAAGGTCCCTGTATTGTCGGAATCGGTTGCTGAAGCAACCCTGCTGTCCTGGCACAAGAAAGTCGGCGAGTCCGTCGAGCGCGACGAGAACATGATCGACATCGAGACCGACAAGGTGGTCCTGGAACTGCCAGCGCCAAGCGCCGGCGTGATCGTGCAACTGCTCAAGGCCGACGGCGCAACCGTCGTCGCCGGTGAAGTCATCGCCGTCATCGACACCGAAGCATCGGCGCAGACCAGCCCGCTGCCAGTGAAAGCCATTCCATCGGCCGCGCCAAACGCACCGATCGCTGCCGCGCCATCGCAAGCGGCCCCGGAAGCTGCCTCGAACCAGTCGAAGGCTGGCGTCGCGATGCCTGCCGCTGCCAAGATCCTGGCTGACAACAACATGAACGCCGCCGGCGTTGATGGTTCGGGCCGTGACGGTCGCGTGACCAAGGGCGACGCCCTGGCCGCCGTTGCCAACAAGCCAGCCGCTGCAGCAGCACCTGCACCAGCTGCCGCACCTGCCAAAGCGCCACTGCAGCAAGTCGCTGCCGCCGCGCCAGCCAGCCAGGGCGACCGTCCGGAAGAGCGCGTGCCGATGAGCCGCCTGCGCGCCCGTATCGCCGAGCGCCTGCTGCAATCGCAGTCGACCAACGCCATCCTGACCACGTTCAACGAAGTGAACATGGCGCCAGTCATGGACCTGCGTAACAAGTACAAGGACAAGTTCGAGAAAGAGCACGGCGTCAAGCTGGGCTTCATGTCGTTCTTCGTCAAGGCTGCCGTTGCCGCACTGAAGAAGTACCCAGTGCTGAACGCGTCGGTCGACGGTAACGACATCGTCTACCACGGCTACTTCGACATCGGTATCGCTGTCGGTTCGCCACGTGGCCTGGTGGTGCCGATCCTGCGCAACGCCGACCAGATGTCGATCGCCGATATCGAAAAGAAAATCGGTGAATTCGGCCAGAAAGCCAAAGAAGGCAAGCTGACCCTGGACGATCTGAACGGCGGTACGTTCTCGATCTCGAACGGCGGCGTGTTCGGTTCGATGATGTCGACCCCGATCATCAACCCACCACAGTCGGCCATCCTGGGCGTGCACGCGACCAAGGACCGCGCGGTTGTCGAAAACGGTCAGATCGTGATCCGTCCGATGAACTACCTGGCCATGTCGTACGACCACCGCATCATCGACGGCCGCGAAGCCGTCCTGGGTCTGGTCGCGATGAAGGATGCGCTGGAAGATCCGGCCCGCCTGCTGCTGGACCTGTAAGTCTCAACCTGGCCGGCGCCCCGTGGCGCCGGTCATAGTTTGCCGGAGAACGACATGCTGTCAGACGAAATCAAGCGGCTGCACGAGCTGCACCAGGCCGGCGCCCTGACCGACGCTGAATTCGAACAGGCCAAGGCGCGCATTCTCTCTGGCGCGTCCACTGTCAGCCTGACGAAGGAGAGCGTGTTCAAGAGCGGCTCGTCGTTCGACACGCACCGCGACGATCTGCTCAGCGGCCTGCGCCGCACGCGGCTCGATCGCTGGCTCGGCGGCGTGTGTGGCGGCCTGGCGCGTACCTATGGCCTCGAGTCGTGGGTCTGGCGCCTGATCTTCGTGCTGTTCGTCCTGACGTTCGGCTTCGGCATCCTGATTTACTTACTGCTGTGGGTGTTTGTACCCGAAGAATAATCACGTTTGAAGCGTGCCCTGGCTACCAGCCCCGGCACGTCGTTCCCGCGAAGGCGGGAACCCAAGTGCGCCGGGTTGCCGCTCAATCGAACGCAGCAACCACGCGAGCACGCTTGGGTCCCGGCCTGCGCCGGGACGACGTGCTGACCAATGCGCTTCCAACCAACTAGGAATCATGTAATGAGCGATAAACAATTTGACGTCGTCGTCATCGGCGGCGGTCCTGGCGGTTACATTGCTGCCATCCGCGCAGCACAGCTGGGCTTCAAGGTTGCCTGTATCGACGAATGGAGCAACGCCGCCGGCAAGCCTGCCCCGGGCGGCACCTGCACCAACGTCGGCTGCATCCCGTCGAAAGCCCTGCTGCAGTCGTCGGAGCACTTCGAGCACGCCGGTCACGCGTTTGCCGACCACGGCATTAATGTCTCGGGCCTCGAACTCGACCTGGGCAAGATGCTGGGTCGCAAGGACACGATCGTCAAGCAGAACAACGATGGCATCCTGTTCCTGTTCAAGAAAAACAAGGTCAGCTTCTTCCACGGCCGCGGCGCGTTCGCCGGCACTGCCGAAGGTGGTTACACCATCAATGTCAGTGGCCCGACCACCGACACGCTGACCGCCAAGAACGTGGTCATCGCGACCGGTTCGAACGCACGCCAGCTGCCAGGCGCCGAATTCGACGAGAAACTGATCCTGTCGAACGCCGGTGCACTGGCCATCGACGCAGTCCCGGGCAAGCTGGGCGTGATCGGTGCCGGCGTCATTGGCCTCGAAATGGGCAGCGTCTGGCGCCGTGTCGGTGCTGACGTTACCGTGCTCGAAGGTCTGCCGACCTTCCTGGGCGCAGTCGATGAGCAGATCGCCAAAGAAGCGCACAAGCTGTTCGTCAAACAGGGCCTCAAAATCAACCTCGGTTGCAAGATCGGCGCGATCACCAAGGGCGAGAACAACGTCACTGTGGCGTATGCCGACAGCACCGGCGCCGAACAGAGCACCACGTTCGACCGCCTGATCATCTCGATCGGCCGCGTGCCGAACACGATCGGCCTGAACGCCGAAGCCGTGGGCGTGCAGCTCGACGAGCGTGGCTTTGTCGTCGTCGACGACGAGTGCCGCACCAATCTGCCGGGCGTGTGGGCAGTGGGCGACGTCGTGCGCGGCCCGATGCTGGCGCACAAGGCCGAAGAAGAAGGCGTTGCCGTGGCCGAGCGTATCGCCGGCCAGCATGGTCACGTCAACTTCAATACGATTCCCTGGGTGATCTACACGTCGCCAGAGATCTCGTGGGTCGGCAAGACCGAGCAGCAGCTCAAGGCCGAAGGCATCGCCTACAAGGCCGGTACCTTCCCGTTCATGGCCAACGGCCGTGCGCGCGCGCTGGGTGACACGTCGGGTATGGTCAAGTTCCTGGCCGATGCCACGACCGACGAAATCCTGGGCGTGCACATCGTGGGCCCAATGGCGTCCGAGCTGATTTCGGAAGCCGTCGTCGCGATGGAATTCAAAGCCTCGGCCGAAGACATCGCCCGCATCTGCCACGCGCACCCGTCGCTGTCGGAAGCCACCAAAGAAGCCGCTCTGGCGGTGGACAAGCGTTCGCTGAACTTCTAAGCATTTTCACCGGCCTGGTGCCGCACGTTGGACGCGTGGACGGGGAACCCGTCCACCCTACCGTTAGCAATGCTGTACGGTGCCAAGTGCCGTAGGGTGGACGGCTCCGCCGTCCACGCGGTCAATGTACGCGTGAAGCCACGATGGTGGCATAACGCCGTGAGTCGAACGCGTGGACGGGAGCCCGCCTCGCCGGCCGCGTCCACCCTCCTTTTTCCCGGTATCCCATGAACGTTCAAGAATATTATGTACACGAGCTTAACGCGCGTGGTTTCACGTCCGACCCCGCGCAGCAAATGGCGGTGGACCGCCTGCAGCAGGCGTACGACGACTGGGTCGCCTACAAGGCCCAGCGGTCGTCCGCTTTCAAGCGTCTGATCAACCGTCCCACGGTGCCCAAGGGCGTGTACATGTGGGGCGGGGTAGGGCGCGGCAAATCGTTCCTGATGGACTCGTTCTATTCGGTCGTGCCGGTGGTACGCAAGACGCGCCTGCACTTCCATGAATTCATGCGCGCCGTCCACGGGCAACTGGATGAACTGAAGGGCGTGGCCGATCCGCTCGACGAAGTGGCCAAGCGCATCGCCAAGAAATACCGGCTGATCTGCTTCGATGAATTCCACGTCTCGGATATCGCCGATGCGATGATCCTGTACAACCTGCTCAAGGCGCTGTTCGACAATGGCGTGAGCTTCGTGATGACGTCGAACTACGAACCGTCGACGCTGTACCCGGACGGCCTGCACCGCGACCGCATGCTGCCGACCATCGCGCTGTTGCAGGACAAGCTGGACGTGCTGAACGTCGATGCCGGCAACGATTACCGCAAGCGCGCGCTCGAGCAGGTCGAGGCGTATTACACGCCACTGAATGCCGCGTCCGACCGCGCCTTGCGCGACGCCTATGCCAAAGTGGCCGACATCGCCGACGAAGCGCCGATCGTGCACATCGAGAACCGCGAAATCCGCGCGCTGCGCCGTGCCGGTGGCGTCATCTGGTTCGATTTCGCCACACTGTGCGGCGGCCCGCGCTCGCAGAACGATTATCTGGAGCTGGCCAGCCAGTTCCACACGGTGGTGTTGTCCGGTATCCCGGCAATGTCGGCGGGGCAGTCGTCCGAAGCGCGCCGCTTCACCTGGCTGATCGACGTGTTCTACGACCACAAGGTCAAGCTGATCATGTCCGCGGCCGTCGAGCCCGAAGAGCTCTACACGCAGGGCCAGCTGGCCAATGAATTCCACCGGACCGTATCGCGTATCATCGAGATGCAGTCGCGCGAATACATGCTCTCCGAGCGGCGCGGCGCGGCCGACAAGATCGCCTGAACCGGCCAGGCACGACAACAAGGATCCACATGACACGCATTACCACGCTGCGCGCAGGCGCGCTGCTGGCCCTGGCAAGCCTGCTGGCGGCCTGCTCGACGACACAGCTGGCCGCGCCGGAGGTGCCACCACCCGCATCGACCTCGACCGCGCAGGCCCAGGAGCGGCTGGCAGCCGTGGCCGCCGAGCGCCGCGCCATCGAAACCCGCTACGCCGAACGCGAAGTGGTCTGCTACGACAAATTCTTCGTCACCCGTTGCCTGGACGAGGCAAGCGAGCAGCAGCGCGTGGCTTTGCTCGAGCAGCGCGCCATCGAGATCGAAGCATCGCGCTACCTGCGCCAGGCCAAGGTAGATGAGCGCGACCGCGCGTTGGCGGTGTCCGAAGCGGCGTTCCAGAAAGAAGAAGCTGAACTGGCGGCCAATCCACCGGCCGTCAAGGCGCCACCGCCCGCTGCCTTGCCAGCGCCGCGCACGACGCCGGCAGAGTCGCGCGCAGCCCGCACCAAGCGCCTGCAGGAGAATGCGGCCCGCACCCAGAATGCCCAGGCGAGGGCAGCCCAGAATGTGGCGGCGGCCGAAGCGCGGCGTGTGGAATCGATCGAGCGTCAGAAGCAGGTCGCGCGCCGTGTTGCCGAGCGCGAGGCAAAAGCCGCCAAGCGCGCCGCTGACGACGCTGCAAAGAAAGCGGCCCAGCCGCCGGCAGCGAGCAACTAGGCGCTGGCCGGTTTGACCAGTTTGACGATGGCCATGGTGCAATTGCCACCCTTGCCCTGAGAGCGTTCGCCGGCCTTGCTGATGAGCTTTTCGGCGGCCTGGCGCGGCGTGGACTTGGCGGTCACGGCGGCCAGTTCGGCGTCGGTGAAGAAGTGCCACAGCCCATCGGAGCCGAGCAAAAAGCTGTCGCCGGCGACCAGGCCCGTGTGGCTGCCGGTCGTAACGAACGGCTCCTTGCGGCTGTTTCCCAGTACATTGAGCAGCAGCTTGGAGCGGCGGTGGTTGCGCGCCGCATCGGCTGGCAGGCGGTCGCTCGAGATCAGGTGCTCGACATAGGCGACGTCACTGGTGCGCATCGCGCACTTGTCGTGCTCGAAGCGATACAGGCGCGAGTCGCCCACGTGGGCCCAGACCGCCTCGCCATGCGGACTGATCACCAGGCCGACGAAGCTGGCGTGGAGTTCGGTCTTGCCGGCGAGGGCGTTCATCTTGATCACCGTGTGGGTTTCGCTGATGATCTCGTGCAGCAGCTGGGCCAGGCGCTCGATGTCCGGATGGTCGCCCGGCTTGAATTCGTCGAATACCTGGCGCGCCGTGTGCAGCACCTGTTCGGCCCCGGCCGGGCTGGCGATGCCGTCAGACAGCACCGCGAGCACATAGCCGGGCGCGCGCGCGCCCGTGAACAGGGCGGCGCGATCGTTTTGTTGGGGGCGGTTACCGATGTGTTGCGCGGTACCCGCTTCGATCCTGTAGGAAGTCATAAATGCTTGTTTTCTTAGGCCTAACGCCAATCTTTGTTGGCGGCAATGACCGCGTGGATTAAACTATGCACCGAGAACCAACCAACAAGCAAGAAGATTTGCTTACGGCAATACTGGAAGGCCCGCTGCGCCAGCGCCGACCGGCTCCCATTCCCGCAATCCCATCTGTAAACACTGTTTGGAACAGACCATCATGATCGATGTCCAGGACATCCAGCGCCGTATTATTGAACTCGATGTGGAACACCGCGACCTCGATGCCGTCATCTCCATGTTGACGGCGGACGGCCACGCCGACGGGTTACAACTGCGCCGCCTCAAAAAGCGTAAACTGCAGCTCAAAGATCATATTACGCTGCTGAAGATGCAGCTGGTCCCCGATATCCCGGCCTGAGCCATTGCTGCAAGCCACGTTTCTTCAAGATAAGTTACGACACATACATTGACCGACCATCTCCCTGTTCCCGGCCCTGCCGCAGAGCCGGTCGGGACGGCTGGGTCGGCCACTGGCGCTGTGGAAGCACATTCCGCCGCGTTGACCGACTCCGCTATCCCTGCCGGCAAGTACGACGCTGACCTCGACCGCCTGTTCGGTGCGGGCGGCCCGCTCGCGCCCGCCGTCGGCACCTTCAAGCCACGCCAGGCCCAGACCGAGATGGCCAAGGCCGTCGCCCACGCCATCGACAACCAGCAAGTGCTGATGGCCGAGGCCGGTACGGGCACCGGCAAGACCTTCGCCTATCTGGTCCCGGCGCTGCTGTGGGGAGGCAAGACGATCGTCTCGACCGGCACCAAGAACCTGCAGGACCAGTTGTTCATGCGCGACATCCCGACCATCCGCGCTGCGCTGCGCGCGCCGGTCTCGGTGGCGCTGCTCAAGGGCCGCTCGAACTACGTCTGCCATTTCCATCTGGAGCGCACGCTGCAGAACGGCCGCCTGACGTCGCGCGACGACGTCGGCCACCTGCGCGAAATTTCACGCTTCATCAAAATGACCAACTCGGGCGACAAGGCCGAGCTGGCCAAGGTGCCGGAAACCGCCACGGTCTGGAACCTCGTCACGTCCACGCGCGACACCTGCATGGGCGCCGAGTGCCAGTACTACCAGGACTGCTTCGTCATGAAGGCCCGGCGCGAAGCGCAGCAGGCCGACATCGTCGTCGTCAACCACCACCTGTTCTTTGCCGACGTGGCCCTCAAGGACACCGGCGTAGCCGAGCTGCTGCCGTCGGCCAACACCATCATCTTCGACGAGGCGCACCAGCTGCCCGACACGGCGACGCTGTTCTTCGGCCAGTCGGTGTCGACCTCGCAAGTGCTCGAACTGTGCCGCGACGTGCTGGCCGAAGGCCTGGCGCATGCACGGGGTGGCCCGGACTGGGCCAAGGTCGTGACCGTCGTCGAGAAAGCGGCGCGCGATCTGCGCCTGGCGTTTGGCGAAGGCAATCTGCGCCTGTCGCTGCCGCAGATCATGCCGACGTCGCAGTTCTTCCCGGCGCTCGACAAGCTCAAGGCCGAGCTGGCGGGGATGATCACCGTGCTCGAAGAAAACGCGGCGCGCGCCGAAACGATCGAAGCCTGCCGCGTGCGGGCGCATGACCTGGCCGCCGCCATCGACGGCTGGAAACCGGATGCCAAGGCCCCGGCCGCCGAGCAGGCCGTGCTGTGGGCCGAAGCGTTCGCGTCATCCCTGCAATTGCACAAGACGCCGCTGTCGATCGCGCCGATCTTTTCCAACCAGCGCGAAGGCACGCCGCGCAGCTGGATCTTCACGTCGGCAACGCTGGCCGTCAAAAACGACTTCAAGCATTTCTCCGATCAGCTTGGATTGACGGGCGAGCCGGCCAAGACCTGGCCGAGCCCGTTCGACTACGTGAACCAGGGCTTGCTGTACGTGCCGACCGGCTTGCCGGAACCGCAGGCGGCGGTCTACACCGACGCCGTCGTCGACGCGGCGCTGCCGGTGATCAAGGCGGCCGGCGGGCGCACGTTCTTCCTGTGCACGACGATTCGCGCCGTGAACAAGGTGGCGGAACGCCTGCGGGTCGAGTTTGCCGAGCGCGGCTGGGATTTCCCGCTGTTCGTGCAGGGCGAGCGGGGCCGCACCGAATTGCTCGATTCGTTCCGCACGGCCGGCAATGCCGTGCTGGTGGGCAGCCAGAGCTTCTGGGAAGGCGTCGATGTGCGCGGCGATGCGCTGTCGCTCGTGATCATCGACAAGCTGCCATTTGCACCGCCGGACGATCCGGTGCTGGCCGCACGCATCGAGGTGATGGAAAAGCAGGGCCTCAACGGCTTCATGCACCACCAGCTCCCCGAGGCGATCATCACGCTCAAGCAGGGGGCTGGGCGCCTGATCCGCGACGTCGACGACCGGGGCGTGTTGATGATCTGCGATCCGCGCCTCATCACCAAACCGTACGGCCGCCGCATCTGGCAAAGCCTGCCATCGTTCAAGCGCACGCGGGTGCAGGAAGACGTGCTGCGCTTCTTCGATCCGGCGGCGGCAGAGGGCGATGACAGCGACGCCGGTACGGACGCTTGAGGGCCAGATCGTGAGCGCGGTTGTTCGGCCGTTGCCGCTCTTGCCACGCTGCTTGTCAATTCGCTAAGTTATTGATCGTAGCGGGTGTCAAAGCGGCATCCAGCGTCCCGGATCATGAAATCCGGGCGCATTTTTCCGCCACCAGGTGTCGATACAAGCGTTGCTTCAGGTAAAATCGCCTCCATGCGGATACTGATTAGCAACGATGATGGCTATCTCGCGCCCGGCATCCAGGCGCTGGCGGATGCGCTTGCGCCCATCGCCGAGATCGTCGTCGTTGCGCCCGACAGCAACCGTTCGGGCGCATCCAACTCCCTCACACTCGACCGACCCCTGTCGGTCCACAAAGCGGCCAACGGTTTTTACTTTGCCAATGGCACGCCGACCGACTGCGTGCACATCGCACTGACCGGAATGTCCGACGCGCTGCCCGACCTCGTGGTTTCCGGCATCAACAATGGCCAGAACATGGGCGACGACACGCTGTATTCCGGTACCGTGGCCGCTGCCACCGAAGCGTATCTGTTCGGCGTACCGGCCATCGCGTTCTCGCAGGTCAACAGCGGCTGGGCCCACGTGGACGATGCGGCCCGCGTGGCGCGCGATATCGTGGAGCGTTTCGCGGCGGGCGGTTTTGCCGCCTTGCCGTCGCCGTTCCTGCTCAACGTGAACATCCCGAACCTGCCGTACGAGCAGATCGGCCCGCTGACGCCGGCCCGCCTTGGTCGCCGTCACCAGGCCGAACCCGTCATCCGCGCGCAGGATCCGCGCGGGCGCGAGATCTTCTGGATCGGCGCACCCGGTGCCTGCCTCGATGCGGGCGAGGGCACCGATTTCCATGCCACGGCGCAGGGATGCGTGTCGATCACGCCGCTGCAGATCGACCTGACCCACAAGACCCAGCTCGATCTGCTGGCGGGAGCCCTGCCATGAAGGACGCGCGGCCGAACTTCCCGTTGCCGCTGTCGTCGACGACGGGCGGCGCGCGCAAGCCTGGCACGCCGGCGCCGGTGTTCACGCCGCAGACGGCGACCCGCAACGCCGCGAGCGGCAGCAAGGCGCCGCCCGAAGCCGGACCAGCTGCACGCGCGCCCGGCTATGTGCCGGCCGCGACCGGCGCGCCGACCGCCCAGCGCTCGGATCTGGCCGCTACCGAAGCGGTGCGCCGCGCGATGGTGACCCGCATCGCGCGCCAGGGTGTGAATGATCCGCAAGTGCTGCGCGCCATGGAAATCGTGCCGCGCCACTTGTTTCTGGAGCCGGCGATGTCGGGCCAGGCGTATGTCGATGCGTCGCTGCCGATCGGCCATCAGCAGACGATGTCGCAGCCGTACATCGTGGCGCGCATGATCGACATGATGTGCGCCGGGCGCAAGCTCGAGCGCGTGCTCGAGATCGGCACGGGCTGCGGCTACCAGGCCGCGGTGCTGTCGTTCGTCGCGAAGGATGTGTACTCGATCGAGCGCATCAAGGCCCTGCATGAGCTTGCCAAAACCAATCTGCGCCCGATGCGCATATCGAACCTGCGTTTGCAGTATGGCGATGGTATGTTAGGCTTGCCGCAGGTGGCGCCGTTCGACGGTATCATTCTCGCGGCCGCCGGCCTCGATGTGCCGCGCGCGCTGCTCGAGCAGCTGGCCATCGGTGCGCATCTGGTCGCGCCCGTTGGCGCCGAGGTGCAGCACCTGCACCGCATAACCCGCACCGGCAAGGCCGAGTGGACCAGCGAAACGCTGGAAGCGTGCCACTTTGTGCCCCTGCGCCCGGGCACCATCTAATTTCAATCTGGGCCGCCAGGCCCGCAGTACGCCGACAAGACTAAAGAATGCCAATGACACAAGCACCGCGTTTCGCCCTCCTGACGATCCTTATCGGCCTCGTTGCCGGCTGTTCCACCACGACCCGCCAGGCGCCCGTCGTCGAACGCGGCACCCCGCCCGCACAGACCCGTCCGGCGCCAGTGCGCGTCGACGAGACCCCCAAGCACGACGAGCGCGGCATGTACACCGTGCGCAAGGGTGACACGCTGCTGCGCATCGCCTTCGACTTCGGCCAGAACTACCGCGACCTGGTCGACTGGAACAAGCTGGCCAACCCGGACGACATCAAGGTCGGCCAGGTTCTGCGCGTGAGCGCGCCGGGCGGCGAACGCACCGCCAACGTCCAGACCCAGCCGATTCCGATGCCGCCGGCTGCTACCGCGCCGCGCAAGACCGAGCCGCGCGTCGACAAGAAGCCGGCCACCGAGAGCACGGTGGCCGATACGCGCCCGAGCGTCCCGGCCGTCACGCCGGTCGTGCCGGCAGCGCCAGCGGCCCCGGCTGTCGGCGCCAGCGACGAAGCGCGCCTGAGCTGGATGTGGCCATCGGATGGGCGCGTCATCGCCACCTTCGACGACGGCCGCAACAAGGGCCTGGACATCGCCGGCAAGGCTGGACAGCCCGTGGTGGCGGCCGGTTCCGGCAAGGTCATGTACGCTGGCAGCGGGATTCGCGGTTATGGTAATCTCGTGATCGTCAAGCATAGCAACAGCCTGTTGTCGGCCTACGCGCACAATCGCAAGATCGTCGTGAAGGAAGGCGACAATGTGGCCAAGGGCCAGTTGATTGCCGAAATGGGCGATTCCGACGCCGACCTGGTCAAGCTGCACTTCGAAATCCGCCAGCAGGGCAAGCCGGTCGATCCGACGAGGTTCCTGCCCGTTCGATAGGATGGTATGACACAGCCGCCGCACTCGCTCGACCCGCAGGACACCGACGAGTTTCCGGATGACCCGGAAAGCGGGCCGGTGGCTGCTGCGGGTGACGGCGAGCCGCTGGCGGTTGCCGCCGTCGTCGACACGGTCGACGAGCTGCGCAAAGTCTTGCAGGCCGAGCTCGCGACCGACACTACCCAGCACTACCTGAACCAGATCGGCACCCGAGCGCTGCTCACGAATGCCGAGGAAGTCCATTTCTCCACGCTGGCCAAGGCGGGGGATTTCGGCGCGCGCCAGACGATGATCGAGCACAATCTGCGCCTGGTCGTCTCGATTGCCAAGCATTACATCAACCGCGGCGTGGTGCTGCTCGACCTGATCGAGGAAGGCAATATCGGCCTGATGCGCGCGATCGACAAGTTCGAGCCCGAGCGCGGCTTTCGCTTTTCGACCTACGCGACCTGGTGGATCCGCCAGAGCATCGAGCGCGCGATCATGAACCAGGCGCGCACGGTGCGCCTGCCGGTGCACATGGTGCGCGAACTCAACGGCGTACTGCGCGCCAAATACCACCTCGAAGCGCAAACCCACGACGGCAAGGAAGCCTCGAGCGAGGATATCGCCAGCTTGGTCGGCCGTCCGGTCGAAGAGGTGCAGGACATCCTGATGCTGTCCGAACATCCGACCTCGCTCGACGCGCCGCTCGACAACGACCCGCAGTCGAGCCTGATGGACGTGCTGCCCGACGACGGCGAGAGCAGCCCCGACGCCCACGCCGAGCAGCAGGAAGCCGCGCTCTTGGTGCGCGACTGGCTGGCGCGCCTGCCGGACAAGCAGCGCCTGGTCGTCACGCGCCGCTTCGGCCTGGACAACGACGAGCCGGCCACGCTCGAGACGCTGGCCGACGAGCTGGGCGTCACGCGCGAGCGGGTGCGCCAGATCCAGCAGGAAGCGCTCGTCAAGCTGAAGCGGGCGATGGCCGCCCGTGGCGTGGTCCGCGACGCTTTGCTGTAGGGTGGACGGGGGCGCCGTCCACGCGGTGATGGTTGGCAGCCAGATCATCCGGCACATAAGCGGCGCCGATGGTTGGCAGCCAGATTATCCGGCACATAAGCGGCGCCGATGGTTGGCAGCCAGATCATCCGGCACGTAAGCGGCACCGATAACGATCACCGCGTGGGCGGCAAAGCCGCCCACCCTACGCCGTCCACGCGGTGATGGTTGGCATCTGGATCATCCGGTTACGATAGCGCCTCATCGGTTTCCTTGCTATCATGCGCCGCCAGCGCATCCTCCCCTCGACGCTCACTCCTTTCTGATCGCCCATGCACGACATTTTCATCGACATCAAATCCCTCGACATGGACGGGCGCGGCGTTGGCCACCTCGAGAACGCCGACGGCTCGCCCGGTAAAGTGGTCTTCGTCGAAGGCGCGCTGCCGGGCGAGCGCGTCAGCTACGAGACGCTCAAGAAAAAGAAGAACTGGGAAGCGGGCCGCATGGTCACGCTGCAGCGCGCGTCGTCGATGCGGGTCGAGCCAAAGTGCATCCATTTCGGTTACTGCGGCGGCTGCTCGATGCAGCACCTGGAGCCAGGCGCGCAGGTCGCGATGAAGCAGCGCGTACTCGAAGATAACCTCAAGCACATTGCCAAGGTGAAGGCCGAGACCATCCTGCGGCCAATGTACGGCCCGACCTGGGATTACCGCTACCGCGCGCGCCTGTCGGTGCGTAACGTGCCGAAGAAAAACACGGTGATGGTGGGCTTCCATGAGAAAGCCTCGGCGCTGGTGGCCGACATCGTCACCTGCGAAATCCTGCCCGACCACGTCGCGCGCCTGATCGTGCCGCTGCGCGAACTGATCGCCGCACTGTCGATCATCGACCACGTGCCCCAGATCGAACTGGCGATCGGCGAAGAATCGACCGTGCTGGTGCTGCGTATCATGGCGCCACTCAGCCGCAAGGACGAAACGCTGCTCAAGGCATTCGCCGACACATGGAAGATCCACTGGTGGCTGCAGCCGAATGGCCCCGATTCGGCGCACCCGTACTATCCGCTGGGTACCGATCTGTATTACACGCTGCCCGAGTTCGGCATCCGCATGCCATTCAAGCCCACCGACTTCACCCAGGTCAACCACCAGATCAACCGCGTGCTGGTCTCGAAGGCGCTGCGTCTGCTGGACGTGCAGCCGACCGACCGTGTGGCCGACCTGTTCTGCGGCCTGGGCAACTTCACGCTGCCACTGGCGACCCAGGCACGCGAAGTCGTCGGCATCGAGGGCAGCACGGCGCTGACCGAGCGCGCGCTGGAGAATGCCCGCGCCAATGGCCTGGCCGCCAAGACGTCATTCTCGACCCGCAACCTGTTCGATGTGACGAAAGAAGACCTGGTGGCGCTGGGCCGCTTTGACCGCATGCTGATCGACCCGCCCCGCGATGGCGCCATGGCGCTGGCGCAGTCGCTGGCCGAACTGCGCACCACCCACGAGCACCTGATGCCGCAGCGGATCGTCTACGTCTCGTGCAGCCCGTCGACGCTGGCGCGCGACGCCGGCATCCTCGTGCACGAAGCCGGCTACGTGATGACAAAAGCAGGCGTCGTCAACATGTTCCCGCACACGTCCCACGTGGAATCGATCGGCGTGTTCGAACTGGGCGAAAAGCCGGCGCCGGCAGAAGAGTGGATCGGGTGAAGAAGTGAATGAACGAAAAAAAACCGGCCAGTGGCCGGTTTTTTTATTGGGGCAGGGGACGATCAGTCGTCGCCGCCCACGATGCCCAGCAGGCGCAGCAGGCTGGAGAAGATGTTGAAGACATTCAGGTAGATCGACAGCGTGGCGGTGACGTAGTTGGTTTCGCCGCCGTTGACGATGCGCTGGACGTCATACAGGATGAAGGCCGAGAAGATACCGATCGCCAGGATCGAGATCACGATCGACAGCACCGACATCTGCAGGAAGATGTTGGCGACGACCGCCAGCAGCAGCACGACGACGCCGGCCATCAGCCAGCTGCCCATGCCCGAGAAGTCGCGCTTGGTCGTGGTGGCGATGCTGGCCATCACGGCGAACACGATCGCGGTGCCGCCGAAGGCGGTCATGATCAGGCTGCCGCCGTTCGAATAGTTCAGCGTGTGCGTCAGCAGTGGTGCCAACATCAGGCCCATGAAGAACGTGAAGCCCAGCAGCAGGGCAACGCCCAGGCCGGAGTCCTTGTTCTTTTCAATCGCCCACATGAAGCCGAATGCGACGGCCATGAAGATCACGAAGCCGAGGATACCGCTGAACAGCGCGACACCCATGGACACGCCAAGGAAGGCGCCTGCCACGGTCGGGATCATCGACAGCGCCAGCAACCAGTAAGTATTGCGTAGCACTTTGTTACGCGAGGCCTGGCCACCTTTGGTCAGGTCGATGGTACTTTGGGTACTAGGATACATAGTGCCTCCGGAGAAATGAATAACTGCAGGTACTGTACAGCAACTACCTATCATCCTATAACACGTGACTTAAACGAGCATGAAGTTTGATCAAGAAGCTGGACGTAAGTTTGCCGCCACTGTACCACCTTGCCGACCGCCACCGCAATATGAGCTTTTCGGGTCGGATATGGTAAAATTGAAGGTTAATTGAGTCCCAAAGTTTGTTTACATCGCTCAGTTCTAAACCTTTCATTTTATTGGAGTTTTCTCATGGCAATCGAACGCACCCTGTCCATCATCAAGCCTGACGCAGTCGCAAAAAACGTGATCGGCAAAATCTACAGCCGTTTCGAAGAAGCTGGCCTGAAGATCGTCGCTGCACGCATGGTGCAACTGTCGCGCGCTGAAGCCGAAGGCTTCTACGCTGTGCACGCTGCACGTCCATTCTTCAAGGACCTGGTCGAGTTCATGATCTCGGGTCCAGTCATGGTCACCGCCCTCGAAGGCGAAGGCGCGATCCTGAAAAACCGCGACCTGATGGGTGCAACCGATCCAAAGAAAGCTGACGCCGGCACCATCCGCGCTGACTTCGCTGATTCGATCGATGCCAACGCTGTTCACGGTTCGGACGCTGCCGAAACCGCTGCTGTGGAAATCGCTTACTACTTCCCGGCACTGAACGTCTACTCGCGTTAATTAGTAAGGGGGAGCGCAGTCCGGGCGCGCCCCGGAGCATTCTCCCCGGACTAATGCAATGAGTAACCCGCTCGCCTGCGGCCAAGGGCTGATGCGAGCGGGTGCTGAAACTGAGGAATTTTTGCCATGACGACGCTCACCAACCTGCTGGACCTCGATCCCGCGCAACTCGTCGCTTATTGCGCCGACTTGGGTGAGAAGCCGTTCCGCGCCAAGCAACTCCAACGCTGGATCCACCAGTTTGGCGCCGCGGACTTCGACAGCATGACCGACCTGGCCAAATCGCTGCGTGAAAAGCTGAGCACGCGCGCCGAAGTGCGCGCACCAGCCATCGTCAGCGACAACACGTCCACCGACGGCACGCGCAAGTGGCTGGTCGATGTCGGCAATGGCAATGCGGTCGAAACCGTGTTCATTCCGGAAGAAAACCGCGGCACGCTGTGCATCTCCACGCAAGCCGGCTGCGCCGTCAACTGCCGCTTCTGCTCGACGGGCAAGCAGGGCTTCAACCGCAACCTCACAGTCGCCGAAATCATTGGCCAGCTGTGGATGGCCGAGTTCGAGCTGCGCCGCACCAAAGGCATCGAGCCCGGCCCGAAAGGCGAACGCCAGATCACCAATGTGGTGATGATGGGCATGGGCGAGCCGCTGCTGAACTACGAACCCACCGTTACCGCGCTCAAGCTGATGCTCGACGATAACGCCTACGGCCTGTCGCGCCGTCGCGTGACGCTGTCGACCTCGGGCGTGGTGCCCAACATCGACAAGCTGTCGCAGGACGTGCCGGTGGCCATGGCGGTGTCGCTGCACGCGTCGAACGATGCGCTGCGCGATATCCTGGTGCCGCTGAACAAGAAATACCCGCTGCGCGAACTGATGGCTGCCTGCAAGCGCTATCTCGAGTTTGCACCGCGCGACTTCATCACCTTCGAATACTGCATGCTCGACGGCTTCAACGACAGCGACGAGCACGCACGCGAACTGATCGCGCTGGTCAACGACCCTGTGGTCGGCGTGAACTGCAAGTTCAACCTGATTCCGTTCAATCCGTTCCCCGAGTCCGGCCTGTTCCGCTCCAAGAATCCCCGCATCAAGGCGTTTGCCCAGGTGCTGATGGATGCCGGCATTGTCACCACCGTGCGCAAGACGCGCGGCGACGATATCGACGCTGCCTGCGGCCAGCTGGCCGGTGAGGTCAAGGACCGCACCCGGGTGGCCGAGCGCATGGAAAAAATGGCCGAGTACCAGAAAAAGTTTGGCGCCGACTTCGGGCGCATCGTGGAGATCCCGACCTGATGAAGCTTGCCGCCGTCGCGCTTGCACTCGCCTCGACCCTGACCCTGCTGGCCGGATGCGCCAGCAACGCGGGCGGCGGGTTGGGCACTACCGGCGAGCTCAAGACGGCGTCGGACCAGACGGCGGGCGAGAAGCGTGCATCGATCCGCATTCAACTGGCGGTCGGTTATTACCAGCAGGGCAAGTACGAAATCGCGCTCGACGAAATCAAGAAGGCGCTGGCGGCCGATGCAGCCTACGCCGATGCGTACGGCTTGCGCGCGCTGGTCTACACGTCGATGGGCCAGTATCCGCTGGCCGAAGAGAATTACCAGCAGGCGCTGCGCCTGCGCCCGAACGACCCGGAGTTTTCAAACAACTTCGGTTCGTTTTTGTGCCAGTCGGTCAACCGCCCGGCCGAGGCAATGCGTTATTTCGATGCCGCACTGAAGAACCCCACGTACCAGACGCCGCTCAGCGCGCTGGTAAATGCGGGCGTGTGCAGCATCAAGAACCGGAACAACGATGCGGCCGAGCGCTATCTGCTCGAAGCCTTGCGTCTGAACCCCGGTCTGCCAACGGTCAATACCGGATTGGCGCGGGTGTACTACGAGCGGCGCGACCTTGAGCGCGCCGGTTTTTTCATCAACCGCCTGCTCGAGACAGCCAAGCTCGAGACGCTGCCGGCTGATGCGCTGTGGCTTGCCATGCGCATCGGCCGCAAGGCGGGTGACCGGACCCATGAAGCGTCGCTGGCAGCCCAGTTGCGGCGCCGCTTCCCCGGTTCGCCCGAGTACGCAGCGTACGAGCGCGGGGCGTTTGGTGAGTAAAGAAGAACAAGGACAAGGACAAGGACAATGAACGAGCAAGCAGACCAGCCAGCCGCACCGGGCAACGCGTCCGGCATCCCTGGCAAGACCCTGCAATCCCAGCGCGAGACCATGGGCTGGAGCGTCGAGCAGGTTGCCGACCAGCTCAAGCTGGCGCCGCGCCAGGTACTGGCGCTGGAAGCGGGCGATTACGCCTCGCTGCCCAGCCCGGCCGTCACGCGCGGCTTCGTGCGCGCCTACGCCAAGCTGTTGCGCATCGACGCGGCGCCACTGGTGTCGATGATCGAACTGAACATGCCGCCGGAAGCCCGTGCGGGCGCCCAGTCGGCGATGGCTGCTGCCCGCCGTGAACAAAAACCGGCTGCGTTCTCGGAAACCCGGTTCCCGATCAATGGCAAGCGCCGCAGCCTGCCACTGGGCTGGATCGCGGCCGTGGTCGTCGTGGCTGGCGCTGCTGTCGCGGCCTGGCAGTTCAACCTGATACCAAGCCTGAACCGCGATGTCGAATCGGGCGATGCCATGGTGCTCGAAAACCCGGCTGCCGCTGTCGTGGCGCCAGGCGTCGCTACGCCGGCGCATGAAGGCCTGATCAATCCATCGGTGCCGCTCATCTCGGTACCGTCGCCATCGAGCCAGGGTACGGCCCCGGCCGGCACGCCAACCACAGCGCCGACCACGCCGACCGCACCCGCTGCCGCGCCTGCTGCCGCGCCGGTCACTGCACCGGGGACGGCCACGCCGACGCCAGTCGCGGCGGCCCCGGCTGCCACAGCACCGGCTTCCGCAGCGCCGGCTGCCACCGGCGCCAACACGCTGGTGCTGAACGTGCGCGCTGATTCGTGGATCGAAGTGCGCCCGAGCGGCGGCGGTCGTCCGCTGATCTCGCGCCTGGTCAAGGCCGGCAGCACCGAGTCGGTCGAAGTCGCCGGCCCCGTCAACCTGACCGTCGGCGTGCCGGGCGCCGTGACCGCGACCCTGCGCGGCGCCAACGTCCCGCTGCCACAGCAGCCGGGCAAGACCATCGCACGCGTGGCCCTGAAATAAGCTGATCACTCGCTGGAACCAACATGAATTCCTTGAACGAAGCCCCAATCCCCGAGTACGCATCGGCCGCCGCCATTCCGTCGGGCCCGATGGCCCGCCGCGCCAGCCGCAAGGTTCTGGTCGCGCACGGCGCGCGCCAGGTGTGGGTCGGTGGCGATGCGCCCGTCGTCATCCAGTCGATGACCAATACCGATACCGCCGATGCGATCGGCACTGCCATCCAGATCAAGGAGCTGGCACGTGCCGGCTCCGAGATCGTGCGCATTACCGTGAACACGCCGGAAGCCGCGGCTGCCGTGCCGGCGATCCGCGCCCAGCTCGACCGCATGGAAGTCGATGTGCCGCTGGTCGGCGACTTCCACTACAACGGCCACCTGCTGCTGCGCGACTATCCGGAGTGCGCGCAGGCGCTGTCGAAATACCGCATCAATCCGGGCAATGTGGGGCAGGGCGCCAAGCGCGACACCCAGTTCGCCCAGATGATCGAGATCGCCGCCAAGTATGACAAGCCGGTGCGCATCGGCGTGAACTGGGGCAGCCTGGACCAGTCGCTGCTGGCGCGCATCATGGACGAGAACGCCTTGCGCGCCAATCCATGGTCGGCGCAGGCCGTCATGTATGAAGCGTTGATCACGTCGGCCATCGAAAACGCCATCCGCGCCGAAGAAGTGGGCCTGGCGCGCGACAAGATCATCCTGTCGTGCAAGGTCTCGGGCGTGCAGGACCTGATCGCCGTGTACCGCGAGCTGGCCCGCCGCTGCGACTACCCGCTGCACCTGGGTCTGACCGAAGCGGGCATGGGCAGCAAGGGCATCGTCGCCTCGACCGCCGCGCTGTCGGTGCTGCTGCAAGAGGGCATCGGCGACACGATCCGTATCTCGCTGACGCCGGAACCGGGCGGCGACCGCACGCGCGAAGTCATCGTCGGCCAGGAAATCCTACAGACGATGGGCCTGCGCAAGTTCACGCCGATGGTTATTGCGTGCCCGGGTTGCGGCCGCACGACGTCGACCGTGTTCCAGGAGCTGGCAGACAATATCCAGACCTTCCTGCGCGACCAGATGCCGGAATGGAAAAAGACGTATCCAGGCGTGGAAGGTATGAACGTCGCTGTAATGGGTTGCATCGTCAATGGTCCGGGCGAATCGAAGCACGCGAACATCGGCATCAGCTTGCCGGGCACGGGCGAATCGACGGCGGCGCCGGTGTTTGTCGATGGCCAGAAGTTTGCCACGCTGCGCGGCGAGCGCATCGTCGAAGAATTCCAGACGATCGTGCTCGATTACGTGAAGAAGAATTACAGCCGCGAGACCGCAGCGTCGTAAAATTCGGCCATTGGCCCCAGCACGTCGTTCCCGCGAGGGCGGGAACCCAAGGTGGTTTGCGCCATGTCGTCGCATGAGACGGCCGATGACGCCACGAAATGAGGTTCCCGCCTGCGCGGGAACGACGTCGAATCAACAGATAACACTTATGTCCAAACCAGAAAAAATCGTCGCCATCAAAGGCATGAACGACATCCTGCCCAGCGATGCACCGCTGTGGGAATTGTTCGAGAACACCACCGAAACGATCCTGAAAAGCTACGGCTACCAGAAGATCGTCACGCCGATCGTCGAGCAGACGAGCCTGTTCTCGCGCGCCATCGGCGCCGTGACCGACATCGTCGAAAAAGAAATGTATTCGTTCGAGGATTCGATGAACGGCGACCAGCTCACGCTGCGTCCGGAAGGCACCGCCAGCGTCGTGCGCGCCGTGCTCGAACACAATCTGGTCTACGACGGCCCGCGCCGCCTGTGGTACAAGGGCCCGATGTTCCGCCACGAGCGTCCGCAGCGCGGCCGCTATCGCCAGTTCTTCCAGTTCGGCGCCGAAGCCATCGGTTTTTCGGGCCCGGACATCGATGCCGAGCTGATCATGATGTGCCGCCGCCTGTGGGATGACCTGGGTATCGAGAACGTGCGCCTCGAACTGAACTCGATCGGCAATGCCGAAGAGCGCCAGCGTCACCGCGCCGACCTGATCGCCTACCTCGAGCAGCACGAAAGCATTCTGGACGCCGAAGCCAAGCGCCGCCTGCACAGCAATCCGCTGCGCATCCTCGATACCAAGAATCCGGCCATGCAGGAAATGGTCAACGCGGCCCCGCGCCTGCTCGACTACCTGGGCGAAGAATCGCTGGCGCACTTCAATGGCGTCAAGTTCTTGCTCGACCAGAACGCGGTGCAGTACACCGTGAACCCGCGCCTCGTGCGCGGCCTGGACTATTACAACCGCACCGTGTTCGAGTGGGTCACCGATGCACTCGGCTCGCAAGGCACGATCTGCGCCGGCGGCCGCTACGATCCGCTGGTGGAAACGTTTGGCGGCAAGGCCACGCCGGCCGTCGGTTTCGCGATGGGCATGGAGCGCATCATCGAGCTGATGAAGGCGATGGGCGAGCCGGCCGAACCGAACCAATGCGACGTCTACATGGTCCATCAGGGCGAGAAGGCGCAGCTGCAAGCCTTCATCCTGGCCGAGCGCATTCGGGATGCCGGGCTGGATGTTGTGTTACATTGCGCAACGCCAGCGGGTGCCGGCAGCTTCAAGAGCCAGATGAAGAAGGCCGACGGGTCGGGCGCGGCGTTTGCCGTGATCATTGGCGACGACGAAGTTGCCAACGAAACCGCGGCCGTGAAGACGATGCGCGGCGAGATCGGCGAGCAGCAGCAGAGCACCGTGCCGTTCCTGGAAGTGGTCGATTACCTGGTCGACCAGATCACCGGCGCGCACGTGCATGACGAACACTGCGGTCACGATCACGATCACGATCACGTGCACAAGCATTAACACCCGTCGTACCTCGCAAACCATTCAACCACTACAAGAACACGCACATGGCATACGATCACCAAGAGCAGGAACAGCTTGATTCCTTCAAGGCGTTCTGGTCGAAATACGGCAACATCATCGTCTGGGTCCTGATCCTGGCGCTCGGTTCCTTCGCCGGCTGGAATTTCTGGAAGACCCACCAGGCCAACAAGTCGATCGAAGCCTCGGCGCTGTACGACGAACTGCAAACGTCGCTGCTGGCCAATGACAATGCCAAGGTGCAGCGTATCGCCGGCGACATCCGCAGCAAGTACGAAAGCTCGCCGTACACGCAGATGGCAGCCCTGGCAGCGGCCAAGACGGCGTTCGAAGCCAACGACCTGAAAACCGCCAAGGCCCAGCTGCAGTGGGCGGCCGACAACGGCAACGACGAATACAAGTCGATCGCCAAGCTGCGTCTGGCGGGCGTGCTGCTCGATGAGAAAGCCTTCGACGACGCGCTGAAAGTCTTGAACGGCACGTTCCTGCCGCAGTTCACCGCTGAAGTGAACGACCGCAAGGGCGATGTGCTGGTCGGCCAGAACAAGCTGAACGAAGCGCGTGCTGCATATGTCGCCGCACTGGCCGCGATGGATGCCGCCAGCCCGGCCCGTCAACTGGTGCAGGTCAAGCTCGAAGCCATCGGCGGCACGGTGCCGGCAGACAAGAACGGCAAAGCGCCAGCCGCAGACCAGAAAGCGGCTGCGTAAATTTTTCGCATGAGATGGCCCGCGTCCGCCTTCGAGCGGCCGCGGGCTTTGCGTCCTTTATAGTCCAGGAACAAGGTAGAACATAATGCGTATTAGCAGCAAGCTTGTTGGCGTCGGCGTACTGGCCCTGATGACGGGTTGCTCGACCCTCAATTCGCTCAATCCATTTGCATCCGACAAGAAGGGCGATCAACCCGCCAAGCTCGTCGAACTCAAGGGCAGCATGGCCGTGCGCACCGCATGGAAACTCGACATCGGCAAGGCCAAGGGCTATCAGTTCTCGCCTGCGCTGAGCGGCAACACGCTCGTCGTGGCCGCAGCCGATGGCGCCATTGCGCGCGTCGACGCCGCCACCGGCAAGCAGCTGTGGCGCGTCAAGGCCGACAGCGAGCTGTCGGCGGGCGTGGGCACGGATGGCAACCTGATCGTCGTCGGTGCCGAGAAGGGCATCCTGATGGGTTACAACATGGACGGCAAGCTGCTGTGGAAAACGCAGCTGTCGAGCGAGATCCTGTCGGCGCCGGTCGTGTCGCAAGGCATCGTCGTCGCCCGTTCGATCGACAACCGCATCGTCGGTGTCGACGCCACGGATGGCAGCAAGAAATGGACCGTGCAGAAGGTCGCGCCGCCGCTGACGCTGCGCAACGCGCCGGGCATGATCGTGGCTGGCACCGACGTCATCGTCGCGCAGCCGGGCGGCAAGCTGTCCGCACTGATCATCGCCACCGGCGCACCGCGCTGGGACGTCGAGGTCGGCATCTCGCGCGGCGCGACCGAACTGGAGCGCGTCACCGATATCGGCGGCGCCCCGGTGCTGTTCGAAAACGAGGTGTGCGCCGCTTCCTACCAAGGGCGCGTAGGCTGCTTTGACCTGGTGACCGGTTCGGCGCGCTGGACGCGCGATCTGTCTTCCAGCGTCGGCGTGGCCGTCGACCAATTGTTCGTGTTCGCACCGGACGACAAGGGAGCACTCAATGCATTCACCCGCGACACGGGCGCCAGCAGCTGGAAGAACGACAAACTGTCGTTCCGCCGCCTGTCGACCCCGCTGTCGTATGGCCGCGCCGTCGCGGTTGGCGACTACGAAGGCTACGTGCACTTCCTGTCGCGCGAAGATGGCTCTTTCCTGGCGCGCGCCGCAACCGACGGGAGCCCGATCGTGGGCACGCCGCTGGTGGCCGGCACAAACCTGATTTTTCAAACACAAAACGGAACTGTGACCGCCATCGCGGTCGAATAAGAAAACATGAAGCCGGTAATCGCACTCGTAGGTCGACCCAACGTCGGGAAATCGACCTTATTTAACCGCATGACCCGTTCGCGCGACGCGTTGGTGGCCGACATGCCAGGCCTGACGCGCGACCGCCATTACGGTGAAGGCCGCATTGGCGAACGACCATTCCTGGTCATTGACACGGGCGGTTTCGAGCCGGTCGCCAAAGAAGGCATCATGCACGAAATGGCGCTGCAAACGCGCCAGGCCGTCGCCGAAGCCGACGTGGTCGTGTTCATCGTCGATGGCCGTCAGGGCCTGACGCCGCACGACAAGACCATCACCGATTTCCTGCGCAAGAGCGGCCGCAAGGTCATGCTCGTCGTGAACAAGTCCGAAGGCATGAAGTACACGGCCGTCACGGCCGACTTCTACGAGCTCGGCATGGGCGACCCGTACGTCATCTCCGCCGCCCACGGCGACGGCGTGACCGACCTCGTGGTCGAGGCGCTCGACGCTGCGTTCGCCGCGCGGCCGGACGAGCCGGCCGAACTCGAGCACGTCGACCATGGCATCAAGATCGCCATCGTCGGCCGCCCGAACGTGGGCAAGTCGACCCTGATCAACACGCTGGTCGGCGAGCAGCGCGTGATTGCCTTCGACATGCCGGGCACCACGCGTGACTCGATCGAAGTACCGTTCGAACGCGACGGTAAAAAGTTCACGCTGATCGACACGGCAGGTATCCGCCGTCGCGGCAAGATCTTTGAGGCCATCGAGAAGTTCTCGGTCGTCAAGACCATGCAGTCGATCGCCGACGCCAACGTCGTCGTGCTGCTGCTCGACGCCCAGCAAGACATTTCGGAGCAAGACGCGCACATCGCCGGCTTCATTCTGGAGTCGGGCAGGGCGCTGGTCGTGGCCGTCAACAAATGGGATGGCCTGAAAACCGACGAGCGCGACGAAGTCAAAATCGATCTCGACCGCAAACTCGATTTCCTCAGCTTTGCCAACACGCACTTCGTCTCGGCACTGCGCGGCACCGGCATCACGCAACTGATGAAATCGGTCGAGGCCGCCTACGCTGCCGCCACCGCCAACCTGTCGACGCCGCGCCTGACGCGCGCGCTGCAAGAGGCCGTGGAGAAGCAAGAGCCGAAACGCAAGGGCTCGGGCCGTCCAAAGATGCGCTACGCCCACCAGGGTGGCCAGAACCCGCCGATCATCGTCATCCACGGCAATGCCCTGGACGGGATCAGCGAGCCTTACAAGCGCTATCTCGAGAAGCATTTCCGCGAGACGTTCAGCCTGGTCGGCACACCGCTGCGGATCGAGCTACGCAGTGGCAAGAACCCGTTCGCGAAGCCGTAGCAGTACGACAAAAAGTGGCGAAACAGGTTACAGTAGTTCAGGGCCGCATTCGCTTTGGCAGAATATGGCCTCACCCATGTGGCATGACTACTTGAAAATCGGCAAATCGCCTCAAACTTTTAACTACAACAACATCACGGAGCTGTTATGAGCAACAAAGGGCAACTGTTACAAGACCCATTCCTCAACGCCTTGCGCAAGGAACACGTCCCTGTCTCGATCTACCTGGTCAACGGTATCAAGCTGCAGGGTCATATCGAATCCTTCGACCAATACGTCGTTTTGCTTCGCAACACCGTGACCCAGATGGTCTATAAACACGCCATCTCTACCGTCGTGCCGGCCCGCGCCGTCAACCTCAATCTTGACTCCAGCGAAGCCGAGTAAGGCCGATGGCTGACGCCCCCGGCACGCCGCTCATGCGCGCAGCCCTGGTCGGCATCGACTTCGGGACTGGCGACTTCAACGCCAGTCTCGAAGAGTTGTCCCTGCTTGCGAAGTCCGCTGGCGCCGAACCGATCACCACGATCACGGCCAAGCGCTCGAGCCCCGATCCCGCACTCTTCATCGGCAGCGGCAAGGCCGATGAAATCGCCCTCGACGCTAAGGCACTCGGCGTCGATATCGTTATCTTCAATCACGCACTCTCGCCTGCCCAGCAGCGTAACCTCGAGCGTCGTCTCGAACTGCGCGTCGTCGACCGTACCAGCCTGATCCTCGATATCTTCGCGCAGCGCGCCAAGAGCCACGAGGGCAAGCTGCAGGTCGAGCTGGCCCAGTTGCAGCACCTGGCCACGCGCCTGATCCGCGGCTGGACTCACCTTGAACGGCAAAAGGGTGGTATCGGCCTGCGCGGTCCGGGTGAAACCCAGCTCGAGACCGACCGCCGGCTGATCGGCGAGCGCGTCAAGGCGCTGCGCGCACGGCTGGCCAAGCTGCGCAAGCAGCACGAGACCCAGCGCCGTCAGCGCGGGCGCAACAACACGTTCTCCGTCTCGCTGGTTGGCTACACCAATGCCGGCAAGTCGACGCTGTTCAACTCGCTGACCAAGGCCGGCGTGTACGTGGCGAATCAGCTGTTCGCCACGCTGGACACGACCAGCCGCCGCATGTACCTGGGCGACGACGTCGGCAGTGTCGTCATTTCCGACACCGTCGGCTTCGTGCGCGACTTGCCGCACCAGCTGGTGGCGGCATTCCGTGCCACGCTCGAAGAGACGATCCACGCCGACCTGCTGCTGCACGTGGTCGACAGCGCGTCACCCACGCGCATGGAGCAGGTGGAGCAGGTCAACGAGGTGTTGCGCGAGATTGGCGCCGATCATGTTCCCCAAATTCTGGTCTGGAACAAGATCGATGCTGCGGGCCTGGAGCCCGGAGTCGAGCGTGATGAGTATGATAAGATCAACCGGGTTTTCATCAGTGCCCATAGCGGCGCCGGCCTGGATCTGCTGCGCTCGGCGATCGCCGAAACTGCCAAGTCCGGACCCGGTCAAAGCTATCGAGTCACCCCGGAAAACGAAGAACAGGACGACGCTTTCGAGCTCGCCGAGGTCGATGCGTCGGTGGACGCCCTGCCTGACGCGCTACCCGAAGGTCCTGCCGATCATCTGCCAACTTCCACCCTTGTCGGGCCACGCTAAGCCTATGTTTGTTTCCATACTAAAAAGATTCGGCGTCAAACTGTCGCTGAACGACCCACGCTGGGGCCGCAACCCAGAAGATGACCGCAAAGCCCAGGACGGTCGCCGTCCGGGCGACGGTCCGCCCGACCTCGACCAGATGTGGCGCGACTTCAATGCGCGTCTCAACAAGATGTTCGGCAACCGTGGCAATAACAACGGTGGCGGCGATAGCGGTGGCCCGAACCGCGAAATGCGCGGCGCCGGCATTGGTGCGGGCGTCATTGCCATCATCGTCGGCTTCATCTGGCTGGCCTCCGGCGCGTTCATCGTGCAAGAGGGCAGGACCGCTGTCGTCACGACGTTCGGCCAATTGAGCCACACGACGACGCCTGGTTTCAACTGGCGCTGGCCGTATCCGATCCAGGCGCACGAGATCGTCGATGTCTCGACCATCCGTACGGCCGAGATTGGCTACCGTGGCACGGCAAGCAACAAGCAGCCGCTGGAATCGCTGATGCTGACCGACGACGAAAACATCGTCGACATCCAGTTTGCCGTGCAATACACGCTGAAAGACCCGGTCGCATGGGTGTTCAACAACCGCGATCAGGACGACACCGTGCGTCAGGCAGCCGAAACGGCGATCCGCGAAGTGGTCGGTCGCAGCAAGATGGACTTCGTCCTGTACGAAGGCCGCGAAAAAGTCGCAGCCGATGTGCAGACGCTGATCCAGACGATCACCGATCGCTACAAGTTGGGCGCCCTGATCAGCAACGTGACGATGCAGGGCGTGCAACCGCCGGAGCAGGTCCAGAGCGCGTTCGATGACGCCGTGCGCGCCAGCCAGGATCGTGCCCGCGCCCGCAACGAAGGTGAAGCGTATGCCAACCAGGTGATTCCGGCCGCGCGCGGCCAGGCGTTCCGCCTGCAGCAGGATGCTGAAGCGTATCGCTCCATGGTCGTCGAGAACGCGACCGGTAACGCATCGCGCTTCGATCAGGTCGTCGCTGCCTACGCCAAGGCCCCGGGCGTGACCCGTGACCGCATGTATGTCGACACGATGCAGCAGATCTTCTCCAGCACCACCAAGGTGATGATCGACTCGCGTGCCAACAACAATATGCTGTACCTGCCGCTCGACAAGCTGATGCAACAGGTTGCAGCCAACGATGCCCAGGTCGGCAGCAAGTCGGGTCCGGTGCAAGTGCCAGGCACCGGCCAGCCGGCCGAAGTGACCCAGGCCCTGGAAGCGGTGCGCCAGCGTGATGAGCGCAGCCGTGATTCCTCACGTGATCGGGAGACCCGTTAATGAACCGCCTCGTTACCATCTTCGTGGCCGGCTTCATCGCACTGATGCTGCTGTCGTCCACCATTTTCGTTGTCGACCAGCGCCGCTTCGCGATCGTGTTCGCGCTTGGCCAGGTCAAGGAAGTGATCGACAAGCCGGGCCTGCATTTCAAGTTGCCGCCACCGTTCCAGAACGTGGTCTATATGGACAAGCGCATCCTGACGCTCGACACGCCTGACGTGAACCGCTTCATCACGTCCGAGAAGAGCAATGTGTTGGTTGACTCGTTCATCAAGTGGCGCATCAGCGATCCGCGTCTGTACTACATCAGTTTCGCGGGCGATGAAACGCGCGCGCAGAACCGGTTGTCGCAGGTCATCAAGGCGGCGCTGAGCGATGAGATCACCAAGCGCACCGTGCGTGAAGTGATTTCGGGCCAGCGCGCAGCCGTGATGGCAGCAGTGCAGGCCAAGCTCATTGCTGAAGCTGCCGAAGTCGGCATCGGCATCGTCGACGTACGCCTCAAGCGTGTCGAGTACACCGAGCAGAACATCAATTCGGTATACGAACGCATGCGCGCCGAGCGTGTTCGCGTGGCCAACGAATCGCGTTCGACCGGTGCTGCCGAATCCGAGCAGATCCGCGCCGACGCCGATCGTCAGCGCACCGTGATCATCGCCGAAGCGTTCCGCGATGCCGAAAAAGTCAAGGGTGACGGCGATGCCAAAGCATCGGCCATCTACGCTGACGCCTTCGGCAAGAACCCGGAATTCGCGCGCTACTACCGTTCACTCGAGGCCTACCGTGCGAGCTTCAAGGATCGCAGCGACGTCCTCGTCGTCGATCCGAACTCGGAGTTCTTCAAGTACTTCAAGGCGCCTGCAGGCGGCGGCAAGTAACGCCGTTCCCACCTCGTTGCGGAGGTAATTGAACACTCTGGGGGAGCAGGGCCATCGGCCTTGCTCCCCCAGTGTCGTCTGCGGCAGGCATTGCCCGTACTGTCCGGCATCGTGGCAGATTATCAACCTTGACCCCCGCCAGTCCCGCTTTCGCTGCCTCAATCTGGTGGTTTTCGGTTAAAATCACCGATTCGGCGTTCGCGTCGTGCGCTGGCACGCCTGTCGTACGACGCTTGCCATTGACTACCCCAAACCCATAACGTCGTTGCCCATGCCGAATTGGCTATTGCCTGAAAATATCGCCGATGTCTTGCCGTCCGAAGCGCGCAAGATCGAAGAGTTGCGCCGACTGATGCTCGACAACTTCCGGCTCTACGGTTACGAACTGGTGATGCCGCCGCTGCTCGAGTATCTCGACTCGCTGCTGGCCGGCGCCGGTGCCGACACCGACCTGAAAACCTTCAAGGTCGTCGATCCGCTGTCGGGCCGCCTGCTGGGCCTGCGCGCCGACATGACCACGCAGGTCGCGCGCATCGACGCGCACCTGCTCAACCGCGACTCGATCACCCGCCTGTGCTACGCCGGCAGCGTGCTGCATACCCGCCCGTCGGGCCTGCACGCCACGCGTGAGCCGATGCAGATCGGCGCCGAGATCTATGGCCACGCGGGCCTCGAAGCCGATGCCGAGATCCAGGAACTGGCGCTGGGTTCGCTGGCCCTGGCCGGTTTCACGAATGTGCGCCTCGACCTCGCGCACGTCGGCGTGCTGCGCGCACTGCTGGACGACGACCCGGCCGCCAAGCGCGACGAGAACCAGCTCTACAGCCTGCTGCGCGCCAAGGATGCGCCGGGCCTGGACGCCATCTCGCAGAATTACTACCCGCAGACCCGCAAGGCGCTGCTGGCCTTGCCGCGCCTGTACGGCAATATCGACGTGCTGGCCGAAGCCCGCGACGCACTGCCGGCGCTCCCGGGCGTGCAGCGCGCGCTGGCCGAACTGGCGGCGCTGGCCGCCGGCGCGCTGGGCCGCGCCGAGATCGCGATCGATCTGGCCGACCTGCGCGGCTACCAGTATGAAAGCGGCGCCATGTTCGCGCTGTACGTGACGGGCTTGCCGAATGCCGTCGCGCGCGGCGGTCGCTACGACCATGTAGGCGAAGCATTCGGCCGTGCGCGGCCCGCAACGGGCTTCTCGCTCGACCTGCGCGAACTGGCCCGGCTGCTGCCGATGGCCGAGCGCAAGCATTCCATTCGCGCGCCGTGGGGCAATGCCCCCGAGCTGAAGGAAAAAATCGCTGACCTGCGCAAGGCAGGCGAAGTCGTGATCCAGAGCATGCCGGGTCACGACAATGTTCAGGACGAGTTCGAGTGCGACCGCGTACTCGTCCTCGAAAGTGGAAATTGGATTCTCAAAAACTTAGGTTAAGTGATGTCAAATACTAACGTGGCAAAGAACGTCGTTGTCATCGGCACCCAGTGGGGCGATGAAGGCAAGGGCAAGATCGTCGACTGGCTCACCGACCACGCCGCTGGCGTGGTGCGTTTCCAGGGCGGCCATAACGCTGGTCACACCCTGGTGATCAAGGGCCAGAAAACCGCGCTGCAACTGATCCCGTCGGGCATCATGCGCGAAGGCGTCGCCTGCTACATCGGCAACGGTGTCGTGGTCTCGGTGCCGGACGTCATGCGCGAAATCGACAAGCTGGCCGCGGCCGGCGTCGAAGTCGTCTCGCGCCTGATGATCTCGGAAGCCTGCCCGATCATCCTGCCGTACCACGTCGCCATCGACAAGGCACGCGAACTCAAGCGTGGCGAGAACAAGATCGGTACCACGGGCAAGGGCATCGGCCCGGCCTACGAAGACAAGGTCGCCCGCCGCGCCATCCGCATCGCCGACCTGCTCAACGCAGAGCGCTTTGCCGAGAAGCTCAAAGAGAACCTCGACTACCACAACCACGTGCTGGTGAACTACCTGGGCGCCGAAGCGATCGACTTCCAGACCACGTTCGACGATGCGATGGCCCTCGTGCCACGCCTGCGTCCGATGGTCGGCGACGTCTCGTCCGCGCTGTACGCGGCGCACAAAGCCGGCGGCAAGCTGCTGTTCGAAGGCGCACAGGGCTCGCTGCTGGACGTCGACCACGGCACCTATCCGTTCGTCACCTCGTCGAACTGCGTGGCCGGCAATGCCGCCGCCGGCGCCGGCGTCGGTCCGAACATGCTGCACTACATCCTGGGCATCACCAAGGCCTACACCACCCGCGTCGGTTCGGGCCCGTTCCCGGCCGAACTGCCAACCGACGCTGGCGTCGGCGAGCACCTGTCGCGCGTGGGCCACGAGTTCGGCACCGTCACGGGCCGCGCCCGTCGCTGCGGCTGGTTCGATGCTGCGCTGCTGCGCCGCTCGGTCCAGATCAATGGCGTGTCGGGCATGTGCCTGACCAAGCTCGACGTGCTAGACGGCATCGAGTCGCTCAAGCTGTGCACCGGCTACAAGATCGACGGCCGCGCGGTCGACATCTTCCCGGTCGGCGCTGAAGACGCAGCCCGCTGCGAGCCAGTGTACGAAGAGATGCCAGGCTGGACCGAAAGCACCGTCGGCGCCAAGTCGATGGAAGAGCTGCCGGCCAACGCCCGCGCCTACATCCAGCGCATCGAAGAACTGGTCGGCGTGCCGATCGACATGGTCTCGACCGGTCCTGACCGCGAAGAAACGATCGTGCTGCGTCACCCGTTCGCGGCCTAACGACAAAATCTGGAGTCAAAAAAGATGAATTCCCCTGTATCGACGGAAAAAGACCTGTGGGTCTCGTGGGACGAATACCACCGCCTGATCGAGCGCCTGGCGCTGCAAGTGTATGAATCGGGCTGGAAGTTCGACCAGGTGCTGTGCCTGGCGCGCGGCGGTGTGCGTCCGGGCGACGTGTTCTCGCGCATCTTCGACGTGCCACTGGCGATCCTGTCGACCAGCTCGTACCGCGAAGAAGCGGGCACCAAGCAAGGCGACCTGGATATCTCGAAGTACATGACGATGACCAAGGGTCCACTGGCTGGCCGCGTCCTGCTGGTCGACGATCTGGCCGACTCGGGCGTGACGCTGCGTAAAGTCAGCCAGCACCTGACCGAAAACTACCCGCAGGTCACCGAAGTCAAATCGGCGGTCATCTGGGTCAAGGGTACGTCGTCGATTCGTCCAGACTATTTCCTGGACGACCTGCCGCACAATCCATGGATTCACCAGCCGTTCGAAGAATACGACGGCCTGCGCCCGCACCAGCTGTCGGCCTGGCTGAAGAAGTTCGAGAAGTAATTCATCCGGTCAGATGGGCGATGAGCGGGGAAGGGCAGATGCCTTTCCCCGCTTTTTTATTCGCGCTTCACTGTGGCAACCGAGCTCACCAATCGAGCTCACCAATAGGTAACGGTTACAGCGCCTTCTTTTTCTTCTTAGGCAGCGGCAATTCCTGCGCGGTAATCCGCACCAGCTGGCTCAGCCATTCCCGGTCTTCGCACAGGTCGCCGTCAATCTGGAAACAGGGTTTCGCACCCGGGTAGGGTGGCGCCTCGACAGGCGTCCCGATATGGGATCGGCCACCCTCCGTCGGTTTGACGAACAGGACATCGTCGCACACCAGCGCGACCATCTTCTCGTCGAGATAGACACCGTATTCGCCGAACATCTTTTTGGCGCTGACCGCCCCGGCGGCGCTCATCTGGTCGAGGACGAAGTCGACCGTGCTTTGTTGTGATCCCATGTCTGCTTTCGAAGTAGAGGTGATCGGCCTTCGTGCCAGATCGTCCAGCACTTTGATGCACTCTGGTAAGATTACGCCTTTACTGTCGTCGCGTCTTCCAAGAATAATAAGCCATGACCCAAAGCTTTTTCTCCACCTTCATTCTGCTCATTCTCGTGACCGACCCCTTCGGTAACGTCCCGCTGTTCGCCGCCGCCCTGAAAGACACCCCGCTCGAACGCCGCAACCGCATCGTGATCCGCGAGTGTGCGATTGCCTTCGTGCTGCTGCTGGTGTTCATGTTCTTCGGCAAGCACTTCCTGGAAGCGTTGCACCTGAGCCCGATCGCGCTGCGCATCGGAGGCGCCGTGATCCTGTTGATGATCGCGATCCGCATGATCTTCCCGCACCCCGATGGCGTGTTGGGCAGGAGCGAGGGCGGCGAACCGTTCATCGTCCCACTGGCGATTCCTGCGCTGGCCGGGCCGTCGGCGCTGGCCACCGTGCTGCTGCTGTCGGCCACCAGCTTTACTGAAACGATGGTGCATGTGGCCGCGCTGGCTGCCGTCGGCATCGTCTGGCTGGCCGTGTTCCTCAGTGCCGAAAAGCTGCAGCAAAAGCTTGGCCCGCAAGTCATGACGGCCTTCGAGCGCCTGATGGGCCTGATCCTCACGGCAATGGCGGTCGAGATGCTGCTGGGCGGTATCCGCGAGTTTGTGCAGACGCTGTAACGATCGCGTCACGCTCGTTTTACGCTGGCGTGCGTGAGAGGAGCGGCAAATCTGGCACACTTCGCTTGCGCGATGTGCGCGGATCAACACGAAGCATCATGGGTATGAATCAGGTAGTGGGAGCGCCGACTGATGTGCGGCAAGAACCGTCATTATTTCTCGGCGACGGCACGGTGCGTGCGCTGATGCGCGAACACGACTGGACTACCTCGCCACTCGGTCATCCGCGCGACTGGCCGCAGGCCTTGTGCACGACGGTTGCACTGATGCTCGATTCCAAGTTCCCGATGTTCGTCGCCTGGGGCGACGAACTCGGCTTCCTGTACAACGATGCCTACAGCGTGATCCTGGGTGCCAAGCACCCGGCCTCGCTCGGTCTGCGTTTTTGCGATGTGTGGCCCGATATCTGGGACGAGATCGCGCCGATGGTTGCGCGCACGATGGGCGGCGAGTCCATTTACCTCGAACGCTTTCCGCTGACCATGCGCCGCCATGGGTACGACGAAGAGACGTGGTTCCGCTTTTCGTATTCGCCCGTGCGAGGCGATGACGGTATCGTCGTCGGCATGTTCTGCGCCTGCGTTGAAATCACCAACGAAGTGCTGGCGCAGCGTTATCGCGAAGAAGAAAACACGCGCTTGGTGAACCTGTTCGAGGAAGCGCCCGGCATCATCGCCGTGTTGCGCGGCCCCGACCATGTGTTCGAACTGACCAACCGTTCCTACCTGGCACTGGTCGGGCATCGCGATCTGATCGGCAAACCGGTACGCGAGGCCCTACCCGAGGTCCAGGGGCAGGGCTACTTCGAGTTGCTCGACCAGGTGTATGCCAGTGGCCAGCCGTTTGTCGGCCATGCTGTACCGCTGCGCGTGCAACGCGAACCGGGCGGCCCGCTCGAAGAATGCTTTCTCGATTTTGTCTATCAGCCGATCCGCGACCAGTTCGGCAAGGTGACGGGTATTTTCCTGGAAGGCAGCGACGTCACCGCGCGCAAGCGTATCGAGGACGAGCTGCGCGAAGCCAATCGCCAGAAGGATGATTTCCTGGCGATGCTCGCGCACGAGTTGCGCAATCCGCTCGCACCGATCACCACCGCCGCGCAACTGCTGCAGCGCGGCCAGATGGACGCGCCCGGCATTGCGCGCGCCAGTGCGATCATCGCGCGCCAGGCCGAGCACATGACGGCGCTCGTGAACGATTTGCTGGACGTCTCGCGCGTCACGCGCGGGCAGGTCACGATGGCGCAGGAAACCGTGGCGGTCGAACCGCTCGTGCAGGAAGCGGTGGAGCAGGTGCGGCCGATGCTCGACAGCTGCCACCATGAGCTGCTCCTCGACATCGAACCTGGCCTGTACGTGCTGGGCGACCGCACGCGCCTGATCCAGGTGCTGTCCAACATCCTGAACAACGCCGCCAAGTACACGCCGGCCAGGGGCCGCATCGTGCTGAGCGTGCGCACGGACGGCGGCGACGTGCGCCTTGCCGTGCGCGACAATGGCCAGGGCATCGACCTGCCCGTGCTGCCGTATATTTTCGACCTGTTCACACAGGCCGAGCGCACGCCGGACCGCTCGCAGGGCGGGCTGGGTCTCGGACTGGCGCTCGTCAAGAGCCTGGTGCTGCTGCATGGCGGCCGCGTCGATGCGCTCAGCGATGGGCTGGGCGAGGGCAGCGAATTTGTCGTCTACCTGCCGTTGCTGGAACCGGTCGTGGAGGTGCCAGCCCCGGCGCCGGCCGCCTCTGTGCCTGACGCATCAGGCTTGCGCGTGCTGGTGGTCGACGACAACGTCGACGCCGCCGAGATGCTGGCCACGCTGCTGGGGATGAATGGGTACGAAGTTCGGGTCGAATTCGATGGCGCGAGCGCGCTAACGACGGCATTGCGCGAGCCGCCCGCGGTGGCGCTGCTCGATATCGGCTTGCCCGACATGGACGGCCACGAATTGGCCCGTCGCCTGCGTGCACAGCCTGCGACGGCGGGAGCCGTGCTGGTGGCGTTGACTGGCTATGGCCAGGCCGAAGACCAGCAGCGTGCGCACGACGCCGGCTTCGACCATCACATGGTCAAGCCGGCCGACCTGGACCGGTTGCTGACGTTGCTGGCCAGCATAGAGCGCTAAGCCTGTAACGCCCTGCCGGCGTTACTTGCCCAGCATCGAGACAACGTTGTCGGCCCCCGGCGCGCCGAATGCCTGCTGCTTGAGCACATGCAGCTGGTCGCGCACCTGCGCAGCTTTCTCGAACTCCAGGTTCTTGGCGTGATCGACCATGAGTTTTTCGAGGCGCTTGATCTCCTTGCTGATCTGCTTCTCGCTCATCGACTCGATCTTCGCCGTTTCCTTGGCGTCTTGCTGCACCTCGCGCTCCGTATTCGGGTTGTACACGCCGTCGATCATTTCCTTGATCTTCTTGTGCACGCCTTTCGGGATGATGTTGTTCTCGAGGTTGAACGCGATCTGCTTGGCACGCCGGCGCTCGGTCTCGTCGATGGCGCGCCGCATCGAATCGGTGACGCGGTCCGCGTACAGGATCGCCACGCCGTTCAGGTTACGCGCCGCACGGCCGATCGTCTGGATCAGCGAACGTTCGGAGCGCAGGAAACCTTCCTTGTCGGCATCGAGCACCGCCACCAGTGACACCTCCGGCAAATCGAGGCCCTCGCGCAGCAGGTTGATGCCGACCAGCACATCGAACGTGCCCAGGCGCAGGTCGCGCAGGATTTCCACGCGCTCGACCGTGTCGATATCGCTGTGCAGGTAGCGCACCTTGATGCCGTGGTCGCCCAGATATTCAGTGAGCTGCTCGGACATACGCTTGGTGAGGGTCGTGACCAGCACGCGCTCGTCCTTGGCGATGCGGTCGTTGATCTCGCCCATCAGATCGTCGACCTGCGACAGGGCAGGGCGCACGATGATCATCGGATCGACCAGGCCCGTCGGGCGCACCACCTGCTCGACGACGTTGTCGGCGCGCCCCTGTTCGTACTCGGCCGGCGTGGCCGAGACGAAAATCGTCTGGCGCATCTTGCCTTCGAACTCGACGAATTTCAGCGGCCGGTTATCCAGCGCCGACGGCAGGCGGAAGCCGTACTCGACCAGGTTTTCCTTGCGCGAACGGTCGCCGTTGTACATCGCATTGAGCTGGCCAATCATGACGTGCGACTCGTCCATGAACATCAGCGCGTCTTTCGGCAGATAGTCGATCAGCGTCGGCGGCGGCTCGCCCGGCATCGCGCCGGACAGGTGGCGCGAGTAGTTCTCGATGCCCTTGGTAAAGCCGATCTCGGCCATCATCTCGAGGTCGAAACGGGTGCGCTGCTCGAGGCGCTGCTCTTCGATCAGCTTGTTCTGCTGGCGGAATTCTTCGAGACGGTCGCGCAGCTCGGCCTTGATCGATTCGACCGCGCGCAGGACCGTCGAACGGGGCGTCACGTAGTGCGAACCCGGATACACGGTAAAGCGCGGGATCTTCTGGCGCACACGGCCCGTGAGTGGATCGAACAACTGCAGCGATTCGATCTCGTCGTCGAACATCTCGACGCGGATCGCCAGCTCGGCGTGCTCGGCCGGGAAGATGTCGATCGTGTCGCCACGCACGCGGAACGAGCCGCGTGAGAAATCCATCTCATTGCGCGTGTACTGCATCTGGATCAGGCGCGCGATGATGTCACGCTGGGCCACTTTGTCCTTGTGGCGCAGCGTCAGAATCATCTTGTGGTATTCGTTCGGATTACCGATACCGTAGATCGCCGAGACGGTGGCGACGATAACGACGTCGCGCCGCTCCATCAGCGACTTGGTGCACGACAGGCGCATCTGCTCGATGTGCTCGTTGATCGACGAGTCCTTTTCGATGAACAGGTCGCGCTGCGGCACGTAGGCTTCGGGCTGGTAGTAATCGTAGTACGAGACGAAATACTCGACCGCGTTTTGCGGGAAGAATTCGCGGAACTCCGAATACAACTGGGCCGCCAGCGTTTTATTGGGCGCGAAAATGATCGCGGGCCGGCCGGCCTGCGCGATCACATTGGCCATCGTATAGGTCTTGCCGGAGCCCGTGACGCCCAGCAGCGTCTGGTACATCAGGCCGTCGTCGATGCCTTCCATCAGCCCCTTGATCGCGGTGGGCTGGTCGCCCGCCGGCTCGAACGGCTGGTGCAGTTTGAACGGCGAATCCGGGAACGTGATGACGGTCGGTTCGGGAGAAGTTGCGATGGATAATTCAGCCATGCTTACAGACCTTTGTTAGAATGAGAATCCGCTCGCGGCCCTGCAGGTTCAGGGGCCGCTGTCTATACAATTGCAAACCCCGCCGCTGTCAATCCAGCCAACAAAACCGAGTTTATCAGATGACTTCCACTGCCTCCGCCAGCCTGTTCAGTGCCATTGAAATGGCCCCACGCGACCCGATCCTGGGCATCACCGAAGCCTTCAACGCCGACACGAACACCGCGAAAATCAACCTCGGCGTGGGTGTCTATTATGACGACAAGGGCAAAGTGCCGCTGCTCGAGTGCGTGCAGAAAGCGGAAGCAAAACTGATGGAGCAGCCAACACCGCGAACCTACCTGCCAATCGAAGGTCTGGCAGCGTATGACAAAGCGGTGCAAGAGCTGGTATTTGGTGCCGACAGCCCGGTAATTCAAGAGAAACGCGCGCTGACCGTGCAAGCCATTGGCGGCACCGGCGCACTCAAGATCGGCGCCGACTTCCTCAAGCGCTTCCTGCCAGGGTCCGACGTGTATATCAGCGATCCGAGCTGGGAAAACCACCGCGCGCTGTTCGAAAGCGCCGGCTTCACGGTGCACAACTATGCGTACTACGATGCGGCCACCCGCGGCGTAAACTTCGACGGCATGCTCGCCGCGCTCAAAGCCATGCCAGCAGGTTCCATCGTCGTGCTGCACGCGTGCTGCCACAACCCGACCGGCGCCGACCTGACGCAAGACCAGTGGGACCAGGTGATTGCTGCCGTCCAGGCCGGCAACCTCGTGCCATTCCTCGACATGGCGTACCAGGGCTTTGCCAACGGCATCGATGAAGACGGCGCCGTCGTGCGTCGCTTCGCTGCGACCGGCATGGCGATGCTGGTGTCGAACTCGTTCTCAAAATCGTTCTCGCTGTACGGGGAGCGCGTCGGCGCGCTGTCGATCGTGGCCACCACGAGCGAAGAAGCCACGCGCGTGCTGTCGCAACTCAAGCGCGTCGTGCGCACCAACTACTCGAACCCGCCAACCCATGGCGGCAAGGTCGTCGCCACCGTGCTGGCAACGCCTGAGCTGCGCAAGCTGTGGGAAGAAGAGCTGGCTGGCATGCGCGTGCGTATCCGCGAGATGCGTAGCGCGATGGTTGAAAAGCTCAAGGCCAAGGCGCCGGGTCACGATTTCGAATTCGTGCGCGAGCAGGTTGGCATGTTCTCGTACTCGGGCCTGACCAAAGAGCAGGTGGGCAAGCTGCGCGACGAATCGATCTACGCCGTGGACACGGGCCGCATCTGCGTGGCGGCGCTCAATTCCACGAACATCGATCGCGTCGTTGACGCCATCGCCAAAGTTCTCTAAAATCCTGGCTCTCTTGATCGCTGCAAGCGCGCAAGAGAGCAGCAGTAGATGGAGAACGAAACGCCTGTTCTGATTTGACAGAAACGTTTCATGAACCATATAATGCCAGCTTCAATTCCCTGATAGCTCAGTTGGTAGAGCGACGGACTGTTAATCCGCAGGTCCCTGGTTCGAGTCCAGGTCGGGGAGCCAGAATACAAGAAGGCCGCATCGAAGGATGCGGCCTTTTTCGTTATGCGGCGTTATGTTGTCTTTTTGGAGAGTTCGCGTGAAGCAACCACTCAAGAGCCACGCCACCCTGATCGAAGGGCAGATGTTCCGCTTCGCCAGAGCCGGGCAGGGCAGTCCGTCGATCGTGCTGATCGGTGGCGCCGGCGGCCCGCTGGATGGCTGGTTCAAGCTGTATCCCGAGATCGAGGCGCTGGGCACCGTGTTCAGCTACGACCGGCCGGGTACGGGCGGCAGTCCGAAGCCGACCGAAGCGCAGTATGGTGAGACCGTCGTCGCGCAGCTGCGTCTGTTGCTGCAGTTCGCCAAGGTGCCGTCGCCGTTCGTGCTGGTGGCGCATTCGTTTGGCGGCCTGCACGCCAACCTGTTCGCGCGCGAGTTCGCCGACGAGGTGGCGGGCGTGCTGTTCATCGAGGCGACGGCGCCGCAGGACGTCGACAATCTGAAGCAACACCAGTCGGCGCTGCAGCGGGGCTTCGTCAAGCTGCTCGATCGCGTGTCGCCGCGCGATGCGTTCGACGAGCTCCGCAACGAGCGCGAGACCGTCAGGGATATCCTCGAGGCGCCCGCGTTCCCGCCCGTGCCGGTGACGGTGCTGTCGGGCACGAAGCGCTTGCCGCGCTGGCTGGTGCCGGCGGCGCTGGTGCGTGAGCGTGAGCGTTCGCAGCTGGCGCTGGCGGCCTTGTCGCCGTTGGGCGAGCGGATAGTGGCCGAGCGCAGCGCGCATTTCCCGCAGTTGTCCGAGCCGGAACTGGTGATCGATACGCTCAAACGCTTGCTGGCGCGAATCCCTCGCTAAATTTCTTCTGAAAAATTTGCGAAATCGACACCAGCAGGTATAATGCGGCCTCAATTCCCTGATAGCTCAGTTGGTAGAGCGACGGACTGTTAATCCGCAGGTCCCTGGTTCGAGTCCAGGTCGGGGAGCCAAAATATGCAATGTGAAAAGCCCAGCCCTTACCGGTTGGGCTTTTTGCTTTTCAGGCCTGAAAAGCGGATTATTTCCCGATGGACAAGAAAATCCTCTCTGCGTACACTTGCTCCAGATGAAATTGACGGGGCTCAACACATTGGAGGCTGCTGATAGTATCAAAGTAGAAGAAGCGCAGCGCGAAGTCCAGCGCAAGCTTGGGCGCTGCATGTTGCGGCTGCAGCAATACGAGCGCCTGCTTAAAACAATGGTCACAGGCATGGCGCTCGAAGGTTCGATGGCAGGGCTGGAAGAGTCCCGGGCGAAGCAAGTTCATGCGATGAGCAAACAGTGCTTGGGCGTACTGGTCGGCAAGTTCACTGGTTACCTCAACTCCGAATCCCGGTTCGAAGAAAATGACTGTGTTTCTCAAAAACCTGTCGATACGCCATGGGTTAGCTCTCGCTTTTCAATCGGCATGTCATCTGATCAGGAGGCTCACGTTAGACGTGGCTTGGCCGAGTTGCTCGAAATGCGAAATCATCTGGTACACCATTTTATCGAGCGTTTTGATATCTCGAACGTCAAAGACTGCCTTGCTGCGTCCACCTATCTGGATAGCTGCTACCAGAAAATTGATGGGAATTTTGAGGTATTAAGGGGGTGGGCTCAAGCTCTGGACGTCGTGCGTGAAGTAACGACGTTGTCCTTTCCATCTTCTGCAATCCTTGAGCGCTTAACGGCCAATATTCAGCCTGGTGCGTCGGTAACTTCGACACCTTAGGCTACCGATGAATCGTAAGCGGCTCTGGCACCGCCAAATGTACGTTGCCCTGTCAGCTAACACGCGATCGAAAGCAAATGAATGACGTCTGGTACGCTACAAAATCGGGTCGACCCTTGGGGGCGGCTGTGCGCCAATCCGGCCCGCGGCGCTTTAATGGGTAACCGTGGAATTCTGCATGATGACGAAAACAGGATCGTTCGGCCATGGGCGCACAAGGCTTGGGTGACGTGTTTACTTGAATTCAAGAGCATCAAGCGGTCGAAACCGTTCTCGCCAGGGAATTATTCGGAACTGTTTTTTATCGATGAGGCGACTGCTTTTGCCGCTGGCCACCGGCCCTGCGCTTATTGTCAACGCGAGCGCCATCTCAAGTTCAAGCAAGCTTGGGTACGTGCGAATGTGGCTGAAAAAACAGATGCGGCGATCTCAATGACAGACATCGACCGATTGCTTCATGCGGAGCGCGCAGCAAAAGGTGGCGCAAAAGTGAGGTTTGATGCGGCGCTCAGCAGCCTGCCTGTCGGTGTCATGTTTGAGCACCAGGATACGGCTTACCTGGTCTCTCCGCGTGGCTTCCTGCCGTGGTCATTCAACGGTTATGGCGAGAGGATAGATATGGACGCTGACGCGACCGTGGCGGTATTGACACCTCGCTCGGTGGTGCAAGCCTTTGCGCACGGCTTCGAGCCGAAATTTCACAGTTCTGCAAACGCTTGACGGGTTGAGCAGGTCGCAGGCGGTGGCAGCGCGCGCCTGCCCATACCCATTAGTTTGAGCCCGACACCGGCTTGATCTTCGCCGCTGCCGCCAGCGCACGTTCACGCGCCGTAGCGATATCGCCCGCCGTCGCCAGTGCCACGCCCATGCGCCGGCGTGCAAACGACTCCGGCTTGCCAAACAGGCGTACATCTGCGCCCGGCACCTGCAGCGCCTCGGCCACACCCTCGAACGCAATCCCCGCTTCATCGAGCTGACCGTAGATCACGGCCGACGCGCCCGGCGCGCGCACGGCGACATTCACCGGCAGCCCGAGGATCGCCTTCGCATGCAGTTCGAACTCGCTCTGCACCTGGCTGGCCATCGTCACCATACCCGTGTCGTGCGGGCGCGGGCTCACTTCCGAGAACCACACCATGTCGCCCTTGACGAAGAGTTCAACGCCGAACACGCCCAGACCGCCCAGATTGCCGGTGACTTTGGCTGCGATCTCGCGCGAACGTTCCAGTGCCAGCGGCTGCATCGGATGCGGCTGCCACGATTCGACGTAGTCACCCTGGACCTGCTTGTGCCCGATCGGATCGCAGAAGCTCGTTACGACCTGGCCATCTGCGCCCAGCGAGCGCACCGTCAGCAACGTGATTTCGTAATCGAAGTCGATGAAGCCTTCGGCAATCACGCGCCCGGCATCGACACGCCCGCCGCTGGCAGCGTATGCCCAGGCCGCGGCCACATCATCCGCGCCATCGAGCTTCGACTGGCCCTTGCCCGACGACGACATCACCGGCTTGACCACGCATGGAAAGCCCACGGCAGCGCAGGCAGCCTGCAGCTCGTCCAGGCTGCTGGCAAACTGGTAGGGCGACGTGGCCAGGCCCAGTTCTTCGGCGGCCAGGCGGCGGATGCCTTCGCGGTTCATCGTCAGTTGCGCCGCGCGTGCGGTCGGGATGCAGGTGATGACGCCCGCCGCTTCCAGTTCGGCCAGCTTGTCGGTGGCGATCGCTTCGATTTCCGGCACCACGAGGTGAGGGCGCTCCTGCGCGATCAGCGCTTCGAGCGCCGCGCCGTCGGTCATGTCGATCACGTGCGCGCGGTGCGCGACCTGGTGGCCCGGTGCATTCGGATAGCGGTCGACGGCGATCACCTCGACGCCCAGGCGTTGCAGCGAGATGATCACTTCCTTGCCCAGTTCGCCCGAGCCGAGCAGCATGACGCGGGTTGCGGAAGGGGAGAGTGGGGTGCCGAGGGTGCGTGAAATGGTCATGGTCGTTCGGGGATCAAGGAGGTGGTGGGAAGCTGCGACTATATCAAAAGCGCCCTTTGGCAGCGGCCGGCTAGCCGATTCACACACTGCTCTGGTCAAACCGCAAATGCCCGGCTATAATATTGCCTCGATTCCCTGATAGCTCAGTTGGTAGAGCGACGGACTGTTAATCCGCAGGTCCCTGGTTCGAGTCCAGGTCGGGGAGCCAGAACAAGAGAAGGGCCGCATGCGAATGCGGCCCTTTTTGCATTTCCGGCGTCAGTCAGTCCGTCAGCGCCCCTTTTTCTTGTTCGCGGTGTACGTGCGCGTATAAAACCCCGCCGGCTTCTTCGCCACCCACGCGATGAACGCCGCGATATCCGCATGCCCGCGCAGCGATTCCCATGTGTGATAGGTCTGCAGCAGTTCGCGCTCGGTGAGCGCCGAGTGGATCTTGCGATGGCAGATCTTGTGGATCGGGAATTGGTCGCGCCCCTTGAACGTCTTCGGGATCAGGTGATGGCGGTCGACGTGCTCCGTTCCCAACGGCCGTCCGCAGAGTGGGCAGGGGTCATCGGGCGTGGTCGTGGCTTGGTGATGTGGCATGCGCGTCATATGCAGGGCGATTTTTTACCGCACAAGTCTTGACCCGTGTTTGCCAGAATGATACCAAGCGGGACGAACCCTTGTTAAATGGTATTAGTGTAGAATTAACCCTGAATTCTCGCGCAGCACGTTACCCCTCCAGCCCTGAAAGCGACGCAGTTTGTAATGATCGAAGACAACTCCACCGTTTGTTCCGTGCTGTTGATCGACGATGAGTCGTTTGCTCAGGACATCATCGCCCATGGCCTCAAAAGCTGTGTTGGTCATCAGCTCCGTTACGAGTCCAGCCCGGCCCGCGCCGTCGAGGTTGCGCGCGATGTCGCCGCGACGGTGGTGATCGTCGATTTGCGCATGCCTGGCGGTCTGGATGGCTTTGACGTGATTGCCATGCTGCGCGCGCATCCGGATACGCATGACGTGCCGGTCATCCTGCTCTCTTCCGAAGACGACCCCGATACCAAGGCCAAGGCGTTTGCCATCGGCGCCAACGACTACATGGTCAAGTGGCCCGATCCACGCGAGCTCGTGGCGCGTGTCCGGTATCACAGCGGCGCCTGCGTTGCGCGGCGTGAACGTGATGAAGCGTTTGCATCGCTGCGCCTGAGCCAGGAGCAACTGGCGGCGAGCCAGCTGGCGCTGCATCAGGCGCAAAAGATGGAAGCGATCGGCCAGCTCACCGGTGGCGTGGCCCACGATTTCAACAACGTACTGCAAATCATCGGCGGCAATCTGCAATTGCTGAAGATGGTTGGCAACCTGAACGACGCTGCCCGCACGCGCGTCGAGATGGCGCTGTCGGGCGTCGAGCGCGGCGCCAAGCTGGCCGCGCACTTGCTGGCCTTTGCACGGCGTCAGCCGCTGCAGTCAGTCGTCATCGATCCGACCCATCTGGTGCGTGAGCTCGACGACATGGCGCGCCGCGTGCTTGGCGCCGGTACCCGGGTCGAGACCGAAGTCGCGCCCGAGCTGGGCAGCACCATGGTCGATCCCAACCAGCTCAACAACGTGCTGCTGAACCTGGTCATCAACGCGCGCGACGCGATGCCCGATGGCGGCACGCTGACCATCCGCGCCATCAACGCGGCGGCCGACGATGATTTGCCGCCCGACGTTCCGCACAACGATTATGTGATGCTCGAGATCGCCGATACGGGCAAGGGCATGCCGCCCGACGTGCTGCGCCGGGCGTTCGAACCGTTCTTCACCACCAAGCCGACGGGCCAGGGCACGGGCCTGGGGCTGTCGATGGCGTATGGTTTCGTCAAGCAGTCGGGCGGCGAAATCGTGCTGCGCAGCGAGCCGGGGAAGGGCAGCAGCGTGCGCATCTATCTGCCACGCAGCACCGCGATCCCGGCCGAGCAAGCAGAGGCAGCCGTGCACCCGTCGCTGACAGGCGGCCTGGAAACCATTCTCGTGGTTGAAGACGAAGACGACGTGCGCTCATCGACGTGCGGCATTCTGTCGGCGCTGGGTTATGACGTGCTGGAAGCGCGCGATGCGGCCAGCGCGGCGGCGCTGGTGGAAGAAGGCCGGCATATCGACCTGGTGTTTACCGACGTGATCATGCCGGGGCCGCTGTCGAGCCTGCAACTGGGCGAGATCGTGCGCCGTCACCTGCCGGAGTGCGAAGTGCTGTACACGTCGGGCTACGCCGAAGGCGTGCTGACCCATGAGGGCAAGCTGGACGCGTCGGTCCACCTGCTGCAGAAACCCTACCATCCGGATGCGCTGAGTGCGCGCATCCGTCATTTGCTGCGTCGTTCGCGGCGCGCCTCAGGCAAGCCGCAAACGGCCAGTCACTTCGGCTTGATGTAACGGTGCGAGCCTGGCGGCGGCTCGTTGAGCACCGCCCAGAAGATCCCCAGGTCGGCAATAGCGCGCACGAATTCATTGAAATCGACCGGCTTGACCACATACGCATTCACACCCAGCTCGTAGCTGCGGATCACGTCCTGTTCTTCCTTGGACGACGTCAACATCACTACCGGCACTGACCGCAGGTCGGCGGTGGTGCGGATTTCCTTGAGCACCTCGAGCCCGTCGACCTTCGGCAATTTCAGGTCGAGCAGGATCACGGCCGGATTGCCAAGCTGGCGGCCGTCGAATTCGCCGCGCCGGTGCAGATAGTCAAGCGCCTCGGCGCCGTCGCGCGCGACCACGACTTCGTTGGCCAGCTGGCTCTTCGACAGGGCGATGAGGGTGAGCTCCAGGTCGTGGGGATTGTCTTCTACCAGGAGGATGGGCTTAAGCATGGGTGCCTTGTTCTGTGATGGCTTGTTTGGGGAGGGTGAAGGAGAACGTCGCACCTTCGCCCAGGATCGAGTCGGCCCAGACGCGGCCGTTGTGGCGTTCGATGATGCGGCGCACATTGGCCAGGCCGATGCCGGTGCCCTGGAAATCTTCCATGCGGTGCAGGCGCTGGAACACGCCGAACAGCTTGTGTACGTAATCGCGGTTGAAGCCGGCGCCATTGTCGGCCACGTGGAACGCGATGTCGTCGCCGGCGTCCTCGGCCCAGATCCGGATCACGGCCGGGTCGCGCCCGCTGGTGAACTTGACGGCGTTGGACAACAGGTTGAACATCGCCAGGTGCAGGAAGCTCGGGTCGCCCTGCACGACGGGCAGGCGGTCGATGTGCCAGTTGACGCGGCGCTGGCCGATCTCGAGGCCCAGCTTGTCGATGCAGCCCGACACCAGGTCGGTCATGTCGATGCTGGTGGGGCGCAGTGCGGCGCGGCCCATCTGCGAGAACGACAGCAGATCGTCGACCAGCTTGCCGGCCAGGCGCGCCGACTCCTTGATGTTCTTCAAAAAGCGCTGGCGCAGCGCCACGTCTTCGCTGCCGGCCGATTCGAGCAGCAGGTCGGAAAAGCCGGCGATGTGGCGCAGCGGCGCGCGCAGGTCGTGCGACACCGAATACGAAAACGCTTCGAGCTCCTTGTTGGCGCGGCCCAGTTCTTCGGCCAGTTCGGCCATCTGCTCGGCGCGCTCGAGCGCGATGCCCAGCAGCGCCGTGCGGAACTCGGTGGTCAGCTCGATTTCGGCCACGTGCCACGGCAGGCTGTGGCCGTGGATGGTTTCGCGCCAGGTGGCGAAGCTCTGGCGCGGCGATAACCGGCTCGGCGCACCAGGGGCCGCTTCCTTCTCGTACGGATTGCCGGCCCATTCCATGGTCTGGATCATTTCGGGGCGGAACCACAGCAGATAGTGCTGGTGGATGCGCGAGATCGGCAGCGCCAGCAAGCCGCTGGCATTGTGGAGAAAGGCGTTGGCCGGCGGGTACACGGCGGCGAGCTCGTCGGTATGGAATACCTCGGTGTGGCCATGCACGGCAAGCCAGGTCGACAGGTCGCGAATGGCGGCGTCGTCCGGCGTATCGCCGTAAGTGAAGATACGTTCGTCTGCCACGATGGCCACGCCGCCGGCGCGGGCAAAGCGAAGCAGCTCGCCGGACACGCCGCGCAGATTGTCGATGAAGTCGGCGCTTTTGGTCAGGCGGCCAAGGATTTCGACCATGATGCGGCGCACGTCCAGGCGGAACTGCAGCTCCGCGCTGTCTTCGCGGCTCTCGATGCACAACGCGAGGATCTGACCGAGCTGTTCACAGGCCGTGCGTTTTTCGACCGATACCGCGCGCGGGACGGCGTTGTGGCACGCAATCAGACCCCACAGCTTGCCCTTGACGATCAGCGAGACCGACATCGAGGCGAGCGTGCCCATATTGCGCATGTATTGCAGATGCACGGGCGAGACGCTGCGCAGCGCCGCATACGTCAGATCGTTACGGGTGCCCGTGGCCGGGTTGAACTCAGGTACCAGCGGTGAGGCATCGTAATCGGCATCCTGGATGACGCGGATCGGCGAGCTCAGGTACAGCTCGCGTGCCTGGGATGGAATGTCGCTGGCCGGAAAAGACTGATTCAGATACGAGTCGTAGTCGGGCGCTTTGGCTTCGGCCATCACGCGGCCATGGCCATCGGGGTCGAACTGGTACACCATCACGCGGCCGTAGCCGGTGACGGAACGTATATGGTGGGCCGCCAGCTCGGTCAGTGCAGGGATCGATGCGTGCTCGCCGACCTTGGCAAGAAAATCGGTAATGAGCGGATACAGATGCCGAAAATCGGCGGGCTCGGCACGATCGACCGCTTCGAACTCGGCGATCACCAGGCCGTCCCAGACGTGGCCCATCACATCGAAATGGCGGTCGTTGCCAAGCGTGACGGTGCCCAGATACATGGGGCGCTGGCCAAGCTTGTCGGTGGCCAGTTCGCGCGCCATGCGCTCGCCACAGGCCTTGCCGATGACGGCTGCCAATGGCAGGCCGATCGCCGCTTCCGCCGCCAGGCCGGCCATGGGTAGCAGGTTGGCGCTGGCCTGCAACACATCGAGTGCAGGCGATAGCGTCAGCATGAAGCCGTGGGGCTGGATACCACCAGGCGTGCGGATGGGCTCGCTGGCGCAGCTGGAAATGTCGAGTTGGTCGGGAGATGCCTGGGTCATGGGCCGTCGGGGTAACGCACAGGTGAGCAGGGCCATATTGTATCGTGAAAGTTTGTTCTCACGTCACGATGTGTCGATTTGTCCCTCCTTCGACGCGCCCTTGAAATGAGAATCGTTCTCATCTAAGATGGGTGTTGGTTCAGGAACAGGAGGTGCAGATGGCCGCATACCGGGAAGCCGATGGCCTGGCTGGCGAGCACGTGACGTTGCTACGGGCACATGCAGATGCGCAGGTGCGCTGCAGTGCGCTGCTGCAGGCGCAGGCCGCGCGCATCGCCGCCATGGAAGCGCAACTGATCCGCGCGCGGGGCGCGACGATCCGCGCTGCGACGGCGCTGGCCTGGGAACGCGAAGACCGCGCGGCCCTCGATGCGGCGCTGCCGGGCCTCGGTCGGCGCGTTGCACTAGGCCGCCAGGTGGGCGCGTTGCAGGCGCGCGTGCATGAGCTGATGCGCACGCTGCAGCGCCGTGAGCTGGCCGGGCAGACGGGCAGCGCGGGTCACTCGGCGCACACCCCAGCCGGATTGGCGGCTGACCTGGAAGCAAGCCTGCAGGCCGCCGATCTGGTGATCTGCCAGACCGGCTGCATGAGCCATGGCGACTACTGGCGCGTGCAAGACCATTGTAAGCGCACCGGAAAGCTGTGCATGCTGGTGGACCAGCCCGACGGCTTGCAGATCGTGCGCATCCATCGGCCCCATGAGGTGTTTTCACCGTGACTCGCGCAGCAGTATGCGATGGCAGGTTGGACGCGTGGGCGGGAAACCCGCCCACCCTACACAGGATAACTAACCGCCGAGGTATTTTCATCCTGAGCTACAGCGCAAAGAGGATGTCGCTGATCCGGTCGTACAGCGGATCAGCCGATGGCCCTTGATTGGGCCAGTTCAGGATATCGAAGTGGTCGTATCCCGGGTAGTTGCCGAGAAAGTTCCATGTTCCGCGCAGCGCCGTGCCGTTGTAGTCGCGTACCGGATGCCCGCCAGGTGCGCGCATGCTGACCGTGTTGACCACGCCATCGCTTGGGAACCAGTCGCTGTCGATGCGCACCCGGTTTGGCACATTGACGGTGTAGCTGCCCATGCCGCGTTGGGCGGGCGAGGGCACGATCCACTCGCCGGCGAACGATTTAAAGTAGGGCATCATGTCGGCGCGCGCGTACTGGAACGCCGTCGTCTGGATCGGTGCGATCGCGCGGTCGGTGCCGTTGCAGCACCAGCTGCCGCTGGCGGTGGCCACCGTGCCCACTGAAAAATAGTAGACGCTGGGCGAAGTGAGCGCCCACCGGTTGAATTCGCGGGCACCGTCCGGCGCGAGCTCCCAGCTGGCCGCCCGGTTACGCAGGATGTCGCGCAGCACGATGGGCACATTGGGCAGGATATTCAGGACCGCATCACTGAGCGTGGTGCCATCGTGCGGCGCCGAGATGGTCGTCGCGCTGCGGATCCAGCCCGTCTTGCCGCCCTTGAACAGCGCGCCGTCGCCTTCGTCCGTCATTGCACCGTGCTCCAGCAGCTGGATCAGGGCGCGGATGGTCGTGCCGCCCTGGCTGTGGCCGATCATGTGGATCGGATGGTCATGGCCCCATCGCGGGTACAGCGCTGGCGGATACCCTTGCGGATTGTCGCGTGGGTCGGCGGCCCAGCATTTGCCGGGCGGTTTTTGCACCTGACCGGGCACGCCCTGTGCGGCAACGTGCGCCTTGCCGTAGTCGACGCAGCCGCCCTTGATTTGCGCATACAGCTCGGCGGCGCGGTCCCAGTTCGACGCGATCGGGCTGACGGCGGCGGCAACCACCGTGTGCGGGCCGCGGTAGACCTGCATGTGCGCCGCGATGTCGCCATAGCCGCCCCAGTAATTGAAGCCGCTCTTCTGGAATTCGTCGGGGCCGAAGCCCAGAAAGCCGTGCACCAGCACGACGGGATCGTTGTTCGCGGCTGTGGCGGCAGGGGCGGCCAGCAGGCCGATGGCGAAAACGAGGAGCGCGGCAGCGCATGCGTGGACGAGACGAACCATTGGTATGCTCCTGACAATGCGACAGCCGCATTGTCTGATGCATCACCAAGCAGCAGTTTGCGCTGGATCGACCCAAAGCTTAGTAAAGCGAACTCATGCAGTAAGAACTGCGCAGGCCGCTTGACAAGCCTGCGCGATCAGCGCGCGGTCGTACTACCCACCGACGTCGTCGGATCGGAGTCGGCCATCGGGTTCGGCGCCGGCATCAGCGCCGCCGTGGCTGCCGCTTTCTCGGCCCGGTCGATGCGCTCGTCATGCCAGACCACATAGTCGTCGACCGAGTATAGCCGGCACGGCTCCTTGCTCTTGGCCGAGCAGGTCGCCAGTGCGCGTCCGTCCGGATCTTCGCCTTCTTCGGCCCAGGTCCAGCCGCCGCTGGCCGACACGGCAAACGCGCGCGGCGTCATCTTGGTCAGGTAATCGCGGTAGGCGCGGCGGCCGGTCTCGGACAGGAACGGTACGGCGGCGATATCGTCGACCTGCGCGTAATCGGTGCGCGCCGGGCTGGGCGGGGCAGGGACGTCCACCACGACGGCGGTCGGCATCCCGATCTCGCGCAGGAACTGTTCAGTATCTTGCAGCCAGACTTTTTCGCCGTCGCGGCTGGCCAGCATGCCGTGCGCGTCGCGCTTGAAGGCGGGGAATTCGACCAGACGGCCACGGCCGCCGGCCGCGGCATAGGCAGCGTGCATGCGGCTGGCCAGCTCCGGGCCGAACAGCGAGTCGTTCTGGCCGTACATCCAGAGGCTCGGGACTTTTGCCTTGGCGCCGTAGTCGGCAAAGGCCGCCACCAGTTGCGAGCGCCACGCGCAGCGGTTGCTGTCGTCGCGCAAGCCGCCCGCAAAATTGATCAGGCCGCGCACGCCCGGCAGCGCCTCGGTGCCCAGCGCGATGGCCGCCAGCCCGCCATACGACTGGCCGGCCACGATCATGCGCCCGCCGTCGATCCATGATTGCTGGCGCGCATAGGCGAGGGTGGCGCGGATGTCTTCGGCCTGGGTGTAGCCATTGGCCGTCATGTCGCAGCCGCGATCGCGGTAGCGCCCGCCCGACTTCGAAAAGCCCTGGCGCATCGGCACCATGACCGCGTAGCCACGCTTCACGAACACGGACGCCATATGATAGAAGCGGTCGCGCGACTGCAGGCTCGGGCGGCCCGGATCCTTGCCATGGTTGATGACGATCAGGGGGAAGGGCCCGGCGCCATCGGGCTGAAAAACGGTGGTTTCGAGCAGCACGTCATCTGGCCCGGCCGGCACCTGGATGACGCGCTCGTTCATCCGGTAGTCGAGCGTGCTGGTGACGGGCTTGGGTGCCGGCAGTGCCTGCGAGAAGCCGACTGCGGGCAGCATGGCCAGCGCGGCAAGCGAAGCGGAGATCAGGGTGCGAATGGCGTGGATGTTCGACATGGCTGACTCTGGAAATGCTGCCACACGAAACTATTTCCGCACGGCACAATTTGAGTCTAGAGCCAATAAATCCATAGAGCAATATCTGGTTGGTCAACTTTTGCATTAAATGGTTTGGGTGTGGCGAAAGCGTCATCCGACGTGAAGTCGAGCAAAGGCGTAAGATAGCGAGCCTGACAATTATGGTGAAATAGCAGGATGAGCAAGTACGCGCCACGCGAATGGGCACCCGACGAAAAGCCGATGCTGCCCGGCTCTCCGTCCACGCCAGCGCACACGACAAAGCTGCGACTGGCCTATCTGGCGGTCGGCATCCTCGTCACGATCACGGGCGGCCTGGGCAACGCGCTGGTCGCCGTCAACCTGATCAATCTGCAGGGCGTGCTGGGCGCGTATCAGACCGAAACGGCCTGGCTGCCGGCGGCCTACGTGATGGCCAACGCGTCGATGAACCTGCTGCTGGTGAAATTCCGGCAACAGTTCGGCCTGCGCCTGTTTACCGAATGCTTCCTGGTGCTGTACGCGCTGGTCACGCTGGCCCACCTGTTCGTCAACGATCTCGGCTCGGCCATCGCCGTGCGCGCCGCCCATGGCATGCTGGCCGCCGCCGTCAGTCCGCTCGGCCTGTATTACACGTTGCAGGGCTTCAAGAAAGAGTGGCGCCTGAAAGGCATCGCGATCTCGCTCGGCACGGCCCAACTGGCGCTGCCGCTGGCTTATATCTTCTCAGGCGACCTGTTGCGCATTGCCGAATGGCGCGGCCTGTACATGTTCGAGCTGGGCCTGGCGCTGGTGTCGCTGGGCGCCGTGCTGCTGCTCAAGTTGCCGCCGGGCGACCGGATCAAGGCGTTTCGCCCCACCGACTTCGTCACGTTCGCACTGTTTGCGCCGGGCATGGCGCTGCTGTGCATGGTGCTCACGTTCGGGCGCATCTTCTGGTGGACCGAGCAGGCGTGGATCGGCGTGGCGCTGGCGGTGTCGATCTTCCTGCTTGCGGCTGCGATGTGCGTCGAGCACAACCGGGCCAACCCGCTGCTCAACCTGCGCTGGCTGACCAACCGCAGCATCCTGCGCGTGGCGCTGTCGCTGCTGCTGGTACGCATCGTGCTGTCCGAGCAAAGCGTGGGCGCGGTGGGCTTCCTGCGCGCGGTCGGGCTGGACAATAACCAGATGCAGTCGCTGTTCCTGTGCGTGCTGGCGGCCACGGTCGCCGGCATCGTGGTGTCGGCCCTGACCGTCAACGTCAAGCACCTGATGGCGCCGCAGGTCATTGCGTTGCTGCTGATGGCGCTGGGCGCCTGGATGGACGCGCATGCCAATAACCAGACCCGCGCCGAGCAGATGTACCTGAGCCAGAGCCTGCTCGCGTTTGGCGGCACGCTGTTCATCGGGCCGTCGCTGATCTCGATGATCGTCACCGTGATCGGCAATCCCGGCGCCCTGATCAGTTTCTCGGTGCTGTTCGGCCTGACCCAGAATCTGGGCGGCCTGATCGGCTCGGCGCTGGTCGGCACGTTCCAGATCATGCGCGAGAAATTCCACTCGTCGACGATCGTCGAGGGCCTGAGTTTGCTCGATCCGCTGGTGGCCGGGCGCATCCAATCCGGCGCGGCGGCGGCCGGGCAATTGCTGGCCGACCCGGCCGCGCGCACGCGCCAGAGCCTGACGTCGCTGGCTGCCAGCGCCACGCGCGAAGCGAACATCCTGGCCTACAACGACGTGTTCCTGATGATCGCCCTGATTGCTGCCGTGAGCGCGACCTGGATCTTCCTGCACGCCCTCTGGATGTATTACAACCCCTCGGCTACCGCGCCGGCTACAGCACCGGCGCCTAATGCGGCACCGGCACCCGCCGCACCTGTCAATAACATTCCTGCACCCATTACCGTCACCGATTGATATGTCAGAACCTGTTCCTACCCCCACGCGCCCGAAGCGCAAGATCATCCTCAGTGCGCTGGCCTTTGCCGCCATCGCGCTCGTCGGCATCCTGATCGTGCTGTATGCCTGGAACCTGCCGCCGTTTCGCAGTGCGCTGCAGGCAACCGAGAACGCGCTGGTGCGCGGCCAGGTGACGATCATCAGTCCGCAGCTGAGCGGCTACGTGACCGAGGTCCGCGTGCAGGATTTCCAGACCGTCAAGAAGGGCGAGCTGCTGCTGCGCATCGATGACCGGATCCCGATCCAGCGCCTGGCGCAGGCACGGGCCGAACTGGCCAACCGCAAGGCGGCGCTGGCCAATTTCGCGCAGACGAACGCCAGCGCCCGCGCCACCATCGCCCAGAACCAGGCGCTGCTGGCATCGAACGAAGCGCAGGCCCGGCGCAGCAGCGCCGACCTGCGCCGCGTGGAAGAGCTGGCGGCCGACGGTTCGCTGTCGGCGCGCGAACTCGACGCCGCGCGCGCTACCCGCGCCCAGTCCGCCGCCAGCCGCGACCAGGCGCGTGCCTCCGTCGAGATCGCCCGCCAGAACCTGGCGTCCGTCGGCGTCAACCGCGCCGCCCTCGAGGCAGCGGTTGCCAGCGCCGAAGCGGCGGTCAAGCTGGCCGAGATCGACCTGGCCAACACCAACATCACCGCGCCGCGCGACGGTCAGCTGGGGCAGGTGACCGTGCGTCAGGGCGCCTTCGTGAACGCCGGCGCGCAGCTGACCGCGCTGGTGCCGAACCAGATGTGGATCATCGCGAACATGAAGGAAACGCAGATGGCGGGGGTGGCCGTCGGCCAGCCGGTCAGTTTCAGTGTCGACGCGCTGGGCGGCGCCAAGCTGCGCGGCCACGTCGAGCGCATCGCGCCCGCCACCGGCTCGGAGTTTTCGGTGATCGCGCCGGACAACGCCACCGGCAACTACGTCAAGATCGCCCAGCGCATTCCGGTGCGCATCAGCATCGACCCGAACCAGCCGCTGGCCAACCGCCTGCGGCCCGGGATGTCGGTGGTGACGACGATCGATACGGCCGCTGCCGCCACGGCGAACGCGGGGCAGCGGTGAAGCGGCGGTTGGTGGTTCTGGCGGCGCCGTTGCTGTTGGCCGCCTGCGCGATGGCGCCGCAGCCGGCGCCACCGTCCTCGGTGACGGTGCCGGTGGCATGGCGCACGACCTTGCCTGGCGCGAATGCCAGCGTCGAGCGTGACTGGTGGCGCGCGTTCGGCGATCCGGCGCTGGACGCTCTGGTACAACAGGCGCAGGCGAACAATGGCGACCTCAAGGTGGCTCGCGCGCGGCTGCAGGAATACCAGGCGCGCATTCGCGTGGCCGACAGCGCGCGCCTGCCGGCGCTGAACCTGTCGCTGGCGCCGACCCGGGCGCGTGCCATCGGCCCACAAGGCACGCCGATTGAATCGACGTCGCTCGTGGGCGCCGTGCAGGCCAGCTACGAGCTGGACCTGTTCGGCCGCGTGGCCAACACCGTCGAGGCGGCGCGGTTCGAGGCGCTGTCGCAAGAGGCAGCGCTGGAAGCAGCGGCGCTGGCGGTGGCGGCCAATACGGCGTCGGGCTATCTGAATTTGCTGGGCCTGGACGCCCAGCTGGCGCTGGCCAAGGCCACGCTGGCTTCGCGCGAGCGCTCGTATAACCTGGCGCGGCACCAGTTCGAGGTGGGCTACAGCTCGCGCCTGGAAATGTCGCAGGCCGAAGCTGAATTGCACGCAACGGCCGGCACCGTGCCGCAGCTCGAGCGGCAGGTGGCGCAGCAGGAACAGGCATTGAATCTGCTGCTGGGCGCGAGTCCGGGCGCGATTGCGCGCGGTACCGATCTGCTGTCGCTGCGTGAACCGACCCCGGGCGCCGGCTTGCCATCCGAACTGCTGCGGCGCCGGCCCGACATCGCCCAGGCCGAGCAGGCCATTGCCGCGGCCGATGCCAGCCTGGCCGTCGCGCGCGATGCGTTGCTGCCGTCGATCCGGCTGACGGCGTCGCTCGGGGCAGGAGCGGGCGGCATCAAGCAATTGCTGCGTTCGCCAACGGAATTGTGGAGCATCGGCGGCAGTGTGCTTGCGCCCTTGTTCGACGCGGGCCGCCTGCGTGCGCAGGCTGAAATCGCCGGCACGGTGCGCGATCGCGCCATCTACGGTTATGAATCCGTGGTGCGCACGGCGTTTGCCGAGACCGAGAATGCGCTGGCGTCGATCGATGGCCTGCAGCGGCAATTGCTGGAAGCCGAGGCACGGCGCGCGGCGGCCGGCGAGGTGCTGCGCGTGGCTCACAACCGCTACACGAACGGCTACGCGTCGTACCTGGAAGAGCTCGACGCGCAGCGTACCGCGTTCAGTGCCGATCTCGCCGCGCTGCAACTGCGCACGAGTTTGCTGGCGGCGCACGTCGATCTGTACCGGGCGCTGGGTGGCGGCTGGACGCCAGCGCCGTGACCGGTGCGGCTGGCTTGAAGCGCGCTGTCTGTGAGAGGTGCTTGCGGGCGCAGTCGGCCTGCATTTGTCGCTGGATCACACCGGTGCAGGCGCAGGCGCACCTGCTGATCCTGCAGCATCCGCTGGAAGTGGGCAACGCCAAGAACAGCGCGCGCTTGCTGCACCTGTGCGTCACCGGCAGTGTGATGGCGACCGGCGAAGCCTTCGATACCGGGGTGCTCGATAGCCTGCTGCATGCGGATGGGCGCACGCCCGTGTTGCTGTATCCGGCCACACCAGATGATGCCGGCCTGCCCGCACCGCTGCCGATGCCGGCGCTGCCTGCCGAGGCCCTGCGGCTGGTGCTTCTCGACGCCACTTGGCGCAAGAGCCGCAAGATGCTGTACCTGAACCCGGCGCTGCAACGGCTGCCGCGCTTGGCACTGACCGACGTGGCGCCGTCGAGCTACCGCATCCGCAAGGCGCACGCGCCGCATCAGCTGTCGAGCCTGGAAGCGGCGGCGCAGGCCCTGGGGCAACTGGAAAACGCGTCCGCGCACTTCAGCCCACTGCTCGACGCTTTCGACGGGTTTGTCGCACAACAAGCGGCCTACGTACGCACTTGCGCTGCCGGATCCCTCGCAGGCAACGCAAGGCAATCTGATGAACAGGGCGTGAACCGTTTAACCGGGCATTAAACCGAAACACCCGTGACGGTGAACCGCATTTTGACCTGTTTCCTGTATGATCAAATCATGCAAGAACAATCCTTAACCTCCCCCACGGTGTACTACGACGGCGGCTGCCCCGTATGCACCCGCGAGATCGCTCTCTATCAGCGTCAGGACGGCGCAGACCAGGTTTGCTGGGTCGACGTCGCCCACTGCGCCCCCGAAGCGCTTGGCCCGGGACTGAACCGCGAGGCTGCCATGGCGCGCCTGCACATGCGTCGTCCCGATGGCACCCTGGCCAGCGGGGCGGAGGCATTCACCCTGCTGTGGCGGTCCCTGCCGCGCTGGGCCTGCCTTGGACGCTTGTTGGGGTCCAGGCTCGCATTGGCGTTGCTGGAGCCGGCCTACCGCCTGTTCCTCGTCATGCGGCCGCTGTGGCGCGGCCGCGGCAGCAAGCGATGAGTGGCACGAGCCTACGGGTAGCGGTGGTGGGAGCCGGCATTGCCGGGGCCACCTGCGCGCGCACGCTGGCCGATGCCGGGCATGCGGTGCAGGTGTTCGACAAGTCGCGCGGCGTTGGCGGGAGGATGTCCACCAGGCGTGTGACGCTCGATAGCGCCGATGCCGATGCCGTGCTGGGCCTGGATCACGGGACGCCGTGCTTTGCTGTCACGGGCGCTGAGTTCCTGGATTTCGTCGAGCAGGGGCAGCGCGCCGGGCTGCTGGCGCGCTGGACGCCGCGCCTGGCCTCACACAGCGCAGGCCTGCCTGGCGGCGTGATGTGGGTTGCCACGCCCGACATGCCGGCCCTGTGCCGCGCGTTGTTGAAGGACCTGCCGTTGCGTACGCTGTGCACGGTGGATGGCGTGCGGCGCAGCGGCGCAACGTGGTCTCTGGAGAGTGCCGGTGCGACCGTGGCCGATGGCTTCGACGCCGTGGCGCTGGCGATCCCGCCGCAACAGGCGGCCGCGCTGCTGGGCGTGCATCGCCCGGATTGGGCCGCGCGCGCGCAGGCTGTGCCGATGTTGCCCGTCTGGGTCTTGATGGGAACAACCGACGCGCCCGCAACGGGCTGTGACTGGGACCTGGCGCTGCCCGCATCCGGCCCGCTGGCGCTGGTGGTGCGCAACGATGCCAAGCCGGCGCGCGCAGTGCTGGCGGGGCAGGCCCAGTGGGTGGTGCACGCAACGCCCGACTGGACCGGCGCGCATCTGGACACGCCAGCCGACCAGGTGCAGGCGATGCTGCAGGCGGCGCTTGCCGATTGTGTCGGCGACGCTCTCGCCTGGCGCTTCGCGGCCGTGCATCGCTGGCTGTATGCAACGCTGGCAGCGGCGCCCGGTGACGAGCCGGCCGACGGCGCCTGGTGGGACGCGGGCATGGGGCTTGGCGTGTGCGGCGATGCCCTTGCCGGCGGCGGTGTGGAAGGCGCCTGGCGCTCCGGCCGCGCCCTGGCAGCGCTGGTGACCGCTGCTGCGAGCGGAGACCAAACATGAGCGCGCTTGCAGACGAAATCGCCCGCTTCGACCGCCTCGGCGCCACCTGGTGGGATCCGAACGGACCGATGCGGCCGCTACATGTCACGAACGCGTTGCGCCAGGCTTATCTGCTTGAGTGCATGGCGTCGCATTTCGGCCGCGCCGATATGTCGCTGGCGGGCCTGCGCATCCTCGACGTCGGCTGCGGCGGCGGGCTGCTGTCCGAACCGCTGGCACTGCGTGGCGCGCAGGTGGTCGGCATCGATGCCTCTCCCGGCAACCTGGCGGCGGCGCAACGCCACGCCGACGCCAGCGGCGCGGTAGTCGATTATCGCCTGGGCGAACTGGAGACTGTCCTGCGGCCCGATGAATGCTTCGACGTCGTATTGGCGCTCGAAGTGGCCGAGCATGTGGCCGACCCCAACGCCTTTATCGAAGAGGTAGCTCGGCGCGTGGCGCCCGGTGGTTTGCTGCTGGCGTCGACGATCGACCGCAGTTGGAAGAGCTATCTGTTGGCCATCGTGGCAGCGGAGTACGTGATGCGCGTGCTGCCGCGGGGCACGCACCAGTGGCGTCGCTTCGTCACACCCGCCGAGATGCTGGCTGCAGCCTCCGGGGCCGGGCTGCAGCGGATCGATCTGCGCGGCATGCGTTACCTGCCGGTGTTGCATCGGGCCTCATGGTGCAGCGATACGAGCGTGAACTATCTGGCGACCTTTGCCCGTCCGACCTGACCGGAGCAGCTGGGAACAGTAGTCTGATGCTCATCTGGCAGCTGGCGCTTGAATTTGATGGGGTAGCGGCGTAATATGCTGTATAAAAATACAGTATGGAGCAGCGGCCATGATCGACACCGATGAGCCCATCCGCCGCGAGCGGATAGAAGAACACGTCATGCTGGCGCCGCCGCGCGTCGCACGCAAGGGGCGTGGTGCGGTGTCGAATATGCAAGGACGCTATGAGGTCAACGGTCGCGAGCGTTTTGACGACGGCTGGTCTGATGCCGATTCTGAATCGGCTGCCGGGTCGACCGGTGAATCGGCCGCGTTCAAGACCATGGTCACCGACGAGTTCGCCAAGACTATCCTGTCGCGCAACACGTCGCCCGATATACCGTTCAGCGTATCGCTCAATCCCTACCGGGGTTGCGAGCACGGCTGCATTTATTGCTTCGCGCGGCCCACGCACAGCTATCTCGGCCTGTCGCCGGGTCTCGATTTTGAATCCCGGCTCTTCGCCAAGGTCAATGCTCCCGAACTGCTGCGGCGCGAACTCGCCAAGCCCGGCTACATCCCCGAACACATCGCCATTGGCGTCAACACCGACGCCTACCAGCCCTGCGAGCGCGAACGCCAGATCACGCGCCAGGTACTGGAGGTATTGTCCGAATGCCGCCACCCGCTTGGCCTGATCACCAAGTCGTCGCTGATCGAGCGCGACATCGACCTGCTGGCGCCGATGGCGGCCAACAACCTGGCCTGCGCGGCGGTGACGCTCACGACACTCGACGCGCAGATTTCGCGCACGCTGGAGCCACGCGCGGCCGCGCCGATGCGGCGTCTGCGCACGATCCGTACGCTGACCGACGCCGGCATTCCCGTCAGCGTGAGCGTGGCGCCGATCATCCCGTTCGTGACCGAGCCCGAGATCGAACGCATCCTTGAAGCGGCGCGCGACGCCGGCGCGGTCGGCGCCCACTACACGGTGCTGCGCCTGCCGCACGAAGTCAATCCGCTGTTTCAAGAGTGGCTGCAAGCCCATTTCCCGGACCGCGCGCAGCGGGTGATGAACCGCATTCGCGAAATGCGCGGCGGCAAGGACTACGATGCCGACTTTGCACAGCGCATGCATGGTGACGGCGTCTGGGCCGACCTGATCCGGCAACGCTTTGAAAAAGCGGTCGAGCGCCTTGGCTTCAAGTCATTGCGCGGGCGTTTCGGGCGGCTCGATCGCTCGCAATTCCGGCGACCAGTGGTGGTGCCCGCGACGACACGCCGAGGCACTACTCAGGGCGCAGGGCAGCTGGACCTGTTCTGAGAATGCAACTGAGGCGCCAGCGCTGAATGCAGATCTGCACAGCCCCTGCTTACACCTGCTTACAAGCGCTTAACCGCACACAACACGCGGTCAGCAGAGAATCGGTCGATCATCAAGGACACCGACTCATGAAACGACGCCACGCCACCATTCTTTGCCTTCTCTTTCCCCTTGTCGCCGCAAGCACCTGCCGCGCAGGCGAGCCGGTCGTGGTTCCCGCTGCCGAATTCCAGGCCTTGCTCTCGGCCTATGCGCTGGTAAAAACCCGGTACGTCGAGGCGCCGGACGACAAGAAGCTGCTCGAAGGGGCGATCGCCGGCATGCTCGCCTCGCTCGACCCGCACTCGGGTTTTCTGGACAAGGATGAACTCGATGCCGTCCGTAAGGACGAGGCTGGCGAGTACACCGGCATCGGCATCAGTGTCGACTTCGCTGCCGCAGACATGGTGGTAACGGCGGTCACCGCAGACTCACCGGCGTACCTGGCCGGCATCGAGCCGGGCGATACGATCGCGTCGATCGACGGTGCCACGCTCTCTGGCATGCGCTTGCCCGAGATTGCGCGCCGCATGCGCGGCGTGCCCGGTAGCGCGCTGGACATCGGGTACCGGCGGGGCGGCAGCGGCGCCGTTCGTACCGCCAGGCTGCACCGGGCCGCGTTGCTGGCACAGACCGTTACGGCACGTGCAATGCCAAACGGCATCGCATGGATCCAGGTGTCGGCATTCGAAGGGCGCACCGCGCACGACCTGGTTGCGGCCTTGAAAACGCTCGACCCAAGCGGGGCGCCGCGCGGCATCGTGCTCGATGTGCGCAATGATCCGGGCGGCCTGGTGTCGGCCGCGGTCGGCGTGGCCGGGGCGTTCCTGCCACCAGGGACGCCATTATTTTCGGCGCGCGGGCGTGCCACCGCTGCCGATCCTGATTCCGCTGCCACCGTCACGGTCGACCCGCGGTTCTACCAGCGGCCAGACGAGCCGGACGTGCTGGCCGACCTGCCCGCATGGGCGCGAACGGTGCCGCTGGCGGTGCTGGTCAACGGTGCGTCGGCGTCGTCCGCCGAATTGCTGGCCGGCGCATTGCAGGACCACGGCCGCGCCACCGTGCTTGGCTCGCGTACCTTCGGCAAGGGTTCGATCCAGAGCATCTTTCCGCTGACCGGCGACAGTGCCGTCAAGCTCACGGTGGCGCGCTACTTCACGCCCAATGGCCACGAAATCCAGGCGCGCGGGATCACGCCGGACGTGATCGTGGCACAGGATCGCGCGCAGGCTGGTGCGAGGGGACTGGCACTGCGCGAGGAAGACCTGGCGCAGCATCTCACCGCGATCCTGCCGGTACAGGATGATGCGCCGCCCGCGACACGTGCCGGCGTGGAAAGCACGCGCATGTTCGGTACGCGTGACGACAAGGTGCTGGCGGCCGCCGTCAGCTTGCTCGGGCCGGGGCAGACTTCCCGTATCGGCAACGTGCTGGGCGCACTGTCCCCAAGCCTGAAACAACTTGGCGCAGCGCTGAAACGGTGGTGACGCGCCGGGTAAGTTTCGGTAAAGCAGCACGACAGCCATCTGCCTTGCGCTTATATTCGTGATCGTCCTTTATGACCATGGGTATCGTATGCCATTTCCAACCACGTTCTCACGCTTGCCTTGCTGGCTGCGCATCTGCCTGCTGTCACTGGCCATGGCCGGCGCCGGCGCGGCGCATGCGGTACCACTGACCGATCTGCGCGCCGAAGACCTGTTGCCGATGGCGGGCGACCTGAAACAGTCACTTGGCCTGAGTCCCAACCAGCAAACCCTGTGGAGCAAGGCCGAAGCCGCATCGCGCACGATCCTGCGCGATCGCACACGGCGCCGCGCGGCACTCCAGGAATGGGCCAGGACCTTGCTGGCCAGCCCGGACGCTGACCTGCGCAAGCTCGATGCAGCCACCGAGGCCGAAAGCGCGACAGCAAACGCCGAGGACCGGCAACTGCGCGCCTTGTGGCTCGACGTGAATGATGGGCTGGATGATCAGCAACGCCGCCAGGTCGCCGGTCGGCTGGGCGAGCAGCTAATGCGCGTGGTGCCCGAAGGCGGCGGGCGTGGGGCCGCTCCGGGCGGACCACGCGACGAGCAGAACCGGCGCGGCGTGCCGGGCAACGGACGTGGCCCGGGATCGGGTATGGGTGGTATGGGCGGCATGGGCTCGCCAGGCGGGGCATCGCTGAACATTGGTGGCTGATCGGTCCTCTAAGCCCTCGACACCCTTGGTAAAACGTCACTGACGAGCTCGTTTTATTCTAAGATGCGGCATTGACAGGCGCGCCGATGCGCGCGCCGTCCAGTCGCCTCGATAAGAATCCATGACCACACCAGTGACACCAGGCCAGGCCGGCCTTTCCGGCAGCCGCCCGAACGAGGCCGGCGCTGCCGCCGTGACGATGGAGCAGGGCTTGCAGGCCGCTGGCGTCGGCCGGTTCCAGTACCGGATCTTCCTGATCTTCGGCCTGGTCTGGCTGGCCGACGCGATGCAGGTGCTGTCGATCGGCTTTTCTGCGCCGTCGATCGCGAAGACTTTCGGGCTGTCGATGCCGCAGGCTTTGCAGACGGGGACCGTATTCTTCGTCGGCATGCTGATCGGCGCGTTTGTCTTCGGGCGCCTGGCCGATCGTATTGGCCGCCGGCCCGTGCTGTTGATGGCGGTCGTAATCGACGCCTGCTTCGGCGTGGCGTCGGCGTTTGCGCCCGACTTCACGTGGCTGCTCGCGCTGCGCCTGATGACGGGCATCGGTGTGGGTGCGACGCTGCCAGTCGATTACACGATGATGGCCGAGTTCCTGCCCAGCGACCGGCGTGGCCGCTGGCTGGTGCTGCTTGAATCGTTCTGGGCGCTGGGCACGATCTCCCTGGCCGTGCTGGCCTTGTGGGCAGTCGGCTGGGGTGACGATGCGTGGCGCGTCATCTTCTTTGTCACCGGCATCCCGGCGCTCATCGGCGTCGTGCTGCGCTGGTACATCCCCGAGTCGCCCATGTACCTGCACCGCAGCGGCAAACCGGACGAGGCGCGCGCCGTGCTGGAACGTGTGGCCAGGACGAATGGCCGTACGCTGACGATGCCGCCGTTGCTGCCCGAGCCTCAGGTCAAAACGACACTGCTGTCGCTGTTCTCGGGCGGGCTGCGCCGGCGCAGCGTGGCGCTGTTCGTGGCCTGGGGCCTGATCTCGATTGCCTATTACGGCGTGTTCGTCTACCTGCCGATCCGGCTGAGTGCGGAAGGCTTCGGCTTCATGCGTGGCCAGGAATTTTTGATCGTGCTGGCGCTGGTCCAGCTGCCCGGCTTCGCGCTGGCCGCGTATGGCGTCGAACGCTGGGGTCGCAAGCCGACGCTGGTCGGTTTTCTGCTGCTGAGCAGTGTCGGATGCCTCGGCTACAGCCTGGGCAGCTCGACCGTGCTGGTCGTCGGTTCGACGTTGTTGATGAGCTTTGCGCTGCTGGGCACGTGGGGCGCGCTGTATGCGTTCACGCCCGAGGTCTACCCGACGCGCCTGCGCGCCAGCGGGATGGGCATGGCGGGGGCAGTTGCCCGTTTCGGCGGCCTGTTCGCGCCCGCGATCGTCGCACCCGTGATGGCGACACACTTCACGCTGGCGCTGATCATGCTCTCTGGCTTCCTGCTCATGGGCGCCATTGCCATCCTGTGCGTGGACACCGAGTCGCGCCAGCGCGCGCTCGACTGAACCGTTGAGTTGTCACGGCGGCTCGGCTAGGATGTCGCATCGATCGTTACAGGATGCAGGCATGGGTGAGCAAGAGGCGGGCAGTCGGCTGGTAGTGTTTGTCGGCGCCGAGTCGACGGGGAAATCGACATTGGCCAGCATGCTGGCGCGCGAGCAGGGCGTGCAGTTCGTGCCCGAAATCGGCCGCTTTGTCTGGGAAGAAAAGCAGGGCCAGCTGGTGGCCGCTGATTACGTCGAGATCGCCGAGCGGCACCGCGCTGCCGAAGACGCTGCTGTCGCGAACGCCGCTGGCGAGTACGTCTTCGTCGACACCAATGCACTGACCACGCTGCTGCTCGGCCTGCGCTTCGGCCAGGTCACCGAGCCGGTGCCGCCAGCCTTGCTGCGCTACGCGCTGGAATGCCGCACCCGCTACCTTCACCATTTCGTGTGTGCTGACGATATCCCGTATGAAGAAGAACCAGGCGTACGTGAAAACGCCGCGTGGCGCACGGAGATCCAGCAACTGGTACTGGACGATCTGGCTCAGCGCGACATCGTCTACACGATCCTGACAGGTTCGCTCGAACAGCGTGCTGCGCGCGTGCTGGCCACGCTTGCAGCCATCGCGCAGCAGGACGACTCAAACGCTGACCCCATCAAGCGTACTGCTGCGTAACCCCCATGGCCGCCAGATGCCGCTCGATCTCGAACACGTGCGGATCGGGTTTGCCCAGCGCGCGCAGTGACTGGGCCAGGCCCAGCAGGTAGTCGCTGTTCGGCCCGCTCGGGCCGCGCGCCGTGGCGATCTGGCGCGCGATGGCGTGCTCATCGGCCGGGCCCAGGTACGCCGCGTTGTCGTGCGTGGCGATATACACGATGCCTTCGTCGCTGCTGCCGTCGTCAAATTGCATTTGCGTCGCCAGACGCAGGTAGCCGTTCTTTTCGCGATGGTCGAGATGCGCGAATTCTTCGGGCGTAACGAGAAACGCCATGCCGTGGCAAACGGCGTCCGGGTCTGGTACGAGGGTCACGACGCGCCCCGGCGCCGTTTCGGTGCCGCGATGATCGTGCGAGCCTTGCCAGAAGCGGCGCGTCCAGCCGCGGATGGACGCCGCGCGTTGCTGAAGAAACGGGAAATCGGGTTTGAAGATCAGGGAGCCGTAGCCAAACAGCCAGACGCTGGCATGGCCGTCGAACTTGTTCATCTGGCGGTTGATCGCGATGGTATCGTGGGACATCGTGGGTCCGATAAAAAAAGACACGACCCATTGTAGCGTGCCTTTTTGTGAGAATCAGCCTTCCGCTTGCGCCCGTTTTACATATGCAAAGAGGAATTCCACATAACTCTCGGCGGCCGGCGACAGCGATCTGCCAGGCCGCGTATAGACGAAAAAGCGTCGCTGCAGCGTCGGCGCATCGAGCGGGCGCATCGTCAGTCCGTACAGCGTGGCCAGCGGCGCCGCATAGGGCAGGCACACCGTGACGCCCAGGCCGGCGCTGACCATGGCCAGCGCCGTCGTCATGAACGTGACCTCATGCGCTGGGCTCAAAGCAATGCCCGTGCGCGAGGGCGGCACTGCGTCGAGCAGCAATTCGGTGAACTGGCCCTGCAGCGAGATGAACGGGTAGGCCGCCGCATCCTGCCACGTCACGCGCTCGAGCGCAGCGAGCGGATGCTCGTGTGGAAACACCAGCGCGAACGGCATGGAAAACAGTTCGCGCGCCAGCAGCGGCGGCGCGGGCGTGCGTTCCGGGCCGATTCCCACATCCGCCTCGCCCGACAGCACGCGCGTGATGACACCCTCGACTTCGGTGTCGGCCAGGCGCACGACGATCTCCGGGTGTTGCGCGCGGTAGGCGGCAATGCTGGGCGGCAGCAGGGTGCACGCCATCAGCTGTGGCGCGGCGATGCGAACAACGCCTTTCTTCAGGCGCGTGTGGTCGGCCACGTTAGCCAGCGCACCGTCCAGGTCGTCGATGATCTGGCTAAATAAGGGCAGCAACTCGCGGCCGATGTCGGTCAGGCCGATCCGGCGCGTGCTGCGGTCGACGACCCTGGCGTCCAGCGTCTGCTCGAGCTCCTTGATCAGGCCCGACAGTGCCGATTGCGTCACGTGCAGCGTCTGCGCGGCCAGCGTGAAATTGCCGGTGCGGGCCAGCGCAACGAAGGCGCGCATTTGTCGTAACGTTGGATTCATCAGATGGATTGATTAGATAAGCTGATATATCACACTGAAAATATCGTTTGTATGATAGTGCGTTTTACCTTGTAATGGCGGCTACTCAGCAATAACAAAAGGACAGTCCATGAAACTCGCCACCCTCAAAGCCGGCGGCCGCGACGGCACCCTGGTCGTCGTCAGCCGCGATCTGGTCACCTGCCAGCAAGTCCCGACCATCGCGCGCACGCTGCAGGCCGCGCTCGACAACTGGGATGCGTGCAAGCCGCAGCTCGAAGACGTCTATGCCCAGCTCAATGACGGCAACGCCGAGGGGGCTGAATCGTTCATCGAAGCAGATTGTCATTCGCCGCTGCCGCGCGCCTACCAGTGGGCCGACGGCTCGGCCTACATCAACCACGTCGAGCTGGTGCGCAAGGCGCGCGGCGCCGAGGTGCCGGCGTCGTTCTATACCGATCCGCTGATGTACCAGGGCGGTGGCGATTCCTTCGTCGGTCCAATGGACCCGATCGCGGCACTGTCCGAAGACTGGGGCATCGACCTCGAAGCCGAGGTGGCCGTGGTCACAGGCGACGTGCCGATGGGCGCCGACGCAGCCGAGGCCGCTAGTGCCATCCGCCTCATCATGCTGGTCAACGACGTCTCGCTGCGCAACCTGATCCCGAACGAGCTGGCCAAGGGCTTCGGCTTCTACCAATCCAAGCCGGCCAGCGCGTTCTCGCCGGTGGCGGTCACGCCGGACGAGCTGGGCGAGGCCTGGCAGGGCAACAAGCTGCATCTGCCGATCCTGGTCACGCTCAACGGCGCCGCATTCGGCAAACCCAACGCCGGCGAAGACATGACCTTCAGCTTTGCCCAGCTGATCGCGCACGCGGCCACCACGCGCGAGCTGTGCGCGGGCAGCATCATCGGTTCGGGCACCGTGTCGAACAAGCAGGGTGGGCTTTATGGCTCGAGTGTCGAGCATGGCGGCGTGGGCTATTGCTGCCTGGCCGAAGTGCGCATGTACGAAACCATCGAAGGCGGCGCCCCCAAAACGCCTTACCTGTCATTCGGCGACACGGTGCGCATCGAAATGCTGGATGCGAGCGGGGCCAGCATCTTTGGCGCCATCGATCAGGAAGTCGTCCGTTACCACGAGAGACAACCATGAAACTGTATACCTACTTTCGCAGTTCGGCCGCCTACCGCGTGCGTATTGCGCTGCATCTGAAAGGGCTGGCCTACGACGCCGTGCCGGTGCACCTGCTCAAGGATGGCGGACAGCACCTGCAGGACGACTATCGCCAGATCAACCCGAGCGGCCTGGTACCGGCCTTCCAGGATGACCGCATCACGCTGTCGCAGTCGCTGGCGATCATCGAGTATCTCGAAGAAGTGTATCCGGACGTGCCGCTGCTGCCGAAGGATGCACCGGGCCGGGCGCGCGTGCGCGAGCTGGCCCAGATCATCGGTTGCGATATCCACCCGATCACCAATCTGCGCGTGCTCAATTACCTGGCGCGCGAGATCGGTGTGCCCGACCAGGCCAAGAGCGAGTGGTACCGTCACTGGGTGATCGAGGGACTGCAATCGCTCGAAGCCCATCTGGCGCGCGATCCCGGCGCGGGGCCGTTCTGCCACGGCGACCATCCGACCATCGCCGATTGCTACCTGGCGCCGCAGGTATTCAATGCGCAGCGTTTCAATATCGATGTGTCGGGCTACCCGAATATCGACCGCATCAATGCGTTGTGCATCGCATTGCCTGCGTTCCAGGCGGCGCACCCGTCGCGCCAGCCCGATTCCGAATAGCGCGCGGGTGGATGCGAAGGGCGGCGGCGCGCTACAATCGCCGCCTCCTTCCATTGCCATTTCGCCATGACCGCCATCGCCGCGCCTGCCTCCAGTTCTATTGCCATTCCTGCACCGATCCTGCAGGCCCTCGACCTGGCCGATGCCTCGTGGCGTCCGATCCTCGAAGCGGGGCTGCAGGCGGTGGCCCGCGCCAACCCTGATTATTTGCCCGCGCTGGCGCAGGACGATTACGTCCCCACGGAACACCGCATGTTCGCCGCCTTTGCCCAGCCGCTGGACAAGGTACGCTACGTGCTGGTGGGGGAGGGGCCGTACCCGCGCGCCGCAAGCGCTACCGGCGTGAGCTTCATGGACGGCGCCGTGGGTGACCTGTGGAGCGACGCAGGACTATCCAAGCCCGTGAACCGGGCGACGTCACTGCGCAACTTCATGAAAATGCTGCTGGTGGCCGGCGGCCAGCTGAAGCCCGATGCGACGAGCGGGGAGGCGCTGGCGCCGATCGCCCAGGCCGCGCGCGCTGACGGCTCCATCCAGACGCTGGCGCAGTTGCAGGACAATCTCGTGCAAGAAGGCTTTTTGCTGCTGAATGCCGCGCTGGTGTTTCGCAAGCATGTCAAGCCGGTCATCGATGCGCGCGCCTGGTTGCCGTTTTTGCAGACGGTGCTGGCAGCGCTGGGTGCGCAAAAGCACGTACCGACGCTGGTCCTGTGGGGCAAGATCGCCGAGCAATTGCAGAAGTTGCCGGAGACGGCTGCGTTCCCGCAGGAGGTGGCCGAGCATCCCTATAACCTCAGCTTCATCGGGCATGTGGGCATGCAGGCGCTGTTCGGGCCGATGGCGTTGCTGCGGGCCCGTTAATCGCGTTCAGCAAATCGGCGCGTCACAAATCACGTTGGGTTGAACGCGTGGATGGCATAGCCATCCACCCTACGGTGAGCCACTCGTAGGGTGGACGGGTTCCCCGTCCACGCGTTCAACAGCGACTTTTTCAGGAGTGGAACTGACCCGCCGTTTTTGGGGTGGTCCAAGACAAGATCATTGCGATTTGCTATACTTGACTAAATCGTTCAACTAATCAGGTCTTTCCCCGCTCTCAGAGGGAAACGTGCTGCAGGATGCGGCTCGGACTTGGTACTTGGACAAGAGAAATATTTTATCATTCACCGGGGTTGAAATGCGTCTGACCACCAAAGGCCGTTTTGCTGTCACTGCGATGATCGACCTTGCCATGCGTCAAGGCAATGGTCCGGTCACGCTGTCGGGCATCAGCCAGCGCCAGGCCATTTCGCTGTCGTACCTCGAGCAGCTGTTTGGCAAGCTGCGCCGCCACGAGATCGTCGAATCGATCCGTGGTCCGGGCGGTGGCTACAGCCTGGCGCGCGCGGCGGGCAAGGTGACGGTGGCGGACATCATCATCGCCGTCGATGAGCCGCTCGATGCAACCCAGTGCGGCGGTAAAGAGAACTGCCATGGCGCCCATACCGACGGCGCCCGGTGCATGACCCACGAACTGTGGACCACGCTGAACGAAAAAATGGTCGACTACCTCGATTCGGTATCGTTGCAAGACCTGGTCGACCAGCAGCGCCAGAAAGAACAGAACGTCGTGCACGTGCACCGCGGCGCCCCCGCCGCAGTCGGACAAAACTAAAGTTACCGGAGTAAATCAGATGAACGCGCCAATGGACAAGACCACCGAGCAAAGCTTCGCGCCAGCTCCACATTTCCCGATCTACATGGATTACTCGGCCACGACGCCGGTCGATCCACGCGTCGCCGACAAGATGATTCCGTTCCTGCGCGAGCAGTTCGGTAATCCTGCGTCGCGTAGCCATGCCTACGGCTGGAACGCCGAAGCGGCCGTCGAAGAAGCACGCGGCCACGTCGCCGCGATCATCGGCGCCGATCCGCGCGAAATCGTCTGGACCTCCGGCGCGACCGAAAGCAACAACCTGGCGATCAAGGGTGCGGCCCAGTTCTACAAGACCAAGGGCAAGCACATCATCACCGTGAAAACCGAGCACAAGGCCGTGCTGGATACCGTGCGTGAACTCGAACGCGTCGGCTTCGAAGCGACCTACCTCGAGCCGCAAGCCAACGGCCTGATCACTGTCGAGCAGCTGGCAGCGGCGATCCGCCCTGACACCATCCTCGTCTCGGTCATGTTCGTGAACAACGAAATCGGCGTCGTGCAGCCGATCGCCGAAATCGGCGAACTGCTGCGCTCGAAGGGCATCATCTTCCATTGCGACGCGGCCCAGGCCGTCGGCAAGGTCGAGATCAACCTCGAAGTCCTCAAGGTCGACCTGATGACCTTCACTGCGCACAAGGCCTATGGCCCGAAAGGCATTGGCGCGCTGTACGTGCGTCGCAAGCCGCGCGTGCGCCTCGAAGCGCAGATGCACGGTGGCGGTCACGAGCGCGGCATGCGTTCGGGCACGCTGCCGACGCACCAGATCGTCGGCATGGGCGAAGCATTCCGCCTGGCGAAGGTCGAGATGGACAGCGAGCTGGCGCGCGTGCGCGCACTGCGCGATCGCCTGGCCCGTGGCCTGATGGAGATCGAAGAAGTCTATATCAATGGCGACATGGACCACCGCGTGCCGCATAACCTGAACGTCTCGTTCAACTATGTCGAAGGCGAGTCCCTGATCATGGCGATCAAGGACCTGGCCGTGTCGTCCGGTTCGGCCTGCACCTCGGCCAGCCTGGAACCATCGTACGTGCTGCGCGCCCTGGGCCGCAGCGACGAGCTGGCGCACAGCTCGATCCGCTTCTCGATTGGCCGCTTCACGACCGAAGAAGAAATTGATTTTGCCGTCAACCTGCTCAAGAGCAAAGTTGGCAAGCTGCGTGAACTGTCGCCGCTGTGGGACATGTTCAAGGACGGGATCGACATCAGCTCGATCCAGTGGGCTGCACACTGATCTGCTCATACCGAGCGCGCATTTTCTAAACATACTGGAGCATCACCATGGCATATTCGGACAAAGTACTGGACCACTACGAAAACCCACGCAACGTCGGCGCCTTCGACAAGGGCGACGATGACATCGGCACCGGCATGGTCGGCGCACCGGCCTGCGGCGACGTCATGAAGCTGCAGATCAAGGTCAACGACCAGGGCCTGATCGAAGACGCAAAGTTCAAGACGTATGGCTGCGGTTCGGCCATCGCATCGAGCTCGCTGATCACTGAGTGGGTCAAGGGCAAGAGCCTGGACGAAGCACTGGCCATCAAGAACACGCAGATCGCCGAAGAGCTGGCACTGCCGCCGGTCAAGATCCACTGCTCGATCCTGGCAGAAGACGCGATCAAGGCCGCTGTGGCCGACTACAAGGCAAAGCACGCCGATAAAGCAGTTGCAGCAGTCGCAGCGGCGTAATTCCTGGTAATAGAACTGAGCTGGAGAAGCACAACATGGCAATCACCCTGACCGAAAAAGCTGCAAAGCACGTCAACCGTTACCTCGAACGCCGGGGCAAGGGCATTGGCTTGCGTTTCGGTGTGCGCACCACCGGCTGCTCCGGCCTGGCCTACAAGCTCGAGTACGTCGATGAAAGCGCAAACGAAGACAGCGTCTTCGAATCGCATGGCGTGCAGGTCTTCGTTGACCCGAAAAGCCTGCCGTACATCGACGGCACCGAGCTCGATTTCGCCCGCGAAGGCCTCAACGAGGGCTTCCGCTTCAATAATCCGAACGTCAAGGACAATTGCGGCTGCGGCGAGAGCTTCCGCATCTGATCGCGCATGCAGAATCACTTCGAACTGTTTCAACTGCCGGCCCGTTTCGAGGTCGACCAGAGCGCCCTGGATGCCGCCTACCGCGAGATCCAGGGCCGCGTTCATCCTGACAGGTTTGTCGGCAGCAGCGACGGCGAAAAACGCGTCGCCATGCAATGGGCGACGCGCGCCAACGACGCCTACCAGACCCTGCGCAATCCGCAAAAGCGCGCGCAGTATCTGTGCGAATTGAACGGCGTCGACCTGCAGACCGAATCGAATACCGCGATGCCCACTGCGTTTCTGATGCAGCAGATGGAATGGCGCGAAGAACTGGGCGATGCGCGCGCGGGCAAGGATGCCGCTGCGCTCGACGCACTCGATGCGCAGGTACGCGCCGAACGCAAGCAGATGCTGGTCACCGTTGGCCAGCAGCTCGATGCGGGGGACTACGCCGCAGCCGCGCAGGGCGTGCGCTCGCTGATGTTTCTCGACAAGTTCGGCGACGAAGTGCAGTACGCCTTCGAAGCGATCGAGGCATAACCTTCCCGCACTTCATCGTGGACGGCGTTGTCGTCCACGCCCCGCTATGCCGGTCGGACGCGTAAAATAGCGTCCGCACCGTCTCCGGCATGCAAAAATAACACTGGTATCACGACTATGGCACTCCTCCAAATCGCCGAACCCGGCATGTCCACCGCCCCGCACCAGCATCGCCTGGCAGTGGGCATTGACCTGGGCACCACCAATTCGCTCGTCGCCACCGTTCGCAGCGGCAGCCCTGAAGTGCTCAGTGACGAGGAAGGCCGCTCGCTGCTGCCGTCGATCGTGCGCTACCTGGACAACGGCCACGCCCACATCGGCCACAAGGCACGTGCGCATCAGACCACCGACCCGAAGAACACGATCGTCTCGGTCAAGCGCTTCATGGGCCGTGGCCTCAAAGACATCACGCACGCAGAAAACCTGCCGTACGACTTCGTCGATGGCGAGGGCATGGTCCAGTTGAATACCGTCGCCGGCGTGAAAAGCCCCGTCGAAATCTCGGCCCAGATCCTGGCCACGCTGCGCCAGCGCGCCGAAGATTCGCTGGGCGACGACCTGGTGGGCGCCGTGATCACGGTGCCGGCCTATTTTGACGATGCACAGCGCCAGGCCACCAAGGATGCGGCCCAGCTGGCCGGCCTGAATGTCCTGCGCCTGCTGTCCGAGCCGACTGCCGCAGCCATCGCGTATGGCCTCGACCAGGGCAAGGAAGGCGTGTACGCCGTCTACGATCTGGGCGGCGGCACGTTCGACATCTCGATCCTCAAGCTGTCAAAAGGCGTGTTCGAAGTGCTGTCGACCGGCGGCGATTCGGCGTTGGGTGGCGACGATTTCGACCATCGCCTGTTCTGCTGGATCATGGAAAAGGCGCGTCTGGCGCCTCTGTCGGACCAGGACACCGCGACGCTGATGGTCAAGGCTCGCCAGGCCAAGGAACTGCTGTCGACGAACGAAGAAACGACGATCGAGGCGATCCTGAAGTCGGGCGAGCTGGTGCAGGTGACGATCACGGCCACGGAATTTGTCGAGATCACGAAGCACCTGGTCGGCAAGACGATGAATGCGATCCGCAAGGCGATGCGCGATGCCGATACGAGCGTCGAAGACGTCGACGGCGTGGTCATGGTCGGCGGCGCGACGCGCATGCCGCACGTGCGCCGGGCGGTGTCGGAATTCTTTCAGACCATCCCTCACGCCAATATCGACCCGGACCGCGTGGTGGCGCTGGGCGCGGCGATCCAGGCCAATCTGCTGGCCGGCAACCGCGCCGACGGCGAAGACTGGCTTCTGCTGGACGTGACCCCGCTGTCGCTGGGCATCGAGACGATGGGCGGTCTGGTCGAAAAAATCATTCCGCGCAACTCGACGATTCCGGTCGCGCGCGCGCAGGAATTCACGACCTTCAAGGATGGCCAGACGGCGCTGGCGGTGCACGTGGTGCAGGGCGAGCGCGAGCTGGTGTCGGACTGCCGTTCGCTGGCACGCTTCGAGCTGCGCGGCATCCCGCCGATGGCAGCCGGCGCCGCGCGCATCCGCGTGACCTACCAGGTCGACGCCGATGGCTTGCTGGCGGTGGCTGCGCGCGAAATGCGCTCGGGCGTCGAAGCATCGATCACGGTCAAGCCGTCGTATGGCCTGGCGGACGACCAGGTGGCGCGCATGCTGCAGGATTCGTACACGTCGGCCTCGAGCGACATGCAGATGCGCGCACTGCGCGAAGAGCAAGTCGAGGCCGAGCGCATCCTGCTGGCCACGCAGTCGGCGCTGGACAGCGATACCGATCTGCTGTCGCCCGACGAGCAGGCCACGATTGCCGCGCAATTGCAAATGGTGCGCGACGCGGTGGCGATGTCGAACGACACCACGCTCGAACCGGGCCTGCGCCAGAACGTGGTGCACGATGCAGTCCAGGCGCTGGCGCATGGCACCGAAGAATTCGCGGCGCGCCGCATGGACAAGAGCGTGCGCAAGGCATTGTCGGGCAAGTCGCTGGACGAAATTTAAGACGCAACCCGGAAACGTCGTTCCCGCGGAGGCGGGAACCCAAGTTTGCCAGCGTTGCCATGACCATCGAACGTCGGCACGCTGCAAACTGGCTTGGGTTCCCGCCTTCGCGGGAACGACGGTCTTGAAAGCGCATCACTACAACAATCAACCGAGGTAACCCAAGTGCCACAAATCGTCATCCTCCCCCATCCAGTGCTGTGCCCAGAAGGCGCCGTGCTTGACGCGCCAAGCGGCAAATCGGTCTGCGACGTCCTGCTCGAGAACGACATCGACATCGAACACGCCTGCGACCGCGTCTGCGCCTGCACGACCTGCCACGTGATCGTGCGCGAAGGCTTCAATTCGCTGAACGAACAGCAAGAACAGGAAGAAGACATGCTCGACAAGGCCTGGGGCCTGGAGCCCAATTCGCGCCTGTCGTGCCAGGCGATCGTCGCCGACGAAGACCTCGTCGTCGAGATCCCGAAGTACACGATCAACCACGCTGCCGAAAAGAACCACTGATCTTCATGAAGCGTGTCGAGAACGTCAAGAAAGCCCCGGCCGCTCCGGAGCTGCCACCCGAGGTTCGCCCGGGCCAGTCGATCGAGCTGCTCAAGGAGCTGCACATCCTGACCCGCGACGGCAAGTTGAACCAGGACAGCCGCCGCAAGCTCAAGCAGGTCTACCACCTGTACAACTTCATCGAGCCGCTGCTGCGCGATGTGCAGGGGGCGAAGGGCAGCGTGTCGCTGGTCGACCATGGCGCCGGCAAATCGTACCTTGGCTTCATCCTGTACGACCTGTTCGTCAAAGCTCAAGGCGAAGGCTCGCACATCTACGGCATCGAGACGCGCGAAGAGCTGGTCACCAAATCGACCGAGCTGGCTGTGCGCCTGGGTTTCAAGGGCATGTCGTTCCTGCCGCTGTCGGTGGCCGAATCGAGCACCTCGAGCGCGCTCCCTGAATCGATCGACATCGTCACCGCGCTGCATGCCTGCAATACCGCCACCGACGACGCCATCGACTTCGCGCTCAAGAAGAATGCGAAGCACATGGTGCTGGTGCCGTGCTGCCAGGCCGAAGTCGCTACCGTCCTGCGCAAGAACAAGGGCAAGGACGTGAAACGCAGGGCGCTGACCGAAATCTGGCGCCACCCGATCCACACGCGCGAATTCGGCAGCCAGATCACCAATGTGCTGCGCTGCCTGCAGCTCGAAGCGCATGGCTACCAGGTCACCGTGACCGAGCTGGTGGGCTGGGAACACTCGATGAAGAATGAACTGATCATCGCCACCTACAAGAACCTGCCGCGCCGCCGCCCGACCGAACGCCTGCACGAGGTGCTGGGTGAACTGGGCCTGGCAGAGATGACCGAACGTTTCTACGCCCCACAAGCCGCTACCACGGAGTGACAACAAGCATGAGCGACAACACGCAAGGCTGGATCGACCTGCGCAGCGATACGGTAACGCAGCCAAGCGCCGCAATGCGCGCCACGATGGTGGCTGCGGGCGTCGGCGACGATGTGTATGGCGACGACCCCACGGTCAACCGCCTGCAGGATTATGCGGCGGAGCTGTTCGGTTACGAGGCCGGCATGTTCGCGCCGAGCGGCACGCAGACCAATCTGATCGCCCTGATGACGCATTGCGGCCGCGGCGACGAATATCTGGTGGGCCAGGAAGCGCACACGTACAAGTACGAAGGCGGCGGCGCTGCAGTGCTGGGCAGTATCCAGCCGCAGCCGATCGCCAACCAGCCGGATGGCTCGATCCTGCTGGCCGACATCGAGGCCTACATCAAGCCCGACGACATGCACTTCGCGCGTACCCGCCTGCTGGCGCTGGAAAACACGATCGGCGGCCGTGTGCTGAGCCAGGAGTACGTGGCTGCGGCCACGACGCTGGCCCACGACAAGGGTCTGGCCACGCACCTGGACGGCGCGCGCATCTGCAATGCTGCCGTCAAGCAGGGCATCAGCCTGGCGGACGCCGTCAAGGGATTCGACACCGTCTCAGTGTGCCTGTCCAAAGGCCTGGGCGCACCGGTCGGCTCGGTGCTGCTGGGGCCGAAAGCCTTCATCGAGCAGGGCAAGCGCTGGCGCAAGATGCTGGGCGGCGGCATGCGTCAGGCCGGCGTGATCGCCGCTGCCGCGCATTACGCGCTCGAACACAATGTCGCGCTGCTGGCGCAGGACCATGACAATGCGGCGGAACTGGCGCGCGGCCTGGCCCTGATCCCGGCGCTCACCGTCAGCACCCCGCAAACGAATATCTTCTGGATCGACGTGCCGGCTGGCGCCTGTGCGCCGCTGCGCGCGGCGCTCGAACGGGCTCAGATCCGCGCCACGGTCGGCCCCAGAATGCGTCTCGTGACGCACCTCGATGTCTCCGCGCGCGATGTCCAGCGCACGGTCGATGTCTTCACCGCATTTTTTACTGATTGGCGTGCATGACAACTGAAGAAGCAATCCGCCTGGCCAAGCGCGTGGCCGACGTGGCAGGGTGCTCGCGCGCCGATGCCGAGCGTTATATCGCCGGCGGCTGGGTCAGCGTCGACGGCGCCGTGGCCGAAGATCCCGCCACCCGCGTTACGCCGGAGCAAAAGGTCGAGCTGCTGCCCGGTGCGACGCCGGTCGAACCGGATCCGGTGACGATCCTGATGCACAAGCCGGCCGGCATCGAAATCGAGGCGGCGCTCGCGAGCATCACCGCCGAGAACCAGGTGCTGGAACACGGGCGCGGCAAGCCGTTCCTGCGCCGGCACCTGTTCAAGACCACGGCTGCCACGCCGCTGGAAACCATGGCCTCGGGCCTGATCGTGTTCAGCCAGGATTTCCGGGTGATCCGCAAGCTGGTCGACGATGCCTCGCGCAACGAGTCCGAATACGTTGTCGAGGTCGACGGCCAGATCGCCGACAATGGCATGGCCAAGCTTGGCCGCATGTTCAAGGCCAGCTGGCAAAGCGAACAGCGCCTGCGCATCGCCGGCAAGAACATCCAGCGCGGCCAGATCGAGCGCCTGTGCGGCGACGTGGGCCTGCGCGTGACCGCACTGCGCCGCCTGCGCATCGGCCGCATCTCGATGGGCCCGATGCCGGCCGGCGGCTGGCGCTTCCTGCGCGACACCGACCAGTTCTAATCCGGTGACGGGGAACGTGTTGATGACATGTCATGCTGCTGTCATCGACGCGTCCTATGCTGGCGGTTTTTCATCCCTGGAAAACCGACCATCATGCTGCATCGCTCCCGTGCTACCACCCGTTACCTTCCGATGATTGCCACGATTGCGCTGGCCTGCACGCTCGCAGCCTGCGGCGGCGATCATGACGACGAACCGACGCCCACCACGCTGACGCTGGAAAAAATCGGCAGCTACAACGGCGGCGCCGTGGGCGCGGCCGAGATCACTGCCTACGATACGGCCAGCAAGCGCCTGTTCGTCGTCAACGGCGCGAATGGCACCGTTGACGTACTGGACCTGAGCGCGCCGGATGCACCCAAGCTCCTGGGCACGATCAGCGTCGCGGGCCTCGGCAAGGCCGTCAACAGCGTCGCCGTGTACGACGGCCTCGTCGCTCTCGCCATCGAAGCGGCAGTCAAGACCGATCCGGGCACCGTGGCGTTCTACAACGCGGCCGACCTCAAGCTGATCAACAGCGTCAAAGTCGGCGCGCTGCCCGACATGCTGGTGTTCACGCCGGACGGCAGCAAGGTACTTGTCGCGAACGAAGGCGAGCCAAGCGGCTACGGCATGGCCGGGACCAGCGACCCGGAAGGCGCGGTCAGCATCATCACCGTGAATCGAGGCGGCGCACCGAGCGTTGCCACCGCTGACTTCCGCAGCTTCAACGGCCAGGAAACGGCGCTGCGCGCGCAGGGCATCCGCATCTTTGGCCCCAATGCCACGGCGGCGCAGGACTTCGAGCCGGAATACATCACGGTCAGCGAAGACGGCAAGACGGCCTGGGTCACGCTGCAGGAGAACAATGCGATTGCCATCGTCGACGTCGCAAGTGCGAAGGTCACAGCGATCAAGCCGCTCGGCTTCAAGGACCACAATGTTGCCGGGTTCGGTCTGGACGCGTCGGACGAAGATGGCGGCACGAATACCAACAGCGGCACGCCGGCCACGAAGATCGGCCCGCAGCCGGTCAAGGGCATGTACCTGCCGGACGCGATTGCCGGCTACACGGTCGATGGCAAGCATTACCTGCTGACCGCGAATGAGGGCGATGCCCGCGCCGACTGGCCGGGCTTCAATGAAGAGACGCGCATCCGCGCCCATTGCACGGCAGGGCTGGACCCGAGCGTGTTCCCGAACGCCGGTAGCGCGACCTTCGATTCGAACCTGGGCCGGCTGCGCGTGACGACGACGCCCAATGGTGGCGGCATGACCGGCAAGAACGCCGCCGGCCAATGCACCGAGCTGTACACGTTTGGCGGCCGTTCATTCTCGATCTGGGACACGGACATCAAGCGCGTCTACGACTCGGGCGACGAATTCGAGCGCCGCACCAGCACGCTGCCGAATGCGCGCTTCAACGCCAGCAACGACAACAACAATCTGGAAGACCGCAGCGCCTCGAAAGGCCCGGAGCCGGAAGGCGTCGTAGTCGGCAAGTTCGGCGACAAGCAGTATGCGTTTGTCGGCCTGGAGCGCATCGGCGGCGTGATGGTCTACGACATCACGAAACCAGCGTCAGCGTCGTTCGTGACCTACCTGAACACGCGTGATGGCGACAAGGGCGACCTGGGACCGGAAGGCCTGACGTTCATCCCGGCGAGCAAGTCGCCCAACGGCAAGCCGTTGCTGATCGTCGGTAACGAGGTCAGCGGAACGACTGCCGTCATGCAGGTCAATCTGACGTATTAATTGTCAGAGCGTTTGCCCAGCAAGGAGAGGCCGACGGCAGCCGCGATCAGCACGGCGCCCACGGCGAGCGTGTTGTCATTCGATGGCACGCGAGGCTGCACGTCGCGCCGTGCTCTAGCAGGGGCACGGGAAGGGGCAGGGCGCTTCACCATGCCGCTGTGCACGCCGCTGGCGCCTTGCTGCGGCTCGTACAGGGCGCCCACGGTGTCTTCGGTGGGGTCAGCACGTTTGGCCCAGGTTTCCATGAAGCGGTTCATGCCCGATGCCAGCAGGTCCGGCGCCAGTTGCGTCAGCTTCTTGGTTACGTCGGGCGCGCCCAGCAGGGTGACTGAGCGCGGCTTGCGCACCAGGGCGACGACGGCGTCGGCCACTTTCTCGGGAGCCAGCACGCCCGGCGGATACGACAGCTTGGCGCCCGTATAGTTGGCAGCGTGCTTGAAGCCCGGCGTGTCGACGAAGGACGGGTAGATGTCGCACACGTGAATGTCGCGCTTCTTGCCCAGTTCGGCGCGCAGTGCCTCGCTGAAGCCGCGCAGCCCGAATTTGCTGGCGCCGTAGGCTGCCGCATACGGCGTGGCGACGAAGCCGCCCGACGAAATCATGTTGACCCAGATGCCGTAATCCTGCTCCAGGAAAATCGGGATCACCGCGTGCGCGTCGTTCATGTGCGTGATCAGGTTGGTCTCGATGACCTGGCGGTGGTGCGCGATCGGCACATCGGCGAACTTGCCGACAACGCCGCTGCCCACATTGCTGAACCAGAGGTCGATCTGGCCGAGAAGCTCGCGCGCATCCTGCGCGAATGCGGCAACGGCGTCGGCATCGGTAGCGTCGACGACCAGCACGTCGGCATGGCCGCCGGCCTGGCGGCAGCGCCGGGCGACGTCGTCCAGGCCTTCCTTGCCACGGGCGCCGAGCACGAGGTGGGCGCCCTGGCGGGCGAAGGCGATGGCCGTGGCGGCGCCGATGCCGCTGGAGCCGCCCATGATGACGACGCGAAGATATGATTGGTGCATGGCGTACCCTTATTCAATGATTGACGAGTTCGTAGACCGTTCAATTATTGGGGTATTTCCGCGACGACGTATTTCGAATTCCGCGTGACAAGTTAACGTTGTTGCAAGCGCAGCGCATCCGTCGCATCGACGGCGCCGGTGACCGTGTCGGCAATGGCAAGACGGACTGTGAACGTGCTGCCGCGGCCGATACCATCGCTGGCAGCGATGACGTCGCCGCCATGCAGGTCGATGATGCTCCTGACCAGCGCCAGCCCGATGCCCAGGCCGCCCTGGGCCCGGTCCGGCGAGCGTTCGGCCTGGGTGAACAGGTCGAACATGCGAGGCAACAGCGACGCATCGATGCCAACCCCGTTGTCGTGCACGGTAATCGCCACCGTCTCCAATTCGCGCGCCACCGTCAACGCAATGCGTCCGCCATGGGATGTGTACTTCGCTGCGTTGTTGAGCAGGTTGGCCAGCACCTGGACCAGGCGATGCGCGTCGCCGGCGATGTGGGCGCCGGCGGCGTCGCCTGTCACGGTCAAGGTATGGCCGCGCGCCGTGATCAATGGCTGCGACTGCTCGACGGCATTGGCCACGAGCTGCATCGGGTCGAGCAGCGCCCGGTCCAGCTTGATCAGGCCGCGGGTGACGCGTGACACGTCGAGCAAATCATCAACCAGCGACGTCATGTGGCGTACCTGGCGGCTGATCACTTCGCTCGAGCGCCGTACCCGTTCTTCGTTGGCGGTGCCGAACTTGAGCATCTCTGCCGCGGCGGCGATCGGCGCCAGCGGGTTGCGCAGTTCGTGCGCCAGCATGGCCAGGAACTCGTCCTTGCGGCGGTCCTGATCCTGCAGCGAACCGTACAGCCGCGCGTTCTCGAAACCGGTGGCGGCGATCGACGCCAGTTGCACGAGAATGGCTTCGTCCTCGTCCGTGAAATCACCCTCGAACCGGTCCGACGCCTGGATCAGACCGATGTTCTTGCCCATGCGGTCGATCAGCGGCACGGCGAGCCAGCCGCGCAGCACCGGATGCGCGCCGGCATGCTCGCCAAAGCCGCGCCAGGCCGGATGCGCCTCGAGCTGCGTCTGGGTCAGGCGCATGACGCGGTTGTCGCGGCATACCTGCGCGTAGATCCCGGAGCCGTCCGTCTTGGCATCGTAGCCACGGTAGGCGGCGTACTTGTCCGACAGCGAGACGGCGTTGATGGCCTGTGTCCAGCCGCCTGCTTCAGTGAGCGAGACGACCGCCTGGTGGGTCTGCAGGATGTCGCGCACGGCCGTCACCAGCGCCTGCGCGATGTCTTCGGCCGCCAGTACCGTGTGCAGGGTGCGGGCTGCCTGCGCGACCTTGGCCAGCAGAGCGCTGTTGCGTTTTTCGCGGTCGAGCCGCTGGGCCAGTTCGAGCTCGGCCGCGATCATGTCGTGGATGTCGGTGTTGGCGCCGATCCACTCGCGGATCGAGCCGTCGTCGGCCAGGATCGGGATGCCCTTGACCGCGGTCCAGCGGTAGCTGCCGTCCGTGCTGCGCAGCCGGTACTTCGTCTCGAACACCGAGCGCGCGGCAACGCAGGCCAGCCACAGAGACTGGGCCGGTGCGCGGTCATCGGGGTGCAAGGCATCGACCCAGCCGAAATCCTTCCACTCGTCGTAGGTCTGGCCGGTATAGGCGCGCCAGGACGGCGAGTCTTCCAGCACCCGGCCATCCGGGGTGTTCGACCAGACGATCTGCGACGTGGCCATCACGAGCGAGCGGAAGCGCTGCTCGCGCAGGCGCAGCGCGCTGTCGGCCGCCATGCGCTCGGTGATGTCCTCGTGCATGAGCATGACTTCGAGCGTATTGCCGGCCTTGTCCTTGATCGGCCGCGCCTTCGCGGTGACCCAGCGCTTCGGACCGTGACCATCGAGCGTGCTGACGTCGTACAGCGCCGCCGGCAATTCAACCGGCTCCCCCTGCAGCGCCCGCGCCAGCAGCGCGGCGATGCCGTTCTCGGCCAGTTGCGGGTCGTGCAGCACGTTGTAGTCGCCCAGGATGTACGCCATCAGCGGCGTGCCTTCGTGGATCTGCCACAGGTTTTCCCATGCCTTGTTGACACGCGTGGTGCGCCCCGATGGCGCGAGGATCTGGATGCTGATTGGCGCCTGTTCGAACAGGGCCTGGAAACGGGTGTCGGGCATGCTGGCTGATTCTGCTTCTAATGCTGATTCGGAGAACGTACCGTGCGCAGTGGAAGACAAAGCGCACGTGAACTGATATTTGTTGTTGGACCCGCATGATGTCACAGCCTGGCCGTCTTGATGCGACGATGATCGGGTCACGCTGGCTCGTGCGTGTCAGGGCAGCTTGCCCTTGCCGTTTCCTTTGCTATTACCCTCACCGGACACGGGCTTGGGCAGGCCGATCTGGCGCGTGCCGGCCAGGCGATCATGCAGGAACTGGCGGTCGGGGTCGAGCCAGGCCGTTGCCGCCCAGGCAGCAACGCCGAGTGCGAGCGCGATCGCGATGTCGGCCTTCGCATGCAGCCCGAAGGCCGCGCAGACGATCAGCGCGGGCGCGAACCAGCCCCAGGCTGCCAGGTAGCGCACGATGGCGACGCGCCAGGGCAGGCGGGCATGGCCCGGCGTGACGAGCTTGATGCGCCAGGTCTTCATCGCCAGCGTGTGCCCGCTGTCGCGCCAGCACCAGGTGAAATACAGGCCCGTGATCACGAACAGGTACACCTTCAGGCCATGCTGGAAGAGGGGATCCTGGCGGTTGCCGGTAACGAGCAGATACAGCAGGACGGCCAGCATCTCGACTGCGAACAGCAGGAAAAATTCATACACCATCACCGCCAGGCGCCGCTTGATCGTGGGCGTGCCCGGCAGCGCCAGCGCAGCCTCGGGCAGCACGACCGGTGGCTCAGTTGCTGGCATTGGCGGCTTGGGCGGTACCGGGCTGGGCGCCCGACGTGGCGACAGCGCCGCCATTCGCGGGCGCTGCCGGGGCCGGCGCGAGCGGCGGCGTGGTGGTCGGCGTGGGCGTGGACGCAGCGGGCGCCGGTACGACGGCAATCGCCGATGGCGGCGGCGTGTCGGGCGTGCCGATCAGCACGCACTCGGCCCCCCGGCGCGTCGTGTTCGCCGCGCACGGCATCGGTACGACCAGCAGCGGCGCATCGGGCAGCGCGATCGGGGCGCTCTTTTGCAGCGTGGCCGGCTTGCTGGCCAGCTTGCGCTTTTCCTCGGCCGACAGCTGCTTGTAGTTTTCCCAGTTGGCGGCCTTGTCGCCCTGCGCCAGCTTGTTGGTCTTGCTGAAGTTTTCGCGCGCGAGTTCACGCTGCTGGGGCGTGAGCTTCATCCACTGGCGCATGCGTTCCTGCACGCGTTGCTGCTCGGCCGGGGCCATCGAGGCGAAGCGGGCCGAGACCTCGATCCAGCGGCGCTTGCGCGCGCCTTCCATGCGATCCCATTCGGGCGCAAGCGGCGCAAGTGCCACCTGTTGCGCACTGCTCAGGTCACGCCACAGCGGCTTGTCGGGGGCCTTACGCAGCGGGCGCACGCTCGCGATCGTCTCGGTGGCTGCCGGCAGGATGGACGGCGTCTCGAGGCGATCGACGATCACCCAGGCCAGCGCAGCAGCGGCCACGACGCCGATGACGGTCTTCAGCACGGGGAAACGCGATCTCGAGACGTTCTTCTTGGTCATTGCTGGCGCTGCTGCGACTCCAGGTAGGCGTTGAAACCCGGGTCGAGATAGGCCGTCAGCGGCAATTCGTCGGCCAGTACGGCGGCGTCGATGTCAGCCAGTGCAGCCAGTTGCTGCTGTTGTTCGTGCTGGTAGAAGCCACCCATGCCAATCACCAGCGCCATGAGCGGCACGGCGATGGCCAGGCGCGCCACGGTCGGCCCGGCCAGGAATGCGCCAATGCCGCGCCAGCCGGCGCCAGAAGCAAAGCCGAAGCGGGCGGCGTCGGGTTTCTTGCGCGCCATGGCGGCAGCGCGTGCAGCGGCCAGCCGGTCGACGGTGGAAGCCGGCAGGTGGTCGAGCTGTTCGTCCAGCGCGTGGCGTATCTTGTACGCCAGATTGATGTCGTCGGTATTCATAGTGTGATTCCCTTGGCCTGGAGCGCTGCCGCGAGGGCGTGGGTGGCGCGCGAGCAATGCGTTTTGACGCTGCCCTCGGAACATCCCATTGCTGCCGCCGTCTCGGCGACGTCCATATCTTGCCAGTAACGCATGAGGAAGGCTTCCCGTTGACGCGTCGGGAGTTTTTGTACTTCGTCATCGATCAGGCGCAAGGTCTGGGTACGCTCGACCTGGTCCGCGCTCGACTCTGCGGCCGCCGAACCCTGCTCGGCCTCGAGTGAGGCGAGTATATCAAAGTCATCATCGTCGTTGCCGTCGCCCCGCCCGAAGCCCGAGAACAGGCTGACCCAGGTATTGCGCACTTTTTCGCGGCGGAAGTAATCGAGAATCGTCGTCTGCAGGATGCGCTGGAACAGCATCGGCAGCTCGGCGGCAGGCTTGTCGCCGTATTTTTCGGCGAGCTTGATCATCGCGTCCTGCACGATGTCCAGCGCCGATTCGTCCTTGCGAACCGCATAGACCGCCTGCTTGAACGCGCGCCGTTCGACATTCTGCAGAAAGTCGTTAAGTTCTTTGTCTGTGGCCATGCAGGTTCAGGGGGAGGCGCGCAAGTGGGTCGTGCTTTAGGGAAAACTGTCGCATCCTAGCAAAAAACCATCCGGCCTGCATCGGAATCGCTCAGCCGCCTGTCCCGCCATGCTACTTGCATGGGGTGCAAAAACTGCATGACGATAGCTGAAATCATTCGTTGTTGGGGCCGGTGGGCGTGGCTATCGTAACAACACGATCATTCAGCCACGCCATCGCCATGCCACTCGATTCTGCCCGCCAGTCCTTTGCCATCCATCCCTTCACCGGTGCGCCACTGGGCGCCGAAGTCATCGGCCTCGACCTCTCGCTGCCGCTGGCCACGGCCGATCTTGCGCACCTGCACCGCGCGCATCTGGACCATCACGTGCTGGTGTTTCGCGACCAGCACATCACGCCCGCGCAGCAGGTGGACTTCAGCCGCCACTTCGGCGCCCTGCAGATCCACGTGCTGCGCAATTTCCAGCTGCCCGAGCAACCCGAGGTGCTCGTCATCTCTAATATCCAGCAGGACGGCAAGCCGGTCGGGCTGGGCGACGCCGGCCACTTCTGGCATTCCGACCTGTCCTATAAAGAGACGCCGAGCCTGGGCTCGATGCTCCATGCGCAGGAGTTGCCGGCCGAGGGCGGCGACACGTTGTTCGCCAACCAGCACACAGCGTGGGATGCGTTGCCCGATGACCTCAAGCGCGAGGTCGAAGGATTACAGGCCGAGCACTGGTACCTGGCGCGCTATGACGAACTGCGCCAGCGCAACCCGTACCGCCCGCAATTGACCCAGGCGCAGATCGACGAAGTCAGGCCGGTCAGCCACCCGGTCGTGCGTACGCACCCCGAGACAGGCCGGCGCGCGCTGTTCGTCAGCGAGCATTTCACCACGCGCATCCTGGGCGTGTCCGCACAGCGCAGCCGCGAACTGCTCGACCTGCTGTTCGATTACGGCACCCGCGCCGAGCATGTCTATCGTCACCAGTGGCAGCCACACGACATGGTGTTCTGGGACAACCGTTCGCTGATGCACCTGGCCGCCGGTTGCCCGGACCATCTGCGCCGCAAGCTGTACCGCACGACGATCGAAGGCGACGTGCCTTTCTGACCTTTTTCCAGGACACCCATGAATCTCACTACAAAATTGTTGGCACTGGCCACCGCGCTGACGTTGGCGCTGCCCTCAAAGGCGCAGGCCGAAGGCAAGATCCGCGTGGCCGAGCAGTTCGGTGTTGTGTATCTGCTGTTGAACGTGGCGCAAGACCAGAAGCTCATCGAAAAGCATGGCAAGAAGCAGGGGATCGATGTCGACGTGGACTGGGTCAAGCTGTCGGGCGGCGCGGTCGTCAACGACGCGCTGCTGTCCGGTTCCATCAACGTGGCCGGCGCCGGCGTCGGCCCGTTGATGACGATCTGGGATCGCACGAAGGGGCGCCAGAACGTGCGCGGCATCGCCTCGCTGGGGAGTTTTCCGTATTACCTCGTCAGCACCAATCCTGCCGTGAAGACGATTGCCGACTTCAGCGCGAAAGACCGGATTGCGTTGCCGGCCGTGACGGTATCGGTGCAGGCGCGCATCCTGCAGATGGCAGCGGCAAAACAGTGGGGCGTAGCCGAGTTCAAGAAGCTCGATCCGCTCACGCAGACGGTGCCGCATCCGGATGCGGCCGCTGCCCTCATCGCCGGCAAGACCGAGCTCAACGGGCACTTCGCCGCGCCGCCGTTCCAGCAACTCGAGCTGGCCGGCAATCCCAATGCGCACGTCGTGCTCGATTCGTACCAGGTGCTGGGCGGGCCGTCGTCGGCCACGGTGCTGTATGCGACCGAGAAGTATGTGAAAGACAATCCGAAGACCTACCGCGCCTTCATCGATGCGCTGGTGGAAGCGGCCCAGTATATTGCGGCCAATCCGGAAGGTGCGGCCGATGCCTATCTGCGCGTGAACAAGGGCAGCGTCGACAGGGCGCTGCTGCTCAAGGTCATCAAGGACCCGAAGACGCAGTTCAGCGTGGCACCGCAAAACACGCTGGGACTCGCGCAGTTCCTGCATCAGGTCGGCGCCATCAAGAACAAGCCGGCATCGTGGCGCGATTACTTCTTCGCGCATCCGGCCATCGCCAACGGAAGCTGATATGCGCGCCATTGCCCCCTTCAACCTGGTGCCGCCGGAACCGCTGCTGCGCGCCCAACATGTCACGCTGGAATACGCCAGCGAGCACGGCGTCGTGCGCGCGACCGACGATGTCAGCTTCGACGTCTACCGGGGCGACCGCTTCGTGCTGCTGGGGCCGTCGGGCTGCGGCAAGTCGACGCTGCTCAAAGCCATCGGCGGCTTCATCGCGCCGCGCGCGGGCAGTCTGCACCTGGGCGGCACGCCGGTCACGGGGCCGGGCCCGGACCGCATCGTCGTGTTCCAGGAATTTGACCAGCTGCCGCCGTGGAAGACGGTCAAGCAGAACGTCTTGTTCCCGATGCTGGCCGGTGGTGTAGCGCGGGCCGAGGCCGAGGTGCGTGCCCGCCACTGGCTCGGCAAGGTCGGGCTGGCGCGGTTTGCCGATGCCTATCCGCACACGCTGTCGGGCGGCATGAAGGCGCGCGTGGCGATTGCCCGCGCGCTGGCGATGCAGCCGGCCGTGCTGCTGATGGACGAGCCGTTTGCCGCGCTCGATGCGCTGACCCGGCGCAGCATGCAGGAAGAGCTGCAGGCGCTGTGGGACGAGATCGGTTTCACGATGCTGTTCGTGACACACTCGATCGAAGAGGCGCTGGTGGTGGGCAACCGCATCCTGCTACTATCGCCGCATCCGGGCCGCGTGCGCGCCGAACTCAATAGTCATCAGTTCAGCCTGGCCAGTGCGGGCAGCCACGAGTTTCAGGCTGCCACGCAGCGCATCCACGCGCTGCTGTTCGGCGCTGACGCCGATGCGCCCGCTGTGCAGCCACAACCGGCGCAGGTGCAACCATGAGCGCCGTGCACGAACCACCGATCCGGCCCGAATACGTCGCGCCGCAGCGTGCAGCGCCGGCGCCCGCCCTCGTCAGCACCGGGCCGGTCAACCGCTGGGGCTGGTTGAGCAAGCCTGCGATTCTGCTGGCGCTGGTCATCCTGTGGGAGTTGCTGGCGCGCTGGGTCGACAACGATCTGCTGTTGCCGGGCGCGCTGCAGACGGCCCGCGCATTCATCGACGGCATCGCGTCGGGCGAACTGATCGGCTATGTGACGGTGTCGCTGGCCATCCTCGTGCAGGGATTCCTGTTGGGCGTTGCGATCGCGTTCCTGCTGACCTGGCTGGCCGTGTCGAACCGCTTCGGGCGCGAATTGATCGACACGCTGACGTCGATGTTCAACCCGCTGCCGGCCATTGCGCTGTTGCCCCTGGCGCTGCTGTGGTTTGGCCTGGGCAAGGGCAGCCTGCTGATGGTGCTGGTCCATTCGGTCGTGTGGCCGCTGACGCTCAACGCGAGTGCCGGCTTTCGCGCCGTGCCCGAGACACTGCGCATGGCCGGGCGCAATTATGGCCTGGGCGGCTTGCGCATGGTCCTGCAGATCCTGGTGCCGGCGGCGCTGCCGTCGATCCTGTCGGGCCTGAAGATCGGCTGGGCCTTTGCCTGGCGCACGCTGATCGCGGCGGAGCTGGTCTTTGGCAGCACGTCGGGCCAGGGCGGCCTGGGCTGGTACATCTTCCAGAACCGCAACGAGCTGTTCACCGATAAAGTGTTCGCGGGCCTGGCGACGGTGATCCTGATTGGCCTGGCGATCGAGCGCTGCGTGTTCCAGACGCTGGAGCGCGTGACGGTGCGGCGCTGGGGCATGCAGCGCTGAAGCGCAAGGCCAGCGGGGTTAGTTCGTCGCTTGCAGCGCGCTTAGAGTCGCAATGCGGTAGGTGGCTTCCTGTCCGCCATCGTCGGTCGTGATGAACTCAGTGCCGTTGGCGCCCATGTTGAACATGCGGCCAGCCCCGGCCGGAATCAGCGAATGCACGCGGCGCACGATGTGGCCGGCCAGCCCGTGCGCGCCCTGCGCCACCAGTACCGTGCCATCCGCGCCATCCGCGCCGGGTGCCTCCCCGCGCAGGTCGATCAGCGGGATCGCCGCGCCATGCCAGGCCATGGTGGCGCCCAGCGGTACGTCCAGCGGCACGATCTGCTCGATCGCGGCGAGCGGCATCGCCTGCAGGCCGGCGGCATCGAACACGACATAGGCTTCGGCATTGATGGTGCCCGCACCAACGCTGGTGGATGCAATGGACGTGACGCTGTCGCCGCGCGCCAGGGCCGCCTCGGGATGCCGCGCCAGCAGACGCGTGACGTCGACCAGCAGCACGGTGGCGCCGCTGGCGTCGATGACGTTCTCGCCAACGCCATCCGTGCTGGGCACGCCGGGACCGAATTCTTCGAGCCGCAGCACGGCCTGCACCGGCACACCCAGCGCCAGGTCGGCCTGCTGCAGCACGGCGAGCAGGGGCGCAGCAGCGACGCGCGTGTCGACGCCGGGCGCCTGGAACAGTGCCGTGCTGGCAATCAGCGCGAGCTGGCTGTCGTGCCAGCGGCACCAGGCGCTGCTGCCGATATGCGTCAGCGGCGGCAAGGAAAGCACTTCGGCCAGCGAGGCCGGCGGCACACCAATCAGGCCGTGGCCGGTGTCGAGCAGCGCGTAGCAGGTGCGTTGCAGGGTGTCGGCCATGGGCGGGGCAGCGGACTCCGCGGGCGCATCGGCCGTGGCGGCCGTCGGCGCCGTGCTCCAGCACTGCGCCAGATCGGCCAGCCGGGTCGCTTCCAGCAGGCTCAGAAGCACGCCGTTCCCGCTTGGTGCGGCGCTGTGGAACACGTCGTCCGGATCGTCGCCGTGATGCAGGCGCTGCAGCGCCGCTGCCTCGACCTCGACCAGCTCCTCGAGCGCATCGACGCGCAGGCCGACCGTACGGTCACCGTCGCGCAGCAACAGCAGTTGCGGGACGGCGCCCGCCGGCGCCGTCCCGACGTCGAGCCAGCGCGCCAGGTCGACCACCGGCACGGCCATGCCGTCGTGCTCGACCATGCCGAGCAGGGCGTGGGTGCGCAGGGGCAGGCGGCTGAACGTCTCTGGCAACGGCAGCGCCTGGAGCACGGCCTCGATCCGTACGCCGATCCCGACTTCGCCGATCCGGATGCGCGCCAGCGTCAGCCGCGCGCTGGAAGTGACCGGCATGGCCTAGCGCTCTCGCGCCACTGCCTCGAGCTCGGCCAGCAGGCGCGAAGCGTCGCGGGTGGAGTCGGCCTGATGGTGGGTGGCGCTGCCGATGCCGGCGATCGAACTGCTGGTGGCGGCGACCGATTCGAGGATGCGCTCGAATGCATCTTCTACATCCCCGGCCAGGCGGGTGCCTTCGTCGACGCGGCTGACCGTCTCGTTGATCAACTTGGAAATTTCGCGCGCCGCCAGGGCCGACTTTTCGGCCAGCTTGCGCACCTCGTTGGCCACCACCGAAAACCCGCGCCCATGCTCGCCCGCGCGCGCCGCCTCGATCGCGGCATTGAAGGCCAGCAAATGGGTCTGACCGGCGATGCTGGTGATGGTGTCGATGATTTCGCGCACGTCGCCGGACGACGTCTGGATGGCTTGCATCGCGCCCTTGGAGCGTTCCAGCAGGCGGCTGCCGCTGGCCGCACCGTCCTGGGTGCGCGCCGCCATCGCGGCGGAATCGCGCGCGCCGTCGGCGATCGTGGTGATCGAGCGGCCCAGGCCGTCCAGGGCCGTGCCGATGGCGTCGATCTTGGTGCTCACCAGTTCTTCGCGCCGCACCTGTGCCGTGACGTCCATCGCGAACTTGACGACCTTGTACGGTTTGCCAGTGGCATCGAGGATCGGATTGTAGGTGGCCTGGATCCAGATGTCGGCGTCGTGCTTGCCACGGCGCTGGAAGCGTCCGGCCTGGAATCGGCCTTGGCCCAGGTCGGCCCAGAAGTGCCGGTATTCGGCGCTTTTGGCCAGTTCCGGGTCGCAGAACAGCGTGTGGTGGCGACCGACGATCTCGTCTTCGGTATAGCCCATGGTGCGCAAGAAATTCTCGTTTGCAGACAACACATTGCCGCGCATATCGAATTCGATCACTGCCTGTGAACGTCCGATCGCGTCGAGCTTGCCGCGCGATTCGGCGGCCAGCAGCTTCTGCTCGGTGATGTCGGTGGCGAACTTGACCACCTTGACCGGCTTGCCGTCGGCGTCGAAGATCGGGCTGTAGGTGGCCTGGATCCAGACCGGTGCGCCGTCGCTGCGGATGCGCTTGAATTCGCCGGTATGGAACTCGCCCTTGGCCAGGCTGTGCCAGAACATCCGGTATTCGGGCGAGCGCTGGTAGGCAGGTTCGCAGAATATCGCATGCTGGCGCCCGATGACCTGCTCCTGCTCGTAACCGAGAGTGAGCAGGAAGTTGCGGTTGGCGTGCAGGATGCGGCCTTCGAGATCGAACTCGATCACCGCCTGTGCGCGATCGATGGCCGTCATGGCGGCCATGGCCATTTCCTGGAGATTGTCGTTGGGCGCTTGCATAGCTGAATCCGGAACAGAGGGTGAGCAAAAAACCGGTTTTCGAAGAAATAATCTTAAGCGCTTTTTTCTTCGAAAGTTGATTTCCATGTGGCAATAAACTATATTTTAATGCGGTGCGCCGGATTTACAACACACGCACTGTACGTGCACCAAAAACGAGCGGGTCAGAGCCTGCGCGCTACGACGCAGTGCGGTGCGTTGTCCCCAGCGCCTGCCTGGCAGGCGCACCCTGCCAGCTAGATGCGCCAACAAAGGTCGCATCTTGTCGAAAGACAAAGCTTGACCAGAATGGTGCGGCGCGGTATGGTGTTCCTCACGCTTTGCACCCTCAAAGCATCAACGTCATGCGGGAGTCGCCCACAACGCCCCGTCCGCCATGGCACGCTTTCATTTGTAGGCAGTTTGCTCCGACCCGTGCCACAAGCGCGAGAGATGCGTCCAACCGCTACAAACACTCAAGCCTAACGAGTTGCGCCCAGCGTCAATGCGTACGGTCCCTACGGCGACCCGAACCATCGACGTGCACGCAGAAAGAAGTGGAGCCTGAGGGTTGTAAGCGCAGCACGCATATCGCCAGGAACGAGCATCCGATCAATCAACCCTATGGGTTTTGAAAGGAATGGTTATGAGTTTCGATCCAACAGTCCCCATCACGGGCGCTGAAATCGTTGTCCGTTGTCTGGCAGAAGAGGGCGTCAAGCACGTTTTCGGTTATCCGGGCGGCGCGGTTCTGTATATCTACGACGCGATCTTCCAGCAAGATAAATTCCAGCACGTTCTCGTTCGCCACGAACAAGCCGCAGTGCATGCCGCCGACGCCTATTCGCGCAGCTCGAACACCGTGGGCGTCGCTCTCGTCACGTCCGGTCCGGGCGTCACCAATGCCGTCACCGGCTTGTCGACCGCCTATATGGACTCGGTGCCGATGGTCGTGATCTCCGGCCAGGTGCCAAGTCACGCGATCGGCCAGGATGCGTTCCAGGAATGCGACACGGTCGGCATCACCCGCCCCGTGGTCAAGCACAACTTCCTGGTCAAGGACGTGCGCGACCTGGCCTCGACCATCAAGAAAGCCTTCTTCATCGCCCGCACCGGCCGGCCTGGTCCCGTGCTGGTCGATATCCCGAAGGACATCACGGTCAACAAATGCCTGTTCGAGTACCCGCGCGAAGTCGACATGCGCTCGTACCGTCCAGTTGACAAGGGCCATGCCGGCCAGATCCGCAAAGCGGTCGCGCTGCTGCAGAACGCCGAGCGGCCGATGATCTATGCGGGCGGCGGCGTCATCCTGGCCAATGCCTCGAACGAGCTCAACCGCATGGTCGAGACCACGGGTTTTCCGATCACGAACACGCTGATGGGCCTGGGCGGGTCGCGTTCGTCCGATCCGCACTTCGTCGGCATGCCGGGCATGCACGGCACGTACGAAGCGAACATGGCGATGCAGCACTGCGACGTATTGATCGCCATCGGCGCCCGCTTCGACGACCGCGTGATCGGCAACCCGAAGCACTTCGCCTCGCATCCGCGCAAGATCATCCATATCGACATCGATCCGTCGTCGATTTCCAAGCGGGTGAAAGTGGATATTCCGATTGTCGGCAACGTCAAGGACGTGCTGATCGAACTGCTCTCGCAGCTCGACGCCGGCAATGGCCATGCGAATGCGCCCGCGCTGCAGAGCTGGTGGAAGCAGATCGCCGAATGGCGTGGCCGCGATTGCCTGGCGTATGCGAGTTCCGACACGCTGATCAAGCCGCAGTCCGTGATCCAGCAGCTGCACAAGGTCACCGGTGGCGACGCGTTCATCACGTCCGACGTCGGCCAGCACCAGATGTGGGCCGCGCAGTACTACCCGTTCGACAAGCCGCGCCGCTGGATCAATTCCGGTGGCCTGGGCACGATGGGCGTGGGCCTGCCATTCGCGATGGGCGTGCAGATGGCCAATCCGGATGCCACCGTGGCCTGCGTTACTGGTGAAGGCTCGATCCAGATGTGCATCCAGGAGCTTGCCACCTGCAAGCAATACCACCTGACGCCGAAGATCATCCTGCTCAACAACCGCTTCCTGGGCATGGTCCGCCAGTGGCAGCAGATCGATTACGGTTCGCGCTATTCCGAGTCGTACATGGATTCGCTGCCCGACTTCGAAAAGCTGGCCGAGGCCTATGGCCACGTGGGCATGAAGATCGAGAAACCGGGCGATGTCGATGGCGCGCTGCGCGATGCGTTCGCAATGAAAGACCGCCTGGTGTTCATGAACTTCATTACCGACCAGAGTGAAAACGTGTGGCCGATGGTCAAGGCGGGCCGCGGCCTGAACGAAATGCTGCTTGGCTCGGAGGACCTGTAAATGCGCCATATTATTTCTGTCCTGCTGGAGAACGAAGCCGGTGCGCTCTCGCGCGTGGTCGGGCTGTTCTCGGCGCGCGGCTACAACATCGAAACGCTGACCGTGGCGCCGACCGAAGACGCGACGCTGTCGCGCATGACGATCGTGACGTCCGGCTCGGATGACATCATCGAGCAGATCACGAAGCACCTGAACCGGCTGATCGAGGTGGTCAAGGTGGTTGACCTGACCGAAGGCCAGCATATCGAGCGCGAGCTCATGCTGATCAAGGTGCGCGCGGTCGGCAAGGAGCGCGAAGAAATGAAGCGCACCGCCGATATCTTCCGTGGCCGCGTCATTGACGTCACCGAAAAGACCTACACGATCGAGCTGACCGGCGCCAAATCGAAGCTGGATGCCTTTATTGACGCCATCGACCGCGCCTCGATCCTCGAGACGGTGCGCACCGGCGGCTCGGGCATCGGCCGCGGCGAACGCATTCTGAAAGTTTGAGCGACGCTCAACATCACACAATTCAAATCAAATAACAGGATAAAAAAATGAACGTTTTCTACGACAAGGACTGCGACCTCTCCCTCATCAAGGGCAAGAACGTTGCCATCATCGGTTACGGCTCGCAAGGCCATGCGCACGCACAGAACCTGAGCGAATCGGGCGTCAATGTTACCGTCGGCCTGCGCCGCGGCGGCGCCTCGTGGGGCAAGGTCGAGCAAGCCGGCCTGAAAGTGGCGGAAGTCGATGAGGCAGTGAAGAACGCCGACGTCATCATGATCCTGCTGCCGGACGAAAACATCGCCGAAGTCTACAAGCAGAACATCGAGCCGAACGCGAAGCAGGGCGCCGTGCTGGCCTTCGCCCACGGTTTCAATGTGCACTACGGCCAGGTCGTTCCACGCGCCGACCTTGACGTCATCATGGTCGCGCCGAAAGCGCCGGGCCACACGGTGCGCGGCACCTACACGCAAGGTGGTGGCGTGCCGCACCTGATCGCCGTGTACCAGGACAAATCGGGCGCTGCCCGTGATATCGCCATGTCGTACGCAATGGCCAACGGTGGTGGCCGCGCCGGCATCATCGAAACCAACTTCCGCGAAGAGACCGAGACCGACCTGTTCGGCGAGCAGGCCGTGCTGTGCGGCGGCGCGGTCGAACTGATCAAGGCAGGCTTCGAGACGCTGACCGAAGCCGGTTATGCGCCGGAGATGGCGTACTTCGAGTGCCTGCACGAACTGAAATTGATCGTCGACCTGATCTATGAAGGCGGCATCGCCAACATGAACTACTCGATCTCCAACAACGCGGAATACGGCGAATACGTGACCGGCCCGCGCGTCGTGACCGAAGACACCAAGAACGCGATGCGCCAGTGCCTGAAGGACATCCAGACCGGCGAATACGCCAAGAGCTTCATCCTGGAAAACAAGGCCGGCGCACCAACGCTGATCTCGCGTCGTCGCCTGACGGCCGAGCATCCGATCGAAGAAGTCGGCGCGAAGCTGCGCGCGATGATGCCGTGGATTGCGAAGAACAAGCTGGTGGATCAGTCGAAGAACTAAGTTTGCGGCCAGACCATCGCATGCGGTGGTGTGGCGTTGGCGATCGACGCGTGGACGGCAGAGCCTTCCACCCTACGAGTAATGTGTAGGGTGGACGGGTTCTCCCGTCCACGCGTTCGTCTAACGGTGCCAACACGTTTCAAAAGCTACTCATTTGCAACTGTCCATTACAAATTACCGATGTTTTCCCTGTGCACGGTATCGTATAACTACGCCGGACATACGTCGCAACTCACAGGAGAACAAGAATGGCATTCACCAAATCCCTCGTCGCCGCCGCCCTCGTGCTGGCCTTCAGCGCTGCCCAGGCGCAGACCGCGCCGTCGACTGCGACCACCGGCACCATGGTCATCGTCCCCGCCTTCGGCGAAGTCAAGCATGCGAATGACGAAGCGACGATCACCTTCGCCGTCGAAGAGCATGACAAGGACAAGAACGCCGCCGCCGACCGCGTCAATCGCAAGATGAAAGAGGGCACCGAGATCGTGCGCCGCGCTGATCCGAAAGCCGAACTGAAAACCCAGGGCTACTACACGTACCCGGTGTACCCGGAAGTGCAGCCACAACCGGTCGGCCGCGTGGTCGCGCCCGTCAAGCCGGTGCCGATCGCCTGGCGTGTCGGTCAGTACCTGGAAGTCAAGACCACGAACCTGGCCGCGCTGCCGAAAACGGCTGCTGCCGCGCAGAAGGTCCTGCAGATCAATAACATCAACTTCGGCCTGACCCCGGCGACCGAAAAGCGCCTCGACGACCAGCGCATCGCTGCTACGTATCAGAACCTGAACGAGCGCATCGTTTCGATCGCCAAGGCGATGGGCCGCCAGCCAAGCGATGCCGTGCTTGATACAGTCGACTTTGAAGGCTCGGGCAATTATGCGGGCGATGCAGGCGCGCCTGCACCGATGATGATGCGTTCGAGCGCCAAGCGCGAGATGGATGATGGCATGGCTGAACCGAGCTTCGAACCAGGTGAAACCACGCTGCAGATGCGCCTGGTGGGCAAGGTCAAGTTCAAATAAGGCGCCATCCGGCACGGTCGTGTTCAAGTGGCGCAGTCAGCGTTGTCTGTTGATGACGCCGATTGCGATGCAAAACAATTGTTCTACTGAACTGACCCGCCCGCCATCCAGTGCCCAGCGCCACCCCAGGTAGTTGGGCAGGTAGCGCGATGCCACCCCGCGAAAGCCCAGTAGCCAGGCCTTGAAGCGCCCGTGGTACGCGTTCACGTTCTGTACGTGGATGGCGCGGCTACCCGAATGCCTGACGCGCACGCCGGCGCGCAGATTGACGGTCTCGTGCGCAATCCTGTGCTTGCGTGCAAAGGCCCGGTACGCGGCGTGGCTGTCGCTGACCAGGAGTGCCTGCGGATCAAGTCTGGGTAGCAAATCGCGTTCGAGTTGCGCGGCCGTCAGTGCGCCACGACCAGTGACGGCATCGATGGTGCGGCCATTCCGGTCGCGTGCTACCAGGATGCAATCGAGATGGCGGGAAATGCCCCGCATGGGCGCGCGCCCGCCCCGTCGGCGTGGCGGGCGGTCGAGCGTGCGTGATCCTTTTTGCGATTCGAGCAGGAATGTCTCATCGGCCTCCACGATGCCGTTGAGCGATACAGGCCGGTCGAGCTTGACCCAGTCGAGAAAGCGGTGACGCCACCGGAAAGCCGTGTTGCGGTGCACGCCGACCCGTTCTGCACCCTTGCGTACGGACAGTGAATCGAGCAATACCTGCGAATACGCGAGCCATTTGGCCTTGTGCCTGAGCCGTGCCAGCGGCGTGCCGCTCAGGTCGTTGAACGTGCGGCCACAGGCGCAGCAGCGAAAGCGCTGCAGGTCGTTGGCGAATCCGTGTCGATTGCAGCGTTCGTTGCCACAACTGGGGCAGCAGCGCGCTGGCGCTCTTGCCTGCGCGATCAGCGCGACCACCTGGTCGAGGCCGGCTGCGGGATGCAGGGCGTCAAGCACTTGCCGACGCTGTGGCGGATTCAGCGCTGACAACCTGGCAAACCAGTTCTTGAAACGGGGCGCTTTCATGCGCGACTCCTGACGCTGGGGACAGGCGTTGGACCACGAAACCGCTCATCAGTTCATGGCTCGGCTCTATTTAATGTTGACTGCGCCTTCAAGTAGGCGCCATGCAATTGCCAGCTGGGTTAGCGTAGTGTTTCGCTAACACGGGTCCCGCCTCTATAATGGTTGGGAACAGTCGCTCGGCGGCTCACTTGAATACGATTGCTTATGCCAACTTTTCCACGAAGAAGAAAGCCAGGGACCCCGCCCAAAGGTCCACGATTCTCCCGCCTGAAAAAGCGTTTCGCGCCCCGTACGCAAGCACGGGCGGCCGGTGAGCGCAGCCGTGGCATCTACCTGCTGCCCAATGCCTTTACCACCGCCGCGCTGTTCTGCGGCTTCTACGCCATCGTCATGGCGATGAACCAACGTTTCGACCAGGCGTGCTGGGCGGTGTTCATCGCGATGATCCTCGACGGCCTGGACGGGCGCATTGCGCGCCTGACCAATACCCAAAGTGAATTCGGCGCCCAGTACGACAGCCTGGCCGATATGGTCTCGTTCGGCGCTGCGCCGGCGCTGGTGATGTACGAATGGTCGCTCAACGGCCTTGGCAAGGTCGGCTGGGTCGCCGCCTTCATCTACTGCGCCTGCGCCGCCTTGCGCCTGGCACGCTTCAATACCAATATCGAGGTGGTCGACAAGCGCTTCTTCCAGGGCTTGCCCAGCCCGGCTGCTGCGGCGCTCGTGATCGGCTTCATCATGATGATGATCGATCCCGATATCAGCGTCATTCCGCGCAAGGTCGAGTGGGTGTCGTGGTGCATCACGGTCTTCGCCGGCCTGACGATGGTGTCGAACGTGCCGTTCTACAGCTTCAAGGACATCAACTTCCGCAAGTCGGTGCCGTTCATCGCCGTGTTCCTGATCGCGCTGGTGCTGGCGCTGCTGGCGATCGATCCGCCCAAGGTGCTGTGGCCGATCTTCGTGATCTATGGCCTGTCGGGTTACGCAGTGTACGTGTGGCAGCGTGCGAAGGGCAAGCGGGTCAGCATCATCCCGCTTGACGACGCCGACGACGACCTCCACCGCTGATCACAGGCTGCCCGAACCATGAGAGCTCCTTACTTCGCGGTCTGCGCCGCCACCGTCCTGCTGCTGTCGGGGCTACTCGCGGCCTGCTCGCCGCTGTCGCTGGTCAACGCGGTCTCGCCGAGCGGCGCCACCCGCACGGTGGCCTCGGCCGCCTACGGCACCAATCCGCGCCACGTACTCGACATCTACCGCCCTGAAAACTGGACCGGCCCGGCGCCCGTCATCGTGTTCTATTACGGTGGCAACTGGGTCGACGGCGAGCGCGCCGACTATGCTTTTGTGGGCCGCGCGCTGGCCGCGCGTGGTTTCGTGGTGGTCATTCCCGACTATCGCCTGTATCCGCAAGTGCGCTATCCGGACTTCCTGACCGACAGCGCCGAAGCACTGGCCTGGACGTCGCGCCGCATCAAGGCCTACGGCGGCGATCCCAAGCGCATCTATGCGATGGGCCACAGCGCCGGCGCCTACAATGCCGCGATGCTTGCGCTCGACCCGCGCTGGTTGCGGGCGCAGGGCACGGCCCCGAGCATCCTGCGCGGCTGGATCGGCATGGCCGGCCCCTATAACTTCCTGCCCGTGGAAAATGAAACGACGCGCCCGGTGTTCCTGTACCCGAATACGCCGCGCGATTCGCAGCCCATCAACCACGTGACGATCAATGCGCCGCCCGCGCTGTTGATCGCGGCGCGCAACGATTCGACAGTCGACCCGGAGCGCAATACCGGCGCGCTGGCGGACCGGCTGCGCGCGACGGGTGTGCCGGTGCGCGAGGTGAGTTTTACTGGCGTGAACCACGTCACGCTGCTCGCCACGCTTTCGAGCTCGCTGCGCCGCCTGGCGCCGTCGCTCGACGCGATCGAAGACTTCGTGCATAGCGATGGCGGGCGCAAGCTGCCGCCCGCGCGCTAAGCCATCTCACACCGCAGCCCCTACCAGGAGCTGCGGTCCCTTGGCTCGTACATTGGGTCTGGCCCGTTCATCATTTGGCGCACGACGCCTCCCTCGTCGAAGTGCACGTGCATCAGCGAGTTCCAGACGCCGGCCTCCTTGTAGCGGTACGACCAGACCTCGTAGTTCTGCATCGCCACGCGCGAGCGTTCGGCAGGGCGCCCGATCGTGCGCAAGACCTGCTCCTTGGTCGCCTGGTCGATCTTGAGCGTGGCAAACTTTTCACCAGTGAGCACCTGCTCGTAGGCCGTCAAGCGGCCATCGGGGCCAAGGCGTGCCATCCACGTGTACTGGCCCATCGGCCCCGTCGCGTATTCGAGCGAGCGCGCACCGCCATCGCCGTCAACGTAGACGGACGTCGGCTTGCCGAGCTTGGCCTGGACCACATCGGCCGTTTCGCCCGGCAGCGGGGCAGGGCGCGTGGCGCACGCTGCCAGCAGCAGCGTGGCGGCCAGCGTTGTTATTTTCATCATTGGATGCATTATTTTGTCCTTTACTTGGCGGCAGGGCGGGCAAACGCTGGTCGGTACCCGCGTTTTGCACTATACTTGCCGGTCTGTCCGAATCCGGGCAGGCATTTTAATCAATCACGGTGCGCTGGGTTGCGACTCTTGCACCGCATGTGAAAGGTAACATCATGACCGTAGAAACTCTGAACAAAGCCGCGATTATCGCGGACAACGCACGCGGCGAAAAAGACACTGGTTCGCCAGAAGTGCAAGTCGCACTGCTGACCGCACGCATCAACGACCTGAACGGCCACTTCAAGGCCCACCAGAAAGATCACCACTCGCGTCGTGGTCTGATCATGATGGTCAACCGTCGTAAGAGCCTGCTGTCGTACCTGAAGAACAAGGATCTGAACCGTTACCGCGACCTGATCGCTAAACTGGGCCTGCGTAAGTAATTCGTTTGCGCCAGACGGTTTAAGTCTGAAGATGCCTGCGCCAGTTCTCTGTCGCGGGCATTTTTCGTTTTTGAGCGGTTTGTTTGTTGTTGCAAGGCTGTTCTGCTCGTGAACGGCCCGTGGTGAGAGGTGAACGACAGCACCTGAAAATCTGTCGGCAAAATGAAAGGGATACCCCATGTTTAACAAAGTTACGAAAACCTTCCAGTACGGTCAACACACTGTCACCCTGGAGACGGGCGAAATCGCGCGCCAGGCAAGCGGCGCCGTCGTGGTGTCGGTCGAAGATACCGTCGTGCTGGCAACCGTGGTCGCACGCAAGGATGCCAAGCCGGGCCAGGACTTCTTCCCGCTGACCGTCGACTACCTCGAGAAAACGTATGCTGCGGGTAAAATCCCGGGCGGTTTCTTCAAGCGCGAAGGCCGTCCTTCCGAAAAAGAAACGCTCACCTCGCGTCTGATCGACCGTCCAATCCGTCCGCTGTTCCCGGAAGGCTACCTGAACGAAGTCCAGGTCATCATCCACGTGCTGTCGGTCAACCCTGAAATCGATCCGGACATCCCTGCGATGATCGGCGCTTCGGCTGCCCTGTGCATCGCCGGTATCCCGTTCAGTGGCCCGATCGGCGCCGCGCGCGTCGGCTACGCGAATGGCCAGTACATCCTGAACCCGACCACCACCGAGCTGAAGACTTCGCAGATGGACCTGGTCGTGGCCGGTACCGAAACCGCCGTCCTGATGGTTGAGTCGGAAGCCAAGCAACTGTCCGAAGAAATCATGCTGGGCGCCGTCGTGTTCGGCCATGACCAGATGAAAGTCGTGATCGATGCGATCCACGACCTGGTCGCCGAAGGCGGCAAGCCGGAAGTCGAATGGGCGCCGGCGCCAAAGAACGAAGAGCTGATCGCCCGTATCGGCGAACTGGCCGGTGCGAAAGTGCGCGATGCGTACCAGACCCGCGAAAAATCGGCGCGTCAGCAAAAGCTGAAGTCGCTGTCGTCGGAAGTGATGGCTGAGCTGAGCGCCGCTGGCGTGACTGCTGATTCGGGCGACGTCGGCAACATCCTGTTCGACATGGAAGCCAAGGTCGTGCGTTCGCAGATTCTCGAAGGCGAGCCACGCATCGACGGTCGCGACACCCGCACCGTGCGTCCGATCTCGATCCGTTCGAGCGTCCTGCCACGCACCCACGGTTCGGCCCTGTTCACCCGCGGTGAAACCCAGGCGCTGGTCGTTGCCACGCTGGGCACCGCCCGCGACAGCCAGAAGATCGATGCGCTGATGGGCGAGTACACCGATTCGTTCATGATGCACTACAACATGCCTCCGTTCGCCACCGGCGAAACCGGCCGCGTCGGTACGCCGAAGCGCCGCGAAGTCGGCCACGGCCGTCTGGCCAAGCGCGCGCTGATCGCTGCGCTGCCGGATCCGGAAGATTTCAGCTACTCGGTGCGCCTGGTCTCGGAAATCACCGAATCGAACGGTTCGTCGTCGATGGCCTCGGTCTGCGGCGGCTGCCTGGCACTGATGGACGCCGGCGTGCCGATGAAATCGCACGTGGCCGGTATCGCCATGGGCCTGATCAAGGAAGGCGGCAAGTTCGCCGTCCTGTCGGACATCCTGGGCGATGAAGATCACCTGGGCGACATGGACTTCAAGGTGGCCGGTACCGCAGCAGGCATCACCGCGCTGCAGATGGACATCAAGATCCAGGGCATCACCAAGGAAATCATGCAGGTGGCACTGGCGCAAGCCAAAGAAGGCCGTCACCACATCCTGGGCGAAATGCAGAAGGCGATGCCAACCGTGAAGACCGAACTGTCGGACTTCGCGCCACGCCTGATCACCATCCGCATCAATCCAGAGAAGATCCGTGACGTCATCGGCAAGGGCGGCGCCGTTATCCGCGCGCTGACCGAAGAGACCGGCACCCAGATCGACATCAGCGACGAAGGCGTGGTCACGATCGCGTCGGTTGACGCTGCCGCTGGCCAGGAAGCCAAGCGCCGCATCGAAGAGCTGACCGCATCGGTCGAAGTGGGCAAGACCTACGACGGCACCGTTCTGAAACTGCTGGACTTCGGCGCGATCGTGCAAGTCATGCCAGGCAAGGATGGCCTGCTGCACATCTCGCAGATCGCCAATGAGCGTGTCAACGCCGTCGCCGACTACCTGAAAGAAGGCCAGCAAGTGCGCGTCAAGGTCCTCGAGACCGACGAGCGCGGTCGTCTGAAGCTGTCGATGAAGGCGGCTGATCCGGTCGAAGGCGCAGCGGTCTAATCACCCTGCAATATGAAAAAACCGCCAGTGCGTAAGCCTGGCGGTTTTTTTTACGCCGGTCGGCAGCGGGAAGAAATCGATGATCGCGCGCAGCGAGCACGACCTGCAGGCATCTGGCTGGCAACCTGCCTGTTGTTGCGGCTTGTATTTGCTCGACTATGTCTGTTTCCGCACGGATTACTTGTCGACACAACCGTATGCTGCGTACGTGAACTGGGTAAATACAGTTCGCAGGTTTGCAGACATCGGCGCCATCGCTGCCGATGCCAGCACGAATCAACGTACCACCGGACGCGTTTTCGTGGTCGGACGCGCCGGGAACAGGCATTGCAGAATCATGACGGACCATACACAGACGCTTGACGAGGGAACGCCGCGCGATATTCCCGGCAACAGGAAGAAAAAGCGCAGAGGGCCGCCCTTGTCGGTGGCGGCATGGAAGCAGTTCGTCAGCGTGGCCAAGCCGTACTGGCTGGGCGACGAGCGCAAGCGGGCCTGGCTGCTGCTGGCGCTGTTGATCGTGCTGATGCTGGTGGAAACCAAGCTCGCCGTGATGCTGAACGACCAGGCCGGCGAGCTGACCTCGGCGCTGGCCGGCAAGGACCGCAACCGCTTCTGGGGCGCGGTCCAGGCCTGCCTGATCGTGCTGGCGTTTGCCGTGCCGATCTACGCGTTCTACTACTATATGCGCGACCTGTTCGCGAACAAGTGGCGGCGCTGGCTGACGCGGCGCTTTCTCGATGGTTATGTGGGCGGCCGCAAATACTACGAGCTGGGTTCGAACCAGGAGATCGACAACCCCGACCAGCGGATCTGCGAGGATGTGAACACATTCACCGGGCGCTCAGTCCACTTCATGCTGATCTTCCTGGGGTCACTGATGCAGCTGGTGGCCTTCAGCGCCGTGCTGTGGTCGATCTCTCATGTGCTGGTGGCCGTGCTGGTGGGTTACGCGTTGCTGGGTACGATCATCGCGCTGGTGGTCTTTGGCAATCCGCTCATTCACCTGAATTTCTGGCAGTTGCGGCGCGAAGCCGATTTCCGGTTCAGCCTGATCCGCCTGCGCGAGAATGCCGAGTCGATCGCTTTCTATGGCGGCGAAGCGCAGGAGCGAGCGCACATCGACAGCAAGTTCAACAAGGTCATCCATAATTTTTCGCGCCTGATCAAGAAGCAGCGCGCACTGAACCTGTTCCAGCGCACCTTCAGCCAGCTCACGCTGGTGCTGCCGTTCGTGATCCTGGCCGATGCCGTCCTGTCGGGCGAGCTCGAAGTGGGGCGCGCGGTGCAGGCAGCCGGCGCGTTCACGGCGGTGCTGGCGGCGGTCGGCGTCATCGTCGACAACTTCGAAAGCCTGAGCCGTTTCGTCGCGGGCATTGGCCGCCTGCAGACCTTGTCGATGCATGTGATGCCCGAGCCGCCGGGCGGCAATCCGTGCGACACGCAGGCGCGCATCACACGCACCCCTGGCGACCATCTCGCACTCGAGTCGCTGACCCTGTGCCCGCCGCAGTCCGACCGCGTGCTGATCAAGGATCTGACGCTGTCGCTGAACCCCGGCGACGCGCTGCTGATCAACGGTGACAGCGGCTGTGGCAAGAGCTCGCTGCTGCGCGCCATTGCCGGGCTGTGGCACAAGGGCAGTGGGGTGATTCATCATCCGCCGCGCGAGGATTTCTTCTTCCTGCCGCAGCAGCCGTATCTGCAGCCGGGTACCCTGCGCAGCCAGCTGATCTATCCAAGCACCCGCACGTCGCTGAGCGACGAGCAGTTGACTGCCATCCTCGAGCAGGTGCACCTGCCGTATCTGGCCGAGCGCGTCGGAGGCCTGGACGCCACGCTCGACTGGGAAAAGCTGCTGTCAATCGGTGAGCAGCAGCGCCTGGCATTTGGCCGCGTCCTGGTGCACGAGCCAGCCATCGTGATTCTGGACGAAGCGACCAGCGCGTTAGATTCTGCCAACGAGTCGTCGCTGTACAAGCGCCTGCGCGACAAGGGCACGACGCTGGTGAGCGTAGCGCACCGCGTCGGCGTGCTGCGCCACCATACGCACGTGTTGTGGCTGACGGGCGACGGCGGCTGGGAAGTGCATGCGGCGGCCGATTATCAGTTCGATGTGCCGGTGCCTGCGCGCAGCGGTGCGCAGGAAGCCCAGGCGGCCCCTCAGCCTCGCGCCAGCCTGCTGGTGGATTAATCCGGCAAAGCGTTCTTCACGTTGTCAGGTCCGCGTTCAATGCGATGTCCTGTTGCGCCTCGAGCCTGGCCAACCGGTCCGTCAGCGCGGCGTGGATCGACCGGTAGGCAGTCGACCCCAGCGCGATGCGACGGGGCGCCGGCGACTGGTCGGCCGAGTCGATCATGGATCGCACCATCTGCACCGGATCGCCGCTCAATTTGAAGCTGCCGTCGGCCAGCGCGCGCCGCACCGCGCCCGATGGCGTTGCGTCGTAGTCCGCCATGGCCGGCGCGGTATCCATTCCAGCGGCAAAATTGGTGGGCGTCGGCCCCGGCTCGGCCAGCGTGAATTCGATGCCGAATGGCGCAACCTCTTGCGCGACCGCTTCGACAAAGCCTTCGATGCCCCATTTGGTTGCGTGATACACGCTGAAGTTCGGGTAGGCGATCTGCCCACCCTCGGATGACACCTGGATCACCCGGCCACCGCCCTGCCTGCGCAGCCAGGGCAGGGCGCTGCGGATGAGCTGGATCGAACCGAGCAGGTTGGTGTCGAGCTGGCGCCGCACCTGTGCGCCGGTGAGTTCTTCGGCCGCGCCGAACAGGCCGTAAGCGGCATTGCTGACGATGACGTCGATCCGTCCCAGCTCGGTAAAGGCGCGCGCCAGCACGGCATCGATCGCCGCATCGTCAGTGACGTCCAATTGGGCCACCCAGAGTTGCCCCAGATAGCGTGCCTGCAGGTCGGCGAGCGCTGACGGCGTACGCAGGGTGGCCGCGACGCGGTCGCCGCGTGCCAGTAGTTGTTCGGTCATGATGCGGCCAAAGCCGCTGGACGTGCCGGTGATGAACCAGGTGCGTTGCATGCTGTTCTCCTGTCGGGGTAAATGGAACCACCACGATAGCCAACTAATCTGCTGCTATCATCGGATGAATCTCGCATGCATTAATGAAGGATCGCCAGCAATGCCCCAGCCCGACCTCGATGATTTGCGCGCCTTTGTCGCCATTGCCAACCGCCGCAGCTTTCGCAAGGCAGCCGATGAACTGGGCGTGTCGCCCTCGACGCTGAGCCACATGATGCGCGTGATGGAAGAAAAACTCGGCGTGCGCCTGCTTCACCGCACCACGCGCAGTGTCGCGCCGACCGAGGCGGGCGAGGGGTTCCTGCGCCGCATCGAGCCGATCCTGCGCGAACTGGGCGCGGCCTGCGAGGCCGTCAACGGTGTCGGTCAGCAGCCGGGCGGCCTGCTGCGCATCAACACGGCCGAGCCGACCGCGCACTGGCTGCTGCAGCATGCGGTGCCCGTGTTCCTGGCGCGCTACCCGGCCGTTGCACTCGACCTGTTCGTCGACAACGGCCTGGTGGACATCGTCGCCGGCGGCTTCGATGCCGGCGTGCGCCTGGCCGAGGCGGTGCCGCAGGACATGCACATGGCGCGCTTCGGTGCGCCGGTGCGTTTCATGCCGATGGCCTCGCCCGCCTACCTGAAGGAGCATGGTATCCCGGTCGTCCCGGACGACCTGCTCCGCCACCGCTGCATCCGCATGCGCATGCAAAGCGGTAAGATCTACCGCTGGGAGTTCACGCGCCACGGCCAGGCAATGGCGCTCGACGTGCCAGGCACGCTCATTCTGAACCAGGTCGGCCTGATGGTCGACGCCGCGCTGGCTGGCCAGGGCATCGCCTACGTGCCGGACACCAGCGCGCGCGACCATCTGGCCGCCGGCCGCCTGGTGCCCCTGCTGCAAGACTGGTGCGCACCGTCGAGCGAGCTGGCCTTGTACTATCCCGGCCACCGGCATGTGCCTGCTGCATTGCGTGCCTTCATCGCCGTGCTGCAGGAAGTCTTCCAGCCGGAAGCGGGCCAAAAACGGGACGGCAGACGCCCGGCCGTCGATAGTGCTTGACCCTCCAGCGGCTACAGGGTATTTAATACACCAATGCGCCGTCTTTTCCTCATCCTGCTGCTGTTCGCCATGCCTTTCCAGGCCGCCTGGGCGGCGGGTGCTGCCTATTGCACGCACAATGAAAAGACCATGCACCCGGGCCACCACACCCACAAGCATGCTTCGTCGACCACGTCGTCATCCACGGCCACAAGCCAGGACGACGCCAGCCCGGCCGACCCGTGCAACGACTGCGACGCCTGCCACCACCTGTCGGCCAGCGCAGTCCTGTCGTCGCAACCCAATCTGCCCCTGCCCAAGGGGGCGCCGCACCTGCGCGGCGAAACACGGCGTTACGTCTCGCACGTGCCCGACCTGATTCCGCCACCCGACCGCCTGCTGCGCATCTAGCGCGGCGAACTTCCATCGCCGGCTCGCCAAGCGCGGCCGCCCGATTGCCTTCGCCGGACATTCACCCGTTCGGAGCACCATCATGAAACACCGTTTGACACCGCCGCTGGCGGCGTTCGCCTTGGCGTGCGCGCTGGCCTCCATTGGCCTGCCGCCCGCAGCCCAGGCTGCGCCCATGGCCGCCGCCGTGGCCGCCCCCATGCAGCCCTTGACGCTCGACGCCGCCATCGCACTGGCACTGCGTCTGAATCCGACGCTGCGCGCGGCCGGCCAGGAAGTCGCCGCGCAACAGGGCGCACTGACCCAGGCCGGGGCGCGCCCCAATCCCGAACTCGAGCTGCTGCGTGAGGGCTCGCGCAGCGACAGCCGCACGACCACGGCGCTGTTGACCATTCCGGTGGAGCTGGGCGGCAAGCGCGCCGCGCGCATCGATGCGGCGCGCCAGGAAGGCCAGCTGGCAGCGCTGGCGCTGAACGCCGAGCAGGCACGCGTGCGCGCCGACGTGATTGCCGCGTTCCACGACGTCGTGGCGGCGCTGGCGCGCGAACGCATGGCACAGGAACTGGTACATCTCGCGGGCCGCGCGCTCGACGCTGCCGGCAAGCGGGTCGATGCCGGCACCCTGTCGCCCGTCGAGCAGACCCGCGCCCGCGTGGCGCAGGGGGGAGCGCGCATCGAGGCGCTGCAGGCGGCGCGCGCGCTGGAGGCCGCGCGGATCCAGCTCGCAGCGCTGTGGGCGGGCGACGCACGCGGGCTCGTGGTCGTCGAACCCGACGCCGTCACGCTGCCCGCGCTGTTGCCGCTCGACCGCCTGCTGGCGCAACTGGACGCCGCGCCCGGCATGCGCCAGGCCGGCGCACACGTCAAGCACCGCCAGGCGCTGGCCCGGCTCGAGCAGGCGCGCCGCACGCCGGACGTCAGCGTGATCGTCGGCGCCCAGCGCGAAGGGCCCGATGCCCGTAACCGCACCGTGCTGGGCCTGTCGGTGCCGCTGCCGCTGTTCAATCGCAACGACGGCGCCGTCCTCGATGCGCTGCGCCGCGTCGACAAGGCGCAGGACGAACAGGATGCGCAAGCCGCCCGCCTGCGCGCCGACCTGGGTCAGGCCCATGCGCGCCTTGCTACCGCGCTGGCCGAATGCGCGCTGATCGCGACCGACATCCTGCCGGGCGCGCAGGACGCGCAGCGCGCCGCCAGCCGCGGCTTCGAGCTTGGCAAGTTCGGCCTGATCGACGTGCTCGACGCCCAGCGCGTGCTGGCGCAATCCACCTACCAATACCTCAATGCCGTCGCCGAGAGCCATCGCGCGCAGGCCGATATCGCACGCCTGCTGGGACACGCAGCCGTGCAGGAGAACCCATGAACAAGCAGCAAACCCGCATCATCGTCATCATGCTGGCCATCGCGCTGGCGCTGGCCGCCTTTGTCATGCTGCGCGACCGCGCGCAGCCGGCAGGCGATGAGCATGACGAACACGCCGAACAGGGCGAACACGCCGAGGACAAAGAAGCCGCGCACGCCGACGAAGGCGTCATTCACTTCACGCCGAACCAGATCACCGTGGCCGGCATCACGGTTGCCACGGCTGGCCCGAAGCACCTGGACACCTTCATCCGCATGCCGGGCCAGATCGCGCTGAACGAAGACCGCACCGCCCACGTCACGCCGCGCGCGGCCGGCTCGGTGCGCGACGTCAGCGCCGACCTGGGCCAGCAGGTGCGCAAGGACCAGGTACTGGCCAGCATCGCCAGCGCCGACATCGCCGGCCAGCGCGGCGCGCTGACGGCGGCGCAAAAGCGCGTCGACTATGCGCGCAGGAATGTGGCGACCGAGCGCACGCTGTGGGAAGAGAAGATCACGGCGCGCCAGGATCTGCTGAAAGCCGAACAGGAACTGGTCGAGGCCGAAGTCGCGCGCGATACCGTGCGCCAGCAGTTGCAGGCGCTGGGCGCCGCCGGTGGTGGTGGTAGTGGCGGCTCGAACCTGCTCGCCATCCGCGCCCCGTTTGACGGCATCATCGTCGAAAAGCACATCACGCTAGGCGAAGTGGTGGGCGCCGATACGCGCGTGTTCACGCTGACCGATCTGTCGACCGTGTGGGCCGACGTGGTGGTGCCGGCGCGCGACCTGGACATCGTGCGCGTCGGTACGACTGCGGTGATCCGGTCGATTGCCTCGGATACCACGGCGCCCGGCAAGGTGAGTTTTGTCAGTTCGCTGGTGGGCGAGGCGTCGCGCTCGGCCAAGGCGCGCGTGGTGCTGGCCAATCCGGGCGCCGCGTGGCGGCCGGGCCTGGCCGTAAACGTCGACATTGTGACCGGTTCGAGCGATGTGCCGGTGGCCGTCGCGCGCGAAGCCATCCAGACCGTCGATACACGGCAGGTGGTCTACAAGCGCGTCAAGGAAGGCTTCATTGCGCAGCCGGTCAGCACCGGGCGCGCTGACGGCCGCTTCATCGAGATCACGGCCGGCCTGAATCCGGGCGACACCTACGCCGCCAGCGGCAGCTTCACGATCAAGGCCGAACAGGGCAAGGGTGAGGCCAGCCATGAACACTGACCTGCAAGCTTCCACCTGGTTCGACCGTCTCATTGCGCTCAGTATCGAGCGGCGCTGGCTGGTGCTGCTGGCCGTGCTGGCGATGGCCGCTATCGGCATCTACAACTATGGCCGCCTGCCGATCGACGCCGTGCCCGACGTGACCAACGTCCAGGTGCAGATCAACACGGCGGTGCCGGGCTACTCGCCGCTCGAGGTCGAGCAGCGCATCACGTATCCGGTCGAGGCGGTGCTGGCTGGCCTGCCGCACCTGGAAACCTACCGCTCGCTGTCGCGCTATGGCCTGTCGCAGGTGACGGTCGTATTCGACGAAGGCACCGACATCCACTTTGCGCGCCAGCTCGTGAGCCAGCGCCTGCAGGATGCGCGCGAAAACCTGCCTGCAGGCGTGGTGCCGGCGCTGGGCCCGATCGCCACGGGCCTGAGCGAAATCTACCAGTGGACGGTCGAGAGCGAGCCGGGGGCGAAGAAGCCCGATGGCACGCCCTACACGCCGACCGATCTGCGCGAGATTCAGGACTGGATCATCAAGCCGCAACTGCGCACCGTGCCAGGGGTTACCGAGATCAACTCCATCGGCGGCTTCGACAAGGAATACCTGGTGGCCCCGAACACGGCCACGCTGTCATCGTACGGGCTGGAACTGATCGACATCGTGCACGCCCTTGAGCGCAACAACAGCAATGTCGGCGCCGGCTATATCGAGCGCGAGGGCGAGCAGTACCTGGTGCGCGCGCCGGGGCAGGCTGCGTCGATCGACGACATCGGCAATATCGTCGTCACCAGCGTCAATGGCATCCCGGTGCGCGTGCGCGACGTCGCCGAAGTGGGCATCGGGCGCGAGCTGCGCACCGGCGCGGCCACGGAGAACGGCGTCGAGGTGGTGCTGGGCACCGTCGTCATGCTGATCGGCGAGAACAGCCGCAAGGTGGCGCAGGCGGTCGACGCGCGCATGCTCGAGATCAACCGCAGCCTGCCCAAAGGCGTGAAGGCGGTCACCGTCTACGACCGCACGGTGCTGGTCGAGAAGGCGATTGCCACCGTGCGCAAGAACCTCGTCGAGGGTGCGATCCTCGTCATCGCCGTGCTGTTTTTCTTCCTCGGGAACCTGCGCGCGGCGCTGCTCACGGCGCTGGTGATTCCGCTGGCGATGCTGTTTACGTTCTCGGGCATGGTGGCCGGCGGCGTCAGCGCCAACCTGCTCAGCCTGGGCGCGCTGGACTTCGGCATCATCGTCGACGGCGCCGTCGTCATCGTCGAGAATTGCGTGCGCCGGCTGGCCGGCGCCCAGCACCGGATGGGGCGCCTGCTCACGCGCGAAGAGCGCTTTGCCGAAGTGTTCGCCGCCGCGCGCGAAGCCAGGCGGCCCCTGATCTACGGCCAGCTGATCATCATGATCGTGTACCTGCCGATCTTTGCGCTCACCGGCATCGAGGGCAAGATGTTCCACCCGATGGCGTTCACGGTGGTGTTCGCGCTGCTGGGCGCGATGATCCTGTCGGTGACGTTCGTGCCGGCCGCCGTGGCGCTGTTCATCGGCCGCAAGGTCGACGAAAAGGACAGCCGCGTCATGCTGGCCGCGCGCCGCTGGTACGCGCCGGCGCTGCATTATGCGCTGGCCAACCGCGCCGTGGTGCTGGTGTTTGCCGGCCTGGTGATCGGACTGGCGGTGCTGATGGCCACGCGCCTGGGCACCGAATTTGCGCCCAATCTCGACGAGGGCGACATGGCCGTGCTGACGGTGCGGGTGCCGGGTACGAGCCTGACCCAGTCGGTCAAGATGCAGCAGCAGATCGAGACGACGCTGATGCGCGAGGTGCCCGAGATCGCGCGCGTGTTTGCCCGCATCGGCACGGCCGAAATCGCGTCCGACCCGATGCCGCCCAGCGTGGCCGACAGCTACATCATTTTCAAGCCCGAGTCCGCGTGGCCCAAGCCAAGGCGTTCGCGCGCCGCGGTGCAAGAGGCGATCCGCACGGCGCTCGAACGCCTGCCCGGCAACAGCTACGAATTCAGCCAGCCGATCCAGCTGCGCGTGAATGAGTTGATTTCGGGCGTGCGCAGCGACGTCGCCGTCAAGCTGTTCGGCGACGACCTGGCGGTGCTGGAAGCGACCGCCGGCCAGATCGCGGCCAGTCTGCGCGCGGTGCCTGGCGCGGCCGAGGTGCAGGTCGAGGCCACGTCCGGCCTGCCGATCCTGCAGATCCGGGTCGACCGCGAGCGCGCTGCGCGCATGGGCCTGAACATCGGCGACGTGCAGGAAATGATCGCGACCGCCACCGCCGGGCGCGTGGCCGGCACCCTGTTCGAGGGCGACCGCCGCTTCGACATCGTCGTGCGCCTGCCGGAAGACAGGCGCTCTGACATCGACGCGCTGCGCCGGCTGCCGGTGGCCTTGCCTGGCACGAAGGAGGGCGGGCACAGCTTCATCACGCTGGGCGAAATCGCCACCTTCGACGTCGCGCCTGGCCCGAACCAGCTCAGTCGCGAGGAAGGCAAGCGCCGCGTGGTCATCACCGCCAACGTGCGCGGGCGCGACATCGGCTCGTTCGTCGCCGCAGCGCAGGCACGCATTGCGCAGGATGTTCGCATTGCGCCCGGCTACTGGACGGCCTGGGGCGGTCAGTTCGAGAACCTGACCGCCGCTGCCGAGCGCCTGCGCCTGATCGTGCCGGCCTCGCTGCTGCTGGTGTTCGTGCTGCTGTACCTGGTCTTCAACAACCTGCGCGATGGCCTGCTGGTGTTCACCGGGATTCCGTTCGCGCTGGCCGGCGGCGTGGCCGCGCTGTGGGCGCGCGGCATTCCGCTGTCGATGTCGGCGGCGGTGGGCTTCATCGCGCTTTCGGGTGTGGCGGTGCTCAATGGCCTGGTGCTGATCGCGTTCATCCGCAGCCTGCGCGAGGAGGGGGTGGCGCTACCCGAGGCGGTGCGCGATGGCGCCCTGGCGCGCCTGCGGCCGGTGCTGATGACAGCGCTGGTGGCCTCGCTGGGCTTCGTGCCGATGGCGCTGGCGACCGGCACCGGCGCCGAGGTCCAGCGCCCGCTCGCCACGGTGGTCATCGGCGGGGTCTTGTCGTCGACCGTGCTGACGCTGTTATTGCTGCCCGTGCTGTACGAATGGGCGCACCGTGCAGGCTTGCGCGGACCACGTAAAAATATCCTCTAGCCAATAGAACAAGGAGGATTGTCTACATCGGAAATGGTATAGTTGGATTTTTACCAGCACTCTGCCACAGCAGCCCGGAATGAGCGGGATATTGTGCGGCGCCACCTAATATTTGAGGACACGACAGATGAGCATGAACGATTATGCGGACCGGATCAGCCAGGCGATTCTTGCAGAAGAATCGGGCATTGGCGCAGAATGGCTCGCCCAGCTGGAATCGATCACGGTGCGCAGCAGCGGCGCGGCGCGCGAGCAGTTGCGCGCCCATTGCCAGCAGTTGCTCAAAGCGTTCGCTGTCGCGACCCGCAGCGGTGAACTCGAGAACATCGAGCACCGTTCGTGGGACGAAGTGCGCGACCTGCTCAGCGAAATCTCGGCCACCCGTGCCAAGGCCGGTTCCACCCCGGCCGAAACGGCAACGCTCGTGTTCTCGCTCAAGCAGCCGCTGTTCGCGCGCCTGCGCGACGTGTTCGAGACCGATGCCGATGGCCTGGCCATCGCTTCCTGGACCGTCAATACGCTGATCGACAAGCTGGGCCTGTACACGATCGAAGTGTTCCAGAAGACCAAGGACCAGATCATCGTGCGCCAGCAGCAGGAGCTGCTCGAGCTGTCCACGCCCGTGGTCAAGCTGTGGAACGGCATCCTGGCGCTGCCGCTGATCGGCACCCTCGATTCGGCCCGCACCCAGGTGGTGATGGAAAACATCCTGCAAAAGATCGTCGACACGGGCGCCATCATCGCCATCATCGACATCACCGGTGTGCCGACCGTCGACACGCTCGTCGCCCAGCACCTGATGAAGACCATCGCGGCCGCGCGCCTGATGGGCGCCGACTGCATCATCAGCGGCATCCGGCCACAGATCGCGCAAACCATCGTGCACCTGGGTGTGAACCTGGAAGACGTGATCACCAAGGCCACGCTGGCCGACGCCTTCCTGGTCGCGCTCGAGCGCACCGGCGCGTCGATCATGATCAAGAACGCAGCCTGAGGCGAGTACTATGGAACGTATCCCGATCCTGCGCATGGGCGACCTGTTGCTGGTGACGATCCAGGTCGACATGCATGACCGCCTGGCGATGCAACTGCAGGATGACCTGACCCAGCGCATCGTCAGCGACAGCGCCAAGGGCGTCCTGATCGACATCTCGGCGCTCGACCTGGTCGACTCCTTCATCGGCCGCATGATCAGCAATACCGCCGCCATGGCGCGCGTGCTCGACGCACGCACCGTGGTGGTGGGCATGCAGCCGGCGGTGGCGATCACGCTCGTCGAACTCGGATTGACTCTGCATGGCGTTCAGACGGCGCTCAATGTCGAGAAGGGCATGGCCCTGCTCGGAAAGAGCTATCGATAATGGTCGACGCGCAAACCCAGACGGTGCTGTTCGAGACACCGCTGCTGGAGCATCGCCGCGCGCAGCGTACCGGCCGCGTGACCTTGCGCCTGCGCTCGGATGAAGACGTGGTGGGCGTGCGCAAGCAGGTGCGCGAACGCGCAGTGGCGATCGGTCTCTCGCTGGTGGACCAGACCAAGCTGGTGACGGCGGCCAGTGAACTCGCACGCAATACCATCAAATACGGCGGCGGCGGCGAGGTGCATCTCGATGCCTTCGACGACGGCGCGCGCCTTGGCGTCGGGCTGTTGTTCGTCGACGCCGGCCAGGGCATCCCGAATATCGAGAGCGCACTGCGTGACGGTTTCACCACCGGCGGCGGCCTGGGCCTCGGCCTGGGCGGCTCCAAGCGGCTGGTCGACGAGTTCGACATCGACAGCCGTCCGAAGGAGGGCACCGCGGTGCTGATTATCAAATGGAAACGCTGATCAGTTCTCAGTCGTCGCACTTCGTCTTCAATCTCACCCATGCCAGCGATGTCGCGGCCGTGCGCCGCGCCGGCCAGAAGGTGGCCGACTCGCTGGGCTTCAATGAAGTCAAGGCCGGCCAGCTGGCCCTGATCATCACCGAAGCGGCCACCAACATCCTCAAGCACGCCGGCGAAGGCGCCATGCACGTCGGTCCGGCGCAGTCGCCGGCCGGCATCGGCGTGGACGTGCTGGCGCTCGACAAGGGCCCCGGTATCGCCGACATCGACAACTGCCTGCTCGATGGCGTCTCGAGCGCCGGCACCGCCGGGACGGGCCTGGGCGCGCTGCTGCGCCTGTCCGATGAATTCGACGTCTACACGCGGCGCGGCGAAGGCACGGCGTTCTTCATGCGCCTGTGGCGCGACGAACCGGCACCGCATCCGAGCGGCGTGGAAGTGGGCGCGTTGTGGGCGCCGATCGCCGGCGAAGACGAATGCGGCGACGGCTGGGCCGTTTCGTGCGGCGACGATGGCGCCACCATCCTGGCGTGCGATGGCCTGGGCCACGGCCCGAATGCAGCGGCGGCCACGAATGCGGCGATCGATGCGCTGGCCGAGCGCGGCACGGTCGGCGCCGGCGAGATGGTGCACGTGGCGCACGAGGCATTGCGCGGCACGCGCGGCGCGGCTCTGGCGGCGGCGCGCGTCGACTTCTACAAGGATGAACTCAGCTTCGCCGGCGTGGGCAATATCGCTGGCGTCGTGATCGACGACGACCGGCGCGCGCTGGTGTCGCACAACGGCATCGTCGGCGCCAATATGCGCAAGGTGCAGGAGTTTTCGGTGCCGTTCCCGCCCGGGGCACTGTGCATCCTGTGCTCGGACGGCATCCAGACCCAGTGGGATCTGCACAAGTATCCGGGCCTGCATGGGCGCGCGCCGGCGCTGATCGCCGCGGTGCTGATGCGCGACTTCATTCGCGGCCGCGACGACGCGATGGTCGTCGTCGTGCGCCGGGCAGCGGGCCTCGCATGACATCCCTGCGCATCCTCAGCGTTGGCCTGGACAGCGAGCAGGATGTGGTGCTGGTGCGCCAGCGTGCGCGCCAGATCTCGGCCATGCTGGGCTTGTCGCAGCAGGACCAGGTGCGGGTTGGCACGGCGGTGTCCGAAGTGGCGCGCGGCGCGAGTTATCAGGGCCCCGGCGGGCGCGCCGTGTTCCAGTTGTGCGAACGCGACGGGCGTCAGCATCTCGAAGTCCTGGTCAGCGCCGGGCGGCCGCGCAATGGCCGCTCGAGCGACCCGACGTTCGGCGAGACAGGCCCCGAGTCGCTGCGCGAACTGGCGATCATTACCGCGCATCGCCTGATGGACGCGTGCGAGGTCGACCCCGGCGAAACCGGCGCGGCCAATGTCACGGTGCGCAAGGCGCTGCCGGCGCACGAGCGCATCACGCCGGCGCGGCTGGCTGAAATCGGCGCGCGCCTGGCCGACAGCCCGGATGCCACCCCGCTGCACGAGCTGCAGATGCAGAACCAGGAGCTGCTCTCGACGCTGGCCGAGCTGCGCGAACGCCAGGACGACCTGATGTCGCTCACGCGCGAGCTGGAGGACACCAACCGCGGCATCGTGGCGCTGTACGCCGAGATCGAGGACAAGGCCGAGCGCCTGCGCCGCGCCGACGAAATGAAGTCGCGCTTCCTGTCCAACACGAGCCACGAACTGCGCACGCCGTTGTCGTCGATCCGCGCGCTGGCCCAGTTGCTGCTCAACCGGATGGATGGCGACCTGACCGAAGAGCAGGAACGCCAGGTGAGCTTCATCGCTACCGCGGCCAACGACTTGTCCGAGCTGGTGAATGACTTGCTCGATCTGGCCAAGATCGAAGCGGGGCGGGTGCAGGTACAGGTCGAGCCGGTGGTGGTCGAGAACCTGTTCCGCGCGCTCAAGGGCATGCTGCGCCCGCTGGTGGACGAGGCGCGCGTCGAACTGGTGTTCGAGCCGTCCGGCGTGAACGAGCCCCTGTATTCGGACGAAGGCAAGATTTCGCAGATCCTGCGCAACTTCATTTCGAACGCGCTGAAATTCACCGAGCAGGGCTCGGTGCTGGTGTTTGCCGCGCATGATCCCGAGGCGGACACCATCGCATTTGCCGTGGCCGATACGGGCATCGGCATCAGCCACGACAACCTGCAACTCATTTTTGAAGAATTCAGCCAGATCGAGCATCCGCTGCAACGGCGCAGCAAGGGCACCGGTCTCGGTCTGCCCCTGTGCCGCAAGCTGGCCGAGCTGCTTGGCGGGCGGGTCGACGTGGCCAGCACCGTCGGTGTCGGTTCGACCTTCACCCTGACCCTGCCGCGCAGCCTGGCGCCGACGCCATCCGCATTTGACACCACAGGATCATGAACTCCCATCCGACCCAGATTCTCAACGTTGACGACAACGACGGCGCGCGCTACGCCAAGACCCGCATCCTGCAAAGCGCCGGCTTCGAGGTGCTGGAAGCGGCCAACGGCACCGACGCGCTGGAAATCGTGCGCAACACGTTGCCGGCGCTGGTGCTGCTCGACGTGAAGCTGCCCGACATCAACGGCATCGAAGTGTGCCGCCGCATCAAGGCCGAATCGGACAGCAGCACGGTGCTGGTGCTGCAGACGTCGGCCGCGCTGACGGGCCGCGCCGACAAGATCCGCGGCCTGGAAGGCGGCGCCGACAACTACCTGGCCGCGCCGATCGAGGCCGATGAACTGATCGCCAACGTCAACGCGCTGCTGCGCATGCGCCAGATCCAGGTCGACCTGCGCGACAGCGAAGAACGCTTCCGCCAGCTGACCGACAATATCGACGACGTGTTCTGGATGTTCTCGGTGCCGGCGCGCGAGGTCGTGTATGTCAGCCCGGCGTATGCCACCGTGTGGGGCCGCAGCGCCGAGGCGCTGGGTCAGCAGCCCGACGACTGGCTCGCGGCCGTGCATCAGGACGACCGCGCGCGCATGGCCGCGCGCTGGGAACGCGTGGCATTTGAAGCCCATTACGACGACGAGTTCCGCATCGCTGGCGCCGACGGCCAGGTGCGCTGGGTGCGCGACCGCGTGTTCCCGGTGCGCGATGCGCGCGGCCAGGTGGTGCGGGTGGCGCGCGTCACCAGCGACATCACGGGCCGGCGCGAGATGGAGGCGCTGCTGCGCGCCGCCGACAGCAACAAGAACCAGTTCCTGGCGACGCTGGCGCACGAGCTGCGCAATCCCCTGAGCCCGATCCGCAACGCGGCCGCGCTGCTGGGCGCCATTGGCGAAGGGGCCGCCGAGCGCCAGGCGCATGCACGCGACGTGATCACGCGTCAGGTCGATCATCTGGCGCACCTGGTCGACGACCTGCTGGACGTGGCCCGCATCTCCGAAGGAAAAATCGTGCTGCGCAATGAAGAAGTCGACATCAACGGCGTGATCGCCCAGGCCATCGAGACGGCGGCGCCTTTGATCAACGCGCGCGGGCATCACCTGAGCGTCGAGCAGCCGGACCACCAGATCTGGGTCTCGGGCGATCCGGTGCGCCTGGCCCAGTCGGTCGGCAACCTGCTGCACAATGCGGCGAAGTTCACGCCGACGGGCGGCCAAATTCACCTGGCCGTGCGCGTTACCGACAGTGCTCGCGTGTGCATTTCGGTGCGCGACAACGGCATCGGCATCGCCAAGGACAACCTGCCACGCATCTTCGGCATGTTCACCCAGGTCGAGGTGCCGCCCGACCGCGCACCGGAAGGCCTGGGCATCGGCCTGTCGCTGGTGTCGCACCTGCTCGAACTGCACGGCGGTCACCTGTCGGCCACCAGCGACGGCATCGGCCTTGGCAGCACGTTCACCGTCGACCTGCCGCTGCTGCATGTCGGCGCCGGCGCGGACGATGCGACGACGCTTTCGTCCGCGCCTGAGGCGCAAAGCGGCGGCATGCGCGTGCTGCTGGTGGACGACAACGTCGATGCGATGGAGATGATGGGCTTTTTGCTGGCCGAGATGGGCTACGAGGCGCACACCACGGCCGACGCCAACGAGATCGAAGAGCTGGCCGCGCGCCACGAGCCGCACGTGATCGTGCTCGATATCGGCTTGCCGGGTGTGGATGGTTATCAGGTGGCGCGCCGCATCAAGAGCAATCCGCAACTGGCGCATATCCGGCTGGTGGCGCATACGGGCTACGGCTCGCCGGAAGACCGCCGCCGCGCGCACGAGGCCGGGTTCGATGCGCACCTGGTCAAGCCGGCAGAGTTGTCGGACCTGGAAGCGGCGCTGCGGGGCTAACCCGGTTCAGGCTCAGGCCAGTAACGCCACGGCCTTTACCTGCGCCCATACCGCGCACCCCTGCGCGATCGCCAGTTCGCGCCGCGAACGCTCGGTGATCCGCGCCAGCAGCGCGGTCTCACCGACCAGCAAACGCACCAGCACCTGGCCGGGCGCGCTGCTCGGGCCGACCGCATCGACCCGCGCCGGCAGGATGTTCGTGATGCTGCTGCCGCGTGGCCGCTCCAGCGCCAGACTCACATCGCGCGCATGGATGCGGCAGCGCACGCGGGTGCCGATGGAGACGTCGCGCTGGCCCACCAGCAGCACGCCGCCGGCAAACGCCAGGTGCGACAGGCCATCGGCGTCGTGCGCTTGCAGCGTCGTTTCCAGCATCACGCCGGCGTCGTCCTGAAAATTTGCCGCCAGGTCCAGCCGCGCGAGCGTCGCGGCCAACGGGCCGCTGGCCAGCACGCGGCCTTCTTCCAGCACCACCAGATGATCGGCCAGGCGCGCCACTTCGTCGGCCGCATGGCTGACATACACGACCGGCAACGCCAGTTCGTCGTGCAGGCGTTCGAGGTAGGGCAGGATCTCGAGTTTGCGCCGCATGTCGAGCGCGGCGAGCGGCTCGTCCATCAACAGCAGGCGGGGCGAGGCAAGCAGCGTGCGCGCAATCGCCGCGCGCTGGCGCTCGCCGCCGGACAGCGTGGAGGGGCTGGCATCGAGCAGGCGTTCGATGCCGAGCAGTTCGGCCACCGCCAGCAGGTCGAAGCGGCGCTCGGCGGGTTTGAGGCGCTTGCGTCCGAACTCGAGATTGGCGCGCACGGAGAGGTGCGGAAACAGGCTCGCTTCCTGGAACACGTAGCCGATACCGCGTTCGTGGGTCGGCACGAACACCTTGCGCGCATCGTCCTGCCACACCTCATCACCCAGCGCGACGCGGGCGCCGGCCACGCGCTCCAGGCCCGCCAGCACGCGCAGCAGCGTGGTCTTGCCGGAGCCCGAGTGCCCGAACAGCGCGGTCACGCCGCGCCCGGGCAGCGCCAGGTCGACATCGAGCTTGAACGTGCCGCGGTCGATCCGGCATGCGAGCGAGATGGGCGTCATCGCTGCGTCCCCCGCATCGACTGCGGATACAGCGTGTACAAGGTAAGCAGCACGACAAAGCTGAACACCAGCATGCCGCCGGCCAGCCAGTGGGCCTGCGCATATTCCATCGCTTCGACGTGGTCGTAGATTTGGGTAGAAACGACGCGCGTCTTGTCGGGGATGTTCCCGCCGATCATGAGCACGACGCCGAATTCCCCGATCGTGTGCGCAAAGCCCAGGATCGCGCCGGTGACGAAGCCGGGGCGCGCCAGCGGCACGACGACCGACCAGAAGGTGTCCCACTGCCCGGCGCGCAGCGTGGCGGCCACTTCGAGCGGCCGTTCGCCGATGGCCTCGAACGCGTTCTGCAAGGGCTGCACGACAAAAGGCAGCGAATAGAACACCGACGCGATCACGAGGCCCGTGAAGGTGAAGGCAAGCGTGCCCAGGCCCAGCGCGCCGGTCAGCTGCCCGAGCGGGCCGTTCGGCCCCATCGCCAGCAGCAGGTAAAAGCCGATCACGGTCGGCGGCAGCACGAGGGGCAGGGCGACGAGCGCGCCGACGACGCGTTTGGCGCGCGAGCGGGTGCGCGCCAGCCACCATGCCAGCGGCGTGCCAAACAGCAGCAACAGCAGCGTGACGAGGGTCGCGAGCTTGAGCGTCAACCAGATCGCGGCGAAGTCGGACGCGTCCAGCATGTGCCTAGACTTCGTAGCCGTAGGCGCGGATCAGCGCCTTGGCCTTGTCCGTGCGCAGATAGTCCAGCAGCGCCTGCGCGGCCGGGTTCTTCGCGCCGCGGGTCAGCAGGGCGGCATCCTGGCGGATTGGCGCGTGCATGGTCGCTGGGACGATCCAGCCCGAGCCGGCCGTGAATTTGCCATCGCGCCAGACCTGTGCCTGCGCCACGAAGCCCAGTTCGGCGTTGCCCGTGCTGGCAAACTGGAAGGCTTGCGCGATGTTTTCGCCCTGGACCAGGCGCGGTTGCAGACGCGCGGTCAAGCCCAGCTTGCTGATGACGGCGACTGCCGCCGCGCCGTACGGGGCCGTCTTCGGATTGGCGATGGCCAGGTGCGTGAAGTCGCCCGTCTTGAGCACGGCGCCGGTTGCATCGACGTAGTTGGCCTTGGCCGACCACAGCACGAGGCGCCCGACCGCGTAGGTGAAGCGGCTTTTGGCGACGACCTGGCCTTCGGCTTCCAGCCGCGCCGGCGTTTCATCATCGGCCGACAGCAGCACCTCGAACGGCGCGCCGTTGCGGATCTGTGCATAGAATTTGCCGGTGGCGCCGCTGGCGACGACGGCCTTGTGGCCCGTGTCCTTTTGGAATTGCTCGGCCAGCTTTTCCATCGGACCGGCAAAATTGGCGGCCACCGCCACCTGGACTTCGCCAGCATGGGCGGTTCCCAGGCAGGTCATCACGGCAAACACACTGGCAAAGAATTTCATGTCGTTCCCTGGTCGCAAAAAGCGCTATAGTCGAAAGTATATAACGGATTCTGGAGCGCACATGGATGACAGGCACATCGCTCTCGAGGGCACCGTCTGGATGACGGTTGGTGGCGAGCAGCTCGGCGGCACGAACCGCGTCGGCCTGCTGGCGGCGCTCGCGCAATGCGGTTCGATCACGGCGGCCGCGAAACAGGTCGGCCTGAGCTACAAGGCGGCATGGGAAGCGATCGACACGATGAACAACCTGGCCGGCGAACCGCTCGTGCAACGCTCGACGGGCGGCAAGGGCGGTGGCGGCACCCGGCTGACGGCGCGCGGCGCGCAACTGGTCGAGAACTTCACCATGGTCGAGCAACTGCACCATGATTTTCTGGAACGGCTCAATCGGCAGGCAGCCGGCGTGGCCGACGATGTCGCCCTATTTTCGAGGTTCAAGATGCGAACGAGCGCGCGTAATCAGTTCTTTGGCACCGTCACGCGCGTGGTGCCGGGCGTGGTCAATGACGAGATCGAACTCGCCATCGCCGGCGAGCAGAAGATCGTGGCGATCGTCACGCGCGAGAGCACCGACAACCTGGCGCTGGCGCCGGGCCGGCAAGTGTTTGCGTTGATCAAATCGTCGTCGGTGATCGTCATGACGGCCGGCGAGGGCGTGAGGCTGTCGGCGCGCAACCAGCTGGTCGGCACCGTTGCGCGCCTGACGCGCGGCGCCGTCAATGCCGAGGTCGTGATTGCACTGGGCGGCGGCGGCACGGTCGCCGCGACTGTGACCAACGAGAGTGTCGATACGCTGGGGCTGGCGGAAGGGCTTGCTGCAACCGCCTTGTTCAAGGCGTCGAGCGTGATTCTCGGGGTGCCCGAATAAACGGTGGTAATGTATCTTTTTTCCCAACACTGAAAGGCGATCATGTTCAAGCGTATGGCGGCAGAAGCACTCGGCATCAGCGATATCGGCGTCATTGTCGGCCCGGCCGACTACGGCAATGTCGATGCGGATGACTACCTGTTTACCGAAGACGGCGAGCAGATCTTCTTTCTCATCAAAAGCAAGAAAGACGAATACTGCTTTACCAATCTTGGCCTGATCCATGTGGATGGCGACTCGGCCATCTCGTCGAAACGCGCGATCAAGCGCTACGATTACGCGTCGCACCAGATCAGTGGCGTGACCATCGAAACAGCCGGCACGCTGGATATGGACATCGAGCTGAAATTCAATCTGGACGATACAAAGTTCTCCATCGACGTCAAGAAAGCGTTCATCGAACAGCTCAAGGACATCTACAAAGCCTTGATCTCGATTGGCAAGCAGCAGCAGCGCGATGCGGTATGCCGCAACAACGCGCTGCGTACGCTGGATGCCACTGCATCGGTGCACAAGCTCAATATCGCGCCGGGTGCTGGCGGACTCGTGAGTCAATTCGACGAATTGCTGACGGCGTTGAATACCGCAATGCTCGATACCTACACCAAGCGCGATTTCAGCGACGTGTACACCAAATACATCCACAACTGATCAGGGGCTGACGCCCTTTCGATCCAACTGAGAGGGTGCACGGATGCCAGCAAAGAAACGCCTGACGAATATCGCCAATTGTCTGTGCGGTTCATTCATTAGCCGGAACAATGACCTGGATGGCCATTGGGCGATTGGCAAACTGCGTTCACTGGCCGACCAGTACCGTCAGACCACAGTCGTACTCGACTTGCTGACGTCATCCGCGCAGCCTTCGTCTGCACAATGTTCAGATGTGTTCGAGCGCTATTGCCGGCTCCTTGCAACGCTGGCGGAGCGCTCGCGTATCCCGTTCGCGGACATCAACGTCGCACGCATCGTCGTTGATTTTGCACCGCCACCCTGGCCCAGGGCCAGCTATTACAAGCTGCAATGGGGTGACCAGTTTACGGTGACCGTGACCATCGAGGCGAACGGGCGCGCAGCGGGCATCGCGCGGGACGCGGGCTATTGCCGGCCGCATGATGCGGCTAGAAAGGAAAACTTGCTTATATTCTGAGATCGGCCGTTTTTTGCGCGCCATGAGAGTAAGCTCGACCACTACTCATCAAGAAAGCCGATCCATGCGTTGCTATGTCTTGATAGTCGAACGAGACCTTCTCATTCGCGAAACCATTCTCGATCTGGTGACGGCACTGGGCCACTCGGGGTTAGGCGCATCGTCACCCGTTCGAGGCCTCAAAATGCTTGAGGTAATGGTGTTTGACGCTATGATGATCAGCCCGGGCGCCACATTGCTTGGCGAGCCGAGCTATGCGATCGATGCAAAAAAGATCCAGCCTCGCTTGAAAGTGATCATGGCCGCCGCAGTCGAGCTGCCCGAATATTCTGCGCCGCCAATCGACGCGTTCATTCAAAAACCATTTTCATTGCTGTCTCTGGAAGCGATATTGCAAAAACTCTTGATCGCAGGTGCGCCATCGGATGATTAACGTCGGTGTGCATCGACTGTGCTGATCGAGGCGTCATCCATGTAGGCATTCCTATTACGCGGCATGGGCGCGCATCAACCATGCCGGTCGCTTTCTTCGCCCACCCACGCATAATCCAGGTAGCGAGTAGTAGCCTGCGCCAGCTTGCGTCCTGCGAGCCGCTCGACGAGATGCAGCGCCAGATCGATCCCGGCCGTTCCACCACCAGCGGCGACGACAGCGCCGTTCTGGGCCAGGTGTCGCTTGCCCTCGATCTGCAATTCCGGGAACCGGGATGTCGATGCGACGATCGGCGGGTGCGCTGCCACTTGCTGCCCGTTGAGCAGTCCCGCTTGCGTGAGCAGAAAGGCACCGGTGCCGATTGCTGCCACCAGTTCGCAGTCGCGGGCGATGCGGGCGATCCATGCAGTCACATCAAGCCTGTCGAGTTCTGCGTCGATGACGCCACCGGGCACGATCAGCACGTCGATGCCGACACTGGCAAAGTCTGCTTCCGGAAAAACGGTGAGACCGGCGCGTGCGCGCAGAAGCGCTGACGTGCGGCCGATGGTGCGGACCCGGAACGGCGGCGCGTCCGGCATCGCCTGGGCGCCGATACGCGTGGCGCACGTAAAGACTTCATACAGGCCGCTGACGTCCAGCACCTCGACGTCGTCGAAAACATAAATTCCGATGGAGCAGGTCATGCGTACCTCATGAAATGAAAGGCCGCATCTTCCCATCCCGTTGCTTGACGTGAGTGACAGTGATGATGGAAAATCTGCCAGGATGGGCCATACACAAGATTCCACACCAAGTTTTCCTTTGACTTCTGTCCCTGCAGCCACGATCGACGTTTGGCTGCTCGTATTGCCAGGCTTCGCGATACTCGATGCCACCGGCCCCGCCCAGGTCTTCTCTACCGCGAACGACGAGGCACGCGATGCCCGCCTGCCGCTACCGTACATCATCCATATGGTGTCGCCCGGCGGCGGCCTGGTGATGTCTGCCGCAGGGGTGAGCATGATGACCGAGCCACTACCGACGGACGGTCTTGCGGGATCGACGCTGATCATGGTTGGAGCACGCGGCATGGAGGACCGCAGCAGCGCGGTCATAACGCCGGACATCGTGCGTTGGGTGGCCGCCGCTGGCAGTGGCGCCAAGGCCGTTGCGCGCTGCTGCTCGGTGTGCACCGGCGCATTCCTGCTGGCGCGCAGCGGGTTGCTTGAAGGGCGGCGCGCCGTGACCCACTGGCAGGACGCAGCGCGACTGCAGGCCCAGTACCCGGCCATCGACGTCCATGAAGACCCTATTTATATCAAGGACGGCCCGATCTACACGTCTGCAGGCATCGCCTCCGGTATCGATCTGGCGCTGGGCCTGGTCGGCGAAGACATGGGGCGTCCCTTCGCGCTGGCCGTGGCCAAGCGGCTGGTCGTGTTTTTCAAGCGCCCCGGCGGCCAGCGCCAGTTCAGCTCTGAATTACTGGCGCAGACCAACGCGCAGGGCTTGCATGGCCAATTGACGGCATGGTTGCGACCACGTTTGAAGCAACCAATCGACGCCAATCAGATGGCGGCCGCATTTGCGTTGTCGGTGCGCTCGCTGTATCGCAAGCTGCAGCAGGAGGCGGGCGTGTCGCCGGCGCAGTTGTTGCTGCAACTACGCATGGAGCGCGCCTGCGCGCTGCTCGAGCAGCCCGGTATGACGGTGAAGCGCGCCGTCGCGCAGAGCGGATTTGGCAGCGAATACAATCTCCGGCGCGCGTTCGCCGCGCAACTGGGCGTGGTGCCCAGCGAATACCAGGCGCGTTTCGGCTGATACGCCGCCAGGCAAGTCCGGATCAGGTATGACATGGGGCTCCGGACTCTTGTCGAGTGTCTTCACCAGGGCATTCATCAACAGATTTTTCGAGCGCTTGTCTGAATGCCAGACCTGAGCCTGTTTGCGGTTGTGCGCCGACTGTGCTGACCAGGGCGTAGCGCGTTTTCCGCCCGGCAAGCGAGCGCTGCTGTTCCGAATCGCGTGCGAGGATCCATTCCCTCTACGCGAAAGGAATCCTCATGAAGCACGATCAGCCGCCGCGCCGCGATTTTCTGCGCTATGTCGGTACCATGGCCGCCCTGTCCACGCCAGCGCTGCAGGCCGCAGCAAGCGAACAGAACCGGGTCAGCTTTCCGCCCATCTTCGACAAGTCCGAAAAGCCCGAGAAGACCGAGCCGCCGGGTGACTCGTGGGATGAGCGGGTAGGCGTTGCCGTGGTGGGCCTGGGCCGTATCGCCATCGACGAGATGCTGCCGGCCTTCCAGCGAAGCAAGCATGCAAAAGTCGTGGCGCTGGTCACAGGGGACCGCGACAAGGGATTGAAGGTCGCGCGGCAGTACAACATCCCCGAAAGCGCAGTGCTCGACTACAAGGACTACGACAAGCTGGCCCAGATGCCGGACGTGAAAAGCGTCTACATCGCGCTGCCCAACCATCTGCACCTGGAGTACACCGTGCGCGCGGCGCGTGCCGGCAAGCACGTGCTGTGCGAAAAGCCGATGGCCAACACCGCCGCCGAGTGCCGCCAGATGATCGACGCTTGCCGCAAGGCCGGGCGCCAGTTGATGATCGCCTACCGTAGCCAGTACGAAGCGCTCGATCGCACCTTGGTGAAAATGGTTCGCGAGAAAAAGCTTGGCGCGCTGAAGGAATTCAACTCGGTCAACTCGCAGAATATGGGCGACCCGCAGCACTGGCGCCTCAAGAAGGCGCTGGCGGGCGGCGGCGCACTGCCGGACATCGGCATCTATTGCATCAATGCCGCGCGTTTTCTCAGTGGCGAAGAACCGAGCGAGGTATTCGGCAGCATCTGGTCGACGCCGGGCGATGCGCGCTTTCGCGAAGTCGAGGAATCGTGCCAGTTCGTCCTGCGCTTTCCAAGCGGCTTTTCGGCCACCTGCAGCACCAACTATTCGGCGCACAAATCGCAGATGTTTCGCCTGAATGGGTTTGAGGCGTGGGCAGACATGGATCCTGCCTACGCCTACCACGGCAACAAGCTGCGGATCACGCGCGTGGTCGACGGCAAGGATCAGACCACCGAGATCCCGGCCGGCAAGACCAACCAGTTCACGCTGATGATCGACCACTTCGCCAGCTGTATCCAGCAGAACAAGGACGTGCACACGCCGGGCGAGGAGGGGTTGCAGGACCAGCGCATCATGGATGCGATCTATGAGTCGGCGCGTAGCGGCCGGGTGGTCAAGCTCAAGCCGCCGGCGGGCAAGACGCGCGGACCGGAGCCGGAGAGTGCCGATTAACACGCTGTTTTGAAAGAGATGCTGAGATGAACAAACGCAATCGCATCCTGCTGCTCGCAGGTGCCCTTGGCCTGGCTGGCGGCCTGGTTGCCACCAGATTGATGACGCGCTCGCGCGGCGCTGTAGATGTCCGCGAGGGCGAGCTGCCGACCGCCGGCGTGCTCGACACGCTGGCCCTGGCCGTGGACGTGCTGGCCCCGACGTTTGCCAAGGGCGTGATCATCCGTCGCCCGGCCGTGGTGGCGCTGGCCGAACGGCTGGAGCTCGACCGGCGCGCGATCGGGCGCATGCAAAAGCTGCGCAACAAATATGGCAGCGGCCCGCTGATGCTGCCACTGCCGATCCGCAAGCAGGCGGTCATCCTGACGCCCGAACACGCGCGGCGCGTGCTGGACGAGTCGCCCGAACCGTTTTCCGCCGCCAGCAGCGAGAAGCGCGCGGCGTTGTCGCATTTTGAACCGCATGGTTCGCTGATCTCGCAATGTCCCGAGCGGACTGCACGACGCCGCTTCAACGAAGACGTGCTCGAGCATGAACGCGCGGTGCACCACATGGTCGATAAATTTCTGCCGGTGGTCGACGACGAAGCAGGGCGCCTGCTGGCCAAGGCCCGTACCCAGGGCGAGCTCGACTGGGACACCTTCAACGCCGGCTGGACGCGCATGGTGCGGCGCGTCGTGTTTGGCGATGCCGCTGCCGGCGACCAGACCATCAGCGACATGATCATCGAGTTGCGCAAGGCGGCCAACTGGGCCTTCATGCATCCGAAGAAGACCGGCCTGCGGTCACGCTTCCTGGCGCGCATCCAGAGTTATCTCGACCGCGCCGAGCCGGGCAGCCTGGCGGCCGTCGCGGCCAGCGTGCCCCAAAGCGGCGACACGATGGCCAACCATCAGGTGCCGCAGTGGCTGTTCGCGTTCGACGCTGCCGGCATGGCCACCTTCCGCGCGCTGGCGCTGCTGGCCGCGCATCCGGACCAAGCGGCGCGCGCCCGCGCCGAGCTGCGCAGCCATCCTGGCATCGACCGCCAGTACCTGCCATTTTTGCGCTCGACCGTGCTGGAGTCGCTGCGCCTGTGGCCGACGACGCCGGCGATCCTGCGCCAGAGCACGCGCGCGACGCAGTGGGAAGGGGGCACGATGCCCGAGGGCACCGGTATCCTGCTGTTCACGCCGTTCTTCCACCGCGATGACGGGCGCATGGACTGCGCCGACCGCTTTGCGCCCGAGTTGTGGCTGAAGGATGACAAGGTACGCGATGTGCAGGACCGCGACTGGCCGCTGGTGCCGTTCAGCAGCGGGCCGGTGATGTGCCCGGCGCGCAATCTGGTGCTGATGCTGACCAGCGTGATGCTGGGCGCGCTGATTGGCGAGGATGACGGCATCCACCGGCTGACGCCATCGCAGCAGGGGCGGCTGGACCCGGCGCGCTTGCCGGGGACGCTGGACAATTACAGTTTGCGTTTTGTGGTGGGGGCACATAACGACGCCGGCACAACAGGGTGGTGAACACGATTTTTTGATAGCGCGTCCAATTCGGTACAGCCGTCTGCAAGCGTGCGGCGGCTGTGTCCATGCTATGTTGGGATCCTATTTCTTCTGGAGTAAATAACACCATGATGTTCAACCTTAAATTCCTCGAGCACAACGTCGCGATTGACCAGGACACCTGGACCGCATTGGCGACGACAGGCAGTGATGTGTCACTGGAGACCATTCGGGCCGCCATTCTGGGCGTGCTGGAAGGCGGCGGAACCTTCACCGTGGAAGACAGCAACGACCAGGTCGTGCGGCGTGTCGAGACGCCAGCAGAGTTCGAGGGCTACATGCAGGAAATCGACATGCAGCGCGACCAGTTCCAGCAGGAGCAGGCATAGTTTTTCATGCCGCCCGGCTCTGAATCGCCAGGCATTCGTGCGCGGCAGCATGCAGGTAGAATGAATCGGAACTGCCTCTTCCCAACTCTTGAAGCGAGTCACGATGTCATTTTCACGCACCTTCCGCCACACCATCCTCGCCGCCAGCCTGCTCGCTGGCCTGTCCCAGGTTGGCGCGCACGCCGCGTCGCTTCCGGCGCCATTCGATACCCAGCTCGCCGCCGACTTTCCCAAGCTCGAAGCCTTCTACCGTGATCTGCACGCCAATCCCGAACTCGGCTTTGCGGAACACAAGACCGCGGCCAAGCTGGCCGAACGTGCCAAGGCGCTCGGCTTCGAGGTGACCACAGGCGTCGGTGGCACCGGCGTCGTGGCGATCCTCAAGAATGGTCCGGGGCCGACCGTGATGCTGCGCACCGAGATGGATGCACTGCCGGTGCTGGAAAAGACCGGTCTGCCGTTTGCCAGCAAGGTCACGACGAAAAATGCCGCCGGCGACACCGTTCCGGTGGCGCATGCCTGCGGCCACGATCTGCACATGGCTGCCTGGTATGGCACGGCAAAGCTGATGGCGGAGAACCGCAAGGCCTGGAGCGGCACGCTGATGCTGATCGGCCAGCCGTCCGAGGAAGCGTTGACCGGCGCCGCCGCCATGCTCAAGGACGGCTTGTTTACGCGCTTCCCGAAACCGGATTACGCGCTGTCGATGCACGATGACGCGTCGATGGCATCGGGTACGGTCATGTGGCACGCCGGGCCATTCCGCGCCTCGGCCGACACCGTCACCATCACGATGTTCGGGCAGGGCGGCCATGGCGCCGTGCCGCACGAGACGCGCGACCCGGTGGTGATGGCGGCGCGGCTGGTGATGGCGCTGCAAACCCTGATCTCGCGCGAAAACAATCCGCTCGACCCGGTGGTGATCACGGTCGGCAGCATTCAGGGCGGCACCCAGGCCAATATCGTGCCGGACCAGGTCAAGCTGGCGCTGACGGTGCGTACCTTCCGGCCCGAAGTGCGCCAGCGCGTGCTGGCCAGCATCGCCCGCGAAGCCAAGGGCGAAGCGCTCGCCGCCGGCGCGCCGAAAGAGCCGCTGGTGGAGGTCAAGACCGGCACCGACTCGGTGGTCAACGATCCGCAACTGGTGGCGCGCGCCGTCAAGGCGGTCGAGCAGGCCGTCGGCCCTGACTTTGTGAAAGAAATGCCGGCCAAGATGACCTCCGAAGACTTCGCCATGTACGGCCAGCAGCCCGGCGTCAAGGCGCTGCTGCTGCACGTGGGCGCGGTCGATGCCGGCCGTCTCGAGGCAGCGAAGAAGGCTGGCAAGCCCTTGCCGGGCACCCACTCGCCGCAATGGGCGCCGGATCTGAAGCCGACGCTCACCAATACCATCAAGGCCGAGACCGCGATCCTGCTCGACCTGATGGCACCGCAGCGCTAAGCGCATCATCATAAGGCCCGTCATGCATTTTCTTGTCTTTGCCGCTGCGCCCTCGCTCGTCCTTGCCGCCGTACCGCTTGCCCAGGCCCAGCCTGCAGGCAAGGTTGTGCAAGTCAAGATCGGTACGGTGTCGCCGCTGTCCGGCCCCAGCGCCCATGCGGGCAAGGACATCGAAAACGGCGCCCGCATGGCGATCGATGACCTCAATGCGAAGGGCATCGTGCTTGGCGGCAGCAAGGTCCAATGGGTTTTGCAACCCGAGGACGACGGCGCCGATCCCCGCACCGGCACGACGGTCGCGCAAAAGCTGGTCGATGCGAAAGTGGCGGCCGTCGTGGGGCACCTTAATTCGGGCACGACTGTGCCGGCCTCGAAAATCTACGCGAACGCCGGCATTCCGCAGATCTCACCGGCGGCCACGACACCCGTCTACACCCACCAGGGTTTCAAGACGGCGTTTCGCGTTGTTGCCAATGACAACCTGATCGGCCGCACGCTGGCCACGTATACGCTTGGCACGCTGAAAGCAAAAAAGATTGCCGTGATCGACGACCGCACGGCCTTTGGCCAGGGGTTGGCGGACGAATTCGTCAAGGGCGTCAAGAAGGCGGGGGCGGGCACGAGCGTGGTCAGCCGCCAGTTCACCAGCGACAAGGCCACCGATTTCAGCGCCATCCTGACCCAGATCCGCGCGCGCGATCCTGACGTGATTTTTTATGGTGGCATGGACGCGGTGGCCGGGCCGATGCTCAAACAGATGAAGGCGCTCGGGCTGCGCGCCAAGCTCATTTCGGGCGACGGCGTCTGCTCGGAAAAAATGCCGCTGCTGGCCGGCGACGCGCTGGTCGACGACAAGGTGTACTGCGTCGTGGCGGGTGGGGTCGGTGCCGCACAGGAAGCGGGCCTGAATGCATTCACACAGCGTTACCAACAGCGCTACAAGCTCCCGGTGGAGTCGTATGCGCCCTATGCCTACGATGCGGTGATGGTCTTCGCCAAAGCGATGCAGACGGCAAATTCGAGTGATCCAGCCAAGTTCATGCCGGCGCTGGCCGCCGTCAGGCACGAGGGCGTTACTGGCAATATCGCCTTCGATCAGAAGGGCGATTTGCGCGATGCCGCGATGACGATCTATACCTTCCGCAAAGGCAGGAAAGTCAGGTTGGCCGTGCTGCACTGACGTCACCCTTGGAGAATCTGATCGCGCTGAATGACGATCTCACCACCGGCAGCTTCGGCCAGGCCGGATTCACGATTGCCTTGTCCGCCGGGATCGATTACTTTCTGGTCGAAACCGGATTCAGCAATGCCAGCGCCGGCAGCTACAGTACGGTCATCACGGGCCTGAACGGCGGCACCGCAACACTTGCCAACGTGACCGATGTGCCGGAACCGGCCACGATGCGCCTTCTTGGTCTTGGCATGGCCGGGCTCATGGCGGCCCGTCGCCGCACGTAGCATTGGTGTCGGCTGACCTGGCACCGATGGTAGGATGCTGCTTTCGTTCAGAAGTCCAGAGGGAGCTTCGGCCAGGCCGGATTCACGATCGCGTTGTCCGCCGGGATCGATTACTTTCTGGTCGAAACCGGATTCGCCAATGCCGACGCCGGCAGCTACAGCACGGTCATCACGGGCCTGAACGGCGGGACCGCAACACTTGCCAACGTGACCGATGTGCCGGAACCGGCCACGATGCTCCTTCTTGGTCTTGGCCTGGCCGGGCTCATGGCCGCCCGTCGCCGCACCTAGCATTGGTGTCGACTGACCTGGCGCCTGTAGCCAGGGTCAGATACCGTCTTGAATTGCAAGCCGATTCGATAAGAAATTTGCGTCGAATGGCTTGCCTGTTCGGACGACGCCGTAAATCAGATGGGCC
>NZ_JACHBX010000002.1 GCF_014200505.1 Massilia aurea | reverse complement strand
GAACATTTGATAATTTAAGTAATCAAGAACCGAAGTTCTTGGCACCTTCATCAAACGCCCACACTTATCGACTGTTAATTTTTAAAGAACTTTATTCGGTGCTTCATCTGCCGTTTGCTTCGAATCGTTTTGTTCGCTGCAGCAGAGGAATGAGATTATGCTCGACCAGCTGAGCTTCGTCAACAGCTTATTTTTCAGTTGTGTGACAAATCTGGCGCGATGTCTGCACCGAACTGCCTCGCTACTCGCGCAGCGTGACGGTCGTGTAGTTCGGGTCGGCCTTGATCTTCTCTTGCGTGAAGGGAAGGCTTGGCCAGCTCTTGCGCGAATACAGCAGCGTCTGGTCGGCATACCACGGCGAAGCCGGGTCGACCGACTGCCCATACGTCAGCATCGCCTGCGCCACCGGCCCCTGCTCGTCGAACGTCACGGTCTGCAGATAGCTCTGGCCCCAGTGCGCGCCGACATAGCCTTGTGCCGTCAAGCCACTGCGCATCGTCAGTGATCCATACGTACCTTCCTGATTACCGTTGCCGCCATGCAGTGGGATCCGCACGCCATTGCGCGATTCGACCTGGTAGTCACCCAGGCGGCCATCGAGTAGCACCCCGAGCGACTGCAGCTTTTCCGCCGCTGTCCTGAGCGCCGCCAGCATGGCGGGCATAGCCGCCGGCGCCACGCCGGCCGGCGTATTGACCGGATCCGCCGGATCGAACGGCCGTGCCCATTTGTTCGGGATCGCTGTCGCCACTGCCCAGAATTCGCGGAACAGCACCGCGCCCCGGCTATCGAGATCGGCGCGCCGATCCCACGCTTGCAGCGTCGTGCAGGCTTGCTGCATCAGCGTGCTGCTCGCGCTACTGCAGGCGGTCAACAACTCGGGCAACACCAGCTCGGCCGCATAGACGCGGTTCGAGAACGCCAGCGCCTGCATGTCAGCGAGGGTCAACTTGTTGCGCTGGGCCAGCATATCCTCGACCTGGCGGAACCCGATCCGCGTGCGCAGACTTTGCTCGGCGTTCACCCGCCCATACAGCGGCGAATAGCCCAGCGGCGCCGGACCAGTGAGCAATGCCTTCGGATTGGTCAGCCAGTAACTGTCATTCGAATTGCCGACGTAATCGGTGCGCATCATCCACGGCGCCGTCGCCGGTGCGTAAATGCCGGCCGGCGCGCCCACATCCTGCCCCCAGCCGCAGCTGCTCTTTGACCCGTCGAACAGCAGCGCCGCCTGCAGCAAAAGGCAACCGTTGACGAACTTGTCCGCATTCATGTGCGGCACGACACTGGCGTCCGCATACAGCGTATTGCCATCGCGGTCAGCCGCCACCGTGTTCACCCATGGCAGCCCCACCACCTTGTCGAGTGAAGCCTTCAGCGTGCGCACACTGGTGGCGGTGCCGATGCCCAGCCACTGCTCGAGCATCCGGGTATTGCTGCGGTTGGGGTCGGCCAGCACATACGCGGCCTGCGCTGTCCAGGTCAGGCCCGCCGCCGGCCGGCTGATGACGGCGCCCTGGTGGCTGAAATAAAAGGTTTTGGTGCGCCGGCCGACCAGGCCGTCGGGCAGCAGCGCCTCGACCGTCACCGTTTTCGACGTCATCGTGCGCCGCGCCCCGTCATACAGATAGGTGGTGCCAGTGGCGTCGCCGGGATCCAGCGCCAGCCGGAAGGTGGTGAAGTGATTGGCGAACGTGACCGTGTGACTCCAGGCCACGTCGCGGTTGAAACCGATGACGACGGCCGGCACGCCGCCGATGATCACGCCCATCGCATCGTAGCGCCCCGGCACGGTCAGGTGGGCCTGATAGAAGCGGTCGGTGGTGGTCCACGGATAATGCGGGTTGCCAAGCAATAGCCCGCGCCCATTGGCGGACAAGTCCTTGCCCACCGCCAGCGCATTGCTGCCGAAACCTTGCCGGTTGAGCAGATCGAGCTGCGCGACCAGCGACGACGCGTCGATCTTGCGTGGTGCCGCCTTGGCCAGCGTCACGGGTGCGCCGGGAACCCGACCAGCCGCAACGAAGTCGCGGGCAAAGGCCTGGCCCGATGCGTGCAGCGCTTTTTCTGCCACCACCAGCATCATGTCGTCGAGCGAAATCGGGCGCACCCATTTCGTGTTGGCACACGCCGCCGGCAACTTGCTTCCCGCATCCTTCAGGTAACGGTTATAGCCTTCGACATAGCCTTCAAGCAGGTCGCGTGACTCACGCGCGCCGCTGGCATACCCCGCACGCAATTGCTCGATGTCGAGGTAGCCCTTGAAGAAGAAGTCGCTGTCCTCGTTGTTCAGGTCCATGAACCCGCTGCCGCCGCCATACTCGTCGCCGGTACGCTGGCGTGGCCGCGCGTCGGCGCCAAAGAACAGCGAGCGCTCACCGCGTACGGTCAGCACCGCATCGGCGAACATGCAGACATTGTCCTGGGCATAGGCATACGCCAATCCATACCCGAGGCTGCGGAAGTCGTCGGCCCGCACATGCGGCACACCATGCGCGGTGCGGGCGACGTCGACGTTGATGCGGGCAGCGGTGGCTGGGGGCGGCGGCTGAACGGCCGGATCGTCATCATGATCCCGACCACAGGCGCCCAGCGCCAGCACGAGTGAGATTGCAAGGAGGCGACGGTACGCAGCAGGATGACGACGTTGCATGAGGGACGCTTTCTGCGGCGGGCGCCGCGCGATCGAACCATAACGAAGTAAAACTAATGCAATACTTTAATCTTAAAATAGTTCCAACGTGCTATTTCTCTCGCATTGGTGCGGCATCGACGCGACAAAAGCGGCGCTCCAAAGCAAAAAAGCCCACCAGACACCTGGTGGGCTTTCTCTATATAACTAGCCTGACGATAAACTACTTTCACACTGGTTGCAGCACTATCATCGTCGCAAAATCGTTTCACGGTCCTGTTCGGGATGGGAAGGGGTGGGACCGATTTGCTATGGTCATCAGGCATAACTTGCTGGAAAACTGTTCCTCTACTGGGCAACAGGCTTCCTGAATTCCGGCTCGCATTCTAACAAGCAATTTCCGATACCGCCAGCTTTATCGCACACCCCATCAAAAACGCGGCAACGCCTGCACCGGGCCAGCCTGCAAGCCCGCCTGGCGCATTGCCACCTGCACGGCATCGATGCGCGCGGCCATCGACGGATGCGACGCCAGATAATGCAGCACGGCCGGTGTCTTGCCCTCCTCACGCTGCAAGGTGGTGAACAATTCGGTGGCGCCGCCAGCATGACCATAGCGGCATTGCAGGATAGCCAGTGCCTTCGCATCTGCGGCAGCTTCGCGGCCCCGCGAATAGCCCGACTCACCCAGATGCTGCGCCGGCGCCAGCACGCCCGCCGTCCCGCTACCGTCGCCCGTGAGCACGGTGGCAGCGGCAATCAGCACCAGTCGCCGGCCAACTGCGCGCAGATGATCGCGGTTGGCCATATGCGACAGCTCATGGGCCAGCACGAACGCCATCCCGTTTTCGGATTGCACGCTGTCGAACAGCGCCGAGAACATGATCACCACGCCGCCCGGCGCCACCATTGCATTGGGCGTGTCCGAGCGGTTCACGCGCACCGTGACCGGCCCGCTGACGCCAGCGCAGCGGCGCATGCCATCGACCAGCTCCTGGGCCCACGCTTCGCGCGTGCGCATCGCCGGCTCGCTCGCGGGCGGCGTCCATGCCACCATCTGCGTCAGCTGCGCCTCGGTCTGCGGCCCCATGCGGTCCACCACCACATCGACCAGCCAGCCCAGCACCAGATAACCGACCACCACCGCCGCCGACAGCGCGGCCAGGATCAGCACGAAATCCTTCAGAGGATGGCCGGGCGTGACGTTGTCGTTGTGTTCGGGCAGCGACGCCTGGTACTTCATGGTGCGGCGCTCTGTTCCACGTAATAGATGGCGGTGCCGTAGGCCAGTACCTCGACGCCATTGATCTGCCGCTGGTTGCCGGTGAGCGGCATCGTTTCGAGGCGCACGTTGACGATCTCGTGGGCACCCGGACAGCTTTCCTTCAGGCGCAGCACTGCTTCACGCTTGGCGCGATCAAGCAATGTCTCGTACGACTGCACCGGCCCACCCACCAGCGAGCGCAGCGCCGAGGCTGCCTTCTTGAAGTGATCGACGGCCACCACCACGCTGCCCGTGACCAGCTCGGTGCGCGCCACCGGCCCAGACCCAAGCAATGTCTTGAGCGACGTGGCCGGCAAGTGCAGCCACGTTTTTTCCCTGGCAATGATGGAGCGGTAATGCCTGGATTCGGCCATGCGTCCGAACACATAACCAAGTGCGATCGGCACCGACCAGAAGACAATCAGGAAAATTAAGTCCATCAGCCCACCGTCACTGCAGTGCCGTAGACATAGATCTCGGCGGCACCGGCCGCCACCGACGAGGTCGAGAAGCGCACATTGACGACGGCGTTCGCCCCCATCTGCGTGGCTTGCGCCTGCATGCGTTCGGTGGCCTGCGCGCGCGATTCTTCCAGCAACTCGGTGTAGCCCTTGAGCTCGCCGCCAACCATGTTCTTCAGTCCCGCCATGATGTCGCGGCCCACGTGCTTGGAGCGCACCGAGCTGCCGGAGACAACGCCGTGGCACGCCGTGATGGTCTTGCCCGGAACGGTTTCGATATTGGTCATGAACATGGAAGGCACTTTCTAAAGAAGGAGTCTTCGATTGTAGGCGCCGATCTTTATTAGAAGCAATGTCAACTGCATAGTCGCGCGAATGACTGCAGCATCACAGTAAAATACCGCCTTCAAATCCCCTCCTCCTGCCGCCACCATGTCGATCCTGCTCACCACCCTGAATGCCCGCTACACGCACGCCTCGCTCGGACTGCGCTACCTGCTGGCCAATATGGGCCCGCTGCAGGACCAGACCCGCATCCAGGAATTCGTCACCGGCGCCAAGACCGCCGACCTCGTCGAGCGCATCCTGGCGCACGCGCCGCGCATCGTCGGCTTCGGCGTGTATATCTGGAACGTGGAAGAAACCACGCGCCTGGTGGCGATGCTCAAGCGCGTCGCACCCGCCGTGAAGATCATCCTGGGCGGCCCGGAAGTCTCGCACGAGACCGGCGAGCAGGAGATCGTCGGGTTGGCCGACTATGTCATTACCGGCTGGGGCGACGTCACGTTCCCCAAGCTGTGCGGCGAGATCCTCAATGGCCCGAAGCCCTTGATGAAGATCCACGCCGGCGTGCAGCCGCCGATGGACGCCATCGCCCTGCCCTACGCGCTGTACAACGACGACGACATCGCCAACCGCACCCTGTATGTGGAAGCCTCACGCGGCTGCCCATTCAAGTGCGAGTTCTGCTTGTCGTCGCTCGACAAGACCGCCTGGCCGTTCCCGCTCGACGCCTTCCTGGCCGAGATGGAAGCAATGTACGTACGCGGCGCGCGCCTGTTTAAATTCGTCGACCGTACATTCAACCTGAACGTCAAGACGAGCCTGCGCATCATGGATTTCTTCCTCGACAAAATCGCGCAGTATCCGGACGACCCGATCTACGCCCACTTCGAGCTGGTGCCCGACCACCTGCCCGATGCGCTGAAGGACACCATCGCCAAGTTCCCGGCCGGCGCGCTGCAGTTCGAGATCGGCATCCAGAGCTTCAACCCCGAAGTGCAGGCGCTCGTGAGCCGCCGCCAGAACAACGAGAAGGCGGCCGAGAACATCCGCTGGCTCACGCAGCATGCCACCGCCCACCTGCACGTCGACCTGATTGCCGGCCTGCCCGGCGAAGACGTGGCCAGCTTCGCGCGCGGCTTCGACCAGCTGGTGGGCCTGGGCGCCGAAGAAATCCAGTTCGGCATCCTCAAGCGCCTGCGCGGCACGCCGATCATCCGCCACACCGAAGCCTTCGGTATGGTCTACGACCCGTACCCGCCGTACACCGTGCTGGCGACGGACAAGATCGACTTTGCGACCATGCAGCGCCTGGTGCGCTTTGCGCGCTACTGGGATCTGGTGGCCAACTCGGGGCGCTTTGCCAACACCACGCCGGTGCTGCTGGGCGAGGCGCCATTCGACAACTTCATGGCGTTTTCGGACTGGATCTACACGCGCACCGATGCGACACACCGCATCGCGCTGGATCGTCTGGCCAAGCTGGTGGCCGAGTACCTGCAGGTGCGCGGCATGGCGGCGCATGAAGCGGCCAGCCTGCTCGCCAGCGACTACGCCGGCAAGGTCGATGCGCCGGCACGCACGCCGCAAGCGGTCGCGGGCACGGTCCCGGATACGGCGCGCGCGGTGGCCCCGTCACGCCAGGCGCGCCACCTCGCAGCCTGATCGCGCAACCAACAATGTGGCAGCAGGCGCGATTCTCTTTTACACTGCCGCAATGCAGATTGAAAATGCGCCAACATTAACCATTCAACAGGCCGCCCAGGGGGCGGGCCAATCTGTCATCGCCAGCGGGGTCTGGCAAGTCCACGGCCTGTCGCAGCACGGTATCTTGAAGGGCATCACGCGCCAGCTCGCGGGCCTGAAAGACAAATCCGCCTGCACCTGGGATCTCTCTGGTGTCGATAGCCTCGACCACATCGGCGCCCAGATGTTCTGGAATACCTGGAACAAGCAGCGCCCACCGCGCCTCACGCTCGACCCACGCCAGGAAGACCTGTTCAAGCGCATCGAAGCAGCCAGCAAGATCACACTGCCGCGCCAGCGCGTCAGCCCCTTCGACTGGCTGATCAAGCTCGGCGCCGGCATGCTCGACTTCTTCGCGCACCTGCGCAGCTTCATTGGCCTGATCGGCATCGTGGTCCAGGACCTGTGGCGCTTTGCGCGCCGCCCGGCTACCGGCCCGTGGCGCGAAATCTCGGCCAATATCTATCACTCGGGTTTCCAGGCGCTGGGCATCACGGCGATCGTGGGCTTCTTGATCGGGATCGTGCTGTCGTTCCTGTCGTCGCAGCAGCTGCGCATGTTCGGTGGCGACGCCTACCTGGTCAACATCCTCGGCATGGCGGTGATCCGCGAACTGGGCCCGCTGCTGGCCGCGATCCTGGTTGCGGGCCGCTCGGGCTCATCGATCACGGCGCAACTGGGCGTCATGCGCGTGACCGAAGAACTCGATGCGATGCTGGTGATGGGCGTTTCGCACGGCTATCGCCTGATCCTGCCGAAGGTGATCGCGCTGGCGATCTCAATGCCCCTGCTGGTGGTCTGGACCGATGCGATGGCCCTGCTGGGCGGCATGGTGTCGGCAAAAATCGAGATGGGCATGTCGTTTCGCTACTTCCTGCAAAAGCTGCCTGACGCGGTGCCGTTCGTGAACTACACCATTGGCCTCCTCAAGGGCGCGACCTTCGGCGTGCTGATCGCGCTGATCGCTTGTCACTTCGGCCTGCGCATCAAGCCCAATACCGAAAGCCTCGGGCGCGGCACCACGACCTCGGTCGTCACCGCGATCACGGTGGTGATTCTGGCCGACGCGGTCTATGCAATCATCTTCAGCAACACGGGATTCTGATGGCGGACACCCAAGCACAATCCCCCCAGCGCCTGAACCTGCGGCCCGACGAAGATGTGGGCAAACCCGTCGTCGAGATCCGCAACCTGTGGACCCGCTTCGGCCGCACCGTCGTGCACCAGGACCTGAACCTCGAGATCTACGATGGCGAGATCCTGTCGATCGTCGGCGGCTCGGGCACCGGCAAGACCGTGCTGCTGCGCCAGATGCTGGGCCTGGAGCGCCCGTCGCAGGGCAGCGTGCACGTGTTCGGCGAAGACATCAGCGCGGCCAAGCCGGAGCAGCTGCAACGCATGCGCAACCATTGGGGTATGCTGTTCCAGCAGGGCGCGCTGTACTCGGCGCTGAACGTGTTCGACAACATCGCCCTGCCGATGCGCGAGCTGCATGCGCTGCCCGAGGACGTCATCCGCGACGCGGTGCTGCTCAAGATGGACATGGTGGGCCTGGGGCCGGAACACGCGGCCAAGATGCCGTCCGACCTGTCCGGCGGCATGGTCAAGCGCGCAGCACTCGCACGGGCACTGGCGCTCGAGCCACAGCTGCTGTTTCTCGACGAGCCGACCGCAGGTCTGGACCCCGACCTGTCGGACGCCTTTGTCACGCTGATCCAGACGCTGCACCGCGAACTGAAACTGACGGTGGTGATGGTCACGCACGATCTGGACACGCTGTTCGCGCTGTCCTCGCGCATCGCGGTGCTGGCCGAAAAACACGTGCTGGCAGTGGGGCCGTCGTGCGACGTGCTCAAGGTCGAGCACCCGTTCATCAAACACTTTTTCCTGGGCCCGCGCGGCCAGCGGGCACTGGAAGTGCTCGACGAGCGCCGGGCCCAGAACGAATCGGAGACACACTAGTATGGAAAACAGGTCACATGCGCTGATGACCGGCATCTTCACGATCGCGCTCTTGGTGGCGACGGTGCTGATCGGCCTCTGGTTCAACCGCGACAAGACCGAACTGGTGCAATACGAGATCGTTACCACGCAGTCGATCCCCGGCCTGAACCCGCAAGCGACGGTGCGCTACCGGGGCCTGGAAATCGGCCGCGTCGACACCATCGACTTCGATCCGCGCGTTACCGGCCAGATCCTGATTCGCCTGTCGGTCGACGAAGCCTCGCCGATCACCAGCACCACCTATGCCTCGCTTGGCTACCAGGGCGTGACGGGCATCGCGTTCATCCAGCTCAATGACGAGCGCACCGGGTCGCCGCGCCTGGCCACCGGCGGCGAGCGCATTGCCCGCATCCCCCTGCGCCCCGGCCTGCTCGACCAGCTCGAAGACCGCGGCCTGGCAATCCTCGACAAGGCCGAAAAGATCACGACCAGCCTCGACGAGCTGCTCAGCCCCGAGAACCGCGCCACGATGCTCGGCGCGTTCGAGAGCGTGGACCGCGCCGCCGACGCCTACGCGGCAATCCCGCAGCGGCTCGATCCGGTGCTGGACCGCTTGCCGTCACTGATCACGAAAGCCGACCGCAGCATGGACTCGATCGACACGCTGGCCACCAGCGCCACATCGATGACGCGCAACTACGACAACCTGGCCACGCGCCTGCAAGCGCCGGATGGCCCGATCGAACGCCTGAACAGCACCATCGGCGCGCTCGGCGCAGCCACCAGCGAACTGGAACTGGAGACGCTGCCGCACGTGGTGCAGATGACCGACGAAGCACGCGCCTCGCTGCGCGCCGTGCGCCGCACCGCGAATTCGTTCTCCGACCGCCCGCAAAGCATCCTGTTCGGCACACCGGGCGATGCGCCCGGACCGGGCGAGCCGGGCTTCGCGCCCCCGACCAAATGAGGACCACCGTGAATTTCCGCCCCTACCGCCTCGCCGTTGCCGTGACCGTTGCTGGCGCCGCGCTACTGGCCGGCTGCGCCAGCAACAAAGGCGCGCCCAATACCATCTATGACTTCGGCGCGCCATCGGTCCAGCTGTTCACGGCTGCCAATCCATCGTCGCAACTGCCTCCGATCGTCGTGATGGACGCCACCGGCGGCGCTGTCCTCGACAACGAGCGCATGGTCTACCGGCTGAACTACGCCGATCCGCTGCAAGCCCGTACCTACGCCGGCAGCCGCTGGAGCGGCACACCGCTCGACCTGGTCACGCGGCGCCTGAAGGTGCGCCTGGCGCAGGCCGGTGTCACGGTGCTGTCGGCCACCGACGCCGCCAACCGCGTGCCGATCCTGCGCATCGAGGTCGACGACTTCGTGCACGCTTTTTCGAGCACCAGCGCAAGCGAAGGGCAGATCCTGCTGCGCGCGTCGGTCCTGGCCGACCATCGCCTGGTGGCCCAGAAAAGCTTTGCGCACAGCGCACCTGCCCCAAGCCAGGACGCCGCCGGCGGCGTGGCCGCACTGGCTGCCGGCACTGACCGGATCGCGCTCGATCTCAAGAACTGGCTGTCGACCCTCGACCTGCAGGGCAAATGAGCGACGAGGCCATCTCCGCCGAAGTCGCAGCCGGGCGCTCGCGCGGCTCGCCGATCGTGCGCGCCGCGCTGATGGCGTATCTGCTCCTGATCATCTACGCCAGCTGGTTTCCGTTCACCGGCTGGCGCGATACGGGCGTAGCGCCGCTGGCATTTTTGAACCTGGTCAAGCAGCGCTACTTCACGGGCTTCGACGTCGGCGTCAATATCGTCGGCTACATCCCGTTCGGGATGCTGCTGGTGCTGTCGTTCTATCCGCGAGTGCGCGGCGTCTGGGCGGTGCTGCTGGCCGCGCTGATCGGCATCTTCACCACCGGCGTCATGGAAACGGTGCAGAACTTTTTGCCCAGCCGCGTGCCGTCGAACCTCGACTTCGTCACCAATGCGGGCGGCGCGCTGCTCGGCGCCGTGCTAGGCGCCCTGTGGGCGCCTGGCCTGCTCGATCGCAGCCGCCTGTTCAAGCTGCGCCAGCGCTGGTTCGCGCCGCATGCGAGCCAGGGCCTGGTGCTGGTGGCCATGTGGCCACTGGCGCAGATCTACCCGCAAAGCTATCTGTTCGGCCATGGCCAGGTGCTGCCGATCGTCTCCGGCTGGCTGTCGTCGTGGTTCGATACCGACATCGACCTGGTGGCCATGCTGCGCCCCGGCGTGACGATGAGCGTCGAGCAGTACTGGCTGTCCGAGACCATCATCACTGCCTGCGGCATGACCGGCGCGGCGCTCACGCTGATGTGCCTCGTGCGGCGCGGCGCCCCGCGCTTCTGGCTGATGATCGCTCTCTTGGGGTCGGCGCTGGCGCTCAAGGCGTTTGCCAGCTCGCTGCTGTTCCGACCCGACAACGCGTTCGTCTGGGTGACGCCGGGCGCTGAAGGGGGCTTTTTGATCGGCATGATCATGCTCTCGGGCCTGGTCTTTGCGCCGCAAGTAGCGCAGCGGCGTCTGGCGGTGGTGACGCTGATACTGGCGCTGGTGGTCGTCAACACGATTCCGGTGAACCCATATTTCTCGTCCACGCTGCAGGGCTGGGTGCAGGGAAAATTCCTGAACTTCAATGGCGCGGCATGGTTCCTGTCACTGAGCTGGCCGTTCTTCGCGCTCTGGTTCCTGCTACTGCCGTCACATAAACTCAATCGCCAGTAAGATAATACTTCTGCCTTTTTCGACGAGAACGCCATGACCGACCAACCGTTTTACCAGCACCACGTCTTTTTCTGCATGAACGAGCGCGAAGGCAAGGATGCGCGCCAGAGCTGCGGCAAGTGCGGCTCTGAAAAAGCCCAGAAACACGCCAAGAAGCGCATCAAGGAACTGGGCCTGAGCGGCGAAGGCAAAGTACGCATCAACCAGGCCGGTTGCCTCGACCGCTGCGAAGAAGGCCCCGTGCTCGTGGTGTACCCGGAAGGCGTCTGGTACACCTATGTCGATAACGAAGACATCGACGACATCATCGATACCCATCTGGTCGGCGGCAAGGTCGTCGATCGTCTCAAGATCTGACCATGAACATCCACTCGCAAAAATTTTATCTGGACGGCGACGCCGGCAAGATGCAATGCCTGCTCGACCTGCCCGACGACGCCCCGCGCGGCATCGCGCTGGTCGCGCACCCGCACCCGCTGTACGGCGGCACCATGGAAAACAAGGTGGCGCAGACGCTGGCGCGCACCTTCGTCACGCTGGGTTACGCCGTGGCGCGCTTCAATTTCCGCGGTGTCGGTGAATCCGAAGGCGTGTACGACGACGGCAAGGGCGAAGTGGACGACATGGCCATCATGTATGAGCACATGCGCGCGCGCTACCCCGACCTGCCGGTGACGCTCGCCGGTTTTTCGTTCGGCACCTTCGTGCAGGCGCAGTTCGCGCTGCGCCTGGAAGCCGAGGGCCGCGCGCCCGAGCGCCTGGTGCTGGTAGGCACCGCGGCCGGCAAATGGCCGATGCCGCCCGTGCCACAAGACACGATCCTGATCCACGGCGAGCAGGACGACACGATCACAATGCAGCAGGTATTCGACTGGGCACGCCCGCTGGATATCCCGGTGATCATCATTCCGGGCGCCGACCACTTCTTCCATCGCCGGCTCGGCCATATTAAAAATCTGGTCGTTCAACTGTGGCGCCGTGACATTTAACGGTCACAGTCCCCTATAATCATTCCCTTCTCTTGAGGCAGTGCCCCCGGGCATTGCCTTGCGCTCTACCACCGCTCCACCTTTTACAATGACGAACGTTTCCATGAAAAAACTGTTAGCGGCCTTTGCCGCCAGCCTGGTAATGATCTCGGCCAGTGCGCAAACCGTGCCGGCTCCATCCATCGCAGCCAAGTCGTGGTTACTGCTCGACACCACAAGCGGCCAGGTCATCGCGTCGCAAGACCAGAACATGCGCATCGAACCGGCATCGCTGGCCAAGATCATGACCGCGTATGTCGCGTTTTCGGCGATCCGCGACAAGCGCCTGTCGATGAACCAGATGGTCAATGTGTCCGAGCGCGCCTGGAAAGTCGACAGCAGCAGCTCGAAGATGTTCATCGACCCGCGCGTGCCAGTCTCGATCAGCGACCTGCTGCATGGCCTGATGATCCAGTCGGGCAATGACGCCGCCGTGGCGATCGCCGAAGCCGTTGCCGGCGACGAAGCCACCTTCGTCACGCTGATGAACCGCGAAGCGCAGCGCCTTGGTTTGAAGAGCACACGCTTTGCCAACCCGCACGGCCTGCCGGACGCGAACAACTACTCGACCGCCGCTGACCTGGCCAACCTGGCCTCGCACGTGATCCGCGACTTCCCCGAGTTCTACAAGATCGACTCGATCAAGCAGTTCACGTACAACAAGATCACCCAGCAGAACCGCAACCGCCTGCTGTGGCTCGATCCGACCGTCGACGGCATGAAGACCGGTCACACAGATTCGTCGGGCTACAGCATGATCTCATCGGCGCGCCGTCCGAACGGCAGCACCGGTGAGCGTCGCCTGGTCGCCGTCGTACTGGGCACCAGCTCGACCGAGGTGCGCACGCAAGAGAGCCAGAAGCTGCTGAACTGGGGCTTCCAGAACTTCGACACCGTCAAGCTGTATTCGAAAGGTCAGGCGATCCAGACCCCGCAGATCTGGAAGGGCAGCCAGCCGACCGTGAAGATCGGCTTCACGCGCGATATCCTGGTGACGGTGCCGAAGGGCGTGGCCGGTAAACTCAAGCCGGTGCTGGAGCGCCGCGATCCGCTGGTCGCGCCGCTGGCGCGCAATGGCGCGGTCGGCACCCTCAAGATGACGGTCGACGGCAAGCCGCTGCTGGTGCTGCCAGTGGTCGCGCTGGAAGAAGTCCAGGAAGCGAGCATCTTTGGCCGCGCCTGGGATTCGATGCGTCTCTGGATGCAGTAATCCGGTCGCCTGATCCGACAAGCCCGCCCGCGCAGCAGCGCCGGCGGGCTTTTTTTTACCTCGAAACGATGCGTAGTCATTCACCTTGGAACGCTGAACCGTCATTCCCGCGCAGGCGGGAATCCAAGCCCATTGCGTGCCGAGATCAAGGTTGCAGCAAGGGTGCGCAACTTGGGTTCCCGCCTGCGCGGGAACGACGTATCGGCTACCGCTATAATCGTGTAATCCTGTCATGACGAAAGAAACACGATGTCGCCTGCCCTGCCTGCCGATCTGCGCTGCTCCCGCACCCTCACGCGCGAAGGCGGCCCGACGCTCTCGCGCATCGTCGCCGGCATGTGGCGCATGACCGAATGGGCGATGCCGGTCGCGGCGCGCGTGGAATTCATCGAACAATGCATCGCGCTGGGCGTGACCTCGTTCGACCACGCCGACATCTATGGCGACTACGGCGTCGAGATGCTGTTTGGCGAGGCGCTGCGCGCCCAGCCGTCGCTGCGCGCGCGCATCGAACTGGTGAGCAAGTGCGGCATCCGGCTCATGTCGGCCAAACATCCCGGCCACACGATCCAGCATTACGACACCGATGCGGCGCACATCATTGCGTCGGCCGAAGAATCGCTGCGCCGCCTGCACACCGATCACCTCGATCTGCTGCTGATCCATCGCCCTGACCCTTTGATGAACTTCGACGAGATCGCCGAAGCGTTTACGCGCCTGCAGGCGGCCGGCAAGGTGCGCCACGTGGGCGTGTCGAATTTCACGCGGCACCAGTTCGAGTCACTGAATCGCCGCGTCGCCCTGAGCACCAACCAGGTCGAGTTCTCGCCACTGGTGACGGCGCCCCTGTTCGACGAAACCTTCGACGGCCTGCAAGACCTGGGGATTGCGCCGATGGTCTGGTCGCCGCTCGGTGGTGGACGCCTGTTCGACCCGGCCAACGAGCGCGCGGCCGTGCTGCGCCAGACGATCCAGAGTATTGCCGAGCGGCTGAACCAGCCGTTTGCCAGCGTGGTGTTCGCGTGGATCATGCGCCTGCCAAGCCGGCCGATTCCACTGACCGGCACCGGCCGCATCGCGGCGATTGCCGACGCGGTGGCCGGCACGACGTTCGCGTTGTCGCGCGAGGACTGGTTCCAGATCCTGCGCGCTGCGCGCGGCCACGAGGTCGCATGATGCTCGAGGCCCACGTCAAGATCGTCGAAGGCAAGGCGCTGACGGCGCCGCAAAAGAAGGATCTGCTGAACCGGCTGGCACGGATCGAGGGCCAGCTGCGCGGCGTACAAAAACTCATCGCGCTGGCCGACACGCCACTGGACTGCGACGCAGTGGCGCAGCAGATGGCGGCGGCGCGCAAGGCGCTCGACCGCTCGTTCGTGCAGTTGCTGACCGCGTCGATCGTGACCCAGACCAGCGGCGCGGCCGACCTGCCGGAGGCGCGGGAACGGGCCGCGCACCTGGCAGCGATGCTCGACAAGTTCGCCTGAAGGTCGGTTCCGTGGGCGTGGTGGGGGCGGCTGTGCGTTGACGCTGTGATCATCTCTGGCCGCGATACTTGAACGTAGGGTGGACGGCTCTGCCGTCCACGCGTCGATCGCTATCGGCGCTGTTTTTCGCGCCGGATGATCTCACTGCCAACCATCACCGCGTGGACGGGATACCCGTCCACCCTACGCCGTCCACGCGGCGATCGCTATCGGCGCCGTTTTCGCGCCGGATGATCTCGCCGCTAACCATCACCGCGTGGACGGGGGGACCCGTCCACCCTACCGTCAATCCTCTTCGTAGACCCTTGGCTGCGCCACCCCGCGCCAGCCCATCTTCCAGCCGATATTGAGCAGCAGCGTCAGGCTGATGTACACCAGGAAGAACAGCACGAAGAAGCGTGTCTGCAGCACGGCCAGCAAAGCCGCGCAGACGGCGACGATGACGATCATCAGCTTGCCGCTCGGGTGCTTGGAGCTGGGGAAGCGGATGGTCGACACCATCAGCGCGCCAACCACCACCATCAGACCCGCGACCATGAACGCCTGGGCCATCTGGGTGACCGGATCGGGCCAGGCCACGACCACGGCCGACACGCAGGCCGCGCCGGCGGTGATCGGCATGCCGACGAAATAGCGCGGGTCGGTGCGGCCCTGGCTGATATTGAAGCGCGCCAGGCGCAGCGCGCCGCAGGTCACAAACACGAAGCAGGCCAGGCCGCCCATGCGCACCAGCGTCGGATGCACGTCGTTCAGTTGCGTGAAGCCGTAGCAGTACAGCAGCAGGCCCGGGGCGCAGCCGAAGTTCATCACGTCGGCGATCGAGTCGAGCTGCATACCGAAGCTGGACTGGGTGTTGGTCGCGCGCGCCACGAAGCCATCGAGCGCATCGAACACGCCAGCCAGCACCAGCAGGATGGCGGCCAGGCGGAAGTCGCCCGGGTCGCCCACGCGCGCATTGTCGACCGAGATCACGATACTGGCGAAGCCGCAGGCAATCGACAGCAACGTGACGGAACTCGGCAGGGCGAACTTGGCGCGTGCGAGGCGTTGTTGGTTAATAGGCTTCAATGGACGACTCGACAAGATAAATGATGGCTTATTCTACAGCCTGCAAATCAAGGTGGTTGCGCGTTGACGTCACCACCCGCCATGACGTCAAGATTTGCCCTAGAATATCGAATTAAGCCCGTATTGACAGGAGTTGTAAAATGAGCTATACGCTCCGTTGGCAGCTGATGATCCCAGCCCTGGCTGCCGTCCTGGGCCTGGCTGCCTGCGGCAGCAGCGATAGCGACAGCCTGTCCGGCCAGGTCACCGGCGGCACCGCCGTCAATCCAGATTCGTCCGTGGCCCCCGACCCCACCGGAGTCGCAGCGCCGACGCAGACTGGCAATATCGCTGTCGACGGGCGCAACTGGATCAACTACCGGCGCAGCCAGATCAAGGTACCGCAGGTGTCCGAGAACGCGCAGATCAACAACGCCGCGCTCGGGCATGCCGAATACCTGCGCGTCAATAACCTCATGAGCCACGACCAGATCGCCGGGCGCCAGGGCTTTACCGGCGCCGACCTGGGGGCGCGCCTGAACGCAGCCGGCTACACATTGCGCGCCGATCGTGGCTATGCCTATGGCGAAGTCATCTCGGGCAGCCGCAACGGCTCCGGCTTCTACATGGCCGAAGAACTGATTACCGCGATCTACCACCGCTTCGTGATCTTCGAGCCGATGTTCCGCGAGATCGGTACCGGCGTGGCCACGGCCAGCAGCGGCTACCGCTACTTCACGGCCGATTTCGCCAGCCGCGACGGCTTCGGCCCCGGCATCGCCCGCGGCACGCTCGTCACCTGGCCGTTCAATGGCCAGACCCAGGTCGTGCCGAACTTCTTCAGCAATACCGAACAGCCCGACCCGGTCCCGAACGCCAACGAAGTGGGTTATCCGATCAGCGTGCACACCAACCTCGATGCCAGCGTCACGGTCACCAGTTTCAGCGTGCGCCCGCGCGGCGGCAGCGACCTGGCCGTGCTGCGCGTCCTGCCGCTGTCCGACAACAAGCCTGCTGCCGCCATCATCCCGCTGCAGCCGCTGCGCGGGTCCACCGTCTACGACGTCAGCTTCGCCGGCACGGTCAATGGTGCGGCCGTCACGCGCACCTGGTCGTTCACTACACGGTGACGAGCGCCCCGAGCGGCGACGCCGCAGCCGTCATCGACCTGGCGGCCGCCCTGGACCGGGTCATGGGCGACCGTGCGATGTTCCTGCGCCTGCTGGCGCGCTTCGCCGGTGACTACCGCGACCTGATCCCACGCCTGCAAGCCGCCATCGCCGCCGGCGACACCGTGCTGGCACAGCGCATCGCCCACACGCTCAAGGGCGCGGCCGGCATGATGGAGGCACTCCCGCTGCGCCGCCTGGCGCTCGAGGCCGAACTGGCGCTCAAAGCTGACGGCGCGGCGCCGCCGGCGCTGATCGATGCGCTGGACTGTGAGCTGACGCGGGTGCTGGTGGAAGTGAATGCGCTGCTGGCGGCGCCGGCTGTGGCGCCTTTGCCGGAGGTGTCGTCAACGGCAGCGCCAGCGCTGCCGGTCGATGCGCGCGACCTGGCGCGGCTGCGCGCGATGCTCGACATCGGCGATGGCCGCGCACCCGAGCTGGTGGCGCTGCTACGGCCACGCCTGTTGGTCACGCTGGGCGCCGACCGCATGGCGGCACTGGAGAAGTCCATCGAGCGCTTCGATTTCGAACATGCGTTGCTGCTGCTGGCGCAGGCAGGCAACGCATCGCCGCCAGACCTCAACGCGTAAACTCGGCCTCTTCGTCGAAGGCATCGGCGCAGGGCTTGCCGCAGAAGCGCCGCACGCTGTCGAGCGGCTTTTCGCAATACCAGCACGAGCCCTTGGCGGGCAGGTTGGCGCGGGTGGGCGCGGCGCTCACGGCGGCGGCAACCGAGACGGGCGGCGCCTGAAGCGGCCTGCCACCGTTCGGAAAACTCTCATAAGTCGTTTCCAAGATCCACCCCCTGATACGGCAACCTGAAGTCAGAGAAAGATTACTTCAGTGGAACTCCATGCCCATGAGAAAGCGCAAGCGGGAGCCCAACTGGCGAACCCAGCACTGCGGTTCTTTGCGTATCAGTGTGCTCCGAATGCAATGTGGGTGCAATCCCTGATCTGCCGTGCCGATGCAATTTGACGCAACTGCAACATGCGGAGCGGATTACGTTACTTCGCCGGTTCGAGCGTGACCAACAGGCCCGTGCGGGTGGTCTGGATGCGCGTCGGGACGAACTGCACGCCGGCGTAACGCAAGTCGCTCTGGTCGAACGCATATACCGGCATGTCGCGCGCGACGGTGTCGATCAGCGTGTTGGCCACGCGCGTCAACTGGCGCTCGGCGTCGGGATTGCCAAGCTGCAGGCGGTCGACGCGCGGCTCGGCCATCATGACGGCGGCGCGCCCCGGATCGATGTACAGGCGGCCCGAGAACGCGACATTGCCGGCCCAGGCGCGTGCAAACGGCGGCGCGACCGATGCATCGACGGCAAGCGCGACCCGGTCCTGGTCCGGCACCAGCGACAGTTGCGGGCGCGTGAGCTGAACGTCAAAAATGTCGAGCAGGCGTTCGTTGATCGGGAAGCGCTTGTCGAGGCTGGACTGCAGCTTGTGCAGCGGCAGCTCGACCTGACGCGGGCCGAGGACGCTGGCGCAGGATGAGAGCAGGCAGGCGCCAAGAGCTGCGGCGGTCAGACGCAGCGCCGTGCGGCGCGCGGGGTGAAGCTTGGAAGAGGTCATGTGCTGGTCCATGTTCCAAGCCTAGCATGCCGGGCCCCAGCGCACGCGACGCTTACTTTCCGATACAGAATCGCCCGAAAATCACCCCCAGCAAATCATCCGGCGTGAACTGCCCGGTGATGCTGGAAAGCTGATCCTGCGCCAGCCGCAGCTCTTCGGCAAACAGGTCCAGCGACTGGTCATCCTGCATGGCATGCTGGCGCGCCAGCTCCAGATGGTCGCTGGCCGCGCGCAGCGCAATCAGATGCCGCTCGCGCGCCAGAAACAGCGATTCACCCGTCTGCTGCCAGCCGGCGATGCGCAGCAGTTCGGCGCGCAGCAGGTCGATGCCGAGCTTTTCGTGCGCCGACAGATACAGGTGCACAGCGTCCGTGCTTTCATCTTTTGACGGCTTGTGGCCCGACAGGTCGATCTTGTTCCAGATGCGCACCACCGGCACGTTGGCCGGGAAGGCTGCGACGATGGCTTCGTCGGCCGCGCTCGGGCCCAGGTTCGCGTCGAGCAGGTGCAGGATCACGTCGGCCTTGCCCACTTCGCCCCAGGTGCGCTCGATGCCGATGCGCTCGACCACGTCGATCTCGTCACTGATCGCGCGGATGCCGGCGGTGTCGATGATGTTCAGCGGGATGCCCTCGATCTGGATCGTCTCGCTGACCTTGTCGCGCGTGGTGCCGGCAATCGGCGTGACGATGGCAACGTCGGCGCCGGCCAGTGCATTCAGCAGCGAGGACTTGCCCACGTTCGGCTGCCCGACCAGCACGACATTCAACCCTTCGCGCAGCAGCGCGCCTTGCGCCGCCTGGCGGAATACGTGTTCCAGCGCCGTGATGATGCCGGCGAGCTGGCCGCGCGCGTTCGACTTTTCGAGGAAGTCGATTTCTTCTTCCGGAAAATCGAGCGTGGCTTCGACCAGCATGCGCAGATTGGTCGTCTGGTCCACCAGCGTGTGCACCACCTGCGAAAACGCGCCCGACAGCGACTGTGACGCCGACTTCGCGGCCGCTTCGGTGGAGGCGTCGATCAGGTCGGCCACCGCCTCGGCCTGGGCCAGGTCGAGCTTGTCGTTGAGGAACGCGCGGCGCGTGAATTCGCCCGGTTCGGCCAGGCGCAGGTCCATGCTGATGCCCGCTTCGAGCACACGCCCCAGCAGCATCTGCAGCACGATCGGGCCGCCGTGGCCCTGCAGTTCCAGCACGTCTTCGCCGGTGTACGAATGCGGTCCCGGGAAGTACAGGGCCAGGCCCTCGTCGATGATGTCGCCGTTGGCGGCCTTGAACGGGATATAGGTTGCATGGCGCGGCGCGAGCGTCGCACCGGGGAACAACGCGGCGATCAGCGCACCGAGTTCCTTGCCGGAGGCGCGTACGACGCCGATGCCGCCGCGGCCCGAGGCAGTGGCGATGGCGGCGATGGGTGAGGTATCGAGTTTCATGGAGCGATTGTAAGGGATACGGGTGATGGGTATGGGGGATGACTTGGGTTCCCGCCTTCGCGGGAACGACGGTTTTCAAGCTGCGGGCTGCGGCATGGCCATGGCCCGCACAACCGGCACGTCATTCCCGCGCAGGCGGGAATCCAAGTCCACCACACCCGCCAAAAAAAACCCGCGCACACGGCGCGGGTTTCTCGTCAAGACCGGGGCAGCTTACTTCGCTGCGGCCGTCTCGAACTTGCGCGTGATGACCCACTGCTGCGCGATCGACAGGATGTTGTTGACCACCCAGTACAGCACGAGGCCGGACGGGAAGAAGAAGAACACCACCGAGAACGCGATCGGCATGAACAGCATCATCTTGGCCTGCACCGGGTCGGTCGGCTGCGGATTGAGCTTGGTCGTGATGAACATCGACACCGCATAGATGACCGGCAGGATGTAGAACGGGTCAGGCTGCGTCAGATCCTGGATCCAGCCGATCCATGGCGCGCCGCGCATCTCGACCGACGCCTGCAGCACCCAGTACAGGGCGAAGAACACCGGCATCTGCACCAGGATCGGCAGGCAGCCGCCCAGCGGATTGATCTTCTCGGTCTTGTACAGCTCCATCGTGGCTTGCTGCATCTTGACTGGATCGCTCTTGAAGCGTTCGCGGATCGCCTGCATTTTTGGCGTGACCACACGCATCTTGGCCATGCTGCGATAACCTGCCGCCGACAGCGGGAAGAACGCTAGCTTGATCAGGATGGTCAGGGCGACGATGGTCCAGCCCCAGTTGCCCAGCATCGCGTGCAGCTGCGTCATGACCCAGAAGATCGGCTTGGCGATCACGGTCAGCATGCCGTAGTCCTTCACCAGCTCGAGGCCCGGGGTGATGGTTTCCAGTGTGCGCTCGTCTTGCGGACCCGAATACAGGCGCGAGTCAACCGACACGGTGGCGCCAGGCGCCACGGTGCCCATCGACTGCACGGTACCGATCGCATACAGGTTGGTGGCGATCTTCTTGGTGAAGATGTCGCGCGGCGTACGGTCGGCCGGGATGAAGGCCGAGACAAAGAAGTGCTGCGAGATCGCGACCCAGCCGTTGTCGGCCTTCAGCGCGTGATCCGCACTGCCCTTTTCGATCTTCTCGAAGGTCAGCTTCTGGTACTTGTCCGCGTTCGTGTACAGCGTCGGACCGGTGTAGCTTGGCATGAACCACGAATCGGTAGCCGGCTTGGTACCGTCATGCTGCAGCTGCAGGTACAGCGATGGCTGGACCGGCGCCGTGCCGATATTGGTCACGTCGTGACGCACGCCGATCAGGTAGTCGCCCTTGCGGAACGTCAGCGTCTTGGTCAGGCGCACGCCGCCCTGCTCCGCATCCATCACGACCTGCACCTGGCCATTCGCGCCCAGCGTACGCACGCCAGGACGCACGGTGAACGGCGTGGTGTGGTTCGGCAGCACGCCAGCGGCGGTGGTGCCGATCAGGCCAGTCTGGCCCAGGTACACGTTCGGACCGTTCACGCTGAACAGGACCTGGTTCTTGGTCTTGTCGAAGTGATCGCGGTACTGGAGCATCTCGAGGCGCTTGATCACGCCGCCGACCGGGTCGATGTCGACCTTGACGACGTCGGTGGTGACGGTAACGACCGGGCTTGCCACGGCGGCCACTGGCGCGCCGCCAGGAACAGCAGGCGCACCTGGCGTGGCCGGCACACCGGGCACGGCATTGCTGCCCGCTTGCGGTGCAGCCGGCACATCGGATGTCTTTTGCTGGGCAACCTGGGCCGGACGCGCCGGCGAGAACATCGACTGTTTGCCGTTAGCCACCATCCAATTGTTCCAGAGAACAATCAGGGAAATGGCGAACACGATCCACAGGACAGTACGTTTATTGAATTCCATTGGAGTCTTCAGGAGTGGTTGCAACCGCAAGCGGCTGAATGGGATTCCTTGGCGCCGTGAGGCGGCACCGGGTCGAGGCCGCCGGCGTGCCACGGATGGCAGCGGCCCACGCGGCGCGCGGCCAGCCATGAGCCGCGTGCAGCGCCGTGGACGCGCAACGCTTCGATCGCATAATTGGAACAACTGGGATAGAAACGGCAGCGCGGCCCGAGCATCGGCGAGATCAGCAGTTGATAACCGCGCAAGATCCCGACAAACAGCGAGACGAGCAGCGCTTTCATGCCGCGTCCACCGGCGCCGGGCGCCGCAGCTGCGACGCGAACAGGCGCGTCAGTTCCACCTTCAACGCGGCCTTCAGGGCCCGGTTCGTGGCCGGGCCATCCTTGCCGTTGACCGGCCGCGACAAGCGGACGATGCAATCGACAGGCGGCAGGCCGGTGGTGCGGAACAGTTCGCGCGTGAGGCGCTTGATCGTGTTGCGCGTGACCGCGCGCGGCGCAAAGCGCTTGGCCGCAACGACGCCCAGCCGCGCATGCGGCAGTGCGTTCGGTCGCGTATAGAGCACGAAATGCGCCGTTTTTTGCGCTGGCCGCAAACGAAAAACGGATGAAAATTCATCCGTTTTAACGATGCGCCGAACGCGCGCGAAGTCGTGCGAACCTTCGCCTGTCATCACTGACCGCAACGTGCGGTGTGTGACTTAGACAGCCAGACGCTTGCGGCCTTTGGCGCGGCGAGCGTTCAGGACTTGACGGCCACCACGGGTAGCCATACGTGCGCGGAAGCCGTGCGTGCGCTTGCGACGGACGACGGAAGGTTGGTAAGTACGTTTCATGGTGGTCTCGCTTAAAGCAAAATAAGATGCAAAATCGGGTCTGACTTGAGTCAGATTCGGCGCCGATGACAATTTCGCAGATTAAGCTCGCGTCATGCCACAGGTCTCTCTTCGCCCGACTACCAGCCGCTGAAATTATCAGCCTGACACGGTGCACGGACGGGGAACCCTGAATTAGACTCTAATTCGCGCATCAGTGTCAAGGTGGATGTTGTTTCGCAAGCCGCCATCACCGCCCTTCCCGGCCCCGCTGCCGGGCACCCCGACAGGCCGTTTCGGTGGAAAATATGTGTAGCGCCTGTGGATAACTTTGTCCGGTGCGGGTAAAATAGCGTGTTACGTATCAACAAGCGAAGTAATGGAAAATTTTTGGCAGACCTGTTCCGCGCAGCTAGAGCTCGAGCTCACGCCACAGCAATATAGCGCGTGGATCAAACCGCTGGTCGCCCTCGACTACGAAGATGGCAAGCTGCGCGTGGCCGCACCGAATCGCTTCAAGCTCGACTGGGTCAAGACACAGTTTGCCACCCGCATCACGGAGTTGGCAGCCCAGTACTGGGAAGCGCCGGTCGAGGTGCAGTTTGTGCTCGACCCCAAAACACATCCGTCGCGCAACACGGTCAGCGCCGGTGCGTCCGGTTCGACCGCAACGGTCGACTTCAACGCCCCGCGCCCGGCGCCCGGCGCTGAACACCCGAGCCCGAACAGTGGCAACGGCCCGAGCCACAACCAGAACCTGAACATCGCCAACTCGCCGAAACGCGAGCAAAGCCGCATCAACACCGAGCTGACCTTCGACAGCTTCGTGACCGGTAAGGCCAACCAGCTGGCGCGCGCCGCCGCGATCCAGGTGGCGAACAACCCGGGCGTGTCGTACAACCCGCTGTTCTTCTATGGCGGCGTCGGCCTGGGTAAGACCCACCTGATCCATGCGATCGGCAACCAGGTCATGGCCGACCAGCCGAACGCGCGCATCCGCTACATCCACGCCGAGCAGTACGTGCGCGACGTCGTGACCGCCTATCAACGCAAGGGCTTCGACGACTTCAAGCACTACTATCACTCGCTCGACATGCTGTTGATCGATGATATTCAGTTCTTTGGCGGCAAAAGCCGCACGCAGGAAGAATTCTTCTATGCGTTCGAGGCGCTGATCGCCGCGAAGAAACAGATCATCATCACGTCAGATACCTATCCGAAAGAGATCACGGGCATGGACGACCGCCTGATCTCGCGCTTCGATTCCGGCCTGACAGTGGCGATCGAGCCGCCAGAGCTGGAAATGCGCGTCGCGATTCTGCTCAAAAAAGCGCAATCCGAAGACGTGACGCTGTCGGACGACGTCGCCTTCTTCGTCGCCAAGCACCTGCGCTCGAACGTGCGTGAGCTCGAAGGTGCACTGCGCAAGATCCTGGCGTACTCGCGTTTCCACGGCAAGGACATCACCATTGATGTCGTCAAAGAAGCGCTGAAAGATCTGCTGTCGGTGCAGAACCGCCAGATCTCGGTGGAAAACATCCAGAAGACGGTGGCGGACTTCTTCAACATCAAGGTCGCGGACATGTACTCGAAGCGCCGGCCGGCCAACATCGCCCGCCCGCGCCAGATCGCCATGTACCTGGCCAAGGAACTCACGCAAAAGAGCTTGCCGGAAATCGGCGAACTGTTCGGCGGACGCGATCACACGACCGTGTTGCACGCCGTGCGCAAGATCGCGGGCGACCGCCAGAAGAATCCCGAATGCAACCACGAGCTGCACGTGCTGGAACAGACCCTGAAAGGGTAATCCGGCAGCAGCCGGGCAGACGCCTTGTGTTTGCCGCAGGCAATGGCACAATATCGTTTTAGTAATAATTAACCAATCAAACGTACTGAGGATAAAATGCAACTGGTCAAATCCACCCGAGATACGCTTCTCCGGCCACTGCAGATCGTGAGTGGTATTGTCGAGCGTCGGCACACTATGCCGATTCTGGCCAATATCCTCATTCGCAAAGATGGCCAGAACGTGTCGTTCCTGTCGACCGACACCGAAGTACAGATCACCACGCACGCCAATATCGGCGCGGGCGATGAAGTCGCCGGCACGACGGTCGCAGCACGCAAACTCCTCGACATCCTGCGCGCGCTGCCGGAATCGGGCGACGTCACGATGACGCTGCAAAACAAGCGCCTGGCCGTGCAGAGCGGCAAGTCGCGCTTCGCGCTGCAGACGCTTGCGGCCGAAGAGTTCCCGACCGTCTCGATCGCCGACACCTACAACGCATCGGTCACGCTGCCGCAAAAGACGCTCAAGCACCTGTTCAACATGGTGTACTTCTCGATGGCGCAGCAGGACATTCGCTATTACCTGAACGGCCTGCTGCTGGTGCTCGACGGCAGCAACATCATTGCCGTGGCGACCGACGGTCACCGCCTGGCCTTCTGCTCGGTGGAAACCGAACAGCAGTTCGAGCGCCAGGAAGTGATCATCCCGCGCAAGACCATCATCGAACTGCAGCGCCTGCTGGAAGAAAGCGATGAAACGGTCCGCCTGGACATCGCCGCGTCGCAAGTCAAACTGACCTTTGCCGACATCGAGCTGGTCTCGAAACTGGTTGAGGGCAAGTTCCCTGACTACACGCGCGTGATCCCAAAAGGCTACAAGAACGACTTCACGATCAGCCGCGATGAACTGCTGCGCTCGCTGCAGCGCGCTGCGATCATGACCAGTGACAAGTTCAAGGGCGTGCGCTGCATCATCGAGCCGGGCGTCATGAAGATCAGCTCGACCAATGCCGACCAGGAAGAAGCAGTCGAAGAACTCGAGATCGACTACGGTGGCGATTCGATCGACATCGGCTTCAACGTGACCTACCTGCTCGACGTGCTCAACAACCTGAAGTGCGACCAGGTCAACATCGCCCTGGGCGACTCGAACTCGTCGGCGCTGATCTCAATTCCCGAGGTCGGCGACTTCAAGTATGTCGTCATGCCGATGCGTATTTAAGAAGGCTGGCTGACCGGCGACCTAGCGTCACAAGTTAGCCCAACCCCGTCGTTCCCGCGCCGGCGGGAACCCAAGTTCGCTGGCGTTCACGCACACTTGGATTCCCGCCTGCGCGGGAATGACGGTTCCGGGGTCGCAGGCCAGAAGTTGCAGCCTGCGCCGTCCCGGATCCACCCGTTTTATAGAAAGTAGTCCATGTCCGAGAATACCCCAGCAGAAAATATCCCCGCCATCCCGGTGGATGATTATGGCGCCTCCTCGATCCAGATCCTGGAAGGTCTGGAAGCGGTGCGCAAGCGCCCGGGCATGTACATTGGCGACACGTCCGACGGCACCGGCCTGCACCACCTGGTCTTCGAAGTGCTGGACAACTCGATCGACGAATCGCTGGCCGGCCATTGCACCGAAATCCACGTCACGATCCACTCGGACAACTCGATTTCGATCACCGACAACGGCCGCGGCATCCCGGTCGGCCTGAAAATGGACGACAAGCACGAGCCGAAACGCTCGGCAGCCGAGATCGTCCTGACCGAGCTGCACGCCGGCGGCAAGTTCGACCAGAACTCGTACAAAGTTTCCGGCGGCCTGCACGGCGTGGGCGTGTCGTGTGTGAATGCACTGTCAAAACTGCTGCGCGTGACGATCCGCCGCGACGGCAAAGTGCACCAGATGGAATTCGTGCGCGGCGTGCCGCAAAACCGCGAACTGGCGATGGTCAACGGCATCGAAGTCTCGCCGATCAAGGTCATCGGCGAAACCGACAAGCGCGGCACCGACGTGCACTTCTGGGCCGACGAGACCATCTTCAACCACGTCGAGTTCCATTACGAAATCCTGTCCAAGCGCATCCGCGAACTGTCGTTCCTGAACAATGGCGTGAGCATCAAGCTGACCGACCAGCGCTCGGGCAAGGAAGAAATCTATGCATTCGAAGGCGGCACGCGCGGCTTCGTCGAATACATCAACAAGACCAAGAACGTGCTGCACCCGACCGTCTTCCAGGCGACCGGCGAGCGCATGTCGGACCAGAACACGAACATCTCGGTCGACGTGTCGATGCAGTGGAACGACGCGTTCAACGAGCAGGTGCTGTGCTTCACGAACAACATCCCGCAACGCGACGGCGGCAGCCACCTGACGGGCCTGCGCGCGGCGATGACGCGCGTGATCAACAAGTACATCGACGAGCACGAGTTCGCCAAGAAGGCCAAGGTCGAGATCTCTGGCGACGACATGCGCGAAGGCCTGACCTGCGTGTTGTCAGTGAAAGTGCCGGAACCGAAATTCTCGTCGCAGACCAAGGATAAACTGGTGTCGTCCGAAGTGCGCGGCCCGGTCGAAGAGATTGTCGCCAAGACCCTGACCGACTTCCTGGCCGAAAAGCCGAACGACGCCAAGATCATCTGCGGCAAGATCGTCGAAGCCGCCCGCGCCCGCGAAGCCGCGCGCAAGGCACGCGACCTGACGCGACGCAAGGGCGTCATGGACGGCCTGGGCTTGTCGTCGAAACTGGCCGACTGCCAGGAACGCGACCCGGCGCTGGCCGAACTGTACATCGTCGAGGGTGACTCGGCAGGCGGCTCGGCCAAGCAGGGCCGCGACCGTAAATTCCAGGCCATCCTGCCACTGCGCGGCAAGGTGCTGAACGTGGAAAAGGCGCGCTTCGAAAAGATGCTGTCGTCGGAGCAGATCACGACCCTGATCGCCACGCTCGGCACGTCGATCGGCCCGGACGAATTCAACGTCGAGAAATTGCGCTACCACCGCATCATTATTATGACCGATGCGGACGTCGACGGCGCCCACATCCGTACCCTGCTGCTGACGCTGTTCTACCGCCAGATGCCGCAGCTGGTCGAGCGCGGCCACATCTACATCGCACAACCGCCGCTGTACAAGGTCAAGGCCGGCCGCGACGAACGCTACCTGAAGGACGACATCGAAGAAGCCAGCTACATGATGACGTTCGCGCTGAACACCGCGTCGCTCATCCCGCGCGATGGCGCCGAGCCGATCAGTGGTGAAGCGCTGGGCGAACTGGCACGCCAGTACAACCTGGCCAACACCATCATGATGCGCCTGACGCGCGTGATCGACCGTGCAGCACTGACCGCGATCTTCAGCGGCGGCGTCGCACTGGACCTGACCACGCTCGAGAACGCCGAAGCATCGGCGCAGGCGATGGAAAAATCGATCAACGACCCGGCCGTCAAGGTCAAGGTGCGCTCGGATGACCTGTCGGAAAAGCACGCGCTGCGCATCGAACGCATCTACCACGGCAACGTGCAGGTGACGTCGATCGACGCCGACTTCGTGGCAGGCGCCGATTACGCGGTGCTGGCCAACTCGGCAGCCACGTTCCAGGGCCTGATGGGCGAAGGCGCGATCGTGCGCCGCGGCGAAGGCGAGCGCATGAAGGAATTCGCCGTGCGCGACTTCCACGCAGCGATGCTGTGGCTGCGTGAAGAAGCCGAACGCGGCGTGTCGAAGCAGCGCTATAAAGGGCTGGGCGAGATGAACCCGTCGCAGCTGTGGGAAACCACGATGGATCCCACCGTACGTCGTCTGCTGAAGGTGCAGATCGATGATGCGATCGCGGCGGATCAGATCTTTACGACGTTGATGGGGGATGACGTGGAGCCGCGTCGGAACTTTATTGAGGCGAATGCGCTGCGGGCAGGCAATATTGACGTGTAATCGAAAACACCCTGCATTAAACGGTCTCTTTTGAGACCGTTTTTCTCAGTGCACGAATGGAATGCAATGTATCAACCAGACTCAGATAAATGTTATCGTGCCACAGGACAAGTTTCTAAAAATCAATAAAATCGATACTGCAAATCTTTATCTGCACTACTTTTTGGTGTTTTATTTTCTTTGACATCTAGTCTAATGTTTGCGTATGAGGCTACAGACTTTACTTAGCACTCGAAGAGCCACAGTTTCACTTACATCCCGGCGTATTAAAAACTTAAAGGCAACGTAACCATCGAACGCACGTTGCATTCGAAGTGCCTCATGGATCACTGCAGCTGTTGACGCATCTATCCGTCTTTCGATACTCATCGGTTCGCCCTCCCTAGAAGATGGACAGCTTTAGTTCTGCCAAATTCCACACCAAAGCTGGCAGTTTTAGCTTGATCAACACTGCGTGCGACTCTCAAAACTCGGGACATTGGCACATACTGTTCATACGTACAGTATATTTCTCTGGCAGAAGCATCATCTCCAAGATAGAATAAGTGACCTGTCCTGCCACAACGGCCCACACCCGGCCATATTTCTTGCAAAATGGATAAGTTAACACCTGCCCATCGCAGTTGGCTCATGGGACGCGTTAAATCAAAAAATACTAGTCCCGAGATGGCCGTTAGGCGACTGGTATTTTCAATGGGTTTTCGATATCGACTTCATGTCAAGTCTCTTCCAGGCAGCCCAGATCTTGTTTTTGCCGGGCGCAAAAAAGTTGTATTTGTGAATGGATGTTTTTGGCACGGCCACGATAGTTGTAAATATGGTCGATTGCCAAAAAATAATACCGACTTTTGGGCAGCAAAAATTACCCGCAATCGCGAACGTGACACTGAGAACATCAATGCCTTAGAAAGGCTAGGTTGGAATGTGCATACCGTATGGCAATGCGAATTGAAGAATCCTGAAAAATTACAGAGTGAATTAAATGACTTTCTTAGTTAATACAGATCAGCGACCAGTAGGGATCGATCTTTTTGCGGGTGCAGGAGGACTGTCACTTGGGTTTGAACAGGCAGGATTTGATGTAGTTGCTGCCGTAGAAATAGATCCAATACATTGCGCAACTCATGAATATAATTTCCCAAATACAACTACCATTTGTAAGAGCGTTACCGATCTAAGCGGCGACGAAATTAGAAAAATGGCAAATTTAGGAAATAGCGAGATCGATGTGGTATTTGGCGGCGCACCATGCCAAGGATTCTCAATGATTGGAAAGCGCGCTCTTGACGACCCAAGAAATCAGTTGGTGTTTCACTATGTTCGCTTAGTAAAAGAACTAAAACCGAAATACTGTGTTTTTGAAAACGTCAAAGGACTTACTTTAGGAAAACATTCGCAATTTTTAACCGAATTGATCAATGCGCTTCAAGATGCGGGATATGACGTTTTGCAGCCGTATAAGGTACTAAATGCAGCAAGTTTTGGAGTGCCACAAGATAGACAGCGCCTTTTCTTGATAGGTACTAGGCGCGGCTTAGTAAAACCAACTTATCCAGAACAAGTTCTCCCCATGACGACTGTTTGGCAAGCGATCGGCGATCTACCTGATGCTAATAGTTTCAAGACTCTTAAAATAAAAGATTCAGTTCGTACTCAATGGGAAACTACAGCGGAGTATGCGCTTCATTTGCGCGGTCTTACGCAAGACCCCAAAGACTTTAGCTATCCTAGAATTTTTGACACATCTCTGCTCACTTCTAGCCTGCGTACTGAACATACAGAACAATCCCAAGAGCGTTTCCGCTCAACACAGCACGGGAAGACCGAAGAAATTAGTAGATTTAGGAAATTGCCACCTGATGGTTTATGTAACACCTTGCGCGCTGGGACCGATAGTGCCCGAGGTGCATTTACTTCAGCGAGACCGATTCACCCTTTCCATCCGCGTGTCATCACTGTGAGAGAAGCAGCTAGACTACACTCCTATCCCGACTGGTTTCGATTTCACACAACAAAATGGCACGGTTTTCGACAAATTGGAAATAGTGTGCCACCAATGCTGGGACGAGTAGTGGGCGAGGAAATAATGAAAGCCCTAGGAAAACAACCGACGAAACCTACGCAATCAATTTCTACTGGTGAAGTTTCATTGCTTGACTTTGATATGGGAGCCGCTGCCCGTTACTTTAGCGTACCGCACAACACAATCGCACAGCGTTTACGTAAGACAGAAATTTTAAATAATGAGCTCGGAGAGACCGCATGAGTGAAGGTCAAAAAAGAAAACCAAATAGATACCAAGCCATTATTCAAGTTGTTTTTGATCGTCACTATGAAATTGGAATAAAAGAATTCGAGTTTGATCGTAGTGAGTTTAAAGATATTGCACTTCATTTAGGAATCGAACTACCGGACAATCTTGGCGATTTACCTTACTCATTTCGTTACCGAAATGAGTTACCTGCAAAAATTCGGGAAACTGCAGAGCCTGGAATGGAATGGTTAATTAAGGGCGCAGGACGTGCAAGATACAGATTTCAACAGGTCAAACTTAACAGAATTATACCTAGGGAAGAGCTAATTACTATAAAAATTCCAGATGCTACACCAGAGATAATCGGCGCATATGCACTTAATGATGAGCAAGCGCTACTGGCAAAAGTTCGTTATAACCGCCTGATAGATATATTTATGGGTGTGACAGCCTATTCATTACAGAATCATCTTCGTACAACGGTGAAAAAGATCGGTCAGATTGAAATAGATGAGATTTATGTAGGAATAGATCGGAATGGGCGCCAGTATGTTATTCCAGTTCAAGCCAAAGGTGGAAATGACAAACACGGCTCTGTTCAAACTGGACAAGACATTGCATGTTGCGCGGAAAAATTCCCTAATCTGATATGCAGAGCTGTTTCTGCACAGTTTATGACACGAGGACGTATTGCAATGTTCGAACTAATGTTGAATGATGATGAAATATTCGTGGTGTCGGAAAAGCACTATCAACTTGTACCAGCTCAATCGATTACCGAAAGTGACCTTTCAATTTATCACGCGATGAGCGACTGATCATTCAAAATTTACAACTACGGTTATTCTAGGGCTAGTCCACTAAAAAACTTGGTGAGAATTCGGTAGAATCCTCACCATTTTATTTCTCAAAAATTCACATTCTCTATAAAATAAGCTAAATCTGTTAAATTAGTTTATTTCTTGCGTGCATCATGTTATCGTTTCCCACAAATTGTTTGGAGCGGATATGACTCAACCAAGTGGCACTCTGGTGATCGATGCATCACCAACTAAAACATTCTTTGTCGACATGCTGACACGAGATATTGCACTAGAACAAGCGATACTCGATTTAGTAGATAACACAGTCGATGCTGCTAAAGGCTTAGCAAAGACCGGAAATTTCCCATTTGATGGGTGTGAGGTGAGAATTTTATTTGATGCTGACCACTTTCAAATTTCCGATAATTGTGGCGGCTTTGACCGACAGACCGCTGCATCTTATGCGTTCAAGTTTGGACGACCAGTTGGATCGTATCGTACTCCGCATTCGATCGGGCAGTTCGGAGTGGGAATGAAGCGAGCTCTGTTTAAATTTGGTCATCATTTCATCGTTCGCTCGGCTACTAAAGATGATTCCTGGTCTGTCGATGTGGACGTACATCAGTGGGAAATGGAGCCCGGGTGGAGTTTCGAATGGGCCAATTTTGTCCCTGATGAAAGTGTATCTCAAGAGACACCTGGGACAGAGATCATTGTAAAGGATCTTCGACCTGAGGTTTCTGCAAGGTTCTCCACTGAGAGATTCAAAAATACGATCATCACTTTGATCAAGTCTAAGCACCGTCAGTTCATCGCAGGTGGACTGAGAATTTTAGTTAATGGCAACACTTTGACTGCCACGAACTTATTATTGCTCGTCCAAGGCACTGACTTCAGACCAGGTGTACAAGAACCTGCATTCGTTTGGCCAGATAAAGCCATTACTAGAACTAAGATCATTGTTGGCTTAGGTAATAGTGCGCCAAAAGAAGCGGGCTGGTATGTAATTTGTAATGGTCGAGTCATTCTAGAGGCAGATAGGCGTGACGTAACGGGATGGGGAGTAGCTGAGGAAATGGCAAATGGACTTGCGATTCCTAGCTTCCACAATCAATATGCACGTTTCCGAGGAATTGTTACATTCGACTCAGATGATTCCGCTCAAGTACCGTGGAATACAACTAAGACTGACGTTGACCAAGATAGCCCAGTGTGGCGGCAGACATTTTCGAGAATGGTCGAAATGATGCGGCCTGTCATTACATTTCTGAACGAGCTTGATGCTGATATTGATGAGCATTCACGTGACGAAAGTCCAATGCATCAGTTTGTAAACAGCGCTGCACTTGTTAAAGCCGAAGATCTGCCTGCACAAAGTACATTTGTTGCGCCAGCTAGAGGATCGCTTCAAAAGAAAATAAGAACGATTAAAGTTCAGTACTCTCGACCAGTCGACAAAGTCGAGTTTTTAATGGCCGAATTAGCTCTTGGAAGCGCGAAGTCTGTTGGCGAGACTGCGTTTGACATGCTTTATGAGCGGATGGGTGGCGAATGAGCGCGAGTTTTAAAAAAATTGACTATTCTCTGCGTCCTGCGAAACATGCAGAACGTCGTATGTTGTGCGATGTGTTTCGAAGGCTTTCGCCATTTGGGCGAATAGAAGATTACATTTATGTCGGATTTGGATCCATCTGGTTCTCCGATTTTATCCTAGTGCACAAAACGCTTGGGGTGAAAAATATGATTTCTATTGAGCAAAATACAGCGGCAAGGCAAAGGATAGAGGAAAATAAACCATTTAGAATTCCTGTAATTTATCAGCAATCAAAAAACGCACTACCTGACCTTAATTGGTCAGCTGACCAATTCATATGGCTGGATTATGATGATCCTTTATCGACAGACATGCTTCTCGATATGAGGTTAGTTGCAAGCCGTGCGAAGTCCGGTACTGTCTTATCTGTTTCTGTCCAGTGTTCGCGTGCGCCACAATTTGCTGAGGCCGAGCGGGATGGCAGCGTTTCGGCAATAAACAGATTCGCGGGAACCTTTGGACGTGATCGAGTTCCTGCAGAGACAAAGTCAGATCAACTGGTCGGATGGCCATATGGCGCGCTTAGTCGAGAGATGCTGCGTCAGGAAATAGAAAATGAGCTTGCATCAAGAAATGCTACTCAAATTACTAATCCTTTCAAATTTCGAACTATCTGCGAAATTGAATACGAAGATGGTGCGAAAATGACTACACTTGTAGGAATTTTTTATACTTCCGAAGATCAAGCTTTAGTCGATAGGTGCGATTTTAAAAAAATGGAATTTATCCGTGCTGACGATAAGCCGATCAGGATAGTAGTCCCAAAACTTACTTTACGAGAATTTAAGCGTCTCGAGAGTCAGTTGCCATTACTTGAAGGGACCGATCTCCAATTAGGAACAATTCCAGAAGCGGATGCACGTCATTTTATGAACATGTATCGTTATCTACCCAGCTTCGCAATTCTGGAGCATTGAAATTTAGAAAATTGAAATTGAGACTGAAATTCGATGTCGAAAATTTTAATACTCAGCTCGCTCCTATTATGATTCTAAAATCACAAGCCTAATGCAGCCGGTATTAGGCGGCCATCTGGCCGCCATCTGATCGGAGTCGATCACGGCAAGCTAATCTTTACTATTGAGTTCCCGGACGTTACATACAGCAGCCCTTTACCGTTCGTAACGATGCCGCGAATGTCACCCAAGCTCCCCGGCAAATCCCCAACCCGCAGTGTCGTCGCCCGCGTCGTCCCAGCCACCGTCGTCACCACACCCGCCGGCGTAATCTTGCGAACGAGGTTATTCACCGCGTCAGCCGCATACAGATTGCCTTGTGGATCAACCGTCAGCGCCACCACCTGCTCGAAGCGCGCTGCGTTGCCGGTGCCGTTCACCGCGCCGCGAACGTTCGGCGCACCAGCGATCGTAAACAGATTGTCCGAGCCAAAATTGGCCGTCGGATTCCAGCGACTGATCTCGCGCTCGAGGTCGAACAAGTACACGACATTGCTGCTGTCCACCGCCACCCCGCGCGGCGCCAGCGTGCGCGTTCCGAACAGGTCGCCCACCGTGTTCTGCCCTTCCAGAATTCCCGTCCCACCCGCGCCGATGGCAAACCGACGCGTGCCGTAGTTGTTAGTGATGTAGAGATTGTTGTTGGCGTCGACGGCGATCATGCCTGGCGTGACATCAGGCCGGCTCGCTGTCGCGATGTTGCTGCCAACCGGGATCGTGGTCACCGTCGCGACCTGGCCACCCGTTGTGATGCTGCGGATGTTCACGTCATCCGCCACAAATACCGTGCCGCCGCTCCCCACCGTCAACGCAACCGGATTGACGAAGCGCGCATTGGCGGCAGCGCCGTTGGTCAGCCGGCTCTGCCCTGCGCCGCCGGCCAGCGTGGTCACCACACCGTCCGGCGTGATCTTGCGGATGACGTAGTTACCGCGATCTGCCACATAGACGTTGCCGCTGCTATCAATCGCCAGCCCGTGCGGATTGTTGAAGCGCGCCGCCGTGCCGGTGCCGTCCATGGTCCCGTCGGCAGTCGGGTCGCCCGCGAACACCGACAGCGCCGCCGTTTGTGCTGGCGGCGGCTTGCCATCGTCCTTGTCCTTGTCCTTCGGGATGCCGTCACCGCAACCGGCCAGCAGCGCCATCAAACCAACGGCGCCAAGCAGATTCAGGCGCGAGCGGGACACATCATTAACAGGGCGGCGCATTGGCAAAATCTCCAGAAAGTATCTCGAACGATGCTATCACGGGCCTTTGCGCGCGGTGGTGCTGCCGGTGATGGCTGGTGCATAAACTGCGTCGGACATTCCCCTGCGGCGTGTCAGATACAGGCGACGTACTTGGGTTCCCGCCTTCGCGGAAACGACGTTTTCACGTTGACTGGAAAATAATGCCACCCCGAATTCCCGTACTTTCTTTTCCACATGCGCCTATTGTCCGCTTGACATACGGCGCCGAGTTCCTTAAAGTCGAAATTATGTCTTTCACCCTGCATCTGTCGAACACTCTCCCTGCCGCTGGCGCGCTATCGCTAGCTGCACTGCTACTACGCGCCTGATCGTTCGGCCGTACGCCCGGCACACGCCGGTCCCCACAGCAGCAGGAAAGTCGCAGATGTCTACCACGCCAATTTTCGCTTCATCGTTTTTCCTCACCGGGTCCATCCTGGCGGCGAGCGCTTGCGTCCAGTGTGTACTGGCACTAAACCTACCGACCGGTTGCCGGGCCTCGCGTTTCGTGGCCCGCCCGGCAGCCTCCGCCACCCGCAGGCGCATCCGCGCCGCCCAGTGACCAAACCAATCAGGAGCACCCGATCATGTTGACCAATCCCGCCGCCAAGTACCGTCCCTTCCCTGCCATCGACCTGGCAGACCGCCAGTGGCCAAGCCGCACCATCACCACGCCGCCGATCTGGATGAGCACCGACCTGCGCGACGGTAACCAGGCATTGATCGAGCCAATGAGCCCGGAAAAGAAGCTGCGCTTCTTCAAAATGCTGGTCAAGATCGGCATCAAGGAGATCGAGGTGGGCTTCCCGTCCGCCTCGCAGACCGACTTCGACTTCGTGCGCATGCTGGTCGACGACAAGCACATCCCGGACGACGTCACCATCATCGTGCTGACCCAGTCGCGCGATGAGCTGATTCGCCGCACCGTCGAATCGGCCGTTGGTGCCAAGCGCGCGATCGTCCACGTCTACAACTCGGTCGCGCCGGTGTTCCGCCGCGTGGTCTTCAATATGGAGCGCGACGAGATCGTGCAGATCGCGGTCAAGGGCACGCAGCTGATCAAGGATCTGACATCCCAGCATCCGCAGACCCAGTGGGGCCTGGAGTATTCGCCAGAATCGTTCTCGACGACCGAGCTGGATTTCTCGAAGCAGATCACCGATGCGGTCAGCGCCGTCTGGCAGCCGACGCCGGCCAACAAGATGATCGTCAATCTGCCGTCGACCGTCGAAGCGGCCACGCCGAACGTCTACGCCGACCAGATCGAGTGGATGTGCCGTAACCTGAACAACCGTGAATCGCTCGTCATCAGCGTTCACCCGCACAACGACCGCGGCACCGCCGTCGCCGCTGCCGAACTGGCCGTGATGGCCGGTGCGGACCGCGTCGAGGGCTGCCTGTTCGGTAACGGCGAGCGCACCGGTAACGTCGATCTGGTCACCCTGGCCATGAATTTGTACACGCAGGGCGTGCACCCGGGGCTGGACTTTTCGGATATCGACGCCGTGCGCCAGCTGGTCGAGGACTGCAACCAGCTGCCGGTGCACCCGCGCCATCCGTATGCGGGCGATCTGGTGTTCACGGCGTTCTCGGGTTCGCACCAGGATGCGATCAAGAAGGGTTTTGCGAAGCAGCAGGCCGACGCCATCTGGGAAGTGCCATACCTGCCGATCGATCCGGCCGACCTGGGGCGCAGCTACGATGCGGTCATCCGCGTCAACAGCCAGTCGGGCAAGGGCGGCATGGCCTACCTGCTCGAACAGGAATACGGCCTGCAACTGCCGCGCCGTTTGCAGATCGAGTTCTCGCGCGTCGTGCAGCGCCAGGCCGACGAGAGCGGCCGCGAAATCAACCCGGCCGATCTGCACGCGCTGTTCGCGCGCGAATACCTGGATCAGCAGGAGCCGTATCACTATATCGCGCACCGCATGACCGAAGACAGCGCGCATGACGTGCAGCTCGAAGTCGATGTGGCGCGCCACCATGCGCCGCAGGTGTTCTCGGGCCGCGGCAACGGGCCGATCGACGCGTTCGTCACGGCGCTGGGCCTCGAGATTCGCCTGATGGATTACCACGAGCATGCAATCGGCTCGGGCGCCGATGCCCGTGCGGCGTGCTATGTCGAGCTGCGGGTGGGAAATGGCCCGACGTTGTTCGGTGTCGGCATCGACAGCAATATCGTGACGGCGTCGTTCAAGTCGGTGCTGTCGGCGGTGAACCGCCATGTGGTGAGTGCAGAGCCGAATTCGGACGCATTGGCAGCGTAACGCGTGGGCGGCAAAGCCGCCCACCCTACCCGGCTATCCGAACGGTAGGGTGGACGGGTCCCCCGTCCACGCGGTGATGGTTGGCGCCGAGATCACCTGGCCCGCAATCAGGCGCCGCGATGATTCACCGCCCACTCATCCGATCCACAATCTGCAACGACGCGCGCTCGCTCATCACCAGCACGAGCTTGAGCCGCGCGCGCGTCATCCCCACGAACAGCTTGCGCAGCGTCTGCTCGTCGAGTTCTTCGAAATCGATCTCGGTAAAAATCAGCGCCGGCGCCGACTGCCCCTTGAAGCGGTACACCGATTCGGCCAGCAATCCGCCTTCGCGGAACACCGGCGTGCCGAACAAGTCGTACGCACCCGTGAACGAGCGCAGCGAGTGCGCATCGCTCAGGCGATCGAGCTGCAAAATGGCCGACTTTTCGCGGCCGCGAAACGCGCAGATCGCGATGTCCTGGCGCCCGAAGCCGGCCGCTAGGCACGACGTCACGGCGCGCCGCGTCTGTGCCAGCATCGCTTCGACGTCGCCTTCAGGATAGGTCAGCTCTTCGATGTCGGCGCCCTTGAACGGGCTGCCCGCCTCTACCGGCTGGTGCGATGCGCCAATGGACGTGAGCATGTCGACGATCTGGCGCGGGCTGCGATAGTTGACATGCGAATGCAGCGTCACCCAGCCCGGCAGTGGCACCATCCCGCGGCCGTACAGGTTCTGGTCCGGGTCTTCCATCCAGATCGCGCGGCCGCCCTCTTTCAGCATGCGCAGCACGATGTCGCGCCACGCCACCGAAAAGTCCTGGCCCTCGTCGACGATGACGACGTCGAATTGCCAGGTTTCGGGCAAGGTGGCGTCGGCCATCGATGCTTCGATCTTTTCCCACACATCCGCCGCCGCGTAATCGGGCGTGATGTCCTGCGCGCGCAGCCAGGCGTCCGACAGCATGTGGAAGGTCGCCACCCGCCCGCCGGCCGGCACCAGCCGTTCGATGTGGTCGGCCAGCGGCCGGTTGAAGCACACGTACAGCGGACGCAGGCCGGCGTCGATGGCAGCGCTGTATTCGGCCAGCGCCAACTGCGTCTTGCCGCTGCCGGCGGTGCCGATCACGTGCAGCCGGAATGGCGAGAAGTCGAGCCGCCGCGCCCAGGTGGCCAGGCCGCCCGAGAGTTTGGTGACCATCGCCTCGGCGTTGCCGATCATGGCGCTCGGATCGGGCCGCAGGTTCAGTGTGTCGCCCAGGAAGCGCGTGACCTTGTCGAAGTCGTCGGTGCGCTCGGTGATAGGCAGCGCCTCGCGGATCACGCGCGCCAGCTTGGGTTTGTTCGATGCGTCGATGATGTGGTCGGCGTCGATGCCGGCCAGTGGCTGGTCGCGCACGATGTAGTCGGGGCAGTACAGCAGGTAGTCGATGGACAGCTTTCCCTGGAAGCGCTTGGCCAGGCCCTCGATCGTGGCCAGGATCTGCGTGCGGACCTTGCGCGGCTTGCCCTGGTAGCTTTTGACTAGGCCGTCCGGCGTCTCGTTCAGAAAACCGGCGACCTGCTCGATGACCAGGATGCGGCCATTCGGCGCGAGCACGATGAAGTCGACGTCGCCGTACACCGAATAACCCTGCTCGACGTTCGTCCAGTGCACGCCGTGGTAGATCACGTAGGGCGTGTCGGCCAGGCGCTGCTCAAGGTAGGCGAGCGTCTCGATTTCGCGGGCGGCGGCGCCCGTGACGGACAGTTCGCGCCAGCCGCTTGGTTGGATATGGGCCATGGTGTCCGCTAACGTTAATAAGGTGGAAACTATTGTAAGACTGTTTCCACGATAGCCACACACCGTTGTCCATACCACGCACCCAGTGCGCGGAAAGCTGTCGAATGGTTGCCTGAGTGAAAAATCTATTGTGGCTGTACGGCAATCCAGTGCACACTTTCGTTCATCCCGTTTCGTGCAGGTTTCCTTGTGTATTTCACTTCCCCGTTCTCGCTGATCCTGCGCACGGCGCTGGCGCTGTTCGGCCTGCTGCTCGCGACCGGCGCCGCCCAGGCTGGCGCGACGTACCGCTTCGGCGGCGCAGCGGTACCGGGCTGCTCACTGTCGGGCAAGGTGTACACCTGCCCCAGCAGTGCGGGTATCGCCTCGGACGACAAGATCATCATCGACTCGGGCTATACCGTCAGCGTGCGGTCCGATTTCACGTTCGGCTACAACCAGGGCCTGACGATGTCGGGCACCGCGCGCCTGACCAGTACGGGCAATCTGAGCATCGCTGATCTTCCGCCCTCCAACCTGAATGTGACTGGTGGTTCATTCAGCTCTGCCAAAACCTTCACCGCGGGTAACCAGGTGCAGACCTTCAAGGCCGACATCAGCGCCGCGTCGCTGGTGCTGGGCAGCGGGTCGACCTTGCAGATCACCGGCACGCTGGTGTCCACCGGGCCGGTCACCGTCGGGTCGAACACGACGATCACCGGCCCTGTCACCGGCACCACGGTCTCGATCGGCACGCCGGTCAGGATCACGGGCGACGTCAAGGCCTCCACGAGCCTGTTCCTGGGCTCGGGCAGCACGATCGACGGCAACGTCGACACCGGCCAGATGACGCTGCAAGCCTCGGACGCGCTCATCACGGGCAACGCAGCGGTTGACTTTGCAAAGCTGGACTGGCACGGCCGCGTGGCCAAGAAAGTCATCTGCAAGACAGGCACGCGCCCTGGTGAGTGCGACTGTGTGGAGAACCAGAGCGGCTATCCGGTCAACACCCCCGAAGGCCCGACCTGTGAGTCGGCCAAGCCGGCGACGGCCCCCTTGCATCATTTTCAGATCACCCATGACGGCAGCGGCCGCACCTGCGCGCCGGAAAGCGTGACCGTGACGGCCTGCGCCAACGAGTCTTGCAGCGCCTTGTACAAGGGCGGTGCACAAATCACGTTGTCGCCGGGTGCAGTGGCAGCCACCATCGACAGCTCCGGCACCACGCTGGCGCAGGTGTCGCGCAACACGGCCGGCACGGACACCCTGCAACTGACGCAAAGTGGCGCCAAACCGGCCACCACCTGCTACAACAGCACGAGCAAGAGCACCAGCTGCGCGATAACATTTGCCAGCGGCGTGAGCTTCCGGATCGACGCAAATCACCACAAGGCCGGTGACAGCGCGGGCGCCATTGTCACGGCGCTCGCGCCCGACCCTGCTACTGGCCAGTGCGTGGCGGCCTTCAGGAACACCAGCAAGGATATCGCGTATGCCTGCCAGCATGTCACGACCAGTGCCGACACCAAGGGGTTGCAGCTGACCGACAACACGACCAAACGCGCCGCCACGCTGGCTTGCGCCACTGGTGCGGCGCAAGCCGTCAACAGCCGGTTCGATGCCGACGGCAAGGCGCAACTGACGCTGGTCTACCAGGATGTGGGCACGCTCAAACTCCTGGCGTCGTTCGACGACGCCCAGGGCGACACCACGGTGACCGTCGCGCCCTACACCTTCGACTTTTCAACATTGCCCTCCTCCCCCGTTCGCGCGGGCGAGAATTTCCAGGTCACCGTCACGGCAGTCAACAAAGCCGGCGCCACCACGCCAAGTTTCCACCGCAGTGCCCTGGCGGCTGGTGCCACGCTCACTGACATTGGGCTGTCCTGCGTCGGCAAGGGCAGCGCCGGCCTGTTCACTGGCGCCAGGACGGAATTCAATAGCGGCGTCGCTGTGGCGACCCTGGCATGGGGCGACGTCGGCATGCTGGACCTGAAGGCGACGTTGAGCGATTTTTTGGGTAGCAAGGTAGACGTGCTGGGTACCAGTGGCGAGACAACGACATGCACGCCAACCGTCGGCCCCTTCATCCCCAAATATTTCAAGGTCGATTATCCGGCTGCGAGCAAGACACGCGCGTTCTACTATGCCGGCGAGCCCATCCCTGTCGAGGTGGCGGCGATGAATGCGCAGGGCGCCATTACCAGGAACTATTCGGGCGACCTGGGCCTGAGCGAAACGGTGACGCTCACCGCTCTCAATCCGGCCGACTATGCTGCAATCAAGGACACCAGCGCCGAACTGAAGGACTTTACCGTGCCCGCAAGCGCCTTCAAAGATGGGCTCGCACAAGCCAGGCCAGCCTACGGGCCGAAAACTGCGGCGCCGATCGCTGCCAGCATTTTGCTCAGGGCCAGCAACAGCGGGGGCGTGGTGACATCGGGCGATGGAAAGGGCAGCTACGAGATAGCCCGGCCAGCGGTCCACAGTGGCCGCCTGCGTATCGCCAATGCATTCGGTCGCATCAACACGCCACTGCCGATGCGCATCGAAGCCTATTACTGGACCGGCAAAAGCTGGCTGTTCAATCAGAAGGATGACTTCACCGTGATTCCGGCCAGCGCGTTCGTGCAAGCGGCCCGGTCCAACGTGACGGGCGGCGTGGCGCCGACGATTGGCGCCGTCAAGAGTGCCGTGGTGCTGGCCAGTGGTCGCGGGCAAGTCGACCTGACGGGTGACCGGCCCGGCTGGATCGACCTGGCGATCAATCTGGGCAATGATACGCAGCCCCTGCCGTGCAACAACGCCGTGTATCCCAAGAACACCGGTGCTCGGCTGGCCTGGCTGCGCCTGCCCACGGGCTGCGCCGATCCATCGGCGCGCGCGACCTTTGGTGAGCAGTCGGCCGAAGAGCGTCGCATCATCCATGTGCGCCAGGTGTTCAATTGAGCCGCCAGCAGGGTTTCACGATGGTTGAACTGATCACGGTGATGGTGCTGATCGGCGTGCTGGCAGCCTTTGCCGTCCCGCGCCTGATGGGAGACAGCGCGACCGGTGCGGCCCTGTTTGGCGACCAGGTGGCCAGTGGACTGCGCATGGCCCAGAAAAGCGCGGTCGCGCGTCGCCGCACGGTATGCGTGACCACGACGGCAACGACGCTGATGCTGCGCGTGCGTACCGCCGTCGGCAACGGCCCCTGTGGCAACGTGCAGCTGCAGGGCATCACCGATGGTCTGTACGACAGCAAGGAAGCAAATATCGTCATGAGCGGCGCGCCCCCGCTGCTGCTGTTCCGGCCCGACGGCACCATCGATGACGGCAACGGCGTACGCCTGGGCAGGGTCGACATCGCCATCAAGGGTGCTGATGCCATCCGGCGCACCATCACGCTCGACGGAGGCACTGGCTATGTCCATTAAACGCATGGCAGGCACCACGCTGATCGAACTGATCGTCGCAATCGTGATCGTGGGCACCGCCCTGGCGGGACTCGTGGCTGCTTATAACCGCGCCAATATCGCCTCCACCGATCCCTTGATTACCCAGCAAATGCTGGCGATCGCCGAATCGATGATGGAAGAGGTCATGCAAAAGCCGTTTGTCGCCCAGCCGAATCAGGCAGGTCGCCTGTTTTTCAATGACCTCATGGACTACAACGGCTACGGGCCTGTCGCCGTCAGCAATGTCAACGGCGGCGCTGTCCCGGGCCTGGGACGCTATACCGTGCAGGTGCAGGTCAACCAGCAGGCCATCACCGGCGTGGCGGCTGCCGACGCCATGCGCGTCCAGGTCATCGTGCGCGCGCCCGGCGCCCAGGATCTGCGTCTGGTCGGCTGGAGGACGCGTCCATGAGCCATTCCATGCCCTACTCCATGCGCCATCGCGTGCAGCGCGATGGCGGCTTCACGCTGGTCGAGCTGATCCTGGTCATCGTCCTGATCGGCATCATCGGCGGCGTGCTCACGATGCAGCTGGCCCCGGCCATCCAGAGTTACCTCTTGATCAGCCAGCGCGCAGGCCTGACAAGTCAGGCTGACACCGCGCTGCGCAGAATCACCACCGAGGTGCGCGCCGCCGTGCCCAATTCGCTGCGCCTGAATAATCCGCAATGCCTGGACCTCGTGCCGACCCGCGATGGCGGCCGTTATCGAATGGGCCCCGACACGGTCAATCCCAACGACGCCCATATCAACGATGCCGAAACCGGTGCCGCGTTCGATGTGCTCACGCCGCTCAATGCGATGCCGACGCCAGGCGATGCGATCGTGATCGGCAACCGCAGTCCGGACGATGTGTATAACGACTCCAATGTCGGCACGGTCAGCGCGCTGGCCGGGCCATCGCCGAATGCGCAGGCCGGCATCACCCGCATCATGCTGAACGCGCCGATCCAGATTCCCCAAGGGTACGATGGCGGCCGCTTCCTGGTCGTGCCAGGAGCCGAGCGCGTCGTTACTTACGTCTGTACGCAGGGCGTCGACAAAGTAACTGGCAACGGCACAGGCTTCCTGACACGGTTTTCCCGCACCACGCCTGGCGCAACGACGTGCAATGCGCCGGCCGGCACACCGGCCATCGTGGCCACCCGGGTGTCGGCCTGCAGCTTCGTCGTCTACACCAACCAGGGCGCGACCCAGGACAGCGGCTTCGTACAGCTCCAGCTCACGCTGACCGAGCGCGGTGAATCGGTCCCGCTCACGATCGGCACCCACGTCGACAACCTGCCATGAGCCGCTTCCCCATCCTTCCCCGGCACCAGTCGGGCTTCGCCTATATTGCTGCTGTGATCTTCCTGGTGGTGATTGCCGGCATTGCGGTCGTGCTGTTGCGCCTGACCGAGACGCAGCAGAGCACCGTCAACCAGGCCTTGCTGGCCTCACGCGCCAGCCTGGCGGCGCGCGGCGGCATCGAATGGGTCTTCAACAACCCGGTGCAGCGCTGCTCCCAGGCCCCTCTGTCGACCAGCAATGCAGCGCCAGCGGGGGCGGTCAACCATCTCACTGACTTCCGTGCCGAGTCCGGATTCCTGGTCAGTGTCAGCTGTTCGTTTCGCGCCTATAACGAGGGCGAGGCGATCGATGCCAGCGGTAACTCGTCGCCGGTTGTCAAACGTATCTACCGGATCGACGCCGTGGCCTGCAATGGCACTGCCAACACCTGCCCGGACACCGGCAGCGTGCCACGCGCCGATTATGTCGAGCGCGCGCAAGTGGCCACCATCTGCCTGCTGACAGACGGCGCGCCTTGCGTGTGAGTGTTACCGTTGGCAACGGCTGCCCTGCCGGAGGATCGTGCAATCTTCCCGGACCATCGCACGCCCCGCCGGTGTTCTAATGACACGTTGTCCACCGACCCGAGAAACTGTTCATGCAAGCGATCCGCGACCTCGCCACCCAGATTGCGCAGCACGCCCCCGGCGACGGCATGCACCAGAGCCCGATCCCCGGCGTGTGGCTGATCCGCAGCGGCCAGACCACCGAACCGCTGCGTGTCGTGCACACGCCGGCAGTGTGCATCATCGCGCAGGGTGCCAAGCTGGTCTCGCTGGGCGGCACTGACTACCGCTACGACACGGCCAAGTTCCTGGTCGTGTCGGTCGACTTGCCGGTGACCGGCTGCGTGACGCTGGCGACGGAAGATGAACCCTATCTGTGCCTGCGGGTCGATCTCGACGCGCAGTTGCTCGCCGCGCTCGACCTCGAACTGCCAGCCCGGCCGGCCGCGCGCGGCACGCCCCCGGCGCGCGGGCTGTTCCTGAGCGAGACCACGCCCGCGCTGCTCGAGGTCGCCAACCGCCTCGTGCGCCTGCTCGATGCGCCGCACGACATCGCGGTGCTCGCGCCACTGCTGCTGAAGGAATTCCACTATCGCCTGCTCACCGGCGAGCATGCCGACACCGTGCGCCATTGCGCCCGCGGCGATGGCCGCATCGCGCAGGTCACCCGGGCCATCTGCTGGATCAAGGATCACTACAACCGGCCATTGAGCGTCGAGCGCCTGGCTGGCGAGGTGGGCATGAGTTCGTCGACGCTGCACGAGCACTTCAAGACCGTGACCTCGATGAGTCCGCTGCAGTATCAGAAGCAGCTGCGCCTGCAAGAGGCGCGGCGGCTGATGCTCGCCGGGTCGATCGACGCGGCGCGCGCGGGCCATGCGGTGGGCTACGAAAGTAGCTCACAGTTTTCGCGCGAATACGCGCGCTTCTTCGGCCTGTCGCCGGGGCGCGATGCGACGCGGCTGCGCCAGTCGCTGCAGGCGGGCGGCCTGCAGGGGATGCGCTGACAGGGGCGTGCCGGCGACGTGGCGGCGCCGCGGTCTCTATAATCGCCGCATGACTTCTACTCAACTGACCCGCGCATGAGCTATCGCCTGGCGATCTTCGACTTCGACGGCACGCTGGCCGACTCGTGGCCTTTCTTCATGAGCGTGTTCAACGAGATCGCCGACCAGCACGGTTTCCGGCGCGTCGACGCCGCGCAGGCCGAGCAGCTGCGCCACTACGGCCCGCGCGACATCATGCGCCATGTCGGCATGCCGGCCTGGAAGCTGCCGATCGCCTCGCGCTCGTTCATCGACCGCATGCGCGGCGCCACGGGCCGCATCGCGCTGTTCGACGGCATCGCCCACACGCTGCACGAGCTCGACCGCAATGGCGTGCGGCTGGCGGTGGTGTCGTCGAATGCCGAAGACAATGTGCGCCACGTGCTGGGGCCGGAACTGGCAGGCCTGATGGGGCAGTACGAATGCGGCATGTCGATCTTCGGCAAGGCGGCGCGCATCCGCAAGGTCGTGCGCCGTGCCACGGTGCCGGCGATCCAGGCGTTGTATGTCGGCGACCAGACCACCGATGGCGACGCCGCGCGCCGGGCCGGGATCGCGTTCGGGGCGGTCGGCTGGGGCTATGCGTCGATCGAAGCGCTGCGCCGGGTAGCCCCGGAGTGCGAGTTCGGCACGCCTGCGGATCTGCTGTCGCTCGCAAGCCAGGCATAAGCGCCACGGAATTGCCCGGACGCATAGGTCAGTTGCTATACTCGGCAGCAACTGCATCAATGAACAACGGACCTTTCATGCGCCTTCCACTCATCTTCCTGGCTCCGCTGCTGCTGAGCGGCTGCTTCATCGAGACATCGACGTATGTGATCGACCTGAATACCGATCATGCAATCACGCTGAAGGTGGAGAAGGACAATTTCTGGACGAAAGAAGGCACGCTGCGCGTCGTCATGTCGCGCCTGCCGGATTGCCAGCGCCAGTACGAGCTGGGCTCGGTGTGGCTGGCCGACTTGCAGGTCGAGCTGTTCGGCAACGGCAACAACGTCTATACGCTGCGCGCAGACGACCAGGCGTGGCAGATCGACACCACGACCTGTAGCGAACTGAAGGCGCCCGACCCCGATGCCGTTACCGGTCTGCCGCTGGGCATCTTCACGCTGGACAGCGACAACAAGCTCAGTTTCGAGAAGCCGGAAGCTGACAGCAAATAACAGCTCAATAGCGCTGGATCAGCGTGCGCAATCGCGCGAGCTCGATCTCACGGCCTGATTTTTCGAGCACGCTTTCGAGCAGCGACTGGCCGTTTTCACGTTGCATGGTCCACTGCGTGAAATACTCGTGCACCGTGCGCCACGGGGGAAAATCGGGTGGCATCGCGCGCCAGGTGGCGCCCGTGTGCAAAAAATACAACACGGCGCAAAACACGTCGTACAAATCGTGCTTGCGCGGGCGCGTCTTGCGGCGTGCCGCTTCAAGCATGGCGCGCACGCCCTCGAAGTGTTCGCGGGGTATATCGCTGGGGTAGACAGCTCGGTCCATGGGTGACCTCCAAAACAGCTTGGAGGCCCGGATCTGGAACAGGTTCCCTAGCTGTATTTACAGTCTACCCAAAATAATTGAACCTAGCTAGTCCCGCGTTAGCGCCAGGAACTCGGTTCGCAGTGCCAGGTTCGGCTGCAGCTCGCCCAGCAGGGTCGAGGTGATGGTTTCTTCGCCAATGGCGCGGATGCCACGGCTTTCCATGCACAGGTGGCGGCACTTGATGACCACGCCCACTGCTTTCGGTTCCAGCACTTCCATCAGCGCATTGGCGATCTGCATCGTCATGCGTTCCTGCACCTGCAGGCGCTTGGAAAAGATATCGACCAGGCGGGTCAGCTTCGACAGGCCGACGATTTTGCCGTTCGGCAGGTAGCCAACGGTGGCCTTGCCGAAGAACGGTGCCAGGTGGTGCTCGCAATGGCTGTAGACCGGGATGCCGCGCACGACGATCAGCTCGTTGTATTCTTCGGCGCCGTCTTCAAATGCCTTGAGCACTTCCACCGGATTCTGGTCGTAGCCCGACGTCCAGTGCTTCCAGGCCTTGGTCACGCGCGCAGGCGTTTCGATCAGGCCGGGACGGTCCGGATTTTCGCCCAGCGATGTCAGCAGACGACGCCAGTCGTGTTCGGTGAAAGCTTCTTTGTCAGACATGGTGCACCCTAAAATAACGATTGCCGCCAGTATATAGAAAACGTCTGGCCCCGGTCGGGGCTGCCCTATTCTTGCGCTAAATCATCTGCTGCATGCGACATATCTCATAACGTTGAATGCATTACCCGTTCACGGAGAGCGCCATGTTCAGCAGCGCGGTACTGGAAGTGGTCATCGGGCTGGCATTTTGCTACGCCTCCCTGGCGCTGACCGTCACGACCTTGCAAGAGGCCTTGTCGGCCATGTTCCGGCTACGCGCCGGCATGTTGCGCGCCTGTCTCCAGCGCATGCTGCACGACCCGGCTTTCACGGGCATCGCCCGCGCCTTGTACGCACATCCGTTGATCAGCACGCGCACCGACCTCACCGACCCGCACGCGCCGCAGCATCCCGGCCCATCCTACATCGAACCGGCCAACTTCGCGATTGCCCTGATCGACGCCATCCGCGGAGGCGGGGCCGCGCTCGACAGCGCCATTGCCGCCGTGCCCGATCCGCAACTGCGGCGCACGCTGAACACGCTGTACGTGCAAACGGGGGGCGACGTGCAGCGCTTCCAGGCGGCGCTTGGCGGCTGGTTCGACAGCACGATGGCGCGCCTGTCGGGCGCCTACAAGCGGCGCCAGCTGCTGGTGTCGTTCCTGCTGGCGCTGCTGCTGGCAATCCTGCTCAACATCGACAGCATCCACCTGTTCCAGACACTGTGGCGGCAGCCGGCCCTGGCTGCCGGCGTCCATGCCGTGCCTGCCGCGCTCGACGCGAAACTGGTGAACGATCTGGCAACGCTGCCGATCGGCTGGGCCAGCTTTCCGCCGGTGCTCGATGGCGCGTTTGCGCTGCAGGTCACCGGCTGGCTGATCACTGCCAGCACGACGCTGTTCGGCGCGCCGTTCTGGTTCGACATCCTGCAGCGCGCGATCAACCTGCGCAGCACCGGCGCCAAGCCGGCACCGGTGGAGGTCGGACAAGCCATGGCGCACCACGCCGGTCCGGCAGCGCCGTAGCGCCACCTCAGGTGTTACGTGCCGGGTGGCCGGTGCGCGTCGATCAGCACGCTCGAGATCGACATCTGCGGTATCCGCTCCGGCCACTCGTCACCCGGGCCGAACCAGCGCGCCTCGGCGATTTCAGCCGGGTCCACGCGGATCTCGCCGTCCAGATAATCGGCCGTGAACGCCAGCATCAGCGAATGCGGGAACGGCCACGACTGGCTGGCAAAGTAGCGCGGATTGTGCACCCGCAGTCCGACCTCCTCGAACACTTCGCGCGTGATGCATTCTTCGATCGACTCACCCGCTTCCAGAAAGCCCGCCAGCGGCACGAAGCGCTGCGTGGCATGCAGCACGTGCTTGGCCAGCAGCACCTGGTCGCCCTTGCGGATCAACACCATCATGGCCGGCGAGATGCGCGGATAGGCCATGTGACCGCACTGCGGACACTTGAAGCAGCGCTCACCAGTGGCCAGCACGGTGCCGCTGCCGCACACGCCGCAGAAGCGATGGGTGCGTGCCCATTCAGCCACCTGGGCGGCGCGCCCGGCCAGGCCCACCAGCGACTCGTCCATCACGCCAAACAGCGCGCGCAGGCCACGCCACGCATAGCCTGCCGGCAGCGCAGGTTCGGCATCGAGCCAGCCGGTCTGGCAATACCGGCCATCAAGCAGGCCAAGCGGCTGCAAGTGTTCGCGCACCGCGCCGACCTGTTCGAGCACAGCGACGTCGGGTAGCGCTGGCCCGTCTTCGCGCACCAGCAGTTGGCCCTTGTGGAACAGAAAGTTCAGTGGCGCCGGATCGGGATGCGGCGCAAACAGTGGCGTGAAGGAAGCAGGCGTATGCAGCATGATCGATGGGGTGGTCAATGAGATCGCTAAATGATACTGCCTTTCACGGTTCGGGATTCGGTGCGCCCCCTGCCCGTTGACCGGCCCGGCCAACGTGGTGGACGCAGGCCAGCGCGCCTTCAAAGAGGGGTTATTTCTGGTGATGGATGCTTTACATCGGCGTTGCCGGCAGGCGACGGGATCGTGTCTTGAACTGTTCTTGACCCGATGTCATTAACGAAATCGTCCTGGAAGTTGTCTAGTCAGGTTATGTTGCAATTTGCCCCCCCCGCGCTCTGACTTTTGCCTGCTTGGCTGTTGTGTAAGTCATTAATTTATTAGGGAAAATAGTTGGACCACGATATCCAGAAAGCGTTGTATTCGCGCTGAAAATGTCACCAATTTCCACACAGAAATAGCGCTTTTCGTCCAGAATAGATAGCTATCTATCTAAATCGTACTGTCATGGACAAACTGTCATCACTGGTCGGTCGCCATTCATTCAACGCCCGTATTTTCTATAACGGCGCGTTTTGCGATACCAATCAATTCACCGAAAACGGTGTCTCTGGTCAGCTGCACGTGGTGCGCGAAGGGCCGGTCGATTTCATCCATGACGATGGCGAGGTCATCACCGTGACCGAACCGTCGCTGCTGTTCTATCCGCGCGGCGCCAGCCACCGCTTGCACGTGCATCCCGGCCACACCGCCAACCTGCTTTGTGCGCACATCCAGTTCCAGGACGAGATGAGCAATCCGCTGTCGCGCGTGCTGCCCAACTGCCTGGTCATGCCGCTGAGCGAAATTGCCGGACTGCGCTCAACGCTCGACCTGCTGTTCAGCGAAGCCAGCCAGGCTGAGCCGGGCCGCGAAGTGATCCTGGATCGCCTGTGCGATGTGCTGCTGATTCAGGTGATCCGGCGCGAATTCGACAGCGGGCGCCTGTCGCTGGGCCTACTGGCCGGCCTGTCGGACCGCCAGTTGTCACTGGCACTGACGGCCATCCACGAGCGCCCGCATGAGCCCTGGAGCCTGCAATCGCTGGCCAAGGTGGCCTGCATGTCGCGCGCCGCATTCACCGAACGCTTCCGCGACGTGATGGGCATGCCGCCGGGCGAATACCTGACGCGCTGGCGTATCGGCGTCGGCAGCCGCCTGCTGCGCCAGGGCATGCCGGTCAAGCAGGTCAGCAGCCGCGCCGGCTATACCAGCCCATCCACGTTCACGCGCGCCTTCACGACCATGATGGGCGCCTCGCCGCGCGAGTGGCTCAAGCAAGCCGCGGGCTGATCCAGAAACGACAACGCAGACGGGCCTCGCGGCGCCGTCTGCGTTTGTGTTTCGTTTGTATTTTCAAGTCAGGCATGCGGCCATCCAGGCCGCAGCGCATTCAACTTATTTCAGCATGCGGGTACGGCAAGCGACCATCGCGATCACGATCGACAAGGCGCCGATGTAGGCAATGGCTGCCTGCATGCCGATGAAGTGCGCGACGGCGCCGATGGCTGGCGGGCCCATCAGGCTGCCGCTGTACGCCATGCTGGCCACCGCCGCCAGGGCTGCCGGGCCTTGTGCGCCGGCAGCGCTGAACACGAACGGGAACACCAGCGCCAGGCCAACGCCCGCAACAGCGAAACCGATCAGCGCCACATAGGCGTTCGGGGCCAGCACCGCGAAGAACAGGCCGGCAGCCGCGATCATGGCGCCGGTGCTCACCAGGCGCTTGGCGCCATGGCGTTCCTTCAGTTTGTCGCCGAACATGCGCGAGATCAGCATCATCACCGAGAAAGCCGACAGCGACAGCGGCGCCAGACCATCGGATGCACCGAAATGTTCTTTGAGGAACATGCCGCTCCAGTCGGCGATGCTGCCCTCGGCCATCGAACCGAAGAAGCCCAGTAGACCCAGTAGCACCAGCGGACCACGTGGCAGTGCAAACGATTTCTTCTCGACCTGAACGCCCACTTCATCCGCTTCCAGCACGCTGTAGGCCATCCACAGCACGACGGCCAATGGACCGGCCAGCATCAGGAAGTGGGTTGCCGGGGCAATCTTGAGGCTGGCCATCAGGCTGCCCAGCGTGGCGCCCACCAGACCGCCAGCGCAGCACAGACCGTGCAGGCGCGACATTTCCGACTTGCCGCTGACTTTTTCGCGGCGCGCTGCCGCCGAATTCATTGCCACATCAAAGATGCTGGCGGTCACGCCAAGCATCAGCACCGACATCATCAGGCGTGGCACGGTCGGCGCCATGCCGATCGACACGAGCACACTCAGCAACGCCAGGCCCGCGAGCAAGATGGTCTTGCGGGCGCCGAAGCGTTTCATCATGAACGACGAGACCGGATACGACAGCACGGCGCCCAGGCCGCCACAGACCAGCACCATCGACAGTGCCGCATGCGACACATTGACGCCGGCGGCCAGCGCAGGGATACGGCCAGCCCACGATCCCATGATCAGGCCGAACAGTGCGAAGACGAGTGGCAGGGAATATTGCTGGGCTTGTACAAGGACAAACGACGAACGACGCGGCGCAGAAACAGAGGTGTGCATGAAAGCGGTGAAATGTTAAATTTATTGAGGTGTCAAAGGATTGCCAAAGTGCTCTTCAGACGCCAGCCACGGGTGGAATATTTACTTGAGGCATCTGATGGACCGCAATTCTAAACACCTTTTTTCGCTATAGTTTTCTGAGCGGAAAAATATTTTCAACCGTTGTTTTGCACTCACACATAAGAGCCGGAACCGTTAGCTCGGATACATCGAGCGATAGCAATTACACATCAATCATCGAGCAAAAATCCCGTATTTTGCGGTAGATGTAACGATTTATTGCACCTCTTGCGTTACCGCAGCAATTTCAGTTTGCAGGCAGCTATTTGCTGCAGCGCACCAATAAGCGCTGTATTTTGCCGATTTTGTAGTGTCTGCATGCCCCGCTCGGAAAAGCAAACAGGTGCATGAAGCTTTTTCTCGCCAAATAAATTTTCTCTGTCTTATCAACCAGACCATACCCGCCTCAATTGTTAAATCTTGGCTTCAAACTACCGCATATTTTTCGTGCAGCGGCACAAAAAAAGGCTGCCCTCGGGCAGCCTTTTTCGTCATCGACACCATCCTGGTTTCCCAGGCAACGTGTCTTACACCAGTTGCAGCGTCACATCGATATTGCCGCGGGTCGCGTTCGAATACGGGCACACGATGTGCGCGCGGTCGATCAGCGTTTGCGCCTCATCGGCCGGCACGCCTGGCAGGCTGATCTTGAGCAGCACTTCGATACCGAAACCGGTCGGGATCGGGCCGATGCCGACGGTGCCTTCCACCGCGACGTCCGGCGAAATCTTCAGCTTGTCGCGGTTGGCGACGAATTTCATCGCGCCCAAGAAGCAGGCCGAGTAGCCGGCAGCGAACAATTGCTCAGGGTTCGTGCCAGCCAAGCCATTACCACCGAGTTCTTTTGGGGTGGTCAGCTTCACATCCAGTGCGCTGTCCGACGACACGGCGCGGCCTTCGCGGCCACCCGTTGCGGTGGCGTTGGCGCGGTAGAGAACGTTTTCGATTGCCATGATGAGACTCCTTGAAAGGGTGGCGGATGCCCGCCGAACTGTTTAACGCTATTAGATAGCGCGCTATTTAAATGGTTTGCTGCCTTGGCCCGCCGACCCGCTCGCCCGTTCCGGGGTACGTTCGGCGCTGCCATGAACAGCATATTACATAGCTCGCTATTTAATAGCAAGCGATTTTTATGATACGACTTGAGCAAGCCGACTACATGGCGCTCACACCAGCCGCACCGACTCCCGCACGACCAGACTCAACCCCGGAACGTCGGCCGCCGGCTGCTGATGCCCCAGCATCGCCAGCATGCGGCGCCCGATCCCGGTGCCGACTTCATACAGCGGCTGGCGCACGGTGGTCAGCGGCGGCGTCGTGTACATCGAGCTTTCCAGATCGTCGAACCCGACCAGCGAAATGTCTTCGGGTACGCGGATATTGCGGCGGTACAGGGCCAGGCGCGCGCCATAGGCGGTCAAGTCGTTGGCCGCGAAGATCGCGCTGAAACGGACATTGGCCACCAGCAGGCTGTTCAGCGCCAGCAGGCCACTGGATTCGCTGAAGTCGCCCGTCACGACCAGCCGTGGGTCGCTTGGGATGCCGTGTTTGGCCAGCGTGTCGTTGTAGCCTGCCAGGCGCTCGCGCGCGTCGCGATGATCGGGTGGCCCGGCGATATGGGCAATGCGCCGGTGTCCCTGGCTGATCAGGTATTCCACCGCTTCGCAGGCGCCGCCGTAATTGTCCAGGCAAAACGCCTGCGTGCGCTCGCCCTGCACTTCGCGCCCGAACGCCACGATCGGTACGCGGCGCGAAAAGTCGAGGATCTGCTTGTCGCTCATATTGCCGGTCAGAATCGCCACGCCATCGACGCGGCGCCCGATCAACAGTTCGACCCGCTCGGCTTCTTCATCGGCATGCCAGTGGCCACTCATGATCAACAGCGCATAGCCGGAGGCCTTGACCGCATCCTCGATGCCGACCATGGCGCGGTTGAAGTAACCGCTCTCGAGCGACTGGGTCAGCACGCCGATGGTGTTGGTGCTGCCCATCTTGAGGCTTTGCGCCAGACGGTTGGGTTTGTAGTTGAGCTCATCGATGACGCGCTCGATCGTGCGCCGCTTGTCGTCCGACACCTTGGCGGTGCCGTTCAGGAAACGCGAGACCGTGGCCGGCGACACGCCTGCCCTGCTGGCGACCTGGTACAGCGTGGTGATACCGCTCTCGATGTTTTTCATGAAGCGTTCTGGACAGGTCCGGGGCAATTTGTTGCTTGAAGTATATCACGCAGCTTTCCGATAAAACGGCCGCTGAACGATGCTTATGAAACGCTTTCATAAACAATCCGTCGTTGAGCTGCAACAAACCCGCTACTCCCTATCATAAATACTAATTGACATTTTTTTACCGTTGAAATTACTATGAAACCGTTTTCAAGATTGATGAAACCGATTTCTTATCAGTCCTAACGCAAGCAGTACCCATAAAACTATATCGGAGACAAGCATGACAACCATGACGCCCCAACTGGCAGGGGTCCGTACGCCCTCGTCCGCCCCTATCCGCCTGGCCATCCTGACGCTGCTCGCCAGCATCGGTACAGCTCACGCACAATCGGCTTCGGATCCGGCGTCGCCTGCCGCCGCCACCCCGGCAGCAGTCGTCGACAATGGCCGCATCGCCGAAGTGGTCGTGACCGCCACCAAGCGCTCGACCTCGCTGCAGCGCACCCCGATCGCGGTCACCGCGCTGACCGCCGCCACGCTGGCCGACAACCATGTCCAGACCCTGCTCGACGTCGTCGCACTGGTCCCGGGCTTCCAGGCCACGGCCCAGGGTGACCACGGCGTGACCACGATGACGCTGCGCGGCATCGGCAACGACAGCGCCAAGACCGAGTACGCCGATCCTGAAGTCGCTTCGTTCGTCGACAACGTGTATTCGCCACGCGCCGAAGGCGCCACTGCCCTGCTGTTCGACGTCGAAGGCATCGAAGTGCTGCGCGGCCCGCAAGGCACGCTGTGGGGCCGCAACTCCACCGTCGGCGCGGTCAATATCCAGACCGTCAAGCCAGAGCTGAACAGCCGCTCGGGCTATGTTGAAGGTGGTATTGGCGACTACAACCGCATCGGTACGCGCGGCGCGGTCAATGTGCCGCTGTCCGAAACGGCAGCACTGCGCTTTGCCGTCGTGCACGAGCGTCATGATGGCTATGTCGATTACCAGCAATTCCCGAACCCGTCGATCGCGCAACAGCGCGCTGCCTACCTGGCCGCTGGCGGCGCCGCTGCCGGCTTCCGCCCGATCAATCCGAACAACTACGTCTCTGGCGGCGACAAGTACAGCGCCCAGGACCAGACTGCTGCGCGCCTGTCGCTGCTGTGGCAACTGGCGCCGAACCTGCGCTGGAACATCGCCTACGAAAAATTCATCGACCGCGGCACCCCAAGCGCCAACCTGATGCAGACGCCGCGCCCTGGCCAGGACCACTGGTCGACCCTGTCCGACTCGTCGCCGTGGGTCAACCGTGACAGCGACAACGTGCGCAGCCGCCTGAGCTGGGACATCAGCCCTGACCTCGCGCTGCAATACGTGGCCGGCTGGTCCAAGTACAGCGGCGACATGCGTTTCGACCAGGACGGCGGCACGATCGTCCCGACCTCGATCATCTCGGGTGGCAAGTTCCAGGAACACACCACGACCGACTCCAACTACCGCAGCTTCAGCCACGAAGTCCTGCTGCAGTCGGTCGGCACGCGCGCCATCGACTGGCAGGTCGGCGCCTACTACGGCAAGGAAAAGAACAATATCCGCTTCGACATCGGCGGCATGAACGGCACCGAAGATGGCACCGTGGCATGGCAGGGCTCGTTCATCCAGCCGGACCAGACCGTGGAAAACTCGGCCGTCTTCGGCCAGGCCACGTGGAACCTCACCGACGCCTGGCACCTGACCGGCGGCGTGCGCTACACCCACGACAAGCGCGTCCACATCGGTGGCCGCGGCTACACCTGGGCGTACGACGCCAGCGCGCCACAACTGCCACTCAATCCGCAGATCGATCCACGCGATCCGGTCAACGGCTACCAGTCCGGCGTACCGAACGATGGCCGCTACAGCGACAACAAGGCCACCGGCCTGCTGCGCGTGAACTACGACATCGACCGCAGCAACATGGTGTATGCAAGCGTGTCGACCGGCTACAAGGCGGGCGGCGTGCAGGATCGCGGCTTGCCGTACCAGCCAGAGACGCTGACCAACTTCGAGATCGGTTCGAAGAGCACCTTCATGGATGGCGCACTGCGTATCAACAACGCGCTGTTCTACATGGACTTCAAGGACTTCCAGTTCAATTCGCCGGTCAGCTTCTCCGACGGCAGCCGTGGCCTGGCCATCGAAAACGCCGATGGCGCCAAGGTCATGGGCCTGGAAACCGAGATCGCCGCCCGCATCGCAAAAGACGGCCGCCTGTCGATCGCGCTGGCCGTGCTCGACACCAAGCTCGGTCACCTGGTCGCCGGCTCGAACGACTACGCGCTGCCACCGTGCACGGTCGACACCCGCATCGAGACCTGCCTGGACGTGAGCGGTCACAAGCTGCCGCACGCACCGAAGTTCTCGACCACGGTGCAGTACCAGCACACGTTCCGCCTGGCCGATGGTGCTACCCTGGTGCCGCGCATCACGGCGCGCTATGAGGATGACGTCAGCCTGAGCGTGTTCGACCTGGGTCCGGAAGACCGCCAGAAAGCCTACGCCAGCGCCGACCTTGGCCTGCGCTACGCGAAGGACAAATGGTGGGTCGACGCCTTCGTGCGCAACGTCGGCGACAAGAAGATCAAGACCAGCGCCTTCAACGGCTTCGGCCCTTGGCTGGCGCAGTACAAGCCACCCCGTACGGTTGGCGTGAATACCGGCTTTGATTTCTAAAAGCTGAAGCATGGCAAGCGCGCCCGGTGGGCGCGCTGCTTTTTTTGTTTGACCTGAATCTGCCCCAGCAGTGATCCGAGAGTTCCATGACCAACAGCCCCGACTTCGACTTCCGCAACAACTTTCCTTCCGACTTCACCTGGGGCGTGGCCACCAGTTCCTTCCAGATCGAGGGCGCTGCCGCCGTCGATGGCAAGGGGCCGTCGATCTGGGACACCTTCTGCCTGGACCAGAACAATATCAAGGACGGCAGCGACGGCATTGTCGCCTGCGACCACTATCACCGCTACCAGGAAGACGTCGGCATCATGGCCTCGATGGGCGTGGACGCCTACCGCTTCTCGTTCGCCTGGGCGCGCGTGCAGCCGGATGGCAAGGGCGCCTGGAACGAAGCAGGCTTCGATTTCTATGACCGCCTGCTGACCGAACTGGAAAGCAAAGGCATCCGCGCGCACGCGACCCTGTACCACTGGGACCTGCCGCAAGGCCTGCAGGACGATGGCGGCTGGCTCAATCGCGAGACCGCCTACCGCTTCGCCGATTACGCCCGCGAGATCGCGCGCCGCTTCGGCAACCGGATCGAGGCAATCGCCACCCACAACGAGCCGTGGTGCACGGCCAACCTGGGTTACGGCAATGCGCAGTTCGCGCCCGGCGTGGCCGACCTGAAGCAATCGATCCAGGTCTCGCACCACCTGCTGCTGTCGCACGGGCTGGCCATGAGCGCGATGCGCGAAGTCGGCAGCAGTGCGCAGCTGGGCATCGTGCTGAACCAGTGGACCGCCGATGCGGCCACCGATTCGCAGGCCGACCGCGACATGGCCGAATTCGAGTACGCACGCTCGGTGCAGTGGTTCATGGACCCGATCTTCAAGGGCCGCTATCCGGAACTGGCGCTGCGCGGCCATGGCGAGAACGCCCCCGTCGTTGCTGACGGCGACCTGGCCATCATCCACCAGAAGATCGACTTCCTCGGCTCGAACTACTACTTCCGCTCGTGGTGCAGCGCCAGCACGCCGCCCGTGCCGGCACCGGCGCGCCACGGCGTGACCGACATGGGCTGGGAAATCTTCCCTGAGGGCTTATCCGAACTGCTGCTGAAACTCAAGGCCGAGTATCCCGACCTGCCGCCCGTATACATTACCGAAAACGGCATGGCCAATCCGGACGTGCTGGAAAACGGCCGCGTGCACGATGCGGCGCGCATCGCCTACGTGCGCAGCCACCTGGCCGCGCTCAAGGACGCGATGGATGCGGGTGTCGACGTGCGCGGCTACTTTTTGTGGAGCCTGCTCGACAACTTCGAGTGGAATTCGGGCTACGCCAAGCGCTTCGGCATCGTGCACGTGGACTATGCAAGCCAAGAACGCACGCTGAAAGACAGCGCGCTGTGGTACCGCGAATTCATCGCCAGCCGCATCAAGGCTTGATCAACGGGATCGATCATGCGCCCTGCCAAAACCGTATCACCGCTGTTGTGGGTCCCGACCGGCTACTTCACGATGGCGCTCGGCTACGTGATGCTCACCAGCGTCACCGCCATCATGTTCAAGAATCTGGGCATGGACAACGGCCGCGCGGCCCAGTATTCGAGCCTGTTGATCCTGGCCTATACGGTCAAGCCGCTGTTCGCGCCGTTCGTCGAGATGTACCGCACCAAGAAGTTCTTTGTCCTGTGTTCGCAGCTCGCCATCGGCGCCGGCTTTGCCGGTGTGGCGCTGCTGATGGAACTGCCTGGCTACATGACCTTTTTGATGGCGATCTTCTTTGCGCTGTCGTTCATCGGCGCGACGCAAGACATCGCCAGCGACGGCGTATATGTCACCTCGCTCGACGCTCGCGCGCAGTCGCTGTACTGCGGCATCCAGAGCCTGTCGTGGAATATCGGCCCGATCGTCGCCGCCGGCGGCATGGTCTACCTGAGCGGCTACCTGCACACGCACGTGTTCGGCCATGATCCGGGCGTGTTCGGCCCGGACTGGATCGACGCCTGGCGCATCATCTTCCTGCTCGTCGGCGGTCTGACGCTGTTGATGGCGCTGTGGCACTGGCGCTTCATGCCTGAAGGCGCACGCGCCGCCGATACGCCATCGAGCGCGAAGGACGCCGGCCGCATCCTGGTCGACGCCTTCGTCACGCTGTTCCAGAAGCGCGGCGTGTGGCGCATGATCGCGTTCGCATTTCTGTTTCGCTTCAGCGTCGGCCTGCTGGAAAAGATCGGCCCGTTCTTCATGGTCGACCCGGCCTCGAAAGGCGGCCTCGGTCTGTCCAACGAGATGCTGGGCCTGATCTACGGCACCTATGGCCTGGCCGCGGTGCTGGTCGGCTCGCTGCTGGGCGGCCTGTATGTCGCCAAGCGCGGCCTGAAGTCGACGCTGTTCGTGCTGTGCTGCGCGATCAACATCCCGAACGTCGCGTTCCTGGTCATGAGCATCTACACGCCATCGAGCCTGGTGCTGATCACGCTGGGCGTGGCCATCGAAAAGTTCTTCTTCGGCTTCGGCGCGGTCGGCTTCATGATCTACCTGATGCAGCAGCTCGCACCGGGCAAGTACACGACTACCCACTACGCGTTCGGCACTGGCCTGATGGGCCTGTGCGGCATGGTCACGGGCGTCATCAGCGGCCACCTGCAGGAGATGATGGGCTACGTCGCCTACTTCGGCCTGGTGATGGTCGCGACCATCCCGTCGTTCATCGCCACCTGGTACGCGCCGTTCTATCACGATGACGGCAGTACGCCGGCGGCAGGCATCGACACGGACGGCAAGACGGTGCCGGCATGAAGCGCACCGTGCTCGCCACGGCGCTGCTGACGCTTGCTGCCGGCGCCGGGTCTGCGGAAATCAAGGTCAATGCGGTGGGCTTCCTGCCGCAATCGCACAAGCTGGCCGTGATCCCGCAGGCGCTCGGTGCAAACCGGTTCGAGGTCGTCGACGCTGACGGCAAGGTCGTGCTGGATGGCGCGCTGAGCGCGGCGAGCCGCTGGGCGCCGTCGGACGAAACCGTGCGCGTGGCCGACTTCAGCGCGCTGACGCAGACCGGCGCCTATCGCGTGCGCGTCGGCAGCCTGGTCTCCGATCCGTTCACGGTCGCCCAGGATGGCTACCGTGCGCTGGGCGACGCGGCCCTGAAGGCGTTCTACTTCAACCGCAGCGCGCTTGCCCTCACACCGCAATTTGCCGGCGCGTGGGCGCGGCCCGCCGGCCATCCGGACGACAAGGTGCTCGTGCATGCGTCGGCGGCATCCAAAGCCCGCCCGCAAGGCACGGTCATCGCCAGTCCCAAGGGCTGGTACGACGCCGGCGACTACAACAAATACGTGGTCAACTCGGGTATCTCGACCTACACGCTGCTGGCCGCGCTCGAGCACTTCCCCGATGTCTTCAAGCGCGACATCGGCATTCCTGAATCCGGCAACGGCGTGCCCGACATCCTCGACGAGGCGCTGTGGAACCTCGACTGGCTGCTGACGATGCAGGACCCGGCCGATGGCGGCGTGTACCACAAGCTCACCAACCTGCGCTTCGACGGGATCGTGATGCCGCACGCGGCATCGACCACCCCGCGCTACGTGGTGGCCAAGAGCACGGCAGCGGCGCTCGATTTCGCCGCCACGATGGCCACCGCCAGCCGCGTGCTGGCGCCGTACGATGCGAAGTGGCCCGGCCTGTCGCAGCGCATGCTGGCGGCGGCGCAGGCTGCGTGGCGCTGGGCTGAGGCGCATCCGAATGTCGTTTTCAAGAACCCGAAGGATGTCGTCACCGGCGAATACGGCGACGCGCAGCTGGCCGACGAATTCGCCTGGGCGGCGGCCGAACTGTTCATCGCGACCGGGCAGAATAACTATGCACAGGCCTTCATGCGCCGTGACGCCGCGCTCACCACACCGGCCTGGGGCGATGTGGCCGCGCTGGGCTGGATGTCGCTGGCGCACCACCGCGACCGCCTGAAACCCGGCATCGACCGCGCACTGATCGAACGCCGCATCGACGCGCTGGCCAGCCAGCTCGCGAAACATGCCGATGGCGGCTACCGGGTGCCGCTGGCATCAAAAGACATTGTCTGGGGCAGCAATGCGGTGATCCTGAACCAGGGCATGATGCTGCTGCAGGCCTATCGCATCAACGGCACGCCGGCCTATCTGCAGGCGGCGCAGTCGAGTCTCGACTATGTATTGGGCCGCAACGCCACCGGCTACACGTTCGTGACGGGCTTTGGCGCGCACCCGGTCATGCATCCGCACCACCGGCCGTCGATGGCCGATGGCGTGGCTGCGCCGGTGCCGGGCTGGCTGGCCGGCGGCCCCAATCCGGGCCAGCAGGACGCCAAGGATTGCCCGCCGTATCCGAGCAAGCTGCCGGCGCTGTCCTATCTCGACCACGCATGCAGCTACGCCGCCAACGAGGTCGCCATCAACTGGAACGCGCCGCTGGTGTACGTGACCGCGGCGCTGTCCGCGCTCACGCCCCATGTCATGACCGACACTGCCACCGTTTCGCTTGCCACGCTGCTGCGCGAAGAACAGCAACTGCAATTTGACCGCTTCGACGATGCCACCGCGCGCGCCGTCGGTGCGCAGCTGGTTGCGCGCGCCGAGCGCGAACGCAAGACGGTGACGATCCAGGTCACGCGTGGCGACACTGTGCTGTTCAAACAGGCGATGCCGGGCGCGTCGCCGGATCACGCCGACTGGATCCGCCGCAAGAACAACCTGGTGGGCCGCACCGGCCACAGCTCGTTCTATACCCACAACGAAGTGCGCCAGGGCGGGGGCGACCATGATGCGCTGCCGGGCCTGGACATGCGCGACTATGCGGCCCACGGCGGCGCGTTCCCCGTGATCGTACGGGGCCAGGGTGTGGTCGGCACGGTCACCGTGTCCGGACTGCCGGGGCCGGACGACCATGCGCTGGTGGTTGCGGCGCTGAAGGACTACCTGGCGCCCGGTTCGCCGTAACGGCGCGCGGCGTCCTCGCGGTACCACTGCCACGCAAAGCGCCACGCCACCACGGTGAGGATCACCAGCTTGCTCCAGATGAACAACCAGACCGGGGTGGGCAGGTCGATGCCAAGGTTGGTCCAGCGCACGACGCCGGTGGCGATCATGATCAGCACGATCGGCGCCAGCGCCAGCAGTAGCGGACGCACCAGCTGGCGCCGCGTGCGGATACAGGGAGACGTCATCATGGCGGGGACAGGGTTGGTTGAATCGGCCATGCAGGATTGACCGCGACGAGTCTGACATCCTACCAGCCCTCGTATCAAACCGGGACGACTACCTGCAGGCCAGCTTTACGCCGCTTTACATTTGCCGCCCTGTTGCGCAGTCAGTCTCAAGCCGTTAAAGAGATACGATTCGCCACAGGACAAACATCATGGTTTCCAGCATCAGCAGCAGCACCGCAACCCAGGCCACCTACGCACCGGCGGCCAGGAAAACGCCCGACGAGATGGTTGCCACCCCTGGCCCGGCCCCCACGGCGGACGACCAGGACAGCGCTGCACCGCCGACCCAGAGCGCCGAATCGGCCGCCAGCGCGCGCCTGGGCGACCAGCTGAATGCCCAGGCCGATGCGTCGCGCGTGCAGCGCGCGGTAGCCGAAGCAGGCACGGAAAGCGACACGACAACGGCAACCGGGAGTGAAGCGTCGAGCGAGGCAGCCACAGGGGCAGCAGCAGCCCCGACCGGCGGCGCGGCACCCGCTGCATCAACGTCCACGTCCGCCACGTCTTCAACGACCAACGACTACGTCGCCGAGGCCGACACCAATTCGGACAAGACCGTCAGCGACGACGAGCAAGCCGCCTACGACACCAAGCTGCGCCAGCAGGCCGAAGCGGCTGCCGCGACGAAGGCGGCGGCGGCAAAAGAAGCCGCGCCACAGGACGCGCTGACCGCCGAAGTGCGCGCCACGTATGGCGTCGATGAAGCCGCCGAACCGGTGCTGAACATCACGGCTTGATGCCCGAATTTGTTGCGCTGCACCCGAAGTTACAAGCAGTAAAATCGAAATAAACGACGAAACGCGTTGTAGTCAGGTCGTCAACTACGGTAGAGTGTCGCATTCCGAGAAGTATTTTACGAGGCGGCGCATGCCAGAACTTAGCCCAACTACGCCCCCCGGATCGTTGATTGCCAACCATCTGCACGCCTGCTTTGCCAGGCTGCCGGATGCCATCTGGCGCCCAACCAACCAACAATCACCCTCGCTGGTGACCACGCCGGTACGTAACGTATCCGTGGCGCCGGCGACGCACGCCCATGGCGCGGCGCATGCAGTACGCACGCGCGCGCCGGAGAACACCATGAACCAGCACCAACCTGCCCTGCGCCTGTGCGCACGCCGTTACATGTCGCACTGCCCCGAAGGATGATGTCGATGACCTCACTGCCACTGATCCTCCTCGTCCTTCTCCCCTTCGCAGGCGCCATCATTTCCGCCTGCCTGCCCAACACATCGCGCAACCGGCCCGCTGCCGCTGCCGGCGTGTTCACCCTGGCAGCGCTCATCATCGCCATTTCCAAATTCGACGAACTCGGCGCCGGCCAGGTGGTATTGGAGCGCTATGAGTGGCTGCCGCTGTTCGGCCTGGACTTCATCGTGCGCATGGACGGCCTGGCCTGGCTGTTCTCGATCATGGTGCTCGGCATTGGCCTCCTGGTGATCCTGTACGCGCGCTACTACATGTCCAAGCAGGATCCGGTGGCGCGCTTCTATGCCTACATGCTGGCATTCATGGGCTCGATGATGGGCGTGGTCCTGTCCGGCAACCTGATCCAGCTGGTGGTGTTCTGGGAACTCACCAGCCTCACGTCCTTCCTCTTGATCGGCTACTGGCAGGACAGTAACGACGCCCGCCGCGGCGCGCGCATGGCGTTCACCGTCACCACCGCCGGCGGCCTGTGCCTGCTTACCGGCGTGCTGATCTTGGGCCACATCGTTGGCAGCTACGAGCTCGATGCGGTGCTCGCCGCCGGCGACCAGATCCGCGCCCATTCGCTGTACCTGCCGGCCCTGATCCTGGTGGCGCTGGGCGCGCTGACCAAGAGCGCGCAGTTTCCGTTCCACTTCTGGCTGCCCCACGCGATGGCCGCGCCCACGCCGGTGTCGGCGTATCTGCACTCGGCCACGATGGTCAAGGCCGGCGTATTTCTGCTGATCCGCCTGTGGCCAGCGCTGGGCGGCACGCCCGAATGGACCTGGCTGATCGGCGGGGCCGGCGTCATCACGCTGCTGCTCGGTTCCTTCTTCGCGATCTTCCAGAACGACATGAAAGGGCTGCTGGCCTACTCGACCATCAGCCACCTGGGCCTGATCACGGTGTTGCTGGGCATCGGCTCGCCGCTGTCGGTGGTGGCGGCGATCTTCCACGTCATGAACCACGCGATCTTCAAGGCCTCGCTGTTTATGGCTGTCGGCATCATCGACCATGAGACGGGCACCCGCGACATGCGCGTGCTGCGCGGCCTGCGCCGCGCGATGCCCGTTACAGCCGCGCTGGCGATCGTCGCATCGGCCTCGATGGCCGGTGTGCCGCTGCTGAACGGCTTCCTGTCGAAAGAGATGTTCTTTGCCGAAACCGCGCATGTGGGCGGCACCGAAGACTGGAAGATGTCGTATGCGGCCGTGGCGATGGGCATCTTCAGCGTGGCGTATTCACTACGCTTCATCAGCGTGTTCTTCGGCCAGCTGGCCAAGGACCTGCCGCAGGAACCGCACGAGCCAGTACGCTGGATGCGCTTCCCGGTCGAATGCCTGGTGGTGCTGTGCATCGCCGTGGGCGTGATGCCCGAGCGCGTGGTGGGCGACATCCTGGCCGTGGCCTCGAGCTCCGTGCTGGGCGCGGCCATGCCGGCCTACGACCTGGCGATCTGGCACGGCTTCAACCTGGCGCTTGGCATGAGTGGCGCGGCGCTGGTACTGGGCGCCCTGCTGTACTGGGTGCTGCTGCGCCGTCACGATCTGCGCGAACGCACGCGGGTGCCGGTGCTGCACCGCCTGAAAGGCGCGCAAGCCTACGAGAGCACGATGCTGGCGCTGTCGCTGGGCGCGACCTGGATCATCCGCCTGACGGGCACCCGGCGCCTGCAGCCGCAGCTGCTGGTGCTGATGTCGTTCATGATTGTCGTGCCGCTGCTGCTGGTCGATCCGTGGTTCAGCCTGCCACCCGTGAACCTGCTGAATATCGAACCGCTGTTCGCCGTGCTGTGGCTGATCGGCGCCGCCTGCGCCGCCGGCGCAGCCTACAAGGCCAAGTACCACCGCCTGGCGGCGCTGAGCATGGTTGGCGGCACCGGCATCGTCACCGCGATCACCTTCGTCTGGCTGTCGGCGCCCGACCTGGCGCTGACCCAGCTGATGGTCGAAACGGTGACCACGGTGCTGATCCTGCTTGGCCTGCGCTGGCTGCCGCCGCGCCTCGTGCCGAAGGTGCTCAAACTGACGAAGGCGCCGCCAAGCACCTGGTTCCGGCGCTCGCGCGACAGCCTGATCGCCGTCGGCGGCGGCCTGGGCATTGCTGCGGCCAGCTATGCGGTGCTGATGCGCAGCCCGCCGCCGTCGATCGGCGAATTCTTCGTGCTGCGCGCCCTCACCGAAGGCGGCGGTTCGAACGTGGTCAACGTGCTGCTGGTTGACTTCCGCGGTTTCGATACGCTGGGCGAAGTGACCGTGCTGTCGGCCGTCGCGCTGACCGTGTATGCGCTGCTGCGCCGCTTCCGCCCTGCCACCGAATCGATTGCGATTCCCGTGCAGCAGGCCAGCGACGTCGATCCGACCAAGGACCAGGCGCCGGCCGCGCAGGCGCGCCACGGCTACCTGATGATCCCGGCCGTCTACCTGCGCCTGCTGCTGCCGGTGATGGGCGTGATGGCGGCCTACTTCTTCATGCGCGGCCACAACCTGCCCGGTGGCGGCTTCGTCGCCGGCCTGATCTTTGCCACCGCGTTGATCGTGCAGTACATGGTTGCCGGCACCGACTGGGTCGAATCGCACCTGCGCCTGCGCCCGCACCGCTGGATTTCGTGGGGCCTGTTCTGCGCCTGCTTCACCGGCATCGGCGCCTGGTTCCTCGGCTACCCGTTCCTGACCAGCCACACGGCCCACCTCGACCTGCCCGTGCTGGGCGAACTGCACGCGCCGAGCGCGTTCATGTTCGACCTGGGCGTGTTCCTGGTCGTCGTCGGGTCGACCATGCTCACGCTCGTCGCGCTGGCCCACCAGTCGCTGCGCAGCCACCGCCTGGCCGCCGACGCCACGCGCGTCACCATTCCACCTGCCAAGGAGATCCTCTGATGGAGCTTGTTCTTTCGCTTGCCATCGGCATCGTGTTCGCCTCCGGCATCTGGCTTGTCCTGCGTCCGCGCAGCTTCCAGGTGCTGTGCGGCCTGATGCTGATGTCGTACGCCGTCAACCTGTTCATCTTCGCGATGGGCCGCCTGTGGATCGACGCGCCGCCGCTTACCCCGGCCGGCACGCTGCCCAACCCGGCGATCTTGGCCGACCCGCTGCCACAGGCGCTGGTCCTGACCGCGATCGTGATCGGCTTTGCCACTACCGCGCTGTACCTGGTGGTGATGATCGGTTCGCGCGGCCTGACCGGCACCGACCACGTTGACGGTCAGGAGCCCGATTTATGAGTCTGCACTGGACACAGCACCTGATCCTGGTGCCGGTAATACTGCCGCTGCTGGCCGGCGCCGCGCTGGTACCGCTCACGCAGGGCTGGCACCGCCTGAAGTTCTGGCTCAGCTACGCCTCGATCCTCGGCCTCGTGGCCAATGCACTGGCGCTGATCCACATGACCGACGGCGGCGCCTGGCAAGACGGCATGGGCATCTACCTGGCCGCCAACTGGAGCGCGCCGTTCGGCATTGCGCTGCTGGCCGATCGCCTGAGCAGCATCATGCTGCTGCTCACCGCCCTACTGGGCCTGGCCTCGCTGCACTTCTCCAAGCAGCGCTGGGGCCGGATCGGCGTGCACTTCCACGCGCTGTTCCAGTTCCTGCTGATGGGCATCAACGGCGCCTTCCTGACGCACGACCTGTTCAACCTGTTCGTGTTCTTCGAAGTGATGCTGGCCGCCTCGTACGGCTTGGTGCTGCACGGGTATAACGCCGAGCGCATCCGCGCCAGCATGCAGTACATCGCGATCAACCTGGCCGCCGCGCTGCTGTTCCTGCTCGGCCTGGCGCTGATCTACGCGACCACCGGCACACTGAACATGGCCGACGTGGCCGGCCGCGTACCGCTGCTGGCAGGCGACGATCTGGCGCTGTTCAAGATCGGCGCAACGATGATGGCGCTGACCTTCCTGACCAAGAGCGCGATGTGGCCGCTGGGCTTCTGGCTGCCGACCACCTACGCTGCTGCATCGCCGCCGGTGGCGGCCATGCTGGTGCTGATGACCAAGGTCGGCGCGTATGTCGTGCTGCGCCTGTGGCTGCTGATCTTCTCGGACGACGCCGGCGCCGCTGCCGGCTTCGGCCAGGATGCACTGCTGTACGGCGGCATGGCCACCATCGTGTTCGGCGCCGCCGGCATGCTCTCGACCGACACGGCCGGGCGCATGGCGGGTTATGCCGCAATCATCTCGTCCGGCACGCTGCTGGCGGTGATCGGCTACGGCCAGCCGAACCTCGTCACCGCAGGTATCTACTACCTGATCGGCTCGACGCTGGCGGTGGCCGCGTTCCTGCTGTTGATCGAGCTGATCGACCGCATCCGCACGCCGCGCTCGGCGATGCTGGCGCTGACCATGGAAGCCTACGCGGTCGAAGACGCACCGGTCGAACCGGTCGGGCGCGGCGTGCCGGCCGTCATGGCGTTCCTGTCGCTGGCGTTCGCCGCATGCGCACTGATGATCGCCGGGTTGCCACCGCTGCCAGGCTTCATCGCCAAGTTCGGCATGTTCCATGCGGTGCTCCATCCGCAGGTCGTGGCCACGGCCGCGAACGGCGTCATGACGGGGCCGACGACGATCCCGACCGCCGGCTGGGTGCTGATCGCGCTGATCGTGCTGTCGGGCCTGATCGCCGTGATCTCGATGATGCGCTTCGGCGTGCGCACCTTCTGGGCCAGCGGCGTGCTGGTGCCGCCCAAGCTGCACCGCACCGAAGTGATGCCGATTATCTTCCTGCTGGGACTGGCGATCGGGATGACGATCCAGGCCAACGCGCTGTTTGGCTACCTGGCACGCGCCAGCGACGCGATCCATCGCCCGGCAACCTATATCGGCCGCGTGCTGTCCGAACCGACCCTGCCCGGGCCGGCCTCGTCGCCCGCGCCCACCATCAACCTGACACCGGAGGCGCCATGAAGCGCTGGCTCCCCCACCCCGTCGTCTCGCTCCTGCTGTGCGGCCTGTGGCTGCTGCTGAACCAGACGTTCTACCCGGGCCACGTCCTGCTCGGCGCCCTGCTCGGCATCGCCGCGCCGATCCTGACGCGGCATCTCAACCCGCTCGGCTACCCGCGCATGCGCGCACCCGTCGTGGCGCTGCGCCTGCTCGGCTTCGCGTCGGTCGAGGTCGTGCGCTCGTGCTTCAACGTCAGCCGCGTGATCCTGTTTGCCGATTACGCCAATCTCAAATCGGAGTTCATCCGCGTGCCGCTGACGATGCGCGACGAGTACGGCCTGGCCGCGCTGTCGTGCCTGATCAACATGACGCCGGGCACGGTATGGACCGAGATCCAGCCCGACACCCATGAGCTGGTCCTGCACGTGTTCGACCTGCACGATGCAGCCTGGTGGGTCGACACCATCCAGACCCGCTACGAGCAACCCCTGATTGAAATCTTCGAGAAGAAAGGCCCCCATGGCGACCCTGCTTGAACTGTCGATCGGCTACGCCCTCGTGTGCGCCATGGCGGCAATGCTGCTGTGCGCGATACGCCTGCTGATCGGGCCCTCGGCCCACGACCGCGTGCTGGCGCTCGATACCCTGTGGATGTGCGGCATGCTGCTCGCGCTGGTGCTGGGTATCCGCTTCGGCACGCAAATCTATTTTGAGGTGGCGATGCTCATCGTGCTGGTCGGCTTCGTTTCGACCATCGCGATCGCCAAGTTCCTGATGCGCGGGGAGATCATCGAATGAATGGCATCGAACACTTGCCCGACTGGGCTGCCCTTGTCGTCTCGCTGCTGCTGATCGTGGGCGCGAGCATCGTGCTGATCGGCGCGCTGGGCCTGCTGCGCCTGCGTACCTTCTACCAGCGCATCCACGGCCCGGCCATCACGGTCACGATCGGCGCCGGCAGCCTGCTGCTGGCCTCCATGCTGTACTTCACGGTCGCGCAATCGCGGCCCGTCGTGCATGAAGTGATCATCACGCTGTTCATCCTGCTCACGGCACCGGTGGTGTCGATGATGATCATGCGCGCCGCCGTCTACCGCGACCTGCGGGCCCGCCGGCCCGATGCCGGCGCCACCGCCGGCGACGTCTACTCGATCGTCGACGAAGAATAAGTCACGGGCCGGGGCCGATACGCGCCCCGGCTTGCCTCTCCCGTAGAGTAAATACAACACTCCTGTCATGACGTTGGCGCATCGCAGCAATGATAGCGCTATCAAATCACGCCTTTGCGCGTCGAGTCAGCGGCCCTTCGCAACCTCGAAATTTCCTGCGAGACACCGACGCCACGCCGCAAGATTGCATTGCGTTGCAACATCGATATCTGGTTTACAAATTTCATAGGCTCGACAACACTGAAAAAAAGCGCGATGTTAGCGCTAACGAATTGAGGAGATACGATGTCGGCAAGCAGCACATCCCCGGCTCTGCGCTGGGTTGTCATGGGGGTCAGTGGATCGGGCAAAAGCACGGTGGGGGCCATGCTGGCCGCCCATGACGGCGTCCCGTTCCTCGAAGGCGATGCCTATCATCCGCCCGCCAACGTCAGCAAGATGAGCGCCGGCATCCCGCTCGACGACGATGACCGCGCCGGCTGGCTCGCCAGCCTGGCCGGCGAAATCCGCACCGCGCGTGAACAGGGTCATGGCCTGGTGCTGTCCTGCTCATCGCTGAAGCGGCGCTACCGCGACCTGCTGCGTGACGCCGATCCGGCCCTGCGCTTCGTCCACCTGGCCGGCCCGCGCGAGCTGATCGCCACGCGCATGACAAGCCGCCCCGGCCACTACATGCCGCCGTCGCTGCTCGAGAGCCAGTTGCGGATCCTCGAGCCTCTCGAGCCGGACGAAACCGGGCTGACCCTCGACATCACACTGGCGCCGCAGGCGCTGGTAGAACGCATCACGGCCAGCGCCTGATCGTCAGCGCAGCCCTTACCGATTTGCCAGCAGGCGCAGCCACCCACCCATAGAGGCGGCGCGCTTTCAACCAACGAGCATCGAGGAGACAACCATCATGCGCACACCCGTTCAACGCACTCTCATCAGCCTGGCCGTGGCCAGCGCCTGCTGGATGGTCGGCGCCGCCGCCCACGCCCAGCAAGCGCAAACCGAGCCTGCCACCGACACCACACCCGAGGCGACCGCGCCCGAGGCCAGCCTGGATGGCCCAGCGACACCCGCAGCGGCAGAACCGGCCTCCACGTCCGTGGTGCGCATCTCGGGCTCACGCATCGCCGCGCGCGGCTTTTCCCAGCCGACGCCCACCACGAGCCTGAGCGCCGCCGACCTCGAAAAGGCCGCCAAGCCGAACCTGTTCAACACGCTGACCGAACTGCCGGCGCTGCAGGGCAGTACGGGCCGCACGACCAGCACCAACAGCACCAGCAGCGGTATCCAGGGCCTGAGCTCCCTGAGCCTGCGCGGCCTGGGCACCATCCGGACCCTGACGCTGCTGGACGGCCAGCGCGTCGTCGGCGCCAACGTCACGGGCGTGACGGACGTGAGCCAGTTCCCGCAACTGCTGGTCAAGCGCGTCGACGTGGTGACCGGCGGCGCCTCGGCGTCGTACGGTTCGGACGCGGTCGGCGGCGTGGTCAACTTCGTCACCGATAAAACCTTCACCGGCTTCAAGTCGAACGTCCAGGTAGGCCAGACCAAATACGACGACGACCGCGGCGCCACGGTGCAGGCAGCCTGGGGCCGGGCCTTCCTCGACAACCGCCTGCACGTGACGGCCAGCGGCGAATTCACCAAAGAAAACGGGATCGAGTCGCCCGGCATTGGCGGCGTGGGGCCGAACGGCCGCACCTGGTACCAGAACCCGGCCTATTCGGTGCGGCCCCTGAACCAGACCGGCGACGGCCTGCCGCAATACCGCGTGATCTCGAACGCGCAGCAGTACCAGTATTCGAAATACGGCCTGATCACGAACGGCCCACTGCAGGGCACTGCATTCGGCGACGGCGGCGTGCCGTACCAGTTCCAGTATGGCTCCAACGGCCGCCCCACTGGCACGGGCGCGGTCACCAATTGCGTCAATCCGTTCTGCATCGGCGGCGACTTGAGCGGCAGCGTGGGCTCGGGCACCAACCTGGCCATGAACTTCAAGCGCCAGGTGGCCTACACTCGCGTCTCGTACGACCTCGATGCGAATAACCAGGTCTACTTCACTGCCAACTACGGCCAGGTCGCCTCGCGCTTCTCGCCCAACCCGGGCGCGGCCAAGAACGCCAACCTGACCGTCCAGTGCTCGAACCCGTTCCTGCCGGCGTCGATCCTGGCCGCCTGCGCGCAGAACAACATCACGAGCTTCCAGTACGGCACGGCGAACGCGATCTTCCCCGAAAACATCGACGTGCAGCCAACCCGTACCCAGCGCCGCTTCGTCATTGGGGCCGAAGGCCGGTTCGACCTGTTCGGCAAATCGTGGGCGTACGATGCGTATGTCACGCATGGCGAGAACAAGACCAATCTCGACGCGAACAACATGACGATCAACCGTCGCTACAACGCCGCGATCGACGCCGTGCGGGCGCCGAACGGGCAGATCGTCTGCCGCAATCCGGTGGCCGCCGCGTCGGGCTGCGTGCCGCTCAATATCATCGGCAACAACCCGGTGGATCCGGCCGCCTGGGCCTACATCGCGCCAGAAAACGGCCCGCGCCAGCGCACCACGCAAAGCCAGGACGTCGGCAGCTTCAACGTCAATGGCGAATTGTTCGACGGCTGGGCCGGTCCGGTGTCGGTGGCCACGGGCGCCGAATACCGCCGCGAGAAGTACCGCGTGCGCGGCGACGCCTACGGCAACGGCGTGTCGCCTGCGTCGCCGAACAACGCCATGTATCCGGTCGACCCGCTGCTCGACACCACGGTCGGCAACAACTGGTACGCCGGTAACTTCCACAACGGCGACGGCAGCTACAACGTGCGTGAAGCCTACGTCGAGCTGAACATCCCGCTGTTCAAATCGGCCACCTGGGGCGAAGCGAACCTGAACCTGGCCGACCGCGAAACCAAGTACAGCACCGCCGGCAGCGTGGGCAGCTGGAAGATGGGCGCCACCTGGCAAACACCGATCGACGGCCTGCGCCTGCGCGGCGTGACGTCGAAGGACGTACGCGCACCGAACCTGAGCGAACTGTATGCCGCGCCGGTCGTGGTCAACAACGTCGTGCAGTACCAGGGCAACACGATCAGCGTCCAGGAGCGCACCGTCGGCAACACGGCGCTGCGGCCCGAGATCGCCCGCAACAATTCGTTCGGCATCGTCCTGAGTCAGCCAACGTGGGCGCCCGGCTTCTCGGTGTCGCTCGACTACTTCGACATCAAGGTCAAGGGCGTCATCGCCGCGCTGACAATCCAGCAGGAAGTCGACCTGTGCGTGGCCGGCAACCAGGAAATCTGCGCGGCGATGGTGCTCAACAGCCCCGGCAACAACTACGTCACGCTGCAGAACTTCAACCTCGCTTCACTGCAGACCAAGGGCTTCGATATCGAGACCTCGTACAGAACAGGACTCGAACGCCTGAACCTGCCGGGACGCTTCACGTTCCGCGCGCTGGGCACGCGCAACCTGCACTTCATCACCGACACGGGCGTGGTTGGCACGATCCCGGTGGACGCCGCCGGCTCGAACATGAGCAACACGCCGAAGTGGAAAGTGCTGGCGCAGCAAACCTGGGAGCACGACAAGCTCAGTCTGACGCTGACCGAGCGCTGGGTCAGCGACGGCACCTACCGCAACGACTTCATCGAGTGCCAGACCGGTTGCCCGGTGTCGACGCTGATCCACCCGACCATCTACAACAACCGGATGAAGGGCGCGACCTACTTCGACCTGGGCGGCAGCTACAACGTGTCCAAGCAGTTGCAGCTCTACTTCAAGATCGACAACCTGGCCGACAAGGACCCGGAACCGGTGCCGCAGACCAATGCCAGCTACGGCATCAACCCGGCGCTGTATGACGTGGTCGGGCGCACGTACCGGGCCGGCCTGCGCTACGGCTTCTGACCGGCCGGCGGCATGCTCGATATCGTCTCGGTACTGCTGGCGGTGGGCCTGCTCACGCTCTTGATCGCGTGGGGCAAGGTCCAGCCGCTGCTGGCCTTCGTGGCGGCGTCGCTGCTGGCGGCGCTGCTGCTGGGAGTGCCGCTGGCGCGCATCCCCGGCGCCATCGAAAAAGGCATCGGCGACCTGATCGGCTCCCTGGTGGTGATCATCTGCCTGGGCGCCGTGTTCGGCAAACTGATCGCCGACAGCGGCGCGGCGCGCCGCATCGCCACCTGCCTGGTCGATGCGCTGGGGCCGCGCCGCCTGCCGATCGCCTTGACGATCACCGGCTTCGTGGTCGGCATTCCGCTGTACTACAACGTCGGCTTCGTGCTGCTGGTGCCGCTGATCTTCTCGCTCGTCTACAGCTCGGGGCGTCCGGCCGTGGCGCTCGCAATCCCGCTGCTGGCGGGCCTGTCGATCGCGCACGGCTTCCTGCCGCCGCACCCGTCGCCGGTGGCGCTGGTGGCGGCGATCCACGCCGACATGGGCACCACGCTGCTGTACGGGATCCTGGTGGCGGTGCCGACCCTGATCATCGCCGGGCCGGTGTTCGCCATGACGCTCACGCGCATCCAGGCCAAACCGGCCGCCATCTTCCAGGAGAGCCAGCAGGCGCCGATTGCGCAGTTGCCCGGTGCGTTCAACAGCTTCGCCACTGCGCTGCTGCCGGTGCTGCTGCTGGGCGCGACAACGCTGCTGACGATGGCGCGGCCCGACCTCAATGGCGTGCTGGCGTTCTTTGCCAATCCGCTGGTCGTGATGCTCGTGTCGTATGCCGTGGCGATCGTCTCGCTCGGCCTGGCGCAGGGCCGCTCGTTCGTCACTGTGATGCAGGGTCCGGCCGAGGCGATGCGCGAGATCGCGCCGATCCTCCTGATCATCGCCGGTGCCGGCGCGCTCAAGCAGGTGCTGGTCGAATCGGGCGTGAGCGCCGATCTCGGCGCGCTGCTCTCGGGCTTGCCGGTGTCGCCGCTGGTGCTGGGCTGGCTGGTGGCGACCGTGATCCGCATCTGCCTGGGCTCGGCCACCGTGGCCGGCGTGACGGCCGGCGGCATCGTCGCCCCGCTCGTCCAGAGTTCGGGCGTCGACCCGAACCTGATGGTGCTGGCCATCGGCGCCGGAAGCCTGATGTGCAGCCACGTCAACGACTCCGGCTTCTGGATGTTCAAGGAATATTTTGGCCTGTCGCTGCAGGACACGTTCCGCTCCTGGACGCTGATGGAAACGCTGGTCGGTGTCTTCGGCCTGCTGTTTGTCCTGCTGCTGTCCCAACTTTTATCGCTGTGATCCGTTTCAAGGAAACCACCATGATGACAAGGCTGTTTGTACTGTCGCGCGCCCTCGCGTTTTTGCTGCTTCTCTCCACCACCGCATCCGCCGCGTCACTGTCGGCTTACCCTGCCATGCCGGTCGACCCGCGCGCGATTGTCGTGCGCGCCACCGGCGACGGCGTCACCGACGACAGCGCCGCGCTGCAGGCAGCGATCAACAGCGCGGCCAACGGGGGCCAGGGCGGCGTGGTGTTCCTGCCATCCGGACGCTATCGCGTCACGCGCTCGATTCTGATTCCGCTGGCGGTGCGCGTGTATGGCGTGGGGCCGACACGTCCCGTGTTCGTGCTGGCTGAGAACACGCCCGGCTTCCAGAAGGGCGTCGCGAACATGGTGATCTTCACCGGCGGCGACCAGTACAGCGTGGGCAAGGTACCGATGCCGGTGCCGAGCGCCGTGCCGTTCAGCGCGGAAGACGGCAAGGCGGTGCGCAACGCCAATTCATCGACCTTCTATTCGGCCCTGTCGAACGTCGACTTCGAGATCAAGGACGGCAACCCGGCTGCTGCCGCCGTGCGCATGCACACGGCGCAGCACTCGAACCTGAGCCACATCGATTTCCATATCGGCTCGGGCCTGGCAGGTGTCTACCAGGTGGGCAACGTGGCCTACAACCTGAACTTTCACGGTGGCCGCTACGGCATCCTGAGCGAGAAGACCTCGCCCGCCTGGCAGTTCACGCTGCTCGATTCGACGTTTGACGGCCAGCGCGACGCTGCGATCCGCGAGCATGAAGCCAGCCTCACGCTGGTCAATGTCGACATCCGCAATACGCCTGTCGGGGTCGAGATCAACCGCGGTTATGGCGACTGGTTGTGGGGCAAGGACGTGCACTTCGAGAACGTAAGCCGCGCTGCGCTCATCGTCAGCAACGAGAACAATGTGTACACGCAGGTCGGCATGGAAAACGCCAGCGCGCGCAACGTGCCGACGTTCGTGCGCTTTCGCGACAGCGGCAAGACGCTGGCCGGCAAGGGCCGCGACTACCTGGTGAAGGAATTCAACTACGGCCTGTTCATCAAGCAGATGGGTGAGCCTGGGCAGTTCTCGACCAACTACAAGACGGCAGCGCTGCCGGCCAGTGCGGCGCCCGCACGCGCACTGCGCGCGCTGCCGGCATCGAATGACTGGGCCAATGTCCTGGAGTACGGCGCCAAGGGCGACGGCAGCACCGACGACACGGTGGCGCTCCAGAAAGCCATCGACAGCAAGCGCACGGTGTACCTGCCGCTGGGCTTCTACGTCGTCAACGACACGATCCGCATGAAGCCGGACACGGTGCTCATCGCGCTGCACCCGGGCCTGACGCAACTCGTGATTCCGAATGGCTCGCCGCAGTACCAGGGCATCGGCAGCCCGAAGGCGCTGCTCGAAAGTGCGCGCGGCGGCGACGGCATCGTCTCGGGCCTGGGTCTGGCCACCGGTGAAGTCAACAACCGCGCCGTGGCGCTGCTGTGGCGTGCGGGCGAACAGTCGCTGGTGGACGACGTGCGCATCCAGGGCGGCCACGGCACGCGCCTGTACGACGGTAGCCGCGCCGACCCGTACAAGAAGGACGCCAAATTCGACACCACCGCGCACTGGGACCGCCAGTATCCAAGCGTCTGGGTGACCGACGGCGGTGGCGGCACGTTCTCAGGTATCTGGTCGCCCAGCGGCTATGCGCAGGCCGGCTTCTACGTCACCAATACGACGACGCCCGGCAAGGTCTACGAGCTCTCGGCCGAGCACCACATCCGCGCCGAGATCGTGCTGGACAATGTGCAGAACTGGGAATTTTTGGCACCGCAGACCGAGGAAGAAGTGCGCGACGGGGCCGATGCCGTGTCGGTCGAGATCCGCAACTCGAAGAACATCCTGTTTGCGAACTACCACGGCTACCGCGTGACGCGTTCGTACAAGCCGATGCCGGCCGCGATCCTGATCACCAATTCCAGCGACATCCGTTTTCGTAATGTGCATGTGAACGGCGAGAGCGGCTTTGCCAGCTGCGACGATGCCGGCTGCGCGACCTATCTGCGCGCCAGCAAGTTCGCCTACGAAAACGCGATCCGCGACGTCTCCAACAAGCTCGATGTGCGCGAACGCGAGTTCGCCGTGTTCGACTACAGCGGCATGCAGCGCAAGGCGCCTGCGCCGCTCGGCAAGGTGGCCAAGCTCGAAGGTGGCTTCTATTCGATCGCCGGCGGCGCCGTCGATGCGCAGGGCAAGCTGTACTTCGTGGACCGTCACTGGAAACGCATCTTCAGTTGGACCAGGGATGAGGGCCTGGTCGTCGTGCGCGATGCGCCGCTCGACCCGGTCAACCTGGCGATCGACAACAGCGGCAACCTGATGGTGCTGTCGTCGTATGGCCCGCAGGCGAGCGTATATGCGTTCGATCCGCGCAAGCCTGGCCTGGACATGACGATGATCCAGCCGACGCCGGTGGCGGCGCGCAGCATTGCGTCGAGTCGTGGGCGCATCGCGGTGCCCGTCAACTTCTGGCAGAACGGCGAATTCAAGGACCAGCTCAATCCCGAGACCTACGAATTCACGACGTTGGCAGAGATGTTCGCGCGCGACGTCGCGCTCCCGAAAGCCAACCAATACGTCTCGCCCGACGGCAGCCTGGCACTGCCGGCCTACCGCGTGCTGCGCCAGGGCGCGGCAGACCACCTGGGCTGGCGCTGGGCCGATTCGCTGCAGACGCACGGTTTCGTCACGGCCCCGGTGGGCGGCCGCGTGGTGTTTACCAACGGCTCGGAAAACCGCACCTTCAGCGGCGTAGTGGGTGCTGGCGGCGGGATCACTGACCTCAAGCTCGTGGCCAACCGCGGCGGCGAAGGCGCGGCAGTCGCGCCGAATGGCGACGTGTACGTGGCCAATGGCCAGGTCTTCATCTACGGCAAAGACGGCAAGCAAAAGGGGCGCATCGACGTGCCGGAGCGCCCGCTGCAACTGCTGTTTGGCGGCGCAAACAAGCGCACGCTGTTCATCCTGACCCACCACGCGCTGTACGCAACGCAGATCAACTGAGGACACCGATATGAGACGCATCACCAGGGCGCTGGGCGCAGCGCTGCTGCTGGCAGCGGCAGCGGACGGCATGGCCGAGGACCAGTTCAAGCTGCTGGTGCTGGCCATGCCCGGCAAATACCACTACGAGTACATCCCGATCGCACGTGACAGCCTGGAGCGCATGGCCAAGCTGCACGCGTTCGAACTGACCTATACCAACAAGCCGCAGGTGTTCGAAGGCGACCTGACGCAGTACGCGGCCGTGATGTTCCTGAATACGCCGGGCGAAGAGCTGAACGCGGCGCAGCGCGCGAAGTTCGAGGCATACATGCGCGGCGGGGGCAACGCGATCGTCGTGCACCGCGCCGCGATCACGCCGCCAAACGACTGGGTCTGGTACGAAAAAATGGTGGGCCGCTCGGTCGGCCCGCACCCGAAGCTGCAGACGGGCGTGGTGACGGTCGTCGACCAGAACTTCCCCGCGACCTTCGGCCTGCCGGCACGCTGGATCTGGAGCGACGAGTTCTACGTCACGACCAATCCGTACCAGGTGAAGATCGACACGGTGCTGAGCGTGGACGAGTCGAGCTACGACACGACGAAGATCTGGCCGGGGCAAACGGTCAAGGGCATGGGCAAGGACCACCCGATCGCCTGGCACCACCGGCACGAACAGGGGCGCGTATTCGTCACCACGCTGGGCCACAATGGTGAGATGTACCGCGATCCGCAGTACCTGAATCATCTGTTGGGCGGGATTTACTGGAGTGCGACGGGGTTGGGGCAGAAGCGCTGATCGGGTGTGCAAGCCAATCGCGCTTTGTGGTGCAGTGACGACCGTTGGACGCGTGGATGGCATAGCCATCCACCCTACGCTTCAATGTAGGGTGGGCGGCTATGCCGTCCACGCGTTCAAATCAACTTCGCTCAATCGCGTACTACGCACGTCAGCGTGTGCCTGGTCACGCCACGCGCGTGCGCTTGCGCAGACGCTTCCAGCCCAGCACCAGCCCCGTCGACGTCAACGCAGCCCCCAGCGTGCACAGGGCAATCACGGCCACATCCCATACGGGCCGGTTGCGCAGGAATGCAAAATCCATTTGGTGCATGCCGTTGAACAGCCAGCGGTTCCAGCGCGTGTCGCGGTCGACGAAACCGGCCACGCGACCATGCACCGCATCGATGTAGAACACCGGCGCGTCCGGCAGGGCAAAACGGGTGCGCAGCACCGGAAAGGACGCCTGTCGATGATGACCGTAGTAATAGTCGTCAGCGTCGCTCAGCATTGTCGTCGTCATTGCCACACCAGGCCGAATGGCTTGCGCGCTGCGCAGCAGCAGCGCTTGCGGCAGCACGCTGGACACGGCGCCATCCTGCGCGCGCAGCAGCGTGCGCACGGTGCGGCCCAGGGCGCTCAGGTACAGCGTGCCGCCCACGCGGCGCCATTCCAGTTCGAGCGTGCCGGGATGCGCGCGCAGCAATGCGGCCGCGTCGATTGCCAGGTCGTCGCTGGCCAGCGCCCCGCCTGCGAATGCAAGGCGATCCTGCGCGGTCGCGCCAGGGTCGGACGGAAAGCCGAAAGGACCGACCGACAGCCAGCCGCTGAACAGCCAGGTGATGACGAGCACACCGCCGCTCAGGCCCAGCCAGTGGTGCCAGCCCTGCCAGCCTTTGTACGGCGACATGCGCCCGCCCGCGTAACGGCGTTGCACGCGCAGCCGCTGGACGCCCAGCACCATGCCGGTCACGGCCAGCAGCAGTGCGACGCCGGACGTCGACATCACGGCCAGGCGCCATGCTTCGTTCTGCTTGCGCAGTGGCGTGACGTAGATCCAGTGGACGACGGCGCCAACCCAGTTCCAGGCGCGCTCGCTGCGTATCGTGTCGCGCACCAATTCGCCGGTGCGGCTCGAGACGTACACCACGCTGCCAACGTCATCGTCGGCCGTGACGCGCAGCAGCGGCTGGTGCACGCGCACCGCGCCGAACGTCCACTGGTCCACGTCGATCGCTTCGAACGACAGCGAACGCGCATCCGGCGCCGCGCTGCGTGCACTGCTCGACGCTACCTGCTCGTCGACCACGAGCACGGCGCCGTTGTCGGCCCACACCGAGTTCCAGGTGCCGTCATGGCCAAAATGCCAGGCCGGGCGGCCCGCGACCGTATTCAGGCGCACCGCATCGGGCATGCCCTGCAATGCCGTCTCGCGCCACGCCGCATCTGCGCTCACCTGGACCCGCGTCGGATCGAGCGGCGCAAGCCAGATGCGGCGCTCCGCCTCAGTGAGCTCGGGATACGGGACGTACATCATCACGATGCCCGAGCCAAACCACAGCAGCACGAGCACGCCGATACCGATCCCAAGCCAGCGATGCCACAGGTGCAGCTGGCGCTTCATCGAAGCCATCGCAATCCCGATCAGTAGCGCCAGTGGACCGTCAGCTCGGCATGCCGCTCGTCACCCAGCAGCGACTGGGTCGGGCCATAGCTCGTGATCGCATACAGGCGGTCGGTCAGGTTGCGCAGATTGAGCTGCACCTGCACATTGCGGTTGACGGTCCAGCCGATCGACGCGTCGAGCGTCGTGTACGCCGGCAGCGTCTGCGTATTGGCGTTGCTGATGAAGCGCTCGCCCACGTAACGCAGGCCGGTGCTCGTGCGCCAACCTGCAGTGCGGTACGTCAGCCACAGGTTGGATGACAGCTTCGGTACGTCGGCAGGCCGGTTGCCGGCGCGCGAGATGCTGCTTCCCCCTGCGCCCGACTCAAGCAGCGCATCGAATTTGGCCTGCGTGTACGCCAGATTGCCCTCGATCCGCCAGGCCTGCGCCAGGCGCACACTGGCGCTGACTTCCGCACCCTGCGACGTTTGCGACCCGCCCTGCCTGGAGATGGCAGCGTTGTCCGGGTCGCGCGTGATGATGTCGTCCTTCTCGATGCGGTACAGCGCCGCAGTCCATTCGGCCGCACCGCCATCCAGCACACCCTTGATTCCCGCCTCAACCTGGCGCGCGTCGGTGAGCTTGAAGCGGCTGTTGGCCAGGTTCATCGACAGGAGGCTCGTGACCGGGTCGCTGCCGGTGCTGACCTGGCCGTACAGCGACGTGGACGGATCCAGCTTCCAGCTAGCGCCCAGACGCACGGCGGTCGAGCGCAGCGTCGCGTTGTGATTGCCGCTTGCAGCACGCAAGTCTTGAAAGTCAACCTTGTAGCGGTCATGGCGCGCACCGGCCGTGAGCAGCAGGCGTTCGTTCACGCGGTAGGCGTCTTCCACGTAGAACGCGTGCGTCAGCGTGTCGGTCGCGAAGTTCGGCACGAAGGCATCGGTCGTGTCGCTGAAACTGCCCGGATCGAAGCCGGTCGGCGCGACGGTCGACGCGCCGCCGTACGGCGCATTGTTCGTGTGCCGGAAGTTGATCGTCGAGACTTCCCAGCCGGCGACGATCTGGTTGGCGCCGTGCTGGTAACGCGCTTCCAGGCGGTTTGCGGTCTGCTCCTGATTGTGGCGGATGCCGATGTAGTCGCTGCGGTCGACCACATTGCGCACCGGGTCATAGGCATACGATTCGATATTGCGCCAGTCGCGACGCGCCTTGAAGTACGCCAGCTCGTTGCTGATGGCAAGGTTTGGGGCCGCTTGCCAGTCCAGGCGCGCAACGGCCTTGTCGTCGACGTAGCGCAGCACGGCGTCGCCTGCATTGTAGTTCTCGTCGCGCAGCTGTTCGGCCAGGGCGCCGTTCACCAGCGGCGTGCCAAAGTAGCGCACTGGTTCCTGCTCGGCGTGATCGAGTTGCGCCGACAGCGTCACGCCTGGCGCGAGCGTCGTGGTCATGCTGGTCAGGATCTTGCCGTGGCGCGCCTCGCCGCGTTCGATGAAGCCGTCGCTGCGGCCGGCATAGGCATCGATGCGGAATGCACCCTGCTCGCCCAGCGCGCCGGTGGCGCCCACGCCGGCGCGCAGCGCCTGGCCACCGCCAACGCCGCCCATCACTTCAAGTGATGCTTCACGGCGCGGCGCCTTGCGCACCGCATTGATGATGGCGCCGGTCGTGCCGCTGCCATGGACCACCGAACCGGGGCCGCGCAATACCTCGATGGTGTCGTAACCCCATGGGTCGGACGGATAGGTGGCGGTGCCGGAACCGACCAGCAGGCGCTGGCCGTTTTCCAGCAGCGCGACCGAGCTGTTGCCATTGAAGCCGCGCGCCGAATAGCTGATGCCACTGCCGGGCGAGCTGCTGTCGGTCAGGCCGGTGGTGCGGGTCACGGCGTCCTTGACCGACAGGTCGCCGCGCGCCGCGATCGTCGCGGCGTTGAGGGTCTCGGCGCTGGCCGGCAGGTCGAGCGTGCTGATATCCAGGCGGCTGCCGGTGCTGTTGGGGCGGTCGAGCGCCAGGCCGCCGTCGCCCGCGCCGGCGTGGATGGTGACGGTGGGGACGGCCTGGGCGAAGGCGCCGGTGGCGCACAGCAGGCCGATGGTGGCCGGCAGCGCGCGCAACAAGGTGGTTTTCATTATTTTCTTTATTTTTTTGCGGGGGTTGCCGTGGGCTCGATCAGCACCAGCTTGCCGGTCTTGGGATCGCGATAGACTTCGCCGACGCGGTCGTAACCGCTGCCGTCCTGCGTGACGCCGCTGGCGGGGCGCTCGATCTGGCGGCCCTTCTCGACCGGTTGCGGCGGTTTGATGGCCCCTTGCGAGCCGGCGATCGCCGCGATCAGGCCGCAGGCAAAGACCAGCATCACGTCGACCAGGTTGACCAGGCTCGCGCGCGGGTCTTCGTCGCTCTGGTCGAAGCGCGCATCGAGATGGCGGTACAGGCGCAGACGGCCACGTGCCGGGGCGCTCATGCCAGCGGCTCCATCGCGTCCAGCGTCTCTTCGTACCAGCGGCGGCGCAGCTTGCCGATCACCAGACCGGCGATGCCGGCAATGAGGCCCAGCACGGTCGCATCGAAGGCAACCGTCACGGCGCTGGCCAGCTTGGCCGGATCGCCTTCACCCAGCGCGGCCAGGCCAGGCCCGAGCGGAATGATGGTGGCCATCAGGCCGAGCATCGGCGGGATGCGCGCCAGCAGGTCGGCGCGCTCCAGACGGTGACGGGCCAGCTTCTGCACGTGCTCGATGTTGCCGGACGCGCGCAACCGGGCCAGCCCGTGAAAGCGCTCGCCGACGGCGATGCCGGATTCGACCAGCGCAATGGCGCAGCCGGCCAGCAGCGCCACCAGCGAAGGCGTGAGCAGCCAGCTGACGGCGTCGTGCAGCCAGGCATAGGACAAGTGATCGATCATGAGGTACTCCTTACAGGTTGAGGGGTGCTGCGGCCGCGCCACAGGCCGAGCGCAAACAGGGCAAAGCAGGCGGCCAGGATGACCAGGACCTGCACGATGCGCAGGCCAGGAAGCGGCGCGGGTTCGGGTTGCTGGTTGAGTTCATACACGCGCATGGCTGGCGGGGCCGCCGGTGCGGGCGCGGAAGGCGCCTGCCCCTGCTGCGCGTCGGCGCGTGGTGGCGCCGCGGCCGGTGATACCGCCGCTGTCGGCGCACCAGCAGGTGCCGGGACCGCAAGCGCCGGCAGCATCTCGCCGCGCGCCTTCGCCAGCGTCACGCCAAGCTGCTGCGCATCGCCGCGATCGAGCTGCGGCGCCAGCCAGCCCCACATCGGGTGATCGGGCGACGTGTGGCCGCTGCCCGGCAAGCCGTTGGCGGCCACCAGGCGCGCCAGCTCGCCGCCCATCGTGCGGATCGTTTCCGGGTCGGTCTTCCAGAAGCCTTTTTCGGCGGCCACCATGAACACGGCCAGCATGTGCGCCTTGACGTGCGCGTTGTGGCGCTGGCCCAGAAATTCGGGCAGGCCGAGCTTGTGCGCATCGTCGAAGTAGACCGCCTTGACTTCGTCCCAGGCCCAGTTCTTCACGAGGTCCGGGCGCGTGACCTGCCAGCCCCACAGGTTCTCGATGAATTCCTGGCCCATCGTGCGTGCGCCCGAGTAGCCGTTGTCCATCAATGGACGCAGCCACGCAGGGTTCAAAAAGCGCCCGCGCAATTCGCCCAGCAGCGCGGTGGCCAGCGGCTCGACGTCGGCCTGGCCCGGTCGCCCGTGCTGCAGGATCAATGCGTCCGGCACGCGGCCGGTGCGCGTCTCGACGGCCAGCGACAGGCCGCCCAGATAGTCGAAGGCGTCATTGTTGTCGAGCAGGCCGTACAGATTGCTGGCGCGGCCGTGGTAGGTGCGGTGGATGCCGTCCAGCGCGACGTCAAAGGCGCGGTGCTGCGCATCGCCGTCGGCATCCAGACCGTACGCGTGGCCCATGCGGTTGCGATAGGCACGGCCGATTTCCTCGCGCTCGCGCCAGGCGCCCGAGCGCTCGGTCAGGCGGTTCACGCCCGTGCCGTACGCGCCCGGCGCATCGCCGAACACGCGCAGCGCGGCGCCCTGCCCCGCTTCGATGGTCGATGCGCCGCCCGCGACCAGCGCGCGCTGGCGCACCAGCCATTCGCGCGCGACCCGGTTGTCCTGCACGGCTTCACTGCCCCAGGCGGCGCCCTGGAGCGGCGCCAGCGCGGCTTGCAAGGCTTCGCGCAGGGCCGGGTCTTGCCGCGCCATCGTCTCGGCGGACGCCGCCAGCGCCAGCCGGCCGGCGCGGTCGATCAGGCGGATCAGGTTCGGGTACAAATCGCGGAACAGGCCAGACGTGGTCACCAGCGCATCGCGCCGCACGGCACCCGGCACCAGGCGCACGTCGGTGACGATGCCGCGCGCATTCCAGACCGGCTCCGCGCCCATCATGGCCAGCGCGAAGCCGACCATCACGCCCTCGTCGCGCACCGCGTCCGAGGCCCACAGGATGATGCCTTCACTGCCCTGCTCCCGCGCAGCATCGCCCCGGCTGCGCGCCATCGCCTTGGCCGCCATCTTTTGCGCCAGCCCGAAACCCAGGCGCGTGGGCAGGATGTCGCCATCGACCGCATGGAAGTTGCGGCCCGTCGGCAGCGCCTCGGGCGAGCGCAATGGATCGTTGCCCTTGCCCGGCTCGATGTAGCGGCCATCCAGGCCCGCCAGCAAACCAGCCATTTCACGCCGCGGCGAGTCGCGCAGCTTGTCGGCGATGGAGGGATCATCGATGCCGCTCTTGGTCATCGAATCGAGCATCAGGTCGAGGGACTTCTGGTCCCACGGCCGGCCAAACACGTGCAGGCCGAACGGCATGAATTTCTCTTGCAGCTTGGTCAGGTAGTGGCCGACCTCGTGCGCCAGCAAATCGTCGTCGGCGGCATCGAAGCCGATGCCGCGCACTTCGAGCACGTCGGACATCGACGCTTCGAGTTCGGCACGCAGGTTCAGCGCCACGACGCGCTCGCGCATCAGTTGTGCGGCCTGCGTCTTGAGCGACTCGGACGACGCAGCTTCGAAGCTCTCGACGATCTGGCGCAGCGACAGCAGTTCGTCGTACAGCGGCGTCGTTGCCAGCGGGGGCGTGAGGTGGTCGACGATGATCGCCAGGCCGCGGCGCTTGGCCTGCGTGCCTTCGCCCACGCCGTCGACGATGTACGGGTAGATGCCCGGCAGGTCGCCCGCGATCAGGCTGGGATAATCGTCGCTCGACAGGCCCACCGCTTTACCGGGCAAAAATTCAAACGTCGAGTGGCGTCCCACGTGCACGACGGCGTCGGCCTTGAAGCGGTCGCGGATCCAGTGGTAGAAGGCCAGGTACTGGTGCGGCGGCGTGATGCTGGTATTCGCGTGCAGCAATTCTTCATCGACTTCCCAGCCGCGCGGCGGCTGCGGGCCGATGAACACATTGCCAAACGTGAGGCCCGGCACCAGCAGCTTGCCGCTGTCGACCATCACCTTGCCCGGCGCCGGGCCCCAGCCGCGCATGCCTTCGATGCCGTAGCCGATCAGGCGCCGATACAGTGGCGCGAGCGCCTTGCACGGACTGGGTTTGCTGTCGTCGAGGCAGGCGCGGTAGCCGTCTTCGAGCGCATGCAGGTCGCGCGTGGCCTGCACGCGCTGCGGATGGTCGACACCTTCGACCAGGTGCAGCAATTCCTTGATGATCGTCTCGGCCTGCTTGCGGCCCGGCGCGCGCTCGCCCTGCGCTTCGGCGACCAGCACGTCGGCATGCAGGCGGCCCAGCATGCCGTCCTTCATCTCGCCCTGCACGCGCGGTGCAAGCGTGGCGAACCAGCGCGCGTAGTCGTCCGCGCTGACGCTATTGACGGTGGCGCTCATCTCGCGCAGCGCGGCGCGGTCTTCCGGCAGGTTCACGCCGTGCGCCATGATCATGTCGAGCAGCGCTTCGGGCGTGGCCGGCAGATCGCCAACCGTGTAGCCGGCAGCCTTGAGCGCATGCAGCATGTCGAACAGCGACGCCGGCACATTCAGGTTGTCGGCGCCGATGTTCTGGCGGCCCGGCGGGTGGTTGTAATAGACCATCGCGACGCGCTTGTCGGCGTTGCGCTTGGCACGCAGCGCCAGCCAGCGGCTCACGCGCGCCGTCATGCGATCGACTTCGGCCGGCAGCAGCACCGGCGGGCGGTTCTCGATGCCGGTCAGGCGGTCGCGCTGCGACCCGCCCAGCGCCGCCACCACCATCGGCTGGCCAATGCCCTGCAGCTCGGGCAGCGCGACGCGGTACTGCACCGAATCGGGCGGCAGGCCATCGGGCGAAAGCTGCCACTGCATGGCGGTGCGGTCCGACAGGCGGATCGCCTTGAATACGGGGATATCGAGGCGCTTGAAGGCTTCGCTGACAACTTCACGGCCTTCGGCGGCGCCGACGACGAAGTCCTGCAGCACCACCAGCGCTGCAGGCTTCGCTGGCGCGATCAGCTCGGGCAGGCGCACCAGCGCTTCGCGCGAGGCGCCGCCCCAGCGCGTGAGCAGCTGCACGCAGGCCTGGCCCTGTTCTTCGATGCGGCGGCACAGCGCAGCCGGTACCATGCCATCCATGTTCGCCAGGTCGAGCACGACGACGGTCGGGCGGTCCTTCAGACCCAGCTTGGCGGCGTTGCCCCATGCGGCAGCATCCTGCAGCTCGTTCTGGCCGACGCGCAGGCGCAGCGTCGGTTCTGGCAGCGGAGGGCCGAGCGCTGTCGATGGATGCAGCAAGTGGGCGATGAGGGCCGTGGTGTTGTCCGCGCCGCCCGCTTGCCAGACGCGCCGCGCCGCGAGCCAGTGGCGCGCGGCGGGATTGGCTTCTGCCGCCTGCAGTGCGGCGGGCGCCGGCGCTTCGGCCGCCAGTTCGCGCAGCAGTTCGGGCGCGAAGCCGGCCAGGCTGCCGTGCGCCGCGCGCGTCATCAGGTTCAGGCTTGCTTCGCCATTGAACGCCAGCACCGCGGTGTTTGGCTTTGCATGGCGTGCCAGCGCATCCTTCATGCGGCGCGCCGGATCGCCGAACAGCGACACCGCCAGCACCGTGTCGGCGCCGGCGATCCACTGGCCTACCTCGCGTTCGCTGGCAGCCATCAACTGGGCCGGTGTGCGTAGCTGGATCCGGTCGCGCGGGTGGCTGGCCAGATGGCGGTGCGCGGCCTCGATCGCGCCCGGCGCGGCGCGCTCGGTGACCACGGCGAACATGGTGGCGGCGTGGCTGTGGGCACAGGCAAGCAGGGACGCGAGCAGAAGCACCAGCGCAGTACAGGCGCGGGCAAGCGAATCAGTGTTCATGTGAACGTCGACCTTTTCAGCTGCGCGCCAGGGCGCGCATGACAACGGGCAGACGTCTTCCTTCCACGCTGGGCGTGACAGGCCATGCGCACGCGTACGTGCGAACGCCTGCGCGAACGCATTGGCAACACAGAAGGAACGACGAACTACCAACAGGCACGCCCACACCCCGGGACGTACGCAATGCATCGTGATTGGCCGGTCTTCTGGCTTGCCGTCATCCTTCCCGGGTCCTGCCTTCCCGTGCACGGGGCACAGTGGCGTTCGACGAGGGTCGTCAGGCATACAGCAGCGGGGGCTGCGCCGGACTGGCGTGCGATGGATTCGCACACGTCACCGGCTTCCCGTTTCACCTTCCTGCAGACGAGCAGGACGGCACCATTCACTTGATTGGGCGCGATTCTACAGCCAGGGTGCGCCACTGTCACCGCATTCTTTGGCCTCTAGGGAAGCACTGATTAATTCATGGAGGCGGACTTGGCACGGAAAATAGCCACCTTGCGGCGTTGCAAATTCTCGCAATAGCTCGCTATTGCTGCGATTTGCGCCTTGCATGGCGGCTTTTTCCGCAGCCAATTCCATCCCCCAGAATAAATCAGTGCTTCCCTAGCCTAGAATGGCGGTATCGTCCGGCCAGGCCGGCACCCACTACTTCTTCGCGACCGTTCATATGATCACACGACAAGACTGCCTGGCCCTCGACGCGGCCGACCCGCTGGCTCCCCAGCGCAATGCCTTTGCGCTGCCGGACGGCGTGATTTACCTCGATGGCAATTCGCTCGGCGCCCGCCCCCGCGCGGCCCTGCAACGCGCACAGGACGTGATCGCCGCCGAATGGGGCAATGACCTGATCCGCAGCTGGAACACGGCCGGCTGGTACGACCTGCCACAGCGCCTGGGCACCCTGATCGCGCCGCTGATCGGCGCTGCCGCCGATGAAGTGGTGGTCACCGATTCGACGTCGGTGAACCTGTTCAAGGCGCTGGCTGCGTCACTGAAGATGCAGGCAGACGCACCGGCCCACGCGGCCCGCCGCATCATCCTCACCGAGCGCGATAACTTCCCGAGCGACATCTACATGGCCGAAGGCCTGATCGGCTGGCTCGAGCGCGGCTACGAGCTGCGCCTGCTCGACAGCTGGGCCGACCTGCCGGCCGCCCTCGAAGGCGATGCCGGCGCCCAGGTGGCGGTGGTGATGCTCACGCACGTGAACTACCGCACCGGGCGCATGCTCGACATGAAAACGATCACGGCGCAGATCCACGCCGCCGGCGCGCTGGCGATCTGGGACCTGGCCCATTCGGCTGGCGCAGTGGAGGTCGACCTGAATGGCGCAAACGCCGACTTCGCGGTGGGCTGCACCTACAAATTCCTCAACGGCGGACCGGGCGCGCCGGCATTCATCTGGGTGCCGCAGCGCCATCATGCGCAGTTCACGCAGCCGCTCACCGGTTGGTGGGCGCACCGCCAGCCGTTCGCGATGCAGCCGGCGTTTGCGCCGGTGGCCGGCATCAAGCGCGCGATGTGCGGCACGCAGCCGGTGGTGGCGCTGGCACTGATCGAATGCGGGCTGGCCGTGTTCCAGGACGTGACGATGGCGGCGCTGCGCAAGAAGTCGCTGGCGCTGTCGGACCTGTTCCTGGCGCTGCTCGAACAGGAATGCGCTGCGCATCCGCTGGAGCTGATCACGCCGCGCAATCATGCGGACCGTGGCAGCCAGGTGAGCGTGACGCACCCGCATGGCTACGCGGTGATGCAGGCCCTGATCGCGCGCGGCGTGATCGGCGACTATCGCGAGCCGCAGGTGATGCGCTTTGGCTTCACGCCGCTGTACACGGGGTATGACGATGTGTGGCAGGCGGTGATGGTGCTCAAGGATATCCTGGACCGCAGCGACTATCAGGTCGATGCCAAGCGCACTGCGGTGACCTGAGCGATTTCCTAGAGAGGACATGATGCCCTGCCCAGTCAATCCGGATTCGTCCAACAACAATGTGGATGCGGGCAGCTGCCCGGTATCGCAGCCCGGCTACCACGGCGCCAAGCTCGATTTCAGCAAGGACATGAGCTACGGCGACTACCTGTCGCTCGACACGATCCTCAACGCCCAGCATCCGCTGTCGCCCGAGCACAACGAGCTGCTGTTCATCGTCCAGCACCAGACCAGCGAACTGTGGATGAAGCTGATGCTGCACGAGCTGCACGGTGCGCGTGACAACATCGCGCGGGGCCAGCTGCCGGCGGCGATGAAGATGCTGGCGCGCGTGGCCGCGATCATGAACCAGCTCGTGCATGCATGGGATGTGCTGGCGACGATGACGCCGCCCGAGTACACGGCGATCCGCCCGTACCTGGGCGCGTCGTCGGGGTTCCAGTCGCACCAGTATCGCGAGATCGAATTCATCCTGGGGAACAAGAACGTCACGCATTTGCAGGTGCATCAGCACAAGCCTGACGCGCATGCGACGCTGCAGGGCGTGCTCGATAAACCGTCGCTGTATGACGAAGCGATCATGGTGATGGCGCGCAGTGGATTGGCCCTGGATGCGGCGCGGCTTGCCGGGCCGTGGCATCAGGCGACGCAGTCGGATCCGTCGGTGAAAGCGGCGTGGATGGTCGTGTATCGCGATACTGACCAGTACTGGCCGCTGTATGAGCTGGGTGAGAAGCTCGTGGATATCGAGACGGCGTTTCGCTTGTGGCGCTTCCGGCATGTGACGACCGTGCAGCGCGTCATCGGTTTTAAAACCGGCACGGGCGGTACGGACGGCGTGGGGTATTTGCGCAAGATGCTGGATGTCGTGCTGTTCCCGGAGTTGTTCGAGTTGCGCACCGAGCTGTAATCATCTTCATTCAAGGACCGCCTGCTATGATTTCCCATCTCGACCATCTGGTGCTGACCTGCACCGATCTCGATGCGACGAAGCATTTTTATACGGAAGTCATGGGCATGCGCCTGGAAACCTTTGGCGCGGGTCGCATCGCCTTCAAATTCGGCAACCAGAAGATCAACCTACACCAGCGCGGCGCCGAGTTCGAGCCGAAGGCGCACCTGCCGGTGCCGGGGGCGCTGGATCTGTGTTTCATTGCGTCAGTGCCGCTTGATCAAGTGATTGCGCATCTGGGCAGCTGCGACTGGCCTATTGTCGAAGGGCCGGTCGAGCGGACTGGGGCCACCGGCAAGATCCGCTCGGTGTATGTGCGTGATCCGGATCTGAATCTGATTGAGATTTCAGAAATGGTTGGCTAGTCTAGTCGAACTCGACTAAGAAAACTAGCTAAGCATGACTTCCCTCTTGGCGACCAGGAGCAATGATTGATTACATTCAGGTCGATAGTGCTTCGGCCTAGGTTGACGAGGTTGGCCCATAGATTGATGACTGAATTAGATCAGCAGTCTGGGCTTGGACTGATAGTTAAAAGTCGGACATGATCAAAAAATTGGGCTTAGCAATTTAATTCTTTCATGCGTGACAAGATTACTTATCCCGATATAGCGTCCCAGCACATGTAAATAGTAAAGTGCCAATACACTTGGACGCAGATTTTTCCACATGAAATAATTAATATAGTGATCACGACCAAATAGGAATGCGAAGGTCTTAAAATAAATTAAGAGATCTTCGCTCCATGTCTTTTACTTAGACTAACTCCTCGGCTCTTCGGTGAAATTGGCGACTAATAGGGCTGGGGTTAGCTTGAAGTAGTCGAGGAGTCGCTGTACCTCAGCAGCATCGATAATATCAATAGAAGCCGCGAGCGCTTTCGCAAAATTGGACACTGCGTCTTTGAGGAGAGGCAAAGTTTTTGCTGTGATGATTCTAGCAGTAGGATGAGGAGTGGCGGCATGCTCAAAAGAACGCGAAGGATGCACTAAAATCGCGGTGGCTTTGCATGTTTGGTCATAGCGTTTTCCGAACCAGTTCATCGAGCCACTAAGTTGGTTTGCGTACGTTTTGGTGATCTTCTCTACAACCGCACCGCTTTTGCACTCTATTACGAAATACTGCAAGCTGCCCACAGACCAGAGTACATCGGGACCACTGCTATATTCAACCTCCGGGCGCTGTGAGAGAAATCCGAGGAAATCGCCAAGTTGCTCCATTGCCACTTCAAAAATTGTGGCGTTGTCCGGCACAAAGTCGAGGTCATCTAAAATACCATTCACCTGTATAAGCAAGTTATTCGGCTTGCCTGCATAGCTTTTGAGTTTCCATGCAATTTCCCTGGCTTGGGAGAGGTCCTTGCCATTTAGCTTTTGATACCCCATGCCATCAATGGGACGAGTTAAACGACGATTGAGCTGCAAGGCTGCCTTTAATATTTGCTGAGCCTGTACTGGGTCGGTAAGCTGCATATACTCAGCCAACTGCCATTTAAGCCAACCTTGTACATTGTCTGACTCAGTTACAGCTTCACGAACAGCTGCCTGCATAACACGCTGAGCTTCGCCATAATCTCGAATTGATGCATTGTCGAATGCCTGCCGCTGCGCCACCGCAACCGATCGTACCGATCCTTTCGCAGGGTAGACGATATTTGCAAGCGCCTCACGCGCCACCTTCTTCCATTCTGGATTTCTAGAAAGGCAGTAGTCCATTGCGCTATCCAGTTCTGCAATACCATCGGCAAGTTGACTGGCTACCTGCAAAGACTTCTCAAACTGGGCGCGCGTCGCTGGCGAGAATCGCTGTTTCGCACCTATAAGGAACATGGTTTTGATCAGCGACGGCCCCATGAGTAGAACAGCACAGTGGTCGTCATTCCCCCTAATTCCACGGCCCATTCCTTGCTCAATCCGTTGAATCTGCCGGGAGATAATGTGTTCGCTTCCCGCCAAGAAATTTGTTTCAACACGCTCGTAAAGCCTTCTTGTTTGGGGCAGCCCATCAAGCACCAGGATACGGCACGCGTTTCCGGGGAGATCAATGCCATCGTACTTGTTGACCATAACAACGAGGCCAACGTGCTGCATCTTCAATCTCTCAACTGCTTTTTCAAGATTTTCTGCCGTCACAGTCAGGTCGGCCACATCTTTCCAAAATGTCAGCCGGTAGTCTGACGGAACTATGACCACTGTGTTGTAAATTTTCGATTTTTCTTTTAAGTAATTTTTGAGATCAATATCCGTTAAGTTCGGATCGATTTCTTGAGGAACTAATATCATCCTGTCGCCAATATCATTCGCTACATTTGGCGTAATATGATCAACCACCGTTTGGGGCCGTGCGTTGAAGTCCGACACAAGAACCGAGTCATCTGCAAGTGTCGCTGTCAGAAAGACCCTACGCTTTGCTTCAACAAATGATGGAATTGCTTCGATTGGGAGGCATTTAGGGCTGATCTCAAGGCGATGCCCAGAGAATACACAGCGGCACTGATCCAGATGGTTTTTTACTAAAGGCCAATTAAATTTGATCTCATCATCGTTTCGATACTCTGTCAAAATCTTGGCAACTTGAGTGGCTTTAGCCTGCCATGCCCAGAATGGCACAATCATTTCCAGCTCACCAGCGCCATCCTCCATCTCAAGCAACTTTGTCTCGTTCTGATCGGCAAGTGTGGGACGAAATAACTGCAGCATAGCTGCATACAGTTCATGAGTCGCTCCAGCTTTCAGAGTGAACTGCGCCTCGGTCGTAGCAAGACAAGCATGTGCATCGTCAATCAAAAGAGCGCCAACTGGAATTTTCACACCTGTATCTGTGGTTCCAAAAACCGACAATCCATTAACTAAATGGTAAATATTCGTTACCAAAATCGCCTTACCCTGCAAAAAATCTGCGCCTTGGTGATCCGTAGTAGCGTGGACACCAAGATCTGCGGCTTCTTTCAATACTTGGCGCACCAAGTACTTGTCCGGTGCCACGTACACTGCAGGACCAACTCCCTCGTTTAGACTGCTCTTCAACATAAGGAGACCAACGATAGTTTTACCGCCGCCGGTATTCATTTTCACCACTAGATCGCGTTCGTTTCGACGTGCCATCCATCGGTCCCACACCTGCGACTGGACGTCACGTGGATATTTATATTTCTCGTCCTTCTCAGCAAGAAGGTTGAAAATTTCTCTAGGGTTGACCTCTGTATCGATCAGTGGTTTACCGCCGAGAAGAGACAAGTTAATTGGCATATATTCTTTCATTAGCAATGAAGCGAGACATTTACTTGCGTCGGATATGAACTGATTGGGACACAAGCAGACTTGTTGCGGACTTTAGCGATACCCCAAGACAATACCAGCTGAAGTAAGCGAAATACAACCCAAGGTAGCTTTATTACAGTAACAAGAAATAATATATTAATCAACTGCAATTTTGAATTATTTTTTGTAAATACAGAAGGTGAAATAGATAATTAAATACCAAGATTGCCGTGGCTACGTCCGATCTATAACATCGGGCTTAGGAAGAACATATGAGTGGAAAATGGGGCGAATACGTGGAACAAGAAAAGAAGAAAAATAAGATTTATTTGATTACATTGCATCTTTTGCAACTCAGAAATCGGCACAGCTTCAGCAATAACTTGTCGTTATTCCGAAGTAGAAATTAATATTTCAAGCGGCTCGATCGTGCCTAATTAATTCATAACAACTCACAGGATCGCGCTTATAGTCGGAAGCAGGATACTATTTACAATGAACTTCTTCATTACCCACTTTTTTTGCAAAATAAGTAATCAGTAAATACCACCGAATTAAACAGCAGTGTGTTGATAAAGGAAAAGCCCGCCACCTTTCGGTATGCGGGCTTTTTACCAACAAAAAAATTGATGGAAGGAAGTTCTAGAACGGAATGTCGTCATCCATATCCGAGAAGTTCGGTGCCGGCTTCGGCTGCGGGCGTGCTGCCGGTGCCGGTGGCGCCTGGCGTGGTGCTTGCTGGCGTGGCTGCTGTGGCGCCGAGTAGTCGTCGTCCATGCCTCCACCCATGCCGCCGCCGTCGCCGCCCATGCCCTGGCGACCGCCCAGCATCTGCATGTTTTCAGCGATGACGTCGGTTGCGTAGCGCTCGATGCCGTCCTTGTCGGTGTACTTGCGGGTCTGCAGGCGGCCTTCGACGTAGACCGACGAACCTTTCTTCAGGTATTGCGCGACGATCTCGGCCAGGCGGCCGAAGAACGAAATACGGTGCCACTCGGTCAGCTCTTTTTGCTCGCCGGTGTTGCGGTCTTTGGATTTGTACGAGGTGGCGACTGCGATGTTCGCGATGGCGTCGCCGCTCGGCATGTAGCGCACTTCCGGGTCGCGGCCGAGGTTGCCAACGATGATGACCTTGTTAACTGATGCCATTTGATTACTCCTGCTGGGTATGATCAGCCCTGACTCTGCATGCTTCTAGGCGTCAGGGAACGTGGTGGTACAGCGCACTATTATGAGGCCGGCGCCCGGATTTGCCACAACAATTTGTTGTCACCCATCAGCCGTAACGCCGCGTCATCCCGTCGATTTTGTTGTCAATCCGACCTCATCCATAGCTCAGCAGAGAAATTTATTTTGCGAATCTGAACGCTTTGTCATTGAACCGTTCAGAGGGCGACCCACATACGGCGGACATGTCGTTGTCCAGGCCATCGCGCCACCCGGATGCGCTTGCCGATCCGGCAATGCGCACATTAGAACCACTGGACAAATATACAGCCGTAACAAAAACCAGCTACACTAACGGGTTCTCCCCGATTGGCCCGCTGACCCGGTCGCTTAGCGTTCGCGGCTCCGCCACGGTGGCCCACATAAACTAATAGAAAGTCTGCCCAACTTAATGGAAGAAATTCGCATTCGTGGTGCCCGCACGCACAATCTGAAGAACATCAACCTCGATCTGCCGCGCAACAAGCTGATCGTGATCACGGGTTTGTCGGGCTCCGGCAAGTCGTCGCTCGCTTTCGATACCTTGTATGCCGAAGGCCAGCGCCGCTACGTCGAGTCGCTGTCGGCCTACGCGCGCCAGTTCCTGCAGCTGATGGAAAAGCCCGATGTCGACCTGATCGAGGGCCTGTCCCCGGCCATCTCCATCGAGCAGAAGGCGACCTCGCACAATCCACGCTCGACCGTCGGCACCGTTACCGAAATTCACGATTACCTGCGCCTGCTGTATGCGCGCGTCGGCACGCCGTATTGCCCGCAGCACCCGCACCATCCGCTGGCCGCGCAAACCGTGTCGCAGATGGTCGACTCGGTGCTGGCCATGCCGGAAGGCACCAAGCTGATGATCCTGGCGCCGGTCGTGGCCGGCCGCAAGGGCGAGCATGGCGATCTGTTCCTGGCAATGCAAGCCCAGGGCTTCGTGCGTTTCCGTATCGCCAGCGGCGTGGCTGCGGCCAAGATCTACGAGATCGACGAGCTGCCCAAGCTGAAAAAGACGGAGAAGCACACGATCGACGTCGTGATCGACCGCATCAAGGTCAATCCGGACATCAAGCAGCGCCTGGCCGAGAGTTTCGAGACCGCACTGCGCCTGGCCGATGGCCGCGCGGTTGCGTACGAAATGGACACCGAGAACATGACGGTGTTCTCGAACAAGTTCGCCTGTAATGTCTGCGGCTACTCATTGCAAGAGCTGGAACCGCGCCTGTTCTCGTTCAACAACCCAATGGGCGCCTGCCAGGAATGCGATGGCCTGGGCCACATCGAATTCTTCGATCCGAAACGGGTCGTGGCCTTCCCGCACCTGTCGCTGGCGTCCGGCGCCGTGAAGGGCTGGGATCGCCGCAACCAGTTCTACTTCCAGATGCTGCAGAACCTGGCGTCGCATTACGATTTCGACCTCGACATACCGTTCGACAAATTGCCGGCGGCATCGCAGGATGCCGTGCTGTTCGGCTCGGGCAAGACGGCGATCCCGTTCAGCTATGTGAACGAACGCGGCCGCACCGTGATTCGCGAGCACACGTTCGAAGGCGTCGTGAACAACCTGCAGCGCCGTTATCGCGAAACCGATTCGATGGCCGTCAAGGAAGAGCTGGCGAAGTTCATCAATGAGAAGAAGTGCCCGTCGTGCGAAGGCGCGCGTCTGCGCACCGAGGCGCGGTACGTGAAAATCGGTCAGGGCGCCCAGCAGCGCGCGATCTATGAAGTGTCCGACAAGCCGCTGCGCGATACGCTCGAGTTCTTCGAAACGCTGGAACTGACCGGCGCCAAGAAGGACATCGCCGAGCGTGTGATCAAAGAGATCATTTCGCGCCTCAAGTTCCTGAACAACGTGGGCCTGGATTACCTGTCGCTCGACCGCAGCGCGGACACGTTGTCCGGCGGCGAAGCGCAGCGCATCCGCCTGGCGTCGCAGATCGGCTCGGGCCTGACGGGCGTCATGTACGTGCTCGACGAGCCGTCGATCGGCCTGCACCAGCGCGACAACGATCGCCTGATCGCGACACTGAAACACCTGCGCGACATCGGCAACAGCGTGCTGGTCGTCGAGCACGACGAAGATGCAATCCGCACTGCCGACTACATCGTCGACATGGGGCCGGGCGCGGGCGTGCACGGCGGGCAGATCATCGCCGAAGGCACGCTCGAGCAGATCATGAAGAACGAGCATTCGGTGACGGCCCAGTACCTCGACGGTCGGCGCCGGATCGAAGTACCGAAGAAGCGCACCAAGGCCGACCCGGCGCGTCAGCTGGTGATCACGGGCGCCAAGGGCAACAACCTGAAGGACGTGACGCTGACGCTGCCAGTAGGCTTGATGACCTGCATTTCGGGCGTCTCGGGTTCGGGCAAGTCGACCTTGATCAACGACACGCTGTATCCGGCACTGTCGCGTCACCTGTACGGCTCGCAGACCGAGCCGGCCGAGCACACGTCGATCCACGGCCTGGAACACTTCGACAAGGTGATCTCGGTCGACCAGGCACCGATCGGTCGCACGCCGCGCTCGAATCCGGCGACGTACACGGGCCTGTTCACGCCAATCCGCGATCTGTTCTCGACGGTGCCGACGGCCAAGGAACGCGGCTACAGCGCAGGCCGCTTCTCGTTCAACGTCAAGGGCGGACGCTGCGAAGCGTGCCAGGGCGATGGCGTGATCAAGGTCGAGATGCACTTCCTCCCGGACGTGTATGTGCCGTGCGACGTCTGCCATGGCAAGCGCTACAACCGCGAAACGCTGGAAGTCAATTACAAGGGCAAGAACATCACCGAGGTGCTGGAAATGACCGTCGAGGATGCGCACGAGTTCTTCAAGCCGGTGCCGGTGATTGCGCGCAAGCTGCAGACGCTGCTGGACGTGGGCCTCGGCTACATCAAGCTGGGGCAGAGTGCGACGACCTTGTCGGGCGGTGAAGCGCAGCGTGTCAAGCTCTCGCTCGAGCTGTCAAAGCGCGACACGGGTCGCACGCTGTATATCCTGGATGAGCCGACGACCGGCCTGCACTTTGCCGACATCGACCTGCTGCTGAAGGTGATCCACCGCCTGCGCGACCAGGGCAATACGCTGGCGATCATCGAGCACAACCTGGACGTCATCAAGACGGCGGACTGGGTGGTCGACCTGGGGCCGGAAGGCGGCGCCGGCGGCGGCGTCATCGTGGCAACGGGTACGCCGGAAGACGTGGCCAAGAACAAGGGCAGCGCCACCGGCAAGTATCTGAAGCCGTTGTTGAAAGCGCCAGCGAAGGCATAACGCGCCGCTTCAGGCAGCACGATCAAACAGGGGCAACGCCAGCGGCGCTGCCCCTGTTTTTTTATGCGCGCAAGGCCTGCATTGCCGCGCCGATGAACGCGCGCATGCGCTCGTCGACCATCCCGGATTGCCGCAGTGCCGGCTCATCCTGCAAGGCTTGCCGGATCTTTTGCTGGGTTGCAGGCTGGTCGCCGGCAAACGAGCGGAACAGATCGAACCACGCCAGCGCCAGCGCGCGTGCCTGTGGCGAGTCGGGCGCATGGCCTTCGTCCATCGCCGTGCGGACCTGCGCCACGAGCGGCGGCCACTCGGCGTCGCGCTTGCCGAAGTTGGCGCGCATGAAGGCAAATTCGTCGTCGTCGAGATAATTCCGGTAGATCGACAACTGGTGCGCTTTCGATGCCGTCAGGATGAACGTCATCATCTGCAGAGAAATACCCGTACGCTCCTGCACGCTGGGCTCGTGTTCGTGCATCGCGTTCAGCTTGGCGAACAGGATCGGATTGTTCCCCGTGTCGCGCCTGACCATCGCCATCCACTGCGTCGCCAGAACCTGCGCCTGCGAATCACCAGGGTCAGTACCGGCATCCATCAGCGCCTGCACCTGCGCTACCAGTGCCTGCCACTCGGGTTCGACATCATCGGCCTGGGTATAGATCGGTAATTGCGTGAGTTCTTCCTGCGAAAAATATTTGTCGTACATGGTCATGTGCTCCAGCGTTGTCAGCCAATCGGCCAGATCCGGTTCCTGTCCGTCGGCCAGCTGACCCTGCAGTTGGGACAAGCGGCTGCGCAAGGCTTTGGCCTGCTGGATCTGCTCGGTCAGCAGGCCGATCTGGCGCGCGACGACCGTGGCCAGCGACAGGTCGGCTCTGGTGAGGGTAGTTCCGATGTCGGCCAGCGCCAGCCCGAACCTGCGCAATGCCAGAATGCGGTGCAGGCGGGCGATGTCGGCTTCGTTGTACAGCCGGTAGCCGGCGTCGGAACGCGCAGAAGGCGATAGCAACCCGATCGCGTCGTAGTGGTGCAAGGCACGGACCGTCAAGCCAGTGCGCTTTGCCAGTTCCCCAATTTTCAGCAGCATCGTTTCACCCTTTCTTCATGCGTGAAGACAGGATGGAGCCTCACGCCACGTGAGGGTCAAGCCTACAATGAATCAGGGGCAGCGCCACCGGCGCTGCCCCTGTTCTTTTTTTTATATTTTCACCGTCGCGAAGACGGCGCCTCCCCCACCAGGCAGCTTAAGCTCAAGCAGCCAGTTGTTTCTCCAGCCGGTCACGCGTGGCCACCAGCTCTTGCGGCAGGTGGTAGGCCAGTTTCTCGAACAGCTCGGTATGCAGTTTCAGTTCTTCGCGCCAGGCATCCTTGTCGATCGACGTGATCTGCGCAAATTGCTGCTCGCTGAAGTCCACGCCTTCCCAGTTCAGGTCGGTGTAGTTCGGCGTGGTGCCGAACAGGTGCTCGGTGCCGCCGGTGGCGCCGGCGGTGCGGTCCAGGATCCACTTCAGCACGCGCATATTATCACCGTAACCTGGCCACACGAAGTTGCCCTGCGCATCGGTGCGGAACCAGTTGACGCAGAAGATCTTCGGCAATGCCGCCGGATCAATCGCTTCGACCTTCTTGCCCAGATCGAGCCAGTGCTGGAAGTAGTCGCTCATGTTGTAGCCGATGAATGGCAGCATCGCGAATGGATCGCGGCGCACGACGCCCATCTGGCCGGCAGCGGCGGCGGTGGTCTCCGAACCCATCGCGGCGGCCATGTAGACGCCTTCCACCCAGTCGCGTGCTTCGGTCACCAGCGGCACGGTCGTCGAACGACGGCCACCGAAGATGAACGAGGAGATCGGCACGCCGGCAGGATCGTCCCAGGCGGCATCGATCACCGGATTCTGCGTTGCGGCGACCGTGAAGCGCGCATTCGGATGCGCCGCCTTGGTGCCCGATGCCGGCGTCCAGTCCTTGCCCTGCCAGTCGATCAGGTGAGCCGGTGCTTCCTTGGTCATGCCTTCCCACCAGACGTCGCCATCGTCGGTCAGCGCGACGTTGGTGAAGATGACGTTTTCACGCAGCGAAGCCATGCAGTTCGGGTTGGTCTTGTCGTTGGTGCCCGGGGCCACGCCGAAGTAGCCGGCTTCCGGGTTGATCGCGACGAGCTTGCCATCGGCGCCCGGCTTGATCCAGGCGATGTCGTCGCCGATGGTCGTGACTTTCCAGCCATTGAATGCCTGTGGCGGGATCAGCATCGCGAAGTTGGTCTTGCCGCAGGCCGACGGGAACGCGGCAGCGATGTATTTCTTGTCGCCTTGCGGTGATTCGACGCCCAGGATCAGCATGTGTTCGGCCAGCCAGCCGGTGCCGCCCTGCTGCGCTTCCTGGTACCCCATGTTCGAGGCGATGCGCAGCGCGAAGCACTTCTTGCCCAGCAGCGCATTGCCGCCGTAGCCGGAACCGAACGACCAGATTTCGCGGGTATCCGGATAGTGGACGATGTACTTGGTGGCATTGCATGGCCATGCGACATCGGCCTGGCCATCGACCAGCGGCATGCCGACTGAGTGCACGCACGGCACGAAGTCGCCGTCCTGACCCAGCACGTCGTACACGGCGCGGCCCATGCGCGTCATGATGCGCATATTGACGGCGACGTATGGCGAGTCGGACAGTTCGACGCCGATGTGGGCGATTGGCGAGCCGAGCGGGCCCATCGAGAACGGCACGACGTACAGCGTGCGGCCGGTCATGCAACCGTCGAACAGGCCGTGCAGCGTCTGGCGCATTTCGGCCGGTTCCATCCAGTTGTTGGTCGGGCCGGCTTCTTCTTTCGTGGCCGAGCAGATGTAGGTGCGGTCTTCGACGCGCGCCACGTCCGACGGATCGGACCAGGCCAGGTAGGAATTCGGACGCTTGGCCGGGTTCAGCTTTTTCATCGTGCCTGCAGCAACCATCTCGGCGCACAGGCGGTCGTATTCGTCTTCCGAACCGTCACACCAGTAAATGCTGTCAGGCTTGGTCAGCGCAGCAATCTCAGCCACCCAATTGATGAGTTTTTGATGTTTGATGTAAGCTGGGACGTTCAGTGCGGCGACGCCGCCCATCACGGGTTGGTTCATGGGGATACCTCCAAATGCCAATTAAGAATTCGGGTGGACCGTTACCTTGCATCGTCTTCGGCCGGGGCGCCCTGCGGTCGATCACGACGTTGGGCAAGCACTCTGCGGCAGAAGCAGGAATCGACACTTGACGATACAGCGGGCAGGTCGGCAGCTTCGAGTGAAGCCTTGCGGTGCGTCTCGTGAGCACCGTTGGATACGTGTCATTCGCTTAAGTTCTGCGCCGATTGTACACCCGCAAAACGGCGTTTCGACGGGTTTCACTACAAAAAAGTAGGAAAAATGCCCGACTAATGTAGTAGGCTATTTGGGCATTTGCCCTATCGTGTTATTTGTTTACAGGCAGATCATACAATTGTGACAACACCATTGAAAATCGCGATTCTTGATGACTATCAAGACGCTGCACGCCGTCTCGCGTGCTATCCCCTGCTCGATGGCCATGAGGTCAAGGTCTTCCAAAGCTCGACCCGCGGCCTGGGCCAGCTTGCCATCCGGCTGGCGCCGTTCGATGCAGTGGTGCTGATCCGCGAACGCACCGCCCTCTCTGCGGCCCTGCTCGCCAAGCTGCCCAACCTGAAACTGATTTCGCAAACCGGCAAGGTCAGCGGCCACATCGACGTCGCCGCTGCGACCGCGCGCGGCATTGCGATTGCCGAGGGCACCGGCTCACCGGTCGCACCGGCAGAATTGACCTGGGCACTGATCATGGCGGCCAGCCGCAAGATCGTGCCGTACGCCACCAATCTGAAAGAAGGACTGTGGCAGACGGCCTCGACCAATCCGGTGCTCAACGGCGTGGGCCGCGTGCTGCATGGCCGCACGCTGGGGCTCTGGAGTTACGGCAAGATCGGCAAGCTGGTGGCCGGCTATGCGCGGGCGTTCGGGATGCGCGTGGTGGTGTGGGGCAGCGAAGCGAGCCGGCAGGCGGCGATCGCCGATGGCTTTGAAGCGGCGCCGTCGCGCGAGGCGCTGTTCGAGATGGCTGATGTGCTGAGCTTGCACCTGCGCCTGGCCGACACGACCCGTGGCATCGTCACGGCAAGCGATCTGGCGCGGATGAAACCGGACGCGCTGTTCGTCAACACCAGCCGCGCCGAACTGGTGGCCGATGGCGCGCTGGAAAGCGCCTTGAAGAAAGGCCACCCGGGCATGGCCGCGCTGGACGTGTTCACCAGCGAACCGCTGGGACCGGATTCACCGTTGCTGCGCATACCGACCGTGCTGGCGACGCCCCACATCGGCTACGTCGAGCAGGACAGTTACGAGCTGTATTTCAGGGCGGCGTTCGAGAATATCGTGCAGTTCGCGCAGGGTACGCCGACCAATATTCTGAATCCTGAGGCACTGGGCAAGCGGTAAGCGGGCCGCGGCACTGCGTTGGAACGGCGTGGTATGCGGGCTGACTTGGGTTCCAGCCTTCGCTGGAACGACGTTCATCGGTAGCAGGCCAAACCGCGCAATTGCATCCATCCCGGCTACCATCAGCACGTCGTTCCAGCGCAGGCTGGAACCCAAGGCTGACGCAAAGGTGGAAACTCAGCGCAGTTCGGGCTCGCCTTTGATGTTGATCTTCGGCGCCGGCAGCACATGCGTGCCGGTCCACAGCCCGGCCCAGCCCGGCGGCCAGCCGATATCCGGCCCGGCATAGGGTTTGAGGCCGGCGCGCACCGGGACGATCGGCACCGGTGGCGCTTCGATCAGGCCGCCACCCGGGGGCCGCTCCATGTTCAGGCTATACATATACCCGGGCAGCAGCAGGTCGCATGCCTGTGCGAACCACGCCGTGTGATCTTCGTCGCGGCCCAGCGCCTCGGCCAGCCCTTGCGGATCGAACTTGGCCAGTGCATGGATCAGCTCATCGGTGCTCGCGCCCGGCACATCGTTCCAACCCATGACCGGATTGTTGTTGTACTCGGCGCCCGAGCCATACCAGCCTTCGCGCCAGGTGCGCTGCATCCAGTTGCGCGGCCCCGTGAACAGGTGCCAGCGCCAGTGCAGGCCGGACGGCTTCGGCCACGAGTACAGATACAGTTTCTGATAACCGGCCTCGTGCAGCGCGCGCACGACGGCCATCAGGCGCGCGTGTGGCATGCGGTCGGGCGGGGCGCGCCGGAACAGGATCGGCTCGCCGTCGGCGTGCTGCACCTCGTCGTTCGACAGGTTCAGGTCTTGCGCGCGCGACTCGTTGCCGAAGCGCGCCGATACCCACCCAGTGAGCAGGTTGACATGCGTGATCACGCCATAGCCGCGATGGCGCTGGAAGATCACGGTTCCGGGGGCAACTGCTTTCATGGCAAATATGGAAATAGACTGTAGAAAAGGAAAATGATGGGGGAAATACTCATCCGATCCGGACGATTCTAGCGCAGTCGCCTGGAGATCGCCGGTGGTTTGGCGATATCATGAGGACCTTTTTTCAGCGAGTGGATAAACCAACATGACTTTGCGACTCATCGCCACCGGCGGCACTTTCGACAAGCATTACAACGAACTCAATGGTGTGCTGGGCTTTGCCGAAAGCCATTTGCCAGAGGTCATCAAGCGCAGCCGCATGACGGTGCCGGTGGCGCTGGATGTACTGCCGCTGCTCGATTCGCTCGAGATGGGCGACGCCGACCGCGAGCGTGTGCTGACGACCTGCCGGGCTGCCTCCGAGAAGGCCATCGTGATCGTGCACGGCACCGACACGATGCGCGAGACGGCTGCTGTGCTGGGCGCGGCGGGCCTCGACCAGACCATCGTGCTGACCGGCGCCATGATCCCGTATGCGATCGCCAATTCCGACGCGCTGTTCAACCTGGGCTTTGCCTGCGGCGTCGCGCAGGTGCTGCCGGCCGGTGTGTACGTGGCGATGAACGGTCAGGTGTTCCCTTGGGATAACGTGACCAAGAACCGCAGCGCCGGCGTGTTCCAGGAATTATAAACAGAAACGAAAAACGGCCGGACACCAGGTCCGGCCGTTCAATGCACCGGCGCCTGATTCAGGCGCCATGTACCTGACGCCTGCTTACGCCTTGGCTTCGCCGCCCAGCGCTTCGACGATATCAGCCAGCATCTTCGACAGCTCGCCCGTCATCAGGACGATATCGTTGTCGAAACGTTCGTCGTCGTTGTGGGTCGCGCTTTCGCCTTCCTTGATCACGTCCAGCGGCTTGATGCCCTTGATCGCCAGCGACTCGGTCAACACGAAGCTGACGCGGTCGTTCCAGGTCATGGCCAGGCGCGTGCACTGCTTGCCGGCGGCGATGTGGCGGCGGATGTCGTCCGGCTCCAGCGTGTGCTTCACGTAGCGCACCGCAGCGCGACTCTCGCCGGTGGCGCGCAGTTCGGTGTCCTGGTCGATCGTGAAGCCGTACGGCGCTTCATCGGCTTCGAGCCAGCCGGTCATCACGGCTACTGGCGAACGCTGCACGCGGAGCGACTCCAGCGGCATCTTGTCGACGGCCTTGAGCAGCAGCTTGACGACGTCGTCGGCCTTGGCCGGGCTGGCCGCATCGACCACGAGCCAGCCATTGACCGGGTCGATCCAGGTCCAGACATTGCTGCGCAGCGTGAAGGCGCGCGGTAGCAGTTCGTCGGCCACGCGCTCCTTCAGTTCCTTCATGGCTTTTTTGCCTGGCGGGAAGCCCTGCGCTTCTTCCATCTCGGCCGCCTTGGCCTTGGCCACCTGGTTGATGACCGATGCCGGCAGCAATTTCTTTTCGGTGCCCAGCATGATCAGCATCTGCTTGTTCACGACATGGACCAGGCCGCCATTCGGGCGCGGTGCATCCCAGCCCTGGCGCAGCAATTCATTGCTGTTGGCAGGCACGAAGCTGCCCGGCTCGAGGGCCTTTTCCAGCTGTTCAGGGGTGTAGGCCCAAGGGGCCGGCAGGCGGTAGATCTGGAGATTCTTGAACCACATAGGTTTAATCCACTTGTTTCAGTATTTCTAGGGAACGACATTCTACGCTGCACAGCAGCCGCAGCGTCAAAAATGTCAGGGGGTTGTCGCGTCATCCGGAGAATCGTCGAACAGCCGTAACTGCTCGACAATCTCGGTGTCGCCCAGGCGCACGCCGACGCCCAATAATCGCACCGGCCGGCTGGCGCGTGCCCAGCCGGTCTCCAGTAAACGTCCATAAGTCGGAATGTTGGGCGCATATCCCACACATTCGACGGTTGTCTGCTGGAAGTCCGAAAACTTGATCTTCACGAACAGCTTGTTGATGAATTTTTCAGCATTTGCCCGCTTGATACGGCCCAGCAAATGCTCGTGCAAATCGGGCAGCAGCTTCAGGCAGGCTGCCAGATCCGGCACGTCCGGCGTATAGGTTTCTTCGGTGCTGATCGACTTGCGCTCGCGCGAGGTATTCACTTCGCGATGGTCGATCCCGCGGCTCAGGTCATACAGCCGCACGCCGAAGCTGCCCATATGCTCCTGCAGCTTGTCCAGGCTCCAGCCGCGCAGGTCGGCGCAGGTCTGGGCGCCGAGCCGGTTGAGCTTCTCGGCCGTGACCTTGCCCACGCCGTGCAGCTTCTTGACCGGCAACGCCGCGACAAACGCGTCGACTTCTTCGGGCCGCACCAGGAACAGGCCGTCGGGCTTGTTCCAGTCGCTGGCAATCTTGGCGACGAACTTGTTCGGGCCCACGCCGGCCGAGGCGGTAATGCCCACCGTCTCGACGATGCGGCGCCGGATCTCCTGCGCAATCAGCGTCGCGCTGCCTTTGCAGTGCGGCGAATCGGTCACGTCCAGATAGGCTTCATCGAGCGACAGCGGCTCGACGATCTCCGTGTAATCCTGGTAGATGGCCATGATCTGGCTGGACGCGATGCGATACTTTTCCATCGCCGGCGGAATCACCACGAGCTCCGGGCACAGCTTCATCGCCTGGGCCGTGGCCATCGCCGAATGGATGCCGAAGCGGCGCGCCTCGTAATTGCAGGTGGCAACCACGCCGCGCTGGTCGGCGCGCCCGCCCACCGCCAACGGCCGACCGCGCAACGACGGATCGTCGCGCATCTCGACCGATGCATAAAAGCAGTCGCAATCGCAGTGGATGATTTTTCGGGCTGGGGCGTTCACGCTGGCGGGCCGCCCCATGCGGTCACAAACTGCCGGGGTCGCTTACTGTAATTGCATACAGTATCTTCTAAAAATCTTCCCCGTGCAAATCTTGCTCATTTCTTGCCAGCTTTGTTGGTGAAGCCGTTCTTCACCTTACTGAAGTCGGCCTTGCGGATCATCCCGTGCACGCCCTTGGTACCGTCAACCACCTGGCTGACCTGGAAGTCACTGGCCGCGCTCAGGTAGGCAAATGCGGTGGGACGGTCCATGCCCAGTATCTCGGTCAGGAAGCGGATCGATTCACGCGTGGCGTCCTTCATCGCTTCATCCAGATCGGGGTTCAGGCCGATCGTCACCCAGTGATCGGCCGTCTCGCCCAGCGGCCTGGCCAGGCTGCCCGAGCGCGATGGAATGCCTGGGTCGCCCTTTTTGAGCACCGTGATGCGAAAGGTCGGGCGCATCGAATGCTCGAGTGCGGTCAGCGCCACCTCGCCGTCACCTTGCGCCATGTGCGGATCGCCCGTGTAGAAATTGCCGCCCTTGACCAGCACCGGCAGGTAGACGGTCGAGCCGACGCCCAGGTCGTTGATGTCCATATTGCCGCCGTACAGGCCAGGCGGCACCGAGTGCACCGGCTTGATCGTGTCCGCCGCGACGCCCATCACGCCCATGAACGGCGCGGTCGGGAACGTCACTTCGGTGCCGTTGGCGGTCTTCATCACGGCTTCCCACTTGCCGGCCTTGGTGCGCCGGATCGGGGTGAACACCGACACATTGTTGTAGGCGCTGGGGTTAGCGGCCGAGGCATCTGCTGTCGGCTTCGGCGTTTCCGGGAACTCGCCAGGCAACGCTCCCTTGCCGTGGCGATTGGAAATCACGCCATACGGCACACGCGGCACGGCCGACAGCAGCTCGACCTTGAGCACGTCGCCCGGCTCGGCGCCGTCGATCGCCACCGGCCCGGTCACGATATGCGGCCCGTCTTTGGCAAAATCATGGGCCATCGACGAGCCCGTGATGGCGATACCATCCTTGAGGACCATATTGGCGGGAATGCCCTTGCTGCCAAAATACGCCAGCGGATTGCGGCCCTGGTCCTCGACCAGGCCTTCATGCGACAGCGTATCGAAGACAATCGTCGCGCCGGACGGGATCGACAGCACCGGTTTGGTGGCCGCGTTCGGCAAATAGCCCCAGGTGACCGTCTCCACCGTCGAGGGCACGTAATACACCTCGTGTTTGGTACCGGGCACAAGGACCCGCCCGGGCTTGTCGGCCAACGGTTGCAGCGGGAGCTTGTCGGCGGTCTGGGCGAACACGGCGGTCGCAGGTGCAAACACGGCCAGGGCAAGGGCGGTCGCGAACGTAATGGTGCGCAATTTCATGATGGACTCCGGTCGATGGCTGCTTGGCAGGGAACCCTGTATGCATGCAATCAACGTGCCATGTGAAATCAGGGCGTGCAGCGCTGCAGCACCCCCTGCGCACGCACCGGCAAGGTGCGTGCGCCACGACTTACCTGGTCAATGCCAGCGCATACCGGCCATTGCTCGTACCGGTGCCGCCGCTGGCGTACACCACCCTCAGATAGAGGACCGCCGTGCTGGTGCTGGTATTGGCAAATGTGGCGGTGTCGGCCACGCCGGCGCGGTTAACGCTCGCGCTCAGTTGCTTGCCTGCGCTGTTGTACAACTGCAGGTCATAGTTGGCCGTTGCCAGCACCGCGCTCAAGCTGGCCTTGAGTGTCTTGCCGGCCGGCAGATCGACCCGGAAGTAGTCGGTATCGGTCGTCGTGCCCAGGTTGCCGGTGACACTGGCATTGGCGGGCGTGACCGTATTGGCCGTCGCGATCGTGTTGTTCGCTTCGCTTTCGGCAACGACGACGGGCGCGGCGCTGGTCCTGGCCCATGCTGCGGCTGCCGCCGCATCCACGATGCCGGTGCCGCATCCCGAACAACTGGCCGGAAACGCACGCGCCGTCGACTTCAGCCTTGCTGCGATCTCGTCCGGCGTCAGGTTGGTGTTGGCCGCGAACATCAGCGCAGCCACGCCGGCCACGTGCGGCGCGGCCATCGAGGTGCCCTGGTAGGCCGCGTAGGTGTCTGCCAGCGGCCCGCTCCGGCCGCTGTTGAGCGTGGACAGCACACCCGAGGCGCCATCGCCACCCGGCGCGGCCACCGCGACCAGCGCGCCGAAATTGGAATAGCGTGCCCGCCCGCCAGTGCGCCCGGTGGCGGCCACCGCGATCACGCCGGTGCAGTTGGCCGGGCTGGCGTTTCTGACGTCCATGGCCGAATTGCCTGCTGCGGCCACCACCACGGCGCCGCGCGAGCGGGCCCCGTTGACGGCGTTCTGCATCGTCGCGCTGCAGGCCCCGCCCCCGCCGAGCGACAGGTTCAGCACGCGCGCCTTGTTGGGATTGGCGGGCACGCCCGCGACGACGCCGCCCGATGCCCAGGTGATCGCATCGGCGATGTCGGATGTGTAGCCGCCGCACTTGCCCAGCACGCGCACCGGCAGGATCTTGGCGTTGTACGCCACGCCCGCCACGCCGGCGCCGTTGTTGGTGCGCGCCGCTATCGTGCCGGCCACATGCGTGCCGTGCCAGCTGGATGGCTGGTCAGAGAATGGCTGGCCGCCACCGCAGGCACCGGCCGTGAGGCCGTCACCCGGGTCGGTCGCATCGCTGTCGCGCCCATTGCCGTCATTGCCGATGGCGGCGGTGCTGATGAAGTCGTAGCCCGGCAGGAACTGGCCGCTCAAATCGGCGTGCGGACGGTAGCCGGTGTCGATCACGGCCACCACCACGCCGGTACCGGTCGAGATATCCCAGGCGGCTGGCAGGCGCAACCCGCCAACCGTATCGTAGTAATGCCACTGGTCGGTATAGCGGGGATCGGTCGGTGTGGCCGCGTGCGTCATGATGCGGTCCGGCTCGGCATATTCGATCGACGCATCGCGCAGCATCATTTCGGTCGCCAGCGAGCGCACCTCGGCCAGATTGTGCCGACGATCGAGCCTGAGCACCTTTGCGCCGTTCGCCAGCACATGGCTTTCCCGGACCAGCACGCCAAACTGCTGGCCGGCGCGGTCAATCCTGGCCTTGCGCGCGCTGCTGCCGCCTTCCACGATCACTGTCGATCCATTGGCGGCGGGCTGGGCGTCGCGGTACTTCACGATGACGCGGTCGGTTTCCAGAATGGACTGCGGCTCCTGGGAGCCCGCGGCGGCGGCGGCTGCGCACACCGGGAGGGATGCCAGCGCCAGCCAGAGTGCAGCGCGCTGCGTCAACGTCGCTGCGTGCATCGAATACGTTTGTTTCATGATTTTCCCGTTCAAGTTCTGCATCAGGCATGTCGATGCGCCTGAGTCATGACAAGACCAGCTGCACCGGGCGCCGCACCATAGCGGCAGATTCAAGAGTAGCCGCAAGGAAACATATTGTCGCGTGGAAAATCACACCCTTTCAGCATAGTTACAACACTTGCACTGGTCGTTTCCTCATTAACATTTTTTCTTTGGCGTAACTTTTTGAACGCAAAATATGTAACGGGCAACTTCAGTTAATTAACAATCATGAACAGGGAATCCTGAGCCAAAAAAAACACGCGCGAACGAATCGCGCGTGTCCTGGATCCAAAAAACGACCCTGACCATGACGATGGCGCAGGGTTACTGGCTTACCAGCTCAGTTTCAGCGAATAGCGGCCATTGGTCGCGCCGGTACCGCCCCCGTAATACGTCACACGGACATAGCGGATCGCCGTGCTGCTGGTGGTATTGGCCGAATTGACGGTATCGGTCGCGCCGGCGCCGTTCTGGCTGGTGCCCAACTGCGCGCCGGTGCTGCTGTACACGTACAGGTCGTAGTCGGCCGTCGTCGATATCGGGCTCAAGCTGGCTGCCAGCGTCTTGCCGGCTGGAAGATCGACGCGGAAATAATCAGTGTCGGTCGTGCTGCCCAGATTGCCCGTGACGGTCGTGTTGCTGGCCGTGACCGGGTCTGCCGTCGCCGTCGTGTTGTTCGACTCGCTCTCGGCCAGCGTGGTGACCGGTGTACCGCCACCGCCACCGGTCGCTGACGCCACGGCAGCCGCCGCATCGACGATGCCGGTGCCGCAACCCGAGCAGCTGGCCGGGAACGCGCGCGCCGTCGACTTCAGTTTCGACTCGATCTCGTCCGGCGTCAGGTTGGCGTTGAGCGCCAGCATCAGCGCAGCCACGCCGGCCACGTGCGGCGTGGCCATCGACGTGCCCTGGTAGGCCGCGTAGCTGTCCGCGGCCGGTGCGCCGGTGCCGCTGTTGAGCGTCGAGAGCACACCCGAGGCGCCATCGCCACCGGGCGCAGCCACATCCACCAGCGTGCCGAAGTTGGAGTACGACGCCCGTCCACCGGTGCGACCAGTGGCCGCCACCGCGATCACGCCCGAGCAGTTGGCAGGGCTGGCGTTGCTGACGTTGACGGCGTCGTTGCCGGCAGCGACCACCACCACGGCGCCGCGCGAGCGGGCACCGTTGATGGCATTTTGCGTGGTTGCATCGCAGGCACCGCCGCCGCCCAGCGACAGGTTCAGCACGCGCGCCTTGTTGGCGTTGGCTGGCACACCCGAGACCGTGCCACCGGACGACCAGGTGATCGCGTCGGCAATGTCGGACGTGTAGCCGCCGCACTTGCCCAGCACGCGCACCGGCAGGACCTTGGCGTTGTAGGCCACGCCTGCCACGCCGGCGCCGTTGTTGGTGCGCGCCGCCACCGTGCCGGCCACGTGTGTGCCGTGCCAGCTCGATGCCTGGTCACGGGTCGGCTGGCCGCTGCCGCAGGAACCGGCGGTGACGGCGTCACCCGGGTCGCTCGCATCGCTGTCGCGGCCATCGCCGTCGTTGCCGATGGCGGCAGTGCTGATGAAGTCATAGCCGGCCAGTTGCTGGCCGCTCAGGTCGGCATGAGGGCGCGAGCCCGTGTCGATGACCGCCACGATCACACCGGCACCGGTCGAGACATCCCAGGCGGCTGGCAGGCGCAGGCCACCCGCCGTTTCGTAGTAGTGCCACTGGTCGGTATAGCGCGGGTCGGTCGGCGTGGCCATGTGCGTCATGATGCGGTCCGGCTCGGCGTATTCGATCGACGGATCGCGCGCCATCATCTCGGCGGCCAGGGACTTCACTTCGGCAAGATTGCGCTTGCGGTCGAGCTTGAACACCTTCGCGCCGGTGGAAATCGGATGGCTTTCCTGGACCACGATGCCGAACTGCTGGCCGGCGCGGTCGAGCTTGGCCTTGCGCTCGCCGCTGGTACTGGCCACGCGCGCAGCGATGCCATTGACGGCCGGTTGCGCGTCGCGGTACTTCACGATGATCCGGTCGGTTTCCACAATGAACTGTGGCCCCGGGGACGCCGCATCGCCCGCAGCCGCCAGGGCTACGCTCGAGGCAAGCGCCAGGGATACCGCGGCGCACATCTTCAATACGACAGGACGAATCGAATGCGTTTGCTTCATTTTTCTTCCTTGTTCAAGGTTTTCCGTCGGGCGAAAGGGCTCGCCCGTATCGTTGTAGTCCGGACTTTGCCGGCGCCGCATCGAGGCGGCTCAGCCAGCGTAGCGCGAAAGAAAGATTTAACGGAACGCAAACCTGAGAGAGTGAAGCGTGCATACAACGGTTACATGTCTAAATTTTGCAAAACCATGTTTTGTTCGGCAAAACATAAATTTAGCAGAATACTTGACACCTAAAATTTGTTGACGAAGGTTTATCGCATCGTTCTCAGATGCAAAAAAGGGCCGCGCAATGCGCGGCCCTTTTCGTTTGTGACACGCCAGCCTCGTGGAGGCCGGTCAATTCTTAGAAATTACCCTTGAATTGCATGCCCCACTGGCGCGGCTCGTTGGTGAAGCCGGTCAGGTTGTTGAAGTCGATCGCACCGGTGATACGGCGCTGGTCGAGCACGTTGCGGCCGAAGGCTGCGACTTCATACTTGCCGTTGCCGAAGATGTAGCCGACGCGCACGCCGCCTTCGGTCAATGGTGCACCGGTGAACTCGGTCGACTCGTACAGGAAGAAGTTGACCTTGCTGCGGTACGACCAGTCGGTGTAGAAGTACAGCTCGCCGTCACGGAACGGCACGCCGTAGCGGGCGGTCGCGTTGAAGGTCCAGCGCGGTGCCTGTGGCAGTGCGTTGCCATCGATCACGACACGGCCGGCGCCGTTGATCGGATCGGTGATCGTGCACTGTGCGCAGCGGTTGACCGACAGGCTGCCGTCACGGATCTGCGTGTAGTTGTAGCTCGCGCCGGCGCTCATGCGCAGGGCGGTGCTGATCGCTGCTTCGAAGTCGAACTCGGCGCCACGGCCCTTGGTCTTGTCGGCGTTGATCAGGCGGTTGACGTTCGAATTGCCACCCACCACGGTCAGCTGCTGGTCTTCGATCGTGTAGTCGTAGATCGAGAACGAGCCACGTGCACGGCGCTCGAACAGGTCAGCCTTGATGCCCAGCTCGACCGACTTGATGGTTTCGGCATCGGCCACGGTGATCGGCACCGACGCCGAGGCAGCAGCGATACTCGGTGCGCGGAAGCCCGTTGCGGCGCGGCCGTACACGTTCACGTCAGGCGTGAGCTTGTAGGTGGCCGACAGGTCCCAGCTGACCTTCTTCTTGTCCGCTTCGACCGACGACGGGCCGATCTGCACGACGTTGGTCGCTTCGATGGTGCGGAACTCTTTCTCGTCCTTGGTGTAGCGCACGCCGCCGCGGATGGTCCAGTCAGGGGTCAGGTTGTACGTTGCCGAAGCGAACGCAGCCCAGGCCTTGTTCTTCTGGGTCGACACCAGGCGCGAGGTGCGCGCGTAGGTGGTGCTGTCGAAGTTGTCGCTGCCGCCGGTGACGTCTTCATCGAAGAAGTAGACGCCGGTCTGCCAGTTGAACGGGCCGGTGTTCTGCGATTCGACGCGGAATTCCTGGCTGTACTGGTCGAGGTTGTTGATGTAGCCGTTGGTCTCAACCTGGAACGGGATGAAGCCCGGGCCGGTTGGCGTGCCGCCGTCGATGTCGCCGCGGCTCGAGTAACCGATGATGTGCTCGTAACCGGTGATCGACGACAGCTTGTAGCCGCCGAGATCCCATTCCAGACGCAGGTTGATGCCGTTGGTTTTCAGGTCCTGGTCATTCATCGCGTTGGTGACGATCTGGTCCAGATCGGTACCGTCGGCGAAGGTGTTGCTGCCCTTCTTGATCAGGTTGGCGCGGAACAGCCGTGCGCTGCCATTGGTCTGACGCTGGTGGAAGCCCAAGAGGCCGGTAACACCATCTTTGCTGTACAAGAACTGCACGCGCTCGGCGTGTTCGTTGTAGCCGTCGAGCTCACCGCGCTTGGTGGTCTTGGCCGGGGTGCTGTAGTTGTCGACGTAGTCGTCGCGGTGCTGGCCGACGGCCGACACGCGCATTGCCACGTTGCTCGACAGCGGCACGTTGACGGCGCCTTCGGCATTGAACGTGTAGTGCGATGCCGCCGACACGTTGTAGTAGCCTTCGGTGCTGTTCAGGCGTGGCTTTTCGGATTCAAACTTGACGACGCCGGCTGGGGTATTACGGCCGAACAGCGTGCCCTGCGGGCCGCGCAGCACTTCGACGCTGGCCAGATCGAAGATCGGGAAGCCCTTGAGGATCGGGTTCTCTTGCACGATGTCGTCGTACACGAGCGAGACCGGCTGCGAGGCGAAGGTGTTGAAGTCGGTATTGCCGTAGCCGCGGATATAAAAGCGCGGGAAGGTACGGCCGTTCGACGATTCCACGTTCAGGCTCGGCACCTTGCCGGCCAGCAGACGGATGTCATCGCCACCCGAGACCAGGACGTCCAGTTTGTCACCCTTCAGGGCCGTTACCGACACCGGCACGTCGCGGATGTTCTCGGTACGACGCTGCGCGGTCACGGTGACCGATTGCAGCTGCAGGGACTCGGGCGCCGGTTCGGCCGGGGCCGCCGTCTGGGCTGCAGCCTGGGCGATCGGCAGCAGGACGAGGAACGCCAGCGCTGCGCCATGGGAGCAGGTGACGCGCTTGTGCATCTTGGACATCTTGGTCATGGAGTATTTTCCTGGTGATGATAAAAGAACCGGTGTCTCCGTTCTTCTTTTCCAACGCCCCCCCGCCGGGTGCGCGGGCGGTACTACCCCGCCCCTGGCAACGCGCATCTATGGCGCCCATCTTTGCGATGTTTTAAGGTTGCCGACTTGCTAAAGGCGGTATTGTCCGTGATGGTTATCAGTCGGGCAAGCAAATAACTCGTTGACGCCATGATTACAACACATGCAGATCGTCGGCTGCGGGCGGGGGTCATGACCAGAAAAAATAGCGCTTTCGATATTTTTTCGAAAAACCCCTTGCAGACCCTCAAACGCACCCTCTATAATTCGGTCCTCTTCGACGCAATGACAAGCGTCAGTAGACATCAACGAGATGGGCGCTTAGCTCAGTTGGTAGAGCGGATCCCTTACACGGATTAGGTCGGGAGTTCGAGCCTCTCAGCGCCCACCAAGCATCTCGACGATGGATCGAAGGCTGATCTTAGTAAAACGGAGTGGTAGTTCAGTTGGTTAGAATACCGGCCTGTCACGCCGGGGGTCGCGGGTTCGAGCCCCGTCCGCTCCGCCAGCATCACTGAAAAAGGGTCCGATTCGTCGGGCCCTTTTTCTTTTTCCATTGCGTGTTTGTGTGCGCGGCTTGCGCCGCGCTTCCCCGCTACGCCCGCTTGCGCACCAGTTCCCCGATTTCCACCCGATCCCGCCCCGCGCGCTTGGCCGCGTACAGCGCATGGTCGGCACGCGCCATGGCACCACCCAGATCCTCATGCGGATCGAGCACCACCACGCCGATACTCACCGTCATGCGGTAGGTCGGGCCGCTGGTGATGATCGTCGCCTCGCGGATCGCCCGGCGCAGCCGCTCGGCGGCCTGCACCGCCGCATCGAGATCGGCCCCGGGCAGCAGCAGCGCGAATTCTTCGCCACCGAGGCGGCCGATCGTTTCATGCTCGCGCAGGAGCTGCCGTACGGTGCGTGCGAAGACGACCAGCGCCTCGTCGCCGGAGGCATGGCCCCAGCGGTCATTGATCTGCTTGAAGTGGTCGATGTCGATCATCAACAGGCCCAGGCCGGTGCGCTGGCGCTGGGCCAGCAGGCGTGCGCCGTCGGCCTGCTCCAGAAATGCGTGGCGGTTCGGCAGTCCGGTCAGGCAATCGGTCGTGGCCAGCTTCGCCATGCGGCTGTCGTCCTTCTGCTTGCACAGCAACAAAAAGCCGAAGCCGTTGACGATCATGAGCATGTAGCCGGTCAGGTACGCCACCTGCTGGGCGGTACCGTGGTCGAGCGGGCCCTTGCCCAGCCCCGCCGAAGCGACCCAGACGAGGATGGCCGTGGCGAACAGCGCGTCGTTGACGCCGATGATCCGCTGCAGCAGCGACGCGCTGCGCCGGCGCAGCAGCGCCCATGCCATGGCAGCAGCGAAAAACGCCACGACGGCGCCCACGAGCGCGCTGAGCTGGACGTGATTGGCGCCAAGCGCTGCGCACGCCAGCACGATGACAGAAGACAGCAGCGTGATCGGCAGCAGCACCCGGCCCCAGCGTGCGAAGCCGAAGAAGACGCAATAGGCCGCCATTTCAAGGGACATGGCGAGAATCCAGACAACCCCTTCCAGCCCGGAGAACACCGGCAAGCCCAGCACTGGACTGGCCCAACCGATCAGCTGGCTCACGCCCATGCCAAGCCGTGCCCACATCCACAGGCGCAGCCCGGCACTGGGCGCCGCACCATGGGTGTATCCCGCCATCAGAATCGCAAAGCCGACGTTGCCGATGCCGAGTGCAAGAAGAAAAGTCTGTATATCGATCACTGCCTGTCCTTGAAAAGGCACTAGCACTCCGCCCTGCCTCACGGCGCGCCGGGCTTTATAAAAACACCATTGATGTTGCCCTATGGAATTATGTTACACGTTTTTCAAGACTGGCGAGCGCACGCTTGACACACCCTATGGACGCGCCGCCACACCGCCGTGCGCACGCGACGCTTTTTGATGCGTGGCAGCATCTGATCGCGGATAATCAAACGGACAACAGACCGCACCACCCTGGAGCACGCCTTGATTTTTCGTTTTCTCAAACCTCCGCGCATGTCGCCGCGCCTGCATCGGCTCAAGAGCTCATCGCTGTTTGCTGCGCTGACGCCGCTGGAACTGAAGATCGTCGACGGTCTGCTGCACGAGCGCCGCTATTTAAAAGACGAAATCATGTTCGACGAGGGCGAAGAAGGCCAGGCGCTGTATCTGTTGATGAGCGGCCGGGTGCGCATCAGCCGCCTGCACGAGGGCATGACGCAGGTCGTGGCCGAGCTCGAACCGGGCGGCTTCTTCGGCGACCTGGCGCTGCTCGACAATTCGCCCCGCAATGCCCAGGCACGCGCGCTCGAACCGTGCGAAGTGGCCGTGTTCTTCCGCGCCGACTTTTTGGGCCTGATGGAAACCGACGCCGTCATCGGCTACAAGATCTCGCTGGCACTGGCGCGCCACATTGGCCTGCGCCTGCGTGAATGGATGGGCACAGGCCGGCCGCAGCTGGAAGCGCTGTGAGCACCCACCTCGACCCTGCCCACGGCCCCGAGCGCGCCGGCCCGGTCGTCTGGACCGGCATTATCGGCGGCACCTGCCTGCTCCTGCTCGTCGTCCAGAAGCTGCTGTGGCTCGCCCTGCCCTTCATCTTCGGCGCCGTCCTGTATTACATCCTGCTGGGCCCGATGCAGCGCATGGTGCGTTCAGGCTTTGGCCGCAACGCTGCCGCGCTGTGGGTCTGCACGCTGTTCTTTGCCCTGACCGCGCTGGCGCTGACAGCGGCCATGGCCTGGAGCGACGGTCCCGAAGAAGATTCATGGGAAGCGACGATCAGCCTGTATCTCGACGGTGGCGTCGCCTTCGTGCGCAACTCGATGGGTTTGCTGGAAGCGAAATTCCCGCTGCTGGCCGAGATGCGCCTGACCTCGACCGTCAACCGCGCGTTCACCGACTACACCAGCGACTTCGCGCAGAACCACCTGGGCGACATCGTCGTCGGCATCGTGACCTGGGTGCCGTCGCTGTTCCTGGCGCCGTTCCTCAGCTTCTTCCTGCTGCGCGACGGTGTGCGCTTCAAGAAGTTCCTGGCGCGCGCGGTGCCGAACGCCTACTTCGAGCCGGCGCTGTACCTGCTGCACGAAGTCGACCAGACGGCGCGCCGCTACTTCGAAGGGCTGCTCAAGCTGACGGTGCTCGACACGATCGTGCTGGCGCTGGGCCTGTGGATCATCGGCGTGTCCTCGCCCCTGCTGCTGGGTTTGATCTCGGCGGTGCTGGCCTGGGTACCGTTCGTCGGCTCGATCGCCGGCTGCGCGCTGGTCGTCATCGTCGCGTCGACCGATGCGCCGGGCAACCCGCTGATGGCCTACGGCGCGATTGGCGTGTTCGTGCTGGTGCGCCTGCTGGACGACTTCATCTTCATGCCGGCCACGCTGGGCCGCAGCCTGCACATCCATCCGCTGGTCACGGTGCTGATGATCTTCGTCGGCGGCATGCTGGCGGGGGTGGTGGGGTTGATGCTGGTGTTGCCGCTGCTGGGCGTGGTGATGGTGATCGGCGAGACGCTGGGCGTCCTGGTCACGCATCCGCGCTTGCGGGCGCGGCACCGCTATGCCAACTCGCTGCGCACGCGGCAGGCCAGCATGGACCTGGACATCGCGCGCGAACGGCGCGGGGCGCCAACGCCGAATGCGAAATTGAAGACCAAACCGTAACGGGCAATATTGCACTGCCCAAAAAAAACCGGCGCCCCAGGCGCCGGTTTTTTTGTCCCTTCGAACGCGCTTACTTGCGCACGGTCTTCGGCTTGGCCTTGATGGTCGACAGGATCGACGGCTTGACCTTCGACGGCGGCGCCATAAACGGCGTGGTGACCGGCGTGCGGTCGGTGCGCCCGCGTGGTGCGCCGGCGCCCATCGTGCGCTTCGGTGCGCCATCGGCTGGCCGCCCTTTCGGCGCCATGCCCGGCCCGCGGCGCTCTTCGCGCAGCGAACCGCTGGCCATCTCGCCGCCCGGGGCCGGGATCAGGTGCCGGTCGCTGTTACCGATCAGGTCGCCACGACCCATGCGATACAGGCCTTCGCGCAGGATCGGCCAGTTCTCCGGGTCGTAGTAGCGCAGGAACGCCTTGTGGAGTTTGCGCGTCTTGCCGCTCTTTGCCGTCTCGACGATTTCGGAATCCTCGGTCACCTTGGCCAGCGGGTTACGGCGCGAGTGGTACATCGTCGTGGCCATCGCCATCGGCGTTGGCGTGAACGTCTGCACCTGGTCGAGCTTGAAGTTGTTTTTCTTCAGCCACAGCGCCAGGTTCAGCATGTCTTCGTCGGTCGAGCCCGGGTGGGCCGCGATGAAGTACGGAATCAGGTACTGCTTCTTGCCGGCTTCGAGCGAGTACTTGTCAAACATGCGCTTGAACTCGTCATAGGCGCCGATGCCGGGCTTCATCATCTTCGACAGCGTGCCCGCTTCGGTATGCTCCGGCGCGATTTTGAGCAGGCCGCCCACGTGGTGGGTGACCAGCTCTTTGACATACTCGGGCGAACGCACGGCCAGGTCGTAGCGCAGGCCGGAACCGATCAGGATCTTCTTGATGCCGGGGATCGCGCGCGCCTTGCGGTACAGCGAGATCAGCTTGCTGTGGTCGGTGCCCAGGTTGCTGCAGATGGTCGGGTACACGCACGACAGGCGGCGGCAGCTTTCCTCGATCGTCTTTTCCTTGCACGCCAGGCGGTACATGTTCGCGGTGGGGCCACCGAGATCGGTGATGGTGCCGGCGAAGTTCTTGGTCGTGTCGCGGATCAGTTCGATTTCGCGCAGGATCGACGGCTCGGAGCGGCTCTGGATGATGCGCCCTTCGTGCTCGGTGATCGAGCAGAAGGTGCAGCCGCCGAAGCAGCCGCGCATGATGTTGACCGAGTAGCGGATCATTTCCCAGGCCGGGATGTGCGCCTTGCCGTAGCTCGGGTGCGGCGCGCGGGCGTAGGCCATGTCGTAGACATTGTCCATCTCGTCCATCGCCAGCGGCAGCGGCGGCGGGTTCAGCCAGACGTCACGGTCGCCGTGCGCCTGCACCAGCGCGCGCGCATTGCCCGGGTTCGACTCGAGGTGAAACACGCGCGACGTGTGCGCGTACATCACCGGATCGACGCTGACCGTTTCAAAGCTCGGCAGGCGCACGACGGTCTTGGCCGCTTTTTCGCGGGCCGCAGCCTGGCGCTGCTCGCGCGTCATGATCATGATCGGCTTGACCTCGGGCTCGGGCGCGGCGTTGTCGAGCGCGCAGGCCTTTGGGTCTTCCAGCGCCATCGCGTACGGGTTCGGCTGCTTGTCGATGCGGCCCGGCACGTCCACGCGGGTGGAATTGTGCACGCTCCACTCTTCGTCCGGCAGCCAGCCCAGCGGCACCAGGAAGGCGGTGCCGCGCAGGTCGCGGATGGTCTTGATGTTTTCGCCCGCGGCGATGCGGCGCGTCAGGTCGACCAGCGCGCGCTCGGCGTTGCCGAAGATGAGCAGGTCGGCTTTCGATTCGAACAGCACCGAGCGGCGCACTTTGTCCGACCAGTAATCGTAGTGGGCAATGCGGCGCAGCGACGCTTCGATGCTGCCGGCGATCACCGGCACACCGGGGAAGGCTTCACGGGCACGCTGGCAATACACGGTCACGGCGCGATCCGGACGCTTGTTCGGTGCGCCTTCGGGCGTATAGGCGTCGTCGGAGCGGATCTTGCGGTCGGCCGTGTAGCGGTTGACCATCGAATCCATATTGCCGGCGGTAACGCCCCAGTACAGATTGGGTTTGCCCAGTGCGCGGAACGGCTCGACCGAGGTCCAGTCGGGCTGGCTGATGATACCGACCCGGTATCCCTGCGCTTCGAGCAGCCGGCCGACCAGCGCCATGCCGAAGCTCGGGTGGTCGATGTAGGCGTCACCCGTGATCAGGATGATGTCGCACGAATCCCAGCCCAATGCGTCCATTTCGGCGCGGGACATCGGGAGGAAGGGTGCGGTCGGGGCGCGGCTGGAGCGCTTAGCGACCGTCGCAAAGAGATTGGCAGGGGAGTTCATCGCCCGGCATTGTACCGGAAAACCATTTACGGAGCATGGAAGGCCCCGAAAAATGGCTTAAAATCAATGACTTGTGGCTATTAGCCTACTATTTCAGCAGCGCAGGTCAAATGCCCATGTTCGACAGGATCTGGCCCAGTTCGCGCAAGCCGTGCTCTACGCGCGGGTGGCGGGCGGCAAAACTGGCTGCCAGCTCCTGCGTGCGCGAGCCCAGGCCATAGGTATTCGCATCGAGCTCCTGCTCTGCGCGGCGTTCGAGGACTTTCTCGATATCGCCATCGAGCTGGCGCAGCAGCGTTTCCAGTTCGACGTCAGTGTCGCCGGTTTCCTGCAGTTCGCGGTGCAGGGCTTTCAGGCGTGCCTTCAGGTCGGCATCGTGTTCGGGTTGCATCGTGGTCTCCGTGGATTGGTCGATTTCATTGTAAGGCATGGGGGGCGTGGGGGAGAACACGGCTGTGACGGTGTGCATACGCACTTGGGCTCCCGCCTGCGCGGGAGCGACGTTGTTCAAGTTTGCCGGAAGAGCCAGGTTGCACTCTTTAGCCATCATCTCAAGCACGTCGCTCCCGCGAAGGCGGGAGCCCAAGCAGCCAGCAAAGCTGCAACGTCGTTAATTACCCGTCAAGCCACGACGCTCCAGCAGCGGCTTGATATCCGCATCCTTGCCGCGGAAATTACGGTACATCTGCATCGCATCCAGCGTACCGCCACGCGAGAGCAGCGTCTTGCGGAAATGGTCGCCGTTCTTGCGCGTCAGGCCGCCATTGGCCTTGAACCACTCGACCGTGTCGGCGTCGAGCTTTTCGGCCCACAGGTAACCGTAGTAACCGGCCGAGTAGCCGCCCGAGAACGTGTGCGAGAAGTACGTGCTGCGATAACGCGGCGGCACCAGAGCGAAGTCAACGCCGGCTTTCTTGAGTGCCTGCGCTTCGAACGCCAGCACATCGGTCGGGATCTGGTTCGGCGCCAGCTGGTGCCAGGCCTGGTCCAGCAGCGCGGCGGCCAGGTACTCGGTGGTGCGGAAGCCTTCGTTGAACTGCGACGAGGCCTGCACCTTGTCCAGCAGCGCTTTCGGCATCGGCTCGCCGGTCTGGTAATGCTTGGCGTAGTTGGCCAGCACTTCCGGCCAGGCCATCCACATCTCGTTGACCTGCGACGGGAACTCGACGTAGTCACGCGGCACGCGCGAACCCGAGAAGCGCGGGTACTGCACGTCCGAGAACATGCCGTGCAGCGCGTGGCCGAATTCGTGGAACGTGGTGCGCACTTCGTCGTAGGTCAAGAGCGTCGGCTCGCCGGCGGCCGGCTTCGGGATGTTCAGGTTGTTGGCGATGACAGGCTTGGTGCCCAGCAGCTTGCTCTGGCCGACCCAGGCGTTGGCCCAGGCGCCGCCACGCTTGTTCGAGCGGGCGTACGGGTCGAACGTGAAGATCGCCAGTTGCTTGCCATCGACGTCGAACACGTCGAACACGCGCACGTCTTCGTTGTAGCCCGGCAGGTCCTTGCGTTCCTTGAAGGTGATGCCGAATTCCTTGGTCGCGGCAAAGAATACGCCATCGACCAGCACGCGGTTCAGTTCAAAGTACGGGCGCAGCTGGCTGGCGTCGAACGCGTAACGCTCGGCGCGCACCTTGTCGCTGTAGAAGCTCCAGTCATACGCGGCGGCCTTGAAGCCGCCCTTCTCCGCATCGATCACCTTCTGGATGTCGGCCGCTTCCTTCTTCGCGTTGTTCACGGCAGGCGTGGCCAGTTCGGCCAGCAGGCTGTTGACGGCGTCGGTGGTCTTGGCGGTCTGCTCTTCCAGGTTGTAGGCGGCGTGGTTCGGGAAGCCCAGCAGCACGGCGCGTTCGGCGCGCAGCTTGGCGATCTGCAGCACGGTGTTGCGGGTGTCGAATTCACCGCCACGGCTGCCGCGCGCCATCGATGCTGCCAGCAGTTTTTCGCGCGTGGCGCGGTTGGTCAGCACCGACAGCGATGCCTGCTGCGTCGTGTTGACGACCGGCAGAACGAACTTGCCATCCAGGCCGCGTTTCTTGGCTTCGGCGGCGGCGGCGTCGATGGCCTTGTCGCTCATGCCCGCCAGTTCGGCGCGCGAATCGACCACCAGCGCCGAGGCGTTGGCTTCTTTCAGCGTGTCTTGTGCGAACTTGGTCTGCAGGGCGGCCAGCTGGCTGTTGAAGGCCTTCAGCTTTTCCTTGTCGGCGTCCGACAGCTTGGCGCCGGCGCGCTCGAAGTCATTGTTGTAGCGGTCCAGCAGATAAGCCGATTCGCTGTCGAGCTTCAGGCTGGCGCGCTTGTCGTACAGCGCCTTGATGCGGGCGTACAGCTTGCCGTTCAGGCGGATCGCATCGCTGTGCTGCGACAGCTTCGGCGCGATGTCGCGACCCAGCGCGATCAGCGTGTCGTTGGTGTAGGAACCTGACAGCGTGCCAAACGCGCTGCTCACGCGATTGAGCATGCGGCCCGAGCGCTCCATCGCCACGATGGTGTTCTCGAACGTTGGCGCCGCCTTGTTGTTGGCGATCTTCTCGATCTCTGCCGCATGCTGGCGCATGGCTTCGGCGTAGGCCGGCGCGAAGTGCTCGTCCTTGATCTTGTCCCAGGCCGGGTAGTTGTATTGCAGGCTGCTCTCTTTGGCGAACGGGTTGCTCGCGTCGAACGGCGCCGCGGCGGTCATGGGTGCAGCGGTCGCCGGTGCAGGCGCGGCCAACGCGATATTGGCAAAGGCTGCGCTAATGGCGGCGGCCAGAATGATGTGGGTAGGTTTCATGTTCTTGTGCTTTTCACGGTAAGGGTTAGGACCTGGCGGCATCAGTTCAAGCCGCGGCGCTCCAGCAGCGGCTCGATGACCGGATCGCGGCCACGGAAGGCGCGGTACATCTCGACCGCATCGACGGTGCCGCCCTTCGACAGCACCATATTGCGGAAGCGGTCGCCGTTCTTGCGCTGCAGGCCGCCGTTTTCCTTGAACCACTCGCCGGCATCGGCGTCGAGGCGCTCGGCCCACAGATAGCTGTAATAGCCGGCCGAATAACCGCCGCCCATCGCGTGCGAGAAGTACGTGCTGCTGTAGCGCGGCGGGACCGGTGCAAAGTCCAGGCCCGCGTCCTTCAGCGCCTGCTGCTCGAACGTCTTCACGTCGGTCGGAATGGCTTTCGAGCCCAGCTGGTGCCAGCGCTGGTCGAGCACGGCAGCAGCCAGGTACTCGGTGGTGCGGTAGCCTTCATTGAACTTCTGCGACGCGCGCAGCTTGTCCAGCAGTTCCTTCGGCATCACGGCGCCGGTCTGGTAATGCTTGGCGTAGCTGGCCATCACTTCGGGCCAGGCCATCCACATTTCATAGACCTGCGATGGCAGCTCGACGTAGTCGCGCGGCACGCTGGTGCCCGAGAAGCGCGGGTACTTGACCTTCGAGAACCAGCCGTGGGTCGCGTGGCCGAATTCGTGGAACGTCGTGCGCACTTCGTCCCAGGTCAGCAGGGTCGGCTCGCCCGCGGCCGGCTTGGTCAGGTTCAGGTTGTTGGTGATGACGGGCTTCTTGTCGAGCAGGAAGCTCTGGTCGACCAGCGAACTCATCCATGCGCCGCCGCGCTTGTTCGGGCGCGCATATGGATCGACCACGAAGATGGCCAGGTGGGCGCCGTTTTCTTCGAACACGTCATACACGCGCACGTCGGCGTCGTAGGTCGGCAGGTCGGTGCGGCGCTTGAAGGTGATGCCCCACAGTTTGGTCGCAGCGAAGAACGTGCCTTTCTCCAGCACGTTGTCGAATTCGAAGTACGGCTTGAGCTGATTGGCGTCGAACGCGTACTTGGCGGTGCGCACCTTGTCGCTGTAGATCGCCCAGTCCTGCGCGGCCAGCTGGAAGCCGCCCTTCTCCGCGTCGATCACGGCCTGGATCTCGGCCGCTTCCTTCTTCGCGTTGCGCACGGCCGGCGCGGTCAGGTCGCCCAGCAGCTTGTTGACCGACGTGGTGTTCTTCGCCGTCTGGTCTTCGAGCGAGTAGGCGGCGTAGTTCTCGTAGCCCAGCAGCTCGGCGCGTTCAGCGCGCAATTTCGCCAGTTGCAGCACGACGTCGCGGTTGTCGAATTCGCCGCCGCGGCTGCCGCGAATCATCGACGTGGTGAGCAGTTTTTCGCGCGTGGCGCGGTTGGTCAGCACGGCCAGCGGCGCTTGCTGCGTGGTGTTGACGACCGGGATGACGAACTTGCCATCCAGGCCGCGCTTTTTCGCTTCGGCAGCGGCCGCGTCGATGGCTTTCTCGGGCAGGCCGGCCAGTTCGGCGCGGGTGTCGACGACGAAGGCCGAGGCGTTCACTTCCTTCAGCACGTTCTGGCTGAACTGGGTCTGCAGCGCGGCCAGCTTGCCGTTGTAGTCCTTGAGCTTGACCTTGTCGGCCGCGGACAGGTTGGCGCCGGCGCGCACGAAGTCCTTGTAGTAGCGCTCGAGCAGGAATGCCGATTCGGCGTCCAGGCCGAGCGTGGCGCGCTTGTCGTGCAGGGTCTTGATGCGGGCGAACAGGGCCGGGTTCAGGCGGATCGCGTCGCTGTGGGCCGCGAATTTCGGCGCCAGGTCCTTGTCCAGTGCCTGCAGCGTGTCGTTGGTGTACGAACCGGTCAGCGTGTAGAACACGGCGCGCACGCGGCCCAGCAGCTGGCCCGAGCGCTCCATCGCCACGATCGTGTTGTCGAACGTCGGCGCAGCCTTGTTGTTGGCGATCTTGGTGATTTCAGCAGCCTGCTCGCGCATGCCTTCGTCGAACGCCGGCGCAAAGTGCTCGTTCTTGATCTTGTCGAAGGCCGGGTAGCCGTACTGCAGGGTGCTCGGCTTGGCGAACGGGTTCGAGGCTGGCAGCGCAGCGCTGGCCGACTTGGAAAACGCGATGGTGGCAAGGGCAACGCCGGCTGCGATCAGCAGCAGTTTTGGACGGTTCATGGAGTCTCTTGTACGAAGGGAGAAAAAGGTACGTCAATGGCGCAGCGCCCCGCCGGCACCGCTCGTGGCGGTGCCGACGGGGCGCTGGCATGGCATCAGTCGTTCGACGGCGTCGCGGTCAGGCCGCGGCGTTCCAGCAGTGGGCCGATGACCGGATCGCGGCCACGGAAGTTGCGGAACAGGTCCATCGCTTCTTGCGTGCCGCCACGCGAGAGCAGCGTCTTGCGGAAATGGTCGCCGTTCTTGCGCGTCAGGCCACCGCTTTCGGTGAACCACTTGACCGTCTCGGCGTCCAGGCGCTCGCTCCACAGGTAGGCGTAGTAGCCGGCCGAATAGCCGCCGCCCATCGAGTGCGAGAAGTACGCGCTGCGGTAGCGCGGCGGCACCGGCGCATACGCGACGCCCGCATCGGCCAGCGCCTTCGCTTCGAAGCTCAGCACGTCGGTGGGCACCTGGTTTGGCGTGATCTGGTGCCAGCGCTGGTCGAGCAGCGCCGCCGCCAGGTAGGCGGTGGTGGTGTAGCCCTGGCCGAACTTCTTCGACGCGACGACCTTGTCCAGCAAGTCCTTCGGCATCGGCGCGCCGGTCTTGTAATGCTTGGCGTAGTTGGCCAGCACTTCAGGCCAGGTCACCCACATTTCATTGACCTGCGACGGATACTCGACGAAGTCGCGCGGCACGTTCGTGCCCGAGAATTTCGGATACTTCACATCCGAGAACATGCCGTGCAGCGCGTGGCCGAATTCGTGGAACGCAGTGACCACTTCGTCATACGTCAGCAGCGTCGGCTCGCCATTTGGCGGCTTGGGAATGTTCAGGTGGTTGCCGATGACCGGCTTCTGACCCAGCAGGTGCGATTGCGAGACGTACTCGTTCATCCAGGCGCCGCCCTGCTTGTTGCTGCGTGCGTACGGGTCGAAGATGAAGATCGTCAGCAGCTTGCCGTCGACGTCGTACACGTCGAAGGTGCGCACGTCGGGGTCGTAGGTCGGCAGGTCCTTGCGTTCCTTGAACGTGACGCCGTATTCCTTGGTCGCGGCGAAGAACACGCCATCCACCAGCACGCGGTTCAGTTCAAAGTACGGGCGCAGCTGGCTGTCGTCGAAATTGAATTTCTCGGCGCGCACCTTGTCGGCGTACAGCGGCCAGTCCCAGCTTGCCACTTCGAATTTGCCGCCATCCTTGTTGATCGCAGCCTGGATCTCGACGGCTTCTTTTTTCGCGTTGGTGACGGCCGGCTTGGCCAAGTCGCCCAGCAGCTTGTTGACGGCGGCCGGATTGCGCGCGGTTTCCAGCTCTTGCGAGTAGGCCGCAAAATTCGGGTAACCCAGCAGCACGGCGCGTTCAGCGCGCAGCTTGGCCAGGCGCAGCACCTGCTTGGTGGTGTCGAATTCGCCACCCTTGGTGCCGCGCTCGAGCGAGGCTTTCATCAGGCGCTCGCGCGTGGCACGGTGCGTCAGGGTCGACAGGCCAGGCTGGATCGACGTGTTGACGATCGGGATGGCGAACTTGCCCTTCTGGCCGCGCTTCGTTGCTTCAGCAGCGGCGGCATTGATCTCGGCATCCGACAGCCCGGCCAGCTCGGCGCGGGTGTTCACGATCAGAGCGGCGGCATTCGCGCCCTTGAGCACGCGCTGCTGGAAGTCGGACTGCAGGGAGGCGATCTCGCCGTTGTAGGCCTTCAGCTTGGCCTGGTTGGCCGCCGACAGGTTGGCGCCGGCGCGCACGAATTCCTTGTAATAGCGCTCGAGCAGGTGCGTCGATTCGGCGTCCAGGCCCAGCGAAGCGCGCTTGTCGTGCAGCGCCTTGACGCGCGCGAACAGCTTCGCGTTCAGGTGGATCGCATCGGTATGCGCCGCCAGCTTGGGCGACATCTCGCGATCGACCGCGTCGAGCGTGTCGTTGGTGTTGGCGCCGTGCAGATTGCTGAAGGTCGCGTTCACGCGCGCCAGCAACTGGCCGGATTTTTCCAGCGCCACGATCGTGTTGTCGAACGTCGGCGCCGCCTTGTCATTGGCGATCGCCTCGACTTCGCGCAGTTCTTCGCGCATGCCGGCAGCGAATGCAGGCAGGTAGTGCGCATCCTTGATCTTGTCGAACGCCGGGTATTGCAGCGGCAGGCTGCTGGGCTTGGCGAACGGGTTGGAAGCGTCGAGGGCGGGTGCGGCAGGTGCTGCGATGGCGGAACACGCCAGCGCGACGCTGGCTGCCAAGATGAGCAGTTGAGGACGGATCATGAGGTCTTTCGCTAACACTGAGGAAGGGCGCTGTCGCCAACGGCTCGACAGCAGTGCGCTGAAGATCATAGCAGGCTTGCATGGCGCTTGTAACAATTAAAAAGTACCGCAATGTATCAATCCGCAGCCCCTGTATTGACGTGCATACGGGGCGCGCCGTGCTAGCATCGGGGCCCTTTTGCGGCACCTTTCCATGACTCTTTCTTCCTCTTCCTTCGACGCCATCGTGGTCGGCACCGGCCCTGGCGGGGCCAGCGTCGCGCGCGAACTGGCGCGTGCCGGCAGCCGGGTCCTGCTGCTCGAACAGGGCGGCGCGGCGCCGCTCGCCGGCACCGTCACGCAGATGGCATCGATGGCGGCCGTGCCCGGGCGCGGCGCCTTCATCCATCGCGATGCGTCGCTGCTGGTGGGCGGCACGACGCTGGGCGGCAGCTCGGCCGTCAATTTCGCCACTGCGGCCGCGCCACCAGCGGCGTACTTCGCCGCGTACGGCATCGACCTGGCCCCGAGCCTGGCCGCACTGCGCGCGGAATTGCCGCTCGCGCCCCTGCCCGATACGCTGGTCGGCCCCATGGCCACGCGCATCATGACGGCGGCGCGCGCGGCTGGCATCGACTGGAAAAAACTCGACAAGATGATCCGGCCGGCGCTGTGCCGCAGCGGCTGCTGGCGTTGTACCTATGGCTGCCCGTACGGCGCCAAATGGAGTGCCCGCGATTTCGTAGAACAGGCGGTGGAGCTTGGCGCCGTGCTGCAGACAGGCAGCCGCGTCACGCGCGTGCTGCTGGAGGGAGGCCGGGCCAGCGGCGTCGAGGTCAAGCATGGCGGGCAGCTGCAGACCATCCACGCGCCGCTGGTGATCCTGAGTGGCGGCGGGATCGGCAGCCCGCGCATCCTGCATGCCTCAAGGCTGGGGCCGCGCGATGCGCCGTTCTTCAGCGATCCGGTGGTGGCCGTGATGGGCAGTGTGGCCGACATCGATGGCGGCGCCGAAGTGCCGATGGCGGCCGGCTGGCATGATCCGAAAGCCGGCATCGCGCTGGCCGACCTGACCTTGCCGCGTCCGATGTACCAGGCCTTCGCGACGCAGGTCGGGCGCGTGGACCGCCTGTTCGCGCACCGGCGCACCCTCTGCATCATGGTCAAGATTCGTGACGACATCAGCGGGCGCGTCGGACCGCGCTGGGCCGACAAGCGTTTGAGCGATGGCGATCGCGCGCGCCTGCAGACGGGCGAACGGCTGGCGCGCACGATCCTGCAGGCGGCCGGTGCGCGGCACGTGTTCAAGAGCTGGCATTTCGCGGCGCACCCGGGCGGCAGCGTGCGCATCGGCGCCGGGGTCGATGCGAACCTTCAAACGAAGGCGCCGGGTCTGTATGTGTGCGATGCGTCGGTGATCCCGCAGCCATGGGGCTTGCCGCCGACACTGACCCTGCTGTGCCTGGGCAAGCGCCTGGGGCAGCACCTGGCGCGAGTCGGGTGACTCAATAGTGCGGGGGCCGTTCGTTGAGTGGTGCCTGGCCAGCGTCGCGCAGGGAGCGCAGGTGGTCGGCCAGCTTGCCGACCATTGCCTCGAGCTCGTCGATACGGCGCTCCTGGCGGTAGATGGTCTTGTTCAGCTCATCGAGCAGGTCTTCCTGCTGGGAGAGCTTGATTTCAAGATTGACGAAACGTTCTTCCTGGTCCACGGCGCACTCCGGTAAAGCCGGCATTATGCCAGCATGACCGGGTGCACCGCGCACCTGGCCGGTCAGGCGTAGGGAATGAAGTCCAGGCCCTTGCCGACCGTATCGATGACGAGGGCCTGGTTTTCCGGGCTTTCCGCGAAGTCGATCAGCGTCTGGGCGCGGCCGTTCTGGCCGATCGCCTGTGACCAGTACAACTGGCCACCGACATCCGGTTCGCGACCGAGCACATTCAGATACAGCGCCTCGATGAACCGTTCGTCGGTCGGGTTCTGGCCATACAGTGTATAAAATTCGGTCTGCTTCATGAATTCGGCTGCAACCTGTTGCAACGAGGTGCCGCCGTCCATGCGCCAGTTCCAGTAACCAAGGCCAGCTTCCTCTGCAGGACGGTCAAGCACTGCCGCATACAGGCGGAAAATCTGGGCCGACGTGTCATCGATGGCTTTCCAGCCATTGTCGAACTTGATGCGTTCAACGTTGAACAGGCCATCGACGTCGCCATTCGGCGAAGTCACCGAGTGACCCCAGGTTTCCTTCTTGATCGTGTAGGCCTCGCGCGCGCCGCCATACACCGCGACATCGAGACCCGCGCCGCCATCGAAGGCATTGCTGCCTGCATTCATCGTCACCTGGTCGGCACCGGCGGTGCCTGCCTGGAAGCTGTTGTTATTGATCGTCAACGCACTGGTCAGCTGTCCTGCGCGCGCATTGCCAGCGCCGTCGACTGACGCGACGATGACGTTGTAATTACCGTTTGGCAGCGGCTGCGCAGCGAACGCCCAGTTGCCATCTGCACCCACCTTGGTCGTGCCAATCTTGGTGAAGTCGCCATCGCGGTACAGCTCGATCATGCTGCCTGCTTCCCCGGTGCCGGTGAACACAGGACGATTACCGCCACCCGCCAGTGCGACGTTCATTGTCGGGACCGATGGCGGCGTCGAATCGATATGGAACAGCACCTGATTGCTGGCACCAGATACATTGCCTGCCGCATCGGTCGCCGTGGCGAAGGCGCGATAACCCAGCGCATCGGGCAGCGCGTCCGTCGCGCGCACACTCCACAAGCCGGCTGCATTTGCCACCGTCGTCGCGATCACCTTGTCACCGATATAGACTTTGACTGTCGAGTTCGCTTCGGCACTGCCGTTCATGGCAAGAATGTTGCCAGTCGTCGCGTAATTCGCGCCATTCTGCGTTACCGCCATGACCGGCGCCGACGGCGCCGTCATATCCGCCGCCACATTCGCGCGCTCCACGCGCATGTCGGCAAACTGCAGCCATTCGACGTTGCGCAGCGTATCGGTGCCATCGGCCCCCGACACTGCCAGTGCGCCATCGGCCAGCGTGGAGAATGCATACGCACCACGATTGCTGTTGAAAATTACCGTATCCGTTCCTGCGCCGCCGTCAATCATGTCGTTGCCTCCGTTGCCCTGCAATGTGTCGTTGAATTGGGTGCCATTCAGGACGTCGTCCTTGTAGCTGCCCGTCAGATAGCGTCCACCCGTCGTGCTGTTGATGCCGAGCTCGCCACGCAAGCCATCGCCGCCATACAGCCAGTTCAGTGCCGCGATGTCGTAGGGCCGGTAGGTGCTGTGCCAGCCGCCGACGCTGGTGTACGACATGATCGTATTGCTCGTGTTGTCTTCGCTGCCGGGCAGCACGGCCAGTCCTTCGTCACCCGATTCCGCGAACGGGTGCTTCAGACCAAGGGCGTGGCCCAGTTCGTGCAGCAGGGTTTCGTAACCCTGGGTACCGACCGTCAGGTTCTGCGTCATTCCACGCCATTCGACGTTGTCCAGATACACGTAGGCATTCGCGTTGTATGCGGTCAGCGTGGTTTCGGTGCCACTGCGTTGCGATATCCAGCTGTTCAGGCCCGTCGTGTAGGCGCCGTCCAGGTCGAGATTGGCCAGATGGAACTGGGCGCTCGTGCCGGACGTCGTTTCCTGGAACTGAATCCCGGTCACTTGCTGCAGATAGCTGAACGCAGTGCGCGCATTGGTTTGCTGGGATGCGCTGAACGCTTCCTGGCCAGTCCGGCCGTTCTCATTGCCCGCGGTAATCGAGAACGTGTAGAACAGGACGTTGGCGTTGTTATTGCTGAGGAAGTTCCAGTCCGGGCCCTTGTCCAGCAAGGCGTCGATGTGGTTCAGTCCGGTAAGCGGGGTGACAGTGATGTCGGAAGGAGTTGCCATGAATCAGCCAATAATCGTTGCAGCAAGGTAAATGCCGTGGGAATTTAGATATCAAAATCTCGTTATCCCGGCAAGTATTTCTTGCTCGACACATGAAGTCAAATAGCATTTCAATCGTGCGCACGACTTGCCGATCCATCAAGGCTTGCGCACAACGGTTTACTCCGGAACCGGCCTCGGTGTTGCCAACAAGGCTTTCAAACTTGCCAATCTTGCCTTCGGACTCAGGATTTCCGACTCCATCGGCGCGGCCTCGCCAACGTCCAGCGCCATTTCCTTGATAAAGCGCGACGGGTCGCAATTGACCAGCTCGCCGGCGCGTTTTCTCCGCTTGCACCAGCTCACGTGCAGCGTGCGCTGGGCGCGCGTGATGCCCACGTACATCAGGCGCCGTTCTTCCTGGATGCGGGCCGAGATCGTTTCGATGGACGCGTCCGGGTCGCCCTTGTGCGGCAGAATGCCCTCCTCCACGCCGACCAGGTACACGTGCGGATACTCCAGGCCTTTTGACGCGTGCAGCGTCGACATGCGCACGGCATCCTGCTCCTCGTCCTGGCCTTCGAGCATCGACATCAGCGCCACCATCTGCGTCAGTTCCAGCAAGTTCTTTTCTTCGCCATCGCGGTCGCGCCCGCCACGGCCGCGGTCCTTGAGCCAGTTGGTAAATTCGAGCACGTTCTGCCATTTGGCCTGGGCCGCGCGGTCGTCGAAACCTTCGTACAGGTAATGCTCGTAATTCATTTCCTTCATCATGTCGTCGAGCACCTCGGCCGCATGGTCGCCGGCGCCCAGCGGGCCGGGCCGCGTCGCGCGGTCTTCCAGCTCGCTGATGAAGTGGCAAAAGTTGCGCACCGACCCCAGTTGCCGTTCGGCCAGCTTGGCCTCGATACCGCCCTTGCGCGCCGCCTCGAACAGCGAGCAATTCCACTGCTTCGAAAATTCGCCCAGCACTTCCAGCGTGGCCATGCCGACCCCGCGTTTGGGCGTCGTGATGGCGCGGATGAAAGCCGGGTCGTCGTCCTGATTGGCGATCAGGCGCAGGTAGGCAATGATGTCCTTGATCTCGGCCTTGTCGAAGAAGCTCTGGCCGCCCGACATCGTGTACGGGATGCGCTCCTTGCGCAGCGCCTGCTCCATCACACGCGCCTGGTGGTTGCCGCGGTACAGGATCGCGAAATCGGACCAGTTGTTCTTGCGCTGAAAGTGCTCGGACGAAATCAGCATCGCGATCTGGTCCGCTTCCTGGTCATCGTTCTGCATGCCCATCACCTTGATCGGCTCGCCCAGGCCGTGCTCGGACCACAGCGACTTCTCGAAGATTTTCGGGTTGTTGCCGATCACCGCATTGGCCGCCTGCAGGATGCGCGTGGTGGAGCGGTAGTTCTGCTCGAGCTTGATCACGCGCAGGTCGGGGAAATCGACCTGCAGCGTTTTCAGGTTTTCGACCGAGGCGCCGCGCCAGGCATAGATCGCCTGGTCATCGTCGCCGACGGCAGTAAACATCGGCTTCTTGCCCAGGCCCGTCACCAGGAGCTTGACCAGCTCGTACTGGCAGGTATTGGTGTCCTGGTATTCGTCCATCAAGAGGTAGCGCAGGCGGCGCTGCCAGCGGTCGCGGATCGGCTCGTTGTTACGGAACAATTCCACCGGCAAACGGATCAGGTCGTCGAAGTCGACCGCCTGGTAGGCCTGCAGCGTGGCCACGTAGCTGCGATAGACGCGCCCGGCCTGGGCTTCGTCTTCGTCGCGCGCGGCCTTGATCGCGTCTTCCGGGTCGACCAGGCCGTTCTTCCACAGCGAAATCGTGTTCTGGATGCGGCGGATTTCCTGTTTATCGGTACTCAGCGCCAGGTCGGACACGATCGTGTAGCAGTCGTCGCTGTCCATGATCGAAAACTTGTCCTTGAGCCCCACCCCGGCCGCTTCCTGGCGCAGGATGCGCACGCCCAGCGAGTGGAAGGTCGACACGGTCAGTTGCTTGGCCTGCTTCGGCTGCTTGAGCAGCTTGGCAATGCGCTCCTGCATCTCGAGCGCCGCCTTGTTGGTAAAGGTCAGGGCGGCAATGGTGCGTGGATCGTAGCCGCAGTGCTCGATCATGTAGGCGATCTTTTGCGTGATCACGCGCGTCTTGCCGGACCCGGCGCCAGCGAGCACCAGGCAAGGGCCGTCCAGATACAGCGCGGCTTCGCTCTGCGGCCCGTTAAGGCCGAACTTTGGTGCGTTTGACATGGGGAAGTTTTCGGTGGGACAGAGAGCGATTGTAACAATCTGGCGGGCGCAGCGGGCGATGGCGCGCTTCCGGCAAGGTTGGATTGCAACAAGCCGCGGTCAGGCTTTGCTGCCCGGCATGCTCCTGCGAGTCAGCCGGGGATCGGGTACCATGCGACCTTTGCCAGCGAGACGCCAGACGCGACGCTGCAGCCCCATTTTTCTGGAAATCCGCCACATGAAATTCGAACATCTCGTCGAAATCAACGATCCGATGAACCCGCTGCTCGACACGCTCACCCGCGAGCAGTTGTGGCACGGCCTGGTGCTGCGCGCCGAGCAGCCAAAATTGTTCATTCCGCACCTGGATGCCTGCGAGATTCTGGAGCGCGACGCCGGCGTCATGCGCCGCCGCCTGACCTTCGGTCCGCTGGTGATCGAAGACAAGGTCACCCTGACCCCGCTGCAGGAAGTGCATTACGACGTGCCGGCCCAGGGCGACATCGCCGCCTCGACGCTGCGCATGGTCATCGAGGCGCCCACCAGCGCCATGCTGCTGGTGCGCTTCTGCTACGACGACGGCATGGGCGAACACGTCGACCAGGCCAATGCGATGTACGACGAATTCAAGAAGTCGGCCTACGAAGAAGCCGACATCGACACCGTGCGCGTCCTGCGCCAGCTGGCCGGCCAGGGCAAGCTGGCCACCACGCTGCTCAACTGATTCAGCAGCGCAGTCTACAGACCCGGCTGGGAGTCGGCTGCGAGGGTGCTGCTCTCGCCCTGCGCCAGGTTGGTCGCCAGGTCGCGCAGCGCCGTACGTACGCCTTCTTCGATGACCGGATGGTAGAACGGCATCTCCAGCATCTGGTCGACCGTCATGCGCATCTGGCACGCCCATGACAGCAGGTGGGCCAGGTGTTCGGCGCGCGGCGCGATCATCTCGGCGCCCAGGAACAGGCGCGAGCCATACTCGGCATACACCCGCAGCATCCCCTTGTTCTGCAACATGACGCGGCTGCGCCCCTGGTTCTCGAACGACACGCTGCCCACGGCAAACTTGGGTTGGCCGCTTGCGGACAGGGCGCGGTAGCTCTTGCCCAGCGTGGCGATATTCGGCTCGGTGAACGCCACCGCGATCGGCGTGCGGCGCAGGCCCGGGCGCACGTCGGGGTAGCGGCCCGCATTGTCGCCGGCAATCTTGCCGTGGTCAGCCGCATCGTGCAGCAGCGGCCGCTCGTTGTTGGCGTCGCCCGCGATGAAGATATGGCTGCCGCCGCACTGCATCGTGCGCGCGTCAAAGGTCGGGATGCCGTCGGCGCCCCGCTCCAGGCCAGTCAGTTCGAGGCCCAGGTCATGCACGTTCGGCGTGCGCCCGGCCGCCATCAGCACGTACTGGAAGCGCTCGCTGCTTTCCTTGCCCAGCGCGTCGCGCACATGCAGCACCACCTCGTCGCCATCCTGCACGGCTTTCACGATCTCGCTTTGGAACGCGATGTCGACTTCCTCACCCAGCACGCGCGCCGCGCAGCGCAGCACTTCGGGGTCGCTGATGTTGGCGATCGAGCCGCCGCGCGCGTAGAAACGCACGCGCACGCCGAGACGGCTCAGGGCCTGGCCCAGTTCGAGGCCGATCACGCCGGTGCCGATCACGGCCACCGAGGCCGGCAGGTCATCCCAATAGAACACGTCGTCGCTGGTGACGATGCCGGGGCCGACGTTCTCGAGCTGCGGCAGGCGCAGCGGCGTCGAGCCGGTGGCGATGACGACGCGGCCGGCGTGGATCTCGGTATGGTCGTCGACCTGCAGCGTGCACGGGCCGGTAAAGCGCGCATGGCCCTGCAGGCGGTCATGGACGGGGATGGCTTCCACGGCCTCGAGCACGAAACCGACGAAGCGGTCGCGTTCGCGCTGGACGCGCGCCATCACGGCCGGGCCGTCGATCCGCACCTCGCCGGCATGCACGCCGAACGGAGCGGACGTGTCCAGCGCGTGCGCAGCCTCGGCGGCGGCGATCAGGAGCTTGCTCGGCATGCAGCCGACCCGGGCACAGGTGGTGCCGTAGTGCGCGCCCTCGATGACCACCGTGCGCGCGCCCTGCGCTTTTGCCGCGCGATAGGCGGTCATGCCGGCAGTGCCGGTGCCAATGACGGCGACATCCACATTCAATTGTTTCATGGGGCTCTTTCGCTGTTTCTTTCGCTGTTGACAGGCAAAACGATACGCTATTTCACGCGCAACCGACTCAGATATCAAGCGGGTCGACTTCGAGCGACCACTTCACGCGGGCCTTCATGGCCCGCAGCGCTTCCATCCACTCGCGCAGGAACGCCTGCAAGGCCGGGCGCGAGCTGGACTCCACCAGCAGCTGGGCACGGTCCATATTGTGCACCCGCGTCATCGTCATCGGGATCGGGTCGTTGATCAGGATCCCGTCGTGCGCCAGGCAGTCGCGCGCCGTCTCCAGAAATGCAATCGCGATCGGCAGCTCGCGCGCCTCGGCCCGCAGCAAGGCCTGGTACATGTACGGCGGCAGACCCGCTTCGCGCCGTTCGTCGAGCAACTGGCCGGCAAAGCGCTCGTAATCGTGGCGCATCACCGCGCCGTACAGCGGATGCTGCACGTAACGTGTCTGCACCAGCACCTCGGACGGCGCCCCGGCCCGCCCCGCCCGCCCCGCTACCTGCATCAGCTGCGCGAACAGACGCTCGCTGGCGCGGTAGTCCTGCGAGAACAGCGCCGTATCCGGGTTCAGGATACCCACCAGCGTCAGCTTCTTGAAGTCGTGGCCCTTGGCGACCATCTGGGTGCCGATCAGGATATCGACCTCGCCCCGGTGCACGCTGTCGAACGCCGCCTGCGCGCTGCCCTTCAGGCGCGTGGAGTCGGCATCGATGCGCAGGATGCGCGCCTCGGGGAACATCGCCCGCAAGCCTTCTTCGACGCGCTGCGTGCCACGGCCCAGCGGCTGGATGTCGACGTTGCCGCAGGTCGGGCACGAGCGCGGGATGCGCAGCTCCAGGCTGCAGTGGTGGCAGCGCAGCCGGTTCTCGGGCTTGTGCAGCACCATGAAGGCGGTGCAGCGCGTGCAGTCGCTGATCCAGCCGCAGGCATCGCACGAAATCACCGGGGCGTAGCCGCGCCGGTTCAGGAACAGCAGTGACTGCTCACCGCGCTCCAGACGCAAGCGCAGCGCGGCGACCATCTCGGCGGTCAGGCCGTCGCGCCCGCGGTCGCGCTCCATGTCGATCAGGCGCACGCGCGGCAGCACGGCATCCTGCACGGCGCGCTCGCGCAGGTCGAGCCTTGTATAGCGCCCCGAGCGGGCGTGGTGCCACGATTCGAGCGACGGCGTGGCCGAGCCCAGCACGATCGGAATGCCCAGCTGGTGCGCGCGCCAGACGGCCAGGTCGCGCGCCGAATAGCGCAGGCCTTCCTGCTGCTTGTACGACGGGTCGTGCTCTTCGTCGATCACGATCAGCTGCAGGTGCGGCAGCGACGCCAGCAGCGACAGCCGCGTGCCCAGCACGATGCGCGCCTGCCCCAGGTGCGCCGCCAGCCAGTGCAGCATGCGCTCACCCTCGGACAGGCTGCTGTGCAGCGTGGCGAGCATCATCCCCGGGAAGCGCGCCCGGATATTGCCTTCGAGCTGCGGCGTGAGGTTGATCTCGGGGACCATGATCAGGATCTGCGCCTGTGGATCGCGCGCCAGCACCTGGGCGCAGGCTTGCAGATAGACCTCGGTCTTGCCGCTGCCGGTGACGCCCCATAACAGGAACGGTTTGAAACCGGTGGCGCCGCCGATGGCGTCGGCTGCCTCCTGCTGGGCCGTATTCAGCACCGGCATGCCCACGGCGGTAGAATCCTGCCCGGCGTCGAGCTTGGCCAGTTTTTTCAGCGCGCGCCCCAGCGCCACTGTTTTGGGCACCCGCAGGTTCTTCGGCAGGCCGGGCAACGCGACTTCGCCCAGCGGGCGCTGGTAGTACTCGGCGGCGAACCGCGCCAGCGCGAGCCAGCGCCCGGACAGCGGCGCCAGTTCGCCCCGCACGGCCAGCGCATCCTTGAGTTTTTCGGGCGGCACGTCGCTGGTGGACTTGACCGCGACGATCAGGGCCATCACCTCGCGCCGTGCAAACGACACCAGCGCCAACTGGCCGGGCAGCGGTTCGTCCCCCGGCTGGCACGGCCAGCGGTAGTCGAAACTGCTGTTGAGCGGCGTATCGATCACGACTTCGAGGAAGCAGTGCGGTGTGACCGGTGCTTGGTTGCTGGTTGACAATCTAGGCCCTGTGCAAATCTGTGGAGAACTTTGTGAATAGTCGGGGACTTGACCCCATCAAAGGTTTACGTTAGATCAAGTCCGGGACGATAATTCCTCAATTCAAGATAATTTTAGTCTTTGTAATCAATGACTTGAAAAACCGACCAAAAACCTGTTAACAACCTTGACCACATTCGGCTGCTTGTGCATAACTCTGCAATTTTCCGTGGAAAACTCGCTGCGATGCGTCATACAGTTAAGGCAATACATGAAGTTTCACGCTAAGTCCCGGTAAACCAAGTACTTTTCCCCACGCTGGCAGCGCCTGTTGATAACTTTGTGAACAAGGCCCCGAATCTCGCCGAATTCTCTTGAACAACGTTCATGGGAAAACCAGCCAGACCGCATAACACTGGGAAAAATCGCTTACGAATCATTGGCTTACAAGGAAACACGAAATGCCGAGATGTCCACAGGAAGCTTTATCGGATTTGCGGAAGTTGTGAACAAGTGATGGTGTCGGCTTGCAATCGTGCTTTCGCGAAACGAGTGCAAGCCGTGACGGGATTACTGGGCGCGCTGCTTGCGGCTGAAGCTGTGTACTGCTTCGACCATCGCGGTGACCGATTCCGGCGGGGTAAATTGCGAGATGCCATGGCCCAGATTGAACACATGGCCGTGGCCATTTGACGGCGTGCCATAGGCGGTCAGCGAGCGCTCGACTTCCGCTGCAATCTGTTCCGGCGCGGCAAACAGGATCGCCGGGTCGAGGTTGCCCTGCAGCGCCACGCGGTCGCCGACCAGCGCGCGGGCAGTGCCCAGATTCACGGTCCAGTCCAGGCCCAGCGCATCGGCGCCGATATCGGCCATCTGGTCGAGCCAGATGCCGCCACCCTTGGTGAACACGACGGCCGGGATGCGCACGCCATCCTTTTCGCGCTGCAGGCCGGCCAGGATCTGCTGCATGTATTGCAGCGAGAAGGTCTGGTAGGCGCCATCGGCCAGCGCTCCGCCCCACGAATCGAAGATCATCACGGCCTGCGCGCCGGCGTCGATCTGCGCGTTCAGGTAGGCGGTGACGGCCTTGGCATTGATGTCGAGGATGCGGTGCATCAGGTCCGGCCGGCTGTACAGCATCTTCTTGACCGTGTGGAACTCGCGCGAGCCGGCGCCTTCGACCATGTAGCAGGCCAGCGTCCATGGGCTGCCCGAGAAACCGATCAGCGGCACGCGGCCGTTGATGGCGCCGCGGATCTGCGTGACCGCCTTGAACACATAGTCGAGCGAGGCCATGTCGGGCACTTCAAGCGCGTGGACCTGCTCTTCGGTGCGCAGCGGACGCTCGAACTTCGGGCCCTCGCCATCGGCGAAATACAGGCCCAGGCCCATCGCGTCCGGGACGGTCAGGATGTCCGAGAACAGGATCGATGCGTCCAGCGGGAAGCGGTCGAGCGGCTGCAGCGTGACTTCGGTGGCGTAATCGGGATTTTTTGCCAGGCCCAGGAACGAGCCGGCGCGCGCGCGGGTGGCGCGGTATTCCGGCAGATAGCGGCCCGCCTGGCGCATCAGCCAGACCGGGGTGTAGTCGGTCGGCTGGCGCAGCAGCGCACGCAGGAAGGTGTCGTTCTGGAGCGGGGCAAATTGTGGCATGGGAGGCATCGGTTTGATAGGCAGACGCCTATTATCGCATTCTTGGGGGCGCACTATAATGCTCGTCCACCCTTCGAAAAAGCCCCTCTATGACCGTTGCCACCAGCAAACAAGCCACGCCATGCGGCGCCTGGACTTCCCCGATCACTGCTGCCGTTGTTGCTGCCGGCGCCGTGCCACTGGCGCAGCCGATGCCCGACGGCGCCGCCATCGGCTGGCTCGAGGGGCGCACCAGCGAAGGCGGGCGCATGACGCTGATGGTGCACGACGCTGACGGCACGCGCGAGCTGACGCCGGCGCCGTTCAATGTGCGCAGCCGCGTGCATGAATACGGCGGCGGCGCGTATCTGCTCAGCAGCGGCGGCGCCTGGTTTTCGCACCATGCGGACAACCGCTTGTACCGGGTCGAGAACGATGGCCAGCCGGTCGCCGTCACTGCCGCCGACACCGGCCACCGCTTCGCCGACTTCGTGCTCGACGCCGGGCGAAGCCGCCTGGTGGCGGTGCGCGAAGACCATTCGCTGGGCGCGACCTATCCGGTCAACACGCTGTGCGCGGTGGGCTTTGACGGCGCCGAGACCGTGCTGATCGAAGGCAGCGACTTCTATGCCGCGCCGCGCCTGTCGCCCGATGGCCGCCAGCTGGCCTGGCTGTGCTGGGAGCTGCCGCACATGCCGTGGGAAGGCACCGCGCTGTGGCTGGGCGACGTGGCTGCTGACGGCGCGATCGTCAACCGGCGCCTGATCGCCGGCGGGGCGGATGAAGCGATCTGCCAGCCCGAATGGTCGCCAGGCGGCGTGCTGCACTTCGTGTCCGATCGCAGCGGCTGGTGGAATCTGTACCGTTATGCCGCAGACGTTGTCGACGCCCTGTGCGAACGTTGGGCCGAATTCGCCGTCCCGCAGTGGAACTTCGGCGGTTCGCAGTACGCTTTCCGCTCGGAAGAACAGATCGTCTGCGCGTATATCGAGATGGGCGTGAGCCACCTGGGCATCGTTTCCACCCACGACGGCAGCTTGACGCCACTGGAAACGCCCTATGAAGACATCCGCGACGTGAAGGTCAGCGGCGACATCGTCACGCTGCTGGGCGGCGCGCCCACCATTGCGCCCGAACTGGCGCGCATCGACCTGGCCGGCGCGCCGCTTGAAGTGCTGGCGCACTCGATTCCGCAACTGCCGGCCACGTCGTATCTGGCCGTGCCGCTGGCGATCAGCTATCCAAGCGCCAACGGCCGCACCGCGTACGCCTTCTACTATGCGCCGGCGAATCCGGATTACGCGCCGCTGCCGGACGAGCTGCCACCGCTGATCGTGATCGGCCATGGCGGCCCGACCAGCATGGCAACCAGCACGCTGAAGCTCTCCACCCAATACTGGACCAGCCGCGGTTTCGCGGTGCTGGACGTGAACTACGGCGGCAGCACGGGCTTCGGGCGCGAGTACCGCAATCTGCTCCAGCACCAGTGGGGCGTGGTCGATGTCGAGGATTGCGTGGCCGGTGCACGCCACCTGGCGGCCATCGGGGCTGTCGATCCGGAGCGCCTGCTGATTCGCGGCAGCAGCGCCGGCGGCCTGACGGTGCTGTCGGCGCTGGCCTTCCACGACGTGTTCAAGGCCGGCGCCAGTTATTACGGCGTGTCCGACCTGGCCGGGCTGGATGCGGATTCGCACAAGTTCGAGTCGCGCTACAACGCCTACCTGACCGCGCCGCCCGAGCGCGCCCAGGCCGTGTACCGCGAACGCTCGCCGATCCACCATAGCGACAAGTTGCGCAGCCCGATGATCTTCTTCCAGGGTCTGGACGACAAGGTCGTGCCGCCGCAGCAGTCCGAAAGCATGGTCGACGCGCTGCGCGCGCAAAAGCTGCCGGTGGCCTACCTGACGCTCGAAGGCGAAGGCCATGGCTTCCGCAAGGCCGACAGCGTGGTGCGCACGCTCGAAGCCGAGCTGTATTTCTACCTGCGCGTGTTCGGCATTGCCGTGCCGGCCGACCTGCCCGCGATCGAGATCGAGAATCTCGACGTATGAAGGGTGGCCCATTGCCAGGCGACGTGCGGGGGCAACTCGCGGCCTGCAGCGCCGAAGAACACGCGATCCTGACGCTGCTGGCGATCGCCGGCGAGCCGATGGGCCGCCAGCGCATCCTCGAGCACATGCGGGCGCTGAATGCCCCGCTGCCGGCCGCGCAGTGGGCCGATGAACTGGCGCGCCTGAAAGCAGAAGGCCTGCTGGTCGACGCCAACGAACGCGGGCTTGCGCTGGCCCCGGCGGTCAGCTGGCCCGTGCTCGACTTTGCCCTCGACAGCGGCCTGTTCGATGTCGTCGCAGGCGCGTATGGCGCGGTATCGACCGTGCGCCGCGACTGGCAGGGCCACCTGATGCTGCGCAGCTACCGCCAGGGCCTGGCCCTGCTGCGCATCGCGCTGCTGACGCGGCAAGACATCGACGTCGTCACGCCGCTGCTCGACGCCTGCCTGGCCTGCCATGAAGCGAGCTATCTGCATCCGCTGGTCGACGTCTGCGCGCGCCCGTTCACGCCGGCGCTGATCGAGCGTATCCACCCGCGCCTGCTTGAGACCGTGCTGCATGTCCTGGTCGTGCATGTGCGCAGCGAGCCGGCGCTGGCCCCGGCGGTGCGCGCCTGCGCCGAAGGCTACATCACGCGCAGCAGCCCGGAAAGCCTGCTGCGCCGCGCGCTCGGCGAGCACTACATCCTGTGCGGCCGCCTGGACGATGCGCTTGAACTGGTCGCCGAGATGACCGATTCACCGGGCCTGTTCCTGCGCAGCGTCGTGCAACTCCTGCGCGACGACGTGGACGGCGGCCTGGCGGGCGTCGAAGCGGCACTGAAGCAGCTGCGACGCGAGACCGGCAAGCGCAAGGCCACCTTCGGCGGCCATTGCGCGCACATCGCGGTGGCTGCCCTGCTGCGCAGCACCGAACCGGCGCACCGCAAGCTGGCCGACGCCTGGCTCGAGATCGAAACACGCGCCGTGCAACGGCCCGACAACGCGGTCTGGTTCCAGCTCGGCATGCTGCACGAAATCCGGCGCGGCACCGTCGACGCGGGCCTGTTCGCTACCCGCAGCTGGGAACTGTCGCTGGAACCGACCGTGTTCCGCGCGCTGATCCACTACTGGCTGGCGCTTCCTGCATTGAACAGCCAGCGGGCGCGCCTGGAAGACATGCTGGCGCAATCCGAACTGGCCGGTTTCGACCTGTGGTCGGCGCAGCTGGCCGGCGTGCTGGCGCAGATGGGCCAGGCCGGTTATCTGATGCACGAGGCGCGCGCGGGCGAACTGCGCCAGCGCCACCGTTTGCCCGACATGGCGCTCTGGTTCACGCGCGAAGAACCGTGGGAGCGCCAGCTCAATGCGCTGATCAACCTGCAGCCCGCCCTCACGGTGGAGCAGGTCAAGGAATCGCGCCTGGTCTGGCTGATCCGCCACGACCCGCACCTGGGCGTGCAGGAAATCGAACCGCGCGAGCAGAAGCGCGATGCGCAGGGCGCATGGAGCCGCGGCCGCGCGCTGGGTCTGAAACGCCTGGCCGAAGAAGGTGCGCAGCTCGAGTTCCTCACCGCGCAGGACCTGCAGGCGATCAATGCGATTGCCGGGCGCCGCTACTACGCCGGCAGCGGCATCCGCTTTGAACTCGAAGTGCACAAGGCGCTGGCCGCGCTGGTCGGCCATCCGCTGCTGTTCTGGATGGCCTCCCCCGGCACGCGCGTCGAACTGCTGCCGGGCGAGCCGGAACTGCTGGTGAAAAAACAGGGCGACAAGGTGTCCATTGCGCTGCACCCGCCGATCGACAACGAAGACGGCGACGTGGTCATCACGCTGGAGACGCCCACGCGCCTGCGCTTGGTGCGCATCAACGACGAACACCGCCGCATCGCCGCCATCGTCGGCGCCGGGCTGGACGTGCCGCTGTCGGCCGAGCGCCGCGTGCTGCGCGCCATCGGCGCGGTGGCCTCCAGCGTCACCGTGCAGTCGGACATCGGCGCGAGCAGCGCCGACATCGAGACCGTGCCGGCCGATGCGCGCATGCACATTCACCTGCGCCCCTACCAGCAAGGCTTGCGCATGCAGTTGCTGGTGCGCCCGCTGCCCGGCGGCGCCTACTACGGCCCCGGCGAAGGCGCGGCCAGCGTGATCGCCGATGTGGACGGCATCCGCACCGAAGCGCAGCGCGACCTGAACGCCGAGCGCGAGGCCGAACGTCAGCTCGTCGGCGCCTGCCTCGTGCTGGAACAGGGCGAGCAGGAACACGGCGAATGGCTGCTCGGCCAGCCGATGCTGGCACTCGAACTGGTCGAGGAACTCAGGGCACTGGACCCGGCCTCGATCGTCGTGGCCTGGCCCGAAGGCGAATCGTTCCGCGTCACCAAAAAAGCGACCTCGAAATCGGTGCGGGTCCAGATCCGGCGCGAGCGCGACTGGTTCGCCGCCAGCGGCGACATCGTGATCGACGAAGGCCGCGTGATGAGCCTGCGCACGCTGCTGGAAAAGCTGCGCGAAAGCGGCAGCCGGTTTGTCGCGCTGGGCGACAACGATTACCTGGCCCTGTCCGACGAACTGCACCGGCGCCTGATGGAGCTGGGCGCGTATGGCGAACTGCATGGCGACGGCATCCGCACCCACGCGCTGGCCAGCTTCGCGCTGGGTGAACTGGCGGGCGAAGCCGGCAGCGTCGACGGGGACAAAGCCTGGCAGGCGCACCTGGTGCGCATGGCCGACAGCGCCGCGTTCACGCCCACGCTGCCCTCGACCTTGCAGGCCGAATTGCGCGACTATCAGCTCGACGGCTTCGAGTGGCTGGCCCGTCTGGCCCACTGGGGCGTGGGCGCTTGCCTCGCCGACGATATGGGTCTGGGTAAAACGCTGCAGGCGCTGGCGCTGCTGCTCACGCGCGCCACGGACGGCCCGGCGCTGGTGGTCGCGCCCACGACCGTGTGCCTGAACTGGATCGACGAGGCAGCGCGCTTTGCGCCGACGCTGAACCTGAAACTGTTCGGGCCCGGCGAGCGCGCCGCGACGGTGGACGATGCCGGGCCGTTCGACGTCGTCATCGTCAGCTACGGCCTGCTGCAGCAGGAGGCAGCGCGCTTCAAGGGCCGCCGCTGGCACAGCATCGTGCTGGACGAAGCGCAGGCGATCAAGAACATGCACACCAAGCGCTCGCAGGCCGTGATGGCGCTGCAGGGCGACTTCCGGATGGCGGCCACCGGCACCCCGCTGGAAAACCACCTGGGCGAATTGTGGAACCTGTTCCGCTTCATCAATCCGGGTTTGCTGGGCAGCGCCGAGCAGTTCCAGCTGCGCTTTGCCGGCCCGATCGAGAAAGCCCAGTCCGAGAAGGTGAAGGACCGGCGTGCCGAAGTCGCCGCCCGCGCGCGCCTGCGGCGCCTGACCGCGCCATTCATCCTGCGCCGCACGAAGGCGCAGGTGCTGGCCGAACTGCCGCCGCGCACCGAGATCGTCATCCCGGTCGAACTGAGCGCCGAGGAAAGCGCGCTGTACGAATCGCTGCGGCGCCAGGCGCTCGACAAGCTGGCTGCGCTCGAGGCGCCCGAAGGCCAGAAGTCGATCGAGATCCTGGCCGAGATGATGCGGCTACGCCGTGCCTGCTGCAATCCCGAACTGGTCGCGCCGGGCGCCGGCATCATCAGCAGCAAGCTGGCCGCATTCGCGCGCCTCACGGCGGACCTGATCGAGAACCGCCACAAGGTGCTGGTGTTCAGCCAGTTCGTCGACCACCTGAGCCTGATCCGCCAGCACCTCGACGCGCAGGGCGTGCGCTACCAGTACCTCGACGGGTCCACGCCGATGCAGGAACGCAAGAAGCGGGTCGACGCATTTCAGGCGGGCGATGGCGACATGTTCCTGATCAGCCTGAAGGCGGGCGGCGTGGGCATCAACCTGACGGCGGCCGACTACGTGATCCACATGGACCCGTGGTGGAACCCGGCGGTGGAAGACCAGGCCTCGGACCGCGCGCACCGGATGGGGCAGCAGCGGCCGGTCACGATCTACCGGCTGGTCGCGCGCGGCACGATCGAAGAAGGCATCGTCGACCTGCACCGCCATAAGCGCGACCTGGCCGACAGCCTGCTGGAAGGCACCGAGATGGCCGCACGCATGTCGCCAGCGGACATGCTCGACATGCTGCGCACGGGACTGGGCAGATAGCGCCGCCTTGATAGAACAGTAATATTGCACTTTGTCCCGTTCGTGTCGGAATGTTTCATCCGTCCGCAAACGGCGGGTTTGGTGCTAACCTGCACGCGATTCGCGCCGTTGCGGATCACGAATTCACACTTGTTACAGGGCCGAATACGATGATAAAAACGAAAATCGCGCTGGCAGCCTTGCTGGCCTGCTTCGCACTGGCGCCGGCCAGCGCCGCCACCAAGCCAGCCAAGAGCAAAGCAAAATCGACCAAGGTCGTCAAGAAGTCGACCAAGGCCAAGAAGGCCGTCGTCGGCGCCGCCGCCATCGGTGCGACTGCCGCTGTTGCCAGCAAGAGTGCCAGCGCCAGCGACAACGTCGCGCCGGCGAAGGCCAGCGAAGGTCGCCTCGATCGCCGCATGTCCACGCTGAGCATGCAGTACCTGACCGCGCTGTGGCGTGTCGATCCGGAAGGCGGCATCTATGTCGGCAAGTTCGACCAGGCCGCAAACCTGACGCTGCCCGACCCTGCCACCCGCGCCAAGCAGCTGGCCTTTGCCAACGAGTGGCTGGAAAAATTCGGCAAGCTCGATCCGAAGCAGCTCTCGCCCCGCTACCGCACCGACCTGGTGCTGCTGCTCAACAAGCTGGAAAAGGACCGCTGGGCGTTGACCACCTGGCGCGAGTTCGAGTGGAATCCGTCGGCCTACAACATCGCCGCGCCGCTCGACCTGATCCTCAATACCGATTACGCGGCCAAGCCGCAGCGCCTGCGCACGATCCTCAAGCGCCTGACCGACGTGCCGGCCTATTACGCGGCCGCGCAGGCGTCGATCAAGACGCCGACGCGCGAGCACACCCAGCTGGCGATCAGCCAGGCGCCGGGTACGCTGGCGGTGCTGGCCGACCTGGGCAAGGCGGCCCAGGAATCGATCCTGACCACGCAGGAAAAGACCATCTTCGCGCAGCGCATCGCCAACGCCGGCACCGCGGTGCTGGGCTACGTCGACTTCTTGAGCGACATGGAAAAGCGCCAGGCCGCCAATGGCCAGGCCCGGCCGTTCCGCATCGGCAAGGCGCTGTACGAGCAGAAGTTCGCGCTCGACATCCAGTCGTCCAGCAGCGCCGAGCAGACCTACCGCAAGGCCCTGGCCACGCGCGAAGAGCTGCTTACGCACATGGACAAGATTTCGGACGAACTGTGGCCGCGCTACATGGCCGGCGTGACCAAGCCAGCCGAGCGCTTCCAGAAGATCGGCATGATGATCGACAAGCTGTCCGCCCGTCACGTCAAGCGCCAGGACTTCTTCACCGAGATCCGGCGCCAGATCCCGCTGCTGCAGGACTGGGTCATCAAGCATGACCTGCTGACGCTCGACCCGAGCAAACCCCTCGAAGTGCGCGAAACGCCGATGTACCAGCGCGGCGTGGCCGGTGCCAGCATCGATGCGCCCGGTCCGTACCGCTCGAAGGACAAGACGTACTACAACGTCACCCCGATGGACAGCCTGACGGATGCCCAGGCCGAGAGCAGCCTGCGCGAGTACAACGAGTGGATCCTGCAGATCCTGAACATCCACGAAGCGATTCCGGGCCACTATGCGCAGCTGGTGCACGCGAACCGTTCGCCGTCGCTGATCAAGTCATTGTTCGGCAATGGCGCGATGGTCGAAGGCTGGGCGGTCTACGGCGAGCGCATGATGCTCGAATCGGGTTATGGCGACAACGCACCCGAGATGTGGCTGATGTACTCGAAGTGGAATTTGCGCAGCGTGACCAACACGATCCTCGACTACAGCGTGCACGTGAACGGCATGAACCAGGCCCAGGCAATCGACCTGTTGACGCGCCAGGCCTTCCAGACGCGCCAGGAAGCCGATGAGAAATGGCGCCGCGCCACGCTGACGTCGGTCCAGCTGACCAGCTACTACAGCGGTTACGAGCAGATCATGGAACTGCGCGAACGTCGCAAGGCGCAGTTGGGCGAGCGTTTCAACCTGAAGGCATTCCACGATCAGTTCCTGAGCTACGGCAATGCGCCGGTCAAGATGATTTCGGAACTGATGCAGTAAAGGTGCAATAGCATCCGGTACGTCGTTCTCGCGAAGGCGGGAACCCCAGTTCGTCGCGTCGTGCCGGCTTTGGCTTACGCCGCAGGGCACGCCTGCTGACTTGGGTTCCCGCCTGCGCGGGAACGACGTGGGTTGGGGTGCGGCGACGATGCCCGGCTGCGGGTTTCTGTTACGCCGTTTCTTCGGGTGCGCGCGTGGCGCGGGCAAACATCGGTGCAACCATCAGGCCCAACTCGTAGAGCAGGCACATCGGGATGGCCAGCGCCAGCTGGCTGACCACGTCCGGCGGCGTGACAATCGCCGAGATGACGAACGCGCCGACGATGACATACGAGCGTACTTCGCGCAGCTTCTCGATCGGCACGATGCCCATGCGTACCAGGATCACGACGACCACCGGCACTTCGAACGAGGCGCCGAACGCCAGGCACATCGACATCACGAAATCGAGGTAGTTTTCAATATCCGGTGTGACGGCAATCGACGTCGGCGCAAACGCGCTGATGAAGTGGAACACGCGCCCGAACACGAAGAAGTAACAGAACGCCACGCCGCCGATGAACAGCAGCGACGACGAAATCACGAGCGGCATCACCAGGCGCTTTTCGTGCGCGTACAGGCCAGGCGCGATGAAGGCCCAGGCCTGGTAGAACACCCAGGGCAGCGCCAGGATGAAGGATAGCAGCAGCGTGACCTTCATCGGCACCAGAAACGGCGAAATCACGCCGGTGGCGATCATGGTCGAACCTGGCGGCAGCGACGCGATCATTGGCGCGGCGATCAGGTCATAGATGTGCGACGGGCCAGGCCACGCCATCAGCGCGGCGCACACGATCGCAATGCCGATCGAGGCTTTGACCAGACGGTCACGCAGCTCGACGAGGTGCGAGATGAAGGTATCTTCGCCGGCGGCTTGTTCAGTCATCAGCTAGGCGATCAGAAAAAAGAGGAAGTGGAATTCGTGCCGGCACCGGGACGGTACTTGCGCACGCGGGCCGCGCCCGACATCACATGGCGTTTGGTGCCATGGCGGTTCTTGTACCAGGCCGGCACGCTGGACGTGCGCACCAGCTTCTTGCGGCGGAAGTCCTTGGCCTTGCGGTCGATGTCCGCCACGGTGGGCGTGATGACGTGCGCGCTTTCATGCGAGCCGCGCTCGTCCCACAGCGCTTCGACTTCATCGACATGGCTGGTCACGGACGAGCCGAATTCGCTCGTCGCTGATTCGACATCGTTCTTGAACGACTGCGCACGGTCCTGCACTTCCTTGTGCAGATTGCGCAGTTCGTCGAGTTCGATTTCACGGCTGACCTCGGACTTGATGTCATGCAGGTAACGCTGGGCACGCCCATAGAGCGTGCCAGCCATGCGCGCCACCTTGGGCAGCTTTTGCGGCCCGATCACGATCAGCGCGACAACGCCGATGATCGCGATTTTCGACAGTCCAAGATCGATCATGAGGACGCCGGGTTACAGACGGGTCTTGTCGCGGGCTTCCACGTCGATGGTCGACTTGTCGGCCACCTGCTGCGTTGCCTGGACACGGGCGGCTTCTGCTTCGGCAGCGCGCTCTTCGTCACCCTTGACGCCATCCTTGAAGCCCTTGACGGCCTTGCCCAGATCGGAACCCATATTGCTGATCTTCTTGGTGCCGAAAATCAACATCACGACCACCAGCACGATGACCCAGTGCCAAATACTCAATCCACCCATGTTGTTCTCCTGATGGCGCCTGGCGCCTGAAAAATTAGTGAAGCGCAAACTGCATACACACCGAGTATATGCGATGCGGGAGCGCACTGCTCCTAATCGAACTTAACCCGAACTTAACCCAGACTTAGACGCTGCCTACAGCCCCAGCCCGCGCCATGGACGCGGACCGCCGTACATGTGCAAGTGCAGGTGATACACCTCTTGCCCGCCATCCGGACCGGCATTGATCAGCGTCTTGAAACCGCCACTTGGCGTGCCATCGGCGGATGTCTTGACCGCAATACCATTTTGCTCGGCAAGTTTCGGCGCCAGCGCCAGCATCTTGCCCAACAACGCCGCATGCTCGTCGGTGCAATCGGACAACGTGGCCACGTGCACCTTTGGAATCACCAGCAAGTGCACGGGCGCTGCCGGATTGATGTCCTTGAACGCCAGCACGTCGTCGTCTTCATAAACGATGGCAGCCGGAATCTGCTTGGCAACGATCTTGCAAAAAATGCAGTTATCCATTCGGTCTCCAGATGATTACATTGCATGACACGCAAGCGAGCACGGGCATCCTACCAAGGCTCCATGACATCGGCATGACGACGAAGGACTGATTATGACACCGGTTCGGCGGGTTGGCACGCCAGCCATGCACGCGGGCCGGCGTGCAGACTCAGGCGTCGGTGCGCGCGGCTTTCTCGTCCAGCCCCGAGACACCTTCGCGCCGCGCCAGCTCGTCGAGCACCTGCTGCGGCGTGAGGTCGAACTTGGCCAGCAGCACCAGCGAGTGGAACCACAGGTCGGCGCATTCATACAGCACCTTGGAGGCATCGCCATCGACGCGGGCGTCCTTGGCGGCCATCACCAGTTCGGTGGCTTCCTCGCCGATCTTTTTCAGGATGGCGTCGTCGCCCTTGGCGAACAGCTTGGCGACATACGATGCGGCCGGGTCGCCGCCATTGGCGGGTTTGCGCGATTCGATGACGGCCGCGACGCGGGCCAGGGTAACGCTCATGGGGTCTTCTTGTCTTTTGAATAAATCGTGTCGGGGTCCTGCAGCACCGGCTCGACGCTGTGCCAGTCGCCGTTGTCGTACTTCTGGAAGAAGCACGAGTGGCGTCCGGTATGGCAGGCGATCCCGCCGACCTGTTCGATCTTGAGCAGAACGACGTCTTCGTCGCAGTCCAGGCGGATCTCGCTCACCTTCTGGATGTGGCCGGACTCCTCGCCCTTGTGCCACAGCTTCTTGCGCGAGCGGCTCCAGTACACCGCTTCGCCCGATTCGACGGTGCGGGTCAGCGCTTCGCGGTTCATCCAGGCGAACATCAGCACGTCGCCGCTGGTGGCCTCTTGTGCGATGACGGGCACCAGGCCCTGTTCATCCCAGCGCACCTTGTTGAGCCATTTGGCATTCGTTGTCATTGCGTTACTCCAGGCGCATCGGGATACCGCGGTCATGCATGAAGCGCTTGGCTTCCCCGACCGTGTGCTGCCCATAGTGGAAAATGCTGGCCGCCAGCACGGCGTCGGCGTGGCCCTGCAGGATGCCGTTGGCCAGGTCTTCCAGGCCGCCGACGCCGCCCGAGGCGATCACGGGGATGCCCACGGCGTCGGACACGGCGCGCGTCAAGCCCAGGTCGAAGCCCGACTTGGTGCCGTCGCGGTCCATCGACGTGAGCAGCAACTCACCGGCGCCCAGGCTTTCCATCTTGCGCGCCCATTCGACGGCGTCCAGCCCCGTCGCATTGCGCCCGCCATGGGTGAAGACTTCCCAGCGGCCCGGCGCGATCTGCTTGGCGTCGATCGCCACCACGATGCACTGCGAACCGTGCTTGTGGGCGCAGTCGAATACCAGTTGCGGATTGGTGACGGCCGACGTGTTCATGCTGACCTTGTCGGCGCCGGCGTTGAGCAGCCGGCGCACGTCTTCGACCTTGCGCACGCCGCCACCGACGGTGAGCGGAATGAACACGGTCGAGGCGACAGCTTCGATGATCGGCAGGATCAGGTCGCGGCCATCGCTCGAGGCGGTGATGTCGAGGAAAGTGATTTCGTCGGCGCCTTGCGCGTCATAGCGGCGCGCGATTTCGACCGGGTCGCCGGCGTCGCGCAACTCGTTGAAGTTGACGCCCTTGACGACCCGGCCGCCGGTGACGTCCAGGCAGGGGATAATGCGTTTTGCGAGCATAGAAATCTCTGCGTTAGCTTATGCACGTCATCCCCGCGAAGGCGGGGACCCAAGTCTGCAAGCACATCGACTGCGCTTGAGGGCTTGGGTTCCCGCCTTCGCGGGAACGACGGCTTGGGGGCGGTAGGCCCGGCTTTACGCCTGCGTCCCTTCGGTCAGTTCATCGGCGCGATCCTGGGCCGAGGCCAGGTCGAGCGTGCCTTCGTAGATCGAGCGGCCGCAGATCACGCCCTCGATGCCTTCGTCCTGCACCGCGCACAGCGCTTCCACGTCGGCCAGCACGTGCACGCCGCCCGAGGCGATTACGGGAATCTTCACCGCGCGCGCCAGTTTGACGGTCGCGTCGATGTTCACGCCGCCCATCATGCCATCGCGGCCGATGTCGGTGTAGACGATCGATTCGACGCCGTAGCCTTCGAATTTCTTGGCCAGGTCGATCACTTCGTGGCCCGACATCTTGCTCCAGCCGTCGGTGGCGACCTTGCCGTCGCGCGCGTCCAGGCCAACGATGATGTGGCCCGGGAAGGCGCCGCAGGCGTCGTGCAGGAAGCCCGGGTTCTTCACGGCGGCGGTGCCGACGATGATGTAGCTGATGCCGTCATCCAGGTAGCGCTCGATCGTGTCGAGGTCGCGGATGCCGCCGCCCAGCTGGACCGGGATCTCGTCGATGCCATTGTCTTCGGCGTATTCCTGCACGATCTGCAGGATCGACTTGATGGCCGATTCGTTCTTTGGTTTGCCCGCAAATGCGCCGTTCAGGTCGACCAGGTGCAGGCGCCGCGCGCCCTGCTTGAGCCAATGCAGCGCCATTTCGGCAGGATCTTCGGAAAACACGGTGGCGAGTTCCATATCGCCTTGTTGGAGGCGAACGCAGTGACCGTCTTTCAGGTCGATGGCGGGGATCAGCAGCATGGTCGTTGTCGGTAGAGTTAACGGGGGGTTGAACAGAACGAATTTAACGCAAATGCGTCAAGGATTCCAGTGAATGAAATTGCGGTACAGGCGCAAGCCCGCTGCCGCACTTTTCTCCGGGTGGAACTGGGTGGCGACGATATTATCGCGGCCGACAGCGCAGCAGAACGGGCCGCCGTAATCGGCTTCGCCGATCACATCATGCGCGTTTTCGGGCGCTGCGTAATAACTGTGCACGAAGTAAAAATAGCTGTTGTCGTCGACGCCGTCCCACAGCGGGTGGGCGCGCGACTGGCGCACGCGGTTCCAGCCCATTTGCGGGACCTTGAAGCGCGAGCCGTCGTTCTGCAGTTTGCCGTCGAGCTGAAAGCGCACGACCTTGCCTGGCAACAGGCCCAGGCCGGGCGTGCCGCCGTTTTCCTCGCTGGCATCGAACAGCATCTGCTCGCCCACGCACACGCCCATGATCGGGCGCGTTTTTGCGGCGCGCAGCAGTGCATCTTCGAGGCCCGATTCGCGCAGGCTGCTCATGCAGTCGCGCATCGCGCCCTGCCCTGGCAGCACGATGCGGTCGGCCGCATCGAGGTCGGCGGCCGAGCTGGAAACGAGCACGTCGGCTTCCGGCGCGGCAGCGCGCAGCGCCTGGACCACCGAGCGCAGGTTGCCCAGTCCATCGACCACAACAATTTTATTGGCCATGTCGCGTCTCGCCTTACAGGCTGCCCTTGGTCGACGGGATGATGCCGGCGGCGCGTTCGTCGAGCTCGCTGGCCATGCGCAGCGCGCGGCCGAATGCCTTGAACACGGTTTCGCACTGGTGGTGGGCGTTCACACCGCGCAGGTTATCGATGTGCAGCGTCACGCCGGCGTGGTTGACGAAACCGCGGAAGAATTCGCCGGTCAGGTCGACGTCGAACGTGCCGATCATGGCGCGCGTGAACGGGATGTGCATTTCCAGGCCCGGACGGCCTGAGAAGTCGATCACGACGCGCGATAGCGCTTCGTCCAGCGGCACGTAGGCGTGGCCATAGCGGCGGATGCCCTTGCGGTCGCCAATGGCCTTGGCCACAGCCATGCCGAGCGTGATGCCGGTGTCTTCGACCGTGTGGTGCGCGTCGATGTGCAGGTCGCCCACGGCTTCGACTTCGAGGTCGAACATACCGTGGCGTGCGATCTGGTCGAGCATGTGGTCAAGGAACGGCACGCCCGTGTTGAGCTTCTGGCGGCCGGTGCCGTCCAGGTTGATCGAGACGCGGATCTGCGTTTCGTTGGTATTGCGGGTAATGTCGGCGGTACGGGTCATTGCTCGGGCGCTTTTCAAGGTACGTAACTACGGGACGCTACTACAGGGAAGCCTTCAGGGCGGTCAGGAACTGGTCGTTCTCTTGCGGCGTGCTGACCGTGACACGGATGCAGTTGGCCAGCAATGTGTGCATTTTACTCAAATTTTTGATCAGGACCTTCTCGCCGTGGAGAAGCTTGCAGGCGCGCTCGGCATCGGGCACGCGCAGCGCGATGAAATTGGCGGCCGACGGGAACACTTCCACGCCCGGCAGGCCAGCCAGTTCTGCGGCCAGGCGGGTACGCTCGACATTCAGCAGCTCGGCCTGGCGATCCAGCACATCCAGATGCTCAAGGGCGAATTCGGCCGCCACCTGGGTCAGGATATTCACGTTGTACGGTGGACGCACCTTCTCGAATTCGGCCAGCAGCGGCGCGGCCGCCGTCATGTACCCAAGGCGGATGCCGGCCAGGCCGAGCTTTGACAGCGTGCGCATCACGACCAGGTTCGGGTGCTGCGGCAGGCGGTCCATGAAGCTGACCTTGGCGAATGGCTGGTAGGCTTCGTCGACCACGACCACGCCCGATTCGCCGAGCGCGTTGATGATCGCTTCCATGTCGGCCGCGTCGTACAGGTTGCCGGTCGGGTTGTTCGGGTAGGCGAGAAAGACCAGCGACGGCTTGTGCTCGTCGATGGCGGCCAGCATGGCCGGCAGGTCCAGCGAAAAGTCGGGCTTGATCGGCACCCCGACAAAATCGGCGCCGGCAAACTGCGCCGAACGCGAAAACATCACGAACGCCGGCACCGGCGCCATCACCACGGCGCGCTTCGAACCGTCGCGTTCCTGGCGCGCGATGGTGGTCGCGAGGATCGTGATCAGCTCATCCGAGCCATTGCCGAGCAGGACGTCGTAGCCGGCCGGGATGCCCAGCTTGGCGCAGATGGCGTCCTTCAGCGTGCGGTACGACGGCACCGGATACCGATTCAGGGCGGCATCGGCCAGGCGCGCGCCGAGTTGCGTGCGCAGGTCGTCCGGCAGCTGGTACGGGTTTTCCATCGCGTCGAGCTTGACGTAGCCAACCGAGTCCGGCACGTGGTAACCCCCCACGGCGCGCACGTCGGCGCGGATGGTGTTCTCGATCAGTTTGGCGATGTCGGTCATGAAGTTTCTTCCGTGGAGAGTGTGGCCATGGCGGCCTTGGCCGCCTTGCGTTTTTTTGCCCCGGTCATTGGCACCTCCGGCGCCGCCAGGCGCTCGTGGATGATGGCGCAATACGCGGGATTGAGTTCGAAGCCGGTGTACTGGCGCCCCAGGCGCTTGGCGGCGATGGCCGTGGTGCCGCTGCCCATGAACGGGTCGAGCACGATCCCGCCCGGCGGGCACGAGGCCTTGACCATGCGCTCGATGATCTCGAGGGGCTTTTGCGTCGGGTGGTCGGCGCGCTCCGGATGCTCGCGGTGCAGGCGCGACACGCTCCAGACGTCCTTCGGGTTGTAACCCACTTCGAGCCACTTGGCGCCGATGAAGATCGAGCGCGAGCGGGCCTTCTTGGTCGCGGCGTCATACGGGATGCGTACGGCGTCCAGGTCGAAGTAGTAGTCCTTGCGGTTGGCAAAAAAGCCGATCGTGTCGTGCACCGACGAGAAGCTGCGCACGCTGCCGCCCATCGACGGCACGCGGCGGTCCCAGATGATCTCGTTCATCATCGTCATGCGTTTTTTCAGCATCACGAAGATCTCGGGCGTGAAGCGCCACGTGAGAAAAATGTACAGGCTGCCGTTGGGCTTGAGCTTCGGCACTGCCGCGTCGATCCACTGCTCGGTCCAGGCCAGGTAGGCCTCGACACTTTGCTGGTCCGACGCGTTGCCATAGTCCTTGCCCAGGTTGTACGGCGGGTCAGTCAGGATCAGGTCGATGGACCCGTCCGGGATGCGCGCCAAGCCAAGCAGCGCATCCTCGCAGAATACCTGGTTGACCCAGTCGTTCATGATGCCTGGGGTGGGACGGGGTTCAGCCGTAGTTCCGCGCTGCGCGCGTGCGCCTGCAGGCCTTCGCCATACGCCAGCGTGGCCGCAACCTTGCCCAGCGTTTGCGCGCCCGCTTCGCTGACCTGGATGATCGACGAGCGTTTCTGGAAATCGTACACGCCCAGCGGCGACGAGAAGCGCGCCGTGCGCGACGTCGGCAGCACGTGGTTCGGGCCGCAGCAATAGTCGCCCAATGACTCGGACGAGTAACGGCCCAGGAACATCGCGCCGGCGTGGCGGATTTTATCGGCCCACTGTTGTGGATCTTCAGCCGAGATTTCGAGGTGTTCGGCCGCGATGCTGCTGGCGATCTCGCAGGCTTCATCCATGCTGCGCACCTTGATCAACGCGCCACGGTCGCCCAGCGACGTCGTGATGGTGGCCGCGCGCGGCATCGTTGGCAGCAGCTTCTGGATGCTGGCTTCGACCTTGGCGATGTAGTCGGCGTCGGGGCACAGCAAAATGGCTTGCGCCAGTTCGTCGTGCTCGGCCTGCGAAAACAGGTCCATCGCGATCCAGTCCGGATCGGTGGTGCCATCGCACAGCACGAGAATTTCGGACGGGCCCGCGATCATGTCGATACCAACGGTACCGAACACGCGGCGCTTGGCGGCGGCGACATACGCGTTGCCGGGGCCGACGATCTTGTCGACGGCCTGGATGGTCTCGGTGCCATACGCCAGCGCGCCGACGGCCTGTGCGCCGCCAATGGTGATCACGCGCGTGACGCCGGCGATTGCCGCCGCGGCCAGCACCATCTGGTTCTTCACGCCGTCCGGGGTCGGCACGACCATGATGATTTCCTTGACGCCCGCCACGTGGGCTGGAATCGCGTTCATCAGGACCGACGATGGATACGCCGCCTTGCCACCGGGGACATAGATGCCGACCCGGTCCAGGGGTGTGACGCGCTGGCCCAGCACGGTGCCGTCAGGCTCGGTGAAGGTAAAGCCGGTCGACGATTCTTTCTGGCGCTCGTGGTACACGCGCACGCGGTCGGCCGCCACCTGCAGCGCGGCGCGCTGGTCGTCGGGCAGCGCAGCCAGCGCCGCTTCGAGCTCGGCCTGCTGAACGTCGAACTGCGCCATCGAGGTCGCGCCGCCGTTCGGGATGCGGTCGAATTTGTTCGTGTATTCGAGCACGGCGGCGTCGCCCCGCGCTTTTACATCGCGCAGGATGCCGGCCACGGCCAGTTCGATGGCGTCGTCGGTTTCGGCTTCAAACGCGAGCAGCGCGCTCAGCGTGGTGGCGAAGTCGGGTGCGGTCGAATCGAGCTTGCGGATCTGTACTGCCATTTTGCGTCTAGCCTTTTGCTTTGGAGGCGCGTTCGAACGCGTCCAGGATCGGTTGCAGGCGCTCGCGCTTGAGCTTGAGCGCAGCCTGGTTGACCACCAGGCGCGAGGAGATGTCCATGATTTTTTCGACTTCGACCAGGTTGTTGGCGCGCAGCGTGCCGCCGGTCGAGACCACGTCGACGATGGCGTCGGACAGGCCCACCAGCGGCGCCAGTTCCATCGAGCCATACAGCTTGATCAGGTCGACGTGCACACCCTTGCGGGCAAAGTGCTCGCGCGCCGTGTTGACGAACTTGGTCGCCACGCGCAGTCGCGCGCCCTGGCGCACGGCGCTTTCGTAGTCGAAGCCCGCGTTGACGGCGACCGACATGCGGCATTCGGCGATGCGCAGGTCGATCGGCTGGTACAACCCTTCGCCGCCATGCTCGAGCAGCACGTCCTTGCCGGCCACGCCGAAATCGGCGGCGCCGTACTGGACGTAGGTCGGCACGTCGGAGGCGCGCACGATCAGCACGCGCACGCCCGGGTCATTGGTCGGCAAGATCAGCTTGCGCGAGGTTTCCGGGTTTTCCAGCACCTCGATCCCGGCGGCCGACAGCAGCGGCAGGGTGTCTTCGAAGATGCGGCCCTTGGACAGCGCCAGGATCAGCTGGGTCTCGTCCGTATTGCTGGTAAAAGTCATGGTGATTCGATGTGATTACTTGATGCGGACGATGTCGGCGCCCACCGCCGACAGCTTCACTTCCATGCGGTCGTAGCCGCGATCGAGGTGGTAGATGCGATCGATCAGCGTCGTGCCTTCGGCGGCCATGCCGGCAATGACGAGCGAAGCCGAGGCGCGCAGGTCGGTTGCCATGACCGGTGCACCGATCAGGCGCGTGACGCCGTCGATGAACGCGGTATTGCCGTCGGTCGTGATCTGCGCGCCCAGGCGGTTCATCTCTTGCACGTGCATGAAGCGGTTTTCAAAAATCGTTTCGGTCACGCGCGAGGCGCCGCCGGCGATGGTATTGACGGCCATGAACTGCGCCTGCATGTCGGTCGGGAAGCCCGGATACTCGGTCGTGCGGAACGACACCGGCTGCGGGCGGCCGTCCATCTTGGCGCGGATGGTGTCCGCGCCGACGGTCAGCTGCAGGCCGATTTCGCGCAGTTTGTCGAGCGCGACGTCGAAGATGTCGGTGCGGGTATTGGTCAGCTGGATGTCGCCGCCGGTGGCCGCAACGGCGCACAGGAAGGTCGCCGCTTCGATGCGGTCCGAGATCACCGCGTGGCTGGCGCCGTGCAGTTCCGGCACACCCTGGATCACCAGGCGGTCGGTGCCGATGCCGTCGATCTTGGCGCCCATGGCCACCAGCAGATTGGCCAGGTCGGTCACTTCCGGCTCGCGCGCGGCGTTTTCGAGGACCGTCTCGCCGTCGGCCAGCGTTGCGGCCATGAGCAGGTTCTCGGTGCCGGTCACGGTGATCATGTCGGTGCGGATGCGCGCGCCCTTGAGCTTCGTGGCCTTGGCGTGGATGTAGCCGCCTTCGATCGTGATCTCGGCGCCCATCGCGCGCAGGCCCTGGATGTGCTGGTCGACCGGACGCGAGCCGATGGCGCAGCCACCCGGCAGCGAGACCTTGGCTTCGCCGAAGCGCGCCAGCAGAGGGCCCAGCACCAGGATCGAGGCGCGCATGGTTTTCACCAGTTCGTACGGCGCGACCAGGTTGTTGATCGCGCTGCCGTTCATGGTGACGTGTTCGTCGTCCAGATCGATTTTCAGGCCGGTGGTTTCCAGCAGCTTGAGCATCGTGCGCACGTCATGCAGGCGCGGCACGTTGGACAGGTGCAGGTCACCTGCGGTGAGCAGGCCCGCGCACAGGATGGGCAGCGCCGCATTCTTGGCGCCGGAAATCGCGATGTCACCTTGCAGGCGCTTGCCGCCAACGATCTGGAGCTTGTCCATGATTAGCCTTTGAATTCTTCAGGGGTCAGGGTTTTCATCGACAGCGCGTGGATTTCCTCGCGCATGCGGTCGCCCAGCGCGGCGTACACGATCTGGTGGCGCTGGATCGAGCGCTTGCCGACGAACGCCGGCGAGACGATCACCGCCTCGAAGTGCTGGCCGTCGCCATTGACGGTCAGGTGGGTGCATTCCAGGCCGGCGCTGAGATAGCCGTGTATCAGTTCGGGTGTGGTGGCCACGATAACTCCAAAAATTTTTAGTGGCGCAGCTTGTAGCCGCGCTTGAGCAGGTTGATCGCCATGGCCGTCAGCACCGCGAAGAACACGGACACGATGGCCAGGCTGGTCCACGGCGACACGTCGGACTGGCCGAAGAACCCGTAACGGAACCCGTCAATCATATAAAAGAACGGGTTGAAATGCGAGACGGCCAGCCAGAATGGCGGCAGTTTTTGTACCGAATAGAACACCCCGGCCAGGAACGTGGCCGGCATGATCAAAAAGTTCTGGAACGCGGCCAGCTGGTCGAATTTTTCGGCCCAGATGCCGGCGATGACGCCCATCGTGCCGAGAATCGCGGCGCCCAGGATCGCGAACACGACGATCCACACGGGCGCGACAAAGGTCAGGTGCGCAAACCAGGCGGTAATCGCGAACACGCCGGCACCGACCGCGATCCCGCGCAGCACCGCCGCGCCGACATACGCCGCCAGGATCTCGGCGTGCGACAGGGGCGCGAGCAGGATGAACACCAGGTTGCCGCTGATCTTGGACTGGATCAGCGACGAGGACGAATTGGCGAACGCGTTTTGCAGCACGCTCATCATGACCAGGCCAGGAATCAGGAATGACGTGTAGGCCACGCCCTCGAGCATCTCGACCCGGCCGTCGAGTACATGGCCGAAGATGACGAGGTACAGCATGGCGGTGACGACCGGCGCGGCGACGGTTTGCGTGGCCACCTTCCAGAAGCGCAGCGACTCTTTATAGAACAGGGTACGGAACCCGATGGAGAACAGATTCATTGCTTACCCTCTTCCATGATCTGGATGAAGATGTCTTCCAGGTCGGCCTGCTGCAGCTGCATCTCGTCGATGACGGCGCCGGCTTCGCGCAGGCGCGCCAGGATCGGTTCGACGTCGGCGTAGTCGTTCACGCGCAGCGTGTATTTGTTGTTGCCGTTATTGGGTTCGTCGTGCGACACGAGCGGACGCAGTTCAGCCGGCAGTGCGCCGGACTTCAGGTGCACGACCAGCTGGGAGCCCGAGACGCGGCGCAGCAGGGTGCTCATCGTGTCGAGCGCCACCACATTGCCCTGCTTGAGCATCGCCACGCGCTGGCACATGGCCTGCGCTTCTTCGAGATAGTGGGTGGTGAGCACCACCGTGTGGCCGCCTTCACGGTTCAGGCGCGCGATGAACTTCCACAGCGTCTGGCGCAGTTCGACGTCGACGCCGGCGGTCGGTTCATCCAGCACGATGACGGGCGGACGGTGCACGAGGGCCTGCGCCACCAGCACGCGCCGCTTCATGCCGCCCGACAGCGCGCGCATGTTCACGTCTGCCTTGTCGGTCAGATCGAGGTTGTGCATCACTTCGTCGATCCAGCCATCGTTGTTGCGGATGTCAAAGTAGCCCGATTGCAGGCGCAGTGTTTCGCGCACCGTGAAGAACGGATCGAACACCAGCTCCTGCGGCACGACGCCCAGGCGCTTGCGCGCTTCGCGAAAATCGGTCACGACGTCGTGGCCGTGGATTTTCACGCTGCCGGCGTCGGGCCGGATCAGGCCCGCGATGGTGGAAATGAGGGTGGTCTTGCCGGCGCCATTCGGGCCAAGCAGGCCAAAGAACTCGCCCTCTTCGATGGAAAGGGACACGCCCTTGAGTGCCTTGAAGCCTTTGTAGCTCTTCTCGACACGGTCAATCTGGATTGCAGTCATGCGAAATGGGAGGCGCGACGCGCGATAGTCAAAACAAAACGGAGGCCGGCTGGGGAACGCACCAGGACCGTGCAGGGAAACAGTCCATTATAGGTGAAATCGCCATGTCAAGCGGGCCAGGCGGAGAAACCCGGCGGGACGCCGTGCGGGCACCGATGGTGAAACGCGCAAAAAAAACGGGCAGCCTAAGCTGCCCGTATTCATGCTGGTGCGACCAGCGTGTCGACCCCGTACAGGGCCGCGAGCTTGCGCACGTTGTCCGGCACGTTGATGAACGTGAGCTGGTGCCCGGCGCTCAGTGCGCGGCGCTGCCAGGCCAGCAGCAGGGCCACGCCCGACGAATCGGCCGACTTCACGCCGGCCAGATCGAACACGGTCTCGCCAGCGCTGATCGCTGCCTCACCCTGCGTCAACGCCAGGCTGGCGCTGTCGAAGGTCATGGCGTCGATCGTCAGCATGGGATTTGCCTCAGCCATTCGTTGCCGGTGCAGCCAGCGGCTTGGATGCCAGTTGCGCATTGCGGTCAGCCAAGCGCTTGATCAGGCCATCGACGCCGGTCTTGCTGATTTCGCTGTTGAAGGTGCTCTTGTAGGTCTCGACCAGCCAGGCGCCCAGGATGTTCACGTCATAGATCTTCCAGCCGTTGCCGTTCTTGGCCAGGCGATAGTTCAGCGTGATCGGCTCGCCGCGCGCGACGTTGACCTGCGAGCGCACTTCGACATCGGTATCGGTGGCGGCAGCGCGCATTGGCTTGAACTCGACGGTTTCGTTCTTGATGGTCGACAGCGCACCGGAATACGTATAGACCAGCAGGTTACGGAACTCGGTGGTCAGGCGCTTTTGCTGGTCCGGCGTGGCGGTGCGCCAGTGGCGGCCAGCGGCTTGCTGCGTCATTTTTTCGGCATCGACGTACGGCAGGATCTTGGTATTGACCAGACCCATGATCTTGCTGCGATCGCCCGACTGGATGGCCTTGTCGTTCTTGACGCTGTCGATCACTTCGGCGCTGATGCGCTTGACCAGCACGTCCGGCGCTTCGGCGCTGGCGGCAGGCTGGGCGATCACGCTCGTGGAAAAGGCAGCGGTGACTGCGGCGGCGGCGATCAGGTGCATGAATGGTTTCATCGTATTCCTTTCAACTTACTTCGTTTCGGAAGGTGCTGGCTCGGCGACGTCATCAGCCTGGCGCGGCACATTGCCGTCGTAGACCTGGCTCTGGCGGCGCTGCAGATAGCCGTCGCGCAGGAATTCGTAGCGGTCCAGTGCGGCGTCTTCCATCAGGCCCGAGGCGTCGAGCAGCGTGGCGCGTTTGTCGATGATGCGAACACCGGTACCCACATTGCGCCAGTTGACCGGCGTCTTGTAGGTCCAGATGTCGCCCGCGAAATCGGCTGGCAATGCTGCGGTATCACGTACCGTAGATGGGCCCAGAAGCGGCAAGATCAAGTACGGACCGCTCGGTACGCCCCATTTGCCCAGCGTTTGACCGAAATCTTCGTTGTGCTTCTGCATGCCGGCTTCGGACGCGATGTCCAGCAGGCCGAAGATGCCGAAGGTCGAGTTGACCGCCACACGGCCGAAGTCGGTCGCGCCGGCTTCGCCCTTGCCTTGCAGGAAGTTATTGATCGAGCTCCAGGCATCCGACAGGTTGCCAAAGAAATTGTTGACGCCCGTCTGGGCGAAGCCCGGTACGACCTTTTTATAGGCGGTGGCGGTCGGCTTGAGCACGGTGCGGTCAACAGCATCGTTGAATGAGTAGACGGCGCGGTTATACCCTTCGAGCGGATCCTGTGGATTGTTCGCGGTTGTCGCGCAACCGGTCAGGACCAGGACAGCAGCGGCGGCGGCACAGAGACGCACGTGCGAAAGCATGTTGGTGTAGTTCATTGACTACCTTCCTTTCCATCAGCAGCCTTGCTGTAGATAAATTGATTGATCAAGTCTTCGAGGACTGTCGCCGACTGGGTGCGGATGATTCGATCGCCCTCGGCCAGGTTGTTCGTGTCGCCACCGGCTTCGATGCCAATGTATTGCTCGCCAAGCAGGCCTGCGGTCAGGATCTTCAACGAACTATCTTTTGGGAATTTATAGTCAGTGTCCAGATCGAGGCGCACAGATGCCTGGAAGCTCTTGTCGTCAAAGGCAATCTCGCCCACGCGGCCGACCACCACACCGGCGCTCTTGACGGGCGCCTGCGGCTTGAGGCCACCGATATTGTCGAACCGGCCGCTGACGGAATACGTCTGCCCGAACGACATGGACTTCAGATTGCCGGCCTGGAATGCCAGGAACAGCAGTGCCGCCAAGCCCAGCAGCACGAACAGGCCAACCCAGACGTCGATAGTTTTGCGATGCATTTTATTACCCTAAAACCGTGTTAGTTATTTATTGAACATCAGGGCGGTCATGACGAAGTTCAGCCCCCAGACCAGCAGCGATGCGATCACGACAGTACGCGTAGTCGCACGCGAGACGTCTTCCGGCGTCGGCTGGGCCTGGTACCCCTGGAACAGGGCAGTAAAGGTCACGGCGATGCCAAAGATAAAGCTTTTAATCACGCCGTTCAGTACGTCAGCGCGCACATCGACGCCAGATTGCATCTGGGCCCAGAAAGAACCTTCATCCACGCCGATCAATTTCACGCCGACGAGGTAGCCACCCATCACGCCAACGGCCGAAAACACCGTCGCCAGCACCGGCATGGCGATCACGCCTGCCCAGAAACGCGGCGCCAGCACCCGTTGGACCGGATTAATCGCCATCATTTCCATGGCCGACAATTGTTCGCCTGCTTTCATGAGGCCGATCTGCGCCGTCAGCGAGGTGCCGGCGCGGCCCGCAAACAGCAGCGCGGTAACGACCGGACCCAGTTCGCGCACGAGCGACAGCGCGACCACCTGGCCCAGCATCTGCTCGGCGCCGTACTGGTTCAGCGTGTAATAACCCTGCAGGCCCAGCACCATGCCGACGAACAGGCCGGACACCGCGATGATCACCAGCGAATAGTTACCGATGAAGTGAATCTGCTCGGAAATCAAACCCGGGCGGCGGAACGCACCGGGTGACACGCGCAGGATGCTGAGGAACGAGCGGATCGCGAAACCGAGACCGGCCAGGCCTTCGCGCACCGAGCAACCGATATAACCGAGGAAGCGGGCGATCATGTGCGCGCTCCCAGGCCCAGGTCGTCGGCCAGCGTCTTGCCGGGATAGTGGAACGGCACCGGACCGTCCGGCTCGGCGTTGACGAACTGGCGCACGTACGGGTCAGTCGAGACGCGCAGTTCGGTCGGCGTGCCTTCTGCGACGATCTTGCCAGCGGACATGAAATACACGTAATCGGCAATGGCGAAGCACTCTTGCACATCGTGCGAGACGAGGATCGAGGTCGAGCCGAGGGCGTCGTTCAGATTGCGGATCAGATTCGCGGTCACGCCCATCGAGATCGGGTCGAGGCCGGCGAACGGTTCGTCGTACATGATCAGTTCAGGGTCGAGCGCCACCGCGCGGGCCACGGCCACGCGGCGCGCCATGCCGCCCGAAATCTCGGCCGGCTTGAGGCGGTGCGCATTGCGCAGGCCCACGGCGTTGAGCTTCATGAGCACGAGGTCGCGGATCAGTTCTTCGGGCAGGTCGGTGTGCTCGCGCAGCGGAAACGCCACATTATCGAACACCGACAGGTCGGTAAACAGTGCGCCAAACTGGAACAGCATGCCCATGCGCCGGCGCAGGCGATACAGCCCCTGCGTATCGAGGCTGTGCACGACTTCGCCGCCAATGCGGACTTCGCCACGCTGGGGGCGAATCTGGCCACCGATGAGGCGCAACACCGTCGTCTTGCCGCAACCGGACCCACCCATGACAGCAATGAGCTTGCCACGTGGGAAATCCATGCGCAGATTCGACAGAATGGAACGCTCACCGTAAGCAAAATGCAGATCGCGGATTTCGACTAGGTTCGACACAGCATCATTTGAGGTTAGGGAATCCGGTATTGTAGTGCAGAAAGCTATTTACCCGCTTGAGGGACCCGATTTTACCCCCGGCTGGCGACGTGACATTACAACACTAATAACTGTTCAGTCAGCTATTTAAAGTTGTAAGCGATTGTTTTCATTGGATTATGCATACATGACAATATTGCGATTCCTTGTTAGGAATCAATATAATTGAAACATATTTACATAAACCGCACGATACAGCCGCGTGATAGGACGACAACGTGTCAGGCTATTTTGCATCGCAGCATCCAATTGGGGATAGCTTTACGAATTAGCAAGTGACAGTTTATAAATAGTTTGTCATGCATTTGTCGCCGGGTTGTCTGCAAGCCGGCGAACATGGCGGTCGCATTGCACGACCGCCATTGACCATACGTCTAGCGTGGCAAGACCGATGCGCCCATCAGGAACTCGTCGACGGCGCGCGCGCATTGACGGCCTTCGCGGATCGCCCACACCACCAGCGATTGGCCACGACGCATGTCGCCTGCCGTAAATACTTTCGGGTTCGACGTCTGATAGGCCAGCTCGCCCTCGGTGGTGGCGCGCGCATTGCCGCGTGGGTCTTTCTGCACGCCAAACGCGTCGAGCACTTGCTGCACGGGCGAGACAAAGCCCATCGCCAGCAGCACCAGGTCGGCTTTCAGTTCGAATTCCGAGTCTGGCACTTCCGTCATCTTGCCGTCCTTCCATTCGACGCGGCAGGCGATCAGTTTTTCCACCTTGCCGCCCTTGCCTTCCAGGCGCTTGGTCGCCACCGCCCAGTCGCGCTCGCAACCTTCTTCGTGCGACGACGAGGTGCGCAGGCGCGTCGGCCAGTAGGGCCAGACCAGCGGCTTGTTTTCGTGTTCCGGTGGTTGCGGCAGCAGTTCGAATTGCGTCACCGATGCGGCGCCGTGGCGATTCGAAGTGCCGACGCAGTCCGAGCCGGTGTCGCCGCCGCCGATGACGATCACGTGCTTGCCGGTGGCTTTCAGCTGGTCCTTCAGCTTGTCGCCGGCATTGACGCGGTTTTGCTGCGGCAGGAAGTCCATCGCAAAGTGCACGCCCTTGAGCTGGCGGCCCGGCACTGGCAGGTCACGTGGCTGCTCGGCGCCGCCGGCCATGATCACGGCGTCGAATTCTTTTTCCAGGTCTTCCGGGAAGATGGTGTCGCGCGCCATATTGCTGACGGCTGCCGGGAAGTCCTTGCCGATCAACACACCCGTGCGGAACGTGACGCCTTCGGCCTGCATCTGTTCGACGCGGCGGTCGATCAGGTCCTTTTCCATCTTGAAGTCGGGGATCCCGTAGCGCAGCAGGCCGCCCAGGCGATCGCTCTTCTCAAATACCGTCACGTCGTGGCCGACGCGCGCCAGTTGCTGGGCTGCAGCCAGGCCGGCAGGCCCGGAGCCGACGACGGCGACCTTGCGGCCCGTGCGATGTTCGGGCGGCTGCGGCACCACCCAGCCGTGCTCCCAGCCGGTGTCGATGATCTTGCGCTCGATCGACTTGATGCCGACCGGGTCGTCGTTGATCCCGAGGGTACAGGCCGACTCGCACGGCGCCGGGCAGATGCGGCCGGTGAACTCGGGGAAGTTGTTCGTCGAGTGCAGGTTTTCCAGCGCGTGGCGGTAGTTGCCATGGAAGACCAGGTCGTTCCAGTCCGGGATGATGTTGTTGACCGGGCAGCCCGTATTACAGAACGGGATGCCGCAATCCATGCAGCGCGCGCCCTGCACCTTCGCCTGCGCGTCGGTCAGCGTGATGACGAATTCCTTGTAGTTCTTCAGACGCGCGACCGGTTCGAGATGATCCTCTTCCTGCCGTTCGAATTCCATGAAGCCGGTAATTTTGCCCACAATATTCCCTTAATTTTTCGTTGCGGTGATCGACACCAGGGTCATCCCCGCTTCGGCCTCGGCGGCCCCACGGTGACCCAAGTCTGCGGTCAGACCGCAATATCAATTTTGTCGTTCGCTTCTTCCATGCTCGAGAAGTGCATCTCTTCGAGCGCGCGCTTGTAGTCGGTCGGGAACACCTTGACGAACTTGCTGCGGCTATTGGCCCAGTCGTCGAGCAGGTTGCGCGCACGCGTGCTGCCGGTGTACTTGAAGTGGCGCTCGATCAGGCGGCGCAGGATCGCTTCGTCCGACTCGCGCTCGCTGGTGCGCGACTGGCTGTGCCAGGCTGCCGGGTCGGTCTGGTCTTTCGACGCCAGCACCCGCTCGAGATTGACCATCGTCGTGTTGCAGCGCGCTTCGAATTCGCCCTTCGGGTCGTACACGAAGGCCACACCGCCCGACATGCCGGCAGCGAAGTTGCGGCCGGTATCGCCCAGCACCGCCACGGTCCCGCCGGTCATGTATTCGCAACCGTGGTCGCCGCAGCCTTCGACGACGGCCGTGGCGCCCGAGTTGCGCACCGCGAAGCGCTCGCCGGCCACGCCATTAAAGAAAGCCTCGCCCGAGATCGCGCCATACAGCACGGTGTTACCGACGATGATGTTGTCGACCGCCCAGCCACGGAACTCCGTGTTCGGCCGCACGATGATGCGCCCGCCCGACAGGCCCTTGCCGACGTAGTCGTTGCCTTCGCCGACCAGGTCCATCGTGATGCCGCCGGCCAGGAAGGCAGCAGCGGACTGGCCCGCCGTGCCTTGCAGCTGGATGTGGATCGTGTCGTCCGGCAGGCCGGCATGGCCGTAGCGCGTGGCGACTTCGCCCGACAGCATGGCGCCGACGGTGCGGTTCAGGTTCTTGACCGGCGAGATGAACGAGACGCGCTCGCCCTTTTCAAGGGCCGCCTTGGCTTGCGCGATCAGCTTGTGGTCGAGCGCTTTATCCAGGCCATGGTCCTGGCCTTCGGTGTGGAACAGGGCGCGTTGGCTCTCGACTTTCGGCTGATAGAAGATGTTCGAGAAGTCCAGGCCCTGCGCCTTCCAGTGGCCGATCGCCTTGGATTTGTCGAGCAGGTCGGCGCGGCCAATCAGTTCGTCATAGGTGCGGATGCCCAGCTGCGCCATGATCTGGCGGGCTTCTTCGGCGACGAAGAAGAAGTAGTTCACGACGTGCTCGGGTTTGCCCTGGAATTTTGCGCGCAGCACCGGGTCCTGCGTGGCCACGCCGACCGGGCAGGTATTGAGGTGGCACTTGCGCATCATGATGCAGCCTTCGACCACCAGCGGCGCGGTGGCAAAACCCACTTCGTCGGCGCCCAGCATCGCCGCGATGACGACGTCGCGGCCGGTGCGCATCTGGCCATCTGCTTGCAGACGGATGCGGCTACGCAGGCCATTCAAGACCAGCGTCTGCTGGGTCTCGGCCAGGCCCAGCTCCCACGGCGTGCCGGCGTGCTTGACCGACGACAGGGGCGATGCGCCCGTGCCGCCATCGTGGCCGGCGACAACGATGTGATCAGCCTTGGCTTTCGAAACGCCGGCAGCGACCGTGCCGATGCCCACTTCCGAAACCAGCTTGACCGAGATCGAGGCGCGCGGGTTCACGTTTTTCAGGTCGTGAATCAGCTGGGCCAGGTCTTCGATCGAATAGATGTCGTGGTGCGGCGGTGGCGAAATCAGGCCGACACCCGGCACCGAGAAACGCAAGCTGGCGATGTACTCCGACACCTTATGGCCCGGCAGCTGGCCGCCTTCGCCCGGCTTGGCGCCCTGCGCCATCTTGATCTGGATCTGATCGGCCGAGTTCAGGTATTCGGCGGTGACGCCAAAGCGGCCCGACGCTACCTGCTTGATTTTGGAGCGCAGCGAGTCGCCGTCTTCGAGCGGAATATCGACCACGACGCGGCCATCGCCCAGGCGCGAGGCCAGCGACTCGCCCTTCTTGATCGCGATGCCCTTGAATTCATTCATGTAGCGCGCCGGATCTTCGCCGCCCTCGCCCGTATTGCTCTTGCCGCCGATGCGGTTCATCGCGATGGCCAGCGTGGCGTGGGCTTCGGTGCTGATCGAGCCGAGCGACATGGCGCCGGTGGCAAAGCGCTTCACGATGTCCTTGGCCGATTCGACTTCTTCGATCGGGATCGCCTTGTCGCGGTCGATCTTGAATTCGAACAGGCCGCGCAGCGTCAGGTGACGGCGCGTCTGGTCGTTGATCAGCTGCGCGTATTCCTTATAGGTCGAGAAGTTGTTGGCGCGCGTCGCGTGCTGCAGCTTGGCGATCGTGTCCGGCGTCCACAGGTGGTCTTCGCCGCGCACGCGGAACGCGTATTCGCCACCGACGTCCAGCGCATTGGCCAGCACCGGATCGGCGCCGAAAGCCAGCGCGTGCAGGCGCAGCGCTTCTTCGGCCACTTCGAACAGGCCAATGCCTTCGATATTCGACGAGGTGCCCTTGAAGTACTTGTCGACCAGCGACTTGTTCAGGCCCACGGCCTCGAAGATCTGCGCGCCGCAGTACGACATGTAGGTGGAGATGCCCATTTTGGACATCACCTTCATCAGGCCCTTGCCGACGGCCTTGATGTAGTTGTAGCTCACCGTCTCGGCCGACAATTCTTGCGGCAGGCCATGCGCCAGTTCGGCCAGCGTTTCGAGGGCCAGGTACGGGTGCACGGCTTCGGCGCCGTAGCCGGCCAGCAGCGCAAAGTGATGGGTCTCGCGCGCCGAGCCGGTTTCGATCACGAGGCCGGCGGAGGCGCGCAGGCCGCGCGCCACCAGGTGCTGGTGCACGCTGGACGTGGCCAGCAGCGCAGGGATCGCGACCAGGTCGGGCGACATGCGGCGGTCCGACACGATCAGGATGTTGTGGCCCGACTTGACGGCATCGACTGCTTCGGCGCACAGCGAGGCCAGCGAGGCTTCGATGCCTTCCTTGCCCCAGGCGACCGGGTAGCAGATGTTCAGCTCATAGGCCTTGAACTTGCCGCCGGTGTGCTGGCCGATATTGCGCAGGCGCGCCATGTCGTCGAAGTTCAGGATCGGCTGCGCGACTTCGAGGCGCATCGGCGGGTTGACGTTGTTGGTGTCGAGGATGTTCGGCTTGGGGCCGATGAACGAGACCAGCGACATGACCATGCTTTCGCGGATCGGATCGATCGGCGGATTGGTCACCTGCGCGAACAGCTGCTTGAAGTAGTTATACAGCGGCTTGAGTTTGTTGGACGTGACGGCCAGCGGCGAATCGTTGCCCATCGAGCCGGTGGCTTCTTCGCCCAGCACGGCCATCGGCGCCATCAGGAACTTCAGGTCTTCCTGCGTGTAGCCGAACGCCTGCTGGCGGTCGAGCAGCGTGAGCGGCGGCTTTTCGCCCTGCGCATCCTTCGCGCGGCCGGCGGCCAGCTGCGACTCGGTCAGCTTGATTTCATTAAGCTTGATGCGCACCGACTTGATCCAGGCCTTGTACGGCTTGGCGTTGGCATAGGTGTCCTTCAGTTCCTTGTCGTCGATGATGCGGCCCGCTTCGAGGTCGATCAGGAACATCTTGCCCGGCTGGAGGCGCCACTTCTTGACGATACGCGATTCGGGAATTGGCAGCACGCCCGATTCGGACGCCATGACGACCAGGTCGTCCTCGGTGATGACATAGCGTGCCGGGCGCAGGCCGTTGCGGTCCAGCGTACCGCCGATGTGGCGGCCATCGGTAAAGGCCATCGCGGCCGGGCCGTCCCACGGCTCCATCATCGCGGCGTGGTATTCGTAGAAGGCGCGGCGGTTGTCGTCCATCGACGCATGGTTTTCCCAGGCTTCCGGGATCATCATCATCATCGCCTGGGCGATCGGGTAGCCGGCCATGATCAGGAGTTCAAGCGCGTTGTCGAAGCAGGCGGTATCCGACTGGCCTTCATAGATCAGCGGGAACAGCTTGTTCAAGTCGTCGCCCAGCACGGCCGACTTGAGGATGCCTTCGCGCGCACGGGTCCAGTTGAAGTTGCCCTTGACGGTATTGATCTCGCCGTTGTGGGCGATCAGGCGGTACGGGTGGGCCAGCGGCCACTCGGGGAAGGTGTTGGTCGAGAAGCGCTGGTGGACCAGGGCCAGCGCCGAGATGCAGCGCGGATCCTGCAGGTCTTTATAGAACACGCCCACCTGGTCGGCCAGCAGCAGGCCCTTGTAGACGACGGTGCGGGCCGACATCGACGGTACGAAGAACTCCTTGCCGTGCAGGAGTTTGAGAGCCTGGATCGCGTGGCCAGACGATTTGCGGATGACGTAGAGTTTGCGTTCGAGTGCATCGGTGACCATGATGTCCGGGCCGCGACCGATGAAAATCTGGCGAATCACCGGCTCCTTGGCGCGTACGAACGGCGACATCGGCATCGTCGCATCGACCGGCACGTTGCGCCAGCCGAGAACGACCTGGCCTTCGATGCGCACGGCGCGTTCGATTTCCTGCTCGCAGGCGATGCGCGACGCATGCTCTTTCGGCAGGAACACCATGCCGACGCCGTACTCGCCAGGGGGCGGCAACTCGACGCCCTGACGTGCCATCTCGTCGCGGTAGTACTGGTCCGGAATCTGGATCAGAATCCCCGCCCCGTCGCCCATCAGCGCATCGGCGCCCACAGCGCCCCGGTGGTCGAGGTTCTTCAGAATCAACAGACCCTGTTCAACAATCGAATGACTCTTGTTGCCCTTGATATGGGCGATGAAGCCAACACCGCAAGCATCGTGTTCATTGGCGGGATCATACAAACCTTGGGCAATCATGCGACATTCTCCACATCTTTACGGGATCGAATGCCGAGAATAGTGCAATGCAAAATCCCCCGTCAACCTCAATAATTAGGGTCAGAGTCGAATTGTTTGACAACTTTTTGAGAAACACGATAATTGGGGACAGAGTCAATCTTGTTTTTTGCTATGCACTGAAACCGAACCTAAATGTTTGATTTCAAATATATTTTTGCAATAAAAAACGGCACGAATAACCGTGCCGTTGTGTCGGGAATTGCCCTGTTTCAGGCTTGTGCAAACGGTGGCAAGGGTGGATTAAAAGGTCGGCCACGCTTGGCTGGCAAGATCTGGCGTTGTGTTTTTTGCTCCAGCTGGCTCTTGAACGAGTCTGACCCCAATGGCTTGTTTCGCAGAATCGAGGTGGTGATGAAATCCACCTCCTCCGATGACAAACCCTGCTGGACCATGTCGATATACGCCGCCTCGCGCTGGAATGGCGTGTTGCCCAATGCCCAGAACAGGCTGTGGTCACTGACGAGCGTATCCAGACGCGCGCCGGCGTGGTGGGCATAGCTCGACCATGGATACTCGCCCGGACCCACGGACAGTTGCGCGCGCACCGGATTGAGCTCGATGTAGCGGCTGCAGGTCATGAAATACCGGTCCGAGTCGATCAGCGAGGTGCGGAAACGCCCCTCGAACAAGCCACCGCTGCGCTCGTACTTGTGGTTAAACCATGGCACATAGAGTCGGCCAACCTTCTGCATCATCAGCGCCAGGCCCGTGGCGTCGCTCGGCGTTGCCAGCAGGTGAACATGGTTCGGCATCAAGACGTAGGCATGGATTGCCACGTCATAGAACCGCGCGCCTTCCTTGAGCCAGACGAGAAATCGCTGGTAGTCCGCCTCTTCCCTGTAAATGATCTGGCGGTTATTGCCGCGCTGGATTACGTGGTGCGGTTGCTCGGGGACTATGAGTCGAGGTTGGCGTGCCATGGCGTCGGATGTGCGTGAGGAAGCCGAATTCTACAATGGAAAATGACTCTGTCCCTAATTAAACGCAAGAGGTCGCAAAATCCGCTCGACTCTGTCCCCAATTATTCGAGAATGAGTCTAGACGCAATTTATCGCCCGACTTTTCAGCTCCAATTGTTTAACCTAGCCAATATCCCAAAGAAAATTGGCCAATAATTCGACTCTGACCCTAATTGTCTGAGTGGAAATTGGCCAATAATTCGACTCTGACCCTCATTGTGGGAGGGTAGAGGCGGGGTCAGGAGAGGGTGAAGCCGGCGGAAAGGCTGTAGCCTTCGCCGTAGGCGCTGCGCAGGGGGAGGTCCTGGCCAAGGCCGGAGCGGGCTTTCTTGCGCAGGCGGTAGACCAGCATGTCGACGCGGCGGCTGGCGTCGGGGTCGTCGCCACCCATGCCGGCGACGATGACGTGGCGCGGCACCGGGCGTGTGTTGATCGTCAGCAGGTGCAGGAAGTTGCACTCCTTTTCGGTCAGGTCGACGACCTTGCCCATCAGCTCAAGCTGGCGTGCGCTCACGCGCAGCATCCACTTGCTCGGGGCCGGCGCCGGATCCTGCGGGCGTACCCGGCGGTCCAGTGCCTCGATGTGGGCGGCCAGTTCAGGGAACTTGATTGGCTTGGTCAGGTAATGGTCGGCGCCCAGGCGCAAGCCCAGGATGCGGTGGTCGAACGCCACCCGGCCTGTGAGTACCAGTAACCCGATTTCGGGGTACAGCTGGCGCATGCGCGGGATGACATTAAAGCCATCTTCGTCCGGCAGCCCGAGGTCGAGCACCACGACCGCAGCCGGCGTGCGCGTCAGCGCCGCCCACATTTCACTGGCGGTCCGGGCGATCGTGACGTCGTGGTCCAGCTCCTTCAGGAACTCGGCCATGTCGTCGGCGTATTCGCCATTGTCTTCAACAATCAGTATCTGCGTCATGCCCTTGCCATATTAGTCACCTGCCCGTCGTTGATACCGATGGTAGCGTTATCCACGCCGAAGCGCGGTCCCGATTATCACTGCTGAGGCTACCTGAAGCAAGGAGTTATTCCTCTATAACCTCTATAAGACCAGCGCCGGCATCCAGAGCCGGAACTCGGCGCCGGCGCCCTGTTGCCCTGGTGCCAGACTCAGCACGCCACCGTGGACTTCGATGATCGAGCGCGCCATGTACAGCCCCAGACCGCTGCCCGGCAGGCCCGCGGCGTTGCGGCCACGATACCCTTTGTCGAAAACACGCGACGCATCGTCCGGTGGCACGCCTGCGCCACCGTCGAGGACAGCGATCTCGACGCCGCCACCGCTGCGCCGCACGCGCACCGTTACCTCGGCGGTAGGCGGCGAAAACGCGAGTGCATTGTCGATCATGACTTTCAGTGCCAGCCGCAAGCCTTCCGGTTCGCCGCGCAGGATCGAGGCGACATCGTCGAGCTGCAGTACGGCCGTGCGGCCGGCGGTGCGGATCTGGGCAGCACCCGTCTCGACCAGTTCCCCGACCGTGATGGTGTTGGGCTGGCGGGTGCGCCCGAGCGTGGCCATGCGATCGGGCGACAGGTATTCGTCGAGCATCCCGATCAGGCGGTCGACTGCCGCGCCGATCTTGCGATAACGGGCGCGTACCGATTCCTCGGCATGGGTGGACGTGGCTTCCAGCCGCTGGATCGCGCCATCGATCGTCGCCAGTGGCGTACGGAACTCGTGATTGAGCATGCTGGCAAAGCGTTTGTATTCGCTGTCGTGGCCGCGCCGCGCCGACAGGTCGCGCAGCAGGCCAACCAGGGCCGATCCGTCATCGGCTGGCACGATGGCCAGCGCTTCCAGCGCCAGCGGGCGGCGCTCGACATCGAACAGATCGAATTCGCGCCGGTTGCGCACCCCCGGCTTGCTGGCGGCCATCGCACGCAACCACACTGCCAGCGGCGCCAGCGGCGAGGCGCTGTCGCCATCGAGCGCGCTCTGAAGCGTCGCGGCGTCGTAGCCACTCAGGGCCGCAAATGCCGGGCTCAGATAGCGCACGGTCGCCGCCGGCAGTGCAATGGCAAAGGCCACGTCGTCGCCCAGTTCGGCGATCGTGCGCAATTGCCGCCCGGTGAGCATCTCGGCATCGCCGGCAGGGACCGGCATGGCAGACGTGGTGGCGGCAATCGGACTGGACTTCATTGGACCTCTTTCTTCACCAACAGTTACGGGCGATGTATCGACCAGCTAGTATATCGCGAGCGTCACTTGTCTGTGACATATTGCTTTGCAAAATGCAAAATATGGTTTCAGGAGGGAATGAAAGAAGGCGATTCGGCATGGAATCCACGTGGCAAACGAAACAATTGCGCCATACCGACAGGGTTTGGGCGATAATTTCACCACTATGAACGATACCGCTACCCGCCCCCCGCTCCCAGACCGGCTCTCGATCGATCCGAGCAGCCCATTTCATAACCGCGACGTCTTCCAGCACGACGTCGGCATCCGCTTCAACGACAAGGACCGTACCGACGTCGAAGAGTATTGCATCAGCGAAGGCTGGATCAAGGTCGCCGCTGGCAAGACCCTCGACCGCAAAGGCCGCCCGATGCTGATCAAGCTGAAAGGCAAAGTCGAAGCGTATTACGCGTAAACCTTTGGTCGATACAACAATGGCGGGCTCGCGAGCCCGCCATTTCTTTATATATACCAGCGCCAGCTTGCGCTGCGCTTACTAGCCCTCCCGGATCGATTACTCCGCCAGCGGCGCAAAGATCGCCTGCAGGTCTTCCTGCGTCAATGCCATCTTCTGCGACTCGCCTTCGGACAGGATCGAGTGCGCCAGCTCCGACTTCTTCTGTTGCAGCAGCTGGATCTTTTCTTCCAGCGTGCCCTTGGCAATCAGCTTGTAGACGAACACCGGCTTGTCCTGCCCGATGCGCCAGGCGCGGTCGGTCGCCTGATTCTCGGCCGCCGGATTCCACCACGGATCGTAGTGGATCACGGTATCGGCCGCCGTCAGGTTCAACCCGACGCCGCCCGCTTTCAGGCTGATCAGGAAGATCGGCACCGCGCCCTGCTGGAATGCCGCCACCTGCGCCGAGCGGTCGCGCGTCTCGCCGGTGAGCAGCGCATACGGAATCTTGCGCAGCGCGAGTTCTTCTTCGATCAGCGCCAGCATGCTGGTGAACTGCGAGAACACGAGAATCTTGCGGCCTTCGCCCAGCAGGTCTTCGACCATCTGCATCAGATCGGTCAATTTGGCCGACACTGCCGCCGTGTTCTTTTTGGACGGCATCGACTTGACCAGGCGCGGATCGCAGCACACCTGGCGCAGCTTGAGCAGCGCCTCGAGGATCACGATCTGGCTGCGCGCCACGCCCTTGCGGTCGATCTCGTCGCGCACTTTCTTGTCCATCGCCAGGCGCACCGTTTCGTACAGGTCGCGCTGCGGGCCGGACAGCTCGATGCGGCGCACCATCTCGGTCTTTTGCGGCAGCTCTTTGGCCACGTTGTCCTTCGTGCGGCGCAGCAGGAACGGCCGGATGCGGCGATTGAGCAGCGTGCGGCGCACCGGATCGTCCTGGCGCTCGATCGGATGACGGAACTGGGTATTGAAGGTCTTTTCGTCGCCCAGCAGGCCCGGAATCAGGAAGTGGAACTGCGACCACAGCTCGCCCAGGTGATTCTCGAGCGGCGTACCGGACAGGCACAGGCGGTGGCTGGCGTCGAGCGAGCCGGCCGTCTGCGCTGCCTTGGAACGGGTGTTCTTGATGTAGTGCGATTCGTCCAGGATCACCAGGTGATAGTGGTGCTTGCGCAGTTCTTCTTCATCGCGCGGCAGCAGCGCGTAGGTGGTCAGCACGATGTCGGCGCCGTCGATCTGGTCGAACGACTCCATGCGCTCCTTGCCCTGCAAGAGCAGCACTTTGAGGCTCGGGGCAAAGCGCGCGGCTTCGTCGAACCAGTTGGCCATCAGGCTCGTTGGCGCGATCACCAGCGCCGGACTGGTCAAACGGCCCGCTTCTTTTTCGACCAGGATGTGCGCCAGCGTCTGCACCGTTTTTCCCAGGCCCATATCGTCGGCCAGGATGCCGCCCAGGTCATACTCGCGCAGGAACTGCATCCACGCCAGGCCATCGAGCTGGTAGTCGCGCAAGGTGGCCTGCAGGCCGGCCGGCGCTTCGACCTTTTTCACGGCGCCGAACTGGCTCAGTTTGCGGCCGGTCTCGCGCAGGCGCTCGCCACCGGTCCATTGCAGCTCGACGCCGCGCGCCAGCTCTTCGAGCCGCGCTGCATCGAGTGTCGACAGGCGCAGGCGCGCCTTGATCTTGTCATTGAAATACAGCTCGCCCAGCGTGGCCAGGATGGGCTTGAGGCGGCCCCACGGCAGTGCCACGCGCTCGCCATCGGGCAGCACGGCCAGCATCTGGTCGGACTCGGCGTGCGCGGCCAGCACGCTCGGATCGAATTCGAGCGGCGCGCTGCGAATCAGCTGCACCAGCACCGGCAGCAGCGGCACGCGCTTCTTGGCCACCACGATGCCCAGCTCCAGCTCGAACCAGGCATTGCCTGCTTCAGCCGGTTCGTCGATGTCGGCGTACCAGTCTTCGACCGGCACTACGTCGTAGCGGTACTTGGGCGATTTTTGCAGGTGCCAGCCGGCGTCGGACAGCGCGTCGACCGACTGCTCGGCAAAGCGCAGCCAGTGCGCCTGGCTCTCGAGCTGCAGTGCGCCGGCCATCACGTTCAGCGGCGCCGTCGCCGGCTTGCGGAAACCGATCTCGCCCAATTTGTCGAGCGCGTCGCTTTCGAGCTTGGGGTCGCGTTCGATGATTTCGGTGAGGTCGCCCACCTGGCGCACGACGCGCTGCGACGGGTCGAACGAGACGCGCTGGCCGTCGTAATCAAAAGCCAGCACGGCGAAGTCCTGCCAGCGCGCGGCGCTGCCGTCGGCCAGCTGCACCGCATCGAGCAGCAGGTGGGGGATCGGTTTGACGTCATTACGCAGGCGCTGCGTGAGCGGCTGCGGCAGCGGCATCAGTTGCTGCAGGCCGTGCGCAAGCAGCAGTTGCGAGACGCGTTTCTTGTCGGTGCCGGTGAGCGTGGGCGCCTGCGCCACCAGCGCCTGCAGTTCGGCCAGCGAGATGTCGATGCCGCCGCGATTGAGTTCGAGCGGGCCGCACGACAGATTGTCGATGTACCACGGCGGATCGGTCGGCAGCATGTAGTCGATCTGGTCGGCGGCGCTGTGCGCGGCCGCGCCGCCTACAGGTTCGACCGACCAGCCGAGTTTTGCGACACGGCCTTCGTCGCGCCAGGCCAGGCTGGCCAGGCGGGTCGGGCCGCCCTGCAGCGGGTAGACCAGGCCGCCGGCCATGTCGGCCCACGAGTTCGCCCACAGCAGCTTGCCCTGTTCGAGGAGCATCTGCAGCAGGATCGCGCCGACCTTGCCTTTCGGTTCGGTGGCGCTGGTGCCTTGCGCCGACCCGCTGCGCATGGCGATGAAAAAGCGCACCAGGTCGATGTCGTCGCCTTCGAGATAAGCCGGCGGCGCCGACAGGAGCGAAAAGACTTCGCTGACGGGACTGGCCGCGGCCACGTCGCCGTTCGGCCGCAGGCGCGCCTTGCACAGGCACAGCGCGACGTGGCGCCCGCCGCTGGTGGGCGCCATCACGTAGACGAACTTGTACTGCGCGGCCTTGGGGTCGACCACTTCGTCGGTCAGCTTCGGCTGCGGATGCGCAGCTGCTTCGACCCGCTGCAACCAGCTCACGACCGGCGCCGGCAGGGCCGGTGAACGTGCGGGCGTGCGGGCTGCGGGTGCGTCGCTGGCTTTCTCGCGAAGATAATCGACTGTTGTCATTGGGTCTCGTGGCAGGGTATTAAAAACGGCAATAACGACTATTATCTCGCATACGAACACTTCCGATTTGTTCGTAATCGCACCTTGCAGACAAATGGTGCGCGCACGCAACGCGTGTGTCTTCTGCCAACCGACTGTTCTCTCATGTTCGACTGACGCTGTCAAGACTGGCGTATCGGCGCTGTTTGCGTATCATTGGCCGCTTGGTCCACGATCCCCGCTTCGCCACTGCCTATGCTGCCCTCCATCGAACAACGCCTCGCCAAAGAACTCGCCGCCAGGCCAGCCCAGGTGGCCGCCGCCATCGCCCTGCTCGACGAAGGCGCCACCGTGCCGTTCATCGCGCGCTACCGCAAGGAAGCCACCGGCGGCCTGGATGACATCCAGCTGCGCCTTCTCGAAGAACGCCTGCGCTATCTGCGCGAGCTGGAAGACCGGCGCGCGTCGATCATCGCGTCGATCACGGAGCAGAACAAGATGACGCCGGCGCTGCTGGAATCGATCGCGCTGGCCGAGGATAAAACGCGTCTCGAAGACCTGTACCTGCCCTACAAGCAGAAACGCCGCACGAAGGCGCAGATCGCGATCGAGGCGGGCCTCGCGCCGCTGGCCGAGACCCTGCTGGCCGACCCGCAGCAGGATCCCGAGGCCATCGCGAAAGACTATCTGCGCGACGCATTCACCAACGCCGACGGCGGCGCCAACCCCGGCGTGCTTGATACCAAGGCGGCGCTCGATGGCGCGCGCCAGATCCTGATGGAGCGCTTTGCCGAAGACGCCGCGCTGCTGCAGACGCTGCGCGAGTACGTGCAGGAACACGGCGTCGTCGAATCGAAGGTCGTCGCGGGTAAGCAGGACGAAGGCGAAAAATTCGCTGACTATTTCGACTACAGCGAACCACTGGCCGCAGTGCCGTCGCACCGCGCGCTGGCGCTGCTGCGTGGCCGCCGCGAAGGCATGCTGGACGTGGCGCTGCGCCTGGATTCCGAGCCCGAAAAGCCGAAGTGGGACGCACCGCTCAATCCGTGCGAAGGCCGCATCGCGGCGCGCTTCGGCATCAAGGCGCAGGGCCGCCCGGCCGACAAATGGCTGCTCGATACGGCGCGCTGGACCTGGCGCGTGAAAAGCTTCATGCACCTGGATACCGAGTTGATGGGCGCGCTGCGCGACAAGGCCGAACTCGATGCGATCGGCGTCTTCGCGCGTAACCTGAAGGCCCTGCTGCTGGCCGCGCCGGCCGGCCCGCGCGCGACGATGGGCCTGGACCCTGGCCTGCGCACCGGCGTGAAGGTCGTCGTGGTCGACGCCACCGGCAAGGTGGTCGATACCGCCACGGTCTACCCGCACCAACCGCGCAATGACTGGGCCGGCGCGCTGCATACGCTTGGCCTGCTGGCTGCGAAACACAATGTGTCGCTGGTTTCGATCGGCAATGGCACCGGCTCGCGCGAGACCGACAAGCTGGCGCAGGATCTGATCAAGCAGCAACCTGACCTGAAGCTGACGAAAATCGTCGTCTCGGAAGCCGGCGCATCGGTCTATTCGGCATCCGAATTCGCCTCGCGCGAGCTGCCCGACATGGACGTGTCGCTGCGCGGCGCCGTCTCGATTGCGCGCCGCCTGCAAGATCCGCTGGCCGAACTGGTCAAGATCGATCCGAAGTCGATCGGCGTAGGCCAGTACCAGCACGACGTGTCGCAAAGCCAGCTGGCGCGCTCGCTCGACGCTGTGGTGGAGGATTGCGTGAATGCCGTCGGCGTGGACGTGAACACCGCGTCGGCGCCGCTGCTGGCGCGCGTGTCCGGCCTGTCGTCCACGGTGGCGCAGGGCATCGTCGCGTATCGCGACACGCATGGTGCTTTTGCCTCGCGCGCGGCGCTGAAAAAAGTGCCGCGCCTGGGCGAGAAAACCTTCGAGCAGGCAGCGGGCTTTTTGCGCGTGATGAACAGCGCCAACCCGCTGGATGCATCGGCCGTGCACCCGGAATCGTACCCGCTCGTCGAAAAAATCCTGCTCGACGTCAAGCGCGACATGAAAGCCGTGATCGGCGACGGTGCACTCATTAAAAGCCTGAACCCGGCCAGGTATGCGGACGACAAGTTCGGCGTGCCGACCATCACCGATATCCTGAAAGAGCTGGAGAAACCGGGCCGCGATCCACGGCCCGAGTTCACGACGGCCACCTTCAAGGATGGCGTGGAGCAGATCTCGGACCTGCGCCCCGACATGATCCTGGAAGGCGTGGTCACCAACGTCGCCGCCTTTGGCGCGTTCGTCGACATCGGCGTACACCAGGACGGCCTGGTGCACATCTCGGCGCTGTCGAACACGTTCGTGAAAGACCCGCACACGGTGGTCAAGGCCGGCCAGGTGGTCAAGGTCAAGGTGCTGGAAGTGGACCCGAAGCGCAAGCGCATCGCGCTGACGATGCGCCTGACGGACAGCGCGCCGCAGCCGGGCGCGCAGCCGGCGCAGCGCCCCGACCGCAACGACGCCAAACGCGTGCAGCAGCACCAGCGCCAGGAACGCACGGCGGCGCCGGCCAGCGGCGCGATGGCCGATGCGTTTGCCAAGCTGCGCAAATAACAGGCAGCCGATGCTGCGCGTCGTCCACGTCGATCCGGATCACGCCGACGCGCGGCGTGTTGTAGCAGAACTCGATGCGGCGCTGTCTGCAATCACGGGCGAAAGCGGCGCGGCCTCGTTCGATCCAGAGGATTGCCGGGGCGCGGGCGCCTGCTTCGTGCTGGCCTACGACGCCGATGGCAGCGCGGTGGGCTGCGGCGCCGTGCGCGCGCTTGCGGGCGATATCGGGGAACTCAAGCGGATGTATGCGCAGCCTGGCAGCGGGGCCGGCGCGCACGTGCTGGCAGAACTCGAGCGGCACGCCGCGGCATGCGGCTACCGCCAGTTATGGCTGTCGACGCGGCGCGTGAATGCGCGCGCGGTGGCGTTCTACGAACGGCACGGTTATGTGCAGGTGGCGCCCTACGGCCGGTATGTCGGCCGCGCGGCATCGGTTTGTCTCGGGCGGCGCCTGCCCTGACGCCGTTGCTTCAGCTGTGCTTGATCAGAATGCCGATCAGGTACACGCCCAGGCAGCCAAACCCGATCAGCAGCATCTTGTGCTGCGGGATCGCCGGCGCGCCCGTCTTCTTGATGTGCAGCGCGTCGCGCACCAGCAGCAGCGCGTAGATCAGCGCGGCGAGTCCCGACAGGATGTCGCCCGGGCTCGGGCGCGTGAATCCCGTATAGATATTCAGGATGCCGGGAATGCCCAGCAGGGCGGCGATCACGAGGTTCGCGTTCGGCGATGGTACGCGGCGGCGGGGTTGCTGCATCGGGTGCTCCGGTGGATGGTGACAAACGGCGCGATCATACCGCAATGCCGGGCGCAGGCACTGACGGCGCGCGAAGGCGCTCAGGCGAACAGGGTCGTGTTGCGCAGCACGAGCTTGATCAGGAAGCACCCGGCAAAGGCGCCAAAGCAGATGAAGCCGATCAGCGTGACGCGCGGCGAGGTCAGCAGCGCCAGCCGGCCGGCGCGCCGCTGCAGCGCGCACCAGGCCAGGAACAACGCCATCATCAACGGGCCGATCTGGACGAAGACATCGACCGCGCGGCCGCTTCTCAAGGCATTGGTGCCGTCATACAGTGCTGGCAAGCCCAGCAGCGCGGCAAAAACCCACAGGGCCGCGATGGGCAAGGTAGCGAACGTGTTCTTCATCGTGTTTCCCGTCATCTTGAACCGGGGCATGATACCGCAGCGCCGTGATGGTCACCGATGCCGTCCACGTCGAATTCTTATAGAATGGCGCCATCTACCCATTCCTCTCCAAAAGGCACACATCAAATGAGCGACGTTCAAACCTGGATCAAAGACACCGTGACCTCGACCCCGGTCGTGCTGTTCATGAAAGGCACTGCCCAGTTCCCACAGTGCGGCTTTTCCGGCCGTGCCATCCAGTTGCTGAAAGCGTGCGGCGTCGACAACGTCGCCACCGTGAACGTGCTGGACGACGCTGAAGTGCGTCAAGGTATCAAGGACTACTCGAACTGGCCAACCGTGCCGCAGCTGTACGTGAACGGCGAGTTCATCGGCGGCACCGACATCATGAACGAGATGTACGAATCCGGCGAACTGCAGACCCTGCTGAAAAACGGCTGATTGCATGACTGAGCGCCCGCGCCGTATTGTTGTCGCCCTCACCGGCGCGACCGGCGCAACCTATGGCGTGCAGCTGCTCAAGCGGCTGCACGCAACGCCTGGCATCGAAAGCCACCTGATCATTTCCGACGCCGCCACGCTGACCCTGCACCAGGAACTCGGCCTGCAGCGTCGGGACGTCGAAGCGCTGGCGCACGTCGTGCACCGCAACCGCGATATTGGCGCGTCCATTGCCAGCGGGTCGTACCAGGTCGACGGCATGGTCGTCGCGCCCTGCTCGATGAAAACCCTGGCCGCCGTGGCCCACGGTTTCTCGGATAACCTCGTCACGCGCGCTGCCGACGTGATCCTCAAGGAACGCCGGCGCCTGGTACTGATGGTGCGCGAAACCCCGTTCAATCTGGCCCACTTGCGCAATATGACGTCGGTGACCGAAATGGGCGGCATCATCTTCCCGCCATTGCCGAGCTTTTACCACCGGCCTGCGTCGATCGCGGACATGGTCGAGCACACGGTGGACCGTGTCGTGGACTTGCTGGGGATAGAAAATACCCACGCCGCGCGCTGGGGCGGCATGAAAGCAGAACAGAACGACGTGGCAGGATGAACCGGCATGCCGGCTCGCGCCGGCATGGGTTGTCTCAGCGTTTGTCGTCGTAACGGTTGTCTTCAGACTTTTTCAAGTCCCGCGCTTCTTCGAGCATTCGCCGCCGGGCGTTGCGTTCTCGCATCAGTTCAGCATGACGCGCTGCCGTCATCGGCGGCACCGTCATCAAATCCTTGAGCTGGGCGGTATTGGCGTAGTTGTTTCGCATGCGTCAGCTGCTCCTGGGTGAACCTGAAACGGTGGCGGAAACTGCTACCACCTGATCAGATTATGGACCAGACCAGCCTATTTGTACTGTTCTGCACGACAAAAGTGCAAACCAGCAATAACGCTACTGCGACCGACGTTTACTTCGCGTCCGGCTTCGTGTGATTCACACGCACCAGCATGCGAATGAATTCGCGTGCCAGCTGGCGGTGGTGCTCATCGAGGCGCTGCAGGTCGGCGATCAGCTTGACGTCGGCCGATTCAAAGCGCGCGCTGGCAGCACCGGCCTCGCCGGTCGCCTGCTCGGCGCCGCCGAAACGCAACCAGTCGGCAGGCACGCCCAGCCACTGGGCGATCATGCGCAATTTTTCCTGGGTGGGAATGGCTTCACCGACCAGCCACTTGCGGGCGGCATGGACCGTGATCGGTCGACCCTCGAAACGGATATTGAATTCTCGCGCCAGACGCGTAGGGCTATCGGGCGAGTAGTGAGCGTTCTTCAGGGCATGTTGGAGGCGTTCGCTGAAGCTCTCCCGTTCATTGGTTGAATTCATTGCGGTACTTGTTATTGGACAAAGGGAGGTTCTTCCAGACGAGAAACCTCATCTTTACACTATACAACTAATAAGTAACAAAGATGTGGTTTTTTAATAGTTTTTACACGCAATTTGTGTTATTCCCAACAGCAATTCTCACAAGAACGGTTGTCATTTAAAAACGTCTGATCGGGAATGAAACAACTACGTACTATTATTTAGAACGATTCCACGGAATGCACGTGCTGTTCAATATGTATCCGATGGTGACATATTGGATGTTAGTTTCGCGTGAAAACTATCACCCCATCGGCATTTGTCACGCGGGTCAATTGACCGTCATACCAAAGCTGGTGCAGGTGTGCGAGCGCTTCGCCCAGTGCAAAACTGAGCTGGTGGGCATCGAGCGGACGCCGGAACATGATCGGCACGATCTCGGCCGCCGAACGGGGCACGGCGCAGGCAGCGAGCACCTCGGCCAGCCGGTCAACATGGTGCTCGCGCAATTGCCGGATGCGCGTGTGCAGCCCGCGAAACGGCTTGCCGTGGGACGGCAGCACCAGGACGTCGTCGGGCAGGTCGGCGAACTTGCCCAGCGAGTCCAGATACAGTTGCAATGGGTTGCCATCGGGCTCCACGGCAAACACCGAGACGTTCGTCGAGATACGCGGCAAGACCATGTCGCCGGATACCAGGATGTTCAGGTTTGCGCAGTACAACGAGGCGTGTTCGGGCGAGTGACCAAAGCCGGTGATCACGCGCCACAATTGCCCCCCAATTGTGACATCTTGCTTGTCCTGCAACCGGGTGTACGCCAGCGGCACGCTCGGCACCAGTGACGGATAGTAATTGCGACGGCTGCCCATCTGGTCCAGCATCGCCGCGTCGCGCAAGCCGTGGCGCTCGAAATGCGGGATGGCCGACGGCCCGTCCACGCCCGGCAGCGCTGCTGCCATCATGCGCATGAAACCGAATTCGCCCGTCGTGGTCCAGAACGGCGCAGCAAAGCGCTCGCACAACCAGCCCGCGAGTCCGACGTGATCGGGGTGGCAGTGGGTAGCGATGACACGTACCAGTGGCTCCCCGGCCAGCCCGTCGGCCAGCAATTGCTCCCAGGCGGTGCGGGTGGCGTCGGTCCCGGCGCCGGTGTCGATCAGGCTCCAGCCGGCGCGCAGCGCACCGCTCTGGTCGACGGCATCCTGCAGCAGCCACAGATTGACGTGGTCCAGCGCGAATGGCAGCGGCATGCGGGCCCAGCGCAGGCCTGGGACGATCTCGACCACCGCCCCCGGTACAGGGATTGTCTCGCCAAACGCATACGACAGTTGGGACTCAAGCGCATTCATGCAAATCTTCCTTTTCTGGGGGCACGGCGGGCGCGCTACAATACGACGCAACGTCAATTTACGTTAACGGAAGTTACTGCTTGTTTCGATTTTACGCGATTTTTGGTTGTTTCCCAACCGCTACAAAACCTCATGCCGACTACCTATACCATCGCCGAACTGGCGCGCGAATTCGATATTACTGCACGGGCCATCCGTTTCTATGAAGATCAGGGCCTGCTCAGCCCCAAACGCGAAGGCGTGGGCGGCCGCAACCGTGTCTACACGCCGCGCGACCGGACCCGCCTGAAACTGACCCTGCGCGGCAAGCGCCTGGGTTTGACGCTGTCCGAGATCAAGAGCATCGTCGACATGTACGAGTCGCCGAAAGACACGCAGGCCCAAATCGACCGCTTCCTTGCGGTGCTGGGCCAGCAGCGCGTGACGCTTGAACAGCAGCGCGCCGATATCGAGATGGCGCTCGAAGAAATCGTCGCCCACGAAGACGAATGCCGGCGCCTGCTCGGCGGTAATCATGGCAACGGTGAAGCCGGCCGCGACGCTGCCTGAGTCTCCAGGCACAACGGGCGCTGACAACTTGTCGGCGCTTTTTTTTGCCTGCTGTTTGACGTTTACGTTAACGTAATGCGCGAGTATGATTGTCGCCACCCCTTCTCAATTCATTACTGTTCACCGCGAGGACGACATGCTGCACCTTCCAGGCCTGACTTTTGACCATGGCGACGATATCGCCGCGCTGCGCGAAGCCGTCCAGCAATTTGCCGCCAGCGAAATTGCGCCGCGCGCGGCCGAGATCGACCGCAGCGACCAGTTCCCGATGGACTTGTGGAAAAAGATGGGCGAACTCGGCCTGCTGGGCATCACGGTGAGCGAGGAATACGGCGGCGCGAACATGGGCTACCTGGCCCACATCGTGGCGATGGAAGAAATCTCGCGCGCTTCGGCGTCGGTTGGCCTGTCGTACGGCGCCCACTCGAACCTGTGCGTGAATCAGATCAAGCGCAACGGCACCGAAGCGCAGAAGCAGCACTACCTACCCAAGCTGATCTCGGGCGAACACATCGGCGCACTGGCGATGTCCGAGCCAAACGCCGGATCGGACGTGGTCAGCATGCGCCTGCGCGCCGAACTCAAGGGCGACCGCTACGTGCTCAACGGCACCAAGATGTGGATCACCAATGGCCCCGACGCCGACACGCTGGTCGTCTACGCCAAGACCGATCCCGAGGCAGGCGCGCGCGGCATGACCGCCTTCCTGATCGAAAAAGGTTTCAAAGGGTTCTCGATCGCGCAAAAGCTCGACAAGCTCGGCATGCGCGGCTCGCACACGGGCGAACTGGTGTTCCAGGATTGCGAGGTCCCCGTCGAGAACGTGCTGGGCGGCGTCGGCAAAGGCGTCAATGTCCTGATGTCGGGCCTGGACTTCGAGCGCACCGTGCTCTCGGGCGGCCCGCTCGGGATCATGTCGGCCTGCATGGACGTGGTGGTGCCGTACATCCACGACCGCAAGCAGTTCGGCCAGGCCATCGGCGAATTCCAGCTCATGCAGGGCAAGATCGCCGACATGTACTCGACCATGATGGCGTGCCGCGCCTACGTATATGCAGTCGGCCAGGCCTGCGATCGCGCCACGGGCCCGGAGCAGATCCGCGCCCTGCGCAAGGACGCCGCCGGCGCCATCCTGTACAGCGCCGAAAAAGCCACGTGGATGGCCGGCGAAGCGATCCAGACGCTGGGCGGCAACGGCTACATCAACGAATACCCGGTCGGCCGCCTGTGGCGCGACGCCAAGCTGTACGAAATCGGCGCCGGCACCAGCGAAATCCGCCGCATGCTGATCGGCCGCGAGCTGTTCGGCGAGACCATGTAATCCCTTCAGATCCGGAGACCCACACCATGAACGATCCAGTCGTTATCGTCGGCGCCGCGCGCACCCCGATGGGCGCCTTCCAGGGCGATTTTTCCAGCAAGACCGCCAGTGACCTGGGCGCCGTCGCGATCCAGGCCGCCGTGCAGCGCGCCGGCGTCGATCCTGCCGCCGTCGAACACGTCTACTTCGGCAACTGCCTGATGGCGGGCCAGGGCCAGGCCCCGGCCCGCCAGGCGCTGATCAAGGCCGGCCTGCCGATGTCCACCGGCGCCGTAACGCTGTCCAAAATGTGTGGCTCGGCGATGCAGGCGGCGATCTTCGCGCACGACCAGCTGGTGGCCGGCAGCGCCGACGTCGTCGTCGCCGGCGGCATGGAATCGATGACCGGCGCGCCCTACCTGATCCCGAAGGCACGCGGCGGCTACCGCATCGGCCACGCGCCGATGTTCGACCACATGATGCTCGACGGCCTCGAAGACGCCTACTCGCGCAACGAGAAAACGGGTGAAGGCCGCTCGATGGGCACCTTCGCCGAAGAGTGCGTGGCCAGCTACGGCTTCACGCGCGAAGAGCAGGACAACTTCGCAATCGCCTCGGTCAAGCGCGCGCAGGCTGCCGCCACCGACGGCGGCTTCGATTGGGAAATCGCCCCCGTCACCGTCACCAGCCGCGCCGGCGAGACCGTCATCGACAAGGATGAAGGCCCGCTCAAGGCGAAGATCGACAAGATCCCGTCATTGAAACCCGCGTTCAAGAAGGATGGCACCGTCACCGCCGCCTCGTCGTCGTCGATCAACGATGGCGCCGCCGCCCTCGTGATGATGCGCGAATCGACCGCCAAAGAACTAGGCCTGACGCCGATCGCGCGCGTGCTCGGTCACGCCACGCATGCACAGGAACCGAACCTGTTTACCACCGCCCCGATCGGCGCGATGCAGAAGCTCTTCAAGAAAACCGGCTGGACGGCGGGCGACGTCGACCTGTACGAGATCAACGAAGCGTTTGCCGCAGTGCCGATGGCGGCGATGCGCGATCTGGCCATCCCGCACGAGAAGGTCAATGTGCACGGCGGCGCCTGCGCGCTGGGCCACCCGATCGGCGCGTCTGGCGCGCGCATCGTCGTCACGCTGCTCGGCGCGCTCAAGCGCACCGGCGGCAAGCGTGGTGTGGCAGCGCTGTGCATCGGCGGCGGCGAAGCCACGGCGATGGCGATCGAGCTGGTGTAAGCCCGCCCGCGATGCGCTGCAACGATAAACAAAGCATGCGACTATTGAAGGTCTTGTTCTACCAACCCTTCACAAGGAGCACAGCATGCCCACTGTATTGATCGTCGGCGCCTCGCGCGGCATTGGCCATGAAATGGCCGCCCAATATCGCCAGGACGGCTGGCGCGTCATCGCCACCGCACGCAAGCAGGAAGACTGCGATGGCCTCGTCGCGCTGGGCGCCGAAGCGCACCAGCTCGACGTGCTCGATGCCGAATCGATCGCCGCGCTGGCCTGGCGCCTGGACGACGAAAAAATCGACAGCGCCTGGCTGGTGGCCGGCGTGTATGGCCCGGCCCACGGGAGTTTCCCGACCGGCCCCGAATTCGACGCCGTCATGCACACCAATGTGCTCTCGGCGATGCGCCTGATTCCGATCGTCGCCCCGCTGCTGGCCGACTCGAAGGGCAAGCTGGCGGTGCTGTCATCGCGCATGGGCTCCATCGGCGAGCGCTCGGGCACCGACGGCACGCTGTACCGCGCCAGCAAGGCCGCGCTCAATTCGGTGCTCAAGGACGCCTCGATCACCTACGGCGCGCAAGGCGTGACCTGCATCGCCTTCCATCCGGGCTGGGTCCAGACCGATATGGGCGGTAGCGGCGCAGCGCTCACCGTGCACGACAGCGTGCGCGATCTGCGCGCCACGCTGGCCAGGGTGGACGCGGGCGCCAACGGCAGTTTCCTGAACCACGACGGCGAGCCGATCGCCTGGTAACACACAATAGCGAGACCCCATGATCCTGTCCGACGAACACCAGATGATCCGCGACGCCCTGCGCAGCTTTGCCCAGGAGCGCCTGGCCCCCAACGCTGCGCGCTGGGACCGTGAGCACCACTTCCCGCGCGAAGAGCTAGGCGAACTGGCGGCGCTGGGCGCCTTCGGCGTGGCGGTGCCGGAGCAGTATGGCGGCGCCGGCCTGGATTATGTGGCGCTCGCGCTGGTACTCGAAGAAATCGCGGCCGGCGATGGTGGCGTCTCGACCATCATCTCGGTCAACAACTGCCCCGTGTGCAGCATCGCGATGATGTATGCGAGCGAAGCGCAGAAGCAGCAGTGGCTGCGGCCCCTGGCGCAGGGCGAGCTGCTGGGCGCATTCGCGCTGACCGAGCCGCACACCGGCAGCGACGCCGCGGCGCTGCGCACGACCGCCGTGCGCGATGGCGCGCATTACGTCATCAACGGCACCAAGCAGTTCATCACCAGCGGCAAGTACGGCGACGTGGCGATCGTCATGGCCGTCACCGACAAGGCGGCCGGCAAGAAAGGCATCAGCGCGTTCTGGGTGCCGACCAACACGCCTGGTTACATCGTGGCCGGCGTCGAACACAAGATGGGCCAGCATTCGTCAGACACGGCGCAGATCGTGTTCGACAATTGCCGCGTCCCGCAGGAAAACCTGATCGGCGAAGAAGGCATGGGCTACAAGATCGCGCTGTCGGGCCTGGAGGGCGGGCGCATCGGCATCGCGTCGCAGGCAGTGGGCATGGCGCGCGCCGCGTACGAGGCCGCGCTGGCGTATGCGAAGGACCGCGAAAGCTTCGGCAAGGCGATCTTCGAGCACCAGGCGGTGCAGTTCCGCCTGGCCGAGATGGCGATGAAGATCGAGGCCGCGCGCCAGCTGATCCTGCATGCGGCGTCGATGAAGGATGCCGGCCTGCCCTGCCTGAAGGAAGCCGCAATGGCCAAGCTGTTCGCGTCCGAAATGGCCGAGCGCGTGGTGTCCGATGCGATGCAGGTGTTCGGCGGCTACGGCTACGTGGCCGACTTCCCCGTCGAACGCATCTACCGCGATGTGCGCGTGTGCCAGATCTACGAAGGCACCAGCGACATCCAGAAAATCCTGATCGCCCGCGCATTGTGAACGGACCGTTGACCCTGCAGGCGTTGGTGCCGGAACAGCTGCCGCAGCTGTTCATGTACCTCGACGACCAGCTGCAGGAAAACGGCCGCGGCGCCGTGCCGCTGTTCCAGCCCATCTCGCGCGGGCAGTCGCGCCTGCCGCCCGACAAGGCGGCGTCGTTCGCCGCCAGTTTTACCGTGCCGTTTGGCCAGCCGCGCTGGCGCCGCATGTGGCTCGCACTCGATGCCCGGGGCGCGATCGCCGGCCATGTCGACCTGCGCGCGCGGCCTGAAATTGCGGCCTACCACCGCGCACTGCTGGGCATGGGCGTGCACCGCGATCACCGCGGGGCAGGACTGGGCCGTCAGCTGGTCGAGCACGCGCTGGCGTGGGCCAGCGCTACGGCGCCACTCGAATGGGTCGATCTGGATGTCCTGTCGGGCAACCTGGCGGCGCGCCGGCTGTACGAGCGCGCCGGGTTCATCGTCACCGGCGAGGTGCATGACCTGTACCGGATCGATGGCGAGTCGCACGGCTCGGTGACGATGAGCCGGCGCCTTATGCCATACCCGAGGTAGGGTGGGCGGGTTTCCCGCCCACGCGTTCAACCCGCCTGTCACAAGCCCGCGCTAAACAGCACCACCAGAAAATTCTCAGGACACCGCCGCTTCCAGCAGCGTGATCGTCTGCGCGTGCGTATCGAGCGTGGCGCGCACGCCCATGGGCAGCGTGCACTGGTTGCGGATATGCCCAATGGAATAGCCGCTCACTGCCGGAATGACCAGCGGATGCAGGTGCAATGCCAGTGTGCGCTCGAGCGTCAGTGACACGTCCTCGTGTTCCGGTCCGCAGTTCTGGCAAATCCCCACCACCAGCGCCGCCGCACTGGCAAAGCCCCCGGCCAGATCCAGCTGCGTCATCCAGCGGTCGATCCGGTACGGCGCTTCGTTCACGTCTTCCAGGAACAGGATGCTGTTCGTGATATCGGCCGCATAGGGCGTGCCGGCCAGCGCCGCGACCATCGACAGGTTGCCGCCGATGAGCGGGCCCGTGGCCTCGCCGTGCGTGAAAGTATGGATGCCGAAGTGCGGCTCCTGCGCGGCGCGTTCGGCGTTCTCGAGCGACATCGGAATCGTGTAAGTCACCTGCGGCTCGGTCAGCACTGCCATCATGTGCTGCGTCGCATAGTGGGTCAACGTCGACGAGGCCACCGGCCCATGGAACGTCACGAGGCCCGTCTGCTTGAAGATTGCCAGGTGCAGCGCCGTGATATCGGAATACCCGATCAGCACTTTCGGATTACGGCGGATCAGCGCGTAATCCAGCCCGGACAACAGCGAGATGCAGCCCGAGCCACCGCGGATCGGCCAGATCGCCTTGACCTCGGGATCGGCGAACATCGCATGCAGGTCGGCCAGGCGCTGCTGGCTTGATCCCGCGTAGTTGCCGAACACCTCGCGCAGATAGGCGCCGGGTTTGACTTTGAAACCCAGCGCCTCGATATTGCGCACCGCCTTCTCGATGGCGGCATCGTTCGTGTACCCGCCCGGCGCGATCAGGCCGACGACGTCGCCTCGGCGCAGGCGTGGAGGTTTGATGAGCTTGTGCATGGAACGTGAAGGCACGCGCGCAGCAGCAGCGCCGGACGCGATAGTGGACATGGCAGCGGCGATGGCGCCAAAGCTGCGGCGGTTGATCTTCATGCGCAATCCAGAGTTAGCTGTAGGGTGGACGGCTACGCCGTCCACGCGGTGATCGCCAACGGTGCCGTTCACGGGCAGGATGAGATCGCCGCCAACCATCACCGCGTGGACGGCAGAGCCGTCCACCCTACCGGCCCGCGAGGCACGGGCCGTTATTGCAGGGCGATCAGAAGAACTTGTAGGTCGCCATCATCGTGAACGAACGGCCGCGCGGGTCGGCCACACGCGGCTCCCAGCTGCTGCCGGCGCCCGTGTTGCTGTCGTAGGTGATCGCGAACGGTGGATCTTCGTCCAGGATGTTCTTGATGCCGGCGGTGAGCGTCAGGTTCTTGAAGCCCGTGTAGTTCGCGGTCAGGTGGAAGATCGAGTAATCGTCTACCTTGCTGTTGTACTCGGACGGCTTGATGCGGCCGCTGGCCACACCCGGCAGCACCTGGTCGGTGTACCCGGAGCGGAAGATATTCTGCAGCATGCCGCTCCAGTTGCCGTACTTGTAGGTCACATAGGCGCTGTGCTTCCACTTCAGGCCCAGGTCGCCGGTGTACAGGAAGCGGCCGATTTCGCTCTCGCCAAATTCAGCGTTTCTGGTGGCGCGCGACTTCTTCTCGAGCAGGCGCGAACCGTCGATGCCGATGCCCCAGATCGAACCGGTGCTGAACTTGCCGGTCATGCGGGCGCCCACTTCGAGGCCGCGCGTGATGCGCTCGCCGGCATTGAGCCAGCGCTGGTCGATCTCGGTCAGGTTGCCGGCGGCGTCACGACGGAACTGGTCCTGAAACAGGCTGTAGTTCGCGATCATGGTCACCGCGTTGAACGAGTCGATCGTGTTTTCCTTGCGGATTTCCCACAGGTCGGCATTGGCCGAGAAGCCGCCGGCCGGCTCGAACACGACGCCCAGGCTGGCCTGCTTGGCCGTTTCCGGACCCAGCGTGTTCTTGCCGCCGGTGAGAATGACCGGATTGACGGCCTGGCAACCAGCGATTGCGGTGTCGACACGGCCGCTCGGGCAGGTGGCCGGATCGGCCAGGTCCTTGCCGACATACTGGCTCTCGGTCACGCCGTTGAACAGCTGGTTGAACGACGGCGCGCGGAAGCCCTCGTTGTACGAACCGCGGAACATCAGTTGCGGAATCGGCTGGTAGCGGAACGAGACCTTCGGATTGGTCGTCGCGCCAAAGCCCGTGTAATCGTCGCGGCGGATAGCGAAGGTCAGCTCCAGCGCCTGCGTGACGGGCACCAGCACCTCGGCATACACGGCCTTGATGTCGCGGCTGACCTTCGGCAGCGCATTGACGTCATCGAACGGCGCATTCAGGATCGCCGGGCGCGCGCTGACGGCGCGCAGGTCGCCGTTGAATTTGTATTCTTCGCGGCGCAGGTCGGTGCCCAGCGCCATCATCACGGCGCCGGCCGGCAGCTTGAAGATTTCACCCGACAGCGCGGCGTCGAACTGGGTCAGCGTGGTTTTACCACCGTACATGACGACGCCTGCAGCCGAGGTGGCGCGGATCGCATCGATCGCGACCTGGCTCTGGGTCTGGCCCGGCAGCAGGAACGGATTGACGATGCCCGAACCGAGCACATCGCCCAGCGCCGCCGTGTAGTTGTAGCCGGTGCCCAGCAGCGACTCCGATTCGCTGGAGGCGCGCGACAGGCCGACACGGTAATCGTAGCGGTTGCCGAACAGGGTCAGCGGCCCATCGGCGCCCACCAGCACGCGGCTGGCCTTCGTCTCGGTGGTGATCTCGCGGTTGCCGCACTCCATGCAGCGCCAGCGGTACGCAATCGGCAAGCCGTAGTTGGCCGAAATCCCCGGGAAGGTCTTGACCAGTGCGTTGTAGACGTCGTTGTAGGCCGCGCCCGTGCTTGGGTAGAACGACCTCGCGTTGAACGTTGATGCCGTTGGCGAAATCTGGTTCGGCGAGAAGCGCTTGGACACTTCGACACGCGAGGCGACGCCTTCAGCGAACAGCTCGTGCTCGCCGATGCGGAAGGTGGCGCGGCCCAGCGCATTGGTGTTCTTGACCGGCTGCTGCAGCACGGCGGCGCGGCCCGTGTCCCAGGCGCAGCCATAGGCGGCGCCCGGCGTGTCCCACAGCTTTTCGTCGTACGCGCCCATGCCGTCGATGCTGTCGCACCCGGCGCCACCCGGCAGGTCGAGGAGGCTAATGCCGTTGTAAGCAACGCTGCTGCCCGGCAGGGTCGGACCGGTGCCGGTGCGCGAGAGCAGCGTCGGCGCCAGCGTCGTGGCGAAGATATTGCCGCTCGGCGTACCGCGCGTATCGACCGACACGCCGCGGTTCGGCTGGAAGGTGTTGACGAAATCACGCTGGTTGCCGCGCAGCGCCTTGTTCTCGCTGTGGGACAGGGTCGCCAGCACGTTCCAGCCTTGCGTGTCGAGGTCGCCCCAGCCGCCAGTGAGGCTGGCGCGGCCGATTTCGCCGCCGCTTGCCTCGGCCACGTCGGTGAAGGCCTGCGCTTCCAGGCCCTTGTAGTTCTTGCGCAGGATGAAGTTGATTACGCCGCCGATGGCGTCGGTGCCGTACACGGCCGACGCGCCATCCTTGAGCACTTCGACGCGCTCGACCGCTGCCATCGGGATCGAATTCAGGTCGACCGCCGAGCCCTTCATGCCGTGCGTCGCGACGCGCCGGCCATTGAGCAGCACCAGCGTCGAATCGGAGCCCTGACCACGCAGGTTGGCGCTGGAGGCGCCGTTGTTGCCGCGCTGGGCGCCCGAGGTCACGTCGGCGTTCGAGGCCAGGTTGTCCGAGCCATTGCCGTTGATATTCAGCGTGGCGATGAGTTGCTCGGCCGTGACGATGCCCTGGTCTTCGATCTGCTTGCGCGAAATGATTTCAACCGGCAGCGCGCCCTCCTTGGCGATACGCTTGATGCTCGAGCCGGTGATCTCCACCCGCTGCATCGACGTGTCGGTTTGCGCTTGCGCCACGAGCGGCATTGCAGCGGGGGCGACCGCTCCCATCAAGGCAATCAGCTGGGCCAGTTTCTTCAATTTCACGATGTTTCTCCTTGCGTTCCGGGGCGGTCTTCGGCTGGCGCACTGTATTGGACTGCACTGCGCCGACCTGCGTGTCGCATGCCAAGTTGATTCTTGGCATTACGTTATGTTTTCAATTCAGAGTACGCTCACAATTTTGTGACAAGCCAATGAATTATCCGGAGGGGAGTATAACCAGCGGGAATATTTTCTTGCGGAAAAACTAACGGAATCTATCGCTTGCCCCTGACCAAGCGTGCCCTTTGCGCAACATCGATATCGAGGTAGCGCCAGTTCGTGAATTCGACGGGATGGCGTTTGTAGTTTTTCAACCACGGATGCCGCAAATCACCCGATAAAACATGGGTCAACGGCACCCACGGGTTGTACGCATGGAGCAGCTGGTTCATCTCGAAATAGAGTCTGTTTCGCTCTGCACCATCCTGCAGCAAGCGTGCTTTTTCATAGCGCACATTGTATTGAGGCAGGTTGAAGCGCGCGTAGTTGGCCCGCCCTGCATTGGGCCCGTACAACAGCTGATAAAAGTTGTCGCCGTCGGGGAAATCGACGATCCAGTTACTCTCGAACATCTGCACGGTTCCGAGGCGCGAGGCCTTGATGATCTCGGTTTTCTTGTCGGACTTGAACACGACGCGCACACCGATGGCATTCAGGCATTTTCGCCACAGTTCGTCGCGCAGACGCCCGCCCACGGTCGCTTCGCTGTGCATCGTCAAGGTCAGCGGCTTGCCATCGGGCGCGCGCCGAAAACCATCCGGGTCGCGCCCGTTGTAGCCATGGCGGTCCAGTAATGCATTGGCCAGCGCCGGGTCGTATGGCACCGGACTGCGGTAGCGCGGATCGTAGCCGCGCACGTTCGGCGGCAGCGGCGACTCGGCCTTGATCGCAAACCCTTTCTTCAGTAACGCAATGTCTTCGGCGCTGTTGTACGCCATCGAGATCGCACGCCGCAATGCAATGCGATCCTTGCTGTAGCCGCCCACGACCGGGTCGGTCATGTTCATCCACATATAGTAGGTCTGCAGCACCGGAAAGCGCGACAGCACGATGCCGCGCGCGGCAAGGTCAGGTTTCAAGGCGCCGTCGTGCACGACCATCTCGGTCATCGATTCGGGGATCTGTTCCAGGTAATCGTAGTCGGCATTCAGAAAGCCCAGCATGCGGCCCTGGAATTCCTCGGCGATGCGCACCTCGACCCGGTCCACGCGCGGCAGGCGCTTGCCTTCCAGTGCGGCGGCAATCGCCCGGTCCTCCGGGTCATCGCCCGGCGTGGCTGCGAACACGGCGGTGGAGTCCGGATTGGCCAGCAATACGATACGGTCGCTGCGTTTCCACTGCCCCAGCATGAACGGGCCGGTACCGATCGGGTGGTTGCCCGCCTGGCCCGGATAGGCCTCGATCACTTCACGCGCCACCACGCTGCTGGCCGCCGTCGCCAGATAAAACAGGAAATTGTTGTCGGGCGCAGTCAGCTGGATGCGCAGCGTGTAGCGGTCCGGCGCCTGCAGGCCGGCCACCGGCACATCGGGGCCGAAGCGCGCGCGCAGCGCGGCGTCGCCCGCGATCTTGCCTTCGAACATATAGGCCCAGGGCGACTTGAGCGCCGGGTCGTATAAACGCTTGAGGCTATAGACATAGTCGGCCGCCGTGACTTCGCGCTTGCGGCCCTTGAACGCGGGATCGGGCGTGAAATGGATGCCGGGGCGGATGCGGAAGGTGTAGGTCAGGCCGTCGCTGCTGACGGTCGGCATCGCCGTGGCCGTGTTGGGGCGCAGCGTGGCCGGGCGCGCCAGGTAGTCGTAGCGCAGCAGCGGATCGAACAGGTTTTCCAGCAGCGACAGCGTGGCGTTGTCGGACGCCACGGCCGGGTCGAGCCCCGTCTCGCTGGTAGAGAGGAACATGTGCAGGACCTTGTCTTGCGCCTGGACGGCCGGGCATGGCAAAAACAATGACAGCGACAGCAGCGCAGCAGCGGCGGAGCGAAATTTCATGACGGCAGATCCTTTGGAGCGTCCCATCGGGCGTGCCGTATCATAGGCGCGCTGCGCCTTGGCAAGCAACGCTCATAACTTTTGCGCATGGCGCGGCTGCATTCTTTCATCCACGCAGCTTGCCCTTGGCCCCTGGGCGCTGCACAATCGTCCGAACCCGGCGGCAACGCTTCGATCAGCACCGATCAGCACCCCTCAGCATTTACTGGTTATCGATGGCACTCAATTACATCTGGACAGGCTTCTTCCTCGTCGGCTTCCTCGCAGCAATGGCGCAGTGGCTTTTCTTAGGCGACACCGAAATCTTCAAGCGCATCATCGACGGCACCTTCGACTCGGCCAAGATGGCCGTGATGGACATCGCCCTGCCGCTGGCTGGCGTCATGACGTTCTGGCTCGGGATCATGAATGTCGGCGAGAAGGCCGGCGCCATCAACCTGTTCGCGCGCGTGATCGGCCCGTTCTTTTCGCGCATCTTCCCCGGCGTGCCACGTAACCACCCGGCCAACGGCCACATGGTGATGAACTTCTCGGCCAATATGCTGGGCCTCGATAACGCGGCCACGCCGTTTGGCCTGAAGGCCATGGAAAGCCTGCAGTCGCTCAATCCGAACAAGGACGAAGCAACCGATGCGCAGCTGATGTTTTTGGTGATCCAGACCTCGGGCCTGACGATCATTCCGCTGGCCGTGATGGCCCAGCGCGCGGTGCTGGGCGCCGCCAACCCGGCCGACATCTTCATCCCGACGCTGATCGCGACCTACACCGCCACCATCTTCAGCATCATCATGGTGGGCCTGCGCCAGCGCATCAACCTGTTCGACCCGGTGATCTTCGCCTGGATCGGCGGCACTGCAGCGCTGATCGCGTCGATGGTCCTGTCCTTCACCTACTTCCTCGACAAGACGCAGATCCAGCTGGTGTCGTCGGTCGCGGCCAACCTGGTGCTGTTCGGCGTCATCGCCGCGTTCATGACCGGGGCGCTGCTCAAGAAGGTCAATGTGTTCGAGGCCTTCATCGAAGGCGCCAAGGGCGGCGTCGAAACGTCGATCAAGATCATCCCCTACCTGGTCGGGATGATCGTGGCGATCAGCGTGGTGCGCAACTCGGGCATCCTCGGCATGGTCACGGGCGGCTTCGCGTGGGTGTTTGCCGCGCTGGGTCTGCAGACCGATTTCGTCGGCGCGCTGCCGACCGCGCTCATGAAGTCACTCTCGGGCAGCGGCGCGCGCGCCATGATGATCGATGCGATCAAGACCTATGGCGTCGACTCGTTCGTCGGCCGCCTGGCCAGCATCATGCAGGGCGCGTCGGACACCACGTTCTACATCATCGCGCTGTATTTCGGCTCGGTCGGCATCCGCAAGACGCGCTATGCCGTCAGCTATGGCCTGCTGGCCGACCTGGTCGGCATCATCGCCGCGATCTTCGTGGCCTATCTCTTCTTCGGTTAAGGATTCACGCATGTTCAAACGCGCCACCCTCGTCCTGTCGCTGCTGTGCGCCACGTCGCTCGCCCAGGCCCAGCTACCGGCGCCGGTGGCGCAGCTGATGCAGCAAGGCGGCATCGCAGCCAGCGAAGTGGGCCTGCTGGTGCTGCGCGGCGACGCGGCCGTGCTGTCGCATCAGGCGGCGCTGCCGATGCAGCCGGCGTCGACGATCAAGCTGGTGACGACGCTGATCGGCCTCGAACGGCTTGGCCCCACGTTCCGTGGCCGCACCGAACTGCGCACCGTCGGCGACATCAAGGACGGCGTGCTGCGCGGCAGCCTGTACGTCAAGGGCGGCGCCGATGCCGATTTGGCCGGCGAGCATCTCGAGGCCATGCTGCGCGCGCTGCGCTACCAGGGCATCGAGCGCATCGAGGGCGACCTGGTGCTCGATCGCAGCCTGTTCCAGCCGGCGCGCCCGGATGTCGGCCTGCCGCCGTTCGACGAGTCGCCCGATGCGTATTACAACGTGATCCCCGACGCCCTCCTCCTCAACAAGAACATGCTGCAGCTGGACATGCGCGCGACCGGCGCCACGCTGCAACTGCGCATGTACCCGGAACTCGAACGCGTGTCGGTCACCTCGGCAATGACGCTGGTCGAGCGCGATTGCGCGAAGTGGGAAGACGGCTGGCAGCTGCCCGAGACGCGGCGCGCGCCCGATGGCCGCATCGAGGTGGTCTTGCGCGGCACCTTCCCGAAGAACTGCAACCGCAGCTACAGCGTCAATGTGCTCGACCGCGACGATTACGTGGGCCGCTTCGTGCGCCGCGCCTGGACCGATCTGGGTGGCACGCTCAGTGGCCGCACGATCACCGGCGCCACGCCACTCGATGCGCGCGTGCTGGCCGCGCACGCCGCGCGCGCCTTGCCGGAACTGGTCCGCGACATCAACAAGACATCCGACAACACGCTGGCGCGCCTGCTGTTTTTGAGCCTGGGCAGCCTGCAGGGCGATCCGGTCGACGGCAGCCTGGCGCTGCCGTCTGGCGAGGTCACCACCTTCGCACGCGCCGATGCCGCGGTGCGCGACTGGCTGCGCGCGCAGCGCATCGACGACACCGGGTTCGTGATCGACAATGGCTCGGGCCTGTCGCGCATCGAGCGCATCAGCGCGCAGCAGATGGGCAGCCTGCTGCAGGCGGGCTTGCGGAGCCCATGGGCGCCCGAATTCCAGGCCAGCCTGCCGATCGGCGCGGTCGATGGCACCATGCGACGGCGCCTGGCCGGCACGCCCGCCGCCGGGCGCGCGCGCCTGAAAACGGGCACGCTGCGCAACGTCACCGCAGTGGCCGGCTACGTACCGGATGCAAATGGCAATCTGTGCGTGGTGGTGGCGATGGTCAACAGCGAACGGGCCGGGGACGGGCGCGGGCGCGCGGTGCTCGATGCACTGGTCGACTGGGTGGCGCGGTCGGGAACGACATCCGCAGTAGCGGCACAGCGTTGATATCAACTGTCACGGGATTGAACCGGGTTATCTTGCAAAATTAACAAAGTAATTAATGAACTGATACATTTTGTTAGTTTCAAGTAAGAAAACCTTGTCACAATAGTCACTCGCCCGACACCGCTACCGGTGATCGGTCCGGCCGGCGCCGATGCCGGATCATCCCGTCCTGTCCGACCATCACCGCATGCTGGATCGTGTGTCGCAGGCATTGTCACCTGCCGCACTGTTCATCGCATGCACATCCATTACCTGACCGGCGAATTCGCGCGCAGCGCCAGCGAAACTGCGTTCCTTTCCAGCCAGATCGACCGTACACGCGCCATGCTCGGCTTCACGCTGGTGTTCTGCGTCGCATTCTTCCTGTCGTTTTTTGTGACGGATATCGCGGTACTGGGCCTGGATGCGGCCGTGCGCGACACGCTGCCGGCACGGCTACTGGTCGCGGCCGTCGCCGGCACCTGGGCCTGGCTGGCCTACCGCCGCCCCCTGTCGATCCGGGCCATGCGGCTGGCGGCATCGCTGTCCGAGGGCATCGCACTGTGCTGCTTCATGGTGGTGGCGCTGGCGCGGCCGCATGAAGTGCACTGGCATGCAATGTCGATGCTGATCATGCTGGTGGTGATCTACCTGTATATCCCGAACCGCCTGGTGTATTCGACGGCGCTCGGCACCGGCGCCTCGCTGGTGTTTCTGGCGCTGGTCGCGTTCGTGCTGCCGCCACGGCCCGTGTCCGACCTGGTCACGATGGGCATGCTGCTGGTGCTGATCAACACGTTCGGCATCCTGGCGGCGCGCCGCTACAACTGGGTGGCGCGTGAGCAGTTCCGGCTGCAGGTGACACTCAAGCAGCTGGCCCAGCGCGACCAGCTCACCTGCTGCTACAACCGCCACTACCTGCACGATCATCTGCTGGAGCATGAGCTGCAAAGCGCGCGCCAGCGCCAGCATCCGGTGTCGGTCATCCTGTGCGACATCGATCACTTCAAGCGCATCAACGACACCTTCGGCCACCACGAGGGCGATGCCGTGATCCGTACCTTTGCCGGCCTGCTGCACAAGATGGTGCGCAGCGGCGTCGATGCCGTGGTGCGTTACGGCGGCGAAGAATTTTTGCTGGTCTTGCCCGGCATCGACCTGGCGCAAGGGACCAGCCTGGCCGAGAGCCTGCGCGCGGCATTCGCGGCCAATCGGGTCGCGCCGGATGCCGACGGCCCCGGGTTGCAGACCACCGCCAGCTTCGGCCTGGCCACGTACGATTTCGCCCGCGACGACGGGCGCGTCACGCTGCCCGACCTGATCCTGGCCGCCGACAAGCTGCTGTACGCAGCCAAGCACAATGGCCGCAACCGGGTCGAAGCGATCGCGATGAACTGACGGCTACAGCACGCGCTGGAACGTGCCCCGCACCAGATCGCGGTCGCCGCAGTCGAAGTGCCACCATTCGGTTTTGATGGCCAAAAAGCCCGCTGCCAGCATCGCCTCGCGCAGCAGGCGCCGGTTGGCTACCTGTGCTTCGTTGAGGCGCCCGGCCAGCACAAACCCTTCTTCAAGCGCCGGATGCGACAGCTCGGTCATGTCGTCGAAACCGGTGCCCATGTCCAGTTCATCGCCAGCCGCGTCCACCAGCGTGAGGTCCAGCGCCATGCCGTACGAATGGATCGAGCCGCGCGCCGGATCGGCCAGATACAGGCGCAGGTCGGTGCCCGCCAGCGCATCCCACAACTGCTGCTGGACGCGCTGCGGCCGCAATGCATCGAGCACCAGCACCGTCAGGTCGGGCCGGTGCGCCGCCAGCCAGGCCACCACGCGCTCGAGCGCTGCGGCTGCCTGCACATGCAGCCAGGCGCAATCGAACGGCGAATACAGATCGCGTCCGACGAAGTTGTTGGCGGTGGCGTAGCGCAGGTCGACCCGGATGCCGGCGATGCTGTCCAGGTGCCGGAATGCCGGGCTGGCGGCAATGTCTTCGCTGGCGATGAACGCGTGCATGGTGCGAAAGAATCCTAGGCTGGTTCGAGACAGGCGCGCGCGGTCGCGCCAATGCAGTTGGCCAGCTCGCGCGCGCCGTGCGACAGCGGCGCGTGGCTGGCCGTGAGCAGGTACAGGTGCACGGGAATCGACGGCGACCACTGGCGGCACTGCACCTGGTTCGCGGCCGCCGAGGCGGCCGTGAACGGATCGACCACCGCCGTGCCAGCGCCGGCTTCGACCAGCGAGCGGGCGATCTGGTACGTTTGCACCACGGTGCGAAACACCGGTTGCACGCCCTGCGCTTCGCAGGCCGCCATCACCATCTCGCCCAGTGGATCGCGATCGGCCATGCCGATCAGTTCACCCGTCAAACCGTCGGCTGCGATCGGGGTGCGGCATTCGGCGTCGCTCCAGGTGCCACGCGGCGCCATCACCGTCAACAGGCCATGCGCGATCGGCTCGGCCACGATGCCGGGGTGGCGCGGGTCCTGCAGCGACAGGCCCACATCGGCTTCGCCCAGGCGCAGTGCATTGACGATTTCGCTCGTGTGGTGCGTGGCCAGCTCGCAACGTGTTTCAGGAAACGCGCGGCGCCAGGCGGTCATCCCGGCCGGCAGCACGCTCACTGCGATGGTCGGCGTGGACACCAGGCGCACGGTTTCCACCGCGCGCCCCTTCAGGCTCGCGGCCAGGCGGCGGATGCCCTGCAGGTCGCGGTGGAGCTTTTCCGTTTCGATGAACAGGCGGTGCGCTTCCGGCTTGGGATACAGCTTGCCGCGCACGCGCTCGAACAGCGGCATGCCCAGTTGCAGCTCGGCGTGCTGCAGCACCTTGGTCACGGCCGGCTGCGAGATATGCAGCACCTGGGCGGCGCCGCTGATGGTGCCGACCTGCATGATGGCGTGGAATACTTCGATATGGCGCAGACGCATCGCTTATCCCCTAAGTGCCGCCATCATGGCGTGGTGATGACTGGCGTGGCCGGGGCCGGGGCGGTTTCCGGCGTCGGTTCGACCGGCAGCACCGGCGTCGGTTCGGGCAAGGTCGGCGTCGGCGTCGGCGTCGGGGTCGACATTGGCATCGGCGCTGGTGCTGGCGCTGGCATCGCGGTCGGTGCAACGGGCGCCACGGGCGCCAGTGCGGCCGGCACCACCGGTGGCGGCGTGTTCGCCGGCGTCGTCAGCACTTCGAGCAGCGCGGCCGTCTCGGCATCGGCAACGCCCGAGATATCGCGCGGACGGTACTTCATCTGGAACGCCGCCAGCGTGGTGCGGGTCGCTTCATCGTACGCGCCGCTCTGCACCAGGCCGAAGCCGTGCGTGGCCAGCTTGCGCTGGAACCAGGCGACGTCCGGCAGCAGGGCCTCGAAGGCCGGGCGCACGGCGGCGACGCGGTTCGCGTCCGGCCACAGTATCAGGCCTTCCTGCGCCAGGCGCTGCCACGGGAACTGCGGCCCCGGATCCTGCTTTCGGAGCGGCGCGATATCGCTGTGACCGAGGACGTTCTCGGGCGCGATGCCGTGGCGCGCGACGATGTCCTTCACCAGCGGCAACAGTGCATCCATCTGCGCCTGCGGGAACGGCGCATAGACGCGGCCTTGCGGCGTGTCCTTCCAGCCGGCGTTGACGATCTCGATGCCGATCGAGCTGTTGTTCAGTTGCGTGAAGTTCTTCCAGCTCGAATTGCCCGCATGCCAGGCGGCGCGGTTCTCGTCGACCAGGCGGTAGATCTTCGGCTGCGCTTCATCGGTCAGCAGGTAGTGCGAGCTGACCTGCTGCTGCGTCAGGATCTTGATCGAGGCGGGCGTGTTGGCCACCGTGTAGTGCAGCACCAGAAAGCGCGCGCGGCTCGACTGGCCGACTGCGTCGTAGGTAGTGTCGTACTTCGGCGTGGTCGGGGCGGTCGTGGTACAACCGGCCAGCACGGCCAGGGCGAGAGCGGCAAAGATCGATTTCATGGGGATTCCTCGTTGATGTTCTTGTGGGTTGCGCGCGCCGGTGGCGTGGAGGCCGGTTGCAATGCGAGCCGCGCGGCGCCGTGGTGGGCGCGCAGGCCGGTCTGCGTGAGCTCCAGCCCGGCCGGCAGCGCGGCGCGCATGGTCTCGATGATCAAGGGATGCAGTTCGCTCGCGCGGCCGGCCAGCACCACCGGGCGCGGGCCGAAACGGCGCGTGAGCGCCAGCGCCAGGCGCGCCAGTTCGAGGCCCGCTTCGCTCAGGATCGTAGCGGCGGCAGGATCGCGCTGTGCGCTGGCGGCAACGGCCAGCGCCAGCTTGCCGATTGCGCCGCGCTCGCCGTGATAGATGAATTGGCGCGACACATTCCAGTCGGCGCCGCCGATATGCTCGAACACGGCCTGCGCCAGCGGCGAATCGCGCCAGCAGCCGGGCTGCTCGTCTTCGTTGCGCCAGATGTGGCGCAGCGCTTCGCGCGCGATCCAGAAGCCCCCGCCGCCATCGTCGAGCAGCACGCCGCGCCCGCCGGCGCGGTGGAACACGTGGTCAGCGTCGATGAAGGCGCCGATCGAGCCGGTACCCGCGTACACGAGGTAGCCGGCGCCGGGCGCGAAATTGGCGCGGTACGCCAGTTCGATATCGTTCGACAGCGTGACGGCGCTGGGCGCGACGCCCAGCAACTGGGCCAGCCACGATTGCAGCAGTTCGTCGTCGCCGCCGAACCCCGTCAGGCCGGCCTGGATGCGCAGCGGACTGGCATGCGCGAGCACTGCCGCCGCCAGTTCTTCGAGGCTGGCGCGCACGGCTGCGCGCCCGTCGGACGTGGCCATCTGCAGCGCCGACAGGCCTGCGACCACACCGTCGGCCAGGATGGCGCCGCCGGGGGCCGCCAGCGCCCAGCGCGTCTCGGTACCGCCAGCGTCGATCCCCAGGCCAAACCCGCTCATCGTGTCCCGATCAGATGACATCACACAATCCGCCCATAAAACCTGATGCTACCTGCATTACGCTTTGCCCCATACCCGCACGCGTGCGCCCTCGTTGCCCAGGCGGTCGACGGCGCTGACCACCACGATCTCGGCCGCGCCCAGCGTCGCGTCATCCGGCACCGACCAGGCCACGCGCACGGCCGGCACCACGGCGAAACGCCATTGGCCGCCATGGCGCGACCAGACCGCGTACAACGCATTGGCCTTGCCCGCCTTGAGCGTCAGGTCGACCGAGCGCGCGCGGCGCGAGGCCCCCACCAGCGGCGTACCGGGCCGCTCGTTGCCCAGCCACGTCGTGGCCGGCACCAGCGCCTGGCCAGCGTAGCGGGTCGTGCGCAGCTGGTCGGCGATCCCTTTGCGGTTCTGCATCAGGGCCACCATGCTGAAGTGGACGTGGCCGGTGGCCAGCGGCCGCGTACGGGTCACGTCGACCTGGGCCAGCACCTCCTGCGGCTCGTAGCCCTTGGTCGCTGCGCCGATGCGGCTGGTGAACAGGCCTGGCCAGATGTGGCGGCGCTGCGGATTTTGTCTGATCCAGTAATCGAGCAGCACGTCGTAAGCCTGGCCCGGCGGCTTGATCGGCCAGTACAGCTGCGGCACAAAGTAATCGACCCAGCCTTTCTCGAGCCACAGCTCGGCGTCGGCATACAGCTTGTCGTACTGCGAGAAGCCGTTGATGCCGGGCGGGCGGCGGTCCGGACGGCCCAGGCCGAACGGGCTGATGCCGAAACGCACCCAGCTCTTTTCGGCGTGGATGCCCTTGTACATGGCTTCGATCAGGCGGTTGACGTTGTCGCGGCGCCAGTTGGCGCGATCGAGCTGGCCGCCACCGGCCAGGTAGCGGTGCCAGGCCGGATCGTCCGGGAAGTCCAGTTCGCGCGTGCCGGGGCGCCCGTCCAGGGCCGCGGCGTTGCCGGCCACCTGCGGCGCGGCGTCGATCGGGTACGGATAAAAATAATCGTCGATGTGCACGCCGTCGATGTCGTAGCGGCGCACGACGTCGAGGATCACGTCGAGCGTCTGCTTGACGGCGGCCGGCTCGCCCGGGTCCATCCACATGAATTTGCCGTAGCGTTTGACGACGGCCGGATTGGTGTTGGTGATGTGGTTCGGCGCCGACTGGCCGCGCGAAGCGTCCATCCGCGCGCGGTAGGGATTGAACCAGGCGTGCAACTCGATGCCGCGCGCATGCGCTTCGGTGATCCAGTACGCGAGCGGATCGTAGAACGGCTGCGGCGCCTTGCCCTGGATGCCGCTCAGGTATTCGGTCCACGGCTCGAGGTTCGACGGATAGATGGTGTCGGCGGCCGGGCGCACCTGCAGCACGATCGCGTTCAGGTTCATGGCCTGGGCGCGGTCGAGGATGGCGAGCACTTCCTGCTGCTGCTTGGCGGCGCTCAGGTTCGGTCGGCTGGGCCAGTCGATATTGGCGACGGTGGACACCCAGGCGGCGCGAAACTCGCGCGGCGCGGCCGGCGGCTCATTGCCACCGATGAAAGTTGCGGCGCCCGGTTTGGTGGGCTTGGTGCCGCAGGCCGCCAGGCCCAGGGCGACGGCGCTGGCCATGCCGAGCGTGAAAGTGCGTTTGTTCAGGTTGGGAAGCAAAAAAAGAACTCCTTGATGTTGCTGTACCGGAGGTTGACGCTCCGCGCCGGCGCCACGTCGGGCGCGGCAGCGCGGGCGTCAGCCGTCCGCTTATTTTTTTCCGAATTCCGGATCGATCTTGACGAGCGCCGCCACGATGAAGGCGGGAATGGTCGCAAGACAGGTCCAGATGAAGAAGTGCTGGTAGCCGAGGTATTCCTGCAGGTCGCCGCTCCACATGCCGGGCACCATCATCCCGAGTGCCATCAGGCCGGTGCAGATCGCGTAATGCGCGGTCTTGTTCGGGCCATCGGCCACCATGATCATGTACATCATCATCGCGGTAAAGCCGAAACCGTAGCCGAACTGCTCGAGCGCGAGGAAGGCCGAGACAATCATCAGATCGGTCGGCTGGGTTTGCGACAGGTAGACGAAGACCAGGTCGGGCATGTGGATTGCGAACACCATGACCCACAGGCAGCGCTTGAGGCCCACGCGCGAAATCAGCCAGCCGCCGGCCAGACCACCGAGCGTCAGCGCGATGATGCCGACCGTGCCATAGGCGATGCCGTATTCAGAGGTGGTCAATCCCAGGCCGCCGGCGCTGATGGGGTCCTTCAAAAATGGCGCGACGAGTTTCAGGAGCTGCGCTTCACCGAGGCGGAACGTGAGGATGAACGCAACGATCATCCAGATGTCGCGCTTCTTGAAAAACGCGACGAAGGTGCCGACGAAGTCGCGCAGCGGGTTGTCGCTCTTGGCGACGGCGTGGTCGTCGGGCGGCACGGGCAGCGCCCACTGGTGCCACGCAAAGGCAGCGAAGAACAGGCCGGCCAGCACGTAGAACACGATCGACCAGGCCTGGCGCACATCGCCCAGGCTCACGGCCAGGTAACCGGCCAGCACCACGAGCGGGCCCTGTCCGAACAGCGTGGCCAGGCGGTAGAAGGTGCTGCGCACGCCGACGAACGCCGCCTGCTGCTTCTGGCGCAGACCGAGCATGTAGAAGCCGTCCGCCGAGATGTCGTGGGTGGCCGAGCTGAACGCCATGATCCACAGGACGGCCAGGCTGACGACGAAGAAGGTGGGCAGGTGCAGCACGGTGCCCACCGCAATGAGCGAAGCGCCAACGGCCAATTGCAGCAGCACGGTCCAGCGGCGCTTGGTGCCGAACATGTCGACGATCGGGGACCACAGCGGCTTGATCACCCAAGGCAGGTACAGCAGACTCGTATAGAAGGCGATGTCGGAGTTCGAAATCCCCATGTCCTTGTACATGATGACCGACAGGCTCATCACGACGACATACGGAATCGCCTGGGCAAAGTACAGGGACGGCACCCACAGCCACGGGCTGTTCGCTTGCGGTTTTTGCATGACTCTTTCGTGCGCCGTGCAGGCCGGTGCTGCTGAAAGGGCGCGTGCTTACGCGAGCGCCTGGCGCACGCTGCCGTGCGCCGCTTCCAGCAGCGCTTGCGCCTGCTCGACACTGGTTTGTTTGGACAAGGCCACGATCGCGGTCTTGACGTGGAAGCCGCATTGTTCCAGCACCGCCTGCGCGGCCGCCTCGTCGGCGCCGGTGGCAAAGCTCGTCAGGCGGATCGCACGTCGTACCAGTTTGGCATTGGTGGCCTTCAAGTCTACCATCAGGTTGCCGTAAACCTTGTTCAAACGCACCATCAGGGCACTGGAAAAGGTGTTCAGCGCGATCTTTTGCGAGGTGCCCGCTTTCAGGCGCGTGCTGCCCGAAATGACTTCGGCGCCCGTGTCGAGCGTGATCCCGATCTCGGCCTGCGTGGCCACCGGTGCATCCGGATTGTTGGCAAAGCCTACCGTCAGCGCGCCCGCAGCGCGCGCAGCGCGGAGCGCCCCCAGCACGTACGGCGTGGCGCCCGACGCCGCCAGCGCCAGCACGACGTCATTCGGGCCCACGTTCACCCCCGCGATATCCGCCGCGCCCTGCTCCAGGTCGTCTTCGGCGCCTTCGACTGCAGCGAACATCGCGCCGTGGCCGCCGGCCAGCAGCGCCAGCGCGCGTTCGGCGGGCCAGGAAAAGGTGGGATACAGCTCGACGCTGTCGAGCACGCCGAGGCGACCCGAGGTGCCGGCGCCGACATAGACCAGGCGCCCCCCCGCTTCCATGCGCGGCACTGCGGCAGACACGGCGGCGGCGATGCGCGGCCCGGCCTTGCGTACGGCGTCCACCGCATGGAACTGGTCATCGACGAGGGCATTGACCAGTTCCGTCGTCGGATACTGGTCGAGCGCGGTGTGCGCCAGGGAGGGGGTTTCGGTATTGAGCATCGCTGTCTCGCACCTGCACAGTTTGGTTAAAACCAGTGTAATACCACTTTGACAAGCGCTTCCATGAAAGGATCAGGCGCCGTCATGCCGCCAGGTTATGCATTCAGGCTTGCCGGCGCAACTCGGCCACGAAATCGTAATGGTCGCTGCGGCAGTAAGAATGGGTCAATTCAACCGGCTGGCCCGATTCGAGATACCCCACGCGGGTAATGAACAGCACCGCGCGGCCTTCGGGTACTTCGAGCCGCGTGGCCAGTTCGAGGTCGGCGTTCATCGCGCGGATGTGCTGCAGCGCGCGCACCGGCAGGTGACCGGACTTGGACAGGTGCGCATACAGCGACGCGGCCACCAGCTCGGGGCGCGGCAGCACGGCGGCCGGAATCACGCTTACCTCGTAGGCCATGACGATGTCGTCGGCAAAGCGCAGGCGCTCGAGGCGCGCCACGCGCGCACCGGGCGACAGGCCGAGCGAGAGCTGCTCGTCGGCGTCGGCCAGCATCGTGTCGCGCCGCAGCCATTGCGAGCGCGGGGTATAGCCGCGCTGCTGCAGTTGCTCGGAAAAGCTCGACAGCGTCGACAGCGGCTGCTCGATGCGCGGCGCGATGTAGTTGCCCGAGCCGCGCCGGCGCACCACCAGGCCTTGGTCGACCAGCTGGTCGATCGCCTTGCGCGCCGTGACGCGCGAGACGTCGAGCTGCTCGGACAGCATGCGCTCGGACGGCAGCGCCTGGTCAGCCTGATAACGGCCATCGCGCACGTCCTGCGCCAGCTTGCGCGCAAGCTGCTTATAGAGCGGCGAATTGTCGTCGTGGTCGACCTGGAATCCGGGGCTGGGGCTGTTCATGGCGTCGTGGCGAAGGGGGCTGGCATACCATCGAAGCATACCACTTGCGACCAATGCAAAACGGTTATGCCCTGCGCACGGGTATTCATTGGTCAAGGGTTTCGCGCAGTCCGTATGCTGGACCGATAGTCACAATCACGCAACGCCAAGGGACGAACATGAATCACGGCAGGCGCACCCTGCTCGGCATGGCCATGCTGGGGACGATGGGACCATTATTTGCAGCGATGCCAACAGGCGGTGGCGCGGGCGATGCGGGGGGCGCACCCCAGCGCCAGCTCGACGCCGAACTGGCGGCCATCGCCGACGATCCGGCCTGCCCGCTGGCCAGCCTGTCGGTGCTGGCGCTGCGCGCCGGGCAGCCGGTGTACGAAGGCGCATTCGGGCGGCGCACGATCGGTAACGGCGTGTTCCCCGACCGCCCGGCCACGCCGGCGACGCTGTACCGGATCGCGTCGATCTCGAAACTCGTTACCACGCTCGGGCTGATGCGGCTGCTGGAAGCCGGCCGCGTGGACCTGGACGCCGACGTCTCGGGCTACCTCGGCTTCACGCTGCGTAATCCCCATTTCCCGGCCCAGGCCATCACGCTGCGCCACCTGCTCGTGCACACGTCGTCGCTGCGGGATGATGCCGGCTACTTCTGGCCGGCCACGACGGCGCTGAAGGCCGTCGTCACGCCGGCGGCGCAGCCGATGTGGTCAAGCCTGACCGGGCCGGGCGCCTATTACACCTACTGCAACCTGGGGTTCGGCATCATCGGCACGATCATGGAGCGCGTCACCGGCGAACGGTTCGACCTGCTGATGACGCGCCTGGTGCTGCAGCCGCTCGGGCTGCAGGCCGGCTACAACCCGGCCGGATTGCCAAAGGCCGCGCAGGACCAGATCGCGACCATCTACCGCAAGCGCGTCGTCGATAGCGAGGTCTGGGCGCCGAACGGGCCGTGGATTGCCCAGGTCGACGACGTCGGCGCGCGGCCACCGGTGCCGCCCCCTGGCCTGGACGGCTACGTCCCGGGCACCAACGCGACGCCCTTCAGCCCGACCGGCGGCTTGCGCATCGCCGCGCGCGACCTGGGCGTCATCATGCGCATGCTGATGGCGGGCGGCGTGCATGGCGGGCAGCGCCTGCTGCAGAGCGCGACGCTCGAGCGCATGTTCAAGCGCCACTGGTCGTACGACGGCGTGGGCGGCAATGGCAATCCGCTGGGCAGCATCCTCAGTCCGCGCGGATTCGGCAACGCGCACTATCCGGACCGCCCCAGCCTGCGCCTGGCGCCGGGCTTCGATGCGGTGGGCCACCTGGGCGACGCCTATGGTCTGCGCTCCGTGTTCGCCATGGACCGCGCACGCGGCCACGGCGTGATCGTGCTGGCCGGCGGCACGGGAACCGACCCGGCCGCCACACCGGGCCGCGAGACGGCACTGGCGCGCTATGAAGAGCGCATCGTGGCCGCCTTGCACCGCCGCGCGATCCTCGGCCTGGCCGATTGACCGGCATGCGGGCGCGTACATATATCGCGGTTATGAGCGCGCGCGCTAGATTCATTGGCAGTGCGTGCCTGCTGCCCCTAAGCTCCCTGTCCCCACCCGAAAAAAAGAGTCTGGCATGCAGCACATAATCGTCATTGGCGGCGGCGTCGTCGGCCTGGCCTCCGCCTGGTGGCTGCTCGAGGCGGGCCACGAGGTCACGCTGCTCGAGCGCGCGCCGGACGTGGGCAGTGGCGCCAGCTACGGCAATGGCGGGCAGCTCAGCTACCGGTACGTGGCGCCGCTGGCCGACGCCGGCATCCCGCTCAAGGCCTTCAAATGGCTGTTCCAGACCGACGGCCCGCTGCGCTTCCGGCCCGAGGCAGACCTGCGCCAGTACCGCTGGCTGGCCAGCTTCCTGGCCCACTGCCGCGCCGACGTCAACCGCCGCACCACGGCCAAGCTGCTCGAGCTGGGCGAGCTATCGCGCCGGGCGATGGCTTCGCTCTCCCTGGTCGTGCCGCCAGAGCGCTTTGGCTGGCGCGACGCCGGCAAGCTGGTGGTGTTTCGCACGCGCGCCGCGTTCGATGTCGCCGCGTCCAAACCCGGCGCGGGCCAGATCTGGTCGCCCGAAGAATGCACGGCGCACGAACCCGCGCTGGGCGCGGCCCAGCACCTGCTGGCCGGCGGCATCTACAACCCGGGCGAAGCCGTGGCCGACTGCCACGCCTTCTGCGTGGCGCTGGCCGAACGGCTGGGCGAGCATCCGCGCTTTCGCGGGGTCGTCAACAGCACCGCGCTGGGGCTGCGTGCAGAGCGGGGCCGCATCACCGGCATCGACACCGTCGGTGGCCTGGTCACGGCCGACGCGTATGTGCTGGCCGCCGGCATCCAGAGCCGCACGCTGGCCGACACGGTCGGCATCTACCTGCCGCTGTATCCGCTCAAGGGCTACAGCCTGAGCGCGCCGATCCGCCAGGACGACATCGCGCCCGAGATCAGCGTGACCGACTTCGAGCGCAAGGTGCTGTATGCGCGCATCGGCGACCGGCTGCGCGTGGCGGCGATGGTCGACATGGTGGGCGAGGATGTCTCGCTCGATGCCAAACGCGTCGCGGGCCTGACGCGCCTGGTGCGCGAGACGATGCCGCGCGCGGCGGATTATTCGCAAGTGTCGGCCTGGGCGGGCCTGCGGCCAGCGACGCCGGGCAGCGCGCCGATCATCGGGGCCACGCGCTATGACAATCTGTGGCTCAACGTCGGGCACGGGCCACTGGGCTTCACCTTTGCCTGCGGCAGCGCGGCCGTGCTGGCGGATCTGGTGCAGGGGAAGGCGCCGCCGTTCGCGCTCGATGGCTTGACGCTGCGCGGCTAGCACTATATTTAGTACCTAATTTAGATTTGCAGTGCTATGATCAAGATCGACCAGTGGAGGCTCCATGAACTTTTCCAATATCCAACCCATCAGTTATTTGAAAACGAATACCAGCGATGTGGTCAAGTTGGTTCAGGAAACCCATGATCCCGTGGCCATTACTGTCAATGGCCGGGTGCAGGCGATCGTCCAGGATCCGGTGAGCTATCAGAAGACGCAGGATCAATTGACGATGCTACGGCTGCTTGCCCATGGCAGGAAGCAAATTGAAGACGGCAAGGTCACCGGTCATGATGATTTTTTTGCGCAGCTGGATGCACAAGACAACGCGCCCTGACAAATCATGAAGATCATCTGGACCGAATCTGCCCAGGACGACCTGCTCACGATCCGCCAATACCTGAAGCAGTCCGAATCACCGGACTACGCCAGAAAGGTGACGCAGCAAATCCGCGATGAAGTGGCATCCCTGATGCAATGGCCCAATAAAGGGACGCTCGTAGGCGAGCTGGAAGAGCTCAACCTCCCCCGATACCGTCAGCTTCTGGCCGGTCAACACCGCATCATTGTTGAGTGTGGCGATCGTGAATGCTTTTATATTTACATCGTTTGCCATACGAGCCGCGATCTGGCAGCACTCTTACGTCGACGAATCCTGTCGAGTTAACCGGCTGGTCTTGCGAGGCCTTCGCGAAGCACTCATCTGACCATCGTTGGGGAAATCGCGGATAATTGCCGCCATGCCTCCCCGCCCCACCTCCCCCTGCCCCTGCGGCGGCCCCTCGTTCGACAGCTGCTGCGGCCCGTTCCTGGCCGGCGCGGCCTTGCCGCCCACGGCCGAACAGCTGATGCGCTCGCGCTATACCGCCTTCACGCTGGGCAACGAGGCCTACCTGCGCGCCACCTGGCACCCGAGCACACGGCCGCAAGAGCCGATCATCGACAACGAGCCCGTCCGCTGGCTAGGTCTGGAGATAAAAACTGCTTTACGTTTACGTCAACGTAAAGCAGAATTGCCGGACGTTCCAGGCGACCACGACCACCCGCGCGACGAAGACCACGTCGAATTCGTCGCCCGCTTCAAGGTGGGCGGGCGCGCGCACCGTCTCCACGAGCGCAGCCGTTTCGTGCGCGAAGCCGGCCCCGATGGCGCGCCACGCTGGTTTTACCTGGACGGCAGTTTCCCCGACAAGAAGTAAAGCGCTGCCAGACACCCAGGGCGGCGACAGACCAGAGGACGGCACATGCCCCAGATCGAAAGCAAACTGAACCCGCGCAGCGAGGATTTCAAGGCCAATGCCACCGCCATGCAGGCCGTGGTGGACGACTTGCGCGCGCGCGTGGCGCAACTGGCGCAGGGCGGCGGCGCCGAAGCCAGTGCGCGTCACCTCGCGCGCGGCAAGCTGCTGCCGCGCGAGCGTGTCGAACATCTGCTCGATCCGGGTACGCCCTTCCTCGAATTCTCGCAACTGGCCGCGTACGAGATGTATGACGGCGCCGCGCCCAGCGCCGGCATCATCACCGGCATCGGCAGGGTAAGCGGCCACGAATGCGTGATCGTCTGCAATGACGCCACCGTCAAGGGCGGCACCTATTACCCGATGACGGTCAAGAAGCACCTGCGCGCGCAGGAGATCGCCGAGCAGAACAACCTGCCCTGCATCTATCTGGTCGACTCGGGCGGCGCCAACCTGCCGAACCAGGACGACGTGTTCCCCGACCGCGACCACTTCGGCCGCATCTTCTATAACCAGGCGAACCTGTCGGCCAAAAGTGTCCCGCAGATCGCCGTCGTGATGGGCTCATGCACCGCGGGCGGCGCGTACGTGCCGGCGATGAGCGACGAGTCGATCATCGTCAAGGACCAGGGCACGATTTTCCTGGGTGGCCCGCCGCTCGTGAAAGCGGCAACCGGTGAAGTTGTCAGCGCCGAAGACCTGGGCGGCGGCGACGTGCACACGCGCCTGTCGGGCGTGGCCGACCACCTTGCGCAGAACGATCCGCATGCGCTGTCGCTGGCGCGCACGATCGTGTCGAACCTGAACCGCGTCAAGCCGCAGCAGGGCGAACGGCGCGCGAGCGTCGAGCCGCACTATCCGGCGTCGGAACTGTACGGCGTCATCCCGGTCGATACGCGCAAACCATTCGACGTGCGCGAAGTGATCGCGCGCGTGGTCGACGGCAGCGTGTTCGACGAATTCAAGGCGCGCTACGGCACGACGCTGGTGTGCGGCTTCGCCCATATTCACGGCATGAAGGTCGGCATCATTGCCAACAACGGCATCCTGTTTTCGGAGTCGGCACTGAAGGGCGCGCACTTCATCGAGCTGTGCTGCCAGCGCAAGATTCCGCTCGTGTTCTTGCAGAACATCACCGGCTTCATGGTCGGGCGCAAATACGAAAACGAGGGCATCGCGCGCAATGGCGCCAAGATGGTCACGGCCGTGGCCACCGCTGCCGTGCCAAAGTTCACCGTCATCATCGGCGGCTCGTTCGGCGCCGGCAACTACGGCATGTGCGGCCGCGCGTTCTCGCCGCGCTTCCTGTGGATGTGGCCCAATGCGCGTATCTCGGTGATGGGCGGCGACCAGGCTGCGTCGGTGCTGGCCACCGTCAAGCGCGACGGCATCGAAGGCCGCGGCGGCCAGTGGTCGCCCGAAGAAGAAGCCGCGTTCAAGCAGCCGATCCGCGACCAGTACGAGCACCAGGGCCACCCGTATTACGCGTCGGCGCGGCTGTGGGACGACGGCGTGATCGATCCGGCCGACACCCGCACCGTGCTGGGCCTGGGCTTGTCCGCCGCCATGAACCAGCCGATCGGCGACACGACGTTCGGCGTGTTCCGCATGTAAGGGGATGACGATGACCTATGACACCCTGCTTGTGACCGTTGCCGACAAGGTCGCCACCGTCACGCTGAACCGCCCCGACCTGCGCAATGCCTTCAACGAAGGGGCGATTGCCGAACTGGCGCGCGTGTTCGATGAACTCGGCCGCAACGACGCCGTGCGCGCGATCGTGCTGGCCGCCAATGGCCCGTCGTTCTGCGCCGGTGCAGACCTGAACTGGATGAAGAAGATGGCCGGCTACTCGCATGACGAGAACGAGGCCGATGCCATGCGCCTGGCCGAGATGCTGCGCACGATCTACCTGTGCCCCAAGCCGGTGGTCGCGCGCGTCCAGGGCGATTGCTACGCCGGCGGCATGGGCCTGGTGGCGGCCTGCGACATCGTCGTGGCGAGCGAGGCGGCCGGTTTTTGCCTGTCCGAAGTGAAGCTCGGGCTGATTCCGGCTACCATCTCGCCTTACGTGATCAAGGCGATGGGCGAACAGGCAGCGCGCCGCTACTTCTTGACGGCCGAGCGCTTCGACGCGGCCGAGGCGCAGCGCATCGGTGTCGCGCACGCGGTCGTGGCGCCGGAAGCGCTCGACGCCACTGTCGCCGGGATCGTCAAGGCGCTGGTGAACAACAGCCCGCACGCCGTCCGGCAGGCCAAGACGCTGGTGCGCGAGATCGTTGGCCAGCCGGTCGACGATGCGCTGCTGCGTGACACGGCCGGGCGCATCGCCGCGATCCGCGCATCGACCGAAGGCCGCGAAGGCGTGGCCTCGTTCCTTGAAAAGCGCAAGCCGACATGGATTAACTAGTATTGGAATTTTATCGTGAAGCAGCAAACCACCTCCTCCGACTGGATCGCGCGCAGCCTGCGCAGCGTCTGGCATCCCTGCACCCAGATGCAGCATCACGAAGAGGTGCCGCTGATCGCGGTCAGCCACGGCAAGGGGCCGTGGCTGTACGACTATGACGGCAAGCGCTACCTGGACGGCATCAGCTCGTGGTGGGTCAACCTGTTTGGCCACGCCAACCCGCGCATCAATGCCGCGCTGAAGGACCAGCTGGACAAGCTCGAACACGCGATGCTGGCCGGCTTCACGCACGCGCCCGTGGTCGAGCTGGCCGAACGCCTGACGGCGCTCACCGGCCACGCGCTGGGCCACGCCACGTTCGCCTCCGACGGCGCATCGGCCGTGGAAATCGCGATGAAGATGAGCTTCCACGCGTGGCGCAATGCCGACCAGTCGTCCAAACAGGAATTCGTCTGCCTGCAGGGCAGCTACCACGGCGAGACGATCGGCGCGCTGTCGGTCACCGACGTGCCGCTGTTCAAGGACGCCTACGGCCCGCTGCTGCGCGCTTCGCACGTGGTAAGCGCCCCCGATGCCCGCAGCGCGTTCGAGGGCGAGACGGCGCAGGACGTCGCGCGGCGCGCGATCCTTGAAGTCAAAGCGCTGTTCGAAGAACGCGCTGACAAGATCGCCGCCATCATCGTCGAGCCACTGGTGCAGTGCGCCACCGGTATGGCGATGTACGACCCGCTGTATCTCAAGCTGTTGCGCGACCTGTGCGACCAGCACCGCGTGCACCTGATCGCCGACGAAATCGCAGTCGGCTGCGGGCGCACCGGCACCTTCTTCGCCTGCGAGCAGGCCGGCATCTGGCCGGATTTCCTGTGCCTGTCGAAAGGCATCAGCGGCGGCTACCTGCCGCTCTCGCTCGTGCTCACGCGCGACGATATCTACCAGGCCTTCTACAGCACCGACATCACGCGCGGCTTCCTGCACTCGCACTCGTACACCGGCAATCCGCTGGCCTGCCGCGCGGCGCTGGCCACGCTCGACATCTTCGAAGAAGACGACATGTTGAACCGCAACCGCGAGCTGGCCACCAGGATGACGGTGGCGCTGGCGCCGCTGGCCGACCATCCGCGCACGCGCCACTTCCGCCAGCGCGGCATGATCTTCGCGTTCGACGCCATCGAACCGGATACCGATCTTGCCTCCACCTTCGCGCGCCGCTTCTTTTCGACGGCGGCCGAGAACGAACTGCTGCTGCGCCCCATCGGTCGCACGGTGTACCTGATGCCGCCGTACGTGCTGGACGAAGAAGAAGTCGCGGGCCTGGCGGCGCGCACGATCAAGACGTTCGAATCCGTTATCGCGGGATGATGTGATGGATCTGATCGCCACCATCGACCGCCAGTTGGGCACGCTGGCCGCGCGCAGCCTCACGCGGCGCCGCCGCATCACCGATGGCGCCTGCGCGCCGCGCCAGCTGGTCGACGGCCGTGACCTGCTGGCCTTTTGCAGCAACGATTACCTGGGCCTGGCCGCTCACCCGCAAGTCATCGAGGCACTGCGCGAAGGCGCGCAGCTGTATGGCGCCGGCAGCGGCGCCTCGCACCTGGTGTCGGGCCACAGCCGCGCACATCACCTGCTCGAAGAAACGCTGGCCGAGTGGATGGCGCCGCACCTCGAGCAGGCGCGCGCGCTGACGCTGTGCACCGGCTATATGGCCAACCTGGCGATCCTAAGCGCCCTCGGTGTCGATGCCGATGCGATGATCTTTTCCGAGGCGCTGAACCATGCGTCGCTGATCGACGGTGCCCGGCTCGCGAAAGCGGGCGTCACGGTCTACCCGCATGGCGACGTCGAAACGCTGACGCAACGCCTGGCCGCCAGCAGCGCCAGCACCAAGATCGTCGTCACCGACAGCGTGTTCAGCATGGATGGCGACCTGGCGCCGCTGCCGGCGCTGCTGGCCGCATGCGAGCGCCACGGCGCCTGGCTGGTGGTCGACGATGCCCACGGCTTCGGCGTGCTGGGGCAGAACGGGCGCGGCGCACTGGAACATTTCGGCCTGCGCTCGCGAAACCTGATCTACATGGGCACGCTGGGCAAGGCCGCCGGCGTCGGCGGCGCGTTCGTGGCCGCGCACGCCAGCGTGATCGAATTGCTCATCCAGCGCGCGCGCCCGTATATCTATACGACGGCCTGCCCGCCGGCGCTTGCACACGCCTTGCTCGCCAGCCTTGCTATCATGGGTGGTGACGAGGGCGCCGAACGGCGTGCACACCTGGCACGACTGGTCGAGCAGCTGCGCGGTTCGCTGAGGCTGGAGCGCTGGGAACTGGCGGCGTCGACCACCCCGATCCAGCCCGTCATCATCGGCAGCAACGACGCTGCACTGCACGCCGCCAGCCGCCTGCATGAGCAGGGCTTGTGGGTGCCGGCGATCCGCCCGCCAACCGTGGCGCCCGGTACCGCGCGCCTGCGCGTGACCTTGTCCGCCGCCCATGCCACGGATGACGTGGCGCGGCTGGCGCAGGCGCTCAACGAACTGGAAAAGGCCGCACCATGAACAATCTGAATGAAACCGATGCACCGGTCATCGTGCAACCCGTACTTGACCCCGAGGTCGACCTGACCGAGCTCGATGAACCCGTGTTGGAGCCCGAACTCGAACTGCGCGCCGACGATCTGCCAATGCGCTTTGCGTGCTTCGTCACCGGCACCGATACCGAGATCGGCAAGACGCTGATCTCGGCCGCCATCCTGCACAAGCTCGTGGCCACAGGCCAGCGCGCCTGCGGCATGAAGCCAGTGGCGGCCGGCACTGAAGTACGTGACGGCGCGCTGCACAATGACGATGCCGACCAGCTGATCGCCGCCGGCAACGTGCACCTGCCAGTCTCGCTGACCACGCCCTACCTGCTGCGCGAACCGGCCGCACCGCACATCGCCGCCGCGCTCGAGGGCGTGACAATCGAGCTGGTGCCGATCCTGGCCGCCTTTGCCGAGGTCCAGGCCGCGTCCGACGCCGTCGTGGTCGAAGGCGTGGGGGGCTTTCGCGTGCCCTTCAACGACGACTTCGACAGCGCCGACCTGGCCGCACAACTGAACCTGCCCGTGATCCTCGTCGTCGGCATGCGCCTGGGCTGCATCAGCCATGCGCTGCTGACGGTCGAGGCGATCGTGGCGCGCGGCCTGGTGCTGGCCGGCTGGGTCGCCAACACGGTCGACACGGACATGCGCTTTGCGCAAGAGAACATCGAGGCGCTGACCCAGCGTATCCCGGCGCCGCTGCTGGGCCGCGTGCCGCGCCTGAACGAACCGACGGCTGCTGCGGCAGCCGAATTTATCGACCTCGCCGGACTGCCAGGCTGGCCGTCCACGCGGGTCTAGTTTTTGAAGGAACCGAAATGACCAATATGAACACTGTCGCCCTGCACCGCCCAACGGCAGCCATCAAGCCGCCCGAGAATGCAACCTGGCCGCTGGCCGACGTGCTCGCGCTGTTCGACCTGCCGTTCACCGAACTGATGCACCGCGCGTCGACCGCGCACCGCCTGAATTTCCCGGACGGCGACGTCGAACTGGCGACGCTGTTGTCGATCAAGACCGGCGGCTGCGAAGAAGACTGCGGCTACTGCCCGCAGGCGGCGCGCTACGACACGGGCGTGGAAGCCAAGAAGCTGCTCGACATCGACACGGTGCTCGACGCGGCGCGCGCGGCCAAGGCCAGCGGCGCGACGCGCTTCTGCATGGGCGCAGCGTGGCGCAGCCCGAAAGAGCGCGACATGGACAAGGTCGAGACGATGGTGCGTGAAGTCAAGGCACTGGGCATGGAAACCTGCGCCACGCTGGGCATGCTCGAAGCCGGCCAGGCCGAGCAGCTCAAGCGCGCTGGCCTGGACTACTACAACCACAATATCGACACCGCGCCGGACTTCTACAACAACGTCATTTCGACCCGCGAATACCAGGACCGCCTGGACACGCTGGGCCGCGTGCGCGAAGCGGGCCTGAAGGTCTGCTGCGGCGGCATCGTCGGCATGGGCGAGACGCGCGAACAGCGCGCCGGCCTGATCGCGCAACTGGCGAACCTGAACCCGTATCCCGAATCGGTGCCGGTCAACCATCTGGTGCAGGTGGCGGGCACGCCGCTGCACGGCATGGACAAGCTCGACCCGATCGAATTCGTGCGCACCATTGCGGTCGCGCGCATCACGATGCCGCAAGCGCGCGTGCGCCTGTCGGCGGGCCGCCGCGAAATGGGCGAAGCCGTGCAGGCGATGTGCTTCATGGCTGGCGCCAACTCGATCTTCTACGGCGACAAGCTGCTGACCACCGAGAACCCGGAAGCCGACGATGACCGCGTGCTGCTGGAAAAACTGGGCCTCAAAACCCGCGCAGCGACGCTGGAGTCGGCGCCGAAGGAAGCCTGCAGCTGCTGAATACCCCGTCGTTCCCGCGGAGGCGGGAACCTAAGTTTGCATGCGTATCAGCTACGTTTAACGTGCGTGGCCAAGCAAATGACTTGGGTTCCCGCCTTCGCGGGAACGACGTGGCAGCGCGAATGATCCGGCTGGAGAGACACAGCCAAAGTACCACCCGAACAACCATAAGCGAAAGATAACGCGCATGTTCACCAAACTCCTCATCGCCAATCGTGGCGAGATCGCCTGCCGTGTGGCCGCTACTGCGCGCCGCATGGGTATTCGCACCGTCGCCGTGTATTCCGAGGCCGACGCCGGCGCCAAGCACGTCGCGGTCTGCGATGAGGCCATCCTGATCGGCCCCGCCGCCGCGCGCGACAGTTATCTGCGCGGCCAGAAAATTATCGAAGTCGCCAAGGCCACCGGCGCGCAGGCGATCCACCCCGGCTACGGCTTCCTGTCCGAAAACGCGGAGTTTGCCGATGCTGTGCACGCCGCCGGCCTCGTGTTCGTCGGCCCGCCCGCAGCATCGATGCGCGCGATGGGTTCGAAGTCCGCCGCCAAGCAGCTGATGGAAAGCGCCAACGTGCCACTGGTGCCGGGCTACCACGGCGACGAGCAGGATCCCGCGTTTCTGCGCGAGCAAGCCGACCGCATCGGCTACCCGGTGCTGCTCAAGGCCAGCGCCGGCGGCGGCGGCAAGGGCATGCGTGTGGTCGAGCGTTCCAAAGATTTCGAAGGCGCGCTGGCCTCGTGCAAGCGCGAAGCGATTTCCAGTTTCGGCGACGACAAGGTGCTGGTCGAGAAGTACCTGATCCGCCCGCGCCACATCGAGATCCAGGTGTTTGCCGACAGCCTGGGCAACTGCGTCTACCTGCACGAGCGCGATTGCTCGGTGCAGCGCCGGCACCAGAAGGTGCTGGAAGAAGCGCCCGCCCCCGGCATGCCGCCGGAGCGGCGCGCCGCGATGGGCGAAGCCGCCGTGAACGCTGCGCGCGCCGTCGGCTATGTCGGCGCCGGCACCGTCGAATTCATCGCCAACCAGGACGGCTCGTTCTACTTCATGGAGATGAACACGCGCCTGCAGGTCGAGCATCCGGTGACCGAAATGATCACCGGGACCGACCTGGTGGAATGGCAGTTGCGGGTCGCCTTTGGCGAAGCGCTGCCGAAACAGCAGCATGAACTGGGCATCCACGGCCACGCGATCGAAGCGCGCGTGTATGCCGAAAATCCCGAGAAGGGTTTCCTGCCGTCGATCGGCACCTTGCGCCATATGGACGTGCCGCGTGCGGTCGCGTTCGAACTGGGCAGCGACGGCGCCAATCCGGCCGCCGTGCGTGTCGATTCCGGCGTGCGCGAAGGCGATGCGATTTCGCCGTTCTATGATCCGATGATCGCCAAGCTGATCGTCTGGGGCGCCGACCGCACCCAGGCGCTGGCACGCATGTCGCAGGCACTGAGCGAATTCCGCATCGTCGGTCTGGCCACCAATATCGCCTTTTTGAAACGCCTGGTTGAGGGCGAGGCGTTTGCCACGGCCGACCTGGACACGGGCCTGATCGAGCGCCATGGCGCGACGCTGTTCCCGCCTGCCGCACCGGCGCCGCTGGGCGCACTGGCCCTGGCCGTGTTCGCGCTGCGCGAGAACGCCGCCAACGACCCTGATCCGTGGAGCCAGGCCAGCGGCTGGCGCATGAACGGCGACTACCGCCGCGTGCTGTCGTGGTCCGACGAATTCGGCGCCTACCGCGTCGGCCTGACCTACCGCCGCGACGGGCTCGAAATCGACCTCGATGGCCAGACGCAGCGTGTGGAACGCGTCGGTGGTGCTGGCGACGACCTGGCGCTGCGCCTCGGCGAGACGGCCGTCCAGGGCGTCGTGCGCCGCGACGGCGACGTGTTCCACGTATTTACCGGCGGTGGGCATTTCACGCTGACGTACAATGATCCGATGGCCCACGCCGGCGAAGTCGAAACACTCGGCGGCCGCCTGACGGCGCCAATGCCGGGCAAGGTGGTCGCGGTGCTCGTCCAGGCCGGCGCCACCGTGGTGAAGGGCGAACCGCTCGTCATCATGGAAGCGATGAAGATGGAGCACACGATTGCCGCGCCGGGCGACGGCGTGGTCGAGGACGTGCTGTACGAGGTCGGCGACCAGGTTGCCGACGGCGCACCGCTGCTGGCCTTCAAGGCGGCGTAAGCAACACCCATAAAAACCACCCTACACGATGAGGGGGAGACATGCGGATTGTCCTGTACCGGGGCGATGGCGTCAGCGAGCCTTGGGAACACGCGTTTGCCAGCGTGCTGCCAGGCGCCCAGACCGTCATCTGGAAAGAAGGCGAGCAACTGGCGCACTGCGATTACGCGGTGCTGTGGAATCCGGCGCCGGCCCTGCTGGCCCAGCTGGCCCAGATGGAAAGCGTCAAGGCGATCTTCCTGATGGGCGCCGGCGTCGACGCGCTACTCAAGTTTGGCGATGCCTTGCCCGACGTGCCGCTGGTGCGCCTGGGCGACGCCGGCATGGGCGTGCAGATGGCCGAGTATGTGGCGCATGCGGTGCTGCGGTACTTCCGCCGCTTTGACGAATACGAGCAGCAGGCCAGGCACAGCGCCTGGAATCCGCTGCCCCAGCATCCGAAGGAATCGTTCACGATCGGCGTCATGGGGCTGGGCCGGCTGGGCATGCCGGTGGTCGAGGCGATGCGCCATTTCGGCTTTCCCGTGCGCGGCTGGAGCCGCAGCCCGAAAGACATCCCGGGCGTGCCAACCTATGCCGGCATGGCGCAATTCGGCGACTTTTTGCACGGCACGCGCGTGCTGGTCTGCCTGCTGCCGCTGACGCCAGAGACCACCAACCTGCTCGACCGCCACAACCTGGGCAAGCTGGCGCCGGGCGCGTTTCTGATCAACGTCTCGCGCGGCGCGATCCTGGCCGAGCCCGACCTGATGACGCTGATCCGCTCCGGGCACATCGCCGGCGCCACGCTCGACGTGTTTCGCCACGAGCCGCTGCCGGCCCAGCACCCTTTCTGGAACGAGCCGCGCATCGCCCTCACCCCGCATATTTCGGCGCTCACCATGCGCCAGGACGCCGTGCGCCAGATCGTCGCCAAGATCGACGCACTGGAACATGGCCAACCGGTCGACGACCTCGTCGATCGCCAACGTGGATATTAAGAAATGATGCCCCTGCCAACCAAGGTCAAGATCGTCGAAGTCGGCCCCCGCGACGGCCTGCAGAACGAAAAAGAAGCGCTCGGCGCTGACGTGAAAATCGAACTGGTCGAGCGCCTGGCCCGCGCCGGTTTCGTCAATGTCGAGGCGGCGGCGTTCGTCTCGCCCAAATGGGTGCCGCAGATGGCAACCTCCGCCGAGGTACTGGCCCGCATCGAGCGCCGGCCCGGCACGATCTATTCGGCGCTGGTGCCGAACATGCAGGGCTTCGAGGCCGCGCTGGCCGGCAAGGCCGACGAGGTCGTGGTGTTCGGCGCAGCGTCCGAGGCGTTTTCGCAAAAGAACATCAACTGCTCGATTGCCGAGTCGATCGCGCGCTTCGAGCCGGTCGCGCGCGCGGCCAAGGAACACGGCCTGCGCCTGCGTGGCTCGATCAGCACGGCGTTCGGCTGCCCGTACCAGGGCGCCGTGTCGCTGGACGCCGTGGGCGACGTCGTGGCGCGCATGCGCGATCTGGGCTGTGACGAGATCGATATCGCCGACACGATCGGCGTGGCAACCGCGCGCCAGACGCAGGCCGTGATGCTGCGCGCAGCCCAAGAATTTCCGATGGGCCAGCTGGCCGGCCACTTCCACGACACGTATGGCCAGGCGCTCGCAAATATCTATGCGGCGCTGGAAGTGGGCGTGGCAATTTTTCACTCGTCAGTGGCGGGCCTGGGCGGCTGCCCGTATGCCAAGGGTGCGACCGGCAATGTGGCAACCGAGGACGTGCTGTATCTGATGCAGGGGTTGGGAATTGAAACGGGCGTGGATCTCGACCAGGTGGTCGATGCCGGGCTGTTCATCTCTGCGCAACTGGGCCGCAAGAGCATCAGCCGTGCCGGCAATGCGCTGGCGGCCAAACGGGCCGATTGACCTTCACGCCCCCGGTGTGCCGGGGGCTGTTTCAAGGAAAACGGCCGCACAACGAAAAAAGCCGACAACTCGCGTTGTCGGCTTTTCTCTTAATGCTGGTCGGAGTACAAGGATTCGAACCTTGGACCCCCTGGTCCCAAACCAGGTGCGCTACCGGGCTGCGCTACACTCCGAAGAAGCAAGATAATACCGGCTTGCCGTCACTTGGTCAAGGATTTCGCGTCAAAATCCTCACTCACCCCGGATCTGCAGCGCCCGCTCATACAAGGCATTCTTCTTGCGGCCCGTGATCTGCGCCGCCAGATTGGCCGCCTGCTTGACGCTGCATTCGGTCAGCAGGATCTGCAGCACGCGCTCGGCCTCGATGTCTTCGGCATCGCTTGCAGCGACCGCGCCTTCGACCAGCACGACGAATTCGCCCTTCTCGCGGTGCGCGTCGGCCTTGACCCAGGCTAGGGCCTCGCCCAGCGTGCAGCGGTGGATTTCCTCGAACATCTTGCTCAGTTCGCGGGCAAACACGACCTGGCGGGTCGGCTCGAACGCGGCCACCAATGCTTCGACGCAATCGACGATCCGGTGTGGCGCTTCGTAGAACACGAGCGTCGACGTTTCGCGCGTCAGTGGCGCCAGCGCCGTTTCGCGCCCCTTGGCCTTGGCCGGCAGAAAGCCGACAAAGTGGAAGCGGTCATTGACCAGGCCGCTGGCCGACAGCGCCGTGATCGCCGCCGACGGGCCTGGCAACGGCACCACGTTCAGGCCGGCAGCGCGCACGGCATCGACGATGCGCGCGCCCGGATCGGACACGCCCGGCGTGCCGGCGTCGGACACCAGCGCCACGCGCTGGCCGGCGCGCAGGCGCTCGACAATCTTGTCGGCAACCTCGCGCTCATTGTGCTGGTGCGCCGCGATCGTGCTCTTGGAGAGACCAAAGCGTTGCAATAACGCGCCAGTCTTGCGCGTGTCTTCACAGGCGACGACGTCGGCCAGGGCAAGCAGGTGCAAAGCGCGCAGGGTGATGTCGGTGACGTTGCCAATCGGAGTAGCCACGACATACAGCGTTGCGGTAGGATAGGACTGCTGGGCCGCCTCGCCCATGACGGGAAGTCGGGCGATGTCGATGGTCTGCTGTTCTGTCATATAGGGTTCCGATGCTGAAGAAAAAAAATCTCACGGGCTTGATTGCCGCCTCACTCACGACGCTGCTGGCCGCGTGCGGCAGTACGCCCCTGCCACCCGATACCGGTTGTGGCATGCCAGGCGGATTGTGCAGCCCGGGCGCGTCAGTGACAAGTGGCGCGCCTGCCGCACCTGCCGACTCTGCTTATACACCACCTGCGCCGCGTTCCGATAGCGGCGTCCAGACGAGTCCGGTCGAATTGCCACCAAGCGCCGACGGCAGCACGCCAAGTGCCGCGGTCACGCCAAGCGGCCCCACCGTCCGTGTCGCGCTGCTGTTGCCCCTCGAATCGCAGGCGCTGGCACAGCCCGCCGAAGCGGTGCGCGCCGGCTTCATGGCCGCGTACGACCAGCAGCGCGGCAACGTCACCGTCAACCTCGTGCCCACCGGCGACTCGTCGCAAGCCGCGCTCGACGCCTACCGCATGGCGGCCGCCGAGAATGACATCGTGGTCGGCCCGCTCGCGCGCCCTGCCGTGGCGGCCCTGGCCACGAGCGGCGCCGTCACCAAGCCGACCATCGCGCTGAACCACCCGCAGGTCGCGGCCGCGCTGCCGTCCAAGATGCTCGTCATCGGCTTGTCGCTCGAAGACGAAGCGCGCCAGGTGGCCGACTGGGCTGCGAGCGAGCAGCCATCCGGCCAGGCACTGGTGCTGACCGGGCGCGCCACCTGGCAACAGCGCCTGTCGGGCGCCTTCAGCGCGCGCTGGTCCGAACTGGGCCGCGCCCAGAACACCGTCGAACTGCCCAATGCCGGCGGCTATGTCGACGGCAATGCGCTGGCCGACCTGCGCGCGCGCCTGCAATCGCAGCCGCCGCAACTGGTCTACGCGGCGCTCGACGCCAACAGCCTGCGCCAGGTGCGCAGCGCGCTCGGCACCTCGATGCCCACCTATGGCACGGCCTCGGTCAACCCGGGCCGCGATCCGGCCAGCATCCCGCCTGAGCTGGTCGGCGTGCGCATCCTCGACCTGCCATGGACCGTGCAGGCCGATCACCCGGCCGTGGCCAGCTACCCGAGCTGGAGCAGCGGCGGCCAGGGCCTCGACCTGCAGCGCCTGTACGCGCTGGGCATCGACGCCTACCGCATCGCGCGCGAGCTGTCGCTGCGTCCGTCCGGCGCATTCGAGCTCGACGGCGCCACAGGCCGCCTGTCGATCGATATGGGGCAAGGCGCGCGCGCTTTCCGCCGCGTCGAAACCGGCGTCGTCGTGCGCGATGCGATGCCTGGCGCCGATGGCGCCGCCGTGACCGGCCGCGTGTTCGAAGCGGTCTCCACCGGCCAGTAATATGTGGCCCGGGCGCCTGTCCCAACGGCAGGCCCAGGGCCATCAGTATGAACTTGCCGCCAGCGCCTACCTGCGCCGTCGCAGGCTGGTATCAGTGGAAGAAAACTTTCGCTGCAAGGGTGGCGAAATCGACCTGATCATGCGCGACGGCGCCACACTTGTGTTCGTCGAGGTGCGCCAGCGTGCCAGCAGCAGACAAGGCGGCGCCGCAGCCAGCATCACACCGGCCAAGATCCGGCGCCTGGTCTGCGCGGCCCAGGTGTACCTGCTGCGCTTTCCCGTCACACCGCCCTGCCGCTTCGACGTCGTCGCCATCGATGGCGAACAGATCGAGTGGCTGCAGAACGTGATTGAAGTGTAAGCAATTTTTACCGACCTTGCCCAGTGCCCCTTGCTACTACACTATAATCCTCGGCTATGAATACACAACGCATCCTCGCTCACTTCCAGGAGAGCGCTGACCTGAAGATGAGGTCGGCTGCAACCCTGGCTCCCCACATTTCGCAGGCGGTCGAACTCATGTTCGGCGCCCTGTCCAATGGCAACAAGATCCTGGCCTGCGGTAACGGCGGTTCGGCCGCCGACTGCCAGCACTTTGCTGCCGAGCTGGTCGGGCGCTTCGAACGCGAGCGCTTCCCGCTCCCGGCCATCGCGCTGACCACCGACACGTCGATCCTGACCGCGGTTGGCAACGACTACAGCTTCCGCGAAATCTATTCCAAGCAGGTGCAGGCCTTCGGTCAGGCCGGCGACATCCTGCTGGCCATTTCCACTTCGGGCAACTCGGGCAATGTGCTCGCTGCGGTCGAAGCGGCGCTCGAGCGCGAAATGCGCATCGTGGCGTTTACAGGCAAGGACGGCGGCCAGTTGGCCAAGCTGCTGACCGACGCCGACGTCCACGTCAACGTCCCGCATTCGCGCACCGCGCGGATCCAGGAAGTTCACCTGTGCGCCATTCACTGCATCTGCGACGGCATCGACGTCGCGCTGTTCGGAGGAGACGAGAATGCGTAATACCCGCCGGCCCATGGTCGTGCTGTTGACGAAAGTCGTTCTGGGTTCGGCCCTGCTGGCATCGCTGTCGGGCTGCTTTGGCCTGATCGTCGGCGCCGGCATCGGCAGCGCCGTCTCGGCGGTCGACCGCCGCACGCTGGGCGCCCAGACCGAAGACAAGTCGGTCACGGTCAAGGCCGAGATCAAGATGCGCGAAGTCACGAATGGCAACGGCAACATCAACGTCACGAGCTTCAACCGCAAGGTGCTGCTCACCGGCGAAGTACGCGACGAGGCCATGAAGGCCGCGGCCGAGCGCGAAGTGCGCAAGATCGAAAACGTCGTGTCGGTCATCAACGAACTGAAGATTTCGGGTTCGTCGAGCTACACCTCGCGCTCGAACGATGCTTTGATCACCACCAAGGTCAAGGCCAGCCTGGTCGACATGAAGACGGTGTCGGCGATCTCGTTCAAGGTCACGACCGAACGCGGCGTGGTCTACCTGATGGGTCTTGTGACCCCGCGCGAAGGCAATATCGCTGCCGATGTCGCCAAGGGCGTCTCGGGCGTGACGAGCGTGGTGAAGATCTTCGAGTACATCAGCGAAGAAGACGCCCGCGCCAAGCAGGCCAACGCGCAGAACGCACCGCAGGGTTCCTGAACCCCGGGTGCATCCGCACCATGCAAAAAAGCGGCAGGGCTATAATGGCCCTGCCGCTTTTTTTATTCGATCGCCGACCATGACCGCATCCCCCGCGTCCACCTCTTCCCGTTCCTGGATCAAGCCTGCCGCCATCGGCGCCGTCGTGCTGGCGCTGGCCGGCATCGGCTACGCCTCGCTGGCCAGCAGCACACCGGCCCCGGACGTCACGTTCATCAGCATCGCCGGCGACAAGGTATCCACGCAGTCACTGCGCGGCAAAGTTGTGATGGTCAACTTCTGGGCCACCTCGTGCGTCACCTGCGTCAAGGAGATGCCCGACATGGTCGCGACCTACAACAAGTACAAGGGCCAGGGTCTGGAATTCGTCGCCGTCGCGATGCAGTACGACCGGCCCGACTACGTGCTCAATTTTGCCGAACAGCGCAAGCTGCCATTTACCGTGGCGCTTGATTCGGCGGGCGATATCGCGCGCCAGTTCGGCGACGTCACGCTCACGCCCACCACCTTCCTGATCGACAAGCAGGGCCGCATCATCAAGACCTATGTCGGCGCGCCGGACTTCGGCGCGGTGCACAAGCTGATCGAGAAAGAGCTGGCCGGCTGATCCTGGTTACGCTTTCGGGTACAGGATCATCTGCGTGCAACGGAACAGCGCGATGGTCTTGCCGCTGGCCTTGTCCGTGACGGTGGCGTCCCAGATCTGCGTCGTGCGGCCCAGGTGCACGGCGGTGGCGACGCAGGCAATGGTGCCTTCGCGCGCGGTGCCCAGGTGGTTCGATTTCAATTCGATCGTCGTGAAGTTCTGCGCGCCTTCCGGCAGGTTGCTGATGCAGCCGTAGCCGGCGCAGGTATCGGCCAGCGTGACCACGCTGCCGGCGTGCAGGTAGCCGTTCGGCGCCAGCAGGTGCGGCGCGACCGGCATCTCGGCGGCCAGCTTGCCGGGGCTGACCTCAAGAATCTGGATGCCCAGGTGGCCGGGCAGGTAGGTTGCGCCGAAGGTGTTGAAGGCTTCAGGGGTATGCGGGATGCTCATGGGGTTGTCTCGGTGTTTTTATGAAAGCGGCATCGTACACCGAGACCACCCTCGGCGTCAGCGGCGCCGGCCCTCGTGGTGCTTGCCACCCTTGCCACCCTGCTTGCCGCCATGCCGCTGCCGGGCCGCCGCATTCTGCTGCTGCAGCAGTGCGTCGACCCGCTCGGACGCCTCGCGCGCCAGCTCCTGCGCCAGCGCGATGCTCGGGAAGTAGTCCGGCGCCCGGTACCCCAGCCACGCATAGGCCGAATACACGCGGCACTGGTCCTCGACCTCTTGCAGGTTCATGTAGAACAGCTGCTGCGGATTACTGTGGCCATGCAGCTTGACGACGATCTTCTTGGCCAGCGACAGGCACCAGTGTTCCCACGCCTTCTGCAGCGCCGGCACGCGGCTCGAGATTGGCACCAGTGACAGCATGAACTTGTCGGCCACTGACAGCGGCAGCGTGTCGAGCCACTCCGCGCGCTCGTTCTGGTCTTCGGTGATGCGCGGGTAGAAGAAGCCATCCGGCACGTCGATATTGTGGACAAAGCGCTTGAGCAGCTTGACCAGCGACGTCTCGCCCGTCACCGACGAAATGCGGTGCAGCTGCTCGAGCGACGGCGCCACGGCAAAGCCGCTGGTGGCCACCGCCGGAATTTTTTCTTTCATCAATGAGCGCATGACCTGGTGCGTCTCGTCGTCGTAGCCGACGACGAAGCCTTCGTCGTGCACGCCGTAGCGCCCTGCCCGGCCCGCGATCTGCTTGGCCAGCGCAGCGGAGATTTCTTCTTCCTCCACGCCGTTGTACTTGACCGTGGTCGTCATCACGATGCGTGCGATCGGCATGTTCAGCCCCATCGCCAGTGCGTCGGTGCCCACCACGATGTCGGCCTGACCGTCGCGGAAACGCTCGGCCTGCGCGCGGCGCACCTCGGGCGACAGGTTGCCGTAGACGGTGGCTACCGACAGCCCTTTGTCGGTGATCATGTCGCGCCACTTGAGCACCTCGCGGCGCGAGAACGCGATCACGGCGTCGCCCCGGCGCAGGTTCGACAGCTTGCGCACGGCCATCGGTTCCATCTCCAGAGGGCCCATCCGCTTGAGCACGTGCACCTCGAGCGGCACATCGAGCCGCTCGGCCAGCGCCTCGATCGCGCGCCGCGCTTCGGGTGCGCCAACCAGGTACACGACCGATGCCGGCGCGCCGCACACGGCGGCAGTCCAGGCGGCGCCGCGGTCGCGATCGGCCAGCATCTGGATCTCATCGATCACGGCCACATCGATCGGCGTTTTTGAGTCGAGCATTTCGACGGTGCTGGCGACGTGCGTAGCGCCCTCCACCAGGCGCCGTTCTTCGCCCGTGATCAGGCTGACCTTGATCGCCTCACCGTGCGGGCGCGCCGCCTGCAGGCGCTCGTAGTTTTCCAGCGCCAGCAGGCGCAGCGGCGCGAGGTACACGCCGCTGGGCGCCTTGGCCAGCGCTTCCATCGCGCGATGCGTCTTGCCCGAGTTGGTGGGGCCCAGGAGCGCGATGAACTTGCGGCCCATGCGGCTGGCGACGTCGAACGAGCGCGGGTACTCGGCCAGGTTGATGCTCTCCTTGGTGCGCGCCGCGTGGCGCTCTTCGGCGTCGCGCTCGATCGCATGGGTCAAGCGCTGCGAAATCCGCTGGAACACGTACTCGGCCGGCTCGGACGTCTGTAGTTCGTCCAGCACATCGAGAAACAGCATCGGATCGTAGCCAGCGTCGTCGGCATCGCCCGCCAGATCGCGCACGAATTCCTCGGCGTCCTGGTGCAGGCGCGCGAGGTCGGCGTCACCGGTGCGTTCTTCGATCAGCGCGCGCCGCCCGGCCAGATCCAGCTTGCGCCACTTGCTCGGCTTGGCCAGCACGCCGCGCGACGGCACCAGGCGATACGGTACGTGCAGGCCTTCGTAGCGCACCGCGCCCGAGAAGCGCAGGAACACGCGGCCTTCCAGTTTGACCAGTTCGATGCCGCGCGCGGCCAGGCCAAGTTCGCGCTCGAGAAACGTATCGTCGTCCTGCTCGGATGGGGGAAATGCTTGTTGGTCGCTCATGGGGAAAAGTCGCTATCGTGATGGCGTCACTATATCGCGCCAGCGACCAATGCACCGCCCGGCAGGGTGGCTGCAAACCGAGCGTCGACGTAACGTCAGCCCCTGGATGTGGCCGCATGGAGTTCGACCCATGCAGCAAACGCGTCAATGAACTTTTTCATCAGTTGCGTGGTGAATTCGTTATTGAACTTCCCGTCCGGTCCCAGCAATTTCTGGGCGCCGCCAATATACGCTTCCGGTTGCTGCAAGAGCGGCATGTCCAGGAACACCATCGATTGACGCAGATGGTGGTTGGCGCCGAAGCCGCCCGTGGCGCCAGGCGAGACGCTGACGATCGCAGCCGGCTTGCCGGCCCATACCGACTCACCGTAAGGACGGGAGCCGATGTCGATCGCATTCTTCAGCGCAGCAGGGACCGACCGGTTGTATTCGGGCGTGAAGAACAAGACGCCATCCTTCGACGCGATGTTCTGGCGAAAGCGGGTCCATGCTTCCGGCGCGCTGGTACCGTTTCCTTCCAGATCTTCATTGAACAGAGCGAGTCCGTCGATCTCGACGATGTCCAGCGACAGCGAGGCCGGCGCAAGCGCGATGATTTCGTGGGCAAACTGGCGGTTCAACGATTGTTGACGCAGGCTGCCGATAACGACGGCGATCTTTTTGGGTGGCATGACCATTCCTTTATGTTGACTGGCGGGGCGAAGCTTGCATCGGTTGCCATGCGCAGCCGTGCAAGCCGTTTCAGGCGGTGACCGGACGATGAGCGCCTGGCGCTCGCAGCGTCATCCGGCCTGGTGTCATACCTTGGCGGCGCCACTGACCACCAGATGGTGACCGGACACCCAGGCGGCATCGTCGCTGGCCAGAAAAATGACGGCGCCTTCCACATCGGCGACCGAACCCAGGCGTCCGAAAGGTGACAATTGCGCCAGCGCCTGATAGTCGCTTTCCTGCAGGTTGGCGATGACGCCGGCGTCGCGCAGCGGCCCCGGCACGACGCCGTTAACGGTGATGTTGCGCTTGCCCAGTTCTTGCGCCAGGCATTCGACGTAGAGTCGGCCCGCGGCCTTGCTGCCCGCATACGCGGTAAAGCCGGCGTTTGGCACGATCGTGGTCGTCGACGAGATCACGATGATGCGCCCGCCATCGGTGACGTGCCGCGCACTTTCGCGCAGGGTATAGAACGTGCCGAACACATTGGTTTTGGTGACCTGTTCGAACATCGCGTTGTCGATCTCGGTGATCGGTGTATCGATCAGTTCACGGCCAGCATTGGCCACGACGATATCGATACGGCCGAACCGGGCCAGCACCGCCGCGAACATCGCATTGACCGCGTCCGGGTCGCTGACGTCGCCACCGACCGCCATCGCCTGGGCACCTTCGGCGACGAGCGCCGCGACGTTTCTGGCGGCCGCAGCCTCGTCACTGTTGTAGGTCAGCGCAACGGCGGCGCCTTCTTTGGCAAAGCGGCGTGCCAGGCCCAGACCCAGTCCGCGCGACGCGCCGGTAATCAGGACGACCTTGTTGGTCATGCGCATGATCACACTCCTTCAACGGTGCGTGCGGTGGAGGCCGCGTTATCCTGCCACTCGACCAGTTCCTGCTCGATGCAGGCCATTTTGCGGCGCATGCCGCCCATGGCATCGGCGCCCAGGGCCGCATGCACGGGTGGATGATCCGCTTCCATCAGGTGGATGATGGCCAGCGCGCCCTTTTCTGGCACATTGGGCTGCTTGCCTTGCAGGTTGCCGATCGCACCACGGAACTTGCCGGCAGGCGTACCTTCGTAGTCGTCGATTTTCCGCTCGGCATACGCGAGCGAGCGACCGGCAAATTGCGTCTCGAAGACGCCGATGGTCAGGACCGTGGCGGCGATGCCGAACGGCGCCAGTTCCCCTGCCAGCGCCTCACCCAGGATGCCGGTGGCGCCCTTGGCAGCGGCGTAGACACCCATGCCCGGGTAGCCGATAAAGCCGCCGATGGCGGAAAACTGGACGATGTGGCCGGAGCGCTGCTTGCGCATTGCCGGCAGCACGGCGCGAACGATGTTCAGGCCGCCAAAGAAGTTCAGGTCGAAGATGCGCCGCGCTTCTGCATCCGACATTTCTTCCACGGCGCCGACCGTGCCGGCGCCAGCGCAGTTGGCGACGATGTCGATACGGCCGAAGCGGGCCAGCACCTCTGCCACACCGGCTTGTACGGCGACTTCATCGGTCACATCGGCCAACACGCCCAGGCCCTGTGCCGGATGCTTGCTGTTAAAGAAATCAACCTCTTGCTGCTTGCGGAACGTGGCGGCGACGATGGCGTCTTTTTCCAGAAGCTGGTGCACCAATTCATGCCCTAATCCTGACGATGCACCGGTAACGAGAACGACCTTGCCATTTACTGGTTTCATTTTCTGCTCCTTGGAGTTTCTGTTTGACGCCGCCGGGGTGGCGGTTTGGAGCACAAATAGTATGTTTTAAAAAATACCCCAACAAGCCGGTTTGGTCGGATGCATCGTCTGACCCATTGGATCATCGCCGCCTTAATTGTCCGGTTATCTGGACGCAGCTTCCCGGCACCGTCCATTGCTGGCACATCGCTTTGTAACTACCATGCGCTATTCCTGGCCGGCCGATACAGCGGACAGATTTCAATTGCGCATTCATATGGATGCCATTCACGCCGGGTATATCGGCTGGCTTTACCAGTGCAAATACCTGGCCCCTTTTAGAAAGAAAAAAATGACGATCCTGAATACCTTGAACAACAATACGCCTGCCGTGCAGACCACGGGACGCATCATGATTGCGGCGCTGTTTCTCGTCAGCGGCATGGCCAAACTGCTGGCGCCCGGGCCGACGCTGCTGTTCATCGCAGCCTCCGGCTTGCCCTTCGCGAAGCTGGCCTTCCTGATCGCCGTGTCAGTGGAACTTGGCGGCGGCCTGTTGCTCGCATTTGGCGTCCAGACACGCGCTGTTGCGCTGGCTCTGGCGATGTTCTCGCTGGTCACCGGCCTGGCATTTCACCACGCGATTGGCGATCAAATGCAATTGACTGAATTATTGAAAAATATCGCAATTGCTGGCGGATTGCTGCATATTGCGACCATTCGGGCGAACACGCCCCAACTGCAAAAAGCACCGCACGCATAATATGAAAACCCGGCCCGCAGGTATTCCAGATGCGGGCCGGCGGGCGAAATGAACGTGCATACATGAATTAGATCTGGACGCCCGCCATATAAGCCTTCAGAATCGTGGCCTGTCTTCGTAGGATTGGACCGCGCGTGAGCCGACTGGACCTGAACGATTTTTTTATTTTTGTGAATGTCGTCGATCGGGGCGGATTTACTGCCGCCGGTAATAATCTCGGCATGCCAAAATCGACGCTCAGCCACCGCATGCAGCAATTGGAAAGCCAATTGGGCGTGCGCTTGCTGAGTCGAACCTCGCGCCGTTTTGGCATGACCGAAGCCGGTGAAGAATTTTACCGGCACGCCGTGGCCACCTTGCGCGAAGCCGAGCTGGCCGAAATGTCGGTGCGCCACCGCCTGTCCGAGCCGATCGGCACCATTCGCTGTACGGCCGGCTCAGCCACCATGCACTTCGCCATGGCGGACATGATTGCCAATTTCCTGCGCCTCTATCCCAAGATCAATGTTGTCGCCCATGCGGCGGACCGCACCGTGGACATCGTCGGCGAAAACTATGACGTCGCCATCCGCGGCCACGCCGCCCCATTGCCCGATTCCGACCTGATCCAGCGAACACTCACGCCGGCGCCATGGTGTCTGTTCGCAGGGAAAAGCTATCTGGCCGAACATGGTGTGCCGTCTACACCAGCCGACCTTGCCGGGCATGCCTCGATTTTTTTTGCGCGGGCCAACGCACCGCTGCACTGGCGCCTGCGCCATGCGACGCTGCTGACAGAAGAAGTGGCCGTGCCGATCCCGCCCCGTCTGCAAAGCGAAGACATGCTCAGCCTGCAACAGGCTGCCGTCGCCGGGCTGGGGATCGTGGCCCTGCCGAGCTATATCGCGCGCGCCGCCGTCGAGCGGGGCGAGCTGCAGCGGGTCTTGCCCGAATGGATCGCTGGCGATGCCACGCTCACGGCGTTGGTCCCTTCCCGCAAGAACATGCTGCCCTCGGTACGGGTCTTCCTTGACCACCTGGCGGCGGAGTTTCCCAAGATCGTTCTGCTGTAAGTTCATCGTCCAGTTAGCTGGACACAGCGTCGCCGTTTCGACGGCTTCTCAATGGACGCCCACGGTTCTATATTCGCTCCATGACAACAGGCGCATGGAGCGACAAAATGGGCACTCAGCCTGCAAGCGAACCAACCGGCAGCAGCCCCGCACGCCTTGGGCGGGTGGATGCCGGCGTCACGCGCACGGTCGGCACGGGCTTCACCTCGCTGCAATTTAGCGCGTCGGTGTTCGAGCGTGACACCGATCCCCTCGTGATGCTGGATCATTTCGTGATGACCGGCGACACGTTCGCGCCCCACATGCACCAGGGCATTGCAACCTTGACGCTGCTGTTCGAAGACTCCCGGGGCCGGTTGATCAATCGCGATACCGTGAGTGGCACCGTGGCCCTGCAAGCGGGCGACCTGTACCGGCTGGCGGCTGGCAACAGCACCGTGCACGAGCAGCGGCCCGATGCGGGTGCGCGTATCCACGCACTCCAGCTGTTCGTCAAGCTGCCGTGCGCACTGCACCGTACGCCGCCCCATGCAGCGCATCTGCGACGCGCCGAGGTCCCGGTGACGCAAGGCCCGGGTTACCGGGTGCGCACCGTCCTGGGCGCCCATGGCGATGCCGGCACCGGTACCGCGGCCAACGAAATGCTGCTCCTCGACGGTCGTGTGGAACCCGGCGCACGCTTCCTGCATCACCTTGCCCGTGACCGTAAAGCGTGGCTCTACGTCATGTCCGGCCAGCTCGAAACGCGCGTCGCGGACGGCGTGCGCAGGCTGGATGCGGGGCAGATGACAACCGTCGACGCCGGCCAGGCAATCGACGTCGCCATCCACGCGACGACGACGACCCGCTTCATCCTGATCGCCGTCGAGCCGGTGCAGGTGCCAGGCAGGCCTGCAACGGTGCTGCGTGCGGCCCTGCCCCTGGCAATGCCCGGCGCCCCGGCCTCACCGGCCCGCTTGCTCCCGATCGAGGAGACGACATGAACCATGCACCTTCCCGGCCACGCCTGCTGTTCAACCCGCTGTTCCGGGCCATCTGGATCGGCATCATCGCGTCGAGCCTGGGTAGCTGGCTGTATGCGGGCGCGGCAGACACGGCGCTGCTGCTCGCGGCAGTCAGGATGTTGACCAGTCTACCGATGTGTCTGCTGGCACTGCTGTCGGTGATCGTGTCGCTGTACGGACAGCGGCACGGGCACCACCAGTTTGCGTTTCAAAAAATGGGCTCCAGCACTTTCGCGGTGAGCATCCTGACCTTCCTCGGTTGCGTGGGTCCCTGGGTCACGCTGTGCAGCGCCGTCCTCCTGGGCCTGTGCGCAGCAATTGCCGCGCTGTCCTTGCAGCCGGTGTGGTTAGAGCTGCTGAGCAAGGCCGACGTTCCCGGGAACCTCGCGTTTGGCGCGGTCGGGACCAACTTCGGACGAGCTGCCTGGAATGTGGCCAGCGGCATCCTCGCGACCGTGATCGGACCGGCCGCCATCTTCATTCTCAGCGCCCTGTCGCTCGGCGCGGCCTTCATCGCCGACAGGACCAAACGCATTCATCACGGAGTCCATCATGCACACTGAAACAGACAACCTGGCCACGCTGGCACGGCCGGCAGCATCTCTTGCACGCAAACTGGTCACGCGCACCAAAGGCAGCGACCATGGCGGCATCACCCGCCTGGTCAGCCCGGGCGATATCGGCGAATTGATCAAGCCCTTCATTTTTGTCGACCGCTTCACGCTCGATGCGCGGCGCGGCACAATGCGCATGCATCCGCACTCCGGCATCGCCACCGTCACCGCGGTGCTGGACGGCACGTTCGCCTATCGCGAATCGACTGGCGCGCATGGCGAACTGCCAGCGGGCGGGGTCGAATTCATGAGCGCCGGCGGCGGCGTCTGGCACCAGGGCATGGCAGCCGACGGTGCGCAGGTGCTGGGTTTCCAGCTGTGGCTGGCATTACCACCCGACGATGAAAATGCCCCGGCACACAGCCAGTATCTGGCCCCTGCCGACGTACCGCGCACTGGTCCGGCGCGGGTGCTGATCGGCACGTACGACGGCGCCGTCAGTCCGATCCAGCCACGCGCCGCGATCAATTACCTGCACGTGGTGCTGGCTGACGGCGAGCGCTGGCGCTACCTGCCGCCACCCGGCCATACGGTCGCCTGGGTAGGCGTGGCCAATGGCACGCTGCACACCGCCGGGGCTGCGCTTGATCTGGACGTGGCAGTGTTCGAAGAAAGCCAGCAGGCCATCGATGTCGTGGCCGAGGGCCGTACCGAGTTCGTGCTCGGGTCAGCGGTCAAGCATCCGCATCCGCTCGTCTCGGGCACCTATTCGGTACACACCAGCGCCGCTGCGCTGGAACAGGGCGAGCGCGAAATCGTGCGGCTGCGCGCCGTGATGCAGTCCGCCGTACAGCCCTGACCAACCCCATTGTGTAAGGCGTCCGACGCGCCTGGCGGCCAGATCGCCAGCAGCGCGTCGCATGCGTTGGCGGGCCTTTCAGGGCCTTCCTGCCCCTGTCCTCTAGATTGCTTCACCGTCCATTTCACCGGACATTGCATCCTGCAAGACCGTCTTGCTGGGCCCGACGCCCCTGCCTACCATGGATCTGTGCCGGTCATCCCGATCGGCGAACTTGACCGGCGCAATACCGCGCCTGCTCTGGAGTAACCATGACTTTGACAATGACACGACGCACTGCGATGGCGCTCGGCGCCCAGGCAACCCTGATCGCCCTGACCGGAAGCGCTGCAGCGCTGGCGTCCGGCGCACCGCGCAGCGGTACCGCGACGCAAGCTGCTTCCCGAACCGGCCAGCGGTTTGATGTCGTGATTGTCGGCGGCGGCTCTGCCGGCGCCGTTCTGGCCGCACGCCTCAGTGCCGACCCGCAGCGCCGCGTGCTGCTGCTCGACGCCGGTCCCGATTATCGGGCCGACCAGTATCCGGCACTGCTGGCCAATGCCAACCTGGTCGCCGCCTCACCCGAGCACGACTGGCATTACCACAGTGACGACGCGGCCCGTCTGGGCCATGACATCGGCATTCCGCGCGGCCGCGTGATCGGTGGCAGCTCGGCGGTCAATGCCGCCGTGGCGATGCGCGCCCGCCCTGCCGACTTCGCGCGTTGGGCCGGGCGCGGCATCGAAGGCTGGGCCTGGCCAGAGGTGCTTGCCGCCTACCGTGCCATGGAAAACACCCCCACGGGTGACGACGCCTGGCATGGCCGCAACGGACCGTTTCCGGTGCGCCAGCGCACTGCTGCGGAAAACACCGTTTCGATGCGCGCCTTCGTGACGGCCGCCGAGTCGGTGGGCCTGCCCCACGTGGACGACTTCAACGGCACGCGCCAGCATGGCGTTGGCCCCTATCCCCTGAATGTCGTTGACGGCGTGCGCATCAATACCGGGATGGCCTACCTGACCGCAGCGGTGCGGGCCCGCCCCAACCTGACGATCCGCGGCCGCGCCGAGACCGACCGCGTCCTGATCGAACGGGGACGCGCCGTGGGCGTGGTGCTGGTGGATGGCGACATGATCCCGGCCGGCGAAGTGATCCTGTCGGCCGGTGCGATTGGCAGCCCTGCCATCCTGCTGCGCTCCGGCATCGGACCGAAAGGTCATCTGGGCGAGATGGGGATCACCACCGTGGCCGACCTGCCGGTGGGCGAGCGCCTGCAGGAACACCCGTTCTTCTACAATGTCTACGCGCTGAAAGCGTCGGCCGTGGCGATGACGCCGGCCGCCGGCGCGATTGTCTGGACGCGCTCGCGCGACGCCGCCAAAGACGATCTGGACCTGCATATCTCGGGGACGCACCTGATCGATCCGAAGGCCAGCCCGACCGGCGGCGCGATCGTACTGGCCTGCGCCGTGACCTTGCCTGCGTCGAATGGCAGCGTGCGCCTTGCCAGCCGCGACCCGCGTATTGCGCCGCGCATCCGCTACAACTTCTTCGAGCAGGAGAACGATCTGGACCGGATGGTCGAAGCCGTCGAACTCTCGCGCAGGATCGGGCGCAGCGCGCCGTTTTCAGAGCTGATCGACCATGAAATGGCGCCCGGTGCCAGCGTGCCCGATGGCCAGGCGCTGCGCCGGAACATCGTCGCCAATGTCGCCGGCTACCAGCATCCCACGTCGAGCGTGCCGATGGGCGCGGACGGCGACAGGACCGCCGTGGTGGATGCCTGGGGCGCCGTGCGCGGCATCGCGGCGCTGCGCGTCGTCGACGCGTCGATCATTCCCGACATTCCATCGGTAGCAACCAACCTCACCACCATCATGCTGGCCGAGCGCATCAGCGCGCACCTGACGACATAAGCCGGCGCGGCGCAAAGGGACGCCGTATACGCCAACAGCGATCAGGGCGATGCATGCATCGCCCTGATCGCTGTTTCACCCACGGCCAACCGGCCGCAGGCACGGGACACCGGTTGGAGTTACGCCGCCACGCCCGCGTTGTGCGCCTGCTGGTCGGCGTGATACGACGAACGCACCATCGCGCCGACCGCCGCGTGCACGAAGCCCATTTCGTAGGCTTTTTGCTCGAACATCTTGAAGACGTCCGGGTGCACGTAGCGGCGCACCGGCAGGTGCGAATTGGTCGGCGCCAGGTACTGGCCGATGGTGAGCATGTCGATGTCGTGATCGCGCATGTCCTGCATGACTTGCAGGATTTCTTCATCGGTCTCGCCCAGGCCGACCATGATGCCCGACTTGGTGACCGCGCTCGGGTACATCTTCTTGAAGTCGCGCAGCAGCACCAGCGAGTGCGTGTAGTCGGCGCCCGGACGGGCTTCCTTGTACAGGCGCGGCACGGTTTCCAGGTTGTGGTTCATGACGTCAGGCAGGCCGTCAGCGAAAATGTTCAGTGCTTTTTCGAGGCGACCGCGGAAGTCGGGCACCAGCACTTCGATCTTGGTGTTCGGGCTCGAGGCACGCGTTTTCTGGATGCACTCGACGAAGTGGCCGGCGCCACCGTCACGCAGGTCGTCGCGGTCGACCGACGTGATCACGACATACGACAGGCGCAGCGCGGCAATCGTCTTGGCCAGGTTGGCCGGCTCGTTGATGTCGAGCGGGTCCGGACGGCCGTGGCCGACGTCGCAGAACGGGCAGCGGCGGGTGCACTTGTCGCCCATGATCATGAACGTCGCGGTGCCCTTGCCGAAGCATTCGCCGATGTTCGGGCAGCTCGCTTCTTCGCACACGGTCACCAGGTTGTTGGCGCGCAGGATGTCCTTGATTTCGTAGAAGCGCGACGAGGCGGTGGCCGCCTTGACGCGGATCCAGTCGGGCTTTTTCAGGCGCTCCATCTCGGCGATCGGCACGATCTTGATCGGGATGCGCGAGGTCTTGCTGGCGCCTTTTTGCTTTTCGCTGGCGTTGTAGGCGGCTGCGGCGGCGACGCCGGTATCGATTTCGGAAGTCATAGGCTCGTTGCCCTCGCGGGGCTGTCAGTTGGTTTGTTCGGGTCTGGCTGGACGCCCTCGGGTGCCAGCTGATCGACCAGGGCCTGGGCCAGCGCCCGCTGTACATCGTGCAGCGGCGCCTCGACGCCCATCGTGCGCATATCGACTGTAACCAGTCCGGAGTAACCGCACGGATTGATCCAGGTGAACGGGGCCAGGTCCATCGCCACGTTCAGCGATACGCCATGGTAGGTGCAACCATTGCCGCGTACTTTCAGGCCCAGCGCAGCGATCTTGGCGCCTTTGCGCGGACCGTCTGCGATATAGATGCCGGGTGCACCGGCAACGCGCTCACCGCCAAGATTATACGCCCCTAACACATCGATCACCGCCTGTTCGATTTTTTCCACAAACTGGCGCGCGTACAGCTTGCCACCCGGCTTGTTGCGGCGCAGGTCCATTAACAGATAGATCACGACCTGGCCCGGGCCATGAAAGGTCACTTCGCCGCCACGGTCGGTCTGGATCACCGGGATGTCGTGCGGGGCCAGTACGTGCTCGCGGTCGGCGCCCAGGCCCAGCGTGAACACGGGGGGGTGCTCGACGATCCACAGCTCGTCGCGCGACTCGGGCGTGCGCGCATCGGTGAAGGCGCGCATCGCCGCGAAGGTGGGCTCGTAGTCGGCCTGGCCGAGTTCACGAATCAGGGGGGAGGTCGCTGACATCGGGGACGAACGCCGTTACAGGACCATCTTGACCATCGGATGCGTCGACAGGGTGCGGTACACCTCGTCGAGCATTTCGCGGCTGGTCGCGCGGATGGTCACGGTCAGGCCCGTGTAGTTGCCCTTGGCCGACGGCCGGGTTTCCAGCTTGCTCTCGTCGAAGGTCGGGTCGAGCTGGGTCACCAGCGCCACGATGGTCGGGGCGAAGTCGATGTGGCTCGCGCCCATCACCTTGATTGGGAAGTCGCTCGGGTATTCGATGAGGGAATCTTTGGGGTCCATGGCTGTAATCCTGTGCAAAAGCGCATTGTAGCCAATACCGGCGGTTTCGCCCTGAGGGTGGGCTGAAAACCGCCGGTACCGGTCAGCGCTCCACGCGCGACACGCCGCGCGCGTCGGTGTTGGCGCGCTGGTCATTGTTGCGCTGCGCCGGGGTGAAGGCGGGCGCTGAAGGCTGCGGGCGCGGCGCCGGCGGGGCCACCATCTGCGGTGGCGCGGCAGGGCGCTGCGGCGCGTTCAGCATCGGAGCAGGCTCGGGACGCGGCTGGGGGCGAGATTCTGGACGCGAATCTGGTCGTGACTCCGGCCTCGCAAACGCCGGCGCATTGGTCGACATGACCGGCTGCCGCTGAATCCGTTCTGCCTGCTCACGCATGCGTTCGCGCCCCATTCGCTCCCGGTCGTTGCGCTCGACTTGGAACCGCATGCGGTCCATCTGGTTGCGATTCTCGAACTCGCGCCCCATGCGTTCGCGCTCGCCCTGCTCGCGCAGCGCCCGCTCCTGCCCCGCCATGCGCTCGCGCGCCAGCCGCTCGCCGTTATTGCGTTCGCGTGTGAGCCGTTCCTGCTCGCCGCGTTCGCGTGCCTGCTGTTCGAACTGCATGCGGTCAAGCGCTGGGCGCTCGAGGCCAGGGCGCTCAAAGGCTGGGCGCTCGACGCCGGTACGCCCAACATTTGCGCGCTCGAGCAGGTCGCGCCGGTCGCGGTTCCAGCCGGGGCGCGCCACCAGCGGTGGCGGCGGCGCGCTGCCCGGCGTGCCCGACACCAGCTGCTCCGGACGATTCGGGCGCGGCGCACGCGGGACGATCACCGGACCACGCCCGCCGAACTGCTCGCGCGGCACGACGGTCAGGCCATTGTAGCGACCTGGCTGCTGTTGCTCGCGGCGGGTGGCGTGGCGCCAGTCGTTCAGGCGGCGCAGGCGCTCGCTCGACAGGCGGTAGCCCGGCACATAGCGGTCATACGGACTCAATGGATACCAGCCATGCGCGGCCAGATTGTGCGACTGGAAGCCCACATTCCAGTTGCTGCCACCGACCCAGCCGACCAGCGCCGGCGACCACACGGGCCGGCGCTCGAGACGCCCCGGGGCCCAGGCCCAGCGATTGCGTACCTGCACCCAGCGTCCGTAGTGGAAGGGCGCGTAACCCCACGGCGCATTGTCGACCCAGGTCCAGCCCCACGGCGCGATGAAGGTCCAGCTGCCGTCGCGGTAGGGTGTCCAGTCGGCGGCCACCTGCGGGGTCCACAGGCTGCCGTAATCCGAACTCGTGCTCCAGCTGCCGTAGCGGTCGAGTTCTTCGTAGCCGGTCATCTCGGTGCCGATATGGCGCGCAGATTGCGCCGCCACCAGGGCCTGGTCGCGCGTGAGCGACCAGTCGTCGAAGTTGTCGCGCTGTGCCTGCAGCGTGCGCACGTCCTCATCGCGCACCTGGGCCGCGCGCCCGCCACGCACGGTCAGGCTGGCGCCGGCGCCGTCCACCTGTGCTTCGCCATCGAGAACGCTCACCAGGCTCGTATCGCGCTCACGCTCGGCGTCCACGCGCAGGCGCCCCGGCTGCGTCAGGCGCACGGTGGCCTGCGCGGTGCGCAGTTCGAATTCGGGCACGACGTCGACGTTCAGCACGCGCACGCTGACGCTGCCGTAATGCAGGCGCAGGCGCAGGCTGTCGTCGTCCAGTTCCGTGACCTCGAGCGAGCTGTCGCCATCGAGCCGGATGGCGGTGGAGCCGATCCGCAGCTCGGTGCGCGCGCCAGGCGCGGTGGAAATCAGGTTGCGCGACGTGATGGGCCAGTTCAGTTGGGCCGGGGACGATTCGGCGCCGACGTCGCCGCCGATGTCGACCTTGCCCTGCACCAGCGAGATGCGGCCGGCCCGGCCCGGGGCCTCGGCCAGTTGCGTGTCGTCCAGCACCTGGCCCTGTTCGAGCGCGTCAGTCTGCAGCACCGTTTGCGCGGGCACGGACGTGGAAAAGGCCGCCAGTACGAGCAATGCGGCGGTCGGGGCGAAACGAGGGGTCATGGTGGTGCTCCGGAGGGGAACGCAGACGGAAAGGTACAAACGCATTACAACGCGCGCCCGCTGACCGGGCAACGCGGCTTACAAACAGTTGCATCTGCCGGCAGACCGGCGTGTCAGCCCGGATGACGCTTGACGAAAAACAGCATCGAGCCAATCACGACCAGCACGCCGCCGAACACGCGGTTCTGCAGCTTCATGTGGCGCGGATCGCGCATATAGCGCTGCATCGACGCGGCCAGCGCCGCGTAGCAGTGCATGACGACCGAATCGATGACGACCATCGTCACGCCCAGGATCGCCAGTTGCGTGAGCAGCGGGGCGTCTTTCGAAATGAACTGGGGCAGCACCGCGACCATGAAGATGATGCCCTTCGGGTTGGTGGTATTGGTCAGGAAACCCGTCAGCACGCGGCGGCCGAACGGCGGGTGCGCTTCGAGGCCGACGGTCGATGCGGCGGGGCCGGGCGCAGGCGCGGCACGCCACTGGCTCACGCCCAGGTAGATCAGGTACAGCGCGCCGACCACCTTGACGATCGTGAACGCGACCGAGGACGCCAGCAGCAGCGAGCCGACACCGGCGCCGGCGATGATCAACACCAGTATCAGGCCCAGTTGCAGGCCCAGCACCGTGGCGCTGGCTTTCTTGAGGCCATAGGCCAGGCCGTGCGACATCGACAGCACCGCGCCGGAACCAGGCGAAATGGCGATCAGGGAACCAGCGATGACGAAGGCGATCCAGGTGGCGAAGCTCATGGTGGCGGGTAGAAAATGGGGAACAGCGGGGAGGGTGGACGACGGGACGTTACTGCATCAGCCTCGCGCGCGCGACCCGCACAGGGGCCGCGGCACAAGGCCGTGGGATGGTGCTTACTTCTTTTTGGTCGGGTTGACCGATGCCTTCAGCGTCGCGCCAGCCGAGAAACGCGGGCTCTTCGACGCCGCGATCTTGATCACTTCGCCGGTGGCAGGATTGCGGCCCTTGCGTGCAGCGCGCTTCGTCACCGAGAAGGTGCCAAAGCCGGTGATGCCGACCGTGTCGCCTTTTTTGAGGCGCTCGGTGATGATCTCGATGATCGTGTTCACGGCCACGCCAGCGGCAGCACCGGACATCTCGGTACGCTTCGCGAATTCTGCGATCAGTTCGCCTTTTTTCATAAATCCCTCCGGGGTTAAAAGAGCGGGAAGATTAGCATAAATATTGCCAAGTGCAATGCCGCGCCAGGAGGGAAATCTGCAAGGAAGCCTTATGCGACGCCGGTTTCGCCGATTGGACCGTTCAAACGGTTGCGTAGTGCGGCGTTGATCAGGGTCTGGTATCCGGTACCGCAACGCTCGGACAGGGTGCGAAATTCGTTGAGGACTTCGTCGTCGAGATAGATGGTGATGCGGGTCTTGCGCTTGGGAGGACGGACACGGCGAACGGGAGCTGCGGCCTGGATCGAATCGGTGTTCATGGGATCTCCTTGATGGGGGACGAGGCTGCAGCACCGCAACCTTCAGCATGGACAATACGTACAACGCATCCGGCGCGCGCGGCAAAAGCGACGAGATGCAGATTGGCGGGGTTGAAACGCAAAAACCGGCGCTGAACCGTGTAGGTACTTTACGGCGCCTCGGTTACTATCATTGCAACTTAATTTTGAAGGAGCACGACCCATGGCTGGAGCAAGTTTACTGACCCTACTGGACGATATTGCCGCCGTCCTCGACGACGTTGCCGTGATGAGCAAGGTCGCCGCCAAGAAAACCGCCGGCGTCCTGGGCGACGACCTGGCACTCAATGCGCAGCAAGTCACGGGCGTGCGCGCCGATCGCGAACTGCCGGTCGTCTGGGCCGTGGCCAAGGGCTCGTTCGTCAACAAGGCGATCCTGGTGCCGGCCGCACTGGCCATCTCGGTGTTCCTGCCGTGGCTCATCACGCCGCTCTTGATGATCGGCGGCGCGTTCCTGTGCTTCGAGGGCGCCGAAAAGCTCGCGCACAAATTCCTGCACAGCCCTGAGGAAGATGCACAGCACAAGGCCGCGCACGTGGCGGCGGTGGCCAATACCGAGGTCGATCTGGTCGCGCTGGAAAAAGAAAAAATCAAGGGCGCCGTGCGCACCGACTTCATCCTGTCGGCCGAGATCATCGTGATCTCGCTGGGCACCCTGGTAGGCGTCGCCTTCGGCCAGCAGGTTGCCGTGTTGGTGGCGATTGCCATCGTGATGACGATCGGCGTGTACGGCCTGGTGGCCGCCATCGTCAAGATGGATGACGCGGGTCTGTACCTGAGCAAAAGCCAGAACGGCGCCGCGCGCGGTCTGGGCAAGGGCTTGCTGGCATTTGCGCCGCGCCTGATGAAGGTGCTGTCGGTGGTCGGTACCGCCGCCATGTTCATGGTCGGCGGCGGCATCATCGCCCACGCCATCCCTGCCGTGCACCACTTCGCGCAAAGCATGGCCGCCGGCGTGGCCGACGTACCAGCGGTGGGCGGCGTGCTGGCGTTCCTGGTCCCGACCCTGGTCGACGCGCTCGTCGGCGTGCTCGTGGGCGCGATCATCGTCGCCGTCGTGACGCTGGTGCAGCGCATGCGGGGCAAGAAAGGCTGACGTGCTGGCGCAGCTGCGGGCATTGATGCAACCACCGGCCGGCATGGCGTTCGACTTCAGCCAGCCGGCTGGCGAACCCGCGCTGGCGCCGGCCGGTGGCATCACCTGGCAGGTGTTCGCCAACCCGGTCGCACTGTTTATCGGCGGGGTGACGGCAGTGCTGCTCGAACTGGCCGAACCGTCGGTGCGCACTGGCGTGTGGGACCACAGCAGCTTCCGGCGCGACCCGGCCCTGCGTCTGCGCCGCACCGGTTTTGCCGCAATGATGACGGTGTACGGCCCCCGCTCGGCGGCCGAACAACTAATTGCAAACGTGGTGCGTATCCACCGCCACGTGCAGGGCGCCACGCCGGCCGGCGTGCCGTACCACGCGAACGATCCGCGCCTGCTCGACTGGGTCCAGGCCACGGCCACCTTCGGCTTTACCGAGGCGTATCACCGCTACGCGCGCCGTTTGTCAGCGCTGGAGAAGGATGCGGCATTCGCCGAGGCGCAGCCTGCGGCGCGCTTGTATGGCGCGACGGGTGCGCCGCGCTCGTGGAGCGAGTGGGAAAGTACGCTGGCCAGCATTGCGCCTGGCCTGGAGGGGTCGGCCATCCTGGCCGATTTCATTCGGATCATGGGCGAGGCGCCGATCCTGCCTGCGCCCCTGCGGCCGCTCCAGCGTTTGCTGGTACGCGCCGCCATCGAGATCACACCGGAGCCGGTGCGCTCATTGCCGCAACTTCGCGGCCACGGCCTGCGCCTGGGCGAGGCCACGCTGGTGCGGGCCCTGGCGCGCGGCGCCGGCTTGCTGCCACTGGGCGACACGCCACCGGCGCAAGCCACCCGGCGGCTGGCGACAGCCAGGCCGCACCACTAACACACCATCACTTCGGCGGCTGATTACGCCGCAAGAACATCGAGCCCAGCGCCATGCCGACGGCAATCGACGTGTAGACCACGCCCAGCGACTTGTTCGACAGGCGTTTCTGGTACCCCGGCTGCAATGGCCGTGGCGTCAGCTTGTGGTCGGTGAAGGCGGCGAAGGCCGACGTTGCCGCTGCCGAGGCCAGGACGGCCGACGGGTTCTTCTGATCGAGCACGCCGCCCATGACACGCTCGAACACCAGTGCCCAGACCGTGGCGCTGGCATGGTGAATCAACAGACCGGGCACCGTGTAGCGCAGCGAGAAGCGGTCACGGAAGCTGGCCTTGCGACCGTGCACATAGTGACTGACAGCATTGGTTGCGGCATAGGGGCTGCCGGTTTCTTTCTTTGCGACCAGCGCCATGGCGACCGTCGAGACAATACTCGAGGCCGCACCGGAGACGAGTGCGCGCTGTATTACCGTATATTTCATACAATCCTCTTTTCGATCGCGTAAAGGGAACATCGGATGCGGATTTTGCTGACGGGTGCAAGCGGGTTTGTTGGGCAACACTTGTTGCAAGCGTTGCTGACCGAAGGCCACCACGTCGTCTGTGCGGTGCGTCATCCCGAAACGAGCGACGACCCGCGCCTCAGCTATATCCATGCTGATTTCACTAACGATAACAATAAATCAACCTGGCTGTCGCGCCTCTCGGGAATCGACGCCGTGATCAACACGGTCGGCATTTTTCGCGAGAGCGGCCGCCAGACGTTTGTCCGCCTGCACAAGGAAACGCCGCGCGCCCTGTTCGCCGCCTGCGCTGAATCGCATGACGTGCAGATGGTGATCCAGCTGTCCGCGCTGGGCGCGGATCGCGAAGGCACCACGCCGTATCACGTGTCCAAGCGCGAGGCCGACGACTACCTCGCATCGCTGCCGCTGCGTTCCTACATCGTCCAGCCGTCGCTCGTGTATGGCCGCGACGGCGGCAGCGCGCGCGCCATGCGCACGCTGGCCAGCATGCCGTTCACGCTACGCTTCGGCGACAAGCCGCAGCTGGTGCAGCCGATCCACATCGACGATCTGGTAGCGGCCATCATCGGCCTGTTCAAGCACCGGCTGCCGATGGCACCGGACGGCGGCGCGACGATGCGCGTGCCGCTGGTGGGGCCGCAAGCGATGCCCTTCACCGAATACCTGGCCACGCTGCGCCGCGCGATGGCGATGGGCCGCCAGCCGGTACTGCACTTGCCCGGGCGCGTAGCCCGTTTGGCCGCCGGTTTCGCTGGACTGCTGCCAGGCTCGCTGCTGGATCGTGACGCGCTGAAGATGCTCGATCACGACAACAGCGCCGACGCGACGCTCACGGCCAACCTGATCGGCCATCCGCCACGGCCCGTCAGTGCCTTCATTCAGGACGCCGAGTGCGAGCGGGCGCGCGCCAAGCTTGGCTGGCTGCTGCCGGTCCTGCGCTACAGCATTGCCGCGGTCTGGATCATCACGGCGATCGTCTCGCTCGGCCTGTTCCCGATCGAGGACAGCCTGGCGCTGCTGGCACAGGCGGGCGTGCCGCCGGAGCTGCAACTGCCCGCGCTGTATGGCGCGGCGGGCCTGGATCTGCTGCTGGGACTGGGCACGCTGTTTTTGCCGCGGCGACGCTGGTTGTGGGTGACGCAATTTGGCCTGATCGGCGTGTACAGCGTCGTGATTGCGTCGATGCTGCCGCAATTTCTGGTCCATCCGTTCGGGCCCCTGATCAAGAACCTGCCGCTGCTGGCGGCCATCTGGCTGCTGTACCACCTCGACGAAAAATAACGATTTCAACTGACATAGGAGCACCCATGCAGGCTTACCAAATTCTTCACGGCGCCAACATCGACGGCCTGCAAGCCATCGACTATCCGGTGCGCGACCTTGGCCTGGGCGAAGTGCGCATTCGCGTGCACGCCGTTGCGCTCAACTACCGCGACCTGATGGTCGCGGCCGGGAATTACCTGGTCTCGGTCGACGATCCGATCATCCCGTGCTCGGACGGCGCCGGCGAAGTGCTGGCCGTCGGGCCGGGCGTCACGCGCGTGCAGGTGGGCGATCGCGTGGCCGGTTCGTTCTTTCCGTTCTGGCACGAGGGTGCACCGACGCCCGCGAAAATCCGCAATGGCCTGGGCGGCGACATCGACGGCATGCTGGCCGAAGAAGTCGTGCTGCACGAGGATGCGCTGGCGGTTGTCCCGGCAGGCCTGAGCTTCATCGAAGCGGCCACGATGCCCTGCGCAGCGGTCACCGCGTGGAACGCCATCTTCGTCTCGAGCAATCACGTCAAACCCGGCGACACCGTGCTGCTGCTGGGGACGGGCGGCGTGTCGATCCTGGGCCTGCAACTGGCGCGCGCCGCCGGCCTGCGCACGATCGTGACCTCGTCGAGCGACGAGAAGCTGGCGCGCGCACGCGAACTGGGTGCACATCACACGATCAACTACACCACGATCCCCGAATGGCAGGACGAAGTGCTGCACCTGACCCATGGCGTGGGTGCGCAGGTGGTGCTGGAGGTGGGCGGCCAGGGGACCGTGAACCGGTCAGTGGCGGCGGTGGCAATGGGCGGCACGGTGGCCATCATTGGCGGCGTGAGCGGCTTTGGCGGTGAAGTCAATCCGGCGGCGCTGCTGGCCAGCGCCAAGCGCCTGGTGGGCGTGCACGTGGGCAGCCGCGCGATGCTGGAGGACGTGATGCGCTTCGTCGACGCCAGCGGCGTCAAGCCGGTAATCGATCGCGTGTTCCCGTTCGACCAGGCGCAGGACGCGTACCGCTATCTGGCGTCCGGCGCGCACTTCGGCAAGGTCGTGATCGACGTGACGAAATCCGTGTAATCAGCGGCGCAGGCGTGGCACCAGCTCGATTTCAAACAGCTTGGGCCACAGCTTGCCGGTGACGAACAGGCGCTTGCCTTTGTCGTCCCAGGCGATGCCGTTCAGGACGGCGTCGACGGATGTGGTGCCGCGCGCTTCCGGCGGCAACAGGCCGGTCAGGTCGATCAGGCCGAGGACCTTGCCGCTGTCGGGATCGATGCGCAGGATGAGGTCTGTCCCCCAGACATTCGAATACAGCTCGCCGTTTACGAATTCGAGCTCGTTCAGGCGCGGCACCGGCTGGCCCTCGGCCGTGACCTGGATGCGGCGCAGCTCCTTCATCGTCTTCGGATCGAGGATGCGGATGGCGGCGCTGCCATCGCTCATGTACAGCTGCTTCGCATCGCCCGCCAGGCCCCAGCCTTCGCCCTCGTACTTGAATTGCTGTTTGAGCTTGAAGGTCTTGAGGTCAAACACATAGCCGACCTGCGACTGCCAGGTCAGGCCGACCAGCGTATTGCCCACTGCGGTGGAGCCTTCACCGAATACGTTAGGCGGCAGATCGGCCTTCTGCACCACCTTGCCCGTCTTGATGTCGACCTTGCGGATCGTCGAGTGGCCGATCTGGCCCGTGCTTTCGTACAGGTAGCCATCGCGGTAAGACAGACCCTGCGTGAACGCTTGCGGATCGTGGGGGTAGGTGTTCTTGACGACGAAGCCATAGACCGGCGGCGCAGCGTGGGCGCTGCTGGCGACGACGAGGGCGGCAATGGCAAAGGTGGTGAGCTGTTTCAGCATGGCGGGTCGGGAGGAAAGCGGCAGGAGACTGTAGCACGAAGGCCGGGTGGTTGTTCGACGGGCTTGCTACAGACAGGCCAGCAGCCGTCCGCAGACGATGGCGGCCGTCCGGCGCCGCGGCGACAACGGCCCCGTGTACGATGTGCTGTCACCAATGCATCAGGAGTGGATCATGCTGATATGCCGTGCGGCCACCGCAGCCGATCTGGCCGCCTTGTGGCCGCTGCGCACGCGGGCCGTGCGGGCCAGTTGCGCGGCGCACTATCCGGCGACGGTGATCGAGACCTGGTCCGCCAGCGCGCCGCCGGCGTCACTGGCGGAGCTGGTGAATCTGGGGAGCGCCGTGGTGGCGGAAGAGGACAGCGCGCTGGCAGGCTTCGCGGTGCTCGACCTGGCCAGCGGCGAAGTCGATGCTGTGTTTGTCGAACCAGCGTATCAAGGGCGCGGGATCGCGCGGGACTTGCTGCGCTGGCTGGAAGTGCTGGCGCAGGGGCGCGGCGTGCAACGCCTGTTCCTGTCGGCGTCGCTCAATGCGGTGGCCTTCTATGAGCGCGCCGGATTCATGCGGGTGCGCGACGAGGTGTACGCGCATCGCAGCGGGATCGGCATCGCGTCCGTGTTCATGGAAAAGGTGCTGTCATCCGCTTGCGATGGCCCAGTACCGCTCAAGTGAACGTGAACGTCGCCTCTCGAGCTGTTCCAGCATGACTGGTCGGGAGGAAGGCACCATCAGATCATGCAGGATGCGTGGACCTCGCCAGGTAGCGGTCTTACACTGGCCTGGTGATTACTGCCATCAAGGATATGGATGCAGAATTTTTTGAAGATTCTGGGCGTCGCCGTTGCTGCGACTTTACCATGGGTCCCAGCGCAGGCGGCCTGCGAGGACTACACGAAGGAACTGCGCACGATGGTCAGCGCCGACCAGGCCTTGCGCTCCCGGCTCGATTTCAGCGAGATCAACACCCCGGCCCAGCAGAAAATCGGGGCGCACATGGGGGTGATCGACCGTGCCAACACCGCGCGTCTGAAAGTCCTGTTTGCACAGTGCGGTTTTCCTGACGCCGAAAAGCACGGCGAGCGCGCCGAGCGCGATGCCTGGCTGCTGGTGCAGCACGCCGATCACGACAGGGCATTCCAGAAGCAGACGTTGGCCTTGCTCGAGAAGATCGCCGCAGAGCGGGGCGAACCGGTAGGGCGCAACTTTGCCTATCTGTCCGACCGTGTCGCGGTGGCCGAGCGCAGGCCACAGCTGTATGGCACCCAGCTGATGTCGCTGCCAGAGCAGCCGTGCAATCTAGAGTTCGATCGGCTGGACGACCGTGAGAAAGTCGAAGCGCGCCGGGCCGCCCTGAATATGCCCCCACTCGATATCTACAAAAAGATGGTCATCAAAAACGCAAACTGTCAGGGAGATGTGCCGGAGACCAAGCCAGCGTCGCCATCATCACAGTAATTCGTGTGCAGGCTGCAGTTTCCGCGAGTACGATACAAGACAAAAAAGGCCCACCGAAGTGGGCCAGTCTTACGCTCGCATCAATCGATGAAGGTGAACGTCGCCTCTTGCGTCAGGCGCGACTTCGGCAAGCCCGCATTGAAGTCGGCTGGCGACGAGTAACCGAAGCTCACCAGCACCAGGCTGGTCAAGCCTTTCTCGTTCAGGCCGAATTCGGCGTCGAGGATCTTCTGGTCGAAGCCTTCCATCGGCGTCGCATCGATCTCCAGCGTGGCCGCGCCCACCAGCGCGGTGCCCAGCGCCAGGTAGACCTGCTTCTCGAGCCACTGGGCCACATCCTTGGTGCCGTAGCGGTGCTGGTTGACATAGCCGCGGCGGGTCGCGTCCTGGCCGGCGCGCGCCTGCGCGTCGCGGAAGCGCCCGTCGCGTTCTTCCTGTTCCAGCAGCGCGTCCATGTGCGCTTCGTCCATGTCGACGCGGGCGCACAGCACGATCACGTGCGATGCATCGTTGACCTTGGCGGCGTTGTAGACGTAGCCGCCCTGGGTCGCCTTGGCAATGCGCGCGCGGCCTTCGGGCGTGTTGGCGACGATGAAGTGCCATGGCTGCGAATTGACCGACGACGCGCTGTTACGCAGCAGGTCATACACTTGCTGCATCACTTCTTCGGGGATGCGACGCGCGCTATCGTAGGCTTTGGCGGTATGGCGCTTCTTGGCGGCCGACAGAATGTCCATGGTGTTCCTTTCGCTTTCGCTGGGTGATCGTGGGATTTTTCAATCCCACGATGGTAAGCGATTCCGGCGTCAGAAGTTTTCGAGGACGATTTTTCCGATGGCCTTGCCGCTTTCGATCAGCGCATGCGCGCGGCGCAGGTTCTCGGCGGTGATCGGACCGAAGTGCTCGCCCAGGGTCGTCGTCAGGCGGCCATCATCGACCATGTCGGCCACGCGGTTCAGCAGCTCGTGCTGACGCACCATGTCGGGTGTGCCGAACAGCGAGCGCGTGAACATCAGCTCCCAGTGCAGCGAGATCGATTTGCGCTTGAGCGGCACCGCGTCGAGCGTAGCAGGATCGTCGATCAGCGCCAGCTGGCCCTGCGGCGCGAGGGCCTCGATGATGTCGGCGTAGTGATGATCGGTGTGCGTCAGGCTGATGACGATGTCGACCTGGTCGAAGCCCAGCTCGGCCAGCTGCGGCTGCATCGGGCGCGTGTGGTCGACGGTATGGTGCGCACCCAGTTTGGTGACCCACTCGCGCGTGGCATCGCGCGATGCGCTGCCGATGACAGTGAGGCCCGTGAGCTGGCGCGCGAGCTGGATCAGGATCGAGCCAACACCGCCGGCCGCACCGATGACCAGCAGCGACTTGCCGGCCCCTCCGCCTTCAGGCACGCGCAGGCGGTCGAACAGCAGCTCCCAGGCCGTGATCGACGTCAGGGGCAGGGCAGCCGCTTCGGCAAAACCGAGCGTACGGGGCTTCTTGCCAACGATGCGCTCATCGACCGCCTGGAACTGGCTGTTGGAGCCGGGGCGAATAAGCGATCCGGCATAAAACACTTCATCGCCGGGCGCGAACAGCGTGACACTGTCGCCAACCGACTGCACGACACCACTGGCATCCCACCCGAGCACACGCGGCTCAGTCACTGCCACGCCAAGCCGGATCTTGGTATCGACCGGATTGACCGACACCGCGCGCACCTCGACCACCACATCATGCGGGCCCGGCTCCGGCATCGCCATTTCCATCTCGACAAGCGCCTTTGGATCATCGATCGGCAGCCCATTCTGCGTATAAACAATTGCTTTCATTTTTTCTCCTAAAACCAAACAATGAGGGTCAGCGTCGAATTGTTTGACAACTTCAGCTAATCAATTTCTTATTAATTCGACTCTGACCCTAATTGATTTGCAAGACATACAGCCGAGCTCAGGGTTAACGCCAGATCGAACGGAAATTGGATCAATTGCTCATTAATTCTACTCTGACCCCAATTATTTAAAGGGGTGATACGGCATAAAACTATGCCTGTAAGATACTAATTTAAATCAGGAAATTAAATCATCCCTGAACACATAAAATTCAAAGAAAACAATTAGGGTCAGAGTCGAATTGTTTATCAATTTTTGAAAATAAATTGAAAATTAATTCGACTCTGACCCTAATTAAAGCTGGCACATATTCAAGTGATTCAATACTGTTGACGCTGCAACATTTACTGGCTTGATATTGGGCTATTGCTCATTAATTCTACACTGACCCTCATTGTTAGGGGGTGAGGCGTTTGACGATGAGGCCGTTCTGGATGACGACGGCGGGGGCTTCCAGCAGGCGGACGTTGACGGTTGGGTCGCCTTCGACGGCGACGAGGTCGGCGTAGCGGCCGGGTTCGATGATGCCGACGTCTTTGCGTGCCAGTGCTTCGGCGGCGTTGATGGTGGCGCTCTGGATGGCTTGCAGTGGCGTCATGCCGTACTGGACCATGATGGCGAACTGCTTGCCGTTGCCGCCGTGCGGGTGGACGCCGGCGTCAGTGCCGAAGACCATTTTCACGCCGGCCGCATGGGCGCGCTTGAAGTTCTGGCGCTGCAGTTCTGTCACTTCGCGGTCCTTGCGCAGATTGTCTTCCAGCACGCCGTTCTTCTTGCCCTCAAGCGCCGTGTAGCTGCCGTTGTAGATGTCCATCGACAGCCATGCGCCATGCTTCTTGGCCAGGGCGATGCCTTCGTCGTCGATCAGGCTGGCGTGCTCGATCGTGTTCACGCCGGCGCGGATGGCGTCCTTGATGCCGGCGGCGCCGTGCGCGTGCGCGGCGACCTGCAGGCCCCACTGGTGCGCTTCTTCGACGGCCGCGCGCAGTTCGGCGAGGTTCATTTGCTGCTGGCCCGGCTCGGTGTTGCGCGAGAAGACGCCGCCCGTGGCGCACACCTTGATGACCTGGGCACCGTACTTGCGCAGCGAGCGCACCGACTTGCGCACTTCGTCCGGACCGTCGGCGTTGTAGGGACCTTTCTGGTCCATCGATGGCGGGAAGTAGGTGCTGTCGCAGTGGCTGCCGGTCGGGCCGAACGACCAGGCGGCGGGGATGATGCGCGGGCCGCGCACCTTGCCGGCGTCGATCGCCTGGCCCAGGCCGACGTCGTTCCAGTCAGCCGAGCCGAGATTGCGCACGGTGGTGAAGCCCGCGTCGAGCGTCTTGCCCGCATGGACCACGGCCAGCGCCGACCAGAAGCGGTCGTTGTATTCGAGGTTGCTGTAGCCGCCGTAGGTGGGGTCGGCGTCGATGTGGACGTGCATGTCGATCAGGCCGGGCAGCAGCGTCATGCCGGGCAGGTCGATGCGCGTGGGGGCTTCGCCAGCGGCGACTGCGCCGCCAGCAGCCGCAGCGCCACCCACGCGCCCGATGCTGACGACTTTGCCTTCGCGCACCAGAATCTCCGGCTTGTCGATCATGCGCCCGGTTTTCACGTCCAGCAGCCGCTCGGCGCTGATGATGACGTCGGCGGCGTGTACGCCGGACCAGCCCACGGTGGCCATGCACAGGGCCATCAGTTTCAGTGCCAAACGGTTCTTGCGGTTCAAGCCAGCTCCTCGAAAATTGGATGGACAAAATGCAACTTTACACCGCCATGCACCGTGCCCATCCACTTTTTTTGCAGCCTCACCGGTCGAGCACGAGCAGCATCGCCAGCACCAGCATCACGGCGCCCGTGAGCGCCTCGATCACGCGCCACACCCCAGGGCGCGCCAGTGTCGACGCGAAGCGCCGCGCCCCCAGCCCAATCGCCGAAAACCACAACGCCGACGCCGTGATTGCCCCCAGCGCAAACGAACTGCGCTCGCTCGCCGCCAGGCTGCTGCCCACCGCCCCGAGCAGCACGACAGTATCCAGATACACGTGCGGATTGAGCAGCGACAGCGCCAGCACGGTTGCCAGCGCCGCGCCCAGCGTCTGCGCCTGCGCAGCCCCGTCGCCGGACAAGGTCGCGCCGCCACGCCAGCTGCTCGACCAGCAGCGCAGCCCGTACCAGATCAGGAATGCCGCGCCGCCGTAGCGCGCCAGCGGCATCAGGATCGGCGACGCTTCAATCAGCGCGCCCAGGCCACTGGTGCCGGCCGCAATCAGGATCGCATCGACGATGATGCACGTGGCGACCGTCGGCAGCACGTGCCGGCCCCGGACCGCGGTGCGCAGCACGTGCGCGTTCTGGGCGCCGATGCCCATGATGAGACCAGCGCCCAGGCCCAGCCCCTGAAGATAGATCTGTTGCGAGAACATGGCAGCCTTTCGTGCGAAAGCCGCCACTATTCCAGCCCACGGACTCCACTTCAATTATATTCATGATTATTCAGGCTACGTAAGAAGCGCTAATCATGAAGCTCGACCCTCGCCGCAGCGCCGCCTTCCTCGCCGCCATCGACGCCGGCAGCCTGGAAGCCGCTGCCGCCCAGCTCAGGATCACACCGTCGGCCGTCTCGCAGCGCATCTCGGCGCTGGAGCAGGACATGGGCACGCCGCTGCTGGTGCGCAGCCGGCCCTGCCGCCCGACCGCGCCCGGCGCGCGTCTGCTGCAATACCTGCGCCGCTCCACGCTGCTCGAATCGGAGTTCCTGGCCGAGATGACGGGCGACCCGGGCCCGGCGCGCGTAACGCTCGCGGTCAACAACGATACGCTGGCGACCTGGCTGCTGCCCGTGCTGGCGCCCATCCTGATCGACGAACAGCTGCTGGTCGAATTCATCCTCGATAACCAGGGCCACACGTTCTCGCTGCTCGAAGGCGGCCATGCGGTGGCCTGCATCTCGGGCGAGGCAGAGCCGATGCGCGGCTGCAGCGCGAGCCTGCTCGGCGTGATGCGCTACCGGCTGGTGGCCTCGCCCGCGTTCGCGCAGCGCTGGTTCCCGGCCGGGATCACGCGCGCCACCGCGCAGGTCGCGCCGCTGATGGTCTTCGATCGCAAGGATGCGATGCAGTCGTCGTTCCTGCTCACGCAATTCGGGCTGCCGGACGGCGCGTACCCGTTTCACTACGTGCCATCCAGCGATGCGTTCGCGGAGGCGGTGCGCCTCGGTCTGGGCTACGGCATGCTGCCGCACGAGCAGTGCGCGGCGCTGCTGCAGAGCGGCGCACTGGTCGACCTGTCGCCCGCCATCGCGCACGACGTGCCGCTGTACTGGCACGCCTGGCGCATCCAGCCCCCGCGCCTCGATCGCATGGGTGCGGCGCTGCTCAAGGCCGCGCGCGCCGCGTTGCTACCGCTCGATCAGCCTTGAACCATGCAGGCAAGCGCCACAACAAAAAAGGCCGGCTGCACAAGCAGCCGGCCCCTCAGGTCAGGCAACGATCAGATCAGGCGATCACGAACCGATACGACCACCGTCGTTCTTGGTGATGACCAGCGTTGCCGAACGCGGACGCTTGCCTGCGCCGTAGCCGGCGTTGGCTGGCCACTGGCTCGTGTACTTGGTCGGATCGCCCAGATTGGCAGCAGCCGTGGTTTCGCCCGGGTGCTGGATGTTGACGAACAGCGCCTTGCCGTCCGGCGTTTCGGCGATGCCGGTCAGCTCGCAGCCTTTCGGGCCCACCAGGAAGCGCTTGAGCGTGTCCGGCGTGGCGGCCTTGCCGACGTAGGTGTCGACGTTCAGGATCGAACCATCGGCCTTCACGTTCGGCACGGTGACCTTCTTGCCATCACCGACCGTGCCTGGCCTGCCGGCGAGCATCATGCAGTTGGTGACATCGGTGTAGGCGCCATCGTCGGTCTGGAACCAGCAGATACCGGTCGAGGCGGTGAAGGACATGCCGTCCGGGCTCGAGAAGTCCTGGTCAGCGGAGAGGCCCGACAGGTTGATCGTGCTCGCCGCGGCCGCCGCTTCGGCGCCGAACAGGTACACGTCCCAGCTGAAGGTGGTGGCGGTCGAACCAGCGGCATCTTCCTTCATGCGGATGATGTGACCGTTCGGGTTGCCCGGCTGGGCGGTGGTGCCCTTCATGTCGGTGTAGGCGCGCGGGTTGGCCGCGTCCACGCCCATCTGGCTCGAGCCGCTTGGCTCGGCGCGGCGGTTGCTGTTGTTGGTCAGCGTGTAATAGATCTCGCCGTTGGCCGGGTTGACCGAGCACCATTCAGGGCGGTCCATCTTGGTCGCGCCGACGGCATCGGCCGCCAGGCGGGCGTTGACGAACACGTCGGCCTGGTCGGCGAACTTGTAAGTGGCGTAGCCGGCAATCGCGGCATTGGCGATATTCAGTTCGATCCAGCTGCCCTTGCCGTCGGCGTTGAACTTGGCCACATACAGCTTGCCGCTGTCGAGGTATTTGTCGCCGGTGGCGATACGGTCGGCGGCGATCTCATCGGCTGGGTTCCACGGGGCAGTCGAGACGAATTTATAGATGTACTCGCCGCGCGAATCGTCACCCATATAGATGGCCAGCGGCGCGCCGGCCAGCAGGCGGCCGAAGGCGGCGCTTTCGTGGGCAAAGCGGCCCAGCGCGGTGCGTTTTTTCAGTGGACGGGTCTTGTCGTAGGCATCCATCTCGACGATGTAGCCTTCGCCGTTGAGTTCATTGCGGTAGTCATCGCTGCCGTCGACCGACGTGCCCTTCTTGCTGATGTTCCAGCGTGCGTACTTGTCGTCCGTGCCGCCCGTTTCCCAGCCGTGACGCGAAGCCGCGCCCTGCGCCACGCCGTAGCGATTGAGCGATGCGACGCTCTTGTCGCCGCGCGCCGCGTTGTCGGTGGCCGAGCGGGTGAAGTAGCCGGCCCAGTTTTCTTCGCCCGACAGATAGGTGTTCCATGGCGTGCGGCCGGTGCCGCAGTTGTTGAGCGTGCCGCGGAACTTGGTGCCGTCCGGCGAGTACTTGGTCTTGACCAGCGCATTGCCGCGCACCGGGCCCGAAATCTGGACCTCGGTCTGCTGGTGCACGCGGCGGTTGAAGTTCGAATTCTGCAGGTATTCCCACTTGCCGTTGGTGGTGCGCACTTCGACGATGGACAGGCCGTGCAGCGCCATCTCCTTGTCGACTTCCAGCGCCGGGCGCGGCAGCGTATTGGTGCCGCCATTGGCGTGCACGAAGAACGAGGCCAGGCCTTCGTTGGTGGTCGCTTCGTGGTTCATGGCCAGCAGGCCGCGCGTCACGCCGGTGGTCGAGACGGCGCCATCGGCGGACAGCGAGAAGAATTCCATGCCGTCGTGGTGGTCGCCCGCGCGGTTCTCGAAATCGGTGTCGGTGCCGTCGTTCTTGTAGGCAGCGGTGCTGCTGGTGAGCGGATCGCCCAGTGCGTAGATCACGCTGGCGGTATAACCGGCCGGGACGACGACGGTGTCAGCCAGGCTCTTGCCGACGGCGGTGAAGCCGAGCAGCTTTTCGACTGGCGGCGGCGGCGGCGTGTTGCCGACTGGTGCCGGGGCCGTCGCGACAGGATCATCATCCGAACCGCCGCACGCGGTCAGGCCGAAGGTGCTCAGCAGCGCGGTGGCGGCCGTGGCGGCGCCGCCGCGCAGCATGTTGCGGCGGCTCAGGCGGGCGTTCATGACAGTGCTGAATTGCTCGTTCGACGAAGTATTCAGGTCGATATCGTCATGGTCGATGCCATGGCGGGCGAGATCGGTCGGCTTGTTCACGGGATGGATCCTGTATTTGTTGTAGGGATAAGGGAAAGCCCGTGAATAGTAGTAAGGCAAGATGACGCCGGCGTGACAGTTTGGTCACAGTTTGATGACATGAGGGGGGAATACGCCCATTCCGGATGCACGACGTATGCATCATTACTGCAAGGTCACGCCGATCTGGGTAAAATTTCCTGTTGAAATTGTTTTAACGTTCTCCAAGTCTGGAGACATAGCCGGAAGGTCACACATGCAGGAACCCCGCGACACCATGCCGGCACAGGACGCCGTCTCCTTCGGCTGGGCATTGTTCGAAGCCATCCCCGACTGCGTGAAACTGCTCGACACGGATGGCACGATCCTCGCAATGAACTGCAATGGCCGCAGCGCGATGGAAATCGACGATGCCGAGCTGCTGCATGGCCAGCCCTGGATGGCGTTCTGGCCGGCCGCGTCCCACGACGCCGTGCGCGCGGCGCTCGAGACGGCGCGTGCCGGCGGCACCGGTCATCTCGTTGCCGCCTGTCCCACCGCCAAAGGCACGCCCAAATGGTGGGACGTGATGGTCACCCGCACTGCCAGCGGCGACGGCCTGCGCGCCCATCTGCTCGTGATTTCGCGTGACATCACGCAGCAGCGCAATGCCAGCGAGGAGCGCGAACAGCTGCTGCACCAGCTGCAGGCCGCGAACATCGAAAGCAGACGGGTGGTCGAGCAGCTGCGCGCCAGCGAAGAGCGCTACCGCACCCTGTTCGACTCGGTCGATGAAGGCTTCTGCATTTTCGAGATGCTGTTTGACGACGCGAACCGGCCCATCGACTACCGCTTCCTCGAGATGAACCCGACCTTCCAGGCGCACACCGGCCTGAAAGACGCCGTGGGCCGCACCGCGCGCGAGATGCTGCCGGGGCTCGACGACTTCTGGTTCGACACCTATGGCCGCGTGGCGCTCACGGGTGAACCGGTGCGCTTCGAGAACGAGGCGCCGGCCATGAACCGCTGGTTCGATGTCTACGCAACCCGCATCGGCGGTGCGGACAGCCGCAAGGTGGGACTGCTGTTCAACGACATCTCGGCGCGCAAGCAGTCCGAATCGACGCTGCGGCGCCTGGCCGACGACCTGGCCGAGGCCGACCGCCGCAAGACCGAATTTCTGGCCACGCTGGCGCACGAGCTGCGCAACCCGCTGGCGCCGATCAGGAACGGCCTGTCGGTCATGCGCATGAGCGGCGACAATCCGGCAGCCATGGCAAAGGTGCGCGACATGATGGAGCGCCAGGTCGGCCACATGGTGCGCCTGATCGACGACCTGCTCGACATCGCCCGCATCAGCGGCGGCAAGCTGGAACTCAAGCGCCAGCGCACCGACCTGGCCGCCATCCTGGCCAGCGCAGTCGAAACGAGCATGCCGCTGATCGAGGCAGGCCAGCATGCATTCACGCTCGACGTGCCCGATGCGGTCCTGCCGGTCGATGCCGACGCCACCCGCATCGCGCAGGTCGTGGCGAATCTGCTCAATAACGCGGCCAAGTACACGCCACCGGGCGGGCAGATCGCCCTGTCGGCGCAGCGCGATGGTCTTGATGCCGTGATCACGGTGCGCGACAGTGGCGTGGGCATCGCGGCGGATGCACTGGCCGGCGTGTTCGAGATGTTCAGCCAGATCGGCCGCACGGTCGACCGCTCGCAGGGCGGGCTGGGCATCGGCCTGTCGCTGGTGCGGCGCCTGGTGGAGATGCATGGCGGCTCGGTTGCCGCCACCAGCGCCGGCGCCAATGCCGGCAGCATCTTCACGGTGCGCCTGCCATTGGCCGCCGAGGCAGTACAGGCCGCGCCCGCGCCAGGCGAACCTGCGCCAGCGCTTGATAACGCGGCGGGTGGCCTGAAGGTGCTGGTGGTAGACGACAACGTCGATGCCGCCGTGACGCTGTCGATGATCCTGGAGATGTCGGGCTACACGGCAAAGGTGGCGCACGACGGCTACGAGGCGCTGGCCGTCGCGCAGACGTTTGGTCCGCGCGTGGCGTTTCTGGACATCGGCATGCCGGGCATGAGCGGCTACGAGACGGCGCGTGCGATCCGCGCCACGCCGGGCCTGGAAGACATCGTGCTGGTAGCGCTGACCGGCTGGGGCGCCGAGAGCGATCGCCAACGCTCGAACGAGGCGGGGTTTGACCACCACCTGACCAAACCGGTGCAGCTCGACGTGGTCGAGGCGCTGCTGGCGGGCCTGTAATGCCGGCGCCGCGCCGGGCCAGTCAGTTGCGGCGCAGTTCGTCCTCGAGGTCGCCAATCAGCTGCGCCACGGTGGGCGTGATGCCCTTGTCGCCCGGCGTATAGAACACGCCCGGCAGTACGCTGTCTTCTTCAAGCTGCGGCAGCAGTTCTTCGATCAGTTCTTCCAGCGAGAACGCCTGCGCGTCGTAGCCGTCCCATTCGAATTCGGCGCACAGCGTGGCGTATTCGTTGGCCGGCCACATCGGAAACACGAGGGTGCCGTCGTCCGTTTTGGCCAGCGCCCAGCCGTCCTGGTACAGGCCCCATACTTCGCGCGCCTCGGCCGCGCGCCGGATGAAATACTCGTAGCGTTCCGGTCCCGCCAGCGTCACGACGGCCGCCAGCTGCTGGCCGCCCAGCTTGATCGCCGAGATGATCTGTTCGCTCATCACCACTCCAGTCCATCGAGGCGTGATGCCCCACAGCCGTCAGGATACGCCATCGGGATGCACGGGGTGCGTTTGTCACCTAACGAACGGCTGCGACGTGGCGGACGGTGTCTTGACGACCGGGGGCGGTGTGGCATGCAGGTCGTAGCGCACATCGTGCCGGTCGCACGGCGGCGCATCGAGCACCAGAAAGGCGTCCCAGCCCAGCCGGCCCGGACTGACGGCGTCCAGCGTGGTGTTGTGGACATCGGCCGCGCGCAGCACCAGCTCGACTTCGTATTCGAGGGCGACGCCGGTAAACAGCGCCAGCACGCTCTTGAGCGCGCGCGCGGCAAGCCCGCCCGGCAGAAAAGCCTGGAAGCCCGCATGCGCGAGCGGCCCGACGATCAGGCGCAGGCGCAGCGTGCGCTGCCAGACGCGCGCGCCGGCCAGCGCGCGCGTACCGAGAACGGCGCTGTCGTGGCCCAGCATCGATTGCTGCGCGGCCGGGATGTCGTACCAGGCGCCGATGAATTGTTCGGCCACGATCGGCTGACCGAAATATTCCGACAGCACGCGCGCGAGCTGCACGGCCGACACCGGCCGGTGCCGGACCGACGCCGCAAAATAGCCGATCGATTCATCCAGCACGGCGCCGTCGCCCAAGTCGCTCAGGCGCCGCCGCAACGCCGCGTCACCCAGCCCGGCAAGGCTCATCAACAGGGGCAGGAACGTATCCTGGCCATCGAGCTGGTACCTCAAAGGCAGACGGTACTTGCGCCAGGCTTCGTAGAACAGCGCCAGCGAGCGGTTCGAGAACGCATCCAGGAATGCGCGCGGGCCGTCGTCTTCTTCCTCGTTCTTGTGGTGCGCCTGGTGCGCGGCGATGCGTTCGGTGTAATGCGCTGGCAGCACGCCGTTGCAGCCCAGTAGACCCATGAAGGCCGGCGTCAGGTGCACATGGCGCAGCGTGCCTTCCTGCACGGCGTCGGCCAGCGCTGCGGCGTCGATCGGCAGCGCGAACGGCATGCCGATCGACAGGTCGCGCACATCGGCATGGATGCTTTCGAGCTGGCTGGCCGGAAAACCCAGCGACACCGAGTTCTGGAAGCGCAGCATGTCGGCCACCAGCCCGTGCGCCGGCTTGCCGCGACGCCGCAGCCACAACTCGAGCACCTGCACCGCCTGGAAGAAATCGAAGCGCCACGGCTCGCGGAACAGCTGCTCGATTACAGCAGACTCAGATCGCCGCTTCGGGGTGCGCATCGCAGCAGTTCCTCGGACGATTGATGGGACACGATCACCAGCTGGGTAAAGCTGTTGGCGTGCACGTACAGCGCCAGGAAGCGTTCGATGACGTGGGCGAAGAGATGGATGCCGCTGCCGACGAACGCTTCTTCGTCGATACTGAGCCGCACCTCGATCCCGCGCACCAGGCAATTGAAGGGATTACCGGACAACCAGGCGCTGGCGGGCGTGTAGGCAATCGCGAGGATGCCGCCGATCTGGCGCGTCGACGCGGCCGAACGGGGCACGTCGTGCAGCGCCAGCATTTCGCGAAACGCGTCGACACCGCCATCGGCCAGCGACAGGTGGTTCAGCGACAGCAGCGAGATCAGGCGCCACTGCGCGCTGCGGCCGCGTGCGAAGCGCCAGGTGCGCGTCGGCTTGCGCAGGAACGTGATGGCGCGCGTGCCCGAGCCCCCTTCCGTGAACAGGTCGCCCCCTGCCTGGCCATACGGCAGCAGCGACGGCAGGTCGCGGTTGGTGCAGGTCAGTTCGAGATTGAGCGTGGTCTTTTCGACCTTAGCGGGATCGAAGTCGATGTCGACGATCGTGATCTGCGTTTCGAAGCCGGGGCTGCGTTCGGCCAGCGCTTCATCGCGCGCCATGGCCCAGTAGTGGCCATTGTGCTGCGGCGTCTGCGCATGCTTGAGCGAGTAAAACGGCTGGAACTTGATGATCGTTTCGCCCTGCGCCGTCTGGCGCACCATATTGACGTCGTTGATCGCATTGACCTCGTAGCCATAGGCGCGGCGCCCGTCGGCCAGCACCGGGTAATTGGCCTTGGCGTGGGTCAGCTGGATCGGTTCGCCGCGCTGGGGGAACAGATTGATCACCGGCGTGCAGCCGGTAAGCAGGTTATTGGTCGAGAGGGTGCCGAGCATGCGCGCCAGGTTCGAGTCGCTGCGAATGCCGGCCAATGCCAGGTGCACCGTCAGCGCGCGTGTGCCGCGGGGCAGGGCGGCCGTCAGCATGGCCAGGTCGAGATCGACGAAGTTGAATTTCTCGGGAAAGCAGAAGTACTCGGTCAGCAGGCGATACGCCGCATGCGAGCGCGCCGGGAAATCGATCAGCGCCTCGTCGTCGCCAAAGCCGGCGCTGCGTACCGGCAGCGCTGGCAGCGCGATCCAGTGCCCGCCATCGGCCTGCACGTAGGCGGCCACTGTGCGCACCAGCAGTGCGTCGCGCAGCGCGGCGCACAGCGACGGCTCGCCATCGAGGAACAGGCGCAGCGCCGGCAGCGCCAGCGCATCGAGTCCGCGCCCGTCGCAGGTGATGGCCACGCGCACGCTGATGCTGGCCGTGGCGCCGGCCGGCAAGCGCACCGTGTCGGGCGCGCCGATGATCGGGGAGAACGCCGCGCGCGTGATGGCCAGCGGCGCGACCGTCACCGGATACACGGTGCGAAACGTGCATTCCACACCGCGCACGGGCCGCGTGTTGAATGCGGCGCCGCGCCCGATCGTCGTCACGCTCGTCTGCTGGGCGGCAGCAGCGCCGGTGGCGGCGGCGTCGGTGCTGGCGGTGATGGCGGGGCCGAGCTGCGCGATCGAGCACGATGGAAAAGGGCGCAGATAGTGCGGGTAGAGCACGCCGAACAGCGCTTCAGTGAACTCGGGATAATCGTCGTCGAGGCGCCGGGCAATGCGCGCGTTGAGAAAGGCGAACGACTGGATCATGCGTTCGGTGTGCGGGTCTTCGCAGACTTCACCGCTGATCAACAGGCGCCCGGCGACGCGCGGATAGCGTTCGGCGAATTCACGCAGGTTGTGGCGCAGGTAGGCCAGTTCGCTTTCGTAATACGGCAGGAGCTGGTCCATCTCAGGTCTCCTTCACCGGCGACGCCGCTGTTGCCATTGCTGCTGCTGCGCGGCCGGCCTTGCGGATGCTGTACTGGAGCGTGGACGGCTGCAGCACGGCGTCGAAGTTGACCGGCTCCTGCGACACGCTCCCCACCAGCACCGCCGTGATTGAAAAGCTCAGGCGATTGATCGACGGGCCGGCCGCCTCGTCGCGCAGCGCCAGCTGCGCCTTCACACCGGTCAGGCGCGGCTCATGGCGCGTGATGGCCGCTTCGATGCAGGCGCAGATATGGGCTCGGTCCGAAGGGCTCGAGAGCGAGCGGTCGGCGAAATCGCACAGGCCGTAGTCGACCATCGACGTCTTGCATTCGGTGTAGCCGGCAAGTTCGCCTTCCTGGATGATCGAGCGCGTGTTCAGGAGCGCTTCGAGGTCGCGCGCCACCGCATCCTTCAACTCGTCGACATTCAGGCGCACGACGACAACGCCCTGGCGTACCGGCTGGCCGAGCAGACGGTCGAACAGATCCGGCGTGTATCCCTTCATGGAGTGTTCCTTCGCGATGGCGCTGGGAGAGGGCGTGCGGAATGTTGCGTGGTGAAAACCAAACGCATGTTGCCATGCGGTTCGTCGCCAAACGTTGATGAACTTCACGTGGGCAACTCTATGTCGTCGTTATTGTTTCTTTCCGGCCATAACAACTGGGAAGACAGCACCATGACGAGCAAAGTTCTCTGGGGCGAAGGTCTGCTGCTGCGCCCCCAGCACTTCCAGCGCCAGGATGCGTACCACGAGCATTGCCTGTTCAAGAGCGTCAAGGCGGCCCATCCGTATGCCTGGGGCGTCGAGCTGTGCGAGATCGACCGCGAGGCGCTGGCCAGCAGCATGCTGCGCGTGACCGGGCTGGCGCTGCGCTTCCAGGATGGCGAGCTGTACGAGGCGCCCGGCAGCGACGAGCTGCCCGCCACGATCGACCTCAGCACGCTGGCGCAAACGGTGCAGGCAGTGACGTATTACGCGGCGCTGCCGGGCCTCAAACCCTTCAATGCCAACTTCGTGCAGCCGGGGCAGGCCGCAACGTCGGCCGACAACGCGGCGCGCTTCATGCAGGCGAACCTGGAAGCGCCCGACCTGTTCACGCAGGCTGCGCCGGTGCAGCTGGCCTATCTGCGGCGCGCGCTGCGGCTGGTGGCCGAGTTCGAGCCGCGCGACGCCTACATCCATTTTCCGCTGCTGCGCGTGCGGCGCACGCCCACCGGTGGCTTCGAGCCCGATCCTGCCCTGGTGCCGCCGGCCCTGTCAGTGGGCGCGTCACCGGTGCTGTTCCAGGGTTTGCGGCGCCTGCTCGACGCGCTGCAGGCCAAGGTCGGCGCGCTGTACGGCCACCACCGTGAACCGACCCGCAACGTGATCGAATTTCGCTCGGGCGACATGTCGTCGTTCTGGCTGCTGCACACGGCCAGTTCAGCCTACGCGGCGCTGACGCACCACTTCCATCATCCGGCGCTGCATCCCGAGCGCCTGTTCCAGTCACTGCTGGACGTGGCGGGCGGCCTGATGACGTTCTCGAAGAGCTGGACCCTGGCCGACCTGCCGGCCTACCAGCATGGCGACCCTGGCCCGGCGTTTGCGAAGCTGCACATGATCATCCGCGAACTGCTCGACACGGTCATCTCGGCCAAGTACTTCGGCATCATGCTCAACGAGGTGCGCCCGTCATACCACATCGGGATGCTCGACTCCGGCAAGATCGACGACGACACCACGTTCTATATCGCGGTATCGGCCGACATCGCAGCGCTCGAACTGATCGAGATCGTGCCGCTGCGCTTCAAGGTGGGCGCGCCGGACGACGTCGAGAAGTTCGTGCTCTCGGCGCTGCCCGGCGTGCGCCTGCAGTATTCGCCGCAGCCGCCGGCCGCCATCCCCGTGCGGCCCGAAACCTGTTACTTCAGCCTCGAATCGAAAGGGCCGATGTTCGAACGCATGCTCAAGGCGCAGTCGATCTCGATCTATGCGCCGGAAGGCTTGAGGGAACTCAAGCTGGAATTGCTGGCCGTGATGGCGTGATGGGGCGCTGCCGACCTGGTGGGGATAAACCTGTGGATAAGTCTGAATACTCAGCCGTGCCCTGTATGGACGGTGTTCTTGCACCAGCAACGGCGCAACACATCGCTGCTTTTTGGCGGCTAATTTAATTCTCGGTGGAAACTCTCGCGTATGATAAACGCCTCCTCCTCTTACGATTTGACGCGCAATGACCACTGCCATGGCCACCCCACCAAAGGCCGAAATGCCCCCAGCCCTGCTCGCTGAGCTGAGTGCCTGGGCCCAACAGTATGCACACGACGCCGGCGCCGGTCTGCGCGACGCGCTGGCAACAGCCGACAGCGAGAAACTTTCGCTGCAGGCCGACCTGGACGAAGCCCAGGCCGCGCGCGACCATGCCCAGTCGATGGCAGCAGAACGCGACGAAGAAATCCAGCGCCTGACGGCCGAGCTGCGCAATGCACGCCAGATCGCCACCGACGCCCTGGTCGGCAAGGCCAAGGACCAGCTGGCCATCGACGGCAAGGATGCGCAACTGGTCGATCTGCGCCAGCAGCTCGAACGCAATGTGACGGCCACGGCAGCCGAGTCGGATGCGCGCCTGCAGGCCCAGATGGACCTGATCGGCGCCACGACCGAGCGCGACAACCTGATGGGCGAGCTGAAGGATCTGCAGACCAAACTCGACACCTCGCGCACCGAGCGCAGCGCGTTGCGGGCCGAGCTCGAAGCGCTGCGTTCACGCAAATAACACCATCTGCAGCGCACAATGACAAAGGCCCCGGCGCTGTGAAGCACCGGGGCCTTTGTGGTTATTACGACGGTGTTGCTTACTCTTGCGATGCGGCCGTCACGTCGAGCGTGAAGGCTTTCAGGCCCAGGACAGCGCTGCTCTGCTGACGGATCTGGTTGGCATACGCTGCATCACCGTTGAGCTTGCGGCCGTACGAAGGGATCATTTCCTTCATCTTGGCTTGCCACTCCGGCGTGGCCAGCTTGTCCTTGAACGACGACGCTGCAATCACTTTCAGCATGATCGGCGCAGCGGTCGAGGCGCCTGGCGACGCGCCCAGCAGAGCAGTGACCGAACCGTCGTTCGATGCCACGACTTCGGTACCGAACTGCAGCAGGCCGCCCTTGGCCGGATCGTCCTTGACGATCTGCACGCGCTGACCTGCGTTGACCAGTTTCCAGTCTTCTTTCTTCGCTTCCGGCAGGTACTCACGCAGGGTTGCCACGCGGTCTTCCTGCGACTGCATCACTTGCTCGACCAGGTACTTGGTCAGCGGGATGTTGTCGATACCGGCTTGCACCATCGGACGCACGTTGCCGGTGTTGACCGATGCTGGCATGTCGATCCACGAACCATTTTTCAAGAACTTGGTCGAGAACGTCGCGAACGGGCCAAACAGCAGGGCTTTCTTGCCGTCGATGACCCGGGTGTCCAGGTGAGGAACCGACATTGGCGGCGAACCGACCGATGCCTTGCCATACACCTTGGCGTTGTGCGCCTCGACCAGCGCCTGGTTGGTCGTGACGAGCCACTGGCCACCGACCGGTACGCCACCGAAACCCTTGGCTTCAGGAATGCCCGTCTTTTCCAGCAGTGGCAGTGCGCCGCCGCCAGCGCCGATGAACACGAATTTGGTGCTCACGGTCGAGACCTTGTTGTCCGCCAGGTTCTTGACGGTGACGTTCCACAGACCGTTTTCGCCGCGCTTGATGTCTTCGACCTGGGTACGCAGGTTCAGCGTCATCCCGTGGGTGCCGGTCAGGTGCTTGACCATGCTGCGGGTCAGGGCGCCGAAGTTGACGTCGGTACCGATTTCCATGCGGGTGGCAGCCACTTTCTGCGCTGCGTCGCGGCCATTCATGACCAGCGGCGCCCACTTGCGGATCTGTTCCTGGTCTTCGCTATACAGCATGCCCTTGAACAGGTTTTCCTTCTGCAGTGCGGCGTAACGCTTGCGCAGGAAATTGATGTTGTCGTCACCCCAGACAAAGGCCATGTGCGGCACATTGTTGATGAAGCTCTGCGGCGCGCCAAGGTACTGCTTCTGCACCTGGTAGGCCCAGAACTGCTTCGACACTTCGAACTGCTCGTTGATGTCGACCGCCTTCTTGGTGTCGATGGTACCGTCCGGCATTTCCGGCGTGTAGTTCAGCTCGGCGAAACCGGAGTGACCGGTGCCGGCGTTGTTCATGGCATCCGAACTTTCGGCCGAAACCGAGTCCATGCGTTCGTACATCTGGATCGTCAGTTCCGGATCGAGTTCCTTGAGCATCGTCCCGAGCGTGGCGCTCATGACGCCGGCACCGATCAGGACAACGTCAACCGGCTTGTCATTGGATGGAGCGGGCGCTTTCGAGCACGAAGCAACGACGAAGCAAGAAAGGACGACTAATAGCGAGTTGCGCATACGAGTATCACCTGAAAAAATGTGTGCGATGGCCTGGCATGCAACATCTGATTTAAAAATTCGACGGCTCGGTAGTGGCGCATTCCGGAAGCAACAGGAAGCGCCATTAGAGAACGGGTTGTCGGGATCTGTCGCGGCAATCCACCGCAACAAGCCTCGACAACCGACGCAATAGCAACGGCGATGCATTGCTGCGATCGGGTCTCGATCGTGGCGGCATCGCGGGTTGGCAAACAAGGATATAACGCGTTGACAGGAGTGTCAGGCGGGCCAGTCAATATCCCGGGCGTCCATCGAAACTGGGGGTAACTCTTGTATAGGAGTTCGGTAAGTATAGCCCAAACAAAGTAGCCTTGCTTGGGGCTGGCCCCCTTAAAAGGCCGTCTCAGTATTCAAGCGGTAGCGTTCTGCGTACTACTACTGAGGCGGTGGCGCGACGTTTGTGCGGTGGGTTTGTTGAGGTGCGCGATGCAGGTTTCAGCGGCTTCGGGACAAGGAATGAATAGATACTTTCTGTCCATCCCCACTGCTATAATTTCAGTATGCAAATGGAAAGAATGACGCGTCACTTTGCCGCCTGGATCGCATGCATTGCGATGCTGTTTGCTGCATTGGCGCCGTCGATGTCCCATGCAATGGCTGTCGCGTCGGGTGATACCTGGACTGAAATTTGCAGCATGGGTAGCACCCGATTCGTCAAGGTCGCTTCAACGACAGGCGACGTTTCCGATCACGCTCCATCCGATGCTGGACATGTCGACCATTGCCCGCTGTGTGCGACGCACGCAGGCTCGTTCGCCTTGCCACCGGGTGCGGGATATTCCATCCCCCTGATCGACACCCAACAAACCCATTCCTTCCTGTTCTTCCAATCGCCCTATCCGCTGGCGATCTGGAAGCGCGCGCAAGCACGCGCGCCTCCTCTGCGCTCCTGATCTTCTGCAGCAGTTCGACGTGAAGCCTTGCGCAAGCGCGTGCTTTGCTTCGCCTACTTAAATTTGCCGACCATGCGTCCATCGCATGGTCGGCTCAGGTCAATACGAGAGAGAGATCCCCATGAAAAAAACACGCTACACATCCACCATGCACGCCACAGCCAGCGTCGTCCTGCTGGGACTGACGATTGTCGCTGGTACGCCTGCCGTTGCGCAGGCCGACGAGATAACGACGCGCACGCCAATCGTGATTGTGTCGGGCCACGCATTGCCCGATGGCCAGCGCGCCGGCACGCTGGCCATCGGGACGAACGGTTCATCGATGGACGTGCCGTTTTCCGTCGACAGCATCGATGGCGAGCGCGTACGCGACCAGGCAGGCACCACGCTGCAAGACGCGCTACGCAATATTCCCGGGGCGCAGGCCGATTCAGGTTTCAACGGGGCGCATACACAGTTTTTCATCTTGCGTGGTGCGGTTGCCGATAGCAGTACGGGCTCGAACCGTATCTTGCGCGACGGCGTGCGCCTGTCGAACTACCCGTATGTGCCGGCCTTCATCGACAGCGTGGATGTGCTGCGCGGCCCGGGGTCGGCGGTGGGCGTGCGCAGCGAACCCGGCGGCACGGTCAATCTCGTGACACGCCAGCCAACGATGGCCAATGCCGGCGCCGTGCTGGTAGCGGCGGGAGAGCATGCCGCGCGCGAGTACACCGCCGACCTGAACCGCATCCTGTCGGCGGAAGATGCCCTGGCAGCGCGCATCATCGTGACGCGCTCAGATGCGAGCCAGTGGCGCCATGTCCCCGATCGACTGGAGGCGGTCAAGCTGGGCATCGCACAGGGAGACGGGCGCCGTTATCGCTTGCGCGCCGGTGTCGAGGCCATCAACCAGACCTATCGCCCCGACTACGGCATCCCCGCAGTCGATGGGCGCCCGGTGGCCATTCCCCGCGACCGCCAGTTCGGTGAACCATTCGGCGATTCGACAACGAAGAATCGCATCATCGATCTGCACGGCGACTTCGCGATCACCGACGCTACCAAGGTTGCCGTCGATGTGACCCATCTGGCAGCACACGCGACGTCGATCAAGAATCTGTTGAACGGCGCGCCGTTGGCGGGGCAGCCAGCCGGCACGTACGCCAGGGTGTCAGCCTTGGAGCCTGCTACCAAACGACGGATCGACAGCATCGCCATGTCGCTGACCAGCAAGCAAGAACTGGCCGGCATCACCCACAAGCTGTTCTTCGGGCTGGACAGGTACAAGGAGACGCTCGACCAGCCTGCCTTGACTGTCCCGGCAGCGACCAGCCCGCCGATCAATGTCTACCTACCCGTATTCGGCCGCGTAACTGCGCCGCCAGCAGGCGTGGTGTTACCGCGTTCGCGCACGAACGAAGATCTGACCTCGCTTGCTGCCTCTGCGCAAGACCAGATCGATCTTGCTGCCTGGTCGCTCGTGGCGGGCCTGCGCTACACGGACCAGCAGTTCATGTTTGGCGCCGCGGGCACGCTGCCAGTGGACGAGTCCCGCTGGTCGCCGAAACTGGGTGTGCTGTACCGCGTATCGGCACAGCACACCCTGTACGCCAATATCGCGTCCGGCATGTCGCCAAACCAGGTGTCGTCGTCATCGAACCGGTCGCTGCCTTCGCGCGTTTCCAGGCAAATGGAAATGGGTTGGAAATCGCTGTGGCTGGAAGGGCTGTTGATGGGGGATATCGCCCTGTACCGTCTGCAGCAGACCAATATGATTTCGGCCGATCAGAGCACGCCGGCAAATAATTTCGACTTCACTGTCGACGGCTCGGCAAGGTCACAGGGCATCGAGGCATCGCTGACCGGATCGGTCACCGCGAACCTGGACGTTGCGGCAACCTATGCGTACACGGACGCTGCCTATCGCCAGAATGCCGTATATGGCGGCAAGCGTGTGCCCAACGTGGCCCGCCATGCCATGACCTTGTGGGGCCAGTATCGCTGGAACGACGCCTGGAAAACCGGTGCGGGCCTTTATTTGCAAGGTGCGCGCTTTGCCGATGAGGCAAACGGCACGACACTGCCGGGCTACGGCCGCTTCGACGCCACACACACCTGGGCCAGAAAGCTCGGGCAAGGCCAGTCGATCGAGGTGCAACTGGCACTACGCAATGCGTTCAACCAGCATTATTTCGTGTCGAGCCACTTGCATGTATCGCGCTGGATCATGCCGGGCGAGGGGCGCAACGTCAGGTTGACTGGTACTTACCGGTTCTGACCGGGTTGGCCCGCATTGAATCCGGTGGATGCGGGCACATATAGGATGTTTGCTACGGGATACGATATCGATGACGACGACCACAAGCTTGCCTGCAGCATCGCCACCGCAGACCCTGATGATCGACGGCGCCAACATCCGGGACATCGCTTCATTCTATGACGAGATCAACCGCGTCTTCATGGTGGGCGAGGATTGGCAGCTTGGCGCCAGCCTGGATGGGCTGGACGACATGCTATACGGTGGCTATGGCGTCTTGCGCGGCAAGTCGCCAGCGATCGTCGTCTGGCAGCAAATGGACAGTAGCCGTATTGCCCTGGGCGTCGAGGCGACCCGCGCCTACTATCTCGCAAAGCTCGAGCAGCCGCAGGTGTTTAAACCTGGCCCGATTCAAGCGGCACTGGCGCGCCTTGGGCAGGGCGGGCCGACGTACTTTGACCTGGTGATGCAGGTGTTTGCTGATCATCCGAACATTACATTGCGCTCGGCTGATCGCTGATGCCTTCTGTAGCCCCGCCACGACAGGCCCTAGTCTGGCCAGCAATTGCCGGGTAGGCGGATGGACATATGCCACTGGACCTTATTGGTAGATGGTTCCCTGCAGACTTCCGAAATGTTAATTTCACTTTCAGGTCGTTTTTAATTCACTATTAACTGATCATTTGGCACTTCTAACCGTTTTTTGGATTTTCCGTCAGCAAGATACAACACGGTCATATTTCCTATTCCTTTCGATAAAATTAGTATTCCATCAAATTTCACATATTGCATTGCTAACGGTTGTGTTTTGGATCTTTTTACTGAAGGGACAAGTGAAGCATACGGCTCCTTAACGAAAATTGTAGCGCTTTCTATTCGAATATTGGCTTGCCGCATAGCACCGTCGAGAAGTTGACCAGTAACGCCACCAAGAAGAATAGGCATAATCAGAATCAGTCCTAAGCTAAGCATCTGCGCTTTGCGCAACTTCTTTATTTTAGCTTGAGCCAAATCTCCATACTCCTCGATTTTAAAAAGAGAATTTTCAGCGAACTCCAAATTTCTTATTTTAGCCCCAGCGGAAATGAAACTAGAATAAAAGAAATACATAGCGATAGACAGAATCGGCAAATTCCAATAGGCACTAGAATTATCTCGACCTAATACCAAAATAAAAAGTACAGCAAAGATAGCGAATATAAAGTACTCTAAACTAAATTTAGCGAAATCGTACACTTGTGATGGGGGACGTGTTTTTCGAAATTTATACAACCAAATATATAATTTTGTCAGCCCCTTACTTACTGGTGACATGACTACGCCTAGAGAGACCAAGCTTACTACAAACAGCACATAGATTATTCCAAAGCAAACAGCCGTTAGCATAAAAAGCAAACCGTCGCCTATCGTTAATCCCTGTGGAAAATGACCAATTCTCAAAAAGTATCCTAGCACGCAAATGCCTCCGGTCAATATTCCAATCTTAGAAAAAAACGTCATGGCTTTTAAAAGCGCTTCTACACTTTTTCCAATTTGCTCAAAATTAAATTTTGACATAAATTAAACTTGTTCCTATTTCCAAATCATCTAACGACTGCAATAAATAGCAAAATAGACTATACCCAGACTATTTTTCCTCGTTTGACCCAAAAGTGTGATCTACAACCATTTTTAAGCCAAATTGATGGATATAAAGTAGGTCGCTCTTTTGAATCTACCGTCATTCTCCAGTGTGGGTCTGCGGCCGTTATCAATAATAGTTCGATTTTTCGATGACATCCACAAGGGCATATAAAGCCAACGCTCCAATCTTCTTTACCGTCACGCACAACAACGAAATTACGCCTTGGCAAGTTAGTGGGGAGAAACTCCCCTTTTGCTACTTCAACATAACGCGTACTCCATAAATCGTTAAAAAAATTCTTCAGACGTAGTAACAGTACTTTTAGCATTTTATGTTCTCAGCAATTAAGCCCCCTTGCTATTGAGCGCTGGCAGTCCAATTAACGGCTCTTGGGCTCCACGCGCAAGTAATGGATTTATGCCTGTGGTAAACCCAGTCTCGGGTATATATTCTTCTTCACCAGCGGCAAAACTAAGCTGCCTCCGCGAATACTTTTTGTTCGAATCATGCCTGAACGGATACATGCGAGAGATAAATTCCAGCATCATGTCGGCCGTCGCTCGCATGTTGAGTGAAATTACCGAAGGGGCCTCTTCAAGCGTACCCTTGATATACCCGTCCTGAACTTCTTGGTCATATTGCTTAGGTGCGGTGCGCTTCAGAAATTCTGCACGCAAGCTAGCTTGTGTGTATACGCCTCTGTCGGCTAGAGTAGGACCACCAGGCCGCACGTAATCGATCCGTGCACACACATCAAGAATAGCGATGTCATCGTCTTTACGACGGGTAGGAATGCATACGCCTACGTCAAACAGAGGAATCAGAAAGGCTGATGCAATTAAATCAGCGATCTGTCTTCCTTCTTTTGAATCCACGCAACAGAAAATGACATCGGCCTGGCTAACCTGCAGCACTGCTTCCCTATCAAAGATAGTTGTCGGAACAGGCACTGATACATCTGGTCCACGATGAGTGGTTACAGCACGTACAAGCACGTCGACTTTTAGTTCGCCGATGTCAGCAATACTTGTATTGAGGATTCGGTTCAGATTTTTTTCTTCGACCTTGTCGTAATCCACCACGATTAAACGACCAAAACCTAGCCGTGATGCCTGCTCCATGCAAATCGATCCAGTACCCGATGCGCCAATCACTGCTGCCGTCAAGCGATGCAATTCGCGCCGCGATTCGGCTCCAAACGCCATGGGGCGTTTGTGAAAGCTTTCGTCTGCCCACCAAAGACGCATGTTGTCATCTGCCAAAGCCACAAGCTCAAGCTTTTGCGGCTTCATATCATCTCGATACACCCTGGCTAACATTTCACCTTGTGGGAGCATGATGGCCGAACCATGAAGTCGGCCAAGAGCCTGAAAGATGCAAGGTATCGTCAACTGGTCGCTGCGATCATCCTGCAGCGAGAATTCGAAGTACCCGCCGGGGTGGGAATGCAAGAGAAGCAAAGACAGATCATCTTCTCTTGCCATGTCGATGGCTTCTTCAATCGCCTTCCCTGGCCATCGTAAAAAGTCCACCTCGCGAATGCAGTTCTCGTGTGGCACAAGCAACAAATCTCGCACCATAAGCCGGAGACGGGGCCCGACACTTCGAGAGCAAAGCAAAACCGCTGCTGCCTCGAGCCCATCTCCAGGGAAGAGGTGCCGAAGCAGTTGCTGATGATGTTCGTTGGTTAGCGCTAGCGTCGATGCAGATGGCATTAGAGAACCTCTTTAATCAAAGCCGATTCGACCAGAGCAATGTGGGTCATCACATTATCAACGCCAGGGCGCCATACTGAGCGGCCGCCGCGGTGACGCGACCAACGCTGATACTGATAACCTTGGATTGTTTCGCAAGCTTCCGTAGCTGCAATTGATACCCCAGTCAATAAGACGCCAGCTGGGAACAAGTAAAACATATCGAGCTGGGCCATCGGATAGGTGGGCGGGACCTCAATCGCCAAGTTGACAAGACTTTGTGTATATCCAGCAGGGAGCTTGTACTTCGGCAGCAAGATCCACTGACGCGCATTATCGATGACGGTTTGCCAGTTAGGGTAGGCACTATCCAAAAAGGCCTCATCGGCCGGCAGCAGGCAAAACTGACGTATGGTCGAAGGTCCCGACTCGCCATTGTCAACGTCCTTTGGCGTCAGGCGAACTTTCTCGATACCAGGCTGGGTCAGATCAATGTCATCATCAAGACTCAGCTCACGCTTATCGTGGCCTTCGACGATGAGGTAGATATGCCAGTCTTGTTCAGTGCTCACACCAGCTAGCTCTAAAGCTTTCCGCACCTTGATTATCGGTGTGTCCACACTCAGAGCCACGCCCTGTACATTCAACTTCCAAGTCGGAGCATGCGTGACCAGATTTTCAACACCACGATGAGACAGATTGAGTTCGTCATTCTCACTCAACAAAACTTCCCCACGCTCCGGGTCAACCAAGAAAATACCTTTGTTCTCGGAAACGGCGGCAAGCGTGCGGATGACCGAGATGGAAATAAGCGATGCCGGCCAATCGTAGCGAACACCATCAATGAGAAAGCGTGAAGAACCCTCGCTTTCAGCCACGATGAAACGGTTAACACCCTCTCGGATATTCACCGTCTCGGTGGGACGAACGTCCTCTAAACCATGCGCAAGCCACTGGAGCACAGTGATCTGGGGCACCGGAGCGAATCCTGCCGCTTCCGCGATTTGCATGCCGGTTGGTTTGTCGTCATTGATACGGACGGAACGCAACGCCAGGTCCAAGCCGCAGACCAAGATATCGCAGGTATCATCTTTGGAGGTATAAGTAGGCATAATTTTCTGCTTCAATGAAGCCGTTTAACATCTAAGGCACCATTGCCCGATGAGCTAGCCTCATGATACCTCACAAGTTCTGGTTAAAGCAAGCTGTTTAACGAGATTATTTGATTGCTTGGTACTTGAACTCTATTCCGCCTGTATCGGCGACGTCCTCGCGTCGAACAATGTACCCCTGTGCAACCAAATTCTTCAGCCTAGTACTTGCATTTTGAACGGAGAGACTCAGATCCTCGGCCGTCTGTGACGCTAGAACTGAGCGATTGGTTAGGACATACTGAACCAACACTTTTGCAGCCGAATTTAGCTCTGGACCAATGATCTCAAACTGATCATCTTTCCATATCACCAACGGCTGCTCTTTCGCCTGCGCGGCATAGTTCCAGTTGTCGATGAGGTCTCTATCACTAATGTCGGTAAGAAAAAACCCCTTCTGGCCTCTAAATTGCTTAGCTACAGCAATCACGCTTTCTCTCGGAAAAGATGCATCAGTAGCTTCGATCCCTGCCAACGATATGCCAAAGATGTCGTAACAAGGTTGAGCTTCGACGAAACTAACTAGCTTGCGAAAGACTTCCTTACCTTCGACGTTTCCGAAGGGGTGGGAGTCGCTAGTGAAGTCACGAAGATTTATCTTTTTGGAATTCTGTTTCATTTCTGTAATTTAACCAGATTTTGGCATATCGTCAAGTAGAAAATCAAAACATATGTGAGTACCTAAGATCTTTGTCAGACCTAAACTATGAGAGAACTTTATTTGTCCGTTCACATAGTTCATTCTCAGCTCAAAGGTTTCTTGACGTACAGATATTTTTGCACTGAACTGCTTAGCAATACCGGCTGAACGCTTCAACCCTAAACCCCGACCATCATCATCAGATTTGCTGAAGCCTCCTTTTAAAAATACTTCAGTCAACAAAGCTACCCGTGGGTCCAGCTTGGAGCTATTTATTTTTCTTAGTAACTCAGGATATTTTTTTTCTAATATAGGCATTAAAGTGCCGACAATTCCAACGCCGCTGTCAGAAATAACCGTTTGAATATGTGGCTTCTTACCTGCGTAAGCTTGAAGTGCAGCAAACCCTGGTCTGGTCGATCCCGAATGCTCATAAACATTTCCAAATAATTCAGATAATACTGTGAAAGCAACTTGGGAATAACTTTTCCCAGCACATACCTCAAAACTCTCCTTTAGGTTTTTTGGAATTTTTCTATCAGGCGAAATAGGATCAATTGAGCGCAGTTCCACAACACTGTTATTATTCCCTGCATAGGTCGTAGCCCTAGATTTCATAGGGCGATATGGTTTTATTTCAATATCTTTTTCTAACTGATCAAAAAGTCCAATCCGGCTGAAATAGCCAATACTCTTTTTGCAATTACTGAAATCAATTGTAACTTTCTTCTTTAATGCACGCAGTTGATTGCAAATAGCCAAGATTCGCGCCAGCGCTTCTAGCAAAATATTGCAGTCCTTGGCAATGACAAACGTAACTGCCGAATGATTCCCATCTAAAACATTCTTGTTAAGCAAAGATTCTTCGAAAATATCAGCAGACATCCAAGAACATTCCATGAATTCCACCTTCAACTCGCTATCAGAGATAAGTGACCACTGATAACCCAAATCTTGTACAAAAATATCTTTATTGTCGTGCAAAATTTTACTAACTGCAGATCTGTCCAAGGACAACTTTTCAGCAATATTTTTAGCTTTTAGTTCTGGGCAAGTACTAAGCAGAATTTGAATTTTATTTAACATTTATTCATTCACCCTGCGATCATGTAATTTCCGGTATTTTATCTGATGTTTTGCTTATTAGTTTGAATTATTGATAAAGGGTATAACACTTCAACAGTGACTCTTTGTAGTGACAATTCGATAGAATTTAAGGCTAATTTTGATCGAATGCCGAGTCTGGTGTTTGAGCAGTGCATCCAGCCTGACAGAGAGCATCTCTGGGGAATAGACGCCAATCTTATAAAAGCGGCAAGTATGCGGTTGTTCAAGTTTGTTCTACCGGATCCGATCGCGAAAATTAATCGCATTTTCGTGCGTAAGTTCTCGCGCATTCATACCGCTGCAAACCATTTTCTGGGTCAATCGAGTCTTTCGAGCTGGTAACTGGTGGCCCGATCGTTGAGTACCTATCCATTTCGATAATTTAACAATAGTGCTAAATTTTATGAACAAGCAAATTTTTTTTCAGCATCATCTAAGATTTGAACCAAAAATTGCCAAAATCCATAGATATATAAGGTGCAAGCGGCATAAGTTCCGATATTCGCGTATTACTAAAATTACCGGATAGAAGACAGTGCACCTCAGAATACTGAAGTTCAAAAATAGTACTACCAATGAATGCCCCCGGATTACCCTCATCCTCTCTTCAGGAAATGCCGGGTATCCCTCTTCTTTGTCATACTTGTCTGACGCAGCAGAAAATGGGCCGAAGGATGGCGTGAGCAGAGGCTGCCACGAAAACTGCCGAACTGCATCCGCCGGCGTCTTTATTAAATGTTAGTGGTTGCCTGAAGCAGAATCAAACCACATAACTATTTTCAATCTCGGCATCACGGGTATCGCTTGTCTCAGATTTTAATCAAATTTTTTTAACTAGAATTGAAATGAAACTGCGGTGCTCAAACCGGTGGGCACCTTATTCCACCGTCACCGACTTCGCCAGATTACGCGGCTTGTCCACATCCGTCCCACGCGCCAGCGCCGTGTGATACGCCAGCAACTGCAGCGCAGCCACGTGCAGGATCGGTGACAGCAAACCGTAGTGCTCAGGCAAACGAATCACGTGCAGGCCATCGCCCGACGTGATGCGCGAATCGACGTCGGCGAACACGTACAGCTGACCGCCACGCGCGCGCACTTCCTGCATGTTCGACTTCAGCTTTTCCAGCAGTGCATCGTTCGGGGCGATCGTCACCACTGGCATTTCTTCGGTCACCAGCGCCAGCGGGCCGTGCTTGAGTTCGCCGGCCGGATACGCTTCAGCGTGGATGTACGAAATCTCCTTGAGCTTCAGCGCGCCTTCCAGTGCGATCGGGTAGTGGATGCCGCGGCCCAGGAAGAGGGCGTTTTCCTTGCGGGCGAAGTCGTCGGCCCAGGCGATGATCTGCGGCTCGAGTGCCAGCACGGCGGCCAGCGCGACGGGCAGGTGACGCATCTGCTTGAGGTGCTCGGCTTCTTCGGCATCGGTCAGGCGGCCATTGACCTGGGCCAGCGTCAGCGTCAGCAGGAACAGGGCGGCCAGCTGGGTCGTGAAGGCCTTGGTCGAGGCCACGCCGACTTCGACACCGGCGCGGGTGATGTAGGCCAACTTGCATTCGCGCACCATGGCGCTCGTCGAGACGTTGCAGATGGTCAGCGTGTGTTCCATGCCCAGGCTGCGCGCGTGCTTGAGCGCGGCAAGGGTGTCGGCCGTTTCGCCGCTCTGGGTGATGGTCACGACCAGCGTGTCCGGATGCGGCACGCTGTCGCGGTAGCGGTATTCGCTGGCGATCTCGACGCTCACGGGTACCTTGGCCACCGATTCGATCCAGTACTTGGCGGTCAGGCCCGCGTAGTAGCTGGTGCCGCAGGCCAGGATCAGCACGCGGTCGATTTTCTTGAACACCGCAAAGGCGCCGTCGCCGAACAGTTCCGGCATGATGCCCGTGACGCCTTCGAGCGTGTCGCCGATCACGCGTGGCTGCTCGAAGATCTCTTTCTGCATGTAGTGGCGGTATGGGCCGAGTTCGGCCGCGCCGGTGTGGGCGTGCACGGTCTTGACTTCGCGCTCGACCGGGCGGCCGTCGACGTCGACGATCCAGTAGCGCGCCAGTTGCAGGTCGACCACGTCGCCTTCTTCCAGATAGATGATCTGGTCGGTCGTGCCGGCCAGCGCCATCGCGTCGGAGGCGACGAAGTTCTCGTCTTTGCCCACGCCGACGATCAGTGGCGAGCCTTGGCGCGCGGCGATCACGCGGTGCGGTTCTTCGCGGCAGAACACGGCGATGGCGTAGGCACCGTGCAGGCGCTTGACGGCTTGCTGCACGGTCTCGAACAGGTCGCCGTTGTACATGTGGTCGACCAAGTGAGCGATGACCTCGGTGTCGGTCTGGCTCATGAAGACGTAGCCCAGGCCCGTCAGTTCAGCGCGCAGTTCGTCGTGATTTTCGATGATGCCGTTGTGAACCAGCGCGATGCGCGCGTTGTCTTCGCTTGGCGAGAAGTGCGGGTGGGCATTGTGCGATGCCGGCGCGCCGTGGGTGGCCCAGCGGGTGTGGGCAATACCGGTGAAGCCTTCCAGATGAGCTTCCTTGACTTGCGCTTCCAGTTCGGCCACGCGCGACGTCGAGCGCGAGCGTGTCAGGCGGCCGTCGAGGTGGACCGCCACGCCGCAGGAGTCATAGCCCCGGTACTCGAGGCGCTTGAGGCCCTCAATCAGGACAGGGGTAATGTTGCGTTTTGCGACTGCTCCGACGATACCGCACATGGCTAACCTCACTTCAAAGATATTCAATGAGTATTATCGTAGAGCAATTACGGTGAAATAAGCGTACAGTGTGCGGTTATATTTGTCATATTATTTCACCACTACGACGCTGTGAAATCTTGTTTCATATAGCAGCATTAAATACTCTTAAATTTCATGCCTATCAATGCTCTCCCTGTCCTTGACGACATCGATCGTCGCATTCTGACCATTCTGCAGACTGACGCATCGCAGACGAACGCACAGCTGGCGGCGCAAGTGCATGTGTCGCCACCGACGTGCCTGCGCCGTGTGAAGACCATGACGGACAGCGGCATCATCCAGCGCCAGGTGGCCATCGTCGCGCCCGACAAGGTGGGGGCGGGCCTGAGCGCCATCGTCGAAATCACGCTCGACGTGCAGGCCGCCGAGCGCATGGCCGAATTCGAGAAATTGGCAGACACGGAAGCTGCGGTGCTGCAGTGCTACCGCGTGTCGCCCGGCCCGGATTTCGTGCTGATCGTGCAAGTGGCCGACATGCCGGCCTACCACGAGCTGGCGCACCGGCTGTTCACCGCGCACGCCAATGTGCGTAACGTGAAGACCTATTTTGCCACCCACCGCAGCAAGTTCGAGACGCGTATCGCCGTTTAATCAGGCATAAAAGTCGCGCGAATACCTGTGGATAACAATGTGGATGACCACAGGGAAGAACATGGGATAAGCTGGGTATTACCCTGTGTTTATCTTGTTCATTTCCTGTGATTAGCCTGTGCGCACTCAGTGGATTACTTCTTGATTTTCACTGGACGCTTCCAGCTGTCGATGGTGATTTGCTTCGATCGCGAGATGGTCAGCTTGCCGGCTGGCGCATCCTTGGTCAGCGTCGTGCCGGCCGCCAGCGTCGCGCCCTTGCCGACCGTGACCGGCGCGATCAGCTGGGTGTCGCTGCCAACGAACACGTCGTCTTCGATCACGGTGCGGAACTTGTTCGCGCCGTCGTAGTTGCACGTAATGACGCCGGCGCCGATGTTGACGCGCGAACCGATTGTGGCGTCGCCCACGTACGCCAGGTGATTGGCCTTGCTGTGCGCGGCGACCGTGCTGTTCTTGACCTCGACAAAGTTACCGATGTGGACATCTTCGCCGAGCGTGGTGCCCGGCCGCAAGCGCGCGTACGGGCCGATCTGCGAGGCGGCGCCGATCGTGGCGTCGTCGATATGGGAGAACGGCTTGATATTGGCGCCCGCGCCCACGGTGGCGTCGACCAGCACGCAGTGCGCGCCGATGCGCACGCCGTCGGCCAGCTCGACGCGGCCTTCGAATACGCAACCCACATCGATCGTGACATCGCGACCGCAAATGAGTTCACCGCGCACATCGATGCGGGCCGGATCCATCAAGGTCACGCCGCGTTCCAGCAATGCGTGGGCAATGTTCAGCTGGTGACGGCGCTCGAGCTCGGCCAACTGCACTTTGCTGTTCACGCCCGCCACTTCCCATTCGCCGGACGGCTGGCTCGAGACGACCGGCACACCGTCGGCCACGGCCTGGGCGACGATGTCGGTAAGGTAATACTCGCCCTGGGCATTGTTGTTGGACAGCGCCGCCAGCCACTTCTTGAGATGGCGGGTTGGAATCGCCATGATGCCGCTGTTGATTTCCTTGATAGCGCGTTCGGCCTCGGTAGCGTCTTTCTCTTCGACGATACGCACGATCTTGCCGTCTTCACGCACGATGCGGCCCAGCCCGAATGGATTGGCCTGCTCGACGGTGAGAATGCCCAGCTTGTCGCTACCAGCAGCCTCGACCAGGCGGCGCAGCGTGGCGACGGTGGTCAGCGGCACGTCGCCGTAGAGCACGATCGTTGGCTGGTCGTCATCCAGTTGCGGCACGGCTTGCATGACGGCGTGACCGGTGCCCTGCTGCGGTTCCTGCAGCGCGGTATCGATCGTGCTGCCGGTGGATTCTGCCACTGTTGCGACCATCTCTGGCACCGCTGCGCCTCCATGTCCATAAATCACGCATAATTTCTGCGGATTCAAGCCACGCGCGGTATCGATGACGTGGCGCAAAAGGGGCTTACCAGCCAGTGGATGCAGTACTTTCGGCAAGGCAGACTGCATGCGTTTGCCCATACCGGCGGCGAGGATCACAACGTTCATAAGCCGTTCTCAAAAAGTTGAATATATGAAAAATTTTAGCATGCGCGATGGCGCGTTCCGACGCGTGTTTGCGCTTCTGCTGCTTGCCATGACGGTCATGGCCGCCGGTTGCAGCTCGATTCGCTTCTCGTACAACCAGGGTGACACTTTACTGTACTGGTGGATGAATTCGTATGTCGACTTCGAAGGTCAACAAGCGGATGTGGCCAAGCGCGATATCAAAGCCGTGTTCCAGTGGCACCGCAAGACGGAGTTGCGTGACTATGCTGCATTGCTGGGCACGTTCAAGCGCCAGCTGGCTGGCAACCCGACCCAGGCCGACCTGCTCGGCGACTACCGCGAAATCCGCGTGCGCGCCGATCGCCTGGGCCAGCGCGCCGTGCCGGAACTGACGACGCTGGCCATGTCGATCACGCCCGACCAGATCACCCACATGGAGCGCAAGTTCAAGGACAAGAACGACGAATACCGTCGCAAGTTCATGGATGGCAGTGTCGACAAGCGCCAGCGTGCCCGTTTCAAGAAGTCGATGGAACAGATGGAACTCTGGTTCGGCAACTTCAGCAGCGAACAGGAGGCGACCCTGCGCCGCGCGTCCGATCTGCGTCCGCTGGACAACAACCTGTGGCTGGAAGAGCGCCAGTACCGCCAGCGCCGCGTGCTGGCCGTGCTGCAAGAGATCCAGCAAAAGAAACTCAACCGCGAACAGACGTCGGCGCGTGTCGCAGGCTTGATGCGGGAATTGTCTGCCCGCATGGACTCGCCGGAACGCAAGGGTTTCTATGACGCCAGCATTGATCACACCACCAAGTTCATCATGACAGCGATCCGGATCGCCACGCCGCAGCAGAAAGCCCATGCGCAGGAGCGTATCCAGGGCTGGATTGGCGACCTTGAGGCGCTGGCTGCAGGTAAATAAGTAAGCCAATAAGTCACTGAAGAAGTACGCAAAGGGCGGCGCACAATCGCATGTAAACCCCATGCTATAGTGCCGCCCATGCACAGAAAGTCCATCAACTCCAAGCCTGCCGGCACCAAGCCGCACGGCGCGCCGCGCATGGCGCAACATCAGGTCCGCATCATCGGCGGCGCCTTCAAACGAACCCTGCTCCCCGTCGTCGACGCCCTTGGCCTGCGGCCCACGCCGGACCGGGTGCGCGAGACCGTTTTCAACTGGATCAATCACCTGCTCGCCAATGACTGGGATGCTGCTACCGTGCTCGACCTGTACGCCGGTTCCGGGGCGCTGGGCTTCGAAGCGGCCAGCCGCGGCGCGGCGTCGGTGCTGATGGTTGATAACCATAGCCCTGCGGTACGCCAGCTGGAAGCAAACCGCGACAAGCTCAAGGCGACCAACGTCACCATCCTGCGCGCGGACGCGTTGACGCTCGTGCGCGACCTGGTCACCCGTGGCCAGCGCTTCGACGTGATCTTTCTCGATCCACCTTACCAGCAAGACTTGCTGGCCAAGACCTTGCCGTTGTGCGCAGCGCTGCTGAACGAGGGCGGCATGGTGTACGCAGAAGCGGAGGCGCCCCTGCTGGCCGAAGGTGATGCGGTACCCGAGTGGCTGGCAGGCTGGGAAGCCGTACGTGCGGATAAGGCCGGCATGGTCTACTATCATCTGCTCAAGCTGCAAGAAAAACAGGCATGCGTTGTTGAAAGGCTGTGAAAACTGCACAGCCATTGGGCAAACCCCGCCCCAGCGTGGGGCGAATGCCGGGTATTTAAGGCATAATGCGCGTTCTATCACGGTGTATTTTTCACAGGAGCCGCAATGGTTGTAGCTGTCTATCCAGGTACTTTCGATCCGCTCACCCGCGGCCACGAGGATTTGGTACGCCGCGCATCCGGCCTGTTCGACCGTCTGGTGGTCGGCGTTGCCGATAGCCGGAACAAGCGTCCCTTCTTCACACTTGAAGAGCGCCTCGAGATCGCCAATGAAGTGCTGGGCCATTATCCGAACGTGCAGGTCGAAAGTTTCTCGGGCCTGCTCAAGGATTTCGTACGCAAGCACGATGCCCGTGTGATCGTGCGCGGTCTGCGCGCGGTATCCGATTTCGAATACGAGTTCCAGATGGCGGGCATGAACCGCTACCTGCTGCCGGATGTCGAAACCCTGTTCCTGACCCCGTCCGACCAGTACCAGTTCATTTCGGGCACCATCGTGCGCGAGATCGCCATGCTGGGCGGCGACGTGTCCAAATTCGTTTTCCCATCGGTCGACCGCTGGCTGCAAAACAAGATCGCCAGCCTGCCCCCAGCACCGGTCGCCTGATTTACCTGGAAGTACCATGGCCCTTCTGATTACCGACGACTGCATCAACTGCGACGTCTGCGAGCCCGAATGCCCCAACGATGCCATTTCGATGGGCGACGAGTATTACCAGATCAATCCGAACAAGTGCACCGAGTGTGTCGGTCACTTTGAAGAACCGCAGTGCCAACTCCTGTGCCCGGTCGCATGCATCCCGCTCGACCCGGCCTGGCGCGAATCGCGCGAAGAACTCCTCATCAAGTACGAACGTCTGACGGCCGACAAAGCCGCCGCCTGACCGTCTCCCTGGCCGACGCCTCCCTGTCGGCTCGCTTCTCCTCCCCTATATCTCTACACCGCCAGCTGGCTTGACCGCTGGCGGCGTTCACTCGCGTAATCAATTCGCGTCGCATCTCGTTTGATCCTCCAACGTTCTACATGGTTAGCTTTATCGATACTTCCAGTAGCAAATTTTCCATCGCCCTTCTTGTTACTTATAGTTTTATTATAATTTACATAGAATGTGAACTTCGTGGAACAGATAATAAATATCGTCTTAAATTCTGCTTCGTCGTTTAATTTTACTCAATTAAGCTTAAATTTATTCTCAATTTTTAATATATAAAATTTTAGCCAAATTCCTCTAAATTATCGCTTAAAGATGATTTCATTAGCGTAAATCGGTCTAAAATCCATTTCTACGCACCTAGAAATTTCTAGATTATGTAATTCTATGTGAACTTTGTCACATTTTGAGGCCGAGAAAAGTTGGGTAACACCAAGTCACCGTTGAAAACATGAGAGTTGGGCGTGCCTTGCCGGAATACAAAGCGACAGGCGAAAAAAAACGCGGCTACCGTGTCCGGTGCCGCGTTTCAGCGAAGGGGAAAAGCAGGTCAGTGATCGATGGTCATCAGGCTGACTTCGACGGCAGGGCCGATTTGCTTGGGCGGGGCCGTACCGTCAGGTACAGCGCGCGGCCAATACCAACCAGCAGAGGACGGAAGAACAGGGCGACTCCGCCGAGCAGGGCGAGATAGATGGTCATGCTGAACAACAGGCTGTAGGGCACCGCACTGGCGGTTTGAACTAGGGTGGCGGTGGAAAACATGATGTACTCGTTCTGTAATTGTGGATAACTCTAGTGCATCGCAACATATAAATCTAATTCCCATCGCTGATGGCACTTATACTGTTTGTGAATGAGTTGAGGTACACTTGTATTCACGACAGTTTTATCCTGAATTCCATGAGCTTTCTGACGCTTGACCTGAATTTGCTGCGCGTGTTCGATGCCGTCATGACCGAGCAAAACCTGACCCGCGCTGCCGGCCACCTGGCCATGACCCAGCCTGCTGTCTCGAATGCCATCAAGCGATTGCGTGAAAGCCTGGGCGACGAACTCCTGATCCGCACCGCGTACGGCGTCAAGCCGACGCCGCGCGCCGAAGCGCTGTGGCCAGCGGTGCGCCAGGCGCTGGCGGCGCTCGAAGCGGCCGTGATGCCGGAAACGTTCGATGTCTCCAAGGCGCAGGCAACGTTCCGGATGGCGATGGCCGACGCGACCGCTGCCCTGTGGCTGCCGTCGCTGATGCGCTCGATCGAAGGCGAGGCGCCAGGCGTGAACATCCGCATGGTGCCGCTGACCACGCGCGAACCGCGGCCGATGCTGCTGCGCGGCGATATTGATCTGGCAGTGGGCTTCTTTCCTGGTGTGGCGGCGCAGTTGTCGTATGAAACGGGCTCGCCGATTCGCCACGAACGGCTGTATTCGGGCGTGTACGTGTGCGTGATGCGCAAGGATCACCCGCTGGCCAAGGAAAAGCTCGATCTCGACACCTATTGCAAGGCAAACCACCTGCTGGTGAGCTTCTCGGGCCGCGCCCACGGCTTGGTGGACGAGGCACTGGGCCAGATGGGCCGCGAACGGCGCATCCTGCTGACGGTGAACCAGTTCTTCACGGCCGGCCGTGTGGTGGCCAACTCGGACCTGATCACGGTGCTGCCGAAGCACTTGCTGGTCTCGACCGGCATGGCCGATGTGCTGATCTGGAAAGAACTCCCACTCCAGCTGCCGGCCGTCCACCTGGACATGCTGTGGCACGAGCGTGATGGCCGCAGCCCGGCGCACCGCTGGCTGCGCAAGAACCTCGAAGGCATGGCAGAAAGCGCTTCTAAAGGCGGCGTGCGCAAGGTCGTCTGATACGTTGTCGCCAAGGATGGCGCAGCCGCGTCATCCCTTCTCTCCTGTACGCCGACCTCCTTGCTTGGTGGCTCTGCCTACCATGCAATTCCCCAATCCGTTTTGCGCGAGATCCGTCAGCGGGTTTGCGCTAGCGCATCCTGAATGATTCGTCACGTTCCAGAATGGGCATGCGCCGTGCATACCGCATACGCACCTACAGGGAGACAGGGAGATGACAATGCGCCATTTATCGACAGGCCAATACGGGGTGTTTGCGATCACTCTGCTGCTCATGCTTGCGCTATCCGGCGGTGCCAATGGCGCTGCAGAGGATGACGCCACTGATACCGAGCGCAGTAGTGGTGACATCTACAGCATCGTCAATCTCGCCGCACCAACGACCTACAACGGCTTTGTCAATGCACATGGTCAGGCTGCATTCGAGTACCTGGGGCCGGACGATCGCACCCAGGTGGCGTTCTTCAATGGCGATCGCATTGTCGATATCAGTCCTCCAGGCAATGACCGTACGTTTGTCGGCGGTCTGAACGAACAAGGCGAGGTGATTTTCAACGCACGCTTCCTTGACGCGCAGAGTCCCGGTGGCCTGCGTTACCAGCCGCTGCGCTGGTCGGCCGCGCGGGGCCGGGTCGTGCTGCCGTCGCTTAATGTGAGCGAATACGCCTCCCTGGACGCCATCAACAAACATGGCCAGATCGCGGGTCTGTCTGCCACGTCCAGCGACAACAGCAGCGTGCGTGCAGTGCGCTGGACGTCGGCAAATCGCCTGTCATCACTGCCCGGCGTCACGGGCTTCGTTCCAGGCGCTGCCTACGGCATCAACGATCTCGATGCCGTCATCGGCTCGGGCAGTGCTGTCAATGGCGGGACGACCACGCTGGTCTGGAACGCAGACGGCCGTCCCACGAATCTGGGAACATTCGGCGCGCGCAGTGCGTTCGGTATCCGCATCAATAATCAGGGCGACGTTCTCGGTTGGCGCATCGTCGACGCTGCAACCCGCGGGTTCTTCTTGTCGAGTCCCGGAAAGCCCGCAGTCAGCATCAATGCCGCCTATCCCACGACACTCAATGAAACGGGCGAGGTCATCGGCGCCGTGCGGGGCCCGACCACGAGCGAGTTTCGCGCTTTCCGGTATTCGCGTGCGCGGGGTTTTCTCAGTCTGCACCCGGCGGGCATGTTCACGTCCGAGGCCAACGCACTGAATGATGATGGCGTGAGCGTGGGCCTGGTCCGCTCCGGCATGCTCGACGAAGGCCGCGCCTATCGCTGGTCGCGCACGGGCGTGGCAACCGATCTCAATCTGCGCCTGCAGAACTCGCCAACAGGGTTGGTGCTCACCGAAGGGCTTGGTATTGCAGCCAACGGCGACATCCTGGCCCAATCCAACGCCGGCCTGGTGTTTCTGTGTCGTGGTGGCAGCGGTACCGATGCGCCGGTGCTGGGTCCGATACAAATCCCGGCGCTGCGCCAGAACGAGCTTGCCAGGCTCACGCTGTCATTTCGCGACCGCAATGCAAGCGATACCCACACTGCCACCATTGACTGGGGCGATGGCAGCGGGCCGCTGCCGGCGGTCGTGCGCGAGCGTAATGGCACCGGCACAGTGCTGGCTGAACACAAATTTGGCGTTGCAGGGGATTACCGCGCGACCGTGATCGTCACCGATTCGGCGCGCAGACGTACGACGATGTCTGCGTCCGTCCGGGTCGGCTTCACCGACGGCGCGCAACTGGTCGGCGAAGGGATGCTCCAGTCGGCTGCGGCCCCTGGTAGCGGTGTCTATTCGCCTGCTGCCAGAACAGCCTTCCGGCTGGCAGCGCCACTCGCGCTCAAGACAGCTGCTGGCACGCCGTTCGTGTTTCGTCTGATGGGCAGCACGTCATTCAAAGGCGAGACGCTGGATCGGATCACGCTCGACGGCAACCGGGTCAGGCTGGAAGGCACGGGGCAACTGTCCAATCGCCCGGGCTACCGCTTCGTGATCGATGCGGTGGCGGGGGAGGGCGACGCGCTGACCAGCGCCAGCAGGATGGCAGTGCGCATCGAAGAAGCGAATAGCGTGGGCGCGATGCGCAAAGTCATGTTTGAAGCCGGCCGCGACGGCGCTATGCCGCAGGATCTCACTCAGGCCGCCGGTCAGGCCGCCAGTCAGGCCGCGCAAGCATCACCTGCCGCCCTTCTGTACCGCGGCGCACTACGCATGACCGGCCAGACCAGCAAAACCGGCCAGGCTGGGCAGCCATAACTCAGCGAATCGGCAGCTTGGTGGAGTTTTTCACTTCTTCCATCACCGCATAGGTGTGCGTCTCGCGCACACCTTTCTGCAGCAGCGTTTTGCCCAGAAATTCGCGGTAAGCGGCCATGTCTTTCACGCGCGCCTTGACCAGGTAGTCGAAGCCGCCCGCCACCATATGGCATTCGAGCACTTCGGGAATCATCTGCACGCTCTGCTTGAAGGCATCGAACACTTCAGGCGTGGTGCGGTCGAGCACGACTTCGATGAAGACCAGCAGCGACACGTCCAGCAACTGCGGGTTGAGCTGGGCGGTGTAGCCCATGATGTAACCTGATTCGTGCAGCTTGCGTACACGTTCAAGGCAGGCAGCCGGCGACAAGTTGACGCGCGCCGCCAGTTCGACGTTGCTGATGCGGCCGTCGTTCTGCAATTCGGCCAGAATCTTTTTGCTAATCTTGTCCAGCATGCTACATCTCCTTGTAAATTTTATTTGGTCAGATTGTCGCATCAAAAACTATCTATTGCCAGTATCGGTTAAATCCAGAATAAATCCAGAAGAAATCCTTCTACAATCGAATCATTTCCACCAAGTTCCAATCTGCGCCGGCTGTTGCTTACAGCACGGCGCTTTTGCTGTGCGGTGGCCCTCGTTGTGTATTTTTCTTTTGACTAGATAGCCATGCAGATTGCTGCTCACCCGGCCTCCACCTTCGTTCCGTTCGACGCCCTTCACGCTGAAATCAAGCGCGACCAGACTCCCCTGCGCGCCGCCATCACGGCCGCCTACCGCCGCGATGAAACTGAGGCGGTACAGTGGCTGCTGGTCCAGGGTTCCGGCGCCAGCCACGATGCCCAGGCCCTGGCGCACCGCCTGGTCGCCGCCGTGCGTGAAAAACGCACCCGCTCGTCGGGCGTGGACGCCCTGATGCATGAATTCTCGCTGTCATCCGAAGAAGGTGTGGCATTGATGTGCCTGGCCGAAGCACTGCTGCGCATTCCGGACAGCGAAACGGCCGACCGCCTCATCGCCGACAAGATCAGCAAGGGCGACTGGCGCAAGCACCTGGGCGAATCCCCGTCGCTGTTCGTCAACGCAGCCACCTGGGGCCTGCTCATCACCGGCAAGCTGGTGTCGACCAATAGCGAGCAAGGCCTGGGCTCGGCGCTCACGCGCATGATCGCCAAGGGCGGCGAACCGCTGATCCGCAAGGGCGTCGACATGGCGATGCGCATGCTGGGTAACCAGTTCGTCACCGGCCAGACCATCGACGAGGCACTGAAAAACAGCCGCGAGAACGAAACGCGCGGCTATCGCTATTCGTACGACATGCTGGGTGAAGCGGCGCTGACCGAACTCGATGCGCAACATTATTACGCGTCGTACGAGCAGGCCATCCATGCGATCGGCAAAGCCTCGAATGGCCGCGGCATCAAGGACGGTCCAGGCATCTCGATCAAGCTCTCGGCACTGCACCCGCGCTACAGCCGCGCGCAGTCGGCGCGCGTGATGGACGAACTGCTGCCGCGCGTGCGCAGCCTCGTGCTGCTGGCCAAGCGCTACGACATCGGCATCAATATCGACGCCGAAGAAGCGGATCGCCTCGAGATCTCGCTCGATATGCTCGAGGTGCTGGCGTTCGACCCCGAGCTGGCCGGCTTCGAAGGTATCGGCCTGGTCGTGCAGGCTTACCAGAAGCGCTGCCCGTACGTGATCGATTATGTGATCGACCTGGCCAAACGGAGCGGCCGCAAGTTCATGGTGCGGCTGGTCAAGGGCGCTTATTGGGACGCCGAGATCAAGCGCGCCCAGGTGGACGGCATGCCCGGCTATCCGGTCTACACGCGCAAGGTGCACACCGATGTGTCTTACCTGATCTGCGCGCGCAAGCTGCTCGGCGCGTCCGACATTCTGTACCCGCAGTTCGCCACCCACAATGCGCATACGCTGTCCGTTATCTACACGTGGGCGCGCCTGGGAAACATCAGCAACTACGAATTCCAGTGCCTGCACGGCATGGGCGAGACGCTGTACGACCAGGTCGTGGGCAGCAAGAACCTCGACAAACCGTGCCGTATTTACGCGCCGGTCGGTTCGCACGAAACGCTGCTGGCGTACCTCGTGCGCCGCCTGCTGGAAAACGGCGCCAACTCGTCGTTCGTGAACCAGATCGTCGACGAGAGCGTGGCCATCAACACCCTGATCACCGATCCGTTCGAGGTCGCCCGCGCCAGCGGCGGCAAGCCGCATCCGGCAATCGCGCTGCCGGTGGACATGTTCGGTACGGAGCGCAAGAACTCCGCCGGCATGGACCTGGTCAACGAAGACATTCTTGGCGTGCTGGCGGGTGGCCTGTCGCAACAGCGCCGGCACGTCGCCGCGCCCCTGACCGCAGCAAAGGTCGACGCCGGTCCGCTCGCCAACGTGGTCAACCCGGCCCAGTCGGCCGATATCGTCGGCCTGGTGCAGGAAGCCTCGCGCGCCGATGTCGATGCCGCGCTGGCAGCGGCCAGTGCCTTTGCCGGCGAGTGGGCCGCCACCAGCACGACCGAGCGCGCCGCGATTCTGGAACGCACCGCCGACCTGTTCGAGCACCATGGTGTCGAGCTGATGGCCCTGGCCGTGCGCGAAGCGGGCAAATCGCTGCCGAACGCGATTGCCGAACTGCGCGAAGCGGTCGACTTCCTGCGCTACTACGCGGTGCAGATCCGCGCTGTAACTGGAGTCCAGGCAAACGTCCAGGCGCTGGGCCCGGTCAGCTGCATCAGCCCATGGAACTTCCCGCTGGCGATCTTCACGGGGCAGGTCGCGGCTGCACTGGCCGCCGGCAACGTGGTGCTGGCCAAGCCGGCCGAGCAAACGCCGCTGATCGCCCACCGGGCGGTGGAGCTGTTCCTCGAGGCCGGCACGCCGCGCGCTGCGCTGCAACTGCTGCCAGGCCGCGGCGAAGTCGTCGGCGCCGCGCTGACGGCCGACAGCCGCATCAAGGGTGTGATCTTCACCGGCTCGACCGAAGTCGCGCAGCTGATCAACCGCACGCTGGCCAAACGCGCCGAACAGGAAGGCATCGACATTCCGCTGGTGGCCGAAACGGGTGGCCAGAACGCGCTGATCGTCGATTCGTCGGCGCTGCCCGAACAGGTGGTGGGCGACGTGTTGAGTTCGGCCTTCGATTCGGCTGGCCAGCGTTGCTCGGCGCTGCGCGTGCTGTTCCTGCAGGAAGACATCGCCGACAAGACCATCAAGATGCTCAAGGGCGCGATGCAGGAACTGCGCGTGGGCAGCCCGGATCGCCTGGCCACCGATATCGGTCCGGTCATCGATGCAGAAGCGCAGCGCAACCTGCTGGCGCACATCGAACGCACGAAGGCCACCGCGCGCAGCCACTTTGCGCTCGAGCTGCCAAGCGCCATCACCAGCTGTGGCACGTTCGTGCCGCCGACGGTGCTCGAGATCGCGTCGCTGTCGGAACTCAAGCAAGAGGTGTTTGGCCCGGTCCTGCACATCGTGCGCTACCGCCGCGCCGATCTGCCAAAGGTGATCGCGTCGATCAATGCCACGGGCTTTGGCCTGACGCTGGGCGTGCACTCGCGCATCGATGAAACGATCGACTACATCGTCAACCATGCACACGTCGGCAATATCTACGTGAACCGCAATATCGTTGGCGCGGTCGTCGGCGTGCAGCCGTTCGGTGGCGAAGGCAAATCCGGTACTGGTCCGAAAGCCGGTGGGCCGTTGTACATCAAGCGTCTGCAGCGCGGCGCGGCGCCATTGATGGACCATGTCCGTCAGGCTGACGTTGCGCTGGAAGCGCTGATCGGCTGGCTGCGCACGAACGGCCAGCAACCCGTGGTGGCACTGGCCGAAGGCTATGCGCGCACGTCGTTGAATGGCGTGGCGATCGACTTGCCGGGGCCGACCGGCGAGCGCAATCGCCTGTCGTTCACGCCGCGCGGCGTCGTGCTGTGCGCATCGGGTACGCCGGCAGGTCTGCTCAATCAAGTGGCAGCTGCGCTGGCCACTGGCAACCGCGCACTGGTGCTGACCATGTCGCCGGAGGCGATCCCGGCCAACCTGCCGCAGGCGGTCAAGGAGCGCGTGCGCTTCATTGGCAAGGACGAAGTCGATGCGGGCGAGTTCGCGATCGCCCTGGTCGAATCGGGCCTGGCCGGCTCGCTGCGCACGCAGCTGGCGGCGCGCAGCGGCGCCATCGTCGGGGTGGTCGATACCGAACCACTGGCAGCAGTCGATCTGTGGCGGCTGGTGGCCGAACGCGCCGTCTGCGTCAATACGACGGCGGCTGGGGGTAACGCCAGCCTGATGACGCTGGGCCTGTAATTCACACTACATCGGCGACTTCGGTCGCCGATGTGCTTTCTAACCCGCATTCACGTCAGGAGCAGTAACAGCAGTTGCAGGAACCACACCAACAACAAGGAGACTCACCATGCTTGTAGGCGTTCCAACCGAAATCAAGAACAACGAATACCGCGTCGGCCTCACGCCGGCGTCGGTGCATGAACTGGTGGCGCAAGGCCACCAGGTGCTCGTCCAGCAGGGCGCCGGCAGCGAGATCGGCTTGCCCGATGCGCAGTACGTCGCGGCCGGCGCCAGCATCGTGGGCAGCGCGCAAGAGGTGTTTGCGCAGGCCGCCATGATCGTCAAGGTCAAAGAGCCCCAGGCGGCTGAATGCGCGATGCTGCGCGAAGACCAGATCCTTTTCACGTACCTGCACCTGGCGCCAGATCCCGACCAAACGGCGGCGCTGGTGCGGTCAAGAGCCATCTGCATCGCCTATGAAACTGTCACCGGGCCTGGCGGCGGCTTACCGCTGCTCGCGCCGATGAGCGAAGTGGCAGGGCGCATGTCGATCCAGGCGGGCGCTGCGCATCTGGAAAAATCCCGGGGCGGCATGGGCCTGCTGCTGGGTGGTGTGCCGGGCGTGGCCGCGGGCCACGTCGTCATCATCGGCGCCGGCGTGGTGGGCGCCAATGCCCTGCAGATGGCGGTCGGCACGGGCGCACGGGTGACGGTGCTCGACAAGAACCTCGATCGCCTGCGCCAGCTCGATCTGGTCTATGGCAACCGTATCGCCACGCTGCATTCCAACGCGCAGGCGCTCGAAGAAGCCGTGCTGTCGGCGGATCTGGTCATCGGCGGGGTGCTGGTGCCGGGCGCCGCAGCGCCGAAACTCGTCACGCGCAGCATGGTGTCACGCATGAAGCAGGGCGCGGTCATCGTCGATGTGGCGATCGACCAGGGCGGCTGCTTTGAAACGTCCCACGCTACCACCCACGCCGATCCAACCTTCGTCGTCGACGGTGTCGTGCATTACTGCGTTGCGAACATGCCTGGTGCAGTGGCGCGCACATCCACTTTTGCGCTGAACAACGCCACGATCGGCCACGTGCTGGCGCTGGCCGGCAAGGGGTGGCGGCGCGCGTTGGGGGATGATCCCCATCTGCGTCATGGCCTGAATGTTTGTCAGGGCAAGGTCACGTTCGAAGCCGTGGCGCAAGCACTTGGCTACGACTACATGCCGGCCGAGTCGCTGCTGGACTAGAGCGGCGCTGCTGCCAGATCCCGGCACAGGCGCCGGGTGATGTGGAATGCGTACTGCGCGGCCACTGTCTTCACGAAGCCCATGAAGTCGTGCGCCGCGTGTTCGTTGGCGTTGTCCGAAATCGCGCGGATGACGGCAAACGGCACATTCAGTTCGTGACACACCTGCGCCACTGCAGCGCCTTCCATCTCCACCGCAACCAGGCCTGGCAGCGCGGCATTCATCGCATCGATCTTCACGGCTTCATGCACGAACAGGTCACCGCTGGCAATCAGGCCACGGTGTACGCGCGGCTGCGTCAAGCCGAATTGTTCACGGTCAGCCTGAGCGATTGCATGCGTCAGGTCTTCGTCCAGGAATGCATGCGCGGCACTCGACACCCGCAGCGATAGCCTGGCGTCCGGCTGAAAATGCGTTTGCCCCGTCAATGGCACCTCGAAACGGGGGAACAGGGGACTGGCATCCATGTCGTGCTGGACCAGCGATTCAGCCACCACGATGTCGCCAACCCGGATCGACGCATCCCCGGCGCCAGCCACGCCCGTGAACAGGATGTGGGTAACTCCGAACTTCTCCACAAGCGTTGTCGCCGTCATAGCGGCAGCAACCTTGCCAATTCGCGACAGAACGCACACGGCGTCGATTTCCCACAGCTGTCCGAGAAAGTACTCACGCTTGCCGTGGATGAGCGTGGAGGGCCCTTGCAAGGCTTCCACGAGCCCTGCCTGTTCTTCGTGCAACGCGCTGATGATGCCTAAAAGCATTTTTTTTGCCGGGCCGTTGTGCATAAGCGCCGGATTGTACACAGCATTGTCAGCCATTGGAGACAAATTTACTGGCCTGGTTTTTCGTTCTGCAAAACGCTTTTTTTTTGGCTGCGCTGTTATTTGCTTATTTAATTAAGAGAGTTGTATACAAAATAGTAGTAGTAAGTAAACGCACGATTTTCTGTGGATAAGGTGCGTTTACTGAACAGAATCAGCGCGTTAAGTCCTGTTTTTTACGCGGGACAACACATGCGCGAGTCACGCATGGATCGTGGACAACAATTTGGTTGTCGCCAAAAGCCGGGGTTCTGCACAGTTGATGCTGTGGATATGCAGGCGCTTGTCCACAGGACCTTTGCGCCTGGACGCTGGTTGTCAGTGATCGACGCTGACTGGCAATCTCAAATTGCTGGCGGTTTTGTGCCCACGTTCTTTTTTTTGAAAAACGCTTTTAGAACGATGCTCAGTCGAGCTTCTGGCGAAAGATGTACAGCGCGCGAGTTATCCAGTTTGTTTACTTAAAAGCTTGTATACAAAATAGTAGTAATAGTAAACGTGGCCGATTGTGTGGATAAGCTTGGATTTTTCCACAACTTCAACGGTTTAGGCGATTTGAAACTGGCTGGAGAACCCTGGTGCTGACGGTGCAGCGATGGTGGACAGATTTGCCGACGATTGAAAAAAACGGGCTTTTGCACATTCCATCCTGTGGATATGCATTGGGTTCTCCACAGACCTGAAAGCGTGTTTGCAATGACCGCGTTGTTTCGATCTGCCACGGACAGAATTTTTTTTTTGAAACAGGCATCTCAGGTTTACAACCAATAACTGTATACAACATTGGTAGTAATAAGTAAGGGTGGCCACTTTCTGTGGACAACCCGGTTAACGAGAACAAAATCATCGACTTACACTGCGTATAAGGCAGTGCACTAGTCACCCGGCTTCATGGTGGCAAATCTGGACAAGATTTTTGCTTGTGTACAAAAGCGGAGTTCTGCACAAACCGTACCTGTGGATATCCATTTGCTTATCCACAGGTGGGGTCTGGACAGGCGTTTACGTTCTGGTAAGCTGTGTTTCATCGAGTCAGCGCCAAGGGGAGCCGCATGGAATTCGAGTCGCATTACGCTACGGTCAATGGCCTGAACATGCACTACGTGACGGCTGGCGAAGGCCCGCCGGTGATCCTGCTCCATGGTTTTCCTGACACGCACCAGATCTGGCGGCGTCAGATTCCGGATCTCGCTGCGGCGGGTCTGCGTGTGATTGCACCTGACCTGCGTGGCTACGGCAAGACCGATATGCCGCAAGACGTCGGCGCGTATGCCGTGTCTTTTTTGGCCGATGATGTATTGCGACTGATGGATGCGCTCGGTATTGACAAGGCTGCCGTGGTCGGTCATGACTGGGGCGCGTTGATCGGCTGGCACCTGGCCATGCATGCGCCGGAACGCATCGTACGCTATGCCGCCCTGTCGGTCGGCCATCCCAAGGCAATTTCCTCTTCAAGTCTCGGTCAGAAACTGCGGTTCTGGTACATGCTTGTTTTCAAAACGCCTGTCGTTGCGGAGGCATTGCTGAAAGCAGGGGACTGGGCTGCGTTGCGAAAAATGATCCGCAGTCGCGAACAGCAAGATATCTGGATCGCGGCGCTTGCACCCGAAGGTCGCCTGACGGCAGCGCTGAATTATTATCGCGCCAATTTCAAGCCATCATCCGCGCGGGCTTGGCTGCCGGTCAATGTGCCGGTGATGGGTGTCTGGAGCGAGCACGATCCAGCATTGGGCGAACAACAGATACTCGATTCGCGCGAGCAATGTCGTGCAGGTTTTCGCTATGAACGTATCGATGGTGTTGGCCATTGGATGCAGCTCTCGGGCGCGGATCGCCTGAATGCATTGTTGCTCGACTTCATAAAGTCGCCTACCGCTTGACCGTCAGGTAAGTACGTACGGCATGCCGTAGAATTGCGGCTTCAGCACTCCTCCCGAATCCTTTCCATGATTGATGTTGTTTGGCTCGGTGGCGCCGCGTTCGCCGCCGGCCTGGTCGATGCCGTTGTCGGCGGCGGCGGCCTGGTCCAGCTTCCCGCGATGTTCTCCCTGTTGCCGAAAGAAGCGCCGGCAACCATCCTCGGTACCAACAAGCTTGCAGCAATCTTCGGCACCAGTTCGGCCGCTGTGGATTACGCGCGGCGCGTTCGGGTAGCGTGGAGCACCGCCGCGCCGGCAGCCGCCGCCGCATTTCTCTTGTCGTTCGCTGGCGCCTGGACGGTAACCCGCGTGCCCGCCGATTTCGTCCGCGCCTTGTTGCCCATTATCCTTGTTGCGGTCGCGGTCTATACCTTCATGAAGAAAGACCTGGGGTCCGTGCACGCACCGGTGCACAGCGGTTTAGCCGAACGGTATTGGGCGATCGGGATTGGCGCGGCGATCGGATTCTACGACGGGTTCTTCGGTCCCGGCACTGGCAGTTTTTTGATCTTCCTGTTCGTACGCTTTTTCGGCTTTGATTTTCTGAGTGCTTCGGCTGCTGCAAAGATCGTCAACGTGGCGTGCAACTTCTCGGCGCTGATGTGGTTTGGTTACAGCGGCCATATTCTGTGGCAACTCGGACTGATGATGGCGGGCTGCCAAATCGTGGGGTCATTGACGGGCACGCGACTCGCAATGAAGTATGGCAGCGGGTTCGTGCGCAAGGTCTTCTTGTTTGTTGTCAGCGCGTTGATTGTCAAGACTGCCTACGATTCCTTCACAAAGTTGGGTTGGTAGTCGCCATTGTTCCACGTGAAACATCATGAAGCCGGGTCAGCCCCGCTTTATCAGTTGCGACGTTCCACGTGAAACAACTGCGATGTCCAACTTTTTCGACGTTCCACGTGAAACAAAATTCGTCGTTTTCTGGCGGTCGAAGAATCAGTCAGCACAAAAGAATCTATAATCGCGCATTAGTCTCCTCGCCTCACATCCCATCATGCTATTTCCAACTGAATTCGACGTCATCGTCGTCGGCGGCGGCCATGCCGGCACCGAAGCTGCACTCGCGTCTGCACGCACAGGTCAAAAGACCCTCCTGCTGACGCACAATATTGAAACGCTGGGCGCCATGTCCTGCAATCCGTCGATCGGCGGCATCGGCAAAGGACACCTGGTCAAGGAAGTCGATGCCCTCGGCGGCGCCATGGCCATTGCCACCGATGAGGCAGGCATCCAGTTCAGGATCCTGAATTCATCGAAGGGGCCCGCCGTGCGTGCTACCCGCGCGCAAGCCGACCGCGTTTTGTACAAGGCGGCGATCCGCTCGCGCCTGGAAAACCAGCCGAACCTGTGGCTGTTCCAGCAGGCAGTCGAAGACCTGATCGTTGAAGGCGACCGGGTCGTCGGCGCCGTCACCCAAGTGGGTCTGAGCTTCCGCGCACGCGCAGTGGTACTCACGGCCGGTACTTTCCTGGACGGGAAAATCCACGTCGGCCTGCAGAATTATGCCGGTGGCCGCGCGGGCGATCCACCGGCGACGTCATTGTCGGCACGCCTGAAGGAACTCAAGCTGCCGCAAGGCCGCCTGAAAACCGGCACGCCGCCGCGCATCGATGGCCGCAGTATTGACTTCTCGCTGCTGACCGAGCAGCCCGGTGACGTCGATCTGGTGCCGGTGTTCTCGTATATGGGCAACGTGGCGATGCATCCGAAGCAGGTGCCATGCTGGGTCACGCACACCAACGAGCGCACGCACGACATCATCCGCGCCGGACTGGACCGCAGCCCGATGTATACCGGCGTGATCGAAGGTGTCGGTCCGCGCTATTGCCCGTCGATCGAAGACAAGATCCATCGCTTCGCCAGCAAGGAATCACACCAGATCTTCCTCGAGCCGGAAGGCTTGACGACCAACGAGTTCTATCCAAACGGGATCTCGACCAGCTTGCCATTCGACGTGCAACTGGCCCTGGTGCGCTCGATGCGCGGCATGGAAAACGCGTTCATTCTGCGGCCCGGCTATGCGATCGAATACGATTATTTCGATCCTCGCGGCTTGAAAGCGTCGCTGGAAACCAAGTCGATCAAGGGTCTGTTCTTCGCCGGCCAGATCAACGGCACCACCGGCTACGAAGAAGCGGCGGCCCAGGGTTTGCTGGCCGGCTTGAACGCCGCGCTGCAAACGCAGGGCAAGGATGCCTGGACGCCGGGTCGCTCGGAAGCGTACCTCGGCGTGCTGGTCGACGACCTGACGACGCAAGGTGTGGCCGAGCCATACCGCATGTTCACCAGCCGCGCCGAATATCGCCTGTCGCTGCGTGAAGACAATGCCGACATGCGCCTGACCGAAATCGGTCGCGGGCTGGGTCTGGTTGACGACGCACGCTGGGCGGCATTCGAGATCAAGCGCGAATCCGTCGCACGTGAACTGGAACGCCTGCGCTCGGTGTGGGTCAACCCGCGCATCCTGGCGGCGGCCGAGTCGGAACGCATCGTCGGCCAGCCGCTCGAGCGCGAATACAATCTGGCCGATCTGCTGCGCAGACCGGGCGTGAACTACGACACCTTGATGACGATGAGTGGTCTCGAAGGGCAGAGCCTGGCCGGTCCCGGCGTTGAGGATCCCGCTGTCAAAGAGCAGGTCGAGATTCAACTTAAATATTCCGGCTACATCGATCGCCAGGCGCGTGAAGTCGAGCGTCACGATCACTACGAAAACATGAAGCTGCCTGAGAACCTGAACTATCTGGATATCGAAGCGCTGTCGTTCGAAGTGCGTCAGAAGCTCGACAAGCAGCGACCCGAAACCCTGGGCCAGGCCTCGCGCATCTCGGGTGTAACCCCGGCCGCGATTTCACTGCTCTTGGTGACGCTGAAAAAACGGGGCGCCAAAGGTTTTGCAACCGTCGCAGCCGAGGTGGCCGAATGAAATACAACTTCGATCATGATGCACTGGCGGCCGTACTGGACCAGGGCATCAAGGACATGACACTGGCCATCACGCCCGAACAGCAGACCAAGCTGATGGGCTATCTCGCGCTGATGAACAAGTGGAACGCCGTCTACAACCTGACGTCGCTGCGCGATCCACAGCAGATGGTCACGCACCATCTGCTCGACTCGCTCGCGGCGGTGCCGGCATTTGCCGATGCCCGCAATGTGCTGGACGTGGGGGCAGGAGGCGGATTGCCGGGCATCGTCCTGGCCATCGTGCGGCCGGACATGAACGTGGCGATGATCGACACCGTGCACAAGAAAACCGCATTCCTGAACCAGGTGAAGGCAGAACTGAAGCTGACCAATGTCAGCGTGCACACGATGAAGGTGCAGGATCTGGTCGTGAGCGAACCATTCGACGTGATCACCTCGCGCGCGTTTGCTGACCTGTCCGACTTCGTCAACTGGTCGGGCCATCTGCTGGCCGAGGGCGGCAAATTCATCGCGCTGAAAGGCGTGGCGCCAAGCGAGGAACGCGAGCGCCTGCCACAGGACTGGAAAGTCGTGGACCTGCAGCCCTTATGGGTGCCAAGACTGCAGGCAGAGCGACACTTGGTATTCATCGAGCGAGCCGCATAAAAGCTACCAACAGTACATACTATATAAATCATACGAACTGTACTAACCGTACTATCTGTATTAACCGTATAAACAGTTTATATCGTTTAACTCATATAAACCAATGAAACGGTTTTACGGAATGAACGATATGATGCCTTGTAGTCGCATCCAGGAAAGGAAAAGATGGCGAAGATTTTTTGCGTTGCGAACCAGAAGGGTGGAGTAGGCAAGACCACCACCAGCGTCAACCTGTCCGCAGGCCTGGCCAAACTGGACCAGCGCGTGCTGCTGGTCGACCTCGACCCGCAGGGCAATGCCACGATGGGCGCCGGTATCAACAAGGCCGAGCTGGCCGCGTCGATCTATCAGGTGCTGCTGGGCGAATCCGATGTGGCCACGGCGCGCGTGCGCTCGGAAGCAGGGCGCTTCGATGTGCTGCCTGCCAACCGCGAGCTGGCCGGCGCCGAAGTCGAGATGGTCGCGCTCGAGAACCGCGAGCGGCGCCTGAAGGAAGCACTGGCCGCAGTGGCCGATGACTACGACTTCATCCTGGTCGACTGTCCGCCCGCGCTGTCGCTGCTGACCTTGAACGGTCTGTGCGCCGCTGACGGCGTGATCATCCCGATGCAGTGTGAATACTATGCGCTCGAAGGCTTGTCCGACCTGGTCAACACGATCAAGAAGGTGCACGCCAACCTGAACACCGACCTGAAGATCATCGGTCTGCTGCGCGTGATGTTCGATCCGCGCATGACGCTGTCACAGCAGGTCTCGGGCCAGCTCGAGCAGCATTTCGGCGACAAGGTCTTCAAGACGATCATCCCGCGCAATGTGCGGCTGGCCGAGGCGCCGTCGTACGGCATCCCCGGCGTGACGTTCGATCCGTCCTCGAAAGGCGCGCAGGCATACATCGCCTTCGGCGCCGAAATGGTCGAGCGCATCAAGAGCATGTAATCAATCAAAAAGCTGACAAAGAGATGGCAACCAAAAAACTCAAGGGACTGGGCCGCGGCCTCGACGCCCTGCTCGGCGGCGACCTGGACGCCGCACCGGCCGTGCCGAACACGCCGTCCGTGCTCGCCGTGACCCAGATCCAGGCCGGCAAGTACCAGCCCCGTACGCGCATGGATGAAGTGAGCCTGTCGGAGCTGGCCGCATCGATCAAGACCCAGGGCATCATGCAACCGGTGCTGGTGCGCCCGTTGCCGCCGGGTAGCAGCACGCCATATGAGATCATCGCCGGCGAACGGCGCTTCCGCGCGGCGCAGATGGCGGGGCTGGATGAAATCCCGGTGCTGGTGCGCGACGTCGACGACCAGGCTGCGGCCGCGATGGCGCTGATCGAGAACATCCAGCGTGAAGACCTGAACCCGCTCGAAGAAGCGCAGGGTATCAACCGTTTGATTTCGGATTTCAATTTCACGCACGAACAGGCAGCAGGCGCCGTGGGCCGCTCGCGTAGCGCGGTCTCGAACCTGCTGCGCCTGATCAACCTGGCGCAACCGGTGCAGACGATGCTGATGGCCGGCGACATCGACATGGGTCATGCTCGTGCCTTGCTGGCGGTCGACAGCGCGCACCAGATCACGCTGGCCAATCAGGTGATCGCCAAACGGCTGTCGGTGCGCGAAACGGAAAAACTCGTCACGCGCGCGCTCGACGAACACAACGCGCCGGCGCAAGCCGCTCGTGCGAAAGACAAGTCGGGCGACATCGTGCGGCTCGAAGAAGAGCTGTCGGACAAGCTGGCCACCCCCGTCGTGTTCAAGATGGGCCCGAAGGGCAGGGGCCAGATGATCATCGATTTCGCCGACCTTGACATCCTGGAAGGGGTACTGGCGCGGCTGCGCGCTTGAGCGCGAGCGGGCTGCAGGCAGGGTGGCCGGTGACCGGACTGCCCTGCAATGTGACACCCACTGCCTACACCATCTGGCGTTAAGTTGTTGAAAATAATGCCCTATCCACCAGCAACGTGTCACATTTCCGTCATCTTTACAGAGCAGTTATAAGTAGGGAATCGTTTGACTCACATCCGTATAACCACTTATAATTCCGGCGATTCATGTAATTACCACCACGTAGCACGTCCACTGCGCCAGCGCGAAGACCTATAAAAATATGCTGCGCATCGTTTCCCTGCAGTTGATTGCAACAGTTCTCGTCGGCGTCATCGCCGGATTACTGGGGGGATGGCCTGCGGCGTTTTCTGCGGTACTTGGCGGTTTGAGTTGCGTCGTGCCCAACGGAATCATGGCAGTGCGCCTGTTTGCCGCATCAGCAAGTGGCACGGCGAACCCTGCGACATTTTTCATATGGGAATTTATAAAGATTGCATTGACGCTGGCGCTCCTGGGCGCGACGGCGTGGCTGTACCGCGATCTGAACTGGCTGGCATTGGTCGCCGGAATCATCGTGGCGCTGAAAAGTTACATATTCTTATTATTTAGGCAATGACATGGCGACTCCAACCGTAGACGGCGCAGCCCACGCGCCCACCGCATCAGAATATATCCGGCACCACCTCGGCCACCTGTCGACTGGCCACCAGAATGGCCCGGTCGACTTTTCCGTGATCAACATGGACACCGTGTTCTGGTCGATCGCCATGGGCATCGTCGGTTCGCTGATCCTGTGGAGCGCTGCGCGCAAGGCCACCGCCGGCGTGCCGGGCCGCTTCCAGGCTGCCGTCGAGATGCTGTTTGAAATGGTTGACGATCAAGCCAAGTCGATCGTGCACGGTGACCGCAGCTTCATCGCGCCAGCCGCACTGACCGTGTTCGTCTGGGTCGCCCTGATGAACTGCCTGGACTTCCTGCCAGTCGACATGTTCTCGTCGGCATTTGCCGCCCTGGGCGTCGAGCATCTGTTCCCGTACCACCGTGTGGTCCCGACCGCCGACATCAACGGCACCATCGGCATCTCGCTGGGCGTGCTGGTCCTGATGATTTACTACGGCATCAAGATCAAGGGCTTTGGCGGCTGGATCCACGAACTGCTGGCAGCACCGTTCGGCATCTGGATGGCGCCGTTCAACCTGCTTCTGAATATCATCGAATATGCAGCAAAAATGGTGTCGCTCGGTATGCGACTGTTCGGCAACATGTTTGCCGGTGAGCTGCTGTTCCTCTTGATCGCACTGCTGGGTGCATCGGCTACCGCATTCGGTGTCGTTGGCCACATCATTGCTGGTTCCATCTGGGCGATCTTCCACATCCTGATCGTATTCCTGCAGGCATTCATCTTCATGATGCTGACGCTGGTATACCTCGGTCAGGCCCACGAAGGCCACTGATCGGCGCCGCAAGCATCGAAACAGATAGTGGTTGTAAAGAAGTTGTAGTTTTTAATCTAGTTTTCAATTTAACTTTTGGAGTTACACATGACTGACCTTTCTTTTGTTGCACTGGCTTGCGGTTTGATCATCGGCCTGGGCGCTATCGGTGCTTGTATCGGTATCGCAATCATGGGCGGTAAGTACCTGGAAGCCAGCGCACGTCAGCCAGAACTGATGAACACCCTGCAGACCAAGATGTTCCTGCTGGCTGGTCTGATCGACGCTGCGTTCCTGATCGGTGTTGGTATCGCCATGCTGTTCGCGTTCGCTAACCCGTTCGTTCCAGTCTAAGACGCGCTTCTCGCTGTCTTGAAGGGCCGAACCAGTTCTGGTTCGGCATCCGTGTTTCTGTAAGAAGGAAAAAACCGTGAACATCAACTCAACGTTGTTTGTCCAGTTCGTGGTCTTCTTTATCCTGGCGATGTTCACGATGAAATTCGTGTGGCCGCCACTGATGAAGGCGCTCGATGAGCGCGCCGCGAAGATTGCAAGTGGCCTGGCTGCTGCAGACCGTGGCAAGGCCGATCTGGCTGCTGCTGAAAAGCGTGTCCAGACCGAACTGGCTGGCGCCCGTGACGAAGTCCAGAAACGCATCAACGACGCTGAAAAGCGCGCTGCTGTGATTATCGAAGAAGCCAAGCGTACTGCCGCCGACGAAGGCGCGCGTATCGTTGCCGCCGCCAAGGCTGACGCCGAGCAGCAAGTCAACAGCGCACGCGAAGCACTGCGTGGCCAGGTTGCCGCCCTTGCGGTCGCCGGCGCCGAGCAGATCCTGAAGCGTGAAGTGAACGCAGCGGCCCACGCCGACCTGCTGTCGCAACTGTCGACCGAGCTCTGATCATGGCAGAACTCGCAACCGTCGCCCGCCCCTACGCCGAAGCGCTGTTCCGTGTCGCCCAAACCGGCGACATGAACACGTACTCGGCCATCGCGTCGGAACTGGGCCAGATTGGCGCCAGTGCCGACGTGCAGACCTTCGCCAGCAACCCGATCGTCACGCACGCACAACTGGCGGACACGATTGCGTCCCTGGTCAAGTCGCCGCTGAATGCTGAAGCGAAGAACTTTATCGCGATGCTGGCCCAGAACGGCCGCATCAACCTGCTGCCCGAGATCAGCACCCAGTTTGCGCTCCTGAAAAACGCGAACGAGGGCGCTGCCGATGCGATGATCCATAGCGCGTTCGAGATCTCGGCCGACCAGCTGGCGCAGCTGGTCGCCACGCTGGAAAAGAAATTTGGCCGCAAGCTCAACCCAACGGTAACAGTGGATCCATCGCTGATCGGTGGTGTGCGCGTGGTCGTCGGTGACGAAGTGCTCGATACCTCGGTTCGCGCCAAGCTGCAACGGATGCACGTTGCGCTGGCCAACTAAATACGACGTATCGACTGGCACGCGCCGGCGTTCCCGCCCTTGCCCTACGCATCAAGAAACTATAATTGGAGTTAGCAAGCATGCAACTTAACCCATCTGAAATCAGCGAACTGATCAAGAGCCGGATCCAGGGCCTCGAAAGTTCGGCTGACGTTCGCAATCAAGGCACGGTGATCTCGGTCGCCGACGGTATCTGCCGCATCCATGGTCTGTCGGACGTGATGCAGGGCGAGATGCTGGAATTCCCAGGCAACACCTTCGGCCTGGCCATGAACCTCGAGCGCGACTCGGTCGGCTCGGTCATCCTGGGTGCTTACGAGCACATCTCGGAAGGCGACATCGTCAAGACCACCGGCCGTATTCTGGAAGTGCCGATCGGTCCTGAACTGTGCGGCCGCGTCGTCAATGCACTGGGCCAGCCGATCGACGGCAAAGGTCCTGTCAACGCCAAGCTGACCTCGCCAATCGAAAAGATTGCGCCAGGCGTTATCGCGCGTGAATCGGTCTCGCAGCCAATGCAGACCGGTATCAAATCGATCGACGCGATGGTGCCGATCGGCCGTGGCCAGCGTGAGCTGATCATTGGTGACCGCCAGACCGGTAAATCGGCTGTTGCAGTCGACGCGATCATCAACCAAAAAGGTCAGGGCGTGACCTGCGTGTACGTCGCGATCGGTCAGAAAGCATCGACCATCAAGAACATCGTGCGCTCGCTGGAAACGCACGGCGCGATGGAGTACACCATCGTTGTTGCTGCATCGGCGTCGGAATCGGCCGCCATGCAATACATCTCGGCCTACTCGGGCTGTGCGATGGGCGAATACTTCCGCGACCGCGGCGAAGACGCACTGATCGTATACGACGATCTGTCGAAGCAGGCAGTTGCCTACCGCCAGATCTCGCTGCTGCTGCGCCGTCCACCAGGCCGCGAAGCGTACCCAGGCGACGTGTTCTACCTCCACAGCCGCCTGCTCGAGCGCGCAGCACGCGTGAACGCCGATTACGTGTCGAAGTTCACCAACGGCGCCGTGACCGGCAAGACCGGTTCGCTGACCGCACTGCCGATCATCGAAACGCAAGCTGGCGACGTCTCGGCATTCGTGCCGACCAACGTGATCTCGATTACTGACGGCCAGATCTTCCTGGAAACGTCGCTGTTCAACGCCGGTGTCCGTCCTGCGATCAACGCCGGTATCTCGGTGTCGCGCGTCGGTGGTGCTGCTCAGACCAAAGTCATCAAGAACCTGTCCGGCGGTATTCGTACCGACCTGGCCCAGTACCGTGAACTGGCTGCGTTCGCGCAGTTCGCATCGGATCTGGACGAATCGACCCGCAAGCAGCTGGACCGCGGTGCGCGCGTGACCGAACTGCTCAAGCAGCCACAGTTCTCGCCACTGTCGACCTCGCTGATGGCCGCATCGCTGTTCGCCGTCAACAAGGGCTACCTGGACGATATCGAAGTCAAGAAAGTGCTGCCATTCGAGCACGGCCTGCATGCCTTCCTGAAGTCGGGCCATGCAGCGCTGCTGGCGAAGATTGACGAAACCAAGCAACTGGACAAAGACGGCGAAGCAGCACTGGCCGCGGCCGTTGCTGATTTCAAGAAATCCGGCGCATATTAATCTGTGGGCCGGCGTCGCCCCATGGCGATGCCGGTGCCTGGAAGGAGTAAGGACTCATGGCAGCAGGCAAAGAGATTCGTGGCAAGATCAAGAGCGTAGAAAATACGAAGAAGATCACCAAGGCGATGGAAATGGTCGCCGCATCGAAAATGCGCAAGGCGCAGGAACGTATGCGCGCCGCCCGTCCCTACAGTGACAAGGTTCGTAACATCACCGCCAATCTGGCCACTGCAAACCCGGAGTACACGCACGCATTCATGGCGCAAGCCAAGGACGTGCAGGCAAAGGCAGTTGGTTTCATCGTTGTCACGACCGACAAGGGTCTGTGCGGCGGCATGAACACCAACATCCTGCGTCAGGTAACCGTCAAGGCGCGCGAACAGGAACAGGCGGGCAACCGCGTCGAGGCAGTTGCCATTGGCAACAAGGGCCTGAGCTTCCTGAACCGTGTCGGCATGAAGCTGGTGTCGCAAGCCACCCAGCTGGGCGATGCACCGCAACTGGACAAGCTGATCGGACCGGTCAAAGTGATGCTGGACGCGTACCAGGAAGGCAAGCTCGATGCTGTCTACCTGTGTTACACCAAGTTCATCAACACGATGAAACAGGAAACCGTGGTCGAGCAACTGCTTCCGCTGTCAGCCAATTCGCTGAAAGCCGATGCAGGCGCCACCAGCTGGGACTACATCTACGAACCGGAAGCACAGGTCGTCATCGACGAACTGCTGGTGCGTTACGTGGAAGCGCTGGTCTACCAGGCAGTGGCAGAAAACCTGGCGTCCGAGCAATCGGCACGCATGGTCGCAATGAAGGCCGCGAGCGATAACGCCGGCAGTGTCATCAGCGACCTCAAGCTGGTCTACAACAAGACCCGCCAGGCGGCGATTACCAAAGAACTCTCCGAGATCGTGTCGGGCGCCGCAGCTGTTTAACAGCGCCGCCCGTGGGGATGGCGTCAAGCGGGTTAGGCCCGCTATGCTGTCCCCGACCGATCAAAGCAAAAAAGAATTTAACTAAATATCTGAAGGAACGAACATGGCTGATGGCAAAATCGTTCAGTGTATCGGCGCAGTGGTTGACGTGGAATTCCCACGTAATGCCATGCCGAAAGTGTACGACGCACTGAAAATGGAAGGCTCGGATCTGACCCTGGAAGTCCAGCAACAGCTGGGCGACGGCGTGGTCCGTACCATTGCTCTGGGCAGCTCGGACGGCATGCGCCGTGGCATGATGATCCAGAACACCGGCAAGCCAATCATGGTCCCAGTCGGCACCCCGACCCTGGGCCGTATCATGGACGTGCTGGGCAACCCGATCGACGAATGCGGTCCGGTCAGCCACGAGCGCATGGCGTCGATCCACCGTGACGCGCCAGCCTACGACGAACTGTCGCCATCGACCGACCTGCTGGAAACCGGCATCAAGGTCATCGATCTGGTCTGCCCGTTCGCCAAAGGCGGTAAAGTCGGCCTGTTCGGCGGCGCCGGCGTCGGCAAGACCGTCAACATGATGGAACTGATCAACAACATCGCCAAGGCACACTCGGGTCTGTCCGTGTTCGCCGGCGTGGGTGAGCGTACCCGTGAAGGTAACGACTTCTACCACGAGATGGCCGATGCAAAAGTCGTCGACCTGGAAAACCCTGCCAACTCGAAAGTGGCAATGGTCTACGGTCAGATGAACGAACCACCAGGCAACCGTCTGCGCGTCGCGCTGACCGGTCTGACCATGGCCGAAGCGTTCCGTGATGAAGGCAAGGACGTTCTGTTCTTCGTCGACAACATCTACCGTTACACCCTGGCCGGTACCGAAGTGTCGGCACTGCTGGGTCGTATGCCATCGGCAGTGGGCTACCAGCCTACGCTGGCCGAAGAGATGGGCCGTCTGCAAGAGCGCATCACCTCGACCAAGACCGGTTCGATCACGTCGATCCAGGCCGTCTACGTCCCTGCGGATGACTTGACCGACCCATCGCCAGCAACCACCTTTGCTCACCTGGATTCGACCGTCGTTCTGTCGCGTGACATCGCCTCGCTGGGTATCTACCCTGCAGTCGACCCACTCGATTCGACCTCGCGCCAGCTGGACCCGCTCGTCGTCGGTGAAGAGCACTACGCCACCGCGCGCGCTGTGCAGAACACCCTGCAGCGCTACAAGGAACTGCGTGACATCATCGCGATTCTGGGCATGGACGAGCTGGCACCGGAAGACAAACTGGTCGTGGCACGCGCTCGCAAGATGCAGCGTTTCCTGTCGCAGCCATTCCACGTCGCTGAAGTGTTCACCGGCGCGCCGGGCAAGTACGTTTCGCTGAAAGACACGATCAAGGGCTTCAAGATGATCGCATCGGGCGAACTGGATCACCTGCCGGAGCAAGCGTTCTACATGGTCGGCACGATCGAGGAAGCTATCGAGAAAGCCAAGAAACTGGCTGCTGGTTAAGTCGCTTTCTTCCACTGAAAGACACACATGGCAAACACATTTCAAGTCGACGTCGTCTCGGCCGAAGAGCAGATCTTCTCCGGCCAGGCCGAATTCGTCGCGTTGCCGGGTGAAGCGGGTGAGCTGGGTATCTACCCGAAGCACACCCCGTTGATCACGCGCATCCGCCCGGGCGCCGTGCGCATCCAGGTTGCCGGTGGTGGTGAAGAGTTCGTCTTCGTCGCTGGCGGTATCCTCGAAGTGCAGCCGAACGGCGTGACCGTGCTGGCCGACACCGCAATCCGCGGCGCCGACCTGGACGAAGCGAAGGCGACGTCCGCGAAGAAGCAGGCTGAAGACCTGATGCTCAATCAAGAGTCGAAGATCGACTACGCAAAAGCCCAGGCCGAAATGGCTGCAGCAATTGCGCAGTTGGCGGCAATTCAGCGTCTGCGTTCGAAAGGCCGTTGAGCTTAGTACAAGCTTGGCAACAAAAAGGCAGCCTGCGGGCTGCCTTTTTTTATCGTTGGCGTCTGGCCACAAAGGGCGGCCCCCTGTTGCACGACGCTGCCAGCATGCGCAAGATAAAACAAAAATTAAACATTCTGAAATAACTAAAAGCAAAATTGATTGCGATAAAAACAAAAAACTGGCAGACTCCAGATCGCAATCAACATGACGAATTATTATTATTTCAGTACAGGTTACCAATGAATATCGCAAACGCCGGGATGGCAACCGATCAGTCTTTACCAACAGATTTGCCTGGATCGACGTCGTCCGCGCATGCGACCCGCTCATTTGGCAATCTCAGGATTGCCGTCGTGTTGCCTTGCTATAACGAAGGTCTTGCGATCCGCGCTGTCGTCAAGAAATTCCAGCAAATCCTGCCAACCGCCCACGTCTACGTCTACGACAACCGTTCGACCGACAACACTGCCAGCGAAGCCCGCGCCGCAGGTGCGTTCGTGCGTCATGAACCCTGGCCTGGCAAAGGCAATGTGGTGCGCCGCATGTTCGCCGATCTCGATGCCGACATTTATCTGATGGCCGACGGCGACGGCACGTACGATGCCGATCGCGCACCAGCGATGATTGCGCGCCTGATCGATGAGCAGCTCGATATGGTGGTTGGCACCCGGGAAAACGTCTATGAAAATGCGCACCGCGCCGGTCATGGCTTCGGTAACCGCCTGTTCAATGGCCTGTACCGGCGCTTGTTTGGCCGCCTGTTTACCGATATCTTTTCGGGGTACCGGGTATTCTCGCGTCGATTCGTCAAAACCTTTCCAGCCGTGTCAGCAGGCTTTGAAATCGAAACCGAAATGTCGGTTCATGCCTCGCAGCTCCGCATGCCAATCGTCGAAATGCCGACTGCCTACGGCAAACGCCAGGAGGGTAGCACCAGTAAATTGAACACGATTCGCGACGGTATCCGGATCCTGCTGACGTTCCTGCTTCTGCTGAAGGAAGTCCGTCCCGTGCAGTTCTATGGGAGCATCGCCCTGTTGTTCATGCTGGTCTCGGTCGTGCTTTCCATTCCGCTGTTGGATACCTATGTGCAGACCGGCACGGTGCCACGCTTTCCGACCGCCATTCTCGCAACCGGGTTGATGCTGCTTGGCGGGATGTCGCTCATGTGCGGCGTGATTCTCGATAGCGTCGCCCGTGGCCGTCTTGAGCAAAAGCGCATCCAATATCTGCAGGTACCGCGCTTCAAGACCGAACAGAGCGAGCAAGAGTGATCCTGCGCTTTCTCGTGGTGGGAGGACTCGGTTTCGCGATCGACCTCGGATGCACCGCGCTACTGGTCTGGAGCGGTGTGTCGCCGTTTTATGCGCGCCCGCCCGCCATGGTGGTCGCCACCCTGGTGACCTGGATTGCCAACCGCAGCTTTACTTTCCAGGTCAAGGAAAAGACATCGCTGGCCGAAGGCCTGCGTTATGCGGCGACTGCGCTGGCGGCTGCGGCCGCCAACTATGCCATCTATTCTTTACTGGTATGGAAGGACTGTCCTCCATTGCTGGCGGTCGCCATTGCCTCCGTGCTGCAGGCGGGTGCGAGTTACGTTGGCTACCGAAAATTTGCATTCCGGATCGATACGCCAAAATGAACGACACCCTCTCCCGGACGTCCCCGACCGTCATGGACAAGATCCGTCAGCACAGCCTGCCGCTGATGGGGATCCTGGTCGGCCTGGCGGCAATGATCCATTACTTTGCCATGCGCGGCTCGCTGTGGGAAGACGAGCTGATTGCGTTGACCCATACCTTCCAGCCGCTGCCGTCCTTCTTCATTGAAATCCTGCGCAACGATATCCATCCCTTCTTCTATTTTCTGGTCCTGAAGGGCTGGATGCTGCTGTCACCCGGCAGTAGCTGGTGGGCGCTGGCAAATTCGTTCGCCGTGACCCTGCTGTCGGCCGTGGTCGTGTACCGGGTCGGGCGCGCGATCAGCGGCACCAGCGCTGCGCTGTGGGCGACCGCGATCTTCCTGTTACTGCCGACGACGGTCTGGGGTGCTGCCAACCTGCGCATGTACGGTTTGATGCCGGCGATGCTGGTGGGTTTCTGGTATTTGAATGTCCGCTTCCTGCAGCAGCCATCGCGCTGGGGCGGCGTGGCACTGGTGCTGCTCGGGATCTGCACGGCCTACGTGCACGCAATTGCATTCATCTTCGTTTTCTTTATCTTCCTCGCGGTCGCCATCGAGCAGTTCAAGGTCGCTCCACGCAAGACATTCAGGAACTGGTTCTTGCTGCAGGTCGTCGCCGGCATCACGATTCTGCCGCTGCTCGGTACTGCGCTGATGCGCGGCACCGAACCACTGCCGGCAAGTTCGTGGGACAGCATCGTGATGATCCTGGGGCAGACTGTTGCAGGCAATGGGGGAGGCCCCTATCGCACCATACTCATGTGGGCTGGCTTCGTGGTGTTTTTGTCGCTCCTGTACTTTGCCCTGCAGAGCAAGCGCTGGCGCGTGCCGGTACTGGTTATCCCGGTGGGCGTGCTGTTGGCCGTGTATGTCATCGGGTTCCTGGGTAAACCGATTTTCAAGTCGCCACCGTTTTCGGCAGCCCTGCTGCCGTTCCTGGCGCTGGGCGCGGGCGCCGGTATTGCGCACATCATGACGCTACCGCGCCGCCTGCCTGCCGCCTTTGCAGCGACATTTATCGTCGCGCTTGCGGCCGTAACCATTCCGTGGTCGGACAAACTGCTGTCATTCGGTAGCTACGAAGCGGCCGCCGCCGAGGTAAAAAAACATGCCGTCGCGGGTGATGTCGTGATTATTCCGCACCTGAGCGTGTATTGGGGCGTGCTGTTCTTTGCCGAAGGCGCCAATTGGGGCCTGCCACTGGAAGTGCGCCCGCCGGACAATCAGCAGTGGCGCAAGGTGACCGACAAGCTCGGGCCTGAACTTGCCAATACCTTGTCGCTGCTGCCCAAGACGCAGTTTGTCGAGTTCAATGGGATCAAGTACTGCGTCGGCACCGATGTTGCCGCTTGCGCCAGCGGTGCCCGACGTGCGTGGGTAGTCGATCGTCGCAGCTACAACAATGGCGTGGAATTTGGCCAGCGCATGGCGCCGCAAAAGCCGGTCTATATCCACGAGCTCGTGGTGACGCAACTTCTGTCTTCAGAGCAAGGGCAGAAGCGTTTCGACAATCCTTTCCTGTCCGATCGGGAGATTGAAGGGCAGGAAACGTCCTACTGACCAGAAGGCCGACGCCGCGGCTGACATCGCCGCGGAGATCCGACCTTCATCTCCTGCTAAGCTGCTCGTCATCACAACGACATTCACGCCCAGCCACCATGCGCACCATTGCCCGGATTCTCGAAGAGAGCACCACCATCGCCATCGTCGGCCTGTCGAACAAGCCGGAGCGGGCCAGCCACGAAGTGGGCGCCTACCTGCAGCAGCACGGCTACCGCATCCTGCCAGTGAACCCCCAGTACGCCGGCGAGACCATCCTCGGCGAGCCCGTGTTCGCCACGCTGCAGGACGCTGCCGCCTCGCTCGCAGACAGTGGCCAGCGTATCGACGTCGTCGATTGCTTCCGCAAGTCGGAAGACATCGGCCCGATCGCGCGCGATGCGATCGCCGTGGGGGCAGGGTGCCTGTGGATGCAGCTCGAGATCGAGAACCAGGTTGCCGCCGATCTGGCACGCGCCGCCGGCCTGGATGTGGTGATGAACCACTGCATCAAGATCGAGCACCGCAGCCTTCAGGCAAGTGCCTGAAAAGCGGCGCGTGGCGTCGCTGCCCGCGCTACAATCGCTGCTACTTCCACCTCGTCAATACCACGCCATGATCAAGACCATTGCCCTGCTGCTCGCCGCCAGCGCCGCCGCCAGCGTCATTCCGCCCGCCAGCGCGCAGGCTGCACCTGCTGCACCAACGCCGGCATTGAACAAAACGCCGGCCGCCTGTCCGGCAGTGCTCAAGCACAGCTTCAAGCGCCTGCAGGACGAAGCGCCGCAAGACCTCTGCCAGTACAGCGGCAAGGTGGTCCTGGTGGTCAACACGGCCAGCTACTGCGGCTTTACCAAGCAGTACGAGGGCCTGGAAAAGATCTACGCCAAATACGGCAGTCGCGGCCTGGTGGTGCTGGGCTTCCCGTCGAACGACTTCGGCCAGCAGGAACCGGGCAACGCCAAAGAAATTGCGGACCTCTGCTACAACACCTACGGCGTGAAGTTCCCGATGTTTGCCAAGACGTCGGTCAAGGGACCGGACGCCAATCCGCTGCACGCGCAGCTGATCAAGGCAACGGGCAAGGAACCGAAGTGGAACTTCACCAAGTACCTGATCGGGCGCGACGGTAAAGTGCTCGAGTATTTCCCGAGCAAAGTGACGCCGGAAGACCCGCAACTGGTCGGTCAGATCGAGAAAGCGCTGTAACTTTACAGGCAACATGGTCATTTTGATGTGGATCAACGTTTTTTTGGGTCCACATCAATAAGCTTACTTTCGTGGCAGTAATTTAAAAACGAAAGGTAAGAACCAATGACAACGATGTTGAAATCCGTAGTGGTGGCCCTGATTGCCGTGGCATCTGCACAGGCGCTGGCCCAGGAATCGCCGTGGCTGGTGCGTGCACGCGCCATCCAGATGGAGCCGGACAACAAGTCGAGCCCGGTTGGTGGTGTGGGCGCGGCAGACACGATCAAGGTCAGCAACAAGACCATCCCCGAGCTGGATATCAGCTACTTCTTCACGCCGAACTTCGCGGCGGAACTGATCCTGACCTATCCGCAGAAGCACAATGTGACGCTGGCCGGCACCAGGATTGGCAGCTTCAAGCACTTGCCGCCGACGCTCAGCGCGCAATACCACTTTGCACCGGGCGCCACGTTCAATCCGTACGTGGGCGTGGGCGTGAACTACACGCGTATCTCGAGCGTCAAGCTGCTCGATGGCGCGGCTGACCTGGAGAATGACAGCGTCGGGCTGGCGCTGCAGGCTGGCGTCGACTTCCGCCTGGACGAGCACTGGTCACTCAACGCCGACATCAAGCGCGTGAACATCCGCAGCGACGTGATTGTCGGTGGCGCCAATATCAGCCACCTGAAAGTCGATCCGATGCTGTTCGGCCTGGGTGTCGGTTACCGCTTCTGAAGAAGTACGGCGCGCAGCGGCCCACGCAGCGCGTTGCAGACGACGATGTCGTCGGCCGCTTCGAGCATTGCGCGCGTGATCACGCCTTCGCGCGCATGCCATGCGGGCGCTGCCAGCAGCACGCCCCGCATGACGCCTGGCAGCACGCCACAGGCCAACGGCGGCGTGATCCACGCATCCCCCATGCGCACGAACACATTGCTGCGCCCACCTTCCGTCAATTCACCGCGCTCGTTGAAGAACAGCGCATCGAACGCGCCGCGCGCTTCGGCCGCCTGCCAGGCCGCGTCGTAGCGGCTGCGGCGGCTCGTCTTGTGACGCAGGAAGATGTCGCTACTGGTCGTCGGTTCGTCGGCCAGCACCACCAGCACCGGCTCCTGCAGCGGCGCCAGCACGCCCGATGTGATGGTCAGCGCGCCGGCCGCATCGATGGCAAGGCGCATGCGGTAAGTGCTGTCGGTTGGCAGCGCCAGGCAGGCAGCGTCCAGGGCGGCATGCGCGGCGCCGGGGTCAAACGGGACACCGAAATAGCGGCACGATGCGCGCAAGCGCTCGAGGTGCTGTTCGACGTGCCCGCAACCGTGCTCGCGTGAGGTGCGCAGCGTTTCGAAGATCGTGACATCGTTGCGCAGTCCGGTCAGGAAGCCTGCTTTCAACTGGCACTCCGCGAATTCGTCGTGCGCTTCGCTGTCGTGGACAATGCCGGCGCCGACACCCAGCTCGCCGCGCCGTATGCCGTTCTCTGGTGCCGCCAGCGCCAGCGTGCGAATCGGCACCGACAGGCAGAAGTCGCCGAACGCATGGCCTTGTGGCGCCGGATCGAACCAGCCGATCGCGCCGGTATAGACGCCGCGCGCATCCGGTTCGAGGTCGTGAATGATTTCCATCGCGCGGCGTTTGGGCGCGCCCGTGATCGAGCCGCACGGGTACAGCGCGTCAAACACATCCACCAGCGCCGCATCGGGCTTCAGGCGCGCCTGCACCGTGGACGTCATCTGCAGCACGGCGCCGTAGCGCTGCACGTCAAACAGCACGGGTGTCTGCACGCTGCCCGTGACCGCCACGCGGCCCAGGTCATTGCGCAGCAGGTCGACGATCATCAGGTTTTCGGCGCGGTTCTTGGTGTCCTGCGCCAGGTCGTGCGCGCGCGCAGCATCGATGGTGGCGTCACCGCTGGCGCGCGCCGTGCCCTTCATCGGTCGCGCCTGCAGGACGCCATCGGCGTGGCGCACGAACAGCTCGGGCGAGAACGACAGCAGCGCGCGGCCATCCGGCAGCGCCACCAGCGCGCCATACGGTACCGGCTGACGTGCACGCAGGCGCGTATACAGGGCGACGAGCGGGCCGAAGGCATCAAAGCGCAAGCGATACGTGTAGTTGACCTGGTAGGTGTCGCCCGCCTCAATGAGTGCGCGGATGCGGCCGATGGCCTCGACGAATTGGGATTCGTCGACATTGGCCGTGATGCCGGCCACGCCGGCAATCTGGTCCGGGCCGGCGCTGCGCGTGGCGAGCCACGATGCGACCTGCTCGCCCGTCAGGTGGTCGCAGTGCGAAAACAGCAGCACCTGCGCCAGCGGTCCGTCGAGGGCGCGCGCCGGCAGGTTCTGCAGGTGCGCGCCAAGTTCGTACGTCAGCAGCGGCACCGCATACAAACCCTGCTGCAGCGCGGTTTGCAGGGCCGCCAGCAGCGGCGGCCAGCCGCTGGCATCATCACAGGTCAGCGTGCCGGCATGGCCGCGGTAGAGCCGCGAACGGGCTTCGTGCGTGGCGCGCGCATCGTCGAGCAGTGCAAAGACTTCACCAGTATCCATCCCCGGATTTTACGCTGCCAGCAGCAACGACAGGTGCAGCGGCGTGCCTTCCACGGGACTGACCTTGAAGCCGCTCTTGGCAAAGCGGTGCCAGCGGCCGGTGACGTAATTCATCAACAGGCTCGCGCGGCCGGCGACGTCGGCTTCCTGGCCATGGCCCTGCGTGACGGCCACGCGCAACGCCCCTTTGAATGCCAGCTCGACCTTGTCGTAAAACGCATTCATGCGGTGCTGCAGGCGTTCGTCTTCGTTCACCAGCGCGTCGCCGATCAGCACGCGCGTCATGCCCGGATTGTTCGCGGCAAAGCCGAGCAGCATCTGCACGATCGCGCGCGTCTGATCCAGGCCGCCTTCTTCGTTTTCAGTAATCTGGTTGATGACGCCAAATACCGAGGTCTCGATGAACTCGATCAACCCCTCGTACATCTGGGCTTTGCTGGCAAAGTGGCGGTACAAGGCCGCTTCAGAGACGCCCAGGCGCGCGGCCAGTGCGGCGGTGGTGATTTTCTCGCCCTTGGGCTGCTCGAGCATCGCGGCCAGGGCCTGAAGGATTTGCAGCTTGCGCTGGCCGGGCTTCGTGCTTGCCATGGGATCCCTAGGTGGTTAATCGTTTAACGCAGCCTCGACAGCCGCGCAGGAAGTTGCCGCACGGATTTTACTTTGACATTGACGTAACCGGGGCATTTCAATGTCCTCGGCAAAGGCGCGGTGCCGATCGGATCGCTCACACGCAGGTATTGGGTGACCCAGACAGTGCGCAGGCCCAGCTGGCGCGCGGTGCGCAGATTGGCCAGCGTGTCTTCGACCAGGATGCAGCGCTGCGCAGCCACGCCATGCTTGCGCAAGAGGCGGCGCAGCATCAGCTTGGACGGCTTGGGCCGCAACTGGCGGTGCACGTGCATGTGCTCGATCGCCACGTGGTGCGAGAAATGGTTGTGCAGCTTCAGGCGGCGCACGATCTCGGTCGAGTACGAGTTGGGCGCATTGGTCAGCAGGATCTTGCGGCCCGGCAGGCGGCGCAACAGGCGGCCCAGGCCGCGCTCGAAGCGCAGCAGCTCGGCCAGCGGGCCGATATCGTGCGTCTGGCGCAGGAAGTCGGCCGGGCACACCTGGTGATGGCGCATCATGCCGAGCAGGGTGGCGCCGTAGCGCTTCCAGTACCCGACGCGCGCGGCATTGATCATCGCTTGCGTGGCAGTTTCGCCGTTCTGGCTCAGCACGCGCGCGATATAGGTATTCATGTTGGCGCTGATCGCCGGAAAAATCGCATGCGATGCGTCGTGCAGGGTGTTGTCGAGGTCAAATAACCAGACAGGTGCGCGGGGTAGGGAAGTGGCCACGGTGCGAGGCGTTGGTAAAGCAGAGGGGAGGTGAAGCGATGGTGCCCTTTACGTGGATTGAACACGTGGCCTCTCCCTTACCAAGGGAGTGCTCTACCACTGAGCTAAAAGGGCGGTACTGGTTTTTCTGTGGCGATTGTTTCCGCCACAAAAAATTTAATGAGACCGGATCATAGTGCCAAAAGCCTGTTCGGTCAAGACTTCGAGCAGCAATGAGTGTTCGATCCGGCCATCGATGATGTGCACGGTGTTCACGCCCGATTTGGCAGCGTCGAGGGCTGATGAAATCTTGGGCAGCATGCCGCCCGAGATCGTGCCGTCGGCGAACATCTCGTCGATCTCGCGCGCCGAAAGGTCTGTGACGAGGTTGCCCGATTTATCTTGCACGCCGGCGATGTTGGTCATCATGATCAGCTTTTCGGCCTTCAGGATTTCGGCGATCTTGCCGGCGACGACGTCGGCATTGATGTTGTAGGCCTGGCCGTCCTGGCCAAAGCCGATCGGCGAAATGATCGGGATGAACGCGTCGTCCTGCAGCGCCTTGACGACGGCCGGGTTGATGGCGTCGATCTCGCCAACAAAACCGATGTCGAGGAACTCGCCCGGTTTTTCCTTGTCAGGCATGGCCATGCGGCGCGCGCGAATCAGGCCGCCATCCTTGCCGGTCAGGCCCACGGCCTGGCCACCGTAGTGGTTGATCAGCATGACGATGTCCTGCTGGACTTCGCCGCCCAGCACCCACTCCACCACTTCCATGGTTTCTTCGTCGGTGATGCGCATGCCCTGCACGAACGTGCCTTGCTTGCCGATTTTTTTCAGCGCGTTGTCGATCTGCGGGCCGCCGCCGTGCACCACGACCGGATTCATGCCCACCAGCTTGAGCAGGATGACGTCGCGCGCGAAGCCGTGCTTGAGGCGCTCGTCGGTCATGGCGTTGCCGCCGTATTTGATGACGATGGTCTTGCCGTGGAAATTACGGATGTACGGAAGCGCTTCGGCCAGGATCTGCGCCTTGATCGCCGGGGAGACGCCCGCGAGGTCGTTTGGTTGGTCGTCGGTAGTCAGGCTGGTCACTTGAGCGTTCATGGAGAGTCCGAAATAATTGTCGCGAGATTTTACAGCCAAATGCCGTAAAAACAGCGTAAACCTTGTGGGGAGTGAGCGGCGTTTCGTTGTATTTTATAGCAGTACCCACCACTCTACTCCTGCCATGCCATTCCCGCCGTTCGCCATTCATCTTCAACGCTGTTCAGACCATGAGTCATTGCACGCGCTGCGGCGCCCCGTTCAGCTGCGCCATGGCCGATGGCGACAGCGCGCCGTGCTGGTGTACGGCGTTGCCGCCGGCCGTGGCGGTGCCGCAGGAAGCGGTCGGCTGCTGGTGTCCGGCCTGTCTGCGCGCCCACATTGCCGCGCAGGACCAGCCCCCAGCTGCCGCACCGCCCTGACGGCTCAGCGCTGGGTGCGGAAGAAGCGCATCATTTCGCGGCTGGCGTCAGGCCCCTTGCCGTCGGTATAGCTGCCGTTTGCCTGGCCACCCGACCACGCGTGGCCGGCGCCATGCACCAGCCAGTGTTCTGCCTGCACGGTGCCATCGGTGGCCGGATACAGCGTGCGCGTGTAGGCATGGCCGTCCGGCACGTTGCCCGGTTCGGTCGTGCCCGGCTGCGGCAAATGGCGTGCGCCCTGCGCTACTACTTCTTCGCCATTGGCCGGGTGCACTGTCGTATCGCGGTCGCCATGGAACACAATCACAGGCAGTGGCTGGTTCTCGAGCTGGCTGCGGCGGAAGTCACCCTTCATCGCCGCCAGGGCCGACGACAGATCATTGGCTGACGCGAACGGTAAACCCGAATGCACGCCGACGGCAGCGTACAGGTCGGGATACAGCGTGCCCATGATGGTGGCCATCGCGCCGCCGGCGGACAGGCCGGCCACATACACCTGGCTCGCATCGACGCTGTAGGTGGCCATGATCGCCTGCGTCATGCCGGCGATGAGCGACGGCTCGCCTTCATCGCGGCGCTGGTCGACGGCGTTGAACCAGTTCCAGCAGCGCGACGGGTTGGCGCTTTTGCTTTGCGCCGGGTACAGCACCAGGCAGCCGACCTCTTCGGCCAGCACGTTCATCCCGGTGCCTGCGGCGAAGTCGTCCGGGTCCTGCGTGCAGCCGTGCAGCATCACCACCAGCGGCGCGGGGCCGCCCGTGTAGCTGGCTGGGATGTAGAGCTTGTAGTCGCGCGTGCCGGCGGCATTCGTGTGGCTGCCGGCGATGAAGGGGCCGGTCAGCGGCGCGCTGGCCGTTGCTGCGGGCGCGGCAGCAGGCGTGGCGGCAGCAGCAGCAGGGGCTGGCGCGGATTGCGGCGCGGATTCCGACGCGGATTCCGGTAGCGTCACCGTCAGCGTGAAATCACGCATCTGTTGGCGGGCGACCCGGTGCAACGCGTTGACGTTGCTCATCGCTTGCCGTACTGCTGCGCCTGGGGTCACCGGACCCGAGCGCCAGAGCGTTCGGGTAGCGCTGCGCATTTGCGCGAGCATGAGTCGGTTGAGTTTCATGGCATTCCTTTTTTGTGCACTGCACCAATTTCAGGCCATGAGCTTACACGAACCTTGCCAGCGTTGCCGAACGGCCCGTATATATGCTGCTGCGTTAGATACGGAACATTGATCTATGTGATCACATCAAGCGCCAACGCATGCTCAACCGCAGGTTTCCACGTATTCCACGGCCGGTTTGATGCCCGCACGCATGCGTTGCAGCTTGCCCTTGCTCGCTTCAAAGATCAGCGCCTTGTCCTTGCCCTGTGCGAGCGTCAGGTACTGGCCGTTTTCGTCATATTTGTGTGGCCCGACCTGCAATGCCGGACGATGGCGCTGCGCCTCCTTGACCGACATGCGCGCCGTGATACCGGCGCTGTTGCGCACGATCCGGTTGGCGTCCGCGCGCGTGATCACGCCGTTTTCAACCATGAAGCGCACATCGGGATACCGTTTGAAGGTCACCATCGAACAGGCCGGGTCGGCCGGGCGCGGCGCGGCGCGCTGGCCCAGCTGGCGCTCGACGGCGCTCAGCCGCTGGCCGAATCCGATCTTGCCGTAGCCGTCGGGAGAGAGGATCTGGCCAAAGGCGGTCGTGGACACGCCGAACAGGCCAGCCAGCAAAACAGAGCGTAATTTCATGGGCACCTCGTGCAAAGTCGCGTTGCCCCAGTATAGTAAAAGACAGGCAACACGCGGCGCTGGACTGCCAGCCGCGCGATAATGCCACTTTATTTTCCACCACTGCGAACGATGGCTCCCGAACTGCAAACCCCTGTACCGTCGCCTTGTATCAATATCTGCCAGATGGTCCCCGAGACGGGCTTGTGCCAGGGCTGCCTGCGCACCATCGATGAAATCGTCGCCTGGGGCACGGCCACGGATGATGCCAAACGCGCGATCTGGGCCGAGATCCGGCGCCGCGAGGGCGAGATCGACTGGCAGTAGCGATCGTTTAGAGGCAGGAATCTAGCACGGTCGTACTTTTTTCAGGGCTATAATCAGGCCCATCCTCCATCCACCACCGAGAGCTTCCATGACGATGCCCGCCGCGCTGCAAAACCTGTCCCTTCCTGTCATCGCTTCGCCGATGTTCATTGCCAGCGGCCCCGCGCTGGTGGCAGCCCAGTGCAAGGCCGGCATCGTCGGCTCGTTCCCGGCACTCAATGCCCGGCCGGCCGAGATGCTCGACGTCTGGCTGACCGACCTGCAGCGCGAACTGGCCGACTACGCCGCGGCCAATCCGGGCAAGAAGGTCGGCCCGATCGCCGTCAACCAGATCGTGCACCAGTCGAATGACCGCCTGGCGCATGACGTCGAAGTCTGCGTCAAGCACCAGATACCGATCATCATTTCGTCGCTGCGCGCACCGCCGCGCGAGATGATGGACGCCGTGCATTCGTATGGCGGCATCGTGCTGCACGATATCGTCTCGATCCGCCACGCCGAAAAGGCGCTGGAAGCGGGCGTCGATGGCCTGATCCTGGTGGCCGCTGGCGCTGGTGGTCATGCAGGCGCGCTGTCGCCGTTCGCGCTGGTGGGCGAAATCCGCAAGATGTTCAAGGGCCCGATCGCGCTGTCCGGCTCGATTGCCACGGGCGACGCAATCCTGGCCGCGCAGGCGATGGGCGCCGACTTTGCCTACATCGGTTCGCGCTGGCTGGCGACGAAGGAATCGAACGTCAGCGACGACTACCGCGATGCGATCGTCGAATCGACGGCAGCCGACGTCGTCTACACGAACCTGTTTACGGGCGTGCATGGCAACTACCTGAAAAAATCGATCGTCGCGGCCGGGCTGGACCCGGACAACCTGCCCGAATCGGACAAGAGCAAGATGAGCTTTGGTTCGGGCAGCGCCAAGGCCTGGCGCGACATCTGGGGCGCAGGGCAGGGTGTCGGCCTGATGGACGACGTGCCGACGGTGGCCGACATGGTCGCGCGCTTGACCGCGGAATACATGGCGGCGCGCGCGCGCCTCGCGCTTTAAATAGATGGGACACGCGCTCGCCGCGTGCTATCAACACATGGTGGCACGCGCGCGCCTCGCGTCATGAATACATGGTGGGGTACGCGCGCCTCGCGTCATGAATACATGGTGGCGTACGCGCGCCTCGCGTTATAAAGACATGGTGGCGTACGCGCGCCTCGTGTTATAAATACATGGTGGCGTACGACCGCCTCGCGCGTAGGGTGGACGGGTTCCCCGTCCACGCGTTCAAACCAGGTTGGCGCAGAGGTTTGTCGTAGCGAAGGGAAGCCGTTGGTTGAACGCGTGGAAGGCGTAGCCTTCCACCCTACGGCATCGTCACAGGCATCAGCACCGACACCGACACGGTCCGGCTCAGCCTGCCAATTCGGGTGCTGCCTGTTTCAAATCCTCGGGCCGGATCGTCCACAGTCCCGGCAGGTTGCGCCAGTAGCCGTACACGTCCATCCCGAAGCCGACGACGAACTTGTTCGGCAAGCTCAAGCCGATCAGGTCGGCCGTGATCGGCTTGGCGCGGCCCAGGTCCTTGTCGGCAAACACCACGACCATCACTTCGGCCGCGCCCATGTCCAGCAGGCGCTGCTTGACGTGGGCCAGCGTCTCGCCTTCGTCGAGGATGTCGTCGACCAGCAAAATCGTGCGACCCGCCACGTTCTGGCGCGGGATCACTTTCCACACCAGTTCGCCGCCACGGTCATCGTCGCCGTAGCGGCTCACGTGGATGTAGTCGAAGTCGAGCGGGAAGGCCAGTTGCGGCAGCAGGGTGCCGGTGAACACGACCGCGCCGCCCATCACGCCCAGCACGAGCGGAAATTCGGTGGCGCCCGGCGCAGCAAAGCGCGCATTGAGCTGGTCGGCGACGCTGGTAACAGCGGCCTGGACTTCAGTCGGAGTGACGATCTGCGTGGCGTTCGCCAACAGCGCGCGGGCGCGCTCATGATGAAAATCGAGCATGGGTCTCTATGTCTGGTGGATGCCGCGCCATTATGCGTGATCCCCGGGCTGGAGGGTGTTCCGGTTGGGGCGCCCCGCGTATGTCGGCGACGCCAAATGGGGCGTATCATACGCAGCTTGGAAAACAAATCGACGCCTTCGCCCATGTCCGCAGCCACCGAACAAGACCGCACTTCCCTCGATTCCCAGACCCTCCGCGCCGACCGGCTCGCGCAACTGCGCGCCGCCATGGCGCGCCACGGCATCGACGCCGTCATCGTGCCGTCGAGCGATCCGCACCTGTCGGAATACCTGCCCGGTCACTGGAAGGGCCGTGAATGGCTGTCCGGCTTCACGGGCTCGGTCGGCACCTTCATCGCCACCGCGAAATTTGCCGGTGTCTGGACCGATGGCCGCTACTTCACGCAGGCCGACACCGAACTGGCCGGCACCGAGATCGCGCTGATGAAGATTCCGGGCGCGGCCAGTCAGCTGCACGTCGACTGGCTCGCCGCCAACCTGGCCGCCGGCCAGACCGCCGCCGTCGATGCGCGCGTGCTGGGCCTGGCCGGTGCACGCCTGCTGGCCGACGCGTTGCAGGCCAGGGGCATCGTGCTGCGCACCGATCTCGACCTGCTGGACGATGTGTGGACCGAGCGCCCGGCGCTGCCGGCCGACGCCGTGTTCGAGCACCTGCCGCCGTTTGCCACCGTCACCCGCGCCGACAAGCTGCAGTCCACGCGCGCGGCGATGGAAGCGCATGGTGCCGGCTTCCATTTCGTCTCGACGCTCGACGACATCGCCTACCTGTTCAACCTGCGCGGCGCCGACGTCAGCTTCAATCCCGTGTTCCTGGCCCATGCGCTGATTGGCCGTGGCGACGCCACGCTGTTCGTTGGTGACGGCAAGGTGCCGGCTGAGGTGCGCGCGCGCCTGGAAGCCGACGACGTGCACCTGGCGCCATACGAAAACGCCGTGCATGCGCTCGAAGCGCTGCCGGAAGGCGCGACGCTGCTGCTCGATCCGCGCCGCGTCACGGCCGGCATGCGCGCGAGCGTGGCCAGTGGCGTGAACGTGGTCGAGGCGATCAACCCCACCACGTTCGCCAAGTCGCGCAAGCTCGATAGCGAGGCCGTCAACGTGCGCGCCACGATGGAGCAGGACGGCGCCGCGCTGTGCGAATTCTTCGCCGCGCTCGAGCCGCTGCTGGCGGACGCAAACCGTAGTGCAATCAACGAAGTCGACATCGACACGCGCATCACCGCTGCCCGCGCGCGCCGCCCGAACTTCGTCAGCGCGAGTTTCTCGACCATCGCGGGCTTCAACAGCAATGGCGCGATCATGCATTACCGCGCTGAAGCCGCCACCTGCGCCACGATCGAAGGCGACGGCCTGCTGCTGATCGACTCGGGAGGCCAGTACCTGGGCGGCACCACCGACATCACGCGCGTGATCCCGGTCGGCACGCCAAGCGCCGACCAGCGGCGCGACTACACGCTGGTGCTGAAAGGCCTGATCGCGCTGTCGAGCGCCCACTTCCCGCGCGGCACCCGCGCACCGCTGCTCGACGCGATCGCACGCGCCCCGATCTGGGCCGCCGGCATCGACTACGGCCACGGCACCGGCCATGGCGTCGGCTACTTCCTGAACGTGCACGAAGGTCCGCAGACGATTTCGCCGGCCGTGCCGCCGGACCAGCATACCGCGATGGAGCCGGGCATGATCACGTCGATCGAGCCAGGCATCTATCGCCCGGGCCGCTGGGGCATCCGTATCGAAAACCTGGTGCTCAATGTCGCCGCGAACAAGACCGAATTCGGCGAATACCTGGCCTTCGAGACGCTCACCCTGTGCCCGATCGACACCCGCTGCCTCGATCGTTCGCTGCTGCGCCCTGACGAAATCGTCTGGCTCAACGACTACCACGCCACCGTGCGTGCGCGCCTGACGCCCCACGTCGAAGGCGCCGCGTTCGAGTGGCTCATGCTGCGCACGGAGGCAATCTGACATGGCAAGTTCCCGTTCCACACGCGCCAGCAGCGCGGTCGACCGTCTCAAGCAGCGCACCGGTAATCCGCTGTACTCGATGGCGCGCACCGGCGATGGCCACTTCTACCTGTCCGAAGCGCCCGGCAGCCCGCCGCTGTGCGCACCGATGGAGCTCGACGACTTCGTCACCTTCGTCAAGGGCCTGGGGCCGCAGGAGCAACCGCGCATGAGCAAGAACGACATCGCGTTCGAAAAGCAGCTGGTGCGCAAGAAGCCGCCGGCCTGAGCGCGCCCACACGCTGACACGCGCATGACGGAACGCGACCTGCTCTCGGCCTACTGGTCCGGCCGGGAATTGTTCACCAATGGCCTGATCCTGCTGCATCTGCTCGGGGCCTTGCTGCTCGGGCTCCTGGTCGGCTACGAGCGCGCCTACCATGGGCGCGCGGCCGGGATGCGCACGTATGGCCTCGTGTGCATGGCGTCGGCAGCGCTGACGATCCTCGCGGGCTACCCCGAGATCTGGTACGGCGGCCATGCGGGCATGGTCGCCGTCGATCCGACCCGGATCATCCAGGGCGTGGTCACCGGCATCGGCTTTCTCGGCGCCGGCGTCATCATGCGCGAAGGCTTCAATATCAGCGGCCTGACGACGGCCGCGTCGATCTGGACCTCGTCGGTCATCGGCATCCTGGTCGGCATCGGCTTTTATCTGGCCGCGATGGGGCTGGCCTTTCTGGCGTCGATGATCATGATTTACCTGAACCGCCTGGAGACGCTGCTGCCGTCGCGCCACGCGGTGGCGGTGCGGATGCGTTTTCGGCCTGAGTTCCTGCCGCGCGAAGCGGCGATCCGCGAACTGGCGCTGTCGCGTGGCTATGAAATCGCCGGCAGTTCGCTCACCATCAGCAGTGACGATGGGCGCCAGGAATGGCGCTTCGTGGCGCTGGCGCTGTCACGCAAGACCGGCGCACCGTTGTCGGAACTGGCGCGCGAACTGGGCGCCACCGAGGGCGTCGAAGCGTTCCAGCTGTCGCACGCACGCAATTGATAACGCTGTAGTGCATAAAAATCTACTGCATCACCATAACAATACCAACGGGGTTTATTCATGGACGCACAAGAAGTTCTCGATTTCTGGTTCCTGCCAGCTTCCCATCCTGACCATGGCAAGGCGCGCGCCGAGTGGTACCGCAAGGATCCCGCGTTTGACGCCGTCATCCGCGAACGCTTCGGCACGACGATCACGCACGCGATTGCGGGCGGCTTGCGCGAGTGGGACGAGCAGGGTGCGCGCGGCGTGCTGGCGCGCATCCTGGTGCTCGACCAGTTCACACGCAATGTGTATCGCGGCGCGCCGGAATCGTTCGCCGGCGATGTGCTGGCATTGAGCGCAGCGCGCCAGATGGTCGACGCCGGCGAGCACATGGCGCTGGCACCCATCGAGCGCCAGTTCGTCTACATGCCGTTCGAGCATGCGGAAGACGCCGGCATGCAGCAGCTCGCCGTCGACCAGTTCACCGCGCTGGCCGCCGACCACGAGGGCTTCGACGAAGTGCTCGACTACGCGCACCGCCACCGCGGCGTGATTGCGCGCTTCGGCCGCTTCCCGCACCGTAATCCGATCCTGGGGCGCGCCTCGACACCCGAAGAACTCGACTACCTGAGCCAGCCCGGCGCCGGTTTCTGACGTGATATCGATGCTGACCCCGACGCTGAACCTGGTCGGCGCAGGCCATGTCGGCCGCGTGCTGGGGCGCCTGTTCGCCGCCAGCGGCGCGTTCGCGCTGCAGGATGTGCTGACCCGTTCGCCCGCCAGCGCGCAGGCGGCGGTGGCGTTCATCGGCGCTGGCCACGCCTGCACCGATGTTGCGCAGCTGCGCCCGGCGCAAGTCTGGTTGCTGGCGGTGAGCGACGATCAGATCGAGCCGGTCGCTGCGCAGCTGGCGCAGACGCACGACCTGACTGGCGCGGTGATGTTCCACTGCAGCGGCGCGAAAGCATCGACTGCGCTGCAGGCGGCGCGTGCAGGCGGCGCACTGGTGGCCAGCGTGCATCCGATCCGCAGCTTTGCCGATCCACAGCAGGTGGCGCGCGAATTCGCCGGCACCTTCTGCGGCATTGAGGGTGATGCAGCAGCGCTGGCGTTGCTCGGACCCGCATTCGAGACCATCGGCGCGCGCCTCGTGCCGATCGACGGGGCGGCCAAGACGGTCTATCACGCGGCGGCCGTGTTTGCGTCGAACTACCTGACCACGGTGCTCGACGCGGCGCTGCGCGCCTACCAGGCCGCCGGGATTCCCGAAGCGGTGGCGCGCGAACTGGCGCAACCGCTGGCTACCGAGACGCTGGCCAATGTGTTTCGCCTCGGGCCTGCCGCAGCGCTCAGCGGCCCCATTGCGCGTGGCGACCTTGCCACCGTGGCGCGGCAGGAACAGGCATTGCTGGACTGGGACGAGGCCACGGGCCGCCTGTACGGCGCGCTGGTGCCGCCCACGACCGACCTGGCGCGGCGCAAGCACGGCGCCACCTGATCACCACAACGTTTCACGACGCTCATCGCAAAGGAACACCATGATCTTCACCGCCTGGACCACGCTGGCCATTCTTGCTGTCTATTTCTGGACTTGGGGCAATGCTGCGCGCGCCCGCATCCAGTTCAAGGTGCCGGCCCCGTCAATGGATGGTCCCGAAGGCTTTTTGCGCGCCCATCGTGTCCAGATGAATACGCTCGAATTGCTGCCGTTGGTGCTCGTGCCCCTGTGGCTGTGCGCCATGTTCCTGGGTGACATGTGGGCGACTGCCGGGGGCCTGCTGTGGTGTGTGGGCCGGATTTTGTATGCGCTGAGTTACTACCGCGATCCGGCCAAGCGCGAAATCGGCTTCATCGTGAGCATGCTGGCCAGCGCCGCGTTGATTGGCGCCACAGTTTTCGGCCTGGTCATGCGGTAAACCGGATAAAGCGAAAACTTCGGTCGACAAAGTTCCCATATGGAAATATGCTGGCAGGCTGATTAACTGAAAAGCGATCCGCGAACTATCTCGCGGGTCACTAGCGCGCCAGGAGCACCGTGATGCTGTTTTTGAAAAGTACGACCGCCACCAAGGCGCCTGGGATCTACGAAGTGGATGTCGCGGCCAAGCCGCCGGGCAAGACCTTCGGTGTATTCCTGGCCACCGATCCGGACAATCCGCCACATACCGTGCTTGCCGGTCTGGCCGAGCTGGGTTTCCAGAACGTCCATCAGCAAAATTATATTCACCGCGACAGGGGCAAGGTGCTGGAGCTGCATTTCCAGAAAGATGGCACCGACCTGTTCAAGGGCTGGAAAACGGACGAGTGCAGCGCCAATCTGGCGGCGCTCGATGCCTTGTTCGGCAATGTCGGCATCAAGATCGAGCCACGCGTCATGAGCCTGGCGGAAGCCTACGCATAAGCCATGCGAGAATGACGCCATGGTGGCCTTCACCATGCCTGGCGTGATTGTCGATGGATTTATTTGCACCGCAAGCGGGCCTGCTCCCGCTGCCGCTCGAAGATGGTGAACTGGGCTGGATGGCCCAGTTGCCACTACCCTGGTCCAACGCCGAGATCTTCGCGCGCCTGTTGGCCGAAACCGACTGGCGCGAAGAAACCGTGGTCGTGTACGGCAAGCGGCACCTGCAACCCCGGCTGAGTGCATGGTACGGCGACAAAGCCTATGCTTATTCCGGCCTGCGCCTGCAGGCGACGCCATTCACACCGTTGCTCACGATGTTGCGCGATGCCGTCGAGGCCGCGACGGCGTGCACCTTCAACAGCGTCCTGCTGAACTATTACCGCAACGAGCGTGACAGCATGGGCATGCACAGCGACGATGAGGCCGAATTGGGACTGCAGCCCGCCATCGCGTCACTCAGTTTTGGCGCGGAACGCACGTTTATCCTGAAACATAAACACAATAAACAAACGGTCCGGGTACCGTTGACCGATGGCAGCCTGCTGCTGATGGCGGGCGACACGCAACAATATTGGTTGCATGGGATCAATAAGATGACAAAATCGTTACAAGCCAGAATTAATCTAACTTTCAGGAACATCGTCTAAGTTCTCAGTAATATCGCTTAAAGGATGGCAAATATTACTTACTGATGGGTCATTTAGTTACACTTTCTTACAGTTCTTACGGAATCGCGACGGACTTGATCTTTCGACAGTGTTATCTTGACCCTATCGCGATTCATTGTGAATCACGAACTAGATGAACAAAAAGAGGAATTTAGAGATGAAAAAGCTGATCGTCGCCCTGCTCGCCACCACCGCCGCTGTGTCGGCTGTCCAGGCCCAAGAATTCACCCCGCGCGCCTACGTCGGCGCCGGTGCAGTCGCTACCGACTATGAGTCGCGCGTTCCAGGCGCAAGCCGCGCTGATGTCGATACCATCAAGGCATCGGGCAAGATCTTCGGCGGCTACGAGTTCACCCCGAACTGGGCTGTTGAAGTCGGTCACACCGATTTCCGTAGCGCCGACGTGTACTACACGCTGGGCAATGTGAACGCCAGCGGCCAGGCCGACGGCCGTGCCAGCTACGTCGCTGCCAAGTTCAGCTCGCCGCTGACCGAAAAAGTTGTCGGCTACGCCAAGCTGGGCGCATCGCACAACGTCAATGAACTGAACGCGATCAACTCGCAGCTGAACCAGCGCGAAAGCAAGAACACCGCCTATGGCGCCCTGGGTCTGCAGTACAACATCAACCAGGACGTGTCGGTCATCGCTGAATACGAACGTTATGGCAAGAGCCGTGACTTCGGCGTCCAGCCAGATGCACTGACCATCGGTGCAAAATACTCGTTCTAAACAGACCGCGTAGCCAATAAAAAAGCCCTGCCGGGATTATTCCCGGCAGGGCTTTTTTTTGAAGCCGACTCGTATTCTGGTCGAACTCTATGGCCCGGTTGAACGTCAACCGAGCCATTTCTTTTCAAGACAGTGGCCGGTGCAATGGACGATCAGGTCTTGGTGATTGCTCACTGAACAAGCGAGTGAGAATGTCTTCCCACTGCGTCAGGACCTCAGCCGACAGTCTGCGGTGACTGGCGTTCTCGAGCGCGTTGGCCTTGATGGTCGAACGCATTGCCTCATTACGCAACATGAGATCCATCGCGCCATGCCAGCCGTCTGCCGTATTTTCACACAGCAATCCGGTAACGCCATGCAGCACGCTGTCAGCGTAGGGCCCTACGTTGCTATAGATCGCAGGAACCAGGCCAAAACCGTAATCAAGTGTCTTGATGTCTGACTTGGCGGAATTGAACTCGTTATCTCGCAACGGTGCGATCGCCATGGTCATATAGGAACACACGGCGCGGAACCAGCGGACGAACTCCGGATATTCTCCCTCGGGAGGCGCGATGTCACGCGCACCCGGCAGAAGGGCGCCACCGCCGATTTGGATAATTTCCAGGTCGGGATAGTCTTGACGCAAGCGTTCGACTGCCGGAAATATCAGTTGCAAGTCGTGCGAATGCGAGATGGTCCCCATATACAGAAGCTTGAGGTTGGGACTCATCAATCCATTGTCCTTGCCTATTTTTTCTACAAAGCTGGCAGGCAGTGGATCCGCCCAAATGGTCTCATCCAGGCCATTGGGCAGGATCGTCACGGTGCAGCCTATGGATTGCAGTATCTCTGCCAGGCGCCCGGTCGATACGGTAACCATGGCCGCTGCGCGGGCGAGTTGCTGCATCGAGCCTTTGTGCGCCTCCTTGATGCCATGATCGAGATGGTCCGCAGGAAGATTCCAGAGCCAGTCATCTATCTCATAAATCAGCGGGAGGTTCGCCGAACGCAGTGTATCGATGAGGGCATTGGTCATTTCTGGTGGCAGGGCATCGCGCTGTACCAACACGGCATCGACCTGAGCTGCTCCGCCATTCAACAGCCAGGCTGCCGTGACAGCGCGCGAGTCGACCGACATGCGCTGTCCAAGCATGCGAAAAGCGCGCAGTACCCGAATGTGCGCTGTGGCAGGGTGTGCATTCTTGCCCTTGATGACAAGCGCCACACGACGCACCGGCCTGGAACTGCCCCGCAATACCCCAGAGAATCCACGGGGCAGGAACACCGGCCCATGGTGACGCCATAGAAAATAGATGTTTCTACGTATCCGCTTTACAAGCAACGCAGCATGCGCCTGCATCTGGCCACTCATACGCAGCTTTCAGGAAAAACATCGGGTCGGTGTACAGGCATCGGATAAGTCAGAAAGGTAGTTAGTGCAGATAAAAAATCGATACTGCAGTACGATACCATTTTTAAAAGAAACTCTAGTTGTTAAATTTTCTATTGTGTAAAATGAAAGAATGTGTCTGTATGGGCACGTGGCATCCGCGCTACACCAGATGACACATCAATTTAGTTAACCTATCGCGTTCTCCAAGAACAGAACTGTCGGATCAGGTTCCAAGTAAAGTCGAAACGTCCAGAGTCATTTAAGGAAATCAAGATGAGCGCCAGGGTGTTCGTTGTAATCGTCACCTATAACGGAGCGAAGTGGGTCGAGCCGTGTTTTTCAAGTCTCCGCAAGTCGACTATCCCACTTGAAACGATTGTCATCGACAACGGTTCGACCGATGACACCCTGGCTCGAATCGAAGCAGGTTACCCCGAAGTGCAGATTGTCCGGACCGGGAAGAACCTGGGCTTTGGCAAGGCCAATAATGTGGGCATGGAGTTGGCTTATCAGCAGGGCGCCGACTATGTCTTCCTGCTGAACCACGATGCGTGGATCGAACCCGACGCGGTTGAACGACTGGTTACGGCACACCGCACCCATCCAGCCTACGGCGTCATCAGCCCGATGCACATGAACGGCGCTGGTGATGCGCTCGACTATGGCTTCTCGAACTACATCGCACCGAACAAATGCCATGGCCTGTATTCGGACATTTTCTTCGGCAAAGCTGGGGAGATCTACGACGTGTTGTTCGTGAATGCTGCTGCCTGGCTCATGTCACGCGAGTGCCTGGAAAAAGTGGGCGGTTTCAGTCCTTCTTTCTTCCATTATGGCGAGGACGACAACTACACCAATCGCTTGCAGTACCATCGCCTGAAACTCGGTGTCGCGCCGGGCGCGCGTATTTCTCATGACCGCGAGCAGCGTACCGTGAGCAAATTTTTTGAAGATGGCGAGGTGTACAGGCGTGAGTTGGTGCAGCGAAGTTCAGACCCGAACAAGGCCATTTCGTTTACGCGCGAAGCAGTCACGCTGTATGCCCACCTGGTACTCGGATTGCTCGGGCGCGACAGTAAGGCCGTCAAGCTGCAAATACGCAAGCTCAAGCTCTTCTCGGCAATGGACAAGAAGATGATCATCGCCAACCTCGAACGCAGCAAACAGGGCGATGCAGCTTTCCTGAACCTGCGCAACAGTGCGCCATAGCCGCTTCAGCGCCTGATCCTGTCGCGATCGCGTAGGCGTAGCAAAAAAAGGGCCGTTCAGAACGCAGTTGTCGCGAAAATTGGACACCCCGAACATGAAAAAGCCCGCCAAATGGCGGGCTTTTGCTAAGGGCGCATCGTCCCCGCGTCGATCAGGTCGTGAGCGGCTTGTAGCGAATCCGCTTCGGCTTGGCGCCTTCTTCACCCAGACGTTTCTTCTTGTCGGCTTCGTATTCCTGATAGTTACCGTCAAAGAAGGTCACTTGGGAATCACCCTCGAACGCCAGGATGTGGGTCGCGATGCGATCCAGGAACCAGCGATCGTGGGAAATGACCATCACGCTGCCAGCGAACTCAAGCAGGGCATCTTCCAGCGCGCGCAGGGTTTCGACGTCCAGATCGTTTGAAGGTTCATCGAGCAGCAGCACGTTGCCGCCTTGCAGCAGCGTCTTGGCCAGGTGCAGACGGCCGCGCTCACCACCGGACAGGTTGCCGACGATCTTTTGCTGGTCCGAGCCCTTGAAGTTGAAGCGGCCCAGGTAGGCGCGCGACGGCATTTCGAAACGGCCGACGCTGAGCATGTCGGCGCCGCCCGAGACGTCCTCGAACACGCTCTTGGCATTGGCCAGTTCGTCGCGGTGCTGGTCGACGATGGAGACGCGCGCGGTCTGGCCGATTTTGACCTCGCCGCTGTCCGGCTGCTCTTTGCCGGTGATCATTTTGAACAGCGTCGACTTACCGGCGCCGTTCGGGCCGATGATGCCGACGATCGCGCCTGGCGGCACGGTGAACGACAGGTTGTCGATCAAGAGACGGTCGCCAAAGGCTTTCGAGACGTTCTTGAATTCGATGACTTCATTGCCCAGGCGCTCGGCCACGGGAATGAAGATCTCCTGCGTCTCGTTGCGCTGCTGGTATTCGTACTCGGACAGTTCGTTGAAGCGCGCGAGGCGGGCTTTCGACTTGGCCTGGCGTGCCTTCGGATTCTGACGCGACCATTCGAGTTCTTTCGCCAGTGCTTTCTGACGGGCCGATTCGGTCGATTCTTCCTGCTTCAGGCGCGCCTGCTTCTGGTCCAGCCACGACGAGTAATTGCCCTTCCATGGAATGCCGCTGCCGCGGTCCAGTTCCAGGATCCATTCGGCAGCATTATCAAGGAAGTAGCGATCGTGGGTGATGCCGACCACGGTGCCCGGGAAGCGCAGCAGGAATTGCTCGAGCCACTCGACCGATTCTGCATCCAGGTGGTTGGTCGGTTCGTCGAGCAGCAGCATGTCGGGCTTCGAGAGCAGCAGCTTGCACAGCGCCACGCGGCGCTTTTCACCGCCCGACAGCACAGCGATCTTGGCATCCCACGGCGGCAGGCGCAGCGCGTCGGCGGCCATTTCCAGTTGCAGGTTCAGGTTGCCGCCGTCGGACGACGAGATGATCGCTTCCAGGCGTTCCTGCTCCTTGGCCAGCGCGTCGAAATCGGCGTCTTCTTCGGCGTACGCTGCATAGACAGCTTCGAGCTTGGCTTGCGCTTCGAACGCCTCGCCCAGGCCCGATTCCACCTCTTGGCGCACGGTTTTTTCAGGGTCGAGCTGTGGTTCCTGCGGCAGGTAGCCGATGTTCAGGCCCGGCATTGGACGGGCTTCGCCCTGGATGTCGGTGTCGATGCCGGCCATGATTTTCAGCAGGGTCGATTTGCCCGAGCCGTTCAGGCCCAGCACGCCGATTTTGGCGCCCGGGAAGAAGGACAGGGAAATGTCCTTCAGAATCTGGCGTTTCGGTGGGACGATTTTGCCCACGCGGTTCATGGTATAGACGTAATTGGCCATGCTTGTACTCTGGTGTTGTTCGAGGTGCACAGGATACGACAGAACCCGCAGCCAACACAGAATTTCTTGGCAAATCTGCCCCGCATGCGCCCCAGATACGCCCCTTCAAGCCTTGGCGGCAGCGGGCTGCCGGCGCAGCAATCCTTCCCCGGCGAACAGCGCCAGCGCGCTCCAGATCAGCACGAAGCCGACAAGGCGATCGGCGGAGAACGCTTCTTTGAACAACCACACGCCGAGCAGAAATTGCAGCGTCGGCGACAGGTATTGCAACAGGCCCAGGATCGACAGCGGGATCTTGCGCGCACCGGTGGCAAACAGCAGCAGCGGGATCGCCGTGAGCGGGCCGGCCATGATCAACAGCCAGCGCGTGGTGTCCGACGCCGTATTGATGAACACGTTCTGGCCGTGCACCGTCAGCCAGATCACGTAGCCGGCCGCCAGTGGAAACAGCACGATCGTCTCGAACGACAATCCCTCGAGCGGACCCAGCGCAGCCGTCTTGCGCAGCAAGCCGTAGCCGCCGAACGACAGCGCCAGGAACAGCGCGATCCATGGCACCGTGCCGGCCTGCCAGGTCAGCCAGGCCACGCCCAGCGCGGCCACGCCGATGGCAGCCCACTGCAGCGGGCGCATGCGTTCCTTCAGGATCAGGTAACCCAGCACGATATTGACCAGGGGATTGATGAAATAGCCGAGGCTCGCCTCGATCACATGGTGGTTCATCACCGACCAGATATACACGAGCCAATTGGCGCTGAGCAGCAGGGCAGACAGCACGAAACTGAAGAACACGCGCGGCTGGCGTACGACCTGCAGCCACTTCCAGTCGCGCCGCAGCAACAGCAAGACCAGCAGGAAAGCGAGTGACCACAGCATGCGGTGCGCCAGGATCTGCAACGGCGGCACCTCGCCCAGGGCATGGAAATAAATGGGGAACAGACCCCAGCAGAAGAAGGCCAGGGCCGCGTAAATAATGCCGGAACGCATGGGGAGGGGAGGCGAGGTTGCAGGGCCGACATTATCACTGAATACCTGGCACGCTGCTGGCGCGCCAGCGGTTTTACACAGGTGTATGATGCACAACCGAATCTTCTTGCAATTCCAACCACTTCATTTTTTGGTGCGCCGCACCAATACTACAGCGATGGTGACTCTTGACCTCAGATAACAAGAAAAGCAGCCTGGCGGCCCTTACCCTGGCAGCGGTCGGGATCGTCTATGGCGACATTGGCACGAGCCCCCTGTACACGCTGCGCGCGGTGTTCGACGAAGACCACGGCTTGCCGCTCAACACGCCGAATATCCTCGGCATCATCTCGCTGATTTTCTGGGCCCTGACGCTGATTGTCTCGCTCAAGTACGTGATCCTGGTGCTGCGCGCGCACAATCGCGGCGAGGGCGGCATCATGGCCCTGATGGCACTGGCCACCAGTTCGATACCGCGTACCTCCAAATGGAGCTTCCCCCTGCTGGCCATCGGCGTCATCGGCGCCACGATGTTCTATGGCGACAGCGTGATCACGCCGGCGATCTCGGTGCTGGGCGCCATCGAAGGGATCGAGGTTGCCGCGCCCGGCATGTCGCAATACGTCGTGCCGCTGGCGGTCGTGGTGCTGGTGGCGCTGTACAGCGTGCAGCGCCATGGCACGGCCGGCATCGGCCGCTTCTTCGGTCCTGTGATGGCGGTCTGGTTCCTGGTGCTGGCCGCGATGGGCATCGTCAATATCATCGAAGCACCGGTGATCCTGAATGCGCTCAATCCGTGGCATGCACTGAGCTTCATGCTGGAAAATAAAATGCTGGCATTCATCGCGCTGGGCGCGGTGGTGCTGGCCATCACCGGCGCCGAGGCACTGTATGCCGACATGGGTCACTTCGGCGCCAAGCCGATCCGCTGGGCCTGGTTCCTGATCGCGTATCCGGCGCTGACCCTGAACTACCTGGGCCAGGGCGGCCTGTTGATCATGCAGCCGGCCGCGGTGGAAAACCCGTTCTATTACCAGCTCGGCGCGTGGAGCGTGATTCCGCTGGTGATCCTGTCGACGATGGCCGCCGTGATCGCTTCGCAGGCAACGATCTCGGGCACCTATTCGATGACCAAGCAAGCCATTGCGCTGGGTCTGTTGCCGCGTATGCGCATCATGCACACGTCGGAAAGCGAGATCGGTCAGATCTATATTCCGGCCGTCAACTGGCTGCAACTGGTGGTCGTGCTGATCGCCGTGATCGGCTTCGGCTCATCCGACGAACTGGCCGGCGCCTACGGCATTGCCGTCACCGCCACCATGATGGCCACGACGATCCTGACGTTCTTCGTCACGCGCTACCGCTGGCACTTGCCGCTGTGGATGTGCTTGATGGCGACCGGCTTCTTCCTGACGATCGATATCATGTTGTTCGCCGCCACCACGACCAAACTGTTCCACGGCGGCTGGTTCCCGCTGCTGATGGGCGCCGTGCTGCTGACCCTGATGCTGACGTGGAAACGGGGCCGCGAGCTGGTGTTCGCGAACCTGCAGAAGCACGCGATCCCGCTGGAAGCGTTCATGGAATCGCTGTTCGTGGCGCCGCCGACGCGCGTGCCCGGCACGGCCATCTTCCTGCGCGGCGAGAGCGATGGCGTGCCGCACGCGATGCTGCACAACCTGTCGCACAACAAGGTGCTGCACGAGCGCGTCGTGTTCCTGACGGTGCACATGCGCGAAGAGCCGTGGGTGCCGGCGGACGAACAGATCGTCATCAATGACCTGGGCCACAACTGCTACCAGCTCAACATCCATTACGGCTTCAAGGACGAGGCCGATATTCCGGACATCCTGCAGCGCAGCGCCGCACTGGGCCTGGAATTCGAAATGATGGAAACGTCGTTCTTCATCGCGCGCCAGACCGTGATCTCGGCCCCGGGCGGCGGCATGGCGCCATGGCGCGAGCACCTGTACGTGGCAATGTCGCGCAACGCCCGCAGCGCGGCCGACTACTATCAGATCCGGACCAACCGCGTGATCGAGCTGGGCACGCAAATCGAAATTTGATGCGCGAAAATTTGCTTAACTACAATTTTCAGACAAAGTCGGGACAGTTTCATGTGGCTGATTCGATAAGGTACGAGGTTTCGTAATACCCGGTTCTTCGTACCTATTTCGTGTAATTTTTCAGTCAAGGATGTCCCATGATGAAGCTCCCCCTGATCGCCGCCTTTGCCGCCATGCTCGCCCTGAGCGCCTGCGGCGGTGGCAACGATGATTCGCCCGCCCAGCCGGCCGTGAGCAGCCCTGCTGCCCTGACCAAGACCGACAACGTCGTTGGCACCGGCGCCGAAGCCGTGGCCGGCAAGCGCGCCACCGTTGCCTATACGCTGTGGTTGTACAGCGCGACCGCGAGCGACTTCAAGGGCACGCGCCAGGAAGCCAGCGAATTTGCGTTCACCGTGGGCAGCCGCGATACGATTACCGGCTTCGACCAGGGCGTAACGGGCATGAAGGTCGGCGGCAAGCGCACGCTCCTGATCCCGGCGGCACTGGCCTATGGCGCAGCCGGCCGCGGACCGATCCCGTCGAATGCGGGCCTGGTGTTTGAAGTGACGCTGAACAAGGTCGAGTAAGCCACACATGTTGAACGCGTGGACGGCAAACCCGTCCACCCTACCTGGTTTGTTGGCTGGCCGTGCCCTGGTCGTCGTCTGTGTGGCATCCACACCAGCGGCGGCGCGCACGGCTGATCGGGCGCACGGGGCGGCGTTTGCCCATCGGCGATGCTCGGGACTTTGCCGCCACGAGCCCGCCATGCCGCCTTTCCTGCCAATCCTCGGCGCGTTACCATTCCTTGTTCTGCCCTCATCTGGCGCCGCCATGCCCGCACCGGCCCTTGTGGCGTCTGCCTGCGTGGTTGCCACCACCAAGCCCATTGGACACCACGAACCGCCGGCCTGGCTGCTGCTGGCCGGCGCGGTCATCCTGCTTGGCGCCGGCCGGGTGGCGGCATCCTGACACGTATAAAAGCGCCTAGCGCAGCATGTCGATGTGCATGATCCCGTCTTCGTCGTACGGCGCCGACACCGTCTGGAAGCCGAAGCTTGCGTAGAAGCGCTCCAGGTATTGCTGGGCGCCGATGCGGATGCGGTGGCCCGGGTGCAGCGCTTCGGCATGGGCGATGCCCTGGTCGAGCAGCGCGCGGCCGGCGCCGCTGCCACGCGCGGCCGGCGTGGTGACGACGCGGCCAAGCGACATCTCGTCGTACTTCGCGCCCGGCGCCAGCACGCGCAGGTAGGCGGCCAGCTGGCGCTTGCCGTCCACGTCGCGCCAGCCGAGCAGGTGGTGCGCCTCGAGGTCGTAACCGTCGATGTCCGGGTACAGGCATGTCTGCTCCAGGATGAAGACGTTCTGGCGCGCGGCCAGCACGTCATACAGGTCGAACGGTGTCAGGTCGGCGAAGCGGGAGAAGTGCCAGTCGATGGTGCTGGGGGAGGTCATGGGCAGATACGGGTGAATGAAAAAATGGGACAGGCGTGTGCTATTCAGCGGCGGTCTCGAAGCCTTCGAGCACGTTGACGGTATGGATGCCCAGCTCCGGGCTGACGGCGCCGCCTTCGAAAATGAACACGGTCGGTAAACCCAGATGCGCGATGCGCTCGCCGATGCGCAGGAAGTCGCCGCCCTGCAGATTGAAGCGCGGGTCGTTGCCATGGGCGAAGGTGTCGACGCCCAGCGAGACCACGAGCGCCTGCGGGCGCGTCATCGCGATTTTCACGCACGCCGTTTCGAGCGCTGCGAACCAGGTGGAACTGCTGCTGCCCGGTGCGAGCGGCAGGTTCATCGTGTAGCCGACACCTGCGCCGCTGCCGGTTTCGTCGGCGTGGCCCAGGTAGAACGGGTACGCGACGCGCGGATCGGCGTGGATCGAGATGAACAGCACGTCGCTGCGGCCATAAAAAATGCTCTGGGTGCCGTTGCCGTGGTGGTAATCAAGGTCGAGGATCGCGACGCGGTCGCGCCCGTCGTCCAGCAGATGCTGGGCCGCCAGCGCCGCGTTATTCAGAAAGCACGAACCGCCAAAGAAATCGCTGCCGGCGTGGTGACCGGGCGGGCGCGTCAGCGCAAAGGTACCGCGCTCGCCGCGCTGCAATGCATGGGCGGCATTGACGGCGCAGTCGGCGCCGGTTTTGGCTGCGATCCAGGTGCCGCCGGTGAGCGGCGTGCCGCAATCCATCGAGTACAGGCCCAAGCGGGCGCAGAAGTTCTCGGGTTCGATGTCGCTGCGCAGCGTGCGCACCGGCCACACGGCCGGCAAGGCATCCTTGCCAGCGTTGGCCGGATCGAGCGCGAGCCACTCGCTCCAGGCCGTGCGCAAAAAGTGCAGGTAGCGCGGGCTGTGCACGCGCTCGAGCGTCATCAGGGGCACGCCGTGCGGCGTGACGATGGCGCCCAGGCCGCGCCGCTCGCATTCCGCGAGCACCAGGCTCACGCGCTCCGGTTTTTCGGAACACGGCGCCAGCTCGCCGCGCCCGATTGCGGCGCGGCCATCATGCTGGGCGTGGTGTTCGTTATAAAACGTGAGCAAGTGGTCCTCGTGCGTCGGAGCAGGTGAGGCAGGCGCTGCAGCCTCAGTTATTGCCGCACAGTGTACTGCTGTTGTACGCCGCGACGAAGGCGTCGAAGTTGCCGGTATCGGTTTGCTCGATGATCATCTGGTCGGCGATCGAGACGGCAGCCATTTCATCGAACAGCATTTCTTCAGCGGGCATCAACGGGCTCTCGCGGAACGACGCCGCGTGCAGCGTGCTTTGCTGCACGCCGAATGCCGTGGCCGAGCCGAGCGCGCGGATTTCTTCGAGCACGCGTGCCGATGGCGTCTGCGCAGGATCTTCGATCTTGGCTTTCTGACGGCTCAGTGAGGCAGTGTGCACGTCGCCCTCGTTGTGCCCGTCGTCCAGCAATGCCGCCACGGGCCGGATGCGCTCGATCAACTCGAGCGCCCAGGTCGCCAGCGGCACTTCCAGGCCGTCGCGCGTGAGCGTCAGGCCGGGCCGGCGGCCTTCCTTGACCGTGCGCGCGAAATTGCGGGCGTGCATGGCGCTGTCATGGTCGCTGATCAGGGGGCTTTCCTCGAGGGCGCAGAACAGCAGGAACGCGTCCAGGAAGCGGCCCGTCTCGAGCGAGATGCCGACCGGCTCGTACGGATCGACGTCCATGCAGCGCACCTCGATGTACTGCACGCCGCGGTTGCACAGGGCCTGCACCGGACGCTCGCCGGTGCGGATCACGCGCTTCGGGCGAATCGTCGAGTAGTACTCGTTCTCGATCTGCAGCACGTTGGTCGACAGCTGGATCCACTCGCCATCTTTCTTGGTGCCCAGTTCCTGATACGGCGGATATGGGCGATTGACCGCATCCATCAGGCTGGTGACGTAGCTTTCCAGGCTGTTTTCGTGCGGACGCAGGCCCGACTGCGCATCGTTCTGGTAACCGAGGTCGCTCATGCGCAGGCTGGTCGCGTACGGCAGGTACAGCGTGTCATCGGACAGCGTCTCGAGCGCGTGCGGACGGCCGCGCAGGAAGCTCGTGGTCAAGGCCGGCGTGGCGCCGAACAGGTACATCAGCAGCCACGAATAGCGGCGGAAGTTGCGCACCATCGCGATATAGCTCTCGGACTGGAAATCGCGCAGCGCATGACGGCGTTCTTCGACGATGCCTTCGTCTTGGGCAAACAACTGCCACAGCTTTTCCGGCAGCGAGTAGTTGTAGTGAATGCCTGCGATGCACTGCATCGCCTTGCCATAGCGCAGCGCCAGGCCGCGCCGGTACACGTGCTTCAGTTGGCCGATATTCGAGGTGCCGTAGTAGGCAATCTCGATCTCTTCTTCGGGCGGCAGTTCGCCCGGCATCGACACGCCCCACAGCATGTCGTCGCCCAGCTTGGTGTACGCATGGCGGTGGATCGCATCGAGGCGGTGCAGCGCCAGCGAGATATCGTGCTCGACCGGGGTGATGAATTCCATCAGTGCTTCGGCGTAGTCGGTGGTGATGCTGGGGTGCGTCAGTGCCGAACCGAGGGCAGGCGGATGCGGGGTGCGCGCGAGCTGGCCGGCAGCATCCACGCGCAGCGTTTCGCGCTCGATGCCGCGCAGGCCCTGGCCCAGCAAGGCGCGGTGTTCGTCGTCGCCCAGCAGGGCCAGACGGCGGTTGAATTGGTTCGACACGGTGTTTCCTTTCTTATACTGCCTGTTTCGGCTGGTGCAGAGATTAACCGAAAATCGGACTCCACGTTCGGGCGCTCATCATTCGCGCCAGGGCGGCGCCCGGTACGACGGCGCGGCGGGCGGTGGTGCGGGTCTGGCAGGCGGTATGAAATCAGGCGCCGGGCCGGGTTCGAGCCCGGGCGCGACTTCGCCGTCGAACGTGAAGTCGAATTCGAACACCGGTTCAAGCACCGGGACAACGGATTCGAATTCGGCATTGAACGCGTCGTCCGGCGCGGTTTCCAACGTGGGCGCCGAGACTGGCGTGTCCGGGGCCGCGATCCAGCGCTCGACCTGGCGTTCCAGTTCGCTCAGGGGCAGCGCGCCGTTGCCCAGCACCGCATCATGGAAACGCCGCGCGTCGAACCTGGCGCCCAGCGCCGCGCGCGCCTTGTTGCGCAGCGCCAGGATGCGCAGCTGGCCGATCTTGTAGCTCAGTGCCTGCGCCGGACGGGCAATATAGCGATCGACCTCGGCCTCGTTGTCCGCCGGCGGATTGGCCGTGTTCGCGGTCAGGTAATCGATCGCCTGCTGGCGCGACCAGCCCAGCGTGTGGATGCCGGTATCGACCACCAGGCGCGCAGCGCGGAACATCTCTTCGTTCAGGTGCCCGAACAGCGAGAACGGGTCCTTGAACAGGCCCAGCTCCGGGCCCAGGCCTTCAGCGTAGGTGGCCCAGCCTTCGCCGAACGCGTCGTACCAGCCGTAACGGCGAAACGCCGGCAGCGCCAGTTCCTGCGCGCGCGCCACCTGCAGATGGTGGCCAGGCACCGCTTCGTGCAGTGCGATGGTGTCGACCTGCCACATCGGCCGCGCATCGAGTCGCACGTTGTCGACCACCAGTGCTGCGCTGCGCTGTGCGCTGCCGGCCTCGTAATAGGCAGCCGGCTGGCCGCTGCTGTTTGCGCCCATCGGTTTGACGACGATGCCGGCCGCGGGCACGCTGCTGACCACACGGCCCAGGCGTGCCTGGGTCAGCGCCAGCGTGCGCCGGTAGCGGTCGAGCAGGGCGTTCGGATCGGTGAAGTACAGGCGCCGGTCGCCCCGCGCGAACACGATGAATTCCGCAAAGCCGCCGCGAAAACCGGTGCGCGGGATCACGGCCTCGATCGCGGCGCGCAGGCGCGCGACTTCCTGCCGGCCCAGCGCATGCACCTGGGCCGGCGTGAGCGCCGTACTGGTGCTGGTGCGTACCAGCTGGGCGTACCAATCGGCGCCACCCGCTTGCTGGCTCGCGCCGATCGTCGCGCGCGCGCCCGGCAGATAATCCTCGCGCAGGAATGTTTCGAGCGTGCGCAGGCTGGGCGCCACTGTATTGGCCAGCGCGGCCGCGCCAGCGGCGCGCAACGCGTCGCGGCTCTCGGGGGCGATCGATGCGGGGATGCGCTTGAACGGCGCGCCCAGCGGGCCATCCTGCAAGCCTTCGCGCAGTGCGCGCAAGGCGTCCGGCACCGGCGCCAGCGCCGCCTTTGGCGTGGTCCAGCCGGCCTGGCGACCGGCGCGCAGCTGCTCGATCAGGCCATCGACGTGGGCCGGCAGCGCTTGCAGGCGCGCCAGATACGTTTGGTAGTCGGCGTCACTCGTGAACGGCATCTGCGCCACAAGGCGCGGCAGTTGCACGTGCAGGCCGTCGTAGGCGGTGAGCGGTTGCGGATCGAACGGCATCAAGGCAGCGCTGGCCAGCGCGCGCTGCTTGTCGGCGCTGAACAGGTCGAGCGACAGCCCGTCCTGGCCCGACAGTGCGCTGCGATCGATCGCGCGCGCCGCGGCCAGCATGGCGCGCTCGTGCTCGATCGCCTGCGCGCGCGCAGCCAGCGAGGTGTCGGTGAGATAAGCGTTGTAGCGGTGCTCGCCCAGGGCCGTGGCGCGTTCGGGCGCGCGGCGCAGTTGCCACTGCCAGTCGCGCTCGAACAACTGGGCCGCCTGCGTTGCCGGTGTCTCGGTCGGGGTGACTGCCTGCATGGCGACGGGAACAGCGAAGGGAGGAACAGCAGGCGCGGCCGCGGCGGCGCAGACCGGCGGCACCAGCAAAGCAAGTGAGGCAAACAGGATGCGCATGCGCTCTCCGTTGACGGGACTGGTCATTTTAACAAGTCCATCCACGGGCGGGCGCGCCTTACGCGTCGCGCCGGCCACCACTGACGCGCTCGATGCCGGCCAGGTCGCGCCAGCTTTGCACGTCGCTGTAGCCGCGCGCCGTCAGCAGTGCGCGCACGGCGCCGGCCTGATCGTAGCCGTGTTCGAGCAGCAGCCAGCCGCCGGTGGCCAGATGCGCGCCGGCGCCATCGACGATCGTGCGCAGGTCGGACAGGCCATCAGCGTGGTCGGTCAGCGCATCCACCGGTTCGAAGCGCAGATCGCCTTCGCTCAGGTGCGCGTCGCCGGCCACGATGTACGGGGGATTCGAGGCGATCAGGTCGAAACGGTCGTCGCCCAACCCGGCAAACCAGTCGCTGCGCACGAAGTGCACGCGCGCGCCGTTGGCGGCGGCGTTCGTGCGTGCAATGGCCAGGGCGTCGTCGCTGACGTCAAGGGCGGTGACGGCCAGGTCGGGCCGGGTGTGGGCGGCCGCGACGGCAATGGCGCCGCTGCCGGTGCCCATGTCGAGCAGGCGCTGCTGCGGCGCCAGGCGCTCGAGGGCGAGTTCGACCAGCAATTCGGTGTCGGGCCGCGGAATCAGCACGGCCGGCGTGACTTTGAACGGCAACCCGAAGAATTCGCGTTCACCGACAATGTAGGCGATTGGTTCGCCAGCCAGGCGGCGCTCGACGAGGCCATTGAGCCGCACTGCTTCTTCAAGGGTCAGCTCGCGCTCGGATTGCGTGATCAGCGCCACGCGCGGCAGGCGCAATGCATGGCACAGCAGGATGCGGTTTTCCAGCGCATCGAGCGGCAGCGCCAGGCGCGCCTGGGCCAGGGTGACGCCGGCCTGAATCATGCGTTGGCGCGGCGCAGCTGGCGCATCAGCACCCAGCCCAGCAGCACGGTGAGGATCACGAACCAGACGGCCGACCATTGCGGGATCGCCAGCCCCAGCACCTTGTCGGTCGCGCCTTCGCACAGACCGTCGGCGCGGAACAGCCACGGCAGGTATTCGGCCGTCGGAATCTTGTTGAGCATGGTTTCCATCGGATCGATGCCGCACGAGAAACCGGGGTTGGCGATCACATACAGGTGCTTGCCGACCGTGATCAGGCCACCGACGGCAGCCACCAGCGCGACCACGACGCTCCCGCTGATCTTGCCGCTAAAAGCGCCGACGAGGGCGGCCAGGCCGATGCCCAGGAAGAAATATCGCTGGATCACGCACAGCGGGCAAGGCCGCATTTCCAGGCTGTGTTGCAAATAGAGGGCAAAGCCGACCAGCGCAAAACTGATGAAGGAGATGATGAACAGGGCCTGGCGGTTGGTAGGTTGCATGATGGATGGTTTTCTCGGCGTGGGAGCACGGTTGCCGCCATTATTCTGTCAGCCGATGAACGTCGTTCCCGCGCAGGCGGGAACCCAAGTATGCGTGCCTGGCCACTGCGTTTGTTCCCAGTGGCGGCTCAACCGACTTGGGTTCCCGCCTTCGCGGGAACGACGTGCCGGGGCTGACATTGAAATGGCGTGGGCACGGTAGCGGCCATTTTCTCACAAACCTTATGGCCGGCCTCCAGCCATTTTCAATCAGGCAACTTAGCCCGTCCTTAGTCCCCCAGCGCCGCCAGTTGCTCGGCTTGGTGCTCCGACGCCAGTGCATTGGTCAGGTCGCTCAGGTCGCCATCCATGATGAAGTCGAGCTTGTACAGCGTCAGGTTGATGCGGTGGTCGGTCAGCCGGCCCTGCGGGAAGTTATAGGTGCGGATGCGTTCGCTGCGGTCGCCCGAACCGATCAGGCTCTTGCGCGTGGCCGCTTCCTTCGATTGCTGCTCGCGCAGCTGGGCGTCCTTCAGGCGCGCGGCCAGCACCTTCATGGCCTGCGCCTTGTTCTTGTGCTGGCTGCGGTCGTCCTGGCATTCGACCACCAAACCGGTCGGCAGGTGGGTGATGCGCACGGCCGAATCGGTCTTGTTGATGTGCTGTCCGCCGGCGCCCGAGGCGCGGTAGGTGTCGATGCGCAGGTCGGCCGGGTTGATGTCGATGTCTTCGACTTCATCGGCCTCGGGCATCACCGCCACCGTGCAGGCCGACGTGTGGATGCGGCCCTGCGTCTCGGTGGCCGGCACGCGCTGCACGCGGTGGCCGCCCGACTCGAACTTCAGCTTGGAGTAGGCGCCGTTGCCGACGATGCGCACGATCACCTCGCGGTAGCCGCCCAGGTCCGAGGTCGATTCGGACACCATCTCGACCTGCCAACGATTGCGCTCTGCAAAGCGCGTGTACATGCGCAGCAGGTCGCCCGCGAACAGCGCCGATTCGTCACCACCCGTGCCGGCGCGGATCTCGAGGAAGATATTGCGCTCGTCGTTGGCATCCTTCGGCAGCAGCATCTTTTGCAGTTCCTGCTCCAGATCGGCCATGCGCACCTTGGCCGCTTCGATTTCTTCCTGCGCGAATTCCTTCATTTCCGGGTCCTGCAGCATTTCCTGCGCTTCGGCGGTATTGGCCAGCGCGCTTTCGTACTGGCGATACACGGCCACCAGTGGCGAGAGCTCGGCGTGCTCGCGCGTCATCTTGCGGTAGTTGTCCATATTGGCGGTGACGCCTTCGGTCATCAACAGTTCGTCCAGCTCGACCAGGCGGTTGGCAAGTTGGTCCAGCTTGGAAAGCATGGAAGGTTTCATGGGCGGTATCAGGGATGTAAGGAATCGGGCAGGCCGCGGATTGCGACCGGGTTGCAGCAGGAGACGCCAGGCACGGCGCGGGCGGGCAGGCCGCCAGAGAACTGGAGCGCTAACGGCGACCGCGGAACAGCTGCGGCAGCAGGCTGGCCAGGCGCGCGCGTTCGTCGCCCTGGGCATGGTGCAGGGCCTGTTGCGGGCCGTGCAGGAACTTGGCGGTCAGGCCCCGGGACAAGGCTTCGAGCACGGCATCGGCATCGTCGCCGCGCGCCAGCATGCGCCGCGCGCGTTCGAGTTCGGCCAGGCGCAGCACCTCGCTCGATTCGTGCAGGTCACGGATCACCGGCACCACGGCGCGGTCGCCCACCCAGTGCATGAACGATTCGACGCGCGTTTCGATGATGGCTTCGGCCTGGCGCACGGCGGCCTGGCGGCTTTCCATGCCGGTCTGCACTACCTGGGCCAGGTCGTCGACCGTGTACAGGAACACGTCGTCCAGACGCGCGACTTCGGGTTCGATATCGCGCGGCACGGCCAGGTCGACCATGAACATCGGGCGATGGCGGCGCGCCTTGACGGCCCGCTCGACCATGCCCAGGCCGATTAGCGGCAGCGTCGAGGCAGTGCACGAGATCACGATGTCAAACTGGTGCAGGCAGTCGGGCAGCTCAGCCAGGCCGATCGCGCGGCCGTTGTAGCGGCTGGCGAGCAGCGCGCCGCGCTCCATGCTGCGGTTGGCGATGGTGACCGATTTCGGGTTCTGCGCCGAGAAGTGCGCCGCGCACAGTTCGATCATTTCGCCGGCGCCGATGAACAGCACGTGCTGGTCGGCGATGCGGTCGAAGATGCGGTGCGCCAGGCGCACGGCGGCGGCGGCCATCGACACGCTGTGCGCGCCGATCTCGGTACTCGAACGCACTTCCTTGGCCACGGCGAAGGTGCGCTGGAACATCTGGTGCAGATACGTGCCCAGGCCGCCGGCTTCGTCGGCGGTGCGCACGGCGTCCTTCATCTGGCCCAGGATCTGCGGCTCGCCCAGCACCATCGAATCGAGCCCCGAGGCGACGCGAAACGCGTGGCGCACGGCGTCGTCCTGCGGCAGCAGGTACAGGTGGGGGCGCAGCTCGGCGTAGTTCAGCGCGTGGTAATGGGCCAGAAACTGCGCCGACGCGTCGAGCGGGTCGGGCAGGCTGGTGGCCGCATACAGTTCGCTGCGGTTGCAGGTCGACAGGATCGCCGCTTCTTCATTGCCCGTAGAACCATTGCGCGCGAACCAGCCGCGCGCCGACTGCACCGCCGTGCCGATCTGATCGGGGGCGAGCGCCAGCTGCTCGCGCAGCGAGACCGGTGCGGTCGTGTGGTTCAAGCCAACGGCGAGGAGTTGCATTCTGGGGAGGGTAGAGGGTGAATGACTGCGGTCATTATACCCTCATGGGGGAACGGCTTCAGAAGCCGGGTCAGGCGCCCAGTTTTTCCAGGCGGTAACCATAGCTGTAGACGGGCACCAGCCGAAAGCCATTCTCAGGGCGCAGATGCAATTTATTGCGCACCCGTGACACGTGCGTGTCCATCGTGCGCGACGGCACGTCATTCTCGCGGACCCAGACCGACTCGTGGATGTAGGCACGCGACAGCGGCCGGCCGATGTTACGGAAGAACAGCAGCGCCAGCGAAAATTCCTTCTGCGTCACGTCGATGACGGAGCCATCCTTGAGCAGGCGGCCCGGGCGCGTTTCGAAGGTGTACGGGCCGAACTGCAGCTGCTCGGCGCTGTTTTGCGACGGGTAGGCGCGGCGCAGCAGGGCCGAGACGCGCGAGACCAGTTCGCCGCGGCGCAGCGGCTTGATCAGGTAATCGTCGGCGCCGGCGTTGACGCCGGCAATGATGTCGTCTTCTGCGTTGTTGCCGACCAAGAACATCGTCGGCGCCTGCGACGCCAGCTTTTCCTTGGCGCGGCGCAGTACTTCAGCGCCATCCATATCTGGAACGTTCCAGTCCATCACGAGCATATCGGCGCTATCCTTGCGCAGTTGCGCGAGCAGATCGCGGGCGCTGTCAAACGATTGGCAGTTGTGGCCGGCAGCACTGAGGACCTGGCAAATCAGGTCGGCTTGCGGGCGGTCTTGCTCCAGAACAGCGATCTTCATGATGGGACAATGTGAAAGTTTGCACTGTAGGAAGACTCCTACAAAGTTAAAAACGAATATATCAGACTTTGACAAAATAGTGCTAAAGGTAAATATCGTTTTTTCGCTTCTTGTTGCAACTGTTGTGTTAAAGGGACCACGTACAGCGTCATGTCATGGGGGTACACTGGATTTCAGATGAAATCTGAATAACGAAAAGGGTGAGATTATGTTGTTTCGACGCAAAGATGTGACTGTTCCTGAAGACCGCGTGCCCGTCAGTGGCCCGGAAGTCGAGGCCACGCGCCTGCGTTGCCTGGCATTGGTCAAGAAGCGCGCCGCGATGTCGGCGGCGGTGGCGGCCGTGCCAATTCCCGGCCTGGATCTTTTGGCCGATATTACCGGTTTTGCGTCCCTGGTCGATGAAGTCAACGCCGAGTTTGGCCTGACGCAGAAGCAGATCGAGCGCCTGAACCCGCGCCTGCGCATCATTGCCTATAAGGCTGCGGCGTCGGTCGGTGGCATGTTGGTCGGCAAGCTGGTCACGCGTGGCGTGGTGCTGCGCCTGTTCCAGCGCGTGGCGGGCCGGATGGCCGTCAAGTCGAGCGCGAAGATGGTGCCGATCGCCGGCCAGATTGCGTCGGCCGCCATCGGCTACACGCTGTTCAAGCGCATGGGTACGCAGCACGTGGAAGCGTGCGTGGCCGTAGCACGCGAGCTCGAAAACGCCGGAATCGACCACAACGTGGCCGAGGATGACGATGCCGTGGGCGCGACGAGTGGCACGGCGAAGGCGCCGCTGCTGGTGATGTGATGCTGGCCGGGCGTTCGAGTTAACGATTTTGTGGCGCATTGGCGTTCGTTGAACGCGTGGACGGGAAACCCGTCCACCCTACTGCTGTGGCGCATTTGGGTTCGTTGAGCGCGTGGAAGGGGAACCCTTCCACCCTACGGCCCTGGAACAATCGTCTGCTCGTAGGGTGGGCGGCTATGCCGCCCACGCGTTCAACGAACCTGTCCTCACCACGAAAGATGAGCGCCCAAAACAAAGCCCGCGCGAAGCGGGCTTTGTCGGTCACGGGTGCGCACGTTCAATTATCCGGCAGCACCACGTTCACATCCAACACTTCCAGGTTGCCCTGGCGGTCGAGCGACACCTTGATGTCGTCCGGATTGACCTTGACGTACTTCGAGATCACCGCGATCAGCTCCTGGTGCAGGGCCGGCAGGAAGTCCGGACCGGCACGGTTGGTGCGTTCGCGCGCGATGATGATCTGCAGGCGTTCCTTGGCAGCTGTCGCGCTCTTCTTTTTTTCGGGGAAGAGAAAGGATAGCAGTGCCATCTCACTTGGCTCCGAAGATACGCTGGAACAACCCTGGCTTTTCGTAGCTGGTAAAGCGCAGCGGGCGTTCTTCGCCCAGGAAGCGCGCGACCACGTCTTCATAGGCTTCGGCCACGTCGGTTCCCTTGAAGTGAATCGCCGGGTTGCCCTGGTTCGATGCGTGCAGCACGGATTCGGATTCAGGGATGATGCCGATCAGCGGGATGCGCAGGATTTCCTGGACGTCCTGGTACGACAGCATTTCGTCGGCGTCGACGCGCTTTGGCGAATAGCGGGTGATGAGCAGGTGTTCCTTGACCGGCTCCGAGCCGCTCTGGGCACGGCGCGATTTGGCCTGCAGGATGCCCAGGATGCGGTCCGAGTCGCGCACCGACGAGACTTCGGGGTTCGTCACGACGATGGCTTCGTCGGCGAAGGTCAGCGCCATCAGCGCGCCGTGCTCGATGCCGGCCGGCGAATCGCAGATGATGAATTCGAATTCCATCTTGACGAGGTCGTTGATCACGCGCTCGACGCCTTCTTCGGACAGGGCGTCCTTGTCGCGCGTCTGCGAGGCCGGCAGGATGAACAGGTTGTCGCAGTGCTTGTCCTTGATCAGCGCCTGGTTCAGGGTCGCTTCGCCATTGACGACGTTGATCAGGTCATACACCACACGGCGCTCGCAACCCATGATCAGGTCGAGGTTGCGCAGGCCGACGTCGAAGTCGATGACGGCGGTCTTGTGGCCACGCATGGCCAGCCCGGAAGCGAAGCTGGCGCTCGAGGTCGTCTTGCCAACACCGCCCTTGCCGGACGTCACAACAATAATTCGTGCCACAAATAAGTCCTTTACAGTATCTGTTCAATTCGAACGGTCAGGCGCGCGACGGCGCCGCGAGCGACTGGATATCGATCCGGTCGCCGACGAGCCGGATCTGCGTCGGCTGACGCGCCAGGTCGGTCGGGAAGCCTTCGTCGAACGTGCGGTAGACGCCGGCGATCGAGACCAGTTCGGGCTGCATCGACAGCGCGAAGATCCGCGCGTCGGCATTGCCCGAGGCGCCGGCCAGCGCGCGGCCATTGAGCGGCGCGTACACATGGATGCTGCCATCGGCGATCAGTTCGGCGCCGTTGTTGACCACGGCGGTCACGATCAGGTCGGTACCGCGTGCATAGATGCGCTGGCCGGCGCGCACCGGGGTGTCGATCACCAGCGGCGCCAGGGCGGGCGCGCCCGGCTGGCTGGCGGCCGGGGTCGGTTCTGGTGCAGGCGCAGGTGCGGCTGGCGCCGGGGCTGGCTCGGGTGCAGGCGCGGCTGCCGCGTGCACGACGAGCGGGGGCGGCGTGGCGTGGCCGCCGGCGTGCACGCCGCCCGAGCCATCGTCCAGCGCCAGGCCCTGGGCCCGGATCGCGTCGATCATCAACGGGCTGGCGCCGCGTACGGCCACAGCGTTGAGGCGGTATTTCTTGAGCAGCGCCACGATGGCGGCCCAGTCGATCGTCCAGGCGCTCGAGGTGAAGGCGCTCACGTCGATCACCGCAAACTCATCCTCGAAAAAGTCCGACACGCCGCCCGTCATCGAGGCCAGTGCGGAATCGATCGCCTCGAGGTCTGCCGAGTGCAGGATCGTCGAAATGGCGACGACCGTGGAAATCTTGATCTCGATGGGAAGCGTGGTCTTGGGCATAAAACAGAGTGGTTGGCATTGCGCTTGTGCATTCTACTGTGAAAATTGTAGAAAAGGACAGAAGCGCACGCATCATTCCTAATGGCAATTGAACATGCATCGAGTTGGAAATTAAGTTCTGTTCTACATCAAACCCTGGCGCTTGCGACCTTGTTTTCGATGAATAAACTGCTAAGATTGCCAGTGCTTAAAGATCAGCATGGGTTCCTCAACCCCCGATCACCGCTGCTATTTTTTATGGCAGTCGGGTGGTCGGGGCTTCACCATTCCCATGCGCATGGGCACCGCACCCGACAAAGCTGCGCCCCGTCCCAGGGAAGTCCTGAATAATGCCGGCCCCAGGCCGGTTGAACGGAGAATGAAATGGAAGACGTCGTCATCGTGGCCGCTGGCCGCACCGCAGTTGGTAAATTCGGCGGCACGCTCGCCAAGATCCCCGCCGCCGAACTCGGCGCACAAGTCATCAAGCACCTGCTGGACAAGACCGGCATCGATCCTGCCGCTGTCAGCGAAGTCATCATGGGGCAGGTGCTCACCGCCGGTGTCGGCCAGAATCCGGCGCGCCAGGCTCTCATCAAGGCTGGCCTGCCCGAGATGGTCCCCGGCTACACGATCAACAAGGTCTGCGGCAGCGGCCTCAAGGCCACCCACCTGGCCGCGCAGGCGATCCGCTGCGGCGACGCCGACATCGTCATCGCCGGCGGGCAAGAAAACATGAGCGCCTCGCCGCACGTGCTGTCCGGTTCGCGCGACGGCTTCCGCATGGGCGACGCCAAGCTGGTCGACACCATGATCAATGATGGCCTGTGGGATTCGTTCAACGGGTATCACATGGGCGTGACGGCGGAAAACGTCGCCCGCAAGTACGAAATTTCGCGCGCCGAGCAGGATGAATTCGCGCTGCAGTCGCAGCTCAAGGCCGAGGCAGCCCAGAAAGAAGGCCGCTTCAAGGACGAAATCATCCCGATCGAGATCGTCTCCAAAAAAGGCACCACTGTCTTCGACACCGACGAGTATCCAAAACAGGGCAGCACGATCGAAGCGCTGGCCAGCCTGCGGCCCGCCTTCAATAAAGAAGGCAGCGTCACCGCCGGCAATGCGTCGGGCCTGAACGACGGCGCCGCCGCCGTGATCATGATGAGCGCATCCAAAGCACGCGAGCTGGGCCTGACCCCGCTGGCGCGCATCAAGGCCTACTCGTCGTCCGGGCTCGATCCGGCGATCATGGGCATGGGCCCGGTGTCGGCCTCCAAGCTGTGCCTCAAAAAGGCCGGCTGGACCCATGAAGACCTCGACCTCATGGAAATCAACGAAGCCTTCGCCGCCCAGGCCGTTGCCGTGAACAAGGAAATGGGCTGGGACACATCCAAGATCAACGTCAACGGCGGCGCCATTGCGCTGGGCCACCCGATCGGCGCCTCTGGTGCGCGCGTCCTGGTTACGTTGCTGCACGAAATGATTCGCCGTGACGCCAAGAAGGGTCTGGCCAGCCTCTGCATCGGCGGCGGCATGGGCGTGGCGCTGGCGATCGAGCGCGACTGACGCTTTCAGTATCCAACACGGTGATGTGCGATGGCGGCCAGGACGGGCGCCGGCGCCGTCACCGGTTTCGAGTAGCAACCAACAATAAAACTGGAGAAGACAATGGCTAGAGTAGCGTTAGTAACCGGCGGCATGGGCGGCCTGGGCGAAGCGGTGTGCATCAAGCTGGCCGCGCTGGGGTACCAGGTCGTCACCACTTTTTCGCCGGGTAATACGAAGGTCGAAGGCTGGCTCGGCGCCATGCGCGATCAGGGCTTCGATTTCAAGGCCTATGCCTGCGACGTGGCCGATTACGATTCGGCCCAGGAATGCGTGCGCCAGGTGATCGCCGACGTCGGCCCGGTCGATGTGCTGGTCAATAACGCCGGCATCACGCGCGACATGACGTTCAAGAAAATGGACAAGGTCAACTGGGACGCCGTGATCAGGACCAACCTCGACTCCGTCTTCAATATGACCAAGCCGGTCTGCGACGGCATGGTCGAACGGGGCTGGGGCCGGATCATCAATATCTCGTCGGTCAACGGCCAGAAGGGTGCGTTCGGCCAGACCAACTACTCGGCAGCCAAGGCCGGCATGCACGGCTTCACCAAGGCGCTGGCGCTCGAAGTCGCGCGCAAGGGCGTGACCGTCAACACCATTTCGCCAGGCTATATCGGCACCAAGATGGTGATGGACATCCCGAGCGAAGTGCTGGAAACCAAGATCATCCCGCAAATCCCGATGGGCCGCCTGGGCAAGCCCGAAGAAGTCGCCGGCCTGGTCGCGTACCTGTCGTCGGATGAAGCGGCGTTCGTCACGGGCGCGAATATCGCGATCAATGGCGGCCAGCACATGTCTTGATCACGCTTGATAGCTTTATAAAGCCGTGGCGACACGGCTTTTTTCTTTTGGGGACCATGTGACAAGCTCCTTACCGCGCGTGATTGCGCACTGCGACTGGAGCATCCACCCCGGCAAGCGCTGGATGGCGGTGGCGCTGCAAGATGGCACTGGCACTGGCACTGACGTCGGCGCCGGCTGGCAGATCGGCCTGCCCGAGCCGGTCGGCGTGACCGCCACGTTCCTGGATCGGCTGGCGGCGCGTTCAAAGGCGTCCGGCCCGGTGCTCGTGGGCGTCGACTTTCCCATTGGCGTGCCGGCGGCGTATGGCGCGGCGACGGGGCTGGCGAATTTTGCCGAGCTGCTGGCCACTGTCGGCAGCGGTGCCTGGGACCGCTGGTTCGAGGTCTGCGATGACCGCGCCGATATCGGCATCCACCGGCCGTTCTATCCGGTCCGGCCCGGTGGTCGCCGGCGCGAGCATTTGCTGACGGGCCTGGGCCAAGCCGATGCCGCCGACCTGCTGCGCGCCTGCGAACGCAAGACCGACCAGCGTCCCGCCGCGTGCAGCCTGTTCTGGACACTGGGCGGCAACCAGGTCGGCAAGGCGGCGCTGGCCGGCTGGCGCGAAGTGCTGCAACCGCAGGGCGCGCGCATCGCGCTGTGGCCGTTCGACGGCGCGCTGCACGACCTGCTCGGTGGCGAGCGCACGATCGTGGCCGAGACCTACCCGGGCGACACCTATCACCGGCTCGGCATTGGCCGCCGGCCCGTGTGGAGCAAGCGCAGCCAGGCCGGGCGCGCATCCGTTGCGCCCCCATTGCTCGACTGGCTGGCGCAGCGGGGGCATGCGCAGGCCGCCGGCCTTGAGGCCGCCATCCGCGACGGCTTTGGCGCGCACGCCAGCGGCGAAGACCAGTTCGACGCGCTGATCGGCCTGTGCGGCATGCTCGACGTGGTCGACGGCCACCGCGCCGAAGGCCCGCCGCTTGACGCGCAGGTGGGGCGCTGGGAAGGCTGGGTGCTCGGCCAGGCGGCGTGACCGTGCCGTCTCCTTCTGCATCGCATGCCCGTACGTTACAATCGATTTTCCCATTCACTGACCGTCAAAGCTCCCAATGCCAGCTACGCCGCCGTCGCTGTTCCCGCCGCTCCAGCCGCTTCGCAGCGGGATGCTGGCGGTCGACGAACTGCACACGATCTACTGGGAAGAAGTCGGTAACCCGGATGGCATTCCCGTGCTGTTTCTGCACGGCGGCCCCGGTGCCGGGCTGTCGCCGCAGCACCGCCGCTTTTTCGATCCCGCGGCCTACCGCGTGATCCTGTTCGACCAGCGCGGCGCCGGCAAATCCACGCCACTGGGCGAGTGGCGCAACAACACGACGCAACTCCTGATCGACGACATCGAGCGCCTGCGCGCGCTGTTCGGCATCAAGGCGTGGCTCGTGTTCGGCGGCTCGTGGGGCTCGACGCTGGCGCTGGCCTATGGACAGGCGCATCCCGAGCGCTGCCTGGGCTTCGTGCTGCGCGGGATCTTCCTGTGCACGCGCGCCGAAGTCGACTGGTTCATCAACGACATGCGCTGGTTCTATCCGGAGCTGTACGACGAATTCGTCGCGCCGATCCCTTTGGCAGAACGCGATGATTTGCTGGGCGCCTACGCGCGCCGCCTGCTGTGCCACGACCCCGATGTGTTCTGGCCGGCCGCGCGCGCATGGAGCCGCTTCGAAGGCCGCCGCGTCTTTCTGCTGCCGCAGCCCGAAGAAGCCGCGAGCGATACGCTCGACCTGGGCGTGGGCCGCCTCGAGGCGCACTACATGGTCAACGGCGCGTTTCTGGACGAAGACCAGCTGGTGCGCGACGTCGGGCGCATCGCGCATCTGCCGGCCGTGATCGTGCAGGGCCGCTATGACGTGATCTGCCCGCCGCTGTCGGCCTGGCGCCTGCACCGGGCCTGGCCGCGTTCGACCTTGCAGATGATTCCCGACGCCGGCCACGGCGCACTCGAAACAGGCATCGCACGCGCACTGGTCACGGCCACCGAACAGTTCAAGCGCCACCGGCGCTTCGAATGAGCGGCGGCTGTTAAACTACGCCAGACACACTACATCAAGACCAACGCGTTCTCATGAATATCCAGATCAGCGATATCGGCCACGTCATCCAGCTGGCCATCGCACCCGTTTTTTTACTCACCGGCGTGGCCACCAAGCTGACCGTGCTGACCAACCGGCTGGCCCGCATCATCGACCGCACGCGTGTGCTCGAAGACCGGCTCAAGGTCAGCCCCAACACCGAATTTTCCAGCGAGCTCGAACTGCTGTACCAGCGTTCGCACCTGATCAACTTCGCGATTGCTTCCAGCACCGCCTGCGGCCTGCTGGTGTGCGTCGTCATCGCGATGCTGTTCGCGGGCGACACCACCGGCATCCCGCTCGACCAGTACATCGCCGCGAGCTTCGTGCTGGCGATGCTGGCCCTGATCAGCAGCTTCGTGTATTTTTTGCGCGAGATTTTCATCTCGTCGCGTTTCATGCGCATGCAGCACCAGCAAATCATGATGCAGCAACCGCCGGCACCGCTGCCGTAAGGCGGGTGCGGCCAGAAAGAATCCCATGCACGACTACCAACGCCCCCCGACCCTGCACCGCTACGCACTGCGCACCGAACTTGAAAATTCGCTGCGCCTTGGCCAGTTCCGCCTTGAGCCCAGCGGCGGCTTTCTGAACCTGTCGTTTTCCACCGCCTGGGACAAGGCCCTGTTCGACATCATCACGCCGAGCGACGCGTGCCTGGTGATCCACAATAGCGAAGAATTCGGCGAGCGCCTGCACCGTGCCGTGCAGCGCATGCTGCCCAACTGGGCCGGCATCGACGGCGCCATCGAATACGGCAGCCGTTCGCCGCTGGGCGCCGCGTTCACCAAGAGCGCGGGCCAGGCGCGCGAGAAAGAATGGCAGTTCGCATGGCGCTCGATGTCCCCGGGCGCGAGCCTGAATCCGATCGTCGTCAAGATCGGCAGCATCGAGAGCTTCGCCGAACTGCGCGACCGCGACAGCCACCTCGCGTAACACCCGCCAGCCGTGTTTAGACGCACGGCTCGACAAAATCGCGGTGTAATGCCGCGATGACTATCTCTTCTGCCTACGCGCACCTGCTTGCGCCGCTCGACCTGGGTTTCACCACGTTGAAGAACCGCGTGATCATGGGCTCGATGCATACGGGGCTCGAAGACCGCTTCTACAATTACGGCAAGCTCGCCGCGTTCTACCGCGAACGCGCGCGCGGCGGCGTCGGCCTGATCGTCACTGGCGGCATTTCGCCCAACCGTCAGGGCTGGCTGCTGCCGTTTGGCGGCACGCTCAATTTTCTTGGCGACGTGCCGAACCACCGGCGCGTCACGCGCGCCGTGCACGAAGAAGGCGGCAAGATCGTGCTGCAGATCCTGCACGCGGGGCGCTACGGCTACCAGCCGTTCGTCGTGTCGGCGTCGAACCTGAAGTCGCCGATCTCGCGCTTCAAGCCCAAGGCCCTTTCTGAATCCGGCATCGAGTCGACGATTGCCGCCTACGTGCGCTGCGCGCGGCTGGCGCAGAAGGCCGGCTACGACGGCGTGGAAATCATGGGCAGTGAAGGCTACCTGCTCAACCAGTTCCTGTGCGCGCGCGCCAACCGCCGTACGGACGGGTGGGGCGGGCCGATCGAGCACCGCATGCGCCTGGCCGTCGAGATCGTGCGCCGCATCCGCGCCGCGGTCGGGCCGGACTTCATCCTGATGTACCGCCATTCGGTGCTCGACCTGGTCGACGGCGGCAACACGTGGGACGAGGTGGTGCTGGTGGCGAAAGCCCTGGAGGCTGCCGGCGTGACGATTTTGAATACTGGCTACGGCTGGCACGAGGCGCGCATTCCGACCATCGTCACGTCGGTGCCGCGCGCCGCGTTCGCGCAGGTGGCGGGCCGTTTGCGGGCGGCGGTGGGCATCCCGGTGGTGGCCTCGAACCGCATCAATATGCCGCACGAGGCCGAGGCCCTGCTGGCGCGCGGCGATGCCGACCTGGTATCGATGGCGCGGCCGTTTTTGGCCGATCCCGAATTCGTGAACAAGGCGGCGGCCGGCCGCGCGGACGAGATCAACACCTGCATCGCCTGCAACCAGGCCTGCCTGGACCACACCTTCTCGAACAAGCGCGCCACGTGCCTCGTCAATCCGCGCGCCTGCTACGAGACCGAACTGGTGATTCGACCGGCCGCGCAGGCGCGCCGGATCGCCGTGGTGGGCGCCGGCCCCGCCGGTTTGTCGGCGGCGACGGTGGCGGCCGAACGGGGACACCGCGTGACGCTGTTCGATGGACTGGACCGCATCGGCGGCCAGTTCAATGTCGCGATGCGCGTGCCGGGCAAGGAAGAATTTGCCGAAACGATCCGTTATTTCGGGCGCCGCCTGGCGTTACTGGGCGTCGACGTGCGCCTGAATACGGTCGTCACGCGCGAGGCCTTGCTGGCCGAAGGCTTTGACGAGGTCGTCGTCGCCACCGGCATCCGCACCCGCAAGCCGGCCATTCCCGGCATCGACCATCCGATGGTGCTCAGTTATCTGGACGTGCTGCGCGATGGCCGCCCGGTCGGCGCGCGCGTGGCAATCATCGGCGCCGGCGGCATCGGGTTCGACATGGGCGAATTCCTCGTGCACGACCCGCAGGTGGCGCTGCCAATGACGCCCGCGCACTGGATGGGCGAATGGGGCGTCGATCCAATGGTGGCCACGGCCGGTGGTTTGACGGCGCCCGTGGCGCCGCATCCGCCGCGCCATGTCTGGCTGTTGCAGCGCAAGAGCACGCGCCCGGGTGCGGGGCTGGGTAAGACGTCAGGCTGGGTGCACCGCGCAACGCTGGTGCGCAACGGCGTGACGATGCTGGCGGGTGTGCAGTACGACCGCATCGATGACGCGGGGCTGCACATCACGGTCGGTGGGCAGGCGCGCATGCTGGCGGTGGATAACGTGGTGGTCTGCGCGGGGCAGGAGAGCCTGGCCGAGCTGATGCCGGCCGAGGCAACTGGCAGCACTAGCAGCAGTAGCAGCAGCAGCGGGCCGGGCTTCCACAAGATCGGCGGCGCCGCGCTGGCGGCCGAGCTCGACGCCAAGCGCGCGATCCGCGAAGGGTTCGAGCTGGCCGCGCGGCTTTGATGGTTCGTGGTGGTGGGCGGCTGACTTGGGTTCCCGCCGACGCGGGAACGACGTGCAACTAGTGGCGGCTAAATCGATACATTTGTCTCTGCACCAGCCTGAAACAACGTCATTCCCGCGCAGGCGGGAACCCAAGTGCTTGCCGGGCACACCACCACGGCTGATTACAGCTTGCGCACGACCACGCAGCCGATCGAGTAGCCGGCGCCGAACGAGCAGATCACGCCATTGGTGCCGGCCGCCAGATCATCCTGGTACTTGTGGAACGCAATGATCGAGCCGGCCGACGACGTGTTGGCGTAGCTGTCCAGGATCACCGGCGCCTCGCCCGGTTCGGCGTCGCGACCCAGCAGCATGCGCACGATCAGCAGGTTCATGTTCAGGTTCGCCTGGTGCAGCCAGTAGCGCGCGACATCGTCGGTGCCCAGGCCGGCGGCAGCCAAGGTGTCCTTGATCGTCTCGGCCGCCATCGGGCAGACTTCCTTGAACACCTTGCGGCCCTGCTGGCGGAACAGCTTATCGGGCAGGCCAACACCGGCTTCGTCGAAGCGGTTCATGAAGCCGAAGTTGTTGCGGATATTGTTCGAGAAGCTGGTCTTGAGGCGGCTGTCGAGGATTTCCCACTGGTGCGCGCCGGTGGCCGTGGCTTGCGCTTCGATGATGATCGCGGTGCAGGCGTCGCCAAAGATGAAGTGGCTGTCGCGGTCGCGGAAATTCAGGTGGCCGCTGGTGATTTCAGGGTTCAGCACCAGCACTGCGCGGGCGCGCCCGCCGCGTACCGCATCCACGGCGGTGGCGATGCCGAACGTGGCCGACGAACAGGCCACGTTCATGTCGAAGCCAAAGCCGCCGATGCCGAGCGCTTCCTGCACTTCAACGGCCATCGCCGGGTAGGCGCGCTGCATATTGCTGCAGGCGACCAGCACCATGTCGATGTCGTGCGCCTGCTTGCCGGCGCGCTCCAGCGCCTCGCGCGCGGCAGCCACGCACATCTCGGCCTGCAGCGAAATCTGGTCATCCGGGCGGTCGGCGATACGCGCCGTCATGTGGGCCGGGTCGAGGATGCCGCTCTTTTCCATCACGTAGCGCGACTGGATGCCGGACGCTTTTTCGATGAAGCCGCTGCTCGACGGCTCGAGCGCCGTCACCTCGCCGGCGGCGATGGCAGTCGCGTGTTCGGCGTTGTGCAGGTCGACGTAGGCGTTGAAGGCGGTCACCAGCTCGTCGTTCGAGATGGAATGCGGCGGCGTAAACAGGCCGGTGCCGCTGATGACGACAGGTATCATGTTCGGGAAACTTTCAAGGAAAATAAGGCCGCTTGGCCGCAAGATGCGCCGATTCTACACGCTCGGCGCGAGCGTGGGAATCGGGTAGAAAGCCGGGTAGAAAGCCGGCTGCGGTACGCTGGCGTCAACGCCCCTGGCGCGCCAGCGTCGTGCCCTTGGCGCGGCCAGACAGCACCACCGGCTGGCCCTTCAAGTGGCGCAGCGCCTGGGCCAGCTGGAAGTCGTCGGCGCTGCCGTAATCGAGCGGTTTGCGCTGGCGCGCTGCGTTCAGGAGCCGCATCTGCTCTTCGATGTCGTCCTCGCGCGTGGCGACTTCGGCCCCGCCGCCATTGGTCAGGTGGTGCTGCAGGTCGGCTTCGCGCATGCGCAGGGCGTTCAGGCCATCGCCGTCGGGATATTCATCGACCGGGACATCGGGCAGGATGCCGCGCGCCTGGATCGAGCGCCCGGCCGGCGTGTAGTAGCGGGCCGTGGTCAGCTTGACGGCGGCATTGCCGCCGATCGGGCGAATCGTCTGCACCGAGCCCTTGCCGAAGGTCTGGCTGCCGAGGATGGCGGCGCGCTTGTAGTCCTGCAGTGCGCCGGCGACGATCTCGGAAGCCGAGGCTGAACCGGTATTGACCAGCACGACCATCGGCAGCTTCTTGAATGCCGGTGGCAGGCTTGCCAGCGGATCGGCACCGCTGCGCAGCATGTAGAACTCGGGCCGGCCATAGAAGCGCTGGCGCGAGTCGGCCAGCTGGCCGTTGGTCGAGACGATTTCGGCGTTATTCGGCAAGAACGCAGCGGCCACGCCGATCGCGCCCTGCAGCAGACCGCCGGGATCGTTACGCAGGTCGAGCACTAAACCTTTGAGGTCGGGGTCTTCGCGGTACAGCGCCTGCAGCTTGGCGGCCATGTCGTCCACGGTCGGCTCCTGGAACTGCGCCACGCGCAGCCAGGCATAACCCGGTTCGACCATTTTGGCCTTGACGCTTTTCTGGACGATCTCGCGCCGCTCGACGGTGATGGTGAGCGGCGCTGGCGCCGACTTGCGCACGACCGTCAGCGTCACGTGCGTGCCCGGCTCGCCGCGCATGCGCTTGATGGCGTCGTCGATCGGCGTGCCCTGCACCGGGTGGCCGTCGATGCGGGTGATCAGGTCGCCTTCCTTGATGCCGGCGTGGTAGGCCGGTGAATCTTCCATCGGGCTGATGATCTCGATGTAGCCGTCTTCGCTGACGCTGATCTCGATGCCCAGACCGACGAAGCGGCCTTCGGTGCCTTCGCGCAGTTCGCGAAATGCGCGCGCGTCGAGGTAGGCCGAGTGCGGGTCGAGCGAGGCCACCATGCCGGTGATCGCCTGCGACAGCAGGGCCTTGTCCTGGACCGGTTCGACGTAACTGGTCTTGATGATGCCGACGACGTCGGCCAGTTCGCGCAACTCGGCCACCGGCATGCTCGATTCGAGCGACGGTTTGAAGGAGAGGGCGGAAAACTGCATCGTCAGGCCAACGCCGGCAACGATGCCCAGGCCGATCAGGCAGCCATTCTTGAAGGTGGAACCCATGTGATCCATTGTGGCAGCGCGCGCCGGTCGTGGAACCCGAGGCGCTGTGATCGGCCTGAGGTTGCGCAAGCGGAGTATAAACCGGTTCGCAGGCTGTTGCTGGCAGTCCCCTGGCCCCGACCATATCGCCTGACGTTGTCGAAATACCGGACATCGAATGAGTTGGCTCGAATAGCGATTTGTTACATGCCGTTAGCGAGGGTAAGCAAATGTAAGAGTGGCGCCTCGTGCAACAGTGCCCCCCTATAGTCGTGACTAGTTTTTCTCTCTCTCCACTCTTGAAGTGGTCTTGTCCCGCGGCTTTACTGCCGCGGGATTTTTTTTTGTGGTGCAGTCAGCATTATCTGTTGATGACTCCGATTGCGAGGCAGAACAATTGTGCTGCGGAACTGACCCGTTCGCCATCCAGCGCCCAGCGCCATCCCAGGTAATTGGGCAGATAGCGTGACGCCACGCCGCGAAAGCCCATCAACCAGGCCTTGAAGCGCTGGTGGTAGGCGTTCACGTTCTGCACGTGGATGGCGTGGCTGCCCAGGCGCCTGACGCGTACACCGGCACGCAGGTTCACCGCCTCGTGCGCAATGCGATGCTTGCGTGCAAATGCCCGATAAGCAGCATGGCTGTCGGTGACCAATAGCGCCTGCGGATCAAGCCTGGGGAGCAAGCTGCGCTCAAGTTGCGCAGCCGTCAGTGCGCCCCGGCCAGTGACGGCATCGATGGTCTGGCCGTTGCGGTCTCGCGCCACCAGAATGCAATCCAGATGCCGGGAAATGCCACGCATGGGCGCGTGCCCGCCACGGCGACGCGCTGGACGATCGAGCGTGCGCGAGCCTTTTTGTGATTCGAGCAGGAACATCTCGTCAGCTTCGACGATGCCATTCAGGGATGCCGGTCGGTCAAGCTTGACCCAAGCCAGAAAGCGGTGGCGCCACCGGAAGGTGGTATTGCGGTGCACGCCAACCCGGTCTGCACCTTTGCGCACGGACAGTGAATCGAGCAGCACCTGTGAATACGCGAGCCATTTGGCCTTGTGCCGGAGGCGCGCCAGCGGCGTGCCGCTGAGGTCGTTGAAGGTGCGCCCACAGGCGCAGCAGCGAAAGCGCTGCAGGTCGTTGGCGAATCCATGCCGATGGCAGCGTCCGCCACCACAGCGGGGACAGCAGCGCCCTGGTTCTCGGGCTTGCGAGATCAGTGCGACCACTTGGTCGAGCCCGGCTGCGGGATGTAGCGCGTCGAGCACTTGCCGGCGCTGCGGCTGATTCAGCGATGACAACGTTGCGAACCATTTCCTGAAACGCGGCGCTTTCATGAGCGGCTCCTGATGCTGGGGACAGGCGTTGGACTACCTAGCTGCTCATCAGTTCAAAGCTTTCCTCTATTTAACGCTGACTGCGCCTTTTTTGCTTATGTCATCCTGTTGTCACCTTCCAACACATGCATACGCGAGATTCCCCCGCCTGCGTGTATCGAAAAGTAAAAAAATCACCACGGCCAGCGCCGTTGCAAGTCCACCCGCTAGAATGTTCTTTTGCCGGCACGCAGCAGGCGCGACCGGTCAGACGCTGTTTATTCCTGCGAACACTTAGCAACCAAGGACTTACCCGTGAAGCGACTTCTCCTGAGTACCCTGACCCTGTCCCTGGCGGCAGCCTTTGCCGCACCGGCCATGGCCGCCGACGCCGCTCCTGCGGCCGCCGCAGCGCCGGCCACCGCGGCAGCGCCAGCCGGCGTCATCTCCGGTATCGACACCCAGTACATCGACAACAGCGTGCGTCCGCAGGACGATTTCTTCACGCACCTGAACGGCAAGTGGCTGAAAGAGACCGAGATCCCGGGTGACCGCTCGAGCTGGGGCACCTTCATGAAGCTGCGCGAAGACACCACGCCGCAACTGCTGGCGATCATCGAGGCAGCGCAGAAGGACACCGGCGCCAAGGCAGGTACCGAAGCGAAGAAGATCGGCGACCTGTATGCCAGCTTCATGGATGACGCGCGCCGCGAAGCGCTCGGCTACAAGCCGCTGACGGGCGAGCTGTCGCGCATCCGCGCACTCAAGGACAAGAAGGGCATTCCGGCGCTGGCCGCTCACCTGGGCAAGATCGGCGTGGCCAGCCCGTACGGCATCTATGTCGGCCAGGACATGCGCGAGTCGACCCGCCACGCGACCTACCTCAGCCAGAGCGGCCTGGGCATGCCCGACCGCGACTACTACCTGAAGGCGGATGACGCCAAGCTGGCCGAGATCCGCGCCAAGTACCAGGTGCACGTCGAGAAGATGCTGACGCTGGCCGGTGAAAAGAACGCTGCCGCGCAGGCCAAGGCGATCGTCGACTTCGAGACCGATCTGGCCAAGGTCCAGTGGACCAAGGTCGAGAACCGTGACCCGGTCAAGCGCTACAACAAGATGACGGTCGCCGAGCTCGCCAAGCTGGCGCCGGGCTATGACTGGAAAGGCGCGCTGGCCGCCGCCGGTGTGGGCAACAAGATCGACACGATCATCGTCAACCAGCCAAGCTACTTCACGGGCTTCGATGCGCTGCTGGCCAAGACCGACCTGGCCACGCTCAAGTCGTACTTCGAATGGCAGCTGCTGCGCGAATACGCGCCGTACCTGTCGAAGGCGTTCGTCGACGAGAACTTCGCGTTCTACGGCACCGCGCTGACCGGCGTGGCCGAGCAGCGTCCGAGCTGGAAGCGTGGCGTCTCGACCGTTGAAGGCACGCTGGGCGAGGCACTGGGCAAGCTGTACGTGGCCGAGCATTTCCCGGCCGAGCGCAAGGCGCGCATGGAACAGCTGGTGAAGAACCTGATCATCGCCTACGGCCAGTCGATCGACAACCTGGAGTGGATGAGCCCTGCGACCAAGAAGGAGGCCCGCGCCAAGCTGGCCAAGTTCACGCCGAAGATCGGCTATCCGGACAAGTGGCGCGATTACTCGCGCCTGACGATCAAGCGCGATGATTTGGTGGGCAATGCGATGCGTGCATCGACCTTCGCCTACAACTACAACATCGAAAAACTCGGCAAGCCTATCGACCATACCGAGTGGGGCATGACGCCGCAGACGGTCAACGCCTACTACCGCAGCACGATGAACGAAATCGTGTTCCCGGCCGCGATCCTGCAGCCGCCGTTCTTCGACATGCGCGCCGATGACGCGGTCAACTACGGCGCGATCGGCGCCGTGATCGGCCACGAAATCGGCCACGGTTTCGACGACAAGGGCAGCCAGTCCGATGGTGACGGCAATTTGCGCGACTGGTGGACGGCCGAAGACCGCGCCGCCTTCAAGGCCCGCACCGACAAGCTGGTCAAGCAGTTCAACGGCTACGCGCCGCTGCCGGGCTACAACGTGAACGGCGAACTGACGCTGGGCGAGAACATCGGCGACAACGCCGGCCTGTCGATCGGCTACAAGGCCTATAAATTGTCGCTGGCCGGCAAGCCGGCGCCGGTGATCGACGGCTTGACGGGCGACCAGCGCTTCTTCATGGGCTTTGGCCAGGTGTGGCGCTCGAAGATGCGTGAAGCCCAGCAGATCAACCAGGTGAAGACCGATCCGCACTCGCCGGGCCAGTTCCGCGCCAACGGCACCGTGTCGAACATGCCCGAGTTCTACGAGGCGTTCAACGTGAAACCAGGCGACAAGATGTACCTGCCGCCTGAAGACCGCGTCATCATCTGGTAAGGTTCCATGACAAGGGGCCGGCGTCACGAGCGCCGGCCTTTTGCATTGCACTCACAAACTAACAAAGAGAGATAACATGCAACGAAAACTGATCAGTGCAGCAGCGCTGGTGTTGACCACGTCGTTCATCGCGCCAATGGCGCTGGCCCAGGCCACCGCCGTCACGGCCACCGCGCCGGCCGGTGCATCGTCCGGCATTGCGACGCAATACATCGAACCGTCCGTGCGCGCGCAGGACGACTTCTTCGAACACCTCAACGGCAAGTGGCTCAAGAGCGTCGAGATCCCGGCCGACAAGTCGACCTGGGGCGCGTTCCACCAGCTGCGCGACGACACGCTGCCGCAGCTGCGCGCGATCATCGAGCGCACGGCCGCCGACAAGAACGCCGCCGCCGGCAGCGAAGCGCGCAAGATCGGCGACTTCTACGCCAGCTACATGGACGAAGCGCGCCTCGAGCAGCTGGGCGCCACGCCACTCAAGGGCGAGATGAGCAAGATCGCCGCGCTCAAGAGCAAGGCCGAACTGCCGGCGCTGTTTGCCAACCTGAACCGCGCCGGCGTGACCGTGCCGTTCACGTTCTTCATCCACCAGGATGCCAAGGATTCGACCAAGTATGTCGCCGACCTGTACCAGTCAGGCCTGGGCATGCCCGACCGCGACTATTACCTGAAGCAGGACGACGCCAAGCTGGCGGACGTGCGGGCCAAGTACCAGGTGCACATCGAGAAGATGCTGGCGCTGGCTGGCAGCAAGACCGCCGCCGCTGACGCGAAAGCCATCCTCGACCTGGAAACCCGACTGGCCAAGGTGCAGTGGACCAAGGTCGAGAACCGCGATCCGATCAAGACCTATAACAAGGTCGAGTTCAGCAAGCTGGCCGCGATGGCGCCGGGCTACGACTGGAACACCTGGCTGAAAGCCTCGGGCCTGCAGGGCAAGGCAACGTATCTGATCGTCAGCCAGCCGACCTACCTGAAAGGTTTTACCGACGTCCTGAACAGCGTGCCGCTGGCGACCTGGAAAGCGTATCTGCAATTCCAGACCGTCAACAGCTATGCGAACTACCTGTCGAAAGCCTTCGTCGACCAGCGATTCTCGTTCAACGGCACCACGCTGGCCGGCATTCCTGAACTCGAACCACGCTGGAAACGCGGCGTCTCGACGCTCGAAGGCAGCCTGGGTGATGCGGTGGGCAAGCTGTACGTGAAAGACCATTTCCCGGCCGAGCGCAAGGCGCGCATGGAAGTGCTGGTCAATAACCTGCTGGCGGCCTACAAGGATTCGATCGACACGCTCGACTGGATGAGCCCGGCGACCAAGAAGGAAGCGCAGACCAAGCTGGCCAAGTTCACGCCGAAGATCGGTTACCCGAACAAGTGGAAACAATACTCGGCGCTGACCGTCAAGCGCGATGACCTGGTGGGCAACGTGATGCGCTCGCGCGACGTCGAATACAACCGCGAACTGAACAAACTGGGCAAACCAATCGACCGCGACGAGTGGGGCATGACGCCGCAGACCGTCAACGCGTACTACAACCCGGAACTGAACGAAATCGTGTTCCCGGCCGCGATCCTGCAGCCGCCGTTCTTCGATGCGAAGGCCGACGACGCAGTCAACTACGGCGGCATTGGCGCCGTGATCGGCCACGAAATCAGCCACGGCTTCGACGACCAGGGTTCGCAGTACGACGGCGACGGCAATATGCGCAACTGGTGGACCGAAGAAGACGGCAAGCGTTTCGGCGAAAAGACCAAGGCCCTGATCGCCCAGTATGCCGCGTTCAGCCCGCTTGAAGGCTATAACGTGAATGGCGAACTGACGCTCGGCGAAAACATCGGCGACAACTCGGGCCTGGCGATTGCCTACAAGGCCTACAAGATCTCGCTCAAGGGCAAAACAGCGCCCGTGATCGATGGCCTGACTGGCGACCAGCGCTTCTATATGGGCTGGGGCCAGGTGTGGCGCACGAAGATGCGCGAACCGGCGCAGATCGCGCAGATCAAGACCGACCCGCACTCGCCGGCGCAATACCGCGCCAATGGCACGCTGAAGAACCAGCCAGGTTTCTACGAGGCGTTCAAGGTCAAGGCCGGCGACAAGATGTACCTGGCACCAAAAGATCGCGTGATCATCTGGTAAGCCTGCAGCGCAGGACACTGCGCGCATAAAACAAGGGCCGCTTTCGCGGCCCTTGTTGTTTCCGTTACCCTGCTGCGATCAGCGCGCCTGGCTCGAATAGCTGCACGACTTGACCGTGCCTGCGATCGGATCGCCGAACACCGCATTGGTGCAGGCGGTGCGCGTCGTGAACGTCTTGGTGGCGTAGGCGCCGGGCACGCCGTAGCGCACATCACGGGTGCCGGTGAACGAGCAGGTACCCTTTTCGGCAGCACATGCGGTCCAGGTCACGGGCGTGGTCGGCGTCGGGGTTGGTGCGCTCGACGCGGTACCCGCATAGCTGCAGGTCTTGACCGTACCTGTGATCGGATCACCGAACACGGCGTTCGAGCACTGGACATTGTTGGTAAACACCTTGACGACCCAGGAATTGCCCGCGCCATAACGCACTTCACGCGTACCGCTGAAACCACACGTGGCGTTCTCGTTGGCGCAGTTGGTCCAGGTGGACGGCGTTGGTGTTGGCGTCGGCGTCGGGGTCGGCGCCGGTGTCGGGGTGGGGGTGCCGCCCGAGGTCAGCGCTGCATAGGCGCCGATATCGCGCGCGCTTGCAGCAGCGCGGGTCTCGCCCGATGCCAAGTGCTTGTACTGCGCCACTGGCGTCAGGGACACACCAGATGCCGACACGCCCGGCGTCGAACCGGCGTTAATCACCAGCACGTTCGCGATTGGATGCAGATCGAACAGCAGGCGATTGATGAAGCCGGGCACGAGCGAACGGAAGTTGGTCCGGTCGATGGCATTGCTCTGATTGGTCACAGCGCCAGTACCGCCGAAGATATTGTTTTGCAGCAGAACCGGCGTGGTCACACTACCGCCGACCAACACGAAGGTGCCGCGTCCGCTGTCGTCGTTCAGGAACGTGTTGTTGACCACATACAGATCCTTGCCAGGATTGCTCGCGCCTTCACTGCCATAGGCCAGCAAACCCGGATTATTGTGACTGGCCGGTTGATGGATCACGTTGCCGATGACATACGAGGTACCGGCATTTGGCAGGTCGATCTCGTAGCTCGGTTTGCCGGTGCTGCTCGAGAAGCGGTTGTAATTGATCGTGTTGACGTTGGCGCGCGACTTGAGGTTATGACCGCCATTGGCATCGTGCGAGTAGTTGTAGCGGAACGTCAGGCTGCCGACATGACCAATATAAACATTGTGGCTGTAACCGTCGCCCCGGCCGTTGGAACCGAACTCGGTGTTCTCGATCACGATACTGCTGTTGGCATTGGCACCGGTCAGGATGCCGTTTTCGTTATCGTGCAAGTACGACGAACGCAGCGTGAAGTTGGTGCCTTCAATACGCAGTGCAGCGCCGTTGCGGTCCGGAACCGCCGCTCCGGCCATCTCGACGTTTTCTACTGTGATGTTGCTGCCCTGGATAACCCATATGCCCTTGCCTTGGGCATTTTTGCCTTGGGCATTAATGGTTGGACGACCATTAATGCCGCGAATGGTCAGATTGCTGGCGCCGATCGCGCAAACGTCCCCGTTGTAGGATTTACCGCCATCGATCTGGATGATGTCGCCGGACTGTGCACGGGCAAAGGCAGCGCACGGCGCAGCGTAGGTTTTTCCTGGCCCCACTGAGAGGGTGGCAGCGGATGCAACGCCTGCAGCGGCGAGCGACATCAGGAAAATTGCTGACAGACGGCACGAGGCGGGCACGATGGATTGGGAGCGGAGGGACATGGTGTACTAATCCTGTAAAGATTCCATTAGGAATTAATTTCGACTGGAAGTTCTGCAGGATAAGGTATTTACCTAGCGCAATTTGTAAGCAATTGTTACTTTACTTTTCAATCAACATGTCACATATGATAAATATGGTGGTATGAAAGTAACGCAATTAGTTGTTCAATTAATATGCGTAGAGGGTCATGCTCTGCACGTCCTCAGGCTGAGCTGGAGATAAAAATGACATGCAAAAAAAAGCGCCGATGCCGGCGCTTTGTTGTCTTGCCGTTCCCGGCAACGGTTATTTGACTGCAGCAGCCATGTAGTCGACGGCAGCCTTGACGTCGGCATCAGGGAGCGTGGAGCCACCTTTCGGCGGCATATAACCGGCCTTTCCCTGGAACCCCTTGATGGCGTGGTCGTACAAGACCGAGGCGCCCTGGCCGATACGTGTGCTCCACGCCGCCTTGTCGCCAAACTTGGGCGCGCCTGCAATACCGGCGCCGTGGCACGCGATACACGCTGTTTCGTACGCCTTTTTGCCGGTATCGGCACTTGCCACGGCTGGACCTGCAACTGGCGCCGCTGCTGTCGCCGCTGCTGCCGCAGGACCTGCTGGCGCAGGCACCGCTGCCGCCGTGGCGGCTGGCACTGCAGCGACCGGCGCACCAGCTGTCGCCGTGGCAGCATCACCGGCAACCGGTGTGGCTGCAGCAGCGGGTGCGGGCGCAACCGGTTCCTTGAAGCTGGCGCCACTCTTGTTGGTCATGAAGACGACGGCGCGCGCCACTTCGAGATCATCCAGATCAGGATTGCCGCCTTTGGCCGGCATGGCGCGGATCCCGTTGATCGCGTGCGTGACCAGCGTATCGTAACCCTGCGCCAGGCGGGTAGCCCAGGCAGCTGTGTCACCCGTCTTGGGAGACCCGGCCATGCCGCTGTCGTGGCACGCTGCGCAGGTAGCGATGTACACGGCGCCACCTGCCAGCAGGACACGTGGCGTATTGGCATCGCGCAATGTGAAACCTGCATCGGCAACCGGACGGATGCGCGCCGCGATCGCTTTGGCGCTTGTAGCGTCGCTGCCGGCGCCTTCCGTCGAGGCACTAGTGACGAAGGTCACCAACAGGATGATGCCGAGGACAACGACTAGGAAAAATCCCGCGACAGCAACCACGAGCTGTTTGGGCGTACGAATGAGGGATTCGTGGTCGTGCTGTGCGTCGCTCATGATTTCCTTAATTCAATTAAAAAAACCGGCCACTGAGGCGCTGCGATCTAGTGGCTTTTTTGCAAGTGCCGTCGAGCATCTTATTATAGTGTAAACCTGTATTGATGCCAGGGTTTTTCGGGCGCTGCCCATGGACGTACTCGACGAAAGACTGTATCCTTCGCTACGCTTGCCAGTGCGGCTGTAGCTCAGTGGATAGAGTATTGGCCTCCGAAGCCAAGGGTCGCTGGTTCGATTCCAGCCAGCCGCACCAATTTGGCATCTTGCCATCCCGCCCTCCCAGCATCTGGCGTTGTTTCACAACGCTTGCTCTGCAGCCCTGTACCTCCTTGTCACCACCACGTCAGTCCGGTCCTGCTGTGTCTTATTGACCACTCTGTGGCTGCAAGTCTCTGTTGTTCATCAATTATTCTGAAATCTATAGCGCACGATTACAACCTTTGCGTGGCTTTATGCATGGTCAGTGCTAAAATCCCTCGACTTTATTGCATGGTGGAACTAATGTTGTCTTTTGATGCAACTGTACTGACGAACTTACAGGGTTCAAACAGTCAATGTTGCAACAAGCTGACGGGGCAGCAGCCTGTCATTGAGTGACCAGGTGTTTCCATGCTATATTGAATGTTAAAAATATGTCAAAACAATAACTTAAAAATGATGTTGATCTTGCAAGAAATTTGTTGCGATGTCAGATCATGGAATAATTTCCCAGATTGACCTCGTCTCCATGACGCTGCCAGGTCACCGCCTCCATGCCGGTGCCCTGAAAAGCGCATGCGCGTATTTCAACGTGTAACGTTACGTGTGGTTGCCGTTGTATTGGTTGACAATTAATCGAAGAAGTTAGTAGCTGCCAACACAGGCAACGGTGGTGTAGCGGATGCGCGGCGCGTGCATTCGGCATCTCGGCATGCAGTAAGCGTAATCATCAATTCTGGGGAATAACATGTTTCGGATCTCTAACCACTACGTGTCGAAGATCGTTTTCGTCCTGCTATTCGTGGAAATATTGATCCTGTTGGGCGCCGCCTATGCAGGCGCAGCCATGCGTTTTCTCGACATCGGCGCACCGCTCACGACCGACCAGTTCGATCACTTCCTGGCCTCGGCCGTCGCGTTTGCCGTGGCGGTCAGCTTCAGCATGAGCGCCATGGGGATGTACCAGCTCGATTTCGACGAAGGCTTGCGCCATCCGTTTTTCATGAAGCTGATGCCCGCGTTCCTGATGGGTTTCCTGATCCTGACGCTGGTGTTCTATGTGGCGCCCGACTTGTACTTCGGTCGTGGCATCCTGTTGCTGGGCTTTGGCCTTGCCGCGGCCGGCATTTTCATTGCACGCATCATCTTCTTCAAGACATCGGAACTGCGCCTGATGCAGTCGCGCATCCTGTTCCTGGGCAACGGTGCGCTGGCCAAGGAGTGCAGCGAACTGGCCGTCAACAAGAACAGCTACCACCGCTACAAGGTCGTCGGCTTCATTCCAGTGGGCAGCGACGACATGTGCGTGCCAGCCGCTGACGTGCTCAAGGTGCGCGAAGGCGACTCGCTCGTCAAATTGGCGACCCAGTACGGCGCGCAGGAGATCGTCGTGTCGGTGCAGAACCGGCGCGGCAGTTTCCCGATCAAGGAACTTCTCGACTGCAAACTGCAAGGCGTGAAGGTCACCGATGCCGCTACCTTCTTCGAGCGCGAAACCTGCCAGATCCGGGTCGATTCGCTGCAGCCGAGCTGGCTGGTGTTCGGCGGTGGCTTCGACCAGAGCTTCATCCGTATCTTCATGAAGCGCGGCTTTGACCTGATCTGCAGCACGCTGATCATGGCGGTCACGTTCCCGATCATGCTCGGCGCAGCACTGGCCGTGTGGCTGGAAGACCGCAACCCCGTGTTCTATTCGCAGGAGCGGGTCGGCAAGGATGGCAAAATTTTCCGTGTCCACAAGTTCCGCAGCATGCGCGCCGATGCCGAAAAAGGTGGCACGCCACAGTGGGCGGCGCAGAACGATCCGCGCGTGACGCGTGTCGGCAACTTCATGCGCAAGACCCGGATCGACGAGCTGCCGCAAATCCTGAACGTGTTCAAGGGCGACATGTCGTTCGTGGGCCCACGGCCCGAGCGTGCCTACTTCGTCCAGCAGCTGATCGAAGTGGTTCCATATTACAATGTCCGTCATAGCATCAAGCCGGGTATTACCGGTTGGGCCCAGGTGCGTTATGGCTATGGTTCGTCGGCCGAGGACGCGTTGCAGAAATTGCAGTACGATCTCTACTACGTCAAGAACAACAGCCTGTTCCTGGATGTACTCATCCTGATCAATACGCTCAAGGTCGTGCTGTTCCGTAGCGGACGCTGATCGTCCCGGATCGGCTTGCGGTGTGTGCACTGCAGGCCGCTGGCATTAACGTTTCTGTCCCGAATTTTTCAATGGTCGTTTTCATGGATGGCATACGTTGACCACCATTGCCGTCTATAGCTATAGCGTCGCCGCCATCGGTTTCTTGCTGCTGATCGGCCTGCTGTTCACCATCTGGCGCGGCCGCACCCAGGTTGCCGCCATTGCTCTGGCATGCGGATTCACCGCACTCTGGTCCGCCGCCCTGGCCGGGCAGGCCGCCACCGGCCACGAACTGTGGTCGGTCTGGACCGACACCCTCGAAATCCTGCGCAGCGCCGCCTGGTGCGTCGTGCTGCTGCTTTTGCTGGGCAACTCGCGCGATCCCGCCAGCCGCTGGCCGTTCAGCCTGCGCACGCCCATCTTCATCGGCGCCGTTTGCTATGGGATCCTGCTGCTGGTGACAGTATTCGTGCGTACCGACCTGATGCTCAATCTGGACGGTGGCCTGGTGCCCAACGTCACGGCGCGCGTGTGCCAGGCAGTGCTCGGCATGCTGCTGGTCGAGCAGGTCTACCGCAACAAGACGATCCAGGAGCGCTGGGCCATCAAGTTCGCCTGTCTGGGCATCGGCGCGATGTTCGCCTACGACTTCTACATGTACAGCCAGGCGATGCTGTTCCATGACATGCACCCGGACACCTGGGCTGCGCGTGGCATCGTCAATGCACTGGCCATGCCGCTGATCGGCACTGCCGTCAAGCGCAGCACGTCGCGCTCGACCGCGCTGGTGCTGTCGCGCCGCGTGATGTTCCACTCGACCGCGCTGTTCGGCTCGGCGATCTATCTGCTGGCGATGGGCTTCGCCGGCTACTACCTGCGTTATTTCGGTGGTAGCTGGGGCGGCGTGATGCAGGTCGCGTTTCTCTGCGGCGCCTTGCTGCTGCTGACCGGAACCCTGTTTTCGGGTACCTTCCGCGCCTGGCTCAAGGTCTTCATCAGCAAGCATTTCTACAGTTACGGCTACGACTACCGCGAGGAATGGATGCGCTTCACGCGCACCCTGTCGTCCGACAGCACGCACATCGGCGAGCGCGCGATCGAAGCGGTCGGCGCGCTGGTGGAAAGCCCGGGCGGCGTGCTGTGGCAGCGCCGCGACGGCGACGGCGGTCACTATCAGCCGGTGGCGGGATGGCAAGCCACCAGCACTGCGACCGAACCGGCCGACTCGAATTTCTGTCACTTCCTGGAATCGACCCAGTGGGTGATCGACCTGCGCGAATACGCGGCCCTGCCTGAAAAATACGGTGATCTGGTCTTGCCGTCGTGGCTCGTCGCGTTTCCGCGCGGCTGGCTGGTGGTGCCCCTGATCCTGCACGGCAAGCTGTTCGGCTTCGTCGTGCTGCAGGATGCGCGCAGCGCCGTGTCCCTGAACTGGGAAGTGTTCGACCTGCTCGAGATCGCCGGCAGCCAGGCTGCCAGTTACCTGGCGCAGCAGGATGCCGCCAACGAGCTGATGGTGGCGCGCCAGTTCGAGTCATTCAATCGCATGTCGACCTTTGTCGTGCACGACCTGAAAAACCTGGTGGCCCAGCTGTCGCTGATGAACGCCAACGCCGAGAAGCACCGCGACAATCCCGAGTTCCAGCGCGATATGCTCGATACCGTGACACACTCGGTCGACAAGATGAAAATGATGCTGCAAAAGCTCAGCCGCAACGATGCACCGGAACGGCCGTTGCCGCTGCGCGTCGAGAACGTCGTGCGCCAGGCGATTGCGCTCAAGAGCGCGTTCGAGCCGCATCCGGTGCTGGACGTGGTCGATGCGGGCCTTCTGGTGCTGGCCGATGGCGAGCGCCTCGAGCGCGTGCTGGGCCACCTGATCCAGAACGCGATCGAAGCCACGCCGCGCAGCGGCCGCGTCAGCGTCTCGATTGCCCGCGCGGGCGGGGAGGTCGCCGTGACCGTGGCCGATACCGGCGCCGGCATGAGCGAAGAATTCATCCGCGAGCGGCTGTTCAAGCCATTCGAATCGACCAAGCCGGCCGGCATGGGCATCGGCGTGTTCGAAAGCCGGGAATACATCCACGAATTGGGCGGGGCACTGGCATTGACCAGCGTGCCCGCGCAGGGAAGCACATTTACCGTCACGTTGCCGCTGTACCGCGAGGCCAACGAGCGCGCTGCGTGATGAAAGGACAACCGTGAGCCAAAACAAACCGAAACTGCTGATCATCGAAGACGACCCGGGCCTGCAAAAGCAGCTGCGCTGGAGTTTCGACGCGTATGACGTGGTGGTCGCCGACGACCGCGAAAGCGCACTGGCGCAGATCCGCCGCCACGAGCCGGCCGTGGTCACGATGGACCTGGGCTTGCCGCCCGACCCGGACGGTTCGACCGAAGGCCTGGCCACGCTCCAGCAGATCCTGGCGCTGGCGCCGGAAACGCGCGTGATCGTCCTGACCGGCAACCAGGACCGCGCCAATGCCGTCAAGGCGATCGCCATGGGCGCCTACGATTTCCACCAGAAGCCGCCCGAGCCCGAAGTGCTCAACCTGGTCATCCAGCGCGCATTCTTTTTGCACAATCTGCAGGAAGAAAACCGCCGCATGCAGAACGGCCAGGCCGATTCGCCGATGGCCGGCGTGATCAGCCGCGACCCCGGCATGCTCAAGCTGTGCCGCAGTATCGAGAAGGTCGCCCCGACCTCGGCCTCGGTCATGCTGCTGGGCGAATCGGGCACCGGCAAGGAAGTGCTGGCGCGCGCGGTACACGCGATCTCGCCACGCGCCAAGGAGCGCTTCGTGGCGATCAACTGCGCCGCGATTCCCGAGAACCTGCTCGAGAGCGAATTGTTCGGCTACGAAAAAGGCGCCTTCACCGGGGCTGCCAAGCAGACCAAGGGCAAGGTCGAACTGGCCCACGGCGGCACGTTCTTCCTCGATGAAGTGGGCGACCTGCCGATGGCGCTGCAGGCCAAGCTGCTGCGCTTTTTGCAGGAGCGCGTGATCGAGCGCATCGGCGGGCACGAAGAAATCCCCGTCGACGTGCGCATCGTCTGCGCCACGCACCAGAAGCTCAAGGAATTGTGCAGCACCGGGCGCTTCCGCGAAGACTTGTATTACCGCCTGTCCGAGATCGTCGTGACGATTCCGCCGCTGCGCAACCGCCAGGGCGACGCAGCCCTGCTGGCGCATCACTTCAAGAACAAGTTCTGCGCCCAGGAGTCGCGTCCGACGCTGCACTTCTCGCCGGATGCGATCGCAGCGATCGAAGGCTATGCCTGGCCGGGCAATGTGCGCGAGATGGAAAACTGCGTCAAGCGCGCCGTGATCATGGCCGATGGCCCGACCATCGTGGCCGACGACCTGGGCCTGCCCGAAGGCGACACGCCGGTCGAGGAACCGCTGAACCTGCGCCAGGTGCGCGACGAAGCCGAGCAGGGCGCCATCGTGAAGGCGCTGGCGCGCGCGGACGGCAATATCGTCAAGGCGTCGGAAATGCTGGGCATCAGCCGCCCGACGATGTATGACCTGATGAACCGCCACGGCATCAAGAGCGGGACATGAGGCCCGTCGCCCGCCTGGCGCTGGGCGCGGCACTGCTCGGCGCATGCGGGGTAGTGTCGGCACTTTTTGTGGTCGAACGCATGGGCGTGGCGCCGCGCGCGCTGGCGCCATATGTCGAAAAACGCAGCAGCGGCCATAATCCCGCCATCGTCGGCGCCGGTCAGTACGCCAGCCGCATGCTGCTGGCGCTGGACCGTGGCGAGGTGCGTCCGGTGCTGCAGGCCGAGTTGCATGCTTTGGCAATCGGCGCCCAGCAGGTGGCTGTCGGGGGCAGCGGCGGCGAGGCCGCGCAGCGCGTGGACGTGATCGACGTCGACGGGCTGCGCGCAGCCATGAAAGAGGCAGCGGCAGGCACGATCATTACGCTCGCACCGGGCACCTACAGCATCGGCGGGCGGGCACTCGAGGCCAACCGCGGCGGCAGCGCAGAAGCGCCGATCGTGGTGCGCGCCGCGCAGCCGGGCAGCGTTACATTGGTCTCGAGCGTGCTCATGGCCGTCAAGGTCAGCGCCCCCTACTGGCGTTTCGAAAATCTCACGATTGACGGTGCGTGCCAGCGCGACGACGATTGCGAACACGCGTTTCAGGTCGTGGGCGCGGCGAGCCACTTCGCGGCGGTGAACAATACCATCGGCGGGTTCAACGCCCACTTCAAGATCAATGGCAGCGATGGCCGCTTTCCGGATCACGGCCTGATCGAAGCCAATACCCTGTTCAATCCGGCGCCACGCGCCACGCGCCAGCCTGTCACACCAATCGACCTGGTTGCGGCCAGTCACTGGACCATCCGCAGCAATATCGTTCGCGACTTCGTCAAGATGCATGGCAATCAGATCAGTTATGGCGCGTTCGCCAAGGGCGGCGGCAGCGGCAATGTCTTCGAGCGCAACCTGATCTGGTGCGAACGCGAGCTGACCGGCCAGCCGGGCCAGCGGATCGGCGTGTCGCTGGGTGGCGGCGGCACCGGCAAATCATCTTGCCGCGATGGCCGCTGCATTACCGAACAGGATGGGAGCGTGCTGCGCGCGAACCTGATCGTCGGCTGTTCCGATGCCGGCATCTATCTCAATAGTGCGGCGGGCAGCCGGATCGAGGACAACACCGTGCTCGACACCGGCGGCATCGATGTGCGTTACCCGACCAGCAGCGCCCAGCTCGATGGCAACCTGGTCGACGGCCCGATCCGCGCGCGCGACGGTGCATTGCTGCGCCTGGGCGACAATCGCGATACGGGGCTGTGGAGATCGTTCGTGGGCCACCATCCGGTGCGTGCGCTGTTCGCCGCGCCCACCCGGGGCGACTTCGGCTGGGCCGGCGATGCGCCGCTGCGGGCCGGTGGGCCGGCGCCGGAATCTCGCGAAGACTTATGCGGTGCGGCACGCGGCGCCACGCGGATCTATGGCGCGTTTGAAGACTTTACCGCCTGCCGGCGGCCTTAGGCCGCACCTACCAGGATCGCAGCCAGTCGGCCGTCCAGCGCGCGACCTGGTCACGCCATTCGCGGCGCGAGAACGTGTGGTCGGCGCCGTCGATCTGGTAACGCCGCACGCGCGGCGGCGCCAGCGTGCGGCGCCAGTGTGCATCGGCATCGGCCAGGTCGGAAAACTCGCGGGCAGTCAGGTCGGAGCCTGACAGCACCAGAAGGATCGGGCCGCCAAAGTCGCGCAGGCCGGCATGCATCCGGTCCGGCAGCGAGCACGCTGGCCCCGTGGACTGCGCCGGCGCGGGCTGGCGCGCAGCCTGGCGCGTCAGCGCCACCAGTGACGACAGGGATTTACGCCACGAGAACTGGCCACTGAGCACACGCCGCCAGAAGGCGCCGTTGCGCAGCTGGGCGCGGTAGTAATGGCGCAGCGTGGCGCGTGCCAGTCCCTCGTCGGTACGCACCCATGGATTGAGCAGCACCAGGCCGGCCACACGGGCATCGCGCGCGGCATACATGCCGATCGCCGACGCCGCGTCGCACAGCCCCCACAACACCACTTCGCGCAGCGCGGGCACGGCGGCCATCATGGTGTCGATCGCCGCGCGCAGGTCGTCTTCGACGTCGTCGAAGGCCCGCACCATGCCGCTGCTGTCGCCCATGCCGCGGTAGTCGAAGCGAAACGCGGCGATGCCTTCCTGCGCCAGGCTGCGCGCCAGCAGAGTGAACTGACGGTGGCTGCCGGCCCGGTACTGCGGCCCGCCGACCACGATCAGCACGCCACGCGCGCTGGGCGCCGGGGGCAAGGTCAGGATGCCATACAGCCGCTCGCCGCCGCCGTCAAACGCCAGGGCGCGTTCATCGACCGCACCACCATGGGCAGGTACCGGCAAGGTCTGCACGTCGTCAAGTTCCATCGCCGCGCGCCTCCAGCGCCAGTACTGTGGCCTCGACCCAGGCGGCGTTTTCGGTGATTTCGCTGGTCGACCAGAACGGCGCGCATGCGACCGGATGCAGGCGCAGGTCAACCCCCTTGCCCTGCCAGGCAGCTGCAGCCCGCGCGGCGCCCGGCGCCGGGCCCTGATTGCTGCCCGTGATGGCCTCGATCCAGTCGACCGGACAGGCCGGCGCAGCCGCGTCGAGTGGCTCGAGCGCATCGAGCGCCGCAGCCAGTTGCGGATGGAGGTCATAGCCGGCAATTTCGAGTACTTCACCCTCATGCAAGGCGTTGCGCAGGGCTTGCGTGCTGCCCGGCGCGCTGGCACTGGGCTCGCCTTCGGCCAGCATGGCGCCGGCCAGTCGCAGGCGCAGGAACTGGGTCAGGTGGTTCGAGCCGGTGAGCACCGGCTGCCATAGCAGCAGGCCGTCGACCGGATGGCGCGCTTCGCGTGCGTAATCGAGTGCGAGCAGTGCGCCAAGGCGCAGGCCCCACAGCCGCAATGGGCCGTCGAAGCGCTCGAGCAGCCAGCGCGCGCCGGCGGCCAGATCAGCCTTCCACAGTGCCCAGCGGGCGTCGCCAAAGTCGCCACTGCTGTCACCGCAGCCGGTCAGGTCGATCTGGAGCACGGCATGGCCGGATGCCGCCAGCGCGCGCGCGCCGAGCGCGGCCATGCGCCGGGTACGGTTCATTTCTTCGGCAAACGGGTGCACGTACAGGACCGCGCCACGGCAGCGGCCGGCAGGCGGGTGATACAGGCAAAAGCGCTGCCCGTCTTCCATTTTCAGGAAAAACGGTTCGGCAGGCCGCGCCACGGCGACAGTCATGGGGCGCGCTTGTCGGCCACGAATGCCGCCAGGCTCCCCAGGGTGGCGAAGGTGCTGGCGCTGATGTCGTCATCGTCGATCGCGATGTCGAAGTGCTCTTCCAGCGCGGCAATGAGGCTGATCACCGCCATCGAATCGAGTTCCGGCAGCGCGCCCAGCAGGGCTGAGTCGGCATGGAGGTGACGACCGTTCTCACCCAGGCTGAGGACATCGGTCAGGATGGTCTTGATTTCTTCGAGATACATGCGAATTCCATTCCAGTGGGCGCCGCAGGTCGCCGGCGCACTCGGTTACGTTTATGGATTGGGGCGAAGCAGCGCCAGCCGGGCCTTGATCGGCGCTGCCAGCCGGTGCACCTCGTCCACCAGTTCATGGCGCGTCAGGCGCAGCAGCAGATACCAAACCGCTGCCAGCGGCAACGCCATGATCAGCAGGCGCAGCAAAGGCGCAAGTGTCGCCGGCACTACTGCCTGCAGCAGCAAGGCGGCAGCCCCGGTACCCAGTGCCACGACCGCGCTTGGCGCCAGCGCGCGCAGCAGATGCTGCAGCCCGAGGCTAAAATAGCGGTCCTGCATGTACAGCACCAGTGGCATGGTAACAATTGTCGCCGCACACAGTGCCCAGGCAAACCGCTCCAGCGAGCCATCATACATCAGCACGCCGAAAGCGATGCGAGCTGCCAGCGAGCCCAGTGTCGGCAGTGCGCTCAGGTAGGGCCGGCCGATCGCCAGCACCGCCGGGGGAATGTAGTGGGACATCATGGCCACCGCCGCCGCCAGCGCCAGCGGCAGGATGGCCGGTACTGCCGTGACCCAGGTAGGACCATACAGGGCCGTGACAATGTCCTCCCCGAGCACGGCGGTCAGGACCAGCGCAGCCCACCCGATGCCAGTCAGTAGCACGGTAGCACGGGTCAGCATCGGCACCAGCGACTCGCCACGGTGGAAAATCTGGGCCAGGTAAGAGATTGCGCCGTAATTCACCGTCGAGCCGGCGACAAGAAGGAAGATCTGCACGGTCGAGTTGGCGCGGCTGAGCAGGCCAACCTGGGCGGCCGAACCGAGCTTGCCGAGCAGGATGTCGGGGATGGAGTTGTTGATCGCCCCCGCCATGTTCGCCAGCAGCGAGCCGGCGCCGAAATGGACCACGCTGCGCCAGTGCGCGATCGACGGCAGCCATGGCAGCTTGGCCGGGCGTAACGGGATGTAGGCGATCACGCAGGCCGCAATATTGATGAGGTTAGCCCAGGCCAGGCTCATGCTGCCAAAACCGAGTTTGGCCAGCAGCAGGCAGCTGACGCAGAAGCTGATGGTGCCGACCGCATTGACGATGGCCTGCTTTTCGGCGGCGAACTCGCGCACCAGCAGCGCCGAGGTGATCGAGCCAAACGGGATCAGCACAAAGCCGAGCGCCAGCACGCGCATCACCGGCACGATCTCGGGTTCTGCAAACCATTTGCCAAGGGCGTCGCTGGCCAGGAACAGGCCGAGGGCGATCAGCCACGAGGTCGTATACACCACGCCGGTGGCCGAGCGAATCTTGTCGGGGGTTAATTCGGCTTCGCGCTGCAGGTACTGGGTGACGCCGAAATCGCGGAATACGTGGGCAAAATTGACGAATACCAGCGTCATCGAGTAGACGCCGATTTCGCTTGGGCTGAGCATGCGCGCCAGGATGACGCTGACCGCGAATTTCAGTACGGTCGAGCCGGACGTTGAGAAAAAATTAATGATCAGCGAGCGACGTAGGTTCGCCATAGGGGGAGCAGAAATCGATATTGAGGGGAGGGGGCGCCGCACCGGGCGGCGCAGCGATTAAAGAAATCGCACTATGTGCTGGGCAAATTCCTTGCTGTAACGCACGACATTATATTCTTTATCCACATGCGCACGTGCATTTGCCCCGTGTTTTTTCGTGAGCGCGGGATCGTCGACATAGCGCAGCACGGCCTGCCGGAAAGCGTCGAAATCGTGCAACGGGATCACCGCGCCGGTCTCGCCATCGAGGATGGTTTCGCCCGGGCCCATGGCCGCGCTGGCCACCACGGGCACGCCACAGGACATGGCTTCGACCACGGCCAGCCCGAAGCTTTCGCGCTCGGCGCCATGCACCATCAGGTCGGCCGCCTGGTACCACGGCAGAACATTGTCCTGGCGCCCGGCGAAGACGACGACATCCTGCAGTCCAAGCTCGGCCACCAATTTCTTCCAGCCATCCACCAGCGGGCCGTCGCCCACATACACGAAGCCCAGGGCGCGCCCGGGGCGGGCCTGGTGCACCTCATGGATCATCTGAATCAGTCGCTCGACCCGCTTCTCGGCGCGCGCCTGCGATACTGCAAGGATCCAGAAGCGTTCGGGCGCGAGGCCCAGCTGCGCGCGCGCGACCGCCTGATCGCCCGGCGTGAAGCGCGCTGTGTTGATACAGTTGGTCATCAGGACCACGCGGCGGGACGGCAACATCGCGTAATTGCGCAAAAATTGCAATTGTCCCTTCGAATTGGCCAGGTGCAGATCGTGCATCTGGCGCCCCAGCACGTGGCGTACGAAGTATTTCGCAACGCGCTTGGGCAGGCTGTCGCGGCGGCTGAGGTCAAAACTGTCGTTTTCGGTATTGAGCGTGCGTACGCCCAGGCGGCGCAACAGGTTCAGGCACACGGTCTCGGGCATCGCGCTCATGAACACGATGACCTTCACGCCATGGCGGCGAACGAAGTCTTCGATTCTGGCCCTGCCCTGGACCGAGTTGTCGTAGCAGTCGAGTTCGACCGCTGGCATGTGGCGCAGGGCATAACTCGGATGACCGCTCAGCTTCGGGAACGCCATGTATGGCCGGGCCTTCCCCGCCAGATGGGCACTGACCTCATCGCGCAGATAGGCGATATGGTTCCATACGTAGCCGGTATCGTCCGGATAGCGCATCGTGAAGATGACACCTGGGAGTTCTTGCTGAGCGCTCATCGACTGGGCCGAGATATTAATAGAATGCAATCATATCCTATTGTGGCATTGCACAGCCACCACTTGCATGTGCAACCGCCAACGCGCCGGCACCATGCACAACGGCCTTCCACCAGGTGGAAGGCCGTTGTTGCTACGTCAGCCGTTGCGGGATATCAGCGCGGAATGATATTCCACTGAGGACCGTTCTGGTACTTCGGCTTGGCATCGCGGGTGGTGAACAGGGACCATGCCTGCTGGGCATTCGGTACCCCGGCAGTCGCCGCGATCGCCAGTGCTGGCTGCAGGTTGGCCGGGTAGCCGATCGTCGAGTCGGCGTAGCCGTCCATGCGACGTGGGCCCCAGATGAACGTGGACGAGGCATTGAACCAGTCCGCCATCGCCTGGGAGGCGCATGGCTGGTCGATGAACAGCAGGCCCAGAGGATGGGTCTTGGTACCGCCTTCGTGCGAAATGCTGGTGCCGCTGAAGTTGGCACGGTAGACCTTCTCGAACGTGTCGTAGACCGGCGACTTGTCATCGTCGCGGATTTTCAGCGAGTAGGCAGACGCCTTGATCCAGCAATACCCTGCTGCGGTCATGCGGCCGACCGGATACTTGGCTTTCCACAGCATGATCGGCTGGGCTTTGTCGAAGCCGAGCTCGGCAAGATAGCCAAAGCTCCAGGTCAGGTAATCGTCCTGCCATGGCGGCGAGCCGCCGATCGGGGCTGCGTTCGGACCCGAACCGTCGTACATGCCGAGCTGGTTCGGATTGCCGACCACGTAGGCGTCGTAGTAGAACTGCAGGTTGTTGTCGAGCTGCTTGGTGAAGTAATCCTTCAGCGGGTGCTCATCGGGCGTGATGAACGCGGCGTGGCCAAGCGTGCGCAGCGCCCATGCCTGACCGCGCACCTGGTGCCAGCGCAGCAAGCCCTTGCCGCGGCCCGAGTTGCCCGGGTCGGTACCCAGCGGATTCCAGGCGGCCCAGAACTGCAGCTCCTCGAGGTAATAATAGTCACCCGTCAGCAGGTAGGGCAGGTAGGCCAGCGAAGGCTGGTGGGCGACATCGTCAGAATACGGTGATGCGGCAAAACGCGGCGCCGGCAGGGGGCCGACCTTGAGCAGGTTGCTGTGCGTGGTCACATTACTGTTGGCCTCGTTGTCGACGCGCAGCGGCTGACCGGTGTTTTCGTCGCGCAGGTGGATTGACCATGTACCCGAGCCGTCGGCGAGCGCCATCATGGCGGCGCGTGCACGCTTGTCCAGCGACAGCAGGTAGGACACCGACCACGTCGGCAGTGGGCCGATGTCGCCGCGCCCGCCGGTCGTGCCCATGTAGGCGACCAGCGGCCCGATCGTCATCGGACCGGTCGTGTTGGCATTGGTTTCCTTGGCGAACGTGGCCAGCATGGTTTCCGCAGGCTTGGTGCTCAGGTCGTAATTCGACACGGCCTTCGACGCGATCAGGTAGCTCACATTCGGGCGCACATGGATGGCCGGTGCGGCAGCGCCGTTCCACCAGGCCTTCTGGTGCCAGCGCGCACGGGCGTAATGGGTGAGGCCGGTCTTGGCATAGACTGAACGGCCGCCGACGTCGACGTCGACGTCATATTTCAGTACATAGGCGCCGGACTTGAAGGTCTTGGCGTTTTCGACGGCGACATCGACCCGCGCCTGCTTTTCCAGTCCTGGATACCAGCGCACGGCGAAACTGGCGGTCAGCTGCGGGTGCTCCGAACCGTCCGCTGCCTTCAACGGGGCCGAGACGATCCATTCGTTGGCGACGGTGCCGGACAGCCAGGTGATTGGCTTGGGGGCGACCAGGGCCTGGGCCAGCGAGGCGCTGTAGCGTACGCCGGCCACGGTGGCCACCACATTGCTCGACAGGCCGGTGGCAGCCAGGTCCTGCAGCGTGGCGCCGCCTTTCTCCTGCAGGGCCGTCTTGACCAGCTGGATTTTCTCGATCTGGCCTGCGGCCAGGGTCGGCAGCACGCCGGACACGATCACGTGGCGCACCGAGCTGTCGGGATGGCTGGCCTTGACGTCGATCTGCAGACGCAGCAGCGTGCCGTTGGACAGGCGCGCGGCCAGCCCTTCGTTCTTGGCGAGTTGGCCGACCGCGACCACCTGACCGAATGTAAACGGTACGTTGGTCTGGGCCGCGCCTTCGTTCTCGATCTCGAAGTCAGTCAGTACCGCACCGGCAGTAATGATGTTTGCGCCGATCACCTTGTCCGGGGATGGGGTGGGTGGGGTCTTCTGGAGCGGCAGCTTGGTAATGGTCTGGGCCGCCGAGATGCCGGCATCTACACCGACCTGTTCGGCCATCGTCGCGTCGGCGCCGCCGCCGCCACAGGCGCTCAGCAGGGCAAGGGTAATGAGGTTGGCGCCGACCAGCGCAACGCGCTGCGGACGGGCCAGGGCAATCACGGAAACGGCTTTGCCAGCGAGCACACGGCGCGCAGGGAATTCGGTGGTGGGGGTCATGTTGGTAGGCTCGCGAAAAGTTTTCCAGGGAGAACTCAACTTTACGCCTAGAAACTGTTTCCGTCGTGCAAAAGACGACGATTTTGCTGAATTTCTGTGCAAAAACAACGGAAATAGCAAATTGAAAACGCCGAAAAACAACTGAAGTCAAGAAATATTTACGCGAGTTGTAAGATTGCAGCAACTAAGATGCATTTAAATCAAAAATGTTGTTTTTTTGAATAAATATCGTCTGAGTTTGCCGATAATTTGCGTAAATAACCGGTAAAACCGGTAAAGATTAGGTGCCGCGGATGCGTGCGTGAAGCCGGCCAAGCCAGGACCAGCGGTAGGCATTCAGGTGGTACAGGACGCGGAAATCGTCGCTCCAGCGCCTGTGCCATTCCATGACCCGGCCGTAGAACTCGATGCGCGCTACCTGCCCTGCATCGAAGATGTCGCGCACGGCTTCCTCGCGCATCAGCAGCGCCGGCGAAAGCTGGCCTGCGCTGGCGGCAGGCAAGTCGAGGTGTTCATCGTAGGCAGTCTTGAGCACGACCAGGAAAGTGCTGCCCTCGATGCACAAGTCCATCGCTGCCAGTTGCTCGCCGATCCAGTAACGGTAGACGCGCGCGCCGCCGTTGGCCGCGAACGCTTCGAGCAGGGTGCGATAGAAGCGGCCCTGCGCATTGCCGCTGGCGACGGCGGTGCCGTCCGCGCCCTTCCAGCCGGTGCTCTCCAGGCGGCCATAATCCTCGACCGCTGTCGCCATCTCGGCCACGGTTGTGCTCAGTTGCAGGCGGGTGACGATGCCGTCGTCCGCCAGGCGCTTGCGCTGCTTGCGCAGGTTGCTGCGCAAGTTCTTGCCGCGTGCCTGCCAGTAATCGTCGAAACTGCCGGTGACATTGACATGGGCAGTCTCGATATAGTCCAGACCGCGTAGCGCAGGGCTGTCGTCCGGGCGCGGCATGAGCAGGGGATCGCACTGGCTCAGGCCCAGCATCAGCGCTGGGCCGGGCAGGGCGCGCAGCAGGGGAGCCAGACCGGCTGGCGGGCCAAGGTCGCCGCGCTGCAGCCAGAAGCCCAGTGGCGCCTGGGCTGGCTGGAAGGTGTGCCAGACGCCGGCCTGGCCGGGCGTGAGGATGGCGATGGTGTCGATCTGGCCGTTGTGCGTATGCCAGGCCAGCCGTTCCCTGCCGCTGCCGTATACCGCCAGGGCGGCGTTCACGAATTCGAGTGCCAGCAAGGGCGAGGCGGGTCCGGCGCGGTGCACCTGGCGCCAGCGCGCGGCCATTTCGGGCGCCGCCAGCTCGCGCGCCGCCACCACGGTCCAGCTCATAGCGGCGCTCCCGCCAGGTCGTCGAGCGCGGCGCGCACCGTCGCCGCCAGCCAGGCGCGCTCGGCGTCGTCCAGCTCCTGGTGGCACGGCAGGCCGAACAACTGGCGGCCAAGCGCCGCGCTGTTGGCGCAGGTGGCGGCATCCACCCCGGGCCACAGACTGGCACCGAAGCGCACCATCGGTACACCGGCCGCTTCCAGGCGCGCGAACAGCGCTTCGGGCTGCGCGGCCAGCAGCGGCACCACCCATGGGCAGGCGCCATCCGGCAGGGTGGCGAACAGGGGGCGCCAGCCGGGGGCGCCAGCCAGCGCACGTTGCAGCGCGAGGTAGTTACGCCGGCGGCGCGCAACGATGCGCGCACCGCCTGCCAGGCGCAATACCGCACGCGAGAACCACGACGAGCGCTTGTCGACCCAGCGCGGGTCGAACTCGAAGCTGCTGTCGGACGAGGCCGGCGCCAGCGCCGGGCCAGGCCGGGCAGCATCGGTGCCAATGCCGGTGCCGGTGCCGGTGGCGGCACTGGCACGGCGCCGCTTGATATGCGTCCACACGGCGCTCTTGAGCTTGAGCGGCAGCGCCAGCGCGGCCCGCAGGGGCGCCAGGCGGCCGTGGGCAAACGCCAGTTCGAGCGCGGTCAGCGCAGCCTTGGCTTCAAAACCGGCGCCGCCCCCGTGCAACTTCCCGGATAGCCGATGCCGGCGCGACACCAGGCAGCCACCTTCGAAGATCGGGAAGAATTTCATGCTGCTGCCAATCGCGTAGTCACCGGCCGCGCCCACTGCAACCCCGTTTCGCTCGCCAAAGAAACAGTGGGCACAATCTTCGACCAGGCCAATCCCATGGGCGTCGCACAGGGCGCGCAGGGCCGACAGGTCCTGGGGAAAGCCGAAGAAGTGGGTGGCCATGACGGCTTTCACGCGCGGGCCGAGCAAACGTGCGATATCGTCCAGGTCGGGCGTGGTGTCCGGATGGATGCGGTAGAAGACGACCGTGGCGCCGCGCCAGTGTACCGGCGGGATCATCGAGGGACTGTGGTAGGCCGGCACCAGTACCATGTCGCCGGGGCCGACGCCCAGTTCACGCAGCGCCATGCCGATCGCAATGCGTCCGCTGGTGACCAGCTGGACCGCACCGGCATCGAGCAGCGAGGGCAGGGCAGGTTTGCCGCGACCGCCGAAGGTGGCCAGGGACAGCACCGGCACAGAGGGAATGAGGCGCCGCATTGGTTCACGCATCGCGCGCCGTCCCGGCTCAGGCAGCCTGCTGGGCGGCGTTGATCAGGCCGAGCGCCTGGCGCGTGGTCGTTTCGTACTTGCCGTTAATGAAACGCATCGATCCGATGAAATGGAAGAACGCAGTGTCCGGCGTGGCCCGGTCGGGTGTTCCGTATTTGGGGAACGGCAGCACCCGGGTGCCGGCGGCATTTGCCACCAGGTAGTTCGACGTGACCTGCTCCGTGCCCCAGCGCGCCCAGTCGTCCCCCAGCTTGGCCATCATGCGGCGCGAGAAATCGGCCATGGTCTCCTGCATCGTGGAAGAGCGCGGAAAACCGGTAAAGCCCGAGCAGCCGCGGACATAGCGCGCGTCCGACGGCAGCCCGACATTGACCATCTCGGTTTCGGCAATACCCTGGATGTGGGCACCCGGGCGCATCCACGGCAGCGCATTCTCGCGCACGGCCGGCAACTGGCGGATCGGGGTGTCCGTCGCCTCGCCGATCACGAAGCCGTGACCGGCCTGGATCGCGGCCACCACCTCGGGAATCGCCTGCACGGTCAGCGTGTCGGCATCGAGCTGCACCACATAGTGATCGCGTGTCAGGCCGGCGATCGCATACAGCCGCTCCCAGGTGCCGCCGCGCGGCATGTCGGGATGGGTGAACTCGTCAGCATGGCGCAGTTCGATATGTGGCACATGGCGCTGCAGCAGCGCGCGGTCCTCGCCGGTGATCGACGGATCGCACACCACCACGATGCGCTCGGGATTGGCGAAATGGATGAACGATTTAAGCGCGACCAGGTACGGCACGACATCGCGCGTCTGCACCATCGAGAGAAGCAGGAAGGGCAGTACCCCGCGCGTAGCCGGCCTGGTCGCCAGCACCTGGCGCGCCACCTTCTGGTAACGCGCGCGGAAGTGGTCGCGCTTGAGACGCTGGATCACCCTGGTGAAGAACGACATCCTTGCTGGCTCCTGTGTTGTATGAGTGAAGTGGAATGAGTTATTGCTTAATCGCACAACATTATAGTACGCATTTCCGCATACACATTTCCATTTCAACAATCAAACAGACAATCTAGCGCGCCCGATTGCGTGTTTTGCCTGTCGCTACCGGCGCTGTGCGCGGCACGATCGCCCATTGCGGGGCGGCGGCATAGTTCGGCTGATTGGCGCGCGCCGTGAACACCGACCAGGCGCGCTCGGCGTTGGGGATGTTGTAGGTCGCGGCCATGGCCAGCGTCGGCTGCATATTCGCCGGGAATCCCATCGGCGAGCTGGAGTAGCCGACCATGCGGCCCCGCTCCCAGCGTTGCCCGGTGGCGGCCGACAGCCAGTCGGCCTGGGCCTGGCTGCCACACGCCTGGTCGATATAGCGCAATCCCTGCGGATGCTGGACCGGCTTGTCGTCGATGGTGAGCTTGTCACGGTCGAAATTTTCGCGGTAGAGCTGGGCGAAGGTGTCGTAGGCGGGCAAGCCTTTGTCTTCACGGAATTTCAGGCTGTAGGCCGAGCCCTGGATCCAGCAATAACCGGGCGCAGTCATGCGCCCGACCGCGTACCTGGCCTTCCATTGCAGGATCGGCAGCGCCTTGGCAAAGCCGAGTTCGGCCAGGTGGCCGAAGCTCCAGGTCAGGAAGTCGTCCTGCCAGGGCGGCGAGCCGTTGACCGATGCCGCGCGCGGGCCGGAGCCGTCGTACAGGCCAAGCTTGTTCGGGTTGCCGACCACGTAGGCCGCATGATAGAAGGCCAGGTTATTGTCGACCTGCTTGGTGAAATAGGCCTTGAGCGGGTGGGCGTCGGGCGTGATGTAGGCGGCGTGGCCGAGCGTACGCAGCGACCATGCCTGGCCGCGCACCTGCATCCAGCGTACCAGCCCCTGGCCGTCGCCCGAGTTGCCCGGATCGGTGGCCAGCGGATTGGAGGCAGCCCAGAACTGCAGTTCTTCGAGATAGTAATAGTCGCCGGTGAGCAGATAGGGCAGGTAGGCCAGCGAGGGCTGGTGCGAAGTATCGTCCCCGTACGGCGACTTGCACGAGCTGCCCGGTGCGCTATCGCAGCGCGGTACCGGCAGCGGCCCCCGGTGCGCCAGGTTGTTGTGGGTCGAAATGCCCTTGTTGGCAGCGTTGTCCGTGCGCACCGGGTAGCCAGTGTTGTCGTCGCGATAGTGGATCGACCAGCTGCCCGATCCGTCTGCCGCCGCCATCATGGCGGCGCGCGCGCGCGCATCCATCGACAGCAGATAAAGGACGGAAAAGCCCGGCAAGGGCCCGATATCGTGGCGCCCGCCTGCAGTCGGCATGTAAGCGGTAAGCGGACCGATCTTCATTGGCCCGACAGTGTCGGCGTTGAGGCCCTTGCCCAGCGCGCCGAGTGCCTGCTCGTCGGGCTTGAGCGTGCGGTCATAGTTCGGTACGGCGCCGGTGGCAATCAGGTAATCGGTGTCCGGTTGCAGGTGCAGGGCGGGGGCGCGTTCGGCATCCCACCAGGTGCTGTGGCGCCAGCGCGCATGGTGGTAATGGGTCAGCCCGACCAGCGCATATGCGGGGCGACCCGCGATCTCGACCTCGACGTCGTACACCAGGTTGCGCGCACCGGCCGCAAAGGTTTTGGCGTTCTCGACCACGACGTCGATGCGCGCCTGCTTTTTCAGCGTGCGATACCAGCGTACGTCGAAGCGCACGGTCAGCAGGGGATGGACCCGGCCGCTGGCGTTCTTGAGCGGCGCGTCGAGCAGCCATTCGCTGGCGATCGGACCAGCCAGCCAGGGGCGCGGCTTGTTTGTGGCCAGTGCTTCGGCCAGCGATGCCGTATAGCGCGCGCCGTCGACCACGATCGTCACCTTGCCATCGAGGCCAGTCGCAGCCAGTTCGCGCGGGCCGGCCGGCCGTGCCGCCGGGGCTTGCGCGGCGGCGGCGACCAGTTGCAAGCCGGCGGGCTGGCGCGATGCGAGTTCTGGCAGCACGCCCGACACGATCGCATGGCGCACCGAGCCGTCGCCATGGGTGGCCTTGACGTCGACTTGCAGTGGCACCACGGTGCCACTGGCCAGGCGGCCGCCCAGGCCCTGGCCGGGCTGCAGGTGGCCGGCTTCGAACACCTGGCCGAAGGTAAACGGCACGTCAGAGCGGGCCTCGCCCGTGTTCTGGATGCGTATCGAGGTGATGCCAGCCTCGGGCGCAGCGATGGCTGGCGCGCCAGTGCACAGCGCTGCCGCCAGCAGTGTGGCGCTAAAGAAATACGATATTTTCATCCTGAAATCATAGACGATTGCGGGGAATGCGCGGGTTATCTCAGTATTTTCACATGCTCCATGCTGCTCGACGGACGCGTGTCACCCTATAAAATACCATTGTGCGCGCCGTATAAGCGTGCAACACCTTGTGTTAGGATTGCAATATTTTGTTACGGCAGCTTGCCGCCCGTTTACGCCCGAAGGCAAAGAGTGTCCCCCCAATCACTAATCCGCACCACCGGCGAGCCGGCGCCGTCAGGCACTGATCCGCAGGTGCCATGCCGCATCTCGGTCATTGTCCCGACGCGCAACCGCCATGTCCTGCTCGAGCGAACCCTGGCGGGCATTCTTGCACAGGCCTTCGACGCGTTCGAAGTGATCGTGATCGACGATGCTTCCGACGCCACCACCCGCGCCGCCTACGCCGCTATCTGGCAAGGGCTGGATGCCCGTTTCCGTCTGGTCCAGCTGGGCGCCACCGGCGGCAGCGGCAGCGGCCCGTCGCAGGCGCGCAATGCCGGCATCGAGCTTGCGCGCGGCGACATTCTCACCTTCTGCGACGATGACGATTTCTGGACCTGCGCCAGCCATCTGTCGGCCATGGCGGAGGTCTTCGACGCCGGGCTGGCGGTCGACCTGTACATCGCCGACCAGGTCGCGGTGACCCATGACGGCACACGCGAGCGCGCACACTGGTTGCCGGCGCTGGCTGCGCTGGTGGGGCGGCGCAGCCGCGACCACGCACGCGGCTACCTGCTGCCGATCGACGACCTGGTGCGTGCCGGCGGCTTTGCCCAGCTCAATATCCTGGCGGTCTCCAAAGCCACCACGGCCGCGATCGGCGGCTTCTGGACCCGTACGTCATACGAGGAAGACCGGGACTTCTTCTGGCGCGCTGCCGATGCTGCGCGCGCCCTGTTTTTCAATCCCGATATCGTGGCCCAGCACAATGTTCCCGATGCTTCACGCCAGAACAACCTGTCGCGCAGCTTTTCCCAGGCCGAGCGCTGGCTGCTGTCGGTGCTGGTGTCCCAGCATATCGCGATGACAGTGCGTAGCAGCGCCATTCGCACCATGTGCCAGGCCTATGAAGGCGACATCCTGCGCCGCCTGTCGCAATACTGGTCGGGGCAGGGCAGGCACGCGCTCGGCCTGCAGTACGCGCGCCGCGCGCTGGCTGCACGGGTCTCGTTCAAGTGGGCCATGTATACAGCGGGACTGGCAACGCGCCAGGTGTTGCGCGGGAGGCAGGCATGAGCCAGGTTACGACGCGTGAAAAGGTGCTCGTCATCGGCGATGACACCCGCAGCTTCCTGGCCACGGTGCGCTCGCTCGGACGCCAGGGCATCGAGGTGCACGTGGCGCCGTTCGATTTCCGCGCGCCGGCCCTGGCCTCGCGCTACATCCACGCTACCCATTTCCTGCCCTACTACCTCGATGGTGGCCAGGCCTGGCGCGACGCCATGGAAGCGCTGCTGCGCGAGCACCAGTTCGCGCTCGTGATCCCATGCGACGAGCGTGGCCTGCTGCCGCTGTGCCTGCACCGCGACATGCTGTCGACCCTGACCGCGCTGGCGATTCCGTCGCCCGAGGCGCTCGACATCTACTTCGACAAGGTGCGCACGCGCGCGCTGGCGCAAGCGTGCGACGTGCCGGTGGCCGGTGGCCGCCTGCTGGCGCCTGGTGACAGCGTCGACTCGATCGTGGCCGACGTCGGCCTGCCGGTGGTGGTCAAGGAGCCGATGTCGTATGCCTTGCCCGAGTTGTACGTGCGCACCAGCACCCGTATCGTGGCCGATCGCGCGGCGCTGGCAGCCTGGCTGGCGCGCCACGACCACGCATCCGGCCCGATCCTGCTCGAGCAGATGTTCCCCGGCTACGGCGCCGGGGTGTCGGTGCTGTGCCACGAGGGCGAGGTGCTGCAGGCCTTCGAGCACCACCGTGCGCATGAACTCAACGGGAGCGGTTATTACCGCAAGAGCGCACCGCTCGACCCGGGCCGGGTCGCCGCGGTCGAGCGCATGGTGCGTGCCAGCCGCTACACCGGCCTGGCCATGTTCGAATTCAAGATCGACCCCGCGAGCGGCGGCTGGATCCTGATCGAGGTCAACGCACGTCCCTGGGGCTCGCTGCCACTGCCGGTCTCGATTGGCGTCGATTTTCCGTATCGCCTGTTCCAGCTGCTGGCGCGCGGCCAGAAGACCGCGCCGGTCGACTATCCGGCCGGGCGTTATTGCCGCAATCTGGTGCCGGACATGTGGCAGGCCCGCTCGGCCGCCGCGGGGCTGGCGCGCCAGCCGGCGCGCCTGGCTGCCCACTGCGTCGGCTGGGCCTGGAACTTCCACCGGGTGCTGCTGGGGCGTGAGCGCAACGACACCCTGGTGCTGGACGATCCGCGGCCCGGCCTGCAAGAGCTGCGCGAATTGTTCACCGCTCGCTTTGGTGCAGCGCGCGAGCATGCCGGCAACGGCCTGCAGCAGCGCCTGGCCGAACTGGTGGCAAAGGCCAACGGACGCAGGATCGAGGTGCTGTTCGTCTGCCAGGGCAATATCAACCGCAGCAGCTACGCCGAACTCAAGTCCAGTCAGCTGTTCAGCCCCAACCTGCACTTTTCCTCGGCCGGTATGCTGCCCCGCAACCAGCGCGGTTCGCCAGCCGTCGCGATCGGCGCCGCTGCGCGCCACGGCGTGAACATGGCAGGCCACCGCTCGCGCCACGCCAGCGCTGAGCTGCTGGAGAACGCCGACCTCGTGATCGCCTTTGACCGCATCAACCTCGACGCCATCGCAGCGCGCTATCCAACGCTGCGCCAGCGCATCTACCTGCTGGGCGAGGCGGCGCCGACGCAGGGCGCAGACGCCCAGATTCGCGACCCCGAGGGCCGCGACGAAACCACTTTCTTGTCGACCTACCAGCGGATCGACGCCTGCCTGGCCGTGCTGGCCCAGGCCGCGCCGGCGCCGCTGTTGCAAAAGTCCTCCCCATGCTAGGCACCACCAACCATGTACCGGCGCGTCTCGCAGCCGGCGAACCGCCGGTCCTGCTGATCGTCATCGACACCGAGGAAGAGTTCGCCTGGGACGGTCCATTCGACCGCGCCAGCGTCGGCACCACCTCGATCGCCGGCCAGCCACTGATGCACGAGCGCGTGTTCGACCGCCTCGGCATCGTGCCCACCTATGTGATCGATTATCCGGTGGCGACCACCCCGGCGTCGGTGGCGGTGCTGCGTAGGCTGATGGAAGCGGGCCGCTGCGAGATCGGCACCCACCTGCATCCCTGGGTCTCGCCGCCTCATGATGAAGAGGTGACGCGCTTTAATTCCTACGCCGGTAATCTGCCGCGCCAGCTCGAATACGACAAGCTGCGCGTCCTCACCGCGGCCATCACCGAGTCGTTCGGACGGGCGCCGGTCGCGTTCAAGGCCGGCCGCTACGGCATGGGCCCGCACACCGCGGAGTCGATCGCCTCGCTCGGCTACCGGATTGACGCCAGTGTGGTTCCCTACAGCGCCTTCCTGGATGATGGCGGCCCGGACTTCCGTGCCTTCAATGAACATCCCTACCGTTTCGACACTGGCGCCACGACGCTGCTGGAACTGCCCGTCACCACCGGCTATGCTGGCTGGCTGCGCCAGCGCGGCACGGCGCTGTACGAGCTGGCCCAGCAACCGTGGGCGCGCACGATGCGTCTCGGTGGACTACTGGCGCGCAGCGGGGCGCTCGAACGTATCCGCCTGAGCCCCGAAGTCGCCAGCGGCGACGAAATGCGGCGCCTGACGTCGAGCCTGCATCGCGACGGCTGCCAAGTGTTCTCGCTGACGTACCACAGCCCCTCGATGGTAGCGGGCCACACGCCCTATGTGCGTACCGAAGAAGACCTGGAGCGCTTCATCGCCACGGTCCATGACTATTGCACCTGGTTCCGGGACACCCTGGGTGGCCAGTTCATGAGCATGTCCCAGCTCGCCGCGCGGCTGCAGGTGCCGGCGCAGCAGCCGGATGTGCGCGAAGGTGGCGCGCCCGCCAAGGCGTCGCTTGTCGATCCGAAGCTGACCTGAACTGGTAAGATGGCAGTTGCGCCGCGCCATCTCCAGGCCGTGCGGGCACAATGACATCGCGATGAACTACCTGATCCACGACAGCATTTTCAATAGCGCCGCGCGCACGCCCAACGCCGAGGCGCTGGTCTATGGCGAGGTGGGCTGCACCTATGCCGCGCTGGCGCTCCAGGTGCGCGCTGCTGCTGCCCTGTTCCTGGCCCACGGCCTGGGGCCGGGCGAGCGGGTGGCGGTGTACATGGAAAAGCGCATCGAGAACGTGGTCGCCATGTTCGGCGCGGCCGCCGCCGGCTGTGTGTTCGTGCCGGTCAATCCACTGCTCAAGCCGAATCAAGTGGCCTATATCCTGGCCGACTGCAATGTGCGGCTGCTCGTGACGACGCCGGAACGCCAGGCGCTGCTGGCGCCCGTGCTAGCCTCTTGCCCCGACCTGCGTACGCTGCTGCTGACCGGGGCGACGTCATCCGTGCCGTCAGCCGGGCAGCCCCCGGCGCTCCCGGCGACCGTGGGCTGGCCACAGCTCGAAGCACTGGCGGGCACGCCAGTGCAGGGCCACCGCCGCATCGATACTGACATGGCGGCCATCCTGTATACGTCCGGCAGCACCGGCGAGCCCAAGGGCGTGGTGCTGTCGCACCGGAACATGGTGGCCGGCGCCGCCAGCGTGGCCGGCTACCTCGGCCTGGAGGCTTCGGACCGCCTGCTGGCCGTGCTGCCCATGAGTTTCGACTATGGCCTGTCCCAGCTCACCACCGCCTTCCTGCGCGGCGCAGCGGTGGTGCTGATGAACTACCTGTTCCCCAAGGATATCGCCGCCGCCGTGCGCGCCGAACGCATCACCGGCCTGGCGGCTGTCCCGCCGCTCTGGATCACACTGGCGCGCCTGGAGTGGCCAGCCGACTGCACCCTGCGTTTCATCACCAATTCCGGTGGCGCCATGCCGGTCGTGACCGTCGAGGCGCTCCGGCAGGCGCTGCCGCGCGCCGAGATATTCCTGATGTATGGCCTGACCGAGGCCTTCCGCTCGACCTACCTGCCGCCCGCCGAACTTGCGCGCCGTCCCGATTCGATCGGCCGCGCCATCCCCAACGCCGAGGTGCTGGTGGTGCGTCCCGACGGCACCCTGTGCGAGGCCGACGAGCCGGGTGAGCTGGTGCACCGCGGCGCACTGGTGTCGCTCGGCTACTGGAACGATCCTGCACGCACTGCCCAGCGCTTTCGTCCGGCGCCCGGCAGGGAGAGCGGCCTGCCGCTGCCCGAGCTGGCCGTGTGGTCGGGCGACACGGTACGGCGTGATGCTGACGGCTACCTGTATTTCATTGGCCGCAATGACGAGCTGATCAAGGTGTCCGGCTACCGCATCAGTCCGAGCGAAGTCGAGAGCGCGCTGTATGCGAGCGGCCTGGTGAGCGAGGTCGCGGTATTCGGCATCGACGACATGCAGCAAGGCCAGGCAATCGTGGCGGTGGCGGTGCCTGCTACGGTGCAGGTCGACCGCGCCGGCCTGCTGGCCGAGTGCCGGCGCCAGCTGCCGGCATACATGGTGCCGGCCCATATCGTCCTGCGCGAGCAGGCATTGCCGCGTAACCCCAACGGCAAGATCGACCGCAATCTGCTGCGCCACACCTTCCAGTCCGGCGCCTGACGCCGGCATCCAACATCCCCCGCGACTTTCCATGACCAGCACGAAGCCCCAGCACGCTCCCCAGATCCATTTCCCGGTGGTCGACGACGTCCTCCAGGTGGGCGGCATTCCCCTGCCCAGGTTGGCCGAGCGCGTCGGCCGTACGCCGTTTTATGCCGTCGACCGGCGCGTTTGCAGTGCCCAGGTCGCCACACTGCGGGCGGTGCTGCCGCCCGCAGTCGCGCTGCATTACTCGATCAAGGCCAATCCGATGCCGGCGCTGGTGCAGCACATGGCGGGCCTGGTCGACGGGCTGGACGTGGCCTCGGGTGGGGAACTCAGGACCGCGCTCGATACCGGCATCGACCCGGCCCGGATCAGCTTTGCCGGCCCGGCCAAGGTCGAGGGTGAATTGCGCCAGGCGATCGCCGCCGGCGTGTGCCTGAACATCGAGTCGGGCAACGAGCTGGCCAATGCCGCCCGGATCGGCGACCTGCTGGGCATCACGCCGCGCGTGGCGCTGCGCATCAATCCCGAATTCGAGCTGAAATCCTCGGGCATGCGCATGGGGGGCGGCGCCAAGCCGTTCGGCATCGATGCCGAGCAGGCCCCGCAGGTGCTGCAGCAGGCCGCGGCGCTGGGCCTGGATTTCCAGGGCTTCCACATTTATTGCGGTTCCCAGAGCCTGCGCCTCGACGCCATCATCGAAGCGCAGTCGCGCAGCATCGAACTGGCCCTGCGTCTGGCTGGCGACAGCCCGCTCACGGTGCGCCAGCTCAATATCGGCGGCGGCCTGGGGATTCCGTATTTTCCGGGCGAGGCGCGGATCGACCCGACGCCGCTGGGTGAACACCTGGCCGGCTGGCTGCCGCGCCTGGCGCAAGCGTTGCCAGAGGCGCGCCTGGCGCTTGAGCTTGGCCGCTACCTGGTGGGCGAGGCCGGGGTGTACGTTGCGCGCGTGATCGACCGCAAGGTCTCGCGCGGCGAGGTGTTTCTGGTCCTGGATGGCGGCATGCACCACCACCTGGCGGCCTCCGGCAACCTGGGCCAGGTCATCCGCAAGAATTATCCGGTGGCGATCGGTAACCGCATGGCGCCGGATGGCAGCCTGGCTTCGGCCACCGGTCCGCTGTGCACCCCGCTCGATATCCTGGCCGACCGCATGGAACTGGGCCATGCCCGGATTGGCGACCTGGTCGTCGTGTTCCAGTCGGGTGCCTACGGCGCCAGCGCCAGCCCGGCCATGTTCCTGGGCCATCCGCCGGCGCTGGAAGTGCTGGTGTGACCGCCTAGCGCGGAAACGCCGAGCGCGCCTTGCGCTGCGCCGTGGCCGCGGCCTTGGCGCGGGCGCGTTCGCGGTACCGCTCGACCAGACCGATCCGCATCGGCGGCGTATTGTCGGGCTGCGGATAGCGGATCAGCACCTTGTCGAGTACGACCAGGATCGTGATCACGTAGTAGATCAGATCGTAGTACGCCAGCGTCAGGAAGGCGCCAGCCGTCATGTAGCCGATCATGCTGACCTGGCACATGCGTGCCAGCATCGAGGCCCATTCCAGTTCCTCCTTGCCGCGGCAGAACCGTACGATTTTCGATCCGAGGCGCCAGCTGACTGCGAACAGGGTGAGGAACAACGCCAGTCCGAAGTAGCCGAGTTCGCCGAGTACCTGGAAATAGATGCTGTGGGCGTCGTAGTAGCGTTCCGGATTCGGCGCGTACAGCATGAACATATGGGGCGAAAACACGTTTGGCCCCCCGCCTTGCGGAAAGGCGTTTGCCACGTTGAGGGCGAACATCCAGGAATTGATGCGCCCGGTGGCCGATTCGTCTTCCTCGTAGGTTTCGATCGTCTGCATGCGGCCGGTCCATTCCGGCGGCATGCTCAGCAGGACAATCGGCACCAGCACCGCGATGGCCAGGCCGGTCTTGAACTTCTGACTCGACTTGAGCCACAGGAAGAAGCCCATGGCGCAGGCGCCCAGCAGTGCGCCGCGCGAATAGGAGCCGATCGCCGCCAGCGCGGTCAGCCCCGCGATCCCCATCACGCCCCGCTTGAGCCACTTGGAATCGACCTGGGTGATCAGGTAAGCGATCAACGGCGTGATGGTCACCAGTGCAAGCGCCAGCGTGTTGTTGTCGCCGATGAAGCTGCTGGATGGGCCCTTGAGGCCTTGGCCACCGCCGCTGAGGAGCACGAAGATGCCGCTCTTGACGCCCCAGAAGCCGAGCGACAGCGCCACCGTCAGCGCCAGCAGCTTGACGTCACTGACGGTACGCACGGTCAGCATGGTCACGAAGATCATCAGCACGATCTTGCTGAACCGGTCCCAGTCGAACCACGCCGCGGTCGGGTCCTGCGCCAGCACGGCACCGATCGTGTACCAGGCAAAGAACAGCATCAGCACGATGACCGGCGGCGACATCGGGAGCTTCTTCTTCTCGCGCGATATCAACAGTGCCAGCAGCGTCGCGATGCACAGGTACATCGCGAACGGGAAGAAGGTCGCGGCGCCGTAGGTCAGCCGGTGCGGGTTCATCAGGCTGACCAGGGCATAGGCCAGGGTGCCGACCACAGGCCGCTTGAAGATGAAGGGGATGATCGCCAGGAAAGCGGCAAACAGGATTAGATCACGCACGTTTCTGCATTCTCTCGAAAAGGGCGACAACGCGGCGCGCATTGGCGCGCCAGGTCAGCTGCTGCTCGTCGATGGCGTCGCGCGCGCCTTGCGCCACACGGGCGCGCAGCAGCGGGTCGTCGCACAGGCGCTTGACCGCGCCGGCCAGGCCACCTGGCGCATCCGGGTCGAACAGCACGGCATTGTGGTCGGCGCGCAGGATCTCGCGGATATTCGGCTGGTCCGGGCCGACGATCGCCTTGCCCAGTGCCAGGTATTCGAACAGCTTCAATGGTGAAGCATACTTCACCACGGCCGGTTGCAGTGCAATGTCGAACGCGGCCACGTAACGCGCCACGTCGTCGCGCCCGATGATGCCGGTGAACTGCACGCGGTGTTCGATGCCCAGGTCGCGCGCCTGCTGCTCGAGCGTGGTGCGCACGGGGCCGTCGCCGACGACCAGCAGGTGACGCCGTGCATCCGGCGGGTCCTGCGCGATCAGCTCGATCACCTTGTCCAGGCCATGCCAGTCGCGGACAAAACCGGTAAAGCCCAGCACCAGCACATCCTGCAGGCCCAGCGCGCGCTTGGCCTGTTCCACGTCTGGCGCGCCGGCAAAGCGTTCGGGGTCGATGCCGTTCGGGATCACGTCGATGCGTTCCGGCGGCACGCCGTAGGCCTGCACGATATCGCCCAGCACGTGCGTGACCGGCAGCACCATGTCGGCGTTGCGCCAGGCATAGGCCTGCGACCAGCGGCCCAGCTTCGTCAGCGCCAGGCCGTCGTAGCGGGTGCGCTCTTCCAGGATTGGGGCATTTACTTCGAGCAGCATCGGCAGCTTGTACTTGCGCGCCAGCCAGATGCCCGCTGGCAGGAACAGGTTGTAGCGTTCATACAGCACGTCCGGGCGGTGCTCCTTGACGGCCTTGGCCAGGCGCCGGTACGCGACCAGCGAATACGACAGCTCCATCAATTCATAGAAGGTCTTGGGCAGGTGGCGCTTGAGCCAGGCAACCGGGCCGGCGTCCGAACCGAACGATTCGGTTTCGGCGCTGGGAGGGGCCACGATCACGACCTCATGGCCCTCGGCGCGCAGTGCGCGGATCATTTCTTCGATGTGGACGTACTGGCCGTCCTTGGAACGGGTACGGTGGTGATAAAGGATTTTCACGCGGCTTTTCTCGCCAAGATGGAGTGGAACAGGTCGATCTGGCCCTGGGTGGTCGGTTGCCAGCCAAAGTCTTCGGCGTAGCGGCGGGTGGCGCTGTGCGCCGGGTAGTTGGCGCGCAACTGGCCCAGCGCCGCGACCAGGCCTTCGGGGGTGCGCTGCGGCATCAGAACGCCGGCAGCCGGCGCCGCCACCACTTCGGGCGTGCCCCACACATTGCTGGCCACCACCGGGGTGCCGCACGCCATGCTTTCGAGCAGCACATTGGCCCAGCCTTCGCGGCTCGACGCCAGCACCAGGGTGTCGGCAGCGTTGTAATACGTTTTCAGTTCGGTCTGCGGCACGCTGCCCAGCAGCTTGACACGGTCCTGCACGTTCAATTCACGCGCCAGGCGCTCCAGATTGTTCTTTTCAGGGCCGATGCCGGCGATCAGCAGGTCGACGTCGGGCAACTGGGGCAGGGCGCGGATGATCAGGTCGTGCGCCTTGCGCGGATCGAGCAGGCCGACCGACAACAGCGTGAAGCGTCCCGGCGCCAGCCCGACGGCGGCGCGCGCGGCGGCGCGGTCGATGGGCGCAAAGCGCTCCAGATCGACGCCGTTGCGCAGCGGGGTGATGTTGTCGGGCGCCACGCCCAGGCCGACCATCTCGTCCTTGAGCGCCTTGCACACGGTGATGATGCCGTCGGCGTCGCGCGCCGCATCCAGGATCAGCTGGCGCGGCCGCGCGAACTGGGGAATCAGGTTGATGTCGGTGCCGCGCGCGGTGATCACCACCGGTTTCTTGAAGTACTTGCCGAGCATGACCGCTGCCACGCCGTCCGGATAGAAATAGTGGGCGTCGATGGCGTCGAAATCGTAACCGCTGTCGAGGATGCGGCCGATTTCCCGTTTTGCCGCATGTGCCAGTGTATAGGGCGTGACGTTCATGCCCACGCGCGGCAGTACCAGGTAGCGTGGGTGCGTGACGTCGATGCCGTTGCGTGTTTCGCGCCGCGGTACCTTGGCAAGAGTGCCATAATGGCCGAAACGTTCTCCCTTGAGCGGGAACCATGGCACTGGCGCGACGACGCGTGACTCGACCTGCCCGCTGGCAATCAGGTAGCGCAATCGGGTTTCCACAAAGATACCGTGGTTCGGTTGCTGCGAATTGGGATACAGGGTGCTAAAAGTGAGTAACTTCATTGTGTCGTGCCGGGTGCTGATCGGTGCACCGCCGGATGGTTTGATCCGGGAGTGGAAGTGTTGTACTGCAATGTCGTGATTATGCGAAAAATTTTGCCAGAGGGCAGCACAATTAACGAGCAAACGCATAAATTTTTGACAACCATGATACTATAATTCAAGTTTTGCACGCATTTGTTACGTGTGGCAATTATTTTCCAATCTGTGGAAAAATAGCCTGGTTCGCCGTGCTGCTCTGCCCGGTTCTATTTTTCAGTTACTCGTTCCTCAATATAAATCATGAAGATCACCATCATTGGCACCGGCTACGTCGGTCTCGTTTCAGGCGCTTGCTTCGCCGATGTCGGCAACACTGTACTGTGTCTCGACGTCAACGAAGAAAAAATTGCAATGCTCAAGAACGGCGTCATTCCGATTCACGAGCCAGGCCTCGACAACATGGTCGAGCGCAACGCCAACGCAGGTCGCCTGCTGTTTTCGACCAGCTACGACGAAGCCGTCGCGCACGCTGACTGCGTGTTCCTGGCCGTGGGTACGCCGCCTGACGAAGACGGCAGCGCCGACCTGACCCACATCCTGGCCGCCGCCCGTTCGATCGGTCAGCGCATCGACAAGCCGGTGGTCGTGGTCGACAAGTCGACCGTCCCGGTCGGCACCGCCGATAAAGTGCGTGCCGCCATCCAGGGCGAGCTCGACAAGCGCGGCAGCACGCTGTCGTTCTCGGTGGTGAGCAATCCCGAATTCCTGAAAGAAGGCGCAGCCATCGACGACTTCATGCGCCCGGACCGCATCGTCGTCGGCAGCGACGACACCGTCGCTACCAAGCTGATGCGCCAGCTGTACGCACCATTCAGCCGCAACCACGAAAAGCTGGTCGAGATGGACGTGCGCAGCGCCGAGCTGACCAAGTACGCCGCGAACGCCATGCTGGCCACCCGCATCAGCTTCATGAACGAGCTGGCCAACCTGGCCGAAGTGCTGGGCGCCGACATCGAAGCCGTGCGCCACGGCATGGGCCTGGACCCGCGCATCGGTTCGCAGTTCCTGTACGCCGGCATGGGCTACGGCGGTTCGTGCTTCCCGAAAGACGTGAAAGCGCTGGTCAAGACCGGTGGCGATCATGGCCAGGTGCTGCACATCCTGGAAGCGACCGAACTGGTCAACGACAACCAGAAAAACGTGCTGTTCAAGAAGCTCACGCGCTTCTACGGCGGCGTCGAAGGTCTCAAGGGCAAGACGGTCGCCGTGTGGGGCCTGTCGTTCAAGCCGAACACCGATGACATGCGCGAAGCCCCAAGCCTGGTGCTGCTCAAGGAGCTGTTCGACGCCGGCTGCCACGTGCGCGCCTACGATCCGGTCGCCAGCAGCGAAGCGCTGCGCGTCTTGGCCCGCGAACACGGTGCTGCGCGCGTCGAATCCATGCTGACGATCGTCAGCTCGGCTGCCGCGGCAACCGAAGGCGCCGATGCGCTGGTCCTGGTCACCGAATGGAAAGAATTCCGCGCGCCGGACTTCGCCGGCCTGGCCACCATCCTGCGTGACAAGGCGATCTTCGATGGCCGCAACATCTATGATCCAGCTGTCGTCGCTGCCGCTGGTCTGGCCTACGAAGGGATTGGCCGCGTCAGCCGGACGGCCGCTTGATGACACCCCAGCGGATCCTGGTCACGGGTGCTGCCGGCTTCGTCGGCAGCTTCGTGGCCGCGCGCCTGGCGGCCATGGGCCATCAGGTGACCGGCTGCGACAACTTCAACGATTATTACGATCCGCGCCTCAAGCATGACCGGGTGCGCGCACTGCTCGCACCCGCTGGCGTTGCCTGCCACACGGTCGAACTGAGCGATGCAGCGCAGGTTGCCGCACTGTTCGAACGCGAGCGGCCGCAACTGGTGGTGCACCTGGCGGCGCAAGCCGGCGTGCGCTACTCGATCGACAATCCGTCCGTGTATATCCAGTCGAACCTGGTGGGCTTCGGGAATATCCTCGAAGCCTGTCGCCAGGGCGCCATCGAGCACTTGTTGTACGCCAGCAGCAGCAGCGTGTACGGCAACAATGCCAAGGTGCCCTTCAGCGAGGACGACCAGGTCGATGCGCCCGTGTCGCTTTACGCCGCCACCAAGAAGTCCAATGAATTGATGGCGCACTCGTACAGCCACCTGTTCAGGTTGCCGGCCACCGGCCTGCGCTTCTTCACGGTCTACGGTCCCTGGGGCCGGCCCGACATGGCGTATTTCAGCTTTGCCGAGAAAATGATGCGCGGCGCCACGATCCCCGTGTTCGCCGAAGGCCTGCTCACACGCGACTTCACCTATATCGACGACATCGTCGAAGGGGTGGTGCGCCTGCTGTTCAAGCCGACGCCGGCCACGGCCACGAGCGCGCCGCATACGGTGTTCAACATCGGTAACCACAATCCGGTGCAGGTGCTCGAGTTCATCCGCACGCTCGAGTCCGTAATGGGCGTCGAAGCGCGCAAGGAATTCCTGCCGATGCAGCCGGGCGACGTGCCTGCCACGCATGCATCGATCGCCAAGCTCAAGGCCTGGGTCGACTTCGCGCCGACCACGCCACTGGCGACGGGCCTGGCCAGTTTCTGGACCTGGTACCGTGACTGGGCGCCGACGCGCGCATGAATGAAAAGGCCGGTTGCAACCGGCCTTTTTTTTCGTGCAGTCAACGTTGAACAGCGCCGAGCACTGGCCTTATGGGCGGTTGGCGCTCACCCGCAAGAAGGTCTCGAACATCAATACCGACCATAACGGCGCGCTGTAATCCTTGCTGCCGGCGATATGCTGGTCCACCATCTCGCGCAAGAATTTTTCGTTGAACATGCCGGTGTCGAGCAGCAGCGGCGACAGCGCAGCAGCGCGCAGCTTCTCGCGCAGCGGGCCGCGCAGCCAGGCGGCCAGCGGAATCGAAAAACCCTTCTTGGCGCGGTACAGCACGTCGTGCGACAGGTACGGTTCGAGCGCCTTCTTGAAGATGTACTTGCCTTCGCCACCGCCGAGCTTGATGTCGGGCGGCAGGCTGGATGCCCATTCCACGAACGTATGGTCCAGCAGCGGCACGCGCACCTCGAGCGAGTGCGCCATCGCGGCGCGGTCGACCTTGGTCAGGATGTCGCCTGGCAGCCAGGTCTTGAAGTCGAGGTACTGGATCAGCGACAGCGGGTCGTCCGTCGGCGATTTTGCAGCGTGGCCAAGGAATACTTCGATCGCGCTGTAGCCCTGCAGCTCACGCTTGAACGAGTCCGAGAACAACTGCGCCCGCACGCGGTCCGGCATGATCGACACGCCGTGGAAATACCCCTCGACCGTGTCGCGCGCCAGTGCCTCGAACGTGGTCTTGGCGCGGAACATGCGCGGCGCCCAATCGGCCTTCGGATACAGCTTGCCCAGCGTGCCGAACACTGGTTTGCGCAGGCTGGCGGGCACCTTGTCGCGCACGCGCTGCTCGGCCATCGCATAGCGGTAGCGGCGGTAGCCAGCGAAGCTTTCGTCGCCGCCATCGCCCGACAGCGACACGGTCACGTGCTTGCGCGCCAGCTGGCACACGCGGTAGGTCGGGATCGCCGAGCTGTCGGCGAACGGCTCGTCGTACAGGTGGCCCAGCGTGTCGATCAGGCCGTAGTCGTCCTTGTCGACGATCTGCGCGTGGTGGGTCGTGCCGTAGCGCGTGGCCACCTCGCTGGCGAACTTCGATTCGTCGTACTCCGGGTCGTCAAAGCCGATCGACAGCGTGGTCACCGGATCGGGATTATTCTGCGCCATCATCGCCACGACCGCGCTCGAATCGACGCCGCCCGACAGGAACGCGCCCAATGGCACGTCGGCCACGGTCTGGCTCTGCACGCATTCGCGCACGCGCTCGATCAGCTCCTGCTCGATTTCCTGCATCGGCCGCTGCGGGGCGCGCTTGAATGGCACATCCCAGTACTGCTCGGGCGTGACCTCGCGCGCGCCCGCCTTGATCACGATGCGGTGGCCGGGCCCCAGCTTGTAGGCGTTATGGAAAATGGTGTGCGGCTCGGGCACGTAGCCGAACGCGAAGTAATCCTCGACCGCGCGCGGATTGAGTTTGCGCGACAGTTCGGGGTGGGTCATGATCGATTTCAGCTCGGAGCCGAACACGAACAGGCCATTCGGGAGCAGCGAATAGAACATCGGCTTGACGCCGACATGGTCGCGCGCGAGGAACATCGTCTGCTTCTTGCGATCCCAGATCGCGAACGCAAACATGCCGCGCAGGCGGTGCACGCAGTCCGGGCCCCAGGCCTGGTAGGCGTGCAGCAGCGACTCCGAATCCGACTTGGTGCGAAACACAAAACCCAGCGCCTCGAGTTCGACGCGCAGCTCGCGGTAGTTGTAGATCTCGCCGTTGAAGACCATCACCACGTCGCGCTCGGCATTGACGATCGGCTGCTGGCCGCTGGCCAGGTCGATCACGGACAGGCGGCGGTGGCCCATGCCCATGCTCGGTTCCAGATACAGCTCGCCCTCGTCGGGGCCGCGGTGGTGCTGGCTTTCGTTCATGCGGCCCAGGGCCGCGCGGTCGATCTCCCGGTTGCCGAGGGTATCAAAAATGCCGACTATTCCGCACATGCTGTCTGGTTCCGCTGAAGTTAAGAGTTGACGATGGGACGCAGCCGCGCCGGCGCCTTGCGCGCACAGAGGCCGTCGTACAGCGCGGTGTACGCGCCGAGCATGGCGGCCATGCTGTACTTGTCTTCGATGCGCGCGCGCGCTGCCGCGCCGTGGCGTGCCCGCAGGGCCGGGTCCTGGACGTAGCGCGCAAGCGCCTCGGCCAGCGCATCGACCTCCACCGGCACCAAGATACCATGCACGTCATCGACGACGACTTCGGGGATGCCGCCCACGCGCGAACACACCGACGGCAGGCCGCAGGCCATCGCTTCGAGCAGCGACACGGGCGTGCCTTCGGCCAGCGAGGGCAGGGCGAAGATGGTAAAGCCATGCAGCAGATCGGCCACGTCGGCGCGCGCGCCGGGCAGCCACACGACATCCTGCAGGCCGGCTTCTGCGACCTGCGCCTGGATCTTGCCGAACAACGGGCCGTCGCCGACGATCGACAGGCGCAGCCGGTCGCGCAGGGCCGGCAGGCGCTCGCGCAGCAGCGCAAACGCGGCCACCAGGCTGGCGTGGTTCTTGACGTCCTGCACGCGTGCCACCGCCCCGATCACGATGTCGCCAGCGCCCCACGGCGCGGCCGTCACCGCTTGCGCGCGCGGAGCGTAGCGGTCGGTATCGACACCGTTCTTGATCAGGTGGTTCTTGGCCGCAGGGATGCGGACAACCTCGGCAAACCAGCGCTGCAGATCGTCCGACACCGGCACATAGCGGTCGATGAACGGCGCGAGATGGCGGCGCAAGAAGTTGTGCTTTGGGTTCAGGCCATGCGGATCGGAGGCGTCGCGGCCATGCTCGGCGTGGATGCGCACCGGCACGCCGGCAGCGGCTGCCGTGAAGCAGTACTCCATCGCCGACAGGTTGTAGGTGTGCAGGATCGTGGGCCGCAGGCGCCGCATCAGCTTCCAGAAGTCGACATGCACGCGTAGTCCGTTCCCGGGCGGCTTGTTCAGCGCATACAGCTCGACGCCCGGTTGCGTGATCTTGTCCGCGAAGGCGCTGTAGCGGGTCAGGCAGACCACCGCATGCCGGTATTTGTCGGCCGGCATGCGGTTGATGCAGTCGACCAGCAGCGTTTCCAGCCCGCCGACATCGAGCGAATACACCAGGTGCACGACGAGGGGTCTTTGAGCGTTCAACACCGCCAGATCACTGTGCATGGTCCGTGCGTCCCCGTTCAATGCGTGCGCGCGTGCTCGATGGCACGCTCGATCGCCTGGCCCTGCACCGTCATGAAGGCGCGCAATGCAGCGCGCGCGGCGTCGGGGTTGTCACCCACCGGCGCCGACAGCAGCACGACAGCGCCATCGTCGCCGCGGAAGCGCAGCTTGGCCTGGGCCTGCAGCAGCTTGCCGACGTAGTTGTTCGAGGTCAGGTGGCCGTCGATCGACATCCATTGCCACACCAGGAACTGGCCGTCTGGACCGGTCATCCGCGTTTCACGCAGCGTCACCGGCTTGCCGTCGATCGTTTCGCTGCGCGCCGAGCCACCCAGCGCATGCCAGGCGTCGTCGGAGGTCGCCAGCGTATTGACGGAGCTGATCAGGGCCTTGCCGTTGCGCTGGTTGCGGTAGTACATGATGTCGAGCGAGACCGGCGCCGCAGCGTCGGGGTTGCGGAAGGTCGCGCGGTACGCGGCATCCGGCGCTACCCAGCGCGGCGTCCAGCCAGTAAATGGCGCCACCTGCGGCCAGCCGACCGCCACGTTCGTCAGCTGTACCGGCTGGGGATTGAGATTGGCCGCGTCGTTATAGCGGGCAAAGCCCGGCCACAGTGCGGCAACGGCCACCACGGCAGCGCACATTGCCGCCATGCGGGCCATGCTGACCGGTGGCACACCATCGCGGCGGGTACGCGCCGCCACCGGCAGTTCGGCCGCAGGCAGCGGATCGTCGTCGCGCCAGAAGCTGCCGATCCAGAACATCAGCAGCATGACCAGGCCGAAGAAGACCCAGCCATAGATCAGGTGGTCGACGCCGGTGGCCAGTTCCATGCCCGACAGGTGGCCGATCATCACGATCATGTAGGCGCGCAGACCGTTGGCAATGATGGGCACGATGATCGACACGACCACAAAGAGTAAACGCTTTTTTGTCGACTGGTAGGTCAGGTAGGCGTACAGGCAGCCGAGCGTGACCGACGAAATCAGGTAGCGCACGCCGCTGCAGGCTTCCACCACCGACCATGAACCGGTCGGCAGTTCGAAGCGGGTGCCATTGCGCAGCACCGGGATGCCGGTGGCCTGCACGGCCCACACGGTGAAGTCGGCGGTCAGGTTGATCAGCGGGGCGACGAAGACTTCGCCGAACGGCACCGCCAGCAGCAGAAACAGGAGCGGAAACGCGAGCGCCCCGGCCAGGCGCGGTCCGAGCATGGCCAGCGCCACGATCGGGAACATGGCGACAAACGCGTACTGCATCACGACCTGCACTTCGCCCATGCGCGCCAGCAGCCAGCCGGCCCCCAGCACCGCCAGGAGGAGCAGCGCAGGCGCCCACGGGCGTGCGGGAATCGCATCGAACACGTCGCGCCGGCGCCAGATCAGCCATAGGCTGATCGGCAGGATGGCGTAGCCGTGCGCGAAGGTCTCGGAGCTGTTCCAGATCGCGACCAGCGATTCGGCGGTGCCCAGATACAGAAAGAACGGTGCGAGCAGCGCCAGCGCGATCAGCATGGCGCTCGAGCGCGCCAGTGGCGTGGGAGCGGCGTCCAGATTGGCGCCGGCAATGCCGGATGGGGGTGTCACGTGCATTCCAGTCGCTCCTCGATGCAGGCCAGGTTGCTTGGCCAACTATAGTGCTGTTCGACGCGCGCGCGTGCGGCGCGGCCCATGCTTGCGTTCTGTTCGTGCTGGCGTGCCAGCAGCGCGCCCACGGTCTCGATCCAGGCCGGCGCGCCATCGGCCACGGCCAGCTCGCTGCCCGGTGCGGCGTCGATGCCTTCAAGCGCCTGCGGCGAGACCACCGTCGGCGTGGCCATGGCCATCGCTTCCAGCACCTTGTTCTGAATGCCGCGCGCGATGCGCAGCGGTGCCACCGCCACGCAGCCGTGACGGATATACGGGCGCACGTCGGGCACGGTGCCCGTTACGGTCACACCCGGCAAGGCGCCGAGCGCCTGCACCTGGGCATTCGGGCGCGAGCCGACGATGTAGAAGGCCAGCGCCGGATCCTGCGCGCGCAAGGCCGGGAAGACCTCGTCGCAGAACCACTGCACGGCGTCGACGTTCGGCCAGTAATCCATCGCGCCCGTAAACACCAGGGCGCGTTCGCCGGCGGCGTACGGGCTGGCAAACGCGTGCTCGGGCGAGAAGTACTCGGTATCGACGCCGTTGCTGAAGTGGCCGATGCGCGCGACGCTTTCCGGTGCCAGCTTGCGGAACAACTCTGCCTCGGGCGCGGAGACGAACAGCGACGCGTCGTACTGGCTGGCGACCTGACGCTCGTAGCGCAGCAACTGGCGCGCTTCGTGCCGGTACAGCCAGCTCATTGGCGGCGATTTTTTCTCGGCGTACTGGCGCCATTTATCGGAATCGACATCGCAGAAGTCGATCACACGGCGCGCATCGCCCAGCTTGTCGGCGTATTGCGCCATCGGCGACGAAAACACCATCACGCGATCGATCTTGTGCGTGGCAACGGCCTGGTCGACCCAGCGCGCCATGCCGGCATCCTGGTAGTAGTCGAGCGACAGCGAGCGGTTCTTGACGAGCGCGCCCAGGCTGCGCACACGGGCGCGCAGCGGATCAAGAGGGGCGAAATGGCTGCTGGCGCACAGCGCCTCCACCGCCGGCACGTGCTGCCAGTCGTCGGCATCGTCGACGAACGTGGCCAGGTGCACGCGGTAGTCACGCGCCAGGTGCTTGAGCAGGTGGTAGGAGCGGATCTTGTCGCCCTTGTTGGGCGGGTACGGGATGCGGTGAATCAGCAGCAGCAGGTCTTGCACGTTGTCAGCCCAGGTTGCGCACGATGTAAGGGCCCATGAAGTTCGCCACCGGCAGCGGCAGCTTTTTCCACACCTTGATGAACAACTGGTACTTGGGGTTCAGCGGATTGTTGTCCGGCAGCGCATCGGCGGCGTACAGCTTGTACTCGTACGGCAGCGGCGTGGCGACAAAGCCCCAGTTCTTCTTGAAGTCGTAGGCACCGGTGCCCAGCTTGCTGCGGCCGAAATCGAACAGGCGGCAACCGCGCGCAGCAGCTGCCTGCATCAGGTTCCAGTACATGAAGTCGTTGCCCGCCACTTCGCGCGCCAGGTCCATGCCACCGCCGTAGTAGGGCACGACTTCGTCGCGCCAGTAGAACGACAGCACCGAGCCGACCAGGCGATCGTCGCTGGTGTAGATCGTGCGCACTTCGCATTCGGCGCCGAAAGTCTTCTGCAGCAGCGCGAAGTACTTTTTCGGGAACACCGGGGTGCCCAGGCGCAGCACGCTGTGGGCGTAGGCCGTGAACATATTGTCGACGTTGTCCTCGACCACGCCCTTCAGGCCCAGCTTGATCCCCTTGCGCACCATGGCGCGCTGCTTGCGCGGGATGGCGTTGAGGTTCTCGTCATCGACGGCGCTGATCTCTTTGCGGAACGTGACGTACAGCTCTTTGGTCAGCCAGCTCGGGTCGTGCGGGTGCGCGCGCTCCATGGCGCGGTATTCGAGGTGGCCCACGCCGAGCTGGCGCGCCAGTGCATCGGCCGCGCCATCGAGCAGCACGCGCGCGCCGTCGTCGATGGCCGCCACGCCGCCGTACACGCAGAACGGCATGGCGCCCAGCGAGTGGCCGAACAGGCGGCTCTTGATCTCTGCCAGCGGCAGCACGCCCTGGATCTGGCCGTCCTGCTCGACGAAGTAGAACCAGGTCTTGATGCCGAACGATTGCTCGATCACGGACTGCCAGCCGGACAGGTGGAAGAACGTGGCTTGCGGACAGGCACGGACGAATGCATCCCAGCGCGCCGCGTTCTGCGGCGTCATCAAATGCAGCGTCTGCGGACCGGCGGCAGCGGCGACGGGCGCCGCGCGCCTGGCTTGCGCCGCTTCGATGATCGAATTCATGGCTTGTCCAGGAAGATGCGGTCCATGCGGTCCCACTTGAAATCACGCGCCAGCTGTTCGAGACGGCGCTCCATGCGGTCGATATTGACGTAGTGACGGAACTTCGCCTTGGCGCCCAGGCCATCGGGCCGTGGCTGGTCGGTGTCGATTTCCCACGGGTGGAAGTAGAACAGGGCCGACTCGCCGTCTTCGCGGTTGACCTTTTCCATCATCCAGCGCGACAGCGCGTACGGCAGCAGGCGGAAGTAACCACCGCCACCGGCCGGCAGGTGACGACCGGCCATCTTCACCGTGGTGATCGGCACTTCGAGGATGCCATCCGGGCCGTTCGGGTAGAACGCGAAACGCGGCGCATCCGGCATGCCGTAGTGGTCGTGCGCGATCGGGTAGATGCTCGAGCTGTACTTGTAGCCTGCTTCGTGCAGTGCGTCGAGCGCCCACAGATTGCCGTGGCCAATTGAAAAACTCGGCGCGCGGTAGCCGACGACGGCCTGGCCGCCGATGTCTTCCAGCAGCGCCTTGGCCGAGCGGATATCGTTGTCGAATTCGGCGCGGCTCTGGTCCGAGGCGCGCAGGTGGCCGTAGCCGTGGCTGGCCAGTTCGTGGCCCGCTTCGACGATGCGGCGCACCATCGCGGGATAGCGTTCGGCGATCCAGCCCAGCGTGAAGAAGGTCGCGCGCACGCCTTCGCGCTCGTACAGCGCGAGGATGCGTTCCATATTGGCTTCGACGCGGCATTCGCGCGTTGGCCAGCTGTCGCGGTCGATGTAGGGGGCAAAGGCCGACACCTGGAAGTAGTCTTCCACGTCGCAGGTCATCGCATTGCGGATTTTTTCACCCGGCGCTGGACGCGGTCGGGCTGCGGGAGCGGTCATTTTCATGGCAGGTTATTCCTGGTGGTCCGGGTGGTGGGGCGCGGCGCCGGAAGCGTTGGGTGGCGTGGCGGCGATCTTTTTCAGGATCGACAGCACCGACACGATCGATTTCTCGAGGCGCATCATGCGCTCGTCGAGCTGCTCGACGCTGGTGCGGCGCTCGCCCGGGTGCAGCTCGTTTGCCTGGCTGCCGCCGTTCGTCTGGTCGGCATCGGCCAGGTTGTCGGTATCGGGCGCGTCAAATTCTTCCGAGATGTCGCGCACCACGTCGTTGATGTGCGCTTCGGTAAAGGCCTGCAGTTCTTCCAGGTAGCCCATCAGGAGCACGCGGTCCATCAGCGTGTTGGTCTTGCGCGGGATACCGCCGCTGTAGGCGTAGATTGCACTGTAGGCGCCGTCGTCGAACGAAGGCGTGCCCTGCCAGCCGACGGTGGCCAGGCGGTGCTCGACATACGCGCGCGTCTCGGCCGCATCCATCGGACCGAGGTGGTAGCTGGCGATCACGCGCTGGCGCAGCTGCTGCATGCCGGGGCTGTGCAGCGTGGCGCGAAACTCGGGCTGGCCAAGCAGGAACGTCTGCAGCAGCGAACGTTCGTCGGTCTGGAAGTTCGACAGCATGCGCAGTTCTTCGACCGTGCGGGCATTGAGGTTCTGGGCTTCGTCGATCACGAGCAGGGCGCGCTTGCCCTGGCGGTCGACCGTGCGCAGGAACTGCTCGAGACGGTTGAGCAGCTCGGCCTTGCTCTGGCCTTCATACGGCAGGCCGAAGCTCGAGACCACCATGCGCAGCGTGTCTTCGGGATCGAGGCTGGTGTTGACGATGTGCGCGGCCACGATCTGGTCGAGCGGCAGTTTGCCCAGCATATTGCGCACGAGCGTGGTCTTGCCGGCGCCGACTTCGCCCGTGATGACGATGAAGCCCTCGCCTTGCGACAGGCCGTACTCGAGGTAGGCCATGGCGCGCTTGTGGCCCTTGGACCCATAGAAGAAATGCGGGTCAGGGCGGAGCTGGAAGGGCTTGGCCGACAGGCCATAATAGGATTCGTACATCGTGATTTACCGTTACTTTCAGAACTTCATGGAGACGCTCGCCACCAAGGCGTGCTCGGTAAAGGTGCCGCCGGCACTGGCGCCATCGGCATACCAGCGGCCAAGGCTCCCGCTACGGCGACGCAGGTCGAGCGCAGCGCGCAGGTCGCCGAAGGTGCGCGTCACGCCCACCCGCAGCGTGCGCTGGTAGTCTTCGTACTCTCTCGATGTCGACTCGTTCTTGCTGACGTCATAGCCCGCGGTCACGTTGGAACGTGAACTGAGCCGGTACGTATAACTTGCATCGAAGCCTTGCTGTTGCACGTTATCGTTCAGGCTGCCTTGCTGGCTGCCCAGCAGCGGGCTGTCGCTTTCCTGGTTCGACAGCGCATTGCTTCGCGTGGCATACAGCGAGACGACGGCATTGCTGTAGCCCCGGCGGTAGGCGACCGAAGCGCGCAGCGATTTCTGGCGTATGAAGCGGTTGCTCAGGTAGTTGACGCTGTCGGTCAGCGACGGCGGCAGGCCGTTTGCCTGAATGTAGGCGGCAACCACGCGCTGGCGCTCGGCCGGGTCCGGATAGGCGGTGGCAAACATGCTGTCGAGCAGGCCTGCGGTGTTGATCGTCGATGGCAGCAGGAATTGCTGGCGCGAGGTCGTGACGACATCGTCGTAGCTGATGTTCCAGCTCGTACTACGGGAGCGGTGCACAGCCGCCAGCGTGCCGGTGGTGCCATAGAAGTGGCGACCGAGCGTCATCTGCAGATTGGTGCGCAGCGATGGCGACCAGGCAAAGCCGAGCGACCAGTTGGCGCCCTGGTCGCCACCGCCCAGTCCTTCGTATTGGTAGCGGTCGTAGCCGGCATTGGCCAGCAGCGACAGGCGCTGGCTGACGATGTAGCGCAGATTGGTCGACAGGCTCTCGTTCGACGAGTCGCCATACTCGGCACCGCCGAGCTCTTGCCTGGTGTAATTGACGCCCCAGCCGACTGTGCGAAAGCCCGTTCCGCTGGCCAGCGAGGCCAGGAAGCTGTCACCACCGGTGCCACGGTAGCCGAGGGCATCGCCGCCGCCGACCGAGTCGCGCGTGTAGCGCAGCGTGCCCTGCGCGGCGTTGCCGAAGCGGTGCATCAGATACGGGCTGATGCTCCACGTATCAATTTCGGTGCGGTTGCGGTTCGAATACATGTCGTTGCTTGCGCGCGGACCGAAGGCCGAGATGCTTTGCTGGCCGCGTGAGGCGCTCGCGTCGATAAAGAACAAATCGCGCGCCAGTTCGCCTCTGAGGCTGCCGCGGTAGCTGCGCTGGGTATTGGCGGTGTCGATGGTCTGGCCAATGACGGCAGGGTCGGCCAGGTTGCGCCGGTCGTCGCCGTGCAGGAAGGCGAACGCATGCACCTGGGCAGTAGCATCGACCGTCAGGCGCCGGCTGCGGTTGAGCACCGTGATCCCAGGCGACACCTGGGTAATCAGGTCGCTGTAGGCCGACGCGTCGTCGGTCAGGTTGACGTTGTCGGTCCAGATTTCACTGACGAGCAGCGTCGGCGTGATCGTCAATTCGGCGTGCGCCGGGAAGGCGACCAGCAGCATTGCGGCCGCCGCGAGCGGCGTCAAGCGCGGCACGGCGCGGCCCACGCGCTGCTTAGCCATAGTGGTAATCATACGTTTCTTCGATGCCAGGAATATCCCTGGTCTTGTTATACAGGAGGTTGACGTTTGCCATTCCTTCGAGCTGCTGCAAGGCTTCCTTGACCGCATGCTGGGTCGTGGTCTGGGCTTCCACGACCACCACGATCTGGCCCATGTGGCTGGCCAGCACGCGCGATTCGCTCGTGAGCATCAAGGGCGGCGAATCGAAGATGATCACGCGGTCGGGATAGCGGTGTGCCAGTTCGTGCACCATCGCCGTCATCGTCGAGCTGGCCAGCAGTTCGGTTGCACGTGGCGTGCTGGTTCCCGCTGGCAGGATCGACAGTGTATCGACGTTGGTGCGCAGCATGACATCCGACAGGTCGAGGGTGTCGTCGAGCAGGATGTCCATCAGGCCGCGCTGGGCTGGCAGGCCGAGCGTGCGCAGCACCGACGGGCGCGCCACGTCAGCATCGACCAGCAGCACGGTGTGATCGAGTTCCATGGCGATGCTCATCGCCAGGTTGATCGCGCTGTAGGTCTTGCCTTCGCCTGGCAGCGAGCTCGTCACCATGATCAGGTTGCCCGGATTGTCCTTGGCGCCGCGTTCGGCAAAAGCGCGCTTGAGCAGCGGGCGCTTGATGATCCGGAATTCTTCCAGCAGGTTCGTGCGCCCGCCGGCGGCGGTGACCATGCCCAGCTCGCGCATGCGCGAGAGGTCCAGTTCGATGACGCGGGTGCTGTGGCGGCCGGCCGTTGGCCGTGCGGCAGCGGCCGGCGCCAGCGTCGGCACGGCAGGCTCCGGCGCGCGCGCGTGAACGAAACCGGCATCGGGCGTGATGGGGTCATGCGAATCCGCCACGCTACTGGCGGCGGTGGTATCAGCAGCATTCTGGCGCTGCTGGTCGATACGGCTTGCTGCTTTTTCGATAATGCTCACATTTGCTCCTTGTTGGCCAACCGGCCTTACATCGTCGGGCGGACCAGGATGGCGGCAACGCCGGCACCGTACAGGCCGAACAGTACCAGCACCGAGGCTGCCAGTGCGAGCAGGCGGCGCTTGCGCAGCACGGTCTGTTCGGCGGTCCAGTTCATGCTTACCGACCCGAGGATCGGCAGGCCCGTCGCTTCACGCAGGGCAGCCTGGCTGAGGAAGGTCGGACGCAGTTGGCTCAGCAGGAATGCACCGGCCAGACCAGCGGCGAGCGCAGCCACAAACACCAGCGAGAACAAGCGCAGGCGGTTCGGGCCACTCGGAATATTCGGTGCAGTTGGCGGGTCGATCACGCGGAAGGTCAGCATGTCGGTGGCCGACGACAGGTCTCCCGACAGCTTGGCCGACTCGCGGCGCTCGACGAGCTTCTGGTAGTTCTCGCGATTGACTTCGTAGTCGCGGTTCAGGCGCGCCAGCTGGGCTTCGATCTCAGGCACTTGCTCGCTCTGGCCGCGCAGGCGGCCGGAACGCGCACTGAACTCGGCCACGCGGGCCTGCAGCGAGGCGACGCGCGCTTCGGCATCGGATAGTTGCACGGTCAGCTGTTGCAGCATCGGGCTGTAGCTCGCGCCCGGATCCAGGCTCGGCTTGGTATTCTTGGCTGCTTCGGCGCGGCGTGCCTGCAACTGCTCGAGCAGGCGGCGATTGGCGACAATATCGGGATGCTGCTCGGTGTACTGGGTGCGCAGTGTATCCAGGTTTTTCACCACCGTGGCAATGCGCTCGTCCATGACCGGATCGACGAAGATCGGCGCGGCGCGATTACCGCTGCTGCCACGGTTATCGCCCGAAATCTGGCGACGGATGGCATTGCGCGCCTGTTCCGCTTCGGCCAGCTCCAGGCGCGCCTGGTTCAGCGATTCATTGGTGGCCATCATGCGCGAACCGTAGTCGGCGCCCTGATTCGGCAGCATGCCCATGTTCTTGATCTTGAAATCCTTGAGCGCGTTCTCGGCTTCGGCCAGGCGCTCTTCGTAGCTGCGGATCTGGTCGTCGATGAACTGCACGGCCTTGTCGGAATCCTGCTTCTTGCCACCGAAGCTGCCTTCGACAAAGATGGTCAGGAAGGCCTGGACCACGTCCTTGCCTTCGCGCGCGCTGGTGCCGGTGTAGGTGATGGTATAGATGTCATCGCGCTCGGTGCCGGCGATCTTGATGTTGGCCATCATGTCGTCGACCAGCTTGGTCATTTCCTTGGCATCCTCGGCTTTGACGTCGAGGTCGACCTCGCGTACCACGCGTTCCACGTTCGGACGGCTGATCAGGGTGCGGCGCATGAAAAGGACTTGCTGCTCCAGGTTCGGCAGCATGGTCATGCCCGACAGCAGCGGCTTGAGGATGCTTTGCGTATCCACGTAGACGCGGGCCGATGCTTCGTACTGGTTGGGCAGTTTGTAGACGACGAGCCAGCCGGCGAGCGCCACCACCCACGTGATGATGACCGCGTGCCAGCGGTACTTGCCGATGGCTTTCAATAAGTTAAGAATCTGGGAAGTAATTTCAGCCATCGTATCAGTCTCGCCGGTCAGGTCCCGGTCTCTAAAAAAACCAGGTTCACAAATAAACAATGTGCATGATCGCTTGTACCCTAAGCAATTGCAATTGAGGGTTAGGAAATCCAGCGATTCTGGGTAATTGGTAACATCTGTTTGCAACACACCCGCAAACAGTCGCAGGGAATCTTAAGTAAATTTCATTACCGCACGCTTAACTGTTGCATTATCGCAAACATTTAATGAACTTGCTCGGTGTATTTTGTGGAACGGTTGTTGCTGGACCGTGACAAAGCAGGCGCTGCGGAATGTTGCTGAAATTCAAAGGTCCTTATTATAATGGCTAAATTCCGAAACGGTTCGTACGATTGCTTCCGTTGTGCAACTACACTACATAGAGAAGTCGGGAAGTCCTGATGATGCGTCGAATGATTGGATTGAAGCTGGCAACAGGGGTGCTGGCCTTTAGCATCGGCCTGCCTGCAATCGCCGCCACGCTGGTGCAGACGGTGGCGGCGGTCAAGCCGTCGATCGTGGGCGTTGGCACGCAAATGCAGACCCGGAGTCCGGCCATCGTGTTCAGCGGTACGGGGTTTGTGGTCGGCGACGGCCTGAGCGTGATCACCAATGCCCACGTCGTGCCGAACCAGCTCGACGGGGCCAAGCTGGAGCAGATCGGCATCGTGGTGCCCGATGGCGCCAGTGTGCGTTTTCGCGCGGCCCAGCTGGTTGGCCTGGATCGCGAGCATGACCTGGCGCACCTGCGCATTCAGGGCACGCCATTGCCGGCGCTGAAACTGGGTGATGCGAGCATGGCGGCCGAAGGGCAGGCGCTGGCATTTACCGGTTTTCCACTTGGTATGGTGCTGGGCCTGTTCCCGGCGACGCACCGCGCACTGCTGGCGGCGATCACGCCGGTGATGCAGCCGTCACTGAGCGCGCGCCGGCTCGATGCGCGCGCCGTGACCCAGTTGCAACGCACGCCGTTCAGTATCTATCAGCTCGATGGCACGGCTTACCCTGGCAACAGCGGCAGTCCGCTGTACGACCCGGATACGGGGCAGGTGCTGGCGGTAATTAATATGGTGTTCGTGAAAGGTTTGAAGGAATCCGCGATCACGGCGCCCAGCGGCATCACGTATGCGATTCCGGTGCGCCATGTAAAGGAATTGCTGGCGCGCTAGACGGGCCTGTCGCGTTGGCTTGTCAGGCATCGTGTTGAAGTTGCAACAAGAAAGTATTTCAATTGTGCATGGCTTGTTCCCATCCCGGACTGCGCTACAATAGCGCAGGCCATGATGGCGAAATAACAATTATTGATGCGCGCCGTACACCATGCTGGTACGTGGAGCACGCAGCGCGCTAGGGATGAACGCGATGATGACGAAACTGACGAAACACCTGGTAACCGCGGGCGCTGCTGCCTGCATGCTGATGCTTGGCGCTTGCGCTACGCCTGTGCCACCGAGCACTGCCGCGATGGCGCCCATCAACCCGGATTACCTGATCGGCCCTGGTGACAGCGTCAACATCATCGTCTGGCGCAACCCTGAAGTATCGATGTCGGTGCCGGTCCGTCCGGACGGCAAAATCACCACCCCGCTGGTGGAAGACCTGCCGGCCGCTGGCAAGACCTCAACCCAACTGGCGCGCGATATCGAAGGTGCCCTGGCGAAGTTCATCCAGCAGCCCGTCGTCACTGTCGTGGTCACCAATTTCATCGGCAACTTCAGTGAGCAGATCCGTGTGATCGGTCAGGCTGCACGACCGCAGGCGCTGCCATACCGCCGCGACATGTCGGTGATGGATGTCGTGATCGCCGTCGGCGGCGTGACTGAATTCGCTTCCGGCAACAAGGCAAGCATTATCCGCACCGTCGATGGCAAGCAGGAAAAGCTCGTTGTCCGTTTGGACGACCTGATCAAGGACGGTGATATTTCGGCTAACATCATGATGCGTCCAGGCGACATCCTGGTCATCCCGGAGAGCTTTTTTTAAGTTCTTGTCGATGGTTTTTACACCCCAGACCGGCTTCGGTCCTACAATGGGTGTGAATCGCGCTTGACAAGCGCTTAAGTTATTGTTTTAAGTGAATTATTCCCGCAGGAACTTTATTGGGCGCGAATCTTGCTCCCCCCTCTGCGTGCGCAATTGAAATCGAGGACTCTCCGTGGCTAATGATCAACAACAAAGCGGTAGCGAGCCGCAGCAGCAACAAATTCCGCAGGCGCCGGCAATGCCCAAGCATGGCGCAACCCGCCGTCGCCTGGCCAAGGCTGGCATCGGTGCGGCTGGCGTGCTGTGGACGCTCGAAAGCCATGCCACGCTGAAGAGAACCGGTTTCGTCTGCGAATCGGCTTCTGCCCATATTTCGGCTGGCATCAGCAACAACGCCACAGAGCAGCGCTGCAATCCACTGTCGCCTTCGGTGTGGTGCGCCATTGCCTACGGATGGCCATGCAACAAGACCAAGAAGTTCCACGATATCTTCACGTGCAACGAGCGCAGGTTTGCCGATACGTATTACAAGGCCAGCCTGCTGGACGTCATGAACGCCAAGTACGATAGCTACAATATCGGGCGTCACCTGGCAGCTGCCTATCTGAACGTGATCTCGAAGCGCATCGACTTCCTGGACGTGCCGACACTGCAGCGCATGTGGAACGAACTCAAGGTCAGCGGCCACTACAAGGTCAGCGCCAATCAGTACTGGACTGTCGGCGAGGTCAGGAACTATCTTGTCGCAGTTCACGGCTGGTGATCGACCCGGGTTCTGGCGTCGTCCGGGACCTGCAACACTGCACTACCGGCAATGGCAGGATGAAGTGGTGTTGTTTAATGACATCTCCGGTGCCACCCACTTGCTGACGCTCGAGGCGCTCGTCGTCCTCGAACATATGGGCACCACAGCTACTTCGGAAACGGCGCTTGCCGCAGTCCTGCGCGAACACTTCGACGTCGAAGACGCCACCCTGTCCGACGATGTCGCCGACCTGCTCGGACAACTCTCCAGCCTGGATCTGATCGAACCATGTCCCTTGTAGCCGATCTGGGCCGCGCCGAACTGGTGCGGCGCCTCGGCGGCCCCGGTCTGTTGCTGCGCACCGGGCCTTTCGTCAGCCGTGTTCAATCAAATATCTCCCTCGTCGCCGATGGCATCGGGTCGCTGTACCGCGACTACCCGGTCGAGGCGCCGGGCGGCTTCGCCGATTTCCAGGTGCGCCTGCTGCACTCCACCGGGTTGCGGCGCTGGTGGCACCCGCAGGTATGCTTCGACTATGACGGCCGCGAACCCTTTGCCCCGCTGCCGCTGGCGCAGGCCTGGCCAATGTTCGAGTGGGTGATGAACTGGTGCGTGTCGAACCGCGCCCACCGCTACCTGATCGTGCACGCCGCCGTTGTTGAGCGCAATGGTTGCGCGGTTGTCCTGCCGGCTCCGCCCGGCTCGGGCAAAAGCACGCTGTGTGCGGCGCTGGTGTGCCGCGGCTGGCGTCTGTTGTCGGATGAATTGACGCTGGTACGGCGCAGCGATGGCATGCTCGTGCCGCTGGCGCGCCCGGTCAGCCTGAAAAACACCTCGATCGACGTCATCCGCGCGTTTGCGCCCGATGCCACCTTCGGCATGCCGGTGCCCGGCACGACCAAGGGCACGATCGCGCACCTCAAAGCGCCGTCCGGGAGCGTCGCCCGCGTCGGCGACGTGGCCAGGGCGCGCCACGTCGTGTTCCCGCGCTATCAGGCGGGCGCTGCCACCACACTGACGCCGCTGTCGAAAGGGCAGTTATTCATGCGAGTGGCTGAAAACGCGTTCAATTATTTTGTGCTCGGACCCGATGGTTTCGATTGCCTGGCGAATCTGGTCGACGACTGCGATGGCCACGAGTTCTGTTACAGTCAGCTCGACGAAGCCATTGCCCTGTTCGACGGCCTGGCTGGCGAGACGCCATGAGCGCGCCCGTACCATCGTTGCTGGTCGAGGTCCTGTCCCGACCCGCCAGAGTGCAAACCCTCGACCTTCCGGGCTGGGAGCGCCTGCTGCGCCAGGCCGACAGCGCCAATCTCAGCGCAATCCTCGTTTATTTGCTCGAGGAGCATGGTTTGCTCGATGGCGTGCCGATGCAGCCGCGCGAGCACCTGGACGCGATGCGCATCGTGGCCCTGCGCCACCGGCGCCTGACCGGCTACGAGGTCGAGCGCATCCGCAGCGCCCTGGCCCAGCTCGGGTTGCCCCTGATTTTGCTCAAGGGCGCTGCGTATGCAATGGCCGGCCTGCCGTCCGGACGCGGCCGTTTGTTTTCGGACATCGACATTCTGGTGCCCAAGGACAGCCTCGACCAGGTCGAGCGCGCGCTGATGCTTCACGGCTGGGCCAGCGCCCACCATGACGCCTACGACGAACGCTATTACCGTACCTGGATGCATGAGCTGCCCCCAATGGTGCATTTGCGCCGCGGCAATGCGATCGATGTGCACCACGCAATCCTGCCCGAAACGGCGCCCGTGCGGCCCGATCCGGCATTGCTGCGCGCGGCAGCGCGGGCGATTCCTGGTGAGCAGGGCGCGCTGGGCATCTACACGTTGTGCCCACACGACATGTTCTTGCACAGCGCCGTGCACCTGTTCTTTGGTGGCGAATTCGACCAGGGCTTGCGCGACCTGTTCGATCTGCATCGCCTGGCGCTGCATTTTGACACCGAGCCAGGGTTCTGGGATGGCCTCGTGGCGCGTGCCGATGCGCTGGAACTGACGCGCCCGTTGTTCTACGCATTGCGTTACATCACCCACACTTTTGGCACGCCGGTGCCAGCGGCAACGCTGGCTGCCGCCGCGCCATTTGGTCCAACAGGCTTGTTGTTGCCATTGATGGACGCGCTCTTCCTGCGCGCACTGTCGCCGTTACACCCGGAATGCGCCACGCGCTTCGATGGCGCAGCGCGCTTTACCTTGTATGTGCGCGGAAACTGGCTGCGTATGCCACCGGTGTTGCTCGCGCGCCACTTGTTTCACAAGGCTTTCTTGTCGCCACGTACCGCAGAGGCCGCTTGAGCTGCTACTCTTTGCTTTCTGACGAGTTTAGTAGCCCTATTACCAGAAAAAGTTCATTCTGGTAATTAAATTTATAAATTGTAATTATTGATGCTATGATGATCACATTTCATCAATGCATTACATATCGGTTTCGCCTGGAGGAAGTATATGATCGAGACATTAGCGCCAGCCGTTCCTTGCGCAAGTCTGGGCAGCGATGACTTCGCTAACGGCGGAATGAATCCCAGCATCATCGACGTCACCATCAACGAACGCGTATTCGGCATTCGCGCGGCTGATATTGACACCCAGCGTAACTCCGCGAGCATGCTCATCAGTAAGATGTATGCTTGGCGCGGCTATAGCGGTAATCATCAGATCGGTAACGATCCGAACCGGATCACGCTGACCGCCTCGGACCATGGACAGGTATTCGGCACCTTGAGCCTGGGCCTGGATTCCGAGATCGGCCTGATGGCCGACCAGGTGTTTGCCGACTACGTCGATACCCAGCGCAACAGCGGCAAGGTATGCGAAATCATCAAGCTGGCTGTCGATCCGGCGATCAAGTCCAAGGCCGTGCTGGCCTCGCTGTTCCACGTGGCCCTGATCTATGCCCGCGACCTGAATGGTTGCACGCACATCTTCATTGAGGTCAATCCACGTCACCGTCGTTTCTATGAAGCCATGTTGGGTTTCCAGACAGTGTGCGAAGCGCGGCCCAACCCGCGCGTTCAGGCGCCGGCAGTGCTGCTCAGCGCCGCCACGGCCTACGGGACCGAGCAGGTGGCCAAGTGGGGCGGCATGCAGGACAAGGCAGTGGGCGAGCGCTCGCTGTTTCCATGGTTCTTTTCGCAGCGTGAAGAAGCCGGTATCATCAACCGCCTGCGCCAGCTCGGTTAATCAGTCACCCTTCTGCGGTCCCTTCCCAAGGGCCGCGGCAGCCCGCCATACTTTCTCTGTTGCATTTGTTCCTTGCCTGCTTGGCAGGAACGTCCTATATTCAGCGCTCTTGTATTTGACAATGAGGGTGCGCCATGACGACAGGTAAGACCAGGGACGAAATCGCCGAAGCCTATTCCTCCGAGCCGTGGTGGTACGACCTGCGCGGTTTCTTCATTCTGACCTTCGCTTATAACAGCACCATCGGCACCCAGATGCGCTTCTTCGGACCGAACTTTGGTCCGGAACACCTGGAAGTGGCATGCGGCACCGGAACGCTGCTCGAGATGGTGCTGAACTGGCGCCGTCGCCGCAAGCTGCCGCAAGTCAAGGTGACTGGTATCGACTACGCCCCGTCGATGCTGGCCGGTGCCAAGCGCCGTTTTGCCAATAATCCTCAGGTTGTTGTCCAGCACGCCGATGCGGCACAGCTGCCGTTTGCCGACAACAGCTTCGACACGGCCAATATCGCCAACTCGATCCACTGCTTCCCGACGATCGATGGCGCCTTGCGCGACATCCTGCGTGTGCTCAAACCAGGCGGCACGATGGCAGCAAACGTGTTGTTGTACCCAACCGGATTCGCACCGCTACGCTGGGCAGCGCAAAAAATTAATGACTGGGGCATCCGCAAGGGCATTCTGTACAGCCCATTCCATACCGAAGAACTTCGCGCCAAGATGTTGGCGGCAGGTTATGAAATTCACTCCGAATTTACTTCGGGAAATACTTGGAATGTCGTGGTACGCAAGCCGGTGTAGGAGCAATCTGACAGCATCGTCTTCAGGGAGGAAATATGCTGTCGGTATTTTTTACAGTGATGTTTGATCTCGAACAGTCTGAATCGCTAACTGTTTGATTTAAAACAAATCTCTTGAGCTGGCACGGTGATTGCTTATATAGCCTCGTGAGCAGTACCCCAGATAACCCAGGAGATTTACGAAATGAACGCCTTCAAGAAAACCATCGTCGCCGCATCGATCGCAGCTGCTTCCCTGTTCAGCGCAACCGCAAGTGCTGGCGTGTTCGAAGTCAACCCGACCGGCAGCTACGCGAACTTCACCGCTGACCGTATCGGCGGCACCTACACCGAAATCGCAACGTTCAACCAGGCAGCTGGTACGTTCAATGTCTCGCTGTACTGGGATGCTACGTCGTTCGTCAGCAACGGTGTTTCGGTCAAGGCCGGCACGACGGGTCTGGGCGTTGGTTACAGCATGTACGCACTGTACAAAGCAGCAGGCACCTTCGTGACCACGGGCGCTGAGACCGTGTTCACGTTCCTGCCAGGCACCGGTGGCCTGTCGCTGTTCCTGGATGCTGGCAACAACACCGTCAAGACCGCCAACGCAACCACCGGTTCGGGCAACTTCACCTTCGCAAACACGGCTGATGACGTCGAACTGGCTACCGGCATTGCACTGGCTGGTGAAGGCAACCTGGACCCAACGCTGAGCACCTGCGGCACCGGCTCCGGCGTCGGCATCAACTGCGGCAGCTTCGGTTCGGACACCACCTTCAACCTGACCGGCCCAGGCGCAAACTTCTTCGTTTCGCCAAACCCGTTCTACAACCTGTCGTTCCAGTCGGGCCAGCTGACCCGCTTCTCGCCGACCGCAACCCAGACCATCACCGGTTCGCTGGACGTCGTGTTCGAAGGCCAGCCTTCGGAAGTGCCAGAGCCAGCATCGGTTGGCCTGCTGGGCCTGGGCATGCTGGGTCTGTACGCAGCACGTCGCCGCAACAAGAAAGCTGCCTAAGAATTACGGGCCTGCTGCGCAGGCCTGATTCTCAAGCAAGAAAAAAACCACTACCGGTAACGGCAGTGGTTTTTTTTCGTTGCCCGACTCGTCGGCGCGACGCGCCAGCAAATCGCCGCGCCAACGGTTCAGCGACCGGCGGCGGCCATGCGGGCAAACTGGCGCCGGCCAATGGCAATCGCCAGGCGCTGGATCGGATGCCGGTTGCCGCCCGGCCGCCACGTGCGCTTGAGCTTGTTGCGGTAGGCGTCGAACTGCATGCCCCATGGCGCCGCCAGCACGTCGCCGCGCCCCAGCAGGATCTTGAGCGATTCGGTGGCAATGATGCCGGCGCACAGCTGGCAAGCCATGAAGGTCGATGGACCGCGCCGCTCGGCGAAGTTCACCGAACCAGGCACCATCAGGTAGTTGCGGTGCAGACCAGCCGGCGCCAGGCCGACCACGAAGCGGATCGCCTTTTCCTGCTCCGGCAAATCGCCCCAGCCGAAATACTCCTCGAACGTCATCTTGCCCGGCATGAAGTTGAGCAGGGCAGCGCCCATGCCCAGTGGCGCCGCCGTGGTGGCCGGGATACCGAGCCGTGCACAGGCAGCAAACGTCTGCTGGCGCGCATCGAAGGCGAAGAAGTCGAGCGCATCGACGTACAGATCGACGCCGGCCAGGAATTCATCAAGATTGTCGGCATGGACGCCTTCGGGAAAGATCTTGATGTCGATGTCGGGGTTGATGTCGCGCGCCATGCGCGCCAGTACGTCGGCCTTGGGCTGGCCGACGGTCGACATCATCGCGCCCACTTGGCGGTTGAAGTTGGGGATGTCGAAGGTGTCGAAGTCGGCAATATGAAAATGCGTGACGCCCAGACGGGCCAGCGTCAGCAGGTGCACGCCACCGACGCCACCGCCGCCCGCAATGGCAATGCGCTTGCCACGCAACTGCTGCTGTTCGGCGGGCGTGACCCAGCCAATATTGCGTGAAAACGCCTGCTCGTACTGGAACGGATTGCTCATCGGGGACATTGCGAAAAAGTAGGGACAAGCTGGTCGGCGCCGCAGGAAGAGCAGGGCGCATACCGGCGGCGCAGTCGCTTACGCCGGATGTGACTCATCCATGCGCAGCAGGCGGTTGATGATACCGCGTTCCTCGCGGGGCGAAAAGAAGTATGGGTAGAACGAGCGCTCTTCGGTTTCGCCATCGGCGGCAAAGGTGCCGCCGAAAATACTGATCTGCTCGGTTACGTAGTTGAGGTTCACGCGCAGCAGGTAGGCCGGCGCATCCACCCGCGTATTGACCTTGAGCTCGCCTTCTTTGCGGAACCCCAGCATGCGCTCGTAGAAACGGCGGTGGCGCGGATTGACCTCGATGATGATGTCGGTGCAGCCATGCATGTCGCGGGCGTAGATGACGGCCAGGTGGAACACGTTGGCCAGCGCGGTTTTCGAGCGCACTGACGGATCGAACGCAAATTTGGTGAACTCGCAGAGGCGGGCGCCATTGGCGCGGTGGGCGTCGAGCTCAGCGCCGAAGACTTCATCGGCCATCAGCCCGACCTCGGAATCGATGCCGATACTGAGGGTGCCGACGACGTCGCCCTTGTCGGTGGCGGTCAGCGTGATGCGATTGGGGTCGTTACTCGGCTGGTGATCTCCGGAATAGCCACGCCAGGCGTACATCCTGTTGATCAGCATGCTGGCCGAGTTACGACCGTCCGAAGTATCGGTAAGCCGGATTCCGTATGAATCGTCGTTCACGATAAACATCCTTATTTATGTCATGACATCTTATCTCGACATCAATAAATTGAGCGTTCGATAGGATGAATAAATATCATCGCCAGGATGCTGTATGCAACGGTAAAACAAGGCCGCCGCAAGCCATGCGATGGCGTGCGGCGGCAGCGTGCCACATTACAGCGTCTTGAGCAGTGCGCGTGCCTCATCGGCTTGCGCGAATGGCGTGTTCGCTGACAGCAGCTTGTCGAGCTCGCGCTTGGCGCCAGCCTTGTCGCCACTCTTGTTCAGCGCCTGTGCCAGGTGATAACGAATCTCCATGGCGTTCGGCGCCTGGGTGCTGGCTTTTTGCAGCAGTGGCAGGCCGCGTGCGACATTGCCCTGCTCGACCAGCATCCAGCCCAGCGTGTCCATCACGCCCGGATTGTCGCCGCCAACCTTGAATGCCTGCTCGGCAGTTGGCAGCGCACGCGGATCCTTCACCTGCTGGTAGGCCCAGGCCAGATTGTTCAGCACCATCGGGTTATCCGGCGCCGTCTTTTGCACGGATTCCAGACGGGCGATGGCCGCCTTGTAATCCTTGCCCGCCATATTGATCTCGGAGACCATCATGGCCATGCGTGCATCAGACGGGTTCTGGGCCAGCCACTTTTCGGCGCGCTCCAGCGCTTCCTTGCTCTTGCCACCGGCCTGCATCGCCTGCACGACCTTGGCGTTCAGTTCTGACGACGGCGCCAGCGCCACGGCCTTTTCATACGCCTGCAGGGCAGGCGCGCTCTTTTGCTGGCTCATCAGGATGTCGCCTTCGAGCACGAAGCCCAGTGGCGCTTTTGGCGCGACCTGCTGCGCCTGGCGCGCTGCTGCCAGCGCATCGTCCGGGCGCTTGGCGCGCATTGCCGCATCCACCTGCATCAGGCGCGCAGGCATGAAATCAGGCTGGAGGTCGATCGCGCGCTTGATGTGGCCGGCGGCTGCGCTGTCGTTCTTGAGCAGGCGCTGCACCTCGGCCAGGCGAATCTGCGCCGGTGCCGATTTTGGCAGCACATTGGCCAGCTTGCTGTAGGTATCGAGTGCGCCGTTCAGATCCTTGGTGGCGACCTGCGACTGGCCCAGCATTTCGAGCACGCCGGCATCGGTCGGGTTCGTGGTCTGCAACTTGCGGGCCAGCGTCAGCGCTTTTGGTGCCTGGTCGGTGCGCAGGTAATGCGCGCCCAGTTTCAGTGCCGGGGCCGTTGCCTGCGGATTGGCCGTGCTGGCTTTTTCGAACCAGGTGGTGGCTTCGGCCGTGTTCTTCTGCAGCAGCGCCAGCTCACCCAATGCCGCCATGGCGTCGGCATTGTTCTTGTCTTTCTCGAGGAAGGCCGTGAAGCGCGCTTTGGCAGCGTCCGGCTTTTTCTCCTGCATGTCCAGGCGTGCCAGATTGGTGACAGCCGGCAGGAACGTCGGCTGCAGCTGCACGGCTTTCTCGAATGCCGTGCGTGCCGGCGCATTCTTGCCCTGGACCATGTACACGGCGCCCTTGAGCTGCTGCACCTGTGCACTGTCAGGCTGCTGCTTTTCGAGCGACGCGACGGCGGCCTCGGCCCGGTCGTAGCGCTTCATGCCCATCTCGGTCTGCACCAGGGCCATCGTGGCCTGGATCGATTTCGGATCGAGCGTGGCGGCCGCTTCGAGTTCGCTCAGGCCACGGGCCTGGTCACCCTGCGCCAGGCGCGACAGGCCAAGCGAGGTGCGCACGGCGGCAGCTTGCGGCGCCAGTGTGGCGGCCTGCTGGAGGTAGCTGCTGGCCTTGTCGAAGTCACGCACCTGCATGTACGACTCGCCTGCCAGGGCCAGCAGTTGCGCATCCTGCGGCGCATCCTTCAGGGCCGGCGCCAAGGTCGCGGCGGCATCGGCTGGCTGCGAATTGCGCAGTTGCGCCTGGGCCAGCAGCTTGCGGGCGTAGACGTTGTCCGGATTGCTTTGCAGGTATTTGCGCAGGTGCTGCTCGGCCTGCTGGGTGCCGCCCAGGTTCAGCTCGGACGCGCCGGCCAGCAGGATGCTCGGCTGGTGATCGGGCGCGATCTTGAGGATCTTGGCCAGCGCGTCTTTGGCTGCCGAGTATTTACCTTGCGAGAACTCGAACAGGGCGCGCGTGTACACCACCAACAGGCTGCCCGGCGAATTCTTTTCCGCTGCTTCGACTTCGATCTTGGCCGCATCGAACTTGCCGCGCGCGATCTCGACGTACGCCTTTTCAATGTGGGCGCCGCGGTGATCCGGCTTGAGCTTGAGCGCCTGGCTATAGGCCGCCAGGGCTTCGTCGGGCTTGTTCATCATGCGCAGCATCGAGCCCTGCATCATGTAGACTTCCGGATTCTTCGAATCCTTGGCCACAGCATCTTCGACGTAACGCGTGGCTGCTTCACGGTCGCCTTTGGCGGCAGCCATGCGCGCCATGCCCATCAGGGCCTCGCCCGAATTGGCATCGGCCGTCAGCGCGGCGGCGTAGGCCTGCTGCGCTTCTTCCGGCTTGCCGCTGCCCAGCAGCGCGTCAGCGCGCAGGCTCAGCAGTGGGGCCGAACCGGCCGCCGCTTCGGGCGTGATCTCGGTGAGCACTTCCTTGAACTTGCCTTGCTGCGTCAGCGCCTGGCCGAGCAGCGGCAGCACGCGCGCTGCCGGGATGCCCAGCGAACGGGCGCGGCCGAATTCTTTTTCAGCCGACACGGCGTCGCCAGTCGACAATTGCAGGGTACCCAGCGCCATGCGCGCTTCGCCATTTTCCGGGCTGTTGGCCACGGCATTCTTCAACTGGATCAGCGCCGCCTTGATATCGCCCTTTTTTTGATAGTCAGTGGCTTCGGCCAGCAGGGTCTCGGTCGACTGGGTGCGGTTGCAACCGGACAGACCGGCAGCAAGGATGGCGCCGGACAGCAGGGCGGTAAGAGTAAGCTTGGTAGCGTGGCGCGACATGTGGGATTCCTCAGGCAATGGAGTTCGTTGTTTCGCCAGATAGCGAAATTCCTCAACAACAAATAATACCTGAAGGAACAGCGTCGCCAACGTGCAAACGGATGCAATTGTTGCAAATTCCAGCCACAGGTAACAGCAAAAAAGTGAGAGCAATTGTTACCAAGACTGGAAGCGGCGGGCGCAGCCCTTGTCACTCGCCCTCGCTACCGGGACCGCCCCGTAGACGTTGTAGCAAGGCATCGACATGTTCACCCACGGGCAAGCCATGCCGCCGTAATAACTGTACGTGGAGTACGAGGTTTTCCAGCACCAGCTTGGCCGAGACGGCAAGCAGCGTCATCAGGCGATCTTCCTGGCTGAAGTTTTCCATGGCCGCCGCCATCTCGCACAGGTGGCTGGCGACGAGGTCGCGCAGTTCGTCTTCGGGAAAGGGGAGGTCGGCGAAGTCGATCGGGTCTTCCTGTTCGACTTCGCGCATCAGGGCGGCCAGTTGTGCGGGGCGGATTGGCATGAATGACTCCGTGGTTCACGAAGCCATTCTAGGCTGTTTGCCCCCGCCATTATTACAATTACATATTGCGCCGGTACTGCCCACCCACTTCAAACAGCGCCGTCGTGATCTGCCCCAGCGAGCACACGCGCACGGCGTCCATCAAGTGCGCGAACACGTTCTGGTTGTCGATCGCGGCCTGGCGCAGCGCGGCCAGGGCGGCTGGCGCGGCGTCCGCGTGGCGCGTGTGGAAGGCGTCCAGACGCTGCAGCTGCGACTGCTTTTCGTCGTCGGTCGAGCGCGCCAGTTCGATGGTTGCCGGTGCGCCCGAGCCCTTCGGGTTGCGGAAGGTATTGACGCCGATGATCGGCAGCGTGCCGTCGTGCTTCTGGTGCTCGTACAGCATCGACTCTTCCTGGATCTTGCCGCGCTGGTAGCCGGTTTCCATCGCGCCCAGCACGCCGCCGCGTTCGGCGATGCGCTCGAATTCCTGCAGCACCTGCTCTTCGACGAGGTCGGTCAGTTCGTCCATGATGAACGCGCCCTGGTTCGGGTTCTCGTTCTTGGCCAGGCCCCATTCGCGGTTGATGATCAGCTGGATGGCCAGCGCACGGCGCACCGATTCATCGGTCGGCGTGGTGATCGCTTCGTCGTAGGCATTGGTGTGCAGCGAATTGCAGTTGTCGTAGATCGCGATCAGCGCCTGCAGCGTGGTGCGGATGTCGTTGAAGTCGATCTCTTGCGCGTGCAGCGAACGGCCCGACGTCTGGATGTGGTACTTGAGCTTTTGCGAGCGGTCGTTGGCGCCGTAGCGCTCGCGCATGGCCACGGCCCACAGGCGGCGTGCGACGCGCCCGAGCACCGTGTATTCCGGGTCCATCCCGTTCGAGAAGAAGAACGACAGGTTCGGCGCGAAGTCGTCGATGTGCATCCCGCGCGCCAGGTAGGCTTCGACGAATGTGAAGCCGTTCGACAGCGTGAAGGCCAGTTGCGAGATCGGATTGGCGCCCGCTTCGGCAATGTGATAACCCGAGATCGACACCGAGTAGAAATTGCGCACGCCGTGGCGCACGAAATATTCCTGGATGTCCCCCATGACCTTCAGCGAAAACTCGGTCGAGAAGATGCAGGTGTTCTGGCCCTGGTCTTCCTTCAGGATGTCGGCCTGCACGGTGCCGCGCACGCTGGTGAGCACCCAGGCGCGGATTTTTTCGCTTTCTTCAGGCGTGGGCTGGCGGCCGTTGTCGTGCGCGAACTTGTCGATCTGCTGGTCGATCGCCGTATTCATGAACATCGCCAGGATGGTCGGCGCCGGGCCGTTGATCGTCATTGACACCGACGTCGACGGGCTGCACAGGTCGAAGCCGTCGTACAGCACCTTCATGTCGTCCAGCGTGGCAATCGACACGCCCGAGTTGCCGACCTTGCCGTAGATATCGGGCCGCAGCGCCGGGTCGGCGCCGTACAGCGTGACCGAATCGAACGCGGTCGACAGGCGCTTGGCATCCATCCCCGTCGAGACGAGCTTGAAGCGTTTGTTGGTGCGGAACGCATCGCCTTCGCCCGCGAACATGCGGGTCGGGTCTTCGCCTTCACGCTTGAACGGGAACACGCCAGCCGTGTACGGGAACGCGCCCGGCACGTTCTCGAGCATCAGGAAGCGCAGGATTTCGCCGTGGTCTTCAAAGCGCGGCAGCGCGACCTTGCGGATCGGGTTGCCCGACAGGGTTTTGGTGACCAGGCGCGTGCGGATTTCCTTGTCGCGCACGTGCGTGACGTAGTCATCACCGGCATACGCGGCCTGCAGCGCAGGCCAGGCCGACACGAGGTTTTTGGCTTCACCATCCATCGCGTTGTCGCGTTCGGCCATCAAGCCGTCGAGCGCGTCGCCCGTGGCAGCGCCCTGGCCGGCGGCCAGCAGCATGCGCTTCGATTCGCCCAGTTGCTGGCGCTCGCGTGCGAGTTTCACCTGGCGCGCCACATGGCGGTGGTAGCCGCGCACGGTGTCGGCGATCTCGGCCAGGTAGCGGCTGCGCGCCGGCGGCACGATCACGTTCTTGCCGCTCGAGTAGCGCAGCGCCGGCGCGGGCAGGCTGCTCGTATCGATCGGCAGGCCGAGCGCCGCCAGCCTTGGCAGCAGGCCGTGGTACAGCGCCGTTACGCCATCGTCGTTGAAGCGCGATGCCTGGGTGCCGAACACCGGCATCTGGTCCGGGCTCTGGCTCCACAACTCGCGGTTGCGCTGGTACTGCTTGGCCACGTCGCGCAGCGCGTCGAGCGCGCCCTTGCGGTCGAACTTGTTGATGGCGATGAAGTCGGCGAAATCGAGCATGTCGATTTTTTCGAGCTGCGAGGCGGCGCCGAATTCCGGCGTCATCACGTACATCGACGTGTCGACGTGCGGCACGATGGCGGCGTCGCCCTGGCCGATGCCCGACGTCTCGACGATCACGAGGTCGAACCCGGTCACCTTGCAGGCGGCGATCACGTCGGGCAGCGCCTGCGAGATTTCCGAGCCGGCGTCGCGCGTGGCCAGCGAGCGCATGAAGATGCGCGTCTGGCCGTTCCACGGACTGATCGCATTCATGCGGATGCGGTCGCCCAGCAGCGCGCCACCGGACTTGCGGCGCGACGGGTCGATCGAGATCACGGCGATGTTCAGGCGGTCGCCCTGATCGAGGCGAATGCGGCGGATCAGTTCATCGGTCAGCGACGATTTACCGGCGCCGCCGGTGCCGGTGATGCCCAGCGTCGGCACGCGCAGCGTCGCGGCGTGTTCGAGGATCTGCGCGCGCAGCGCGGCGTCGACCTTGTCGTTTTCCAGCGCCGTGATCAGCTGCGCCAGCGGGCGATGGCGCGCGGCCAGCTCGCCCTGCTGCAGCGCCGCCAGCGTGGTCGGGGCATACGGCGACAGGTCGACATCGCAGGCTTGCAGCATCGCGTGGATCATGCCGACCAGGCCCATGCGCTGGCCGTCTTCGGGACTGAAGATGCGGGTGACGCCGTACGCGTGCAGTTCGTCGATTTCGTGCGCGACGATCACGCCGCCACCGCCGCCGAATACCTTGATGTGCGCGCCGCCGCGCTCGCGCAGCAGGTCGATCATGTACTTGAAGTATTCGACGTGGCCGCCCTGGTAGCTCGAGATGGCGATGCCCTGCGCGTCCTCGGCCAGTGCCGCCGTGACGACATCGTCGACCGAGCGGTTGTGGCCCAGGTGGATCACCTCGGCACCGTTCGATTGCAGGATGCGCCGCATGATGTTAATCGAGGCGTCGTGACCGTCGAACAGCGAAGCGGCGGTGACGAAGCGCACCTTGTTGGCCAGTTGCGGGGTAGCAGGGGCGGGGGCGGCCAGCGTGGCGGCGGCGGTTGTATCGTTCATGGGTAGCAGTCCTTGTAGGCGGGAGGACGAGGGGTGCTGGTACGGTAGCTGACGTTAACGTTAACGTCAAGTAGTGAACAAATGAACCGGTTTCTTGAAGTTTTACTAAAGATAACATTAAGTGATTTATTGCAATCATTTGGTATACTTCCTGCATAGCGCGTGGACACACCCGCGCCGGTTACCAGAGGGGTACGTCAGATGTTGAAAAAAGTGGATGCGTCACAGCTCAGGGTTGGCATGTTCATCCACGATCTCGATTGTGGCTGGATGGAGCATCCATTTGTGCGCAGTCAGTTCCTGCTGTCCTGCGAGAGCGAAATCCAGAAAATCCGCGATGCGCGCATCCACGGCGTCGTGATCGATTGCAGCCGCGGCATGGACGTGGACGCGCCCACGCTGGCCCAGGCGCAGGCAGCCACAGAAGCCGAAGTGACGGCGCTGGCCACCACCGCGACCAGTCGGGTACGATTCTCCGTTGGCGAGGAGCTGCAGCGCGCGGCCACGGTGCGGCGCGAAGCGGTGGGCGTGGTGCGCACGGTGATGCAGGACGCGCGGCTGGGCAAGGCCGTCCACCTCGACGAGGTCGGGCCGGTCGTGCAGAACATCACCGAATCGATCCTGCGCAACGCGGGCGCCTTGCTCGGCCTGTTGCAGATCAAGAACAAGGACGATTACACATTCCTGCATTCGGTGAGTGTGTGCACGCTGCTGGTGGCATTCTGCCGCTCACGCAATCTGGATGACGAGCGCATCTACCAGGCCGGCATCGGCGGGCTGCTGCACGACACCGGCAAGGCGCTGGTGCCGGATGCGATTCTCAACAAGGTGGGACGCCTGACCGACGCCGAGTTTGCCATCGTCAAGCGCCATCCGCGCGATGGCCACGACATCCTGCTGCGCACGCCCGGCATTGGCGCCATACCGCTCGACATCACGCTGCACCACCACGAGCGGCGCGACGGCAGCGGTTATCCGGACCACCAGGCCGGGGACGCGATCAGCGAACTGGCGCAGATGGCGGCCATCGTCGACGTATACGACGCGATCACGTCGGAGCGCTGCTATCACAAGGGGGTGGCACCGGCCGAAGCGCTGCGCAAGCTGTATGAGTGGAGCAAATTCCACTTCGATCCCGCCCTGGTCCAGGAGTTCATGCGCTGCGTCGGAATCTACCCGGTCGGCACGCTGGTGCTGCTGGAATCGGGCCGTCTGGGTGTGGTGGTCGAGCCGCACGAAACGAGCCTGCTCACGCCGAAGGTCAACGTGTTCTTCCATACCCGGGAACAGCGTTACATCAAGCCCGAGACCGTCGATCTGTCACGGCCGCTGGGCTTTGGCGGCGGTGACCGCATCGTGCGTCACGAGTCGGCCGAGAAGTGGCAGGTCGAACCGCTGCGCTTCATGCAGGTCGCCTGAGCGCAACGCGTTCAGAAGAATTCGGCGGTGTCGTTGGTCGTGACGGTCTGCAGCAGGCCGCCGTCGACCAGCGCTTCGTAATGGCAGACGCGGTTGCGGCCGTTGGCCTTGGCGAAATACAGCGCCTGGTCGGCGTGGCCGAGCGTGACGACCGGCGAATCGGCCGCGCTGACGCCCGTGAAGCCGATGCTGACAGTGACTTGCCCCACCTGCGGAAAATGGTGGCTTTCGACATCGAGACGAAAGCGCTCGATGATGCGGCGCGCGTTCTCGAGCGTCGTCGAACGCAGCAGCACCACGAACTCTTCGCCGCCAAAGCGGAACACCCGGTCCTGCGTACGGAAGGACGACTGCAGCAGGTTGGCGATCAGGATCAGGACCTCGTCGCCATACAGGTGGCCGAAGCGGTCGTTGACCGTCTTGAAGTGGTCGACGTCGACCACGGCCAGCCACTGCGCCTCCGCCCCGTGCTGTCCACGCCGCTCGGCCAGGCCGGGCATGACGGGATCGGCGTCCGTTGCCAGCAGCATGCGCGCCAGCTGGTCGTCGAAGGTCTTGCGGTTGAGCAGGCCCGTCAGCGAATCGCGTTCGCTGTAATCGAGCAGATTCTGGAAATTGCGGTACACGCTGACAATGCCGCTGACCATGTACAGCGCTTCCGGCGTGAACGGGGTGTCGTGGGCGATCTCGAGGCAGGTATCGGCCCGCTCGCCAAACCAGATCGGCAGCCACAGGCGGCGCAAGCCGTCCTGGCCCATGCCTTCGGCGCGCGTGGCGTGCTGGCGCAGGCACGCCTCGAGTTCAGGATAGGTGGCGATCGGCTCGCCCGGGCCGCTGTCCTGGGGTTCTTCCGGACAGGCGACGCCGCCGGCCTGGATGCAGGCGCGCGAGCGCACGAACAGCTGGTCGGCGACGCTGGAAATGCCCAGGACCCGGGTCTGGTTCGCGCCCGATAGTTCCTGGACCGCCGAGATCACCGAGATGTCCAGCATCGCATGATCGCGGTGGCCGGTCATGTCCACCATGTGTCGCAGCAGGGAATCCATGTCGTCGTTGTCAGGCCAGCCAAAGCACGAAAAAAAAGACCCTGCAGATGGCGTGGGATGACGCGCAAGAGGGCCGGAAGTGCCGCATTTTTCAGCGGCCAAGCAAAACAGCATAATGCTTTTTTGTACTAGCGGCAACTATTCTTGGCGATTTTTCTCCTGCGTCATCGGGTCGCGCCGCAGCGGCCCGTGAACCTTGTTTTTCCTCAGTCAAAAATATTTCCATGTGGAAAAACTGAGCATCATCAAATTGCCGCTCGGCACTAATACCTATAGTCAACTTACTGGCACACGTCACGTAGCAGGGGCGGCCGGGCCCGGTCGCAGCCAGTATTTTTCAACCACTAAAGGAGTTTTGTCATGAGCACGATTACCTCCGCCATCAAAGCCTTCATCGCAGACGAAAACGGTGTGACTGCCATCGAGTATGGCCTGATCGCTGCACTCATCGGCGTCGCAATGGCCACCGTGGCTGGCGAGGTCGGTACTGGCATCAAGGAAACGTTCGAGTACATCCGGGATCAGCTGAACACCGCTAACCCGACTGCACCGTAATCCGTGTGCCCCCCAGGTCGCAGTCCGGCCCCGGGGGGCATTTTTTCTGGAACCGATCATGGATATCGCACCCTACCGCGACACGCTGCTGCTGCTGCTGGTGACCGCCGCTGCGATCAAGGACCTGGAAAGTCGGCGCATTCCCAATCTTCTGCTGCTCGCCGGCGTACTCGGCGCGCTGCTGCTGCACCTGCTGTCGCCCCGGCCGGTGACGGCGCTGCTGTCCGCATTGGGCGGCTGCGCGACCGGTCTGGCCGTGCTGCTGCCGTTCTATCTGCTGCGCGGCATGGCCGCCGGCGACGTCAAGATGATGGCCGCCGTTGGCGTCTTCACCGGCGCGGGCGACGCGCTGCGCATCGCCATCCTGGCCTGGTGCGCAGGCGGCGTGATGGTGCTGGTGGTTCTCATTGTCAAAGGGCGGCTGCGCCTGGCCCTGGCCAATCTGTGGGCCATGTTGCTGCCCATCCTGCTGCGCCTGCAACGCTTGCCGAGCCCGGAGAACAGCGGCCGGCCCAGCGCCGGCGCGATTCCGTATGGCGTGGCCATTGCTGCCGGGACGATCGTGCACCTGGTCAGTCGTTACGGCGCCACGCCCCTCGCATGATCGCTGCGGCTGCTCTTGTCAGGCATCAAGTGCCGCAAATAGATGCTCGTTAGAATCAATTGAGGTTTTCCCAGAACCAACTTCAGCAGCAGGAGACGTCATGATCGGAGTGTTATCGGCCGCCGCGCCGACCGGACCGGATGCATCGTTGTCCCTGTCTGCGCCGGGTTTTGATGCGGATGGCAATCTCGCCGCCGTGCTGCCGCGCCAGCCACGTACGGTGCGTGACACGGGGCTCGACGCGCGCCTGGTGACGGCGCTCGTGGTCAAGACCCTGCATGCCGACGGCAAGACGCCGCTGTCCCAGTTGACTGGACGCCTGCGGCTGTCGGTCAGCGTGCTGCGCGAAGTGTTGCAGGCCCTGGTGGGCACCCAGCAGGCCGAAGTCGCGTATTCGGGCGACAGTGACCTTGATGTGCACTACCAGTTGACGACCCTGGGCCAGCGCGCGGCGGGCGACTATCTGGCCGAATCGCGCTATGTCGGCCCGGCGCCGGTGACGCTGGCAGCATGGCGCGCCGTGGTCACGCGCCAGTCGCAGCGCCAGCCCGATGCCGCGCGCGTCACGCGCACCGAGCTCGATGCGGTGCTCGACGGCGACGGCCTGGCGCCGGCCATTCGCGAGCAGATCGGCGCCGCCCTGTATTCGGGTCGCCCGCTGCTGTTGTACGGGCCGTCCGGCAGCGGCAAGACGTCACTGGCGCGCAAGCTGGCGCGCCTGCGCCAGGACCCGATCGCGGTGCCGTATGCGGTGCTGGTCAACCACGAAATCATCCAGCTGCATGACCTGACGCTGCATCCCCTGCCGCTGCACGTACGCGCCCTCGAAGAACGCCGCAGCGGCGATGCACGCTGGGCCCTGAGCCAGCGTCCGCTGGTGCACGTGGGGCCGGAGCTGGCGCGCGACATGCTCGAGCTGCGCAGTGATCTGGGCAGCGGGGTGCTGCACGCGCCGCCCCACATCCTGGCCAACAACGGTTTGCTGGTGGTGGACGATGTGGGCCGCCAGCGTGTGCCGCCAGGCGAACTGCTGCACCGCTGGCTCGGTGCGCTCGAAGCGGGCCTGGACCATGTCACGGTGCCGGGCGGCGCCACGCACGTCTTGCCGTTCGATGTGAGCCTGGTGCTGGTCACCAGCCTGGCGCCGGAGTCGGTGCTCGACGACGCCTGCCTGCGCCGCATCGGCTACCGGATTCCGGTCGGGCCGCTGTCGGAGCAGAGTTATCGCGCGCTGCTGCGGCGCCAGGCGCGGCAGCGCCGGATCGACCTGGATGACAGCGCGATCGCGTTCCTGATCGAGCACCTGCACCGCCGCACCGGGCGCGCGCTGCTGGCCGCCTATCCGCACGAGCTGCTGGGCCGGATCGCCGACTTCGCGGGCTTCTCCGGTCAGGCCCCCTGCTGCGATGTGGATGGCCTGACGCGCGCCTGGTACAGCCTGTTCGGCGAAGGGGACGCATCGTGAAAAACCAACGAGCCGTGATCATGATGGCGCTGGCCGTGGTGCTTGGCCTGCTGGCCGTGGCGCTGGCTGCGCGCTGGCTGCTCAGTGCGCAGGTGCCCGCTGCTGGCAGGATCGTCGTCGCAAAAAGCGACATCGACATCGGCCAGCGCTTGACCCCCGCGCTGTTCATCGTGATGGATTGGCACACTCCCAGCGTGCCCAAGGGCGCGTTCACCGATCCCCAGCCGCTGAACGGCCGGGTCCTGCGCAGCAGCCTGCTCGCGGGCGAACCGGTCAGCGAAGCCAAGCTGGCTCCGGCTGGCACGCTGGGCGGCCTGTCGGCCCTGATCACCGAAGGCAAGCGCGCGATCACGGTGCGCGTCAACGATGTGATCGGCGTGGCCGGCTTCGCCTTGCCGGGTAACTATGTCGACATCATCGTCAGCACCGAGACGGCGCCCGATCCGAACGCACCGCAGGCCCGTGCGCACAGCATCTCGAAGATCGTCCTGGAGCGCATCCTGGTGCTGGCGGTGGCCCAGGAAGTGGGGCGCGACGAGACCAAGCCCAAGGTCGTCAATGCCGTCACGCTCGAAGTCACGCCCGAACAGGCCGAAAAGCTGGACCTGGCGCGCAACGTCGGCACGCTGTCGCTGGCGCTGCGCAACCAGATCGATCCTGCCGCCACCACCACCACCGGCGCGACCAAGGACAACCTGCTGCTGGCGCCGCCCGCCGCCCCGGTCGTGCTGCGCGCTGTGGCACCACCGCGGGTGCAGCTGGTGCGGGCGCTGGCGCCGGCACCAGCGCCGGCGCCGCACCGCGAATGCATCAGCGTCATCAACGGCCTGCACGCATCGCAGGAATGCTTCTGATGTCTTCGACTGGACCGATCATGCAACGACAACCCACGATCGCACTGCGCGCCTGCCTGGCGGCCATGTTGGCAGGCCTGAGTGCGCTGGCCCTGGCTGCCCCGGCAGGCAAAAAAATGGTACCGCCTGACGTGGCAGCGCAGCCCGCGCTGCGCCTGAACGGCGGCTGCCAGGGCGAGGCCGCGCGCCCGGCCACCATGGCGCTCCAGATGGGCAAGTCGACCATGCTGCGCCTGCCCGAAGCAGTCACCCGGCGCAGCGTCGGCAACCCGGCCGTCGTTCAGGCGATGCTGGTCGCGCCGGACACGCTGTATATCGCCGCCGTCGATGTCGGCACCACCAACATGATCGTGCAAGGTCGCAGCGGCGCGTGCAGCGTGATCGACATCACGGTCGCGATGGACCCGGCCAGCCTGCAAGCGATGCTGGTCCTCGCCATGCCGCACGAGAAGGACATCCGGGTAATGGCCGCGAATGACACGCTGGTGCTGACCGGCACCGTCAGCGACGCTGCCGCGGTCAACCGCGCCGTGGAACTGGCCGGCGCCTATGTGCGCCGCCCGCTGCGCCAGTTGCCGGCGGCCGACAAGGACAACGCGACCGACGGCGTGATCCAGATCGGCAATGGCAGCGGCGGCGGCGCGGCTGCCGGGGCAGGTGGCGCCAGCGCCCGCGTGATCAACCTGCTGGCAGTCAGCGCGCCCCAGCAGGTGCAGCTCGAGGTCAAGGTGGCCGAAGTCGCGCGCACGTTGCTCGAGCGGCTTGAAACCGGCGTGCGCCTGAGCTTCGGGTCCGGCAGTTGGACCACCACGCTGGCCACCGATTTTCTCAGCGGGCTGGCGCGCGGCGGCCTGGCTGGCCTGAAGACCAACGGCAACCGCTTCGGCATCGACACCGACAAGCTCGATGGCCTGGTGCGCATCCTGGCCGAGCCGAACGTGCTGGCCATCAGCGGCCAGGAAGGCGCGTTCCTCGCCGGCGGCAAGTTCTTTATCCCGGTGGCGCAAGACAATAACAAGGTGACGCTGGAAGAGAAGGAATTCGGCGTCGGCCTGCGCTTTACCCCAACCGTGCTGGGTGGAGGCCTCATCAACCTGAAGGTCGCGCCCGAAGTGTCGGAGCTGTCGCGCGAAGGGATCGGCATCAGCGCCGCCGGCATTGCGGGCACCGCGATCATGCCGCTGTTGACCACGCGTCGCGCCAGCACCACGGTGCAGCTGCACGACGGCCAGAGCTTCGCCATCGGTGGCCTGGTGCGCAACAACCTGGTCGCCAACCTGAAAGGCCTGCCGGGACTGAGCGACGTGCCGATACTGGGCGCGCTGTTTCGCAGCACCGACTTCCAGCAGGAGCGCACTGAACTGGTGTTCGTCATCACGGCGCGTCTGGTCAAGCCGCTGCTGGCCGGCAGTCTGAGCTTGCCGACCGACCGGTTCGATGCGCCGTCGCGCGCCGGCGTGCTGCTTGGCGGCCGCCTCGAAGGTCCGCCCGCCGTTAGCACGCCCGCCGTTGGCACGGCGCCTGTCCCACCCGCACCGGCGCCGGCCGCCGGCGGCCCCGAACCGGAATAGGAGAGCAGCATGGCATCCACATTCATACGCCGGGCGGCGCTGGTGCTGCTGGCCTGCGGCGCGCAGGGCTGCATCTCGAGCACGCCGCACTGGGACAGCCAGTTCGGCGCGGCGACTCGCGCCAACCTGGCCGTGCAGACGATCGACCCGGCTGCGGGCGCCAGCCGCAACCCCGCCGCAGGGCTCGATGGCCGCGCCGCGCGCGCGGCCATCGACAACTACGAGCGCTCGTTCGCCCAACCGGACACCGGCCAGCCGGCGCCCATGATCCGTGCGCAGTAAGCGCGCGGCACTACCTTTATCGAGGACTTCATGAGAGCGCTCCTGATCAGCCGGGACAGCCACCTGTACGCGGAACTGGCCGCCCAGGGCGCCGCGCGGGTGCCGCCCCTGCACCTGGGCGCGACCCGCGCCGGCCTGCGCGAGGCGCTCGACCGGCCCGATCCCGACGCGCCGCAACTCGTGATCGTCGATGCCAGCAACCTCGAACCGTCCGAAGCCAATCTGCTCGAGCGCCTGGGCCGGCAGTATCCGACAGCGCAACTGATGCTGCTGACCACCCAGCACCAGCCCGACCTGTTGATTACCGCGATGCGCGCCGGCGTGCGCGAGCTGCTGCAACTGCCGCTGGTGCACCGCGCCTTTCATGAGGCGATGGACCGCATCGCGAGCGCCACCGGCATCTCGACCATGCGCGACGGGAAGGTACTGGCCTTCATCGCGTGCAAGGGCGGCAGCGGCGCCACCTTCATTTCGACCAATTTCGGCTACGCGCTTGCCTCGCTGGCCGGCAAGAAGGTGCTGCTGATCGACCTGCATGGCCAGTTCGGCGACGCCGCCCTGTACGTGTCGGACCAGAAGCCGGCCATGACGATGTCGGACGTGTGCGCCCAGATCGCCCGCATCGACGGGCCGTTTCTCGAATCGTGCCTGGTGCACGTGACGCCGGGCTTCGGCGTGCTGGCGGCGGCCGACGATCCGTCCCACGAGCGGCAGGCCAAGCCCGAACACATCGACACCATCCTGCGCGTCGCGCGTCAGCATTATGACTACGTGCTGCTCGACGTCGGGCGCCAGATCGATGCGGTGTCGCTGCGCGCGCTGGACGTGACCGACACGATTTACCCGTTGCTGCAACTGGCGCTGCCCGATATCCGCGATGCGCGCCGCCTGCTCGACATCTTCCGCTCGCTCGGCTATGTGCTCGACAACATCCGCCTGATCGTCAACCGCTACGAAAAGGGCGGCAAGCTGCGCCTGCAGGACCTGCATGCGGCGCTGGGCTGCGAAGTGGTGCACACCTTCCCCAACGACTACATCGCGGTCACCGATTCGGTGAACCAGGGCGTGCCGGTGCTGCAGTTGTCGCGCTCGAGCGCCGCCGCGCGCAGCCTGGCCGATCTGGTCGAACTGGTGACCGCGCAGCGGGTCCACGAAAGCCGCGGCCTGCTGGGGCGCCTGTTCGGGCGCCAGGATCACGTCGACTGACTCGTTCCCCACGTTTGAACCACGCACCGGAGACATCGATGTCCCTTCGCGAACGCCTTGCGCTGCCCGACCCCGAGCGTCCGACCGGCGCCGAATCGCACGACGCCCCCAACCAGGCCTATCAGGAGCTCAAGAAGCTGATGCACCAGATGATCCTCGACCGGATCGATCTGGAGCGCCTGAAGCGCCTGACCGCCGAACAGTTCAAGCATGAGCTGGCGCTGCTGGTCCAGCGCATCATCGAAGACGAGCGCATCGTGCTGAACCAGCACGAGCGCCACCACCTGGTGCTCGACATCCAGCACGAGATGCTGGGCTTCGGCCCGCTCGAGCCGCTGCTGGCCGATCCGACGATTTCAGACATCCTGGTCAATACCGCCAGCAAGGTCTGGGTCGAGCGCCACGGCAAGCTCGAACTGACCGACGTCACCTTCCACGACAACGCCCACCTGATGAAGATCATCGAAAAGATCGTCTCGCGCGTGGGGCGCCGGGTCGATGAATCGAGCCCGATGGTCGATGCGCGCCTGCCGGACGGCTCGCGCGTGAACGCCATCATCCCGCCGCTGGCCGTCGACGGGCCAATCCTGTCGATCCGCCGCTTCGGCGGCAGCCCGCTGACGGTGCATAACCTGCTCGAGTACAAAAGCATGGCGCCGCCGATGATCCGGGTGATCGAAAGCCTGGGCACGGCCAAGGTCAACATCCTGATCTCGGGCGGGACCGGCAGCGGCAAGACCACCTTGCTCAACCTGATCTCGGGGTTCATCCCGGCCAGCGAACGGATCGTGACGATCGAGGATGCGGCCGAGCTGCAACTGCGCCAGCCGCACGTCGTGCGCCTGGAAACGCGCCCGCCGAATATCGAGGACAAGGGCGAAGTCACGCAGCGCGCGCTGGTGCGCAACGCGCTGCGCATGCGGCCCGACCGCATCATCCTGGGCGAGGTGCGCGGCGCCGAGGCGCTCGACATGCTGCAGGCGATGAACACGGGCCACGAAGGCTCGCTCGCCACGATCCACTCGAACACGCCGCGCGACGCGCTCTCGCGCCTGGAAAACATGGTCAGCATGGCCGCCGTGAACCTGACGCCGCGCGCGATCCGCCAGCAGATCGTCTCGGCGGTGACGGTGGTGCTGCAGGTCTCGCGCCTGACCGACGGCACGCGCAAACTGGTGAGCATGCAGGAGATCACCGGAATGGAAGGCGAGGTCATTTCGATGCAGGAAATCTTCCTGTTCGAACAGCGCGGCGTCGACCCGCAGGGCAGGGTGCTTGGCCACTTCAGTGCCACCGGTGTGCGGCCGCGTTTTGCCGACCGCCTCAAGCTGTTCGGGGTCCCGGTGCCGGACGACACGTTCGACCCCGACCGCGTGTTTGATTGAAGGAGCGGTCATGGACATCCTGTTCTACGGTTTCGTCGTGGTGCTGTTCGCCGCCGTCATCCTGGCGGTCGAAGGCTTCTACCTGTGGTGGATGAGTACCCGCGGCGCCGCGGCGCGCCGCATTGCACGCCGCCTGCAGGTCATGTCCGGCGGCGCGCAGACGCGCTCGGGCGAACGCATCTCGATCCTCAAGCAGCGCCCCTTCAGCCGCCGGCCTGCACTCGACCGGCTGCTGCACCGGGCAGCCCTGGCCCAGCGCATCGATGCGCTGCTGGTGCAGGCTGGCGCGCCCTGGACCGTCAGCCACTTCATTGGCGCCACCTTCGGCTGCGTGATCATGGTCCTGGTGGCGGGCAGCGTCTGGACGTTGCCGCTGCAGGCGCGCCTGCTGCTGTGCGTGGCCAGTCCTGGCCTGCCCTGGTGCCTGCTGCAGCGGATGCGCCGGCGGCGCCTGATCCGCATCGAGCACCAGCTGCCAGAGGCAGCGGACTTCATCGCACGCGCGCTGCGCGCCGGGCACTCGTTCATCAACGTGCTGCAGATCGTCGGCAATGAAATGCCCGAGCCGCTGGCAGGTGAATTTCGCATTGCGCGCGAAGAGATCAATTACGGCGTACCGATGAACGAAGCGCTGCACGGGCTGGCCGCGCGCATTCCGCTGACCGACCTGCGCTACCTGATGATCGCGGTGCTGATCCAGCGCGATTCGGGCGGCAACCTGGCCGAAATCCTCGGCAATATCAGCGGCATCATCCGCGCCCGCCTGAAACTCGTGGCGCAGGTGCGGGTGCTGTCGGCCGAAGGCCGCATGTCGGCCTGGATTCTGGGCTTGCTGCCATTTGGCGTGATGGGCGTGATGACGGTCAGCAGCCCGCATTACGTCAGTATGCTGTGGACCGACCCGAGCGGCCAGCGGCTGCTGTGGTACGGGCTGGGCATGATCATCTTTGGCGTGCTGTGGCTGCGCCGGACCATCCGCATCCGCATATGAGGCCGCGATGAATACCATGCAACTGTGGTTCTTGCTGATTGTCTTCATGGTCGTGTGCGCGCTGTGCTGGGTCGCGCTGGCCCTGTTCGCGCCGGTCGCGCTGCGCGAGCGCCTGCGCCGTCTTCTTGGCCAGCGCGCAGTGGCGGGCATGGGTGACGCGCCGCGCCTGCGCTGGATCGAGCGAGTCGCCAGCGTGGCCCGGCCGCTCACCCGGCTGTCGATCCCCGAAGAGGGCTGGGAAAAATCGACGCTGCGCACCCGCTTCATGAACGCCGGCTGGCGCAACCAGGCAGCGCCGACGCTGTACTTCGCGGCCAAGACCGCGCTGGCGCTGCTGGCGCCCGCCGTACTGGCGCCCGTGATGCTGTTGCGCGGCGATGTGTCGGGCCGCATGGTGCTGATGATCCTGCTGTGCGGCGCGGCGCTCGGCTACTACCTGCCCAACGCCGTGCTGGCGCGCCGCGTTAAACGGCGCCGGCGCGAGATCTTCGAGACCATTCCCGATGCCCTCGACCTGCTGACGGTGTGCGTCGAAGCGGGCCTGAGCCTGGAGCGCGCCCTGGTCAAGGTGGCCGCCGAAATCCATATCAAAAGCGTGGTGCTGGCGCAGGAGATGCAGATCGTGCTGATGGAAATGCGCGCCGGCTTCAGCAAGGAAAAGGCGCTGCGCAATTTCGCGCTGCGCTCTGGCGTCGAGGATGTCGATACCCTGGTGGCCATGCTGATCCAGTCCGAACGCTTCGGCACCAGCGTGGGCGACGCCCTGCGCGTGTATGCCGACAACCTGCGCCACAAGCGGCGCATGATCGCCGAAGAAACGGCTGCGCGCATTGGCCTGAAGCTGCTGTTCCCGCTGATCTTCTGTATTTTCCCGACGCTGATGATGGTCCTTCTGGGACCGGCGGCGATCCAGATTTCCCGTGCCATGAGCGCGCTGGCCAGCGCGCGCTGAACCCAAGGAGCCGCCATGCGCCCGACCATTCACCGTAGCGCCCGATTCACGCGGCTGGCATTGCTGTGCGCCGGCCTTGCGGCGTGCGCACCGCTGCAGACGCCAGGATCGCACGCTACCTCACACGACCTGAACGCAGCGCTACAAGCGGACGCCGGACCCGACGCCGCCCAGCGGTTCGTCACTCTGGGGAGCGCGTCTCTGCGCAGTGGCGATTACGACGCTGCCCGCGTGGCGCTGGAACGAGCCTGCCTGCTCGACCCGCTGGTCGCGCACTCGTGGGAGTTGCTTGGGGAAGCGCTGGCCGCGCTGGGACAGGAGGCCCGCGCGCGGCAGATGCTGCGCCAGGCGGCGTCGCTGCGCCAGTACGACTTGCGCGCTGACTTCGCTGCGACCGGTGGCCAGACGGGCGTCGCCGCGCTCGGCCAGGCCATGGCGGCATTGCAGCCCACCCCACAGCCCGGTTGGGCGCAGGCGCAGATCCACGTCGGCGCGGACGGCATGATGGAACTGCGCCGCATACCGGCCAGCGCGCCTGTCCTGCAGTCTGCCGTGCAGCCGCTTCCACTGCCACCGGCCGTGGCGCGTCTCGAGATCAGCAATGGCAATGGCGTGACCGGGATGGCGCGCGCACTGGCACGCCAGATCGACGCACCGAGCCTGCGCGTCACGCGCCTGTCGAACCAGCCCGGCTTTGCGGTGCGCCACACGCGCATCGAATACGATGCAGCGCACGTCGATGCGGCCCGGCGCCTGGCGCAGCGCGTGGGCAGCGTGCACCTGCAGGAAGTCGACCACCGCGCACCCGCCAACCTGCGCCTGGTGCTGGGCCGCGACCTGGCGCCGCGCGGCGCCATGCTGCGCCTGGATGCGAAGAAGGCAGAGTCACTGGCGCTGCGCTGAACCGGTCACGGCGCCGGTGCTGCATCCTTGCGATACACGCGCACATAATCGACCAGCATCCGGCGCGGGAACGCAGTCGTGCTGTCCGGGTAACCGGGCCAGTAACCGCCGACAGCGAGGTTCAGCAGCACGAAGAACGGGTGCTCGAATACCCAGTCGCCCTTTACGAGCGCCGGCGTGGCGGTGTGGTAGTGCACGCCGTCGCGGTACCAGCGGATGGCCTGCGGTTCCCACTCGACGGCAAACACGTGGAAGTCGTCGCCGTAGTCGGCGCCGTCCAGCGCGATCGGTTTGCTGAACGCGTGCTCGCCCGAATAGCCCGGCCCGTGCAGCGTGCCATAGACATTGCGCGGCTCCTTGCCGATGATTTCCATGATGTCGATCTCGCCGCTGCGCGGCCAGCCCACCTTGCCGATATCGGCGCCCAGCATCCAGAATGCCGGCCAGATGCCCTGGCCCTTCGGCACCTTGATGCGCGCCTCGAAGCGCCCGTACTGCGTCTCTTTCAGACCAGCTGTCTTGAGCCGCGCCGACGTGTAATCCTTGCCTTCGTAGCGCTCCTTGCGCGCCTCGATGATCAAGTGGCCGTCCTCCACGCGCACGTTTTCTGGGCGCGCCGTGTAGAACTGCATCTCGTTGTTGCCCCAGCCATGGCCGCCCGTCTCCAGCGTCCAGATCGTGCGATCGAGCGCTGCGCCGCTGAATTCATCGCTCCAGGCCAGCGTCCAGCCGGGCAGGCGCGCCTGCGCTTGTGTAACTTGCTGCCTGACATGCTGCATGATGTTGATAAACGTGTCGGTCCAGACCACGTCACGGTGCGCCGCAAGGTAGCGCACCAGTTCTTCATGCGCCTGCGACGACACGCTCAGATGGTCGCCCCCGATGCCGTGGAAGGTGAAGGCAACCATGGTGCCGCGTGCGACGGCTTGCTCCACCAGCGCGATCAGTTCCGCGCCGCTGGCACCCACCGGGCCGACCGAGGCAACCTGATACGGATCGACCGCCGCCATCGATGCCGGCACGCCTGGGCCATTGCCCGCCTTGATCGCAACGAATGCCGGGCGCAGTGCGGGCAGGTAGTCGCCGTCCAGCGCCTGCACGTCGCCGCAGGGCGCCGTGTAGGTGCGTTCGCGCCGGCCATCGATCGCTTCGAGCATCGTGTTGGCCAGCAGGACCTGGTCGACCATCTGCGCGCGGCTGGTTGTTGCGAGGTCGCGGTGCGCAGCGACCCAGCCGCGGTCCGGGCCCTTGCCCGAACACTGGTGGAACAGGCTGTGGTTGCCCAGTTCATGACCGCGGGCAGCGGCGGCGCGCCACGCCGGCAGGCGCGCCGCCACCGGCGGGCTCGATAGCTGTAGATAGAAGGTGCCCTTGATGCCGTAGCGGTCCAGCGCCGGCAGCGCGTTGTCGAGTTGCGAGTCGAGCGCATCGTCGTAGGCGAGGCTGACCGCAGTACGCGCACCGCCGGGCCAGGCGAATGCCGGCGCCGGCGCAGCAGCATGCACGGCGCCGCTGAGAGCGACACAGACAGCGGCGAGGAGGGTGCTGCGGGGGATGCTGCGCGTGAGGCGGGCCAGAAAATGGTGCATGCATGCTCCAGTTTGGAAACGTTACCAAAACGTCAAGCCGACTATAGCGTGCCAAGAAGATCCCGTCAATGCGGGCGGCGCGTCCACCAACCACCCCTGCTGAAGACAGGCGGCAGTGCTGCGCGCACCAAAGTGTTGCAAAACTACGTCACACCGGTTGACGAGGTAACGGAATATTCCGTTGACAATTTATTTTCATAACTCTAAGATTCAGATCACTGCATGGAAACGTTTCCATGTGACGGACAAATTCCCTTCGATGCCCGATTGGCGCAACCCGCCAAGGAGCCGAGGACACATGACACAGTGCAGCGCGCACCCGGCGATTCACGTAGCGAGGCCATCGGCACCAGCCGATCGGTCTCGCTGCACCACATGGTGGCGCGCCGCCGGGCAAGGAGGCGCCCGGGTTTGAAAGGCAGTACCCGGGGCAGCGGCGACGCATCCGGATGGCGGAGACACCGTGTCTGAGCACGGTCATATTTATAAAAACAGGAGAAGACATGTACTACCCAAAGGCTAAACAGACCTTGATCAGTCTGGCAGTTGCCAGCGCATGCGCGGCGTTCATGCCGGCGTTTGCCCAGGAAGCGGCCAGCATGCCGCCAGCCGAAACCGCGACCAGCGCCCCTGACCAGGCGGTCGACGCGGCCAGCAATCCCACCGCATCGATCACCGGCCCCGCGCAAAACGGCACGCAGACCGTCGTCGTGACCGGCCTGCGCGCCAGTCTCGAATCGTCGATGAACCTCAAGCGCAATGCGCAGGGCTTCGTGGACGGCATCGTCGCTGAAGACATCGGCAAATTCCCCGACACGAACCTGGCCGAATCGCTGCAGCGCATCTCGGGCGTGTCGATCGACCGCGAAATCGGCGAAGGCTCGAAGATCACCGTGCGTGGCGTCGGCCCCGACTTCAACCTGGTGCTGCTCAATGGCCGCCAGATGCCGGTATCGAACCTGGGCGACCGCAATGGCCGCGCCTTCGACTTCGCCAACATCGCTTCCGAAGCGATTTCGCAGCTGCAGGTCTACAAATCGAGCCGCGCCGAGACCCCGACCGGCGGCGTCGGCGCGACCATCAACGTGATCACCGCGCGCCCGCTGTCGCGCCCCGGCATGCAGGCCAGCATCGGCATCAAGGGCGTGCACGACACGTCGGCCACCAACCTGCCGGACGGTCTCCAGCACGGCAACAAGGTCACGCCGGAAGTCTCGGGCATCTACTCGAACACCTCGGCCGACGGCCGCTTCGGCATCGGCCTGTCGGCCAGCTACCAGGAACGTAACCTGGGCTACAACCGCGCGTCGGTGGCCAATGGCTGGAAGGGCCCGTTCCGCGGCGACCAGGCAACCTATGGCGCGATCCCGCTGCCAGGCCAGCCAGGCTCGGAGCTGATCACCAACCGCCCAGGTCCGACCGATCTGTACCAGACCCCGCAGAACCTGAACTACAACCTGAGCGGCGTGCAGCGCGAGCGCACCAACGGCCAGGTGGTGTTCCAGTTCGCACCGAACAAGTCGATCACCAGCACCCTCGACTACACCTATTCGGAAAACAAGATTCACACCCGCCGCAACGACATGTCGGCGTGGTTCAACTTTGGCCCGTCGTCGAGCAGCTGGACCGACGGCCCGATCGCCGGCCCACTGACCTACACCGAATTCATCCCGGCCGGTAACAGCGATATCGCGATGGGCGTGTCGGACTTTGCGACCCGCAGCGAAAACAAATCGCTGGGCTTCAACACCGTCTGGCGCGTCACGCCCGAGCTGCGCTTCGAGCTCGATGCCCACAGCTCGTCGGCCGAGTCGACCCCGGACAGCCCATGGGGTTCGAGCAACGTGATCGGCACCGCGAGCTTCAGCCGCGGCAACACCACCGCCGACTTCTCGCAGGACTTCCCGGTGCTGAGCATCCAGGGCGCCGACTACGCGCGCGCCCCGCAGCAGGTGACCGGCTCGGTGTTCGAGAACGGCTACATGAAGACCGAAGTCGACCAGATCCAGACGCACGGCAGCTGGAAAGTGCTGGAAGCATCCGAGGTCAAGTTCGGCCTGGGCGCGACCAAGGTCGATTACCGCTCGGCGTTCTCGGTGCAGCAGCGCGACACCTGGGGCGGCGCCACGCAGGCATCCGACTACCCGGCCAGCCTGTTCACGGTCGACAGCCTGGGCAAGTACTTCGACCAGGTCAACGGCAGCAACAATCCGGCCCTGTTCGACCGCTTCCACACCTTCAACTTCAGCCAGATCCGCGACATCGTGGCGCAGGCATCCGGCCTGCCGCAGCTGTACGTGCCGAAGACCACCTACGATACCGACCGCCGCACCGAAGAAAAATCGAAGAGCCTGTACCTGCAGTTCAACACCGAGTGGAACACGCGCTACCCGATCAACACCTCGCTCGGCGTGCGTTACGAGAAAACGGACGTCAGCTCCACCGCGCTGGTGCCGACCCCGATCGCAATCAGCTGGGTCTCGCAGAACGAGCTGCCAGTAGTGTTCGGCCAGTCCGGCTTCACGACGCTGAAAGGCGACTACAGCCACGTGCTGCCAAGCTTTGACGCCGACATCGCGCTGCGCGACGACATCAAGGGCCGCTTCAGCTATGGTCACACCATCGGCCGGCCACGCTACGACCAGATCGCCGGCGGCCAGGTGCTCGACACGCTGGCGCGCGTCGAAGGCGGCACCGGTTCGCAGGGCAATCCGGCGCTGGAGCCGGTCAAGTCGAAGAACTTCGACCTGGCGCTCGAGTGGTACTACGGCCGTCAGAGCTTCATCTCGGTCAACCACTTCCGCAAGCAGCTCGAGAACTACGCCGGCCAGTCGCAGATCATCGCCCAGCCGTTCGGCGTGCGCACGCCAGTGGGGGGCGCCTACTGGAATGCGGCGCTGGGCAGCTGCACGACGGCAGACACCACCTGCATCCGCAACTACATCTTCCGTAACTTCAACGGCCAGCCGGGTGTGGTCGCGGGGCCGAACAACGCGTCGGGCGATGCCACCGGCACCATCACGGCCATCGGCACCGATCCGGTCGCGAACTTCCGCATCACGTCGTACTCGAACCAGAAGAAGGCGAACATCCGCGGCCTGGAATTCAACCTCCAGCACATGTTCGGCAACAGCGGCTTCGGCGTGCAGGCTAACTACACCTACGTCAATTCGGGCCTGAAGTACGACAACGGCAGCGTGGGCGAGCAGTTCGCACTGGTCGGCCTGGGCGACTCGGCCAACCTGGTGGGTATCTTCGAGAACGACAAGTGGAACGTGCGCGCGGCCTACAACTGGCGCGACGAGTTCCTGTCGTCGACGTTCGACGGCTCGGGCCCGAACCCGAACTACGTCGAAGCATACGGCCAGCTCGATCTGAGTGTGGGCTACAACGTCAACAAGAACCTGTCAGTCTCGTTCGAGGGCATCAACCTGACCGACGAGATCCAGCGCACGCACGGCCGCACCAAGCAGCAGGTGCTGTTCGTGACGCAATCGGGTCCGCGTTACATGCTCGCAGCGCGCTACAAATTCTGATCGCGCAGCATCTGGCCGGCGCCGGTATTCGGGAGTAGACTTCCCGCACACCGGCCCTGCAACCGCAGCGGCGGGTCGGCATCAGCCGGCCCGCCGTTGTCGTTTCATCGCGTGATTCCCATAACGTCAACGAGACATCCATGCCCAATATCGCCCTGCTGAACAATATCGAACACAAGGACCTGCGCATCATCGCCGGCCACCGCCCTGGCCTGGGCAGCGAAGTCGCGTGGGTGCCGACCTTCGCCGACGAATTCCGCTCGCTGCAGGGGATCTACCCGATCATCTTCCGCCAGCTCGAAGACGGCGCGAACTTCGAAGCGATCGCGCTGCTGGGCTTTACCGAAGACGAAAACCTGTTCCTGCAAGACGGCCGCTGGGATGCGCCGCTCGTGCCGTGGATGCACGAGCGCCAGCCGTTCTACATCGGCCGCAATGGCGACGAGCTGATGATCCAGGTCGACCTCGACCACCCGCGCGTGAGCACGACCGACGGCGAGCCGGTGTTCAAGCCGCATGGCGGCAACACCGAATACCTGGAAAAGGTCAGCACCATGCTGTCGAACATCCACAACGGCGTACAGGCCAATATCGGTTTTCTCGAAGCGCTCAAGCGCCATGATCTGCTCGATGCGTTCGTGCTCGACATGGAATTCGACAACGGCGCGCAGAACCGCCTGGGGGGCTTTTTCACGATCCACGAAGAACGCCTGGGCGCGCTCGAGGCAAGCGCCATCGCCGAACTGCACGCGGCCGGCTACCTAGCACCGATCTACTTCGCACTGGCCTCGCTGTCGAACTTCCGCAATCTGATCGACCGCAAGAATCACCGCGATGCCGCCGGCCGCTAACGCCATCCGCGAGATCGCCGGTGTGACGCCGGCCGATCTCGATGCAACGATCCTGGCCTCGACCGAGCCGCTGCTGCTGCGCGGCCTGGTGGCCCACTGGCCGGTGGTCGCCGCAGGGCGCCAGTCGCCGCAGGCAGCGCTCGATTACCTGCGCCGCTGGTGCGGCGACGCCACCGTCAATGCGATGCTCGGCCCGCCCGACATCAAGGGCCGCTTCTTCTACAACGCCGCGCTTGACGGCTTCAATTTCCAGTCGCTGCGCGTGCGGCTCGATGCCGTGCTCGATGAACTGGCAAAACACCTGGCCACGCCGGCGCCGCCTGCGATCTACGTCGGCTCGACCACGATCGACGGCGCGCTGCCGGGCTTCAGGCACGAGAACGATGTCGACCTCGGTCCGCGCGACCCGCTGGCGTCGATCTGGATCGGCAACCGCACCCGCATCGCTGCCCACTACGACGTGCCGGACAACCTGGCCTGTATCGCGGCCGGGCGGCGCCGCTTCACGCTGTTCCCGCCGGGGCAGCAGCACAATCTGTACATCGGCCCGATCGACCTGACGCCCGCCGGCCAGCCCATCAGCCTGGTCGATTTCGCACAGCCCGATCTCGCACGTTTTCCCCGCTTTGCCGACGCACTCGCGCAGGCGCAGAGCGCCGAACTGGGGCCGGGCGACGCGCTGTTCATCCCCAGCATGTGGTGGCACCACGTCGAGGCGCTGGACGATGTCAATGTGCTGGTCAATTACTGGTGGCGCCAGTCGCCAGACTGGATGGACACGCCCAACAACGCGCTGATGCACGCCCTGATGACAGTGCGCGACCTGCCACCGGCGCAGCGCGCGGCCTGGGCCGAACTCTTCCGGCACTACGTGTTCGAGGCCAATGGCGAGACGGCGGCGCATATCCCGCCAGGCGCGCGCGGCCTGCTCGCCCCGATGAACGACAACGTCTCGCGCATGGTGCGCGCACAACTGCTCAAGCGCTTGAACCGGTAACGTCCAACGCATGCAAAAGATGTCCGCTTCATCAACGTCATCCTCGTAGGGTGGACGGGTGTCCCGTCCACGCGTCCAGCGAACCTCGACGTAACGTGAAACGAGTGTGCATCTGAACGCGTGGACGGCGTAGCCGTCCACCCTACGGTAGGGTTCACCGCACCCAAAAAAATGCCCGCATCATGTGCGGGCATTTTCGTTGATGACGGCGACGTTTATTCCGTCACCACCTTCTGCTTGTGCAGATCGGCGTACTTGACGCCGTAGTACAGGATGAACAGGTAGCAGGCTGCCGGCACCAGGAACGAGATCTGCAGGCCGATGCTGTCGGCCAGGATGCCCTGGATGAACGGGACGATCGCGCCACCGACGATGGCCATGCACAGGATGCCCGAACCCTGGCCCGTGAACTTGCCCAGGCCGTGCAGCGCCATGCTGAAGATGGTCGGGAACATGATCGAGTTGCACAGGCCTACGGCGATGATCGCCCACATCGCCAGGCTGCCATCGGTGAAGATCGCGGTGAGCACCAGCGCCATCGAACCGAGTGCGGTCACGGCCAGCGACTTGCCCGGGCTGACGTAGCGCATCACCGCAAAGCCGATAAAGCGGCCCACCAGCGCGCCGCCCCAGTACAGGCTGACGTAGCGGGCCGCGTCGGCATGCGACAGCCCGGCAATGTGCGGCTCGCCGATGAAGTTGATCAGGAAGCTGCCGATACTGACTTCAGCGCCCACATACAGGAAGATGCCCAGCGCGCCGAGCACCAGGTGGCGGTAGGCCATCGCGCCACCCTTGCCGTCGACGGCGGCGGTGGTGGTGTCCTGGAATTCGATCTTCGGCAGGCGCGCCAGTGCGAACAGCACGGCCAGCAGCGCGAGCGCCGCGGCCAGGCCCAGGTACGGGCCCTGCACGGCAGCCGCTTCGGCCGCGCGGTGCGCGATCCGATCGGCTTCCGGCAGCAGCGCCAGCTGGTCGGCCGACAGCGCCACCGTCGACAGGATCAACAAGCCTCCCAGCGTTGGCGCCACCGTGGTGCCGAGCGAATTGAAGGCTTGCGTGAGCGTCAGGCGGCTGGCGGCGGTGCGCGCAGGGCCAAGGACGGTGACGTACGGGTTGGCCGCGACCTGCAGGATCGTGATCCCGCTGGCCAGCACGAACAGCGCGAACAGGAACAGGCCGTAGCCGCCGTTCGACGCCGGATAGAACAGTGCGCAGCCGGTGGCCGCGACCAGCAGGCCGGCGACGGCGCCGTTCTGGTAACCGAGGCGGCGAATCAGCGCGCCGGCCGGCAGCGAGACGACGACGTAGGCACCGAAGAAGCACAGCTGCACCAGCATCGCCTGCATATAGGTGAGGGTGTAGATCGATTTCAGGTGCGGGATCAGGACGTCGTTGAGTGACGTGATCAGGCCCCACATGAAGAACAGGATGGTGACGATGAACAGCGCCCCGGTATGCGTATTGCGTTCGCCGTCCGTCGCTGCACTGGCCACGGTTGGGGTCTGGATGGGATTCTGCATGGTCTCTCCGTTATTGGTGCAGACAAAAAATTTGATCCGACAGCATAGCCGAAACGCCGCGCAAGGCGGGATATTGTTCAGTAATCAAGTAGGTCGGGATGCGCGCGAGATAATCGCCCAGGCGGCCCTTGTCTTCGAAGCGCGCGCGAAACGCCGATTGCTCGAACAGCACGCCCAGGCGCGGCACGATGCCGCCGCCGATATACATGCCGCCGGTCGCCCCGAGCGTGAGCGCGACATTGCCAGCCACGCTGCCAAGGATCGCGCAGAACACCCGCACCGAGCCCTGGCACTCAAGGCACGAACCATCGAGGGCCGCCGTGGTGATGTCGGCCGCCTTCAGGCGCCGGCTGGTGCGCGCCCAGTGGATCAGCTCCAGTCCCATGCCGGACAGCAGGCGCTCGGCCGAGACGTGGCCATACTCGCTCCACAGGGCTTCGAGGATCGCCACCTCGTCCCGGTTGACCGGGGCGAAGCTCACGTGGCCCCCTTCGCCCGACAGCGCAATCCAGCGCCCGCCGGCTGGCACCACGCCCGAAACACCCAGGCCCGTGCCCGGGCCGATCAGACCGATCGTCCGGTTGGGCAGCTCGATGCCGCCGCCGATGCGCTGGCGTCCGGATGGCGGCAGGTGCGGCAGAGCCATCGCCAGCGCCGCGAAGTCGTTGACCATCAACAGCGTGGTCAAGCCCAGTTCCTGCCGCAGCGCCTCGATCGAAAAGGCCCAGTGGTGATTGGTCATCCGGATCTCGTCGCCCTCGACCGGATTGGCAATCGCCAGCGCCGCATGGCGCACGCTGTCGACTGCCATCCCGCGCGCGCGGGCGCCGTCGAGGTAGGCGCGGATCGCGTCGCCCAGCGTCAGGTAACTGGCGCCGGTCAGCACTTCGACATCATCGAAGCCGCCAGCCGGATCGGACTGCAGCGCGAAGCGCGCATTGGTGCCGCCGATGTCGGCCAGCAGGCGCAGGCCGTGCGTCACCTCTAACGTCATTTCAGGTCCTCGCAGCGTACGGCATCGGCCTCTTTCGCAGCGCCACCGGCGATCTCAATGTTCGCGAAGGCCGCGGTGAACGGGCCGTCGCTGGTCACGCTGAACGGCGTATCGACCTTGGTCAGGTCCAGCCCCTTGGCCTGGAAGCAGGCGAGTGGGATCGAGACCGTGTGCTTGCCGCCGTCGGCCAGGCGCTTGAACAGGCTCGTGGCATCGAGCGCCGTGTCGTTCGCGCCCTGGCGCATCGCGAGCATCACCTTGCCGGTGGGCGCCTTGGCGACCATGGTGTCAAAGCGCAGCGCGCCATCCTTCGCCGCCGCTGCCGGCACGACCATGGCGCGCGCACCGCGTGCTTCCAGCATGGCTGGCCCGGTCCAGGCGCCCATCTTGGCATCCTGCTGGGTGTTGACCTGCGCGGTCGTCACGACAATGCCCGGCAGCGTGAAGCTCGCATTCAGGTCGGCGCCCAGCACCGTGGTTTGCCCGCCGCTGCGGATCGCCAGCGGGAAGCTGGTGCGGTCGGCCTGGCTGAACACAGGGAAGGTATTGCCAGCGCTGCAGCCGCCTTGCGGAATCGTTTCATCGAGCTTGCCGAGCTTGGAGCGCGTGCCTGCCTTCAGGCCGTAGCCGTAGGCGAACAGCGGTGCGTACTCCTTGTCGCCGACGTTGAGCTTGACCTGGCAGGCCGAATTCGGCCACGAGAATGGCAGCGTGCCGCGGAAGTCGTAGCGCTTGCCGCCTGCGATCAACAGGTCCGACACGCCCTTGCCCTCGGAACCCGGCAGCCAGGCCGAGATGAAGGTGTCCGACAGATTCAGCAGGTCGTTGCCGTACACCGGCCGGCCCGTGACCATCACGGTAATCACGGGTTTGCCCTTGCCGGCCACCGCCTGCAGCACGGCCAGGTCTTCCGGATAGCGGCTGCTGTGGCGCAGCGTGCCGGATGGGTGGATGTCGCCATCGCCTTCCGCATACGGGCGCTCGCCGATCACGGCAATGACGGCATCAAATTGCGTCACATCGACGTCTTTCGCATCGATGCTGAAGCGGACATTGTCGCTGCCGGCCGCATCGCGAATACCGGTCAGGATCGTGTCGGCGTTCTTGAAATCGGCATTCGTGGTGGCGGTGCCCTGCCACGTGATCGACCAGCCGCCGCTCTGGTTCGACAGCTCGTCGGCGCTCTTGCCCACGACGAGGATTTTCTGGCCACGCTTTAAGGGCAGGGCCGGGCCTTCGTTCTTGAGCAGCACGAGCGACTCGCGCACGGCCTGGCGCGCCAGCGCGCGTGCCTGCATCGCATCGTCCTTGCCGGCATACGCATTCTGGGCCGGGCTCTTGTCGAACAGGCCGGCGCGCAGCTTGACGCGGATGATGCGGGTCACGGCGTCGTCGATGCGCGCCATCGGGATCTCGCCCGACTCGACCTGTTTGATCGTGTTGGCGATGAAGGCCTTCCAGTCGTCCGGCACCATGAACATGTCATTGCCGGCGTTGACCGCCTGGGCGCAGCTGTCGTTGCGGCAGCCTTTCACTTCGCCGATCCCGTTCCAGTCGGTGACGACAAAGCCATCGAAGCCCATCTTGTTCTTGAGGATGTCGGTGAGCGCCACTTTGCTGCCATGCAGCTTGCCATGCTCGACGCCGGCCGCCGTATCGGTCCAGCTGTTAAACGACGACATCACGGTCTGCGCGCCCGCGGTCAGTGCCGGGACGTAGCCGGCGCCATGGATGTTGATCAGGTCAACGGCGCTGGCCTCGGTCACGCCGCGGTCCTTGCCGTTCTTCGTGCCACCGTCGCCGATGAAGTGCTTGGCCGTCGCAATGGTGTTGGCATCATCCTTGAACGCGCCCTGCATGCCTTTGACGTATTCGCCCGCGTAGCTGCGCACGACTTCCGGATGCTCGGCGTAGCTTTCATAGGTGCGGCCCCAGCGATCGTCGCGCACGACGGCCAGCGTCGGGCCGAACACCCAGGCAATGCCGGTCGCGCGCACGGCCTTCGCGGTGGCCGCGCCAATCTCGCGCATCAGCTTTGGGTTACGCGCCGCGCCCAGCCCGATATTGTGCGGGAACAGCGTGGCCCCCGGCACGTTGTTGTGGCCATGGACCGCGTCGGTGCCCCACACGACCGGCACCTTGATCGCCATGTCGGTCTTCATCGATGCGTCGTGGTACGCCTGCGCCAGTGCCAGCCATTCCTTCGCGCTCGCTGCCTTGTTCCCGTTCGGCCAGCTGCCGCCGCCATTGAGCACCGAGCCAAGGTAGTACTTGGTCACGTCCGCCGGCGTGGCCGTCTTGATCTCGGGCTGCGTCATCTGGCCGATCTTCTGGGCCAGCGTCATCTTGCTGACGATCTCCTGGACGCGCTTCTCGAGCGCGGCGTCCTTCTTGATCGCGCTGGTCACGCGCGGCCAGTCGGCCAGATTGGTGTCGACCGGGGCGGCATGCGCGAAGGCAGGCAAGGCAAGGGCGATCGCAAGGGCGAGCAGGGAAGGGCGAAGCGTGGCTGTCATGGTTTGTCTCGTTCGTTGTCGTTATAGGGATTCATGCATTGGAATTCATGCCTGACGCAGGAACGCGCCGTACCATTTGCCGCTGCTCTTGAGGCGGCGTTGCTGCGTAGCGTAATCGATGTGCACGAGGCCGAAGCGCTTCAGATAACCTTCGGCCCACTCGAAGTTGTCGAGCAGGCTCCAGGCGAAGTAGCCTTTCACCGGCGCGCCGCCGTCGATCGCGGCCTTGAGCGAGGCCAGGTGGCGCATCAGGTAATGGCGGCGCTGCTCATCGTCGATCTCGCCGTCGGCGCCCACCACGTCGTCAAAGGCCGAACCGTTTTCGGTCACGTACATCGGGCCCGGGTGATAGTCGTTCTCGATGCGCAGCAGGAGTTCGGCCAGGCCTTCGGGCACCACGGGCCAGCCCATCGCGGTGATCTCGCCTTCGGTGGGCGGCAGCACCTTGGTCTCCAGCGGCGCGTGGCCGGCGGCATGCGCGACGGTTTCGGGGAAGTAGTAATTCACGCCCATGAAATCGGTCTTGACCGCGATGGCGTCCATGTCGCCCGGCGCGACGTCGGGCGCGGCAGCGCCGACCTGCGCGAGCGTGGCTTCAGGATAGCCACGGCCGAACAGCGGGTCGAGGAACCAGCGGTAGCGCAGGCCGTCGTGGCGCTCTTTGGCCGCAATGTCCTCGGCGCTGTCGCTCGCCGCGCGCAGTGGGTGCAGGCTGACGGCCATGCCGACCTGCGCATCCGGCACATTCGCGCGGATCAGCGGTACTGCCTTGCCGTGCGAGACGAGCACATTGTGCGCGACCTGCAGCGCGGCCTTCAGGTCGGTTTTTCCGGGCGCATGCCAGCCTTCGAAGTTGCCGATGATCGCCGTGCACCATGGCTCGTTGTGCGTGATCCAGTGCTTGACGCGGTCGCCCAGCGTGCGCGTCATGGCGTCGGTGTAGGCAAGGAAAGCATCGATCGTCGCCCGGTCTTCCCAGCCGCCCGCATCCTGCAGTGTTTGCGGCAAGTCCCAGTGGTACAGCGTGGCCCATGGCTGCAGGCCCCGTTCGAGCATGCCGTCGACCAGGCGCGAATAGAAATCCAGGCCCTTCTGGTTCGGTGCGCCCCCGCCTTCGCTAAAGATGCGCGGCCAGGCGATCGAGAAGCGGTAGGCGTTCAGGCCCATGCCGCGCGCGATGTCGAAGTCTTCCGGCCAGCGGTGGTAATGGTCGCACGCGACCAGGCCGTTGGAGCCGTCGCGGATGGTGCCGGGCGTGGCGGCGAAGCGGTCCCAGATCGATTCCACGCGGCCGTCGTCGCGGCCGGCGCCTTCGATCTGGTAGGACGATGTGGCGCAGCCCCACAAAAAATCGCGGGCAAAATCGCTGCGCTGCGGCGCTTGTGGCTCGGGGCGGTTGGCAGTGGTCATGGGTTTCGCTCTATCTGGTCAATAAGGTCTGAATGAAAATTTTCGGGAAAACATCCAAGTCATTTGGAAAGCTTTCCAGTTCGTGTCCAAAAAAATGGCCGCGCGCGGCCGGTGCTGGCTGGGCCAGCGATATCATGTTTTCTTGCCCTCGTGTTTGGCCTTGGCTTTGGGTTTGGCCTTGCTGCCTGCGGCCCTGGCCAGCGATGCGCGCATCGTCACGCTGACGGGGAACGTACGCGCCACCGGGCGGCCCAGGTCATAGCAGCGATTGAGCAGGGCGTTGATGCCGGCCAGCGTCATCTCGCGCCATGGCATGTGCACCGACGTCAGGCGCGGCGCCGCGAATTCGGCGCTGGGCGTGTCGTCGTAGCCGATCACCGACAGGTCGCGCGGCACGCTGATGCCGGCTTCCTGGAAGTACGACAGCGCGCCCACCGCCATCTCGTCGTTGGCGCAGAACAGCGCCGTGCACGGCGTCTTCGATTCGACCAGCGCCTTGGCTGCCAGCCAGCCGCCCTGCGGCGAAAAATCACTTTCGGCGATCCAGACCTTGTCGGTATCGAGGCCTTCGGCCAGCAGTTCGTGCATGAAGCCATCGACACGCGCCACGTTGTCGACCAGTGCATTCGGGCCGGCGATGACGGCGATGTCGCGGTGGCCATGGTCGAGCAGCGCGCGCGCCGCGAGGCGGCCGCCCAGCGCATGGTCGACCGTGAAGCACTGGCCGGGCAGGTCGGCGAAATCGTGGTTGAGCGAGACGATCGTGCGGCGCTTGGCGCCCAGCGCGGCGATGTCGTCATCGGTCAGCGCGCTGGTCATCATGATCAGGCCATCGCAGCCGCGCTCGATCAAGAATTCGATGCCTTCGATGGCCTGGTTGCGCGCGTCGCCCAGGCCCACGCCGAAGGCCACCACCATGTGCAGGCCGGCGGCGCGCAGTTCGGTATCGATGATCTGCAGGATCGGCGTGTAGAAGGTGCCTGACAATACCGGGATATAGACGCCGACCATCCGGCTGGTGCCGGACAGCAGGGCGCGCGCCGCGTGCGACGGGCGAAAACCCAGTTCGTCGATCGCCTTGCGCACGCGCTCGAGCGTGGCGGGCGAGACCGAGCCTTTGCCGCTGACCACGCGCGAGGCGGTGCCGAGACCGACGCCGGCCAGCCGCGCTACGTCCTTGATTGTCGCCACGTGCGATTCCTGTTCGATGAGTGGATCAAAATAACCGCCAAGCATACTGTATTCATCTGACTATGGCATCCCTGATTGCAGGCGATTGCCGCTGGACTGCTCGAACAATGACACCCTGTCCGCATCGATCGCGAAACGCACCGACTGGCCGGCTGCCAGCGGCCGCGCATCGTGCACGATGGCGGACAATGCCTGGCCGGCGCAGTCGAGCCACACCACCTGGTGATTGCCCATCGGCTCGACCAGCGTGACGCTGGCCTGCAGGGGGCTATGCTCGTCGATCCGGAGATGTTCTGGACGCGCGGCCAGCGTCACGGCGCCCGCCGCGACGGGGCGCGCCAGCTGCAGCGTGACCGCGCCGGCGCTGAAGCGCCCGGCCGCATCGATGCTGCCGTCAATAAAATTCATCGACGGCGAACCGAGAAAGCCCGCCACGAAGCGGTTTGCCGGCGTCTCGTACACCTCCGCCGGGGTACCGATCTGCTGTATGCGACCACCCTGCATCACGACGATGCGCGTGGCCAGCGTCATTGCCTCGGCCTGGTCGTGCGTCACGTAGATCATCGTCGAACCCAGGCGCTGGTGCAGCAGCTTGAGTTCGCGCCGCAGTTCGGCGCGCAGCTTGGCGTCCAGGTTCGACAGCGGCTCGTCGAACAGGTAAACGCCCGCTTCGCGCACCAGCGCGCGCCCGATCGCGACGCGCTGGCGCTGGCCACCGGAGAGCTGCGCCGGCTTGCGATCGAGCAGGGCGCCCAGCTGCAGCATCTCGGCCGTGTGGCGCACGCGGCGCGTCACTTCGGCCTTAGGCGTGCCGGCGATGCGCAGGCCGAACGACATGTTCTTCTCGACCGTCATCGTCGGATACAGCGCGTACGACTGGAACACCATGCCGATCCCGCGCTCGCTTGGATCGGCGTGGCTCATGTCGCGCCCGCCGATTTCGATGGCGCCGCCCGAGACATCGATCAGGCCCGCAATGCTGTGCAGGAGCGTGGACTTGCCGCAGCCCGATGGGCCGAGCAGCACGAGAAATTCACCCGGCGCGATCTCCAGATCGAGGTCGCGGATGATCTCGTTGTTGCCGCGGGTGATGCACAGTTTGCGCAGATGGACATTCGACATGAGGGTCAGCCTTTCACGGCGCCGGCGGCGATACCGCGCACGAACCAGCGTCCGGAGATGAAGTAGATCACCAGCGGCACGGCGGCCGTCAGGATGGTGGCGGCCATGTTCACGTTGTACATGCGGGTGCCGGTGGTGGTGTTGATCACGTTATTGAGCTGCACCGTCATCGGCAGGTTCTCGCGGCCAGCGAACACCAGGCCCAGGATGTAATCGTTCCAGACACCCGTGACCTGCATGATCGCAGCGACCACGATGATCGGCAACGACATCGGCAGCATCACCTGCAAGAAGATGCGCCAGAAACCGCCGCCATCGATGCGCGCGGCCTGGAACAACTCGTGCGGCACCGACGCATAGTAATTGCGGAACAGCAGTGTCATGAGCGGCATGCCGAAGATGACGTGCACGACGACGATTGCCGGCAGCGAGCCGAAGACGCCGGCATGCGCCATCATCCACACCAGCGGATAAATCATGACCTGCACCGGAATGAAGGCGCCGGCCAGCAGCACGCCAAACAGCAGGTTCGCGCCACGCGGGCGCCAGAACGACAGCGCATAACCGTTGATCGCGCCCAGCAGGATCGGGATCACGGTGCTGGGTACGGCGATCGCCACCGAATTCCAGAAGCCCTGGCTGACCGCGCCCCAGGCTGCACGCCACGGGTCCAGCGTGGCTACGCCGGGCAGGGCGAATACATTGCCCATCCTGATCTCGGCCATCGGCTTGAACGACGTGATGACCATGACGTACAGCGGCAGCAAAAAGAACAGCGCGGCGCTCAGCAAAAAAGCGTAGATGCCGATGCGGGCCGGCGAGAGGCGCGCTGTCATGCGTGCCCGCCGTTCAAGCGCGCGCGTCGGCTGCGCGCATACGCATACGGTGCGAGCAGGGCCAGCACCGGCACCAGCAGCGTCACGGCGCCGGCCGATGCCAGGCCGATGTTCGAGCGCAGGAACAAGTGGTCCATGATGAACTTGGCCGGCACTTCGCTGGCGATGCCGGGCCCGCCCTGCGTCATTGCGACCACGGCGTCGAACAGCTTGACGACGGCGGTCGAGAGCAGCAGGAATACGGTCGCCACGGTGGGGCCGAGCATCGGCAGCACGATCTGCAGGTACACGCGCCAGGCCGGAATGCCATCCAGGCGCGCAGCCTTGTAAATCTCGGGATCGATACCGCGCAGGCCGGCCAGCATCAGCGCCATGACCAGCCCCGAAGCCTGCCATACGGTGGCGATGACGACGGTGTAGATCACCAGGTCCTGGTGCACGATCCAGTCGAACGAAAAACCGGGAAAGCCCAGCTGGCGCACGGCGCCTTCGATGCCGCTGCCGGGCGCCAGCAGCCATTGCCACACGAGGCCTGTGGCGATGAACGACATCGCATACGGATACAGGAACACCGTGCGCAGCAGGCCTTCACCCTTGACGTTCTGGTCGATGAACACGGCCAGCAAAAAACCGATGACCATGCAGGCGACGATGAATACCGCGCCGTAGATGGCCAGGTTATGGAGCGACAGCAGCCAGCGCTCGTTGTCGAACAGGCGCACGTACTGCGCCACGCCGATGAATTTATCGGACGGGAAGGTGCGCGACGCGGTGAACGACGTACGCAGGGTCCAAAGCGCGCCGCCGACGTAAGCCAGCAGCACCGTCAGCGCCATTGGCAGCAGGGCGATATGGGGACTGAGGTGCCGGGAGAGTCGGGATGCGTGCATGGCGTCAGTACTTCAAGGCGCGGGCAATGCTGCGCTGGACCTTCTCGACGCGCGTGTCCATATTCCAGTACGCGGTCAGGATGTCCTGCATCGCGCCGTTCTGGTCGGGCGTCAGATAGACCTCGGTCACGCCGACCTGGCGCGTGCGGTCCTTGATGATGGCAACGCCCTTTTGCGCGCACAGGTCGAGCTCATTGGACTGGGCATCCAGGCGCACGGGGATCGAGCCTTTCAGCTTGCTGAAGGCGATCTGCAATGCGGGCTGCGAGACGACTTGTGCCAGCAGTTGCTGGGCCTTGATGGCGTCCGGCTTGTCGGTGCGCGGGAAAACGAAGACGTCGCCCTGCATCAGGTAGGGCGTGTCGGGCTTGAGGCCGGCGATGCAGCCATAGTGCTTGCCGGGCAGCTGGCCGGCGTTGGTGAATTCGCCCTTGGCCCAGTCGCCCATCACCTGGAAGCCTGCACGGCCACTGATGACCAGCGCGGTGGCGTCATTCCAGTTGCGGCCCGGCGCGCCGGGATCGACGTACGATTTCATGCGCTTGAAGGCCAGCAGCACGTCGCGAAAGGCGGGCGAGAGGATCGTGGCCTGGTCGCGGTCGCGAATCACTTTCAGGTACAGATCGCGCCCGCCGATATTGGCGAGTAAAGCCGAGAACAGCACGGTCTCCTGCCACGACTGGCCGCCGTGGGCCAGCGGGATCAGACCCGCGGCCTTGAGTTTGTCGAGCGCGGCGAAGAGTTCCGGCATGCTCGCCGGTTCACGCGTGATGCCGGCCTTCTTGAAGGCGGCTTTCGAGTACCAGATCCACGTCTGCATGTGGATATTGAGTGGCACCGCGTAGTAGTGGCCATCGTGCTTGATGACGTCGATCAGCGGCTCGGGCAGGATGCGGTCCCAGTCCTGAGCCTTGGCGACAGCGTCGACGTTGTTGAGCATATTCTGCTCGATGACATCGGTGAACTGCCTGGAGGTGTTGAACTGCGCAGCGGTCGGCGGATTGCCGCCGATGATGCGGTTGATGGTGACGGCGCGCGACTGGTCGCCGCCCGCGATGGCGCTGTCGACCCACACGCCGCCGGCATTGCGAAACGCCTGGGCGACCTGCTTGACGGCGTTCGATTCGCCGCCGGAGGTCCACCAGTGGATGACTTCTGCTTTCGGTGCGGCCGCACTGGCTGGCGCGCTACCGAGCACGATACTCAGCGCACCTGCAGCGGCGCACAACCATGCGCAGGCTGCTGCCAGGTTGCGGGATTTGACCATCTTGTCTCCGTTCAGTGCCATGTTTTTTTGGCACGTTGGAAACGTTACCATTGGCTTTGCCCGACTATAGCATCGGGTCAATTGACGGTCAAACTAAACTTGCGGATTGGGGCAGCGATCGAATCGGAAAAAACGCACATGGTTTTCTTCCTCGTGTAGAGTAATAGTTAATATTTCAAGCGGCGGAAAAGGTGGTTGCCGCACCTGGCAGTTGCACGACGCTTCGGAGGCATGTTGAGAAATTCAAGAATATTTCCACGTGAACGACACCCCGGCACCCACGTTGATCGAGCAGGTCTGTTGGTTCGACTCGCCGGCGCAATATCGACTGCGCTGGCCTTTGCGCATGGCAGTAACCCATGAGTCGCCCGACCATTTTACTTGTCGACGATGAGCCCGCCAACCTGGCCATGATGCGCAAGGTGCTCAGCGATGACTACACCTTGGTGTTTGCCCGCAACGGCGCCGAAACAATGGCGGCGCTGCACAAGCATCGGCCAGCCATGGTGTTGCTGGACATCGGCCTGCCAGATATCAACGGCTACGACCTCTGCCTGAAAATCAAGCAGAGCGATACGACCGGGACTATCCAGGTCATTTTCGTGACGTCCTACGCCGACCCCGTGAATGAAGCCGCCGGGTTCTTTGCGGGCGGGGTCGACTACATTACGAAACCCGTGTCGCCGCCGATCGTGCGCGCGCGGGTCGCCAGCCATCTGTCCCAGGTGCGGGCGGAATTGCTGGCCAGGAGTTACCGCGAGGCCATCTCGATGCTGGGTCAGGCAGGGCATTTCAACGATACCGATACCGGTGCGCATATCTGGCGCATGGCCGCCTATGCAAAGGCGCTTGCCAAAGGAGCAGGGTGGAGCGCCGAAGACAGCGAGCAGCTCGAACTGGCCGCGCCGATGCATGACACCGGCAAAATAGGGATTCCCCAGTCGATTCTGCGCAAACCCGGTCCATTGGACGAGGCCGAGTGGGCCATCATGAAAACCCATCCACAGATCGGCTACGACATCCTGAGCAAAAGCGCCGCGCAGGTGTTCCAGCTCGCCGCCGAAGTGGCGTTGTACCACCACGAGAAGTGGGATGGCAGCGGCTATCCGGCCGGCCTGACTGGCGAGGCCATCCCCCAATCGGCGCGCCTGGTGGCGCTCGCCGACGTGTTCGATGCCCTGAGCATGCAGCGCCCGTACAAGGAAGCGTGGCCTGTCGACAAAATCGTGGCCTATGTGGATGGCCGATCAGGGACGGATTTCGATCCGGCGCTGGTGGCAGTGTTTCACAGGACGCTGCCGGAGTTGCTCGACATACAGCAGACGTGGGATGCGCGGGATGGTGAACTGGATGGTGCGTCGCGGCTGATCCAGAAAAAAAGCACATGTTGAAGACGGGCTTTTTGAACATGGTGACGAAACACATGGCGTGGTCGCCACTGAGAGCCACTGAGGATAACGTCCAACACTGAACCGCATTTGTCTGGCTTTTGCTACAGCGCGCCAAGCTAATGATGTTCCGGTGAAACTTTCCCGTGAGAAATTGAGATAAGCTTGGGACATCGTCATCGCTGACATTCACGCGCTGGGACATTGATGCCACGAGTGCTTTTTCGTATCTGCTGCAATCGCAGCGTCTATCCAAATCTGCGCCCTGTTGGAAATTCATTGGGAACGCCGAGCGTTTGTTTCATGCCGGCTTTCTAATGTTTCTTCTAATTTGACAAGTTCCTAAAACGCTCTGGTTTCACGAACATAAAATCGGCCTGTCGATCGATGTCATTCCTGTAGGGGAATAAACACCCGACAGCGTGGTACTTTTTAATTCGGGGTCATCATGTACTTTTTTAATCAACGTCTTAGTCGACAACTGACCATCGCTTTTGCGACGCTCGTCTCAATTATTGTGGCCATATCTGCGCTCGCAGTATTCAGCTTGAGTGAAGCCCAATCCAACTTTGACGGGTTTGTTGGTGATGAGTTCAATCGCGGCAGCGTTGCACGTGATGTCAGGTCGGCAGTGAGCGCAAGGGCAATCGCAGCGCGCAACCTTATTTTATTGAATGCGCCTGCCGACATCGCTGCAGAAAAGGCGGCAGTGATGGCCGCCCATGAGCGCGTCAAAGACCGTATGGCGCTGCTCAAAAAATTGCTTGATCTGGATAACAAGGCAACGCCAAGAGAGCATCAACTCTACGAAGAATTGGTCAGTATCGAGCAGCGTTATGGCCCGATCGCGCTGTCGATCGTCGAGATGGCACTAAACGGAAAGAAATCTGAAGCGACTGAAAAAATGAATGCCGAGTGTCAGCCGTTGTTGAAACAGCTGATTGCCACGGTGGGCGAATATGCAAAATTGATCGCCAGCTCCGCAGAAGGTGAAATCCAGAAATCAGCTGAGAAATTCCGCGCCAAGCGTTTGTTGTTGATCTGCGTGTCGCTGGTTGCCGTTGTCACGGCGATTGCCCTTTCACGTTTGATAAAGCGCAGCTTGCATCGCTCTTTGGGCGCCGATCCGCACGACTTGAGAAAAGCCGCGAATCAGGTCCGGTCCGGCGACCTGGGTACGTTACCGGAAGCCGCGACCGCGCCGGCAAACAGCGTCATGGCGTCACTTGGGGAGATGCAGCAATCATTGGCAACGATCGTACATAGTGTGCGTCGTTCCTCCGATACGATCGAGTGTGGTTCAACGGAGATCGCTGATCGAAATAAAGATTTATCGGCGCGGACTCTGGAGCAGGCAAAGCAGTTGCAGGAAAGCGCAAACGCGATGGAGAAAATCACCGGGACCATCCGGGTCAATGCCGACACGGCAGCCCGTGCCAGTGATCTGGCCTTGAGTGCGCGCGCCGCTGCTGAAAACGGCGGCACTATGGTCGATGAGGTCGTCATCACCATGCAAAAAATCACGGCAAGCTCCAAGAAGATCGAAGACATCATTTCGGTGATTGACGGAATCGCCTTCCAGACCAACATCCTTGCGTTGAACGCAGCAGTCGAGGCGGCCCGTGCGGGTGAGCAGGGCAGGGGTTTTGCGGTTGTGGCGAGTGAGGTTCGCGCATTGGCGCAACGCAGCGCACAAGCGGCCAAAGAAATCAAAGTACTGATTGTTGACAGCGTCGGCATGATCGGCTCGGGCGCGGGCATGGTGTCAAACGCGGGTGAGGCAATGACCGCGATTGTCAGCGAAGTCAAGAGTGTTGCCGAGCTGATCAGCGAAATCAGCACGGCTACCCGTGAGCAGACCACGAGCATCAGCAGCGTTGGCGATACAGTCATGGCGCTGGATCGCGGCACCCAGCAAAACGCTTCATTGGTCGAACAGATGGCCGATGCGGCAGATGCGCTGAACCAGCAGGCACATAGTCTGGTGTCGGCGGTGTCAGTATTTAAAGTTGCAGGGGGCAGCGATATGACCGGTGGAGCAGGCAAGCGGAGTTCTAATGGTCATCCCCCCACAAAAAGAGCGCGATTAGAAGTAGAGTTTTCTTCTTGAGATACAGAACGCTGTACATGAATACATCCTGCTTTACCGACAGCCAGATTACCGCCATCCTCTGGCAGGCCAACGCCGGCAACCCAATGCCGGCGCTCTGCCACGAAAGCGGCACCAGCAACGCCACGTTCTACAAGGAGTGTTTCAAGCTTGGCGGTATGGATGCCTCGCTGATGGCCCGTAGAAGGAGCTGGAAGAGAGAAGCCGGCGCCTTACGAAGATGACGTCGAGGAGCGCCTGAAGGCCGAAATCGGTGATGAGGAGCTCACAAAAAAAAGGTAGCTCCATCTCAACGGCGGGAGATGGCACAATGGCCGTGACGGAACGGTCAGCCGTGGTCAAGCTGGCGTGCCAGGCATTTGGCATTAGCCAGACCTGCTGCCGATACGAAGCGAAACTGGATGCGGAATACAACGTCATTGCCGATTGGCTGCCGCGGCTCATGAACAACCAGCGCGCCGGGATTTGGTTTGTGCTTCCTGTACCTGCGCAACGTGAACCGCTTCCAATGGAATCATAAGCGCGGCTACAGAATTTGCCACGAACCTGAGCTGTACCTGCGGATCAAACCGCGTCATCTCCTGTACGTGAGAAACCGCTGCCGCTGGCAGTACCGACTGCGATCAGCCAAGTGGTTGTGGACCTGAATCACGACCAACCCAACATGTCATCCCGCGGCATTCCACCAAAACAGCAACTTTTCCTTGCCGCTTAATCTCTACTTTTAGCTCGCTTGAAAAAAGGGGGATTGCCGGGCGACCTTCTCCTTCTTCATTGACGTTTCGGCAGCTTTCGGGTTGACCACGACCTCCACTTCGGTCAGGGGAATCGCGATGAGTTGCACAGACGCAAATTGCACCCTGAACGATGCTTCGATAATGCGATATTGACGTCGACGTTACTGCTGTTCCAAGCTCGCGCCCAGGCGCCAACCTCAGCAAACAAATATGGGCATCACCATGGCGATGGTATTTTCCAGTCAGCTGGTCGTTCCTGCATCCATCGTGGCGCTACTGAGCGCCGTCTATCTGGTTCGCCACACGGAGCGCATGCTCCGCGCCCGCTATCAGGCGACGCTTGGATCAACTGCCTTCGGCATGGTGGCGACTGCATGCCTGATTCTGCCAACGCTCTGGTATGCAATGTTCTACGAACGCTGCAACGGGCCAGGACGCGAAGTGATCCATATGCTTTGTGGGGGAGGTCTCAGCGTTTCAGCGGTCATTTTTGCACTCGTCAACTTTTCAACAATGCGCCGTACCGACGCTGTTCTTTGCACAGTTGCACAGGTGCTTCTGGCTGTGGCCGTTCTTGGGGTGGGATCGGTACCGCCTTTACTGTGGGATGTGTACCAGGACGCTCGCCACTGGCGGTGGGATCCTTGTCCTTCAAGACGTCCATGACGTGCGCGCCATTCACCGGATTGTCCGTAAGAATAAAGCCGTCTGCGGAAGGGGGCGCGCCGCAAGGCGTATGTGAGCAGAACTACCTCCGTCCACCGCTTGTTTGCTGCGAGTCTGGCGTATGAAGGTCGAGGCGTGGGTACTCGAACAAGCTGGAATCGTCGTAGCACCGGAATTGGCAGCATTGCTTGTCGTCGCTTCCTAAGAGAGCTGAATGCATAAGCTGGAGAGCTAGCCAACGGTTGCCGGCAGACTGCCGATCAGCTTGCATCCACATTCGGTCGTACACCCCTCTACGGCGACCGGGACCCCGCTAACGGTGAACGACTTGTCGGCGGTAGTAATTTTGTTTACCCCGTGCGGTTTTCCTCCAGGGTAGAACAGCGGGCAATTAACCTGATCCCCGAGCCGGGCAATCGCACGCCCATGGATGTCATGATCTGGCGATCCGCTGATGACGGTGCCGCCATGATCGGTTTTGTCGCCAACCGTGATTATTTTTAGCGGCGTTTTTTCTTTCCGAGAGCTGGTTAGGTTAGTAGCTCGGTGGGCCTTCTGGATCCGGCTCGATTGCATCCTGAATACCCTTCCATGTAGGTAGTTCCGCAGGAGGCAGTGGAAGCACTTGGTTAAGGCGAGTTAGCTTAAGGTCGGGGTTAACATCCAGCGCCTGAAAGATCTGGTGATACCGACGTTCGCGCTCAGGATCGGGAAGGATATTGAGTTCTTTGAGCTCAGTCTGCTCCTGTTTGTCGCGCGAATTCCATTCTTCGGGGTCAAAGATAAACATCAATGCTGCTGCTGAGCGCTTATCCCCAAACTTTGTCCCCGCCTGCTGATACTCCAGCACCGCCGCGAAATTCTTGCGAAGGTCAGCATTTATTCCAAGATCGTAGGCCGCAGGGCCATGGCCTTGTTTATAGGCACACATTACCATCGCTTCCTCGGCGTCCCACCGTTTGTTCTTTACATAATCACTAGCCAAGGCCATCTGCGCTTCCGGACTGCCGAGCTGCGCCGCCTTGAGGTAATAGGCCCATGCGATCTGTTCATCCTGAGCAGCGCCGCCGTATCCGTGCTCGTGGGCGACACCGAGGTCGTAGTAGCCCCAGGCTTGGCCGACCGCGACGGCCATGCGGACGATCTCAACCGATTTGTCCTCGTCAGGATCAAGCACGTGGTTGGTATCGAGCGGGCCAAGGCCTGACCGGTAGAAGTAGGCCATCAATGCCTGCGCTCCCCAATCACCCTGATTCGCCGCGGCCTGCACGTCGTGCAGGATGCCGAGCGCCTCCTGGCGCGTTAGTTGCCACTCGATCTTGCTGCGCCACACCCTGCGTGCTTCGATGTACAGGCGGTAGGCAGCTGGATCGCGGGTTTTCGGCATCGTGTCCTTCCACCGGCCACAGGTCGGAATGGGCCCGTTTACATCGAACGCCTGCAAGCCAGCGGGGATTGTGTGCATTTTCACGTACTCGACGTGCTGGGCATACGCGTAGATCCCAACCACAGCGGCGAGCGATGTGCCAACAAGAGTGAACCAGTGGCGAAGAGAGAGCATAGCTGGATAGGCATTCGGAACGTGGTGAACGTGCGGCAGCGATGGCGTCAGTAACTCGGCGGGCCGTCCGGCTCGGGCTCGATTGCATCCTGGATGCCATTCCACGCAGGTAGTTCCGCAGGAGGCAGTGGAAGCACTTGGTTAAGGCGAGTTAGCTTAAGGTCGGGGTTAACATCCAACGCCTGAAAGATCTGGTGATATCGACGTTCGCGCTCAGGATCGGGAAGGATCCCCAATTCTTTCAGTGCAATCTGGTCTTTTTTGTCTCGCGAACTCCATTTTTCGATGTCAAAAAATTGTCGCAGTACTACTGCAGAGTCCTTGCTGCCGAACCTCGTCCCAGCTTGGTAATACTCCAGCGCCGCAGCAAAATTCTTGAATAGTTTGGCCGTCATTCCAAGATCGTAGGCTGCAGGACCATGGCCCTGTTTATAGGCACACATCACCATTGCCTCCTCGGCGTCGCGGCGTTCTACCTTAAGATAGGCGCTCGCCAGTGTCATCTGCGCTTCCGGGCTGCCGAGCTCCGCCGCCTTCAGGTAATAAGCCCACGCGATCTGTTCATCCTGAACAGCGCCGCCGTATCCATGCTCGTGAGCGACACCGAGATCGTAGTATCCCCAGGCTTGGCCAGCCGCGACGGCCATGCGGACAATCTCAACTGATTTGTCGGCGTCCGGATCAAGTACGTGATTGGTGTCGAGTGGGCCGAGGCCTGATCGATGGAAGTAGGCCATTAATGCACGCGCGCCCCAGTCGCCCTGGGCCGCAGCGGCCTGCACGTCGAGCAGGATGCTGAGCGCTTCCTGGCGCGTCAGCTGCCACTCAATCTTGCTGCGCCATAGCTTCCGGGCTTCGATGTAGAGCCGGTAGGCGGCTGGATTGCGGGTTTTCGGCATTGTTTCCTTCCACATCCCGCAGGTCGGTATTGGACCGTTCACATCGAATGCCTGCAAGCCGGTGGGAATCGTGTGCATCTTCACGTACTCCAAATGTTGTTGTAAAAAATAGGCACCAATCGCAACGACAACCGAGGCACCAGCTATTAAGATCCAGCGGGGAAGCGAGCGTCGCATGTCAGATCACCGGCGAACCAGGTTGTCTGTCGACGTGGAAGCTGGCGATCTGGCCTATCAGCGGCTGACGATTCGCCATCGCTTTCTTATTGTCTTTCATCAGCGTCAGCCAGTCTTCGAATGTTTTTTCCATATCGCCAAACTGCGCCGGTCCCACGTTATTAGTACACTGATCGAACAGCCTCTTGCGCAAGTCAAACGCAACATCCTTGGCCTCGCTGAGCAGATTCAGCTCGCTGTCCAAAGCCATGCTGCGTACGTTCAGATTGGCCGATCCCACCGTGAAGGCCGCGTCGTCAACGATCGCCACCTTGGCGTGGATGTAGGTCTCTTCGTAATCCTTGGTCGATTTCGGGTGCTTGGCGCCGCTCCACATCGATGCCATGAGCGCCTTGATTCCGCATTGTTCTAGCGTCGCAGGCGTGATTGGCATTCTGGTTCTGCTGCGCTTTGCCTTCGCCACTCTTTCCTCGTGCTCCACCTTCATGGTCTCGCTCTGCCCGAATCGCTCGGCAACGTCATAGGTCGCCAGGTCCATGCCATCAGTCTCCGGGGTTGAAGTCAGGATGAACACGTAGATGAGTTTGGTGTAACCGGCTCTGCGCAGCTTAAAAACACACGTCATCATGTAGTTCGCCCATTCCTCGTACTGGGCATACTGGTTCTGGATGAAAATGTAATGATGGGTCAGCCGGGTCAGGTTGGCGTAGCATTCCTTGATTGATTTCTCCTGCTTTGCCGGGTACGTTCGCAACAGCTGCGCGCTGTGATGGCAGTTCTTCAGGGCAAAGTCGGGGGCCTTCAGGTGCGACCTGCTCTGCACGAACGGATGGATTGTCTTTGACGGTTTTGCTACTGCATTGGCTGCGGCAAGTGCCGCCTTTACCACCAGGCCCGGCGACGTCATCCAGATCGCATTCATCAGGGTCGATGTGGCTTCTTCGGATTCGGCCCAGCCAGTGCAGAAATTGTGGTTCATGTCGTACAGGATCGGTCCGCGCACGCGCAGCGAAACGTCCTGATACGGCTTGGCAGCCATTGCATATTTTTTGAAAAATTCGCCGAGGCGCTCCGCCTTTCGCGTTAACGGTTGTTCAGTCTGGCCAGACATCATTTGCATTTGTCGGTCGTACCGGTCCCATGCTTCATCGATTACAGCCGACAGCTTGGTGTCCCGACCGGCCGGATTCTTGCTGTACAGTGTTTCACGGCGTATATCCTGAAAGCGATGATCGACCGTGTCCCAGAAGTCAGTCGTCGAGTTATGCCCCATCACGTAGCCGATGGCGCGCGCCGGCGTCTCGTAGTCGATCAGAATCATCTTTTGATGATGGGTGGGGTAGATGGATCCTGCTGTGCCATCAAGGAGGCTGATCTTGTACTTCTCGCCAGCAAGCGAGGGGTCCCGAAACTTGAGCGCGACTTCACGGGTCTGCATGACGATGGTCGGTATCTTTTGCGCGATGATCTCGTCGAACCATGCGCGGTTGTACTGGTCGTGCGTTTCGTTAAAATAGCCGGCGTAAGCACCGATCGTGGGAACACGGGTTCCATACAAGCCCGGATTGTTTTTTTGTATGGCATAGGACGCGGCATTGTCATGCCAGAGCAGCAGGCGCACCGTGACGGGGTTTTCCTTACGGGTCGCGATTTGCTTGAGCAGATCGCCATAGCGCGTGCCGTCGTCGGCCCTTTCACCACGGATGAGCACCATGCCCGGGTCAAATCCCCAGGTGATGATGTCCACGCTATGTTGTGCCTCGAGCAGGTCATCGTGGATGCGCTTGAACACTTCCTCGCCGCAGATGAGCGGCTCGAGATGGCAGTGATGGCGCGCCAGGTAAATCTGCTTGCTTGTCCTGATCCACCAGGGCAAGGACAGGCATTGGTAGGGGCCTAGTGTCCGGTTGTAGCAGAGCTTTTGTTTATAAAGGCCTTCATTTTCTTCCATGCCCATTTTCTTCCCTTTCCATGTAGAGGCCGCTGTCGGCGCCTGCAGCTCACGCCTGCTGGCTGGACCAGGGATTGGCGTCGATCCGGTCCTGGTCCAAGGAGTGCTCGTCGTCGGTCAGAGCGCCGCCCGGATTCTCATAGCCGTGGTATCCCACGCCCGCGTTTTGCTCGTGCTGCTCGGTGTAGGCGCTGGCAGCGATGTCGAAAGACTGGCCGGTCGGGAGCTCGACCTTGTACTCTGCGCTGGCATCGAGCTCGTGCGCGAACTGGATGTTTCCCTTGTCGTCGATCTGCCCCTGTTCGACCATTGCCCCATCCTTGAACAGTTTGAACGGCATGCCAGCACTGCTTCTCCCGGCAGTCTCCGCATGGCTGCCGACATGCAGCGCGCCGCGGCCCTTGCCCAGTACATCGACCACGGGCGGCATGGAAACCGCCATCTCCATGTTCTTGGCGTTTACAAAGCTGTGGTGCGCGGCGTGTGCGACGAAATTGCCATTCGTGCCGTGTTCGATACCACCGGCGGCGAATTTCACGTAGCTGCCGCCGCCATTGATGACGACTTCATCCTTGGCGCTGATCGTGATCCGGTTGGCCGTGTGCGTGATTTCCAGCTTGGCCAGCAGTTTGATGCTGTCCGATAGTGCCTGCAGATCGATGTCACCAGCGGAGGCCACCATCTTCATGCCGGCCTTCTGGACGAACAGCCGGAACGACTGGCGGATGCTGGCAAAGAAATGCGTGCCGACAGCCAGCGACAGGCTTTTCCCGGTCGTAAGGGCCGTGTGCCGGTCGCTTGCGATGTGGGTATCACCGGTAGTCGTGGTTGCGATACCGGCCGCACTCGCCAGCACCAGGTGCGGCTTGGTCAGCTCAGGGAAACTGTCCGCTTTTGCGTCCGGACCTTTCACCGCGTCCTTCTGCGTTTGCAGGAGTGAGGCAATACCGTCCTGGTTATCCGAAGGCTCCTGCGCACCGTTTTTTTGCGCGATCTCACCGAGCAGTTGATGCTGCTCAACTGCGAGCGCGATGCGACGCGCCGTTTCTTCCATGTCCTTCATCGGGCCGCGTGCAGCTTGCCGCGCTTCTGTGGTGATCAGAAGTCCCTTGGCTGCGCGCGCCACGCCATGGCCATCGGTGCGTAGTTCCCAGCCTTCGCCGCGTGCGTCCTTGCGGCCGCTATTGTCCTCGATGCGCCCGATGTGCCCGAGCGACAGTTGGCTGCACTGGTGGTCGCTTTTTAGCTGCGCCTGGATCATCTCCTTGGTGTCGTCAAGAACGAGGTGGTTGCCGCGTGTGCCGCCGCCCAGTTCCCGGCTGCGCATGCCAGCCAGCGAATGTTGCTTCGGCAGCGACCACGGTGGCATATGCTCACCGTTGTAGACAGCCCCCAGGATGAGCGGATGATCGATATTCCCGTTCGCATAAACAACCGCCACTTCTTCACCAACACGCGGCAAACGGATCTGCCCGAACTCGTCGCCGGCGGCCGGCGTCATCACCCGGATCCACGGCGAGCTGTTTTCGTCGTACTTGTCCAGCCGGTTCCAGTGGAACTGCAGCTTGACCCGCCCGTAGTCGTCCGTATGGATGTCAGCGCCGGCCGGGCCAACCACAATCGCCGTATGCAGCCCCATGTAAGTACCGGGCTCACTGTTGTAGTTGCGACCAGGGCGCCAGCGGATATCCTTGCGAATGCAAGTCAGCCGGTTTTCGTAATGCGACGGTGCGCCTGGTCCGGCCTGGTAGTTATTCGCCACCTCATGGTCGACAGACAGGATGAAGTAGAAGCGGTCGTCGATGCTGCGGCGCGGTTCCGGATCGTATTCGGGTGATCGTGGTTCGGCACTGAAGTGTCCGCCGAGCTTGAAGGTACGCCCCGGCAGCACGCTCCGTTCATTGCCTTTTGCCTCGAAGTACTGCGTGTCCTTGTCCGCCTCCTCCATGCGCCGCGTTGCCAGCTGCTCGCCATCGTCGCGTATGCGAAAGCCGTAAGAACCTGTGTCTTCGTAGACTTCGTAGGGAAAGATATCGCCTTGCTGGTTGGCTGAAATGCCTTTGGCGCGCTGCGCGCTAGGGCTCTTGTAATCGAACGTTGCCAGCGTTGTCTGGCCCGAGCCGAGGCGTCGCACTGCCGTCCACTCGTGAATGCCGTCGTCCTCGAGCGATCCACTCTTCTTGTGGAACGGGATAACGTACGCTTCCTCATCGATCCGCTCGGACAGAAAGCTGTTGTCAGAGATCATGAGCCGGTGGCGGCCAAATTCGTGCTCGTACCAGTAATGCAAACCGAGCGCTTCCCAGCGCCGGTGCAGGTGGTTGTAATCGGTCTCGTTGTGCTGGTTGGCGACGGTCAGCTTTGACTCGTCGATTGGGTACATATGCCAATCGGCCTGGCGATAGTGCTTCAGCGTTTCTTCGGTGATCTCCCGAACGCTTTTACCGTGAAACGACCGGTTATCCATGCGCAGCCGAGCGAATGCAAGCCACGGTTCGAGCACCATCTGGTAGAAGGCGAATCCGCCATCGGTGCGCAGGAAGCGGAATTCGGCGATATGGCCGTTGAAGTAGCGCAGCGATCCGTCTTCGCGCACCAGGGAGATCACCACCATCCGGCCCATCAGCATTTTCAGGGGGATGCGTGCCTCGTCCGACAATACCTCGACGATGAAGCGGAACCCCCGCGAGACTTCTTCCCGGGCGACGAGCGTGTTCGGCAGCAGGATGGCGGGCGGCCCATCCTCGAACGGAAAATCCAGCCGCATCAGGCGCTTGTGTTGCGAGTTTCCGCTGAACGCCGACAGTGCGGCACCGGCCGCAATTACCTGGCTTAAGCCCATTGACTGCCTCCGGTAGCCGCTCGGCATCGCCGTAGCGCAAGTGGAAATTGTCCAGCGGCTACGTTACCTCGGTGTCGCCAAAGCGAAATTGATAGCAATCAATACGCTTCCCAGAGCCATTTTTTGATTTGGCCAGTCACCAAGCCTGAACAGGCTAATTCAGCTAGTTGGGGGCAGCTGTTACAGGCGTCCAGAAAGCAAAAAGCCCAATCCTGAGGATTGGGCTTTTTGCTTGACTAACTGGTGCCGGCTGCCGGTTTCGAACTGGCCACCTGATGATTACAAATCAACTGCTCTACCAAATGAGCTAAGCCGGCGTGATCTTTAGAGCAAGAATTATACGCTATTTGATCCGCGTGAGGGTCGGTCGTCCACCCTTCTTCGGTGGCTCGTCATCGCCACCCGACGGAGGCGCCGATACATCAGTATCCGGCACCACCGGCGAATCCACGCCCTTGGACGGCACCGCCGACAGCGCTGGCCCCGCAGGCGCCGTACCCACTTCTGGCGCCGATCCATCCGACGACGCAGCAGGCAATGCACCCACTTCAAACGCCATCCCCTGGCCATTCTCATTGGCATAAATCGCCAACACATTGTGCACAGGGATGTAGATCTCGCGCGACACGCCATTGAAGCGTGCCCGGAAGTGAACTGCGTCGTTATCCATCTTCAGTGCCGAGGTGGCGCCGAAGCTGATGTTCAGGATGATCTCGCCCTTGCGGACGTATTCCATCGGCACCGTCGTCGATCCGTCGACCTTGACTGCGAGGTAAGGCGTAAAGCCACTGTCGGTGCACCATTCGTAGATGGCGCGCAGCAGGTAGGGTTTGGTGGAGATCTCTGACATGGTGGTATGGGCTAGCAATACAGGCAAAACGGGCGTTCGCGCCAGTCTATCGGATTCGCCCGAAGAACGTCCGATGTTAGCGCGTACGGTGCGGCTGAGGACAGGGGCGGCAACAAGCCCGCCCCAGGTCCATCAACGACGCATTACTTTCTCGGACGGGGTCAGCGCCTCGATGTAGGCAGGGCGCGAGAAGATGCGCTCGGCGTACTTCATCAGTGGTGCAGCCGTCTTCGACAGTTCGATGCCGTAGTGATCCAGGCGCCAGAGCAGCGGCGCGATGGCCACGTCGAGCATCGAGAACTCATCACCCAGCATGTACTTGTTCTTCAGGAACAGCGGTGCCAGCGTGGTCAGGCGGTCGCGGATTTCGGTGCGGGCCTTGTCGTGGATCTTGTCGTTCGACTTGTTGCGCTCGCTTTCCAGCGTGTGCACATGGACGAACAGCTCTTTTTCGAAGTTGAACAGCATCAGGCGGGCACGGGCGCGCATCAGCGGGTCAGCCGGCATCAGTTGCGGATGCGGGAAGCGCTCATCGATGTACTCGTTGATGATGTTCGATTCGTACAGGATCAGTTCGCGCTCGACCAGGATTGGGACCTGGCCGTACGGGTTCATCGTCGAAATATCTTCCGGCTTGTTGAACAGGTCGACGTCGCGCACTTCGAAGTCCATGCCCTTTTCGAACAGGACGAGGCGGCAGCGTTGGGAGAACGGGCACGTGGTGCCGGAGTAGAGAACCATCATGGTTTATAGTTCCTTAAGAAACAAAGGGGTGCAGCGCCGAGCACTCACCCCAGAGAAATGATTGCCCGTATTATAGCCAACCGGACAACGAAAGCGAATTACTTCACTTCTTTCCAGTACGATTCATTCAATCGCCAGGCCAAAAAGGCGAAAATCGTCAGGAACAGGAGCACGAATGCCCCCAATCGCTTGCGTGTTGCCTGCGCCGGCTCGGCCATCCAGACCATGTAGGCGACCAGGTCGGCGGTGGCGGTGTTGAACTCCTGCTGGGTCATGGCGCCGGGGCTCACTTGCTCGAAGCCAGCGAAGGTGTGGACCATCTTGCCGGCTTCATGCGGATCAGGCTGCTCCGTGAACTTTGCCGTGCGGATTCCCTGCTGCAGCCACATGGCATGCGGCATCGCGACATTCGGCACCACCATATTGTTCCAGCCGGTCGGGCGCGTGTCGTCCTGGTAGAACGTGCGCAGATAGGTGTACAGGTAGTCGGCGCCCGAGCCGCCCGGTGACGCCTTGGCGCGCGCGATCACCGACAAATCCGGTGGCACCGCGCCGAACCAGGCCTTGGCATCGTTTGGGCGCATGGCCGTGGTCATCATGTCGCCGACCTTGTCGGCAGAAAACAACAAATTTTGCCGGATCTGGTCATCTGTCAGGCCCAGGTCGCGCAGGCGGTTGTAGCGCATCGACGCGGCCGAGTGGCAATTCAGGCAGTGGTTGACGAACAGTTTGGCGCCGTTCTGCAGCGACGCCAGGTCGGCGCGGTCCGGGGCGCGGTCGAGCGGGAAGCTGCCTTCGGCGGCAAATGCCAGGCCAGGCGCCAGGGCCAGGATGGCGAGCAATTTTTTCACAAGCAATGTCATGGGATGTCCTTGTGCGCGGGTCCGAAGGCGTCAGTGCGGGGTGAAGGTGACACGGGTCGGCACCGGCTTGAAGGTGCCCATCGTGCTCCACCACGGCATCAGGAGGAAGAATCCGAAGTACGCCAGCGTGCACACTTGCGAGATCAGCGTGAACGCAGCCGTCGGCAATTGCGTGCCCAGGTAGCCCAGCGTCACGAACACCACGGCAAACACCGCATACACCCATTTATGCCAGTCCGGACGGTAGCGCAGCGAGCGGGCCGGCGAGTGGTCCAGCCATGGCATGCCGGCAATGATCATCACTGACGAGCCAAACAGCACCACGCCCCAGAACTTGGCGTCGAGCACCTGTGGCAGCATGCCGATGACCAGCAGCAGGCCGACCACGGCAATGATCGCCTTGGTCACGAAGGCCAGGCGCGACTTGAACCAGATGAAGACGACGTAGGCCGCGACCGCTGCCATCAGCACGTACATGAAGTCGGCCGTGGTGGCGCGCAGCACCGAGTAGAACGGCGTGAAGTACCAGGTCGGCGCGATGTGCGACGGGGTCTTCATCGAGTCGGCCGGCAGGAAGTTGTTGTACTCGAGGAAGTAGCCGCCCATCTCGGGCGCGAAGAACACGACCGCCGAGAACAGCAGCAGGAACACGCTTACGCCGAACAGATCCTTGGTGGTGTAGTACGGGTGCGACGGGATCGTGTCGAGCGGGTAGCCGTCCGGGCCGATGTGGTCCTTGACTTCGATGCCGTCCGGATTGTTCGAACCCACCTCATGCAGCGCCGTCAGGTGGGCCACCACCAGGCCGATGATGACCAGGGGCAGGGCGATCACGTGGAAGGCGAAGAAGCGGTTCAGCGTGGCGTCCGACACCACGTAATCGCCGCGGATCCAGGTCGACAGGTCACCCCCGATCACGGGAATCGCGCCGAACAGGTTGACGATCACCTGCGCGCCCCAGTACGACATCTGGCCCCACGGCAGCAGGTAGCCGAAGAATGCCTCGGCCATCAGGCATAAAAAGATGCCGAAGCCGAACAGCCAGACCAGCTCGCGCGGTTTGCGGTACGAGCCATACATGAGCCCGCGCGCCATGTGCAGGTAGACGACGATGAAGAAGGCCGAGGCGCCGGTCGAGTGCATGTAGCGCACCAGCCAGCCCCACGGTACTTCGCGCATGATGTACTCGACCGAGCCGAAGGCCAGCGCCGCGTCGGGTTTGTAGTGCATCGTGAGGAAAATGCCGGTGACGATCTGCAGCACTAGCACGAGTGCCGAGAGCGAACCGAACAGATACCAGACGTTGAAATTCTTGGGCGCGTGGTACCTGCCCCACTGATCGTTCCACAGCTTGGTGGCCGGAAAGCGGTCGTCGACCCAGGCCAGTGCCTTCTGGGCCGCCGGTGCATCGGCGGGCAGCTTTGTCTCCTTGAACGCGCCCATGGTTATGCCTCGCCTTTCTCGTCTTTGCCGATCACGATCCTGCTATCGGAGAGATACATGTACGGGGGAACGTCCATATTCGTCGGTGCCGGCTTGTTCTTGAAGACGCGTGCGGACAAATCGAAGGTCGAGCCATGGCACGGGCACAGGAAGCCGCCGGGCCAGTTGTCGGGCAGGTTCGGCTGCGGGCCGGCCGCCAGGCGCGACGAGGGTGAACAGCCAAGGTGGGAGCAGATGCCCACGGTGACCAGCACTTCCTTGTGTTCGACGCGCGAGCGGTGGGGGTTCTTGCAGTATTCCGGCATGTCGAGCTGGAATATTTTTTCGGAGGCGGGGTCGGCCAGTTCAGCCTGGTCTTTGTCGAGCGTGGCCATCATGGCGGGGGTACGGCGCAGGATCCAGACCGGCTTGCCGCGCCATTCGACGACTTTCATTTCGCCGGGGGCGACGTCGCCGATATCGACTTCAACCGGCGCGCCTGCTGCCTTGGCGCGCTCGGATGGCTGGAAGGTGCTGACCAGGGCTCCCGCCGTGGCCACGCCGACGACGCCGCCTGCGGCGCATGTCGCGACCAGCAAGCCCCGTCGACCAGGATCGACCTGCTTTTGAGTACTCATACCAACCCCACTCCGTGAATATACGAATTATAAGAATTAAGTCCGAGCTTCCAGCTTGCAAAATTATATGTGAACGGCAACACCTATAGAAAAAATATTGTCTCGCCTACACGCCTTGCGAAAATGGTCTTTTGCACCATCCCGGCACCCCGCAAGACGCCGCCGCCAAGAGGCATCGGTTATCATGCGATTACTTATTTCAACAACAATGAGAGGGGTGAATCATGGCAATGATGGACGAATTCAAGAAGTTTGCGATGCGCGGCAATGTGATGGACCTGGCCGTCGGCGTGATCATCGGTGGGGCCTTTGGCCGCATCGTCGATTCGCTGGTCAAGGATGTCATCATGCCGCCAATCGGCGCGATGTTCGGTGGTCTTGATTTCGCCAATTATTACATCCCCCTCAATGGCCAGGGCTATAACCTACCACTTGCCGAGGCGCAAAAGGCGGGTGCCGTGCTGGCGTACGGTAATTTCTTGACGATCATGCTGAACTTTATCCTTCTTGCATTTGTCATCTTCCAGATGGTGCGCCTGATGAACCGCCTGCGCGGCCCCGTCGAAGCACCGACGCCGGCCGCCACGCCCGAAGACGTACTGCTGCTGCGCGAGATCCGGGACGCCCTCAAAAAGTGAAAGATGACATCGTCCGCGACATAAGGCCCCCGCATCCGTTGCGGCGCTTCTGGGTCCGTTCATGGCTGCTGTTTGCACAAACGGTCACGGTGGTGCTGGCCATCTGGTTTGTCGTGGCTGCGTTGCGGCCGGCCTGGCTCGAATCGACGCCGGCGCCGAAGCAAGTGCAGGTGGGCGCTCCCGGCAAACCGGTGCCGATGCTGCAGGCGCCGCCCCGGCCCGCCACCGGCAGCTACCGCGACGCTGCCGCCAAGGCGATGTCGTCGGTGGTCAATATCTACACGAGCAAGGCCTCGCGCGAAGCGCACCCACTGCTGAAAGACCCGCTGTTTCGCCGCTTCTTCGGCGGCGACCGCGCGCCGCAGGACGAGCAACTGGCCAGCCTCGGCTCGGGCGTCATCGTCAGCAGCGACGGGTACATCGTCACCAATTTTCATGTGATCGATGGCGCCGATGCGATCGAGGTGGGCCTGGCCGATGGCCGCAAGGCAGCGGCAACGCTGGTCGGCACCGATCCAGAGACCGACCTGGCCGTGATCCGCATCAAGGAGCGCAACTTGCCGGTGATGGTATTGGGCGACCCGGAACTGGCGCGCGTGGGCGACGTGGTACTGGCCATCGGCAACCCGTTCGGTGTCGGCCAGACGGTCACGATGGGGATCATCTCGGCGCTGGGGCGCAACAACTTGCACATCAACCACGTCGAGAATTTCATCCAGACCGATGCTGCGATCAACTTTGGCAACTCGGGCGGGGCACTGGTCGATACCAATGGCCACCTGCTGGGCATCAATTCGGCGATCTATTCGCAGAGCGGCGGCTCGGTGGGCATCGGGTTTGCCATTCCCGTGTCCACCGCCAAGAGCGTGCTGGACGCCATCGTCAAGAACGGTGAGGTGGTGCGCGGCTGGATCGGCATCGAGTCGCAGGACATCACCCCCGAAATGGTCGAGAGCTTTGGCCTGGCCAAACGCAGCGGCGCCATGATTGCCGGTGTGGTGCGCGGCGGGCCGGCCGAGCGCGCCGGGATTCAGCCGGGCGACATCCTGGTGGCAGTTGCTGGTAAAAAAGTGGCTGATACGAGCGAGATGCTCAAGCTGGTCGCCCAGCTTGAGCCGGGCGCGTCCGTACCGATGACGATCGTGCGCCAGGGGCGCGAAACAGCGATCGCCGTCAAGGTCGGCCGCCGTCCACGCCAGACGCCCTGAACTTCTTGAATTTTATTTTCGGACCCACATGCACCTGCGCGACCTGACGCAATACCTGAACGAACTGACCGAGAGCAATAACCGCCCCTGGTTCATCATGAACAAGCCGCGCTACGATATCCTGCGCGAAGAATTCCAGGAGGTTGTTACTGAACTGATCCGGGCCATCACGGCCTTCGACAAGCAGGTCGCGGCCTGCAACCCGAAGAAGGCGATGTTCCGCATCAACCGCGACATCCGCTTTTCAAAGAACAAGACGCCGTACAAGACGCGCTTCTCGGCCGGCATCACGCCGAACGACAAGCGCCGGCCCAGTGCCGGCGGTGGCTCGACCTATTATTTTCAGATCGATGCCAACGGCAAGCTCGGTTTTGGCGTCGGCGAATACCTGCCGCCACCGCCGCGCCTGAAGGCCATTCGCGAGCACGTGGTCAACGATGCGACGGGTTTTGGCAAAATGTTGAAGAATAAGCATCTCCGCGCCACCTATGGTGACCTCCTGGACGAGGACAAGTTGCAGCGTCCACCAAAGGGTTTCGATGCGGATCATCCGCATGTCGAATACCTGAAGCTGAAAAGCTTCTTCGTGTGGACCGAAGTCGATCTGGCACTGAATGCGCCGGAAAAACTGGTGCCGCAACTGGCGCAGGGATTCAAGGACGCGTTTGCGCTGGTCACCTGGCTGCGCAGCGTTCCAGAACAACACGACGAATAGAGGAGGGCGACATGGCCTTGCATCACGCTACATCCGGCGAGAAAATCGCATTGCAACGCGGCGATAACGATATCGCCCATTTCACCTCGGTGGCCCTGGTCAAGACCGAGCATATGGAACTGATCCGGCTGGTGCTGCCGGTGGAACGCCCCATCCCCGAACACCGGGTCGATGGCGAAGTGACGGTGCTGTGCCTGGAGGGCGAGATCGCCGTCGATGCGCACGGCGCAACGACGTCGCTGCTGCCGAACGAGATGGTGTATCTGAATGGCGGTGTGCCGCACACGGTGCGCGCCGTGAAGGACGCGGTGGCGCTCATGACGATCCTGATCGGGCCGCAGCAAGCTGCCTGATACGCGGCTCCGACAAATTGCTTGGTGGTTTACTACACGCCGCAACAAATTGCTTGATGCGTAGGGTGGACGGGGGCGCCGAGCCGGCTACGCCGTCCACGCGGTGATGGTTGGCCGCGAGATCATCCGGCATGTAAGCGGCGCTGGTATCGACCGCCGCGTGGACGGGTAACCCGTCCACCCTACGCCTGATGTGTACGGTGGACGGCAAAGCCGCCCACCGTAGGTTTTATGCCACTTCAATCCTCGGATCGCGCGCCAGCAAGCCTGCCGCCGTCCGCGCAGCATCTACCCCATCGAACAGCACGCCCGCCACCGCCTCGGTGATCGGCATGTCCACGCCCAGCTTGTGCGCCAGTTCGCGCACCGCCTTGGCACATGGCACGCCTTCAGCCACATGGCCCAGCTCGGCCACGATGGTGGCCAGCGCCTTGCCCTCGGCCAGCGCCAGGCCCACGCGCCGGTTGCGCGACAGATCGCCCGTACACGTCAGGATCAGGTCGCCCATGCCACTCAGGCCCATGAACGTGCCTGGCTGCGCGCCCAGCGCCAGTCCCAGGCGCGTGATCTCGGCCAGGCCGCGCGTGATCAGCGCGGCGCGGGCATTCAGACCCAGGCCCAGACCGTCTGATGTGCCGGTGGCAATGGCCATCACGTTCTTGACGGCGCCACCGACTTCCACGCCGACCAGGTCGTCGCACGAATACACGCGCAGGTTGTCGCCATGCGCCAGCGCGACGACGCGTTCGCGCAAGGCGCGCGAGCTCGACGCCACGGTCAGCGCGCATGGCAGGCCGCGCGCTACTTCCTGGGCGAACGACGGGCCGGACAGCGCTGCGCCCGGCACGACGTCGCCCAGCACTTGCGCGACCACCTGGTGCGGTAGCAGGGAGGTGCCAGCCTCGAAGCCCTTGCACAGCCAGACGACGTTGGGAATCGAGCGGCCGCGCAATTGTTCGAGCAGGGGACGCAGGCCGGCCACCGGGCACGCCAGGATCAGGAGCGGCGTCTCATCCGGCGCGCTCGTGGCGACATGGGCCAGCGCCGCGTCGAAGTCGGCGCTCACACGCAGGGCAGCTGGCAGCGGATGGCCCGGCAGGTAGGCGCGGTTGTCGCGCGCGGCCTCGATCTCTTGCATCTGCCGGGGATTGCGGCCCCACAGCAGCACGTCGTGGCGCGCCGCCAGGGCGATGGCCACGGCAGTACCCCAGGCGCCAGCGCCCAGGACAGTGATTTTGGTGAGCTTATTCTGTTGCATGGAACTCCTGCAGAGGATTACAGGCCCCAGACATCCGAGACCTCGATGTGATCAAAGGCAAATGCGCGCGGGGCGACCGGCAATGCGGCGCATGAGGCGCATGAGGCAATCAACGGGGAGCCGGCAAGACGGCGGGCGGAGAACATGGCGGGCCTGGATGGTGGTTGAAACCGGGACACCGGACATCTGGCACGAACGCGGCGTGGCGCCGCGTTCGTCGGGTACGACTGCTGCTTAGTTCGACGGCGCTGCTGCGGCTTCGGCCATGGCCTGGGCGCGCTGCTGGTAGAAGGCTTCGAAGTTGATCTCGGCCAGGTGCACTGGCGGGAAGCCGGCACGGCTGATCACGTCAGCGATGTTCGCGCGCAGGTATGGATAGATGATGTTCGGGCAGCCGATGCCCAGCAGTGGATCCATCTGGTCAGCCGGGATGTTACGGGCTTCGAAGATGCCTGCCTGCTTGCCTTCGACCAGGAACGCAACCTTGTCCTTGACCTTGGCGGTGACGGTGATCGTCACGGTCGACTCGTAGATGCCTTCGGCGATGCTTTCAGCACCCACGTCGAGCGACACTTCGATCGCTGGCGCTTCTTGCTCCAGGAAGATCGATGGCGAGTTCGGTTGCTCCAGCGACATGTCTTTCAGGTAGACGCGTTGGATTTGGAATACTGGTTGCAGAGTTTCGTCGGACATGGAACGCTTTCTAATAATAGTGGGAAGTGGCGGGCCACTCCGGTTGCCTGGTCGAGCGCGACGTCGTGAACGGGCCGTCGGATCGAACACGACGGCAATTGTAGCAAAATCAACTTGCTTGCAATAGCAGTCTTGCCGCCGACGGCCGCGCTACGCAGTGCGCATACAGCTTACTCGCCCTTGAGCAGCGGGTCCAGGCGGCCTGCCTGGTCCAGCGCATACAGTTCGTCGAAGCCGCCGACGTGCGTATCGCCAATATAAATCTGTGGGACCGTGCGGCGACCGGTGCGCTGCATCATGACCTGGCGCTGCTCGGGATCCAGGTCGACACGGATGCCTTCGATCTCGGTGACACCCTTGGCTTCGAGCAGGCGCTCGGCGCGGACGCAATAAGGGCAAGATGCGGTGTGGTACAAAACGACGTGAGCTGCCATGATGAATCCTTTCGTGTGCCCGATCGACTCGATGGGGCGGTTTATTTGGTGAGCGGCAAGCCTGCAGCCTTCCAGGCCGCCAGGCCGCCTTCCAGGCTGTGGACGTCCTCGAAACCGGCCGCCTGCAACTGGCGCGCCGCCTTGTCGCTGCGTGCGCCAGTCTGGCAAACCATGACGACAGTCCGGTTTTTCGACTTGTCCAGTTCGCCAATGCGAGCACCCAAGTCTGCCAGCGGGATGTGTTTCGCGTCGCGCAGGTGACCGGCGGCGAATTCTTCGCTGCTGCGCACGTCGACGATCGTGGTCTTGCCGCGGTTGATCATCTGCGTCAGCTGCAGCGGCGACGCGCGTTTTCCGCGCGGCGCCAGGGCTGGCCACAACAGCGCGCCGCCAGCGAGAACGGCGATCGCTACGAGGAAAATGTTATCGATAATGAATTTCACAAGGGTTCCGATTGGTTGAACTGAATCGGGGCATTATAAAATAGATGCTGGACCGGACATCAACCAGAAATTTTGCGAAAAGAGCTTTCATGTACAAAATCGTATTCATGCGCCATGGCGAATCCACCTGGAACCTGGAAAACCGCTTCACCGGCTGGGTCGACGTCGACCTGACCGCCAAGGGTGTGGCTGAAGCAAAGGCCGCTGGCCGCGCGCTCAAGGAGGCCGGTTTCACCTTCGATCTTACTTATACCTCGGTGCTCAAGCGCGCGATCCGCACGCTGTGGCTCGCGCTGGACGAGATGGATGCGATGTATCTGCCGGTCAAGAACGACTGGCGCCTGAACGAGCGCCACTACGGCGCGCTGCAGGGCCTCGACAAGGGCGAGACCGCCGCCAAGTTCGGCGACGAGCAAGTGCTGGTCTGGCGCCGCAGCTATGACACGCCGCCGCCGGCGCTCGAGAAGAACGACGACCGCACGTCGTTTGGCGACCCGCGCTACGCCAGCCTGGACGAGAGCCAGATTCCGCTGACCGAATGCCTGAAAGACACCGTGGCACGCGTGATGCCGGCCTGGAACGACGAGATCGCCCCGGCGATCCGCGCCGGCAAGAACATCCTGATTTCGGCCCACGGCAACAGCCTGCGCGCCATCATCAAGATGCTCGACAACATCAGCGACGCCGACATCGTGGGCCTGAACATCCCGAATGGCCAGCCGCTCGTGTACGAACTCGACGCCGACCTCAAGCCGATCAAGCACTACTACCTGGGCGACCAGGCGGCGATCGCCGCTGCCATGGCCGCGGTCGCAAACCAAGGGAAGGCGAAGTAATCTTTTGCGTTTGCCAACCATGAAGGACGCCGGCAGCAAGCTGTTGTGCACACTGCTGGCGGTCGCGCTGTCCGGCGCGTTCGCGTCGGACGCGTGGGCGCAGCGCCAGACCGAGCGCAGCCGCCAGAAAGCGGCGGCCGAGAAGCAGCGCGCCGGCATCCAGCAACAGCTGGCGGCCATCAAGCGCGACATCAACCAGACCGAAAACGCCAAGGAAGACGCGGCCGACACGCTGGCCGAGTCCGAGGCCGCCATTTCCGACGCCAACCGCGCGCTGCGCGATCTGGCCGAAGAACAGGATACGACGGCAACCCGGCTGCAAGCGCTGGCAAATCAGCAAGCCCAGCTGGCGCAGACCATCGGCGCCCAGCAACAGCAGCTGGCGAAACTGCTGCGCGAGCACTATGTGGCCGGCAATGAAGACCGCATCAAGCTGCTGCTGTCGGGCGACAATCCGAACCGCATCAGCCGCGATCTGCAACTGATGGCGTACGTGTCGCAGGCCCAGGCGCGCCTGCTGGACTCGGTGCGCAACAACCTGGCGCAGGTCGAAGTCAACCGCGACAAGGTTGAAAACGCCCAGCAAGAGCTGGAAGAAATCGCCCAGGAACAACTCGATCAGAAAGCCATGCTCGAGAAGGAAAAGGCGCGCCGCGCGGCGCTGCTGGGCACGCTGTCGAGCAAGCTGGCCGACCAGCGCAAGCAGGCCGACCGCCTGAAGGGCGACGAAGAGCGCATGTCCGGCCTCGTCGACCGGCTCGCGCGCCTGATCCGTGAACAGGCCGAAGCCGAGCGCAAGCGCCAGGTGGCGGCTGCGGCTGCGGCCGCTGCGAAGGCCAAAGCCAAGGCCGAGGCCGATGAAAAAGCCCGCCTGCTGGCGCAGGCGCGCGCCAAGGCGGCGGCCGACCGGCGCGCCGAGCGGGAGCGCGAGCGTGAACGCATCGCGCGTCAGAACGCCAACGCCAAGCCGGGCGTCAAGCCCGAGCCGCTGCCGGCGCCACTTCCCGCGCCCGTCAAGGAAGCGCCGGTCGTGGCTGAACAGCCGCGGCCAGCGCCAACCCGGCCTGAACCGGCGCCCGAGGTTGCGCTGGGTCCGGCAGCGCCATCCGGCTCGTTTGCCTCGCTCAAGGGCCGCATGAGCAGCCCGATCAATGGCAGTGTCGTGGCCCGCTTCGGCACCCGCCGCGGCGACGGTCCGAACTGGAAAGGCACCTTCTTCAAGGCGCCCGAAGGCACCGAAGTGCGCGCCGTGGCCCCGGGCCGCGTCGTGCACGCCGACTGGATGCGCGGCTTCGGCAACCTGATCATCATCGACCATGGCGGCGAGTACCTGTCGATCTATGGCTACAACCAGGCGCTGCTCAAACGCCCCGGGGATACCGTGCGCGCGGGCGAGGCGGTGGCCAGCGCGGGCAACACCGGTGGCAACGAAGAATCGGGGCTATACTTTGAGCTCAGGCGTAACGGCAAGGCGTTCGACCCGGCAGGCTGGGTCCGGTTCTAGGTCACCACAGGGTACACATGGGCATGAAAGCAAAGGGGTTCGGGCTGGTTGGCGTGGGGATGGTGTTGGGTGTGGCGGCGTCGTTCCAGTTGTCCGCCTATGCACAAAAAACCGGCACTGCCACGTCGCTGCCGCTGGACGAGCTGCGCCAGTTGGCCGATGTGTATGGCCTGATCAAGACCGACTACGTCGAGCCGGTCGAAGACAAGAAATTGCTCACCGAAGCCATCGGCGGCATGGTGGCCTCGCTCGACCCGCACTCCGTGTACCTCGACCAGAAAGCGTTTCGCGACATGCGCGAAGCGGTGCAGGGCAAGTTCGTCGGCGTGGGCGTTGAAATCTCGAATGAAGACGGCTACATCAAGGTCGTCTCGCCGATCGAGGATACGCCCGCGTTCAGGGCCGGCATCAAGTCGGGCGACCTGATCACCCGGATCGACAATGTCCCCGTGCGCAATATGTCGTCCGACGACGCCATCAAGCGCATGCGCGGCAAGGTCGGCAGCAAGGTCACGCTCACCATTGCCCGGCCCGGCGACGACAAGCCATGGGTAGTGCCGCTGGACCGCCGCGAAATCAAGGTCGTCAGCGTCAAGGCCAAGGTGGTCGAGCCCGGCTACGCCTGGCTGCGCATCAGCCAGTTCCAGGAAAATACCCTCGACGAGCTGGCCAAAAAGACCAAAGAACTGTACGCCGAACAACCGGACATCAAGGGCCTCGTGCTCGACCTGCGCAACGACCCGGGCGGCCTGCTGCCGGGCGCGATCGGCGTCACGGCAGCGTTCCTGCCCAAGGCCGATCAGGTCATCGTCAGCACCAAAGGGCAATTGCCCGATTCGAACCAGTCGTTCTACGGCCGGCGCGAATTCTATGCTCAGCGCGGCGATCCGCTGGCCGGGTTGCCGGCCGGGCTCAAGACCGTGCCAATGGTGGTGCTGGTCAATGGCGGCTCGGCATCGGCCTCAGAAATCGTCGCCGGCGCGCTGCAGGATTACCAGCGCGCGATCGTGATGGGCAGCCGCACGTTTGGCAAGGGCTCGGTGCAGACGCTGCGCCAGTTGTCGCCCGACACGGCGATCAAGCTGACCACGGCGCGCTATTACACGCCGAAAGGGCGGCCGATCCAGGCCACCGGCGTGCAGCCCGATCTGCGGGTGGACGAAACGGCGGATGGCGACCTGCTCAACGCGCTGCGCGTGCGCGAATCGGATCTGCAGCGCCATCTGGTGGCCGAAGGCGAGCAGCCTGCAGCCGCTGGCAAGGACCAGGCGGCAAGCCTGGCCCAGCAACAGCGCGCGCTGGCGCTGCTGAAAGACCGCAAGCCACTCGAGTTCGGCAGCAAGGACGATTTCCAGCTGGCCCAGGCCATCAACCACTTCAAGGGTCTGAAGGTGATGCTGGCCAAGGGTGAGCCGGTCGAAGAGAAACCGGCGCCGGCGCCATTGCCGGGCGCGGAGAACAAACCGCCCGAGCTGCATGCGCCAGCCAAAAAGTGATTGTAGTGGTACTTGGGTTCCCGCCTGCGCGGGAACGACGTCTGCAGAGTTACCCTGATTAACCACCGTCGTTCCCGCGCAGGCGGGAACCTAAGCTCGCAGCATCCCCGCAGTTTCCCCATGAACGACAACCAACTCCTGCGCTACTCGCGCCACATCCTGCTCGACGACATCGGCATCGAAGGCCAGCAGCGCCTGCTGGATGCGCACGTCGTCATCATCGGCGCCGGTGGCCTGGGTTCGCCCGCGGCGCTGTACCTGGCCTCCGGGGGCATCGGCCACATCACGCTGGTCGACGATGACACCGTCGACCTGACCAACCTGCAGCGCCAGGTCATGCACACGAACGGGCGCATCGGTGAGCCGAAGGTCGAGTCGGGCCGCGCCGCGCTGCTGGCGATCAATCCCGACATCGAAGTCACCGCCCTGCGCGAACGCGCCGGCCCCGAGCGGCTGCTGGAACTCGCGCGCACCGCGACGGTCGTACTCGATTGCAGCGACAACTTCGCCACCCGCCACGCCGTCAACCGCGCTTGCGTCGCGGCCGGCACGCCGCTCGTGTCGGGCGCCGTGATCCGCTTCGACGGCCAGCTGGCCGTGTTCGACGCGCGCCAGCCGGCCGCGCCGTGTTACGCCTGCCTGTTCCCTGAAGACACTGGTTTCGAGGATGTGGCATGCAGCACGATGGGCGTGTTCGCGCCGCTGGTCGGGGTCGTCGGCGCGGTCCAGGCCGCCGAGGCGATGAAACTCATCATGGCCATCGGCGAACCGCTGGTCGGTCGTCTCTTGATGCTCGACGGCAAGTACATGGAATGGACCGCGATCGGCGTGGCGCGCAACCCGGCGTGCCCGGTGTGCGCGGCGCGCCATGGTGAGAGCGGCAACACTGTTGATTAGTGGTGTCTTAACGGGCGCAGTGAAACGTGGTGTGTAGATGAACGTGACATACAATTGCGTACTTTTCGCAGGTACGCTTGTCATATTTCGGGCTTATACTGTGCCGGTTCCATCGATTCCCTTGTCATCACACAGAGCTTATGAATTTTCAACGTACTCAGCGCAACACGCGCAGCACAGGTCGTGCACGCGGTTTTACCCTGGTCGAGATCATGGTTGTCGTGGTCATCATCGGCATTCTTGGCGCGCTGGTCGTGCCCAAGCTGCTGGGCCGTACCGGTGAATCGCGCGTCACGGCTGCCAAGGTCGACATCGCCACGATGATGCAGGCGCTCAAGCTCTACAAGCTCGACAACCAGCGCTACCCGACCACCGAGCAGGGCCTGGTCGCACTGACCACCAAGCCGACTTCGGGCCCGTCGGCCAATGGCTGGAAAGAGGGCGGTTACATCGAGAAGCTGCCGAAAGACCCATGGGGTAACGCTTACCAATACCTGTCGCCGGGCGTCAAGGGCGAAGTCGACGTGTTCTCGTACGGCGCCGACGGGCAGCCGGGCGGTACTGGCGAAGACACCGACGTCGGTTCCTGGGACTAAGTTATCTCCATGCCGGCCATGCGCACAGCGCGCACACGCGGCTTCACCCTGGTGGAGCTGCTGGTCGTGATGGTCATCATCGGCCTCACGCTGGGCATGGCCACGCTCAACGCCATCCCGAGTCCGCGCCAGGACCTCGATAAAGAAGCGCAGCGCCTGGCGCTGCTGCTGCAACTGGCGCGCGATGAAGCGATCGTGCGCAACCGCCTGGTCGCGTTCGAGGCCAATGGCGACCGCTACCGCTTCATGGTGCGCGGCGACGCCGGCTGGGAGCCGGTCACCCGCGACGACCTGCTGCGCGAGCGTGAATTCAAGAATTCGCCCCTGCAGTTGATTCTGGAACCGACCGGCACCGGCAGCCCCGACATGCTGCGCATCACGTTCGGGCGCGAGCCGGTCGACCGGCCGTTCGTGCTGACGATGGCCAAGGGTGGCAACACGGTCGCGATCCGCGCCGACGGCGTCGGCCACTTCACTGTCGAATGACATCCCCCGCCACCATGCGCCCTGTTTCCCGACCTGCTGCCGGTTTCACGCTGCTAGAAGTGCTGGTGGCGCTCGTCATCGTTGGCACCGCGCTGGCCGCCGGGCTGCGCGCGGTTGGCAGCCTGACCTCGAACAGCCAGGGCTTGCGCGCGTCGATGATGGCAACCTGGTCGGCCGAGAACCGGCTCGTGCAGATCCGCCTGGGGCGCGAGTTCCCCGAAGTGGGCAAGCGCAGCTTCCCGTGCCCGCAGGGCGGCCTGAACCTGATGTGCGAAGAAGAAGTCCTGACCAGCCCGAACCCGCTATTGCGCAGGATCGAAGTCTCGGTATTTGACGTCGACAAGCCCGGTCGCCGCATTGTCAAACTGATCCAACTGGTTCTGAGGCCTTCCCCGGTATGACGCGGATCCCGAGCAGCAGGCAGCGCCCTGCAGGCTTTACCCTGGTCGAGCTACTGGTGGCCATTGCCATCCTCGCCATGGTGGCCGTGCTCGGCTGGCGCGGCCTGGACGGCATCGTCCGCGCGCGCGTGGCGCTGACCGCCGACATGGAAACCACACGCGGCATGCAGCTGGCCTTTGCCCAGATGGAAAACGATTGCGAGCACGCGGCCGGCAACGACATCATGGCCGGGCGTCCCGCGCTGCTGTGGGATACCGACCGCCTGGTCCTCGTGCGCAAGGTGTTTGTCGAGAACGAACCGTCGCGCCTGCAAGTGGTGAGCTACCGCGTCGTCGAAGGAAAATTGGTGCGGCGCGAGTCGCCCGGCACGCGCGACCTGATCCAGATCGAGCAATTGTGGCAGGCGATCACGTCCGATGCAGCGGCCGAGAATTCGCCGTCCGTCGTGTTGCAGGTCGGCGTGGTCGGCATGCAGGTGCAGGGCTGGCAAAACAATGCCTGGCGCAACGAACCGACCGCTGTGGGCGGCGGGACGCCGGATCCCGCCGGCACCGACCCCAACGTCAAAAACGCGCAGGATCCGACCGGCGTGCAGGTGGCCCTGACCGTGCAGGGCCTGGCCCAGCCGATGGTCAAGGCATTCCTGCTGGGAGGCACCTGATGCATCGCCACCTCACACGCCAGCGGGGCGTCGCCGTCGTCACCGCCATGCTGCTGACCACGCTGGCCATTTCCATTGTTGCCAGCCTGTTCTGGCAGCAACAGGTGCAGGTGCGCTCGATGGAAAACCAGCGCCTGCAGTCGCAGACCAAGTGGATTCAGCGCGGCGCGCTCGACTGGGCCAGCGTGATTTTGCGCGTCAATTACGGCCAATACACGTCACTCGACCAGGTCTGGGCCACGCCACTGGCCGAAACCCGGCTCGACCAGTACATCGAGCGTGAGCGGATCCAGGGCGAAAACTTCGATGCGTCGCTGTCGGGGCAGGTTCTGGACGCCACGGCGCGTTACAATCTGAACAATCTGGCCAAGGGCGGCAATCCAGACAAAGACCAGGTCAATGTCATGCGCAGCTTGCTGACGAATCTGCGGCTTGAAGCGCGGCTGGCCGTGCCAATCGCCGAGTTCGTCGCCGCCGGGCAGCAGTTGGCCCCCGTGCCGGAAGGTACCGACCCCAACACGGTCGTCCGGCCGCGGCGCACCGGGGCGCCGATGCGGCTGGAGCGGGTCGACGATTTATTGATGGTGCCAGGTGTCAAGCCCGAAGCGGTCGAGCGCCTGCGCCCATTTGTGATCGTGCTGCCGTCGTCGGATACGAACGTGAACGTGAACACCGCATCACCCGAAGTGCTGGCTGCCGTGTTGCCAGGGAGCTCGCTGTCCGAAGCCAACTCGCTGATCGCCCAGCGTCAGCGGGCGCCGTGGATTGACGTGTCGAACTTCAAATTGACATGGAAGGGCGGGCAACAAGAGATCGAGCCGCGGATTACGACCAAAAGCACGTATTTCCTGGTGCAGAGCCGGATCCGGCTCGACCGCGCCGCGCTGGACGCCGAGTCGCTGGTGCAAGTCGGCGGCAGCAACCTGATCAACCCTGGTAGTGTGAACGTGATCTGGACCCGCCAGAACTGAGAAGAAAGCGAGACAGTTTGAGTACTCTTTATATCCGGCATCCGGCACGCAGCCAGGGCGAAGGCGCCCTGTGCCGCTTCGCGCTGGTCGGCGACAACGGCGCCATCGGCCAGCAGGGCGAGGGCGTGCTGCGCAATCTGGGCGACGTCGTTGCCGCCAGCCGGCGCGTGGTGCTGGTGCTGGCCGCCAGCGACGTCACGCTGCTGTCCGTGCAGGCTCCGCCGCTGGCCGGCGCCCGCCTGCGCGCGGCGCTGCCGGCGCTCGTCGAAGAACACATCCTGGGCGACCCCCTTGATTGCGTGCTGGTGGCCGGTCCTGTACAGCCCGACGGCCGCCGTCCTGTCGCCGTGGTGCAGCAGGCCTGGCTCGAGCCCCTTGTGCGCGCGCTGCTCGCGCTCGGTGCGCGCCAGATCGCCGCCATCCCTGAGCAACTGTGCCTGCCGCTGCATCCGGGCAGCGTCAGCGCCGCCGTCGGCAACGGCGAACTGATCCTGCGCCAGAGCCAGTACGATGGCCTGGGTCTGGCGCTCGACGGCAGCCCGGTGGTGGCCTTGCAAACGGCGCGCGCGCTGTCGGGCGATGCACCACTGGTACTGTACGTCGACCGTGAACAGCTGGGTGAATACAATGCGCTCGTGGCCGAAGCCGGCCCCGGCATCACGCTGGAAAGCGACGACTGGGCGCACTGGATCGCCGGCGCCAAGGGCAGCACGGGCCCCGTGCTCGACCTGGTGCCGGGCCTGGGCACGGCCGGCGTCGCGCAGCGCGACTGGCGCCGCTGGCGCTGGCCGATCCGCCTGGCGCTGGCAGCCGTCGCGATCAACCTGATCGGTCTGAATATCGAGTGGCTGGGCCTGAAACGTGAAGCCGACGCCGTGCGCCTGCAGATGAGTCAAACGTTCCGCTCGGTGTACCCGAACCAGCCGGCCATCGACCCGGTCGCGCAAATGCGCCAGAACATCGATCGCGCCAAGGCCGGCAGTGGCCAGGTGGCCGGCAACGAGTTCAACTGGATGGCCGCCGCCTTCGGCGAAGCGACACGCACACTGGGCGTGCCGCCTGCGATTGCATCAATCGATTACCGCGAACGGACCCTCACCGTGCGCGTCAAACCAGAGTCCACCAACCCCGGCATGGCCGACCAGCTCCGCGCGTCCCTGTCGTCACGTAACCTCAGCCTGGAGTCGCCCGATGCGACCACCTGGCTGATCCGCAGCACAGGGGCCAAGCCATGAGCGCCATCGGCAAACTGAGCGGCCTGCGCGAACGCGTGGGCGGCTACTGGAGCGCGCGCACCGCGCAAGAACGCAAGTTCCTGCTCGTCGGCGGCGGTGTGGTGGCGCTGACGCTGCTGTACCTGGTGCTGCTCGAGCCGGCGCTGACCGGTCGCGAACAATTGCGCCGCGCGCTGCCCGAGCTGCGCCAGCAAGCCGCGCAGCTCGACGCGCTGGCGGCCGAAGCGCGCGCCGTCGCGGCCCAGCCGGCGCCGGCCGTCGCACCCGTCACGCGCGAGGCGCTGGCTGCCAGCATGACGGCCAGCGGTCTGAATCCGGCGTCGCTGTCGGTCAGTGGCGAATACACCAAGGTGCAACTCAATGGCGTCTCGTTCGCCAACCTGATGGCCTGGCTCGACGCGCAACGCCGCGACAGCCGCCTGCTGGTGCAGGACGCGCAATTTACCGCCAAGGATGCCCTTGGCCAGGTTGATGCCACGCTCACGCTGCGTCAAAGCACCGAGCCGGCTGCATGAGGCGGGCGCTGACGTGGGGCTTGCTGGTGGCGCTGGCCGTGGTGGCAACGGTGCTGGCATTTTTGCCGGCGGCCTGGCTTGGCCCCATGGTCGAACGCCAGACCGGCGGTCGATTGACGCTGGGGGATGCGCAGGGTACGCTTTGGCGCGGCTCGGCCTTTATTGGCGGCGCGCCGGGGCAGGGCGGTGCGGTGACGCCATTGCTGCCAGGCCGTTTTGCCTGGACCCTGTCGCCACTGGTGGTGCTGGGCAATGTGAACATGACGCTCGAAAATGCACAGGCGCTGGCCAACCCGGTGCGCGTGCAGGGCAGCTGGTCGCAGTGGCAGGTCAATGCCGGCGAACTCCTGCTGCCAGCCGAGGGGCTGGCGGGCCTGGGCGCGCCGCTCAACACGCTCGCGCCCACCGGCCGCATCCGGCTTTCCTGGAATACGCTGGACCTGCTGCGCCAGCAAAACATCGTGACGCTGCAGGGTCGTACCACGCTGTCGATGAGCGACATGGGTTCGCGCATGTCGCCCATCAAGCCGCTGGGCAGCTACGAAATGATCATGGACTGGCGCGGACCGCAGGCCGATCTGACGCTGCGTACCGTGCGCGGCGCCCTGCTGCTGTCGGGCGCAGGTACATTGCAGAACGGCCGCCTGCGTTTTTCAGGCCAGGCAGCGGCCGCCGATGGCTATGAAGACACTCTGGGAACCATGTTGAATCTGCTGGGACAGCGCCGGATGGTGAACGGCAAAAACGTAATCGCACTCGAGTTCAGATAATGAAGAAAACAGACCACACCACCTTCGCGCACCTCGAACTTCCGGCCCTGCGCCGTCTTGCCGCCGGCGCCATGCTGTGCTGCGCCGCTTCCGCCGTCGTCACGACCCTGGCCCTGCCATTGTCGGCCTCCGCGCAAGAGACTGCGAACGCCGCAGCGCTCAGCTTCGTGAATGCCGACATCGAATCGGTGATCAAGGCGATCGGCCACTACACCGGCATGACCTTCATCATCGACCCGCGCGTGAAGGGCACGCTCACGCTCGTATCCGAAAAGTCGCTCAGCAAGAGCGAAGCCTTTGGCCTGCTCACATCGACCCTGCGCCTGCAGGGCTTCGCGGTGGTCACCAGCGGCGATGGGTATGCCAAGGTGGTGCCCGAGGCCGAAGCCAAGCTGCAATCCTCACCCACGCAAGTGGGCGGCGTGCGCTCGAGCAAGGCCACCGGCGACCAGATCGCCACGCAGGTGTTCTACCTGTCGTACGAATCGGCCGCCAACCTCACCGCCGTGCTGCGGCCGCTGATCTCGCCGAACAACTCGATCATGGCCAACCCGGGCAACAACACCCTGGTCGTGACCGATTACGCCGACAACCTGCGCCGCCTGGCACGCATCATCGCCGCGCTCGACGCGCCGGTGGCGGCCGATCTCGACGTGATCCCGATCCGCAACGCCATCGCCAGCGATATCGCGCAACTCGTCACGCGCCTGATGGAACCGGCTGCCGGCGGTGACTCGGGCCGCGTCACGGTGCTGGCCGATCCGCGCACCAATGCCGTCATCGTGCGTGCGCCGTCGCAGGCGCGCGCCAACCTGGCCAAGAGCCTGATTGCGCGGCTTGACCAGGAAAGCTCCACCCGCGGCAATATCCACGTCGTCTACCTGAAAAACGCCGACGCCAGCCGCGTCGCGCAAACGCTGCGCGCCGTCGTCTCGCAAGATGCCTCGGCCGTGCCGGTGCAGCAGCAGGGCACGTCGGGCAGCTCGATCACGTCGGCCACTGGCAGCGGGCAGGGCGGCAGCGGTGCCGGTGGCCTGGGCGGCCAGCAAGGCCAGCAGAGCAGCACCGGCATGGGCGGCACCGGCAACACCTTCGGCCAGCAAAGCCAGCTCACCGCCAACGCCGGCGGCGCCGGCGGTGGCCAGGGCTCCGGCTTCATCCAGGCCGATGCCTCGACCAACAGCCTGATCATCACCGCGCCGGACGCCGTCTACCGCAACCTGCGCTCGGTCATCGACCAGCTCGACGTGCGCCGCGCCCAGGTGTACATCGAGGCGCTGGTGGTCGAAGTCACGTCCAACAAGGCGTCCGAATTCGGCGTGCAGTGGGTTGGCGCCACGGGTGACTCCGACAGCAAATACCGCTTCGGCGGCGTGCAGAACTACGTCGGTGGCAGCTCGAGCAACAGCATCGTCAACCTGGCCCTGGCTGCCAGCCAGGGTACCAGCGCCACGACTGCGCCAAGCATCCCGACCGGCCTCACGTTCGGCCTGTTCCGCCAGATTGGCGGCGAGCTTGGCCTGGGCGCCGTGGCCCGCGCACTGGAAAACGATGGCAACGCCAACATCCTGTCGACGCCAAACCTGATCACGCTTGACAATGAACTGGCCACCATCAAGGTCGGCCAGAACGTGCCGATCATCACCGGTTCGTACACCACGTCGGGCAACAACAGCGGTAACCCGTTCCAGACCGTCGAGCGGCAAGACGTCGGTCTGCTGCTCAAGGTGCGCCCGCAGATCTCGGAAGGCGGCACCATCAAGATGGCCATCTACCACGAGAATTCGAGTGTCGACGCGGCCACCCGCAACCTGGCGTCCGGCCTGACGACCAATGTGCGCGCCATCGAAAGCAATGTCCTGGCCGATGATGGCCAGATCATCGTGCTGGGCGGCCTGATCGAAGACAGCGAAGGCGACGGCGAAGAAAAAGTGCGTGGCCTGGGCGACATCCCGGTGCTGGGCAACCTGTTCAAGTACCGCACCCGCTCACGCACCAAGACCAACCTGATGGTGTTCCTGCGTCCGGTCGTGGTGCGCAGCAAGGATGCATCGAACTCGATCGCGATGGACCGCTACGAATTCATGCGCGCTGCTGGCGCTGCCGGCCGGCCAGAAACGTCGCCGCTGCTGCGCGACCTGGGCGCGCCGCTGTTGCCGCCGCTGGTGGGCGGTCAGCCGCCGGCAGGTGGCGGCATGGCCACCGTGCCGGTCCAGGCGCCGCCACCGGCCAACGCCGCGCCGGGCGCATCGAACGATGGCGCAGCCAATCGTCCGGGCGCCTCGCGTTCGAGCTCTGCGAACCCTGCAACCAATCCTGCAGATGCCACATCGGGCGCAGCATCTGGCGCAGTATCTGGCACCCCCGTGCCAGCTTCGCAATTTCGCCCGGTGACGCCACCGAACCGGGAGTAATCAGATGACCAATCTCTTGCCCTACGCGTTCGCCCGTGACCACGTCGTCCTGGCGCGCGGCACTGGCGAACCGGGCCAGAGCGTCGAAGTGCTGGTCTCCAGCGCGACCGCGCCGGCCGCCATCGCCGAGGTGTCGCGCCGCTTCGGCCGCATCCAGTTGCGCCGCATGGACAAGGACGAGCTCGACACCGTCATCGCCGGTGCGTATGCCGGCGGTGGCAACGACGCCTCGCAGGTGGTCGACGAGTTCGACGCCGACCTCGACCTGACCAAGCTGCTGCAGGATGTGCCGGCGATCGAAGATTTGCTCGAATCGTCCGACGACGCGCCCGTGATCCGCATGATCAATGCGCTACTGACGCAATCGCTGCGCGAGGGTGCATCCGATATCCACATCGAGCCGTTCGAGCAGACGTCGGTCGTGCGCTTTCGCATCGACGGCGCGCTGCGCGACATCGTGCGGCCCAAAAAGGCCATCCACGCGTCGCTGATCTCGCGTATCAAGATCATGTCGCAGCTCGACATCGCCGAAAAACGCCTGCCGCAGGATGGCCGCATCACGCTGCGCGTGGGTGGCAAACCAGTCGACGTGCGCGTCTCGACGCTGCCGACCGGCCACGGCGAGCGCGCCGTGCTGCGTCTGCTCGACAAAGAGGCAGGGCGCCTCGACCTGTCGCACCTGGGCATGGCCAGCGACCTGCTGCCGCAGTTCGACCGCCTGATCAACCAGCCGCACGGCATCGTGCTGGTCACGGGTCCGACCGGCTCGGGCAAGACCACGACGCTGTACGCGGCGCTGTCGCGCCTGAACGCGGCGACGGCCAACATCATGACGGTCGAAGACCCGATCGAGTACGACCTGAACGGCGTCGGCCAGACCCAGGTCAATGCCCGCATCGACATGACGTTCGCGAAAGCGCTGCGCGCCATCCTGCGGCAAGATCCTGACATCATCATGATCGGCGAGATCCGCGACCTGGAAACGGCGCAGATCGCCGTCCAGGCATCGCTGACGGGTCACCTGGTGCTGGCCACGCTGCACACCAACGATGCGGCCTCGGCCGTGACGCGCCTGCTCGACATGGGCATCGAACCGTTCCTGCTGTCCTCGTCGCTGCTGGGCGTGATGGCCCAGCGCCTCGTGCGCAAGCTCTGCTCGCAGTGCAAGACCTTCGACGGCACGACCTGGCACGCGGTTGGCTGCGAGCGCTGCGGCCACACGGGCTACCACGGCCGCGTCGGCGTCTACGAGCTGTTAGAGACCACCGACCAGATCCGCGCCCAGATCCACAACCGGGCATCCGAAGCCGACATCCGTGTCGCGGCGCTGGGCGTGGGCATGAAGACCATGCGCGAAGACGGCGAACGCTGGCTGCTCGATGGCACCACCACACGGGCCGAAATCGTGCGCGTGACCAAGGACTAACCGATGCCGGCATTTCGTTACGAAGCCGTCGACAACGCGGGCGCCACGCGCAAGGGCGTGGTCAACGCCGACAGCCCGCGCGCCGCGCGCGCTGACCTGCGCGCGCAGGGCCTGACGCCGCTGAGCGTCGAAGCCATCGCAGCCCAGCTCGACGCCGCCGGCGTGGCCCGCTCGCGCGGCATCGGCGAGCGCCTGTCGCAAAACGAACTGGCACTGTTCACGCGCCAGCTGGCCAGCCTGCTGGAAGCCGGCCTGCCGCTCGAGCAAGCGTTTACCGCCTTGCTCGAACAGGCCGAGCGGCCGTACGTGCGCGACCTGGTTGCGTCGATCCGCGCCGAAGTCATCGGCGGCTCGGCCTTCTCCACCGCCCTGACGCACCACCCGCGCGACTTTGCCGAGATTTACCGGGCGCTGGTCGGCTCGGGCGAGCAGATCGGCCAACTGTCGCGCGTGCTCTCCCGCCTGGCCGACTACATCGAGCGCCGCAATGCCCTCGTGCAGAAAGTGCGCCTGGCGTTCACGTATCCGGCGATCGTCACCGTCGTCGCGTTTGCGATCGTGATTTTCCTGCTCACCTACGTGGTGCCGCAGATTGTCTCGGTATTTGCCAACACCAAGCAAAAGCTGCCATTCCTCACGGTCGTCATGCTGGCCGTGTCCGACTTCGTGCGCGCGTATGGGATTTATGTCGGCATCCTGATTGCCGGCGCGTTCTGGCTGTGGCGGCGCGCGCTGCGCAATCCGGTGCTCAAGCGCCGCTGGCACACGTGGCTGCTGACTGCGCCTATCTACGGCAAGTTCGAGCGCAGCCTGAACACGGCGCGCTTTGCCAGCACGCTGGCGATCACCACCGGCTCGGGCGTGCCGATCCTGCGCGCGCTCGACACCAGCCGCGAAACACTGTCGAACGTGGCGATGGCCGAACTGGTCGAGCAGGCCACGGCCAGCGTGCGCGAAGGCGTGAGCCTGGCGCGCGCGCTGTCGGCGCAAAAGCTGTTTCCACCGATGCTCGTGCACATGATCCGCGCCGGCGAAATCACCGGCGAACTGCCGGCCATGCTCGAGCGCGCTGCCAATTCGCAGCAGGCCGATCTGGAGCGGCGCACGCTGACCATTGCCGGCCTGCTCGAGCCCGTGCTGATCCTGGCGATGGGCCTGGTCGTGCTGCTGATCGTGCTGGCTGTGCTGATGCCGATCATCGAAATCAACCAGCTGGTGCAATAAGAATCGCGCAGCGATGCCAATGACCGAGATGCGAAAGACACCATGAACAAGCGTTTGCCCCTTCTTTTAACCCTGCTGGCCCTGCTCGTGCTGGCCGCATCGGGCGCCTATTGGATCCTGCAGCTGTACAAGCCCGAGCAGCGCCCGCTGGCCGCAGCGCCAATGGCGACCCAGCCCGCGCCGAGCCCGGAAGCTGCAGCCACGCTGTTTGGCGGCCAGCCGACGGTCGCGATTTCCAGTTTTCAGTTGACCGGTGTGGTCTCGGCCGGCGCCAACAGCGCCGTGATCCTGGTGGCCGACGGGTCGCCGCCGAAAGCAGTGCGCATCGGCCGCGAGATCGCGCCCGGCGTCGTGGTGGCCGAAGTGCATCGGCGTTATGTGATGTTGTCCGATAGCGGCGTCATGAAGCGCGTTGAACTGGCGCCTGATGCCGGCCAGTCGAGTGCGATCAGCCAGCCGGTGCCGCGCGCAATGTCACCGCAGCCGGTGATGGACCCGCAAATGGCCCCGGGTGTGGTCAGCGCGCCGCCGATGATGCAGAGCGCGCCGCCGAATGGCAATCCGCAAGGGATGCAGGGCCAGCCCCGCGATCCGCCGCCGGAGCAGGACAACCCGGGTCAACAGGGCCAGCCGCAGATGCCACAGAACGCGCAGCCAATGAACGGCGAGCGGCCGGTGATGTAATCAGTCTGGTGTCGGCAGCAGTAGCCGCGCATCAGCCGCCGCAGCAGTAGCCGCTCAGCGCCGCAATGCCGTAAACGCCGCCAGTTCCCACGACCGGAAGCCCAGCAGCAGCGTATGCCCCTTGCGCTCGTCGGCCGGCAGGCGCCGGTCGTTGCGGTGCAGCCGCGCCAGTTCGGCCGCCAGTTGATCGATCTTCAGCGACAGTTCGAGCGCACTGGCCGGCGACAGCCGCGCAGGCAGGCACAGCAGCGCTTCGCCCGCCCCATCGAAGCGGCCCGAGAAGTAATCGTTCACCACGTTCTCGCGGAAGAAATGCTGCACCGGGCCATCCGGCAGCCAGCGAAATGCATTCGACACCCGCAGCAGGTAACGGTTCAGCGGTTTCAGTTCAATCAGTCCCAGCCGATCGAGCTCGGCGAGCAGCGTGATGCATTCGGCCTCGGTCAGGTCGTAGGTCTCGATGATCTGTTCGATGCTCCAGTGGCCCAGGCAGCAGATCGCCATCAACAGCAGGCGAGGGTTGGCAACGATGGAGCGTTCCTGCGTCAGGCTCAGCGCATCGAGCTGGGGCCGCGCCTCGATCGCTCCGCGCAGCAGGTCTTCCAGGCCAATGCCGGTGGCCTGGCAAATCTCCGCCAGGCGCGACAGCGCCATATCTTTTTGCCCGAACATGCGCTTGACGCTCGATTCGCTCACGCCAATGCGCTCGGACAGCGTTTTATACGTGATGCCTGCCGCGCGCAAGCGTATGCGCAGCGCGTCCAGGATCAGATCGGGTGAACTCATTGGCGATCCAGAGAAAATGACAACGGCTGACTTTAACGTTGAATCACGGTGCGGACAAGGCGCGTACACCGGAATGGCGCCCCTGGCCAAAAAAACGGACACCGAAGTGTCCGCAAAGAGTGTAAGCACAGCGTACCTGGGGCCGGTTCAATCGTCGTCGCCCGCCACCAGCTTAACCTTCCTGAGCGCCTGCTTGGCGGCAGTGCGCTCGCTCGAGAGCGGCTTGGCATGCGGGCCGGCGGCGCGCGCCTTGGCCAGCGCGGCGATGGGATTGCGTGGCTTGCCCGCTTGCTGCGACGGTTCGATCCGCAACCGCATTTTTTGCCGCGTCGCCAATGCCTTGTTTGCCATGCCGGCCTCCCGCAAGAAATTACAGCACGTAGCGTGACAGGTCTTCGTTGACCGCCAGCGCGTCGAGTCGTTCGTTGACAAAGGCTGCGTCGATGCGCACCACCTGGTCTTTTTCCGACCCGGCAGTGAACGAAATTTCCTCGAGCAGCTTTTCCATCACCGTGTACAGGCGGCGCGCGCCGATGTTCTCGGTGCGCTCGTTGACCGAGAACGCGATCTCGGCCAGGCGATGGATGCCTTCGTCCAGAAACTCGACCTGCACGCCTTCGGTGGCCAGCAGCGCCTGGTATTGCTTGGTCAGGCTGGCGTGGGTCGACGTCAGGATGCTCTTGAAGTCTTCGATCGACAGCGATTCGAGCTCGACGCGGATCGGGAAGCGGCCCTGCAACTCGGGGATCAGGTCCGATGGCTTGGACAGGTGGAACGCGCCCGACGCGATGAACAGGATGTGGTCCGTCTTGATCATCCCGTACTTGGTGTTCACGGTCGTGCCCTCTACCAGCGGCAGCAGGTCGCGCTGCACGCCGGCGCGCGAGACATCGGCGCCACCATGCTCGGAGCGGGTCGCGATCTTGTCGATCTCGTCGAGGAACACGATGCCGTTCTGCTCGACGTTGGCAATCGCCTTTTGCTTGAGCTCGTCTTCGTTGAGCAGCTTGCCAGCTTCTTCGTCGATCAGGATCTTCATGGCTTCCTGGACCTTGAGCTTGCGCGGCTTCTTGCGCGCGCCGTTGGCGCCAGCAAACATCGACTTGATCTGCTCGGTCATTTCTTCCATGCCTGGCGGCGCCATGATTTCCATCTGCGGCGCAGCGTCGGACACTTCGATCTCGATTTCGCGATCGTCGAGCGCGCCTTCGCGCAGGCGCTTGCGGAAGGTCTGGCGCGTGGCGTCGCCTTCCTTGCTGTCCGGCGTATTGGCGGTGTTGAAGCCAAAGTCGCGCGCCGGCGGCACCAGGATATCGATGATGCGGTCTTCAGCGGCGTCTTCGGCGCGCTGGCGCACTTTCTTCGCTTCGCTGGCGCGGGTCTGCTTGATGCCGATGTCGATCAGGTCGCGGATGATGGTGTCGACGTCGCGTCCGACATAGCCGACCTCGGTGAACTTGGTCGCTTCGATCTTGATGAATGGCGCATCGGCCAGCTTGGCCAGGCGGCGCGCGATCTCGGTCTTGCCGACGCCCGTCGGGCCGATCATCAGGATGTTCTTCGGCGTGATTTCGTAGCGCAGCGGTTCCTCGACCTGCTGGCGGCGCCAGCGGTTACGCAGCGCGATCGCGACGGCCTTCTTGGCCTTGCCCTGGCCGACGACGTGCTTGTCCAGCTCGGAGACGATTTCGGGTGGGGTCATGTTCATGAAGCTGTTCATATCAGTCCAGGGTCTCGATGATGTGGGACATGTTCGTGTAGATGCACAGTTCGCCTGCAATGGTCAGCGCTTTCTTGACCACTTCGGCAGGCGCCATGTCGGTGTTCTCGTACAGGGCCTTGGCGGCCGACTGCGCATAGATGCCGCCGGAGCCGATCGCGCCGATGCCGTCTTCCGGCTCGAGCACGTCGCCATTGCCGGTGATGATCAGGGTGGATTCGCGGTCGGCCACGAGCAACATGGCTTCCAGGCGGCGCAGCACGCGGTCGGTGCGCCAGTCCTTGGCCAGCTCGACCGAGGCGCGCAGCAGGTTGCCCTGGTGCTTTTCAAGTTTGCCCTCGAAGCGATCGAGCAGCGTAAAGGCGTCGGCGGTGCCGCCGGCGAAACCGCACAGGACCTTGCCCTGATACAGCTTGCGCACCTTGCGGGCCGAGCCCTTCATGACGACGTTGCCGAGCGTGACCTGCCCATCGCCGCCGAGCGCGACCTGATTGCCGCGGCGTACGCTGACGATGGTTGTACCGTGAAATTGTTCCATTTTTACCTCGTGATTGTCTGGCTACCAGCAGGTGGGGACCGTGCGCGGGATTGCAAGATTATCCGAACGGGAAATACGGATGCGCTATTACAGCCAGGGTCAGTAGCGGTGCGGATAGAGCCGCACGCTATCGCCGGCGCCGAGCAGCCGCAGCAGGGCGGCCACAAGATGGTTCAGTTCGCGCAGCTCGACCGTGCGGCCTGCTGCGGCCTGTGCATCGAGCCGCGCCAGCAGGCTGCCGGCGCCGGCGTACTCGATGCGCGCCAGCCGTGAGCAGTCGAGCACGAGTGCGTCGCGTTCTGCGGCGTAGGCCTCGATGGCCCCCGTCAATGCCGGGTCCAGGCTGCTGATCACGGCGGGCAGCATGAAGCGGTCGCCGTGGCTCGGGGCCGGTGCGGCGGTCGAGACATGGCGGGGCGCTTCGAACGAGGGCGGCGAGACTTCGTAGGTGACGCAGTAATCCATCGCCGCTTCTTCGAAATCCTTCTCGCGGTTGGTCAGCAGCAGCAGTTCGAGCAGCAGCAGCCATGGCGCCGGGCTGGCCCCGCGCTTGCCGATGACGAGCATCGGGCGCAGCGTTGTGATCAAGGTGTCGGCGCCGGCCAGCACCAGGCCGCGGTCGCTCGCGCGCAGCGTCTGCAGGGCGGGCAGCAGGCAGTCGGCGCCGTCCGCATCGATGCTGCGCACTTTGCCGAAGTCGAGCCGCACGTTCGGCGCCTGCGCCTCGAGTACGCGGCGCAGCCGGGGCGCGACGGTTGCATCGAGCAGCGTGTCGAAGGTTTCAGTGGCGGTCAGCCCCTGCGCCGGCTGGCTTGCCACCGAGGCGGGCGCGAGCGGCTTCCAGGTGGGCGGCGAGGTTTCGAAGTGGCTGGCGTAATCGATCGCGATGCTCTCGAACAGTTCTTCGCGGCCATCGGCCTGATACAGGTCGAACAGCATCCACCATGGCAGGCGTTCGTGGCGGCCCAGCGTCGCGAGCGATTCGCGCAGCAATTGTTCGGCAGCGGCGCTCTGGCCGTTGGCGTACAGGATGGCGCTTTCGTCGACCGCCGGGGCGCTGGCGGGCGCGGCGGCCTGGTCGGGGATGTCGTCGGGATCGGGCGCGGCCGCCACCGTGACGCCGTTGGCAGGGCGGCGGCCACTGTCCCAGGCCGGCTCGTCGTCGAACATGTCGGACGCAAATTCGAGTTCGATTTCGTCGATCTTGGCAGCGGTGGCGCGCGCGATTTCGCGCTGGCGTTCGCGCTCGGCGTCAGACGCCAGGCGTGACGGTTCGCTGCGCAGGCGCGACTCGGGTGGCGGCCAGCTGGGCGCGGCCACCGCATCGTTCTTTTTCTTCAGGAAGGAAAAAAGCCCCATGCTCACCGTTGTCTCGATAACGTGTCCACCATGACCTTAGCACGGACCCTGGCGACGGATGCTGAGCACACGTGGCCGCGCGTCAGTGTAGCCGAAGGGCAATGTTGGTAGGATATTGAGCAATTGTAGCGTGCGCGCATGGCCGGGACGGCGGCTGTCATGCGTCGTTACAAACATCAAGAAATGGTGTCTGCACATAAAAAAAGCATGCGACAGGTCGCATGCTTTTTTTCTGGCGCTGAATCAAGGTTCAGCACGCTCATCGATCAGTCGCCGTACAGCTTCTGCTTGAGTTCGCGACGCTGCTGGGCTTCCAGCGACAGCGTGGCGGTCGGGCGGGCGATCAGGCGCGGGATGCCGATCGGCTCGCCGGTTTCTTCGCACCAGCCGTATTCGCCACCGTCGATCGACTGGATCGATTGCTGAACTTTCTTGAGCAGCTTGCGCTCGCGGTCGCGGGTACGCAGTTCGAGCGCATGTTCTTCTTCGATGGTTGCGCGGTCGGCCGGATCGGGAACCAGCACGGTTTCGCGCAGGTGTTCCGTGGTTTCGCCGGCGTTCTTGAGCAGTTCGCGCTCGAGTTCCTGCAGGCGGTTCTTGAAGAATGCCAGCTGGGCTGCATTCATGTAGTCGCCCTCGCTCATCGCGCGAATCTCGTCTTCCGTCAGGAGGCGTTCGTCGGACTGGGCGGTATTCGGTTTCGTTGTTTTAGTCATGATGCCTTCGATACGACAGAGGTTTGCATTTTATCAGCTTGCCCATCAGTAACACCGCACAAATGGGTGCATGCCGGGCAGGCTGCCTTGATGACGACGGTACGCCATCCTATCTCCGTCCGCGCCGCATGGGCGGCAAGGGCGGTTCACCACTGGCTGTTTGAAGCGCGTCGTGGCGGTCCGTGCGGCCCGGCCTGGCAAACTGTCGACGCATGGCGCCGGACATGCCTGCATGGCCAGTCAAACTGATGCAGTTTATACCAAACACTGTTCCAGTCCGCGGATAAATACGTCTTTTGGTAAATTTTTACCAATAAAGACCATCTTGGTGGCGGGCGTTTCATTCTCCCCCCATTTCGGTCCTACGTCGCTGCCCATGATCTGGTGCACGCCCTGGAACACGACCTTGCGATCGACGCCATCCATCCGCAATACGCCTTTGTAGCGCAGCATTTGCGGGCCGAAGACCTGGACCAGGCTGCCAAGGAACTGTTCCAGACGCTCCGGGTCGAATGCGCGCTCGCTCTTGAATACGAACGCGGCGATGTCGTCGCTGTGGTGGCTGTGATGATGGTCGTGGCTGCACGACGCATCGTGCACGTGGTCGTGGCCGTGGTCGTGGCCACAATCGGCGCCATGTTCGTGCTGGTGATCATGGTCGTGCCCGTCTTCACCATCGACACGCAGGAAATCGGGATCGATGTCCAGCTTGTCGTTCAGGTTGAAGCCGCGCAGGTCGAGCACGTCGGCAATCGGCGCGCGGCCGAAGTCGCTCGTGGCGATCGGTGCGCGCGGGTTGATGCGCTGCAGGCGCGCCTCGAGCGCATCGACGGCGGCGGCATCGACCAGGTCGGTCTTGGACAGCAGGATCTTGTCGGCAAAGCCCACCTGGCGCTGGGCTTCTTCGTGGGCGGTCAATTGTTCCATCGCGTGGCGGGCGTCGACCACGGTGACGACGGCGTCGAGCAGGTAGTGGGCGCCAACTTCTTCATCGACGAAGAAGGTCTGGGCCACCGGGCCTGGATTGGCCAGGCCCGTCGTTTCGATGACGACGCGATCGAAACTGATTTCGCCGGCAGCGCGTTTCTTTGCCAGGCTGTTGAGTGCTTCGATCAGGTCGCCACGCACGGTGCAGCAGATGCAGCCGTTGTTCATCTCGATGATCTGCTCGCCCGAGTCCTGCACCAGGATTTCGTTGTCAATGTTTTCTTCACCGAATTCGTTCTCGATGACGGCGATGCGCATGCCGTGGTCTTCCTGCAGGATGCGGTTGAGCAGGGTGGTCTTGCCCGCGCCGAGAAAGCCGGTGAGGATGGTGCTGGGGATCAGGTCCATTGGTTCGCTACTCGTGGTTGACATCAAGGTTGGACAAAAGAACCGGGGGATTATGCCGCAATTCTTGCAACCTCACCATCTGGCGTGTCGCGTGCCGATCGTGTTCAAACCATGGACGGACTTCTGGCCGGATTGGCAGGGTGTCTACTGCTTGCCGGCCGCCTCGTCCGCGCGTGCGGTGTCGGCCGCAGCAATGACCTGGGCAATCGCGGCAACCACGAGCTGCGGTTGTTCCTGGTGGATGTTGTGGCCGCTATCGGGCGTCACCACATGGCTGCCGCGCCGGAAGCCGCGAAAGAAGCGTGCATGCAGATCGCGCCAGACGTCGACGGCTGCCGGGGTTTCCAAAAAGAGTTGCGGCTGCTCGCGGCGCTGCACGGACGTGAGCACCACGACCGGCACATCCGGCAAGGGCCCGGCCAGGGGCAGGTTGCCGCTGTCGAGAATGGCCTGCACCTGGGCCAGTTCGGGCTGGAACTTGGGCGGCATGTATTGCACCAGCAGGCGGGCGTCGTTGTCGACCGCGGCGGCATCGAGCTTGCGCAGCTCGGTGCTCTGGTGCTCGTCGCTGGGGTCGACGAACACCATGCCGGCGATCTGGGCCGGATGGCGTGCGGCGTAGCTGCGGATCAGGAAGCCACCGTAGGAGTGGCCGACCAGCACGAAGGGCGGGCGCACGCCTGCAGCAGCGATCACTTGTTCCAGTTCATCGGTACGGCTGGCCACGGTTGGCGTGCCGGGGCGCGCCTCCGAGCGGCCATGGCCGGCGCGCGAGTACGTGATCACCCTGTTCGACCTGGCCACCTGCGGCGCCACATCGCGCCACACGTTCAGGTCGCGCCCGAAGCCGGACTCGAAGATGACGGTATAAGGACCGGCGCCCTTGCTGACCAGCTGCACCCGGTAGGAGCCCACGTCCAGCAGTTCGGGTGTGTCCTTTGGCATGGCAGCAGGCGTTTGGGCGCCGGCAAACGTGCTCAGTGCCAGCAGGACGGCACCGACGGTGCGGGCCAGATAGACCATATTGACTCCATTAAATGCGTTGTCATCCTGTCTGCATGCGGCGACAATTGGATGTGAAGCAATAGTCTAAGAAACGCGGCAAGACACCGGTACTGTCAAATATGTCAGTCGGGCAGCGGGCTGGGGATGGGGGAAGCGGTGGCAAACGAATCGATGGCGCAATGGCGTGCCCGTCATCTGGACGCAATGGGCCGTGCCGTGGATGCGGATGGCCTGTTTGCGGTCGTCGCCGGCGCCGCGCGCGAACTGGGTTTCGACTATTGCGCCTACGGCATGCGCAAGCCAATGCCGCTGTCGAAACGGTCGACCCTCATGCTGAACAATTACCCGGATGTATGGCAGGCGCGCTATGCCGACCAGGGTTATCTGGGGCAGGATCCCACGGTCCGGCATGGCGCCGTATCGCTGTTGCCGCTGTTGTGGAGCGAGCCGGTATTCGCGCAGGCGCGCCCGCTGTGGGAAGACGCGCGTGGCCATGGTTTGCAGGTGGGCTGGGCGCAGGCGTCGCGTACGCCGGATGGTTGCGTCGGCATGCTGACGCTGGCGCGCTCGCACGATGCGCTGTCCGAGACCGAGCTGGACCAGAGCGAAGCCAATATGTCGTGGCTGGCGCATGCGGCGCACCAGGGATTGGCCCGCCTGCAGCGGCCGGCGCCAGGTACGCCGGTGCTGGCGCTCAGCGCGCGGGAAGCCGAAGTCTTGCGCTGGATGGCTGATGGCAAGACCTCGAGCGAGGCCGGCACCATCCTCAGCCTGTCCGAGCGGACCGTCAACTTTCACGTTGCTAATGCCCTGCTCAAGCTGGGTGCGGCCAACAAGACCGCCGCCGTGGTCAAGGCCGCGTTGTTCGGCCTGCTTTAAAAGGCCTGCTTTAAGAGGCCGGTGCGAGACGCCGGCTCAGGACTCCGGCTTGGCTTTCGCCCGCGGGTGCGCCGCGTCATACACTTTGGACAGGTGCTGAAAGTCCAGGGCCGTATAGATTTGCGTGGACGTGATGCTGGCGTGGCCCAGCAGTTCCTGCACCGCGCGCAGGTCGCCCGACGATTGCAGCAGGTGCGACGCGAACGAATGGCGCAGCACGTGCGGGTGCACGTGCACCGGCGTGCCGGCGCGCAGCGCGTGCTGTTTCAGGCGGGTTTGTACGACGCGCGGCGTGATGCGGGTGTCGCGCGCCGACAAAAACAGCGCGGCGCCCCCGTCGCGCGCGGCAGGACGCACTGCGAGCCAGCGCGCCAGCGCCTCGCGCGCCGGGCCGCCGACCGGCACCCGTCGCATCTTGTTGCCCTTGCCGGTCACCACCACTTCGCCCGCCTGCAGGTCGAGCCAGCCCAGCGAGCCCGGCTGGCCGCCGCGCGCATCCTGCCAGGCCACGTCCAGGCCCGCCAGTTCCGACACGCGCAGCCCGCTCGAATACAGCAGCTCGAACATCGCGTGATTGCACAGCTCGAACGGCTCGAGGTGGCCGCGCTGGTTTGCTTCCATCAATTGCACGGCGTCGTCGACCGCCAGCGCCTTCGGCAGGCTCTGCGCGCGCTTCGGGGCGCGCACGCCGTCGACCGGATTGGCGGCAAGCGTCGTCTGGTGCGACAGCCATTCGTAGAAGCCACGCCAGCCCGAGAGCTTGCGCGCAATGGAGCGCGCGGACTGGCCGCCGGCATGCAGCTTGCCGGCAAAGCGGCGGATGTCAGCGTGCACCAGCCGGGCCCAGTCGCTGTGGCCGGCCAGCTCCGCGAGCTCGGCCAGGTCGCGCCGGTAGGCCGCGATCGTGTGCGGGGACAACTGGCGCTGGGTGGCCAGTTCGCCGAGGTAGCGCGCGGCCCAGTCGGTTGGCGGCTCGCGCGTGTCCATGCTGGTCAAGTGCGCAGTGGCGCCAGGGCGGTGGTGGCGGTGGCAGCGATGTGGACGAGGAAATCGGTTGCCATCGCGGTGGTAAAGCGCGCCGGATCGGGCGAACCGAGCACCAGGAGGCCAAAGCTCTGGCCCGGCGCGCCGAGCGGCAGCATCACCGTCGAGCGAATCGATTCGGCGTCGTCCAGCCAGCGCACCGCTTCGAAATCATTGTTCGGACCGCAATATGGCGCGCGCAGGCTGTTGGCGAAGATGCGTGCGTCGTCCGAGACATTGCTGGCAAACCAGGCATCGGCATGTTCCGGGGCCACGTGCCACAGGCGCAAGGTCACTTGCGGCACGGTGAAGTGGGTGCGTAAACCCTCGGTCAGGTCGCGCGCCATCGCGGCGCCGCCTTTCGAGACCAAGAGGGCCTGGGTCCAGGCGTGAAAGCGGTTGGCGATGCCGGCGTTTTCTTCGGCGCGGCGCGACAGGTCGGACAGGCGCAGTTCAAGCGCGCGGTACTTGTCGCGCATCACTTCCATCTGGCGTTCCTGGAGCGACACGGTGCGGCCGGTCAGCGGACTCGACAGTTTCACTTCACCCAGCAGGCCGGCTTGCTCCTGGAAGAACTCCGGATGATCGGTCAGGTATTGCGCAACAGTGCTGGCGTCCAGTGGTGCAGTGCTCATGGGGAATAAGGTATTGAAATGGATCGGATCATTTTAACCGACGCTGGGCGTTGCACCCGAGAACAAAAAAGACGCCCGCAGGCGTCTTTGCGTGAACGCGGGCGCGGTCAGAAGCGGTGACGGATACCTAGCTGCAAGGCGCGGCCATCGGCGCCCGGCGCTTCGGTAAAGCCGCCCGGATTGCCCGAGGTGCCTGGCGAATACTGGGCTTCGTTGTCGTTCTTGATGAACGCCAGCGCCGTGTACAGGTCGGTACGCTTGGACAGGTAGTAGTTGTAGCCCAGCGCGTACAGATTGGCATCGCTGTTGGACGCGGTGCGGTCGTTCTGGTGCGCGTACGACGCGACGACGCGGCCATTGCCGATCTTGTAGTGGACGCCGACCTGGTAGCTGTTGGCGTCCTGCTTGGTGTTGGCCGAAATCGCGTTGGCGAAGATACCGCGCAGGGCCAGCTGGTTTGGCAGTGGAATGCCTTGCGCGGTCAGTGCTGGTGCCACGGCTTGATCCCAGCCATTCAGGTAATCCGGGATCAGCGCCGAGTTCTCGTTGCGCTGGCTGTGGAAGCCAGCGAAGAATTTCCAGCTCTCGCCCAGCGCGTAAGAGCCGCCAACGGTCAGCGTGCGCAGGCTCGGCCGGTTCTGCTGGTCGTAGCCGTGGTTGTAGCCGACGCCGACGTCGAAACCGTTGGCTTTGTACGTCACCGCGCCGGCGCGGAACTTGTTGTAGCGGCCGAGGTAACCCGAATTGCGCGCGCCGTACATGACCGAGCCGCCCAGGCCATTGGGCAACGCGATGCGGTACTGGATGGCTTCCTGCGAGCGGATGTCCGCGCCCAGTGCGGTAAAGCCGGCGGTGCCGCCCGTGACGTGGCCCCAGGTGCCGGCCGTGCCCGATTCAAAGGCATCGGCCATATTGAACACTTCGTAGCCCGGCGTGTACATGCGGCCCAGCAGCACGGCGCCGATCGGGGTGATCAGGCCGACCATCGAGGTGCGGTCGAACAGGGCTTTTTCCTGGTTGACTGCAGGGCCGCCCGGCGGCTGGATGGCCGCTTGCAGGCGGTCGCGGATCGCGACCGGAATGCGTTCCATGCCGCGCAGCAGGTAGCGGCCCGGATTGTCGTTCATCAGCGTTGGCTGCTGCGAACCGGTGTCGAGTTCGACGCGGGCTTCAAGATTGAAAATCGCCTTGTAGCCATTGCCCAGGTCTTCGGAGCCGCGCAGGCCGAGGCGCGAACCGTCGGCGCCGCCGCTGTAGATCTTGGTCGGGCCGCCTTTTTGCCACATCACGCCGGCATCAGCAATGCCGTAGATCTGGACGCTGGTCTGGGCCAGAGCGGTGCTTGCGAAGGTCGCGCCGAGCAGGGCGGCGATAAGGCATTTTTTCATGGTGTCTCCATATTATTTTCTTGTCGCGTGGCATGAGCCCGCTACGCAAATATGCCATTGCCTTGCTGCACTGTACAGAACGCTCGTTCGGATGGGGCCTGGTGGCGCGTTGTCGTTGTGAAAAGGCTACAGAGCGTCGCCTGCGACAAGGGCGAACACCGTTGCCGGTGTCCGCCCTCGAGCCGTTGCTGGCCGCTCCAGGAGTGTTAGAACGTGTGGTGAATACCGATGTCGTACTGGTTGATCGTGCCCGGGGCGGCCGGGACGCCTTTTTTGCGCGACACGTCAAAGTACAGATAAGTGCGCTTGGACAGGCTGTACTCGTAGCCCAGCGACAGTTGCTTGACCTTTTCCAGGCCATCGGTGTCCTTCTGACCATAGCCAGCGAGGAATTTCCCGGGGCCGACCGTGTAATTCGCGCCCACGACCCACGAACTGGTGTCGGTATTGAACAGGCGCGTATTGTCTTCGTCGAGCCGTGTGAACGTGCCCATCAGCTTGAGTTCGGGCGTCGGGCTGACCGATGCACCGATCGACCAGACCTTCGATTCGACGGCGTTGCGCTCATAAGCCGCCATCAGCGCAGCCGGGCCGTTGTTGTAGGTGCCGGAGATGGAGAACGGATTGGTTGAGGCTTCAGTGCCGGCCGCATACTGCGGCGCTGCTGCACTGCCGCGGCCGATGATGGCGACGGCGCCATTGTTTTCTTTGGTGGCGATGGCCGTGTTGAGCTGGAAGCCGTTCACGACCGGCGAGTTGTACCAGACCGCGTTCGACCAGCGGTTGGCGGTGGAACCCACCGGGTCGAGGGGCTGCGAGCTGTAGCCGGCCACGCTCAGATCGGTATAAAAGCCGCCCGCGGTTTCGATCGCGTGGAACGGCTCGAAGGCGCCGATGGTTTCGTGGAACGGGGTCAGGCCGCGGCCGATGCGCAGCATGCCGAAGTCGCCCTGCAGGCCGACGCGGCTCTGGCCCTGGAACAACCGGCGGCCATTGCCATCGGGGCCGATTTCGGCGCTGCCGGTGTCTGGCTCATAGCGCGTTTCAAGTTGGAACAGGGCCTTGAGGCCATTGCCCAGTTCTTCGGTGCCCTTGAAGCCCAGGGTGTTGGCCGAGCGCTTGCCGATGCTGACGTTCTGGCTGCTGCGTTTGACGATGCCGGCATCGAGGTTGCCGTAGACCTGTACTGACGTCTGCGCATGGGCCGCACCGGCGCAAGCGCCAAGCAGTGCGACAGCCAGGAGAGAGGTCTTCATCGGGGTAATCCTGTCAATAAAGTGAACACGTACATCTGGAGCGTTGAGACCTGGCTGAACGCGCGATACGTGCACCTTAAATCTTTCAAACGTCAAGACTAGCTAATCCGTCAATTATCGGGGGGCCGCCGCGCTCCTTGCCAATAAATCGAACCGTGCTGTTGTATTTTTGAAACGACCGTTGGAAATTGGGGTAGTGCAGCACATGTCGACGGGGTAACCCGACGTTGCCGGCCTCAGCCTGACCGTTTGTCTTGCGAATATCCGAAACAGTTTCATCGGATTCGTGCTGTTTTGTGACCTCTCAATCGGCTCCGGAATCCAATCGAATCGCCATCTGCCACGGCGTAGACTTTGGCCTCGTTCGCACAGCAGCGCCGCATGGTGCCGATAGCTTGTATATTTGCAACTTCCACGTTGCCGCTGTGTGTCGCAGGCACACTTTCCATGGCTTTCACGTCATGTCTTTCACGTACTCCAACGATGGCTAACCGCGAAGAACTGGCAATCATCCGCAATGCCCGTGCCGGCCAGGTGATGGCCCAGCTCGCGCTGGGCAAGCTGTACCTATTTGGCAGCAGCAGCTTGCCGCAAAGCCTTCCTACGGCGCTGCACTGGCTGGAGCGCGCGGCGCGACAAGATTGTCCGCCAGCGTGGCAATTGATCGGCAACCATATCCCGTTTGAACTGGCGCAGCGCGATGCAGCAGGCGTGTCGCAATGGTACGAACGCGCGTATGACGATGGCAGCGTGCATGCCGGCCTCGTGTTTGCGCAACTGGTGCTCGATCCCCTGGCGCCGGTCGCGCAGCAGCAGCAGCCGAAAGCCGTGCGCGCGCTCGAAGACGCCGCGCGGGCTGGTTTTTTGCATGCCCAGGTGCTATTGACCCGGCAACACGAGCAGGCCGCCAGCAGGGCGGCGGCCACGCCGGCCATGGCGGCGCGTACGCAGGCGGTGCATGGCGCGCAACATGGCGCACGACTCTCGCCCGCGCAGTCCGCCGCCATGGCCCAGCATGCCGGCCTCGACGCGCTGTGGTTCGCGCGGCGCTGGACCGACTATCTGCGCATGGCGTTGCCGCAGGCGCGGGCGCTGGTCGATGAACACGGCGAACCCGGTGAACTGCGCCGGTTCGCACCGGATGAGATCACGCTGCTGTCGCGCTGCGCGCGTCTGCTGGATCCTGCGCTCGATGGGGTTTATGGCGTCGGTGGCATCAGTGACGTAGGTGAGGCGGCCGGCGCGGCGCCGGCGCCCTGCGATCCCGGTGAGCTGGCCATCTTCTGGGAACTGGCTGCCGCCGAACACGATCCCCACGCGCAACTGGCGCTGGGCCTGCGCTCGGCCCGCATGCGGGTGGATGGCCGGCGCATTGGCAGTGGCGATGCGCATGCCGCGCACGTGGCCAATTTCAAACGGGCGATCCGTTGGCTGACACTGGCGGGCGAGCAGGGGCTGGCCGAGGCCTGGTACGCGCTGTCGCGTATCTGTATCAAGCCAGAATTCTCACAACGCAATGTGGCCGATGCCCAGCGCTACCTCGAACGCGCGGCCGAGATGGGGTATCGCGATGCCCAGCTCGAATGCGGCCACAACGCCTGGCGCGCGCGCCGTGAAAATGAAAACAACGATGTGCGGGCCGTGTACTGGCTGCAAAAGGCGGCGCAGCAGGATGCGCCTGACGCAGCCGGGCTGCTGCACAAGATCGCGCCGCGCCTCTACACCACGCCGTACACCGACACGGGCGCCTTGCTGGCGCTGCACGCCGGGGTGCTGGCGCCGCATGCGTTGCTGGCGGCACGTCTCGAACTGGCGCAGCTGTTCAATCTGTCGCGCCCCGAAGCCTTGCTGCTCGATGTGGTCGCCGCCGACCAGGGCCACTGCCTGGTCATCGATATCCGCGCCAGTTACGGGCGCAGCAAGCGGCGGTTGGTGATGGTGGCGCCGGGGCCTGAGCGCCAGGCGCTCGATCGCATCGTGCGCCTGTTCGAGCCGGTCGATTGCGGCCCGGCCGGGCCGGAAGGCAATTACCGCCAGCGCCTGTACCGGCTGCGCACGCTGCTCAATATCGTGCCGCCTGACAGCGACGATGGGGCCGGGGCCAATGTGGAACTGGCGGCCTGACGCGCACGTCGGTAGGGTGGGCGGGTTTCCCGCCCACGCGTTCAACATAAACCGATGTTGTGACGCACCAGAGATCGTTGGATGCGTGGACGGGGAACCCGCCCCGCCGGTCGCACCCACCTTACGGCCGAGCGGGTTTAAGCTCAGATCTCGACTTCGCCTTCAAACACGGACACGGCCGGGCCGCTCAGATACACCGGCTGGCCCGGCCCCGCCCAGGCGATGCTGAGTTCGCCGCCATGGGCCGAGACGCGCACCGGCGAATCGAGCAGGCCGCGCCGGATGCCGGCCACGACTGCGGCGCAGGCGCCGGTGCCACAGGCCAGCGTCTCGCCCGCGCCGCGCTCGAACACGCGCAGGCGGATATGGTGCCGGTCCATCACTTGCAGGTAGCCGGCATTGACGCGTTTTGGAAAGCGCACGTGGCGCTCGATCAGCGGGCCCGTTTCTTCCACCGGCGCCGCATCGACATCGTCGACCACCTGCACCGCATGCGGATTGCCCATCGACACGACCGACACGAAGACAGTCTCATCGCCGACCGGCAGCGGCCACAAGGTGTCGTTACCCTGGACCATGCCGGCCAGACCGGTCTCGTCAAACGGCACGTCGGCCGGCACGAGGCGCGGGGCGCCCATGTCGACCGTGACGCTGCCGTCGTCTTCCAGGCGCGGGTTGATGATGCCCGACATGGTCTGCACGCGGATGCTGTGCGCCTGTGTCAGCCCCTTGTCGACGACAAAGCGCACGAAGGCGCGCGAGCCGTTGCCGCACTGCTCGACCTCGCCGCCGTCGTTATTGAAGATGCGATAGCGAAAGTCCACCCCCGCGTCAGTCGGGCGTTCCACGACCAGGATCTGGTCAGCGCCGATGCCGAAGCGGCGGTCGGCCAGGCGGCGCCATTGATCGACGCTCAGGTCGACTTGCTGGTTGATCGCGTCGACGACGATGAAGTCGTTGCCGGCGCCGTGCATCTTGGTGAATTTCAGTTTCATGGCTTCAATCGTACAGCGAAGGTTCACCCGGCGGCCGGGTTTTAAAACGTTTGTGGGTCCAGAAATATTGTTCCGGCGCCTCGCGCACGCGCTCTTCGATAAAAGCGTTCATGCGGCGGGTCGCTTCGACCATATCGTCGCCCGGGTAGTTTTCCCAGGCCGGATAAAAGCGCACGCGCCAGCCCTGGTAATTCGGCAGGTAGGTGGCGATCACGGGGATGACCTTGGCGCCGGTCGTGCCGGCAATGCGGCCCAGTGCGGTGAGGGTCGCGGCCGGCACGCCGAAGAACGGCACGAAGTCGGCATCCTTTTCGCCGAAGTCCATGTCGGGCAGCATGAAGTAAGGCAGGCCATCGCGCAGTGCGCGCAGGATCGGCTTGATGCCTTCCTTGCGCGTCACCAGGCGTACCGGGCCGTAGCGTTCGCGGCCGTGACGCAGCAGGCGGTCGAAGTCTTCGTTTTTTTGCGGCACGTACATGCTGCAGACAGGAATCACACGGGCGCCGATGCCGGCCACATCCAGGCACACGAAGTGCGGACACAGCAAAATTGTCGGGCCGTCCTGCATGGCGGCCAGCGGCACCGATGGTTCGATCTGGATCAGGCTGCGCACGCGTTCTTCCGGTGCCCACCACAGGATCGAGCGCTCGAAGATGCTGCGGGCGTACGCGCGGAAATGCTGCTTGGCGATCGTGCGGCGCGCGCGCTCATCGAGCTCTGGCAGGCACAGGCGCAGATTGGTCAGCGCGATCTTGCGGCGCTTGCCCAGGATCACGAACATCAGGCTGCCGATCGCTTCGCCGAAGCGGCCCAGAATGGGCAACGGCAAGAAATGCAGCAACCACATAAATCCCAACAAGACCTTCATGGTGCGGCCTCGCTGTCCGGGCCTGCCACGCCGTCCGGCTGCTTGTAGCGGTTATAGCTCCAGAAATACTGGGCTGGCGCGCGGGCAATGAGTTGCTCCATCGCGCGGTTAATGGCCGCTGCCTGCTCGGCACCCGTGCCGGACAGGTCGCCATCGAACTCGACGAAGCGCACGATGTAGCCGGCGCCGTGCGGACGGCGCTCGGCATACACCAGCAGGATGTCGGCCTTGCCGAGCTGGGCCAGCTTGGCCGGCAGCGTCATCGTGTAAGCATTGCGGCCGAAAAATGGCGCCCAGACGCCTTCGCCTTCTTGTGGTACCTGGTCTGGCAGCAAGCCGATCGGTTGGCCGCCTTTGAGGGTTTTGGCCAGGATGCGCACGCCTGACAGATTGGCCGGCGCCAGATGCAGGTTATGGCGCGCACGGGCGCCTTCGACCAGCGGCTTCAACGCGCTCTTGCGCGGCGGGCGATACATGACGGTCAAGGCCGTGCGCAGCGCGATTTGCTGCGCCGTCATTTCAAAGCAACCCAGGTGTGGCGTAAGAAAGACAATCCCGCGGCCGGCGTCGAGCCGGGCCTGGACCAGGTCCCAGTTCTCCACCGTGGCATGCCTGGCAACCCGCTGCGGGTTGGCGCACCAGACGAACGCGAGCTCGATGGCGGCCTTGCCAGCCTCGGCGACGGCCGCGCGCCAGTGCGCGTCATAGCCGGCCTGGGCCAGGTTGGCGCGCAGGCGCTTGCGATACGATGGCGACAGGCCATACACCAGCCAACCCATCGCCGCGCCCAGGGCGTGCAAGAGTGGCAAGGGAAAAACGGAAAGTATCCGGAAAAGTACAACTAGCATGTCGATTGTTGGGTAGCGGACGCCACGCGCGTTTCCACACCAAAATTCCAAGGAAGCGTAAAATACCACTTTATGCAGGATCCGCCGAGTTAACAGACAACTTGCGAAGCGGAATATAAATGTCGCTAAAGCGTCGCAGGCTCAGTTTGCTGCGGCAGAATTATGACCCGTAACAGGAGCCTTCATGTCGAACGACTATCTCTTTACCTCTGAATCCGTTTCCGAAGGCCACCCAGACAAGGTGGCTGACCAGATTTCCGACGCCATTCTCGATGCGATCCTGACCGAGGATCCAACTGCCCGCGTCGCTGCAGAAACGTTGTGCAATACCGGCCTCGTCGTCCTCGCCGGTGAAATCACCACCCACGCCAACGTCGACTACATCAAGGTCGCACGTGACACCATCAAACGCATCGGCTACGACAACACCGATTTCGGCATCGACTACAAAGGTTGCGCCGTCATGGTCTGCTACGACAAGCAGTCGCCGGACATCGCCCAGGGCGTCGACGAAGGCAAGGGCATCGACCTCGACCAGGGCGCTGGTGACCAGGGCCTGATGTTCGGCTATGCCTGCGATGAAACGCCAGAGCTGATGCCAGCTGCCATCTATTACGCGCACCGCCTGGTCGAGCGCCAGTCGCAGCTGCGCAAGGATGGCCGCCTGCCATGGCTGCGCCCGGACGCCAAGTCGCAAGTCACGCTGCGCTACGTCAATGGCCGCCCGGTGGCCGTCGACACCGTCGTGCTCTCGACCCAGCATCACCCTGACGTCACGCACGCGCAGATCGAAGAAGCCGTCATCGAAGAAATCATCAAGACCACGCTGCCGCGCGAGTGGCTCAAGGAAACGCGTTTCCTGGTCAACCCGACCGGCCGCTTCGTCATCGGCGGCCCGCAGGGCGATTGCGGCCTGACCGGCCGCAAGATCATCGTCGACACCTACGGCGGCGCAGCCCCGCACGGCGGCGGCGCGTTCTCGGGCAAGGACCCTACCAAGGTCGACCGTTCGGCTGCCTACGCTGCCCGCTACGTGGCGAAGAACATCGTCGCCGCCGGCCTGGCGCGTCAGTGCCAGGTGCAGGTCAGCTACGCCATCGGCGTGGCGCGTCCGATCAATATCACCGTGTACACCGAAGGCACCGGCGTGATCCCGGACGACAAGATCGCAGCGCTCGTCAACGAACACTTCGACCTGCGCCCGAAAGGCATCGTCCAGATGCTCGACCTGCTGCGTCCGATCTACACCAAGACCGCCGCCTACGGCCACTTCGGCCGCGAAGAGCCGGAATTCACGTGGGAACGCACTGACAAGGCAGCCGAACTGCGCGCAGCGGCCGGCATCGCCTAAGTTACGGGCGCGCACACCGCGACCGCACACTGAGCCCCAAAAATTGCCCTGCAGTTTTTGGGGTTTTTTCTTGCCCATTGCCATACAAGGACGCCATGCAGGTACTACCCATCTATCAAGTCGATGCCTTCACAGACCGGCTGTTTGGCGGCAATCCGGCTGCCGTCGTCGTGCTGGACGCGTTTCCCGACACGGCGCTGATGCATGCGATCGCTGCCGAAAACAACCTGTCCGAGACGGCGTTTCTGGTACCGCATGACGGACAGTACCGGCTGCGCTGGTTCACCCCGGTGGTTGAAATGCCGCTGTGTGGCCATGCGACGCTGGCGAGCGCGGCGGTTGTCATGGAACGGCTCGAGCCCGGTCGCACCGAGGTCGTGTTCGACACGGCAAGCGGCCCGTTGCCGGTACGGCGTTCAGCAACCGGCTATGTGTTGAATTTCCCTGCCCGCACACTGGTGCCAGTGGCGGCACCGCCCGGCTTGGCGGCCGCCCTGGGTTGTCATCCGCACGAATTGCTCGACGTACTCGACGATGGATTCGGCTATACGGTGGTGCTGGCAGACGCACGCGCCGTGCGCGAACTGGCGCCGGACTTCAATGCCATCGGGCGCCTGCCGCGGCCTGGCCTGGCCGTGACGGCGCGGGGCGATGGCGACTACGACTGCGTCAGCCGCTACTTTGCCCCGGCCAAGGGTGTGCCGGAAGACCCCGTCACGGGCAGCGCCCATTGCGCGCTTGCGCCATACTGGGGCGAACGGCTGGGCAAGACGACACTGCGCGCCTTCCAGGCATCGCGCCGCGGCGGCGAACTGGCGTGCCGGCTGGTCGACGGCCGGGTCGAGCTCGAAGGTGGATGCGTGTTGTATCTCGAAGGCCGCATCACCGTTTGAATCATCCGTTTTCACTTCACAGGAGACCCCATGCTGAAAATTCTCGGAAAAGCTGCCTCGCTCAACGTGCGCAAGGTCTTGTGGACCTGCAGCGAACTGGACATCCCGTTCAAGCGCGAAGACTGGGGCGCAGGCTTTCAGTCGCCCCAGCAGGAAGCCTTCCTTGCGCTTAACCCCAACGCAACGGTGCCGGTCATCGTCGATGGCGACTTCGTGCTGTGGGAATCGAATGCGATTTGCCGCTACCTGTGCGCCAACAGCGCCGAACAGCACCTGCTGCCGCCCACGCCGCGCGCCCGCGCGCTGGTCGAGCAATGGATGGACTGGCAAGCCACCGAATTGAACAATGCCTGGCGCTATGCGTTCATGGGACTGGTGCGGGGTAGCCCGGCGCACCGCGATCCGGACCAGATCGCGGCCAGTATCGCCAGCTGGCACCGGCATATCGGCATTCTCGAGCGCCAGCTGGCCACCACCGGCGCCTACGTGACCGGCGCGCAATTCTCGCTGGCAGACGTCGTGCTGGGCCTGTCGGTCAACCGCTGGCTGCTCACGCCGATGGAGCGGCCGAACTATCCAGCCGTGCTCGCGTACATGGAACGACTGAATGAACGTTCAGGATTCCGGACGTTCGGCGCCAACGGCGAGCCGTGAGTATTGAACCGTCGGGCGTTGCTGTCGGGTCACGCCGTGTCCCGGTGCTCGTCCAGGCAAGCATATCCATGGCGGATCAAGCGTGCTAAACTACTTCGTTCCGAGGAGCGTTGCGACTGAAAGACTCCTTTCAGCCAGGCTCGGATATCAGCAACTGCGCTCACGTTACTTTTTTCTAATCATTGAAAGGAGGGCGTGATGAACGCCGTACTCAAAGAAACTGCCGACTATCTGGTCGCCGACATTTCCCTGGCCGCCTGGGGCGAGAAAGAAATCCGCATCGCTGAAACCGAGATGCCGGGTCTCATGGCCATTCAGGAAGAATACGCTGCCACGCAACCGCTCAAGGGCGCGCGCATTGCCGGCTCGCTGCACATGACGATCCAGACCGCCGTGCTGATCCGCACGCTGGAAGCACTGGGCGCCACCGTGCGCTGGGCATCGTGCAACATCTACTCGACGCAAGACCACGCTGCCGCGGCCATCGCCTCGGTCGGCACGCCAGTGTTCGCCGTCAAGGGCGAAACCCTGGACGAATACTGGGAATACACCCACCGCATCTTCGAATGGCCAGGCGACAGCCACGCCAACATGATCCTGGACGATGGCGGCGATGCAACCCTGCTGCTGCACCTGGGCGTGCGCGCTGAAACCGACATCTCGGTGCTCGACAAGCCGGGTTCGGAAGAAGAAATCTGCCTGTTCAACGCGATCAAGGGCCGTCTGGCACGTGATCCGAAGTGGTACTCGAAGCGCCTGCCAGAAATCAAGGGCGTGACCGAAGAAACCACGACCGGCGTGCACCGCCTGTACCAGATGCACCAGGACGGCAAGCTGGCTTTCCCGGCCATCAACGTCAATGACTCGGTCACCAAGTCGAAGTTCGACAACCTGTACGGTTGCCGCGAATCGCTGGTCGACGGCATCAAGCGCGCGACCGACGTCATGATCGCCGGTAAAGTTGCTGTGATCGCCGGTTACGGTGACGTCGGCAAGGGTTCGGCCCAGGCCATGCGCGCGCTGTCGGCGCAGGTGTGGGTCACCGAAATCGATCCGATCTGCGCACTGCAGGCGGCGATGGAAGGCTACCGCGTCGTGACGATGGATTACGCGTGCGAACACGGCGATATCTTCGTGACTTGCACCGGCAACTACCACGTCATCACCGAGCAGCACATGCTCAAGATGAAAGACCAGGCCATCGTCTGCAATATCGGTCACTTCGACAACGAAATCGAAGTTGCCGCGCTCAAGAAATACGAGTGGGACAACATCAAGCCGCAGGTCGATCACGTCATCTTCCCTGATGGCAAGCGCATCATCCTGCTGGCCGAAGGCCGCCTGGTGAACCTCGGTTGCGGTACGGGTCACCCGTCGTACGTGATGAGCTCGTCGTTTGCGAACCAGACGATCGCCCAGATCGAATTGTTCATGAACACCGAGCAGTATCCGGTGGGCGTGTACACGCTGCCGAAGAAGCTGGACGAAAAAGTCGCGCGCCTGCAACTGCGTAAACTGAACGCCCAGCTGACCACGCTGACCGACGAGCAAGCCAAGTACATCACGGTGAGCCAAGAAGGTCCGTACAAGCCGGAACACTACCGCTATTAATCAGTCCTGGACTGTGCACTAGCTATTCCGTTGTTCTGTGAAACGCCTTTCGGGGCGTTTCGTTTATCCAAATCCACGAAAGTCTGTAACGATGCGCCTGTTAATCACCTGGCTGATCAATGCCGCGGCCCTGATGGCCCTGCCTTACCTGATGCACTCCGTCGAAGTCTCGAGCGTCGGCACCGCCCTGATCGCGGCGCTGGTGCTGGGCCTGGTCAATACGCTGATCCGGCCTGTGCTGGTGCTGCTGACCCTGCCAGTGACGCTGCTCTCGATGGGCCTGTTCATCCTGGTCATCAATGCTGTGCTGTTCTGGCTGGTGGCGAACATGATAGGGGGCTTTGAAGTGGCCGGTTTCTGGTCGGCCTTCCTGGCAGCCATCCTGTACAGCATCATTTCGTGGGCGCTTTCTTCCTTGCTTCTCTCCGACAAAGATGGAAACTCCTGATTTCAGTATCGAGTTCTTTCCGCCCAAGACGCCGGAAGGCGCCGAGAAACTGCGCGTCACGCGGGCCAAGCTGGCCGAGTTGCAGCCCAGGTATTTCTCGGTGACGTTCGGCGCCGGCGGCAGTACCCAGCAGGGTACGCTGCAGACGGTGCAGGAAATCCAGGCCGCCGGCCACGAAGCCGCGCCGCACCTGTCGTGCGTGGGCGCCACGCGCGAGTCGATCCGCGCCGTCCTCAAGCAGTACCAGGACAGCGGCATCCGGCGCATCGTGGCGTTGCGCGGCGATTTGCCGAGCGGTTACGGCGGCGCCGGCGAATTGCGCTATGCCAGCGACCTGGTCGAATTCATCCGCCAGGAAACCGGCGACTGGTTCCGCATCGAAGTGGCGGCCTATCCCGAAATGCACCCGCAGGCACGTTCGCCGCAAGACGACCTGCAAGCGTTCGCGCGCAAGGTGAGTGCCGGCGCTGACGCTGCCATTACCCAGTACTTCTACAATGCCGACGCGTATTTTTCGTTCGTCGACAATGTTCGCAAGCTGGGCGTGACGGTGCCGATCGTGGCCGGCATCATGCCGATCACGAACTACATGCAGCTGATGCGGTTCTCGGACATGTGCGGCGCGGAGATCCCGCGCTGGGTGCGTCTCAAACTGGCAAGCTTCGGCGACGACAGCGCGTCGATCAAGGCATTTGGTCTGGATGTCGTCACTGGCTTGTGCGAAAAGCTGCTGGCTGGCGGTGCGCCGGGGCTGCATTTCTACAGCATGAACCAGGCAGTGCCGACGACGGCGATCTGGCAGCGGCTCAGGCCTTGAGCGGTTGCGCCAGTGTGATTGAACGCGTGGGCGGCGGAGCCGACTGCGCGTCCCGGCCCACCCTACGCTATCGTGATCTGCTAAGGGTAGGGTGGATGGCTATGCCGTCCACGCGTTCAACCCACGTTCGATATGCCCGCTTACATCACGCTTCGGTAATCACCCGATCAAGCGGCACATCGTGCGCGTCGCCGATGAATTCGACCAACTGGCACGCATACGCGATGCCTACTGTGCTCGGGCGCGGCTCGGGCGCCAGCGTCCGGTCATAAAATCCCCCGCCATACCCCACGCGATACCCCAAAGTATTGAATCCCAAGCACGGCACCAGCAATGCCGGCGGCCGCGCCACCATGCGCAACTCGGCTGGCACCGCCACACCCATCCGGTCGGCCACGGTCGGCTCGCCCGGCAGCCATTCGGCAAATTCCAGCGCCGCATGGCGCGCCACGACCACGGGCAGCGCCAGTCGTACGCCTGCCGCCGCCATTTCCGCGTACGCTGCGCCGAGGTCCGGCTCGCCCGCGAGCGGCCAGTAGACGGCCAGCGAGGCGTGGGGATTGGCGTGCCACCAGGCCAGTACCCGCGCACCGATGCGCTGGTCCCATGCGGCCTTGTCGGCCGGATCGAGCGCACGCCGGCGCGCCTTGAGTGTGTCGCGCAACAACGCCTTGTCTTGATGTGGTTGCTGTAGAGCACTTGTGTCTGGTGGCGGCACAGAAGCGCGTGGTATTCTTGGTTCGCCGGTCATGGTTTCAATGCAGCGTATTGTGAGAGTGGTGGATGTTTCAATCGAAATTGCCTGTCGGCGTGTTGCCGGCTGCTATTGCCCTTGTTCTGAGTCTGGCCTTCGCGCCAGGCGCAGCGGCCCAGGAAGACCCGGAAGCACCCGCGCCCGAGGTAGCACTGTCCCCCGTTCCGGCGGGTGCACCCACCGTGGCGGGCGCAGCCAGCCGCGCCGACGACGACAACTTCATGTTGCTGCGCGAAGCGGCGCGCCAGAACGACGACGCGCGCGCCAACGCGATCGCGTCGCGCCTGCCCGTGACCAATTATCTGCTGGCGTCCTACGTTGACTATTATCGTCTGAAACCGCGCCTGCGCGATGCCATCCAGGACGAGGTGCTGCAAGTGCTGCGGCGCCACGAAGGCACGGCGGTGGCCGAACAGCTGCGCGCCGAATGGCTGATGGAGCTGGGCAAGCGGCGCGAATGGAATACCTTTGAACGCGAAGCGGGCACGCTGGCCCAGTCCGGCAGCCTGCCGATCCGCTGCTACGCGCTGCTGGCCAAAGCCGAGCGCGGCGAGCGCGTCGCCGACGAAGCGCGCGCACTGCTGAAAACCCCGGCCGGCTACGGCGACGCCTGCGGCGCCCTGATTGCACAACTGGTGGCCAATGGCCAGTTCACCGAAGCTGACCTGCTGACGCAACTGCGCCTGGCGGGCCTGGACAATGCCAGCGGCCCGGCGCGCCGCGCTGCCGTCTTGCTTGGTTTACCCGAAACCCGGGCCACCCAGGCGGTCGACCTGCCCGCCGTGGCCATGGCGCGCGGGATCGGCAACAGCCGCGCCGAGCGCGAGCTGTACCTGGTCGCCGTGGGCCGCATGGCGCGCACCACGCTGCGCCTGGCCGTGGCTGGCCTGGAAAAAAACAGCGCCCAACTGACGGCCGAAGAACGCGCGATCGGCTGGGCCAATGTGGCACTGGCTGCCTCGATCGTGCTGGCGCCCGAAGCGCACGCGTATTGGGACCGTGCGAATGGCGCGCCCCTGAGCGACTTCCAGATGCAGTGGAAAACGCGCATGGCGCTGCGCCGCGGTGACTGGAAAACCGTGCGCGCCACCATTGAGAGCATGCCGCCGGCCTTGCGCGCCGACTCGACCTGGGTCTACTGGCTCGGGCGCGCGCACCAGGGCGAAGGGCGCCCGGCCGAAGCGCGCGCGCAGTGGCAGAGCATCGCTGGCCAGACCACCTTCTATACCCAGCTGGCGCAAGAAGAACTGGGCAACCAGGTCGTCGCGCCGCCCCCGATCGCGCCGATCACGGCCGCCGAACTGGCCCAGGCCACGGCGAATCAGAGTCTGCAGCGGGCCATCAAATTCTACGATCTGCGCCTGCGCGCCGAAGGCAACCGCGAATGGAGCTGGGGCTTGCGCAATCTGTCCGAACGCCAGTTGCTGGCCGCCGCCGAGCTGGCGCGTCGCAACGAGCTGCTCGACCGCATGGTCGAGACGTCGCTGCGCACGCGCACCGAACTGAGCTACGACCAGCGCTTCCCGGCGCCGCACCTCGACGTGCTGCGGCCCACGGCCCAGGGCCTGAGTCTGGACAAGGCCTGGGTGTATGGCCTGATCCGGCAAGAGTCGCGCTTCATCCGCGATGCGCGCTCGGGCGTGGGCGCATCGGGCCTGATGCAGGTGATGCCCGCCACCGGCAAATGGGTGGCGGCCAAGATCGGCCTGAACAACTTCGTCACCAGCATGCTCAACGACCTGCACGTGAACATCACGCTCGGGGCCAACTACATGACGATGGTGTTGAACAATTTTGAAGGCTCGCAAGTGCTGGCCACGGCCGCCTACAACGCCGGCCCGAGCCGCTCGCGCACCTGGCGCAGCCGGCTCGACGCGCCGATGGAAGGGGCGATCTTCGTCGAGACCATCCCGTTCACCGAAACACGCGGCTACGTGCGTAACGTGATGGCCAACGCCACCAATTATGCGTCGATCTTCGAGGGCAAGCCGCAGTCGCTCAAGGCGCGCCTGGGCACGATCACGCCGCGGCCATCCACGTCCGTGCTGGACTGACAGGCTGACCCTGCCGCGCTTCACCGTGCTGTCGGGCAAGCGCCTTGACAGCCGCGGCATTGGGCCGCAAGCTGATGTCGATTACCGCAGCCGTCCCGGGCTTTCATGCGCCGCCCGGGACGCCCTTCGCCACGTACCCGACGAGACCCCATGCAGACCATCGAACGCGACCCGATTCTCACGCACACCCTGGACCAGACCCGCAGCCCCGGCTTGACGCTCATCATCGGCAACAAGAACCTGTCGTCGTGGTCGATGCGCCCCTGGGTCGCGGCCATGGCGTTCGGGATTCCGTTCACGGAAATCAAGGTTCTGCTCGACCAGCCGGATACGTCCAACGAGATCGCCCGCTACTCGCACGCAGGCCGCGTGCCGGTGCTGCTGGCCGGCGAAATGACGGTGTGGGACAGCCTGGCGATCACCGAATATTTGGCCGAGCAATTTCCTGACAAGCATATGTGGCCGCAGGACGTGGCGGCGCGCGCGCTGGCGCGCTCGATCGTGGCCGAGATGCACGCCGGCTTCGGCGAACTGCGCAGCGCCATGCCGATGAATATCCAGGCCCGCTTGCCGGGCCGGGGCCGCACGCATGGCGCGCAGGCCGACATCGGCCGCGTCTGCGAAATCTGGGAAGACTGCCTGTCGCGCTTTGGCCATCACCAGTTCCTGTTCGGCGCGTTCTCGATTGCCGACGCGTTCTATGCGCCGATCGTGCTGCGTTTCCAGACCTATGGCGTGATGCTGGCCCCGGCGCTGCAGGCGTATTGCGAGCGCGTGCTGGCCCATCCGGCCGTGGCGCGCTGGGTGAACGAAGCGATGCTGGAAAATCACCCGACGCCGTTGCACGACGCCGATTTGCCGGAGTAAAGCGATGCGCAGTTATGTTGTCGGCGGCGCCGTGCGTGATGCGCTGCTCGGGCTGCCGGTCAAGGACCACGATCACGTGGTTGTGGGCGCCACGCCCGAACAGATGATCGAGGCCGGCTTTCGCGCCGTGGGCAAGGACTTCCCGGTCTTTCTGCACCCGAAAACGCACGAGGAATACGCGCTGGCGCGCACCGAGCGCAAGACCGCGCCCGGCTACCACGGCTTCGTGTTCCATGCGGCGCCCGACGTCACGCTCGAACAGGACCTGGTGCGGCGCGACCTGACCATCAATGCGATGGCGCAGGGCGAGGATGGCGTCATCGTCGATCCGCTGGGCGGCCGCGCCGACCTGGAAGCGCGCCTGTTCCGCCACGTGTCCGATGCCTTTGCCGAAGACCCGGTGCGCATCCTGCGCGTCGCGCGCTTTGCTGCGCGCCTGCCCGAATTTAAGGTGGCGGGCGACACCAATGTCCTGATGCGCCAGATGGTCGAGGCGGGGGAGGTCGATGCCCTCGTGCCCGAGCGCGTCTGGCAAGAGCTGGCGCGCGGCCTGATGGAACGCCAGCCGTCGCGCATGCTGCTCGTGCTGGACGAGTGCGGCGCACTCGCGCGCCTGTTGCCCGAGCTCGATACCCAGCCGCACACGCTGCGCGTCATCGACACCGCCGCGCAGCAGGATCACCCGCTCGAAATCCGTTTCGCGGCCCTGATGCGCGACGTCGGTACGGCTGCTGTCGAGGCAGTCTCCAAACGGCTGAAAGTGCCCAACGAATGTCGCGATCTGGCCCTGATGACGGCGCGCGAGCATGGCGTGCTTGCGCAGGCACGCACACTCGATGCCGACGCGCTCGTCACGCTGTTCGAGCGCAGCGACGCCTTCCGCAAGAGCGCGCGCTTTGTCCAGATGTTGCTGACCACGCGTTGTCACGCCAAAGATACTGAACATGACCCGGCAGGCGACTGGCTGCTGCAAGCCCTTGGCGCGGCGCGCGGCGTGGATGCCGGCGCTGTAGCGGCGCGTTGCGACCAGCGCGACCGGATCGCCCAGGCCGTGCACCAGGCGCGCGTCGAGGCAGTGGCTGCCATTTGTAATAAAGTGTGAAAAACCGCCCTGTAGAGCGTCACAGTTACATGTAGTTACACCCTGCGTACAGTGTGGGCCAGCGGTTTGTTATTCTTCCACATGGTCAATTGTTGCGTTGGAGAAAAACGATGTTCAGGATGCTGGTACGGCGGGTAGGGAGCTGGGTACGGCGCCGCCGCCTGTTATTGGCGAGCCTGGCCGTCGTATTGATGAGCGCGCTGCTGGTCTTTCTGTACACCCGCACCGAGGTGATCGACCCTGAAGTGCGCAGCAACGTCCTGCTCAACCTGCGCGAATTCGAAAAGCTCGACGCCGAATGGGATGCCAATCTTCTGCGCGCCCATACCGGCCGCGCCAGCGTCCGGCCCGACCTGAGTTCGCAACTGCCGCGCATGCGCATCCTGATGGCGCGCCTGGAACAAGCCGCGCCGCTCACCGGCAGCCGCGCCGCCACCGAAGCCTGCGCCGATCTGCGCACGGCGCTGCGCAACAAGGAAATGCTGGTGGCCGAGTTCGCGCGGCACAATCCGCGCCTGCGCGCAGCGCTGCTGCATATGCCACCGGCCGTGGCCGACCTGAAAACGGAAATCTCGGGCATCGAAGGCGCGCTGGCGCCGGCCCAGTTCGTCGTGCGGCTCGACACCACCCTCAATGCGCTGCTGACCGACATCCTGCGCTACAACATCGCCCCATCGCCCGTGCTGGCCAACCGCATCGAAGAAATCCTGGGCAATGTCGCCGCCCAGGAGATCGCCTTTTCGCCGGCCGTCGTCGACAAGATGGACGCCGTGATCCTGAGCAGCCGCGTGATCCTCGAAAAGCGGCCGCTGGAAAACCTGCTCGAAGCGCAGATCGCTGCCGTCGGCAGCGACATCGTCCTTGACCGCCTGGAGCAGGAATTCGAGCGGTCGTTTACCACCGTGCTGCTCGAGCGCCAGCGTTTTCGCGGCTACCTCGCGGCATATTCCGGCCTGTTGCTGGTGCTGCTGGCCTATGCCGGCGTGCGCCTGCGCCGCAGCTACCGCATCATCGGCGTCGTCAACCGCCGCCTGCAGGCGGCCAACGAAACGCTCGAGCAGCGCGTGGCCGAGCGCACCGCCGAGCTGCAGGCGCAGTCGGTCCAGCTCGAGCGCCTGGCCCAGCACGACAGCCTGACGGGCCTGATCAATTACCGGCAACTGACCCGCCTGCTCGAACGGGCGCTGGCCCGGGCCGACCGCCGCGACAGCGTGGTGGTGCTGATGTTCATCGACCTGGATGGGTTCAAGGCCGTCAACGATACCTGGGGCCACGCGACCGGTGACCTGGTGCTCAAGACCGTGGCGCGCCGCGTGCAGGCCAGGCTGCGCGCCGAAGATGCGCTGGCGCGCCTGGGTGGCGATGAATTCGTTATCCTGCTCGAAGACGTGACGTCGCGCGACGGCGCGCTGCGCGTAGCGCGCCTGGTGCTGGCGGAAATCGAATCGATCACCGAGGCCGATGGTCATGCCATCAGGATCTCGGCCAGTATCGGCATCGCCAGCGCGCGCGGCCAGATGGGCGCAGCGCGTGGACAGGAGGCGTTGTTGGCTGAGGCCGACCAGGCCATGTACGCCGCCAAGCAGGCCGGCAAGGGCCGCTTCGTGGTCAGCGAGCAGGCGCAGTGGCGCGATGAAGACGACCCCGTGGAACCAACACTGGAGCAGGCACGACGCGAGCGTCCGAAAGAGGACGCCGCTGGCAGCACTGGTACGGGCACAGGCACAAGCAAGGCAGACGCCGACCGGATCGGCTAAGATTTACGGGCGACATCGACTGGTTGTCGCGCACGGGAAGGTGGGAACATGCTGGACAATCCATTACGCCGCTGGTTACAGGGCTTGCGCGGCAAGAAGGGGCAGCCGCCGGTCCTGGTCAAGGAATTGCACGAGCGCGACCGCCGCCGTGTGCTGCGCCATCTGCTCGCGCTCGACAAGGATGACCGCCTGCTGCGCTTTGGCAGCATGATGTCCGACGACGGCATCACGGCGTATGTCGGCAAGCTCGATTTCGAGCGCGACATCGTCTTTGGTGTCGTGAGCAATGTATTCCAGCTGGTGGGCATGGGGCACCTGGCGTTCGCGCCGACCGAAGGGCGCACCGGCACGGCCAAGGCGCAGGTGGCCGAGTTTGGCGTGTCGGTGTCGGCCTCGGCGCGCGGGCAGGGCGTGGGCACGCGCCTGTTCCAGCGCGCGGCGATTCACTGCCGCAACTCGGACGTCGACACGCTCTATATGCAGTGCCTGACGTCCAACAAGACGATGATGCATATCGCAAAGAAAGCCGGGATGGTCGTCACGCGCGAATACGGCGAAGCCGATGCCCACCTCGCATTGCCACCGCCCAGCCCGGGCAGCGTGATGGCCGAGGCGTTAGAAGAGCAGTTCGCGGCGATCGATTACACGGTCAAGGCCAATACGAGGGCGGCAGTGAAGTTCTTCACGCCGAAAAAGTAGGGTGGACGCGGCCGGCGAGGCGGCTCTGCCGTCCACGCGTTCAACGTCGGTCAACGCACCGCCTCCTACAAGCGGCGCAACGGACCTCACACCAGCGGCATCGCCGTCGTTTCCTTGATCCGCTGCAGCGCAAAGCTCGACTTCACGTCCAGCACCGCCGGATGCTTGAGCAGCGTGCCCATCATGAAGCGCGAGAAGTGGTCCATGTCGCCCACATGCACGCGCAGCAAAAAGTCCATGTCACCCGTCATCGCGTAGCAGGCGACGACTTCGGGCCAGCTGCCCACCGACACCGCGAAATCGTTGCGCGGCGACGTTGCCGGCAAGCCCGGCTGACGCGTGGTGCTGGCCACTTCGCTGTGCTTTTCCAGCCGCACGTTGACGTACGCCAGCAGGCCCAGGCCGATCTTGTCCGAGTCGAGCAGCGCCACGTACTGGCGAATCACGCCTGCTTCCTCTAACCGCTTGATGCGGCGCAGACACGGCGAAGGCGACAGGTTCACGCGCTCGGCCACATCCTGGTTCGACAACCGCCCATCGTTCTGCAAAATCTCCAGGATTTTGCGATCTGTTTTATCCAGCTCAATCTTTGACATACCTTCCCCACGTCCGTCTTTTGTATGGCAATTTTATTGCGCAATTCAAGAAGGAGGGGGAATTGTTTGGAATTTAATGCTGGGGGGGCAGGTCTATACTGGCGCAAGACGGGAGACCACTCCCGCCAAGAAGCGAGATGCAGGAAATGCACCGCTTCCGGCAACCGCCACCAGTTTCTTGGAGACACAATGAACGCACCCCTGGACCGCGCCCACCTGGCGTCGCCGTCGCCCGCATCCGCACCCGCACAAGACATCACGCTCGACGACAAATGGACGCTCGAGCGCGGCCGCGCCTTCATGACCGGCACGCAAGCGCTGATCCGCCTGCCGATGCTGCAGCGCGAGCGCGACGTCAAGGCCGGCCTGAACACGGCCGGCTACATCACCGGCTACCGCGGCTCGCCCGTCACCTCGGTCGACCAGACCGCGATGAAGGCCAAGGCGCACCTCGACGCGCACCACGTCAAGTTCCATCCCGGCATGAACGAAGACCTGGCGGCGACTGCTGTCTGGGGCACGCAGCAAACCAATCTGTACAAGGACGCGAAGTACGACGGCGTGTTCTCGATGTGGTACGGCAAGGGGCCGGGCGTCGACCGCTGCGGCGACGTGTTCAAGCACGGCAACAACGCCGGCTCGTCGCAATACGGCGGCGTGCTGGTGCTGGCCGGCGACGACCACGCGGCCAAATCGTCGTCTACTGCGCACCAGTCCGACCATATCCTGACCCACTGCGGCATCCCGGTGCTGTATCCCTCGTCGGTGCAGGAATACATCGACTTCGGCCTGCACGCCTGGGCCATGAGCCGCTACACGGGCCTGTGGGTATCGATGAAATGCGTGACCGACATCATCGAGTCGGGCGCCGTCGTCGACCTCGATCCGGACCGCGTACAAACGGTGATCCCGACCGACTTCCAGCTGCCCGAGGGCGGCCTGAACATCCGCTGGCCGGACGCCGTGCTGGACCAGGAAGTGCGGATGAGCAACCACAAGTGGTATGCCGCGCTGGCCTATGCGCGCGCCAATAAGCTCAACCGCATCATCTGGGACAGCCCGCAGCCAAAGATCGGCATCATCACCGCCGGCAAAAGCTATCTGGACACGCGCCAGGCGCTGGCCGACCTCGGCATCGACGAGCAGGCTGCGCAGGACATTGGCCTGCGCCTGTACAAGGTCGGCATGACCTGGCCGCTCGAGGCTGAAGGCGTGCACGAGTTCGCACGGGGCCTCGATGAAATCCTGGTGGTCGAAGAAAAGCGCCAGGTCATGGAATACGCGCTCAAGGAAGAGCTCTACAACCTGCCTGACGGCGAGCGTCCGCGCGTGGTCGGCAAGTTCGACGACACGGGCGAGTGGAGCAACAAGAACCGCATGGGCCATGGCGACTGGCTGCTGCCTGCGACGTACGAGCTGAATCCGGCGCAGATTGCGCGCGCCATTGCTTCGCGTATCGGGCACTACTGCGCCGGTCACCCGGTTGCCGAGCGCGTCGCTCAGCGCATCGCCTTCCTCGAAGCGAAAGAGCTGGTGCTGCGCAATATCCCGGCCAAAGCAAACCCGGAAACCGACCGCATCCCGTATTTCTGCTCGGGCTGCCCGCACAACAGCTCGACCAAGGTGCCGGAAGGCTCGCGCGCGATGGCCGGCATCGGCTGCCACTACATGGTGCTGTGGATGGACCGTGAAACGTCGACCTTCACGCACATGGGCGCCGAAGGCACGACCTGGATCGGCCAGTCGCCGTTCACCGACGAGAAGCACGTGTTCGTCAATCTGGGCGACGGTACCTACTTCCACTCGGGCATTCTGGCGATCCGCGCCGCGGTGGCGGCCAAGGTCAACATCACCTACAAGATTCTCTACAATGATGCGGTCGCGATGACGGGCGGCCAGAACGTCGATGGCCCGCTCGACCCGGGCATGATCAGCCGCCAGATCGCGGCCGAAGGCGTCACGCCCATCATCGTCGTCACCGACGAGCCGGACAAATACCCGAGCGACTATGCCTGGGCGCCGGGCACCACGGTGCGTCACCGGTCCGAGCTGATGGACGTGCAGCGCGAACTGCGCGAGATGCCGGGCGTGTCGGCCGTGATCTATGACCAGACCTGCGCGTCCGAAAAACGCCGGCGCCGGAAGAAAGGCGAATTCCCTGACCCTGCCAAGCGCGCCGTGATCAACGAAGCCGTCTGCGAAGGCTGCGGCGATTGCTCGGTGCAGTCCAACTGCCTGTCGGTCGAGCCGCTGGAAACCGAACTGGGCCGCAAGCGCCAGATCAACCAGTCCTCGTGCAACAAGGATTATTCGTGCGTGTCGGGCTTCTGCCCGAGCTTCGTCACCGTCGAAGGCGGCGGCCTGAAAAAGCCGAAGAAAGCTGCTGCGTCCGACGCGGCGCCGCCGGTGCTGCCAGAGCCCGTTATTCCATCGGTTGCTACGCCATTCGGCATTCTCGTGGCCGGCGTGGGCGGCACCGGTGTTGTCACGGTCGGCCAGATCCTGGCGGTGGCGGCGCACGTCGAAGGCAAGGGCGCCATCGTGCTCGACCAGAGCGGTCTGGCCCAGAAGGGCGGCCCCGTGATGTCGCACGTGCGCCTGGCCGAACACCAGGCCGACCTGCACTCGACCCGCGTGGGCACCGGCAGCGCCGACCTTGTGATCGGCTGCGACCAGATCGTCACGGCCAGCCGCGATGCCTTGTCGCGCATGGGCGAAGGCCGTACCTGGGCCGCCGTCAATTCGAGCACGGCCACCACGGCCGCGTTCGTGAAGAACCCGGACTGGCAATTCCCGGCCGAAGGTTCGCGCGGCGCGATCGAGCAAGCCTGCGGCAAGGCCAACGTCGAATTCCTCGACGCCGGCAGCATCGCCACGGCGCTGCTGGGCGACGCGATCGCCACCAATATGTTCATGCTCGGCTACGCATTCCAGAAAGGCCGTGTGCCGCTGCACGAAGCCTCGCTGATGAAAGCCATCGAACTCAATGGCGTGTCGGTTGCGTTCAACAAGGCGGCCTTCAACTGGGGCCGCAGCGCCGGACACGATCTGGCGGCCGTCAGCAAGTCGGCGATGCCGGCCAAGGTGATCGAGTTCAAGCGCATGCAGACGCTCGACGATGTCGTCAAGCGCCGGGTCGAGCTGCTCACGGCGTACCAGGACGCGGCGTATGCGGGCCAGTACACGGCCTTCGTCGAGCAGGTCAGGGCGCAGGAAGCGCGCCTGGGCAAGGGCACGCGCCTGTCGGAAGCCGTGGCCAAGTACCTGTACAAACTGATGGCGTACAAGGACGAGTACGAAGTCGCGCGGCTGCATACCGATCCGGCGTTCCGTGAAAAAATCGCCAATATGTTTGAAGGCGATATCACGCTCAAGTTCCACCTTGCCCCGCCATTGCTGGCCAAGCATGACAAGGAAGGCCGCGCCATCAAGCAGGAGTTCGGTCCGTGGATGATGCGCGCGTTCGGCGTGCTGGCAAAGTTCAAGGGCCTGCGCGGTACCGCGTTCGACGTGTTCGGCTACACCGCCGAGCGCCGCGTCGAGCGCGCCCTGATCGGCGAATACCGCGCGACGGTGGCGGCATTGCTGCCCAAGCTCACGGACGACAACCTGGCGCAGGCCGTGGCGGTGGCCAGCATTCCCGAAGATATCCGGGGCTACGGGCACGTCAAAGAGCGGCACCTGAAAGCGGCGAAGGCAAAAGAAGCGGCGTTGCTGGCGGTATTCCATGCGCCGGTGGGCGCGGCGCCGCGCGCGGCTTGATGGTGTTTTGATCACGCCGGCGCGGCATACGCGCCGGCGTTGTTGGATGGATGCTTGTCGGCTTGGCATGCTTCGTTGTCGCCTGGCCTCACTGTGACATTTGGTGGTGTTGTGCAGGAAAACCGCCGTCTATAATCATCCGCATGAGCCCGACATTCTCCCTCCCAAACAAGGCAGTTTCCGTCCGTCTGATGTCAAGCGCGCTTGCTGCGCTGTTCGCTCTCGCCGGCTGTGGCGGCGGTGGCGGCTCGCCCGGCGTGGGCGCGCGGCCACCCGTGGCAGACACGGCGCCGGTCACGCCAACCCCGACCCCAACCCCCACCACCAGTGGTGCCACGCTGGAAGACCTCAATCCCAATCTGCTCGGCGACGCCTACGGCAGTTACTGGAACAAGTGCGCCGCGCCGCGCACCGGCGTCGATGCCAGCGGCAAGGCCTTCCCCGATGTGCAGGGCACGTTGCTGGACGAACTCAAATTCCTGCGCGCCTGGACCAACCAGTACTACCTCTGGTACAACGAAGTCCCGAACACCTACAAGATGGCCGACTTCAAGAGCGCCATCGACTACTTCGACGTGCTCAAGACGCCGGCCGTGACCGCCACCGGGCAGGCCAAGGACCGCTACCACTTCACCTATCCGACCGCCGAATGGGAAGCAATGCAGACCCAGGGCATCGATCTTGGCTACGGCATCACGTGGTCGCGCAATGCGGGCGGCACGGCGCCGCGCACCTGGCTGATCACGGCCGTGGAACCGGGTTCGCCGGGCGCGGCTGCGGGCCTGCTGCGCGGTGACCTGTTGACGAAGATCGATGGCATCGATTTCGTCAACGCCAGCGACGCGGCATCGATCGCACGCATCAACGAGGCCCTGTTCCCTGAGACGGCCGGCAGCGCGCACCGCTTCACGCTGCAGCGCGGCGGCGTGCCGTTCGAGGTGACGATGACGGGCGCCGACGTGCGCATCGCACCGGTCAAGAACGTCAAGATCATCGAGACCGCGAGCGGCAAGGTCGGCTACCTGACCTTCGACACCTTCAATGCGGTCTCCGAAAAGCAGCTGATCGACGCCTTCACCACGTTCCGCCAGGCCGGCGTGAACGACCTGGTGCTCGACATCCGCTACAACGGCGGCGGCCTGCTGTACCTGGCCAGCCAGCTGGCCTATATGGTCTCGGGGCCGGAGTCGACCAATGGCAAGGTGTTCGAGCAATCGCAGTACAACGACAAGTTGCCGCGCGAAGCGCCACTGCCGTTCCGCTCGACCGCGTGGGGCTTCGCCTCCAGCAATCCGGTGCGCACTGGCACGCCGCTGCCAACCCTGGGCCTGAAACGCGTGACGGTGCTGAGCACGGCCGGCACCTGCTCGGCCAGCGAATCGGTGATCAATGGCTTGCGCGGCGCCGATGTCGAGGTCATCCAGATTGGCGGCACCACCTGCGGTAAACCGTATGGCTTCACGCCAGTGCCGAACTGCGGCACGACCTATTTCTCGATCGAGTTCAAGGGCGTCAACAACAAGGGTTTCGGTGATTTCACCGACGGCTTCGCGCCGACCTGCCAGGTCAGTGACGACCTGACGCGACCGGTGGGCGATGAGAGCGAAGGCTTGCTGGCCGCCGCGCTGACCTACCGCGCCACGCAGGCGTGCCCGGTCTCGACGACGAGCCGTGCCCGCTTCGTGCCGATGGAAATCGTGCGGCCGCAGGTGAAAGAAATCGCGATCCGGCCGACACCCGGCGCACCACCGCGCTGAGCAGACCGGCCGTATTGACGGGCGGCGTGGCCAATCCGGCGCGCCGCCCTTTGTGTTTCCAGAACTTAACTTTGAGTCAAGAACACGTCTATAATCGTCGGCTTCCCTGTCACCTGCCGGAGCTTCTCGATGATTCGTTCTGCGTTACTGCTGGCCCTGCTGTCTGCATTCCCCCTGGCGCACGCCGCTACCCCCGACCTGACGACGATTTCGGAACGCTCCGGCTTCCAGGCCACCGGCCGCTACGATGAAACGATCGCGCTGTGCGCCGCGTTTGCGCAGGCGTATCCGAAGCAGGTCCAGTGCATCGATTTCGGCATCACGCCGGAAGGTCGCCCGATGAAGGCGCTGGTGGCCAACAACAACGGCGTGTTCACGCCCGCAGCTGCCAAACAGGCGGGCTTGCCCGTCACACTGATCCAGGGCGGCATCCACGCCGGCGAGATCGACGGCAAGGACGCGGGTTTCCTGGCACTGCGCGAGATCCTCGAAGGCCGCGCGGGCAAGGGCGCGCTCGACAAGCAGGTGCTGCTGTTCGTGCCGGTGTTTAACGTCGACGGGCACGAGCGCTTCGGCAAATGGAACCGCCCGAATCAGCGCGGCCCGGTGGAAATGGGCTGGCGCACCACCGCCCAGAACCTGAACCTGAACCGCGACTACCTGAAGGCCGACGCGCCGGAAATGCAGGCGATGCTGGGCCTGGTAAATGCCTGGGATCCGCTGACCTATGTCGACCTGCATGCCACCAACGGCGCCAAGTTCCAGCACGATATCTCGATCCAGGTCGAGCCGGTGTACTCGGGCGACCCGGAATTCCGCAAGGCTGGCCTGGCGCTGCGCACCAATGTCATCAAGGACATCGCGAAGGAAGGCTCGACGCCGCAGTCGTACTATATGTCGTTCGTGAAGCAGGACGATCCGATGTCGGGCTTCGAGGACGGCGTGTCGGACCCGCGTTTTTCAACCGGCTACTTCCAGCTGCGTAACCGCATGGCGATGCTGGTGGAAACGCATTCGTGGAAAGAATACCCGGTGCGCGTACGCATCACCCGCAACACCGTGGTGTCATTGCTGAACCAGGTCGCAAAGCACGGGGCGGACTGGCAAAAGGCGGCTTATGCGGCCGACGCGCGCGCCGCAAAACTGGGCAACAAGAAGGTGGCGCTGAACTACCGCACCACCGACAAGACCGAGATGGTCAACTTCAACGGCTACGAATACACGCGCAAGCCATCCGAAATCTCGGGCGGCCTGATGACGCGCTACGACGAAACCAAGCCGCAAGTGTGGCGCGTGCCACTGCGCGACGAGGTCGTCGCCGATGTGGAAGTGACGGCCCCGGGCGCCGGCTATATCGTGCCGGCGGCGCAAGCGGCCATCGTGGGCGAGAAGCTGCGCCAGCATGGCGTCGTGTTCCGCAAGCTGGACCAGGGTATTGCTCGCGCCAATGTCGAGACCTTCCGCGCCGACAAGGCGACGCTGGACGCCGCCTCGGTCGAAGGGCACCAGCGCCTGACGGTCACGGGCAAGTGGACGGCGGAGCCGCGCGCAGTGACGGCCGGTTCGCTGTTCGTGCCGATCGCGCAGCCAAAGGCGCGGCTGGTGGTGGCGATGTTCGAGCCGCAGGCACCGGATTCGCTGCTGGCCTGGGGCACGTTCAACACGGCCTTCGAGCGCAAGGAATACATGGAAGACTACGTGGCTGAAGACGTGGCGCGCGAGCAGATGGCGGCCGACCCGAAAGTGGCCGCCGAATTTGCCCAGCGCCTGGCATCGGACCCGGCGTTTGCCAAGGATCCGCAGGCGCGCCTGGCGTTCTTCGCCAAGCGGCATTCGTCGTATGACGAGCGGTTGAATCTGTATCCGGTGCTGCGTACGGATACTGCGCTGTAAATCAGGCCCTGCCGACCGGCACGCTTCAGGTGTCGGTCTGCAGGAGAGTGCGTGAATTCGCATTCGTGCGAAACACGATCGGCTGCTCGATCACGTGGGCGTTGTCCAGGCCTGTCGGGCGCTGGCTGGCAAAGCGGATCACCTTGTCGACTTCGCCGCGCTTGGGCGACTTACTGCAGACGGGGTCGGTCGCTGCCGCGTCACCGGCGAGCATAAATGCCTGGCAGCGGCAGCCGCCGAGATCGCGCCCCTTTTCGTCGCAACTACGGCACGGCTCCTGCATCCAGTCATTGCCACGATAGGCGTTGAATGCGGTGCTGGTGCGCCAGATGTCCGCCAGGCCCACGTCGCGCACGTTCGGCAAATTTAAGCCGGGCAGGTCGCGCGCATTGTGGCAGGGCAGCGCCACGCCGTCCGGCGCCACGCCGAGAAACACCGCGCCCCAGCCATTCATGCAGGCCTTTGGGCGGTCCTCGAAATAATCGGGCACCACGAACAGCAGCTTGCAGGCGTCGCCAATCCGCTCGCGGTATTCCTCCACCACGCGTTCGGCGTCGCGCACCTGTTCGAGCGTCGGCATCAGCTGGTTGCGGTTCTTCATGGCCCAGCCGTAGTACTGGGTATTGGCCAGCTCCAGGTATTCGGCGCCCAGCGCCAGCGCCATTTCGATGATCTTGCCGACATGCGGCAGGTTATACCGATGCAGCACGCAATTCATCACCATCGGGTAATCGTATTGCTTGATCAGCTTGGCGACTTTGAGCTTGAGATCGAAGGTTTTGGTGCTGCTCAGGAAATCGTTGAGCTCACGGGTGGAATCCTGGAACGACAACTGGATATGATCGAGCCCGGCGTTCTTGAGCGCCGCGATACGGGTTTCATTCAGGCCGACACCCGACGTGATCAGATTGCTGTAAAAGCCCAGGCGGCGCGCTTCGGCGACCAGTTCTTCGAGGTCGTCGCGCATCAGCGGCTCGCCCCCCGAAAACCCCAGCTGCACGGCGCCCAGCGCGCGCGCTTCGCGCATCACCCGCACCCATTCGCCCGTCGTCAATTCATTGCGCACCGCATCGTAATTGAGCGGGTTATAGCAAAACGCGCAGTGCAGCGGGCATTGGTAAGTCAGTTCGGCCAGCAGCCAGAATGGCGGCGACACGGCAGGTGCGCCGCTGTTGACACTAACGGTAGGCAGCATCATTCGATCCACTTGTGCTGGTGGGCGTGGGCCAGCAAGCCCTCGATATCGGTGCGCAGGCCGGTGGCCTGGAATTTGTTTTCCAGGTCGTGCACGATCTGGTCGACCGTGGTCTTGCCGTCGCAGCATTTCAGGATTTCGCCGGCGCTGCCATTCAGTTTGACCATGCCTTCCGGGTACAGCAGCACGTAGGCCTGCTGGGCGTCCTCCCATTGCAGGCGAAAGCGCCGGTTCAGGGCCGGCATGGCGGGGATGAGGGGAGCGTTCATGTCGGATAAGCTTTTTCGATGGCGTCCAGCATGGCCCACAGGATGTCCAGTTTGAACTTGAGGATCTCGAGTGCACGTTGCTGCTGCGCCCTGGTCGTGAAATAGTCGAGCGTCACGGCCAGGCCATGATCGACATCGCGCTGGGCCAGCGGAATGCGGCTGCGGAAATAATGCAGGCCGGCCGGTTCCACCCACGGATACTGGGTTGGCCAGCCGGCCAGGCGGTCCTTGTGGATCTGCGGCGCGAACATCTCGGTCAGCGACGAGCACACCGCTTCTTGCCATGGCGAGCGGCGCGCAAAGTCGACATACGCGTCGCAGGCAAAGCGCACCGCTGGCACCACGTGCTGGAGCGACCACAGTTCGGCGCGGGGAATGCCGGCCGCTTCGCCCAGCTGGGTCCAGGCTTCCATGCCGCCCTGGGCGTCGCCCTGGTAATCGTCGTAGCCGTCATGGTCCAGGATGCGGGCGATCCACAGGCGGCGCGTCGCGCGATCGTCGCAATTGGACAGGATCGCGGCATCCTTTTTCGGGATGATGAACTGGTAGTAGAAACGGTTGGCGATCCAGCCGCGCAGCTGCTCGGGCGAGCATTGCCCGGCATTCATGCGCAGGTTGAACGGATGGTGGATATGGTAGCTCTTGCCCATCGCCCGCAACTGCTGTTCGAATTCGGCGCGCGACCAGGGCGCCAGCTGGTCGCTGCTATCGGGGGAGGGCGTCATAAGGTAATGTCCATGCCGTCGAACGCGACCTCGATGCCGTGCGTGGCCAGTTCGGTACGCTCGGGCGAGTCTTCGCGCAGGATCGGATTGCTGTTATTGATATGAATGAGGATCTTGCGGCGCGCCGGCATGCGCGCCAGCACCTCGATCATGCCGCCCGGCCCGGATTGCGGCAGATGGCCCATCATGTGGGCCGTCTTTTTCGACAGCCCGAGCGTGATCATTTCGTCGTCGCTCCAGCAGGTGCCATCGACCAGCAGCACATCGGCCTGGCGCATCGCCGCTTCCACCGCATCGGTCATCTGGCCCAGCCCGGGCGCGTAGAACACCCGCGCGCCGCTGGCGCTGTCGTGCAGCATCAGGCCGATGTTGTCGCCCGGATGCGGGTCGTTGCGGTGCGACGAATAAGGCGGCGCTTTGCTGGACAGCGGAACGGGCAGGAACGTCGTGTCGCGCAGCGGCGCGATCGAGAACGGCTGGCCGTCAATGGCCAGCGTGTGCGGTTCGACACCGCAATAATGACCAAGCACGCGCGTCAAAGGCAGCGCTTGCGACAGGTCGGCCAGCACCTCGGCGGTCGCATACAGGGGCAGGGGCGTGCCGCGCTCGCGCAGCATCAGCAAGCCGGTCACGTGGTCGATCTGGGCATCCATCAGCAGCACAGCCGCAATACCGGTGTCGCGCACGGCGCGGGCAGGTTGCAGGGCGGGTGTGGCGCGGATTTGCACCAGGATGTCGGGGGATGCATTGACCAGGACCCAGTTAATGCCATCGTCGCTCACGGCGATCGAGGATTGGGTGCGGCTTACAGCCTGGATGGTGCCATTGCGGATGCCATCACAGTTCAGACAATTACAATTCCACTGCGGAAAACCACCTCCCGCTGCCGAACCAAGAATGCGGATTTTCAACAGCGTATCCAACCTTTCACATGGTTATCGCTGATAACCGGAGTGGCAGGTAACGATGACAAAATCGTTCATCGGTACCTGCCGGAATTAAACATCAACGGTTCAGCACGTACATGGTGATTTCAAAACCCCAACGGAAATCAATTGCTTCAGGTGTTTCCCAGCGCATGGTAAGCCTCCTAGTGAATGCATGATGGTATGTTGCGAGTGATGGTCGTCGGCTACGCGACGACATCTGATTGTGACGCAATCTTGTCGATTCTGCACGACGGCGGGCGCTGCCGTGCGGGGGTATGTACGACGCAGGCAGCAAGTGCATCAGAATGGGTTGGATGCGTCAGTGCCTCGCCCGAACGCAAGGTTTGCCCGGGCTGGGTTATGATTTCGTCAGCTCTGTGATCACAACAACAACTTTGTGAGGTGAAGATGAAAGACGTTAAAGTAGATGTGCGTGTACGCGTGGACGTCGACGCAGCCAGCGTTGTATTGCTTCTGGCTTCTGCAGCCATGGCGCTTTTCGTCGTGAAGCAGCAGAAGAAAGAACAGCTACAGTAGCTGCAGTACGCCGCTTCTACGGCGTCGCCGGCAACGACGTCAACAGCACGGTCGTCACTTTGCCATCGGCGCCATTGACCAGCTGATATACGCGGTCAAATTCATTGTCCCCAATCTCGGTCCCTGGCGCACCGCCGAACAGCCGCACCAGTTCCGGCAGGGTATTGGAGTGCCCCACCACCAGCACCGGCCCTTGCAGCGCCTTGACCTTGGCGACCAGCGCCTCTGGCCTGCCTGCGTCGTATTGCTGCACAGGCAGGCTAAGTGATGCGGACAGTGGTTTCGCGGTCTCGAGCGTGCGGACGGTGGCGCTGCTGAAGATGGCCTGGATGCCTGCGCGGTGCAGCATCGTTGCGATATTCTGCGCACGTTGGCGGCCTTGCGGCGTGAGCGATGGGTCGTTGCCGTCGGCGGCTTTTTCGCCGTGGCGCACGAGGTAGATCATGTCGGGCTCAGCCATGGCGGCGCAGGGCGCGAGCAGGGCGGCGGCCAGTGCCAGATGCCCCAACAAGCGTGAGGGTGGTAGAGGAAAGCGCATCGCGGTCTTTCAGCATGGATTTGGATAAAAGCAGCGTAGCACGGGGTGATTAATTGTCGTGCGCGTTGGCGGCGCGGCCGGCCGCGACACCCGTCGTGGCGAAGCGTTCGCGATACACTTTCGGCGCAATCCCCAGCTTTTTCAGGAACACCCGGCGCATCTGCGCCTCGTCGCTGAAGCAGGCACGCGCCGCGACCGTCTTCAGTGGCAGCGCTACATCGGCCAGCAATTGGGTAGCGCGCTCGAAGCGGCAGGTTTCAATGAATTCCTGCGTGCTCATGCCCACCTCTTGCTGGAATACGCGGGCGACATGGCGCTCGCTCATCATCGCTTTGTCCGCCAGCTGGGCGACCGACAGGCGCTCGTGCAGATTCTCCAGTATCCAGGCTTGCAGCTCGCGGATCGTCGGTTTCGCTGTGCGCTCACTGAGCAGGTGCGCGCTGAACTGCGACTGGCCGCCCGGGCGCTTAAGGTACACGACCATCTCGGTGGCCACGTCCAGCGCCAGCGCACGCCCGAAGTCCTGTTCCACCAGCGCGAGGGCCAGGTCCATGCCGGCCGTGACGCCGGCCGAGGTCCACACATTGCCGGAGCGGATGAAGATGGCATCGGCATCGATGTCGATGGCCGGGAAATCGGCGTGCAGGCGATCGGCCACGCCCCAGTGCGTGGTGGCGCGTTTGCCGTCGAGCACGCCGGCGGCGGCCAGGAAGAACGCGCCCGAGCACAGGGCGCTCAGGCGTTCGAGGCGAGGGGCGGCGTCGCGGATCCAGTCGATCAGGGCGGCGCTTTCGACCAGCGCCGCCTGGATGTGGCGCGCACCGACCACCATCGCGGTGTGGGGCAGGGCCAGCGTGTTGACCACCTTGGTGGCTTCGAGCGACATCAGGGTGTCCGAGCGGATCGGCCCGGTCTTGAAAGACGCCACGCGCACATCGTAGCCGGCCGCCTTGCCTTGCCGTGCCAGGTGCAGGTTCGCGTATTCGAACACCGACATGGGGCCGATCGCTTCCATTGCCTTGAAGCCGGGGTAGACGACGATGTCGACGGTGATGGTGTCCAGAGGTGGCGCAGAAGGCATCGGCAGGGCGGTCAGTGGCGAAGATCCGGTCATTATTGCACCAAATCCTGCCATTTCCGGCCTAGTGGCGCCGGTGGCCAGGCCCGCGCCTGCAGAATGGCGGCATTCCATTTTTATTCAGCCAGAGACCATCACCATGAAAACCAAAGCAGCCATTGCCTGGCGCGCCGGCGCGCCATTGACCATCGAAGAAGTCGACCTGGAAGGCCCGCGCGAGGGCGAAGTACTGATTGAACTGAAAGCGACCGGCATTTGTCATACCGATTACTACACGCTGTCCGGCGCCGATCCGGAAGGCCTGTTCCCGGCGATCCTGGGCCATGAAGGCGCGGGCATCGTGGTCGATGTGGGCCCTGGCGTGACGAGCTTGAAGAAAGACGATCACGTCATCCCGCTCTACACGCCGGAATGCCGCCAGTGCAAATTCTGCCTGTCGCAAAAGACGAATCTTTGCCAGGCGATCCGCAGCACGCAGGGCCGCGGCCTGATGCCGGACGCGACCAGCCGCTTTTCGCTCGATGGCAAGCCGCTGTTTCACTATATGGGCACGTCGACGTTCTCGAACTACATCGTGGTGCCGGAAATCGCGCTGGCGAAAATCCGTGAAGATGCCCCGTTCGACAAGGTCTGCTACATCGGTTGCGGCGTGACGACCGGCGTGGGCGCGGTGCTGTTTTCGGCCAAGGTCGAAGCCGGCGCCAACGTGGTCGTGTTCGGCCTGGGCGGCATCGGCCTGAACGTCATTCAGGCGGCGAAAATGGTGGGCGCGGACAAGATCATCGGTGTCGATATCAACCCGGCGCGCCAGGATATGGCGCGCAAGTTCGGCATGACCCATTTCATCAATCCAAAAGAAGTCGAGAATGTCGTCGATGCGATCGTGCAGATCACCGATGGCGGCGCCGACTACAGTTTCGAGTGCGTTGGCAACGTCAACACGATGCGCCAGGCGCTGGAATGCACGCACAAGGGCTGGGGCAAATCGTTCATCATCGGCGTGGCAGCGGCTGGCGAAGAAATCGCGACCCGGCCATTCCAGCTGGTGACGGGCCGTGAATGGCGCGGTTCGGCCTTTGGCGGTGCGCGTGGCCGTACCGATGTGCCGAAGATCGTCGACTGGTATATGGAAGGCAAGCTCAATATCGACGACCTGATCACGCACCGCCTGCCGCTCGAACGCATCAATGAAGGGTTCGACCTGATGAAGAGCGGCGAATCGATCCGCTCGGTGGTGCTGTACTGATGCTGTCGGCCGCGGCGGTTCAGGCCAGCGCGGCCACGACGAAGTCGACGAAGGTGCGCACCTTGGCCGACAAATGCTTGCGGCTTGGATAGAGCGCATGAATGCCCAGCTCGGCTGACTCCCAGCCGGGCAGCACCTGCACCAGCCGCCCGGCCGCCAGATCCTCGCCCACGATAAAGTGCGGCTGGAACACAATGCCGGCCCCGGCGAGCGCCGCCAGGCGGATCATGTCGCCATTGTCGGCCCTGATGGGGCCATTCACCGGCACGGTGAGATGTTCGCCTGCGGATTCCAGGCGCCAGTCGGCGCCGCCCCCGCTCAATGAGTAGCTCAGGCACGTATGCTGGCTCAGGTCGTGCGGCGTCTGCGGCGTACCGTGCGCGGCCAGATAGGCGGGCGAGGCGCACACGATACTGCGCGCGACGCCCAGCTTGCGCGCGATCAGGTCCGACTGGGGCAGGGCGCCGATCCGGATCGCCACATCGAAGCCTTCCTCGACCAGATCGACCTTGCGGTCGGACAGCGCAATATCGAGCTGCACCTGCGGGTAGGCCTGGGTGTACGCACCGATGATGCTGCCCAGGCGGTGCTGGGCGTAGGACAGCGGAATCGTCACGCGCAGCACGCCGCGCGGCAGCGTCGTCATCTGGCCGGCAATCTGCTCGGCCTCGTTCACATCCCCCAGAATCTGCACGCTGCGCTCGTGGAAGGCGCGGCCGGTTTCCGTCAGGCTCAGGCGCCGGGTGGTGCGGTTCAATAGCCGCGTGCCGAGGTGTTCCTCGAGCTTTTGCACCTGCTTGGAGACCATGGCGCGTGACACGTCCAGCCGGAGCGCCGCAGCAGCGAAGCTGCCGCTGTCGACCACGGCAACGTAGGTTTTCATCGAGCCGAGCAAGTCCATTGGGCGAGATTGTCAATCAAATGGAAACAGTCTAACCACGTTCCCCTGCTTTATCAACGTCAGGGACATGGGTACCATGGACGCATCACTTAACGAGGTGCACGATGAACTTGCCCACAATCTTTGTCTCACACGGCTCGCCGATGCTTGCGCTGCAGGATAGCCCGGCACGCCGCTTCCTGCAGGGCCTGGGCCAGACATTGCCACGGCCGAGCGCGATTGCCGTCGTCTCGGCGCACTGGGAAACCGCTGGCGGCCCGGCCGTCTCGCTGGCCACCCAGCCGGAAACGATTCACGACTTTGGTGGCTTCCCGCAGGCGCTGTTCGACATGCGCTATCCGGCGCCGGGTGCGCCTGCCGCTGCCGAACGCGCGGCGGCGCTGTTTCAAGCGGCCGGCATCCCGGTCGGGCGCAGCGCGACACGGGGCCTGGACCATGGCGCATGGGTGCCGCTCAGCCTGATGTATCCGGCCGCCGACGTGCCGGTAATGCAGATTTCGATCGTGCATGGCGCCGCACCCGCGCTGCATCAGCAACTCGGCCTGGCGCTGCAGGCCTTGCGCCAGGAGGGCGTGCTGGTGATCGGCTCGGGATCGCTGACGCACAACCTGTATGAAATCCGCGGGCACAGCGCCGATGCGCCGCCGCCAGCCTGGGTCAGCGACTTTGGCACCTGGATGCGCGAGCGGCTGATGGCGAATGACCGCGCCGCCCTGCTGGACTACCGCAAGCTGGCACCAATGGCTGCAAAAAACCATCCGACCGAAGAACATCTGCTGCCGCTGTTCGTGGCAATGGGCGCGGCCGGGCCCGATGCCAGAGCGTCCGTGCTGCACACGAGTGTCGAACATGGCGTGCTGGCCATGGATGCCTACGCGTTCAATTAATCATTTACCTTGTTTTCATTTACGAAAGAACGATCATGCACACCACGACCACGCAACTGAATACCAACAACAACGACGCCGGCAAGCTGGTGCTGCGCGTCGCCCTGGCCGCGATGCTGCTGTTCCACGGCGTTGCCAAACTGAGCGGCGGCATTGGTTTTGTTGCCGACATGCTGGCCAAAGCCGGCTTGCCCGCGGTGTTTGGCTACGGGGTGTACATCGGCGAAGTCGTCGCACCGCTGCTCATCCTGGTCGGCCTGTTCACGCGTCCTGCCGCACTGATCGTGGCCATCAACATGATCGTCGCCGTGCTGCTGGCGCACACGAGCCAGTTCTTCACGCTCAACGAGACCGGCGGCTGGGCGCTGGAATTGCAGGGGATGTTCTTCTTTGCTGCAGTGGCAGTCGCGCTGCTGGGTGCGGGGCGTTACAGCATCGGTGGTGTCAATGGGCGCCTGAACTGAGCGGATTTGGCCAGCGCGTGCTCCCGAGGTGAGAATCAACGCATTTTCTGTGGCGCTGAGAACGTTATCGTTGCTGGATGATGTCGTTCAAACCTTGGGAGTGAAAATGATGGCGACCCTGATGGTGGCTTTTCTGTTGGTTGTTCTTGCCCCAGTCGCGTCGGCAGCTGACCTTTGTCCTCCCACCAACACGGGAAATCCATGGTCAGTGCAGTGCTTCGAAGGCGAGAACGATCACCGGCGTATCAAAAGCGCATTCATTGACCGGGTGAGAATCAATGCCTATGGTATGGCAACGATCAGCATTGACGATTCCCCTGACATTCCAAGAGAAGTGATTGCTGTCGATCGTTACGGCAACGTCGTGATTCCCAATATTCGCCATACGGGCGATTTTGACTATCCGAGTGCGTATCGTGGCCTGGGCCGCTTCTCGGTCGTCAACATGGATGGTTCTGGTAAGCGTGTGGAAAAATGCGGTTATTTTCAATCACCGCAATTCCACATCCTCGTGCCGGCACAGTTCGACCAGTGTGAGGCATTCGCCAAAGAAGGCGCGTTTGCCTGCAAGGACTGCGTCGCCTATTGCTCCGACGCCGATTGCCACGTCCGTGAATTCATCGGTGGACGTGGATTCGTACTTGGCACCGACGGCACGATCAAGCGTGAATTCGCCGTCAAGACGCTGAAGACATATTGTCGCCGCCCAGAGCTGGTGCGTCTGAAGACAACCAATGACGGCACGGTGTCAATTCGTTGCTACGGCCCCGATGACAATCCGTTCGTGATGTAACCACGAAAAGAAAGTCAAAGCTGCGTTAACGAAATCGTCCCCGCCACCGGCGTCGAACACGGCTCCTCATCAAACGCGATATCCCCCAGCGGATTGGCCACGCCATCCGTCTTCAGGTCCGCGAAACCGAACAGGTTACGGTCCATCAGATGCGATGGCACCACGGTCGACAGTGACGAGAAGATGCTTTCCACGCGCCCTGGATGTTTTTTCTCCCACTCGCGCAGCATGTTTTTGATCTGCTTGCGCTGCAGGTTCTCTTGCGAGCCGCACAGGTCGCACGGGATGATCGGGAAGCCTTTTACCTCAGCATAGCGCTCGGTATCAGCCTCTTTCACATACGCCATCGGGCGGATCACCATGTGCTTGCCATCGTCCGACACCAGCTTGGCCGGCATGCCTTTCAGCTTCCCGCCGAAGAACATGTTCAGGAAGAAGGTTTCGAGGATGTCGTCGCGGTGGTGGCCCAGCGCGATCTTGTTGCAGCCCAGCTCATCGGCGACGCGGTACAGGATGCCGCGCCGCAGCCTGGAACACAGCGAGCAGGTGGTCTTGCCTTCCGGGATCAGGCGCTTGACGATGCTGTAGGTGTCCTGGTTTTCGATGTGGTAGTCCACGCCGAGCTTGTCCAGGTAGGCCGGCAGGATGTCGGCCGGGAAGTTCGGCTGCTTCTGGTCGAGGTTGACTGCGACGATGTCGAAGTGGATCGGTGCGCGCTCGCGCAGCGTCAGGAGGATGTCCAGCAGCGCGTAGCTGTCCTTGCCGCCCGACAGGCATACCATCACCTTGTCGCCGTCTTCGATCATGTTGAAGTCGCCGATGGCCTGGCCGACCTGGCGGCACAGGCGCTTGTGCAGCTTGTGGTTTTCGTGGGCGATCTTTTCCTGCTTCTTGGTGTCGATCACGGGGGCAGCCTCGCCCAGCGGGAAGTCCGCCTCGGTCAGGCGCTCGATAACGGTTTCGTTCATGCTTCGTCCTTGATACGGAATACTTCGACACCGACGCCTTCGCAGTCGGCATACACGTCGGGTTTCATCGTCGACACGCCCGCCGCGCGCACGCGCGGATGGGCCAGCATGGCCTGGACCATGTCGTCGCACAGTGTTTCTTGCAGGTGGATATGGCCCTTCGAAATGCGCTGGGCGACCGTCTCGCGCATGAAGTCGTAGTCGACCACTTCAGCCAATTGGTCGGCCTTCGGCGTCGACATCTCGAGCGGAATGTACAGCTCAACATTGATCAGCACACGTTGCTCGCCCTTCTTTTCGAAATCGTGCACGCCGATATTGATCATCACTTCGTAATTGCGCAGGAACAGCCGGCGGCAATTGCGCAAGCTCGGGTGGGACAGGGCGGACAACATGGTTAAGCCTTTTGGATAGATGATTCGGTGCTGCGGTTGTTGGGGTCGTCGTTGCGTGGTTCGGTCAGGAACATGACGTCGCGCGTCGATGGCGTCAGGTGCTGGCCGCCATCGACCAGCAGGGTCGTGCCCGTCAGCGCGCGGGCGCCCGCTGCGTAGACGACCGCGTCGGCAATATCTTGCGGCGTCGAGGAGCGCCCCAGCGGCGTGGCGCGGTGCGCCTGCGTGAAACCTTCCTCGCTCTGCTCGCCCGAGACCAGCGTGATGCCGGGCGCCACGCCCACCACGCGCACGGTCGGCGCCAGCGCTTGCGCCAGCATCGTCGTGGCCGCGTGCAGCGCCGCCTTGGACAAGGTGTACGACAGAAAATCCGGGTTGAGATTGTACAGTTTCTGGTCGAGCAGGTTGATGACCACGGCTTGCTCGCCCTGCGGCGTGGCCGCATGCAGCGCCTGCGCCAGCAGCACTGGCGCTGTGACATTCGCGGCGATATGCGCGTTCAACAGCGCTGGCGAAAAATCGGTGGCGCTGTCGTATTCGAACAACGACGCGTTGTTGACGATGCACGTCAACGCGCCGAGCGCGTCGATGGCGCGGCCCGCCAGCAGGCGTACGGCCGCATCGTCGGCCAGGTCGCACTGCAGCAGCACGGCGCGCCGGCCCAGCGCCAGGATGGCGTCGCGCGTGGCGATCGCATCCTGTTCGGAGTGGCGGTAATGCAGCGCGAGATCCCAGCCGGCCCGGGCCAGGCCCAGCGCAATGGCGCGTCCGAGGCGGCGCCCGGCGCCGGTCACCAGCGCGACCCGGGGCAGGGCGGTTGGAGCTGTGTCGGTCATCATGGGTGATCAAGCCTGAACATCAGGCAGTAAATTGTTGATAAAAGCGAATCTGGCTACAATGCCGGCATGTCCCTGCCCGCCCCCGACCACGACGCCCTCGCCGCGTCCCACGCCCTGCAACAGCGCATCGCTGACGAGATCGAACAATCCGGTGGGCAGATCGCGTTTTCGCGGTTCATGGAACTGGCGCTGTACGCCCCGCGCCTCGGGTATTACAGCGGCGGCGCCGCCAAGCTCGGCGCCGAGGGCGATTTCATCACCGCGCCCGAGATGACGCCGCTGTTCGGGGCAACGGTGGCGCGTGTGGCAGCCGCTATTATCGCCCAAAGCGCGCCCGACATCATCGAGTTCGGCGCCGGCACCGGCCGCCTGGCGCGCGACGTGCTGGCTGCACTGGCGCGCCAGGGCGTGGTCGTCAACTCGTACACGATCATCGAATTGTCGGGCGAGCTGCGCGCACGCCAGCAGGCCAACCTGGCCGATCTGCCGCAAGTGCGCTGGCAGGACGCGATACCCGCGCACTTCAGCGGCGTGGTGCTGGCCAATGAAGTGCTCGATGCGATGCCGGTCGAGCTGGTGATCCGCACCCGGGATGGCTGGCGCCGCCAGATGGTCACGATCGAGGACGGTGCATTCGCCTTTGTTCAGGCGCCGCTCGACGCGGCCCTGCACGAGCAACTGGTGCGCCAGGTGCCCGACCATGAAGAGATGATCGAAGGCTATGTCACCGAGCTGCACCCGGTCGGCGCCGGCTTCATGGGCTCGCTGGCGGCGATGTTCGCGGGCGGCTGCGGCGCGGCAATCCTGTTCGACTATGGCTTTCCAGCCCACGAGTACTACCTCGACCAGCGCATCGGCGGCACGCTGATGTGCCACTACCGCCACCACGCGCATCCCGATCCGTTCTATCTGCCGGGCCTGCAGGACATCACCGCCCACGTCGATTTCACGGCGATGGCGCTGGCGGCCCAGGATGCCGGCCTGCCGGTGTTGGCCTACATGAGCCAGGCTGCGTTCCTGATCGGCGCCGGGATCGGTGAGTTGTTGCTTGAAAACAACCCCGAGGATGCGCTGCGCTTCCTGCCGCAGTCGCGCGCCGTGCAAAAGCTCGTCTCACCAGCGGAAATGGGCGAATTATTCAAGGTGCTGGTGGTCGGGCAGGCTGTAACATTGCCCGATGCACTCGTCCAGGCTGACCGCAGTCATCGCCTGTGATAATTGTGATATCTTGCACAACGGACACAATTGCGTCTAAGCTGTACGACATTCCAGCGCCAGGGTCCGGCCATCCGCCTCGGCCGAGGACGTAGCATCAATGGCAGGCATCAGCGGGCAGATTTGACACACCATGGCCAAGATTCACACACACTATGACAACCTGAAGGTGTCGCGTCACGCGCCCCAGGAAGTCATTCGTGCTTCGTACAAGGCGCTGAGCCAGAAATACCATCCCGACAAGAATCCGGGCGATGAAAAAGCCGCCCGCATCATGGCGGTCGTCAATTCGGCCTACAACGTCCTGGCCGATCCGGTGCGCCGCAAGGAACATGACGAGTGGATCGCGTCCGAAGAATGGGAAGTCGAGTGGCTGGAAAGCTCGAACGCCAAGGACGGCCAGCTGCGCAAGGGCGGTGACGCGGGTGACGCCCCGTCAGCGCACAAGCCGCGCCGCGCGCGCCTGATGCGCGATCCGCGCTGGTGGCTGGGCCTGGTTACCTGTTTCGTGGCTGGCGCCGCCACTGCCGTGCTGCTCTTCCAGCAACCGGGCATGATGCCCGACGCGCTGGCCTGGAGCGGCGTGCAGAAGCCCGTGAGCGTGCTGGCCAGCACGCCGCCGGCCGCAGCGACGCCGGTAACTGCACCGGCCGAGCCCGCGCCCGCGCCGGACTCCTGGGCCGGCCGCGGTACGCCCGCCATTCGCACGCTCGGCATCGCCCAGCTGGTAGTGCCCGACCGCGTGCCCGATTGCAGCACCGACCTGCAAACCCTGACGGCGCCAGGCGGCGAGCCGTGGCCGGCCGAGTCGGCCTATCTGCCGGGCTACCCGGTGGGCAATGAGGGCGCCGGGATGCAGGTGACGATCAACAATAGCGCGAACGCATCGCCGGTGTTCGTCAAGCTGTACGACCTGGAGCGCCGCGCGAACGTGCGCCACGCCTTCGTGCAGCCGCGTGCCACCTTCACGCTCGACAGGCTGACGCCCGGCAAGTACGAGGTGCATTACCAGAACGTCGTCGTCGGCGCCGGCAAGGGTGAGTGCGACAGCCGCCAGCCCGCTCCGTAAGCTGTCGTTTTTTATGCGCCGTGCCTGCCTGCGGCACAGCGCATCATGCCAATTTCATTTAATTCGTTCTGCGCCGTAATATACTGGGTCGATACTGCGTGCCCATGCAGCCGCCCCATGCCCAACGCAGGCCAATACGGACCACAATGAACGAACTGGAAGGCCTGACGGCCCTGATCATCGAGCCCCACGCAGGGATGCGCGCCAGCATCCACAGCATGCTCACGCTGTGCGGCCTGACCCGGATCGAGCACGCCAGCACGTCCAACCAGGCGATCAAGCACCTGGGCCTGCGCCAGTTCGACCTCGTCCTGTGCGAATACGACCTCGAAGGCGGCCAGGATGGCCAGCAGTTGCTGGAAGACCTGCGCCACCACAAGCTGATGCGCCTGGCCACGATGTTCTTCATGGTCACCGCAGAAGGCAACCACAGCAAGGTGGTCAGCGCGGCCGAGCTCGCCCCGACCGACTACGTCCTCAAGCCGTTCACCGCCGACCGCCTGCTCGAACGCATCGGGCGCGCGCTCGACAAGCGCAATGCGTTCCTGCCCGTGTACACGCTGATGGAGGCGGGCGACCAGGTGGAGGCGCTTGCTGCCTGCATCGAGGGCCAGCGCCTGCACACGCGCTATGCCATCGACTTCTTGCGCCTGCGCGCCGAGCTGCACATGTTTCTGGGGCAGGCCGAGCTGGCCGAGCCGATCTATCGGCACCTGGTCGAGATCAAGGCGATTGCCTGGGCCCGGCTGGGGCTGGCCAAGACGCTGTTCGTGCGCAAGCGTCTGGCCGAGGCCAAGGACATCCTCGAAGAGCTGGTCGATACCAACCGCAATTTCGTTGACGCCTTCGACTGGCTGGCGCGCACCCACGCCGCGGCTGGCGAGCTCGACAAGGCGCAGGCCGTGCTTGCCGACGCCGTCGCCGTCTCGCCCCACGCGGTGCGGCGCCTGCGCACGCTGGCCGACATCGCCTTCGACGCAGGCGACATCGACACCGCCGAAAAATCGCTGCGCCAGGTGGTGGGCAAGGCCAAGTATTCCGAGTTTCGCGATCCCGAAGACCACGTCAAGCTGGTGCGCACGCTGGTAGGCAAGGGCGATCCGGTGGGCGCGGCGGCCGTGGTGCGCGATCTCGACCGCACGATGGGCGGGCGCGCCACGACGGCGCTGTGCAGCGCGGTCGCATCAGCCCTGGTGCACGAGTACACCGGCAACGACGTGCGCCTGGGCGAAGCATTGACCACGGCAGTGGCGGCCTGCCAGGATGCGCCGGGCGTGTCGGTCGACATCAAGCTCGAGCTCGCGCGCACGTGCCTCGACCATGACATGGAAGAGGGCGCCTGCTCGGTCGTGCGCGACGTGATGCGCAATGCCGGCGACGAGGCCGTGATGGCGCGCGCGGTGGGCGTTATGGAAAGCGCAGGCAAGGGCGAGCTGGCCCGCTCGATGGTCAAGGAAAGCCGCCAGCACGTGGTCGACCTGGTCGCCAGCGGCGCCGCGCGCGCCAAGAGCGGCGATTACCGGGGCGCGGTCACGCTGATGTTAGAGGCGGCGCACAAGCTGCCGAACAACCCGTCGGTGGCGTTCAATGCCACGCTGGCAGTGCTACGCTGCCTGGAAGCAGGCGGCTGGGACGAGCGGCTCGGTGGCCAGGTCCCGACCCTGATCGGCAATGTACGCAAGCTCGACCCGCTCAATCCCAAGCTGCCGGCGCTGGCCGCGCTGTTCCAGCAAGTGCTCAAGCAGCACGATCAGGGCGTGCGCCAGGGGCTGCGCATGCCGCCGCCCAAAGCAGGCTGACGATGGCCGACCTTCCTCACGGCGCCCAGAGCCACCCTACGTCGGGCCGGGTGCGCGATGCGCTGATGCGCAAGCTGAGCGGCACCGAGCGCATGTTCAGTCTTGGCGGCACCATGACGCGCGTGATCGGCATGGGCTACAGCGTCGACGAAGGCTCGGCCGACCTCGCGTATTACGTGATGGCGGATGTGGCGCTGACCCAGCGCATCCTGCGCCTGTCGAACACGGTGGCGTACCGCACGCAGCTGGGGGCGCCGGTGACGACGATCTCGCGCGCCATTTCCCTGCTCGGTTTTGACAATGTGCGCGCCGCCGCCCTGGCGATGCTGCTGGTCGACGCGCTCGACGTGGCCGAGCACGGCGTGCGGGTCGAACTCCAGGCGGCGCTGTGCGCCAGCCTGGTGGGCCAGGAAATGGCGCACCGCAGCCCCCATCCGGGCGCAGAAGAAGCAGGGATCTGTGCGCTGTTCAAGAACTTGGGGCCAATGCTGCTGGCCAGCCACGAGCCGGAGCGCTACCGCGAGATCGCCGCTCTGGTCGCCACCGGCAAGCACACCCACGCGCAAGCGTCGCGCCTGATCCTGGGCTGCACCTTCGAGACCCTGTCCGAGGCCGTGCTGCGCGAGTGGCAATTGCCTGAGCTGATCATCGAAGCCCAGGCCTCGCCCCCGCCTGGCACGCTCGCAGTGGCACCAGAGCGCGCCGAATGGATGCGCCAGGTGGCCGCGTTCAGCCAGGACGTGGCGCGCCTGATGGGCCATCACCACGATCCGGCCAATGCGCCCGACGCCGAGGCACTGCTGGCGCGCTACGGCGTGGCGCTCGGGCTCGACATGCCGGGGCTGGCAGCGCTGTTCGACACCGTCCAGGAAAGCATGAACGGCATGCTGCAGAGCATGAACATGGAACGCGCCCCCAAGACCGACCCGAAGGCCGGCAGCAGCCTGCCGAACGTGCTGGCGCTGGCAATGCTCGACGCGGGTGAAGCCGATGAAGGCGAGTACTACCCCAGTGGCAAGCCGAAGAATGCGCGCGACCTGCTGCTGGCGGGTGTGCAGGATGTCTCCGTGCTGGGGGGCTCTGCCACGAGCGCCAACGACGTCATCATGGCGGTGCTCGAAACGCTGTACGGCGCGCTGGGCTTTCGCTTCGCCACCATCTGCCTGCGCGACGGCCGGACCGGCACCTTCCGGGCACGTGCTTCGCTGGGGGAGAACAAGGCCGAGCTGCAGGCCGGCTTCACGTTCCCTTGCGCATTCACACGCGACCTGTTCCACCTGGCGCTGGAAAACAATGCCGACATGATGATCCCGGACGCCTTCAGCCCCAAGATCCGCGACCTGCTGCCGGCCTGGTACAAGACGCTGCTGCCGGACGCCGAGAGTTTCATCGTGCTGCCGCTGGTGGTGGGCAAGGCGCAGCTGGGGCTGTTCTACGCGGACCGCATCTTCACGGCGCCCGAAGGCGTGCCGCCGGACGAGACGGCGCTGATCAAGGCGCTCAAGGCGCAAGTGCTGGCCGCACTGGCGCCGGCTTGACGAACAAACCAAGTTTTTTTCACGCCGCGCAAAATGACCCTTGCGGCTTTAGAGTCGGACCGTTACAATCACGCCCCGAAGCAACGCTGTCAGGCGAAGTGGAAAAACCTTCTACCCAAACCTGATTGACAGTACGTTGAGCTTGCTTCATACTCTGCGGTTCTTCGCGGTGGGGTGGCCGAGTGGTTAAAGGCAGCAGACTGTAAATCTGCCCTCTCTGAGTACGCTGGTTCGAATCCAGCCCCCACCACCAAAAGAAGATCGTGAAGTCGAATTGAAGTTGTACCTCGCGGGTGTAGCTCAATGGTAGAGCAGAAGCCTTCCAAGCTTACGACGAGGGTTCGATTCCCTTCACCCGCTCCAGTGTTTTGCGGTGTGCAAGTTGAACATCGCACCAAATCAGCCCTTGTAGCTCAGTGGTAGAGCACTCCCTTGGTAAGGGAGAGGCCACGTGTTCAATCCACGTCAAGGGCACCAGAATTTTGTACGGCAGTCGCGTTGCACTCGTCCGTCAGGTGTGCCTGGTAATTCTCAAAAATATCGTTAGATCTTAGGAGTCTGAAATGGCAAAAGGTAAATTCGAACGGACCAAGCCGCACGTAAACGTCGGCACCATCGGTCACGTTGACCACGGCAAAACCACGCTGACGGCTGCAATCGCGACCGTCCTGTCGAAGAAATTCGGCGGCGAAGCCAAGGCCTACGACCAGATCGACGCGGCACCAGAAGAAAAAGCACGCGGCATCACCATCAACACCGCGCACGTCGAGTACGAGACCGAAAACCGTCACTACGCTCACGTTGACTGCCCAGGCCACGCCGACTACATCAAGAACATGATTACCGGTGCTGCGCAGATGGACGGCGCGATCCTGGTGTGCTCGGCCGCTGACGGCCCAATGCCACAGACCCGCGAGCACATCCTGCTGGCCCGTCAAGTTGGCGTTCCATACATCATCGTGTTCCTGAACAAGTGCGACCTGGTCGACGACGCAGAACTGCTGGAACTGGTCGAAATGGAAGTTCGTGAGCTTCTGTCGAAGTACGAGTTCCCAGGCGACGACGTCCCAATCATCAAGGGTTCGGCACGTATGGCCCTCGAAGGCAAGCCGGGCGAAATGGGTGAAGAATGCATCACCCGTCTGGCTGAAGCCCTCGACACCTACATCCCAACGCCAGAGCGCGCTGTTGACGGTGCGTTCCTGATGCCAGTGGAAGACGTGTTCTCCATCTCGGGTCGCGGTACCGTTGTGACCGGTCGTGTCGAGCGCGGCGTCGTCAAAGTCGGCGAAGAAATCGAAATCGTCGGTATCATCGACACCGTCAAGACCACTTGCACCGGCGTGGAAATGTTCCGCAAGCTGCTGGACCAGGGTCAAGCTGGCGACAACGTCGGCCTGCTGCTGCGCGGTACCAAGCGTGAAGATGTCCAGCGTGGTCAGGTCCTGGCAAAGCCAGGTTCGATCAAGCCGCACAACCACTTCACCGGCGAGATCTACGTTCTGTCGAAAGATGAAGGCGGCCGTCACACCCCGTTCTTCAACAACTATCGTCCACAGTTCTACTTCCGTACGACTGACGTGACCGGTTCGATCGAGCTGCCAGCAGACAAAGAAATGGTCATGCCAGGCGACAACGTGTCGATCACCGTCAAGCTGATCAACCCGATCGCGATGGAAGAAGGTCTGCGTTTCGCAATCCGTGAAGGCGGCCGTACTGTCGGCGCCGGCGTGGTCGCAAAGATTCTGCCTAACTAAGCAGAGCAGAGGGAAACGGAAGTCATTTCCGTTTCCCTCGAACAGCATTGTCAGTGAGCGCGCGCTTGCTGTATAATGTTGGATTCAGCTGGAAGTTTTCGTAGGGGTGTAGCTCAATTGGCAGAGCGTCGGTCTCCAAAACCGAAGGTCGCGGGTTCGATTCCCTCCGCCCCTGCCACCGAATTCTGGTGCCAGGCACCGAAAGTAAAGAAGAATGTCTAATCAATCCGTGCAAACTGTCAGCACCTCGAATGACAAGTTCAAGGTCGCGCTGGCGGTGGTTGCAGCGATTGCAGGCGTCGTCGGGTTCTTTTACCTGACAGGCCAGAACAAACCAGCCTTGGTCGCCGCAGGCGCCCTTTTGGCTGGTTTAGTTTTTGCTGTCCTGCTTTTGTGGACTTCCACCACTGGCCGTGATTTCCTGAGCTTTGCCAAGGAATCGGTGCGCGAGACCAAGAAGGTCGTTTGGCCGACCCGCCGCGAAGCCTTGCAGATCACCGGCATCGTGTTTGCCTTTGTGGTTGTGATGGCGATTTTCCTGTGGGGCACCGACAAGATTCTCGAGCTCCTGTTGTACGACTTTGTCCTGGGTTGGAAATAAACATGAGCGAAAACGTACAAGAAGATACCGCGCCGGAAGAGATTCCGGCGGCCGGCGCTCCGGCGGCCGGCGCTCCGGAAGAAGGCGTTCCAGAGCAGGAAGCAGCACCAGAAGCAGCTGCACCCGTGAGTGTCCCGGTCAGCAACAAGCGCTGGTACGTCGTTCACGTCTACTCGGGTATGGAAAAGAGCGTGATGCGCGCCCTGACCGAGCGAATCGAACGCGGCGGCATGCAAGAACAGTTTGGCCAGATCCTGGTGCCAACCGAGGAAGTTGTCGAGATGCGCAACGGCACCAAGGCCGTTACCGAGCGCCGCTTCTTCCCGGGTTATGTGCTGGTTGAGATGGAAATGACCGACGAAACCTGGCACCTGGTGAAGAACACCAGCAAAGTCACCGGTTTCATCGGCGGCAAGTCGAACAAGCCGACCCCAATCCCGGCGCGCGAGATCGACAAGATCATGCAGCAGGTCCAGGAAGGTGTCGAGAAGCCTCGGCCAAAGACGCTCTACGAAGTGGGCGAACAGGTCCGTATCAAGGAAGGCCCGTTCACCGATTTCAACGGCAACGTCGAAGAAGTCAATTACGAAAAGTCGAAGGTGCGAGTTTCTGTTACCATCTTCGGCCGCGCGACTCCAGTCGAACTGGAGTTCGGGCAAGTCGAGAAAGTCTAAACGCCATAATCGGAGCGTCGCAGCAGGTAGGCGGAATCCGGTAAGAGGAGCCCCGCCGGAGACGAGTAGTCGCGGTGGGGCGCTACTACTCAAGTCAAAGATAGGAGCCTTTCATGGCAAAGAAAATCATTGGCTTTATCAAGCTGCAAGTTCCAGCTGGTAAAGCAAACCCATCCCCACCGATCGGTCCAGCACTGGGTCAGCGCGGTCTGAACATCATGGAATTCTGCAAGGCGTTCAACGCCCAGACCCAGGGTGTCGAGCCAGGCATGCCAATCCCGGTCGTGATCACCGCGTTCGCCGACAAGTCGTTCACCTTCGTGATGAAGACCCCACCGGCAACGTACCTGATCAAGAAAGCCGCTGGCATCACCAAGGGTTCGGCCAAGCCGCATACCGACAAGGTTGCATCGCTGACCCGCGCTCAAGCTGAAGAAATCGCAAAAACCAAGCAGCCGGACCTGACCGCCGCCGACATGGACGCAGCAGTGCGTATCATCGCTGGCTCGGCACGTTCGATGGGCATCACGGTGGAGGGTCTGTAATGGCTAAGCTGTCCAAACGCGTCAAAGCTATCAAAGCTAAAGTAGACCGCAATAAAGTCTACGCCTTCGACAACGGTCTGTCGCTGGTTAAAGAATTCGCCACTGCCAAGTTCAACGAGTCGATCGACGTCTCGGTGCAACTGGGCGTGGACCCAAAGAAGTCGGACCAGGTGGTTCGCGGTTCGGTCGTGCTGCCAGCAGGCACCGGCAAGACCGTGCGCGTTGCTGTGTTCGCAACGGGCGAGAAGGCTGAAGCTGCACGTGCAGCCGGTGCCGACATCGTCGGTATGGAAGACCTGGCCGAGCGCGTCAAAGCCGGCGACATGCCTTTCGATATCGTCATCGCGTCGCCAGACACCATGCGTATCGTCGGTACCCTGGGTCAGATCCTGGGCCCACGTGGCCTGATGCCTAACCCGAAAGTCGGCACCGTGACCCCAGACGTCGCAACCGCCGTCAAGAACGCCAAAGCCGGTCAGGTCCAGTACCGTACCGACAAGGCAGGTATCGTTCACGCAACGATCGGCCGTGCATCGTTCACCGACGAAGATCTGAAGAGCAACCTGGTTGCCCTGATCGACGCCCTGAACAAAGCCAAGCCAACCACGTCGAAAGGTGTGTACCTGCGCAAGGTCGCCCTGTCGTCGACGATGGGGGCTGGCGTGCGCATCGATCACGCTTCGATCGCTGCTGCTTAAGAACGTCATCCCCGCCCTCGCCGGGCGCCTTGGCGGGGACCTAATTCAAGCCCCTACAGTTTATCGTAGGGCATATCTTTGGGCTGTCGCAGTAACTGATCGCTGCGGCAGACAATCAAAGACCGTTGGGCCAAGTGCAGAGGTTGGGCATGCGGTTAAAAGACAACCCAACGCAGATGGTGTACCCGAACAAGTTTTGTAGTCCAGCTGCGTGAATTCATCCGCTCAGTTTAAGGCTTCTTAACTTCGGACGCCGTGTGTTCGAACCGATGTGAACATCTCGTTCTCATCATTTAAGGAGATTGACCGTGGGTCTTAATCTGAATGACAAAAAGGCCGTCGTCGAAGAAGTTTCCGCAAAAGTAGCATCTGCGCAAACCATCGTCGTCGCCGAGTACCGTGGCATCCAGGTTAGTCACTTGACCAAGCTCCGTGCATCCGCACGTGCCCAGGGCGTGTACCTGCGTGTTCTGAAGAACACGCTGGCTCGTCGCTCTGTCGAGGGCACGCAGTTTGCCTCGCTGGCTGATTCCATGACCGGTCCGCTGATCTATTCGATCTCGGACGATGCCGTTGCAGCAGCTAAAGTCATCAATGACTTCGCTAAAACCAACGACAAGCTGGTCATCAAAGCCGGTAACTACGCAGGTAAGCAGCTCGACGTAGCTGGCGTTACCTCGTTGGCAAGCATCCCATCCCGTGAAGTTCTCATCTCGCAGCTGTTGGGCGTTATGTTGGCTCCGGTGTCGGGCTTTGCACGTGGTCTGGCTGCCCTGGCAGCGAAAAAAGGCGAAGGTTCTTCCGAAGCAGCTCCGGCCGCAGAAGAAGCTCCTGCAGAAGCGTAAGCTTCCCTTTTTTTTCAAGTACCAACCTGAACTACATACAAATCAAAACTGGAGTTTCAAATGGCAATTAGCAAAGACGATATCCTGAACGCAGTGAGCGAAATGTCCGTCATGGACCTGAACGAACTGGTCAAGGCATTCGAAGAGAAGTTCGGCGTGTCGGCAGCTGCAATGGCAGCTCCTGCAGCCGGTGGTGGCGCTGGCGCCGCTGCTGCTGAAGAGCAGACCGAGTTCAACGTTGTTCTGACCGAAATCGGCGCGAACAAAGTCGGCGTCATCAAGGCAGTCCGTGAAATCACCGGTCTGGGCCTGAAAGAAGCCAAAGACGTCGTCGACGGCGCTCCTAAGACGGTCAAAGAAGCCCTGCCAAAAGCAGAAGCTGAAGCCGCCAAGAAGAAGCTGGAAGATGCAGGCGCCAAGGCTGAACTGAAGTAATACATAGGCAAAGGGTGCTGTTCGCAGCACCTGATGCGGGAGTCAAAGCTTGCAAAACTTGCCGGAAGGCGGGAATTGCGGCTTTGGCTCTTTTGTCGTCCCTGCGACAGACGTCGCCAAGGAATGACAGAATAGAGGCGGCAACACCGGCTCAGAAATATCGTAACACAGCAGTTTGCTTGTCCTTTTCATCTGGCGCGAAAGAGTAAAGACTTCAGGAATTGTGTGTGGTGGTGGCGCGTGCCACTGGCAAATCCTGAATTCTTCATCCTTTCTGTCACTCACGGAGTGTCCATGCACTACTCATTTACTGAGAAGAAGCGTATTCGCAAGTCGTTCGCGAAACGCGCCAACGTTCACAACGTTCCCTACCTGCTGGCTACCCAGCTGGAATCCTACGAGAACTTCCTCCAGGCTGATGCTGTCCCATCGGGACGCAAGGCCGAGGGTCTGCAGTCGGCTTTTTCTTCGATCTTCCCTATCGTGTCGCACAATGGTTTTGCGCGCCTCGAGTTCCTGTCGTATGTGCTGGGTGACCCTGCGTTTGACGTGAAAGAGTGCCAGCAGCGTGGCCTGACCTTCGCGTCGCCGCTGCGCGCCAAGGTGCGTCTGGTGATCCTGGACAAGGAATCGCCGACCAAGCCGGTCGTCAAGGAAATGAAGGAACAAGAAGTCTACATGGGCGAGCTGCCACTGATGACCACGAACGGTTCGTTCGTGATCAACGGCACCGAGCGCGTGATCGTATCCCAGCTGCACCGTTCGCCGGGCGTGTTCTTCGAGCACGACCGCGGCAAGACGCACTCGTCGGGCAAGCTCCTGTTCTCGGCACGGATCATTCCTTACCGCGGCTCGTGGCTCGACTTCGAGTTCGACCCGAAAGACATCCTGTTCTTCCGCGTCGACCGTCGCCGCAAGATGCCAGTGACGATCCTGCTCAAGGCCATCGGCATGACGCCGGAACAGATCCTGGCGAACTTCTTCGTCTTCGACAACTTCGTCGTGCGCAACGACGGCGGCGAACTCGAGTTCGTCCCCGAGCGTCTGCGCGGTGAAGTCGCGCGTTTCGACATCGTCGATCCGAAGTCGGGCAAGACCATTGTCACCAAGGACAAGCGTATCAACGCGAAGCACGTCCGTGACATCGAAGCTGCCGGCATCAAGACCATCTCGGTCCCTGAAGACTACCTGCTGGGCCGCGTGCTGGCCAAGAACATCGTCGACCAGGACACCGGTGAAGTCATCGCTGTCGCCAACGACGAGCTGACCGAAGAACTGCTGGGCAAGCTGCGCGATGCAGACGTGACCGAAATCCAGACGCTGTACACCAACGATCTGGACCAGGGCGGCTACATCTCGCAAACCCTGCGCACCGACGACACCGCTGACCGCACCGCGGCGCGCGTGGCGATCTACCGCATGATGCGTCCTGGCGAACCGCCAACCGAAGAATCGGTCGAAGCGCTGTTCAACGGCCTGTTCTACATGCCGGAACGCTACGACCTGTCGGCTGTCGGCCGCATGAAGTTCAACCGCCGTATCGGCCGTGATGAACTGACCGGCGACATGACCATGTCGAACGAAGACATCCTGGCCGTGATCAAGATCCTCGTCGAGCTGCGCAATGGCCGCGGCGAAGTCGATGACATCGATCACCTGGGTAACCGTCGCGTCCGTTGCGTCGGCGAGCTGGCAGAGAATCAATTCCGTGCTGGCCTGGTCCGCGTGGAACGTGCAGTCAAGGAACGTCTCGGCCAGGCCGAAGCGGACAACCTGATGCCGCATGACCTGATCAACAGCAAGCCGATTTCGGCCGCGATCCGTGAGTTCTTCGGTTCGTCGCAGCTGTCCCAGTTCATGGACCAGACCAACCCGCTGTCGGAAGTGACGCACAAGCGTCGCGTCTCGGCTCTGGGCCCTGGCGGTCTGACCCGCGAACGTGCTGGCTTCGAGGTGCGCGACGTGCACCCGACCCACTACGGCCGCGTGTGCCCGATCGAAACGCCTGAAGGCCCGAACATCGGTCTGATCAACTCGCTGGCACTGTACGCCCGCCTGAATGAATACGGCTTCCTGGAAACCCCGTACCGCAAGGTCGATGGTTCGAAGGTCACCGATCAGATCGATTACCTGTCGGCCATCGAAGAAGGCCGCTACATCATTGCGCAGGCAAACGCCGCGATCAATGAAAACGGCCAACTGATCGACGAGCTGGTCTCGTCGCGTGAAGCCGGCGAAACGATCCTGGTCTCGCCAGAGCGCGTCCAATACATGGACGTTGCACCAGGCCAGATCGTGTCGGTCGCTGCCTCGCTGATTCCGTTCCTGGAACACGATGATGCGAACCGTGCACTGATGGGCGCCAACATGCAGCGTCAGGCCGTGCCTTGCCTGCGTCCTGAGAAGGCCGTTGTCGGTACCGGTATCGAACGCACCGTGGCAGTTGACTCGGGTACCACCGTGCAGGCTCTGCGTGGCGGTATGGTCGACTACATCGATGCGGGTCGCGTCGTCATTCGTGTGAACGATGATGAAGCACAGGCTGGTGAAGTCGGCGTCGACATCTACAACCTGATCAAGTACACCCGTTCGAACCAGAACACCAACATCAACCAGCGTCCGATCGTGCAGGTTGGTGACCGCGTCGCCCGTGGCGACGTGATCGCCGACGGCGCATCGACCGACCTGGGCGAACTGGCCCTGGGTCAGAACATGCTGGTGGCGTTCATGCCGTGGAACGGTCTGAACTTCGAAGATTCGATCCTGATCTCGGAAAACGTCGTCAAGGATGACCGCTACACCTCGATTCACATCGAAGAGCTGTCGGTCGTCGCACGTGACACCAAGCTGGGCGCGGAAGAAATCACCCGCGACATCTCGAACCTGGCAGAAAACCAGCTGGCGCGCCTGGATGAATCGGGCATCGTCTACATCGGCGCCGAAGTGCAGGCTGGCGACGTGCTGGTCGGTAAGGTCACGCCAAAAGGCGAGACCCAGCTGACACCAGAAGAAAAGCTGTTGCGCGCGATCTTCGGCGAAAAAGCGTCGGACGTGAAAGACACCTCGCTGCGCGTGCCTTCGGGCATGGTCGGCACCGTGATCGACGTGCAAGTGTTCACCCGCGAAGGCATCCAGCGTGACAAGCGCGCCCAGCAGATCATCGACGATGAACTCAAGCGCTATCGCCTGGACCTGAACGACCAGATGCGTATTGTCGAGGGCGATGCCTTCGAGCGTCTGGAGCGCATGCTGATCGGCAAGATCGTCAATGGCGGTCCGAAGAAGATGGCCAAGGGCGCGGCGATCACTGCCGAGTACCTGGCGGACCTGGACAAGTTCCACTGGTTCGACATCCGTCCGGCAGAAGACGACACCGCGAACGCCCTCGAAGCGATCAAGGAATCGATCAACGAGAAGCGTCACCAGTTCGATCTGGCCTTCGAAGAGAAGCGCAAGAAGCTGACGCAAGGCGACGAGCTGCAGCCAGGCGTGCAGAAGATGGTCAAGGTCTACCTGGCCGTCAAGCGCCGCCTGCAGTCGGGCGACAAGATGGCCGGCCGTCACGGTAACAAGGGTGTGGTCTCGCGTATCGTGCCAGTGGAAGACATGCCGTTCATGGCGGACGGTCGTCCTGCTGACGTCGTGCTGAACCCGCTGGGCGTGCCATCGCGCATGAACGTCGGTCAGATCCTGGAAACCCACCTCGGTTGGGCGGCCAAGGGCCTGGGCTGGCGCATCGGCGAAATGCTGCAGGCGCAAGCGAAGGCACAAGACCTGCGCGTGTTCCTGGACAAGATCTACAACGAAACCGGCCGCAAGGAAGACCTGGACAGCTTCAGCGATGAAGAGATCCTGACCCTGGCGGGCAACCTCAAGAACGGCGTGCCGTTCGCGACCCCGGTCTTCGATGGCGCCCACGAAGAAGACATTCGTCGTATGCTGGACCTGGCGTTCCCGGACGACATCGCTGCGAACCTCGGCATGACCCCGTCGAAGAACCAGGTCACGATGTTCGACGGCCGCACCGGCGAAGCATTCGAGCGCAAGGTCACCGTTGGCTTCATGCACATGCTGAAGCTGCATCACCTGGTCGACGACAAGATGCACGCGCGTTCGACTGGTCCGTACTCGCTCGTGACGCAGCAGCCACTGGGCGGTAAAGCCCAGTTCGGCGGCCAGCGCTTCGGTGAGATGGAGGTGTGGGCACTTGAAGCGTACGGCGCATCGTACGTGCTGCAAGAGATGCTGACTGTGAAGTCGGATGACGTGAACGGCCGTACGAAGGTCTACGAGAACCTGGTCAAAGGCGACCACGTGATCGAAGCCGGCATGCCAGAGTCGTTCAACGTGCTGGTGAAGGAAATCCGTTCGCTGGGTATCGATATCGATCTCGAGCGCAACTAAGCAGGCAGCAAGGCCGCCAGCCTTCGGGCACGGCCTGCGCCTTCAAAACGTCGTTCCCGCGCAGGCGGGAACCTAAGCCCGGTAAGTCACCGGCAAACTTGGATTCCCGCCTGCGCGGGAATGACAGTTTTAAGGGTAGTGGGCTTGGCAAGCACTGGCGAAAATCAGTGAGGAGCTGGCGGCAAGCAAGTCAGTAAAGAATTCAATCACCTGGAGTGATACATGAAAGCACTGCTCGATCTATTCAAGCAAGTTCAGCAAAACGAAAGTTTCGACGCCATCAAGATTGGCCTGGCGTCGCCTGAAAAAATCCGTTCGTGGTCGTTCGGCGAAGTCAAGAAGCCGGAAACCATCAACTACCGCACGTTCAAGCCTGAGCGCGATGGCCTGTTCTGCGCCAAGATCTTTGGTCCTATCAAGGACTACGAATGCCTGTGCGGCAAATACAAGCGCCTGAAGCACCGCGGCGTGATCTGCGAGAAGTGCGGCGTTGAAGTCACGCTGGCCAAGGTGCGCCGTGAGCGCATGGGCCACATCGAGCTGGCCTCGCCAGTCGCGCACATCTGGTTCCTGAAGTCGCTGCCATCGCGTCTGGGCATGGTCCTGGACATGACGCTGCGGGACATCGAACGCGTGCTGTACTTCGAAGCATACGTCGTCACCGATCCAGGCATGACCCCGCTCAAGAAGAGCCAGATCATGTCGGAAGACGACTACGCCGCCAAGTACGAAGAGTACGGCGACGACTTCACCGCATTCATGGGCGCCGAAGGTATCCGTGAACTGCTGCGCTCGATCGACATCCACCGCGATGCCGACGCGCTGCGCGTGGAACTCAAAGAGTCGAAGTCCGAAGCCAAGATCAAGAAGTACGCCAAGCGCCTGAAAGTGCTCGAAGCGTTCCAGCGTTCGGGCATCAAGCCTGAATGGATGATCATGGAAGTTCTGCCGGTCCTGCCGCCAGAACTGCGTCCGCTCGTCCCGCTGGACGGTGGCCGTTTCGCCACGTCCGACCTGAACGACCTGTATCGCCGCGTCATCAACCGTAATAACCGCCTGAAGCGCCTGATGGAACTGCGCGCACCAGAGATCATTACGCGTAACGAAAAGCGCATGCTGCAGGAAGCAGTCGATTCGCTGCTGGACAACGGCCGTCGCGGTAAAGCGATGACCGGTGCCAACAAGCGTCCGCTGAAGTCGCTGGCCGAGATGATCAAGGGTAAGGGCGGTCGTTTCCGTCAGAACTTGCTGGGCAAGCGCGTCGACTACTCGGGCCGTTCGGTCATCGTGGTGGGTCCACAGCTGAAACTGCACCAGTGCGGCCTGCCGAAACTGATGGCACTCGAGCTGTTCAAGCCATTCATCTTCAACAAGCTCGAACTGATGGGTCTGGCTACGACCATCAAGGCTGCGAAGAAGCTCGTCGAAGTGCAAGAGCCAGTGGTCTGGGACATCCTTGAAGAAGTCATCAAGGAACACCCGATCATGCTGAACCGTGCGCCGACGCTGCACCGTCTAGGTATCCAGGCGTTCGAGCCGGTCCTGATCGAAGGCAAGGCGATCCAGCTGCACCCACTCGTCTGCGCGGCGTTCAACGCCGACTTCGACGGTGACCAGATGGCTGTCCACGTCCCGCTGTCGATCGAAGCACAGATGGAAGCACGTACGCTGATGCTGGCGTCGAACAACATCCTGTTCCCATCGAACGGCGAACCGTCGATCGTGCCGTCCCAGGATATCGTGCTGGGTCTGTACTACGCATCGCGCGAGGCGATCAACGCCAAGGGCGAGGGCATGATGTTCCCGGACGTGTCGGAAGTCATCCGCGCGTACGACAACAAGGAAGTCGAACTGGCGACCCGCATCACCGTGCGTATCGTGGAATTCCCACGCAACGCCGAAGGTGGCTTCGACCAGACCCTGACCCGCTACGAGACCACGGTCGGCCGTGCGATCCTGTCCGAGATCCTGCCAAAAGGCTTGCCATTCTCGGTGCTGAATCGTTCGCTGAAGAAGAAAGAAATCTCGAAGCTGATCAACACGTCGTTCCGCAAGTGCGGTCTGCGTGCGACCGTCGTGTTTGCCGACAAGCTGATGCAGTCGGGCTTCCGCCTGGCAACGCGCGCCGGTATCTCGATCGCCGTCGACGACATGATGATCCCGGACGTCAAGAAGGGCATGATCGCTGCCGCTGAAGCCGAAGTGAAACAGATCGAGCAGCAGTACAGCTCGGGTCTGGTCACCGCCGGCGAGCGCTACAACAAGGTCGTCGACATCTGGGGCAAGACCTCCGATGAAGTCGGCAAGGCGATGATGGACCAGCTGAAAATCGAGCCGGTCACCAAGCGTGATGGCACCGAAGGCACCCAGGAATCGTTCAACGCGATTTACATGATGGCCGACTCGGGCGCCCGTGGTTCGGCAGCCCAGATTCGTCAGCTGGCCGGTATGCGTGGTCTGATGGCGAAGCCGGACGGTTCGATTATCGAAACGCCGATTACCGCGAACTTCCGCGAAGGCCTGAACGTGCTTCAGTACTTCATTTCGACCCACGGCGCTCGTAAAGGTCTGGCCGATACCGCGCTGAAGACCGCAAACTCGGGTTACCTGACCCGTCGTCTGGTCGACGTGACGCAGGATCTGGTGGTGATCGAGGACGATTGCGGCACCAACAACGGCACGCACATGAAGGCGCTGGTCGAAGGTGGTGAAGTCATCGAAGCCCTGCGCGACCGTATCCTCGGCCGTGTCACCGGTACCGATGTCGTCAATCCTGAAACCCAGGAAACCCTGTTCGAAGCCGGCACGCTGCTGGACGAAGACATGGTCGAAGAGATCGAACGCGTCGGCATCGACGAAGTGAAGGTCCGCACGCCACTGAACTGCGACACGCGCTTCGGCCTGTGCGCCAAGTGCTATGGTCGCGACCTGGGCCGCGGCATGCTGGTCAACAGCGGTGAAGCAGTCGGCGTCGTGGCAGCACAGTCGATTGGTGAGCCGGGTACCCAGCTGACCATGCGTACGTTCCACATCGGTGGTGCGGCATCGCGTGCAGCAGTGGCGTCGTCGGTCGAAGCCAAGTCCAACGGTACGGTTCGCTTCACGGCAACCATGCGTTACGTCACCAACGGCAAGGGCGCGCAAATCGTCATTACCCGTTCGGGCGAAGTGCTGATCACGGACGATCATGGCCGTGAGCGCGAGCGTCACAAGGTGCCGTACGGTGCGACCCTGATCGTCAAGGATGGCCAGGCTGTCAAAGCTGGTATCGCCCTGGCAACGTGGGATCCGCTGACCCGTCCGATCATCACCGAGTACGCTGGTACCATCCGCTTCGAAAACGTGGAAGAGGGCGTCACCGTTGCTCGCCAGGTGGACGATGTGACCGGTCTGTCGACCCTCGTCGCGATCGATCCGAAGCGTCGTGGTTCGGCTGGCAAGGTGCTGCGTCCGCAGGTCAAGCTGCTGAACGAAGAGAATCAGGAAGTCAAGATCGCGGGCACCGAACACGCCGTGGCCATTGGTTTCCAGGTCGGCTCGCTGATCATGGTCAAAGACGGTCAGCAAGTGTCCGTCGGTGAAGTGCTGGCACGTATCCCGACTGAATCGCAGAAGACGCGAGACATTACCGGTGGTCTGCCACGCGTTGCCGAGCTGTTCGAAGCACGCTCGCCAAAAGACGCCGGCATGCTGGCGGAAGTCACGGGTACTGTCGCATTCGGTAAAGAGACCAAGGGCAAGCAACGCCTTGAGATCACCGACATGGACGGCAACAAGCACGAGTTCCTGATCACCAAGGACAAGCAAGTGCTGGTCCACGATGGTCAAGTCGTGAACAAGGGCGAGATGATTGTCGACGGCCCAGCCGATCCGCAAGACATCCTGCGCCTCCTGGGTATCGAATCGCTGGCCCGCTACATCGTCGACGAAGTGCAGGACGTGTACCGTCTGCAAGGCGTGAAGATCAACGACAAGCACATCGAGGTGATCGTTCGCCAGATGCTGCGTCGTGTTCAGATCGTCGAAGCAGGCGACACCGACTACATCATCGGCGAGCAGGTCGAGCGTTCGGAGCTGCTGGACCAGAACGACCGCATGAATGCGGTGGGCAAGCTGCCGGCAACGTACGAAAACGTGCTGCTGGGTATTACCAAGGCATCGCTGTCGACCGATTCGTTCATCTCGGCCGCATCGTTCCAGGAAACCACCCGCGTGCTGACCGAAGCGGCGATCATGGGCAAGCGCGACGGTCTGCGCGGCCTGAAAGAGAACGTCATCGTCGGTCGCCTGATCCCGGGCGGTACGGGTCTGGCATTCCACCGCGCTCGCAAAGAGAAGGAAGTGTGGGAAGCGGAAGAGCGCCAGGCACTGCTGCAGCAAGAGAAGGCCAATATGGCCGCCGAGCTGCAAGCGATGGAAGACCAGCAAGTTGCTTCGGCTTCGGCTGAGCAGCACGACGACGGCGAGTAATCGTCTTAGTTGAAAATGAAACGGCACCCTGAGGGGTGCCGTTTTTTTTTGCCTGCGTTTTCGGTAAGCGCCGTCAACAGATACTGCCACCGATGCTCTTGCCGCTCACAAGGTCGAATCCGAAGCTGCACACGTAGTCGTTCTGTTTGCTCAAAGTGCAAGTCAGATGGTCGTGATCCTTGTGGCGGACTCGCATTCCGCTGCCTTCGGTGCACGGGTCATGCTTGTCCGGCCCAATGGCATCGAAGATCTGCCTGGCCGCATTGCCTTCGATGGAAAACACCACTTTCTTGTCGTTCGGCCTAGGCGCTATTGGATCCCCAAGTCCTCCGCCATAGATCCGGTACGAGGCAGCCGTCTGCAGATACGGCCCGGGATCGGTGTCAGCGGCGATCACAGGAGACGCGAGTAGAAAAATGAACGGGTATAAGCGCTGAATGTTCATGGAGGAGCCTCAACGTAGATCGATATGCACATGATTGCCGTACCTCTGGTGGCCTACGCTAGGCCGCGCTTTTTCGATGCCAGAAATAGCCCGCGAGTAGCCCACACAACGGCATGCCAAAAGCCGCATAGGCCTGCAGGAAGTAAACAGCGCCTTGTTCGAGGCGTAGGTGAGTGCCAACATCAGGTGAGTGAAGTTCCAGGAACAGAATTCCGAACCACAGCGCGACGGGTATGAAGCAGATGATGCCTAGCCACGGTTTTATGCGAGTACCGACGAAACAGACGATTGCTGCAGCCAGACCGATTTTCCAGAAGAGATCTGAAGAAGTCTCCTTGTCACTGACCTCGGCAAACACGGTCGCTGGGTAGACCAGGACGCTCAAAAAGGCGAGCTTCAACATTTTACGGTGAGTGGAATGTAGCATTCCGGACGCCCTTCTGATTGATGCCCTCGTTGGCTGGATGGCTTGATGGGATGCGCCACCCGAGGATAGTCAGCCATTCCGCATCGTTCTGACTTACGCGCAGTCAAGCCGGAAACCTGCTGCGGCGGCAGGCCGGGGCGCTGTCTTGGCTACGGCTCCGGAGCCCGCGACCTATCAGGTTGACCATGGTTGCCGAGCATCCTGTTGTGTTAGTTTGGCTATCTCACTATGGAGAATCCGCATGACCCAGCCACCGGCCCTGATCATCATTGACATGCAACAGGGCATGCAATCCGCGACCCTGCCACCTCGCAACAACCCGACCGCGGAGGGCATGATCGCGCGCCTGCACGCGGCTTGGCGGGTGGCAGGGTATCCAATCGTCAGCGTCCGCCACATCAGCCGCTCGCCGGCCTCCGTCTTCGCACCGGGACAATCCGGCGTTGAATTCCAGCCGCGCTTCCATCCAATGGTCCATGAACACGTGGTCGAAAAGAACGTTCCCGATGCCTTCATCCACACCGGCCTCGAGCGCTGGCTGCATGCGCGCGGCATTACCCACCTGGTGATCGTCGGCGTCAGCACCAACAACTCGGTCGAGGCGACTGCACGCACAGCAGGCAATCTGGGCTTTTCCACCATCGTCGTGTCGGATGCGACCTTCACGTTCGACAAGACGGATTTCGGCGGCACGCACCGCAGCGCCGAGGACGTCCATTTGATGGCTCTGGCGAACCTGCATGGCGAATACGCGGAAGTCATGTCGTCCGACGATGTACTGCGCCGCTACGCAATGGGCATCGCGTGATAGAGAAGTCGCCCCCAGCCCCGACCAGCGTCCCGTGTTCATTCCCTTGAAGCCCTGGTCAGCCGAACACCCCCTCCGCATGGAATGGTCTACACTCACTTGTCTTTTCAATATCCCGAAATTTTGCCAAGGAGTGAACCATGAACAAACAATGGATGAGTGCTGTCCTGTTCGGCGCCGTGTGCGCCTCCGCCAGCGCTGCCGACATGTCGGTCACGCTGAAAATGGCGACCGATAAAGGCGAAGGCGCCAGCATCGGTACCGTGAAGATCAGCGAAACCCAATACGGCGTCGTGTTCACTCCCGAGCTCAAGGACCTGACCCCTGGCCTGCACGGCTTCCACGTGCACGCCAATGGCAGCTGCGCGCCGAACCAGGCGGACGGCAAGACCGTCCCTGCAGGTGCCGCCGGCGGTCACCTCGACCCGGCCAACACCAAGAAACATAGCACCCCATGGGGCGATGGCCACCTGGGCGATCTGCCAGGCCTCTCCGTTGACGCCAAAGGCATGGCCACCAATCCGGTGCTGGCCCCGCGCATGAAAATGGCGGACCTCAAGGGCAAGGCTCTGATGGTGCACGTCGGTGGTGACAACCACGCCGATCATCCAGCACCGCTGGGTGGTGGCGGCGCCCGCATGGCTTGCGGCGTGATCCAGTAATCCCGTAGAAGAACAAGCAGCAAACGCGCAGGGCCCATCGCTTGTACACCAAGCGATGGGCCCTGCGCCATTTCAACCCTTCACTACGGCTGCGGATTCCAGCCTTCTCCGGCCCCAAACGCCGCAAACACCTGGGCGCGGTTCGAGAAGCCCGCTTCCACCTCATCGGCGCGCAGCAGGTAGCCGCCAACACGACGCGACAGGTCCAGCGGCACGCCGGCGAGGTCGGTGCTGCCGTACTCACGCCAGCCGCTCACCGCATTGGGCACCACCGGATTGGGTGCGGGCTGGCTGTTCACGCCCAGTCCGGCCCAGCCTGCGGGCGCCACATGCCGGTCCATCCGGGTGTTAATGAACGCGATGTTGTCGTAGCTCGCCGTGCCGCCCGGGCTGCGCGCCAGCCAGGTGGCGCCATCGGGCACTTCGCTTTTGAGCGGGCCGCGGCCCGGACCACGCGTCAGCGCGCTGTTGAGGAAGACAAAACCCTTGTCGGCCGGATTGATCACGCGTGCCTGCAGCACGTAGCCGCCGCTGGTCGGGCTGGACGTGTCGCCGATCGTGCGGATCTCGCTTTCTTCGAACAGCGCGGCGCGGCTGCCGCCCCAGATGAAGTCGACGTTGCCCGATACCAGGCTGCGGTAGAACCAGTTGAACCCCTTCAGGTTGAGTGTGTCCTGCTCGCTGTAGAACGCGCTGTTTTTGGCGATCAGGCGGCCGCCATCATTGTTGAAGTACAGCGTTTCGGCCTGACCTGTGGTGGGGCCGCGCAGTGTCGTGTTGTCGATGCTGAGGGTATCGAGCACGAGCATGTCCGATGTCTCGACCAGCATCACGGCGCGCCCGCCGGTCGCCGCTGCGGCAGCGTTTGCCACCTGGCTGGCACCGGTGAATGGATTGAGCGTGTTGTGGTTGGTATAGCGGATCACGACGCCATCACGGCTCTGGCCCACGATGCTGACATTGTCCTTACCACGCAAAAAGAGCAGCTCCTCGTACGCGCCATTCATCACCTTGATCGTCACCGGCTCGGCTTTGACGAAGTTCTGCATCGCGTAACTGAGCGCGCCCTGCACGGTGCGAAAATCGGCCACGCCGTCATCATCGACCGTCACGCTCGCGCCAGTCGGTGCAGCTGCGCGGGTGGTGAATGCCCATCCACCAGCCTTGCCGATGCCCCGGAACGGCACACCGCCAAGGCTGGTGCCGGTGAAGACGCCGTCGGCGATCGCCACGTAATACCCCGTGTTGTAATCCAGCTTGTTACTGTGCAACTTGATGGTTACCGTATTGCCGGCAATCTGGATCGGCGTCGTATTGACCTTGCGGATCTGGTCCTGGCCCGGGTAACCGATCATGTCAGTTTCAGCGGTCAGCTTGATCACGTCCACCAGCACATCGTCCGCCTGGCGGAAAATCCGGATCGTGCCGCCCGTGCCGAGGACCGGCGGCTTGTCGAACACCAGCTTGAGCGTGCTGTCGATATACGCTGCACTTTCCATTGCCGCCGGCACGGCGACACCGTCGAGCTGGTACACCTGGGTCGGCTGGACGAATTGTGGAGAAACCGTCACCGCAATCGACCGTGTCATGGTCGCATCCGAACCGGCCCGGAATACGATCTCGGCCGTGCCCGCGCCCACCGGTGCGATCGTGGCCATCGCGCCGTCGAGCGTGACGGTGGCCACCGCAGGATTGCTCGACTCGGTAGTGAAGCTGTCGGGCGTGCCGTCGGCCGCCACCGCAGTGACCTGCACCTGCAGTGGGGTGTCGCCAGCTTCTGCGGCCCAGGCCGGCGTGCCGGGGGCGAGCGTCAGTTGCACCGGTTTCATGCGCGGGTCGCCAATGCGCACGTCGTCGATCTGGAAGCTCTTGTTGGCCGTGTACAGGCCGACCCGACCGCGCGCGGCAAAGCTGCTGTCGGTGACCGAGCCGAGATTTTCACCGTCGAGATAGACCGTCAGCGTGGTGCCGACCATCTCGAATCGCACTGTATAGAACTGGGCATCCATCGCGATCGGTTTGCGCACTGCGCGCTGCCGGTTGAGTGCGCCGGCGAGCAGCTTGACGATCTCTACCTGGGTACTGGTGGTGGCATTCTGCACGTTCAAACCGGCGCCGTACCAGTTGTTGACATCGACGTAGCGGGTGACCAGGAACAGGAACTTGTTCCCGGTGGTGCCATTGGTCATCGGCCGGATGCGGGCTTCGACGAAGTAGTCGCCCGACGGCACGGCGCCCATCTCGCTGTCCTTGATCAGGGCCAGCACGCCGCCGGTGGTGGCCGCGGTGTATAGCAGCACCTTGTTGGCGCTGCCGGCAGCTTCGGTCACCACGCTGAAGGTGCCGTTCGGGCCGGGCAATGGCTTGAGGTCCCATTTGGCGCTGCCGCCAATCTGGAAGTCGTCGCAGAAGTAGAAGCCGGTTGCAGGGCAGGCCAGGGTCGGGCCGGTATCGACGACGACCTTGCCGGTGCCGCTGATGGTCGTCACCAGCTTGCCGCCACCGGCCTGTGCCAGCGCGTTGGCCTTGACCAGCGGGATTGGCCGCGCGCTGAAGGCGTACGGCGGGGTCCAGGTAACGGTCGTCGGCACGCCGCAGGCGCCGAGCGGTTTGGCGTTGAGCAGCGAACCGGTGTCCTTGAAGGCGCCGGGAATCGTGCCGCCGAAATTCTCGACGACGTCGCTGCAGGCGGTGGCGCCCGCGACCTCGAACACATTATTGTGCGACAGGATCTTGGCGGCATGGCCGACGCCAACGTAATAGCTGGTGGCGTAGACCGGGTGCGATGTCGAACCAGCATAGTAGTTGTTAAACAAGTGCACCTGGCCATAGCGCACGCGCGGTGCGCGGCTGGTAACGTCGCGGAACACGTTGTTGCTGAACGTGACGCGCAGCTTGCCCTCGTCAGCCGTTGCGCCGTCGCCGCTGCCGACCAGGTTGTTCTTGTTGTGTTCGCCGAAGACGTTGTACGACACGGTGACGTAGTCGGACGCGTTCGTGATATCGACCGCGCCGTCATGGCACTGCTTCACCTTGCCGTTCTCGACAGGCAGGAAATTGTCGGTGCGCGGCGCGTCGGTAAAGCTGTTGTGGTCGATCCAGACATGGCTCGAGCCCGTCACCGCGATGGCGTCGAAGGCGCTGTTCCAGTTGCCGCTCGAGCCGTCGTTCGGGTCCCAGACGGGCGCGACGTCGCACGGATTGACGAGCTTGAGGTTGCGGATGATGATTTGCGAGACGTTCGACAGGATGATGTGGCCGTTGACGATGCCCGCATTCGCGCCGCCGATCAGTGTCGTATTGCTTTTCAGGCGCACCGCGCCGCGCGCCGCCTGGTCCGCGTTGCTGGCATAGGGCTGGCCTTCGCTCATGTCGAGCACGCCGACGAGCTTGATGATCTTGTTGTCGACGCCGCCGTTCTGGATCGCCGCCAGCAGCTGGGCGCGGTTGGTCACCGTATAGATCTGGGATTCGACGGCATTCGCGCCGCCGACGGTGCCGCCAGCTTGGCTGGCCCAGCCGTCGGCAGGGGCGCCCTGGCGCGCCGGATCGACTGCGGCCGCAGCGTGTCCGCCGCTGGCAAAGAGTAGGGCAGCGCACAGCGCTGCATGCAAACCTGGATAGTGCATGTGGTTCTCCTAGTGGAGGAAATGAGGCCGCGAGCCCGCCGCCGCGCTTGACGCGCTGCCGGACTGTCCTTGAATGGCGAGAGACGCGAGGTCAGGCGCGTGGTTTGCGTCCGCTGCGTCCGTTTTGCACGAGCGCCAGTGCAGCCAGGCCGCCCAGCAGGATCGCGGGCGCGCCGGGTTCAGGCACCGCCACCGCCGTACCGGTTTCCAGGCGCGCGCTCAGTGCGCCGAATTCGCTCCAGTCGACTCCGCTCAGGTCAAGCGCGATCGTGTGACTGTCGATGATCGACAGGCCAGGAATGCCGGTAACGCCGCCCATGCCTGCCAACGTGAACGCCGTGACTGGCAATGCACCGCCAAGATCGAAACGCATACTGTAGGCGCCGGGCGCGACGGCATAGTTGGCGATCACGGTCAGCAAGCCGTCAGTGGAAAAGTCGATCCCGAACAGGAAATCCGACGTGAAGAACTCCACGCCGGTATCGGTAGGGTCGAGCTTGCTGGTATTGGCGCCCGGGCCGGCCACGAAGCCGTGATCCAGTCCGAGCATGCCGTCGGCCGCGCCGTTGTAGGTGGCAGTGATGCTGGTGTCTTGCAGCATCAGGGGCGCCGCGTGCACGGCCCCCTGTCCCAGTGCGACGAGCGCAAGGGCTTGCAGTAGATGTTTGGTTTTCAAGATGTCTCCGGCTTGTATTTTTTTAACTGCGAAGAAGGCTCGATGTCAGAGCCCGTGCCGATCTGGTTGATGCGTCAGGCTACCGGACGATGCATCGCGCCTAACCGGTTCATCGATTCTAGATTGGCCCAACCAAATTCGCAAGTTGGTAAACCAAGACGGGAGATTATTACAACAATTTTAATGTTTGACGCCAGGTGGCCTGGCGTCAGTTCAACCAGCGAATCCGCTTCAACTCGGCTTTGACGAAGGCGTAGATGACGGGTGCCGCGACCATGCCGGCCGGCCCGAACATGATCTCGAACGCGAACAGCACGATCAGCAGCTCCCAGACTTTTGCGCCGATGCGATGGCCCTGAATCCGCGCGCTCAGGAAATATTCCAGCTTGTGGATGACAAGAAGGAACACGGCTGAAATGACCGCGGCCGGAAACGCAACGCTCAGCGCGATCGTGCAGATCAGGGTGTTCGACACGATATTGCCCACGACGGGCAGCAGCCCAAAGAGGAACGTCGCCAGGATGAGGGTTTTGACGTAGGGGAGATGCCAGCCCAGGGCCGGCATCACGGCTAACAGGTACATCCCCGTCAGCGTTGCGTTGATGGCGGCAATCTTGGTCTGCGCCCAGGCCACGTTCTTGAAAGCGGTGGCCAGCATGCTCCAATGGCGATGCCAAGTCCTGTAAAACACGGAATGTCTTGTTTCGTCGGTCGGTGTGACGGTAATGCTCACCGCGGCCAGCACCCCCGTGATCCAGCCGATCACGGTCAACAGCAGGCTGCGCAGGATACCCGAGCCGATGCCCGCGACCGCATTGACATGCTCCTTCAAGGTGTCCGACGCCAGTTCGCGCATCTCGAAGAGTGATTGCGGCACGTACTCAGCCAGCGCCGGCGGCAGAAACTGCTTGATCTGCGTGATCGTCTCGGCCACCTTCAGCGAGAACGCACGCAACGATTCGCCCTCGAGCAGCCGGACCACCAGAACGGTGATGATGGCAAGCACGGCGATCGACCCCAGGCCGACCACGAAGCTCGCAATGAATTCGTGCGAACGCAGCTTTTTGTACAGGTCACGCGTGCGCAGGATGCCCAGCAGGCCCCGTGTGAGCACGAATGCCAGGAGACCGGCCAGCAGCGCGGGTACCGCGTGCAGTGTCAGGGCCAGAAGCAGGCAGGCGACAAAGATCGCGGTAGCGGCGTCGCGCGGGAGATTGAATTTGTAAGTGGTCATGAAGTTCTGGTCAGCGTCGTGTTCAACCATCGCTCGCTTGCTCCCGCAACCACGCCAGCGCCGACGCTGCGCTGTTCAACACCGAGATATGCCCGTCATCCGGCCGCTGCCACAGGCGCGCCGAGCGGCAGCTGCGCGCCAGCCACTCGCTGTGCGCACACGGCACGACGCGGTCCTGCGCCCCATGCACCAGCAGCACCGGCTGCACGATGCGTGCGCAGTCGAAGCCCCATGGCGCGACATACGCCAGGTCGTCGTCGATCAGGCCACCCGGGCCTTCGCTCAGCGCCGGCCGGACCACGCTGTCGAACCACGACCAGGTGCCGGACAGCTCGGCCCAGTCCTCGGGCGTGAACATCTCGCGATCGAATTCCTGATTGAGCCCCTCGTGCTGCACCTTGGCCGCATGACCTTGCGCGGCCGCCCGCAGCGCTGCCGCGCCCGATGCGGTCATGCCCTGGAACCAGTCCAGGCCCGCCGCATCGAACGGCGCCAGGCCCGCGATGCTGACGGCCGCGATGACGCGCTTGGGCAGCAGCGCGGCGCAGGCCAGCGCGTGCGGTCCGCCGCCCGAATGCCCCATCACGGCGAAGTGCTCGATCCCGAGCTGGTCGGCGATGCGCGCGACGTCTTCGGCGCACGAGGCGACATCGCGGCCGCTCTTCGCGCTCGAGCCGCCGTAGCCGGGCCGGTCGTAGCCGATCCAGCGGATGCCCATTTCGAGCGCGGCAGCAAACAGCGGGGCAGGCGGCTTGCCGATGTTTGGCGTGCCGTGGTGCCAGAACACGGTCAGCTCGGGTTCCTCGAACTCCGGCTTCCAGTCGTAATAGTGCAGCACCCGGCCATCGCCCAGCGTCAGTTCGTTCTCCTGCATTGCATGCCTTTCATCGCTCGATGGCGTGATGCTACAACGAGAAACGGGCTGGCGCGCACTCGTCATGCACGCCAGCCCGTTCAGGTCCTGCTACCCAAGCGAATTATTTCGCCGTTTCGCGTGCCTTGCCGAACGGGTCGCCCGCTTTCCAGGTCGGCATCTTCGGCGCATCGGCCACTGCGCGGCCCAGGTTCAGCGTGAACTGCGCCTGCTGCACCATGCCCGACAGATCCCAGCTCGGATCGTACTCGTCGCCCACCTGGTGGTACTTGGCGCGGTAGGTCTTGGCCTTGGCGTTGTTCGCGTCGACGTCTTTCACCCAGCTGCTGCCGGCGCCAACCGAGAAGGCGGGCACGCCGGCCTTGGCGAAGCTGAAGTGGTCGCTGCGGAAGTAGCCGCCGCCCAGGTCCGGCTTGCTTGGTGCAATCACCAGGCCCATCGACTTGGCCACCGTGGCCGCCATCGCGCCCAGTTCGGTGCGCTCGCTGCCCGGCACGCTGACGTCCTTGACCAGGCCGACCCAGTTCAGGCTATCGAGGTTCAGGTTGGCGGCGGTCTTGGCGATCGGCCACAGGGGTGCGGCCACGTAGGCGGCGCTGCCCAGCAGGCCTTGCTCTTCGGCGCCGACCCACAGGAACATCTGGCTGCGCTTGGCCGGGTTCTTCACCGCCTCGGCGGCCATCGCCAGCAGCGCGCCGGTGCCCGATGCGTTGTCGACGGCGCCGTTGAAGATCGTGTCGCCCTCGGTGCCTTGCTTGCCCATGTGATCCCAATGCGCCGAGTAGATCACCACTTCGTCTTTCAGCTTCGGGTCGGTGCCCGGCACGACGCCGGCCACGTTGAACTCTTCCAGCGTGCGCACCTGCGCGCGCGCCTCGCCCTTGACGCGGGCATTCAGCGCGACCGGCTTGAAGTTCTTGTCTTCCGCGGCGGCGCGCAGCTTGTCGAGATCCTGGCCGCCGGCTGCGAACACCTTGCGCGCCGTGTCGTCGGTCATCCAGCCCTGCAGGCCGCTGCCCACTTTGCCTTCGGTGAGCTGGAAGCGCTCGGCGTTGGCCCAGCTGTTCTGCACCACGCTCCAGCCATACGATGCCGATGCATCGGTGTGGATCAGAAGGACACCGGCTGCCCCCTGGCGCGCCGCTTCTTCGAGCTTGTAGGTCCAGCGACCGTAGTAGGTCAGGCCCGCGCCGTTGAAGCGGTTCGCTTCGGCGGCGGTCGGCGCCGGATCGTTCACCATCATCACGATCACTTTGCCCTTGACGTCCATGCCCTTGAAGTCGTCCCACTTTTCTTCCGGCGCCACGATGCCGTAGCCGACGAAGACCATCTCGGCGTCGAGCGTGTGATCGGCCTTGCCATCGCCCGGGCCCCAGACCCAGTCCGCGCCGAACTGCAGCGGCACGGCCTTGCCGTTGGCGACGATGCCGACATTGCTCTTCTCGGGCAGCGAGCGCACGCCGGCGATCTTGACCGGCTGGCGGAAGCTCTTGCCGTTGCCGGGTTTCAGGCCCACGGCGGCGGCTTGCGTTTCAAGATACGTGACGGTCAGCTCGCCGCCGCGCTGGCCGGTACCGCGGCCTTCAAGTGCGTCGGATGACAGGAACGCCATGTGCGCGCGCAGCGGCGCTTCCTGGACGGTGGCCTTGGCCCTGGTCTGGGCATGGGTAGGGAAGGCCAGCGCCAGGCTGCCGGCGAGAGCGGAGAGGATGAGGGAAGAGACGATCTTGTGCATGGAGTCCTGCTGCGAAGTGAATGCCGCGAAGTTGACGCTGCATGGTTAATCAAGCCATTCATCGGGAAGGGCGCACTCGTGGCGCGCGCGGCCATTTTATGACAACTTGTCAGTAAAACCGCAGGATATCGGTCGACATCGTCGTGCCCACCTGCGGCGCCACGTCGTGTGCGCCCGCTGGCATGAGGTGCCGTGGCAGGCCGGGAATGTGTTCCTGCACCGTGATGGCGAAGATCTCGTTGGGCTCACTTTCGATCTCGATTTGCAGCACCCGGTCCTGCATCCCGTACAGCGACAGCGACCACGCGCTTTCCGTCGTGCTGAGCGTCACGCCGTCGACACGCGAGCGCAGTGCCCTGGCGCCCTGCATGGCCAGCGCGATATGCGGGGCGCGATTGGCCGAGCGTACCGTGAATCTGGCCAGCCGCACCTTCCCCACGTGGTTGCGCAGGATGAAGCACTCGGGAAACGCGATCGCATCGTCGCGCGGCGCGACGGCGTACCACTGGGGCGCGCTGCGCAGGCCGAACACCTCGACGAAGACGGTCGGCTTCGCGCGGCCCGCGAACAGGTCGCGGCGCCAGTCGTCAAGCGGCTGCTGCGGCAGCAGCCAGTAAGCGCGCCACGAGTTCATGTCCTTGTAATAGACCAGCCCCTCGAGGTTCCCGGGTTCTGCAGCCTGTTCATGTGGTGCCGCCGCGCCATCCGGCAGTGCCAGGCAGGCGGCCAGCGCCAGTGCCAGCGCGCCCGCGACGGCGGCCATGCCCCGCAGCATCAGCAGGGGGCTGGCAAAGCACAGCATGGGCAGCGCCATCAGCATCGGCGGAACATGCATGTGGCCCGGTGCGAGCAGGATCCATGCATCGCGCAGCGCCGGCGGGAGCAGGCTCGCGGCCGGCGCCAGGCCGGCCAGCAGCACCAGCAGGCGCACGCCGGATCCTTGCCGTTCGCCCCAGCGCGTATGCAGCAGCGTGAATGCGCCCAGCGCCGCCACCAGCGGCCAGGCCAGCAGCGGCGCGAGCGTTGGCAGGAACACCGCGGCGAAAAGCAGCACCAGCGTTGGCCAGGCCAGCGCGCCGAGCACCGTCGCGGCCGTGCCAACACTGCGGCGCAGCAGGTACAGGCCGGCCACGAACACGCCGGCCGTGATGACGGCAACGGTCAAAGGCAGGCGGTGTGCACCGGCCAGGCCGGCGGCGGCCAGCTCGTGATCCCAGCTCCAGGTGCCCACGCGTACCACGAGCAGCAGGAAGCACACGCCGAACGCGCCCTGCGCTGCATCGAGTACACCGTCCTCACCGAACTGTCCGCGCCATGCGCGCGCCAGCATCAGGCAGGACAGGAGCGCCGGCACCCACACCAGCCACGCTGCATGGTGGACGGGCCCGATGATGGGCAGTGAAAAGTAGACGTGCGCTGCCTGCGCGCCTGGTGCCAGCGGCGCCGCGCCATAGGCGCGGGCGAGGCGCAGCATGGCATCGCCCAACTGGCGCGGCGCGGTATCGGCCGCGCGTGGTTCGCCGCCCCCGAACAGCAGCACCGGCGCATCGAGCCGGGTGAGCGGGCCGATATGGGGCGCGTCGCCCAGCAGCCATGCCAGCGTCGCATTCGCGGATGCGCCGCGCAGCTCGGGCGCCGCCTGCATCCAGCCCGCCAGGCCCGGTGCACCCGCGCCCCTCGCCTCCAGCATGTGTAGCGGGCCATCGACGGCGCCATCGAACCGGAGCGCCATGCCGATGCGGCCGGCCAGCGGGTGCTGTTCGACAAATCCTCGGGACCCGAGCATGCCAACCCGCTCGCCGTCGGCAAACAGCAGCACGATATCGTTGGCCGGCGGGGAGGCGCGCAATGCGCGGGCGGTTTCGAGCAGGGCGCTGGCGGTGGCCGCGCCGGGCAGGGCGTCACGCGGCGCCGCGCCGCTGTCGTAGTGGGTTGCCAGTAGCAGGGCAGGACGCTGCGCAGCATCGGGCGCGCTGCCGGGAATCGTCGCGACGACGTTGTGCACGATCCCGATGGTGTGGTGAATGCCGCCGAACAGCCGGGTGACCGATGTGCGGACGGTGGCGGGCTGTACGACAGGCGCCAGCCCCATCGCACGCAGTTGCGTCACCAGATAAGTGCGCGCGTTTGCATTGTCTCTGCCGCCGATCGAGCGAGGATTGGCTGCCAGCACCCGCTGATGTTCGTTGGCGCGCGCGGCCCATGCGGGGGAGGCAACCGATGCGACGGGCGCCGGCACATCGGGCGGGGCCAGCGCCTGCCAGGCGAGGACGGCGAGGGCGGCCAGTGCAGCAGCGCCGGCAAACGCATGTCTGAAACCCGTGATGTGTAAAGCTGGTGCTACGGCGCGGACGGCATCCATCGGTTGTTCTCCATGCACCTGTCATCAGGGCGAAAAAAAGCCCGCCGGGTAGAAGGGGCGGGCGAAAGAGGACGGTTTTGACTACGAGAGTGTCCAGACATAGGCCAGGTCCGGCAATGAGGGCAAACTTGCCGGCTTGCTACCGACGCCATCATGAACGTGAAAACAATGCATATCGACCTCCCTGCGTATTGTTGAAGGGTGCATATTTGCAGCTGATGGAATAAATATATGCTAGGGCCTAGCAATTTGCAAATCTATTATGAAGTAATCTTAATTCTATTCTTCGGTGTTTTGGAGTGCGACGATGTTTCCGGCACGTCCAGCCAACGCGTCCCCGCAGCGCATAGCGCATGCCGTATGCGCCTTTTTACCCATCGCTTCCACGCCCGTTGTGTGAAATAATTCCCCTCTATTCCCGGGGCCCATTGCCCCGGCCGTGCATGCCGCATCAGGCACCGCACGCGCAACGCATGTGCACCATAGGCCCCCGCGCCAGGAGAACAAATTGGCAGATCAGAACAAACCCATCCGCGTCATGCTGGCCGACGATCACCCCATCGTCATGACCGGTTTTGCCATGTCGCTCGAAGCGGCCGGCATGCAGGTGGTGGGCCAGGCCAAGACCCCGAGCGAGGCCACCGCGCTGTACGCGGCCGAGCAGCCCGACGTCGCCGTGCTCGACATGCGCTTTGGCACCGAGCTGACCGGCATGGATGCGGCGCAGGCCATCCTCAAGTCCGATCCGTCGGCCAAGATCGTTTTTCTCAGCCAGTTTGACCAGGATAGTCTGATCAAGGAAACCTACCGCCTCGGCGCCCACGCCTTCGTCACCAAGGATTGCGACCCGGCCGACCTGGCCACCGCCGTGCGTCACGCGCACGAGGGCAAGCTGTACTTCCTGCCGCATATCGCGTCGCGCCTGGCCAGCATGGCCGTGCGCGGTGAAGTCACGCCGCAGTCGCAGCTCGACGAGCGTGGCCTGGAAATCTTCAAGTTCATGGCCGAGGGCATGACCAACGCCGAAATCGCCGAGCGTCTCGATCTGTCGACCAAGACCATCAGCAATATCAGCCAGTCGATCAAGGAAAAGCTGGGCGTGCACCGCCAGGCCAGCATCACCCTGCTGGCCGTCAAGCACGGCCTGATCGAGCCGTAAGCGATGGCCAAGCTCCTGCGCCGGATGCAGAACGCTTCACGCGCGCGTTCACTGGTCCCGCTGATCGCCATGACGCTGGCATTGGCCGCCAGCAGCGCCCATGCCGCCCACGCCGCGCAGGCCCCGCAGGCCACGCAAACGGAGCGCGAGCGCGAAGAAGTACAGGGCTACCGCTTCCAGATCATCACCGGCGACGACAGCGCGGTCACGCACCGCATCGTCGACGACCTGTACAAGCGCCTGGTGCCGACGTTTGCTGCGTTTCGCACCGAGCTCGCGCAAAAGCGCCGCATGCTGTATATCGCGATCGGCCCGACCGCGCTGCGCGATGCGCTGTCGCGCCGCTGCGATTGCGTTGTCATCTCGGCCTACACGTCCAGTCAGGTATGGCGCGGCCTGACGGCGCGCCTGCCCAAGCCACGCCGCATCGCCATCACGGCGGTGTACGCCGAGCCGGCGCCGAACGATCAGATGCGCCTGGCCGAACTCGTGTACGGCCGGCCGGTGCGCGTGGGCGTGCTGCTCGGCCCCGACACTGCCTTCCTGCGCCCGGTGCTGCACGACGCTGCCGAGATCCAGATGTTCACGCCGGGCGACGACCTGAATCACACGCTGAACAGCATGACGCGCGCCGAGACGCTGCTGGCGCTGCCCGACAGCGACATCTACAACGCCGAAAACGTGCGCAACATCCTGCTCTCGACCTACCGCCGCAAGCAGGGCGTGATCGGTTTTTCGGCCGACATGGTCAAGGTCGGCGCGCTGGCCACCACGTATTCGGAAGTCGAAGAAATCAACGCCCAGGTGGCCGAGCTCACGGCCGATTTCGTGCGTACCGGCGAACTGCCTGCGCCGCAGTTCCCGCGCTACTTCCGCACCATCATCAACGAAGGCGTGGCCAGCTCGCTCGACTTGCGCGTGACGGATGCGGCGCGCAACTTCGCCCGCCCAGCGCCGGCGCCGGCGGCGCGATGAACCTGCGTTTCTGGCGCGGCTGGGGTGTCGGGCGGCGCATGGCCGTCATCACGATGCTGCCGGTGATCCTGCTGTTTACGTCCTTCGTCTGGTACTCGTGGTACGCGCACCGCGCGCAGGTGGCCGAAGAGCTGGCCGAGCGTGGCCGCATCCTGGCGCGCGCGCTGTCCGAGACGTCCGAGTACAACGTCATCTCGGGCAACCTGTCCGATCTGCGCCTGACGATCAATGGCCTGGTGCAGTCCGACCGCAGCATCTACCGCGTCGACGTCATCGACGGCAGCGGGCGCGCCGCCGTGCGCGTGGTGTCCGAATCGGCCGCCGACGCCCAGTCGCACTATTACGAAGCCCCGATCCGCAAGCAGGTCGTGTGGATCAACCTGTTCTCGGACAACGGCACGCCGCACGTGTCGGCGTCGAGCGATTCACGTCCGCCCACACTGACCACCGAAGTGGTGGGCTGGGTGCGGGTGACGATGTCGCCGGCGAACATGATGGCCAAGCAGACCGACCGCTTCCAGATCGAGCTGTCGATGGCGGCGCTGGCGCTGGCCGCCAGCGGTATCCTGGCCTGGGTGCTGGCGCGCTCGCTGATCGTGCCGCTGCGCGAGGCGATCGGCACACTACGCCAGATCCGGGGCGGTAACTTCCGCGTCCATCCGCCGGTCACCACCGGCGGCGAGATCGGCGAGCTGCAATCGTCGATCGGCGAGATGTCGCTGGCGCTGGGCGAATCCAAGCGCGACCTCGAAAACAAGGTGGCCGAGCGTACGCGCGACCTGCTCGCCTCGCGCAACGAAGCGCTGCGCGCCGATGCCGACAAGCGCAAACTGATCCAGAAGGTCAATGAAATCATCGAGGACGAACGCAAGAGCATCGCGGTCGAGATCCACGACGAACTCAATGCGTCGCTGATCGCGGCGCGCCTCGAGGCGCAGGCGATCGGCCTGCTGGCGGCCAAGGCGCCTGCCGGCCCCGAGGTGGTGGAAATCAAGCGCAAGTCCGAAGCCATCACCAAGCTCGCGCTCGACCTGTACGCCAACGGCCGGCGCCTGGTGCGCCGCCTGCGCCCCGAGGTGCTCGATATGCTCGGCCTGCACGGCGCGGTCGAAGAGATGGTGCGTCATTACGACACTACATCTGGCTGCCGCTTCGACCTGCACAGCGAAGGCGACTTCGCGCGCCTGTCCAACGAGCTGGCCATTTCGGCCTACCGCATCGTGCAGGAGGCGCTGTCGAACGTCATGAAGCACGCCGCGGCGCGCTCGGCGCACGTCAGCCTGCTGCTCGACGAAGGCAAGGGCATGCTGCGCATTCGCGTGGTCGATGACGGCGCCGGCTTCGATACGGCCAGCGCCTCCGAAGGCATCGGCATCATCGGCATGCGCGAGCGCGCCTACGCGCTGCATGGCACGATCGAGGTGCGCTCGAGCCCCGGCGAAGGCACCGATGTCGCCATCGCCCTGCCATTGACGCTGGCGCCACCGGCGCCGGCCGCGCCCACGGCGACTGCGCCCGCCGCACCTTCCGGCGTCATCCTGTAAGCATCCTTTTTACTAGCGAAGAACACATGGCTACTGCACCCCTCACGCCGTACGAACAAGGCAACCTGAACCAGACCACCACCTGGGCCGACTGCATCGCCTGGTATCACGACCTCGCGCGCCAGTATCCGGCAGTGCTGCGCTTCGAGCAGGTGGGCGTGTCCGATGCCGGCGTGCCGATCCACGCCGGTGTGGTCAGCAGCGACGGCGTGTTCGACCGCGCCGCGATCAAGGCCGCCGGGCGCGCGGTCTTCTTCAACAATAACGGCATCCACCCGGGCGAGCCGGAAGGCGTCGATGGCTGCATGGCGCTGGTGCGCGACTTTTGCGTCGAGCCGGAGCGCCTGGCCACATTGGGTACGACCGTGTTCCTGTTCGTCCCGCTGTACAACGTCGACGGCGCCTTCAACCGCGCCGACACGTCGCGCGTGAACCAGGACGGGCCGGAGCAGTTCGGCTTTCGCGGCAACAGCCGCCACCTCGACCTGAACCGCGACTTCGTCAAGTGCGACACGCTCACGGCGCGCGTGTTCAACGAACTGTTCACGGCCTGGGACCCGGACGTGATGGTCGACACCCACACGTCCAACGGCGCCGACTACAGCTACACGATGACGCTGATCCACACACAGGCCGACAAGCTCGGTGGTGGCCTGGGCGAATTTTTGCGCGCCGAGATGCTGCCGGCGATGTACGCCGGGATGGACGCGCGCGGCTGGCCCACCTGCCCGTACGTGAACCCGGTGCAGGACAGCCCAGACCACGGCATCGCCGAATTTCTGGAAACCGCACGCTTCTCGACCGGCTACGCAGCGCTGCACCACACGATCGGCTTCATGCCCGAGACCCATATGCTCAAGCCATTCCGGGACCGCTACGAATCGATGCGCGCGTTGGTCGACGTCGCACTGGCCTTCACCGTGCAGAACGCACCGCGCATTCAGGCGCTGCGCCGCGCGGCCAAGGATGCTGGTCGCACGCAGGCCGAGTGGCCGGTGCGCTGGAAGATGGACGAAGCCAATCCGTCGAGCTTCCGTTTCAAAGGGTATGAAGCCAAGTATAAAAAGAGCGTGCTGGGCGACTATTCGCGCCTGTACTACGACCGCAGCAGCGTCTGGGAACGCGACATCGCCTATTACAACCGCTTCCCGGTGGATGCGAGCGTGCCGGCGCCGCAGGCGTATGTGGTGCCGCAGCAGTGGCGTGAGGCAATCGAGCGCCTGGAATGGAATGGCGTGCGCATGGAGCGCATCGACGCCGACCGCATGCAGCAGGTCGCGTACTACCAGATCGACAGCGTGACCTCGCGCCCGACCGCGTACGAAGGCCATATGTTCCATGACGACGTGGTGCTCGAACGGCGCCACGCCAGCGTGCAGCTGCGCGCGGGGGATGTTCTGGTGCCGCTGGACCAGGACAATGCGCGCTATGCGGTCGAGACGCTCGAACCGCTGGCGCATGACAGCTTCTTCCGCTGGGGCTTCTTCAACAGCGTGCTGGAAAAGAAGGAAGCGTATTCGGAGTATGTGTTCGAGGACGAGGCCGAGCGGCTGCTGGTGCAGGAGCCCGAATTGGCAGCAAAGTTCGAACAGTGGAAGGGCGAACATCCCGGCTTGCTGACGAACCAGGAAGCGGTGCTGGACTTCATCTTCGCCAACTGCGCGCGCTACCGCGAGCCGGAGTGGCGCCGGTATCCGGTGTTCATGATCGAACGTTGAACTTTACGCGCTGCTATTCTGATTGCAGCTTATTTGTCGCTGGCGAACGGCCGCTCATTGCAGCGCGCAATGACTTGATCGCGCATTGCCGGCGACATGGGCGGCTCTTTCGTTTCCGGATCAGGCTGATCCGGAATTTTTTCGAGGACGCAGTTCTCGGAGCGTAATTCATTCATCTCATCAAGCCACTCCTGGTCCTTGACCTCCGTTTGTTTGCCATTCTCGTAGTGGACCTCTTCGATCAACATTCCTTTGGCAAACCTGCGCTGCTCGCCGTGCAGCTGGCCGGCCTTCTGGTTCTCTTGCAGGATGATTTCCCTGATGCCGTTCCTGACTTCATGGACCTCGCGGGTCCGGATGCCATCCGTGACCGTGATCTTTTCTTGTGTGGTGACGCCGATTGCCGTGCCAGCACCAGCATTAGCATCAGCATGAGCGGTGTCGGTGTTCGGCGCGCAGCCTGCCATCCACAACGCGATCGGGCAGATTGCGATTAGTCGAAAAATAGGGGCCATGACGCTTTCTTGGTGAAGACCGCATTCAGCGATTAACTCGCCAACAGACTCAAAATACGGGCGCGCGATGCGTTCGCGTCGGTAGTTCAGTATCGTTGTCCCGGTTTGCGAGGAGCAGCCCGCTGTTCTTCTCCCCAGCAAGGCTGCTCCGCGAAATCGGCTTTCCCGATCCAGCTTACTTTGACGCTGCAATCCAGCGATCGACCTTCGCCTCCAGCACTGCCAGCGGCAGCGTGCCTTCATCGAGCACCACGCGGTGGAATGCCGGCAGGTTGAACTTGTCGCCCAGTGCAGCCTGCGCGCGCTGGCGCAGTTCCATGATTTTCAGGGCGCCGATCTTGTACGCCAGCGCCTGGCCCGGCATGACCATGTAGCGCTCGATCTGGGCGCGCGCTTCCAGTTCCGAGTAGCCCAGCGTCTCGCGGAAGTACGTGATCGCTTGATCGCGGCTCCAGCCCTTGGTGTGCATCCCGGTGTCGACCACCAGGCGCGCGGCGCGCAGCATCTCGTCGTTCAGGTGGCCGAAATAATCTTCCGGCTTGTCGAACAGGCCCATTTCCTTGCCCAGCGTCTCGGCGTACAGCGCCCAGCCTTCGGTGAACGCCGTGTTGCCGCCGAACTTGCGGAAGTTTGGCAGGCCGAGCTCCTGGGTCAGCGCGATGTGGAAGTGGTGGCCCGGCTGGCCTTCGTGCAGGTACAGCGTGACCATGCCGGTGCTGCCGTACTTGGTCGGATCGTTCACCACCGACCAGAACACGCCGGGGCGCGAACCATCGGCCGCCGGTGACGAATAATGGTCCGACGCCGTCTCGCGCGTCAGCTCCGGTTCCAGGCGCACTTCGAGCGGTGCCTTCGGCATCAGCGAGAACAGCTTCGGCAGCTTGGTGCGCACGTCGGCGTCGATCTTCTCGAACATGGCGATCACCTGCGCATCCGACGTGAACGGCTTGTACTTCGGCTGCTCCGACACCCAGCGCGGCAGGCCGGCCGCAGGGCCCGTGTAACCCATCTTCGGGCCGATCTTGCCGTACTCGCCCTGGATGCGCGCCACTTCCTTCTGGCCGATCTCGTGGATCTGTTCGGGTGTCAGGCTCGTGGTGGTCATCGCTGCCACACGCGCCTTGTACCACTCGGCGCCGTTTGGCAGTGCGCCCCAGCCAGCCGTCGTGCGGGTGGCCGGCAGGTAGTCCTTCTCGACATACGTGGCCAGGCGCGCCAGTGCCGGATTGAGCTTCTCGCCCACCGTCTTGCGGTACGACGCCGTCAGTTTGGTCTTGTCGGCGCTTGAAAAGCCGGCCGGCAGCGCCTTGATCGGGCTGTAGAAGATGCTGGCCTCGGGCGTGGCCGCGACCAGTGCCTTCAGCTGCGGCAGCAGGGACAGCATCGGCTCGCGCGGATGCACGACGCCGCGCTTGACGCCTTCGCGCATATTCGCGATCGCCTGGTCGATGTAGGCGACCATCTGATCCAGGCGGCTCAGGTAATTGCGGTAATCCTGCGGCGTGGCCAGCGGCTGCGCGCCCTGGCCGCCGGCGTAGTTGGCCATGAAGACCGGCATGTTGAACATCTGGTCCACCGGCAGCAGGTGCTCGGGGAAGGCGCCCAGGCGCAGCGCGGTTTCGAGCTCGAACTTGACGATGTCGTAGCTGGCCTGGTCACGCGGATTGAGGCGCTCGCGCGGAATCGTGCCCAGGCGTTTCAGGTAGCCGCGGTACAGCGCAAACTGCGCGTCGCGGTTCTTAGGCGCGATCGGCAGGCCAAGCTGGCCATCGAAGCGGCCGTCACCGGATTCGGTCGCCCACACCGGCTCGAAGCGCGCGTAGGCATCGTAGTACTCGTCGACCAGCTTGTTGATGGCCTTGCCGGCCTGGGTGTCGGCAGCCGATGCCGATGCCGATGCTGGTGCAGATGCGGGGGCCGTGGCCGGCGCGGCGCCGGCACTTGCGCACAGAAGCAAGGCGGCCGTGGCCAGCACGCCGGTTTTGAAGAATGGGTTCATCGTGTTCGAGGTCCTGGTAAAGAATCAGTAGCTGGCCAGCGGCGTGAGGGCGCCGTTCTTGAAGGTGTAGACCGTGACGGCCGTTTTCTTCAGATTGCCCTTGGGGTCATAGCCATAGGTGCCGACTACGCCCTGGTAGCTGATCGTGTGCATCGCCACGCCGACTGCCTTGGCATCGACGGTCTTGGCCGACTGGATCGCCTGCGCGATGAACTTGGTCTGGTCGTAGAACGATGGCGCATACACGTCCGGCTCGCGGCCGAAGCGCTTCTTGTAGCCAGCCAAAAAGGCCGCGCCACCTGGCTGCCTGGCGACGATCGCGCCAGCCTGCGCGCAGCGCACGTTCTCGCCGACCGCAGCGCCGCCGAGCCTTGCCATCTCGGGGCTGCACAGCGTGTCGCCGCCCAGCAGCGGCACGTTCAGGCCGAGCTGCTTCATCTGGCGCACCATCGGCGCGGCCTGCGGTGCGTAGCCGCCGTAGAAGATGGCGTCGACTTTCTTGGCGCGCAGCGCGGTGAGAATCGCGGCGAAGTCGCTGGCCTTGTCGTTGGTGAACTCGTGGCCCGCGACCTTGATGCCGGCCTGCTGCGCCTGGCGCTTGAACTCCATCGCGATGCCCTGGCCGAACGCCGTGCGATCGTCGATCACGCCGATGTTCTTGATCTTGAGTTCCTTGGCCGCGTAGCCGGCGACCGAAGCGCCGACCTGCGTGTCGCTCGCGACGATGCGAAACACGGTGGCGTAGCCGCTGGCGGTGATCTTGGGATTGGTGCCGACCGTCGACATCAGGATGCCACTGTCGTTGTAGACGCGCGAGGCCGGAATCGCCACGCCCGAGTTGTAAGGACCCAGCACGAACTTGACGCCGGCGTCGGCGAATTTCTGGGCCACGGTCACGCCCTGTTTCGGGTCGCCCGCGTCGTCTTCGGATTGCAGCACGAAGCGCAGCACGTTGGCGCCGACCTGGATCTTCTGTGCGTTGAGCTCTTCGATGGCCATGCGCACGCCGTTTTCATTGTCCTTGCCGGCGAACGCATTGGCGCCCGACAGCGGACCGCTGACGCCGATCTTGACGACCTGCTCGGCAGCGTGCGCGTGCACGCCGATGGTGGCAATCAGTGCGGCCAGCGCCAGCGGCGCCATGGTGATTTTCGATGGCATTGACTCAGTCTCCCGTTGATGTGGACGGGCGCCATCATCGCACGATTCGGACGCGCGGCGAAAGCGCACGACGCCTGTAAAGACTCAGGCTGGCGTGCCGTGCGAGATCAGTTCGAGGGGCAGGGCGGTGGTGGACTTGATCTGTTCCATCGAGAAGGCCGACGACACGCCGGTCAGGCGCGCGGTCTTGATTAGCTTTTTGTAGAAGCGGTCGTAGCCGGCGATATCGGTGGTGACGACCTTGAGCAGGTAATCGACGTCGCCGCTCATGCGATGAAATTCCAGCACCTCGGGCAGCGCGATCACGGCGGCGGCAAAGCGCGCCAGCCATTTTTCATCGTGCTCGGGGGTCTTGACGCTGACGAATACGGTGACCGGCAAGCCGACCTTTTCGCGATTGACGATGCTGACGCGGCTTTCGATGAAGCCTTCTTCTTCCAGGCGCTTGACGCGTTTCCAGCAAGGCGTGCTGGACAAACCAACCTTTTCGCTCAGGCCCGAAATGGACAACGTGGCATCCGCCTGCAGGGCAGCGAGGATCGCGCAATCAAACTTGTCGAGTGAATTCATATTCCGCATTGCTGGTTATAAGAATAATTATCCTACTGTTTGATTGAAAACCAGAAAGTTTAGGACGTATTGACCGTCTTTAGCTCGTACCATATTACTGGACAATAACATGTTGTGCGACACCTTTTTTATATTTTTGGCACCTATTCATGCAGACCGAAATTTACCTCGACACCAATGCCACGTCCCCGGTATTGCCCGCCGCCGCTGCCGCCGCCATGGCCGCCATGCAGGATGGCTTCGGCAATCCGAGCAGCAGCCATGCAACGGGCCTGCGCGCCCGGGCGCTGCGCGAGCGCGTGCGCGCCAGTGCGGGCCGGGTGGTCGGCGCCGGGGATGGCCGGTTGATGTTCAACAGCGGCGCCACCGAAGGCATCCAGACGGCCGTGCTCTCGGCCCTGTGCGCGGTGCGCGAGCGGCGCGCGCGTGGTGAAGCCTGCGGCGACATCGTCCTGATCGGCGCGACCGAACACAAGGCGATACCCGAAAGTCTGGCGCACTGGAACCGGCTGCTGGGCACGGACCTCGAGCTGCGCGTGCTGCCGGTCGATGGCGATGGCCGCCACCGGCTCGACGTGCTGCGTGCGCTGGCGCCGCGCGCGGCGCTGGTGTGCACGATGGCGGCGAACAATGAAACGGGCGTCGTGTCCGACCTGCGCGGCATCGAGGCGGTGCTGCGCGACGTTGGGAGTGCTGCACTGTGGCTGGTCGACTGCGTGCAGGCGCTGGGCAAGCTCCCGCTCGACCTGGCCGCGAGCCGCATCGATTACGCGCCGTTTTCGGGCCACAAGCTGTATGCGCCAAAAGGCATCGGCATGCTGTACGTGCGGCGCGGTGCGCCCTACACGCCGCTGATGTGCGGCGGCGGACAGGAAGACGGCCAGCGTTCCGGCACCGAAAACATGGCCGGCATCGCGGCGCTGGGCGCCGTGTTCTCGGCGCTGGAGCGGGGCGACACGTTCCGCGACGGCGCCGCACTGCTGGCATGCCGCGCGCGCCTAGTGGCGGCGCTCGAAGCAGCCTTGCCCGGCATCGTGTTCAATGCGCCCCTGGCGCAGTCGCTCCCCACGACCATCAACTTCTCGGTGCCGGATGTGGCCAGCGCCACGCTGCTCGACCTGTTCGATGCCGCCGGCATGCGCGTCAGCGCCGGCTCGGCGTGTTCGGCCGGGAAGGCCGGGTCGAGCTACGTGCTCGATGCAATGGGCGTGCCGGCCTGGCGCAGCGCGGCGGCGGTGCGCCTGTCGTTTGGTGCGCTGCTTGACGACGCGTCGCTCGACCTGGCCTGCGAGCGCATTGCGCACTGCGGCGCCGCGCTGGCCGCGCCGATGCCTGTGGCAGGCACCGAGCCGGCGATTGATGGCGCCATCGACAGCGCAATGCTGGTGCCCGCCGATGCTGCCCACGACTGGCTCGCTGCGCATCCGGACGCGATCGTGATCGACGTGCGCGACCTGCGCGAACACAGCGTCGCAGGCACGGTCCGCCTGCACGGCCGCGCGGTACGCAACGTGCCGCTGGCGTGCGTTGCCGACCAGGCGCCCCAGTGGCTGGGCGCGACCGCGCCATTGCTGTTCGTCTGCCGCAGCGGCGCCCGCAGTGCCCGCGCGGCGCAAGCCTTGCGCGCCATGGGCCATCCGGGCGCCTGGTCGCTGGTGGGCGGATTCGCGCTCGCCATCTGATCTCGGGTAGCATGGCCCCGATGCCCGTGCATCGGTGGGGTGTGTTCGTCAGCGCACAGTAACGACGCTGGTCTTTGCCTAGCATGAGATCAGCCGTGCGCGCCCAGCGTTTCCTGCCCTGATCCGTCCCGGACGCCACTATGCTCCAGCGGTCTGCTGCGCACGCTCAGTCCCGAGGCCCCGTTGAACGTCAAGAACCACAACCTGCCCGCCGGGCAGCGCACGCCGCATGATGCGGCGCGCGCGACCGGCGACGATGCGCCATGGCGCGCAGCACCTCTCGGCGCGCTCCAGCGCGCGGAACACGCACGCCAGTTGGCGGCGCGCCACGTACTGCAACCCACCACCGCCGGCAAGGGCGGCGCCCAGGCCCTGCGCGCCCTTCTGGGCACGGATGCCGATGCCATCGCTGCCTCGTGCGACGCGCTCGACGAGGCCGCCCGCGCCGGCTTCGCGCTGCCGCCTGCCGGTGCGCGCCTGCTCGACCAGCACCATCTGCTCGACGCCCAGGTACGCCTGGTGCGCGCCGGCTTGCGGCCGGTCGCCGCGACCTTGCCGACACTGGCCCCGGATGGCGCCGTGCGCGCCTGGCGCCTGGTGCTCGACGTAATCGCACATGGCGACGGCCGTATCGACGCCGGGGAACTGGCGTTGTTCGTGGCCGCTTACCAGGAAGGCCCGCAAAGCGCGCTGCTATGCATCGCCGAACTGGATGCGCTGCCGGCGCTCATGCGCCTGGCCCTGATCGACAACCTGCGGCGCCTGGCTGCGCGCGCGGCGCGCGCCTGCGCCGCGCATGAACAGGCCGCCGGGTGGGCCGTGCGCCTGCTGGACACGGCCGAAACGCGGCCCGGTGACCTGATCCTGCTGGTGGCAGACATGATGCGCAGCGTCGAGGCCAGCGACAGCTTCATCGCCGAACTGGCGCGGCGCCTGCACGGCCGCGGCGGCGCCGTGAGCCAGGTACTGGATTGGCTCGACGCACGCCTGGCCGATGCCGACAGCAGCATCGCGCAGCATACGCAGCGCGAACACAGCGAACAGGCCGAGGATGCCATCTCGGCCGGCAACACGCTGGCCAGCCTGCGCCTGCTGGGCGGGATCGACTGGCGCGCCTTCGCCGAGACGCACGGCGTGGTCGACGCGCTGCTGCGCACCGACCCGGATGGCAGTTACGCCGCCATGGACGGCGCCACCCGCGACAGCTACCGGCACGCCATTGCACGCCGCGCCCGGGCTGCCAAAGTCGATGAAGCCGAGGTCGCGCGCGACGCGCTGACGCTGGCCGGCACGCACCGCGCGCCGGGCGAAGGTGGCCTGGACGTGCGCACCCGCCACGTCGGCCACTACCTGCCGGCGCTGGCGCACAAGGCGCCAGTTGCCACGCGCATCGGCGCAACCGCAGTCCTGACACTGCTGCTGACGATCGCCATCCTCGTCCACGCACGCCAGGGCGATGCCGGTGCCTGGTTGCTGGCGCTGATTGGCCTGCTGGCGCTGCCGGGGGCCAGCGCCTTGGCGCTGTCGCTGGTGCGCATGATGGAACGCTGGCGCATCCCGCCGGTCACCACGCCGCGCATGGATTTCAGTGCCGGTATTCCCGACACCTGCCGCACTGTCGTCGCCGTCTGCGCGCAAGCGGGCGACGCTGCCGCGATCGAACGGCTGCGCGAAGAGCTCGAAGTGCGCTACCTCGGCAACCGCGACCCGAACCTGCGTTTTTGCCTGCTGCTCGATTTGCCCGATGCCGCCAGCGAAACGCTGCCGACGGACGACGCATCGCTGGCGCAGGCACGCACTGCCATCGAGGCGTTGAATACCCGGTACGCCCCTGACGGTGACGGGCCATTCATGCTCCTGGCGCGGCCACGCACCTGGAGCGTCGACCAGCAAGCCTGGATCGGCCAGGAACGCCAGCGCGGCCAGATCGCCGACCTGAATGCCTGGCTGTGCGGCGCGCGCGAACGCTTCCTGCTCACCGCCGGCAATACCGCGGCGGGCGCCGCGATGCGCTACGTGATTGCACTGGACGCCAACGCCGGCCTGCCGCGCGACGCGGCGCGCAGCCTGGTGGCTGCGATGGCGCACCCGCTGCACCAGCCGGTGCAGGACGACAGCGGTCGCGTGCTCGAAGGGCACGGCATGCTGCTGCCGGCGCGTGGTCCCGCGCCACCGGGCCATCGCGCGCCGCGCTTTGCCCGCATGGGCGGGGCCGCGCTGGATGCGCGCTACGGCTGGGTCGCAATCCACGATGTCGATGCCTGGCGCCGTGCCTGCGGCGATGTCGTGCGCGACGACGGGCGCGCCTGGCCCGGCGCCGTCGAGCGCGATCGCCTGCGCGCCGGCCGCGTGGCAGACTTGCGCGTGGATGCACTGCGCCCGCACAACTATGGTGAGTACATGCTGCGCCGGCACCGCGCCGTGCGCGCGGCCTGGCAATCGGTGCAGCGCCTCGGTCGCGGTCCCGATTACCTCGAGTACGCGCCCGCGCGCTGGATGCTGTTCGACCAGCTGCGCGCGAGTCTCGTCGCGCCGGCGTCCCTTGCCTTGCTGATCCTGTGCTGGAGCCTGCTGGCCGCGCCCGTGTTCTGGACCGCGGCGGTGCTGGCGGTCGTGTTCGTGCCCGCGCTGGTGGGCATGCTGGTGGCGCTGGGCGACCGGCCGCTCGACGCACCATGGCGCCAGCACCTGGACGGCTGGGTGCGCGGCGCGCGCCTGACGCTCACGCGCAGCGCCTTGTGGGCAGCCTTCCTGCCGCATGCGGCGCTGGTCGATGGCCATGCCCTCGTGCGGGGCCTGTGGCGCCGGCACGTGACGCAGCGCGGCTTGCTCGACACGCAGACGGCGGCGGTCCCTGGCCGTTCTCTAGAAATCAGCGGCCGCGCCATGTGGTTCCCGCCGCTGCTGGCGATGGGTACTGCCACGCTGGTGAGCTTTGCCAACCCGTACGCCTTGTTTGCCACGGCGCCGATGCTGCTGGTGTGGTTCCTGTCGCCGGTGCTGGCCTGGTGGACGGGGCACGTAACCCGCCGCAGCGCGCGCCTCGCCCCGGCGCAGGACCAATTCTTGCGCGCGCTGGCGCGCCGCACCTGGGGCTTCTTCGAACGCCACGGCGCCGATGGTCATGGGCTGGCGCCGCACGCCGTGCTCGAACATCCCGAGCCCGCGGTCGATGCACGGGTCTCGCCCGACGGGATCGGCCTTGGCCTGCTGGCCACGCTGAGCGCGCGCGACTTCGGCTTCCTGCCACTGGGCGGACTGCTGGAACGCAGCGAGCGCGCATTCGCCTCGCTGGCGCTGCTCGAACGATGGAACGGCCATCTGCTGCACTGGTACGACGGCGCCACGCTGGCCCCGCTCGAGCCACACCATGTCGATACCGCCGCCAGCGGCAGCCTGGTGCTGGCGCTGCGCACCTTTGCCGTCGGCATGGACGAATTGCTGGATCAGCCGATCGCCGGCGCTGCGCCGGACGGCATCCGCGCCACGCTGCTGGTCGTGCGCGAGCACGCGCAGGGCGCGCCGGCGTCATTCCTGGATGCGCTGGACGAGATGGATGGCGCGCTGACGCCCGAACGCTGCCGCGCCCTCGATACGCTGCCGGGCCTCGCCGATTGCCTGCGCCTGGCGCTGGCCAATGCCGAACGCTTGATCGCCAGTCTGCCCGAGGCTGCGGCGGCAGAGCCGGCGCTGCTCGCCTGGGTCGAACGTCTGCATGCCGGCTGCAGCGCGCAGCTGGACGACCTGTACGCACTGGCGCCGTGGATGCGCGCTGTCCAGGAATACGTGCTCGGCGCCAGCCTGACCCGGATCCCGACACTGCGCGAACTGGCGCAGCTCGACGCGCCGGCAACGGGTGGCGCCGGCCTGGCTGCTCTGGTGGGTGCGGGCCGCGCTTGCGCGCAGGAGCGCATCGAGCGGCTGGCTGCCCTGGCCGCCGCGGCGCGCGATACTGCCCGCATGGACTTCGGCGCGCTGGTCGACCCCGCCACTGGCCAGCTGGCCGCCGGTTACCACGTGCGCGACAAGCGCCTGGACGGCGACAGTTGCGACTTGCTGGCGTCGGAGTCGCGCATGGCCAGTTTTGCCGCCGTGGCCCAGGACCAGCTGCCGCAGCAGCACTGGTGGTCGCTCGGGCGCCCGCAGCGTATGGCTGGCGGAAGCACGCTGCTGCTGTCGCGCCGTGGCGCCATGGCCGATCTGCTCGCGCCGCAACTCTGGATGCCGGTCTGGCGCGACACGCTGCTCGACGCCGCCGCCCGCGCGCTGGTGCGCGCGCAGGCTGCACATGCCAAAAGCAGGGACGTGCTGTGGGGCTTTTCGCCATCCCGTTGCAATGCCGTGGACGCCGCTGCGCGCTACCGCTCCGGCCAGTTCGGCTTGCCCGCCGCGGCGCTGCAGCGCCAGCGTGATGACGACCTGGTCGCGGCGCCGTATGCCGCCGCGCTGGCGCTGGGCGTGACGCCGGGCCTGGCCAGCACCAATCTGCGCGCGTTCGCGGCGCAAGGCATGCTGGGCGAGCTCGGGTTGTATGAAGCGCTCGACTACGCACCAAGCCGTCTGCCTCAGGGCGAGCGCCAGGTCGTCGTGCGGGCCTATGCTGCGCACCACCAGGCGATGCTGCTACTGGCGCTGGCCCGCCATCTGCTGGGCGAACCGATGCAGCGCCGCTTCTGCCGCGATCCCGAATTCCGGGCCGCGCTGCCCTTGCTGCAAGAACCGGTGCCGGTCTCCGGCGCAGCCGCCGAACGTCGCTACACCGGCGCGGCGACGGCCAGCCAGAGCGTGACGGCGCGCCCGTATGCGCGCGTCATCGGAAGCGAACCCCCGGTGCTGCCCGAAGTCCAGCTGCTGTCCAATGGCCGCTATCACCTGGTCGTGGCCAGCGATGGCACTGGCGCCAGCCGCTGGGATGACAAGCAGATTACCCGCACCGGCATCGGCGACACCGGTTTGACGTGCCATGTGCGCGACGTCGCATCCGGCCAGGTCTGGCCGGGCGTTCTGCCTGACAGCGAGCGCGAAACGGTGTTCTCCGAGGGCCGGGCCAGCGTGCGCTGCCTGGATAGTGGATTGGCCATTCACACCGATATCGTGGTGGCGCCGGACGACGACGTCGAGCTGCGCCGCATCCGCATCGTCAATCAGGGCCCCCAGGCGGTCACGCTGGAGCTGACCAGCAGCGTGGCGCTGGCCGGGCCGGCGCTGGAGCCGGGCGGCCGCAGTCACATCATGATCGAATTCGACGCTCCCCACGACAGCCTGCTGTGCGTCACGGCGGCCGATGCACCCGTCGTCATGCACCGCATGGCGGTGCGCGACATCGCGCCTGCCGTGACGGTGGAAACGGACCGCGCGCGCTTCATCGGCCGCGGCCACGATTTGCGCGCGCCACAGGCCATCGGCGCCGGCGGCGCGCTGCCCGGCCTCGTCGCCGAACCGGATGACGCGTTGCTGGCCTTGCGCCGCACCGTCACGCTGGCGCCGCAACAGGAGATCACCGTCGACCTGGTGCTGGGCGTTGCCGCCAGCCGGGCGATGGCGCGTGAACTGGCGGCCCGCTACAGCGCCGGCCATGCAGTCGACCGCGCGATCGACGCGGCCTGGACCCAGGCCCAGGCCTTCCTGCGCCGCATGGACGTGAGCGAAGCCGACGCGCAGCTGTGCAACCGCCTGGCTGGCTGCCTGCTGCAGCCGGTGCCGGCCCTGCGCGCCGACCCGGCCGTTATCGCGCGCAATGTGCGCGGCCGCGCCGACCTGCTCGCATACGGCATCGATGGCGCGCAGCCGGTGCTGCTGCTGCAGCTGGCGGACGGTCCGGACACTGGCCTGGCACGCCAGGTGCTGCAGGCGCATACCTACTGGCGCAACCGCGGCTTCGCGGTCGACCTGCTGGTGCTGTGCGACAGCCGCGCCGTGCGCGAGGGCGTGATGACGCTGGCGATGGCCCTGGTTGATCCCGACACCTTCGATGCGCCGGGCGGCGTGCACCTGTTCCTGCGCGAAGACGTCGCGCAGGAAGACCGCATCCTGCTGCGCTCGAGCGCAAGCGTGCTGCTGTTGTCCGGCCGGGGCGACCTGGCCGACCAGCTGCGCCGCGCCGCGCGACCCGGCGTCGCCTTGCCGTCGCCGCTGGTGGCTGGTGCAACCACGCCGTGGATGACGGAAGCACTGCCCACCGTGCAGCCAGAGCGACTGTTCGACAACGGCATCGGCGGCTTCACGCCCGATGGCCGCGAATACGAAGTGCGCAGCAGCGCTGCCGTGCCGGCGCCGCAGGCGCCCTGGGCCAACCTGCTGGCCAATCCCGGCTTCGGATCGGTGGTCTCGGAACGGGGCCATGCGGTCACCTGGAGCGGGACGCGCACTGCGCGCCTGAGCGCCGGCAACGACGATGTCGCACCGCAGGATGGCGAAGCGTTCTACCTGCGCGACGAAGACAGCGGCGCCCTCTGGTCGCCCACGCCGTGGCCGGCGCCATCGCCGGAACCCTACCTGACCCGGCACGGCGTCGGCTACACCGTGTTCGAACACGGCGCGCACGGCATCCATTCGGCGCTGCGCTGCTTCGTGGCGCCGGATGTCCCCATCAAATACAGCGTGCTCCGGCTGCGCAACGACAGCGATGCGCCGCGCCGCCTCAGCGTGACCGGATTCGTGGCATGGCAGCTCGACAGCGTCGACGCCACGCCTGGCCTGCAGGTCGTCACCGGCATCGACCTGGCCAGCGGCGCGCTGTTCGCGCGCAATGCGTTCAGCGACGACTTCCGCGACCAGGTGGGGTTCTTCCATGTCGACGCCGAGGATGTCGCCGCAACCTGTGACCGCGACGAATTCATCGGCCGCCAGGGCAGCATCGCGCAGCCGGCGGCGCTGGGCCGCCGCAGCCTGTCCGGCGCCAGCGGCGCGGGGCGCACGCCATGTGCGGCCCTGCAAACGGCGATCACGCTGGCGCCGGGCGAAGAGCGCGAACTGGTCTTCGTACTGGGCGTGGCCGGTCCCGGCACGCTCGACGCCAGCCGTGAGGTGCAAGTGCACGGTGGCGCGCGCGCCGCCGCTGCCGCGTGGGAGCGCCTGCACAACTGGTGGGCTGGCACGCTGGGCGCAGTCCAACTGCATTCGCCCGACGCTTCGCTCGACCTGCGCATCAACACCTGGCTGCCGTATCAGGCAATCAGCGCGGCGTGGGGCGAGCGTTGTCCCGCCACACGCCTGCAGTCGCTGCTCGCCAGCGTGCATGCCCGGCCCGAGCTGCTGCGTGACGCGTTGCTGCAGGCGGCGCGCGATTTCGCCTCGGCGCAGTCCAACCTGCCGGCTCCTGCGGTCGACGATTTCCTGTGGCTGCCCTTTGTGCTGACGCGCTACCTGGCCGTGACGGGTGACCACGCGCTGCTGGCCGTGCTGCCATTCGGCGCCGATCCCGGCGACGCCACGCGGCTGGCCGCCGGGGACGACCTGTACCAGCACTGCGTGCACGGCCTGCGCGGCTGCCTGCGCTTCGGCCAGCGCGGCCTGCCGCCGGCGGCGGCGCGCCTGCACGACGATGACGCCACGGGCCGTGTCGAAAGCGTGCGCACGGGCTTTTTCATGGCGACCGTGCTGCAACGCTTCGCCGACGTGGCGGACCGGCGCGGCGACTTCGGTTTTGCCACCACCTGCCGCGGCGCCGCGCTGGCGCTCCGGGCGCAATGCGAAGAACATGGCTGGGACGGCGACTGGTACCGCTGGACGTGGCTGGACAGCCGCAATGCACTCGGTTCGATCGCCAACGCCGCTTGCCGCGTCGAGTTGTCGACCCAGGGCTGGGCGGTGCAGGCCGACGCCGAACACGGTGCTGCCGCGCTGCGCGCCGCAGCAATGCGCCTGGTCGACGAGGCGCATGGCGTCACGCTGCTGTGCGATCCGGCGGTCGACGGGCACTGGAGCGAGCGCGTCGTGGCCAGCCCCGGCCAGGACCACGGCGCCGTCGCGCTGGCGGCGACAGGCTTCGCGCGGCTGGGCGACGCCGGCCGCGCGTGGCAACTGGCCGGCATGCTCGATCCGCTGGCGCCGACCCTGGCGCCGGACCGCACGGCCGATCACGGCGCGCCGCCATACTTCCTCGCGGGCGGCGTGCGCACGGTGGCGCCGCACATCGGCCGCGCCATCGGCGGCTTGCACACCGCCTCGGCCGGGGCCACCTGGCTGCTGGCAATCGAAGCGCTGCTGGGCGTGGAGCGCAACGGTGCGCGCCTGCACCTGACGCCGCACCTGGCGCCGGGCTGGGAAGGATTCAGCCTGCGCTATCGTTATCACAGCGCGTTCTACGAGATCACGGTGCATGCGGGCGACGGCATGGAAGGCTTGCTGCTCGATGGCCAGCCATGTCCTGACTGGACGTTCGAGATGCAGGATGACCGGCGCGATCACCGGGTGGAGCTGTGGATCGCGGGGACGCCGGCCGGCGCCTAGGGCCAGCGCGCGGGGCGTGGCGGCCCAGCCACAGCCGGCGCTGAAAATCATCGGGGCGGTGGCCGGCCGCGCGGTGCGAATTGGCTTGCGCTATATAATTCGGGAATGGCCCCTGATCGCCGCTGATCTTCCCTTATTCGTGACCGATCGCGCATGCTGCGCACGGCCCTGACACTGACGACCGCATGACACTAGCCACTGACCAGAATGTTGACCGCCACGGTATTTCGCCCACCGGGTTGCAATTCATTTCCATCCGCGACGCCGTCATGGACCGCTGGGAACGGGAAGTGCGCGCGCGCGTCGACGGCGCCCAGAATCTGCTGCGGCCCGTGCTGACCAACACGCTGCCGGCGTTTTTCGACAATATCGCCGAAGCCCTGAGCCCGGACCATCCGCGCACGCAGGCTGCGAGCGGCAACAATTCGGCCAGCGTCCACGGCACCGAGCGCGCCCGCATGACGCCGTTCGGCCCCGACCAGGTGGTCCACGAATACCAGATCCTGCGAGAGTCGATTGCGGTCGTGGCCAAGGGCAGGGTGGTCCTGGACGACGACCACTGGCGCATCATCGACGCGTCAATCAATGCCGCCATGCGCGAGGCAGTGCGCTCGTTCACGCAGATCCATGAAGATCTGCGGCACAAGATGGCGGCCGCGCTGTCGCACGACATGCGCACGCCGTTGTCGGTGGTCGCGCATGGCGCGCAGCTCATGTCGATGACGGCCGACTGGGCGCAGGTGAAAAACGTCGCCGCCCGCATCGGCACCAATGCCGACCGGCTCAACGAGATGATGGCCGAACTGCTCGACGCGCTGACGTTCCAGGGCGCGGCGAAGATCCCGTTGCACCTGACGCACTTCGATATCCTGAGCCTGACGCGCGAACTGGGCGAGCAATACGGGCATGGCCCGCATGGCACGCAGGTTGTCGTTGACGTGGCCGGCGAGCCGGTTACGGGCCACTGGTGCCGCGCCTCGCTCTGGCGCGCACTGGAAAACCTCGTCAACAACGCGATCAAGTATGGCGACGGCGGTACCGTCAGCATCAGGGCGCACCAGACGCGCGGGCGCATGATGCTGAGCGTTCACAACGAAGGCAACGCGATTCCTGAAGAGCAGCACAACCGGATCTTCGAGTACCTGCGCCGCGAAACAGGGCCGTTCTCGGCCACCGGCTGGGGCATCGGTCTGCCGTTCGTCAAGGCCGTGGGCGAAAGCCACGGCGGCAGCGTGTCGGTCGACAGCTCGCCCGAGCTGGGCACGACGTTCCTGATCGACATCCCCGTCGACTGCCGTCCTTTCGTGGGCGACAGCGCCCAGTGCGCCGCCTCGGCGTGATCCCGTCGCAGGTCGCGTTCAGCAGATGACTGCGACCCTGCCTAGCAGCGCCCGGACGGCGCCGAGGTCGGGCGCGTGCGCTCCCGCCCTCCGGCCTGCGGCGCTGCCCGCCGCCACCGCAAACGCCAGGTGCGCAGCCATGCCTGCATCGGGCCACTGCTGCAGCGAATAAATCAGCCCGGCCATCCCTGCATCGTCCGCGCCCAGCGTATCGACCACGTCCACCACATCGACGGCGTCAACGACGGGCGCCTGCGCATGCCATGTCTGCGCGCCGTGATACAGCGACGCGCCGCCGGCGCCGCGCGTGAGCAGCACCAGCGCTGCTGGATTGCGCGCGCGCAGGCGCCCCAGCGAGCCAAGCGTGTCGTGGCTGCGAAACAGCGCGCGCAGGTCGTCGTCGGACACCTTGATGACGTCGGCCAGTTCGGTCATGCGCCGCAGCGTCGCGTCGTAGGCTGGTCCCATCAGGTTGCGCCAGTGCGGGTCATAACTGATGCGCAGCCCATGCGCTTTCGCCTGTTCGGCCAATGCGATCAGCGCGAGGTCGAGCGGTCCACGCGCCAGGCTGGTGCCGCCGAAGTGCAGCCACTGCACCTCGTGCGGCCAGCCGGGCGGCATCATCGTCACATCGAAATGCAGGTTCGCTGCCACGTCGTCGCTGACGATGTCATGCGGCGGCGTGGCCGCGCGCTGCAGGTAGCGCAGGTCCAGGCCTGCCGCTTCACTGGCGCGCCATAGCGCATCGCCGGCCATGCAACGACTGATGGCGCCGGCGAAACCGCTGGCGACGCCCAGCGCAGCCAGTGCCCGCGCCACGTTCCAGGTCGAGCCGCCGGCGTGGCTGCGCCATGTGTCGCCGTCCTGGTGCAGCAGGTCGGCCAGCGCCTCGCCCGCGCAGAGGATGGCCGCGGGCCCGCTCATCGCACCTCGCCGGTGCTGCTCTCGCGGACCATCAGCTGCACCGTGAGTGTCTGTTCGAGACCGGGCGTGGCGCTCTTGTCCAGCAACAGGTCCACGCCCATCCGGCCCAGCAGATCCTTGTCGATATTGATGCTCGAGAGCGGCGGCACCGCGGCCGCGGCGGCGCTGATGTCATCGAAGCCGACGATCGCGATGTCGTGCGGGACCTTCGGGCGCGCGCCAGGCAGTGGCGCATGGCCGCCAGCGCGGCGCTGTCGTTGTAGCAGAACAGCGCGTCGGGCCGCGGTTCGCGCGCCAGCAGGGTGTCGACCGCCCCGTGCAGATTGTCCTGCGTGTCGCCGATGCTGGGCAGCTGGATTTCGAGGTCGGGATCGGCCAGCATGCGCGCCTCGAACAGTGCCTTGCGAAAGCCCCGATAGCGCTCGCTGATGCTGTGATGCGACAGCGGCCCGGTAAGCATCGCGATGCGGCGCCGTCCCAGCGCGAGCAGGTGGCGCGTGGCCAGGTAGCCGCCCAGCGCATGGTCGGGATTGACCGAGCGGTAGCCGGGCAGGCGCATGTCGAGCAGTACCAGCGGCTTGCCGGTGTCGCGCAGCGCGGACACCAGTTCTGGCTCAAAAAAGCCAGCGCACAGCAACGCGTCCGGCTGGTGCAGGCGCACCAGATCCAGCATCGGCTCGGCCGGACCGACCACGACGAACGAGAGCGCGATGCCGTGCTTGCGGCAGGCATCCTCGGCCCCGTGCAGTACCGGCAGGTAGAACGGGCTGGCCGCTTGCGTGTTGTGCTGGCGGTGAAGCAAAAAGGCGACGCGCAGAATCTCGCGCTGGCGCAGATTGCCGACGTCGTACCCCAGCTCGCGCGCCGTGGCGCAGATGCGCGTGCGCGTCTCGTCGGCCAGGCCTTCCTGGTTTTTCAGCGCGCGCGAGACCGTACCGATCGAGTAGCCGGTGGCGCGGGCGATGTCGCGGATCGTCACGGCCATGTAGAGCGCCGGTCAGTACGCGGTCTGCGTGTACGGGCGCGCGTCTTTCGCCGTGCCCCAGTCCTTGTTCGGCGTGGCCTGCATCGTGAAGACGAGTTCACCGCCGGCCATGATGTCCTGATGGCGCAGGAAGGTGCGTGCGAGCGGCTTGCCGTTCAGGGTCACGCGCCCGACGTAGCCATTGGTGGCCGACAGGTTCTCGGCGCGCACGGTGAAGCGCTTCCCGTTGGGCAGGTTCAGCGTCGCCTTGTCGAGGAACGGGCGGCCGATCACGTACTCGTTGCTTCCCGGGGCCACCGGATAGAAGCCCAGCGCCGTGAACGCGAACCAGGCCGACATCTGGCCCAGGTCGTCGTTGCCCGACAGGCCATCGGGCTTGTCGCTGTACTGCGTGGCCATGATATTGGCCAGGCGTTCCTGCGTGCGCCACGGCGCGCCGGCGTAGTTGTACAGGTACGCCACGTGGTGCGACGGCTCGTTGCCGTGGGCGTAGTGGCCGATCAGGCCCGAGATGTCTTCCATGTGTGCGTACAGGTTCTCGTCGACCTTGACGTCGAAGACTTCGTCCATCTTGGCCACGAGCTTCGCGTCGCCGCCCAGGAAGCCAATCAGGCCCGCGTTATCGTGCGGCATGTACCAGGAATACTGCCACGCGCTGCCCTCGGTGTAGTCGCTGCCGAAGTTGGATTGCGCCGGATCGAACGGGGTGCGGAATTCGCCGGTGGATTTGCGGGCGCGGATGAAGCCCGTGTCCTTGTCGAACACATTGCGGTAGTTCTGGGCACGCCGGTAGTAGCGCGCGGCGACGTCCTTCTTGCCCATCTTTTCGGCCATGCGCGCGATGGTCCAGTCGTCGTACGCGTATTCGACGGTCTTGGAGGCTGCTTCCTTTTCCAGGTCGATCGGCACGTAGCCCAGCTTCATATAGTGTTCTAGCCCGCCGTACGGGCCGTATTCGGCGCTGGCGGTCATCGCGGCCAGCGCCTTGTCGACGTCGAAGCCGCGGATGCCCTTCATGTAGGCGTCGGCGATCACGGGCACCGCGTGGTAACCGATCATGGTCCAGGTTTCCAGACCGTGAAACTGCCACACCGGCAGCACGCCGTAGGGGCTGTGCTGCTGCGAGGCGATCAGCGAGTTGACGAAGTCGGCGCTGCGCTGTTCGGGCGCGACTATCGTGAGCAGCGGGTGCAGCGCGCGGTAGGTGTCCCACAGCGAGAACGTCGAGTGGAAGCGGAAGTCCCTGGCCTTGTGCACCGCGTTGTCCGGGCCGCGGTAGCTGCCGTCGAGGTCCATGAACAGCGAGGGCGCGAGCATCGTGTGGTACAGCGCCGTGTAGAACTGCGTGCGCATTGGCGCCGGTGCGTCGACCTTGACGGCGCCCAGCGCCTCGTCCCAGGCCTTGCCGGCGCGGCGGCGCTCGGCGTCGAAATCCCAGCCCGGCATCTCGGCAAGGTTGGCAATCGCATTGTCTTCGCTGACGGGCGAGAGCGCGACCTTTACCAACAGGGTGCCGTCAGCCGGCACGCCGAAACTGAAGTCGCCCATCAGCGCCTTGCCTTCGACCAGTGCGCGGTCGCCCGGCGTCTTGCCTGGCTGGGCAAAGCCCTTGTACTCGACGGCTTCTTCGCGATTGAGCAGCTGGCGCGTGTCGATCGGGCGCGAGAACCGGATCGCGAAGTACAGCTGGCGGCCCGGCGCCCAGCCGCGCGTTTCGCGCATGCCAGTGACGGTGCTGGCATCGCGCATGCGCAGGCGCGACCACAGGTTCTTGCCGTCGTAGTTGTAGATGCTGGTGCGCAGGTCGAGCAGTACCTTGGCCGGCTCGCCGGCCTTGAACTTGTAGCGGTGCAGGCCGACACGCTCGCTCGCGGTCAGCTCGACGTCGACGTCATGGTCTTTCAGGCGCACGGCGTAGTAGCCGGGTTCGGCCTGTTCCTGGTCGTGCGAGAAGCGCGAGCGGTAGCCCGAGAACGGCCGCTCGGGGTAGCCCGGCTCCAGTTTGGTCTCGCCGCTGTAGGGCATCAGGAGCACGTCGCCCAGGTCCGAGTGGCCGCTGCCCGAGAAGTGCGTGTGCGAGAAGCCGAGGATCGAGCCGTCGCCGTGGTTGTAGCCAGCGGCCCACGGATAGCTCTGGCGGAAGTGGCGATGCTGCGTGTCGGGACTGAGCTGCACCATCCCGAACGGGCGGCTCGCGCCGGGGAAGGTATGGCCGTCGCCGCCGGTGCCGATGAAGACGTTGACCGCTGCGGCTGGCGAGCCCGGTTCGGCCGCCTGCATGGGCGCCGCACTAAACAACAGGACGGCGAAGGAAAAGGATCGGGTCTTGAAACGAGCTGTCATTGGTGTCTCCACACGTGGCGGGAGCGCACAGCCCGCCGCCTGTTCTTGATACGCTGCGCCAGAGGCACATCCAGCGCGCGGGCGATGTCGTCAACGCGCGCGCTCGAGCCTGTGTACAGGTTATAGGTGGAGTCAGGTTTCCCGGCAATCATTACCGGATTTTACTCGGCTGTTTAGCCAGTTTACTAAACAAACTGGCCGGTTAGCGCCGAACGATCTTCGCGACGGCCTCGATTTCAACCAGCGTATCGGGTGACGCGAGCGAAGCGACACCGATGCCGGTCAAGGCAGGGCGGGGCAAGCCCAGGTGCTGCACGAGGATCGGCGCGACGGTTTCGAGGTGCTCGCCGATCTCGCCGCGCACGTAGACGCGCAGTTGCAGGATCTGTTCGACCGACGAGCCGGCCGCGTCCAGCACCGTGATCAGGTTGAGCGCCGCGCCTTCGGTCTGCGCGGCCAGCGTGGTGTGCCTGACCTGGTAGTCCCGGTCCCAGTCGACCTGGCCTGAGACGAACACCAGGCCGGTGTCATGGTCGATCGTGGCATGCGACAGGCCGTGCGGCGCGCCGTCGTACAGGGCAGGTGGGTTGATGCGTTCGATGGTCATGAGGCGCTCCTGGGCAGGTGAAGTGAATCGGCCAGCATAGACAGGCCCGCCCTGCGCGGCAATCGGGCGCCGCTTGTAGCCGATACAAGCGGTGCTATTTGCGCATCGCCAGCCGCGCCCGGACGCGCTCCAGCATCCACATCATGAACGGATCGTTCTGCGCCGTCGGGTGAAACGCCGCGACCACGCCATAACCGGGCGGATACTTGGGCAGTGCGATCTCGTGGATGCCGTCGCATGGCAGCAGGCGTGCCGGCATGAAGGCCACCATCGCCGATCCCTTCAGGTACTCCAGCGCCATGAAGAATGACGGCGCCGACGCCACCACGCGCCGCTGCAGACCCTGGCGCGCGAACCAGCCGTCGGCCGATCCCGTGAAACTGGCGCCGCCCGGATTGGTGACGATGAAGTCGTGCGTCACCAGGGCGGCCAGCGACATGGTTCCCGTATCGGCCAGCGCGCGGTCGGCGGTCACGCAGCGGTACTGCTCGAGAAACAGCGGCATCGACACCAGGCCCGGGGCGGCAATGCCCTCGGCCGTGAAGATCACGTCGATCTCGCCCTGGTGCAGCTTGCGCGTCAGGGCACTCACTTCGAGGTCGACCACCGCGACCTTGACCTTCGGCGCCGCGTGGCGCAGGTCGCGCACCAGGTCGGCCACGATCACCTTTTGCGTGTAGTCGGTGCCGGAGATGACCAGCGTGCGCTCGACGTCTTCCGGCCGCACGCTCGATGGCAGCGGAATCGCATGCAGGCCGGCCAGCACCTGCGCGATATGCGGCGCGATCAGCCTGGCGTACGGCGTGGCCGCCATGCCCTGGCCGGTACGCACGAACAGCGGGTCGCCCAGGATGGTGCGGATTTTCTTCAGTTGCAGGCTGACCGCCTGCTGCGACACGTCCAGGTGCTCGGCCGCCGCCGAGATGGTGGGAAAGCGCGCGAGCGCGTCGAGCGTACGCAGGTGGGAGATATCGAGTTGGTCGATCATGCGGCAACATAACCGGCCCCTGGGGCCGCATGCAAGTTGTTGTCCTTGAAACGGATCAAGGCACGTGGTCAAGCTGACAACGCACGGCACGCATTGCGCAAGGTGACAGGGTAGAGAAGTTGCAAGCTTGTCATCATGAAAACTGCATATCTGATCATTCTTGCCCTGTCGTTGTGCTGCAGCCAGGCCAGCGCCAGTCCTGCCGAACACCAGGAGTTCGACGCCACGCTGTACGCGCCATTCCATGCTGGCGCGCTGGCTTCACGCACGTTCACGCTGACGTTCGCGTATCCCGGCCTGGCGCAGCCGGCCGATGTCGACTGGCGTGTCGACCTGCGCGCACCGGGCGGGCAGACCGTGTTGCAGTGGCGCGGCCAGGTGACGCTGACCGGTGACGAGATCACGGTGGCCGTGCCCTGGTCGGGCCGCCTGGGCAAGCAGCCTGCGCCGGACGGCATCTATCGCGTGCGCCTGCGCGCACTGGTGCAACGCGCGGCGCATGACGCGATCGACCAGGAATGGGAGATCGCAGTCGGCACGCCGCGTGGGTTGGCCACGCCCGCCTTTGCACCGCTGCCCGGCGCCTTCATGCCGGGGGCAGTGCAGGCCCCCGGCGCGCTGCCCTATACCGTCTGGTTGGGCAACCTGCACAGCCAGACCAACCACAGCGACGGCGGCGCCGACGTTGCCGACTGCCGGAGCGCGCAGCGGCCGCAGGCAGGGCGGTATGGTCCGGCCGACGCCTTTGCCTATGCCCGTGGACGCGGGCTGGACATCCTCGTCGCCTCGGAACACAACCACATGTTCGACGGCTCGCCAGGCAGCGCGCCCGATGCCGACCCGGCCGCCGCCCGTGCCCTGTACCGCGCGGGCCTGACCGCCGCCAGCACGTTCTCGGCGCAGCATCCGGGCTTTCTGGCGCTGTATGGCCTCGAGTGGGGCGTCATCGAGAAGGGCGGCCATATCAATATCTTCAACAGCGACGAGTTGCTGGGCTGGGAGACGAACGCCAATGGTGCGCCGTTCGCCGACACGATCACGCCGCGCAGCGATTACGCGGCGCTGTATGCGCTGATGCGCCAGCGCGGCTGGGTGGGCCAGTTCAACCATCCGGCGCCAGCGGGCCAGTTCCAGGTGGGCGGCGTGCCGCTCGCCTACACCGAGGATGGCGGCGCCGCAATGGTGCTGTGCGAAGTGATGAACACCAGCGCATTCTCGAACAATGTGACCGAGACCGAAACCCGCCGCAGCAGCTTCGAAGGCGCCTGCGACCGCCTGCTCGAAGCGGGCTACCGGCTGGCCTTCAGCACCAACCAAGACAACCACTGCGCCAACTGGGGCGCGTCGTACGGCAACCGCACCGGGGTGCTGCTGCCAACGGGCGTCGCGCTGAACCGCGCCAGTCTGGTCGACGCGCTCAGGGCGCGCCGCGTGTTCGCGACGATGGACAAGGCGTCCCAGCTGGTGTTGACGGCCAACGGCCACGTGATGGGCGAGCAGTTCACCAACCACGGGCCGCTCACGTTGACGGCGAACTTCGCCAGCGCCGCTGGCCGGCAGGTGGCGGCAGTGGCGATCATGGAAGGCGTCCCGGGCCGCAACGGCGAGGTCACGCGCCTGTCGCAGCAGGCCGAGACCACGATCACGCCGGCACCGGGCGCGCACTTCTATTATGCGAAGGTCACGCAGGACGACGGCAATGTGCTGTGGTCCGCGCCGGTGTGGGTGACGCAGGCAGCATTGGTGTATTGACAGTGGGTCGGCGTGGCCCGGCAGCGCTTTCGCCGGCCTGACGCCCATGCTATTCTGCTTCCGCCTTCAGCCCGGCCGGGCTGTCATTATCCGCGAGAGACCATGAACAAAAGCACCCTGCTGCGCGCCACCACCGCAGCCTTCCTGGGCGCGTGGAGCGCTTACGCGTTCGCGCTCGATCCCCTCAGCTACGCCAAATACGACCAGGTCAAGACCACGGCCCTGCACCTGGACCTGAAGGCCGACTTCGCGAAGAAAAGCCTGGGCGGCTACGCCGAGCTGACGCTGAACTGGATCGACAAGAACGCGACGACGCTCGATCTGGACACGCGCGAGCTGACAATCTCGAAGATCGAAGCGCAGGATGCGAAGGGCGCCTGGCGCAAGGCCGACTACACGCTCGGCAAGTTCGATGAAGAGAAGGGCCAGCCCCTGCAGATCAAGCTGCCGGCCCGCCAGACCAAGGTACGCATCCATTACCGCACCGCGCCGACGGCCACCGCACTGCAATGGCTGCAGCCGGTGCAGACGATGTCAGGCAAGTACCCGTTCATGTTCAGCCAGTCGCAGGCGATCAATGCCCGCTCGTGGGTGCCGATCCAGGATACGCCGGCCGTGCGCTTTACCTACACCGCGCGCATCGAGGCGCCGGAAGGCCTGCGCGTGGTGATGAGCGCCGATAACGACATGAAGGCGACCGGCAAGGGCGGCTGGAAATTCACGATGCCGCAGCCGATTCCGTCGTACCTGCTGGCGATCGGCATCGGCGAGCTCGAAGCGCGCACGCTGGGCGGGCGCACCGGCGTGTACGCCGAGCCGCAGCGCATCAAGGCGGCCGAGTACGAACTGGCCGATACCGAGAAGATGGTCGCCGCGGCCGAGAAGCTGTACGGCCCGTATCGCTGGGGGCGTTACGACATGCTGGTGCTGCCGCCATCGTTCCCGATCGGCGGCATGGAAAATCCGCGCCTGACCTTTTTGACACCCACCATGATCGCGGGCGACCGCAGCCTGGTCGACCTGGTGGCGCACGAACTGGCGCACAGCTGGTCGGGCAACCTGGTGACCAACGCGACCTGGAAGCACTGGTGGCTCAACGAAGGTTTCACGACCTACGTCACCACCCGCATTCTGGAAGAAATCTACGGCAAGGAAGTCGCGCTGATGAACCTGCAGCTCGAGCAGGAAGAAGCGCTCGAGATGCTCAAGGACCTGCCGCCGGCAAAGCAGGCGCTGGTCTCGCGCCAGGCTGACACCAATGCGGCCGATTACCCGGACACCTCGCTGGCCTATCCGAAAGGCGCCTGGTTCCTGCACACGCTCGAGCAGCGCGCCGGCCGCGCCGCGTTCGATCAGTTCCTGCGCGGCTGGTTCGACCAGCACGCGTTCCAGAGCGTGACCAACGAACAGTTCATCGCCTACCTGCGCGCGCAGCTGCTGGCGAAGAACCCCAGGATCATGAGCGACGCGGAACTCGACGAGTGGATCCATGGCCCGGGCATCCCGGCCAGCGGGCAGCGCGCCGTGTCGCAGCGCCTGGCCAAACTGAATGCCGCGATCGACGGCTGGACGAAGGGCACGGTATCGACCGCGCAGTTGAACGCCAAAAACTGGAACGCCGTCGAGTGGATGAAGTTTTTGAACGATATCGACAAGAAGGCCGACGCCGCCAAACTGGCAGAACTCGACCGCGCCTATGGCCTGGCCAAGTCGACCAACAACGAAGTGGCGTTTCGCTTCTACCGCGCGGCGGTGCATGCCGGCTACCGCGACGTGCGCCCGGACATGGAAGCATTCCTGATGAGCGTGGGCCGCCAGAAGTTCGTGGTGCCGCTGTACGCCGCGCTGCGCGAAAAGGCCGAGGACCGCACCTGGGCCGAGGGCGTCTACAAGAAGGCGCGCGAGCGCTACCACCCCGAGACGCAATCGAGCGTCGACAAAGCGATGGGCAAGCCATGATGCAGCGTTCTTCCAGCGGACTCCTGAAACACATCGCCGGCGCGGTGCTGGTCGCGTTCTGCGGCGCCGGCCTGGCCGTCGCGCAAACGGCGGCAGCGCCAGCCACCACGGCCGCAGTCCCCGCCTACAACCTGGACGCCGACATCCAGCGCGTCCTGAAAACCTTCGACGTGCCCGGCATCGCCATCGCGGTGGTCAAGGACGGCAAGGTCGTCGTCACGCAGGGCTTCGGCGTGCGCAAGCTGGGCGACCCGACGCCGGTCGACGGCAAGACGCTGTTCGAGATCGCATCGAACTCCAAGGCCTTTACTGCTGCCGGCCTGGCGATGCTGGTCGACCAGGGCAAGTTGAACTGGGACGACCCGGTCATCAAGCACTTGCCCGACTTTCGCATGTACGACAGCTACGTGACGGCCGAGATGACGGTGCGCGATCTGCTCACGCATCGCAGCGGCCTGGGTCTGGGCGCCGGTGACCTGATGTGGTGGCCGACCACCACCTTCACCAGCGACGAAATCATCCACAACCTTCGCTATATCAAGCCGGCAACGAGCTTTCGCAGCAGCTACGCCTACGACAACCTGCTCTACATCGTGGCCGGCAAGATCATCGCGCAAAAGTCCGGCAAGGACTGGGGCACGACGATGCGCGAATGGATCCTCGATCCGGTCGGCATGACCGCCACCACCACCAGCCTGGCCGCGCACACGGCCGGCATGAACGTGTCGGCGCCGCATAGCAAGATCAATGGCAAGGCGGCGGTGGTCAAGCCGATGCCGGTGGCGAACGCCGTCGGCGCGGTGGGCATCAACACCAATGCCGAAGACATCGCGCGCTGGATGAACGTGCTGCTCGATAACGGCCGCCTGCCGACGGGGGCGGGGGGCAAGGAAGCACGCCTGTGGTCCGACAAGCAGGCGCGCGAGATGTGGACGGCGCAAACGCCGATGACGGTCAGCCAGCCCAAGCCGTCGCTCGCGGCGACCAGGCCCAACTTCATGGCCTACGGCCTGGGCTTCCAGCTGCGCGACTACCAGGGCAAGCTGGTGGCGATGCACGGCGGCGCGCTGCAGGGCTTTTATTCGCGCGTGCTGCTGGTGCCGGAAGCGAAGCTCGGCATCGCGATCTTCACCAACGCCGAAAGCGGCCCGTCGCTCAATGCACTGCAATACCGCCTGCTCGACGGCTATCTGGGTGTCGCGCCGACCGACTGGATCGGCCGCATCGCCGACATCGCGAACGAGGCCAGCGCCAAGGAAGCGGCCCGTGTGAAAGGTGAAAGCACGGGTCGCGCAAAAGCGTCGAAACCGTCGCTGGCGCTGGCCGGTTACGAGGGCGAGTACGAAGACGCCTGGTACGGCAAGGCGACGATCAAACGCGCCGGCAGCAAGCTGGTGATGTCGTTCGCGCGCACGCCGGATCTGACGGGCGAGATGGAGCACTTCCAGCACGACACCTTCATCGTGCGCTGGAAGGAGCGCAACTTCAACGCGGATGCGTATGCGACGTTCTCGCTGGAGCCGGATGGCACGATCGAGCGGCTGCGCATGAAGCCCGTATCGACCGAGACGGACTTCAGCTATGACTTCCAGGACCTGCTGTTTACGCCCGTGAAGAAGGGGAAGTAGACAATCATGGTGAGGCCGCGTGTTCTTTCAGCTCGCCCTGATCGAGCATGCGGCGCTTGTTCATGAAGATGGCCAGACCGATCGCGACGAATAGCGAGTAAATCGCCATATTCACCCCTTGGAGCGTCTGCCAATCGCCATCAAAATGCATCCGGCAAGAGCGCATGACCAGGCAAACAGGTCGCCGATCTGCGTATATAGCGTTGCCCGCGGCGCGCCCACGCGCAGCGTAGCCAGCATGGCGGCGCCCGGCAGTGCTGCGCTGCTGCGTTCGGCGATCACCCGGCCAACACCATCGCTCACGGTGAGCAAGCCCTCACGCGACGAACGCACCACCGAATAGCCGTTTTCGACGCCACGGGTCAAGGTGATACGTGATCCCATCCACCGGTCAAGCTGAAAATCCCATGCGGGCACCAGCATCACCGCCACCCGTCTTTGGCCATTGCTGCGGCCCAGGACGGCGAAATGCATGTCCTTGCAAATTGCCAGTCCATACGCGGCGCCATCGATGCTCGACACGCTGTAGGCGGTGCCCTTGGCAAACTCCCGCTCGGGCGGCGCCATGAAGTGCTTTTGATATTCCGCCGCCAGCGCGCCGGCGGGCGTCCATAGCCAGGCCAGGTTACGCCGCTGCGTGCCGTCGTCGATGCCTATCCCGGCTTCGATCCAGACACGGTGTTTTGCCGCCAGTGCGGCGAGTCGGCGCCGCGTTTGCTGCGCTTCCAGTGGCGCTTGAACCGCTATTTTTTCGGGCAGCACGATGACGTGCGCGCCCTGCGCTGCCAGTTGCGCCACCTGCCGCTCATAGCCGCGCCAGATACGTTCTTTATACGCCGGCGTGGCATGCGGCCCAATCGCGTCGTCGATGGCGACCAATCCAAACGTCGTCTCAAGGCCGCTTGCGTCCTGCTGCAACCTTGCGTGGCCATAACCGAGCGCCATAGACAGCAAGACTGGCGGCATCGCGTACGCCCAGGCAGCGTGGTGCAAGCGGCTGCCAAACACGAAGCTGATCGCCAGCGCGGACGGTATCAGTGCGAGCAGGAACAGTACGCCGGCGATGCCGACCAGCGATGTCACCTGTAATAAAGGTAAAACTTCCACTTGCGAATACGCCAAGCTTGCCCAGTTCCCGTCCGGCAGCAGCGCCGCCATCAGCGTATCGACCATGACCCACAGCAGCGGGTAGGCCAATATCGTCCACCATGCCTGGTATCTGAGCACGATACGGCGAGTCGATCCGACCACGAGAACCCAGAGCAGCACTTGGCCAATTATCGCGACCAGCGTCATCGTCAGTGGCATAACGAGGCGATAGTAATGAAAATTGGCACTGACACCGATCAGCGTAGCAAGTGCCGTCAGCCAAGCCGCTGAAGTTGCGCTGGTCCTGAACGCCAATATCAACAAGGGTACCGGCGCGATCCAGGCCAGCCACCAGAGCGGTTCGAGACCGACCACGAAACGTAGAACGATACCGATCGCCACCGCAGCGGCAAGATGCGAGAAAGCAATTCGGTCGTGCAGGGTTTGCATCTTCCCATCCTGACACGGAGATATTCCAAATGGCAATAAATAAACTTGGCGCCCTCTATCTACCTTGGGTTGGGGGTTCCCAGCCCAAGGTAGATGGCTCCCAGGTTTTGGACACGCAAAGAGATCCCTTGCTGGACGCACAGGGCCCAGCTTCGAATACCAGGCCAGCGCCGACCCGCCCGTTTTATTTGCGCTGCCACACCTTCATCATGTCGTCCGAGCCTTGCGACCGCACCCCGTTGTCCGACAGGATTTCCTCGGTCGCATCGAGCGTCGCCTGGCGCGGCAGGATCATCGTCTCGCCATAGCGCTGATCGAACTTCAGCACCACCTGCTCGTCCTTCAGGTCGCGCAGCAGTGCCACCAGATGCGCCAGGCTGCGTACCGGCTTGCCATTGACCGATTCCACGACTGACCCGAAGCGGTTGCTGTAGCCGCTCACCAGCTTGTGCGGGAAGAACGGCGCGCTGATCACAACCAGCTCTTCGCGCTCTGGCGTGGGCGAATCGCCGCGCTGCGTCACGAGCGGACTGGCGTTGAACGCATATGCATTCATCCCCGGCGCGCTGCCGCTGACAAAGGCCATGAATTCGCTGGTGGCGCGCGAGAACGCCACCGGGCCGTAGATGAAGTACGACGGATAACCGCCATCCAGGTCCGGGATCAGGAGCGGACGCGCGCCGGTGGCCGGCACCTCGACCTTCATCGGCTTGCCACCTCGGATGATCGACATCGGCACCTTGCCGTTCTTCGCCACCTGCTGGATGCGGTACTGGAAGCGCACGCGCAGACTCGAACCCAGCTTGACCATCGCCTGGTTATCGATCGCATGCTCGCCGATGTGCGTGATGACGTCCCACTCCTTCAGCGGCCAGGCGGCGTCGGTGCGGTACGGCCTGTGCACCACCGCGCCCTCGACCGATTTATCGAGCTTGAGGTACTGGCGCAGCGCCGGACTTTCGAGCGTCTGCACGCTGTCATGCAGCAGCGGCTTGCCATCGTAGGTGCCGTCGGCCACGTCGCGCAGGAACAGTTCGATTTCTTCGTTCGGGATCACGTAGCCGATGCTCTGCGCATTGGTCACGTTGGCGAACGCCAGGCCGATCATGCGCTCGCCGGCGATCACCGGCCCGCCGCTGTTGCCAGGGTTGATCGGGGCGTCGATCTGGATGCGCAGGCCCGAGCTGAAGGCGCCGTAGTTGACGAATTCCACGCGCGAGATGATGCCGGTGGTGGTCGAGAGCGAATTGCCGCCGACCGGGTAGCCGTAGGCGAACACCTGCTGGCGCACGTCCGGCAGCACGGCGGCGCGCGGCACCGGCGGGCGCTTGTCAAAGAACGAGGGATCATCGAGCTCCAGCACTGCCAGATCGAGCCCGCGCGCCAGCGCGATGACCTTCGCCGACACCTTGTCGCCCGACTGGCTGGCCTGCACCTCGACCTGGCTGGCGTAACCCACCACGTGGGCGTTGGTCAGGATGCGCTTGCCCTCGATGATGACGCCGGAACCCGTGATGGCGATTGGCGCCGACTTGGTCCAGGGCTTGTACGGGTCGGGCCGGCGCACGGTGGCGAAAATCTTGACGACCGAGTTTTCAACGGCAGGCAGGGCAGGGGCGGGCGTGGTGGTGCGCGATGCGGCTGGTACGGCGGGGGTGGGAACAGCGGTGGCGGCGGCCGGCTGGGCCTCGGGCGGTACTGATTCCTGGGCATGGAGCGCGCCGGAGACGGCCAGCGCGAGAACGGCGAATCGCAAAGTCTTCATGGTTTCCTTCGGTTGCGCGGGAGGGCTATCGACCGAAAGAATATACACGTGCGCCGCAAAAGAAAATACGTGGGAAGGCCTCGGCCTTCCCACGTCATGCAGGCTGCTTACTTCTTGACGAACTTGAGCGTCATGCGATCGCTCTCGCCGATCGCCATGTACTTCTCGCGGTCCTTGTCCTTGTTGGCCAGTACCGGCGGCAGCGTCCAGACGCCTTTTTCATGATCCGCCTTGTCCTTCGGATTGGCGTTCACTTCCGACTTTGCGGCCAGCTTGAAGCCGGCCAGGTCGGCCATGCGGATGACATACGCTTCGTGCATGTAGCCGCTCGATGCCTTGGCATCCTGCGTCATCTTGATCGGCAGGCGGTGCTCGACCACACCCAGCACGCCGTTTGGCTTGAGGACCTTGTGGACTTCTTTGAGCGTCGTGACCACGGCCTCGTCGCCCGCGCCCAGCCAGTTGTGCAGGTTGCGGAAGGTAACGACCATGTCGGCGCTGTTCGGCGCGCCCAGCTCGAAGCGGGTCGGCGGCTCGAACACCACTGGCATCACCTTGTCATACACCTTGGCGTCGGCAGCGAGCTTTTCGCGATAGGCCTTGCCGCCGCGCGATTCCGGCGCACCGGCAGCGCCAATCAGCTTGCCGTTGTCGCGCAGGTAGGGCGCCAGGATCTCGGTGTACCAGCCGCCGCCTGGCGAGAGTTCGATGACCGTCATGGTCGGCTTGATGCCGAAGAAGGTCAAGGTTTCGTAAGGGTGGCGGAAGGCGTCGCGGGCCTTGTTGGCGGCGGCGCGGTGCTCGCCGGCGATGGCGGATTTCAGGGCGTCGTCCGCGTGCGCGGCGCCGGCGATGCCGGTTGCCAGCATTGCGGCCAGGATCAGTCGTTTCATCGTGCGAGGTCTCCATGATGGTTGACGACGGGCGGTGCGCCGTCGTCGCTGCGCTGATGATCAGGGAGGCACGGCGCACAGTCAAGCATTCGTCACATATGCATGTGTGGTGGGCGTTGACGCCCGTATTGACGGGATGCAGGGAGAACAGAAGCTGCGCAAGATACGTACAAATTTGTGCATTGAGGTGGCACAACATTTGCCTATTCAAAGTCTTAAGTTGCTGCTAAGGTTGCGCGGTTTGTCACGTTTTCATCTGTCATAAAACCAAAGCATAAGAGCTGTAATTACAAGAGCGGCCCGAGCTGTTCGCGGAACCGCTGCCCGGACGAAGGTTATTCAGGAGATCTCATGGAACGCCGTACCTTTCTTAATCTCAGCAGCGGGGCAGCCGCCTCGATGCTGCTGCCTTTCGGTCGCGCCATCGCCGCCGAAGAGCTCACCAGCAGCATGCCAGTGGCCGCCAAGAAGGCGCTGGCCGATGTCGCGCTCAACGCCGCCACCAAGGCCGGCGCCAGCTACGCCGACGTGCGCATCGGTCGCTACCTCAACCAGTTCATCACCACGCGCGAGCTGAACGTCGAAAACGTGGCCAATACCGAGTCGGCCGGCGTGGGCGTGCGCGTGATCGTGAATGGCGCGTACGGCTTTGCCGCGACGTCCGACATGTCGACCGATGGCATCGCGAATGCGGCGCGCCAGGCCGTGGCAATCGCCAAGGCCAACGCGAAGCTGCAGACCGAACCGGTGCGCCTCGCACCAGTCAAGGGCGTGGGCGACGTGTCGTGGAGCACCCCGATCAAGAAAGACTGGCGCACCGTGCCGATCGCCGAGAAGACCGACATGCTGATCGCCGCGAACAAGGCCGGCATGGAAGGCGGCGCGAACTTCATGCAGTCGATGCTGTTCCAGGTGAACCAGCAAAAGTATTTTGCCTCGACCGATGGCTCGTACATCGACCAGGACGTGCATCGCTTGTGGGCGCCATTCTCGGCCACCGCCGTCGACAAGGCCAGTGGCAAGTTCCGCTCGCGCGCGGGCCTCAGCTCCCCGGTGGGCAAGGGGTACGAGTACTTCGACGCCCGGCCCGAGCACAAGATCAAGGCCGCCGGCGGCATCGCCACGCTGTACACCGAATCGTATGACATCATCGAAGATGCCCGCGCCGCCGGCCGCGACGCCAAGCGCAAGCTGACCGCCAAGTCGGTCCAGCCGGGCAAGTATGACCTGATGCTGGCGCCCGAACACCTGTGGCTGACCATCCACGAGAACGTCGGTCACCCGACGGAGCTCGATCGCGTGCTGGGCTTCGAAGCCAACTACGCCGGCACCAGCTTTGCCACGCTCGAGAAGCTGCAATCAAAGACCTTCAAGTACGGTTCGCCAATCGTCAACATCTTCGCCGACAAGACCACGCCAGGCTCGCTGGGCGCCATCGGCTTCGACGATGAGGGCGTCAAATCCAAGCGCTGGGACATCATCAAGGACGGCATCCTGGTCAACTTCCAGGCCACGCGCGACCAGGCCCACATCATCGGCGAAAAAGAATCGCATGGCTGCTCGTATGCCGATGGCTGGAACACGGTCCAGTTCCAGCGCATGCCGAACGTCTCGCTCGCACCGGGCAAGACCAAGCTCACGCCCGACGAAATGGTCAAGGGCATCAAGAAGGGCATCTACATCGTCGGCGACGGCTCGTTCTCGATCGACCAGCAGCGCTACAACTCGCAGTTTGGCGGCCAGCTGTTCTACGAAATCAAGGACGGCAAGATCGGCCAGATGCTGGAAGACGTGGCCTACCAGTCGAACACCCAGGAATTCTGGGGCGCCTGCAGCGCCATCTGCGATGAACGCGACTGGCGCATGGGCGGCTCGTTCTTCGACGGCAAAGGACAGCCGCCGCAGATCAGCATCGTCTCGCATGGTTCGTCGACCACGCGCTTTAACGGCATCAATGTGATCAACACCGCTCGCAAGATCGGCTAAGCAGGGGCGCATATGAGTATCTTGACCCAGGAACAAACCAAACGCATCACCGACCGCGTGCTCTCGCTGAGCAAAGCCGATGAATGCATCGTCAACATCGAGGGCAACCGCATCGGCAATATCCGCTTTGCGCGCAATGCCGTCTCGACCGCCGGCCTGGCCGACGACGCCCGCATCCAGGTGCAGGTGGCCTTCGGTAAAAAGCAGGGCACCGCGACGATCAACGAATTCGACGACAAGTCGATCGAGCGCGCGGTGCGCCGCGCCGAGGACCTGGCGCGCCTGGCGCCGGACAACCCGGAATTCATCCCGGCCATCGCAAAGACCGCCTACAAGCCATCGGACACGTTCGTGCAGAAGACCGCCGACATCGATCCGGAATACCGCGCGCAGGCTGCGGCCTATGCGATCGAAGGCTGCCGCAAGCGCGGCCTGGTGTCGGCCGGCTTCTTCACCGACCGCACCAGCTTTGAAACCATCGCCAACTCGAATGGGCTGTTTGGCCACCAGGTGGCAACGTCGCTGGACTTCACGCTGACTGTGCGCACCGAAGACGGCCGCGGTTCGGGCTGGGTCAAGCGCTCGGCGCGCGACGTCGCCAAATTCGATCCGCGCGAAGCGGCCGAAATCGCGATCGAGAAAGCGCTGCGCTCGGTCGACGCCAAGGCGCTGGAACCGGGCCGCTACACGGTCATCATGGAACCGGCCGCCACGTCCGACCTGCTCAGCTTCATGCTGAACGGCTTCGATGCGCGCCGCGCCGACGAGGGCCGCAGCTTCCTGTCGAAAGCCGGCGGCAAGAACCGCCTGGGCGACAAGCTGTTCGACCAGCAGGTCAATATCTGGTCCGACCCGTGGGACAAGGATGTCGCGGTGCTGCCATGGGACGACAACATGCTGCCGCGCGAGCGCGTGGAGCTGGTCAAGGACGGCAAGATCAATGCACTGGACTACTCGCGCTTCTGGGCGCAGCAAAAGAACCAGCGCGCAGTGGGCGCGGCCGGCAACATCATCATGGCCGGCACCAACAAGACCACCGAGGAGCTGATCGCCAATACCAAGAAGGGCGTGCTGGTCACGCGCACCTGGTATATCCGTATGGTCGATCCGCAATCGGTGCTGCTCACGGGCCTGACGCGCGATGGTACGTTCTACGTCGAAAACGGCAAGATCAAGCACCCGATCAAGAACTTCCGTTTCAACGAAAGCCCGGTGTCGATGCTGAACAATATCGAGGAAATCGGCAAGCCGGTGGTCATCGGCGCCGATGAAGCACGCTACTCGATGCTGATCCCGTCGATGAAGATCCGCGACTTCAACTTCACGTCGCTGTCGGACGCAGTGTAAGTACCTCCAGGCCGTCGTTCCCGCGCAGGCGGGAACCCAAGTTCTCATGAGCCGCAATGACGCATGCAAGCTTGGGTCCCCGCCTCCGCGGGAACGACGTGCAGGCGCTCACGCGAGCGCAAACGTAAACGGATAACTCATGGAACGTCGACAATTCCTGCATATCGGCGCCGGCACCGCTGGCGCGCTGTTCATTCCGGTCTTTGGCAACGCGATCGCGGCCGAAGACCTGCTCAATCCGATGGCGGCAAGCGCCAAGAAAGCCCTGGCCGACACCGCGATGAACGCCGCGACGCAAGCGGGCGCATCGTACTGCGACGTGCGCATCGGGCGCTACCTGAACCAGTTCGTCATCACGCGTGACCTGAACGTCGAGAGCATCAACAACACCGAATCGAGCGGCGTCGGTGTGCGCGTGATTGCCGGCGGCGCCTACGGCTTCGCCTCGACCAACGACATGACGACCGACGGTGTGGCCGGCGCCGCGCGCCAGGCCGTGGCGATTGCCAAGGCCAACGCCAAACTGCAGACCGAGCCGGTGCGCCTGGCGCCCGTCAAGGGCGTGGGTGAAGTGGCATGGGCCACGCCGCTCAAGAAGGACTGGCGCACGATTCCGGTCAAGGAAAAGGCCGACATGCTGATCGCCGCCAACAAGGCGGGTCTGGATGCGGGCGCGAACTTCATGACCGCGTCGCTCTTCCAGATCAACCAGCAAAAGTATTTTGCGTCGACCGACGGCTCGTACATCGACCAGGACATCCACCGTCTGTGGGCGCCGATCAATGCCACTGCCGTCGACAAGAAGAGCGGCAAGTTCCGCTCGCGCGGCGGCCTGGGCGCCCCGGCGTCGATGGGCTATGAATACTTCGACGCGCGCGCCGAGAACAAGGTGCGCGCCGCCGGCGGCGTCACGAGCCTGTACAAGAATGCGTACGACATCATCGAAGACGCCCGCATGGCCGGCAAGCAGGCACGCGAAAAGCTGTCGGCCAAGTCGGTCGAACCGGGCAAGTATGATCTGGTGCTCAGCCCTGAACACCTGTTCCTGACGATCCACGAAAACGTCGGCCACCCGACGGAACTGGACCGCGTGCTCGGTTACGAAGCCAACTACGCGGGCACCAGCTTCGCGGGCCTGGACAAGTGGGAAACCAAAAAATTCAAGTACGGTGCAGAGCGCGTCAATTTTGTGGCGGACCGCACCACGCCAGGCTCGCTCGGTCTGATCGGCTTTGACGACGAGGGCGTCGCGGCCAAGAAGTGGGACATCATCCGCAACGGCGTCCTGGTGAATTACCAGGCTACGCGCGACCAGGCCCACATCATCGGCGAGAAGGAATCGCACGGCTGCTCGTACGCCGACAGCTGGAGCACGGTGCAATTCCAGCGCATGCCGAACGTGTCGCTCGAGCCGGGCAAAAGCCGGCTCACCCCGGATGAGATGGTGGCCGACGTCAAGAAGGGCATCTACATCCTGGGCCGCGGCTCGTACTCGATCGACCAGCAGCGCTACAACTTCCAGTTCGGCGGCACGCTGTACTACGAAATCAAGAACGGCAAGATCACGAACCCGCTGGAAGACGTGGCCTACCAGGCAAACACCCAGGAATTCTGGAATGCCTGTACCGCGATCTGCGACGAGCGCGATTGGCGCATGGGCGGGTCCTTCTTCGATGGCAAGGGCCAGCCAAGCCAGGTGAGCGCCGTGTCGCACGGGTCGAGCACCACGCGCTTCAACGGCATCAATGTCATCAACACCGCACGCAAGATCGGCTGAGGAAACCAAGATGAAAGCGCTCAATCAGGACCAAGCAAAACGCATCACCGACCGCGTGCTCGCCATGTCGAAAGCCGACGAATGCACCGTGTCGATCGAAGGCAGCCGTGTGGGCAATGTGCGCTTTGCGCGCAACAGCGTCTCGACCGCCGGCCTGACCGAAGACATGCAGCTCGTCGTGCGCGTGGCCTTCGGCAAACGCAGTGGCACCGCGATCGTCAACGAATTCGACGACAAGTCGCTGGAAAAAGCCGTACGCCGCGCCGAAGAGCTGGCGCGCCTGTCGCCGGAAAACCCGGAGTTCATGCCGGCGATCTCCAAGCAGGCCTACCGCGCCACCAGCACCTTCGTGCCGGCCACCGCAGCGATCGACCCGGATTTCCGGGCGTCGGTCGCGGCCACCAGCATCGAGATGGCGCGTGCCAAGAAACTCGTCACGGCGGGCTTCTTCACCGACAGCACGCGCTTTTCGACGATCGCCAACTCGAACGGCGTGTTCGGCCACCAGGACTTCACCGATCTGTCGTTCAGCCTTACCGCGCGCACGGAAGACGGCCGCGGTTCGGGCTGGGTCACCCGCGCCGCCGTCGATGCGGCGCGCTTCGATGCGCGTGAAGCATCCGAGATCGCCATCGAAAAGGCACTGCGTTCGGTCGATGCCCGCGCCCTCGAGCCAGGCCGCTACACGGTGATCCTGGAGCCGGCGGCAACGTCGGAAATCCTTGGCAATATGTTCAGCGCGTTCTCGGCCCGTTCGGCCGACGAAGGCCGCAGCTTCCTGGCCAAGAAGGGCGGGGGCAACCGCCTGGGCGACAAGCTGTTCGACAGCCAGGTCAATGTCTGGGCCGACCCGTGGGACAAGGACGTACCGGTTGCGCCATGGGACAACGAATCGCTGCTGCCGCGCGAGCGCACCCAGTTGATCAAGGATGGCCGCATCGCCTCGCTGGACTACTCGCGCTACTGGGCGCAAAAGACGGGCAAGCGCGCCACCGCGGAACACGGCAACATGATCATGGCGGGCGGCACCAAGTCGCTGGAAGAGCTGATCGAAGGCACCAAGAAGGGCATCGTCGTCACGCGCACCTGGTATATCCGCATGGTCGATCCGCAGTCGCTGCTGCTCACGGGCCTGACCCGCGACGGCACGTTCTACGTCGAAAACGGCAAGATCAAGTACCCGCTCAAGAACTTCCGCTTCAACGAGAGCCCGGTCACGATCCTGAATAACATCGATGAACTGGGCAAGCCGCAGATCATCGGTGGCGACGAGGTGCCGTTCCAGATGGTGCTGCCGCCGATGAAGGTGCGCGACTTCAACTTCACGTCGCTGTCGGACGCGGTCTGACGGTCGGGCATCGACATGGCCAGTTTTGACTTCTACTTCACACGCCTGATGTACGAATCGGGCAACTGGGACGTGGATGTCCGCATGCCGAGCAACGTGCTGAACTCCCTCGTGGAGTACACCACGTTGCGGGTCGATACGACCGAACGCATGGTGGCCTTGTCCGACCCGAAGATGCTGCAGGCGCCGTTCTGCTACCTGGCCGGCCACAAGCTGGTGCAGTTCACCCCGGCGGAGCGGCGCAACTTCGAACAGTACGTGCGTGGCGGCGGGTTTGTCTTTGTGGACGACTGCAACCACGACATCGACGGCTTGTTTGCCAAGTCGTTCGAGGCCGAGATGGCCAAGATCTTCGGCCTGAACGCGCTGAAGAAAATCCCGAACAAGCACCCGTTGTACTCGTGCTTCTTCAAGTTCGAGGACGGCCCGCCCACGACCGGCATGGAGCTCAATGGCTGGGGCGACGACCTGGTGCACGAGTACCTGAAGGCGATCGAGATCGGCGGGCGCGTGCGCGTGCTGTACTCGAACAAGGACTATGGCTGCGAATGGGACTACGACTTTCGCAACAAGCGTTTTCTGGCGGTCGACAACACCCGCTTTGCAGTGAACATCATTCAATATGCGTTGGGAGCATGACCAGTGGCTGACAGTAATTCGATAGCGTGGGACGAACAGGAAATCGCTGCACTGACGGCGAAAGTGGGCGAGCTGAAAGCCAGCATGGCGCGCGTGATCATCGGCCAGGAAGACGTCGTCAACCTGCTCGTCACGTGCCTGCTGGCCGGCGGCCACGCGCTGGTCGAGGGCGTGCCGGGGCTGGGCAAGACGCTGCTCGTGAAATCGCTGGCGCAGGCGACCGACATGCAGTTCAGGCGCGTGCAGTTCACGCCCGACCTGATGCCGTCGGATATCGTCGGCACCGAGATCCTCGAGGAAGACCAGGCCACGCGCCAGCGCGCATTCCGCTTCCAGCCTGGCCCGGTGTTCACGCAAGTGCTGCTGGCCGACGAGATCAACCGCGCGCCCCCAAAAACGCAGTCGGCGCTGCTCGAGGCGATGCAGGAACGGTCGGTCACCTTCGCCGGCCAGACGCACATGCTGCCACGGCCCTTCTTTGTTCTGGCCACGCAGAACCCGATCGAGCAGGCCGGTACGTATCCGCTGCCGGAAGCGCAGCTGGATCGCTTCCTGCTGCGCATCGATGTCGTGTACCCGACCGAAGACGAAGAAGTGCTGATGGTCTCGCGCACGACGCACGCCGGCTTGCAGGATGCCGAGCCGGTGATGGATGTTGCCACGCTGCTGCGTCTGCAGCAGCTGGTGCGCGACATCGAGATTGGTGACCATCTGGTGCGGTATGCCACTCGCCTGGTACGCGCCACGCGCCCGAGCGAGACGACGGTCGATGCCGTCAAAAAGCACATCGGCTGGGGCGCCGGGCCGCGCGCCGGCCAGGCGCTGGTGCTGGCGTCGAAAGCGCGCGCGCTGATGCAGGGCCGGCTGGCCGTGACCCGCGACGACATCGGCGCGATGCTGCTGCCGGTGCTGGCGCACCGCGTGCTGCGCAACTTCGAGGCCGAAGCCGACGGTATCGCCATTGCGGATGTGTTGCAGGCGCTGCAGCGCGAGATCAAGGTAGCGTAATTGGCGATCGCAAAATGTCGTCCGTGAACCCGGCGCTGATCGCGCACACGACCCGGCTCGATCTTGTGATCCGTCACGTGCTGGCCGGGCTCGGGCACGGCATCCACGCGGGCCGCGAGCGCGGGGCCGGCGTCGAGTTTTCCGAGTACCGCTCGTACGTGCCGGGTGACGAGTGGCGCCGCGTTGACTGGAAGCTGGCCGCGCGTGCCGACCGATATTTTGTGCGCGAGGCGGAGCGCGACAGCCACGTGGCCGTCTGGCTCATCCTCGACGCCAGTGCGTCGATGGCAGAACCGAGCCGCAGCATTGAGGGCATCGACAAACTGACCTGTGCGCGCACGCTGCTGGCCTGCGTGGCCGCCATCGCGCAGCGCCAGGGCGATGCGTTCGGCCTGGTGATCCTGAGCGATGGCAAGGTGACGTTCACGCCTGCCAATCGCGGTCCACGCCATCTGCAGCGTGTGCTGGCGCAGCTGCAGCGCGCCACGCCTGCCGGCCAGTTGCCGGACGCCGCCACGCTCAAGGCCAGCCTGCACTTCGCCCTCTCGCCCAGTGCCATCTATGCGGCGAGCGACTTGCTCGACTGGCCGTCCCCGCTGTCGCTGGCATTGACCCGGCTGCGTCAGATGCGCCACGACGTGCGCGTGCTGTGCCTGCAGACGCAGGCCGAGATCGACGCCAGCTTCCCGGACACGCAGGCGTACCGCGATCCCGAGCATGAAGAAGGGGTGTTCCGCTTCGGCGCCGACCTGAAGGAAGGCTACCGCCGCAACCGCATGGAACACTTCGATCGGGTGACGGCCCAGTGCCGCACGAATGACATCCCGTTGACGCTGGCCGCCATCGAGCAGGCGCCGGGCGACGTACTGCGGCGCTGGCTGCGCCGGCCATCGAGGTAATCGCCCATGAATGCACTCTGGTGGTTTGCGCTTCCCGTATTGCTGTTGCCGGTCTGGTGGCACCGGCGCAAGCGCGTGCAGAGCCAGGCCGCGCTCATGGCCACTGCGCGTTTCCTGCCGCGCACCGAGCCGAAACAGACGCGCGTGTGGCGCTGGAGCGATCCGCTGCTGCTGTTGGTGCGCTGCTTGTTACTTGCGGTGCTCATCGCTTGGCTGGCTGACCCGGTCTACCCGTGGCGCGGCGACACGGTGGTCGTGACCGCGGGCGCTGATAAGGTCTGGGTCGAGCGCGAAGTGGGGCAAGCCGGCCTGGCTGGGGCCGAGCGCGTGACGCTGCCAGCGGCGCAGGCATTGAGCTGGCTGCACACGCACGAACGCGAGTGGACGGGCGACGCACGCCTGCTGGTGCTGGGCGACGTGCCGATGCCGGCCACGAAGCCGGTGTTTGGCCGCGCGGTGACCGTGCGCACGCAGCCGACCGTGCTGGCCAACGTCGAGCGTCACGTGGTGATTGCCAGCGCGCGCCCGCAAGCCTGGCGCCGGCTGTTCGCGGCGCAGGATGGTGTCGAGAAGATCGTCGTGGATGAGGCGCCGGGCGCCAGGACGGACCTGATCATCTGGGACCGCGCCGGGGCGCCGCCTGCCACGCTGCGCGCGGCGCTGTGGTGGGTGACCAACCCGGCGGCGTTCCCCGAGCTGGCCAAGGCGCGTACGCTGAACGGTTTGCAGTACGCCGACAGCGCGCGCGGCCACCTGTGGCATCACCCCGCATGGCCGCCGCAGGATGTCGACGCTGCGCGTGCGCTGCTCGACACCTGGCAGCAGCTGCACATCGGGCCGCGTCCCTATACCTTGCCGTCGCAAACGTTCGCCGCCTCGAAAGGCGCCAACGCACCGGCGCCGAGTGGCGCATTGCGCGATATCCTGCTGGCCATCCTGGTCGGCCTGTTCGTCCTTGAAAGGAGTCTCGCGCATGCACGGAGGCGTTGAGATCACCAAACGCGTATGGCGCGCAGCCCGGCTGCGCCGCATGCCGCTCTGGATCGGCGGGGCCTTGCCCTGGCTGGTCATTCCGTCGGGCCCCGGTTTGCTGGCCTGGGCCGGCTGGTGCGCGCTGGACTGGGTCAAGCTGCGCCGGCGCGTGGCGTATGAATGGCCGGCGTGGCTCGATGGCGCCGTGCCCGAGATGGAAGACAGCGCGGCCCTGCTCGACGCGGCCGACACGCCGATCGCGCGCCTGCAGCAGCAGCGCCTGTTCGCGCGGCTGGATGCGGCCGTCTCGCGCCAGCAGCTGCGCCAGATCGCGCGCCGGCATGTATCGAGCGGTCTGCCGATCCTGCTGGTCAGCGCGGTGCTCGCGGGGATGGTGTGGTACGCGACCACGCGGCCGGCGCAAGAAGGTGCGGTCACGCCGCCCAGCCCCGTCAGCAGTGCGACCGCCGCCACGCTGGCCGGCCTGACGCTCAAGCTCGCGCCGCCTGCCTACACGGGCGTGGCGGCATCCACCTCGGCACCGCGCGATCTGCAGGTGCCGGAGCAGACGGTGGTGACCTGGTGCCTGACCGGTGGCACGGGCGGTAACAATAAAATCGAGCTGGGTAACGGTGAAACACTGGAACCCGGTGAACAGTGCGCGCGCTGGACGGCCACCGAATCGGTCGTCTGGCGCTGGCGTGGCGCGCGCCACACGCTGCGCGTGATTCCCGACGCGCCGCCCGAGATCACGATCAGCGCGCCGGCGCAGATGATCCAGGACCTGCGCGATAACGCGACCGGCACCACGATGACGGTCCAGGTCAAGGACGACTACCGCATCACCCGCGCGACGCTGCACATGACGCTGGCGCAGGGCAGCGGCGAGAACGTGCGTTTTACGGACCGCGAGATGCCGCTGCCGGCGTCAAACAATCCCAGGCTGCGCAACTGGTCCAAGACATGGGCCCTGAGCGAACTGGCGATGGAACCGGGCGACGAGCTGTATTTTTTCGTCCGCGCGACCGACAACGCGGGCCGCGCGCAGACCGTGCAATCGCCGACATATACCGTGCGGCGTCCGGCGCCGGAACAGGAAGCCGAAGAAGAGAGTGCGGCGATGCCGTCGCTGGTGAAGCCGGCGTCGCTGCGCAGCCAGCGCCAGATCATCATCGACACCGAACAGCTGATCGCCGACATGCGCAGCACGAAGCTCGCAGCGGCCGACGTGCGTGACCGCAGCGAGCGGATCGGCGACGACCAGGCGCAGCTGCGCCGCCGCTATGGCCAGTTCCTGGGCGAAGAGTCGACGCTGTTCGGCGAGGAAGCGGCCAAGGCGCCACGCGCCGCCGAGAAGCCTGCCGAAGAAGAAGGCCACGAGGGCCATGACCATGCACCCGGTGGCCATGACCACGATCACGACGAGCCAAATCAGCGCAAGGGCGGCATCGTCAACGAGACGCAGCAGATCCTGGCAACCTACGGCCACGCGCACGACGAAGCCGAGAACGCGACGATGTACGACGAAGGCACCAAGAAGGTGCTGCGGCGCGCACTGGTCGCGATGTGGGACGCCGAAAAATCGCTGCGCGCGGTCACGCCGAAAAGCGCGCTGGCACCCGAACACAAGGCCCTGGAAGCGATCAAGGAGCTGCAGCAGGCCGAGCGCATTTACCTGCACAAGACCGCCTTTACGCCGCCACCGATCAAGGAAGAAAAACGCATGACCGGCGAGATGGACGGCGCCGCAAGCTACCGTCGCACGCAGGCGGAGCAGGCGGCGGCGCTGCCGGAAGAGCTGCGCACGCTGGTGCAGGCCTTATCGGGTGAGGCCGCGCTGCCGGCGCTGTGGATGCGTACCGCGAGCGACTGGGTGCGCACGCGCCTGGTCGAGGACGAGCAGCGTCTGGCAGCGCAGCGCGCGATCCAGGACGTGGCCGACGGCTGCATCGCGTGCCGCCCGGTGCTGCGCGCCTGGTTGCGTTCCGGCGCAGGGCAGGGACAGGTGCTGTTGCAGGCGAAGACCAGCGTCGATACGGCGTTCACGCGCCGCTGGCGCGAGTCGGCTGATGGAGCGACCAAGCCATGAACCAGCAGTGGCTCATCGCCGCCATCCTCGTGGCAGGCATCGTCAGCGCCGGGCTGTATCTGCGCCGCCGCCAATGGCTCGATGCGTTGCTGGTCATCGTCGCCGCCGCGAGCCTGGGCCTGTTCGCGCTGGACTTGCGCATGCCGGGCGAGGGCGGCCGCACGCTGGCCATCGATCCTGCCGCGCCACCGTCATCACTGGAAGGTGTGACCAGCCTGACGCTGAAGGGCGATGGCCTGCGCGCCGCCGAGTGGAACGATTTGCCGGCGCGACCGCTGGCCTGGGAAGCGCCACGCGGCGGTGCGCTGCGGCTCGCGTTTCCAAGCCAGGTAGCACTGGGCCGCCAGTTCACGCTAACGATCACGCGCGAAGACAAGACCGACGCGCGGCTGCAACTGCTGGCCGAGAATGGCCAACCGCTTGCAGAGGCGCGCGGCACCGGCGACCTGCGCGTCGACTGGATGCCACCGGTGGCCGAGCGCGTCGTGCTCAAGGCGCGGCTGCTCGACGCCAAGGACAAGGTCATTGCCGAGGGACCGGTCCCGTTCATCGTGCACGAACCTGCGCCGCTGCAGGTCGTCGGCCGCTTCGGCGCGCCATCGTTCGACCTGCGCGTGCTGAACGACCTGCTGACCAGCAGTGGCGCGCTGCTCGACTGGCAAGTCACGCTGGGCCGCGCAATCACGCGCACCGAAGCGCCACGCACCGAGATGGCCTCGCCCAACCTGATAGTGATCGACGCCGCGCGCTTCGAGCGGATGGCGGCGGGCGAACGCTCCGCGCTGCTGGACCGCGTGGCCAAGGGCATGCCGCTGCTGGTCCTGGGCGGAAACGCGAACGATCCGGGCGTCTGGTCACGCACGCTGCAATTGCCCCTGCGTGCGCAGCCGCTGGGCGCGAAGATCGACACGCCGCTAGAAATGCCAGTGGCCTCGCTGCTGCCCGCATCGCGTGACGCCGGTCCATGGCGCGGCACTGACAATATGGTCTGGACCCGCGACTGGCAACAGGGCCGCATCGCCTGGCTGGGCGTCACCGAATGGCACCGCCACGCGATCGCCGAGCCGCGCGCGCTGGCATTGTGGTGGCAGGGCGTGCTGGATCGCGTGGGTGTCGAAGAGCGGCACAAGACCGAATGGCTGGCACCAGGCGACATGCCACTGGCAGGCCAGCGCCTGGAACTCTGCGCGCGCGGCGTCAGTGGCCAGCTGACACTCCCCGATCTGAAGCAGTCCCTTGGCTGGCAGCGTCGCGCAGATCGCGCCGATGCATCGTGCGCAGCGCTGTGGCCGCAAAAAGCAGGTTGGTTGCAGTTACAGGACCAGAACGCCGGCCCGCATGCAATCTACGTGTACGCCACGAACGACTGGCCCGGATGGCAGGCAGCCGAACGGCGCGACGCAACAGCGCGCTACGCCGCCCGTTCGCAGATCCAGCCGGTGAACGGACCAACACGCCCCGCACCATCCTGGCCATTCGCCCTCGTGTTTGCAGCGGCCATGCTGCTGCTGTGGTGGCGCGAGCGACGCTGAAAAAAGCCGGGGTCAGGTCTGACATTCGGACACGGCCCCAGCCGTAGCGATGCGTTTTCAGAACGGCTATGCAACAACCGTGCGAAATCGATCGCAAAGGCGCGCCTTCGCCTTACTCAATTGAGCAACTAGTGAAGAGGTCGTGTCCGAATGTTAGACCTGACCCCCGCTGTTTTCACGGCAACAATGGATACATCGTCCGATTCAGCTTCATATTAGCATCTACTGTTTTTGTGCCAATCCATAGGATTCTTTCCACGAAAAATCTAAGCCAAGTGCAGTACTCAAGACCGAAATTGAACGTCAGTCACCCGTTTCGAAGACAGTCGTAAAATTCAAGCGCTACAATGATAATATTGTTAAAGAATAAATTCATTTTTTAACCAATAATATTACGTGAAAGTCTCTGCTGGTGTTCTAGCATTCCAGCTTTGCACTATCTGCTCTTACAAATTCCTCGCCTTAGTTACAATTCGATAGATTTCGATCAATTCTTTATGCAAAAATAAATTGCCAAGACTTAAGTGTCTAGCTAACCCAAATTGTCTTAATAACCTTGACATTATATATATCGTGAATTATGAGTCGTACAGCTGACAGCACAATAAAAGGCTTTCTTTACCAGTTTAACAAAACAATAATATCAATAGCCGAGGCTGTTGTGGGTGAAGAGGTGACAGTTGAAGGGTTAGTTGAAGATATTGATATTGAATTTATTAATGGAGACTTGCTTGCGGTACAGTGTAAGTACCATGAATCTGTCGATACTTTCACAGATAGTTTGATTTACAAGCCGATTCTTCAAATGGCTGAGGCGTATTCGAAATCTCCGGCAAAGAATATTAAATACAAAATATATATTCATGTTCCTAGTGAGAAGGATCGTGTGGTCGCGATTTCTATGGCTACTCTCGATGCCGCTATAGCAACCAAAGATCAAAAACTTTCAAAAATATCCGCGAGAATAGTAAATCCATTAAATAAAACTAATTTTCTTAGCAATCTAGAGCTGGAATTTGGGCCATCTATTGATGATCTAGAGAAAAAAGCCAAACTTGCACTGGTATCTTTGGATATTGCCGATTCTGACGTTGACTGTATATTGTATCCAAACGCAATTAATCATATTGCAAAATTATCTAGTCTGCGAGATGAAAGTCAAAGAAAAATAAAAAGAGCAAGTTTTCAGCAATTATTGTTGAGTATAAACACAACCGGAGTTTCTAAATGGGTTTTAGCATCTAAGAAAAAAAAGGAAATACTATTATCGATTCGAAAGCAGCTTGCAGATGGGCTCTCTCAAAATAACCGAAAACGGTCATTTTACTTTTTACCGGACTCGATCAATGGTTTTTCCGATGAAATAATAATTTTTATAGATAATTATATAAAGAAGTATTCATATAAGACTGCCCATACTACCATTCCCACGATCGCAGTAAATTGTGACCAAGACGAAATACATGAGCTCCATCTAAGGCTATATCGAAAAGGAATTAAGGCCAATACAGGATTTATTGGAAATGAAGTAATAGAGTCTGAACTATTTCGCGCTCCAATGAGATCAGGAATTTCCGGAGGATTAGTTAAGAAAGAGTTCGATTTGTGCATGTTTTCGTCGCGACCGGATATGAAATACATAAATCAAAAAAAGTCGAGCGATCTGTTTTGTATATGCGATGTGGTCCCATCGGAAATCGATGTTACAGATTGGAATGTTGTACACCTTGGAGTTAAAAGCTTCAATGAACTTGAGTTTGTTCTTCAATTAAGAGGAAGTTATGAGTAAAATTGGCCGAGTCACATCCAGTGCTCCAGATAAGATTTCCATTGAAATAGATGGGCTACATGTACTGGAAAGGTATAAAAAATCTCTTCAGGTTGGTCAATTTCTTAAGGTAGCAGATGGAAATCATAACTTTGCCGTTGGGTCAATTAATAACGTTTCCGGGACGCATTTGTTGACATCAGAGGGTGACGTGCAATGGCGCTTCGTCTTGGAAATAACTCCGATTGGTGCCCTAGTCGTTGACTGTGGAAAAGCAATTTTTGTCAGGGGAATTCAAGTTCTGCCAGTTCCGACCGAGGAAGTATTCATATTTAATGAGTCGGATCTGAAGTTAATTTTTTCGCAAACAAACGACTTTAATTTTCTTCTTGGGACAATTTCGAATAACGAAAAAGTACCATTTTTTGTTGATGGAGATAAGTTTTTTGGAAAACATATTGGGGTGGTAGGGTCTACAGGCTCTGGGAAGTCATGCACAGTTGCAGGGTTGTTGCAAAGTGTAGTAGGAATTAAAAATGCCAAAAATATTAATTGCACGATGCAAAAAAATTCTCACATTTTGATTTTCGACTTGCATTCAGAATATTCAAGTGCATTTAAAATACACGACGATCAAAACTTTACTCTAAACCTTCTTGACGTCGATGGAATAAAAATTCCGTATTGGCTTATGAATGCAGAAGAATTGGAGTCACTTTTTATTGAGAGTGGTGAGCAAAATTCTCACAATCAAATATCGCAATTCAAAAAAGCCGTAATCTTAAATAAAATAAAGCATAATGTCGATTTAAAAAATATTACTTATGATACTCCGGTATATTTTTCTATTAGAGAAGTTTTTAATTATATAAATAACAAAAATAATTTAACGGTTTATGAGAAGGATTCTAAGATTTATCTTGCTTGTTTAGCTAAGAAGGATATTCCCTATTCAGACGATAGCCTTTGGGGGGAAATTGATTTTGAAGCGTCGACTGGTAATTCCACTCACAAGAAACTTGATGCTAAAGTTTCGAAAGAAGGTGGGTTCAATGGCGAATTTGATAGATTCGTATCTCGACTTGATACACGTCTTCAAGATAAGCGGTTAAGTTTCCTTCTTGAGCCAAAAGATGAGAATGGCAAAGAATATGGAACAAAAGATTTTGATAAGGTCTTAAAGCAATTTTTAGGCTACTTAAATAAATCTAATATCACCATTGTCGATTTAAGCGGGATCCCGTTCGAAGTGCTTAGTATAACCGTTAGTTTAGTTTCTCGACTAATTTTTGACTTTGCTTTTCATTACTCGAAAATCAAACATGCTGAAGATGAGACAAACGACATACCATTCATGATAGTTTGCGAGGAGGCTCATAACTATATTCCGCAAAATGGTGGTGTAGACTATCGCGCTGCGAAAAAATCAATTGAGCGGATTGCCAAGGAAGGTCGAAAGTATGGTTTGAGTTTGATGGTAGTGAGCCAACGGCCTTCAGAAGTTTCGGATACAATATTTTCACAATGCAATAACTTCGTCGCACTACGTTTAACCAATAGAAATGATCAAAACTATATCAGGGCACTTTTGCCGGATAGTTCACATCAACTTGTTGAAATGCTGCCTACTTTAAGACAAGGTGAAGCATTTGTAGTTGGAGACGCGGTGTTAATGCCAAGTCTGGTTCGATTGCCAAAGCCAAATCCCGAGCCGAAGTCTGCAAGTGTGAAAGCTTTCACAGAGTGGCAATCAGATTGGAAAGACGCCTCGTTTGAAAAAGTCGTCAAAAGATGGCGTCGAGATACTGAACATTGATTGTTCGGCTTCAGATTATTCACTATCAATATTCGGAACATAAATGCGTGTAGCCCTACGCGAAGCGGTCCTTAGCGCAGGGTATGGCCTTGGCTGGCCTTGCCATTCCGGGCTGGCACTCTGCGCAAGATCTGGTTACCGTTCATCTCGGCCTTGAGCGAACGAGCGACACCGCAATGCGCGCATGTCGTCGTGATGCTGTGCTCTGCCTAGCAGAGCCAGAGGATGGTGTTCATCGTCAGCGTCGCGGTCGGGCAGGCTTCAACGCAGGTGCCGCACAAGACGCATTCGGAGTCCATCAACGACTGACAAGCGGAATAATTGATGTCAGCTTCGGCGTGAAGACGGCGGCATGCCCCTTCGCGCTGGATTGGTCCCGGTCATACGCGAGCAGTACTTCCTTGCATGCTAAAAGAAGCTCTGGACGCGCCGCTGGTAACGAGGCTCAGGAGGTGATTGCCAGCACCGCGTTCAAATCGGTGCTGGCAGTGCTGCTATGCCACAGTGTTGCATTGTGCAGCACGCGTCCTGACGTGCACGCACTGTTCTGATCCATCAACCCATCAGAACGTGTAGTCCGCCTTCACATACGCCGTGCGGCCATTCATCCCGAACGGGCAGGTCTCCCAGCAATACGTGAAGCCCAGCTGCGGGAAGGGGGCTGCGCGGACCGGGTCCCATTTGGTTGGATACGTGTCGAACAGGTTGTTGATCCCCGCCGACAGGCTCAGGCTCTTGTTGAACGTGTAGCGGCCCGTCAGGTCGACGATCCATTTGGCTTCCCACGTCTGCACGAACGGCGCCGTGAAGCCCTGGCCCTGCACTTCGCCGAAGTAGTTCGCGCGGCCCGTCACGTTCCAGGCGCCGGCCGTGTAATCGGCTGACACGACGTGGTGCTTGCGTGGCTGGCCGCGCTCGATCAGCGTCACCTGTGCATCGTCGAACAGCTGCGCGCCGGTCAGCACGGGCGATTGCGAATTGCGCGCCTTGACCTCGGTCTTGTTGAAGCCCAGCTGACCGGACAGCACCAGGGTCGAGCCTTGGCCGCGGATGGTTTGCTGCGCCACCAGGTCCAGACCCGTGGTCGACGTGTCGATCGCATTGGTGAAGAACTGTGCCTGGCCCACGCGCAGCGGGTCGAGGATCGCGCGGATCGGGCACGCGGCAGGCGTCGCGCAGGCGCCCGACTCCGGCGAGATCGTGCTCGAGAACACGATGCGGTCGTCGATCTTCGTGCGGTACACGTCGGCGGTCAGCGAGAACGTGGTGGTCGGCCGCAGGATCACGCCGATGCTGGCGCTCTTCGACGTTTCTTCTTTCAGCGGCGCGATGCCGAAGGCGCGCGTGACGGCGCTGTCTTCGCGCGCCGTCAGCGTTTCGGTCAGCACGCCGGCCGAATTCAGGTTGGTCGAGACCGAGCTGTAGAACTTTTGCTGAACGCCCGGCGCCCGGAAGCCCGTCGATACGCTGCCGCGCACGCCCAACGAGCGGCTCGGGTCCCAGCGCGCATTGAGCTTGCCGATCGTCGTATTGCCGAAGTCCGAATAGCGCTCGTGCCGCACTGCCGCGCCGACCGAGACATCCGGGCCGAACTTGCGCTCCAGGTCGACGTAGAAGGACGTGTTGTGGCGGCCCTGGTCGACCGCCGTCGATGGCGTGTAACCCGGGAAGCCCTGGATGCCCGATGCAGCGATGCCGCCGGTCTGGTCGCGGATGATGATGGCGGGGTTGTTGGTGCGGCCGTACTGGTACGAGACCGGGTCGCCCGCCTCGATCTCGTAATTGTCGCGGCGCCACTCGACGCCGGCGGCGACGAACAGCTCGCCGCCCATCAGGTTCACCGGACCCTTGAAGTCGAGGTTGAACGTGGTCTGCTCGAACTTGAGCGTGCCCGTGTCGGCTTCGCGCGGCGATTCGCCGTTTTCGTACCAGTAGCTGACGTTGATCGAGTTCCGTTCGTGGAACTGGAGCTGGCTGCGGCCGTGGTTCACGCTCGCGTCCACTGACCAGTCGCGGCTCAGGTCATGGCGGTAGCCGACGGCGAGCGACGCATCCTGCACGGTGGTGACGATGTTCGGCAGGAAGCCTTCCGGGTACACCGCCGGGACGTTGCGCCCATCTTCCTTCGGGCGGAAGAAGCCGCCCGAATCGCCCTTGCGTTTCGAGGCGCCGCCGAACGCATACAGCTCGCCACCGCCCATCGGCAGGGCCGAATTCATCCACAGGTAGTAATCCTTGGCGTTGCTGTCGCCCAGGCGCTGCGTGACGCGTGGCGGATTCACGCGCGCCGTGTCCAGGCCGGCGCGGTTGGTTTCGTCGCGCTTGCGCGCTTCGACCGACAGGTTCAGGTAGCCGCCGTCGCTGCCCAGCGCGAAGCCGCGGCTGGCGCTGGCCGAGTAGGTGTCGCCATCGCCTTCGTCGGTCGTGCCGGCGCTGGCGCTGACGATGCCGTTGCCGACACCCTTCTTGAGGATGATGTTGATGACGCCCGCGATCGCGTCCGACCCGTACTGGGCGGCGGCGCCGTCACGCAGCACTTCGATCGACTGGATCGCTGACAGCGGGATCGCGTTGATGTCGGTGCCGGCCGAGCCGCGGCCGATCGTTTGCTGCACATTGACCAGCGCCTGCTGGTGGCGGCGCTTGCCGTTGATCAGCACGAGCAGCTGGTCGGGGCCGAGGCCGCGCAGCGTGGCGGGGCGGATGATGTCGGTGCCGTCGCTGACGAAGGTCGACGTGAAGTTGAACGACGGGTCGAGGTCTTGCAGCACCTTGCCCAGTTCGAGCGTACCGGCCGACTGGATGTCTTTGGTGCTGATCAGGCCCACGGGCACGGCGGTGTCCAGCGCCGTCTTGGCCTGGGTGCGTGAGCCGAGCACCACGACTTGCGACATATTGCTGTCGGCTTCCTGTGCAGTGGCTGGTGCGAGCGCCGCCAACAAGGCCGACGCCAGCAGGGCGCGTCGTGGCAGTGTTTGTTTCGTCATCCTCTGTCCCCTTTTCATCGATTTTTATGTCGCCCTGTTATCAGAGCATTATTTAATCTTAGCAACGGGGTTGGGGTGCCGACGACTGAGCATGTGAAATAAGTAAGTACGAACGTGTCTCCGGAGCAAATACGTCGTACAAATGAGACAGGTTTGCTCGTTAAACAATACTTTCATGAGCAGCGAATAATGCTTTGAGTATTAAGCACTTTTCTATAAGAAATAATGTTTGAAAAGTATTGTTTTATTGTTACGTTATTTAACAAGTTTTTCAAATGTGCGCGGCTCGCGACAAGCTACGATAGCCATTAACCATGCCAAACAGGCACGGCGGCAGGCGGTTCATTCCGCCGACTGGATTTCACCATGCCCGCGCGCCGCGCGAGCGAAATCCGCCGACCACCTCAGGCAGCACACCATGATCCAGCGACGAACCGACGAGCGAACCGCGCTTGCCACCGAATATGCGTTATTCCTGGCCGAGACGCGCGGCGTCAACGCAGGGCTGGTGTACCTCGAAAGCTGCAACGTCTCACGAGCGATCCTGCTGCGCGCCATGCAGGATCCCGCCGCCCGGCGTGTCCGGGAACGGCGCCAACGGCAACGGAACGATTAGCATGAATATCACCCAGCTTTGCAAACGCTATGGCCTCGAGCATTACGGCAGTCTCGAAAGCGCCTGGGACGCCCACAGCGCAACCGGCATCGTCCTGATGCAGCTGTGGCACGCGCCCAATCAGAAGATCAACGACCACCCCCTGCCGGGCGCGCAGTTGCGCGTGCGCTGCCTTGACGCGTCGGATATTCCGGTGCCGCTGGACGACGCGCGGGCAGCGCGCGGGCGCAGCATCGAAGCAGTGGAGGGCGGCGCGCGCGGCTATGCCGCGATGTCGATTCCGCCGACGCAGTCGCGCGGTGCGGGCGCCTGGGCCAAGTACGCCAATCTGGAACGCGTGTTCCCCGTGCTGGCGCTCGAGCGCGAGTCATGCGGCACCGTGTTCGCGGTGCTGGGCGCACCGGTGCCGGCGTCCGAACTGGGCGTGGCGTCGCCCGAGCCAGGGCATCGGACGGGCACGGCGCGCCATGTCAGCCTTGATGGTCGCGCATCCATTCCTTGAGACCGTTCACCCAGTTCTTGGCCGGCAGGTTCAGGCGCCGCTTGATCTCGCCGGCGCGCTCGTAGAGCACTGAAAAGTCCAGCTGCGGCGCGTCCCTGAACGCCACCACCACCACATTGGCATCGTGCACCTCCGGTAGCCACACGACGGCGTCGAACACCTGCTCCATGTTCAGGAAATTCTTGTCGTAGTTGCTGAAGTCGCCGAACACATTGGCGGTCATGACGCCGCCCGGCGCCAGGCAATCCAGGCAGCCCTGGTAGAACGCTTCCGAATCGAGCACCGGGCCGCGCGCGTCCTGGTCGTACAAGTCCACCTGCAGCACGTCGGCCTTGCCGTGGTTGGCCGGATCGAGCACGAAGTCCATCGCGTCCTGCTCGCGCACGTCAAGGCGCGCATCGTTTTCCGGCAGGCCGAACAGGGCGCGGCAGATCGCGATCACGTTGGGGTTCAGTTCAACGGCCGTCACGCGCGCATCGGGAAAGCGGGCATACGTGAACTTGGTCAGCGCGGCGCTGCCCAGGCCAAGCTGCACGACGTGGCGCGGCGCGCTCTGGAACAGTGTCCACATCATCATCATCTGCACGTATTCGAGCTCGATCGTGTCCGGCTTGGCCAGCCGCATCGCGCCCTGCACCCACGAGGTGCCAAGGTGCAAAAAGCGCACGCCCTCGAATTCGTCGATGGTGGCGGGAGGATGGCCGGGCTGGGCGAAGCGCGGATCGATGACGGTGGGTGACTTGGCGGACATGGCACGAAGTGGTGGAGGGCAAAGCCGATGTTACCAGAGCCGCTACTGCAGGCTCTCAGGTCACCGGCAGCGCCGGCAGGAACAGCGTCACGGCCAGGCCACCACCGTCGCGATTGGCCAGCAGGATGCGCCCGCCGTGCGCCTCGGCGATCTCGCGCGCGAGCGCAAGGCCAAGGCCGGTGCCGGCGCGCTTGGTCGAATAGAACGGCACCAGCGCGTGGGTCAGCACCGCGTCGCTCATGCCGCTGCCGCGGTCCATCACGTCGATGCGCACCTGGTCCTGTACGCGCCGTATCTGCAACTGCACATCGTCAGGCCGGGAACCCGACTCGTGCGCGTTCTTCAACAGATTGAGCAGCGCCTGCTCGAGCTGCGCGGCATCGATCCAGGCTGCATCCGGTGGCAGCTCGCCCGCGATGGTAAAGGACACCTGACCCGCCAGGCGCGTGACCACGGCTGGCCAGCTGCAGGCTTCCAGGCGGGGCGTGGGCAGCTTGGCAAAGCGTGCGTAGCCCGAGATGAAGCTCTCCAGGTGACGCGTGCGTTCGCCGATCGTTTCCAGGATCTGCGGCAGGCGTTCGAGCTGGCCGCGCCGTACCAGCTCGGCGCCGGAGTGCGCGAGCGAGGCCAGTGGCGCCAGTGAGTTGTTCAATTCGTGGCTGATCACGCGGATGACTTTTTTCCAGGTCTGGACTTCCTGGCGGCGCAGTTCGACCGTCAGGTGGCGCAGCAGCAGTAGCTCGTGGCGCCGGCCATTGAGTGTGAAGGTGCTGCGCGCCAGGTGATAGACCTCTTCGGCCTCGCCTTCGCCAGCGGTAAACAGGCCGTCGCCGCCGCGCGCCAGCGCGTCGCGCAGGGCCGCCGAAGCGTCATCGAGCACCGCCTGCAGGCTGTGGCCTTCGAGCTTGCGCCCCTGCGCCAGCAACTGGCGCGCGGCGATGTTGGCGAACACGATGGCGCCGCCGGGCGTCGTCGAATCGGCCACCAGCAGCATCGCCACGGGTGTGTTCTGTACCATCGAGTCGAGCAGCAGTTCGCGCTGGACCAGGCCCAGGCGCTGCTCGCGCAGCACGTTGCCGAGATTGTTGTGGGCGGCGATCAGGTCACGGAGTTCATCGTTGTGCGGCCAGTGCAGGCTGCACGAAAAGTCGCCGTCACGGTAGCTGTCGACGGTGCCCTCGAGTGCCCGGAACAGCGACAGCACCGGGTGCAGCTGCGCGCGCAGCGTGATGACGGCCAGTGGCACCAGCCCAAGCAGGCAGATGGTCAGCACCAGCAGCGGCCGGGCGGGCAGCAGGTGATCCAGCAGCAGCGCAGCGATGACGGCCAGCGCGAGCAGGGTGCCCACCAGCGCCGACAGCCGTGTGACCAGGGAAAACCTGGGCTGGTGCGCGCTGCCCGTCATGGCCGCGCGATGTCCAGCCGCTCCATGCGGCGGTACAGCGCCTGGCGCGACAGGCCAAGATCGGCCGCCGCCTGCGCCACCACGCCGCCCGCACGCGCCAGGGCCGCCACGAGCGCAGCGCGGTCGGGCTCCGGCTCCTGGTTTGTCGCCGCCGCCGGTATGCTCGTCGTTGGCAGCCCCAGGTCGGCCACCATGACGGTATCGCCATGGGACAGCAGGCTGGCGCGCGCCATGACGTTTTTCAGCTCACGCACGTTGCCGGGCCACGGGTAGGCCATCAGTGCCGCTTCGCTGGCCGGGTGCAGCGCCTTGCCGGCGGCCAGGAACGAACGCGCCAGCGGCAGGATGTCGCCGGGGCGCGCGCCCAGCGGCGGCAGGCGCAGCTCGATCACGTTGAGGCGGTAGAACAGGTCTTCGCGAAAGGTGCCGGCGCGGATCATCGCGCCCAGGTCGGCATTGGTGGCGCTGATCACGCGCACGCGCACCTGGCGCTCGCGGTTCGAACCCAGGCGCTCGAAGCGGCCCGTTTCCAGCACCCGCAGCAGTTTCATCTGGCCGGCCAGCGGCAGGTTGCCGATTTCGTCGAGGAACAGCGTGCCGCCATCGGCCGCCTCGAACTTGCCTTCGCGCGCTTTCGACGCGCCCGTGTAGGCGCCGGCGTCGGCGCCGAACAACTCGGCCTCGATCAGCTCTGACGGCAGGGCGCCGCAATTGAGCACCACGAACGGACCGTCGGCCACCTGCGAATTGGCCTTGATGATGTCGGCGATGCGCTCCTTGCCGGCGCCGTTCGGGCCGGTAATCAGCACCGGCACGTCGGCGCGCGCGACCTGGCAGGCCAGGTGCAGCACGCGTTCGGTGGCCGGGTCTTGCCAGACCAGGCCGCGCAGGTCGAAGTTCTGCTCGAGCGCCAGCCGCGCCTTGCGTTCGTGCTGCAGACGGCTGCCCAGCGCGCGGTTGGCTTGCCCCAGTTCGATCAGGTTGGACACGCTGGCCAGCAGGCGCTCGTCGTTCCACGGCTTGGGCAGGTAGTCGGCGGCGCCGGCCTTGACCAGGTCGACCGCCGCGTCCAGGTGCGTCCACGCAGTGAGCAGGATCACCGGCAGGTCGGGATGGCGTGCGCGGATCGCGCGAAACAGCGTCACGCCTTCTTCGCCCGACGTGGTGTCGGCCGTGAAGTTCATGTCCTGGATGATCAGGTCGATCGGTTCGCGCGCCAGCAAATCCAGGCCTTCCGCGGGCGAGAGCGCGCGCAGTGTGGCGATGTCGTGCAGCGAAAACAGCACGTCGAGCGCCATGGCGACGGCGGCGTTGTCGTCAATGATAAGAACGGTGGGCATGGCCGCCAGCATAGCACCCGCGCGCGCCCTCACAAGCTGCGGGTGGCCAGCGCCGGCGACGTGCGCGCCGCACGCCAGGCCGGGCCATACGCCGCCAGGATGCCGATCACCCAGAACATCAGGGCGCCGCCGATCAGGTACGCCACCGGCAGGCGCGCCATCTCCAGCTTCGTCACCAGGAGCTGGTTCAGACCAACGCCCAGCAGCACGCCGCCGATCACGCCGACGCTCGTGATCATCACGTTCTCGACGATGAAGTAGCGCAGGATGTCGATCTTGCGCGCACCAAGGGCACGGCGCACACCGATCTGCTTGCGGCGCTGGGTTACCCACAGGCTGGCCATGCCGACGATGCCGCTGCAGGTCACCAGGAGCAGCAGCACGCTGACCGTCACCAGCATCCACGACAGTGCAAGGTCGGCGCGGTAGCGGTTCTTGCGGTCTTCCTGGGTCGTCTTGATGCGCATGATCATCGGCGTGGCCGACGATGCGCGCAAGGCCCGCTCGGCTTCCTGCATCACGCGGTCGCGCTGCCCCGGTTCGCTGCGCATCGCATACATCGCGCCCCCACTGCCATAGTGACGTGCGGGCATGATCATCGAAAATTCGCCGCTTTCGCCCACTTCGGCGTGGGCGCTTATCAGGCGCTCGACCACGCCGATCACCCGGGCGCTTGGCGTGCTGTCGCCGGTACCGAAGTACAGGGACTTGCCCACCGCCGATGCGCCGGGCCACAGCTTGCTGGCCAGGGCGCGCGTCACGATCATCTGCGTTGGCTCCCCGGCGTTGGTCGTTTCGTTCACATCCAGGATGTCCTGGCTGGAAAAATCGCGCCCTTCGATCAGTTGCAGGCCCAGCGTCCTGACCAGCGAATCGCCCGTAAAATAGGTCGATGCGTAGGCGCTTTCGCGCGCCTGGCGCGGATCGGCCGCGATGCTGGACGTGCCGCCGCTGTTCGACATCGGCATCTGCGACACCTGCGCGACCGCCGCCATGCCCGGCACCGCGCGCAGCACCTGGAGCTCGCGCTTGATCGAGGCGAGCATCTGTTCCGGCGTGTCCTGGTTCAGATGACGCAGCGAAAAATAGAAGGTCGCGGCTTCGTCCTGCAGCCCGGATGGCCGCGCCGCCACGGCGCGCCGCTCATTGACGATGTGCAGGGCGTTGGCAAGGATGGCCAGGCTCAGGGCGATCTGCATGGCCACCAGAATGGGGCCGGTCTTGTTGCGCATGAGCGCCGACAGGATGGGGCGAATTTCCATGGTCAGTCTCCCGTGATGGTGTAGTGAGCGTTCATTGCGATTTGAGCTGGATTGCAGGCGTGACCTGGCACGCGCGCCAGGTTGGCAGCAGGCCCGCAATCAGTGCAGCGGCAATCGACAGCACGAAGGTCAGGGCCAGCATTTGCCAGTCCATGCGCGCCACGGCCGCCATGTCCTTACTCTGCATGCCGATCAGGGCCAGCGCGCCGACGGCCAGCCCCAGTCCCAGCACGCCGCCGGCCAGGCCCACCACGCCCGTCTCGATCAGGAACTGGCGAAAGATGTCGCGCTTCGACGCGCCCAGGGCGCGGCGCACGCCCACTTCGGCCGCGCGTGCCGAGAACTTTGCCAGCAGCAGGCCGACCGTGTTGACCAGGCACAGGGCCAAAAAGCCAAAGGCGAGCCAGGCCGACAAGCGGGTGTCGTTGCCCACCACTTTCTGCTTTTCCATCCATGCCATGACGTCGTACAGTTCGACCGGTGCCAGGCGCGGCAGGCGGCCCAGCTTGCGCTGCTCGCTGGCGTAATTTTCGAGCGCGCTCTGAAGATCGGCGCGATCGGCGCCGGAGCGGGTCTCGAACCAGAGCTGGATCCAGGTGCACTCCGAGGCCAGCAGGCTGGCGTAGCCCGGATCGCGGGCCTGGCTGCAATTGACGCTGCCATAAGGTTGCAGCTCCTTGCGCACGGCAGTGGCCAGCGGGATCATGAATTCTTCACCGGTGGCCGGACCGCTTCCAATCAGCTTGTAGTAGCGCGGCATCGGGTTCCAGTCGCCCAGTACGCCCACCACGGTGAACGGTTCGCCGCCCATGCGCAGGCGCTGGCCCACTGGGTTGGCTTCGCCGAACATTTTTTCGGCCACGGTGCGGTTCAGGATCACCACATTGGCGCCGCGCGCTTCGTCTTCTTCACTCCACGGCTGGCCGTACCGGAACGGCACGTCGAACATCGCGAAGAATGCACGCGTCGGCGCCAGGCCATACGCCTGGAACGGCGCGCTGCCGGCGCGTGGCGGCTCGACCGGCATGCCAGTGGCGAACATGGCCACACCACGTTCGGCTGGCGCGATGCGCAGCAAATTCATCGCGTCCTGGTACGTTGACTGCATATCGATCGGCTCCGATCCAGGGACGTAACCGTTGCGCGCGCCGTTGTCGATGAACGGCACGAACAGGCGCTCGCTCTTGGCCGGAATCGGGTCGCCCGACATCACGTGCAGGATGGTCAGCGTGCTCACGCTGGCCGCCACGCCGATCGCCAGTGTCAGCACCATCAGCACGGTGAGATACGGATTGCGGCGCAGGCTGCGCACGCCAAGCATCAGGTAATAGCCGAACATTTCTGCTCCTTATGCCGTGACGTCGGTATGGGCCTGGTGCAGCGATGGCGCGCGCCGCACCAGATCCGACACCTGGCCATCGATGATGTGCACGTTGCGGTGGGTGCGCACTGCCAGCTCCGGGTCGTGGGTCACCATCAGGATCGTGGTGCCGGCCGCGTTGATCTCTTCGAGCAGTTCCATGACGCCGCGCGCCATCTGCGTATCGAGATTGCCGGTCGGTTCATCGGCCAGCAGCAGTTTCGGACTGCCCGCCAGCGCACGCGCGATTGCCACGCGCTGCTGCTGGCCGCCCGAGAGTTCGGCCGGATAGTGCTTCATGCGCGAGGCCAGGCCCACCTTGCCCAGGGCATCCTCGATGCGCTCCTTGCGCTCGCGCGCATTGAAGCCACGGTAGCGCAGCGGCACGTCGACGTTGTCGAACAGGTTCAGGTCGGGGATCAGGTTGAAACCCTGGAAGATGAAGCCGAGCTTTTCGTTGCGCAGGCGCGAGCGCGCCGCGTCGTCCAGGCCCTTGACGTTCACGCCGTCGAGAATGAACTCGCCCGATGTGAATTCTTCGAGCAGGCCGGCGATGTTCAAAAAGCTCGTCTTGCCCGAGCCGGACGGGCCGGTCACGGTGACGAATTCGCCCTGGCTGACGTGGATCGCGAAGCCGCGCAGCGCGTGCGTCTCGATCATGTGGGTGCGGTACACCTTGCTCAGGTTGGTCATGCGCAGCATAGTCTGGCTCCGTGGTTCATTGATTGATTGAGACGCGTGCGGCATTGTCGAAGGCATCGGTGCCCGACACCACCACCTTGTCGCCGGCTTTCAGGCCGTCGATGATTTCAACTGCCGAGATACTGGTGGCGCCGATCCGGATCGGCGTGCGTACGGCCACGCCGTCGTGCATCACGTAGGCGTGGCGTCCGCCCTCGTTTTCGACGAACGGGCCGCGCTGCACCATCAGCACGTCCGGTTTTTCCTCGATCAGCAGGCGCGCGCTGACGCGCTGGCTCTGGCGCAGGCCGGTCGGCTGCGCGCCATCGAAGCGCACCCGCGCCAGCACCTGGCTCTTGACCACCTCGGGCGACAGCGCCGACAGCGTGCCGGTGGCGCGCCCCGACGGCAGGGTGATCTCGGCGCGCATGCCCAGGCCCATGTCGCCGGCGTAGGTTTCGGGCACTTCCAGTTCGACCTCCAGCCGCGACAGGTCCACCAGCGTCATCAACGGCGCGTTGGCGGCGACCACCATCCGGTTCTGTACATTAAGCGTGCCGATGAAGCCATCGACCGGCGCGCGCACGGTCAGTTCGTCGACGCGGCGCTGGGCGTTGGCCATCGACAGGCGCTGGCGTTCGAGTTCATTGGTCTTGGTCTTGATCGCCAGTTCGACGTCGTCGCCTTCGAGCGCGGCGGCCTGCCTGGCGTGGCGAGCGCGGATGCCAGCCGAATTGACCGCATCCTTGGCCTTCTGGTAGTCGATCTTGGCGATGATGCCGATCTGGCCGACGCTGTCGTAGCGCTCCAGCGTGCGCTGGGCCGACAGGCGGTCGATCTCGGCGGTGTCGGCTTCGCGCTGGGCCAGCAGCTTCTGCTTGCGCGACAGGATGTGCTGGCGCGCGACTTCGGCCTTGAGCTGCTCCCAGGTCGACACTTCACGTTTCAGGGCATCGGTCAGGTCGGGCGATTCGAGCAGCGCCAGCACGTCGCCTTTCTTGACCGTGTCGCCAGCGGCGACCTTCAGGTTGACGGTGGCCGGTGCGGTCGCATACAGCGTGGGACTGACGGCAGCGACGACGCGGCCATTGACGGCGGCGTCGCGCACCAGCGTGCCGCGCGCCACCTCGGCGATGCGGATGCGGCTGGCCGAGACGCTATGTTCGCTGTTGTTCCAAGCAGCGTACAGCGTGGCGCTGACGGCGACCAGCGCAGCAGCCGCGCCGATCATCAAGGCGCGGCGCTTGAATCGTTGCGCCGGGGGCGGCGTCAGGGTGGTGTCCTGCCGGGATGGTTCGGGGATCATGGTGGTCCAGTAACGACGGTGTAATGGTCGTTATTGCACGATCCGTGCCAGGCGTTAAGTCATTGATTGGTATGGCGGACAGTCGCGGGCACCGCTGTCCGCGGTGTCCGTTCGGGCGGCCGCGGACACGGCCGCCGGTCAGGGTTTACTTCTGTGGCTTCTGCTTCTGCGCGTACTTGCCGACGACTTCGCCCTTGGCCAGTACATGGCCCTTCATCGCGGCGAGCACCTGATCGCGGTCGGCGCCGAATGGCACGTCCAGCATCGTGTCGAGCGCCATCACCTGGAAGTGGTAGCGGTGCGCGGCTTCACCCGGTGGCGGCTTCGGCCCGTAGTAGCCCGGCGAACCGCGCGTCGTCAGGCCCTGCAGCACGCCATCCGGATCCGACAGGCGGGCTTGCTCCTGCACGCCTTCCGGCACGCTCGTGACATTGGCCGGGATATTCCACATCACCCAGTGCACGAAGGGCAGGGCCGGTTTGGCGTCCGGGTCTTCCGCGATGATGACGTACGACTTCGCACCGGCCACCGCTTTCCACGACAGCGCCGGCGAGACGCCATCGGCGTACTCGGTATAGCGCTCGTTCATCATGCCGTTGGCCGCAAAGCTTGGCGACGAGACGGTCATTTGCCCCTTGGCCTCGGTCTCGGGGCGCTTGAGCGCTAGCGGCACATTGGTGCCTTTGCTGGTTTGCTGTTCGAGCGGGCCTGCTGGCGCCTTCGGCGGCGTGGCCGCCGTCGCCTTGCCGCCGGTGTAGGCGACCCGATAGATCACGCCGTTGGCATCGTCCGCCATCAAGAGCGAACCGTCCTTCGCCATCGCCAGTCCGACCGGGCGCGCGATGTGGGTCTTGCCGCCATCGGTCAGGAAGCCCGTGACGAACGGCTCGACCTTCGTCGGCTGGCCGTTCTGATAGCGCACGCGCACGATCTCGTAGCCCGATGCCGGCACCCGGTTCCACGAGCCGCGCATCGTGACGAAGGCGTCGCCCTGGTACTCGGCCGGGAACGCGCTGCCGGCGCCGAACACCCATTGCATCGGCGCTGCGTGCGCCGTGTAGCCGAGCACCATCGGCGTGCTGCGTGCTTTCCACTGCTCCTTGGTGATCTCGCCCACGGGCGTGCTTTGCGGGTAGATCTCATTGGCGCCATACACGTGCGGCCAGCCATACTGTTTACCCAGTTCGATCTTGTTGATCTCCTCGGCCTGCACATCGTCGCCCAGGAAGTCGATGCCATGGTCGAAGCCCCACAGCTCGCCCGTCGTCGGATGCCAGGCGTAGCCGATCAGGTTGCGCAGGCCGCTGGCAAAGATGGTGCGCTGCTTGCCGTCCGGCGAAATGCGCAGCAGCGTGGCGTTTTCGGGATTGCTCTCGTTGCAGGTATTGCAGGTGCTGCCCACGCTCAGGTACAGCATGCCGTCAGGGCCGAACGCCATCGTACGGTTCGGGTGCTGGCCCGAGTCGGGCAGGTCGCCGATCAGCATCTTCAGTTCGCCCAGGCGGCCATCCTTCTGGATGTCGGCCACGAACAGCTCCTTGACCGTCACCAGATACAGCTTGTTGTCGCGGATCGCCAGGCCATGCGCGCCGGCGCGGTTGGCCACCGTGATCGGTTCGCCGTCGGCGCGGCCGTCGTTGTTGGTGTCGCGCAGCAGCAGCACGTCGCCCTGGTCACGGCGGCTCACATAAATGTCGCCGCTGGGCGCGACAGCAATGATGCGGGCGTTTTTCAGGCCGGTTGCAAACGCGCTCACCGTGAAGCCGGGCGGCGCCTTGAGTGCACGGATCCGCTCGGGCGTCGCTTCGACCTTGTTGGGCTTCCAGACGTTGATCTTGGTGGAGAACTGCGTGCCATCGCCCTGCTGGGCGGTGGCGGAGCCGAACACGAGGCATAGTGCGGCGGCGAGCGAAGCGCGTTTCATGGAGGGCCTGCCTTTCATGGACATTGTTATAAAGATGGTCAAGAAGGCATCGTGCCAGTGTTTAGCGCCTCGGTATGTTGGGAAACGAACATTGTTTGTAGGAGCGTTCATTATGCAAAAAAGATAATTTCGCCATTGGAACGTTTTCCTTCTTGCAAGTTCGCCATGTCGTCTGCACATGCACCTTGCAACCGGCGCCGCCGGCTCTTTTCAGGACTGACCTTGTCGTCGTTCGACCACCTGCAGCATCTCTGGCGTTCCGCCATCGCCACACTGGCGCCATCGACCGCGCCGCCTCCGAACCACTTCTTCACGCCCCAGGATATCGGGCGTCTGCACGATCAGGATGGTGCCAACTGTGCCAGCATCGATGCCCAGACCTGGGACGATCTGCTGCTGCCATCGTTCGAGGACAAGCTGGCGCCCGATGCCAGCATCTTTGGCCGGCAGGTACTGCACCGGCGCCTGCGCGCGGGCGTGGACGATGCCGCCTGCAGCGCCCAGCGCACGCGCCTGCAAGGCCTGATCGCCGACCCCGCGCACCTGGCCGCGCTGCACGCGCAACTGCGGATGCTGCGCCATGCGGATGTCGACGTCACCGCGCTGTTGTTCAGCGAGACGCCGCCCGTGACGCCGTGGTGGTCAAGCTGGTTGTGGCTGTTACCGGTGCTGCTGCTGGTGTCGGTCGCCGCGCTGGTGACATTGCCGCTGGGCTGGATGCTGACGCTGGCTGCGCTCGCGCCGCTGATGGCGCTGCAGATCCGCTATCACCAAGAGATCGAGGGCTGGACCGCGACCATCCGCTCGCTGGGCGCGCTGCTTGCCACCGTTGGCCTGCTCGGCAAGGGCGGTGGGGCGTTGACCGAACCGTTCGTGGCGGCGCGCGCGGCCGCGGCTCGTCTGCATGTGCGCCTCGACCGGCCATTCGCGCTGCGCATGATCCCGGGCGGCAGGCAGTATGCCGACTGGTTCGCAGCCGGGAATATCGCGCATTACTTCAGGACGGCGCGCATCGTGTTCGGGCAGCGCGCTTTTCTGCGCGAGTGCTATCTGGCGTGCGCCAACCTCGAAGCCGACGTGGCACTGGCGCGGCACCTGAGCGCGATGCCGCGCTGGTGCTGGGCCGAACGTGGCGGGGCGCGTGAACTGCTGCTGGAGGATGGCGTGCATCCGTTGATGGCGCAGCCGACGCCGCTGTCATTGTCGCTGCAGGAGCGCGGCGCGTTCGTCTCGGGCCAGAACGCGTCGGGCAAGAGCACGTTCCTGCGCATGGTGGGCCTGAACCTGCTTGCGGCGCGCGCGTTCGGCTTTTGCTACGCCACGCGGGCGCGCCTGCCGGCGGTGCCGGTGCGCGCCAGCATGCAGAACGAGGATTCGCTGCTCGGCGGCGAGAGCCTGTACATGGCGGAATTGCGGCGCGCCCGCGAACTGCTCGAGGCAGCCGGCCAGCCGGCGGGTGTGTGCCTGATCGACGAGGTGTTTCGCGGCACAAACCATCTCGAGTCGGTGTCTGCTGCCGCTGCGGTGCTCGAGCAGTTGTCGAGGCACGACCTGGTGTTGGTGTCGTCGCACAATCTGGTGCTCGCGCCGCTGCTGCAGGCGGGATTCGACGCGATCTGCATCGATACGACCAGCGGCCGGCCGGTGCTGCAGAAAGGCGTGCTGCGTAATCCGAACGGGATTGCGCTGCTGGCCAGGGAGGGTTTTGGCCCGCAAATCGAGGGCAGGGCGGCGGAAGTGGCGCGCTGGTTGAGTGGCCACTTGCTGGAGCCGGTCACTGGCGCGCCGACGGCGCAGCAGGCCTGACAGGTTAGAACGCATGACAAAATCTGTTACTTCGTCTGGCGGCAACATGTTTGTACACTAAGCCATACTGACCGGCCGCTTGCCAAAAGCAGACCTTGGGACACGCTCAAATCATGCATTCCAAACCGAGGATGACATGGTGCACTTAGGTCGTCCGGTACTTTGGTTTTGTTGGGCAGTCATACCGTGAGCTTATCCCGCTACCATGCTGCACCGCCAAACGGGCACGATTCGTGCAACCAAGCCGCTACCGCGCTACCATACCGCCGTTATAAATCAGGAGGCAATATGCTCAATCACATCATGGTCGGCACCAATGACATCGACCGCTCCAAACAATTTTACGATGCCGTCCTTGGCCTCCTCGGCGCCAGCGAACCCATCCGCAACGTGGCTGCATCGGGCCATACGCGCCTGTTCTACACCCATAACGGCAGCAGCTTCTGCGTCAGCGAGCCAATCAACGATGAACCGGCGACTGTGGCCAACGGCGCGACTGTCGGCTTCAAGTGCAGCTCGCCGGAGCAGGTGCAAGCTTTCCACGACGTGGCAGTCGCCCATGGCGGCTAATCGATCGAACAGCCGCCAGGCGTGCGCGACACGCCGGCCGGCGGCGTCTGCCTTGCATACGTACGCGACCCGGACGGCAACAAGCTCTGCGCGCTGCACCGGATGCCGTAACGGTTACAGCAGGCCCATCTTGAAACGCTTCGTGTGCGGCGCCCAGTTACCTTGGTAGTTTTCCAACACCAGTACCCGCTGTCGAGCAGCGCGCAGCGTCCGCTTTGGGTCGATTCCAGCCTGCCCCTGCATTACGAATCTGCATGGCCCCGATTACGCCTTGCTGGCCGGGTTCCTGTGGCGGCGTGACCACCCCAGCATGCCGGCGCCAAGCAGGAAGATCGACGCCATGGCCGGTTCCGGCACCTCGTTAACGGGCTCCAGCAGGACGAATGACAGATTATCGGCATAGCCATCGTTGTCGCCCGAGACGAGGCGCTCCATTGATAGCCAGAAGGACAGCTTGCGGGTTCCGGTAGGCATGAATCCCGCTGCCTCGCGATAGTACAGGCCGGTCTGGTTGCCGCGATCCGCCGGGGTGACGGGACCGATCGCGGAGCTGCCTATCTCGTTGTCGAGGTCATCAAGAAACTGCACGTAGAACAAGGCGTTATCGTCCTGGTCGGCCCAACCGCCAAGCCAGCCGCTCAGGGAATACGAGATCTTCGTGGTCGTCGACACGCTCAAGTCGAGTGTCTGGAAGCCGACGGCATACTGTCCCAGCCCGGCAAACATGTTGCTGCCGCGATCGGCCGGGCCAGGCTGACTGGGCAGCACCCAGTTGCTGCCATAGTTCACCGACTGGACCATGTTGTAGTCCGGGTAGCCCGTCCAGCCGTTCATGCCCGCTTCGGCATCGCCATTGACAATGAGGTTCTGACGGTAGATGGCTGCGGCCTGGCCGCTGCAAGCCACGGCGAACAAAGCCGCGGCAACAAGAAATCGAGACTTCATAAAAGCTCCTTGTAAAGATCAAACGACGCGGTACTGGTCGAGTTGGGCGGCCCCGCGCATTGCCGGGTCGCTGATTGACGGCGAGCCGTTTTCCAGATGGCCGGCAAAGCGGCGCAGCCAGCCTGGCAGGCCGTTCACGCGCAAGCTGTAGTCGTACCAGTTGGAGCTCGATGCCAGCGGCAACCGGATCGTGCTCGTCGAGCGTGCGACGACTCGCATTTCCATTGGCTTGTTTGCGTAGTACTTGTTGGCGGCGAGCTGGAAGGTGCAGGGCTGCGCGCCGTTGTTAACCAGATCGATTACCAGTTCGCCAGCCCTGCGGTCGGCGCGCATACGCATTTCCGGCCATCCTGCGGTGACTGCGCCGCGCACATCCCCGACGATGTGGCGGTGGAAGCCGTTCGGTCCCAATATCCACAGGTCGTAACCGGTCGCGGTGTTCCAGCGGCCTTGCAGCTGTTTCCCAGGTTCGACGGTATAGCGACGCGGGATCTGGTCTAGCGCGAGACGGTCGTACACATGGAACACCGCTCCGGCTTCGCCGAGGTTTTCGAAGTCGAGCACTACCTGGCCGCCCCCGGCCGGCACCTGGGCCTGTACCTGGAGCTCGTAGGGCAGGGCGCGTGCCGGCCGCACACCGGCTGCCTGGACGGGCGCTGCCAGCGTGGCCGGCGTCGTGGGCACCTTGGTGTTCGGCAGGCCCATCGCCATTGCGCGCCTCGACGCCGTTTCTGGCAGCAGCTGCGCGAAGCCGTTGTCGTTCGGGTTGGTGAAGTCGAAGCAGGACAGCAGGTTGCCGCTCACCGCGCGACGCCATGCGCTGATGAGCGGTTCGCGCACGCCGAAACGCGCCTCGATAAAGCGCAACACCGAGGTGTGGTCGAAGACCTGCGAGTTCACCCAGCCGCCCTTGGTCCAGGGCGAGATGACGTACATCGGCACGCGCGGCCCGAGCCCGTAGGGGCGGTGGTGCGTGCGTGCGTCGGCGCCGTTAAGCACATGATGGTATTCGCCGGTCGTATCGACCGTCGACGCGCCCGCGAGCTGGGACTGTGCAGAGTTGGCGCCGTTATCCGTGTAAGCCGGGACCGACGGCGGCGGCATGTGGTCGAAGAAGCCGTCGTTCTCGTCGAAGTTGATAATCAGGACCGTCTTGCTCCAGCTGTCGGGATTGGCCGTCAGGGCGTCGAGCACGCGCGCGATGTAGTCAGCGCCCGAAGCGGGGCTCGAGGGACCCGGGTGTTCGGAGCCTTCGGCTGTGGCCACGACCCAGCTGACCTGCGGCAGTCGGTTGGCCAGCACGTCGGCTTTGAGCAGGTCGAGGTCGCGTGTGCTAGTGCCTCGGTCGCGCAGCGCTTGCGAATAGCCGGGCCTGCGATACCACGCGTTGCGGAAGGAGCGAAATCCTGCCAGCGAGTTATCGGTGAAGTTGTCCGCCATGTTTTGATAGACCTGCCAGCTGATGCCGGCCGCTTGCAAGCGCTCAGGATAGGTAGTCCACAGGTAGTCGGTGGACGTATCCGGATTGAAGTCGTCGCGGCTGTTGTCGGTCGAGGGGCCGCCTGCCACCGCAAGGGGATCGTTGTGGCCGCTGAACAGGAACAGGCGGTTCGTGTTGGTGCCGGTTTGCGTCGCGCAGTGGTAGTGGTCGCAAATCGTGAAGGCACGCGCGAGCGCGAACTGGAAAGGGATATCGGCCTCGGCGTAGTAGCCCATCGAGTGGTTCTGCTTGACCGTGCACCAGTCGTTCATTCGTCCGTTGTCCCACGCCAGTTGTGCATCCAGCCAGGCGTGCGGTGTCCCGGCCACGCGCATCACCGGGAAGTCCTGCACTGTGTTGAGCCGGAACGGCGCGATGGCGCGGCCCTGGGGCCAGTTCGGCCGGCCCGGCACCGGCGCGCCTCCAACCGAGCGCTGCACGAAGACCGACTTGCGATTGAAGAGGTTCTGGCGGTCCATTACCGGGATCGGAAAGGGATCACCGAATCCGCGCACCCCTTCCAGAGTGCCAAAGTAGTGGTCGAAACTGCGGTTTTCCTGCGTCAGCACGACGATATGCTCGACGTCCTGCAGGCTACGGGTGCGCTGATTGGCGGGGAGGGCCAGGGCTTTCTGTATGGATGGCGGAAAGGTCGCAAGGACGGCGCTAGCGCCACTGGTCTTGCCCAGTGTGCGGAGAAAGTCGCGACGGCTCATGCGTGCGCCTTTGTGCATGCGAACGCGGAATCGAAAATTTGCATTTGATTGATCCAGGTCGGTTGTCAGGGAAACACGAAAACTGCAGCCTTGCGAGGATCAGCTTAGGGATGAAAGATGAACAGTTGATGACGAGTCAAGATAAAGTTCGTAGGTTGCTTGTTTCCGCAGCAATGCAGGACAAGCACAGTACGGCGTGCGGAGCCGCTCTCAAGCGCTCAACATTACTGAGAAAGATGACGCCGAAGTCGCTCAGGTCTACGGGATCGAAGCGCTTTACCGAGCCATTGCAAAGCGATAACAGTCAATGAGGTTGGCTTAGTGATCGAATTGTTCGGCCGTGATGACTGCTATGATTTTGCCGCGTCGTTTATGCATCTGATCAAGGCCATACCTGGTTCGCTGCTCACAGACTGCCTGGAGCAACTGAACGACGAGTGGAAGATCGGGCAGCGGAACCGTGCAATAAGAGACAGTCGCGGCTTTCGGATCTGTGACCCACAACGGCCAAAACCGGACAGTCCCTCATTATCCCGAACCCTACGATGAACGTAAATTTGCTTGCCGACATGAACTGGGAATCAAAGCTCAACCATGCGATGCGGGTTGTAGATTTCAACGAGCTAATCGATGCCGATTACGGCCCCGGCTTATCCGAACTTGTGCTTGTAACCATTTGCCGCGACCCAGTCCATGAGACAGCTGCCGGTCGACAGTGTGTGACTTTCCCAGCTCGGCAAGCTGCAAAGCTGACGCCATCGGAACATTGCAGCTCGAATCGCGCCATGACGTAGCGGCGCACGAACGGCTAGGCCGATGGCGGCGGGTCGTCGAACGTACCTTGGGTTGGCTACACCGCTTTCGCAGACGGCGCATACGACATGAGCGACGAGCAGGCAGCCACCAGGCGTTCCTTTCGCGTGCCTGCTCGCGCATCTGTTGGCGGCATGTCGAACGGGTTTGTCAGGCCCTTTTGGTCGAGCTGCATCAGTCGAGCTGCAAAGCCCTGGCAATATCGTCCCACGCCACTGCCTTGTAGTTCTGTGCCCCGTCCGGCATGCGCTTGTAGCCGTCGTGCACCACCAGCACGCCGCGCGCGAACGGGCCGCCAAGATTCGCCGATGTCACGTCGAGTCCATCGGTCTCGGATGCGCCGTCGATGCCGTTGACCGCATCGAGCCCCACCCGGAACGCGCCGCGCACGGCAAACGGCGCCGCCGCATCGAACACCACGTAGCTGTTATTCCCCTGGCTCGACACCACCAGATAGCTGCGTTTAGCGCCGTGGTAGATGCCCATGCCTTCGACATCGTCGTGCAGCCATTCGCCGACCGGCATGATCATCTTCAGCGTCGCCGGCTGGTCGGCCCGTGCCGATGTCACCCACAGGCCACGGTCTTCTTCGCCCACGAACAGCAGGCCGCTGCGGTCGTCGGCCACGCAACCTTCCGGCTGCGATGCGAGCTTGAACGTGCGCGCCAGCCGCGCACCAAACTGGCCGCCACTGCGCGTGATCTGGTAATGCTCGTAGCGGCCATCCTTGTCGTTGACGAATGCATCGAGGCCACCTTCGGGCGTGCGCAACAGGCAGGTGCCGTAGATGTCGCCCAGGCCCGTGGGCAGGCGCGCCGCTTCGCGCAGTTCGCCCTGTGCATCGATCGCAAACAGCACCATCGCCTGCTCGTCGCGCTGGGTGGCCACCGCCAGGTCGAAGCGCTCGCTGCCAAAGCGCACGTCCTGGCGCAGGTCGACGTTGTTCAGGCGACCGGCAGCGAGCAGTTGCGTCTGGCGACCCTGCAGGTCGTACACCAGCATGCCCTGCTTCTTGTTGGTGCCCAGGATGCGCGATTTGGCAGGATCGGTCGGATGAACCCAGATCGCCGGATCGTCGGCCGCGTCGCCCAGTTGCGCGACGGGTTCGGTCTGCATGCGCGGCAGCACGATCGGCAGGCGTTTGGGCGGCGCGCTGCCGGCTTTCCAGCTCAGCGCCGGGGCTTGCCAGCCTTGCTTCGTGCGCACGGCCAGCTTGTCGGACGCCGGTGCAAGCGCCACCAGTTGCTGCGCGCCGAGCGGGCGGGCCGGCAGCGCGTGCCAGCGCTTGCCGTCACGTTTCCAGGTCAGCAGGGCGCCCTTGTCATCGATCGCGGCCACGCCGCCCGGCAGCACCGCCAGCGCCGTCAGTTCACCCGTCAAGCGACCGTGCGGCGCCTGCAGCGCCACTGGGGCGCGGGCTGGCGGGCCTTCGGCATCGGCGCCATACGCCCACAGGCCCATGCCTTCCTCGGCCGCGAACAGCGTCCCATGCGCATCGTCGACGCGGCATGTCTCTACGCCGGACGGCAGCGCCAGGCGGCGCACCAGGCGGTGTTCGCTACCGCCGCTACCCAGCAGCCATTGCTGCGCCTGGCCATCTTTCGCGACCAGGAACACGTAGTCGAGCTGCTGCGCATCGCGGTACAGGCAGGCCGCCTCGATGCCGAAGCCCGTGTCCGGGAGCACGGGCAGTGCGCGCAGCGTGCCGGCCTTGATGTCGATCTGCACCGGCAGCGCGCGTTCGGCGTTGGCGTCGATGACGATGGCCAGCGCGCCGCCGTCCAGCGGGCGCAGGTCGAGTCGTTCACCACGCAATGGCAGGCTGGCGCGTTCGCGGCCATCGGCGCCGACCAGGCGCAGCGCGCGCTTGTCGAGGGCCAGCCAGCCCCCGCCAGGCAGCGCGGCCAGTTCTTCGGCGTCGTTCAGGGTGGCCGGCACCGTTGGTGCAGCGCCCCATGCCGGCGCGGCCAGGGAGCAGGCAAGCAGGACGGCGTTCAGGATCGGAGAAACGGTCTTGTTCATCAGAAGATGCTCGCTTTCAGGCCGATCTTGTAGGTGCGGCCGTATTGTTCGTGCTGCGCATTGCGCGACTTGTCGCCCAGGTACACATAGTAATGTTCGTTATTCAGGTTGCTGGCGTCGAACGTGACCTGCCAGCGCTTGTCCAGTTTCCACGACATCGACAGGTCCAGCTGCTTCTGGGTGTCGACGAAGCGGTCCTGTGTCGCATCCAGCGTATCCTCGCCCAGCTCCAGCAGATACGGCGACTTGTAGTTCATCGCCAGGCGCGCGCTGAACGGGCCGGCTTCGTAGCCGAGCATCACGTTGCCGACGCGGTTCGACTGGCCCGGCATGCGGATCGTGCGTGCGGCGCGGCCACCGTCGCCATCTGCGCTGTCGATGGTGGCGCGCGAATTGGTGATGCTGCCGTTGATGCCGACCAGCAGACCGTTGAACGGCGCCGGCAGCATGCGCAGCGGCTGCTGCCAGGCCAGTTCGATGCCGCGTACGCGCGCCTTGTCGCCATTCTTGTACGAGATCGCGCTCGCGTAGTCAGCCCAATCTCCGCTGCCCGCCAGGTCGGTGGTGTAGGTGAAGTCGCGGATGGCCTTGGTGAAGACGTAGGCCGAGACCACGCCATCGCCGCCGATCACGCGCTCGATGCCCAGGTCCAGGTTGTGCGAGAGCAGCGGCGCCAGATCAGGGTTGCCGATGGTCGCTTCGTCGTCGCCGTCCAGGCTCACGCCCGGCGCCAGCTGGGCGAAGTTGGCGCGCACGACCGAGTTGCTCCACGCGGCGCGCACGCTGGTGGCCTGGTCGACGTCAAAGCGCAGGTGCACGCCCGGCAGCCAGTTGGTGTACGAGCGGCTGGCGGAGCGTGGTGTGATGTCGTCGTCGGTCACTTGCGAGCCGTCGGCCGTAAAGCGCGTGCGCTCGGCCCGTACGCCGGCCAGCAGCGACCAGGCGCCGCGGCGCAGGCTCGTTTGCAGGTACGCAGCGTCGATGTCTTCCTGCAGCCTGAAGTCGTCCAGCGCCGAATCGACGGCCACGCGGGCCGGGTCGCGTGCCAGGCCGGCCAGGCGCGCACGCACCAAAGCCGGATCGATCGCATAACCAAGATTGCCGAACGGGTAGTTCAGGCGCGTGCCATTCACGAACGCGCTCATCGAGTTCGGGCCGGCGCCGAAGTAATCGTCGTCGGTCGGGTCGTCGCTGCCGTATTCCCAGGCCTCGGTGTCGGTCTTCTTGTCGCGGCGCGTGGTCTTGGCGCCGAACTTGACGGCGCCGTTCCAGTCGCCGGCGTCGAAGTCGCGCTGCAGGTCCAAGCGCAGCTGGCGGGTCGTGTCTTTGGCGGAGGCGCGTTCGAGTGCGAACGAATCGAGTTCATAGTTGGCGGCATCGGCCACGCCGGCGGGCGCGATCAGGTGCGGCGTGCGGGGATTGGTAAAGCCGATGCCATCGAAGCTCTCGAGATTGGTGAAGCGCGCATCGGCAATTGCGTCCGGCGTCTTGTCGGTGGCGCTGCTGGCCGCCGCTTCGGCATGCAGCTTCCAGTACTGGCCCATGCGGCGATCAAGCGATCCCGTGAGCGAGCGGATCTCTTGCGTGTACTTGCGCTGGCGCAGGCGGCGCTCGACGGCGGCGGTGTCCGTTTCACCTTCGAGCACGCCGTCTTCATTGCCTTCGAAGTCGCCGATCGTCATGCGGTCGCGCGATTCTTCGTCCGAGAAGCGGCTGATGAAGCCACGCAGCGCGTAGCTCGTCGCGGCATCCGGGCGGTAATCGAGATTGATCGCGCCGGCGCGGCGTTCGCGCGTGGGCAGGTAGTCGCGCAGCTCGAAGCCGGCGAGGCGCTTGCCGTTCCAGTCGCCGCCCGTTTCCACGTTGTCTGACCCGAACTTGCGCTTTTCGCCCGAGATGCCGGCGGCCACGCCCAGTTTGCCGTCCATGAAGCGCTGGGCCCACAGCAGGTTGGCGCTCGGGCTGTTCTGGCTCGTGTTGGTGTCATGGCCGACCGCCGCGCCGACGTTCAGCAATTTGCCAGGCAGGTCGAAGGCCGACAAGGTCTTGACCTCGACACTGCCGCCCAGCGAATTGGCATCCTGGTCCGGCGTGGCCGACTTGGTCACTTCGAGCGAGCGGATCATCCCGGCTGGGAGCACGTCCAGCGCCACCGCGCGGCGCGTCGCTTCCGGCGACGGCACCAGCGCGCCGTTGATGGTCACGCTGTTGTAGTCCGCATCCAGGCCGCGCACCACGACGTAGCGGCCTTCGCCCTGGTCGCGCTGGACCGAGACGCCTGGCATGCGCGCCAGCGCTTCGGCCGCGTTCTTGTCCGGCAGGTGGCCGATGTCGTCGCTGCTGACGACACTGACGATATTGTCGGCCTGCTCCTGGGCGGCGATGGCGCGCGCCAGGCTGGCGCGCTGGCCGGTGACGATCACGCTGGCCGGTTCGGCGGCATGTACGCCAGCGGCGGCCAGCAGGCCGGCGGTAAGAGCGGGGAGGGCAAAGTGGCGCATGGGGGAGAATCCAATGGTTGGGATGCGGCGGATTCTGGTGCCTGAATGTGACCTATCGGTGACCACGATCGGTCGCCATCCGGTATCTGGCACGGTGCACGGTGTACCTGAGCCGAATTGACCCCGCAGGTTCTGCCCACACCAGGGGGCGGGCAGCGAGCCGGGATGCCCTGCGCGGGTTTATATGAGCTGTTTCGACCCTGTGCGGCGGCGCCACAGTTTTGCCATCCTGTCATCCTGCGGTCATCTGGTTGCGCTATGTTCCGGCGATCTTCCCTGACCGCGCCGCCCATGTCTCCCCTGATCCGCCACGTTCTGTTGATCGCCGGCCTGCTCGGCGCCGTCGTGTTTCTGTTTGCCGGCGCCGGTCCGGCCATCCCGTTCGCGGCATGGGACCTGGTGGACATCGCCAGCGAGGGCGGCACGGCCCTGCTGGCGGCGCTGTGGTGCGGACTGGTGCTGGCCAGCCGGCCCGACGGCGTGGTCACGCGCCTGCTGGCCGGGGGCCTGGCCTGCATCATGCTGGGATCGTGGGCCGATTGCCTCGATGAAGTGTTCGATGTCGAGAAGTCGGCGCTGTGGGACAACGTGCTGGAGGCGCTGCTGCCGCTGGGGATGTTGATTGTGACCGCGGGCATGGTGTATTGGCGGCGCGAGCAGGCCACGCTGTCGGACCACATGCGCAAGCGCGAGCGCCTGTTTCGCAACCACCGGCCATTCGACCGTATCACCCAGCTGGCCGACGCAGCCTACCTGCGCGCGCAACTGCACATCGAGAGCAAACGGACGGACGGCGTTGGCTCGCTGGTGCTGTTCGACATCGACGCCTTCCACCGGATCAATCGCGAACATGGCCAGCCCGAGGGCGACCGCGCATTGCAGGCCGTTGCCCACATGCTGCTGCTGAACCTGCGCAACGACGACCTGCTGTGCCGCTATGCGGGCGACCGCTTTGCCGTGCTGATGCCGGGCCTGGCCGAACCCGAGGCGCGCGCCGCGGCCGACCACCTGTGCCGCATGGTGTCGTCGATGCGCCACCATGCACCGGGCGGCCGGGTGGACATCACGCTGCGCCATGGCTGCGCGCCGGCACGCGGCGCGCCCGATGCGCTCCTTGGCGCGCTGTGTCGGCAGATGGACCGCCAGATGGCCGCAGTGTGATCGCCTGGCAGGCCGCCACGGCAGCCTCGCCCGCGGCGCGCCGGCACAGCGCGCTGGCGCTGGAATACGGCCGCTCGCGCGATGCGCTTGACGCCGACCTGCTGCGCGGATGCGATCCGGACGCGGACAGTGCAACGACCCCTGGCCAGTATCTGCAGCAGCTGGCGAACACCCTGCGCCTGCTGGACAGCCCGGACACGAGCTTCATGCTGGGCCAGCAACTGCTGCCGGGGCACGACGGCGCCGCCAGCCATGCGCTGGCGCAGGCGCCGAACCTGCGCACGCTGCTGCAGACGCTGTGCCGCTTCCACGCGGGCCTGACGCCGCTGCTGCGCCCGCGCTTCGAGACCTGGGACGACGTGGCGCTGCTGTACTGGGTCGATGCGTATGGCGCGCCGAGCCTGCGGCCGGCGCTGGTCGAGATGCACATGACGGCCGTGGTGGCGCTGTGCCGCTGGCTGGGCGGCGAGCGCCTGCCGTGGCGTTTCTGCTTCAATCGCGGCGCGCCGCGTCACATCGAGCAGCATCACGTTCATCTTGGCTTGGAGCTGCGCTTCGGCTGCCAGCTCGACGCGATGCTGCTGCCGGCTGGCTGCCTCGACCGGCCATGGCCGCGCGCCAGCGAGATGGCAGCGCGCCTGGCGCACCAGGCGGCCGACCTGGAGCCACGCGAGGCGCCCGGCCTGCTGGCGGCGCTCTACGATTACCTGCTGGCGCGCGTGCGCGACGCGCCCACGCTCGAGCGCACGGCGGGTGACTTTGGCGTCAGCCCGGCCACCTTCAAGCGCCAGCTGCTGCGGCACCATACCCACTTCCAGGGCGAGCTCGACGGGGTGCGCACGCACGTGGCGCTCTGGCTGTTCCAGGCCGAGGGGGCCGACAACGATGCGGTGGCGCGCCACCTGGGCTTTCATGATGTGGCCAACTTCCGGCGCTCGTTCAAGCGCTGGACGGGCCTCACCCCGGGGCCGATCCGCGCTGCACTGGCCGGGGAGCTGGGCTGGTTCGCGGGGCGCCTGCAGGGCATCTGAATTCGCTGCACTGCCGCGAAAATGGTATCGTGCGCGGTCATTGTCGCCGCCGAAGAAGAGGAATGCGTCCCAGTCCCACCTTGCATATCGTTTGTCCCACCCAGAAACGGGGCTTCCCGGCGTTCATGTCGGTGGTCTTCGTCTGGGTCGTGGCGTCGGGCCTGGGCAATGGCTGGGAGCACGACCAGTCGTTCGGATTCATGCTGCTGACGGTCGGCGCACTCGTTATCATGGTCCTGGCGGCGTGGGCGCTGTACCGCAACTTTGTGTTCCAGGATGCGCTGTACATCGCGCGCGACGGCAACCTGCCGTCGTCGGTGCCGCTGGCGCTCATGGTCCACGACATACGCGCCGTGCGCCTGTTGCCCAAACATGAGGCATGGACGCCGGAAGGCAAATGGGATGCGCTGGGGTTTGGCCAGGGCCGCATCGAGATCGATACTGCTACCCATCGCTACCACTTCGGCATCGGCCTGGAAGAGCACGAGGCCGAGGCTGCGCTGCAGCGCATCATCGAATTTTGCCGTGAGCAGGGCATTGTTGCCGCCGCGGCCTGAAATTGCAGTCCAACCACGCATGAGGGAAGCCATGTCCGCCAACTTTGCCGTTCGTCTTTGCAGCCTGCTGCTGCTCATCGGTGGTATCGCGTCACAGACCCATGCAGCCGAGACGCCGATCACGCTCGACACGCCTACCGGGCAGCTGGCCGGCACGCTCGAACTGCCCGCGGGCGCCGACAAGCCGCGCGTGGCCTTGCTGATCGCCGGTTCGGGACCGACGGACCGCGACGGCAACAGCTCGATGATCCCGGGCCGCAACGACAGTCTCAAGCTGCTGGCCGCCGGGCTGGCCGACGCCGGCATCGCAACAGTCCGCTATGACAAGCGGGGCATCGGTGGCAGCCATGCGGCCGGCTCTGCCGAATCGGCGCTGCGCTTCGAGATGTTCGTCGACGATGCAGCGGCCTGGATCGCCCGACTCAAGGCCGATCCGCGCTTCGCATCGGTGGCCGTGATCGGGCACAGCGAAGGCTCGCTGATCGGCATGCTGGCGGCGCGGCAGACCGATGCGGCGGCATTCGTGTCGATTGCCGGCATTGCCGATGGCGCCTCGACCCTGATGCGCAAGCAGCTCGAAGGCAAGCTGCCACCCGAGCTGGAGAAGGAAAGCGAGCGCATTCTGGTGTCGCTGGAAAGCGGCGTGGTCGTCGATCCGGTGCCGCCGGCGCTGGCAACGCTGTTCCGGCCGAGCGTGCAGCCTTATCTGATCTCGTGGTTCAAGTATGTGCCGGCGCAGCGCATCGCGGAGCTGACGATGCCGGTGCTGGTCGTGCAGGGCAATACCGATATCCAGGTGGACGTGGTGCAGGCCAACCGGCTGCACGGCGCCCGCCCGGGGGCGAAGCTGGCGATCATTCCGGGCATGAACCACGTGTTCAAGCACGTGCGCGCGGTGCCGGAACTGCAGGTGGCCAGCTATGGCGATCCGAACTTGCCGGTCTCGCCCTTGCTGGTGAAGTCGATCGCCGACTTTTTGCAGCAGGGCAGCGCGCCCGCACCTTGATGGCTGGCCCGGCCACATCGATACGCCCATCCATCCATTCTGCGCCTGCCCATGATCGAACGCATTCACCTGTCCATCATCCGCGAGGTCGATCGCCGCGGTTCGCTGACCGCCGCGGCCGATGTGTTGTGCCTGACCCAGTCGGCGCTGAGCCACGCGGTCAAGAAACTCGAAGTGGGACTGGGCACGCCGGTGTGGACGCGTGAGGGCCGCTCGCTGCGCCTGACCCAGGCCGGCCACGCGCTGCTGGCGCTGGCCGAGCGGGTGCTGCCGCAGCTCGAACACGCTGAAGGCCAGATGCTGGCCTACGCGCGTGGCGAGCGCGGGTCGCTGCGCATCGGGATGGAGTGCCATCCCTGCTACCAGTGGCTGCTCAAGGTGGTGGAACCCTATCTGGCGGCCTGGCCCGAGGTCGATGTCGACGTCAAGCAGCGCTTCCAGTTCGGTGGCCTGAAGGCGCTGCTGGGCTATGAGATTGACTTGCTCGTCACGCCCGATCCGCTGTTCAAGCCAGGGCTGCGCTTTGTGCCGGTGTTCGACTTCGAGCAAGTGCTGGTGGTGCACAGCGGCCATCCGCTGGCCGGGCGCGCGCATGCGGCGCCGCGCGACCTGTCCGATGAGGTCCTGATCACGTACCCGGTCGATATCGAGCGGCTCGACATCTATAACCAGTTCTTCGTGCCGGCCGGTTGCGCGCCGCGCGAGCGCAAGGCGATCGAGACGACCGACATCATGCTGCAGATGGTGGCCAGCGGCCGCGGCGTGGCGGCGCTGCCGCGCTGGCTGGTCGAGGAGTACGCGGGCCGCATGCCAGTGGCGCCCGTGCGGCTGGGGGAGGCGGGCGTGTTCAAACAGATTTTCCTGGGCACGCGCGAGGTCGATGCAGGCACCACGTACCTGGATGCGTTTGTCGAGATTGCCCGGCACGCCGAGTTGTAGCAGTGATGCCACATTGACCACGGTCTGCGTCAAGACGGCGAACGACTGCCTGCAAAATCAGCAAACTGGTTGACCCATCATCACAATGCGTCTATACTCGCAGGTTCTCGATTTATTCTGCACATCGTATACGCATTCGCAGCCGCTCCATTTTACTGAGTGGCTTTCGTCGCCTGTCTTTGTCATTGTCATCGGGACTAGGTTTCAGTCCCCGGATCAGCACCTTGCAGGTTCGGGTCATTAATGAGTAGTACTTTGTTGGATTAGGAACGATGCCAACCATCAATCAACTGATTCGCAAACCGCGTGAAGCTGCGGTTGTGAAGAGCAAGTCGCCGGCACTGGAAAACTGCCCGCAAAAGCGCGGCGTGTGCACCCGTGTGTACACCACCACGCCTAAGAAGCCAAACTCGGCGCTGCGTAAAGTCGCCAAAGTGCGTCTGACCAACGGTTTCGAAGTCATTTCGTACATCGGCGGTGAAGGCCACAACCTGCAAGAACACAGTGTCGTGCTGCTGCGCGGCGGTCGTGTGAAAGACTTGCCAGGTGTGCGTTACCACATGGTTCGCGGTGCACTGGATACCCAGGGCGTCAAAGACCGTAAGCAAGCTCGCTCGAAGTACGGCGCGAAGCGTGCTAAGGCTGCCAAGAAGTAATTCTATGGTCGTGTCACAGACACGTCACATTAATTAGATAAGTTGAGCCGGCCGCAAGGCCGAGTAAGTGAAGGGTCAAGAGGGCCTTTCGCGAGTGCACAGCGTGCACTCAACTGAAGACATGAAGGAATCGAAATGCCACGTCGTCGTGAAGTACCCAAGCGCGAAATCCTGCCGGATCCAAAATTCGGTAACCAGGATGTCGCCAAATTCGTCAACGTTCTGATGCTGTCCGGCAAAAAGTCGGTTGCAGAAAACATCATCTACGGTGCATTCGAACACATTCAATCCAAGTCGGGCAAAGACCCGCTGGAAGTGTTCACGACCGCGATCAACAACGCTAAGCCGCTGGTGGAAGTCAAGTCCCGCCGTGTCGGTGGCGCCAACTACCAGGTGCCAGTGGAAGTTCGTCCGGTTCGTCGTATGGCGCTGTCCATGCGTTGGTTGCGCGAAGCCGCAAACAAGCGCAGCGAAAAATCCATGCCGCAACGTCTGGGTGGTGAACTGCTGGAAGCGGCTGAAGGCCGCGGCGGCGCGATGAAGCGTCGTGACGAAGTGCACCGTATGGCAGAAGCGAACAAGGCGTTCTCGCACTTCCGCTTCTAAGCAAAAGGGCGAAGGTAGGGGGATTATTTCCTTGTGCTAACGTCCCCGTAGTATCTGTTGTTCAGGCCGGGCTCATTTTGATCATCAAGATGATGCTCGGTTTTGTCCATTCAAAGATTTAGGAAAAATTATGGCACGCAAGACCCCCATCGAGCGCTACCGCAACATCGGTATTTCGGCTCACATCGATGCTGGTAAAACCACCACCACCGAGCGCGTCCTGTTCTACACGGGCGTCAACCACAAAATCGGCGAAGTGCACGATGGCGCAGCGACGATGGACTGGATGGAGCAAGAGCAAGAGCGCGGCATTACCATTACCTCGGCAGCGACGACCTGCTTCTGGAGCGGTATGGCCAACAACTTCGCCCCGCACCACATCAACATCATCGACACCCCGGGCCACGTTGACTTCACCATTGAAGTCGAACGCTCGATGCGCGTGCTCGACGGCGCCTGCATGGTTTACTGTGCAGTCGGCGGCGTGCAGCCACAGTCGGAAACCGTGTGGCGTCAGGCTAACAAGTACAAAGTTCCACGTCTGGCCTTCGTCAACAAGATGGACCGTACCGGCGCGAACTTCTTCAAGGTCTACGAGCAGATGCGCGCTCGCCTGAAGGCAAACCCGATTCCACTGCAGATCCCGATCGGCGCCGAAGAGAACTTCCTGGGCGTGGTCGATCTGGTCAAGATGAAGGCCGTGTACTGGGACGACGCGTCGCAGGGCATGAAGTTCGACTACCGCGATATCCCTGCTGAACTGCAGGACGAAGCCAACGAATGGCGTGAAAAGCTCGTCGAGACCGCTGCTGAAGCGACCGAAGAGCTGATGAACAAGTACCTGGAAGAAGGCGACCTCTCGGAAGAAGAGATCAAGGCCGCTCTGCGCCAGCGTACCATCGCGTCGGAAATCGTCCCGATGATGTGCGGCACCGCGTTCAAGAACAAGGGCGTGCAAGCCATGCTCGACGGCGTGATCGAATACCTGCCATCGCCAATCGACATCCCGCCAGTCAAGGGTGTGGATGAAGACGACGAGCCAGTCGTTCGTGAAGCCAAGGACGACGAGAAATTCTCGGCGCTGGCATTCAAGATCATGACCGACCCGTTCGTTGGTCAGCTGATCTTCTTCCGCGTCTACTCGGGCACGATCAAGTCGGGCGACACCGTCTACAATCCGATCAAGAACAAGAAAGAGCGTCTTGGTCGTATTCTGCAGATGCACGCTAACCAGCGCGAAGAAATCAAGGAAGTCCACGCCGGCGACATCGCCGCTGCGGTCGGCCTGAAAGATGCAACCACGGGCGAAACCCTGTGCGATCCATCGTCGATCATCACACTGGAAAAGATGGTCTTCCCTGAGCCGGTGATTCAGCAGGCAGTCGAGCCAAAAACCAAGGCCGACCAGGAAAAAATGGGCCTGGCACTGAACCGCCTGGCACAAGAAGATCCATCGTTCCGCGTGCGTACCGATGAAGAATCGGGCCAGACCATCATCGGTGGTATGGGCGAGCTGCACCTGGAAATTATCGTTGACCGCATGAAGCGCGAATTCAACGTGGAAGCAACCGTCGGCAAGCCACAGGTTGCATACCGCGAAACGATCCGCAAGGCAGTCACCGACGTCGAAGGCAAGTTCGTCAAGCAGTCGGGCGGTCGTGGTCAGTACGGTCACGCAGTCCTGACGATCGAGCCGCAAGAGCCGGGCAAAGGCTTCGAGTTCATCGACGCGATCAAGGGCGGTGTGGTTCCACGCGAATACATCCCTGCAGTCGAAAAAGGTGTGCGCGAAACCCTGACCTCGGGCGTGCTGGCCGGTTACCCAGTGGTTGACGTCAAAGTCACCCTGACCTTCGGTTCGTACCACGACGTCGACTCGAACGAAAACGCGTTCCGCATGGCCGGTTCGATGGCATTCAAGGATGGCTGCCGTAAAGCCAACCCTGTCATCCTCGAGCCGATGATGTCGGTCGAAGTCGAAACGCCGGAAGACTACGCCGGTAACGTGATGGGCGATCTGTCGTCGCGTCGCGGTATGGTGCAGGGCATGGACGAAATTCCAGGCGGCGGCGGCAAGATCATCAAAGCCGAAGTGCCACTGTCGGAAATGTTTGGTTACTCGACCTCGCTGCGTTCGGCGACCCAGGGCCGTGCGACCTACACGATGGAATTCAAGCACTATTCGGAAGCGCCTAAGCACGTGATTGACGCTATCGTCACTGCCAAGTCGAAGTAATCAGCAATACAAGCAATTCAAGGGAGACGGGACGTCCTGTCTCCCTTTAAACAGAACATATCGTTTCTTTAAAGGAATCTGGAAATGGCAAAAGGTAAATTCGAACGGACCAAGCCGCACGTCAACGTCGGCACCATCGGTCACGTTGACCACGGCAAAACCACCCTGACGGCTGCAATCGCAACCGTCCTGTCGAAGAAATTCGGCGGTGAAGCCAAGGCCTACGATCAGATCGATGCGGCACCGGAAGAAAAAGCACGCGGCATCACCATCAACACCGCGCACGTCGAGTACGAAACCGAAAACCGTCACTACGCACACGTTGACTGCCCAGGCCACGCCGACTACATCAAGAACATGATTACCGGTGCTGCGCAGATGGACGGCGCGATCCTGGTGTGCTCGGCTGCTGACGGCCCAATGCCACAGACCCGCGAGCACATCCTGCTGGCGCGTCAGGTTGGCGTTCCGTACATCATCGTGTTCCTGAACAAGTGCGACCTGGTCGACGACGCAGAACTGCTGGAACTGGTCGAAATGGAAGTTCGCGAGCTTCTGTCGAAGTACGAGTTCCCAGGCGACGACGTCCCAATCATCAAGGGTTCGGCACGTATGGCCCTCGAAGGCAAGCCGGGCGAAATGGGTGAAGAATGCATCACCCGTCTGGCCGAAGCACTGGACACCTACATCCCAACGCCAGAGCGCGCTGTTGATGGCGCGTTCCTGATGCCAGTGGAAGACGTGTTCTCGATCTCGGGTCGCGGTACCGTTGTGACCGGTCGTGTTGAGCGCGGCGTCGTCAAAGTCGGCGAAGAAATCGAAATCGTCGGCATCATCGACACCGTCAAGACCACCTGCACCGGCGTGGAAATGTTCCGCAAGCTGCTGGACCAGGGTCAAGCTGGCGACAACGTCGGCCTGCTGCTGCGCGGTACCAAGCGTGAAGATGTCCAGCGTGGTCAGGTCCTGGCAAAGCCAGGTTCGATCAAGCCGCACAACCACTTCACCGGCGAGATCTACGTTCTGTCGAAAGACGAAGGCGGCCGTCACACCCCGTTCTTCAACAACTATCGTCCACAGTTCTACTTCCGTACGACTGACGTGACCGGTTCGATCGAGCTGCCAGCAGACAAAGAAATGGTCATGCCAGGCGACAACGTGTCGATCACCGTCAAGCTGATCAACCCGATCGCGATGGAAGAAGGTCTGCGCTTCGCAATCCGCGAAGGCGGCCGTACCGTCGGCGCCGGCGTTGTTGCAAAAATCCTGCCTAACTAATCAGGGCAAGATGGTGTATTGGCTCTCTTTCGGGAGAGTCTGATTGACACAACGATGGGGACAGACTTTTCGGTCTGTCCCCATCTGTTTGGGTGGGAACGATGTTATACTCCCGCCTCTTGTGCAGTAACGAAGTATCTCGACCACATTGCCGGCACCAAGCCGGAACGTTCTTTTAAAGGAAATCGCATGTCCGCTAACCAGAAAATCCGTATTCGCCTGAAAGCATTCGACTACAAGCTGATCGACCAGTCGGCCCTGGAAATCGTCGAGACCGCGAAGCGCACCGGCGCCGTCGTCAAAGGCCCAGTCCCACTGCCAACCCGTATCCAGCGTTTCGACGTGCTGCGTTCGCCACACGTGAACAAGACCTCGCGCGACCAGTTCGAAATCCGTACGCACCAGCGTCTGATGGACATCGTGGACCCAACCGACAAGACCGTTGACGCACTGATGAAGCTCGACCTGCCAGCTGGCGTCGATGTCGAAATCAAACTGCAGTAATCGCATTTAAGTGTTGGCGGCATTGGCCGCCGATGCTGCAAGAAGCCAGGTTGACCGCATTGCGGGCAACCTGGCTTTTGTCATTATGGGGTGGATTCAGCATCATGCCGGGTGCATGATCTGCGCTCTGGCAGCCATCAAGCATTGTCGGCTCTGGCAGGGCGTGATGTAATCGACAGGTTTGCTTAGCTCGATTGCCCGCCCATGCGTCAGATGCATATAGTTTCCCTCTTGCGTGCCACGACGTGGCGCGAACTCGCTGGCCTGGCGATCGGCGCGCTGCTGCTTGCTTCGATCGTCAAGGCACTTGCTCCCGACTCTGCAAAACCACTGCTGCATCATGCCGGTCTAGCACTGCCGTTGCTGCTGCTGATGGCAAAGGACATCGCGCATGCGCCCCAGGCGTGGCAACGGCTGCGTAGCGCCCATGCGGCGCGGGCGCCGTGGCATGCACACGTGACGGCGCTGCTGCCGCCCGAACTGCCGGGACTGTTCAAGCTCGATCGCCTGCTGTGGCTCGGTTGCCTGCGCCGCGTGCAGGGCCAGCCGCTACCGGTCACGCTGCCTGAGGGCGTCGCACTGACTTACCTCGAACGCGGTGCCTACAATACGGCGCGCGCCGTGGTCTTCGTCGCGCTGCTGCTCGAGCTGCCCACGCACGCACTGCTGCTGCACCTGTTCATCAAGGATCCCGATGCGCTGCTGGTGATCCACGTGCTGGGCGCCGTCGCCGTGCTGTATACACTGGCCTGGGTGCTGGGGGACCGCTGGCACATCGGTGCAGGGCGCCATGTGATGACGGCAGAAACTCTGCACCTGTGCGTGGGAGCGCGGGTGGAGGGCACGTTGCCACTAGCGGCGATCGCACGCGTCGAACCGGTAGACCTGCTGCTGCCAACGTGGCGTCATCGGCACGGTGTAGCGCGTAGCGAGACGCTGGTCGTGACGCCTTTCGACAAACCGAACTGCGTGCTGGTGCTGCACCAGGACGCGCAGGTCGACATCCTGCTGCATCAAGTGACGACGCGGCTCCCGCAGTACGTGTTCCTGTATCTCGACCGCCCGGCATTGCTGGCCGCGCACGTCCACCGGATGCGTCCGACTGTCAGCATGCCATGCTGATGCAGGAGCAGGGCGCAAGGAGCCGCGCCGGATCCGTCGCGTTCATCGTGCTGGCGCACGTGCTGTTCGTGCTCGCATTGGTGCACTACGCCAGTCCCCGGCCAGACAACGTCAGCACCCCGGTCGATTACATCGCATTTGCGTTCATCGTGGCGCCGGAGAAGCCGGTGCCGACACCGTCACCGATGCCGCAGGCGCGCAGCGCGCCACCACCAGTTGCCGTCCCGGCCGTGCGGCCAACCCGCATCGCCACACAGCGTGCGACGCCGGCGTCGCCTGAGCCGATAACGATCGTCACGCCGCCAGAGGAAACCCCATCGGCCGCGCCAGCCGAGACGACGACGGCACCTGCATCGGCGCCACCCGGAAAACTGGACATGGAATCGCTGCGCGGCCTGGCCCGGCAGGTGGAAAAAGAGCGGGTGCCAACGGCACTGGAACGCGTGCGCACCGCGGAGCAACTGCGCGGTTCCGATGACAATAACCTGGCGCGCGCGATCAAGAGGGCGAAGAACCCGGACTGTCAGAAAAAGTATGCCGGCGGTACAGAGGCCAACCTGCTGCTGCTGATCCCGCTGGCAATCGATACGATCACTGGCACCGGCTGCACGTGGTAGCGGCCACGTGCAGCCGGCGACACCAGCCTATTTGCTGCCGGTCTTCCAGCGCATGCCGAACCCGAAGTGGCGGTCCATCAGCTCGTGCGCGCTGGTGGTGCCTTGCTGCTGGAAGTATTCGGCCAGTTTGGTGATCACGAGCTGGCCGTTGCGGTTTTCGATCAGCGCGATCGCGCACATGATCTGGCGGTCGCCGCCGTCGAGCTTGACTTCCACCGGCGCCTGGCCTGGCGCGGTGATCGTCACCACGCCATTGGTCACGCTCCAGTTGGCTGCGCCTTCGTAGATGAACGAGAAGATCACGGCGCGCTTGATCTGGTCGAATCGCTCGCCGTTGATGAACAGGTTCTCGCCATTCGCGGCGGCGCCCGTGCGGTCGTCAGCGTCGAGCTTGATGAATGGATCGCGCTCGTAGTCGCCGAACGTGTTGCCCAGGGCCTGGACCAGGCCGCGGCGGCCGTCGGTCAGCTCATACATGCAGCCCAGATCGAGGTCGATGCCGGTGCGGCCCTTGCGTGACGCTTGCGCCTTGTTGGCCATCTCGCCCGCCTTGTGCGCGAGGTCGCCGGCCATGCTGGTCAGGCGGTCGAGGAAGCCGCCGCCTCTTGCTGCGGCAGCCGGTGGCGGCGTGGATGGCGCCGGCGGCGGCGCGATCGCGGCCTGATTCCAGTTCAGGTTGACGTGGATGCGGCCATAGCCGCCGCCCGCGCGCTTGTCGAGCGAGACCTTGTCGCCGCGCTTGTCGAGCGTGATTTTTGATAGCGAGACGCGTGGCGCGGCTGGTGTCGCAACGGGAGCAGGTGCCGGCGTGGACATCGGCGTCGGCGCTGGCGCTGGCATTGCCGGCTTCGATGACGATCCCGCTTCGGCACCGCCAAAGTGCGCGAGCAGCGCCGACAAGCCGCCACTGAAACCCTGGCCGACCGCACCGAAGCGCCACTGGCCGTCGCGGCGATACAGCTCCGCCACGATCACGGCTTTCTCGTCGCCGAAGTCAGCACCCGACCACGGGAAGCGCAGCGCGCTGCCCAGCGTGAGCGAGCTGGCGCCCAGCGTGCGCATGCTGGCCGCGCCGTCGATCGCGGCGACGAACACCAGCTTGGCGATCGATGCGGGCAGCTGGTCGAGGTTCACGGCAAAGCTGGCGCGGCCCGGTGACTGGTTTAGGCGCACCGCGCCTTCCGGGCTGGCCAGCTGGTTGTAGAAGACCATGTAGCGGTCGTCGGACAGCTTGTCGTTGGCGTCCAGGCCGAAGCAGGAGACATCGACCGAGGCGCCGTTGGCGGCAATCTCGACATCGACATTGAAGACGTGGCCGCTGCCCAGATCGGCCAGCTTGCCCTTTTGGCCGCGCGAATAGGTGGTCATGTTCATGAGGGTTCCCCTTCCAGGAATGGTTTGTGATCCAGTTCGGCGCCGTGGAAACCGAACAGGCGCGATTGTTCAACGGTGCGTTCGGCCCAGGCGCGATGGGTGGCGACTTCGCACATGGCGTCGTTCATGCGAAATACGGCCGGCGCCGACTGGTCGAGAATCGCGCGCGCCACCGCCAGGTCTTGCGGCGACACCTTGAAGTGCTGCTCGATCGGCGCGATCTGGGTCGGATGGATGGCGGTCTTGCCGATCATGCCGTGCGCCAGGTCTTCGATGACTTCCTGGTCCAGCAGTTCGGGCAGATCCAGGTATTCGAACACGGGCGCGGTCAGCATGAAACCGTAGGGCCGGAACGTGGTGACCAGGCGCGAGATGACGGGGCCGAGCGGCGTGCGGTACAGCGTCATGCCGCGCGGCCGGCGCAGGCCCAGCAGGGCCAGCAGATCGTTGCCGCCGATGCGCAGCGCCAGGATGCGATGGCGTACGCCGGGCGCTTCGAGCACCGTGCGCAGCCCCTGCATCTCGAGGTCGTCAAAGGCTTCGGCCGTTTCCAGCGTTGGCATCAACACGTGCTCGGTGTGGCGCAGCAACCGGTAGTAGTTGTCGAAGTTGTGGCGGGTGATCTTGGGCAGCACGAAGCCGGTGAGCTTGTCGGCGCCCGGCATCGCCAGCACGCGCTCCAGCACTTCGGTATTGCGTACCCGGACGAAGCGGTCGGCCGCCACATCCACGCGCATATTGGCCAGCACCACCGACAGGTTGAACAGCGAGTAGCTCAGCTCCCGGTCGGCGATGGCGTCCTCGGTGCAGAAGATCAGCGACCGCGCCTGCGGAATCAGATCGCCGTTGGCGATCTCCGCCAGGTCCTTGTGATTGGCCGGCACGTACAACGACGCGCCCAGTGATTTAGCCATCGGATGCACTCCTGATCAGGGATACTGCGTGGTAGGGCAGGCTCGGGTCGATCTCGACCGGGACCTGTTTTTCTTCGGCCAGCGCGGCCAGGTGCGCCACATCCGGCGCATCCGCATTGCGCAGTACCAGCAGGCGCGGCACGCGCCGCAGCAGCACACGCGTGGCTTCGCCGATGCCCGGCTTGATGAGGTTGATGTCGCCCACGCCGTAGCGTCCCATCGCAGCGTCGAGATAGGCTTGCGAGCGTGCGCACGCCGCGTGTGCCTCCACTGGCGGCGTCTCGACGACATCCACCGCCAGCGCCAGCGCGGTCAGGTCATCGGCGAACGTCTGCGAGCGGTCGATGCCGGCAAAGTCTGCATAGAACACACAGCCATGGAAATCGTCCGCGCCCAGATCGTCGGGCATGACGGTGCGGCTCACGAGACCGGACACTGTCGCATTCAGGATGCTTGACGGGATCAGGTAATCGTCGCACGAGGCGGCGCAAGAGGCAGCGCCGGCCAGGTCCGACAGCACGTACAGGCCCGTGTCGATCGTCACGCCGTGGCGCGCATTGAACGCGTCGACCGAGCCGGCCAGTTCGCGCGCGATGACGCCCTTGCCGGTCCAGCCGTCAACGAACACGATCGATTCGGGCGCGTGGCCCTGGGCCAGTATGTGGCGCAGGGCGGCCGCGTCGATGCCGCGGTCGCGCACGATCGACACGCAGTAATGCACGGCGTCGCGCCCGAACCGCTCGCGCAGCAGGCGCGTGACGACCACGCCCACCGGCGTACCGGCACGCGCCAGCGAGACGATCGTGATCTGCTGCGCGCGGCGCCCAGCGATCAGGCCCGCCAGGCGCAGGCAGTCCTGCGCCATGCGCGGGTTGTTGGCGGCGCAGGCGGCGTCGAACAGGCGCATGTAGCGCCCGGACGGTGCGGATTCCGGCGACAGCATCTGGCTGTAGTGACGCTGGCCGCTCTGGATCAGCGCTTCCTTCTCGGCGACATCGACGAAGTCCTGCTGCGGCAGGCGGCGCAGCAGAAAGTCGACGTCGCCATCGCGATAGCTGCCCGGAAAGGGTGCATGCGAGATCACAGCGCCCCCACGGTGACGCCGGCCAGCTGCGTGCCACGCGGGATGATCGCGTAGTCGCAGGCGGCCATGAAGCGCGCATCCGAGCGGCTGTCGCCCATGCCGAAGGTGACGATCTCGCCGTGTTCGGCCTTCAGGCGCGCCGTGATGTGCGCGACCGCATGGGCCTTGTCCAGCGCCTTGGGCAGGATCGCCAGGTTGTTGCCGTTGCGGTGGACGACGTAGTCGCGGTTGCCGTCCGCGATCCACGGCCGCACCACGTGCTCTTCGAGCGGCGCGAGGCGCTCGCTCAGCTTGTCCGGGTCTTTCACGACCAGGAAGAACGGCGTGCCGATATCCTCGATCATGCGCGCGCGGCCGGCGTAACCGGTGCGTGCGCCGTGCGCATCGATGTGGGCTGCCAGCTCCAGGAGGCCAGGCAGGGCGGTGTGCATCGCCGTGCGCACGCCTTCCAGAAAGGGCCGGTCGACCGCGCCGCCCGGTTCGAGCACGACGCCGCCGTAGTTGATGACGGCGTAACTGTTGAATGGCAGGTGCACGCGGCGCAGGCCATCGAGGTCGCGCGCCGTGGTCGGGATCATCGTCATCCCGTCCTGCAGCAGCGCGAGAAATGAGCGCTGGGCCGGGGTGGTGTACGAACAGATGCTGCCATCCTTGTAGTACGCAGCAGGCTGCAGCGCATCGGGGGCATCCCGGTGCGTGCCGCACTTGCCGAAGGTCTGGAACAGCGTGTCGTCCAGGTCAGCGAACAGGAACTTCTTCAACGTGGTCCTCGGACTGGAAGTGGAACAGGCGCGCGCGCAGGGTATCGGCCAGCGCGAACAGCGCGGGGCCGGGGGCAGTCTCAAAGCACAGCAAAACATGGTCGTACTGGCCGGGTGCGACGTTGTACAGGTAGTTGGCGATGCCTTCGCCGTAGTTGTCGGGGAAGCTCAATGCGTGGCCCACCGCGCCCCAGGTCAGGATCGGCGAGCGGGTCGTCGACTGCACCACCACGTCGACGCCGCGCGCCTGCAGGGCTGCGCCGAGCAGCGTGGACGCGTGCATGAATTCACCGGTGCCCAGCACCAGCACGCGGCTGCCAGGGGCGAACTCGCCGGCCAGACGGGTGGCCAGGGCGGTAGGCGCTTGCACAGCGTGGTCGATGCCGAGACGGCCGAACGCGCTGCTGGCGCCGCGGTCGGCGTCGTGCTCGAAGCGCTGGGCCGCGCCCTGGTCCGGCGGCAGCGGGCCTTGCGCGAACGTGAACTGGCCGTCGACCAGCGCGCCGATGGTGGCCGGCAGGCCGAAGCGGGCATCGAGCTCGCCGGGGGCGGCCGGGCCCATGAAATTGGTGATCGTCGCCAGGTGCACGCGCTCAATGCCGGGGTTCAGGCGCTGGCAGGCGGCGGCCAGGTTGACGAAGGTGTTGCCGGTGCTGGCTTCATCGTCGACCATCACGACCGTGCGCGCCGCCATGAACAGCGCGTGCAGCGCCGGATCGGTGGGCTCGTGCAGGAACTGGCGCGGCGCGTGGCTGTGCGCCTCGGCGAATTCGATCAGTGGCCCGGCGCCCACGCGGTAGCGCGTGGTGTACAGGAACAGCGCCTGCTGCGCCGGATGCGCGCGCAGCCAGGCTTCGAACACGCCCTGGCCCAGGCCAATCGCGGTTTCGGCCATCGCGATGAAGAGCACCGGGCCATCGACCGGCGGCACGGTGGCCGCCAGGCGCTCGTGCACGGCCAGCATCGCGCGGGGCGACGCCGGCCAGTGCTTGCCCAGCACCTTGCTCAGAAAGAGAAAACCACGCTTGGCATTGGCGCGCGCGGCAAAGCCAAGCAGCTCGTCGACCCCGGTCGCGCCGCTGTCGATGCGCAGTTCGAGCGTGCCGGTGGGCAGTTCAATGCGCTGCAGGGTGGAGGAGGGCGCAACCATGGTCATGCCAGTTCCGTGGCGACGCTGACTTCGGCCACGCGCATGCCGTTGGCTACCGGCGGTACGGTGACGCTGTCGAAGCCGTCGGCAAAGCAGCGCAGCGCGATGTACGGCAGGTTGGGACCGGCCAGGCAGGCCATGGCGATCCCGCCCGACATGCGCGGGTTGATCTCCAGCAGGCGCGGACGGCCGCCGCCTTCGCGGAACTGGGCATTGAACACGCCGTTCAGGCGGTAGTCGGCGCACAGGCGCGTGGTGGCGTCCAGAATATCCTGACGCATGTCGATCAGCTGGCCGCTGCCTGCCTGCGGCAGTTTGCGGCGCACGACAGCGGTCACCAGGCGGCCATTGTCGCCGACGCAGTCGACGCTGTATTCGGGGCCTTCGAGGAACTCCATCAGGAGCATGGTGCGAAATTCGCCCATCTCGGCCAGGCCGCGGCGCAGGTCGTCGTAGCCGACGTGGTACTCGGCGCCAGCCAGCAGCAGCGCAGCGCTGCTGCGCGCTTCGTCGACGATGGCAAAGCCCAGGCCATAGATCGAATGCGACGGCTTGACGCACAGCTTGGCGTGGCGCGGGCGCAGTTCGGCCCAGGCAGCGTCGAATTGGGCGATGTTTTCAAAGACGCGAAACTCGGCCACCGGCGCATCGGGCAGCACGGTTTCGGCGTAGAAGTCGGCCTTGTCGTGGATGCGTTTGAGTTCGGCCGGCGGCGCGGCCGACAGCACGCGCGTGCCAATCTCGGCAAAGCGCCCCAGTTCGGACGCCAGCAGCGTGGCTTCACGGCCGGGCACGAAGATGTCGATCTTTTGCTCGCGGCAGAAGGCCAGGCACCAGTCGATATACGCCTCGCCTTTCAGGCCGACCGGCTCGATATGGAACTCATGTGCCAGGCGCGCGGCGGGCGCATGGCGGTTGGCGTTGCTGTGAACGATGGTGAAACGGCCGTCGGTATCGGCCTCGCGAATCAGCTTGATCGCAGCATTGACGGACGAAAAAGTCCTGTTGTACCAAACGCGCATGCGCTTTTTCCTGAAGATGTTGCAGACAGGGCCCGCATGTGGCGCGGGCCCGGGGGATTACATGGCGAACGGCGAGACGAACGACTCAGACGTTGACGCCGAACGAGCGGGCCAGAGGACCCAGGCCGCCCTTGAAGCCCTGGCCGACGGCGCGGAATTTCCATTCGCTGCCGTGACGGTACAGTTCACCGAAGATCATCGCGGTTTCGGTCGAGCTGTCTTCGGACAGGTCATAGCGCGCGATCTCGGTTTCGCCGGCGGCGTTCAGGCAGCGAATGTACGCCTTGCTGACCTGGCCAAAGCTCTGGCGGCGCGCTTCGGCATCGTGGATGGTGACGCAGAACGAGATCTTGTCGATGTCGGCCGGCACGCGGTTCAGCTCAACGGCGATTTTTTCGTCGTCGCCCTCGCCCTGGCCGGTGGTGTTGTCGCCTGCGTGGACCACGGAACCGTCGGTCGACTTGAGGTTGTTATAGAAAATGAAGTCGGTATCGCCGCGCACTTTGGCGTCGGTCTTGAGCAGGAAGGCGCTGCCGTCCAGATCGAAAGCGGAACCGTCGGTCGAGCGGGGATCCCAGCCCAGGCCGATAATGACCTTGGTGAGGCCCGGTGCTTCCTTGCTCAGGTTGACGTTGCCGCCTTTTTGCAGACTGATTGCCATACGAACTCCTTGTTCCGTTGAGGGTTGACTGGCCGCCGGTACACTGGCGAACCTCGGGGATGGTCCCGCCAATATAGGCGGTAAGCGATCAATTGTACATGGGGCTGCGGGATGCGGATTTCAACCGTTTTTCATAGGAGGATGTATGTACTTGGGGCCCACAAAAGTCATGCCCGCGTACGTAGCGGGCGAAAGAACGCGCGGATCTCTTCGGCCAGCATCGCAGGCTGCTCGAGCGCCGCGAAATGCCCGCCCGCCGGCATCGGGTTCCACTGCCGCACGTCGAAGCTGCGCGCGACCCAGCTGCGTGGCGGCATCGGCAGCTCGAACGGGAACAGCGCCACGCCCAGCGGCGGCGCAACGCGTGCCGTCAGCGCCATGGGCCGGGCGCGACCTTCGACATACATGCGAAAGGATGACCCGATCGATCCCGTGAACCAGTACAAGCTGATATTGGCCAGTAGCGTGTCAAGGTCGATGGGGCCATCGCTCCATGCCTGGAATTTTTCGGCAATCCAGGCGGCCAGGCCGGCCGGTGAATCGTGCAGGCCAACTGCCAGCGTGTGCGGCTTGGTGCCCTGCAGCCGCGCGTAGGCACCTTCGCGGTCCAGAAAGTCGGCGGCGCGGCGCAGGAAATCCTGCTCGTCGTCCGTCAGCTGTTCGCCATCGGCCAGCGGTGGCCGGAATGAGCCGGGGATGTAGTTCAGGTGCATGCCGATGATCTGCTCCGGGAAGCGCTGGCCCAGCCAGGCGCTCACGCCGGCGCCGATGTCGCCGCCCTGCGCGCCGAAGCGCGGGTAGCCCAGGCCCGTCATCAGTTTGGCCCATAGCCCCGCGGTTTCGAATGCGCCGATGCCCTTGTGCGTGGGTTGCGACGAATAGCCGAAGCCGGGCAGCGATGGCGCCACCACGTGGAAGCTGTCGCGCGGATCGGCGCCGTGCGCGCCCGGGTCGGCCAGCAGCGGGATGATCGCTTCCATCTCGAGAAACGAGCCGGGCCAGCCATGCGTGAGCACCAGCGGCATCGGATCGGACCCGGCGCCGCGCTGGTGGACAAAGTGGATAGTCTGGTCCTGCACGCGTGCACGGTACTGCGGCAGGCGATTCAGCCGTGCTTCGACCGTGCGCCAGTCGAAGCCGTCGCGCCAGTGCGCCAGCAGCTGCGCCAGGAAGGCGGGATCGATGCCTTCGCTCGATCCCTGGCCGGCGATGGACGGCGCGAGGCGGGTGCGCGCCAGGCGCGCTTGCAGGTCGGCCAGGTCGGCCTCGGGAACGGCGATATGAAACGGTTCGATGTGCATGGCGGCCGGGGGCTGGGAAGGTAGCGCCGATTGTAAGGTGCCCTGGAGACGGAGCACGATTTGGAGGATCAGGCAAACACCTGCCAGCTTCCGGCAACGGCGCGGGCGGCGCGGCTCACATACTGGTGGCCCTCTCCAACCCACAAGGAATCACCATCATGACCACGATCGCTCTCGTTACCGGCGCCAGCCGCGGCCTGGGACGCAACACCGCACTGCACATCGCCCGCCGCGGCGGCGACGTGATCATCACCTACCAGAGCCGCCAAGCCGAGGCCCTGGCCGTGGTCGACGAGGTACGTGCTTTGGGCCGCCAGGCGCTGGCGCTGCAGCTCGACGTGGGCGACGTCGCCAGCTTCCCCGCGTTTGCCGCCAGCCTGCGCGCGGCGCTGGCAGACACCTGGGGCCGCGAACAGTTCGACCACCTCGTCAACAATGCCGGCCACGGCGCCATGGCGCCCATCGCCGACACCACCGAGGCGCAGTTCGACCACCTGGTCGACGTCCACTTCAAGGGCGTGTTCTTCCTGACCCAGGCGCTGCTGCCGCTGCTGGGCGACGGTGGGCGCATCGTGAACCTGTCGTCGGGCCTCACCCGTTTCGCACTCCCGGGCTTTGGTGCGTATGCGGCCGTCAAGGGTGCGGTCGAGATCCTGAGCCTCTATCTCGCCAAGGAACTGGGCGAGCGCGGCATCGCGGTCAATACCGTGGCGCCGGGTGCGATCGAGACGGATTTCATGGGCGGCGCGGTGCGCGACACGCCGGACCTGAACGGGGTATTTGCCGGCATGACGGCGCTGGGCCGGGTGGGGGTGCCGGACGATATCGGGCCGATGATCGCCAGCCTGCTGGGGCAGGACAATCGCTGGATCAACGGCCAGCGCATCGAAGTCTCGGGCGGGCAGGCGATTTGATGCTGGCGATTGCGGTCGCATTTTTCAGTTCACGCAAGTGCTTGCAAGTGTGACTCACACAATAATGGCCAGGTTGCGTATCAGGTAGTTGTTGAACATTGGTACAGTGAAAGCGATATCGCCGTGAGAGGGGCTGTAGATCATGCCCTTGCTGATGATTTGTGCCCGGCGCGGCCCAAGGCTCTGCGCTGTTTCACCAAGTGCATCGGCAATGTCGGAAGATCGATAGGGGCCGTTGCCTAATTTCGCCATGGCGATAACGTATTCGCGCTCTTTCGGCGTCAGGCGATCAAAGCGCACTTTGAAGAACCCCTCGTCCAGTCGTTTGAGTGTTCTCGCTTCCGCCTGCCGCGCGTCGTTCAGCGTGATGGTATCGCCTTGCGCGAGGTTCCAGGATTGATGCCCCCACTCCTGTAAGAAATAAGGGTAACCCCGGGTCTTGAGAAAAATTTCGGTCAGGGCATCATCCTCGATACGAGCACCTTCATCATTGACGGGCTGACGAATTGCCGCCTTGGCATCTGACTCTGAAAGAGCGCCGATGTCCGGGTAATGAAATAATCTTTCCGCATATGATTTGGCTTCGCCGGATAGTGCCGCAACTTGTGGCAGACCGGCGCCAAAAAACAGTACGGGTAGATTGGCTTGATTGATTTTGTGTAGCGAAACGATGAGTGCGGCCAAGTCTTTTTGGCCAAGATACTGTACTTCATCGATCAGGAGCGTCCAGGCTTTACCCGCTGCCTTGGCTGCCTCGCCGACACGTACGAAGAGTTCCGGAAGATCATTTTCCAGATCTCCGCTATCTGCTATTCCCACCTCCGGATCGACAGCAATGGCGAGATCTCCATATTCAAACTTGAATGCCGAGGCGAACGAGCGCAAGGCTCGCATTGCATCGTGGACCTTGGCTTTGGCGTTGTCGGTCAGGGAGAGTTTTCGTAGAACCTGATGCACGCGTGGCAGAAGTAGCTCTCCCAGCGGCTTGCTTTCAGGCGCTTCAATGATTGACGTGAAATGGCCGCGCTCTTTGGCCATGGTTTCGACAGCGTTTAGTAATACTGTCTTGCCGACACCGCGCAGTCCCAGGAACATCTGGGAGCGGCTGGGCTTACCCAGCAAGGCTCGTTCGATGGCGACACGTGCATCTTCGATAATCAGCTGACGGCCAGCGAGTTCCGGTGGCTGGCTACCCGCTCCGGGCGCAAAAGGATTTCTGACGGGATCCATGGAGATTTCTATGTCTAGAGATATATAAGAAAGTATATTCCATCATGCTTATACATGGTTATACTTTAATAGATGTGCGTAGATCATGTAAGAATCATATTGATATTGTCTCAGGCACAAAGTCACGCCGCACGTTGCGCAACTGCCCTCCTCATGACGTCGCGCACCGGCGGCAGCCCGAACATGCGCCCGTACTCGCGCGTGAATTGCTGCACGCTTTCATAGCCGACCGCATGGGCGGCCGTGCTGGCGTTGACGCCGTCGGCGAGCATCAGGCGGCGCGCCTCGATCAGGCGCAGCTGCTTCTGGAACTGCAGCGGTGTGAGCGACGTTACCGCGCGAAAGTGCTGGTGGAACGAGGAAGGACTCATGCCGGCCAGGGCGGCCAGCTGCTCCACCGGGAGCCGGCGTGCATAGTCGGTGCGCAGCAGCGCGACGGCGCGCGCCACGCGGCGCACGTGACTGTCGGGCAGGCCAAGGCGCCGCACTGCCGCGCCATGGCGACCGGCCAGGAGCCAGTAATGGAATTCGCGCACCAGCGCGGCCTGCAGCACCGGCAGCGCGGCGGGCCGCTCGATCAACCCCACCAGGCGCAGGGCGGTGTCTGCCAGGTGCGCATCGGTCGGCGCGCTGCGTACCGGCGCGCCGGTGGTTTCTTCGATCGTCGCCATGTCTGTGGCCAGATCGGCAATCACGGCCGGATTCAGGTCCAGCACCAGCGAACAATAGGGCGCCGCGCTGCTGGCCTGCGTGATCTGGCTGAGGGTGGGCACGTCGGCCATGATCAGGAGAGAGTCGCCCGCATGGAACGTGAGCGTTTGCCCGCCCGTGCTGACCTCTTTGCTGCCTTGCAGGACCAGGCAGGCCAGCGGGCGGGCAATCTGGCTGGTCAAAGCGCTGCGCTCGTTCACGCGGATCGCGACCAGGCCGGCGATCGGCGTGGGTGCGATGCCGTCGCGGTCGGCCTGGAGGGCTGCGTAGCGCAGGACGCGGGCGAGAAGTGGCGTGTGCATGCGCCAAGTGTAGCGCGAGGATGCCGCGTCAGGCAGCCTTTCCGAGCGATGCATCGGCGTCGTTGCCTGCCTGGGCGCTGTCGTGCGGCCGCGCTTCACGCGTCAGCTGCACGGTCTGCACTGGCAAGGCCAGCGCCACGTCCTGCGCCTGCAGCAGCGCCACGATGCGCAGATAGATCTCCTGCTGGATATCCATGTAGATCGTGTAGTCGGTGTTGTCGACGTAGTACACGACTTCGTAGTTGAAGCTCGGCGCGGCCAGGCCGCTCAGGTGGGCGCGGTCGAAGCGTACCTGCGGCTGGGCGCGCACGATCTCTTCCAGCAGGGCCGGCAGCGCGCGCAGGAGCGGTTCCGGCGTGCGGTGCGACACGCCAAATCCGAACACGACGCGGCGCGACGCCATCCGGCGCAGGTTCTGGATGCGACTCTTGAGCAGGTCGTTATTCGAAAACACGATCTGCTCGCCGCCCAGGCTGCGCACGCGGGTGGTCTTCAGGCCGATCTTCTCGACCGTGCCGAGCATCTTGTCGACGATGATGAAGTCGCCCACGACGAACGGTTTGTCGAGCACGATCGAGAGCGACGCGAACAGGTCGCCCAGGATGCTCTGCACCGCCAGCGCGATGGCGATACCGCCGATACCCAGGCTGGCCACGAGCGTGGTGATGTTCACGCCCAGGTTGTCGAGCACCATCAGGGCGACGATGGCCCACAGCGCGACGCGCACTAAAAAGGTGACGGCGGCCGATGAGGTGACGCGGTCCGGGTCTTCGCTGCGCTGCGCGCGCGTGACGCGCAGCCAGGTGCGCAGGCCCGTATCGCCCTACAGCGCGACCTGGATCAAGAGCGCCGTGATGGCGAAGCGGCCGATGAACAGGTCCGCTTTCGCGGGCAGGGTCAGCAGGCTGGCGCCGACATACAGGCCGACAAAGCCCAGCACCACCAGCTTCGTCGAGCGCAGCGTGGCGGCGGCGATGTCGTGCAGCAGCGCGGGCGTGCCCGTTTCGGTCTGCGTGGCGCCCGCACCCAGGCGCCGTGCGATGATCGACTTGAGGGCGTCCAGGCCGATGGTGACGGCCACCATGGCCGCCAGCGCGATCAGCCAGTCGGCCACGGGATTGGCAAGGATGATGTAGTTCATGTCAGGCCGCGGCGCGCTCGTTGATCGGTTGTTCATTACCCGGCGCCGGCAGTGCCGCCAGCGCGGCCAGGAAGTCGTCGCCCCAGCGCGTCACGTCGTGACCGCGCACGATCGCCGCCATGCGCCCGGCGCGGTACGCCACTTCGTCGGCGCCCATTGTCAGCGCGTCGTACAGCGTCGCGCTCATCGCGTTGGCGTCGTACGGATTGACCAGCAGCGCGCCGTGCAGCTCGACGGCGGCGCCGGCGAATTCGGACAGCACCAGCGTGCCGGGCCGGCCCGTTGCATGGCGGGTGGCGACATATTCCTTGGCCACCAGGTTCAGGCCATCGCGCAGCGGCGTGATCCAGGCGATGTCGCAGGCGGCGTAGTGGGCCACCACCTGCTCGAACGGCAGGCTGCGGTAGAAGTAGCGCACCGGCACCCAGTCCATCGTGGAGAAGCGCCCGTTGATGCGCCCGACGATGCGGTCCAGGTCTTCGCGCAGGCTGTCGTAGATGTCCATGCCGCTGGCGGCCGGCGTGATGATGTTCAGCAGCGTGACCTTGCCCAGCAATTCCGGGTGCTGTTCGAGCATGCGTTCATAGGCCTGCAGCTTTTCCAGCGAGCCTTTCACGTAGTCGAGGCGTTCGATCGAGACGATGCCGGTCTTGCCGTCCAGGTAGGCGTCGATCTCCGCGATCTGCTGCTGCACGGCGTCGGTTTGCACCAGCGTGTCGATCAGGTCCGTGTTGGTGCCGACCGGATGGGCGCCCAGCGCGACCTGGCGGCCATTCACCTCGAGCGCGGTGGTCATGTGATCTACGCCCAGTGCGCAGCCGAAGGTCAAAAAGCGCGGCGCGCAGCCCACGCCGTCGACGATCTGCACCGGCGCGCACGAACGGGCGGCGTCGACGAAATTCTCGACGTAGCGCGGGATGTGAAAGCCCACGTAGTCACATTGCAGCAGGCTGCCGATGATGTCGCGCCGCCATGGCAGGATGTTGAAGACGTCGCTCGACGGGAACGCCGTGTGGTGGAAGAAGGCGATCTTCAGGTCGGGCCGCAGCGGGCGCAGGAAGGCCGGTACCATCCACAGGTTGTAGTCGTGGATCCAGGCCGTGGCGCCGTACGCCGCTTCGCGCGCGGTCTGCTCGGCGAACAGGCGGTTGATCTCGAGGTAGCGTTCCCAGTGGTCCTGGCGGAACACGGCTTTGTCGGGGAACGAAAAGATGATCGGCCAGAACGCCTCTTTCGAGAACTTCTTGTAGAACTGGTCGATGTCGTCCGGCGTGAGCGCGATGCGGGCTGCTTTCAGGTGCGGATAGCGCGCCGCATCCACGGCGACGTGCGGGACAAAGCCGGCCGGTGTGCGGCTGTTCTGCTGCGACCAGGCGACCCACGAGCCCTTGCGCCCGCCGGCGAAAAAGCTCAATAGCGTGGGCATGATGCCGTTCGGGCTTTTCGGGCGCCGCGCGCAGGTCACCCCATCCTCGATTACTTCGTCGTAGGGCAGGCGGTGATACACCATCACCAGCTCGGCGTCGCCGCAGGCTGGGGCAGCGGCAGGGCTGTCGTCGCCATCGAAGCGCAGGCCATGACGGCTGAGGGCTTCGAGGATGCCGCCGCAGCCGGCGGCGTCGGCCACCACCACGCGCGGCGACTTGCGCACGGCTTCGACCAGCGCCGGTTCGGCGGCGCCCACGACCACGCCGCGAAAGCCCGCCTCGAACATCGACAGGTCATTCAGTGTGTCGCCCGCTACCAGAATATGGGCCGGATCGAACCCGGCCACCTCGGCCAGGCGGCGCACGGCGGCGCCCTTGCCAACGCCGCGCGGCAGCACGTCCAGGTATTGCCCGGCCGAAAACAGCAGATCGCAGCCGAGGGCGTCGACTGCCGCGCGCAGCTCCGGCGTGATGGCGGACTCGGTCGCATAGAACGAGCAGCGCCGCTCCTGCGGCACGAGCTGGCGCACCAGTTGCGGGAAGCCACTGAGCGCGCGCAGCACTTCATGGGTGCCAGGCCACGTGGCAGCAATTTCGTGCGCGAGCGGCTCGACCGGGCGCAGGTCGGCATCGACGATCGTGGCGCCGACGTCGGCAATGATGTAATGAGGGCGCGGGACGGTGGGATCGCTCAGCAGCGGAATGACGGTTTCCAGGCCGCGGCCGGTGACGAAGACCAGCTTGGCGCCAGGCAGGGCGCCCGAGAACAGTTCGCGGATGCGGCGCCGCGCCTCATGGGTGCCGGCCAGCAGCGTGCCGTCGAGATCGGTAGCGAGGACAAGGCGGGAAGGGTCGAGCAGGCGGGGCCAGCGTTGTGTATCAATGACAGTCATGTTGTACATCCTTGCAGCAATGCGTCCGCCAGCAGACCAGGTGTGGACTGACGGCGCAGGTCGGGGCCCGCGAAGTCGCCGGGGAGGCGCGCGGGCCGGGGAAAGGCGGATGACGCGAAGCGCGCTTTGTTGTACGAAGAAGTGCGCGTTCGACAGGGCCGGGGCCGCCAGGCGGAAAAGAAAGGGCAGCGCCGGCATGGGTGCCGGAGACCACGTGCGCCAGGTGCGCACGACGAAACCCGTCCTCGAAATACATTTGTACAATAACATTTTGATGGGGCAGGCACAACCGGCGATTCGCCTCGGCCGCTGGCTTCCGGTGATGCCAATCTTCTGCCGAAAGTTGAAACACCGAAAAAAGCTATTGCAAAAGTTCCAGCATGCCTCGTATAATTCGGCTCCCCGGGCGGTTAGTTCAGTTGGTTAGAATACTTGGTCGACATCCAAGGGGTCGCAGGTTCGAATCCTGCACCGCCCACCAGAAATTCAAGTCGCAGGCTCCCAGCAATGGTTGATGCCTGTAGAGACAAGGCGCACGATGCTGTGCCTGTCTGTGCCGTTCAGCTCGAACGGATTCTTCATTCTCCAGATACTGCGAAAAGCGCAACAGGACCGGTCTCGATGCCGATTTTTCCTGTTGCGCCGTTGCCGTTTGCGCGCTATACTAGCCGGCTTCGGTACGGGTGCGTCTTTTATTGCCCGTATTATTTAGTAGTTCAACTACCCCCGCCCAATCGTAGGTGGGAATGGAGAAAAAATGAGCTTGGGCCTTCTCGGTCGCAAGGTTGGCATGATGCGTATCTTCACGGACGAGGGTGATTCAATCCCTGTCACCGTGCTGGATGTGTCGAACAACCGTGTCGCACAAATCAAAACCCCTGAAACTGATGGCTACACCGCAGTTCAGGTCGTCTACGGTCAACGTCGTGCTTCGCGCGTGACGAAAGCCGCTGCCGGTCACTACGCCAAAGCTGGCGTCGAAGCCGGTACGATGCTGAAAGAATTCCGCATCGATTCCACCAAAGCCGCCGAACTCAAAGCCGGTGACACCATCGATGCTTCGCTGTTCGAAGTGGGCCAGAAAATCGACGTGCAAGGCACCTCGATCGGTAAAGGCTACGCCGGTACCATCAAGCGTCACAACTTCGCATCGGGCCGTGCTACCCACGGTAACTCGCGTTCGCACAATGTTCCTGGCTCGATCGGTATGGCCCAGGATCCAGGCCGCGTGTTCCCAGGCAAGCGCATGACCGGTCACATGGGCGACGTCACCGTCACCACCCAGAACCTGGAAGTGGCTCGCATCGACACTGAACGTCAGCTGCTGCTGATTAAAGGTGCCGTACCTGGCGCGAAGAACGGCCAAGTGGTCGTCAAGCCTGCTGTTAAAACCAAACTCAAGAAAGGAGCGTAAGCCATGGAACTGAAGCTCCTGAATGAGCAAGGTCAAGACGGCGCCAATGTTGCAGCCGCCGATGAAGTGTTCGGTCGTGAATACAACGAAGCCCTGATTCACCAAGTCGTCGTCGCCTACGCTGCTAACGCACGTGGCGGTAACCGCAAGCAGAAAGATCGTGAAGAAGTCCACCACACGACCAAGAAGCCATGGCGCCAAAAAGGTACCGGCCGCGCTCGTGCTGGTATGTCGTCGTCGCCACTGTGGCGCGGCGGTGGTCGTATCTTCCCGAACAGCCCAGAAGAAAACTTCACGCACAAAGTTAACAAGAAGATGTTCCGCGCAGGTATCTGCTCGATCTTCTCGCAACTGGCCCGCGAAGGCCGTCTGAGTGTCGTCGAGAACCTGTCGATCGAAGCACCAAAGACCAAGCTGCTGTCGCAGAAACTGCTGGGCATGGGTCTGGACTCGGTCCTGGTGATCACCGATACCATCGATGAAAACCTCGAGCTGGCATCGCGCAATCTGCCGCACGTTCTGGTCGTTGAGCCTAAGCACGCTGACCCGATGTCGCTGGTGTTCTACAAGAAAATCCTGGTCACGAAAGCTGCTCTGGCCAAGATCGAGGAGATGTACGCATGAGCGCCGCAATCAAATTTAGCGAAGAGCGCCTGATGAAGGTGCTGCTGGCTCCGATCATTTCCGAGAAGGCTACCTTCGTCGCGGAAAAGAACGAGCAGATCGTGTTCAAGGTCATGCCTGACGCGACCAAGCCAGAAATCAAGGCTGCTGTCGAACTGCTGTTCAAAGTCGAGGTCGAATCGGTCCAGACGTTGAACCGTGAAGGCAAGCAGAAGCGTTCGGGCCGTTTCAACGGTCGTCGCAACCACACCAAGCGTGCTTTCGTGTGCCTGAAGCCAGGCCAGGAAATCAATTTTGTCGAGGAGGCTAAATAATGGCACTCGTTAAGATGAAGCCAACCTCCCCAGGCCGTCGCGGCATGGTGAAAGTTGTGACTGAAGGCCTGTACAAAGGTCGTCCATTCGCAGCCCTGGTTGAAAAGAAATCGAAAACTGCCGGCCGTAACAACAACGGTCACATCACCACCCGTCACATGGGCGGCGGTCACAAGCAGCATTACCGTCTGGTCGACTTCAAGCGCCAGAAGGACGGCATCCCTGCCAAGGTCGAGCGTATCGAATACGATCCAAACCGTACCGCGCACATTGCACTGCTGTGCTACGCGGACGGTGAGCGTCAGTATGTCATCGCCACCAAGAACATGGCTGTCGGCGATAGCATCATGAATGGCTCGGAAGCGCCGATCAAGGCCGGTAACTGCCTGCCGATCCGCAACATCCCAGTCGGTACCATCATGAACTGCGTCGAAATGCTGCCAGGTAAGGGTGCCCAGATGGCCCGTACCGCCGGCGCCGGCGTCGTGCTGATGGCACGTGAAGGCACCTACGCTCAGGTCCGCCTGCGCTCGGGTGAAGTCCGTCGCGTGCACATCGAGTGCCGCGCTACCATTGGCGAAGTCGGCAATGCCGAACACAGCCTGCGCAAGATCGGTAAAGCTGGCGCGATGCGCTGGCGTGGTGTTCGTCCAACCGTTCGCGGTGTGGTCATGAACCCTGTCGATCACCCGCACGGTGGTGGTGAAGGTAAAACTGCAGCCGGTCGTCACCCAGTGTCCCCATGGGGCCAGCAGACCAAGGGTAAGAAGACGCGTTCGAACAAGCGTACTTCGTCGATGATCGTTTCGCGCCGCGGCAAGAAATAAGGATAAAAAATGACTCGTTCATTGAAAAAAGGGCCGTTTATTGACGCCCACCTGGTGAAAAAAGTCGAAGCCGCGCAAGCGAACAAAGACAAAAAGCCAGTCAAAACCTGGTCGCGCCGCTCGACGATCTCCCCAGACTTCATCGGTCTGACGATCGCTGTTCACAACGGCAAGCTGCACGTTCCTGTGTATGTGTCGGAGAACATGGTCGGCCACAAGCTCGGCGAGTTCGCGCTGACCCGTACGTTCAAGGGCCACGCCGCTGACAAGAAGGCGAAAAAATAATGGAAACTAAAGCTATCCTCAAAGGCGTGCGCCTGTCGGAACAAAAAGGCCGCCTGGTGGCCGATCTGATTCGCGGCAAGAAAGTTGACGCAGCACTCAACATTCTGCAATTCAGCCCAAAAAAGGGCGCGACGATCATCAAGAAGGTTCTCGAGTCGGCAATCGCCAACGCGGAACACAATGATGGCGCGGACATCGACGAACTGAAAATCGTTCAGATCTATGTCGAAAAGGGCCCGATCCTGAAGCGTTTCACGGCACGTGCAAAAGGCCGCGGCGATCGTATTTCTAAACAATCCTGTCACATTTACGTGACTGTCGGTAACTAAGGAGTCACAGAATGGGTCAGAAAATCCACCCAACCGGCTTCCGCCTGGCGGTCACCCGTAACTGGTCGTCGCGTTGGTATGCTGGTAACGGCAACTTCGCAGCCATGCTGCTGGAAGACCTGGAAGCACGCGCTTTCCTGAAAAAGAAGCTGAAGAACGCTTCGGTCGGTCGCATCGTCATCGAGCGTCCTGCCAAGAACGCGCGTTTCACCATTTACTCGTCGCGTCCTGGTGTCGTGATCGGTAAAAAAGGCGAAGACATCGAAGTGCTGAAGTCGTCGCTGGCGAAGATCATGGGCGTGCCAGTGCACGTCAATATCGAAGAGATCCGCAAGCCTGAGATCGATTCGCAGCTGATCGCCGATTCGATCTCGCAACAGCTCGAAAAGCGCATCATGTTCCGTCGTGCAATGAAGCGCGCGATGCAAAATGCAATGCGTCTGGGCGCTGTCGGCATCAAGATCATGTCGTCGGGTCGCCTGAACGGCATCGAAATCGCACGTACCGAATGGTACCGCGAAGGTCGCGTGCCACTTCACACCCTGCGCGCCGATATCGACTACGGCACCAGCGAAGCATCGACCACGTACGGCATCATCGGCGTCAAGGTCTGGGTCTACAAGGGCGACCGTTCGGTCACCGGCGAAGCACCAGTCATCGACACCCCGCCGGACGACAAGAAGCCACGCGGCCCACGTCGTGACGATGGCAAGCCATCGCGCGGCCCACGCCCAGCAGGCGGCGCACGTCCAGCCACTGCAGCACCAGTTGTCCGCGCTCGTCCAGCTGTCAAGCTGGCGACCCCGGCTGCCGCTGCACCTGCTGCTGCCCCAGCTGAGAAAGCAGGAGAATAAGCATGCTGCAACCATCGCGCAGGAAGTATCGTAAAGAGCAGAAAGGCCGTAACACCGGCATTTCGCACACCCGCGGCACCGCGGTCTCGTTCGGTGAATTCGGTCTGAAGGCAGTTGCCCGCGGCCGTATCACTGCACGTCAGATCGAGGCGGCACGTCGCGCCATGACCCGTCACATTAAGCGTGGCGGTCGTATCTGGATCCGTATCTTCCCGGACAAGCCGATTTCGAACAAGCCAGCTGAAGTTCGTATGGGTAACGGTAAAGGTAACCCGGAATACTACGTCGCTGAAATCCAGCCAGGCAAAGTCCTGTATGAGATGGACGGCGTTGATGAAACCCTGGCGCGCGAAGCATTCCGCCTGGCCGCTGCCAAACTGCCACTGGCTACCACGTTCGTGGTTCGCCAGGTCGGTCAATAACAGGAGTTGTATATGAAAGCATCGGAACTCCGCGGCAAGGACCAGGACGCGCTGCAGAAGGAGCTGAACGAGCTGCTCAAGGCCCAATTCGGTCTGCGCATGCAAGTCGCCACCCAGCAGCTCGGGAATACCTCGCAGCTCAAGAAAGTACGTCGCGATATCGCGCGTGTGAAGACTGTGATGAACACGAAGGAAGCCAAATGAACGACACCACTAAAACGGCGCTGAAGCGTACGCTGGTCGGTAAAGTCGTGTCCGACAAAATGGACAAGACGGTAACCGTACTGATCGAACGTCACGTCAAGCATCCGCTGTACGGCAAGATCATCGTGCGCTCGAACAAGTATCACGCGCACGACGAAGCGAACGAAGCGAAAATTGGCGACACCGTCGAGATCGCAGAAGGTCGCCCGATCTCGAAGACGAAAGCCTGGACGGTCACCCAGGTGCTGTTGGTAGCACCAGTCCTCTAAGCTTTAAAAATTGTCTTGCGTGGCCCGCTGGTATCTGAGATACTAGCGGGCTTCGTTCATGTGTTGCCGCAGTTTGTCCCCCTCGGCAAGTGCGGCCTGTAACGAAGAGCGTTATTGGAAAGTCCAATCACCCAATCGTGGTGCTCCAGCAGGGGCGTTACGGCGGGACCAAGACTGACCGCAGGCCCACAAATTGTGGGGTTTCTTCGGCTTAAGTTGGGAAAGAAAATACTATGATTCAAACCGAAAGCCGGCTCGAAGTAGCCGACAACACGGGTGCAAAGGAAGTTCTGTGCATCAAGGTGTTGGGCGGCTCGAAGCGCCGTTACGCGAGCATTGGCGACATCATCAAGGTCACCGTTAAAGTCGCAGCCCCACGTGGCCGCGTCAAAAAAGGTGAAATTTACAATGCCGTGGTTGTGCGCACCGCAAAAGGTGTGCGTCGCCCGGATGGTTCCCTGGTCAAGTTCGACGGCAATGCCGCTGTCCTGCTGAACGCCAAGCTGGAGCCAATCGGTACCCGTATCTTCGGACCAGTGACGCGCGAGCTGCGCACTGAAAAGTTCATGAAGATCGTGTCGCTGGCACCTGAAGTTCTGTAAGGATACGACATGGATAAGATTCGTAAAAACGACGAAGTCATCGTTCTGGCCGGGAAAGACAAGGGCAAGCGCGGTGTCGTTCAACAGCGTGTAGACGCTGAACACGTCATCGTCGAAGGCGTCAACGTCGCTAAAAAAGCGACCAAGCCTAACCCGATGACCGGTGTTACTGGTGGTATCGTCGACAAGACAATGCCGATTCACGTGTCGAATGTCGCGCTGTTCAACGCAGCGACCGGCAAGGCAGATCGCGTTGGCTTCAAAGACCAGGACGGCAAAAAAGTCCGCGTCTTCAAGTCGAGCGGCGAAGTAGTGAAGGGGTAAGAATAAATGGCCCGTCTCCAAGCAATTTACAAAGAAAAAGTCGTCGCCGAGCTGACCGAGAAATTCGGTTACAAGTCGGTGATGGAAGTGCCACGTCTGACCAAGATCACCCTGAACATGGGTCTGTCGGAAGCAGTCGCTGACAAGAAGATCATCGAGCACGCCACTGGCGACCTGACGAAGATCGCCGGCCAGAAGCCAGTGATCACCAAGGCACGCAAGGCAATCGCTGGTTTCAAGATCCGCGAAGGCTACCCGATCGGCACGATGGTGACCCTGCGCGGCGCCCGTATGTACGAATTCCTGGACCGCTTCATCACCGTGGCTCTGCCGCGCGTGCGTGACTTCCGCGGTGTTAATGGTAAATCGTTCGATGGTCGCGGCAACTACAACATCGGTGTCAAGGAACAGATCATCTTCCCAGAGATCGACTACGACAAGATCGATGCACTGCGTGGCATGAACATCTCGATAACCACGACTGCTAAGACCGACGAAGAAGCCAAAGCGCTGCTCGCCGCCTTCAAATTCCCGTTCAGGAACTAAGAGCAATGGCAAAACTTTCACTGATTAACCGCGAAAAGAAGCGTGCAGACCTGGTGGAGAAATTCGCCCCGAAGCGTGCCGCTCTTAAAGCGATCATCGACGACCAGTCGAAGACGGAAGAAGAACGCTACGAAGCGCGTCTGAAGCTGCAGGCTCTGCCGCGCAATTCGGCGCCGACCCGTCAGCGTAACCGCTGCGCCATCACTGGCCGTCCACGTGGCACATTCCGTAAATTCGGTCTGGCACGTACCAAAGTCCGCGAATTCGCCATGAAGGGCGAAATTCCTGGTATGACCAAAGCAAGCTGGTAATAGGAGAATATGCAATGAGTATGAGCGATCCTATCGCCGATATGCTGACCCGCATTCGCAACGCACAAGTTGTTCAGAAAACCACGGTCGCAATGCCGTCGTCAAAAGTCAAGGTTGCCATTGCCAACGTCCTGAAGGACGAGGGTTACATTGAGGATTTCGCTGTCACCTCCGAAGGTGGTAAAGCGGAACTGAAAATCGGTTTGAAGTATTACACTGGCCGTCCGGTCATCGAGCGCCTTGAGCGCGTGTCCCGTCCAGGCCTGCGTATCTACAAAGGTAAAGACGAGATCCCAACCGTCATGAACGGCCTGGGCGTGGCAATCGTGTCGACTCCGCAAGGCGTCATGACTGATCGCAAAGCGCGCGCTACCGGTGTCGGTGGCGAAGTGATTTGCTACGTGGCTTAAGGAGTAGACGATGTCTCGAGTAGCTAAGATGCCTATCGCCGTCCCTGCCGGTGCCGAAGTCGCGATCAACGCGTCGTCGATCACCGTCAAGGGCCCGCTGGGCTCCCTGACCCAGGCCCTGAACGGCCTGGTCAAAGTGGAAAACAACAATGGCACGCTGACCTTCGACGTAGTCGATGATTCGCGTGAATCGAACGCCATGTCCGGCACCCTGCGTGCTCTGGTCAACAACATGGTAACCGGCGTGACCAAGGGCTTCGAGAAGAAGCTGAACCTGGTCGGCGTGGGCTACAAGGCAGCAGTGCAGGGCAACGCCCTGAACCTGTCCCTGGGCTTCTCGCACCCGGTGCTGCACGCAATGCCAGAAGGCGTTACTGCAGCAACTCCGACCCCGACCGAGATCCTGATCAAGGGTATCGATCGTCAAAAGGTCGGCCAGGTTGCCGCTGAAGTTCGCGCTTACCGCTCGCCTGAGCCTTACAAAGGCAAGGGTGTCCGTTATTCGGACGAAGTGGTGAAGCTTAAAGAAACCAAGAAGAAATAATCGGAGCTGACATGGACAAGAAAGAATCACGTCTGCGTCGTGGACGTCAGACCCGCATCAAGATCTCGCAGCTGGGCGTGAACCGTTTGTCGGTTCACCGCACCAACCTGCATATCTATGCGAACCTGATCAGCCCGGACGCAAAAGTACTGGTGTCGGCTTCGACTCTGGAAGCTGAAGTGCGCGCCGAGCTGGCAGGTCAGACTGGCGCCGGCGGCAACGCTGCAGCAGCCGCTCTGGTCGGCAAGCGCGTCGCAGAAAAAGCACTGAAAGCAGGAATCACCGAAGTCGCGTTCGATCGCTCCGGTTTCCGTTACCACGGTCGGGTGAAGGCGCTGGCGGAAGCCGCGCGTGAAGCCGGTCTGAAGTTCTAAGGAAGAATCGTCATGGCAAAAATGCAAGCGAAAATGGCAAGCGACAAGCCGGATGATGGCATGCGCGAGAAAATGATCGCGATCAACCGCGTGACCAAAGTGGTCAAGGGTGGTCGTATCATGGGTTTTGCAGCGCTGACCGTTGTCGGTGACGGCGATGGCCGCATCGGCATGGGCAAAGGCAAGTCGAAGGAAGTTCCAGTCGGCGTGCAAAAAGCGATGGAAGAAGCCCGCCGCAACCTGATCAAGGTGCCACTCAAGAACGGTACGCTGCACCACACCGTGTCCGGTCGTCATGGCGCCTCGCGCGTCATGATGATGCCAGCTAAGCCTGGTACCGGCGTGATCGCTGGTGGCGCAATGCGCGCTATCTTCGAAGTGATGGGCGTGACGGACGTGGTCGCTAAATCGACCGGCTCGTCGAATCCATACAACCTGGTGCGCGCAACTCTCGACGGTCTGTCGAAAATGAGCACTGCTTCCGACATCGCCGCCAAGCGTGGCAAGTCGGTCGAAGACATCCTGGGTTAAGGGGAAATCACATGGCTAACACCGTTAAAGTTCAGCTCGTCAAGGGCCTGATCGGTACCCGTCAGGATCACCGTGCCACCGTGCGCGGTCTGGGTCTGCGTCGCGTCAACTCGGTCTCCGAGTTGCAAGACACCCCGTCCGTGCGTGGCATGATCAACAAAGTATCGTACCTCGTGAAAGTGGTTTCGTAAGCCCTCGGGCTTGCGAACGGAGAAATCAATGGAACTCAATACCATTCAACCAGCTGACGGCGCCAAGCACTATAAGCGTCGCGTCGGCCGCGGTATCGGCTCCGGCATCGGCAAAACTGCCGGCCGTGGTCACAAGGGTCAAAAGTCGCGTTCGGGCGGCTTCCACAAAGTCGGCTTCGAAGGCGGTCAAATGCCTCTGCAGCGTCGTCTGCCAAAGCGTGGTTTCAAATCGCTGAACGCAACGTTCAAGGCTGAAGTGCGTCTGTCCGATCTGAACAACCTGGCCGTCGGCGAAGTCGACATCCTGGTGCTCAAAGCGGCTGGCGTTCTGTCGGTTCTGGCACGTGACGTGCGCGTCATCCTGTCCGGCGAGATCACCAAAGCGGTGAACCTCAAAGGCCTGAAAGTGAGCGCCGGCGCTAAAGCGGCAATCGAAGCAGCTGGCGGCTCGGTCGCGTAAAGCGATCGCTGCCTGATCGGAGCAAAAATTGGCGACTAATTCACAACTTGGTAAAAGCGCCGCTTCCGGATTCCCATGGGCCCGGCTGTGGTTTTTGCTTGGCGCGTTGGTCGTGTACCGCATCGGTGCTCATATTCCGGTCCCCGGGATTGACCCGGTGCAGCTCGCTGCGCTGTTCAAGCAGAACGAAGGCGGCATCCTGGGCATGTTCAACATGTTCTCGGGTGGCGCCTTGTCCCGCTTTACCGTGTTCGCGCTCGGCATCATGCCTTATATTTCGGCTTCGATCATCATGCAGCTCGCATCGATCGTTTCGCCGCAACTCGAGGCGTTGAAGAAAGAGGGCGAGTCCGGCCGCCGCAAGATTACCCAGTACACCCGTTACTTCACGGTTGCGCTGGCACTCTTCCAGGCGTTCGGTATCGCTGTCGCGCTCGAAGCGCAGCCTGGCCTGGTCATTGACCCTGGTCTCGGCTTCCGTTTCGTCACCATCGTGACCCTCTTGACCGGCACCATGTTCCTGATGTGGCTGGGCGAGCAAATTACCGAGCGTGGTCTTGGCAATGGCATTTCGATCATCATCTTTGCCGGCATCGCAGCAGGTTTGCCGTCGGCGCTGGGTGGCTTGTTCACCCTGGTGTCAAACGGTTCGATCGGCAGCTTCTCGGCCATCCTGATCGTTCTGCTGATCGCTGCGGTGACGTATGCGGTGGTGTTCGTGGAACGCGGACAGCGCAAGATTCTGGTTAATTACGCGAAACGCCAGGTCGGCAACAAGATCTACGGTGGCCAAACCAGCCACCTGCCCTTGAAGCTGAACATGGCAGGCGTGATCCCGCCGATCTTCGCGTCGTCGATCATTCTGTTCCCGGCGACGATTGTCGACTGGTTCACCCGTGGCAAGGATTCCAGCGGCCCGGTGATCGGGTTCCTGAAGGATCTGGCGGCGTCGATGGCGCCGGGCGAGCCAATCCACGCGTTGCTGTATGCGGTGGCGATCGTGTTCTTCTGCTTCTTCTATACTGCGCTGGTATTTAACAGCAAGGAAACGGCGGACAACTTGAAGAAAAGTGGCGCGTTTGTACCGGGCATCCGTCCGGGTGATCAGACCGCTCGCTATATCGACAAGATCCTGATGCGCCTGACCCTGGCTGGTGCTGTCTACATCACCCTGGTGTGCCTGGTGCCGGAGTTCATGACCGCCCAGTGGAAGGTTCCCTTCTACTTCGGTGGCACGTCGCTCCTGATCATCGTTGTGGTGACGATGGACTTCATGGCACAAGTACAGAACTACGTCATGTCGCAGCAATATGATTCACTGCTGCGCAAGGCGAACTTCAAGGGTGGCGTCCCGACGCGATAAGTAGTCGGGTGCATGGCGCGAATGGCAGAAGACGATGTCATCCGAATGCAAGGGGAGGGTCGAAAGACTCTCCCAAACGCGACGTTCCGCGTGAAGCTGGAAAACGAAATGTGAGCCTGGGGTCGATCTCGGGTAGAATGCGTGTTCGCTTCTGCCTGCGTGACCCGGTAATGGTGAAGTTGACCCCGTTATCGTGGTCCCGGGCCCGCATCGTATTCGGCACCAAGTAAAAACACATCATCAAGTAAACGAACCGAAGAGAGTGCAAAATGAAAGTTAACGCTTCAGTCAAGCGGATCTGCCGCAACTGCAAGATCATCAAGCGCAAGGGCGTGGTCCGTGTGATCTGCGTCGAGCCGCGTCACAAGCAGCGTCAAGGTTAATTTCGAGGAATAACGAATGGCACGTATTGCAGGGGTTAACATCCCAAATCATCAGCACACTGTTATCGGCCTGACGGCGATCTACGGTGTTGGCCGTCCGCGTTCGCAGAAAATCTGCGACGCAACCGGTATCGCGACCACCAAAAAAGTCAAGGACCTGGACGATAACGAACTCGAGAAGCTGCGTGACGAAGTCGCGAAGTTTGTCGTGGAAGGCGATCTTCGCCGCGAACTGTCCATGAACATCAAGCGTCTGATGGACTTGGGCTGCTACCGCGGCATGCGTCACCGTAAGGGCCTGCCGGTCCGCGGTCAGCGTACCCGCACCAACGCGCGTACCCGTAAGGGCCCGCGTAAGGCAGCTCAATCGCTCAAGAAATAATCTAGGAACCGACTATGGCCAAGCAACAAAGCAGCGCGGCAGCAGCGCGCGTCCGCAAGAAAGTCAAGAAGAACGTTGCCGAGGGTATCGCCCACGTGCACGCGTCCTTCAACAACACGATCATCACGATCACCGATCGTCAGGGCAATGCTCTGTCGTGGGCAACTTCCGGCGGCGCCGGCTTCAAGGGTTCGCGCAAATCGACCCCGTTCGCAGCGCAGGTTGCTGCCGAAGCTGCTGGCAAGGTCGCTCAGGAATCGGGCGTGAAGAATCTGGAAGTGCGTATCAAGGGCCCAGGCCCAGGCCGTGAATCGGCTGTGCGCGCACTGAACAACCTCGGCATCAAGATCACCGAGATCCAGGACGTCACCCCAGTTCCACACAACGGTTGCCGTCCACCAAAGCGTCGCCGTATCTAAGTTGCAGGGGAGGGCGGCTTGCCGCCAGCCCATGTACTTGGTAATCGATGCTCGGGGCGCATAGCCCCGTTGTGTTTTCAAGAAAAGCCGGTGCAGTTGCCCGTAAATGGGATATACTGCCCGGCTCTTGTCGCCTGCTGCTCTAGCGGTGGGTGATGCAAGCCACGTCCGGCCTGACTTTCCAGAGCTGGACTAGCGCCTGGGTGCTTCTGCACTCTGGGGCGTGATCAATTATTAAAGGAATCTAACGTGGCACGTTATATCGGACCAAAAGCAAAACTGTCGCGCCGTGAAGGCACTGACCTGTTCCTCAAGAGCGCACGTCGCTCGCTCGACTCGAAGTGCAAACTGGACATCAAGCCAGGCCAGCACGGTGTCAAGTCGGGTGCCCGCACCTCGGACTACGGCAACCAACTGCGCGAAAAGCAAAAAGTCAAGCGCATGTACGGTATCCTGGAGCGCCAGTTCCGCCGCTACTTCGCAGAAGCGTCGCGTCGCAAGGGTAACACCGGCGAAACGCTGCTGAAGCTGCTGGAAGCGCGTCTGGACAACGTGACGTACCGCATGGGTTTCGGTTCGACCCGCGCTGAAGCACGTCAGCTGGTCAGCCACAAAGCCTTCACCGTCAACGGCCAGGTCGTGAACATCGCTTCGTACCAGGTCAAGACCGGTGACGTCGTCGCTGTGCGCGAAAAAGCCAAGAAGCAAGTACGTATCGCTGAAGCCCTGTCGCTGGCTGAGCAAATCGGTTTCCCAAGCTGGGTGTCGGTCGATGCCAAGAAGCTGGAAGGCACCTTCCGTTCGTTCCCAGAGCGTAACGAAATCGCTGCTGACGTCAACGAAGCGCTGATCGTCGAACTGTACTCGCGTTAATCGACCGCGTCAGAGCCGACTTTGTCGGCTCCCAGCGGTCGTCCCCGCGCAGGCGGGGATCCAAGTTTTGCATTCGAAGTCGCAAACTTGGGTTCCCGCCTACGCGGGAACGACGGAGTGGTTGTGCAAGCGCAGCGATCCCGGATCGGCACTTGCAAAGAACAGCGAATTCTCTGGAATCAAAGTTTCCTCTTCACCGTCGTAACCCAATTCGTTTTACCGCCTGCTCCGGCAGGCGTTTTCCATCAAGCCATCAGCCTTATCGGTGTAACGAGCCGAGGGTATTGAAAAGGACTACGTTCATGCAAAATAGTTTGTTGAAGCCACGTATCATCGACGTCGAAGCACTGGGCGCCGGCCACGCGAAAGTCGTGATGGAGCCGTTCGAGCGTGGCTATGGCCACACCCTCGGCAACGCACTGCGTCGCGTGCTGCTGTCGTCGATGGTTGGCTACGCGCCGACCGAAGTGACGATCGCTGGTGTCGTGCATGAATACTCGTCGCTCGATGGCGTTCAGGAAGACGTCGTCGACCTGCTGCTGAACCTGAAGGGCGTGGTCTTCAAAGTCCACAACCGTGACTCGGTCAACCTGACCCTGAAGAAGGAAGGCGAAGGCGCCGTCCTGGCATCGGACATCGACCTGCCGCACGACGTCGAGCTGGTCAACCCGGATCACGTGATTGCTCACCTGACCGCCGGTGGGAAGCTGGACATGCAGATCAAGGTCGAAAAAGGCCGTGGCTATGTGCCAGGTAACGTCCGTCGTCTGTCGGAAGACACCAACAAGACCATCGGCCGCATCATCCTGGACGCTTCGTTCTCGCCAGTGCGCCGCGTGTCGTACGCTGTTGAATCGGCACGTGTCGAACAGCGTACCGACCTGGACAAGCTGATCATCAACATCGAAACGAACGGCGTCATCACGCCAGAAGAAGCGATCCGCCAGTCGGCCCGCGTTCTGGTCGATCAGCTGAACGTATTCGCTGCTCTGGAAGGCACCGAAGCCGCTGCGGAAGCGCCATCGCGCGCACCGCTGGTCGATCCGATCCTGCTGCGTCCAGTCGACGACCTGGAACTGACCGTCCGTTCGGCCAACTGCCTGAAAGCAGAAAACATCTACTACATCGGCGACCTGATCCAGCGTTCGGAAAACGAACTGCTCAAGACGCCAAACCTGGGCCGCAAGTCGCTCAACGAAATCAAGGAAGTCCTTGCTTCGCGTGGCTTGACCCTGGGCATGAAGCTCGAGAACTGGCCACCTGCCGGTCTGGAGAAGTAAGAATATTCACCCGAAAGTACACACCTACTTTCGGGTGGAACAGCCAAAAAGGACTGGCAGAGCCAGATCCTTTTTGTATGAAAAAGCGTAGTAAAACAACCCTAACTGAACCGGTCCGCGGACGTGCCTTGTAATCAGGGCATGAACGATCGAAGAACTGGCATTGAAAACACCCGAAAGGAATTACCATGCGTCACCGTCACGGCCTTCGTAAGCTGAATCGTACTTCGTCCCACCGTCTGGCAATGCTGCGCAACATGACTGTTTCGCTGCTGCGTCATGAAGCCATCAAGACCACCGTCCCAAAAGCCAAGGAACTGCGTCGCGTCATCGAACCGATCCTGACCCTGGGCAAGACCGACACCCTGGCAAACAAGCGCCTGGCCTTCGCTCGCCTGCGCGACCGCGAAATGGTCCTGAAGCTGTTCGCTGAGCTGGGTCCGCGCTACGCAAACCGCAACGGCGGCTACCTGCGTATCCTGAAGATGGGTTTCCGCGTTGGCGACAATGCACCAATGGCTTACGTTGAACTGCTGGATCGTCCAGAAGTGACTTCGGAAGAAGAAGCACCGACCGCCGAGTAATCGACTGTCGTTGAAAAGACCAGGCTTCGGCCTGGTTTTTTTTCGCCTGTCGATCGAGCCTCTTCTGCGCACCTTTGGCAGCCGGTGTACCATGCCCGTGCCTTATTACAACTGACTCGACCTCCATGCTCCGATTCCCTGCACGGCACTGGCTTGCTGCCTGCCTGACGCTGTTCGCCTTCTTCACGCTGTTCGTTGCCGCACCAGGCCGCGCCGCCGAGGAATTTCTCGATCCCGCCATCGCCTTCAAGTTCGAAGCACGCATGGCCGATCCGCAGACGGCCGAAGTCACGTACACGATCGCTCCGAAGTACTACATGTACCGCGAGCGCTTCGCCTTCAAGTCGAGCAATCCGGCGGTCAAGCTGGGCACGCCGGCCATTCCACCGGGCACCGTGAAGTACGACCAGACGTTCGAGAAGGACGTGGAAACCTACAAGGGAACACTGACGATCCGCATCCCGGTCGAGGGCGATGGCGCGTTCACATTGACGGCCACGGGCCAGGGCTGCGCCGACGCCGGCCTGTGCTATCCGCCGCAGGATCACACGGCCAGCCTGAGCGCAGGGCAGGGCGGCGCCGCCGCACCGGCGCTGCCAATCGGCGCCGCAGCCCCGCAGGGCGGCATGTCGACACCGCTGTCGTCAACGCCCACCGCCGAGAGCGCGCCGACCGCGTTAGCCGCCGCCGCAACTGCCACCCCGCCAGCCGCCGCAGTAGTACCAGCAGCAACCCCGGCAGCAGCCCCGGCAGCAGCACCAGCACAATCCGACCTCTCCAACATCGCCGGCATCCTCGGCGGCGGCAGCCTGCTCGCCATCGTCCCCGCGTTCATACTGCTGGGCCTGGGCCTCGCGTTCACGCCATGCGTGCTGCCGATGGTGCCGATCCTGTCGTCGATCATCGTGGGCGAAGGCAAGAACGTCAGCCGTGCGCGCGGCTTTTTGTTGTCGGTGACGTACTCGCTGGGCATGGCAATCGTCTACACGCTGCTGGGCGTTGGCGCAGGCCTGGCCGGCGAAGGCCTGGCCGCAGCATTGCAGAACCCGTGGGTGCTGGGCACCTTCGCGCTGCTGATCGTGGCGATGTCGCTGTCGATGTTCGGTTTCTATCAGTTACAACTTCCAGGCGCATTGCAGACCAGCCTGAGCAATGTGTCGAACCGCCAGCAGTCCGGCAAGCTGGCCGGCGTGTTTGCAATGGGCGCCATTTCGGCGCTGATCGTCGGTCCCTGCGTGGCGGCACCGCTGGCCGGCGCGCTCGTCTACATCAGCCAGACGCGCGACGTGTTTCTTGGCGGCGCAGCGCTGTTCTCGATGGCGGTGGGCATGAGCATTCCGCTGTTGCTGGTGGGCGTGTCGGCCGGCTCGCTGCTGCCGCGCGTGGGTGCATGGATGGAGTCGGTCAAGCGCCTGTTTGGCGTCCTGATGCTGGCGATGGCGATCTGGCTCGTTTCGCCCGTGATCCCGCCGGTCGCGCAGATGCTGCTGTGGGCCGCGCTGCTGCTGGGTTATGGCTTTTATCTGCTGCGCCACACGCGCCACTGGGCGTCGATGGCCTTTGGCGCCGCGTTCGCGCTGATGGGCGGTATGCAGCTCGTCGGCGTGGCCAGTGGCGGACGCGATGCATTCGCGCCTCTGGCGCACCTGAGCGGCACGCCGCAACACCACGGGCTGGTGTTCACCCGTATCAAAACGGTGGATCAGCTCGACGCCGCACTGGCCGCCAATGCCGGCAAGACCGTCATGCTCGACTTCTATGCGGACTGGTGCGTGTCGTGCAAGGAGATGGAAAAGTTCACCTTCGTCGATCCGAAGGTGCAGGCCAAGCTGGCCAATACCGCGCTGCTGCAGGTTGACGTGACCGCCAACGATGCGGCCGACAAGGCAATGCTCAAGCGCTTTGGCCTGTTCGGGCCACCGGGCATCATCCTGTTTGATGCGCAGGGCAAGGAGATTGCCGATAGCCGCGTGATCGGCTACCAGAATGCAGAGAAGTTTTCGACGTCGCTGGAACGTCTGAAACAATGAATGCCGGCGGCGTGGGTCGCCGGCTTCAGGTGAGGCAAGCGCTTATGCGTTGGCGCGATGGTGTTGCTGATGACGCCCGCCCTTGCGCTGCTGGGCCTGCGCATCAAACGTCTTGCGCTGCTCTGGCGTGAGCACCGCGTAGAAGCTGTTCAGGGCGGTGAGGCGCGATTCCATGTGCGCGGTGCGCGCTTTCTGCATCGCGATCTGCTTTTCCATGCGTTGCGGCGCGCTCAGGCTGGCCCAGGCGGCGCGGTCGCCGCGGCCGGCGCGCTCACCGTGTTTCACGGGCGCGCGGCTGGCCACGAAGGCATCCCAGGCCGGTTTTTGCTGGGCCGTCAGATTCAGCGACGCCTGCAGCTTGGCCTGATGCTCGGCGCGCTTTTGCGCCATCCTGGCGTGACGCTCGCCCGCCTTGGCTTGCCACTCGGCCTTCTTGGCCAGGCGTTGTTCAGCCGTCAATGTCGATGCCTGGCGGCCCTCGGCCGGGGCAGCGCTCTGGGCCTGGGCGCCGACAGTAGCGCCGAACAGGCCGGCAGCGGTGAAAGCGATCACGAGGTGTTTGCGAAGGGTGTTCATGGTAGGTCCTTTGTGTGAGAGTCTGGTGAAGTGCATCCGAAACGCTCGCTGCACAGGACCCATCCTGGGTCAAAACTGTAACCATGGGATTTCCCCTGCCGGGCACTTTGTATCCATATGTTTCGCGCCTGTCGGCATATACACAGCGATACAAATACTTCCGCCGGGGTTGTCATAAATTCGGATAATTGCGGTTATGGATAATCCCTCTACGATTCTGATCGTCGACGACGACCGCGACATCCGCACGCTGCTGGCCGACTACCTCGAGTCCAACAGCTACCGGACGCTCGGCGCCGCCGACGGCACTGCGATGTGGAAGACGCTCGACGAAACGCGTCCCGACCTCATCGTGCTCGACCTGAACATGCCCGGCGACGACGGCCTGACGCTGTGCCGCAAACTGCGCGCCACCTCGAGCCTGCCCGTCATCATGCTCACCGCCCGCAACGAACCCCTTGACCGCATCCTGGGCCTGGAAATGGGCGCCGACGACTACCTGCCGAAACCGTTCGAGCCGCGCGAGCTGCTGGCGCGTATCCGTAGCGTGCTGCGCCGCTCGCACGCGATGCCGTCGAATACGCCATCCGAAAACGTGCAGCAAATGCGCTTCTCGGGCTGGACGCTCGACCTGACCGCGCGCCACCTGCTCAACCCGGACGGCATCGTCATCATGCTCTCGGGCGCCGAGTTCCGCCTGCTGCGCGTGTTCCTCGAACACCCGAACCGCGTGCTCAATCGCGACCAGCTGCTCAACCTCACACAGGGCCGCGACGCCGATCCGTTCGACCGCTCGATCGACATCCAGATCAGCCGCCTGCGCCAGAAGCTCGGCGAAGACGCGCGCATGCCGCAGATTATCAAGACCGTGCGCAACGGCGGCTACGTGCTGGCCGGCCAGGTCACCGTGGAGCCGGCGGCGTGAAAGCCTTCTTCGGGTCGATGACCGGGCGCGTGTTCCTCACGCTGCTGCTGGGCATTCTGACCTCGGCCGCGCTGACGCAACTGGCGGCCGACTACCAGCGCCTGCGCGACTTCGAAAACCAGCGCGATGCGCACGTGCTCGAACGCGCCGAGCAGCTGATCATGGCCACCGAGATCGTCCCGGCGTCGGCCCGCTCGATCTACCTCGATGTCGCCAATCGCCCGGGCCTGCAGCTGCAGGTGGGCGACATGCCGCCGGAAGCGGTGCCCCTGACGCCGTTTGCCGCGTCGTTGGCCAAGCGTCTGGGCAAGGGCTATCTGGTTGCCTCACGCGCAACGCGCCCGACTGCCTGCGGTGTCGTGCAAACGCAGCCGGTGATGTACGGCTTGCTGAGCATGAAGTGGGAGGGCGCCTGCGAGTCGATCGACGTGCGGCTGCGCGATGGCGCCGAGCTGCAACTGTCGGTGTTGCCGCCGCGCCTGGTCGGTGAGGATGTCGACACGAGCATCATCCTCGGGATGTTCCTGGTCAGCATCGCGGTGCTGGCCTACTTCGTGGCACGCATGACCGCGCGCCCGTTCAAGCAGCTTGCGCAAGCCGCGCAAGACCTGGGCCAGGACATCAACCGCCCGCCGCTCGACCTGGTCGGCGCGATCGAGATCCGCCAGGCCAGCGCTGCCTTCAATGCGATGCAGGCGCGTATCCGCCAGTACATCTTCCAGCGCACGCAGATGCTTGCCGCGATCACGCACGACCTGCAAACGCCGCTCACGCGCATGCGCCTGCGGCTCGAGAAGGTGAGCGACACCGACCTGCAGGACCGCCTGATCGGCGACCTGTCGGCGATGCAGGAAATGGTGCGCGAAGGCCTGGTGCTGGCGCGCAGCATGGACACGACCGAGACGATGCAGATGCTCGATCTCGACTCGCTGCTCGAAGCCGTGTGCGCCGATGCGACCGATGCGGGCCAGACCGTGACGCTGGCCGGCAAGGCCTCGATCGCGGTGCTGGGCCGGCCGATCGACATGCGCCGCTGCCTGGTCAACCTGATCGACAACGCGGTCAAGTACGGGCGCGATGCACGCGTCTGCGTCGACCGCACCAATGGCACTGCGCGCATTCGCATCCGCGACAGCGGGCCGGGCATTCCGCGTAGCGAGCTGGTGCGCGTGTTCGATCCGTTCTACCGCGTGGAGACATCGCGCTCGCGCGAATCTGGCGGCACGGGTCTTGGCCTGACGATCGCACGCAATATCACGGAGCAGCACGGCGGCAGCATCAGCCTGGCCAACCATTCGGAAGGCGGATTGGAAGTCACGCTGATGCTGCCCACGTATTACCCGAACAAATAGAAAAAAACCAACAAGCAAAATAAAGCCGTAACGACAGTGTGGGACAATGCGCGCGCGCAATGGCCACATCAACAAGCAGCATCACTAAGCAACATCACCAGGCAGCATCACTGAGAGAGCCGTCGGCACTGGCGGCAAGGGACAAGCATGAACAAGAAGAATGTCGGCGTCATCGCCGTCGTGGCGGCGCTGGTTGTCGCTGGCGGCTGGTACTTCAATCAGGGCCATGAGGCCAAGGCGGAGGGGCCTGGCGCCAAGGGGGCCGGCGGCGGCCAGCCACCGGTGACCGTCAATGTGGTCAAGCCCGAGCGGCGCGATGTCGGCGTCGAGCTGTTTGCCAACGGCACCGTCACGCCGGTGCGCACCGTGAACCTGCATCCGCAGACCGTCACCACCATTCGCAAGGTCCATATCCGTGAAGGCCAGTTCGTCAAGGAAGGCGAATTGATGTTTTCGCTCGATGACCGCGCCGACCAGGCCAATGTCGCGCGCGCCGAGGCGCAGGTGGCGCGCGACCGCGCCACGCTGGCCGACCTGGACCGCCAGTACAAGCGCAGCCAGGAACTGGTGTCGCAGAACTTCCTGGCCCAGAGCGCGCTCGACTCGCTGCTGAGCCAGGTGGAAGCCCAGCGCGCCCTCGTGCAGTCGAACCAGGCCGCGATGCGCGCCACCCAGGTCAGCGCCAGCTATACATCGATCCGCGCGCCGATGTCGGGCCGGGTAGGCGCCATCGATGTCCATCCGGGCGCTCTGGTGCAGATGACGACGTCGCTGACCACCGTCACCCAGCTCGACCCGATCAATGTCTCGTTCACGCTGCCGGAATCGACGCTCGGCGCCTTGCTCGGCGCTCAGAAAGCCGGCAATGTCGACGTCCACGTGACGAGCGGCGCCGACGCGAAACCGGTCGCCGGGCGCCTCAGCTTCATCGACAACGCTGTCGATGCGCAGGCCGGCACCATCCGCGTCAAGGGTGAATTCTCCAACAACAACACCAGCCTGTGGCCGGGCCAGTACGTGACCGCGCGCGTGGTCGTGCAAACGCTCAAGGACGCCCTCGTGATCCCGCAGACGGCGATCATCACGTCGACCAACGGCACCTTCGTCTATGTGCTGGCCGAAGGCAACTCGGCGCGCCAGGTGCCGGTCAAGCGCGTGTATGCGTTTGGCGACCACGCCGCCGTCACGGGTTTGACCGGCGCCGAGCAGGTGATCACCGAAGGCAAGCAGAACCTGCGGCCGGGCGGCAAGGTGCGCCTGGCCCAGGCGGCCAAGCCTGCCACCGAAAAGCCGGCTTCCACCGCGCAACCCAAGCAGGGTGAACAGGCATGAACCTGTCCGAACTGTGTATCCGCCGTCCCGTGATGGTGGTGCTGCTGTCGATCAGCCTGGTGCTGGTGGGCATCCTGTCGTACATGAAGATTCCGGTCGCCGCGCTGCCGAGCTATAACACGCCGGTCATCAACGTTTCGGCCAACCTGCCGGGCGCGAGTCCCGAGACGATGGCCTCGTCGGTCGCGCTGCCGCTCGAGAAACAGTTCTCGACCATTGCCGGCATCAAGCTGATCACGTCGAGCAGCACCCAGGGCGACACCAATATCACGCTGGAATTCGACACCGCCATCGATGTCGACAAGGCCGCAGTCGACGTCCAAGCGGCGCTGCTGGTCGCGCAGCGCCGGCTGCCGCTCGAGATGACGGAACTGCCGGCCTACCGCAAGGTCAATCCGGCCGACGCCCCGATCCTGTTCATGCACCTGACCTCGCCGTCGATGGACTTGTCGGAGCTGAACGATTACGCAGAGAATCTGATCTCGCCAGCGATCTCGACCGTGCAGGGCGTGTCGCAAGTCTCGATCAACGGCGGCAAGCGCTTTGCCGTGCGCGTGCGCGCCAAGTCCGATCTGATGAACGCGCGCAATATCTCGATGGACGAGCTGGCAGCAGCACTGCGCGCGGCCAACTCGAACACGCCGCTGGGTATCCTCGATGGCCCGACCCAGGCGCTGACGATCCAGGGCGGCGGCCAGTTGATGAAGGCGGCCGATTTTGCCAACCTGATCGTCGCCACGCGCGAAGGCATGCCAGTGCGCCTGCGCGACATCGCCGACGTCCAGGACAGCTATCAGTCGGTCAAGGCCATGGGTAGCCTGAACGGCGAACGTTCGATCTCGCTGATGGTGCAGCGCCAGCCCAACGCCAACACGGTCGAGGTGGTTGACGCCGTGCGCGCGCTGATTCCCCGCTTCGAAGGGCAATTGCCGGCCTCGATCAAGATCGAGCTCGTCAACGACCGCTCGCTGTCGATTCGCGAAGCGATCCACGACGTCAACCTGACCCTGCTGGGCACGGTGATGCTGGTGATTCTGGTCATCTTCCTGTTCCTGCACCGCGCGGCGGCCACGTTCATTCCAGCCGTGACGGTGCCGATCTCGCTGCTGGGTGCGCTCTCGCTGCTGTACTGGCTGGGTTATAGCCTCGACAATATTTCGCTGCTGGGCATTACGCTGGCCGTCGGCCTGGTCGTCGACGATGCGATCGTGGTGCTGGAAAACATCGTGCGCCACATGGAGATGGGCAAAAAGCCGATGCACGCGTCGCTCGTCGGCGCGCGCGAAATGGGCTTTACCATCATCTCGATCTCGATTTCGCTGGTGGCCGTGTTCATCCCGATCTTCTTCATGCCGGGCGTGATCGGCCTGCTGTTCCGCGAATTTGCCGTGATCGTTGGCCTGGCCGTGATGGTGTCGGCGATCGTGTCGCTGACCCTCGTGCCGATGCTGTGCTCGCGCCTGCTCAAGGATGGCGGCCACGTGGATCCGAAGGACATGTCGTGGATCGGGCGCCGTTTCGAAGCCATGTTCACCAATGTGCATAACGGCTACGGCCGCACGCTCGACACCGCGCTGCGCCACCGCTTTTTGGTGTTGATGCTGGCGCTGGGCACCTTCGTGCTGACCGCCGTGCTGTACATGACGATGCCAAAGGGCTTCTTCCCCGAAGAAGACATCGGCCAGATCCGCGTGAACGTCGAAGCGTCCGAAGACACGTCGTCGGTCGCGCTGGCCGAATTGCAGGGCAAGGTGGTCGACATCGTCCGCGCCAATCCGTACGTGCAGGACACGACCTCGTTCAGCGGCGGCGGCAATACGGGCCGCATGTTCCTGGTACTGAAACCCCGCGGCGAGCGCCCACCGATGGACCTCGTGATCGACGACCTGCGCAAGGCCACACGCGCCGTGCCGGGTGTGCAGGTATTCATGTCGCCCCAGCAAAACCTGCAGCTGGGCGGCCGCCAGAGCAAGGCGCGCTACCAGTACACGCTGCAAAGCGTCTCGGGCGGCGAAATCGGCGGCTGGGCCGAACGGTTCCTGGAAGGCATGCGGCAGGATGCGCGCTTCCGCGACGTCAACAGCGACTCGCAGAACAAGGCCCTGCAAGCGACCGTGGACATCGACCGCGACAAGGCTGCACTGCTGGGCCTGGAGATGGACGACATCCGCACCGTGATGTACGCGTCGTTCGGCGAGCGCCAGGTTTCGACCATTTACTCGACGGCCGCCAGCTACTACGTGATCCTGGAAGCGGCCGCCAGCGACCGCTACTACGACGAAGCGCTGTCGCGCGTGTCGGTGCGCAGCAAGTCGGGCGACCTGGTCAAGCTGTCGAGCATCGCCACCGTGCGCCGCACGGTCGGTCCGCTGCAAGTGAATCACCAGGGGCAATTGCAGGCGATCACGCTGTCGTTCAACCTGGCGCCGGGCGTGCCGCTGGGCGACGCCACCGCCGCCATCGAACAGATGGGCACGGCGATGAAGTTGCCAGCCTCGGTGATTGCCACCTATGGCGGTGACGCGGCCGTGTTCCAGGACACGCAGTCGAGCCAGCTGATTCTGATCCTGACGGCCATCGGCGTCATCTACGTGCTGCTGGGCGTCTTGTACGAAAGCTATATCCACCCGCTGACCATCCTGGCCGGCCTGCCGTCGGCAGCGGTCGGCGCGCTGCTGACGCTGTGGATCTTCGACAAGGACCTGACGCTGATCGCGATGATCGGCATCCTGATGCTGATCGGTATCGTCAAGAAGAACGCCATCATGATGATCGACTTCGCGCTCGATGCGCAGCGCACGCTGGGCATGAGTCCGCAAGAGGCGATTCGCGAAGCGTGCATCCTGCGCTTCCGGCCGATCCTGATGACGACGCTGGCTGCGCTGATGGGCGCGCTGCCGATCGCACTGGGCATCGGCGCCGGCGCCGAGCTGCGCCAGCCACTGGGCCTGGCGGTGTGCGGCGGCTTGATCTTCTCGCAAGTCATCACGCTGTACATCACGCCGGTCATCTACCTGTACCTGGACCGCTTCAGTGGCACGGGACCGATGACGGACGACCAGCTCGCGAAGGCCGACGATGTTCCGGTTGCCCATCATGCTTAATCTTGGAAACATTTGGTAACAACCATCAACGCCAGCAGCGGTGCAGTCCACTCGCTGGCGTGATGCGTTGGTACTGTAAAACGGTTAGACTGCCCCCTCTGCTGTTTTTTTAGACGTCGCTTCCAGGATACCGATCTACCTTGCGTGACCATCCCCACTCCTACAATCAGGACAGCGAAGTTTGCTCCCACTGCGGGCAGCCACTGGTACGCCCGGGGCCGCATTACGAGCGCGAGGGCTCCAAGCGCGGCGGCCTGATCGGCACAATCGTGCTGCACTTGCTGCTGCTCGCGATCTTCATCTTCAAGCCGCCCGAAAAAGAACAAAAGACTGCGCGTCCGGCGTCCGACCGCGAAACCGACGTCTTCTTTGTCCAGCCGCTGCAGCAGCCGACCAAGGCGCAGCGTGAGCAAAAGCCCAAGCCGGCGCCGAAGCCAACGCCCCGGCAAGAAACGCCGCGGCCAACGCCGCCGGAGCGCGTCATCGTCAAGCGCCTGCCCGATACGATCACGATTCCCGACGAAAAGCCGGTCGAGCGCAGGCCGCCACCACCACAGCCGCCGCAGCCAAAGACCGAAGTCCCGCCCGACATGGACATGGCCGCCTACGTCAAAGCGCAGCGCGAGCGCCGCGGCGCGCCGACCGGCAGCGAAGTGGAAACCCCGGAAAGCGACGCCGTGCGCGGCAACCGCAACGCGCTGGCCAACATCGCCGCAATCAACGGCCGCGGCCGCGATGACAGCAACGAGTCGGGCGGCATCTTCTCGGTGTCGAACAAGACGTTCAACTCGATGGACCTGAAGTTCCGCGGCTGGAACCCGAGCTTCAAGCGGCGCTGGCTGACGGCGGTCACGGTGGAGCAGGGCAGCGCACGCGACATCGAAACAGCCGTCATCAAGAAAATGATCGAGCTGATCCGCAAGGAAAAGACCGGCGACTTCGAGTGGGATTCGCACCGCCTGGGTCGCGTGGTCAAGCTCAGCGCGCGGCCTGCAGACGAAGCACGCCTGACCGAGTTCTTGTACAAAGAAATGTTCCCGGAGTACCGCCCGCCACCGGGAGGGTAATGGGACCGACGTAAAAAAACCGTGCCTTGGCACGGTTTTTTGTTGGTATGGAGACGATCAACCCGCTTTCAACTTGCGGGCAATATCCAGCGCGAAGTACGTCAGCACCCCATCGGCGCCGGCGCGCTTGAACGCCATCATCGATTCCATCATGACCTTGTCATGGTCCAGCCAGCCATTGAGCGCGGCTGCCTTGAGCATCGCGTACTCGCCGCTGACCTGGTAGGCAAACGTCGGCACCCTGAACTCATCCTTTACGCGGCGCACGATGTCCAGGTACGGCATGCCTGGTTTCACCATCACCATGTCGGCGCCTTCGGCCAGGTCCAGCGCCACTTCGCGCAGCGCTTCGTCGCTGTTGGCCGGGTCCATCTGGTAGGTGTTCTTGTCGGCCTTGCCGAGATTGGCCGACGAGCCGACCGCATCGCGAAACGGTCCGTAGAACGCCGACGCATACTTGGCCGAATACGCCATGATGCGCGTGTGGATATGGCCCTGCGCCTCGAACGCGGTGCGAATTGCGCCGATGCGCCCGTCCATCATGTCCGACGGTGCGACGATGTCCACGCCGGCGTCGGCGTGGGTGAGTGCTTGCTTGACCAGCATCTCGATCGTCTTTTCATTGACGATATAGCCGTTCTCGTCCGGCAGGCCGTCCTGGCCGTGGGTCGTGTACGGGTCGAGCGCGATGTCGGTGATGATGCCCAGCTCGGGGAAGTTGCGCTTGAGCTCGCGGACCACGCGCGGCACCAGCCCGTCCGGGTTCGTTGCTTCGACGCCGTCATAGGTTTTCACCGACTGGTCGACCAGCGGGAACAGGGCCAGCGCGGGAATTCCGAGCGCGACGCATTCTTCGGCTACCTTCAGCAGCAGGTCGAGCGAGACGCGGGCCACGCCCGGCATCGAGCCGACTTCCTGGCGCACGTTCTGGCCTTCCAGAACGAACACGGGATAGATCAGGTCGGATGCGGTAATCGTGTTCTCGCGCATCATGGCGCGGGAGAACGGATCGCGGCGCATGCGCCGCGGCCGGGCCGCCGGATAGGCGGAAGTGATGATGCTCATCGAATGGCTCCTTGCAGGATCAGGCGGAGGTTTGATCGTCGTCCGCCGACGGCGCGCCAGATTCGTCGTGCTCTTCTTCTTCGTCACCCTCGTACTCGCCAGCAACGCCGTCCAGCCCGGCCAGCGCCAGGATCTTGGCGTCGGCTTCTTCGATGCCGATGCGCTTGAGTGCCGAGAACAGCTGCACCGTGAACGGGAAGCCCACGCCATCTTCATCGACGTAGCTTTCGAGCACGCCGCGCGCTTCGCGCAGGGCATTGGTCGACTCGTTGCGGTTGAGCTTATCGGCCTTGGTCAGGATGCAGTGGATCGGCTTGCCGGTAGGGGCGAACCATTCAAGCATCTGGACGTCCAGGTCGGTGAACGGCCGGCGCGAATCCATGATCAGGATGAGCGCAGCGAGCTGGTCGCGGCGCTGGACATAATCGCCCAGCAGCTTTTGCCAGTGCAGCTTGGCCGTGCCCGACACTTCGGCGTAACCGTAGCCCGGCAAGTCGACCAGCAGCGCTTCAATTTCATCGACCCGGACCGCGTCCTTGCGGTGCTGGCCCACGTGGGCGCCGCCGATCGAGAAATAGTTGATGTGCTGCGTGCGACCTGGCGTCTTCGACGCGAACGCCAGACCCTTCTGGTTCGTGAGGATATTGATGGCTGTGGATTTGCCGGCGTTGGAGCGCCCGGCGAAGGCGATTTCCGGCACATTGGTGTCGGGAAGGTCGCGCAACTGATTCACGGTCGTAAAGAACCGGGCTTGCCATAATCTGGACATTGGGGGAGAAGGTATAAGAGGACTACGAAATGGCGTTGGAGAAACAAAGCTATTGTACAATAAGGGGTTGATTGCTGCCTGCCAGCCCTATGGCCCAAGCAATCAAGGGCGCTGCACTGAACCTTCAATTATTGACTTTTTCAAGGTGCTAGTATGAACCGCTTGTCGTCCCCCCTGCTCAAAACACTGTTGGTCACACTAACTGTTTTCGGGGGACTCCCGGCGGCAACAGCAGCGGCGCCCGCTGCAGCGCCTGCCGTCAAGGCCGATCCGGCCCGGGGCGGCGCGCTGTACGATGCGGGCGACCCGGCGCGCGGCCTGCCAGCCTGCGTGTCATGTCATGGCGCGGCGGGCAATTCGTCCATCGTTGCCAATCCCAAGCTGTCGGGCCAGTTCGCCAGCTACACGCACAAGCAACTGGTCGATTTCACGACCCCGAACCGCCAGCAGCCGATCATGACGACCTACGCCAAGATGCTCACCGACGCCGAGAAGAAAGACATCGCGGCGTGGCTGGCGGCGCAGGCGCACAAGCCGGGCGCGGCCAAGAACAAGGACACCGTTGAACTGGGCCGCAAGATCTATCGCGGCGGTATCGCCGAGCGTGGCGTGGCGGCCTGTGCCAGCTGTCATGGCGCCAACGCCAGCGGCATCCCCGCCCAATATCCGCGCCTTGCAGGCCAGCACCAGGATTACACGACCGCCCAGCTCGAAGCATTCAAGAGTGGCACCCGCGCCAACAGCCCGCAAATGACCACGCTCTCGCAGCGCATGTCGACGGCTGAAATGCGCGCGGTGGCCGACTATATCGCCGGCTTGCGCTAAGAGACTCCACGATCTCGCATAAGCAACATTGAACGCAGGAAGGGCGGCAGCAACGGGCTGACCCCCTTCCTGCAAGCGGCTACCCGCCGCGCAGGAAGAAAGTTGTAAAGCATGAGCACCACCGGAATTACACTGAACACCCGCCGCCGTGGTCTGGCCGAGGCGGTCGAACTGATCTCATCGATGCGGTTTGCGATCAGTCTTCTCACCATCATCTCCATCTCGTCGATCATCGGCACCGTGCTCAAGCAAGCCGAGCCGATGTCGAACTACGTCAACCAGTTCGGCCCGTTCTGGTTCGAGATTTTCAACAAGTTCGGCCTGTACAGCGTGTATTCCAGCTGGTGGTTCCTCGTGATCCTGGTGGTGCTGGTCATGTCCACCGGGCTGTGCCTGATTCGCAACGCGCCGAAAATGATGCGCGACATGCGCAGTTGGCGCGAAAACGTGCGCTTCGATTCGCTGCGCAACTTCCACCACAAGCTCGAATGGCAGGCGCCGCTGCCGAAAAACGCGCTGGCCGAGCAGAGCGCACTGCGCCTGCGCCACGCCGGCTACGCCACGAAAATTGTCGAGAAGGATGGCGGCACGCTGGTGACGGCCAAGAAGGGCGCCGGCAACAAGTTCGGCTACATCTTCGCGCACTCGTCGATCATCGTGATCCTGGTGGGCGGCACGCTCGACTCGGATCTGCCCGTGCGCATCCAGCAGTGGCTGTTCAACAAGACGCCGTTCACCGGCAGCGGCGTGATTGCCGATATTCCGGCCCAGCACCGCCTGGGCACGGGCAACCCGACCTTCCGTGGCAATACCGCCATTGCCGAAGGGCAGGCCAGCCGCACCGCCATCCTGAACCAGCCGACGGGTGTGCTGGTGCAGGAGCTGCCGTTCTCGCTGCAGCTCAAGAAATTCCATATCGAGTTCTATTCGACCGGCATGCCGAAACTGTTTGCCAGCGACGTGGTCGTGCGTGACCTGGAAAACGGCCACACGTTCGAATCGACCATCAAGGTCAATCACCCGCTGATCTACAAGGGCATTGCCGTCTACCAGTCGAGCTTTGACGATGGCGGCAGCAAACTGCGGCTGACGGGATACCCGATGAACGGCGCCGCCAGCGCCAGTTTCCCGATTGAAGGCGAAGTCAACAGCGCTACCGAACTCAAAATCGGCGGCGACACCTATGCGGTCGAGTGGTCGGGTTTCCGCCCGTTCAACGTCGAAAACATCAGCCAGGGCAATGACGTGCGTGCGGTGAGCAAGGGCAAAACGTTCAACGAACAGTTCGCCGCTACGCTGGGCAAGGCCTCGGGCGCGGCTGCCAATCCGGACGCCACCAAGGACCTCAAGAACGTCGGCCCCAGCGTGCAATACAAGCTGCGTGACGCCAGCGGCCAGGCACGCGAATTCATGAACTACATGCAGCCGATGACGCTCGATGGCGCGCAAGTCTATCTGGCCGGTGTGCGCGCGAACCCGTCGGAAAGCTTCAGCTTCCTGCGTATTCCGGTGGACGAGCGCTACGGCGTGGGCGACTGGATGCGCCTGCGCGCAGCGCTGGCCGATCCCGAAGCACGCGCCGTGGCGGCACGCCGCTATGCTGCGAGGGCGCTGGGCGGCAACTCAGGCAGCGCCCTGGCTGGCCAGTTGCAGGAATCGGCGGCGCGCACGCTCGGCATCTTTGCCGGCGGCGACGGTCGCGGCGGCTTTGTCGGCGTGGCCCAGTTCCTGGAAAAGATTCCGCAGGCCGAGCAGGAAAAAGCAGCCGGCATCTTCATGAAGATGCTCAACGGCACGCTGTGGGAACTGTGGCAAGTGGCGCGCGAAAAACACGGCGACGCCGCGGCCGCGCCCACGGACGCCAATGGCCGCTTCCTGCAACTGGCCACCAATGCGTTGTCGGACAGTTATCTGTACGGCGCGCCGGTGTATCTGCAGCTCGACGATTTCACCGAAGTAAAGGCCTCGGTGCTGCAATTGACGCGCTCGCCGGGCAAGAACGTGGTCTACTTCGGCTGTCTCCTGCTCGTGCTGGGCGTGTTCGCGATGTTCTACATTCGCGAGCGGCGCGTCTGGATCTGGGTGCGCGACGTGCCGGGTAACCCGGAGGCTGGCGCCGAGGCGCTGATGGCCATGAGCACGCAACGCAAGACGCTCGATTTCGAGCGCGAGTACGAAGACTTGACTGTAAAGCTGCCACAACCGGCGTAAGCTGCGCGGGCCTGGAGAAAACAATGGAACTGTCACAACCCAAGACTGGCGCCCCGGCGCGCCCGACCGATCAATACCAGGAAGCGCCGGGCTATTTCCGCCGCCTGGGGCCGGCCGACTGGCTGTACGCGCTCGCCCTGTGCGCTGCGGCGCTGTTTGCGCTGAACCGGTACGGGCACTTCATGGACATCTATGAAGAGGTGATCCTGGTGTGCACGGCGCCCGTGTTTGCCGTGCTGGGCTGGTACTGGAAACCGATGCGCTGGCTGCTGCCGCTGGTCGCCGTGCTGTCGCTGGGCGCGATCGCGCTGTACGACGGCAACCTTGCCGCTGCCGAGCAAAAATTCTTCCTGAAGTACATGCTGTCGAGTCAGTCGGCCATCCTGTGGATGAGCGCGTTGTTCGTGTTCTCGACCGTGTTCTACTGGGTTGGCCTGTTAAGCTGCGGCAAGTTCGGCGGCGGCGTGGGCGCGGCGCTGTGCTGGGCCGCAGTCGTGATCGGCGCGGTCGGCATGATGGTGCGCTGGTACGAGTCGTACCTGATCGGTCCAGACGTCGGCCACATCCCGGTGTCGAACCTGTACGAAGTGTTCATCCTGTTCGCCCTCATCACCGCGCTGTTCCACCTGTATTACGAAGAACACTACGCCACGCGCCAGCTAGGCCCGTTCGTGATGCTGATCATTGGCGCCGCCGTCGGCTTCCTGCTGTGGTACACGGTCTCGCGTGACGCTGCCCAGATCCAGCCGCTCGTGCCGGCGCTGCAGAGCTGGTGGATGAAAATCCACGTGCCGGCCAACTTCATCGGTTACGGCACGTTCGCGCTGGCCGCGATGGTCGCGTCGGCCTACCTGCTCAAGTCGCATGGCATGCTGGTCGACCGCCTGCCTTCGCTCGAGGTGCTCGACGACGTGATGTACAAGTCGATTTCGGTCGGTTTCGCGTTCTTCACCGTTGCCACCATCCTCGGCGCGCTGTGGGCGGCTGAAGCATGGGGCGGCTACTGGTCGTGGGATCCGAAAGAGACGTGGGCGCTGATCGTGTGGCTCAACTACGCGGCGTGGCTGCACATGCGCCTGATGACGGGCCTGCGCGGCCGTGTCGCGGCCTGGTGGGCGGTGGTCGGCCTGCTGGTGACCACGTTCGCCTTCCTGGGCGTGAACATGTTCCTGTCGGGTCTGCACTCGTACGGCGAGCTTTGATGAGTCAGAGGCGCTCGCTGTCCGTGTGAGCGTGCTGCTAATGATCACCGCGTGGACGGCGGAGCCGTCCACCCTAACGCCAGCTTAAGGGAACTTCGTGTAATGTGAAGCTTCCCAAGCTCGCGAGGCCAGCCATGCTCTTCAAACGCAATCCCAACGGACTCGATCTTCCGTACCCTTCCGAAATCACGCCGCAAGAGATTTATACCGGCCGGCGTGAATTCATCACCCGCATGGCCGCCACGGCCGCTGTCGGCAGCGTCGTCTGGGAGATGGCCAACCGCGAAGCCTTTGCCCAAACCGCCGGCCAGAAGCTCGCGGCGCGCGCCAATGTGGCGCTGTCCACCGACGAAAAGCAGACCCCGTTCAAGGATGCTGCCGGCTACAACAACTTCTACGAATTTGGCCTCGACAAGGGCGATCCAGCCGAGAACGCGCACACGCTGCGCACCCGGCCCTGGACCGTGCGCATCGAGGGCGAGGTCAAGAAGCCCCTGACGCTCGACATCGACAGCCTGCTGAAACTCGCGCCGCTTGAGGAGCGCGTGTATCGCCTGCGCTGCGTCGAAGGGTGGTCGATGGTCATTCCGTGGGTCGGTTATTCGCTGTCGAACCTGCTCAAGCAGGTCGAACCAACGGGCAACGCCAAGTTCGTCGAATTCACGACGCTGGCCGACGCCAAGCAGATGCCGGGCCTGCGCAGTGGCGTGCTGGATTGGCCGTACGTCGAGGGCCTGCGCATCGACGAAGCCATGCACCCGCTGACGATGCTCACGATGGGCATGTATGGCCAGGTGCTGCCGAACCAGAACGGGGCGCCGGTGCGCCTCGTCGTGCCATGGAAGTATGGTTTCAAGTCGGCCAAGTCGCTGGTGCGCATTCGCCTGCTCTCACGCCAGCCGAAGACCGCCTGGAATGATATGGCGCCGCGCGAATACGGCTTCTTCTCGAACGTGAATCCGAACGTGGACCACCCGCGCTGGTCGCAGGCCAGCGAGCGCCGCATCGGTGAATCGGGCCTGTTTGCACCAAAGCGCAAGACCCTGATGTTCAATGGCTACGACCAGGTGTCGTCGCTGTATACCGGCCTGGATCTGAAGCGTTATTTCTGATGGCAGGGTTGAACAGCAAACAGGTGGGGTGGGTCAAGGCCATTGTTTTTGTGCTGGCGCTGATCCCCTTCGCACGCCTGGTGTGGGGCACTGCCAGCGGCAGTTTTTCGGATCCGCTGGCAGCGATCACCAAGGGCAGCGGCGAATGGGCGCTGTACTTCCTGTGCATCACGCTGGCGGTGACCCCGCTGCGGCGCCTGACGGGCTGGAACTGGCTCGTCAAGCTGCGCCGCATGATCGGCCTGTTCATGTTTTTCTATGCACTCGTGCACTTCACGGCATTCCTGTGGTTCGATCACTTCTTCGACGTGCCGGCGATGCTGGCCGACGTCATCAAGCGGCCGTTCATCCTGGTGGGCTTCATCGCCTTCGTGCTGCTCATTCCGCTGGCCGCAACCTCGACCAACGCGATGATCAAGCGCCTGGGCGGCAAGCGCTGGCAATGGCTGCACCGCCTGATCTACGTGATCGCGCCGCTGTCGATCCTGCACTTCTGGTGGATGAAAGAGGGCAAGAACGATTTCGCCAGACCCATCATCTTCGGCTCGATCATTGCGTTGCTGCTTGCATGGCGCGTCTGGTGGAATGTGAGGGGCAAGTCGCAACCGGTACGTCCATAAAAAAAGCCCGCATCGCGCGGGCTTTTTTTATTTGATGAGCGTCTCGAGCGCGAACGTCTCGACGGGCGTTTCGCGGCGCCGCACCAGGTGGATGGTGTCGCCATCGACGATCACTTCGGCTGCACGGCCACGCGTGTTGTAGTTCGACGCCATCGTCATGCCATAAGCGCCGGCTGTCATCATGGCCAGCAGGTCGCCCGGCTCCAGGGCCAGCTCGCGCTCGCGCGCCAGCCAGTCGCCCGATTCGCAGATCGGTCCCACGACATCCCACATCAGTGCTTCGCTCTCGCGCTGCGTCACTGCCTGCAGGCCCATCCAGGCTCCGTACAGCGTCGGGCGCATCATGTCGTTCATCGCGGCGTCGACGATGCAGAAGTTCTTCTCGGCGCCCGGTTTGAGGTATTCCACGCGCGTGAGCAGCACGCCGGCCTCGGCAACGATCGAGCGGCCCGGCTCGAAGATTACCTTGAGCGGCTGGCCGTCATACTTTGCCGCGCGCCAGGCGTCGATGCGCGCGAACAGGCGGCCCAGGTAGTCGCCCACCGGCACTGGCGGCGCGTCGCCCGCCACGCCGTAGTCGACGCCGATGCCGCCACCGATGTCCAGATGGTGCAGGTGGATGCCTTCGGCGTGCAGCGTGTCGATCAGGTCGATCAGCTTGTCGAGCGCCTCGAGCAGCGGCGCGTCGTCCAGCAGCTGTGAGCCGATATGGCAGTCGATGCCGACCACGTCCAGGTGCGGCAGTGCAGCGGCTGCGCGGTAGGTGTCGAGTGCCTCGTCGAAGGAGACGCCGAATTTATTGGCCTTCAGGCCGGTGGCGATGTACGGGTGGGTCTTGGCGTCCACGTTCGGGTTCACGCGCAGCGAGACCGGTGCGCGCATGCCGAGTTTGCCGGCCACGGCGTTCAGGCGGTGCAGTTCGGGGATCGATTCCACGTTGAAGCACAGGATGCCTTTTTCCAGCGCCAGCGTCATCTCGGCCTCGGTCTTGCCCACGCCCGAGAAAATGGTCTTGCCAGGATCGCCGCCGGCAGCGATCACGCGCAGCAGTTCGCCGCCCGAGACGATGTCGAAGCCCGCACCCTGGCGCGCCAGCAGGTCGAGCACGGCGAGGTTTGAGTTGGCCTTCATTGCATAGCAGACCAGCGCGTCGCGCTCGGCGCAGGCATCCTGGTAGGCGTTGAAGTTCTCGAGCAGCGTGGCCTTGGAATAGACATAGGTCGGCGTGCCGAATTCGTCGGCGATGGCGGACAGGGAAGCGCCTTCGGCGTGCAGCACGCCGTCCTGGTACAAGAAGTGGGGCATAAGGTAAAAGCGAAGGTGGAAGCGGACGGTTAGCGGTATGGCGCCGGGGTGGACGCGTTGTTCGACGGGACGGGCTGGGCTGGCTGGTCGACGACGACCGGCGCGGGCCTGGCGGGTGGGTTGGGCATGTACAGCGGGCCGGTCTGGCCGCAGCCGGCGAGGGCAGAAGCGAGCAGCGCAGCGCCGAAAGGAAGCGCGAGGGAGGACTTCACGATTAGAATCAAGGTTTGATTAGCAGATTTGGAGTGTAGCATGACCGAAACCGAATTTTTGGACCTGGCCGACCTGACCCTGAAACGGATCGAAACGGCCTTTGATCGCCTGAACGACGAGGACATCGTCGACGTCGAGTGCAAGCGCAGCGGCAACGTGCTCGAAATCGAGTTCATCGACAACGGCACCAAGATCATCATCAACAGCCAGGCGCCGCTGCAAGAGATGTGGCTGGCGGCGCGCTCGGGCGGCTATCACTACAAGCGCGTGGGTGACGAATGGCGCAACACGCGCGACGACAGCGAGTTCTTCGCGGCGCTCGGGCGCTATGCGAGCGAGCAGGGCGGGGCGCCGGTCACGCTGGTGTAACGGGGCTTTGTCATTTGCTCAGGTAGGGTGGACGGGTATCCCGTCCACGCGTTCAACGAACAATGCCGTGTCACGAAGCCAGCCTCGTTTGAACGCGTGGACGGCATAGCCGTCCACCCTACGCCTAAAACAAAGGCGGCCATTGGCCGCCTTTGTCGTTTCATGTCCGGGTGATCAGAACAACTCGTTCCGTACCGCGTCGCGTTCCTGCTGTTGCTGCGCCGGCGGCGGCTGGCCGACGTCGAGCGCTTCGACGCCGCTGCCTGGCGGCGTCTCGGCGTAGTAGTACTCGGACCCGTACTGCACCAGGCCGGCCGGCACCTCGCGTTCGACCATCGGCTGGTCCTTCAGCGCCTTTTGCATGTAGCCGATCCAGATCGGCAGGGCCAGGCCGCCACCGGTCTCGCGCGCGCCCAGGTTGCGCGGCTTGTCGTAGCCCATCCAGGCAATGCCCACCAGCTTTGGCTGGTAGCCCGCGAACCAGGCGTCGATCGAGTCGTTGGTGGTACCGGTCTTGCCGGCCAGGTCGGTGCGCTTCAGGGCCATCGCCTTGTTCGCGGTGCCGTGGCGGACCACGTCCTTGAGCATGCTGTCCATCAGGAAGGCATTGCGCGCATCGATCACGCGGTTCGCTTCGTCACCCGCACGTGCCGGCCGCGCTTCGGACAGCACCTTGCCGTCGCTGTCGGTGACCTTCGAGATCAGGTACGGGCTGACGCGGTAGCCGCCGTTGGCGAACACCGCGTAGGCGCCGGCCATCTGCAGCGGGTTGGTGGCACCCGCGCCCAGGGCCAGCGTCAGGTAGGCCGGATTGCGCTCCGGATCAAAGCCGAAGCGGGCCGCGTATTCCTGGCCGTAGCGCGCACCGATCTTGTTCAGGATGCGGATCGAGATCATGTTCTTCGACTGCTGCAGGCCGCGTCGCATCGTCATCGGGCCGTCGTACTTGCTGTCGTAGTTCTTCGGTTCCCACGCCTGGCCGCCGGTCTGGCCGGCATCGAAACTGATCGGCGCATCGTTGATGATGGTCGCTGGCGACAGGCCGCGCTCGAGCGAAGCCGAGTAGATGAACGGCTTGAACGACGAGCCGGGCTGGCGCCAGGCTTGCGTCACGTGGTTGAACTTGTTGCGGTTGAAGTCGAAGCCGCCCACCAGCGCGCGGATCGCGCCATCTTCGGTATTGGCCGCCACAAAGGCCGATTCCACTTCGGGCATCTGCGTGATCAGCCACTTCGATTCGTCATCCTGCATCACGCGGATCACGGCGCCGCGGCGCACGCGCCGGTTCGGCGCAGCCTTGTCCGACAGCCAGGCTTTGGCAAACGCCAGGCCCGGGCCCGACAGCGTGATCGTCTCGCCCGAGGCGATCGCTGCCTGGACCTGCGTGCTCGACGCCTGCAGCACGACGGCCGCGATGATGTTGTCGCTGTCCGGATGCTCGGCCAGTTCGGCTTCGATCGCTTCGTCGGCCGCTGCTTTACCCGATGGCAGGTCGATGAACGATTCCGGGCCACGATAGGCGCGGCGGCGTTCATAGTCCATCACGCCACGGCGCAGCGCCAGGTAAGCCGCATCCTGGTCAGCCTTGGTGATAGTCGTAAAGACGTTCAGGCCGCGCGTGTAGGTGTCTTCCTTGAACTGCTCATACACCAGCTGGCGCGCCATTTCGGCCACGTACTCGGCGTGCACGCCGAAGGCGGCGCTGTCGGTCTTGATCTTGAGCGGTTCGACCTTGGCCTGGGCGAACTGGGCGTCGCTGATATAGCCCAGCTGGTGCATGCGCACCAGGATGTACTGCTGGCGCGTCTTGGCGCGGGTCGGATTGACCACGGGGTTGTAGGCCGACGGGGCTTTCGGCAGGCCGGCCAGCATGGCTGCTTCGGCCACGGTGATGTCGCGCAGGTCCTTGCCGAAATAGATCTGGGCCGCCGACTGGAAGCCGAAGGCGCGCTGGCCCAGGTAGATCTGGTTCATGTACAGCTCGAGAATCTGGTCCTTGGACAGGTTCTTCTCGATTTTCCAGGCCAGCATCGCTTCGTATGCCTTGCGCTTGAAGGTCTGTTCCGACGACAGGAAGAAGTTGCGCGCCACCTGCTGGGTGATGGTCGAGGCGCCCTGGCGCGCGCCGCCGGTGGCGTTGCGCACGGCCGCGCGCATGATGCCCAGGTAATCGATGCCGCTGTGTTCATAGAAGCGGTCGTCTTCGATCGACAGCACGGCCTTTTTCATGACATCCGGGATGTCCTTGAAGTGGACCAGCGTGCGGCGCTCTTCGCCGAATTCGCCGATCAGGACGTTATCGGCCGTGAAGATCCGCAGTGGCATCTTGGGCCGGTAATCGGTGATCGTGTCCAGCGCCGGCAGGTTCGGGTACGCCATGGCCAGGGCGAACACGAGCACGAGTACGCCAATCGCACCCAGACCGAACAGGCTGGCGAATGCAATGAGGATCAGGCGCTTTGGGCTGAACTTCGAGGAGGAAGAAGGTGCTGCCTGTTTCTCTTTCATGCTGACTTTCGCTTTGTTGATCCGCCTCATTATAAGACAGCAGTTTGGCACCCGATACTGGCCCGAGCTTAATCGAACTACAGAGCAATATTTAGCTGGCAACGAATCGACAAAGTGTGGTGCGCATGCCCCGCATTCTGATGTTCCCAAGTAGAAATATCTTGTCCGGCATCATCCTTTATTGCTACGATCCGAGACGGTGCTTTCACGTAAGTATCGGATTTTTATAAGAAAATAACAGGTGTTTGGTTAACGACAACGACCCTTGCAAGGGCGTCTACAGCCAGATTCTGCCCCAATCGGTGTCAAGGAGTGTTTTGGTGATCAATCTGGGTTCCTTGTTTGGAAAGTCGAGTCCGCCAATGATCGGGCTCGATATCAGCACGTCCGGCGTTCGCCTGGTCGAGCTGGCCGACGCCGGCAAGGGACTCGTGCGTCTCGAGCGCTATGCGACCGAATCGCTGCCGCGCGGCGCCGTGGTCGATGGCAATATCGAAAACATGGACCAGGTGGCCGACGCCGTGCGCCGGGTCTGGAAAAAGAGCGGCACGCGTGCCAAGCACGTTGCGCTGGGCATGCCGCCAGCGGCCGTGATCACCAAGAAAATCATCCTGCCGGCCGGTTTGTCGGAAGACCAGCTCGAAGTACAGGTCGAATCCGAAGCCAGCCAGTACATCCCGTTCGCCCTCGATGAAGTCAGCCTCGACTTCGACGTGATCGGCCCGGCGCTCAACTCGGCGGACGACATGGAAGTGATGCTGGCCGCCGCCCGCCGCGAAAAAGTCGAAGACCGTATCGCCATCGCCGAAGGTGCCGGCCTGCTGGCCACCGTGATGGACATTGAATCATACGCCGCGCGCAGTGCGCTGGAAAACGCCGCCGGCCTGCTGCGCGACCAGATCGTCGCGCTGTTCCAGATCGGCGCCCAGGCCACCCACGTGTCGGTGCTGTTCAATGGCGAAGCGGTCTACGAGCGCGAGCAGCCGTTCGGCGGCAACACGCTCACGCAGGACATCGTGCGCGCCTATGGCATGGCCTTCGAGGAAGCCGAAACGCGCAAGAAGGCGGGCGACCTGCCGGAAAACTACCGCGCCGACCTGCTCGCCCCGTTCCTGGAAAACGCGGCGCTGGAAGTCACGCGCGCGATCCAGTTCTTTTATACGTCGACGCCGTACACGCGCATCGACCGCATCTACCTGGCCGGCGGCTGCGCGCTGCTGCCTGGCATCATGGAGATCGTGGCCGGCCGCACCCGCATCGCCACCAGCCTGGCCTCGCCGTTCGAGAATATGGCGTTCGGCCCCGGCGTGCGTGAACACCAGCTGCGCCAGGAAGCGCCGGCCTACCTGGTCGCCTGCGGCCTGGCCTTGCGGAGGTTCGGCTGATGATCCGCATTAACCTGTTGCCTCACCGCGAGGCAAAACGCAAGCAGAAGCAATCGGCGTTCGTGGCGCTGATGGCGCTTGGCGGCCTGGTCGGCGCTGGCATCGTGCTGCTGGTGGGTGGCTACAACGCCAGCCAGATTTCGGTCCAGAACGAGCGCAACGAGGTGCTCAAGCAGGCCAGCGCCGAACTCGACAAGAAAATCGGCGAGATCACGACGCTGAAGGAAGAAATCGCCGCCCTGCAGGCACGCCAGCAGGCGGTCGAAGACTTGCAGGGCGACCGCAACCAGCCGGTCTACCTGCTCGACGAACTGGTGCGCCAGGCCCCCGACGGCGTGCACCTCAAAACCGTCAAGCAGGATGGCCAGCGCGTGATCCTGACCGGCGCCGCCCAGTCGCAGGAGCGCGTCGCCGAACTGCTGCGTAATCTGTCGAGTCATTCGGCATGGCTGGAAAAGCCCGACCTGACCGAAGTGCGCGCCGCCACCGTCACCCAGAGCAAGAGCGCGCGCAAGGTGGTGGAATTCACGCTGGCCGTGTCGATCAAGCGCGCCCGCAACAGCGATGCGCCTGACGACGGCGCCGCAGCCAAACCTGGCGCGTCGGGGAAATCATGAACATCGATATCAAGGCGCAGTTCGCCCAGCTCGCGGCGCAATTCGAAGACCTGCAAGGCCGCCAGCCGGGCCAGTGGCCACTGGCGCCGCGCCTGTTATGCGCGGCCGGCGTGGTGGCGCTGGTGGTCGGCCTGGGTTACTACTTCTACTGGAGCGACCAGTTCGCCGAGCAGGAAACGCTTGCGCAGGAAGAAGTGCGGCTGCGCGGCGAGTACGAAACCAAGATGGCGCAGGCGATCAACCTGGAAGCGCTCAAGGCGCAGAAGGCCCAGGTCGACCAGTACGTGGTACGCCTGGAGAAGCAGTTGCCGAGCAAGTCGGAAATGGCTGCGCTGCTGTCGGACATCAACCAGGCGGGCGTGGGCCGCGGCCTGCAGTTCGAGCTGTTCAAGCCGGGCCAGGAAGTGGTGCGCGATTACTACGCCGAACTGCCGATCAGTATCAAGGTGAGCGGGCAGTACCACGACATGGGCGCGTTTGCCGCCGACATGGCGAATCTGCCGCGCATCGTCACGCTCAACAACCTGTCGCTGGTAAGCGTCAAGGAAGGCAACCTCGAGATGGAAGCGATCGCCAAGACCTTCCGCTATCTCGACCAGGAAGAACTGATCGCCCAGCGCGCCGCGCGCGCGGCCGAGAAGAAGGCGGCCAAAGGCAAGGGTAAAGGCAAAGGCAAGTGATGATACGAGCTCACGTGATTACGCTGTTCGCCATGGCAGCTTTGCTGGCCGGTTGCGGCGATGGCGGCGTCGGCGAAACCCGCGCCTGGATGAAAGAGGTCGAGGGCCGCACCGTCTCGAAGGTCAAGCCGCTGCCGGAACCGAAGACGTTCCAGCCGCACGCCTACCTGCCGGGCGAAGCGCTCGACCCGTTCGACCAGACCAAGCTGCTGGGTGAACTGGCGCGCATGGCGCAGTCCAGCCCCAACGCCAACCAGCCTGACCTGAACCGCCCGAAAGAGCCGCTCGAGAACTTCCCGCTCGACACGATGCGGATGGTCGGCACGATGAAAAAAGGCGGCGTGAGCTACGCGCTGGTACAGATCGACCGGGCGCTCTACCGCGTCCGGCCCGGCCAGCGGCTGGGACAGAATTATGGCCGCGTCACCCGCGTGAGTGACGAGGCGATCGAAATCAGGGAATCGGTGCAGGACGCCACCGGCGATTGGGTGGAACGACTAGCCAACATCGAGCTGCAGCACAACCAGGAGAGCAGTAAATGACCCCCAACGTCCAGATTCGCTTCGCCATGCCGGCCTGGCTGGCGCGCGCTGCCACCGCACTCGTGCTGTTGACGTGCGCCGGCGCCGCCCTGGCCCAGGGCAATGCGATCGAATCGATCACGGCCAACCAGCAAGGCAGCAATGTGGTCATCAACGTGACCATGCGCGATGTACCAACCCGTGCGCCGATCGGTTTTGCCATCACCAACCCGGCGCGCATCGCGCTCGACTTCGGCGCCACCGCGAACGCCACCGGCAAGAACATGCAGGAGCTGAACCTGGGCGACGTGCGCAGCCTGAACCTGGTGCAGGCCGGCGAGCGCACCCGCATGGTGGTCAACCTGGCACGCGCGCTGAACTACGCGACGGCCATCGATGGCAAGTCGATCATCGTGACCGTCGAAGGCACGGGCGGCGTGGCGCGCGCGGTCAACGCCAGCGGCCTGCCGGTCGCGGCGCCCGCCGCACCGGTGGCTTCAGCGCTGGCGGCGCGGCCGCAATTGCGCGACCTCGACTTCAAGCGCGGCGCCAACGGCGCTGGCCGCGTCGTGGTCGACCTGCCGAACAACCAGGTCGCCGTCGACGTGCGCCAGACCGGTACCGGCGTGACGGTCGACTTCATCGGCGCCCGCCTGCCTGAATCGCTGCGCCGCCGCCTGGACGTGACCGACTTCGGCACGCCCGTCACCCGCGTGGCCACCAGCGCCCAGGGCGACAACGTGCGCATGACGATCGAGGCACAGGGCGCCTGGGAGCAGTCGGTATTCCAGAGCGACTCGCAACTGGTGGTCGAAGTGCGCCCGGTCGTGGAAGACCCGAACCGCAACAGCCCCGGCTCGAGCAACAATCCACAGGGCTACCGCGGCGAAAAACTCTCGTTCGATTTCCAGAACGTCGAAGTGCGCGCCGCACTGCAGGCCGTGGCCGACATCTCGGGCCTGAACATCATCGCCAGCGATTCGGTGGCGGGCTTTCTGACGCTGCGCCTGAAGGACGTGCCATGGGACCAGGCACTGGACGTGATCCTGACCGCCAAGGGCCTGGACATGCGCAAGAACGGCACCGTGCTGTGGATTGCGCCGAAGGAAGAACTGCTGACCAAGGAAAAGCTCGAACTCGAGCAGCGCGCCCAGATCGCCGAACTCGAGCCGCTGCGCTCCGAGATCTTCCAGCTCAATTACCAGAAAGCCGAATCGTTCCGCAACGTGTTCGGCCTGGACCAGGGCGGCGTGGGCGCCGGTGCGGGCGCTGCCGGCGACGCGGGCCGCAACCGCGTGCTGTCCCGGCGCGGCAGCGCGATCATCGATCCGCGCACCAACCAGCTGTTCGTGACCGACATCGCGTCGAAGATCGAAGACATCCGCAAGCTGATCCAGAAAACCGACGTCGCCTCGAAGCAGGTCCTGATCGAAGCGCGCCTGGTGGAAGCCAATGACGGCTTCTCGCGCAACCTCGGCGCCAAACTGGGCTTTGCCGACATGCGCACGATGCGCGGCGGCGATTCGGGCTGGCAGGTCAATGGCAACGAACGCATCGCCATCGGCGGCAACCTGGTCGGCGTGGGCCAGACCACCGGCCAGGTGGCCAACAGCGCCGACAGCTTCAACAACACAACGATGGTCAACCTGCCGGCGGCCGGCATCGGCGGTATTCCGGCCTCGTCGCTGGCGTTCTCGCTGTTCTCGTCGGCGGCCAACCGCTTCCTGAACCTGGAACTGTCGGCGCTGGAAGCGGACGGCAAGGGCAAGATCATCTCGAGCCCGCGCGTGGTCACCGAAGACAAGCAGGTCGCATTGATCGAGCAGGGCGTCGAGCTGCCTTACGAAAACAGCACCAGCAGCGGCGCCACCGCGATCGAATTCAAGAAGGCCAACCTGCGCCTGGAAGTCACGCCGCAGATCACGCCGGACGGCAACGTGGTGCTGGAAGTGGACGTGAGCAAAGATTCGAAGGGCGAAGACACCCGCGCGGGCTTTGCCATCAATACCCAGCACGTCAAGACCAAGGTGATGGTCGAAAACGGCGGCACCGTGGTACTGGGCGGGATTTACCAGCAGACCGAGCGCACCAATGAGAGCAAGGTGCCGTTCCTGGGCGACGTGCCGCTGCTGGGTTACCTGTTCAAGACCACTGCACGTGAAAGCAGCAAGACCGAACTGCTGGTCTTCATCACCCCGAAGATCGTGAACGACAACGTGGCGGGCGCACGCTGATTCTTGTTTCATCAACGACCGATAACAACAACGAACCGATATGAAAAACCAGACAATCACCTACAGCAGCCTGGCGCTGCTCCTGGCTGCCACTCTCAGTGCATGCGGCGGCGGCGGCGGCAACCCGGGCACTGTTGGCGGCGGCACAGCGCCAACCACACCGACCACACCGACCACGCCAGCCAGCCCGACCGTTGGTGTCAGCCTCGTCAATGCCAGCGGTCAGGCCAGCACGGCCTTGAGCGGCGCCACGCCATTGACGGTGCGCGCTGTGGTGCGCGATGCGGCCAACCAGCCGGTGCCAAATGCGCTCGTGACATTCACTACCGATGCCGACCTGGCCGTATTTGCGCCAGGCGCGGGCACTGCACTGGCCGATGCGAGCGGCACGGCCACCATCACGCTGCGCAGCGCCAGCCTGGCTGCCGGTGGCGCCGGTCGCGTGACTGCGAGCGCGAGCGTGGCTGGTGTTACCGTGACGGGTGATGCCGCGTATTCGGTCAACGCCACCTCGCTGGCGTTCAGCGCCCTGACCCTGGCCCCGACCAGCATCGATGCCTATGGTTCGACGGTGATCTCGGTCGATCTGCTGGCCAATGGCGTCAAGTACACCAGCCAGCAGGTCAACGTCCGCTTCAGCTCGGCGTGCGTCACATCCGGCAAGGCGACCCTCGCGGCGACCGTCGCCACCAACAATGGTACTGCCCAGACCGTCTACCGCGACCAGGGTTGCGGCAATAACGACATTATTACTGCGACCGCTGACGGTGTCGCCACGGCGGCCTCGGCCGCACTGGCCATCGCGCCGCCGAGCGCTGCTTCGGTCCAGTTCGTTGAAGCGCTGCCGACCGACAAATCGATCGTGATCCGTGGCCAGGGCGGTATCAATCGCACCGAGACCGCCACGCTGCGCTTCCGCGTGTTCGACGTGTTCGATCGTCCGCTGGCCGGTCGTCGCGTCGATTTCAACATCGTGCCAAGCGGTGCCGTGGCCCTGAACAAGGCCACCGACAGCACCGACCAGAATGGCGAAGTGATCACCACGGTCAATTCGCTGGACGTGCCGACCACCTTCCGCGTCCAGGCCGTGTTGCCCGGCACTGCGAACGCCAGCCGCCCGGATATTTCGACGACGTCCGATTCGATCGTCGTGACCACAGGCCTGCCGGTGCAGCGCGCCTTCTCGCTCAGCGTCAGCCAGGGCAATGTGGACGGCTGGTCGTATGACAGCGGTCCGACTACCCCGGCCGCCACGGTCAATGTGCTGTTGGCCGATAACTTCGGCAATCCTGTCGCGGATGGCACGCCGATCGTGTTCCAGACCAACCTCGGCGCCATCGGGTCATCGAGCAAAGGCGGCTGCAATACCGTCAATGGCGGCTGCTCGGTTGCTTTCCGTACCCAGAATCCCCGCGTCGCCGCGCCCGGCACGCCAGTCACGCCGTGCAATTCCGGAACTGGTTCGACCGCCGACACCACGCGGGCTGGTGTTGCCACGATCTGCGCCAGCACGACCGACGGTCTGAACACCCAGTTCGCCAAGACCACGATCACTTTTAGCGATGAATCGGTGGCTGCTGTGTACGTCAATGGCGCCGCCAGCCCCAGCACCGTGTTCCCGATCAGCCTTGGCAATGCCAGCGCAAACGAATCGAAGGTGTTCTCGGTCCAGCTGGTTGATCTGAATGGCAACGCGCTGCCTGCTGGCACCACCATCGCGGTCAGCGGTGCAGTCAATGCGACCAGCGTCGAAGTGGCGCCCGAAACCGTGCCGAGCATCTTTGCTGCGCCTGGCAACGGTCCACAGGGATCGAATCACCGGATCACGGTGGCTGCTACCGGTGCCAAGCCGTGTACCGCCGCCAGTGTGGCCAACTTCAGCGTGCGTGCGACCACACCGCGCGGCGCGGTCACCTCGATCCCGTTCACACTCAACTTCACCTGCCCGTAAAATTGGCGGAATGAGAGGCGGCCAGTCTATACTGGCCGTCTTTTTCATCTCAACGGGTCTGGTTGTGCCACATCCCAAGAACAACAATATCTTCCTTGTTGGCCTGATGGGGGCAGGGAAGACCACGATCGGTCGATTGCTTGCTCGCAAGCTCAATCGCCGCTTCGTCGACGCCGATCACGAGATCGAAGCGCGCACCGGTGCGACCATCCCGTGGATCTTCGAGATCGAGGGCGAAGCCTGCTTTCGCCGGCGCGAAGCCGATGTGATCCGCGACCTGTCGGCGCAGCAGGGCCTGGTCCTGGCCACTGGCGGGGGTGCCGTGCTCAATCCGGCCAGCCGCGCCTTGCTGGCTGAGCGCGGCACCGTGATCTATCTGCGCGCGTCGATCGGCAGCATCCTGCAGCGCACCGCGCACGACAAGAACCGCCCGCTGCTGCAGACCGCCGACCCGCGCGGCAAACTCGAGCAACTCTGGACCGAACGCGATCCGCTGTACCGCGAGATCGCCGACCTCGTCATCGACACCGGCAGGCCTAACGTACAATCGATGGTTCAAACCATATTGGACCAGCTGGCCGCGCAGGAAAACGCCCGCGCGCGCAAGCATGCAAGGACTGTAATGAACGAACAGGCACACATCACTCTCAACGTCGAACTCGGCGAGCGCAGCTACCCGATCGAGATCGGCGCCGGCTTGCTGGACGACGCCGCGCTGCTCGCGCGCCACATCGGCGGCCACAAGGTGGCCATCGTCACCAACACCACGGTGGCCCCGCTGTACCTCGAGAAGGTCGCGGGCCACCTGCGCGCGGCGGGCCGCGACGTGCTCGAAATTATTTTGCCGGATGGCGAAGAGCACAAGAACTGGCAGTCGCTGAACCTTGTCTACGACGCGCTGCTGCAGCACAAATGCGACCGCAAGACCACGCTGGTGGCGCTGGGCGGCGGCGTGATCGGCGACCTGACCGGCTTTGCCGCGTCGAGCTACATGCGCGGCGTGCCATTCGTGCAGATTCCGACCACGCTGCTGGCGCAGGTCGACTCATCGGTGGGCGGCAAGACCGGCATCAACCACCCGCTGGGCAAGAACATGATCGGCGCGTTCTACCAGCCGCGCGCCGTGATTGCCGATACCGCCACGCTGGCGACACTGCCGGCGCGCGAGCTGTCGGCCGGCCTGGCCGAAGTGATCAAGCATGGCGCGATCCTCGACGCCGATTTCTTCGACTGGATCGAAGCGAACATCAAGCCGCTCATTGCGCGCGACCGCCACGCCATCGGCTACGCGATCGCCCGTTCGTGCGAAATCAAATCCGACGTCGTGCGCAAGGACGAGCGCGAAGGCGGCCTGCGCGCGGTGCTGAACTTCGGCCATACCTTTGGCCATGCGATCGAAAATGGCCTCGGCTACGGCGCCTGGCTGCACGGCGAAGCAGTCGGCTGCGGCATGGTGATGGCGGCCGACATGTCGGCGCGCCTAGGCCTGATCGAGCCGGCCGCCGTGGAGCGCGTGCGCGCGCTGGTACGCGCCGCCGGCCTGCCGGCCGTGGCGCCGGATCTGGGCGAAACACGCTGGATCGAGCTGATGGAAGTCGACAAGAAGAACGAGGGCGGCGAAATCCGCTTCATCCTGCTCAAACCACTGGGCAGCCCGTCGATCACGACCGCGCCGCTGGACGTGCTGCGCTCGACGCTCGCGGCCTGCAGCGCATGAGTAGCCTGATGCGCGACTTCGACGCGGGCCTGGCCCCGTATGCGGCGCATTCGGCCCAGTCGCGCGGGCGCACGCATGCCGAGCCGGGGCCCGGTTCGCGCAGCGAGTACCAGCGTGACCGCGACCGCATCATCCACTCGACCGCGTTTCGCCGTCTTGAGTACAAGACGCAGGTCTTCATCAACCACGAAGGCGACCTGTTTCGCACGCGCCTGACGCACAGCATCGAGGTGGCCCAGATCGGCCGCACGCTGGCGCGCAGCCTGCGCCTGAACGAAGACCTGGTCGAAGCGACGGCGCTGGCGCACGATCTTGGCCATACGCCGTTCGGCCACGTCGGCCAGGATGTGCTCAACGAATGCATGAAGGACTTCGGCGGCTTCGAGCACAACCTGCAAAGCCTGCGCGTGGTCGACCATCTCGAAGAACACTACGGCGCCTTCGATGGCCTGAACCTGACGTTCGAGACGCGCGAAGGCATCCTCAAGCACTGCTCGCTGAACAACGCGCGCCAGCTGGGCGACCTGGGCCAGCGCTTCATCGAGCGCAGCCAGCCCAGCCTCGAAGCGCAGCTGACCAACCTGGCCGACGAGATCGCGTACAACAACCACGACATCGACGACGGCCTGCGTTCGGGCCTGATCACGATGGCGCAGATGGAAGAAGTCGAGCTGTTCGCGCGCCTGCATCGCGAAGTCGAGGCGCGCTATCCGGGCTTGCCGGGCCGGCGCGCGCTGTACGAAACGATCCGCCTGATGATCACCGCGATGACGGCCGACCTGGTCGACACATCAGCGGGCCTGATTGCCGAGGCGGCGCCAGCGACCATCGACGACGTGCGCGCCGCGCCGCCGCTGATCCGCTTCTCGGACGCGATGCGCGCCGAGACCGTGGCACTCAAACGCTTCTTGTACGCGAACCTGTATCGCCATTTCCAGGTCAACCGCATGCGCGTGAAGGCCAGCCGCATCGTGCGCGAACTGTTCGAAGCGTTTCTGGCGGATCCGGTGCTGCTGCCGGGCGACTATCAGGTGCAGGGCGATCCGCACAAGCAGGCGCGCAAGATCGCCGATTACATCGCCGGCATGACTGACCGTTATGCGATCCGCGAGCACCGGCGCATTTTCTCGCTCGATCACTTTTAAGGCCGCGCATTCCACTCGCCTTCGCATGCCACGGAGCAAGGGTGGTTTGAACGCGTGGGCGGCATAGCCGCCCACCCTACGAAATCCAGCCACGTAGGGTGGACGGGTTTCCCGTCCACGCGTTCAACTCGCCTTCGCATACCAGAGATCGAGGTTGGTTTGAACGCGTGGGCGGCGCAGCCGCCCACGCGTTCAAACCAATGAGTCTTACTGGCTGAACAGGCTTGGCTGCGACAAATCCAGCAACAACTTCTTGACCGGCGCCGGCAATGGCGCATCAGCAATCGCATCGAGCTTCCACCACACGTGCCCGGCGCCATGCTCACCACGCGTGGCCAGCGTCACCGCAAACGGCGCGATGTGCAGCTTGTAGTGCGTGAACCCATGCATCAACGGCGTGAGCGCGCGCACTTCGTCAATCGTGCCGAACGCGCTGCTGGCGGCCGCGATGTCCGCCGTGCAGACGGGATCGGCATCGCCGTCCATCGCCACATGGCCGCCCACTTCCGGCAGCGACAAGAGGCCGCCCCAGATGCCTGTTTGCGGACGCTGCTTGAGCAGCACTTCACCGCGATCGATCAGCACCAGCATCGCGGTGCGTTTTTCGGGCGTCGTCTTCTTCGGTTTGCGCACCGGCAGTTCGGCCGTGCGGCCGGTGGCGAAGGCCACGCAGCGGGCCTGCAGCGGGCAGCGGCCGCAGTCGGGGCGCGAGCGCGTGCACAGCGTGGCGCCCAGGTCCATCAGGCCCTGCGTGTACGACTCGATGCCGCCATCTTCGGGCAGCAGCGCTTCGGCGCGGCGCCACAGCGCATCCTCGACCGGCTTGATGCCGGGGTAGGCGTCGATCCCGAACACGCGCGCGAAGACGCGCTTGACGTTGCCGTCCATGATCGCGGCGCGCACGCCGCCCGAGAAGGCGGCGATGGCGGCGGCAGTCGAGCGGCCGATGCCGGGCAGGTCGGCCAGCAGCGCCGGATCGCTCGGGAACACGCCGTCGTAATCCGCCACGACGCGCTTGGCGCAGGCGTGCAGGTTGCGCGCACGGGTGTAGTAACCCAGGCCGCTCCAGTGGGCCATGACGTCTTCCGCCGGGGCTTCGGCCAATGCGTGCACGGTCGGGAAGCGCTCCAGGAAGCGCGCGTAGTAGCCCAGCACCGCGGCGACCTGGGTCTGCTGCAGCATGATTTCGGACAGCCACACGCGGTAGGCGTCGGTGGTGTTTTGCCATGGCAGGGTGTGGCGGCCATGGCTGCGCTGCCAGTCGATCACGGCCCGGGAAAAGGTCGGATCGGCCAGCTGGTCAAACTCGGTCAGTCGCTTCATGCAGTCGTGTAGTGGGCGTCGGCGCTGGTGGCCGTCGCGGAGTTGGGTAGGGTGTCGGACAAGGTCGCAGTCACGCCGGCGGCCAGCGCACCAAGGCGCGTGCGCGTGACGTCGAGTTCGGCCTGGCCGCTCTCGAAGGCGCCGATTTTTTGTTCCAGGCTGTCGCTCGCTTCGTGGATGCGTTTTACGGTCGCCTGGCGCTGGCGCAGGTTGTCGCGGTGCTGGCGGATCTGCGCTTCGAGCGGCGCGTTGGCCACTTTCAGCCAGGCTTCGATGTCGGCGTTGGCGGCGCGGTACACGCGGCGCACGCGCGAAGCGATCGAATCGAAGAAGCGCTCAAGCAGTGTGGCGCGGCTGTTCATCCACAAGGTGGCGGTGCCGAACTGGCGCGAAAAGAGTTCTTCGATGGCGTCGATCTCGTCGCGGTGGCGCGCCAGCGTCAGGGTCGGCGGCAGGCCCAGGCTCATGCCATGCTCTGCGGCGAACTTGCGATGCATCGCGTCCATCATCGACGTGATTTCCGTGAGCTTGGCGTCGGCATCGGCCAGGCCGGCGCGGGCGCCGTCGAAGTAGTTGCGCACCGGCGCGCGCATGCCGGTGGCGAAGCGCACTGCGCTCATCGCCACGCGCACGGTCTCGGTCCGGTCCTGCAGCACGTCCATGCCCAGCAGCGTATACAGTTCGGTCGACAGGCGCGTGAACACGGCGCGCGTGCCCTGCAGCTTGAACAGGCCGGCGTCGAATTCCTTCTTCTCGGCCTCGACCCGGCGCACCATGTGCGCGATCACGCCCTGGTTCTTGCCGCGCAGGCTGCGCAGTTCCTGCAACTGCTCGATCAGCTCGCGCAGGCGCGTGGCCACCAGCATCTGCTGGCTCGCCACCAGCGCTTCGAGATCGGCGTGCAGCTGGCGCTCGACGATCGCGCGCCGCGCCGGAATCAATTCGTGGAACAGCGCCGCTTCGAGCGCGCCCAGGCGGCTACGCTCGAACAGGGCCATGTCGCCACCGATGCGGCCGACCAGCGCCTTGTGCGCCGACACCGGATACACTTGGCCAGCCGAAAGGCCCAGCTGGCGCGCCACGTCGTGCTGCTGGCGCGCGATGTCGGCGTCGACGGCCTCTGGCGACTTGAGCTCGTCCCACATCGCATCGATCTTGTTGAGCACGGCCAGGCGCCCCGGCCCGGCGCCGATGTGCGTGCGCCAGACTTCGATGTCGCTCTTGGTCACGCCCGTCTCGGCGGCCAGCACGAACAGCACCGCGTGCGCGTTCGGGATCAGGTTCAGCGTCAGTTCGGGCTCGGTGCCGATGGCGTTCAGGCCCGGCGTATCGAGGATCACCAGGCCCTGTTTGAGCAGCGGGTGCGGCAGGTTGATGATCGCGTGGCGCCAGCGCGGGATCTCGATCGTGCCGTCCGGGTCGAGGCTGGCGGCCAGGTCGGGATCATCGGCATCGTACAGACCGTAGCGCTGCGCTTCGACGGTCGAGACGCGCCGCGTCTGGCTGACCTGGCGCAGCGTCTCGTGCATGGCCGCCGGCGAGTCGAGATCGAGCGGGAACACGGTCCAGGCGGCGTCGTCGTCGCGGTAGTCGCCGGTGGACAGGTGGCCGGCGCGGGTGTCGATCGGCAGCAGGCGCAGGCAGGGCGGCAGGCTCGCATCCCATAGCAGTTCGGTCGGGCACATGGTGGTGCGGCCGGCGCTGGACGGCAGGATGCGCTGGCCGTAGTCGGCGAAGAACAGTGCGTTGATCAGCTCGGTTTTACCGCGCGAGAACTCGGCCACGAAGGCCACCGACAGGCGGTCGTCACGCAGGCGCCCCAGCGCGCGCGCCAGCAGCTGCTCGCCGGCCGCATCGATCAGCCCGGCGTCGCGCAGTGCGCTGCCGTAGCCGGTGAGGGAGGCGGCGACCCGGGCGCGCCAGGCGCCGTACTGTTGTAAATCCTGCATCGTGTTTGCTCGTAGGGATGACTAGCGCTGGCACTGGGCGCAGTAGAACGTCGAACGTTGCCCCTGCTTGATCTGGCGTACCGGCACCGCGCATTGGCGGCAGGGTACGCCTGCACGATCATAGACGAAATATGTCTGCTGGAAATATCCAGACTGGCCATTTACAGCAATAAAGTCACGCAGCGTGCTGCCGCCCTGGACGATCGCTTCGGCCAGGATGACGCGGATCGCTTCGGCCAGCCGGTCGTAGCGTGCGCGGCTGATGCGCGAGGCCGCCGTTTTCGGGTTGATGCCGGCCCGGAACAGGCTTTCGCACGCGTAGATATTGCCCACGCCAACGACGATGTCGCCGGCCAGCAGCACCTGCTTGATCGGGGCGCTGCGGCGGCGGGTTTCGCGAAACAGCAGGGCGCCGTCGAAGCCGTCTGCCAGCGGCTCGACGCCCAGGCCGCGCAGCAGCACGTGCTCGGGCAGGGGGCCGTCTTCATTGGCATGCCACAGCACGGCGCCGAAGCGGCGCGGGTCATTCAGGCGCAGCACTTGCCGGCCCTCGGGGCCGTCCACGACCAGGTCGAAGTGGTCGTGCGTGCGCGGCTCGATGCCCGGGGGCAGCACGCGCAGGTGGCCCGACATGCCAAGGTGGATGATCAGTGTGCCATGCTCAAAATTGATCAACAGATATTTGCCGCGCCGTCCGATGTCCAGGATGCGGCGGCCTTCCAGCAACGCGGACAGGCCGGGCGGGAAGGGCCAGCGCAATCCTTCGCGACGGCAAATGACGTGCTCGACGATGCGGCCTTCGAGATGGGGCGCGACGCCGCGCCGGGTAACTTCGACTTCTGGGAGTTCAGGCATGCCTAAGGGGATTCGTGTAGAGTCAGTTGACGGCGCAGCGCATGCGCGGCAGGTCTGCGCATGAGCGTAGAATCAAACTCACTTTGGACTTCTGGACTTGCTTTGAAAAACGCTTTCGCCATTGTAACCCTCTCCGGTCTGTTGACGGCATGTGCTGTCGTACCGCAACAGCACTCCGTCGCCGCCGATGTCCAGGCCGCGTCCACCCCCGCCGTCGAGCCCTTGCTCGATGACGAAGCGCAGGCCGCCAAGCAAAAAGCCGAGGAAGAAGCCCGCCTGCCGAAGGTCGAAATGACCCCGGTCATGCTCGACCAGTTACTTAAGGCCGAATTTGCGTTTCGCAATGGCGACTGGCAAGGCCCGTACCTGACGGTGCTGAGCCTGGCCCAGCAAACGCGCGATCCGCGCCTGGCCCGGCGCGCTGCCGAGATGGCCGTCGCTGCCAAGCAGGCTGACGACACGCTCGCCGCGGTGCGCCTGTGGTACCGGCTCGATCCCGAATCCGACGAAGCGACCCAGTACTTCGTCGGCATGGTGGTCACGTCCGAAAAGATCGCCGAGCTCGAGCCCGTGTTCGAAGAGCGCCTGCGTGAAGCGCCGGCTGCCCGGCGTGGCGTCCTGATGTTCCAGGTCCAGCAGTTGCTGGGCCGGGCCAAGGACAAGGACGCTGCGCTGGCCATGCTCGAGCGCCTGATCGAGCCGTACGACAAGATGATGGAAGCGCGCATCGTGCGCGCCCAGATCGCGCTGGTGCGCGGCGACAAGGCACTGGCCCGCACGTACGCCCAGTCGGCGCTGGCCGCCAAGCCCGACGCCGAGATCGCCCTGTTGATGCTGGCGCAGGTCACCGACGACGAGGCGCAGGTGGTGGCCATGATGGAGAAATTCCTCAAGACCTATCCGAAGGCGAACGATGTGCGCGCCGCCTATGCCCGCGTACTGGTCAACCGCAAGGATTATCCGGCCGCGCGGCGCGAGTTCGAGTCGCTGCTCAAGGTGCAGCCGGACAATGCGGCGACGCTGTATGCGCTGGGCATCCTGGCCACGCAAACGGACGATGCCCCTGGTGCCGAAACCTATTTCACGCGCTTCGTGGACGTGCTCGGTCGCAATCCGAACGACGAACGCGATCCGTCGCGCGCGCTGCTGATCCTGTCGCAGCTGGCTGAAGAGCGGGGCGACCTTGCCGGCGCGCTGCTGTGGCTGAACAAGGTGCCAGAGAACACCGATGAGCAAACCCGCTTCAACGCGCAATTGCGCCGCGCGCATTTGACGAACAAGGGCGGCGACCTGACTGCTGCGCGTGCGCTGCTGGCCGAGGTCAAACCGACCGAGCCGGCGCGCCAGGCCCAGTTGATGGCGGCCGACGCGCAACTGCTGCGCCAGGCCAACCAGCTGCCGGAGGCGTATGCGGTGATGGAAGCAGCGGCGCAGCGCTTCCCGAAGAATCCCGATCTGCTGTACGACTTCGCGCTGCTGGCCGAAAAAATGGGCAAGGTCGATGTGATGGAGGCGCAGTTGCGCGAAGTGATGGCGCAGGCACCCGACAATCACCATGCCTACAATGCGCTCGGCTACTCGCTGGCCGAACGCAATGTGCGCCTGCAGGAAGCCTACGGGCTCATCGCGAAGGCGCTCGAGATGGCGCCGGACGATCCCTTCATCATGGACAGCATGGGCTGGATTCACTACCGCATGGGCAACTTGAACGAAGCCGAAAAGTTCCTGCGCCGCGCGTATGGCGTGCGCAAGGATGCTGAAATCGGCATTCACCTGGGTGAAGTGCTGTGGCAGAAGGGCGATAAGTCGGCTGCCCAGGCACTCTGGCGCGATGCCCGCGCCAAGGACCCGCAGAACGAGGCCTTGCGCGAGACGCTGACCCGCCTTGGCCTGTCCTTGTGAAATAATCCATCTCTGTTCAATTGATTTGCTGCGATTTTTTGCTGCCCCATGATGCTGCTTACCCGACGCCTTGCCATTCTCGCCCTTGCTGCCACGGTCCTGACCGGTTGTGCGACAAGTACCGCCAACCTGTCCACCGCCACGGTCGGCGCGTATCGCGAAACCATTGACCTGGCAGGGCGCCTGTCGGTGAATTACCAAAAGGATGGCCGGCCCGAATCGATCAGTGGCAGTTTCAACTGGGAGCAGCGTCCGGGCACGATCGACGTCACCTTGATGTCGCCGCTGGGCCAGACGGTCGCTGCGATCAATGTCACGCCAGGCTCGGCCACGCTCACGCAGGCCGGCCAGGAACCGCGCACAGCGGCCGACATCGATAGCCTGACCCAGCAGACGCTTGGCTGGCCTTTGCCCGTGTCGGGCTTGCGCGACTGGCTGCAGGGCTATGCGGTCGATGCACAGGGTCAGCGTTTTCGCGCTTCGCCGGCCAGCAACAGCGTGACGACCAAGGATGGCTGGCGCCTGCGCTTCGTCGACTGGCAGGCGGCTGGCGGTAGTGACGCTGCTGCCGGTGCTGCTGCCGCTGCGCCAGTGCCGCGCCTGATCCAGGCCGAGCGCGCCGCGTCGGGGGATATCCAGGATCTGGCGATCCGTATCGTCGTCAATCCGGCGGCCTGATTCCATGCGCTCCCTGCACGATTGCCCGGCCCCGGCCAAGCTCAACCTGTTTTTGCACGTCATTGGCCGGCGCGCCGATGGCTACCACCTGCTGCAAAGCGTGTTCCAGCTGATCGACCGCGCCGACCGTCTGCACTTCGACCTGCGCGACGATGAGCGCATCGTGCGCACGACCGACGTGCCCGGCGTGCCGCATGACCAGGATCTGATCGTGCGCGCGCTGCGCCTGTTGCAGGCAGAATACGCGCGCCGCCATGGGCGCCTGCCGCCGGGCATCGATGTGGCGGTCGAGAAGGTCCTGCCGATGGGTGGCGGGCTGGGTGGTGGTTCGTCCGATGCCGCCACGGCGCTGATGGCGGCAAACCACTTGTGGCAGGCGGGTCTCACGCGCGAAGAATTGATGGCGCTGGGCTTGCCGCTGGGCGCCGATATCCCGTTCTTTCTGTTTGGCGAGACGGCGTTTGCGGAAGGGGTGGGGGAGGCCTTGCAGGCTGTAGACGGCCCCGATTGCTGGTACGTCGTGCTCGAACCCGGTGTTGCGGTGCCAACGCCTGCCATTTTTTCTGCGGCAGATTTGACAAGAGACGCAAAGCCGGTCAGAATAGCGGACTTTTCCAGCCACATCAATTCAGGCAGCATGGTGGGGTTTGGTAAAAATGATTTGCAGAACGTGGCGATGCGCCTGTTCCCGCCGGTAGCTGAAGCGGTTGAATGGTTGAGCAGCTATGGTGATGCCAGGATGACTGGCTCAGGGGCATGCGTGTTTTGCGCAGTCTCCAGCGAAGACGCTGCCGACCAGGTGTTGGCGCAGGTGCCGCAGAAGTATGCGGCATGGAAAGCGAAGTCGTTGAAGATACACCCGCTGAAAAAATCGCTCTTGCAAATCAGTGAGTTGTAGAATAAAATTTTGCCTGTCGCGACGCTGAGCAGCACAGAAGATGTGCAGCACAATGTGAAGCGGCAAGCACTACAGGTCGTGTAGGGGAATCGCCAAGTTGGTTAAGGCACCGGATTTTGATTCCGGCATTCCAAGGTTCGAATCCTTGTTCCCCTGCCAAAGTTTTCTTGTTCTGTCGATGCTGATGCGTCCAGCAAGAGAATCGCGATGCGGTGCCAAGCGCCACATCAGCATGTTAATCAGCCGGTATAGCCGGCTGATTGTTTTTCTACTGTATTAACGCTTCTTACCTTTTGGGACTCCCATGGCTTACGAAAACCTGATGGTTTTTACCGGCAATGCCAATCCGGCGCTAGCAGAAGGGGTCGCAAAAAGCCTCGGTATTCCACTCGGCAAGGCTGTCGTCTCGAAGTTTTCTGACGGCGAAGTCATGGTCGAAATCAATGAGAACGTGCGCGGCAAGGATGTCTTCGTCCTGCAATCGACCTGCGCCCCGACCAACGACAGCCTGATGGAAATTATCCTGATGGTCGACGCTCTCAAGCGCGCCTCGGCTGGCCGTATCACTGCAGCGATTCCTTACTTCGGTTATGCCCGTCAAGATCGTCGCCCGCGTTCGGCGCGTGTTGCGATCTCGGCCAAGGTCGTGGCGAACATGCTGGAAAAAGCCGGCGTCGAGCGCGTCCTGATCATGGACCTGCACGCTGACCAGATCCAGGGTTTCTTCGATATCCCGGTCGACAATATCTACGCGTCGCCAATCCTGCTGAGCGATCTGCAGAAGCGCAACTACGACGACCTGCTGGTTGTCTCGCCAGACGTCGGCGGTGTGGTGCGCGCACGCGCCCTGGCCAAGCGCCTGGGTTGCGACCTGGCGATCATCGACAAGCGTCGTCCGAAGGCGAACGTGTCCGAAGTGATGAACATCATCGGTGAAGTCGAAGGCCGCAACTGCGTGATCATGGATGACATGGTCGACACCGCAGGCACGCTGTGCAAGGCTGCCGAAGTGCTCAAGGAGCGCGGCGCCAAGAAGGTGGTTGCTTACTGTACGCACCCGGTGCTGTCCGGCCCAGCGATCGAACGCATTGCGAACTCGCCGCTGGATGAACTGGTCGTCACCGACACCATCCCGCTCAGCGCTGCCGGCGCCGCTTGCGGCAAGATCCGCCAGCTGACCTGCGCACCGCTGCTGGCCGAGACCTTCAAGCGGATCGTCAAGGGCGACTCGGTGATTTCGCTGTTCGTCGACTAAGCTTCATATCGACGTCGTTTTTCACGGCGCGCCTGGCTAAACAGCCGGCGCGCCGTTGGTGTAAATAACACTTGGGTCCCCGCCTGCGCGGGGACGACATGTACGGTGAGGCCGTACATGTCGATTTCCGTATCTTTTGAGCGCGTAACAATGCGCTCTTTCCTGACTGCCCCTGGTCGCGGGGGTGGTCGCCACTTGGCTACCGGGCTGTTGATTGTTTTCTTCGGCATTCGGGCCTGTTTTATTTTTGGAGTATCACATGAAAGTAGTCGCATTCAACCGCACTCTGCAGGGGACCGGAGCGAGCCGCCGCCTGCGTAAAGCTGGTCAAACGCCAGGCATCATCTACGGTGGCGCAGGTACGCCTGAGCTGATCGCCCTGGACGGCAACGCCCTGTGGCACGCGCTGAAAAAAGAAGCGTTCCACGGTTCGGTTCTGGACCTGGAAATCGACGGCAAGACCCAGCAAGTCCTGCTGCGTGACTTCCAGATGCACGCGTTCAAGCAACTGGTCCTGCACGCTGACTTCCAGCGCGTCGATTCGTCGAAGCCAGTGCACACCAAGGTCGCTTTCCACTTCGTCAACGCCGAGAACTCGCCAGCCGTCAAGCTGAACAGCGCTGTCATCTCGCACGTGCTGAACGAGCTGGAAGTGTCGTGCCTGCCAGGCCAACTGCCAGAGTTCATCGAAGTCGACCTGGCAAACCTGGAAGCCGGTAACTCGATCCACACCGACGACCTGGTCCTGCCAGAAGGCGTCACCGCACTGACCCATGGCCAGAACCTGACCATCGTCACCGCAACCATCCCACGCGGCGCAGTCACCGCTGAAGAGACCCCAGCTGCCGAGTAATCGCAGCTGACGCGTCGCTCCGGCGGCGCATCGCACAGAAACCCGCCGCGGCTTGCCCGGCGGGTTTTTATTTTTTGATTTGCACGTTTCGGCGATAATCGCCTTTTCTCGACAGAATCTCACGCATGCCCATTCGACTGATCGTTGGCCTCGGCAATCCCGGCCCCGAGTACGAACAAACCCGCCACAATGCCGGCTTCTGGCTCGTGGACAATCTCGCCAATGGCTTGCCCGGCTGCCGTCTGCAGCGCGAATCGCGTTTCAACGCCCTGGTCGCCAAGACGTCGATTGCCGGCAACGACGTCTGGCTGCTCGAGCCGCAGACTTATATGAACCGCTCCGGCCAGTCGGTGGGCGGCCTGGCGCGCTTTTATAAAATCAATCCGGATGAAGTGCTGGTCGTGCACGACGAACTCGACCTGCCACCGGGCGTTGCCAAGCTCAAGAAGGGCGGTTCGTCCGGTGGCCACAACGGCCTGAAGGACATCACGGCGGCGCTGGGCACCCAGGATTACTGGCGCCTGCGCCTTGGCATCGGCCACCCGCGCACGATGAACCTGCAGCAGGTGGTGGCTGACTTCGTGCTGCAACGCCCGCGCCGTGAAGAGCAGAGCCTGATCGAAGAATCGATCGACAAGAGCCTGCACATCATTCCGCTGGTCTGTGAAGGCAAGTTCGACACGGCCACGATGCGGTTGCACACCGCCTGATTCGCTGGCGCACTGCCATCGTCATCCACGTTTGAAAACGACCTGCGAGCGCAGGTCGCGCAGCATGCGCTCGAGAGCTGGCCGCATGCGCCGGTAGTCGTCGGGCGTGCAAGTTGCCGCCGTGTGGCGAAACTTGAGCTGACGCTGTACCGTCACCAGCGCGCCGCGCCGCGCATAGCGCGAGTGATAGGCAAAGTTGGCGTCGTCTACATGCACGGGGCGCGGCAGTGTCAGCACGCGCGAGCGCGTCGGTAAATGAAAGCGCAATTCGTCCTCGGCATCGATCGCCGGACACACGAAATCCTGGTGTCGCTCGGGTTCCTGCGCGAACGTCAATACGGCATCACCCAAGCTACCCTTCAGATCGTAGGTCGTGGCCAGCCGCGCCGGGTCGGGCAGTTGCGTGAAGCCGTTGCTGGCGCCGCGCAACGATCTTGCGACATTGCCGCCCGGGACGCGCCGGTACTGTTCTGCCAGGGCGCCGCTGCCGGTGCGCGTGACCCTCAAGCGGCTGCTGCCATCGGGCTGGATGGTGAACTGCGTGAGCGTGCGGCTATGCGCCTGCTGGAAGAAGGGAAGCATCGCGAACTCGCCCGAGCGCGTCAGTACTGCGGGTTTGCCGAGCAAGGCTGCAGGCAAGAAGCCGCCTGCCACGTTCTTGGCCGTCGGATCGAAATACAGCTGTAGTGCCGGAACGTAGACGATCGCGTGATTGAGCACGCCCAGCGTGGGCACGGCTGGCAGCTGGTAGGCGTTGCCGTTGTTGACGAGGGCAACGGTGCTGTCAATGCCGGCGCTGGCCAGCAGGGCGACGAGCAGCGTTGTGTGGTCCTTGGCGTCGCCGTAGCGATTGGCCAGCACGCTGGCCGCCGCGTGCGGCACGACGCCGCCAGGGCCGAGATATCCGGCCACGTAACGCACGTTGTGGCGCACCCAGTCGGATAACGCGATCGCACGCGCACGGGGCTCGACCACATTACCGGTCACGCGCGCTGCAAGTGCCGCCACCGTGTCGTCGGGCACCGCGCGTGCGCCCACGTGGTTCTGATAGGCACGGGCAAGGGCGGCGTAATCGGCGAAGGTGGAGACGGCGAGCCGCTTGCCGTAGTCAAGTTCGCTGACCGAGCCGGCCTCTGGTCGGGCATTGTCGCCATCGAGATAGCACCAGGCGTAGCGGCGCTTGCCGGCTGCCGGCGGGGGCAGGTCGGTAATCGTCGTGGGCAAAAAACCGATGGCGTCGGCGTGCAGCAGCATAGCGACCGGCATGTCATAGACCACCCGGAAGTCGCACTGGCGCTGGAGCCGGGCACTGGACAGGTCTTCGAAATGGCCGGGAAACAGCGGCGTGTGGCGCCGCACGACATAGCGCACCGCCACCCGGTCTCCGGCGTCGGCGTCGGGAAACTCGACAATCTTCAGGCGTGTGTTCTGGAACATCGGGGCGTTGATCGAGGCGGCTTGTTGCTGGTCGCGGATCTGATGCGGCTGCACGGCGAGCAGGCGTCCGTCGGCCTTCTCGGTATGCGCTTCGACGGCGATGATGTCGTCGAGCGCCTGGTTGTAGCCGATCTCGTACCGGGCGTGGTCGTGCAGCGCATCGCGCTGCACGACGGTCCTGATTTGTTCGACCGTGAGCAGATAAGCGCCACTGGGCTTGACGACAAAGTGGCGTACGTGGCGCTCGACGCCCGTATCACGCGCGCATGCCGGCTGCAGCCCAAGTAAAGGCCACAGAAGCAGACACAGCATGACGATAAAGCGCAGCATCATGGCAATCTCCCGACACACGACCGACCCATGGTACGGGGCGGCACCGGTGCAGGATTGATGTCGCGCAAGCGGCTGCTGTCGGCCGGACTTCTGCGATAATTTCACGATGAGAGCGCTTACCTTCCAGGCCGGCCCACTTGCCATGGCCCAGATCGCCGCGCATGGCATGCGCGCGCAGGACATTGCCATCGTGCCTGCTGCGGCGGGCGGCCCCAAGGGCCTGATCTTCGCCTCGCTCGATGCATGGCTGTTCGGCGAGTGGTTGCCGACGGCGCCGCGAGAACGCACCCTGATCGGCGCCTCCATCGGCGCCTGGCGCATGGCGGCCGCGTGCCAGAAGGATCCGGTGAAAGCGTTTGCCCGCCTGGCCGAACTCTACACCGGCCAGCGCTACACGCGCCTGAAACCCAGTGCGCAAGAAATCGACGATGTCGTGCAAGCCCTGCTGGCCGAACTGGTCAGCGGGCACGAAGACGACATCGTCGGACATCCCCATCATCGCCTGCACATCCTGGCCGACCGTGGCCTGCGTTCGCTGGCTGCGCCGGTCGGCCGCCACGCCGAACTGCGCGGCTTCGCTTCGGCCGCGCTGCACAATGCCGGCTCACGGGCCTGGCTGGCGCGCTTGATGGAGAGGGTGGTCATCGGTGGCCCGCGCGCAGGCGACCTGCCATGGCTGCACGAGCCGTTCGACCGTTTCACGACGCATTTCGCGCCACTGACCCGCGCCAATCTGGCCTCTGGCCTGCTGGCCTCGGGCACGCTGCCCTTGATCATGAAAGCGGTGACGGACATCGCCGAGGCGCCTCCCGGTAGCTATTGGGATGGCGGCATCATCGACTACCATCTGGCCTTGCCGTATGCGCGCGCGGCCGGGGCGGACAAGAGCGAACTGGTGCTGTATCCCCATTTCACCGATCACATCGTGCCCGGCTGGCTCGACAAGAGCATGCCGTGGCGACGCACAGCGCGCGGTCCCAACCGCAGCTGGCTGGAGAATATGCTGCTTGTGACGCCTTCCGCAGAATTCCTGCGCTCACTGCCGCGCGGAAAATTGCCGGACCGGACCGACTTCACGTCGTTCGGCCTCGACCACGACGAGCGCATCCGCGTGTGGCGCCACGCGATCGGGGAGGGCGAGCGCCTGCGCGATGAGCTGGCCGAATTCGCGCTGCGGCCCGACCTGGCGCGCATCCAGCCAATCTAGCTTGTCATTGAGGCAACCACGGGCATTGCAGCAAGTGGGCGGTGCGCCTTTTTTTTCAGCAGAAAAGCCGGTCCGGGTTACAATGCAGGGTTTAGAGCGGTTCATTGATCGCTCGCTTTTTACCGAATCAGAAAGAGTTCTCATGACCCTCAAATGCGGCATCGTCGGCTTGCCAAACGTCGGCAAGTCCACCCTGTTCAACGCGCTGACCAAGGCCGGCATCCCGGCTGAAAATTATCCGTTCTGCACCATCGAACCGAACGTCGGCGTCGTCGAAGTGCCGGATCCACGCATGGATGCGCTGTCGGCCATCGTCAAGCCTGAGCGCATGGTCAATGCCATCGTCGAATTCGTCGACATCGCCGGCCTGGTCGCCGGTGCATCGAAGGGCGAGGGCCTGGGCAACCAGTTCCTGTCGCACATCCGCGAAACCGACGCCATCATCAACGTCGTGCGCTGCTTCCAGGACGATAACGTGATCCACGTGGCTGGCAAGGTCAGCCCGCTGGACGATATCGAAGTCATCCAGACCGAGCTGGCGCTGGCCGACATGACCGCCGTCGAAAAAGCGATCCACCGCGAAGGCAAGAAAGCGCGCTCGGGCGACAAGGATGCCACCAAGCTGGTCGCCGTCTGCGAACGCCTGATGCCGCATCTGGATCAGGGCAAGCCAGTGCGCACGCTGGGTCTGGACGCCGACGAAATGGAAATGATCAAGACGCTGCACCTGATCACGGCCAAGCCGGCGATGTTCGTGGCCAACGTGTCCGACACGGGCTTTACCAATAACCCGCTGCTGGATCTGCTGACCGCGTACGCCAAGGAGCAGAACGCCCCGATCGTCGCCATCAGCGCCGCGATCGAGTCCGAAATCGCCGAAATGGACGATGCCGACAAGGCCGACTTCCTGTCCGACCTGGGCATGGAAGAGCCGGGCCTGGATCGCCTGATCCGCGCCGCCTACAAGCTGCTCGGCCTGCAGACGTACTTCACCGCCGGTGTGAAGGAAGTGCGCGCCTGGACCATCCACGTGGGCGACACCGCACCACAGGCGGCCGGCGTGATCCACACCGACTTCGAACGCGGCTTCATCCGCGCGCAGACGATCGCGTATGACGACTTTTTGGCGTACAAGGGCGAGGCTGGCGCGAAGGAAGCGGGCAAGATGCGCGCTGAAGGCAAGGAATATGTCGTCAAGGATGGCGATGTGTTGAACTTCCTGTTCAACGTCTGATCCGCGTCCGGGATGCCCGGCGCGCTAGCAAAGTAGGGTGGACGGCTATGCCGTCCACGCGTTCGAACCCACTTCGCTTCGTGCTATGGCGAAGCGGGTTGAACGCGTGGGCGGGAAACCCGCCCACCCTACGACATTGGCCCTGCGGGGCCTTTTTTTACGCCGCCCGAGATTGAGCACATGGCCACCCTCACCGAACTCGTTATCTACCCGATCAAATCCTGCGCCGGCCTGTCCGTCCCTGAAGCCCGTCTCGCCCGCGACGGTCTCTCGGCCAACGGCGTGCACGACCGCGAATGGATGCTCATCACGCCCGACGGCCTGTTCCTGACCCAGCGTGAAGTGCCGCGCATGGCCACGATCACCCCACGCATCGAAGCCACAGAGTTAATCGCCGACGCCCCCGGCATGCCACCCCTGCAGCTGCCACTGGCGCACGACGCTGCCGCACCCACCGTCGAGGTGCTGCTATGGGAAGACCGCATCCCAGCCGCCGATTGCGGTGACGCGGCCGCGAGCTGGTTCACCACCGCCCTGAACGCCCCGTGCCGCCTGGTGCGCTTTCGCCCCGACGTGCACCGCCCGACCAGTACCAAATGGACGAAAGGCGTCCCGGCCGCCACGCGCTTTTCAGATGGCTATCCGATTTTGCTGATTGGACAGGCCTCGCTCGACGATATAAATGCAAAACTCGCGCAGGCCGGCCGCGCCAAGCTGCCCATGAACCGCTTCCGCCCGAACGTCGTCGTGGATGGCATCGCCGCGTTCGAGGAAGATTTCGTCGCAGCTTTCCGTAGCGATGGGATGACGCTGCGCCCCGTCAAGCCGTGCGCGCGCTGCCCGATCCCGGCCGTCGACCAAACCACCGGCATCCCCGGCCCCGATCCGCTCGACATCCTGCAAGCCTGGCGCGCCAATCCGCGCATGGACGGCGCCGTCACGGTGGGCATGAACGTGATCGTGCAGGAGGGCATCGGCCAGACGCTGCGCGTCGGCCAGCCATTAAACGTCGAGCTGGCGTTCTAGCTCGAGCGCGCCACTGTCGCAAAATCGCCTAACCGCCTGCGTGATCAGGCGGTTTTTCGTATCCAAGCCCGGAAGGATGGCGTAATGTTACGGTTATTGCTGAAAGGAATTCTTCATGCACGAGCCGGGCATTTCGTCGCGGGAACTGATGGCGGAAAACGAGACCTTGCGCGCACGCATGGCGTATCTGCTCGAACAGGCCGAGCGCAATCACGAGATCATGTGCCGCCACCAGGCGTTCGACCTGCAGATCGTCGGCGCCAGCAGTTTTCCTGACCTGGTCGGCACGATCTTCAGCACGCTGCCGGTGATCTCGGACCTCGATATCGTCACGCTGTCGCTGATCGACCAGAACGCCGATATCTACACGGTCATGCACCGCTTGGGCGTCGATTTCGAAACGCTGCCCAACCTGATGTTCTGCGAGCATGCGGTCGAACTTGGCTTTGACATGGCGCCGGAGCGCCAGCCGCGGCCCACCCTGGGCCCCTATGCGCCGGGCCGGCATCGCGCGATGTTCCCGCAGCCGCCGGCCGATCTGCGCAGCGTGGCGCTGGTGCCGCTGCTGCGCAACAAGCGCCTGATCGGCAGCCTGAACCTGGGCAGCGTGGACGCAAGCCGGTTCACGCCGGCGCTGGGCACCGATTTCGTCGAGCATATGGGCTCGATCATCGCGATCTGCCTCGAGAACGTGATCAGCAACGAGATGCTCAAGTACATCGGCCTGACCGATTCGCTCACCGGCGCCTATAACCGGCGCTACATGGACCGGCGCCTGGCCGAAGAAATCGCGCGCGCGCGGCGCCAGGGCTACCGCCTGTCCTGCATGTACATCGACATCGACCACTTCAAGCGCGTCAACGATACGGTCGGCCACCAGGGCGGCGACGACGTGCTGCGCGAGGTGTGCACCCGCATCAAGGCCGAATTGCGGATGTCCGATACGCTGTGCCGCTTCGGCGGCGAAGAATTCGTCGTTCTGCTGATCGACGCCGACCTGGAAAACGCCAGCATCGTCGCCAACCGCATCCGTACGAGCGTGGCCGGCTTGCCGGTGGACCTGAGCACGGGCGAGCAGGTGGCCGTGACGGTGTCGATCGGCGTGGCGGCGCTGACCGATTTCGAACGCGATCACGCCATCGAAGGCGTCGCGCAGGAGCTGATCGCATCGGCTGATGCGGCGCTGTACCAGGCCAAGGCCGCGGGCCGCAACCAGGTCGTCACGGCCGCCTGATGGCTACAGCAGCCGCTCTTCGGCGCGGCTGACCGCTTCGCTATCGCCGCGCAGCACCACGACGTCGCCCGCCGCCAGCAGCACGGCCGGGCCGGGCGCGATATTCTGGCCGCCGCGCCGCAAGGCGGTGACCTCCACCGCCACATCCTGCAGCTGCAACGCGCCCAGCGACAGACCGATCGCGCCGGCCTGCGCGTGCAGGCGCACCGAATGCAGCTTCACCTGGCCATGTTCGAGGTCCGCACCGCTGTCGTCCGCACCGTGGAAGTAGCCGCGCAGCGTGGCGTAGCGGCCCTTGCGCGCAGCCTGCACGCGGTGCACCACGCGGCGCAGCGGCACCCCCAGCGTGACCAGCGCGTGCGAGGCGAGCATCAGGCTGCTCTCCAGCGCTTCGGGCACCACCTCGGTCGCGCCAGCCGCCTTGAGCACGTCCATGTCGCCATCGTCGTGGCTGCGCACGATCACGGGCAGGGCGGGCGCCAGTTCGTGCACCAGGTGCAGCACCTTGAGCGCCTGGCGCGTGTCGGCAAAGGTGATCACCAGCGCGCTGGCGCGGTGTACACCGGCCGCGATCAGGCTTTCGCGGCGCGCCGCATCGCCGTACGAGACCGACGCGCCGGCTGCCTGCGCCTTCTGCACGCGCTCCGGATCCAGGTCGAGCGCGTACCACGGCAAGGCTTCTTCTTTCAGCAGCGTGGCCAGGCTCTGGCCACTGCGCCCGAAGCCGGCAATGATCACGTGCTTCTGCGTGGTCATGGTGCGCGTGGCCAGCTGCGTCAGTTGCAGCGACTGCATCATCCATTCGTTGGCCGCGACCTTCATCACGATCCGGTCCATGTAGCCGATGATGAAGGGCGCGAGCAGCATCGACAGCACCATCGAGGCCAGTACCAGCTGCATCACGAACGGATCGATCAGCTTCGAGCCGGATGCATGGCTGAGCAGCACGAAGCTGAACTCACCGGCCTGCGCCAGCGCGAGACCCGTGCGCAGCGCGGTGCCCAGCGGCGCGCCGAAGGCGCGCGCCATCAGCACGATCAGGCCGGCCTTGAGCAGCACCACGAGCGCCAGCAGCAGCGTGACCTGCCACCAGTACTGGCTCACCAGACGCAGGTCGAGCAGCATGCCGATCGTGATGAAGAACAGGCCAAGCAGCACGTCGCGAAACGGTTTGATGTCTTCTTCCACCTGGTGCTTGTAGGGTGTTTCGGAAATGAGCATGCCGGCGACGAACGCGCCCAGGGCCAGCGACAGGCCGGCCTGCTCGGTGATCCAGGCCGAACCCAGTGTGACGAGCAGCAGGTTGAGCATGAACAGCTCTTGCGAGCGGCGCTTGGCCACGATCGTGAACCACCGGCCCATCAGCTTCTGGCCGAAGAACAGCAGCAGTGCCAGCACCAGGCCGGCCTTCAGCGCGGCCAGGCCCAGCGTGATGGCCATGTCTTCCGGATCGCGCGCCAGCGCCGGGATCATGATCAACAGCGGCACCACCGCCAGGTCCTGGAACAGCAGGATGCCGATGATGCGCCGCCCGTGTTCGCTCTCGAGCTCGAGGCGCTCGGTAAGCAGCTTGACGACGATCGCCGTGGACGACATGGCCAGCGCGCCGCCCAGCGCGAACGCGGCCTGCCAGGCCAGCGTCAGGTGCGGCATCAGGTAGGCCGCCAGCAGGCCGATGCCCATGGCTGCAGCGACCGTCGACACGACCTGGCCGAGGCCCAGCCCGAACACGATGCGCCGCATCGAGCGCAGCTGGCCGAGCGAGAATTCGAGCCCGATCGAAAACATCAAAAAGACGATGCCGAATTCGCCCAGCGCGTGGGTGGTGGGGCTGTCTTCGGCCAGGGCCAGGGCGTGGGGGCCGATCAGGACGCCGACGGCCAGGTAGCCGAGCATCGGCGGCAGTTGCAGGGTGCGAAAGGCCACCACGCCAAGGACGGCGCAGCCAAGCAGCAACAGGGTAAGTTCGAGACCAGAATGCATGGGGTGAAGCGGGCGGTGGTTGTGGTGGCGATGCGCCGTGAGGCGTGCTTGTCATCGAATGTTACGACTGGCAAGTTTTTTGCTTTCGCAATTCGTTTATACTTCTGGAATGAGTGTAACTGATGACCAAATAATGCTGAAAAGTTTTGACGAAACCCTGGCGCAGCGCGTGCTGGAACTGGGTCGCCAGACGCTTGCCATCGAGGCCGACGCCATCGTGGCGCTGCACGCGCGTCTGGGCGACGACAGCAGCTTCGTCGATGCCGCGCAGCTGATCTACGCCGGCACCGGCCGCGTGGTCGTTTCGGGCATGGGCAAGTCGGGCCACATCGGCCGCAAGATCGCCGCCACGCTGTCGTCCACCGGTACGCCGGCGTTCTTCATGCACCCGGGCGAAGCCGCGCACGGTGACCTGGGGATGGTCACCGCGAATGACATCCTGATCGCCATTTCCAATTCGGGCGAATCGTCCGAACTGCTCGACATCCTGCCGGCCGTGAAGCGCCTGGGTGCGCGCGTGATCGCCATGACCGGCAAGCCGGCCTCGCGCCTGGCCAGGCTGGCCGACGTCCACCTGAACATCGCGGTGGCCAAAGAAGCCTGCACGCTCAACCTGGCGCCGACCACCAGCACCACCGTCACGCTGGCCATGGGCGACGCGCTGGCCGTGGCGCTGCTCGACGTGCGGGGTTTCCGCGAGCAGGATTTCGCGCTGTCGCATCCGGGCGGCGCGCTGGGCCGGCGCCTGCTCACACACGTGCGCGACGTGATGCGCACCGGTGACGCCATTCCGTCGGTGGGCCTGGATGTCCCGCTGGTCAAGGCGCTGCTCGAGATCAGCCAGAAGGGCATGGGTATGACCGCCGTGGTAGATGCCGCTGGCCGCCCGCTGGGCGTGTTCACCGACGGCGACTTGCGCCGCGTGATCGAGCGCATGCACGATTTTTCGAACGTGCTGATTCGCGACGTCATGCACGCCAATCCGCGCAGCGTGCGCCCCGAGCAGCTGGCGGTCGACGCGGTCGCCGTGATGGAAGAATTCCGCATCAACCAGATGCTCGTGATCGATGAGGCGGGCCAGCTGGTCGGCGCGCTGCACATCCACGACCTGACCCGCGCAAAGGTAATCTGATGAACACTCCTGTATTGGCCCACATCGAGCGCGCCGCGCGCATCAAGGTCATGATCTTCGACGTCGACGGTGTGCTCACCGACGGCAGCCTGACCTACGGCCCAGATGGCGAAGTCACCAAGACCTTCAATGTGCTCGATGGCCTGGGCATCCAGATGCTGAATAAATCCGGCGTGCAGACCGCGATCATCAGTGCGCGCCTGTCGCCGATCGTCGTGCGGCGCGCCGCCGACCTGGGCATCTCGCATGTCTACCAGGGCAACCACGACAAGCGCATCGGCTTTGCCAATCTGCTCGAAGCCACCGGCTTTACCGCCGACCAATGCGGTTACATCGGCGACGACGTGATCGACCTGCCGCTGTTCGCACGCGTCGGCTTTGCCGTTGCGGTGCCATCCGGCCATCCGGACGTGCAGCACCGCGCGCATTACGTGACCAAGAACGGTGGCGGACGTGGCGCGGTGCGCGAGATCTGCGACCTCGTCATGCGCGCGCAGGGCACCTATGACCAGGCGCTCGCGCCGTATTTCGCCTGAGCGCCATGGCCACGATCGCCTCCAACAAACGCACCGCGCATCGCTGGAATCTGCTGGCGATGATCGTGATCGGCGTGTTCTTCGCCTTCGGCAGCTTCTGGCTGCTGCAGCTGATGCAGGCGACCGACATCGACGCGCAGCTGGGCGGCCCGCCCGACGAACCGGATTACATCGTCGAGAATTTCTCGTTCGTCCGCATGACGCCCAACGGCCAGCCGAGCTACGTGGTGTCGGGCAAGCGCCTTGCTCATATTCCGCTGGGCGATGTGTCGAACGTCGAGCAGCCGCTGATGCGCGGCGTCGAGCCGGGCCGTCCGCCGATGACGGTGGTGGCCAAGAACGCGCGCATCTTCCATGAAGAACACCGCGTCGAACTGTTTGGCGACGTCGATCTGCAGCGCCCGAAGACGCCCGCCAGCGAAGCGCTGCGCGTGCGCACGCAGGCCATGACCGTGTTGCCCGACGAAGAAATCGTCAAGACCGACCAGCCGATCGACATGGAGCTTGGCGCGTCCAGCCTCAAGGCCACCGGCATGATGGCCAACAACGCGACCATGCAGATGCAATTGTCCGGCCGCGGCCGTATCGTCTATCCGCCACGCCAGCGCTGAAGGCCACCAGCCATGCGCGCGTGCTAACCCAGGACCAGCACCATCATGAAAAAACTCTTTGCTGCCGCTTTTTTGTCACTCCTTTCCTTGACCGCCATGGCCGAAAAGGCCGACTCGCTCAAGCAGGCGGCACTTGAATACGATAACGGCGACCTCGATGGCGTCGCAGGCGTTCGCACCTTCACCGGCAACGTGATCCTGACCCGCGGCACGCTGCTGGTCAAGGCTGAACGCGCCGTCGTCAGGGAAACGCCCGAAGGCTATATGAGCGTGACGCTCACCGCCGCCAACGGCAAGCCCGCCACGTTCCGCCAGAAGCGCGACGGCGGCCCGAACCTGTGGGTCGAAGGCCAGGCCGAACGCATCGAATACGATGAGCGTTCCGAGCTGGTGCGCCTGTACTCGAACGCCGTCGTCAAGGAACTCGAAAACGAACGGATGACCAACCAGATGACTGGCCCGTTCATCTCGTACGACAACCGCAAGGAAGTCGTCGCCGTGCGCAATGACGCCAGCGGCGAGAGCAAGGTTGGCGGCGGACGCGGCACGCTGATCCTGGCGCCCAAGCGTGCGCCGGCCGGAGGCACGCAATGACGGAACTGAACGATCGCAGCACACTGGTCGTCAAGGGCCTGCAGAAAAGCTATGGCAAGCGCCTGGTCGTGCGCGATGTGTCGCTCGATGTCGAATGCGGCGAAGTAGTAGGTTTGTTGGGCCCGAACGGCGCCGGCAAGACTACCTCGTTCTACATGATCGTCGGCCTGGTGCCGTCGGACGCCGGCTCGATCAGCATCAACGGCACCGACATCACCAGCCTGCCGATCCACCGCCGCGCGGTGCTCGGCCTGTCGTACCTGCCGCAGGAAGCATCGGTGTTTCGCAAGCTGACGGTGGAAGAAAACATCCGCGCCGTGCTCGAACTGCAGAAGGTTAACGGCAAGTCGCTGACCAAAACCGAGATCAGCGACCGCCTCGATACCTTGCTGGCCGATCTGCAGATCGAAAAGCTGCGCGAGAACCCGGCGCTGTCGCTGTCGGGCGGTGAGCGGCGCCGCGTGGAGATTGCACGCGCACTGGCGACCAACCCGCGCTTCGTGCTGCTCGATGAACCGTTTGCCGGCGTCGATCCGATCGCCGTGATCGAGATCCAGCGCATCGTGCGCTTCCTCAAGGAGCGCAAGATCGGCGTCCTGATCACCGACCACAATGTCCGCGAGACGCTTGGCATCTGCGACCGCGCCTACATCATCAATCAGGGCGCGGTGCTCGCATCCGGCCGTCCCGACGATATCATCGCCGACGAGTCGGTGCGCCGCGTGTACCTTGGTGAACATTTCCGCATGTAAGCCATACTCAATTGATGAAACAGTCCCTTCAGCTCCGCACTTCGCAGCACCTGGCGCTCACGCCACAGTTGCAGCAATCGATCCGGTTGCTGCAGCTGTCGACGCTCGAACTGCATCAGGAGATCGAGCAGATACTGGGCGATAACCCGCTGCTCGAAAGGCTCGACGATCCGCTCGATCATTCGGTGCGCTTGCTGGCCGATGGGGCGATCAACAATGCGCCGGCACCGGGCGAGGCGCCGCCGGCGCCGGGCCAGCAGGCCGAAGGCGAGGGTAGCGCGCCGGCCGAGGGCGAGGGCGCTGAAGGCGGCGCGGCCGATGGCGACCGGCCCGACACCGACTGGAACGAGGGCAGCGGCACGTCGTCCGGGAGTAGCAGCAGCGACGATGAAGACGGCCGCCCGCAGCTGGAGGCATGCGCCATCACGCTGCGCGAACACCTGATGGAGCAGGTGCGCGAAACGCTGCTTTCCACCCGCGACCGCGCGCTGGCCGAACTGGTGATCGACGCGCTCGACGACAACGGCTACCTGGAAGAACCGCTCGACGACATCCACGCGCGGCTGCCCGAAGAACTCGAGGTCGACCTCGACGAACTGCGCTGCGCGCTGGCGATGGTGCAGAGCATGGACCCGGTGGGCGTGGGCGCGCGCAGTGCGGCCGAATGCCTGGCGCTGCAGATCCGGCGCATGCCGGGCGTGCCGATGGTCACGCGCCGCATGGCCCTGAAGATCGTCGAAGGCTACCTGACCTGGTTCGCGCAGCGCGAATACAGCAAGCTGAAAAAAGCGCTCGATTGCGACGACGAAGACCTGCGCGAAGTGCAGGCCGTGGTCCGCCAGTGCAACCCGCATCCGGGCGCCGCGTTCGCGTCGAACGTGTCGGATTACGTGGTGCCGGACGTGATCGTGCGGCGCGCCAAGAACGGCTGGGCGGTCACGCTGAACCCGGATGTGATGCCGCGCCTGCGCGTGAACAGCCTCTACGCCACGATGCTCAAGCAGGGCCGCAGCGAGAGCCAGATGGGCGCGCAGATGCAAGAGGCGAAGTGGCTCATCAAGAACATGCGCCAGCGTTTCGACACGATTCTGCGTGTGGCCGAGGCGATTGTTGAACGCCAGCGCAACTTTTTCAGCCATGGCGCGGTTGCCATGCGGCCCCTTGTTTTGCGCGAGATAGCTGATACACTAGGTCTGCACGAGAGCACGATCTCTCGTGTCACAACCCAGAAATACATGCTGACCCCGCACGGCATGTTCGAGTTGAAGTATTTCTTCGGTAGCCACGTTGCCACCGAAGCGGGAGGCGAAGCATCCTCAACGGCAATCCGTGCGCTCATCGCACAATTGACAGGAGCAGAAGACCCTAAGAATCCATTATCCGACAGCAAGATCGCGGAAATGCTCGGGGAACAAGGCATGGTCATTGCGCGCAGGACGGTCGCAAAATACCGTGAAGCGCTCAAGATCCCCCCCGTCAGTCTCCGCAAAGCCTTGTAACAACGCCGCTCATACAGTCTGTGCCTTCAGCTCCTGTATGGTGCAAGCGACGTGACATCTTCAAAGGAGTGTGTATGAACCTCACCATCAGTGGTCACCATCTCGAAGTAACCCCTGCCATCCGTGAATACGTTCAGAATAAGCTGGAACGCATTATTCGCCATTTCGATCAAGTCATAGATACCCACGTCTTCCTGGCCGTCGATAACCTCACTGAAAAAGAAAAAAGGCAAAAAGCTGAAATCAATGTCCAGGTGTCGGGCAAGACCCTGCACGTGGCGAGCGTCGCGCAAGACCTGTATGCCGCGATCGACATGTTGATGGATAAACTGGATCGACAAATTCTGAAGCACAAGCAGATGCTGAAAGACCATAACCGCACAGCGATCAAACGCCTGGACGTCGACGAAGCAGACGTCGCTGCCGCCTGATCGAGCGCAGGTCACCACCGCCAGGGGCGTCTTTTCGGGACGCCCTTTTTGCATCCCGCTGCCGGTAAAATACGTGTTTCCTTTCGATGGATCACGCCATGTCCGAACACGTCCTGACCCGCATCGCCAACCGCACCGGCATCATCACCCTCGACCGGCCCAAGGCGCTCAATTCGCTGTCGCTGGACATGGTGCGCGCGCTGACCGCGATCCTGCTCGACTGGCAGCTTGACGCTGCGGTCGATGCGGTCGTGATCACCAGCAGCAGCGAAAAAGCGCTGTGCGCGGGTGGCGATATCCGCTTCTTCCACGACGTCGGCAACGCCTCGCCGCAAGGCGGCAGCGCACTGCTCGAGGATTTCTTCACCGAAGAATACGCGCTGAATCACCTGATCCATTTTTATCCGAAACCGTATATCGCACTGATGGACGGCGTGGTCATGGGCGGCGGCATGGGCATCGCGCAGGGCGGGCCCGATTGCGGTCTGCGTATCGTCACCGAGCGCACGAAGATGGCAATGCCCGAGGTGAATATCGGCCTGTTCCCCGATGTCGGCGGCAGCCATTTTCTGTCGCACGCGCCGGGGCAGTTGGGGATGTTTTTGGGCTTGACCGGCCTGACGATCGGCGCGGCCGACGCGCTGTACGTGGGCCTGGCCGATGTGTTCGTGCCAAGCGCAGACCTGGCGGCATTACAGGCGCTGATCGAGGCGACGCCGGGCGCGGATCTGCCGGCGGCGATCCGCGCGTTCGCCATCCAGCATGCCGGCGAGAGCGAATTGCAGGCCAACCGTGCGCGCATCGATGCGCACTTTGGCGCGGACTCGGTGGCGGCGATCATGGCGTCGCTCGAGGGGGACGACACGCCATTCGCGCAGAAGGCATTGAATGCAATGCGCCAGCGTTCGCCATTGATGATGTGCGTGACGCGCGAACTCCTGCTGCGCGGCGCATCGCTCGATGTCGCCGACTGCCTGCGCCTGGAACGCTTGCTCGTGCGCCGCAACTTCGAGCATGGTGAAGTACTCGAAGGCGTGCGCGCGCTCGTCATCGACAAGGACAATGCGCCGCAATGGAATCCGCCGTCGCTCGACCTCGTGACCGACGCGATGGTCGCGCGCTTCTTCGCGCCGGTGTGGCCGGCGCACGCGCATCCGCTGCGCCATCTCGCGTAAGCCTCTACATGCATATCCGTTTGCGCGTGACTTTTCGCGCAGGCGGTGCAAACATCGTGGCTTCATGAACCGATGAGGACCCCCGATGCGCATGACCGCCTTGCTGTTGTCGATGACCTTGTGCGGCGGCGCCGCCGCCCAGGCCTGGCAGCCTGACTTCAATGCGAGCGCATTCAAGGGCCCGGCCTCCGGGCCTGCCAACGAGGTGCTGGTGCTGGGCTCGCCCCATCTGTCGCAATTGCCGAAAACCTTCCAGGCCGCCAGCCTGACGCTGTTGAACGACCGCTTGGCCGCATGGAAGCCGCAGGCGATTGCGATCGAGGCGGTATCCGGGCCGCAGTGCGACTTCATGCGACGCTACCCGGCCCGCTACAAGGACTCGATCGATTCCTACTGCCGGGATACCGCGCCGGCCCGTCTGGCCACGGGACTGGATGTCGCAGCGGCGACCGAGGCCGCCGAGGCCTTGCTGGCAGCCTGGCCCGCTGCGCCTACACCCGCGCAGCGCCGGCGCCTGGCGGCGCTGTTCTTTGCTGGCGGCGAGGAGGCATCGGCGCTGGTGCAGTGGCTGCGCCTGCCCGAGGCCGAGCGCCGTGCCGGCGACGGTCTGGACGCTGCATTGGTCGGCGTCCTCGTGAAGCTGGAAACCAGGACGGACGAAAGCCTGATGATCGGTGCACGTCTGGCCGTCCGGCTTGGCCTTGAACGCCTGTACGCGATGGACGACCACACCGCCGATAGCGCGACGGGAGACGAGAAGGCGTTTGGCGATGCCCTGATGAAAGCGTGGGACAACCCGGCCACGAAGCAGCGCACGGCGGTGGATAAGGCGCAGGAGGGCTTGCTGGCCAGTGCCGAAGGCGTGCTGGCGATGTACCGCGCCGACAATGCGCCTGGTCAGGGGGCTTTGGTCTACCGCAGCGACTTCGGCGCGGCGCTCAACGAGCCGTCAGTGCAGCGCTTCGGCCGTCAGTACGTGGGTTACTGGGAAACGCGCAACCTGCGCATGGCAGCCAATATCCGGGACGTGCTAGGCATGCGGCCCGGCCAGCGCATGCTGGTCATCGTCGGCGCGTCGCACAAGGGGTATCTGGAATCGTATCTGCACCAGATGCATGATGTGCGGATCGTGGATGCGGCGTCGGTGCTGAAGTGACGAGGCGCCATATTGATGTCGGCGGCGGTCATCCGTGGTCGGTGGCGACGGGTGTGCGGGCCGACAGACCACCTATTATTCAAGGAGTGGCATGGCACTGGAACTGATGAGTTCAGCACCGACTGACTTCGATTTTGTTATTGGGAATTGGGTTGTCAGGCATCGGCGGCTCAAGGAGCGCCTGGCAAACTGCAATGAATGGGTTGAGTTTGATGGCGAGATGTCGACCCAAAAAATTCTGGGTGGCTTCGGTAACCTTGAAGACAACATCTTGCGCCTGAATGACGAGGTCTTTCGCGCTATCGCGTTACGCTCCTACGATCAGAAAACGAAGAAATGGTCGATCTGGTGGCTCGACGGTCGTCTTCCGAGTCAGATCGACGTTCCAGTGGTAGGCGAATTCATTGATGGCGTTGGTACGTTCTTCGCCAACGATACTTTCCAGGAAATCCCGATTCTCGTCAGATTCATCTGGCGCCAGATCGATCGAAACTTGCTGTACTGGGACCAGGCTTTTTCTGCCGATGCGGGAAATACATGGGAAACCAACTGGACGATGGAATTTCGTCGCCAGCGTCAGACGTGTGACAGGGCAGGCAGCAAGCCTGCGCCGCCCCATGCTTCGGCTGCTCGCGATGCCTGATTGCGGGGCCGGTGCGGAAATAATGTGACGGTCGCAGTACGTTAAAAGCAGAGCCAATCAATGAAAATAGTCAGACTATTCCTGTTGTTGTCGATGGTCGCGAGCAGCAAGCTGCAGGCTGCTGACGGCACTATGCAAACGGTCAAGGCTGCCGTGCAGGAGCAAAAACTGGCGATGTATTCGTATCCGACCAGGCTGGGCGAGCTGAAGTTCGTTGCCGCTGATGGCAAACCCGGCGCGGATGCACGCACGATCACGCTGAGAGGCAAGCCGCTCCTGGCGATCAAGGACGAGAAGGATGCGCAGGGTAATGCGCTGTCGCTGATGATTGAAGACTTGAAGCCAAGTTCAACAGAATACGAAGCGAAGATCGCCGGCCAGGCCGACCGGCCGAAAATCCGCCGCATGGTGGTGTTGCTGGGGCCCGTGGCGAACTGCGTCAAGCAATTCATCATTCTCGACTTCACCGGGAAGGACGCGTTCGTGTCAGAACGCTTCGGCCATAACCCCGGCGCTACCGCTTGCCTCGCATTCAAGCGCGCCACATGGGGCAAGAAAGAATCGGAGATTACCCTCGGTGGACCGCTGACCTACGTGTACTACACCGGTGGGAAGGTGATCGGTCCGATCTGACACGACGGCGGCATTCGCATCAGAGATGGTGGTGTCACTGGCATTTCTTCTACTACGTGCGGTTGATTGACACGCCACCGTCCACCAACAGCGTCGAGCCAGTGCTGAAGCTGGAGGCATCAGAAGCGAGATAGAGTGCCGAGCGGGCGATTTCCTCTGCCCGTGCAATGCGTTTGAGGGCGTGCAAGCCTTTTACAAAAGCCAGTGCCTCAGGCGTATTGGCGCTCGCTCGGCCCATCGGTGTATCGGTTCCTCCGGGGAGTAAAGCATTGGCGCGAATACCGTGCATGCCATATTCCACGGCGATGACCTGCATCAGACCGATCAGTCCTGCTTTACTGGCAGCGTACGCCCCCATTCCTGGAAAACCCACAGTGCTTCCGACGAATGTCGACGTGAAAATGATCGAACCACCGCCGCGTTTTATCATTGCGGGCAGTTGGTACTTCGCACCAAGAAAAGAGCCCGTCAAATTTGTATCGAGCGTAGCTTGCCAGGCGTCAGCCGATATATCGGCCACTGGGGCGGGATACCCTGTCGTACCAGCGTTGTTGAAAGCAATGTCGAGTCCGCCAAAATGGTTTTCTGCCATCTCAACCAATGAGCGTGCAAGGTTCTCGTCCCTGATGTCCCCGGCAATGGCAACTGCCTCACCGCCATGGCGCTCGATGTCCGCGACCAGTTTGGCAAGTTCGCTGTGGCGGCGAGCGGTGACGACCAGCTTCGCACCTTCGCTTGCGAATAGCTTGGCCGTTTCGTAGCCAATGCCTGAACTTGCGCCAGTGACGATTGCTACTTTCCCTGATAACTGCAGCATCGTGAATCCTTTGAAAGTATGGAGGAGATTCACAGCCTAACCAGCTAACGGGTGACGATCTATTCGTTTATTGCTTTCAAATAATTTGATGATGCGACCGCTGGTCGTCCACAAAGGGAGACGGCACCAGATCGAGGCAACGCAGACTCATCGACGCCTGGTTCTGACGTCGAATTACGCCGCCCGATGCTTCGGCTGTTCGCGATGCCTGACAATCACGCGCTCGGTCGCGCCGAAATGCGCACCCAGGTGTTCGGCCATGTACACCGAGCGATGCTGTCCGCCCGTGCAGCCAACCGCCACCGTCAGGTAGCTGCGGTTGTCGGTCTTGAACGACGGCAGCCACTTGGCGACGAAGTTCTGGATGTCAGACAGCATCTCGACGGCGCTTGGTTGCGCATCAAGGAAGGCGATCACGGGCGCATCCTTGCCGGTGAGCGGGCGCAGCGCCAGGTCGTAGTAAGGATTCGGAATCGCGCGCACGTCGAACACGAAGTCGGCGTCGAGCGGCACGCCGACCTTGAAGGCGAACGACTCGAAGAACAGCGTCAGCGGCGCGTGGTCGATCTCGGCGAGTTCCTTGATCCAGCCGCGCAGCTTGTTCGACGAGAGCTCGGACGTGTCGATCACGTGGCCCAGGTTCTCGATCGATGACAGGCGCTCGCGTTCTTCAGCAATGCACTCGATCAGGGTACGGCGCGATGCCGGGTTTTCACCCGGACGCAGCTCGTGCGACAGCGGGTGGCTGCGGCGGGTTTCGGAAAAGCGCGCCACGAGCGAATGGGTGCTCGCGGTCAAAAACATGACCTTGACCGAGTGGCCGTCATCGCGCAGGCGCCGCACGCTCACGGGCAGTTCGGCCAGCGATTCGGCACTGCGCGCGTCGACCGCGACGGCGATCTTGCCGCCGCCGCTTTCGCTGACGGTATTGACGAGGGCCGTCAGCAGGGCCGGCGGCAGGTTGTCGACGCAGTAGTAACCGGCGTCTTCCAGGACATTCAGGGCCACGGATTTACCCGAGCCGGAAATTCCGGTGATGAGGACGATGTGCATAGACGCGATGATACCGCAAGCGCCGGTCAGCCGTACACCCGCGGGCCGCGGGCACCGGGTCAATCGGCGCTCATGGCCTGGCGCTGGCGCTCCATGAATTCCTGCAGCGTGTCGATGCCGCGCAGTTGCAGGATCGTGTTGCGCACGGCGGCCTCGAGCAGCACGGCGATGTTGCGGCCGGCCGCCACCGGGATGACGACCTTGCGGATCGGCAGGCCCAGCACGTCTTCGGTCGGGAAATGGAAGGGAAGGCGTTCGACTTCTTCGTCCAGCGCGCCGCGCTTGACCAGGTGGACGATGAGTTTCAGGCGCATCTTGCGGCGCACCGCCGTCTCGCCGAAGATCGCCTTGATGTCCAGCAGGCCCAGGCCGCGCACCTCGAGCAGGTTTTGCAGCAGGGGCGGGCAGCGGCCCTCGATCATGTTCGGTGCGATGCGCGAGAATTCCACCGCATCGTCGGCCACCAGGCCGTGCGAACGCGAAATCAGTTCCAGCCCCAGTTCACTTTTGCCTAAGCCGGATTCACCGGTGATCAAGACGCCCACCCCCAGCACGTCCATGAACACGCCGTGCATGATCACGCGCTGGGCCAGCTTCTTGGACAGGTACACGCGCAGGAAGTCGATCACCTGCGCGGCCGGCAGCGGCGTGGAAAACAGCGGGATGTTCTGCTCGTCGCAGATCGCGAGGATGTCGGGCGGCGTTTCGAGACCCTGCGCAATGATCAGCGCCGGCGGTCCTCCGCCGATCAGTTCGCCAATCACGTGGGTACGCGAATTGGCTTTCAGGCGGTGGTAGTAATTGAGTTCCTGGTGTCCGAAGACCTGGATGCGGCCCGGGTGGATCAGGTTCAGGTGGCCGACCTGGTCGGCGGCCGACGCGGCATCGCCGGCGATCTGGCGTTCGCCGCCGGGAAAGCCCGCAAACCAGCCGAGCTGCAGGCTGTCGCGGTTATCGTCGTACAGCCGTTGAATGGTCAGCGGGGACTGCAGCATGGGCATCGTCTTCGTCACAAAAAAAGGCGCGCGACATCATTGCCGCGCGTGCAGTGACGTGAAGTTTAACCCAGAGCTTGCAGGCTGGGTTGCCAGTTGATAATGCGCTCGTGGACAGCCTTCGGATCGGCGTCGGTCGCCAGCGCAGTGCGGATGGCTTCGTCCGAGAACAGCTCGGCGATTTCCGACAGGATCTCGAGGTGCTGCTGCGTGACATGGTCCGGAATCAGCAGGAAGAACAGCAGGCTCACCGGCTGGCCGTCGGGCGATTCGAACGGAATCGGTTCCTTCAGGCGCACGAACGCGGCCAGGGGTGCCTTCAGGCTCTTGCTGCCCTTGATGCGGCCATGCGGGACGGCCACGCCATGGCCGAGGCCAGTGGAACCGAGACGCTCGCGTGCGAACAGGTTGTCGGACACAATCGAACGGGCAATACCGCAATTGTTCTCGAAGATCAGGCCGGCTTGCTCGAAGGCGCGCTTTTTGCTCGACACTTCGATGTCGAGCTGGACGTTTTCGAGCGAGAGGATTTTGCTTAAATTGGTCATAACATGGGGTGCGTGGCACAAGTGCGCGGCACAAGTGGCGTGCTTGCGAGCACGGATTATAGGCCTGTTTTATGCCTGGGACACTCGAAATCGCGAGCGTCAGGGCAGTTGGCGGGACGGTCGTTCGATACCCGTCGAAACAGGGCAACAGCAGCGTTGATTCATGTTAACGCCACCACGCAATTTTTTTAACAAATCGCAGAACGCGACCAGTAAATACATGCTTGCGCTGAGATTGGCCGATTTTTGCACATGATCTGCTGAAAAAACAAGCAGTTTCAGCAGCGCGTCATGGCTGCGCAAACTGCCAGCCACGGCGCACGGCTGTCGCCAAAAACGTACAGGCGTGCGAGTCGCATCCTGTCAGAAACGCGATATTTACTGGCGCGCGCCACGCAGATTCGGCGGTTTACCGGTGGAAAAATTGGCGCGCCACGGGTTGATATCCAGGCCGCCGCGCCGCGTGTAACGGGCATACACGGCCAGTTTGGTCGGCTTGCACTGGCGCAGCACGTCCATGAAGATGCGCTCGACACACTGCTCATGAAACTCGTTGTGTTCGCGGAAGCCGATCAGGTACTTCAGCAAGCCTTCCTGATCGATCTGCGGGCCGACATAGCGGATCTGCACCGTGCCCCAGTCCGGCTGGCCCGTGACCAGGCAGTTCGACTTGAGCAGGTGCGACACCAGCGTTTCTTCGACTTGGCCGTTTTCGTCGTCTGCGCTGAGCAGTTCCGGGGACGGTGAGTAGCCGTCGATCTCGACATCGAGGCGGTCCAGCAGCACGCCGTCGAGTTCGCCCATCTTGATCGCACCGAACGCTTCCGGGCTGGTCAGCGTGACGTGGACCGGCGCACCGAAGCCGTCCGACAGATCGTCGCGCAGCAGGGCGAGCAGGGCGTCCGGACCGGCCAGGCGGGTCTGGTTGAACGAGTTCAGGTACAGCTTGAACGATTTCGACTCGACGATGTTCGGTGAGTCGGCCGGGACCGTAATCGTCGCAATCGCCACCTGCGGCTTGCCGCGCATGTTCAGCCACGACAGTTCGTAGGCGTTCCAGATGTCGACACCGAAGAACGGCATGGTGCCGGCATCCGCAAACAGGCCGAGCTCATCGCGCTTTTGCTGGCGCGCGATCGGAAACAGCAGCTCGGGCGCGTATTGGCTCTGGTAGGCGGAGGATTTGCCGAGGGGCGATTGGTCAGGTGTATTCATAAAAGTAGGAACCAGATAGTAAAGTCAGGCACGTAGGGTGGACGGGTTTCCCGTCCACGCGTTCACCCGCCTTCATTTACCACGGAGCGTGGTTGGTTTGAACGCGTGGGCGGCATAGCCGCCCACCCTACGCGCCCAAAAACAATTTATAGACGGGATTGCTGCTTTCGTCCCAGTAACGGTAACCGAGTGACGCCAGGAATTGCCGGAACTCGGCCATTTCGGTCGGCGGCACTTGCAGCCCCACGAGAATGCGGCCCACATCGCCGCCCTGGTTGCGGTAGTGAAACAGCGAGATATTCCAGTTCGGCGCCATGCTGTCCAGGAAGCGCATCAGTGCGCCCGGCCGTTCAGGGAACTCGAAACGATACAGCAATTCATCGTGGGCCAGCGAACTTTTGCCGCCCACCAGATGGCGGATATGCAGCTTGGCCAGCTCGTCGCCGGTCAGGTCGAGCGTCTTGTAGCCATGCTCTTCGAACGTGCGCGCCAGCAGCCCGGACTCGCTGCGGCTGCCCACCTGCACGCCGACGAACACATGCGCTTCGCTGGCATCGCTGATGCGGTAATTGAATTCGGTCACATTGCGCGGGCCGACCAGGCCGCAGAAACGGCGGAAGCTGCCCCGCTGCTCGGGCACAGTGACCGCGAACACGGCTTCACGCGACTCGCCCAGCTCGGCGCGCTCGGCAACGAAGCGCAGGCGGTCGAAGTTCATGTTGGCGCCGCAGGCCACGGCCACCAGCGTTTCACCCTTGATGGGCTCGCGGTCCATCTGCGAACGCTCGATATACGCCTTGGCGCCCGCCACGGCCAGCGCGCCAGCCGGTTCGAGGATGCTGCGCGTGTCCTGGAACACGTCCTGGATCGCGGCGCAGATCGCATCGGTGTCGACCAGGATGATCTCGTCGACCACCTTCTGCGCGACGCGAAAGGTTTCTTCGCCCACCAGGCGCACCGCGGTGCCGTCCGAGAACAAACCCACATCGTTCAGCGTGACGCGGTGCCCGGCCTTCAGGCTGCGCGCCATCGCGTCCGAATCGAGCGTCTGCACGCCGATGATCTTGATGTCCGGGCGAATTTCCTTGACGTAGGCGCCGATGCCCGCGATCAGGCCGCCGCCGCCGATGGCGACGAAGATTGCGTGGATCGGGCCGGAATGCTGGCGCAGGATTTCCATGCCGATCGTGCCCTGGCCGGCGATCACGTCCGGATCGTCGAACGGGTGCACGAAGGTCATGCGCTGTTCTTTTTCCAGCAGCAGGGCGTGGTTGTAGGCGTCGGTGTACGAGTCGCCGTGCAGCACGATCTCGACACTGGCGCCGCCGCGCGCCTTGACGGCGTCGATCTTGACGCCCGGCGTGGTCGTGGGCATCACGATCAACGCGCGGCAGCCGAGACGGCACGCCGACAGGGCCACGCCCTGGGCGTGGTTGCCGGCCGAGGCGCAGATCACGCCGCGGGCGCGCTGCTCCGGCGTCAGGTTGGCCATCTTGTTGTAGGCGCCGCGCAGCTTGAAGCTGAACACGCTCTGCATGTCTTCGCGCTTGAAATAGATGCGGTTGCCCATGCGCGCGGACAGCGTGGGGGCCAGATCGAGCGGCGTTTGTTCGGCAACGTCATAGACGCGCGCGGTCAGGATTTTTTTGAGATAGTCGGTAGTCATGGTCGAAACACAAGGGTCAGGCCAATGGGGCTGGCGGGACGGACGACGCAAACTGTTCCGCTAGGGTGGGTGACCGTGGCGCGCAGTACGATCCGGCGCGCTGGGTGACAGGCGATCGTATCGTGTCGTGACGAAAGTTCCGGACCATTATAATGGACGCCTATTTCCCTCGCCTAAGCTCGCATGATCGAAACCGCTGTCCAATGGCTGCTTGACCTCGTTGCGGCGCCGACGGTTGGACTGACCTCCGTCTTCATCATCAGTTTTATTTCCGCTACGCTGCTGCCGCTGGGTTCCGAGCCGGCCGTGTTCGCGGTGATCAAGGCCAATCCCGCGCTGTTCTGGCCGGCGATCCTCGTTGCGACCCTTGGCAATACGCTGGGCGGCGCAGTCGATTATTTCCTTGGCTACCGCGCCAAGGTGGCGTTTGCCAAAGAGCGCCAGAGCCGCTGGTTTGGCTGGCTCAAGCGCTACGGCGCCAAGACGATGCTGCTGTCGTGGCTGCCAGGCGTGGGCGATCCGCTGTGCACGCTGGCCGGCTGGCTGCACCTGCCGTTCTGGCCGAGCCTCATGTATATGGCGATTGGCAAGTTTGCGCGCTACCTGACCATGACGCTGGCGCTGCTGTACGTGCCGGACAGTTTCTGGAAGTCGCTCGGCGACATGCTGACGCGCATTACCGGCTAGACCCGGGGAGGCAATGCCTGAACAGGTGGGCATCCTGCCGGCACCATCACCTCAAGGATACTTGCATGACCAACCGCGTTCCCGTACCCCTCGCCAAAGCCTATCGCCTGATGAACCACGGGCCGACCGTTCTCGTGTCCAGCCGTCACGGCGACGCCGTCAACGTGATGGCGGCCGCCTGGTCGATGCCGCTCGACTTCGATCCGCCCAAGGTCGCAGTCGTGATCGACAAGAACACACTCACCCGCAGCATGATCGAGGGGTCCGGCGAATTCGCGCTGAACATCCCGTCGCGCGAGCTGGCGCGCCTGACCCTGCAGGTGGGCTCGACGTCGGGCCGCGAGGTGGACAAGTTCGCGGCGTTCAATGCGGGCGCCTGGACCGGTGAGCAGGTCGGTGCGCCGTTGCTCGACGGCTGCCTGGCCTGGCTCGAATGCCGCGTACTCCCTGAACCACATATCCAGAACACGTATGACCTGTTCCTGGGTGAGGTCGTGGCGGCCTGGGCCGACCCGGCGGTGTTTGCCGATGGGCACTGGAATATGGCGGCAGGTGGCAAGAAAAGCATTCACTATGTGGCCGGTGGGCATTTCTTCGAGACTGGCGAGGCGTTCGAGGTGCCGGACAGTCCACGATAACGGTGCAAACCAGGCCGGACGACATATGTCATTCGCGGCGGCGTGCTTGATAAATACCGTGCCCCCGCGCCTGTGGCTGAATAATGTTTGTATATCCGACACAGTATGAATATTTTGTTGCGTCGCACGCAACGGCGGGCGGGGCCGTCCCAAGCGTGGTGCAACGCAATACGATAGAATGAACGTCCTTCGGGCCTGTCCGACTGTCGACGAGTATTCATGAACGCCCCCGCACACATCCATACCCTGCTAGCCGATAACGCCCCCGCGCGCCTGCGCGAGATTCCGTACAACTACACCTCGTTCTCGGACCGCGAAATCGTGATCCGGCTGCTCGGTGAGTCGTCGTGGGAGTTGCTGGGCAGCTTGCGCGGCGCCCGCCAGACCGGCCGCTCCGCGCGCATGCTCTACGAGGTGCTGGGCGACATCTGGGTCGTGCGGCGCAATCCATACCTGCAGGACGACATGCTGGACAACCCGAAGCGCCGGGCCAACCTGATCGAGGCGCTGCACCACCGCCTGGCCGAAGTCGACAAGCGCCGCACGACGGTCGACGCCCAGGATGACGGCGACCCGGCCGTAGTCGCAGCGCGCAGCAGCGCCGTCGAGCAGTTGCTGGCGGCCGCGCGTCGCGCGGTCGACGACTTCGGCCGCGAATTCTCTGAGACCTACGACCTGCGCAAGCGCGCCCTGAAGGTGCTGGGCGCGTACACCGACAAGCGCAATATCCGCTTCGACGGCATGCACCGCATCTCGCACGTGACCGACGCCACCGACTGGCGCGTCGAGTACCCGTTCCTGGTGCTGGTGCCGGACACCGAAGACGAGATGGCCGGCCTGGTCAAGGGCTGCATCGAGCTCGGGCTGACGATCATCCCGCGCGGCGGCGGCACCGGCTACACGGGCGGCGCGATTCCGCTCACGCCCATGTCGGCCGTGATCAATACCGAAAAGCTGATCGGCATCGGCGAAGTCGAAATGACCGCCATGCCGGGCCTGGACCGTGAGTACGCGACCATCCACACCTATGCGGGCGTGGTCACGCAGCGCGTGTCGCAGGCGGCCGAGAAGGCCGGCTTCGTGTTCGCGGTCGATCCGACCTCGGCGCACGCATCCTGCGTGGGCGGCAATATCGCGATGAACGCGGGCGGCAAGAAGGCCGTGTTGTGGGGCACTGCGCTCGACAACCTGGCCTCGTGGCGCATGGTCGACCCCAATGGCGACTGGCTCGATGTCACGCGCATTGCCCACAACCTGGGCAAGATCCACGATGCGCCGAAGGCCGAGTTTTTGCTCGAATGGACGCATCCGTCGGTCAAGGGCGCACCGAAAGGCGCGCCGTTCCGCACCGAGACCTTGATCATCGACGGCAAGCGCTTTCGCAAGGAAGGCCTGGGCAAGGACGTCACCGACAAATTCCTCTCCGGCCTGCCGGGCATCCAGAAAGAGGGCACTGATGGCCTGATCACGTCGGGCCGCTGGATCCTGCACAAGATGCCGAAGTTCACGCGCACCGTGGCCCTCGAATTCTTCGGCCAGGCGCGCGATGCGATTCCGTCGATCGTCGAGATCACCAATTACCTCAATGGCTTGCCGAAGAACGGCGACGCGGCGTTTTCCACGCTGCGCCTGGCGGGCCTGGAACACCTGGACGAGCGCTACCTGCGCGCGGTCGGTTACGCCACCAAGTCCAAACGCGGCGTGCTGCCGAAGATGGCGCTGTTCGGCGACATCGTCGGCGACGACGAAAACGCGGTGGCGCTGGCTGCGTCAGAAGTGGTGCGCATCGCGAATACCCGCGTGGGTGAAGGCTTTGTCGCCGTCAGCCCCGAGGCGCGCAAGAAGTTCTGGCTCGACCGCGCCCGCACGGCGGCCATCGCGCGTCACACCAACGCCTTCAAGATCAATGAAGACGTGGTCATTCCGTTACCACGCATGGGCGAATACACCGACGGCATCGAGCGCATCAACGTCGAGCTGTCGATCAAGAACAAGCTGCAGCTGGCCGACGGCCTGCGCGACTACCTGGCGAGCGACCATCTGCCGCTGGCCAAGAGCGACGACGCGAGCAGCGGTGAAGGCGTCGAGCGCGACGAAATCATGGGCGACCGCCCGCTGCAGGCACGCGCGCTGGTCGATCTGGTGACCAAACGCTGGAGCTTCATCCTGGCCAACCTCGACATGCCGCTGCCAGAGGCGCGTGAGCAGCTCGAATCGCTCGGGCTCGACCATCTGTCGGCCGCCTTCGATGCGCGTCTGGCGATCCAGCCCGATGCATGCCTGTTCGACCTGGTGCAGGACCACACGGTGCGCATCTCGTGGAAAGCAGAGCTGCGCGCGCCGCTGCGCCAGATCTTCAACGGCAGCGCCTACACCTGCATCCTCGACGAGAGCACGGCGATCCACAAACGCATCCTGCGCTCGCGCGTGTTCGTCGCGCTGCACATGCACGCCGGCGACGGCAACGTCCACACCAATCTGCCGGTGAACTCGGACGACTATGACATGCTGCAGGATGCGCACAAGGCGGTCGAGCGCATCATGAAGCTGGCGCGCTCGCTCGACGGCGTGATCTCGGGCGAACACGGGATCGGCATCACCAAGCTCGAATTCCTGAAGGACGAAGAAATCCAGGAATTCCGCGACTATAAGATCCGCGTCGATCCGGAAGGGCGTTTCAACAAGGGCAAGCTGCTCAATCTGGAAGGCGCCCACGCCGACCTGCGCAACGCCTATACGCCGTCGTTCGGCCTGATGGGCCACGAGTCGCTGATCATGCAGCAAAGCGATATCGGCGAGATCGCCCACAGCATCAAGGACTGCCTGCGCTGCGGCAAGTGCAAGCCCGTCTGCACGACCCACGTGCCGCAGGCGAACCTGCTGTATTCGCCGCGCGACAAGATCCTGGCCACGTCGGCCCTGATCGAAGCGTTCCTGTACGAAGAGCAGACCCGCCGCGGTGTCTCGATCCGGCACTGGGAAGAATTCGAGGACGTCTCGGACCACTGCACCGTGTGCCACAAGTGCGTGACGCCATGCCCGGTCAATATCGACTTCGGCGATGTGTCGATGAACATGCGTAACCTGCTGCGCAAGATGGACAAGCGCAGCTTCAAGCCGGCCAACCGCGCGGCGATGTTCTTCCTGAACGCGACCGACCCGACCACCATCAATGCCACGCGCAAGGTGATGGTCGATTTTGGCTTCAAGGCGCAGCGCTTCGGCAACCGCATGCTCAAGGGCTTTGCCAAGCCGCAGCTGGCCGCGCCCGCGCCGACGACCGGCAAGGCGCCCGTGCGCGAGCAGGTCATCCACTTCATCAACAAGAAGATGCCGGGGAACCTGCCGAAGAAAACGGCGCGCGCCTTGCTGGATATCGAAGACGACAAGATCGTCCCGATCATCCGCAACCCCAAGAAGACCAATGCCGACACCGAGGCTGTGTTCTACTTCCCGGGCTGCGGGTCGGAGCGCCTGTTCTCGCAGGTGGGCCTGGCCACGCAGGCGATGCTGTGGGAAGTGGGCGTGCAGACTGTGCTGCCGCCGGGCTACCTGTGCTGCGGTTATCCGCAGCGCGGCGCCGGCCAGTTCGACAAGGCCGAGAAGATGGTGACGGACAACCGCGTGCTGTTCCACCGGATGGCCAACACGCTCAACTACCTGGACATCAAGACGGTGCTGGTCTCGTGCGGCACCTGCTACGACCAATTGGCAACGTACCAGTTCGAGAAGATCTTCCCGGGTTGCCGCATCATGGACATCCATGAATACCTGTTAGAGAAGGGCGTCAAGCTCGAAGGCGTGAACGGCACCCGGTACATGTACCACGAGCCGTGCCACACGCCGATGAAGCTGCAGGATTCGATCAAGACGGTCAACGCGCTGGTGTCGACGGTGGACAACGTGAAGATCGAGAAGAACGACCGCTGCTGCGGCGAGTCGGGCACGTTTGCCGTCTCGCGGCCGGACATCGCGACCCAGGTCCGTTCGCGCAAGGAAGGCGAGATGGTCAAGGGCGCCGACAAGCTGCGCGAAGACGGCTTCAAGGGCGACGTCAAGATCCTGACCAGCTGCCCGTCGTGCCTGCAGGGCCTGAGCCGCTACAACGATGATTCGGGCACCACGGCCGACTACATCGTCGTCGAAATCGCCAAGCACCTGCTGGGCGAGAACTGGCTGCCCGAGTACGTCGCACGCGCCAATGCTGGCGGCATCGAGCGGGTGCTGGTATGACGGCGTTGCGTGAACCGGGTTGCGAGCTGTGCGACCTGACAATGCCTGCTGCATGGGCTGGCGAGAAGTTCAGCGTCATCGTCGTCGACGACGCGAACTATCCCGGCTTTTGCCGCGTGATCTGGCACGAGCATGTGCGCGAGATGAGCGACCTGTCGGCGGATGACCGCTTCTTGGTCAACGACGCCGTGTTCCAGGTGGAGACGGCGGTGCGTGAGGTGATGCAGCCATTGAAGGTCAATGTGGCCAGCCTCGGCAACGTGGTGCCGCACCTGCACTGGCACATCATCCCGCGCTATGCCGACGATGCGCATTTCCCGGCGCCTGTATGGGCGCAGGCGGTGCGTGCGACGGAACCTGCTATCCTCGCGGCGCGTCGTGCGCTGCACGACCAATTGGGCGCTGCCATCGCGCGCCGTTTTTCCTGATATAGAGAGTCCCATGCCACATCCAACCGAATTGACTGTCCACCAGAAATCGCGCGTGCTCGACGTCGCCTACGACGACGGCAGCGCCTTTTCGCTCCCGTTCGAATATCTGCGCGTGTATTCGCCATCGGCCGAGGTGAAGGGCCACGGCCCGGGCCAGGAAGTGCTGCAACTTGGCAAGCGCGAAGTCGGCATCGCCGACGTCGAGCAGGTCGGCAACTACGCGATCAAGCCGACCTTCTCGGACGGCCACGATTCCGGCATCTTCAGCTGGGATTATCTGTATGAGCTGGGCCGCAGCCAGGAATCGCTGTGGAAGCAGTACGTGGCGCGCCTGCAGGCGGCTGGCTACGACGAAGAAAGTGGCCGTGCACCTGGCATCCAGCTGGCGGCAGCGCCGAAGAAATCCGGCGGCGGCGGTTGCGGCTCGGGCAGCTGCGGCTGCTGATTGCCAGCGGCGCATTCGTGGCGCTGCAAACAGGGGCGTGACCGTCGATCGCCGGCAGAAACCGCCCCCTTCATGTCCGCCGCGAAATACAGGTAACGTAAAGTATATAAAAGTAACATACTGTCGATAACAATTACGTTGCCGCAAGGATTTATTTCTAAGTATTTGTTTATGATAGATTTTTATCGGTGGCATGGTTAGTGCTAATTACCATGTCTCAACCACCGGAGACCTATCATGAATAAAGCCTTGGTTCCTTGCCTGGCATCGGTATTGCTGATGTCGGCTTCTGTGACACAAGCTGTAGAAATCACGTACGCCTCGGCAGTCGCGGCGGACGGGTCTGGCAAGACGAGTCTGCAAACACACAATGTGTTTGTCGAAACGTTCGATGCCCCCGGTGGCGGACCAACAATGCCAGCCAATATGGTTGTCTCCACCGTATCGGGCGGCGGGTTGGGGTATGCGAAAGGTAACCTGTCGGGCGTGTATGCAGCACCAGCCAACGACAAAACGCATTTTGCTTACGGCCCGGGCGTTGGCAGCGGCGCGAGCACGTCAGAAGTCAATTTTAACTACACTGGCTTGCTGAACTCGCTCGGCAACGACGCTACGCTGAATTACCTTGGCCTGTATTACGGATCGATCGATACTTACAATGATCTGATCTTCTACAACGCTGTCGGCGCGGTCATCCAGACGGTGACAGGCGCATCGTTGATCGCCATGTTCCACGGCGAGACGGGTAATCCGAATGCGGATAGCTCGAACATCTACGTCAACCTGTTCTTCAAGCCCGAAGAAGAGTTCACGTCGTTCAGCTTCCGGACCAGCGGCCACGCGTTCGAGTTCGATAACCTGGTGGTTGGCTATGATGTCGAGCCGGTTCCCGAACCAGCCTCGCTCGCATTGCTCGGCCTCGGCCTGGCCGGTCTCTGCCTGGCACGTCGTCGCATCGGCAAATAACCCTGCAGCGCAGGATCAGGAAACCTCCTTCACGGGAGGTTTTTTTTTGCGCAGCGCGCAAGCGTCGATCAAAACGGTCGCCAGAAAGACAAAGAGCACATCCGAAGATGTGCTCTTTTGCGTTGCTTGCCCGCCGTGACGGGCCAGCGGACCTTAAGCTTGCGGCTGGATGTTCGAAGCCTGCTTGCCTTTAGGACCGGTGGTGACGTCGAACGTCACGCGCTGGTTTTCTTGCAGCGACTTGAAGCCGTTGGCGTTGATCGCCGAGAAGTGCGCGAACAGATCTTCGCCGCCGCCGTCAGGCGTGATGAAACCGAAACCTTTTGCGTCATTGAACCACTTAACAATGCCAGTCGCCATTTTTATTCCCTCAAAAATTAATTTTACGTTGATGCCCTGTTTGCGTACCTAGGACAAAAACCAGGGTGACGCCTTACATTGCGAATCTGATTATAGGGCAAACTCTTAAAACGGAAGCAAGATTTTTCAATCGTCTCCGTATTTACCACAAGTCATCCCCCCTGCATGACCGATTTCAGGAATAAATTTCTGGTTAGAAAGTCATTGGCAAACGCAGCGTCAGGGTCACGTCCGGTGTGTCACGCGTGACGCCGGCGCCGACGGCGATGTTGAGCGAACGCTTCGGGCTCAGGCGGTAGGAATAGCCCAGCAGCAGCGTACCCAGCTGCGTGCGTACGGAGCCGATCGAGGTCGCGCCGTTCTGGCGCATGCGCCCGATCGTGCTGTGGTCGTAGCCCAGGCTCAGCGACGCCTTGTCGTTGAGCGCCAGGCCCATGCCGAAGTTAAAGCCCAGCACGGCGCCTGGTTGCAGCGAGCCGAGCGGTTCGCGCTCGCCATTGCGTACCAGGCGCGTCACGTCGTCGCGCTTGAAGTTGTGCACGTAGCTCAGGTTGCCGAAGAAGACGGCCGGATCAGACGGATACAGCCAGGTCAGCGTGGCTTGCAGCGAGTGGAAGCCCGAGCCGGTAGGCAGGTCCAGCGGCAGGCCGGTGCCGGTGACGTTCTCGCCGATGCAGCGGCGCTCGCAATCGGTGACCACTTCGAACGGATCGCGGCCGGTGCGGCTCTTGTAGCGCAGGCCGGCGATGTAATAGCCCTTGTCGGCGCCGCCGTTATTGAGCTGGTAGCGGCCGGCCACTTCGACGTCGCCCATGCCCTTGCCGGTCGTGTCGAACACGCGTTCGACTGCCGTGCCGGTGAATATTTCCCGGCTGACGGTGGCATCGGAGCGATACACATACGGCACCTTGACCTCGACTTCCATCCGGTTGCTGAGGCCGGTGCGGCCGGTGATCGCAGTGGTGAAGGTATTGCGTTTGATTTCACGCACGTCCACCAGGCCGATCAGCAGGGCCGGAATCACCGTGTAGCCGACCAGCGCCACGCGGTTGCTCGACGAGTAGCCGTATTGCATCGACGGCTCGAGCACATAGGTGCCGGGCGCCGTGAGCACGCCCGGCTGGTCGCCGATCGGTGCGACTTCCGGCGGCCGGTTCGGTTGCTGGCGGCTGGTGTTTTGCGCCTGCGCCGGCGCGGCGGGCTGGGCCGGTACGGGGGCGGGCACGCCGGGCTGGTCAGGGCGCTGCTGTGGCGGCAGCGGCGCCGGCACGCCCGTCACTGCTGGCGGCAATACGGGTGGCAACACGGGCGGCTCGGCCACCGGTGCCTGGCCGCTCATCGCGCCGCCCATGCCGCGTTGCTGCGACAGCAGTACGCCATTGGACGGCGTCCCCATGCGCTGCAATTGCTCGCGCTGGGCCTGGACTTCCAGCAGCAGGCGATTGACCAGCGCGCGTTGCTGCGCCAGCTCGTCCTTCAGCTGCGACAGTTCGGCAGAGGATGGCTGTGCGCCATTGTTCGACAGGGGAGCAACTTGTTGAGCGAGTGCAGGCGGCGCCAGAAGGGCGGCCGCCAGGCCCGCAGCGCCGAGCCGCGCGACGTGTGGATACATCCAGATTCTCCAGAGTGAGTGGTGGTGGTGTTGAACATTCATAGTCCGCCCGGGGAACGCACGACGGCGTCCCGGATCGTCGACTGGAAATTGATGTCCTTGATCAGCGACATGCTGTTGACGGTCGACGAAATGGTGGTCGCCGTGCGGATATCCTGGCCGCTGAGCGTGTTCTGGACCAGCGTCGCACCGTTGGGCAGGTTGAGGTCGGCAGCGGCATAGTTGTTGCCGCCGATCTGGATCATCCGCGCTGCGCCCAGCGCGTCCTGGGTCAGGCGCGCCTGCTCGGCCGTCATGGCCGCCAGGTCGGGGATGGCGATATTCGTGCGCGCCATGATTTCGCCATTGACCGACACGACGCGCTCGATGCCGAGCGACAGCGAGAGGCCACCAGCTACCTCGAAGCCGCCACGGGCGGCGTCCAGCGTGGTGGCGGCGACCGGCGTGCCAAGTACCGGTACGACCGGCTCGGTGGCCTGGGCGCCCGGTAGCGTGCCCATCAGCAGGCTCAGCAGGCTCAGCAGGCCCAGCAGGCCCGGCAAGGCGGTGTGCAAAGGGTAGGGTGGAAGGCGCATGGTGGTCCCCGTTAAAAATCGCCCGGCCCGAACTTGGGCAGGGTTGCGCTAAGCTGGTCCTGGTGCATGCCGGTGCCCAGCGGCGCACGCGGCGCGCCACGCCAGTCTTCCGGTGTGTTGAAGGCAACCTGGTCCTTGTGGCTGTGGATCACGAACAAGATCTTGTTGCGCCAGATTTCCTGGAACCGTTCCATGCTCACGACGCGGTTGCCGGTGGACGGGTCGCCGATCAGGATGCGGCCGTCTTCGGCGCCCTTGATGACCACGAAATGGTTGAAGCCACGGTCGGTGATCAGGACAATGGCCGGCAGTTTTTCGGCGATCAGTTTTTCAATGGGCAGCTTGAAGCCGTCGGCGCGAAAGCCGCGCGTGGCGAGAAAGCGCTGCATGTCGAGCAGCGAAAAACCTTCTTTGTGAATCTTGGCCTGGTCGCCGCTGGCATACATCTGCTGGAACACGTCCTGTTCGGGCGTGGGCGTCTGGTAGTGGTGCGACAGCAAGGTGGCCAGCGCGGCGGCGCCGCAGCTGTAGTCATATTGCTGGCGCAGCGTGCGCTGGAATTTGATGTCCTTGAGACTGGTTACCGGCACGTTGACGCGCCCGACGCCGGCCAGGTCCAGTGCATGCGCACTGTGCGGCGCAAGCAGGGCGCCGCACAGTGCGATGTGCAGCATCAAGTGAGGGCTGGGTGTCATGCTCATTGCAATTGCAGGTTGATGACGGTCGCGTTCTGGATCAGGACGTTCGCGCCGGAATTCTGGATCACGACTGGCAAGCCCGACGCGTTGGCGAACGAGCCGCCGCTGATCACGTTCATGCCGGTGGTCACGTTGGTGGCCGTGTTGTTGCCGACCGTGCCGCCCAGCGTCGCTTCGGTGGTGATGATGTCGGTGCCGCCGCGCAGGTCGCCCAGGACAGCGGCGTCGGTGGTCTTGCCCCAGCCGCTTGCGAGATCGTCGTCGGGGGCCGGCGCCACGTTCACGGTCGACAAAAAGCGCACCGCTACTGGCAATCTGGCCGGCTCGGTGACCTGGGCTGCTGCTGGCAGAGCAGCGCCTGCCGTCAGCAAGAGAAATCCAATCTGGTGTAGTTGTTTCATGATGCCTCGCTCGAAAGGACCGCCATGCGGGCAAAGCGCCGCATGGCGGGAGTGCAGGGCGCGCAGCGTGATCGCTGCCCGTCCTGCACCCGTTACCTGATCACTGGCCTGCGCCGCCGACGTTCATGTTCGACTGCACGTTGACGCTTTGCTGGATCAGCGAGGAGAAGCCGTTGTTCTGGCTGATGATCGAGATGCCGGCTGCCGACTGGGCAATGTTGTTCATCGAGTTCGACATGTCGAACGAGCCCGAGCTGACGTTGTTGGTGCCGCCATTGCCGCCCATGCCGGCGCCGCCGAAGCCGCCGGTACCTGCACCGGCCGTCATTTCGCCGCCCGAGCCGCCTGCGCCCGACGTGGTTGCACCACCAGCGCCGCCGCTGCCGCCGGCGCCCGAGCTTGCATCACCCGAGGTGGCCGAGCCGCCCGTGGCCGAACCGCCCGTGGACGCGCCGCCTGCGCCGCTGGCGCCGGTCGATGCGGTCGCTTCTGCGCCCGAACCGCCCATGCCGCCCGCGCCCGCCGTACCGCCCTGGCCCGCGCCACCAGCGCCGCCAGTGCCGGTCGCACCGTTGCCGCCCATGCCAGCCGTGCCTGCTGCGCCCGAGCCGCCGGCGCCTGCCGTGCCGGTGGCGCCTGCGCCGCCCGTGCCGGCCAGTGCCGCGCCGGCGCCGCCGGTGCCGCCGGTCGAGGTGCCGCCTGCTGCGCCGCTACCCGAGGTATTCGACGAAGCGGCGCCCGAGCCGCCCGCGCCGCCGGCTGAACCGGCACCGCCCGCACCCGCCATCGAGTCGCCCGCGCCATTGGTGCTGGCGCCGCTGGTCGGGCTGCCGGCCGTGCTGGTGCCGCCGGTATTGGTCGATGCGCCGCTGGCGCCGCCGGCTGCTGCCGGATCGCTGCCCGGCGTGCCGCCGGCGCCCGTCGTTGCCATGGCATCGCCGATGCTGGCACCGCCGCCGCTGGCGCCATTCGAGGCTGTCAGGCTCGAACCGGCCGAGGTGCCGCCCATGCCGCCTGCGCCGCCCGAGCCGCCTGCACCACCTGCACCGCCCCATGCCGAGCCGGTATTGCCACCCGCGCCGCCTGCGCCGCCCATGGCCGCACCGGTGCCGCCGCCATTGCCGCCAGCCAGCGAGCCGGTCGAGCCGCCTGCGCCGCCCGTGGCCCCGCCGCCTGCCGCGCCCGAGCCGCCATTGGCCCCGCCGCCCATTGCACCCGCGCCGCCCGTGCCGGCGCCGCCTGCAGCGCCATTGCCGCCGGCAGCGTAGCCACCCATGGCGCCGGATGCACCTGCGCCGCCCGTGGCGCCTGCAGCACCCGTCGCCCCGCCGGCGCCGCCAGCGGCGTTACCGACGCTCGATGAGCCCGTCGAGGCCGTACCAGCAGCAGCGTAGCCGCCCGCGCCGCCTGACGCGCCTGCCGCGCCCGAGGCTGCCCCGCCGGCTGCACCGGTGCCGCTGGCCCCGCCGCCATAGCCCACGCCGCCTGCAGCGCCGGAACCGGATGCGCCGTTCGCGCCACCCGTGTTCTGTGCGGTGTTGCCGATATTGCTGATGTTATTGCCGCTGACATTGCCGGTCAGGGCGCTGGTCGACGTTGCCGAGGAGGTGTTGAACGAGTTCGCGACCGACGAGCTGGCGCTGCCGCCGTTGTTGGCTGCCGCGGCGCCGGCCACTTCGGCATTGGCGTCACCCGAGCTGTTGTTCTGCCCCGAGCTGTCCTGGCTGCTGTCGCTGCTGTTGTTGGTTGTGGTGGTAGTCGCGATGTCCGTCGTGTCGTTGCTGTCGATCTGCATATTGCGCGTGTCGGACTGGTTGCTGGTCTGGCTGTTGCTGTTGTTCGTCGTGGTGTTCGTGACGCGGTTGTCCGAGTTGTCCACCTGGTTGTTGCTTGTGGTGTTGGTGGTGTTCGTGTTGGTACGCTGGCTGTTATCGGTCTGCGTATTGGTGTTGTTCGCAGTGTTGGTATTCGTGTTCGTGCTGTTACTGGTCGACGTATTGTTGCTGTCGGTCTGGCTGTTGTTGGTGTTCGTGCTGGTACTGTTACTGGTGGCCGTGTTGTTGCTGTCGGTCTGGCTGTTATTGGTGTTGGTCGCGATGTTGTTGCTGTTCGCCTGGGTGTTGTCAGTGTTGGTGCTCGTTGTGATGTTATTGCTGTTGCGGGAGTCGGTCAGCGAGCTGTTGTCCGTATTGGTATTGGTGGTATTGGTGATCGTCGACGTTTGGGTATTGCCGCCACGGACGTCGTTCACGGTGTTCTCTTGGGCGTGGGCCATGCTGAAAGCCAGGGCGATCGCGGTTGCCAGGATAGTGCGCTTCATTATTGCTCCCCTAATATCACGGTTTAAGTATCCCGAGGTCTCGTGACGCCCGGTCCACTTCCGTATTAGCAGGTCTTGTGCCAGCACAGGCCGCTTGAGCAAGTCATTGATTTTGTAGGACTAATTTGATGAGCTCGCAAGGCCGATCGCCGAACGATGAAGCACACCAATAGCTGAAACGACAAGTGTCTCTGTCCTGTGACACTGTTGCAGAATTGATCAAGAAACTGTATCAAATTGCAACCGCCAGACCGGGTTGACAGAGTGAAGAAGGCGCTTCAGCGTGCTGCCTCTCGGCAAGCACGCTGCATAAAAACCCTGTGAATTCAAGGACAAACCCGGTAGGACGGGGCCGACGCCGGGCGAGGATTGGCGCCTACACCGAAATCTCGTGCTTGGCCATCAGGCGATACAGCGTCATGCGCGATACACCCAGTTCGCGCGCTGCCCGGCTGATGTTGTTGCCGCTGCGGGCCAGGCTTTCGCCGATGGCCACGCGTTCGGCGCTCAGGCGCGATGTGCCCAGGCCAACGCCGTTCGGGCAGATGGGCCCGACACCCGGCAAATCGAGGTCTTCCGGCATCACGAGGCGATGCTCGGCCAACACCATGGCGCGGCGCATGCGGTTGATCAGCTCGCGGACATTGCCGGGCCAGTCGTAGCGCGCCATCGCCTGCAAGGCTTCGCGGCTCACGCCCTTGAGTTGTGGACTGCGTTCGCTGGCGAACTTGTTGAAGATGAGATCGGTCAGCAACGGCAAGTCTTCCTTGCGTTCCCGCAGCGCCGGTACGCGGATGGGAAACACGCTGAGGCGGTAGTACAAGTCTTCGCGGAAGCGGCCGTCGGCCACGGCCTGGGGCAGGTCGACGTGGGTGGCGGTGATCACGCGTGCATCGACCGCGATGGTGCGGGTGCCGCCGACCCGGTAGATCACGCGCTCTTGCAGGAAACGCAGCAAGCTTGCCTGGAGGTCCAGCGGCAGGTCGCCGATCTCGTCGAGGAAAATGCTGCCGCCCGATGCCGCTTCGAGCAGGCCCTGCTTGTCGCGCATGGCGCCGGTAAAGGCGCCCCGTTCGTGGCCGAACAGTTCCGAATGGATCAGCGTCGGCGCCATGGCCGCACAATTGATGGCGATGAACGGGCCGGTGGCGCGCGGCGAGCGCAGGTGGATTTCCTGCGCGGCCAGCTCCTTGCCGCTGCCGCTCTCACCGCAGATCAGGACCGGTGCGTCGACGGCGGCGATCTTGTCGATGTGCGAGCGCAGGCGGGCGATCGCGGCCGAGGCGCCGTCGATGTGGCTCACGCGCAGTGCGCCATCGTGCAGCGCCGGCCGCGTGGCCATGCTCGCCATGCCGTGGGCGTGGCCCAGCGAGTGCTGCAGCCGCAGCGTATCGACCGGCAGCGTATGAAAGTCGACCAGATGCGCCGCAATCAGTTCGCGCAGGGCCGGCTGGACGAGGCGGTGCGCGTCGAACACGCCAACCCAGCGCACATGGTGGTGCTGGTGCAGGAAACGTTCGAGCTCGGCATCGTCTGCGCTGTCGCTGCTGTCGAGCAGCAGGCCAACGCCATAGTGTTGCTGGGACAAGACCTTGCGCGCCGCAGCGGGATGCTCGACGACGCAGACATCCCAGCCGGGCAGGGCGCCATGGCAGGCGCGGGCGTGCGCACTGCCTTCACGCGTAATGCAGATAAGACGTTTTACAGGCACCGGTATCCTCATCAAACTGGTTGGCACCCGCTACGCTGTGATGCATCCCGGCACACCATGGGGAACATGCAACGTCGATGGGCGCAACGACCGGCGCTTGCCGGCTGGAAGATCGTGTTAATTAAACCAAAAATGCAGCACGCATGGCGCACAGCTATTGATAAAAGTCTAAGGAGAAATGCGATATTGAATTGAAAGTTTGATTTTTCGCATAACAATTTGAAAATAGAGTTTGTCTGTTGCTAATGATCTTAGTCGCGGCGAGCGGCTTGGAAAAGAGGCACGTGCGATGATTTTCTCTTAATCGCACACTGTGGCGCAGATGCGTTGTGGGTAACCAACAAGCGTAAAAAGTTGAATCCAACCGGGCGCAGGGCGCGTAATCCCCTTGCTGGCGCCTGTGTTGAACGCGCTGGTGACAGTCAGCTCAGCAGCGCGGCCCTCGCGCCGGGTCCTTGTATAATGTGGCAACCCCCAACCTGCATGCCACTATGACAAACACCACCCACTTCGGCTACAAGACCGTCGCCGAGGACCAGAAGGTCCAGGAAGTCGCCAAGGTCTTCCACTCGGTCGCCGCGAAGTACGATGTCATGAACGATCTGATGTCGGCCGGCCTGCACCGCGCCTGGAAACTGTTCACGATCGCGCAGGCGGGCGTGCGGCCCGGCTTCAAGGTGCTCGATATCGCCGGCGGCACGGGCGACCTGGCCAAGGCTTTCGCCAAGCAGGCCGGCAAGACGGGCGAAGTCTGGCTCACCGACATCAACGAGTCGATGCTGCGCGTTGGCCGTGACCGTCTCTTGAATAAAGGACTTGTCACCCCAACCATGTTGTGTAACGCCGAAAAGTTGCCGTTCCCGGACAATTACTTCGACCGGGTCAGCGTGGCCTTTGGCCTGCGCAACATGACGCACAAGGATCAGGCACTGGCCGAAATGCGCCGCGTGCTCAAGCCGGGCGGCAAATTGCTGGTGCTCGAATTCTCGAAAGTGATCGCGCCACTGCAAAAGCCGTATGACGTGTATTCGTTCTCGGTGTTGCCGTGGCTGGGCCAGCGGATTGCCGGCGACGCTGAAAGCTATCGCTACCTGGCCGAATCGATCCGCATGCACCCCGATCAGGACACCCTGAAGGGCATGCTGGAGGACGCGGGACTGGAGCGGGTCCAGTATTTCAACCTGACGGCGGGTGTGGCCGCTTTGCACACCGGTATCAAGCTGTAGTTTTAACTGAAGTTCCAATAAAGGACGGAGACAATGAAAAAATTCCTGGTCACGACGCTTCTCGCAGTCACCGCATTCTCGATGGTGGCCGAGGCCTACGCACGCCCGATGGGCGGCAAGCGCTCGGTCGGCCGCCAGTCGCAGGCCGTGCGCCAGATGCCGGCCCCGGCACCGGCGCCCGCACAGAGCATGCAGCGCCAGACCCCGAACCAGGCCGCACCAGCTGCTGCCGGCGCGGGCGCCGCGGGTGCTGCGGCCGCCGCCAAGAAGCCAAGCATGATGCGCAACATCCTCGGCGGCGCACTGCTGGGCCTCGGTCTGGGCATGCTGCTGTCGCACCTGGGGATTGGCGGCGCGATGGCCAGCATCATCGCGGGCATCCTGATGTTCGCGCTGTTCGGCCTTGTCATCATGTTCCTGGTACGCATGTTCCGCCGCAAGGACACGCCGGCCAATCCATCTGCAGCCGGTTTCAGCGGCGGCTTCAAGCCGCAGGCGGCCGGTGGTGTTGGCACGCCTGAAATCGGTTCCGGTCTGCGTCCGCAGCCCACCGCATTCCAGGGCGGCGTGGCACTGGAAAAGGACCGCGGCGGCCTGAATGCAGCGAATTTCGGTAATGTCGCTACTCCGGCAGCGCACCAGCAATGGGGCGTACCGGCCGACTTCGACAGCGAAAGCTTCCTGCGTCATGCGAAGTCGTCGTTCATCCGCATGCAGGCAGCCTGGGATCGTGGCGACACGAACGATCTGCGCGAATTCACGTCGCCTGAAGTCTTCGCTGAACTCAAGCTGCAGATCCAGGAACGCGGCGCCGTCGCTGATTTCACCGACGTCGTCAATGTCGATGCGCAGTTGCTGGGCATCGAGCAGACAGCCACCGATTACCTGGCGAGCGTGCAGTTCAACGCCATGATCCGCAGCGCGAAAGACGCATTGCCAGAGCCGTTCGTCGAGGTCTGGAACATGTCCAAGCCGCTGTCGGGCGCGGGTGGCTGGGTGCTGGCTGGCATTCAGCAGCCGAACTAAGTACGCCGCAGGCGAACCGGAATTATTTTGTTTGCCGATTCCGTAACACCGGGTGCATGCCCGGCGAACTGGTAAGATCAAAACCGCCCGAATCACTCCGGGCGGTTTTGTTTTTTGAGGGTAGTCCCGCCATGTTTCCGAATCTTCCATCCCTGTCGACCTTGTCACCCCAGCATGCGCTGACCGTGCCTGCCGTTGCCGCAATCAATCACCTGCTGGCCCAGGAAGCCTGGGCTCGCGCTGCGCTCGCGCGCCATGTCGGCAAGCAGGCATGCATCGATGCCGGTGTGGCCCAGCTGCGCGTGCTGGTGGCGCCTGACGGCCTGTTCGAGGCCAGCCAGGATGCAGCGCCGGCCAACGTCACCATCCGCATCAAGCCGGCCGACCTGCCGCTGATCGCGCAAGACCGCACGCGCGCGCTGTCGTACGTGAAGATCGAGGGCGATGCCGAATTTGCCAACGTGATTTCGCAGCTGGCCAACGGCCTGCGCTGGGATGCCGAGTACGACCTCGAGCGTGTCGTCGGGCCGGTGGCCGCCTACCGCCTGCACCAGGGCGCGCGCCGCACCGTCAGTGGCCTGGGCGAAGCAGGGCGTCGCCTGGCCGAGAATCTCGCTGAATTCCTGGCCGACGAGCGGCCGGTGCTGGTGCGGCCGGTCCAGCGCGACGCCTTTGCCGCCGATGTCGTGCGCCTGCGCGACGATGTCGAGCGCAGCGCCAAGCGCATCGCGCGGCTCGAACATGCGCTGGCCCAGCGCAGCGCCGCCAAACCTTCTTCCACCTTTGCTGTAAGCGCAGACCAGAATCCGGATCGTCGATGATATTGAAATTCCTGCGCCTGCTGCGCATTCTCACCGTCTTCACCAAGTACGGCCTGGACGAAATTGCCGTCACCAGCATCAACGCTCCGCGCACCGCGCGCCTGATGAACACGTTCTTCTTCTGGCGCACGATCACGTCGCCGCGCGCCGTGCGGCTGCGCCAGGCGCTCGAAGAACTGGGGCCGATCTTCGTGAAGTTCGGCCAGGTGCTGTCGACCCGGCGCGACCTGGTGCCGCCCGATATCGCCGATGAGCTCGCCATGCTGCAGGATCGCGTGCCGCCATTCGGCTCCGACCTGGCGGTGGCGCAGATCACGCGTTCGCTCGGCACCCATCCCGACCAGCTGTTCGCCCACTTCGAGCGCGAGCCGATCGCTTCGGCGTCGATCGCCCAGGTGCACTTCGCCACGCTCAAGAACGGCAAGGAAGTCGCCGTCAAGGTGCTGCGCCCGGGCATGAAGAAGCTGATCGACGAAGACATGGCGCTGATGCGCATGGCTGCGAACCTGATCGAAAAGGTCTGGAGCGAAGCGCGGCGCCTGAAGCCGCGCGAAGTCGTGGCCGAATTCGACAAATACCTGCACGACGAGCTCGACCTGATGCGCGAGGCCGCCAACGCCAGCCAGCTGCGCCGCAACTTCGCCGATTCGACGCTGCTGATGGTGCCCGAGATGTACTGGGACTATTGCTCGAGCAGCGTGATCGTCATGGAGCGCATGCACGGCTTGCCGGTGTCGCAGATCGATCGCCTGGCCGCGGCCGGCGTCGACCTCAAGAAGCTGTCGCGCGATGGTGTGGAGATTTTCTTCACGCAGGTGTTCCGTGACGGCTTCTTCCACGCCGACATGCACCCTGGGAATATTCTGGTGTCGACCGCGCCGGAAACGCTGGGCCGCTACATCGCGCTCGACTTCGGCATCGTCGGCACGCTGACCGACTTCGACAAGGATTACCTGTCGCAGAACTTTTTGGCCTTCTTCCAGCGCGACTACAAGCGCGTGGCCGAAGCCCACATCGAGTCGGGCTGGGCGCCGCCGAGCACGCGCGTGGACGAACTCGAGTCGGCCGTGCGGGCCTGCTGCGAACCGATCTTCGACCGGCCCCTGAAGGACATCTCGTTCGGCCAGATCCTGCTGCGCCTGTTCCAGACCTCGCGCCGCTTCAATGTCGAGGTGCAGCCGCAACTGGTGCTGCTGCAAAAGACGCTGCTCAATATCGAAGGCCTGGGCCGCCAGCTCGACCCGGATCTGGACTTGTGGAAGACGGCCAAGCCGTACCTGGAGCGCTGGATGGCCGAGCAGGTGGGTTGGCAAGGCCTGGTCGAGCGCCTGAAGGCCGAAGCGCCGCGCTACGCCCAGATCTTCCCGCAACTGCCGCGCCTCGTGCACCAGGCGCTGGAGCGCGAGTCGAAAGGGCACCATCCGCACATCGCCAACAGCGAGATGATGGCGATGCTGGTGGTTGAGCAGCGCCGCACCAATCGCATGCTGACGTTCCTGACCTTGCTGGCGACGGGCGCCTGCACCGCGCTGGCTGCGCTGTACTTCCTCTGAGAGCAACCAAGTAGGGTGGACGGGTTTCCCGTCCACGCGTTCACCTGACCGCGCCCAAGAAAAAAGCCCGCGTGAGCGGGCTTGATAAGCTGTGTTCTTTTATGGGCTGCGCTGATACGAACATCTCGCAGCCTTCTGTTTCTTGTGTTCTCGCAGTGGCAGAGCTTTCCTGCGACCAACATCCGGTAAAGAAGCCGTATTAAATCACCGATGCTGTGCACGAGCAAACAGTTCGCCTGCTGACGTGGTGAAAAACAACACGATGCTGCTGCCATTTGCCGAATGCGGCGCTGTCTTGTACCCGGGCCGCCGCAATGCCGTAAATGCTGCGGCAAAAGCTTTATAATTCAGGGTTTTGAAGATTTTTGCGGAGCACCAGAATGCCGATTTATGCCTATCGCTGCGAAGAATGCGGTTTTTCCAAAGATGTACTGCAAAAGATATCGGACCCGGTCCTGACCGTCTGCCCGTCCTGCGCCAAGCCATCGTTCAAGAAGCAGGTGACTGCAGCCGGTTTCCAGCTCAAGGGCTCGGGCTGGTACGTGACCGATTTCCGTGGCGGCACGCCGCCTGCCACTGGCACCGCTGCGGGCACGGGCGGCGCTGACACGGGCGCAGCGGCCGCGCCGGCTGCCGCAGCTGCACCGGCCACGCCAGCGCCCGCTGGGCCTGCTACGCCTGCTACAAACAGCAGCAGCGGTGGCAGCACCAGCGGTGGCGGCGACAAAAGCAGCACCTGAGCCCGGCGCGTCCCTGCGCCGCGCCAACAAGAATAACGGGATATCCGATGCGTAAATATTTCATCACCGGCCTGCTGGTGCTGGTACCCCTGGCCATTACGGCCTGGGTCCTGAGCCTGATCATCAGCACGCTCGACCAGTCGCTGATGTTCGTGCCGGCCGCCTGGCAGCCGCGCCAGTTCATCGGCATGGACGTGCCGGGCATCGGCGCGGTGCTGACGCTGGCCATCGTGTTCGTCACGGGCCTGCTTACCAACAACCTGGTCGGCAAGTACATCGTGCGCGTGGGCGAGCGCCTGCTCAAGCGCGTGCCGGTCGTCAGCTCGCTGTACGGCAGCGTCAAGCAGGTGTCCGACACGCTGTTCTCGTCGTCCGGCAATGCCTTTCGCCAGGCGGTGCTGATCCCGTATCCGCACGCCGACTCGTATACGATCGCGTTTCTGACCGGCGTGCCGGGCGGCGACGTGACCAACCACCTGGTGGGCGACTTCGTGAGCGTGTACGTACCCACGACGCCAAACCCCACCTCGGGCTTTTTCCTGATGATGGAACGCAGCCGCGTGAAAGAACTCGACATGACTGTCGACGCGGCGCTCAAGTACATCGTCTCGATGGGCGTGGTCGCACCGAGCCACGTGCCGCTCGGCGCCGCCAATCCTGCGGCAGTCAAATAACGCATCACAGAATCTGGGCCGCCCGCGATGGCGGCGCCGACAAATCAATCAACCTGGAACGAAAACTATGTCCACCATGCGTACCAATTACTGCGGCCTCGTCACCGAGGAACTGCTGGGCCAAACCGTCAACCTGTGCGGCTGGGTGCATCGCCGCCGCGACCACGGCGGGGTGATCTTCATCGACCTGCGCGACCGCGAAGGCCTGGTGCAGGTGGTCTGCCATCCGGACAACGCCGCCGTCTTCAAGGCAGCCGAGCACGTGCGTAATGAGTATTGCCTGCGCATCGTCGGCACCGTGACCAACCGTCTGGCCGGCACCGTCAACGCCAACCTGGCCTCGGGCAAGATCGAAGTCACCGCGACCGAAGTCGAAGTGCTCAACGCCTCGGTGCCGGTGCCGTTCCAGCTGGACGACGACAACCTGTCGGAAACCACCCGCCTGACGCACCGCGTGCTCGACCTGCGCCGCGGCCAGATGCAGCACAACCTGAAGCTGCGCTACAAGGTGTCGATGGAAGTGCGCAAGTACCTCGACAACCTGGGCTTCATCGACATCGAAACCCCGATGCTGACCAAGTCGACCCCGGAAGGCGCGCGCGATTACCTGGTGCCGTCGCGCGTCAACGCGGGCAACTTCTTCGCACTGCCGCAGTCGCCACAGCTGTTCAAGCAGCTGCTGATGGTCGCCAACTTCGACCGTTACTACCAGATCACCAAGTGCTTCCGCGACGAAGATCTGCGCGCTGACCGCCAGCCTGAATTCACCCAGATCGACTGCGAAACCTCGTTCCTGACCGAACAAGAGATCCGCGACATGTTCGAAGAAATGATGCGCGTCGTGTTCAAGAACACGACCGGCATCGAACTGCCGAACCCGTTCCCAGTGATGGACTTTGCCACCGCGATGGCGATGTACGGTTCGGACAAGCCGGACATGCGCGTCAAGCTCGAATTCACCGAGCTGACCGAACTGATGAAGACGGTCGAGTTCAAGGTCTTCAACAGCGCCGCCAACCTGCCTAACGGCCGTGTGGTCGGCATGCGCGTGCCGCAGGGCGGCTCGATGCCGCGTTCCGAGATCGACGCGTACACCCAGTTCGTCGCGATCTACGGCGCCCGTGGTCTGGCCTACATCAAGGTCAACGAGAAAGCCAAGGGCCGTGACGGCCTGCAGTCGCCGATCGTCAAGAACCTGTCCGATGAAGTCTTGGCGCAAATCCTGGAACTGACGGGCGCGCAGGACGGCGACCTGATCTTCTTCGGCGCCGACAAGGCCAAGGTCGTCAACGACGCCCTGGGCGCGCTGCGCGTGAAGATCGGTCACTCGGAATTCGGCAAGAAGGCCGGCCTGTTCGACGACGTCTGGTCGCCGCTGTGGGTCATCGACTTCCCGATGTTCGAACACGACGAAGACGGCGATCGCTGGACCGCAACCCACCACCCGTTCACGGCCCCGAAAGACGGCCACGAAGACATGCTCGAGACCAATCCGGGCGCCTGTATCGCCAAGGCCTACGACATGGTCCTGAACGGCTGGGAACTGGGCGGCGGTTCGATCCGTATCCACCGCGAAGAAGTCCAGAGCAAGGTGTTCCGCGCGCTGAAGATCGACGCCGAAGAAGCGCAGCTCAAGTTTGGCTTCCTGCTGGACGCGCTGCAATACGGCGCGCCGCCGCACGGTGGCCTGGCCTTCGGCCTGGATCGCCTGATCACGCTGATGACGGGCTCCGAGTCGATCCGCGACGTGATCGCGTTCCCGAAAACGCAGCGCGCGCAGTGCTTGCTGACCAATGCACCGTCCGAAGTCGACGAGAAGCAATTGAAAGAGCTGCACATCCGCCTGCGTAACGAACCGAAGGTGGCGTAATGGCGGGCGGGGGAGGTGGCCTGGCTGCCAACCCCGCTCTTTCTGTCATGCAAGCCTACAAGATCCCTGAATCGGTGCTGGTCGTCATCCACACGTCCGAGCTGGACGTGCTGGTGATCGAACGCGCCGGTCAGCCGGGCTTCTGGCAATCGGTCACCGGCTCGCTCGACCGGCTCGACGAGCCGCTGCTGGAGACCGCCGCGCGCGAACTGTTCGAAGAGACCGGCATCGTGGCTGACGGCGAGCAGATCGTCCTGTGTGACTGGCAGTTATCCAATATCTATGAAATCTACCCCCTCTGGCGCCACCGCTACGCCCCCGGCGTGACGCAGAACACCGAGCACGTGTTTTCCGTCTGCGTGCCGCGCGACATCCCCATCATCCTCAGTCCACGCGAGCACATCGCCCACGCCTGGCTGCCCTACCTGGAAGCGGCCGATCGCTGCTTCTCGGCCTCGAATGCCGAAGCCATCCTGCAGCTGCCGCGCCAGCTCGCGCCCAATCCCAAAAGCAAATAAAATTTCTTAAAAGAAGCATATTTGCAGTAAATCATCATTGAATATTGCTTTTACGGAGCAATAAAATGACGTTTTACAGCAAAAGTACGTAAGTGCTTTTTTTAATTTGACTCTGTTCGCTAACACTCACATACACACCAAAAAGTGAACGTTCTCCTATGAAGATACATTTCGCGACACTTGGTGACACGTTTCGCGAGTGAATTAAATATGGTAGGTAACGGACAGGCACCATATATTCCACGGTTGACAGTCAGAAATCAGTAGTCTAAGGTCAATAGTTCACCCAGTGTGAATTTTCGATGTGCAACTTTTAAGTGGATGATTCTGAGAGAAAAATGGATAACTTCAAACTGAATAGCGACAAGAAAGTAAAAGCAATCACACTCGGCGACGATTGCATCTATATCGACCTGATGGATGGCCTGCGCCTGTGTGGCCCAATGGCGCCCCGCGCGCAAAAGGATGAGGCGGCTGCACACCGCCCGCGCCGCATGATCGTCTCGGGCCACGAAGCAGTGTACGACCAGGCGCATGCGATCGCCTGAAGGTAGTTTGTTACTATTGGTTTCTAAAAAGAGTGCGAGAACTGGCAACCTGCCGAACGCGCCAGCGCTTTAATAAGCGCACGATTGGGTCCGTTTCACGAGAACGGCAGTCCGATCCGGGTAGAATGTTCCCATGAAAATTCGTGTGGCCACCTACAACATTCACAAGGGCGTTTCCTCGCTGCGCAGCACGCCCCGCGTGATCGCACTGAAGAAAGCGATCGCTGAATTCGACGCCAATGTCGTCTTCCTGCAAGAAGTCCAGGGCCGGCACGACCGGCACCAGGCACGCTTCGGCAAGGAAGACCGTGGCCATCGGCACTGGCCTGAAACAGCCCAGTACGATTATTTTGCCTCCGACCTGCACCACACGGCGTATGGCATGAACGCGGTCTACGACCACGGTCACCATGGCAATGCGCTGCTCAGTACCTACCCGATCGAAAACTCGCACAACCACGATGTCTCGGACCACGCCTACGAGCAGCGCGGCATCCTGCACTGCGTGCTGGGTACGCCCGAGTGTCCGGTGCACTGCTATGTCGTGCACCTGGGCCTGTTCGAAGGCGGGCGAGGGCGCCAGACGCAGTCGCTGATCGATGCCGTCAATTCGTCGGCGCCCAATGGCGAGCCGGTCATCATCGCTGGCGACTTCAACGACTGGCGCAACACCTTGAGCGACAAGCTGCGCGCCGGCCTGGGCGTGTGCGAAGTGTTCGACGAGCTGAGCCCGCGCTCGCCGATGGGCGACATGGTGCGCGGCTGGGCCGGGCGCAAGCCGCGCCTGGCGCCGGCGCGCACGTTCCCGGCGATGCTGCCGTGGTTCCGCCTGGACCGCATCTACGTGCGCGGCTTCAAGGTCAACTCGGCGCAAGTGATGCACGGCCCCCTGTGGGCCAAGCTGTCCGACCACGCACCGATCGTGGCGGAACTCGAGCTGGCCTGAGGCCATGCGCAGCGTCACCTTCGTCGACGATAACGACATCACGCTGTTGGAGAGCGGCGTTGCGTTCTTCCCGGCGCTGATCGCCGCGCTCGACGCTGCCCGGCACGAAGTCCTGTTCGAAACCTATATCTTTGCCGAAGACGACACGGGCGACGCCGTGCGCGATGCGCTCGCGCGCGCGGCCCAACGCGGCGTCAAGGTGCGGGTGCTGGTCGACTGGTTCGGCACCGGCCACCGCGTCACCTCCCGGCTGGGCCAGGTGCTGACCCAGGCCGGCGCCCAGTACCGCGTCTTCAATCCGCTGTGCAAGCGCGGCATCGCCCGCTCGCACCGCAAGATCACTGTGATCGACCGCGAAGTCGCGTTTGTCGGCGGCATCAATGTCAACGACGACTGGCTGTGCGACCACGCCGACGGCCACCGCCTGCCGGCGCCGCGCTGGGATTTCACGGCATTGCTGCGCGGGCCGATCGTCGCGCAGATCCACCACGAAGCGCAGGGCCAGTGGACCCGCACCGGCCGCCTGCGGCTGCGCAAGCGCCTGGAACTGTTCCGCGAAATGCGCAAGCAACCGCCGCCCTCGTGCGCCAGTCCCGCGCGCGCCGCCTTCGTTGTGCGTGACAACCTGCGCAACCGCACCACCATCCAGCGTGCCTACCTGCAGGCGCTGGGCCATGCGCGCCACAGCGTGCTGCTGGCCACGCCGTACTTCGCGCCGGGCCGCAAGTTTCGCAAGGCGCTCGCGCATGCGGCGCAGCGCGGCGTCGCCGTCACGCTCCTGATCGGGGTGGGCGAGTTCGCGATCCAGGACGCGGTGGCGCAATCGTTCTATCCGAAACTGCTGGCCGATGGCATCCGCGTGGTCGAATACTGCAAGACACAACTGCATGCGAAGGTGGCGGTGGTGGACGACTACTGGGCCACGGTCGGCTCGAGCAACTGCGACGGCCTGTCGCTGTTCGTGAACCAGGAAGCCAATATCGTCGTCGACGATCCGGTGTTTGCCGCGTCGATGCGCGCGCACATCGAACGGGGCATCGCGGACGGGGTCGAAGTCTGTCCGCAGGAATTTGCCGACATCGGCTGGCTGCGCCGCGCCGTCAACGGCTGTGCGTATGTCGGCTACAAACTGGTGATGCGCGTGTGCGCCATCGGGTATGCGTAATAAGGGATAACGATGGACAAAGACAAAGAAAATGTCCGGCTGGACAAATGGCTGTGGGCAGCACGCTTTTTCAAGACACGCTCGCTGGCCCAGGATGCGGTCGAGCGCGGGCGGGTGCGGATCGACGGCGAGCCGGTCAAGCCGGCGCGCACGGTCAAGATCAACGACAAGATGCTGATCGATAACGGCTCGGACCGCTGGGAGATCATCGTCGCCGCCATCTCGGGCGCGCGCGGCGGCGCCCCGGTGGCGCGCACGCTGTATTTCGAAACCGACGAGAGCATCGCCAAGCGCGAACTCGACAAAGTCGCGCGGCGCCTGTATCCGGAGCCGAGCTTGGAGATCAAGGGACGGCCGACCAAGCGCGATCGCCGTGCGATGGAGCAGGCAGGCGAATAGACGTGGCGGGCGTTAGCGCATGACCAGCAAAGCCACGACCAGCGCGACGATCACCAGCACGATGGCGAATACCCGGATGCTCTTGCCGGATCGGGGGCGCACATGCTGCGCCGGTGGTGCGCTTTCGAGCGCCCGGTTCGAGGCCACGACATCGACGGCCTTGTCGACGACGACCTGCGCCGTGCCCTGGTCCAGGCCGCGCCGGACCAGGTCGGCAACCGCGTCGTCCGCCGTCGTACCGCTGTCCAGCCGCGCACACGCATGGCCGAGCAGCACCAGAAAGTGCTGCATCGAATCCGCGCCGCTCGTTGCTGCCTGAGCGGGTTCGGCGCCACCTTCCTGCAACGAGAAGGCGCGGATGGCCAGCTGCAGTTCGCTGTCGTCCGGTTCGACGACCTGTTCAATCTGATAGTTGCCGCTCATGCTGTGGACCTTTCGTCTGCGCGCTGGATGTTGCCAAGTTTGTTGCTCGATTATTAATGGTAACAGTCAAGCTGCATCGAGGTGCGCCGTGCTTGTAAATCACGCACCGGACACCCCGAAAATGCTGTACCTTTAGCAGATGAAACAACTGTTTTCTGCCGCTCGCCTGCAAGCCGGGCCGTCAGCAAAAGGCGCTTTCTCCGGGTGTCGCGGGTTGTTTTTCATCAATAGAACCGCACCTCTAAGTTCCCGTTTGACATTCCAGGCCCGATAGATAATAGTACGAGCGTTCGGATTTTTTCGAGACCAGGGGAAGCTATCAGTACTTCAGCAAAATTCATGCGCAAGGGCGAGCAGACGCGGGCGGCAATTCTCGACGTCGCGCTCGAACTCGCCAGCCGCAACGGCCTCGAAGGCTTGACGATTGGCCTGCTGGCCGACCGGATGAGCATGAGCAAGTCCGGCGTGTTCGCGCACTTCGGTTCGCGCGAAGACCTGCAACTCGAGGTGGTCAAGCTGTACCACCATCGCTTCGAGCAAGAGGTTTTCTATCCGAGCATCAAGGAAACCCGTGGCCTGCCGCGCCTGGTGGCGATGTACACGCGCTGGGTCAAGCGGGTGTCGGTCGAAATCGCGTCCGGGTGCATCTATATCAGTGGCGCCGTCGAATACGACGACCGCGAAGGGCCGATCCGCGAAGAGCTGGTGTCGATGGTCCGCGCGTGGCAGGGCGCCTTGCTGCGCAGCGTGGAGCAGGCAATGGAACTGCGGCACCTGCACACCGGTTTCGATGCCGAACAGCTGGTGTTTGAAATGCACGGCCTGATCCTGGCGCTGCACCACGATGCGCGTTTCCTGCGCAATCCGGGCGCCGTCGAACGGGCCCGGGCCGGCTTTGAACGCCTGATCGAGAATTACCGCAATTCCCAACAATCGCAAGACCACCAGGCGGCATAAGGCCGCCTGTCACGTCCAACAATCGTCACACCTCTTCAGGAGAAAACCATGGGTCAGTACGTCGCGCCAATCCGGGATATGCAGTTCGTTCTGCACGAGTTCCTCAATGTCACCGAAGAATTCAAGAATCTGCCGAAATACCAGGAAATCGATACCGACATCATCAACCAGGTACTCGAAGAAGGTGCAAAATTCACCCAGGAAGTGCTGTTCCCGCTGAACCACTCGGGCGACCGCGAAGGCTGCACGTTCAATGCTGCCGACAAGAGCGTGACCACGCCGAAGGGCTTCAAGCAGGCGTATAAACAGTATGTCGAAGGCGGCTGGGCTGCGCTCGCGTGCGATCCGGAATACGGCGGCCAGGGCCTGCCGATCACGCTGAATAACTCGTTCTACGAGATGCTCAATTCGTCGAACCAGGCCTGGTCGATGTACCCGGGCCTGTCGCACGGCGCCTACGAGTGCCTGCTCGAGCACGGCACCGACGACCAGAAACGCCTGTACCTGCCAAAGCTCGTCTCGGGTGAATGGACCGGTACCATGTGCCTGACCGAAGCGCACTGCGGCACCGACCTGGGCCTGTTGCGTTCGAAAGCCGAACCGCAAGGCGACGGCACCTACCTGATCACCGGCTCGAAGATCTTCATCTCGGCCGGTGAACACGATATCTCGGACAACATCGTCCACCTGGTGCTGGCGCGCCTGCCGGATGCACCGGAAGGCTCGAAAGGCATCTCGCTGTTCCTGGTGCCGAAGTTCATGCCGAACGAAGACGGCTCGATCGGCGAGCGTAATGGCATCGCCTGCGGCGCCATCGAAGAAAAGATGGGCATCCACGGCAACTCGACCTGCCAGATGAACCTGGACAACGCACGCGCCACGCTGATCGGCCAGCCGCACAAGGGCCTGCAGGCAATGTTCGTGTTCATGAACGCGGCCCGCCTGGGCGTGGGCATGCAGTCGCTGGGCCTCACCGAAGTGGCGTACCAGAATGCGCTGGCGTATGCAAAAGACCGCATCCAGATGCGCAGCCTCTCGGGCGTGAAAGCACCGGACAAGCCAGCCGACCCGATCATCGTGCACCCGGACGTGCGCCGCATGCTCTTGACCGCAAAAGCCTTCGCTGAAGGCGGCCGCGCGTTCTCGTCGTACGTCGCGCTGCAGATCGACCGCGAACTGAACCACACCGATGAAGACGTGCGCAAGGAAGCCGCTGACGAAGTCGCGCTGCTCACGCCAATCATCAAGGCATTCATCACCGATAACGGCTGGATCGCGACCTCCGAAGCGATGCAGGTCTACGGCGGCCACGGCTACATCGCCGAATGGGGCATGGAGCAGTACGTGCGTGACGCGCGCATCAACATGATCTATGAAGGCACCAACACGATCCAGTCGCTGGACCTGCTGGGCCGCAAGATCCTGATGGACAACGGCGCCAAGCTGCGCAAGTTCGGCGAGAAGATCAAGAGCTTTGTCGAAGACAATGGCCTGGACGAGAACATGTCCGAATTCGTCACGCCACTGGGCGAGCTGGGCGACAAGGTCACCAAGCTGACGATGGAAATCGGCATGAAGGCGTTCCAGAATCCAGACGAAGTGGGCGCGGCCGCCGTGCCTTACCTGCGCGTAGCCGGTCACCTGGTCTACAGCTACCTGTTCGCGCAGCAAGCCAAGATCGCACTGGCCAAGCTCGATTCGGGCGACCGCTTCTATGAATCGAAGCTGGCGACGATCCGCTTCTACTTCGCACGTCTGTATCCGGAAACCGCGATGCTGATCCGCCAGGCACGCTCGGGCGCCGCGAACCTGACGGCGCTGGACGCCGACCTGTTCTAACACTACGTCACGCTGATAGACCATCGCCGTCGTTCCCGCGCAGGCGGGAACCCAAGTTTAGCGCAGCGGTAACGCCGGCAAACTGAGGTTCCCGCCTTCGCGGGAACGACGTGCCAACCAAGGATTAAGGAATCTACATGTCCAATTTCATCGTCAAGAAAGTCGCCGTGCTGGGCGCCGGCGTGATGGGCGCGCAAATCGCCGCCCACTGCGTGAACGCCAAGGTGCCAGTCGTGCTGTTCGACCTGCCTGCAAAAGAGGGGCCGAAGAACGGCATCGTCCTGCGCGCCATCGAGAACCTGAAAAAGCTCTCGCCAGCCCCGCTGGGCAACAAGGATGACGCGGCCCTGATCGAAGTGGCCAACTACGAGGACAACCTCGACGTGCTGGCCGGTTGCGACCTGATCATCGAAGCCATCGCCGAGCGCATGGACTGGAAACACGACCTGTACGCCAAGGTCGCGCCGCACATCGCGCCAAACGCGATCTTCGCGTCGAACACGTCGGGCCTGTCGATCAACAAGCTGGCCGAAGGCTTCGACGCCGAACTGAAGGCGCGCTTCTGCGGCGTGCACTTCTTCAACCCGCCGCGCTACATGCACCTGGTCGAACTGATCCCGACCACGGACACCCGTCCTGACATCCTGGACCAGCTCGAGACCTTCCTGACCTCGACGCTGGGCAAGGGCGTCGTGCGCGCGAAAGACACGCCGAACTTCATCGCCAACCGTGTCGGTATCTTCGGCATGCTGGCCACGATCGTCGAAGCCGAGAAATTCGGCCTGTCGGTCGACGTGGTCGATGACCTGACCGGCGCCAAGCTGGGCCGCGCCAAGTCGGGCACCTTCCGCACTGCAGACGTGGTCGGCCTGGACACGATGGGCCATGTGATCAAGACCATGCAGGACAACCTGAAGGACGACCCGTTCTTCAGCGTCTACAAGACGCCGGACATCCTGGCCAAGCTGATCGAAAAAGGTGCGCTGGGCCAGAAATCCGGCGCCGGCTTCTACAAGAAGGTCGGCAAGGAGATCCAGCGCCTGGACTTCGCCACGGGTGAGTACGTCACCGGCGGCGCCAAGGCAGCCGACATCGTTGGCCGCATCCTGAAAGAGAAAGACCCGGTCAAGAAGTTCAAGGCCATGCGCGAATCGACCAATCCACAGGCGCAGTTCCTGTGGGCGATCTTCCGTGACGCGTTCCACTACATCGCGTTCCACCTCGAATCGATCGCTGACAATGCGCGCGACATCGACTTCGCCATGCGCTGGGGCTTCGGCTGGAGCGTCGGCCCGTTCGAAACGTGGCAGGGCGCCGGCTGGATGCAGATCGCGCAGTGGGTCAAGGAAGACATCGACGCCGGCAAGGCGCTGTCGACCGCGCCGCTGCCAGCCTGGGTGTTCGAGGGTTCGGTCGCCGAGAAGGGCGTGCATACGCCTGAAGGTTCGTACTCGGTTGCCAAGAGCGGCTATGTGCCGCTGTCCGATCTGCCGGTGTATCAGCGCCAGCAGTTCCGCGCACCGGTCGTGGGCCTGGGCGGCGCGGATCCGAAGACCGCCGGCACCACCGTGTTCGAAGACGAATCCGTGCGCCTGTGGCACTCGGACGACGAAGTCCTGGTCGTTTCGCTCAAGACCAAGATGCACGTCATCGGCGATGGCGTGATCAAGGGCCTGCAGCGCGCACTGAAAGAAGCCGAAACCGGCTTCAAGGGCATCGTGATCTGGAACACCGACGCAGCCGAAGGCGGCGCGTTCTCGGCCGGCGCCGACCTGCAATCTGCTTTGCCAGCCTTCATGGCCGGCGGCGCGAAGGCGATGGAGCCGATCGTGCGCGAGCTGCAGGACACCTTCATGGCGCTCAAGTACTCGAACGTGCCGGTCGTCGCCGCAGTGGCGGGCCTGGCGCTGGGCGGCGGCTGCGAGCTGGCGCTGCATGCCAGCAAGCGTGTCGCGTCGATCGAGTCGTACATCGGCCTGGTCGAAGTGGGCGTGGGCCTGGTGCCTGCCGGCGGCGGCCTGAAGGAAGCAGCGCTGCGCGCGGCAACCGAAGCCAAGGGCAACGACATCCTGCAATTCCTGAAGAACGGTTTCATGAACGCGGCCACCGCGCAAGTGTCGAAGTCGGCGCTGGAAGCCAAGGCCATGGGCTACCTGAAAGAAGACGACGTGATTGTCTTCAACGCCTACGAACTGCTGCACGTGGCGAAAACCACGGCGCGCGCCATGGCTGATGCCGGCTACCGCGCACCGGCGCGCCGCACGTTCCCGGTCACCGGCCGTTACGGCTGGGGCACGATCCGCGGCCAGATGGTCAATATGCGCGACGGCGGCTTCATCTCGGCCTATGACTACCAGCTGGGCGACACCATCGCCGAGATCGTCACTGGCGGCGACATCGACCAGGGCAGTGTGGTCAGCGAGCAGTGGATCCTCGACCTGGAGCGCAAGGCCTTCGTGGCGCTGCTGAACAATCCGAAAACGCAGGAACGCATCATGGGCATGATGCAGACCGGCAAGCCAGTGCGCAACTAAGCGTCGACAGAACAGGACACTGACATGAGCAAACAACTTCAAGACGCATACATCGTCGCAGCGACCCGCACCCCGATTGGCAAGGCGCCGCGCGGCATGTTCAACAAGACCCGCCCGGACGACCTCCTGGTGCACGCGATCCGCGGCGCCATGGCGGCCGTGCCGAACCTGGACCCGGCGTTGATCATCGATGCGATCATCGGCTGCTCGTTCCCGGAAGCCGAGCAGGGCTTCAACATCGCCCGTAACTCGGTGGTGCTGGCTGGCCTGCCGAACACGGTGGGCGGCGTGACGGTCAACCGTTACTGTGCGTCGGGCATTACCGCACTGGCGATGGCTGCTGACCGCATCCGCGTGGGCGAAGCCGATGTGATGATCGCCGGCGGCGTCGAATCGATGTCGATGGTGCCGATGATGGGCCACCACCCGTCGATCAATATGGACACGTTCAAGGACGAGAACGTGGGCCTGGCCTACGGCATGGGCCTGACGGCCGAGAACGTCGCGAACCAGTGGAAGATCTCGCGCGAAGACCAGGATGCCTTCGGCCTGGAATCGCACCGCCGCGCGATCGCTGCGCAGCAGGCCGGCCACTTCAAGGACGAGATCACGCCGGTCGAGGTCATCACCCGCACGCCGAACCTGGCCACCGGCCAGATCGACGTCAAGACCCGCACGGTCGACACCGACGAAGGCCCGCGCGCCGACGCCAGCATGGAAAGCATGGGCAAACTCAAGCCCGTGTTTGCCGCCAAGGGTTCGGTCACCGCCGCCACGTCGTCGCAGATGTCGGATGGCGCCGGCGCCCTGATCGTCGTCAGCGAAAAAATCCTGCGCGAGCACAACCTGACGCCGCTGGCCAAGTTCTCGTCGTTCGCCGTGCGCGGCGTGCCGCCGGAAATCATGGGCATCGGTCCGAAGTTTGCGATTCCTGCAGCGCTGGCCGCCGCCGGCATCACGCAGGACCAGCTGGACTGGATCGAACTGAACGAAGCCTTCGCCGCGCAGGCGCTGGCCGTGATCCGCGACCTGGGCCTGGACACCAGCAAGGTCAACCCGCTGGGCGGCGCGATCGCCCTGGGTCACCCGCTGGGCGCGACCGGTGCAATCCGCGCCGCGACCGTCGTGCACGCGCTGCGTCGCAATAACCTGAAGTACGGCATGGTGACGATGTGCGTCGGCGCCGGCATGGGCGCTGCGGGCATCATCGAACGCGTCTAAGACGAGCAGGGCGGCGCGATGTGCGACCGCCAGCGATCACCGCGTGGGCGGGAGACCCGCCCACCCTACGTCAACGGTAGGGTGGGCGGTTTTCCCGCCCACGCGTCCAACTAGCCCAAGAATCAACGGGAGACACTCACCATGACCATCCTCACCACCACCGCCGACGGCATCCTCACGATCACCTTCAACCGCCTCGAACGCAAGAACGCGATCACCGGCACGATGTACCAGACGATGGCCGACGCCCTGCGCGCCGCCGAGCAGGACACAACGGTCCGCGCAATCCTGATCACCGGCCAGCCCGAAATCTTCACCGCCGGTAACGACCTCGACGATTTCCTGAACAATACCGGCGAAGGCGCGATGACGCCGGAGCGTCCGGTGTTCCAGTTCATGCTGGCGCTGGAAGGCTGCACCAAACCGGTGGTCGCGGCCGTGGCCGGCGCCGCCGTCGGCATCGGCACCACGCTCCTGATGCATTGCGACCTGGTCTACGCGGCCGACAACGCCAAATTCTCGATGCCGTTCTCGCAGCTGGGCCTGTGTCCTGAATTTGCCTCGTCGCTGCTGGTCGCGCAGTCGGCCGGCTACACGCGCGCCGCTGAAAAGCTGATGCTGGGCGAGCCGTTCCTGGCCCAGGAAGCGCTGGAGATGGGCATCGTCGCGCGCGTGCTGCCGGCAGCGGAACTGCTCGCGTTCGCGCAGGCGCAGGCGGCCAAACTGGTCAAGCTGCCCCCAGCCTCGATCCGCAGCACCAAGGCGCTGATGCGCCGCGCGCGCACCGCGCACGTCCGGGACACCATCGCGGCTGAAAACGAGCAGTTCAGCGCGATGCTGGGCGGCGCCGAAGCGAAGGAAGCCTTCACGGCGTTCTTCGAGAAGCGCAAGCCGGATTTCAGCAAGTTCGATTAAAGGCAAGGCGGCACCGGGGCGCACCCCCACTGCCGTTCGCCGGTATCATGTGCCGAACCGTGCCCGCCACCGATGACGATGTCCATGGGGCGGGCGCTCGCTAAAAAAAGGGTGATATGAGAACGACGGAAAATACTGCGGTCGCCGAGTTGGCGTTTGAACTTGGCAAGGTAACGCGCAGAGCAATCGATGGCAGTTATGGCAAGGCCGATCCGGTCGAATTGTCGCGGGTGGCCAATGCGCTGCTCGAAGCAGGCCAGGAAAAAATCCTGAATGATGTGCTGCTGGTGTTTGTCGCCGGCTTCGAAGAGGGCGACCCGCCGGAACGGCGTGCCGATCCCGAAAATCGCTGAAAACAGCTGATCGTGCGCTGGCAGCAACGCCTGTCAGCGCACGATCAGCACCGCGCGCACGCTGGGATCCAGCGCCGTGCGCTCGACATAGCCAATCATCCCCGGGTTCTCGGCGATCATCCTGCGCATGGCGGCATTGCCATCGACTTCGGCCGGTGGCTGGCCGCGGCCAGTGAAGATCAGTCTGGCCCAGTGCGCCTTCACGAGCGCCGGGGTGCGGTGCGTGACCTTGCTGTAGAACTCGTCACGCAGCGGCGAACCAAGGTCCTGGTCGATGGGCACCACTTCGCTGCCATTCGGGAAGCGGTTGGTCTGGAACAGGAAGATCTCGGCGACCTGGTCGGCACTGAGCATACTGATGTTGCTGCGCGCCGAGACGATCACGGCCAGCTCCGCTGCCGGGGCAGCGCCGGGCGCCAGCGCAAGGGCAGGGCCCAGGCACAGGGCCAGCAACAGTGTGGAAAGCGAACGGTTCATCATGGTCAGAAAACGACGTCCATGCCAAGGCTGATGACGTTGAACGCCTGGCCGGAACGGAACCCCGGCTGAACGTTGATCAGGGTGCCGATCGAGCCGCCACGCGGCTTGACGCGGTCAAACTGCCCCTTGAGGGCAATGTTCGGCGCGACGTCCCAGCGCACGCCGACGCTGGCCGTATCCTGCACGCCGATCTGGCGCAGCTGGTCATTCAATGCATTGTTCAAGAAGCCCGCCACTGCCGCCGCTTCGGGCGGCAAACCGTCCAGCGGCAGCCCGGCCGTTTGCGTGGCGAGGTTGGCGACCAGGCGCGCATAGGTGACATAGGGCGCCACATTGCCGAAGCGCCGGCCTGCCGACAGATACGAGGCGGTCTGGTCGCCCAGGAGCGAGCCGGTGTTGATGCGCCCGCTCTCGCCGGTGATGAACCAGTTGCCCGGATCGTAGTTGAAGCCGGCGCTGAACACGCGCACATGGCGCTTGGCGATGTCGTAGCGGTCTGCCAGCGCCTCGCCCGGCGGGCCGAAGGCGCGCAAGCCGTCGAACAGCGCTTCCGCGCCCGGCACCACCAGCAGCGCCTGGGCCGCCGTGAAGCGCACGGTCAATGCGCCAGCGGTCGCGCTCTCGGTGAGGCCGACGATGTTGCGGGCCTTGCCGGTGAGGTCCTTGTTCAGGCGCGCGGCCGCATGGCCAAGCGACAGTGTGGTCTCGTGCTTGACCTGCCCGGTATGCCAGCGGTACGAAGCGTCGACGCCGTCGCTGTAGGAAATCGGTATCAGGCTGTACAGTTCGACGGGGGTGCGCATCCAGGGCAGGGCGTAGCCGACCTTGCGATAGTCGGCGGCCAGGAACAGCGGCAGCGCAATGCGTCCGGCGCGCAGCGACAGCTCCGGCGTGGCCTGGAACTTCACATTGGCCCAGGTAAGGTAGGTCTTGTACGAATTCTCGATGCTTTTTTCCTGCGTCGCCTGAACCACTGCCGACCAGCGCTTGTCGAACCGGACATCGAGCTGCGCACCGGCGCGGCTGTCCACGTCGAACGCCCACGCTTTGGAGTAGCCCGCCTGGCCAGGCGAGTTGGGGTTGACCGTGTAGTCGCCATAGTCTTGCGTGGCATGGACGGCGGCGACGGTGCCGAACCCGGTCACCTTCCACGTTGCCTGCGCGCGCGCATCGCCCTGCGGCCAGGCCAGCAGGCTCAGCAGCAGGGCGACGGGGGCGACGCCACGCGCCGCCGGGGTAGTCAATATGAATGGCATGACGTCGTCATTGTACTGCGCTCAGGATAGTCCCATCTGCGCCGTGCCTGGCGTGTCGAGCCGGAAGATGCGCACGATCTGCGCCAGACCGTGGGCCCGCTGCTGCAGCGAATCGGCCGCGGCGGCGGTCTTGCTGACCATTTGCGTATTGTGCTGCAACGACCTGTCCATGGCGCCAATGGCGTCGGCCACCGCCTCCACACGCACGGCCTGATCGTCGCCAGCCGCGCTGATCCGGCCGACCATGCCAGTCACGTCGGTCACGCTTTGCACGATGTTGTCCATCGTGCGTCCGGCTTCCTGGGCCAGCGCGCTGCCGGCGCTGACCTGGCGCACCGATTCCTCGATCAGGCCCTTGATTTCGCGGGCGGCCGCGCCCGAGCGCTGGGCCAGTTGCCGCACTTCGGCAGCGACGACCGCGAAACCGCGTCCCTGTTCGCCGGCACGGGCGGCTTCCACCGCAGCGTTGAGGGCCAGGATATTGGTCTGAAACGCGATGCCGTCGATGACGGCGGTGATCTCGGCGATCTGGCGCGACGACGTGTCGATCAGGCCCATGCGCTCGACGACCGCACTGACCTGGCGCCCGCCGACGACGGCAATCCCCGACGCCTGCGTCGCCAGCGCATTGGCTTGCCGGGCGTGCCCGGCATTGGCGCGGATAATGTCGCCCAGTTCGTCGATGGAGGCGGCGGCGCGGCCAAAGGCCTCGGTCTGGTCCCGCGAGTGTTCGAACAGCAGCGCGCTGCCTTCGGCAATGTCGCTGGCCGCGCCGCGGGTGGTCTCGACCGTGTCGCGCACCTGGCCAATTGCCGTTTGCAGCGTGTGCAGCACGTCGCGCAGGGCGCGGCCGCTGCTGCTGGTCACCGGCGCCAGCGAGCGCAGGTCGATGATCCCGTGCTGGGCCTGCAGCATCGACACGCTGGCGCGCAGTTCGGCCGAGCGCAGCGCTTCGCGTTGCAGTACCAGCGCGATGTAGCACAGCACCATTGTTTCAACGATGACGTAGCCGGCGTGGATGAAGACGATCGCCAGTCCTGGCCGGGTCAGGCAAATGACGCCGTAGCCGAGCTCTTGCAGGTAATTGAAGCTGAAGTGGTGCACGGCGGTCAGGCCTGCCGCGAACAGGATCACGCGCCAGTCGCGGTAGCAGAGCAGGATCGCCAGCGAGACGAAGATCCCGAAGTGCAGTTCTTCCCGGCCGTTACCTTGATGAATGTGCAGCGCGCACATGGCCATCAGCGCGCCGGCATTGACGAGCCGGCTCGTGAGCGTGCCGCTGGCCAGGAACGTGACGCCGCTTGCGATGGCCACGATCGGCAGGCCGACGAAGAGCGACCATTTCATGGTGTCATGCATGCCGGTCAATGCCAGCGAAAAGCCCAGCATCGCCCACAGCACGATGATGAGCAAGCGGTCGGCATGGCGGTAGACAGGCAGCAGGTTGGGTTGGGTCGGCATCAGAGTCTCGTAGGGTGATTTTTCACCATTTAACCTGAAAAATATAGATTCAGAGAAACTGTTGGCGACGTTCAATATCTTTCCTTATTGAACGTCGTCCGGATCGCGCGCTTTCTTGCCACTCTTGTATCTACTGGCAGACCGGAGATCGGTAAATTTGATGAGAAAAGTGAGAAAGTGTGAGTAATTTCCAAACGGAAATTTGGCAGAACCTGCAGTATTGACATGCCTGACTGCCGCATCGTGCAAATCGGCCAGAAGTTATGGCAATTCGTACAGACATGGCAGCCAGTGTCGTAATCAGGTGCTACGCGACTGCGCCGTAGCGTGCCTTGGCATTGCCACGACGACGGCGCACGGCAACCAGCAAGCCACCGACGGTCGCAAACATGGCCAGCATGCCAGGCTCGGGCACTTCTTCCGCGTCCAGCTGCGCCGCGGCAAAGCCTTGCAGGGCCAACGCTGTCGCCACATTGATGCCAAGGTCGCGGGCGACGTAATCGCCCGCGCCCAGCGAGCGTGGATCGAGGCCGGTGACGTTGCCGAAGATGGTCAGCGCTTCCAGGTAGTAGCCATAGTTGCTGCCGTGGTAGGAGTCCGGCGCCCACAGATTGATCTGGCCAGCGCCAATGCCGTCGTACGGGTTGGCATCGGCCAGGCCGCCTGCGATGGCCTGGCTCCAGGCCTGACCCACGGGAATCACGCCATTGATGATGCTTGAGGCCGAATCGGCGGCGTCGTAGCCGGCGCGCACGTCCTGCGCCATTGCGTAGATCGACTTGCCAAACCACGGGCTATTGGCGTTCTTGTACGTCAGGTCGGCGCGCGACCAGGTCGACGTCAGGCGCACGTCGACATCCGGATTCTGTTCGCGAAACGCATTGGCCAGCAGGCCGGAATAGCGGATCAGCGTTTCCGGGTTGCCCGGCTTGGCGCCGTCGAGCGTGCTGTAGCTTTGCAGCAGCACCATGTCGAACGGCTTCACGATCGTGTTGAAGCGGTTGTTGTAGTGAAAATCCAGGCCCGAGCCGGGCTCGGTTTCCAGGCTGACCTGGTAATCCAGGCCGGCCTGCATCGTCATGGCCTTGAACAGTGCCGGTACGCCACCGATGCCCAGGCCGTTCAGGTCGGTCACGGTATCGGGACGGTAGTTCTGCACGAGTGGCGGCTTGGCGCCGGCCGGATCGCCATAGGTAAAGCTGTTGCCGACGAAGAGGATCGTCGTGGCGGAGGCGGGCAGGGCCAGGCCGCCCAGTGCGACTGCGGCGAAGAGTGCCGTGCCGGAACGGCGCAGGCTGCAAGGAATGGTCATCAAAGTCTCCAGTGTGTTTTTTAGTTGGTGTTCAAAATTAAGCAAGTCGCATGCCGACGACAGATATTACTGAATAATCAGTCAGTTATAGATGCCTGCTGCATACGACGCGGCCATGGTGTAAAGCAGGCCGACACCGCACGTCGCTGTCGATAAACCCGCCTTCATGTGGCGCTGACGTCACACTCCTGTAATTTCTCGCGTCGTTTTGTAAAGTTTTGCAAGCAAGCACCGCGCATTTCCCGCGCCTGGCAGCGTCAGGGTGCCCCGTTTGTAAAGAAGTGTGAGCAACAGCGGTGGGTGAGCAACCAACAATTCAATGAAATCATGAGGTTATGCGTTTCCTGGCAGCTGGTAGTCGCCCGCTGGCGCCGCTGCTAGCATGAATCATCGATAACACGAGGACATTCATGCAACAGTTCAAAACGCTCCCGCACCGTTTGTCGTGCGCACCGTTGGCAGCCATCGACGCAGCCATCGACGCAGGTAGCGCAGCATGGCTGTGACCCTCGCCAGCGCGCCGGTTGCCGGCAATTCCAGGCGCGACGTTGTCCTCGGCATGGCGTTTGTCGGCCTGCTGTTCTTTATCCTGGGCTTTGTCACCTGGCTCAATGGCTCACTGGTTCCCTTTTTGAAGATTGTCTGCGGCCTGAACAATTTCCAGGCCCTGTGGGTGACCTTCGCGTTCTACATTGCCTACACGGCCATGGCCCTGCCATCGGCTGCGGTGCTGGTACGCACCGGCTACAAGAAGGGCATGACGATCGGTCTTGGCATCATGTGCGTGGGCGCACTGCTGTTCATCCCGGCCGCGCAAAGCGCGCGCTACGAATTGTTCCTGGTGGCGCTGTTCACACTTGCCAGCGGCATGACGCTGATGCAGACCGCCATCAATCCCTACATCGTCTGCCTTGGCCCGCGCGAGAGCGCCGCCATGCGTATCAGCATCATGGGCCTGTTCAACAAGGGCGCCGGCGTGGTGGTGCCGCTCGTGTTCTCGACACTGATGCTGGCCGACATCGACAGCTTCTCGCACACGGCGCTCGAAGCGCTCGACCCGGTCGCCCGCAGCGCTGCGCGGGCCGGTCTGTCCGAACGCTTGGTGCTGCCGTATATCTGCATGGCCGCGCTGCTGTTCGTGATCATGGTGTTCATCCATTTTTCGAACCTGCGCGATATCGAGCCCGAGGCCGACACGCCCGAGGCTGGCGTCGAGCGCACCGGCGTGCTGCAGTTCCCGCAACTGGTGCTGGGCGCGATGGCGCTGTTTGCCTACGTTGGCGTGGAAGTCATCGCGGGCGACACCATCGGCCTGTATGGGCATGAACTGAACGTGGCCAATTTCGGCGTACTGACGTCCTACACGATGATGTGCATGGTGCTCGGCTACCTGATTGGTGTGGTGGCGATTCCGCGCTACCTGTCGCAACAGCGCGCCTTGCTGCTGTCGGCCGTGGCCGGCCTGCTGCTGACGATCGGCGTGGCCACCGGCTCGCCCACCGACAGCGGCGTCTCGCAAGCCCTGATTGGCTGGGCCGGCGTGCCAACGGTGCCCGACACGGTCATGTACCTGGCGCTGCTGGGCCTGGCCAACGCCATGGTATGGCCGGCCATCTGGCCGCTAGCACTGCAGGGCCTGGGCCGCTACACGGCAAGCGGCTCGGCGCTGCTGGTCATGGCGATTTCCGGCGGCGCGGTGCTGCCGCTGCTGTACGGCCACTTCGCCGACCTGAACACCTCGCGCAGTGCCTACTGGATGCTGTTGCCGTGCTACGGCCTGATCCTCTGGTACGCGGCCTACGGCCACAAGATCCGCCGCTGGCGCAATCCGGGCGCATCCGCCCGACCTTGATTTCCACCCCACAGGACTTGTCCGCACGGCGCTGCTGCGCGGTCCATCGTTTTTCATTTCATACCAGGAGCACCGGATGTCTCTACTGAAACCACATACAACGCTGATCAGTGCGGCTGTCGCCAGCGCCTGCATCGCCATGCCGGCCCTGGCGCAGGACACGCCCCCGGCGGCGACGCCCCGCCAAAACACCGGTGAAGCGATCGCCGAGGTGCGGGTGACGGCCACCCGCCATTCGACCTCGCTCTTGCGCACCCCGGTGTCGGTGACCGCCGTCGGCCAGGAAGAACTGACCCGCAAGGGCATCACCGACGTGCGCGGCCTGAGTGGCGAAGTGCCCAACCTGCAGCTGGGCAGTGCGACCGATGGCAGCTCGGGCGTGAAGATTTCGGTGCGCGGCGTGAGCAGCAACGACTTTACCGAGATCGGCAATCCGGCGGTCAGCCTGAACGTCGACGGCATCTACACGCCGCGCCCGCAATCGGCGCTGGCGCTGCTGTTCGACCTGGAGCAGGTCGAAGTGCTGCGTGGCCCGCAGGGCACGCTGTTCGGCCGCAATGCGACGGGCGGCAGCATCAACATCATCCCGAACAAGCCGCAATTCAATTCGACCGAAGGCAATGCCGGCCTCACGCTCGGGCGCTACAACCTGCGCCAGGTGACGGCCGTGCAGAACATCCCGGTCAGCGACACCTTCGCGATGCGCGCCACGATGATGGTCATCAAGCGCGACAGCTACCTGAACCAGGAGCAGGATTTCTACGCCGCGAACTTCCCGGAATTCGGCGTGACCCCGGCGCGCGATGCGGCCGGCAACGTCATTCCCGATGTCGACCAGCGCTACAACCGCAAGGTCGGCGCCAGCGATGCCTACGGCAACAAGGACGAATGGGCGGCGCGCCTGCAGGGCCGCTGGAAGATCCGCAACGATCTCGAATGGCTCGGTGCCTACGAGCGCTACACCAACAAGGGCGCCGGCGACATCGCGCTCAAGGATTGCACGATGGCGGCCGGCACGGCCCATGCCTGCCCGGGCGGGCAGTGGGACGTCAAGATCAACCGGCCGGGTGAACTCGACTGGAACATCGACACCTTCCGCAACCGCCTGACCTGGAGCGTGAACGACCACACGACCGTCGAATACAACGTGTCGTACTCGGAGCAAAACCGCCGCCAGATCCGCGACGGCGACTCGGGCTACCAGCCACTGGCCGAAGACATCAATATCTACGGCGGCTTCGTCAACGATTCGGCCGGCTTTACCAATTCGTCCAAGTTCAAGACCACGGTCCAGGAACTGCAGCTGCGCGGCGAGCAGGGCAATCTGCGCTACGTCACCGGCCTGTTCTGGATGCACGAAAAGAACGCGATCGAGTTCGGCGAAGACTCGATCTCGGCGATGGTCAACGCACCGGGCGCGCCGTACTACGCGCTGTACGACCAGACCGACCGCCAGTCCGAATCGATGGCCGCCTTCGGCCAGGTCGACTGGGCCTTCGCGCCGAAATGGAACCTGACGGTCGGCGGGCGCATGACGCGCGACGAGCGCGAAGACAAGAACGGCAAGTTCTACGACTCGGGCACCACGGGCGATCCGTACTCGTACTTCCAGGGCCAGTACACGCCGATTCCGGGCCGCTTCTTCAACAGCAGCGACCTCAAACCCGGCATGGGTTCGTACTACGGCGTGGCCGGCATGGCCGGCATCACGCCTGACGTGAGCAGCAACCGCGATTCGTGGAACAAGTTCACCTGGCGCCTGGGCCTGAGCTACCAGGTCACGCCGGACGACTTCGTGTTCGGTTCGCTCTCGACCGGCTACAAGGCCGGCGGCTTCAGCGACAAGCAGAACATCTGCGCACGCGGCCTGGGCGGCAACTGCGCCGACCGCGAGCCGGGCCCGCACTACACCTTCCTGCCATGGAAGCCTGAAACGCTGACCAATTTCGAGGTCGGCTACAAGGGCCGCATGCTGGACAACCGCCTGTCGTTCTCGGCCACCGCCTTCCATAGCCGCTACAAGGACATGCAGATGACGGGCGCGGTCGAGATGGGCAAGATCATCCCGGCGATCCCGTGCACTGCGGCCAATCCATCGTGCGATTCGGCAGTGTTGTACGGCACCACAAATGCGGCCGAAGCGAAGATCTCAGGCCTGGAACTGGAAGGCAAATACCGTCCATGGGCGGGCGCCGAAGTCAATTTCCAGTACTCGCACCTGCGCGCCAAGGTGGTGTCGTACCCGGATTACACGCAGACCTGGCGTGACGTGCCGTGCGGCCCGTTCCGCGCTACTTACGGCGTCGAGCCGTGCGTGCGCTACACGGGACCGAACCAGGCGCTGGTTGGGCGCTTCCCGGCGAACGTGGTGGGGAATGATTTGCCAAACGCGCCGCGCAATTCGGCCCGGATCGAAGTCTCGCAGCGCTTCATGCTGGCCGGCGACTACGAACTCACGCCGCGTCTGTCGGCGCGCTGGCAGGACAAGATGTACTTCAGCATCCAGAACCTGGACAACCCCAAGGTCGGCAATCAGCAGAACGCCTACGCGACCTATGATGCGTCGCTGCGCTTGACCGCACCAGGCGGCAACTGGCGCGCCGAGGTCTACGTGAACAACCTGAACGACGTGCTTGCCAAGAACAATGCGCGCATCGTCGACCCGGGGTATGTCATTGGCCAGTACAACGAGCCGCGCATGTTCGGTGTGCGCGTGGGTGTGGACTGGTAAAGCAAGTTGTCAGCAGTGTGTCCTTCAGGAGAATGCGATGCGTGGTGCGAACAATGGTCTGGGTAGTGTAGCGACGGCGCTGGTAGGCGCCGGCATGATGGTGCTGGCCGGTTGTGGTGGTACTGCCACCGATGGCGGCGCCGCAGGGGACGTGTCGCGGCAGTTGTCGGCGGCGCCCGTCGCCGTGGCTGCTGCATCGCCGTGGCCCGTCTGGTCGGGCTGGGATTTTCCGTACAATGAACCGCCGCTCGCCAGCGCGCCGGCCGTGGCGTTCGGTGTCTCGCAACTGACGCAGTCGGCCACGCAGACCGTGTTCCGCGGCGCGCATGCGCTGCCGGCGGGGAGCGTGCAGAACTATCGGCTGGGCGTGTTCATCCACCACGATGTGTTCTACTACCAGGCCGATGCGAGCGCCGTCATTAACGCCGACGGCACGTTCACACTGACCCTGCCACGTTCGGTGGGCAGCGCCGACCGCGCCGTGCTGGTGCTGCACCCGGCGTCCTACGATCCACTGTCGGGCCCCAACTGCAATGCGGTCGGTGGCTTTTGCAGCGGCCAGATCACGGGCACGACCAAGCTGTCGCTGCCGATCGATCCGGCGGCGGTCACGGCCTACACCGCCGCTTACTTCCCGGCGCCGGCAACATCCGCCAACGCCCAGATCGCCGCACTGCAGCGCATGATGAATACGCCGCAGGTCACTGGCGGACCGTATGGTGCGGGGCGCCTGATCCGCAGCTTCCACGACATGGATTCGGCCTTCCTGTACGACCAGGCGCTGGCCGTGATCGCCTTCAGCCTGGCCGGCGAGCAGACCAGCGCCGAGCAGATCATCAACGCGCTGGCCAGGTCGCAGACAGCGTCCGGCGCCTGGGTGTTTGCCTATCTGGCCGATGGCGCCGACGCCAATCCCGGCGTGGACATGCGCATCGCCGGCGCCAACGCCTGGTTCGGCATGGCACTCAACGCCTACCAGAAAGCCTTTGGCAGCACGAAGTACCTGGCCATGTCGACGCGCCTGCACGACTACCTGCGCGCAGAAACCGTGGCCGTGACGATCAATGGCGTGGGCCGCCGCGGCCTGCGCTTTGCGCCGACCAACTACGTGGCGGGCCGCACCGGCATCTTCGCGCTGGAGCACCAGCTCGATGCCTACGCCAGCCTGCACCAGTACCACGCGCTCAATGGCGGCAGCCAGTACCTGACCGCGGCCACGCAGTTGCGGCAGATGGCCGAAAGCCTGTGGAACGGCACGCGCTTTTTGGGCGGCTACGACGCCAATACCGGCACGCTCAATACCGGCGAGCGCTATCTCGACACGTATTCGTGGTCGGTGCTGGCGCTGGGGAACACGGGCAGCGCCGGACAGAACTTCGCCGCCGCACTGCCAGGGATGTGCGACTATTTCAATACCGCCGGGCGCCTGGACTACCCGTCGCGCAAGGTGACTGGCATCGTTGGCTTCTACGACGTCATCTACGACAACGTGCCGTCCAGCGCGCCGTTCGTCTGGAGCGAAGGCAGCCTGGGCGCGATCATGGCGATGCGCCAGGGCGCGCCCACCATGGGGTGCGCGGGCAACGGGGCCAGTCAGATGCTCGAGTCGCTGAACTACATGGTCGACAAGCTGGGCAGCATGCCGTACGCAACGCGCAATACCAATGCGGACTTCACCAGTTCGGGCAGCGTGGCAGGCACCGCCTGGTTGTACTACGCGAACCGGAACAAGAATCCGTACGCGCATTACTGAGAAGGGCAGGTCGATGCACTTTGCCGGATGGATGCTGTGCGCACTCTTGACCCTGGTGGCGCCGTTCGCGCACGCCGGCACGCTCGTGATCGAGAGCTGGCGCGTGGACGACAAGGCGCTGTGGGAAAAGGTGCTGATCCCCGCGTTCCAGCGCAGCCATCCCGGCATCGACGTGAAGTTCGCGCCCACCGCGCCCACCGACTACGATGGCCGCCTTGCGGCGCGCCTGGCCGACGGCAGCGCCGGTGACCTGGTCGCGTGCCGGCCATTCGACGCATCCTTGAGCCTCTATGCGCAGGGGCATCTGGAGCGCCTGGATGGCAAACCGGGGATGCAGTATTTCGAGCCGGGCGCGATGGTGGCCTGGCAGACGGCCGGCGGCAAGGAAGCTTTCTGCATGCCGGTGGCGTCGGTGATCCACGGCTTCATGTACAACAAGGCGATCTTCAGAAAATACGACCTGCAGGCGCCGCGCACGGTGGAAGAATTCTTTCGCGTGCTCGATGTGCTGAAGAAGAACGGCGTCGCGCCGCTGGCGCTCGGCATGGCCGATGGCTGGGAAGCGAGCCAGCTGGTATTTACCAATATCGGGCCGAATTTCTGGCGCGGCGAAGCCGGTCAGAAGGCGCTGGCCGACGGGCGCGCGCGCCTGACCGATCCGCCGTTCGTCGACGCGCTGCGCTTTGGCGCGCGCATGGGCGCCTATCTGCCCGCGGGCGCTGCCACGCAAACCTATGGCCAGAGCCAGGCGATGTTCGCCACGGGCCGCGCCGCGATCTATCCGGCCGGGTCCTGGGATATCGCGCGTTTCAGCAGCGCGCCCGGACTGGAGCTGGGCGTGTTTGCCGCGCCGGTCAAAAAACGCGGCGACGCCTGCTTTATCTCGGACCACATGGACCTGGGGCTGGGCGTGAACCGCGCATCGAAGAACAAGCAGGACGCTTTCAAGTTCCTGGCCTGGGTCGGCTCGCAGGAATTTGCCGACATCTACAGCAACCGGCTGACCGGCTTTTTCACGCTGTCGAATCACCTGATTGCGATGCGCGATCCGGTCGCCAAGCAGATGGTCGAGTGGCGCAACAGCTGCGCGTCGACCGTCCGTCTGAATGCGCAGGTGCTGCATCGCGGACAACCCAGCATGGAAAGCGTGCTATGGCGCGTCAACGCCGACGTGCTGAAAGGGACGCTGGCGCCGGAACCCGCGGCGGCCAGGCTGCAACGTGATTTCGACCGGTGGTACAAGCCCCCGCAACCCTGAACGACGAACCCACTTTTGGCTGGATTGGAGACACTCTTGGATACCTCACACCTGGTTCGACGCTGCGCCCTGGCGTCGCTACTGCTGGCCACGCCGCTGGCCGGCATGGCTGCTGCACCGGCTACCCCGCTGGCAGCATCCGCTGCTGCCAGCATGGAAGGCGTCGCCAGCGGCGCCCGGCTGCAGATGCGCTGGGAACTGCTGCGCAACGAGTACACGCCGCAGATGCCCGAGGGCCGCGCCAAGGCGCGCATGACCCTGACCAACAACGACAGCCAGCGCCTGCCGGCCAAGGGCTGGACGCTGTACTTCAACAGCATGGACGGCGTCGTGCCGGGGGCGGTGACGGGCAATCTGCGCATGGAGCAGGTGGCCGGCAATCTGTACCGCCTGCGCCCGCAGGCAAACTTTGCGGGCCTGGCGCCGGGGCAGTCGCTCGACATCGATTACTACCACCCGCAGGTAATCATCAAGATGGCGCGGGCGCCGATCGGGCCGTACCTGGTGTACGACGCGCAGCCCGAGGTCGGCGTGGCGATCAGCGACTTCGCGCTGCTGCCGGTGACGCGGCCCGAGCAGCTTGACAAGGGCGATACGGGCGCCCGGCCCGTGGTTACCGCTGCCGATACCTACCGCAGCAACCAGCGTGCCGACCTGCTGCCGGCGAGCGCCGTGCCCCTTGTGCTGCCGACGCCCCTGCAGCTGACGCAGGGCAGCGGCAAGTTGCGCCTGTCGGGCAAGCCATCGGTGAGCGCGCCGGCGGCGCTGGCAGGCGAAGCCGATCTGGCGCGCTCGCTGTTCCCGGCATCGCTGCAGGGTAGCGGGCCTGCGCTGCGCCTGAGCGTGGGCAAGGTCGAAGGACAGAGTTCGCCAGAAGCGTACAGCCTTACGGTGCGGGCAGGTGGCGGCGCCGGTGCGGGCATCGCAATCGTCGGCAACAGCCCGGCCGGCGTGGCGTATGGCTTGCAGACCCTGCGCGACCTGCTGCCGTTGCCCGGCGCCGCCGACCAGTCGGTGCCCGAAGTGACGATCGTCGATGCGCCGCGCTTTGCCTATCGCGGCTTCATGCTCGACGTCTCGCGCAACTTCCACACCAAGGAAACCGTGTTCAAGTGGCTCGACCTGATGGCGCGCTACAAGATGAACAAGTTCCACTTCCACCTGACCGAAGACGAAGGCTGGCGCCTCGAGATCGCCGGCCTGCCCGAACTGACGTCGATCGGCGCCGTGCGTGGCCACAGCGCCAAGCCGGGCGTGCGCCTGCAGCCGGCCTATGGTTCCGGGCCCGACCCGCGCGATACGGGCGGCAGCGGCTACTACACGCGCGCCGAGTACATCGAGATCCTGCGCTACGCGGCGGCGCGTCACATCGAAGTGATCCCCGAACTCGAAATGCCGGGTCATGCGCGCGCCGCCGTGCAGGCGATGGAAGCGCGCTACCACCGCCTGAAGGCAGCCGGCGACAAGGACGCGGCCAAGTACCTGCTCAATGATTTCGCCGATCGCTCGGTCTACAAGTCGCCGCAGCTATACAACGATCACGTACTGAATCCAGGCCTGGAGTCGAGCTTCACGTTCGTCCAGCACGTGGTCGACGAAGTGGTGAAACTGCACCGCGAAGCGGGCGCGCCGCTACACACGATCCACATGGGCGGCGACGAACTGCCCAACGGCGCCTGGGAACAATCCCCGGCCAGCCGCGCCATGATGGCGCGCGAACACCTCCAATCCACGGCCGACCTGTGGGATTATTTCTATGAACGGGTCGACGGCATGCTGCGCAAGCATGGCCTCTACACGTCGGGCTGGGAAGAGCTGGCGGCGCGCAAGACCACGCTGCATGGCAAGAACAAGCTGATTCCGAATCCGCGCTTCACGCAGAAGGGGTTCCTCGCCTGGGTCTGGAACAACACCGAAGGCGCCGAAGACCTGGCCTATCGGCTGGCCAATGCCGGTTACGACATCGTGCTGGCGCCCGTGACCAAGATGTACATGGACATGGCCCACAACGCCAACCCGGAAGAACCGGGCGTGAACTGGGGCGACTACGTTGAACTCGAGACCCCGTATGACTTCATCCCGTTCGACTACCTGAAGAACGCGACTGAGGCTGCGCGCGTGGGCAAGGACGGCCTGACCGATTACGGCAAGCGCCGCGTGCGCGGCCTGGAAGCGACGTTGTTCACCGAGACCGTGCGCGACCCGGCCCGCATCGATTACCTGGTCATGCCGCGCCTGCTGGCGGTGGCCGAACGGGCCTGGGCGCCGGATCCGGCCTGGGCCACCGAGCCCGATGCCGCGAAGGCGGCGGCGCTGCACCGCACGGCCTGGTCGGGCTTCGTCAATGCGCTGGGCCAGCGCGTGCTGCCGCGGCTCGACCTGGATCGCACCGGCGTGGCGTACCGCATTGCGCCACCGGGCCTGCTGCTCGACGGCGACAAGGTCCTGGTCAATCACGTGTTACCGGGGATCGCGCTGCGCTATACCGTGGATGGCAGCACGCCGACCGCCAGCAGCCGGCGGGTGACCGGGCCGATCGCCGAGCGTGGACTGATCCAGGTCGCGGCCTTCGACCGCAATGGCAGGCCGGGACTCGTGGCGCGCATCGACCGGCGCTGACGGCGTGGCCGAAATGCCTGCTGGGTAGCGGAACACGGGGCTATAATCAGCGTTTTCTGCGGGATACCGGGTGAGAGCGTCGATCGGAAAAGTGGCAGGACGTTGGTGCGACTGGCGACGCCTGCGGCTTGGCGCCATCCTGGCAGCGTGCGCCTTCCACGGCGCCGTGCAGGCGGCGGCGCCAATGCTGGCGATCGTGCCACCGGCGCCCGCGATGTCGTCTGCAGCGCCGGCGTCCGGCCTGCAGGTGCTGCACTGGTGGACCTCGGCCAGCGAACGCCGCGCGGCCGACCTGCTGGCGCAGCGCCTGGGCAAGGAAGGCGTGCAGTGGGAGGACGCTGCCATCCCCGGCGGCGCCGGCATCGGCGCCGGCAAGGTCCTCAAGGGCAGGGTGCTGGCCGGTGACGCGCCCGAAGTCACGCAGATCATCGGCGTGTCGGTCGCCGAATGGGCCGAGATGGGCCTGCTGCTCGAACTGGACAACGTGGCCGTTGCCGACAACTGGCGCGGCGTGCTGTTCCCCACGGTCCAGAACCTGATCCAGTACCGCAAGCACACGATGGCCGCGCCGCTCGGCATCCATCGCGTCAATACGCTGTTCTACAATCGCGCGCTGTTCGCCCGGCTCAAGCTCACGCCGCCCACCACCTGGACCGAATTCGACGCCGTCGCCGCGCGCCTGCTGGCCGCGGGCGTGCAACCGCTGGCGCAAAGCAGCGAAGCCTGGCAGGTGGCGGCGTTGTTCGAAAACCTGGTGCTGGCCGAAAGCGGGCCGGCCTTCTACCGCGCGCTGTTCGTGCGCCGCAGTCCCGCCGCTGCTTTCGATGCGCGCACCGCGCACGCGCTGCAGCGCCTGCGCACGATCAAGGGCTTGGCCGGCGGCCAGCTGGCCGAGCGGCCCTGGACCGAGGTCGTACGCCGCTTCGCCGCCGGCCAGGCCGGCATGATGATCATGGGCGACTGGGCCAAGCCCGAACTGGCCGAACACCGGATGGTGCTCGACCAGGACTACGGGTGCGTCGGCGCACCGGGTACCGGCGCATATCACCTGTACAGTGTCGATACGCTGTCGATGTTCGCCGGCGACTACCGGCACCGGGAGGCCCAGGAAAAGATGGCGCGCCTGCTGCTCTCGCCGTCGATCCAGGCCGACTTCAATCTGCTCAAGGGCGCAGTGCCGGTGCGGCGCGATGCCGAGCCAGCGCGCATGGACAGTTGCGCGCGGGCGTCGTGGACGACCTTCGCCGGCGGTGAAGCCGTGCAAGCGCCCAGCCTCGTGCACCGGATGGCGACCGACGAAGCCAGCCGCGACGCGATCATCGCCGAGGTGCATCGCTATCTGCTCGACGACACCGTGCCGGTGGCGGTGGCGCAGCGCCGCCTCGCCGCCTTGTTCAGACTATTCAATCTAACCAGCCAGGGGACGCCGGGTGCGCAAGATACTGATCGTAGACGATGACAAAAAAACCTGCGTGCTGCTCAAGACGTATCTGGAGAAAAACCAGTACGACGTGATCCTGTCGCACAACGGCGAGAGCTTCCTGGCCGAATTCCATGCGCACCTCGAGACGCTATCGATGGTGATCCTGGACGTGATGCTGCCCGATACCGATGGCTTCGCGCTGTGCAAGCAGGTGCGCCAGCGCTCGAATGTGCCGATCATCATGCTCACGGCCAGTTCGGACGAAACCGACCGCATCGTCGGCCTCGAGCTGGGCGCCGATGACTACATCGCCAAGCCCTACAGCCCGCGCGAGCTGCTGGCGCGCATCAAGGCGATCCTGCGCCGCGCTGCGCCCGAGACGCCGTCGGTGCGCTATCACCGGTTTGTCGGCTTCACGCTCGACCTGATGGAACGGACCGTGACCGACAGCGCCGGCAACCCGGTGGCGCTCACGGGGCTCGATTTTCAGCTGCTCAAATACTTCACCGAACACCCCGGCAAGATCCTCGACCGCGGCCTGCTGTGCGAAGAAACGCGCGGGCGCGATGCCGGCCCGCTCGACCGCTCGCTGGACGTGCAGATCAGCCGCCTGCGCCTGCGGCTGAACGACGACGGCAAGCAGCCGGCGCTGATCAAGACCGTGCGCGGGGCCGGCTATGTGTTTTCGGCCGACGTCAGCGTGTCCAGTGTCTAGCCGCAGCAGCAACCCGCTCGCGCGCATGCACCAGCCGTTGCAGCGCTGGTTGCCGGCGTCGCTGCTTGGCCGCCTGACGCTCGTGATGGTGGCCGGGGTGCTGGTGACGCAGCTGGCGGCCAGCGCAATCTGGGCCAGCCAGCTGCGCGCCAAATCGCAGGTCGAAGCGCAGTCGTCGGCGCAGTACGTGGCGCACAGCGCGGCCGGCGCGATCCGCTTCTTTCGCAGCCTGCCGCCGGCCTATCGCCTGCTCATCATCCAGCAGTTGCGTGAAATGGGCGGCACGCGCTTTTTCGTCAACCTCAATCATGCCTACGTGCCGATCGAGCAGATCGCGCCGCACCCGCTCGCGCAAAGCGTGATTGCCACGGTCGACGCCACGCTCAGGAGCGACCTGCCGCATTCGCCGGGCTTCCGGCTCGCGTTTGCCCGGCCTGACCGGCTGGTGGTGGCCGAACACGATGTGCGCCTGGACGACCTGCCCAATGCCTGGGTCCAGCACGTGCTGCTACTCAAGCCCGACCCGGCCCCGATCCTTGTGATCCAGACCGAGATCGAGCCCGGTAACTGGCTGTACATGGCGGCGCTGATGCCGAACCCGTATTTCCTCGACAGCAGCGACCCGTTCGCGTGGGATCGCCTGATGCCGCAAATCCTGTCGCTGGCCGTGGTGCTGCTGCTTTGCCTGCTCGTCGTGCGCTCGATCACGCGGCCGCTGGCGGCGTTGTCCGATGCCGCGTCGGCGCTGGGCCAGGGCCATGACGACGAGGCGCGCCCGCTGCCCGAAACCGGCAGCCGTGAATTCATCAACACCGCGCGCGCCTTCAGCGCGATGCGCGAGCGCATCGGGCGCTATATCGACGATCGCGAGCGCTTGTTCATCTCGATTTCGCACGACCTGCGCACGCCGATCACGCGCCTCAAGCTGCGCGCCGAGCTGCTGGACGACGAAGCGCTGCGTGACGAATTCGAGGAAGACCTCGATGAACTCGACATGATGGTCAAGGGCGCGCTGCAATGCGTGAAGGACAGCGACATCCACGAAAATCCAACCGAGATCAAGCTCGATACGATGCTGGGCCGCATGGTGCGCAGCGCCGAACTGGCGGGGCACGCGGTGGCCTGGCAGCCGTCCGGCGTGACGGTGCGTGGCAAGCCGCTGGCGCTCAAGCGCGCGCTTGGCAACCTGCTCGACAACGCGCTGTTCTACGGCGCGCGCGCCGAGATCAGCGTGCGCCAGGAGCCTGGCTGGGTGCTGATCTGCCTGCGCGACCACGGGCCTGGCGTACCCGATGAAGCATTTGCCAGCCTGTTCGATCCGTATGTGCGGCTGGCGCATGGGCGCGAGCAGAATGACGGCGGCATGGGGCTGGGCCTCGGTATCGCGCGCGGCGTGATCGAAGCGCATGGCGGCCGGCTGGTGCTGTCGAACCATCCCGAGGGCGGCCTGAATGCAGTGGTGCGCTTGCCGGCCGTTTGACCCTCGCGTGCCTGATCGGGCAATGGGGTGCGCCGCACCTTATGCGGCAAACTGCTCCGTGACCATTCTGACGCTGTCATGTTCATCGGCATTGCCGGTGACGGCCACGTAGAAACGATCGCCACCCGGCGGCACCCGCACCACCACGTGGCCATCGTGGCTGAGCAGCTTGCGCGTCAGGCGGCCGTTGGCGAGCAGGTTTTCGCGCATCACCGTGGTGGCGAATACGGCGCGCGGTCCTGGATAGAGCCGCTCGCTGAACATGCGTTCGAGTTGCAGCATGTCCGGATGCGCGATGTGCCAGGATGGGATGATCCAGGCGCGTGGACGCAGGGTGCGTACGACATCCGCGCTCAGACCGTCGAACATGCCATGATGGTCGGCGGTTGCTACGGACACCGGGCCGGCGGCGCGCGCGGCCGGGCCGAGGACATCGTGCCAGGGCAGGGCGCCATCCTGGGTGTAGCTGGTCAGGTCGCCGGCAGTGAAGTAGCTGAAACGCCCGCTCGCGATGCGCACTGCGGCCGAACACTGGTTTTCGTTCGGCCAGTCGGCGCGCGCGACTGACGCCAGCGGTGGGAACAGCGTGCGTGTGGCGCTGGCCTGGCCGGTCCAGACCTCGCCGTTGGCTGCGATATTGCGTACCTCGAAACCGGTAGCAGCCGACCGGTGCCCGCGCGCCGCGATCTGGGCGGCACTGCCGACCACAAAGGCCTCGACGCGCTGCCCTGCCTTGCGTCGCGCGGCGATCCAGGCGCGGTAGTTGTTTGCAAAGGGGGCATCGACGCGCAGCGGAACATCGTAGTCCGGGAACCCGCGGTCAATGACGGTGTAAATCGGAATCTGCTCGGCGACATCGGTCACGCCGCCCAGGCGCCACGCGCCAGCCGCTGCCAGCGGCGAGGCGGCATCGACATCGCCCGTATGGTCCGGGTGCAGGTGGGTGGCCAGCAGGTAGTCCAGGCCCGCCAGTCCGGCGCGTCCGAGATGGCGGCGCAGGTAACGCGCGATCCATTCGCCCGGCCGGCGGCTGCCATCGGGCCGGGGGGCCACCGAAACATCCAGGCCATTGAGCGAGGCGCCGGCATCGATCAGAAGGCTGGTACCGTCGGGGAACATGACGAAGGTCGCGTTGCCGCGGCCGGTCGCGATGTGGTGAATATCGAGCCAGCCGGGCTGCCAGGCGGCGAGCGGTGCGCCTTCACGCTCGGGTGCAGGCGCAGGCGTAACCAATGCGCGCAGCGGCGTTGCGCCGGCTGATGCTGCGGCCAGCGGCAGCAGCGCGCCGAGCAGCCGGCGACGCCTGTCGTTCGGCGCCGTCATCAGAAGCGTCCCGTCAGGCTCAGGCCGAAGGTACGCGGCTCGCCCACGTAGCGCGCGCGCACGACCTGGGTCGAGCGGGTCAGGAGGTATGCGGTGTCGTTGGCATTCTTGACCCAGGCGAGCAGGCGCCAGGTGCCATCGGGCGATTCGACGCCGGCGGAAAGATTGGCCAGGCCGAAGGCGGGCAATTGCAGGTTGGGGTCGTTGGCCGCGCCCGTGTTGTAGCTGTCCTTCCAGGCATAGCTGGCTGCGCCGACCAGGTAGCCGAACGAGACCGGGTAGCGCAGGTCGGCGGCGATGCCGGCCTGGCGCCGCGGCGAATTCGACATCGGGTTGCCGCTGTTGTTGACGGTGCCGACGACGAAACGGTCATAGCGTCCGTCCAGGTAGGCAAAGTTAGCCGACAGGTCGAGCCAGCTCGCGGGCTTGACCGCCAGTTCGATCTCGCTGCCGTCGACCGTCGCCTTGCCGGCATTGAAGATGGTGAGGATGCCGGTCTGGGTATTGTTGACCAGCTCCTGCTTGTCGCGGTACTTCATGTGAAACACCGAGGCGTTCAGGCGTACCCGGTTGTGCAGCCACTGCGACTTCAGGCCCAGTTCGTAGTTGTCGACCGTTTCGGGATCGAACGGCATGCGAAACGCCGTGGCGCTCGATGCATCGGCGTTGTAGCCGCCACTGGTGAAGCCGCGGGTGGCGCTCAGGTACGTCATCAGGCCGGCCGCCGGCCGCCAGGTCAGCACCGCGCGCGGCGTGACTTCGTTCCAGGTATTGCGCAGAGCGCTCACGCTGAAGTTGCTGGCGGGGCGCAGCAGGTCGCTGCGCACCAGGCTCGCGCTCTTGCGGTCGCGCGTGTAGCGGGCGCCAAGGGTCAGGTCGACCACCGGGGCCAGGTGCACAATACCGTCGGCAAACACGCCGGCGCTGCGGCTGTCGACCTGTTGCTCGGCCAGGGTGGCGCTGGCCAGTGCGCCGGTACGGGCCGCTAGTCCGCGCACGCCGAGACGGCGCGCACCATCTTCGTCTGAAAAGTACAGGCCGGTGACGACGTTACCATGCGCCCATTTTGGACTGGCATAGCGCAATTCTTGCGAGAAGGTGGTGATCTCGTCCTCGTCGCGGGTGACGCTCTGGCTGCCGCTCGTCAGGAAGGTGTAGCTGGCGCCGACACCCGCGTAATCTTTGCTCGATGCCGACCGGCGCCAGGCGCTGATCGAGGTCAGTTCGCCCGCTGCGAGGCGCCATGCCAGCCTGGCCGAGATGCCCTTGATGGTGCGCTGGTAGCCCTGGTTGACGCCCAGTTCGGACGTGCGGACATCGCCATCGTCGCCCAGCGTATCGGACGAGAGCGTGCGGCCACCGTTGCTGTCGTCGCCATAGTCGGCACTGAAGGTCGCTTCCACGCCTGGCGCCAGGCGTACCAGGGCCTGGGCGCGGATATTCTGGCTGTCGATGTCGTCCTGCTCGCGGCCCGTCAGGCGATCGCGTCCCGTCCCGTCGCGCTGGCGGCTCGACGCAGAAATCTTGAGGGCGGCGCCGTCACCCAGCGGCAGGTTGACCAGGCCCTTGGCCTGGCGTTCGCCATGATTGCCGGCGATGATCTCGCCTTCGACCGCGATACGCTCGGTGTCCGGGCGGCGGGTGTTGATGACGATGGCGCCGCCGGTCACGTTGCGGCCGAACAGCGTGCCTTGCGGGCCTTTCAGGACGGCGATCGATTCTAGGTCGAACAGCTCGAAGCTGGCGGCGCTGTTACGCGGGATGAACACGTCGTCGACGAACACGCCGACCGGCTTGTTCACGCCGATCTGCGAGAACGTGTTGCTCACGCCACGAATCGCGATCGTGGGATTGGCCTGGCTGAAGGCGGAGACAAGCAGGCCAGGGGTCAGGCGGGCGACATCCTGCAGGTTCTGCACCCGGTGCGTCTCCAGGGTACGCGCAGACAGGGCAGTCATGGCGATCGGCACGTCCTGGGCCGACTGTGAGCGCTTTTGCGCAGTCACGGTGACCGTGTTCAGTTCCGTGCCCTGGTCGCGGTTGCCGGCGGTGGACGGACCGGCCGCTTCGCGAAAGATCATCACGGCGCCGCCGTCGCGCCGCACCGCCAGGCCTGTGCCCGCCAGCAGCGCCTCGAGCGCCTGGCCCGGATCGAGCTGGCCCCGCACGCCATCGCTTTGGCGGCCCTGCACGTCTTCGGCGCGGTACAGGAGCTGTACGCCGGTCTGCCGCGCATACTGGTCGAGTGCCGGCTGGAGCGCGCCCGCAGGAATGTCGAGCGTCAGGGTCTGCGCCTGGAGCGTGCCGCAGAAAGTCAGGGCGCACAGGGCGCCGATCAGGGTTGGATTCGCCATCGGGTTTTTCCTTGCGTGAGGGACGCCACGCGGTGATGCGCGGCGGGCAGCATGAGTTGCTTCCCTATAAGACGGGTGGGCTGGAAAAATCCGGTATGCGAACCAAAAATAATTCAGCGCGAGATGACGATCTGGCTGGTGCCGCGCTCTGCCTGCAGCCCGAAGCCCTGCTCGAGCAGGCGCACGAAACCGTCGATATTCGACGGCGCGAAACTGCCGCCGATACGCAGTGACGCCGCTTCGGGATCCGTGATGACCAGCTTGCGGTCGTTATAGCGGTTGAATTCGGCGATCGCCTCGCCCAGCGTGATCTGGTCGAACACGATCCGGCCTTCGCGCCACGCCAGGCGCTGCTCGGTCTGGACCTGGCTGTGCTCGGCCCGTGCGATGTGGCCGGCCGCGCTGCGCGCCTCCTGGTTGGGGGTCAGTACCACCGATGCGTCGCGTTCATCTACCTGCACCCGGCCCTGTTCGACCAGCACGCGCGTGCGCTCGCCATCGCGCCGTACCGTAAAGCGGGTGCCCAGCACGGTCACCCGGCTGGTGCCCGCTTCGACGACGAAGGGGCGCGACGGATCGTGGGCGATGTCGAAATATGCTTCGCCGCTGTCGAGCCATACGTGGCGACCGCCGTCGGGAGCGGTGCGCAGGCGGGTGGCGGTATTGAGCATCAGGCGCGAACCGTCGGCCAGCGCGATGGTGCGGTTCTCGCCGGTGCCGGTTGCATAGCGCTGGCCCTGCTGCCAGCCGACATCGGGTGCCAGGAATGCGCCCAGGCCACAGGCCAGCAGTAGTCCTGCCGCCATGCGCCAGCGCGAGAAACGCGCCAGCGGACGGCGTGACGCGGGGCGTTCGATGGCCTGGCCGGCCATGGCATCTGCGCGCTGCCATGCTGCGCGCAGGCGCAGGTACGCCACCCGGTGGCGCACGTCGTCGCGCAGCCAGGCATCGCGTTCGGCCTGCAGGTCTGCGTGCCACCCATCGCCGTCTTCGCGGGCCAGCCACTGTGCTGCATCGGCCTCGATCGCCTCCGCGTTGTGATTTGCTTCGTTCATTGCACGTCGTTTGCTGTAGTGGTTACTTGCCTTGCTTGCGCACCTTGCGCTCGCGCCGGACGATGTCGGCGCCGATACCGCGCGCGAACAGGGCATCGGCGATGGCGCGCATGCCTTTCATGATCTGTTTTTCCACCGTGTCCTCTGTGATACCCATTTCAGCGGCGACTTCGCGCTGCGACATGCCCTCGACCTTGCGCAGCACCACCACTTCGCGGCAGCGCGCAGGCAAGGCGTCGAGTACTTCCACCAGTGTGGACAACTCGGCCCGGCCGCTGGCATGTCGCTCGGGCGTCAGTTCGTACACCGACAGGTCGTCAAGTTCGGCAAACGCCTCGATCGACACGACCTGGCGCCGGCGTGCGCGGTCAATCAGCAGATTACGCGCGATGGTCATCACGAACGGCGTTACCCGCTCCGGCAGGCCGCTGCGCGCCGCTTCGTAGGCGCGTGCGTAGACTTCCTGGCGCAGGTCGGGCCATTCGTCGCTGTCACGCCAGTTCAGGCGCAGGTAGCGCATCAGGATGCCTTCCAGCGGCAGCACCTCATGGATGAACCAGTCGTCCAGATCATTGCACATGTCTTATGTCGGTAGACGAAGGGCGAGAGAAATTCCGGTATCGGAACACACAAAATCGTGGCTGAGGGTAGCATGCCAATATGACTCGCAAGTGACTTTCGGTATCCGATATCCGGGGCGCGTGAGCGGCTCACCATTGAACAGAAGGCCCTGCATGCCAATGATGTTGGACGACCAGACACTGAACGAAGCGAAACGCTTCAACGCCAGGCTCGCGCGCGCGCCGCGTTTTGGTACGCGCTATCGCTTGATGCCGCCGCTGGTGCAGGGCCTGCTGCGCCTGTCCCAGGTCGGCGCCGACCGCAAGCTGCGCCGCGCCGGGCTGCAGGTCGAGACGCGCATGGTGGGGCTGGAGGGAGTGCAGGTGCAGGTCCGGATCATCCGCCCGCGCGGGCCAGTGGCCGGCATCGTGCTCGATATTCACGGTGGCGGCTGGGTGATTGGCAATGCGCCCATGAACGATGCGTTCAATGCGGCCTTCGCCAGCCGCTGCGGTCTGGCTGTGGTGTCGGTCGATTACCGGCTGGCGCCGCGCGCATCGGTGCACGAGCAGATGGAAGAATGCCTGGCTGCCGCCCGCTGGCTGCTGCAGGACGGCTTGCCAGAATATGCCGACCACGCCGACCACGCCGGCCATGCCGGCTTGCCGGTCATCGTGGTCGGCGAATCGGCGGGTGCGCACCTGGCTGCTGCTACGCTGCAAGGGCTGCGGGCCTGGCCGGCGCTGCTGGCCCGCATCGCAGGTACCGTCCTGTACTACGGCGTCTACGATATGGCCGGCACCGACAGCGTGCGCAGGGCAGGGCCCGAAACGCTGGTGCTCGACGGGCCGCGCATGCTGGCCGGGCTGCGCGGGCTCACGCCGGACCTGGACGACGCCGGGCGCCGCCAGCCGCCGCTATCACCGCTGTTCGGCGAACTGGCCGGCATGCCGCCGGCGCTGATGATCGTTGGGGGCGGCGATCCGCTGCTCGACGACACGCTGCGCATGGCGCAGCGCTGGCAGCAGGTGGCCGACGTCGAACTGAATGTGGCGCCCGAAGCGCCACATGGTTTCATTCATTTTCCGACCGCGATGGCCAGGGTGACGCTGGCGCATGCGCAGGCGTGGGTGCGGCAACGCATCGCAGCGATGCCGCAGCAGGAGGCGTTCAGCGCATCTGCGTCACATGCGCCTCGCGCAGCGGGTGCCAGCCCAGGCGCGCCGCGATGATGCGCCGGTACGCGGTGTCGATATGGGCCGGCGTGCGGCGGATGTAATCCTCGGCGGCGTCGCGCTGCGCGCCGCTGCAGCTGTCCAGCCATGCCACGGCTTCGTCGACGGTCGGCACGCGGCCGCTCACGCCATCGAATTTGGGCGGGATCGCGGTCCAGATGGCGGCGTCGATGCCCTTGGCGCGCAGCCAGGCAGCCACGCGCGGATTTTCTGCCGCGCCGTCCTGCGCGGGCACGCTGCCGATCCATTCGGGGAACGCAGCCCGGATCTTTTCGCGCTCGAACAGCATGGCGCGGGCGGTATCCAGGTTATCGGTGGCGACGTAGGCCCAGTAGGTGGGCATGAGGCGTGCGCTGTCGCACAGCACGAGTGCCAGTTCGGGACTGTCGTCGCTCTGGCGGGCAAATTCGATGGGCATGGCGGGGCCGCCCGGATGCCATCCGGAGGCGAGCTTCAGGCCCTGGGGTTTCCAGAGCAGCGAGCCCCAGGCGATACAAGCGATATTCATAAACTGGACTGGTAAGGGGAAAAGGAAAAGTCCAGTCTAGCCGGTCGGCCGAAAGAGGCGAGCACGGCTCTGCTGACCGCCTTATTCTTCCGGCGTTTGCTTCGGCGCCTTGCCGTCTTTGGCAGCGAACAGGCGGTCCTTGGCCGAAAGCAGCTTCTGGACTTTGGAACCCATCTTCATCAATTGCGCCATCGACTCGGGCGACAGGCGCTGCAGGTCGTCGAACCAGTTGTTGGCCAGGTCGACCAGCTCGTGCATCTCGCGCATGCGCTCCTGCGCGAACTTGTCTTCGGGGTGGCTGGCATTGGCCATCAGCGACTCGCGCAGCACCGACAGCGTCGGGGCGACCTCGCGCCGGCGCCGCTCGGCGGCGACCACGCGGAAGATTTCCCACACATCGCCCAGCGACGTGAAGTATTCGCGGCGGTCGCCCGGAATGCGCGACAGGCGCACCAGGCCCCACGACTGCAATTCTTTCAGGCCGATGCTCACGTTCGAGCGCGAGATGCCGAGTTTTTCGCCGATGTCGTCGGCATGCAGCTGGTCTTCGGAAACGAAGAGCAGGGCATAGATTTGCCCCACCGTGCGGTTGATGCCCCAGCGGCTGCCCATCTCGCCGAAGTGACTGACAAACGTTTGGACAAGTGGCGTCATGGTTGCGAACTTTTCGATGCTTGTGAAAGGTGAATTATCCCACGTCACCCGGACACGTACCACGCATGCACGTGTTTGCCGCCATTGTTGTTAATACGTTCGTAATTCCCGACTAACCTGGTCACCCATTACAGACAAACCAGAAGTTTCAGCGCATAATCCGCTCACCTTCCGAAATTCCTGAAGTTTTAGAAAATCCAAAAAGTTTATTCCGGGGCACGTCCGATGTTGATGGCCATGGCCCCCGTACGTCTGCCGTTTTGTTGCAACAACGTTTGGAGAACCACCATGCACCGCAGCCAACCCCGCCGCCCGGCATTGCTTACAGGCCCTGGCCCTGCGCGTGGCGCCACGCTGGCGATGAGCGGTGCGGCGCTGCTGTGGATTCCGCAGGCGGCGCTGCTGGCGCATGCGGTGGGGCGTCTGGCCCAGGGCGCCGGGCTGGTCGACATGCTGCTGCCAGCGCTGGCGTTCCTGGTCCTTGGCGTGCTGCGCGCCAGCAGCGAAGCGTGGGGCGCGCGCCGCTTGTTTGCCGTGTCGCGCAGCCAGCTCACCGCCATGCGCCAGGCAGCCGTGCAAGCCCTGGCCGCGCGCTCGCCGCTGGACCGTGCACGCCTGCCATCCGGCCAGGCCGCCAGCATCGTCGCTGAACAGGCCGAAGCCGTGCTGCCCTGGCTGCTGCGCTACGGGCCGGCGCGCATGCGGGTGCTGCTGGCGCCGCCCGTCATCGCACTCGTCGTCTGTTACTTCTCGTGGCTGGCTGCGCTGATCCTGGTGCTGGCCGCGCCCCTGATTCCCCTGTTCATGGCCGTCATCGGCTGGCGCGCCAAGGCTGCCAGCGAAGCGCAACTGCAGCTGGTTGGCGGCATGAGCGGCTTTCTGCTCGACCGGCTGCGCGGCCTGTCGACGCTGCGCGCACTGGGCGCTGTCGACGCCACCGCCCGCCGGGTAAGGGCTTCGGGCGAAGCGGTCCGCGCCAGCACGATGCGCGTGCTGCGCATCGCTTTCTTGTCGTCGACCGCGCTTGAACTGTTTTCGGCGCTGGGCGTGGCGCTGGTGGCGGTGTACGTGGGTTTCCACCTGCTCGGCGAAATCGGACCGGGCAGCTGGGGCAGCCGGTTGACGCTGGCCGAAGGCCTGTTCGTGCTGCTGCTGGCGCCGGCGTTTTTCGAACCGCTGCGCGAACTGGCGGCAGTGTGGCACGACAAGGCCGCCGGCGAAGCAGCGCTCGAGGCGCTGGACAAGTTGCAGGCGGCCGGCTTGCCGTTGCCGGGCGCGCTGCAAGAGCCGGACGAGGCGCTGTGCATTGGCCGTGCGCCATCGGTCGATATCGAGGGCTTGCGCTTTGCGCATCCGGGTGAAGCGCCGCTGTTCGACAACCAGGATGTGTATGTGCGCGTCGGCGAGCACGTGGCGCTCGTCGGCCCCAGCGGCAGCGGCAAGACCACGCTGCTGTCGATGATCGCGGGCCTCGTCCCGGTTGACAGCGGCACCGTGCGCATCGGCGGCGTGCCGCTGGACGCCGGGTCGGCTGCCGGCCTGCGCGCGCGCATGGCCTGGATCGGCCAGAAGCCGCACGTGTTTGCCGGCTCGGTGCGCGCCAATGTGGCGCTCGAGCGTGATGGCGTGACGGTCGATGCCGTCAGCCACGCCGTGGCGCGCGCGGGCCTTGGCCGGATCGAGCACGCGACGCCGGGCGAGAGCCTGGGCGAGGGCGGCCTTGGCCTGTCGGGCGGCGAGCTCGTGCGCCTTGCGCTGGCCCGCGCGATGTGTGCGCCGCACGCCGGCCTGCTGCTGGTCGACGAACCCACTGCCCACCTCGACCGCGACACGGCCGCCGGCGTGATCGAGGCGCTGCTGCAGCTGGCCCAGGGCCGCACCATGATTGTCGCCACCCACGATCTGGCACTGGCCGCGCGTCTGGGCCGCGTCGTGCGCCTTGGCGAACCATTGATTCAACGGAGCGCAGCATGAGACGTGGCAAAGACACAAAGCGTGGCAAAGAAACAAAGCGCGGTAACGACATGAAGCGCAATAACGACATGCAGCCAGTGCTGTCCCTGTTCATCCGCACTGGCGGGCGGCGCCTGGCCTTGGGGGCGGGCCTGTCGACGCTGGTGGTGCTGGCCGGGATGGCGCTGCTGGGCACCTCGGGCTGGTTCATCACCTCGGCGGCCCTGGCCGGCAGCGCCGTCATGTTCAATGTGTTCGTGCCGAGCGCCGCGATTCGCCTGCTGGCCCTGGGCCGCACCTTTGGCCGCTATGCCGAGCGCACGGTGACGCACGACGCCACGTTCGGCGTACTGGCCGCGCTGCGCGAGCGGCTGTTTCGTGGCTGGGCCACGCCGGATGCCGCACGCGCGCTGCTGCGCCGCCCGTCGCGCCTGCTGTTTCGGCTGACGGGCGACATCGATGCCCTCGAATCGATCTACCTGCGCCTGATCGTGCCGGCTGGCGCGGCCTGCGGCGCAGCGCTGCTGGCCGGCCTGGTGCTGGCAAACCTCGACTGGCGCCTTGGCCTGGCGATGTTCGTCTGGCTGCTGGCGGTCGGCTGGGGCGTGACCTTGCTCGTAGCGCGCCTGGCGCGGCCGGTGGCGCTGCGCCGTGTGCGGGCGCTGGAGCGGCTGCGCGCCCAGGCGATCGACCTGGTTGCCGGCCAGACCGACCTGGCGCTGGCCGGCCGGCTGCCCGCGCAGTGCGACCAGCTGGCGCGCCTCGACATGACCCTGGCGCGCCATGACGCCGCGCTGCACCGGCTGGACACCGGCGCCGGCTGGCTGTACGCGGTCGGTGGCCATGTCACCGTCGCCGCCGTCCTGCTGGCAGTGGGAGCGCTGGCGCAGCAAGTGGCATCGCATCCGGCGCAGCAGCAGGTGCAGCAGCTGGGGGCACCCGCCGCAGCGCTGGCGCTTCTGATCGCGCTGGCCGCGCTGGAACCGTTTGCCGCGCTGCGGCGCGGCGCGATCGAGGCTGGCCGTAGCTGGCTGGCCATGCGCCGCGTGGCGCCGCGTCTGCGCCAGCAGGATGACGCAAACGTGCCAGCGCCGCCCGGCACGGGTACCGGCATCGGCACCGGCACCGGCACCGGCACGGCATTGCTGCTGCACGCTGCTACCGTGTTCCACCCCGGCCGCACCGGCGCGGCCCTGCATGCGGTCGACCTGCGCATCGCCGTTGGCGAGGGCGTTGCCGTGGTCGGCAGCAGCGGTGTCGGCAAATCGACGCTGCTGGCGCTGGCGGCCGGCGAACTGGCTGCCCAGGCGGGCCAGGTATGGGCGCGGCCAGCTACCTGGCTGACCCAGCGCACCGAGCTGTTTTGCGACAGCCTGCGCGACAACCTGCGCCTGGCCGATCCCGCCGCCACCGACGGGCAGTTGTGGGCCGCACTGCAGGCCGCCGGCCTGGAGCAGGACGTGCGCGGCTTCGCACAGGGTCTTGACACCTTGCTGGGCGAGGGCGGCCTTGGCCTGTCGGGTGGCCAGTCGCGCCGCCTGGCGCTGGCGCGCTTGCTGTTGCGCCGGGCTGATTTCTGGCTGCTGGACGAGCCGACCGAGGCGCTGGACGGCGCCACTGCAGCCGATGTGCTGGCGCGCCTGGCGCGGCATGCCAGCGGCCGCACGCTGCTGGTGGCCACGCATCTGCGGCGCGAAGCCGGGCTGGCCGACCGCCTGCTCGTGATGAAGGACGGACGTATCGACGCCGACCTGCGGCGCGGCACCCCTGCATTCGATGCGGCGCTGGACACGCTGCGTCAACACTAAGAATAACCAACCACTGACGTATTCAAGAAGAAAGGATTCACCATGGATCTCGACGTTGTCGGGCTCTCCCGACTGCAGTTTGCCTTGACGGCGCTGTACCACTTTCTGTTTGTCCCCCTGACCCTGGGGTTGTCGATGCTCATCGCCATCATGGAAACCGTGTATGTGATGACCGGGCGCCCCATCTGGCGCCAGATGACCAAGTTCTGGGGCGTACTGTTCGGGATCAATTTTGCCATTGGCGTCTCGACGGGCCTCGTGATGGAATTCCAGTTCGGCATGAACTGGAGCTACTACAGCCATTACGTGGGCGACGTGTTCGGCGCGCCGCTGGCAATCGAAGGCCTGATGGCGTTCTTCCTCGAGGCGACCTTTGTGGGCCTGTTCTTCTTTGGCTGGGATCGCCTGTCGAAGGTGCAGCACCTGGCCGTGACCTGGCTGATGGCCCTTGGCACCAATTTCTCGGCGCTGTGGATTTTGATCGCCAATGGCTGGATGCAGAACCCGATCGGCGCCACGCTCAACCCGCAGACGATGCGCATGGAAGTGACTGACTTCGGTGCGGTGCTGGCCAATCCGGTGGCCCAGGCCAAGTTCGTGCACACCGTGTCGGCCGGCTATGTGATCGCGGCGCTGTTCGTGCTGGGCATTGCGGCCTGGTACCTGCTCAAGGGCCGCCATGTCGAGCTGGCCAAGCGGTCGATGACGGTGGCCGCGTCGTTCGGGCTGGCCGCCTCGCTGTCGGTGGTGGTGCTGGGTGACGAAAGCGGCTACCTGGCAACCGAGCACCAGCACATGAAGCTCGCTGCCATCGAAGGCATGTGGGAGACGCAGCCTGCGCCGGCCGCCTTTACCGCCTTCGGCTTTCCCGACCAGAACGCGCGCGAGACGCACTATGCGATCCACATCCCGTGGGCAATGGGCCTGATCGGCACGCGTTCGCTGTCGAGCCAGATTCCGGGCATTAATGACCTGGTCAAACTGGCCGAGGTGCGCGTGCGCCAGGGCATCGTGGCCTATGGCGCGCTCGAGGAGATTCGTGCGCTCGGCGGCCGCGCACCGGTGCCACCGGCACTGCAGGCGCGCTTTGAAGAGCACAGCGCGGTGCTGGGTTACGCGCTGCTGCTCAAACGCTACGTGGACGATCCGCGCCAGGCCAGTGAAGCGCAGATCCATCAGGCGGCCCTGGATACCGTGCCGCAGGTCGCGCCGCTGTTCTGGTCGTTCCGCATCATGGTGGGCCTGGGCATCTTCTTCATCGTGCTCACGGCCGTGTTTTTCTGGCTGTCGGCGCGCCGCCGTCTGGATGCCTATCCGTGGCTGCTGAAGGTGGCCGTGTGGTCGATCCCGCTGCCATGGATCGCCGCCGAAGCCGGCTGGATCGTTGCCGAACTGGGCCGCCAGCCGTGGGCCATCGAGGGCGTGCTGCCGACCGCCGTGGCGGTGTCGAACCTTGGCATCCAGACCGTGCTGACGACCCTGATCGGTTTTGTCGTGCTGTATTCGATCCTGCTCGTCGTGGAAATGAAACTGATGCTCAAGGCCATCCGCAAGGGGCCGGAAGACGAACTTGCCCACGCGCCGGGCACTCACAGCCCACTGGTCGGCACCACGCCGGCAATGCGCACTGCGCCCATGATCACTGCGGAGTAAACCACCATGATTCTTCATACGCTTCTCGATTACGACACGCTGCGCATCATCTGGTGGCTGCTGCTGGGCATCCTGCTGGTGGGCTTTGCCGTCACCGACGGGTTTGACCTGGGCACCGGCACCTTGCTGCCATTTGTCGCCAACACCGACCTGGAACGCCGGGTCGTCATCAATGCCGTCGGCCCCGTGTGGGAGGGCAATCAGGTCTGGCTCGTGCTGGGCGGCGGCGCCATTTTTGCGGCCTGGCCGCAGCTGTATGCGGTCTCGTTCTCGGGCTTTTACCTGGCGATGGCGGCCGTGCTGCTGGCGCTGATCCTGCGGCCGGTCGCCTTTAAATACCGCAGCAAGCGTGACAGCCTCGCCTGGCGCGCGACCTGGGACTGGGCCCTGTTCGTCGGCGGCTTCGTGCCGGCGCTGATCTTCGGCGTCGCGATGGGCAACGTGCTGCAGGGCGTGCCGTTCCGCCTTGCGCCCGACCAGCAGATCTTCTACGAGGGCGGCTTCTTTGCCCTGCTCAATCCGTTTGCCGTGCTGTGCGGCCTGGTGTCGGTGGCCATGCTCATCATGCACGGTGCGGCCTGGCTGGTGCTCAAGACCGATGGCCTGGTGGCCAGCCGTGCGCGTGCCTGGGGCATCCGCGCCGCGGTTGCCACCGTGGTGCTGTACGCCGTGGCCGGCGTGCTGCTGTGGGGTTTTGTCGATGGCTACCGCATCACGAGTGCGGTGGTGACGGCTGGCCCGTCCAATCCGCTGTTCAAGACCGTCGAGGCAGGCGTGGCGGGCAGCTGGTTTGCCAATTACGCCGCGCATCCATGGACCCAGTTCGCGCCGGCGGCCGGCATCGTCGGTGCGCTGCTGACACTGATGGCCCTGGTACGGCGCCGGGAAGGCGTGGCCATGCTCACGTCGAGCCTGTCGATCGCCGGCATCGTGCTCAGCGTGGGCGCATCGATGTTCCCGTTTATTTTGCCATCGTCGATCCAGCCGCAGGCCAGCCTGACGGTGTGGGATGCGTCGTCGAGCCACCTGACGCTGTTCATCATGCTCGTTGCGACCTGCATCTTTTTGCCCCTGATCCTGGCCTACACGAGCTGGGTCTACAAGGTCTTGTGGGGCAAGGTGGTGCCAGACGATATCAGCGGCGGCAAGAGCCACGCGTATTAATTGAACGAATAACGCAACCAGAAAGGACTTCATCATGTGGTATTTCGCCTGGCTACTCGGCCTGCCGCTCGCGGCTGCCTTCGCCGTCCTCAATGCAATGTGGTACGAGCTGATGGACGACGCGCAGCGCCAGCAGGCGTGACAACGGGCGTGCCGGCGTGGCTGATTTGCGCCGGCACGCGCCCATGTCATCACCCTGTCAAAGTCATTCGACAGTATTCGAACCGTGGCCCGGCGGTGTAAGCGTCCGGGACCGTTGAATCGAACCTTGAATGACCGCATGCAAACCAATCTCGCCATCGTTGCACTCTCCGCGCTTGCCCAGGAATCCCGTTTCGCCGCGTTTCGGCTGCTGGTGCAGGCCGGCCCCCAGGGCCAGTCCGCAAGCCATATTGCAGCAACCCTCGATATGCCGGCATCGTCCCTGTCATTCCATTTGAAGGAACTCACGCACGCAGGGCTGGTCGCGCCGCGCCAGCAAGGCCGCTTCATTTTTTATCGCGCGCGCGTGGAGACCTTGCAGGGCCTGATGGAGTTCCTGTCCGCCACCTGCGGCAACGCAGGTGCACAGTCGATGCAGGAGCGCCTGGCGACGGTATGATCGTCGATGCCGGAATTGCCGGTGCTGCCATCGACGAGGATCACCATGACGTCAACCACCACGCCGCAACGGGTGCAACTGAGCCGCAAGAAGGGTTGGCGCATGCCGCCCAACACGATCTCCGTGGCGCGGCCTGGCAAGTGGGGCAATCCATTTTCGGTGCTGCCCGAGCTGGCGCCGGGCACACCGGCAGGGCGCTATATCGCAATGCCGACGGTCGAAGAAGCCGTGGCGGCGTATCGCCTGTGGCTGCAGATCGATCCGGCAGGGCAGCAGGTGGCGCAACAGGCACATGCGTCGCTGCGCGGCCACGACCTGGCATGCTGGTGCCGGCCGGGCACACCGTGTCATGCGCAGGTGCTGATCGATCTGGTGAATGCGTGACGGTTATTTGGCGGCGGTGACGTTGCCAATGCCAGACACCGACTTGCTCACCGATGCCGGCTTGCCGTAATACGTCAGGTTGCCCAGGCCCTGAACGCTGGCATTGAGCTTGTTGGTGGCGTGCACGCTCACGTCGCCGATGCCGCGGAAGGTGACATCGGCATCCTGCGCGATCAGGGCTTTGGCATCGACTTCGCCCACGCCCTCGGCATTCAGGCGCAACTGGCCGACCTTGCCGTTCATTTGCAGGCTGCCGGCGCCCCGGTAATTCACGTCGAAGCGCTCGGTGCGCACATTATTCAGGATCATCAGGCCGGCGCCTTCGCCGCGAAAGCTGGTGAGCTCGGGCAGGGTCACGACCACCCGTTCGCCATCGTCGATATTGACGTTCTTGCTGTTCCTGTCCGCGAACGACAGGCGCAGTTCGCCGTTCACGACCTCGGTCTTCACACGGTCGATGAATTTCTGGTTGCCCTCGACCCGCAGCGAATACGCCTTGCCCACTTCGACCACCAGGCTCACCGGGCCCTGTGAATCGATGGTCTTGAACGGCGTCACGCTGCGCACCTGTTCGGCGGCCTGGATCGAGAGGGATGCGAGCGACAGAAGGGCGACGATGACGGCACGTTTCATGATGTTCTCCAGTGAGTTGATGGAGCCCATTCTAGGCACGGCATCCATCCGCAGCCCCGCCCTTGCGATGGATTGCAAGAAACGGGGGTTGAACTGCACAGGCGCCGGAATCAGTGTTTGGTGGCGAGAAACTGGCCTTTGCCAACCCCGACCAGACTGGTGCTCCAGCCCGGTGCGCAGCGCAGCGCCTGCATGAACGGCGCCAGCTCCTGTGCGTGCGAGGTGGCGTTGTCCACCACGATCAGCCCGCCCGGTCGCAGGACGCGTTCGATCTGCGGCAGCCAGGCCAGGTAAGCAGTGCGCTCCGAATCCAGAAAGACGAGGTCGAACGCCGCATCGGCGCCGCCGGCCAGCACGTCGCCTGCGTCACCTTCGATTTGATGCACCCGGTCCTGCAGCCCGACGCGTGCGAAATTGGCGCCCGCCATCGCCACCTTGGCGGGCGACAGTTCGACCGTCGTGACGAGACCATCGTGCGCCGCGGCCGCATCGGCCAGCCACAGCGTCGAATAACCGTTGGATGTGCCGATCTCGAGAATGCGGCGTGCGCCCATCGTCCGCACGATAACGGCCAGGAACTCGCCGGTATCGTGGGTGATGTTGAGCATGCGGCTGGCACGGTTCTCGTGGGCCGCATCGTGACTGGCGCCGAAGGTTTCCAGCTCTTTCAGCAGGGCTTTAAGTGAGGTAGTCAACGGTTGTCTCCATTTTGTCCGGGAATCGAAGCGCACGATTGCGACGTTGCTAATATTGCCGAAGCGATAAGCCTATAATCTTTTCGTCCCTTTAGAAGTCCACATCATGCACATCTCGACCATCACACTACCTGAAATGAAGCTCGCCGGGCTACCAGCAGTTGTGCCAGCTTCAGCACCGGAAACGGAATTGCCCGAGGTCTGGAAAGCCTTCCTCGCCCGTGAAGCCGAGCTGGGCGAGCACAACGGTGTCCGCTATGGCGTAACGCTGCGGCGGGACGATGGCGAGCAGGTCGAATGCGTGGCCGTCGAGGTCGCTGACCTCGACCAGCTCCCGCCCGGCATGATCGGCATCCGGGTGCCGGCGCGCCGTTACGCGCTGATGACGCACCGTGGCCCGATGGTGCATGCGCAAGCCTCGCGCGTGACCGGCACTGCGGCGATGGAGCAACTGGGCATGGAAGCCGATGAAGAGGGTATCCGTCTGGAGCGATATGATCGCCGCTACACGCCGACCGTCGACGATGGCGCGCGGCCGGATAATGCTTACGACATTTTGGTGCCGCTGTACGGTTGAACTGATACGAAGGACAGATAAAGGACACGGCCCGCGTTGGGCCGTGTCGTGGGGTACATCTCTATAAATTGGTGCCGGTATATTTCCCGACCGCCGGCGCCGGTAGGGCAGCTTGCGCTGCCGTGTTCCCTTCCCAAGGAGCACTTGCATTGTGCTGCTTAAATGTGACAACCGTTTGACGATCCGGACGAATTCGTTTTCTCTTGCTTGTTTCCCTTTGTAAAGCTCACGGATAATGCCTGCTTTGCGGTCGCCTTGACCGCCAGCGACAGGAGCAGCACGTGCACGAGCAAGATTCCGGACCGGACGCGTCCACCCAACCAGGCAACCCCGCGCGCAGGCGCATCTTCCAGGCCGCCGCGGCCGCTGGCGTGGTGGCCGGTGCCGGCACGCTGCCCGGTGTCGCAAGCGCAGCGCCCACCGCGGCGAAGGCGCCAGCCAGGAGTTCGCTCGATGCCAAGCTGCGTGCCCACGTCAAGAACGTGGTCGTGATCTACCTGGAAAACCGCAGCTTCAACAATCTGTTTGCCGATTTCCCCGGCTTGGCCGAGCCGCTGGCGAGTGTGCCTGCGGCGCGCCTGCAGCAGCGCGACCGGGATGGTTCGGTCCTGCCGACGCTGCCCAAAATCTGGGGCGGCATGGTGCCAGGCCGCCAGAATATCGGCGGCAAGGATTACCTGATCGACGAAAAACAATTGACCAGACTGCCGAACGCGCCGTTCAAGCTGACCGACGGCGACGGCAAGCCGCTGCCGGAGGCCATCGTTACGCGCGACCTGGTGCACCAGTTCTATCACAACCAGATGCAGATCAATGGCGGGCGCAACGACGGCTTTGCCGCGTGGTCCGATGCGGGTGGCATGGTGATGGGCTATTACGGTGAAACATCAAAGAACCTCGGCCTGTGGCAGATCGCACGCGAATTCACGCTGTGCGACAACTTCTTCATGGCCGCGTTTGGCGGCTCGTATCTGAACCACCAGTTCCTGATCAGCGGCCGGGTGCCGGAATACTTTCATGCCGCGCAGACCGTAGCCAAATCGAAGATTGCAGTGCTGGCCGATGGCCCGCAGGGCGTGCGCCTGGCGCTGGACCCCGATTCGCCGGCCTCGGCGCTGGGTGGCCCGCCCAAGGTCGTGCGCAACGGCGCGATGACGCCGGACGGTTACGCCGTCAACACGATGGCGCCGCCATACCAGCCGAGCTGGGTCCGTCCGGCCGTCGATGGCGACCCGCTGCACGCCGATCCGCAGGACGCCAGCGTGCTGCCGCCGCAAACCTACGACACGATCGGCGACCTGCTGTCCCGGCGCGGCGTGAGCTGGGCCTGGTATGGCGGCGGCCAGCAAGCGGCGCTCGATGGCCGCGGCGCCGGCCAGAAGCCCAACTTCCAGTACCACCACCAGCCATTCAATTACTTCAGGCAGTTCGCCCCGGGAACCAAAGCGCGCGCCGACCACCTGCGCGACGGCGGCCTGGGCGACAGCCCGATCTCGAACCGTTTCATTGCCGACGTGATTGCCGGCAAGCTCCCGGCGGTCGCGTTCTACAAGCCGCAAGGCAACCTGAACCTTCACGCCGGGTACTCGGACATCGAATCGGGCGACGCCCACATCGCCAACGTCATCGAGCACCTGAAAAAATCACCGCAGTGGAAAGACATGGTGGTGGTGATTACGTTCGACGAGAACGGCGGCTGGTGGGACCATGTAGCCCCGCCTAAGGGCGACCGCTGGGGCCCGGGCTCGCGCATCCCGGCGATCGTGGTGTCGCCGCACGCCAAGCGGGGCGCGGTCGACCACAACTTCTATGACACGACCTCGGTGCTGCGCTTCATCACGCGCCTGCATGGGTTGCCGCTGCTGGAAGGCCTAACTGTACGCAATGCCGCGTTCGAAGGGCGCGGCGCCCGTCCGCCGGGCGATCTGACGGCAACATTGCAATTCCGGTGATACAAAGCCAGCCATCAAGGCTGGCTTTTTTGATTGAAAGTTTCCTATTGGCTATCGAGCGCTGGTAACAATGACACAGGTATACAGTTTGCTCACTCGATGTTGTTTCGTTGACAACCGTCAGGACGACGGGTTCGACAAGCAGTGTTGAATCGACCAAACATACACAATGTCAAAAACCAGGAGATACACCATGCAGAAAACCCAATTCATCAAGCGCCTGTTGGCCGTGTCAGTTGCAGCAGCCATGTTCGGTTCGGTCGGCGCGCAGGCGCAAACCGCCTCCACCCAGATGGGTGCCAGCGCAACCGCCGCCACCGCCAGCGGCACGGCCAAGCTGACCGCTGCCGATCGCAAGGCCATCATGGACATGGCGATGTCAAACATGGCCGAAGTCGAGATGGGCAAAATGGCGCAAAGCAAGAGCCAGAATGCCGATGTGAAAGCGTTCGGTCAGAAAATGGTCGACGACCATGGCAAGGCGCTGACCGAAGTGCAGACCCTGGCACAATCGAAGGGTGTGACCCTGCCGACCGAGCTCGACGCCAAGCACAAGGCCCTGGCGGCCAAGCTGGAAAAGGCGAATGGCGACGCGTTCGACAAGGCCTACACGAAGCAGGGCGGCGTGGCTGCGCACAAGGAAACGCTGGCCAAGCTGCAAAAAGCCTCGAAAGCGGCCAAGGATACGGACGTCAAGGGTCAGGTCGACAAGACGATCCCGGTCGTGCAAGAGCACCTGAAGCACGCCGAGCAAGTTGCTAGCGGCAAGATGGGCAGCACCGGCAGCTCGGGCGCCGCAGGTCATACCGGCGCCAGCCACTAAGATCCGGCATTGACCGGGCCGCTGCCAGAGGTGGTTTTCACCCTTGGCGCCGGCTCGGTTTTCCATTTCCCTTCAATCCGTTCGATCACGATTTCGATGCCGACAATGGCGTTCAGCATCCCCTCGATGTAATCGTTCGGTGCGTCGCTCACCGCCCATGGTTCAGCTTGAATGTGTTCCATGCGGTCGGTCAGGCGCGTCACCTGTGCCAGCAGCCAGGCCGGCTCGTCGATCGTGCGCAGCCGTCCGTGCACATGCACCACGTTGTAGGTCCAGGTAGGCACCACGCGGCCACCGGTCTCTTCTTTTTCCACGCGATCCGGCGTGGCATACCCCGATGGTCCGCGAAACACGACCAGTACCTGCTGCCCTTCACGTCGCCAGACGGGATTACGGCGTGCGACATGCGTGCGCAAAATACCCTCGCTCGCGTAGACATCAAATGGCAGATGATCGGCGTCCGGCACGCCGTCGCTGTACGTTACCAGCATGCCCAATGGGTGGGCGGCGATCAGGTCATGCAGGCTGGTACTGTCAGGCTGGGCAAAACGGGCAGGGCAATACATGCAATGTGTCTCCAGAGTAGACCCGTATCCTCGGACACAAATTGGCTTTCCAAAATAGCCAATTACAGTAAAGATGGGCGTACCAATATGATTCTGCCCACCATGCATGCCTACGACCTGATTGCCGCTACGCCGCTTGAACGCAGCGGTGAAACCCCCCTGTTTCGCCAGCTGTACGCACGGCTCAAAGACGCCATCCTGCAGGGCACACTGGCCCCCGGCGCACGCCTGCCGGCCACACGCACGCTGTGCGTCGCGCTGGGGATATCGCGCCAGACCGTGCTGGCTGCCTACGATCAGCTCACTGCCGAGGGTTATCTGCGTGGCGGCGTGGGTCAGGGCACGTTTGTCGACGAAGCCTTGCCGCTGGCGCGCAGGCCGCCCCGGACCGATGGCTTGCTACGGGCATTGCCGGCACGCGGCGTGGCCATGGCCACTGCCATGGGCCGGGCGCCGTTGCGCGATGGTCCGCCGCGCGCTTTCCGCCCCAGCATGCCGGGCCTGGACCTGTTTCCGTTCGACCTGTGGCGCAAGCTCGAAGCGCGCCAGTTACGGCGCGCACATCGTTCCGGTCCCTACCTCGGCTATGGCGCAGCCAACGGCTACGCCCCGCTGCGCGAACTGCTGTGCGCTTACCTGCGCGCCTCGCGCGGCGTCGTGTGCGAACCGGAGCAGATCGTGATCACGTCCGGTTCGCAGCAGGCCTTGTACCTGCTGTCGCAACTGCTGCTCGCGCCCGGCGACGGTGTCTGGCTCGAGTCGCCCGGCTACCAGGGCGCCAGCGCGCCGATGCAGGTGGCCGGGGCGCGCCTGTGCACCGTGCCGGTGACCGACGAAGGGATGGATGTGGCGTACGGCGCGCTGCATTATCCCGACGCGCGCATGGTGTTCGCCACCCCGTCGCACCAGCTGCCGCTGGGCGTGACGATGAGCCTCGCGCGCCGGCTCGAACTGCTGCGCTGGGCGACAGCCAACCGCGCCTGGGTGATCGAGGACGATTACGATAGCGAGTACCGCTACACCGGTCCGCCGCTGGCGTCGCTGCAAAGCCTCGACCGCGCCGGTTGCGTAATCTACGTGGGAACGTTCTCGAAGGTGCTGTTTCCGGCGCTGCGGCTCGGCTATGTGGTCGCGCCGCCGGCGCTGGCCGAACCGCTCGCGCGCGCAAAAGCGCTGATCGACCGCCAGGGTGCGATCCTGCCGCAGGCGGTACTGGCCGACTTCATCGGCGAAGGTCACTTCATGCGCCACATCCGGCGCACGCGCGACGCGTATGCCGAACGACGCGCAGCGCTGATGACGGCGCTGGACGACCGTCTGGGCGAACGCTTGCGCTGTGGCCCGGCCGATGCGGGGCTGGACTTGTGCACGCACTTCCTGCCTGACGAGCGTGGCCGCATTCCGCTGGAAGCCCGCGTGGCGCAGGCAGCGCTTGATGCCGGCATCGAACTGCGCCCGCTCGGGTATTTTGCGAATCCCACGGCCACGCCGGCCTGCGCGGTGGCGCCGGGACTGCTGCTGGGGTTTTCAGCAGTGCCGCCGGCGGATATCCGGCGCGGCGTGGCGGCGCTGGCGAAGGTGATCGAAGCGCAGTGGCCGGCAGGCGCGCGCCGCGGCAAGGTATGATGCCGTCAACGCTACCGAGACCCACATCATGACCGATCCCGAACGTCTTTCTCCCGACAATATCAGCGCTTTGCAGGCCCGCTTCCAGGACCATTCGCGCAAGGCCCAGACCCATTACGCGGTCATGCACGAGGTGCGCCAGGTGCTCGGCAGCATTGACGCCGCCGACGCCTGGATGACCACGCCCCAGCCTGAGCTTGGCGACAGCACGCCAGCGCAGCTGGTCGCCGCCGGCCGCGTTGATGACGTGCTGGCCTGCCTGCGCCAGATGCCCGCGCGCGGCGCGAAACGATGACCATCACCCGCTGCTCCTGGGCCAATATGGCCAACCCGCGCTACATCGCCTATCACGACAACGAGTGGGGCGTGCCGTGCCACGATGAAACCACGCTGTTCGAAATGCTCAATCTCGAAGGCGCGCAGGCCGGCCTGTCGTGGGAAACCATCCTGAACAAGCGCGACACGTACCGCGCTGCCTTCGATGGCTGGGATGCGCACAAGATCGCGGCCTACGACGATGACAAGAAGGCCGAGCTGCTGGCCAATCCCGGCATCGTGCGCAACCGCCTCAAGGTGGCCGCGGCGATCACTAATGCGCGCGCCTACCTGGCCATGCGCGAGCAGGGCCTGACGCTCGACGCCTACCTGTGGGGCTTTGTCGACGGCGCGCCGATCGTCAACGACTGGCCGGACGGCGCCCGCCCGGCACGCACCGACCTGTCCGACCGCCTGTCGAAAGACCTGGGCAAGCGCGGTTTCAAGTTCGTCGGTTCGACCATCGTCTACGCCTACATGCAGGGCATCGGCATGGTGGACGACCATGACCGCGACTGCATCTGTCGCACGCGGCGCTGACATGCCGATGCAGGACCACTGGCGCGGCCGCACCCGCTATACCGTGTTCGACAGCGACCATGGCGATGGCGCACGTGTCGCCGCCCTGATCGCGGCCTGGCGCGCCGACCCGCAGCGTTCGCAGCACCTGCACATCGTGGCACTGGCGTCCGATCTGAAGCCGGGCTTTCACCGCATCCCGCAAGCAGAAGCCGGCATCACGCTGGACCTGCTGGCAGCGCCGCTCGAGAGCGCGCTGGCCGAACTCAATGCGCACCTGGATTGCATCCGGCTGCACGCCCCCGTCGGCAGCGCCTTTGCCCGACCATTGGCGCGCCTGACGACACTCGGCGCGCGCCTGAACGCAACCGGCCTGGATGACGCGCAGAGAACAGCTCTGGCGGCGCAAGGCTTCGTGTTCGAGAACGACGACAACGCAGTCTTCGCCAGCCGCAAACCGCGTCTCCCCGTCACACCACAACCCGTCCGCCACGCGCTGGTGCTGGGGGCGGGTCTGGCCGGCTGCGCGCTGGCGGCGCGCCTGTGCGCGCGCGGCTGGCAAGTCACGCTGATCGAGCGGCATCCCGAGGTGGCGCTGGAAGCGTCGGGCAACCTGGCTGGCATCTTCATGCCGCTGCTCTCGCGCGACGACAACGTCCCGACGCGCCTCACGCGCGCCGCCTACCTGTACGCGCTGCGCCTGTGGGAGCAACTGGGCGGCGTCGGCCAGGCCTTTGACGGCGCCGCCTGCGGCGTGCTGCAACTGGCGCGCGACGCCGATCACGCGGCGGTCTCGCGCGCCATCGCTGTCGACAACACTGTCCCGTCGGACTTCGCGCGCTGGCTCGAATCTCCGGCGGCCGAAGCATTGCTTGGCTTGCCGGCGCCGGACGGCGGCTGGCTGTTCCCGCAAGGTGGTTGGGCGCGTCCGGGCAGTGTCTGCGAGGCATTGCTGGCCTCGTGCGGCGCGCGCCTGACGCGCTGCTTTGGCGCGGGTGACGCGACGCTGGAGCGAGAAGGCGATACCTGGTTGGCGCGCGCGCCCGATGGCGCCGTGCTGGCCACGGCGCCGACGGCGGTACTGGCCAGCGGCGCCGGCGCGCGCCGCATGGCGCTCACCGCCGATCTGCCACTGCAGGCCCTGCGCGGCCAGGTCACGCATCTGCCGCCGGGCGCGGCGCCGCAGTTGCCGCTGGTGCTGTGCCGCGAAGCCTACCTGACGCCATCCGCGCAGGGCGTGCTGTGCGCCGGGGCGACGTACGATCTCGACGCCGATCCCGCGCTGCGCGCCAGCAGCCAGCTGGAAAACGTGACCCGCCTGCGCGCGCTGGTATCCGATCCGCTTGCGGCCGACGATGCGCCACTGGCGGGGCGCGTGGGCTTTCGCTGCGTGTCGCCGGATCGTCTGCCGCTCGTGGGCCGCCTGCCCGACGTCGCCGCCGCCGGCAGCACCGAGCGCCTGCGCGACGTGCCGCGCCATCCGGGGCTGTACGGCCTTCTTGGCTATGCCTCGCGTGGCCTGATCTGGGCGCCGCTGGCAGCCGAGCTGTTGACGGCGCAGCTGGAAGGCGAGCCGCTGCCGCTGGAAATGACGCTGGTCGATGCGCTCGATCCGGCCCGGTTCGTGCTGCGTGCACGGCGCGGCGTCCGGCAACCGGCCAGCAGCACGGGAGACCTCTAGCTGTTGCGTTGTCGCAAATGTGCGCTCATCCGGGGCAATCGCGTCCAGACTGTGCTGGTCGAGCCGGTATAATTTACCGGTAGCAACTATTAACCGCCGAAGGAGGCTGGTCCGCGATGGAAGATGCACCACATTCGCCCGAGCTGTTCCTGTTTCTCGCGGTGACCGCGCACGACATGAAGAACTCGATCAGCGTGCTGTCCGGCACGCTCGAGCGGCTGCTCGACGGCGCCACGCCCGAGACCGAGAAAGCCTATGGCCAGATGGGGCAGATGCTGTACCAGACGCGCCGCCTGAACGACAACCTGATGCAACTCCTCGCGCTCTACAAGCAGGTCGGCAAGCCCGGCTACCCGTTCGATGCGCAGCCGCTCGAAGTCGGGCAGGTCGTCGAGCAGGTCGTGGCGCTCTCGCGCGTGCTGCTCGAGTCACGTGGCATCCGGCTCGAACTCGATGTCGACTCCGACCTGATTGCCCACGTTGACGAAGACCTGATCGTCGGCGTCGTATCGCATGCGGTCAACAACGCGCTGCACTACACGCGCGATCGTATCCTGCTGACGGCGCGCGACGTCGATGGCCAGTTAGAAATCCGGGTCGAAGACAATGGTGCCGGTTTTCCGCCAGGCCTGCTGGCGGCAGGCGCGCCCGCGAGCGGCGACATCGGCGTCAACTTCGCCACCAACAGCGCGGGCCTGGGCCTGTATTTTTCGAGCGAGGTGGCGCGCATGCACCACCATCGCGGGCGCCATGGCGCCGTGCGGCTCGAGAACGGCGGCCAGCTGGGCGGCGGCTGCTTCATCCTGACACTGCCATGAACACGCCTGCTGCGCTGGTGCAGGCAACCGCCACACCGCCGGCCGCCCCCACGCCTGCGCTGCCCAAGGTCCTCGAACAGATCGACTGGGCCGGCAAGCATTACCTGATCGTCGACGACTTTGCCGGGATCCGCCAGCTGCTGCGCGAAAGCCTGCGCAGCCTGGGTGCGCGCAATATCGACCAGGCCTCGAGCGGCGGCGAAGCCATGAGCCTCCTGACCAAGACGCGCTACGACGTCGTGCTGTGCGATTACAACCTGGGCGAGGGCAAGAACGGCCAGCAGGTGCTGGAAGAAGCGCGTATCCGCCAGTTGCTGCTGCCGTCGAGCGTGTTCGTCATGGTCTCGGCCGAAAAGAGCGTCGAATCGGTGATGGGCGCGGCCGAGCACCAGCCCGACGCCTACCTGGTCAAGCCGATCACCGAAGGCGTGCTGCTCTCGCGCCTGAACCGCGTGTGGCGCCGCAAGCAGATCTTCCGCCTGATCGACCAGGCCTTCATGGAAAAGGATTACCTGCGCGCCGCGACGCTGTGCGACGAGCAGATCGCCGCCAACCGCGTGCACGTGATCGAGCTGCTGCGCATGAAGGCGCGCATGCTCGAGCGCAGCGGCCAGCCGGCGCTGGCGCGCGCCGTGTACGAGCAGGTGCTGGCCCAGCGCGAATACCACTGGGCCCGCGCGGGCCTGGGCAAGATCCGCCTGGCCGATGGCGATTTCGAGCAGGCGCGCCAGATGTTCCAGACCGTGATCGCCGAGAACCGCCACTACATCGACGCCTACGACCAGCTGGCCCAGGCCTACCAGGGCCTGGGCCGGCACGACGAAGCCGCCGCGATCCTGGAACGCGCGGCCAAGCTCTCGCCCAACTCGGTGCCGCGCCAGCGCAATCTGGGTCAGGCTGCGCTCAAGCTGGGCAACGTGGCGCTGGCCGAAAAGGCGTTTCGCAAGTGCCTGGTGATCGGTGAATACTCGATCCGCAAGACGCCTGACGCCTATCTTGGCCTGGCGCGCGTGTGCGGCCTGAAAAACAATACCAAGGATGCGCTGCAACTGCTGCAACTGGCCCAGCGCGATTTCGGCGGCGACTACGACGACATGGCGCTGCGCGCCAAGATCACCGAAGGCCTGATCCACCACGAGAGCGGCGACTACCGCAACGCGCGCCGCGCCGGCGACGAGCTCGAAGCGATGCTGGGTGAGGACCCCAAGCGCCCCGGCACGGCGATCTGCATCGAGATGGCGATCCTGCTGTTTGCCGTGGGCGTCAAGGACACGCCGGGCGAGGTGCTGGCCCACGTGGTGCGCAACAACCACGACAACAACCTGCTGCAGGACGAAGTCCAGGCCATCTTCGACAAGGCGCGCCTGAGCGAAGAGGGCGCCGCCATCATCCGCGCCGCGCGCAAGGAAGCGGTGGACCTGATGAACCAGGGCGTCGTGCTGTGGAAGAGCGGGAAGCTGCCCGACGCCGTCAAGTGGATGCGCATGGCGCGCGAGCGGGTGCCGGACAATGTGCGGGTGCTGTTCAACGCGGTGCAGATTTCGATCTCGCACATGCAGCAGGAAGGCTATGACGAAGAACTCGACACCGAAGCGCGCATGGTGCTCGAACATGTCGACAAGCTGCAGCCAGGGCAGCAGCGCTTCGCGCAGCTGATGGAACAGTTGCGTGGTTTGCAGCCAAAGGTCGATCCGGCGGCGCCGCCTGCGCCCGTGGATGCGGCCGACCAGAAAGAAGCCGTGGCCGATGTGTCGCCCGAACCAGCTCCGGTGGCCAAGCCAACGCACAGCAACCGCTTCTCTTAGCGCGCCGGCCCGTGCCTGCGCAGTAATTCCGCGCACAGCTTCCCGATATCACAGCCGCCATCGGCCTGCGCTGCCGCCTGCGCCGCATCAGCCAGCGCCCCCGCCAGCACGTGGTCACCCAGTGCGCGATAGCTCTCGAAACGCGCTTCATCGAACCAGCCGTCGGCCAGGCTCTCGTGCGGATAGTCGGGGTGCAGCTTGCGGTAATTGAGCAGGTCGGCGTTTTCCGTGCCGACGATGGCAGGCTTGACGTACAGGATGACGCCATCGTCGGCAGCGCCGTCGGCCTGGCTGTAGCGGATGCTCCCGGCGGCGCAGCTGGCGCTGCACATGCCGCTGGCCGGCGCGATGGCAAGGCGTGATACATCCAGGTCGATCCGCACATGCAGCTCGGTGGCGCACCGCCGGATCGCGTTGCCCAGGTCTTCGAAGGCGTGTTCGCGGTCGCTGCCGACGTCCACCGCGATCACCAGGCGGCAGCGGCGCCGCACCAGTTCGTAGATGCCCAGATTGTCGAAGTGGCCGCCATCGCTCAGGTGCACGTAGCCGGCGTCGGCATCCAGTTGGCCGAACAGCTCGGCCAACAGGCTGAAGAGGCCAATGGGCGGGGATGAACTGGTCCAGGTCGGGCGCGCCGGGTTCGGGCACCAGCGCCCCAGGCGCACATTGAACATCGTCATCAGGAAATTCAACGGTGCCGACCAGTGTGCGCCCATGTGCGGACTGGCCGCAGCGCCCGACAGCGCCACCGCCATCCCAAGGCGCACGCCGGCATCGTCGTCCAGTCCAACGCCCGCGTGCGCGGCGTAGGCGGCGGTCGGGCGATAGCAACCGGTACTCCCAGGCCCCGCTTGCTCATAGCCGCACCAGCGCGGCGTGAACGCGAACGACGCGGTGCGCCGGGTCTGCCATGCCAGTTCGTCGCCATCCACCAGGTTCAGCGCGGTGTTGATGATCGGGTAGGGGCGCGCGTTTTTGAGCTCGGCGAGCAGCATGTCGTCGCCCGGATCGAAGCCGGTGAACGGGTGCGGCCGGCGCGCGCGGTTGGCGGCGCCAAACCAGGCGCGCACGACCCGGTTCCGGTACAGCATGTAGAGCGAAAACTTGTTGATGTCGACGCGCCAGCCGAGCACCAGCGCGGCCCCGAGAAAGCAGCCGAAAGCCACCACCAGCGTGCTGCCCCGGGTGGCCAGCGTGGCGGCGGCATGCGCCTGGAATACGCAGGCGAGCGTCGCGTGCGGGCAGTCCAGGTTCGGGCGCGCCACCGTCAGCTGCACCAGGCTGCCGAGCAGCGCAAAAATCCCGACCGTGAAGACATACGGCGCGAGGCGCGCCACCAGTTCGAGTTTCGGGTCGCGCGCGGCGCGTGCGCCGGTGGCGCCGCCGCTGCCGGCTTTCAGGCCGAAGGCGGTCATCGCCAGCCAGCCAACCAGCGTGCCCAGGTTGGACCACGGCGCGTAGGTGAGCCAGGCCCAGTGCAGCAGCGGCGCAAAGAAGAAGCACACGCCGTGCACGGCCAGCCAGCCGAGCGCGAAGATCGCAGTCCATGCGCCCTGGCGGCTCCACCATTCACGGCTCGCGTCGCTGTACTGGCGGCCGACCAGGCCAATCATCAGGTTCATCGTGACGGCAAACAGCGCCATCATCGCTGGCATGCCGAAGGTGGCCAGCGCGATCGCGTTGTTGACCAGCGGATGCGCATCCGGCGCCGGCAGCAGCGCCAGCGCGCACAGCAGCAGCACGGTGCCCAGCGTGAGCGCACCCATCGCGCAGGCGAAGTGCGACAGGCCTTCGCCCAGCTCTGCGCGCGTCAGGTCGCGTAGTAGCGGGTCGGCGCGCAGGCGCGTGTACATGACCAGCCAGAGCGCAAGCAGCAGCACCAGCGCGACAAAGCCGCACAGCCACCACGACAGCTGCGCGCCGCCGTCCGGCAGCCACGCCAGCATCGCCGGTGCGAAGGTGCGCGTGGCGTCGAGCACGACCAGCAGCGCCGCCAGGCCACCGGCGCCGCAGACGGTGTAGCCCGCGCCCCGGTACGAACTGGCGCGGTCGTGCGCCAGGTACCAGCCGCAGGCCCAGACAATGAAGTAGACCACGCCCGGCGCCAGCAGCCACTGCGGCCGGTCGGCCAGTTGCGGCGGCAGCAGTGTCGCCGGCGTCGCGCCGCCGTGGCGCCATACGGCGAGACTGCCGAGAAAGCCCGCCAGCAGCAGCGGCAGGTTGATGCACCACAGGACGGCGCCCTGAGACAGCGGAAAGCGGCGCCGGCCACGCGAACTCGCCGGCTTGCTGGAAATCGACAGCGCAATACAGAACACCGCCAACAAGAACAGCAGCACGCCCGCGATCCAGGCGACGTCGCCTATGCGCGCCCATGGTCCGCCAGGTCCCACGACCCGGTGCACGCCCCAGACGGCAAAGCGCGGCAGCAGCAGCAGGGCGCACAACCAGGCCACCAGCATGGTCAGGTTCAGGCCCGTGTTGCGCACATAGATGCCGAGCAGGGTCCAGGTGTCGGCGCTGAACATGCCGCCCTGCGGCGACAGGTAATTGCTGTACTGGCGCAGGAAGCGTAGCTCGGGCGCCTCGCCGCTGCCGGCGGGCGGCGCGAGCAAGGCTTCGAGCTTGTGGATGTCGTTGCCATGCGCGTGCAGGCAGCGCGCCAGCCAGCCGCCGACAAAACCGCCGCCGGACACGGTGGACAGGTAATCGATCCGGCCCAGCAAGCGGCAGCGCGCCAGTGCCTGCAGGGCGCCCAGCCCGAACGTGGCGCTGCGTACGCCGCCGCCGGACAGGGCCAGGCCGGTGAGCATGCCGCCGTGGGCGCGGGCGCGCAGGCGTGCGCGGTCGGGCGGCACGCCAGCGTCGAGTGCCTCGCTGCTGGCAGGCCGCAGCAGATCGAGTTCGTCGCGCAGCACTTCGCCGAACAACAGGCCGGCGTCGAGGTTCAGGCAGCGCAGGGTGTCGGCATCGATGGCATTGGACGGCGCCAGGCCGTGCCGGCGGCGCAGCAGCGCGAATGCGTCGTGCAGTTCGCTGATCGTGCCGGGGTTGGGCGGCGGCTGGCAGCCGGCGGCGGCCAGCTTGCGGCGCAGGTCGTCGACCTGCGATGGTGTCAGGTGGGACAGGTCACTGGGTAGCATGGGGCGCTCCGGCTGAACTGAGCGGCCGGGAAGGGTGGCCGCCCGGTCAGTTCAGCACGGTTCATGCGCGTGCGCTACCAGCACCGTCAATGGGGACGCGTCAAGGCATCCCTGCAGCGCCCCGGCTGCCGGCGTCAGGTCTTGTCGGTCTTGCTGCGGCCGTTGCGCCGGGCACGCGCGGCGGGTTCCTCCGATGGCGCATCAGGCGCAGCAGGGGGCGCGTCAGCGGCATTGGCGTCATCGGCAGCCGTCGCGCCCTCGGCCGGTATGGCACTGGCCACGGCGTGACGGAACTGATCCTGCAACAGGTTCCACCACGCCACGGCGGCCGGCATGGCGGTGCCCGCGGCATCGGGTGCGGCCTGCGCGGCATCGGGCGCTGGTGGCGGAGGAGGCGTTGGGGTTGGGGTTGGGGTTGGCGGCGTCGGGGCCGGCGGCGTGGCCGTCTGCGCCATCTGGGCGAAGAACTGCGCGAATGGCGCAACCGACGACTCGCCAACCTTCGTCTGGCCCATGGCCTGGGCCATGCTGTCGCCCATCGCCTTGAGCGTGGCCAGCGTGCCGCGCTGGATTTCCAGGGCCTGGATCGTACCGTGCAGCATGTTCTGGTTGAGGGTGAGCCAGGCCTCGACTGCCTTCAGGTCGGCGATCTTCTTGTCGAGGTCTTCCACCGACATGCCCGCGCCGGGCAGCGGCGGCATGCCCGGCATGGTGCCGGGGATCTGCATGCCGCCCCACAGGTTCTTGACGAATTCGAGGGTGTCGGTCATTCCTGGCATGGGCGGCTTGAGCATGTGGCGTCTCCTGTGGTGGTGCGGCTAGCGTAGCAGATAACGCCGGGGCAGACCACGCCCCGCGCACCACGGCAGCTTACTGCGCTGTCGCGCCGGATTGCTTGACGATCTTGCCCCACTTGACCGTCTCGCTGGCGATGAAGGCCGCGAACTGCGCCGGTGTTTCGCCGGCTGGTTCGGCGCCTTGCTCCAGCAGCTTTTTCTTGACGTCCGGGTCGGCCAGCGCCTTGAGGATCGACGCGTTCAGTTTTGCCACGACTGGCGCCGGCGTCTTGGCCGGCGCCAGCAGGCCGAACCACGATGTGGCTTCGTAGCCAGGCACGCCGGCTTCGGCGATTGTCGGCACGTCGGGCAGCGCCGGCGAGCGCTGCGCTGTGGTGACGGCCAGGGGGCGCAGCTTGCCGGCTTTGACGTGGCTGATCGCCGACGGCATATTGTCGAACATGATCGCGATGTGGTTGCCCAGCAGGTCATTGACGGCCGGCGCGCTGCCCTTGTAGGCCACGTGCTGGATGTCGACCCCGGCCATCTGCTTGAACAATTCGCCGGACAGGTGGATTGACGTGCCGCTGCCCGACGAGCCGAACGTGACCTTGCCGGGATTGGCCTTGGCATATGCCATCAGCTCCTTGACGGTCTTGAATGGCTGCGCCGGATTGGCCACCAGCAGGTTCGGCACCAGAGCCACGCGCGTGAGCGGTGCGAAGTCCTTGATCGGGTCGAACCCCAGTTTCGGGTACAGGCTCTGGTTGATGGCGTGGGTGCCGACCGTGCCCATGAGGATCGTGTAGCCATCGGGCGCGGCGCGCGCCACGAGCTGGGTGCCGATATTGCCGCCTGCGCCCGCGCGGTTGTCGATGATGACCGGCTGGCCAAGGTCCTTGCTGATGAATTGTCCCAGCACGCGCGCCAGGATGTCGGTCGTGCCGCCGGCCGAGAACGGGACGATGATCGTGATGGTCTTGGTGGGGAAGGCCTGGGCCTGCGCCGCCAGCGGCGTCAGGGCCAGCAGGCCGAGGGCCGACGCAGCGGCGAGGGTGAGGGTACGGCGGGTCGACGAAAAGGTGCGTGACATGATGTGTCTCCAATAAGGACAACGGATGCAGCGAAATGGACCGGGCACGCGCGCGGGTGGCAGCCAGGCCTTGTTGCAGATCGAATCAGACCGGGGCCACGCCCAGCGTGGTGCCGCCACACACATACAGCACCTGGCCGGTGACGAAACCGTTGTCGGGCGACAGGAAAAAGGCGGCGGCGCGCGCGACATCGGCCGGCGTACCGAGGCGGCCCACCACGATGCTGTCGATGATGCGCCGGGTCTGTGGCGCGCCGTCGGGATTGCTGTTGTGGAAGAGTTCGGTCGCGATCGGCCCCGGCGCCACGGCATTGACGGTGATGCCGTCGCCGCCCAGTTCGAGCGCCAGCGTGCGCGTCAGGCCGATCAGGCCGGCCTTGGTGGCGGCGTACACGATGCGCTCGGCCTTGCCCAGCGCTGCGCGCGAGGCGATGTTGACGATGCGGCCCTGTCCCGATGCGCGCAGTGCGGGCAGGAAGGCCTGGACCAGCAGGATGGCTGCTTTCAGATGCAGGTCGACGACATGGTCGAGATCTTCCATCGTGGCCGTGTCGATGGTGCCGGGGCGGGTGGCGCCCGCATTGTTGACCAGCGCCGTCACGTTGTAGGCGGCCGCGATCTGCTGCGCGATCATGCGAGTCTCGTTCTGGCGCGTCAGGTCGGCCTGGAACGACACGAGCTGGTCGTGCCGCCAGTCGGGCTGGCGGTAGTCGAGATTGACGACCGTGCGGCCTTGTTCGATCAGTGTCTCGCAGATGGCCCGGCCAATGCCGGCGCTGCCGCCGGTGACCAGGGTCACGTCTTGTCGATGCATATTGTCTCCTTGTATTCTTATAGGAAAGCGCCTGGCGTCGGGGCCGGCTACTTGACAAACCAGGGTAGGGCGGGCTTCTCCTTCGTGGTCAGACGCGTTGGGTGATGAGAGGGAGGTCGTCGGCGCGCGCCTGCGTCGCATCCGTCAAGGCCAGCCCGGTAATGTGTTCGAGTTCGGCAAACGACAGGCCGTCGACGATGTCACGCACCGCCAGGCCAGCGGGCGTCACATCGAGCACGGCCAGGTCCGTGTAGATGCGACTCACGCACGCCAGGCCCGTGAGCGGATAGGTGCAGCGCTCGACGATCTTGCTGGCGCCGTCACGTGTCTGGTGCTCCATCATGACGAACACGCGCTTGGCGCCGATGGCCAGGTCCATCGCGCCGCCCACGGCGGGAATCGCGTCCGGCGCACCGGTATGCCAGTTGGCCAGATCGCCCTGCACGGACACCTGGAACGCGCCGAGCACGCAGATGTCGAGGTGCCCGCCGCGCATCATCGCGAACGAATCGGCGTGGTGGAAGTAGCTGCCGCCGGCCAGCAGCGTGACCGGCTGCTTGCCGGCGTTGATCAGGTCTTCGTCTTCGTCGCCGGGGGCGGGCGGCGGGCCCATGCCGAGCAGGCCGTTCTCGCTGTGCAGAAAAATCTCGCGGTCTGGCGGCAGGTGCGCGCCGACCAGCGTCGGCAGGCCGATCCCCAGGTTCACGTAAGCGCCTTCGGGAATGTCGCGCGCGACGCGCGCGGCGATCTGGTCGCGGGTCAAGCGTTGCATGCGACGTCTCCCTGTACGACACGCTGGACGAAGATGCCGGGCGTGACGATGGCTTCCGGATCGAGTTCGCCCAGTTCGACCACGCGGCTGACCTGGGCGATCGTGCAGCGGGCCGCCATCGCCATGATCGGGCCGAAGTTGCGCGCGGTCTTGCGGTACACCAGGTTGCCCCAGCGGTCGCCGTGGAAGGCCTTGATCAGTGCGAAGTCGGCGTGGATCGGCGACTCGAGCACATAGTGGCGGCCGTCGATGAGGCGCGTTTCCTTGCCGGCCGCCAGATCGGTGCCGTAGCCGGTGGGCGAAAAAAAGCCGCCGATGCCGGCGCCGGCGGCGCGGATGCGCTCGGCCAGATTGCCCTGGGGCGTGAGTTCGAGCTCGATCTCGCCGGCCCGGTACAGCGCGTCGAACACGTGCGAATCGGCCTGACGCGGGAACGAGCAGATGATCTTGCGCACGCGGCGCGCCTTGAGCAGCGCCGCCAGGCCGGTGTCGCCGTTGCCGGCATTGTTGTTGACGATGACGAGGTCGCGCGCCCCCTGGGCGATCAGTGCGTCGATCAGGGCGGCCGGCATGCCGGCAGTGCCGAAGCCACCGATCAGGACGGTCGCGCCATCGGGGATGTCGGCCACCGCCGCATCCACCGACGGGGAAATCTTGTCGATCATGGTGCAGGTCCTTTCCAGCGCAACGCGCGTTGACACTGTTCGATAATCGCCCTAATGTCTGGTCACTGAACAGATGAATCGAGTGTAGGAGTGTGCCGGCCCGGGGCGCAAGACAGCTCGATGGAATGTGTTCGATTGCCGAACGGTTTATCACGTCATTGCCAAGGAGCACCATGAGCACGCCACACGAGCCTGAACTGCCAGCCGAGCCAGCTGCGGACCCCATCGCCAGCGACCCGAATTTCATGTTGTCGCTGGCGCGCGGGCTGGCGGTGCTGCAGGCGTTCAGCGACCAGCGCCGCAGCCTGACGATTGCCCAGATCAGTCACCGCACGGCGATCCCGCGCGCGTCGGTGCGGCGCTGCCTGCACACGCTGATCGCGCTGGGTTATGCCAGCGCGGACGGCAATCAGTTTTCGCTCAAGCCCAAGGTGCTGTCGCTCGGTTACTCGTACCTGTCGTCGACGCCGCTCACGGTCTCGGCCCACCCCTACCTGAATCAGATCAGCCGCAGCCTGAACGAATCGTGCTCGCTCGGCGTGCTGCAGGACGACGAAGTGCTGTACGTGGGGCGCTCGGCCGCCTCGCGCATCATGTCGGTGTCGCTGACTACCGGCAGCCGCCTGCCGGCGTACTGCACGGCGCTGGGCCGCATGCTGCTGGCGCATCTGCCGGCGCCGGACCTGGACGACTACCTGGCGCGCGTGCCGCTCAAGGCCATGACCGAGCGGACGGTGGTCAATCCCGAGCGGCTCAGGGCCATCCTGGCGGACGTGCGCAGCGCGGGCTACGTGCTGGTCGAAGAAGAGCTGGAGGTCGGCCTGCGCTCGATCTCGGTCCCGGTGCGCGGCGCATCGGGCAATGTGCTGGCGGCGCTGAACATCGGCGCGCACGCGGCGCGGGTGTCGCGGCGCAAGATGGAAGAAGAGTTCCTGCCGGTCCTGCGCGCGAGCGCGCAAGAGCTGTCGATCCTGTTGCCCTGATCCCGCCACGCGTGTCCATTCCGGCACCCGCGCTACACTAGCGTCATGCCATCCGCACCGATTCTTCTTCCCCGTCGCCGCCGGCTGCTGCCCGTGGTGCTGGTCGTGCTGCTGCACTGGATCGTCCTGACCGAGCTGCAGCACGTCAGCCCGGTCCTGCCGCCAGCGGCCACGCCAGGTGGCGCGCCCGTGACGCTGGTGGCCCGACTGCTGCCCGCTGCTGCGCCAGAGCCTGCACCCGAACCGGTGCCGGTGCCCGAGGCCAGTCCGCCGCCACTGCCCCGAGTGCCGCCGGTGCCGGTGGAGATCGCGGTGCCCGACCGGCCAGGGGACATCACGCCGGTGACCGATACGGCGCCTTCCGGGACCGGTGCTGGCGCAGCGCCGGCCGCGCCGGTGCCCGAGCCGATACCGGCGGCGCCGGCGCCACAGGCGCCACCAGCGCCCGCGCCGGCAGCGACGGCGCCACCACCGCCACCACCGGCAGCACCGGAAGCGCGCCGCTACGTCATCGACATGCCGCCGCCGGCGAAGATCACGCTCGACGTCGCGCGCACCGACGCCGATGGCACCGAGTGGTCCGGCGAGGCGCTGCTGGCCTGGCAACTGAACGCGGACAGCTACCGCATCCAGATCGAGGCCGGCATCCGCGTCGTGTTCGCGCGGGTCAATCTGGTGGTGTTGAAAAGCGAGGGGGCGGTGGCCGCAACGGGTTTTGCGCCGATCACGATGACCGAGAAGCGGCGTGGCCGCGCCATGACGGCCACCCATTTCAACTGGGGCAAGGGCGTGATCACGTTTTCGGCATCGGAAGCGACGCACCAATTGCCGGCTGGCGCCCAGGACAAGGCCAGCATCCCGCTGCAACTGGCGGCGATTGCGCGCGGCGATCCGAAGCAGCTCACCGGCGCCATCGACATTTTCGTTGGCGAAGACCGCGACGCGGTCATCTACCGCTTCACGGTGGTGGGGCAGGAAGCAATCGATACCAAACTCGGCACACTGCAAACCTGGCACCTGACGCGCCCGCCGCAACCGGGCTCGTACAAGTCGCGCCTGGACATCTGGCTGGCCCCGGCGCATGGCTGGTATCCGGTGCGGATTCGCAATACCGAGCCCAACGGAGCAGTAACCACGCAAACAGTGAATAATATCGTCTTGGACCATTCAGGATCTTGATATGCCTATGAACAACATTCGACACATCGGTGCAGCCCTGGCGCTGACCTTCGCACTGGGTGGCGCGTCCGCCCAGCCCGCCCATCAGGCCGTCAAGCGCGCGTTCGAATTGCCGCCATCGGCCGATCTGGCCTACGACCTGGCCGCGCGCCAGAAGGGCCTGGCGCTGAAAGGCGACGCCACCGTCAGCTGGCGCGCCGGGGACGGCAAGTACGACGTGCGCTTCGAATCACGCGTGGCAATCCTGGGCACGCTGCTCGACAACCGCAGCCAGGGCGTCATTGATACCTATGGCCTAGCGCCGACCGAGTTTTCCGAAAAGCGCATGCGCAAGGACCCCACCTCGATCACCTTCGACCGCGCCGCCAGGACGATGCGCTTCTCGGAAGGCGAAAAGACCTATCCGCTCAAGGGCGGGGAGCAGGACCGCGTATCGGTCACCTGGCAACTGGCCGCCGTGGCGCGCGCCGCCGGCGACAAGTTCAAGCCTGGCACCGAGTGGCCGTTCTTCGTGGCGGGGCGCAGCAGTGCCGAGACCTGGACTTTCAAGGTCGTGCGTAACGAAAAAGTCAAAACGGGCCTGGGCGAAGTCGACGCGATTCTGGTCACGCGCGCAGCCCTGAAAGGCAGCCGCGACCAGAGCGTGGACGTCTGGCTGGCGCCGGCGCACGAATACTATCCGGTCAAGATCCGCTTCACCGAAGGCGACAAGGAAACCATCGAGCAGACGCTCAAGAGCGTGACCAAGTCGTAAGTCTGACATGCGCGGCAGCGGTGTTGCAGAGGCTGCCCCAGCGGGCAGCCATTCCGGAATTGCCCAGTCTTAACTGTTATACTGACGCCCCCGCGAAGCTGGCCGGGTCTGTGGTAACAAATGCAATGCAGACCCGTCTCGGCCGCGCACGAGACTGGTTATTAACAAAATGATCGACCCCCAAGCCGGCGCGGCGCACGCTGCCGACGCCTCGACGACAGCGCAGGAACTTGATCCGCTGCAGGTACACTTTCAGGATGGCATTGCTCCGGACGAAATCGAGCAAGTCTTCCACCTCAAGCGTGCCCAGCCAATGCTGTCGGCCTTCACGGCCCTGTTCCACGGCACGCAGGACGGTGTGCTGGTGCGTCTGCTCGTCCTGCGCGAACTGGCTGGCGATGCGTCCACATCGGCCTTCTCGCGCGCCGACATCAACCAGAAGCTGGCCTATCTCGTTCCCGAAAGCCTGGAAACGGTGCTCAACCGCCTGCGTGGCCACGGCCTGCTGGCCTGGGACGCCCCGGCGGCCGTCTACCGCATCACGCCACTGGCCCGCAACGTCCTGTCTGCGCTGGAAACCCTGCTGGCGCTGGGCAAGCCCGAAGGCGACGAAGCCGAGATGGGCTTTTTGCTGTCGCAGGTGGCCGGCGCCCAGGCCGTGGGCGGCGTCACGGTCGACCAGCTGAAACACCTGCTGGGCCGCCTGGTCGAACTGACCGAGGAGTTTCGCGATGCGATCGCGTCCGGCTCCGAGTTTCGCCTGCGCACGTCGCAGGCCAAGTGGCACATGGCCTGCGACTGGGTCGAGAAGGGCTCGGTCATCCTGCGCGCGATCACGTCCGACGAACGGGCCGACGCCGCCACGCACCGCGCGGCGCAGGCGATCGGCCGCGCGCAAAGTGCACTGCTGAATATGCAGGGCATGTTCTCGCGCGCGCTGAACCAGATCGAACGCCAGCGCGTGCACCTGGGCCAGTCGGGCCTGTCGACCACGGACGTTAAGCGCTGGCTGCTGGCGCACGACGACCTCGCGAGCCTGGCCGCCGGCGCGATCGACCGCCCGGTCACGCCGCTGTTCGGCACCCCGGCCGAGATGATCGACGTGGCCGAAACCGAGCTGCTAGCCGAGCGCATCATCTCGACCGGCCCGAAAGGCCTGCCGAGTGGCCAGGATGCGCCGCTGACAGTCAATGACAATCCGGCCATGCAGCTCGAGCTGAATGACTGGATCAACAAGCTGGCCGATTTTGCCAACCTGGGCAACTTCCCTGAATTTTCGAGTGTCGGCCCGCGCCGGGTGCAGCTGCACGAATCGCTGCTGCCGGCCACGTTCGCGCTGGCCTCGTACCGCGCGTCGCTGCTGCCGCTCCTGGGTGACGCGTCCGAAGCAAGCCTGCAGGGCGCGACCGCCGAACTGGCGCGCCTGCCGCTGACGTTCGTCTCGCTCGACGAGATGGTCCAGCTGAACGACCCGGAAGTGGCGGCCATGTCGGTCGCGACCCTTTCACTGAATGCCGATCCCACTCCTGATGGACAGCCTGCCCCATGAATGACGATGCACAAATCCTGATCGCGCGCCTGCTGACGCACCAGACCCTGCGCCGCGACGACAAGATGGTCAAGCGCGCGCTGTCGGACGACCAGTTCCGCGCCGAAGTCGACAAGCGCCTGCTCGAATCGGGCCTGAAGCTGCTCGACAACGTGTATGCCGACCACGTCACCGTGGCCCTGCACCGCAACGTCGAGCCGAAGATCTTCGGCGCCAAGGACATCTGGCAGAACAACAACTTCGGCCTGACGCGCGATGGCGTGGCGCTGCTCGTCGTGCTGTGGGCGCAGATCATCCTGCCCAAACGCGAGCGCCAGGAAACCCATACGACGATCGACGACGACCAGAACGACATGTTCGAGAAGGAGTTGTCCATCCCGCGCGCCGAAGACACCTCGATCGGCATTTCGTACACGGCACTGCTGTCGGACTTCGGCGACAAGCTGGGCAAGAAGACGCGCATGGACATGAACCTGGGCGTGCTGTCGAAACTCGGCTTCATCGAACGCCGTGGCGACGTGATCCTGGAAGGCCCGCTGCTTGACCTGATGATGGACACCGACGTGCTCAAGGAGCGCATCATCAACGGCGCGCTGTCCGAAGTGTTCAAGCGCGCACCGCTGGCGGCCGCGCCGCGCCGCGTGGCCCCGGTGGATGCCGACGCCGCCAACGATGCCCTGGCGCCCGACGGCGCCCTTGATGTCCCTGACACCCCGAATTGAGATAGCCGATGTTCCACATTAAATCACTCGAACTGGTCCACTGGGATTACTGGCAGCGGATCAAGAACATCCCGCTCGACGCCAAGATCATCACGATCGCCGGCCAGAACGGCTCGGGCAAGACCACGCTGCTCGATGCGATGCGCACGCTGTTCGGGCTCGATTGCTCGATGGGCCGCACGTATAAACACTATGCGCGCCACTCGGGCCAGCAAAGCGCCTGGCTGCGCGCCGTCGTCGACAACAAGCCGGTAGGCCGCCAGTTGTCGAACCGGCCGTTTCGTCATTCGGGCTTTTTCGCCGACGATGAAGTCACGCTCTTTTGCCAGGTGCAGAAGAACGGCGGCGACTGGAAGCGCCAATACCTGATGCGACCCGGGAACGTCGAGATCGAGGAAGTGACCGAAGCGACCGACTGGCTGGGCGTGGAAAACTACCGCAAGCGCCTGGCGTCGGCCGGCCTGTCGCCGGCGATGTCGAAAGTGCTGGCGCTCGAGCAGGGCGAGACCGACAAGCTGTGCGAATACGCGCCGCGCCAGTTGCTCGACCTGGTGTTCCAGGTGTTTGGCGACAAGGAAGTGCTGGACGCGTACGACGAAGCCAAGCGGCACCAGCGCGATACTGAGACAGAGCTCAAGCGCTTCGAGGCCGAGCTGGAAGCCTCGCGCACCAACCTCGAAGGCTTGCGCCTGCGCGTGGCCAACCACCATCAATGGTCCGATCTGCACAAGGAAAAGCGCGAGCTGCACGAAGAAGTGCTGCCGGCGCTGCAGTACCACGAAGCGCGCGAGAAAGCGCTGCTGGTTTCGCGCACGCTGCGCGAAGCGAAGAAGCCCCTGGTGCAGGCTGACGGTCAACTGGCCGAGAAACGCAGCCAGCTCGCCAGCCAGCAGCGCGCGCTGACCGAAGCGCAAAAGCAGGAAACGCAGCTCGAGCAGGAGGGCGGCGAACTGGCCCGCCGCCTGACCGAAGTGAACACGCGCCTCAAACCGCTGGAAAGCCTGCTGGAACAGCGCGACCGCCTGCAAAAGCTGTCGGCCGATGCCGGCGCCGACATCGCCGAAGTGGGCAAGCAGCTGGGCGAAAAAGAAGCCGAGCTGGCGCGCCAGAAGAGCGCGCGCGAAGCCGTGTCGACCAGGATCGCGGGCGAGCTGGCGACGATCTCCCAGTTGCAGGGCAAGAGCGCGATGCCGGAACCCGAAGCGCAGCGCCTGATGCGCCGCGCACTGCGCGACGAAGGCATTGCGCACGCGATGCTGTCGGACATCGTCGAAGTGACGGATCCGAAATGGCAGGGCGCGGTCGAAGGTGTGCTCGGTGGTTACGCCTCGGTCGTGCTGCTCGAAAAAGCATCGGATGCCGCCAATGCCTACCGCCTGGCCGAGAAGGAACGCTATCGCCACTTCATCGTGCCCGATTGCGTGACGGCGCCAGTGGTCAAGGATGACAGCCTGCTGTCGGTGGTGAGCTTTTCTGGCAAGGCGCCGGGCTGGCTGATCGACCAGCTGGAGCGCATCGTGCGCGTCGATTCGGTCGACGACGGTTTCAAGAGCCGCTCGGACGAATGGATCACGCCGGACGCCTACCACCGCGAACGCCGCGGTGGTCGCTCGCTGTTCGTCGAAGCATCGCGTTATCGCTTCGGTGCGGCCGGCAAGACGCAGCGCCTGGAAGCGATCCAGAAATCGCTGCCGGCGCTGGAACAGAAGGAAGACGCACTGACGCTGGCGATCTCGAAGCTGGCCGCCGAAGTGGGTGGCCTGAAGGCGCGCATCGCCGGCGTGGACGCGGCCAAGGAACTGTCGGCCCGCCAGGAAGAATTCGAGGAAGCCGCGCGCGCACTGGCGCCGCTCAAAGCCGAACGGATGGAAGTGGGCGCACGCCTGGGCGAGCTGCAAACCCTGAGCAAGAACGCGACCGTCGCGCGCACCCGCGCCGACACCGTGTGGCAGAACGCGCGCATGGCGCTGTCGGAAGCCGAGGCAGGCATGCGCCTGAACCATCGCCGCCAGATCGACCAGCGCACCGAGCACGCCAAAGCACTGCTGGAATTGCGCCGCAGCTGGCGCGCCGTGCCGGGCGCCTGGAAGAATCCGAACTGGCGCGGCGACCTGGTGGCCAAGCACCAGAATGCGCACCAGGTCAATCTGCGCCTGGGATCCCTTGAAGGCTCGCTGGCGCGCGACGACTGGGAACTCGACCCGACCGTGGTCGACCAGTACGCGCGTCTGCACGACCAGCTCGAAAGCCGCCAGACGGAAACCGAAGAGCGCCGCTACCAGAACAACCGCGCGATCGAAGCGACCGGCAATGCACGCGGCGCCTACATCGAGCGCCTGCGCTACACGATCAAGACCTATACCAAGAACATCCGCGAACTGGGTGGCCTGGCCGGGATCGATGTACAGGCGGATCCGGTGCGGCTCGAGAACGACGACGTGCAACTGTCGCAGGCCGGCCTGCACGTGCGCTTCAAGTTCGACGGCAAGGACCAGATCGGGATGAACGACGGCGAAGCCTCGGGCGGCCAGCAGGTCATGAAGTCGCTGGTGCTGCTGATTGGCCTGCTCAAGTCCGAAGAAGGCTCGGGCGGCTTCGTGTTCATCGATGAACCGTTTGCCCACCTGGATATCCGCAACATCCAGCTGGTCGGCGAGTTTTTGAAGAACACCGACGCCCAATACCTGATGACGACCCCGCTGACGCACAACACGGACGTCTACGACCCGTCGGAACTGACGCTCATCACGAGCAAGAAGAAGAAGGACCAGCAGTGGGCGCAGCCGATTTTCGTGCTGCAACGGCGCAAGGAAGCGGCGTAGGGTGTGCGGCTACGCCGCGCACGCGGTGATGGTTGGCTCCGCCGTCCACGCGCTAGCTAAACGGAGCCCCTTAAAAGAGGCCCGCTCCGCTTTCGTACCGGATGACCGTACCGCCAACCATCACCGCGTGGACGGCGGAGCCGTCCACCCTACATATTCTCGCGCTTGGCCCGCCGCCGCCAGCGCAGCAGCCCGACCGAATAACAGGCGAAGTAGCCACTGGTGAGACCCACGCACAGCATGGTCAGCGGGCTGTCGCTCAGCTGGGGCGTGGGCAAGCCCTTGCCCTGGTTGGCGTAGATCTCGACCCCGATGTACAGGATGCGCGCCACCAGGATCATCGCCATCACCAGGCCCAGGCGGGCGTTCGGCGTGAAGAAATAACCCTCGGGCGTGGCCTCGAAGCGCGACAGCTTCAGGCCCCACACGCCATAACCGATACCGCCGACGGCGCCCACCAGCAGCGCCGCCAGGTTGTACGGACTGGCGAATAGCTGCGCCGCCGGCACCAGGATCATCGCGCCAAACACCAGGATGCCCGTGTAATGGCGCTGGTAGATCGAGCGCTGGCGCAGCATCTGCTTCTTGATGCGCGCGTAGATGCGCCAGACCAGCAGCGGAGTCAGGACGAGCAGGGCCAGGGTGGTGATCGAAAGTTCCATGGGGACGGTCAGCAGGCGGTGTTCGGAAAGACCGCATTGTAGCCCACTGCCGGCGCGCGCCGCGCCGCAGGAGCGCATGCTAAGGTGGGCCAATCAGCCAATCGAGGAGGACCGCATCATGCAAGCAGGCCATACCGCGCAATCAGCGCCGCCGTTTTCCATCCACGCCCATCGCGCGCCCGATCCGGCGCCCGTCGACGATCCAATGCCCGATCCGTTCGAGGCGCCACATCCGCATCCGCACCACCAGCCGGGCCATCTGCCGCACGATGACGAGCCGGTGCCCGATCCGAACCCCAGCTGACGCAGCTTGGCGGCGGGTGCTACCATGGAGCATTGCCGCTTTACTGTTGGACGCAATGAAACACCGACTTTTCCTGTTTGACCTCGACGACACCCTGCTCGATTTCCGGGCTTCCGAACAAGCTTCCTTCCAGCGCACAATGGCGCACTTCGATCTGCGTGACGGCCTCGACGTCCTGTTCGCGCAGTACCAGATGACCAACGTCGCGCTGTGGCGCCTCTTTGAACAGGGCGCCGTGTCGAAGGACTTCCTGCGCATCGAACGCTTTCGCAAGACCTTCGCCGACAACGGGATCGACCTCGATCCACACGTTGCCAGCGATGTGTACAGCGAATCCCTTGCCGATACCGTCGTGCTGGTCGATGGCGCGGTAGCGCTGTGCGAGACGCTGGCCGGGATCGGCGAAGTGGGCATCATCACCAATGGCGCGCACGCGATCCAGCACCGGCGCATCGCCAGTTCGGGTCTGGCCCCGTCGCTGTCGTTCGTCGCGACGTCCGAAGCCTGCGGCTTTGCCAAACCGGACACCCGCTTCTTCGAATACACCAGCAAGATGGCGCGCACCTTCACCAAGCCCGATACGGTGATCGTGGGCGATCGCCTGGACGCTGACATCCTCGGTGCTAACCGCTTCGGCATCGACAGCGTCTGGTTCAATCCGGGCCGACTGGCCAACGAATCGCTCGCCATTCCCACCTGCGAAGTCGACAGCCTGCACGCCGTCGACGCCTCATTGCGCCGCCTGGCCCTCGCCTGAATTTGCGTCGGCGCCGGTGGCGCTGAAGGCCGCGCCGGACACCTGGTTGCGGCCCGCAGCCTTGGCCTGGTAGAGCTGCATGTCCGCGCGCACGACCAGGTCGGCGGTGCTCAAGGACTCCTTGCCGCCAGGCTCGAAGGAGGCCACGCCGAGACTGGCCGTGATGGTCTCGAAGGGCGATTGGGCGTGCGCGATGGAGAGGTCAAGAATGTCCTGGCGCATGCGTTCGGCAACGGCCAGTGCGCCCTGCAGATCGGTCGCCGGCAGGATGACGGCGAATTCTTCGCCGCCGTAGCGGGCGGGCAGGTCGCCGGTGCGATTCAGGCTGGCGGCCAGCACGGCGCCCACGCCCTGCAGGCAGGCGTCACCGGCCGGATGGCCGTAATGGTCGTTGTACTTCTTGAAGTAGTCGATGTCGAGCAGGATCAGCGCCAGCGGCGCATTGCTGCGCTGCGCGCGGCGCCATTCGTGGTCCAGCATGTCATCGAAGCGGCGCCGGTTGGCCAGTTGCGTGAGCTTGTCGGTGTGCGCCAGTTCGTGCAGCCCCTGGTTGTCGCGCTGCAGGTCTTCGGAATAGGCGCGCAAGGTCTGGTCGAGCCGGTCGCGGATTGCGATCTGCCGCACCAGCTTGCGCCCGAACAGCGTGAACAGGGCCGCGATCAATAGCGTGACGGCGCCAATCAAAAAGCTCGAACGCTTCCAGTCGCCCAGCAGCTCGTCCTTGGTCTGGCCGACGGCGATCACGAATGCAAAGCGGTCGACCCGGCGATAGCTGTACAGGCGCTCGATCTTGTCGATCGAGGCGGTCAGAAACTCGGCGCCGGCCGACTTGTTGCGGATCGCCTGGAATACCGCGCCATGCGACAGATTGGTGCCGATGATCTTCTCGTCGAACGGGCGCCGGTAGACCACGGTGCCGTCGTCCAGCGCCAGCAGCACCGTGCCGGTGCGGCCGACATCGAGGTCGTCGTAGATCTGTTCGAAGAAGTTGACCTTCAATGTCACCAGCACGACGCCGGCAAAGCTGCCGTCGGCACGGTCGATGCGGCGCGAGACCGGCAAGACCCAGATGCCGCTCGAGCGGCTGCGCACCGGATGGGCCACGTGGATGTTGCGGCCCGGATGCTCGCGGTGGTACTGAAAATACGCGCGGTCGGCGTTGTTGGCCATGACCGGCTGGTCCAGCGACGTGGCCAGCCAGGCGCCATCTTCGCCATACACGAAGATGCCGTGCAGCTCGGGTGTCGTGTGGGTGAGCTCGACCAGGTGCGCCTGCAACCGCGCCAGCGCTGCAGGGCTCGTGCCATCGTGTTCGACCCGCTCGGCGACGTTGGCCAGCGCCATGCTCGTGGTCTTCATGGCCGATTCGACCTGGGCCCCGACCATGCGCGCGACATTGCTGGTCGCGACCGTGGTCTGCGCGATCTGCGCCTGGCGCGTCGTCTCGATGAACCACGCGGCAAAGGCCACCAGCAGGATGCAGGCCAGTACCGTCGCGGCGACCACGAAGCGCACCACGGGCCTGCGCTTGCTGGACAAGCGCAGAAAATCGAGGGCCGGATTGTCGTTGGATGGTGTCAATGCGCCTGCGCTCCATGGAATGCAACCGGGGTTACGCATCATCCTTGTGTGATGCGACGTTCGCCTGCGCATATTGTGCCACCGGCGTCGATGGGATGGCGCAAGCCGCCGTGCCTGGCCGGCCGGTGCATTCATGAGGGAGCGTCATATCCCCCATGAGCGAATCGGCCTTACTCTCGCGCGCCAGCAAGGCTATAGTGAGTGCTGGTAGATTCACCCAGTGCCGCCGCGCCTTTGCGTGACCCTGCGGCCATCCCGCTACATCAAGTAAACAAGCAAAACCACCACAAGGATTCCCATGACTGTCAAAGCCTATGGCGCCTACGCGCCCGACCAAGCCCTCGAATCGATGGACATCACGCGCCGCGCACCTGGCGCGCACGACGTGCAGATCGCGATCGACTTCTGCGGCGTCTGCCACTCCGACCTGCACACCGTGCGCGGCGAATGGGCCGGCTCGCAGTTTCCCTGCGTGCCAGGCCACGAAATCGTTGGCCGCGTGTCGGCCATCGGCGCCCACGTCACGCAGCACAAGGTCGGTGACCTGGTCGGTGTCGGCTGCATGGTCGACTCGTGCAAGGCGTGCGCCGATTGCGGCGAAGGCCTGGAAAACTATTGCGACAATATGGTCGGCACCTACAACGGCCCAACCCCGGATGCACCGGGCCATACGCTGGGCGGCTACTCCGAGCAGATCGTCGTGCACGAGCGCTTCGTGCTGCGCGTAACCCATCCGCAAGAGCAGCTGGCCGCCGTGGCGCCGCTGCTGTGCGCCGGCATCACCGTCTGGTCGCCGCTGCGCCACTGGAACGCCGGTCCTGGCAAGAAGGTCGGCATCGTCGGCATCGGTGGCCTGGGCCACATGGGCATCAAGCTGGCCCACGCCATGGGCGCACACGTCGTGGCCTTCACGACGTCGGCCTCCAAGCGCGACGATGCGCTGGCGCTGGGCGCCGATGAAGTCGTGATCTCGAAGGATGCCGACGCCATGGCGGCGCAGGCCAAGACCCTCGACCTGATCATCAACACGGTGGCCGCGCCGCACGACCTGGACGCGTTCCTGCAGATCCTCAAGCGCGACGGCACCATGGTGCTGGTCGGTGCGCCGGATTCGCCGCACCCGTCGCCGCAGGTGTTCAACCTGATCATGAAGCGCCGCGCGATCGCCGGCTCGATGATCGGCGGGATTCCTGAAACCCAGGAAATGCTCGATTTCTGCGCCGAACACGGCATCGTGTCGGACATCGAGATGATCCGCGCCGACGAGATCAACGGCGCCTACGAGCGCATGCTCAAGGGTGACGTCAAGTACCGCTTCGTGATCGACAGCGCCACGCTAGCCGCGTAGGGTGGACGCGGCCGGCGAGGCGGCTCTGCCGTCCACGCGGTGATCGGCGTCGTGTTCGTGCCGGATAATCTTGCGGCCAACCATCGACGCGTGGACGGGGTACCCGTCCACCCTACGCCTGCTGCTTTGTAGCAGGCCGTTTTTCCCCTTCTGCATAACCAATGAATCCAACCATTACAGTCGCTTGCGACAGCAAGCCGGCCGGGCCCGCGGCATGGGGCGCCGTGCTAGCGATGTCGCTTGCCGCCTTTGCCCTCGTTGCATCCGAATTCATGCCGGTCAGCCTGCTCACACCCCTGGCGGCCGACCTGCGCATCACCGAAGGCCAGGCCGGGCAGTCGATTGCCATTTCCGGCGCGTTCGCGCTGCTGACCAGTCTGTGCCTGACGTCGGTCGTGGGGCGGCTCGACCGCAAGACGCTGCTGCTGGCGCTGACCGGCCTGATGATCGCCTCGGGCACCGTGGCCGCGTTTGCGCCGAACTATCCGCTGTTCATGGTCGGCCGCGCGCTGATCGGCGTTGCCATCGGCGGCTTCTGGTCGATGTCGGCGGCCACCGCGATGCGCCTGGTGCCTACAGCCGACGTGCCGCGCGCGCTGGCCATCCTCAATGGCGGCAATGCGCTGGCCACGGTGATTGCCGCGCCGGCGGGCAGTTACCTGGGCGGCGTGATCGGCTGGCGCGGCGCTTTCTTTTGCCTGGTACCGGTGGCGACGGTTGCGCTGGCCTGGCTGTGGTTCAGCCTTCCGGCGCTGCGCCCCGAAAACCGGCAGGCGCCGGCCAGCATGTTCGCGTTGCTCAAGCGCCCCGCGGTCTGCCTGGGCATGGCGGCGGCAAGCCTGTTCTTCATGGGGCAGTTTGCATTGTTCACCTATCTGCGGCCGTTCCTCGAAACCGTCACCCGCGTCGATGTATCGACGCTGTCGCTGATGCTGCTGGTCCTGGGTGTGGCCGGGTTCATCGGCACGACGCTGATCGGGTCCGTGCTCAAGGCGCGCATGTACCCCGTCCTGATCGCGATCCCGCTCATCATGGCGGCGATCGCGGCGGCGCTGCTCGTCGTCGGCCAGTCGGTGGCGGCAACGACGGTGCTGCTGGCCATCTGGGGGCTGGTGGCGACGGCGGCGCCGGTGGGCTGGTGGACCTGGCTGGCGCGCACGCTGCCGCGCGATGCCGAAGCTGGCGGTGGCCTGATGGTGGCGGTGGTGCAGCTGGCGATCATGCTGGGCGCCACCGGCGGCGGCCTGCTGTTCGACGCCAGCGGCCATGGCGCCACGTTCGGGTTCAGTGCCGCCGTGCTGGTCGCGGCCAGCTTGCTGGCGTTGCTGGCGGCGCGCGCCGGCCGCGTCGATCAACCCGTATAGCGTAGCGCGTCGATCACGAGCCCCAGTGCGCGCGATGAATGGCGCCGGCTCGGGTAGTAGGCGTGCAGGCCGGGAAAGCTGGGACACCAGTCTTCCATCACGCTGACCAGGCGCCCGGCCTCTACATGCGGCGCGACCAGGCTCTCGGGCAGGAAGGTCACGCCCACGCCATCGAGCGCCGCAGCGAGCATGTGATGAACGTTGGTAAACACCGCCTGACCGCGCACGCGCGCCTCGATCGGCTGGCCATCATGCAGCAATTCCCACGCATACAGCCCGCCGCTGCTGGCCAGCCGCAGATTGATGCAGTTGTGTGTCATGAGATCCTGCAACGACGCCGGCGCCGGCTGGCGCGCGAAGTAGGCGGGCGCGCCCACGATCCGCATCGGCACGTCGGCCGTCAGGCGCACCGCAATCATGTCCTTTTCTACCTGGTCGCCATGGCGCACGCCGATGTCGAAGCGCTCGGCCGCGATGTCCACCAGGCGGTAGTCCGAGCTGATTTCGATATGCAGCTCGGGATACTGCGGCAGCAGCGGCGCGATGCGCGGCCACAGCACCGTGTCGATCACATGGTCAATGGCCGTGATGCGCACGGTGCCGGCGGGCTTGTCGCCCAGGTCGGTGATGGCCGTGATCTCCGCATCGATTTCTTCCAGCCGCGGCCCCACGTTCTGCAGCAGGCGCTCACCCGCCTCAGTGGGCGAGACGCTGCGCGTCGTGCGCGTGAGCAGGCGCACGCCCAGGCGCTCCTCGAGCCCGCGCACGATGTGGCTGAGCGCCGACTGGCTCATGCCCAGCTTGGCGGCGGCGCGCGTGAAGCTGCGCTCGCGCGCAACGGCGATGAAGACGAGGATATCGTTGATGTTGTCGCGGGCCATGCGGGATCAGGCCTGATCGGCCTCGCCGCCGCTGCGGGTGCTGCGCAGCCAGTCACTGCCCTTGCCAGCCAGCGCCGTATCGATGACACCCTGCGGCAGGCTGTAGACGGTGGCCCAGGTGGCGCGCCCGTCGATATCGTTGGACGGGAAGCTGGTGGTCTCGATCGGCCAGTGGTACTTGCGCTTCAGCGCGCGCACGATCGCGGCCAGCGTCACGCGTCCGCGCAGCGGTTCGCTGCCGGCCTGGTCGGCGTTCGACAACAGGACGGCGAGTACCGCGCCGCGTGCGGTGCGTGGGCCGGGAAAGATGGGATGTTTGCTTGCCATGGCCAGATTCTACCCGGCCAGCGCAAAGTTCGCGCCGCGTGGCAGGCAGTTCGCGCCAGCCCGAAGCCACTTCGTCGCACGGGATGCCGCGACGCCCGGCGTGTCCGCACAATGCATGCACCTTCTACCTGCCACGGAGTTTGCCATGCTGATCCAGATCCTGACCCACACGCCCCTGTATGTCTGGGCCATCCTCGCGTTCCTGCTCTGGCGCGGCGTCGCCGAGATGCGCGATCGCGAACTGACGCTGCGCCGGATGCTGATCCTGCCGCTGGTGATGCTGGGATTGTCGCTGAACGATATGGCGCTGAAATTCGACCTGGGGGCGCCGTTGATCGCCGCCTGGAGTGCCGGCTGCGCAGTGGCGATGCTGCTGGCCTGGCGATTCGGCCGCACGCGTATCGCAGCCGGTACTGCGCCGGCCTCCGTGCTGGTGCGTGGCAGCGTGATGCCATTGATCCTGATGCTGGCCATCTTTCTGACCAAGTACATCACATCGATCGTGCTGGTGATCCAGCCGCAGCTGGCGCACCAGCTGGCGGTGGCTGCGACGATCTGCCTGGTGTTCGGTGTGTTCAACGGCGTGCTGCTGGGCCGCCTGGCGCGCATGGCGGGCGCCGTGGGACAGCAGCGGGCAGGGTTGCCCGCTGCTGTCTAGGCCAGATCAGTCAAACGCCCACGAATAGAGGATATCGAGGGCGCTGTTGGTGCCGGTCTGGAACTGCAGCGAGATGCGCGGCGTGAGCTTGTAGCGCAGGCGCACCAGGCTCGATGCGGTGCTGGTGCCTTGCTCGAAGCTCAGGTAAGCGCGCTGCGAAATGCGCTTGCCGACCGTGACCACGGTGCTTTCCAGTCCCGAACCACTGCCGCCGTTAGCGCCCTGTTTCAGGCCCAGTTCATCCACGCCGAGCGAGTTGGCGATCTTCGACTGAATGCCGCCGGTGCCGCCGCTGCCGCCCAGCAGGGCGCTGGCAGCTGCTGTCAGAACGCCTTTCTGGTCGCCGCTGGCCGCTTCCATACCCTGGCCCAGCACGAGCCACGACAGCTTGTCGCTGTCGGACACGTTCGGCGTCGACACCAGCCGCGCCGTCGGCGATTGCGCGGTGCCACGGACCTGGACGCCGGCTTCGACGTTGGTTTCGGACAGCTGCTCGCCCTCAGGGCGCTTGCGCACCGCGAGGATATCGAGCGACGGGTTGTCGTACGGGCCGCTGAAGGTCATCACGGCGCGTTCGATCGACAGGTTCTGGCCATACGCGGCGTAGGTGCCGTTCAGCGCGCGGATGGTGCCGTTGATGCGCGGCTGGCCACTGCCCGTCATGCGCACGCGGGCGGTGCCGGCCAGGTAGGCGTCGATGCCCATCGCGCGGATGTGGAAGTCGTCGCCCAGGTCGGCCGCGAGGTCCACCGTCAGCGGCACTTCCTTCTCATTGGTCTTCGGCGTCGGCTTGGTGGTGGCGCGGCCCAGCACGATGACGTCGTCCGAGATCGTCGGCGTGCCTTGCGGCGCGAATTCGATCAGAGCGCGGTCGGCGCGGAATTTGCCTTCCAGTGCGAAGCGGCTGGCGTCACGCACGAGCGATGCCTGGCCGCTCAGGATCACGGTGCGATCCGGGCGCGACAGGGCTTCAAGCCTGTCCATGTTCAGGCGAATGTCCATCGTCGGCGCGCCATCGGCAAAGCGCACGTAGCCACTCGCGGCGGCGCCGCCCTGACGGCCCTGGAACGACAGCTTCTCGATGCGCAGCTGGTCGCCGCCAAGCAGCGCGCGCAGTTCGCCGTTGCGCAGGTTCACGCCTTGTTCAGCCCAGCGCACGCCCAGCTTGTCGCCATCGAGATTGCCGTTCAGGCTCGGCTTGCCGATCGTGCCGCCACCCGTCATCGCTACGCGCAGCGCGCCGTCGAGTTCGAGGCCCGGCTGGCCGGCCAGTGCCGCGAGCCAGGCGATCGACGGGATATTGGCATTGGCCGTCATGCGCAGCGGGCTTGCGCTCTCCAGGCGGCCGTTGATCATCTGCGCGTTGGCGTCGATCTTGGCCACGCCGGTGCGGGCGCCGTCCAGGTCCAGGTTCACGCGCAGGCTGCTGCCCACCACTTCGGCGCGCGCTTCCAGCTGGCGCAGGCCAAGCGGCACGGGCGTGTCGCCACCGACGATGGCGTCGCCCTTTTCGCGGAACACGCGCACATTGCCGGCCAGCGAAGGCGCGGCGCCTTGCGCTTGCGGCGCGCGCATGTCGACCGACCAGGCCGCGCCCAGCGTCAGGTCGCCGCGCGCATTGTCGGCCAGTGCTGGCGAGAACTGCGCCAGGTACGTCAGCGGCACATTGTCGGCATGGCCGCGGCTGGCCCAGCGCGGGCCGTCCTTGGTCAGTGCGTCGACCGTGATGCTGCCGTTCGGCAGGGCGATCACGGCGCCATTGAAGGCGATGCGCTCCGGGCTGGCCAGGCCGGCTAGACCGCCGCCGGGTGCGGCGCCGATCGTCAACGGCACCGGCTTTTGCAGGTTCATCGCATAGCGGCCACGGTTTTGCAGCGCGGCCAGCGTGCCGCTCCAGGTGTCCTTCGAGAAGGCGCCACGCAGTTCGGCATTGGCGTCAAACGCATCGCCCAGTGCCGACAGGCGCAGCGTGTGCGCGCCGCGGGTGCCGTCGGTTTTCAGGCGTACGGACGCCACGCGCGTATCGCCGTTGACGTAGTCAAGTACTTCGACATCGGTTACCAGTGGGTCGCTTGCACCGCGACCGGAACCGAGGTTGGCGCTGGCTTTGAGTGAGCGCACCGTGTGCGTGCCCATGGCGCGCAGGTTCTGACCCGCGATGGTTGCCGTGAGCGATGGCGTGTCGGCAGTGCCGGACAGGACGCCCGAGCCGCGCAGCACGCCGCCGTACTCGGGACCGAATGCGGCCAGTTGCGGCGCATCGATGCGCCAGTTAAGCGCATCGCGCGCGGCGCCGAAGCTGCCGGTAGCGGCGATGACGTTCGGCCCCACGTGCAGGTCGACGTTGGCGTCGGACACGTGGCGGCGGTCGGCCGCCAGGCGCGCATGGCCCCAGAACGGCGAATTGGCCAGCGTCGAATCGACCACCTTGAGGTCGAGCGCGCCGCGCCAGTCGGTGCCGGCGCGGCCGCTGCCGGTAAAGGTCGAGTTGATATTGCCGGCGAGCGGCGAACCGAAGGCGGCCGGGTTGAAGCGTTCGGTCGCGCCGGTGGCCTTGACTTCGACCACACGTGCATCCTCGGGGCCGCCCAGCCAGGCTTCACCCTGGGCACGCACGACGCCGCTGTTGTTCTTGCGCTGGGCGTCGACCCAGCCCAGGTTGCGCGCGTTGACATCGAACGTCGTGCGCGGCGCCGCCATGGTGCCAGTGACGACACCGTTGGCCACCACCGCGCCATACAGGTCGGCGCGCACGGCGGCGAGCTGGCGGCCGTCCAGGCGCCATTGCAGGCGGTCGCCCGCGCCGCCAAACGCGCCTTTCAGGTCGACCGTGTTCTGGCCCAGCGCCAGGTTGGCGTCGATGCCGGCAAAGCGCTTGGCGTCGGCCGTGAGTTTGCCCTTGCCGCTGAGCGGCTGGTTCATCAGGCGGCTCTGGCGTACGGCGAAGTCGGCGTCGACCTTCCACGCGGGCGTCAGAACACCGGCAGCATTGACCGTGGCGTTGATGTCGGCCGCCGGCAGGTCGCCGAATTCAGATGGGTCGAAGCGGCTGGCGTTGGCCGTGGCCTTGAACGCCTGGTCGCCTTCGAGGTTCATGGTGCCGCTGGCCGTGATGCTGCCGCGCCCGGCGCGCAGCGTCGCCTCACGCAGCGTGGCCACATTGTTTTCCAGCGTGGCCAGCGCCGTCAGGCGCAGGCCCGCGTCGATCAGGTTCGCCTCGAGCGTCTGGCGCGTCGCTTCGTTGGTGACCGCGATATCGCCCTTGATCGCCGTCGGCTTCATGGCCGAATGCACTTCGCGCAAGTTGAAGCGGTCGGTGTGCAGAGCAAAGCGCGCGGTACCGATGCCTTCTTCGTCCTTGGTGCGCTGCACGCCGCCGGTGCCGGTGAATGTGCCGGCCGCGCCGAAGTCGAGCAGCACGTTCGAGACGTTCAGCGCTGACAGGTTGCCGCCCAGTTGCCCGCGCGCTGCGCGCAGCGGCAGGCGTTGCTGGTCGATCGTGCCTTCCGGCCCCGTGTTGGTGATGTCGACGCTGCCGCTGATATTGCGTTGTTCATCCAGCTTGCCGGCCACCGCGAAGGTGAGGTCCGCGGTCGGCAGGGCAGGGTTGAAGAAGCCCGGATCGACGTTACGGCCATTGATGCGCAGCGCGCGCAGCGGGATCTCGGCGTACGGCGCGAGCGTGAAGTGGGCGTCGCCGATGGCGCGTCCGGCAGTGCCGGTGGCGTCGATCTGCGTCGCGTTCTGGATGTCGCCGCCAACCTTGATCTGCAACTGCGCGGCGCGTGCGCCGGCGCTGGCCTGCGATTGCGTCAGGCTGCCTGCCGCGTCGATCTTGAAGGGCCGGGCCGCGCCGACAGTGGCTTTGGCGGCGACCTGGCCCCATGGCGTGGCCGCCGTCGCGTTCTGCACGACCCAGCTGCGCTTGTCGCCCTTGGCCCGCACGCGGATATTGTCGATGCGCGTTTCGGCGCCGCCGATGTTCACCATCGTCATATTGGCCAGGCGAGCGTCGTCGACCTCGATGCGGAATGGCGGCGCCAGGCTGGTTGGGAGTACGGACGGCTCGTCGGTTTCCTTCAGCGTCTGCATGCGCACGCTGGCGGCCCACAGCTGGTCGATCAGGATGCCGCCCGACAGCACCTGGCCCGGCGACCAGTTGATGTCGATCTTGTTGGCGGTGACGATCTGTTCGTCGGTGCGCCAGATCAGGCGTTCAATGTGCATCTTGCCGTACAAGGTGCCGCTCACGCCCGTGAGGGTGAGCTTGCCGCCTGTGGCGCTGGCAACGCGCTGGGCGATCATCTGCAGCGTGGTTTCGCGGCCCAGGTACCAGAGCGTGCCGCCGACGATGACGCCGGTGGCGACAAGGCCAATCGCGACGCGGCGTGGCCAGCGGCGTTGGTTGGTCTGGGGTTGATCAGGCGTCGGCGCCGGGGTGTTTTCAGGTGTATCCATCAGAACGTGAATCCGAGTGAGAAGTGCAGGCGCGCCTTGCGCACCGCGTGGCCGTAGGCCAGGTCGACATTGATCGGACCGACCGGGCTGCGCCAGCGCGCGCCCACGCCATAGCCCGACTTGGGATTGAGGTCGCCGAACTTGTCGGCGGCATTGCCGACGTCATAGAACACGGCCACGCCCCAGGGCGGCTTGAACCAGTACTGGTATTCGGCGCTGGCGGTGGCCAGGTAACGCCCGCCGACGGTGGCGCCGTTTTCCTGCACGCCCAGTTCCTGATAGCCGTAGCCGCGCACCGACTGGTCGCCGCCGGCGCGGAACAGGAAGGTGCTCGGCACGCCGAGCTTCTCTTTCGAGGCCACGGCGCCAGTTTCGCCGCGCAGGATCAGCGTGCCGGCCGGGCCCAGCGGCTTGTAGTAGATGCCGCGCAGGTACATGCGCAGGAATTTTTCGTCCGTCAGGATCGGCAGCACGGCGCCGCCAAGCTGCGCATTGACCACATAGCCGTTGGTCGGCAGGATCAGGCTGTCGAGCTTGCGCTTCGTGATGCTGTAGGTGAGCGGCAGGCTCTTGGTGCGGGTGGGTTCGAGGCCCTCGACTTCGCGTTCTTCGGTCAGCGCTTCGAGCGTCACGCTTTGTTCCAGTAGCGGCGAACCCCAGGCACGGCGCGCGGCGACGCTGGCCAGCGTGGTCAGTTCGCCGCGCAGGTCTTCGCGTTCGACACCGGCGCTGATGCTGTCGTTGTAACCCTTGGCCGTGGTTGGCCAGAACAGTTCGCCCTTGGCGGTCTGGCGCTTCTGTTCGTAGATCAGGTCAGTCTTCAAGCGCTTGCCGAACACGTTCAGGTCGTCGTAGCTCAACTGCGCGCGGCCGCCCGTGTCGGTCGAAAAGCCCACGCCGGCCTCGACGTTCTTCTGCTTGTTTTCGGTGACGTTGACGATCACCGGCAGTGTGGTCGGGCCGGTCGCCGGCTCGGGTGTGGCCGGGTTGGCGTCGCTGTCGGCGTCTTCCTTGATGTCGGCGATTTCGGCATTGAGCACGGCGCGCATGTCGGCGCTGACTTCGACGCTCGCGAAGTAGCCGGTGTCCTGCACGCGCGATTGCAGCGCCTGCAGCGCGGCTTCGCTGTACTGGTCGCCCGGATTGATCTTGTTGAGGTTGGTGATGACCTCGGCCGGATAACGTTTCAGGCCGCGGATACGCAGATTCCCGAAGCGCATCTCGGGGCCCGAATCGATCACCACGCGCAGTAGCGCGCGGCGCGAATCCGGATCGACGGTTGCGCTGGTTTCGACCAGGCGTGCGCGCGGGAAGCGGCTTTGCGCGATGTCGCGCACGAGACCTTTCTTGGCGCCTTCCCAGTCGGACTGGCGGAACTGGCTACCCACCGGCAGCGTCCAGCGGTTGCGCAGGGCGCCGGCGTCGAACGGGGCGCCGCCTTCTTCAAAGGCAGCAAAGCCCTGCAACACCAGATCGACGTCGCCGACCAGCACCGGCTGACCCGGATCGACAATCACGCGCGCGACCGGCCGTGCGCCGCTGGTATCCAGGCCAACCGAGACTTTTGGTGAGTAATAACCTTCGGTGGCGATCAGGCTGGTGGCTTGCGCCGGCGCTTCTTTGACCAGGCGCTGCAGCTGGTCGATGTCGACGCGCGAATTGCCGCGCCAACGCATCAGGTCGAGATTCTCTTCAAGCAGCGTCTCGAGCGCGCGCGGTGCGTCGATGCGCACCGTGTAATCGACGCCCGTCGTACTTTGCGCATAGACAGTGGTGGCAAACACGAATGCGCCGACACCCAGCAGGGAGCGTTGCAACAGCGGAGTAAGTGTGCGCTGGCGGGGACCCTTGCGCGGGTGGGGATTCGATCGTGACAACGTGACGCTCCATTGGGTGACTCGTTCGCATCTTAACTGATTGGCAAAGTCGATGGCGGACGTGAAATGTTGCGCGCGCGCGTCTGGACAAACACGGCGTTATCGGCCACGGTGCCCGCGATCTGTGCCAGAATTGACGGTTGACCCCTGCCTTTTACCTTCTTTTACTACCATGACCATCCTCTCTACCGATACCGCGCTCGTCCTGTTCAGTGGCGGCCAAGACTCCACCACGTGCCTGGCCTGGGCACTGCAGCGCTATGCGCGGGTCGAGACGATCGGCTTCGATTATGGCCAGCGCCATGCGATCGAGCTGGCCGTGCGCCCGGGCGTTCTGGCCAAGCTGCGCGCGCTCAATCCCGACTGGGACACGCGCCTGGGCGAGGATCACATGATCGACCTGTCCCTGATCTCCAAAATCTCCGACACCGCACTGACCAGCAATGTCGCGATCGAGATGCAGGAAAACGGCTTGCCGAATACGTTCGTCCCGGGCCGCAACCTGATGTTCATGACGGTGGCTGCCACGGTGGCCTATCGGCGCGGGCTGAACGTGCTGGTGGGCGGGATGTGCGAGACGGATTTCTCGGGCTACCCGGACTGCCGCGACGACACCATGAAGGCGCTGCAGGTAGCGCTGAACCTCGGCATGGCCACCAGGCTCAAGGTCGAGACGCCCCTGATGTGGATCGACAAGGCCCAGACCTGGGAACTGGCGGAGCAGGAGGGTGGCGCAGCGCTGGTCGATCTGATCCGCTTCGATACGCACACCTGCTACCTGGGTGAGCGGGGCGAGGCGCACGCCTGGGGCCACGGTTGTGGCACGTGTCCGGCCTGCGCCTTGCGTGCGCGGGGTTACGCGCAGTACGTGGCGCGCTAGACTTTTACGCTGCCGCGGCCTTGTCCAGCGTGACAGGGCGCGGCCGGCGCATGGCGTACCACACGAGCGCCACGACAAGTACCAGCGGCAGCAGCAGCGGCGACATCGCCAGCGCCAGCACGAGGGCGCCGATTGCCAGCGAGCCGATCAGAATCACGCCGACCCCGGCAAACACCACCGCCAGCACCGCCACAGTGATCACCGAGATGAACACGGCCAGCAGCATGCCGCCACCCGTGAACAGCGTGGCCAGCAGGAACCCCACCGGGCCGTCGATCTGGTCGCCATCGAGATTGACCGTCATGTCGCCGCTCCAGTCGAACAGATTCCACAGCATGGCGGCAAACAGGAACAGGATGACGTAGGGGGCGTATTTTTTCATGGCAGTCCTCGCGAATGGTTGGGTTGAGCTGTTTGGTCTTGCATGCTCGAACTGTAGGCGCGGCGCACGCGTGCAGCCAGCCGCGTGCGACAGGCTGCATGTTTAACGGGATGAAATGTGCATGCGCCGGGTCGGGCAGAATCGCGGGCAATTCCGTCCTTGTAATCACGGCAGCGTTTCCTATACTGACAGCCTGCTCTGTTTCAGGGGGACCCCATGTACGCTGTGCCCAACACCTGTCATGACCTGGCCCATGCATCGGGCGGACCGAAGGATCCGCCCTCGGCGCCACCGGCCATTCCGCCCATCATCATCACGCCCTTCAACCGCGATACGCCGGCGCCCAACGGCGATCCGCGCCCGATCCCCGTTGGCCCGCCGATCATGCCACCACCCGGCCCGTCGTGGCGCTGTCCGCGCATCGTCGACGATTGTCCGGCTTAGTTAGCGACTATTTCAGCCAATCGCCCGCAGCAGTGGCGTGCGGCCTTTTTCATGGGGCCGGTTTCCTCTATGATCGTGGTTTTGGGCGCGCAAGCGCCGAGGACACCGACCCATGAACGACCAGATGCTGGACCCCGACAGCGACGACGGCAGCGAGGACACCGGCCCCGTGCAGCAACCCCGGCTGTGGCAGGGCAATGGCTGGACCGCGCGCGTGATCAAGAACGACGACGATGAAGGCTGGGCCGTGGCAATGTACAAGGATGGCGAGCCCGAACCGGCGCTGGTCGGTCCCTGGACCATGGGCCGCGACAAGAAGAACCCGAAGCCGCTCGACACCAATGCCTTCAACACGCTGATCAAGACGGCGTCCGAAGTCATTCGCCGCCACGAGCAGCACATGCACGCGATCCTGCACAAGAATCTGTACATCTTCACCGAGCAGGGCGAACTGAAGGTGACGCTCGATATCGTCCCGGACGACGACGATCCGTACGCGATGCTGGCCGCCACCGACGAGATGGGCGAGCAGGTGGCGCGCGTGCGCGTGGCGCCGACCTTCAAGCTCACGCCGAGCTCGGCGCAGGCCTGGGTCGAGAACGACTTCCGCGCGCCGCGCTAAAAAGCCACAGCCGGGCGCGGCAAGCTGCTGCGCCCGGCTTCAAGCTGCTACTATTTCCTCTGCGCATCATCAGATGCATTCTGTGAACAGGTGGGGGAAAGTATGGAACGTCTTGACCGGCTGGAAGCGGTGCAGTCGATGTTGCTCGATATCGGGCAACTGTCGACCAGCTGCAGCGACATCACCGCATTCATCCGGGCCGTGCACGGCGCGCTGGGCCGCATCATGTATGCGGCCAACTTCTATGTGGCGCTGGCCGACCGTGAAGACGGCACCGTGCGCTTTCCCTATTTTGTCGACGAAGCTGACGGCGCGCGCGATCCGCTCGAGCGCATCCGGCTCGCCTCGCCCGACCAGTCACCCACGGCCTGGGTATTGCTCAACCGCCAGAGGCTGGTGCTGACGGCGGCCGATTTCAACGAACGCCACCGCAAGGCAGCCGGGCGCTGGGGCAGTGGCAGCACGCCGGAGCATTTCGTTGCCTGTCCGCTGCTCGACCAGAACCAGCAGGCGCTGGGCGCGATCGTCATCCAGAGCTACTCTGCCGACCAGACCTACAGCGAGGAAGACATTGCGCTGTTCGGGCTGATCGCCAACCATGTTTCGAACGCGCTGCAGGGCCTGCAAAGCATGGACCGGCTGGAACGCGCGGTCTCGGCGCGTACGGCCGCCCTGGCGCACGAGGTCGCCGAGCGTGGCCGCGCCGAAAAGATCCAGCACGCGCTGTACGAGATCGCCGACCTCTCGGCGCAGGCGCTCGATACCGACCAGCTCAGCGCCAGCCTGCACCGCATCATCGGCGAGCTGATGGTGGCCGACAACTTCCTGATTGGCCTGTACCACCAGCGCACGCAAGAGATAAGCATCCCGTACTTCGTCGACCAGAAGGACAGCGCGCCACCGCTGCTGCGCTTCCCGTTCGGCAAGGCGATGTGTTCGCACATCCTGTCGACCAAGCAGGCGCAGCTGCACGACGTGGCCAGCTTCAGGGCGCTGGTGGACGCCGGCACCGTGGCCGAGCCGCTGGGCAGCACGGAGATTGCGAGCTGGATGGGTGCGCCGATGCTGGTCAACGACCAGCCATACGGCGTGATCGTGGTGCAGAGCTACGACCCGGCGATCGTCTACAGCAAGGCCGACCTCGACCTGCTGGCATTCATGGCCAGCCACGTGGCCGTGGCAATTGCACGGATGCAGGCCGACCGCAGGATCCGCAAGACCAAGGAAGCCCTCGAGCAGCAGAACGCGGCGCTGAACGAGGCGCTGCACGCGCTGCAGGAGGCGCAGTCCGAACTGGTGCGGCAGGAAAAACTTGCCTCGCTCGGCCGCCTGGTGGCCGGCGTGGCGCACGAGATCAACACGCCGCTGGGCATCTGCGTGACGGCCACGAGCCATCTGGTGCAGGAACTGAAACTCACGCGCGAAGAACTGGCAGCGGGCGAGATGACCGCAGAGAGCCTGGAGAGCTTCTTCGACATCGTCGACCAGTCGCTGCGCATCATGACCACCAACACCCAGCGCGCCGCGAACCTGGTGCGCAGCTTCAAGCAGGTGGCGGTGGACCAGTCGTCGGACGATATTCGCAGCTTCAACCTGGGCGCGTACCTGAACGAGGTGCTGCTGTCGCTGCACCCGAAGCTCAAGGGGCGTCCGGTGAAGGTAGCGGTCGATTGCGCACCCGACCTGCTGCTCGACAGCTTCCCCGGGGCCGTGTCGCAGATCGTCACCAATATGGTCATGAATTCGCTCGTGCACGGCTTCGAGCACGAGCAGGCCGGCAACATCACGCTGCGCGCCGCGCTCGGCAGCGACGACTGGGTGGTCATGGAGTACGCCGACGACGGGGCAGGGATGGATGCCGCCACGCTCGACAAACTGTTCGATCCGTTCTTTACCACGCGGCGCGGGACTGGGGGCAGCGGCCTGGGCGCGCACATCCTGTACAACCTGGTGACCGGCGCGCTGGGCGGGACGGTGCGGGCCACGAGCGCACCGGGGCAGGGGCTGACGTACCACCTGCGTTTCCCCCGTTCGCAGCGCAAGGAAAAACTGGCGGCGTAGTGGTACGTTCGAGCGGGCACGTGCGTCGCCGTACAGATCGGTTGTTGCAGGTTCTTTACCCTTGGCTCCCCATTTGGAGAGTCCATGAACGAAAACAAGCAAGACGCGCCACGCCAGGGCTCGCAAAAAGTCATCTATGCGGCAATTGCTGCCAACCTGGGCATCGCGGTGGCCAAATTTATCGTCGCCGGCATCACCGGCAGCGCGGCGATGGTGGCCGAGGGCATCCACTCGGCGGTCGACACCGGCAATGAATTCCTGTTGCTGCTGGGCGAACGCCGCAGCGCCCGCGCGCCCGACCGCAAGCATCCGTTCGGCTACGGCAAGTCGCTGTATTTCTGGGCGCTGATCGTGGCGCTGTCGGTATTTTCGCTGGGCGGTGGATTATCGATCTACCACGGCGTCGACGCGCTGCAGAACCCGCCGCCACTGGAAGACCCGATGTGGAGCTACGTCGTCCTTGGCGTGGCGGCGCTGTTCGAGGGGTATAGCTGGAACGTGTCGCGCAAGGAACTCAACACGGCCCGCAAACCCGGTACGTCTCTGTGGCAAGCCGTCCGTGCGAGCAAGGATGCATCGGTCTTCACGATCTTCATCGAGGATTCCGCGGCTCTGCTGGGCCTCGGGATTGCCGCCGCCGGCATCGCGCTGGGTCACTATTTCAATAACCCGTATATCGACCCGGCTGCTTCGATCGTGATCGGCCTGCTGTTGATCGGCGCCGCCTTCATGCTGGCGCGCGAGACCGGTGGCCTGCTCGTGGGCGAAGCGATCGACCATGATGAGCTGGCCGCATTGAAGGCGCTGTTCCTGCGCGAGCCGGCGCTGGACAGCGTGGCCAGCCTGCGCACGATGCAGCTGGGGCCGGAAGAAGTGCTGCTGGCCGCCTCGGTCCAGTTTCGTCGGGGGCTGTCGATCGACAAGGTGGAGGCAGCGATCGGCCGCATCGAGACTGCGGTGGCCGCCGAGCATCCGGTGATCCGTCAAATCTATTTCGATGCGTCGGCGCTGCGCGCCGCGTTCAAGTGACCAGGAGGCGATCCGGCACGCAGCTCAGTCGGGCCACTGCGCGTTGATCGCCAGCGCCTTGTCCATATTGCGGATCAAGAGGTCGACATAGGTCGGATCGAGGTGGTGCCCGGCCACCTCGCGCAGGTGCTCTGTCACTTTCGCGGCTGGCCACGCTTCCTTGTAGCAGCGCGCGTGGCTCAGCGCGTCGAACACGTCGGCCACCGCCACGATGCGCGCGTACGGGTGGATGTCCTGCCCGCGCAGGCCTTGTGGGTAGCCGGTGCCATCGAATTTTTCGTGGTGCTGGTGCGCGATCACCGCCGCTGCCTTCAGGATCGGGCGCTGTGAACCGTCCAGGATCTGCAGCCCCACGGTCGGATGCTGCTTCATGATGGTCCACTCGGCATCGGTCAGCTTGCCAGGCTTGAGGAGCACCGCATCGGGCGTGGCGATCTTGCCGATGTCGTGCATCGGCGCGGCGTGCATCAGTACTGCCGTCTCGTCTTCGGGCATGCCCGACGCCTGGGCCAGCATGTAGCAGACCTGGGACATGCGGCGCACATGGTTGCCCGCCTCGTGCGAACGCGATTCGACGACGTCGCCCAGGCGCAGGATCAGCTCGGCCTGGGTATCGGTGATTTCCTGGTTCAGCAAAATATTGTCGAACGCGATGGCCACGCCCGAACAGAATACCTCCAGCATTTGCGCATCGATGTCCGAAATCTCATCCACGCCCTTGAGCACCAGCAGCGACGCCTTGCCGCTGTTGTTTGGAAAATAGCCGACATAGGTGTCGCCGTGCAGGCGCGAAATGCGGTTGTGGCGCGCATCGTCCAGTTGGGCTACTAGTTCCGGCCCGATCTCGTCGCCTTCCATGTCGCCGATCTGGGCCAGCACTTCGTACTGGCTCTGGCCGGTGATTACGCTTGCCGCCTTCAGGCGCAGCAGCATGCTCTGTTCCAGGCGCAGCAGGGCCACGACCTGCAGCAACAGGCCGTTGGCGAAGTCCTTGAGGTTGCGTTGCTGGAAGATGTGGGCGGACGCGGCAATCACGCGTTCCAGGCCTTCGCGGTAGGTTTGCTGGACGCGGCGCGATTCCTCGACCTTCATGATGTCGCGGTAGGCGCGCAGCGCGGCGAACGTCGTCGTAAACAGCTTGGTGCGATCGAGCTCGGTCTTTTCCTTGTAGTCGTTGATGTCGTAGTCGACGATCACGCGCTCTTCCGGCGCCTGGCCCGGCTGGCCGGTGCGCAGCACGATGCGGGTGAACTGGTTGTCCAGATCCTGGCGCATCCAGCGCGCCACTTCCAGGCCGCTGTCTTCGCGCTCCATCACCACGTCGAGGAACACCAGTGCGATGTCCTTTTCGCGCGCCAGGATTTCCTTGGCCTCGGCGCCGCTGTAGGCGTGCACGAACGACAGTGCGCGCCCGTCGAGGCGAAAGCGCGTCAGCGTCAGCTTGGTGATGTCGTGGATATCGGGTTCGTCGTCTACCAGCAATACTTTCCAGGGTGCGAGTTTGGGCGCAGCAGACGACAAGAAGGACATGGACGATTCCGATTCGTGGGGGAGGCCAGGGTTAAGCGAGCAGACTATTTTTTTCACAACAAAAGTAGCTCGGAGTCAAGCCGATTGTAGTACGGCGCATGACCCTTAACAAGAAGCAATATTAAAATTGTGACGGGCGGATGTAACATCTGCCTTGCTGCGTCGCTAATGCTGTTGCAGCGGCGTGACAGGGTGCGTCACGTATAGCGTTTTTGGCAACGCTCGCAGTAGAAGCTGCGCCGGTCCGACATGCCGAGCTTGGCTTTGGAAAACGGGATGTCGCAGCGCGGGCAGATCTTCTTGGCATGGGCCAGCCAGTGCTCCTTGAGCGTGAACGCTTTTTTCCAGCCCAGAAAATCGAAGCTGTACTGCCGCGCTTCGTCCACCAGTGCGCGCAATTTGGGCGCGGGCAGCGCGCCCATTGTCGAGAGGGGATGGACCCGAATCCGGAACAACACCTCGTTCTTGATGATATTGCCCACGCCCGAGAAGATCTCCTGATCGAGCAGGGCGTCGCAGGTCAGCATGTCCGGCGCGGCGCGCAACTTCTTGCGTGCCTTGACCGGGTCCCAGGTTGTGCCCATCACGTCGGCGCTGAAGTCGTAGGCGTCGAAGGTGGCGCGGTCAATCTCGCGGATCGCGCAGGCATAGAAATTCATGGCGCCGCCGTCCTCCACGCCAATGGACAGGCGCGGTGGCTTGTCGCGGTCCTCGTCGATGCGGTAGGTGCCGAACAGCAGAAAGTGGACGCGCAGAATCACGTCGGGCGTCTCGATCAGGAAGTGCTTGCCCCAGGTATGCAGTCCGGTGATGCGCTGGCCCACGAGGCGTGCCGGATCGAGCGTCTTCAGGTTGCCGCTGGCGCGCACGATTTCCTGCCCCACGAAGCGCGTCGTCTGTTCCTTCAGCATGTACAGCGTTGGACCTTCTGGCATGGTGGCCTCCTTGATGCATTCTTATATGGCACCATCTTTTGGTCATGTTCGGGACCTAACATTTGGATACAAGTTCCAACGTTTCGCCACGAGCAGAGCAGGGCGAAGCGGCGTATATTGGTAAGCGAAGACCGCACACGAGACGCATATCGAAGGAGAGGCAACAATGAAATCCACCCTGATAAAAACTGCCCTGGCAGGCCTGTTCGCGCTGGCCGCCGGCGCCGCTTCGGCGGGCGTGACCGTCAATTACATCGAGTCCGACAAGTTCGCCGACCTGCCATTTGCCCCATGGGAGCGCAAGCAGGTGCTGGAAGAACTGAGCACGTATTTCACGAAGCTTGGCGAGAAACTCCCTGCGGGTCAGGACCTGGTGATCGAAGTGACCGACATCGATCTGGCCGGCCGCGAGTATCCGAATGTCAGCAACGGGCGCGACCTGCGCATCCTGAAGGGCACGGCCGACTGGCCGATCATCAACCTGCGCTATTCGCTGACGCAAAACGGGCAAGTGCTCAAGGGCGGCGATGCACGCCTGGCCGACATGAACTACATGCAGCGTATCGGCCGCTTCAGCGACAACGACAGCCTGCGCGCCGAAAAGCGCATGATCGATGAGTGGTTCGATGAAACGATCATCGGCAAGAAGCGCGGCGGCTGAAGGTTGGCTGCGCGCCCTGCGAAATCGTAGGGTGGACGGCTGCGCCGTCCACGCGTTCAAATTAATCTGACACCGTGGTGTGCATAGTCGGGTTGAACGCGTGGACGGGAAACCCGTCCACCCTACGCCAGCTGGTTACCAAGAAAAACGGCACCCATCAGGGCGCCGTTTTTCTTTGGCCTAGTCGACCCGGTTGACACGCTCGAACCTGGCGCGAAAGTCGTCCGGCATCGGGCATACCCGGCCCGCCTTGTAGTCGTAGAACACAAAGCCGGTCTTGGCCATGGCGATCAGCTTTTGGTCGCCCGGCCGCGTGATCCGGTAGATCAGGTCGCCGCCATACTTGTTGAAGTCCATGACGCCCACATCGAACAGCAGCTCGTCGCGGCGGTACGCCTCGGCGCGGTAGATGGTGGCCAGGTCGGTGACGATGATGCCAGGGCCATCGAGGCTGGTTTCCGGCACGCCGAACTCGAACAGGAAGCGCGACCTGGCCTCGGACACCATCGCGATCATCGATTCATTGCCGACGTGGTTCGCCGCATTGATGTCGGTGGCGCGCACCGTGAGCACGGTCGAAAAGTAGAACTGGTCGTCGGGAAAGTCGAGTTGTAAGCGGGGCATGTGCCATCCTGTTAGTTGGCGGGATAGATCGACAGGATACAGGACGGCGCACGCATAGTGAGCCGCCCCGACCGCGGGCGGTGCGGAAGTTAGACCTTCGCTTCCACGCCCGGCGTTGCCGAGCGCGTCAGGAAGGCTTGCGTGACTTGCGGCAGGTGCTCGAGCAGCCAGGCCGCCATCGCTTTTTCCTGCGCCAGGATCTGTTCGCACGAAGCTGCAGTGGCGCTGTCGCCAGCTGCCTTGGCCGCTGCGATCAGCGACGTGTAGGTGGCGATTTCAAGGTTTTCGAACACGTAGCCGGCCATCGCGCCCTTGACCACTTCATCACTGACGGTCATGCCGCCAACCGCCTGGCCAAAGGCCATCAGCTTGGCGCCGATATCCTTGACCACCGAATTGCTGATGTCACGGCGCGCCAGGATCTCGTCCAGCACGCCACGCTGCCAGCGCGTTTCTTCGATGTGCTGGACGATGCGCGCGCGCAGTTCTGGATAGTGCTCGAGGCGGTCCGCCTGCGCGTTGAGCATCTTGTCTGCCTGCTCTTCCATTGCATGAGCGTCACGTAGCCAGTCGTTCAGATTGTCGTCGATTGCAGTTGCCATGAAATTCTCCGCTGGGGAATAGGTGCAACCAGAATGGCAGAATTGATGGGTACCGTTTGTTAGTTATGACACATTTGCGCGTCACTCGTTCACAAAAAACGATCAGCGTGCCGGGACCGGCGCGCGGGTACGTGTTTTTGCGACCACGCCGGCCGGGTCGATCAGCACGACGAACTCGGCAAACTGGCCAGCGCCCGCCGGTGACTGGTAGACCCAAGTTTCAAAACCACTGTCGAAGCGCACATTTTTCGTCGGCCCAAATGCGGCCAGCAACTGCGCCTTGGTGGTCTGGCCGGCCACGACAGTCTGTTGCAGGTGCTCGGCCGGCACTTGCGCGCCGGGCGGCGCGGCATTCTGTGTGGCGCAGCCGGCCAGCAGCGCAATGCACAGGACTAGAAGCGCCCTCATGGCGTCACCTCGGCTGGTGGATCGATCATGTACGTAAATTCAACGAGCGTGTCATCCGGCCAGCTGGCATCCCATAACGGCACGTAATAGGTGCGGTCGAGCAGTACCTGGCAATCGCAGAACGGCAGCATGTCGGGCGTCTGGTCGCCGCCGGCATACAACATCGAAAACGGCAGCGTTTCACTGCGTTCACCGGCGCGCAGCGTGACCGCGAAGATCGGGCGCTCGGCGAAAAACAGGTAATTGCCATCCGGGCTCGTGCAGACGCCTTCAGGCGAGTCGAGCGCATCCGAGATCCAGCCGAATAGCGGCGAGCTGTTGGAGACGAGACCAGCTTCCTTACCCACACGGCATTCCAGGCGCAGGTCACCCAGGCGGCGCATGCCGGCCGGGACACCCGGCGTTTCGATGCGTGCGCGCCAGGTCATGCTGGCCGTCTTGCGACTGGCGAGCACGGCAGCGTCTTCCTGCAAGGCTTGCGCGTTGCGCGGCAGGACAAAGAAATTGTTCTCATCAACGGGGACGGGCACCGATACCGTATCGCCCGCCACGCGCAGCGTGATGCCGCGCATGTCGACGTTCGGCAGGCGCGGCAGCAACTGGAAGCGCAGGGAGGCGTTCGGCGCGAAGGCGCGCTCGCGCTCGAAGCGTTCCATGCCGCGGATCATTTTGCGGTATGACTTGTCGACCGGGTCGCGGGTGGACTTGACGGTGACGGTGCTCTGGCCGGCGGCATGCGCCGGCAGGCCTGCAGCCGCGAACAGGCCGCTCATGGCCAGTCCGGCAACGACACGGACGATGGACGGCCGCATCAACCGATTACCAATACCGCACGCGGCCGGTATCCATGTGGACGAACTGCGAGCTGTCGTAATAGCCGACGCCGCCGCCCTGGAGCGACATGGCCGCTTTTTGCAGATTGCGCAGGTCGGTGCCCGGCAGGCGGATGTCGATGGCCTTGCCTTCCATGTGCAGGCTACGCTTGGCGACGCCACCGCTGCCATGGCCACGCAGGAACGCATTCGATTCCGGCGCGCGGTAGCCCGAAATGATGTGCAATTCTTTGCTGTTGCCAAGCTTGCCATTGAGCTGGCCGAGCAGCAGCAGCAGTTCGGGATCGATGTCCGCAATCTTGTTGGTGCGGTGGTCGCGCAGCACCTTGTTGATGTCGCCCAGCGCATCGGGGATGAATTCACCCTGCGCCCAGAACGTGCTCGTCAGCTTTTCACCCGTGTGCGTATTGTAGAAACGCAGACAGCAATCGCCGGTGGCAATCGATGAATTTTTGGCAAGGGTAGGAAGGCTGAGGGAGGATGCTGCGAGGAGGAGACCGCTTTTGAGGATGGTACGTCGTTGAATCATTGAAGGGAGTCCTTGCGCTGGTTCAGTGAGCAATCGATGATACGCCATTTGCCGCATTCGTGCAGACAATGTGCAGAAAATCGCGACATTTCAGCTACGATGTCAAGTATTTAACTGTTTTTGAGAGATTTGCTTATGCCGAGTACGGACGCAAAATTCATGCGTAAAAACCGGGTTTTGCACGCCACGCTCGTATTCGTACTGGTCCAGTCGGCGAGCGCTGCGCAGACCCAGGAAGTCACGCCGGTCGACAAGCCGCCACTGGCCAAAGGCTGGCAACTGGAAACCGTCGCCACCGGCGTGCCACAAGGCTGGGGCATGGCCTGGTTGCCTGATGGCCGCATGCTCGTCACGGGCAAGGGCGGCACGCTGCATATGCTCAATGGCAAGACGTTCCAGCAGGTGAAGATGGACCCGCTGCCGAACCTGTTCGTGGGCGGGCAGGGCGGCCTGCTCGATATCGCGGTCCACCCCGGTGACAAGACCAATCCCCGCATCTACATGACGATGGCCAGCGGCACCGACGCCAGCAACCGCACGGCGCTGGTGATGGGCACGTTCGATGGCAAGCGCGTCACCGGCATCAGGAAGGTGTTCTCCGTCAGGCAAGCCAAGAACGGCGGCGAGCACTTCGGCTCGCGCATTCTGTTCCTGCCCGATACCACGCTGCTGATGAGCATTGGCGATGGCGGCAACACGCCGCAGCGCGTGGGCAAGATGCTCGCGCGCGACCAGGCGCAGAACCTGGCCACGCACCAGGGCAAGATCCTGCACCTGACCGACGCCGGCAAGCCGGTCGGCATCGGCGCAGCCGAAGCGCAACCGATCCGCCTGACCGAAATCCATAGCCACGGCCACCGCAACGTGCAGGGCCTGGCGCTCGACCCGAAAACCGGCCACGTCTGGGCCAGCGAGCACGGTTCGCGCGGCGGCGACGAGATCAACCTGATCGAAGCGGGCAACAACTACGGCTGGCCGCTGCAGAGCTACGCGCTCGATTACACGACGCGCGAGCCGATCGGCAAGAAGGTCGTGCCGGGCACGGTGCAGCCGATCGTCGTCTGGACCCCGTCGCCCGCGCCGTCGGGCCTGGCCTTCTACACCGGCAAGGCGTTCCCGCAGTGGCAGGGCAGCCTGTTCAGCGGTAGTCTGGCCGGCAAGGACGTACGCCGCGTGGGGCTTGATGCCGCCGGCAAGGTCACGGCGCAAGAGCGGATTCCGGTCGGCCAGCGCGTGCGCGATGTGCGCCAGGGCCCCGATGGCCAGTTGTACGTGCTGACCGATGAAGCCAAGGGCACGCTGCTGCGCATCGTGCCGAAGTAAAATCATGCACCATATGTGGCGCACGATGCGCTGCGCATGGTTTGTCGTTCCGCGAGACATGCATATGCTGTTTTGTTTGTTGACTAACTGAAACGTGCCTAGAATGGTTCTTTCCCGACCCATTCAGGAGGCGCAGCATGGCAGTTCTCGTTCGTCGCACCACTTACCTCGCGGCAGCGCTTGCGCTGATGTTCGGCGTGTCCACAGTACAGGCTGCACCGAAAGCTGCGCCTGCCGCCCTCGCCAGCACGCCCGACATTCCGATCCCGGACATCAAGTACACCAAGTTCACGCTGAAGAACGGCTTGACCGTGCTGGTGCACGAAGACCGCAAAACGCCAGTGGTGGCCGTGAATACCTGGTACCACGTCGGCTCGAAAAACGAGCAGCGGGGCAAGACCGGCTTTGCCCACCTGTTCGAACACCTGATGTTCAGCGGCAGCGACAACTTCAAGAAGACCTATCTGAATGCGATGGAGCAGGTCGGCGCGACTGACCTGAACGGCACTACCAGCCAGGACCGCACGAATTACTTCCAGAACGTGCCGACCTCGATGCTCGACTATGCGCTGTTCGCCGAGAGCGACCGCATGGGTTATTTGCTGGGCACGGTCGACAAGACCAAACTCGATATCCAGCGCGGCGTCGTGCAGAACGAAAAGCGCCAGGGCGAGAACCAGCCCTACGGCATCGCCTACGAGCTGCTGGTCGAAAACACCTATCCGGTCGGCCACCCGTATTCCTGGACCGTGATCGGCAAGATGGCCGACCTCGATGCGGCCTCGATGACGGACGTGCAGGACTGGTTCAAGCAGAACTACGGCCCGAACAACACGGTGCTGGTGCTGTCGGGTGACATCTCGCCGGAAGAAGCGCGCAAGAAAGTCGAGCAATACTACGGCGCGATTCCCCCAGGCCCGCCATTGGCCAAGCACGATGCCTGGATCGCCAAGCGCACCGGCACGCACCGCACGCTGGCGCAGGACCGCGTGCCGCAAACGCGCATCTACCGTACCTGGAACGTACCGGGCGCGAACACGCCCGAAGAAGCGCTGCTCGACCTGGGCGCGCGCGTGCTGGGTGGCGGCAAGACGTCGCGCCTGTACAAGCGCCTCGTCTACAAGGATCAGCTGGCCACCAGCGCGACCGCGAGCGACGATGCGTCGGAAATCGGCGGCCAGTTCGACATGACGCTGACGGCCCGTCCCGGCGCCGACGTGAAAAAGATGGAGCAGGCTGCCGACGACGAATTGCGCGCGCTGATGAAGAGCGGCCCGACGGACGCCGAGCTGCGCTTGGCCAAGACCACCATCCTGGCGCAGTACACGCGCATGATCGAGCGCGTTGGTGGCTTCGGCGGCAAGAGCGACCTGCTGGCCTCGTGCCAGACCTTTACCGGCAATCCGGACTGCTACAAGGTCTATCTGCAGCGCATCAAGGACGCCACGCCCGCCACGGTGAAAAAGGCGATGAACGACTGGCTCAGCGACGGCGACTACGTGCTGCAGATCGATCCGTTCCCGACCGGCCTGGCCGCCACCGATACGGGGCTCGATCGCAGCAAGGAGCCGGTCGCCGGCAAGGCGATGTCCCTCAAATTGCCGCCGATGCAGCGCATCACGCTGTCCAACGGTCTGAAGGTGGTGCTGGCCGAGCGCCATGAGGCGCCGGTCGTCAATCTGCAGATGATGGTCGACAGCGGTTACGCCGCCGACAGCACCGCCTTGCCGGGCGTGGCCAGCCTCACGCTGCGCATGCTCGAAGAAGGCACGGCCACGCGCAAGTCGCTCGAGATCGGCGAAGAACTCGAACGCCTGGGCGCGACCTTTGGCGCCAGCATCAATCTCGATGGCGCCTTTGTCGGCATGAATGCGCTCAAGGCGACGCTGCCGCAGGCGCTCGGCCTGTACGCGGACCTGGTGCGCAATCCGGCGTTCCCCCAGAACGAATTCGCGCGCCTGCAGAAAGACCGTCTGGCCGCGATCGCACGCGAGAAAGTCGATCCGCAGGGCATCGCGCTGCGCGTCGTGCCGGCGCTGATGTATGGCGAAGGCCACGTGTATGCGCGCACCGCCAATGGTACCGAGGATGCCGTGGGCCGCATGACCCGGGGCGACCTTGCCAATTACCACGCGACGTGGTTCAAGCCGAACAACGCGACGCTGCTGGTCGTGGGCGACACGACGCTGGCCGAGATCACGCCGATGCTCGAGAAAACGTTCGGCGGCTGGAAGGGCGGCGAGGTGCCGAAGAAAGTGATTGCCACCGTGCCTGCACCGACCAAGCCGCTCGTGTACCTGATCGACCGGCCGGGCGCGCTGCAAAGCGTGATCGTCGGCGCGCAACTGGCATCGCCGCGCAACAGCCCCGAGTCGCTGCCGCTGGAAATCGTCAACGACGTGTTCGGTGGCACCTTCAGCTCGCGCATCAACATGAACCTGCGCGAAGACAAGCACTGGTCGTATGGCGTACGCAGCCTGGTGCAGCCGGCCGTCGGCCAGCGCACGTTCATGAGCATTTCGCCGGTGCAGACCGACAAGACCGGCGACGCGCTCAAGGAACTGGTGCGCGAATACAAGGGCGTGGCGGGTGAGCGCCAGATCACCGGCGCCGAGCTGAAATTCGCGCAGGACAACCGTACGCTGCGCCTGCCGGGCAGCTTCGAGACGGCCGGCCAGCTGGGCGGCGCCTACACGACCATCGTGCAATACGGCCTGCCGGACGACTACTACAACACCTACACCGAGAAGGCGCTGGCGCTCACGCCCGAGCAGGCCAACACCCTCGCCTCGCGCAGCTTCCTGACCGATCGCCTGGTGTGGGTCGTCGTGGGGGACATGAGCAAGGTCGAGAAGGACGTGCGCGCGCTGAACCTGGGCGAGGTGCGCCGCATTGATGCGGATGGCAAGCCGTTGTAGTCGTCTGGCGCCAGGACGTAGGGTGGACGGGTTCTCCGTCCACGCGTTCAACAATCGTTGGTGCGCCACGAAATCCGGTTGGTTTGAACGCGTGGACGGCATAGCCGTCCACCCTACGTTAGCGCCAGATAATCAGTGCTGGTGTCAGCTGTTGCGCCGGATATCGGCCGTGATTTCGTACGCGTGCAGGCGGGCGGCGTGGTCGTAGATCTGCGACGTGATCATCATCTCGTCCGGCTTGGCCTTGTCGATGAACGCGTGCAGCTGGGCGGCCACGGTGTCGCGCGAGCCGATCGCCGAGCAGGCCAGTACGCTGTCGAGCATCATGCGCTCGGGCGTGTCCAGCGCCTCCAGGTAGCCGCTGACAGGCGGCTTGAGTTTGCCTGGATTGCCCGTGCGCAGCGCGACAAACGCCTGCTGCATCGACGTGGCCAGCAGATGCGCTTCTTCGTCGGTATCGGCCGCGAACACATTGAAACCGAGCATGACGTACGGCTCGGCCAGCTGCGCCGAAGGACGGAAGTTACTGCGGTACATGTCGATCGCCTGCATCATCATCTGCGGCGCGAAGTGCGACGCGAATGCATACGGCAGGCCCAGGTGCGCCGCCAGTTGAGCGCCGAACAGGCTCGAACCGAGAATCCACAGCGGCACGTCCAGGCCTGCGCCCGGTACGGCCAGCACCTGCCGGCGGCTTGAGCCGGCGAAGTAATCCATCAGTTCCACGACGTCCTGCGGGAACTCGTCGGCGTCCGATGCCAGGTTGCGGCGCAGCGCGCGCGCCGTGGTATGGTCGGAGCCAGGCGCGCGGCCCAGGCCCAGGTCGATCCGGCCCGGATGGAGTGACGCAAGCGTGCCGAATTGTTCGGCGATCACGAGTGGTGAATGATTCGGCAGCATGATGCCGCCGGCGCCCACGCGGATCGTGGACGTGCCGGCCGCCACATGGGCGATCAGTACCGCCGTGGCGGCGCTCGCAATGCCTAGCATGCCGTGGTGTTCGGCCAGCCAGTAACGGTTGTAGCCCCAGCGTTCGCCATGCTGGGCGAGGTCGAGGGAGCTTTTGAAGGAAGTTGCCGCATCGCTGCCTTGAACGATCGGCGAGAGGTCGAGTATCGATAAAGGGATCATGGAACAATGATACGCCGATGCGAAAAAACGCGTGCAAGGGTGCCCAAAACTGCACTGGCCGCTTGTCAATACAAGATGTCGTCATGAGCGTGCAACAAGGCTTCAACGGGCATCATCTGGCGGCAATCGACGCTGCCATCGGCGCCGCCATCGCGGCCCGCTCGCTGCCCGGCGCCGTGTATCGGCTCGAACGCGGCGCCGCACATGCCGAGCGCGCGTATGGGCGACTCGACTTCGGGCCGGCTGCGGCGCCGGTCACCGTGGGCACCGTGTTTGACGTCGCCTCGCTGACCAAGGTGCTGGTGACGGCGCCGGCGATCCTGCTGCTGCACGAGGCCGGCCAGATCGACCTCGAAGCGCCGCTGCTGCGCTACCTTCCCGAGTGCGCGGGCGGCGGCAAGGATGCGATCACGGTGCGCCAGTTGCTGACCCACACGTCGGGTCTGCTGGCCGGGTTGCCGGCCATTCCCGCGTGGGAGGGCAGGGAGGCGGCGTTGCTGCTGGCCTCGCTCGAGCGTGTGACGCATGTGCCGGGCAGTGTCTTTCGTTACTCCGACATCAATTACATCCTGCTTGGCCTGATCATCGAACGCGTGGCTGGCATGCCGCTCGATGCGTTTGCCGAGCAGCGCATCTTTGCGCCACTGGGCATGCAGGACACCGGCTATCGGCCGCTGGCGCGCGGCGACGGGCGGACGATCGCGCCCACCCAGCGCGGTGCGGTGGATGCAAACGCGGTGCTGTCGAAAGCACAGCGTGGCCTGGCGCCCGGCGCTGTGCTGCAAGGCCACGTGCATGATCCGACCGTGCGCCGGATTGGCGGCGTGGCCGGCTCGGCCGGCGTGTTCTCGACCGCGCGGGATGTCGCGCGCTTTGCCCGCATGCTGCTTGCGGGCGGTGAACTCGATGGCGTGCGCGTGCTGCATCCCGACAGCGTGCGCCTGCTGTGCACCGCGCAGTCGCCACCAGGCATCGCCGCGCTGCGCGGCATGGGTATGGACATCGATTCACCATTTGCACGTCGGCCACGGGGCCGGCATTACCGGCTCGGCAGCTACGGACATACGGGCTTTACCGGCTGCATCCTGTGGATCGACCCACAGTCGCAAAGTTTTTATGTTTTCCTGTCCAACCGGGTGTATCCGGACGACCGCAACAGCATCCTGCCGCTCTATGCCGAGCTCGGAACGCTGTCGGCAGAAGCTGTATTATCAGCTCAACAATAAACGAAAAAATGCGTGCAATTGCGCGCAAAATAGATGACGTTGGGCGACGATTAATGTTTCCGCGCGGTACTGTGCGCGCCCATATCTGCTGTCGACCTACACTGAATGCCTGACTTGACGCACTGATGTGTCGAGTACGCACTACAAAACATATTCAGGAGAACACCATGAACAAGCTACTCAAAGGAATGATCGGCGCATCGCTGACAGTTGCCATGCTGGGCGCTACTGCAGTCCATGCACAAACGGGCGCCACGGCAGGCACGGCCGGCCGCACCGGCACCGCAACGGGCACCACCGGTACTGGCATGGCAGGCACGTCGGGCCAGGTCGGTAGCCAGACCGGCAGCAGCATGCAGGATGCGACGGGCCGCTCGTCGATGAGCGCCACCGGCACCAGCAGCATGACCCCGCAAAACGATCGCCGCAGCAGCACCAATCCGATGACCGGCACCACCGGCTCGGCAGGCGTCGTTGACAGCCGCGCGGGTACGGTCGGCACCACGGGCCGTACCGGGACCAGCGGCACCACGGGTGTGACCGGCAGCACCAGCGGCGCAATGGGTAACAGCGGCATGACCGGTGTGACCGGCAGTGCTACCGGTACCACTGGTACCACCGGCGTGACGGGCAGCACCAGCGGCGCGACTGGCACCACCGGCATGACCGGTACGATGGGCAATGGCACGACCGGCGTGACCGGCAGCACCAGCGGTGCAGCAGGCACCGGCACCACGGGTGCCACCGGCACCGGTACCGGCACCACTGGTACGGGCACCACCGGTACAGGCACCACCGGCACCACCGGCCGCGGTTATTGATAGCACCAGCAATGCGTCAGCAATAAGGGTGGCTTAGCCGCCACCAGCACAACACCGGCCTCGCGCCGGTGTTGTCGTTTTGTCTGTGGTATCCACGCCGCATCCGTTGTCAATATTATGGGGCTGGTGATTTTCCACGGAGGTTGTGGCGTACCATTCATAATTATTGCCATACGGAACTAATTATGATGCACCCCGACGCGCCGCAGGAGATGCTGGCCCCCAGCGCCATGAAGCTCTCCGAGCTGATTGGCGCGTTGAGCTATGCGCTCGACATCACTGAAGGCCAGCCGGCTGGCCACTGTGTGCGCTGCTGCTGGATCGGGATGCATATCGGCCGTGTCGCCGGCCTGAACGACGACCAGTTGTGGGAACTGTATTACACGCTGCTGCTGAAAGACCTCGGTTGCAGCAGCAATGCGGCCCGTATCTGCGAGCTGTACCTGACGGACGATCTCGACTTCAAGCGCAGCTTCAAGACGGTGGGTGACAGCCTGCCGCAGGTGCTCGGTTTCGTGCTCAAGCACACCGGCCTGAAAGCCGGCCTGGCCGAGCGGTTCCGCAGCGTGATGACCATCCTGCGTGACGGCCCCGAGATCGCGCAGGGCCTCATCGCCACCCGCTGCCAGCGCGGCGCCGACATCGCGCGCCTGCTGCGCTTTCCGGAAGGCGTGGCCGAAGGCATCTATTCGCTCGATGAACACGTGAATGGCAAGGGCAAGCCGGCCCAGCTTGCGGGCGACGCAATCCCCGTGTACGCGCGCATCGCGCTGCTGGCGCAAGTGATCGACGTGTTCCACACCGATGGCGGACGCGAGGCTGCGCTGCACGAAGCGACCGCGCGCGCCGGCAGCTGGTTCGATCCGCGGCTGGTCGCGGCGTTCGAGCAGGTCGCGCTGGAGGATGCCTTCTGGCGCAAGCTGGCCGCGCCCGACCTGGACCGCGCCGTGTTCGCACTGGAGCCGGCTGGCCACGAAGTCGCGCTCGACGAAGACTACCTCGACGATATCGCCACCGCCTTCGGCCAGGTGGTTGACGCCAAGAGCCCGTACACGAGCGGCCACAGCGCACGCGTGGCGCTGTACACCGACATGATCGGCGAGGCGCTCGGGCTGTCGGCGCAGCGGCGCCGCTGGCTCAAGCGTGGCGCGCTGCTGCACGATGTCGGCAAGCTGGGCGTGAGCAATAGCGTACTCGACAAGGCGGGCTCGCTCGACCGCGACGAATGGACCGCCGTGCGCCAGCACGCCGAGTACACCGAAACGATCCTGGGCCGCATCGCGGCGTTTGCCGAACTGGCGTCGATTGCCGGTGCCCACCACGAGCGGCTCGACGGCAATGGCTACCCACGCGGCCTGCATGCTGACGACATCCGGCTCGAAACACGCATCATCACCACCGCCGACATTTTCGACGCCATCACCGCCGAGCGCCCATACCGCGGCGCGATCCCGATCCCGCAGGCGCTCGAGATGATGGAAAAGACCGTGGGCACCGCGCTCGACCCGGCCTGCTTCGATGCGCTCAAGCGCGGGCTGGCGCTGGTACCGTTTCCGGCGCCTTGAAGCGAAGCGCTCCCTGCCACAGTCACATGTCAGCATGATGAATTCCTCTTCCGGATAGCAAGATTTGACAAACATGGCATCCCGGATGCCACCACAATGCGCTCACTGAGAGCCTGTCCGGATTGCTTGGGACTGGCTCCAACACCCGATGGCCAACCTGGTTTGGAGCGCACATGAATGAGTTGAAGGCACGGCAGTATCAGCGGACCGCGATCGCAGCGGCGGTGACAATCCTGGCGATGAGCGGGGCGGGCGCGCAGGAAGCGCCGGTGCTGGCGCCGCAGACCGTGGTGGTGACGGGCGTGCGCGCCGCGCTCGAACAGTCGCTGCGCCAGAAGCGCGACAGCGACGCCGTCGTCGAGGTGGTCACGGCCGAAGACATCGGCAAGATGCCCGATAAAAACGTGGCCGATGCCATCCAGCGCCTGCCCGGCGTGAACACGCAATCGTCCGCCGGCGGCGAAGGCGGCTTTGGCGAGAACGACCGCGTCAGCCTGCGCGGCACCAGCCCGAGCCTGCAGCAGACGCTGTTCAACGGCCACGCGATCAGCACCGGCGACTGGTTCGTGCTGAACCAAATCGGCGGCAATGTCGGCCGCTCCAGCAGCTTCTCGCTGCTGCCGTCCGAGCTGGTCGGTTCGATCGTCGTCCAGAAAAGCCCGACCGCCGACCTGGTCGAAGGCGGCGTCTCCGGCGCCATCAACGTCATCACGCGTCGCCCGCTCGACTTCCGTCAGCAGCTCACCGTCGAAGGCTCGGTCCAGGCCAACTACAATGATTTGTCCGGCGAGACCAAGCCGCATCTGTCGGGTCTCGTGAACTGGAAGAACGCCGCCAATACGGCCGGCATCCTGATCCAGGGGTTCTCCGAAAAATCATCCGTGCGGCGCGATGGCCAGGAAATCCTCGGCTACACCCCGATCAGCGCGACCAGCGCGGCGGCGCTCGCCAATCCTGCGCTGACCGGTGTGGTCGTGCCGACCTTCATCGGCGCCGCATTGTTCGAGCAGGAGAAGAAGCGCGAAGGTGGGGCTTTCGACATTGAGGTGCGCCCGAACCGCGACCTGACGCTGGACGTCAACGGCTTCTATTCGAAGCTCGAAGCGCCGCACCAGAACACCAACTGGCTGGCCGCGCCGGCCAACTCGATCAACAGCCTGAACCTGATTCCAATGAACCCGGTCGTGCGCAACAACACGATGGTGGGGGCCGGGTTCACGCGCAACGCGGGCGAGGTCGATAATATCTATCGCCCGGATGCGGGCGGCGAATCGTGGTACCTGGACTTCAACGGCAAGTGGCGCGTCAACGAGCGCTTCTCGCTCTCGGGCAAGCTCGGCAAGACGCACGGCGTGGGCTGGGACCGCGACGACGTCTACTATCAGAACAATGTCGATGGCGGCATGGTGTATGGCTTGAACGGCCTCTCGCCTGCATCGGTCAGCTACCCCGGCGGCAACACGGTCTCGCCTGGTTCGACCGCGTGGGCCGGCGGCGGCGAATCGCAGTCGGTGGACAAGGAACAGTACGCGCAGGTCGACGGCGAGCTGCGCCTGGACAATCCGACCTTCCAGGCCGTGCGCTTCGGCGCGCGCTGGACCGACCACCAGCGCAATGCCGAGCATCCGCTGGAAACCCGCCCCGGCCCGCTGGGCTTTTCCAATCCGGGCCCGGCCTGGAACGGCCAGCTGTACCCGAGCGACTTCGCCAATGACCTGGGCGGCAATCTCGCATCGAACTACTTCAAGTACGACGGCGCGGCGCTGGGCGCGTGGGGTGCGATCCCCGGCAACCGCCTGCTCGACTACGTGCTGCGCCATAACTGGATGAACGAATTCGAAGTGGCCGAGAAGACGGCGGCGCTGTACGGCATGGTCGACTTCGGTGGCGATGGCTGGAGCGGCAATGTCGGCCTGCGCGCCGTTGAGACGCGCCAAAACACGATTGTCAACCTGCCGGGCGGCCCGGCGCCGATCACCGGTTCGGCCTTCGGCGCCTACACGCCGACGACGTTCAAGCGCACCTACCGCGACTACCTGCCAAGCGCCAACCTGAAGTACAACGTGACGCCCGACCTGGTGCTGCGCACGGCGCTGGCCAAGACCATCGCGCGTCCCGACTACAGCGCGCTGGGCGGCTCGGTGTCACTCAACGACGACGCGCTGAGTGGCAACGGCGGCAACGTCAATCTGGAACCGGTGCGCTCGACCAACTTCGACATCGGCGCCGAGTGGTATTACGCGCCAAAGGCGCTGCTGTCGGCGGGCCTGTTCTACATGGACTTGCGCTCGATCGTGGCGCAGGGCACGTCGACCGGCACCTATTACAACAACAAGCGCAGCACGCTGACCGAGTACCAGATCACGTCGCCGTACAACACGAGCGGGCGCAATCGCGGGGTGGAGCTGAGCTGGCAGCAGCCGGTGGCGCGTGACTTCGGCTTCCTGGTCAACTACACGTTCGCCGATGGTGAGCTCGACGATGGCGGTGAACTCATCAACTCGTCGCGCAACACCTACAACGTGACCGGCTACTTCGAGAACGAACGCTTCTCGGCGCGCCTGGCCTACAACTGGCGCTCGAAGTACAAGGCAGGCGTGGACCGTGGCGCGAGCCAGCACGTGGACGACATGCCGTCGCTGGCCGGCTCCGTCAACGTCAAGCTGAGCGAACGCTTCACGCTCACGTTCGACGCGCTCAATCTCACCAACGAGACCATCAAGATGTACGCCGAAAACGAGGACCGGCCACGCGCCTTCTACTCGAACGGCCGTACCTTCTACCTCGGCCTGCGCGGCAAGCTGTAATCAGCCCAGGGGCGGCGATGGCCGCCCCGCCTTCACCTGGACACCCATGACGGACCGATCCGATGGCGGCCCGGCGATCCACATCGCCTGGGAGTGCCTGAGCAATTTCATACGCGACGACGCGTTTGCCGCGCGCCTGGTGCTGCGCAACGATGGCGATGCGCCCATCGCGCCTGGCTGGACGCTGTGCTTCAACACCTGCCGCAAGATCCTGGCCGAGACGGTCAGTGCCGGCTACGCCATCGCGCACGTCAATGGCGACCTGTTCGCACTGTCGATGCCGGGTGGCGACGCCTGGATGCCGGGGCAGACACACACGCTGGACTACGAAGCGCTGCACTGGGCGATCAGCATCACCGATGCGCCGCTGGGCTTTTATTTGCTGCCGGGGCAGGGCGGGGCGGCCGTTGACCTGGGCGACCCGGTCATCGCGCCGTTCGCGCGGCCAGAGCAGCGCCAGCGCAACCGGGGCGACGCGGTGCCCACCGCCGATGCGGCCTGGCGTTTTGCGCAGAATGCGGCGTTGTCGACCCTGCCCGAGGACGAGGTCGGGCGCATCACGCCGCGTCCACGGGCAGCACATTTCACTGGCGGCCAGTACCGGCTGGGACGCGACGCGGCGGTCGTGCATGGGGCAGGGCTGGACAACGAAGTGCGGTTTTTGCGCGCGCTGCTGGCCGACCTGCCGCCGGGTGAGGGCGTGGTGACGCTCGCCATCGGACCGGTGACTGAAGCCGGCGATGAAGCGTATTCGCTCGACATCGATGCGCAGCACGTGGCGCTCACGGGCGCCAGCGCGCACGGCGTCTTCAACGGCCTGCAAAGCCTGGCGCAGCTGGTCTCGCCCAATGGCGTGCTGCCGCTGGGCGCGGTGCAGGATGCGCCGCGCTACGCCTACCGCGGCATGATGCTCGACGTTGCCCGTCACTTTTCCAGCGTCGACACCGTGCTGCGCCTGCTCGACTGCATGGCCGCGTATAAACTCAACCGCTTCCATTTTCACCTGACCGACGACGAAGGCTGGCGCCTGGAGATTGATGCCTTGCCTGAGCTGACCACCATCGGCGCGCAGCGTGGCGTTGCTTATCCGGGCAGATCGTGTCTGCCACCGTCGTTCGGCTCCGGCGCCGCCGTCGATGCATCCAGCGGCAGCGGCTTCTATACAGCCGACGAGTTCGTCACGATCCTGCGCCATGCGAAAGCGCGCCACATCGACGTCATCCCCGAATTCAATCTGCCCGGACACGCGCGCGCGGCGGTCGAAGCGATGCGCGTGCGGCATGCGCGCCTGGTGGCGGCAGGTGACCTTGCCGGCGCCGACGAGTATTTGCTCAGCGATCCGGCCGACACGTCGGCCTATGAATCGGTGCAGCTGTGGCATGACAACGTGATGTGCATTGCGCTGCCGTCGGTCGATCGCTTCATCGATACCGTCGTCACTGCCGTGGCAGCGCTGTACCGGGAAGCAGAGGTGCCGCTGACCGTGCTGCACACCGGCGGCGACGAAGTCCCTGGCGGCGCCTGGGTCGGTTCGCCCGTCTGTCAGGCCAGCATGCGCGCGCATGGCTGGACGGATGTGCGCGAGTTGCGCGACGACTTCCAGGGGCGTTGCCGCGCGATCCTGGCGCGTCACGGCATCGCCTTTGCGGGCTGGGAAGAAACGGCGCTGACACCGCGTGCCGATGGCGTGCTGGCGCCTGACCGGCGCCAGGCCGGGCGCGACTTCCATGTCTATGTCTGGAACAACGGCGGCTTGCCGCACGAACGCGATTGCGCGACCGAACTGGCCGCGGCCGGTTTCGACGTCGTGCTGGCCAATGCCACGAGTTTGTATTTCGATTTCGCCCACGCCAAGCATCCGCTGGAGCCGGGCTACTACTGGGCTGGTTTCGTCGGCACGCGCGATGCGTTCGATCTGGCGCCGAGCGCCGGCATCACGGGCCTGCAAGGCCAGCTCTGGGGCGAGAACGTGTGCTCACGCGCGCGGCTCGAGTATCTCGCGATGCCACGTCTGCTCGGCCTGGCCGAACGCGCGTGGTCGCCGCAGGACACGAATCCCGACTGGAATGAATTCGCCAACCGTCTTGGTCGGCGCGAATTGCCGCGGCTCGATCGCCACGGCTGGCACTACCGCCTGCCGCCGCCGGGCGCCCGCGTGGAGAACGGCATGCTGCAGGCGAATACCGCCTTTCCCGGACTGGGCCTGCATTACACTGTCGATGGCGCCGACCCTGATACCACCAGCCCGCGCTACGTCGACCCGGTGTCTGTGCACGGCGTGGCCATCGTGAAACTGGCCAGCATCGACACGCACGGTCGCGTGAGCCGCATCGTCACCCTACATCTGGAATCGCCATGAACGAGACGCTGGTCGCTGCCCCGGTCCACCATGTGCCACGGCGCCACCCGCTGTCGTGGGTGCCCACGCTGTACCTGGCGCAGGGCTTGCCGTTCTATGCGGTGGCGCTGGTCGCCGGACAGATGCTCAAGAGCATGGGCGTACCGAACGACCAGATCGCCCGCTGGACGGGCCTGCTTGGCCTGGCCTGGGCCTTCAAGGCGCTGTGGAGTCCGTTCCTGGAACTGGCCCCGAGCCGGCGCATGGCCGTTGTCACCTGCCAGATTTTTGGAGGCGCGTGCCTGGCCCTGGTCGCGCTGGCCCTGCAACTGCCGATGTGGTTTGCCCTGTGCCTGGCGCTGCTGGCGATCGTGTCGCTGGCCTCGAGCACGCACGACATCGTCGCCGACGGCATCTATATCAGCAGCCTGACGGCGCGCGAGCAGGCGGCGTATGCGGGCTGGCAGGGCGCTTTCTTCAACGCCGCCAAATTCCTCTCGCTCGGCGGTCTCTTGATCCTGGCGGGCGAACTCGAAGAGCGCTTCGGCATCGCTTCTGCCTGGACCGTCGTGTTCCTGCTGCTTGGCTGCCTGATGGTGACGCTGGGCCTGTACCACTGGCACGCGCTGCCGGCCACGCCCAAGCTCGCGGGGCGGATCCGTCATGCGCGCGACGTCAAGGCCACGCTGGTCGACGTGTTCAAGACGTTCTTTGCCAAGCGCGGGATCTGGCTGGCGATCCTGTTCATCATCCTGTTTCGCGCCGGGGAGGGGCAGATCCAGTCGATCGGCCCGCTGTTCCTGCGCGACGCGCGCGAGGCCGGCGGCCTGGGGTTAACCACCGCGCAGGTGGGCTGGGTATATGGCACGGTCGGCACCGCGGCCTTTTTGATCGGCAGCATTGCGGGTGGCTACTTCACGGCGTGGCTGGGCCTCAAGCGCGCATTGCCACTGCTGATCCTGGCGATGAACCTGCCCAATGCGGTGTTCTGGTACTTGAGCGACGCGCAGCCCGTCTCGATGCCGCTGATCGTCAGTGCGCTGGGGCTCGAGATGTTCGGCTATGGCTTCGGCTTCGTTGGCGTGATCCTGTTCATCATGCAGGTGGTCGCCAGCGGCCCGTATCAGGCGGCGCACTACGCGCTGGGGACCGGCTTCATGCAACTGGGTTTTGTGCTGTTTCGCACGATCAGCGGCGACATCCAGCAGGCGCTCGGTTATCGGGATTTCTTTCTGTGGGTGCTGGTAGCGGCGCTGCCGGTGCTGGTGCTGAGCCGCTTCATGCGCATCGAGGCGCCTGATAACGCGGTGGAGAACAACTAGCGCCGCTTGACCGGCAGGGCCAGCCAGCCCTGCCAGCCGCCAGCTTCGGTGCGCGCGACCTTCTGGACATGGGGCCGCGTCGCATCGAGCCGCCACACGCTCTGGTGTTCGAGCCAGTCTTCGTACATCGCCCGAAAGCGCGGCCACTCGCCGTGAAATTCAAGGATCGCCACCATCCCGGCCGGCAGCACGCGCAGCCCCAGGCCCGGGTCGGCCAGCACGCCGGCGTCGAAGCCGAAGTCGTAGCAGTATTCGCGCTCGCCCGTAAACCCCGGATCTTCGTCAAACACGCCGTACCACGGCGCCCCGCGTGGCATGCCGGCGCTTTCCTGTGTGCAGATGAAGGCATTGCAGGCCAGCGACAGCGCCGCGCCGGACTGGCCAAAGAAGCGCTGGTAGCGCAGCTGCACGGCCGGTAACTGGCGCAGCGTGACGCGCGCGGCAACGCTGCCAGGCGCGGGCGCGCAATAAGGGGCGTTCAGCGCGGTGAGTTCGCCCGGCTCGGCGACAAAGAAACTGACATCGCTTTCTCGCCCGACCTGGGCATCCATATAGATGCGCCAGCCGCCGTCGCGCCAGGATTTGGCCGGCATGCCGAACTGCTGGCGGAAGGCCTTGGCGAACGCTGCATTGGACGGAAAGCCGCAATCCTGCGCGATGCGCCCGACCGGCACGTCTGGTTCGTGGCGCAGGAGGTGCGCGGCGCGGCGCAGGCGCCGCTTGCGCTGGTACTCCACCGCCGAAAAGCCGGTCAGTTCACGGAAGATGCGGTCGAAGTGGTAGCTCGAATAGCTGGCCGATGCGGCCAGGCTGCCCAGGGCCAGCGGGTCGCCGACCGAATCGAGCATCAGGTCCATGACTTCATACAGGCGCGACAGACGCGACACCGATACCCGGGGCGCCACGCAGGCGGCAGCAGGTGACATGCGGTGCGTAAGGACGGCTTGGGCGGCGTGGGTCGGTGGCATATCGCGGATCGTCATGACAGCGTTGATGAATTATGCGACCAAACCCGCTGCCGTGGCGAACTATGTGTAGCCTGGAAAATACAGTCCGCGCCCGTTGCGTCTCATCACTCCCAGGGCTGGTAAGCGATGCCCTGGCCGATCAGGTCCGCCACTGCCGCGACGTTTTCACCGCTTTCGCTGAACGAGGCCAATACGCCTGCCACGTTGTCGCGGCCCGAGTCGAGTACGTCGAGCCAGAAGGCGAAGCCACCGTCGTCCGGCGCACGGTCCAGCACATTGCGGTAGAGCAGGGTGACCACGGCGGCATTGCTCGGCGCCGCGCCGTACATGTCACGGAACTCCCGCGAGTCGGCAAACCCGCCGGCGACGGCGTCGAGCGATGCGCCGCGATCAAGCGCTGCGATCCAGTAACCCAGACCAAGCTCGTCGGGCGCGCGGTCAAACGCGGCGCGGTAGATGCGGTAGGCCTGGCCGGCTGCGCCGTCCAGGTCCAGGGCCAGCGTGCGGTTGGTAAATTGCAGACGTTCGACGGACTCGAGCTGGTCGCGGTTGTCGTTCATGCCTGCTACCCGTTCATGGATGGTCCAGGTGCCGGTCGCGGCCGAGCCGGCAATCGTGTAGTTGTCGCGTCCGGCCGTATAACGGACGGTGTCGATCCCGGCGCCGCCATGCAGCAGGTCGTCGCCGGCCCCACCAATGAGCACGTCGTTGCCGTCGTCACCATACAACCGGTTGTTGCCCTGGTTGCCGTCCAGGACGTCGTTACCGCCGCCGCCGCGCAATGCATCGTTGCCTTCACCGCCGTGCAAGAAATCGTTGCCGTCGCCACCCTCGAGCACGTCGTTGCCGGCACCGCCGTCGATGGTGTCATTGCCAGTCATACCGCGCAGGAGATCGTCGAGCCGGCCACCGGAGAGGCGATCGTCGAGCAGGCTGCCAACGACCGTCTGGCCGCGCGACGAGCCGTCCGGATGGCTGCCCTCATGGAAGTTGTCGGACGTGAACGCACTGACCGTCGTGTTCTCGAGCACGACCTGGGTGGCAAACGTCTTCGGACCGGCCGCGCCGTCTGCATCGATCTGGAGCAGCACGTGGCTGCCATACTGAACCATGCGCGCGGCGCCGCCCATGCCGAAGGGATTGTCGGCGCGGTAGTAAAAGAAGGAAAAAACGTCCAACATATCGCCGCCGGCGCCGGTCTGGAAATCACGGATCGTGATTACTGCGGCCGGATCGTTGAATTCGTTGAACCTGTAATGGTCGCTGCCGCCGCCGCCCGTGACGTCGATCCGGCGCGACGTGTCCAGGTACTGGAACCTCATCGTATCGTCGCCCTCGCCGCCATCGATCTGCAGGCTGGGCGCGTCGGCCGGTTCGCTGCCGTGGCTCAGCGTGATCTCATCGTTGCCGGCGCCGCCGATGATCTTTCTGACCGCGCTGCCTTCGACGTCGATCCTGTCGTCGCCGGCGCCGCCATCGAGCAGCGATCCGGCGCCGCTCACCCAGAGTCCATCGTCACGCAGCCGGTCGTCGCCTTCGCCGCCGCGCAGGATGTTCGCGCCCTGCGCGTCCCTGAGGTCGTCGTTGCCATCGCCACCCTCGAGGGTATCGTCCCCGTCGCCGCCGGACAGCTGGTCCTTGCCTGCGCCGCCCTGCAGCAGGTCATTGCCAACGTTGCCGTCCAGCGTGTCGTCGCCCGCGCCACCGCGCAGGGTATCGTTGCCGGCGCGCCCGTCGAGCTGGTCGTCGCCATCGCCGCCATCGATCGTATCGTCCTGTGTGTCGCCCACCAGCACATCATTTCCAGCAGTGCCGGTCTGCACGCTGCCCTGGGTGCTGCCATTGGGGTGGTAGCCGTTGACGAACTGCGTGCTGCCGAGCGATGCCAGCGAGACGTTGGCCAGGACGGCCGCCAGCTCGGGCGCATGAGTGCTGCCCGCGATACCGTCAAGATCGATGTACAACGCCACGTCCGCGCCTTGCTGGCGTGCGTTCAGATAACCGGCAGCGCCGAAGGGATTGTCCGTCAGGCCATACGGAAGACCACGGCTCAGGTCGATGCGGTCGTCGCTGCCGAAGTCGGTGATGATCAGGTTCGTACCGGTTGCCAGGATCTCGAACAGGTCGGCGCCGGCCCCGCCGCTGGCACGGATCGCCACGGCGTTGCGTGTCTCGTCGAACACCAGGGTGTCGTTGCCATCTCCGCCATCGACGGTGATGATGCGGCCCGGCGCACCGTTGCCGCGCAGGTTCAGATAGTCGCCGCCGGCGCCTGCCAGCATGGTGTCGGCGCCGCTGCCACCGAACAGATAATCATTGCCGATGCCCCCCTCGAGCAGGTTGGTGCCTTCCGAGTAGCTCTCGAGCCGGTCTTTGCCTGCGCCGCCGCGCAGGACATTGTCACCGGCACCGTCGTGCAGCGTGTCATCGCCGTCGCCACCGTCGAGCAGGTCGTTGCCGGCGCCGCCGAACAGAGCGTCGTTGCCGCCCAATCCCAGCAGCTTGTCGTCGAGCCCCGTGCCATTGAGCGTGTCGTTGCCCGCAGTACCGGTCAGGAGCATGCCGGCGGTGCCGCCGCGCGGATCGAAGCCATTAACGAAATTGGCTGCGCCGACCTGCCCGGGCGTGACGCCCCGCAGGGTGACCAAAGTGAGATAGAGCGCAGGATCGCCCGTGCTCTGTTTTTGCAGCAGGGTGTCGGCGCCGGATGCGACCAGTCGCAGGATGCCTGTGTCGAAGGGATTGCCGACCGGTTCGAAGTTGAACATCCGGAGGATGTCGATCTGGTCGCCGCCTGCGCCCGTCGTGAAGTCGGTGATCACGATCTCTTGCGCGAAATTAAGCGGACCGAAGTGGTTCAGGACGAAGCGATCGCTGCCGGCACCACCGGCCAGACTGCCGGTGCCTGCGATGAAGCTCGAGACATCGATCGCGATGGTGTCATTGCCGGCACCGCCATCGGCAACGGTTGCCACGCCGTTCGTAAACCAGCTGATCTGGATATAGTCGTTGCCGGCGCCGCCAGCGTAGGTGCTGCCGCTGGAACCGGTCAAGGTATCGTTACCGTTGCCGCCGAAGAAGTGGTTGGCGCCGAGGCTGTCTTCGATCCGGTCATCCCCGTCGCCGCCTTCGATGCGGTCGTTTCCGCCGCCGCCTCGCAGGTCGTCATTGCCACCGTAACCGTAGATCGTGTCGTTCCCCTCGCCGCCATCGATGTTGTCGCGCTGTTCGCTGCCATGGATGGTGTCATTCTGTTCGGTACCGGTCAGATTGACGGGGACGGGGCCGGGGCCGGCGCTTTGGAGCAGGGCATTGATCATGCAAAAAATCCAGTGAATATCGTAATGGCCGTGACTATTGCGGAACTACACATCCCTGTCCAGATAATTGACGGCATGATGCGTTTTGCATACAGATCGCGCACGCCATGCAGTTGCTGCGCCGCAGCAAATTTACAAATCACTTACAATTGCGTGGTCATTTAACTATCACAACGCCCCGCGCGTTCTGTCTCTGGAGAAATTATGCAGACAGCATTATCGGCGGGCTTCATCCTCGCCATCGTTCTGTGGGGCGTCATTTCGCCCGACACCATGGGCCCGATCTTCGAGACCGCGCTTGCCACCGTCACCCGCAACTTCGGCTGGTTCTACCTCTGGGTCGTCCTTGGCATGGTGGTCTTTGTTGCCTTCCTGGCCTTCAGCCGTTACGGCAACCTGAAACTCGGCGGCGATGACGACGAGCCGGAATTCGCGCTGGGCAGCTGGTTCTCGATGCTGTTTGCCGCCGGTATGGGCATCGGCCTCGTGTTCTTTGGTGTGGCCGAACCAATCTCGCACTACATCGAAGCGCCACCCGGTACCGTGTCGAACACGCCGGAAGCGGCGGGCGCTGCCATGCGCTACACCTTCTTCCATTGGGGTATCCACCCGTGGGCCGTGTACAGCGCCGTGGCGCTGGCGATTGCCTTCTTCCAGTACCGGCGCGGCGGTGTCGCCCTGGTCAGCACCGTAACGGACGCGCTGCCGTGGCCGATCGTCAAGCACATGGGCGGGTTCTTCAACGGACTGGCCGTGGTCGCGACCGCCTTTGGCGTGGCAGCGTCGCTTGGCGTGGGCGCGCTGCAGATCAACAATGGCCTGAACACCGTGTTCGGCGTACAAGTGAGCGAGGCGTCGCAGATTGGCATCATCGTGCTGGCTACTGTCATGTTCCTTGGGTCGGCCGTCAGCGGCGTCACGCGCGGCGTGAAAATCCTTTCGAACACCAACATGATCATGGCTGCGCTGCTGGCGCTGGCCGTCTTCATCCTTGGCCCGACCGTGGCGATCATCGACACGCTGACCAGCACGCTGGGCAACTACGTCACCGAATTCGTCCGCATGAGCCTGCGCGCGACGCCGTTCCGCGACAGCACCTGGGTTGGCAGCTGGACCATCTTCTACTGGGCCTGGTGGATTTCGTGGTCGCCGTTCGTGGGCCTGTTCATCGCCCGCGTCTCGCGTGGCCGCACGATCCGTGAATTCATCCTGGGCACGATGCTGGCGCCGACGCTGGCGGCGTTCATCTGGTTCTCGATCTTTGGCGGCACCGCGCTGCACATGCAGATCTGGCAGCAGATCCCGATTGCCGACGCCGTGCGCGCCGACACGGCCACTGCGCTGTTCGCGATGTTCGACGCGATGCCGTTCGGCATGCTGATGTCGGGCGTGGCCACGATCCTGGTGCTGGTGTTCTTTGTGACCTCGGGCGATTCGGCCGTTCTGGTGCTGGGCATGATGAGCAGCGGCGGCAATCCAAATCCGTCGACCCGCAGCAAGCTGCTGTGGGGCGGCCTGATCGCCGGTATTGCGATCAGCCTGCTGCTGGCAGGGGGACTAAAGGCGCTGCAGACAGCGACCATCGTGTTTGCCGTGCCGTTTTCGCTGGTGATCATCCTGATGCTGATCTCGCTCTGGCGCGGGGTGCGCGAAGACTGGACTGCGCACGAGAAGCAGGAACGCGAACTGCGTCGCCGCGTGCGCCAGATCGTCGAAAAGTAAGCGTCCATCTCGTACGACACGAACGGCCAGCCGCAGTTGCGGGCTGGCCGTTTTTTTAGGCGCTGATGTTCTGATTCGCCGTCAAATTTCCTCTCGTTATCGACTCGGCGCGCTAATGGGCCATGCCACGTAGGCGCATGCGCCGCTGCCGCCCGGTCTGTGACCTGGCGAACAGAGCATCAATCGTGCGCCTCCCAAAGTAGGTGTTTTATTCACCGAACGCCTCACGAAGGGAACCCAATGAAAGCACTTGTCTACAACGGACCATGCGATGTCCAGATCAAGAACGTGCCGGACGCCACGATCGAGAAGCCGACCGATGTGCTGGTGCGTATCACCACCACGAACATCTGCGGTTCCGACCTGCACATGTACGAGGGCCGCACCAGCATGGAAACGGGCCGCATCCTCGGTCACGAGAACATGGGTGAAGTCATCGCCGTCGGCAAGGCCGTCGACCGCGTCAAGGTCGGCGACATGGTCTGCCTGCCATTCAATATCGGTTGCGGCTTTTGCGAAAGCTGCGAGCGCGGCCTGACCGGTTTTTGCCTGACCTGCAACCCGGGCAGCGCGGGCGCGGCCTACGGCTTTGCCGGCATGGGTCCGTACAGCGGTGGCCAGGCTGAACTGCTGCGCGTGCCATACGGCGACTTCAATTGCCTGGTGCTGCCAAAGGATGCGCAGGAAAAGGAAAACGATTACGTGATGCTGTCGGATATTTTCCCGACCGGCTATCACGCGACCGAACTAGCGCAGATGAAGCCGGGCGACTCGGTGGCCATCTATGGCGCCGGTCCGGTGGGCCTGATGGCGGCAATGTCGGCCTTCCTGAAGGGTGCGAGCCGCGTGTTCGTCGTCGACCCAAACAAGGACCGCCTGGCGCTGGCCGAGAAGATGGGCGCGATCGGCATCAATGACATCGAAGGCGATGGCGCTGCGCAGATCAAGGAACTGACGGACGGCCAGGGCGCCGACTGCGGTTGCGAATGCGTGGGCTACCAGTGCTGCGACAAGCACGGCAAGGAAGTGCCGAACCTGACCATGAACAATCTGGTCGAAGCGGTCAAGCCAACCGGCGGCATCGGTGTGGTGGGCGTGTTCCTGCCGGAAGATCCGGGTGCGAAGGACGAGCTGGCCAAGGAAGGCAAGCTGGCGTTCGACTACGGCAAATTGTGGTTCAAGGGCCAGCGCATCGGCAACGGCCAGGCCAATGTCAAGGCCTACAACCGCAGCCTCGCCAAGCTGATCCACGCCGGCCGCGCCAAGCCGTCGCAGATCATCTCGCACGAGCTGTCGCTGGACGAAGCGCCGCACGCGTACAAGAAGTTCGACGAGCGCGCTGATGGCTGGACCAAGGTGATCCTCAAGCCGGGCCAGTAAGTTGCAACGTGAACCGGGGCAACCCGGTTCACGTCATTGCTGAAAGGAGCAGGGCCATGACGACAACGTTCAAGGCCGGCGACAAGGTGGAGTGGGAGTCATCCCAGGGCACGGTCACCGGCAAGGTCAAGAAGAAATTGACGGCGCCAACCGACATCAAGAGTCACCATGTCGCAGCGTCCAAAGAGCATCCGGAATACCTGGTGGTCAGCGACAAGACCGGGGCCGAGGCGGCGCACAAGGCGTCTGCGCTGAAGAAAGCGTAAAGCCAGCGCCTCTTCATGGTTCAGCGCTGCGCCGGTGCTGCCTGCTGTTTCGTTTCAGTCTGGACGAGGCAGCTGCGCGTGCACTGCTGGTACGTCTTGTCACAGGCGCCAGCGCGGTCGAGCCGGCGATGCGTGTCGCCTGCAGCCTGCAGGGCGCGGGCACCTTGCCCGGGCACTGTGCCCTCGGCCGTTCGCGCCAGCGGATTACGGGCAGCGGTCTCCGGCGGTGGCACGAAGCGTTCCTTACCACCCGAGCTGGCCTCGACGCGGCATTCGCGCTGCGTCGATTCGCACATCGATGTACAAAAATTCGTCTCAGCAGCCAGCGCTGAGCCAGTTGTCAGCATGCCGAGGCACGTTATCAGCGAGGCTGCCGGCGTAGCAAGGCGAGTCAATGCAAGTCGGAATGTCATGGCTTGAAGTCGAATGTGGAAAATTGCCAGTCTACGGCATCGACATCATTCAAAACTCACGGATTCTCATCCGCGGCGCCAATGTCTTAAGATTCGGTTCATCTTGCCGCGCAAGCATGGCAAGGTAAGTCATTCCATCTATTGATTCCATACCCATGCGCATTCTGCTCGTCGAAGACGACCTCTCCCTTGGCGACACCATCCAGGCCTGGTTACGGCTTGATGGCCACGCCGTCGACTGGGTCCAGCGCGGCGACTCGGCGCAGACGGCCCTGATGACCCATCGCTACGACTGCGTGCTGCTCGACCGTGGCTTGCCGGGTTTGTCCGGCGACGCCTTGCTGGGCCAGTTGCGCGCCGCCGGCAATGGCGTGGCCGTCATCCTGATCACAGCCTTCAACGCCCTGGCCGATCGTGTCGAAGGCCTGGACCTGGGCGCCGACGACTACCTGGTCAAGCCGTTCGAACTCGAGGAAATGTCGGCTCGCATCCGCGCAGCCGTGCGCCGCGGCGCGAACCAGGTGAGCAATGACCTCGTGCACGGTGAGATCGCGCTGAACCTGGACACCAAGGCGGCCAGCCTGCGCGGCGTGCCCGTCGCGCTGACGGCGCGCGAGTACAACGTGCTGTACGCGCTGCTGCTGCGCAAGAACAGCATCGTCACCCGGGCCCAGATCGAAGAGACGCTGTATGGCTGGGGTGACGAAGTCGAGAGCAATGCGATCGAGGTCTATGTGCACAACCTGCGCAAGAAATTCGGCAGCGACAGCATCGTCACAGTGCGCGGGCTGGGCTACCGGATGAAGACTGATGGTGAATGATTCGCCGGTGCAGCCGTGGTCATTGCGTCGGCGCCTCTTGATCGCCATCGTGGCCGCCAGCACCGTGCTGTGGCTGGCCAGCCTGGGCATTGTCACCGTCATCGCCTGGCAGGAGACCAACGACGTGTTCGACGATGCGCTCGAAGAATCGGGCCACATGATCATGGCTGCCACCACCGACTGGAACGAGCGCGGCCTGTTGCTGTGGCCCGGGCTCGAGAGCCGGCCTGGTCGCAAGGTCGACATGCAGTACCAGATCGTGGCAGGCGGACGCGTCGTCCAGCGTACCGGCGGCGCGCCCGCGCAGCCGTTCGTAACGGACTTTGACGACCAGGACGGCTTTGCTGATGTGCGCAACAACGGCGATCCGTGGCGCGTGTTCGTCGTGCGCGACGCGGCGCGCAGCGTCGAGGTCCAGGTCGGCCAGCAGCAGAGCAAGCGCTTCGACATCCTGGAAGAGCTGGCTGAATCGCTGTGGCTGCCCGTGCTGGGCTTCCTGCTGTTGCTGGCGCTCGTGTGCTGGGTGCTGACCGGGCGCGTATTGAAACCCTTGCGCCAGACGGCGGCCACCATCGCGGCCAAGACACCGCACGACCTGACGCAGGTGCCCACCGCCGGTCAGGCGCGCGAAGTGCTGCCGATCGTGCAGGCGCTCAACGGCGTGCTGGGTCGCCTGGATGCGGCGCTGCAGGCCGAGCGCCGCTTTACTGCGGACGCTGCGCACGAGCTGCGCACGCCGCTGGCAGGCCTGCACATGCATGTGCAGCTGCTGCAACGCCAGCATCCCGAACTGGCCACGCCGTTCCAGAAGCTGCGCCACGATATCGCGCGCACGACCGGGCTGGTCGACAGCCTCTTGACGCTGGCGCGTCTGGACCCGCTGGCGCGCGAGCAACTGGTGCGCCAGCGGGTGCCTCTGCCGGCGCTGTTTGAGCGCCTCGTGGGCTCGCATGCGCAGGAAGCGGCGGCGCGTGGCATCACCATCGCCGTGCACTGCGAGCTCGAACATGTGGAGGCCGACCCGCAGATGCTCGACATCGTGCTGCGCAACCTGCTCGACAATGCGCTGCGCTATTGCCCGGATGGCAGCCGCATCGCCATCGATGCGCGCCGGCATGGCGGATTCGACCGCATTGCCGTACGCGACAATGGCCCGGGCGTGGATGCAGCCAGCCGCGCGCGCCTGAGCGAGCGCTTCTTTCGCGTGCTGGGGCAGGGCCAGCCGGGCAGCGGACTCGGGCTCTCGATCGTCAGGCGCATCGCCGATCTGCACGGCATCGCGCTGACTTTCGGCGCCGGCCTGGACGGGCGCGGCCTGGGTGTCACGCTCGACTTCGACGCGTCCTTAAGATCGGTTTAATGTCCCGCCGGTGTAATGCGTCTGTGCCTGCCAACGCTGTGCAGGCAACGACCCACCAACTACCGAGGACTGACCATGAAACGTATTTCGCACATCGCCTGCATCGCCCTGTTGATCACCGGTTCGGCCGCTGCTGTTGCCCAGACCGCTGCAACCCAGACCACAACGCCGGCTGCAACCGCCACCGTAGCGCCAACTGCCGCCCCGGCCACCAAGGCCGCGCCATCGGGCTATGCCGGTCCATCGGGCGCGCCGTTGATGACCGCCAAGGATTTGCTGGCCAATGGCAAGGATGACCAGTACGTGCGCCTCAAGGGCAAGCTCACCAGCCACAAGGGCGACGAGAACTACGAGTTCACCGACGCCAGCGGCAAGATCATGGTCGAGATCGACGCTGATCGATTTCCGGCCGGCGTGACGGTCGATCACAACACGCTGGTGGAACTCACCGGCGAGTTCGACAAGGAAATGTTCGGCGACTCTACCGTGGACGTCGAGCAGATCAAGGTCGTCGCGCAGTAAGAATTGACGTGTTCGGGCGATAATGGTGGCTTCGCCGCCATGATTGTCCGATTCGCCCATGCATTACGATTACGCCGACCTGACGCACAACTTCGACTCCGGCGCCCTGAAGCGTGGCCACGATTACGCCGATGACGGCCATGTCCTGGTCGCGCAGTGGCAGGCCGACCGGCTGATTGGCGAAGTCGCCGGCAGCGGCGGGGCGGTCTACCATCAGACCATCCGCGTGTTCACGCGCCGCGAGCAGATCAACTTCGACGGTCGCTGCACCTGTCCGGTGGGCTACAACTGCAAGCACGTGGTGGCGGTCCTGATCAAGGATATCGAGTGCCGCGAGCGCGAAGCCCGGCAAGCCCCCGGCGCGGCCAACGCCGTCGCGCAGCACTGGCTCATGCAGCTCTCGCAGCTGAGCCAGATCACGCAGCCGGCGCTGGCGGGCACGGGCGCGGTGACCATCCTGGCCTGGGTCCTGGTGCCGGATCTGCACGGCCACTCCCGGCTGCACCTGCGCAAGGGCCGCCAGGGCAAGCGCGGCGGCATTGGCGCCAGCTCGGGTGACGTCAACCACCACGGCCTGCTGCGCGATCCACCCGCCTGGATCGCGACCGGCGACGTTGAGCTGCTGCGCCAGTTTGCCGGCCTGGCCGCTGCGTCGGGTGGCCTGGGCGTCGCGCGGCCGCAAGGCGCGCTGGGCGCACGCCTGCTGGCCCAGCTGGTCGCGCAAGAACGTCTACTGCGCGCCCACACGCCAGAGGATCTGGCGCGCGGCCGGGTCGCGCCGCTGCTGGCCGGCCCGAAGCGCGCGGCCGTGATCGACTGGCATCCACTCGATGGCGATCCCGATGCGCTTCAGCTGAGCTGGCAATTTGCCGGTGGCGGCGCGCGCGAGCAGCAGATTCCCGACGAGGTACTGCCAACCGAACCGGCCTGCTACATCGACGGTGACCTGATCGGGGAGCTGACGCTGCCGGCCTTGCTGGCGCCCTTGCCGCTGGAGATGCTGCTCGGCGCGGTGGAGCAGGCGCCGCTGCTATGGCCGGAGCACCGCGCCAGCGTGGCGACGCGCATGGCCGAGCTTGGCCTGGATGGCGTGTTCCCGTTGCCACAGGTGCTGGAAACCAATGAGCGCAGCGACGTGGCGCCCGTGCCCCTGCTCGTGCTCGACAGCATGCTGGCCAGGCAGCGCGGCGACTACCGCTGGTACGACCATGCCACCTTGATGTTCGACTACGACGGCTGGATCGCGGAGCCCGACGACGGGCCGGTGCTGCGCCGCGTCGAAAACACCAGGGTCCAGCTCATCGTGCGCGATGCCGCGCTCGAGGCGGCAGCGCGGGCGTTGCTGACCGGGCTCGGGTTTGCCGAACCGCCACCCGACTCGCCACTGCTGGATCTGCCCGGCGCCTTACAGCTTGCCGACGAGGCGGCCTGGGTCGGCTTCGTGCGCGATGCGCTGCCGCGCCTGGAGGCGGACGGCTGGCAGGTCGAGATCGAAGGCGATTATCGCTACCACCTGGCCGAAGTCGATGATTGGTACGCCGAACTCGATGAAGAAGGCGAGGGCGGGCAGGCCTGGTTCGCGCTCGAGCTGGGCATCGTCGTGAACGGCCAGCGGCACGCGCTGCTGCCCTTGCTGCTCAAGATGATCCGCGCCGCGCCGCAGGAGTTCGACCCGGTGGTCCTGGCCACACGCGCCGACGAGGGCGACCTGGTGATCGAACTCGACGACGAAACACGCGTGGCCGTGACCTGGGGCCGCATCAGGCCGATCCTGGTCACGCTGGGCGAGCTGTATTTCAACGAGCGCATGGGCAGCCGGGTACGCCTGCCGGTGATGGATGCGGCGCGCCTGGCCGAACTCGAGCGCGCAGCACACCTGCGCTGGATGGGCGGCGAGCGCTTGCGCGCACTGGGCCGCAAGCTCAACGATTTCGACGGCATCCGGCCAGTTGAACTGCCCGTTGGCCTGCAGGCCGACCTGCGGCCCTACCAGCGCAGCGGCCTGGCCTGGCTGCAGTTCCTGCGCGAGTACGAATTCGGTGGCATCCTGGCCGACGACATGGGCCTGGGCAAGACGATCCAGGCGCTGGCCCACATCCTGGTCGAGAAAGAAGCGGGGCGGCTCGACCGTCCGGCGCTGGTCGTGGCGCCCACGAGCCTGATGCCCAACTGGCAGGCCGAGGCGGCCCGCTTCACACCTGGCCTGCGCGTACTGCTATTGCATGGCAAGGAGCGCACGGCGCTGTTCGATGGCATCGGCGACGCCGACGTGGTCCTGACCACCTACGCGCTGCTCGGGCGCGACGAAGTGGCGCTGCGCGGCCACCGCTATCACCTGTTGATCCTCGATGAAGCGCAGTACATCAAGAACAGCCGCAGCAAGGCGGCGCAGACGGCGCGCCTGCTCGACGCGCGCCATCGCCTGTGCCTGACCGGCACGCCGGTGCAGAACCACCTGGGCGAACTGTGGTCGCAGTTCCATTTCCTGATGCCGGGCCTGCTGGGCGACGAGCGGGGCTTCAATACCGTGTTTCGCAAACCGATCGAGCAGGGCGGCGACATGGGCCGCAAGGACCTGCTGGTGCGGCGCCTGAAACCGTTCATGCTGCGCCGGACCAAGGACAAGGTGGCGACCGAGCTGCCGCCCAAGACCGAGATCATCCTGCCGGTCGAGCTCGGTGGCGTGCAGCGCGACCTGTACGAAACGGTGCGCGTGGCGATGGACCGCAAGGTGCGCGACGAGATCGACCGCAAGGGCCTGGCGCGCAGCCATATCGTCATTCTCGAGGCGCTGCTCAAGCTGCGCCAGGTGTGCTGCGATCCGCGCCTGCTCAAGACAGGCGCGGCGGGTGGCTCGGCCAAGCTCGAGGCGCTGATGGAATTGCTCGATACCCTCATCAGCGAAGGGCGCAAGGTGCTGGTGTTTTCACAGTTCACGAGCATGCTGGCGCTGATCGCGGATGAACTCAACGCGCGCAGTATCGCCTACGTCGAACTCACCGGCAGCACGGTCGACCGCGCCGCACCGGTTGCTGCGTTCCAGGCGGGGCAGGTGGGTGTGTTCCTGATCAGCCTGAAGGCGGGCGGTGTGGGCCTCAATCTCACGGCGGCCGATACGGTCATCCACTACGATCCGTGGTGGAATCCGGCCAGCGAAAACCAGGCCACCGACCGCGCCTGGCGCATTGGCCAGACGCAGCCGGTCTTCGTCTACAAGCTGATCGCGCGCGGCACGCTGGAAGAAAAAATCCAGGACATGCAGCGCCGCAAGGGCGATCTGGCCAATGCCCTGCTCGCGGGCGATACCGAACTGGCACCCGCCATCGGGGCCGAGGACCTGCGCGAGATATTCTCGCCGGTCGAGCACGCACGGCCATAACGCAACAGGCCCGCCGAAGTGGCGGGCCTGTCAGGGTAGGTGCAACCTTGCGGTCTTTAAACCTTAGGCTTTTTCGAGATGCGCTGCGAGTTGGCCGCGCAGTTCGTGACCGCTCGAGTGGGTGTAATCCTTGTTGAGCTCATGCGTGATCAGCGCCTTGACCTGCGGATCGATTGCGGTACGCAGCAGGCCCAGGAACTCGGGCGATGCGGACACGATCAGGTGCTGATACTGGCCTTTCTGCTGCCCTTGCAACAGGTATGCGGCGACGTCCTTGGCAAACTTTTGCGCTTCGTGCTCGGCCGGCGTGACAGCTGGCTGGTAGTCGCTGCCCGGCGCACCGGCCTGTGCCGCGTGCTCGAAGCCGCCGCCCTGACCGCCGCCGATATTGTGGCCGCTATTGCCGGCCGAGCGCGGGCTCAGGCGGTCGGTCACGATGTCGCTGACGCGCCCTTGCGCAGCAGGATTGACCATGTCTTCCACTTCTTGCAGCGACTTGGCAGACTTGGCATCGGCGAAAATACGTGCACGACCGGCATTGGCCGCGATAATCCAGGTTGTAGGCATAGAGTCCCCTGTTTGAATGGTGAGTGAGCGCATCTGGCGCTGCGGAGCCTGGGCCCCGGCTGGCGCGATGCGCGTGGAGGCCATCGCCGGCAGTAATGGACACGAACGACGCACAGCATCGACCCGCATTCCCTGCCTGGCGACAAGTGATGATTTAGTATAGCCCCGTCAAAAAATCCACGTCGCACCGCGTTCCTGCCGTGCGCGCCTGACGAGGTGGCGAGATACCAAATGGATCAATTTGCCGGTGGACGTGCAGTAGCGTACTGAACGGGAACGCTGCGGGGTGCAAGATGGACCCATCGACACTGCAAACACGGAAGGAACACTATCATGGGTAAATTTTTCATTGGCTGGCTCCTGGGTATCCCGGTCGTTGTACTGGTCATCCTGTACCTGATCTTCTAATCGACGATCGCGGTAGCAGCAAAAAAAACGCCACCTTGCGAGGTGGCGTTTTTGCATCCGTACATCACGGCGCTTTCGCGCCGTGATCTTCGACAGTCAATTACCAGCCGATATCCTTCAGCAGTGGCAGCGTCAGATCCTGCGGTGGCGACACCGACAGGGTCAGGTCCGAATTGATGCTTGGCTCCATCAACAGGTTTGGCGATGCTGTCACGTCCCAGTGCGAGACCGACGAACCCGGCGCCAGCGTGGCTGGGGTGTACAGCAGCGGACGACCGAGGGCATCGGCGCCGGCCTTGCGGGTGTTGTCAACGGCAAACGTTGCAGTGACCGCACCGGCTTGTGCACGCGAGCCGTATGGCTTGGCGGCGGCCACGGCCGCTTTCAGCAATTCGCCTTCCGCTTGCGTGATACCCACCGATGGGATGGTGACGGTAGCGTCGGTGCCGCCTGGAACGAGCGCGCCGGGCGCATTGTTGGCCAGCACGACGCCGATCGCACCGGCGTTCTGTGCATTCTTCACCTTGACGGCGAAAGCGCAGGCGCCGCGATTGATGATCGGTACCTTGCCGCGCACCGCTGCAGTATTGGCCGCATCAAATGGCGAGCATCCAGGACCGATTTCACCAGCCTGAGGCGCGAGCGTGGTCAGCACGCCAAGCTTGCCGGAGGTTGGCGCAGCGGGGCCGAAGGATGACGCATTGAATTCCATCGTCGGGATGGTGCTGCCCGGGCCGGCCGATTTCAGCAGTGGCGTGCCGCGCAGGATGCTGGCGCCGGCAACCGAGTTGGCGCCGGTCCAGGCCAGGCCCAGCGGGTTGATCGCCGAGACGCGACGCTCGGCCGACGTCATGTTCAGCCATCTCTTCCTGGCGGTGTTGTCATACATGAACTCTTCCCAGACGCTTGGCAGGCCGCCCTCGGACACATACGCCGAGCCCTCCGCATTGATACGGAAGCCAGTCGAGGTCTGCACGCTGACGACCGAGAAGCCCAGGCCGTGGCCCAGTTCGTGCAGCAGGGTTGCTGCAAAGTTCACCTGGCCGCCGGCATTGCCGTCCAGGCCCAGGTAGAAGCTGCTGCCGGCGAGGCAGTTCGGCTGGCCGAGGTTGACGTTGAACTGGGTCTTGATATCGACGTTGCTGTAGCCACTACCATCGTCAGGGATTCCTGCAGTCAGGTTGACGCCGGCGATCTTGTTGGCCAATGCTGCTGGATACCAGGTGTTTTTCTTGCTGCCTGGGAAGTTATTCCAGATATTCCAGGCGCCGGCGCTGCCCAGCGTGGCCGAGGTGGCGGTGCAGTTCAGCGCTTCCCAGCCGGCTGATACGGTGATCGTCACGTTGCTCTGGAGATTGCGCTCCCAGATATCGGCAACGTGGCGGTACACGTTCATGCGTTGCTGGCCCAGCGTGGTGCCCGTATTGCCGCCAACCGGTGCCACCGGGGTCGGATCGTTGAAACCGAAGCCGGCTGGGTCGCGGCTCTGGATGGTGATGGTTGCAGCTTGCGCGGCGATGCAGGTCAGGATGCTGGCGGTGGCCAGCACGGTGCGTACGGCGGTGAGCGAGAAAGATGGGGTGCGCATGATTACTCCGTGACAGGCGTAATGGTGTGAACGTGGCCGGTCGAATCGGCATTCTGGGTGTCGCCGTGCGTGATGCTGATGCTGCCGTCTGCATTACGAACTGCCACCGACGTCGTCATGAATTCGTCGGTCAGGCGGGCACCGCGTGCGCCGCTGCTGTGGAATTTTTGCAGGGTCGGTTTCGGTGCGATGCGCGCCATTGCCCTGACGGACTGCGCTTTCAGCGTAGCCGCTTCGGCAGGAGTAGGGGCGCGCAGCGTGCCGGTTTCGGCGTCGCGCACGACGGTCAGCGAATCATTCGAGACAGCGGGTGCTTCCTGGGCCATGGCAGACTGGCTGGCGAAACCCATCAGGGCAAAGGCAATACCGGCGGCGCGCAATGCGCGCAGGCCGGTTTGTTGTTTCTGGAACATGACAATCTCCTGGGAAAACTTATTCGATGCAAAATGTGCGAAGCGCAGCGTGCTTCGGCGGACAGCGTGGCGTGGAGCGCTCAGACGCGTTTGCGGCGACGTGCGGCAACGAGGCCCATGGCGCCAGCGGCCAGGATCAGGATGCTCGACGGTTCAGGCACATCGACGACTACGGAATCGAGGCCAACATAATTCGACTCGGCTGTCTCGCCGGTATATTGGAAGCCAAACCGGGCCGAGCCCTCGCGTGGGCCGATCCAGGCCGTGTATTGGGTCCAGCCATTCTTGCCAACGGTGAAGCTTGGGACCAGGTTAAATCCGACACCGTCGGTGTCGACAAAACCAAACGCAAACTTGTCGCTATAGCCTTCTTCGTCGACTGCCCGCAGCCAGAACGAGACGGTGACGCCAAGCAGGGTCGAGAATTCAGGGGTGTACAGCCAGTTGTTGAGTGTGCCACCGTCGACACCGCTGCTGAAACTGGTGGCGGCGAACGATTCCGGCGCGCCGCTCTGGGCATCGAATTTGGTTTGATCGCCCTGGAACCAGTTGAGCGTACCAAGTGGGGCACTCTTGTTGTCAATGATCCAGCCCTTGTTCTGGAGCGTGCTGACGTCGTCAAAACCTTCATCAACTACGACCGTGGCGGATGCCGAAGCCATCATTCCGGAAATCAGCAATGCGAGTAATGCGTTCTTCATTCTGTTGCGCTCCAAGTTTGTTCGATGAACGGGGGGCTGCATTCGTGTCACAGCCCCTGTATCGGCTGTCGTAACGATTATTCGACGACTATGGAAGCCAATGCATATTACGTGCCAGCAAAACAAGACGTTGATTTCTATGAAGATTATTTTTGCTAATGACTCTTTGGTAAATAATTGTAAGATTTTTCGACAAATTTCATACGCTTGTCATACAAATAACGACAGTTTATTTTTTATTCAGGGCATTGACGCAATTTTGTTGCAATAAGGTAGGTCCTATTAATAATTTGCCAGTGGTGAGTGTGGCCGGGCAATTTTCGATGAATTTGCTGATTACAAGACGATCCCACCCGGTTCGACACCGTTGCATGCCATAGCGACAAGATAATTTTTAGATAGCTATAATCAATCGGTCGGCGTCTTCGTCCCATTGAAAGAGCTTCATGCGCTTCAGATCCATTCAATTGTCCCTGCGGTTCATCGTTCCCCTTGCCCTCGTGCTGGCGCTATTCGGGTACTTTGCCATTCCGTGGATGGAAAATCTCACCCAGCGCTGGTTTGTGCGTGACCTCGACACGCGCTCGCGTCTGGTGTCGAGCACGCTGCAACAGCCTTTGCTGACCTATCTCGAAGATGGTTCGGGCGAGCGCATCAATGATGCGTTCGAGCGCGCAATCCAGGACGAGCGCCTGTACGCGCTGGCCCTGTGCTCGACCGACGGCATGCTGTTGTACAAGACCTCGACCTATCCGGCCACGCTCGGTTGCCGCGAGGGGCAGGTCAGCAACGAGGAGGATGGCTCGACGTCCAATCCTGTCGTCCGTCTGGCAGAGGGTCCGGTCCACGTCTCCACGCGTGAACTGATGCAGGACGGCGTCTCTGCCGGCCGCCTGGTGCTGGTACAGGACATGAGCTTCATCGAGCGCCGCAGTGCCGACACCAAGAAATACATCCTTGGCCTGTTCGTGCTGATGGCTGGCGCGATTTCCATGATCACCGTGATCATCGCCCACCTGAGCTGGCATGGCTGGGTGGCCGGCATGCGTGAAATGCTGCGCGGCGAACTGCTGCCGCGCTCGCCACGCCGCGGTGCGGCGCAGCCGGCGCCGGTCGAAGGTGACATGGCGCCGCTGGCCAGCGAGTTCCGCGCCATGCTCAATGACTACCAGCGTGAGCTGGCCGCCAGCCCGGTCGAGTCAACGACCTGGAGTCCCGAGACGCTCAAGCTGCTGCTGAACCAGGACCTGGCCGGTGACCAGATCCTCGTGGTCTCGAACCGCGAGCCCTATATCCACGTGGCCACGCCCAATGGCGTGAAAGTGCAACGGCCGGCCAGTGGCCTGGTCACGGCGGTGGAAGCCGTGATGCGCGCCTGCTCCGGCACCTGGATCGCGCATGGCGCCGGTTCGGCCGACCGCGAAACGGTCGACGCCAACGACCACGTGCCGGTCCCGCCCGACAATCCGAGCTATACGCTGCGCCGCGTCTGGCTGTCGAAAGAAGAAGAGCAGGGCTATTACTATGGCTTTGCTAACGAAGGCCTGTGGCCGCTGTGCCATATCGCCCACGTGCGCCCTGTATTCCGTTCGACGGACTGGGCCGAATACGTGCGCGTGAACCAGCGATTTGCCGATGCCGTGATCGCCGAAGCGCGCTCCGACAACCCGGTCGTGCTGGTGCAGGATTATCACTTCGCGCTGCTGCCGCGCATGGTGCGTGCGGTGCTGCCAAAGGCAACCATCATCACGTTCTGGCACATCCCGTGGCCGAATCCGGAGTCGTTTGGCATCTGCCCATGGCGCGAAGAAATCCTCGACGGCATGCTGGGCAGCACGATCCTGGGCTTCCATACGCCGTTCCACCGCAAGAATTTCCTCGACACGGTCGACCGCTACCTGGAAACCCGCATCGAAGACGAAGCATCGACCGTCAGCTACGGCAACCAGCTCACGCAAGTAAAACCGTATCCGATTTCCATCGCCTGGCCCGACGAGATCCCGGGCGAACCGGACATCGCCGCCTGCCGCGCCGAGATCCGCCAGTCGCTGTCGCTGCCGGCCGACCAGTTGCTGGGCATCGGCGTCGACCGTCTCGATTACACCAAGGGCATCGTCGAACGCTTCGAAGCGGTCGAACGCATGTTCGAGCTGTACCCGGAAATGATCGGCAAGTTCACGTTCGTGCAGATCGCCGCGCCCACCCGCTCGTCGCTCGACGAATATCAGAACCTGGAAACGCGCGTGCGCGGCTTGGCCCAGCGGATCAATGACCGCTACGCCAGCGGCACCTACCTGCCGATCGTGCTGAAAACCGAGCACCACGAACAGCGCCAGTTGCGCACGTACTTCCGCGCGTCGGACGTTTGCAGCGTGACCAGTCTGCACGATGGCATGAACCTGGTGGCCAAGGAATTCATCGCCGCCCGCGACGATGAAGGTGGCGCGCTGATCCTGAGCCAGTTCACCGGCGCGGCGCGCGAGCTGCATGAAGCGCTGATCGTCAATCCGTACCACATCGAAGAGGGCGCCGAAGCGCTGTACCAGGCGCTGCGCATGCCGCGCGACGAGCAGCGCGAACGGATGCGCAGCATGCGCCGCCGGGTGCGCGACTTCAACGTGTATCGCTGGGCTGGTCGCATGCTGCAGGATGCAGCGCGCCTGCGCCAGCGCGAGCGCGTCAAGTCGCGCATCGTCTCGCTCAGCCAGGACCGCGTGCGTAGGGGTGAAGCATGATCGCTGCCAATGACAACCTGCAGGCCGCACTCGACTTGCTGGCCGCGCCCGATTGCGCGCTGTTTCTCGATTTCGACGGCACGCTGGTGGACATCGCGCCACTGCCCGACCAGGTGATCGTCACCGACATGCTGCGCAGCGCGCTGCCGCTGCTGCAGGCGCGCCTGAACGGGCGGCTGGCCCTCGTGTCCGGCCGGCCCATCAACGAGCTCGACAAACTGCTGGCGCCGCTGACATTCCCTGCAGCCGGTGTGCATGGGATGGAGCGGCGCGGTGTCGATGGTGTCGTGCGTCGCCTCACGCCGCCCGACTTTGCCCTGGTGCGCCAGGCTGCACAGGGGCTGGCGGCGCGCCATCCCGACCTGTGGGTCGAAGAAAAGCACGGCGCGCTGGCGCTGCACTTCCGCCAGGCGCCCGAATTGCAGGCGCTGTGCACCGACGCGATGCGCGTGGCGGTGGATGCCAGCCCGGGCCTGTTGCTCATGGAAGGCAAGATGATCGTCGAGGTCAAGTCGAACGCCGTCAGCAAGGGCACGGCGATCCGCGACTTCCTGGCTGACGCGCCGTTCGCCGGTTACCGGCCCCTGTTCATTGGTGACGACACGACCGACGAAGCAGGTTTTGCACAAGTACAAAGTATTGGCGGGATCGGCCTGAAGGTCGGCCCGGGCCCCACCGTGGCCCAGTGCCGCATCGCGTCGGCGGAACAATTGCGCATCGTACTGTCGCAAGCGGCCGCCGCGCCAACCATTGGAAAGGACATACCCCATGAATGATGATTCCCACGAGTCGACAATGAGTACCGCACTACCGAACGCCCTCGAAGCACGGGGCACGATTGACCCCACCGGTTCGCTCGATTGCGGCGTGATCGGCAATTGCGCCTTCAGCGCCCTGGTCGACCGCATGGGCCGGATGGTCTGGTGCTGCCTGCCGCGCTTTGACGGCGACCCGGTCTTCAATGCCTTGCTCGATCCGAGCGAAAAGGGCAGCCTGTGGAGCGTCGAGCTGGAAGACTTCGCCCGCAGCGAGCAGGTGTATGAACCGAACACGGCCGTGCTGCGCACGCGCCTGTTCGACAGCGGCGGCAACGGCATCGAGATCACCGACTTCGCGCCGCGCTTTTTGAGCCGCGACCGCATGTTCCGCCCCCTGATGCTGGTGCGCCGCGTGCGTCCGTTGGGCAGCGGCGTGCGCGTGCGCGTGATCATGCGGCCCCGCTTCGAATACGGCGCCAAGGCGCCCGAGATCACGCAGGGCAGCCACCACATCCGCTACGTCGGTCCCGACCAGACGCTTCGCCTGAACACCGACGCGTCGCTTAATTATGTGATGTCCGAGTCGTTCTTCCTGCTCGACCGGCCGCTGAACTTCATGCTCGGACCGGACGAAACGCTGGCCGATGGCATCAAGGACACCGCGCACCGCTTCGAGCTCGAGACGATTTCGTACTGGCGCACCTGGTCGCGCCGCCTGGCGCTGCCGCTCGAGTGGCAGGATGTCGTCATCCGCGCCGCGATCACGCTGAAGCTCTCGCTGTACGAAGACACCGGCGCGATCATCGCCGCGATGACGACCAGCATCCCGGAAGCACCGGGAAGCGAGCGCAACTGGGATTACCGCTACTGCTGGCTGCGCGACGCGTTCTTCGTGATTCGCGCGCTGAACAGCTTGTCGGAAGTCGGCACGATGGAAGACTATCTGCGCTGGCTGAGCAATGTCGTGGCCCGCGCCAAGGGCGGGCATATCCAGCCGCTGTACGGCATCGGGCTGGAAGAAGAGCTGCCCGAATCGATCATCGAGCACCTGCCCGGCTACCGCAACAATGGGCCGGTGCGCGTGGGCAACCAGGCGCAGGAACACTTCCAGCACGACGTGTACGGCAATATCGTGCTCGGCGCGGCGCAGGCCTTCTTCGATCACCGCCTGTTCCGCCGTGCCGGGCATGCCGAGTTCGTGCAACTCGAAGCGGTGGGTGAACAGGCATTCCGCCTGTACGACGAGCCGGACGCAGGCATGTGGGAGCTGCGCACGCGCGCCCGTGTGCACACCTCGTCGGTGCTGATGAACTGGGCAGCGTGCGACCGCCTGGCCAAGATCGCCGAAGAACTGGACTTGCCCGAGCGCGCCACGTTCTGGGGCGAGCGCGCGGAAATCATCCGCAATCGCCTGTTGACCGAAGCGTGGAGCGAAGAGCGCCAGGCGTTTGCCGAAAGTCTGGGTGGACGCGACCTCGACGCCAGCGTGCTGTTGATGGCCGAGATCAACTTCATCGATCCGATGGATCCGCGCTTCGTCGCCACGGTCGACGCGCTGGAAAAGTCGCTGTGCGACGGGCCGTACATGCGCCGCTATGAAGCGCCGGACGACTTTGGCAAGCCGGAAACAGCCTTCAATATCTGCACGTTCTGGCGCATCGATGCGCTGGCGCGAATCGGCCGTGAGGACGAAGCACGCGTCGTGTTCGAGGCGATGCTGGCAGCGCGCAATCACCTGGGCCTGCTGTCGGAAGACACGCATCCGGACACCGGCGAAATGTGGGGCAATTTCCCGCAGACGTATTCGATGGTGGGCCTGATCAATTGCGCGATGCGCCTGTCCAAGCCGTGGAACAGCGTCGTCTAACTGCATGATCGTCATGGCCGGGTCATAATCGGCCTTCACACTTCGTCGCATCACCTTGCGATGGAGTGTGCATGAAGCAGAAATCTTCGCCTGACCGGATGGCAGCGTTGGCGCAGGCCGGGAAGCGCCCCTCGTGAAAGAGGGCGAACTCCAGCGCAGCATGGCCGGCAAGACCATCGTCCTGCTCAGCGTCCCCGCTGGCGCCGGTCACACCCGGATCGCCGAGGCCATCCGCGCCTGCGCCGCAGCCGAACACCCGGATGCCACCGTCATCCACCTGGATGCGATGGCGTTTGCCACGCCACTGCTGCGCAAGGTCTACACGGATTTCTATCTGCGCCTGATCACCCGCGCGCCGGGCTTGTGGCGCTATATCTACCGCTGGACCGATGCGGCCAGCCCGAATAGCCTGGTCAGCCGGCTGCGGCGCCGCATCGAACGGCGTGCGTGCCGCGCCCTGACCAATGAGATCGCGGCGCTGCAACCCGACGCGATCATCTGCACCCATTTCCAGCCGGCCGAAGTACTGTCGCAGCAGATCGCCGCCGGAAAACTCTCGTGCCCGCTCTGGGTACAAGTGACCGATTTCGACCTGCACCGCATGTGGCTGCAGCCGCACGTCACCGGCTATTTTGCCGCCAACGACGAGGTGGCGTTCCGCATGCACGACCAGGGCGTGGCCGCGCATGCCATCTACGTCGCCGGCATTCCCACGATGCCGGCGTTTTCGATCACCCACGACCGCGCCGACTGCGCTAGAACACTGGGCCTGAACCCGGCGCTGCCGACCTTCCTGCTGATGGGCGGGGGCGCCGGCCTGGGTGGCTTGCACCGCGTGGCGCAGCAGTTGCTGGCGATTCCCGGCAATTTTCAGCTGATCGCGCTGGCCGGCAAGAACGCCGCCGAACTGGCCGCACTGCAGCGCCTGGCCGTGCGCTTTCCGGGCCGGCTGGCGCCACAGGGCTACACGGACCGCGTCGAGCGCCTGATGGCGTGCGCCGACCTGGTGATCACCAAGCCGGGCGGCGCGACCACGGCCGAGTGCCTGGCGATGGGCGTGCCGATGATCGTCAATGCACCGATCCCGGGCCAGGAAGAGCACAACGCCAATTATCTGCTCGAGCATGGCGCCGCGCTCAAGGCGGTCGACCTGGCCACGCTCGACTACCGCATCCGCTACCTGATGGCGCACCCGGAAAAACTGGCCCGGATGGCTGCCTGTGCACGCGCCCTTGGCCGCCCGCAGGCTGCCCGCCACGTCGTCGAAACCGTTCTGGTGCAAGCCGCCCGTCAACGGGATGCCGCCCATGTTTGAATTAGCCGATGGCGCCAGGCTCGTGGCGACGGTGTGCGCCGTGCTGGTGCTGGCGTATCTGTTCGCGCGTGTGGAAGTGGAAATCGAAGGGGAGGCCGGCTGGGCGGCGAACCTGCCGACCTGGCGCATCGAGGAGCATCTGCTGCTCGACATCTTCTGGGGCGGGCGCGCGCTGACGGGCTACCACCTGTGGATGTTCTCGTTCATCGGACTGGTGTTTCACTTCCCGCTGTTCTTCATGGGCCAGTGGTCGTGGCAGCTCGAGGCGACGGTGATGGCCTCGATCATGCTGTTCTGGATCGTCGAGGATTATCTGTGGTTCGTCATCAATCCGGCCTTCGGCTGGCGCCGCTTCAAGCAGGTGCATGTGGCGTGGCACAAGCGCTGGGCGCTCGGCGCGCCGATCGATTACTGGCTGTTCGGCGCTGCCAGCGCGGTGCTGTTCTGGTACGGCGCCTGAGTCAGGTCCAGCGCATGGCGCACGCGATCGCATAACTCGCCCGACGTGCGCGAAATCAGCTCCGGGGGAATCGCGAACTTGTTGGTCAGGCGATCGTAGTCTTCAAACCCGTACGAGACCATGAACGGGTGCATGCCGGTATGGGCGGCGGCCGTGAAATCCTTGTGCTCGTCGCCGCAGATATAACCGCGCGCCGGATTGACGCCGAAGCGCTCGCGCACGGCGCGAAACGACGCCGTCTTCTTGTCCTTGAGTGGAATATGTTCCAGAAAATCCAGTGCGCCGATATCGATATCGTGGCGCAGGAACAGCTGGCGCAGCGTTTCCAGGGGCTCGATCGTGATATTGCGCGTGACGATGCCCACCGTGATGCCGGGCGCGGCGATCAGCTCGCGGATCAGGTCGGGGATGCCGTCATACAGCCGGGCTTCTTGTCGGTAGATGTCGGTCAGCGTGTCGACCAGTTTGGCGCGGCTGTTCTTGCGCAGGTTTTTCTTGATAATCGCCGGAAATTGTTTCAGGCCGCCCACGTACTTGAGCAGGTGGTGTCGTTTCTGGAATGCCGTTTCGGCGCCGAGCACGCAGCCGTGCTGGTTGAAGGCCATGGCGATCGCGGAAAATGCATCGATGGTGGTGCCATCCGCGTCGAGAATGAGAAGCCGTTTATCGCTGTTGTACATGTGCAGCGCCCCCGATGCCGTTGACCGGACCGGCATGTCAACCTGCCGGTGCCCACTGTGCACCATCATCGGATGCTGGCATGACAGGGGTATGACAACGCGCGTGCTGAGGTGCTTACGTGGCTGCGAGGTAACGGTCCAGTTCTGCATGGTCCAGCAGGCTGTCGCCCAGACGTGTCGTGGCGATCAGGCCGCGTGCCTGGACCAGGTCGTACCGCAGGCAGGCGCGCAGCGTGTCGAATGAGCGGTCGTTGAAATCGGGCCGTGCTTCGTCGATGGCAATCTCGGTGCTGCTGAAAACGACGGGAACGGGCGGCGTGTCGACCGATTTCTCGAACACGGCGTCGACGAAACGGCGGCGCGCATCGGCATCGTCAAGCCGGCTGACGCAGATGACGGACAGGTCGGACGGCAGGTAGCGTTCCAGCAGCGTGCGCAGCGGGGTGTAGTAAAAGCTGTTGGAGAGGATGGAAAAAAATGGAAACTGTTTGCGCGACAGGTAGAACGCGAGTTCGTACTCGATGCGCTGCATGAAGGTATGCGTACGAAGATGTTCCAGCTCATGCCGCGCATAGCCTTCCACGATCAGGTGCAAACGCCTTGGAAAATAGGCCTGGCAGATACGGATCACGGTCTTTGAAAACGTGCTGGCCTCACGCGGCGCGCGGCCTGTCCCGCTGTGTTCGGATTGGTACGATGAAAAATAGTCCCGCGCCTGGTCCCCGCCCAGCGAATCGAGCTTGAACATCTTGTAGAAGCTCCACATCCGCTCAAACCCATTGCGCAGGCACAGGACCAGCCGCGTATCGTGCTGCGGCAGGCGCTGCACGGTGGCCGGATCGAAGGCATAACCGGCGCTGGCGTCAAGCAGCGGCAGACTGGCTTTGCGCGAGCGCGCCGCGTGCGGCTCGTCGTTCGCATACAGATACGGTTCTTTTTCGCCGGGCACGCGGTCTTCGGCCAGGCCGTTGACGACCATCCATTCCGACAGCGCCGTGGTGCCGCATTTTGCGACACCGACAATGAATACATGCTTGATCGTCATCGTTCATCTCCTGGAAAACGGTTGCGTCACCAGACGATAGTCTCACACACGCACTGCTGGACGGCGTGTGGCGAACATCGACTCGGTACACTGGCATACTCCAGACCTTATCGAGGCAAGCATGCGTTCCATGGATTTCAGTTCGTGGCAAGGTGCGATGACGACCATCATCGGACTTGCCGTCATCACCTTGCTGGGTGTGGGCATTCGCCTCATCATCATGCAGACGATCCAGCAGCGGCGCGAGCGCATGAACCGCCAGATCAACGAGCGGCTCAAGACGCTGATCGCGGCCTACCGCACGCTGGGCGGCTCGTTCACCGGCCAGCTGACGGTCGACCCGACCCATTTGCGCGACCTGCATGAGCGCGCCCGGGTCGGGGAGGGTGCACCGGCAACGGCCGAGGAAACCTTCAGCTCCGAACGGTCACGCCGCATGCGCGACGCGGTCGAGGCGGCGCTGGCGGACATCCTGCTGCTGGGGACCGAAGAGCATTGCCGGCTGGCGGGGCAGGCCGCGGCCGACATGGCAGCCGGCCGGCCGATCCACACGGCGGACCTGGTGATCAGCCTGCGCGGTTTCATCCGCAGCGCGCTGGACCTGGGGCCGATGCCGGCCGATGTGCTGATTCCGCTGCAGGGGCCCACGCGCACGCAGGGCGGCGCGGCGCGTGGCAAGGGCGAGGCGGGCGGTAACCGGGGCGGTGGCAATGGCGGCGGCAATGCCGATGGTGGCGGCGGTGGTGGCATGGCCATGGGCCTGGGGTCGGGCCTGGGCCGCAGGGATGCCGATCAGGCCGGCTGATGCGCCCCTGACACGGCAAGCGCTGCGGCCGCCTTGGCGGCATACATCGCCTTGTCCGCATGCGCGATGAGTTCTTCACGATTGCCGCCATGCTCGGGATAATGCGCGACACCGACGCTGACGGAAATCTGCAGCCGGTGCCCGTCGCCCAGATCGACCGGCGCCGCCAGCGCCAGGTGGATCTTGTCCAGGACCAGCCCGGCATCGGCCGCCAGCACGATGTCTTCCAGCAAGACGACGAATTCATCGCCGCCCAGGCGCGCCAGCGTATCGCTGTTGCGCAGGCAGCCAGAGACTCGGCGCGCGACCTCCTGCAGCAAGCGGTCGCCACAGGCGTGACCAAAGCTGTCGTTGACCTGCTTGAAGCGGTTCAGATCGATGAACAGCAGCGACAGGCGCTCTTGCTGGCGGCGGGCATGCGCGAGCGCAGTGTCGAGGCGGTCGTGGAACAGGCGCCGGTTGGGCAGGCGGGTCAGCTCGTCATGCAGGGCCATGAACCGTAGTTGCGCATGGAGTTGCTTGCGGCCGATGGCGGCGGCGAGCTGATCGGCGACGAACACCAGCAAATCGCGGTCCTGCGTCCGGTACGGCGCGTCATCCGGGCCGTTGCGCAGCGCGATGACACCGACGACGCCGTCGGTCGTGGTCATCGGCACGGCCAGTGCGCCGCCGGTGAGGGTCGCTGCCGCCGCCCGCAGTGGCGCCGGCAGACCATCCTGGGCATCGGGCGCAAGCAGCAGTGGCGCAGCACACTGGGCCACTGTCTCGCACAGCAGCGGCATCAGCGCTGTGTCGCACGGGGCGCCGTCGTCCACGAGGTAGGCGAACTCGATGTCCTGGCCGGCCGTGTCGCACAGGGCGACCGCAAAGCAGCAGGCCGGCAGGAACTCGTGGACGATGGCGTGGCTGCGCTCGAACAGGTCTGCCAGGTCATCGCTTGCGTGGGCCGCTTCTGAAATTGCGTACAGTACCGACTGCATTGCCTGCGCCTGCTTCAGCGCGGTCACATCGCGCGCAACGGCCACGCGCAGCTGGTCGGCCTCGGACCAGCGCGCCGACCACATGATATGGACGATGCTGCCGTCCTTGCGTACGTAACGGTTTTCAAAGTCGGTGTGGATATGGCCATTCATGATGTCCTGCGCCGCAGCGAGCGTGCGCTCGCGGTCGGCGGGGGCAACCAGATCGATCACGCGCATGCCGATCATCTCCTGCTGTGTGTAGCCGAAGATGTTGACACCGGCCGCACTGACGTACACGAACCGCCCGCCGGCGTCGACCATGCAGACGGCGTCGAGCAGCAGGTCCGTGAAGTTGGCAATCGGGGCGCGGACGGTGTATTCCATGAACATATTCTAAATGACATTTGATCTGAAATCAGGTCCAGCAGTCCGGGCGCGTCGTCATGCCCACTGGGTGCGCTTTTGGGAAACAGGGAAGGACATCCGTAGGAGTATTCCGGTTTCAGCAAACTTGCTCGTCTGATAGCAATTCGGGCAGCTGACTAGCGCAAAATAAAGTCCGCTCAGGATGTTTATCCACTTCAAAACTACACCATCGACAAGGTCGTCAGGCGCAGCCAGCCTGCGCATCATCGGGGCAGCGCCGTTCTGCTGCGCAGGTCAAGAAGGAGTCAGGCATGTCCAAAACAAGCAAGGCCACGAACAATCTGCATCACGTGCAGAACCAGTGGGGCGGGACGTCGACGCAGTGGCATGAAGGCGGCATGTGGATCATCGGCGCACGGCCCGGCCAGCACGTCGTGGCGCTCGACCTCACGTCGAGCGACAACGGCAAGACGCTCACCGGAAACATGAAATATGCAGGTGAAGGCGCCATCGGCTTTCGCGCCACTCTGACCCAGAGCAATACGTACATCGTCGAAAATCAGTGGGGCGGTTCGGCGGCGCCATGGCATCCGGGCGGGACGTGGGTCATCGGCTGCCGCCCTGGCCAGAGCGTGGTCGCCATCCATGTCGAATCGGGCGACAACGGCGCCACACTGAAGGGGACGATGACCTACAGCGGCGAAGGGCCGATCGGTTTCCAGAGCCAGGCAAGCGATGGCGCCGTGTACGCCATCGAAAACCAGTGGGGCGGCGGGTTCGCGCCATGGCACCAGGGCGGCATCTCCGTGCTGGGTTGCCGCGACCAGGCCGTGCTCGCGGTCGACTTGACGTCGAACGATGGTGGCAAGACCCTGACCGGCACCATGACGTATGCGGGCGAAGGCCCCATCCGCGTGCGCGCCACTTCGGTTGCCGGCAACAACTACCAGGTCGAAAACCAGTGGGGCGACACGTCGTCGGCATGGCATCCGGGCGGCGTCTGGCTGATCGGCTGCCGCGCCGGTCAGCACAGCGTGGCGCTCAATGTCACGTCCGGCAACCAGGGTAACAACCTGCATGGCGGCATGACCTACAGCGGCGAAGGCGTGATCGGCTATCGCGGTACGGAATTGCCGATGTAATTGCTACGGCACCGGCCATGCGCCCGCAGGTGGCATGGCCGGTGCGTCGTTCACATCACGCCGTGCCGGGCAGCGGCAGCGGCGTCACCGTCACCTGCACGTCGAGCTCCTGCTTGCCGCCACCCAGCACAATCCCACGCATCGGCGTCACGTCGCTGAAGTCGCGCCCCCAGCCCAGCGTGATGTGTTCATGCTGCACGAGACAGCGGTTGGTCGGGTCGAAATCGACCCAGCCCAGCGCCGGGCAGAACACCGACACCCATGCGTGCGACGCATCGGCCCCGATCAGGCGCGGCTTGCCTTCCGGCGGGTGCGTCAGGATGTAGCCGCTGACATAGCGCGCCGGCAGGCCGATGCTGCGCAGGCAGCCGATCATCAGCTGCGCGAAATCCTGGCACACGCCGCGCCGGCCGCGCAGCACCTGGTCGAGCGGCGTCGAGATGTCGGTGGCCTTGCTGTCGAATTCGAAGTCGTCGAAGATCCGGTGCGTCAGGTCGAGCGCCGCGTCGAGCTGCGGGCGGCCCGGGACGTAGCTCTCGCGCGCATAGGCTTCCAGTTCCGGGAACAGGGCGACATGGGGCGACGCGTACAGGTAGCGGCAGGCTTCCAGCGTGGCCGCACTTTTTTCCTTGCCCATCATGTCGCGCACGGATTCCCACGACAGCGTGCCGGCAATCTGCGCCAGCGTGTAGCGCGCGCGCAGCGAGACCGTCGATTCAGCATGCACCAGCAGGCTGTCATGCGGCACCGTCAGCGCCACGTGGCGCGTGATGTTGCCGAAGTAATCCACGCCCTCATTGCTGTCGTTGATCACCGGGTCGAGCCAGATCAGGTGCGATTCAGTTTGCTGGCACGCGAACGAGCGCGGCGTCAGGTGCAGGTATTGCTGCGACAGCGTCACCATGCTGTTGTACTTGTAGCGCGTCTCGTGCACCACGCGATAGCGCGCGACCACATCGGCGCTCGCGGCGCCCGGCAGCAAATCGGTCATGAGGTACGGTTCCTTTGCCGGCCGTTGGCGGTGTAGCTGAAAAACTGGACGCCGATCTGCTCGGACAAGGCCGCACTGGCCTGCCCGATGCGGCTGAGCAGGTCGCTGAGCAGTGCATTGCCATGCTTCAGGTCGACGCCCGGATCGAGCGCGGTCAGTTCGGCCTTCAGTGGCGTCAGCAGGTCCAGGCCCCCGGCGCCCTGGGCCTGCGTGACCTTGCCCAGCGTGCCGATGATGCCGTTCAACTGGAACACGATCGAGCGCGGATTGGTTTCGTCCAGCAGCAGCAGGTCGAGCACCGGCAGCCACTCGGGCTGGGCGCGGTAGCGGGCGCGGTACGTGATGATGCTGTCAGACAGTTCGAGCACCCAGTCGAGATTCCCGTTTTCGTCCATCGCCAGTGCGCGTTGCAGCACGACCGCCTGGAACTGCAGGCGCTCGAGGCGCCGGCCGATCGACATGAAGCGCCAGCCGAGGTCGCGCACCATGCCGTCCAGGGCAAAGCCGGCCAGCGTCATCAGCGCCGCGGCGGCATCGTCGAGAATTGTCATGACCCCCGACTGCGACGGCCGCTCACCGGGCGGGGCGACCGGCTGCACCATGCGGTTCAGGGCGCGCCAGTTGTCGACCGAGAAGCGCTCATGCAGCTGGCCGGCGATCCGGTGCAATTGCTGCTGCTGGCGCGCCAGGCCCGGAACGGCCGGCGACACCACCGCCAGCAGCAGCGCCGATTCGATCTCGGCATCGGTGAAGATCGGGGCCGGCAGGGCGCTGGCGGTGCCGGGCAACTTGGCCGAGCCCACCACGGCCGGCGTACCCGGCGCGGCCGGCTTGCGCTGTGGATCCAGCAAACCGAACCAGATGCACAACGCCTCGACGGTCGGCCACTCGGCGCCGCGCTGGTCGAAGCGCACATTGAACAGGATATTCAGTGCGACCCGCAGCAGGCGGCAGATATTGTCGCTGCGCTCGGCATGGCGCCCGAACCACAGCAGGTTTTCGGCCACGCGGCTCGACAGGTTGCTGTCTTCGCGTACCAGGTCTTCGCCCGTGATGCTGCTCTTTTGCAGGCGATGCGTTTCGACGCGGGCGCGCGCCTGGACCCAGGTGTCCTTGCTGGCGCCGCCCATCTGCATCGTCAGCACGCGTGCATCGGGCCCGGTGGCCACGCGGGTAAGGCCGCCCGGCATCACCACATAGCCATTCGGCGTGGCGCACGCGAACACGCGCAGGCCCACCGCGCGCGCCTGCAGGCCGGGCGCGCGGCCATCTTTCCACACCGGCGCCTGCGACAGGCGCACCAGTTCCTGGGCGATGTAATGGTTGGGATTGGCGCGCAGATTGGTAATGAACGCCGCGCGCGCCTCGCCGTCGAGATCCTGGCCAAACACGGCCGGCTGGCCCGGCATTGCGCCGCTCGGCTTGATCACCAGGCGATCGAGCCTGGCGACCACGGTTTCGAGCGCGGCCGGCTCGCCGCACCACCAGGTCGCCACCGAGGGCATCTTGAGCGGCTCGCCCAGCAGGCGCTTGGACAGCGCCGGCAGGAAGCCGAGCAGCGCGCCCGACTCGAGCAGGCTCGAACCGAGGCTGTTGGCCACCACCACATTGCCGCGCATGGCGGCCTGGGTCAGGCCAGCCACGCCGAGCAGCGAATTTTGCAGCTCGAGCGGATCGCACGATTCGTCGTCGACCCGGCGCATGATCACGTGCACCCGGTGCAGCCCGGCCAGGGTCTTGATGAAGACGACGCCGTCGCGCACCGTCAGGTCGCCCCCTTCGACCAGCGTCAGGCCCAGATAGCGCGCCAGATAGGCCTGCTCGTAATAGCTTTCGCTGCGCGGACCCGGCGTGAGCAGCACGATCAGCGGCATTTCGCCCTCGCGCAGCGGCGCCGGCTTGTCGCCATGGGCCGCGCACAGCCGGCCCCAGTGCACCAGGCTGTCGTGCATGGTGCGGAAGAACGGCGACACCGGCTGCACTTTCAGTTCGCGCAGCAGGTCGGGGAAGGTGGGGGCGATGATCGACCGGTTTTCGAGTGCGTAGCCGGCGCCCGACGGCGCCTGCGTGCGGTCGGCCATCACCCACCAGCGACCATCGGGCGCGCGCGCCAGGTCGACCGCATAGAAATGCAGCGCGACGTCGTCATGGTGGCGCATACCGTGGCACGGGCGGAGAAAGCCCGCGTGACCATGGATCAGCGCCGACGGCAGCAAGCCTTCGCGCAGCATCGCCTGCTCGCCATACACGTCACCCAGGATCTTGTTGAGCAGCGTGGCGCGCTGGATCACGGCCGCTTCGATGCCGCTCCATTCCTCGTGCGGCAGGATCAGGGGCAGCACGTTCAGATCCCACTGGCGCGGCCGGGTGCCGGCGTCGGCCAGCACGTTGTAGCTGACGCCGTTTTCGCGCACCTGGCGCTGCACCATCTCCAGACGCTGGCGCATCATGTCCGGTGCTTCGTGCTCCAGGTTGGCAAGCATCGCACGCCAGTGCGCGCGCGGCGCCTTGTCGGCGCCCAGCATTTCATCGAAACCATCCGGCGCGGCCAGATAGTGGGCAAGCAGTTGATTGGGCATTGGCGTGCAGCTTTACGGTTGAAACGAATGCCAGCGTTACATCGGCTGCCAGCGCAAATCGAGGGTCATCGGGAAGCTCGGATTGAGGTCTTCCTTGTACACCGTGAACGGGCCCGGCGTATGACCGTGTGGCCAGAAACGGGCAAAGCGGCGTGCCTCGGCAGCATTGGCATTGACCGGCGAGCCGGTTTCGCTGCGTCCGCCAGGGTGCACGACGTGGTAGGTGCAGCCGCCGATCGAGCGCCCGCTCCAGGTGTCGACCAGATCGAACACGAGCGGCGCCTGCACCCGGATGCTCGGATGCAGCGCCGACCACGGGCTCCAGGCGCGGAAGCGTACGCCGGCCACGTATTCGCCCGGCACGCCGGTCGGATGCAGCGGCAGCATGCGGCCATTGCAGGCCACCACGTGGCGCCCGTCGGTCAGGCCGCGCACCAGCAGCTGCATGCGCTCGACCGACGAATCGACGTAGCGCGCGGTACCGCCGGCGCTGACTTCTTCGCCTAGCACGTTCCACGGCTCGATCGCCTGGCGCAGTTCCATCTCGACGCCTTCGTAGACGACGGTGCCAAAGCGCGGGAAGCGGAATTCGATGAACGGCTCGAACCAGTGATCCTCGAACGCATAGCCGGCCGCGCGCAGGTCTTTCGCCACGTCGCGGATATCCTGCGCGACGAAGTGCGGCAGCATCCAGCGGTCGTGCAGCGCCGTGCCCCAGTGTACGAGCTTGGCCTGCAGCGGCTGGCGCCAGAAGCGTGCGACCAGCGCGCGCAGCAGCAGCATTTGCAAGAGGCTCATGCGCTCGTGCGGCGGCATTTCAAACGCGCGGAATTCCACCAGACCCAGGCGGCCGGTCGGGCCGTCCGGCGAGTACAGCTTGTCGATCGAGAACTCCGAGCGGTGCGTGTTGCCGGTCAGGTCGACCAGCATATTGCGCAGCAGGCGGTCGACCATCCACGGCTTGTCGCCGGGATGCATGGTCGGCAGCACCTTGTCCATTTGCTGGAACGCGATCGCCAGTTCGTACAGGTTGTCGTCGCGCGCTTCGTCCACGCGCGGCGCCTGGCTGGTCGGGCCGATGAAGGTGCCCGAGAACAGGTACGACAACGCTGGGTGGATCTGCCAGTACGTGATCAGGCTTTTCAGCAGGTCCGGCCGGCGCAGCATCGGGCTGTCTTCGACCGTGGCGCCGCCCAGCGTCGCGTGGTTGCCACCGCCCGTGCCGGTGTGGCGGCCGTCGAGCATGAATTTTTCGGTGCCCAGGCGCGTCAGGCGCGCTTCCTGGTACAGCGTCGTCATATTGTGGACCAGCTCATGCCAGCTTGCCGCCGGATGGATGTTGACCTCGATGACGCCTGGATCGGGCGTGACGCTGAGCAGCTTGATGCGCGGGTCGCGCGGTGGCGCATAACCCTCGATGCGCAGCTTCATCTTGAGCTTGGCGGCCGTGTTCTCGACTGCCGTGACGAGCGCCAGATAATCCTCGATGCGCTTTTGCGGCGGCATGAAGATGTACAGGCGGCCCGCGCGCACTTCGAGGCACAGCGCGGTGTGGATGACTTCGCGCGCCTCAGGGTCAGCCGGTGCAGCCGTTGCCTTGTTTGTCGATTTGCCGGGCGCCACGCTCAGGACCGGGCGCCGGTCTTTCTTGCCAACCGGGAGCGGGCCGCGCGGCGCGAACGGGTCGACATCGAAATCGGGATCGCGCTCTTCGGGCAGCACCCACGGCAGCGTGGCCAGCGGCAGGCGCAGGCCGATCGGCGAATCGCCCTCGATCAGGTACAGGTTTTCGCGCTTGAGCGGCCACGGCGACGTGCGCCAGCTGGTGCCCAGCATGACGGAGGGATCGTGTTCTCGGGCTTTCAGCGGCAGCACGTAGCCGGCCACCTGGCCCAGGCCCCGTTCGAGCAGGCGCGCCAGGCGGCGGCGTTCTTCCGGTGCTTTCAGGTCGGCGTCCAGCGGATCGAGATTGCGCGGCAGCGCCTGCTCGCGCTGCGCCTGCAGCAGCACGTCTTCGTAGGCCGGGATCGCGCTGCCGGCCGGCAGGCCGAGCGATTTGACCAGCTCCGCGGCAAAGCGGCCGGCATCTTCGCTGCCGTAGCCATCATCGATGTGCTCGTCCGAGAACAGCGACGGATCGAACCACATCGGCTGGCCGTCGACGCGCCAGAAGATGTTCAGCGCCCAGCGTGGCAGCGGCTCGCCCGGATACCACTTGCCCTGGCCGTAATGGATCATGCCGCCCGGTGCAAAGTGGTTCTTCAGGCGGTGCATCAGGTTGCCCGCCAGCTCGCGCTTCTTGTCGCCATGCGCCAGCGTGTTCCATTCGGCGCCGTCCATGTCGTCGATCGACACAAAAGTCGGCTCGCCACCCTGCGTCAGGCGCACGTCCTGGTTCACCAGATCAGAATCGACCTGCTGGCCCAGGCGGTTGATCTTGTCCCAGTCGTGTTCCGTGTACGGCTTGGTCACGCGCGGATCTTCGTGGATGCGCGTGATCGTCATTTCGTGGACGAACGTGACCTCGGCCTTGTCGGTAAAGCCGGTCACCGGCGCGGCCGACGACGGCATCGCCGTGCAGGCCAGCGGAATATGGCCTTCGCTGGCCAGCATGCCCGAGGTCGGGTCCAGACCGATCCAGCCGGCGCCCGGCACATACACCTCGGTCCAGGCGTGCAGATCGGTGAAGTCGACGGTAGTGCCGCTTGGGCCATCGAGCGCTTCCTGGTCGGCGGTGAGCTGGATCAGGTAGCCGGACACGAAACGCGCCGCCAAGCCCATCTCGCGCAGGATCTGCACCAGCAGCCAGCCGGTATCGCGGCACGAGCCGGAACGCTTTTGCAGCGTGTCTTCGGGCTCCTGCACGCCCGGCTCCATCCGCAGCAGGTACGCGATATCGCGCTGCAGGCGCTGGTTGATAGCCACCAAAAAGTCGTTCGTGCCCATCGGCTGGGCCAGCAGTTCGCGCCGCGCACTGGCGACCCACTCGGTCAGCAGCGGGCCAGGCTCTTGCGATTTGGTGTACGGGCTCAGTTCGGACTGCAGCAGGTCCGGGTAGGCGAACGGGAAGGTCTCGGCGTATTTTTCGACGAAGAAGTCGAACGGGTTAATCACCGTCATGTCCGCAACGAGGTCGACCGTGAACTCGAGCACGTCGGTTTGTTCAGGGAACACGAAACGGCCGATGTAATTGCCGTACGGGTCTTGCTGCCAATTGATGAAATGCTCTTTCGGCAGAACCGTCAATGAGTACGACAGGATCGGTGTACGCGCATGTGGCGCCGGACGCAGGCGCACTTCATGCGGTGACAGATTGACCAGGCGGTCGTAACGGTAGCTGGTCTTGTGATGAAGCGCAACGCGGATAGCCATGCGGTAGTGCCTTTCGATTGGGGCGCGATCGATGCCGGCGCTCTGAATTTGGTCGTATTAGTTTGCGCGTAACTGAGTAGGGGACTGAGTAAGCGCAAGATAGGAGCATTTAAGCATGATTCATACCTGCGTTCGTTTGACATGTGAGTCGTACGGGGTGGCTGGCACGTTTCTTGTTAGTATTCTGGCACAGGAGGCAATGATGTCGAACTTTTACGATGAAATGTATTCCACTGCAGCAACCGTACGACCTCATTACCAGGCGTTCGCGGATTGGCTCGCCCAGCAACCCCCGAATCTGATCGATCAGAAGCGGGCAGAAGCCGAGCTGAACTTCCAACGCGTGGGGATCACGTTCGCTGTGTACGGCGACAACGCCGGCAAGGAACGCTTGATCCCATTCGACATCATTCCGCGCGTGATCAACGCCGCCGAGTGGGCCAAGTTGCAGGCCGGCCTGGTGCAGCGCGTGACCGCGCTGAACCGTTTCCTGCACGATGTGTACCACGATCAGAATATTCTGAAGGCGGGCGTCATTCCTGCCGAACAGATCCTGAACAATGCGCAGTACCGGCCGGCCATGCAAGGCGTCAAGGTGCCCCTGGATATCTACGCCCACATTGCTGGCGTCGACATCGTGCGCGCGGGCGAGGGCGAGTTTTACGTGCTCGAAGACAATCTGCGCGTCCCGTCGGGCGTGTCGTACATGCTGGAAAACCGCAAGATGATGATGCGGCTGTTCCCGGCGCTGTTCGCCCGCAACCGCGTGGCGCCGGTCGACCATTATCCCGACCTGTTGCTCGACAATCTGCGCACCGTGGCGCCGCATGGCGGTGATGATCCGACCGTGGTCGTGCTCACGCCCGGCATGCACAATTCGGCCTACTTCGAGCACGCGTTCCTGGCCCAGCAAATGGGCGTGGCGCTGGTGCAGGGGCAAGACCTGTATGTCAGCAACGACACCGTCTACATGCGCACGACGCGCGGCCCGAAGCAGGTCGACGTCATCTATCGCCGCATCGACGACGATTACCTCGATCCGCGCGCATTCCGTCCCGAGTCGACGCTGGGCGTTCCGGGCCTGCTCGACGCCGTGCGCGCCGGTCGCGTCGGCCTGGCCAATGCCATCGGCACCGGCGTCGCCGACGACAAGTCGATCTACCCGTTCGTGCCGGACATGATCGAGTTCTATCTCGGCGAAAAGCCGATCCTGAACAACGTGCCGACCTACCAGTGCAGAAAGAAAGAGCACCTGGATTACACGCTGGCGAACCTGCCGCAACTGGTGGTCAAGGAAGTGCACGGCGCCGGCGGTTACGGGATGCTGGTCGGGCCGGCCTCAACGACGGCCGAGATCGAAGATTTCCGCCGCCGCCTGCTGGCCAATCCGGACGGCTATATCGCCCAGCCGACGCTGGCGTTGTCGGCCTGCCCGACCTATGTGGAATCGGGCATCGCGCCGCGCCACATCGATCTGCGCCCGTTCGTGTTGTCGGGCAAGAGCGTGTCGATGGTGCCGGGCGGGCTGACCCGCGTGGCGTTGCAAGAAGGCTCCCTGGTGGTCAATTCGTCGCAGGGCGGCGGCACCAAGGACACCTGGATACTGGAGAACTAGCATGTTGAGCCGCACCGCAGATCATTTGTTCTGGATGGCCCGCTACACCGAGCGGGCCGAAAACACGGCGCGCATGCTCGACGTGCGCGTCCAGTATTCGCTGATGCCGCAATCGGTCCAGGCCGAGCAGCAGGGCTGGCGCACGATGCTGAGCGTGTCTGAACTCGAAGCACAATTCGACGCCAAGTACGACGCGCTGACGCAAAAGAACGTCATCGACTTCATGGTGCGCGACCCGGATAACCCATCGTCGATCGCCAGCTGCCTGCGCGCCGCGCGCGAAAATGCCCGCGCCGTGCGCGGTACCTTGACCACCGAAGTCTGGGAAACCGAGAACACCACCTGGCTCGTGCTGCAAAAGCACCTGAGCGAGCGCATGTTCGAACGCGATCCCGGCCAGTTCCTGGAATGGGTCAAGTACCGCTCGCACCTGTCGCGCGGCGTCACGCTGGGCACGATGTTCCAGGATGAAGCGTTCAACTTCATCCGCCTGGGCACCTTTCTGGAACGGGCCGACAACACGGCGCGGATTCTCGACGTGAAGTTCCGGTTCCTGGCGTCCGACACGATCCAGGAAGGCGCGCAGGGCGAATACTATTACCTGGCCGCGCTGCTGCGTTCAGTGTCCGCGTTCGAGACGTATCGCAAGGTGTACCGCCACGCGATCACGCCGACCCGCGTGGCCGAACTGTTGATTTTGCAAGGCAAGATGCCGCGCTCGCTGGTGGCCTGCATGGCCGCCGTCGTGGCCGTGTTGCAGGACGTGCGCAACGAGCTGTCGCACGACACTGAGCGGCTGGCGGAAAAACTGCATGCGTCGCTCAAGTCGGCCGAGATCAACGAGATCCTCGACGAAGGGCTGCATGAGTTCCTGACCAAGTTCCTGGCCTGTATTGGCGAGTTGGGCAACGGCATTGGACGTGACTTCCTGCTGCCGGTGGCGCCGGAGTTGCCGGAGGTTGTGCCGGTGCCTGTCCCTGTGCAGGCGCCGACCCAGTCGCAGACGCAGTCGCAAACGTCATCGCAGACCTCATCGCAGACGCAGACCCAGTCGCAAACACAGTCGCAGACGCGTTGATCAACTCGCGCACCAAACAGTGGCGCGGCGCACCGTCATGGCCAGCCTGCGCCATGGCGGTGCGCTCACTTTAACGAAGGAAGGCGGGCCTGCGATGTGGCTGCGAACCGGTTGCAAGCTCAGTTTCAGCGTCGAATTCCCCACGCCATTCATCCTGATGCTGCGTTCCCGCAGCGGTGCGCAGCAATGGGTGGCGCGCGAATCCTATACGCTTACCCCGAGCGTGCAGGTGCTCGAATATACGGATTTCTACAGCAATCTGTGTCAGCGCCTGACAGCGCCGCCCGGCGAATTTTCGATCCAGACGTCGGCCGACGTGCTGACCGACCAGGTCATCAGCGTTGCACCCGGTGCGCCGTTCGATGAGGTGCCGACCTTGCCGGCGGACGTGCTGCTGTATCTGCTGCCAAGCCGTTACTGCGAATCCGACCGGTTTGCCGAGATGGCCAGCGCCATTGTGGCGGGCGTTGCGCCAGGCTACGACCAGGTCGCCTGTATCACCGACTGGATCCGGCGCGAGGTGCGCTTCAATCCCGCAGCGAATCACACGCAGATGGCGGCAACCGAGGTCAATGAATATCGCGAAGGCGTGTGTCGCGATCTGGCGCATCTGGGCATTGCGCTGTGCCGCGCGCTGAGCATTCCCGCGCGCATCGTCGCCGGTTATCTGCACGGGCTGGTGCCGATGGACTTGCATGCGTGGTTCGAGGCGTATGTGGGCGGTCGCTGGTACACGTTCGATGCGAGCCAGGATGGACCGCGCGGAGGCCGCGTGACGATAGGGTATGGGCGCGATGCGGCTGATGTAGCGATCTTCACACAATTCGGGCCGGCGCTGGCGCTGCATGAGATGCAGGTGACGGTGGAGTTGCTGGAGGGGGCGCCGGGTTGACGTCTGCTGCCGTCTTGTCATCCTGATACCGTAGGGTGGATGGGTTCCCCATCCACGCGTTCAACGACCCTTGCCGTGCCACAAAATCACGTGGATTTGAACGCGTGGACGGCGTAGCCGTCCACCCTACATCTGGTCAGACAGCGGTTGGTGCCGGTGTTACTGGTGCTGCCGGTGCTGCCGGCGCTGCTGGCGCCGCTGCCGGTGCCTGCGCAGCCAGCGACGGCTTGCCCATCTGATCACGCACGACCTTGTGCACGAATTCCAGCTTTTCCAGCACAGGCGTACTGAGCTTGAACGGGTACGAATCGGGCATGCCGATGCTGCGGTTCAGGCTATTGAGCACGTAGGTCAGCGCGAACCAGTCGCTCAGCGTTTCTTCGAACGCACCGGATTTTGTCGGCAGCGTGATCTTGTCCAGCTCCGGCTCATCGGCCTTGGCCGGCTTGAGCGACAGGCCGCACGAGTGGGCCGTTTCCAGCGTATCGATCATGTGCAGGTAGTGGGCCCAGGTTTCAGCCCAGTCTTCCCACGGGTGCGATGCAGCGTAGCTGCTGACGAAGCGCTCTTCCCAGTCGGCGACCGGACCGTTCTCGTAGTGTCGCTTGAGTGCGTCGCCATAATCCTGGCGCTCGTCGCCGAACAGCGCGCGGTAGCTGTCGATCCACGGCGTATCGGCAACCAGGCGGTCGAAATAATAGTGGCCGCTCTCGTGACGGAAGTGCCCCAGCAGCGTGCGATAACGTTCGTGCATCTGTTCGCGCGTGCGCTCGCGCTCGGCCGGATCGGCTTCGGCAATGTTCAGCGTGATCAGGCCATTGTCGTGGCCAGTCATCACGCACTGGTCGGTCACGCCATCTTCGAGGAACTGGAATGCCAGACCGGTATCCGGCTGGATTTCTTTCGAGGCCGGGGTCAGGTTCAGCTGCGCCAGCGAGAACAGCAGGCGGCGCTTGGCGGTTTCGAGACGCGACCACAGGACGCGGTTCTTTTCCGACGTCAGCGCCGGGATCACCACCGTCAACTGGCATGATTCGCACAACTCATGCGGATCGTCGGCCGGCAGCATCCAGTTGCACACATTGTGCTGCACATAATTGCTGCACTGCTTGTAGAGCTTGCCTTCATCCTTGCGGTTCAGGCTACGCCACAGGCCGTCTTCAGCCTGTTCGAAGCTGTTGATGGAGCGCTGGGAAGGCTGGTAGCCCAGGGTGCTTTCGCAATTGAAGCAAAGGGTGTTCTCGAAGAAGATCTGATGCGAACATTTGTCGCAGTGAAAGGTTTTCATAGCAGCACTGATAGAAGGGTTGGGGGTGAAGGTGTATTAACAATCTAACAGTAAATGCAATGTGGGTTTAATCATGTAAGACAATGCCTCATATCGTGTGCGCCCCCTAGGATACGCGCCTGCTACGCCCCTGGCGCGAGCACCAGGGACTTCAATAAATGTGCAGAAAAAACAACAAACCGCGCCGCCGAAAGACGGCGTGATTCGGCGGCCCGGCGTTCCGCCGCTCCGGTCGGTCAGGTGCCGGGACGTCAATGCTGGGCTTGCTCGCGACCGACGCCGCTGCCCCGTACCTGCCGCTGGCGCCGCTCCACATGGCCGTAGGCGGGCGCGTCGACCGGTTCCGACACGGGCGCCTGCGCGCCAATGACGCGGTAGAGCGCAGCGCCAAGTAATGCGCCGGCGATCGGTGCGATCCAGAACAGCCATAGCTGCCCCACGGCCCAGTCGCCGGCAAACACGGCAACGGCCGTGCTGCGCGCAGGATTGACGGACGTGTTGGTCACAGGGATGCTGATCAGGTGAATCAGCGTCAGCGCGAAACCGATTGCGGCCGGCGCAAACCCTTTGGGCGCACGCTGGTCGGTCGCCCCCAGGATAATCAGCAAAAAGAACGTGGTCATGACCACTTCGCTCAGCAGCCCGGCAAGCAGCGAATAACCGCCTGGCGAATGATCGCCGTAGCCATTGGCGGCAAAGCCGTTGGCGCTGTCAAAGCCGGGGGCGCCGCTGGCAATCACATACAGCACGCCGCCGGCAAGGATGCCGCCGGCGACCTGCGCCACGATATACGGAAACAGCTCGCGCGCGGGAAAGCGGCCCCCGGCCCACAGGCCGATCGAGACCGCCGGATTCAGGTGGCAACCCGAGATGTGGCCGATCGCGTACGCCATCGTGAGCACGGACAAGCCGAAGGCGAGGGCGACACCGTGCAGGCCGATGCCCAGTTCGGGAAATGCGGCAGCCAGCACCGCGCTGCCGCACCCGCCCATCACCAGCCAGAATGTGCCGAGAAACTCGGCGCCGTAGATTTTCATCGTGGTCTCCTTCGGATCACTATTGCAATGTGAAACAGCAGCCGACAGCAGTTGACAGCAGCAGATACCAGCGGATACCGGTGGAGAACGTGGTGGCAGTGTCGACGGCCGCAGGTGTTGATAGGACACCCTGCGCCGCGCGAGGTTCCATAAGCGGCGCATCTCGTGTCTGCAGAAAATTGACCGCCCCCGCGTACATTGGCGCTGCACAAACCAGCGCGAGATTCCAGCGTGCGCCGTACCGTGCGTGCGCGGCGCCGTGCATGATTGGCGCGCTGCCCGACCTCGCCGATGGTGCCGGGTCTCGATCGATTGGCGCTGCTTAACATTGACTGGAGAAATCATGCATTGGATCTGGGGGAAGGTGGTGTCGGTTGCCAGCGCCATGCTGTGGCTGGCGTGCATGGGCTTGCGGGCAGGGTCGCTGGTACTCGCGGCAACCAGTCCCGCGCTGGCGCAGCCGGCACCAGCGTCGATCCATGCCGATGGCAGCGCGGGCGTATCGCCTGTCGCCTACCGCGTGATCAATCTGGGCATGGGCGCGATCGCGACCTATCCACGCATCAATGCGTCCGGGCAGGTCGCGTTCTCGCTGATCCATGGCGATCGTACGGATGGCTACTTTTACGATGGCAATATCGTTCAAGAGATGGGTTCGCTGGGCGGCCGCACCGTGTATGTGAACGACCTGAACGATGCCGGGCAGGTCGCCGGCACCTCGCTCAATGACGCTGGCGTCGAGAATGCGTTCGTCTGGAGCGCACGCGGCGGCATGCTCGACCTGCGCGCCGCCCCATCCCATGGTCGTTCGTATGGCTGGGCCATCAACAACCGCGGTGTCGTCACCGGTGCAATGGGCGATGCGGCGCATCCGTTTCGCTGGAGCGTCGCCAGCGGCGTGGAAGACCTGGGCGTCACGCCCGGGATCCCGGCGCCGGCAGCCGGCCGCATTCTCAACGACGCCGGCCTGGTTGCCGGCGTGACGACGATCGACGACGAATTCACGCGCACCTTCGTCTGGACACGTTCGGATGGGCTCATCGACATCGATACGCTGGGCAGCGCCGAATCGTCACCGGTGGCCGTCGGAGCTGGGGGCGAGGTGGCCGGTAACCGGCTGGCGTCGTTCGACGGCGGCGGCGAGCGCCCGTTCCTGTGGACGCGCGCCACGGGTATGTTGGATCTTGGCACCGGTCGCGGTTCCACGGCATCGGTCATTGCGATGACGCCTGGCCTGCACATTGCCGGGAGCATCGGGTATCCGGATGGGCGTCAACGAGCGATGTCGTGGACGCGTCAGGGCGGCATGCGCGAACTCGGCACGCTGGGCGGGCGGACGTCATCCGCGCGCAATGTTAACACCCGGGGCCAGATCGTCGGTTTGGCCGAGGACCGGCTTGGTGCCACGCGCGCCTTCGTCTGGAGCGCCGCAGGCGGCATGCTCGACCTGAACCGGGCGCTGCGTCACGCGCCACCGGGCCTCTTACTGGACCAGGCGCTGGCGGTCAGTGACAACGGCGCGATCGTCGCAGGCTCGAATGCGGGGCTGGTGCTGCTGAGGCCAGATCGGGAATGCATGTGTGGTCACACGCTGGGGCCGCTGGTCCTGCCTGCGCAGGCCGAGGCCGGCGTGCCTCTACAGGCATTGGTCAGCTTCGTCGATGGCGACCGGACCGGCACGCGCAGCGTCGAGTGGGCGTGGGGTGACGGCAGTAGCGGGGCGGCGCGCAAGATCGTGGAGGCGGATGGCGTCGGCAGCACGAGCGCCAGTCATAGCTTTTCAACGCCCGGCGTGTATGCGGTCACGGCGACGGTGGTGGGGCGCGACGGGCGCAGGACGACCGTCAGCCAGACTGTGGTGGTGACCGGTCCGGCGGCGCCGCACGGCGGCACCGCTCCGAGCAGTATTTGACCTGCTCCCAGTCGCGCGCCCACTTCTTGCGCCAGGTGAACGGCAGCGCGCAGTGGGCGCAGATCTTTGTGGGCAGCTCGGATTTCTTGCGCATTTTCATGGAGGGATTGTACGCACCGCTGGCGCAAGGCGATGCTCTCTTGTGCTGGTCTCGTGCCAGAACGGTATAAAACGATGCGTGATTAATCTACTGAATCCATCCGGCCGCGTCGTTATTCGCGTACTGGCAACCCACAAGGAGCTTGTTTTCCAGCTCCTTGTGGGATAGTTGAAAGGCTACAACGCTGACTGTTGGGCGAATTTCACGACTGGCCGGTGAATACGCTTCTTCTATCAGATTCAGTTTATCAACCGCTTGACTCACTGTCTGCGCAGGCACCGCCAAGAGAACGCGAGCCGGTGTCACCACAACTTCGTCGGACGAATAGCCCAGGGCGCTCACTGGTTTTGGTAACCGGTAAATGTCGGCGGACGGGGCACCAAATTGCTGTGAAGGTTTGACGAAGGCAGGCTGCTGAAGTGCGAGGTCGCGCATCAGCGATGCAATCTGTTCATCCTTGAGCTGGCAGGACAACGCCGTTTCGAGAAGCGTGGGTTTTGTTGCAAAGGCGCTTGCTGAGCAAAAAACCAGGAACACTGCAGTGACGTTCTTCATCATTTGTCCCGAGCGTGGAGGTTGGAAAATAGCGTCTTGACGAGAGCAATCCGATCGGTCGCTAGCCAAGAGCTTCATGATCTGCAAGAAGACCCTTTAGCCAATCCAGGGGCATCCAGCTTCGCCGATGGTAAATGGTTTTGATTCGATTGCGCGATGCGCAGGCCAATTTCATCCATCGAGGGCATCTCATCGGCATCGATACGCATGCTGCATTGGCACAGCCAATTGGAAGCTGGTCCGGCAGCCAACCGATGCGTGCTAGGTGGGTTTAACCGGTGGTAAGCTATCAACATCGTCACCTCACACCTGAAGGATTGCCATGAAGCCGCTGTTCTCCGCCGAAGAAGAAGCGAACGCAGCATCCGCAGTGCCAGCAACACCGGCGCCGGCGCTGCCGCCATTGTTCAGTCCCGCCGGCACCGACACGCTGCCGGCATTGCGGCCCGAGGCGAGCGCGGCGCCGCTGGCGCGCGTTGATATCTCGGGCATTGACGACAAGGCCATCGAGTCCCTCGGCGGCGCCACCGGTGCCAGCGTGGCCAAGGTGTCGGCCAAGCTGCTGGGCACGGTGCGCGCCTCCGACGCCGACGTCTTCGGCGCACAACTGAACGAACTGATTGCCACCGCCAAGGGCCTCGATCCTGCCAAGCTGCGTTCTGGCGGCCTGATGGCACGCGTGACTGGCATGTTCGGCTCGGTCAAGGAAAAGATGCTGTCGCAGTACCAGGTGGTCGAATCGCGCATGGACACCTTGGTGACCGAAATGACGCGCCATGCCAACGTGCACCGCGGCCGCATCAATGATTTCGACGAGATGTACAAGGGCCTGGAAATCTACTACCAGGGCCTGGACGCCGACGTCAAAAAGGGCGAAGCATGGGCCGCCAAATTGCAGCAGGCTGTCGCGCAGCAGGCGGCGCCGGCCAACGCGTTCGAGGCGCAGCAGGCGATCGAACTGCGGCGCCGCCTGGAGCGGCTCGAAAAGCGCATCGATGACCTGCGCCGGGCGATGCTGATGGCCACGCAGATGGTGCCGCAAATCCGGCTGTCGCAGGACAATGCGCGCGCGCTGACCGACACCTTCACCGATATCGTCAACGTGTCGATCCCGGCCTGGCGCAACGTGTTCTCGCTCTACCTGCTGCAGCTCGAAGCCAAGCAGAGCGCAGCTGTGGCCAACGCCGCCTACGATGCGACCGACGCGGCCTTCCGCACCCAGGCCGACATGCTGCTGGAAAACACCGAGACAGTGGCCCGCGTCAAGCAGCGTTCGATCGTCAGCCTGGAAACCGCCCAGCACGTGCAGACGCAGCTGATGACCGCATTCGACAAGCTCGAGCAGATCTCGAACGAAGGCCAGCAGCGCCGCAAGGACGAGTTGCCGAAGCTGCAGGAACTCGAGCGCGAACTGATCACGCGCTTTTCGTCGGCATCAACGCCCGGCGCGCAGTAATCACGACCTGACCCATCACATTCATAAAGGAATATCCATGTCGACCACGCTCGAAACCGGCCACCGCATCAACCTCGAAAAGACGGCGCCGGGCCTGAAGCGCGTTCGTATCGGCCTGGGCTGGAAGGTCAATGCGGCCGAAGGCCAGGCGTTCGACCTCGATTCATCCGTCTTCCTGTGCAGGAAGGACGCGGACGACCACCCGGTCATGATCAGCAACGCCCATTTCGTCTATTACAACCACACCACGTCGCCCGACGGCGCGGTGGTGCACTCGGGCGACAACCGCACGGGCGACAAGGATGGCGACGACGAAGTCATCATCGTCGACCTGGCCAAGGTCGAAGCGGCCGTGGTGGAAATGCCGATCGTCGTCACGATCCACGATGCCGAGGTGCGCAAGCAGAATTTTGGCCGCGTCAGTGGCGCGTACGTGAAGGTGTACAACGACGACACCGGCGAGACGATCGCGCAATACGACCTGAACGAAGACTACTCGGACAAGACCGCGCTGCAGTTTGGCTCGCTGTACCGCCGGGATGGCGAGTGGCGCTTCCAGGCGGTCGGCGCCGGCTTCAAGCTCAATCTGGCGACGTTCATCCGCAAGCTGGGTGGCACGGTCTGAGGCCGACCCCGCGCGCTGCTCGCCCACCGTTTGCTGATGCCCAAGCCATTTGATTTCGGTGAGGCGGCCGAGGCGCCTCCCGATCCGGTGGAGGCGCCGGCCACGCCGCGCGCGCTCGATTTCGGCGACACGCATGCCGAATCGGCGCCGCCCGTGCGCCACAGCCCGCCCAGGCCGCTGTCATTCGACGACCTGCCAGCCGTCCCGGCGGCGTCAGGCGCTACTGCGAAGGCTGCGCCCAGGGCGCTGTTCGACAGTGAAGATCACCCGGCGGTGCGCGACGCGCTGGCCATTACCAGGGCCGACTATCCGGTCTTGTTTGCGCACGCCGAACAACGCTTTGCCGCCTTGTTCCGCCGCATCCTGCCGGTCAAGCTCTCTTTGGTAACGGAATGGGGCGAGGCGCCGCTGATGGAGCAGGCTGCATTGCTGCGGCCCGTGACCGAGCTGGTGCTGTCGTTCACGCAGATGGCGGTGCCGGCGTTGCTCGATGCTGCGCTCGAGACCACCCGCGCGCCGGCGGGCATGTTCGGCAAGCTGTTTCGCCGGGCGACGTCGCCCGTCGAATTCAAGCCGGCCTTGACGTCTGCCCGCGCGCAACTGGTGCAGCTGATCGCCGACAGCGATGTCGCCACGCGCAATCTGGAAGCGTCGGCGCAGAACCTGAGCCTGCATTCGGCCACGCTGGCTGTGGTCTCGACACTGGCCGGCGATTCGGCCGATGTTGCCTTGCTCGACGCGCTCGTGCAGCGCCGCACGCTGCTCCAGCAGGCAGTGCGCCAGGCCGAGCTGTCGATCCTGCAGATGGGGCAAGTCCGGCAGCAAGCTGCCGAACTCATCGGGCAGGTGTCGTCATTTCTGACGGTCACCTTGCCCGCGATCGAGATGGCCCAGGCGCAGGGCGGTAACTAGCCGCAGCTCAGCTTTTCTTCTGCGCCGCGATCCAGCGATCGGTCGCCGCTTCCAGCACGTCGAGCGGCACCGCGCCGTGCGACAGCACCTCGTTGTGGAAGGCGCGCAGGTCGAAGTCCTTGCCCAGCGTCTTTTCAGCGCGGGAGCGCAATTCGCGCAGCTTGAGTTCACCGATCTTGTAGCTCAGCGCCTGGCCCGGCACCGCGATATAGCGCTCGACTTCCTGCACCGCCGTCACTTCGTTCTGCGGCACGTTGTCCATGAAGTAGGCGATGGCCTGTTCGCGCGTCCAGCCTTTCTCGTGGATGCCGGTGTCGACCACCAGGCGCACGCCGCGCCAGATTTCGGCCGTCAGGCGGCCGATCCACTGCCACGGGTCGTCGTACATGCCGATTTCCTGGCCCAGCATTTCGCTGTACAGGCCCCAGCCTTCCGAAAACGCGGTGCTGCCGCCAAAGCGGCGGAAAGCCGGCAGGCCGGTCGTTTCCTGCGCCAGGCTGCGCTCGAAGTGGTGGCCGGGAATCGCCTCGTGCAGGAAGAACGCATTGGTGGTGAAGCGCGTGCGCGTCTCGGGCTTGTAGGCGTTGTAATAGAAGATGCCGGGCCGCTTGCCGTCGACCGAGCCGCGCTGGTACGACGCCGGCGCCGCGCTCACTTCGCGGAACGCTTCGACCGGGCGAATCTCGAACGGCGCTTTCGGCACATTCGCGAACAGCTGGCCTACCTTGGCCTCGACCTGCGGCCGCACGCCTTCATAGGCCGCCTGGATTTCTTCGCGCGACTTGAAGCGCAGCTCGGGCGCATTGTTCAGGTGATCGAAAAACTGCCTGAGCGTGCCCTTGAAGCCCACGCGCACCTTGGCTTCTTCGAACTGGGCGCGGATGCGCGCTACTTCGGACAGGCCAATGTCGTGGATCTGCGCCGGCGTCAGGTCGGTCGTGGTCGACTGGCGCGCGCGGAAGGCATACCATTCCTTGCCACCGGGCAGGGCGCCGATGCCGGCCGTGGTGCGGCCTGCTGGCAAATAGGTGTCGCGCATGAACGCGAGCAGCTTGCGGTTGGCGGGCGCGAGTTGTTCGCGCACCAGCTTGCCGTACGCATCGGTCAGGCGCGCCTTGTCGGCGGCGCTGAACGAAGCCGGGAATTTCTTCACCGGGCCCATGTAGGTGCTGGTCGCCAGATCATCGCTGCCGACACTCTCGAGCTGCGGCAAGACGCGGCTGATCAAGGCCTTCGGCATCACGATGCCCTGCTTGATCCCGAGGCGCATGTCGGCAATCACGTTGTCGACCGCCGGGGCATAGCCAGCAGCGCGCGCCAGCCAGTTGTCGTAATCCTGAACGGTCTGGAACGGCTGCGTCGAGGCGCCGGAACCCAGTTGGGCCATCATCAGGTGCAGGCCCGAGAACTGGTCCACCGGCACCAGATCGGACGGGAACCGCAGGCCGTCGAGCACCTGCTGCAGGCGATAGCGCAGCAAGTCGTAGCTGATGCGGTCTTCGGCCGGCAGCGGCGCCGGATCGAACTTGGCGCTGGCAGCGAGGTATTTTTCCGACAGCGCGCGGCTTTGCTTGCGCTCCTCGGCCGACGAGACAGGGCCGAAGCGATCGTTGTAGCGCGCGTCGCCGTTGAAGGTCGCGGCGATCGGATTTTCGCGCAGGTAGTCTTCCCAGTAGGCAGCGTACAGCTGGTTCATTTTTTCCGGCGTGGCCGGCGTCTTGACTTGGGCAATGGCGGGGAGGGCGGCGCACAGCAGGGTGCACAGGAGCAGGGGAAGCGAGCGGGTCATGGGGTCTCGTGGTGGTCGGGGCGATGCAAGAATAGCATGGGGCTGGCAGGGAATGACCGCGCAGCAGCGCGGGTCAGCCCGCGTATTGACCCGTCGTTATCGTCGCATGACGGTGATGGCACGACCTGCTTTCGGTACACTCGATGCACGTACAACCGCGGAGCACGACATCATGATGAACAGTTTGCCGGATCAATTTCATGCGCTGGTCATCGGCGCCTCGGGGACGATCGGCGCGGCCTTTGTCGATCTGCTGGAACAGTCGCCACGCTGCGCTTCGGTGCGGGGGCTGCATCGCCAGTCGACGCCCGCGATCGACTTCGCAAACGAGGCCAGTGTTGCCGACGCGGCGCAGGCGCTTGCCAACGGGCCGCGCTACCACCTGATCGTGAATGCGACCGGTGTGCTGCACGACGGCGCAACGATGCCCGAGAAGCGCCTGGCCGACCTGAACTATCCGCAGATGCAGGCAACCTTCATGGCGAACACCTTTGGTCCGGCGCTGGCCATGCGCCATTTTGCGCCGTTGCTGGCAGGCGAGCGCGCCATCATGGCCATGTTGTCCGCCAAGGTGGGCAGCATCGGCGACAACCGCCTGGGTGGCTGGTACAGCTACCGCGCTTCGAAGGCGGCCCTGAACATGCTGATAAAAACCGCGGCGATCGAAGTGGCGCGCACGCAGAAGAACAGTGTGCTGGTCGCCCTGCATCCGGGGACCGTGAATTCACGGCTGTCGAAACCGTTTCGTGGTGAGATTATCGGGCGACCGGCCGAGGCCGCTGCTGCCGACATGCTGCAGGTACTCGATGCGCTGACGCCGGCCGACAGCGGCTCGTTCAGGTCGTACAACGGCGCTGAATTGCCCTGGTAGGGAAGGTCAGCCCGTCAGCTGTGCCACCGGCACTGTCGTCTCGATGCGCAAGGCACCATCGGGGCTGCGGGTAGCGATGACGACGTCGCCCTGTTCGACGTACTTGCCAACCAGTGCGCGGATGTTTACGTCATGGGTCACCAGCACCAGGTTGCCGGGATCCTTGTACTGCGCCAGATAGGTGCGCAGCTGCGCCAGCTTGCGCTCGCGCGCCGCATCCTCATCCTGGAACATTGAGTCAACCATCTCGCTGGGCTCGACCCGGCCAAACGCAAGCCGGGCGGTATCGACGCAGCGGCACCAGTGGCTTGACAGCACCGGGCCAAGCGGCACCCCATGCTTGCGAAAGGCTGCGCCGATTTTGGTGGCATCCGCGCGACCCGACTGCGACAGGTTGCGCTGGGTACTGCACACGCCGAGCTTGAAACCGGGCGGATCGCCGATACCCGGCACCGTCGCGGCATGGCGCATCAGGATGACGTAGCCACCGCGCTGGAGCAGCGGCCATGGTGATGTGGCGGCACCGGCAACGGGCGCTGCGCATGCCGCCAGTGCGGCCAGAAAGTGGCGTCGGTCCATGGGGGCTCTCGGTGGCGGGGCCGGTTGAATGATCAGATGGTACGCATCACGCTGTTAAAAATCACTTTCCTGGCGCATCCAGGAAGAAGATGGCGTAGACCTTGGCGCCGGATTTCTCGGTCGGCTTGTCGATCTGGATCTGCGCGCAGTCCTGCGCCACCAGGCTGCGCCAGTTGACGACGCCTGCATTGGCAAACACCGAATTGACCTTGCACGCCAGGCTCATGTCGAGCGCCAGGCGGGCATTGCGCTGCTCTGCTTTTGCGTAGTTGACGCCGCGGATTTCGATGCCGAAGGCGCTCATCCATGGTTCCCACAAGCCCAGTTCCACACCTTGCGCCATGCGGCCCAACATGGTCTCCAGCGACAAGCCTTTCTTGACGACGGCGCGCAGCAATTGCAGTGACGGCGCCTCGCGGATGTCGGTGCTGTGCTTGCCTGCGCCGCTGTCGCCGATGGCCTTGAGCTCCTTCGAAAAGGCGGCGTCGCGCTCGGTGTAGTCGCGCATGCGCTGGTAGAACTCGACGTCGAGGAAGGGATTTTCAGTCCGGCCGGCGGGCGTCTCGGCTGGCTGGCGGGCGGAAGGCTGTTTTTTATTGGTCATGGCATTGGCTTCGGAGTTTAAGGGCGCAGCATACCACTGAGCGCCATCCGGCTTGCATGCAGAGCGATGCGATTGCACCTTCTGCACGCGTCGCCGCCCGTTGTCGGCGGCGCTCAGCCCTTACTCTTTGCGTTCCTTGAATTCACCTTCGATCACCATATCGTCGCTGCGTTCAGGCGGGCGTCGGCCAGGCATGAACTTGAAGAACGACGAGGACACCCGATCGAACAGGGTCTTGCGCAACCACGGGAAGGCAACGAGAAAGGTCGTTACAAACCCGGTGAACAGGGCTGGCACGTACTCGCCTTGCCACACGAAGTACAGCAGGCACAGTGCAACCAGAGTGATGATCAGTGGCCGGCGGACAGGCTTGGGCAGCAGGCCGACGAGGCGCAGCTTGCCCTGGCTAACCGAAGGAAACCTGGCGAACAGAATACCAAGCAGCAAGCCGGCCAAGAACCGGCCCGTGCCGAGATACTCGGCCACGACCCCGATCACGAGGTAGCCGGTATAGGTGATCGTGCCAGCCAACACTGCCAGCAGCGCCACTACCAGGGCAAGCACCAGTTTTGGCTTGCCGATTGCCATTTTGACGAGAAAGCCGAGGATTTGAATACTCCTGCAAATAAATAGGGAAAGAACAGGGAAAGATTGTCGCAAATTCTAACAGCCTGCTGGCGATGTCATCCTTAAGCCGCGCGCGCCAGCGGCCCGTGCTTATCCGCCAGCAATCGCGCGCAGGGAAATCCCCGTGATGTAGGCGCCATAGGTGCCCAGTGCATAGCCCAGCACGGCAAGCAACACGCCTACCGGCGCGAGCGCCGGGTGGAAGGCGCTGGCAACCACCGGCGCCGATGCTGCCGCGCCGATATTGGCTTGCGAGCCGACCGCCATCATGAAGAGCGGTGCCCGGATCAGTTTGGCCATCAGGATCATCAAGCCGCCGTGGAACGCGATCCAGATCAGGCCCAGCAGGAACAGCCAGGGGCGATCGACCAGAGCACTCAGGTCCATCTGCATGCCGATCGTGGCGACCAGCACGTACAGCATCACTGAGCCGATACGCGAAGCCCCAGCGCCTTCGAACGTGCGGGCCTTGGTAAAGCTGAGCAGCAAACCGATGGTGGTGGCGATCACGACGATCCAGAAAAAGCCCGACGTCAGGCTGTAATCCTGCAGGCGCCATTCGGCGGGCAGGGACGTGATCCACCCGACCAGCAGCTCCGACAGAAAATGGGACAGGCCGGTTGCGCCCAGGCCAATGGCAAGAATCACCATGATGTCGGCCAGCGTCGGAATCCGCGCATGCTGCGCCTGGTATTGCTCGATGCTGTCCCGCAAGCGGTTCAGCGCCGTGAGGTCCGCGCCTGTCCAGCGATCGAATACCCGGGCGCGGCTGGCAAGGAACAGCAACACGGCCGTCCACAAATTACCTACCAGCACATCGACCGCGACGAACTGGCCGAACATCGTGGCATCGACGTCGAAGACCTCGCGCATGGCGGCCTGGTTGGCGCCGCCGCCAATCCAGGACCCGGCCACCGTGGTCATGCCGCGCCAGGTGTCACCGGCCACTGTCTCGGGATGGATCACGCGCATGGCCTCGAACGACACGAGGGCGCCAAGCATGACGCCAACCGTGCCGGTCAGGAACATGATGATTGCCTTGGGACCGAGCCGCACGATCGCCTTGAAGTCGATTGCCACGCACAGCAGCACGAGAGAACTGGGCAGCAGATAGTCGCGCGCCATCGGGTAGAGGCTTGAGGCCGCACCGTCGATGATGCCAAGCGTGTTCAGTAGCGAAGGCAGCAGGTAGCACAGCAGCAGGGCGGGTACATAGCTGTAGAACTTTTTCCAGAAACCATCCGGGCGCGCTGCGGTCCACAGGACGGTACCGAGTATGGCGGCAAGCATGCCGAACACGACGGCATCGTTGGTAATCATGGCAGCAGAAACAGGCGGCATGCGCGCTCCAGGTTATTCGCGTCAGGGACCGATGACGAGCATGCAACGTGCATCGTATTGGTCGAAGAGCAACGAGTATCGCCGGGTGCAAGGGTGTCGTCAACGTCATGGACGCTGGCAGCCGGTAGTGTCAGTACAGGCATGCCGCTTAGTCTGTATTGCCTGGTTGGTCTGCGCCCGGTCCTGAACTAGTCGCCGCAGCGCTGCCATGGCTGGACGTGCACCTATCTAGGAATCAACACCTTTCCGATGACATGAATGACGCCGTTGCTGGCGCGGACGTCCGTTGCCAGGATGGTGGCCGGCACCGCCGTAGTGTCGGTGATCGTCAGATTGCGGTTGATGGTGATGGTCTGGGCCGGGACCGTTGACCCGTCGAGGGCTGTCGTCGCCAGAGTCGCCACCGGCGTGCCGAACGGTATGGCAGTAGACAGGACCTGTGCCGGCAGCACGTGATACGTCAGGACCGACGTGAGCTGTGACCTTGTCAGGCCCGTGGGTGCCGAGGCGAATGCGGCATTGTTGGGTGCGAAGACGGTAAAGGGGCCGCTTGCACTGAGCGCAGGTGCCAGACCGGTTGCCACGACTGCGCCGACGAGCGAGCTGAAAGATGCCGGATTGGTCTGGGCCATCTGTACGACATTGAGCACGCCGGGTGGTATCAGGACCTTGTCGATCCCGTGGATGATGCCGTTGTCGGCGTACACATTGGCCGTCGTCACGCTGGCCCTGGCCAGGACGGCGTCGGTGAATGCCACGCCGGATGACGTGTTCAGTGCGAGCCGGGCAGCTGCGCCGTCGAAGACGTAGGCTGTTGCGAGGGTTGCGCCGGCAGTGCTTAGCGCCGCCGAGGACCTGGCCCCGGGGATCACATGGTAGCGCAGTATCTTGCCCAGGTCGGCCGCTGGCAGTGCCGCCACCATGGCGCCGGCGTTGGCAAAGCCGAGCTGTGTCGCCAGTGCGCCGAAGGCCGCGTCGGTGGGGGCCAGAACCGTCAGGTCGGCATTCGCCGCGGTCAATGTACTGGCAATGCCTGCCTTGTCGACTGCCGCCAGCAATGCTGTGAAACCATTTTTTTGAGCGACCTCGGCGACGTTGCCGAGATCGTCGTCACTGCTTCCACAGGACGACAGAAGAACCGCCAGACTCAACGCACCCAGCCACTTCAAGACAGATCTCATGGTTGCACCTCCGGAATGAACGTCCTTTTTGGACTGGAGTTCATCCGTTGGAGTTCCGCTTCAGCGTGCAACCGATGGTCGGGATCAAGCAGATACGGTGTAACTTGACGTCGCTACATCAGCTTTTCCATGGAGTTACCGGCCCGGGGATATTGCATCCTCGTCTGGCAACCCCATGCCCCGGCGGTACTGGGATTACGTCAATTCCTGGCGCGCCGGCAGCTTCCAGTCCGGGCGGATGAAGTGGCAGGTGTATCCGTTTGGAATGCGCTCCAGATAATCCTGGTGTTCCGGTTCGGCTTCCCAGAAAGGCCCCGCTGCAGCGATCTCGGTGACCGCCTTGCCGGGCCAGAGGCCGGAGGCATCGACGTCGGCAATGGTCTGCTCGGCCATCTGCTTTTGTGCATCGTCGAGATAATAGATGGCGGAGCGATAGCTCATGCCCCGGTCATTGCCCTGGCGGTTCGGGGTAGTCGGATCGTGGATCTGGAAGAAAAATTCGAGAATCCGGCGATAGCTGATCTTGCTTGGATCGAACACCAGTTCTAGCGCCTCAGCGTGCGTGCCATGGTTGCGGTAGGTCGCGTTGGGCACGTCGCCGCCGGTGTAGCCGACGCGCGTGGACAGCACGCCAGGCATGCGGCGCAGCAGATCTTCCATGCCCCAGAAGCAGCCTCCGGCCAGGATTGCGGTTTCAGTTTGCTGTGTCATTGAGTTCCTTTGCTTGGATAATCGTGAGTCGATAACGTCTATCTTCCCACGTTGACGCGTTCGTCGTCGCACCTGCCTTCATTTTGAAAAATGACAGCGTCGCAGCCCAGCGGCGTCGTTGCATTCAACAGGCCAGGCAACGACGCAGGCGACGCTGCTTGCCACATCGACGTACCGGGCCTTAAACATCAGCGAGCAGCCAATTGCAGACTCAGGGATTGTTCAACGTGGCGCTCATCGCGCGCATAGGAAAGTCCGGTCGCAGCAGTGGTGCGTGCGCCGCCCAATGCGCTCAAGATCAGTTGCGCGGCTTCCGCTGGCGCATCCCAGTGTGGAAAATGGCCGCAGCGATCGAACCAGTGCAGTTGAGCGTCCGGGAACATGGCCAGTGCCCGCTTGGCCTGCCAGGGGAAGCAAACCCGGTCACGTCGTCCCCAACCAATGACGAGCGGCTGCGTGATGCTGTTGCGGGGCGCACCTTGCTGCTCTTCGCCATAGGCAAGCTGAGCGAGCATTTCGTCAAACACCGGCGAGGCCACATAGCTGCACAATTCATCGGTCACGATGTCCGGGGCCAACTTCGTTGGCCGGGAAGAGAATTGCGCCAGCAGCAAAGCGCGGCAGACTGGATTGGCGCAGACCGCCGGCAACACGGGGCGCAGCAGCCGCAGCAGCCGGATCGACAGGTAGATCGAGCTGAAGAACGCGTGACGCTCCCATCCCTGCCAGAACCCGCCCGGATTGAGTGCCACCGCGCCGCCAATGATGCCACCGCGCCGCGCCAGTTCCAGCACCAGCCGCGCACCCATCGAGCTGCCGACTGCGTCGATCCCCGTCAAGCCATGGGCCTGGAGAAAGGCAGCGGTTTCATCTGCCAGGGTGCCGATCGAGGTTTCGCCAGCCAGTCTTGGCGTCTGGCCAAAGCCGGGGAGGTCCACCGCAATGACTTCGCGCTTGGTCGCAAGATCAGCCAGGATGGGATTCCAGCTCTGCCAATGACCACCGAGGCCATGAATCAGTAGCAAGGGCTTGCCGGTACCGCAGCGAATGTAATGCATGATCGATCTCCCATCGCACGGGTGTGCGTACGAGGCAAGCGTACCGCAGCGTGCAGGACGACTGCGCCCGTTAGGAATGCTTGCCGGTGTTGATCTGCTGGAAATGGACCGGGGCAAAGAGTGCCGCATCCACAAACAACAACGCCACCGGCAGCGGGGTGGCGTTCGTGAATGATGTCCTTGGTAACTCGCACCGGCATCAAAGCACCGACGCAAGGGAAAGATTGTTCGCAATGTTAAAAATTAACCTTGATCTCAAACAGAGAGTTGATCTACTTGCAGCGTCAGGGGAGGCATATGATGAACTCGATGATCACCCAAAGAGAGGACAGGTAGGTAGCGGCTATGGCTGACCATTCTGCCCGGCGACGGTCTCTTCTGATCAGCAGCGTAGCGGCCGGCACCGCAATACTGGTGCCGGCGCAGATCGATGACGCTCCGCCAAGAATGGAAAGACGCGGCAAAGTCGGCGATATCGGTGACGCCGTGGTACCGCCTGCCATCGTCAATCTCGCTGAATTTGGCGGCACACCGGGCGCGGGCAGAATCCGCCTGATCGACGCATTCAACCAGGCTTTCGCTGCGCTGACAAAGAGTGATGGCGGCACACTGCTCGTCCCGGCCGGCGTCTATGATTTCGGCAGGTACGCAGAGCACGCTTATATTATCTTGTGCCGAAATCTGCGTAACGTCGCCATTTCAGCCTACGGTGCCACCTTCATGGCGACGACGTCGGCCAAGGTTACACCTAATATGTTTTATTTTTCCAATTTCTATAACATCACCATAGCGGGAGCAAGCTTTATCGATCCAGGCTTTAATGCGTCGACTAACTGGCAAGGCATGTACTGTGTTGGCATTCAGGCGGACCGGGCAAGTAGCGGATTCAGGCTGGTCGACTGCTATGCCGAGAGGGTGGTTGGGTTATTAGGCTCGAATAACAATGCGGCGAGCCGGAACTATCTGTCGAATGTCAGTGTGCAAGGTGAGGTTCGTTATTCGTACTATGGCGTCGGCGTGAGTTTTATAAGAGAAAACGTCAATGTCGGGCTGGTTTGCCACAATGTAAGACGCGCACTCGTTGCCTCATCATTGAAAAACGCGAACTTCGTGATTTTCGCGTCCAGCAGTTCCAATTGGCCTGGGAGCAATGGATTGGTTTCGCTGGCGACGAGCGGCGCCAGTTCAGGTAACGTGGAAAACGTTCGGGTTCAGGTGGATGTCTCTGGCGCATGCATACACAGCGCCTATATCCATTTCTATCACCAAGGTCACGAAGTTGCCGGGTATATGCGCAACATCGATGCGACAGTCAACGTGATCGATTCGGATTCGACAGGAACGCTGTTTTTGTTTGATCATGAAATCGATGGTGTTCAATCAACGACCCGACGTACCTGGGATCGCATCTCGCTGCATGGAACGGTTTCGCGAAATTTCAGAGGATGCATCATCGTCAATACGTCGGTGCCGATGTCGCCTGGCGTCATCTATCTGGATCGTCACCTCGCGCAATCCCGAAACTGCAAGGGCCTTGGTTCAGGTTGCAACACCTCATTTGTTTTATTGAAATGAAATCAGCCAGTTACGCGCAGATTGACATTAAATAAGGGCCCGTCCTTCCAGCTAAATAAGCTGGTGCCAAAGAGATCTCGATATTGCGATGTAACCGCTGATGAGTGGAATTCCGGCTTGCGTCGTCAGCAAATAAAAAACAAAGTTCTGGCCTTCTGGAAGCGTGGCATGGATAGTGTAGATAAACCACATTACAGACCTGACATCGACGGCTTGCGCGCAATCGCCGTGATTTCGGTCGTTTTGTTCCACTTGGATAAAAAGCTCGTTCCAGGTGGCTTTGTCGGGGTAGATATTTTTTTCGTAATCTCCGGCTACCTGATCACGTTAATTTCTTATAGAAAAATACGGGAAAAGCGCTTTACATTTTCTGACTTCTACCGGCGCCGCATCAATCGAATTATTCCCGCGTTAGTCACAATGCTGATTTGCGTCGTGATTGCAGGCTTGATTGTTCTTTCGCCAGCAGATTTGACAAGATTGGTTAAAGGCGCGGCGGCGGCGATCGCTGCCGTGTCCAACGTGTATTTCTGGCGTGAATACGGAAACTATTTCAGCAGCGGAATCAGTGAGGCCCCGCTGCTTCACACCTGGTCCCTGGGCGTCGAGGAGCAGTTTTATATTGTTTGGCCAATGATCCTGCTCTTGCTGGCACGCTTGAGGGGGCTGGCAAAGTTGATCATAATCCCGCTCAGCCTGGCAGGTGCTGTTGTGATTTCCGAAATCGGTGTCCGGACTGCCGCTTCAGCATCGTATTACCTGCTGCCTACTCGGTTTTTTGAACTTGCAATCGGTAGCTCACTGGCTATTTTCGTTGTCGAGCAGGGCGCATTCATTACACGTCGAGGGGCAAATCTCTGTGGAATTGCCGGTCTCGTACTGATGTATATCAGCCTGTTCGTTCTATCAGACGTCACACCATTCCCTGGAGTTAACGCGCTGTACCCCTGTATCGGTACTGCGCTACTAATCGCAGCAGGTGCAGAGTCGACGAGTTTGACTACGCGCATACTTTCCACCAAGCCCTTCGTGCAAATCGGGCTCATCTCTTATTCCCTTTATCTTTGGCATTGGCCACTGATCGCGTATGCCAATTACCTGGAAGTCAAGATCACTTTATTTTCCGGCGCGATCATTTTTCTGTTCTCGATCATCCTGGCATGGCTGACATGGAAGTTCGTCGAAGTTCCATTCCGCCATACCGGTGCGTCCATGAGCTGTTTCAGGACCACACTGACTCGTTATGCGGCCCCGTTTTCTGCAATTGCGTTAGCATCATTCATTGTGATCGCGAACAATGGCTTTCCCAGCCGTGTCGACTCCCGCGTGGTTGCATATGAGAATATCATCGGTACGGCACCAGAGAAATTGCATGAGCGATGTCATTCGTCAAACTTCTTTTACCGGCGCGAACCCCATCCATCATGTCTTCTTGGCGTTCTGGATAAGCGCGCCGATCTTCTTCTGATCGGTGACTCCTATGCAAACCATTTTACGGGCATGGTGGATGTGCTGGCAAAGCAAGACAGGCTGACAGTGATGCACTATACGATGGATGGATGCTTGCCTGTCAAGGGAATGGGCTTCGGATCGGGTTCTTCTTATATCGAAAAATGTCGGTCGAGGAATAATGTTAGCTATGAATTTATTGCATCCCATCGATTCAAGTACGTCCTGCTTGGGGCATCGTGGCCGAATAGTGGGACGGCTGAAGATTTTGCGCGGCTTCACAAGGGCCTGCAGGATTCGCTAATCAGTATTTTCTCGGCTGGCGCCAAGCCGATTGTCATACTGAATAACCAGGGAACAATGAATGCACAATGTCCGATACGACGCCTGCTGACGGGGAGCACAAAAAATTGTGAAAAGGCACCAGAGCCGAACGGCAAACAGTGGCAGATGTTTCAGGCACTTAAACGTGAATTTCCTGATTTGGTGTATATCGATCCAAACAAGGTAATTTGTGGCAAGGGGATTTGTCATGCGATGATCGGCAACGTGCCGCTGTATCGTGACCGCGGACACTTGAACGACATTGGTTCCCGGCTCATTGGAAAAATACTGGTCGAGAAGGGGATACATTTAACACTGGGCGATGCATCGCCCAGCTTGTTTGAATCGACTGAAACGATGACCACCAATTAATAGGACAACCTGCCCAAGCTGCCGGTCGCACGCATCAACAGACCGCTTTGCTGGTGAGTGCGGGCAGGCCAGTCATGGCGCGGCCGAGAAGGAAGCGTGGGATGGAAACTTTTTGTGCATCCACTCGCGGTTCAGCTGCAAAGCGGTGACGACGTCTTGCGGCAAGCTCTCAAGAATGGCCGGATCGTCGCTCGGTGTGTCGGCCAGCAGGCTGGCCAGGTGGATGATTGCACCGAGTTTGCTGAACGGGTGGGCGGCCATTGGGTCGGATGCGCTTTCTAATGCGCTCACAATGACGACTGGGAAATTCCAGCGACGACAAAGTTCGGCGGTAATGTGCCCCTCCGAAAAGCCCAGCAGTCGCGTTTCGCGTTCCCATCGTCCGCCCGGCAGGTGGGGCTGCTCCTCGATCTCGGCAAAGGTTGCCGGCGCCGCCTGGTAGATCAGCAGTTCGCCAAGCCGCATCATCATGCCTGCGAGCCAGGCATCCTGGCCATCGTCGCCCAGGCAGAATGCCAGCCACTTGGCGTAGCCGGCGCACGCCATGCTGCTTTTCCAGAACTCGTCGGTATCGAGGCCCGGCAGGTCCGGGAAGGTTTCGGCGAAGCAGGCAGCCAGGGCCAGGGTGCGCACGTGCCCAAGGCCCGCCATGGCGATGGCATCGTCGAGTGACGTGACACCACGCGCAACGCCGAAGCGGGCGCTATTGGCCAGGCGCATTAGTTTGGCGGTGAGGGCGGGGTCGCGCGCAATGATCGCGCTGATTTGGGTGGCCGACGCATCCTCATCATCAAGAGTTTTGATCAATGCATGGGCAACTTCTGAAATGACGGGCAATTTTACTGCATGAAAAAACGACGATAACTCGCTCATGACAATTCTCCAACAGAACATCGCCGCTGCGACAGGTTGACGGTCGCGCGATGGAATGGCATTGAAATTTCACGATAGCATAGTTGTTTCTCTTGGGAACTAGTCCAGGAAATTATTTCCTGGACCGGACACAAGGATTGCGGATGCCAGAAAGCCCGCTTGGTCTAGTCTATGCGGTAAGGGCCTTCGCGGCCAGCGTCGCCGCGAAAACGCGGACGATTTCCTGGGGATTTTGCCGATCCAGTGCAGTGGGATGGGGCGAGGAAACCGCCCTGTGTCGTTAGCGAAACAGGGACTGAAAGCCGCTGCAAATTCTTCGGAGCACGCCGCCAGAACGTGGCTTGCAGCGCCAATGTCGATAGCGCCACCCGCCACACCAAAGCCTTCTTTCACCATCTTCGTACCAGGCATGAGACCTCACCATCGGCGGGACAGGTAGTTGCATCCATATGCTACGGAGTGTTCACAGGGAAATTAGCCATGGCTCACTGGTACGTGCGCTTTGTCGCCCCTTGCATTCGCGATTCAATGATCACGTGCCTCCTCATCGATTTTTGAGCTGGAAGCAGTGTCGCGCATAAACCAGCAAACGACCAACGTGCAAGCAATAACGCTGGTGACATACCAGTAGAAGCCGCTTTCCAGATTGATCGACTTGAACCACAGTCCCACATATTCCGCCGTCCCGCCGAATATGGAGACAGCGACTGCATACGGTACGCCGACACCAGTGGCACGAATGGATGCGGGGAACAGCTCGGCCTTCACCAGGGCGTTGATCGACGTATAACCCGAGACGATGAGCCAGGCACATGCGAGTAGGGCAAATGCTTCCCATGGGCCGGACGCATTACGGATAGCGGTCAACAAGGGCACTGTGAAGATCGTTCCGAGCAGGGCAAAGGTTACCAGAAGCGGACGGCGGCCAATCCGGTCCGAGAGCGCGCCGTACAGCGGCTGCAGGCACATGGCGAAGAGCAGCGAGCCGGCGGAGACGGCAGTGGTTTGTCCATCGGTGAGTCCAACCGAAAGTCGCAAGAACTTCTGCATGTACACGGTGTACACGTAGAAGGCCAGGGTACCGCCCATCGTGAGTCCGACAACCAGCAGCACCTCTTTTGGATGCTGTGCCAACTGCTTCAGACCGCCCATTTGCTTGCCTTTCTTGCGTGCGGCCTCGAACGACTGGGTTTCGGGCATGTCATGGCGCATTAACAGCGCGACGAGAGCAAGCAGGGCCCCGATCACGAACGGAATACGCCAGCCCCATGCACGCAGCTGTTGATCGTCGAGAAAGTAGTTTTGCAGGACCAGCAGCAGGACCAATGCCAGAAGCTGGCCACCGATCAAGGTGACATACTGGAAGCTTGCATAAAACCCCCGTCGTTTTGAATCTGCCATTTCGGAGAGATACGTCGCGCTCGCACCATATTCGCCCCCCAGGCTGAGGCCTTGCAACAGACGCGCCAACAGCAAAATGCATGGGGACAGAATGCCCGCCGTGGCGTAAGTCGGCGCACAGGCGATCAGCAGGGAACCCGCGCACATCAGCAGCACGGACGCCATGAGCGCAACCTTGCGGCCATGCCGATCACCGAGATGACCGAAAAGGACACCACCAATCGGACGCACGAAGAAACCCAACGCAAAAATGCCCGCAGTGGACATCATCTGGGCAGTGGGATCTTGCGAAGGAAAGAATGAGTTTGCGAAATACAATGAAAAAGCGGCATAGCAGTAAAAGTCGAACCATTCGACCAGATTGCCTGACGAACCAACGAAGATAGCGCGCAGCCTCGCGCCGGAAATTTTCTCGACGGAGTGAGGGAGGGAGGTGCCACCCGGCTTGCTTGTGACTGTGTTCATGGATTGTCTCCTTTATTATGAAGAGTCACAGTGTGGTCATCCACCTGGCGTCGAGCATCCGCAATTCCATCGTGTGCTTCTGCGTAGAATTACGGATGGATTTTTATGCGGTTCGTGCAACCGTGAATGTCCGCTGTTCAGAGAGTTATAGTCTGCGATGGGAATCTGGTTGAACCGACGTCGAGTGTTTTACTTCCTCGCAGCGATTGGCGCGATCATGTTGATCGTCGCCTCGGGACGCTGGGCCGAACGGCTTGAGCTGGAAGTCAAAACCAACGCACTGCGGCAGGCTGCAGCAGCGCAAGCGCTGGGTCTGAGGGGGCTGGTAGAGAAGCATGATTTTCTACCCCACGCAGCCGCGCGCCATCCTGATGTGCGTGATTTGCTGCGCGCGCCTGAGGATGCAATGTTACGAAGCAGAGTCAACGATTATTTCGCTGACATGCAACGAACGACTGGTGCTTCTGCGCTGTATTTGATCAACGACGCAGGACTGACAATCGCTACCAGCAACTGGAATTTGCCGTCGAGCTTTCTCGGCCACTCGTATCATCAAAGGCCGTATTTCGAAGATGCAATGCGGGGAAAACGCGGCATATTCTACGGGCTTGGCATGACGACGGGTCAGTCAGGATTATTCATCGCCGAACCTGTCACGTCGGCTGGCAAGATTCTTGGTGTCGTCGTTGTTAAAATCAGTCTGGAGCCACTGCAGAGCACTTGGATCGCCAGCAGTGATCCCGTCATGTTGCGAGATCGCCATGGCATCGTTTTCCTGAGCAGTATTCCGGACTGGCTGTTCCATAGCACATCCGCTGTCTCTGCTGCCAACGTGCGCTGGATCGCGGAGCACGTTCAATATGGCAATCGAAAACGTTTTGACGTCTTGCCATGGCGCGTCGAAGCGTCACGAGACAAGGATAGTTTTGTCCTGCACACGACGCTGAAGGGGCAATCCGCAAGGCTGCTGGCGGTGGATACGCCTCTGCCCGAGCTGGGGTGGACGCTGACGGTCACGTCCAGTATGAAGGAAGTGATCCAGGCACGTGAGGCCGCAGTGATGCTCACGGCACTCATTGTCACGCTTGTTTTTGTCGGCACCCTGTACTGGCGCCTGCGAGAAAACCGTTTCGCGGAACAACAATCGGCGCGGGTGGAGCTTGAGCGCCGCGTCGAAGAGCGTACCCGTGACCTGCAAAAGGTACACGCATTCCAAAAAGCCATGGAGAACTCTCTGCTTGTCGGCATGCGGGCACGCGATCCCGAAGGCAAGATCATCTACGTCAATCCTTCCCTTTGTGCCATGACTGGATATAGCACTGAAGAACTGCTTGGGTGCCGGCCGCCATATCCTTACTGGCACCCCGATGACCTGGAAAAACAGGCACGAGAGAGCGCTGCTGCGCTGCAAGGGCAGGCGACCCCGCACGGATTCGAATCGCGGATTCGGCACAAGGACGGGCACGATGTGATCACGATGGTCTACACCGCCCCGCTTGTCGATGCACAGGGGTTGCACTGCGGCTGGATGAGCTCGGTCGTCGACATCACCGAGCAAAAGCAGGCTGAAGCGCGCCAGCGCGAGCAAGACCTGCGACTCCAGCGCAGCGCCCGGCTGGCAAGCATCGGCGAAATAGCATCCACCTTGGCCCATGAACTCAATCAGCCACTGATGGCACTCTCCAATTTTGCCATTGCAGCGCGGGCGCTTGCTGCACAGGGATCGTCCGACATGCTTGCTGACGCGCTAAACGAGATCGTCGGCCAGTCGACACGCGCCAGTGAAATCGTCAAGCGGGTACGTACTTTTATTAATCCGCAACGGGCGCTTTATGAGAAGGTATCCATCCTGACCATCATTTCGCACGCAGAAACGTTGTTGAAGCCAGAATTGCAACGTAATGGCGCGTACCTGTCCATATCGCCAAGCGATTCTGGAGCATTGGTACGGGGAGACCAGGTTCTGCTCGAGCAAGTGATCGTAAATCTGATTCACAATGCCGTCCAAGCCATCTGCCATCTTCCGACGCAGTATCGCTGCATCGAACTGGCCGTCGAGCATACTGGGCAGGCGGTACGCCTTACCGTTTCAGACCAGGGCCCTGGTATTCCGATCGAGCGCCTAGACCAGGTTTTCACACCTTTCTACACCAGCAAGCCAAATGGTCTGGGACTCGGATTAAGTATCTGCCGTACGATTGTTGAGGCCCACGGCGGTACCATCACTGCCGAAAACAGCCCAGGCCGCGGTACTGCATTTTCTGTGACACTACCAACCGTATGATGAAAGATATTCCACTTACCCTATACGTGGTCGATGACGATGAAGCTCTACGCCGATCCCTGCTATTGCTCCTGTTTTCACAAGGATTGGCGGTGCAGGCGTTCGACTCTGGCGAGTCATTTTTTGATGCGATCGATATGCGTCAACCCGGCTGTGTGATACTTGATTTGAGAATGGGTGGCATGAGCGGCTTGTCTGTCTTTGAACGGCTATCGGCCGGACATAGTCCGCTTGTGACATTGTTTCTATCGGCTCATGGGGACATCTCGACTGCGTTGGAAGCAGTGCGGCGCGGCGCCTACGATTGGGTGGAGAAGCCAGATACTCAGCAGCTCCTCGAAAAGCTTCCGGCTGCGATAGGACTTGCCCGATCCCGCGCCCAGGCATTGGGACAATGGGCGCAACTAACGCCTCGCGAACGCGAGGTCGCTCGCTTGGTTGGCGTTGGCGAACAAAACAAAAAAATCGCGCGCGTTCTTGTTCCACCGTGTAGTTCACGTTCTGTCGAAACCCATCGGGCGAATATCTTCAGTAAATTGAACTGCCAAAACGATAACGAACTGGGCCGATGGTTATCAGCACATCCCTGGCTCGATTAACCGACAGCGTCCACTGGTTGCGCATGGTCACGACTGTCGTTAAGCAGTCATTTCGTATGGTGTTTGGAATATTTCGGCACGCGTTAAATTATTCGCCAACGCCGCATTATGACGGTGTTCGTAGCCAGCCAGTTGTTACCTGGCGGCTGCGCCTAGAGCCGTTGCCCGCGAAGGATTTTCCTGTCTGTAAGTACGCTTCGGGTGAATGACCAACCGCTTGACCAGATCTTCCAGCGCTTTGCTATGGTACAGGTCCATGCACTTCAGGAAATCGAACCTGACTCCCTTGATGTCTGATTCGACGAGCGGATTAGAATAGTCCCGCGCCAGATAGCGGTTCACCAGCGACTTGACCGCATTGGGACTCTCCTCCATATCGAAGTAGGTCCAATCACGCAAGGCATTGGCACTGCTTCCAGCATCAGTGGCCGCACCCGTGTCATTCTGGTAAGCCTGTGTCATACAGGTTGCCAGCACCATGTCCTTATAATTTTGTGCATAGGTACGGGCGCCAGCCTGTGGAGAAATGAGGGCTTGATCGGCGGCGTGGACTGTGAATGACAGCAATGTGGAGGTCACCAGCGCCAGGCACAACGGGATCGACTTCATCGCAGGCCCCAGAAGTTCGCACGGTCCGTGCGATATTTCGCTTCCGGCTCATTGAAGTAACAGTGGTCATAGCAGGATTGGCCGTTGAAAAGGGTGGCATGCCCCTGCGCATCCGACCAGCCAGATACCTCAAACAGAATGACACCTTTCTTGCCAACCAACGCGCCGCCGCCGGAAGCAGGATATTTCACAACCTCAGCTTTGCCCCATTGCTGTTTCAGAAAACCAATCAGGTCCCGTACACGGAAGAAGTATTTTCGCCCGTCCGCCCCGGATACTGTCTGTCCGAGAATGCTCGGAATCATCAGGCCTGCCTCGCCAAGGAGATAACTCATCCGCACGGCGCAGGTGTTATTCCAGCGCTGTTCAGCAGTGGAATGATTAATATTCTTCTCAACATTTCCTCCTATCACCTTTGCGACCCTGGCGCCCGAATTGACGGGGTCATAAATTCGATGCGAAGCTGCCCATGCAGCAATAAAGGAGGGGCGAGGCATTTTGTTTATCCTTGTTTGAGATTGCTGTGCGCGTGATCAATTGCGTTTGCCAAACTGATGCTGGAGTGTCCAGTTCGCAACTTGCTTACCGAGCTCGGCTCCAGCGAGCGTCGAGTAGCGGAAGTGCATGCCGCCGTAAATGCGGGCGATCCTGCTTTCTTCGGCGAAGGCGTCGGTCTTCGTGTAGGTACGCGTGGTGCCAGTCACGGTGCTGTCGAAACTGAAGCTGACTTTCTCGGTTCCATAGTATTGGCGCAGCAATTCTCCCAGTGCGCCGGCGGTGCAGGAGTGCGCGGCCGGATATTCTGGGTGGTTCGGCGTCGGCATGCTCGGCATCCAGCCAGGATCGGGGACGGTGGCGGGATTGTTGTCGGTATCGGCCAGCGGGATCGCGCTGAGCGGGCGCCAGGCCTCATAAAAATATTTGGCCTCGAAACAGGCTCCGATTGCATCGGCATAACCGACGTAGATGATCGCCATCAGGCGCGCGGCATCGGCAACGTCTGGGGTGGTACGGGCGAATTTACCGAAATTGCGCGTCAGGAAAATTGCCGGCGCTTCGGTATGGAAGCGCGCTGTTTCGAACTGGGCGGATGTGCGCGTGGCACTGACAGCGCCGCCCAGTGCCTTGACCTCGTTCAGGTCGGTCGCATAGGCCACGCTGTCGAGCGCGGGCGGCGCCGGTGGGCGGAACTGCGAGGTACTGGTCAAGGTGAAGGGACGGATAGAGGGGAAGAAGCGGCTGACGGGATTAAGCCCGCGAAATGCTCCTGGTGCGGTGCCAGGCACGTACGGGGCGAGGGCGATCGCACGGCCGTCGTTGCTACGGTTGGCAACGATCGCCGCAGCCACCTCGGCTCCCAGCGCCAGGCCTCTTGTTTTCGCTTCGCCGGCGGGGATGGTCGCGACATAGCTGTCGTAGGCCGCCTGGTACTGGGCGGTGCGGTTGGGAAACAGGGCGCGCAACACGCCGTAGGAGGCGGCGCTGACGGCCGCGTCCATCGATGCGCCGGGCGCCGTCGACATCGACGTCCCCTGCAGGAAAGGCTTGTAATGCCCGTCGATGGCGCTGACCGCATCGTAGATCGCCAGGTGCATGGTGGCCAGATCGGTGGCGAAACTCGGACGCTGCTCCTCGGGCGTCGTGGCGACGGCGGCGCTGGCGTTGACGGTGGCGGCGCCGACGTCGTGCCAGTACGACACGGCATGATTGTTGGTCGGATCGAGGATGATGTCGTCCCGCTCGTTGTGGCCGCAGGCGGCGAGCAGCGCGACGAGCAAGGCGGCGCGGGCAAAAAGCGTTAGATTGGGGCGGGCGCGAAGGATCAGCATGACGTTCTCCTTGTTAAGTATCTGGAGAGCTCGCAGGGGTCGCTTGCTTGATGCCGTCACAATTGGTGAGCTCTATTCATCATAGCGCGACGATATTGCGGTCACCATGCCGAACGTAGTACGCAATGACGCAGCGTAGGGAAGGTCGAAATAAGTTCTACGACGGGGAGAGGCGGACGATTCGGTCGAAACGTCGCAGTCCGGGACCGTTTGTTTCGAGTACCGAAATGGACCGGACGCAAGGATTGCGAACCGAAGAAACGACAACGCCAACCTGCATCGGTTGGCGTTCGATTTGAGACTGTTCCTGGCGCTTGCCAGGCGCGTGTTATTACGGGGTTGGCTGGGTGATGCTGTTCTTTTGAAGGGTAACGGCGGTCTGGGCCAGCAGGCGTCCGTTGACCGATGCGCCGGTTTTCACAGCGACCATTGTCTTGGCCAGCATCACGCCTTCAAAGTGGGCGGTGGTGCCGATCGACACCGCGCCGGCCGACTGCCAGAAGACGTTCTTGGCCAGTGCGCCGCCCTTCAATGTGACACGGGTTGCGCTGGCCTGCTGGATGCCACCGGCAACCTGGAAAATCCAGACGTCGTTTGGACTGCCTGCCAATGTGACATCGGTCGAGATCTTGACATCGGTACCCCATTTGTACAGGCCCGGCCCCAGCGTCTTGCCGCCAATTTCGCCGGAACCCAGTTCAGTAAAGTCAGGATTGACCCGGCCGGCCGCATCGGTGTAGGCCGCTTCCATGTCGCTCACCGCCGCAGTCAGCAGGGTAGCTGCCGTCACGCTGCACGGCAGCGGACCGGCGGCATCGACAGTGTAGAGGATGCCCGCGGCAATTTCTCCACAGGTCAGTCCGATTGCCGCGCCGGTAATCGGGCTGGCGCCAATGTCGCCGTTAATCACCGAAGCGTAGACATTAGTGATGCCAGTTTTGCTCAGAAGCGCAAACGTCCCCGCCGAGCCGAGCTTGACTGGTGCCTGAATACGGGACGAGTCGCCCGCGCTTGCAATTCCCGGCGCCGCCAGCAGGGCGCTCAGGATCGTTGCCATCAGGATGGCTTGCGGCTTGGTAGCGAATCGTTTCATTGTTTTTCCTTTTTATGATTTGCGCATTCAGAGCCTGGTTTTTCAGGGCAGAGTGAATTCGCCGGCGCTAAGACCGTTTGCATACAGCCGTTTATACAGTTCCTATCAGCAATCCCTGTGACTTAGCGTACATAGTTACAATTATTCCAAATGGAGGTTACGGCGTTTGCCGGGCGTCGGCTGGGATGTCGTACCTGAAAGCAAAAACGCCAACCTGCATGGGTTGGCGTTTTGTTTGACACTGATCTTGGTGGCCCGGGGCGGAATCGAACCACCGACACAAGGATTTTCAATCCTCTGCTCTACCAACTGAGCTACCAGGCCAAGGGCGGCGAATAAACCAAACTTTTTGCTTTTTGCAATCCCCTGTTAGTTTTCCAGATGCCTATACCTGACTGACTGATCAGCGAAACTCTGCATTGAGAGAGGAAATTTTGCTTTAAGGCAAAACTGTTTTTCCGGGCCGATCCAGAATACGCTTTCCCCTGCCTTTGTCGACACATCAGCTACTGCAGATTAATAAAGTCAATCTCAAGGAGGTAATGTGCATCATCACTACAAGTTGATCGGCCAATTCCGTTGGTACCGGGTGTGGGTAGCAATGATGGTATTGCTAGCAATGGGCTGGAGCGCTGCAGCTGGTGCTGCGGTTCCTGCGCTGTTACAGGTGGCGGAAAAATACATATCATGTAGCAAACCCATCTTGCGAGAGCACGGACATTACACTAGCCAGGGAAGAGGGGGATTTGGCGCAGTCATCCAAGGCGAGCCCGTTTACTTTGATCTGGCTGACCGCATTCTTGTCGCGTTTGACTCAGTTAACCATGCTGAGACCGTGGTACATCTCAAAATCGATCGGCCCTTAGTAAACGAGTTCAACGAGCAAGCAGTCTGGCGCGAACGCATGCTTCAAGATGTCGCAGATCGTTCAGGGGTTGTCTTAGACCGTAGCTCGCCCCGTGCGGGAATAACGCTCTTCACCATCAATAAGACTAGTTTGACTGGCAAGTTTGCTGGTCAGTCCATGCTGATAGATCAAGATCGGAACGTCATGGTCGAATGGGACTGGAACATCCTTGAGCGCTATCGTGGACCCAACGATGTGAAAGCCTTGCAAACGGAAGTGTGGAAGTACCTGATTCCTTGCCTTGACTGAGGGCAGGGCGCGAAGTCCCATAACAAAAAACGCCACCCGAAGGTGGCGTTTTTTTTGTTCTTGGTGGCCCGGGGCGGAATCGAACCACCGACACAAGGATTTTCAATCCTCTGCTCTACCAACTGAGCTACCAGGCCAAGAGCGCGCAATTATAGCAGCGTTTGTGGCAAGCAGACAATCCTTCCGCGCCGACCCTCAAGCCTTGCTGCTGATCCGCTGCGCATGATCGCGCTCGAGCGCCAGGCGCAGGTCGCGGCGTCCCTTGGCTTCTTCAAAGCGGCGTACTTCGTCCGGCGTCGCCGGCACCAGCGGCGGGATCGAGGCCGGCTTCTTGTCGTCGCCCACCGCCACCATCGTGAAGAAGCAGCTGTTCACATGGCGCACGGCCTTGCTGCGGATGTCTTCGGCAATCACCTTGATGCCGATTTCCATCGAGCTGCGGCCGGTATAGTTCACCGCAGCCAGAAAGGTCACCAGTTCGCCGACATGGATCGGCTGGCGGAAGGTCACCTGGTCGACGCTCATCGTCACCACATAGCGCCCGGCGTAGCGGCTGGCACAGGCATAGGCTGCCTGGTCGAGCAGTTTCAGGATGGTGCCGCCGTGCACGTTGCCGGAGAAATTGGCCGTGTCGGGCGTCATCAGCACTGTCATGCTGAGCTGGTGGGAGGGCAGGTTCATGGTTGAATCAATGCAAGTGGCTGGCTGAGTGCTGATGTTGCCTTAGAAACTGCCGCGCGGCAAGGTCAGCCGTGGCCGTCGTGATCTGCTGACCCGGCGACAAAAAGATAGCCCGACAAACGCGCTGACCGAAATACCCATAAAATCGTGGCATCACCATGCAAACCCGCTAGGCTCGGCAAATGAACAGCGAACTCCCATACCAAGGTGGATCGGTGCAGTGGCACCTTGGTCCCGTTATCGATGCATTGCGCACCTCGCGCGAGTCGACCCACAATATCCGGCATCAGGGCCGCGTGCGCGAGCTGCCGTCGCGCGATGTGCTGCGCCAGATCGTCGATGGCCTGTCAGCCGCGCTGTTTCCCACGCATTACGGGCGGCCCGACCTGAACGATGAGAGCATCGACTACTACGTCGCCGATACGCTCAACGTGGCGCTCGATCGCCTGGTCGAGCAAGTGCGGCGTGCGCTGCGCTTTTCGCCGGCGGCGCCGTCCGAATTGACCGGTGCGGACGCCCAGCGTGAAGACCTCGTGCTGGCCGAGCGCGCCCGTGCGATCACGCGCGAGTTCGCGGCCCGCCTGCCGGCCTTGCGCGCATTGCTGGTGTCGGACGTGCAGGCCGCGCTCGCGGGTGACCCGGCCGCCACGTCGGTGGCAGAGATCATGCTGTGCTATCCCGGCACCATCGCCATCCTGTACCACCGCATCGCGCATTGCCTGACGCGCCTGGGCGTGCCGTTCCTGGCGCGCGTGGTGGCCGATATCGGCCACTCGCTCACCGGTATCGACATCCACCCCGGCGCGCAGATCGGCGGCAGCTTCTTCATCGACCACGGCACCGGTGTCGTGATCGGCGAAACCGCGATCCTCGGCGAGCGCGTGCGGCTGTACCAAGCGGTCACGCTGGGCGCCAAGCGCTTCCCGGTCGACGACAGCGGCGCCCTCGTCAAAGGCATTGCACGGCATCCGATCGTCGAGGACGACGTCGTCATCTATGCCGGCGCCACCATCCTGGGCCGGATCACCATCGGCGCCGGGTCGACCATCGGCGGTAATGTCTGGCTCACGCAGAGCGTCCCGCCGGGCAGCAATGTGTCGCAGGCGCAGATGCGCAATACCTGAGCCTCAAGGATGACGATTCTGCTGGTACCCGGCTACATGGCCGATGACACGCTATGGGCCGATCTGCGCGCGCCGCTCTCGCCATTCGGCCCGCTCGTGCATGCCGACCTGCGTCACGACGCATCGCTCGAAGCAATGGCGGCACGCGTGTTGCGCGATGCGCCGCCGTCGTTCATCCTCGTCGGCTTTTCGATGGGTGGCTACGTCACGCGCGAGATCGTGCGCCAGGCGCCCTCACGGGTGGAAGCGCTGGCCCTGATCGCCAGCTCGACCCGGCCCGATACCGATGCGGTCAGGCAGGGCAAGCGCGCGGTGGCGCGCTCGGCGCCGTCGGTGTCGTTCGCGGGCCTGAGCCGCACGGCGATTGCTACATCGCTGCATCCTGAAAATGCGGGCGATGACGCGTTAATCGAACGTGTACGCCAGATGGGTGTGCGGCTGGGCGCGGAGGCGTTTCGCAACCAGTCAATGGTCGAGCGGCCGGGCGACCTGCATCTGCTGGAGCAGATCCGGTGCCCGACGCTGATCGTCGCGGCTCAGTACGACCGCTTGCGCAGCCTGGAAGAATCGCAGGAACTGCATGCGGGGATTGCCGGGTCCACGTTTGCCATCATCGAGGACAGCGGCCACATGATCCCGATCGAAGCGCCGCAGGCGCTGGCAGACGTGCTGGTGCCGTGGCTGGAAAGCGTGTCAGCCTTGCGCGCCGGCCGAACGGCTACGTTGCGGCGGGCGTGATTTTCTCGCACCAGCCGTGCAGGCCGCGGATCGCGTCTTCCTTATGCTTGGCCTCGATCTCGATCCAGGGCGCTTGCAGGTAAGACGACGGCATCACCGAAATCAGGTCGGAATGCTGGCGGTCGTTGAAACCTTCGCGGCCGTTCGAGATATGCACCAGCTGGTGCGCCGGATCGGGCCAGGTGGCGCGGGCCTTGGCCAGCGTTTCGGCGACGCTCGGGTGGTCGTAGCTGTCGAGCTTTTCATGAACGATGTGGTGGTGGGCGTCGAACACCATCGGCACACCCGCACGCACGCAGACGGCGTGGATTTCGTCGGCGCTGTAGGCGTATTCGTCATTCTCCAGGCACAGGCGGCTGCGGATTGCCTCGGGCAGTTCGGCGATGCGGGCCACCAGCTGGTCTTCGCGGTCGGATTTGCCACCGTGGATCTCCAGCAGCGCCCAGGGCGAACGCGGTTGCTCCAGCAAATCCATGATGTCGGCGTGCATTTGCAGGATCTTGACGCTGTTGGCAACGACGTTCTCCGAGTCCGAACTGAGTACCACAAACTGGTCGGGATGCATCACCAGCCGGATGCCGCGTTCGGTCGCGCGCCGGCCCGATCGGCCCAGGGTGTCCTTGAATTTTTCCAGAACCGCCAGGCCGAACGGCTCGTCGGCGAACGGGAAGATCGACGACGGCATCCGGTACAGCTTGATACCTTCGCGCTCGCAGTAGCGCAGGGCGTTGTCGAGCGTCTGGATATTGTCGCGGTAGATGTCTTCCAGCGCGCGCTGCTGGCCGTCTTCGGACAGGTCGAGCAGGCGCTTGCGCGTGATCGTGCGATACCGCACCTCTTTCGAGACGGTGATGCAGACAAGGCCGAGGTGTGGTTGGGTGGCGATCAGGGTCATGGTGCAGGCAAGTCTAGCCGAAGCAGCGTTGACGAAGAGCGCGCCTGGGGTTGGAACCAGGGTCGAAAGCGGGGCAGGGCGCGTTTTTGTCACCTTACCGCGGCGTGCCGAACACCTGGGTCCAGTAGATGATGCCAGCCTGCCGGTCGGCCGTGACGCCATAGGCCGCGCCCATTTCGGTGAAGTCCGCTTGCATGATGTTGGCGCAGTGCCCCGGGCTGTCGATCCAGCCGTCGACCGCTTCCTGTGGCGAGTGCTGGCCGAAGGCGATGTTTTCGCCCAACCGGTGCCAGCGATATCCGGCGCGCGTGGCGCGATCGGCCGGGTCGCTGCCGTCCTGTGCGTAGTGGTTGAAGTAGCGGCGGGTGGCCATGTCTTGGCTGTGGGCCAGCGCGGCCTCGCCCAGCACCGCGTTCCACTGCAAGGGCGGCGCCGGCGCAAATGCGCGGTCGCCGCACATGCGTGCGCTGGCGCGTGCAAGATTGACCGCTTCGAGGATGGCGCGGCCGGCATCGCGCCAGTCCGGGTAGGTAGTCGATGGCAAGGGCGGCGCCGGGCGAGCCAGCACGACGGTCCAGGTTGCGCCTTCGCGGTAGCTGCCCACGGCCGAGAATTGTTCGCTGCGCAGCACCTTGCAGTACTTCTGCTGCAGCACGCGCATGGCGGCCACGGCATCTTCCGGACCGGTAACGTCGACGGAATCCGCGTTATCGGCAGCGTAGCCGGCCTGCGCCAGCGCTGATTCGATGAAGGTCCCGAAGCCGATCCGGATCTGCGCCAAAGCCGGCTCGGCGACCAGCGCGGTCACCGGCGCGACGGGTGCGCCATCGCAGTCAGCCGGGTTGGCGCGGTAGGCATTGATCAGTGCTGCCAGTGGATCGGCAGCAAGGGGCTGGGCCCAGGCTGGCGCGATCGATGTCAGCAGGCCGAGCCCGAAGAGGGCAGCACGCATGACTGATCGCTTCACCAGATGGTCACTGCCCGGATTGCGGCGCCACCGTATGCGGGGTGAGCACGAGTTTCGAGGTGTCCAGGCCTTGGGCCTTCAGGCGTGCCAGCAAGGCGTTGTATTCGGCCGGGGCGACCTGGGGCGTGCGCGACAGGATCCACAGGTATTCGCGCTTGGGTTCGCTCACGGCGGAGAGCTGGTACTTGTTGTCCAGATCGATCACCCAGTAATCGCCCCATACCATCGGGATGAAGGACAGGATGGCCGGTGCAAAGCGCACCTCGAGCTTGGGCGACGTGGCCGCGCCCGGCTGGCGCGCGACGCCTTCGGCGGTATCGACCTTGCCGTCGGCTGTGCGGCAGCGGTTGATCACCTTGACCCGGCCGTCCTTGTCGAGGTTATAGGTAGCGCTGGTGTCGCCCACGCATTTCTTCTGGAACTCGTTCGGGAACTTGGCGATTTCGTACCAGACGCCCATATAGCGGGGCACCGCGAGCGATTCGATCGGCTGCAATGGCTTGGCAGCGTCAGCAGCCAATGCCGACCCGGCGCAGAGGCCAGACAGGGCGAGCGTGGCGCACGCGGCAAGGAACGATGGCTTGGCAAACATGGGAACCTCTTGTGATCTTCAAGGTTCACAGAATAATGACAAAACCGCCATGATGTCGCATGGTTTACAGCGCCACGCTATTACACCTTGCGCACGAACTCCGTCTTCAGGCTCATGGCGCCGAAGCCATCGATCTTGCAATCGATATCGTGGTCAGCGTCGACGAGGCGGATGTTCTTGACCTTGGTGCCCTGCTTGATCACGCCGCCCGAGCCCTTAGGCTTGAGGTCCTTGATCACGGTGACGGTGTCGCCGTCCTGCAGGATGTTGCCCGACGCATCTTTGTAGACACGCGCGGTCTCGGCGGTAGCCGCACCCGCGATCGGCCACTCGTGCGCGCATTCCGGGCAGACATACTGGCCGGCGCCGTCGTCATAGGTATAGGCCGATTGGCAGAGAGGGCAGGGCGGAAGGGTATGCATGAGTGGCCTTGGAATGCAAAAACGCCACTCGGTGGTGGCGTTTTTTGCGTGTTGCTGAATTCTTGGTGGCCCGGGGCGGAATCGAACCACCGACACAAGGATTTTCAATCCTCTGCTCTACCAACTGAGCTACCAGGCCAAGAGAGGCACGATTATAGCCAGCGTTTTTCAGTTGCGCAAGTGCTCTTGCGCGCGCGATCGCGCAAACGTGGTCTGCAGGTGGCTGCCCAGCGCATCCGCCTGTCCCGCTCACCTGCGCGGGTGCGAGTCCGCCGCCCGGCCCCCGGCACCGGCATATCGCTATAATGTCCCCATGACCACGCCCTCGACTTCTACCATCCGGACCGACGTCTGCATCGTCGGCAATGGCGCCATCGCCAAGACGGCAGCCCTCGGCTTCGCCCAGGCCGGCCACAGCGTGACGCTGCTGGCGCCGCCGGCCCGGCAAGCGCCCGCTGCGGCCACTGCACCGGCCGTCGAGCGACCGTGGGACGTGCGCGTGTATGCGCTCAACCACACGGCGCACGACCTGCTGGCGTCACTGAAGGTATGGGACGCCCTCGACATGGCGCGCATCGCGCCGGTCGATGAGATGGACGTGCATGGTGACGGCGCCGATGGCGGCAGCCTGGGCTTTGATGCCTTCGGCGCACGGGTCGGCACGCTCGCATGGATCGTCGAAGACCAGAACTTGAACGGCGCGCTCGATGCCGCGCTCCGCTTCGCGCACAATGTGCAGCGCGTGGAGGGGCGCGCCTGCGAACTGACCTGCAGCGACAGCGGCGCCGCCGTGCGCCTCGAAGACGGCCGCCGTGTCGAGTGCGCGCTGCTGGTCGGCGCGGACGGGCGCGAATCGTGGGTGCGCGGGCAGTGCGATATCGGCGTCGACTACCGCATGTATCACCAGAGCGCCATCGTCACCAACTTCGCCTGCGACAAGCCGCACCACGGCGTCGCGCACCAGTGGTTCACCGGCTCGGACGGGATCATCGCGCTGCTGCCGCTGCCGGGCAACCGCGTCTCGCTCGTATGGTCGGCGCCGGAAACGCTGGCCGCCACACTGATGGAAGAGTCGCTGGGCGAGCTGGCGATCCGGCTGGGCGCGTACGCCGACGACATCCTGGGCACGCTGCGCCCGTTGCAGCCGGACGCCGTGGCTGCACTGCCGCTGGCGCTGGTCAAGCCGCATGCGATGGTGGCGCCGCACGTGGCGCTGGTGGGCGACGCGGCGCACGCCGTGCATCCGCTGGCCGGCCATGGCATGAACCTGGGGTTTGGCGACATCGTCGACTTGCTTGCGATCGTGCGTGACCGCGAAGAGCGGCGCGCCATCGGCGACGAGCGGGTGCTGGCGCGCTATGCCCGCAAGCGCAAGGAAGAGGTGCTGCTGATGCAACTGGCCACCGATGGACTCGAACGCCTGTTCGGCGCGAACCTGGAACCGCTGCGCGTGGTCCGGAATATCGGCCTGAACCTGCTCAATAACATGCCGGCACTGAAGCGGCGCCTGATGGCCCATGCCATGGGCAAGTCATCAATCTAAGGAATTACAAGCATGCTTAAAATGAAGCTCGCCGTCCTGCTGGCGACTGGCCTTCTCGCCTCGTGCGTCGATGCGCAGACCAATGTCGAATCGACCATCAAGAAGGCGCTCGAGCCAAGCTTGAGCGGCGCGAAGATCGAGTCGGTCAAGGAAACCCCCTATTCGGGCCTGTACGAAGTGCGCGTCGCGGGCGACATCCTGTACACCGACAAGAAGGGCGAGTACCTCGTCATCGGCCAGATCTACGACGTGAAAAGCTCGCGCAACCTGACGCGCGAACGCATCGATGACGTCAACAAGATCAAGTTCTCCGACCTGCCGCTCGAGATGGCGCTCAAGCAGGTCAAGGGCAACGGCAAGCGCGTGATCGCGGTGTTCGAGGATCCGAACTGCGGCTACTGCAAGCGCCTGCGCCAGACCACGCTCAAGGAGATCGACAACGTCACGATCTACACCTTCATGTACAACATCCTGTCCGAGGATTCGTTCGTGAAGTCGAAGAACGTCTGGTGCGCGTCCGACCGCAACAAGGCCTGGGACGACTGGATGCTCGCCGGTAAAGTGCCACCGACCGCACCGGCTGCGTGCGAAACGCCGAACGACAAGATCGTCGCGCTGGGCCAGAAGCTGCGCATCACGGGCACGCCGGCGATCTTCTTTGCGGACGGCTCGCGCATCCCGGGCGCGATCGACCTCAAGGCGCTCGAAGGCAAGTTCGATTCGCTCGAAGGCAAGGGCGGGAAGTAACCGGCGTGCCGCCGCGCGAGGGCAGCACGCTCACCGGCATCCTGCTGGCCGCAGGGCGCGGCCGGCGTTTCGATCCGGCCGGCGTGCAGAACAAGCTGCTTCAGCGTTTGCCGGGCGGCGACTTCGTCGTCGTGGCCAGCGCGCGCAGGTTGCTGGCGGTGCTGCCGCACGTGGTGGCGGTGGTGCCACCACACGATGGCGGCGTGGCCGATGCGCTGCGCGCGCTTGGCTGCACCGTCACCGTGTGCGCGGATGCCGACAGCGGCATGGGGCTGTCGCTGGCGCATGCGATCCGCCATGCGCCGCTTGAGACGCATGGCGCCAGCGGCTGGCTCGTGGCGCTGGGCGACATGCCGTTCGTGGCCGAAGCGACGCTGCAGGCGCTGGTGCGCGCGATTGGCGACGGTGCCGGGATTGCGGCGCCGCTGTTCGATGGCCGCCGTGGCAATCCGGTTGCGTTTGGCGCCATCCATCACGCCGCCTTGCTGGCGCTGGACGGCGACCAGGGCGCGCGGCGCCTGCTCGCGAGCAGCCCGGTGACCACGATCGCCGTGCCGGATCCTGGCATCCTGCGCGACATCGATACACAAGGCGATCTGCCAGCCTGAATCCGCTTACACTATTGTCCATACGGCGCGACCCGAGACCAACCCCAGATCATGAAAAAGCCATCGCAAAAAAAACAGAGCGCAATTTTCTACACCATCGTCCCGCGGGACCTGGCCGGTCACCTGTTCAACGTCACGCTGACGGTGGCCAATCCCGATCCTGACGGGCAGATCTTCGCGCTGCCGGCCTGGATCCCGGGCAGCTACATGATCCGCGAGTTCGCGCGCAATATCGTGCGCATCCGCGCCGAGCAGGCCGGGGCCGCGGTGGCACTGACAAAACTCGACAAGCACACGTGGCGCGCAGCACCAGGCGCCGGCCCGCTAACGCTGCATTACGAGGTGTATGCGTGGGACCTGTCGGTGCGCGCTGCGCACCTGGACCAGACCCACGGCTTCTTCAACGGCACCAGCGTGTTCCTGCGCGTGGTGGGGCAGGAAGCGACGGCGCACCAGGTCGACATCCAGCGGCCGGCCGATGCGGCTGCCCGCACCTGGCGCGTGGCGACCTCGATGAAAGAAGCGGGCGCCAAGCGCTATGGCTTCGGCACCTATGGCGCGGCCAACTACGATGAGCTGATCGACCACCCGGTCGAAATGGGCGATTTCGAACTGGCCACGTTCGAGGCGCACGGCATCCCGCACGACATCGTCATCACGGGCCGCGTGCCCAACCTGGATATGGCGCGCCTCCAGGCCGACCTGAAAGCCATCTGCGAAACCCAGATCGCGTTTTTCGAACCACTGACCAAACGCGCGCCGCTGGAGCGCTACGTGTTCATGACGATGGCCGTGGGCGACGGTTACGGTGGCCTGGAACACCGCGCCTCGACCGCGCTGATCTGCGCGCGCGCCGACCTGCCCACCACGGCAAACCAGAAACCCGGCGAGCCGGGCGAAGGCTATCTGCAGTTTTTGGGCTTGTGCAGCCACGAGTACTTCCACACCTGGAACGTCAAGCGCATCAAGCCGGCCGTGTTCGCGCCATACGACCTGCAGGTCGAGAACTACACGCCGCTCCTGTGGCTGTTCGAGGGTTTCACTAGCTACTACGACGACCTGATGCTGGTGCGCGCCGGGATCATCGGAGAAACGACGTATTTCAAATTGCAGGCCAAGACCATGTGCGGCGTGCTGCGCGGCAGCGGGCGCCTGAAGCAGAGCGTGGCTGAGTCGAGCTTCGACGCCTGGAGCAAGTACTACCGCCAGGACGAGAATTCGCCCAACGCGATCATCAGCTACTACACCAAAGGTTCGCTGATCGCGCTGGCGTTCGACCTGACGATCCGCGCCAAGACAGGCGGGGCCAAGTCGCTCGACGACGTGATGCTGGCGCTGTGGGACCGCTACGGCCGCGACTTTTATCCGAGCGTCGGGCGCGGCGTGACCGAGCACGAAGTCGAAGCGCTGTTTGATGAAGTCAGCGGCCTGAAACTCAGGAACCTGTTCGAGCGCTACGTGCGCGGTGTGGAGGACCTGCCGCTGGCCAAGCTGTACGCGCCGTTCGGCGTCAAGCTGGTCGACGAACGCAAGACCGGCAAGGCCTCGTTTGACGCCGGCATCGGGCGCGATCCGCTGGGCGCCAAGCTCACGCAGGTGCACGAAGGCGGCGCCGCGCATTTGGCCGGCCTGTCGGCGCTCGACGTGGTCATTGCGATCGACGGGCTGCGCGTGAACGGCAATCCGTCGAATGTCGATGCGCTGCTGGCGCGCTACCGCGTCGGCGACCGGATACCGGTGCACGCGTTCCGGCGCGACGAACTGATGGCGTTCGACGTTACGCTGCAGGGCGACCGCGTGCCGGTCATCACGCTGTCGCAGGCAGCGGCAGGGCGCAAGCCGGCAGCGCTCAAGCGGCCGAGCGCCGTCTAGCCCGTCTAGCCATACCGGGCGGCGGGCACGACCCGCCGCCCGCATCGGATCGCAGCGCAGCATGCTATCGTTGTGGCTTGTTCAACACGACCGCAAGAGCCCATGCCGATCCTGACCCGCATCGCCGCCGCAGCCTGTGCGCCGCTCCTGGCACTGTCCGCAACCTCCGCCCTGGCCCAACCGGCCGCGCCGCTCAAGAACGATGTCGTCACGCGCGTGGACGCCATGTATCCGTGGCTCGACACGATCTACAAGGACCTGCATGCGCATCCCGAGATCGCGTTCCAGGAAGTGCGTACCGCCGGCAAGCTGGCCGCCGAGATGCGCAAACTCGGCTTCACCGTCATCGAGAAGGTCGGCAAGACCGGCATCGTCGCGGTGCTCAAGAACGGCGCCGGCCCCACGGTCCTGGTGCGCACCGACATGGATGGCCTGCCGATGGAAGAAAAAACCGGCTTGCCGTACGCCAGCCGCGCCCGCGCCACCAGCGAAGGCCGCGACAGCTTCGTGACCCACAGCTGCGGTCACGATATCCACATGACCAGCTGGCTCGCCACCGCGCGCACGCTGGTTGAACTGAAAGGGCAGTGGAAGGGCACGCTCGTGTTCATCGGCCAGCCGGCCGAAGAAATCGTTTCCGGCGCCAAGGCCATGCTGGACGACGGCCTGTTCAAGCGCTTCCCGAAACCCGACTACGCGTTCGCGCTGCATTCGTGGCCACTGGCGTATGGCACGATCGGCTACAACGACGGCCCGGTGTCGTCCAATTCCGACTCGCTCGAGATCACCTTCAAGGGCCGTGGCGGCCATGGTTCGGCGCCCGACAAGACCGTCGATCCGATCGCGATTGCGGCGCGCTTTGTCGTCGACGTGCAGACGGTCGTCAGCCGCGAGAAGGACCCGAAGGAATTCGGCGTTGTCACCATCGGTTCGATCCAGGGCGGCACGGTGGGCAACATCATCCCCGACAGCGTCCAGGTGCGCGGCACTATTCGCTCATACAGCCCGCAGGTACGGGCCAAGCTGCTCGAGGGCGTGCGCCGCGTGGCGGAAGGATCGGCCGCAATGGCGGGCGCACCGAAGCCCGAGATGCTGATCGGCGGCGGTGGCCAGGCGATCGTCAACAGCACGGAGCTGGTCAACAAGACCGAAGTGGTATTCAAGGAAGCGTTCGGCGCGGACAAGGCCCATCGCATGCCGGCCATGACGGCCAGCGAAGACTTTTCGCTGTACGCCAACGAAGGCGTGCCATCGATGTTCTTCTTTACCGGCGTGTATGACCCGAAGGATGTCGCCGCAGCCGAACAAGCAGGCGGCAAGCCGATCGCGTTCAACCATTCGCCGTTCTACGCGCCGGTGCCGGAGCCATCGATCAAGACGAGCGCCCAGGCGATGACGCTGGCGGTGCTGAACATGCTGGGTAAATAGAGAGCAACAACGCGCGGCCCTTCACGGGCCGCGCTGCTGTTACGGCGAGGCCTTGATGCAATCGGCGCAGCGGCCGTACAGCGTGAGTTCGTGGCGCTCGACGCTGAAGCCTTTCGGGGCCATGTGGTCGATGTCGCCCGGGCAGGCGTGCACGTCGAACACGCGCTGGCAGTTGGTGCACTGGAAGTGGTGATGATGGTGCTCGGCCACGCTGGTCGATTCGTAGCGGGCGCCGTCGCCCGGCAATGTGACGACCTTCAGCGCGCCGTCGTCCACCAGCGACTTGAGGTTGCGGTAGATCGTGGCCATGCCGATCTGGCTGACGGCCTGGCTGGCTTCGGCCAGGATCTCTTGTGGCGACAGTGGACGGCGCGCATGCTCGATCGCGTGCAGGATGGCTGATTTTTGGCGTGTATTGCGTTGCATAGCCGAAGAATACCTGAAAGCGCGACCCTTCGGCCAGAAGGGGGTTGAATCCTTATTGATAATGGCCTATCATCTCGACGTTAATGATAATGGCTTATCACTAGACGCGACTGCGCCCGGTGACCTGCCGCCTGCCGTTCATCTCATCACCAAGGATTTCACCATGTCGCATTTCACCTGCAAGCGCACGCCACTGACCCTGGCGCTGATGCTGGCCTTCGGCGCGCCGCTGGCCGTCCATGCCCAGACGACGACGGGCCGCATGGCGGCCGATCCGGACAGCGTACCGACCGTGGTGGTGTCGGCCAGCGCCCTGGGCGTGGTGCACGACGACATGATCACGCCGGTCACCTCGCTCGGCGGCGCCGAACTGGTGCGTGCGCGCGAATCGACGCTGGGCGAAACGCTGGCCCACCAGCCGGGGATCACGTCGAGCCACTTCGGCGCCGGCGCGAGCCGCCCGGTGATCCGCGGCATGGATGGCCCGCGCGTGAAAATCCTGTCGGACGGCGCCGAGATCCAGGATGCCTCGACCATCAGCCCCGATCACGCTGTCGCATTCGAACCCGTGCTGGCCGAGCGCATCGAAGTGCTGCGCGGCCCGTCCGCGCTGGCCTACGGAGGCGGCGCAGTGGGCGGCGTCGTCAACATCATCGACCGCAAGATCCCGACGGCGATGCCGGAAAATGGCCTGGAAGGCAGCGCGGAAATCCGCGCCAACTCGGCCGCGCGCGAAAAGACGGGCGCTTTTGAATTCACCACGGCCGCCGGCAGCAACGTCGCGCTGCACCTGGAAGGCGTCAAGCGCGATGCGGGCGACTACCGCGTCGGCAAGGACTGGGTCGATGGCCGCCGCGTGCTGGGCAGCTACAAGGAAGGCGAGACCGGCACGGTCGGCCTGTCGTGGATCGGCAAGAATGGCTACCTTGGCGCGGCCTTCACGAAAGAGCGCACCGAATACGGCATCCCGGGCCACAACCACGAATTCGAAGGCTGCCATCCGCATGGCGTCCAGCTGCATTGCGGCGGTCATGAAGAAGAAGAGGGGCACGACCACGACGAAGAAGGGCACGAGCATGAGCACGAGCACAGCGACGTCCCGGTCGTGAAACTCGACAGCAAGCGCTGGGACGTGCGCGGCGAGTACCGCAATCCAATGGCCGGCATCGAGCGTGTACGCATGCGCGCCTCGTTCACCGAGTACGTCCACGATGAGCTGGAAGAGAACGTGGTCTCGACCTCGTTCCGCAACAAGGGCATTGATGCCCGCCTCGAAGCGGTGCACGCGCCGATTGCCGGTGTGCGCGGCGTGTTCGGCCTGCAGACCACGCGCCGCGATTTCTCGGCGCTGGGCGAAGAAGCGTACGTGCCGCCGACCCTCACCAAAAAGCATGCGGCGTTCCTGACCGAGGAATACAAGCTGCAGGACTGGCGCTTCGAGGCCGGCCTGCGCCACGAGTGGCAGGACATCGAGGTCGATGCACCTGGCCTGGCCAACACCGATGCGCGCGGCACGTCGGCATCGGTCGGCGCGGTGTGGAAGCTCACGCCAGGCTATTCGCTGGGCACGTCGCTCTCGCGTAGCCACCGCCTGCCGACCGCCGAAGAACTGTACGCGGACGGCGCCCACCTGGCCACGTCCACCTACGAGATCGGCAACCAGAACCTGGACAAGGAAACCTCGAACAACGTCGACCTCACGCTGCGCAAGTTTGACGGCGACACGACGTTCTCGGTGAGCGCGTTCCGCAACAAGGTCGACAACTACATCTATGCGCGCACGCTGGACAGCCAGGACGGCTTCCAGCTGGTGCAGTACACGCAGCGTGACGCGCTGTTCACCGGCGTGGAAGGCGAAATCCGCCAGAAGCTGTCGTCCAGCCTGAGCGCAACCGTGTTCGGCGACTACGTGCGCGCCCGTTTCGATGGTGGTGACGGCAGCCGCAACCTGCCGCGCATTCCAGCCAGCCGCATCGGCGTGAAGTTCGACGGCGACTGGAACGGCTGGCACGGCATGGTCGAGCTGTACCGCGTCGGCAAGCAGGACAAGCTGGCCGAGTACGAGACCGAAACGGGTGGCTACAACATGCTCAATGTGGGCACCCATTACTCGACCCGCATCGGCGGCGTGCCGACGCAGTTCTATGCGCGCCTGAACAACCTGACCGACGAACTGGCGTTCAGCCACACGTCGTTCATCAAGAATGCGGCGCCCCTTACCGGCCGCAATATCACGGCAGGGATTCGCGTGATGTTCTGACGCTGATTGCAGACTCTCTAGCGGCGCACGGCAGATTCTGTCGTGCGCCGTTTGTCTTTTGGGGCCTGATATCGCATGCACGATTCGTCATGTGCGTTGAATCACTAACGATAATGGGTTATCATTAGATTCTAATGATGATTGGAACAGGGCTATGAATCACCCAGGCAAGAACGCTCTGACCAAAACTGCACTGATCAAATTCGGCGATATCGCCGGCATGACGGCATCCGTCCTGTGCCTGCTGCATTGCCTGGCAATGCCGCTCGTGATCCTGGCGTTTCCGATGCTGGGGCTCGCCCACGCGCACGACACCTTCCACGACACGTTGATCGCAGCGATCACGCTGCCGGTGCTGCTGGCGCTGGTGCCTGGCTATCTGCGGCACCGTGACAAGACAACGCTGCTGATCGGCTGCGCTGGCCTGGCGCTGTTCCTGGCGGCCGTGTTCATCGTCAGCCCGCTGCTGGGCGAGCACGCCGAAGCGGCTGTCGCTGTCCTCAGCGGTTTCATGCTGCTGTACGCGCACCTGCGCAACCGCCGGTTCTGCAAGCGCTGCACGACGCGTACGCAGCATGACGGCTGCCATGCGGCGCCTGCGCCGTGCAATGTGCGTTAAGCGCTTATCGTTTAGTTGAACGCGTGGACGGGGGACCCGTCCACCCTACGCGAACAGCTCGTAGGGTGGGCGGCTGTGCCGCCCACGCGTTTGATTGAGCCTGATTCGTGGCGCACCAAATTTCGTTGAACCCGTCCACCCAACAATTTTTTACGCGAACAGACGCGCCAGCTCTTGGCCAGGGTTTTCAGCGCGCATGAAGGCTTCGCCAACGAGGAAGGCATGCACGTTGGCGTCGCGCATGCGCTGCACATCCTGCGGTCCGAGGATGCCCGATTCGGTAACCACCAGGCGCTCTGGCGGAATCGCTTGCAGCAGGCCGAGCGTGGTGTCGAGCGTGACATCGAACGTGCGCAGGTTGCGGTTGTTGATGCCCACCAGCGGGGTACGCAATTGCAGGGCCGCGTCGAGTTCTGCGCCGTCGTGCACTTCGACCAGCACGTCCATTCCCAGCTCCAGCGCGCATGCTTCCAGTTCGGCCATCAGGCCGTGGTCCAGCGCCGCCACGATCAGAAGGATCGCATCGGCGCCCATCGCGCGCGCTTCATAGACCTGGTACAGGTCGACCATGAAATCCTTGCGCAGGATCGGCAGCGTACACGCGACGCGCGCCTGGCGCAGATACTCGCTCGAACCCTGGAAGAAATTCACGTCGGTCAGCACCGACAGGCATGCTGCGCCATGTTCGGCGTAGCTCTGCGCAATCGCGGCCGGCTGGAAGTCGGCGCGCAGCACGCCCTTCGATGGCGAGGCTTTCTTGACTTCGGCGATCACGCCGGCCTGGCCCGCGGCGATTTTCGCGCGCAAGGCTTGCTCGAAGCCGCGCAGGCTGCGGCGCGCGTCGCCATCGCTTTCCACTTCGTGGCGCAGGCTGTACAAATCGCGGTGCTTGCGTGCGGCGGCCACTTCGTCGGCCTTTACGGCCAGGATCTTGTCGAGGATGTCGGACATGCTGGTGCTTTCGGTATCAGTTGGCCGCGCCGAGCTGGCGCGTGACCTGGACGAACTGTTCGAGCTTGGCGACTGCCGCGCCCGAGGCGATGGCGGCGCGCGCCTGCTCCAGGCCTGCGCCGATCGAGTCGGCCACGCCGGCGGCGTACAGTGCGGTGCCGGCGTTGAGCGCGACGATGTCGTGCGCCGGGCCAGGCTCGCCGCGCAGGGCTTCGAGCACGCGCGCCTTGGATTCTTCAGCGTTGGCCACCTTCAGGTTGCGGCTCGAGACCATTTGCAGGCCGAAGTCTTCCGGGTGGATTTCGTATTCGCGGATCTCGCCGTTGACCAGTTCACCGACGATGGTGCCGGCGCCCAGCGAGACTTCGTCCATATTGTCGCGGCCCCAGACCACGACCGCATGCTGGGCGCCGAGGCGCTGCAGCACGCGCACCTGGATGCCGACCAGGTCGGGGTGGAACACGCCCATCAGGATGTTCGGCGCGCCGGCCGGATTGGTCAGCGGGCCCAGGATGTTGAAGATGCTGCGCACGCCCAGCTCGCGCCGCACGGGCGCCACGTGCTTCATCGCCGCGTGGTGGTTCGGTGCGAACATGAAGCCAATGCCGGTCTGCGCGATCGATTGCGCGATCTGCTCGGGCGTCAGGTCGATGTGGGCGCCGAAGGCTTCGATCAGGTCGGCGCTGCCGGACGATGACGAGACGCTGCGCCCGCCATGCTTGGCCACACGCGCACCGGCAGCGGCGGCGACGAACATCGCCGCGCTCGAGATATTGAAGGTGTTAGCGCCGTCGCCGCCGGTGCCGACGATGTCGAGCAGGCCGGTGGTGTCGGCCATCGGCACCTTGGTCGAGAACTCGCGCATCACTTGCGCGGCGGCGGTGATTTCGCCGATGGTTTCTTTTTTCACGCGCAGGCCGACGGTCAGCGCCGCAACCATGGTCGGCGACACATCGCCCGACATGATCTGGCGGAAAAGCGACAGCATTTCGTCGTGGAAGATTTCGCGGTGTTCGATACAGCGCAGCAGCGCTTCTTGTGGGGTGATCGCCATGGCGGGGTCCAGTATGGTGTCAGTATTCGCTCGTACGTCGTTCCCGCGCAGGCGGGAACCCAAGTTTGTTGCGTGTCCGGGGTGCTGATGACGGACAGGCTGCGGTGCTGACTTGGATTCCCGCCTTCGCGGGAATGACGTGCATCAGCGCGTCAGGAAGTTCTTCAGCAGCGCGTGGCCGTGCTCGGACAGGATCGACTCGGGGTGGAACTGCACGCCCTCGATGTCGAACGTCTTGTGGCGCACGCCCATGATCTCGCCGTCGTCGGTCCATGCGGTCACTTCGAGGCAGGCCGGCAGCGACGCGCGCTCGATCGCCAGCGAGTGGTAGCGGATCACCGTGTAAGGGCTCGGCAGGTCCTGGAACACGCCTTCGCCGATGTGCGCGATGGTCGACGTTTTACCGTGCATGACCTGCTTGGCGCGAATGACCTTGCCGCCGAATGCTTCGCCGATGGCCTGGTGGCCGAGGCATACGCCCAGAATTGGCAGCTTGCCGCCGAATTCGCGCAGCACGTCGAGCGAGATGCCGGCATCCTTCGGCGCCTTCGGGCCCGGCGAGATGCAGATGCGGTCGGGCTTCATGGCCGCGATCTCTTCGAGCGTTATCTCGTCGTTGCGCACGGTGCGTACGTCTTCACCCAGTTCGCCGAAATACTGCACGATGTTGTAGGTGAACGAGTCGTAGTTGTCGATCATGAGCAGCATGTCAGAACTCTCCATCCAGGCCATCTTGCACTTGCTCGGCCGCGCGCAGCACGGCGCGCGCCTTGTGTTCGGTCTCTTGCCATTCCATCTCGGGGATCGAATCGGCGACGATGCCGGCGGCGGCCTGCACGTACAGGTTGCCGTCCTTGATCACGCCGGTGCGGATCGCGATCGCCACGTCCATCTCGCCGCCAAAGCTCAGGTAGCCGCAGGCGCCGCCGTAGATGCCGCGCTTCACGGGCTCCAGCTCGTCGATTACTTCCATCGCCCGCACCTTCGGCGCGCCGGTCAGGGTGCCGGCCGGGAAGGTCGCGCGCAGCACGTCCAGGTTCGACATGCCGTCTTTCAGCTTGCCCTCGACGTTCGAAACGATGTGCTGCACGTGCGAGTATTTTTCGATGACCATGCGGTCGGTGACCTTGACGCTGCCGGTATCGGCGATGCGGCCGATGTCGTTGCGCGCCAGGTCGATCAGCATCACGTGTTCGGCCACTTCCTTTGGATCGGCCAGCAGTTCGGCCGCCAGTGCGGCGTCGCGTTCCGGCGTCGCGCCGCGCCCGCGCGTGCCGGCGATCGGGCGCAGCGTGACCTTGCGGCCGCCTTCAGGCAGCGTCTCGTTGCGCACCAAAATCTCGGGCGACGAGCCGACGATCTGCATGTCGCCGAAGTTGTAGTAGTACATGTACGGCGACGGGTTCAGCGAACGCAGCGAGCGATACAGCGACAGTGGCGAATCGACATACGGCTTGCGGATGCGCTGGCCGATCTGCACCTGCATCAGGTCACCGGCCATCACGTATTCGTGGGCTTTGGCGACGGCCTTCAGGTAATCCTCTTTGCTGAAGTCGCGCACCGATTCGGTTCGCACCGAGGCCGACGTCACCGGCGCATCGACGCTCCGGCGCAGCATCATGCGCAGGTCTTTCAGGCGCTGACGCCCGCGCGAATATGCTTCGGGCTGGCCCGGGTCGGCGTACACGATCAGGTACAGCTTGCCCGACAGGTTGTCGATCACCGCCAGTTCTTCGGTCACCATCAGCTGGATGTCGGGCAGGCCCAGCTCATCGCGCGGGGTGCTCGCGGCCAGCTTGTGCTCGATGTGGCGCACCGTGTCGTAGCCGAAGTAGCCGGCCAGGCCACCGCAGAAGCGCGGCAGGCCAGGGCGCAGCGCGACCTTGAAGCGCGCCTGATACGCTTCGATGAAGTCGAGCGGATTGCCTTCGTGCGACTCGATCACTTCGCCGTTCTTGACGATCTCGGTCAGGTTGCCGGTCGTGCGCAGCAGCGTGTGCGCCGGCAGGCCGATGAACGAGTAGCGGCCAAAGCGTTCACCGCCCACCACCGATTCGAGCAGGAAGGTGTTCTTGCCGGTGTTCTGCGATTGCGCCAGCTTGAGGTACAGCGTGAGCGGGGTTTCGAGGTCGGCGAAGGCTTCCGCGATCAGGGGGATGCGGTTGTAGCCCTGGTTTGCCAGGGACTTGAATTCGAGTTCGGTCATGTTTTCTCCAGACCGCCACGGGGAAGAGGGCGGTGGTGTGCTTCAAAAAACCCGCCGGTGGCGTGCAGTCGCACGCACACCCGGCAGCAATCGGTACGGCTTAGTCAGCCCAGGATTGCCAGCGTCGCCAGACCCAGGCCTCAGGGGCGCCGGTTTGGTTGACAGTGAGTTTTTTGGTGAAAAACATGGTGAGAAAAGTTAGTTGGTTAAGCTGGCCGTTGCATTGTGCGCGCCGATGCGGCGTGCTGCATCCAGCAGCGAATCCACTATACCATCGGATTGAATTTCTTGTACAGGACGCCCGTGGTTGTAGCCGTACGGGACCGTGAGTACGAAACAGCCGGCGGCGCGGGCGCTTTCGGCGTCGTTCGACGAGTCGCCAATCGCCACCACCTGCGCTGGCGGGATGTCCAGCGCCGCGCAGGCGCCCAGCATCGGCATGGCGTCCGGCTTCTTCTTGGCGAACGAGTCGCCGCCGAACACGTGCTCGAAATACGGCGCGAGGCCTTTCTGGGCCAGCAGAGGCAGTGCGAATGCAATTGGCTTGTTGGTCACGCAGACCAGGCGCAGGCCCAGCGCCTGCATTGCGGCCAGACCATCGAGCACGCCGTCATACAGCGTGCTGCGATCGCCATTGATGGCCAGGTAATGCCGCTGGTAGCCGGCCATCGCATCGGTATAGGCCGCGTCGACCCGCGCCGCATCCCAGTCGAGCAGCAGCGCGTCGCGCACCAGTTTTTCGGAGCCCTTGCCGACCAGCGGCTTGATGATGGCCTGGCTGATGGGCGCCAGGCCAAGGTCATGGCGCATGCCGTTCAGCGCCGCCTCGAAGTCGGGCACCGTGTCGAGCATGGTGCCATCGAGGTCGATGATGACGGCCCGGATACCTGCTGAGCCGGCCCGCATCAGCGCGCGACCGTGGCCAGTTCGGCGCGCATGGCGTCGATCACGGCTTTGTAGTCAGGCTTGCCGAAGATGGCCGAGCCGGCCACGAACGTGTCGGCGCCGGCAGCTGCTGCGGCGGCGATGTTCTCGGCCTTGATGCCGCCGTCGACTTCGAGCAGGATGTCGCGGCCCGATTCGTCGATCAGGCGGCGCGCGATGGCGATTTTCTTGAGTGCTTCGGGGATGAACGACTGGCCGCCGAAGCCCGGGTTGACCGACATGATCAGAATCATGTCGATCTTGTCCATCACGTGCTCGAGGTAGTGCATCGGCGTGCCCGGATTGAAGACCAGGCCGGCCTTGCAACCGTGATCGCGGATCAGCTGCAGCGTGCGGTCGATGTGCTCTGACGCTTCCGGATGGAAGGTAATGATGTTGGCGCCGGCCTTGGCGAAATCGGGAATGATGCGGTCGACCGGCTTGACCATCAGGTGCACGTCGATCGGCACGTCCACGTGCGGGCGGATCGCCTGGCAGACGAGCGGGCCGATGGTCAGGTTCGGGACGTAATGGTTGTCCATCACGTCGAAGTGGATGATGTCGGCGCCGGCGGCAACGACATTGCGCACTTCTTCACCCAGGCGGGCGAAATCGGCGGACAGGATGCTGGGAGCGATGCGGTAGGTGGTCATGGGGCGACGATGCGTGTTTTGGTGGGAATCCGCTATTCTACGCCGGTCGCGCTGGCGCCTCCAGCGTTGGCGATGCCATGGCGCGTCGGCGCTTGGCGGCCACAGGCGGTATGATTGTTATTTGCGCCACATGGCGCGCCGGCCCCTGCGAATGGCGCAGCGGCCGAGTCCACGATCACGCAAGGAACCTCGATGCCCGCCTACGATTTCGCTGTCACCGTCAGAACGCAATACCTGGCGGAGCAGTCCGACCCGGACCGGAGCCAGTTCGTGTTCAGCTACACGATCACGATCAAGAACACCGGCAGCATTCCTGCCCAGCTCATTTCCCGTCATTGGGTGATTCTCGACGCCAATAACCAGATGCAGGAAGTCAAAGGGCTGGGCGTGGTCGGTCACCAGCCGTTGCTGGCGCCGGGCGAGCAGTTCGAGTACACGAGCGGCACGCACCTGGGCACCGCGCAGGGCTCGATGCGCGGCGAATACTTCTGCGTGGCCGAGGATGGCCATCGCTTCGAGGCGACCATTCCCGAATTCGTGCTGTCGCCGCCGCGCTCCCTGCACTGAGCCTACGGGGCGGGGGTGTCGTCGCCGTCGTCCCGGTCGCTGTCTTTGCGGCCGGCGAACATGGTCCACCAGACGATGAACACGAACAGGAACAGCGCGACGCCGGCTTCCACCATCAAGATCCACATATCGGTTCCCATGGTTCCCATGTATACAATACGCCGCAGTGTACCCGTCCTGATCGCGCTCGTCAGCCTGCTGAGCGCCTGTTCGACCGAACCAAAGCCCACGGCGCCCTCCGCGCCGCCGCCGGTCACGATGCCGCCGCCGGTCGGCCCGGTGGTGGTGCCGCCGCCGGTTCAGCCGCCAGCACCGACCGCGCCGACAGCGCCGCTCACGCCTGCCACCTTTGCCGCGCTGCCGGGCTGGCAGCAGGACGACGTGCGTCAGGCCTGGCCGGCCTTCCTCCAATCGTGCAGCGTACTGGCGTCGCGCCAGGCGCCGTGGAAAGCCCCGTGCGCGGCGGCCGGCGCGGTCGACGCCAAAGACGTCGTTGCCGTGCGCCGTTTTTTCGAGACGTATTTCGTGCCGAACCAGTTGCGTAATCCTGATGGCGCCGACACCGGATTGATCACCGGCTATTACGAGGCGATGCTGTATGGCGCGCGCAAGCGGGGCGGGGCGTTCCAGACGCCGCTGTACCGTGTACCGGACGATCTGGTGACGGTCGACCTGGGCAGCATCTATCCCGATCTGCAGAACCGGCGCCTGCGGGGCCGGCTGTCCGGCAAGACCGTGATCCCGTATCAGAGCCGCGCCGACATCGACCGCGCGCCATTGAGCGGCAAGGAGTTGCTGTGGGTGAGCGATCCGGTGGATGCGTTCTTTCTCGAAGTGCAGGGATCGGGCCGCATCAAGCTCGATACCGGCGAAACGGTGCGCTTGGGCTATGCCGACCAGAACGGTCATCCCTACAAAGCCATCGGGCGCTGGTTCGTGGAGCAGGGGATCATGACGCCGGACCAGGTATCGGCCCAGTCGATCCGGGCCTGGATTGCGGCCAATCCGTCGCGGCGCCAGGAACTGTTGAATGTGAACCCGAGCTATATCTTCTTCACGGAGACCAAAGTTTCTGACCCGGGCGTCGGGCCGCGTGGCGCGCTCAATGTGCCGCTGACGCCGGGCCGCTCGATTGCCATCGACCGCACCATCCTGCCGTTGGGGGCGCCAGTGTGGCTGTCCACGACTCTGCCGAAGGATGGCGCACCATTGCAGCGGCTGGTGATGGGGCAGGATGTGGGCGGTGCGATTCGCGGCGCGGTGCGGGCCGATTTCTTCTTCGGCTTCGGGCCGGAAGCGACGGAAAATGCCGGACTCATGAAGCAAAGTGGGACGATGTGGGTGTTGTTGCCGAAGTGAACCTTCGTTGCATTAATGAGAGAATCGGGCTACTCTGACTTTTGATTCAATTTCCACGTTGCAATTTTCCGCTGTGATTGATGCGCGGTGACGTGGTGGTGCTTTCATTTTTGACAGGTTCTATTCATGCGTCTGCATTCCCTTCTTGCCATTACCCTTGCCGCTGCGATTGCCGCGCCCAGCCAGGCCGCCGCGCCTGGTCCTTCCGATACCGTACTGTCGGTGGGCAGCATCGTGCTGCTGGTGCCGTTCAGTGTGGTTTATCTGAGCGCGAAAACAGTGTCAGAAGGCTCGCAGGCTGCAATCGACGTTTCCAAGCGCTGGAGCGTCGTGACGGTCCGGCCCGAGGGCGACAAGACTGCGCTCGAACTGCACAGCAACGACCAGCAGTTGAAGATCGATATGGCGATCCAGACCCGGATCGCGCAGAACGAGGCAATCAAGGCTGGCGATCGCATTGATATCGAAGCAATCGGCAAGGCTGGCTATGCCGTCAAGAAAGGCAAGGCGACGATTGCCCTGCTGGCCGAACCAGGCACCGGCATGGCCCACTCGCGCCCGCGCAGCTAGGATGCGCCGCGCCGTTGCTGCGGCCGCACTGGCGTTGGCGGTGCCGACGGCCTTCGCCGGCACCCCCTGCGAGGAGCAGGTCGCCTCTCCAGAGCTATTGGTCCGAAGCATGCAAATGGCCGATCTCACGCGCACGGCGCTGGAAGGCATCGGCGACGATGTCGTGCTGATCGCGCGCGTGGGGCAGGATCTGTCGGCCTACCGGCTGACCTATTCGCACGCGGCATTTGCCGTACGCACACATCCGGCTGGCGCCTGGTCGGTGGTGCACAAGCTCAACACGTGCGGCACGGCGACGTCGGCACTGTACGACGAAGGGTTGATCAATTTCTTCTCTGACGCGCCAGTGCGTTATCAGGCCGGGATCTGGCGCTTGGCGCCTGCCGTGCAAGCCCGGCTCAAGAATGCGCTGCTTGGCAACAAGGCGCGCGACTACCACGAGCCGCACTACAGCTTGGCTGCCTATCCGTTCAGCACGCGCTATCAGAATTCGAACGGCTGGGTGCTGGAAATGCTGGCCTACGCCATCGCACCCGAGGGCGCGGCAACGACCCGCGCCACGGCGCAGACCTGGCTGGCGTCGACCGGTTACCAGCCAACCGAGCTGGCGTTGGGCACGATGACGCGCCTGAGCGCGCGGATCTCGAAGGCGAATATTGCGTTTGACGACCATCCGTCCAGCTTGCGCTGGAAGGGCAGGATCCAGACCGTGTCGGTGGAGTCGATCGTGACTTGGCTGCGAACATTGCCCAATGGTTGCCAGGCCATGGGCTGTCCCGAACTACCAATCGTGCTGCCGCCGGCAGGACCGTAATGGGCGGCGTCGCATGCATGTCGGCCGATCGGGGCGCTCTACTTGACGTGCACGGAAAGCGCTACAATCGCGACGATACTATCCAACCAGATGAGGGTGTCCCATGGAATATGCTGACCTGTTGATCGAGAACCACGGCAAGGTCGCCGTGGTACGGCTGAACCGTCCGAAGGCGATGAATGCGCTCAACGACAATATGATGAATGAGCTGGGCCATGCGCTGCGCGCGTTCGACCAGGATCTGGCCATCAACGTCATCGTGTTGACGGGTAGCGAGAAAGCCTTCGCTGCCGGCGCCGACATCGCCGCCATGGCACAGTACGATTACCAGGAAACCTACGGCAATAACTATATTGGCCGCAACTGGGAACACATCCTCGACATCCGTAAGCCGGTCATCGGCGTGGTTTCGGGCTATTGCCTGGGTGGTGGTTGTGAGCTGGCGATGATGTGCGACTTTTTGATCGCCGCCGATAGCGCGAAGTTCGGGCAGCCCGAGATCAAGGTTGGCGTGACACCGGGCGCCGGCGGCACCCAGCGTTTGCCGCGCGCCATTTCCAAGTCGAAAGCAATGGACATGCTGCTCACCACGCGCATGATCGACGCCGCCGAGGCAGAGCGGACCGGGCTGGTCTCGCGCGTGTACCCGGCGGCCGAGGTGATGGACGAGGCGATCAAGATCGCCCAGGGCATTGCCGAGATGCCCGTATCGGTTGCCATGCAGATCAAGGATTGCGTCAACCAGGCCTATGAGATGACGCTGAGCCAGGGCGTGGCCTACGAACGCCGCTACTTCCATGCCGGTTTCGGCACCCCTGCGCAGAAAGAAGGCATGTCGGCATTCCTTGAAAAACGCAAACCTGACTTCGAAGGACATTGAACCATGAAGAAGCGCGCCAAATTATGGCTGCTCTTGCCAACGGCGCTGCTTGCAGGCGCATTGACGCTGTCGAGTTGCTCAACGCTGCCACCGCTTGAGGGGCGCGTTGCCAGTACCGCCTTGACTGATACGGACAATACCCGGCTCGGCCAGGCGCTGTTGCCACTGACCACGGCGCATCCCGGCCTGGTCGGCATTCACAGCCTGCCCGATGGGCGTGACGCGTTCGCCGCGCGCGCCGTGCTGGCGCAGGCGGCCGATCGCAGCCTGGACGTTCAATACTATATCTGGCGCAACGACACGACCGGCATGCTGATGTTCAACGCCTTGCGCAAGGCGGCGGACCGTGGCGTGCGGGTGCGCCTGCTGCTGGACGACAATAACACGGGTGGCCTGGACGCGATCTTGGCCCAGCTCGACGCCCATCCACAGATCGAAGTGCGGCTGTTTAATCCGAACGGTATTCGCTCGATGCGTCCGCTCGGCATGGTCGCCGATTTCTGGCGCATGAACCGGCGCATGCACAATAAATCGTTCACCGCCGACAACAAGGCCACGATCATCGGCGGCCGCAATGTGGGCGACGAGTATTTCGGCGCAGCGGGCGATATTTCGTTTGCCGACCTCGACGTGATCGCTACCGGTCCGGTGGTGAAAGAAGTTTCCGCGGATTTCGACCTGTATTGGAATTGTCCGTCGGCGTATCCGCTGGCGCTGATGGTCAAGGATGCGAAGGCGCCGCCGCCGGCCACGGTCGATGCCGAGACCAAAGAATATCTGGATGCGATCGGACAATCGGCATTCTTGAACAAAGTCATGAGCGGGACGCTGCCGCTGGAATGGGCGCATGCGCGTTTCCTGAGCGACGATCCGGCCAAGGTGCTGAACCAGTCGTCGCCGGATGAGAATATTGCAGCCAGACTCGCGGTGTTGTTCGGTCAGCCCGAGCGCAATCTGGATCTGGTTTCGCCGTACTTCGTGCCGGGCAAGGATGGGGCAGCCGCAATGGTCGAGATGGCCAAGAAGGGCGCAAAAATCCGGGTACTTACGAATTCGCTTGAGGCGACTGACGTTTCTGCCGTCCATGCGGGTTATGCAAAGTGGCGCAAACCGTTGCTGGAGGCCGGCGTGGCGCTGTATGAACTGCGCCGTGCGTCGACCGACGAACCATCGCGCAAGAAGAAGCGCAGTGGCCCCGGCTTTGGCAGTTCAGATGCGAGCCTGCATGCCAAGACATTTGGCGTGGACGGTAACCGGATCTTCGTCGGCTCGTTCAACTTCGACCAGCGGTCGATTCACCTGAATACCGAAATGGGGATGGTGATCGACAGCGTCGAGCTGGCCCACCGCCTGAGTACAACGCTGGACGAGACCTTGCCGATGCGTGCCTATGAAGTGTTGCTGGATGAGAAGGGGAATGTCTACTGGCTGGAGGGCCGCGACGGCAAGATCATCCGGCACGATGTCGAGCCTGGAACGACGTGGTGGAAGCGGGCCGTCGTACATGGTCTGGGTTGGCTGCCGATCGACTGGCTCTTGTAGGACAAAATCTTTTCCTTGTAGTCCCTTGCGGACTGCGTGGCAGGTTTGGTATAGTTCGCCTCCGCTTCGGCACTGACCGAAAACGTTAACGTAATCAAGTGGTTACGAGAACAGGTCCCCAGAGAAATCTGAGACGAAGCGAAAAGAAGGGGTTGACGAGATTGTAGGATTGCAGCATAATCTCTCTTCTCTGCTGCAGCGAACAAAACGATTCGCACCATGCGGCAAGGCAGTGCCAGATAAAGTTCTTTAAAAATTAACAGTCGATAAGTGTGGGCGTTTGATGAAGGTGCCAAGAACTTCGGTTCTTGATTACTTAAATTATCAAATGTTC
>NZ_JACHBX010000001.1 GCF_014200505.1 Massilia aurea | reverse complement strand
GGGCGAAACTGGACGCAGGTCAATTCAAGCGCTTGATCAGCGACAGCGAACCAGACGAGATGTGGGCAAGATTGGAATACCGCGGCGAAACGACAAACCTGCCAGCGTCTCAGCGGCATGCCCTGTTGTCGTCGGCACTGTCGCTCGCACGCGAACGGAAAATAAACGGTGACGATACTATACTCTGGTGTGCTGCCTGCCTGAGTATGAATACGACGAATGATTTGGCGGCCCTCCGGAGGCATTTTGCCACTTGGATAACTGACAATATGAGAACAAATGATGACGATTCGCCGGTTACTGCTTAGTATTCTCCCAATTCTGCTCACTGCATGTGCGGTGTTCACGCCTTCCATGGCGACTTCGAGCAACGGCGTGTCAGTCAGCCTTCATGGCGTTAATTATACGGGTGAGTCATTCCAGTACGTGGTTGGGGACCCAAAAGATCCGTCGAATTCTGGTGGAAGCGAACACATTAGCCCGTTCAGTGCGGGAGGCACCATGTGCTGCTATCAGTTGCCAAAGCGATGGGCGCCTGGTATCCAAGTGCAAGTACAGGCAACGCACTGGACAGAAAAGGGACCAGAAAAAAAGCTCGAAGAAATTACGCAGGTACACATGGTCGAGTTACCTCGTTTTCCCGATAGGGAAGTGGGGGCATTGTGGGTTTTGCGCACGAAAGAGGGCGCAATCGAACTGGGGTTTAGCAATGTCCGGCCGGATCACCCCGACTGGCCGGGGCGAGTGAAAGGATGGCCTGAGCCATCATTGGAGTATAGGCGTGAACGGTGGGAGTTATATCGGCGTTCAGCGCAAGGCAGTGTTGACCTTTATAAAAGTCTTCTATCGAAGCTTCAGAGCAACCCGCAGCAGAGGCTTCGCGAGTCATGGGAGCACCTTAAGAACCGACGCAGTGCGGAAATTTCGGAATTTACCGGATCAGAAGATCCGGCATTCGCAGCTTATTTGAAAGGAAGGTACATCAATGAGCTAAAAAGTTCTAAATTGCAACTTGAGAACGTATTAAAGGCGAAACCATGACCGCATCCTTATCTCCTCGGTTTGCTGAAAGCTTTGAGCGTGCGGATATTACAGAAACATTTTTTTCCGAGGACGAAAAAGATGATCTTAGAGATTATGAGAAGCGCGAACAGGCACCGCTAGGAGACCCAAAATCGTCATGTAACACGAATATTTTCTTTGGCTTCTTTTTTGACGGAACACGAAATAACTACGTCAAAGCAAACGCCACCAAGGCGCACTCGAACATTGCACGCTTGTACGATTGCTTTCCAGGGGAAAGTGTACCCGGCGTGCTGCCAGAGGATACAGATTGGAAACACAACGCCTCAAGCTACAACAACTTTTTTCGCGTCTATGTACCTGGACAATGAGCGTATTGGGTTGGCATTGGTACAGGCTATTAATAATGTGCTGTACCTCCTCGATCTGAACCGGCCCAATCTGTTGCGGCATGTGCCGGAGGCTTGGCGCTATGCTTATGCGAAACAGCCATTGGCCGGCGCACGCGCCATTGGCCTGGTGTCGATGCGCGACCTGGTCAACTATATCTCCATGACCCTGCTTTACCGCGAGCGTTGGTATAACGATGCACAAATGACTGCGCTGATGACGCGTGTCAAGCGTGGCGACATTGCATTTGATGATGCGATCGAGTTGTTGCCGCCGTCCAGACCGACTGAACCGTGACGATGTAGCGCTCTGATCAAATGTTGAAAGGTCAAAATGAAAAACAGCAAAATTCCTTTTGTGGCAACGAACCGGCGTAATTTCCTCTGCGCCGTAGCCAATCTTCCTGTTGCAAATTTTTGTGAGGCGAAACCCATGAAGGCCAGATTGAATGTCGTACTGTTCAACTATTTAAACCGGCCGATCTTCGACGTGTTTGTAGATGGTAAAGTTGGTGACAGCAGCGACGCCTATCCGGCCACCGGCGGTGGAATTTTTACTGGGGTACCCTTTGAATTGGGGCCGAAAAAAGTCACTTGGCGGCTCGACGGTCTTGAAGGCACGCCGCGCAATGGCGACACTATTACCAATAAGAACCCGTTACGTCTCGATACCGTTATTCAGGGCGCCAAGTACATGGGTGTGCATATTTATCCATACGATACCGTCGAGTTGACGACATCGATCGGCACTCCTGACTGGAGTCTGCGCGGTGTAGCAATGGCGCGGGAGTACGGTCGTGGCTGATGACGCAGCTCTCGCGTGCGTTGCAACCAACCGCGACGTCTCGGAGAGCCCGCCATCGCTGTTCCAGGATTGCCGGGATGTTCTGCACCTGTCGCTGTTTTTCGACGGCACTGGTAATAACTGGGAAAGAGACTCTGCCACAAACAGCTGGAGCAACGTCGGGCGCATGTTTGACGCCGCAATCAGGGAGAAAGGAAAGTCGATTTATCCAATTTATATCGCCGGCGTTGGAACCCCATACAACGGCAAGGCCGCGAGTTAGCTTGACTCGGCCGGCATCTGGGTCGAAGACACGCTCGGTGGCCTGTCCGGCTCGGGCGGCGACCGGCGGCTACGCCAGGGCGACGATGCAGTCAATGACCGGCTTAAGGCAGTGTTGATCGCAAATGCGCAGGCGGCCGGTCGGAAATTGGCCACCTATGCAGCCAGCCCCACTGAAAAAGGCTTTGCGGAAGTCAACGATGCGCTTAGCCAGCACCGCTTGATCAAGATCATCACGATGTCGTTGTTTGGTTTTTCGCGCGGGGCTACGCTGCCACGTGCGTTTTCCAACCGCGCGATCGGCCAATGCGACAAGCCTGGCGAAGACCTGTATTTCCACAGCTACCGCCTGCGTCTGCAGTTCATGGGGGTGTTCGATACTGTGGCCTTGTTTGGCGTGCCATAGCCCTGATGACGCGCGTCAAGCGTCGTGACCTCGAGTTTGACGAAGCGATCAAATTGCTGCCGCCATCCAAACTGACTGAATCGTAATGATGGGCGCGCGCCGTTTGAGTGTTGAAAGGATGAAATGAAAGACAGTAACGTCCCGTTTTCAGGAACCAGCCGGCGCCAATTTCTCGGCGCAATCGCTGTTCTTCCTGTCGCAATTTCTTGTGAGGCGAGATCCATGAAGGCAGTGTTAAACGTAATTCTTTACAATTATTTGAACCGGCCCATCTTTGATGTCTTTATCGACGGCAAAGTCGGTCGCGGCAGTGACGCCTATCCGTCCACCGGCGGCGGGATGGTAACGGGCGTGTCCTTCGATCTGGGACCAAAAAAAGTGACCTGGCGGCTCGACGGTCCGGAAGGCACGCCGCGCAATGGCGAAACGGTCGTGAACAAAAATCCGCTGCGCCTCGAAAATATCGTCCAGGGCGCCAAATACCTTGGTGTCCATATTTATCCGGACGATACCGTCGAGTTGATTGCATCGGTCAGCATTCTCGGCAGGACCCCGCGCGGCATCGCCATGGCGCAGGAGTACGGCCGTGGCTGAAAACGCGGCTGTCGCATGCGTTACAACTAACCGCGACGTCGCCGTGAGCTCGCCATCGCCGTTCCAGGATTGCCAGGATGTCGTGCACCTGTCGCTGTTTTTCGACGGCACCGGCAATAATCGTGAAAAGGATACCGCGAGCAGTAGCTGGAGCAATGTTGGGCGCATGTGTGACGCCACGCTCCAGGATGACGCGAAGTCGACTTATGCGATTTATATCGCGGGCGTCGGCACACGCTACAACGGCAAAGCTACTGGCTGGCTCGACTCGACCAGCATATGGGTCGAAGACAAGCTCGGTGGCCTGTCCGGCTTGGCGGCGACCGGCTGCTACGCCAGGGCGACGACTCAGTCAATGACCGGCTCAAGGACGTGTTGATCGCAAATTCGCAGGCGGCTTGCCGGGAGTTGGCCACCTATGCGGGCAGCACCACTGAAAAAGGCTTTACGAAAGAAAGCGATGTGCTTAGCCAGCACCGCTTGATCAAGATCATCACGATGTCGTTGTTCGGTTTTTCGCGTGGGGCTGCACTGTCACGTGCGTTTTCCAATCGCGTGATCGGCCAATGCGACAAGCATGGCGACGACCTGTATTTCCACAGCTACCGCCTGCATCTGGGATACACCGGCCAGCACGGGCGTAGTCGGTTTCGTGTCGCACTTTATCCCCGACTCGAAAGTGGACTTCGTTCTCAATGCCGCCATTTAGCTATTTCAAACCGCGTGGCGTGCTCGAATCGACCGTCAGCGTCTGGACCGAATGGGGCAACGGGATCGGCAACAAGGCCAGCGCCGCCAGCGACGCCGTCGGTAGCGCCCATGAGTCGGGCGAGCGGCAAGTGGGCCAGACGGTCGATACGACCACGAAGGCGGCCAAGGATGCCTCTGCCGAAGCGCTAAGCCGCGCCGCGCCGATGCGCGGGTCGCGGCTGCCGAGTGTAAAGTCGAATAAACCAAGCAGTGTGCGCTGCAAAAGGCAGCGGAAGCACGCGCCGCAGCCAAACGCAGCTACGATGCTGCCGCAAAAGTCGCCAGCGATGCGGCTCACGCCGCGCAGCGCCGTGCGCACGATTTAGCCGAATACGCGCGGCGCCAGGCGCATGCAGCCGGCAATGCGATCGATCGGCGCGCGGATGCAAGCACAGTCGCAGGCCGGGATGCCGGGATGCCGCCGCCGCGGCAAGCAGAAAAGCTAACGAGGTCAGAGACGATGCGCATCGGCAGTACGACCGCGGCGTCAACTAGATAAAACGTCAAGCAAACGACTGGTTCTGAAAAAATTGCATTAAGTGCGATTTTCTCGTGCTGCCTTGCGCAAGCTGCGCGGCGTCGTCAGTTCGTCATGGCATGTAACGCGCCGTGCCGACGTAACAGCACTACGAATTGGGCACGTTGACGAAGCCCCCCACCGGCATCAGTCGATGAAACAAAAAACCCTGCATCGTCGAACATCCATGCGCGCGCAGATAGCGCGCCTGCACTTCCGTTTCCAAGCCTTCGGCCACCAAATCAAGATTCAGACCGCGTGAAATCGAGATGATCGCCAGCACGACCGAATACTGCCTGTCCTCGTTGCTGATCTGCTGCACGAGGGCAAGTTCCTGCCGCGCATCGGGCAAGGAGTACTGATGCAGTTTCTCGAAAACGACATCAACCGGCCGCTGGTCGTCGGCGCGCTGTACAACGGCCACAGCGAAGGCGGCACGCTACCGACCCCGTGCGGCAAGAGCGAACAGGACAGCGACACGGCGATCTTCGGCGCGGCCAACGATCACGCCGTCGCGGCGCAAGGCAACCTGACGGGCGGCAATGGGCCGCTGTGGCACGGTGCAGCGGCGGCCAGCGCCGTTCACCGCAACAGCGCCGCGCAGTAGGGAACCCGCAGCAAGGAATTCAGCGGCAGCGGCTACAACCAGCTCGTGTTCGACGACACCGATAGCCGGGGCCGCATCCAGCTCAAGAGCACTCAGGCCGCCAGTGAACTGAATCTGGGCCACCTGATCCACACGGCCGACAACTACCGCGGCGGCCTGCGCGTGCTGGGAGCCGAATTGCACAGGGACGGCTATGCCGCGGTGCGCGCCGCCACGGGCTTGCTGGTGACGAGCCGCAAGATCCCCCATGGCGCGCGCGGACAGCGGGCGGCGCGAATATCACGATCGATGGCGGGATTATTACGGTGCAGTGTCCGGGAAGATTACGAACCACGCCGCGAAGAACGGGGCTCGGGCAGCGCTGCCGATCGATTATTCTGGACCAGGGGCCGGGACTGCAGCGAATGCAAGGCTAAGTAAAGCGCAGTTTGCAAGGCTGATCGAGCATAGTGAAGCCGACGAGATAAGGGTTCGGCTGTAGTATGGCGGGGTCGCCCGGGATGATTTGCCCTCGGAGCGATATTATCTGCTGAGCGAGACATTGCAGATAGCGCGACAACACCAATCAGGTAACACGGCGATGTTCCGGTGGTGCTCCAGGCCCATGGACGAGATCGGGATGGACACCGACGTCAACGTCACACATGTATTTTTGAATTTTCAGAAAGAACTGACGGTGCGATTTCAATGACGATCTACAAAATACTGTTTAGCACATTTTTACTTTTGCTATGCGGCTGCAGTCCGCGAGGAGAATCTGGCGCGTCAAGGTCAGGTGATCAAGTTTCAGTAAGTGTACATGGCGTTAACTACACTGAGGAACCTTTTGAGTTTTCTGTTGTTGATCCACGCGATGAAAAGAATAATGGTGGTGGCGAACACATCGGGCCATATGCCGCTGGCGGCATCGTTTGCTGCTTCAAAATCCCTGCCAAGTGGTCGCCTGGAACAGTTATCGAAGTTGAATCGAGGCATTGGCTGTCGACAGGGAGTGGAGAAGAGATTTCTGCTATCGAAAAGAAGCATACAGTTGAACTACCAGCCTACGCGAATGGAAAAGCTGGAGAATTATGGGTGCTGCGCAGGTCCGATGGTGGCTTTGATATTGTTTCAAGCGACTTGCAGCCTGATCATCCGCAATGGCCTGGAAAAATAAAAGGTTGGCCAGTCCCTTCTCGAGATTTTATGCTGAAGCGGTGGGAGTTGGTTAGAGACGACGCCGAGCACGCCGTAAAGAATGGTCAGCATCTTATTGCAGAAGTAGAGAGATCATCAGAATCCTTGTTTCGAGAGGCATGGGATCTAGACGAAAAATATTCAAAGGAAACGATAGAGAAGTTTACCGGTTCTGAAGATTCTGCTTATCATCAGAGCTTAAAGAAGCGCTACACAGACAGGTTACGTTTCTCAGAGGCTCGGCTCAGGCAAATCATGAAGGATAAGCCATGAGTGCTTAGCTTTGTACAGTTTGCTTGATGACTGTGCCAGCGCCGCGAATAGTAAAGAATTTTCAGCGATGCTGAGCAGGTTACGGTGCAGTGTCCGGGGAGGATTACAATCCACGCCGCGAAGAAAAGCGCCGCGGGCTTGGTTGCCCGGCCTGTCCGCTACCGGCCATCCCCGGCACGGCGTGTGTCGAATGTCTGAAAAAATCTCTGGCGGCTGCGCTCGCATTCACATTGGTGGAACAACGCATGCTGATCGATCCATACCATACCAATTGGCATGCTGAACTAATGTCATAATCTAGGCGACTGCCTAACGGAGCACAGCTTGTACTGTTGATCGACGGCGCGTTTGTACCTGGCCTGTTTCGGCACCTGAGCAAAACCAGCGAGCCAGCCTTGTTGTTCGAGCGGCTTCCGGGCTGCAACGACAAAGTGAGGGACGTATCGCCATTCCTGGTGCCTTTCGTTTCGGACAACCAGGCACTACATCGCGTCCTGGAGCAATGCGAAGGACTGCCCATGTTGAGCGCGATTGTTACTAGCGACAGTATCGATGTACTTGCTGAACGACTCGCCGCTTGGTGCACTGTCGCGACCGGGGGAGACTATTTCAATTTCAGGTTTCCCGACACGCGACGATTGCCGGCTATCTTCGCCGTTCTCATGCCTCAGCAGCAGCGTGAGCTTGCCGGCAATGCCCTGAGCTGGCATTACATTGCCAGGAACGGGGCTTGGGCAGCGCTGCCGATTGATTACTCTGGACCAGCGGCCGGGACTACAGTGAACGCAAGGCTAAGTGAAGCGCAGTTTGCAAGGCTGATCGAGGATAGTGAAGCCGACGAGATATGGGTTCGGCTACAGTATGGCGGGGCCGTCTGGGATGGTTTGCCCTCGGAGCGGTATTATCTGCTGAGCCAGGTCGTGCAGATAGCGCGAAAACACCAACTAGGTAATACGGCGACCTTCCGGTGGTGTGCCAGGCTGATAGACGAGATCGGGATAGACACCGGCGTCAACGTGGCGCAGGCATTTTCCAATCTGGAAAACGAATTTATAGGGACACCTAATGAAGAATTACAAAATACTGTTTAGCGCATTGTTGCTTTTGCTGTTCGGATGTGCTTCGCGCGCAGAATCTAGTTCGCCGCGGTCGGGTGACTTGGTGTCGGTAAGTATTCATGGGGTCAACCACAGCGGGGATACGTTTCAATTCTCTGTTATCGATCCACGTGACACGAGTAACACTGGGGGCGGTGAACTCATCGGGCCTTATGAAGCCGGGGGGATCGTTTGTTGCTTCAAGCTTCCTAGCAAGTGGGCGCCCGGAACAACCGTAGAAATTCAGTCGAAGCACTGGTTATCGACAGGGGACGGAAAAGAGACCTCGGGAATTTATACGAAGCATATGGTCGAGGTGCCGCCATATGAGAGTGGCCAGGCTGGAGAATTATGGGTTCTGCGCATGGCGGATGGGAAAATCGACGTCGTATCGAGCGATTTGCAACCTAATCACCCGCAATGGCCTGGAAAAATCAAAGGTTGGCCAGTCCCTTCTCGAGATTTTATGCTGACGCGGTGGGAGTTGGTTCGAGACAATGCCGAGCACGCCGTAAAGAATAGTCAGTATCTTATTGCGGAAGTAGAGAGATCATCAGAATCCTTGTTTCGTGAGGCATGGGATCTAGACGAAAAATATTCAAAGGATACGATAGAGAAATTTACCGGCCCTGAAGATCCTGCCTATCATCAGGACTTAAAGAAGCGCTACATAGAAGGATTACGTTTCTCAGAGGCTCGGCTCAGGCAAATCATGAAGGATAAGCCGTGAGTGCTTAGCTTTGTACAGTTTGCTTGATAACTGTGCCAGCGCCGCGAATAGGAAAGAATTTTCAGCGATGCTGCGCAGGTTACGGTGCAGTGTCCGGGGAGGATTACAATCCGCGCCGCGAAGAAAAGCGCCGCGGGCTTGGTTGCCCGGCCTATCCGCTACCGGCCATCCCCGGCACGGCGTGTGTCGAATGTCTGAAAAAATCTCTGGCGGCTGCGCTCGCATTCACGTTGGTGGAACAACGCATGCTGATCGATCCATACCATACCAATTGGCATGCTGAACTAATGTCACAATCTAGGCGACTGCCTGACGGAGCACAGCTTGTACTGTTGATCGACGGCGCGTTTGTACCTGGCCTGTTTCGGCACCTGAGCAGGACCAGCGAGCCAGTCCTGCTGTTCGAGCGGTTTCCTGGCTGCAACGACAAAGTGAGGGACGTATAGCCATTTCTGGTGCCATTCGCTTCGGGCAACCAGGCATTACATCATGTCCTGGAACAATGCGAGGGACTGCCAATGTTGAGCGCGATTGTTACTAGCGACAGTATCGACGTACTTGTTCAACGACTCGCCGCTTGGTGCATTGTGGTGACCGGGGGAGACTATTTCAATTTCAGTTTTTACGACACGCGCCGACTGCCTGCCATCCCCGCCGTTCTCATGCCTCAGCAGCAGCGTGAGCTTGCGGGCAATGCCCTGAGTTGGCATTACATGGACAGGAACGGGGCTTGGGCAGCGCTGCCAATCGATTGCTCTGGACCAGCGGCTGGGATTACAGCGAATGCAAGGTTAAGTGAAGCGCAGTTTTCAAGGCTGATCTTGGATAGTGAAGCAGACGAACTACGGGTTCGGCTGCAGTATGGCGGCGACACTTGGGATGGCTTGCCGTCAGAGCGGCACGATCTGCTCGGAGAGGCGGTGCAGGTGGCCCGCCAATGTCGTCTTGACGACACTGCAACATTGAGATGGTGTGACAAATTAATGGCCACGGTTGCTATGGGACGCCACGTCAATGTGGCATATATATTCTTGAATTTTCAGAAAGAACTGACAGTGCGATTTCAATGACGATCTACAAAATACTGTTTAGCACATTTGTGCTTTTGCTATGTGGCTGCAGTCCGCGAGGAGAATCTGGCGCGGTAAGGTCAGGTGATCGGGTTTCAGTAAATATCCATGGTGTTAACTACACTGCGGACCCTGTTGAGTTTTCTGTTGTTGATCCACGCGATGAAAAGAATAATGGTGGTGGAGAACACATCGGGCCATATGCCGCTGGCGGCATCGTTTGCTGCTTCAAACTCCCTGCCAAGTGGTCGCCTGGAACAGTCATTGAAGTTGAATCGAGGCATTGGGTATCGACAGGGAATGGAGAAGAGATTTCTGCGATTGAAAAGAAGCATACAGTTGAACTACCAGCCTACGCGAATGGAAAAGCTGGAGAATTATGGGTGCTGTGCAGGTCCGATGGTGGCATTGATATTGTTTCAAGCGACTTGCAACCTGATCATCCGCAATGGCCTGGAAACATCAAGGGTTGGCCGGTGCCATCGCGCGAGTTCATGCTGGAACGATGGGAGTTGGAGCGCAAGCTTGCTGAACTTAACGTGCGAGTTTACCAAGAGTCTACTGCAGAACTGAACAGATCCCCCAAGTCTGAGCTTCAATTGGCATGGGTTTCGGACAAGAGACACGCTTTGGATGAAATTAAGGGATTTTCTGGACCAGACGATCCTGCATATATTCGATATGTCGAGAAAATTTATGCTGAGGGTTTGCATAGATCAAAATACCGTCTTGAGCAAATCATGAAAGCGCGGCCATGAGTTAAAAACCCTGTTATTTAATTTCTAGCACCTATGATGTCGCCAAAGATAAAGAAAGTACGCTATGACTCGCCTATCGGCAAGTGCCCGGTCACGGCACTGGCGAAAACTGTACCGGAGTCAATTCAATCGCTTGAATAGACAGTGACGTTACTATACTCTGGTGTGCTGCATGCCTGAGTATGAATACGACGAATGATTTGGCAGCCCTCCGGGGGCATTTTGCCACTTGAATAACTGACAATATGAGAAAAAATGATGACGATTCACCGGTTACTGCTTAGTAGTCTCCCAATTCTGCTCACTGCATGTGCGGTGTTGACGCCTTCCATGGCGACCTCAAGCAACGGCGTGTCAGTCAGCCTTCATGGCGTCAATTATACGAGTGAGTCATTCCAGTACGTGGTTGGGGACCCAAAAGATCCGTCGAATTCTGGTGGAGGCGAACACATTAGCCCGTTCAGTGCGGGCGGCACTATGTGCTGCTATCAGTTGCCAAAGCGATGGGCGCCCGGCATTCAAGTGCAAGTACAGGCAACGCACTGGACAAAAAAGGGACCAGAAAAAAAGCTCGAAGAGATCACGCAGGTACATATGGTCGAGTTACCTCGTTTTCCCGATAGAGAAGTGGGGGCATTGTGGGTTTTGCGCACGAAAGAGGGCGCAATCGAACTGGTGTTTAGCAATGTCCAGCCGGACCACCCCGACTGGCCGGGGCGAGTGAAAGGATGGCCTGAGCCATCATTGGAGTATAGGCGTGAAAGGTGGGAGTTATATCGGTATTCAGCGCAGGTCGACGTTGACAACTACAAAAAACTTCTATCGGAACTTCAAAGCAACCCGCAGAAGAGGGTTCGAGAAGCTTGGGATTTCGAGAAAAAGCAACGCAATGCGGAGATTTCAATATTCTCTGGATCAGACGATCCGGCATTTGCAGCTTATTTGAATAAAGAATACGTTGAAGGACTGAAACGTTCAAAATTACGACTTGAGAAAGTATTGGAGGCGAAACCATGACCGCAGCTTTATCTCCTCAGCTCGCTGAAAGCTATGAGCGCGCGGATATAAAAGATTTATTTTTTTCTAGCGACGAAACAAGGAAAACCGATATTTTGCAGAGCGCGAACAGGCACCGCTAGGAGAGCCAAAATCGTCATGTAACACGAATCTTGTCTTTGGCTTCTTTTTGACGGAGCACGAAATAACTAGGTCAAAGCAAGTGCCACCAAGGCGCATTTGAACATTGCACGCTTGCGCACGTTGACTGGGCAGCGCCAAGAGCATGAGCCTGTTGACGGCGGGCGGGGCTGCTGATCGATTCATACCAGACTAATTGGCATGTTGAACTGCTGGCGCAATAGCGGCAACTGCCTGCCGACGCTCAGCTTGTACTGTTGATCGACGGCATGTTCATACCTGGCCTCTTTTGGCACCTTGGCAGAACCAGCGAGCCGGCCTTGTTATTCGAGTGGCTTCCTGGCTGCAACGATAGCTTAAGAGACGTATCGCCATTTCTGGTGCCATTCGCTGCGGGCGACAAGGCACTACGTCACGTCCTGGAACGATGCGAGGGGCTACCCAGATTGAGCGCGGTTGTTACTAGCGACGGTAACGACGTACTTGCTGAATGACTCGTTGCTTGGCGCACTGTCGCTACCGGGGGAGGCTATTTCAATTTCAGGTTTCCCGACACGCGGCGACTGCGTGCCATCTTCGCCGTTATCATGCCTCAGCAGCAGCGTGAGCTTGCGGGTAATGCCCGGAGCTGGCATTACATGGCCAGGAACGGGGCTTGGGCAGCGCTGCCGATCGATTGCTGTGGACCAGCGGCCGGGATTACAGCGAGTGCTAGGTTAAGTGAAGCGCAGTTTGCAAGGGTGATCGGGGATAGTGAAGCTGACGAGATATGGGTTCGGCTGCAGTATGGCGGGGCCGCTCGGGATGGCTTGCCGTCAGAGCGGCATGATCTGCTCGGAGAGGCGGTGCAGGTTGCTTGCCAACATAATCTCGACCACACTGCAACATTGAGATAGTGTGCCAAGTTATTGGCCACGGTTGCGACAGAAAGTCACGTCAACGTACCACATGTATTTTGAATTTTTAGAGAGAGTTGACAGGGCGATTCAATGATGATCTACAAAATACTGTTTAGCACATTTTTGCTTTTGCTATGCAGCTGCAGTCCTCGAGGAGAATCTGGCGCGTCAAGGTCAGGTGATCAAGTTTCAGTAAGTATACATGGCGTTAACTACACTGAGCACCCTTTTGAGTTTTCTGTTGTTGATCCACGCGATGAAAAGAATAATGGTGGTGGAGAACACATTGGGCCATATGCCGCTGGCGGCATCGTTTGCTGTTTCAAACTTCCTGCCAAGTGGTTGCCCGGAACGGTCATTGAAGTTGAATCGAGGTATTGGTTGTCGACAGGGAGTGAAGAAGAGATTTCTGCTATTGAAAAGAAGCATACAGTTGAACTACCAGCCTACGCGAATGGAAAAGCTGGAGAATTATGGGTTCTGCGCAGATCCGATGGTGGCATTGATATTGTTTCAAGCGACTTGCAACCTGATCATCCGCAATGGCCTGGAAACATCAAGGGTTGGTCGGTGCCATCGCGCGAATTCATGCTGGAGCGGTGGGAGTTAGAAAGGAAACTTGCGGAAATTAACGTGCGAGATTACCAAGAGTCTATTGTAGAACTGAGTAGATCGCCCAAGTCTGAGCTTCAATTGGCATGGGCTTCGGACAAGATACACGCTTGGGATGAAATTAAGGAATTTTCTGGATTAGAAGATCCTGCATATATTCGATATGTTGAGAAACGTTATGCTGAGGGTTTGCGTAGATCAAAATACCGTCTTGAGAAAATCATGAAAGCGCGACCATGATTTAAGAATCCTGTTATTTCATTCCTAGCACTTATGTCATTGCTAAAGATAAAGGTAATACGTTATCAGTCGCCTACGGGCGAGTGTCCGATCACAGCACGCGCGAAACTGGACCAGAGTCAATTCAATCGCTTGATCAGCGACAGTGAACCGGACGAGATCTGGGCAAGATTGGAATACCGCGGCGAAACGACGCACTTGCCAGCGCCTCAGCGACATGCCCTGTTGTCGTCGGCACTGTCGCTTGCACGCGAACGGAAAATAGACGGTGACGATACTATACTCTGGTGTGCTGCCTGCCTGAGTATGAATACGACGAATGATTTGGCAGCCCTTCGGGGGCATTTTGCCACTTGGATAACTGACAATATGAGAACAAATGATGACGATTCGCCGGTTACTGCTTAGTATTCTCCCAATTCTGCTCACTGCATGTGCGGTGTTGACGCCTTCCACGGCGACTTCGAGCAACGGCGTGTCAGTCAGCCTTCATGGCGTTAATTATACGGGTGAGTCATTCCAGTACGTGGTTGGAGACCCAAAAGATCCGTCGAATTCTGGTGGAGGCGAACACATTAGCCCGTTCAGTGCGGGCGGCACTATGTGCTGCTATCAGTTGCCGAAGCGATGGGCACCCGGCATCCAAGTGCAAGTACAGGCAACGCACTGGACAGAAAAGGGACCAGAAAAAAAGCTCGAAGAGATTACGCAGGTGCATATGGTCGAGTTACCTCGTTTTCCCGATAGGGAAGTGGCGGCATTGTGGGTTTTGCGCACGAAAGAGGGCGCAATCGAACTGGTATTTAGCAATGTCCAGCCGGACCACCCCGACTGGTCGGGGCGAGTGAAAGGGTGGCCTGAGCCATCATTGGAGTATAGGCGTGAACGGTGGGAATTATATCGCAATTTAGCGGAAGATAGCGTTGAAAACAATCGAAATCTTTTATCAGGTCTTCAAGCCAAATCACAGCAGGATCTTCGCAAATCTTGGGAATTACATAAGAGATACAACCGCGAGGAGGTTTCGGAATTTACTGGGCCAGAAGACCCAGCATTCTCAGCTTATTTGAAGAAGAGATACGTTGATGGGCTAAGGCATTCAGAATTAAAACTTCAGCAAATATTTAAGGCGAAACCATGACCGTAGCTCTGTCCCTAAATTCTCTTAAAACTTTGAGCGTGCGTATATAAACAAGATATTTCTTTCAGAGGAATATCGAGGTATCGTAGTAGGTTTTGAGAAGCGTGCACAGGTGTCACTACGAATGCCAAGCATTTCATATAATATAAAAAAAGCGGAGATGCCGACAACAGAGGGCCACCCGCTATGCAATTAAAAAATCAGTTAGCTTGTATATTCACCATGAAGAAATTCCTACTAGTAATACTTATTGTTCTATCTTCTGTTGGATGCGACAGAAGTCGAACGGGGAACACGGTATTGTCTAATAAACTAAAAGATGTTAAAACATTTTGCATTGGGAGACATTCGATAGCGTTGCCTGAAAGTTTCGTTTCTTCAGACGGATTGACGGCTGTTTTTATTCCAGTTCGTGCTCAGTCCGACGACGAAGAAATTGAAATTCAAATGAGCTTGGTAAGGTCGGGAATTTCTCGCAGTGACTTTCAGAATTTAATTAATGCCAGAAAAGCGGAAATCGTTTCAGAGGCGCGAGAGCGAACAGGAATTTTGAGAGAGTCGCGTAAAATTGGGGGAATCTCGCATCTTTTCAGAATCCAAATCATCGATACATCCTTCCTGACGGAAGTGCATTCACTTATTGGGGATTCATACTACATAGCACAATCAACGTCTTACCAAAATAAATTTCCCGAGTCCGAAAAAAAATTACAATATTTTTTAGATAATATAAAGCCAAGTAAAAACGGATCTGATCAATCTGGTTTCTGTTTGGGAGAAATTGATGTATATGGTCAGTCTGAGAGAGAGTACGCTAAGTATTCCTTTTCTAGCAGCGATTTTCCAGGAATATTTTTAGGGGTTGAATATGACACGTATGTGCCAGATCCGGAAGAAAGCTTGCTTCAGCGGCTTAATGGCCCCAGCTCATTGCTGCGTGCTTTTGCTGCGAACAATAAAGTGCTACGGAAAGGTGAATTAAATATTTCTTCAATGCAGGCTGAAGAGTGGTTGAGTTGGATTATTCTTGGTGATGGCAATGCTAAATATAAAAAATATGGATTCGCTTTAGAGACTATGCGCCGTAATCCGTCGATTGGGCAGCCGCAGATCCATGTTGAACTCGACGCGAAAAATCCATTGACAGATAATTTGCCCCCAACCAATTTAAGTGAGGCAGAAATTATAAGTCTTTGGGATTCGACAACTCGCTCGATCAGATCGAGAATGAGCGCACGCTGACTACTTGGCTCCGCGCGATGGACTGCCGCCGCCACGGGCAGAAAAGCAAAATTATCAAAATCGCGCGAAACAAAAGGATACGTGGACGCGGCGGTTTACATTGCATGCGCAGCCAGTTCACAAGGCAACTTGGCTGGCGCCACCAGTCCGCTTTCGCTTGCACGGCAGCGGCCATAGCCCGTCGCTGCAGCAGCGCCGCGTGGTGGGGCATCGACAGTAAGGAAATCGGTGGCAGCGGCTATAACCACCTGGTGTTCGACAATACCGACTGCCATGGCCGCATTCAACTCAACAGCAGCTACGCAGCTAGCGGACTGAACTTGGGCCACCTGATCCACAGGGCCGACACTCTTCGCGCTTGCCTGTGCGGCCTGGGCGCCGCACTGCGCATCGACGGCTACGGCACCGTGCACGCCGCTATTGGCCTTTGGGTAACGAGTGACAAGACCACGCACAGTGTAGATGTGCCCGAACCGGCCGGTGACAACGTAACGGGCATCGCGCTGCTCAAGCGAGCCGTCAAGCTGGGCGATACCGCCAGTTCCGCCGCCCCGACGCAGCAGACAGTGGCGTCCCCAGCATCTGGGTGTGAAGAAAGCGAACACCAGCAAGCTCGACGACAAGGAAGCGCCGTGGCCGGCAATCCTGACGGCCGGTTAGAGTATGGCCAGCGGCGGAACGTAGACGCTGCGCGCAGCGAGGTGCTCTTGAAACCGGTCGCGCTGGACGCTGGCAAGCTGCCCAACAGCAGGTCGGCGATCATCGCCATTGCCGCGCAACCCTGTTCCGTCGCGACGGTTCTCTGATGATTAGTGGGATCACGATGCTTGAAACGGCGGAGTGGTTTGCCGAGCGTCTGTCGGCTTGGTGCGTAGTGGAAGCTGACGGCAAACGATACAATTTTCGCCTTTCAGATACGCGGCGCTTGCCGGACATTGTCGGCGTGCTGATTAACCAGCAGGGGACAGAGATCGCCGACAACGCCATTGGGTGGCGCTATAATTTACCGAAAAAAACCAGCACTCAAATGCCGTCCGACTCTATGACACGTTTCCCAGACAAAGTATGCAAGGTGTACTTCTTGCGGGGAGCCAATTGATGCCGGAGAAAGATGGGCATGTGGGCTGAGGATGGAAGCAAGGATCGCTTGAGAATCCCCGCCAATTGGCCTGTTGACGGGGAGTGAAGCGAATACCTCGATCAAAGAGGAAATATTTCGGTGCAGTGTCCGGACAAGATCACGATTCATGCTGCAGAAAGTAAGCGTCACGGGCAGCAGGGAGTGAACTGCAAGCCGCTGTTCTTGCCGCAGGCGGGTGCTTGTATGTCCCTCGTCAAGCGAGCGGGGCAGTGCGTCGCATTCATCAATAGGGAACTTAGGCTTTTGCAATGAAGATATCGTTACGAAACGCCACACGGTTCACCCGGCGCTGGCTACTGGGGGCGCTGGACAGCGTGTCCGTGTTGGCCACCGCTAGCCACGCATCGGCCACACCGGTTGAGCCGTTGTGCGTTGAATGCCTGGCCAAGCGTGCCAGACAGCGCACTGCGTTCATCAGCAAACGGGTATGAAAGTGGTCACGCACCCGCATATTTCCGGACTTGCAATACTGGCTTCGCAGCATCCCGACTGGCGCTGGTATGCCATTGCCGACAGCGCGCAAGACGCTACGCTGCCCGACGCCATCGATGGCTCCGGCGCCGCGATGAGGTGCCTGCTGGGAGCGCCTCAGGGCAGTCCGCTGGCGGGAGAGTCGCCGCACCTCGTTCAACTGGCGCCACCGGATCTAGGCAGCCTCGCCTGGCAATGGATTGCGCGCTGGCTCGGCCAGCCAGCGCCGCTCAAACCGAGCCTGACCGTGGTTGCCAGTACCTTGTCGTTCGATGTCATGTTCGCGCAGCTCAAACAGTTTACCGAAATCCGCCTGCCAGATGACTACGACATGCTCTTTGGATTCTGGGACCCGGCGATCCTCGGCACCCTGGTTGGACAGCTGGACGATGTCACACTGCATGTAAAGGGACCGGTACTTGACAGGGCCCAGCGCGCACTGCTGTTGGGCGGGCTGACCGGCTGGTGGTATTGGGACCGCGACGGCCGTCAGCATACGGTGGATGTTGGCGCCACGCCGCCAGTACGCTTGTCGGCGCCGCTGCTTTTGACACAGACGCAGGTCGATGAACTGGTTGAAGCTGGGGTGCCAGATCATGTGTTGTACTTCGTCGATCTGAACCAGCCCAATCTGCTTCGAGATGTTCCTGAGGCCTTGCGCTATGCTTATGTGAAAAAGACACTGGCTGGCGCACGCGCCATCGGTCTGGTCTCGATGCATGATCTGGTCAACTATGTCTGCATGACCCTCATTTACCGCGAACGCTGGAACGGGGACGCACAAATCACCGCGCTGATGGCACGTGTCGAGCGTGGAGACATCACATTTGATGACGCGATCGATTTGCTGCCGTCGTCCACACCGACTGAGCCGTGACGAAGTGGCGCGCGTTGGGCGAATGTTACAAGGTCAAAATGAAAAATATCAAAATGCCTTTTGCGGGAACGAACCGGCGTCATTTCCTCAGCGCCGTCGCCACTCTTTCTGCTGCATCCTTTTGTGAGGCGAAACCGATGAAGGCCACGCTGAATGTCGTGCTGTTCAACTATCTAAACCGCCCGATCTTCGACGTGTTTATTGATGGTAAGGTTGGCCGCGGCAGTGACGCCTATCCCGCCACAGGCGCCGGCATTATTACTGGTGTGCCCTTCGACCTGGGCCCAAAGACAGTGACCTGGCGGCTCGATGGTCCCAAAGGGACGCCGCGCAATGGCGACACCATTTCCAATAAGAACCCGTTACGCCTCGATACCGTTACTCAGGGTGCCAAGTACCTGGGTGTGCATATTTATCCAGACGATACCGCCGATTTGACGACGTCGATCGGGATTCCTGACTTGCATCCGCGTGGGGTGGCCATGGCGCGGGAGTATGGCTCCGGCTGATGATGCGGTGACCGTTTGTGTTGCGACACCCGCGATGTCTCCGAGAGCCTCCCTTCACCGTGCCGAGGATTTGTGGCAAGGCGATGGCGACAAATCCCGGTTGTGCCAGGCTGAGCTGCGTAAAATGTCCGGCTTAAGGAAGTATTCGTCGCAATTGCCCACGCAGTCGCCAAGGATCGGAAAGTCCGTGGTATAAAGATGTCGATGTTGCCGATCTGTCACGAATAATAAGAGCAGAAGATATCGACTTTCCGATGCAGTTGAACTGTTGCCGAAAGTTGAAGCCAATGAAAAATTGTGAAGGCGTTCCAAGGGTCAATCGCCGAAGATTACTGGGTGCAGGGGTATGTGTTATGTTGACAAACGCATGCGATGCTAAGTTAACGAAACCCAGTTTTGACGTCGTTTTATTTAATTATTTGGATCGTCCAATTTTTGAATTGCTGATCGATGGAACTGTTGATGCCAGTTCCGATGCATACCCTGGTACCGGAAGCGGTATTATGATTGGGGTCGGAATTTCATTGGGTCAAAAAAAAGTGACTTGGCGGCTGGATGGGCCGCCTGGAATGAAAAATAACGGTGAAACTATTACCAGTAAAAATAGTCCTGAACTTGTTGCTATTCCAGGTGGACGTTATCTGGGCATACACGTTTATCCTGACTACACAGTAGATCTGATCCCATCAGTTGGTATTCCACGGGTTAGCCAGCGTGGTCAACAAGAAATGGCAGAGGCAGGAAGAGATCATGATTAACGATGATGTTGCGATGGAAGAAGCACGTAATCGCAACATCTAAAAAGGCACGCCGAATCCATTGATGAAGCGATGCTATTAGCTCCCTGGGTGATGAGTTGATGAAAAATTTTATATGTGCATTAGCGGTTGTTTCCTTTCTATTGGGTTGCATTTCAAAAGAAGACGAAGCGCGTAGACTGGAAAAGCTTAATGAGACGACTTTTACTACAACTGCATACAACTACACAAAATATGACATTTTCAGTATTTTATACAAGGACGTTTCAATCCCTTTCGATGTTGAAAATGCAGCTAATGGTGGATCGGTATTTTTCCGAAATTCTGGTGAAACGCTGCTTGATAATGGCCAGGAGGTAGCTGGTGGTGGCGATACCTGTTGTTTGATTTGGAATAAAGCAACTGACAAGCCATTAAAAATAAAAGTGGTATGGAGCGTGATTTACGATCTTGATTCGTTTGACGGAAAATTGAGTGATCAGCGCGACATACGCAGCCTTAAAGGGCGCGGGCGTGGTAGTGCTTGGTGCGAAGCTATTGTAGATGTACAACCTGCCGAAAGTGATATCAAAGTGGACAAGGTTATATTACATTTTCTTGTTGACGGAACTGTTAAAGCAACGCTTGCAACTTTTCAAACAGAAAAACCGCTTTCATCTAGTCTGGTAGAGCAACATGCAGCTGTGCTCCCTGAAGGTCAATTTTGTAAAAATGAAATCGATAACCCATTCTTCGGGATTCCTCGTACACCTCACAGGGAATGAGCAGTCAGATTGCCGCTCTGCTCCATAGAATAAATGCAGAAGCTATCGATTCTCCAGTGAAGTTAATTTTTTCCAAGGTTGCTTTCAATGTTTGATCATAAGTTTTTTTCACGAATTGATCGTCGCACTTTGATAGGCGCAGGGATATGTTTCGCGCTTGTTAATGCATGCAAAGTTGAATCGATGAAAGCGAACTTTGACGTTGTTTTATTCAATTATCTGAACCGCCCAATTTTTGAGCTGCTAATCGATGAAACTATCGATGGTAGTTCGGATAAATATCCCGGCACCGGCAGTGGAGTGATGATGGGAATAAGTCTTGCGTTGGGTGCGAAAAAAGTGACATGGCGACTGAGCGGGCCGCCTGGAATGAAAAATAACGGTGACACGGTTACCAGTAAAAACAGTCCGGAACTTGTTTCTATCCGGGGTGGAAAGTATTTGGGCATACACGTCTATCCCGACTACACAGTAGAGCTTATTCCATCAGTCGGTTTTCCTCAGGTTAGTGAGCGTGGCCAATTGGAGATGGCAGAGGCAGGAAGAGACCATGGCTGACAACATCTTCCCGATAGCAGAAGCGTGTTGTTAAACCTATTTAAAAGACCTGTCGCCGTTTTTCGACGAAACCGGCAATATCGCAAGGCGGCTACACTGTGATAAGCAAATCAACTTGGTTTAGACGACGATGGGAAGAAGCGCTATCAGCTGCTCGAGTCTGGCAAGTTCAAAAAACTTTTTTGAGAATCAAATGTTGAAGTCAGAAACGGCAAACTTCTTGTTGCAGCAATGAAGCGGCGCCATCTTCTCGGGGCGATCGCCTTCCTGCCTGTAGCACATGTTTGTGAGGCGAAATCAATGAAAGTCGTATTGGATGTTGTGCTTTTCAATTATCTTGACCGGCCCATCTTCGATGTCTACATCGACGGTAAGGTCGGCGAAACCAGCGAGGCGTATCCGGCTACCGGTGGCGGGATCTTCACCGGCGTCTCGTTCGCGTTGGGGCAGAAAACCGTCACCTGGCGGCTTGATGGCCCCAAGGGCACACCACGCAATGGCGAGACAGTCGCAAATCGGAATCCGCTGCGCCTTGACACCGTCGTGCAGGGGGCAAAATTTCTCGGTGTGCATATCTATCCGGATGACACCGTCGAGTTGACAACCTCGGCGGGGGTACCTGACCGGACGCAGCGCGGTATTGCCATAGCGCGCGATGGTGCGGGTGGTCAATGATCTCCGCGGCCAACGTCCCTACAAAGCCAGCCAAGAGGGGCAACCACGACGTGCCCATGCAGCGGCTTACGAATTGAGCACGTTGACAAAGCCCCCCAGCGGCATTGGCCGGTGAAACAAAAAGCCCTGCATCGTCGAACATCCGTGGGCGCGCAGATAGCGCGCCTGTACTTCGGTTTCCACGCCTTCGGCCACCAGGTCGAGATTCAGGCCGCGTGAAATCGAGATGATCGCCAGCACGACCGGATAATGCCCGTCTTCGTCGCTGATCTGCTGCACGAAGGACTGGTCGATCTTGATGGTGTGGATCGGAAACCGGTGCAGATACGCGAGCGACGAATACCCGGTGCCAAAATCGTCAATGGCCACCGACACACCCAACTGCCCAAGTTTTTTCAGCTGCTCGATCGCATATTGCGGATTGCGGATGCAGATGTTTTCCGTGATCTCCACGGCAATCCGCCCGGGGCCAATGTCGTAGCGCTGCAAGGCATTGCGCATCGTTTCGAAGAATTTGCTGTGGTCGAGATAATGCGGCGACAGATTCAGCGACAGCGTCAGCGGGTCCGCGCCGTCCGTGCCCCAGTGCGCCATGTCGCGGCACAGGGTGTCGATCATCCACTCCGAGATCGGCACGATCAGGCCGCTTTCTTCAGCGAACGGCAGGAACTCGCCGGGCATGATCAGGCCGCGTACCGGATGGTTCCAGCGCATCAGCGCTTCGGCGCCGATGATGCGGCCACTGGCGGCGTCGATCTGCGGCTGGTAGTACATCTCGAGTTCATTGCGTTCGAGCGCGCGGCGCAGATGCTGTTCGAGCGCGACGTTCTGGTGCAGCGCATCGTGCATCGACGGGTCGTAGAAGGCGTGGCCATTCTTGCCGAGGTCCTTCACGCGGTACATCGCGATGTCGGCATTGCGCAGCAATTCGTCGATCGATTCGCCGTGTTCGGGGTAGATGGCCACGCCGATCGACGCCGAAATATGCACCTCGTTGCCGCTCAGGTCGAACGGTTGTTGCAGCCGTTCGATGAACTTGTCGGCGACCACGCGTGCATCGTCGCGCGAGCGCAGGTCGGGCAGCACGATCGTGAATTCGTCGCCACCCTGGCGCGCCAGCGTGTCGCCCTTGCGCAGGCAATCCTTCAGGCGCAGCGCCACCTGCTGCAGCAATTTGTCGCCATGGCCGTGGCCGAGCGTGTCGTTGACGAGCTTGAAGCGGTCCAGGTCGATGAACATCACGGCCAGCTCGGTGTGCTTGCGCCGGGCCTGTAGCATTGCCAGGCCGAGCCGGTCCTTGAACAGCACGCGGTTGGGCAGGTCGGTCAGGATGTCGTGGTAGGCCTGGTGATGGATGACCGCCTCGGCACGCTTGCGCGCGCTCACGTCGCGCGCGATGCCGTAGGTGCCGACATAGGTAGGCGTGTGCGGATCGCGTTTTTCACGGTGCATGCCGATCGCGTTGAGCGAGATCGTTATCACGGACGTGTCGGCAGCGTCGTGCGTGTGCGTCGGGCCCGCGCGGCATGTCACGCGCAGCTCGACGTCGCGCGAGGCCCGCTCGCCGACGCGCCGCTCATTGAACACGTAGAGTGCGCGTTCATGGTCTTCGGCGTGCAGCAGCGCCGTGTAGTGCTGGCCCAGCAGTTCTTCCCGTTCGTAGCCCAGCATCTGGCACGCGCGGTCATTGACGTAGGTGAAGCGGCCTTCATGACCGAGCATGTAGATCATGTCGGGCGAGGCGTCGACCAGGTAACGGTATTTTTTCTCGGACAGCGCAAGCGCTGCTACCATGCGACGGTTGATCTGCTGCAGGTCGCGCTGCCTGAGCGCATTGTCCACCGTGCGCAGCAATTCTTCGCGGCTGAACGGCTTGCGCAGGTAATCGTGGGCGCCGCGCTTCAGCGCGCCGATGGCCGACTCGATGCCGACGGTGCCGCTGACAACGATGACGTCGGCTTTCGTGTCTTGCTGATTGATGAAGTCCATGACCTGGTGGCCATCGACATCCATCATCAACAGGTCGAGCAGCACCAGGTCGAAGCGCATCTCTGCCAGGCACGCCAGCGCGGCAGTGCCGCTGTCGGCCGTCGTGATGGCGTAGCCGCTGCCTTTGAGCATTTCCTGCAGCGAGGCCAGCACACGCGGCTCGTCGTCGACCAGCAAGAGGCGGGGACGGTGGGAAGAAGGGGTGGCGGATGCGTCAAGATGAGTGGGCAACGTGCCCCGGATGCTGGCCGGGAGTCCGGTAGTTCGAAATCGATTCATCGTCATTCTGTCAGTGCCGTGCGATTTTCTATGCCTGGCGCCCGTGAGCGCTGCAGACGTTCATGTCTTATCTTCCACATAATGCCAGCTTATCCGTTGCATTTGAGGCATGACAATGCAATCGTGTGCAGAAATGCGTCATGTCAGATGGGTTTCGTTCCTGTATGACGACAGAAATGCCGCGGCACGCTCCACTTTTTCTTGATGATGAACTGTCGAGAATGCTGTTTTGTTTGCGCACCAGCTCCCTAGAATGATCCCGTAGTACTTGTGTTCACCCATCACGCGGGATACTTTATGCCTTCCAGTCAACGACTTCGCGGTGTCTTTTCGCCCGTGCTCACGCCTTTCGATGCCGACCAGACGCCTTCCGTCGCACGCTTCATCCGCCATTGCCAGTGGCTCATCAGGCAGCAAGTCGGCCTGTCGATCTTTGGCACCAATTCGGAAGCGACCTCGCTGGCGCTGACGGAAAAACACCGGCTGCTCGACGCCTTGCTCGATGCCGGCTTGCCCGCCGCGCAGATGATGCCCGGGACTGGTGCGTGCGCTGCAGCTGACGCCATCGAACTGACCCGGCATGCCGTCGACGCTGGCTGCGGGGGCGTCCTGATGCTGCCGCCGTTCTATTACAAGGGTGTCAGCGACGAAGGCCTGTTTCGCAGCTTCGCCGCAGTGATCGACGCCGTCGCCGATCCGCGCCTGAAGATCTACCTGTATCACATTCCACCAGTCACGCAAATCCCGATCAGCCTGGCATTGATCGAGCGGCTGCTCAAGGCCTATCCCGGCACGATTGCCGGCGTCAAGGACAGCTCCGGCGACTGGACCAATACCGATGCGATGCTCAGGCACTTCCAGCCCGAGGGCTTTGACGTGTTCGCCGGCAGCGAAACCCTGTTGCTGGCCACGCTGCGCGGCGGGGGCGCCGGCTGTATCACGGCCACCGGCAATGTCAATCCGGCGCCCATGGTGGCGCTGTACGACAGCTGGCAGCGCGCCGGCGCCGATGCCGACCTCGACGCTCAGCAACAGTCGCTGGACCAGACCCGCGCCGTGTTCCAGCAATTTCCACTGATCGCAGCGATGAAGGCGGCGCTGGCATGGAAGACCGGGGACGAAGCGTGGCGCACGGTGCGCCCGCCCTTGATCGAATTGACGCCCGACCAATCACGCAAGCTCGAACGCGAACTGGACGAGCTCGGCTTCACGATGCCGCATGTGGAGGACATGCTGTAGCGCCGTTCGCTGTTTTTCAGTGTGATCCACGCATGCCAGAACGAAGTAATTCATAACAATATATTGGAGACAAGTTCCATGGCTATCAAACAAAGCGGTATCCCCAGGCGCAGGGTCGTCAGCGTCATCAGCGTCGTGCTGTGCGCCGGCATGGTCCCGGCATGGGCGCTGGCGGACACGTATCCGTCCAAGCCCGTCAAGGTCATCGTCGGCTTTTCTCCCGGCGGCGCGGTCGACAATGTCGCGCGGCTGCTCTCGCAAAGCATGGGCAGAAGCATGGGTGGCTCGTTCTATGTAGAAAACCGGCCCGGCGCCACCGGCATCATCGCGGCCGAGCAGGCGGCCAAGGCGCCGGCCGACGGCTACAGCATCCTGGTGGCGACGCAGTCGACGATGGTGGTCGCACCAAGCATCTACCCGAAGATGAAAGTCGACCCGGTGGCCGACTTCACGCCGATTTCGCTGCTGGCCTCGGTGCCGATGGTCATGGTGGTCAACCCTGGCGTGCCGGCCAGGAATGTGCAGGAACTGCTGGCCTACGCACGAGCGCAAAAAGAGGGGTTGTCGTACGGCTCGTCCGGTCTGGGTGGCCCCCAGCACGTGGCGGCCGAACTGTTTGCGTCGATGGGAAAGGTCAATATGGTGCATGTGCCCTACAAGGGCGAAGCCAATGCCATCGCCGATGTGCTGGGCAACCAGATCCCGGTCATGTTGGCAACCTGCCATCGCTGCTGCCGCATATCAAGAGCGGCAAGCTGCGGGCGATTGCAGTGAGCAGCCTGCAGCGCAGCAGCGCAGCGCCCGACATTCCGACGGTTGCCGAATCCGGGTTGCCTGGCTTCGAGGCCCTGACGTGGTTCGGGATGTTCGTGCCGGCCGGTACCCCGCAACCCATCGTTGACCGGCTCAACGCAGAGGTAAAAAAGAGCCTGGCCTCGGCTGACGTGCGTGCAAAGCTCGAGCAGCAGGGGTTGACGGCCGGCGGTGGCACGTCGGCCGAACTGAAGGCGTATATGCGGCTGGAGGTGCCGAAGTGGGCTGGCCTGCTGCGCAACGCGAACATCAGGGCCGAGTAGGCCGGCGCATCATGCTCGCTCAAGCTGGGGCGACGGATCGCGCGCCGCGCATTCATCGAGCAGTTCCTCCAGCAAGCGGCTGAATGGCGAGCGGGCGCGCCATAACAGGCCCAGCGTGCGCTGCGGCGCCGCACCATCCAGCGGAACGATCGAGACGCCGGGCGGCAGCGGCCAGGCGCGCGGCCAGTCCGGCACCAGGGATACCCCCAGCCCCCGTTCGACCAGCAGTGCGATCGCATCGAGCGCGTCGAGTTCGAAGCGTTCGCGCGGGAAAATCTGCTGCGCCTGCAGGTAGCGGTCGGCAAGCTGGCCGCCCCAGTTGTTGCGGTCGTAGCGGATCAGCGGTTGCGTTGCCAGCAGCTCGAGGGCCGGGATATGCGCGAGCGCCGTCGGCGCCAGCACGACCAGCGGCTCGGAGCGCAGCGTGCGCCAGACGAGCGATTTGGGAATGGCAAATTGCGGCTCGATCAGCAATGCGGCATCGAGTGCCTCGCTCAGGACATTGTGGTACAGCAGGCGCGATACATCGGCCTCGATGAAGACATCGACCTTCGGATGCAGTTTGGCGAGTGTCGACAGGATGGCGGGCAACATGCCGGTCAGCGCCGTCGAAATCGTGCCCAACCGTAGTTCGCCGGCGAACGCATCCTCGGACGCCGCCGCCTTGAGTTCACGTACTTCGCGCTGGAAGCGGCGCGCGCGGGCCAGCACGCGGGCGCCGCCTTCGGTCAGCTGGACCGTGCGGCCGCTGCGCTCGATCAGCTTCACATGCAGCTCGTCTTCGAGCACGCGCACGCGCTGCGCGAGCGCGGTTGGCGTCACGTTCAGGCGCCGCGCGGCTTCGGCCATTGATCCGCATTCGGCGATCGTCACGAAACTGTCCAGGAAGCGCGTTTCCATAATCAACTTTCTCTTCATTCACACCTAGCGAAGATGAAATTGTCCTTGCTTCTCGCGGCGGGCACAATAGTGTTTCGACGTTCTTCCAATGCCCATGACCACAGCCATTACCGCCGGCAGCGCTCCCACGGCCGCTGCCCCCCGGCAAGCCGCCATAGCGTTGCCGGCCCGCCTGTGCAGGCTCCGGTGTCTGGATGACTTCGAAGGTGCAGCACGTCGTCATTTGCCGCGGCCGGTATTCGGCTATATCGCGATGGCGGCCGAGACCCGCCGCAGTTTCGACGACAACCGCAGCGCGTTCGACGATTACCGTTTCGTGCCCCGTGTGCTCAACGATGTCTCGGTACGCAGTACGGCAACAACGCTGTTCGGGCGCGACTATGCTGCGCCGTTCGGCATCGCGCCCCTTGGCCTGAGCGCGCTGTCGGCTTATCGGGGCGACCTGGTGCTGGCGCGGGCGGCGGCGCATGCGGCGATTCCGATGATCATGAGCGGCTCGTCGCTGATCCCACTGGAAACCGTGGCCAGCGCGCAGCCGGACGCCTGGTTCCAGGCCTATCTGCCTGGCGATGTGCCCGACATCACCGCGCTGATCGAACGCATTGGCAACGCGGGGTTTCGCCATCTGGTGATCACGGTGGACACGCCGGTCGCCCCCAACCCGGACAATTTTGCCCGCGCCGGGTTCTCGTCGCCGCTACGGCCCAGCCTTGGCCTGGCCTGGCCTGGCAGGGCATCTCGCATCCACGCTGGCTGTTCGGGACCTTCTTGCGCACGCTGGTCCGGCATGGCATGCCCCATTTCGAGAACAATTTTGCGCAGCGGGGCGCGCCGATCCTGTCGCCTTCGGTCACCCGGGGCTTTACCGGCCGCGCGCACCTGAACTGGGAACATGTGCGCCTGATCCGCGCGCAATGGCCCGGCGTTCTCATCATCAAGGGGATCCTGCATCAGGACGACGCCCGGACCGCATGCGCGCTGGGCGCTGACGGCATCATCGTGTCGAACCATGGCGGCCGGCAGCTCGACGGCGCGATCGCGCCGCTGCGCGCAATGCCAGGTATCGTCGCGGCCTGTCCCGATATTCCTGTCATGCTCGACAGCGGCATCCGGCGCGGCGCGGATGTGCTCAAGGCACTGGCGCTGGGCGCCAGGTTCGTGTTTGTCGGGCGGCCGTTTGCCTATGCCGCCGCCGTGGGCGGCCAGGCAGGGGCAGAGCACGCGGCCGGCTTACTGCAACAGGAAATTTCGCGCAATATGGCGATGCTGGGCGTGACGCGCATCGCTGCGCTCGATGCGCGCGCGCACCTCGTCGCGCAGCGCTGACCATCTGGTCACACCACCGTTGAACATCGTACCGCCACCACAAGGAGCTGTCATGCAGTCGATTCCCCTGTTTCATCTTGCCTTCCCCGTACGCGATCTGGCCGAGACCCGGCGCTTCTACGGCGAGCTGCTCGGATGCCCGGAAGGCCGTAGTTCCGACGCGTGGATCGATTTCAATTTTTATGGCCACCAGCTCGTGGCCCATCTGGCGCCCGATGAACTCGGGGCTGCAGCAACCAACGCGGTCGATGGCGACGATGTGCCAGTGCGACATTTCGGCGCGATCCTGCCCATGGGGCAATGGGAAGCGCTCGCTGCCACGCTGCGCCAGGCCGGTACGCGGTTCGTGATCGAGCCGCACGTACGCTTCAAGGGCCAGGTGGGAGAGCAGGCAACGATGTTCTTCCTCGATCCGTCCGGCAATGCCCTCGAGTTCAAGGCCTTCGGCGACATCAGCCAGGTGTTTGCCAGGTAACCGATCGTGTTCCGGGCGCAGTTGGCCTTCTGGTAGACTCAGGTACAGGTTGCGAGGCAAGCACATCGGTCGATCCGTCGACCGCGTGGCGGCCAGATCGCGATATGTCACTTTTGAGGGAATTCGATCCGGGAGGTCAATGTGGGTGGTTTGGACAAGCTATTCTTCGCGCTGCTGCTGCTGGCAGCAGGCCATGGCCAGGCGGCGCAGTTGAACACCCAGTCGGATGCGCCCGCGACCACGTCGGCGTCCGTTTGCCCTGCCCAGGACATTTCATTTTTCATTCAGCGATTTTCCAGTGACGAAGCGGTGCAACGGATCTACACCACGGTCCAGTCGGCTGAATTTCCCGTCATGCCCCTGGTGCAGGAACGCAAGGACAACGCACTTGTCATGCAACTGGAAGACGTGACGGCGTCGACGGCGCGGGTCAATCTGGCCAAGCCCGACACTGATTACCTGGTGTCGTATTATTTCAAAATGGACGATTGCTGGAGACTGGTTCGTATCGAGAACCAGTCTCTCTGACGCAGCGAACAAGCGACTGCGCCAGATGGCTGCTTACGCCGCCCTGCCGCCTGAGCGGCGACGACGCGCGGTAAAGCCCATCAGCGCCAGGCCAGCACCCATCAGCATGCCCGTTGCCGGCTCAGGGATGTTGGTGCCCGGGCCCCCAGGCACGTTATCTCCCGTCACATCCAGGGTGATCGTGCCGAAGTTCCAGATGCCGTCCGGCGATACTGCCGCATCATTGAAATCCTCGAAGAATTCCAGTCGCAGGAGGCCATCGGCACCGACCGTAAGGTCCAGGCCGAGTTGGATCAGGTCAAATGAATTGACATAGCTGCCGGTGCCAGAATTCTCGTCTTGAAAACCCGGGGTGAAATAGAAGTATTCCGATTGCGCAGAATTGCTGAAATACACGCCGATCTCGGACAAATAGCTTGGCGTGTATGCCGTGATATTGACGTCGTAAGCGATACCGATAACCCGCGAGCCTGCCCCCACGTTGAGGGTAAAGATCGTATTTCCGGCAGCTCCCGGCGCACCGAAACTTTGCACCCCGGCCACATTGACCACAAACGGTACGGCAAAGGCAGAGGAGCAAACCAGCAACGACAGGCCGACCAGCAGGTTTTTTAGCGAACGCAGGGACATGGTGTTCTCCGGTTAGTGTGAGCCTTGTAACTAGCAGTAACCATGCCATGCCTTCAACTGGTTTCAACCATCTGATTCCAATAGAAATTTTAACTGGTGCTTGTTGCTGTATTTACGGATGTAAGCTTCTTCGACATGGTCATTCGGGATTCCGCTGGCTGGCGAAATCCCGTCAAGACCGCTCAAGCCTTATTTGAACGAATAATTCGCACTGGCATAAAAACGGCGCCCACGCGGATCCGTATAGCTTGGGTCGTAACCGGACAAAAAGTAATACGCCTGGTTGGAATAGGGCGGACTCGTGTCGAACAGATTCTGGATACCCACGCGCAGTTTCAGGTTCGTATTGACTGCATACGCGCCCGACAAATCCCAAAGCGAATAGCGCTTGACCCGGTTGGCCGCCACCACGCTGCCATTGTCGATATTGATTGCCGTGTTCTGGTCTTCGTAGCCGCTCGAGAACGTATTTTGCAAGCTGGCCGAGAGGGGCCCGCGATCCCAGTCGACACTGACCGTGTGGCGCCAGCGCTGGACCACGCCGTCGGTCACGAAGCGGTTCAGATTGCTCACGAACGCATCGCCAGGCGCATTCTGGATTTTGGACGTCAGCACATAGGTGCCGTTCAGGCGCCCGCCAAAGCGGCCGATGGCGGTATCGACGCCGCGTACCGTCAGCGCCAGGTCGAGGCCGCGCGCCAGTTGCGCGCCGCGGTTGTCCTTGCGCAGTTCGATGTAGTCGATCAGCCCATCCTCGTCGCGATATACCAGGTCGCCGTACTTGGCCAGGTTGCCGAGGATGATGTCGTCGCCGATTTCGCTGATGAGGTTCGTACGCTTGATGTTCCAGTAGTCGAGCGACGCGCTGACATGCTTGCCGGCGGCAAACACGGCCCCCAGCGAGAACTGGCGGCTGCGCTCGGGTTTCAGCGCGTCGTTGCTGTAGCGGCGCGTGTCCCAATTGTCGGCGCAGTCCGAATAATTGTTCTCGACCGTGGCGCAATACACCGGATCGGGCAGGGTGGCCGTGCTGCTGTAGACGGTCGGACGGTACAGCTCAGTCATCGACGGCGCGCGGAAGCCCCGGCCGGCCGAGCCGCGCAGCAGCAGCGCGTCGCTTGGCCGGTAGGTCAGGCCGATCTTCGGACTGGTCGCGCCGCCCACATTTTCGTAGAGGTCGTAGCGTGCCGACAGCTGCGCTTCCCACTGTTTGGCGAACGGCACCAGCACTTCGCCGTACACCGCAGCCACATCGCGGCTGTCGCTGGTGGCGCGGCCGCCTTCGGGCGCCGCGTCATTGTTGATGTTGTCGCTCAGGAGCAGGGCCGATGGCGTAAACTGGTTCTTTTCGCGCCGTGCTTCACCGCCGATGGCCACCGCCAGGTCGCCGCCGGCCATCGGCATCAGGGCGCGTGACAACTTGACGTCGACGGCGTCGAGCGTGCCGCGCGCGCGGCGCACGACATCGTCGACCTGGATGCTGTCGATCAGCGCCCGGCCTTCCGGGCTCGATGGGCCGAACGGGTTGATGCGGCCATCGGCAATCCCTTCGAGCAGCTCGTTGTAGAGCAGGTAGCCATGGGTGTCGCGGTCCTTGACGGTGTTGACGCTGTGGTTGTACGCGGTGTCGTAATCCCAGCCGCCCACGGTGCCCGTCACGCCAACGACAAAACGCACGCCTTCGCTGGTGAGGGTGCTGGTGCGCTGGCCCGCTTCGTTCAGGCGCATGCGCAATTCCAGTTCGCCCGGGATATCGTCGTCCAACCCGTCCAGGCCGGTGCCGGCCAGTTGCGGCACCCGTGAATAATCGACGTAGCCCGCCACGCGCGCCGACGAGCCGGTGTAGTCGGTCTTGGCGCGGCTGAGCGCCACTTCGGCATAGGCCTGGTGCGAGCCACCCAGCTTGATCACGGCGCGGCTGAGCACGCTGGCTTTTTCGGACTTCGGATACAGCTCGGTGTCGCCCATATAGTTATAGGTGCATGCATCGACGCCGCCCGTGCCATCCGGCAGGTACACATTGGCCGGCGGCGCGCAGCCCGGGACCGACAGGTTGATCAGGCGGTTCGTGATCGGCTTGCCATTGAGTGTGAAACCGATCTCCTGCAGATGGTCGCGCTGGGCCGAAGTCAGCCGGATATTGGCCGGACTCGTGTAGCTCGACAGCAGGTGACCGAGGCGCTGCTCGACCTGCAGGCCGGGGATGAAGCTGCGCTGCGACGTGTTCAGGGGATTGGTGCGCTGGAAGTCAGCCACGGCGAAGATGTTGTAGCCATCGCGCTCAAGTACGCCCTTGCCGGCGCTGAGGCTGGCGGTGCGCTTGCCGGCGCCGCCTTCGTCGGTCGTGCCGACGTACACGTTCGCTTCCAGTCCCTGGAAGTCCTTGCGGGTGATGAAGTTGATGACGCCGCCGATGGCGTCGGTGCCATACAGCGCCGATGCACCGTCGAGTAGCACTTCGACGCGCTCGAGCGCCGCTGCCGGGATATTGTTCAGGTCAACGCCGCTGTCGTCGCCGGGCGAGGCGAAGTTGGCCATGCGCCGGCCATTGAGCAGTACCAGCGTCGATGAAGTACCGATGCCGCGCAGGTTGGCGCTGTTGAAACCACGCTGGTCGCCGCCGACGTTGATGCTGGCGCCGTCGGTCAGGCCGTTGCTGTTGGCCGAGACCCGGCCCATCAATTCAGCAGCGGTGGTCACGCCCGTTTTCTCGATCTCGGCACGTGAAATCGTTTGCACCGGTAGCGCAGTTTCAGACTGCACGCGGCGGATCGCCGAGCCCGTGACTTCGACGCGCGGCAACTCCGCTGCCGACACCGCCGGCAACGTCTGCGCAGCCAAGGGCAGGCTCGCCAGGGCGATGGTCGTTCCGGCGCATGCCAGGAGCACGCCACGCACGGCGCGGGCGCCTGCTTTCAAATTCGTATTCATCAATTCTCCGTTGTCACATAAAGCGCATTGATTGATATTAAACGTGCGCAGGGTTGAAGGGATGCAACAAGTGGAGAGGGATGAATGGATGTTGTAAATATGGTACGCGGGTGCGTAAAAAAACCGCCGCGCCTTTCGACGGGCGGTTTATGGCGGCATCAGCCAGCGTTTAATTCGCGAACAATACCTGGGCAATAATACCGGTGGCAATCGCCGCCAACACATAATCGTTACCGGTCTGGACCCAGTGATATCCACGGGGTGGCGCGCTCAGGTGGCGACCGCGCCAGTCATTGACCACATAGCGATCGTGGCGATATTCCTTGTGCAGCTTGCCGCCGCGGCGCATATCGTGGCGTGGACCGCCACCGCGGGAATCGTCGCGCCGATAATACTGGGCGCTGTCGTTGCGGTGCTGGTTATCGTTGGCGCGCGGGCCATCGTGGCGGTCGTTGCGGTCGTTTCGGTTGTCGTCGCGGCGATCATCGTCACGGCGGTCGTTGTGCTGCTGTTGCGAATAGCCGTTGCGGTCGTGATCGCGATCGTTTCCGTGATCACCGCGTTGTGCAAAAGCGCTGCCACTCGCGGTAAAGGTCAATGCAATCAGTGCTGCGATGAACTTGGTTTTCATTATTGTTTCTCCTGGTGGCCGATCCGTTGAATCGATGAGTTCATTAGACTACGGGCGCCCCCTAACATGTTAAGAATTCCAGTAAGCAATGCTACAAAGTGTATCTGTGCCGGCCGCCGCCATAATGTGTGAGAAATAGCGTGCAGGCGCTGGCTATACTCGGTCCGATCAATGCATTTCGCCGGGGAGGCGCTGTGATGGAAAAACGTCGGCAACAATGGCTGGTCGGCACGCTCGTCGTAGCCGGCATTGGCGTGGCGGGGCTCATGTAGAACAGTTCGACACGTGACACGGTCGTCGCCGTGACGGGCGCACCGCCGCCGGCTGCGCCTCGTGCCGCCGTGCCCGTGCACGTGCCGGCACAGGCGGTATCGGCAGCAGTGTCAGCGTCGGTGCTGGCTGCTGCCGTTCGCCCGAACCTGAGTGCGCATGTGGCCGATCTGCTGGCATCGCACGATCCGAACGATGCCTACGCGGCCTACATGTTCGTCTCCAGCTGCGCGTCGTTCAACCGGCGGCAGGATCTCGAGATGCACGACAACAAGCTGGGCGCGAAACGCGCGCTGAACGCCGAGGAGCGCCGGAACATGACGCGCATGTGTGGCGCGATGACGGAGCGCGAGCGGCTGGCGCGACTCGATTACCTCGCCACGGCCGTCAAGGCCGGCGTGCCGGGCGCGGCGTGGATGCATGCCGCCGAAGGTCCGTTTGGCGATCCGAGTGCGCTGACAACGCGGCCCGACGACCCGTTGGTGCGCGAGTGGAAGGCGACGGCGGCCAGCCAGCTCGACGCGGCGGCCGAGGCGGGGGACTCGACCGTACTGATGCTGTGGGGGATGCAGAAGCTGACTGGCTCGGATCTGACGGACAAGCGTCCCGTGCAGGGGTATGGCTATCTGGTTGCGGTTGGGTTGATCGAGGCAGAGGTCGCGCAGCCTGGCGACCGGTCGCCGCAGATGTTTGCCGAGCGCAGCGGGCTGCTGACCGCGCTGGGGGGCCAGCTGACACAAGCACAGCGCGCGGCGGCCCTGGTCGAAGCGCGCCGCATCGCTGCGGCTGCAAAAGCACGGCGCGAACGCAGCGATGACAAGTCGGGCGTCATGCGGGCGTCGATGCCGGGCGGCGGATTGTCGGCTATGCCGGTGGGGCGTCGGGGCTGACCGTCGCGTTCAATATCGGGCTCAGCGTCGGGCTCAACAACGACGACACGTACAACAGCAGCTTGTCTTCGCTCGCGCCGAGGTCCAGGCCCGTGAGCTCGCCGATGCGGCGCAGCCGGTAGTCGAGCGTGTTGCGGTGGATGCCCAGCGCCTTCGCGGTGGCGGCCGAATTTTCGTTCTGCTCGAACCATGCGGACAGCGTCGCGCGCAGCATGGCGCGGCTCTTGTCGTGCGCGAGCCGCGCGATCGGCATGCGCAACTGGTGGGCCTGCCAGCCGCTGTCCAGGCCCGACAGCAGTACCGGCAAGTCCATCTCGTAATAGCTGAAAACCTGCTGCTGCGGATGGCGTGCGCGCCCGAGCCGGCTGGCGGTGCGCGCGCTGCCATACGAGATCGCAGCGCCGTCGATGCCGGGCAGCGCAATCCCCATCGACAGTGTGAACGGCAGCGTGCATTCTTCGCGCAACAGCTGGGCCAAGGCATCGAGTCGGCGCTGCGGCGGTGTCTCGAGTCCTTTGCGGGACGGCTCCCAGGCCTCGAGCAGCACCAGTTCGGCAGGGCCCACGGTGGCGGTGAGGGCGTCATCGCGGCGCGCCAGGAGCCGCATCTGCAGCAGCTGCACGGCGCTCGGGGCGTGGTCCACCGCCGCCGGCACGCCCTGCAGTTCGACCAGAAACACGAGCTGCATGCGCTCGATGTCGATCCCGAGCCGCTGCGCCCAGCCTTCGAGTTCGGCGCGCGCGCCCGGCTCGTAGCGGATCAGGTTAAGCACGAACGCTTCGCGGTAGCGTGAGTGGCTTTGCAGCGTCTGGGTCAGGGCGGCCTGCTCGAGGATCATCTCGGCACTGAGGCGTACCAGCTCGCCGAACTGGCGCACGTCGTCGGGCGCGCCGGACAGGCCCACCGCGCCGCAGATCTCGCCGCCGACGCACAGCGGCAGGTTGATGCCCGGCTGGGCGCCATGCAGCTTGTGCGCGGCCGCCCCATCGATTTCGGTGGTGAGCTTCTTGGCCAGCGCCAGCAGGGCGCCGGCATGCAGCTCGCCGACCCGCGCCGCGTTGCCACTGGCGAGAATCACGCCATGGGCGTCCATCACGTTGACGTTGAACGGGATGATGCGCATGGTGCGGGCGACGATTTCCTGGGCGAGGCCGGTGTCGAGGATGTGCATGGCGGTGTCTGGTTGAAAGAGGGCGTTTGTGATTATGCACAATTATGCCGGTAGGCTGCGCGGTCCGGGCGGGTCGGGTTGGCATGCTGATTGGGTATGCGAACACTGGTTTGGCTATCAACTTGTGCACATGCCTGAAAAAAGGCGAGAATCAAGGGGCTTGAATTGTGCGTGTCGCCGACGCTTGGCAGCCCTTGTTTGGTTGATAATCTCGATGATTACATGACCATATATTCGGAGACAGCATGAGTACCATTGCCAGCACCCCCGGCGCGAGCTTGCTCGAAGGCGCCTACCGCAAGGCCACATGGCGCCTGATCCCCTTCATCTTCGTCTGCTACTTCTTCAATTACCTGGATCGCGTCAACGTCGGCTTCGCCAAGCTCGAGATGCTCGATGCGCTGCAACTGAGCGAAACCGTGTATGGCCTGGGCGCTGGCATTTTCTTCATTGGCTACGTGACCTTCGGCGTACCGAGTAACCTCATCCTGCACAAGCTGGGCGCGCGGCGCTGGATCGCGGTGATGATGATGACCTGGGGCGCGCTGTCGGCCTGCATGCTGTTCGTGAGCACGCCGGTCGAATTCTATGTGCTGCGCTTCTTTACCGGTGTGGCCGAAGCGGGCTTCTTCCCCGGCATGGTCCTGTACTTCACCAAGTGGTTCCCTGCGCACAAGCGCGGCCAGGTAATGGCGCTGTTCATGTCGGCCATTCCTGTCTCGGGCCTGATCGGTGGCCCGTTGTCGGGCTGGATGCTGAGTCACTTCTCGGCCGGCCAGGGCGGCATGGATGGCTGGCAGTGGCTGTTCCTGCTGCAGGGCATTCCGACCGTGCTGCTGGGTGTCGCGGTGCTGTTCTACCTGAACGATAGCCTGGCGCAGGCGCCGTGGCTGACTGCCGAAGAAAAAACGGCGATGCAGACGGCGCTCGACGAGGACGAAGCGCAGCGCTCGAGCGGCACGCATGCGGTGCATTCGTTCGGCGCCGTGCTGCGCGACTGGCATGTGTGGATGCTCGGCTTCATCTACTTCAGCATCCAGATGGGCGTGTATGCGATCAACTTCTGGCTGCCGTCGATCATCAAGTCGCTGGGCTTCGAGAGCGCCACGACGGTCGGCTGGCTCAGCGCGATTCCCTACCTGTTCGCCGGTGTCTTCATGGTGCTGGTGGGCCGCTCGGCCGACCGCCGGCGCGAGCGCCGCTGGCACCTCTCGGCGCCGTTGCTGATGGCGCTGGCCGGCCTGCTGCTGGCCGCGAATTTCTCGGATAACGTGGTGCTGGTGATGATCGGCCTGAGCCTGGCGACGATGGGCGCGCTGACCGGCTTGCCGATGTTCTGGCCATTGCCAGCAGCGTTCCTGGGTAGCGCGGCCGCCGCTGCGGGCCTGGCGCTGATCAATTCGATGGGGCAGATCGCCGGCTTCCTCAGCCCGTTCCTGGTCGGCTGGATCAAGGACGCCACCGGCAGCACCGACATGGCTCTGTACATCCTGTCGACCGTGCTGTTCATCGGCGCGATGCTGGTGCTCGTGGTGCCTGCGCGCCTCGTCAACCGTTGATCGGAGCGTAGCATGCACATCGTGATCGCACCCGATTCATTCAAGGAAAGCCTGTCGGCGCTGGAGGCAGCCAGCGCCATCGAGGCGGGCTTCCGCGACATCTTCCCTGACGCCCGCTACGTCAAGATCCCCGTCGCCGATGGCGGCGAAGGCACCGTCGACGCGATGATCGCCGCGACCGGTGGCCGCCGCGTCGACCTGCGCGCCACCGGTCCGCTGGGCACGCCGGTCGATGCCTTCTACGGCCTGACGGGCGGCGACGTCATCGCCGTGATCGAGATGGCGGCCGCCAGCGGCCTGGAACTGGTCCCGCCGGCCTCGCGCGATCCGCTGCACGCGACCAGCCGTGGCACGGGCGAACTGATCCTCGCCGCGCTCGACGCCGGCGCGCGCCGCTTCATCCTCGGCGTGGGCGGCAGCGCCACCAATGACGGCGGCGCCGGGATGCTGCAAGCACTGGGCGTGCAGCTGCTCGACGCGCAGGATGCACCACTGGCACCGGGCGGCGCAGCGCTGGCCAACCTCGCGCGGATCGACATCACGCAGCTCGACGCGCGCGTGCTGGATTCGGTGTTCGAGGTAGCGTGCGACGTCAGCAACCCGCTGGTTGGTGTGAATGGCGCCTCAGCCATCTTCGGCCCGCAAAAAGGCGCAACACCGGCGATGGTCGCCCAGCTCGACGCCAACCTGCGCCACTACGCCGCCGTTATCGCGCGCGATCTGGGCCAGGACGTGGCCGACGTCCCGGGCGCCGGCGCCGGTGGCGGCATCGCCGCTGCAATGCTGGTCTTCCTCAAAGGCCGCCTGCGGCCGGGCAGCGAAATCGTCGCCGACGCCGTCGGACTGGACGCCGCCGTTGCGCTGGCCGACCTGGTCATCACGGGTGAAGGCCGCATCGACAGTCAAACCGTCAACGGAAAAACGCCGATCGGCGTTGCCCGCGTGGCTGCGCGCCATGGCAAACCGGTGATCGCCATCGGTGGCTGCCTGGGCCACGACGCCAGCGCCGTCCACGCCCACGGCATCGACGCCACGTTCAGCACGATCATGAAAGCCGGCACGGTCGCCGAAGCCCTCGCGAACGCCGAATTCAACCTCCGCACCACGGCCCGCAACGTCGCCGCCACACTCAAACTCGGCCAATCGCTCTAACCCCAACCCCTAATGAGGGTCAGAGTCGATTTATTGAGCAATTGATCCGATTTCTCCACAATGAGGGTCAGAGTCGAATTATTGGGCAATTGCTCAGCCCCGCCAACAAGTAGGGTCAGAGTCGATTTATTGGGCAATTCCCAAAAGTTGTCAAACAATTCGACTCTGACCCTAATTATTGCTTTGACTGTCGAGGCTGCCTGACAATTAGGGTCAGAGTCGAATTGTTGTGCAATTTCTTTGGCAGCTAGCGAGCCAGTGGCTGCAGCTGGTGCGGTCAGCGGCCGATCCAGGCGGCGCCGGGCCAGGCGCCGCCCAGGACCATTTCTTTCATCAGGCCGACCAGTTCTGGCGCTGCTGCCACGCTGACGGGGGACGCGCGGCGGGTGGCGGCGCGTGCCAGTACGATGCGGCGTGACAGGTCGGGGGTGCCGACCGGGGCGCCGGACAGCGTGCCGTCGCGCAGTTCGTCGAGGATCGCGGAGCTGGGAAGGATGCTGTAGCCGAAGCCTTTGTTTACCAGCGATTTCTGCAGGTCGAGGGCATTCGTCTCGGCCACCACGTCGACACTGATGCCGGCCACCGCCAGCGCATGTTCGATGATGCTGCGCAGGCCGTGCGGTGCGTTCGGCAGGATCATCGGGCGGTCGCGCAGCTGCTTGAGTGGAAACGGCGTCGATGCATCGATCTCGCCCGGCGGGCCGATCACGTACAGGCGTTCATCGAGCAGCGCTTCGACCTGCAAGCCATTCGAAGCGCGCGTGTCGTACAGCAGTGCCAGTTCGACTTCGCCGGCTTCCAGCCACTGCACCACATTACCCGCGTACCCGACATTGATGCCGACCGTGACTGCAGGGTGCTTCGCGCGTACGCGCGCCACCAGCTCGGTCGCCAGCAGACTGCTGGTGCTGGCCAGCAGGCCGATCATCAACCGGCCCGAGATCGCATTGGCGGCCGGGCCGATCTCGGCACGTGCCTTGTCCAGTTCACGCAGCGCGCGCCGGCCGTATTCGGCCAGCGTGCGTCCGGCGTCGGTCAGCACCATGCCGTGGCGCTCGCGCTCGAACAGCAGGGCGCCGCATTCTTCTTCGAGCATCCGGATATGGCGCGATACGGCTGGCTGCACCAGGTGCAGCAGTTCCGCAGCCTTCGTGGCGCTTCCCGTTTCGGCAATGGCGATGAGCGTGCGGATCTGCTTGATGTCCATGGTCGTCCTTCAAGTGGTCGTGCCATCAACATAAGCGATTCCTCATCTGCCTGCAATACAGGATCGTGATCCCTGCCAGCCATGCGCTCACGTGATCGTGGAATCATGTTTTTCTATTTCTTAGTCGCCAGCATTCAAATTTATGATGGGTCTCGATCTCATCACGCGACTGGTCCGTTATGCCTGCCATCCCACGCTCGTATCTGTTCGTCCCCGGCAACCGCCCCGAGCGGTTCGCCCGTGCAGCAGCCAGCGGCGCCGGTGCCGTCATCGTCGACCTGGAAGATGCTGTCCCGCTCGCAGACAAGGACGCCGCGCGGATGCAGGTGGCCGCAGCGCTCGATCCGTCCATGCCCGTCGTCGTGCGCATCAACGCCGAAGACACCCCCTGGTTCGAGGATGACCTGGCCCTGTGCCGTCACGCGGGCGTGGCTGCCATCATGCTGCCGAAGGCGGAATCGGTCGACAACCTGCGCCGCGTTGCGCAGCTTGGCCTGCCCGTGCTGCCGCTGATCGAAACCGCCTGTGGCATGGCGGCCGTCGATGCGCTGGCGCGTGTGAAAGGCGTCGCGCGGCTTGCATTCGGTTCGATCGATTTCCAGTTCGACCTGGGCATTGAGGGCGATGACGAGGAGTTGCTGCACTTTCGCTCGATGCTGGTGCTGGCCTCGCGCGTGGCCGGCCTGGCGTCCCCCATCGATGGCGTGACCGTGGCGCTGGACGATGATGCCCAGCTGCGCGCGGATACTCTTCGCGCCCGCCGCTTCGGCTTCGGCGCCAAGTTGTGCATCCATCCGCGCCAGGTGGCGTCCGTCAATGCAGGCTTCCGGCCCACAGATGCCGAGGTGGCCTGGGCCACGCGCGTGCTGGCCGCAGCGCGCGAGGCCAACGGCGCCGCCGTCGCCGTGGACGGCAAGATGGTCGACCGACCCGTGATCCTCCGGGCCCAGCGCATCGTCGACGACGCATCCGACTAGAACAAGACAACGACAGGAGACACCCCATGGACAAGTTGACCGCCTGGCAGGGCCGCACCGAAGAACGGCTGGACGTCATCACTGCGGCGCCGCTAGCGGCGATGGCCGCGCTGCTCGATCGCGACGACCCGCCGCCGCACCCCGGCAGCGCCGTGCCGCCGCTGTGGCACTGGCTGTACTTTTTGCCGGTGCACCGGCAGTCGCAACTCGGCCCCGACGGCCACGCACTGCGCGGGGGCTTCCTGCCGCCGGTCGATCTGCCGCGCCGCATGTGGGCCGGCGGACGCCTGCGCTTCATCGCGCCGCTGCAGGTGGGCGACCAGGCGCGGCGCGTGTCGACCATCGCCGACATCACGAGCAAGGAAGGCCGCAGCGGCAAGCTGATATTCGTGCTGGTGCGCCACGTGATCGAAGGCGCAGCCGGCGTGGCGATCGAGGAGGAACACGACATCGTCTACCGCGCCAATCCGCAGCCGGGTGATCCGGCGCCTTCCCCTGTATCGGCGGACCTTGACCACGACTGGATCCGCGACATCACGCCCGACCCCGTGCTGCTGTTTCGCTACTCGGCCCTGACCTTCAACGGCCACCGCATCCATTACGACCAGCCGTACGTGACGCAGGTCGAAGGCTATCCCGGCCTGATCGTGCATGGCCCGCTGATCGCGAGCCTGCTGCTCGACCTCGTGCGGCGCGAACGGCCGGACGCTGTCGTTACCGCGTTTTCATTCCGCGCCGTGCAGCCGCTGTTCGACATCCACCGCTTCAGCGTCTGCGGCCGCGTCGAGCCGGGCGGCCACACGATCACGCTGTGGGCCAAGACCCACGACGGCCAGCTGGCCATGCGCGCCGAAGCGCTGCTGGCCTAAGCCACCCCAATAAAAACCAGGAGACCGCCATGCACACCGACCACGATTTTGAAGACATCCGCGACGCGCTGCGCGCCCTGTGCGCCGAATTCCCGGCCGAGTACTTCCGCAAGGTCGACGACGAGCGCGGCTACCCCGAAGCCTTCGTCACCGCACTGACGCAAGCCGGCTGGCTCGCGGCGCTGATCCCGCAGGAATATGGCGGCTCGGGCCTGGGCCTGACGGAAGCGTCGGTCATCATGGAAGAGATCAACCGCTCGGGTGGCAACGCCGGCGCCTGCCACGGCCAGATGTACAATATGGGCACGCTGCTGCGCCACGGCTCCGAAGCGCAGAAGCGCCACTACCTGCCGCGCATCGCCAGCGGCGAACTGCGCCTGCAATCGATGGCCGTGACCGAGCCCACCACCGGCACCGACACCACCAAGATCAAGACGACGGCCGTGCGCAAGGGCGACCGCTACGTGATCAACGGCCAGAAGGTCTGGATCTCGCGCGTGCAGCATTCCGACCTGATGATCCTGCTGGCGCGCACCACACCCCTTAGCGAGGTCACGAAAAAATCCGAGGGTATGTCGATCTTCCTGGTCGATATCAAGGATGCGATCCAGCAGGGCATGGTCGTGCAACCGATCCAGAACATGGTCAATCACGAGACCAATGAGCTGTTCTTCGAGAACCTGGAAATCCCGGCCGGGAATCTGATCGGCGAAGAAGGCAAGGGCTTCAAGTACATCCTCGACGGCTTGAACGCCGAGCGCACGCTGATCGCTGCCGAATGCATCGGCGACGGCTACTGGTTCATCGACAAGATCAGCAAGTACGTCAACGAGCGCGTCGTGTTCGGGCGCCCCATCGGCCAGAACCAGGGCGTGCAGTTTCCGATTGCGCGCGCGTACATCAACGTCGAAGCGGCGAACCTGATGCGCTTTAAAGCCTGCGCGCTGTTCGATGCGCACAAGCCGTGCGGCGCCGAAGCCAATATGGCCAAGATGCTGGCCGCCGAAGCGTCGTGGGAAGCGGCCAACGCCTGCCTGCAGTTCCACGGCGGCTTCGGCTTCGCGTCCGAATACGACGTCGAGCGCAAGTTCCGCGAGACGCGCCTGTACCAGGTGGCGCCGATCTCGACGAACCTGATCCTGTCGTATGTCGCCGAGCATGTACTCGGTTTGCCACGCTCGTTCTGAGGAGGCAGGCACATGAAACCCATGACACCCCTGCGACCCCTCGACGGCATCACCGTCGTCACGCTCGAACACGCGATCGCGGCGCCGTTCTGCACACGCCAGCTGGCCGACCTGGGCGCGCGCGTCATCAAGGTCGAGCGGCCCGGTAGCGGCGACTTCGCGCGCGGCTACGATGAACGCGTCAATGGCCTGGCCTCGCACTTCGTCTGGACCAACCGCTCGAAGGAAAGCCTCACGCTCGACGTCAAACACGAACAGGCCGACGCGGTGCTGGCGGGCCTGCTGGCAGACGCCGACGTGCTGGTGCAGAATCTCGCGCCCGGCGCGGCCGAGCGCCTTGGTCTGTCGTACGACGCGCTGAAGGAACGCCATCCGCGCCTGATCGTCTGCGACATTTCGGGCTATGGCAGCGACGGTCCGTACCGCGACCGCAAGGCCTACGACCTGCTGATCCAGAGCGAATCGGGCTTTCTGTCGATCACCGGCACGCCGGACGACCCATCGAAGGCCGGCTGCTCGATTGCCGATATCGCCGCCGGCATGTACGCGTACACGAACATCCTGGCCGCGCTGCTCCAGCGCGGGCGCACGGGCGAGGGCTGCCGCATCGATGTGTCGATGTTGGAGAGCATGGCCGAGTGGATGAGTTATCCGCTGTACTACGCGTTTGACGGCGCGGCACCGCCACCGCGCACGGGCGCCTCGCACGCGACCATCTTCCCGTACGGGCCGTTCCTGGCCGGCGACGGCAAGTCGGTCATGCTGGGCATCCAGAACGAACGTGAGTGGGCGGCCTTTTGCGCCATCGTGCTGGAGGCGCCGGAGCTGGCGACCGATCCACGCTTCAACGCCAACGCACGCCGGGTCGCAGCGCGCGATGAACTGGCGGCGCTGATCGTGGCGGCGTTTTCGACGTTGACGGCCCAGCAGGTGCGCGAGCGGCTCGAACTGGCCCACATCGCCAATGCCCAGGTCAATGACATGCACGAAGTCTGGGACCATCCGCAACTGAAGGCGCGCGGCCGCTGGACCGACGTGGGCACCGCCAACGGCCGCGTGCCCGCCATGCTGCCGCCCGGGTTGCCGCATAACGTCACGCCGCGCATGGATCCGGTGCCGGCGCTGGGCCAGCATACGGATGCGATCCTGGCGGAGCTGGGCTACGACGCGGCGGCCATCGCGGGCATGCACGCGCAAGGCGCCGTTTAGCAACCGGCGATAAAAAAAGCCCGCGCCGCCGTGATGGCAGCGCGGGCTTTTTGCGTTGCGTGACTCAGTCGGCGAACGCGCCGTTCTTCTTGTAGATCGGGCCCCATTTGTCGATCTCGGCCTTCAGGTGCGTGCGCAAGCCTTCCGGTGTGGCCTTTGCATCCGACACCGGCTCGGCGCCCAGTTCGGCGAAGCGCGCCTTCACATTCGGATCATTGAGCGCCTCGCGCAGCGCCGTGCCGATGCGCGCCACCACCGCTGGCGGCGTGCCTTTCGGCGCATACATGCCGTGCCACACGTACATCTCGAAACCGGCCATGCCCTGTTCGGCCAGTGTCGGCAGGGCCGGCAGCGACGGGATCCGGGTCTTCGTCGTCGCGCCGTACACCTTGACGCGATTGGTGCGGATGTACGACGTCGTCTGCGTCGTCTGGTCGCACAACAGGTCGATCTGGCCGCCCAGCATATCGCTCAATGCGGGCGCCGTGCCCTTGTAGGGAACGGTCGTCAGCGGCACGCCGATCGCGCTCAGGAACAGCATGCCGCACTGGTGCGACACGGCGCCCAAGCCCGCGTGGCCCAATGTCATCGCGTCCTTCTTCGACTTGATCATCGCGATCAGCTCGGGCAGCGTATTGGCCGCGAGGTCCTTGCGCGCCATGAGCACCATCGGCACGTCGGCCACCTGGCCGATGTACTCGAAGTCGGTCATGGGGTTGAAGGCGAGCTTGCGGTACAGCGTCGTGCTGGTGGCCATGCCGTTATGGTGCAGCAGCAGCGTGTAGCCGTCCGGCGTGGCGCGCGCGATGCGGCCGGCGGCCAGCGTGCCGCCCGCGCCGAGGGCGTTTTCCACGATGATCGATTGCTTGAGCGACTTCGCCATGGCCTGCCCGAGGATCCGGGCCACGACGTCGGTGGGCCCGCCGGCCGAGAACGGGACGACGAGGGTGATGGTTTTTTCCGGATAGTCGGCGGCCAGGGCGGCGCTTGAAGCGAGCAGAGCGATTGCGGCGCTCAGTACCCTGCGTGTGATTGCGTGTGTCGGCATGCATGTCTCCTGTTATAGGCTTTTGTGCTCGAGGCTGCCCCGCGCGTGGCGTTTGATGCAGTCAAGTCATCATAGAATTGAATGACATGCACATGTAGTAGCGTTTTTTGATGCCGCCATCACAAAAGTCGATAGGTAGGACCGCTACACAGTGTGCATCTGCAGCAAGTCTCGGTGTACCTGCAGTCGTCATTGAAAATGATTCTCATTCACGATAGAATCCCGGTTTGCTCCTGATCACTGCTGCTTCTCATGTCCCTGTCCCTTCCCCTGCGTCCGTCGCGTCTCGTTCTTGCCCTGTCCCTGGTGTTTCCTCACGCGTTTTCGGCGGCAGCGATGGCGCAGGATGCCGATGGTGGCGCCATGCCGGCAGTGCGCGTGACGGCGGTGAAGGCGCAGGGCTTCATGCCCAACACGGTGGAAGCCGGGAGCTTTCGCGGCAGCGACGTGATGGACGTGCCGTCGACCGTCAACGTCATCACGCGCGATGTGCTTGAGCTGCAGGGCGCTGCCGGCCTGTATGACGCAGTGCGCAATACGGCCGGCGTGACGCGCCAGCAGAACGGTGGCGACACGTGGGACCAGTTGGTCATCCGTGGCATCGCTGTCGAGAACCGCACGAACTACCGCCTCAATGGCTCGCTGCCGATCATGAACTTCGGCCAGGTGTCGATGGAGAACAAGGAGCGCGTCGAGGTGCTGAAGGGCGCGACCGCCCTGTATTACGGCTTCACGTCGCCGGCCGGCGTCGTGAACTTCGTCACCAAGCGCGCCGGCAGCACGCCGCTGACGACCGTCGGCGCCCAGGTCGACAGCAACGGCACGATCGTCGCCACGCTCGACGCTGCACGCCGCTTTGGTGTTGATGACGCAGTCGGTGTACGCATCAACGCGGCCGGCGGCACACTCGGCTCGCACCTCGATGGCGTCGGCAACGGCAACCGCGGTTTCGTCTCCGGCGCATTCGACTGGCGCGTGAACGCGCGCGTGCGTCTGCGCGCCGACCTCGAATACGACAAGCGCCGCGTGACCGAGCAGGCCGGGATCAACCTGCCGCCGGCCGTGGGCGGGGTGATCACACTGCCGCGCGCGGTCGATCCGCGCCGGCTCGTCGGTCCCGACTGGGCCAGGTTCGAAACGCATGCACGCAACGCGCAGCTGCGCGCAGACATCGCACTGAATGACGCCTGGGCGCTGACGCTCGAAGCGGGCCATGCCGAAACGAAGCGCGACCGTTCGCTGCCGATCTTCCGCTTCAATAATGCAGCGAGCGTCGCGACCGGGGCCGGGCGCATCACCGGCAATCTGCAACATGCCGACGTCGATTCGCGCATGCTGCGTGCCGAACTGGCGGGCCAGTTGCGCACTGGGCCCTTGACGCATGAGGTAACGATCGGGGCAAGCGACACCGACAAGGGCCAGGTTCCGATCTTCCAGGCCAACTACACGATCCCCGCACAGAACCTGTATGCGCCGCTGCCGGTGACGAACTTCTCGGTCAGCGCGCGGCCCGCGACGCCCACGACGGCAGCCCTCGATTCGCGTGACCAGGGCCTGTACCTGGTCGATCGCATCAGCATCGGCAACTGGCAATTCATCGGTGGCGTGCGCCGCGTCGACTATCGCAGCACGCAGGGTGCGAATGACTACGACGCGAGCGAGACGACGCCGATGGCGGCCGTCGTCTACCGCCTGCGTGACGATCTCTCCGTGTATGCGTCAGCGGCCGAAGGCCTGGAAGAGGGCGAGGCCGCACCGGCCGGCAGTGCGAACGAGGGCACGCGCCTGGCGCCCGGCGTGAGCAAGCAGCGCGAAGTCGGCGCGCGCTGGCGCACGGCCGGCGGCCTGCTGACGCAGGCGGCACTCTTCGAGATCGAGCGCCCCGGTTACTACACCAACACCGCGAATGTCTTCACCGCCGACGGCGAGCAGCGCTATCGCGGCCTGGAGCTGTCGTCGCAGGGCCGCATCCTGCGCAGTGTGGCCTGGCAGGCGTCGGCCCAGTGGCTCGATCCCGCGTTCCGCGATATCAATGCGGCGTACAACGGCAAGCTGCCCGAGAACGCAGCGCGCCGTACCGCCAGCACCTTCGTGGCCTGGGACCTCGATGCGGTGCCCGGCCTGGCGCTGACGGGCGGCGCGTACTACACGGGCCGGCGGCCAGTGAATGACCTGAACCAGGCCTGGCTGGGTGGCACCACCCTGTTCAGCGTGGGCGCCCGCTACATCGGCCAGTTCGCCGGCAAGCGCACCACGTGGCAGCTCAATGTCGACAATGCCGCCGACAAGCGGTACTGGGCCGGCGCCGGCACGCGCCTGAGCGCAGGCTTGCCGCGCCTGATCAAGCTGTCGATGAAGGTCGCGTTGTGAGCCGCTGGCGCCTGCCGTCGCTGCGCGCGGTCTGGTTCCAGCTGCACTGGTTCGTCGGTATCACGGCCGGCACGCTGCTGGCTGTCATCGGGCTGACCGGCGCCATCATGGCGTTCGAGGACGAACTGCTGGACGTGCTCAATCCGGGCGTCATGACGGTCGACGCCGAAGCACGCCTGCGCCTGCAGCCCGAACAGTTGCTGCAGGCCGCGCAGCGCGTACGCCCAGGTGAGCGCGTGGTGAGCATCGTGCTGGAAGCGGATCCGCGCAGCACGGCGCTGGTGCGCTTTGCCGCGCCGCCGGGCGAGCGGCGCGGTCCGGACGTGCGCGTGCACCCGTACAGCGGCGCCGTCTTGCCGGCGCTGCGTTTCGAGGCCGCCTTCAACTGGGTCGAGGAGCTGCATCGCTGGCTGCTGCTGCCGCGCGCGCCGGGCCGCCTCGTGCTGGGCATCCTGGCGCTGTGCCTGTTGGGGCTCGCGCTCAGCGGCCTGTATCTGCGCTGGCCGCGCAAACCCGCCAGCTGGCGCACGTGGCTCACCTTCAATACCAGCCTGCGGGGCCGCTCGTTCCTGTGGGCGCTGCATGCGATTGCCGGTACCTGGGCGCTGGTGGCTTACCTGATCGTCGGGGGTACCGGCATCTACTGGAGCTTTGACGTCGTGCGCGACACGGTGCAGGGCTGGGCCGGCAACGAGCGTCGCGCCGCGACCGAAACAAAGGTGCAGCCACGCAAACGCGCATTGAAGCCGGATGGCCCGGCCGCACTGGATCCGGCCTGGAACACCTTCCTCGCGCACGCCCCGAACTGGGCCAGCGCGACGATCCGCCTGCCGGAACGCGGTAGCGGCGCCTACCAGCTCACATGGATTGCGCAGGACGGCCCGCACGAGCGCGCCCGCAACCGCATGTCGCTGCGCGCCAGCGACGGCGCACTGCTCAAGAACGAACCCTACGGCGCACAAACCGTTGGCCAGCGCGCCTTGACCACGATCCGGCCGCTGCACACGGGCAGCTACTTCGGTTTGCCGGGGCGGGTCATCATGATGCTCGCCAGCCTGGCCTTGCCCGGCTTTGCCATCACCGGCTGGCTGCTGTACCTGGGCCGGCGCCGCCAGCAGCGCGCACTGGCGCGCGAACGGGCGATGGCCATGACGGAGCAACCCACCACGCCAGGCGCCGGTGCGCCGATCCTGCTGGCCTTTGCGACACAGGGCGGCCAGGCCGAGCGGATCGCGCTGCACAGCGCCGCCGCGCTGCGCGCCGGTGGCCGCGCGGTCGATCTGCGTGCGGTATCGGCGCTCAGCCCGGGAGAACTGGCTGGTTACGACCATGCGCTGTTCGTGGCGGCGACCTTCGGCGACGGCGAGGCACCCGACGCGGCGCGCCGCTTCACGCGCGAGCTGCATGCAGGGCCACTGATGCTGGCCGGCTGCAAGTACGCGGTGCTGGCGCTGGGCGACCGCAATTACGCGCGCTACTGTGGCTATGGCATCGCGCTTGACGAGCGCCTCGGGGCGCTGGGTGCCACGGCGCTGTTCCCACGGATCGACGTCGACCAGGGCGACGCCGCGGCGCTGGGCCGTTGGATGCATGCGCTGGGCACACTGGGTGCGGCCGCCGGCACGCTGCCCGCCGCTGCCAATGACGCGGCACCGATGACCGACTGGCGGCTTGTCGCCCGTACCCACTTGAATCCCGGCAGCCTGGGCGCGCCGCTGTATGAAATCGTGCTGCAGACGACGTCAGATCAGCAGTGGCAAGCCGGCGACCTGCTGGACGTTGCCGCGTGCCACACGGCGGCGACCCTCTATGCCTGGCTGGCCGCCAGTGGTCTGGATGGCGCGGCGCGCGTTACCTGGCAGGGCGAACCGCAGCCGCTGCGCGACGCACTGGCCTGGAGCGAGCTGCCCGGCGCCGGGCATCCGTTTGCATCGGCCCAGGAATGCGCCGATGCGCTCAAGCCCCTGGCGCCGCGCCGCTATTCCATCGCCGGCATCCCGCAGGACGGCGCACTGACGCTGCTCGTGCGCCAGCAGCGCCACGAGCAGGGCATGGGCCTGGCATCCGGCTGGCTGACTGCGCATCTCGCTGTCGGCGGGATGGTCCGCGCACGGCTGGCGACGAACCCGGGTTTCCATGGACCACAGGATGCGCGGCCTTGCATCTATATCGGCAACGGCTCGGGCATGGCCGGCCTGCGCGCGCACCTGCGCAGCCGCGTGCTGGCCGGGCAGCATCGCAACTGGCTGCTGTTCGGCGAACGCCAGCGCGCCTTCGACAGCCTGTGCGCGGGCGAGATCGCCGCGTGGCGCGCCGCCGGTGCACTACCGGAATGCGATCTGGTGTTTTCGCGAGATGACGCGCCCGAGTATGTGCAGGACCGGCTGCGCGCCCGCGCCGACACGCTGCGCGACTGGGTTGAGCACGATGCGGTCATCCATGTCTGCGGCAGCTTGCAGGGTATGGCGGGGGAGGTCGATGCGGCGCTGGCGACGATTCTCGGCGAGGCCGGCCGCGATCGCCTGATCGATGAGGGGCGCTATCGGCGCGACGTGTACTGAGCATGTATTCGTTGTGAGTCGCCAGTTCGTCCCATCCCGGCGGATCGGCGGCGCTGTCGCTATACTGGCGCCATGCAAACCGAGTATCCGGCTGGCGCCGACGATTTCCTGACCATCCTGGCCGCGCGGCGCAACTACACGCTGCGCCGTCTCGTTGCGCCCGGCCCGGACGACGCGGCCCTGCTGCGCATCGTCGAAGCAGGCGCGCAGGCACCCGATCATGGGCTGCTGCGGCCGTGGCGGTTTATTCTGATCCCGCAGCACAAGCGGCATCTACTGGGTGACGTGTTCGCCGCTGCCGTGCTGGCGCGCGATCCCGCCTGCGGCGACGAGGCGCTCGCCACCGCGCACGACAAGGCCCTGCGCGCGCCATGCCTGCTGGTGGCGGTGCTGCGCGACGAGCCGGGCACCATCATCCCGACGCACGAAAAACTCGTGTCGCTTGGTTGCGCGATCCAGAACATGCTGGTGGCAGCTCAGTTGCTTGGCTTTGCGAGTGGCCTGGCCAGTGGCGCAGCGATGGATTTTGCGGGCATGCGCACGTTGCTTGGGCTCGAGGCGCATGAGCGGGCCATTTGTTTTATCGGTGTGGGTACCGCGTCGACCGTGAAGGCACCACGTGTGCGGCCAGATGTGAGCCAATTCCTCAGCAGTTTGTAATGTGGTTTGAACGCGTGGACGGCGGAGCCGTCCACCCTACCATCACGGGGACCGTCGTCATGCCACCGACCTGACGTAGGGTGGACGGGTTTCCCGTCCACGCGTTCAACGACCCCCAAACGCCCAGACAGCAAAAAGCCCGCCGATTGGCGGGCTTTTCAATGTGCGCTGTGGCTGCGCCCACGCTATCTGCGTGGTGCGCGCGGCGGCGTCACGAGGGCAGCATCAGATCGCGCGGATGTTGCCGGCTTTTTCGCCTTTAGGGCCGGTCGAGCGCTCGAACGACACGCGCTGATTTTCGGCCAGGCTCTTGAAGCCTTCCGATTGGATGTCCTGGAAGTGCGCGAACAGATCGTCGCCGCCGCCATCAGGCGTGATGAAGCCGAAGCCTTTTGCGTCGTTGAACCATTTTACGGTGCCGGTTTGGGTAGTCATGTTGAATTCCTTTGCAGTGACATGGGCAAAATCGCCCAATACGCACGTTCAACCAAGAGAAGATAAAAGCGGGGGAATCAAACTGGACTGCCGGAAGAGGCGAGGCGGGAGAGAAAAGCCAACAATAACAACGACTTGATGTGGTGCATCGTTGAAGATACACCGCTTTTCCAGAATGTCCTAACGATTTGTCGATTCATTTCCGGCATTGACCTCAGTGTGCAGAAACCAGCTTGAGTCCGACGATGCCCGCCGCGATCATGCCAATGCACGCCAGCCGCGCCGGTGACGCCGATTCCCCAAGGACGATGATGCCCACCAAGGCCGTACCGACGGCGCCGATCCCCGTCCAGATCGCGTAGGCAGTGCCGATCGGCAGCGTCTTGAGCACGTGGGCCAGCAGGCCGAAGCTGACGATCATGGCACCCACCGTGCCCACCGTGGGCCACAGGCGCGTGAAGCCTTCCGTGTATTTCAGGCCGACGGCCCAGACGATTTCAAACAGTCCTGCAAGGACCAGCAGTATCCAGACCATATTGCCTCCGATGAGTGAGGCCCGATACTATGTCGAATCTGGCGATGAAAAAAGTCAGGACCTATCAGTGGAATTGAACGATGGCGTTTGACCTCGACAATGTGAAAGCCTTCCTGGCGGCGATCGACCATGGCTCGTTTTCCGCAGCCGCGCGCGCGCTCGGTCGCGTGCCGTCGGCCATCAGCATGGCGATCGCAAATCTCGAAGCGCAGCTCGACGTGCAGCTGTTCGACCGCACCGGGCGCAATCCGACACCGACAGCACAGGCACTGGCGCTGCTGCCGCAGGCGCGCCTGCTGGCTGAGGGATTGCAGCGCCTGAACGTGCATGCGCTGTCGTTGAACCGCGGCCTGGAAGCGTCGCTGACGCTGGCGCTCGTGCCCGAACTGCTGGGCACCGTGCCATGGAGCGCTGCGCTGCACGCGCTGGCCCTTGAGCATCCGCTGTTGCAGGTCGAGGTCCTGACCGCGCCGCAGGCCGATGCGCTGGCGATGGTGCGCAGCGGGCGCGCCGACCTGGCACTTGTCTTTGAGCGATATGGCGCGGCGCCCTATCAGGCATTCCAGGAAGTGGCCGAGGAGCGCCTGGTGGCGGTGGCGGCGCGCTCCCATCCGATGTTCAAGGGAGCCAGGCAGGCACAGGTGCGCGATACCGATCTGCTGCTGCAGCGCCAGATCGTCGTGGCGGGGCGCGACACCGACCAGGTGGACCAGCGCATCGCAATGTCATCGCTGCAGTGGAAGACCGATAGTCCGATCGCCGCGCTGGCGCTGGTCAAGGCGGGCCTGGGCTGGGCGTGGCTGCCAGCGAGCCAGGTGCGCGAGGCCGTGCAGGGCGGTGAGCTGGTCGAGATCCCGACCATCAATCTGACCAATGTGCTGCGCTTCTTCGTCGACATCGTGTGGACCGAAGAACGGCCGCTGGGCATGGCGGCAACGCGCTTCATCGAACTGCTGAACGTGCAGAAAATGTGAACGATCGTGCGGGAACCGGTCGCGCACGCGATGGTGTCGGTTCGGCTAGAATGTTTGCCCAACAATGGGAGGATCGTTGCGCGCGCGCCTTGTGGCGGCCCCGCCTCCCACGCCGCATCACCCAATAAGCATAGGAAGAACATGAGCACCGACAGTACGCTGAACGAAGCACAGAACACCCAACTGCGGATCGACGCGCTGGAATACCACCGCAGCCCGACCCGCGGCAAGATCGAAGTGATCGCCACCAAACCGCTGTCGAACCAGCGCGATCTGTCGCTCGCGTATTCGCCAGGTGTGGCGTACGCCTGCGAAGAAATCGCTGCCGATCCGGCCACCGCGTTCGATTACACGTCGCGCGGCAACCTGGTGGCCGTGATCACCAACGGCACCGCGGTGCTTGGCCTGGGCAATATCGGTCCGCTGGCCGCCAAACCGGTCATGGAAGGCAAGGGCTGCCTGTTCAAGAAATTTGCCGGTGTCGACGTGTTCGACCTGGAACTGGACGAACTGGATCCGGACAAGCTGATCGACGCGATTGCGATGCTCGAGCCGACTGTCGGCGGCATCAACCTGGAAGACATCAAGGCGCCGGAATGCTTCTACATCGAGAAGAAGCTGCGCGAGCGCATGAACATTCCGGTCTTCCACGACGACCAGCACGGCACCGCGATCATCTCGACCGCTGCGCTGCTCAATGCGATGAAAGTCGTCGGCAAGGACATCGGCCAGATCAAGCTGGTCGCTTCCGGCGCCGGTGCGGCGGCGATTGCCTGCCTGGACATGATGGTGCTGCTGGGCGTGAAGCAGGAGAACATCTACGTCGTCGACTCGCGCGGCGTGATCTGGCAGGGCCGCGACGCCAATATGGAAGAGAACAAGGCGCGCTATGCGCAGGCGACCGATGCGCGCGTGCTGGCCGATGTGGTCAAGGACGCCGACGTGTTCCTGGGCTGCTCGACCGCCGGCGTGCTGACGGGCGAGATGGTCAAGACGATGGCTGACAAGCCGGTCATCCTGGCGCTGGCCAATCCCGAGCCTGAGATCCGTCCTGAAGTGGCCAAGGCTGCGCGCCCGGACGTCATCATCGCCACCGGCCGCTCGGACTATCCGAACCAGGTCAACAATGTGCTGTGCTTCCCGTACATCTTCCGCGGCGCGCTCGATTGCGGCGCCACGCGCATCACCGACGAAATGAAGCTCGCCTGCGTGACGGCGATTGCCGAACTGGCCGAAGCCGAAGCGAGCGACGTGGTGGCGCTGGCCTACGAAGGCCAGGACCTTGCCTTTGGCCCCGAGTACATCATTCCGAAGCCGTTCGATCCGCGCCTGCTCGGCGCGATCGCGCCGCGCGTGGCCGAAGCCGCTGCCGCATCGGGCGTGGCAACGCGCCCGATCACCGACATGGACGCCTACCGCGACAAGCTGGGCCAGATGATCTATCACACCGGGTTCTTCATGAAGCCGGTGTTCGACAAGGCACGCGCCGACGTGCGCAAGGTGGCGTACGCCGAAGCGACCGAGCCACGCGTGCTGCGCGCAGTGCAAGCGGTGGTCGATGAGGGCATCGCCCATCCGGTGCTGATCGGCGACACGTCGGTCCTGCAGCGCGCCATCAAGGACGCGGGCCTGCGCCTGCGCGAAGGTGCCGACTACACCGTCATTGCGGCCGAAGCCGATACGACGCTGCAGGGCACGCGCCTGCTGGCGGCGGGTACGGTCGACGCGCTGATCTGCGGCATGACCGGCTGCTACGACGACCACCTGGAGCACGTGCGCAGCGAGATCGGCGTGGCGCCGGGCGCCGAAGTGCTGGCCGCGATGAACGCGCTCGTGCTCGACAAGTTCACGCTGTTCATCACTGACACGTATGTCAACGAGCAGCCGAGCGCCCAGGAGCTGGCGGCCATCACGCGCCTGGCAGCCGAAACGCTGCAGCACTTCGGCCTCGAGCCGAAGGCCGCGCTGCTGTCGCACTCGTCGCAGGGTTCGTCCGAGCGGCCGTCCGCCAAGCGCATGCGCGAAGCACGCGCGCTGCTGGCCGAGCAGTCGCCCGAACTGGCCGTGGTCGGCGAGATCCACGGCGACGCTGCGCTGTCGGAAGAAATCCGTGACCTGTACAAGATCGACGCCGGCTACTCGGGCAGCGCGAACCTGCTGGTGATGCCGTCGCTGGACGCCGCCAATATCCTGTTCAACGTGCTCAAGGTCGCCGCAGGCAAGGGCGTGACCGTGGGCCCGATCCTGCTGGGCGCGGCCAAGCCGGTGCACATCCTGAGCCCGAGCGCCACTGTGCGCCGCATCGTCAACATGACGGCGCTGGCAGCGGCGGGCGTGAAGTAATACCACTGGCGGAGACCGTTGTTCGTAGGGTGGACGGCTATGCCGTCCACGCGGTGGTAGTGACTGGCGCTGTTTTCCCGCCGGATGATCTCGCCGTCAACCATCACCGCGTGGACGGGGAACCCGTCCACCCTACGTCATCCACGCGGCGATCGTGATTCTCGCCATTGTCACGCCGGATGATCGCGCGGCATCAACCCCCAAACTGCTCCACCAAAAAATCAACAAACGCCCGTGCCCGCGCCGACTGCCAGCGCTTGCTCGGGTAGACGACGAACAGGTCGGCCTCGGGCTGCGTGTACCCGGGCAGCACGATGCGCAGGCGGCCGCTGTCGACGTACTTTGCCAGATCCCATTCCGAGCGCACCAGGATGCCGTGGCCATCGAGCGCCCAGCCCAGCACGATGTCGCCATCGTTGCTCGACAGCGCACCCTGGACCTTGACCGACACGGCGCGGCCTTCATGTTCCAGGCGCCAGACGCCATGCGCTTCGTCGTTCTGCCGGTGCACGATGCAGCGGTGGCTGGCCAGATCCGCCAGGCTGGCGGGCATGCCATGCCGTTCGAGGTAGCGCGGCGACGCGCACAGGAGGCGCCGGTTCGACATGATGCGGCGCGCAATCAGGCGCTGGTCGGGCAGCTCGCCAAACCGGATCGCCAGGTCGATGCCGCCTGCGACGAGGTCCACCGGCCGGTCGGTGACGTCGAGCTGCACCTCCACCTGCGGGTAGCGCTGCGCGAAGGTCGACACCAGCGGCGCGATCGTCGTGCGCCCGAATCCAAGCGATGCATTCACGCGCAGCAGGCCGCGCGGCACGGCGCGCGTGCTCGATACGGCTTCTTCCATCTCGTGCAAGTCGGCCAGGATGCGGGTCGCGTAATGCAGATAGGTTTCACCCTCGGGCGTGAGGCTGCTGGTGCGCGTGGTGCGGTTCACGAGCCGCACGCCGAGGCGCTCTTCGAGCTGCGCCAGGCGCTTGGTGGCAGCCGGCGGCGTCAGGTCGAGCGCGCGCGCAGCGGCGCTCAGGCTGCCGTGGCGCGCCAGCAGCACAAAGAATTCGAGATGCGAGGCGAGGTCATTGTTCACTTTGGGTGAAGAATCCTGTGAAAGAGATTCAATCATAACCGCCCTTGCAGCGAATAATCTGGTGTCTCGTTCAACCAGCACATGAGAGACACCGCCATGAGAATCGTCGACATCCGCGAACAGACCGTTCCAATCAGCTCCCCGATCCGTAACGCCTACATTGATTTCAGCAAGATGACGCTGAGCGTGGTCGCCGTGGTGACCGACGTGATCCGCGATGGCAAACCCGTGATCGGCTACGGCTTCAACTCCAACGGCCGCTATGGCCAGGGCACGCTGATGCGCGAGCGCTTCATCCCGCGCATCCTCGAGGCAGATCCTGCCTCGCTGCAGGACGACACGGGCGCGAACCTCGACCCGCACAAGATCTGGCAAACGATGTTCACCAACGAAAAGCCGGGTGGTCACGGCGAGCGCTCGGTGGCCATCGGCACCATCGACATGGCGGTGTGGGATGCGACGGCCAAGATCGCGGGCGTGCCGCTGTTCCAGTTGCTGGCCGACCGCTATGGCAATGGCCAGCCGGAGCGCCGCGTGTTCGTGTATGCGGCCGGCGGCTATTATTATCCGGGGCAGGACCACGGCAAGCTGAAAGACGAGATGCGCAGCTATCTCGATCGCGGCTACACGGTGGTCAAGAAGAAGATCGGCGGCGACTCGCTCGACGAAGACCTGCGCCGCATCGATTCGATCCTGAGTGTGCTGGGCGACGGGCAGAAGCTGGCGGTCGATGCGAACGGCCGCTTCGACCTGGATACGGCCATCCGCTACGCCAAGGCGCTGTCGCAGTACGATCTGTTCTGGTATGAAGAAGCGGGGGACCCGCTCGACTACGAACTGCAGGCGACGCTGCGCAACTACTACGCCAATCCGATGGCCACGGGCGAGAACCTGTTTTCGATGGAGGATGCGCGCAACCTGATCCGCCACGGCGGCATGCGCGCCGATCGCGACTGGCTGCAATTCGATTGCGCGCTCAGTTATGGCCTGGTCGAGTATCTGCGCACGCTCGACATGCTGAAGGAGCACGGCTGGTCGGCCAAGCGCTGCATCCCGCACGGCGGGCACCAGATGTCACTGAATATCGCCGCCGGCCTGGGGCTGGGCGGGAACGAATCGTATCCCGACCTGTTCCAGCCGTACGGCGGCTTCCCGGATGGCGTCAAGGTCGAGAATGGGCACATCACGATGCCCGATCTGCCGGGGATCGGTTTTGAAGGCAAGGCCGATCTGATTGCGCAGATGCGCAGGCTGACCGATTGATCAGGCGCGTTCGGTGGCGTCGAATTTGACGGGTTGCGTCGTGCCGCCCTTGCGCCGCACGACGACTGTGCCGGCCATCTTGTCGTGCCAGCCCTGCTTGCGCGCGTCGAAGCCGACCCAGAGAATGCCCAGGAACAGCGGGATCATCGAGACGTAGTAGCCCAAGTAGCGGATGATGAACTGGCGCGTGCTTGGCTTGCCGCCGGTACGCGCATCGACAATGATCGCGCCGACGGCCATCTTGCCCGGCGTGGCCGAGAGCTTGATCCACAGCGCGAGCACGAAGGCAGCCGGCAGGAGCCAGTTGATGATGAAGTCCGCCGGGCCGATCACCATCGCAGTACTGTCCCAATACGCGGCGCCGTAGATGGCGTAGAGCAGTGGCAGCACGACGATCATCACCAGGATGCTGTCGATGAGCGCCGCGCCGGTGCGCGCCCAGAAACCAACGTATTCCAGTTCGGTCGATTCGTGCGGTTGCATGGTGGCTCCGGTTGATTGTGCTGTAAGGACCCCCACAATAGCACTGGCCAACCGGGAAGTGGCTTAAGTCTCGAGGTAGCGCGTGACGGCCTGACCCACGTCAGTGGTGTTGGCCGTGCCACCCATGTCGGGCGTGCGCGGGCCCTCGACCAGACAGCGCTCGATCGCGCCCAGCATGGCGTCATGCGCGGCCGTGTAGTTGGCGTCGCCCTGGCCCAAGAACTCGAGCATCATCGCGCCCGACCAGATCATTGCGATCGGGTTGGCGATGTTCTTGCCGTAGATGTCGGGGGCCGAGCCGTGTACCGGCTCGAACAGCGACGGGAAGGTGCGGTCCGGGTTCAGGTTGGCTGACGGCGCGATGCCGATCGTACCGGTGCAGGCCGGGCCGAGGTCAGACAGGATGTCGCCGAACAGGTTCGATGCCACGACGACGTCGAAGCGCTCGGGCGAGATCACGAAGCGCGCGCACAGGATGTCGATGTGGTACTTGTCCCATTTGACGTCGGCGTACTGCTCGCCCATGGCGGCCACGCGCTCATCCCAGTACGGCATCGAGATCGAGATGCCGTTCGATTTGGTGGCGGCGGTCAGGTGCTTTTTAGGGCGGCTCTGGGCTAGGTCGAACGCGTACTTGAGGATGCGGTCGGTGCCGTGGCGCGTGAACACCGATTCCTGCAGCACGAACTCGCGATCGGTCCCTTCGAACATCTTGCCGCCGACCGACGAGTATTCGCCCTCGGTGTTTTCGCGCACGACGTAGAAGTCGATGTCGCCCGGCTTCTTGTTGGCGAGCGGGCAGGGCACGCCGGGCATCAGGCGCACCGGGCGCAGGTTCACGTACTGGTCGAACTCGCGCCGGAACTTGAGCAGGGAGCCCCACAGCGAGATATGGTCGGGGACGATGTCGGGCATGCCGACGGCGCCGAAGAAAATGGCCTCGAAGCCGGAGAGCTGCGCGCGCCAGTCATCCGGCATCATCTTGCCGTGCTTGACGTAGTAGTCGCAGTCGGCCCATTCGAAGGTGGTGAATTCGAGGTGGATGCCGAAGCGTTTGGCGGTGGCGTCCAGGGCGCGCAGGCCCTCGGGCATGACTTCCTTGCCGATGCCGTCGCCGGCGATCACGGCGATCTTGTGGGTTTTCATGGGTGTCTCCTGTGAGCTGATCTGAATGGTTCAAGAATAATGCAAAACGCTATGTTTATAATGCTGCTTCATGTGGTGTTAAGGAACACGAAGCGTGAATAATCTGTTGGAGAATGCTGACCTGCGGGTGTTCGTGACCGTGGCGCGTCAGGGATCGTTTGCGGGCGCGGCGCAGGCGCTCGGCATGTCGGCCGCGTATGTCAGCAAACGGATCGGGGTGCTCGAGGCTGCGCTGGGCGTGCGGCTGTTCCAGCGCACGACGCGGCGCGTCGTCATCACCGAAGACGGCGCGCAGGCGTTTGAACGGGCGCAGGCGATTCTCGACAGCCTGGATGACCTGATCGAGGAATCGGCCGAGCGGCGGCGGGCGCCCAGCGGCCAGCTGCGCGTGTGCAGCAGCTTCGGCTTCGGCCGCCAGGTCGTCGCACCGGCGATTGCCCGGCTGGCACGCGCGTATCCGGCGCTGCAGATCCGCTTCGAGGTGTTTGACCGGCTGGTCGATCCGGTGGCTGAAGGGTTCGATCTGGATGTGCGGATCGGCGACGAGATCGCGCCGCAGCTGATCGCGCGGCGTCTGATGGTCAATCACCGCATCCTGTGCGCGGCGCCTGCATATTTGGCGCAGCATGGGACGCCGCGCACGCTGCAGGATCTGGCAGGCCACCAGTGCCTGGTCATCAAGGAGCGCGATCATCCGTTTGGTGTGTGGCGGCTGCGCGCGAAAGGTTTGGAGGAGACGGTGAAGGTATCCGGCGCGCTGTCGACCAACCATGGCGAAGTCGCGCTGCGCTGGGCGCTGGACGGCGCCGGGATCGTGCTGCGCTCGCGCTGGCACGCGCAGCCGCTGCTGGCGGCCGGGCAGCTGGTGCAGATCCTGCCCGAGTTTGCGCAGGAAGCCAATGTGTGGGCCGTGTATCCGCAGCGGCTGGGGAATTCGGCGAAGGTGCGGGTGTGCGTTGAATTTCTCGAGCGCGAACTGGCGGCGGATATGGCGGCGGATCGGGCACCGGATGCTGGCGTGTAGCGCACCGCAGCGGCGCAATCGAGTCTCTTCGTGCACCGTCAAGGTGCAGCGCAGCATCCATTCGCTCATTCGCGACATGGCGAGTTCGTGCGGCTCGACACTGCGCCGCAACATGGGCGATAATGGCGGGCTGTAGCGCGCCATAACCTGCGTGTTTGCGTGTTTGCGTCTTTCGACCAGACCTGCGCCGCTTGCAGCTTCTCTTACCCATCCGATCATCCGAGGACCATGAACTCTAGCCCGACGCTTGCCGATTCCGTGTGCGCAGCCCCGCGCCGCCACCTTCCCGCTCGCGTGGTGACAGCGCTCGCGCCGACGTGCGCGTCGCGGTCCGGTCCTGCCTGCGCGATGGTGCGGGCGTGAGTCAGTCTGTCATGTATCCAGGCTCCCCCAGCAAGCCATCGCGTCCAATCATCGAGGTCAAGCCGCATTCGACGCTCGATGACGTCTACGGCATCATCGTCGGCGTGCTGTTCGTCGTGATTGGCATCGTGCTGCTGCATGCAGCGGGCCTGCTGACCGGCGGTGTCGCCGGCATCGCCTTGTTGACGTCGTACTCGACCGGCGTGTCGGTCGGTACGCTGTTCATGATGATCAACGTGCCGTTCTTCCTGTTTGGTTACTTCTTCATGGGCGCACGCTTCACGATCAAGTCGCTGGCCGGCAGCGCGATGATCATGGGGCTGCTCAAGGTCATGCCGTTCGTGCTGGTCATCGACCGCGTGCATCCGGCCGTGGCAGCCCTGGGCGGCGGCACCTTCTGCGGCATGGGCATCCTCGCACTCGCGCGCCACGGCGCCGGGGTTGGCGGCACGGGCATTGTCACGCTGTGGCTGCAAAAGCAGTACAACATCAACGCCGGCCGCACCCAGATCATGATCGACAGCGTCATCCTCGCGCTGGCACTGCTGCTGGTCGCCCCGCATCTGGTCGCCTGGTCCGCCCTGAGCGCCGTCGCCATGAGCGGCATGGTCATGGCCTGGCACCGCGCCGGCCGCTACTTCGGCAGCTAACCCCCCAACAATTAGGGTCAGAGTCGAATTATTGGGTAATAGCCTTTAGCAAACAGCCATATTCGGGCTCTTGCAGATGAGCCCGTCAAACATTGCATAAAAATTAGGGTCAGAGTCGAATTGTTTTTCAATTGATTTATAAAAATTGACAAACAATTCGACTCTGACCCTCATTGTTTTTTGCTGTTGTTAGCGCTATCCAATATTAGGCAAATCCTCTCGTGCAATTAATGTCCCGAAGGCATTCATCGACCCCTGCAAATCATTCTGAACAATTAGGGTCAGAGTCGAATTAATGGGCAATTACCCAAAGTTGTCAAACAATTCGACTCCGACCCTAAGCTCAGCAGCTAATCTTGCAAATTAATTGGGGTCAGAGTCGAATTAATAAACAATTGATTTATTGAAGTTGGCAAACAACCGACTCTGACCCTAATTTTGATTTGGGGTTATTGGGGTGGGGTGGGTTTTTGCGGGGTGGGGAGCATGTCGGTGCCGACCATGTCGAAGATGCTCAGTTGGCCGCCCAGGCGGATGAAGAGTTCCTGGTAGAGGGCGCCGGTGTTCATATTGCCCCATTCGACGGCGCGTTTGATCAGGTAGGGCGTGGGGCTGTGCGGCTCGAGGTGGGCGAGGTAGGTGGCGGCTGCGGCAAGGCAGGCGTAGGCATCGGCGCGGTCGCGGAATTGGTGGGGCTCAGTTGTGTTTGTCGTGGGCGCAGTGGCTGGTGTTTCAGTCTGTTCTGACGGTGCTTCGGTTGGCACGGCCGCTGGCGCTGGGACTCGTGCGGCGCGTTCGTTGTGGAGTGCTGAGAGGATGGCGTGTGCTTGGTCGGCCAGCGTCGTCAGGCACGGTGCCGTGGCGGTGTGCGGGGTGTTGAAGGTGCCGTGGAGCTGTGCGATCGTGGCGTGCGCGTCTTCCAGTGCGGTGATGCGCTCGGCCAGGACTGCTGGGGGCATTGCTGCTAGCGTGCCGCGGGCCGCGTCGTGGCCATCAAGCTCTTGTGCGGTTTGTTCGCAGTCGGCCCACGTCGTTGCGCGGCCGTCTTCCGTTGTGAATAGCGGTGACTGGCGCAGCGTTGGGGCCAGCTTCTGGTCCAGCCAGCGGAGGATGTTCGCGCGGGCTTCGGTGTCGTCGTGTTCGAGCTGCGGATGGAGGGCGGTCGGGTAACGCTCGCACAGCGTGTGCGCCAGCAGCAGGCAGGGGGCCAGCGCGCCCAGGCCATGTTCGTGGACCTGGGACTCGCACAGCCAAGCGGCCAGTTGCAGGTCCTTGCCCTGGGTGCGCAAGGCGCCGGCGGCTAGGTTGCTGACGTGCGGCCAGTCCGAGCGCTTCGGCTGCCGCTGCCAGACCCCGCGCGGCTGGATATCTTCATCGCCCTGGCGCGCTTCGATGATGGCGCGGTAGACGCTCGTTGCGCGGGCCGGCAGACCTGTCGGATTGGCGGGATCCACCGGCGCTGCCAGCGCCTCCAGAGTGATGCCGAGGTGGCGCAGGAAGTGGTCGTCGGCGCGTCTTGTCAGGTCGCCGTTGGGTGGAACTGGTTCAGGCATGGGGCTCTCCCGTGAATGTGGCCCGACAGAGGGGGCGCCAACAAAGGCCACACTGTAGCGCAAATGCAGCCGGCAGGGCAGGTGCCGGGAACCTGAGCCGTAGCTTAATCCGATGCCGATGCCGACGCCGACGCCGACGCCGACGACAACGCCGACGCAGTCATGGCGCCGTCGTGGCGCCGATGCGCAGCGTGGCCCGCAATCCCGGATGATTGTCGTCCAGTGTCAGCGTGCCGCCATGCAGCCGCGCCACCGCCGAGACCACGCTCAGGCCCAGACCCACGCCAGGCGTGCCGCGGCTCGCATCCACCCGGTAGAAGCGCTCGATGACGCGCGTGCGTTCGTGCACGGGGATGCCGGGGCCATTATCGGCCACGACGATCTGCACCGTGTCGGCATCGATGCGCTGCGCGGAGATCGCGATCGCGCCGCGCACCGGCGCATACTTGAGCGCATTGTCGACCATATTGCCCAGCGCCTGCGCCAGCAGCACGGGGTCGCCCACCACGTGCAGGTCGTCCGGACCTTCAAAGCCCAGCGCGATGTCCTTCAGTTCGGCGACCGGCGCGTAGAACTCGGTCACTTCGGCGCCCAGCGCCGCCAGGTCGACATCGACGAAACCGGCGCGCCGGCTGCCGCTGTCGATTTCGGCCAGTCGCAGCAAGGCATTGAAGATGCCCATCACGCGATCGACGTCATCGATCGCGGCGTCGATTTCGACGAAGGTTTCCTCCGGCGCCGGCCGCGCCACCGACAGTTCTTCAAGCCGCGCGCGCAGTTCAGACAACGGCGTGCGCAGGTCGTGCGCGATCGCGTTCGAGACATCCTGTACACCGGTCACCAGATGCTCGATCTGGTCGAGCATGCGGTTCACGGTGCGCGTCAGTTGCTGCAGTTCGTCGCCATCGCCCGGTTCGACCAGGCGGTGCGACAGCTTGCCCTCGATGATCGAAGCAGTGGTGTCGCTGATGCCCTGCATGCGGCCCAGCAGCGCGCGGCGAATCATGAGACCACCCAGCGCGGCGCTGAGCAGCACCGTGATCGCGCAGCCCAGCAAGCCATATGTGAACAGGCGTTCGAGCTTCTGGAAGCGATTGAGGTTGCTGGCCACGAGCAGCCGGTAGCCGTCTTCCAGCGTCACCCGCACCAGCTCCACGTTGCGCGGCACGTCGTCGACCACGATCGTCACCCGGCACAGGCCATCGCGGTCCGGCACGCCCTCGGGCCACGCCTGCAGATTACCGGCCAGCTTGGCGCCGTCGGGCGCGACAAACAGCATGATCTTGCGCACGCCGTCGTTCACGCCGTGGACCTGGCTGTCGATCGCGGCGGCCAGCGCGGGCGGGCCCTGGCGGATGAACAGGTTGCTCAGGTGCTGGGCGTCGGATTTGAGCAGCTGGCTGCGCACCTCGCCGATATTCGTATGCCACGCGTACCACAGCGGCCCGGCGAACATCGCCAGTACCAGCAGCGTTACGAGGCCATAACCGATGGCGATCGTGCGGGCGGAAAAACTGGGGAGCCTGAGCATCGTGTGCGTCTCGCTCAAGGCTGGTCGGTCAGCATGTAGCCGGCATTGCGCACCGTGCGCAGAAGGGCCGACGGAAAGCCGGCGTCGATCTTTTGCCGCAGCTTGCTGATGTGGACATCGATGACATTGGTCTGCGGGTCGAAGTGGTAATCCCACACGTTCTCGAGCAGCATTGTGCGCGTGACGACCTGGTTAGCATGGCGCAGCAGATAGGCCAGCAGCTTGAATTCGCGTGGCTGCAGCGCCAGTGTCTTGCCGGCGCGCGTGACGCGGTGCGCCAGCATGTCGACACTCAGGTCGCCCAGCGTCATGACGGTTTCGACGGCCTGGCTTTGCGAGCGGCGCAGCAGCGCGTCCAGCCGCGCGAGCAGTTCGCCGAACGCGAACGGCTTGGTCAGGTAGTCGTCGCCACCGGCGCGCAAGCCGCGGATGCGATCGTCCACGCCATCGAGGGCGCTCAGAATCAGGATCGGCACCCGGTTGCCCTGCTGGCGCAGTGTTTCGATCAGTGCCAGGCCGTCGATCCCGCCGGGCAGCATGCGGTCCATGACGATGGCGTCATAGGGCTCGGTGACGGCGTAGACCATGCCATCGCGGCCATTGTCGGCATGGTCGACCGTATGCCCGGCCTCGCTCAGGCCTTTGGTGACGAAGCGCGCGACGCGTTCGTTGTCTTCGATGAGGAGCAGTTTCACGGCGACCTCAATGCGCTTGCGGCTGCGAAGGCGCGACCGGCGCCTCGCCGTCGGCCGGCGTGTCATCGATATGCGTCGGCGTCTTGGCGCGCGACGCGACGATCACGTAGAACAGCGGAATCAGGAACGTGGCCAGGAAGGTCGCCGTCAGCATGCCGCCGATGACGCCGATGCCCAGCGCGTTCTGGCTGCCCGAACCGGCGCCGCTCGACAAGGCCAGCGGCAGCACGCCCAGGATGAACGCCATCGACGTCATGATGATCGGGCGCAGTCGCACCTTGGCCGATTCGAGCGCCGCTTCGACAATGCCCATCCCCTGCATCTGCAGTTCGCGCGCGAATTCGACGATCAGGATCGCGTTCTTGGCCGACAGGCCGATGGTGGTCAAGAGCCCCACCTGGAAGAACACGTCGTTCTCCATACCGAAGGCCGTCGCTGCGCTCAACGCACCGAGAATACCGACCGGCACCACCATGATGACCGAGATCGGGATCGCCCAGCTTTCATACAGCGCGGCCAGGCACAGGAACACGACCAGGATCGACAGCGCGTACAGGAGCGGCGCCTGTGAGCCGGCCTGCGATTCCTGCAGCGAGATGCCGCTCCACTCGAAGCCGATACCTTCCGGCAGTTCGCCCACCAGGCGTTCCATGATCGCCATCGCCTCGCCGGAACTAAAGCCGGGCGCCGGCTGACCGAGAATCTCGGCCGACTCGATGCCGTTGTAGCGCGCCATCGCTGGCGAACCCCAGGCCCAGCGCGCACTGGCGAAGCTCGAAAACGGCACCATCTCGCCTGCGCTATTGCGCGCATAGAGCAGCTTGATGTCGTCCGGGTTCATGCGGAACTGGGCATCGGCCTGCACGTACACGCGCTTGATGCGGTTGTCCGTGTCGAGGAAGTTGTTGATGTAGCGCGAGCCCCAGGCCGTCGAGAAGGTCTGGTCGACTTCGGTCAGGTTCACGCCCAGCGCGGCGGCCTTTTCGCGGTCGATGTCGATCTTGTAGGTGGCGTTGTCGGCCTGGCCCGTGAAGCGCACGCGCTGCAGGTTCGGTTCCTTGCGCGCCAGCTCGAGCAACTGGTCGCGCGCCTTGGCCAGCGCGTCATGCCCCAGGCCACCGCGATCCTGCAGCTGCAGCGAGAAGCCGTTGGCCGAGCCCAGGCCGCGGATCGATGGCGGTTCGACCGTGTTGATGGTCGCACCCTGGTAGTTGGCGTAGCGCGCTGCGATGCGGTTGGCCAGCGCCGACACACCGAGCGCTTCGTCCTTGCGCTCGTCCCAGGTCTTCAGGCGCACGAATAGGCGGCCCTGGTTCTGGCCGCGCTGCGGCTGGCTCGCGCCATTGGTCATGAAGGTGGCTTCCACCACTGCCGATTCTTCTTTCAGCAGGTACTGGCTGATTTCTTCCAGCACGCGGCCCGTCGTTTCCTGCGTGCTGCCGGCCGGCGTCTGCACCTGGACGAACATATAGCCCTGGTCTTCCTTCGGCAGGAAGCCGCCTGGCAGACGCATAAACAGGGCAATGACGGCGCCGACGAGCACCAGGTACACGACCATCCACAGCGCGCGGCGGCCCAGAATACGGGTCACGCCGCCCAGGTAGCGGTCGCGGGTCGCGTCGAACGAGCGGTTGAACCAGCCGAAGAACCCCTTCTTTTCATGGTGGTCCGGGTCGACCGGCTTGAGCATCGTGGCGCACAGCGCCGGCGTGAGCGTCAGCGCGATGAACGCCGACAGCAGCATCGAGGCCACGACCGTCAGCGAAAATTCGCGGTAGATCGCGCCGACCGTGCCGCTCGAGAAGGCCACCGGCACGAACACGGCCGACAGCACGAGGGCCACGCCGATCAGCGCGCTGGTGATCTGGCCCATGGCTTTGATCGTCGCTTCTTTCGGCGGCAAACCGTCTTCGTGCATCACGCGCTCGACGTTCTCCACCACCACGATCGCATCGTCGACCAACAGGCCAATGGACAGCACGAGGCCGAACATCGACAGCGTATTGATGGTAAAGCCCAGCGCCGACATGATGCCGAACGTGCCAAGCAACACCACCGGCACCGTGATCGACGGGATCAGGGTGGCGCGGAAGTTTTGCAGGAACAGGTACATCACCAGGAACACGAGCACGATGCCCTCGATCAGCGTGTGGGTCACGCCCTTGATCGAGGTTTCGATGAAGGGCGTGACGTCGTTCGGATACACGGTGCGCAGGCCCGGTGGGAAGAATTCGCCCAACTCTTTCAAACGCGCACGCACGGCTTCTGCGGTATCGAGCGCATTGGCGTTCGGGGCGAGCTGGATGCCCAGGCCCGACGCCGACTTGCCGTTGTAGCGCACGTCGACGTTGTAGTTTTCGGGCCCCAGCGCCACGCGCGCGACGTCGCCGATGCGCACGGACGAGCCGTCCGGCTGGACCTTGACCAGGATGCGCTTGAATTCCTCGGGCGTGCGCAGCATCGTCGCCTGGTTGATGGTGGCGCTCAGGGTCTGGCCCTGGACCGCCGGTGTGCCACCCAGCTGGCCGCCCGAGATCTGCACGTTTTGCGCGCGGATCGCGTCCGTCACGTCGAGCGGCGTCAGTGCAAAACTCGTCAGCTTGACCGGGTCGAGCCAGATGCGCATCGCGTACTGGGTGCCGAACAGGTTCATGCTGCCCACGCCCGGCATGCGCGATAGGGGGTCCTGGATGTTCGAGGCGACGTAGTTGGCGATGTCGAACTTGGTCATGCTGTCGTCGTCGGAGACGAACGCCGCCACCATCAGGAAGTCGGACGTCGACTTGGTCACGCGCAGGCCCGATTGCTGGACCTCGCTCGGCAGGCGCGGGACCGCCGCCTGCAGCTTGTTCTGCACCTGGACCTGGGCGATGTCGGGATCGGTGCCGGCGGCGAACGTCAGCGACGTCGTCGACTGGCCCGTGTCATCGCTGGTCGACTGCATGTAGAGCAGGTTGTCGATCGCCGTCATCTGCTGCTCGATCACCTGGATCACGGTGTTCTGCATGGTCTCGGCCGACGCGCCGGGGAAGGTCGCCTGGATCTGCACCGACGGCGGCGAGACGGGCGGATACTGCTCGATTGGCATCTTGAGCAGCGCGATGCCGCCGACCAGCATGATCAGCAGCGAGATGACGATCGCGAAGATCGGGCGGTTGATGAAGTACTTTGGCATCTTGGATTATTCCTGGCGCGCGGCGGTGGCTGCGGCAGGCGCCGTGGCCGCTGGCGCTGCTGCTGGCGCCGCTGGTGCTGCGGCGACCTTGACCACGGTGCCGGGTCGCAGCTTCTGCACGCCGCTGACGATCACGCGTTCGCCGGCCTTCAAGCCGTCGTCGACGAGCCAGAAACCATCGACCAGCGCGCCGGTGCGCACGGTGCGCAGCGCGACCTTGTTGTCCTGGCCCACGATCATCACGGTGGCCGTGCCCTGCGGCGTGCGCGTCACGGCCGTCGCGGGCACGCGCATGACCCCCTGACGCACGCCCTGGCTGACGCTCGCGCGCACGAACATGCCGGGCAGCAGCAGCTTGTCGGGGTTCGGGAAGCGCGCGCGCAGCGTGACCGAGCCGGTGGCCTGGTCGACGGTCACGCCTGAAAACGCGAGCGTGCCGCTGCGGGTGTAGGTGCTGCCGTCTTCCAGTTGCAGGCTGACCTTGGCAGCATCGGTGCCTTCCATGCGCACGCGGCCGGCGGCGATCTCGCGCCGCAGCGCGAGGCCTTCGCTGCTCGATTGCTGCAGGTCGACGTACATCGGGTCGATCTGCTGGATCGTCGTCATCAGGGTGGCGGCGCTGCCTTGCACATACGCGCCCTGGGTCACGGCCGACACACTGCTGCGGCCCGCGATCGGCGCGGTCACGGTGGTGTAGCCAAGGTTGATGCGGGCCACGTCCAGGGCCGCCTTGGCGGCAGCGACATCGGCCGCCGCTTCGAGTTGCGCCGCCTCGGCGGTTTCGAATTCCTGCTTGCTGACCGCGTTTTCCTTCACCAGCACGCGGTTGCGATTCAGTTGCGACACATTGCTGGCCAGCGTCGCCTGCGCCCGTTGCAACTCTGCTTCGGCGCTCTTGACGGCGGCGCGATACGGCGCCGGATCGATCAGGTACAGCGGCTCGCCCTTGCGCACGTCGGCGCCCTCGGTAAAGCGGCGCTCCTGCACGATCCCGTCGACCCGGGCCCGGACCTCGGCCAGCAGGAACGGCGCCGTGCGGCCGGGCAGGGCGATGTTCAGCGCGACATTCGTGGTGGCCATGGTCAGTATGGCGACTTCGGGCACCGCTGGCGCGGCAGGCTTGGGGTCTTTGCCGCAGGCGGAGAGCAGCGCGGCGGCCGTTATGGCGGTCGCCAGCGCCGGGCGGCGCGGAAGGGTCATCGAGGGCATGGGTGTCGGATCCGTTTGCAAGGTGGAGAGCGTATTGTTCCCTACCTTCGACTATGCCCGGCGCAGGCTTAAACGGGGGTGGCTAATTCGTTAAATATCGTTAATGTTGGCGCTGCCAGTGTTGAACAGGACCGAGTTCTGAACACCAGTCGGTTGTAACAATCCTCTGGGATCCGGCGACCATCAGCACGACGCGGCTGCGCAAGCTCCTCAAGGCAGGTGCTTCGGTGGAAAAATTGAGCGGCAGATCCATCGACGCCGCATTTGCCGCGCCCGACCGCAACGTGGCGCGTTTGCTGATCGAGCACGTTTTGCTGCGGCGCGCCGATTTTGACGAGGACGGCACGGCGGCGGCCCCGGACGATGCTGATGGCAGCTCCCAGGGCAAGCCGTACTTCCTGATGTTCGCGATTTACAATGGCCGGACCGACCTGCTGCCCGCGATCCTGGCCCGTCCGGAAGACCCGAACCGGCGCACGCGAAAGGATAAAGAAACATGGGGCCCGAGTCCCGTTGAATTGGCTATTGCGCAAGGAAATACCGAGGTACTCGAGGTATTGCTGGCCAACGGTGGGGTCATCGATACAAGCTCCAGCCAGCACGTGGGCATGGCGCTCGACGGCGCCGTTGGCTCGCTCAATGCCGATATGCTGCGGCTGGTCAGCAAGGACTTCAGCCTGCCATTGAACCAGGTTTGCCTCAAGGCCACGGGGCAGTTGGCCATCGTATTGCGCGATGCATCCGCCAGCTACTGGGATTTGCTGCGTCAGCATGGCTTTGCCACTGGCAGCGCCTGCGCCGGCATTCAGGCCCGTGTGATGCTCTACCTGGCCGAGACGCCCCACATGCTGCTGGAAGGCTGGGTCGGACAGCGACTGGCAGAGCGCCTTGTGCAACTGGGACCGGTCCGCGAGCGCTTCGACGGCGCGCTGTGGACGATGGTTGCCAGCGAGAACGATGCGCTGGCGCGCTTGCTGACCTCCGCTGGCTGGAAAGCTGCCAAAACCCCGGTCGCGACGCCAGCCAAAGTGGCACCACAACGGAACAAGGCTGCCGACGCGGCGTTGCAGGCCACATTACCGGGTCACTATTACCTCAGTGGTGTGACCGAAGTAGGCGCTGAAATCCTGCTGCGCCCCAATGGCAAGTTCGAATACTCATTGGCGTATGGGGCGGTCGATGAATATGCCAAGGGCGAGTGGACGGTGTGGAACCAGCGGGTGATTTTCCGTTCCCAAGAGTCACAACGCAAGGCTGCATCGCTGCAGCCATCGACCGATGCGGTGCCGGTAACGCTGCCCCAGGGGCAGTTGCTGGTTGACCTGCGCAACGGTGGCGAAAGCATTGCCGGTTTAAATGTTGTTGCACTTGGCGACGCGCCGATCAAAGTGCAAGGCGAAACCGGAGAGCAGGGCTGGCGCACACCGTTCAGCGGCCCCGTGCGACACATCGCTGTAAGCCATCCCGACATCGACCGTGGCCGATGGATGGTGTACGCCGTGCCGATGGCGGACGCGCTACGCGGCAGTTTCCAGCTTAACTTTGATCCTCCGATAGCGGCCACGAAGGGGTTCAACGCGACGCTCGTTGTGGAAGACGACACCCTGACACTGCAGCGTGAGGGGCGCGCCATGCGATTCGAACGGCAATGACGACAGGTACGGAGCCGGCGGCGCAGAATGATTTGCAGTTAATTTGTATTGTGTAACAAAGCCAGCTGTAGTTATTCGTTGAGGTTGGGGATCGGTGGATTTTGATAAGTCTCATCGATTCTTACCCCTTTGGCGCGCAGTTCGTCCTCTTTCTTCTGACGCATTTCTGGCAGATATTCTAAATGAGAAGGCAATGCGCTCTTCCATTGCGCTCTCTGGTTTGACGGAACATAACCGCGATAGTGCTCGTTCTCACTTTCTATCGTGAACGAGATGAGATACGCTCCTGGCTTTTGCGGGTGGAGCAATGTCGGTTCGCGGGAAAATGAGACGGTAAGATAAACATGATTTGTGTAAAATTGCCAAAGCATATTGCTTCGAGTACTCATCCACTCGGAAAATGTCGGTTCGTAGTCTGCATCCAGACTGCTGGACGAGGAGCCCGACAACGCGAAGTTGAGCATCGACTGGCCGCGCAAACGCGGGTCTCCTTCGTCGATGAAAATATGCCAGCCAGCTTTGCGAATATTCTGCAAGACTGAAAGAAATCGTTTGCGCGCCTCATCGTGACCGATCAAGTCGGTCGCTGCCAGGGCCGCATTAACGTTGAATTTCACCAAGCCTTCCTGCGGCGATAACGAGTCCTCAACGGCAGTAATACTCAGGATGTTTGCGATCGAGAATGCATTTTCCCCGTGATCGAAAGTTGCTGCGCCTGGTTTTTCTCGATCCCAGCGGGCCACATAAAAATGAACCCCTGGCGGTCCGTTGTTTACTTTAATCAGACTCGCATTTCTGCGAACGTAATCAGTTGATGGCTCGTTAATTTTCAGATTGATGCTTGAATTAACTATTTCTGCTTCCTCACCAGTTCGAATGCAACCCGATAATATTGCCATCATAAGCAGTGATACGATTTTTTTTCATGCCACATCAACATGGTTGGTAATGTCTAATGGGCTCAGCACTTGCGAAGCGCCTACCCACCCGGAAATAATTTGCAATTGACTTTCCATGTATTCGGCGCTACCTGTCGACGCCATAGCCTCAGCGCCAGTGACCGCGTCGGTATGCGATCACGAGCAGCGCGATGGCAGCCATGGACCAGGTGATGCCGGTGACGATGGAACCTTCAACGCCGTAATCCCCGCCGGACAGCCATGCTGGACCGCTTGTGGATACCTGAAGCCAGCCGCGAGCGGCGTGGCCGGAGACAGAGACTGCGAACACGGCATCACACAAGAAATTCCATGCGAAATGCAGGCCGATCGGCAGCCACAGACGGCCAGAGAGCAGATAGGCGCCGGAGAGGGCAAGCGATGCCACCGCCGTCATCGCCGCGCCCAGCACGCTGAAACCTTCGTTCGGCATGTGGGCGACAACAAAAATCACGGTCGACACGCCCAACGCAATTTTCGTTCCCCAGAATTTCTGCAGCATGCCGAAGACAATGGCGCGGAACACGATCTCCTCGAAGATGGCCACCATGACTTGTTCAGGAAAAGGCTTCAGCAGGACGCCCGGCGCTACTGCGCCAGTGATGATGAAGGCGCCACTGATCAGCAGTATCGAATACGTCGCAACCACGAGCAGTACGCCGATGCCGAGTCCGCGCCATAGTTCACGTCCCGCGCCAGCCAGAGCCAGCTCAGTGACCGGGCGGCGCTCCAGGCGCATGACAAACCAGCGATAGCCAGCTACCGCGACTGCAGCCGACAGCAGCATGGGCCAGCCGAGGCGCAGCGGTTTCGGCACGATTTCACTAAGACCCAGCGTGACAAACATCGGCACGATAGTCGCCAGGATGCCCACGATCGCCAGGATCAAAGGATAGTGCAGGATGCGGGTGCGCAGCGGCATTGCGGACGGTACGGCATATTGCTGGGTACTCATGACGGCTCCTCGTGGTTGGTTCGCTCGCGCGCGGCATGGATCCGTGCGCCGAACGGTCGTGCTTCCAGCGCAGCAATTGCTTGCGTCAGTACTTCCGACAGCGGGTAGGCCAGATCTGCATCCAGCGTCGCAGCGGCCGCATTCGTCGCCGCCCAGCAGCGCTGCAGTTGCGGCAGCAGCGCGCGCCCTTGCTCCGACAACCCGATCAGCTTTTGCCGTCCATCTTCGGATGACATGCGGATAACAAGATCTTCCTTCAGCATCAATGCAAGGGTCTGCGTTGCCGCCGGCTGCGTGATGCCAGCACTTGCGGCAATGTCGCCAATAGTGCGCGGCTCACGTACCGCCAGTGCTCGCATGACGGGGGTATAGCGCGGGCGGTAACTCAGGCCGGCCTCCGTATAGGAAGCAGCCACTGCGCCGTCGAGCAGCTCGATAAGATGACGCAACTTGGTGCCGAGTCCTTGTTTCATGTTTTGATAATACACGCATTTGCATAAGCGCTTATATAAATTTCGCGAGCTGCTTCTTCGCGAGGCAAAATCGAACGCAGTTCATGAAATTAACTGGCGCTTGTTGGAAACCTGATGTAGTGATTCAGCTAACGACTGCTATTGGCGCAGGCTGTGTAAAAACGCAGGAACCAGGCAGCCATCCCAGGCCGGCCTGGCCATCGCCCACCAGAATCGGGTGCATCAGACAGCTGCTGCATCCCCAACACCAGCGCGCGCCGGCAACCACAACGCAACTTCAGTCCCATCCCCCGGTGCCGACACGATCTCGATCACGCCGCCATGCGCGCTCACGATCTCGCGCACGATGGTCATGCCCAGGCCGTTGCCCGGCACGTCGGGCAGGGCGTTGGCGCGCCAGAATGCGTCATACACCTGTTTGCGCTGCTCCGGCGTCATGCCCACGCCCTGGTCGCGCACCCGCACTGCGGCCCCGGCCTGCCCGGCGCGTTCCTGCTGCGAGATGCTGACATCGACGATGCTGTCCGGTGCCGAGTAGGCCAGTGCATTGTTCACGATATTGCCCAGCGCCTGCTGCACGCGCGCGGCGTCGGCTGTCACGGGCGGCAGGCCGGGCGCCACGGCCAGCGCGATCCGTGCGGCGTGCGCGTCGTTGGCCAGCGCGCCCTGGATCTTGGCCATCATGTCGGCCAGGTCGAGCAGGGTTGGCTGCAACTGCGCCGCGCCGCCGGCATCGATGCGCGCCAGGTCGAGCATCTGGTTCACCAGGCCGATCAGGCGCGTGGCCTGGCGGTGGATGATGTCGATCAGCTCGCGCCCGGTGGCCGGGTCGAACTCGCGCTTGAGGAGCAGTTCCGAAAACCCGAGGATGCTGGCCATCGGCGTGCGCAATTCGTGGCTGGCGGTGCGGAAGTAATCGTGACGTCGCTGGTTGGCGGCGCGCACCCGTTCGCGTTCCGCGCGCAGGCCGTCCATGTCGCGCACAGTGGCCACCAGGTGCACGTGCTCATCGAGCGTCATTTCGGTAATCGAGATCTCGGCCGCAAAGCTGCTGCCATCGACGCGGCGGGCAGTGCCCTCGTGGCGCGAGACGACCTGCGGCGCCATGCCGATCAGCAGAGCCGACGACTGGCCAGTCAGGACGGAGCAGGGCGAGCCGAACAACGCCTCGGCTGCCGGATTGCACGACAGGATCCGGCCCCCGGCGTCGAGCAGCAGCACGGCGTCGGGCAGGTGCTCGAGCAGCGTGCGCAGTGCGCGCGCGCTGCTGCGTTCACGCTCGCAGGCGGCGCGCAGCTCGATGGTGGCGATTTCGCCCGCCACCATGCCGGCCAGGTCGCGCAGCATCGCGCGGTCGGCGTCGGAAAATTCGCGCGGTACGCTGTCGATGATGCACAGCGTGCCGATCCGCATGCCGTCCCCGACGTCGATTGGCGAGCCGGCGTAGAAGCGCGCCGCCGTCTCGCCGCGCACCAGCGGATTGTTGGCAAAGCGCGCGTCGGCGCGGGCGTCGCGCACCACCATCACGTCGTCCTGCAGGATGGCGTGTGCGCAGAAGGACACCGAGCGCGGCGTCTCGGTCAGCGTCACGCCCACGCGCGACTTGAACCACTGGCGGTCGGTGTCGACCAGGCTCACGAGCGCGATCGGCACCTTGAACAGGTGCGTGGCCATGCGCGTGATGCGGTCGAACGAGGCTTGCGGCGGCGTGTCGAGCAGGTTCAGGTCGAGCAGCACCGCGTGGCGCCGGGCTTCGTCCGGCGGCAGGGGGGCTGAAGTGGGTGCGGGATCGTGGTTCGTCGGTGTCTCGTTCATCGTGGGGTCCTGCGGGAGCGGTCTCAGGGCGCCGGTGGCAGCGCCGATGTCACTGCGGCGCGCAGGGCCGCGAGCGGCGCCGGCTTGGTCAGGTAAGGTACATCGTCGGGCAGGCCCATGGCCAGCACGGTCGGCTTGTCCATGCCGCTGATGACCACCATCGGCATCGACGCGGTGGCCGGATTGCCGCGCAGGCTGCGGATCATGCCGAAGCCGTCCATGCCCGGCATGCGCAGGTCGCTCACCAGGATATCGGGGCGTGCCTGGCCGATGCACATCAGGGCCTCGAAGCCGTTGCTCGCTTTGCGCACGGAAAGATCCATGCCCCAGGTTTCGATTTCCAGTTCGTACAGGCGCAGCAGCGTGGCGTCGTCATCGACGATCAGTACCGTGCGCGCGGGGCCCAGCGGCAGGATCGGGCGGGCGCTGCTCGCCATGGCGTGCGGTGGGTCAAGCACGGCGCGACGCCCGTCGAGCAGGCGCTCGACCGAGGCATTGGTGATGCGGCGATGGCCGCCCGCCGTCTTCCATGCCTGCAGCGCGCCGTTCTCGACCCACATCTGCACCGTGCGGTGCGAGACGCCGATCCGCTCGGCCGCTTGGCGGGTGGTACAGAAGGCCGACCGGTCACAGGCGGGCTCAGTATTTTCTTGACGGTCGGCAATTTTCATATTTGCTGATTTTACCGGTTCGCATTGGGCTGTCAAGGCAAACCGGCAGGTCTTTTCAGCACTGATGGGCACTTGCAACACCCGCCCTACCGACGGGCCGATGCTGGCCCGTCACCGGTATTGGCCACCGGCAGATAGAGGGTAACTTCGGTGCCGACGCCAGCCTCGGATTCGAGCGCGATGCGCCCGCCGTGCAGATCGACGATCTCCTTGAGGATCGTCAGCCCCAGGCCGCTGCCGGGCGCCGCCGAATCGCTGTCGACGCGGTAAAAGGCATCGAAGACCTGGGCCTGCTGCTGGGGCGTCATGCCGATGCCGCGGTCGCGTATGCGGATCGCCACCATCGGCCGTTCGCCCCACTGTTCGGGCGCGGCGCGCAGCGAAATCGGCGTGCCGGGGTCGGAATACTTGATGCTGTTGCTGACGATATTCGTCAGCGCCTGCTGCATCTTCTGGGCGTCGGCGGCCAGTGGCGGCAGGCCGGGCGCGATGTCGGTGCTGACGCGGTGTGCCTGGCCGAGGCCCTCGAGGGATGCCAGCGTCCTGCTCACCAGATCGTCCACGGGAACGGCGTCGATCTTCAGTTCGTCCCGCCCGCCCGCTTCGATCCGCGCCAGGTCGAGCATCTGGTTGACCAGGCCGACCAGGCGGCCGGATTCGCGGTGGATGATTTCCACCAGTTCGCGGCTGATAGCAGGATCGAATTCGCGCTTGAGCAGCAGTTCCGAAAAGCCCAGCACGCTCGACATCGGCGTACGCAGTTCGTGGGTCGCGGTGGCGAAGTGGCGCCGGCGCCGCTCGTCGGTGGCGCGGTTGCGTTCTTCGGCGGCGCGCCGCTGCGAAATGTCGCGCACCGTCACGGCGAACTTCGGGCGCGCCGCCCACATCATCCGGCAATACGAAAACTCGACCGGGAAGCGGCTGCCGTCCAGGCGCCGCGCCAGCGCCTCGTAGCGCGCGCCTTCGCGCAAGTGACCCGAGCGGCGCAGGCGCAGCAGGTCTTCGTCCATCAATTCGCGCAGCGGGCGCCCGGCAAGCAGCGGGCCGGTCGCGCCGAACAGCGTTTCGGCTGCCGGGTTCGCGGCCACGATATTGCCTTGCGCATTGAGCATCAGGATGCCGTCGGGCAGGTGGGCCACCAGCGCCTTTTCCCAGCCTTCGGGCGCGGGGCGGCCTGCCGGCCGTGCACGCAATTCGTCGCCGGCGATGGCGGCCAGGTCGCGCAGCGTGGCCATTTGCTCGTCATCGAAATGGCGCACCTCGCGGTCGATCACGCACAGCGCGCCGACCCGGCTGCCGTCCGGCGCGGCCAGCGGAATGCCGGCATAGAAGCGCACGTCCGGCGCACCGGTGACGAACGGGTTGTGGGCAAAGCGGGGATCGAGGCGGGCGTCGTCGATCACCAGGCCGTCCTCGTGCTCGATCGTGTGGGTGCAGAACGAGGTCACGCGCGTGGTCTCGTGCAGGTCGATCCCCACGCGCGACTTGAACCACTGGCGGTCGGCGTCGACCAGGGCGATCAGCGAAATGGGCACACCGAGCAGGCGGCAGGCCAGGCGCGTGATGCGGTCGAACCGTTCTTCGGGCGGGGTGTCGAGCAGGGCGAGTTCGTGCAGCGCGCGCACGCGGGCCTGGTCGGACTGGGGGATGGATTGCGGGGCAGGCAAAGTCGGGGCAACAAGGGGGTGTCGGTCCGGCTCGGAATGCATGATGTTGATCCTGTCAGTCGCGGGCAGCCGCCCCGTCGATGTCACTGAAGATGCGTTCGATCCGGGCGCGCAGTTCAGGGAAGCGCACCGGCTTGGCAAATACCGGGATGTCATCGGGCAGGCCCATCGACTTGATGGTTGCAGGGTCGAGGCCGCTGATGACGATGATTGCCATATTGCCATAGCGCGGGTCGGCGCGCAGTGTACGTACCATGCGGAAACCATCCATGCCCGGCATGTTCAAGTCGCTGATCAACAGGTCGGGCCGCGCTTCGCCGATCCGGATCAGCGCATCGAAGCCGTCGCGCGCCTTGATCAGCTGGGCGTCGAGGCCCCAGCCCGACATTTCCAGCTCGTACAGGCGCAGGAGCGTTGCGTCGTCATCGGCCATCACGATGCGCCGGCCGGCGGGTGTCGATCTGGTGGCGGGCACCAGTGCAGGTTGACCGCCGGTGACTGCGTGATTGCGCTGCGCGACCAGTCGGTGTACGGAGGTGAGCAGGATACGGCGGTGGCCGCCGGCGGTTTTCCAGGCTTGCAGCACGCCGCTTTCGACCCAGAGTTGCACGGTCCGGTGCGACACGCCAAGCAGGCTCGCCGCCTCCTTGGTCGAGCAGACTTCTGCGGAAGCGGGGTCGGTCGGCGCCGGTGCCGGACTGCTGTGCGATATCATGAAATAGAGTTGTGCAGGTGGTTAAAAGCCTCCCGACCGGGGGGCCGACGATCCACCCCGTTGCGCGTCGCAAGGGCGACAGCGCGCTGGAAACAGCTGGATCAAGCCACCTGGATGCGTAACGAATACACATGGGCAAGTCAACAATCTATCAAATTATCACAAATTACGATAGTGAAACGTGATAACCCGTTTCTGTATTGTAACTTGCGGTCATGAACAACGGCGCACTATTGTACTTTTACCGTCACCGTCACGGTACCACTGGCCCCCGGCGCCAGCGTGCCGGTGATGCCCCATTCGATCTTGCCGTTGGCGCCCACGTCGGGTTTGGCGGCCACCGCGCAGGCCAGGCCGGAGGGCAGCGTGCCGCAGCTGCTGTCGGCGTAGGTCGTGAAGGCCGGTGTGGTGTCTTCGATCTTCAGTTGCGTCAGCGTCGTGGTGCCACTGTTCTGGAACGTGATCGTATACAGGATCGTGCTGCCCGGCGTCGCGTTGGCCTTGTCGACTGCCTTGGTCAGCTTGAAGTCGTCGCAGGTCTGGCAAATGCCCTCGACCGTGACGACGATTTCGCCCAGGCCGATGCCGAGCAGCTTGAGCAGCGGATCGGCCACGCCAGCCAGCACCGGCGCAAGCAGTGGCGTGACCACGCCCTTCACCAGCGTCTTGACGAGCGGTTCGACCGCGCCCTGCAACAGCCCCAGGGCCGGCATGCTGCGGATCTGCAGATTGGTCACCAGGCTGTTGGCCGCATTCGTGATGAAGGTCGTGCTCGAGGTCACGGTGCGCGTCTGCGGGAACGTGCCCGACATCGTCACGCTCGTCGAGAATGGCGCCTGGCCACGCACGATGCTCTTGATGTCGAGCGCAATATCGACCGGCAACAGCCCCAGCGCGGCGGCCCGCAGCGATCCGATCGTGCCGAAGTCGACGTCCGAGTCGAGAATCGCGCGGCTGCGGTTGAAGAACACGCTGTCGTCGATCTTGCCGATGAAGATGTCGGACACGCCCGGCGCCACCTGCAGCGTGACGGCCTTGGTCGCGGCACTCACGGCGGAGAGGCTGCCCTGGCCGCGCGCGACTTCCACGTACACGTCCAGCTTGCCGATGCCGACCGATGCGCTTTGCAGCAGTCCCGTACCGACCAGCGAATCGGTGACCGGCGTCAGCGACACCAGGTCCATCTTGAGCTTGAGGCGGATCGCGGCCGAATGGAAGGTCGAACCGGTCGGCCCGCACACGTACACCGGCGGCTCGATCGCCTGGGCATACAGTTGCAGGCTGTTGACCACGCCGGTCGCGCCCAAGAGGCCACCCGAAATCCCGACCGGCTGCGGCGTGGTCAGCACGTTGCGGCGGTTGTACAGCTGGACCAGTCCGGTGAACATGTCGAGCGCATTGATCGTGCTGGTGCCGAGCGACCCGGTGTCGGCCGTCACCTTGAGCAGGTCGCCCAGGCGCACGGTGCCGCCCACGCCATTGAGTTGCGAGGCCAGGCCGGACAACGCACCGGCCAGCTGCGGCTTGGCCTCGGCCTGCGCCTCGACTGCCAGCGCGTTGGCGATCTGGGCCAGCGTGACGTTGGCACTCAGTGCCTGCGCCGGGGTCGATACGCCCAGGTCGGTCTTGAGCACGTTCAGGAAATTCAGCAGGTTCAGGTTGCCGCCGGCCAGTGCGTTCCAGTCGACCGCATTGAGCGAGGTGCCGGTGCCAAGCATGCCGCCCAGCAGCGGGCCGAGCAGGGCGCTCTTGCCGGTGTCGACGCTGGCCAGGCGCGGGCCGGCGGTGATGCAGGCGCCGGTTACCGTGCAGTCGGCCTTGGCCGGCAGGGCGCCGAGCAGGCAGGCGAGGGCCACGAAGACGCGCAGCCAGGCATGGCGAAGGCGGGACGAGAGCAGTGCGAAAGTCATGTCGGTATCCTTGATTACTTGAGCAGGTCGCCCGTGAGCAGGCCTTGCAGCGTGTTCTCGTCGAACTTCATGCGTACCCGGAAGTACACGCCCTTGGCGGTGGCGTCGGCGCCGGCCAGGTCGCGTTCCTTGAAGCCGAGCAGGTTGTAGCCGGCCGAGACCCACATATTGCGTTGCAGCTGGTAGCCCGCCTCGATGCCGGCGGCGTACTGGCGGCCGCGCGTGTCGCGGTCCATCAGCATCTGCGCGGTGGCGCCGATGTCCCAGTCGGCATTGATCTCGTGGGTCACGCGGCCGGCCACCAGGTGGCTGACCGTGCGGTTCGACAGGCCGCTCGACTGGTCCATCGCCATCTTGGCGGCGTAGCGGGCGCTGACCGTGGTGTCCGTGCGCAGCTGCCAGTTGGCGCCGACCGAGACGGCGTGCACGGCGCGCTTGAGGTCAGCCAGGCCGTCGTCGCGTTCGAGCTTGTACTCGTACTTGGCCAGGCCGTTCACGCCGATCGACTGCAGCGCGCGGTAAGCCACGCCGCTTTGCAGCAGTTCGGTCACGCGCATGGTCTTGCTGGCATTCGAACGGGTGGCGGCCAGCGTGTTCTTGCCCAGGAAGGTCCAGCCGTCGTCGATCTTGTAGGCCAGGCCGAGCGTCGAGAGCAGGCCGTCGCTGTCGGCGCCGTGGCGCAGTTCGAGGCGGGCGTTGCCGGTCCAGGTCGGATGGCGGCTCACTTCGATGGCGCCGGTCAGGGCGATCGCTTCGTTGTTGTTGGCGCCCGAGAGCACCTTGACGCGCTCGAAGCTGGTGTTGGCGCGCACGCCGTCGCCCAGCGTCCACAGATTGCGCAGGCCAAGGGCTGCTTCGGCCTGGCGCTCGCCGGTCACGGTGCCCGCTGGCGAGGTGCCGCCGGCGCGGTATTCCGAGAACACACGGCCGTCGTGCATGTAGTCGGTGTCGACGCCGAATACGGTGGCATGGCGCTGCTGGCCCTGGTTCAGCGCATAGGTTGAACCCAGGCTGCTGATCAGTTCATGGCGGCCGTACACGCGGCTGCCGCCGGCGAAGCGGTAGTCGCCGCCCAGTGCCACCATGCGGCGGCCATTGTCGTGGATATCCTGTTCGCCTTCGACGAACACGCCGGCCTGCGGCAGGCCAGGGATCTGCATGCCCAGCTTGGCGCGCACGCTGGTCAGGTCGGGCTTGGCCACGATGACGCCGGCGCCGCCTTCTTCACGTGAATGGCGCATGCCCACTTCGGCTTGCAGACCATTCTCGAACGCGTAACCGGCGAAGAGCTGCACGCCGTTGCGGGTGGCGTCGGTGGTCAGGTCGGCCGTGTGCAGGCCTTCCAGGCCGACGCTGGTGCGCTCGGTGAAGCGGTAGCGCACATTGGCGCCGCCTTCGGTGCGGCCCTTCGGCAGATTGGCCGATGGATTGTCGAAGTTGGCGTCGGCGCGGCCGAGGAACAGGTGGCTTTCGAGCTTGCCGTCGGTGCGGTTCGCGTCAAAGCGCGCGGCGCGACCCGACAGGCCGGCTTTTTCCATCTGCGCCGCTTCGACGATGACGACGGTTTTTTCGTCCGGCTTGACGCTGGCGTTGACGCTTACCAGGCGGGTCGGAGCGGCCGGGTTGCGGTCTTCAACGGCGCTGGCGCCGAGGTCGACGTGGCTGCCGATCTGGTACTGGGCAGCGACACCGCCGACCAGGAAGCGCGCGCCATTCTGGTCGACTTCGTACGCCAGGCGCAGGCTGACCGGGTTCAGGTTTTCGTCCAGGCTCGGCACCGGGGCGCGCAGCAGGATGCGGCCGCTGAGCGGATCGATGTCGTAGTCGACGTAGCGCACCAGGGCGCGGCGCGACAGGATCACGCCGGTCTGGTCGCGGTCACGCACGATGATTTCGATGCGCTCGCTGTTGATGACCATCAGGCCGCCGCCGGTGAGGAACGGGCCCGAGGTGCCGTTGGCGGCGAATTCTTCGACCATCTGACGGGTGCTGTCGTAGCTGAGGAACGAGTCGACTGTCAGACCATCGAGTTCAGCGTGCTGGCGCAGGCCCGTCAGGTTGCGGTTGTAGGCGCCCAGGTTGCGCGCCGGGGTGACGCCCGGCGGCACGAAGTCGCCGAACATCACGTACGAGCGGTTGCGCTCGGCCTTGACGTACAGGCGGCCGGCCGATTGCGCTTCGAAGCCGCGGCGTGCGTCGTCGCCGTAGGTCGGGTAGAACGCAAACGGGTTGATGTCGCGGAACATCTTCGGTTCGGTGTCCTTGTCCGAGTCGTACGACATGGTCAGCAGCGTATCGGCGCCGATCTGGCCCTTGGCGAACATCGCGGCGCGGGCGCCGGCATTGACGGTCTCGCCCCCGGCCACGTGGCGCAGGCGGTCTTCGAAGCCGTCGAAATCGCGCAGCGGGGTCGCAGTATTGCCGCGGCTGCGGTTCAGGCTGAAGGCGCCTTCGACGACGCCGGCTGCCACCATCGGGCGCAGGGCCGGCAGGAAGCGCAGCGTGTTCTTCGCGCGCAGCAGGCCGCTGGTGGCTTGCAGGCGGGCTTCGCCGGCGTCCGCTGCCGTGCGCAGCGCGAATTCGGCGCTGCCGCCTTCGACGAAGACCTGGTGGCCAGGCTCGCGTGGATCGAGGTCGGGCTGGTCCCACTGGCCGGCGCTGGCGGCCAAAGTGACCGGGGTGCGTTCGGCGATCAGCACGCCATGGGCGTCTTCGAGGCGCACGGCGACCATCACCAGCGAGCGGCCGTCAGCCGGCGCGGATTCGACCAGCGGGGCGACCGACAGGCGCGCCAGGGCGCCCGGCACGATGACGTCGACGACGCTGCTGCCGCGCGGGTTGCCGAAGCTGTCGGTCTCGCGCACTTCAATCAGGTTGTGGCCAGGTTTCAGGGTCACGCCGACATAGTCGCGCAGCTCGAGCGCCTGGGCGGCGACCGTGTCCTGCTTGCCGATATGGCTGTCGTCCACGGCGACGCCATCGACCAGCAGTGTGAAGCTCGAACCGGCGCCGCCCTTGACGCGGATGGTCGGCTGGGCGTGCGGCAGGATCGCGCCGTCGACCAGGCCGACGAAGCCCAGGCGGTTGGTCACGGTGGCCAGGTCCAGCTCGGGCGCGGCTTTTGCTGCGGCCGGGCTTGGGGCGGTCAGCACGGCGGCCGAGGCCAGCACGGCGCGCAGGCGGGCGGCCCGGGCCTTGATCGCCTCGAGCACGTCGGGATTGCAGCCGCTCAGCGCGAAATCGGCGCGCGCCAGTTCGCCGTCCTTGAGGTCGACGAAGCGGCTGCCGGCGTCGCCCGCATTGCGGTTCGACAGCACGGCCAGCCGACCGGCCAGCATCGTGCTCAGGTCGACTTTCGCCACGTGGGTGCGCGGGGCGACGTCGGCGAAGCTGTAGCGGCCATCGGCATCGGTCTGCGAGAAGCTGCCGTCTTCCAGGTAGATGCGAACATCGGGAATGCCCGGCTCGCCCAGGTCGCGCTGGCCATTGACATTGCAGTCGGCGAACACGTCGCCCAGGATGAAGCCCTTGCTGCTGAAGATGCCGGCTTCGACCTTGACCTTGGCCGCGGCCACCGACGAGACGAGGGCCAGCGGGGCGCCGCTGGTGGCCTGGGCGCGGTTGATGCCGTCCCCCTGCAGCGCGCCGCCGCCGATGCGCACGCGGTAGCGCAGCACGCGGTTCGATTTCGCGGCCAGCGTATCGAGGGGAATGCGCAGCGTCGGGCCGCGGTTTTCGAACCGGTCGGTAACGAGCGCGCCATCGATGCGCAGCGTTCCCGGCACGAAACTGAAACCGGCCGGCAGGCGGTCTTCGACCACGACATCCACCAGCGCCTGTTCGGCGGTGTTGTGCACGCGCACCGTGTAATCGAGCACGTCGCCGACTTCGACGATGGCGCGCGACGCGTTCTTTTCCACGTACAGCACGCCCGGGATCGGGTCGAGTGGCACGTCGATCGTGACCACGCCGGAGGTTTCGCTGACCGTGAACTCGCCGCCGAACGAGCCATACAGGTTGGTGGTGCGGCCGGCCGGCAGTTCGCCGATGGCGCGCTTTGACGGGAAGCCGTAGTTCGACGGCGGCGTCACCTGCAGGCGGTACAGGCTCGGTGCCACCAGTGGAAACTGGTACATGCCGCCGCGATCGGTGATGACGGTGCTTGGCGCCGGCGTGACGCCATCCACGCCAAACACGCGGGCCGGTGCACCTGGCGCGCCGCCGTTGCCGGCGCCGCTGATGTCGATCAGGGTCACGGTCGCGCCCGGCAGTGGCAGGTTGCTGCGGCTGTCGTAGACGATGCCGATCGGGTCGACCAGGATCGCGGTCTGGATCATGCCGCTGCCGCAGCCTTCGACGCTGGCCAGCAGGGTGTCGTTCTTCATGACTTCGATGATGCCGTCGGCAGCGTCATCCTCGTGGTCGTCGTCGTCGCGGTAGCTCGCGGCGATGGCGTTGAAGCGGTATTCGCCCGTGTCGGCGCCCGTCTCGCGCGCCGTGAATGCTTGCCGGTCACCGGTCAGTGTGGAGATCAGCGTCACGCTGACCTGCTCGGCAACACTTTTATCGGTGTTGCACTCGGCAGCGTCGACCTGAAGGAACAGGTTGCCGTTGAGTTCGGTGGCGCGCGCCACGCGGCTGTAGGCGGCCGAGGTGAAATAGGTGATCGAATCGGGGCGCACGGCGCGCACGGTATTCGATTCAATGGTGATGCTGGTGCCGGCCGCGCCGACGAAGGTCGCGCTGGCACGGTTGTTGATGGCGGCGCCCGCGTCGCAGGACAACCACAGGACAAAGCTCATGCAGAGAAATACGAGGTGTCGGAGGAAGGTCGTCATGGCGCGCGCGGGAGTCTGGGAATTCGAAGGCAGCGCCGCCGGAGCGGCGCTGCGTTGGTTTACGTTGGTCTACTTAGTCGATCTTCACGCCGAAGGCCATCGTGTTCGACTGGCCCGGGGCCAGATTGCCGACAGTCGCCGAGACGCTGCCAACCAGGCCCGCGGCTGGCGCCAGGATCGAACCCAGCAGCGTGTTGGCCGGGGCACCGGCGTGGTAGGTCGTGTTGGCCGGGATCGTGTCGGTCATGACCATTGAGTTGATGACGGTCACGCCCTTGTTGGTACCGACGATCTGGTAGCGGATGCAGGCGCCCGGCACGGCGCCGGCCGTGATCGGTGCATTGCTGAACGCGGTATCGGCGGTGCCATCGCAGTTGGCGTCCAGGGCCTGGGTCTTGACCAGCTCGACGAGCGAATCGGCAGCGGCAACCGTGACGGCTTCGTGGATGCGGTCGGCCACGCCGGTGGTGCCCGAGATGGCGCGGAAATACAGGTCGGTCGTGCCTGGTGCGGTGCCGGCTGGCGGCGTCACTTCGGCCGTCACGCGCACATTGGCGCCGGCGGCGACGGTGGCATTGGTGATGACCGCGCCGTTGGCGTCCTTGAAGACCACGGTCCAGCCCGTTGGCAGGATTTGCGTGCCGAACGTGCCGTCGGTGCTCGCCTGCAGATTGAAGGTGTCGGGGCTGCCGCCGGTGTTGTTCAGGAACAGGACGAACGAGGTCATCGTGCCGGCCGTCGTCGTCTTGGTTTCCACGGCCGCCGCTTCGACGCCGGGGCCTGCGCCCGGTGCGCCGGCCCCGGCCGAGTTGGCGGTGAGGTCGATCACGGCGCCGGCCGAGACGGTGGTGGTGTCGATGCTGGCGGCGGTGACCGCGCCGTTGAAGCCGCTGGTGGCGCGGACGGTCAGCACGTTGGTAGTGCCGTTGGCGGCGCCGGCCGGCAGCGCGGCGACAGCCACGAAGCGGAAGGTGGCGCCGGCAGCCAGCGGGCCGGTGCTGGTGATCGGGATGGCGTTGTCGGCCACGCCGTCACCGTTGGCGTCCGCATAGAACACGACGCCGGTCATGTTCAGCGTGCCGGTATTGGTTTGCGACAGGGCGAAGGTGTCGCTGCCGTTACCGGTGTTGGTCACGCTGTGGGCGTAGGTGACCGAGGTGCCGGCGCCGGCGCTCTTGGCGGTACCGGCCGGCATGGTCAGGCTGGCGACCTGCTGCACGGTCGTGATCACGGTGTTCGACTGGACCGTCTTGGTGCCGGTGGAATCGTTATAGGTGGCGGTGGCCTGGTTGGTGATCTGGGTGCCGGCCGCCGTGGCGGCGTAGGCGCCGTTGGCGGTTGCCAGCAGCGCTGCTGCGGCGACGAGCTTGAGATGGGTTTTCATGGCTGCTTCCTTTTAATGGGACTTGCGTGAGTCAGGATCGAACAGGGTGATCGGTCGTTAAGTTAATAAAATGACAACTATTTGCACAGTGTTGCAGAGCGACGCCGAAACGTCAGGAAATCACAGGGTCAGGAGCGTGCGAGCCTGGCCGACGGCGGGACGGCGACACGCATGCGCGAGGTCACGGTCGCGGCCTTGCCGGGTGCGAGATCGCCCAGGTCCCAGCGCAAAAAACGGTATTGCTCGGGCGGAACCGGCTCGACGGTGCGGCGACCGTTGCGCATCACTTCGCGGGTCAGGGGCAGGGGACTGAACTGCTTGCCATCGAGACTGGCCTGGACCGCTTTCGGGGCGGCGCTGCCGTCGAGGTAGACCATCGCGCCGTCCGGTACCGGCAGTGTCGCTGCTACTCCTTTTGCGATCGACTTGCCGTGGTTCTGGTAGGTGACCTGGTATTCGATGGTGTCGCCAGGATTGGCCTCAATGGCAGGCACCAGCTTTTCGCCGCCCTTGTCCTGGGTGACGACCTGGAAGGCTTGCAGGCGCACATCGACGGCCTGGGCATCGGCAGCAAACACCTTCGTACCGGCCAGCACCGTGATCCAGAACAGCAGGATCATCACGATGCGCATGGACAGGGGATTTGTTTCAGTCAAACGGTGCTGGTTAAAAGTGGTCATGGTTTCGTTTTCACTGGATTGTTGATGTGAGGAATTTTATCGTCTTTGCTGAATTTCTCAAGAAAAATATTTCGTTTTGACTGATTTGGTTGCGCGGAGGGAACATATGGAACACATCATCACGACGTCTAATCGTGTAAAAGATGGGGATTCTCATCTCTAACAGGGCGGCTTGTTGTTGTAAGGCAACGATAAATCACGCAGAATCAATACTCTGACTTTGCTGGATTTACTGTTTGTGTGAAATGACGCATCATGCAGACATGCACCCGTTGCGTCGTAGCCCGCAGCGCCCTTATTCACCTATCTCACTGAATTTATGGAAACGATCTATCTGGAATCGCCTGACGCGCTGCAAGACCTGCGTGCGATCTACTCGGCGCTCGACGGCGCCCAGGCCATCGTCGAATTCGATTTGAATGGCAACATCCTGCGCGCCAACGACAACTTTCTGAGCGTGACGGGTTACACGGACGCCGAGCTGGCGGGGCGTCATCACTCGATGTTCTGCGAGCGCGAGCTGATCGATTCGCCGGCGTATGCCCGTTTCTGGCAAGACCTGGGCGCCGGCAAGTCGGACCGCGCCGAATACAAGCGCATCGCCAAGGGCGGGCGCGAATTCTGGATCAACGCGTCCTACAATCCGGTCAAGGACAGCTCGGGGCGCGTCGCCAAGATCATCAAGTTCGCCACCGACATCACGGCCGAGAAAGTGCGCGCCGCCGAGACGACCGGCCTCGTGTCGGCGATCGGCCGCGCGCAGGCCGTGGTCGAATTCGACATGAGCGGCGTGCTGCTCGACGCCAATGCCAACTTCCTCGACCTGCTCGACTACGCGCTGGAAGACGTGCGCGGCGAGCACCACCGCGTGTTCTGCGACGACGAATACGCCTCGAGCGCGGCCTATCGCCGCTTCTGGGGCAAGCTCAACCGCGGCGAATTCGACGCCGGCCGCTACAAGCGCCACGGCAATAACGGCAAGACCGTGTGGATCCAGGCGACCTACAACCCGATCTTCGACGCCAACGGCAAGCCGGTCAAAGTCGTCAAGTTCGCCACCGACATCACCGCCCAGGTGATGCTCGAAGAAGCTGCCGTCCAGCGCGCCGAAGACGAGCGCCGCAAGGTCGGTCTGCTGCTCGAACAGGTCGCGCGTGCCTCGGCCGGCGACCTGACCGGCACGATCGACACCAGCGGCGCCGAGCCCCTTGACGAACTGGGGCGCGGCGTGATGAAGATGATCGGCGACCTGCGCGGCGTGATCGGCGACGCCGTCTCTGCCGCCGGCAAACTGAATGTCTCGTCGCGCACGATCGCCGAGCGCTCCAACACGGTGGCCGCCAGCGCCCAGGCGCTGGGCGCGACGGTCGAACAGATGAACGCCTCGGTCGATGGCCTGACCGCGTCGATCAACACGATTGCCCGCAGCACGCAGGAAGCCAACAGCCTGGCCCAGTCGACCCGCGACGAAGCGGAAATCGGCGCCAAGGCGATTGCCCGCTCGATCGAAGCGATGGCGATGATCAACCAGTCGTCCGAAGACATCGGCGAGATCGTCAAGGTCATCGGCGAGATCGCCGGCCAGACCAATATGCTGGCCTTCAATGCGGCCATCGAAGCGGCGCGCGCCGGTGAGCACGGCCTGGGCTTCTCGGTCGTGGCCGACGAAGTGCGCAAGCTGGCCGAGCGTTCGTCGCAGGCAACCAAGGAAATCTCGAAGCTGATCAATGAATCGGTGCGCCGCGTGGCGCAGGGCAGCGAAATCTCGCGCCAGGCCAGCGAAGCGTTCGACCGCATCACCAGCGGCGTCGGCAAGACCTCGCTGGCGATCGCCGAGATATCCGACAGCGCCAGCGAGCAGTCGCTGACGGCCAAGGAAGTCTCGGCCGCGATCCTCTACATCGCCCAGGAAACCGAGCGGTCGGCCGGTTCGTGCGACAGCATCGCCCGTTCGACCGAGGGCCTGAACGAGCACGCCACCCACCTGAACAACACTGTCGCCCGCTTCGTGGTCTGAAGCACGAGGAAACGGCCATGGAACTGCGCGACGACCATCTCTCCGCCCTGATCGCCCTGGTGCGCCAGCACACGGGCATCGCGATGAACGAGCACAAGCGCGTGCTGCTGCAGGGGCGCCTGCTCCCGCGCCTGCGCGCGCTGGGCATCGCCTCGTGGGCCGGCTATATCGAGCGCCTGGCCAGCGACCGCACCGAGGTCACGTCGTTCATCGATTCGGTGACCACCAACGACACGGTGTTCTTCCGCACGCCGGCTGTCTGGTCCTGGCTGTCGGAGACATTTCTGCCGGCCTTCGCGGCGCAGGGCCGCGCGGCGCCGCTGCGCATCTGGTCGGCCGCTGCCGCCACCGGCGAAGAAGCCTATTCGCTGGCCATGAGCTGCCTCGAATACCAGGCGCACGCACCCGGCCTGCGTTTCGAGATCCTCGGCACCGACATCTCGCATGCGGCGCTGGCCACGGCGCGCGCCGGCGCCTACCGCGGCCGTAGCGTGGCACGCTTCGAGGCCGATCGTCCGGCCCTGTTTCGCAAGTACCTGGTCGCGCATGGCGACGGCGTGAAAGTCGATCCGGCCGTCGCGCAGCACGTGCGCTTCGACCAGCACAACCTGCTGGGCCGCCCGCCACGGAGCGCCGCGTTCGACCTCGTCATGCTGCGCAATGTGCTGATCTATTTCGACGCCGAGCACCAGCAGCAGGTGCTGGCCGGCGCCCGGGCCGCGATGGGACCAAGCGCCCGCCTGGTCCTGGGCGAACAGGAATCCATCACACGCCTGCAGACCGCGTTCGCGTTCGAGCAGGCCCATGTTTATCGTATCGGCGGAGAACCATCATGAGTATGCAAAGCCTGAGCCAGATGTCGCATGTCTTGTCCGGCCAGATGCAGATCGGCCACGGCCACCAGGTCCTGACCGCGCTGCTGGGCTCCTGCGTCGGGATCGGCATGATCTGGCGCAAGCAGGGCCGCTGCGGCCTGGCGCACTGCTTCCTGCCCGATGGCGTGGAAGCCGGCGAGGGCTCGGCCCGTTACGTGAGCGCCGCGGTGCCGCGCCTGCTGGCGATGATGGGCGTGCGGCGCGAGCAGTACGACGAAGTCGACGTCGTCATCGCCGGCGGCGCACGCATGCTGAACCTGCGCCCGGTGGGCGGCGCGGTCGGTACACGCAATATCGAAGCGGCCCGCTCGCATTTGTCGCTGCGCGGTCTGCAGGTGAGTTTCCAGGACGTGGGCGGCTCGCAGGGCCGGCGCCTGTCGATCGATTGCGATCAGCAGACGTTCAGCGTGGTGCGCATCGCGCGCGAACAGGAGGCGCTGGCGGCATGAATATGGAGACTGCAACGATGACTGATGTCGACGCGGCCGTGACGGCCATCGAACGACAGATGGCCGGGGCTGCGCGCGTGCTGCGCGAAGCAGCCGGCATGGAAGTGATGGGGACGTTCTTCCTGGCCGGGCAGGAGTTCGCACTGCCGGCATTGAACGTGCGCGAAGTGGTGGGCATGCCGGCGCGGATCACGCCGATCCCATTGTCGCCGCGCTGCCTGGAAGGCATCTTCACACTGCGCGGCGCGGCGATTCCGCTGCTGAACCTGGCCCGCATCTTTGACGCGGCCGCACCCGCCGTGACGGGCGAGCAGCGCGTGGTGATCATCGATGTCGACGACATCCAGGTCGGCCTCGTGTTCGACGCCACCGGCGAAGTGCTGCGCGTGCGGCCCGAGCAACGCGCCGGCCTGCACTGGCAACAGGACGCTGCGCGCGGCGTCGTCGCCGGCACGATCACGCTGGCCGATGGCGCGCGCGTACTGCAACTGCTCGACGCCGATGCGCTGGTACGGATCGATAACGTGCCGCAGGTGCGCGCCCATGCCAGCGTGGCGCGCGACGCCTGGCGCATGCGCTTTCTGCGTCAGGCGCAGGGCCGCAAGTGCATCTCGTTTACCGTCGGCGGCCTGCGCTTCGCGCTGGCGATGGAAGCGATCCAGGAAATCATGCGCGTGCCCGACCTGCTGCCATCGGTGATGGTGGGCCGCCTGTGCAAGGGCTGGCTGAACCTGCGTGGTGTGCCGGTCGGCGTGGTCGATTTCGGCGCGTTGCTGGGTTGCGGTCCGTCGCAGTCCGAGCCGCTCGATGCGCGCGTGCTGATCGTGCGCATCGGCGACGAACAACTGGGCCTGCTGGTCGATGCGGTCGATGACATCCGCCCATACTTCGACACCGACATCCTGCCCATCCCGCTGCTGGGCACCGCGCGCGGCGCGATGTACCGCGGCTGCCTGCCCAACGCCGAACTGGGCGACAGCCTGTTCCTGGCCCATGACCATTTATTCTCGGAGTCCGAAGTGAGCGACATCTGCGCCGGCCATCGCCGCCTGTACGCACACGAAGCCGGCGCCGCCTGCGCTGCCCGCAAGATGACCGGCGCGCGCCAGGTGTACCTGGCATTTTCGCTGGACACCGGCTGGGCCGCCGACATCAGCCAGGTGCGTGAGATCGTCGACTTCGACGGCGCCGTCACCCGCCCGCCCGGGATGCCGGCCTGCGTGCACGGCATGCTCCAGGTACGCCAGCAGATGGTGTGCGTGATCGACCTGCGCCTGTTGTACGGCATGGCGCCCTTGGCGGCCGCGCCGGCGACCGATGCCGCGCGCCGCATCCTGGTGCTCGAGCACGACGGCGAGCGGTTCGGCCTGATCGTCGACCGCGTCGACACCATCCTGTCGCTGCCGGACACCCAGCGCCGTCCATCGCCGCAACTGCTGCGCGTGAACGGCCCGCAAGACATGCGCCAGGACAGCGCCGAAGTGCTCGAAGTACCCGGCATCGACGGGCGCGAGGACGTGCTGACGCTGTTCGACAAGGAGAAGTTCATCGTCACGCTGCGCGGGCAGTTGGGCGCAGTGCACTGAGCCACGCTGCCTCGTCATTACGTAGGGTGGACGGCTACGCCGTCCACGCGGTGAACGTTGACTTCAACGTCATCCGGTAAGCAATCAACACCGCGTCAGGCCAGCCGCTCCAGCAACGCCTCCAGCTGCTGCGCATCATACGGCTTGGCCAGAATCGCATCGGCGACGCTGGACGCCTGACTGGCCCCGCTGGCAAACGCGATGCGCGTTTGCGGCAGATGCGCCTTGACCTTCAGGGCCAGTTCGTCCCCTTGCATGTTCGGCAGGTGCAGGTCGGTCAGCACGATGTCGGGCGCCTGGTCCAGCAAGTCCAGCGCGGCTTCGGCATCGGCCGCTTCCAGCACCTCATACCCCAGAAAACGCATCAGTTCAGCCGTGTTCTCACGGATGGCGTCGTCGTCTTCCACCAGCAGCACGCGGGCCTTGGACGTTGCCGGCACTGACGCCGCCGGGGGCAAGGTTGCCGCCAGCAGCGCATTCTTCTGCTGCTGGTTCGACAGCACGTGCCGCACCTTGCGCGCCAGGTTGTCGCGCGTGTACGGCTTGCCGAGCAGTTCGACGCCGGCGTCGAGCCGGCCGCCGTGCACGATCGCGTTCTCGGTATAGCCCGACGTGAACAGCACCGCCACGTTCGGCAGGCGCTCGCGCGTCTTTTTGGCCAGCTCGGGGCTGCGCAGCGGCCCGGGCATCACGACGTCGGTAAACAGCAGGTCGATGTGAATGCCGCTGTCGACCACGGTCAGCGCCGCGCTGGCATCGTTGGCGCGCAGCACGCGGTAACCCAGGTCGGTCAGCATGTCGACCACCGTCAGGCGCACCTGCTCGTCGTCCTCGACCACCAGCACCGTCTCGTGGCCGCCCGTGACCGGCTGCAGCAGCGGTTCTCCCGCGTGATCCTCGACCTGCAGGGAGCGGGGCAGGTAGATCTTGATCGTGGTGCCTTCACCGACCTCGCTGTAGATCTTGACGTGGCCGCCGGATTGCTTGACCAGGCCATACACCATCGACAGGCCCAGGCCCGTGCCTTTGCCTTCGGGCTTGGTCGAGAAGAACGGCTCGAAGGCCTGGTCGATCACGTCCTGCGGCATGCCGCTGCCGGTGTCGCTCACGGCCAGCATCACGTACTGGCCGGGCGCTACTTCCGGGTGCCCCACGCAGTAGGTGTCGTCGAGCGACGCATTGGCCACCTCAAGGGTCAGGCGCCCGGCGCCTTCCATCGCGTCGCGCGCGTTGATCGCCAGGTTCAGGATCGCGTTCTCGAGCTGCGCAGGGTCCACCTCGGTGGTCCAGAGGCCGCCCGAAATCACCATCTCGATGTCGATTTCTTCACCCAGCGCGCGCCGCATCATGTCGTCCATATTCCCCAGCAGGCGGCCGATCTTGACGGCCTTGGGTTCGAGCGGCTGGCGCCGCGCGAACGACAGCAGGGAGCTCGCCAGCTTGGCGCCCCGTTCGACGCCGCTCATGGCGTTCTGGACGCGCTTCTGGATATCCGGCAGGCCGTCGGCGCGGCGCGCGATCAGCTGCAGGTTGCCGCCGATGACCTGCAGCAGGTTGTTGAAGTCATGCGCCACGCCGCCGGTGAGTTTGCCGATCGTTTCCATCTTCTGCGACTGCTGCAGCGCCGCCTCGGTGCGCCGCATCACTTCCAGTTGCGCCAGGTCGGCGCTGATGTCGCGGCCCACGGCGTGCACGTATTGCAGGTCGGGCGACGCGGTCCACGACAGGTTGCACCACGAGCCATTCTTGCGCTGCCAGCGGTTTTCGAAGCGGTACATCTGGCCGCCCGCGCGCAGTGCCTCCATCTGCTGCGCTGTCACGGCGCGGTCGTCGGGATGTACAAGCGCGAGCATCGGCGTGCCCAGCACCTCGGCCTCGGTCCAGCCGAGGATGGCCGTGAAGGCCGGATTGACGGCGAACAGCGTGGCATGCAGGTCCGCCACCAGCATGATGTCCTTCGACAGGCGCCACATGCGGTCGCGTTCGGCCGTGCGGCGTTCGACCCGTTCTTCCAGGCTCGCATTGGACAAGGCCAGTGCGTCGGCGGCGCGCTTCTGGTCTTCGATATCGATGCTGCTGCCGATCCAGAGCGACGCTTCGCCCGCCTCGCCCGGTGAGCGGTGCGCGCGCACCAGGTGCCAGCGGTACTGGCCGTCGTGGCGGCGCAGGCGGATTTCGGTGTCGATCGGCGCGCCCGCTGCCACGCTCGATTCCCAGACGGCGCGGTAGCGCGCCAGGTCATCGGGATGCACGATCGCCTGCCAGCCCAGGCCCAGCGCCTCGTTGGGCGAGGCGCTGCAGCCGGCGTAGTCACGCACGCGGTCGTTGATCCACTCGACACTGACGTCATCACGCGCGGCCCACACATGATTCGGCATGGCCTGCGCAAAGGTGCGAAAGCGCGCTTCGCTCGCGCGCAGCGCGCGCTCGGCCTGCACCCGCTCGGTGACGTCGTTGCCAAGCACGAAGGTCGCGAACACGGCGCCATCGGCGTCACGCAGCGGTTGCAGCACCACGTCGATGAAGGTGCGGGTCGGCCCGTCCTGGTCGGGATTGTTCAGCACCAGTTCGGCGCCTTCGGCACGAAATGCCGTGCCATCGGCGAAACTGCGATCGAGCTGCGCGACGAGGCCGTGCGCGGCCAGCTCGGGCAAGGCCTCCATGACCGTCAGGCCGAGCAGGGGACGGTCGCCCATCAGGATGCGGTAGGCGTCATTGGCCAGCGCGTAGCGGTGCTCGGGGCCATCGAGCAGGCAGATGAAGCCCGGCGCCTGCTCGAACATCGTGTGCAGGCGCGCGCGCTCGGCCTGGATGTGGCGTTCGGCCTTGACCTTGCTGGAAGTCTCGACCACGACCGCCATGACGCCGGCGACGATGCCATCCCCGTCGCGGATCGGGGAATAGTCGAGATTCATCCAGACCTGCTCGGGCGGCCCGCCGCGGTGCAGTGTGAGTTCCTGATCCCGGTAACTGAGCGTGCCGCCCGCCAGGCCGACGCGCATCACGTTGTCGTTGAACGCGGCCACCTCGGGCCAGCCTTCGCGTACTTTCGAGCCCAGCAGCGTCGGGTGGCGCCCGCCCGCGAACACCCGGTAGGCGTCGTTGTAGATCATGTAGCCGTCCGGGCCCCACAGCGTGACGATGGGCGTTGGGGTGGCCATGATCAGCGCGACGGTCGTCTTGAGCACGGTTGGCCAGGCGTCGATGGGGCCGAGATCGGTGCTTTGCCAGGGGTAGGCCAGGACCAAACGCGAGGTTTCGTCGATTTCGGGCAGGAAGGGCAGGCTGGCTGGCATCGTGGGTAGAATGCTAAAAAAGGACGCTGGTATTTTACACTTGTACCGCTGAGCAGTGACGCATCATTACCGATAAGAAATATTTTGGGAGTACAGCCATGTGCGTGAATTACCATCCCCCGACGCCCGAGATGTTCAACGGCCGCATTGGCGCCTTCAGCCAGTTGCCGCGCGACTGGCACTGGCCCGAAGAAACGTGGAAGGATTACGATGCGCCGATCCTGTGTGCCGCGCCTGGGCTGGCGCCGCAGGCGCGCGTGGCGAGCTACGGCATGGTCCCGCGCCGCCACATTCCGCCCGACGTGAAACCGTTCGACACGATGAACGCGCGCGCCGAATCGCTCGTTGCTCGCCGTTCGTTCGCGTCGGCCTGGCGCCGCCTGCAACTGTGCGCGGTGCCGATGCTGTGGTTTTACGAGCCGTGCTACGAAAGCGGCCGGGCCGAACGCACGGCGATCGGCATGCGCGACAAATCGTTGTTCTGGGTGGCGGGGCTGTGGCGCGAATGGCAGGAAGCCGACGGCAGCATGACCAGTGCCTTCACCCAGATCACGATCAACGCCGACACGCATCCCTTGATGCGCCGCATGCACCGGCCGGGCGACGAAAAGCGCTCGCTCGTGCTGCTGGGCGACGACGAGGTGCGCGACTGGCTGGGCAGCCGCGATCTCGACGTGGCGCACAGCTTCCTGCGTCATTTCCCGGCCGAGGCGATGACGGCGTGGCCGGCGCCGCTGGCGCCCAGGCGCGCAGCACCGTCGACCGCGGCGCCGGTGCCTGTCAATGGTGAGCTGTTCTGATCAGCGCAGCAGGCAAGGGCGCTTGTTGTCGAACTTCCAGTCGCGGATCAGGTACTGCATCGCCACCGCATCGTCACGTGCGCCCAGGCCGAGATTCTTGTAGGCCTGGTGCGCTGCTTCGAGCTTGTCGGCATCCAGTTCGATACCCAGGCCCGGGCGCGCCGGCACCTGCACCACGCCACCTTCGATGCGCAGCGGTTCTTTGGTCAGGTGCTGGCCATCCTGCCAGATCCAGTGGGTGTCGATGGCCGTAACGCGCCCCGGCGCGGCGGCGCCCACGTGCGTGAACATCGCCAGTGAGATGTCGAAATGGTTGTTCGAGTGCGAGCCCCAGGTCAGGCCGAACATCTCGCACAACTGGGCCACCCGCACCGAGCCCTGCATGGTCCAGAAGTGCGGGTCGGCCAGCGGGATGTCGACCGACTGCAGCTGGATCGCATGGGCCATCTGGCGCCAGTCGGTCGCGATCATGTTGGTGGCCGTGCGCAGGCCCGTGGCGCGGCGGAACTCGGCCATCACTTCGCGGCCCGAGTACCCGTTCTCGGCGCCGCACGGGTCTTCCGCATAGGCCAGGATGTCGTGCTTGTCGCGGCAGACGCGGATGGCGTCGGCCAGCAGCCAGCCGCCATTCGGGTCGAGCGTCACGCGCGCCTGCGGGAAGCGCTCGTGCAGGGCGACGATCGCCTCCATCTCCTCATCGGCGCCCAGCACGCCGCCCTTGAGCTTGAAGTCATTGAAGCCGTAGCGCTCGCGTGCCGCTTCGGCCAGGCGCACGATCGCTTCCGGCGTGAGCGCCTGCTCATTGCGCAGGCGCAGCCAGGGATCGACCGCATCGGCCTCGCTGCGGTAGCCCAGCGGCGTCTTGCCGCTGTCGCCCACATAGAACAGGTAGCCCAGCATCTCGACCGCCGTGCGCTGCTGGCCTTCACCCAGCAGCGCCGCCACCGGCACGCCCATGAACTGGCCGAGCAGGTCGAGCATCGCCGATTCGACGGCCGTCACGGCGTGAATGGTCGTGCGCAGGTCGAACGTCTGCAGGCCGCGGCCGCCCAGGTCGCGGTCGGCGAACGCGCTGCGCATCGCGTTCAGCACCTTGTTGTAGTCGCCCAGCGTGGCGCCGATGACGAACGGGCCGGCATCTTCGATGGTCTGGCGGATCTTTTCGCCGCCGGGCACTTCGCCCAGGCCGGTATTGCCGGCGCTGTCGGTCAGGATCACGATATTGCGGGTGAACCAGGGGCCGTGCGCGCCGCTCAGGTTCAGGAGCATGCTGTCCTGGCCGGCGACGGGGACGACGCGCAGGCTGGTGATGACGGGGGCGTTTGCCGGAGTATTGGACATGATGGGCTGCTTGAAAATAAATGTTGAACGGGTCTGGCGTCAGTCCAGCGTGATCTTGCCGTTGGTGATCACCTCGCGCCAGCGGGCCAGTTCCTGCGCCTGGAACTTGACGAATTGCTCGGGCGTCGAGGCCACGACCTCGAAACCCTGTTCGGTCAGTTTGGCGGCAATCTGCGGATCGTGCAGCGCGCCCGTGATTGTCGCGTGCAGCGTGGCCTTGACATCCTTCGGCAAGCCCTTCGGCGCCGCAATGCCTTGCCACGAATAGACGTCGACTTCCTTGACGCCTGCTTCGCCCAGCGTCGGCACGTTCGGCAGCACCGCCGAGCGCTTGCTGCCCGTGACCGCTAGGGCCTTGAGTTTGCCGGCCTTGATGTGACTGAGCACGACGTTGATGTTCTGGAAGGACGCGTTGGCGTGGCCGCCCAGCAGGTCGGTGATCGCCGGTGCGCCGCCCTTGTACGGTACGTGCAGGCCGGAGGTGCCCGTCTTTTGCCAGAACAGCGCCGTCGTCAGGTGGTCCGAGCTGCCGGCGCCGGACGTGGCGAACGTGATCTTGTCCGGATTTTTCTTGAGGTAGGCGACGAAGTCTGCGACCGTGGTAGCCGGCACGGTGGCATTCGTCACCAGCACGTTCGGCGCCTGCACGGCCACGGTCAGCAAGTCGAAGTCCTTCGACGGATCGTAGGGCAGCGTCTTTTGCAGCAGCGGATTGACCGAATACACGCCGATGGAGGCGACCATCAGCGTGTAGCCATCGGGCGCCGCGCGCTTGACATAGCCGCCGCCCAGCGCGCCCGTGGCGCCCGGCCGGTTGTCGACCACCCATGGCTGGCCCAGTTTGGCGCTGACCTTCGGACCGATCGCGCGCGCGATGGCGTCGGTGGAGCCGCCCGCCGGGAACGGCACGACAACATTGATCGCTTTGTCGGGAAAACCTGCTGCCTGCACGCTGCCAGCGATTGCCAGCGCCATGAACAGGGATGAAACCTTGGTACGGATCGTCATTGTGTCTCCTCGTTGTTATGGTGTCTTGACTCAGAAGCTGTGGCGCACGCCCAGGTTGTAGGCGGTGTCGCCGCTGCCCGATTCGGTATTGTTCGCCACCGTGTAGCCGGCGCCGTTGCGGTTGTCGACATGGCCGTAGGCGGCGTACAGGCCGGTGCGCTTGGACAGCGCGTACAGGTAGCCGATGCCCCAGGCATTGGCATCCTGATTGAAACGGGTGCGGTCATCTTTGTGCAGGACCGACGCCAGCAGCGTGCCGCCCATGACCGGCGCCGAGATGCCCAGCAGGTAGCTGCGTCCGTCCGTCGACGGCGTTGGCCGCACGCCGCCGTACGGGTTGTTGGCGTTGATCAGGGGCGCGGCGTTGTCGCCCTTGTCGCTGCTGATGCCCGAGTGCAGCTTGATCCAGCCGGCGTTGTACGACGCCGCAAGCAGGATGTTGCGGCCGATCGACCGATCAACAGCGGGCGTGGCGCCGTTGGCGGCGACATCGGTGTTCTTGTTGTTGTAGACGAGGCGCACGGCCAGCGGACCGGCCGCGTAGCCAATCGCGCCGCCGAACTGGCGCCCTGCGGCCGAGCGGCTTTGCTCGCCCACGCTGTAGGCCAGTTCGCCGTCGAAGCCGTTCTTCTTTGGCGTGGCGTAGGTGATCGTGTTGCTGGTGCGGATATTGGTGCCGTTGTGGGGGAACAGGCTCTTGGCGCTGCCCGCATAGCCGGTGTTGAACGGGTCGACGATCGAGACCATCGCCGTGTGATACGGCGTGTACTGGCGCCCGAGGGCCACCGAGCCGAACCTGGTGCGCAAGCCGACGTAAGCCTGGCGATTGAAGATGGTGCCGGCGGCGTCGATTTCGCCGGTGTCGATCTTGGTGCCGCCTTCGAGCGTGAAGAAGGCGGCCATGCCGTCGCCCAGCTCTTCCACGCCGCGCAGGCCGAAGCGCGAGGCGGCGGCGGCGCCGCTGGTGACCTTGGTGACGCGGCCGGCGGTGCCGCCATCCTCGACGACGATGGCGGCGTCCACCAGACCGTAGAACGCGACCGACGTTTGGGCATGGGCCGTGCCGGCGCCCAGTAACAGGACAAGCGCTGCTGCTGTTTTCAAGACTGTCTCCTTTGTTATGTGGTCGGACCTTATGTGATCCGTACGCAGCCTTCAGCAGTCGCATGCCTGGGGCTGGGTCCATCATAGAGCGGAGATCAATGCCGAATCAATCCAAAGGCTGTCGCCACCAATACAGGAATTGAATCAATGCCGGCGTCAGGCGGGATGGAACGATGCCAGTACTTGCTGCTTGAGCAGTGCCAGCACGGGATTGTCGTTGTCGCGCCGGTAGGTGGCCACCAGGTGCACCGGGTCGGTGGCCACCTTGCGCAGGACGATGCCTTCGAACTTCAGCCGGGCCGCGCCTTCCGCGATCAGGGCCGCGCCCATGCCCGCGCCGACGAGGGCCAGCATCGTGTGGACCTGGCCGATGTGCTCGACGATATCGGGCACCACGCCGGCCCTGGCAAACCGTTCGCTCAGCATCTGGTAGAACGGCCGCGCCTCGTAGGGCGAATACATGACGAACGGCCTGCCGTGAAAGCAGGCCAGCGTCGGGGCCTCGGGCCACAGGTGGGCGTCGCTTTCCTGGATGGCCAGCATCAGGGATTCGGTCACCATCAGGATGCTTTCCAGTTCGCTGTTGATGGTGTGGGGGCGCATCAGGCCAAGGTCGATTTCACCGGCGTTCAGCGCTTCGACCTGCGCCGTGCTGACCAGTTCCTTGAGATTGAGGGCGACCTGGGGACAGGCCTGGCGGATGCCGCGCACGACCGCGGGGAGCAGGCTGTAGCCGGATGCGGCGCTGAAGCCGATCGTCAGCGAACCCTGTTCGCCGCTGGCGGTGCGGCGCGCCTTGACGGCGGCTTCCTGCGCCAGGCGCAGGATCCGCGTTGCTTCAGGCAGAAAGGCCGCGCCGGCGGCGGTCAGCGTGACAGAGCGGCTGGTGCGCTCGAGCAGCGCCACGCCCACGCTGTGTTCGAGCAGCCGGATCTGGCGGCTCAGGGGTGGCTGCGTCATGTTCAGGCGTTCGGCTGCGCGGCTGAAGTGCAGCTCTTCGGCGACCGCGACGAAGCAGCGCAGCTGGCTGATTTCAAACAAGGGTTACCTCTTCACCAGAATACGGCGGGTCGCCGGGCGAATAGTGTAACCGGTGGAGGATGGATCAAGCCCCGCGGGTTACAAGCCGCGGGTTACAAGCCGATGTACTCCCGGTGGAAACGGCTGCCCAGGCGCGTGAGTACCTCGTACCCGATCGTGCCGGCCTGCGCCGCCACATCGTCCACCGTCTGCTGCGCGCACAGCAGGTCGACGCTCTGGCCCGGCGCAATGCGCTCGTCCGGCACGCCGGTCACGTCCAGCGTGATGCTGTCCATCGACACGGTGCCGACGAACGGCACGGCCACGCCGTCGACGTACGCGTACGAGCGCCCGCTCAGCGCGCGCAGCCAGCCGTCAGCGTAACCGATGGCGATCGTGGCGATGCGGCGCGGGCCGGGCGCCACGTAGCGCGCGCCGTAGCCGACGATGTCGCCCGCGTCGATGCTGCGCAGCTGCACCACGCGCGCAGCGAGTGACACCGCCTGCGCCAGCGGATTGACGCCACCTGGCTGCGGGTGGATGCCGTACAGCGCCGCGCCCGGACGCAGCAGGTCGTGATGAAAGGCCGGGCCGAGGAACACGCCCGACGAATTGGCCAGGCTGCCCGGCACGCCGGGAAACAGCGCGCGCACAGCGTCGAAACTCTGGCGCTGGTGCAGATTGATCGGATGCAGGGGTTCGTCGGCGCAGGCCAGGTGGCTCATGACCAGTTGCGGGCGCAGGCCGTCCAGCCAGGCGGGGTCCTGGCGCAAACGGTCGACATCCGCGCCGGCCAGGCCCATGCGCGCCATGCCCGTGTCGAACTGCAGCGCGGCCGGCAGCACGCGGCCAGTTTCCCGCGCCAGTGCGCGCCACTCTTCGAGCTGGCCCGGATCGTTCAATACCGGCACCAGGTCGTGCGCCAGGCAATCGCGCGCCGCGCCGGGCATCGCGCCGTGCATCACATAGATGGTGGCGTCAAGCGGGACCAGCGTCCTCAGGCGAACGCCTTCATCCAGGTGCGCCGTGAAGAACGTGCGGCAGCCTTCGGCCACCAGCGCGGCAGCCACCGGCGCCATGCCCAGGCCATACGCATCGGCCTTGAGTACGGCGCCGCATTCGACGCCGCCGAGCGCGCGCAGATGGCGGTAATTGGCCCGCACCGCGTGCAGGTCGACGGTGAGATACGCGCCAGCGCGCGTTGCGGACGGCATTGCCTCAGTTCCGCGCCAGTTCGGCGTCAGGCGAAACGTCGCGCGCGCCGGCATAGCGGAACACGGCCAGGTCGTCGGCGCGGATCGCCGGCGTCTTGCCGCCAACCAGGTCGGCGATGACCGTCGCCGAACCGGCCGCCATGGTCCAGCCCAGCGTGCCGTGGCCCGTGTTGAGGAACAAGTTGCGCAGTGGCGTGGGGCCGACGATCGGCGTGCTGTCCGGCGTCATCGGCCGCAGGCCGGTCCAGAAACTGGCCTGCGCGGTATCGCCCGCGCCGGGGAACAGGTCGTTGACGACCAGTTCCAGCGTTTCGCGGCGGCGCGGATTGAGCTCCAGATTGAAGCCCGACAGCTCGGCCATGCCGCCCACGCGGATCCGGTCGTCAAAGCGTGTCACGGCGATCTTGTAGGTTTCGTCGAGGATGGTCGAGACGGGCGCGCGCGCCGCGTCGATGATCGGCACGGTCAACGAGTACCCCTTCATCGGGTACACCGGCACCGGGAACCAGCGCTGCAGCAGGGCGCGCGTATGGCTGCCCGTGGCCAGCACGTAGCGGTCGGCCGTCAATACGCCCTTGTCGGTGACGATGCCGGCGATCTCGCCGCCGGCTTGTTCCAGGCGGCGCACGGTGGTGTCGAATTCGAAGCGCACACCCAGGTCGCGCGCCATGGCGGTCAGGCGGGTCGTAAACAGCTGGCAGTCGCCCGTTTCATCGTTCGGCAGGCGCAGCCCGCCCACCAGCTTGTGGGCGACATTGGCCAGCGCCGGTTCGGCCGCGGCCAGCTGCGCGCCTTGCAGCACTTCATACGCCACGCCGGCGTCGCGCAGCACGTTGATGTCCTTGGCGGCGCTGTCAAACTGCTGCTGCGTGCGGAACAGCTGCACGGTGCCTTGCTGGCGGCCTTCGTAGGCAATGCCGGTGTCGCGCCGCAGCTGGCGCATGCAATCGCGGCTGTATTCGGCCAGGCGCACCATGCGCTCCTTGTTGACGGCGTAGCGCGCCGGGTCGCAGTTGCGGTACATCTCCCACATCCACTGCAGCTGGAACAGCGTGCCGTCGGGTTTGATCGACAGCGGCGCATGGCGCTGGAACAGCCATTTCGCGGCTTTCAGCGGAATGCCGGGCGCGGCCCACGGCGAAGCGTAGCCGGGCGAAATCTGGCCGGCATTGGCGAAACTGGTTTCGAGGGCGGGACCGGGCTGGCGGTCGATCACGGTGACTTCATGCCCGGCCAGGGCCAGGTAATACGCGGTGGTGACGCCGACCACGCCACTGCCCAATACGATGACACGCATAATTTCCTCGAAAAGAATCAGGATTTGGTAAAGCTTGCCATCCTACCGCCAGAAGGCTGATAATTGTTTCTGTTAATACGGCAGTTTTCAGCAAAAATTACGGAGTTTCTCCATGCGCGTACAAAAGGCCTCGAACCGCATCCTCGACCGCATCGACCTGCACATCCTGTCGGTGCTGCAGCAGGATGCGCGGATCGTCATGAAAGACCTGGCCGAGCAGGTCGGGCTGTCGCTGACGCCCTGCATCGAGCGCGTCAAGCGCATGGAGCGCGATGGCGTGATCATGGGCTACTACGCGCGCGTCAATCCGCAGGCGCTGGGCATGCAGATCCTGGTGTTCGTCGAGATCAACCTGCACCAGAAATCGGACAAGGCCTTCGAGCGCTTCCGGCGCGCGATGCTGGCCATTCCCGAGGTGCTCGAATGTCACCTGGTGTCGGGCGACTTCGATTATTTGATCAAGGCGCGTATCCCCGAGATGTCCGAGTACCGGCGCCTGCTGGGCGAGATCCTGCACGTGGCCGATGCGGGCCAGTCCAAGAGCTATGTGGTGATGGAAGAACTGAAGGAGACGCTGGCGCTGTCGATTCCGCGATAGGGGAAGGTGGCACAGGCGCTCTATACTGACGGGACAATTCAACCACCCACGGAGTGCTTGTGAACACCTTGACGACGCTGCTCGGCATCCGCCATCCGATCATCCAGGCGCCGATGGCCGTCTTTGGCACGCCGCAGCTCGCGGCGGCCGTGACTGACGCCGGCGGCCTCGGCTCGCTCGCTCTGGGTCACGTCACGCCAGCGCAGGCAGAAAGCGCGATCACGGCGCTGCAGGGGTTGACGGGCGGCCCGTTCAACGTCAACTTCTTCACGCACACGCCGGCGCGGCCTGATGCGGCGCGCGAGGCGCGCTGGCTCGAGCACCTGGCGCCGCACTTCGCGCGCACGGGCCAGGCCCCGCCGACGGCGCTGCGCGAAATTTACCGCAGCTTCCTGGCCGACCCCGACATGCTCGAGGTGCTGGTGCGCACGCGCCCGGCCGTGGTCAGTTTTCATTTCGGCCTGCCGACCGCGCAGCAGATCGACACGCTGCACGGCGCCGGCTGCGTGCTGATGGCCACCGCCACCAACCCGTTTGAAGCGCGTGCCATCGAGGCGGCCGGCATCGACATCGTCGTCGCACAAGGCTACGAGGCGGGCGGGCATCGGGGCATCTTCGATCCGTCGGTGGCCGATCCGGCACTCGGCACGTTTGCGCTGGTGCGCCTGCTGGCGAAGGCCGTGCGGATCCCGGTGGTCGCGGCCGGTGGCATCATGGACGGGCAGGGCATTGCCGCCAGCCTGCGGCTGGGCGCGAGTGGCGTGCAGATGGGGACGGCGTTCCTGGCGTGCCCGGAAGCGCAGACGTCAACGCATTACCGCGCGCTGTTGACGCAACCGGAGCTTGGCACGGCCGTCACCGCGACGATTTCAGGCCGGCCGGCGCGCGGCATCATCAACCACTTTGTCAACGAGATCGACAGGCCCGGGCATCCGCCGGTGCCCGATTATCCGATCGCCTACGACGCCGCCAAGGCGCTGCATGCGGCCGCCAGCAGCAAGGGGCTCGACGACTATTCGGTCAACTGGGCCGGGCAGGCATATGCGCTGGCGCGCCCAATGCCAGCGGCGCAGCTCGTGGCGCTGCTGGCCGAAGAAATGCGCATGATCCCTGAGGCCTGAGATGGCGCGCAAGCCCGATCTGCCGCTGCACGAGGTGCGCCGTTTCCTGGAGCCGGGGCCGGTGGTGCTGGTCACCTCGGCCCACGCGGGCGAGCGCGACGTGATGGTGATGGGCTGGCACACGGTGATGGAATTCAGTCCTTCCCTGATCGGCTGCGTGATCTCGTCCGCCAACCACAGCCACGGCCTGATCCGCGCCAGCGGCGAATGCGTGATCAATCTGCCGACCAGCAGCCAGCTCGAGGCGGTGCTGGGCGTGGGTTCGACGTCCGGTGCCGACATCGACAAGTTTGCCGCGTTCGGCCTGACGCCGGAGGCCAGCGAACTGGTGGCGGCGCCGTCGATTCGCGAATGCCATGCCCAGTTCGAGTGCCGGCTGCATGACGACAGCCTGGTCGACCGCTACGACTTTTTTATCTGGGAAGTGGTGGCGGCGCGCGCAGCGGCACGGCCGCGGCATCCGGAAACGCTGCATTACAAGGGCGATGGCACGTTCATGGTGGCGGGCAAGGTGATACGGCGTCAGCGCGACGGCTTGAAGTAGTCGCGCCGCTTCAGTGCGCCCGCTAAATGGCTGCCCTGGCGGCCCGGGGGCGTGCGTGGCATCGTCACCAGCGCGAGGTCGGTGCAGAGGCGATGGAGCGAGAGCAGGTCGAGCAGTGCTGCAACGAGCCGCCGACCGAGCGCGATGTCGCCTTCTTCGATCAGCGGCAAGGCGCGGTGCAGCGCCGCCAGGACGACGGCGTTGTCAGCCAGGTGATCGTGCAGGCGGGGGTAGTCGAGCAATTCCATGACCGTTTCTTCGTGCCGGAATCCCGCTTCGACCCGGGCCACCAGCACGGGAAACTCGCGCACGAAATGCGCGTCCGGCGTGCGGACAGGATCGAGCGCGCACGCCAGGCGCTCGCACAGGCGGCGCCGGGCATGGCGCATGGCGGCGCCGATGGCGCCCGCCCCGCCGCCTGGATAATGGCGAAAGCCCATGGTGTGATCAGTGCGCAATTAGTGCGCGATCAGCAGCGGCACCGGCGCGCTGCCGAGCAGGTCGCGCGTGACGCCGCCCAGGAACCATTCGCGGTAGCGGCTGTGGCCAAAGGCGCCCGCCACCATCAGGCCTGCGTGGACCTCGCCCGCCATGTCGATCAGCGCGTCGCTCTCCCGTGCACGGGTGTGGGCGACGACGACATTGACCTTCACGCCGTGACGCGCCAGGTACAGCGCCATATCCGCACCCGGTTCGTCGCCGTGCAGCTCGGACTGGCGTTCGGGGTTGATCAGCCCGAGCGTGACGCTGCCGGCGCGTGCGAGCAGGGGCAGGGCGGCGCAGATGGCGCGCTGGGCCGGCATCGAGCCATCCCAGCCAACCAGCACGTTACTGCCGATCGGCGCGCCGTCGTAGGCGGTGGGCACCACCAGCACGGGACGTGTACCGCCCAGTGCCAGCGTTTGCGGCAGGCCGTGTTCGACGCCGAAACGATCGTTGGGGTCTGGCTGGCTGACGACGATCAGGTCGGCATAGCGCGACTGCAGCAGCAGGCCGTCGTGTGTGCTGCCCTCGAACAGGCGCGCTTCGGCGCCGACGATGCCGAGGCGCTGCGCCTGCTCGATGAACGCGTCAAGCCGGCTGCGAACGTCGTCGCGCAGCGCTTCGAATGCGCGGTCGGACAGTGGCACGGCCATGCCGCCATTGAGCACCGCATAGTTGGCCAGCGAGATACCGGTGGCGCCGGCGCCGACGAGGTGGGCGCCGTGCATCTCGGCCAGCACTGCCGCCGCGCGCAACCGGCTGGCCTGGCCCGCACCGCCGTCGATCTGCACCAGGATGGTTTTGAACATGGTTGACTCCGTTCGTATGGGGCGTGCAACGGTGCACGACACGAAAAGCATACGCCCGGCGCGCGCCCATGTCAGGCGCGCGTTTGATGCAGGTCAAGCAGTCAGCACAGCTGCCAATACCATGACCAGGCCGGCCAGCGACACGAGCCACACGAGCGAGCGCACGTACGGAATGCCGGCTGCATACAACGGGATGTAGACGATGCGCGCGATCAGATACATCCAGCAGCCCCACAGCGTGAGGTCGCCTTCGCTGCCCGACACATGGGCGATCAGGACCGCGCCAATGAACAGCGGCAGCGTCTCGAACAGATTGGCTTGCGCCCGTTGCAGGCGCGCCGTGACGGGCCGCGGTGGCGGGGCTTCGCCGTCGCGGGCGCTGGCGTTGTACTGGATGCCGGTCTCGGCGGTGCGCAGGTTGGCCGTCAGCATGATCTGGACCAGGGCCAGCACGAGGGTCCAGGCCAGCAGAGTCAGTTCGGTCGTCATTGTTGTTTCCTTGTTATGTGGGTAGACGGGAGCAGTGTCGCGCCTTTCCCATGTTCAGGCGCGCACTGCTGACCGGTCCGGCTGGGAGGTCAGGGGCGATCCCGCCCCTCGCCGAGCAGGTCGCCCCGTGGCCGTCCCCACTGGGGAACGGGTGCCGGACATGGCTGGCTGGCCATTGCCCCGTACGGCAGCGTCGAGAAGTTGTCTTCGCCAGGTGCAGAAAAGCGGATGTCGGTGGCCTTGCCGCCAATCAGCGATGGCACGCGCGCAAAACGCAACCAGGCGTCGAACTGGCAATTGTCTCGCTGCAGGCCGCGCAAGCCGGCCAGGTTGCCGTCTTCGCGATACTTCCAGGCGAATTCGGCGGGCGCGCTGCCCGGCATGCCGCCAAAGCGGGCGGGGCAGGCCTCCACCCCGGTGACGCCCGGCGCCAGGCTCAGCACGCCAAGGCGGATCGCGTAACTGCCAGCGCCGCCATTCTCGGTCACGGTCGCGAACGACCAGCACAGCGGGTTGGAGGGGAAGGCCGACAGCGGCATGTCGAGCACGCGGCTGCCCGGTTCCACCTGGGCCAGTGCGCTGCGGATCTGTTCGCGCGCCAGGTGCCCGGCCACACCCTGGATGGCAATGAAACCGAGGCAGGCGACGACGGCAGTGACGAGGCCGGCGGCGCCAGCCCTGCGCGACGCCAGCGCGACCACACCGGCCAGCAGCAGCAAGCCAACGAGAGAGCCCCACTGCAGGAAGCCCATCGCGAAAAACAGCACCGGCGCGGCGAGCATCAGGCCGGTGAGCATCCAGCGCAGCACGCGGCCCGGCACCTGCAGCGCCAGCGCCACGCCCAGGGCAGTCCAGAACACGGGTTCGACGATGAACACGATGTCGCCATACAGCCAGCGCGCATCGAGCGGATAGAACGGGTGCACCCCGTACACGTTCAAAAAGTCGAGTGACAGGTGCAGCACCATGCCCAGCGCGGCCGTGGCAAGGATCGCGTTGCGCGCCGTCCGGTCGCCCTGCATGAGCCGCCGCGCGCCCGGCCACAGCAGCCACATCAGTCCCAGCAGCAGGGCGATCTGCGGCAGCGCGAACAGCAGCGTGTGCGTGTGCCCACGGTGGTGCAGCAGATAGCCCAGCGGCGGGGCCAGCAGCGGCGTGAGCACCAGATCCAGGTCGGGGAAGTTGCTGGCGAGCGCGCCGGTGGCCAGCAGGACGCGGCGACGGGTGCGCCCGCGCTGCGGATCGGGGTGGGCAGGCAGGGCGCGGTCGACGAGTTCGCCAAGGGCCAGGCCGACGAGGGAGTGGGTCAGATTATCCATTTGCAAAGTTTATCCTGAAAAGCAACACCCTGGCCCCCGCCGAAGATGCCGCACGCACTACAGGGGATTGACCGGCCCATTTTTGATCCAGATCAAATTTTTTTCAGAAAGTCGTCCGTACAATCTGAATATTGCATTAAGGAAACTCAAGGAGAGCGCAGTGCGTCACAACCAGCCCGTCACCACGACCGAATACCGGATACAACCAGGCCAGTCGATTGTTTCGAAGACCGATACCAAGGGCCGCATCACCTATGTGAATCCGACGTTTATCGAGGTCAGCGGCTTTTCTGAAGTCGAACTCCTGGGCAAGGCCCACAATCTGGTGCGTCATCCGGCCATGCCGCCCGAGGCCTTTGCCGATATGTGGCGCACGCTGCAGGGCGGCGAGCCGTGGACCGGCCTGGTCAAGAACCGCTGCAAGAACGGCGACTTTTACTGGGTGGTGGCCAATGTGGCGCCGATCCGCGAACGTGGCCAGATAACAGGCTATATGTCGGTGCGCACCGCGCCCACGCGCGAACAGGTCGAGACCGCCAGCGCGCTGTACCGCAAGTTCACCGACAACGAAGCGCGTGGATTGGCCATCGTGCACGGGCGCGTCGTGCGTACCGGCTTGGCGCCCGATCGTCTGCTGCGACTGCTGCGCGATGCGCCGCTCGGTCAGCGGCTCGGCTGGCTGATGGGCGGCCAGACGCTGCTGCTGGCGGCGCTGGGCCTGGCGGCCGGGGACGGCGTCTGGCGCGCGGCCGCCGGCGTTGGCGCGCTGGCGACGCTCGCGGCCTGGTACGGGCTGCAATGCAGCATCGTGCGGCCACTGCACGATGCGATCGCGACCGTCAATGCACTGGCCGGCGGCGATCTGTCGCATCCGGCGCCTGCATCGGCGGCCGGCAGCGGCGAGATGGGCCGCCTGCAACTGGCGCTGCGCCAGTTGACCGTCAACCTGACGGCAATCATCGGCGACGTCCGTGACAACGTCAGCTCGATCGAGCACGCCACCCGCGCGATCGCTGCCGGCAATGCCGACCTGGCCAGCCGCACCGAAGCGCAGGCCGCGAGCCTGGAACAGACCGCAGGCAGCCTGGGGACGATTGCCGAGGCGGCGAGCCGCAACACGGACAGCGCCGTGCGCGCCGATGGCATGGTGCTGGCCGCGACCACCGTCGCCGGGCATGGCGGCCAGGCCGTCGAGCGGGTCGGCGCGACGATGCAGGAAATCAGCGCCTCGTCGAACCGGATCGGCGACATCATCGGCCTGATCGATGGCATTGCGTTCCAGACCAATCTGCTGGCGCTGAATGCCGCCGTGGAAGCGGCCCGCGCCGGCGAGCAGGGCCGGGGTTTTGCGGTCGTGGCCGGCGAGGTGCGCAGCCTGGCCCAGCGCACGGCCGGCGCCGCCCGTGAAATCACGGGACTGATCGAAGCGTCACGGGCCCATGTGGGCCAGGGCGGGCAGCTGGTGGGCGCCGCCGGCCAGACGATGCGCGACGTGGTGGGCAAGGTGGCCGACGCGGCCGCGATCATGAGTGCGATCACGGCCGCGAGCCGCGAGCAGGCGCTGGAAATCGATGGCGTGAATGCGGCCATGGTGGAACTCGACGCAATCACGCGGCGCAACGCGGCCCAGGTCGAGGAATCGGCGGCGGCGTCGGGCAACGTGGCCGATGAGGCGGCGCGCCTGTCGCTGGCGCTGTCGGTCTTCAAATTCCGTAGTACGGCGAGGGCAAAGACAGCCGACTCGGCCGCGTTTGATGCACCGCATGGATTCATCCCGCATGGCTCAATAAGCTGACCGCTGTTCAAACCGCGTTGCCTTCTGCCGCGCGGTCATTGCCGCAGTTGGCTGAAATCTTTTGCTGGAGTTGTTCATCATGCCGGGTCACGCCGAAATCCCTCCTGCGGTACGTTCCGCCATCGTCTTTCCTGCCGCCCAGTTCGATGGCGCCTTGCTGGTTCGCCTGGGCAAGTCGGGGCCGCGCTACACCTCGTATCCCACTGCCGACCGCTTCGGCGCCGACTTCGGCCCCGGCGACTATCTGGAAGCCGTCGCAGCGCGGCGCCAGCGCGGCGGGCGCCCGCTGTCGCTGTACGTGCACATTCCGTTTTGCGACACGGTCTGCTATTACTGCGCCTGCAACAAGATCGTCACGCGCAAACACGAGCGAGCGGCGACGTACCTCGATTACCTCAAGCGCGAAATCACGATGCAAAGCCAGCTGTTTGCCGGCATGAACGAGGTCGAACAACTGCACTTCGGTGGCGGCACGCCGACCTTTCTGCTCGACGCCGAAATGGACGACCTGATGGCGCATCTGCAGGCCAGCTTCCGGTTCGCGCCGGATGCGCTTGGCGAGTACGGGATCGAGGTGGATCCGCGCACCGTGTCGCCCGAGCGCGTGCACAGCCTGCGCCAGCAGGGGTTCAATCGCATCAGCCTGGGCGTGCAGGATTTCGATCCGGACGTGCAGCGCGCCGTAAACCGCGTCCAGCCCGAAGCCGAGACCGTGGCCATCATCGACGCCGCGCGCGCTGCCGGTTTCCGCTCGGTGAGCATCGACCTGATCTACGGCTTGCCGAAGCAGACGCTGGTCAGCATGGCGCAGACGCTCGAGAAGGTCATCCAGGCCAGCCCGGACCGCATCTCGGTCTACCACTATGCCCACATGCCACACCTGTTCAAGCCGCAGCGCCGCATCCTGGAAGCCGACATGCCGAGCGCCGACACCAAGCTCGCCATGATCCAGCTGTGCATCGAGCGCCTGGGCGCGGCGGGTTATGTGTATATCGGGATGGACCATTTCGCCAAGCCGGGCGACGACCTCGCCGTGGCCCAGCGCCAGGGCCGGCTGCACCGCAATTTCCAGGGCTATTCCACGCATGCCGATGCCGACCTGGTCGCGTGCGGGGTGTCAAGCATCGGCGCCGTGGGCGCGACCTACAGCCAGAACGCCAAGACGCTCGAGGACTACTACGCGCTGATCGATGCCGGCACGCTGCCGCTCCAGCGCGGCATCCGTCTTGGCATGGACGACCTGCTGCGCCGCGCGATCATTCAGAAGCTGATGTGCCAGTTCGAGTTGTCGATCGGCGCCATCGAGCAGGCATTTCCGATCGTGTTCGCCGACCACTTCGCGGCCGAGCTGGCGGCACTGCGCGCGCTGCAGGCCGATGGCCTGGTGCAGGTGGACGACGCCTGGATCAGCGTCACGCCCAAGGGGCGCCTGTTGATCCGCAACCTGTGCATGGTGTTCGATCGCTACCTTGGCCAGCAAGCCGGTGGGCCGCGCTTTTCGCGCACGATCTAGGCGCGGCATCAGCCCCGCACGACGCGCACCACGACCGCCACCATCACGACCAGCACCGCCAGCACGCCCAGCGCCGCCAGGATGACGCCATACCACGGGCGGCGCGTGTAGGCGCCGCCCGTGATGACCGCGACATAGCGTTCCTGCGCGCGGCCGCCCCAGACATGCCAGCCGGCCAGCAGGCCGATCGTCGCCGAGACGGGCGGCGCCAGATTGCGCCCGACGATGTCGCTTACGCCGAGCAGCACGCCAAACGCGACGAAGTAACCGAGCAGCATGCAGCACCAGGCCCGCGCTTCCAGAGACTGGTCGTCTTCACCCAGCGTCGTCCAGTTGCACATGTGGATGTAGGCGCTGAAGGCAGGCGAGAGCAGTACGCTCAGATACGTCGCCGCGCGCGGATTCCATAGCGGCAGGCTGGCGTCGAGCGTGCACGCTTTGCTGGGTGTCGTCGGGGGCGCGTCGGTTGCTTCCTCAAGAACGGTTTCCACGGCAGTCTCCATTGATTTCCAGGTGGAAACATCATGGGCATGCGCCGATGGATCATCCTTGATGCCGGGCAGCTCAAGCCAAGACGCCGCACCAGGGTCTGCGCTGGCCCAAGCGTCATTCGCCGCCGCCCAGGCGTGCGGTGGCGCGCACGTAGACCAGTTCGGCGATCAGCTCGACCAGCGTCTGCGTCACGATGATCGCCGGCAGCAGCGGCAGCGCGCCCGGCACGGCAAGCGCCAGCGGCAGGATCACGAGCGAGTTGCGCGTGGCGCCGCTGAAAGCGACGGCGCGCGCGGCGGGCACCGCCAGCCGGAACAAACGCGCGACAAACCAGCCGGCCAGCGGCGCCAGCACCGCGAAGGCAATGTAGACGGGAATGACAGCCAGCGCGGCTGCGCGCGCCTGGCCCAGTTGCGGCAGCACGGACGCTACCACGACGAACAGCACGAGCGCCGTGGCCGGCACCGGTAGCACGCCAAGCACCGCGGCGGCCTGCGCACCAGCGCGCGTGCGTGCTGCCCAATACTGAACCGCGCCCGCCAGTACCAGCGGCGCGGCGATCAGCCAGACGAAGGCGTCGATGAATGGCGCCGGCTGGATCAGAGAAGCGGCTGCGTCGCCCAGCAGGATGCGCAGGTAGACCGGCAGCAGCACCATCTGCGCCACCAGCAACACGGGTGTTGCGGCCAGCATGGCGCGCGCATCGGCGCGGCCCAGGTGCGAGAATGTGACGACGTAGTCGATGCAGGGCGCGAGCAGCACGAGCAGCACGCCAAGCCGGATGAGCGGATCGGCCGGCGCCAGCGGCAGCAGGCACGCGACCAGCAGGGGAATGACCAGAAAGTTGGTGACCAGGAGCGCGGCCAGGAAGCGCAGGTGCGTGAAGGCGCGGCCTAGTTGCGCCAGCGGCACCTGCAGAAAGGTCACGAAGAGCATGAAGGCCAGCGCCGGATTGATGACGGGGGCCAAGCTGGAGGTTGCCGGCATCGCGCCTGCCACGATGAGGGCCAGCGTGACCGCGCCGAAGTAGATGGCGATCTGCCGGTGTTCCAGCTTGTCGCGCAGTGCCTGCATGGGTGTGTCGCCTCGTCGGATGAATTGTGCGCGTATTGTAAGATGCCGCTGTCGATTGATCGGGAGAGCATGTGCAGTACCGGAACCTCATGTTGTACTGGCTGGCCCTTGGCCTTGGCGGGCTGCTGGCCTTTCGCGTGCCCGGTGTCGGCTTCGCGCTGGGCATCGGCGCGCTGCTGTATTTCGTCTACGCGATCGGCTATTGGCTGATGTTCGTCGTGTTCCTGCACACGCGCCCGCGCAGCCGCCTTGTCTTTGGCATGACCCGCCGCACCTTCGCGATTCGCCTGGCCATCGGCGCGGCCGTCGTGTGCATCGGCAGCCTGCTGCTGGGTTGGAAGGTGCTGGCCTGCATCGCAGCTGCGCTGCTGTGTTACTGCGGTGAGAGCATCTTCAAGGACCAGATGTTGACGGCGGCGCGTGGCTATACGGATTGATTGAGATTCATTGTCGGTAGCACAGTACTTACGCCGCACTGCAACACCCATGTTGTCGATTTGTTTACTTCCATGTTAGATTCTTCACGGCAAAAAGCAGCCACCGTCACCGCCGCCGACAGACAATCACAAGGAAGCCCACGACATGCCATTGACCCGCCAGCGCAGCACGCGCGCCCTCATCGCCGCCCTGTTCGTTCCCGCCATGCTTGCCGGGGTGGCCTTGCCGGCAGCAGCCGCGCCGGCGCCCGTCGTGCAGGCCAGCGCGAGCAAACCGGACGCCGCGTTCAACGTCTGGGCCGACCGCTTCGCCGAAGACTGGGTGCGCCTGTCGCCACAGACGGCCACGTCGACCCAGTACTTCAGCGGCGCCGAGCAGGCGCGCCTGGATCGCGAACTGACGCCGCTGACCGCCGCGCATCGCCAGAAAGCCGTGGCGCTGGCCCGCGAAGGCCTCAAGCGCCTGGATGGCTTCAAGAATGCCCCGCTGGATGCGACCCAGAAGATCTCGGCATCCGTCATGCGCTGGTCGCTGGACAACGTGATCGCCAACGAGCCGTTCGAAGACTACAACTTCGTGTTCTCGCAGTTCAGCGGCGTGCAGAATGGTCTGGTCAACTTCATGACCAACACGCACCCGATGCGCAACAAGCAGGACGTCGACAGCTACCTGGCGCGCCTGGACCAGGTGGGCACGCGCATGGACGAAGCGCTGGTGCGCGCACGAGGCGCCGCGGCCAAGAAGCTGATCCCGCCGCGCTTTATCCTCGAGCGCGCGCAATTCCAGGTCGACCACTTCCTCAAGCCCTCGGCGGCCGAGAACGTCTTCGTGACGTCGCTGACCGAGCGCAGCGCCGAGCTGAAGGACCTGACCCCGGAAGCGCGCAGCGCCGCCATCGCCCGCGCTACCCGCATCGTCGAGACGAAGGTGCGCCCGGCCTATGCGCGCGTGCAGGCCTTCATGGCCGAGATCCATCCGGCGACCACCGACGTGGCCGGCATCTCGCGCCTGCCGAACGGCGCCGCCGCGTATGCGCGCGCATTGGAAAACTTCACCAGCACCAAGCTCACCGCCGACCAGATCCACACGATCGGCTTGCGCGAAGTGGCGCGCATCGAGGCGGAGATGGACAAGCATTTGCGGTCGCTGGGTCTGAGCGAGGGTGGCATCGAAGCGCGCATGAAGCAGCTCGACGCGCGCTTCCAGCCGAAAGGCGAGGGCGATCCGCGCCCGGGCATCATCGCCAGCTACAACGAGATGGTGCGCGACGCCGAGCGTCGTAGCGCGCCGCTGTTCAACCTCAAGCCACGCGCACCGGTAGACGTGCGCCGCGTTCCGCCGATGACGGAGCCGTCGGCCGCCGCCCACTACAGCATGCCGGCGCCGGATGGCACGCGCCCTGGCATCTTCTGGGTGCCACTGGTCGGCCCGACGTTCCCGATGATCCGCATGCGCAGCCTGTCGTACCACGAGGCCGTGCCGGGCCACCACTTCCAGCTCGCGATCCAGCAGGAGATGAAGGATCTGCCGAAGTTCCGCAGCCAGCGCATCTTCAGCGGCGGCAGCGCGCACTCGGAAGGCTGGGCGCTGTACACCGAGCGCCTGGCGGTGGAGCAGGGCTGGTATGAAGGCGACGTGCCCGGCCTGCTCGGCGCGCTGGGGTCGGAACTGTTCCGCGCCCGCCGCCTGGTGGCCGACACCGGCCTGCACACCAAGAACTGGACGCGCCAGCAGGCGATCGACTACGGCATGGGTGTGCAGGAAACCGAGCGCTACATCGTTTGGCCGGGCCAGGCCAATGCCTACATGATTGGCATGCTACGCATCCTGGAATTGCGCCAGAAGGCGCAGACCGAACTGGGCGACAAGTTCTCGCTGCCGGCGTTCCATGACCTGGTGCTGGGCGCCGGGTCGGTGCCGCTGGATGTGCTGGGTAATCTGGTGGACAACTGGATTGCGGGGCAGAAGAAGGCGTGATGGCGGGCGTAGTGCGTTAGCGCGTTGTTGGTAGAGCCGGTGAGATGACGACATCCCCGCGCAGGCCTGGCCTGCGCGGGGATCTTTTTTATAAAGCGCGCAGGTCCGCCGGCATGTGGTTCGACCCGCAATTCTGCAGCGGGACATGCTGCGCATCCACCGGGCCGAACCAGTCATACACGCTGGCAAAACCGCCAGTGCGGAGGACCCACGCTGTCTTTGTTTTGGTGTTCATGACGATCGTGTGGCGAAAGCCATCTGCCACCTTGCTGTTGTCGCGGACCGCAACCCGGATGAATGATCCAGGATCGGTCATGTCCGGCGCTGTCGCTGCCGGAATCGGCGTTTTAAAACCTGAAAACGAGATGCCATAACGGGTTGATAGCGCATCGGACAAGGAGCATGCAACGGTTTGAGCGGAACACAGGATGAGGGCAGCGGCGACAGCAAGATGTTTCATGAATTGGTTCGTGGTAAGTGTTGGACGACTGCGTCGGCTGATTTGAAGTTTAGCGCAATCCAGGCTGGCAACGTGCCAATTTAGACACATTAAACTGGCTCTGCACCCATTTGCAATCCGGTGGATACCTTGTTGTGCCTGGAAAGCGGTTGACATGGGGCGCCGTCCTGATGCCGAAAATTGAAACCAGCGCTTGCGTATGCGTTATGCATCGGTCAGAAAACTTTTTCTCGACGCTGGAAGGTAACACCAACTTCCGAATCTGAATGTTCGTCTACTGAAGTTCAAACACCGATGAATAAAGCCATTGCGATATTACTGAACAACCCACTTAGATTCAAAAGTTATTTGTTCGAAATGATATTTCGCAAATGTAAATACATGTTGCATTGAGGTAAGGAATAAATCATACTTTTGTCTAAGACATTTAGATAAAAACCGAGGTTTCCATGTCGGATGTTTGCACAATTGCAGCAATTTCCCTTGATAGTGGCATTTCGAAGGAAGTGTTACGCAAGTGGGAAGAACGCTATGGTTTTCCTGTGCCAGAGCGAGACGCCAGCGGCCATCGGGTCTATGCAGCGCACCAGACGGCACGCCTCAAGCTGATCAAACGGCTGATCGACAACGGCATGCGTCCATCCCAGCTGGTGCCAATGAGTGAGGAGGCGTTGCAATCTCTGCTGCACGAACAGAGCATCGCGACATCAGTGCCTGCTACAGAATCCCAGGTAGTGAACGAGTTGATGATGCTGCTTGAGTCGCGTGATCGCACCGCGCTGGAATCCCGACTCAAGCAGGAGGTGGGACACCTCGGTCTGGAAAAATTTGTCCTGGAAGTGATGTGTCCGCTGAACGGCGCTGTGGGAACAGCTTGGGAGCAAGGAAAAATCGGCATTCGAGATGAGCATGTGTATTCAGAAATGATACAGAGCTTGATCCGAGAAGCGATATCACAGGTAACAAAACCCGACGGCCGCCCCCGCATGTTGATCACGACGCCATCCGGCGAGCTGCATACGCTGGGCATTCTGATGGTGAACGGTTTGGCGTCGCTACACGGCGCGTGCTGCATTTCGCTGGGCCCCGAGACGCCTGTTCAGGAGATACCGGTTGCCGCCGCCGATTATCGCGCAGATATCGTCTGTCTATGCTTTAGCGCAGCATTTCCAAAGCGACGGATTCTTCCTTATTTAAAAGAATTACGCAGCGTGGTACCGCAGAGCATGGAAATCTGGATAGGCGGCGCAGGTGCGACAGGATTGGACCGTTCGCCGAGAGGCATCAGGTTATTGCTGACCTTGCACGATGTGATCGATGCAGTGCGTAAGTATGGCCGGGCAAAGTATTCACAGCGATCAAGGCGGCCACCCAATCCACTGCCGTCGAATGCGGAACGCTGATGTGCAGTAATGACATGGCAGCGGCGGCCAAAACGCGCCAATGACAATGTAATGCAGCTCGATTGAATGACAACGCACTATCCAGGGAGACAGCCATGCGAACCAATATGCCAGTTACCAATTCCGAATACATCTTGAAGGAGACGGAAACGGTTGTTTCCAAAACTGACTTGAACGGAAATATCACGTACGTCAACCATGATTTCTGCAAAATCAGCGGATTTTCGGAAGAAGAACTGATTGGCTCTCCGCAGAATATCGTGCGTCACCCGGATATGCCGGCGGAAGCGTTCAAGGATTTCTGGAGCACGATCAAGGCTGGAAAAGCATGGACTGGCATGGTGAAAAATCGCTGCAAGAACGGCGATTATTATTGGGTCGAGGCCAATGCTGCGCCCATGCTGGAAGACGGCAAAATGGTCGGCTACACATCGGTTCGCGTCAAGCCGAGCCGGGAGCAGGTGGCTGCCGCTGAGCAGGCCTATCGCGCGATCAAGAGCGGCAGCAACGAATTCGAGGTGCACGGCGGCTCGATCGTCGCACGCTCCTTCTTTCGGCGCTTCGACTTGCTGGCGATCCTGTCGATCAGGTCGAAAATCATGCTGTCGTCCGGTCTGCTGACGCTGTTGTTCATGGCAAACCTGCTGTTCTCGGCTTCGGGAAACCAGCAATTCGACGCATGGTCGATCGCCGCGTCCACCATCGGCATCGTCCTGGGTCTGGTGTCCGGATTCCTGCTGTACCGCGCGGTTGTCGTGCCGCTGCGAAACGTCAAGCAGGATATCGAACGGATGAGCGCTGGCGACCTGAGCGCCAGGATCGACGCCAACGGCGATGACGAATTTGCGCAGATGATGCAAACCCTGCGCGTGCTGCAAACGAATGTGAAGCTGTTGGTCGGCCAGATCAAGGAAGCTACCGATGTTGTCAATATCGGTGCGGCGGAAATCGCAACTGGCAATGCCAACCTGTCAGCCCGCACCGAATCGCAGGCGAGTTCGCTGGAGGAAACCGCCTCGTCGATGGAAGAACTGACGAGCACCGTCAAACAGAACGCGGACAGTGCACGCGAGGCGAACCGACTGGTTGCGTCTGCCTCCGAAACGGCGATCAAAGGCGGCAAGGCGGTTGGCCAGGTGGTCGGCACGATGGGGTCGATCAGGGAAAGCTCGCGCAGGATCGTCGATATCATCGGCGTCATCGACGGCATCGCATTCCAGACGAATATCCTGGCCCTGAACGCCGCAGTCGAGGCGGCGCGCGCCGGTGAACAGGGCCGCGGCTTCGCCGTGGTGGCCGCCGAGGTGCGCAATCTTGCGCAGCGCTCTGCAGGCGCCGCCAAAGAGATCAAGTCCCTGATCGGCGACTCGGTGGAAAAAGTCGAGGCTGGCAGCAAGCTGGTTGACGATGCGGGCAAGACGATGGATGAGATCGTTACACAGGTGCAGCAGGTCGCGGGCTACATGAGCGACATCACCTCGGCCAGCCAGGAGCAAAGTGACGGCATCGAACAGGTCAACCATGCGATCACGCAAATGGATGAGGTCACGCAGCAAAATGCGGCGCTGGTCGAACAAGCGTCAGCCGCTGCCGAAAACATGCAGAGTCAGGCAGGAAAATTGACCCAGCTGGTCGACAGTTTCAAACTGGTTTCGGGTGCGCAGACAACGCGAGGTGGCAACGTGCAGCCTGCTGCCAGTGTCTCGACCACGCCGGTTGCACGCAAGCCTGTTGCCGCAATCCGGAAGGCAAGCACGAAAAGCGCTGTTCTCAGCCTCAGCGGGGCGCGCATGGAGGTGCCAGGCTGATTGATGTGCCAGGTCTGGCATTCTGACGCAAGCTCAATGCAACACGTATTCCAGTCAGACGGATACGGGTGCGTTACTGCCGAGGCGTGTCTGAATGTCAGATCTGATACCAATTCTTTCTCAGACCTGACACCAATCCTTTCCCTCTGGGTCGTCCGGTCCGCTCCATACCTACCGTGAATTTTGCGTCCCGGGTCGCGGCTGCTGCCAGACCCGGATGCGCAACACGCGCTGCGTGATTGCAACCGTCCCCGTAAACTCCCCGCAAAGTCTGCTGACCTGCAGACAGATCAGCCCGACAGGGGCGCGCGCGCTGCCCTGCATGGGCGTTTCCCCATCTCTCATGGTTGCTGGTTGTTAGCCTGGCATGACCTGTCTCAATGGTGTCGTACGAATGCAAATGATAATGATTATCGTTTACATGTCCTTACATTCCCGTTAGAATCATTGTTTTTCAAGCAGTGTTTTCACTCACTCACAGCAAAGAGACCGCCTCGCCATGAAAGCAATAACAAGCCGCAAGCATTCGTCCACCCGCAACCAGGTCATGCGCACCGCGCTGGCCGCTGTCCTGTTGCCGCTCGGCGCGCAGGCTGCCGGCATCGATGCAGCGGCCCCCGTCGACGTCGTTCCTGAAACTAAGGTCGAAATCGTCGGCAAATACGAAAACGCGTTCCGCGCCGAACAGGCGTCGTCGCCCAAGTACACCGAGCGCCTCGTCGATACCGCGCAGACGCTCCAGGTCATCAAGAAAGAACTGTTCGAGCAGCAGGGCGCCCTGACGCTCACCGAAGCGCTGCGCAACACGCCAGGCGTGGGCGCGTTCTTCCTCGGCGAGAACGGCAACACCACCACCGGCGACGCAATCTTCATGCGCGGCTTTGACACGTCGAGCTCCATTTTCGTCGACGGCGTGCGCGACATCGGCTCGATCTCGCGCGACGTCTTCAACCTCGAACAGATCGAAGTGCTCAAGGGCCCGGCGGGCACCGACAATGGCCGCGGTTCGCCGACCGGCTCGGTCAACCTGGTGTCGAAAAAAGCCAGCATGACCAACGCGATGTCGACCGCGATCACCGGCGGCAGCGGCTCGCAAAAGCGCGTGACGGCCGACGTCAACCAGGTGCTCGACGAAGAGCGCGGCATTGCGGTGCGTCTGAACGTGCTGGCCCAGGATGCGGGCAGCGCCTCACGCGACGTGGTCGAGAACAAGCGCTGGGCAATCGCGCCGAGCATCGGCTTTGGCCTGAACGGCGCCACGCGCGTGCATCTGGACTACCTGCACGTCGACCAGAACAACATCCCCGACGGTGGCGTCTACGTCATTGGCCTGCCTGGGTACACGAGCCCGGACCGCACCCGGCCGTTCGTCACGGACGGCAAGAAGGTCGATCCGAAGAACTTCTATGGTTCGACCGGCGACTACGACGACGTGAAGGCCGACATGGCCACCGTGCGCATCGAGCATGACTTCTCGCCGACGATGAAGCTGCAAAACACGAGCCGCTACGGCAAGACGTCGCAGGATTACTTGCTCAGTGCATTCCTGACCAGCGCCGCCAACCTGGGCACCCCGAACCCGGCCGACCCGAACAGCTGGACGCTGGCGCGCAGCATCCGCACCGGCAAGGACCAGGAAAATAAAATCCTGACCAACGTGACGACGCTGACGTCGCAGTTCGACACCGGGGCGGTCAAGCACACGCTGGTGAGCGGTCTGGAATTGACCAGCGAGCGCCAGACCACCTGGGGCCTGACGGGCCTGGGCACGCTGCCGGCCGCGAACATCTACAACCCGAATCCGAACGATGCGCCGACCACGCCCGTGAACGTGCACCGCACCGGCGCCTACAACGAAGGCGAGGTCGATACCCAGAGCCTGTACGTGTTCGATACCGCCAAGATCGGCGAGCGCTGGATCATCAATGGCGGCGTGCGGGTCGACCATTTCCGCGCTGACTACTCGACCGTGGCACTGACCAATAACGTGCTCGTGGCGAACCGCTTCAAGGTCGGCGACAACCTGGTCAACGGCAAGCTGTCGGCCCTGTACAAGCCGACCGCCAACAGCAGCGTGTATGCGATGGTGGCCAGCTCGAAGCAGCCGCCGGGAGGCAACTTCACCGTCTCGGGCAATGCCAACAGCGCGCAGAATCCGATCTACGATCCGCAAGAGTCGACCACCACCGAATTTGGCGGCAAGCTCGATCTGCTCAAGTCCAAGCTGTCGCTGTCGGGCGCGCTGTTCCGCACCGATGTCAAGAACGAGGTCGAGCAGGATCCGGTCAACCTGCAGTACTACCAGACGGGCGAGAAGCGCGTGCAGGGCGTCGAGCTGGGCGCAACGGGCGAACTGGCGCCGCACTGGCTCGTCAGCGCCGGCTACGTCTACATGGACACCAGCGTCGAACGTGGCCGCAACGTGACTGCCTCGGGCGAAAACAGCCTGACCTACACGCCGAAGCAATCGTTCACCGCCTGGACCTCGTATGATTTGCCATGGGGCCTGCGCATCGGCGGCGGCGCGCGCTTCTCGGACAAGCTCAAACGCGGCACCGACGGCGCCATCGGCACCCCGGCCTACACCGATTCGTACTGGGTGGTCGATGCGATGCTGGGTTACCGCTTGACGAAGAACATCGACCTGCGCCTGAACGTCTACAACCTGACCGACGAAAAATATGTCGTCGCGATCAATAAGAGCGGCTACCGCTACACGCCCGGCGTGGCGCGTTCGGCCAGCCTGACGGCCAATATCGGGTTCTAAGATCGGCTTTTGACCCGCGTGCGTTGCGGGCCGGCGAAGGGCGCTTGCGCTATACTCGCCGGCCATGCGCATACAGCTTTTTTCCGACCTCCACCTCGAACGGTACCCCGACTTCCAGCCGCAGATCCTGCCCGGCACGGACGTCGTGGTGCTGGCCGGCGACATCGGCTCGTACCAACCCGGCTCGCGCCTGCTCACGCAGGACTTCGGGCTGGAACGTTTTTCACCACTGCTGGTGCCTGCCCTGGCGCAGGCGCAGGTGCTGTTCATCCCCGGCAACCACGAATTCGACGCGCTCGACTACGACGCCACCTACGCGCGCCTGCAAGAAACCTGCGCGCGCCTGGGCATCACCTGGCTCGATCGTGAAATCGTCACCATCGATGGCGTGCGCTTCATCGGCACCACGCTGTGGAGCGACTTCGACGCGCTGGTGGAAGAGGGCGCGCCGCTGACGAAGCAGCTGCAGCAGCGCACCAAGGCCTTCCGCGCCGCAAACTACTACCTGAGCAAGAACACGACCATCAAGGATGGCGAGCCGGTGCTGGCCGAAGGCATCCGCGCACTGGCGCTCGATTGTCAGGCCTGGCTGCGCGCTGCGCTGGCCACGCCGTTCGAGGGCAAGACGGTCGTCGTCACGCATTTTGCCCCGAGCCTCGAAAGCGCCGACCCGCGCTACGGCAAGACACCCGGCACGGCCGGCTTCTGCAATTCGCTCGATGAACTGTTCAAGCGCGCGCAGGTGTGGATGCATGGTCACCTGCACTGCGCGAACGATTACGTGGTCGAGGGCCGCGACGGCCCGCTGTCATGGGGCTGCCGCGTCATCGCCAATCCGCTCGGGTATCTTAGCAAGGGCGAGCAGGAAGGGTATCGTCCGGCGCTCGTGATCGAGCTGTAGCTACTGGCGCGGCGGGGGTTCCTGCGACAGGTTCTCCATCAGCGTGTCGATGCTGTCCACCGACGGCGGTGGCGTTTCCAACTGCTGCTGCTGATCCGCGTACTCCGCATACACCCAGTCGCCACCGACGTTCACGACGCCGTCGGGCACCAGCGGTGCGCGTTCTGGGGCTTTGGCCAGCGCGACGCGCATGTAGTCGACCCAGATCGGCAGTGCGAGAGTCGCGCCGAATTCGCGTCCGCCCAGCGAGCGCGGTTCGTCATAGCCCATCCACGCCACCGCCACCACCGGACCGCTGTAGCCGGCGAACCAGCCGTCGATTGCATTGCTCGTCGTGCCAGTCTTGCCGGCCAGGTCACTGCGCCCCAGCTGGCGTGACGCGGCTGCCGCCGTACCCACGCGCGCCACGTCGCGCAGCATGCTGTCGGTGATGAACGCGTTGCGCGCATCGAGCACGCTCACCGGTTCCTTGCGGGCGTGTTCGTAGACGACCTTGCCGTCGCCGTCCTGGATGCGGGCGATCAGCCACGGTTCGACCCGGTAACCACCGTTCGCCAGCACCGTGTAGGCGCCCGCCATCTGCAGCGGCGTGACGGCGCCCGTGCCAAGGGCCATGGTCAGGTTGCGCGGATGGCGCGCGGCGTCGAAGCCAAATTGCGCCAGGTGCGCGCGCGTGTCGTCCACGCCGATCGCCTGCAGCATGCGCACGGTGGGCACGTTCCTCGAGCGCGTCAGTGCATGGCGCACCGTCACGGGGCCCTCGAACGTATTGTCGTCATTGCGCGGCGACCAGCCGGCAGCGCCGTTTTCGCCGCCAAGGTCGAGCGGCGCGTCGAGAATCGGCGTGCCGGGAAAGAACCCCCGTTCCAGGCCCGCCGAATACACGAACGGCTTGATGCTCGATCCGGGCTGGCGCCAGGCTTGCGTCACGTGATTGAACTTGTTCAGCCCGAAGTCGAAGCCGCCCACCAGCGCGCGGTAGGCTCCCGTACCGGCATCGACCGCGACGAAGGCGGCCGCCACTTCGGGCAGCTGCGTGATCGCCCAGTCGCCTTGCGATTTGCTCAGGCGGATGACGGCGCCGGGCGAGAGCTTCACGCCGGCTTTCGCAGCAGATGCCAGCGCTCCTGCAGCAAAACGCAGGCCAGCACCGGTGATCTCGATCGTCTCGCCGCCCGTGGTGGCAGCCCGTACGCGCTTGGCCGAGGCGCTGACGACGACGGCGGGCACGAAGCCATCCACGGCCGGGCGTTTCTGCAACGCGGCGGCCACCGCATCGTCCCGCGCGTCGCCTGCGGTCGGCAGCGCGATGCGCGCCTCTGGACCGCGGTAACCGTGGCGCCGGTCATAGGCAACGACGTTGCGGCGCACCGCATCCCAGGCGGCCTCCTGTTCGGCGGCGATGACGGTCGTCGTTACTGTGATCCCCCGTTCGTAGGCCGCCGCGCCGAAGCGCGTGTGCACGGCCTGGCGCGCGATCTCGGCGACCCACGCGGCGCGCCCGCCGTAGCCGGCGCCGTCACGTCTGAGGGTCAATGGCTCGGCCAGCGCACGCCGGTACTGCGGCTCGGTGATCGCTTTTAATTCGAACATGCGGCGCAGGACCGTCTGCTGGCGCTTCTTTGCCGCTGCCGGATTCGTGATGGGATTGCTGCTCGATGGATTCTGCGGCAGGCCCGCGAGCATCGCCGTTTCTGCCAGCGTCAGCTCGTTCAGCGATTTGCCAAAATAGGTGCGCGCCGCGCTGGAAAAGCCGTATGAGCGCTGGCCCAGATAGATCTGATTCAGGTAGACCTCGAGGATCTGGTCCTTGGTCAGCGCCTTTTCGATCTTGTAGGCCAGCGCGATTTCGGTGAGCTTGCGTGGCAGCGTCTTGTCACGCGACAGGAAGAAGTTGCGCGCCACCTGCATCGTGATCGTCGAGGCGCCCTGGCTGCCGAAGTCCGTGATATTGGCCTTGGCCGCGCCCAGTGCCCGGATCCAGTCGATGCCGCCATGCTCGTAGAAGCGCGTGTCTTCGATCGCCAGCACAGCCGTCTTCATCAGGGCGGGCACTTTCGCGATCTGCACGAAGTCGCGTCGCTCGGCGCCGAATTCGCCGATCAGCACCTTGTCGGCGCTGTAGACGCGCAGCGGAATCTTGGGGCGGTAGTCGGTGACGGCGCTGATGTCCGGCACGTCCGGCAGGATCGACGCGGCCACGGGCAGTGGGGCAGCAACGATCAACGCAGACAACAGCAAGGGCAGAAACGGGCGGGCAGGAATCATGGCAAGTGGTCAGGTAGGTAGTCAGGGCGTATTGAATGAATCGTTACGACGATTCGGTGCCGATCTTACGTCTGCCTGGCTGCGCCTGCTGGCTTTGAAACCGGGTATTACAACTTGCGCTACGAGGGTGCGCCGGGCGCTACCTGCTTCGATCTCCGCATCATTCCATCGGACTGCACACATCCGTTCCCGCCGCCAGCGCCTTGAGCTTGGCCGGATCGAGCAGCGTGACCTCGCGCTTGTCGACGGCAAGCCAGCCCTGTTTCTTGAAGCGCGACAGCAGGCGGCTGATGCTCTCGATGGTCAGGCCCAGGTAATTACCGATGTCTTCGCGCGACATGCGCAACTGGAACTGCGTGCTTGAATAGCCGCGCGCCGCGTAACGCGCCGACAGGTTGACCAGGAAGACGGCGAAGCGCTGCTCGGCGCGCATATTGCCCAGCAATAGCATGACGTTCTGCTCGCGCGTGATTTCCTGGCTCATGATGCGGTGGAAGTGGCGCAGCAGCGCCGGCACTTCGCCGAACAGCTCTTCGAGCCGCACGAACGGGATCTCGCACACTTCGCTGTCCTCGAGCGCAACGGCGTCGCAGTGGTGGGTGCCGCTGATCGCGTCCATGCCCAGCAATTCACCGGCCATCTGGAAGCCCGTGATCTGGGCTTCGCCGGCCGCGTTGACCTGGAAGGTCTTGAAGTGGCCGAAGCGCACCGCGTACAGATTGCGAAATGGCTCACCTACTTGATACAGGCGCTCGTCGCGCGCCAGCCGCCGGCGCCGGCCGATGATCTGGTCGAGACGCACAATGTCGGCGTCTTCGAGGCCCATCGGAAGACACAGCTGGTGCATGCTGCAGGCGGCGCAGGACTTGAGCGCCTGGATGTTGACGAGCGGTGTGGACGGGGAGGGTGAGGCGGGGATCATGGGGGTAGGCCGGCAGAGGTTCAGCCCCGATTATAGTCCCGCCGTCAGCTTTCCCCGTCAGTATCGCTCTGGCCCTTCGGTTCGGCCAGCTTCACGCCGCGCCGGGCCAGGCCTTCGCGCAGCAGAAATTCGATTTCCGCGTTCACGCTGCGCAGGTCGCGCGCGGCCAGGCGCTGCAGTTCATCCCACAGCGCCGGGTCGATCCGTAGCGCGAATGCTTTTTTTCCTGGACTTGCCATACTGGTCGGCCGCTAGTTGTACAGCGTGCCCGTGTTGATGATCGGTTGCGTTTCCTTGTCCGAGCACAGTACCACGAGCAGATTGCTGACCATCGCCGCCTTGCGCTCGTCGTCCAGTTCGACGATGCCGCGCTCCGACAACCCTTTCAGTGCCGCTTCGACCATGCTCACGGCGCCGTGCACGATCTTGCTGCGGGCGCTGATGATGGCTTCGGCCTGCTGGCGCCGCAGCATGACCTGGGCGATTTCGGCGGCGTAGGCAAGGTGGGTGAGCTTGGCGTCGAGCACCTCGACACCGGCCGCTTCGAAGCGCGCCTGCAGCTCGGTCTTGAGGGCGTCGGCGACGACGTCCATGCCGGCGCGCAGCGTGGTCTCGCCCTGTGGCAGGTCTTCGCCTTCATCGTACGCATATTGCGAGGCCAGATGGCGCAGCGCCGCTTCGGCCTGGATGGAGACGTAGCGCTCGAAATCGTCGACTTCGAACACGGCTTGCGCCGTATCGCGCACGCGCCAGACGACGGCGGCGCTGATTTCCACCGGGTTGCCGCGCTTGTCGTTGACCTTCAGCGTGGGGGCGTTGAAATTACGCGCGCGCAGCGACAGGCGCCGCTTGACGTACAGCGGGAAGGCCCAGCGCAGGCCTTCGCTGCGGTCGGTGCCGATGTACTTGCCGAACAGGGTGAGGATGGCGCTTTCGTTCGGCTGCAGCATGAACAGGCCCGTCAGACACAGCAGGCCGGCAAGTCCCAGCGCGACGGCACCCAGGAGCGGCAAGCCGGCGGGCGTTTCGACGCCAGTCTTGAACAGGTAGGCTGCACCCAGCAGGAAAACGATGCCGGCGCAAGCGGCCAGGTAGCCATTCGCGGACGAAAATGCCTTTTCGCGGCGGGTGTGCGATGCGTTCATGCTTGAACCTCTTCTGGGTGGGTGTGACATCAAAGTGATATCACTTTAGGATTGCCAGAAAGTATTGTCAAGCGATTTGGTGAGCGCCCTGAAACTGCCAGTCAGCGTTAGTCGGCCAGTCCCTTTTGCAGCAGCTCGGCCACCAGCGCATTGAGTTCGACGCCGCGCTCCTTGCTCAGCGTTTGCAGCTGCGCCACCAGGTCGCCATTGAGCTTGACGGCGAACGGCACCAGTCCCAGCGCGCGGTCGCGTTCGCGCTGTTCGCGGCGATCCGGTGCCGCATCTTTCGCTGGCGCGCCGACGACGGCGCCCCGGGCAGCCATCTGGCCTTGAATCTTCTTGGCGTCGCCTTTTGCCATGTCAGTCTTTTTCATCACGTGCCTTTAGTTTGTTGGAGCCGAATTCTACTCTCGAAACGGGCCGCCAACGGGAATTGGCAAGCCGCGCGCATTTGGTGGCATGATGGTGTGGCAGCACGACAGCAGGCGCGCCGTGGCGCAGCCTGCCCCCTGCAACCCCATCAGGAGACCACCATGACGCCCACCCAGCGCTTCGTGCAGGCGCGCGACTTCCTCCAGCAGCACCGGCTCGACTACGACACCGCTGTCCGCGACTACCAGCCCCCGCAGCTGTCCACCTTCAACTGGGCGCTCGACTTTTTCGACCACCAGGCCCGGGACAACCACGGCATCGCGCTGTGGGTCGTCGACGAAGACGGCACCGAGCACAAGATCACGTTTGCCGACATGGCCGCCCGCTCCAGCCAGGTGGCCGAGTACCTGCGCAACTGCGGCGTGCGGCGTGGCGACCGGGTGCTGCTGATGCTGCCGAACCGGGTCGAACTATGGGAAGTCATGCTCGCCGGGATCAAGCTGGGCGCCGTGCTGGTCCCCACGACGATGCTGCTGTCCGGCGACGACCTGGCCGACCGGATCGCGCGCGGCGCCGTCAGGCACGTGATCGCGCAGGCGTCCGAGACGCACAAGTTTGCCGCGCTGCCGGGCAGCTATACCCGGATCGCGGTGGGTGGCCCCAGTGAAGGCTGGCATGACTATGCCGCGAGCCACGCCGTGGTGAGCGTATTCGTGCCCGAGGGCGAGACGCTGGCCACCGATCCGCTGCTGCTGTACTTCACGTCCGGCACCACGGCGCGGCCGAAACTCGTGCTGCACACGCACCAGAGCTATCCCGTCGGCCACCTGTCGACGATGTACTGGATCGGTCTGCAGGCGGGCGACATCCACTGGAATATCAGTTCGCCCGGCTGGGCCAAGCACGCCTGGAGCTGTTTCTTCGCACCCTGGAACGCGGGCGCCACCGTGTTCGTCTACAACTACGAACGCTTCGCCGGCGCCGCGGTGCTGAACGTGATCGAGCGCTGCGGCGTGACCTCGCTGTGCGCGCCGCCGACCGTCTGGCGCATGCTGATCAAGGAAGACCTGGCGGCCTGCAAGCCGGCCCTGCGCGAACTGGTGGGGGCGGGCGAGCCGCTCAATCCCGAAGTCATCGAGCAGGTCGAGCGCGCCTGGGGCATCCGTATCCGCGACGGTTTCGGGCAGTCCGAGACCACCTGCCAGATCGGCAATTCCCCGGGCCAGCGCCTCAAGCCCGGCTCGATGGGCCGCGCGCTGCCGGGCTATCGCATCGCGCTGCTCGACATCGATGACGCGCCGGCCACCGAAGGCGAGATCGCGGTGGTACTGGCGGCCCATCCGGTCGGCCTGATGGCGGGCTACGAAGGGGACGCTGACAAGACGCGCGACGTCATGCGCGCCGGCCACTACCACACGGGCGACACGGCGGCGATCGACAGTGACGGCTACTACTTTTATGTGGGCCGCAACGACGATGTGTTCAAGTCGGCCGATTACCGCATCAGCCCCTTCGAGCTCGAAAGTGTGCTGATCGAACACGAGAGCGTGCTCGAAGCGGCGATCGTACCGAGTCCCGATCCGCTACGCTTGTCGGTGCCAAAGGCGTTCGTCACGCTGCGCGCCGGCGTTGCACCGAGCCGCGAGATGGCCGCCGCGCTGTTCGCGTTCAGCCGCGCGCGCCTGGCGCCGTACCAGCGGATCCGGCGCATCACGTTCCGCGAACTGCCCAAGACCATCTCGGGCAAGATCCGGCGTGTCGAGTTGCGGCGTGAAGAAGCAGGGCGGGGCGGCGGCGCGGGCGATGCGCTCGAATACCGCGAGGAGGATTTCCCCGTGTAGCGGCAGGTGCGTGGCGTTTTGGACGAATGCGGCCATAATGGACGCTCTCTTTTTCTCGTCCTTGCGCCACCCTGATGACCACCAAGCGAACCCCAGCCACGCCGGCTGACACCAGCACCGCCACGCTAGATAACGGCCCGTCGTACGAAGTGCGCCAGTCGCCCATCCACGGTAACGGCGTTTTCGCCAGGAAGCCGATCGCCGCGGGCGAGCGCATCATCGAGTACCGCGGTGAGCGCATCAGCTGGGACCTCGCGACCGAGCGCGCCGACAAGGCCGGCGGCCCGGTCAACCACACTTTCTATTTCAGCCTGGCCGACGGCCGCGTGATTGACGGTGGCCGGCGTGGCAACGAAGCGCGCTGGATCAACCACGCCTGCTCACCCAACTGCGAAGCGTTCGAAGATGAGGGCAAGGTGTATATCCATGCGATGCACGACATCGACGCCGGTGAAGAGCTGAACTACAATTACGCCCTGATCTACGAAGAGCGCCATACGCCCAAGCTCAAGAAATTGTTTGCCTGCCGCTGCGGTACGCCCGGCTGCACAGGCACGATGCTTGCGCCGAAGCGCCGCACCCGCACGCCAGCCGCCGGCAAATGAACCAAGCCCTGGCTGGCCTGGTCAGGCCGGCCCGCCCCATCATCGACCTGGAGCAACGATGAAACCAGTAGTTCGCAGCCTGCTTGAAACCGATCTGTATAAATTCACGATGTGGCAGGCCTTGCTGCACAGCCACCCGGGCGCAACGGGCGAGTATGAATTCCGCTGCCGTAACGAGCCGGCCTATCCGCTGGCGGAGCTCAAGGCCGACATCGAACGCGAGCTCGATCACCTGTGCTCGATGATGTTCACCGAGCACGAAGTCGCCTACCTGCGCGGACTGCGCTTCATCAAGGGTGACTTCGCCGACTTCCTTACGCTGTTTCGCTTCCAGCGCAAGTTCATCGAGGTGACGACCGACGGTCCGCACCTGCGCATCCGCGCCAGCGGCCCGCTGGTGCACGTGATGGGCTATGAAATCTTCGTGCTGTATATCGTCAACGAGCTGTATTTCCGCCGCTTCGACCAGGCCGAGGCCATGGAGGTAGCGCGTGCGCGTCTGCGCCAGAAGATCGATGAGCTGCGCGCCTTCGGCGAAGAAGCCCCGCGCGCCAACCCGTTCGAGTTCTTCGACTTCGGCGTGCGCCGCCGCTTCTCGGGTGAGTGGCATGACGAAGTGGTGCAGACGCTGGCGCGCGAGCTGCCGGTCTACTTCAAGGGCACCTCCAACGTCTATCTGGCCTACAAGTTCAACCTGGTCCCGATCGGCACGATGGCGCATGAATACCTGCAGGCGCACCAGGCCTTCGGCACGCGGCTGGTCGACTTCCAGAGCGCCGCGCTCGAGAACTGGGTGCAGGAATACCGGGGCGACCTGGGCACGGCGCTGACCGATGTCGTCGGCATGGACGCGTTTCTGGCCGACTTCGACCTGTACTTCGCCAAGCTGTTCGACGGCCTGCGCCACGACTCGGGCGATCCAGTCGTGTGGGGCGAAAAGGCGCTGGCACATTACGCGCGTCTGCGCATCAACGCGCGCACCAAGCGCCTCGTGTTCTCGGACGCGCTGACCATCCCCAAGGCCCTGAACCTGTACCGCCACTTCGCCGACCGCGTGATGACGGGCTTCGGCATCGGCACCAAGCTGACCAACGACACGCCTTTCCCCGCGATCAATATCGTCATGAAGCTCGTGCGCTGCAATGGCCAGCCGGTGGCCAAGCTGTCGGACGAACCGGGCAAGTCGCAGTGCACCGACGTCACGTATATCGCCTATCTGCGCCAGGTGTTCAACCACCCGGTGTAGCCGGGCGCAAGATTGTGTGAGTTTATGGCCGCTCCAGGCGCGCTATGCTGTTGGTTTCCCGCCATCGCCCAGGAGACCGCCATGCAGCAGCTCGCCCCATTCGCCATCGCCGTGTTGTTCGCCACCCCTACAGTGGCCGTCCATGCCCAGCAGGCCGACCAGACCACGGCAGGCGTCGAAGCGGCCGGGCGCTGGCTGGCACTGGCCGATGCGGGAGACGGCGGGGCTACCTGGCATGCCGCAGGCCAGGTCTTCCAGGCGGCAGTGAGCCAGAAGGACTGGACGGCCGCGCTCGATCAGGCACGCACACCATACGGTGCGTTGGCCAAGCGCACCCTGGCCAACGCGCAAGCCACGCGTACGCTGCCGGGCGCACCCGAGGGCGACTATGTCGTGCTGCAGTACCAGTCCAGCTTTGCCAATCGGCCGACGGCAACCGAAACAGTGATTGTGATGCGCGAAGCAGACGGCAACTGGAAGACGATCACGTACGTGATCCGCTAGCGGCTTCGCTGCGCCGCGAGGTTGATGCCTTTTTGGTCGCCGCCTTTTTTGCCGGTGCCTTCTCGCGTGGCTTTTCTTCTTCGTGCCTGAGTCGCTGCTGCAGCATTGCCAGCACGGCCGCTTCTTCGGGCTGCAGCGCGTGCAGGTCTTCGGCCAGTTTCTTTTCGGTCTGTTCGCGCATCACGTCCAGCGGTGCGCCTTCAAGGTAGGCGTCCAGCACGGCCGGGTGCACATAGCACTTGCGGCAGATCGTCGGCGTGTTGCCGAGCTTTTCGGCCACCGACTCGATCGCGCGCACGATGTTCTTTTTCGCCTGCGTCTCGGAGTCGAATTTTTCAAACTCCTGCAGGGCCAGCGCGGCCAGCACGGTGCCTGACCAGGTGCGGAAATCCTTCGCCGTGTACTCTTCGCCCGTGATGTTGCGCAGGTAGTCGTTGACGTCGCTGGAGTCGACGCTGTGCGTCTCGCCATCTTCGTCGATGTACTGGAACAGTTCCTGGCCCGGCAGGTCGCGCGTACGCTTGACGATGCCGGCCAGGCGCCGGTCGTGCACCTTGACCTTGTGGTACACGCCGCTCTTGCCGCGGAAGCTGAATTGCACGTCGCTGCCGTCGACTTTCACGTGGCGGTTGCGCAGCGTCGTCAGGCCGAACGATTTGTTGGTGCGCGCGTATTCCTCATTCCCAACCCGCATCATCGTCGCTTCGAGCAGGTAGACAATCGTGGCCAGCACTTTTTCGCGCGGCAGGCCGGGCAGCTTGAGGGCACGGTCGACTTCGTGCCGGATCGCCGGCAGCGCGTCGCCGAACTTGAGCATGCGTTCGTACTTCACTTCATCGCGCGCCGTGCGCCACTTTGGATGGTAGCGGTATTGCTTGCGCCCGCGCGCATCGCGCCCCGTCGCCTGCAGGTGGCCGTTGGCCTGCGCGCAGATCCAGACGTCCTGCCATGCGGGCGGAATCACCAGGCCCTTGATGCGCGCCAGCGTGGTCTCGTCCTCTACCGGCGCGCCATGCGCGTCCAGATAGCGAAAGCCGTCATTGACGGCCTCGCGGCGGATGCCGGCACGGCCATCGTGCACGTAGCGCAGGCCGGCCGCGCGCGCGGCGCTGGTGGAGTCTTTGGTGTCGAGTGCGTCGACGGCGTCAAGGGTCTGGCTGGGCATGGCTGTTTCGCGAATGGTGGATATCGCATCGATGCTACGCCCGGGCACAGGCCCGCACTGTTCGCAAGATAACGGAGTGCGGAACAGGCAGGTACACCGCCGGTTCAGCGATAGCGCGCCTCGACCAGGTCGATCTCGCGCAGCAGCTTGCGCGCGACTTCGTCCGACAGGGTGTTGTTGCGCGCCATGCGCAGCAGGACGGCGCGTTCGTGCTCCAGCGCCGCCAGGCGGTAATGACGCTCGGCGTCTTCCGCGGCGCGCGCTTGCGCCGGACCGACGTCGCCCCCGCCGCCGCCAATCCCGCCATCCAGGCGATATTGGTACAGGCTGCGCACCTGGTCGATCGCGCTGGCATGCATCTCGACCGCGCCTTGCGCATCACAGCCTGAGGTGGGCGGCGGTGGCGGTGCATTCGCGATGGCTTCGAGTGCGGCCAGCGCGGCGGCGTGGCGCGCGTTTGCTTCTTCGCTGTCATGCGCCGAATCGTGCGGTAGTTCGAGGCCGCGCAGCACGCGCGGCAGGCCGACACTGGCCAGCACCAGCGAGACGACGATCACGGCGCTGGCCAGGAAAATGACCAGATCGCGGCCCGGGAACGGCGCGCCACCGGGCATCGCCAGCGGCAGCGTGAGCACGCCGGCCAGCGTGATCGCACCGCGTACGCCGGCCAGCGACGTGGCCAGGATCAGGCGCGGGTTGGGGCGGTATTCCGGCAGCTTCTGGCGTCGTGCGTTCAGCAGCGTCAGGCGCAGCGAAACCCAGACCCAGACGAAGCGCAGCAGGATCAGGCCAAAACTGATGGCCAGTGCGTTGGTGACCAGCCACCAGACATCGTTCGCACGTGGCAGTTCAGGTGCGACCAGGGCTGCTTCGAGAATATCGGGAAGCTGCTCGCCCAGCAGCACGAACATGATGCCGTTGAGCGCGAACTGCACCGTGTCCCACACCACCGCGCGCCGCACGCGCGTCGTGGCTGCGGCGCGTCCGCTCAATTCAACGTAGCTCATCGTCACGCCGGCCGCGACTGCCGCCAGGATGCCCGAGGCGCCCAGATGCTCGGCTGCCAGATAGGCGCCGAACGGCAGCAGCAGGTTGATCAGGATCGGCGAGCCGCTTTCTTCGCCGATGCGCGCGGCCAGCTGGCGCTGGGCCCAGCTCACGCTCACCGTGATGCCCGCGCCAATGGCCACGCCCGCCAGCGCGACCCACAGGAACGTCAGCGTGGCTTCGCCCAGCGAGAAGGTGCCGGTGAGGGCGGCTGCCACGGCGAAGCGGAAGCACACCAGGCCACTGGCGTCGTTCAGCAGCGATTCGCCCTCGAGGATGTGCATCAGGCGCGGCGGGATCGGCACGCGCGCGGCGATCGACGACACCGCGACCGGATCGGTGGGCGCCAGGATCGCGGCGAGGGCGAAGCACACGGCCAGCGGCAGCGACGGAATCAGCCAGTGGATCAGGAAGCCCGCGCCCAATACCGTAAACAGCACCAGGCCGAGGGCCAGTTCGAGGATCGTGGAGCGGTCGCGAAACAGCCCGACCTTGGGGATGCGCCAGCCGTCGAGAAACAGCAGCGGCGGCAGGAACACGAGGAAGAAGATATGCGGTTCGAGCCGCACCCCATGGCCGGTGCTGCCGGCAATGGCCGCGCCGAGCGCGATCTGCATCAGCGGCAGCGGCACCGCGAACGGCAGCATGCGCACCAGGTAGCCGCTGGCTACCACCGCCAGCAGCATGGCCAGCACGATTCCCACTTCATCCATCAACATCTCCCTGTTCAGGACAAGATGATAAGGGATCGGCGCCGCCCGTGGCGACGCTGTTGGTCAGGCGGCGGACAAACTGGCCTGGGGCGCAGCCTGCAGTTCAGCCAGCAGCGCCTCGAGCGGCATCGGCCGGTGGAACAGGTAACCCTGCATGCACGCGTTGCCGTGCGCGGCCAGGTACTCGGCCTGGGCCGACGTCTCGACGCCTTCGGCCACGACGCGCAGGCCCAGGTGACTGGCCATCGCCAGGATCGACTGCACGATGGCGGTACCGTTCTTGTCGTGCGGGGTGTCGCGGATGAAGCTCTTGTCGATCTTCAGTTCGTACAGCGGCATCCGGGTCAGGTACGACAGGCTCGAATAGCCGGTGCCGAAATCGTCGATCGAGATGCGGATCCCGAGTGCGGCCAGTGCATGCATCCGCTCGATGGTCTGGTCGAGGCGATCGATCAGCAAGCCTTCGGTGATTTCGAAGATCAGCTGCCCGGGCGGCACGCCCGTCTCGTGCAGGATTGCTTCGACCCGCGTGACGAAGTCGTGCTGGCGGAACTGCATCGGGCTGACGTTGACCGACAGCGGGAAGCGGTGGCCGGCGCGGTCCAGCACGTGCCAGGCGAGGCACGCTTCGCGCAGCACCCAGTCGCCCAGCGCCACGATCAGGCCACTCGATTCGGCCACCGGGATGAACACGTCGGGCGGCACGCTGCTGCCGTCCTTGCGGCGCCAGCGCATCAGCAGTTCGGCGCCGCTCGGCATGCGGGCGCCATCGACCTGCAGCTGCAGGTGCAGCGACAGCTCGCCGTTGTCGAGCGCCTGGCCCAGGTCGCGCTCGAGCGTCAGGCGGCCTTCGGCATCGGACAGCATGCCCGGTTCGAACAGCGCCACACCATTGCGGCCGCGCGACTTCGCGTGGTACATCGCGGTGTCGGCTTCGCGCAGCAGGTCGTGCACCGTGTGCTGCGCGTTGCCGGGTGCGGTGAGCGCGACGCCGATGCTGCTGGTGGCGTAGTAACGCTGGGCGTCGATAACGATCTTGTCGGCGAGCGCTGCCCGGATCCGCTCGGCCACGGCCAGCGCGCGGTCGGTGGCCCGGTCCGCATGCTGTCCCAGCGCGTCGAGCAGGACGACAAATTCATCCCCGCCCAGGCGTGCCACGCAGCCGTCGTCGCCCGTCATCGCCACCAGGCGATCGGCCACGTTCTTGAGCAGCTGGTCGCCGATGGCATGGCCGCGTGCGTCGTTGACGGTCTTGAAGTTGTCGATGTCGACGTACAGCACGGCAGCCATCGACCCGTTCGTGCGGGCGCCGGCCACCGCCACATCGAGCCGCTCCATCAGCAGGCGCCGGTTCGGCAGGCCGGTCAGCACGTCGTAGAACGCAAGGCGGTGGATCGCGTCGGCGGCGTTGCGCCGCTCGGTCACGTCGCGGCTGACAATCAGCCAGTGTGTGATCGCACCGCTGTCGCCGGAGAACGGCACCATCTCGGCCTCTACCCAGTACGGCGTGCCGTGTTTCGTGTACAGCACCATTTCGGCACTGGCGGCTTCCTTGTGCATCACGGCCGTGATGACGCGCCGGACGGTCTCCTGGTCGGTGTCGGGCCCTTCGAGCATGCGCACGCTGCGCCCGATGATTTCTTCGCGCGCGTAACCCGTGTGGCGCAGCAGGGCGTCGTTGGCAAAAATGATCGGCTGCTCGGCGCCGGGCACGTCGACCATCCGCGCGATCATGACCATGTCGTTCAGGCGCGCGACCGCGGCCGACGTCAGGCGCAGCTCGTCGTTGACAGCGTGCAGGCGCAACTGGCCCGCTTCGAGTCCGGCGGCGGCCGTGCGCGCTTCGAGAAGTGACCGGTCCAGCCCCTTGAGCAGGGTGCCGCTGGTGATCGTGATCAAGGCACCGACGCAGCAGAAGTTGATGACGACGACGACCGCCGAGGCCAGGCCATTCTGTTCCAGGCCAGGCACATACAGGTGCACCTTGCCGGCCAGGCCCAGCAGCAGCACGCAGGCGGCGCCCAGGGCCAGGCCGATAAGCGCCTGGCGCATGCCAAGCAGGACGACGGCCAGTGCGGGCAGGGCCGTCATGTAGACCAGGCCAACCGGCCCTACCGCAAACAGCAGGCCGACGGACACCAGGAACAGCATGGCAATGAAGTTGAGAACGCGGACCGTGTGCGCGACGCGGTCGAGTCGCCAGATGGCCAGCAGCCATGCCATCGCCACCGCATCCATGACGATGACCGGCCATTTGCCTTTGCTGATCAGCAGCGGGATGCTGGGCAGGGCGGCAACGAATCCCAGCGCGACGACGATCGGCAGGATGGTGGTAAAGACCTTGATGCGCCACTGCGCGATGTCATCTGGAGGAATTGGCATGAAGCATCCTGTTCGGCACGCCGCACGGAATTTCTCCGGAGCATAGTAAATTTTATTGCAGCAAATTCTATGCAGGTGTAATGATACCTGTCACGCAATATTTTCAGCTCTGTTGTGCCAATGAAACGACCCCGCCCGAAAGGGCGGTTCAGTCACGGGACCGGCTTCATTGAGGACTCGCCTGCGCCAGCAGGTCGCCTAGTTGCAGCGTGTTGAGTGGCTTGACCAGATAGTGGTCGAACCCTGCCTGGCGCGCCTGTTCGCGGTCTTGCTGGCGGCCATAGCCGGTCGCCGCGATGAGCGTCGCGTTCTCCATGTCGGGCAAGGCGCGCAGGCGCCGCGCCAGCTCGTTGCCGTCGATATCGGGCAGCCCTATGTCGAGCAGGCAGACCTGCGGCTTGAACACGGCAGCGACATCGATCGCATCCAGCGCGCAATACACCATTTCCACCGTGTGGCCGCTCGCACGCAAGAACAGGCTCAGCGTGTGGGCGGCATCGAGATTGTCATCTACCACGAGAATACGCAGGGGGCCGACGGCGCTGGCGCTGCCGGCCAGCGGCGACGCCACCGGCGCGGCCGGGGCTTCCTGCGCAAAGCACGGCAGGCGCACGGTGAACGTGCTGCCCAGGCCCGGGCCGGCGCTCATCGCGCCGACGCTGCCGCCGTGCAGTTCGACCAGGCTGCGGGCCAGCGCCAGGCCCAGGCCCAGGCCGCCCTGCGAGCGGTCCGGCGTACGCTCGGCCTGGGTGAACAGATCGAACACGCGCTCGACGAGGCGCGCATCCATCCCGATGCCATCGTCGGTCACGTCGATGACCCACGCGTCGGCCTGTTGCGCCAGATGCAGCGTGATGTGGCCGCCCTCGGGCGTGTACTTGGTTGCGTTGCCCAGCAGGTTGGCGACGACCTGCACCAGGCGCTTGTGGTCGCCCTTGACGCTGGCGGGTTCGGGCGGCATGTCCAGTACCACCTTGTGGCGGCGGGCGAGCATCAGCGGGCGAATCTGCTCGGCCGCATCGTCGACCACCTTGCGCAGGTCGAGGATCTGGGTCGACAGCGTCACCAGCCCGCGCGTCACGCGCGAGACGTCCAGCAGGTCGTCGACGAGGCTCGTCATGTGCTCGACCTGGCGCGCAATGATGGCGCAGGTCTGCGTGATCTGCGCATTGTCCGAATGGAGCAGCTTGAGCAGGTGGGCGCCGGTGCTGATCGGCGCGAGCGGATTGCGCAGTTCGTGCGCCAGCATCGCCAGGAATTCGTCCTTGCGCTGGTCGGCCGCGCGCAGTTCGCGCTCGGCCAGGCTGCGCTGGGCTTCTTTCTGCTGCAGGTGCTCGGCCATCTCGTCCAGGGCCGCGGCCAGCCGGCCGATTTCCTCGCTGTTCGAGCCGATGCCGGTGCGGGCATCGAGTTCGCCGGCGGCGATCCGGCGCGCCACCGTCATCAGCTTGCGCACGCGCCGGACAATCAGCTTGTCGCCCGCCAGCCAGGCCGCCAGCAGCGCCAGGATGGTTGTCAGGCCCAGGCCGAGCAGCGACATCAGCTGCGCTTCGCGCGCCACGCGCGTGATGGTTTCGGTCGGCACGCCGATCGTGACCGTATAGTCGGACAGCGTCGGCGGCCCGACGCGCGCGAAGGCGTGCAGGCGCTCGACGCCATCCTCGCCCTGGATCACACGGGCGCTGTCGTGCGGGCCGCGCATCGCCGCAAACAGCGGGGCGGGTACACGCTTGCCGAACCAGCGCTCGGGATCGGGGCGGCGCGAAATCAGCTTGCCCGATGCGTCGGCCGTCTCGAGGATCGAACCGGCCGGCAGGCTGATGTCGTTGACGAAGGTGTCCAGGCCCGCCAGGTCCATTGCGGCAAACACGACCGCCACTACCTTGCCGTCGCGGTCGGTGACCGGATAGGTCAGGTTGATCGTATGGCGGCGGATCACGCGCCCGAAAATATAGTCGCCGGCGATGAAGCGGCGTTCGGCCACGGCACGTTTGAAGTGGCTGCGGTCGCCCAGGTTCACCGGATGCACCATCGGCACCGCGCTGCAACTGACGTCGCCATTGAGCTGGATGAGGCCGAAATTGACGTACAGCTCGTTGCGGTCGAGGACATTGGCGAGCAGCGCATTGCAGCCGGCCGTGTCGCCCATCAGGTCCGGCACGCTGGCCAGATCGACCAGGATCTGGCGCGCGCGGTCGATCGACTGCGCTTCATTGGCGGCGGCCAGCGCCGTCAGGCGTTTGAGGTTGTCTTCGGTCGCGCGGATCGCGGCTTCGCGCTCACGCAGGCCTCCCAGCACGGTGACGATGGCGATCGGTGTGATGGCCAGCAGCACCAGCAACATCAGCCTGCTGCGCAGGCTGTTCAGGCGAAAACGGCCGGGTGACTTGTTCATCGCCGCGGCGCCGGCTGCGGCGTGGTGGTGACGATCGAAAGCGCAATCTTGCGGGCGATGGGGAACATGTGTGGCGGACGGTTGATCGATCGGACCCGCGACAGATGGCGGGAATACAGGCATAACGTTTCCTGATTGTACTAAAAATTGGCTTATCCACAGCGAATGAGTCGCGTGTGCGCGACGCCTTGTTGACATGTCAAGCATCGGGGCAGGTAAGATAGGCCCATGTCGGTATCAGGAGAGACCATGAACATCGTCTGCGTCGGTGGCGGGCCGGCCGGTCTGTACGCCGGCCTGCTCATGAAACTGCGCGATCCGCGCCGCAGCGTCACGGTCGTCGAGCGCAACCAGCCCGGCGACACGTTCGGCTGGGGCGTCGTGTTTTCGGACCAGACGCTGGGCAATCTGGCGCTGGCCGACGCGCCCAGCGCGCGCGCCATTGAAGGCGCGTTCAACCGCTGGGATGCGATCGACGTGCAGATCGGCGGTGCCACCGTTACCTCTCATGGCCATGGTTTTTGCGGCATCGCGCGCAAGCGCCTGCTCGGCATCCTGCAGGCGCGCTGCGAAGACGCCGGCGTGGCGCTCGTGTTTGATACCGACGTGACGGACGAGGTAGCGCTGGCGCGCCGCCATGGCGCCGACCTGGTAGTGGCCGCCGACGGCGTGCACAGCGCGATCCGCACGCGCCATGCCGCCGTCTTCCGGCCTGACCTACAGGAGGGACGATGCCGCTACGTGTGGCTTGGCACCCGGCGCCGCTTCGCCGCGTTCACGTTCGCGTTCGCGCCGACCGAGCATGGCTGGTTCCAGGCGCACGCGTATCAATACGATGACCAGAATGCGACCTTCATCGTCGAGACGCTGGAGTCGACCTGGCGCGCCAGCGGCCTGGCCGACATGGACGCCGCAAGCACGCTGGCGTTTTGCGAGCGCCTGTTCGCCAATCTTCTTGGCGGCGCGCCGCTCCTGACGCAGGCCAGCCGTGGCGGCGCCGCCATGTGGCACCGCTTTGCGCGTTTGACCTGCCGCGAGTGGGTGGGTGCGCTCGACGTCGACGGCCGGCGCGTGCCGCTGGTGCTGCTGGGCGACGCCGCGCACACGGCGCATTTCTCCATCGGCTCGGGCACCAAGCTGGCGCTGGAAGACGCCATCGCGCTGGCTGCCGAACTGCCTGTCGAAACGGATGGCGACCTCAATGCCGCGCTGCTGCGCTACCAGGCAGCGCGCGTGACCGAAGTGAGCAAGCTGCAAAGCGCGGCGCGCAATTCGACCGAGTGGTTCGAGAACGTGGCGCGCTACAGCGCCATGCCGCCCGACACGTTCGCCTACTCGCTGCTCACGCGCAGCCAGCGCCTGTCGCACGAAAACCTGCGCCTGCGCGACCCCGCCTATATACAAGGCTTCGAGCGCCGCTTTGCCGTGCAGGCGGCAGCGCAGGCCGGCGAGGCCGCGCCAACGGCGCCCACGCCGCCGATGTTTACGCCACTGCGGGTGCGCGACGTGCTGCTCAAGAACCGCGTGGTCGTCTCGCCGATGGCGCAGTACGCGTGTGTCGATGGCGTGGCGGGCGACTTTCACCTGGCCCACCTCGGCGCACGCGCGCTGGGCGGGGCCGGCCTGGTGATCGCCGAGATGACCTGCGTGTCGGCCGACGCGCGCATCACGCCGCGCTGCCCGGGGCTGTACCTGCCCGAGCACACGCGGGCATGGGCCCGGATCGTCGACTTCGTCCATGCGGCGAGCGACGCGAAGATCGGCATCCAGCTAGGGCACGCAGGCGCCAAGGGCTCGACCCGGCCGATGTGGGAAGGCATCGACCAGCCGCTCGCGCAGGGCAACTGGCCGCTCGTGGCGGCGTCGCCCCAGCGATACCTGGCCGGGGTGTCGCAGGTAGCGCGCCAGGCGAGCGAGGCCGACATGGCGCAGATCGAAGCCGATTTCGTGCGCGCCACGCTGGCCGCGAGCGAGGCGGGCTTCGACTGGCTCGAACTGCATTGCGCGCACGGCTACCTGCTGTCGAGTTTCATCTCGCCGCTGACGAACCGGCGGGGCGATGACTACGGCGGCAGTCTCGAGAACCGCTGCCGCTTTCCGCTGCGCGTGTTTGCCGCCGTGCGCGCGGCCTGGCCGGCGCACCTGCCGATCAGCGTGCGCATCTCGAGTCACGACTGGGTCGACGGCGGGATCACCCCGATGGACGCCGTGGAGATCGCGCGGCTGTTTCGCGCCGCTGGCGCCGACATGATCGACTGTTCCTCGGGGCAGGTGAGCAAGGCCGAGCAACCGGTGTATGGCCGCATGTACCAGACGCCGTTTTCAGACCGCATCCGCAACGAGGCCGGCATCGCGACGATCGCCGTCGGTGGCATCAGCGAAGCCGACCACGTCAACAGCATCATCGCTGCCGGCCGCGCGGACCTGTGCGCGGTGGGGCGTGGGCACCTGGCCAATCCCGCGTGGACGCTGAACGAGGCGGCGCGCATCGGCTACACTGGCGCCGCGTGGCCACGCCAGTACGCGCCCGGCAAGCAGCAACTCGAACGCACTCTGGCGCGCGGGCGGTCAGGTACGTGACCGGTTCGTCCATTTTTCAACGCGTCCTCAGGAGCACTGCATGCATGATCTAGCGGGCAATCGAACGGGCCTGACCGACTATGCGGCGCAGCATGTCGGCTTGTCGCTGGACCCCGCGACGCGCGTGGCGACCCTGACGCTTGACCGCCCCGAGCGCAAGAACCCGCTGACGTTCGCCGCCTACGCCGAGCTGCGCGACCTGTTTCGCGCGCTGGCATATGCCGACGACGTCAAGGCGGTCGTGCTCACCGGCGCGGGCGAAAACTTCTGTTCGGGCGGCGACGTGCACGAGATCATCGGGCCGCTGACGCAACTGGACATGCCGGGCCTGCTGGCCTTCACCCGCATGACGGGCGACCTTGTGAAAGCGATGCGCGCCTGTCCGCAGCCGATCGTCGCGGCGGTGGACGGCGTGTGCGCCGGCGCCGGTGCGATCCTGGCGCTGGCTTCGGACATCCGCTATGCCACGGCGCGCAGCCGCACGGCGTTCCTGTTTACGCGCGTTGGCCTGGCCGGCTGCGACATGGGCGCCTGCGCCTTGCTGCCGCGCGTGATCGGTCAGGGCCGCGCGGCCGAACTGCTGTACACGGGCCGCTCGATGGATGGGGAGGAGGGCGAGCGCTGGGGTTTCTTCAATCGCTTGTCCGCACCAGGCGAAGTGCTCGCACAGGCGCAGGCGTTTGCCGCGCAGCTGGCCGCTGGCCCGACGTTCGCGCACGGCATGACCAAGAAGATGCTGCAGCAGGAATGGAATATGGGCGTGGACGAAGCCATCGAGGCCGAGGCGCAGGCACAGGCCATCTGCATGATGACGCAGGATTTCCAGCGCGCCTACCAGGCATTCGTGGGCAAACAGCGGCCGCAGTTCGAGGGCAATTGATGGAACCCGATGTTCTCGACTGGCCGTTTTTCGATGCGCATCACGGCGTGCTGGCGCGTGAGCTCGACGCCTGGGCCGCGGCGAACCTGGCCGACGCGCACGGAACCGATGTCGACGCCGTCTGCCGCGCGCTGGTCACAAGGCTGGGGCAGGGCGGCTGGCTGCGCCACGCCGTGGCTGGCGTCGAGCATGGCGGCGCACATGCCGCCATCGACACCCGCGCCATCTGCCTGATCCGGGAAACCCTGGCGCGCCACGCCGGGCTGGCTGATTTTGCGTTCGCGATGCAGGGCCTGGGCAGCGGCTCGATCTCGCTGTTCGGCAGCGCTGCGCAGCGCAGCACCTGGCTGCCGCGCGTGGCCGACGGCAGCGCCATTGCCGCCTTCGCGCTGTCCGAACCGGCGGCCGGCTCCGACGTCGCGGCCTTGCAGTGCGCGGCGCGCCGGGACGGCGATGCCTGGGTGCTCGATGGCGAAAAAACCTGGATCTCGAATGGCGGCATCGCCGACTTCTATGTCGTGTTCGCGCGCACGGGTGAAGTGACCGAACGCAGCGCACGGGGCATCTCGGCCTTCATCGTCGATGCAGCCACGCCAGGCCTCGAAGTCGCCGAGCGCATCGACGTGATCGCGCCGCATCCGCTGGCGCGCCTCTGCTTCAACGGTTGTCGGGTGCCAGCTGCCTGCCTGGTTGGCGGCGAAGGTGACGGCTTCAAGGTCGCGATGGCCACGCTTGACGTGTTTCGCACATCGGTGGCGGCAGCGGCGCTGGGTTTCGCGCGGCACGCCATGGCCGAAGCACTGGCGCATGCGCAGGCGCGCCCCATGTTCGGCAAGCTGCTGGCCGACTTCCAGCTGACGCAGGCCCGGCTGGCGCAGATGGCGCTGGAGATCGACGCCGCCGCGCTGCTGACCTACCGCGCGGCGTGGCTGCGCGACAGCGGCAAACGCGTGACAAAAGAAGCGGCAATGGCCAAGCTGGCCGCCACCGAATCGGCGCAGCGCGTGATCGACGGCGCGGTGCAGCTGTTTGGCGGGCAGGGCGTGCAACGGGGCCAGGTCGTCGAAGGGCTGTACCGCGAGATCCGCGCCCTGCGCATCTACGAGGGAGCCAGCGAAGTGCAGCTCCTGATCATCGCGCGCGAACTGCTCGCGCCGCAACACGCAGGCTACATGCCGGGAGATTGAATGGAATTCTTGCAACCGCCTGGCTGGCCGCGCCCGAAAGGGTATGCCAATGGCGTTGTCGCGCGTGGCCGGCAGGTGCATGTCAGCGGGATGGTCGGCTGGACGCCGGCCGGCCGGTTCGAGACGGACGATTTCGTCGGGCAATCGCGCCAGGCGCTGGCCAATATCGTGGCCGTGCTGCGCGAGGCGGGTGCCAGCCCGGAGCACATCGTGCGCATGACGTGGTATGTGCTCGACAAGCGCGAATACCTCGATGCCGGGCCGGCGCTGGGCGCAGCCTACCGCGACGTCATCGGGCGCCATTATCCGGCCATGACGGCCGTGCAGGTCGCGGGTCTGATGGAAGACCGCGCGCGGGTGGAGATTGAAGTCACGGCGATCATTCCGGATTGAGCGCGGCCCGGACGAACGAATGGCCCCGCATGGGGACCATTGGTGGTGTTCCACTTTCATGCCACGTGAATCGCGTAGGATGGGCGGCTATGCCGTCCACGCGTTCAAATCACGCCCGCTCCGAGATATGCAAGGGGGTGTTGAACGCGTGGGCGGGAAACCCGCCCACCCTACGGCGGGGTAACTCAGCGGCGGATTAGCGGCGGCCTGCACCACGCGCACCGCCGCGTTCGATGAACGCTTTCATCTCTGCCAGATCGTCATCCATCTGACGCTGTGGATCGACGCCCAGCATGCGTGCCACGCCGTGGCCCAGCACGCCCGCTGGTGGCGCGTAGCTGATGTGGACCGTTGCGCGCGTGCCGCCATTGACCGACTCGAACGTGACGCTGCCGTCCTGTTCGATTTCCGAACCCGGCTCGCTGCGCCACGACAGGCGATCCGGACGCGACTGCTCGGTCATGACCGCGTTCCATGCGTATTCCATGCCGGCCGGGCCGCGCACGACCCAATGCGAACGGCGATGGCCGAGGTCACGTACTTCGGTCACGTGCGACATGAAGCGCGGGAAGTTTTCCACGTCGGCCCAGGCATCGAACACTTCGCGTGGCGACGCATCGATGAAGACGCTGTTCTCGACTTCGACGCGGCTGGCGTCGCCGCGATGACGCAGCGAATCGACCAGGTTGCGGCCACGGTCGCTGCGCAGCAGCACTGCCAGCGCGCCCAGGCCCAGCAGGGCGACGGCCGGCGAACGGCGCGCCAGACCGACGATGCTCAGCGCGCTCGTGCCCAGCAAGGCCGAGTTGGTCAGCGTCGGGCCGCGCGAGCCGAAGGCCTGCGTCAGGTGATCGGTCCATTCACGCACCTGGTTACCCACGGCGTTGGCGCGGGCACGGGCGCCGTTGCCGGTGCTGTGCGCGGCCTGCGCCAGGTTTTCACGGGCGATGTCGGCGCGTTCGCGTGCGCGGTCAGCGGCGTCATCGGCGTTGCTGCGGGCCTTGTCGGCAGCGTCACTGGCGCTGCTGCGGGCCTTGTCGGCGGCATAGCTGGCGCGGTCGCGCGCATCGTTGGCGACATGGTGCGCGCGCGAGCGGACGTCGTCCGCGTAGTCGCGTGCATCGTCAGCAGCGCGGGCGGCGGTGCTGCGGGCCGCGTCGGCGGCATGCGACACGCGGTCACGTGCGGTGTCGGCGGCGTGCGATACGCGGTCACGGGCGTAGTCAGCAGCGAGCGAGGCGCGGTCGCGCGCATCGTACGAGGCTTCAGCCAGGCGGCCGCGCGCGCGTTCGAGGCGGTCGCGCGTTTCGTGCGACGCCTCGGCCAGGCGGTCACCGGCAGCGTGCGCCGCGCCAGCCAGGCGCGCGCCGGCGCGCAGGTACACCGATTCGGCACGCTCGCGCGCCGAGTCGAAGCGCTCGCCGGCAGTGTGCAGCGCGTGTTCGAGTTTGTCGGCGCCGCGGTGACGCGCGTCGCGCAGTGCGCCCTTGGCGCGTGCACGGCGTTTCGGGCCGCGGTCGGGGTCAAAAGCATACATCAGCAGGGCGCCAGCCACTGCGGCGCCAATCCATTTACCTGCGTTGTTTCCCTGATCGTTCGATTCGTTCATGTCGACTCCTCTCGGTTAGTTGTACTGTGTCGTGCTGGACCTTGTCGCCTGGGCGGTGCCGCGGCATAGTCGGTCCAGCACTGGTCTGTTACTGACGATTCATCGTGCTTTGCAGCGTCGCCTTGCAGCGTCACTTGCACGCATAAAAAAACGCACCGCTTCGCAGTCATGCGTTGCAGTGCGTTCCGGCGAACCATCACCCGATTCGGGCAGGGCCCGTTGCGCAGTAAATGGTCAGACGACGTGCTTTGTTACCCTGCTTTTTGCAGGATCAGTAGCAGTACGCCGTTCTCGAGCTTCACCGATGCGAGCGCGCCTGCGACGCCGTCGGTTTGATGAAGCCGCGCAGGTATCTGCGTGCATTGCATTCAGCATACACCACGGTTTCGCGTTCCCGGCGTTCGTTTGCCGCGTGGCAATTGACTTGGATTCAGCTTGGCGACAAGCGTGTCACCCACTGTCAGTGGCCTGCGCCGCGCACCACCAGATTCTGGTACGGTGGTTGCCAATGAAACAAGGAGAGATCATGAATCACCATATCGTTCGCATGCTGCCTAATTTCGAAGCGGCCGAGGCGGCCCGCAATGGCTTGCTGGCCGAGGGCTTCGATGGCGAGGGCATCAATGTCAATGTCACGACCGACGAAGCCGGCCCTGCCGAAAGCAATTTCTATGTGGGCGACTCGCCCGCTGTCAAAGGCGGCACCGATTATGAAGATGTGTTCAAGCCCGCTGTTCGCGGCGATCTGTGCATGATGACGGTGAGCGTGGCAGAAGCCTTCCAGCTCGAACGGGCTGCCGCCATCCTGGAACACCACGGCGGAATCGATGTCGATCCCGCCCACGGCGCAGCCAGTAGCACCTTTTAATCCCGCATCAGGCCGGGACGGCGGAAGATCAGTAACCGGCGCGTGACGTCAGTGCAAGGCGGGGCGCCGTGCCCGGGTGAAGCTGGCCTGCCGTCAGCTTGAACAGGCTGACGGCACCGGTCAGGTTGTGTGCCTGCGTGTGCAGCGACGCGGATGCCGATGCCGCTTCTTCGACCAGTGCTGCGTTCTGCTGCATCGTGCTGTCCATGTCGAGAATGGTGTCGTTGATCTGCTTCAGCTCCGCCTGCTGCGCTTGCCCGGCATCCGCGATTTCCCCGATGATATCCGTCACGCGCTTGACGCTCGCGACGATGTCATCCATGGTACTGCCCGCTTCGCCCACCAGTTTGCTGCCTGCCTCGACCTTGGCAACCGAATCGCCGATGAGTGTCTTGACGTCCCTCGCCGCTGCCGCCGAGCGCTGGGCCAGGTTGCGCACTTCAGCGGCCACGACAGCAAAGCCGCGACCTTGTTCACCCGCCCGCGCTGCTTCGACCGCCGCGTTCAGTGCCAGGATATTGGTCTGGAAGGCGATGCCATCGATCACGCTGATGATGTCGACGATCTTGGTCGATGAGGCATTGATCGACGCCATCGTCGTGACCACTTGAGAAACGATCGTGCCGCCGTGCGTCGCCACATCGGACGCCGACAGTGCCAGCGTGTTGGCCTGGCGCGCATACTCGCCGTTCTCGCGTACCGTGCCGGCCAGCGTTTCCATCGACGCGGTGGTCTTGTCGAGCGAAGCGACCTGCTGTTCGGTACGCGCCGACAGATCCATATTGCCTTGCGCGATCTGCGATGAAGCGGCGGCGATGGCGTCCGTGCCCTGGCGTACTTCGCTCACGACGTTGGCAAGGCCTTGCTGCATTCTGTCGAGCGACGACATCAGTTGCGCGATCTCGTCCTTGCCTTCGATCGTGATGTGATGGGTCAGGTCGCCGCCGGCCACGGCGTCCGCTGCACTGACCGCCTGGCGGATCGAGCTTGTGATATTCCGCAGTACCAGCAACACGATCGTGCTCAGGACCACGCCGCAAATCGCGAGAAAAGCGACGGCGCGCCACAGGTCCCCAACAAACGCGTCATGCAGGTCATCCATGTAGAGACCCGTCATGAAGGTCCAGTCCCACGGCTTGTAGGTAAGCACATAGGCGCCTTTCGGGAACACCTGCTGCTGGTCCGGGTTGCCTGGCTTGGGCCAGACGTATTCAACCCAGCCTTCTCCGCTGGTTTTGGCAATGGCTGCCACGTCACGGTACAAGTAAGTGCCGTTGGAATCCTTGAAGTCGCTGAGGTCCTTGCCGATCAGCTCAGCCTTGACCGGGTGCATCAGCATTTTCGGGGCTGAATCCACGACCGTGTAATAGCCATCCTTCCCGTAACGCATGGACTTCAGACGCTTGAGGGCTTGCTGCTGTGCGTCGGCGACGCTCATCGCGCCAGATGACGCCAGTTCCGCGTATTCCTTGACGGTGGACATGCCGACATCGGTCGCGAATTTCAGCGCGATCTTGCGTTCCTCGAGACGCTGGGTGTTGCTTTCATAGACATGGAGAATCGCAATCACTGACAGGCACAACCAGCTGAGAACGAGTGGCAGGTAGAGTTTGGTGCGGAAGCTGAGTTTCATCTTTTTATTGGACGTGTTCTACGAACGTGGAGTGGGGATATGCATCCTGGTGAGCCAGGCACGAACGAAAGGGATGCAGGTGGGAATTTTGAGAAACTATTGTATCTCCATGGAAACTTTGTGACTACGACGATTGTCACTTCCCTTAAGATGATCTAAAGAATGACTGTTTTTGTTGCAGTTATCAGACAGCAATCATTGCGGACAGGTCGCAAGCGGACGTCATCGACAACAGGGAGGCGGGAGAGCAGGGAGGGGAGCGTACGGAAAAGCGGCTTCAGCCTGGCTGAAGCCGCCCAGAATCAGCCGAGCTGACGTGAGTGGAAACGCAGGTGGTCTTCGACGAACGTCGAGATGAAGTAGTAGCCATGGTCATAGCCAGGCTGGCGGCGCAGCGTGAGCGGCTGGCCGATGCGGGCGCAGGCGCCTTCGAAGGCTTCCGGGCGCAACTGCTCGGGCAGGAACTTGTCGCCCAGGCCCTGGTCAATCAGGATGCCGTCCGGGAAGGGCGCCGTCTCTTGCTTTGCCATCAGCGCGCTGGCGTCATATTGTTGCCAGGTGCTTTCATCCGGGCCCAGGTAGCCGCCAAAGGCTTTGACGCCCCATGGGCAGCGGCTTGGCGCGGCGATTGGCGCAAACGCCGATACCGAGCGGAACAGCTCAGGGTGGCGCAGCGCCATGACAAGCGCGCCGTGGCCGCCCATCGAATGGCCGAAGATACCCACGCGCGCCGGATCGGCCGGCAGCAGATCGAGCACCAGCGCGTGCAGTTCCAGCAGGTAGCTGTGCATGCGGTAATGGGTCGACCATGGCGCTTCGGTGGCGTCGAGGTAGAAGCCGGCGCCGGCGCCGAAGTCCCAGCTGTCGGTTTCGCCCGGCACGTTGGCGCCACGCGGGCTGGTGTCGGGCGCCACCAGGATGATGCCCAGTTCGCTCGCCACGCGCTGGGCGCCGGCCTTGGTCATGAACGTTTCTTCGGTACAGGTCAGGCCGGCCAGGTAGAACAGCACTGGCAGCTTCTTGCCGCTGGCCTCGGGCGGCAGGTACACCGAAAACTTCATCGGCAAGCCGATGGCGCTGGAATCGTGCTGATAGAAACGCTGCTCGCCGCCGAAGCAGGCATGTTGGTTCAGGAGTTCGGACATCGTCATAGGGGGGCAGTGAAAGATGCGGCCAGTATGCCGCGTCCTGCGACGGCATGCCAACTACATGCCAACCGCGTGCCAACTACATGCCAACCGCGTGCCAACTACAGCAGTCCAAGCGCGCCGAGCACGGCGCCGGCCGCCAGCATCCACAGCAAGTGCAGGCGGGTGCGCCAGATGACGATACAGCTCACCGCCGACAGAAGCCACAGCGGCCAGTGGTCCAAACCGGTGGCGCCGCCCGAGGCCAGCAGCCAGGCGGTCGACAGCAGCATCGCAATGACGAGCGGGGCCATGCCCTGCTTGAAGGCGCGCACGGCCCGCCGTCCGCGGTTGCGATGCGCCCACTGCGCCACCTGATACGTAAACACGGTCGACGGCAGCATGATGCCGATCATGGCGATCACCACGCCGCAGAGCGCGGCCATTGTGCTGCCATTGTTCAGGCCGACATTCCAGCCCAGCAGCGCCACGAACAGCACATTCGGTCCGGGCGACGATTGCGCCAGCGCCACCGAGTCGCCGAACTGCGCCGGTGTCAGCCAGCCCTGGCGCTCGACCAGGTAGCGCTGCATTTCGGACGTGGTCGAGATCGCACCGCCAAGCGACATCAGCGACAGCCCCAGAAAGTGCGTGAACAGGCTGATCCAGTCGTGCCAGGTAAAGACGAGTTGCGGCGCGCTCATGGAGTGAGCCTGCGCCAGGCCAGTACGCAGCCCAGGCCGCCGAGTCCCAGCACGACGGTCGCCAGCGGCACCCGCACCCAGGCCAGCAGCACGAAGGCAACGGCGGCGATGAGTACGCAGACGATGAGAGGCAGCACGTTCTTGCCCAGCGCGGCCGACATCTTCAGGCCGGTGGCCGCCACCAGGCCTGCGGCGACGGCCGCCATGCCGCGCAGCGCCCCCTGGACCTGCGGCACGTCGGCGAAGCGCGCATACACCAGGGCCAGCGCCAGCACCACGACCAGCGGCGCCGCCAGCAAGCCGGCCAGTGCGCTCATCGCGCCGGCCAGGCCGAAATGGCGCTGGCCGATCATCAGCGCCAGGTTGCACACGTTCGGCCCTGGCAGGATTTGCGCGACCGACCATTCTTCGATGAATTCTTCATTGCTCAACCAGCGTTTGCGCTCGACCATTTCGCGCTGGATCACGGCCAGCACACCGCCGAAGCCCTGCAGGGCGATCAGCGTGAACGAGACGAACAGGTCGGTGCATGAGGTGGGCACCGGGTGGTCTACTGCGGTGTCGCCCGGCGGCGCGTTTGGGGAGAGGAGGGGCGATTGGCTCATCCCGTTATTATCGCCGTTGCGCCTTGCTCGCGCTCGGCATGACATGTATTCACGGACTGATACACGTTTGCCATTGACTTTGGATTTACTTCGCCAATAATCGTGGTGCATGACACATCCACCATTACCGGAGCTCAGCGATGAAACCACTGCACGCGCAAGACATCCTTCCACGCGTTGCCAGCGTGTCCGAGTTGCGATCCAATGCCGACCAGCGCGATGTCGTCACCCGCGGTATTGCGACCCTGAGTGAACTCGGCGTCGTGCCGGCGGTCGAATACCTGAAGTCCAACGGCGTACGGCCAAAGGTTATCGAACGTGTTTTGCTCGAGCCCGAGCGGCGCCGCGCACTGGCGTAATCCGCACAGCGGCGCGGGCGCTGTCAAGGGTGCGGGCCGCTTTGTTTGGGACAAATCTGCAGTTGTCACCGTCGATGCCTCCCCAATAGGCAACTTGTTGAAAGCCGCCCCGCAGGCCACGTCCAGCGTGTCAAGCCCCCGCTTTTCCACATAGTTATTCACAGACTTTGTGGATATCCAGAACGGTTTTATTTTGGCGCAGTCAGCGTTATCTATTGATGACGCTGATAGCGCTGCGAAGCAATTGTTCCGGCGACGTAACCCGTTCACCGTCCAGCGCCCAGCGCCAGCCCAGGTAATTGGGCAGGTAGCGCGACGCCACGCCACGAAAGCCGTGTAGCCAAGCCTTGAAGCGTTGATGGTAGGCATTCACGTTTTGCACGTGGATGGCAAGGCTGCCCAGACGCCTCACGCGCACCCTGGCGCGCAGGTTGACCGCCTCGTGCGCGATCCTGTGTTTGCGTGCAAAGGCGCGATAGGCGGGATGGCCGTCACTGACCAGCAAGGCCTGTCTGTTGAGATTGGGCAGCAAGTCACGCTCGAGTTGCGCAGCAGTGAGCGCGCCCCGGCCAGTGACCGCATCGACCGTGCGCCCCTCGCGGTCGCGCGCGATCAGGATGCAATCGAGTTCGCTGGAAATGCCACGTTTGGCAGCATGGCCGCCGCGATGGCGCGGTGGCCGATCGAGTGTACGCGAACCTTTTTGTGATTCGAGCAAAAATGTTTCGTCGGCTTCGACGATGCCACTGAGTGCCCCGGGTCGGTCGAGCTTGACCCAATGCAGGAAGCGGTGGCGCCATCGAAAGGCCGTGTTGCGGTGTACCCCGACCCGATCTGCCGCCTTGCGCACGGGGAGTGAATCGAGCAGCACCTGCGAATACGCGAGCCATTTGGCCTTGAGCCTCAGCCGCGCCAATGGCGTACCGGTCAAATCGTTAAAGGTGCGGCCACAGGCACAGCAGCGGTAGCGCTGCAAATCATTGGCGAAGCCATGGCGGTAGCAGCGCTCGTTGCCGCATCTGGGACAGCAGCGGCCTGGCGCTCTGGCCTCACTGATGAGTGCGACCACCTGATCGAGCCCGGCTGCAGGATGCAGGGCATCGAGCACTTGCCGGCGCTGGGGGTGGTTCAGCGAAGGCAGTTTTGCGAACCAGCCCTTGAAACGTGGCGCTTTCATGATCGACTCCTGACGCTGGGGACAGGGGTTGGACCACCGGACTGCTCGTCGGTTCAAAGCTAGTCTCTATTTAACGCTGACTGCGCCTTTATTTTTCCGTGGCCCGGCGCTGGCCCTCCAACGTATGCCCGCGATCGCGTGCGGGCCGTGCCTGCGGCAACGCGATTTAGCGCTTGTGGTTTGGTACTGGATAAATGTACAGTATCGCTTTCTCCGTCCGCCACACCATGACCACCGCCACCGCCGAGCCTGCCATTGAGGACCCGTTCGCCAGCTTGAATCCAGAGCAGCGCGCCGCGGTCGAGCACGATATCGGCTCGCAGGCACCACGCCCGCTGCTGGTGGTGGCCGGCGCGGGCTCGGGCAAGACCAATACCCTGGCGCACCGTGTGGCGCGCCTGATCGGGGCCGGCGCCGATCCGCAGCGCATCCTGCTGCTGACCTTTTCGCGGCGCGCCGCGGGCGAGATGAGCCAGCGCGCCAGCGGTGTCCTGCACCGCCTGCTTGGCCGTGGCGCGGCTGCCCGCACGCAGGCGCCGGTATCTCTGCCCTGGGCCGGCACCTTTCACAGCATCGGCGCGCGCCTGCTGCGCGAGTTCGCCGGGCGCATCGGGCTCGATCCGCAATTCACGATCCACGACCGGGGCGACGCCGAGGACCTGATGGGCATGGTGCGCCACGAGATCGGCCTTTCGCGCACCGAAAAACGCTTCCCCATGAAAGGCACCTGCCTGTCGATCTATTCGCGGGTGGTCAACAGCCGCGATCCGCTGGATCAGGTGCTGCAGGCATATTTTCCGTGGTGCGCCGAATGGGAAGCCCAGCTCAAGACGCTGTTCGGCGCCTATGTCGACGCCAAGCAAGAGCAGAACGTGCTCGACTACGATGACCTGCTGCTGTTCTGGGCCGAGATGGCAGCCGACCCGGTGCTGGGCGCCGAGCTGGGCAGCTGGTTCGACCATGTGCTGGTCGACGAATACCAGGACACCAACCGCCTGCAGGCCGCGGTCATCACCGGCATGAAGCCCGACGGCAGGGGCGTGATGGTGGTCGGCGACGACGCCCAGTCCATCTATGGATTTCGCGGCGCCACCGTGCGCAACATCCTCGATTTTGCCGGCCAGTTCACGCAGCCGGCTCACCTGATCACGCTCGAGCGCAATTACCGCTCGACGCAGCCGATCCTGGATGCCTCCAATGCCGTGATTGGCGCTGCGCTCGAGCGCCACGCCAAGACGCTGTGGACCGACAAGGTGTCGGCCATCAAGCCGCAGCTGGTCCTGATTCCCGATGAAGCCGAGCAGGCGCGCTGGGTCTGCAGCCGCATTCTCGAGCAGCGCGAAGAAGGCGTGCCCCTCAAGTCGCAGGCCGTACTGTTTCGGGCGGCCAGCCACAGCGCCGCGCTCGAACTCGAGCTCATGCGGCGCAACGTCCCGTTCGTCAAGTTCGGCGGCCTGAAATTCCTGGAGGCCTCGCATATCAAGGATCTGCTGGCGCTGCTGCGCTTTGCCCAGAATCCAAGCGGGCGCCTGGCCGGGTTCCGCGTGCTGCAACTGATTCCCGGAATCGGCCAGGCGACTGCCACCCGTGTGCTGGACGCGGTGGGCGAGAGCAGCGATGTCGCCGCCACGCTGGCCGCGTTTCCGGTGCCGGCCCGCTGCAGCGTCGAGTGGCAGGCGTTCTGCGCGCTGTATGCGCGCCTGCGCACCCCTGGCCTGCGCTGGCCGCAAGACCTGGAACTGGCGCGCGACTGGTATGCGCCGCATCTGGAGCGCCTGCACGACGATTTCCAGGTGCGCGCACTTGACCTCGACCAGCTCGTCGCCTTGTCGGGTGGCCATGCCAATCGCGAAAGTTTCCTGGCCGAGATCACGCTCGACCCGCCCGAAGCAACCAGTGACCGCGCTGGCCCGCCACTACTCGATGACGATTACGTGATCCTGTCAACCATTCACTCGAGCAAGGGGCAAGAGTGGAAGTCGGTGCACGTACTTAATGTGGTCGACGGTTGCATACCGTCGGACATGGCCACTGGCAACCAGGACGATATCGAGGAAGAGCGGCGATTGTTGTATGTGGCCATGACCCGGGCTCGCGAGAACCTGCACCTGATTGTGCCCAACCGCTTCTTCATCAAGCAGCAATCCACCATGGGTGACCGCCATGTGTATGCGACGCGTTCGCGCTTTGTCACGCCTGTCATGCTCAAGCATTTTGAAGAATCCGCGTGGCTGAGCGCCGACAAGCGCGAGCTGCGCACGCCCATGCCCGACAGTGTTCGCATGCTCGTGCGTGACCGGGCCCGCAACGCCTGGAAATAGCCGCAGATCACGCCACGTTGGCCACTTATCCCCCATGTCACGCTTTTGTAGGAGTGGGCCGCACATAAACTTGTTGCTCCCATGTGGTGCACGTGCAAGTCGTTGATTTTATTGGAACAAAATTTTGCCTCCCGAACGGGCAATTTGTTGAAACCCGCATCCCGTCTGGCCTTGCGGCTTGTCAAGTGGCGCTTGTCCACACAGTTATCCACAATTCTTGTGGATAGCCTAAAACCCTGAACAAAATCAGCTAGTTAGCGTCTATTGATGCTCGCGGGCATGTTTCGCATGCCAGCGAATCTCGATTCAATATCGACAAGATCATTGTTTTTTTGTTAGTACGCCAAATTCACTAATATGTTTGCTATCGAACAGTCGTGTCGTCTGCAGTTCTTTATCCTTTGCCAAGTAATGTACCTTCAGGGGTAACGTCCTCGTGCGTTTGCCAACGCCGCCGTCGCCCGGACGGTGACGAAATGGGTCCGCTGTTTCCCTATCCTGTCCATTTCCAACAAAGGATCCGTATGTCTTCAGCAGTCCCCCCGGCGGACGCACCAGCGCCGCCCGATACCAAGGAAAGCCGCTTCGTCTTCAAGGTCGCCATCGTTGCCACAATGGGCGCGCTCGCGTTTGGGTACGATACCGGCGTGATCTCCGGCGCGCTGCCGTTCATGAGCGCGCCGCCATTGCAAGGTGGCCTCGGCTTGACCCCGCTGACCGAAGGCATCGTGACGTCCGCGCTCGTGTTCGGCGCCGCGGTCGGTTCGCTGATGGCGGGCACGCTGTCCGACCGGTTCGGTCGCCGCATGACGCTGATCTGGCTGTCGCTGGTGTTCATGATCGGCGCGCTCGGCACCACGCTCGCGCCGTCGGTCGAGGTGATGGTCGCGATGCGCTTCGTGCTCGGCTTGGCCGTGGGTGGCGCGTCGTCCACCGTGCCGGTGTTCATTGCCGAAATGGCGGGCCCCAGCAGGCGCGCCAGACTGGTCACGCAGAACGAGCTGATGATCGTGACTGGCCAGTTGATCGCCTACGTGCTCAATGCAGTGCTGGCGCATTATGCGAATTCGCCGGATGTCTGGCGCTACATGCTGGCCATCGCCGCCGTGCCTGCCTTGCTGCTGGGTGTGGGCATGATGTTCGTGCCGCCATCGCCACGCTGGCTGGCCAGCAAGAACCGGATGGATGAAGCACGCGCCGTGCTGCAGCAGATCCGCTCGAGCGACAAGCAGATCGAGACCGAGATGGCCGACATGACCAAGCTGAACCAGATCGAGCACGAGCAGGCCGGCTGGTCGGCCGTGCTGGGCACGCCATGGATCAAGAAACTGCTGTGGCTCGGCATCGGCCTGGGCTTCATGGCCCAGTTCACGGGCGTGAATGCCTTCATGTACTTCACCCCGATCATCCTGCAGTCGACTGGCCTCGGCACGAATGCGGCCCTGACCGCGACCATCGGCAACGGCGTCGTGGCCGTGATCGCTACGTTCATCGGTATCTGGCTGATCGGCAAGCACGGTCGCCGCTCGATGCTGATGTCGGGCCTGACCGGCGTGGTCGTCATGCAGTTTGCCCTGGGCGCCGTGCTGCTGTGGATGCCCGACGGCATCACGCGCAGCTACGCCGCACTGGCCTGCATCCTGTGCTTCCTGCTGTGCATGCAGATGCTGATTGCACCCGTGTACTGGCTGTTGATGTCCGAGCTGTTCCCGATGCACCTGCGCGGCGTGCTGACCGGGACCGCCGTGGCGTGCCAGTGGATCTTCAACGCGATCGTGGCCTTGCTGTTCCCGCTGGCGCTGGCGCAGTTCGGCAGTGCGACCTTCTTCCTGTTCGCCGCCATCAATGTCGGCTCGCTGATTTTTGTTGCGCTGCGCCTGCCGGAAACGCGTGGCCGCTCGCTTGAGGGCCTGGAAAAGTTTCTGGAAAAGGAACTGACCCCGCGCGCGAAAGCGTAAAGGGGAGGCCGGCGCTTCTCAGGGCGCCGGCTTGATCGACGCCGGCTTGACCGACGCCGTCCCGGCAGCTCCTGTAAGCCGTTCGAGCTCACGCAAAAAACGTTCACAGGCGAGCGCCGGTGGCCACGGTTCCCATGGCGCGCAATCGTAGTAGCGCGTCAGCGGGTCTTCAGGCAGGATCGCCGCGCGAATTTTCAGCGTGCGCCGGACTTCTTCAGCCGACCAGCCTGCCACATGGACCGCTTCGCTGGCCGCGGCCAGCCGGTCGGCTTTCTTGTGCGCCGCATGCGACTTCGCATCCCAGGCCGGCAAGCCGTAGCGCAAAAACACCATGTGTTCCAGGCGCTGGGTGAGGGCGCGAAAAGCGTCGCCCAGAAACGGCTTGATGACCGAAATCGCATCGAATCCCAGCAAGCCTTCTTCGGCATCGTGCAGCAGCTCGCGCAGTTCGTCCAGCGGCGACAGCGAGGGCGTCGCCGCGCGCCGCAGCAGCATCACGCTGATCGAATGCTGCGCGACCGACAGCGGCAGTGGCCACGCCGAGTGGCCGCCCCAGCGATAGGTGCGGGCCAGGCCCAGCGCCAGGTCGGCGTCGTCCCAATCAAACGGAGTCGGGTCGAGCAGGTCGAGGCGGCGGCCTGACGGCATGCGGACCCAGGCGCGTGTCGTGGTGTCCGGCGTTGCGCCCTGCGGGACCGGCGAAGAGGAAAGGTGCATGTGGCGATTTTACACACCGGCTCTGCCATTTTGCGCATGATTGACCGGACCACGCGTCGCAGGCGAGGCCGACCTGGAACGCGGCTGGACGGTCATCCGGTGCTATAGGAATGATCTCGGCCCGTGGGCTGGTTTGCAACAGCGGAAGAACGTGTCATTGATCTACGTCAAGACACAATTTTGTTTTCCGAGAACAAAAGCATAAACGCGCACTGCATGGGAAAAATGCGCAGCAAGTGACCCCACGCATCGTCATCAAACGCAATCTGCAATGAAGAATCGACTGAAAATAGTTGTGGTCGTTACACGACACCAGTGAAATGAGTGCATGTAAATATCTTGATTGTTAATTTTCGAGGATTTTGAAGGGGGGTGAACCGACTAGGATAACGCTGATGCATATTCTTTTGACCCCATGATTGATACCGCCTTGCTACTCGAGTTGATGGAAGCCAGGGATGCGACCCAGTGGAGCGCGTCCCTGTTCAATCTCGCGCGGACCCTGGGGTTCGATCAAGTGCTGTTCGGGCTGGTCGGTTCGCGCCATGCGCGTTTCGAGTCCGCTTTTTTGCGCAGTAACTATGCCGACAACTGGCGCGAGCGCTACGACCGCAACGGCTTTGCCTATGTCGATCCAACGGTGGCGCACTGCCTGACGAGCACGTTGCCGATGGTGTGGGAGCCGGGCCTGTTCGCGTCGGGCACCCAGCAAGCGGGCCTGTACGAAGAAGCGAGCGCGCACGGCATCCGCAGCGGCGTGACGCTGCCGGTGCACGGTCCGCAGGGAGAATTCGGGGTGATCAGTTTTGCATCCGATGCGCGCCCGGACATCGCGGCGCAGCGCGCCGTGATGGAAGCGCTGCCGATGCTGGCGCTGGTACGCGATTACGCGTTCGCCTCATCGCATCGCTTTCGCGAAGAAGGTGCGCGGCCCGAAGAAGGCCGGGGCGCGGCGCCGCGCCTGACCAAGCGTGAGCTGGAAGTCCTGCAGTGGGTCATGGCAGGCAAGTCCTCATGGGAAATTGCTCGCATCACCAACTGCTCCGAAGCGACCGTCAACTTCCATCTGGCGAATGTGCGTCAGAAGTTCGACGTCAACACCCGCCAGCAGGCCGTGGTCAAGGCCATTGGCCTTGGCTTGATTACGCCTGAAGATCACCATCGCTGAGCTTGCCATTGACATACATGCGCAGCAGGATCGACACGGGCGTCGGGATGGCCAGGCCAGTCTCGAAGCGGGAGCCGCTCGACTGGGTGACGCCGAAGCGGCCCCAGAACTTTTCCTGGCTTTCACGCTTGGTGATGCGCAGACGGCGCAGTTCATGCGGCGCCATGCGTACAGCAGCAGCTGCACCGATGACGTGGTTGGCGTGCATGTCGGCGGCGAGCGCGTCGGACATCATTTCGATTGCCATGATTATTCCTTTCGGGAAAGTGAAGACAGCACTTGGAAAACTGCATAAGCAAAAGTATTGCACTCCCGACATTGCTCGCCACCTAGCAGAGCTGATAGTACCCAGGCTACCCGACTTGCATAACGATTTTATGCGTCTTGCATTTTCCGATCGACCAGATGTCATTTCAGGGAGGGGTAATGAGCATGCATATCCGGATCGCGCCACGCCGCGCCATTCCATCGAACGAGTTGTGCGAAATGCACTTGCTGCGCGCCCGGGTGTTCCGCGGGCGGCTTGGCTGGGAAGTGCCGGTGTTGTCGGGCATGGAGATCGATGGCTACGACGCCCTCGAGCCACGCTACATGCTGATGCGCGACGACGCCACGCTGCGCGGCTGCTGGCGCCTGCTGCCCACGGAAGGGCCGTACATGCTCAAGGATTCGTTTCCGCAACTGCTCGACGGGCAGGTGGCGCCGAGCGACCCGCAGATCTGGGAGCTGTCGCGCTTTGCGCTGGAGACGGATGGGGTGGCTGGCTACGGCTTCTCGGCCATGACGATGGAGTCGATTGCCGCCATCATCGACGATGCCCACGAGCGCGGGCTGTCCCGCTACATCACCGTGACCACGACGGCGATCGAGCGCATGCTGCGGCGTGCCGGCGTGGTCATCACGCGCATCGGCATGCCGCAGGCGGTCGGGATCGAGCAGGCGGTGGCGCTGTACGTCGAGATCGAGCCAACCTGGGACGCGTTGTTCGCCAAGCGCCTGGCATCGTAAGCAGGGGCTGCGGTGCTCCCGTGAGGTGCGACCTGTTGCTCGCGTGCCTCATCGGGATGGTGACCGTGTCCGCGCCATGCCGGTGCACCGATATACTCATCTCGATTCTTACCAATATGCGGGGCATGCATCGCCCGAGAGGGGAAGCATGAAGCGATCAGCCTTGCGTGGCGCCCGCGCCATCGAACTTGCCGCCGCGCGCGTGGGCCGGCCCATCGTGCTGTGGGGTGGCGGCGTGCTGCTGGCGCTGGCGATCGGCATGCTGCTGCATGCGGTCGCCAGCGCCGCCGTCGAGACCGACGCCCGGCGCCGCTTCGACAACCTGGCGCGCGGCGCGCAGGAACGGCTCGACAACGCCATCGCCTCATATGCCCGCGCCGTGCGCGCGATGGCAGCGCTGCATGCGGCCGGCGGCGGCAGTGCGGTGCCCGACCGCGCATCGTTCCACCGCTACGCAGCGGCGCTCGACCTGCCAAATAATTATCCGGCCATCGAAGCCCTGACGTTTGCCACGCGCGTGCCCGACAACCAGCGCGAGGCCTTCGTTGCCGCCATGCGCGCCGACCGCAGCGTCGATGTGCGCGGGTACCCGGATTTCCAGATCTTTCCCGCCGGGCGCCGCCCGTGGTACGAAGTGGTGACCTACCAGTACCCGGCCGACAAGCCGACCCGGCGGCTTGGCTTCGACATGGCGTCCCGTCCGCTGGTCGCGCGGGCGATATCCCAGGCGCGCGACAGTGGCACCATCGTCGCGTCGGGGCAGCCCGTGTTCCTGCCCGACCCGGTGCCGCACAATGCGCTCGGCATGCGCTTGCCCGTGTACGTCGGGGGCGTGCTGCCGCTGGGTGTGGCCGAGCGCCGGGCCGCTTATCTGGGCTCGTTCGGCATTTTCTTTTCGGTGCAGGAGCTGGTGCGCAACGCGCTCGTCTCGCTCGAGGCGCAGCCGCTGCGTGTGAGCCTGTATGGCACCGGGCGCCGCTACACCGGCCTGCCGGGCGCGCCGGCGGCGGGAGATATCCTGCTGCATGGCGTGGACGTGCGCGGCAACCCGCCCGATCCGGCACTGAACTTCGTGTCGGTACTGGGCGTGGACTACGTCGGCAACGGCTGGAAAGCCCACTTCTCGGCGCCCATGGACGAGATGCTGGTGGGGATCGACCGCTTCGTACCAATCGGCGCGCTGACCGCCGGTTTCATCGGTACGCTGCTGATGTACGGGCTGTTCCTGGCGCAGTACCGGGCGCGCCGCGCCGCCGTCGAGCAGCGCCTGCTGCTCGATACGGTGCTCGACAATCTCGACGCCGAGGTGTACCTGAAGGATGGCGCGCGCCGCATCCGCTATCTGAATGCCAAGGGCGCCTCGCGTCTCGGACGCCCGGCAACGGACCTGATCGGCCGCCCCGATACCGAAGCGATGGACGCGGGCCAGGCCGACGCCACCTGGGAGCTGGACCGCGCAGTGCTGCGGGCCGACCGCCAGAGCAGCGCGCAAGTGGCCCAGGCCGGCCCGGACGGCGCCACGCGCCAGTTGTGGAGCGTGCGCGTGCCGCTGCAGGTCGACGAAGCGCCCGCCGTGCTGTGCGTGTCGACCGACATCACCGAGCTGCACCGCCTGAAGGCGCGCGCCGACGCGGCCAGCAAGGCCAAGAGCGACTTCCTGTCGAACATGAGCCACGAGATCCGCACGCCGATGAACAGCATCATCGGCATGACACACCTGGCGCTGCAGGCCGGGCCCGACCCGCGCCAGCGCGACTACCTCGAGAAAATCTACCACTCGGGCCAGCACCTGCTGGGCATCATCAACGACATCCTCGACTTTTCCAAGATCGAGGCCGGCATGCTCGAACTGGCCACCGAACGCTTCATGCCCGACGCCCTGATGCGCAACGTCGAGGCGCAACTGAGCACGGCGGCTGCCGCCAAGGGCCTGGGCTTCGATATCGAGATCGCGCCCGAGCTGATGCGGCCCCTGTGCGGCGATTCACTGCGCCTCGAACAGGTGCTGCTCAATTTTGCCGGCAACGCCGTCAAGTTCGCCGAGCGTGGCCGCATCACGATGCGCGCGCGCCTGGCGCATGCATTTGGCCCGGAAATCCTGGTGCGCTTCGAAGTCGAAGACCTCGGCATCGGTATCGCGCCCAACGCGCTGCAGCACCTGTTCACGCCATTCCAGCAGGCCGACCAGTCGGCCACGCGCCGGCACGGCGGCACCGGCCTGGGCCTCGCGATCAGCCGCCAGCTGGCCGAGCTGATGGGCGGCGAGGTCGGTGTGACCAGCACCCCTGGCGTGGGCAGCATCTTCTGGTTCACGGCGCGCTTGGCGCTGGACGATGGCGCCGGCGCGCGGGTGGGGGCCGGCGCCAGTTCGGGCCTGGGCGCAGCGCCCGCGCCGGCCCAGGCGCGCCTGGACGGCTGCGCCGTGCTGCTGGTCGAGGACAACCCATTCAACCAGCAGGTGGCGCGCGAACTGCTCGAACTGGCCGGGGCTGATGTCGTCGTGGCGGGCAACGGCGAAGAGGCGCTGGCGGCCATGGCCGAGGCGCGCTTCGACTGCGTGCTGATGGACGTGCAGATGCCGGTGATGGATGGCCTGGAGGCGACCCGCCGCATCCGGCGCGATCCGCGCCTGGCCGGCACGCTCGTGGTGGCGATGACGGCCAATGCCGGCGTGGACGACCGCGCGCGCTGCATGGCGGCCGGGATGAACGAATTTCTCGCCAAACCCGTGGTGCCGGAACTGCTGGCCGCCACCATCGCGCGCTGCCTCGGGCGCACCACGGCGCCGGTGTCGGACGTCGCCGTCAACCTGCCTGCGGCGATGGCCCCGGGCAGCGCGGTGCTCGACGTGGCGCTGCTGGCCGCGACGGCCGGGGGTGACCTCGAACGGATGCGCAAATACGCGTTCCTGTTTTTGGACACCACACGCGAGAACCTGGCCGGCATCGACACGGCGCTTGCAGGGGGCGACCTGACCCACACCGCCAGCCTGGCGCACCAACTGAAGTCGGCGGCGCGCGCGGTCGGCGCGACTGCGTTCGCCACCATCTGCGAAGACCTGGAAGCGCAGCCGGCGCGCGAGCTGCGCGGGGGCGGCACGGCGCAGGCGCGGGCATTGACGGCGCGCCTGCGGGCGCTGCTGGTGCGCATCGAGCGCGAGGTCTCGGCGCAGTTCGGCAGCCGCGCCAGCGATGGCCGCTGACCAGCCCTGTTGGCCCTACCGCCAGGGGGCCAAACGCGGTATGCTTTGGTCCCGATTGCCCACGCCCAGCGCATGTCTGCCCCGATCACTCCCGGTCTCTTGATCCTCCACGGTAACCAGATGGAGCTGCTGCGCAGCGCCGTCTTCGACTGGCTGCGCAATCATCCCCTGGGCCCACTCGAAGAAGAGATTTTTCTGGTCCAGTCAAATGGCGTGGCCGAGTGGCTCAAGATCGCGCTGGCCGAGGAAAACGGCGTCTGCGCTGCCACCCGCGTGGCGCTGCCGGCGCGCTTCATGTGGGAAGCCTACCGCGGCATGCTTGGGCGCGAGCGCGTGCCGCAGCGCGCACCGTTCGACAAGGACCCGCTTACCTGGCGCCTGATGCGTTTGTTGCCCACGCTGCTGCAGGACGACGGCTACGCGCCGCTGGCGCGTTTTCTCGCCGATGGCGACGCCGAGCGCCGCCTGCAACTGGCCGAACGCGTGGCCGACCTGTACGACCAGTACCAGGTGTATCGCGCCGACTGGCTGGCCGATTGGGCCGCGGGGCGCGACGTGCTGCGCCGCGCCGGGGGCGATGTGGTCCCGCTCGCGCCCGAGCAGCGCTGGCAAGCCTGCCTGTGGCGCGCCGTGCACGCAAGCCTGCCCGAGGCGCAGCGCGAGAGCGGCCGCGCCACGATCCACGACCAGTTCCTCGCCGCCGTCGCGGCGGACGTTGCACCGGCCAGCCGCCTGCCGCGCCGCGTGGTGCTGTTCGGGATGTCGACGCTGCCGTACCAGACACTGCAAGCGATCTCGGCGCTGGCGCGCCACACGCAGGTGCTGTTCGCGGTACCGAATCCGTGCCAGTTCTACTGGGGCGACATCATCGAAGGCAGCCAGTTGCTCAAGGCGGCGCGCCGCCGCCAGCCGCAGCGCGAGGGCGTCGACCTGGGCACGATCCCGATCGAGGAAATGCATGTCCACAGCCATCCGCTGCTGGCCAGCTGGGGAAGGCAAGGCCGCGATTTCGTGCGCATGCTCGATGAATTCGACCAGCAGCACGAGGCGAGCGAAAGTGGCGAAAGCGGCGCAGGCCAGCCGGCGCCGCTGCGCGTCGACCTGTTCACCGATGACGATGGGGGCACGCTCTTGTCGCAGGTCCAGGCCGCGGTGCGCGACCTGGTGCCATTGTCCGAGCACCCGCACGTGCCGCCGATGCTGGACGACCGCTCGATCGAGTTCCACGTCACGCACAGCGTGCAGCGCGAGATCGAAGTGCTGCACGACCAGCTGCTGTCGTGGTTCGCGCTCGATCCGACGCTGCGCCCGCGCGACGTGGTGGTGATGGTGCCCGACATCGACGCGTTCTCGCCCGCGATCCACGCGGTGTTCGACCAGCACCGGCGGCACGACCCGCGCCACATCCCGTTCGAGATCGGCGACGTGCGCGACCGCAGCGTCAATCCGCTGCTGGTTTCGCTCGAGTGGCTGCTGCGCCTGCCCCAGCAGCGCTGCCGCCAGAGCGAGGTGCGCGACCTGCTCGACGTGCCTGCCGTGGCGCGCCGCTTTGGCGTGACGAGCGAGGATCTGCCGATCCTGGGCCGCTGGATCGATGGCGCCGGCGTGCGCTGGGGCCTGGACTACGACCACCGCGCGGGCCTGGGCCTGGGGATGACGGGCGAGCAGAATGCCTGGATCTTCGGCGTGCGCCGCATGCTGCTGGGTTATGCCAGCGGCGCCGGCGCCAGTTTCGGCGACATCGAGCCGTACGCCGAAGTCGGTGGCCTCGATGCCGCGCTGGCCGGCTCGCTTGCGCAGCTGGTCGAATGTCTGCTGACCTGGCGCGGCCGGCTCGATGCATCGCTGCGGCCAGCCGAATGGGGCGAGGCGGCGCGCGAGATGCTGTCGTGCTTTTATGCAGCCGGCGACGAAGCCGACCGCCTGACGCTGTCGAACCTGGGCGAGGGCCTGCAATGCTGGCTCGAAACCTGCGCCGGTGCCGGCTTTGACGAACCGGTGCCCTTGGCGGTGCTGCGCGAAGCGTGGATGAATGAACTCGATGCGCCCACGCTGAATCACCAGTTCGTGTCGGGCGGCGTGACCTTCTGCACCCTGATGCCGATGCGCGCGGTGCCGTTTCGCGCCGTCTGCCTGCTGGGCATGAACGATGGCGACTTCCCGCGCCGCGCGCGCCCGTCCGACTTCGACCTGCTGGCGCTGCCCGGCATGGCGCGCCCCGGTGACCGCTCGCGCCGCGACGATGACCGCTACCTGATGCTGGAAGCCCTGCTGGCTGCGCGCGACAAGTTCTACGTGAGCTGGGTCGGGCGCAATGTACGCGACAACAGCGAGCAGCCGCCATCGGTGCTGGTGGCGCAGTTGCGCGACTACCTGAAGGCCGGCTGGGACATGGAAGACCTGCACCACATCACGACCGAGCATCCGCTGCAGCCGTTCAGCCGGCGCTATTTCCAGCGCGGCGGTCTGCTCACGTACGCGGGCGAATGGCGCACCGCGCACGGCGCAGACGACTATCCGGTCGACGATGCCTTGCCGGCCTACGAGCTCGAAGCCGACTTTGTCCTCAAGCTGGGCGAGCTGGCCAGTTTCCTGCGCCAGCCGGCGCGCTTTTTCTTCCGGCGCCGGCTGGGCGTCGTGTTTGCCGACGCCGCGCACGTGGGCGATGACGAAGAACCGTTTGGCCTCGATGCGTTGGAGCGTTACCAGATCGAAGACCACCTGCTGGACGACAGCGGCGAGGCCGAGGCCATCGGCGACGTGCGCGCCACGCTGGCCGTGCGCGCCGAACGCCTGGCGCGCGAAGGCGTGCTGCCGATCGGCCTGATGGGCCGCATGTGGCAGGAGCAGCTGGTCGAGAGCCTGGCGCCCGTGCGCACCGAGTGGCTGCGCCTGGGCGCGCGCTTCCCGCAAGCGGCGCCGAAATTCGCCGTCAGCCTGCTGCTCGGTGACATCCACCTTGACGACTGGATTGACCGCTTGCGCTCCAGCGGCGAGGGCAGTGCGTGGCTGATGCAGATCTCGTCGAAGGTGCTGGACCGGGCCGGCAATCCGCGCGGCGACAAGCTGATCGCGCCGTGGCTGCGCCAGCTGGCCGCCGCCGCTGCCGGCAATCCGGTGACGGGTTATCTGGTGGCGCGCGACGCGGTGCTCGAGATGGCGCCGCTGGCGCAGGAGGCGGCGCTGGAAACACTGCGCGACCTGGTGCGCCTGTGGCGGGCCAATCTGGACAGCCCGCTGCCGGTGGCGTGCAAGACGGCCCTGGCGCATCTGGCGCAGGGCGATCCGCGTGCGACTTACGACGGCGGCTTCGAGCTGCGCGGCGAGGTCGATGACTTGTGCCTGGCGCGCCTGTGGCCGGACTTTGACGCGTTGAAGAACGCCGGCGGCTGGCCCGACCTGGCCGAGGAACTGTATGGACCGCTGGCACGCTGGATGCAGAACTGCGTCAAGATCAGGCCGTTGCAGGAGTCGGCTACATGAGAAAAAAAGATGAGCACCAAACTTGAACCGGTCGATTTCCCGCTGCACGGCTCGCGTCTGATCGAAGCGTCGGCCGGCACCGGCAAGACCTGGACCATCGCCGCGCTGTACGTGCGCCTGGTGCTCGGGCACGGCGGGGATGATGCGTTCGCGCGCCCACTGCTGCCATCCGAGATCCTGGTGATGACCTTCACCCGCGCCGCCACGCGCGAACTGGCCAACCGCGTGCGCGAGCGGCTGGTGCAGGCAGCAAGCTACTTCCGCGGTGAACTCGACGTGGCCGACCCGTACCTGCACGAGCTGGCCGCCAGCTACACGGCAGGCAGCGAGCGCCAGATCGCCGGGCACCGCCTGTTCATGGCCGCCGAGACGATGGACGAAGCAGCGATCTTCACGATCGATGCCTGGTGCCAGCGCATGCTGCGCGAGCACGCGTTCGACAGCGGCAGCCTGTTCGACGAAGAACTGGTCAGCGACGAGCGCGAACTGTTCGAGGACGCCGCGCACGACTACTGGCGCCAGCAGGTCTATCCGCTGGGCGCCGAGTCGCTGGCGGTCGTGATGGACAGCTGGCGCGATGTCGAGGCACTCAAGACGAGCGTGCGCGAGCTGGTGCGGCGCGACGCCTTGCTTGGCGCACCCGCGACCGAACCACTGAAGCAACTGGTGGCGCGGCTGGCCAAGGCGCAGCGCGAAGCGCTGCTGCGCCTGAAGGATGGCTGGTTCGAGCGCGCCCACGCCATGGAGCGCTGGATCGCCGGTCACCGCGAGCGCCAGCCCAAGTGCTTCAACGGCAACAAAATGCGCGCCGATTCGCTCGTCAAATGGTTCGAAGCGCTGCGCGCGTGGGCCACGGACCCGGCGCGCCACATGCCGGACCTGACCGACACGGCGTGGCGCCGCCTGACGCCGGACGGCATCGCCGACGCGTTCAGCAAGGACTTTTCGACCGAGGTGCCGGACTGTTTCGACGCCACCGCCGTGCTGCAGGCCAGCCTGGCCGCGCTGGACCCGATCGCCCACGCGCTGCTGCGCCACGCCGCCGGCCATATCGGCGCGCGCATGCAGGAACTCAAGCGGCGCAACCGCCAGTTCGGCTTTGCCGACATGCTCGAACGCCTGAAGGTGGCGCTCGAAGGCGAGAACGGCGCCGCGCTGCGCGCGCGCATCGTGGGCCAGTATCCGGTGGCGCTGGTCGATGAATTCCAGGACACGTCGCCCGACCAGTACCGCATCTTCGACCTGCTGTACCGGGTCGAAGCAAACGACGCAGAGCATGGCCTGTTTTTGATTGGCGACCCGAAGCAGTCGATCTATGGCTTTCGCGGCGCCGACATCCACAGCTACCTGGCCGCGCGCCGCGCCACCGCTGGCCGCCACTACCAGCTCGACACCAATTACCGCTCGACCGCGCCGCTCGTGAGCGCCGTCAATGGCCTGTTCCTGCATGCCGAGGACGCGCATCCGGGCGCTGCGTTCCGTTTCCGGCGCGGCGACGACAACCCGCTGCCGTTTGACGCGGTCAAGGCGCAGGGCCATCGCCGCCATCTCGTGGGCATGGGCGAGGCCACCGGCGCGCTGTCCGTGAACATCATGGACCGCGCCGACCTGAAGGCCGACGACTACCGCGATGTGTTTGCCCATCACTGCGCCGAGCACATTGTCGGTCTGCTCAACGATGCGCGCGTGGGCTTCGAAGACGACGACGCTGGCGCAGGTTCCACGTTTACGCGCCTGATGCCGGCCGATATCGCGATCCTCGTGCGCGACCGGCGCGAAGCCGGCGCCATCCGGCGCGCGCTGATGCGGCGCAAGGTGGCCAGCGTCTACCTGTCCGACAAGGACTCGGTCGTCGAGAGCGACGAAGCGGCGGACGTGCTGCGCTGGCTGTACGCGGTAGCCAATCCGCTCGATGGCGCGTTGGCGCGGGCGGCGTTTGCCACCGCCACCGCCGGTCTGGGGCTGGCCGAACTGGCGCAGTTCTCGCACGATGAGATGGTCTGGGAAGCGCGCGTCGAGCAACTCAAGGCCCTGCACGGCAGCTGGCAGCGCCAGGGCGTGCTGGCGATGCTGCGCCGCTTCATCCACGAACTGGGCTTGCCGGCGCGCCTGCTGCGCGAGCCGGGCGGCGAGCGGCGCCTGACCAATCTGCTGCACCTGGCCGAACTGCTGCAGGAAGCCAGCAGCCAGCTCGAAGGCGAGCAGGCCCTGATCCGCTGGTTTGCCGAACAGATCGACGGGCTGGGTTCGAGCGGCGACGAGCGCGTGCTGCGACTGGAGAGCGACGCCGAACTGGTGAAGGTCGTCACGGTCCACAAGTCGAAAGGCCTGGAATACCCGCTGGTGTACCTGCCGTTTGCCGTCACGGCGCGCGCCACCAACCGCCGCAACCGCGCGTTCTTCGAGTACGTGGACGATGCCGGCATGCGCCATCTCGACCTGGCCCTGACCGACGACGCGCTGGCGGCCGTTGACCGCGCGCGCATCGAAGAAGATCTGCGCCTGCTGTACGTCGCGCTGACGCGTGCGCGCCACTTCCTGTGGCTCGGCGCAGCGGCCGTCTCCGGCACGCGCAAGGGCGAGAACAAGCTGCACGAATCGGCCCTTGGCTATTTGCTGGCCGGCGGCGAGCCAATAGCGGCCGAGGCGCTGCGCGCGCACTTCAATGTCGTGGCGGGCAGCGCCGACGGCATCTCGCTGCACGCGTTGGCTGAACTGGATGCGGTGACGATGCTGTCGCGCCAGGACATCCGCCCAGACCTGCTCGATGCGCCGCGCTACCGCGCTGAATTCGAGCGCGACTGGTCGGTCGGCTCGTTCACGTCGCTCACGCGCCATGCGATCGCGCCGCCCACACCCATGCGCGCGCAGGACCAGACGCTGATGGAAGACGTGCCGCAGGCAGCCACGCCGCCCCGCATCGAAGACGCGCCGTGGCACCGCTTCCCGCGCGGATCGGTGCCCGGTAACTTCATGCACGAGCGGCTCGAATGGCTGGCGCGCGAAGGTTTTGATTGTCTGGACGACCCGAACTGCGAGGCGCGCCTGGTGCAGCATATCGAGCGTGCGGGCTGGGGCCATCGTCTGGCCGATGCACTGGCGTGGCTGCGCGAGATCGTCGATACGCCGTTGCCGCCATTGAATGCGCGCCTGCGCGACCTGCATGGCGTGCTGCCCGAGATGGAGTTCTGGTTCCCGAGCGAGCACCTCGATCTGCAGCGCCTGGACGCGCTGTGCCGCAGGCATCTGCTGGGCGGGCTCGAGCGGCCCGTTCTGCCCGAGCGTGTGTTGCACGGCATGCTCAAGGGCTTTGCCGACCTGGTGTTCGAGCACGAAGGCCGCTACTGGGTGCTGGACTACAAGTCCAATGCGCTGGGGCCGGGCGACGCGTCGTACAGTCAGGCAGCGATGAGCGCCGGGATGGCCGAACACCGCTACGAGATCCAGGGCAGCATCTACCTGCTGGCCCTGCACCGGCTGCTGCGCGCGCGCCTGGGTGACGCTTACGAGCCCGAATACCAGCTGGGCGGCGCCGTCTTCATGTTCCTGCGCGGGATTGCGAACCCGGCCACGCGCGGGTGCTGGGTGCTGGCGCCCGACCTCGACCTGCTGGATGGACTGGAACGCTTGCTGGACAAGGATGCACATGGCAGAGCTTGACGCCGATATCGATGGTCTGTGGCGCGAAATCGGTGCGCTGACCGAAGCGGGCGAGCTGCGTCGCCTGTCGGGCGCGTTCGCGCGCTTCATCGCGCAACTGGGCGACGCGCCGTCCGCGCTGATCCTGGCGGCGGCGGTGCTGTCCGAGCTCGAAGGCCATGGCCACAGCTGCCTGCAGCTGGGCGACCTGGCCGCCGGGCCGACGCTGCTGCTGGGTTGGAGCGACGATGCATGGCGTCAGCTGGCGCAGGCGGCCGCGCCGCTGCCCCGGGGCGTGGCGGGTTGGAGCAAGCTGCTGGCGCATTGCCAGCAGGTCTGGATCCGGGGCGAATTCGATCTCGACCAGCCGCTGGTGCTCGATGGCCAGCGCCTGTACCTGCGGCGTTACTGGCGCGACGAGACGCTGGTGGCGCAGGCCGTGCGCGAGCGCGCGGCGGCTACGCATCCGGTGGATACACCGCTCGTGCGCAGCTGGCTCGACAAGCTGTTCGTGGCGCAGCCTGGCGCGCAGGGACCCGACTGGCAAAAGCTCGCCTGCGCCGTGGCGCTGCGCAGTTCGGTGGCAATCATCACGGGCGGTCCCGGCACCGGCAAGACCTACACGGTGGCGCGCCTGCTGGCGCTGTTGTTCGCGACGGCGCCGGAAGCAGGGCGCCAGCGCGTGGCACTGGCGGCACCAACGGGCAAGGCGGCGGCGCGCCTGAAGCAGTCGATCGACAAGGCATTGAATGAGCTGGCCGACCGCGTCGGTAGCGATCTGCCGCTGCGCGAGCTGACAGCGCGCATGGGCGCCGCGCGCACGCTCCACAGCCTGCTCGGCGCGCGCCCCGACACGCGCGCGTTCGCGCACCACCGCGGCAATCCGCTCGACGTCGATGTGCTGATCGTCGACGAAGCATCGATGGTGCACCTGGAAATGATGGCCAGCCTGCTCGATGCACTGCCCGTTGGCGCCACGCTGATCCTGTTGGGTGACAAGGACCAGCTGGCGTCGGTGGAGGCGGGCGCCGTGCTGGGTGACCTGTGCCATGCGGCGCACGAAGGCCACTACAGTGCAGCGACGATCGCCTACATCGAGGCCGCGAGCGGCGAGATCATCCCGGACATCTATCGCGGCGACGGCGGCGCGCTGGCCCAGCAAACCGTGATGCTGCGCTACAGCCGCCGCTTCGGCGGGCCGATCGGCCAACTGGCGCTGGCAGTCAATGGCGGCGACACCGCGCGCGCCGAACAGGTCCTGCGGGCCGGGGAAGAGAGCGTACGCTGGCTCGAACATGCGCAGCCGGCCCAGCTCCTGCAACTGGCGCATGCCGGGTATGCGCCGTACCTGCAATTGCTGCGCGACGGCGCCAGTGGCGAGCACGAAGACTGGGTGCGCCGGATCCTGCTCAGTTTCGAGACCTTCCGTATCCTGTGCGCGGTGCGCGATGGCGAGTGGGGCGTGACGGGCCTGAACGAGGCCATCGAAAAGCGGCTCGCGGCGAGTCACTTGCTGCGCCATGGCGCCGAGTGGTATGTCGGCCGCCCGGTCATGGTCACGCGTAACGACTACTCGACGCGCGTGTTCAACGGCGATATCGGCGTCACGCTTCCCGATCCGGCGCGCGCTGGCGCGCTGCGCGTCTACTTCCTCGAGGGCGACGCCGTGCGCAGCGTGCTGGCCACGCGCCTGCGCAATGTCGAAACGGCGTTCGCGATGACCGTGCATAAATCGCAGGGCTCGGAGTTTCGCCACACGGTGCTGGCGCTGCCACGCGAGCGCAACGCAGTGCTCACGCGCGAGCTGGTCTACACCGGCATCACGCGCGCCAGCGAGGTGTTCACGCTGGTGACGCCGGGCGGCGACGTGCTGCAGGAAGCGATTGCCAGCCGCACGCACCGCACGAGTGGCTTGCGCGATCTGGTGGCTTAGGGCAGCGCTGATCAATCAACGTTTTCAGAAGGTTTTTGACATTTTTGGTTACTCGACCGTTATGCAGTTCGATTCCGCTTTTCAGAAGCCTATACGCAAGCTTTTTGGGTAAGTTGCGGTATTTCTGTCGCCTTTTGGGGCTCAGGGCACAATTCGGGTTTCAGTGACATTAAATCGCTGAAGATGGGATGATGAAAGGCTTTGCGATCGCGTCCACAATCGTGAACCATGACACAGCGACCAATCCGATGTACACCCTGCGCCGCTTCCAATAACGGAAAAAAATTAATGACTACTTCAACTACTCTGCTGCTTGTGGTCATCCCCGAGCACCAAAACAAAGCCACCGGTTACAACACTTTGGCGCTTGAGCAGCTGCTGCGCTACAACCGAAAGGCTGTCGACGCCGGAACTACGCCCTCGTGGGTACCGATCTGCGAAGTGGCGGACCCTGCGAGCGGCAGAACGCAAAGCTGCGCGTGAGGAAGCTCGAAAAAAACGCATCAGTCGGCGGGAAAAAGAGCGCTTGGATCGAACAATGCCGGATCAGCCTTTCCGGTGTCTCAACAATGGTGGAGCCGCAAATTGCGGACGTAGGCCAGATCGGTTGGCCACCTGTAACCTGTGTAGCAGGACCGGCACCCTGTAAATCTCGGAAAACGACCTGGTGCCGAGGAGGCGCCCCGAGCCTGCCGGAAGCCGAGAAGAGATCACAAAAATTGAATATACGGCCTCTAAAATCTATGTTCGTTCTGTCGCTCGCTCAGCTATGCCCATCTGCATACGCTCAGACGGAAGAACTATGCCTTGGCATTGGAAAGTTCGCCCAGTCAGCGGCAAACCTGATGCACCTTGGTCAGCCCGAAGAACAAGTATTGGCGATCATGCTCGATCCTGCGATGTCCGACTCCAAACGCCCAAAAGCGCAGCAGAAGATGCTTGATGAACGGGATACGGCCGTCGTTAACTGGGTCTATACGGTCCGCCCGAGTGCACCGCATGCTCGAGCGACTGTCTACGCAAAGTGCATGGCCGGAGGTCTCGGTTCACTGGATATGGCCAAGTTCAAGGCGGCCGGCAAGAACAAACAACGTTAGCGGAAAACCGCGCACAGCAGCACCCACGGCCCGCATGACGGGCCTGGTGCATTGAGGGCCGGCATAGTGCTGGCGACAATAGGAGAATATGATGAAAAAAAACGTATTGATTTTTGCAACGCTCGGAACGCTTTCCTTTTTGGTAGGCTGCAATGATGAAAAAATTTCGGAGCCTACGCAAACCGTCGATTGGTACAAATCGCATCATGCTGAGCTAAAAGACGTTCTAGCGAAATGCAAAAACAATCCAGGTGAACTAGCTGCGACACCTAACTGTGTTAATGCGAAATTAGCAGATAAACAATTGTCTATGGGAGACTCAAACAAAGCAATCAAGCCTAAGCCTTTGACCTTCTAGAACAAATAGCGCGCTCAATCAAGAGGGTTGATATGAGTGTGCAGATGATGCAAGCATTTTTTCACGGAAAAGTGATGTGGTGAGAAGTTGTGGAGACGATGCAAATCACTAATTTTTATCAGTTATCCAAAGAGGAGTTGGTGACTTTTATTGCAGATAATTTTGTTCTTTTCGACAGCGAAAGAGCACCAGGATTTCCGAGGAACATACATTTCAACTTGGAGAGCGACTCCTTTCAGTTCTTCCGCAATCCTAACGGATTCGCGGACGTGTCCACTATTGACAGTACACCTCACTTTTCCTTGACGGCGTATTCGAGGTCAGAGAAGCTCTTTTTCATGATCAATGGCATGCAGGGAGCATAGCTTTCTTGTCTCAGGTTGCGGCGCCGGCGGGAACGGGAGCGGCCAGATTTATCAGCGTTTCCCTAGGGACGTAGGGAGGAGCCCGACTGCACGTCTGACAGCTTTTCCATCACGTACGACAGCCACCTGTCATTCGGATCAGGCCGGCCGCGTACCGTTGCGATATGCTCGAAGCTGCGCCAGGTAGCGGGCTTGCCGCGAAAGATCAGATAGCTTTCTCCCACGATGAAGTCCGGTCGCAGTACGCAGTCAGCATCGTTGTACAGACGGCCTCCGCCGCGCTCCCAGAACGCGGCGTCGCTATGGTCGCCCGAGGACGGTGGGGGCCGGGTCATGCCTCGTGCACCGCTGATGGTAAAACGTTGCTCCGGCAAACCGAGGATGCGCTGCTGTACTTCGAACGTGTAGTCGACCGACTGGCGACCACTACCGGAACGTAGCGGCGACGGTATTGCCTCGACCACCCTGGCAACAGAGACATCGGTGGCCATCGCAATCTGCTGCTCCGGTGTAACGACTTGTTCGACTGGCGGCACGCTGCAGGCCTGACCTGGCGCGCTGGCCATGAGGTTACATGCCAGTGCGAATACCAGCGCGGCACCGGTCCGGTGTACGACGGCTGAAGAATTGAATCGTGTCATGTGGCTGCGCCTTTCGCGATCATCCGGGAACCTATCGTATCAGTTGAGAAGCACAAGCGGCATCCGCTCGATGGAAGTTCGCTAGAATAGCGCTTTCAAATGTGGAAGGATTGTCATGCGCGCCCTGCGATTTGCCCTCATCACCGCCACCCTGGTGGCCGGCCTTGCCAACGCCTCGCCAACCGCACCGCGCGATGGCGCGGACTTCACGACGCTGGCTGCGCCGCAGCCAACCCAGGTCGAGGGCAAGAAGGTCGAGGTCATCGAATTCTTCGCCTATCACTGTGGCGCCTGCAATGCGTTCGAGCCGACGCTGAAGAACTGGGTCAAGCAGCAGGGCGACCGGATCGCGCTGCGCCGCGTACCGCTGCCGTTCCAGGGCCCGGCCGATCCGGAAGCGCGCCTTTTCCTGACGCTCGAGGCGATGGGCAAGCTCGATGCGTATCACGGGCGCGTCTTCAATGCCGTGCACGTCGAGCGCAAGCGCCTGATGAAGGACGCCGACATCATCGCGTGGGCCGGCGAGAATGGACTCGACAAGGCGGCGTTTGCCGACACGTGGAACTCGTTCGGCGTCCAGACCAGGCTCAAACGCCTGAGCCAGATCGTCGACGCCTACAAGGTCACTGGCACTCCGACGGTCGTCATCGACGGCACGTATGTCGTGTCGCCATCGCAGGTGCAGCAGGCGAACAGGATCCAGGATGCAGGCGACGTCATGGCGGCGACCGGGCAGGTCATGGATGCGCTCGTGGTCAAGGCAGCCGCAACCCGGTAAAACGTGCCGGGCCGGATGTGCAATGAACAGGGGCGTCCCATGCTGGTTTCCACCGATTTCGTCCTCCGCCCTTATGTCCCTGGCGATGCGCCGGCACTGGTTGCGGCCATCGTCGAGTCGACGCCGACGCTCGCGCCGTGGATGCCCTGGGCGACGGCGCAGTTTTCAATGAGCGATGCTTTGGCCTGGATCGCGAGCTGCGAGAAGGGACTGGCGGACGCGACGTGCTTCGAGTTCGCTATCTTCGACCGTACATCCGGCGTGTTCGTCGGCGGCTGCGGCCTCAACCAGATCAACGGGTTGCACGGATTCTGCAACCTGAGTTACTGGGTGCGCCAGTCGTGGCAGCGCAAGGGCGCAGCGTCGGCGGCGATTCGCGCGCTCACGGATTACGCATGGACGGAACTTGACGTGCAGCGTCTCGAAATCGTGGTCGCCGTTGGTAACGACGCGAGTCTGAACACCGCACGCAAGGCCGGGGCGTTCGACGAAGGCATCGCGCGCAAGCGGCTCAAATTGGGCCGGCAGTGGGTGGATGCCCACATGCTGTCACTCGTCAAACCGTGAGCACAAAAAAAAGGGGCCTCGCGGCCCCTTGATCCTACCAATCGTCTGATCAGTCGCGGCGCTTGCGCGTCGTCTTGACCTTGGCGACCTTGCGGTTCTTGGTCGCCTGGACCTTCGACTTGACGACCTTCGTCCGGGCTTTTGCTTTCACACTGCCGGCACTGGCCTTGATGCGCGGACCGCCGGTGGCGGCGCGTGCAGCGCTCGCCACACGGGCCACGGGCGCGGCGTCGCCGGTCATGAAACGGCGGATGTTCAGTGCGTCGAGCACGCGGGCCGACGACGCGCCGGCATTGAGCAGCACGAGCGTTGCCTTCTTGCCGGCTGCCGTGATGTTCATGATCAGGCAGCGGCCCGCTTCGTTCGTGTAGCCGGTCTTTGACAGGCCGATGTCCCAGCCCTTGGCGCCTACGAGGCGGTTGGTGTTGTGGTATTCAACGCCGCGGCCGTTGATGTCGATCGTTTCCCTGGTCTCGGTGGTCATGCGCACGATATCCGGATACCTTACCGAGGCGACGGCCATCTTGACCAGGTCGCCTGCGGTGGAGCGGTTGTGCGGCGACAGGCCGGTCGGCTCTTCGATCGTGGTCTGGGTCATGCCCAGCGCGCGGATCTTTCGGCGCACGGCCGCCTTGAAGGCTTCGTTACCGCCCGGGTAGGTGCGGGCCAGCGCGGCGGCAGCGCGGTTGTCCGAGGACATCAGCGCCAGGTGCAATACGTCGCTGCGCGAGATGCTGGCGCCGACCGGCACGCGCGAGCTGCTGAACTTGACGCGGTCGACGTCGTCGCGGTCGATCTCGATCTGCTCGTTCATGTCGAGCTTGGCGTCGAGGACGACCATTGCCGTCATCAGCTTGGTCAGCGATGCAATCGGGACGACCGTATCGGCATTTTTTTCAAGGAGGATTTTGCCGGTGTCGTTTTCAACGACGAGGACGGACTGGGAGCCGAACGGCACGGCGAATGCCGCGGCCGACAACGTCATCAGGGCCGTGGCGAACAGGTGTTTGATCATGTCTGTCTGGAATCTGGGTTGAGGTTGATGGAGCTGGGCGCCGGGCGGCGCGGATCAACATCTGTTTCTAGAGCAACTAGAAGGCAGGCAAGATAGCATTCATCGGCTACGCATGTCTATGGTGCACAAGAAAATTCCCCTGTCTAAACCCAATTTTCTATCGAAATAGGGCATTGCAGGTGCATATTATTAATAGGGCATGACGCACAGAAATGTCGACTGACGTGGTCGGGATGATCAAATGCAAAGGCGCAGTCAACGTTAAATAGAGACTAGCTTTGAACTGCCGAGTAGTTCAATGGTCCAACCCCTGTCCCCAGCGTCAGGAGTCGATCATGAAAGCGCCACGTTTCAAAGGCTGGTTCGCAAAACTGCCTTCGCTGAACCAGCCGCAGCGCCGGCAAGTGCTGGATGCCCTGCATCCTGCAGCCGGGCTCGATCAGGTGGTTGCGCTCATCACTGAGGTCAGAGAGCCCGGCCGCTGCTGCCCCAGATGCGGCAACGAGCACTGCTATCGGCATGGTTTCGCCAACGACTTGCAGCGCTATCGTTGCTGCTCCTGCGGCCGTACCTTTAACGACCTCACCGGCACGCCGCTGGCGCGGCTCAGGCACAAAGCCAAATGGCTGGCGTATTCGCAGGTGCTGCTCGATTCACTCCCTGTGCGCAAGGCCGCAGACCGGGTCGGCGTACACCGCAACACCGCCTTTCGCTGGCGCCACCGCTTCCTGCATTGGGTCAAGCTCGACCGGCCCGTGCTCCTGAATGGCATCGTCGAGGCTGACGAAACATTCCTGCTCGAGTCACAAAAAGGTTCGCGTACGCTCGATCGGCCACCGCGCCACCGCGGCGGCCATGCTGCCAAACGGGGCATTTCCAGCGAATTGGATTGCATCCTGGTCGCGCGCGACCGCGAAGGGCGCACCATTGATGCCGTCACCGGGCGCGGTGCGCTCAAGACTGCGCAACTCGAGCGTGACTTGCTACCCAGGCTCGCCAGGCAGGCCTTGCTGGTCAGTGACGGCCATCCCGCTTACCGCGCGTTTGCACTCAAGCACAGGATCGCGCACGAGGCGGTCAATGTGCGCGCCGGTGTGCGTGTAAGGCGTCTGGGCAGCCTTGCCATCCACGTGCAGAACGTGAACGCCTACCACCAGCGCTTCAAGGCCTGGCTACAGGGCTTTCGTGGCGTGGCATCGCGCTACCTGCCCAATTACCTGGGCTGGCGCTGGGCGCTTGATGGAGAGCGGGTTATTTCGGCGGAACAGTTGCTTCGCATTGCCATCAGCGTCATCAACAGATAACGCTGACTGAGCCAATGCAAACAGCCCTGCGTGTGGCAGGGCTGTTGGAATGGGCTACAGATTACTTCGCGGTGTAGATCTTGTCGAACTCGCCGCCATCGTCAAAGTGGCGCTTTTGCGCTGCGCGCCAGCCGCCAAAGACTTCGTCGACCGTGAACAGGCTGATCGGCTTGTAGTTGGCCGCGTATTTCTTCATGACGGCTTCCGAGCGAACACGCATGAAGTGCTTGGCGCCGATTTCCTGGCCGACGGGGCTGTACAGGAAGTTCAGGTAGGCCGTTGCCGGCTGGCGCAGCTTCTGACGATCGACGACCTTGTCGACGACGGCCACTGGCGACTCGGCCAGGATCGAGCTGGTAGGGTAGACCACTTCGAAGTCGTTGCCGAACTCCTTGCGCACCATGCTCACTTCGTTTTCAAACGTCACGAGCACATCGCCGATCTGGCGCTGGGTGAAGGTGGTGGTCGCGGCACGGCCGCCGCCGTCCAGGATCGGCACGTTCTTGAATATCTTCGACACCAGGTCGCGGGCAGCGGCTTCGTTGCCGCCTTTCTTGATCACGGAACCCCACGCGCCCAGATAGGTGTAGCGGCCGTTGCCGGCGGTCTTCGGGTTGGGGATGATCACGGCCACGCCAGGACGCGCCAGGTCTTGCCAGTCGCGTACCTGTTTCGGGTTGCCCTTGCGGACCAGGAACACCATGGTCGAGTAGTAGGGCGCCGCATTGTTCGGGAACTTCTTGGCCCAGTCTTTTGCCACCAGACCGCGGTCGGCCAGCATGTCGATGTCATTGGCCTGGTTCATCGTGACGACCGACGCCGCCAGGCCATCGGCCACGGCGCGCGCCTGCTTGCTCGAGCCGCCGTGCGACTGCTTGACTTCGACCGTCTGGCCGCTTTGCTGCTTGTAGGATGCGATGAACGCCGGGTTGATTTCTTTGTACAATTCACGGGCGACGTCATACGACACGTTCAGCAGCTCGGGCCCGGCAGCGCTGGCGTGCAGCGGCACGGCGCCGCCGGCAGCCAGGACCAGCGCCAGTATCGAGCGGCGCAGCGTGTTCGGAGGGGTGTTGCGCATAGTGGGTCTCGCTTGCTTGAAGTTGGAGTGACAGCGTGCATGTTCCCTGATCCGGCCGTCAAACGGAACAATACTTTCGTCATATGGTTATACCGACCATGCGCTTGTCCCTGTCGCCAGCAGGGTCGTTGGCTTTCAGTGTATAGTCGAGCCCGTGTTAAGCCGGGGGCGCCAACTGTCGCCACCTCACGTCTTTGTACCGTATTTATGTTGATGATCGATGTCCACGCGTATTGAAATCCGCAAGGCGGTTCCCGCCGACGCTGCGCCAGCCTGCAATCTGCTGCGTCGCTCCATCGAGGAAGGCTGCCGTGCCGACCACCATGGCCAGCCGGCATTACTCGACGCCTGGCTCGGCAACAAGACGCCGGCCACCGTTGCGGCCTGGTTTGCTGCGCCCGCCAATTTTGCCATCGTCGCCGAGAGTGAAGGGCGCATGGTCGGATTGACGCTGTTGACCCCGGCCGGCAAGGTGGCGCTGTGCTACGTGCTGCCCGATGCGCTGCGCTGCGGCGTAGGCCGGGCGCTGCTGGCGGCGGTCGAAGAGCAGGCGCGTGCCTGGAACATCAGCAAGCTGCATCTGCACAGCCCCGCCGGCGCGAGCGCGTTCTTCGAGCGCCATGGCTACAGCAATGCGGGCAAGGAAAAATCCTGTTTCGGCCTCGATAGCGACCTGATGTGGAAGCGGCTCGACGGCGCCGGCGAAGGCAGCGCGCGCAAGCGCTTCTGCAACTGCAGCGACTGAGCGCACGGCGTGGCGCAACCGGGCGCGCGCTGCACGCCCCCAGCACGCCACACAGCGCTATCCATGACGAATACGCTATAGTACGGCCCATCGATATTCACGAGTTAGACCAACGCATATATGGCTTCCCGCAGAGACTTCCTCCATCAGGGCGCGCGCCTTGCCGCCATCGGTGTCATCGGTTCGCCGCTGGCCGCTGCCGCAACTGACCTCCAACCGCCACCCGACCTGTTCGACTCACAGGCACTTGACCTCGATTTCTGGGTCAAGCCGCGTACCTTGTCGGTCACGCGCCCGCAAAGCGGCGAGACGGCCAATGTGCTGTACTGGAAAGACGGCGAAGTCATCGAGTCGGCGTACCAGGAACTGTGCCATCTGCTGCGCGACGTGAACGGCAAGGCGTCCGCAGCCATCGATCCGAAGCTGTTCGAAATGCTGTGGAGCACCCAGGCGTTCATCGCCCGTTTCGGCATCATCAAGCCACTCGAGATTTTGTCGGGCTACCGTTCGCCGGCATCGAATGCACGCCTGCGCGAGCAGGGCATCCCGGCGGCGCGCCAGTCGTTGCACCTGGTCGGCAAGGCGGCCGATATCCGGATCGCCAACCTGAATGAAGAGGTGCTCGGCGGCCTGATCAAGAGCTTCCGTGGCGGCGGCGTCGGTTACTACTACCGCAGCGGTCCGCGCGGTGGCTGGATCCATGCCGATACGGGCCTGGCGCGCACCTGGAAAGGCTGAGTTCGCGGCCGCAGCCCCGTGACGGGGCAGCGGTGTGCACGCGCTGCAATGGTGCGTGCGTGTTTGCTAACCTGGGCTAGTATGGACAGCAAGTGCCGGGGCGCCGCCCCGGTGGTGTCCACGTCACTTTTCCAGGAGGCTCTGATGTCAACAATCAATACCCCAACCATGGATCGCCGTTCGATTCCCGATCGCCGCGTGACGGCACGTACGCATGGCCGCCCGGCCATGTCTGCACTGGATTACATTGCGATGGTGCTGTTGATTATTGGTGGCCTGAACTGGGGCATGGTCGGCCTGTTCGACATCGACATGGTCGGCGTGCTGTTCGCGCCCGGCTCGACGCTCACCCGCGTTGTCTACGTGCTTGTTGGCCTGGCGGCGCTGTACTCGGTTGTCACGATGGCCAAGATGGTCGGCAGCAAGCGTTCGTAAGTGGTCATTCGCATTGGCCTGATCTCCGACACGCACGGCCTGCTGCGTCCGCAGGCGCTCGACTTCCTGCAGGGTAGCGATGCCATCCTGCATGCCGGTGACATCGTTGATCCGGCCACGCTCGAGCGCCTGGCCGAACTCGCCCCGCTGACCAGCGTGCGCGGCAACAACGACAGCGGCGCCTGGGCCCGGGCGCTGCCTGAAACCGTCACGGTGACCTTCGGCGGCGTTGCCATCCATATGCTGCACGATCTGAAGGAGCTTGCCATCGACCCGGTGGCAAGCGGGGTGCGCGTTGTCATCACTGGTCACACGCACAAGCCGGCCTGCGTCGAGCGGGGTGGTGTGCTGTACGTCAATCCGGGTGCGGCGGGGCGGCGCCGGTTTACACTGCCCGTGTCGGTTGGCGAACTCATCATCGAGAATGGGCAGGCAAGCGTGCGGCTCGTGACGCTCGACATCCCATGATGGTGCCGTAACCTCGTGGCGGCGTGGACCTGGCCCGCGGCGATGGAAATTGCCGTAAGATACGCCCCGTCCCCTTTTGCTTGCAGCACATGACCCTCCCGCCAGAACAACCACCCCGCTTCAAACCCCGCCCCTGGAACGCGCTCGAGACGCCGCAAGACGTCGAGCTCTGGATCGACGAGCACAATGCCGCCATGCAGGAACTGATCACGCCGCAGGAAACGGGCGTCGGCATCTGCTTCGCGCTGGCTGAAGGCGGCCTCGTACACATGCAGACGACGGCCGACGCCATCCTGCTCGACGTCGACAGCGACGCCGCCTGGATCGCGCCGCTGATCATGGCCGCCACCGGCGCCGAGCAGCCGCGTGGCCAGATCTGGGTGCTGCCGGACGATAAGCTCGTCCAGCTGATCCTCGGCTTGTCGACGCTCGTGCAGAGCACCACGCTGGTCACGGGCCACAACTTCGGGCCAGGTTCGCGCCCGAGCTGGTAAGCAGATCAGTAGGGCAGTCCCGTGACGTCCAGCGGCAATTGCCAGACGGCGCCCGCGCCCGTGATGTACAGCGTCTTGCCATCGACCCCGCCGAAAGCGACGTTGGTGACGTTGGCGTCGACCCGGATCGTCGCCAGTTCGCGGCCCTGTGGCGAGAACACCCGCACGCGTTTGGGCGCATGTTCCGTCACATACAGGTTGCCGTGGCAGTCGAGCGTCATGCCGTCGCCATTCTCGATGCCCTTGATCAGGTCGCGCCCCGCCTGCGGCACGCCATGTTTGATCGGGTAGGCACGCACCGCGCCATCGCTCGCATTCACGTACAGCGTCTTGCCGTCGAGTGACAGGGCGATCCCGTTCGGATTCTTGCGCGAGCCGTCGACCAGCGTCACCGCGCCATCTGTCCCCACCCGATAGATGCCGGTCACCGGCTGGCCGCCGGGCGCCGCAGCTTTCTGGTAATCCGGATCGGTGAAGTAGATCGTGCCATCGGCCGCGATGGCGATATCGTTCGGTGAATTGAAGACCTGGCCCTGGAACTGTGAGGCGACAGTCGTGCGCTTGCCGTCCGCCAGGTCGTAGCGCGACAGCGCCTTGTACTTGTGGGTGGCCGCGACCAGCGCGCCCTTGGCGTCGACCGCCAAGCCATTGCTGCCTGCGTCCTCGATCGCCGTGGTCACGTTGCCGCCCGGTGTGTACTTGCGCACGCGTGACGGGAAACCCTCGCTGAAACTGAAGTCCGAAAAATACAGCGCGCCATTCGTCCAGACCGCTCCCTCATACAAGCCCGGTTCGCCCCGCGACGGCGTGATCGCAGCGATGCGCTCCGCTTTCAGCTCGCCCGACGGGGCCTTGCCGCTGCAACTGGCGGCCGGCGCAGCCGATACTGCTGGCGACAGGATGGCGGCGACGCTGGCGGCAAGCATCAGGCGGACGAACGGAACGCGAAGGGGAGTGAGACGGGCAGCACGACGGGGGGACACGGACATGGGCAACTCCTGGCAAAGTGAACGGTAGATGAAGGCGGTGATACCGCTATCATTTCATATGAATCAATTGTATCCTTCTCTCCGCAAGACGATAACATTCCCGCAACCTTATTGGAGGAGACACGCATGATCGATTTGCAACGACGCGGCCTGGTCATGGCTGCAGGTGGTGTCCTGGCCGCAGGCGCAGTGAACCCGGGGTGGGCTGCCAGCACCGGCCGCAAGCTCGGCTACGCCATCGTGGGCCTGGGCGGCTATGGCCTGGGCCGCATCATTCCGCAGTTCCAGAATTGCCAGCACAGCCGCCTCGTGGCGCTCGTCAGCGGTGACCCCGCCAAAGCAAGGAAGGTGGCGCAGGAATACGGCGTGCCTGAACGCGGCATCTATTCGTACAGCGATTTCGACCGCATCCGTGACAATCCCGACATCGACATCGTGTATATCTGCCTGCCCGTGTTCATGCACGCCGAGTACACGATCCGCGCTGCGCAGGCCGGCAAGCACGTCATGTGCGAAAAGCCAATGGCCATCAATCCAGCCGAGTGCGAACAGATGATTGCTGCCTGCCGCAAGGCCGGCAAGAAGCTGATGATCGGCTACCGCTCGCGCTTCGAGCCGCACAATGTCGAGGCCATCCGCCTGGCACGCGCCGGCGCGATCGGCAATCTCCGCTACTTCCGCTCCGAGCACGGCTTTGTCGTGGGTGACGCGAACACTTGGCGCATGAAGAAGGCGCAGTCGGGCGGCGGCTCGATGATGGACATTGGCATCTATGCGCTGCAGGCGGCGCGCTACATGACCGGCGAAGAGCCGGTGGCCGTGTTTGCCAAGGAAACCACCAACCGCAGCGACCCGCGTTTCCGTGAAGTGGAAGACATGATCGACTTCCAGCTCGAGTTCCCGTCCGGCGCGATCGGCTCGTGCATGTCGATGTACAGCGCGAACCGCAACCAGTTCGTGCTGATGGGCGACAAGGGCCGTATCGAACTGGAACCGGCCACTGCCTACAGTGGCCAGCGCATGTGGGTGGGGCAGGAACGCAGCGACAAGACCGAGGTCAAACCCCCACCCGGACCGTATGCGAACCAGTGGGTTGGCCAGCTCGACCACATGGCGCAATGCGTCATGCAGAACCGCGAGCCGCTCGTGCCTGGCGAAGAAGGCTTGCGCGATATCCGTATCATCGAGGCCGTGTACCGCTCGGCGCGCGAACAGAAGCGGATCGTTGTGCAGTCCTGATTCTGGGCCATTCTGCTGCTTTTCGGTTATAACAGGTCTTTGACCGTGCGGGGGCAAGGGGATGGCTGAAGGGATCGAAAACGGCGGGCGGCGCCGGGTGCTGGGGCAGTTGCTGGCGCTGCCGGCATCAGCCGCACTGTGCCCTCCATGGGCGGACGCGGCGGGCCTGGCAGACCCGGCAGACGCACGCGGCACACGGGGCACCCTGCGCATCGCGCTCGAAGGCACCTATCCTCCCTTCAATTTCACGGACCCGGCAAGCGGGCAACTGACAGGCCATGACGTGGACGTGGCGCGTGCGGTTGCCACGCGCATGGGCCTCGAGCCGCAATTCGTGCTGACTGAATGGAGCGCGATCCTGCCGGCGGTGCGTGCGGGCAGGGTGGATGTGGCCATCAGCCAGGTCATCATCACGCCGCAGCGCGCGAAAGCGTTCGACTTTTCCGCACCATATTGCTATTCGCAGCCCCAGCTCATCGTGCGCAAGAACGAGCGCGCCAGCTACCACACGCTGGCTGACCTCAAGGGCCGCACGCTGGGCGTGCGCCAGAACAGTGTCTTCGAAGAGCAGGCCAGGGCGGTACCGGGGATCAAGATCAAGCGTTATCCGGCGGTGCCCGAGAATCTGCAGGACCTGGCCTTCGGCCGCATCGACGCCTTGCTCGACGACAGCCTGCTGATGCATTACCTGATCTGCAAGACACAGTTGCCACTGAAGGCCGGCGCCCGCATTGGCGCACCTGAGCCCGTTGGCATCGCCCTGCGCAAAGGCCGTCCGGCGTTCAGGCTGGCAATCGACAAGGCGCTGCGCGAGGCGCGTTCGGATGGCACGCTGCGCACGCTGTCGCTCAAGTGGTTCGGTCAGGACGCTGGCAGCATGCCGCCGACCTGACAGGCGCAAAAAAAGCGCGGCCCCGTCATGGCGCCGCGCTTTGTGTGGACAGTGCCACGTCAGCGTTGTTTGTCCTGCTTGCCTTGCCAGTCGCTCTGCTGGTCCATTTGCCGGGACCCGCTGCCCGGCGAACCCTGGTCGCGGCTGGCGCCGTCGGCGTTCAGGTCGTCCAGCGCCGGGGTGCCGCCAGATGCATGCTGGCCACCATGTTGCTGGTTCTGCTGTTGGGCACCGGCACCTTGCCGGCTGCCGGTGTCAGGCTGCTTGCCCTCCTGCGTGCGGCCACCTTGCTGCCCGGTGGACTGCTTGTTACCAGCAATATCCTGCTTGGCGTTTTGCAGATTGCCGCTTTGCAGATTGCTGTTTTGCCCCATGCCGGGGGTGCGCTGCTTGCCCATATTGTCTGTGGAATCACCCATCGCTGTCTCCTGCCACTGGTGTATGAGCAATCCATGCTACGCCGTTCGCGTCCACCGCCAATCAGCAGATTGGCGGTGAGTTTGCAGGACAATTCTTACAAAGTCAGCAGTGAAAAGCGGAAAGTCAGAGCGATCACATATTCGGATAGTTCGGGCCGCCGCCACCTTCCGGTGTCACCCAGACGATGTTCTGGGTCGGGTCCTTGATATCGCAGGTCTTGCAGTGCACGCAGTTTTGGGCATTGATCTGCAGGCGATCGCCCCCGTCTTCGCGCTTGACGTACTCGTACACCCCGGCCGGACAGTAACGCTGCTCAGGCCCGGCGTACTTGGCCAGGTTGACGTCGACCGGCACGCTCGGATTTTTGAGCGTCAGGTGGATCGGTTCGTCTTCGCGGTGGTTGGTGTTCGAGATGAACACCGACGACAGCTTGTCGAAGGTCAGCTTGCCGTCCGGCTTCGGATAGACAATCGGCTTGAAGTGCGAGGCAGGCTTGAGGCATTCATGGTCGGCATGCTTGTGGTGCAGCGTCCAGGGTGCCTTGCCACGGAAGACGATCTGGTCGATGCCCGTCATGATCGTGCCCAGCACCAGGCCCTTGCTCATCCATGGCTTGAAGTTGCGCGCCACGTGCAGCTCTTCGTGCAGCCATGATTTTTCAAATGCAGCCGGGAAGCTCGTCAGCTCGTCGCTCGTGCGGCCTTCGCCCAGCGCGTCAAACGCCGCTTCAGCCGCCAGCATGCCGGTCTTGATCGCGCCGTGGCTGCCCTTGATGCGGCTGGTGTTCAAAAAGCCCGCATCGCAGCCGATCAGCGCGCCGCCCGGGAAGACGGTCTTTGGCAAGGATTGCAAACCCCCTGCAGTGATGGAACGCGCGCCGTACGAGATGCGCTTGCCACCTTCGAAGAAGCCGCGGATGGCCGGGTGCGTTTTATAGCGCTGGAATTCTTCGTATGGCGACAGGTACGGATTCTGGTACGACAAGCCGACGACATAGCCGACCGCGACCTGGTTGTTTTCCAGGTGGTACAGGAACGAACCACCATAGGTATCGTTCGGCAGTGGCCAGCCGGCCGTGTGGATCACCAGGCCCGGCTGATGCTTGGCCGGATCGATTTCCCACAACTCCTTGATGCCGATGCCGTAAGTCTGCGGATCCTTGCCCTTGTTCAGTTCGTACTTCGCCATCAGCTGGCGGCCCAGGTGGCCGCGCGAGCCTTCGGCAAAGAACGTGTACTTCGCATGCAGCTCCATGCCAAGCTGGAATTCCGGACCCGGCTCGCCGTCACGTTTCATCCCCATATTGCCGGTGGCGACGCCCTTGACCGAGCCATCTTCGTTGTACAGGATTTCAGCGGCCGGGAAGCCGGGGAAGATTTCCACGCCCATGGCTTCGGCTTGCTGGCCCAGCCAGCGCACCACATTGGCCAGCGAAATCACGTAGTTGCCGTGATTGGCCAGTGCCGGCGGAATGGCGAATGCCGGCGTCGCATACGATTTGGTTTCGCTCAGAAACAGGACGCGGTCTTCGGTCACGGCCGTATTGAGCGGCGCGCCTTTTTCTTTCCAGTCAGGGATCAGTTCGTTGATCGCGCGCGGGTCCATCACGGCGCCCGACAGAATGTGCGCACCCAGCTCGCCGCCTTTTTCCAGCACGCAGACCGTGACTTCCTGGCCTTTGTCAAGAGCCAGCTGTTTCAGGCGGATCGCCGCCGACAGGCCGGCGGGGCCGCCGCCGACGACCACGACGTCGTATTCCATCGCTTCGCGTGGGCCGTATTGTTCGAGAAGATTCGTTGTCTCTGTCATGGTTTTTTTGGGAAAGGGAAGACGGTAATCAGAAAATAGCACGAGTGTGCGGGTTTTTGCTGTTCATTGCAATATCGCGGCCATTGTAAAGGCATTATTAGAAGGGACAATCGAATACCGGACATTTGTGGGATCATGGTGCTTTCGCAACTCGTGATCGTACTTACATCGGGGAGTCGGACGTGGGCATTGAAGTCAATTTTGAAGGAAAGATCGCCATGGTCACCGGCGCATCGAGCGGCCTGGGCGCCCGTTTTGCCAAGGCCCTGGCCGGCGCCGGCGCGCAGGTCGTGCTGGCGTCGCGCCGCGTCGAGCGCCTCAAGGAGCTGCGCGCCGAGATCGAAGCCGACGGCGGCGCTGCCCATGTGGTGCGGCTCGACGTGACCGACCTCGGCAGCATCAAGGCGGCCATTGCCCATGCCGAGACCGAGGCGGGGCCGATCGATATCCTGATCAACAACTCGTCCGTATCATCGACGCAGCGCCTGATCGATGTGGGCGAGGATGACTACACCTACATCATGGACACCAATTTGCGCGGCGCGTTCTTCGTGGCCCAGCAAACCGCCAAGCGCATGATCGCGCGCGCCAAGGGCGACCCGCGCAAGCAGCATCGCATCGTCAATATCGCCTCGGTGGCGGGCCTGCGGGTGCTGCCACAGATTGGTGTGTACTGCATGAGCAAGGCCGGTGTGGTGCAGATGACCAAGGCAATGGCGGTGGAGTGGGGCAAGTACGGCATCAACGTCAATGCCATCTGCCCCGGCTACATTGCCACCGATGCGAACGAAGATTATTTCGAGACCGAGCAGGGCCGCAAACTTGTCGAGATGCTGCCACGCAAGCGCGCCGGGCGGCCCGAAGACCTCGACGGCCTGTTGCTGCTGCTGGCCGCCGAAGAAGCCCATTTCATCAACGGCGCCATCATCACGGCCGACGACGGCATGATGGCGCACTAACGCCAGGAACCACAGAATGAGTAGTGAGACTACCGCACCGATGCTGGTGCACACCATGCGCATGCCGATCCGCTGGGGCGATATGGACGCCATGGGGCACGTCAACAATACCAATTACTTCCGTTACATCGAGTCGGCCCGCATTGCCTGGCTCGAGCAGGTGGGTGGCTTGCCCGATTCGCGCGACCAAGGCCCCGTCATCGTCAACGCGTCGATGAACTTCCTCAAGCAGCTGACCTATCCGGGCGAGATCGAGGTGCGTACCTTCATCGCGCCGCCGGGGCGCTCGAGCATCGAGGTGTCGCACGAAATCCGTTTGCTGGACGCAGACGGCGCACCGGGCGAGCTGCACGCCAATGGCATGGCCAAGGTGGTGTGGGTCGATTTCAAAGTGGGCAAGTCGGCCCCGTTGCCGGCTGCACTGCGCAGCGTCTTCCCGGCTGCGTGACCGCCGTGGTCTGTTTCGACCGCAATCGCCTCGCGCTGGACGACATCGTCGGCATCGCGCGCGGCGCGGCCCGGCCGGTGCTCTCGTCAGACACGGCCTTTCGCGCTTTTATTCAGCGCGGCGCCGACTTCCTCGACCGGCTCTTGCTTGAAGACGGCGCCATTTATGGTGTGACCACCGGCTACGGCGATTCGTGCACGGTGCCGGTACCTTTGGTGCTCGTGACCGAACTGCCGCACCACCTGTACACGTACCACGGCTGTGGCCTGGGCAGCTTTCTGAGCCCGGCCGAGACACGCGCCGTGATGGCCGCGCGCCTGGCATCGTTGGCCAAGGGTTTTTCGGGCGTCAGCATCGACCTGCTCGAGCAGATCGTGCGCCTGTTCGATGCCGACCTGCTGCCGCTGATCCCCAGCGAAGGCTCGGTCGGCGCCAGCGGCGACCTGACGCCGCTGTCCTACCTCGCGGCAGTGCTGTGCGGTGAACGTGAAGTGCTGCGCGGTGGCGTGCCGATGCCCGCTGCCGACGGGCTGCGCGAGGCCGGCATCGCGCCGCTGCGCCTGCGGCCGAAAGAGGGCCTGGCGATCATGAATGGCACCGCCGTCATGACGGGCCTGGCCTGCCTGGCCTGGGACCGCGCCGACTATCTGACGCGCCTGACCACGCGCATCACGGCGATGGCCTCGTTCGCGCTCGACGGCAACGCCCATCACTTCGATGAAACGCTGTTCTCGGTCAAGCCGCATGCGGGGATGCAGGATGTGGCCGCCTGGCTGCGCGCCGATCTGGCCTACACCGGCCAGCAAGAGCGCAATGGCAAGCGCCTGCAAGACCGCTATTCGATCCGCTGCGCGCCGCATGTGATCGGCGTGCTGGCCGACGCGCTGCCGTTCTTTCGCACCACGGTCGAGAACGAACTCAATAGCGCCAACGACAATCCGATCATCGACGCCGAAGGCGAGCGTGTACTGCATGGCGGGCACTTCTACGGCGGCCATATCGCGTTCGCGATGGACAGCATGAAGAATGCCGTCGCCAACCTGGCCGACCTGCTTGACCGGCAACTGGCGTTGCTGGTCGATCCACGCTACAACGCCGGTCTGCCCGCCAACCTGTCGGGCATGGAGGGCGAGCGCGCCGCGATCAACCACGGCCTCAAGGCGCTGCAGATCAGCGCGTCAGCCTGGACGGCCGAAGCGCTCAAGCTGACGATGCCGGCATCGGTCTTTTCGCGCTCGACCGAATGCCACAACCAGGACAAGGTCAGCATGGGCACGATCGCCGCGCGCGACTGCCTGCGCGTGCTGGAACTGACCGAGCAGGTGGCCGCGGCGCTCTTGATCGCGGTGCGCCAGGGCGTGTGGCTGCGCTGCAGGCTCGAGCCGGAGCGGGCGTTGCCGGCGCCGCTGGCGCAGATGCTGGAGGAGCTGGGCCAGGACATTGCGCCGGTGCGTGAAGACCGCCGGCTTGATGGCGATCTGCGTTTGCTGCTTGAACGCATGCGCGAACAGCACTGGCAGCTGTACCTGTAAGCGCGCGAAGCGGCATCGGGGCTTTGATTGCCCGTTAGCCCGCACCCACCAGCTTGTGCACCAGTTCCACCGACGTCGATGCCGCAAACTTGCGCATCAGGCTGGCACGGTGCATTTCGACCGTGCGCGGACTGAGGTCGGTTTCGCGCGCGATGATCTTGCTCGTCTTACCCTCCACCAGCAGCGCGGCGATCTCGCGCTCGCGTGGCGTCAGCTGCGCCGTCACGGGGCGCTTCTCGCTGACATCCTCGAAGATCCAGACGCCGGCGCCCAGGGGCTCGAGCGGGGACAGCGCACGGCCCGTCACGTGGCACCAGAACAGCTCGCCGTTGGCGCGGCGCATGATGCGCTCGTCCGAGTAGCGCCCTTTGGCGTTCATGATCGGGATGATGCGGTCGCCCGTGCGCAGAAATTCGTCCATCGTCGGATACAGCACCGAGAACGACGAGCCGGTCAGGTGACCGGCCGGATGGCCGAACATCGCTGCCAGCGCGCCATTGCAGGCCTGGATTACCCGGTCGCGCGAGATGCACATGCCCACTGGCGCGTGCTGGAAAATCATCTCGTAGTCAATCGTGTGCGGCAGGTTCATGTGAGGCTGGTCAGGGCGTGGTTCATTGGCGTGCAGGTGGGCGGCATGGCGGTAGTTCTACGGTATTGTGCACGGGCTGCCGGTATTCTATGCTGAGACGGGTTCTCAAACTTATAAAAGGAACAGGTATGAATAAAGTGTATCCAGACGCGCGCTCGGCACTTGAAGGCGTCGTGCAGGACGGCCAGACCATCGCCGTAGGCGGGTTTGGCCTGTGCGGTATTCCGGAAGCCCTGATCGCAGCGCTGCGCGACTCGGGTGTCAAGCAACTCACCGCCATCTCCAACAACGCGGGCGTCGATGGCTTCGGCCTGGGCCAGTTGCTCGAGACACGCCAGATCAAGAAAATGATCGCGTCGTACGTCGGCGAAAACAAGGAATTCGCGCGCCAGTTCCTGGCCGGCGAACTCGAACTCGAATTCACGCCGCAAGGCACGCTGGCCGAGAAACTGCGCGCTGGCGGTGCCGGCATCCCGGCGTTCTTCACCAAGACCGGCTACGGCACCATCGTCGCCGAGGGCAAGGAAACGCGCGAATTCAACGGCGAGCATTACGTGATGGAGCATGCGCTGTTTCCCGATGTGTCGCTGGTCAAGGCCTATATGGCCGACCGCTCGGGCAACCTCGTGTTTCGCAAGACGGCCCGTAACTTCAACCCCAACGTGGCCACGGCCGGCAAGATCTGCATCGTCGAAGTCGAGAAGCTGGTGGAAGTCGGCGAGATCGATCCCGACCACGTGCACACCCCGGGCATCTTCGTGCACCGCATCGTCCACAACCCGTCGCCCGAGAAGCGCATCGAACAGCGCACCGTGCGCACCGTGAGCAACTAAGCCCACTTACCCGACGACAGAAACGGAGACAACAACATGGCATGGACTCGTGATGAAATGGCCGCGCGTGCGGCGCTGGAGCTGCAAGACGGCTTCTACGTGAACCTGGGCATTGGTTTGCCAACCCTGGTGGCAAACTATGTACCGAAGGATATCGAGGTCTCGCTGCAATCCGAAAACGGCCTGCTCGGCATCGGCCCGTTCCCGACGGAGGATGCGGTCGACGCCGACCTGATCAACGCTGGCAAGCAAACCGTGACGGCGTTGCCGGGCTCGGCCTACTTCAGCTCGGCCGATTCGTTCGGCATGATCCGCGGTGGCAAGATCAACCTGGCGATCCTGGGCGCGATGCAGGTGTCGGAAGAAGGCGACCTGGCCAACTGGATGATTCCGGGGAAAATGGTCAAGGGCATGGGCGGTGCGATGGACCTGGTGGCCGGCGTCAAGCGCGTGGTCGTGGTGATGGAACATGTCGCCACCGCCAAGGATGGTTCCACCAGCCACAAGCTGCTGAAAAAGTGTGATCTGCCATTGACGGGTGTCGGCGTGGTCGATCGCATCATCACCGATCTGGGTGTGCTCGATGTGACGGCCAGCGGCTTGAAGCTGGTCGAACTGGCGCCTGGCGTGGGTGTGGACGAGATCGTCGCCGCGACCGGCTGCGAACTGGACGTGTCGGCCGTTCAGCACGCGTAGCCGTCGCTGGCGGGGACGCTGGCATTCCGGCGAATACCGTCGCTGAACCGCTGGCGTGGACGCTGGCATTCCGGTGTTTGCGGCGCGGCGATGTACGTTGAACGCGTGGACGGGAAACCCGTCCACCCTACTTGCTTCATCAACCGGCATGATTGATAGAACGTAGGGTGGGCGGCTGTGCCGCCCACGCGTTCAAGCGGTGTTTGCGGCGCGGGGCGTACGTTGAACGCGTGGACGGGAAACCCGTCCACCCTACAATGCCTCAGCAGCCGGCATCATTGACAGCGCAATCAGCTCGTCGTCCACACGTACTTCACTTCGGTCCACTGTTCCTTCGCCGCGCCATTCACCGTGCCCGGCTGGAAGCTGCATTTGGCCAGTGCGGCGCGCGCCGTCTCGTCGAGCGATCCATTGCCACTGGTCTGGCGCACCACGGCTTCGCGCACCTTGCCGTCGGCCTTCACCAGCATCCCCAGCGTCACCGTGCCCTGGATGTTGGCTGCCAGCGCATCAGCCGGGTACACGGGCCTTGCACACGAATTGAACTTCGCGATCGGTGACGTCGTGTCGTTGTCGGGCATCGCGGCAAACGGATTGACGGGCGCAGTGCTCGTGCAGCCGGCCAGGGCTGCCAAAGCCAGGCCGAGCACCGGAAGCGCGGCTTTCCAGTTCAGCGCCTGCGTGTCGGGACGAACGAGTTGTTTGATGCGTTGCATGAGATTGCCTCCATTGGCCGCCTGGGCCAGATGCTGGGTTGAGAACTGGAGTCGTTCCAGTTCGGATAGCGCAAGAGCCAGGCGCCGCGGTTCGCCCAGTTGTCTTGCTGCGATGGTGTCGGCAACCAGTTCCCGTTCGACGCGGATGCGTCCCGAGATCCACCAGATTGCCGGATGATAAAACAGCAGTGCCTCGACCACGTTCTGCAGCAGGTTGACGAGGTAATCGTGACGCCGGATATGGGCCAGTTCGTGTGCCAGCAGCGCTTCGAGCAAGTGGGACGGCATGCCGGACACGAGCGAAGCCGGCACCAGCACCACTGGGCGCCACCAGCCAAAGGTGACCGGGCTGGCCAGGTCCGCGACGATGCGCAGTCGCACCAATCGCGCAATGCCCGCGGCCTGCGCCATCCGGTCGAGCCGTACTTGCCACGCCGGGTCGCCCGGCTCGAGCGCCGCTGCGCGGTGCAGCCACAGCAGTCCTGCGATCATCCGCAATGCCAGCACGACAGCGCAGACACCCCACGTGCCGACGATCCAGCCCAGACTGCGTTCGAACACGGCGCGCCAGCTGTCGTCGAGCGGACTGGCAATGAGTCCGCTGGCAAAGGTCGCCATCGGCTGGGCCGCCAGATGCTGGGTGCCGGCCAGGCGCGCCGCCAGTTCGGCGGCCGGCCAGAGCAGGCACAGCAACAGCCCGGTGCAGGCGACCGCATACCGGTGCTCGGCGCGCGCGTTGCGCAGCAGGCTCATGGCCAGCGCCACCGCGCAGCCGATCAGCGCGCCTTGCCAGATGAATTCGACGAGTGTCCAGCCGATGCTGGCGACCAGGTGGGCGGGGGTCATTGGCCGTCCCCGTCCTTCAGCAATTGCTCGATCTCGGCCCGCTCCTTTTTCGAGATGCCGCTCTTGAGCGCCGCCAGCACGAGCGCCTTGGCCGAACCGGCGAAAGCCCGCTGCATCAGGTCGTTGAGCAGATTGCCCTGCAGCGCATCGCGTGCGTGGACCGGGCTGTAGACGTGCGAGCGTTCGCTTTCGTCCCGCGCCAGCAAACCCTTGGCGTGCATGACCTGCATCAGCCGCAGCACCGTCGCGTAGGTCACGTCGGGCCGCGCCGGCAGCATTGCTTCATGGACCTGCTTGGCGGTGGCGGCGCCCAGCGGCCACAGCACTTGTAACAGGTCGAGCTCGGCAGGCGTGGGCTTGGGCGCGTCGGGGGAGTGCGGCATGACATCCTCGAATAGGCAAGATGAAGCTAGATTATCTTGTCTAGATTGAGTTGTCTACGAAGATTTGCGCGTGCTCTGGCGAGCTCGGCCTATGTTTTCCCTGAGCGGCACATCGTTTCGATGGTGTCGAGAACCACCCTGGCGCGAAATGGCTTGAGGATCACGCGGCTGATCCGGCGTTCGCGCAGGTCGCTCAGGAGTTCGGGCGTGGCGGTTTCGGTCATGATCGCGATCGACAAGCCTTGTTTGTTGGCAGCCGCATCGGCGCGCAGGCGGTCGATCAGGCCCAGGTCGTAACGGCTGTCCTTGCCGCTGCCCACGCAGTCGACCGCAATTACCGCGCCCTGGAAGGTGCGCACGCTCAGCAGGCGCAGTGCGGCTGCGCTCGTTGCCGCTTCATGGACCTGGCCAAGGTTCAGGCTGCGCGCCGTCATCGCGACGGTACGGCGCAGCATCGGTTCCGGTTCGACCAGCAGGATGTGCTTGGTTGTGTCAGGCATCGGCCACCTCGCTGATATTGCGCAGTTCCAGTACGACCAGATCGCGCAGCGTGCGCAGGATGCCCAGTTCCATCGCATCGAGCGTGCGTGGCTTGCGGTCGATCAGGCACAGGGTGCCCAGGCTCAGGCTCGAGGGCAGGGTCAATGGCGCCCCGGCATAGAAGCGGATGTGCGGCGCGCCGGTGACGAGGGGATTGTCGGCAAAGCGCGCATCGAGCAGCGTGTCGTTCACGACCAGGATGTCCTGCTCGAGGATCGCATGGGAGCACAGCGAGATGTCGCGGCCGGTTTCGCACAGCGCGGTGCCGATGCGCGCCTTGAACCATTGGCGATCCGTATCGATCAGCGTGATAGTGACGATCGGCACATCGAACTCGGTGGCGGCAAAGGCCACGATCCGGTCGAAGCGCTCCTCGGCGGGTGTGTCCAGGATCAGCAGGTCATACAGGGCGGCCAGGCGCGCGGCTTCGTTGTCGGGGGTGGCGGCAATCAGCATCGTGGAAGCACCGGCGCGGCCGGTCGTCAGTCGGGATGTTCAATATACCAGACGCTACCGGGCAGCATTCACACGATCAGACACGCCAAAAAAAACCGCACCCCGAAGGATGCGGCTTTCATGGACGGGCAAGGGCAGACGATTACGCCGCTTCGCGCACGGCCTTCATCGTGGTCTGGTCTTCGACGATCACGCGGTTATGCAGGACATCGTCCATGCGCTTGACGTCGAGTTCGTTTTCCCATTTCGACACGACAACCGTGGCCACACCGTTACCGATGAAGTTGGTCAGCGCGCGCGCTTCGCTCATGAAGCGGTCGATACCCAGGATCAGCGCCATGCCGGCCACCGGGATCGTCGGCACCACGGCCAGCGTCGCGGCCAGCGTGATGAAGCCGGCGCCGGTGATGCCCGATGCGCCTTTCGAGGTCAGCATCGCCACCAGCAGGATGGTCAGTTCCTGGGTCAGCGTCAGGTCGGTGTTGGTTGCTTGCGCCACGAACAGGGCGGCCATCGTCATGTAGATGTTGGTGCCGTCCAGGTTGAACGAGTAACCGGTTGGGACGACCAGGCCGACGACCGGCTTGGCGCAGCCCAGGCTTTCCAGCTTGCGCATCAGGCTTGGCAGGGCGCTTTCCGACGACGACGTGCCCAGCACGATCAGCAGTTCTTCCTTGATGTAGCGGATGAACTTGAAGATCGAGAAGCCGGTGAAGCGGGCGATTGCGCCCAGCACGATGAAGATGAACAGGGCGCAGGTCAGGTAGAACGAGCCCATCAGCTTGGCCAGCGGCAGCAGCGACGCGATGCCGTACTTGCCGATCGTGAACGCCATCGCACCGAACGCGCCCAGCGGAGCGACCTTCATGATGATATTGACGATGCCGAAGATCACGTGCGAGATGTCATCGATGAACTTGGTCACCGGACGGCCGCGCTCGCCCATCATCGACAGCGCGAAACCGAACAGGATTGCGACCAGCAGCACTTGCAGGATGTTACCCGTAGCAAACGCATCCACGAACGTCGTCGGGATGATGTGCATGATGAACTCGGTCGTGGTCTGGGCATGCGCATTGGTCGTGTATTGCGCAATCGCGCTCGAATCGAGCGTGGCCGGATCGACGTTGAAGCCGGCGCCCGGTTTGGCGACGTTGGCCACGACCAGGCCGATGGCCAGGGCGAAGGTCGAGACGACTTCGAAGTACAGCAGTGCCTTGCCGCCGACGCGGCCGATCTTCTTCATGTCCTGCATGCCGGCGATACCGGCAACAACGGTACAGAAGATCACGGGGGCGATGATCATCTTGATCAGTTTGATGAAGCCGTCTCCCAATGGCTTCATCGCGGTGCCTACCTCTGGGTAAAATACGCCCAGCAACACGCCAAGAACAATGGCAAACAATACCTGGACGTACAGGATTTTATAAAACGGCTTCTTCATGGCAACTCTTCAACGAGGTTGGTAGTGATGCCATGGTGGCGCATTCAGCCGGTGCGGGCTATTGTGGAAATCCGCATGCTGCACCGCAGCAGTGCGGCGTGGAAATTTTCGCACCCGGAGTGTGCGTGGCCGGGCATCAAGCCCGGCCGCAAGGGGAGAATTGTTACTGAGCGGCCCAGCCGCCGTCCATATTCCAGGCCACGCCGCGCACCTGGTTTGCCGCCGGACTGCAGAAGAACACGGCCAGCGCGCCCAGTTCGTCGGGCGTGACGAATTCGCCGGACGGCTGCTTCTCGAGCAGCAGCGCCTTGCGCGCGGCGTCGTTGTCGATGCCTTCGCGCGCGGCGCGGTCGTCGACCTGTTTCTGGACCAGTGGCGTGAGCACGAAGCCGGGGCAGATCGCATTGCAGGTCACGCCCGTTTGCGCCGTTTCCAGCGCGGTGACCTTGGTCAGGCCGACCAGCCCGTGCTTGGCCGCGACATATGCCGACTTCTGGCTCGAACCCACCAGGCCATGGACCGAGGCCAGGTTGATGATGCGGCCCCAGTTCTTTTGCTTCATGCCAGGCAAGGCCAGGCGCGTCGTGTGGAATGCCGAGCTCAGGTTGATGGCGATGATCGCGTCCCAGCGTTCGGTCGGAAAATCCTCCAGCGCGGCGACGTGCTGGATGCCGGCATTGTTGACCAGGATGTCGACGCCGCCGAACTTGTCGCTGGCATACTGCATCAGCGCGGCGATCTCGTCGGGCTTGGACATGTCGGCATTGTGGTACGCCGTCTGCACACCGAATTCGGCGCCGATATCGGTGTAGAGCTTTTCGATTTGCTGCGCGTCGCCGAAGCCGTTGAACACGATATTGGCCCCTTGTTCGGCCAGCGAGCGTGCGATGCCCAGGCCGATGCCCGAGGTCGATCCGGTGACGAGAGCGGTTTTACCGTTTAGCATGGTCGATGTCATTGTGTCCTCATGGGTAAATGCCCGTTGGCGAGCGTATGGGGGGAACTCCCTCAGAATTGGTAGAATTCTAACCGTAACGCCTTCCGCGTGCGAAAGCCGCCAGGCGCCTTTCATACTTTTCTTATTCCGGAGTCGCGATGTCCGAGCCCAGATTCAAGAGCGTCCAGTGCATGTCGCCTGCCGGGTTGCACCGCGTCGCCTACAAGGAATGGGGCGCGGCGGACAATCCGAAGGTGCTCGTGTGCGTGCACGGCGTAACCCGCGTCGGGGATGATTTTGACGATATGGCGCAGGCGCTGTGCGATACGTGGCGTGTCGTGTGCCCCGATATCGTCGGGCGTGGACGCTCCGACCGGCTGCGCGATTCGGCCGGCTACCAGGTCTCGCAGTACGTGGCCGACATGGTCACGCTGATCGCCCGCGTGACTGCCGATTCTGACAATGAAGACGTCGCCTGGTTCGGCACCTCGATGGGCGGCCTGATCGGCATGACACTGGCCGCGATGGAAAATTCGCCGATCTCGCGGCTCGTGATCAACGATATCGGCCCGGCATTGGGCGGCGAGGCGTTGCAGCGCATCGGCGAGTATATCGGCCAGGACGTGCGCTTTCCGAGTTTTGCGGCCGGCGCCGACTACATCAAGGCCGTCTCGGCGCCATTCGGGCCGCACGCCGACGCCGAGTGGCACAAGCTGGCCAGCGATGTCCTGCGCCAGGATGCCGACGGCCAGTGGCGCCGCCACTACGACCTGAACCTGGCGCAGCCGTTTCGCAGCATGACGGTGGAACGCGCGGCTGAGGACGAAGCCGCGCTGTGGGCGGCCTGGGATGCGATCACGTGCCCGACGCTGCTGGTGCGTGGCGGACAGTCCGATCTGCTCTCGCGCGCCACGGCGCAGCAGATGACGACGCGCGGGCCGCGGGCGCGCCTGGTAGAAATCCCCGGCGTCGGCCATGCGCCGACGTTCGTGCACGCCGACCAGATCGAGATCGCCCGCACATTTTTAACCGGCACGGGATCATGACGATCCGGCCTGAAACAACCACCATCGAACAGAAAGAGACCATGGAAATCAAACGACTGCATGTAGGCAAACGACTGTCCGAAGTCGCGATCCACAACGAGACCGTGTACCTGGCCGGCCAGATCGCCGAAGACACTACCCAGGGCATCGATGGCCAGATGCGCGAAGTGCTGGGCCACGTCGACCGTTTGCTGGGCGAAGCCGGCAGCGACAAATCGTGCATCCTGTCCTGCAATATCTTCATCTCGGACATGGACAACTTCCCCGGCATGAACGATGTCTGGGACGAGTGGGTCGCCCAGGGCCACACGCCGCCGCGCGCCACCGTCGAAGCCAAGCTGGCCAACCCGGCCTGCCTGGTCGAGGTGTGCGTCATCGCCGCACTGCGCTGAGCGCATGGTCTCCACCGCACTGTTAGGAGATACCAAGACTGGCCTGGTACAGGGGCTGAGCCCTGAGGACTGCGTGCGCGTGCACGCTGCGCTCGACTACGCGTTCGGCGCCTACGGTACGCGCCTGGCCGGCTCGGGCCAGAGCGCGTTCGAATTCTCGCTCGGCGCTGCCGGCACGCTCGCGTATCTGAATACCGATGCCGAAACCCGCATCGCCGGCCTGGTGTTCGAGCTGGCGCTGATGGACCCGGCCGTGTTCACCGACCTCGAGGAACGCTTCGGCGCCGGCGTCGTCGCGCTCGTGCAGGGCGTGCATCAGCTGATCCGCCTGCGCGACCTGACCGCGGGCGGCGCGCCCGTGGGCAGTGGCAAGAACGCCGCGCAGCAGGCCGCAGCGCAAAACGAGACGCTGCGCAAGATGCTGCTGGCGATGGCCACCGACATGCGCGTGGTGCTGATGCGCCTTGCCTCGTGCGCGGCCACGCTGCGCCACTTCGCCGAACACAAACGGTTTGACGACGTCACGCGCGCCTACGGGCGCGAGGTGCTCGACTTCTATGCGCCGCTGGCCAACCGGCTCGGCATCTGGCAACTGAAGTGGGAACTCGAAGACCTGGCATTTCGCTTCATCGAGCCCGATACCTACAAGCGCATCGCCAAGATGCTCGAAGAAAAGCGCATGTCGCGCGAGAGCTTTGTCGCCTCGTCGATCGAGCGCCTGCAACGCGAGCTGGCGTCGGCCTCGATTCCGGCCGATGTGTCGGGCCGGCCGAAGCACATCTACAGCATCTGGAGCAAGATGCGCGGCAAGGAGCTCGATTTCACAGAGCTGTATGACGTGCGCGCGTTTCGCGTGATCGTCCCCGACATCAAGACCTGCTACACGGTGCTGGGCGTGATCCACAATATCTGGACGCCGGTGCCGAAAGAGTTCGACGACTATATCTCGCGCCCGAAACCCAACGGCTACCGCTCGCTGCACACGGTGGTCATGGCCGAAGACGGCCGGCCGCTCGAAGTGCAGATCCGCACGCAGGAGATGCACAACTTTGCCGAATACGGCATCGCAGCGCACTGGCGCTACAAAGAAGAAGGGGGCTCGAACTTCAAGAGCCAGCAATACGACGAAAAGATCGCCTGGCTGCGCCAGCTGCTGGCCTGGAAAACCGACGTGTCCGATGCAGTGTCGGGCCAGGAAGAACTGCAGCGCGAATGGGTCGAAAAGCTCAAGGCCACGACGCTGGACGACCGCATCTTCGTGCTGACGCCGCAGGCGCGGGTGCTCGAACTGCCGGTGGGCGCCACGCCGATCGACTTCGCGTACCACCTGCACAGCGATGTCGGCCACCGCTGCCGCGGCGCGCGCATCGACGGCGTGATGGTGCCACTCAATACGCAACTGAAAAACGGCCAGACCTGCGAAATCATCACGGCCAAGGGCTCCAGCGGCAATCAGGGCCCGTCGCGCGACTGGCTCAGTCCCGGCTACGCGGTCAGCAGCCGCACGCGCTCGAAGATCCGCGCCTGGTTTCATGCGCTGGACCAGGCCGAAACGCTGGCCCATGGCCGGGCGCTCGTCGAAAAGTCGCTCCAGCGCGAAGGCAAGACGGCCGTCAACCTGGAGCTGCTCGCGCAGAAGCTGGGCTTTGCCAAGGTGGACGAACTGTTCATCGAAGTGGGCAAGGACAAGTTCAGCCTGCGCCACGTGGAAGCAGCGCTGCACGATGGCGACGAACCGGCGCCCGTTGAGGAACCGAAGTTCGACAACAAGAGCCGCGCTTCGAGTGTGGAGCAGGGCGCCAAGTCGGGCGTGCTGGTGCTGGGCACCGAGGGGCTGATGACGCTCTTGGCCAAGTGCTGCAAGCCGGCCCCGCCCGATCCGATCATCGGCTTCGTCACGCGCGGCAAGGGCGTGTCGATCCACCGGCTGACGTGCAAGAACTTCTCGGAGATGCAGGCCAAGTCGCCGGAGCGCGTCATCCAGACCGAATGGGGTTCAGCGGGCAACGAAACCGTGTATCCGGTCGACCTGTTCATCCTGGCGCAGGACCGGCAAGGGCTGCTGCGCGATATCTCCGAGGTCTTCTCGCGCGAGAAGATCAATGTGATCGGGGTGAACACGCAAAGCGCCAAGGGCCAGGCGCGCATGATCTTCACGGCCGAAATCGGGTCGACGGCGCAGGCGCAGAAGGCGCTGGCAGCGATCATGGAAGTAGGCGGCGTGATGGAGGCGAAGCGGCAGTAGCGTCATGCCCGGTGTGCGGGGAGGTGACGTAATCATTTGTCACCGACCCGCGCAGCCTGCCGCAACCGCAGTATCATTCAGCCCATGCCGCGCTCGCTTCCTTCCACCGCCCATCCCGAACTCTGGTTCGCGCACGCCAAACGCTACCTGCGCAGCTGGTGGTACATGATCCATCTGGGCGCAATCGCCATCGTGCTCGCGTTCTCGCCGTCGACCTGGCAGCGCGAGCGCTTCCACGCCACCGCGCGCCACATCCACGCCAGCACCTGGCAGGTGCTGCCCTGGTTCACGCTGGCCGCGTGCCTGGTGAGCCTCGTCATCATCCGCATCGTGCTGGTCACGGCCAAGAGCTATGGCTTGTCGGGCTTTGCGCTCGAGATGGTGGTACGGGTGCTGGTACTCGAACTGATCCCGCTGTGCGCGGCGCTGTTCGTCGCGCTGCGCGCCAGCATGGCGTTCGACGCGTCGGCCCTCGGCCTTGCACGCCGCGCACTGCCTGCGCGCGGTGCCAGCGACGACGCGCTGCGGCGCATGCGCAGCGACCTGGTGCCCCAGTTGTTCGCCAATGCCGTGGCGGTGCTGACGCTGGCGCTGGTCACCTCCATCGTCGTGCTGCTGCTGGCCTATCTGAACGTGTACGGTGTCTCGCCGTGGGGTCTGGGCGACTATACCCGCACGGTGGGGCGCGTGTTCGCACCAACCGTCACGGCCGGCTTCGTGCTCAAGACGGTGCTGTTCGGCCTGGCCGTGGCGCTGATCCCGACGGCGGCCATCCTCGAATTGCAGCGCTATCCGCGCCGGCTTGTCTCGACCGTGCAGCCGGGCGCACTGCGCCTGCTGTTCGTGCTGATCGTGATCGAAGCGGCCTCGCTTGCACTGAAATACATCTGATTGACAGGACCAAGACTTACATGACGGACCAGATTCCCGATACCGCGCTGCCCGACGAACCGAAGCACGTCGAAACCAAGGCCGTGATCCTCCTCGTTTTTCTGGGGCTGATGATTTGCGGCTTCGTGTTCTACGTGATGTACGCGCGCGGCGTGTTCGAGCCGACCCAGCGCCTCACGCTCGTGGCCGACGATTCGACCGGCGTCATTCCCGGCATGGACATGACGTTTGCCGGCTTTCCGATCGGGCGCGTGCGCCAGGTGGAGCTGGCCGATACCGGCAAGGTGAATATCCTGGTCGACGTCCAGAGCAAGGACGCCAAGTGGTTGCGCGCCTCGAGCGTGTTCACGCTGGAGTCGAGCATCGTCGGTGAAACGCGCCTGCGTGCTTACACGGGCGTGCTGACCGATGCGCCGCTGCCGGCGGGCTCGACCCGCACCGTGCTGCGCGGCGACGCCACCGCGGAGATTCCGCGCATCGTCGCCACGGCGCGCGGGCTGCTGGAAAACCTGGAAACGATGACGTCATCGGGCTCGGACGTGAACACCAGCCTATCGAACCTGTCGGCCGTGACGGGCCGCATGTCGGGGCGTTACGGCGTGCTCGGCGGCGCGCTGGGTGGCGATGAAGAAGCGAAGAAGCTGATGGAGGCGCTCGACCGCGTGAATCTGATCCTGGCCAAGGCCGACCAGCGCGTGTTCGGCCAGGCCGGCGTGATGGACGATGCTCAGACGGCCGTGCGCCAGCTTGACGTCGTGCTCAAGGACGCGAGCGCCACGCTCAAGAAAGTCGACGCGGTGCTGGTCGAAGCGCAGGCCGTCGGGGCCAACACGCGCGAAGCGACCGAAGACCTGAGCGCGCTGCGTGGCGACGTCGACGCGAGCCTGCGCAAGGTGAATCGCCTCGTCGAGGAAATTAACCGCAAGTGGCCGTTCGCGCGCACCAATCCGGAGATCAAGCTGCCATGAAGTGCATTCCATTGTTGATCGCTGCAATGCTGGCCGGCTGCGCGAGCAAGCCGTTGCCGCCCGACTGGCAGGCGAACGCCAAGGGCGCGCTCGACGCGTCCGTTGACGATTACCTGAAAGGCCACACGGCCGCATCGAATGCCGAGTTTCGCGAAGCGCGCGCCGAGACCACTGCCACCGGGCGCGCTGACCATGTAGCGCAGGTCGAGCTGGTGCGCTGCGCGGCGCAGGTGGCCAGTCTCGTGTTCGAGGAGTGTCCGGGTTATGCAGCGCTGGCAAGTGACGCCACGCCAGCGCAGCGTGCCTACGCTGCTTATTTGGCGGGACAGTGGGATGGTCTGGAGGTGGCGCTGCTGCCCGAGCAGCATCGGGCTGTAGTTAATGGCGGTACGCTGGAGAGCATCGCCGATCCCCTGGCGCGGCTGGTAGCGGCTGGCGCGCAGTTCAAGGCGAGCCGCATCACGCCAGCGGGAATCGCGCTGGCCGTTGATACGGCGTCGACCCAGGGCTGGCGCCGGCCGCTGCTGGCGTGGCTGGGTGTGCAGGCGCAGCGCGCGGAGGCGGCGGGCGACACGGCGGCGCAGGCAGCGATCGAGCGGCGCCGCAAGCTGGCCGGCGGCCGGTAACGCTTAACCCGTCAGCGCAGGGCCCACGGCAGCGTGTTATGGATCGTCGTTGCGGCAATGGCGGCTTGACCGGTCGCTACCGTGATCTGGTTCAGCCCGCGCGTGACGTCACCAATCGCATACAGCCCGGGCACGGCCGTGCGGCAATGGTCATCCACCGCCAGCGTATCGCATTCGACCGTTTCGGCGCCCAGATTGGCCGCCAGGCCGGAGCGCGCATTTTCGCCCAGCATCGGGTAGAACACATCGCATTCGTAAGATTCCCCGTCGCGCGTGTGCAGCACGGGTTTCAGGTCGTCGGTCAGCGTAACGCCGGCCAGCGGTGACGCGATGTGCTGCACATTCGCCGCCTGCAGCTGCGCATGTTGGTCGGCGTCGACCACCGACTCGTCGGCCCGCTCGAACAGCAGCACATCGCGGCTGAAGCTGCGCATGAAGAGTGCGTGGCCGACCGGATTGACTTCGGCCGTGGCCACGGCAATGCGCTTGTCGATCACGTCGTAGCCGTCGCATACGGGGCACAGGCGCACCGCGCCGCTGGCCACCGCTTCGTCCCAGCGCTCGACCGGCATGCCGACGTCCGCCACGCCCGTGGCCAGCAGCACCGTGTAGGCGCGCATTTCGGTGACGTTACCCTCCGGGCTCGTGCAGTCGGCGATGAACAGGCCGTCGTCGATGCGCAGGTTGCTGATTTCGCCGGGAATCACGTGGCCGCCGTACTTGCCCAGCTGGCAGCGCAGCTGGTCGAGCAACAGCTTGCCATTGATCCCGTCCGGAAAGCCAGGGTAGTTGTGCGAGACGGGAATCCAGGCCAGGCGGCTGTTGCCCTTGTCGACCAGTGCGACATTTCGGGTAAAGCGGCGCAGGTAAATGGCAGCGGTCAGGCCACCCGGCCCGCCGCCGATGATGAGAGTGTCGAATACGTTCGGTGTAAGGTCCATACGTGCATTATGTCGCCGATTGCCGAACCGGGCTATCGGCGCACGTGCTCGCATCTAGTGGGCCTGTGCTTACACGAACAGTGGCAAGTCGATGTTGACCGCTGGTTTCACAGTGATTTGCCGCCGGCCGCTTCGGGTTGCAGCGTCACGTGATCGATGCCATGGCGCGCGCGCAGCATCGCGCGTACGGCTTCCAGCACGGCGGGCCATTGTTCCAGGCTGCGGATCTCGATGTGGCCGATCAGCGCCGGATGGCCGGGCGACATGTCCCAGACGTGCATGTCGTGCACGGCCAGTACGCCGTCGACGGCGGCCATGTCGGCGCCCACCTGCACGAAGTCGATCGCGTGCGGCACGGCTTCCATCAGAAAGTGATACGACTCGCGCAGGATGCCGCTGGTCGAGCGGAGGATCAGCAGGGCGACGAAGATCGACAGGATCGGGTCAGCGCGCAGCCAGCCGGTGTAATAGATGATGGCGCCGGACGCGATCGCGGCCAGCGAGCCGAGCAGGTCGCCCATCACATTGACGAGCGCGGCGCGCGTGTTGATGCTGTCGTTGTTGCGCGACAGGATCCACGCGACGAGCAGATTGATCGAGGCGCCCAGCGCGGCCACCACCAGGACGATGCCGCCCTTGACGGGCTCCGGATGGATCAGGCGCTGAATGGCTTCCCAGCCAATCCAGCCTACCAGGGCCAGCATCACCAGGCAGTTGACGAACGCGGCCAGGGCTTCGGCGCGTACAAAGCCGAACGAGTGGCGCGCCGAGGGCGGGCGCTTGGCGATCATCTGTGCGAGCAGGGCCAGGCCGAGGGCGGCGGCGTCGGTGACCATATGGCCGGCGTCCGAGATCAGGGCCAGCGAGTTCGACACGAAGCCGGTGATCACCTCGATCAGCGCAAACAGCAGCGTCAGGCCCATCGCGAACGCCAGCGCCTTCTGGCTGCGCGCTTCGATGGAGTGGGAGTGGCGTGCGTCACCGTCGAGGTGAGCATGCAGGTGGGAAGGGTCGTGCGGCTTGTACGTCATCGCCAATGCATTCAGTATGGGGCAGGATCAGCAGTGTAAATCATCTGGTGTATCCGCAGCATGACGGCCTGGTCAGCAATAAATTTGGTGCGAGGGTTGCGGTTCCTGAATCAGGTCCCTATAATGGCGGCATCGGGCGGTTAGTTCAGCTGGTTAGAATACTTGGTCGACATCCAAGGGGTCGCAGATTCGAATTCTGCACCGCCCACCAGAATATCAGTAAGAGCGAGAAAGGCATCAACGGTTATGACACCGCGAACTACAACCAGGTTGTGGGGGAATCGCTAGGCGCGGTGTGGTGTTCTTTTGCTCGACACAAAGAAGAAAACGCGGCTAGCCCGCGTTTTTTTTCGTCCAGATTTTACTATCCTTGATTCTTGTTATTTAACGGCGCGCGGCGCCACGATTGGAGTACAGCATGTTGAACGTCCGACTTCCCGATGGTTCCAGCCGCCAGTTTGACGGTCCCGTGACGGTGGCGCAGGTAGCGCAGAGCATTGCCCCGAGCCTGGGCAAGGCGGCGCTCGCCGGCAAGGTCAACGGCAAAGTGGTCGACACGTCGTTCCTGATCGATGCCGACGCCGATCTCGCGATCGTCACCGACCGTGATCCTGAAGGCCTGGACGTCATCCGTCACTCGACCGCCCACCTGCTCGCGCACGCGGTCAAGGAACTGTTCCCTGAAGCGCAGGTGACGATCGGTCCGGTCATTGAAAACGGCTTCTATTACGACTTCTCGTACAAGCGCCCGTTCACCCCGGACGACCTGACCGCCATCGAAAAGAAGATGACCGAGCTGGCCAAGAAGGACGAGCCGGTCACCCGCAAGGTGTTGCCGCGTGACGAAGCCGTCGATTACTTCAAGTCGATCGGCGAGCACTACAAGGCAGAAATCATTGCCTCGATCCCGGCAAACGAGGATGTCTCGCTGTACACCGAAGGCAGCTTCACCGACCTGTGCCGCGGCCCGCACGTGCCATCGTCCGGCAAGCTGAAAGTCTTCAAGCTGATGAAGCTGGCGGGCGCCTACTGGCGCGGCGACTCCAAGAACGAAATGCTGCAGCGCGTGTATGGCACCGCCTGGACCAAGAAGGAAGACCAGGAGCAGTACCTGCACATGCTCGAAGAAGCCGAAAAGCGCGATCACCGCAAACTCGGCAAGTCGCTGGACCTGTTCCACTTCCAGGAGGAAGCGCCGGGCCTTGTGTTCTGGCACCCGAAGGGCTGGACCATCTGGCAGCAGGTCGAGCAGTATATGCGCCACAAGTACCAGGTCGCCGGCTACAGCGAAGTCAAGGCGCCGCAGATTCTCGATCGCACGCTGTGGGAAAAGACCGGTCACTGGGAAAACTACCGCGACAATATGTTCACGACCGAGTCGGAGAACCGCTCGTACGCATTGAAGCCGATGAATTGCCCGGGCCACGTGCAGATCTACAATTCGGGCATGCGCTCGTACCGCGACCTGCCGCTGCGCTTTGGCGAATTCGGCCAGTGCCACCGCAACGAGCCGTCCGGCGCGCTGCACGGCCTGATGCGCGTGCGCGGCTTTACCCAGGATGACGGCCACATCTTCTGTACCGAAGAGCAGGTCGAACGCGAAGTCACGTCGTTCCACGCCCAGGCGATGGCCGTGTATGACGACTTCGGTTTTGCCAATATCGACGTCAAGCTTGCGCTGCGTCCTGACAGCCGCATCGGTTCGGACGAGGTCTGGGACCAGGCCGAAGAATCGCTGCGCTCGGCGCTGCGTGCCTGCGGCGTGACCTGGACCGAATTGCCGGGCGAGGGCGCGTTCTATGGTCCGAAGATCGAGTACCACCTGAAGGATAGCCTCGGCCGTCCATGGCAGGTCGGCACCGTGCAGGTCGACTTCTCGATGCCGGGCCGTCTGGGTTCCGAGTATGTTGCAGAAGACAACACTCGCCGCGTGCCGGTGATGCTGCACCGTGCGATCGTCGGTTCGATGGAACGTTTCATCGGTATCCTGATCGAAAACTACGCCGGCGCGCTGCCGCTGTGGTTGGCGCCGGTGCAAGTGGCGGTGCTGAACATCTCGGATGCGCAGGGCGATTACGTGAAAGAAGTCGAGGCCAAGCTGCGCGCGGCAGGCCTGCGTGTTCACGCTGATTTGCGCAATGAGAAGATCACCTATAAAATACGTGAACATTCCGTCCAAAAACTGCCGTACATCCTCGTTGTTGGGGATAAAGAAAAAGACGCGAATACCGTGGCTGTGCGAGCCCGAGGCAATGTCGATCTGGGCGTAATGTCCGTCGATGCACTCGTGGAACGTCTGGTAGGCGAAGTCGCCGCCAAGACCAAGTAATCCCGGCCAAATTTTAATACGTTCAAAGGAAACAACATAGCTACTGACAAGAATAATCGCATCAATGGCGAGATCACCCATCCCGAAATGCGTTTGAACGGCGTAGAGAACGAGCCATTGGGCATCGTTAGTCTGGCCGACGCGTTCCGCATGGCCGAAGAACTGAACGTCGACTTGGTCGAGATCGCGCCAAACGCGGTCCCGCCGGTCTGCCGCCTGATGGACTACGGCAAGTTCAAGTATTCGGAGCAAAAAAAGGCGCATGAGGCGAAGCTCAAGCAGAAGATCATCCAGGTCAAGGAAGTCAAATTCCGCCCGGGTACCGATGATGGCGACTACAACATCAAGTTGCGTAACCTCATCAAGTTCCTGGAAGAAGGCGACAAAGCCAAGATCACGCTGCGCTTCCGCGGTCGTGAAATGGCCCACCAGGATATCGGCATGCGTGTGCTCGAGCGTCTGCGCACGGATCTCGATGCAGTCGGTCAGGTGGAGCAGTTCCCGAAACTCGAAGGTCGCCAGATGATCATGGTGGTCGCGCCGAGGAAGAAGAAGTAATTCTTCGCCGGGAGCATCCAGAGCCGGGTCCGCGTTACAGACGTTGTCTGTAGCCCGGCCCGGCTTTATTGCGTCCGTACATCTGGTGTATCTGACTGCCTGTCTTTCTTGCAGTCAGCTATCCAAGCGTGAATAAGCTGTGCTACAATCTTCGATTCCTGTTTGCGACAAGCAGGTTGTAGCAGGCTCTGAGTCTGCTGCAAAACAAGTGAAAGTAGGCATCTAAGAGCAGCGTCGCTGCCACCTGCAATCCTGTTACATATGAGACTGTCCGCGAGGGCAGATGACTATGCCAAAAATGAAAACCAAAAGCAGCGCGAAGAAACGTTTTCGCGTGCGTCCAGGTGGTACTGTGAAATCGGGTATGGCGTTCAAGCGTCACATCCTGACCAAGAAGACCACCAAGAACAAGCGCCAACTGCGCGGCACCCGCAACATCAATGCAGCAGACGTCACGTCCGTCTACCGCATGATGCCATCTGCTTAATCTCACACTAAGGAGCTACTATGCCTAGAGTTAAACGTGGGGTTACAGCACGTGCCCGTCATAAGAAGGTTCTTGACCTTGCCAAAGGTTACCGCGGTCGTCGCAGCAAGGTATATCGTGTTGCCAAGCAAGCAGTCATGCGCGCTGGTCAATATGCATACCGTGACCGTCGCAACAAGAAGCGCGTCTTCCGCGCACTGTGGATCACCCGTATCAACGCGGCTTCGCGTTCGCACGGCATGACCTACAGCGTGTTCATGAACGGCCTGAAGAAGTCCGCAATTGAACTGGACCGTAAAGTCCTGGCCGACATGGCTGTGCATGACAAGCCGGCATTCGCCGCGATTGTCAGCGCCGTCAAGGCCAAGCTGGCTGCTTAATCAGTTAAGCTGCTAAGCAAGTTGGTGCTGCGCCCCTCACCGGGCGTGGCGCACAAAGAAGCGGGGCAAGGTTCACACCTGTGCCCCGTTTTTGATTCTGGCGTCTCCCGCCAACGAAAAACAGGAAAAGAACAAGCATGAACCTGGAAGAACTCGTCGTCGCGGCCCGTGCCGATTTCGCGGAGGCGCCAGACGCCGCCGCGCTTGAAAATGCGAAAGCCAAGTACCTGGGCAAGACCGGCCAGGTGACCGACCTGATGAAGGGTCTGGGCAAGCTCGATCCCGATGCGCGCAAGGCGCAGGGCGCCCTGATCAATGCCGCCAAAGAACAAATCGAACAGGCATTGACTGCGCGCCGCGAGGCGCTCGCCGAAGCGCAGCTGCAGGCGCGTCTTTCCATGGAAGCCATCGACGTGACGCTGCCCGGCCGTGGCCGCTCGAAGGGTGGCATCCACCCGGTGATGCGCACCTGGGAACGCGTCGAGCAGATCTTCCGCTCCATCGGTTTCGACGTGGCCGACGGCCCCGAGATCGAAAACGACTGGACCAATTTCACGGCACTGAACAGCCCCGAGAATCACCCGGCCCGTTCGATGCAGGACACCTTCTATATCGACGGCAACGACAGCACCGGCAAGCCGCTGCTGCTGCGCACGCACACGAGCCCGATGCAGGTGCGCTATGCCCGCACCCACACGCCGCCGATCAAGGTCATCGCACCGGGTCGCACCTACCGCGTCGACAGCGACGCGACCCACTCGCCGATGTTCCATCAGGTCGAAGGCCTGTGGATCGGCGAGAACATCAGCTTCGCCGACCTCAAGGGCGTGTACCTGAACTTCGTGCAGGCCTTCTTCGAGACCGACGACCTGCAAGTGCGCTTCCGTCCGTCGTATTTCCCGTTTACCGAACCGTCGGCCGAGATCGATATCGCGTTCGGCTCCGGGCCGCTCAAGGGCCGCTGGCTCGAAGTGTCGGGCGCCGGCCAGGTGCACCCGACGGTGGTGCGCAACTTCGGGCTCGACCCGGAAAAATTCATCGGCTTCGCGTTCGGCTCTGGCCTTGAGCGCCTGACGATGCTGCGTTATGGAATCAGCGATCTGCGCCTGTTCTACGAAGGCGACCTGCGCTTCCTGAAGCAGTTCAATTAATTCGACGCTGAGGCACAAAGATTATGCAATTCTCCGAAAACTGGCTCCGCTCGATCGTCAATCCGCAGATCGACTCCGGCGCGCTGTCGCACCTGCTCACCATGTCGGGCCTCGAAGTGGAAGAGGTCGAAGCGGTCGCCCCGCCGTTCTCGAACGTCGTCGTGGCCGAGGTCAAGGAAGTGGTCAAGCACCCGAACGCCGACCGCCTGAACGTGTGCCAGGTCGATGTCGGCACCGGCATCTTGCTCAATATCGTGTGCGGTGCGCCGAACGTGCGCGCCGGCATGAAAGCCATCTGCGCGAAAGCCGGCGCCGTGCTGCCGCCAGGCGCCGATGGCAAGCCGTTTGAAATCAAGGTTGGCCAGCTGCGCGGCGTCGAGTCGCAGGGCATGATGTGCTCGAGCAAAGAACTGGGCATCTCCGAAGAAAGCAATGGCTTGATGGAACTGCCGGCCGACGCGCCGGTGGGCCAGAGCATTCGCGACTACCTGGGCCTGGACGACCTGAAGTTCACGATCAAGCTCACGCCGAACAAGGCCGATTGCCTGTCCGTGCTGGGTGTGGCGCGCGAAGTGGCGGCCCTGACCGGCGCACCTTTGATGCTCGAGCCGACCCGCACGGTGGCGGTCAACAGCGACGAGATCCTGCCTGTGAAGGTGTCGGCGCCGGATCTTTGCGGCCGTTTTGCCGGCCGCGTGATCCGCGGTCTGAATGCGCGCGCGGCCACGCCCGAGTGGATGAAGCGCCGCCTGGAACGCAGCGGCCAGCGCTCGGTGTCGGCGCTGGTCGACATCTCCAACTACGTGATGCTCGAAGTCGGCCGTCCGTCGCACGTGTTCGACCTGGCCAAGATCCACGGCAGCCTGGACGTGCGCTGGGGCAAGACTGGCGAGTCCCTCAAGCTCTTGAATGGCAACACGGTTGCCGTCGACGAATGGGTCGGCGTGATCGCCGATGAGCAGCAGATCGAATCGCTGGCCGGCATCATGGGCGGCGACTCGACCGCCGTGTCGCTCGACACCACCGATATCTATCTGGAAGCGGCATTCTGGTGGCCAAACGCCATCCAGGGCCGTGCCCGCCGCTTCAATTTCTCGACCGATGCCGCGCACCGCTTCGAGCGTGGCGTCGACTACGCGACCGTGCCCGATCACCTCGAGCGCATCACGGCGCTCCTGATCGACATCTGCGGCACGCCCGACAGCAAGGTCGGCCCGATCGACGACCAGATCGTCAACCTGCCGGTGCGCACGCCCGTGGTGCTGCGCACGGCGCGCGCTGCGCAAGTCATCGGGGTGCCGCTGACCGATGCCATGATCGCCGACATCTTCACGCGCCTGCATTTGGGCTTCGTGCAGGAAGAGGGCGTGTTCCATGTGACGGCGCCGACCTACCGCTTCGACATCGAGATCGAGGAAGACCTGATCGAAGAAGTCGCGCGCGTCTATGGCTTCGAGAACATTCCTACCCGGCCGCCAACGGCGCCGAGCGCGATGCTGATCGAGCCGGAAAACACCCGCTCGCTGTTTGCGATCCGCCACCAGCTGGCCGACCTGGGTTTCCAGGAAGTGGTCAACATGAGCTTTGTCGAAAGCACGTGGGAGCAGGATTTCGCCGGTAACCTCGAGCCGATCCGCCTGCAAAACCCGATCGCCAGCCAGCTCAGCGTGATGCGTTCGTCGCTGATCGGCAGCCTGGTCGCCAACGTGCGCTACAACATCAACCGCAAGGCTGGCCGCGTGCGCGCGTTCGAAGTCGGCGGTGTGTTCAAGCGCAACGCGTCGATCATGGATGGCCCGCTGACGGTGGCCGGTTACGACCAGCCAAAGCGCGTCGCCGCGATTGCCTACGGCCCGGCGCTCGACGAACAATGGGACGTCGCCACGCGCGCCGTCGACTTCTTCGACCTGAAGGCCGATCTCGAAGCGCTGTTTGCACCGCGCCAGCTGCGTTTCTCGACCGCGGAACATCCGGCGCTGCACCCGGGCCGCTCGGCCAATGTCATGCTCGACGATCAGCAGATCGGCGTGATCGGCGAGCTGCACCCGCGCTGGCTGCAAAAGTATGATCTGCCGCAAGCACCGGTTGTGTTCGAGGTCGATGCTGAAGCATTGCGCGGTCGTATCGTGCCCGTGTATGCGGAGATTTCCAAGTTCCCGGGCGCCACGCGCGACCTGGCACTGGTGGTGAAACAGGACGTGCCGGCCCAGTCCGTACTGGATGCTTTTACTGCTGAAATCGCAGTAAATCCTATGGGAAAGATCGTGCAAGCCGTTGTTTTGTTTGATGAATATCGCGGCAAGGGTCTGGAAGCGGATGAAAAAAGCCTTGCTTTCCGCTTTAGCTTGCAAGATACTCAATCGACACTGCAGGACGATGCGGTCGACGCCATCATGGCGGCGGTGCTCGCCACTGCTTCAACCAAACTGAACGCGAAGCTGCGTGCATAATATGCATTTCCAGGCTGACAGCACACGACTCCCAAGCCGTGTTGCTGTCGCCGCGGCATCGTTTGACTTACGGGCAGGGCCTCAAAATTAACAATAACGACGTTGATTCGACCGTGTTCCAGGAAGCCCTCGTGGCCGACCTGGATCGTGCAATGCTGGTGGCGCGCGTGCGTAAAGAGGCAGAGCAGTCATTGCCCACGCTCACCAAGGCCGAGCTGGCCGAGCTGCTGTTCGAGCAGGTCGGGCTGAACAAGCGCGAAGCCAAAGACATGGTCGAGACCTTCTTCGACGAGATCCGCAATGCACTCGAGCGCGGCGAAGCCGTCAAGCTGTCGGGCTTTGGCAATTTCCAGTTGCGCGACAAGCCGCAGCGGCCCGGCCGCAATCCGAAAACCGGGGAAGAAATTCCCATTACGGCACGCCGCGTCGTGACGTTCCACGCCAGCCAGAAGCTCAAGGCCATGGTGGAAGAAGCCGGGCCAGGTAATTCGGGCTCGGGTTCGATGGCGCGCGCAGCCTGATAGACGATGAACGACCGACCAAACAAGACCGAACTGACCGTGCTGCCACCCATTCCGGCCAAACGTTATTTCACGATTGGGGAAGTCAGTGAGCTGTGCGGTGTCAAACCCCATGTGTTGCGCTACTGGGAGCAGGAATTCACCCAGCTCAAGCCCGTCAAGCGTCGTGGCAACCGCCGCTATTACCAGCACCACGAGGTCCTGCTGATCCGGCGTATCCGTGAATTGCTGTACGAGCAGGGCTTTACCATCAGCGGCGCGCGTAACCGGCTCGACCATCGCGCGACCGTGGTGGCCGAGCTCGATGAAGAGCGCCTGCGCGACACCCCACCGGCCATCGATGGCGATAAATTGCGCGCCGGCTTGCTGGATATCCTCGATCTGCTCAAGCACGGGTCGCCACCAGCGCCCTAGTGCAGGCCAGCATCTCACGCCAGCGGCAAGATTGCCGCACCAGACTGCGCCGGTTCGCTCGCAATTCTGCAGGCAGCGGGTCGTCGCCGGGTCAAGCACCGCGTTTGATCACTCATGCATTCGTACCGCTGTTGAAGGCAGGCCGCGGAGTGTTAAAATGTCACTCGCGCGATGCTGAATGACACGCATCAACCGGGCGGAGCAGATCCGGCACTTTCCTGCGCAAGGAAAATTTAAGGGAAGACAATGATACGCGTTGCCATTTGTGACGATCACCAGATAGTACGAGCAGGTTTCAAGCAGATTTTTTCGTCGTCGGGCGACTTTGAAGTCGTGGCCGAAGGCGCTACGGGCCGTGAGGCGCTGGATATCGCGCGCCGCGAGATTTGCGACGTGCTGCTGCTCGATATCGCCATGCCGGATCAAAGCGGCATCGACATCCTGCGCACCATTCGCCAGGGCCAGCCCAATCTGCCCGTGCTGATTCTGTCGGGTTATCCGGCGCAGCAATACGCGCTGAACCTGTTCAAGATGGGCGCGAACGGTTACCTGAACAAGGAATGCGAAGCGGACGAGCTCAAGACGGCCGTGCGCACCGTGTTCCAGGGCCGCCGTTACGTCTCGTCAACGGTTGGCGAATTGCTGGCCCAGAGTTTTGACCGCGATCCGAATACGGCGCTGCACACCGAGCTGTCCGATCGCGAATTCCAGGTCTTCCTGCGTCTGGCGAAGGGCGCGACCGTGTCCGATATCGGCAATGCGCTGTCGTTGTCGATCAAGACCGTGTCGACCTACCGTACCCGCATCATGGAAAAAATGGGCCTGCAGTCCAACTCCGACTTGACCTATTACGCCATGAAGAACAATCTGCTCGACTAAGAGCGGTGAGGATTCGTATCGGATTGGTCCCATAACGCGCTTCGGCGCGTTTTGTCATTGGGCGACTGTCATCCGAAGTCAGGAGTATTCACCAGCATCAACTGCAACAAATAGTTACGTCGGGCCACTTTGCGGCGCAACAATACGTCCTTACAGGTAGAATGCGAGGCCGCGTTGTCAGCGTGAAAGGATGTCTGGATGTATTTTTCTACCACCCGGGGGGAGCGCCCGGCTCGTCGTCTTCCTCTTCACAAGTCGGTGCTGTGCCTCGTTTGCGTGGTGCTGCTTGTGGTCAATGGCGTATTCTTGCTGCGCAATCTCGATGATTTGCGTGACGCCAACCTGCTCCAGGCGCAGACCGCCCAGGTTTCCGACGAGCTGCAATACCTGAACCTCCTCGTCACGGATGCTGAATCCAGTCTGCGTGGGTATTTCCTGTCGAACGATCCGGTGTATCTGAGCCCGTTGCGCGGCGCGCCGCAGCAGATCGACGCCCAGCTGCGCGCACTTGGCGTGCTGCTTGCCGATAATCCTTCGCAAACCCGCAATCTGGCGCAATTGCGCGCGCTGGTCCAGCGCAAGCTGGCCTTGCTGAACCAGTCTCTGGACGTATTCCGCCAGGGTGGTCTGGATGCCATTGTCGCGAACGCTGCATTACCGGACGAGCGCGCGGAGATGGATGAAATCCGCCTGCAAGTGGTGATCATGGCCCGTGAACAGAACGAGTTGCTCAAGTCACGCACTGCCGGGTTTTATCAGCAATACCGGCACGCGGCGCTGTTTGGCGTGAGCATCAATGTCGCGGCCATCATCATCCTGCTGCTCTTTTACAAGCTGGTGCAGCGGGCCTTTGGGGCGCGCCTGGATGCCGAGCATGCGTTGCAGCAGACGAACGATGGCCTCGAGCACATTGTCGCGGAACGTACGGCGCAATTGTCGGTCCTGTCGCGCCACCTGATTCGCGTGTCGGAAGAAGAAAAATCACGGCTTGCCCGCGAACTGCACGACGAGATGGGCGCCAACCTGACGGCAATCGGCATCGACCTGGCCACGGTCATTGATCGCTTGCGTGAGAACGAACCGGATTTGGCGGATAAGCTGGGCCGTGCGCGCCGCACGCTGGTCGACACCGTCCAGCTCAAGCGCCGCATCATCGAAAACTTGCGCCCGAGCCTGCTCGACAATATGGGTTTGTCGGCGGCGCTGCAAAGTTACTGCGCCGATTACGCGCACGTGACGTCGCTCGATTGTGATGCGCTGATCGATCCTGACGTCGATGCAGCTGCTCCGACACAGGCCATTGCCTTGTTCCGCATCACGCAGGAAGCGCTTAATAACATCGCCAAGTATGCGAAGGCGCGCAATGTCATCGTGAACCTGACACGCGAACCAACTGGATGGGGTCTGGAAATCACCGATGATGGCATCGGCATTCCCGATGGCATGCTGACAGGGACGAAATCCCATGGCCTGCTTGGCATGCGTGAGCGCGCTTTGCTATTGGGTGGAACGTTGGAGGTGGAGCGGGGAGTGAATGACGTTGGAACGTGTGTTCGCGCCTTGATTCCGGCAGTGGCGCCGGGCGGCAATGAGGTGGCAGGCACCGTTTACACACCGCCGGCCCTGACGCAGAGTGCAGGGCCGGATTATCAGGATTCGCTGCCGCACAGGGCGGCGAATCCGGGTTGACTGCTTAGCGTGCGACGTCCGACAGCAGGCGGTCGTATTCCGACTTGGCGACCTTGTAGCATTCGCCAGCGTAGTCTTCCAGGCCAGCACGGTCGAGCACGGTGATGTTACCGCGACGGTACTGGATCAGGCCTTCGTCTTGCAGCTTGCCGGCGGCAGCAGTGATGCTTTCGCGGCGCACACCCAGCATGATCGAGATCAGTTCCTGGGTCACTTTCAGTTCGTTGCTTGCTGAACGATCCAGACGGTCGAGCAACCAGCGGCACAGCTTCTGTTCGATCGAGCTGTGACGGCCACCGACAGCGTTCTGTGCCATCTGGGCGAACAGAGCGTTGGTGTAGCGCATCAGCAGTTGTGGCAGGGCGCCGCCGCGGTTGAAGGCGTCACGCAGGTACTGGGTGCGCAGGCGATAACCGTAACCGGCGCTTTGTACGACCGCCGAGCAGGTAGCGCGCTCACCCATGAACAGCGATACACCGACTGCACCTTCGTGGCCGACGACCGCGATTTCGGTCGTGGCGCCATCTTCCATCACATACAGCAGCGACACGATTGCCGTTGTCGGGAAATACACGTATTCCAGTTTGCTGCCATACTCGAACAGTTCTTTACCGAATGGCATCGCCACCAATTCGAGGTGATCGAACATTTCTTCGAGATCCATGCGTGGCAGTGCTGCCAGCAATTCATTTTGTTGGGTGCCGCTGTAGCTGACGATCGGTTTAGACTGGGACTTCATTGCCTCACTCGTGGCAGGGGTCTGGCTTTTTGCTTTTTGTGTGATACCAGCAAGTTGAGTGTTGTTCATTTTATGTCCTCTTAGGTCTATCGTGCGTCGGGTGCAAGTCAGAAGGCGTATGGTGCTTGCCTCGTTGCGATGTGTGTACTTTACGTCCACCGTCTGTTGGCGCACATAAGACATGTAGTCGCCCCGGTGTAGGTTGCAAGCATCATCACGTGTCAGCCCAGTCCTACTAGGGGAAATGCCTGTTTTGGCCCCAAAAGGCGTTGTATTTTGTTACGGAAACAAAAAATAACGCATAATTCGGGGTGCCTACGGTGATGTTCACCGTCCACAAAACAGGGTATTCCTACAAATGCTGCGCATTGAGCCGCGAATCGGACTACACACCGGACTACATATCCTGCTGGTTGAAGACGATCCCGTGCTTGCCGACGGTTTACTGCGCGCGCTCAACGCGCAGGCCATGACAGTTCAGCTGGTGCGCGATGGCCTCGCCGCTGACATCGCCTTGCAACGCACCGAGTCCGTCCCCACATTCGACGTCGCCGTGCTGGACATCGGCCTGCCCGGCATCGATGGTTTTGAGGTCGTACGCCGCCTGCGCGCTCGTGGCGGCGCCATGCCCGTCCTCCTGCTGACGGCCCGCGACGCTGTCGAAGACCGCGTCCGTGGCCTGGAAACGGGCGCCGACGACTATCTGGTCAAACCCTTTGCCACTGCCGAACTGGTTGCCCGCATCCGCGCGCTGGCGCGCCGCCATGCACCGCCGTCGTCCGTCCTGTCCCTGGGCCGTCTGAGCCTTGATAGTGCCACGCGCCGCGCGCGCATCGGCGAAGGCGCCATCGAGCTATCCGTGCGCGAGTGGGGCGTGCTCGAATACCTGCTGCAGCACGCGGGGCGCGTTGTCTCCAAACAGCAGATCCTCGACGCCATCCTGCCCTGGGGCGACGATGTCACGCTCAATGCCGTGGAAGTCTATGTGTCGCGCCTGCGCCTGAAGCTCGATGGCGCCGACGTGGCGATCCGCACCATCCGCGGCTTCGGCTACCTGCTCGAAGCGGCCGCATGATCCCGTCCGGCCAATGAACAGCATCCGCCTGCGCCTGCTGAAATGGCTGCTCGGGCCGATTCTGCTCGTCAATCTCGTGCTCGCCGCGCTCGTCGCCGGCCTGGCCTGGACGCCCGCCCAGGTGGCGTTCGATGCCGGCCTGATGGACACGGCCACCGCGTTGGCGGGCCGCGTGGCCGCCGGTGGCGCAGCCAGCCTGCCGCCCGTGGCCCCTGCTGCGACGGGCGAGCGCGCCTGGTTCGCCGTGCGCGACGTGCAAGGGCGGCATCTCGAGGGGAGCAAAGCTTTCCCGGCACTGCGGCCCGGCGCGCCGGCGTACGACGCCGACGTCGATGGCGAGCCGGTGCGCGTCGTCGCGCTGGCCGTGGCCACGCCGACCGGCATCCGGCACGTCGGCGTGGCCCGCACACTGCGCCAGCGCCTCGACGTGCGCGCCGCGATCGTGCGCTCGCTCGTCGTGCTGGTCTCGCTTGGTACGCTGACGCTGGTTGGTGTCGTCTGGCTCTCTGTCGGCAATGGCTTGCGCCCGCTCGCGCGCATTCGCGCCGAGCTCGCCAGGCGAGGACCGGGCGACCTCGCGCCCATCCCTGCCGACGGCGTGCCCTATGAAATCGCGCCAGTGGTCAGCGGTTTCAACGATCTGCTGGACAAAGTCGAGGCGGGCGCGCGCGCACAGCGCGACTTCCTGGCCGACATGGCGCACCAGCTCCGCACGCCGCTGGCTGGCGTGCAATTGCAGCTCGAATGGCTGCATGCCCGTCACGCGCAGGATGCCGACACCGTGGCGTCGCTTGCCATGATGGGCCTGGCCAACGAGCGCATGATCCGCCAGGTGAATCAGTTGCTGGCGCTGGCGCGGGCAAGGGAAGGGCGCCCGGGTGAGCATGCCGGCCCGCTCGATCTGGCGCTGCTGGTGCAGGAATCGATCCAGTTCTTTGTCGACAAGGCGGCGCGCAAGGGGATCGACCTGGGCTTCGAACTGGCGCCGGCGCCAGTGACGGGTGACGCCTTTCAATTGCGCGATCTGATCGACAACCTGGTCGACAATGCACTGCGCTATACGCCGGACGGCGGGCAGGTGACGGTCGGTTGCGGGGTGGATGGCGGCGTAACGCAGTTTTCCGTGATCGATTCCGGCCCCGGCATTCCCGCCGCCCGGCGCGCCGCCGTGTTCGAGCGCTTCGTGCGGCTCGATGACAAAGCCACCGGCAGCGGCCTGGGGCTGGCGATCGTGCGGGACATTGCACGCGCTCACGGTGCGGACGTGGCGATAGGCGACGCAGCAGGCGGCGGCACGCACGTCGTTGTGCGTTTTGGCGCGTCAAAATCCACTGGCTGACATCCTGTCCATCGGCTGCTGCACACACGCGAGCCCCTGAATAATGTGGTTGCGTCAAGCCAGCAGCGCATGTTTGCGCGGTTGTCAGGGGTTTGTCAGCATTCCCTCAGGGAAATGACAGCAACATGATTTATGATTCCACCTGGAAATATGCCGCGCGACAAATGTAGCCCGGCCGTCAGCGCCCAGCGTCCAGGAGAATTACATGCAGCAACGTCAATCCGGTTTTACGCTCGTCGAACTCATGGTCGTCGTGGCCATCATCGGCATCCTGAGCGCGATTGCCTTACCTTCCTACAACAGCTACATCCTGCGCGCCCGCCTGGCCGAAGCGCATGGCGACCTGGCAGCGACCCAGCCGCGCCTCGAGCAATACTGGTCCAATGAACGCACGTATGAAGGTTTCGCGGGAAAGCCCGCCGATACCAAGAACTTCACCTACACCTTGACGAGCGCCACTGCCAGTGGCTATGTGCTGACCGCAACCGGCCGCGCCGGCGCCGCTGATTTCGTCTATACCATCAACCAGGCCGGCACCCGGGCCACCACCGGTGCACCGACCGGCTGGACCAAGAAAGCCACTTGCTGGGTCGACCGCAAGGATGGCGCATGTACCCAGTAAGCCCATGCCCGCGCGCTGCAGGCGGCTTCACGCTGATCGAGTCGATGGTCGGCCTGGTCGTGCTGGGCATCCTGCTGGCCGTGGGCGTGCCGCAGATGACGGGCTGGCTGGCGGGTACACGCGCCACCGGGGCGGCGCAGTTCTATGCCGATGGCTTCACGCAGGCGCGCAACCTGGCCATGACCCATAACAGCCAGAGCCGGCTGGTGTTCGCCCCTGGTGCGAACGGCCAGCCAGGCTGGCAGATCGACGTGTGCCTGCGCAGCAGCGACAACCCTTGCACCGATGGCAGCAACGACTGGTCGACCGCCACCACGGCGGCCAAGGGGGCGACCGGCCCGACGGCCGACTACCGCTCGCTCGTGCGCAGCGCCGACACCCTGCCACCGACCACCATGCTGACCGTCACGCTGGATCCGGACGACGATGACGCCGTGTATTTCACGCCACTGGGCTGGATCGATGCCGGCCAGGAGAATCAGGCGCGCCGCGTCGACCTCGCGCCAGCCGGTGCGCTGGTCGGCAAATTCAAGCCCTCGGCCGTCGTGCTGACCCTGGGCGGCATGGCGGTGACCTGTGTGCCGGACGCGGCCTCTGGCGATTCGCGCAGGTGCCCGCCATGATCCATACGTCAATGATTCGCCGTGCCGAACACGGCGTCGCGCTGCTCGAATCGCTGCTTGCCGTGATGATCCTCGGTATCGCCCTGGTCGGCACGCTGGGTCTGCAGGCGCGTTCCATCGCGGCCCTGTCGGATGCCGGGATGCGGGCCGAGGCGACCGTCGCTGCCAACGAGCTGCTGGGCATCATGTACAGCGACATGCCGCACGCCGCCGACTACGCGCTGGCCGCCGGCGGTACCCCGGGTGCGCGCCTGGCCGCCTGGCATGCGGCGGTGCAGGAGCGGATTCCGGGCGCTGGCGTCGTGGTGGGCGTGGCCACCAATGCGGCTGTCGGCCGCACCGAAGTGAATATCGCGATCGGCTGGCAGCGCACCAGCGACAGCCAGCGCAATACGCATCGCATCAAATCCTACCTGACGGCATCGAAACCATGAGCGCCCCGTCTCCATCCCTGTCCATTGCCCGTGCCGGCGGCTTTTCGCTCGTCGAACTGATGGTCAGTGTCGTCATCGGCCTGCTGGCGGTGCTGTTCGCCACCCGGATCATGACCGATAGCGAGCGCAACAAGGACGCCGCGCTGGGTGGCTCCGACTCGATGCAGAACGGCATGCTGGCAATGTTCCAGATCAGCAGCGACGCCGAGCAGGCCGGCTTCGGCCTGAACGACCCGTTGATCACCGGCTGCAACACGATGTTTGCCGACAGCCAGGGCTACGAGCTGGCGCCGGCCAAGCGCGGCGCGGCCACGATCCGGCCGCTGGCTGCCGCCGTGATCGAGCCGGGCGGCACGGGGCCGGACCGCCTGACGCTGTACGCAGGCGGCGCCCCTGGCGGCACGTCGACGATGCGCGTGATCAAGAACTACATCGGCGGCACCAGCGTCGAGGTCGATCGCGATCCGTGGGGTTACTTCACGCTGGGTGACGTGATCGTCGTCGCGCCCGAGAAGATCGGGGCCGATTGCGCCCTGGCGCAGATATCGAGCGTTCCCGACAAGCCTGAACTGTCCTTCGGCGCGACCAGCCAGCGCTTCAACCGCGGGGCGCTGGGCGCGAACTACACCGGCAATACGACCCGCCTGTTCAATCTCGGCTCCGGCGCGCGCCTGGCGTTTCATACGTGGTCGGTCGAGGATGGCTACCTGCGCCTGCGTGCCACCGACATGGCCAATGCGGCCAAAAATTCGCAGGCGGTTACGGGCAACATCGTCTCGCTCAAGGCGCAGTACGGTTTTGACCGGCGCCTTGGTGCCGCCTTTGCACTGGAGAAGGGCACCGCCATCAGCGCCTGGTCGTCCACGATGATCGATGCCGACGGCGATGGCGTGACCGGCAGCCCCGGCGACTATGGTCGCATCGTGGCGCTGCGCATCGCTGTGGTAGCGCGTAGTAAAAACCCCGAGCGGCCGGCCGCGGACGGTACGTGCAGCGCCACGACCACGGCGCCGACCCTGTTCGCGCGCGTGCAGCCGAGCGAGGCCACTGCGGAAGAAGTGGAGATCGACCTGGCAGTGGAGAACGATCCAATCGACTGGACCTGCTATCGCTACCGCGTCTTCGACACCATTGTCCCGCTGAGGAATGCGGGATGGAGGCCATGATGGCGCAGCGTCCGCACCCGTTGCCCCTGGCAGCCCAGCGCGGCATTGCGCTGCCGGTCATGCTGATCATGATGCTCGTGATGCTCGTGACGAGCATCTATCTGCTCAAGTCGAGCAATAGCACGACGCTGAGCGCATCGAGCCTCGCCTACGATGCCACGCTCAGCCGCGCTGCCGATTTCGGGCTGCACAAGGGCTTCGAGTGGATCGACCAGAAAGCCAAGACCGACAAGGGCGCGCTGACGGCGCACCAGCCGGCAGAGGGTTACCGCGCCACCATGGCGCCCGGTCTGTCCACCCGTGAAGAAGAGTTCTGGAGCGACAGCAAGAAGGTCACGGATTCGGGCGGCACCGAGGTTGAATACGTGATCCACCGCCTGTGCAAGAGCACCGGCACGTTCGACGACAAGAACGCCTGCGTGCAGACCGCTGCCAACACGGCCGGCCTGGGCAACGCAACCGCGATCGGCGAGAGCATCCGCACCGATGGCGTCGTGTATGCCGCCAGCCCGCAGCTGCACTATGTGATCACGGCCCGCATCCACGGTGCGCGCGGCGGCACCGTGGTGAACCAGATGGTAGTACTGATCGGCGTCTGATGGCGCCGTACAAACGAACGGATTGCCCATGAACTTCTTGACGACACTCACGCGTGCCACCGGCTGCACCGGCCCAATGGCACAGTTGGCATTGCTGGCGCTGCTCCTGGGCGCGCCGCTGGCACAGGCGGACCCGACCGCCATCGCCCAGCTGCCACTGCTCAATATCAGCGGCAGCGGCACCGTCAAGCCGAACCTGATGCTGCTGTACGATAACTCGGGGTCGATGAATTTCAATTACACGCCCGATTACATCAACGTCACCGACACCTGCCGCGCCGGCACCACGATGTCGGCCGGCACGCGCGCCTGCAAGATCGGCGATCCGCCATTTGCCAGTGCCGGCTTCAACCGCCAGTACTACGACCCGGCGGTGCGGTATGTCCCGCCGGTCAAGGCCGACGGCACGTCCTATCCGGATCTCGACGCCGGGCGCACGGGCGACTGGAAGCGCGTGCCGACCGATGTGTATGGCGTCAACAAGGCCGACTTTCTGGGCAATTCGACGGACTCCAGCAATCTGGTAGACGGCTTCTACGATATCGAATGGTGCGACGCCAACCTGAACAATTGCGTGCGCAACACGGGCGGCTATGTCTACCCAACCAACGCCCGGTACCGTGCGCGCTATGTCTACAGCACCCCGTACTACTACACGAACAATGTCGCCGAATATTGCACCAATACCAACCTGACCGATTGCCGCGCCGCGACGGCCAACGGCACGTCGCCGGCATCAGGCTACACCGTTGCGGCCCGCGTGCGCTGGTGCGACTCGAGAGCATTGACCAAGTGTCAGGCCAAGTTCGTCGGCACCTACAAGTATCCGCGTTTCGGTGCCGAGAACGTGGTGGCACCGTGGTACGGCACGATCAGCATCGGGGCTTCCAATACCGCCAGCACGCGCTCGATCCCCGAGGTAACCGCCGTCGGTCCGCTGGGCACGCAGGTGATCACCAATAGCGCCGTGACTGCGGCAGCCGGCACCAACACCGCCGACAAGCAGGCCGCCCTGGCCCAGGCGCTGGCCGTGTCGATCAATGAAAAGGTCGGCGACGCCGACAGTTACTTCGCCTGCGTGCGCTCCCCGAAGAACGCAGCGGTGCCCAGCTGCAGCAGCCTGGGCGTGGCCATCGGCGCCGACAACGTGGTAGGTGTCGTGCCGGTTTCGTGCCCCGCGGGTTCGACCACCAAGTCGCTCAGCGTGTGCAGCCTGGTGTCCGACAACAGCCGCGCAGGCACCAGCCTGATGGTATCGAGGGCCACGGGCGCAACCGCATTCCTGCGCGTGGGCGGCAGCACCAACAACAGCAACAACAACCGCGACAAGCAGGTAATGAGCCGCCTGAACTTTGCCGGCGCCGGCATGCTGGGCGGCGACATCACGTTCAACCGCAGCACGGGCGCGAGCGCGGTCGTGGCTGCACTGCAAGCGCGCATCGGCACGCGGGGCAATGTGACCGCCTATGTCGGCGGCACCCCGAATTCGCCGCCAATCTGTGCGAGCGAACCCAACACGACGTTGTGCCTGGTGGACAGCTCCGGCCAGGCAGAAGGGCTGGGCATCGACTACACCATCCCGAGCAATAACACCTACAGCAACCGCACCTGGCTGACGATGAGCGCTGTCAACGCGGTCTCGGACATCGTGCCGACGTCGACCACCGGCCTGAGTGGCTCGGTGTTCGTGCGCACTGACATCGTTCCCGGCCGCACCATCTACCCGCGCGCCATCGGCCGCACCGACTGCACCAGCGGCTCCTGCTCGTATGCGCAGGAGATGACCAACTTCGCCAACTGGTATGGCTACTACCGCACCCGCAACCAGATGATGAAGACAGCTGTCGGCCAGGCGTTCTCGCCCGTCACCGACAAGTACAACGTGGGGCTGGTCGCATTGTCGGTTGCCGCGGTCGAAGGCGCCATGAACAAGCCCAAGCCGTTTGCCGGCGCTGACCGCACCAGTTGGTACAACGCGCTGTACGCGATGGATACGGAGGGCTCGACCCCGGTGCGCCAGGCCCTGCACGCGATCGGCAAGATGTACGCCAACCAGAGTCCCTACAACTACAGGGCCGGCGAGGAAGTCGTGAAGTTCCCGTGCCAGCAGAACTTCACGTTCATCACCACCGACGGCTACTGGAATGGCAGGGCCCCGGTCGGGGTGGCCAGCAACGATCAGGTCGACAATCCGGCCCGCTTCTGCCTGCAATCGAAGGGATGCGTCGATCCGCGCGGCCAGGGCAAGCCATCGCTGGCCGACATCGCGCTGTACTGGTACAACGGCGGCTCGGCCGACAAGACCGTGTCACTGCGCCCCACGCTCGAGGACTACACGAAACCCGGCGCGGTGCCGGCTGGCACCGGCGAGAACAACCGCCTGCACATGCGCACCTATGCCCTCGGCCTGGGCGTGGACGGCATCATGAACTACGAGGCGAAATACGACACTGACCCGGATCCGAACGGCGACTTCTACAAGCTGGTCAGCGGAGCGCTCAACTGCCCCTGGAACAATCAGGGGCGCTACGTCTGGCCCGATCCGGACGTCGACGAAGACAGCGGCTCGGCCGCCCTGCAATCGCGCGTGGACGATCTGTGGCATGCCGCGATCAATGGCCATGGCAAGTACTTCTCGGCGTCCGATCCGATGCAGGTGGTGGAAGGGCTGCGTACGGCCCTGTCGAACATCGAAGTCAAGACCGGCGCAGCGGCGGCGGCGGCCACCTCGACCCCGAACATCTCGCAAAGCGACAACGACATCTTCTCGGCGACGTTCACCACCGTGCACTGGTACGGGCGCCTGTCCAAGCGCAAGGTCAATACCATCACCGGCGACGTGGCGGCGACCGAGGACTGGAATACCTCGAGCCTGCTCGGCAGGCAGGTCGAGGTGGACGAAGATGGCCTGGATGGACGCTCGATCTACATGCTCAAGGATGGCGCGCTGGCCGCGTTCAGCTACGACACGATGGACACGGGCACGCGCGCCTGGTTCGACAACAAATGCAATGCGCTGACGCAGTGCGCCAATATGTCGGTGGCCAACCGCGCGCTGGTCAACGATGGCCGCAACATCGTCAACTGGCTGCGCGGTCGCCAGCAGTACGCCAACGACAACATCCTGCGCGCCTTCTCGCGCGAGCAAGTGGGCACCGACAAGACGACGATCCCGATCGTGCTGGGCGATATCGCCTCGTCCAAGCCGGCGTACCTGCGCGAACCGCGCCGCAATTTCGACCGGCCCGGCTATGGTGCCTTCAAGACCACCCATGCAGGCCGCAAGGCGACCGTGTTCGCCGCCGCCAACGACGGCATGCTGCACGCGTTCGACGCGAACTCGGGCGAAGAGTTGTGGGCGTATGTTCCGCGCATCACGATGAAGAAACTGCACCAGCTTGCCAGCACGACCTACGGCACCAACCACATCTTCTCGGTCGACGGCTCGCCCGAGATTGCGGACGTCCAGGTCGGCACCGAATGGAAGTCGGTGCTGGTGGCGGGGTTGAACGCGGGCGGGCGCGGTTACTACGCGCTCGATGTCACGGACCCGGCCGCGCCGAAAGCGCTGTGGGAACTGTGCGCCGACGCCAGTGCCTGCGCCGGCAACGTCGACACGCGCCTGGGCCTCACGTTCGGCAACCCGCAGTTCGGCACCATCGTCGACAGCGCCGGCGTGGAGAAATGGGTCGTGTTCCTGACCTCGGGCTACAACAATATCCCGGGTGTCGACGGCGTCGATGGGGGCGACGGCAAGGGCTATCTGCTGGTGGTCGACGTTGCCACCGGCAAGGTGATCGAATCGCGCTCGGCGACGACCGGCGTGGGCAGCGTCGCCACGCCGTCGGGCCTGGCCAAGATCTCGGCGATCACGAATGACCCGAACAACGATCCGCGGGTGACGTATGTGTACGGCGGCGACAATACCGGCAAGATGTGGCGCTTCGACTTCACCGGCGCCGGCACACCGGCGCGCGTGCTGATGGGCGACGCCGGCGTAGACCAGCCGGTCACCACCCGCCCTGAAGTCACGCTGTGCCGGGTCGATACGACCGTCGACAACAAGACCGTCGCGTCGGCGCAGCGCGTGGTGCTGTTCGGCACTGGCCGCCTGCTCGACCTGGTCGACGTGACCAGCACCGAGGTGCAGAGCGCCTACCTGCTCAAGGACGACGGCGAGGGCATCAGCACGGCCGCCTGGCGCCAGTCGTCGGCCATGGTCAAGCGCACGCTGGCGCGCGTGGCCGGTGACGACACGGGCAATGCGCCCTACACGATCGATGGCGGTGACGTGAACCTGGCCAGCAAGAAGGGCTGGTTCACCGACTTCAACCTCAATACCGGCGAGCGCGTCAACCTCGACCCGCAGGTGGTGGCCGGCACCATCAACGTGGTCACCAACCTGCCAAGCTCGTCGACCGACTGCAAGGTTGGCGGCACCAGCAATATCTACCAGCTCAATGTCTGCACCGGCCGCGCGGCCTCGCCGGACGGGCTGGCCGGCTATCCGCTGGCCAGTTCGGCTGCGGTGGGCTTCATCGTGATCCGCCTGCCGTCGGGCGCGCTCAAGACGATCACCACCACCGCCGACGGCACCATGGTGACCGGCAAATTCCCGCCATCGGAAACGATCGAAGCACACCGCGCCGGCTGGCGCCGCGTGCGCGACTGAGGGATGGCATCGGGAGCGAAGAGAGTTCACACGGCGCCTTGCGAAAACGGTAAAATCGAGGGTTTTCGACAAGGGCCGTTTGAAGGGCTCGACTATGGCCAACGATACCGACACCTCCGCCGCGCAGGACATGCCTGACGCGCGCGATGACAGCACCACCACTACCACCAACTCGGCCGCACAGGCCGGCGTGATCGCGCGCGAAGTGGGGCGCCGCCGCACCTTCGGCATCATTTCCCACCCGGATGCCGGTAAAACCACGCTGACCGAAAAACTGCTGCTGTTCTCGGGCGCCATCCAGCTGGCCGGTACCGTCAAGGGCCGCAAGAGCGGGCGCCATGCGACGTCCGACTGGATGGACATCGAAAAGCAGCGCGGCATTTCGGTTGCCTCGTCGGTGATGCAGTTCGATTTCCGCGACCACGTCATCAACCTGCTCGACACCCCCGGCCACCAGGACTTCTCCGAAGACACCTACCGCGTGCTGACGGCGGTCGACTCGGCGCTGATGGTGATCGATGCGGCCAAGGGCGTCGAGGCGCAGACGATCAAGCTGCTCGAAGTGTGCCGCATGCGCGCCACGCCGATCGTCACGTTCATGAACAAGATGGACCGCGAAACGCGCGATCCGCTCGAACTGCTCGACGAAGTCGAATCGGTGCTCAAGATCGAGTGCGCGCCGGTGACCTGGCCGATCGGCATGGGCAAGAACTTCCGCGGTGTGTACCACCTGCTGAAGGACGAGATCATGCTGTTCAAGGCCGGTGAAGAAAAAGCCGACGGCGCCTTCGAGATCGTCAAGGGCATCGACAACCCGCGCCTGGCCGAGATGTTCCCCCTCGAGATCGAGCAACTCAAGATGGAAGTCGAGCTGGTGCACGGCGCCTCGCACGTGTTCGACCTGGAGCGCTTCCTGTCCGGCGTGCAGACCCCGGTGTTCTTCGGCTCGGCGATCAACAACTTCGGCGTGCGCGAAATCCTGTCGGCGCTGGTCGACTGGGCGCCTGCGCCGCGCGAGCGCGACGCCACGGTGCGCTCGGTCCTGCCAAGCGAAGTGCCGTTTTCCGGTTTCGTCTTCAAGATCCAGGCCAATATGGACCCGGCCCACCGCGACCGCATCGCGTTCCTGCGCGTATGCTCGGGCCGCTTTGAAAAAGGCATGAAGGTCAAGCACCTGCGCCTGGGCCGCGACGTCAAGCTGTCGTCGGTCGTGACGTTCATGGCGTCGAGCCGCGAGCAGGTCGAAGAAGCCTTCGCCGGCGACATCATCGGCTTGCCGAACCACGGCAATATGCAGATCGGCGACAGCTTCACCGAGGGCGAAATGCTCAGCTTTACCGGCATTCCGTACTTCGCGCCGGAGCTGTTCCGGTCGGTGCGCATCCGTAATCCGCTCAAGATGAAGCAGTTGCACAAGGGCCTGCAGCAGCTGGGCGAAGAGGGCGCGGTGCAGGTCTTCAAGCCGGTACTGGGCAGTGAGCTGATCCTGGGCGCGGTCGGCGTGCTGCAGTTCGAGGTGGTCGCCAGCCGCCTGCTCAACGAATACGGCGTCGATGCCGTGTTCGAAAGCGCCAGCATAAGCAGTGCGCGCTGGGTCTCGAGCGATGACAAGAAGGCGCTGGCTGACTTCGAAAACTCGCTCGGTCACAACGTGGCCTACGATGCGGCCGGCAATATGGCGTACCTGGCGACCTCGGGCGTCAACCTGCGCCTGACCCAGGAACGCTGGCCCAAGCTGACCTTCCATGCTACCCGCGAGCACGCGGTCAAGCTGGCCTGATTTTAGGGAAGCACTGATTAATTCATGGCGGCGGACTTGGCGTTGAAAAGAGCCATCCTGCGGCGTTGCAAATTCTCGCAATAGCTCGCTATTGCTTCGATTTTGCGCCTTGCAGGCTGACTTTTTCAAAGCCAATTCCATCCCCCAGAATAAATCAGTGCTTCCCTAGGCCCATGCCCGCGTCGTCCTGACGCGGGCCGTTATTCTTCCCGTTATTCTTGCGCTGATTTTTTTGGTGCTGCGCTGGTGTCGATCGCAATCGATGCCAGCGTTTGCGTGCGCGAGGCGCCCAGCGCGTCGGTCACGCGCAGCTGCACCGGCAGCCACGCATGCTGTGGCGCCAGCCACAGTTCCAGCACGGGCGCGCCCGGCTCGCCCAGGCGCACCAGCCGCACGGTCTCGAGCGGCCCGGCGGCCGTGGCGATCCGTTCCGGCCCCATCACCTGATAGCGCTCGATGCCGGCGCCGCCCGCGCCACTCACCCAGAATTCCAGCACGTCCTTGATCTGGCCTGCATCGCTCACGCCCATGCCCGCCAGTTGCAGCAAGACCGACGCCGTGTCCTGGCTTCCCGGCACGAGCGGGAAGGGCTGCCCCTGCGGCCCGGCGCCGATGGTGCCGCTGCCGCGATCGAAAACGGTGGTCAAGGCGCCGGTGCCCATCCCGGTTAATGCCCGTTGTGGCGCGATGCCGGCATCGTCGACCTGGCCTTCGCTGGAGATCGTACCCAGCACACCATCGAGTTCGACCGCATAGCGCGTGCCATCGCTGCGCCAGACCATGCGCGCGCTACCGCCGTCCTGCGACGGCGCGTCCAGGCTGCTGCGCGTGACGACGGTGTAGTCGATGCGGCCGGACGGCGGTGGTTTGACACGGTAGGTGCCCGGCATCTGGATGGGGGCAGCACTGCCGCCGCTGGCGGCGGGGAGCGCGGCCTCGCCAGCATCGATGGGCAGCGCGGCGGACGGTATGGCAACCGGGCCGCTATCGGCCATGGCGATGGGAGCAGGCGCCACGGGCGGCGCTGGCGCGGGAGGTTCCGGAGGTGCAGATGCGGCAGGTGCGGCAGGTGTTTCGACCGCCCTGGACCGTGCATCCACGATGCCCCGTTCGGCCGAGGCCAGCCGCACCGTGAACTCCGGCACGCCGATGACGGCGGGGCGCTGCGTCAGGCGCGCGTCGATCCAGGCGATCACCAGTGCGTGCAGCAGAAGCGACAGCACGCAGACCAGGAGCAGGCGCCGGTTTCGGTGCAGTGGAGCAAGAAAGATCATGCCGCTAGTGTAGCGCGCGCTTTGCGCCATCACAAAGGCTGGCTTGTTCTGCGGCGTACATTCAAGAGTGCATTCAAGAAATATTACGCTCTCCAAGGGGATACCATGACGATGAAACCGCCGCGCCGCCCTGTCGTTCCACCTGCCATGACGGCGGCCTGACATGCTGGCCCGTCTTCGCATCGGCCCCAAGCTCCTGCTGGCCCCAGGCGCCGTCCTCGTGCTGCTGCTGGTGCTGTCGTGCGCGGCCTATGTCGCGCTGGCGCGTCAGAATGCATCGCTCGAATCGATCGTCGGCCAGCGCGCCGCCAGCTTGCGTGCTGCCGCCAGCCTGGGCACGCAATCGCACAAGGCGCATGCCGACATCTACCGTTACCTGAGCTGGATGGGCGGCAGCTTTCCGCCGGCTCGCACCGAGCCGCTGCGGCGCGACATCCTGGCGCAGCACGGGCGCATTGCGGTTGGCCTCACGACGCTGTCGACCGGTCCGCTGACTGGCGCCGAGCTGCGCCACGTCGAGCAGGCCGCGCAGGCGCAGCGCCGCTACGCGCGCGCGGTGCGCGACGTCATCGAACTCGCGCCACTGGACGGCTCGATCAGCGCCAACGCGATGCAGAAGGCCGAAGCCGCATACGCGCTGGTCGATCAGCGCTTGGCTGGTCTCAGCGCGCTCGAAGACACGCTGGCACGCCAGGCCGCCGCAGGCGCCAAGGCCGACTTTCGCATGGTTTCTCTGCTGATGCCCACTGTGCTGGTGCTGGCGATCGGGCTGTCACTCGCCATCACGTTCGCCGTGCGCCGTATCCTGCTCGGCGAGATCCGTGGCATCGGCCTGGCCGCCAGCAGCCTGGCCAGCGGCAACTTCACGGTGCAGGAGCGTGACTACGGCAGCGACGAAATCGCCGACACCTCGCGCCTGCTCGATGCCAGCATCCGCAATCTGAATGGCATGCTGTGCACGGTGGCCGAGGCGGCGCGCACGATCGGCGCAGCGTCGCGCGACATCAAGCTCGGGAGCCTGAGCCTGGGCAGCCGCGCCGTGTACCGCGCCGAGGCGCTGGCCGACACCGAGGACACGCTGCAGGCGCTGGCGGCGAACGTGCGCGATAACGTCGACGATGCCCGTGCCGCCAACCGCCTCGCCGCTGGTGCCGGCGACGTTGCGCAGGACGGTGGCGGTGTCGTCGAGCGGCTCGTCAACACACTGGACGCGAGCCGGCGCAGCGCGCAGCAGGTGATGGCGATCGTCGATGCGCTGGAGGTGGCGGCAGGTGAAACGGGCACGCGGGTGTTGAATGCGGCGCTGGACGCCTCGCGTGCGCCAGTCAGCGCCACGGATCTGGCGGCGGTGGCGACCGAGGTGCGCGCGCTGGCGCGGCGCGTGGCCGCGGCCAGCCAGGAAATCCGCGCCGTGATCGCGCAGTCGGTGGCGCAGATCGACGGCGGCACGGCGTGGGCGCTGCACGCCGGCAGCAATATGCAGCGCATCGCCAGTTCGGTGCGCGATGTCGAACATCTGGTCGGGCGGATCGGCTCGACCGGCGATGGCCAGGCGAAGCAACTGCAGGGCGTCAGTCAGGCGATCGTGCAGATGGACCAGGTCACGCGCCAGAACTGCACGCTGGTCGAGGAAGCCGCCAGCGCCGCCTGCATGCTGCAGATGCAGGCGATTGCGCTGGCGCGCACCGTGGCCGGGTTCAGGCTCGAGGAGGGAGAGGGTAGCCACGGGGCACCGGCGGCGACGTTGCCGGTACTGCCAGGCCCCAATGAAAACAGCGGCGTCCCCGGCGAACCCACGCGCGAACGGCGTGGGTCAAACCGGGAACGCCGCCGTCACTCGGCATCGCATTTGCGGCTCGCATCGAGCCGCAAATGATGCCGCTGCCAGGGCAGCTCAGCGATTACTCGTAATCGCTGATCGGCGCGCAGCCGCAGAACAGGTTGCGGTCACCGTACACATTGTCGGCACGGCCGACCGGTGGCCAGTACTTCTTCTTGCGCAGGCTCGCGACCGGGAACGCCGCCACTTCACGCGTGTAGCCGTGGGCCCAGTCGTCGCTCGTGACCACTTCGGCCGTGTGCGGTGCACCCTTGAGCGGATTGTCCCTGCGGTCGTACTCGCCGCGCTCGACCTTGACGATCTCGGCGTGGATCGTGATCATCGCCTCGATGAAACGGTCGATCTCGGCTTTCGATTCCGATTCGGTCGGCTCGATCATCAGGGTGCCCGGGACCGGGAAGCTCATGGTCGGCGCATGGAAACCGAAGTCCATCAGGCGCTTGGCCACGTCTTCGTTCGAGATGCCGGTCTTGTCCTGCAGCGGACGCACGTCGATGATGCACTCGTGCGCCACCAGGCCGTCGTGGCCCGCGTACAGCACCGGATAATGCGGCGCCAGGCGGCGTGCGATGTAGTTGGCGTTCAGGATCGCCACTTCGGTCGCTGCCGTCAGGCCATCCGCGCCCATCATCGCGATGTACATCCACGAAATCGGCAGGATCGAGGCCGAGCCGAAGGCTGCAGCGCTGACGGCGCCGATACCCTGTTCGTCACGCACGTAGCCGGTCGAAAGCTGGTTTGGCAGGAACTTCGCCAGGTGCGCGCCGACGCCGATCGGGCCGACGCCCGGGCCGCCACCGCCGTGCGGGATGCAGAAGGTCTTGTGCAGGTTCAGGTGGCTGACGTCGCCGCCGAATGCGCCCGGCGAGGCCAGGCCCACCAGTGCGTTCATGTTGGCGCCGTCGACGTACACCTGGCCGCCGTGCTGGTGCACGATCTCGCACAGTTCCTTGATGCCTTCTTCGAACACGCCGTGGGTCGACGGGTAGGTGACCATCACGCAGGCCAAGTTCGCGCTGTGCTGCTCGGCCTTGGCTTTCAGGTCGGCCAGGTCGACGTTGCCGTTCTCGTCGCACGCGGTGACGACGACCTTCATGCCGACCATGCTGGCCGACGCCGGATTCGTGCCGTGGGCCGACGACGGAATCAGGCAGATATTGCGGTGGCCTTCGCCGCGCGCCTGGTGGTACTTCTGGATCACCAGTAGACCGGCGTACTCACCCTGCGAGCCGGCGTTCGGCTGCAGCGAGATCGCGGCGTAACCGGTGGCGGCGCACAGCATCGCCTCGAGCTGCGTGATCATTTCACGGTAGCCGACGGTCTGGTCGTTCGGTGCCAGCGGGTGGATGTTCGAGAACTCGGGCCAGGTGACCGGCACCATCTCGGACGTTGCATTGAGCTTCATCGTGCACGAACCGAGCGGGATCATCGTGCGGTCCAGCGCCAGGTCCTTGTCGGCCAGTGCGCGCAGGTAGCGCAGCATCTCGTGCTCGGCGTGGTAGCGGTTGAAGGTCGGGTGGGTCAGGTATTGGCTGGTGCGGGCCAGGGCCGTTGGCAGCGCATCGCTGGCGGCGGCGTCCAGTGCGTCGAGGTCGACCGACTTGCCGTCGCCGAAGATGGCCATCAGCGTGGCCAGGTCGTCCCGGGTGACGGTTTCGTCGAGCGCAATGCCCACTTGCGTGGCGTCGATCTGGCGCAGGTTGATGCCGTGCTCAGTGGCGGCGGCGTGGATCGCGCCGGCGTCCTTGACGCGCACGGTCAGCGTGTCGAAGTAGGTCTGGTTGACCAGCTCGAAGCCCAGTTGCTGCAGGCCGGCGGCCAGGATCGCGGTCTGGCGGTGCACGCGGCGGGCAATGCGCTCGAGACCCTGCGGGCCGTGGTAGACCGTGTACATGCCGGCCATCACGGCCAGCAGCACTTGCGCGGTGCAGATGTTGGACGTCGCTTTTTCGCGGCGGATGTGCTGTTCGCGCGTCTGCAGCGCCAGGCGGTAGGCCTGGTTGCCTTGCGCGTCGATCGTCACGCCGACCAGACGGCCGGACATGCTGCGCTTGAATTCGTCGCGCGTGGCCAGGTAGCCGGCGTGCGGGCCGCCGAAACCGAGCGGCACGCCAAAGCGCTGGCTGTTACCAACGACGACGTCGGCGCCCCATTCGCCCGGCGGCGTGAGCAGGGTCAGGGCCAGCAGGTCGGCAGCCACGATCACCATGCTGCCAGCGGCGTGCAGTTTTTCGACGGCGGCGCGGTAGTCGCGCACTTCGCCATTCACGCCCGGGTATTGCAGCAGTACGCCGAAGCAGGTTTCTTCGAGCGACTCGATGTCGGCCGCTGCGATGGTGCGCACTTCAACGCCGATCGGCAGCGCGCGCGTTTCGATGATTTCGCGGGTCTGCGGCAGCACGTCGTCGGCGACGTAGAACACTTTCGATGCTGACTTGCCGACGCGCTGGATCAGCGTCATTGCTTCGGCGGCGGCGGTGCCTTCGTCCAGCATCGACGAGTTGGCGATGCCCATGCCGGTCAGGTCGGTCACGGCCTGCTGGAAGTTCAGGATCGCTTCGAGGCGGCCCTGCGAAATCTCTGGCTGGTAAGGCGTGTAGGCGGTGTACCAGGCCGGGTTTTCGAAGATGTTGCGCAGGATGACCTTCGGCGTGAAGGTGCCGTAATAGCCCTGGCCGATCAGCGACTTGAGCACCTTGTTCTTCGAGGCTAGGCCTTTAAGAGTGGCCAGTGCTTCTTCTTCGGTGCGTGGCTCGGCGAACTGGCCCAGGTCGATCTTGTCCTTGCGGCGGATATTGGCTGGCACGACGGCGTCGATCAGCGCGGCGCGGGTCTCGTAGCCGAGGGCCGACAGCATCGCTGCCTGGTCGGCGTCGGACGGGCCGATGTGGCGCGGGATGAATGAATCACGTGCTTCGAGTTGGGTGAGGCTTGGTCGGGTCATGTTGGGGGACACAGTCTGCGGCGACGTTGAAGGAGAATGGCGGGTGGTGCAGGGCGGTGCGCCGCGGCGGGGCCGGCGGCGCACCTGGAGGCGGATCAGTGGTCGGTGGTCTTGCCGTAGGCGTCAGCGTCGAGCAGATTGTCGTACGAGCCAGCGTCGCTTGGCGCGAGCTTGAACAGCCAGCTGCCGTAGGCATCCTGGTTGATCGAGTCCGGCGCGTCGGCCACTGGCTGGTTCACGGCGGTGACGGTGCCGTTGACTGGCGCATAGATGTCGCTGGCGGCTTTCACCGATTCCACGACAGCGGCGTCGCTGCCGGCGGTGAAGGCCTTGCCGACCTGCGGCAGTTCGACGAACACGATGTCGCCCAGCGCGTCCTGCGCGTATTCGGTGATGCCGACGGTCAGGGTGCCGTCTTCTTCGCGGCGAACCCACTCATGGGATTCGGTGTATTTCAGGTCGGTAGGGATGTTCATGAGGACTCCGGGTAGTGGGGTGGATAGCAGTATAGGTGTTCTGGATTCTAGGCAGCGCTCAGGCGGCCAGCACTTTGCCGTTGCGCACGAACGGCAGCTTGACGACGCTGGCGGCCAGGCGCTTGTCGCGGATGATCACGTGGACCGTGTCGCCGATGGCCACGTCCATCGGCACGCGCGCCAGGGCAATCGCCTGCTGCATGCTCGGGCTGAAGGTGCCGCTGGTGATCTCGCCTTCCAGGCCTGACGCTGCCACCACTTTCTGGTGCGCGCGCAGGATGCCGCCTTTTTCGCGCAGGATCAGGCCGACGAACTGCGCGCCCTGGCCCTTGGCCTGCAGGGCGGCCTTGCCGATGAAGTCGCGCTCCGAGACCAGGTCGATCGTCCAGGCCAGGCCAGCGTCGAGCGGGTTCACGGAGTCGTCCATGTCCTGGCCGTACAGGTTCATGCCGGCTTCCAGGCGCAGCGTATCGCGCGCACCGAGACCGGCCGGCTTGATGCCGACGGCGACAAACGCATTCCACAGCGCTTCGGCTTTCGACACCGGCACGCCGATCTCGAAGCCGTCTTCGCCGGTGTAGCCGGTGCGGGCGATCATCGCTTCACCGAACGCGGTGTCCGGGACGATGACGGCGTTGAACGGCTTGAGGTTTTCGGATGGCGCCTGAGTGCTCGGCAGTACCTGCCACACCTTGGCGCGGGCGTTCGGGCCCTGCACGGCGATCAGCGCGATCGGATCGTTGCCGTCGCGGCGCGCGGTGATCGTCACGCCGCTGTTGGTGGCGGTGTTCTGCTGATTCATCCACGCGACGTCTTTTTCGGCGGTGCCGGCGTTGACGACGATGCGGAACCATTCTTCGGACAGGAAATAGACGATCAGGTCGTCGATGACGCCGCCTTCGGGATTGAGCATGCACGAGTACAGGGCCTTGCCCGGCACCTGCAGCTTGTCGACGTTATTGGCCAGGAGGCCGCGCAGGAACGTGCGCACGTTGGCGCCCTTGACGTCGACGACACACATATGGGACACGTCGAACATGCCGGCGTCGCTGCGCACCGCGTTGTGCTCTTCGATTTGCGAACCGTAGTTGACGGGCATGTCCCAGCCGCCGAAATCGACCATCTTGGCGTTGGCGGCGCGGTGAGCGGAATTGAGCGGGGTCGCTTTGAGCGTCATGAAATCCTCAGGCAGAAATAGGGGTACAGCACGGTCGTCGTGCGCTGTCGACCCCTCTGTCCTTGGTACCTGAGAGATAGCGGCTGTGCGCCGCTTGCCCCTTCGGTGGACCGCTACCGCGGCCGCTCTCCAGAGTTGAACCGCCGCGCGCTGCGCCGCCGTCCCTTGACCGGTCCTTTTGCCTGAGAGTTTATGGGTGAGTGCCCCTTCGGCGGCAGCATGCTGCGCTCTCCCGATCAAGACTGCGGAGGATATGTCACCCTTTGCCGACTGTCAACCGCCCACCCCCACCCATAATTAGGGTCAGAGTCGAATTGTTTGACAACTTTCGATAATTGCCCAATAAGTCGACTCTGACCCTCATTATTTTTGACCTTCGCGGCAATAAAAACGATGCACTTAGAAAACTAGATGACGAACAGAATCGAAATCAAATTTTGATAGCGCTAAATTAGCAAATAATAATGAGGGTCAGAGTCGAATTGTTTGACAACATTGGGGAATTGCCCATTAAATCTACTCTGACCCTCATTGTGATTTGGCGTGGGATTGCCTTGAAACATTGCTTTGCACTATTGGTGATCGGTTGTGGGGGCGGACGAGGGGATTTGCTACACTTGGTTCACTTACTTTGTAGGCGGAACAGACTATGAATCAAGCCAAAGTGCCGCAGGAGAAAGAGGGGTGGTTTACGCTGTCTGGCGATGTCAACAGTGATATGGTTCACCGGATGTTCGAGGCGGTGGCCAATATGACGGAAGATGGCATCGATACTGCCCACGTGCTGCTGCAATCAAACGGTGGTTATGTCAGCGATGGGCTGTGCCTGTATAACTTCATGGCCAATTCGCCCATTAAATTTGTCATGTACAACGCTGGGGCGGTGGCTTCGATTGCTGTTGTCGTGTATCTGGCCGGGTCGCGCCGCTACGCAAGCGAGACGGCGCGGTTCATGATTCACAAGTCGCATGCGACGGCGTCGCCCGGTTCGCGGCCGGACGCGCTCAATATCATCGTCGAGGGCTTGCGCGCCGACGATGCGCGCACCGAGGCGATCCTGCGCAAGGAGATTGAGCTCACGCCCGAGCAGTGGAGCGTGCATCAGTACGGCGACCTGCACATGACGGCGCGCGACGCCAAGCTGGCCAGGATGATTCATGAAGTGAAAGACTTTGCGCCGCCCAAGGGCGCCATCTTGCGCAATATCTGACCGTCGCTTGAGCCTGCCTGGCGCGCAGCGTGACTGCGCGCCGCGTGTCGTTCCCGTCGTTCTAGTCGCCCTGACGTCCCGCGCCCTCGTGCTGCCCGCGTATGCCGCCCTCGACGTCGGCAGCGGAGAGCGAGCCTGGCTCATGCGAATCATTCAGGCGGGTATCCGGTTGCTGGACCGGCGTGGGCTGGCACTCCGCTTGCTCCGATGCATCAGACGCCCGATCCGGTTGCTGATTCGACAAAGCATTGGACTGTCCGGCTGGATTGCTCTCGCGACGCTGGCGTTCGGCGTCGATGTGCTGCGCCTGCGCGCTGCCCCCATTGCCTGCACCCGCACCAGCGCTGTTTTTCTCGACCATGATGAATCCTTTCAATAGTGTCGACAGATCGTACTCCTGCCGCCGACATGGCGTTGTTCGTTTCCGCGACGTGCCACCCGTCGAAGCCCGGCAGCGCACGCCAATCTGAAGGCGGCCTCTGCCTCTGTAGACATGTGCCTGCCTGGAGGGCTACTATCGATCCAGGCAAGCGCCGCGCTGGCGCAACCTGCGCAGTGGCGCTCTGCCTCTGGCCCGCTGTGTTTGCTCATTGCTGACTGGCAAGAGTGTGGCAAAATAGAGGCTCGCCTTACTTCGCCGAATCGTCATGGCCACCCCATCCGTCCAGACCAACGCCGCGCGCAATGCCGCCGCTCAGCAGGCAACGCTTGCCGAGCTGGTCGCGATCGCCTGCCGCCAGGCCGGGACGGAACTGGGCGACGTCGTGCGCCGCATCGTGTCGGTCCTGCTCGACCTTACCGCGGCCGGTCCGGATCCCCGCGCCGTCATGCGTCGGGTCAAATCCGGCAATCTCCTCAAGAGCAACGATTACGCTTTTGTCCACCTGGCTACCAGCGCGCTCGAAACGGCGCTGGAAGCCGAGATCGCATTGCTGGCGCCGGGTGCCCCGGCTGCGCAGGCCGCGCCCGTGGCGCTGAGCCTCGTGCCCTTGGAGCAGATCGACCAGCAGATGGCGCTGGACGCCGTCAGCCGCCCGTTCGACCTGCAGTACTCGGAGCAGCTGGCCACCCTCGGCGTGCGCCTTGGATTGCTGCTGGGGCGCGATCTCGTGCGCGCCGCCCATAACCCGTTTCGGCCTGCCGTGTTCCTGGGCGCGCTGCACGCGGCGTGGTGCGAGTTCGAGCCTGACCCGGAAGCGCACGGCTTGCTGGCGCCACTGCTGCGCCCCGGCCTGATGATCGATCTCGGTCCGCTCTACGAAGCGTTGACCGAGGCGCTCAAGGCCGCGCGCAAGGGCAGGGGCGATGACACGCGCTTTGCCAAGACCGACGACCGCGCTTCGCGCCGCGCCGAACGTGCGCGGCGCGAAGCGTCGCTGTCGGACCAGCTGCGCCAGTTGTTCGACCCGGCGCTTGCCGTGCCGGAGATTCCGAACCTGCCGCAGGGCAGTGGTGGCTGGCGGCCAAGCACTGCGTCGGGCTTCGCGGTCTCGCCGCCGGCAGTGAGCATGCCCGTCAGCACGGAGGCTGGCGCCCAGGCCGGCGCGCCAGCCGGCGCCCAGGCTGCCTTCCATCCAGGCGCGCCAGGCCACGCCATGTCGACGCCGGCCCACGGATTCACCTACGGCGCCGCCAGCGGATCACCTGTGCCCGGCGCGCTGCCACTGATCGACCTGCTCGGCCGCCTCGGCACCGGCGCCGCCATTCCCGGCATGCCGGATCTGCCCCAGTTTGCCGGCAACGCTGGCACCCAAGGGGCCACCAGCGCGGGTCACGGCGGTGCCAGCAGCGTCCCCCACGGCGCGTTCTACCTCCCGCGCCTGCGCGCCAGCCTGCCGCCCGGCGCACTCTCGCGCGGCGACGCCACCACGCTCGATCTGCTGTCGCGCGTGTTCGAAGGCGTGCTGCAGGACGATGGCGTCGCGCCCGAAACACGTGAGCTGCTGGCGTTCCTGCAGGTGCCCGTACTCAAGGCGGCCCTGCGCGATCGCAGCTTCTTCTACGAGGAAGCCCACCCCGCGCGGCGCCTGCTCGACCTGCTCTCGCAAACGGGCTGGGAACAGCCGGCCGACCAGGACGATCCCGTCTACCACGCCATGCGCCGCAGCGTCGAACGGGTACGCGATGCCGAGCAGCCCGAATTCGAGGCCGCCGTGGCCGAACTCGAAGCCGGCCTGGCCGCGCGCGAGGCTGCCGAGCAGGCCGCCATCGCCGGTCCGATCGCCAACGCCACGCGCCAGGAAAAGCGCGTCGCCGCCGAGCGCTCGGCTCAGCGCGCCGTGGCCCGGCGCCTGGCCGGCGAGCAGCTCGTGCCGGCCGTGGCGGGTTTTCTCGAGCAGCGCTGGAGCGCCGCGCTGGCGCTGGCCTACACGATCGAAGACACGCGTCCCGGCGCGATCGAGAATGCCACGCGCACGATGGAAGACCTGATCTGGAGCGTCAAGCCCAAGGCCACGCAAGAGCAGCGCAAGGCCCTGATTGCGCACCTGCCCGCGCTGCTGGCAAGCCTGAACAAATGGCTCGACGCCACGCGCTGGCAGGACGCCGAGCGGCTGCAGTTCTTTGCCGAGCTGGCCGAGTGTCACGCCTCGATCGTGCGGGCGCCGATCGAGCTGGCGCCCGAACGCCAGCTCGAACTGGCGGTGGAGGCCGCGCAGCAGGATGCATTGCGCCGGGTGGCGCAGGAGCAGGCGCAGGCCGAGGACGAAGCGCACGCCAGTCAGGGGCCGGAAGCCGATACCCTGGCCGGCCTGGAGCGCGGCATGCGCCTCGAGCTGGCCGAGGGCGATCGTGTCCGCAAGGTGCGCCTGGCCTGGGTCAGTCCGCTGCGCACGCTGTACATCTTCTCCGGCGCGGCGCGCCAGGAAGCGTTCTCGTTGCCGGCCGGGCGCCTGGCGGATCTGCTGCGTGCCGGTGCGATCCGGGTCGTGCTCGCGGAAGGCGTTGTTGGCCGCATCCTCGGCGCCGCCGTCGGCACTGCGGCGGTCAACGATGCAGGCCCGCCGGCCGACCATCACGCCGCCGAGTAAGCCACTGTCCGTCGCCCTCCCGGTCATGGCCTTCGCCATCCCGGCGATGGTATGATGATCGCTTCTTCGCTACCTTCCTCTCCCACGCAACGTGCGCCTCTCTTCCATCAAATTGTCGGGATTCAAATCGTTCGTCGATCCCACCAATTTTCAGGTGCCCGGCCAGCTGGTCGGCGTGGTCGGCCCCAATGGCTGCGGCAAGTCGAACATCATCGACGCCGTGCGCTGGGTGCTGGGCGAATCGAAGGCCTCCGAGCTGCGCGGCGAGTCGATGCAGGACGTGATCTTCAACGGTTCCACGCACCGCAAGCCCGCCGGGCGCTCGTCGGTCGAGCTGGTGTTCGACAATAACGCCGGCAAGGCCGCCGGCCAATGGGGCCAGTATGCGGAAATCGCCGTCAAGCGCACGCTCACGCGCGATGGCACCTCCACCTATTACATCAACGGCCAGCCGGTCCGCCGGCGCGACATCCAGGACATCTTTCTGGGCACGGGCCTGGGCCCGCGCGCCTACGCCATCATTGGCCAGGGCATGATTTCGCGGATCATCGAATCGCGCCCCGAAGAACTGCGCGTGTTCCTCGAAGAGGCCGCCGGCGTCTCCAAGTACAAGGAGCGCCGCCGCGAAACCGAAAACCGCCTGTCCGATACGCGCGAGAACCTGCTGCGGGTCGAAGACATCCTGCGCGAACTGAACGCCAACCTGGAGAAGCTCGAAGCCCAGGCAGCGGTCGCGCGGCGCTTCCAGCAGATGCAGTCCGACCAGGAAGAAAAGCAGAAGCTCCTCTGGCTGCTGCGCAAGAACGACGCCAACGCCGAGCAGGTCCGGTTCTTCCGCGAGATCGAAGACGCGCAGACCGGGCTCGAAGCGCAGACAGCACAACTGCGCGGCGTGGAGCTCGACCTCGAACACCTGCGCCAGGCGCACTTCGCTGCGGGCGACCGCCTGCACACGGCGCAGGGCACGCTCTACAGCGTGAACGCGGAGATCGGTAGTCTCGAAGCGCAGATCAAGTTTGTCGTCGAATCGCGTACGCGCCTGCAAAACCAGATCGCCACGTTAAGCGCCCAGCGCGACGGCTGGGCAACCCAGGCCGAAGAACACCGCGAAGGCCAGGAAGAAGCCGAGATGCAGCTCGAGGAACTGGCCGCGCGGGCCGAAGGCGCCCAGATCGCGGTCGAAGTCCATGGCGAGCGCCTGCCCGAACTCGAGGCGGCATGGCGCGCCGGCCAGGATGCGGCCAATGCGGCGCGTGCGCGCATCATGGCGGTCCAGCAGCGCATCGAGCTGGCAGCCGCCCACGGACGCAACGCCGGCGGCATCCTGGCCAACCTGGTCGTGCGGCGGGAGCGTCTGCAACAAGAACGCAACGCGCTGAACCTGCCCGACAGCGCCACGCTCGACAACCTGCGCCTGCAACTCGAAGAAAAGCAGCTGGCGCTCGAAGAACAGACGCAGGCACTGGACGACGCCACGGCGCGCCAGGACACCGTCGAAGCCGAGCGCCGCCAGGCCAACGGCGACGTCCAGCGTGAGAGCGCCGCCAACACGCAGCTCGAAGCGCGCCTGGCCGCGCTGCGCCAGATGCAGGACCGCGTGCAGACGAAAGGCAAGGTCCAGCCCTGGTTGCAAAAGCACGCGCTGGCCGACTTGCCGCGCCTGTGGCAGCAGCTCGATGTGGAGTCGGGCTGGGAAACCGCGCTCGAAGCCGTGCTGCGTGAACGCGCCGGCGCGCTCGACGTGTCGAACCTCGACGCCACCAAGGCCTTTTTCAACGATCCGCCACCAGCGCGCCTCGCGCTGTACGCGCCGCAGCCGGGCGCCGCGCGCGACCCGGCTTCGGCTGGCCTGACGCCGTTCGCGAGCCTCTTGCGCATCAACGACGCCGGCGTGCGCGGTGTGCTCGACGACTGGCTGCACGGCGTGTATATCGCGCAGGATGCGTCCGAAGCGTTCGATGCGCGCGCCCGCCTGCCGCACGGCGCCAGCTTCGTCACGCGCCAGGGGCATGTGATCACGCGTTCGAGCGTGCGCTTCCACGCGCCCGACGCCGAGCAGGATGGCATGCTGGCGCGCCAGCACGAGATCGACAACACCGACAAACAGGTGCGCGCGCAGGCGCTGCTGGCCAATGAGGCGCGTGAGCGCGCCGCCCGCGCCGACGCCGCCGTTCTCGATCTGGCGCGGCGCGTGCAGGATGCGCGCACCCGCGTGGCGACCCTGCAGCGCGAGGTACACGCGCTGCAGATCGAGGTGCTCAAGCAAAGCGAGATCGAAGCGCGCTTCAACCAGCGCAGTGGCCAGATCGCAGCCGACCTCACCGAGATCGCGGCGCAGGAGGCCGAGCAGCGCCAGGCGCAGGCGGAAGCGGAGCAAACCTTCGAAGAACTCGAGATGCAACTGGCCGAGCTGCAGGACGCCAGCGAAGACGACCAGGCCGCGTTCCAGGACCAGGAGCAGGCGCTGGCCCGCGCCCGCGAACACCTGCGCGACCTGGAGCGTGGCGCGCAGGAAGCGCAGTTCGCCGAGCGCGCCCAGCGCAGCCGCATCGACGAATTGCGCCGCACGATCGCCACCGCCGCCACGCAGGCCGAGCAGGTTGGGGCAAGCCTGGCGCAGGCGCGCCTGGAACTGGCAGCGCTCGAAAGCGGCAGCGCCCACGAAGGCCTGCAAGTGCTGCTGGATCAGCGCACGACGCAGGAAGCGGCATTATCAAGCGCCCGCCATGAACTCGATCAGGTCGCGCAGCAGCTGCGCACGGCCGAAGAATCGCGCATGCAGACCGAGCGCAGCCTGCAGCCGCAGCGCGACCGCATCACCGAGCTGCAACTGAAAGAGCAGGCGGCGCGCCTGAACCAGGAGCAGTTCGCCGAAGCGCTGGCCGCTACCGGCGCCGATGAAGCCGAGTTGCAGGCCAAGCTTGTCCCTGACCTCAAGCCGCAATACCTGCAGGGCGAAGTCACGCGCCTGACCAATGCCATTGCCGGCCTGGGCGCCGTCAACCTGGCGGCGGTGGACGAACTGGCGCAGGCCAGCGAACGCAAGCACTTCCTCGATTCGCAGAATGCCGACCTGAGTGAAGCCATCGCGACGCTGGAGGACGCGATCGGGCGCATCGACCGCGAAACGCGCGACCTGCTGCAGGACACGTTCGACCGCGTGAACGGGCATTTCTCGGAGCTGTTCCCGATCCTGTTCGGCGGGGGCAATGCGCGCCTGGTGATGACGGGCGACGAGATCCTCGACGCGGGCGTGCAGGTGATGGCCCAGCCGCCGGGCAAGAAGAACGCGACGATCCACCTGCTGTCGGGCGGCGAGAAGGCCCTGACCGCGACGGCGCTCGTGTTTTCGATGTTCCGCCTGAACCCGGCGCCATTCTGCCTGCTCGACGAAGTCGATGCGCCGCTGGACGACGCCAACACCGAGCGGTTCTGCCGCATGGTCAAGCGCATGTCGGAGCACACGCAGTTCCTGTTCATCTCGCATAACAAGATCGCGATGGAGATGGCCAGCCAGTTGATCGGCGTGACGATGCAGGAGCAGGGCGTCTCGCGCATCGTCGCGGTGGACATGGAAGCGGCCGCGGATCTCGTCGCCGCGTGATCGTGCGGACTTCGCGTGCGGCCTTCGCGTGCGGCCCGGCCCGTGTCAGAATGCTAATAAATGACATTCACGCGGGGGAGTTGGTATCATTGCATGCCTTCGCGTGGGGACTGCCCGCACACGTGGCATTTCGATTGAATCACCCAGTTCGCGGCAAGACCAGGACCGTGCGTCCGGCGCGACTTTCGCTATTGAGGCACAAGCAGCATGACTGATCTCCAAATGAGCCTGATCGCAGCCGGCGGCGTGTTCGTCGTCGGTGTCGTCACTTACAACAAATGGCAAGAGTACAAGGCCAGGAAAAGCGTCGAGCGCGCGTTCGCATCGGACCACGACGACGTGTTGATGCGCACCGGCGAAGGTGCGCCGGCGACCGAACGCAGCGAGCCGATGTTCGACCTCGGCATGCCGTCTGCGACACTGCCAGCGACACTGCCAGCCAACCCGCCAGCGGCCCCTGTCGCCGGCGCCGCCGCGCCCGTGAAGGACACTGAATTTACCTACACGCGCGTGAACGAGCCGACGCTCGACGCGGACGCGTTCACGGTCGCCGACACCAAGCCCGAGCCGCAGCTCGATGCGCCGGTACTGGGCGACACGCCGGCGCCGGTTGCCGCGCCAGCAGCCGAAGAAACGCCTGTGCCGGTAACGACGCCGGCACCTGCACCGGTACCAGCGCCGGCTGCACCAGTTGCTCCAGCTGCACCAGCCGCACCAGCCGCACCCGTCGCGCCACCGTCCTACCGCGCCGCCGGCGCCACCGCCGCGCAGGACGCCGTAGCCGCATCGCTCCCGGGCACGCGCCCCGGCATGCCGCCGGCCGAACTGGCCGAATGCCTGGTCGATCCGCTGATCGACTGCATGATCCCGCTGGCGCTGGAAGCGCCGGTCCGTGGCGACAAGATTCTGCCGACGCTGCACGGCCTGCGCCGTGTTGGCAACAAGCCGATCCACTACATCGGCTTTGCCGTCAGCGGCGAGTGGGAAGCGATCGTCCATGGTGGCGTGTACACCAAGCTGCAGGCGGGCGTCCAGATGGCCACGCGCACCACGGCGCTCAATGAACTCGAATACTCCGAACTCGTCACGCGCCTGCGCGCCGTCGGCGACGACATCGGCGCCGAGCCGCACGTGCCGGACATGATCGAAGTGATGAGCGAAGCACGCACGTTGCACCGTTTCGTTGCCGGTCACGACGCGCAGCTGAGCGTCAACCTGGCCGCCAACGGCGCGCCATGGGCGATGTCCACGCTGATCGGCGCGCTCGAGAACGCGGGCTTCGACGTGCGTCCAGACGGCCGCTTTGCGATGCCGGACCGTGACGGCGCTGGCAACAGCGTGCTGTTTACGCTCTCGACCAACGTCACGCTGGGCGCCGACACCACGTCGCGCCTGACGCTGCTGCTGGACGTGCCGTGCGTGTCTCCGGCGCGCGATCCTTTCGGCCGCATGGTCGATACCGCGCGCGCACTCACGCAGCGCCTGGACGCGACCATCGTCGACGACGGCAACCAGCCGCTCGAAGCCGAAGCGCTCGACGAAATCAAGGGCCAGGTGGTCGAGTTCTACGCCGAGATGGACGCGGCCGACATCGCCGCCGGCTCGACCCGGGCACTGCGCCTGTTCAGCTGAGGACCGTCCCGTGACCGAGCAACCCGATGCCCCGGCCCGGATGGCCTGGCTGGTCGCGGAACTGAACCGCGCCAGCTACAACTACCACGTGCTCGACGCCCCGACGATTCCGGACGCCGAGTACGATCGCCTGTACCACGAGCTGGCCGCGCTCGAGACGCTGCATCCGCAAGCGATCGCGCCCGATTCGCCGACCCAGCGCGTGGGCGACGCCCCGATCGCCGAATTCAATCAGGTCACGCATGCGGTGCCAATGCTGTCGCTGAATAACGGGTTCGCCGACGAGGATGTCGACAACTTCGACCGCCGTGTGCGCGAGGGTCTCGAGACGCGCGAAGTCGCCTACAACGCCGAACTCAAATTCGACGGCCTGGCCATCAGCCTGCGCTACGAGAACGGCCGCTTCGTGCAGGCCGCCACGCGCGGCGATGGCTACACGGGCGAAGACGTCACTGCCAATATCCGCACCGTGCGCGTGATCCCGATGCGCCTGCATGGCGACGCCGTGCCTGCCGTGCTCGAGGTGCGTGGTGAAGTGCTGATGTTCAAGCGCGATTTCGAGAGTCTGAACGAGCGCCAGCGCGCTGCTGGCCACAAGGAATTCGCCAACCCGCGCAACGCTGCCGCCGGTAGCCTGCGCCAGTTAGACGCGCGCATCACCAGTGCACGCCGGCTGCGCTTTTTTGCCTATGGCGTCGGCCAGCTCGAAGGCGCGCCAGCGGCGCTGCCTGCATCGCATTCGACCATGCTCGACTGGCTCGATGCGCTTGGCCTGCCGGTGGCGAAGGAGCGCCAGGTGGTCACAGGGCGCGACGGCTTGCTGGCGTTCTACCGCGACATCGGCGAGCGCCGCGCGTCGCTCCCGTACGAAATCGACGGCGTCGTCTACAAGGTCGACCGGCTGGAGGACCAGCGTACGCTGGGCTTCGTCTCGCGCGCGCCGCGCTTCGCGCTGGCGCATAAATTCCCGGCCGAAGAAGCCCTGACCACGGTCCAGGCGATCGAGGTCCAGGTCGGCCGCACCGGCGCCATCACGCCGGTCGCGCGCCTGGTGCCGGTATCGGTCGGCGGCGTGACCGTCACCAACGCCACGCTGCACAACGAAGACGAGGTGCGGCGCAAGGACGTGCGGGTGGGCGACACGGTTATCGTGCGCCGCGCCGGCGACGTCATTCCCGAGGTGCTGGGCGTCGTGCTCGAACGCCGCTTGATGCCGGAACCTCCGGTGTACACCTTGCCGGCGACCTGCCCGGTGTGCGGCTCGCACGTCGTGCGCGAAGAAGGCGAGATCGTCGCGCGCTGCTCCGGCGGCCTGACCTGCGCTGCGCAGCGCAAGGAGGCGATCCGCCACTTCGCTGGCCGGCGCATGATGGACATCGAAGGGCTGGGCGACCGCTATATCGACAGTCTGGTCGAAGCAAATCTGGTCACCGGCGTGGCCGACCTGTACAAGCTGACGCAGGACGACCTGCTCAAGATGAAGCGCCTGGCCGACGAGGCCGAGGCGGCGACACCGGAGACCGTCCGGCAGGGCAAGGTGCCGACCAAATGGGCCGACAATCTGCTCGCGGCGATTGCGGCCAGCAAGGCGCCGCCGCTCGAACGCCTGCTGTTCGCATTGGGGATCCGCCACGTGGGCGAGTCCACCGCCAAGACGCTGGCCGAGTATCTGGGCAGCCTCGCACTGGTGCGCCGCGCCCCGGCCGCGCTGCTGCGCGTGCTGCCCGATATCGGCGGCACGGTAGCGCAGTCGATCGCCGACTTCTTCGCCGAGGAAAAAAACCAGATTGCACTGGACGCCTTGCTGGCGGCCGGCGTGGCGCCCAGGGGCGAGCATCCGCCCAAGGCCCAGCTGCGCGAGAAGCTCGACGAGATCAAGCTGCTGGCTGCACTGGATATCCCGAAACTGACCGAGCCGCGTGCGCGCCAGATCATCGCCGCGGGCCAGACCCTCGACACCATCGCGGCGCGTACCGACTTCGGCATCTTCGGCTTGCCGGCTACGGTGGCGAGCGCGCTCGAAGAATGGCTGGCCAACGCGGCCAACCGCGACCTGCTGACGGCGCTGGCGGCCATGCGGCGCGAACTGCTCGACGCGGTGCCCGAAGCTGCGCAGGTGCAGGAATGCCCATTGACCGGCAAGACGTTCGTGCTGACCGGGACGCTGCCGACAATGAGCCGCGACGCGGCCGGCGCCCTGATCGAAGCGGCCGGCGGCAAAATCTCCGGCTCGGTGTCGAAGAAGACCTCGTACGTGGTGGCCGGTGCGGAAGCGGGCAGCAAGCTGGCCAAGGCCGAAGAACTGGGCGTCGCGATCCTGGACGAAGCGGCGCTGCTGGCGCTGCTCGAACAATCATCCCAACCTGACTGACTACGATGACCCTGATCCGCAAAGCCGTATTTCCTGTCGCCGGTCTTGGCAGCCGCTTCCTGCCCGCGACCAAGGCGCAGCCGAAGGAAATGCTGCCGATCGTCGACAAGCCGCTGATCCAGTATGCGGTCGAAGAGGCGGTCGCCGCCGGCATCACGGAGCTGATCTTCATCACGGGCCGCAACAAGCGCGCGATCGAGGACCATTTCGACACCGCCTACGAGTTAGAGGCCGAACTGGAAGCGGCCGGCAAGACGGCGCTGCTTGAGACGGTGCGCAATGTCATTCCGAAGAACGTCAACTGCATCTACATCCGCCAGTCCTCTCCTCTGGGCCTGGGCCACGCGGTCCTGTGCGCGCGCCCGGTGGTGGGCAACGATCCGTTCGCCGTCCTGCTGGCCGACGACTTCATGGACACCGCCGAGGGCCACAAGCCGGTGCTGGCGCAGATGACCGACCTCTACACGTATGAACGCAGCAGCATCCTGGCCGTGCAGGACGTGCCGCGCGAGCAGACGCGCCAGTACGGGATCGTCAGCGCCGCGCCATACCGCCCGAACCTCGAATTGGTCTCCGGCATCGTCGAAAAACCGCAGCCCGCCGATGCGCCGTCGACGCTGGCCGTCGTTGGCCGCTACGTGCTGTCGCCATCGATCTTCAGCTACCTCGAGACGATCGGCAAGGGCGCTGGCGGCGAAATCCAGCTCACCGACGGTATCGCCGCGCTGATGCAGGCCGAGCGCGTGCTGGCGTATCGCTACGCCGGCCAGCGCTACGACTGCGGCGCCAAACTCGGTTACCTGCAGGCGATGACGGCCATGGGCCTGAAACACCCCGAGACGGCCGAGGGCTTTCGCGCGTCACTGACCGCACTGCTGGCCGGGGAGGGGGCGCAATGACCATACGAACCATCCTGCGCATGGGCGATCCGCGCCTGCTGCGCGTGGCCCCGCCGGTCACGCACTTTGACACGCCCGAGCTGCACACGCTGGTGGCGGACATGTTCGAGACCATGCATGCGGCCAAAGGCGTGGGCCTGGCCGCGCCGCAGATTGGCATCGACCTGCAACTGGTGGTCTTCGGTTTCGCCAGTAACCAGCGCTATCCGGACGCGCCGCCGGTGCCCGAGACCGTGTTGATCAATCCCGTGCTCACGCCGATCGGCGAGGCGATGGAAGAGGGCGTCGAAGGCTGCCTGTCGATACCGGGTCTGCGCGGCAGCGTGCCCCGCTACACGCGCCTGCATTACGAAGGGGTCGACCAGTTTGGCAAGCGTATTGCCGTCGACGCCGAAGGATTCCATGCGCGCGTCGTGCAGCATGAAGTGGATCACCTGCTGGGCATCCTGTACCCGTCGCGGATTCGCGACTTCAACCGCTTCGGTTTCACCGACGTGATGTTCCCCGACCTTGAAACGAAAGCGGCCACTTGATGCGCACTCTTTATTTGCTGGCGCTCCTGGGCGCAGCGCCCCTGGCGCATGGCGCTGACTTCTTCACGAAGATCGACCCGGCCCCGACAAGCGAGTTGTGGATCGACACGGGCTTTTACACGGCCCACTTCGACGGCGACAAGGACCTGAACAATAACAACAAGGGCCTGGCGCTCGAGTACCGCTTCAGCGGCACGCTGGCCGCCACTGGCGGGCGCTTCTATAACAGCGACCGTGCCTGGTCGAACTACGCTGGCGTGATCTGGCAGCCGTATGCGGTGGGACCGGTGCGCGTGGGTCTGGCGCTGGCGGCGTTCGACGGCTACCCGAAGACGCGCGACGGCGGCTGGTTCCCGGGCGTGATTCCCACGCTGACCTACGAGTACCAGCGCGTGGGCGTGAATGTCGGGATCATCCCGAACTACAAGGACCGCCTGTACGGCGGAATTTCGTTCCAGCTCAAGTTCAAGCTGTTCCAGCGATAAAAAAAGGGCCGCGCGATGCGGCCCTTGTCATAGCGTGGACGGCTGCGCCGTCCACGCGTTCAAACAGACCTCGCTCCGTGGTGTGCAAAGGCGGGTTGAACGCGTGGGCGGGAAACCCGCCCACCCTACCGTGGAAATCGCCATTGCCGCGTCATCCGGCCATTGTTGTCACGAGCAATCAGCCTTCCTTCGGATACGGACTTGGTCCACCGTCGGCGATAAACGCATCGATCCGCTGCTGCAGCACCGGCAGCGGCACCGATCCCATATGCAGCACGGTATCGTGGAAGTTGCGGATATCGAACTTCGGCCCCAGCGCCTTTTCGGCCCTGGCGCGTGCTTCCTGGATCGCCATCTGGCCCAGGTAGTACGACAGTGCCTGGCCCGGCCACGAGATGTAGCGATCCACTTCGGTCTCGACTTCGTGCTTCGACAGCGCCGTGTTCTCCATCAGGTAGGCCTGCGCCTGTTCGCGCGTCCAGCCTTTGGCATGCACGCCCGTGTCGACCACGAGGCGTGATGCGCGCCAGGCCTGGTAGCTGAGCATCCCGAAGACTTCGTACGGCGTCTCGTAGATGCCCATCTCGGCGCCCAGGCGTTCGGTGTACAGTGCCCACCCTTCGCCGTAGGCCGAGATGTACGCACGCCGGAACGGCGGCACGCCTTTCTGTTCCTGCGCCAGCGGAATCTGGAACGCGTGGCCGGGCGCCGATTCATGCAGCGTCAGCGCCGGCAGGCTGTAGAGCGGGCGCGCCGGCAGGTTGTAGGTATTCACCCAATACATGCCCGGACCGCCGCGGCCCGCTGTCCAGAACGGCGCCTGGTCGTCCGGCACCGGCACGATCGCAAAGCGCCGGCGCGGCAGGTGGCCGAAGTACTGGTCGGCCTTGGCGTCGAAGCGCTTGGCGGTCCACGCCGCGCTCTTGAGCAGTTCGGCCGGCGTCTTGGCGTAGAACTGCGGATCGGTGCGCAGGAACTGCAGGAAGGCCTGCAGGTCGCCCTTGAACCCGACCTGCTGCATGATGGCGTGCATCTCGGCGCGGATCTTGGCCATCTCGGCCAGACCGATCGCATGGATCTGGTCGGCCGTCAGATTGGTCGTCGTGAACTCGACGATCTTCGACTGGTAGTAATCCTTCCCGCCCGGCATGTCCTGGGCGGCCAGTGTGGTGCGGGCCTTCGGCACGTATTCGTCGCGGAAGAACGCGAGCGTCTTGGCGTGCGCGGGCTGCACCTTGTCGGCGATGATGGCGACGGCCTGGCGGCGCAGCGCTTCCTGCTCGGCCGCGGGCATGGTCGACGGCATCTCTTTGAACGGGCCGTAGAACACGGTGTCCTGCGGCGTCTTGGCCTCGGTCACCGACAGCAGCGTGCTTTCGCGGCCAGCCAGCGTGACCTTCGGCGGCGTGAAGCCGCGCGCCAGGCCCGCGCGCATATTGCCGATCTCTTCGTCGAAGTAGGCGGGGATGCCTTCGAGCTGGTCAAGATAGTTGCGGTAGGCCTGCGTGGTCTTGAGCGGGCGGCGCGCGCCATAGGTGACGCCGGTCCAGAATGCGCTGTCGGCATTGACCGGCTGCTCGAACTCGCGAAACACCTGGGCATCGTGCAGCGACGCGATCTGCGCGCGGTAGACGGCGAAGTTGATGCGCTCGGCCGGCGACAGGCTGGCAGGCTTGATCGCGTCGAGCTGTTTGAGGATGCCGGCCCAGTACACGCGGCGCGCTTCCTGCGCCGGCGCATCGACCCGGGCGAAGCCACGGCTGGCGTCCGGCGCGTCGTCATCGCGTTCGAGCTTTTCGGCGACGCGCCATTTCCATTCCCGCGTGTAGATGTCCTTGAAGCGCGCATCGGCTGGCGTGGCCTGCGCGGTCTTGCCCGCTGCAGGCGCTGCCGCGACCGACGCCGCTGGCGCCATGGCCAATCCCATTACCACGAAGGCCGTCGAGATGACGGCGCTGAGCTTCTTCTTTTCCATTGAATCCCAATCCATGAGTGTGCATGATGCTCGGGAGCAGGTTCGCCCGGCGCATGCCATCTTAGCGGGGATTGTCGCGCATGCCTACTCCGGACGGGGAGGTCGCCACTGCGTAAACACGCGATATTGACTGCCTGTTCGTGTCGCTTTCTACCTCTTATTTACTTCACACTTTCAAGAGAAATTGTGAAAAGCCACGATATAATGTTGCCAACCTAATGCCGGGCAAGCGCACGACGCAAGCGTACGACGACTCCGCACCGCAGCGTGCATGGACCTTTCATGATGATAACGGCCGCAATTGCTTTTCGATCCAGACATGATGACGAGTAAGGGTGATCCTGGCCGCTCTGTCGAGCACCTGTTACTCATTCAGTCCTGGCGGCGCCTTGCCGACCAGTTGGGGCCGCTTATTGGCGACAACGGTTTCTGCGCGCTGTACGGCCGGGCCCTGCGCCTTGTCGGCCCCGATTACACATGGCTGGCCACGACTGCGCCGTGCAAGACCCGCGCCGCCCAAATTGACGCGCTGGACGACATGCTCGCCAGCGTCGCACCCGACCTCGCACAAGTGGCCCACGCGGCCCTGCTCCAGACGTTTACCGACTTGCTGGCGTCGCTGATCGGGCACGCACTTGCGCGGCGCCTGCTCGACGCCGCGACGGTTGACGGAGAAGAGAAGAAAGTACAGGAGCACAAGTAATGAGCGACAAAGTATCACTTGGGAAATTGAGCACTGGTGTGCAAGGGCTCGACGTCCTGCTCGGAGGCGGGCTGAGCGAGTTTTCGTTCAACCTGATCGCCGGGCCACCAGGTTCGGGCAAGACCACGCTCGCCCACCAGATCATGTTCTCGATTGCAACGCCCGAGCGGCGCGCGCTGTTCTTCACCGTGCTGGGCGAGCCGCCGCTGAAGATGCTGCGCTACCAGCAGCAGTACAGTTTCTTCGACATGCAGAAGGTCGGCACTGCGGTGCGCTACGTGAACCTGGCCGAAGACCTGCGCGCGGGCGACTTCAGCACCGTGCTGGCGCGCGTGATGAAAGAAGTCGAAGACTTCGCGCCGAGCCTCGTGTTCGTCGATTCGTTCCGCTCGGTCGCGCAGACGGCGCGCAGCGGCAACGAAGGCGTGGCCGACCTGCAGCACTTCATCCAGGATCTCGGCACGCGCATGACGAGCTGGCAAGCGACCACGTTCCTGATCGGCGAATATGCCAACAGCGATGTCGAAGCCAGTCCGATCATGACGGTGGCCGATGGCATGATCTCGCTGACGCCCGTGCATGACGATAATTCGGTGGTGCGCAAGATGCGCGTGGTAAAGATGCGCGGCCAGGCCCACATGAACGGCTCGCACACCTTCCGCATCACCAGCGACGGCATCCGCGTCTACCCACGCATGCTGCCGCCGCTGGCGCAGGACCACCACGACGGCGCGCCGACCGATCGCCATCACAGGCGCATTCCGACCGGTACGCGCGACCTCGACGTGCTGCTGCATGGCGGCCTGCCGCAGGGGCATTCGCTGATGGTCACCGGCCCCAGCGGCTGCGGCAAGACCATTCTGGCCACGCGCTTCCTGCAAGAGGGCGTGCATCATGGCGAAAAGGGCGTGGCCCTGTCGTTCGAGAAAGGCACATCGCGCCTGCGCAATGCCGAACTGGCCGCGATGGTGGACGCAGGCGACGTTGTGGTGCTCGAAAGCCGGATGATCGACCTGACGGTCGACGAGTTGCTCGAGGCGCTCAATGAAGCGATCGACCGTACCGGCGCGCGCCGCGTGGTGGTCGATTCACTGTCCGAGTTGTCGCTGTACCTGGCGCCGGAAGGGCGCAACCAGTTACGCGCCACCGTGTTCCAGATGCTCACGTCGCTGGCCAAGCGCAACGTCACGGTGCTGGTCACGATGGGAATGGACGATGACTTCACCCACCTGCGCTTCAGCCAGGCCGAGGTGGCCTACCTGACCGATGCGATCGTCCTGATGCGCTTTGGCGAAAGCGCCGGCCAGCTGCGCCGGTTCATTTCGGTGGTCAAGGTGCGCGGCAGCAGCCATAGTCACGACCTGCGTGAATTCCATATCGACGATGCCGGCATCCACATCGATGCGATCAGCTCCGCGCACGAGGGCGTCCTGCACGGGTTGCCGACCACGCGTGGCGCCACCTGAATGACTTCCATGCCGGCGCTTCCGGGCATTGAGCCAGCCACGCCTGACGGCCACCTCGCGCAGCTTGAACGCGAAAATGCGCGGCTGCGGCGCGAGCTCGATGCCAGCACCACGCTGGCCCTGAGCCTGCGCGAAGCCAATGAACATCTGGTGCTGGCGGCGGTCGACGCGCAGACGTCGCGCGACGACGCCGAAGACACCAACCGGCGCCAGAACGAATTCCTGGCCATGCTGGCGCACGAACTGCGCAACCCGCTGGTGCCCATTAGCGTATCGGCCGGCTTGCTCGAGCGCGGCCCCGTCGCTTCGTTACCGCTGGGGCGTCTCACGGCCGTCATCCAGCGCCAGGTCGATCACATGGCGCGCCTGCTCGACGACCTGCTCGACGCCGCGCGCCTGAGCAGCGGCAAGATCACGCTGGCGATCGAGCCGCTGCGCCTGGCCGAAGTGCTCGAACACGCTGCCGAGACGATCATGCCGCGCGTGCGCGAGCGCAGTCAGCGCCTGACGATCAACCACGACGAGCGCGATCCCGTTGTCGACGGCGACCGCGTGCGCCTGACGCAGGTCTTCACCAATCTGCTCAACAACGCCTCGAAGTACACGCAGGATGGCGGCCAGGTCACCATCAGTGTGCGCTGCGACGACGGCATCGCGGTCACGATTGCCGATAACGGCGCCGGCATGTCGGATGAGACCATCGGACGCGCATTCGAGCTGTTCACGCAGGGACCCCGCACGCTGGCTCGCTCCGAGGGCGGACTGGGTGTGGGCCTGAACGTCGTGCGCAATCTGGTGAGCATGCATGGCGGCAGCGTGACTGCCGGCAGCGACGGCCCGGGGCAGGGCAGCACGTTCATCGTGCGTCTGCCGCAATCGTCGGCCGATGCCCCGTGTGCCCCCACCGCTGCACCGGTGCATACGGCCAGCGCCACGCGCCGCATCCTGGTCATCGAAGACAATGGCGACGCCGCCGACGTGCTGCGCATGCTGCTCGAGCTCGAGGGCCACCAGGTCGAGATCGCGGCCGAGGGGCACGCCGGCCTGGCACTCGCACTCGAAGGACATTTCGACGCCATCGTCTGCGACATCGGCCTGCCCGGCATCGATGGCCTGGAGTTGATGACGCGCCTGCGCGCCGCGCAACCGGATCCGCGCCCGCTGACCGTGGCGCTGTCGGGCTATGGCCAACCGAGTGATCGTGCGCGCGCACTGGCCGCCGGATTCGACCGGTATCTGGTCAAGCCGGTGGCGTCGGCTGCGCTGGTCGAGGCGCTGGCTGGCCCGTCGGCCGCCATAGCGTAGGTCGCCTCAACCCTTCTTGCCTCACGATACAAGTCACGTCGGGATCCTGCACGCTTGACATGTACAACGATCGTTGTACACTCAGGCCATGGACAAGAAAACTGATATGGCAGCATCCGCAGCGCAGCTGTTCGCGCGGGAAGGCTTGCGCGGCATTGGCGTCGATCACATCGGCGCCAGCGTCGGCGCCTCCACCCGCACGCTGTACAAGCACTTCGGTTCGCGTGACGGGCTCGTCATGGCAGCGCTCGAATCGCGGCATACGGCGTTCATGGCTGTCTTGCACCGTGACGATGGCGAGATCGGCACTGTCGAATCGCTGTTCGATACGCTGGAACAATGGTCGGCCGAGTTTGGCGCATCCGGCTGCCTGCTGCTGCGTGCCGGTAGTGAATACCGGGGTGCGAACGATGACATCGTGGCCCTGGTGCGCCGGCAGAAAGAGGTGTTCTTCCAGGAGGTCGCCAGGCGCGTCAGTCACGCGCTGGGGCATGACGATCCGCTGCTGTCTTCCCAGATCTGGATCCTGTTCGAGGGCGCCACGGCCATCGCCAGTCTGGACAATACAGCGGTAATCGGCGCTGCCAGGGCTGCCGCCGCCGCCCTGATGGCCCATGCAGGCCAGCGCAATGAAACATAACGTCAACCTGCTGGCGGCGGCTTTTGCGCTGATTGCCGTCTCTTATGGGCTCGCGCGCTTTGCCTTCGGGCTGCTGCTGCCGGAGATACGCACTGAACTCTCACTCGATATCGCCACCACGGGCTGGATTGGCAGCAGCGCGTTCGTCGCGTATTGCATCGGCGTGTGCATCACCTTCGCATTGAACCGTGTGTGCCCGCCACGGGCGATTGCCTTTGCCGCCGGATTGGCGTCGACCATCGGCATGGTCATCATCACGTTGTCCACGAGCGGGGTAGTCCTGGGACTGGGCGTCGCGCTGGCAGGCCTGAGTACCGGCCTAACCTCGCCGCCACTGGCAACGGCGGTGTCATTGCAATTTGACGATGCCCACCGGCCGAAGGCCAATGCCATCATCAATGCGGGCACCGCAGCGGGCATCGTATTTTCAGGTCTCGCGAGCCTGATTGCCTTCGGTGGCTGGCGCGAACTGTATATCGTGTTTTCTGCCATCAGCGGCGCAGTAGCGGTGTGGGTGTTGTATGCAGTGCCAACGGGGCACAAACGCACCGCGAGCGAGCCGATGTCATCCGCCATCTCGGTCGCCATCTTCAAGCGCCCCGGCATGCTGGCGCTCTGCACGGGCAGCTTTTTGATGGGCTTGTCGAGTACCGCGATCTGGACGTTCGGCGGCAGCCTGTTGCGCGATGAATTCGACTTCACGCAAACCGATATCGCCTGGATCTGGGTGACGCTAGGTCTGGCTGGCGTCGCCGGCGCGATGACGGGCGTCTTCGTGCAGCGGTTCGGCCTTGCGCGTGTTCACTGCGTGTCTCTGGCGGGGATGGCGGCGGGAATGATTGGCCTGTCCTTCACGTCGGTCTCGGTGGCATTCGCCTTTGTCAGCGTGGCGCTGTTCGGCGCTTCGTATATCACGTCGTCCGGCGCTTTTCTGATCCAGGGCATCCGGCTGCTGCCGGATCGCCCCGATCTGGGACTGGGTATTCCGTTTCTGATCCTGGCATCAGGGCAGAGCGCGGGCGCGCCATTGTTTGGCGCATTGTTGACGGGGTGGGGCATGGGCGTCGCGCTGGCTGTATGTGCGGGTGCGGCGTTGCTATCGGCTTGGATTCGCCCGACGTCAACCGGGCAGTGACGCGCCGATCGCGTTCCTGCAACTGGTCAGAATCTCATCGGCCAACGGTGAATCGTCCGGACAGGCGCGCGACATGATGATGGCGCCGACCATCTGCGCCAGGATCACGAGGGAGCGCGCACGTGCCTGGTCCGCATCCATCCCGTCCATCGCCGCATCCCCGGTGCTCAGTGCAGCAGACAGGCGCTCAATGGTGTGCGCGAACGTTGCCCGCACAACAGATGGCTGACGCGCGGCATCCCCACCCAGTGCCGCCATCGTGCACCCGGTTCCCCGTGCATCGCGGTGTTCGCGCGACAGATACTGGTTGACGATGTCAGCAATACTGGCGTCCGCCAGCAGTGCCTCGGTCTGCAATGCGCCGCAGGTTGCCGATTCCGCCATCAGGTCGACTTTCGAACCGAAATGCTTGTAGAAGCCGCCGTGGGTAAAGCCCGCAGCGGCCATCAGATCCGCCACGCCCACGCCATCGAAACCGCGCTCCCTGAACAGGGTGGACGCGGTTTCGACGATGTGCGTCCGGTTGGCTTGCGCCTGTGCCTTGGTGACTTTCATTTTTCTCGCCGTGTCGTGACCCATGATCCGCCACTATACATTGATGTCATCCATAATCAAAACCTTGACATTAATGATTATGATCGTCATCATTGGCGCCGTTCGTTCACCAACAGGAGTCACCATGCGCAATCCATCGTTGTCCACAACCCATGCCCCTCTGGAGCTCGCTAACCTGTACGGTGGCGGCGTCGCAGGCCATACCGAATACCCAACCGTGACCGGCTAAGGAGGGCACCATGACCACACTTTCCACCGTCTTGATCACCGGTGCGTCCAGCGGTATCGGCGCAACGTATGCAGAACGTTTCGCGCGCCGGGGCCACGATCTGGTGCTTGTTGCACGTGACGAGGCGCGCCTCGACACGCTGGCAGCAAATTTGCGCGCCAGCCATGGGGTGGCCGTCGATGTGTTGCGCGCCGACCTGACCCATCCCGATGACCTGGCCACCATTGAAACGCGTTTGCGCGACGATGGCCGGATCGGTATTCTGGTCAACAACGCCGGTCTGGCCCAGTCGGGCGGCTTCGCGCAGCAGAACCCGGGCGCAATCGACGCGCTGGTAACGCTCAATATCACCGCGTTGACGCGGCTGGCCGCAGCGGTCACACCGCGCTTCCTGCAGTCCGGGACTGGCGCGATCATCAATATCGGTTCGGTGGTCGGCTTCGCGCCTGAGTTCGGTATGGCGATTTACGGCGCCACCAAGGCGTTTGTGCTGTTCCTGTCACAAGGCCTACAGCTAGAACTTTCTCCCTATGGCATCTACGTGCAGGCTGTTTTGCCGGCGGCGACGCGCACCGAAATCTGGCAGCGCGCCGGGATCGATGCGAGTGCGATGTCCGACATGATGGAAGTCGATGCGCTGGTCGACGCCGCACTTGTCGGGTTCGACCGCCGTGAAACGGTCACGATTCCTGCATTGCATGGGGAAGGCCGCTGGCAGGCGCTCGAGAGCGCGCGCCAGGGACTGCTGTCGGATCTGAAACAGGCGCATGTGGCCGAACGCTACCAGCGCAAGGGCTGATCAGGTCATGACATTCTGGCGGCAGGCACCGGCGATACCCATCGCGGATCAAGCCCGGCGACGCCGTGTATGCGCGCCCCGATCGTTGATCGCTTCTATCCGTTCGCGGAAACGGCAGAGCCATTGGCCGATATGTCGACTGGCCGGGCAAAGGCGTGGTTATCAACGTCGCGTTTTCAGGGCAAAGCGACGTTTGCCCTGACCCTGAAGCTCAGGCTAATTTGCAGCTGGCATAGTCGAAAAAGGTTGGGTCAGTTCGATCAGGTTACCCCACGGATCGCTGAAAAACGCGAACCGCAGCGCGAGGCCGGGCGCGTCCCGCGGTTCACTGACAATCCTCACATCACGACGTCTCAGTTCACCGATCGCTGCATCGACATCCTCGACGCGCAGGCACAGATGGTGCCATCCGGCGATCGCATGGGTGTCAATCAGTTGGTCGTACTCGGGACGCGGTGCGCACCCAGGACCGGCAATCAACTCGATGCGAAAACTGTCGTCAGCAGCAGGCGCGAGAAAAGCCAGTGTCTTTTCACCCAGTGCCATCGTGCGGATCAGGCGAAAATCGAGCGTGCCGGTGTACCAGGCGGCAGCAGCCTCAAAGTCCGGCACGCGCAGTCCGACATGGTCGCCTCGCCATGAGGTGAACGGGCTGGTTGGGGTAGGCGACACGAGGTCGTTGGATGCTGGCATGGGGTTCTTTCAAAAAGGTCACAAACACATCAGCCAGAAGAACGGCACTCTTACGCGTTCTCTCCAGCGATCACTGGTCGCCTGGATACGCCGCCTGTCGAGCGGTCGTATCCGGCGCAAACCAGTGTAGAAGAGGCCGGCCAGTTTGATAAGACGGTGGTTTCAGAATAGACTGATCGCCATGAAGAACAATCGCGAGCCATCCCTGGACGATCTTTCCGTGTTTCTTGCGGTGTGCGATGCGAAGGGATTCCGGGCCGCCGCCAAACGCCTGGGACTGGCGCCGTCGAATGTCAGCGACACCATCACGCGTCTGGAAAAGCAGCTTGGCCTGCCCCTCCTGACACGAAACACGCGCAGCGTGACGCCAACCGAAGCAGGGCGCGAGCTGGAAGCCCGCCTGGGCCCCTTGTTGTCCCAGACGCGCGCCGCCTTGCAAGAGATCAGCACCGCGTCGACGTCAGTGACCGGATTACTGAAGTTGAATGTGGCCGGTTCGGTCATGGTCGACATCCTGCCGCCGTTGATCGATCGATTTCTTGCCGCGCACCCTGCAGTGCGCGTCGAACTGGTCGTGGACGACCGGCTGACCGATACGATTGCGCAGGGTTGTGCTGCCGGCATCCGCTATCCCGAACATCTTGCGAAGGACATGATCGCGGTTCCCATCGGGCCGCGCTACCAGGAGCTGGCGCTGGCCGCGGCGCCATCGTATCTGCGCGCGCACGGCTACCCTGCGCATCCCCGCGACGTCATGGCGCATCAGTGCGTGCGTCTGCGCTTTGCCAGCGGCGCGCTCACTGCCTGGGACTTCGAGCGCGACGGCGAAAAAATCACCGTCGACCCGGCCAGCCGATTGATCATCGGCGTCGATGCAGCCGCTGCCGGGATCGAACTGGCGCGCGCCGGGCATGGATTGATTTGCACCTTCAGGAACTGGCTCGATCCGTATTTCCAGAACGGCAGTCTGGAGCCTGTCCTGCCAATGTGGTGGCAACGCTTCGACGGCCCCAAGCTGTATTTTCCGAGCCGGCGCATGCCGGCGCCGCTGCGTGCCTTCATCGATCTGGTCGCAGAATCGCCGGTGGCCGAGGGTTGACGGTGCCGGGCCTTCAGCGCCCCAGCTGACGCGCCAGCCGCGCTACCGCTTCCTCGATCCGCTCATACTTCGTCGCATACGAAAACCGCACATGCTGCGCAGGTGCGGCCACGCCGAAGTCATCCCCCGGCACGATCGCCACATGCGCGTCATTGAGCAGCGCCATGCTCAGCGCCGCGCTGTCGCCGCGCAGCGGATGATCGAGCGCGGTGACGTCGGCGTACACGTAGAACGCGCCGTCGGGCATCACCGGCACCCCGAACCCGAGCTCGCGCAAGGCGGGCACCAGATAGTCGCGGCGGCGCTGGAATTCCTGGCGGCGCGCTTCGAAAATCGTCAGCGCTTCGGGCTGGAAGCACGCCAGCGCCGCATGCTGGGCGATCGTCGGCGCGCAGATGAACAGGTTCTGGGCGAGCTTCTCGAACACGGGCACCAGGCTGTCGGGCACCACGAGCCAGCCCAGGCGCCAGCCGGTCATGTTGAAGTATTTCGAGAAGCTGTTCACGGTGATCACATCCGGGTCGAGCGCCAGCGCGCTGACCGGCACGTGGTCGTACGTCAGGCCCTGGTAGATCTCGTCGACGATGGCAAAGCCGCCGCGTGCACGGACTGCGGCCAGCATGTCGCGCAGCTGCGCCGGGGTCATCGACGTGCCCGTGGGGTTGGAGGGCGAGGCCACCAGCACGCCGCGCGTGCGCGCCGTCCAGCGCTCGTGCACATGGTGCGCGCCGAGCTGGTAACGGTCCTCGAACGAGGCCGGCACCAGGATCGGCGTGCCGCCGAAGCTGGTCACGAAATGGCGGTTGCACGGGTACGACGGGTCGGGCATCAGGACCTCGTCGCCCTGGCCGACCAGCGCGGCGCAGGCCAGCAGCAGGCCAGCCGAGGCGCCGGCGGTGATGACGATACGGCGCGGATCGATGTCAAGGCCCTGCGTCGCGGCGTAGTGGCCCGAGATCGCGGCGCGCAGCTCGGGCAGGCCGAGCGACTCGGTGTATTGGGTGACGCCGCCGCGGATTGCGGCGACGGCCGCGTCGGCGACGATGTCGGGCGCCGTGAAATCGGGCTCGCCGACGCTCATGCTGATGATGTCGCGGCCCGCGCGCCGCAGCAGCGCGGCGGCCTTGACCATTTCCATGACGCGAAACGGTTCGATGGCGTGCACGCGCTGTGCGACCTGCAGATTGGTATCGAGGGAATTGGAAGACATGATGGCCGGATCGGAAAAGAACAATCCGGCCATCTTACAAGAACCCTAGCGGTGAGTGTGGTGCTCGGCCGTCAGGCGGCGCATCAGCGGCAGTGCGGCCAGCGCGATCAGCGTGCAGGCGATGGCGGCCAGCCCCAGCTTGTTGAACAGGCTGGTATAGATCGGCAGCGTTTGCAGCGGGTCGGTCATCCCTTGCGGCACGCTGGCCATCGTGGCCACCAGGCCACCCAGGTATTGCGAAATGCCGACTGCCACGAAGTAGGCGCCCATCATGAAGCCGCCCATCCGCGCCGGCACATAGCGCGCGATCATGGCCAGTCCCAGGCCGCTCACCAAGAGTTCGCCCAGCGAATACAGGCCGTAACCCGCGATCATGATCCACGACGAGGTCAGGCCATTGACCGCAAAGGCGCCGGCGAAGCCGTACGTGAAGAAGCCCGCGGCGACGACGGCAAAGCCCAGCGCGAACTTGGCGGCGATCGACAAATCACGCCCGGCGTTGCTGGCGCGCGTGTAGACCCAGGCCAGCACAGGGCTGAGCAGCATGATCCAGATCGCGTTGAGCGCCTGGAACTGCGCCGGCGACCAGGTGAACAGGTGGCTGCCGAACAGGCTGAAATCCAGGTCGACGTTACGTAGCGCGAACAGCGACAGCGACGTCGACATCTGCTGGTAGAAGATGAAGAAGAACACCGTCTGCAGCGTCAGCACGAGCGCGGCGACGAGGCCAGAGCGTTCGCTGGCCTGGCTGGTGCGGATCAGGTGGATGAAGATGCCCAGCACGACCAGCCCCGCCAGGTACACGAACAGGCGCGCGAGCCAGCCGTATTCGAGGATGAAGGCCGATGCGATCACGGCCAGCACGCCACCGCCCAGCACCAGCGCGAGCTTGCCCCAGTTGAGCGGCAAGTTGTCCGGCGGTGAACCGATATGCCCGATCGTGCGGCGCAACAGGCCCACCGTGATAAGGCCCACCCACAGGCCGACGCTGCAGAATGCGAACGCCACGTGCCAGCCCAGTTCCCCGGCGTAGTTGGCGTTGACGTGGTCCTTGATGGCCGGCGTGGCCAGCATCGAGACCGTGGAGCCGACGTTGACGGCCATGTAGTAGATGGTGAAGGCGCTGTCGATCTTCGAGTCGTTGCCTTCGTAGATCTTGCGCACCAGGTTGGCGGTATTGGGCTTGAACAGGCCATTGCCGACGACGATCACGCCCAGCGCCGAAAAGGTCAGCCAGGTATTGGTCGTCGGGATGCCCATCAGCGCGTAGCCGAGCGACAGGATGATGGCGCCAATCACCATCGAGCGGCGCGTGCCGAGCACCTTGTCGCCGATCCAGCCGCCGATTGCCGGCGCGACGTAGATCAGGGCCGCGGCTGCGCCCCATACGAGCGTGGCGCGGGTGTCGTCGAACCCCAGGCGCTGCACCATGAAGTAGACGATCAGCGCCTGCATGCCGTAGTAGCCGAAGCGCTCCCACAACTCGATCAGCGCGATCGTGGCGAATGAGCGGGTCTGGCTGACCGGGCGCCCGAGTGTCGTGTCCATACAAGTCCTCTGCGACTGCACCCCGGCCAGGCCGGCGCGCAAAATCCGAGGATTCTATGCCATCTGGATGAAGCTTGCAGATCGGGTGGCATGCGCGCTGCTGCCACGTGGCCGGCACGAGGGACCAGCCAGGCAGCGACCGGTCTTCAGGTTTCATGTAGGGCGAGGCTGTTGGGCGCGGTCGAAATCTGTCATGCTTCGGCTGCAGCCGCACAACCTGACATAACGACAACCACGCCATGACTACAGCCACGATCGCCCGCCTTGCCCTATGCATCACCGCACTCCCACTGGCCACCAGCACGTTCGCGTTCGCGCAGAACGCCGAGCGCCAGTTCAAGAGCGTCACGCAGAACGGCAACACGCTCGAGATCGCGACGGCCGACGGGCGCTACCTGATCAAGCCGTATTCGAGCGCGATCGTCGAGACCACCTTCATCCCGAACGGCGAACAGCTGGACCCGGCCTCGCATGCGGTGATCCTGGCGCCGGTCCAGGCGCCGGCGACCTTCAAGGACGACGGCGCGCGCATCACGTACGCCACTGACGGCATCGCGGTCACGGTCGACCGCAAGCCGTTTCGCATCGGGTACTCTTACAAGGGCAAGCCCCTGGTGGCCGAAAAGCGCGGCTTTGGCCGCGTCGACGGCATGGACACCATCGAATTCGGTCTTGACGACGGTGAGGCGCTGTACGGCGGCGGGGCGCGTGCGCTCGGCATGAACCGGCGCGGCAACCGCCTGCGCCTGTACAACAAGGCCGACTACGGCTACGCCGAACGTTCCGAGCTGCTGAATTTCACGATTCCGGTGGCGCTGTCGTCGAAAAAATACGCGATCCACTTCGATAATCCGCAGGTCGGCTGGCTCGATTTCGACAGCCGCAAGGACGGCACGCTGCGCTATGAAGTCATCGGCGGGCGCAAGACGTACCAGGTCGTCGCAGGCGACACTTGGGACGCCGTCATGACTGGCTACACCGACCTGACGGGCCGCCAGCCGCTGCCACCGCGCTGGGCCTTCGGCAACTTCGCCAGCCGCTTCGGCTACAAGACCGAGGCCGAGACACGCGCCATCGTCGACAAGTTCGCGCAAGAGAAGATTCCGCTCGACGCGGTCGTGCTCGACCTGTACTGGTTCGGCAAGACGGTGCAGGGCACGATGGGCAATATGGACTGGGACCGCGACACGTTCCCGCACGCCGAAAAAATGATGGCCGACTTCAAGGCCAAGGGCGTCAAGACGGTCGTCATCACCGAGCCTTTCGTCCTGACCACGTCCAAGCGCTGGCAGGAAGCGGTGGACAAGAACGTGCTGGCGCTGGACCGCGCGGGCAAGCCTGCCACGTATGACTTCTACTTCGGTAACACGGGCCTGATCGACCTGTACAAAAAGGAAGGGCGCGACTGGTGGTGGAATATCTACCGCGACCTGAAAAAGGGCGGCGTCACGGGCTGGTGGGGCGACCTGGGCGAGCCGGAACTGCATCCGTCGAACCTGGTGCACGGCACCGGCACGGCCGACCAGGTCCACAACGTCTATGGTCACGACTGGGCGCGCCTGATCGCCGAAGGATATCAGCGTGAATTCCCGGCCGAGCGCCCGTTCATCCTGATGCGCGCCGGTTACTCCGGGTCGCAGCGCTTCGGCATGATTCCGTGGTCGGGTGACGTCAGCCGCAGCTGGGGCGGTCTACAGTCCCAGATGGAAATCTCGCTGCAGATGGGCATGCAGGGCCTGGCCTACATGCACTCGGACCTGGGCGGCTTTGCCGGTGCGGTGCTCGACGACGAACTGTACGTGCGCTGGCTGCAGTACGGCGTGTTCCAGCCGATCTTCCGTCCGCATGCGCAAGAGGCAGTGGCGTCCGAACCGGTGCTGCGCTCGGAACGCACCAAGGTGCTGGCGCGCGAAGCGGTGTGGCTGCGCTACGCGATGCTGCCGTATAACTACACGATCGCCTTCGACAACCAGCAGACAGGCATGCCGTTGATGCGCCCCCTGATGTTCGTCGAAACCGATCCGGCTCAGCCGATCGAACGCTCGTCGACCTATCTGTGGGGCCCGGATTTCCTCGTCACGCCGATCGTCAAACCGGGCGCCACGCGCGCCGAAGTGTACTTCCCGACCACGGGCAGCGTGTGGTTCGACTTCCATACGGGCCAGGCGCACAAGGGCGGCATTCTCGAAACCGTGCGCCCGGTCGATGCCAACATCCCCGTCTACGTGCGCGCGGGCGCGTTCGTGCCGATGGCGAAGGTGGTGCAGACCACGCGCGATTACACGGGCCGTCAGATCGACCTGCACTACTACCATGACGCCTCGGTCAAGACCTCCAGCGGCAAGCTGTATGACGACGATGGCGAGACGGCCGGCGCTTTCGCAGCGGGCAAGTACGAGATCGTGCGCTTTGCCAGCCGCCTTGGCGAGGCAGACGGCAAAGCGCGCCTCGAGATCGGCTTTGCCACCGAAACCGGCAAGGCGATGACCGCCGTCCCACGGGGCTTTTCGCTGAAGGTGCACAACGTGGCCGCCAAACCGCGGGCCGTGACCGTCGACGGGCGCGCCGTGCGCTTCGTGTTTAACGCCCAGCAGCACCTGCTGGAAGTGCCGGTTGCGGCAAAGGCTGGTCAGGCGGCGCAGGTAGTCGTCACGCTGTAACGGCGCGTGGTCGGGACGGTGCTCTGGCGAACATCGCGCATGGGCGAAGTTCGCTACATTGGAGGCTTCATTTCAGGAGCTACCAATGACGACCACCGCACCAGCCAATCCCCTCGTATTTCGCAGCGAGTTCGAACACGTCGGCCTCGACGAATCCGAGACCATCCACGCGTTGCAGACCGTATTTGCCAATATGGCCAAGAAGGTGGCAGACGCCGAAGGCCACGCCAGCCGCGCCGTGCACGCCAAGGGCCACGCCCTCGTGCGCGGCAAGCTGACCGTGCTGGACAACCTGCCGCCGCAACTGGCCCAGGGCCTGTTCGGCAAAGCCGGCACCTATGACGTGCTGCTGCGATGGTCGTCGCCACCGGCCGAGCAGCTGCCGGATGGCGTCTCGACCCACCGCGCCGTGGCGATGAAAGTGCTGAACGTGCCGGGCGAGCGCTTCGACACGGCCAAGAGCGGCAACTCGCAGGACTTCCTGATGGTGAACGGTCCGGTGTTCTCGGCGCCCGATCCGCAGGGGTTCCTCAAGAGCGTCAAGATGCTGGCAGCGACCACCAACGCATCGGAAACCGGCAAGAAGATCATCTCGGCCGTGCTGCGCACCGCCGAAAATGCACTGGAAGCGGTCGGCGGCGAGAGCGGCATGCTCAAGGCGCTCGGCGGCGAGCCGCAGCACCATCCGCTGGGCGAAACCTACTTCAGCCAGACGCCGTACCTGTACGGCCAGTACATGGCCAAGCTGTCGCTGGCGCCCGTGGCGCCTGAACTGCTGGCGCTCGATGGCGCATCGATCAAGACCGAGGACGACGCGCAGCGTCACGCAATCGGCTCGCACTTCGCATCGCAAGGCGGCGAGTGGGAACTGCGCGTGCAGCTGAACGTCGATGTCGAGAAGATGCCGATCGAGGATGCCTCGGTCGAGTGGCCACAGGACCTGAGCCCGTTCATCGCCGTGGCGCGCGTGCGCCTCGAACCGCAAACGAGCTGGGACGCGTCGCTGGAAAAGCTGGAAGACGAAATCGCCTACGACCAGTGGAACTGCCTCGTCGAGCACCGCCCGCTCGGGTCGGTCAACCGCGCGCGGCGCCAGGTGATGGCCACGTCGCGCGAATTCCGCTCGGAGTTCAACCGCTGCCCGATTCACGAGCCGTCGGCATAATCGCAAAATAAGGACGACTACCGGGCCACGATCAAGCGCAGCCCCAGTCCGATGAACACCGCCCCCGCGATCCGGTCGAGCCACATGCCGGCCGTGGGGGTGCGATTAAGCCAACCGCCGATCGTCCCCGAAAAGTAGCCCAGCAGGCCGAAGATCACGGCCGCCTGCAGCGTGAAGACAATCCCCAGCACGCCAATCTGCAGATTGGCGTCGCCACGCGCCGCGACGACGAATTGCGGCAGGAACGACAGGAAGAACAGCACCACTTTCGGATTGATCGCCGCGGCCACCAGGCCTTTGGCGAACAGGCGCCGCGCCGGTTCGTTCGACAATCCCTCACCAGAGACGCGCGCACCGCCACGGCTGCGAATCGCGCCCCAGCCCATCCAGATCAGGTACAGGCCACCGGCGACCTTGAGCGCCGTGAACGCCGTCGGCGACGCCGCGATCAGCGCACTCACCCCGATGACGGCCAGCAGCGTGTGACTCAGGCAGCCGAAGGCGCAGCCAAGCCCGAAGGCCACGCCGCGCAGGCGCCCCTTGGCGATGCCGGTGCTGAGCACCATCAGATTGTCGGGGCCGGGGGAGAGCGTGATCAGGATAGCGGCGGCAAGAAAGCCGAAGAGCTGTTCGGGCGAAAGCATGGTGGCGGCGAGATGAAGAAAGGGCGAACAGCATAGCGCATGTTCGCCCTTCGTCAAGCATCCCGCAGTGCGGGGTCAAGCGGTCATCACGCCTTCTTGCAGCTCAGTTCCTTGGCGTTCTCGCCCCACTTGATGGTGACCTTGCCATTCTGTTCCTTGAACTGTTCGCCGCGGTTGCCGTAGGCGACGCCGTTGTCGCTTGGCTCGCCGCGCAGCAGCACGTGTTCCTTGTTGCGCGCTGCGACCATCGACGCTGGCGTGGTTTCGAGGAAGAAGGCGGTGATCTTGCTCTTGTCGCTGCAGGTGTACTTCACCGGGCCCTTGGCCTTGGTGACCTTGTAGGCCGTCTGCAGCTGCATGGCGCGGGTGCCGTAGGCATTGTTGATGCAGGTGGTCATGTCCTTGGCGTCGGCGCATTGCTTGACGCCGTCCCACCACTTGGTGTGCTGTTCCTGCAGCGTCTTGCCGGCGCCGGCATCGATTTTTTCCAGCGCTGCGCGGTACATTGCGTAGATCAGGCCTTCCGATTCAGCGGAGCCAGGATGGCCGCAGACCTTGGCTTCGGCCGAGCCGATGCCCTTGGCGCAAAAGCCTGGCATCGAGACAGCTTGCGCGCCGATCGGCAGGGCGAGGGCGGCGGCGAGAACGAGAAGTTTTTTCATGAGGATTCCTTATGGTGGTGGTCGCGGCGCATCTGTGTGTGCGCCGTCGTGAATTGGGTCAGGCGGGCTTGCCCGATTTTTTGCTCGGTATTTTTCCAAGATTGAGCTCAATCCAGGTCGGCGTGTGGTCGCTGGGTTTCTCGCGCCCGCGCATGAATTTGTCCACGCCGGCCGCCTTGAGCGCCGGCGCCAGCGCAGGGCTCAGCAGCAAATGGTCGATGCGCAGGCCGGCGTCGCGCCCGAACGCGTTGCGGAAATAATCCCAGAACGTGTAGATCGTTTCGTCCGGATGCAGCGCGCGCAGCGAATCGAGCCAGCCCTGTTCCATCAGACGCCCAAAGGCAGCGCGGGTCTCGTCCCGGAACAGTGCGTCGTCGACCCAGCGTTCGGGCTTGTAGACATCGCGCTCGGTCGGGATCACGTTAAAGTCACCTGCCAGCACGGCCGGTACGCCGGCCGCGAGCAGCTCGAGGCCGCGCAGGCGCAGACGCTCCATCCAGGCCAGCTTGTAGTCGTATTTGGGGCCGGGCGCCGGGTTCCCGTTTGGCAGGTACAGGCAGGCGATCAGGATGCCCTGGTAGGCCACCTCGAGGTAGCGGCTTTGCTCGTCGGCGTTGTCGCCCGGCAAGCCGCGCTGCACTTCCTGCGCCGGCTCGCGCGTGACGATCGCGACGCCATTCCAGCTTTTCTGGCCTTGCCACAGCGCGTGGTAGCCGGCCGCTTCGATCGCGGCGATCGGAAATTTCTCCTGCGGCGCCTTGAGTTCTTGCAGGCACACGACGTCGGGCTGGCGCTCCTCGAGATAGTGCAAGAGGGCGTCCAGCCTGCTGTTGATACTGTTGACGTTGTAGGTGGCGAGCAGCATGGGGTGTTCCGCATTCGTGACGGGTCATTATGACAATATTGCGTGGAATCAGTCGCACGCCTTATTGGAGTCGCGTCGGTACATATACGCAAAACAGTATTATCTTATGGCGAATTGTTCGTTTTCTCATATAAGTGTTTGTTCTATACTACGATCATCGAATATTGTTGCTGGAGATTTTGCATGATCAACCGCCGTTCCCTCATCCTGTGCGCCGTTGCGCTGGGTAGTTCGCTCTCCATGGGTATGGCGCACGCCGACCAGCTGGCCGACATCAAGAAAAAAGGCCAGATCGTGTTCGGGGTGCTCGGCACCGATGAACCGAACAGCTTCATCGATCCGAAAACCCGCCAGCTGGTGGGCTACGAGATCGACGTCGCCACCGCCGTGGCCAAGAAAATCGGCGTCAAGCCGGTGTTCAAGCAGCTGGCCGTGTCGGCCCGCATCCCTGAGCTGCAGCAGGGCCACGTCGACATCCTGGCCGCCACGCTGACGCACAACAAGGAGCGCGAAGCGCAGGTTGACTTCGCGCTGACGCACTTCGTCACCGGTTCCAAGGTCATGGTGCGCAAGAACAGCGGCATCACGGCGCTGCCGCAACTGGCGGGCAAGAAGGTCGTCACCGTCCGCGGCGGCACCCAGGAAACCAATATGAAGAAGGCCGTGCCGACGGCCAGCATCGTCACCTTCGAAAATACCCAGCAAGCGTTCCAGGCACTGCGCCAGGGCAAGGGCGCGGCCTACGTCAACGACGAGTCGTCGCTGCTGGCCGACTACGGCAAACTGGGCCCGGCCGCGAAAGACTTCGTGATCCTGCCGCAGTCGATCGGTGTCGAGCCGATTGCGCTCGGCCTGCGCAAGGGCGAGGCGGGTCTCAAGACGGTCGTCGACCAGGCGCTGCGCGAGCTCGAAGCCAATGGCGCGGCCGAAGACCTGTTCGTCAAGTGGTATGGCCCCGGCACGCGCGCCAATATCGCCAAGCGGACCTTCAAGATCAGCACTGACAAGATCTGACCTTGGCGCTGTTCGATCCGACCATCCTGCAATCCGGCGAGTACCACGACTGGCTGGTGCAGGGCTTCATCCTGTCGATCCAGCTGACCGTGATCAGCTTCGCCTTCGCGCTGCCGTTCGGCGCGCTGGTCGCGGTGATGCGCACCTCGACGTCCAGGCTGCTGCGCGCGGTCGGCACGACGCTCGTCGAATCGATCCGCAACGTGCCGCTGCTGGCGCACCTGCTGTTCTGGTATTTTGCCTTCCCCGAGCTGCTGCCCGAGGGCCTGCGCGAGATCCTGTATGCGAACAATCCCGAAGTGGTGTGCGCCGTCATCGCGCTCACGCTCTACAGCGGCGTGCACATGGCCGAGGATATCCGCAGCGGTATCCGCGCGGTGCCCGCGACCCAGCTGGAAGCGGCCCGCTCGCTGGGCCTGGGGCGCGCTGCGGCGGTGCGCCTCGTGCTGCTGCCGCAGGCGCTGCGCGCTTCCGTGCCGCCGCTGTTGTCGCAGACGGTCAATCTATGGAAGGACACCAGCGTGGCTACCGTGATCGGTGCGGCCGAGATGATGTACCAGGCCGCGCGCGTCGAGACGGCGAGCTTTCGCAGCCTCGAGGCGTTCACCTTTGCCACGCTGGCCTACCTGACCGTCTCGCTGCTCATTTCGGCGGCGGCGTACCTGTTCCAGCGCCGCTATCCGGTGCGCACGGCGGCCTGACCATGAAAGCGTCCCGATGCTGGAACTGATCGATACCTACTGGCTGTATTTCCTGGTCGGCCAATACCCGGACGGCCCGCTGGGCGGCCTGGTGCTGACCATCCTGCTGTCCGGCGCCGCGCTGGTGCTGGCCATGCCGCTTGGCCTGATGCTCGGCATTGCGCGCGTGAGCCGCCGGCGCGCCATCAGCCTGCCGGTGGGCGCGTTCGTGCAGCTCGTGCGCGCCGTGCCGCTGCTGCTGGTGCTGTTCTGGGTGTACTTCTTCCTGCCAGCGGTGACCGGCGTGAAGACCTCGCAGGCTGCGACGATGCTGATCGTGCTGGTGGTGTTCGACAGCGTGTATCTGGCCGAGATCGTGGCGGCGGGCATCCGCGCACTGCCGAAAGGGCAGCTGGAAAGCGCCCGCTCGCTGGGCCTGGGCTACGGCCAGGCGCTGCGCCATGTCGTGCTGCCGCAGACCTTGCGCCATGGCCTGCCGTCGATCGTGAACCAGCTGGTCTCGACGATCAAGGCGACCTCGCTCGGCTACATCATCGGCCTGTCGGAAGTCTCGTTCATCGCCACCCAGATCAATACGCTCGTGTTCACCCGGTCGGTGGAGGTGTACCTGATCCTGGCGCTGACCTATTTTCTGCTGTGCTTTGGCCTGTCGCGCCTGGCCTTCCTGCTCGAACGGCGCCTGCAGCGGCGGCCCGTCGGCGCGCACTGAATTCCTGAAAGAAGCGAACGATGATCGTTCTCGATAACGTCAACAAGTATTACGGTGACTACCACGCGCTGGTGGGGATCACCGAGCGCGTGGAAAAAAACGAAGTCTTGGTTGTGTGCGGGCCATCGGGGTCGGGCAAGTCGACGCTGATCCGCACGCTCAACCGGCTCGAAGACATCGACGGCGGCCACATCGCCATCGACGGGCGTGACATCCACGCCAAAGGCTTTGACGTGAACGCGCTGCGTGCTGGCATCGGCTTCGTGTTCCAACAATTCAACCTGTTCCCGCACCTGACGGCGCTCGAGAACTGCATGCTGGCGCCGGTGCAGCTCAAGCGCGCCAGCAAGGCCGAAGCCAGTGAGCAGGCGATGGCGCTGCTCGACCAGGTGGGTCTGGCCCACAAGGCCGATGCCTATCCGGACGCGCTGTCGGGCGGCCAGCAGCAGCGCGTGGCGATTGCCCGCGCGCTGGCCATGCGGCCGTCGATCATGCTGTTCGACGAGCCGACCAGCGCGCTCGATCCGGAGATGGTGGGCGAGGTGCTGCAGGTGATGCGCTCGCTGGCAAAACAAGGCATGACGATGGTCTGCGTGACCCACGAGATGGGGTTTGCGCGCGACGTGGCCGACCGCATCTGGTTCATGGCCGAAGGTAAAATCCTGGAGAAGGGCGCGCCCGGCGACTTCTTCGCCAACCCGCAGCATCCCCGCGCCATCCAGTTTCTCGCCGATCGCAACCGCAACTAGCGCCCCGCCACGCCGGCATGCACAGTTTCGTGGACGCCATGCACATGCAGGACAGCGGTTTGGTATTTATAATGGCTGGCCGGCAGGCACGTCTGTGCCTGTCGATCATGCTTTTCCACTATGCCGATGCCGGCTTCCTTTTACCGTGCTACTTGAAGCTTTCCCGCGATGACGTCCAATTCTGCCAACTTCGACGAAGATGCACGCCTTGCCGTCCTCGATTCCTTCGGCATCCTCGATACGCCGCCCGAGCGCTCGTTCGATGACGTGGTGCGCCTGGTCAGCCAGCTGCTCGATGCGCCGATTGCCGCCGTCAACCTGATCGCGCGCGGACGCCAGTGGTTCAAGTCGGAGATCGGCCTTGGCACGCGCGAAATGCCGCTCGATAACTCGATTTGCCGTCACGCCCTGCTGCAGCAAGAGCAGATGATCGTGACCGACACCCAGAATGATCCCCGCTTCAGCTGCAATCCACTCGTCACGGCCGAAGGCGGCCTGCGCTTCTACGCCGGCGCCGTGCTGCGCACGCGCGACGGTGTACCGCTCGGCACCCTGTGCGTGCTCGACAAGAAACCGCGGCCGGAAGGGTTGACCGAGCAGCAGCAGTTCATGCTCACGACGATGGCGCACCAGGTAATGAGCCAGATCGAGCTGCGCCAGGCGCTGGCCGAGCAGGAAGCGCTGAACGAGGCGCTGCGCCGCGCCGACCAGCGCAAGGATGAATTCCTCGCGATGCTGGCGCACGAGCTGCGCAACCCGCTGGCACCGATCGTCTCGGCGGCCACGATGCTGTCGAACTTCGAGCTCCAGCCAAGCATGGTGCAGCGCGCTGCCGACATCATCGCGCGTCAGGCCGGCCATATGACGTCCCTGATCGACGACCTGCTCGACGTATCGCGCGTTACGCGCGGCAAGGTGGAACTCGAATTCGTCGAACTCGATCTGAAGGATGTCCTGGCCGACGCGGTCGAACAGGTACGGCCGCTGATCGAGAAGCACGGCCATCGGCTGGTGCAGGAGGCGATGCCGGCGCCGGCGCTGGTCGTTGGCGACCGCAAGCGCCTGGTACAGGTCATGACCAATTTACTCAGTAACGCGGCCAAGTATACGCTCGAGGGCGGGCGCATCGAGGTGCGCCTGGCCACGCGCGGCGCGCTGATCGACCTGACGATCCGCGACGACGGCATCGGCATGTCGCCCGAACTGATCGCCAGCGCGTTCGACCTCTTCTCGCAGGGCACGCGCGGGCTGGATCGCAGCCAGGGTGGCCTGGGCATCGGCCTGGCGCTCGTGCGCAGCCTGCTCAAGCTGCATGGCGGCGAAGTGACTGCCGCCAGCGACGGACCGGGTTGCGGCAGCACGTTCCGGGTCACATTGCCGCTGTCGTCGCGCGCTGGCGCCGCCGCGCCGGCTGCCGGTACCGATGCACCGCAGGGTAATCCGGCCGCGCTGCGCATCGGCGTGGTGGACGACAACGAGGACGCCGCCGTGACGCTGGCGCTGCTGCTCGAGACGCTGGGCCACACGGTGTCGGTAGCCCATTCGGCGCGCGCCGCGCTGGAAGCGCTGCCGGCGTTCGAGCCGGACGTGTGCCTGCTCGATATTGGCCTGCCCGAGATGAATGGGTTCGAGCTGGCCCGGGCACTGCGCGCCAGGCCCGGGACCGATCATGCGATCCTGATCGCGGTTACCGGCTACGCGCAGGAGAAAGACCGCGCCGAAGCACGCGCTGCGGGCTTTCACGACCTGTTCGCCAAACCGGTCGACCTCGAGGTGCTGGGTGCGGCGCTGGTGCAGATCGAACGGCGCCGGCGCTAGCCTGCTGTGCGACGGGGTCCGCGTGCGTCAGGCAGAGTTTGTGTCTGATTCACGCACAAAGGACACACCATGACGCAACGCTATCAACCGATCACCCGCCTGGGCCTGGGCGGCACGGGCTTTGGCGACATGTACCACGCCACCAGCGACGAAGCAGCCCAGGCGACCGCCGACGCTGCATGGGACGCCGGCATCCGCTACTTCGACACCGCGCCGCACTACGGCGCCGGCCTGTCCGAACACCGCTTCGGGCACGCACTGCGCCGTCGCCCGCGCGCCGACTACACACTCTCGACCAAGGTCGGCCGCCTGCTGGCCCCATCCACCCCGGGCGAGATCGCCGCGCCGTTCGTCGGCGCCTTGCCATTCAAGCGCGTGATCGACTACACGGCAGATGGCGCGCGCCGTTCGGTGGAAGACAGTCTGCAGCGCATGGCGCTGGCATCCATCGATATCGTCTACGTGCACGACCTGTCGCCCGACATGTTCGGCGACCAGTTCGACCACTACTACCGGATCGCGTCCGGTCCGGGCGGCGCCTTCGAGGGTTTGACGAAGCTGCGCGAGGAGGGCGTCATCAAGGCCTGGGGCCTGGGCGTCAACACGGTGGAGCCGTGCCTGCGCGCGCTGCGCGATGCCGACCCCGATATCTTCCTGCTGGCCGGGCGCTACACGCTGATGGAAACGACGCCGCTGGCCGAGTTGTTCCCGCTGTGCGCCGAGCGCGGCGCAAAGGTCGTCATCGGTGGACCGTTCAACTCGGGCTTCCTGGCCGGTGGGCCGAATTACGATTACGGTCCGGCCGATGCGGACAAGCTGGCGCAGCGCGAACGCTTGCGCAAAGTAGCAGTCGACCACGGCGTCGACCTGGCTGCTGCCGCGCTGCAGTTTGGTCTGGCGCACCCGGTGGTCGCCGCGACCATTCCCGGCGCGAGCAGCCCGGAGCACCTGCGGCGCAATGCGGTGTTGATGGAGATGGCGATTCCGAAGGCGTTCTGGGACGCGTTGCGTAGCGAGGGGTTGGTGGCAGAGGAAGCGCCATTGCCGTAACGTGCCCGTTGCGGGATGCCCGGCGCGATATCGCCGCGGCCAACATCCGACGCGTGGACGGCGCAGCCGTCCACCCTACGTCAACAGGTCATTTGATGAAAATGTGCCGTAGGGTGGGCGGCTATGCCGCCCACGCGGTGATCGTTGCAGGTAGAACAGCCGCGATAGAATCCGAACGGCTTAAAACCCTTCTTCCGGCGTCAGATAACGCCACTGCCCAACCGGCAGGTCACCCAGCTTGACGCGCCCGATCCGCACGCGCTTCAGGCCCAGCACCTTCAGGCCCACCATATCGCACATGCGCCGGATCTGGCGTTTGCGGCCTTCCTTCAGCGTGAAGCTCAGCTGGTCCTCGTTCTGCCAGCGCACCTTGGCCGGCAGCAGCGGTTTGCCATCCATCCACAGGCCGTGCTTGAGCTTCTTGAGTTCGCTGTCCGGCAGCGTGCCCGGCTTCGTGTACTCCACGCGCACCAGGTATTCCTTCTCGATTGAGGTCGTCTCGCCAATCAGCTGCTTGGCGATGCGGCCATCCTGCGACAGCACCAGCAGGCCCACCGAGTCGATGTCCAGGCGGCCGCACGGCACGAGGCTGCGCAGCTGGGTCGGGTGGAACTGCTCCGTTGATGGATCCTCAGCCCAGCGGTTCTCGGGCCGGATCAGCGCCACGGCCGGCGTATAGCCGTCCTCGGCCTGGCCGCTGACGTAGCCGACCGGCTTGTGGATCAGCACCGTGACACGCTTGGACTGCTCGGCGGCGGCCTGGCGCTCGACCGTGATGCGCTGCGTCGGCAGCACCTTGCTGCCCAGTTCCGACACGACCTGGCCATCCACCCGCACCCAGCCGCGCGTGATCCATTCATCGGCTTCGCGGCGCGAGCACAGGCCCAGTTCGGACATTCGTTTGGAGAGGCGGAGCGGTTCGGTCATGGTCAAAGCTTTTCGGTGGAGGAGTAAATCAGATCTTGAGCGCGTCGAGCAGGTCCGTTTCGAGCTGGACCTGGATGCGCGGGTTGTTCAGAGCAGGGCCGTCGACGAGGAACACGTCTTCGACGCGCTCGCCCAGCGTCATGATCTTCGCGGTGTGCAGGTTGATGCGGTAGCGCGTCAGCACGCTCGACACCGCATACAGCAGGCCCATACGATCGTTCGCAGCGATCGACAGCACGTGGAACTGGCCCCGTTCGTCGGGCCGCACTTCGACCGTCGGCGTGATCGGGAACGTGCGCGACATGCGCGACAGGCGTCCGCGGCACGGCGGCGGCAGCGGTTCCTGCGACACCAGCAGGGCGCTCAGTTCGTGCTCGATCAGGTTGATGATGTCGCGGTAGCTGCCGGCGAAGTGTTCGTCGGCCACCATGAAGCTGTCGAGCGCATAGCCGTGGCGCGTCGTATGGATCTTGGCGTCGAGGATCGAGAAATCCTTGCGGTCGAAGTAGCTGCAGATGCGCGCGAACAGGTCGGGTTGATCCTTGATGTACACGGCCACTTGCAGGCCTTCGCCGATCGGCGCCAGGCGCACCCGCACGATCGGCTTGTCGCTGTCGACCTTGTCGTGCAGGGCGCGCGTCTGCCAGGCGATGTCGGACGCGTCGTGGCGCAAAAAGTACGCGACGTCCAGCTGCTTCCACAAGGCTTCGTGCGCATCGACGGGCAGGCCAAACAGGCGCAGCGTGGCCAGCGCCTCTTTCTGGCGCGCGCGCAGCTCGCGGTCGGCCGAATGCGGCTCGCCCCCCAGCACGCGCAGCGTCGTCTTGTACAGGTCTTCCAGCAGCTTGGCCTTCCACGCGTTCCAGACCTTGGGGCTGGTGCCGCGGATGTCGGCCACAGTGAGCAAATACAGCGCCGTCAGATGGCGTTCGTCCTTGACCACCGCGGCAAACGCCGCGATCACGTCGGGATCGGACAGGTCCTGCTTTTGCGCGACCTGCGACATCGTCAGGTGCTGCTCGACGAGGAACACCACGAGCTCGGTGTCGGCCTCGGTCATGCCATGGCTGCTGCAGAACTGGCGCGCGTCGTCCATGCCGAGTTTGGAGTGGTCGCCACCACGGCCCTTCGCGATATCGTGGAACAGGGCAGCGACGTACAGCACCCAGCGGTCACGGAAGTCGGCGATCAGCTGGCTGCAGAACGGGTATTCGTGCGCGTGTTCGGGCATCGTGAAGCGGCGCAGATTACGCACCACCATCATGATGTGCTGGTCGACCGTGTAAGCGTGGAACAGGTCGTGCTGCATCTGCCCGACGATCTTGCGAAACGCCGGCAGGTAGCGGCCCAGGATGCCGAATTCGTTCATGCGGCGCAGCGCATGCACCATGCCGCGCGGCGCCTGCAGCACGCGCAGGAACAGCGCCTTGTTGACCGGATCGGCGCGGTACGCGTCGTCGATCTGGGTGCGGGCATGCCACAGCGCGCGGGTGGCACGCGCGGTCATGCCCTTGATGTCGTGGCGCTCGGTCATCACAACGAACAGTTCGAGGATCGCGGTAGGCGTCTGCTCGAACGTGTCGTCCTGCGCGATATCGATCAGGTTCCCCATCTGCAGGAAGTGGGCGCTGATCGGGAAGGCGACAGCAGGCTGCGGGAACAGCTGGGCCTCGATATTCTGCAGCAGGATCGTGTTGAGCTGCGTGACGGTCTTGGCGGCCCAGTAGTAGCGCTGCATCAGCAGCTCGCTCGGGCGGCGCACGTTCGGGCCATCGTCCGTGGCGACCAGGCCGAGCGTATTGGCAATGGCCGTCTGGACGTCGAATACCAAACGGTCTTCGCGCCGCTTGGTGTGCAGGTGCAGGCGGATGCGGATGTCCTTGAAGGCGCTTTCCTTTTCCATCAGCTGGCGCGCTTCCATGCGCGTGATCAGCTCGCGCGTGGCGAGCTGCCCCCAGCTGTCGGCCAGGCCGGCGGCCTTGGCCACCCACATGATCACCTGCAGGTCGCGCAGCGCGCCCGGGCTTTCCTTGACGTTCGGTTCGAGCGCGAACGCCGTGTATTCGTGCTTGGCGTGGCGCAGGCGCATCTCGGCCGTCTTGGCCCGGAAGAACGCCTGCGGGTCGAGTGCCTCGCGGTAGCGCTGCTGCAGCGTGTCGAACAGCGGCTCGTTGCCGGTGACCAGGCGCGCTTCGAGCAGACTCGTTTGCACCGTGATGTCGGCCGCGGATTCGATCAGGCATTCGTCGACCGTGCGGATGCTGTGCCCGATCTCCAGGCCCAGGTCCCACAGCAGCTGGACCAGGCCTTCGAGGCGCGCCTGCGTGATCGCATCCGGCGGGGCGGCCAGCAGGATCAGGAGGTCGACGTCGGAGTACGGAAACAGCTCGCCACGCCCGTAGCCGCCCACGCCCACCAGCGCGGTGCCGGCGGGCAGGCCGGCCGCCTGCCAGGCATCGATCAGTACCGCATCGACGACCTGGCGCAGGTTGCGCAGCAGTTTTTCGGGCATGCCGTCTTCCTGGAACGCCTGGAACACGAGCTGGCGCTCGTTCTTGAGGCGCTGGCGCAGCGTGGTGCGGACGGTGTCCAGGTGTTCGGCGTGACCCATGGCCGGCTCCTTAGGCCGCTGCGGCGGCAGGGGCAGGCGCAGGCCAGACAAAGTCCGGCCCGAGCAGCGGCAGGGCGATTGCCGGCGGCGGTGGGCTGCCGGCCGACAGCGTCAAGACTTCGACGCCGGTTTCGGTGACCAGCACCGTGTGCTCCCACTGCGCCGACAGGCTGCGGTCCTTCGTCTTGATGGTCCAGCCGTCCGGCATTTCCTTGATGTCGCGCTTGCCCGCATTGATCATCGGTTCGATCGTGAAGATCATGCCGGGTTGCAGGACTTCGAGCGTGCCCGGGCGGCCGTAGTGCAGCACTTGCGGCTCTTCGTGGAACGAGCGGCCCACGCCGTGGCCACAGAATTCGCGCACGACGCTGTAGCCGTTCTTTTCGGCGTGCTGCTGGATCGCGTAGCCGATATCGCCCAGGTGCTTGCCCGGCTTGACGGCGGCGATACCCAGCCACATGCATTCAAAGGTGACTTCGGCCAGGCGGCGCGCCATGATCGACGGCTCGCCGACCAGGTACATGCGGCTGTTGTCGCCGTGGAAGCCTTCCTTGGTGATCGGCGTGATATCGATGTTCAGCGCGTCGCCGCTCTTGAGCACGCGCTCGCCCGGGATGCCGTGGCAGATGACGTCGTTGAGCGAGGCGCAGATCGAGCCCGGGAACGGCGGGTAGCCGGGCGGGGCGTAGTTGAGCGTGGCCGGAATCGTGCCTTGCACGTTGACCATGTACTCGCACGCCAGGCGGTCGAGCTCGCCGGTGGTGATGCCGGGCTTGATGAATGGAGTGATATAGTCCAGCACTTCCGAGCCGAGGCGGCAAGCGACGCGCATGCCGTCGATTTCTTCGAGGGTCTTGATGATGGTGGCCATAGGAGAGTCGTATCCTGCGTGATATCGGGTGAGCGCCCGGCGACCGGGGTGGCGATGGTCGGGGCAGTATGGCCGCCATTATAAGGGATGTCGCGCCGCTGCTGTAAGGCGGCGGGAGGCGCCTGCCTGGCCGGGCTGCGATTGCACGCTTGAATAATGCTGACAATTCCGCTAGAATCTCGGGTTGCTCGGATTCACATCGTGCAACGTTGTAAAAATAAAGTTTTTTAATTGATAGAAATCGCGAATGTGGCCCTAAAAGGGTGCCTGCTTGGTGACTGGCCACATTCAAGACCCAACCCTGGAGAATTACATGTCCGTTACTATGCGCGAAATGCTGGAAGCCGGTATTCACTTCGGCCACCAGACCCGTTTCTGGAATCCAAAGATGGCACCGTTCATCTTCGGTCATCGCAACAAGATCCACATCATCAACCTGGAAAAAACCATGGCGATGTATCAGGATGCGATGAAAACCATCAAGCAGATCTCGGCCAACCGCGGCACGATCCTGATGGTCGGCACCAAGCGTCAGGCTCGCGACATCATCGCAGCTGAAGCGCAACGCGCCGGCGTCCCATACGTCGACCAGCGCTGGCTCGGCGGCATGCTGACCAACTTCAAGACCATCAAGACGTCGATCAAGCGCCTGAAGGAAATGGAAGTCCTGGTCGAAGACGGCTCGGTCGAGAAGATGTCGAAAAAAGAAGCGCTGATGTTCTCGCGCGAGATGATCAAGCTGCAAAAGTCGATCGGCGGTATCAAGGATCTGGGCGGCGTGCCAGACGCGATCTTCGTTGTTGACGTCGGCTACCACAAGGGTACGATCACCGAAGCCGGCAAGCTGGGCATCCCGGTCATCGGCATCGTCGACACCAACCACTCGCCAGAAGGCGTCACCCACATCATCCCGGGTAACGACGACTCGTCGAAAGCCATCAGCCTGTACGCACGCGGCGTTGCCGATGCGATCATCGAAGGCCGCGCCAGCGCGACCAACGAAGTGGCTGACATGGTCAAGGCAGCCGGCGGCGACGACTTCGTCGAAGTTTCCGAGCAGGCATAAGTGATGGCAGGCCATGTGCCTGCTGCCACATAGAAGGGGGCGCCGGACTGTCGAGCCCCCCTTTTTTTAAGCTAAATACTTGCAGGACGCACAATTTGAGCGGACTGCGCCCCTGGATACACATTTAGGAGAACACACTATGGCAGCTATTACTGCAGCAATGGTTGGCGAACTGCGCGCCAAGACCGATGCACCAATGATGGAATGCAAAAAAGCACTGACCGAAGCCGACGGCGACATGGGTCGTGCTGAAGAAATCCTGCGCGTCAAGCTGGGCGGCAAGGCATCGAAGGCATCGGCACGCGTGACCGCCGAAGGCGTCGTGGCTACCTATATTTCGGGCAACGTCGGCGCGCTCGTCGAAGTCAACAGCGAAACCGACTTCGTTGCGAAGAACGACGATTTCCTGGCCATGGTCAACCTGGCAGCACGCCTGGTCGCCGAAAACAACCCGGCTGACGTCGCTGCTCTGGCAGCCCTGCCGCACGAAGGCGGTACCTTCGACGACGTCCGTACTGCCCTGATCGGCAAGATCGGTGAGAACATGACCGTGCGTCGTTTCCAGCGTTTCGAAACCACCGGCAAGCTGGCGTCGTACCTGCACGGCACCCGTATCGGCGTCATCGTCGATTTCGAAGGTGCGGACGAGCAAGTCGGCAAGGACCTGGCCATGCACATCGCTGCCATGAAGCCAGTCGCTCTGTCGTCGGAGCAAGTGCCAGCAGAAATGATCGAAAAAGAGCGTTCGGTTGCTGAACTGAAAGCCAAGGAAGATGCTGACAAGGCCGTCGCCGAAGGCAAGCAGCCACAATCGGCTGACATCGTCGCCAAGCGCGTCGACGGTTCGGTGCAGAAGTACCTGAAAGAAGTCTCGCTGCTGAACCAGGCGTTCGTCAAGAACGACAAGCAGTCGATCGAACAGATGATCAAGGCGGCAAACACCACCGTCAAGGGCTTCACCATGTACGTGGTGGGCGAGGGCATCGAGAAGAAGGTCGACGACTTCGCAGCAGAAGTCGCAGCACAGATGGCTGCCAACAAGCAGTAATCAAACAAACGGGCCGTGAGGCCCGTTTTTGTAGGGCGGACGGCTACGCCGTCCGCGCGGTGATGGTTGGCGGCACGGTGATGGGGCAGCAAGCGGAGCCGGTTTGGTTTGGTTTGGTATCCGAACGTAAGTTTTGCGGGATGCATATTGTGGCTCCGTTATCATTCCGAATGACCGCGTGGCCAACGATCACCGCGTGGACGGCGCAGCCGCCCACCCTACGTAGCGCGCCCCAAGCCGTACCCGCTTTACAATCCCATCCGTCCCGGCACGGATGAGACCCGCCCACGAGGCGTTGGTCAGACCCGAATTCGATCCACAGCACTATCTTAAAGGAGCCGCTTCATCATGACAAAACCAGCTTACCAACGTGTCCTTCTGAAACTGTCTGGCGAAGCACTGATGGGCGACGATCAGTTCGGCATCAACCGCGCCACCATCGAACGCATGGTGGCCGACGTGGCCGAAGTAGCCAAGCTGGGTGTGCAGATCGCGGTCGTCATTGGCGGTGGCAACATCTTCCGCGGCGTCGCCCCTGGCGCCCAGGGCATGGACCGCGCGACCGCCGACTATATGGGCATGCTGGCCACCGTCATGAATGCGCTGGCACTGGCGGACGCGATGCGTCACGTCGGCATCACCGCCCGCGTCATGTCGGCCATCGCCATCGAGCAGGTCGTCGAGCCGTACGTGCGCCCGAAAGCGCTGCAATACCTCGAAGAGGGCAAGGTCGTCGTGTTTGCCGCCGGTACCGGCAACCCGTTCTTCACGACCGATACGGCTGCTGCCCTGCGCGGCGCCGAAATCTCGGCCGAGATCGTCCTGAAAGCCACCAAGGTCGACGGCGTCTACAGCGCCGATCCTAACAAGGATCCAACCGCGACCCGCTACGAGAGCATCACGTTCGACGAAGCGATCTCGAAGCACCTGCAAGTGATGGACGCCACCGCGTTCGCACTGTGCCGCGACCAGAAACTGCCGATCAAGGTGTTTTCCATCGTCAAGCCTGGCGCTCTCACGCGCGTGATCATGGGTGAAGACGAAGGTACACTGGTCCACGTCTAAATTAACTGAATAACAGGAGAGCAGCATGTCCTTAGCTGACGTCAAGAAAAACGCACAAGACCGCATGGTCAAGTCCATCGAAACCCTGCGCGCCGATCTGGCCAAGGTCCGTACCGGCCGCGCCCACACCGGCATTCTGGATCACGTCACGGTCGACTACTACGGTTCGCCAACGGCGCTGCCGATGGTCGCCAACCTGACCCTGGTCGATGCCCGCACGATCGGCGTCCAGCCATTCGAGAAGAAGATGCTGGCAGCCATCGAAAAAGCGATCCGCGATGCCGATCTGGGCCTGAACCCGTCGTCGCAGGGCGAAATGATCCGCGTGCCGACCCCGCCGCTGACCGAAGAGCGCCGCAAGGAAATGGTCAAGCTGACCAAGTCCGAAGGTGAAGATGCGAAAATTGCCGTGCGCAATATCCGTCGCGACGCCAACGAAGCGCTGAAGAAAATGGTCAAAGACAAGACCGCATCGGAAGACGACGAGCGTCGTTCGTCCGACGAAATCCAAAAGCTGACCGACAAGGCCGTGGCCGACATCGACAAGCTGCTGGGCGAAAAAGAAAAAGAAATCCTGACGGTGTAAGCAGGTATTTCATCGGCAAGCCCCCGGGCTTTCCTGCGGACCGGCCCCGGCAACTTGCCGCGGCCGGTCCGCGTGCCTTATGATTGGCCAATTGCGCAATGCCAGGTGCAATTCTGTAGCGCAGTTTTCTGGCGCAGTTCTCTGGCGAAGTTTTATGGCGCAGTTTTATGGCGCAGTTTTATGGAAATCTGATGTTCAAAAGCTCGACCACCGCCGTTCCCGCCACGTCCGCCGTGCCACGTCATATCGCCATCATCATGGACGGTAATGGCCGCTGGGCAACCAAACGCTTGCTGCCGCGCGTGGCCGGCCACGTCAAGGGCGTCGAAGCCGTGCGCGGCGTGGTGGAAGCCTGCGTCGAGCGTGGCGTCGAGTACCTGACGCTGTTCGCGTTCTCGTCCGAGAACTGGCGCCGTCCGGCCGACGAAGTCTCGCTGCTGATGCGCCTGTTCGTGACGGCGCTCGAGCGCGAAGTCGCCAAGATGCACGCCAATAATATCCGCCTGAAAGTGGTGGGTGACCTGAGCCGCTTCGATGCCAAGCTGCAGGACATGATCGCCAATGCCGAGCGCCGCACGGCCGGCAACACGCGCCTGACGGTCACTGTGTGCGCGAACTATGGCGGGCGCTGGGATATCATGCAGGCAACCGGCAAGATGGTGAAAGCCAACCCCGGCATCACCGAGTTCAGTGAAGACATGCTGGCGCCGCACCTGGCGATGGCGTATGCGCCTGAGCCCGACCTGTTCATCCGCACCGGCGGCGAAGAACGCATTTCGAATTTCCTGTTGTGGCAGCTGGCATATGCCGAGCTGCACTTTACCGACACCTTCTGGCCTGACTTCACGCCAAAGGCGCTGGACGAGGCGATTGGCTCCTACCAGGAGCGCGAACGGCGCTTTGGCCAGACCGGCGCCCAAGTAGCGAAGAAGACCAACTAAATGCTCAAGACCCGGATTCTCACCGCACTCGTCCTGCTGGCAGTCCTGCTGCCGGTTCTGTACTCCAATAACTACACGGCGTTTGCGGTGGTGGCCTGCGTCTTTTTCGGCGCCGCGATCTGGGAATGTTTTCGCCTGTTTAACCCCGGCGCCCGTAGCGCCATCCTGATTGCCGGCGCCTGGACGCTGGCCTTTGCTTACGCGTTCTTCGTGCGCGAGCAGGGTAATCCAACCTTCTGGTTCGGCATCGGCGTGCTGCTGTGGGCGCTGCGCTTTGCTCCCACGCTCAAGTTCGGCCTGCCGCCGCTGTCGAGCACGCCCAATACCTTGCTGAGTTTGCTGTACGCGATCTCGCTGGTGGCCTGTTTCGTGGCAATCGTCTACCTGTTCAATTACTCGGCCGTGCTGCTGCTGTCGGTGCTGGCCATTGTCTGGGCCGCCGACATCTTTGCCTATGTCTGCGGCAAGACCTTCGGCAAGCGCAAGCTGGCGCCGAGCATCTCGCCCGGTAAATCGTGGGAGGGCGCCATCGGCGGTGGACTCGTCACGCTGGTACTGGCTGCCTGCACCGTGCTGTTCGGTGGCGAAGCCTTCGCCGGCACGTTCGCCGTGCGCGTGCAGGCGGGCCTCGGCTGGCTCGGCTTGTTCGCCGTGATTGCCCTCATCGTGGTTGCCAGTGTCGTTGGCGACCTGTTCGAATCCCAGCTCAAACGCCGCGCCGGCGCCAAGGACAGCAGCAACCTGCTGCCGGGCCACGGCGGCGTGCTGGACCGGATCGATGCACTCGTGCCGGTCCTGCCACTGGCGGCGCTGATCGCCACCTGGCTCTAGAAGGAAGTTCACATGCAACGCATTACCATCCTGGGCGCCACCGGCTCGATCGGCGCCTCGACCCTCGACGTGCTGGCACGCCATCCGGAGCAATACCAGGTGTACGCGCTGAGCGCGCACACGCGCGTTGAAGAACTTGCCGCCGCCTGCCGCAGCTGCCGCCCCGCGCGCGCTGTGGTCGGTAGCGCCGACGCGGCCGCACGCCTGGCGGCGCTGATCGCCGACCTGCCCACCAGCGTCGAATACGGCGAGCAGGCGCTGTGCGATATCGCATCAAGCGCCGACACCGACACGGTGATGGCTGCCATCGTCGGCGCCGCCGGCCTGGCCCCGACGCTTGCCGCCGCCCGCGCCGGCAAGAAGATTCTGCTGGCGAACAAGGAAGCGCTGGTCATGTCCGGCCAGCTGTTCATGGACGCCGTGCGCGAGCACAACGCCACGCTGCTGCCGATTGACAGCGAACACAATGCCATCTTCCAGTCGCTGCCTGCGGCCTTCGGCCGCGTGCCGGCAGCGGCCGGCGTGGCCAAGATCCTGCTGACGGCATCGGGCGGTCCGTTCCTGAACCGCGCCGTCGAAACGCTCGGCGACGTGACCCCGGACGAAGCCTGCAAGCACCCGAACTGGGTCATGGGCCGCAAGATCTCGGTGGACTCGGCGACCATGATGAACAAGGGCCTCGAAGTGATCGAAGCCCACTGGCTGTTCGGCGCGCCGGCCGATCAGATCGAGGTCGTGATCCACCCGCAAAGCGTGATCCACTCGATGGTGTCGTACGTCGACGGCTCGGTGCTGGCACAACTGGGCAACCCGGACATGCGCACGCCGATCGCGCACGCGCTCGCGTACCCGGACCGGATTGCATCGGGCGTCGCCCAGCTCGACCTGACGCAGATGGCGGCGCTGCAGTTCTTCCCGCCCGATTTCACGCGCTTCCCGTGCCTGGCGCTCGCGTTCGACGCACTGCGCGCCGGCGGCACGGCCCCGGCACTGCTCAACGCTGCCAATGAAGTCGCGGTGGATGCGTTCCTCGAACGCCGCATTGGTTTCCGCGATATCGACCGCGTCATCCGCCATGCACTCGACGCTGTCGAGCATGGCCCGGCGCCCTCGATCGAGGCCGTGCTGGCCCAGGACGCACGCGCCCGCGAGGCCGCAGCGCATGCGGTCGCCAGCCTGCACTGATTGACGGATACCGCCCAATGACCCTGCTTTACACCGTGCTGGCGTTCGCGCTGGCGCTCGGCCCCCTGATCGTGATCCACGAGCTGGGTCACTACCTGGTGGCGCGCGCCTGCGGCGTCAAGGTGCTGCGTTTTTCGATCGGCATGGGCCGCGTCGTCTGGTCGCGCCGCTTCGGTCGGGATCAGACTGAGTGGGCGGTCTCGCTGCTGCCACTGGGCGGCTACGTCAAGTTCCTCGACAGCCGCGATCCCGACGCCGGCCCGATCGACAAGAGCGAGCTGTCGCGCGAATTCACGCACCAGAACGTCTGGAAGCGCATCGCCATCGTCGCTGCCGGCCCGCTGTCGAACTTCGCGCTGGCGATCGCCCTGATGGCGGCGCTCTTCATGCATGGCGTGGACGAGCCGTCGGCGCGTCTGCGCGCCGTGGCCGAATCGACGGATGCCTACCGCGCCGGCGTGCGCGGCGGCGAGACCGTGGTTGCTGTCAATGGCAGCGCCGTGCGTTCGTGGTCCGAGCTGCGCTGGCAAATCATGCACGCGGCGGTCGACAAGACCGACGCGCGCCTGGACCTGCGCAGCACGAGTGGCAGCACGAGTGGCAGCACATACACCGTGGTGCTGCCCGCGTCCGTCATCGGCAAGCTCGATGTCGACAGCGACGTGATGGCCACGCTGGGCCTGGATCTGTGGCGCCCGCAGCCGCGTATCGACAAGGTCATTGCCGATGGGGCCGGGCAGCGCGCCGGCCTGCAGGCCGGTGACCTCGTGCTGCGCCTGAACGGCGCGCCGGTCGTCGATGGCATCGCCTTCATCGACGCAGTGCGCACCGCACCGGGCCGCGTGCTGCAGGTCGAGGTGCAGCGTGCCGGCTCGCCCGTTACGCTGTCGCTCACGCCCGAGGCGGACGCCAACGGCCGCGGCGTGATCAATGCGATGGTGGCGCAGGCGCCCGAGATGGTGACTGTCTCCTCAGGCCCGTTCGATGCCATCGCGCGCGGTGCCGAGCGCACCTGGGAAACATCCACGATGACGCTGAAAATGATCGGCAAGATGATTACCGGTGAAGCGTCACTGAAAAATGTGACCGGTCCGATCACGATCGCCGATTACGCCGGACAGACCGCCCGCATTGGGCTCGTCAGCTATTTACAGTTTATTGCCTTTATTAGTATCAGCTTAGGCGTCATGAATTTGTTACCAATTCCCGTTCTGGATGGTGGCCATTTACTGTATTATTCGCTGGAAGTTTTGACCGGGCGTCCTGTTTCTGTGCGCGTCGTCGAGTTCGCACAGCGCGCCGGGGTCGGCCTGCTGTTCATGCTGATGGCGCTCGCCGTCTTCAACGACCTGGGACGCTTACTCTAGCCGCCCGCGGTTCGCTCCCCGGGAGCCCAGTCAAATCACCAAGCAATCGTTGTCCAAATGAGTGACCCTTTGATCCAGCCAATGAAATCACAACAAGATCGTTTCGCCTTGCCGTTCATTCGCCGCAGCCTGATTGGCTCCGCCGTCGTGGCGCTGTGCGCCACGCTGTACGCAAATAATGCCATGGCCGTCAACCCGTTCGTCGTCAAGGACATCCGGGTCGAGGGCATCCAGCGTACCGAGGCAGGCACCGTGTTCAGCTACCTGCCGGTGCGCGTGGGCGAGACCTTCGACGACGTCAAGGCCTCGAGCGCGATCAAGGCGTTGTACGCCACCGGCTTCTTCAAGGACATCCGCCTCGAAGAAGAAAACGGCGTGCTGGTCGTGCTGGTCGAAGAGCGTCCGGCGATTTCGTCGGTCGACTTCACGGGCACCAAGGAATTCGAAAAAGACATGCTGGTCAAGGCGCTATCCGAAATCGGCGTGGCCCAGACCAAGATCTTCGACAAGGCGTCGGTCGACCGCGCCGAGCAGGAACTCAAGCGCCAGTACCTGTCGCATGGCCTGTATGGCGTCAAGATCACCACCACCGTGACCCCGATCGAACGCAATCGCGTCACGATCATGTTCAATGTGGACGAAGGCGATGTCGCCAAGATCAAGGGCATCAACATCATCGGCAACAAGGCGTTCAGCGACAAAGAGCTGCGCCAGTTGCTCGAACTGCGCCCGTCGGGCTGGTTCACCTGGTACTCCAAGGCCGACCAGTACTCCAAGCAGAAGCTGACCGGCGACCTGGAAAAGATCAAGTCGTGGTACCTCAATCATGGCTACCTCGAAGCCAACGTCGAATCGACCCAAGTGTCGATCACGCCGGACAAGCGCGACATCTACCTGACGCTCAACATCACCGAAGGCGAGCAGTACACCGTCTCGAGCGTCAAGCTCGAAGGCGAAATGTTCGGCCGCGAAGAAGAGCTCAAGCAGCTGATCCTGCTCCAGCCGGGCAAGACCTACGTGGGCGACCTGCAAGAGGGCACCAACAAGCTGATCTCCGATCGCCTGGGCACCTTCGGCTACGCGTTCGCCAACGTCACGGCCAACCCGGAACTGAACCGCGAGAAGCGTGAAGTGGCCTTCACGTTCTTCGTCGATCCGGGCAAGCGCGCGTATGTGCGTCACATGAACATCTCCGGTAACACGGTCACCCGCGATGAAGTCATCCGCCGCGAATTCCGCCAGTTCGAGAGCTCGTGGTACGACGCCAATCGCGTCAAGCTCTCGCGTGACCGCGTCGACCGCCTCGGCTACTTCAAGGACGTGAAGGTTGAAACGCCCGAGTCGCCAGGCACGTCCGACCAGGTCGACGTGAACATCGCGGTCGAAGAAAAACCGACGGGTAACTTCATGATCGGTGGCGCCTTCTCGCAGTCCGAGAAGTTCACGTTCACCGCGTCGATCTCGCAGGCCAACTTCGCCGGCAGCGGCAACACGGTCGGCATCGAGCTCAATACGAGCAAGTACAACCGGACGATCGCGTTCTCGCAGACCAATCCGTACTTCACCGACGACGGCGTCTCGCGCGCGTTCTCGCTGTACCTGCGCACCTCGCGCCCACCGGCGCTGAACATCGGTTCGTACACGGTGCGTCAGACCGGTGGCAACATGACCTTCGGCGTGCCGTTCTCCGAGTCCGACACCGTCTACTTCGGCGCCGGCCTGGAACGCACCGAACTGGAAACCGACGAATCGTCGCCAAGCATCTACCAGACCTTCGTGCGCCAGAACGGCGGCCCTGCCAGCGGTGTCGGTTCGGCCACCACCAATGCGATTCCATTGACGGTGGCGTGGGGCCGCGACACGCGCGACAGCGCCGTGACCCCGAGCCGCGGCCGCTTCCAGCGCGCCAACTTCGAAATCGATGCGATCGGCGACGCCAAGTACTACCGCCTCGTGTACGAACACCAGTGGTGGAAGCCAGTCACGCGCTGGATGACGCTGGCCCTGCGCGGCGAGTTCGATTACGGCAAGGGCATTGGCGGCAGCGCCTACCCGGTCTTCAAGAACTTCTATGCCGGCGGCATTGGTTCGGTGCGCGGCTACGAGAGCTCGTCGCTCGGCGTGGTCGACCAGCGTTACTACGATGCGATCGGCGGCTCGAAGCGCATCATCGCCAACGCCGAACTGCAGTTCCCGTTCCCGGGCAGCGGCACCGACCGCAGCCTGCGCTGGTTCACCTTCGCCGACGGCGGCCAGGTGTTCCAGGAGGACGCGAAGATCCGCTTCGGCGAGTTCCGCTACTCGGCCGGTATCGGTCTGTCCTGGATTTCCCCGGTCGGTCCGCTCAAGTTGAGTTATGCTAAGCCGCTGAATTCGCTGCCGGGTGACCGCCTGGAGCGCTTCCAGTTCCAGATGGGTACCGGCTTCTGACCGGCCCACTGCGTCCTGAAGAACGATTGCGAGAGACTTTATGTTGAAAAATCTGATTGCCTCGCTGCCTGACGGCTTCAAGCCCACCGTGGCGCCAGCCTTGCTGCTGGCCGCAATGTGCGCGTCGCCGCTGGCACAGGCGCAGGCGCAGGTGGCGACGGGCCGCATCGGCTTTGTCTACACCGAGCGCCTGATGACCGACTCCAAGATGGCCAAGGCGGCCGACGCCAAGCTGGCGGCGGAGTTCTCCAAGCGTCAGAAGGCCGTCGAAGAGATGGTCGGCAAGTTCAAGGGCGCGTCCGAGAAGTTCGATGCCGAAGGCAGCAGCCTGGCCGAGCTGGAACGCACGCGCCGCGCGCGCGAGCTGTTCAACATGCAGAAAGACGTCGAACGCATGCAGCGCGAGTTCCAGGAAGACCTGCAGCAGCGCAAGAACGAAGAACGCGCCGCGATCGCGCAGAAGGCCTACAAGCTCGTCGAGCAGTACGCTGAAGCCGAAAAGCTTGACGCCGTGCTGGTTGAAGCGGCGTGGGTGAATCCACGCGTGGACATCACCGACAAGATCCTCAAGCTGCTCGACAAATAACACCTGTCGGCAGTGTTTTCCTGCTTTACCGATTTTGACTCACACTGAAAGACCGAGATGGGCATTCGACTAGGCGATTTGGTCGAGCGCTTCGGCGGACAGCTGGTGGGCGACCCGAACCTCGAGGTTACGGCGATTGCTCCCCTGGACACGGCCGGCGCTTCGCACATCAGCTTCCTCTCCAACAGCAAGCTGCGCGCACTGGCGGCGCAAAGCGGGGCCGCGGCCCTGATCCTGTCGCCGCTGGACGACCCGACGGTGGCCGCGACCTATGAAGGCGCGCGCATCGTCACCACCAACCCTTACGCATACTTCGCCCGCGCGGCGCAGTATTTCGCATCGCTGACCGACCATGTGCCGCCCGCAGGCGTACACCCGAGCGCTGTCGTTGCGGAGTCCGCCGTGATCGATCCGAGCGCCCACATTGGGCCGCACGTGACGATCGATGACGGCGCCGTGATTGGGGCGCAGGCCGTCATCGACGCCGGCTGCTACGTCGGGCGCAACGCCGTCATCGGCGAAGGCACGCACCTGTTTGCGAACGTGACGTTCCACGCCGGCTGCCAGATCGGCAAGCGGGGCATCCTGCATTCGGGCGCCGTGATCGGCACCGACGGCTTCGGCTTTGCCAACGAGGGCGGCGTGTACATCAAGATTCCGCAGACCGGCCGTGTGCTGATCGGCGACGATGTCGACATCGGCGCCAACACGACGATCGACCGTGGCGCACTTGAAGACACGATCATCGAAGACGGCGTCAAGCTCGACAACCAGATCCAGATCGGCCACAACACCCGCATCGGCGCGCACACCGCGATGGCCGGCTGCGTCGGCGTGGCCGGCAGCGCGAAGATCGGCAGCCGCTGCACGTTCGGCGGCGCCGCCATGGTGCTGGGCCACCTCGAGATCGCCGATAATGTGCATATCTCATCGGGCAGCATGGTCTCGCGCTCGGTGCTCGAACCGGGCCAGTACACGGGCTTTTACCCGCTGGCCAAGAACGCCGAATGGGAACGCAGCGCCGCGATCGTGCGCAACCTGGGCTCGATGCGCGAAAAACTGCGCGCGCTCGAGAAAACCATCAAAACCCTCACAGAACAACAACAATGACTACGCCAGAACTCACCACCCTCGACATCAACCAGATCAAGGAATACCTGCCGCACCGTTATCCGCTGCTGCTGGTTGACCGCGTGCTGGATGTCGAACTGGGCAAGCGCATCGTCGCGATCAAGAACGTCACGATCAACGAAGAATTTTTCAACGGCCACTTCCCGCACAAGCCGGTGATGCCGGGTGTGCTGATGATCGAAGCGATGGCGCAGACCGCGGCCATCCTGTCGTTCATGACGATGGGCGTCAAGCCGGACGAAAACTCGGTCGTGTACTTCGTCGGCATCGACAATGCGCGCTTCAAGCGGCCGGTGGAGCCGGGCGACCAGCTGCGCATGGAAGTCGAAATCGTGCGCGTCTCGCGCGGCATCTGGAAGTACAAGGCCGTCGCCACGGTCGACGGCAAGGTCGCCGTCGAAGGCGATTTGATGTGCACGATCCGGGGCGCCGCCGAAGCGCCGATGAAAGGCGCCGGGGCGGCACCGGCTGCATCCACGCCCGAGTAAGGAGACGTGATGAGCAAGATTCATCCAACCGCGATCGTCGATCCGCAGGCGCAGCTCGACAGCTCGGTCGAAGTCGGGGCCTACTCGATCGTCGGCCCGAACGTGCGCATCGATGCCGGCACCGTGATCGGCCCGCACGTCGTCATCGACGGCCACACGACCATCGGCAAGGACAACAAGTTCTTCCAGTTCTGCTCCATTGGCGCTGCGCCACAGGATAAAAAGTGGCAGGGCGAGCCGACCCGGCTGGAAGTGGGCGACCGCAACACGGTGCGTGAATTCGTCAGCTTCAACCTGGGCACGGTGCAGGATGAAGGCGTCACGCGCCTGGGCAACGACAACTGGATTTCGGCGTACGTGCACCTGGCGCACGACTGCCAGGTGGGCAGCAACACGATCTTCTCGAACAATGCGCAACTGGCGGGCCACGTGCACGTGGGCGACTGGGCGATCCTGTCCGGCTTTGTCGGCGTGCACCAGTTCTGCAAGATCGGCGCCCACGCGTTCATCGGCATGTACACGAGCCTGACGCAGGACGTGCCGCCGTACGTGCTGGTGTCGGGCAATCCGGCCGGTGCGCGCGGCGTCAATCTTGAAGGCCTCAAGCGCCGCGGCTTCACGCGCGAGCAGCTCGATGGCATCCGCAGCGCCTACAAGCTGCTGTACCGGAACGGCCTGACGCTCGAAGAATCGAAAGCCGCGTTGCAGGCCGAAGAAGACCGTCTGCCGGCAGCCGCAAACGACATTCGCCTGCTGCGCGATTTCCTCGGCACCGCGAGCCGTGGCATCGTTCGCTGACGGCGTGCCGTCCGCCGCGGCCCGCGACGTGTCGCTGGCCCTGGTGGCGGGCGAAGCGTCCGGCGACATGCTGGCGGCGCGCCTGCTGGCCGGTCTGCGCCCGCATCTGCCACAAGCGCGCTTCCACGGCATCGGTGGGCCGCGCATGATCGAGCAGGGCATGGTCAGCGACGTCCCGATGGACCTGCTGACCGTGCGCGGCCTGTTCGAAGTCATTCCCCGCTACCGTGAACTCAAGGGCATCCAGAGTCGCCTGCGCGATCGGCTGATCGCCGAACGGCCGGCTGCCTTCATCGGCGCCGACTACCCCGGCTTCAACCTGGGCCTCGAAGAGCAGTTGCGCGCCGCTGGCATCCCGACGGTGCACTTCATCGGGCCGCAGATCTGGGCCTGGCGCGGTGGCCGCATCAAGAAGATCCAGCGCGCCGTGTCGCACATGCTCGTGATCTTCCCGTTCGAAGAAGCGATCTACCGTGCGGCGGGCGTGCCGGTGACGTATATCGGGCACCCGCTGGCCGAGACGATTCCGCTGGCGCCTGACGTGGCGGCTGCGCGCCGCGCACTGGGGTTGCCGCTTGACGCGCGCGTCGTTACCGTCATGCCGGGCAGCCGCATGGGCGAACTGAAATACCTGGCCGAGGCGTTCGTGCGCGCCGTGCAGCTGCTGGCGGCGCGCGATCCCGGCCTGCGCTTTGTCGTGCCGATGGTTGGCGAACGCCAGCGGGCGTACTTCGACCAGATCGTCACCGCAGCCGGCCTGCAGGGCGTGGAGCTGATCGTGACTGCCGAAGGCTCGCACACGGCCATTGCCGCCGCCGACGCGGTGCTGGTCGCCTCCGGCACGGCCACGCTGGAAGTGGCACTATTCAAGAAGCCGATGGTCATCGCCTACAAGGTCATGCGCGCCTCGTGGGAAATCATGCGGCACATGGGTTACCAGCCGTGGATCGGCTTGCCGAACATCCTGGCGCGCGAATTTGTCGTGCCCGAGCTGCTGCAGCATGCGGCCACGCCCGAAGCACTGGCCGACGCCGTCTGGCGCCAGCTGCAAGACACCGCAGGGCGCGAGCGCCTGGCGCAGCGCTTCCTCGACATGCACCACAGCTTGCTGCGCAACAGCGCCGAAGAGAGCGCGCAGGCGGTGCTGCAGATTATCGGGCGCACGGCGCCCGGAACACGTAGATGACAAAAACCAGAATCAATCTGTATCCCGGCCTGCCCACCAGGGGCCGGCCGTTCACCGCACTGGACATCGTGTGCGGCGTCGATGAAGCCGGGCGTGGCCCGCTGGCAGGGCCCGTGTTTGCGGCCGCCGTCATCCTCGATCCGCGCCGTCCGATCGATGGGCTGCGGGATTCAAAGAAGCTGACCGCCGCGCGGCGCGACGAACTCGCGCCGCTGATCCGTGCCCAGGCGCTGGCCTGGGCAGTGGCCGAATGCTCGTGTGAAGAAATCGACAGCATCAACATCCTGCAGGCGACGATGCTGGCGATGCGCCGCGCGGTGGAGGCGCTGCAGCATGCGCCGACCATCGCGCTTATCGACGGCAACCGCTGTCCCGAGCTGACGGTGCGCGCGCACGCGATCGTCAAGGGCGACGACAAGGTCAATGCGATTTCGGCCGCGTCGATCCTGGCCAAAACGGCGCGCGACGCGGCGCTGGTACAGCTGCACGAACAGTATCCGCAATACGGGTTCGATCAGCACAAGGGCTACGGCACCGCGCTGCACCTGGAGCGCCTGGGCGCCCACGGGCCGTCGCCGGCGCACCGCCGCTCGTTTGCACCGGTGCGCGAGATGCTGCAGACAGACCTGTTTGGCGCCATGGTTGGCGATGTGGTGAACCCATGAAGACCATCACCTCGCGCGACAACGCGTTTTATAAAGAGATCAAGGCGCTGGCCACCAGCTCGCAGGCCCGTCGCAAGGCTGGGCACAGCCTGCTCGATGGCGTGCACCTGTGCCAGACCTGGCTCGACCTGCGCGGTGCACCGCGCCACTGCGTGGTGTCCGAGGGCGCGCTGGGCAACGCCGAGGTGCAGGCCATCGTCGCGCGCTGCGGCGCCGTGAACGCGCCGGTGACGGCGCTGCCCGATGCGCTGTTCAACGCTGTCAGCCAGGTCGAGCATGGCGTGCATCTGCTGTTCGTGATCGACACGCCGCAGCCGGCAACGCCACCGGCGCTGGTGATGGCCAGCGTGCTGCTCGATGGCGTGCAGGACCCGGGCAACGTCGGCTCGATCCTGCGCAGCGCTGCCGCCGCCGGCGTCAAGCAGGTGTACTGCAGTCCAGGCACCGCATTCTGCTGGTCGCCGAAAGTCCTGCGCGCGGCGATGGGCGCGCACTTCGTGCTCGAGATTTTCGAGCACGTCGAATTGCCGGACCTGGTGCGCACGGCGCAGATCCCGGTGCTGGCCACCAGCGGCTATGCGGCCGAAGGCCTGTACACGCTGGACCTGCGCGACCCGGTGGCGTGGGTGCTGGGGCACGAAGGGCAGGGCGTCTCGACCGAGGTGCTGGAGCTGGCCACGCACCGCGTCGCGGTGCCGCATCTGGGGCAGGTCGAGTCGCTCAATGTCGCCGCCTGCGCCGCCGTGTGCTTCTTTGAAGGCCTGCGCCAGCAGCAGGCATTGCAGGCATAGACGGCGCCAGCGCCATCCAGTAGGCTAGCGGCTTGTAACGTGGAGTAACGATGGATATCGCGCATTTGCATTTTCTGGTGGCGCAAGCCGACCTTTCCGAGCGCCGGGCGCTGGTCGCACTGCTGGGGCAACTCGGCGCCGGCCAGGTCACCGACGTCGCCGACGGCGCGGCTGCGCTGCAGGCGCTGGACGCCGGGGCGACGCCCCGCGTCAACGTCGCGCTGATCGACCTCGACCTGCCTGGCATGGATGGCTTGACGCTGCTGCGGCGCCTGGGCGAGATCCAGTGCGCCGCGCGCCTGATCGTCACCGGCGCGCAGCCGGCTGGCCTGCTGTTTTCAGTCGAGACGCTGGCCGAAGCCTTCGGCATCGAGCTGCTGGGCGCCATCGCCCGCCCGGTGACCGCCGTGACGCTCAAGCCGGTGCTGGAGAACTACACGCCATTGCCGCGCTTCGCCCAGACGCCAGCCGAGCCGCGCTTCACGTTCCAGCAAGTGGGCATCGGCCTGCAAAAGCGCCAGTTCGAGCCGTACTTCCAGCCCAAGATCGAGCTGGCGACGGGGCAGGTCAAAGGCCTGGAGGTATTCGCACGCTGGAATCATCCGGAACATGGCGTGCTGGGGCCGGCCTCGTTCGTCGATGCGCTGGGCGAGAGCGGCCGCATCGACTTTCTCGACTGGAGCATGATCGAGTTGTCGGTCGAGCGCCAGCGCTGGTTGCAGCATCAGGACATCGCGATCCCGATCTCGCTGAACATCGCCTCCGAGACGCTGGCCCATCCCGCGTTCGTGCGCCAGATGTCGGCGTGCCTCGAGCGCCACGGGGTCGACGCCACCGACGTGACCTTCGAGATCTCGGAATCGTCAGTGCTGAACACGGACCCCGACTTCATCGAGCGCCTGGTCCGGCTGCGGATGATGGGTTTTGGGCTGGCCATCGACGACTACGGCACCGGTCGCTCAAACCTGCAGCTGCTGGCGCGTATCCCGTTCACCGAACTGAAGATCGACCGCAGCTTCGTCGACGGCGCCTCACGCCGCTTGCCGCTGAGCACGCTCCTGCGCTCCTGCCTGAGCCTGGCCCACAGCCTGGACCGCAAGTCGGTCGCCGTCGGCGTCGAAACCCGCCGCGACTGGGACTTCCTGCAAGCCCTCGGCTGCACCTACGCCCAGGGCTACCACATCGCCAATCCCATGCCCGCCACGGCATTCCCCGCCTGGCTGAGCGACTGGCGCCAATACTTCTAACCCCCACGCAATAGCCCAACAATTAGGGTCAGAGTAGAATTGTTGGGCAATTTCCTTTTTACTGAGCTCTAACAATTAGGGTCAGAGTAGAATTATTGAGCAATTTATCTTCGAATAAGCAGCCCCATCTTATTGAGGGTGTTTTTTTCGAGAAAGTTGTCAAACAATTCGACTCTGACCCTAATTGTTCATTGCCAGCCCGCTTCGCTTTAATTGTCGGCCGGACTATAGTTGCCACGCGTCGACGGCCGCTTGGCCAATCATCGCCGGGCAGCACCTCCGATTTATCGCGCAAGCCCTCCCAACTTAATTCCTGAGTTCTAATCAGTTTATTTGCAATTAGGGTCAGAGTAGAATTATTGGGCAATTTCCCATTAAAAAAGCGGCCTCATATTATTGAGGCCGCTCTATTTTGAAAAGTTGTCAAACAATTCGACTCTGACCCTAATTGGGTTTCAAGGGTTTTTGGGCAAGTTGATGTCATCCCGGCCTGAACCCGCTGGGATGAAAAGAAATTGCTCAATAATTCGACTCTGACCCTAATTGTTCAGTATTCGCGGCGGTCGGGGGCGATTTCTTGGAGGATCGTTGTGGCGATTTCTTCGATGGATTTTGTCGTTGAGGAGAGCCAGCGGATGCCTTCGCGGCGCATCAGGAGTTCGGCTTCGTTGACTTCGTAGCGGCAGTTTTCGATGGATGCGTATTTGCTGCCGGCGCGACGTTCGTTGCGGATTTGCGAGAGGCGTTCAGGCGTGATCGTCAGGCCGAACAGCTTGGCCTTGTAGGGCGGCAGGTTGCTCGGCAGGCGGCCGCGTTCGAAGTCGTCCGGGATCAATGGGTAGTTTGCGGCTTTCAGGCCGTATTGCATCGCCAGGTACAAACTTGTTGGCGTTTTCCCTGACCGTGACACCCCGACCAGGATGACATCGGCATCGGCCAGGTTCTTGTGCGACTGGCCGTCGTCGTGCGCGAGCGAGAAATTGATGGCCTCGATGCGGTTCTTGTACTCTTCACTGTCGACCGCGTTGTGGATGCGGCCGATCGTGTGCGTCGACTTGACGTCCAGTTCCTGCTCGAGCGGGGCGACGAAAGTCTGGAACAGGTCCATGTGCATGCCCTTGGCCGAGCGGATCACGCTCGACAAATCATGCTTGACCAGGGTCGAGAACACGATCGGGCGCTGGCCGTGCAGCGCGAAGCTGTCGTTGATGCGGCGCGCGGCGTCGTGCGCTTTTTCGATGGAGTCGATGAAGGGCAGGCGAATCTGCCGGAAACGCATCTCGAACTGGCTCAGGACCGCGTGACCGAACGTCTCCGCGGTGATGCCGGTGCCGTCGGAGACGAAGAACACGGTGCGGGAAGGGGCCGGCGCCAGTGCGGGCAGGGACTGGGGATCGTCGATCATGGTCGGTTTGTTAAGCTTTGCTGACAGAGTTGCATGTAAAGTGCGCTGCACATCCCCGTCTTGCGGGGTAGAATGCTCGGCAACGGATTTTGCATTGTGCTGCACGCGGGCCAGAATAACAAGAATACGCGAATCGCGCCCCCGCCCTGCACCGATGCACCCACAGGTTTCCATCATCAAGTAAGGTGTTTTTTATCATGACCAATCCAGCTACTGCAGCGATCCAACCGGGGCAGGCCGACCGCGTCTACGTCGCGTCGTTCGAAGACTTGCGCATGACCGACGTCGAGTCGGTCGGCGGCAAGAACGCGTCCCTCGGCGAAATGATCAGCCAACTGGCCGGCGCCGGCGTGCGCGTGCCAACCGGCTTTGCCACCACGGCCGATGCCTTCCGCGACTTCCTCGATCACAGCATCGACGGCGGCGCGTCCCTGGGCGAGCGCATTGCGCGCCGCCTCGACAACCTCGACATCGACGACGTGCGCTCGCTGGCCGTCGCCGGCGCCGAGATCCGCGAATGGATCGTCGCCACGCCATTCCAGCCGCGCCTCGAACAAGAGATCCGCAACTTCTACGAGCGCCTGTTTGCCGACTCGGAAACCGAAGTCTCGTTCGCCGTGCGTTCGTCGGCCACCGCCGAAGATTTGCCGGATGCGTCGTTCGCGGGCCAGCAGGAGTCGTTCCTGAACGTCGTCGGCATCGACAACGTGCTCGAGGCGATGAAGCACGTCTTCGCGTCGCTGTACAACGACCGCGCGATCTCGTACCGCGTGCACAAGGGCTTCACCCACGCCGAAGTCGCGCTGTCGGCCGGCGTGCAGCGCATGGTGCGCTCGGACACGGGCGCCGCTGGCGTCATGTTCACCATCGACACCGAATCGGGCTTCAAGGACGTCGTCTTCATCACGTCGAGCTACGGCCTGGGCGAGACCGTCGTGCAGGGCGCCGTGAACCCGGACGAATTCTATGTCCACAAGCCGATGCTCGAAATGGGCAAGTCGGCCGTCATCCGCCGCAATATCGGCTCCAAGCTGATCAAGATGGAGTTCACCGCCGAAGCCAAGGCCGGCCGCTCGGTCAAGACCGTCGACGTGCCGATCGAAATGCGCAACCGCTATTCGCTGGTCGAAGAAGAAATCATCGAGCTGGCCAAGTACGCCGTCATCATCGAGAACCACTATGGCCGTCCGATGGACATCGAGTGGGGCAAGGATGGCCGTGACGGCAAGCTGTACATCCTGCAGGCGCGTCCAGAGACCGTCAAGTCGCAGCAGAAGTCGACCGATGCGCAGCAGCGCTTCCACCTGAAGGGCACCGGCACCGTGCTGACCCACGGCCGCGCGATCGGCCAGAAGATCGGCGCCGGCCGCGTGCGCGTGATCACCGACCCGTCCGAAATGGACCGCGTCCAGCCGGGCGACGTGCTGGTGGCCGACATGACCGATCCGAACTGGGAACCGGTCATGAAGCGCGCCGCAGCGATCGTCACCAACCGTGGTGGCCGTACCTGCCACGCGGCGATCATCGCGCGTGAGCTGGGCGTGCCGGCCGTTGTCGGCTGCGGCGACGCGACCGACGTCCTCAAGGACGGCACCCTGGTCACCGTCTCGTGCGCCGAAGGCGACGAAGGCATGATCTACGACGGCCTGCTGGAAACCGAAGTGACCGAAGTCGCGCGTGGCGAACTGCCACCGATCAAGACCAAGATCATGCTCAACGTCGGCAACCCGCAACTGGCCTTCGACTTCCAGTCGGTGCCGAACAGCGGCGTGGGCCTGGCGCGCGTCGAGTTCATCATCAACAACAACATCGGCGTGCACCCGAAGGCGATCCTCGAGTACCCGAATATCGACGCCGACCTCAAAAAAGCCGTCGAATCGGTCGCCCGTGGCCATGCGTCGCCACGCGCCTTCTACGTCGACAAGCTGGTCGAAGGCGTCTCGACGATCGCTGCGGCGTTCTGGCCAAAGCCGGTCATCGTGCGCCTGTCCGACTTCAAGTCGAACGAGTACAAGAAGCTGATCGGCGGTTCGCGTTACGAGCCGGACGAAGAAAACCCGATGCTTGGCTTCCGCGGCGCGGCGCGCTACCTGGCCGACGATTTCGCCGAATCGTTCGCGATGGAGTGCACCGCCATGAAGCGCGTGCGTAACGAGATGGGCCTGACCAACGTCGAGCTGATGATCCCGTTTGTGCGCACGCTCGGCCAGGCCGAGGCAGTCGTGAACCTGCTGGCCAAGAATGGCCTGGTGCGCGGCGAGAACGGCCTGCGCCTGATCATGATGTGCGAAGTGCCATCCAACGCCATCCTGGCCGAGCAGTTCCTCGAGTTCTTCGACGGCTTCTCGATCGGTTCGAACGACCTGACCCAGCTGACGCTGGGCCTGGACCGCGATTCGGGCATGGAGCTGCTGGCCAAGGACTTCGACGAGCGCGATCCGGCCGTCAAGGCGCTGCTGTCGATGGCAATCAAGGCCTGCCGCGCCAAGGGCAAGTACATCGGCATCTGCGGCCAGGGTCCATCGGACAATCCTGATTTCGCGCAGTGGCTGGTGGAAGAGGGCATCGAGTCGATGTCGCTCAATCCTGACTCGGTGATCGACACCTGGCAGAAGCTGGCGAAAATGTAAGCACGGGCGGGCACCCGGTGCTCGCGAGGCCCTCGCTATCCATTCCGGGTAGCGGGGGTTTTTTTTCACCATAATAAAAAGGAGACAAACCATGGCTGACTGGAGCTACTGGCTGATCGGGGCCGGCATATTGATCGTCGCGGAGCTGTTCATCGGCACGTTCTACCTCTTGATGATTGCGCTAGGCCTGGTGTTCGGCGCGCTGGCTGCATGGCTGGGCGCGAGCGGCGCGTTGCAGACGCTCGTTGCAGCGGCGATCGGGATCACGGCCACGCTGCTGTTGCGCCGCACGCACTTCGCCCGTAGCGGGCGGCGTCCGGCCGCGAATGACCCGAGCATCAATCTCGACATCGGCCAGCGAATCAGCGTGCCGCAGTGGCATGCCGGGCGGGCGCGCGTGCTGTACCGCGGCGCGTTGTGGGACGTCGAACTGCAGAGCGGCCAGGACGCGCAGCCGGGCGAACACGAGATCGTTGAAGTGCAGGGCAATCGCCTGATCGTGACACGCTAGTCGTCCTGCCCCGTTCCAGCCAATCCGGATGTAATCAACCTCAAAGGGAACCCCATGGAATCGACCCTCAGCATCGTCGCACTGATCATTTTCGTCGTCGCGCTGGTTTTCGTCTTCAAGACCATCAACGTCGTGCCGCAGCAGAACGCCTGGGTGGTCGAGCGCCTCGGCAAATACCACGCCACGCTGGCGCCGGGCCTGAACTTCGTGGTGCCGTTCATCGACCGCATCGCCTACAAGCACAGTCTCAAGGAAATCCCGCTCGACGTGCCGCCGCAGGTCTGCATCACGCGCGACAACACGCAGTTGCAGGTCGACGGCGTCCTGTATTTCCAGGTGACCGATGCCATGCGTGCGTCGTACGGCTCATCGAACTACCTGCAGGCGATCACGCAGCTGGCCCAGACCACGCTGCGCTCGGTGATCGGCAAGATGGAACTCGATAAAACGTTCGAGGAGCGCGACCACATCAACACCCACATCGTCAACGCGATCGATGAATCGGCCGCCAACTGGGGCGTGAAGGTACTGCGCTACGAGATCAAGGACCTGACGCCGCCGGCCGAAATCCTGCACGCAATGCAGGCGCAGATCACGGCCGAACGCGGCAAGCGGGCACTGATTGCCGCCTCCGAAGGGCGGCGTCAGGAGCAGATCAATATCGCCAGTGGTGAGCGCGAGGCGTCGATTGCGCGCTCGGAAGGGGAGAAGCGGGCCGCCATCAACCGCGCGATGGGCGAGGCGACCGCGATTGTGGCGTTGGCCGAAGCCAGCGCATCGGCACTGCGCCAGGTGGGTGATGCGATCGGGTCACCGGGCGGGATGGACGCCGTCAGCCTGCGCGTGGCCGAGCATTACGTGGACGCCTTCGCCAACCTGGCAAAGACCAACAACACGCTGATCGTGCCCGCGAATCTGGGCGACATCAGCACCGCCATCGCCAGCGCCATGCAGATCGTCAAGGCGCAGCGATGAACGTGCCGATGAACCTACGTTAGAAGCCGACGGTTGCCGACACCGCCACGGTGCGCGGCGCCGCCAGCACCAGGTAGCCCGAACCCGGGTAGCCACCGGCCGAGGCCCAGTAGTTCTTGTCGGCGACGTTGTCGACACGGGCGCGCAGCGTCAGGTCACGGTCCATGAAGCTCGTGCGGTAGGTTGCGCCCAGGTCGACGCGGGTCCACGACGGCAGCTTCTGCGTGTTGGCGCCATCGGCGTACTGGGTCGCCGTGTAGACGGTGCGGGCGTTCAGTGCCAGGCCTTGCACGCCCGGCACGTCCCAGTCGGCGCCGATGTTCAGCTGCGTTTCCGGCACGCCGATCGCATCCTTGCCCTGGTTGATGCCGCCCGCTGTGACGCGCTGTTCGGCGTCGATCAGCGTCAGGCCACCCAGCACGCGCAGGCCGCGCACCGGATTGCCGAACACCGACAGCTCCAGGCCGCGGTTGCGCTGCTCGCCGAACACGCCGAACACGCGGTTCTGCACATAGGCGCTTGGCTGGCTGGTCGAGAACACGGCAGCGCTCAAGCCATAGCGGCCGCTGTCGAACTTGACGCCCGCTTCACGCTGGCGCGAGACATACGGTGCGAAGACCTGGCCCTGGTTGACGATCTGGTCGCCGGAGGCAACCGCGCCGCGCTGCAAGCCTTCGCTGTAGTTGGCGTACACCGACAGGTCCTTGCGCAGCTTGTAGACGACAGCGGCGAACGGGGTGTTCTCGCTGGCCTCGTAGGCCGAGTTTTCCAGGCCGGTGCCATAGTCGTAGCCGAAGTCCTTGATACGCTGGTGGCGCAGGCCCAGATTGACCAGCACGGTGTCGTCCAGCAGCGACAGCGTGTCGGCAATGGCCAGGCTCGACAGAATTGCCTTGGACGTCACGAGTGGGCTACCCATGTCGCCGCCGGTGAAGAACGATGACGATGGCGCTGCGACGTCACGCGGCGTGTAGACGTTCGACGAGAAGCCGGCGAAGTCGCTGAGGGCATAGGCGTTGCGCGACTCGCTGTGGAAGCCCGAGGCCGAGGCGCTGAGCATGTGCTTGATGAAGCCGGTGCGCAGCGCGCCGCGCACGCCCACTTCGCCGGTGCGGACCTGGTCCTTGCGGATATTGTCGAAGCGGGTCATGGTGCCGTCGCCATTGGCGTTGTTGACCGTGATCGAGGACAGGATGTTGTATTCCTGGCCGCTGCGCGCGCCCAGTGCGGCCCAGGCGACGGCGCCGCCGGCCAGGTCGACTTCAGCGCGCACGGTGCCGAAGGTGTGACGCTCTTCCGAGATGGTCCATGGCTGCGCGAAGTTGCGGTCAGCGCTTGGCGCCGCGATCATCGGGGTGGTCGCGCCCAGCGTCACGCTCGGGCGTGCATTGGTCAGTTCATGGTCCTGCGCGCCGATGTCGGCCGACAGGCGGAAGCCCCGGCCGCGGTAATCGACGCCCAGCGAATACACGCTCAGTTCACGGCCTTCGCGATCGACTGCGGTGTCGCCCTTGCGGTGCGCAACGTTCACGCGCACGCCGGCGCGGCCTTCCGGTCCGAAGCGGCGGCCCAGGTCGATGGCGCCGTAGCCCTGGCCGCCCGTCTCGGCACCGAGCGTGACTTCGCTGAGGTCCTGGTTCGGCGCGCGCTTGGGCAGCAGGTTGATCGAACCGCCGATGCTGCCGCCCGCAGGGGCCGCGCCGTTGATGAAGCTGTGGGCGCCGCGCAGCACTTCAACGCGTTCGACCAGTTCGGTCGCGACAAACTGGCGCGGCAGCAGGCCATACAGGCCGTTGTACGCGGTGTCGTCCGAGCCGACCGCGAAGCCGCGGATCATGTACAGCTCCTGGTAGTTACCGAAGCCGCGCGCCACGCGCACCGACGGGTCGTTTTGCACCACGTCCGCCACGCTGCGCGCTTGCTGGTCCTGAATCAGCGCATGCGTGTAGTTAGTGCTGTTGAACGGCGTGTCCATGATGTCGACGTTGCCCAGCAAGCCCAGACGGCCGCCGCGCGCGACCTGGCCGCCGGCGTAGGCAGCCGGCAGGCCCTGGGCCGATGCGTCGGCCGACGCGCTGATGACTACGGTCGGGACGGCGCTGTCGTCCGTGGCCGGCGCGCCGTCCTGGGCGAATGCGGTACCTGCAACGAGGAGGGCGGCGGCGAATGCGGCCGGGGTCAGGGCGAAACGGCGAGTGGTCATGTGATGCAGTCTGGATAAATTGTGGGTAGCGCGCATTCTATCTCCACGTCTTGCTAATGTAAATGAGAACGATTATTATTCTGGACTCATTGAATCTTGCCATAGGCACGCGCAACCATCATGTCACCCGTCTCCCTGCGCCGCTGGGGCTGGATCCATAAGTGGAGCAGCCTGATCTGCACCATCTTCATGCTGCTGCTGTGCCTGACCGGTCTGCCGCTGATCTACCACCACGAAATCGGCCACCTGCTGGGCACCGAGGTGGAGCCGCCCGTGTTGTCGAGCCCCATGCCGCAGGGGAACGTCGACGCCGTGATCGCGTCGGCCAAAGAGCTGTACCCGGCCAAGAAGCCGATGTTCATCTCACAGGAAGCCGACGTGCCCGAGATCTGGAACGTCACGCTGGCCGACCACATGCACGACCACGATTACAAGCCGATCGCGGTCGATGCACGTACCACGAAAGTGATCACCGAGCCGGCCTTCGAGGGCGGCGTGTTCATGTCGACGATGCTGGCGCTGCACGTCGACCTGTTCATGGGCCTGCCGGGGATGCTGTTCCTGGGCTTCATGGCCTTGCTGCTGCTCGTGGCCATCGTCAGTGGCGTCGTGCTGTATGCGCCGTTCATGCGCAAGCTCGATTTCGGCACCGTGCGCAAGGAACGCAGCGCGCGCCTGAAGTGGCTCGACATGCACAATATGCTGGGCATCGTCACGCTGGTCTGGCTGTTCGTCGTCGGCGGCACCGGGATGATCAATACCTGGGCCGACCTGATGTACAAGTACTACCAGAAGAACGAGCTGGCGCAGATCCTCAAGCAGTACGAAGGCAAGAAGCCGCTGCCGCACACCGCGTCGGTGCACGATGCGATCGAGACGGCCAAGGCGGCGCTGCCAGGCATGCGCGTGGCGTTTGTCGCGTTCCCGGGCACTGATTTCAGCAGCGAGCATCACTACGGCATCTACATGAACGGCAACGAGGCCTTCAGCTCGCGCATGTACCGGCCCGTGCTGATCGATGCGAACACGGGCCAGCTGACCGACGCGCCGGTACTGCCGTGGTATCTGAAAGCGCTGCTGGTCTCGCAGCCGCTGCACTTCGGCGACTACGGCGGGCAGGCGATGAAGCTGCTGTGGGCGCTGCTGGACATCGCCACCATCATCCTGCTGGGCACGGGCCTGTACCTGTGGCTCAAGCGCGGCAAGACGGGCAATGCCACCACCAAGGTGGCCGCGCATGCGCACCCGCTCCCCACAACGACGACACTCACCGGAGAACGCTCATGATCCGCACACCATCACAAATCTGGGGCGCGCCGATCGTGCTCGGCATCCTCACCACGATCGGCCTGATCTCGGCGCTGCTGGGCGACGGCATCTGGGACGCCGTCTCGGCCGTCGCACTCGGTATCCCGTGCCTTCTGGGCTTCTGGTTCGGCATGCGCCGTACGCCCGCGCAGCGCAGCGCGCTCTAGGCGCACACCGGCCCAGGCTGTATACTCGGTCCCATGAAGATACCTGGGCGGCGCCTTGCCCGCCCAGGCATCCGGTCATCATCGAAAGGGCCTCATGTTTGCAGCAGTCGACCTCGGGTCCAACAGCTTCCGCCTTCACATCGGCGAGCCGGCCGGTGGCCGCATCCACATCGTGCGCACCGCGCGCAATCCGATCCGCCTGGCGGCCGGTCTCGATGCCGACAATATGCTCAGCGAAGCGGCAATGCGCAGCGCGATCCACTGCCTGCAAGAGTTCCGCAAGATCCTCGACGAGTACCAGCTCGACGCCATGCGCGTGGTCGCCACCAACACGATGCGCGTGGCGAAGAACGCCGACCTGCTGCTGCCACTGGCCGAGAACGCGATCGGGCACCCGATCGACATCATCTCGGGCGAAGAAGAAGGGCGCCTGATCTACATGGGCGTGGCGCGCGCGATCGAGCGCCACGACGAGCGGCGCCTGGTGATCGACATCGGTGGCGGCTCGACCGAAGTCATCGCCGGCGCCGGGGGCGACATTGGATTGGTCGAATCCTTCGGCATCGGCACCCAGCCGCAAACGCTGGCGTATTTTCCGGATGGCCGCATCACCGAGCACAATTTCGACGCCGCCGTCACGGCCGCGCGCGCGCGCTTCGAAGACGCCGCGTCGCTGTACCACGCCAAGGGCTGGGACACCGCCTACGGCTCGTCGGGCACGATGCGGGCGATTTCCGAAGTCATCTCGCGCAACGCCATTGGCGACGGCACGGTCTCGCAGCACAGCCTGCAGGCACTGCGCGCCATCCTGCTCGACCTGGGCCACGTGGATGCCTTCGTGCTACCGGGTGTCAAACGCGAGCGCGTGCCCGTGATGGTCGGCGGCCTGACGGTGTTGATCGGCGCGATGCAGGAGCTGAAGGTCGAACGGCTTACCGCCATCAATGCGGGCCTGCGCCTGGGCGTGCTGTCCGATCTGGAGCTGCGTGCGAACCGGCGCGACCGGCGCGACGCCGCGATCCGCGCCTGCATGGGACGCTTCCGCGTCGATAGCGGGCGCGCTCTGCGCACCGTGGGCATCGCGACGCAGCTGTTCGAACGCCTGCAGCCGCAGGGCGAGACGCATCGGCCGTACCTGGCCTGGGCCGCGATGCTGCACGAAATCGGCCTGGCGATCTCGATGAGTGGCGCGCACAAGCATGGCGCCTACATCGTTGAACACGCCGATCTGGGGGGCTTCACGACGCGCGAGCAGCGCATGCTGTCCACGCTGGTGCTGGGCCAGAAGGGCAATCTGCGCAAGATCCGCGAAACGCTGGTGGAGGCCGACCTGGCCAAGGCAGTACTGGCGCTGCGCCTGGCGATCGTGCTGATGCACGCACGCGCCGATGACGATATCGCCGGCCTGCGTCTGCGCATGAAAGCACGCATCGATCTGGATCTGCCGGTGGAGCTGATGCGCAAGCACCCGACGCTCGCGCCCTGGCTCGAGAAAGAAGTGCAGGCCTGGAGCGAGGTCGGTGTGCCGTTCCAGGTACGCCAGGTCTAACGCAGCTTGCCAATCACATCCGGCCCGGCGACGAGCCGGATGTACGGCATGCCGTCACTGGCCTTGTGCTCGATCCAGAACACGCCGCCCTTGCGGATGCGCCAGTCCTGCTTTTGCCCGCACAATAACAGCGAGGCCACGTCGCCCAGCAGCGGCTGGTGACCGACCACCAGCACCGGCTGCCGGTGGGTTGGCCAGCCGCAGGCCTCGATGATCGCTTCCGCGCTCGACGCCGTGCTCAATGCTTCCACCACCTTGTAGCGCCGTCCCAGCGCATCGGCCGTCTGCACGCAGCGCGTGGCGGGGCTGACCAGGATGCGGCAGTCGGCCGGCAGTTTGCGCTCCAGCCACGCACCCATGCGGGCGGCGTGGCGCTGGCCTTTCGGCGTGAGCGCGCGGTGTTCGTCGGCCAGTTCAAGCGAGCCCGGCTCGGCTTCAGCGTGGCGCCAGAGGATCAGTTCCATTGTCGATTTCCTTGTTCGGGACGCTCTCGGCGCCCAGCGTGTCCATCAATGCCTGCTGCGCGCTGTAGCCAACCTGCTTGCCGCGCGGCCGGCGGCGGCGGTATCGCCCATCGCTGCCCAGTTCCCACGCATTCACGTTGTCTTTCAGGTACGGCAGCAAGCCTTCGCGCATGATGCGGCGCTTGAGCAGCGGCGCGCGGATCGGGAATGCCACCTCGACCCGGCGGAACAGATTGCGGTTCATCCAGTCGGCGCTGCTCAGGTACGTGTCGTGTTTCAGGTCGTTGCGGAAGTAGTAGATCCGCGTGTGCTCCAAAAAGCGCCCGACGATCGAGCGCACCTTGATGTTCTCGGACAGGCCTTCAACGCCCGGGCGTAGCGCGCAGGCGCCGCGGATGATCAGGTCGATCTTCACGCCCACGCACGACGCGTCATACAGCGCCTTGATTACCGATTCATCGGTCAGCGAATTCATCTTGGCGATGATGCGCCCTGGTTTACCCTGTTTCGCGAGCTCGGTCTCGTTGCGGATCGCGCGCACGATTTCCTTGTGCAGCGAAAACGGCGCCAGCCAGATGCTGGCCAGCTGCTTGGGCCGCGTCATGCTGGTCAGGTGGATGAACACTTCGTTCACATCCGACGTCAGGTCGTCGTCGGATGTGAGGATGCCGAAGTCAGTGTAGAACCGGGCGGTGGTGGGGTTGTAGTTGCCGGTGCCGAGGTGCGCGTAACGGCGCAGGCCACTCGGTTCGCGGCGCAGCACCAGTGCCATCTTGGCGTGCGTTTTCAATCCGACGACGCCATACACGACCTGGGCACCGGCCTTCTCGAGCTTTTCGGCCCAGTTGATATTGGCTTCTTCGTCGAAGCGCGCCATCAGTTCGACGATGACGGTGACTTCCTTGCCTCGTTCGGCGGCCGTGATCAACGCCTCGACGAGCTCGGAATTACTGCCCGCCCGGTAGATGGTCTGCTTGATCGCCACCACGTTGGGATCGGCCGCTGCGCACTGGATGAAGTTGATCACCGGCTGGAACGATTCGAACGGGTGGTGCAGCAGCACGTCTTGTTTGCGCAGTGCGGCGAACATGTCGGCGCCTGACAGCTTGCCCGGATAGCCCGACACATACGACGGGAATTTCAGGTCTGGCTGGTCGTGCTGGTTGACGATTTCGAGCAGGCGCCCCAGGTTCACCGGGCCATCGACGGTGAACAGGCGGCTGCGGTCGATGTGGAACTGGTTCAGCAAGAAATCGGCCAGGTGCGCCGGGCACGAACGGCCCACCTCGAGGCGCACGGCAAAGCCGTACTGGCGGCCATGCAGCTCGCTCTGGAGCGCCTGGCGCAGATTTTTCACTTCTTCTTCGTCCACCCACAGGTCGCTGTTGCGCGTGACGCGGAACTGGGAGTACGACACCACTTCGCGGCCCGTGAACAGATCGGCCATGTGCGATTGGATCACCGACGACAGCAGGCAGTACGAGCTGCCCGGCTTGTCCGACAGGTCGTCCGGCAGGCGGATCACGCGCGGCAGCACGCGCGGCGCCTTCATGATGGCGATGCCCGAGCCGCGCCCGAACGCATCCTTGCCACTGAGTTCAACGATGAAGTTCAGGCTCTTGTTGATCACGCGCGGGAACGGGTGCGCCGGGTCCAGGCCAATGGGCGTGAGCAGCGGGCGCACTTCGCGGTCGAAATACTGCTTGACCCACGCGCGCTGGGCCGGATTACGTTCGCTACGGTGCAGGAGGTGGATGCCTTGCTCGGACAGCTGCGGCAGGATCTCCTGGTTGAACAGCGCGTATTGGCGCGCGATCAGGTGGCGGCACTCGGCGCTGGCGCGCTCAAGGTCGGCGGCCAGGGTCTCGGGCAGTTCGCTGTCGTTGCGGTCGATCTGGTAGGTGGCGAGCAGGCTGGCCACGCGCACTTCGAAGAATTCGTCCAGGTTGCTCGCGACGATGCACAGAAAGCGCAGGCGCTCGAGCAGCGGTACGGTGGGGTCTTCCGCCTGCGCCAGCACGCGGCGGTTGAATTCGAGCAGCGACAGCTCGCGATTCAAATAGGCGCTGCCGTCGGAAAATTGTTTCAGGTCAGCCTCGGTGGCCTTTTTCTTCATATCCATGGTCTGCGGTCGTAGTCGTCCCGCAATCAGTCTAGTTGTCGAATATGACAGCGTGGTGACACTGCTGTCAGGATTGCGTTGTTAACGAAAGGCTAAGCATCGACCGTTGATCGACATTTACCATCGATGGCTCCATCACCCAATCAGGAGCAGTCCGTGACCAAACTCATCCGCGCTAACAAGGGCTTTCTGCTGTTTCTGCTGCTGTTCGGCGTATTTCGCACCGCGGTCGCTGACTGGAGTCCGATTCCGTCCGGGTCGATGCGGCCCAATCTGCTCGAGGGCGACGTGGTGTACATCAACCGGCTCGCATACGACCTCAAGATACCACTGACTGAACGGCAAGTGGCGCACCTTGGCGATCCCGCCCGCGGCGACGTGGTCGTGTTCTATTCGCCGCGTGACGGCACGCGCCTGATCAAGCGAGTGCTGGCGCTGCCGGGCGACGTGGTCGAGATGCGCGATGACCGCATGACGATCAACGGGGAAGAGGCGGCCTACGCGTTGGTTGGGGCCGCACGCGAGCAGGCCGGCGGCCGCGAAGTCGACGCCGTCCGCCTCAGCGAATCCGTGGGCGGCGCGCACCAGCGCGTACAACTGCTTCCGCGCGTGCCCGCGCTGCGTGACATTGCGCTGCTCCGCATACCGCCCGGCCAGTACCTGATGCTTGGCGATAACCGCAATAACAGCGCCGACTCGCGTGTGATCGGCCTGGTGCCGCGTGCAAAGCTGCTTGGCCGCGCCGAACGCATCCTCGTTTCTGCTGACTACCAGCACGACTGGATGCCCCGTTTCGAGCGTTTCGGCATGGCGCTGCGCACCCGCTGAAAACAGGGCGGCGGCAGATCGCCAAGGCCGAAATCGATTACAATCGCAGCCCTCCAATGCCCGTCATCCGGCCCCATGCATCGTGCATCGTGCAGCGCCGGCAGGTTTTCCGAAAGCGCCGTCCATGCAAAAACTCCTCACCGTCATCCTCGCCTGCCTCGGCATGGTCGGGGCCCTGGCCATCGACACCTACCTGCCGTCGATGCCGGCCATCGGCGCCGAATATGCAGTCGGCCCGGTCGCGGTGCAGCAGACGCTGAGCGTGTTCCTGTTTACGTTTGCGTTCATGATGCTGTTCTACGGGACGCTGTCCGATTCGTTCGGCCGCCGCCCCGTGATCCTGACTGCGCTGACGGTCTACACACTGGCCTCGATTGGCGCGGCGTGGGCACCGAGCTTTGGCTGGCTGCTCGTGTTTCGCGCGTTGCAGGGCCTGTCGGCCGGCGCGGGCTCGGTGATCGGCCAGGCCATCGTGCAGGACCGCTTCTCGGGCGCGCAGGCGCAGCGCATGATGTCGCACATCATGATGGTATTCGGCCTCGCGCCGGCGATCGCCCCGGTTCTGGGCGGCTGGCTGCACGTGACCTTCGGCTGGCGCTCGTCGTTCGTGTTCCTGGCGGTGTTTGGCGCGCTGCTGATCCTGGTGTGCCTGAAGTTCCTGCCCGAGAGCCTGCCGCGTGACAAGCGCCAGGTGTTCCATCCCGGGACCATCGGCCGCAACTACGTCAAGGTGCTGCGCCATCCGCAGTTCGTGCTGCTGTCGCTGGCGCTGGGCCTGGCGTTTTCGGGCTTGTCGCTGTACATCGGCTCGGCGTCGAATTTCGTGATGGTCATCCTGGGCCTGCCCGAAACGGCGTTTGCCTGGATGTTCATCCCGCTCGTTGGCGGCATGGTGGTTGGCTCGGCCTGGGGCGGCAAGCACGCGCACAAAAGCACGCCGACCCGCATGATGTGGCTGGGGTTCGGCGTGATGGCGCTGGGCGCGGCCTTTAACGTCGGCTATAACGCATTGTTCACCGCCGCCGTGCCGTGGGCCGTGCTGCCGCTGTTCGTCTATACGTTCGGCCTGTCGGTCGCGATGCCGGCGATCCAGATCACCGCGCTCGGCCTGTTCCCGGATAACCGCGGCCTGGCCTCGTCGATGATTGGCTTTATCCAGATGATGTCGTTCGCGCTGGTCTCGGGCCTGGTGGCGCCGCTGCTGTTCCACAGCGCGCTGCACCTGGCGCTGGGCGTGGCGGGCGGGCTGGCCCTGAGCTTTGCTGCCTGGCGCCTGTCGGTCATGATGGCGGTCAAACCTGCCGGCGTCGCGGCCTGAGTGATGGCAGTGCAGCGCTGGCGGGCAGCGGTGGCCGAACCTTTCGGTGCCCTGTTCCTGCTGCGCCGCCGCTATTTCGCCGCGCAGTCGCGGGCGCTGTATGCGCGCTATGCGCATGCACTGGTCATCTGCCTTGCCCTGTTTGGCCTCGCGCTGGTCGAGCGGCCCACGCTGCTGGCTGCGCCGATCCTGCATTTCTGGCGTGATCCCGCGGACTGGCGCACTGGTTTGATGTACGTCGCCGGCTGGCTGGCGGCGGTTGCATTGTGGGCGCGCGTACACCGGCCATTCGTGCGCGGCGCAGCGCTTGCCGGGTTTGCCCGTGCGAGCCTGCACGGAGGGCGCGTGGCGCCGGCGCTGGATCTTGCCTTGCTGTTCGTCGCGCTGCAGTGGTGGGCGCTGCCGTTTGCGGTCGCCTTCTGGACTGTCGCCACGAGCCCCGCGCCGCCGCCAGGTGCTGACGGTTTCTTTCCCCTGTATGTTCTTGGGCTGATCCTGCTGACACTCGCCGTGGCACATGTCGTGGTGTTCGGTGCTGACCGTGCTCGTGGCGCGCGGCGCACGGATGCAGGCGGCGTGCTGCGTGTTCCTGCGCTGCTGTTCCTGACGCTGCTGCAGCTGCGCAGCTTGTGGTGCGGCCACCTGCACGTGGCGCTGCCACGTATCGGGGCGGCGCTGCTCGTGCATGCGGCCAGCTGGTGGATGATCTGCCTGGTGGGCAAGCGCCAGGATGCTGCAGGCTTCATCGCGCTGGCGTGCGCCGTCAGTGCGTATGCGCTCGCCGGCCTGTATTACGCGTTCTGGCGTGCGCGCCAGCCGCTCGAATCCTACCTGCGCAGCATGCCGTTCGGCGTGGCCAAGGTACTCGCGGCCGAACACCTGGTCGTGCTGGGCCTGGGCGGCAGCATCGGCATCCTGGTATGGCTGGTGTACCGCGCCGCGCCGGGGACCAGTCCGGACCTGCTGCCCATGCTGGCCCACTGCCTCGGCCTGTCGCTGCTGCTGCTCGCGCTGCTCGGCGCACCGGCGCTGCAGCGGCACCGGTACGGCGCCGCGTTCAAGGCCGCACTCACGTTCGCCGCACTGATCCTGATGGGAGCAACACAATGACGATGCTGTTGACAGCCGAAGGACTGTGCATGCGCTACGGCGGCCAGGTGGTGTTCGAGGACCTGCACCTGGCCTTTGGCGCAGGCGCCGTGGCGCTGGTGGGACGCAATGGCGCCGGCAAGTCGACCTTGCTGGCGCTGCTGGCCGGCCTGGACGCGCCGCAGGCGGGCCGCGTGCTGGTCTGCGGGCATGACCTGGCGCGCGGGCAGGGCGCACGCGCAGCGCTGGCCTGGGTGCCCGACGCGTCGGTTGCGTACGACTTCATGACCGGCGACGAATTCCTGCGCATGGTGCAGGCGCTGCGTGGCTGCGCCGGGCCGCATCGCGCGCTGCTGGAAGGCTTCGGGATCGCGGCGTATCTTGGCGCGCGCTTTGGCGACATGTCGCTCGGCACGCGCAAGAAGCTCATGCTGGCCGCCGGCTTGATGGGGGACGCGCAGGTCGTGCTGATGGACGAGCCGACCAACGGCATCGATGCCGACGCCCGGGCATTTCTGGTCGATCAGATCAAGGCGCGGGCGCACAAACGTCTGGTGCTGTTCTCGACCCACGACCGCGATCTGATCGCGCTGACCGGCGCCCGCGTGCAGGCGTTACCGGCACGGGACGCGTAGAACGGCTTAGCGCCGGTTGGTCTTCATCGCCGCATCGACCTCGCGCTTGGCGTCGCGGTCTTTCTCGGTCGAGCGCTTGTCGTGCTGCTTCTTGCCCTTGGCCAGGCCGATCTCGCACTTCACATTGCCCTTCTTGAAGTGCAGGTTGAGCGGCACCAGCGTGTAGCCGGAACGCTCCACCTTGCCGATCAGCTTATCGATCTCGGCGCGGTGCAGCAGCAGCTTGCGCGAGCGTAGCGCCTCGGGATGGCTGAAGCTCGACGTGGTCGTCAATGCACTGACGTGCGCACCGAACAGGTACAGCTCGTTGTCACGGACGAGCACGTAGGCTTCCTTGATCTGCACCCGGCTTTCGCGGATGGCCTTGACTTCCCAACCCTCCAGCACGAGACCTGCCTCGTAGCGGTCTTCGATGAAGTAGTCAAAAAATGCTTTTTTATTGTCAGCGATGCTCATGAAAAGGCGAAAATTCGCGTGTCGGTTAAACTACTGCTATTGCGCCAACGGTGGCGCCACTTGCAAACGACCCCCATCATAACAAACGGTTGACCAATGGCAGTAGTGCACAAATCAGTTTTCCTTGGCTATAGCGCAGAACAGATGTTCGACCTCGTTGCCAAAGTCGAAGATTATCCGAAGTTCCTTCCCTGGTGCAGTGGCGTAAACATCGTCGAACGCACCGATGACAAGCTCGTCGCGGCCCTGCAAATTAATTTTCATGGCGTCAAGCAGAGCTTCACGACCTCGAACCACAACCAGCGCCCGAGCCAGATGAAGATGCACCTGGTCGACGGCCCGTTCAAGCTGCTCGAGGCCACCTGGAGCTTCAAGTCGCTGCGCGCCGATGCCTGCAAGATCGAGTTCGACATGCAGTACGAGTTCTCCAGCATGCTCTTGGCGCAGATCGTCGGCCCCGTGTTCGGCATGATCGCCAACAGCATGGTCGATTCGTTCTGCAAGCGTGCCGAGGTCGTGTATGGCTGACGTTGCGGCCGCGCCGGCATTGCTGGGCATCTCGGTCTGCTACGCGAGCGACAAGGTCGAATGGCTGCGCGAGCTGCAGGTCGAACCCGGCACGACGATCGGCATCGCCATCGAGCGCAGCGGCGTATTGGAAGCCTTCCCGGATATCAATCTGACGACGCAGCCGGTAGGCATCTACGCCAAGAAGAAGACGCTCGACACGGTGCTGCGCGAGCGCGACCGCATCGAGATCTACCGGCCACTCGTGGCTGACCCGAAAGAGTCGCGCCGCAAGCGCGCGGCCAAGCGGGAAGGCGCTAGCGGCAGTCCTGCAGCGCCTGATTGACCTGCGCGGCCCGCGTGGCCCGCTCGGCATCCGTCATATAACTTTTCTGGCCATCCTGGCCGTAGCGCGCGATGCGCGTGCCGGACGCGAGCTGTGCCTGCGTTTCGCGCGCGGCGCTGCAGCGCTCGGCCAGCTGGCGCGTACGCTGTGCTTCTTCCTGCGATTTCAGATTCGCTTCGTCACGCGCCTTGGCGCGCGCGCGGTAGGCGGCTTCCTGTTCGGCCAGCGTGGGCGGGCCTTTTGGCGGTAGCGGCTTGGTGGCTGGATCGGTGGCTGACCCTTCCGCCGGCATGGCGGCAGGAGGCGCCGGCGCCAGTTCGGGGGCGGCGCGGCCCGGCGCCTTGACGATCTTGCTGGCCGGCGTGCCGGGAGGCGGCGGACGATCGGAATACTGGCGCGTGCCGCCGGGGCCGATCCAGACATACTGGGCTTGCGCGGCCGTGGCGGCAAGAAAGAGCAGGGTGGCGCCGAGGGCGCGGTACGGCAACTGCGACATAGAAATTGCTCCTAAGAATTAACAGATTTCGCCATGCTTCGGTCCGGCTGTCAATCGCAAACCGTACCGCACCAACTAAATTTGGGTCAGGCCGGCGACGGAAATCACGGGTTTCTGTATAATTCGCTTTTGCGCCTATAGGAAATACTATGCGTCTCCTCCAAAAAGCACTCACCTTCGATGATGTGCTGCTCGTCCCGGCCTACTCCAACGTTCTTCCGGCCCAAACTTCCCTGCGCACCAAGCTCACCCGCAATATCACGCTGAACATTCCGCTGCTGTCCGCCGCGATGGACACCGTGACCGAAGCGAACCTGGCGATCGCCATGGCGCAAGAGGGCGGTATCGGTATCATCCACAAGAATCTCCGTCCAGCCGACCAGGCGCGCGAAGTCGCGCGGGTCAAGCGCTTCGAAGCGGGCGTGCTGCGCGATCCGATCACGATTCCACCGACCATGAAGATCCGCGAAGTGCTGGCGCTGTCGCAACAGCACGGCATCAGTGGCTTCCCGGTGGTCGAAGGCAATCAGGTCGTTGGCATCATCACCAACCGCGATCTGCGTTTCGAGGAAGACCTGGAAGCCGAAGCGCGCGCCAAGATGACGCCGCGCGACAAGCTCGTCACTGTGAAAGAAGACGCGGACACGGCCGAAGCCAAGCGCCTGATGAACAAGCACCGCCTCGAGCGCGTGGTCGTCATCAACGACAACTTCGAGCTGCGCGGCCTGATTACTGTCAAGGATATCCAGAAGTCGCACGAGCACCCGCTGGCCTCGAAAGATTCGCAGGGCAAGCTGCTCGTGGGCGCCGCTGTCGGCGTCGGCGAGCGCGACGAAGAGCGCATCGAACTGCTGGTCGCGGCCGGCGTGGACGTGCTGGTGGTCGATACCGCCCACGGTCACTCGCAGGGCATCCTCGACCGCGTGCGCTGGATCAAGGACCGTTACCCGCACGTGGACGTCATCGGCGGCAACATCGCCACGGCATCGGCTGCGCTGGCGCTGGTCGAAGCGGGCGCTGACGCCGTCAAGGTCGGCATCGGCCCGGGCTCGATCTGCACCACCCGCATCGTCGCCGGCGTGGGCGTGCCGCAGATCACCGCAATCTCGAACGTCTCCGAAGCACTCGAAGGCACGGGCGTGCCATGCATCGCCGACGGCGGCATCCGCTTCTCGGGTGACATCTCGAAAGCACTGGCGGCAGGCGCGCACACGGTCATGATGGGCAGCATGTTCGCCGGTACCGAAGAAGCGCCTGGCGAAGTGATCCTGTACCAGGGCCGCAGCTACAAATCGTACCGTGGCATGGGCAGCCTGGGCGCGATGGCCGACGGTTCGGCCGACCGCTACTTCCAGGAAGCGTCGAGCAAGGCCGACAAGTTCGTGCCTGAAGGTATCGAAGGCCGCGTGGCCTACAAGGGCAGCGTGCTGGCGATCATCTTCCAGCTGATCGGCGGCGTGCGCCAGTCGATGGGTTACTGCGGTTGCAGCACCATCGAAGAGCTGCGCTCGAAAGCCGAATTCGTCGAGATCACGTCGGCTGGCATGCGCGAATCGCACGTGCACGATGTGCAGATCACGAAAGAAGCGCCGAACTACCGTTCGGAATAATCGATCCCCGACGCGGCCGATACTGGCCGCGTTTTCGTAGGGTGGACGGCATCGCCGTCCACGCGGCGATGGTTGGCATCACGTTGATCCGGTGCGAAATCGGCGTCGTTAACCGATGGTTGGCATCACGTTCATCCGGCGCGAAATCGGCGCCGTCAACCATCACCGCGTGGACGGCCGAGCCGTCCACCCTACCCAGACTACTCAGACTCTTCTCCCATGCATTCGAAAATCCTCATCCTCGATTTCGGTTCCCAGGTCACCCAGCTGATCGCCCGCCGCGTGCGCGATGCCGGCGTCTTCTCCGAAGTCTTCCCCTACGACGTCAGCGACGAGTTCGTCCGCAACTACGGCGCTTCGGGCATCATCCTGTCGGGCAGCCACAATTCGACGCTCGAAGGCGATTCGCCACGTGCGCCGCAGGCCGTGTTTGAAGCCGGCGTGCCGGTGCTCGGTATCTGCTACGGCATGCAGACCATGGCAGCCCAGCTGGGCGGTAAGGTCGAAAACGGCCTGAAGCGTGAATTCGGCTACGCCGAAGTGCGCGCGCGCAGCCACACGGCGCTGCTCAACGGCATCAACGACTTCGTCACCGACGAAGGCCACGGCATGCTCAAGGTCTGGATGAGCCACGGCGACAAGGTCCTCGAAATGCCGGACGGCTTCAAGCTGATGGGTTCGACCGACAGCTGCCCGATCGCCGCAATGGCCGACGAAGAGCGCCGTTTCTACGCGCTGCAGTTCCACCCGGAGGTCACGCACACGACACAGGGCGAAGCCATCATCGGCCGCTTCGTGCACGAGATCTGCGGTTGCAAATCCGACTGGAACATGCCGGACTATATCGGCGAAGCCGTTGAAAAGATCCGCGCGCAGGTCGGCACCGACGACGTGATCCTGGGCCTGTCGGGCGGCGTCGACTCGAGCGTGGCCGCCGCGCTGATCCACCGCGCGATCGGTGACCAGCTGACCTGCGTGTTTGTCGACCACGGTTTGCTCCGCAAGGACGAAGGCAAGATGGTCATGAGCATGTTCGAAAAGAACCTGGGCGTGAAAGTCATTCGCATCGATGCCGAAGACCAGTTCATGGGTCACCTGGCCGGCGTGAACGATCCCGAGCAGAAGCGCAAGATCATCGGCCGTGAGTTCGTCGAAGTGTTCCAGGTCGAAGCGGGCAAGCTGACCAATGCCAAGTGGCTGGCACAGGGCACGATCTATCCGGACGTCATCGAGTCGGCTGGTAAAGGTAAAAAAGGCCAGACGATCAAGAGCCACCACAACGTGGGCGGCCTGCCAGAGACGCTGAACCTGAAACTGCTCGAGCCGCTGCGCGAACTGTTCAAGGATGAAGTGCGCAAACTCGGCGTCGCGCTGGGCCTGCCGCATGACATGGTCTATCGTCACCCGTTCCCGGGTCCGGGCCTGGGCGTGCGCATCCTTGGCGAAGTCAAGAAAGAGTTCGCCGACCTGCTGCGTGAAGCCGATGCGATCTTCATCGAAGAGCTGCGCAACACGCCGTTCGAAGTGCCGCATGTGCCGGGTATCGATGCCGGCAAGGCGCCGCTGAACTGGTATGAAGCAACCAGCCAGGCGTTTGCCGTGTTCCTGCCGGTGAAATCGGTGGGCGTGATGGGCGATGGCCGCACGTATGAATATGTCGTTGCGCTGCGCGCGGTGCAGACGCTGGACTTCATGACGGCGCAATGGGCGCATCTGCCGCATGCATTGATGGGCAAGGTGTCGAACCGCATCATCAATGAAGTGCGGGGGATTAATCGCGTTGTGTATGATATTTCGGGGAAGCCGCCGGCGACGATTGAGTGGGAGTGACCGGAGTTCTCTAAGTCACTGATTCTGAATTGACACCCAAATAGCCGTCGATCATCCTGGTGAATGATCGACGGTTTTTTATTTTCTGTCGGATAGGTTTGTGCATGGAAGGCGGCCTTGGCACCAGGCCGCCGGAGGTCCGACAGCGTCAATAGCGGGGAAGCACGAGAACCGCTGGCGGAGCCCGGGAAGACGCTCGAGCAAATCGCCACGCTCGACGACATCCGTGCGCTGCGTCCAGCTTGACGTTCGCAAACTGTCCACCGTGATAGACGAGCGGCGCTTCCGGAACCAACGCGCAATTCTCCACCTCTCCCACGTAGATCACATGGTCGCCTTCGAGGTAGCGGCTGCAGTGATGGCATTCGAACCAGGCGACGCACCCATCGAGGACTGGCTAGCCGGTGCGCGACAGGGGAAATTCGTATTCATCGACGATTGGGACGCAAATCCTGCTTATCTGGCCAGTTTGAGCGGGAGAATTATGCCTGCAGCAGCTGGAAAATAGAATGAATAAAAATCGACCGATAGTTACATTTCGGGAGATTTTTGCGCCATCGGGGTCCGTATGATTTCGGTCTTCGGGCGCTTGTGCGGCTCAGGTTATCAGGGCTTCGAACCGTATGTCAGTTGTGCGCAGTGCATGTCGTATCCATGTAGCGCCCGTAGTGCATGATCCAGCCGTCGTTCGCATCAGTGTCTTCCAGACCGGCGTGAGCCGCGCGGGCCCGGGTAAGCGACGTTTCCTTTGCCGCCACTGCGCGGCTGGCGAGGACATGCGCGCATTCTGGCGTGCCGAGGCAAATAGTCTGCCGGCCGTCCATGGCATTGCGCTCGATAATTCTCGGCCGCCCGTCAAGTCCGCGCACATGGCCGCCTTCGCGCAGCATGTGGCAGCATCCCTGGTACAAGGCTTGCGCGAGCTGGCCGCGCGGCACGATGCGGACCTCGCTTGCCTCCTGCGCTGCGCGCTCGCCATCACATTTGCGTACCGGAGCCGCAGCGACGAAGTCGTCGTCGGTATCGGCCGCGATTTCGGCGCCGGACCGCTGCCGCTTCGCGTTGCCATGCAGCCGGGGGGGGCACGCTAGCCGGGCTGCCTGGCGATCCATACCGACGCCGCTGCCATTGTCGATCATCTTGCCAATACCGTCGAGCTCCAGACGGGCTTCGCCCCGGGGCGCGTGGCTACCCGCTGGACCCTAGTTGTTTCGTAAAGGTTCATATCATGAAGTTTGCGCATCTGTTCAGTTCACCGGTCGTCATCGCGCTCTTGCTCTCTGGCAGGGCAGATGTGGCCCAGGCTCAGACTCCCCAACCCGCCACGCCGGCGCCGCCGCCGGCTGCCGAACCAGAGAACGGCACGCAACGTGTCGACGTCGTCGGCAGCCAGGACGCAGCGCGTAGCGCCTCGACGACATTCAAGCAGGTGGTGGGCGTCGCCGAACTGGTTCGCTTCGGCGATTCCAGTGTGCTCGACGTGCTGCGGCGCCAACCTGGCGTCGTCGTCAATGGCGTGGCTGGAAGACGAGGCGGGCAAATCAGCATGCGGGGCATGGGCGCTGCCCACGTCCGGATCTTGCTCAATGGCGAACCGGCACCCCCCGGATTTTCGCTCGACAATCTCGCGCCGGACCTGGTGGAACGCATCGAAATCGTCCCTGTTGCCACTGCCGAACTCGGAATGCAGGCAATCGGCGGGACAATCAACATCGTACTAAAACGCAATACCGGCAACCGCCAGAGGCAGTTGAAGCTGGGCGTGTACAGCATCGAAGGGGAAACCAGACCCCAGGCCTCGGGCAGCTTCGGCAACCAGGGGGATAAATGGTCCTGGCTGGTGACCGGCGCCGCGCGCCAGCTGGCCGGGGATGAAACGGTCCGGACGCAAACCCAGGGGTATGAGGCAACGGGCCCGCTGCTGCGTCGACTGGAGCAGTTCAACCAGGACCGGGGGTGGACATGGAATCTAGCTCCCCGAGTCAACCTGAAGCTGGGCGGCAAGGATACGCTCACGCTCCAGAGTTTTTTTTCGAAAAACAGGTATGACAGCGCCGGCTACGATCGCAGGACCTTCCTCGAAGGGCCGGTCCTCCCGTTTGCGAACGACAGGTATGTCAGCGCTGGCAGCAGCACACAGCTGCGAAACAATCTCACCTGGTCGAAGACACTGGGAGATGCGAGCAAGCTCGAGATGAAACTCGGATCGACGCATTCCCGCGAAACCCAGGCCAGCACGATCAGCTTCATCGGCGACGGTGGCGGCGTGACGAATCTTCAGCAAACGCGCGCGGACGACGATAGCCGTGGCCTGACGGCCTCGGCCAAGCTCAGGAGCACTTTCGCCAAGACACACACCGTGGTGGCGGGCATCGAGGTCGAAGATACCCAGGCCGACGCCGTGCGCGGGAACCTGATCGATTCGGTGTCGCAACTCGATGCGATCGGAACCGCCTTCGATATCGCTACCCGGCGCTACGCGGTGTACGCCCAGGACGAATGGGACGTGTCCGAGCGCTGGTCCTTGTATCTCGGCCTGCGCTGGGAACAGGTTGCGCTCCTGAGCAAGAACAATCTCGGACAGCGGGTCGACAACAGCCGTGCAGTGCTCAGCCCGGTGGTGCAGTCGGTATGGCGCCTGCCGGGCACGAAGTCGGACCAGGTCCGGCTCGGCATCGCACGCACCTGGCGCGTCCCACCGACGAACAATCTGATTGCCGGCCGCACCGTTTCCAATGTCAATACCGTCACCACACCCGATATCAGCGGCAATCCGAACCTGAAAGCCGAGCTGGCATGGGGACTGGACCTTGCGTATGAACATTACTTCGCCAAGGACGCCCTGGTTACCGCCACTGCTTTCGTGCGCCGGATCGAGGACGTCCTGCTGACGAAGACGAGCCTGATCGGCGGACGCTGGGTCGCCATACCGGTCAACCAAGGCAATGCGTTATCGCGCGGCATCGAGATCGAGGTCAAGGGCAAGCTGAACCAATTCTTCGACAGCGCACCCGCGATCGACCTGCGTGCAAACCTGTCGCGCGCGTGGTCATCGGTCGATGCCGTACCCGGTCCCGACAACCGTATTGCAGGCCAGTCGCCGCTCTCGGCGAACCTCGGCGCCGACTACACGTTCAAGTCCGTCCCGGTGACGGGCGGCGCGTCGCTCGGATTCGTGCGCAACGGTGAGGTGCGCGTTTCGCCGTTCGAGTCCGCCTACGGCTCCGACAACCGCTCCGTCGAAGCCTATGTGCTGTGGAAGATGCACCGCAATGCCATGTTGCGCCTGAGCGTGGCCAATATCCTGCGCCAGGATGACATTCAGCGCACCACATATGTGTACGACTCGCTCGCAGTGCAAAAGCGCGCGGAGCGTCCGACCTATGCGGTGATGCGGGCAATTGTGGAGTGGAAGTTTTGAGCGTTGGCGCACTCGGGCAGGTATCGATAGTAGTTGCAACCCGGCGGCCCGCGCCGTACGGGTGTCGATGAGTTGACGGGGGAAATATGCTTCGCGGCACTGCCGAGATCCACGTCACGTTGGGAAAGCGCGCGCGAGCCGTCGCCCATCATGTGGAATTCCTGCGCAGCAAAGGTATGCCCTACGATCGCATGGATGGGCAAGGCCGCACTTCGCGCTTTGCGCTGGGCGTAACGTTGACCGCCTGGCCAAGCTGTACTTTTCCCGCCGCCCGCCGCCCGCCGCCCGCCGTCCACACTCTGGGCGGGCGCGTAAGACAAACCTGCGCGGTGCACGCTGGGCCGCTTTACGAAGGAAACTGGATGCGCAAGAAACTCGTTCTCAACATCGGTCTTGGCCTGCCTTTGCTGCTCGCAGCCTATCTCTGCACAGTTGCTGCCTGGTCGGCAACGGTGGTGGACGAGGTGTTCGCCGACTATCCGGTGCCGCTGGGCGCCGGCGTCCTGTCCCCAAGCCAGCAAGACATTTTGCTCAAGATCGAAGACCCCACTTTTTTCCAGCACGGCGGCGTCAGCCTGGCCAACGGCCAGGGCGTCACCACGATCACGTCGTCGCTGGCGCGGGAAGTGTTCCTGTTTCACCACGAATTGAGCGGGCCGAAGGGCGTGTTCCAGTCGTTCTACCGCGCCGTCTTCAACTGCTGCAAGAAGATTGACCTGGGGCGCGATGTGATGGCGGTTGTACTCGACAAGCGCCTGGACAAGCAACGGCAACTTTCCCTTTACGCGCAGCAGGTGTACATGGGACGCGCCAATGGCCGGCAGGTCAGGGGATTCGAACAGGCCGCGGCAGTCTACCTGGGCAAACCACTGGCTCGGGCCAGCGACACCGAGTTCGCCGGATTGGTGGGCATGATCCAGGCCCCGAACCAGTACAACCCGCTGAGTAACCGTGCGGCTTACGAGCAACGTGCGGCAAGGGTTATCGCTGTCGTCCAGGGTCGCTGCCTGCCGGACGGCTGGTTCGATACCGGCTACGAGCATTGCGCACAATAGGGAACCGGTCTGTTTTTGTAGAAAATAGTTGGGACAGTTGGCTCGATGCGCAAAGCACGCGTCAGTTCCCACCCGGGATCTCGTACCTGTGGAGCGATTACTTGGTGCCGGCCGATGCGTTTCATGAGTTCTTCAGCGCGGCCTACCGAGCTGCCTACGGCTCTGCTTTTTCGAAGGCGAGCCGCCCGCGCATCCGCGTGCTGGTCGTCGACCGCAACCATAGCCCGGCCGCGACGCACGCCTGGTAACCAGTGTCCGGATAGTTTCCCCCGACGGTCGGTTTCGGCCCGCTACGTTATCGACACGGACGGGCAGCCTGACCGCGCGATCCGTGCAGCGCATCGCTTCGGTGGCACCCATGTCGAACCGGGCGCGGGCCGGAACCTCGCTGGCATTGGCGACATCGGCAAACTCGGCCGTGGTGCAGGCCGAACGGGGATTAAGGCTGAGGCTTGCGACGTTTGGCAAATCCCGTTCACCGCCCAGTCGCGCTGCAGATGTCGCAGCCGCTGCACGTTGGCGACGATGGTAGCCAGGCTCCCGAATTGCAGTGAACCTGCCTCGACGCTGTCACCAGCCCGGTCTTGATCACGGGTCTCTACCGGTGGCTCAGGCAGGGCGAGGCAGCCGCCTTCAGGATGAGAGCAATCCCTGCATCCCGACGGCACTGCGCCATGACGCCCGCAATGTCACGGCTTCGCCGCCGCCCGCGCCTGTGCAATCCACCCATCAAATTCCTTCTGATGAAACTTGATCCACCCCGACACATGACGCGCAATATCGGCCTGCGCATTCTCGCCACTGCGCATGCGCGCATTCTGCGCGTCGATATCGGCAATCGGCAAGCGCATCACCTGGAACAGCTTCACGGCTGCCGGGTTCTTCTCGGCCCAGGCACGGTTCACGACAAAGCGCGTCGTGTTGATGGCAAAGCCGTAGTCGCTGCCATCGGGCAGGCGTGTATCGGGTTTGCCCGGATACGCCGTCTTCGGCGCCTGCAGCCACACCACATCTTTGCCCGGGATCAGGACGCCGTTGACCCAGTAGGGCGTCCAGGCGTAGTACAGGATCGGGGCGCCGCGCTTGTAGCGGCCGATGGTGTCGGCGATCAGTGCGGAGTAATTGCCCTGTACGTGCGTGACCGTGCCGCGCAGCTTGAAGCCGTCCATGTGCTGCTCGATCATCGCTTCGCAGCCCCAGCCCGGGTTGCACCCGGCCATGTCCGCCTTGCCATCGCCATCGTTGTCGAACAGCTTGGCCAGGCGCGGCTCGCGCAGTTGGCCGATATTGGTGATGCCGTACTTGTCGGCCGTAGCCTTGTCGATCAGGTAGCCCTGCGCTGCCGGCCCCGCGTACTCCCCCATGCGCAGCAGCTTGGCGTCGCCGCCGGCGTTATCATAGAAATCCTTGTGCAAGGGATCCCAGTGCACTGCCAGGAACGTGGCATCGCCATTGGCAATGGCGATGTGGGCCGTGGGGTATTCCACTTCCTTGATCGGTTGCGGTGCGTAGCCCAGCGCTGCCAGAGCACGGTCGACCAGCATGGTCTGGAACGTCTCTTCGGCAACCGGGCTTTGCAGCGCTTGCACCTTGATTCCCTTGCCGGGAAGGGTGTCTGCCGGCGTTTGCGCCATGGCCAGGTGGGTGCTCAGCGCCAGTGCCCCAAGCGCGATGGTAGCGATCCAGCGAAACATGCGTCGTGACTGGTGTTTGATCGTAAATTTTTTCATGCGATGCATTCGTGTTCCTTTTTATGATTGTGGCTTGCCGCGCGTCAGGCGCAGGATGAGGCCGGCCGGGCCAGTCTGGTACCAGTGGCGTACGCCACGACGCGGCTGTCCCATCGATTGCGTCAAGCGGTCCAGCGTGATTGCCAGCAGCACGATGCCCAGGCCGCCCACGGTTGCCAGACCCATGTCCAGGCGGCCGATGCCGCGCAAGACCATCTGGCCCAGACCACCGACGGCGATCATTGAAGCGATCACGACCATCGACAGCGACAGCATCAGCGACTGGTTGATGCCGGCCATGATCGATGGCATCGCCAGCGGAAACTGGACCCGGCTCAGCAACTGCCATGGCGAGGCGCCGTAAGCGCGCGCCGCCTCGATCAGGTCGGGCCGCACCTGGCGAATGCCGAGATTGGTCAGGCGCACCAGCGGCGGCAGGGCAAAGATGATGGTCACGATCACGCCTGGCGCATTACCGATACCAAACAGCATCACCACCGGTACCAGGTAGACAAAGGCCGGCGTGGTCTGCATGGCGTCGAGCAGCGGCCGCAGGAGGTTCTGGGCACGGTCACTGCTGGCCAGGAAAATCCCCAGCGGTAAACCGATCACCATGCAGAAGGCGAGTGACGTCAGCACCAGCGACAGCGTGATCATGGCGTCGGACCAGATGCCCAGCATCGATACGATCAGCAGCGCGATCACGGTGCCAATGGCGAGCGTGCGGGTAGTGAATTGCCAGGCCAGCAGGCCGACGACGGCGATCACCGCGAGCGCTGGCGCAGCCAGCAGCAGGGCGCTGACGGCGTCGAGCGTGGCGTCGATGGGAGCGCGCACGATCTGGAAGAATGGGCGGAAGTGTTCGACGACCCAGCCCAGTGCGTCGTTGATCCCGGACTGGAGCGACAGCGAGCCGTTCAGCAGATCGGACAGCCCGACGCTCGCCTGATCGGGCGAGGCCGCCGGCGCGGCGTCGAGCCATGAGGTGTCGCGCGGCGGCGTCGGCAGCCATGGATTGATCTGCTCAGCTTGTGGGGCGACCGGTTGGGTCGCGGTCGCGATAGCGGTGCCGGAATTCATGCTTGTCCTTTCGGGTTGTTTGGTGCGGCGAGGGGCGGCGTATCGCGGTCGAGGAACTTCAGCAGGGTGGTCTTGCTGATGGCCCCGCGGTATTTGCCATCGCTCGTCACCACAGGCACGCCATACGGCATCTGCGCGACCTGGCCGAACAGGCCGGCGACCGGTTCATCGGCATCGATGGTGGTGACATCGGGCAGGTAGGCATGCGCCAGGCCCAGTGGGCCGACGTGGCCGTCGAGCGCGCTGCGCAGGGAGTCGGCCGAGACCACACCCAGAAATTTCTGCTGCGGGTCGACGACATAGGCGTAGGCCCGATCCTGCTCTTCCAGCATCGACAGTGCTGCGCGCGAACCGCGCGCGGGCGACTCCGCCACCACGATCTGGCTTTTACGGGCGATATCGCCGGCCTTGAACACGGCCGCAGCATCGACGCCGCGCACGAAGTTGCGCACGTAGTCGTTGGCAGGCTGGCGCAGGATGTCTTCGGGCGTACCCACTTGCACGACATGCCCGTCCTTCATGATGGCGACCCGGTCGCCGATGCGCATCGCTTCGTCGAGATCGTGCGAGATAAAGACGATGGTGCGGCGCTTGATCTGCTGCAGGCGCAGCAGCTCCGATTGCATCTCGGTGCGCATGATCGGATCGAGCGCCGAAAATGCCTCATCCATCAGCAGGATGGCGGGATCGCACGCCAGCGCGCGGGCCAGGCCCACGCGTTGCTGCATGCCGCCCGATAACTCGTCCGGATAGCTGGCGCCATACCCGGCCAGGCCCACCTGGTCCAATGCCTGCAAGGCCAGCGCATGGCGCTCGGCCTTCGGCGTGCCGGCTAGCTCCATGCCGAACGCCGTGTTGTCCAGCACCGTAAGTTGCGGCAGCAACGCGAATGACTGGAACACCATGCTGATGTCCTTGCGGCGCAGCGCGCGCAGCTGGGCGTCGGGGAGGGTGTTGATGTCATTGCCGTCGATCAGGATGCGCCCGGCGGTTGGCTCGATCAGACGATTGAGCATCCGCACCATGGTCGACTTGCCCGACCCGGACAAACCCATGATGACGAAAATTTCGCCGGCTTCAATCGTGAAGCTGGCGTCGAACACGCCGATGGTGCAGGCGGTCTGGGCCAGGATGTCCTGCTTGCTGGCGCCCTGGCGAACCAGGTCCAGAGCGGCTTCCGGCTTGTCGCCGAAGACTTTGAAGACCTGGTCGATGATGATTTGTTTTGCCACGGTGTGGTTCTCCCTCGATCTGTCGAATGAAATGAAATCGCCGCAGGCATCGAGGCCCGCGGCGGAGATCGCGACATGGTAGTGATGCAGACAGCGCGTGCCTGGCCTGTCGACGCGGCGACAATGCCAAAGGCGTGGCCTCACTCGCGAAGTGCGCAGTGCGTGCCGGATGCTGTGTGCGTGTTAGTGACGCTGAGTAGCGTTCAACCGCCATGCGGCGAACGTTGGTTGATGCGGGCGGTTGGCCCAAGGTTCGGTCCCCATGCACGGCATGGAAAGCGATCGATAGCAGATGTGCTACCGGGGGTTTTGTTGTAAAAGGGCCGTAATCATAGCAGCAATCATGTCAAAGGACAATTGCTTTTTGCGATGAAACATGGTTGCTAAATCAGGTGCAAGGGTTGGTGCGCTGCGTTACCCGGGCTGACGGCGGTTGCGTCATCGTGAAAGCCGATCAGGCGCGGCGCACAATGGCGCAGGCGGCCAGGCAACAGGGCGCGCCCAGTTGATCACTGCGGCAAAATCTGACTGCGCTCCTGCAGCAGTCTGGCATAGACAGCCGGCTGATGCTGCTCCAGGAAATTAAGCGATTCGACCGCCTTTCCCAGTGCGTCATTCGCGGCCGCTGCCTTGAGTTCTTCGATCTTTTGCGTCGCCTCGGCGATCCGGTGCACCGTCCTTGTCACGTGGTCGGGAAGGTTTGCGTGTTCGGCCAAGGCCAGGATGACGTCATTGAGCCATCCGATCTGCTTGCCGTAGCTTGCGATCTCATTGACCACTCTGGCTTCGATCGCCTGGTCGCTGCCGTCGTTGATGGTCAGCGAGGGCGAGAACATCGGCGCCGAAATCCGCTCCGCGACATTGCCGGAGAGCGGCAATTGAAACGCGCCGAACCAGGAAGAAAATGGATTGTATGGCGCGGGCATAGGATTCTTTCGGTGAGGCAGAGCAGGCGACCATTTGCAGGGGCCGCGACAAGCCAGACTACGTCCGTCGGATCGAAACATCAAGCACCCGCGCTGCTAGCCTATCGATTCTCTGGCGCGCCAACCGCCAACCGGGATCACGCCAACCGGGATCACCTCAGGTCTGGCACTACCAGCCCCCGTAAATTGCCACCAGCACCGCAAAAATGACCACCGATCCAACCGCAAATCCACGATCAACGCGGAACATCGACCGGTCGATCACCATGCGCTTGTGGCTGTCGTCGCGCTGCGCTGTCGTGCTCAACAAAACCATGCCAATGACCACCATCACAAACACGATCAGCATCCGGTCAAGAAACGGGATTTCGTAACTACCGGCGCCGTTATTGATCGCAAACCCGATCGGCGCCAGAAACCCCAGATCCATTACCAGCGGCAGAAACTTGAGAAACACCGAGAACACCAGCCCGCCAATCGTCGCGAACATGGCCGCCGCAGCGGTGGTCTTGCGCCAGTAAAAGCCCAGCAAAAACATCGCCAGGATGCCGGGCGACACAAAGCCGGTGTATTCCTGGATGTACTGGAAGCCGCCTTTCTTGTCGATCCCCAGCAAGGGCGCGAGCAGCACGGCGATGGCCATTGCCGCCACCACCGAGATCCGGCCGATCCAGACCATGCGCTGCTCGCTGGCCCCGCGGTTGACGTGCTTGTTGTAAACGTCCAGCGTGAAGATCGTCGCGACGCTGTTGGCCTTGCCGGCCAGTGACGCGACGACCGCTGCAACGAGGGCGGCGAATGCCAGGCCCTTGAGCCCGGCCGGTAGCAGGGCCAGCAGGGTGGGATAGGCGCGGTCCGGATTGAGTTCGCCACCCGGTCGCATGGCGTCGCCAAGCGTGCCGGACTTGTCGAGCGCGTAGGCCGCAATGCCGGGCAAGACCACGATCACCGGCATCAGGAGCTTGAGGAAGGCTGCGAACAGCAAGCCCTTGCGCGCCGTGTGCAGGTTGGCGCCCAGCGCGCGCTGGACGATGTACTGGTTGCAGCCCCAGTAATTGAGGTTCACGATCAGCATGCCGCCGATGATGGTCGACATGCCGGGCAGGTCCATGTAGTTGGGATCGTCGCGCGTGAGCACCATATTGAAATGCTCGCCGGCGCGCAGATACAGCTCGCTCAGTCCACGCACCGCGCCCTGGCCACCGGCCAGCGCCGCCACCAGATCGAGCGCAATCCAGGTCGTGACGAGCCCGCCGATCACCAGGCACAGCACTTGGATCACATCGGTATAGCCGATCACCTTCATGCCGCCCAGCGTGATCACGGTGGCGAACACGGCCAGGAACAGCATGCAGGCGAGCACGTTCAGACCGGCGATGCTGCTGATCGCGAGCGCGCCCAGGTACAGGATGGCGGTGAGGTTGACCACCACGTACAGGCCGAGCCAGAACACCGCCATCGTTGCCGCCACCGCCGGCCCATAGCGCTGCTCGAGAAATTGCGGCATCGTATAGATGCGGTTCTTCAGGTAGATCGGCATGAAGAACACGGCAACGATGACCAGGGTCGCTGCGGACATCAGCTCATACACCGCGATCGCCATCCCGATACGAAAGCCGGCTCCGCTCATGCCGATGAACTGCTCGGCCGAGATGTTCGATGCGATCAGCGAGGCGCCGATGGCCCACCACGTGAGCGACCCTTCAGCCAGGAAGAAGTCGTGCGTGGCCTTGCCGGACGAGCGTTTCTTGCTCCAGTAGATCCAGATACCGTAGGCCGAAATGGCCACGAAGTAGATGAGGAAGACGAGGGTGTCGAGGCTGGTGAATGAGGTCATGATCGTGTCGTATCCCGGCACTCAGATGCGGTCGCTGCCCGGCGCTCGCGAACCCGGCAAAGCGGCACCAGCCTGCGACAGCTGCACGTCGCCCCACGTCGCCACGACAGGCACCGCGTTGCCGGTCCTGGCATCCCGCACCACCAGTTCAATGACCTTCACACCACGCACATCGGCCGTCAATGCCTGGACTTTCGATCCGAACCGTGCCGGCGCGCTTTCCGCCAGCAGTTTTCCATCGCCATACACGTAAAAGCGCACCAGCTCCTTGGTGTTTTCAGTTGAATCATCCACGCCAACCGACGCGCTCAAGCGCGCGTAGCCGGCATCGTTCTTCACCTGAAGCCGCGAATTGGACAGCACGCCAAGTCCCGACGTAAACACTTGGCCTGCCACTTGCAGGCTCTGGCCAAACGGCGTTGCATCCGGCTGCGCGCCGCCCCAGCCCGCATACTGGGGCCGTGAGCCGCCTGACCGGGTGCTCGACCACGGATCGATCATGCGATGGACGGTGGGATCGAGTTGCGGCTGGCGCGTCCCGTCGACGGCGACATTAATCGACCCCGGAATCTCCGACAGATACACGCCGTTTTCCAGCTGACGCTTGCCGTGCGCTTCGAACACGAGCGTCTCGTGCGGCGCGAGCGTGAAGGCCTTCTCGCCGGTAAAGGTCAAGGTTTCCTTCGTCCACAGGTTGCGTAGCGTGACCGGCGCGCCATCCGCCAGTTTCAGGTGCATGGCCAGCAGCGTCACCGGTGCGGGCGATGCGCCACGGTTGAACAGCGCCACTGCCTTGCGCTGCCCCTCACCCAGCGTCTTGACGATGATCTGCGCATCGTCGGAATCGTAGGCGACGATGCCCTGGTGGCCGGCCTTGTCCTGGTTCAGGCCAATCACGTCCGCATTGCCCAGTACCGCGAGCAGCGACGCCGGACCATGCTGCAAGTCATAGCTGATCAGCAGCGGCGCGTTGATCATCGCCCACAGCGAAAAATGCGAGCGCACTTCGACCGGGTTGTTGGCATCGAATTCCCCATGGCCGATGTGCAGGATGTCGGGGTCGTTCCAGTGGCCGGGGCCTGCATACAGCGCACGTTTGGCGGCGCTGTCGAAGTTGTGCAGCATGCTGGTCCAGCTCGGCGTGATGTCGGCGCTGGTGCGCCACAGGTTGCCGACATCCTTGCCCCAGCTGCGCACATTGGCCATGCCCCAGGCGCAGATCGACATCACATAATCACCCAGCGGGCGCGCCGTTTTGATTGCGGCAGCAACGATTTCGTAACGGGCACGCACGGCGCCGATATCCGTGCGGTTGATCGACCCGCGTTCGATCAGCGGCGCCATGCCGCGGTAGCTCTGCTTCTTGACCAGGTCCGAATCCGGGATGAAATCGGCCAGTCCGCAGGCGTCGATCTTCAGGTAGTCGAAGCCCCACTCCTTGAAATACAGGTTGATGTCCTGCGTGACGTGGCCGTCCAGGCCCACTTCGCGTTCCGCCGTCGTGCCTTGTGGCAGGTTGGGCGAATGCAGGTCATAGGCTTGCGAGCACGCATTGCGGCCGACGTCCGTGTAGATGCCCGCCTTGAAGCCCATCGCGTGCAGTTTGTCGGTGAACGGCTTGAAGCTGGTGCCGTCCGGCCCACCGGTGGCGGCAGAGGGGAAGATGCCGGTGCGGATCTGCAGGCGGCCATCGCTGGCGCGGCGCTTCATCCACCAGCCATCGTCGAGGATGACATGGTTGTAGCCGAGCTTTGCAAGACCGCTGTCGGCAAGCACCTTCGCCGCGCCCATCACCTTGCCTTCGTCGACTTCCGTGCGAAACGCATTCCAGCTGTTCCAGCCCATCGGTGGCGTGCTGGCGCTGCCGCTCGTGTTGCCTTCCCAGCGGCCTGCCGGGGCCAGTGGATCACCGGGAGATGTTGCATGAACTTGCGTCATCGTCAGGACCAGAACAGCAGCCACGCTGCCGCACACGACGGTCCAGGGTTTGGTTTCACTTGCTTTAGTCCAGCGGTGGTTCATGCAAATCTCCTGACGATGAATTTTTCTGCGGGCGGAAAAGGTCGGACAGCACGTACATCCGTTGTCCAGATGGTAATCGAAAGTATTCGAAAATAAAAGGCGCGATTTTGTCATCAAAAACACGCTATATCGAAAATATTTGGAAAGACTTTGCTTTTCGTTTGTCACTTCTTTACTATCACATCGATGGCAACGAAAACGTTTGAAACAAACGCACCTGGCGGAGGAAGATACGGATGAAAAGCACATCGAGCATTGGCATTGCGTACCGCATGACCGGGCTGGCAGCATGGGTGGCCCTGTGAATCCCGCAGACACCCTCGAGAAGAGAACTCTGCCTGAACAAGCCGCCACCGGTGCTGCCAGGCCGCCTTGGCTCGGCTACGCGCTGGCGACGGCGCTGCTGTGGGGCGTATGGGGCGCTTTCGCTGGCCTGCCCACCCAGAACGGTTTTCCTGAAACCCTCGTGTATGTGGTGTGGGCGCTGACGATGGTGCCGCCGGCGTTGTTCGTGCTTGCGCGCTCCGGCTGGCGCGTACGCCGCGACCGCACTGCCGTGGGCTACGGGCTGGCCATTGGCCTGTTGGGCGCGGGTGGTCAGATGGTGCTGTTCTATGCAGTCAAGGCTGGCCCGGCCTACCTGATTTTCCCGCTGATCTCGCTCTCTCCCGTCATCACGATCGTGCTCTCGCTGCTGTTCCTGCATGAGCGTACGGGCCGCATGGGCGTGGCCGGGATCGTGCTGGCCGTGTGCGCGCTGCCGCTGTTTGATTTCAACCCGGGCGGCGCACCGCAGCAGTACGGGCTGTGGTTCGTGCTGGCGATCGGCGTGCTGGTCGCATGGGGTCTGCAGGCGTACTTCATCAAGCTGGCCAATACACGGATGGATGCCGAAAGCATCTTCTTCTACATGACCGCCAGTGCGCTGCTGTGCATTCCGGTGGCGCTGGCGATGACCGATTTCTCGCAGCCGATCAATTACGGCCCATCCGGACCGCTGCTGGCCGCCGCTACCCAGGTGCTTAATGCCATTGGCGCATTGACGCTGGTGTACGCGTTCCGGCACGGCAAGGCGCTGACGGTGTCGCCGCTGGTCAATGCCGGCGCGCCGCTGTTGACCACCGTGATCGCGATGGCGCTGGCCGGTGCGGTGCCGGGCGGCTACCGGCTGGCCGGCATCGGCCTGGCGCTGGCGGCTGCGCTGTTTCTTGCGCTGCAGGCGGACGATAGCGTCGCGCCTGCCGAATCAACCGAAGGAGCCTGACAAATGGACTACATGTTGAATATGGTGCGCCGGCACAAGGCTGGCGAAGCCGTCGGGATCCACGCGGTGTGCTCGGCGCATCCGATCGTGCTCGAGGCGGCGATGGAAGTCACGCTGGCGGCGGGGCCGGCGCAGCCGGTGCTGATCGAAGCCACGTCGAATCAGGTGAACCAGGATGGCGGCTACACGGGCATGACCCCAAGCGCGTTCCGTGATTTTGTCTACGCCATCGCCGACCGCGTCGGCCTGGCGCGCGAGCGTGTGCTGCTGGGTGGCGACCATCTGGGCCCCAATGCCTGGCAGGGCGAACACGCGGATATGGCCATGGCGAAGGCCGAGGTGCTGATCGAACAGTACGTCACAGCGGGCTTTCGCAAGATTCACCTGGATTGCTCGATGTCGTGCGTTGGCGATCCGGTGCCGCTGCAGGATGACGTGGTGGCCGCGCGCGCTGCGCGGCTGTGCGCGGTGGCCGAGCGCGCCTGGCAGGCCGCTGGCGGCGAAGCGCCCGTGTACGTGGTGGGCACCGAAGTGCCGGTGCCCGGCGGCGCGCACGAAGACCTGGCCGAACTGAGCGTCACGACGCCCGCCGCAGCGACGCAGACGATCGCGGCGCACCGCGCTGCATTCGCTGCCGCCGGACTGGATGCGGCGTGGCCGCGCGTGGTTGGCCTGGTGGTGCAACCCGGCGTCGAATTCGACCACCACAAGGTGATCGACTTCCGGCCCGAGCGCGCCGTAGACCTCGGCCGCATGATCGAAGACGTGCCCACGCTGGTCTATGAAGCCCATTCGACCGACTACCAGACGGCGGCCAATCTGGCCGCGCTCGTCGCCGGCCATTTCGCCATTCTCAAGGTGGGCCCTGGCGCGACGTTCGCGCTGCGTGAAACGCTGTGGGCGCTGGCCGATATCGAGGCCGCGATGGCGGGCGATGGCAAGGGCTCCGGGTTCAAGGACACGGTACTGGACGTGATGGGTGCCGAACCGGCGCAGTGGCAAAAGTACTACGACAACGAACCGCGCCGCGCCCGCTTCGATCAGCAATACAGCCTCAGTGACCGGATCCGCTACTACTGGCCGCATCCGGCCATCCAGGCCGCGCAGGCACGCCTGCTGGATAGTCTGGAGCGCACGCCGCCGCCGCTCACGCTGCTGAGCCAGTATCTGCCGTTCCAATATGACGCCGTGCGTGAAGGACGGTTGAACAACCAGCCGGTCGATCTGCTCAAAGAGGGCGTGGCCAGGGTGCTGCGCCAATACATGGCGGCCTGCATGGCAGGCGCCGCAACGAAGGAGTTGGAAGCATGTTAGTCGCTGACAGGAATATTCTGGGCATTGGTACGGAGCGGCTCGATGCCGCCGGCGCCGGCGCTACCGCGCGCGAAATCGCGCAGCAACCGGCCGTCTGGCCCGAGATCGAGGCACTGGTCACCCATCAGCGCAGCGCGCTCGACGCGTTTCTCGGGCCCTTGCTCGCGCGGCCCGACCTGCGCATCGTGCTGACGGGCGCCGGCACCTCGGCCTTCATCGGCGAATGCCTGGCGCCGGCGTTGCTGGGCGGCGGCTGGCGCGCAGACGCCGTGCCGACCACCGATCTGGTGTCGGGCCCGCGCCAGTTCTTGCAGCCGAAGGTGCCGACGCTGCTCGTGTCGTTCGGCCGCTCGGGCAACAGCCCGGAAAGCGTGGCTGCCGTCGATCTGGCCGACGGTGTGGTGGACGAGATCTACCACCTGGTCATCACCTGCAATGCCGATGGTGCTCTGTGCCGGATGGCGCAGGGCCGCGCCAATGCGTATGCGATCCTGCTGCCCGACGCCACGCACGACCGTGGGTTCGCCATGACCACCAGTTTCACCTCGATGCTGCTGGCTGCGGCGGGCGCGTTCGGCGTGCTGGCGCCGGGCGCTACCGCCGGGCCATCGGCTGCGGCCGCGCAGGTGCTGGCGTCGATGCTGCCGCTGCTGGACGGGTTGGTGGCTCAGAACTTTAGCCGCGTTGTCTACCTGGGCAGCAATGCGCTGCGCGGGCTGGCGCGTGAAGCCTCGCTCAAGCTGCTGGAGCTGACCGATGGCCAGGTCGTTGCGCTGTTCGACTCGCCGCTGGGCTTTCGCCATGGGCCGAAGACGATCGTCAATGCCGACACGCTCGTCGTCGTGCTGTTGTCGAACGATCCCCGTGCCCGCCGCTATGACCTCGACCTGCTGCGCGAGCTACGCAATGATGGCCGGGCCGGCCGCGTGCTGGCGCTGAGCGGCCGCGACGAGCCGGCGCTGGGTGACGCCTGCATTACGCTCGATGGCGTCGGGCAGGCACCGGACCTGGCCCTCGCACTGCCGTACATCGTGTTCTGCCAGGCCTTCGCGCTGCTGCAGTCGCTGGCGTTGGGCTTGCGTCCGGATACGCCGAGCGTGTCGGGCACCGTCAATCGCGTCGTGCAGGGCGTCACGATTTATCCACTGGCGGAGGACAGCGATGTTTCTCGGGGTTGACGGCGGCGGCACCAAGACGGCGTTCGCGCTGATCGACCGGCAGGGCCAGGTCATGGCGCGCAATGAGCAGAGCAGCGCGTATTACCTCGAAGTCGGCATGGAAGGTGCGGCTGACGTGCTGGCGCGCGGCTGCGCCGCGTTGTTCGCGGCCGCCGGCGTCACCGCGAACGACGTCACGTTCGCGTTCTTTGGCTTGCCCGCGTACGGCGAAGACCGCGCCGTGCAGGCGCAACTCGATGCGCTGCCGCGCGCCGTACTGGGCCACGCGCGCTACCTGTGCGACAACGACATGGTGTGCAGCTGGGCCGGCTCGCTGGCTTGCGCCGACGGCATCAGCGTCATTGCCGGCACCGGCTCGATGGCCTATGGGCGCATCGGCGGGCAGGGTGCACGTGCCGGCGGTTGGGGTGAATTGTTCAGCGACGAGGGCTCGGCCTACTGGATCGCGCGGGCCGGTCTTGCGCTGTTCTCGCGCATGAGCGATGGCCGCGCGCCGCGCGGGCCGCTGCATGGGTTGATGCGCACCCGCCTGGCGCTGCAGGACGACCTCGACCTGTGCCAGGTCGTCTATGGCGAGCTCAAAGGGGAGCGCAGCAAGGTGGCTGCGCTGTCGCGCCTCGTGTCCGAAGCGGCGGCGCTGGGCGATGCGCAGGCAGCAGCGATCATCGAGTCGGCGGCGCTGGAGGTGGCCGCACTAGTCGATGCGGTGCGGGGCCAGCTGGGTGTTGATCCCGGTACCGAAGTCACGGTCTCGTATTCGGGCGGCCTGTTCGGTGTGGAAGGCCCGCTGCGCGCGCCGTTTGCGCGCATGCTCGCGGCCAGCAGCGCTGGCGCCTATCGCTTGATGGCGCCGCGCCTGCCGCCCGTGCTCGGCGCCGCCGTGTATGCGGCGCACCAGGTCGGCATACCGCTGAACCCGGCAGCGCTCGACCGCCTGGCAGGCACGCAATGATGCGCCGGCAAGCACATGGCGTGCCGGCGGTGCGCCAATCTGGTAAGCTGTTTTTTTATTAAATCTGCGTATCCAATCATGGGTCAAACCGGTCAGCGCCGCGACACCATTCTTAAAGCTCTTACCGAACAAGCCTCGGTCCAGGTCAGCGAACTCGTCAAGCAACTCAACGTCTCGGCCGTCACGATCCGCAGCGATCTGAGCGCACTCGAGGCGCAGGGCCTGGCCATCCGCAGCCACGGCGGCGCCACGCTGGCACGCATGCCGCCGACCGAACACACGGTGTCGCAAAAAGACGCGCTCAACCACGAGCAGAAAGAGCGCATCGGCGCACTGGCGGCGCGCCTGGTCAAGCCGGGCGAAAACATCATCATCGATTCGGGCACCACGACGCTGTCGCTGGCGCGCCACCTGCGCGACGTGCAGAACGTGACGGTGCTGACCAATGGCCTGAATATCGCCTGGGAGCTGGTCAATGCCGCGGGCGTCGATCTCATTCTGACGGGCGGCTTGCTGCGCAAGCAGGCGCTGTCGATCCAGGGCTTGCAGGCCGAAGCCTGCCTGCAGGCCTACAGTTTCGACAAGCTGTTCCTGGGCGTCGATGGCCTCGACCTGCAGTTCGGTGTGACGACCCACCACGAGGCGGAAGCGAGTCTGAACCACAAGATGGTCGAGCGCGCCAGGAAGGTCATCGTGCTCGCCGATTCGTCGAAGTTCGGCTTCATCAGCCTGCACCGCATCGTGCAGCTCGACCGCGTTCACACCGTCATCACCGACGGCGATATCAGTCCGCAATACCGGGATGGCCTGCGCGAGGCAGGCATCGAACTCCTGATCGCCGAGTAAGCCGGCCACGCGCGCACGGCGTGGCACCACGTCAGAGAATATGCAGCGTCGTCCCGGCACGAAACGCGCCCAGCGATGCATTCCATCCCTGTGCTTTGGCCGCATCGTCGGCGTTGGCAGGCCGCACGTTGTAGCGCACGTCGCCGGCCAGTGACGCTGCGCCATCCGGCAAGGCCAGCAGCATGTCGTAGGTGCCAGTGGGCGTGCCGCCCGGGATCGCAATCCGTGCGGTTGCGGTGCTGGTCTGCCCCGGCAGCCAGGCACGAGGATCCATCGACGTCAGGGCCAGGCGTACAACCTTGCCGGTGGCGCGATGCCGGAGCACCAGTTGCACACCCCGCGGGTTGAAGGCGCGCGCCCAGCCGGCGTTGCGCACGGTCAGTAGCAGTTCGCCCGACTGGCCAGCCACGATGCGTGAACTGTGCCGTAACTTCGATAGTTCGAACCGGTAGCCCATGCTGCGCTTGACCTGCGCCAGGCAACCCTGCGCCTGCCAGCGTGCGTGAAACAGGTCGCGGTAGTAGCTGTCGTTCAGGTAGGTCAGGCCGAAGCGCCGGCCTTCGCGCAGGATGTCCTCGCAATTAGTGCGTGGCGTCGGGTTGACTGCATCGGCCGGATTGCAGGTTTCGGCGCCGAATGGCGCTGCCGTCGACAGCGCGGCCACGTAATCACGCTCGCGCTGCCGGGTCGCCGGGTCTTCACTGTAGGTGCCGACATCCGTGCTTGAAGCGAGGAAGCAGTCGTTGTGCAAGCCGATGCGCGCCGCGGACGAACGGTCGCGCCAGCGCGGTGCCTGTGGCGCCCATGCCATCAGATAAGGCGGGTAGCGCACTTGCAGGAAGCGGTCGGGCGGCAGCGCGGCCAGCAGTGCATCGCGGATCTGCGTGCGCCGCGCCGGCAGGGTCAGGTCGTTCGATGAGGTATGCCATTCGCCCCAGGCGCCGACAAAGCCCGCCTGCAGATACGCGACGACATCGGCGTTCGCCGCCAGGACCGGCTTGAGCTGTCCGATATGTTCCAGCACGCGATCTATGGGGGCATCCTGTGCCGCCCGGTAAGCGGTTTCGCCGGCCGGGAAGTTGTACATGAAACGCGGTATCACTTTCAGGCCCGCGCGACGCGCAACGGCAAACCCTTTGCTCAAGTCGGCAAGCAGCGTCGCGGGCAACGCGTGGCCGGCATGCGCGTCCAGCCGCACCGGCGCGTAGACGATCCGGTAGCCGGCCGCAAACTGGGCATCGGCTTGCGCCTGTGTCCACGCCGCCAGGTTGTCGGCCGCCCAGACATACATGCCGCGCTCGGGGTTGGCGATCTCGTCGGCCGACGCTTTGAACGTTGTCTCGACCGGGCTGCCTGACGGGCGGTCGGTCGACTGCACGGCATGGGCCTGCGCCGACAGCATGACAAGCAGGGCGAGTGGACGCAGGCGCTGCAGCATCATGCGCCGATCAGCAGCCGGCCGAACGCGCTTGGCACGTGGAAGTTGGGCGCTGCAGTGCGGGTGGGGCCCCACGCCGAATGCACGCGGTTGTCACCGGCAGCTTCAGGGCCTTCGATGCGGAACAGGTTCAGGCGCCAGCCATCCCCGGTGCCGTCTCCACCGCGCATCGGTATGGCCAGCTCGGCCGTCCAGACCTTGTTGTTCGCATCGACGTGCGCCCTGGCGCGGCTGCCGCCATCGATACGCCGCTTGCCCGACACCTCGATCGCGATTTCCTGCAGCAGTCCGTTGGGCGCGACCTGCACCTCGCGATAGCTTTTCAGGCCGGCGCGATCCGGCGCCTGCAGGAATACCTCGACAACGTCGCGCTCCCACAGCGGCCAGATGGCGCTTGCCGAACCGGCCTGGTCGAAGGTGGTGAGCGTTTCGTACTTGCAGATGAAGCGCAGGTACAGGTGGCCCGCGCCCTGCAACAGCTGAACACGGGTCGATTGTGGTCCGGCAAGCGGCTTGCCCTGCCAGTCGTGGCGGAAGAAGGTCGTGGGTGCATCGGCCCATTGCGATGCGTGCGGGAAGCCGTCCGCGCCCACGGCCTTGACGTTGCTGGCAAACGCCACAGGCAGCAGATCGGGAACGTCGGGCCGCGCTTCGATCAGCAGGCTGTGCGTGAAGCGCAGCGGCAGCGTTGGCTTGTCGGCCGACACCTTGCCCAATACGCTGCCGCTGAGCGAGTCGCGAACCGTCCAGATGCCCGGGCCGAGGCCGCGCAAGGCGACCATGCCATCCCAGCGGTCGGCATAGAATGCGTAGTGCAACGCGCCGGCTTGCTCCACGACGTGGGTTTCCGGCTTGTCGAAACCCAGGTCGTACAGCTCGCCCCGGTAACGGCCTTCGGCCAGGCGCCCCTTGTTGTACAGGTCCACCCACTGTCGCCAGTGCGCTTCGCGCTCGGGTGTCAGCAGGAACGAGTCCTTGGGTTTCGGATCCACCGGCCACGTGAACTTGGTGGCGACGACCGCGCCGATGCCGACGCTGGACGCGAAATCCTGCCCGCCCGTGCTCAGTTCCACATGGTCGCCCGCGTAGGCGGACCACGGGCCCATCAGCGCCTTGAGTGTCTTGCCCTTGTGGCGTACCTGCCAGCTCGACAGCGGGTCGGACGACGGCGCCTGGTCCATGTACGGCATATTGTGGAACGCGTAGCTGGTGCCGCATGGGCACACTTCCAGTACCGCTTCCGGATTGGCCGCATGCACCACGTCGTGCATGACCTTGTAGAAATCCGCCACTGCCTCGATCGATTCCTCGGGGCGCTTGTGCTGGTGCTTGGGGTTGAAGCATGGCGCCACGCCATTCAGGTGCTGCCCATCGACCTTGAGACCGTCGAAGCCCCAGTCTGCAATGATCATGCGCAGCGTCGCGGCCAGGCGCGTTTGCGTCTTGTCGTAGGCGGGGCACAGGTAGAAGCAGTTCCACCAGGTGACGTCCTGGGCCGCGCCGGTCTCGTCGAGCAGCAGCAGGTCGGTATGTTCGTGCAGCTCGTCGCTGCCGGGGGCCACGGCAAGTGGCGCGATCCACAGGCGCGCCTTCATGCCGCGTGCGTGGATGTCGGCCACCAGCGCCTTCATGTCGTCGCCGCCGCGCGGGAATTTGGCCAGGTCGGGCGTCCAGTCACCGGTCTTGACCTGCCAGCCGTCGTCCAGCACGGCCCATTTGAACCCCAGTTCCTGCACCTTGGGCAGCGTGGCGCGCACATAGTCGAGCGAGAAATCGCGTTCGTAGCCCCAGGCGCACCACTGCGCATCGTAGGCGCTTTGTGGCGGCTCGGGCGCGGCCAGGCCCTGCGCGGCCATCAGGCGGCGATAGCGGTCTAGCGGCACATAGAAGTCACCACGGTGCACGGCGATGAACGTGGGCGGGGTGGCCAGCGTGGCGCCCGGGGCCAGCGTCTGCGGCACGTCGCCGCGCAGCGATATGTCGACCGCATTGCCGACCGCCTTGACGGGGAGTGACACCAGCAGCGGCTGCAGCGCCAGGTGGCCGACGGCCAGGCCGGCGTCACGACGCCAGACATCCGCGACCGGCGTGCCGCCGCCGTAATCCGATGCGTTCATCCCCAAAAAGTTGCCCTGCTCGAAACCGCGCTTGACGGGCTGCACCCAGTCGCGCCGGTCGGCATGGCTGGCGCCGGAATAGGTCCAGTAGCCGCCCGCGTGGCGCGGCGCGGCGGCCAGGCGGTGCGCACCATTTACCCAGGCGTCGATCGTCAACGGCTTGGCGCCGGTATTCACGTAGCTTACGTCCAGCAAGGCCATGCCCGGATGCTCGTCGAGCAGGGTCACGGTGACGTGCTTCGCAATGCCTTCCGCAGAGCGGCCGACGAGGTGCAGCGCCTGCCCGGCGCCAAACGGCGTCGTGGCCGGGGCCGGCTCGGCCTTCTGCAACGTAAAGCGGCCGAGCGGCTTGCCACCGATGACCAAGTGTTCGCTGGTGTCAAAACCCGTCAGCGCGACGGGCTGCTTGCCCAGCAGGCTGACGATGCGGCAACGCAACTGCTCGTCGAACTGGAGTGACACGGCGGCGTCCTGCACGCGCACATGGCCCTTGCCGGTGATGGAGGCGGAGGCAGGCGCTGCCTGGGCCAGCGGGATCTGCGTGGCCAGCGGCGCTGCGCCCAGCCACCCGAGAAATGCACGGCGCGCGGTCATGGCTGGCCTTTCCAAGCGCCGGGGAAGGCGCGCTCGGCATTCGTGCGGTAAATTTTGTCGACGACGTCGCGCGGCAGTGCAAGACCCTGGACGGGTTTGTCGAGATCGGCAACCTTGAACGACTCTGCCGTATTGAAGTAACGCCAGTGCATGCGCCACACGCCTTCGGCCTCGCGGCCCAGCGCGGCGCCGTCCTGGCCAGGCTCCTGCGCCATGTCGCTGCCGTAGAGGATGCGGTCCTGGTACTTGATGAAGAAGTTGCGCACTTTCTCGCGGTCGCGCTGGCTCTGGTACTGCAGCTGGCCGATGCGCGCCGATGCGTCCACGACGGCGTTCGGGAACCGGTCGAGGAACGCTGCCAGTTCATCCACATTGCGCTCGAGCGAGGCCAGGTGCACGCCGACAAAGTGTAGGGTCGGGTGCGCCGCCACCATGCGGTCGCGCGCGGCCATCTGCGCTTCCCAGCTTGGCATCTCGGGGTGCAGGTACATATGGTATTGCGGGTGGTTCTTGAAGTAGGTGCGGTCGTTGTTGACCGTCATGCGTTTTAACGGCAGCCAGCAGTTGTGCGGCTCGCCCTGGTGGCCCAGCAGCGGGATGCCCTGGCGGGCCAGGTCGTCGAACAGCGGCGCGAAGCGCGCATCGTCGATCATCACCAGTTCTTGATCGGTGCCGCGCAGGCTCATGCCGATGTTCTTCCACACCTTCACGCCCACGGCGCCGGCCTCCATCGACGCGGCAATGCGGTGGCGGGTGGCGGCGAGCCACGCAGGTTGGGCGGATCCATCGACGGAGAAGCTCGCTGCCCACGCGACGTCCTGCGGGAATTGCTTTTTCAGCGCAATGGCGACGCGCTGCTGGTCATCGAGTGGTGGAAAATCGGGGTAGTCGACATTGATCGACAGGATCTTGAAGTTCTGGCGCCGGGCAGCTTCCATGAACGCCGGCGTCGCATTGTGCAGGTGCAGGTGTGCGTCGATCTTGGCAACGTTGGCATAGTCCGCCATCGTGTAGCTGGACGGATCCGCAGCGTACGCGGAGAAAGGGATGGCCCCGGCAAGCAGGACGGCAAGGGAAAAGACAGAAGTGTGCATCAGGATTCCAGTTCTCGGTGTTGCGGGCCGGTGAACTGCCAGGCCGACCCGCGCTGGCGATGGGCTGTGCGGCGCCACGTACCATGGCGCCGCTTGTTTCATCAGAATCGCAGGCTGGCGCCCAGGGTCACGGAGCGGCCGTAACGGTAATAGCCGTTGGGCAGGCTGACGGTGCCATTGGTCAGTCGTGGTGCCTGCTCGGCATCGGTCAGGTTGTTGCCCTCGATGCTGATGCGTAGCGACTTGTTCACATCATAGGCCAGCTGGGCCGTGAGCCAGGTCACTGAGTTGGTCACTTCGTTGAAGCCGGAACCGATGACGTTGGTGGCGGTGACGAACGAATCGGTGAAGTCGGCCGTCGTGCTCATGCTCCACGGACCACGCTCGTACAGGATGCCCAGCGATGCCGTTGCTGGCGCAATGCCTTCCAGTGGGCGTTCGACGCCGCCGACCCAGCTGCTCGACAGATTGCGCGTGTATTGTGCGCGCACGCCGAAGCCATTGTCGAACAGGTGCTGCAGGCCGATCTCCATGCCGCGCGCCTTGGCGCTGTCGCCGTTGATGGGGCGCTGCACGTTGAACAGGCGTCCGCCGGGTGCACCGATGTCCTGACCGGCCAGGTAGAGATTGGTGATCTGGTTCTTGATGTTTTTCTGGTAGACAGCGAAGGTCAGCGCCGAGCTCTTGGCGTAATACCATTCCAGCGAAATGTCGGCCTGGTGCGCCGTGTACGGCTTGAGGTCGGCATTCCCGCCATAGATCTGCGTGAAGTCGCCCCACGAGATGCTGGCCGTGGTGCTGGACGGCGCCAGCTTGTCGACCGACGGGCGCGCCATCGTTTTGGCGGCGCCAACCCGCAATTGCAGCTTGTCGGTCAGCGAATAGGTGAAGTTACCCGACGGCAGGGCGAAGCTGTAGGTGGCATCCTGGCGCACGACCGACGGGTCGGCGTAGATTGGCGTGAAGTTGAATGCGCCGTTCTGCACGATGTCTTCGATTTTGGCATCCCACGCCTGCGCACCCGTCTTGGTGCGCACGAAGCGCACGCCGACATCGGCGAACCAGCGCTCGCCGGCCAGGTCGGCCTGCACGAATGCGGTCGACGTTTTTTCTTCGACGCGGTAGCTTTCCAGCGGGTTGAAGGCAGGCGCCGACAGGGTCGAGCTGTAGACGCCGCCGCCTGGCCGTGGTTTGCCGTCCAGGCCCGCCAGTGCCTGCGCGTAGCGGTCGACGTCAAAGCCCAGGAAACTGCGCGGGAAGTTGCCGTTGACGCCCGACAGGAAGCCTTTCGGGCTCAGGGTCTGGTTGATCACGTTGCCGCCCAGGGTGCCGACGTTGATCGCGTTTTCGCCAGAGTAGTGATCCTGGCCCGAGTTGAACGCATTGTTGATCATGTCGCGCGACTTCTTGCGGTTGGTCTGGCTCAGACCGAACTTGAGGTAGTCGATGCTGTAGCGGTCCACCTTCCAGTCGGCATTGACGGTTGCGCCGCCGATGCGGTCGTCGATATTGTCGCCCGCCCGGCTGTAGAAGTGGGTGTTGAAGTCGTTGCCGCTGAACAGGCCCTGGGCCAGGCCGCTCTGCAGGTCGCGGCCATCGGCCAGTGTGGTCGTCACATCGGGCACAGCGGCGCCCGTGAGCCGGATGCGCGTGGTATTCGGCTGGTTCATGCGCAGCACGACGTAGCTGTCCTTGCCACCGGAATCGCGCTTCGAGGTAGACAGATAGACGTCGCCGGCCACGTTCAGCGTTGGAGAAATCCGCCATTCGGCCCGCGTACCGTACATCGCGGTATCGACGACCCGATATTCGGTCCGGTTCAGCACTTCGGGATTGAGGCGCAGCTCAGGGTCGCTGCTGTTCAATGTGAGGTCGGTCACGACATTGTTGGTGACCTTGACGTCGGACCAGCGGCCCGGCGCGTACAGCGGGTAGTAGGACAGCTGGTAGCCTACCTGCGGCGAATCGAGCCGCGTCTTGAAGCCGTCGAAGATGACCTTGACGTCGCTGCTGGGCCGCCACTCCACCTTGCCCGAGAGCGCAATGCGCTCTTTTTTCTCCATGATGGAGCCGAAGCGGAACTGGCCCGGCCCGATCAGGCCTTCTTCGCTGGGGTCGAGTACCCCGTTGCCGTTCGGGTCGATGGCGCCGCCCCAGGTATTGCCGAATTCCCAGAACTGGCTCGGGTCGCTCGGGATCGGGTTGCGTGACCAGCCGCCGTCGTTGCCGGCAGTGTCGGTGCGCACGTCGCGTTTGGCGTACACGAGGCCGAGCAGCACGCCGACTTTGTTGTCGAAGGTATTGCTGTAGGTGGCGGACAGCTTCTTGCCGTTCAGGCTGCTCATGTCGTTGCGGTCAGCCTCGGCGCGCACCAGGCCACGCTGGCCTTTCTGGTCAAACGGGCTGGCCGAGCGCAGGTTCACCAAGCCGCCGATGGCACCTTCGACCAGTTGCGCCTGGGTCGATTTGACGACGTCGGCGCCGCTGATCACATCGGCCGGCAGCACGTCGAACGCAAAGTAGCGGCCCGCGCTGTCGGTGCCCAGCAGGCGACCGTTGAACGTGGTGATCGTGTAGTCAGGACCCAGGCCGCGGATGCTGACCCGCTGGCCTTCACCGCCGGCCGTGCGGGAAATCGAGACGCCGGTGATATGGCTGAGCGAGTCGGCCACGTTGTTATCGGGGAAGCGCCCAAGTTCCGTTGCGCTGATGCTGTCCTGTACGACAGCGGCGTTGCGCTTGAGTTCCAGCGACTGCTGCAGGCTGGCACGGGTACCGGTCACGACGACTTGCTCCAGCTTGCCGGCATCGGCCGCAATGACCTCCTGAGCCCGGGCCGGTGTCGCAAGTGTGGCAAGCGCGAGCAGACAGGCAGACGTAAGCGGATTGAGCACAAACCGATCCTGACGATTGGCGCGCGAGCGGCACTGTGAAGGAGAATTCATGAAACGCTTCCTTTATAAGTTGTTGGAGCAGCGTGGCGATGGCTGGCAAACGGAAAGGCTGTTGGGTTGCGATCACTGCCTTCACGAGCCGGAGTGCAGACCAGCTGATGCGACTTGTCTCTATCTTTCGTTTTATTTCGTATTGCGTGAATCCTCAGCGTACAGGTTTCGGTTAAGAGATATCGAAAGTCTTTGACATTGCTCGAACCGTCGCTGTGACACCAAGTCTATAGGGAAATTCCGTGTAATACAAAACATCTTTCGTTTTTTCGAATTTCCGTTGTGTTAACGTATTTCACGAAAATTCTTTCATTCGAAAGTCGGGTCTGCTGCCGATTTTTGTTTCGTGAGGTACGCCTGTGCACAGGCAGGTCGGTGGCGCGATTGAACGGTGCCGAACCGGTTGGATGCGGGAGGGGAGGGGTGTGAGAACTGGTGACCGGGGGAGATGGGTTATCCCTAATGTGGCTTCGGGATGAGACCCTGGTCAGCGGGGATGCGGATGGTCGTGAACGAATGCGAGAGTGCCAGGGACGGGCAGGCGACCGCGCAGGGCATCGGGCTACCAGCCGCCCAATGCCCGCGCCAGCCTGTCCGGGGTCAGCGGCTTGTCAGCCCGCCAGATAGTCGTTCGTGGGCAGCACAGACGCGTAGGCAAATGCGAGCGCCGACATGAACGCGGTGTGCACCTGCGCGGCCGGCACGGTCTGTCCGCCGAACTCGAGGTCGCGCGTGGCGCATGCATCGTGCACGACCGTGGTCTTGTACCCGAAGTCGCACGCTGCACGGGTCGTCGCATCGATGCACATATGACTCATGGCGCCAATGACTGTCACCTCATCGACGCCGTGGTCGTCCAGCAGTGCCTTGAGATCGGTCTTGCGGAAAGCATTCGGGAAGTTCTTGACGATGACCGGTTCGCCCTGCGCCGGCGCCACGGTGTCGTGGATCTGGACGGCATCTGTTCCCGGCGTGAAGAAGGGCGCGTCCGGGTCCGTGGACTCGTGGCGAATATGGATGACAAGATCGCCTTTGTTACGCGCGTCGGCGATCACGCGCGCTGCGTTATTCAATGCGTCGTGGATGCCGGTCAGGGCCAGCTTGCCGGTAGGAAGATACTCGTTCTGGAGGTCGACGACGACGACGGCACGTTTGTTCATGGTGGTGTTCCTTTCATTGAAATGAGGCGCCCAACGACAATATGGTGCACGTGTCGGGCAAGCCGGAACACCGATTGTGCTCGCAATGGCAACAGTCGAACATTGGCCCGAAGGCTAACTTTCGATATAATCGGGCCATGCCTGCTACGACACCTGCCGCACGCCACAAAAAAGTCGCCGTCATCGCCTTCGAGGGCATCACGCCGTTTCACCTGTCGGTGCCTTGTCTGGTGTTCGGCAGCCGCGTGGTCGACACCGATGCGATGTCGTTCGCGATCACTGTCTGCGCGCCGCAGGCGGGCACGTTGTCGACCTCTGCCGGATTTGCGATCGCGATCGATGCCGATCTCTCGGCAGTCGACGAGGCTGACATCATCGTCATGCCTTCCTGGCACGCAGACGGGCGCAGCGCACCGGACAACCTGCTTGACAGTGTGCGCCGCGGCCATGCGCGCGGCGCCACGGTTGTCGGCTTGTGCCTGGGCGCCTTTCCGCTGGCACAGGCCGGCCTGCTCGATGGGCGGACGGTGGCAACGCACTGGGAGGCGGCAGACAGGCTCGCGCAGCAGTATCCCCGACTTGCCGTGGACCGGCACGTGTTGTACGTGGATGATGGCGACATACTGACGTCGGCGGGTGTTGCCGCCGGCCTCGATTGCTGCCTGCATCTGCTGCGGCGGCTCTGTGGCGCCGAGGTCGCCAACCGTGTCGCAAAGCACATCCTGGTCGCGCCGCACCGTGACGGCGGGCAGGCCCAGTTCATCGAGCGGCCGTTGCCGGACGACGCTGCGGCAGGGCGGTTCGCCCAGTTGCTCGAGTGGGTCGGTGAACACCTGCACGAGGAGCACAGCATTGACATGCTGGCCGAGCGTGCCGCCATGAGCCGGCGCAATTTCACACGTCATTTTCGTCTTGCGACCGGCACCTCTTTCAAGCAGTGGTTGCAGAACCAGAGACTGGTCCATGCCCAGCGGCTGCTCGAGGCAGGGGACTTGTCGATCGAGCGCGTCGCGCACGCAGCCGGATTCGGTACGGCGCTGTCGCTCCGGCAGCATTTCAAGGCAACCCTGCGCACATCGCCGTCCGACTACCGCAAGCGTTTTAGGGAGCGTACTGAAACTTGATCGTGGCCATGGCTGTGAAGATGGTCGCCGGATCGCGTAGAGCGGCGCCTTTTCTCGTAAAAAATGTAACTAACCAACGTATAAATTTGCGAAACTACAAACCCAGCGTTAGCGGCGGCGCAAACCTTGCGAGCACATGGAACCGTCGCCAGATCACGTGATAATCACGCCCGCCAGCGACGATCTGGCACCGCAATAATGCTAGAATAGCGCGCTGCGTGCGTGGCGCCAGCGACTGGCAGCCCACCTGCAAGTGTATGAATAATAATAAAGCCCTGTTTTTACAGGGCTTTATGTTTTTGAACGATTTAGAGCGTTACTGAGGAAATCTGCGATGGAAATTAAGGTCAACTTTCTCGACAAACTTCGTCTCGAGGCGAAGTTCGATGACTTCACGGTGATTGCCGATCAACCCATCCGCTACAAGGGTGACGGTTCAGCGCCGGGCCCGTTCGATTATTTCCTGGCCTCGTCGGCCCTGTGCGCAGCGTACTTCGTCAAGCTGTACTGCGATACGCGCAACATCCCGACCGAAAACATTCGCCTGTCGCAGAATAATATCGTCGATCCGGAAAACCGTTACCAGCAGATTTTCAAGATCCAGGTCGAGCTGCCTGCCGATATCTCGGACAAGGACCGCCAGGGCATCCTGCGCTCGATCGACCGCTGTACCGTCAAGAAAGTGGTGCAGGCCGGCCCCGAGTTCGTCATCGAAGAAGTCGAGAATCTCGACGCCGATGCGCAGGCCTTGCTCACGCTGCAGCCATCGACCGACTCGCGCACCTATATCACCGGCAAGGACCTGCCGCTCGAACAGACCATCGCCAATATGTCCGGCATGCTGGCCGACTGGGGCATCAAGATCGAGATCGCCTCGTGGCGCAATATCGTGCCGAACGTGTGGTCGCTGCATATCCGCGATGCCCATTCGCCGATGTGCTTCACCAACGGCAAGGGCGCGACGAAGGAAAGCGCACTGGCCTCGGCACTGGGCGAGTACATCGAACGCCTCAATTGCAATCACTTCTACGCCGGTGCGTTCTGGGGCGAAGACATCGCCAACGCACCGTTCGTCCATTACCCGAACGAGCGCTGGTTCAAGCCAGGCCCGAACGACGCGCTCCCTGCGGAGATTCTCGATGCCTACAGCCTCGAGATCTACAACCCGGACGACGAACTGCGTGGCTCGCACCTGATCGACACCAATTCGGGCAATGCCGCGCGCGGCATTTGCGCGCTGCCGTACGTGCGCCAGTCGGACAATGAGGTCGTGTACTTCCCGACCAACCTGATCGAGAACCTGTATGTCAGCAATGGCATGAGCGCCGGTAACACGCTGGCCGAAGCCCAGGTGCAGTGCCTGTCCGAGATTTTCGAACGCGCCGTCAAGCGCGAAATCCTCGAAGGCGAATTGGCGCTGCCGGATGTGCCGCAAGAAGTGCTGGCAAAATATCCGGGCATCGTGGCCGGCATCGCAGCGCTGGAAGAGCAGGGCTTCCCGGTGCTGGTGAAAGACGCGTCGATGGGCGGTACGTACCCCGTCATGTGCGTGACGCTGATGAACCGCAAGACGGGCGGCGTGTTCGCCTCGTTTGGCGCGCATCCAAGTTTCGAAGTGGCGCTGGAGCGCAGCCTGACTGAACTCCTGCAGGGCCGCAGCTTCGAAGGCTTGAACGATTTGCCGCAGCCGACGTTCGCCAGCAATGCCGTTACCGAGCCGAACAACTTCGTCGAACACTTCATCGATTCGAGCGGCATCGTCTCGTGGCGCTTCTTCAGCGCCAAAGCCGATTTTGATTTTGTGGAGTGGGATTTCTCGAGCGAGGGCGAAAACGCCAATGCCGAAGAAGCGGCGACGCTGCTGGCGATCCTCGCCGACATGGGCAAGGAAGTCTATACGGCCGTGTACGACCAGCTTGGCGCAACCGCGTGCCGCATCCTGGTGCCGGGTTATTCCGAAATCTATCCGGTCGAAGACCTGATCTGGGATAACACGAACAAGTCGTTGCTGTTCCGCAGCGATATCCTGAATCTGCATCGCCTCGATGACGACAGTCTCGAAGCGCTGATCGATCGCCTGGAAAACAGTGAGCTCGATGAGTATTCGGATATCGCCACGCTGATCGGCATCGAGTTCGACGAGAATACCGAGTGGGGCCAGCTGACCGTGCTTGAACTCAAGCTGCTGATTCATCTGGCGCTTGGCCAACTCGAGGATGCCCATGAGTTGGTCGGTGCGTTCCTGCAGTACAACGACAACACCGTCGAACGCCGCCTGTTCTATCAGGCGATGAATGTGGTGCTGGAAGTCTCGCTCGACGACGATCTGGAACTCGACGATTATGTTGCCAACTTCCGCCGCATGTATGGCGACGAGCGCATGGACGCCGTGCTCGGTTCGGTGGATGGCAGCGTGCGCTTCCATGGCTTGAGCCCGACCAGCATGGCGCTGGAAGGGCTCGACCGTCATCATCGCCTGATCGACAGCTACAAGAAGCTGCACGCAGCGCGGGCAAAGGCCGCAGCGCGCTGAGCTGGTAGCAGGGCGGTTCGCGTCGCTGTCTGCAGCAAGTGTGACTTGCGCAAATAGACGTGACGCGAGGTGCTGCTGACATCGCTGCATCAGGTGCATTTGCAGCGCTGACGCAGGCTCTGTCGTGAGAATTGAGGAGAATTCATGAGTTGTCCTCTGCTAGCATGGCAGGTCCCTTCTTTGGAGCACCGCTATGCCGATATCCACATCTTCCTCTTCGCTACCGACAGCGGCGCGCCTGCGCAGAAGAGTGATCAGCGCCTCGGCACTGCTGGCACTACTGAGCGCCTGCGGCGGGGGCAGTTCCAGCCCCAGCTCCAGCTCTGGCGACGTCGGTGTCCTGCCACCGGTGCGCACTGCGAGCGTTACGGTTATCGCCGGCAGTCCGACCGATGCCGGCTATACCGATGGCGCCGGGCTATCGGCTCGCTTCCAATCTCCTCAGGGAATTACGATGGATGCTGCCGGCAATCTGTACGTGGCCGACAGCCTCAATGCCATCGTGCGCAAGATCACCTCTGGTGGCCAGGTATCGACCTTTGCGGGCAAGGCAGGGTCTCCCGGTGCCGCCGATGGCATTCTGGCCACTGCCCGCTTCATGGAACCGGCCAGCATCGGCATCGACGCCGCCGGCAACCTGCTGGTGGCGGATTGGCTAAGCGCCCGCAAGATCACGACTGATGGCATCGTCAGCACCATTCCCGGGGTCGGCTCCGGCCCGATGACCTGGGTGCGCAGTGAACAGGTTTGGGGGATCGCCGCTGACCGCGCCGGAAACATCTATCTCAGCAACAGCACCAGTACGCGCCTGATCGCTCCAACGGGCGTGACCACCATACTCGAGAGTGTCACGCGCGACCCCGTCTTCGGAACCCCGGACATTGCGCGGCGCGGCATCACGGTTGACACCAGTGGCGGGGTGTATGTCTTCGACCTGCAAAATACGGTCAGCCGAATCGATACGAGTGGTCGCTTGACTACCCTTGCCGGTTCCGCGGGCGTCAACGCAGCGGCAGACGGCACTGGCACGGCAGCGCGCTTCCAACAGGTGCGCGCACTGACAGCCGACAGCCAGGGTAACCTGTTTGCGGCCGATGTGGACCGGGTCCGGAAGATCACTCCTGCGGGCGTCGTGACGACGGTGGCCGGCAAGGGAAGCAATCTTCCGTTGCCGAACGATGTGGGCTCCCTCTGGGGGATCGTCGCCGATGGCAAGGGGAATCTTTACGCTACCTTCGGCAATGCTGTGGTGAAGATCACCCTGCCATAGAGCGCTCACAGGTAGGCGACGCCTGGTTTCGCAGCCAGGCCGGCTTTCGAAAAATCACAGCAGGAACGCCGGCCTGCCGCTGCCCGGCAGCACGTCATCCTGCGTCGTCTCGTCTTTCAGCGCGACACCACTCAATTGCCGTTGCCGCGCCTGTCCGAGCAGATACTGCAGTCTGGCGGCCGCCTGGGCATAACCCAGCCCCGCAGGCCTGACGTTCGAGATGCAGTTACGGCGCTCGTCCGTCAGGCCGACGCGTGGCCCCCACGTCATGTAGATGCCCATGCTGTCCGGTGCACTCAGGCCCGGCCGTTCGCCAGTCAGCACGACGACGATCTTCGCCCCCAGCAATTCACCGACTTCATCGCCCACGGCGACGCGGCCTTGCTGGACGATCGCCAACGGCGCCAGCGTCCACGCTTCGGCAGCAAGCTGCAGATGCAGCGCTGCCAGGAAGGGCGCGGCATTCTGCGCGATTGCGTGTGACGACAGACCATCCGCCACGACGATGGTCAGATCGCAGCGGGGGGTGCCATCGTCACGATCGGTCAGAAGCGCGCGTGATGGCGCATCGAGCCGCCGCCCCAGATCCGGCCGCTGCAGATAGACGTTGCGATTAGCCGCCGCGCTGTGCAGCAGGAGGGGCGGGCCAGAGTGCGGCCACGCCGCCTGCAATGCTGAACTCAGCGCACCAGTATCGAGCGGTAGATGCACGGCGTCACGCGCCCGCGCATGCGCGAGCTGAAAATCGAGCTGTGCGCCTGTCGGCTGGCTGATGCCTGCGGCGCCCAGTGCAATGCGCGCGTCGGTGAACTGGCGCAAGGCTTGCCAGGGTGCGGGGACGGCATCAAAGTCGTCGGTCGAATCGGACATAAAAGCAACCTCAGGATGACTGCAGCAGCGCGCGCTGGAATGCCGGTGGCACGGTCCGCCCCAGCTCGGCTTGACCCGCGCCCTTGAAGATGCCCATTGCGCGCAGCCACGCATCGAACTCTGGCGCCGGTTGCAGGCCGAGCGCGCGGCGCGCATACAGCGCATCGTGGAACGACGTCGTCTGATAATTGAGCATGATGTCATCCCCGCCCGGAATGCCCATCACGAAGGTGCAGCCGGCCGTGCCCAGCATCGTCAACAGCACGTCCATGTCGTCCTGGTCGGCTTCGGCGTGGTTGGTATAGCAGACGTCGCACCCCATCGGCAGGCCAAGGAGCTTGGCGCAGAAGTGGTCTTCCAGGCCGGCGCGGATGATCTGCTTGCCGTCGTACAGGTATTCCGGCCCCATGAAGCCCACCACGGTGTTGACGAGCAGCGGGTCGAACGCACGCGCCACCGCATACGCGCGGGCCTCGCAGGTTTGCTGGTCGACGCCGTGGTTGGCATTGGCCGACAGCGCGCTGCCCTGGCCGGTCTCGAAATACATGACGTTGTTGCCGACCGTGCCGCGGCCCAGCGACAGGGCAGCGGCGCGGGCTTCGCCGAGCAGCGCCAGGTCGATGCCGAAGCTGGCGTTGGCCGCTTGCGTACCAGCGATCGACTGGAATACCAGGTCGACCGGCGCGCCGCGCCCGATCGCCTTGATCGTATTGGTCACGTGCGTCAGCACGCATGACTGGGTGGGGATGTCGTAGCGGCTGATGACATCGTCCAGCATCGTGACGAGCTTGACCACCTGCGCGACATTGTCGGTGGCTGGATTGATGCCGATGACCGCGTCGCCGCTGCCATGCATCAAGCCGTCGAACAGGCTGGCCGCGATGCCTGACACGTCGTCGAGTGGGTGGTTCGGCTGCAGGCGCGTCGACAGCGTGCCGGCAAGGCCGATCGTGTTGCGAAAGCGCGTGACGACGCGGCACTTGCGCGCCACCAGCACCAGATCCTGGATGCGCATGATCTTCGATACCGCCGCCGCCATCTCGGGCGTGATGCCAGGGGCGACGCGCGTGAGCATGGCGCCGTCGACCGCGTCACCCAGCAGCCACTCCCGGAAACTCCCCACGGTCAGGTGGCGGATCGGCGCGAATGCTGCGGCGTCGTGGCTGTCGATGATCAGGCGTGTGACTTCATCGGTTTCGTACGGTACGACGGCGTCGTTCAGGAAGGTGCGCAAGGGCAGGTCGGCCAGCGCCATTTGCGCGGCGACGCGCTCTTCGGCGCTGCCTGCGGCGATACCGGCGAGATGGTCGCCCGAACGCGCGGGCGTGGCCTTGGCCAGCAGGTCGCGCAGATCGGCAAACCAATACGTTCTGGTGCCGACGATGTGGGAGATCCGGGGCATGATGGCGGTCCTTCGCTTGGATGGGGCAATAGGGGGCGATTGCGCCGCACGGCGGTATCGTTAGCAGCGATAGTGCCACAGGTCGTGCGTATTCAGGGCGCGTGGCGACGGCGTCAGCGGTGTGATAGCATCGCCGCTGATCTTGCACCATTGGCAACTTGCCTCCATCACGCCGACCCCGACCGATCCGACAATGTGAGAACCCCTTCCGACACGCCTGCTTTTTCCTGGCGAATGCGCCTGGCACTGCTGCTATCCCTGCTGATCCACGCGCTGCTGCTGAGCATTCCGCTCGAGGGTGATGTGTTCGGGCTCCCGGGATTGCGCATGCCGTGGGAAGAGCGGCGCCTGGCGGCGACTGAATTGAATGTCAGGCTGGCGCCGGCGCCAGCCGCAGCACCGGCCGCAGCACCAGCGCAGCCGCCCGCACCCGAGCTGAAGGCAGAAGCGCCGGTCGTCGCGAGCCAGCCGACGCCGCCGGCCGTGCCAGCAGCTACCGCGCCTGCACCCTCCGTGCCGCAGTCGCCGGTGGCCAGGGTCCAGCCAGCGCCAGCGCCGACGCCACAGAACGATGACGCGGCCGGGGCGCGCATCATCGCGCTCGATGACGACAAGCGGGAGACAGCGATCGAGGAAGAACGCGTGCGCCAGCAGGTTGTTCAGCGCGAAGCCGCGCGCGCAGCGGCAGCCGTCGCGGCTGAACAGCAGCGAACTGCCGGGCTGGCGGCACAAGCGCAGGCACAAGCAAAGGCAAGCGAGCAAGCCGAGCGGGACGCGCTGGCCAGTGCCGCCGCGGCACAACGCGACGCCGAACGTGCCGATGCACAGCGTCTCGAGGAAGCCAATCGCGATGCGGCGGCCCAGCGTGAGGCTGCCCGCGCAGAAATCGCCCGTCAGGAACAGGCCAAACGGGAAGCGGCCCGTCAGGAACAGGCCCGTCTTGACGCCGCCCGTGCTGAAGCGGCCCGCCAGGAACAGGCGAGAATGGCGCAGCAGGAAGCAGCACGCCAGGACGCGGCCAGGCAGGAAGCAGGGCGCCTCGCGCAGTTGTCGCAAACGCCGGCGGCGCCGGTGCAAACCGCGCAGGAAGCGCAACGTGAAGAGCGTCTGCGCGCGATTGGCCGGCAATTGAACCAGGAAGCCGCGCAGCGTGACGCCGCCGGGGGGCAGCGTCGTGGCTGGCTGCTTGGCCGCGCCGACGCCAATGCCGACCTCGTGGCGTACGCGGAAGCCATGGGCCGCAAGATCGAGCTGAACATGAGCCTGAGCGCCGTGCGCGATATTGTCAGGCAGCCGCACCGGCAGCCGCTCGTGACCGTGGCAGTGCGCAGCGACGGTTCGGTGGAGCGGGTGACGTTCGTGACGTCGAGTGGCGTGCCTGCGGTGGACGAGGCAATCCGCCAGATCATTGCCAGTCACGCGCCCTATGGACCGTTCCCGCCGGCGCTGGCGCGCCAGTACGATGTGGTGGAAATTCGCCGGACGTGGCTGTTCGACGTGGCGGTTCGCCTGCAGTAGGAACGATGAGCAGCATCCGATCGGTTCGCCAACAGGTGGCCCGGCATGGTAGGGTGCTGTTTTCACTCACCTTAAAGCAACCTGCAACCATGCAAGACCTCTCCAAATATTCGCTGGCCAAACTTCGCGCACTTGAAGAACAGGTCAACGATGCGCTCAAAACCCACCATTTCCTCAATATCAGCAAGGCGCGCGAACAGATCCTCCACATCGCCCGCAATGCCGGCCTGACCGAGAAACAGGTACTGGCGATCAAAGCGCCGGGATCAGGAAAGTCAGGCGCCGCCGCCGTCAGCTACACCAACCCCGACGATCCTGCCCAGCAATGGAGCGGTCGCGGCCGTCAACCGGCCTGGGTCAAGGCATGGCTTGCCGCCGGCAAGTCGCTCGAGGACATCAAGACGTCGGCTTGACCGGCGGCCCGGTCAGCGTCAATCGCGCGCAGTACGCCATTCCTGGGCATTGACAGGCTGCTCGTGTTCATGCCCGCAGTTCGTGATTCTCTGCTTGCCGAATTTTTCGATCATGTCGATGCTCGTCGCCGGGGAGCGCTCGGTGATGCAATAGATACCGCCAGCCGTGACAACGCGCGTGCGTCGTGCGCCGTCGCCGCCGTCATTGACGAGTTCAACGATCTTGGGCGCTTCGTACCAGCGGCCCGGCGCGACTGCCGCCGCTTCTGCAAACCCGCGCGCCATGCGGATCTGCGGGCTGTCCGGTGGCGCGACGATATACGCCTTGCTGCTCTTGCGCAGCGTGCGCTCGATGGCACCTGCTTCGCGTAGGGCTTGCTCGACGCTCAGTCGCGCGCTCCCTTCAACAGGCGTCACGTCAGGACCACCGGCTGGCAGAGCAACGTTTGGCTCGGCGGTGGGCCGTTGGATGCCCGAAGCTATCGCCTCGCCAAGGCGGGCGGCTGGTGCAACGACCGCTGCGCGCCTGCGTTCCGCGGAAACGCGGACATCGCGTGTGGCTGGCTGCGGCCTGCTGTCAGGCACCTGGATCCACTGTGTGAAGACCGCCTGTCGCTCTTCGTCAGGCGCTCGTTGGCGGCTTGCCTGCCATGCGGCCAGAAAGGCGGCGTGCAGCAACATGGCGACGCCGATGCCCAGGACGCGATTCTCGGAAGATGACAACGATGGCGGACGTGAGTACATATTCACCAAGTATAGTCAGCGCCGTGCGTTAATTATTCGCACATTCCCACATTTCACCGACGAGTCAATCCGAGGAAAAATTTTTCTGGTGTATTTATGTCAACTGGATTGCATCATGCTGCGTTATGAAGACACATTTCAGGCGCCGCCGTTCGCGGCACGCCCGATCCATGCAGACTCCAGGAGAACGAATGCGCCGTTTGAACCTCACGCCGGTATGTGCCGCCATCATGCTGTTGTCCTCGTATGGCGCACCAGCGTTCGCGCAGGCCGTCACCGACTCGCCGGCCCCGGCACCCCAGGCGCCGGAAGCACCTGCTGATGCAACCCAGGCAGCACCGGTCGCGCCCACCGTCATCAAGGTCACGGGCCTGCGCCAGAGCCTGCGCTCGGCCGAGGACATCAAGCGCGATGCGGCGCAGGTGGTCGATGCGATCAACGCCGACGATATCGGCAAGTTCCCCGACCGCCATGCGGGCGATGCGCTGCAGCGCGTGGCGGGCGTGCAGGTCGGGCGCGATCGCGGCGAGACCAGCAACGTCACCATCCGCGGCTTGCCCGACGTCGCCACGACCCTCGACGGCAACGAGATCTTCACTGCCGCCGGGCGCCGCCTGGCGTACCAGGATTTGCCGGTGCAGTCGATCGGCGGCATGGAAGTCTACAAATCCGCCACCGCGAACCAGTTCGAAGGCGGCATCGCCGGCGCCGTGAATATCCGCCTGCGCGCGCCGTTCGACGCCAAGGGCTTCGTGGCCACCGGCTATGTCGAAGATCGCGTCAACCAGATCAACGGCAGCGGCAATACGGCCGACAAGCACAGCCCGGGCGGCGGCTTTTTGGTCAGCAACCGCTGGGACACCGATTTCGGCGAGATGGGCGCGCTGTTCGACGTCGCCGTCAACCGCGACAACTGGGCCTATCCGGTGCAGTACAACGACCGTCCATCCAACGTGTTCTCGGTGCGCCCCGACGGCAGCGCCACGCGCCTGGGCGAATCGGCGCCGTTTGCACCGCTCGCCCCTGGCGAGGTGCTGGGCCAGTTGCCGCATATCGGCGGCACCTACAACGAAGGCGCGCGCGAACGCCAGAGCGTGCACGGCGCCTTCCAGTGGAAGATCAATCCGCGTACAACGGCCACCGCGCAATACCTGGGCATGGGCTACCAGGGTCGCAACGCCGTCAACTACGTGTTTTCGAATGTCGGTTCGGCCCCGCGCCTGAGCGGCGTGACGCTGGGCCAGCAGTCCAATGGCTGCGCGACGTCGCTGGGCGTCATCTGCCCGATCCTGTCGGCGACCGCGCCGGCCGCGCAGTTCGGCGGCGCCAACGACTGGGAGCCGTACACGGCCACCAGCACCTGGGGCCAGAACGAACGCACCGCCACGCATTACCTCAACTTGGGCCTGAAGTACCTCGAGGGCCCGCTGTCGGTCGAGTCGCAGGTGGGCTACACGCGCTCGAAATTCGTCAACGACACGCTGATCGTCGACCAGCAGGCGCCTGGCGTGAGCGCCAATGTGTACGCGTATGGCGCCGACGGCCATGGCGGCTTCAATGCCATCAGCAAGGGCGGCAACGCCAATGTGCTGCAAGACCCGAATGCCTATGTGCTGCGCGGGATGGTGCAGAACTGGAACGAGCAGGCCGGCACCCAGCTGCAATGGCGTACCGACGCCGTCTACCGGATGCCGGGCGACGGTGCCTTCCGTGCTTTACTGGGCGGCGTGCGGCTGTCGTCGCGCAAGGCCAGCTACCACGGCGCCGAAGGCCATGCCGACTTTACCGGCGCTCGGCCGACGCCAATCGGCGCCTTCGGCCCGGCCTTCCAGCACCTGGTGCCGGGGCTGGACCGCCTGGGCGGCGCCTGGAGCGCGCCGTCGGCTGACTTCCTGATCGACCAGGCTGACGCCGTGCGCAACGGTTATGGCCTGGCCAGCGGGCGCATTGCCGAAGACCCGGCGCGCGCGTTCGACCAGCAGGAAAAAAATGTCACGCTGTATGCGGCGGGGCGTTGGGACCACGAGATCGCCGGTGTGGGCATCAAGAGCAAAGCCGGCGTGCGCGTCGTGCGCGTGAACCGCGACTTGCGCGGCCAGAGCCGCATTGGCGACGTGATTACCGACATCGACCAGTCGACGTCGGAAACCAATGTGCTGCCGAGCGCCACGGCGACGATCGGCTGGCGCGATAACCTGCAGTCGCACCTGTCGGTCGGCAAGACGATCACACGGCCCGAGTTCGGCGCGCTCAATCCGTCGCTGTCCTTGATTGCGCCGACGGTCAACGTGGCGGGCAGCGGCGGCGCGGGCAACCCGCTGCTGGAGCCGACCAAGTCGACCAATCTCGATGCCACGCTGGAGTACTATTTCAAGAAGAATGGTTACGCGCAGATCGCGCTGTTTCACCGCGACATCAAGGGTTACCAGCAAAGCTTCACGCAGGATGAAACCATCGACGGCCAGCTGTACCGCGTGACGCGCCCGCAAAATTCCGGCAAGGGCCGTCTGCGCGGCGCCGAATTCGGCATCCAGAAGTTTGCCGACTTTTTGCCGGGCGCCTGGAGCGGCCTGGGTGCGCAGTTCAATGCCACGTACATCGATGGCGACAACCAGTCGCGCACCGCGTTCGACAGCGACCAGTTCACGACGACGGCGCTCACCGGCGTCTCGCGCCAGAGCTACAACTTTGCGCTGCTGTACGAAGGCAGCGGCTTCACCGGCCGCCTGGCCGCCACGCGCCGGGGCGATTATGTCGAGCAGATCGCCGAAGCGCCGTTTGGTCAGGACCGCGTGGTCAAGGCCGCGACCTTCGTCGACCTGAGCATCGGCTACGAAATCAACGACAACTTGTCGCTGCAATTTGATGCCATCAACCTGACGCGCACCAAGTATGAAAGCGCGCTGGGCCAATACCAGCCGCGCGATATCCGCTACAACCCGACGACGTATGGCGTGAGCCTGCGCTTCAGGATGTAAGGCAGGGCGGGCTGGCGGCAAGGCCGGCGCTTGAGGGATAATGGCCGTTTGCCGGCGAATACGCCGGAATTTTCTCAGACCGCCATGACCTTCATTCGCCGGCTTTTCGCCATATCTGCTGCGCTGCTGCTCGTTGCCTGCAGCACGCATTCTCCCAACCTGCGCCTGATCGGCACCGCGCAACTGGCGGGTGACATGCGCGTCGGCGAGACACGCGTCGGTGGCTTGTCCGGCATCGATTACGACAGCGTGACCAGACAATGGCTCATCATCAGCGACGATCGGGGCGTGCATGGCCCGACGCGTTTCTATCGCGCCCGCATCGACTACGACACGCAACGTGTCGCGGGCGTGCAGATCACCGGCATGCAGCCGCTGGTGCAGGCTGGCGGCGCGCCGTATGCGCGGCGCGGCGAGCCCGGGCAGGTGGCCGACCTGGAGACGCTGCGCATCGATCCACTGGAGCGCAGTCTCTGGTTTGCCGGCGAAGGCGATCGCGCCGCGCGTTCGCCGATGCTGTTGGCCCGCACCGGCATGGATGGCGCGCCCCTGGGCGCGCCGCCATTTCCCCCAGCGCTGCAGATCCAGCCCGATGAAGAAGCCGGTGGGCGCAGCAATGCGGGGCCGGAGGGCTTGAGCTTCAGTGCCGATGGCCACCACCTGTGGCTGGCGATGGAAGGTGCGCTGATCCAGGACGGCCAGGCGTCGGCGCCGGGCGAGGGCGCGCTCACGCGATTGAGTCTGCTGGACCGGCAGGGCCGCATCCTGGCGCAGTACGCATACCGGCTCGAGCCGGTGTTGCCGCCGGGCCGCCCGGGCGGTTACAGCGAAAACGGCATTGCCGAGATCCTGGCCATCGGGCCGCGCCGCCTGCTGGTAATCGAGCGCGCCGGCCGCCAGACGGCGCAGGATTTTACGTTCGATGTGCGCCTGTATGACGTCGACCTGCAGGGCGCCACCATGCTCGATCCCGACGCGCCGATTGCCGCTGGCGTGCGGCCGGCCGTCAAACGCCAGTTGCTGGGCAACGCGCAGCTGCCGGCTGCGTGGTCCGACAATTACGAGGCGATGGCATGGGGACCCAGGCTGGCCAATGGCCACCGTTCGCTGGTGATCGCCTCGGATAATAATTTCAGGGATGGGCCGTCGCGCTTTCTCGTCTTCGATGCGGGGGCCGACAGCACCTGGCGCTAAGCACCGGCCACGGGCACTGTCCCGCTGACTCTCCGCACTACCCTGTTCGATTAATCTGGCCTTAATGTTGCCCCCATAAGTTTCGCCATGGGAACAACAAAAGGAGTGACCAGTGTCGACCACCATGCCATGCGCGACTCGCGCCAGCGCCACGCCACCCGCCGCAACCGGGGCCGGGCGCACTCTTGAACTCGTGGCGCCGGACCATCCGGAACGCGCATCGCTCGAAGCCTTCATCGCTGCCGAGTTTGCCCGCGTCTACGGCGCCACCTTGCTGCATTTCTGCCATACGCTCGCCGGCCGTCGCGACAGCGCCGGGCGCTGGGTGGCAGCGCTCGGTTATTCGCTGGCGGGCGAAGGCCGGCTGTTTCTCGAACATTATCTGGACGGCCCGGTCGAAACCGAAATCGGCGCGCGCACCGGCCGGCCGGTCGCACGCGGCAGCATCGTTGAAGTGGGCAACCTGGCCAGTACCGATGCGGGCGCCGCGCGCGCCCTGATCGTGGCCATGACGCACCAGCTGCATTGCCAGGGCCTGGTCTGGGTCACGTTCACCGCCACGCGCGCACTGCTCAATTCATTTGCACGGCTGCGGCTGGCGCCGTCGGTGCTGGCGGACGCCGACCCGGCGCGCCTGGGGCAGGCGCAGGGGGCATGGGGCAGCTATTACGCGACCCATCCGCAAGTCATGTTCGGCAATATTGGATTCGGTCATGATCAACTGGCGCGCTAATCTCCCCGCAAGCGGCGCCGTGCTGGAAGGCGCGCACGGCAGCTGGAGCGCCAGCGTGCTGATCGAGCGTGTCGAAGCGCTGGCGCAGATGCTGCGCGCGACGTTCCGCCCGGGCGCTGCGCTGGCGATCCTGGCCGACAACGGTCCCGAATGGATCGCCATCGACCTGGCCGTGCACGAAGCAGGCATGACGCTGGTGCCGCTGCCGTCGTTCTTCACGCCGCCCCAGTGGCGCCACGCGCTGACGCAGGCCGCCGTCGATGGCCTGTTCTGCGTCGATGCGGCGCTGGCCGGCGCGCTGGGCTACACCACGGCGGTCGCCACGCCCGGCGCCTTGTCACTGTATGCGGGCGCCAGGCTGCCCGGCACCGTGCCGCCCGGCGTGCAGAAAGTGACGTTCACGTCGGGCACCACGGCCCAGCCGAAAGGCGTGTGCCTGGGTTCCAGCCAGCAGTGGGCGCTGGCACAGGTGCTGGCCGACGCGCTGGCCGGCCTGAACATCCGGCGCCATCTGAATCTGCTGCCGCTGTCGGTCCTGCTTGAAAACATCGCCGGTACCTATACGGCCATGCTGTCGGGCGCGCGCAATATCAGCCTGCCGCTGGCCATGACCGGCCTGCGCGGCGCGGCGTCGTTCGACCCCGGTGTCTGTCTTGCCGCCATCGCCGCCACGCGCGCCGAGAGCGTGATCCTGTTGCCGCAAATGTTGCAGGCGCTGGTGGCCGCGGTACGGCCGGACGATCCACGCATTGCCAGTCTCAAGTTCATCGCCGTCGGTGGGGCAAGAACGCCCAAGGCGCTGATCGAGGCGGCGCAGGCCAGGGGGTTCCCCGTGTACGAAGGCTACGGCTTGTCTGAGTGCGGTTCCGTCGTGTCGCTCAATCTGCCGGGGCAGGCGCGGATCGGCAGCGCCGGCAAGCCGCTCCCCAATCGCAGCGTGCGCATCGCGCCGGATGGCGAAATCGAAGTCGGCGGCGGCGTCATGGCGGGCTATCTGGGCCAGGCTTCCGGAGACCACGCGCCTGGCCAGGACACCTGGCTGGGCACCGGCGACATCGGCCATCTCGATGCCGACGGCTACCTGTACATCGACGGGCGCAAGAACAATGTGCTGGTCACCGCCTACGGGCGCAACGTGTCGCCCGAGTGGCCCGAGTCGCTGTTGCTCGGCACGGGCGTCATGGCCCAGGCGATGGTGGTCGGCGACGCGCGCGCTTACCTGGCGGCGGCCATCGTGCCGCTGCAGGCGGATGCGCCGGATGCGGTGATCGACGCCGCCGTCGAACGGGTCAACCAGGAGTTGCCCGATTATGCCCGCATCGGCGCGTGGTTCCGTACCGCGCCGTTCAGCGAAGCCGATGGCACTGCGACCGTCAATGGACGCCTGCGGCGCGACACGGCGCGCTTGCGCTGCGCGGCGCACATCGAACAAATTTACCAGTCCTGAAGGAGCAATGTATGCAGTTCTACGACATCCTGTGCCAGCACACCGAACCCCAGCGTCAGCAACTGCTTGGCACGCCGCTGATCGGGCAGGCACTGACGGGCGACATCGACCTGGCCCAGTACGTGGCCTTCCTGACGCAGGCCTATCACCACGTGAAGCACACGGTCCCTTTGATGATGGCATGCGGCAGCCGGCTGGGTGACGAGCAAGGGTGGCTGCGCCAGGCCATCGCCGAATACATCGAAGAAGAAATCGGCCACGAGGAGTGGATTCTGTCCGATATCGCCGCCTGTGGCGGCGATCCGAAGCTGGCGCGCGACTCAAAGCCGCTGCCGGCGACCGAACTGATGGTGGCCTATGCCTACCACGGGGTCGACCGCGGCAACCCGATCGGCTTTTTCGGCATGGTGCACGTGCTGGAAGGCACCAGCACCGCGCTGGCGACGCAGGCCGCGCAGACCATCCAGCTGCGCCTGGATCTGCCGGATGCCGCGTTCAGCTACCTGACGTCGCACGGCAGTCTCGACCTGGCCCATGTCGCGTTCTTCGTGAGCCTGATGAACCGGGTCGAGCGGGCCGCCGATCGCGACGCGATCATCCACAGCGCGCGCATGATGTATCGCTTGTACGGCGACATCTTCCGCAGCCTGCCGCAGCGCAGCGCCAGCCTGGCCGGGGTCTAGCATGGCGCACATGAAATGGCGGCTGGTCCTGACCGGCGCGAGCGGGGGCATCGGCCAGGCGCTTGCGGTGGCCCTGGCGCCGTACTGCACATCGATGGTGCTCGTTGGCCGCAACCGCGGCGTGCTCGAGACGCTGCGTGCACGGCTTGGACCGCATCTGGTGCGGATCGTCGTGGGCGACGCCACGCAAGCAGCGACGCTCGATGCCGTGGTCGCAGCAGCGAACGAGCTGGGTGGCGTCAATCTGTTGATCAACAACGCCGGCATCAATGACTTCCATGCGTTCCAGAGCCAGGATCCGGCGGCGCTGCGCAACCTGCTCGAGGTAAACCTGCTCGCGCCGATGCTGCTCACGCAGCGTCTGCTGCCGCAACTGCGCAACGCAACGAGCGCGCAGGTCATCAATGTCGGCTCGCTGTTCGGCTATCTGGGCTACCCCGGGTTTGCCGGCTACTGCGCGAGCAAGGCTGGCCTGCGTGGTTTCACGCAGGCGCTTCGGCGCGAACTGGCCGATACCGGGGTCGAGGTGCGGCACTTCATCCCGCGCGCGACCCGCACGCCGATCAATGCCGGCCCGGTCGAGGCGATGAATGCCGAGATGGGCGTGGCGCTGGACGAGCCGGCCGATGTGGCGCGCCAGCTATGCGCGTTCATCGAAGGCTCGGCGTGGGAGCACAAGCCGGGGCTGAAGGAAGCGCTGCTGGTCCTGCTCAACCACCTGCTGCCGGGCTTGCCCGACCGGGCCATCCGCGGCCAGTTGCCTGTCATTCGCAAACATATGCCGGCGCCTGTCCGGCGCGCACAACCGAGGTCATCATGAAATTATCGCATCGCACACTCACCACATTCGTATTGGGCATGGCAGCCTTCAACGTCGCCCTGGCCGCACCCGCCGACGACGCCGTCAGTACCCTGCAACAACGCTGGGAACAAGTGAAGTACGGCGCGCCCGCCGGTGGGCAGGAGCGCGCATTCGAGGCGCTGAGCGCCGAAGCGGACACGGTCCTGTCACGCTATCCCGACAGCGCCGGCGTGCTGATCTGGCATGGCATTGTCGTGGCCAGCCACGCCGGCGCCAAGGGCGGTCTGGGCGCGCTGGGCCTGGCCAAAACAGCGAAGAAGGATTTCGAAGCGGCGCTGCAGGCCGACCCGAAGGCGTTGGGCGGTTCTGCGTACACGAGCCTCGGGAGCCTGTATTATCAGGTGCCGGGATGGCCGATCGGCTTTGGCGACAAGGACAAGGCGCGCGAGTACCTGCAGCAGGGGCTGGTGCTGAACCCGGACGGGATCGACGCCAACTACTTCCTGGGCGACTTTTTATACCGTCAGGGTGACTTTGCCGGCGCCGAGCGCTGCCTGCGCAAGGCGCTGCAGGCGCCGGCGCGGCCTGGCCGCAAGCTGGCCGATGCAGGCCGGCGTGCCGAAGCCGAAGCGTTGCTGGCGCAGGTCGCGGCCAAGCGCAAATAACAAGCTGCTGGAGACGCGCGGGATGCGAATACTACTTGTCGAAGATGATGAATCGCTGGCTTCGGGCCTGAAGCTCGCCCTGGGGCGGGCGTGTTACACGGTCGAGCATGTGGGTGATGGCGTGGCAGCGGTCGCCGCGCTGGAACACAATGCGTTCGACCTGGCCATCCTCGACCTCGGCCTGCCGCGCCTGGACGGCATCGATGTGCTGGCCCGGGTGCGGCGCGCCGGCAATGCCGTGCCGGTGCTGGTGCTGTCGGCGCGCGATGCGGTGCGCGACCGGATCGTCGCGCTCGACCTGGGCGCCGACGATTACCTGATCAAGCCGTTCGATGTCGATGAACTGCTGGCACGCGTGAGGGTACTGGAACGGCGCCGCGCCGGCCTGTCGGTCAACCAGCTGCGCTTTGGCGACCTGGCGCTGGATCTTGCGGGCATGGCGGTCAGCTGGAAAAACCAGCCGATCGATCTGCAGCACCGCGAATTCATGCTGCTCCGGCGGCTCGTCGAGCAGCCCAACAAGGTGTTTACCCGCAGCGAACTCGAAGCGTCGCTGTACGGCTGGGGCGAGGGCGTGGCCAGCAATGCCATCGACGTCTACGTGCACCATGTGCGGCGCAAGACCGACCCTGACCTCATCAAGACAGTGCGCGGGCTTGGCTACCGCATCGGGAATCTGGCTACATGAGCGGCCGCATGAGCGGTCGCCGCTATTCGATCCGCCGGCGCCTGATCGTGCGCACGATGGCGTGCATGCTCCTGATCCTAGGGGGTATCTCGCTGGCTGCCCACTGGTTCGCCGGTCATGAGTCCGAAGAATTCTTCAGCGCCCGCCTGGCCAGTTCGGCGCGCGTGCTCGAAACGCTGGCGGCCCACCAGCTCGAGACGGCCACCATCGGCGCGCCCATCGTGATCCCGATTCCGCAGCAGCTCGGCTACTCGGGCGGCCCGACGCCATATGGCCACCCGTACGAACACAAGATCGCCTTCCAGGTCTGGAACGCCGACGGGCGCCTGCTGGCCCGCTCGGCGTCGGCGCCGGAAGCGCCGCTCGGGCCCCTGGCGGCAGGCTATACCAGCAAGCTGCTGGGCGAGACCCTGTGGCAGGTGTTTGCGCTCAAATCGGGCCATGTGTGGGTGGTTGTGGCCGAGAAGGACGAGGTGCGCGAAGAGATGGTCGAGCAGCTCGGCGCATCGGTGCTGGCGCCCGTCATCATCGGCGGCATCCTGCTGGTGCTGGCGGTCAACCTGGTGCTGGCGACGAACCTGGCGCCGCTGCGCACGCTGGCCGATGCCATCGCCCGGCGCGAGCCGGAGTCGCTTGCGCCCGTCGAACTGCCGGATTTGCCACGCGAGCTGGCGCCGGTGGTCGATGAACTCAACAGCCTGTTGCAGCGGGTGGCTGCGGCGTTCGAGCGCGAACAGCAATTCATCGATGCGGCGGCGCACGAGATCCGCACGCCGATTGCGGCGGTGCAGCTGCATGTGCAGAACGCGCTGCGCGCGGCCAATCAGGCCGAGTGCGATGCGTCGCTTGGCGAGGCGGTGGGGGCGCTCGAGCGCACGACGCAGCTGGCCGAGCAGCTGCTGACCTTCAGCCGGCTTGCGTCCGGCACCGACATGCAGTTGCAGCGCCAGGTTTCGCTGGCCGAAGTCTGCCGCGACGTGATGGCGCTGCAGGAACCCTTGCTCGACCGGCGCGGCCAGTCACTCGGCTTGTCCGCCACGCACGATTGCAGCGTGCAGGGCGACCCGTACCGGCTGCAGCAACTGCTGCGCAACCTGATCGAAAACGCGTCCCGGCATGGCCTGGCGCGCGGGGACATCGACGTGGCCATCGACTGCAGCGAGGGCCAATGCCTGCTGCGCGTATCCAACGATGGCGACCCGGTGCCGGACGAAGAAACGGAAAACGTGTTCCGTCCCTATTACCGGCTGCGGCCCGGTGGCAAGTCGGGAGCTGGTCTTGGCCTGAGCATCGTGCGCCAGATCGCCGACCAGCACGGGGCCACGGTCATGATTGCCCGGAAGGTAGATGGTCAAGGCTGTGTGGTAACGGTGGCGTTTCCTCGGTAAGCGCGTCGCGTCCCCATTCGCGGTATTCAACCAGCTGCGGCGTGCGCGCCATGGCCCCGAGCGGCTCGATCCCCATCGCCGCCAGGCGCGCCAGCAGCTCGGCCAGGATCGTCGCGCGCTGCAGCGACCAGGTCGACGCGAAGCAGCGCCAGAAGGTCCAGCCGGCGCGTTCTAGCACGCGCTGGCGGCCCATGTCGGCCTGCCACCGGTCCGGCCCGTGGAAGTCGTCGCCATCGAGCTCGATCGCCAGGCGCCGGTCGTGCGCGCCTTCCACCACCATATCGATGCGGTAGCCGGCCGCCGGCACTTGCGGAATGACGCGGTAGCCGCGCTCGAACAACTCCGTGTACACATCGCGCTCGAAACCGGATTCGCACAGCTCGATCAGGCTCGTGGCTTCTTCATTGGATTCGAGTGGCTTGGCGAAGTGTTCGACCAGCGTGCGGCGCAAGTCGAGCGTCGACAGTTCTTCGAGCTTCACCGAGCGCACGAGGTACATGCGGTCGCGCGCGCGCGAGGCGGCGACGTTGAAGCGTTGGTCGAACTGCACGCCGGACAGCGCGTGGTGCTGCTTGCTGTCGGCGACCATCGACAGGAACATGATATCGCGCTCGCTGCCCTGGAACAGGCGCGCGTCGCCGCAGGCGAAGTTGCGCTTGACCAGTTCGGCCATGTCGCAGCGTGACCGTACCATCTTGTCGATGAGCTGCGCCTGTTCGGGCCCCAGCAGCGACACCACGCCCAGCGTGCGCCCGGCATAGGCCGGATCGCGCAGGATGGCATCGATTTCGGCCACGATGAATTCGGCCTCGGGGCGGTTCAGGCCCTTGTTTTCGCGGTATCCGTTGGCCACGAACACGTCGATCAGCGGCGGATCGAGCCGCTCGGACGCCTTGGGAATGCGCAGCGGCTGGATGAAGCCCTTGTAGAACACGCGGTTGCTGTAGGCGATGATGGGCGCGACGCTGCGGAAGTGCTCGCGCAGCATGACCTTCGACGCGGCAAACACGGTCGAGGCGATGTCGTACAGCGACATGTCGGCCGTGAGTACCGCTTCGAATGGCTGGCCCGCCAGAAAGCGCCGGCGCAGGTCGGTGATCTTGGCAGCCGAAACAAAGCCCGCTTCGGGCGAGACCTGGCGGTCGTCGCCAACCACCAGGAGCTGCTTGCCGCGCAAGACGGCCGGCAGCGCCCACAGGTCGGACTGGCTGGCCTCGTCGACAATGACGAGATCGAACGCGCCAAGGTTGGCCGGCAGCGTTTCGGACACGCGGGCATGGCTCATGATCCAGCACGGCACGGCGGCCTGCGCATTGACCATCGCTTCCTGCGCGTCGCGCCGGTAGCGGCCTGCATTCACGCCCGTGCCCTTGCCCAGCTTGCGCATCGACGTGCGGTAGGTTTCCAGCGCACTCAGCACGTTCTGGCCGGCCAGGCGGCGGGTGGCCAGCCAGGACGATTTCGACACCAGTTGTTCGTACAGGCGCGCCAGGCCACGTTCGAGTTCGTGGCGGCGCTCGGCCAGGCCCAGCATCTCGTCGCGGGCATCGATGCCGTCGAGGTAACTCTTGAGGCGTGCCCAGGTCCAGGCATCGCGCCAGCGCACCGGGAATACGCCGTCGTCGCCGTGGGCGTCGACCGGGATGGTCGTTAAGCGTGTCGCCAGCCGCGCCGCGCCATGCTGCGCCACCTGTTCGGCGAGGTCGCGCACGGCGGCCAGGTCGGGCGCCAGCGCAGCGATGCGGCGCAGTTCCGCGAGCAGGGCCGCATAGTCGGCGCCCACCGTGTCGGCCGCCAGGCCAGGTGTGCCCAGCGTCTGCCCGGCGAACTCACGCAGACGCACGCCGACAGGGCCATCGGCGCCGGCCAGCACGCCACGCAGCGCGGCCATGGCGGTGCGGGCCTGTTCGAGACCGGCGCGCGCCAGGTGCCGCGCCAGGTAGTCGCGCACGCGCAGCAGGTCGGCCTCGCGGCCCAACAGATCGTTCGTCGGCGGCTGGCTGAACACCGCCTGGGCCAGGCTCGGCAACTGCACGTCGTGCGTGGTTGCCTGGGCATGCGCGGCGCGGGCGGTGGTCAGGATCTGCTCGATGGCGCGCAGTTGCGCTACATCGGCCACCAGGACCGGCAGCGATAGATCGGGTGCGAAGGCATTCCAGCGCACTGCGAACGAGTGGAGGCGGTTCTGCAGCGCGGCGTAACGCTGCACGTGGGCCCAGTCGTCGCTGGAGGCCGGCGCCAGGCCGGCTACGCGGATCGCGGCAATTTGCTGTTTGACGTCGCCGCCGCCGAATGACAGCAGGCCGAATGGCTTGCCCGTCTCGACGGCGCGGTTGATGGCCTCGACGGCTTTTGGATTGCCGAGTGCTTCGGTCGGCGCCGTGACGGGGCGCTGCATGAATTCGGCGCGTGCGCGCAGCAGCGCATCCATCTCGGGCAGCAGCGCCTCGAACGCGCCGCGTTCGGTGACGAACTGCGACTGGCGGGATTTCAGGCGCACGGCGTGCGCCCAGTCGACGCCCGAAGCCTCGACCTCGGCGGCGGTGGCAATGGCGCCGGCCAGCGCCGTCTGCAACGCCTGGGCGGCAGCGAACACGTCGGGCGTGGTCGCGCGCAGCGGCGGCAGCGCGCCACTGGCTTCGTCGCGCTCGATGTCGCGCATGGCCAGCAGCGTGTCGTGCAGACGGCCGGTGGCCTGCGCCGATGGCAGGGCGTCGGCTGCCGGCAGCCGCGCATTGCAGTAGACCAGATCTGCGCCGAGCCGGCGCCGCGCCTCGCGCAATCCCATCGCCTGTTCGTCGCCGAATGGCGGCGCGTGGTGCGGGGCGAGCGACAAGTCGTCGTCGAACCAGCCGAAACGCTCCCTGCCGTCGATGACCAGTTCGGCCATCTTCTGCGCGCGCATCTCGACGCCGTCGACGCTGACGGCGGCCAGCTGGGCATGCGCGATCTCGTCGATGCGGGTGTCGATGGCGGCGGTTTCGGCGTGCGCGCGGTCGAGCGCGACGCGGCAGGCGGCAATCGCCTCGGTCTCGAGCTGCGGGTTCAGATGTGACAGCGTGTGAATGATGGCTTCGATCGACGCCTGGAACTGGCACATGCCTTCCTTGTCACCCGAGAGCAGGGCGACGGTCAGGGGCCGGATCGATTCGGGAATCTTCTCCTGCAAGACCTTCAGCGCCGGCTCGCCCTTGGACGTGACCAGGATGCGTTTGCCCGAGGCCAGGTAGTGGCTGATGATATTGGCGATCGTGTGCGTCTTGCCGGTGCCGGGCGGGCCCTGGACCGTGACGCCGGGCGAACGTTCCAGTTGCTGGACGATGGTTTCCTGCTCGCGGTTGTACGGCAGCGGGAAGTACAGCTCGCGCGGCTCGCCGGCATTGACGGCGCCACCGGACAGGCCGCGAAACGCAATCGGCTCGTGTTCGAGCACCGCGCTGCCGGGCGGCGTGACAAGGCTCAGCGGCCCGTCCGGCAATGCTTCAGCGTCGTCCACGCGGTCTTTCAGGCGCGCGATGTCGTCGATCAGGAAGTGCGTCGCGCGCGGTCGGGCGAAGATTACCCAGCCATGCGTGACGACGAGGCGCTCGCCAGGGGGCGGCGCCTGCGTGGCAGCCATGTCGTAGCGCGCGTCGGCGCTGACCTGGCCGGCGATCAGCTTGAGGATCGGCTCGATCATCTCGGGTGCGAACGGCGAGAGTGTGCTGTCGCCGCGCGCGGCCAGCAGGCTGCGGGCGGCGCGTTCGACGTCACCGATCCCGGGCACGCCGCAGGCCGCGAATGCATCGAGTTCCAGGTGTGCGTCGAGCTGGCGGGGCCGCAGGCCAATGGCGTGCGAGGTCGGGTCGATATCGATTTCCAGCGCCTGCGTGATGAGCGGGTAATGGAAGTCGACAGGCGCCGGGGTGCGCATCTGCCACGACGACAGGCCCATGCCCCACACCAGTTCCAGCGGGCGCGCCGCTTCTTCGGATTCGAGCCGGGCCTTCAGCGCGAACAGGTCCGCATACAGCGTGATCACCTGGCGGCGCGGGCGCTCGCGCGCCGCCCACTCCTGCCACGGCGGCAGGTAGGCAGCCAGCCCCTGCGCTGCACGGGCGCGGCGCTCTGCATCGCGTTCTTCGACGCGCTGCTTCGCCTGGTCATCGGTGGCATGGGCGGCATCTTCATGGCGCGCATCGGCCAGCGTGGCGTCATTGAGCGCCGGCGGATTGCCGGACGGGTCGGCGCCAATCAGCAAATAGGGCGCCAGCGCCGGATCGGCCAGCAACGGCGGCGATGTCGACTCGAGCCGGTGCACGCGCAGCCACAGGTCATCCTGCTCGGTCTCGACGTTGAACTCGATCCACGGCAGCGTCGCCAGGTCGGTAAAGGTTTTCTTGAATTCGGTGACTTTCGCGAGCGTGAACGCGGAAGGGTCTATGTCTTTGGCCTGCTCGACGAGATAGTCGAGCAGCGCGCTCATGCGCTGGGCAGATGTGTGCATCGGGTGCTTCCCGGCAGGGCCGGTGGGTAAGGTGGCGGCCATTGTACAAGAGGGCTGCCATGCGTGCGGCGCGCACGAATGGCGTGCGCGGGGCCATGCTAAAATGATCGGGTCGCCGGCTTTTTTGCGGTAGTTCCCTCTTGTATATGAGACGAGTATTCGTCATCTGCCTGATCCTGCTGCTCCCCCTGAACATGTTTGCCCTGGCCATGGCTGCATCCGCGATGCTGCCGCCCGCGCCATCGCAGCGCGCTGCCGACGCCGCGCCGGTGGTGCAGCCGACGTCCGCACCCGTCTTCGCCGACGCCTACCTGCCCGACAACTACGACTGCCAGACCAGTTGCGACATCGATCCCGATGAACCGCCGGCCGGCGCCGACGTGCACGACACCATCAACGAAGAGCTCTCGCTGCGCCTGGCCGATGTGCGCGGCGGCGCGCTTGCACCCCCATCCCCGTCCCATGCCAGCCGATCCTGGCACCCCTTGCTCAAGCCCCCGCGCGCGGTGTGATGCCTGCCTGTGCCGCTTTTGCGGCATGTCCCTGCTGCGCGCTTTTCCGGCGTGATGCAGCTGCACCTTCACACTGATTCAAACAAGAGGTAACACATGGAATGGCTATTCGACCCCACCATCTGGGCGGGTCTGCTCACGCTCGTTGTCCTGGAAATCGTCCTGGGCATCGACAATCTAATTTTCATCGCCATCCTGGCGGACAAACTGCCGCCGCACCAGCGCGACAAGGCGCGCCTGATTGGCCTCTCCCTGGCCATGCTGATGCGCCTTGGCCTGCTCACGATCGTCTCGTGGCTCGTCACGCTGACGACGCCGCTGTTTGCGCTCGGGTCGATGGCGTTTTCCGGCCGCGACCTGATCCTGCTGCTGGGCGGCGTGTTCCTGCTGTTCAAGGCCACCGTCGAACTGCATGAACGCATGGAAGGCGTCACGCATGTGCAGACCAAGTCGCGCGTGTATGCGGGCTTTGGCGCCGTGGTCGCGCAGATCGTCGTGCTCGATGCCGTGTTCTCGCTCGATGCGGTCATTACCGCTGTCGGCATGGTCGACAACCTGTACGTGATGATGGCCGCGGTGATCATCTCGATCGGCGTCATGATCCTGGCCTCCAAGCCGCTGACGCGCTTCGTCAATGCGCATCCGACCGTCGTCGTGCTGTGCCTGAGCTTCCTGTTGATGATCGGCCTGTCGCTGGTTGCCGAAGGCCTCGGCTTTCATATCCCGAAAGGCTATCTGTACGCTGCCATCGGTTTCTCGATCCTGATCGAGGCGCTGAACCAGTTCGCACGCCGCAATTTTCTGAAGCAGGAAGCGCGCGTGCCACTGCGCGACCGCACCGCCGATTCGGTGCTGCGCCTGATGGGAGGCAAAAAGCGCGCGCACGTCGATGCCGATGCAGAACCGCAGGACGAACCGGTGACCGAGCCGGAAGCGTTCGGCGCCGAAGAACGCAATATGGTCAGCGGCGTGCTGGCGCTGGCCGACCGCTCGATCCGCTCGATCATGACGCCGCGCTCGGAACTCACGTGGGTCAACCTGGACGACGATGCCGACACCATCCTGCGCCAGTTGCAGGCATCGCCCCACAGCGGCATGCCGGTCGCTCGCGGCCAGCTGGACCAACTGGTGGGCATTGCGCGCACCAAGGACCTGGTCAGCGCGCTGATGCTGCATGGGCGCATCGACGCCGCGCCTGACGGCGGCATCGTGCGCGCGCCGATCCTGCTGCCCGACACGGCCGGTGTGCTGGGCGCGATGGAGACGCTCAAGCGCGCGCACGGCCAGCCGGTGCTGGTGACGGATGAATTCGGGATCGTCCAGGGCCTCCTGACACCGGTGGACATCCTGGAGGCGATTGCCGGTGAGTTCCCTGACGAGGACGAGCAACTGGCGATCCGGCCGCAGGGCCCTGACCTGTGGGAAGCCGACGGCGCGGCCGATCTGCACCAGCTGGAACAAGTGCTCGAGACCGATTCCCTGGTGGGCGATGACGATTACACGTCGCTGGCCGGCTTCCTGCTGGCGCGCTTCGCGTCGATGCCCGAACCGGGCCAGGCCATCGAGCTCGATGGCTGGCGCTATGAGGTCGTCGCTGTCGAGGAGCGCCGCATTGCGCGGGTCGCGATTTCCCGTGTGGCTGGCACCACTGCAGCCGACGACGTGTAAGCGCTACCCGCCGCCGCCGCCGGCCGGCACTGGCACGCCGGGCGGCATCCCCAGGGTCTCAGCCCGGGCGATGGTGGTAGCGGTGGGCAGGCTGAATGAGAACGGGACAAACGACGCGAGGGTCCGGTAGGGCACCGGATCGCAGACATCGATCGCGCCCCCGGGCAGGCAGATCCGCACCCGGACCAGCTGGATGCAGTCGGCCGCATTGGGATTGGACGTGCAGTTGATCCGGTTTTGCTGGGGACTTTCCGGCAGCGCTGTCCCGATCGGGACAGGATTGGCCGTCGCCGGGATCTGCAGATAATCGATCTTGACGTGGGCGTCGGAGATGGGGTCGGCAAATGCAAGCATGCCGGGTGTCGTGCGAAACACGGCCTGCGTGCGCACCTGCGCCATCGCCGCGGCATCGGTGAAGTCAGTGTTGACGGCCAGCGCCGTCGCGCGCCGCGTCACCTCCTGCAGGATATTGCAGATATAGAGTGCCCGGATGATGTCGACGATGCCGAAAAAGAGCATGAAAAAAATCACGGCCACCACGGAGAATTCGACGGCGGCGACACCACGTTGCCGCGTTGGCGTTTGGCGGGTCATGTCATGTCCATTCGTCAAGGGTACAAGACAACGCGGGTGCCCAGGGACTGCTCGGTCGCCATGCCTGCAAACTCGCCATACAACGAGTTGTTGGTGGCAGGAACGGTCATGAAGAATCGGCCGATGCCACGCACCGTGGCGTCGCTGCCAGTGACCGGGCAGGCGAGCAAGGGCAGGTGCAGGACCCGGCGCCTGGCGAGGCTCTTGTTACTTCCAGGTGCGGTTTTGAAGAATTGGGTACCGGTCGTGTACGAGTAGGGCGTCGGCGTTTCCGCAGTCTCGGGATAGGGCGTGGCCGAGGAGGTGGTCGGCTGACCCGGTGTGTACAGGGTGCTCCATGCAGTGACGTCATAGGTTGGATAGCCGGTTGCCGGTTCCGGCGTGCCCGCACTGACATACGATGCATACGGGACCGCCTTTGCGTACGACCAGAGCGGGCCAAATTGCACGGCCAGGGTGCCAGCGGGCGCCGTGTCGGGGCCGGCAACCGTCCACCGGCGTTCGGATGTTGCCAGCAGCGCGGCCGACTGCTTGGCGGGCGTCGCGCCCATCCAGGGGGTGCCGCCGTTGAAGGTGAATTCCTTGACATTGGTGTCGGCGGGCGCCGTGCGGGCATCGCATGCGGTAGCACCTGTCCCGTAGGTGCCAAAGCGGGAATTGAGCTGCTGCCAGAGCTTGTCGATCGGGAACGATGCCGCGACCTTGACCGTGCCACCGGAGAGCCGTGACATGGCCAGCGTGCCGGTGCAGACGAACGGCGCCAGCGTCGCCACGTCGGTGATGGGCGTGGCCTGCGCGACCGGATTGACGATGAAGGTCTGACCGGTGGTGGCGCCGGGCAGGTTCAGGTCCAGCAGGTTGTAGCTCACGCCCCGGCGAAACCCGAATTCCTCCAGCTCACCCCCATGGTTGCGGTGGGCTTCGTCACGCATGGCGCAGATGCCCAGCGGGGTGACCTTGATGGCAGAACGACCGGCAATGGCGCGGGCACTGGTAAAGGCGTCAGGGATGTCCGTGAACGTCCTGAGGAACAAGGTTGCGACGGTCCCGTACTCGGCATCGAGTCCTGCAGTATCGACCTGTACGTACAGCAGGCCGGCAGGGTTTGTCAGGGCTTCGCCGACGGGTCGCCACGGGCCGGACGGGCTGCGGGCGAACCCGATGGCAGTATCCGACCAGGTCATCGTCGCCTTGCCGTAGCCGTAGGTGAATCGGTCGGTACCTTGCGAAAAGCGGTTCGACGCCATGTCCAGTGCCTTCGTGATGCCTCCAGCGGTGCCGTCAAGTTCGTGCGCCGCCGACAATGCAGCGGTGTCGGCGACATTCTGGAGTTCCATCTTGCGGTGCGTGAGGAGCGACAGGTCGAGGGCCAGGGCGAGAAACCCAAAGATGATGATCAGGGCAGCAACGAACATCACACTGATTGAGCCGGTCTGTTTTGTGCGGTGCGACGCGCCTTTCAGGTACTGGCGTGCCGGGCAAGCGGCTTTAACGATCGACATAGCGCATCGTGACTTCGCTGGACAAGGTCATATCGGTATAACCGAGGTATTGCTCGGTCAGGCTACCAAGGAGATTATCTTTCAAGCCGATGCGAATGGTCGTGCGGACCGTGCTTGGTTTGAGCAAAATGCATACGCCGCCGTCACATTGGATCGCGATGCCAATGCTATCGGTTAGCGGCACGAGTTCGCCCAGTTCCTGTTGGGCGATCCAGCGGGCGATCGCGGGAACGCGTGCTTCATTGAAACCCCCGCCACCGGTGCGCATCTCGGCCTGCGTCGCGGTCGCGACATAGCGCGTTGCATCGTGCGCCGCCTTCAGCCCCGCGCTGTAAAACCACGCAGCGCGCGCAAGGTAAAGTGGCCCGGCCAGCAGGATCAGGAACAGGGGAAGGATCAGCGCCATCTCGACCGCGACGCTGCCTTGCGCCGACCTGCGCAAGCGCTTGTAGTGCCCAACCATGACTGCCTCCCTCGTCGCATTCGACCATGGTCGATACTAGTGGAAGCCTCCCGTACTGATTTGACTTGCGGCAACTATAGCAAGGGCGGGCGCGGTGGCCCTCAGCGAATCCCGGGTACGCCGACGCGGATCGCGCGCGAAAAATCGCTGCCGTCGATATCGGCCTGGCGCGCCCGCGCATTGATGTGGCCGCGCTGCTGCAGCACTGCGTACGGCACGCCCGGCGTCAGTGCGTTCTGGTCGTAGGCATATTCGGCGAAGTGGCCCGATGCCAGCAGCCGGTAGTCGAGCGGCAGGTCGGGTGCGATGCGGTGCGCCAGTTCGTACAGGATCGTCGTGCAGTTGCTGGTGAGGGTGTTGTAGAACTCGGGCTGGCGGCGCAAGGCTTCGGCGCGTTCGAGGTAAGCAAGCAGCACGGCGCGCAACTGCCCGGGCGTGGCGCGCAGGCGGTACAGGTAGACCTGCTCGCCGCGTGCATTGCTGCGCGTGCGGATCAGGTCACGCTCGTCCGAGGCAATGATGACCTGTTCGAACTGGCGAAAGAAGCCGCCGACCGCAGAGAAGGTCTCGCTGCGCTCCTTGCGGATTTCAAGCGAGAACACGAGCTGTTTGCCATCCTTGAAGCCGAACGTCACCAATGTATGGGCGATGTGTGGCCCCATCCAGTACGACAAAATCAGGTCGGCCGACACGATGCCAGCCAGGTCATAGTCACGCGTTTCCCAGCGCGGCGTGTAGTCGGTCTCGGTGCGCCAGTCGAAGTTGCGCACGTTCTGCAGCACGAGGCGATCGCCGTCGACACGCGAGACCAGCATCCGTGACACGTCGTCGGCCCACATGCGGTCGTGCGATGGCGCCAGTGAAAACCACCAGCCCAGCAGCACCGCCAGCGCCACGGCGCCGGTGACCAGCGCCCTGGCGCCCGGCCACTTGCCCCGGCCGCGCGCGATGGCGATGGTGGCGGCCAGGCCGGCAAGAGACCAGAGGGCGATCGCGGCGTAGCCGCCGGGCCTGGAGAGCTGGAACCACAGCGCCAGCGCGCCCCAAGCGGTGACGAGCAACGCGCACACGGCGAGGAGGGCGCGGGGAATGGGGCGGCTCATGATCATCTGCTACTTTCGGAAACGCTGGGGTGGTGCAGTGTAGCGGTTCGGTTTGGCGACAACAAGCGCCGTCCCGAAGCGCGCCCTGTAGAATGCCGCCTCCAAGGGGGACCAATGACGACGCCAGGCTTGACCATTTCGCGCATCCTGCATGCGGGGTACGTATTCGATTGCGAGGGCGCGACGATTGCCTTCGACACCATCTTCGAGAACCCGTTCAGCCGCAACTGCCATGCGTTTCCGGACGTGCGCTTCGATGTCGCGGCGATTCGCCGCCAGCGGTTTGACGCCGTCTTCATCTCGCATTTTCATGACGATCACTGCTCGCTCGACAGCCTCGATCTGCTGGACCGCGCCACGCCCCTGTACATCTACTGCATCTTCGACGCGTTGTTCGAGATGGTGCGCCAGCTGGGCTTCACGCACGTGCACCAGCTGCGACTGAACACGCCGGTCACGGTCGGCCCGTTCACCGTCACCCCGCGCGAGGCGATGGACGTCGACGTGGACTCGATGTTCCAGGTGCAGGCGGCCGGGCAGAATGTGCTCAATGTCGTCGATTCGTGGATCGACGACGACACGCTGGCCCAGCTGGTTGGACTGGGGCCGTGGGACATGGTGCTGTGGCCGTTCCAGACGATGCGTGAAATCGAGGTGCTCACGCCATCGCGCGCCGCAGCCGCGCCGCCCGAACTGCCGGCCGAGTGGATCGCGCAGCTGCAGGCGCTGCAACCGCGCTACGTGGTGCCCAGTTCGTGCCAGTTCGTGCAGGAGCCGTGGTCTTGGTACAACCGCGCGTTCTTCCCGATCACCTATGCGCAGTTTACGCGCGAGGTGGGCGCGGCACTGCCGGCGGCATCGATCGTGCGGCTCGATCCCGGCATGGCCGTGCGGCTGGACGGCGCGGTGCTGCAGCCGGCGGCGTCGCTGGCGTGGCTTGTGCCCGTGGGCCCGCAGGATGTCGATTACATCTATGAAGGCAATGCGGCGCCGCCGTCGACGGCGTCGATCGCACAGCATTTTGCGGCCCTGAGTGAAGCGCAGATGGAGCGCGTGATGGATTACTGCCGCGCGGGTGTGCCTGCCAAGTACGGCGAGGTCGAGGCGGCGTCAAGCTACTTCGATGGCCCGCGCTACTGGCGGCTGTCGGTGTATGACCACCAGGGCCAGGCGAGCGTCTTCGATTACCTGCTCGATGGTGACGTGGCCACGCTCGTGACCGAGGCCGGTCCACTTGGCTGGACCACGGAGATCCCCGCCGCCAGACTGTATGGCGCGCTCGAACAGGGCGAGTCACTGACCACGATGTACATGCGCATCAACGACGCACATTTCGATGCCGATGCCGAGCGTGACCTGCTGGACGTCGATGCCGTCGACGATCCGCTGATCCGCTGCCTGTTCAGCGATACGTTCGGCGCGTACCAGGCGGCGCAATTGCGGCGCCTGCTGGCGCGCTGACCGGTGCTATTTGCCCAGCAGGCGCAGCGACTGGTCCCAGTCGTCTTCCCAGTCCAGCAAAAAATCGTGGGTCTGGAACGCGCGCCGTAACGGGCCCAGTGGCACGCGGTGGAGATCATGCAGGCCGAGCGCCAGCGTCACCGGGTTCCACACTGCGTTGCGTTTCGACTTGCGCACGCTGGCCTTCACACGCGCGCCATCGTCGCCAAAGATGCCGATGGCATGGTCGAGCGCCGCGCCCAGATCCATGCGCGCATGGGCGGCAAACGCTTCCAGCACCTGCGCCTTGTTGATGCCGAAGGCCGATTCGGTCGGCGCTTTCGGTTCCGGTGGCGGCGCGGCCGCTGCAGCGATGGCCGCCTGCGCCTCGCGCTCCAGCCTGGCCACCAGCTGCGTCAGGTCCTTCTTCTGGAACCGCAGCGCATCGAGCGGACGCCTGAAACCCGGCGCTGGCAGGTGCGCGACGATCTTGTAGGCATCCTTGGTCATCGTCATCAACACGTCGTCGCTGCCGGCGATCAGGCGCGCGATGTCGTCCTGGAAGAAGATCGGCGCTGCATAACCGCCATTGGCATCACCGAACAGGTCGGCGTGGGCCGGGTCGTAGTCGAGCCAGACATAGGGCGTGACCGCGTGTTCGAGCAGGCGCGCTAGTGTCCAGGGCGACCCGGTCTGTTGTTCGAGCCAGGTGCAGGCGTCAGGCAGGGTGGCACGGTAGGGCAGGTCGGTGGCGCTCATGTCGATTCAGTGGGGGGAGGCGTGGCTGGACCCCATTGTAGTGCATGCATTTGCCCGTTTCGGTTCAGCGGCCATCGCGATTGTGGTCATTGGCGTCCGGCGGCTCGATCCCGCGCGCCGTCGGCAGGTGCCAGCCATAGCGGATCGCGGCCAGGCGCAAGCCGAAGCAGAGGGCTGCGCCGACGCAGGCGGTCGGCGTCGTGGGCCACTGCAGGGCGTCGCCGATCACCACCACCGAGGCGCCGGCCAGCGCCGCGACAGCGTAGATATCCGAACGGAACACGGCCGGCACGTTCGACAGCAGCACGTCGCGCGCGACGCCGCCGCCAATGCCGGTCAGCATGCCGAGCAGTGCGGCCATCACGGGTTCCAGCCCGAACACGAGCGCCTTCTGGGCGCCCGCCACGCAAAACAGCGCGAGGCCCGCACCGTCGAACAGCAGCACCGGATTACGCGCGCGGTGGATGAACGGATGCCAGAAGAAGATCGTGACGCCTGCCAGCAGCGACACGCCGAGGTAGCGCCAGTCCGAAAATGCGGCCGGCGGCGTGGCGCCGATCAGGAGGTCACGCACGATGCCGCCCGAGGTGGATGCCACGAACGACAGCACGAGCACGCCAAACAGGTCGAGATGGCGCCGCACGCCGGCGGTGGCGCCGGACAGCGCAAACACAAAGGTGCCCACCAGGTCAAGCGTGAGCACCAGCGTTTTCATGGCGGCCCCCATGTCGAGGGCAAGAACGGCAAACACGTGAATCCACCTTGCAAATACTGGTGCGCGCGGCACCGAAGAGGGCGATTCTAGCGCATGGCCGCGCCTACTCCCGGATGAACGCCAGCAAATCGGCGTTGACCTTGTCTTTGTGGGTCTCGGTCAGGCCGTGCGGTGCGCCCGGATAGACGATCAGCGTGGCATGCGGCACCAGCGTTTTTGACGCTCGGCCGGACGCGTCGATCGGCACCACCTGGTCGTCATCGCCGTGGATGATCAGCGTGGGGATCGTGAACTGCTTCAAATCTTCGGTGAAGTCGGTTTCGGAAAACGCCTTGATCGAGTCGAAGGTGTTCTTGTGGCCGCCCATCATGCCCTGCATCCACCAGGTGTGGACCAGGCCCTGCGACACGGTCGCGCCTGGGCGGTTGAAATTATAGAAGGGACCACTCGGCAGATCCAGGTACAACTGCGAGCGGTTGGCCAGCTGTGCGGCGCGGATGCCGTCGAACACCTCCATCGGCAAGCCGCCGGGATTGGCGTCGGTCTTGAGCATCAGGGGCGGCACTGCCGAGACCAGGCTGGCCTTCGCGACGCGCTTTGTGCCGTGCCGGCCGATATAGCGGGCCACTTCGCCGCCGCCCGTCGAAAAGCCGACCAGCACGGCGTTGGTCACGTCGAGATGATCGAGCAGCTCGGCCAGGTCGTCGGCGTAGTGGTCCATGTCGTTGCCGTCCCACGGCTGGCTCGAACGGCCGTGGCCGCGCCGGTCATGGGCGATGCAGCGGTAGCCGTGGTCGGCCAGGAAGATCATCTGCGACTCCCAGCTGTCCGCATTCAGGGGCCAGCCGTGGCAGAAGACGATGGGCTGGCCGCTGCCCCAGTCCTTGTAATAGAGTTCGACGCCGTCCCTGGTGGTGAATGTGCTCATGCGCGCTGCTCCCGGTGGTGAGTGGTGAGTGATGTTCGCTCAGTAGAACCGGAAATGCACTTGTGCGCATCGCACTGAAGGCGCGCGCGCGCACCCCACTTTCGATAAAGCGGCGTGCCGATGAGGCACCCTGCGTCTATTTGGTGATGCGCAAAATGGCCGAGGCAAGGCGCGAAAAACAGGGCGTCAAGTCGTTGTCGGTTGCGGCGTAGCAGTACATGCCGACCGGCTGATTCGGGGTTTGGCAGCGCAGCGGTGCATCCACCGTGTTGGCCATACACTTCAACACCATCTCACCGGTGTGCGCAGTATCGTAGGCGCTCGTGCTTTTCAACCCTGCGCCCAGGCCGAGCGTGAATACATAGATGCCTTCTTCACGCGCTTTGGCGGCGACGCTTTCAGCCAGATTGCGCGCCGCCCGGTCGACGTTGCGGGCGTAGTTTCCGGACAGGTCGGCAGTCACTTCACGCGGCCCCTTGGTCACGATCGGAAACTCGCTCGTAAAGTTCGCATCCGTCGCAGTCTTCCAGTCCGGTGCGTGCGCATTGTAAAAGTTCGGCAGCCGCCGCGCCGCGTACGCGTTGTTCCGCACCAGGCGGCACTTGTCGCTGACGTAATTGAAGGACGCGCTGTTGAGGTCACCGAGCGCGTAGGTTGGGCCGCCCGAATCGAGAGTGCCGGGTTCGATGCAGTCCTTGTCCTTGTTGTCGAAAATGAGGTAAGAACCGAGTGCAGTCGGTGCGCCATCCGAGAAGAACACGATGACGCGCATGGTGGAACGGCTGCCCTGCGGGACTTTGTTGAGCTGGTCGCGCGCATTCCACATGCCTTCCACCGAGGCAGTGCCATCTTCGAAGCTGAAGTTGGTGATTTTGGTGTTCATCGCACTACGATTGAAGCCGCGGGCCGACGGGCTGATTGGCGCATCGACGACCGCCCCGGACGCAAAATGGATGAGCGCTACACGGTCCTGCGTCACATTGAACTTGCTCAGGAACGATTTCGCAGCGGTGCGCACACCCGGGCCGGCAGCACCGATCGAGCCGGATGTATCGACCACCAGCGCCATATCCAGATCATTCCGAACCGTCTGCGCCGCCGCGACCGGCATCAGCGACGTGAAATTCATGATCTGCATGATCGACACCGGCATCGGCGCTTCAGCCTTGACATCGATCGTCGCCTGGCCGCCGTTGAAGGTCACGTTGGTGCTGGTAATCCGTGGCGACGACAACAGGTAATCGTTCGGGATATTGGCGGCGAAAAAGTCGGCCGCGGCGGCGCGCGCGCTGGCGATCTGCTCCGTCTGGTTATTGCCGGTCGTGACAGCGCGCGCACCGGCCAGCGCCGCCGAATCCACCGCTGCATTCAGGCGCGCTTTCACCAGATACGCCAGCCCGGCGTCGACACACAGGCCCACCACGGCAAGCAGCACGAGCATCGACACGGCCACCATGATGGCGACCGCACCGCGCTGACGGGAAAGATTCGGATTCATCTCAGAACACACTCATGGAATACAGGTCGGGCCCGAACGTGGGCAGGGTGCTGGAGCCGCTGGTAAAACCGCTGACCAGCATGTCGAAGCGATAGAACGTCTCGACCACGAACACGACTTCCCCATCGTCGAGCTTGCCGGTCATGATCGTTGTCGCGGGCCGGCTGGCACTGCTGACACTCGAACATTTGCCGGTGCCGCTCCAGGCGCTGCAGCCATAGACCTTGCTCTGCGGGGCATAGCCGCTCCGGCGAAATCCTTGCAGACGCTCGGCATCGTCCCAGCGGTACTGATCCAGCACGACACTGCGCGAGACACCATTGGTCACCACACCCATGACGCGGGTGATGTAGATCATCCCCAGCTGGTTGACGTTCAGCGGCGGGGCACTGGCCATCAGCGCGTTGATCGTGTCCTGACTGTTGTCGTTCAGATCCACCCCGCTGCGCGACAGGATGTTCGCGCCTTCACGCGCGATGTTGGTGATGATGATATTGGCTTGCAAAGCGCGTGCGCCGTCGATGGCGCACAGCAGCAGGACCACCAGCATCGGTAGCAGCAGGGCAAGCTCGACGGCGGCAACGCCACGCTGGCGGCGGGCCCGACGGATGATGGCAAGCGACATGGGCAGCATCAGAAATACTCGTTTCGCATGGTGGCGCCGACGGCGAAGCTGTTCTTGCCGCCGGTGAAGAAGGTCGACAGCAGCGGCGTCGTCACCGGCCACGCGCAATCAAGCTGCAGCACCACCATGTCGCCTGCCCCGCCAAACATGGCGTTGCTGTAGCTGGTGCTCGCATAGCTCTTGCCATTGACCGACACGATGCAATTCATACGCTCGTACATCCCAAGCGAGTTGTCGCGGATCTTCGCGATCACGCTGGCGTAGCGCTGCTGGGTGCTGGTCCCGCCGTCGTTTGCGCGGCCGGTAATGGCATAGCGCGCGCCTTCACGCACCGCATACTGCATGGTCAGCGTGGCGAAGAACATCATGCTCATCTCGATAATCCCAACGAGGACCAGCATGAGCACGGGTGCGATGATGGCCATCTCGACGAGTGTGGCGCCAGACTGACGCTGGGGTCTCTTAAACAACATATTCAGGCTACTGTGAGGGGGTTTGGGCGTCGTATGCGATAAACTTCAGGGATTCTACAGGGCAATAATCACCCTCTGTAACCGTTTTAGCGAGGAGTCAGCGCGTTTGTCGGCGCGCAACAACATGAGTTGGAACCCCGATATCCGTCGTTTGATCGCCGCCGCACGTCGCACGCCCGGCGCCGCTGCACCATCGGCCGCCGCGCCCGAAGCAGAAGCCTGGATGGTGTTTGGCATGCGCGTGCTGCTGTCGATCTCGGCGCTGCTGACCCTGTACATCGGTCCTGGTGGTGTCGTGGCATCCAGCCCGTGGACCTGGCTCGTATTCGCCGGCTACGTGCTGCACAGCCTCACACTGCTGGTGATCGCCAGCTACCGGGCCGGTTTCTGGCACGGTCCCAACATCTACTGGATCGACATCATCTGGTATGGGGTGATCGTTCTTGTGACCGGTGGCGGCGCGAGTCCGTTCTTTTCGTTCTTCCTGTTTGCGATCCTGGCCACGTCATTTCGCCACGGGTTCGACGCCGGCGCCCGGCTCACGCTGGGCGCGGTCGGCATCGTGACCCTGTCGGTGCTGCTGGTGCAGGGCTTCGAGTCGTTCCACATCCTGCTGCTGCGCGCCACGTTCATGCTCGCACTGGGCTACATGATCGCGTTCTGGGGTGGCCTGTCCGTCGATCAGCGCCGCCGGCTCGCGTTGTTGCGCGACGTCAGCCGCCTGTCCAACCCACGCTTTGGCGTGCAGCACACGCTCGATTCGCTGATGGACAAGATCCTGCGCTACTACGGCGCCAGCACCTGCACGTTGCTGATGCAAGACAGCCACCAGCGCTGGATCCTCAATACTGCCCATCATCCCCGGGCTGGCCGCGCGATCAGTCGCAGCCGGCCCGACGCCGCCGACGTGCAGCCGTTGCTGGCGCTGGCGTCGGGCGCGATCCTGTACCGTGGCCCAGGCGCCGGATTTTTGCTGCGCCTGCTGCCGGGCGGCGTGGGCGCGGTGCGCCTGGCCACCGGGGAAAAGGAGTGGTGCAAGACGGACAGGGATGCCTGCGGCCACGTGGCCGATCTGCTCGATACCGACAGCTTCGTCAGCGCGTCGCTGCCGCTGCGCAAGGGCAGTGGGCGCATCTTCGTCAGCGGCAGGCGCCTGCGCCGCAGTGACGCCACGTTCCTGAAGCACATCGTGCAGCAGGCGTTTCCGGTCATCGAAACCATCGACCTGCTTGACCGGCTGGCGTCCGAAGCGGCGTTTCGCGAACGCCAGACCATCGCGCGTGACCTGCACGACAGCACGATCCAGCCATATATCGGCCTGCGCCACGCGGTCGCGGCGATCCGCAACAGCGCGGGAGAAGACAGCGCCATGGCGCCCGAACTCGACCGTCTGCTGGCGATGTGCTCGGACGTGATCGGCGACATGCGTGACTTCGCCCAGCGTTTTCGCAGCGGGCGCCAGGAGGAACCCGAACTGCTGGTGGCGCTGCGGCGTCAGCTGCGCCAGGTACAAACTTTCTATGGCCTGGATGTGATGCTCGAGGTGCAAGGCGAGGGCGTGGGCAATGACCGTATGGCGGCCGAGGTATTCCAGATCGTCACCGAAGGGATCAGCAATATCTGCAAGCACACACGGGCGCGCACGGCCGGTGTCGTGATCGAGGACGCCGCCGGCCAGCTGGCCATCGATATCTTCAATCCGGTGTCCGATGGCGCCCCCGCGCCCAAACCCTTCGTGCCGCGCTCGATTGCCGAGCGCGTGGCCGCAGTGGGCGGCACGCTCGACGTCGAGGCCGACGGACGCCAGACGCTGCTGCGCGTCCGCATCCCCGTCTGATCACTACCCACACAACGTAATGGAGAAACCATGACCATCCGCATCCTGCTCGTGGATGACCACAAGACCATGCTGTGGGGTCTCGAGCGCCTGATCCAGGCCGAAGGCCCGTCGTTCACACTGGTGGGCAGCGCCAGCGATGGCATGGAGGCGACCGCCCTGTGCGCTGCACTGCATCCGGATATCGTGCTGCTCGACCTCGACCTGAAAGGCAGCAGTTCCATCGACTTTCTGCCGGCCCTGGTAGCCAATGGCAGTACGCGGGTCGTGATCCTGAGCGCGAATCGCGACCAGGGCACGCTGGCCGCTGCCGTGAAAGCCGGGGCGCGCGGCGTCGTCAGCAAGGAAGCGCCGACCGATGACGTGCTGCTGGCTGTGCGCAAGGTGCACGGCGGCGAGCTGTGGCTCGACCAGTCACTCATGCAGGCGCTGCTGGGCCAACTGGTGGCGCCGGCGCCCAAGGCCGACCCGGAGGCCGAACGCATCGGCACACTGACGGCGCGCGAACGCGACGTCATCGGCATGATCGTGCAGGGCAAAGGCGCGCTGAACAAGGAGCTGGCCGAACGCGCGTTCATCTCGGAGCGCACGCTGCGCAACCATCTCACCACCATCTACCAGAAGCTGGACGTCGCCAACCGCCTCGAGTTGTACGTCTACGCTACCAAGCACGGCCTCTCCTGAGGCATCACCCTTTCTCTGCGTCGGAGTGTGCCGCAAGGCGACCCGGTACAAATGTACTAGGTTGCCATGGCGCAACGTACCTTTCAAAAAGGTAGTTTTGACGGATGGCAACAAAGTCGGGGGTCCGTAAGATTCAACTCATGCGCTGCGTATCGTGACATGCGGTACGGCGGCAAGCGAACAGGAGCGAACGGTGTACGACAGCGAAGACAATCCGGAACAGCAGTATGAAAGCAGCAGCAATCCGGCCATGTCGTATGTCGTTCTCTCGGTTCTGCTCGCAGTCGTCTGCTTCATCGCGGCAATGGCTGCATGGACGAGCGCATAAAGCCAACCTGCTGATACTTGACTACCGACCCTTGAAAGGCTCCACCATGAACTTCATCAAAAACCTGATCAAAGAAGAAGACGGCGTCACCGCCATCGAATACGCACTGATCGCATCGCTGATCGCCGGTGTCATCATTGCAACAGTTACCACGCTGGGTAGCACCATCAGCACGCTGTTCAAGGACCTGGCCGCACGCATCAAGACCCCGACCACGTAATTGCACACAGCACGGCCCGCCTCAAGCGGTCCTCATCCGGCGCGGATTGTCCGACGCCGGATTTTTTTTACCCGGAGTATGTCCTTGACGATCTTGCCACTTATGATGCTGTGTTTGCTACTTGGCGCCGCCGTGTGGCATGACGTGAAGGCGCGCCGCATTCCGAACGCCGTCGTTTTCCCCGGTATGCTCGCAGCGTTCGTGCTGCACGCCGCGCTGCCAGCCGGGCCGGGTTTGTTCGGCACGCCAATGGGCGGCCTGGGGCTGTTGTCGTCATTGGGCGGCTTCGGGTTGGGCCTCGCGATCCTGCTGCCGATGTATGCGCTGCGCCTCATGGGTGCCGGCGACGTCAAGCTGCTGGCCATGGTGGGCGCCTTTGTCGGCGCCGGCCAGATCATCACGGTCGGCCTGGTCACGCTGGTGGCGGGCGGCGTGCTCGCGCTGGTATTTGCAGCGTGGCAGGGCAGTCTGCGCCGCCTCGTCATCAACACCTACCACATGGCGCTGCACACCACATTCTCGGCGCTGGCCGGCGTCATCGCCACGCCAACCGTACCGCCCGAAGCAGCCAGCGGGCGCCTGCCATATGCGATCGCGATTGCGGTTGCCACCGTCGGTTGCGTGCTGTGGCTGCGCGTACATGGGGAGCTGCCGCTGTGAGCCAGACCCTGACGGCGAGCGCGCACGCACCGGCCGATGCCAGGGCGCCGCGCACGGTCGACGAGACCGGCCTGCCTTTCCTCTTTCTCGCCGAATTGCTCGGCAAGGTGCTGGTCCAACGTGGTCAACTGCGCCTGGCCGAACTGGCTGCGCACACCAAACTCAATGTCAGCGTCATCGATCCTCTGATCGCGTTCCTGCGCAGCGAAAAATTGTGCGAAGTCGCGCGCATCGGCAACAGCGGCACCGACGCTGACCTGTGTTACATCCTCACCGAGGCTGGTCGCGCGCGCGCCCAGGCCGCGCTGGGCCGCAATGCCTATGCCGGTCCGGCACCTGTCACGCTGGCCGCCTATGTGGCCCAGGTCAAGGCACACAGCGTGGCCAATATGCAGGTGACGCGCGGCGCGATGGTCGCCACCTTCGATGGTGTTGTCGTCAACCCGGTCGTGCTCGACCAGATCGGCGCCGGCATGAATTCGGGCCGCGCGCTGTTCCTGCACGGCGCGGCCGGCAGTGGCAAGACCTACCTGGCCGAGCGCCTGCGCGACCTGCTGGTCGGCACGATCGCCGTGCCGCACGCGCTGATGGTCGATGGCGAAGTGATTCCTTTTTTCGACAGCGTGCAGCACTGCGTGACCGAAGCGGCGGTGACGGAAGCACCGAGCCTTGACCGCGGCAGCGCGCCCGACATGCGCTGGATCCGCGGCGTGCGTCGCCCGGCCGCGCTGGCCGGCGGCGAACTCACGCTCGACATGCTCGACCTGCGGTTCGATCCGCACACCCGCCTGTACCAGGCGCCGCCGCACCTCAAGTCGAACAACGGCATCTTCATCATCGATGACCTGGGTCGCCAGCGCTGCACCCCGGAAGCGCTGATGAACCGCTGGATCGTGCCGATGGACCGCAATGTGGATTACCTGACGCTGCACACGGGCCACACGTTCCAGGTGCCGTTCGACGTGATCGTCGTGTTCTCGTCGAACTTCGTGCCGCAGCGCCTGTCCGACGGCGCCTTTCTGCGCCGCCTTGGCTACAAGATCGAAGTGCCGGCGGCGTCAGCCGACGAATACATGCGCCTGTTCCGGCAGGCATGCGACGGCGTCGGTGTGGCGTTCGATGCCGCGTCATTCGATTACCTGCTGACGTGCCACCGCGAGCGCGGTGTGCCACTGCTGGCCTGCTACCCGCGCGACCTGATGCGCCAGTTGCGCGACCTGGCGCGCTACGAAGACCGCGCGCCCGAATTGTCGCGCCGCACCCTGGACTGGGCCTGGGATAACTATTTTGCCGCGGGCGCCCCAGGCCGGCCCGCATCACAAGAACGCCGCGAACGCGGCACGACGGAGTATGAGCATGCGTAATTCGAGAGCGATCCTGATCATCGGCGTGGCGCTGCTGCTGGCGCTGGGCGCCGTGGTACTGGCAGCCAAGTGGATGGGCGAGCAGGGCCCGGCCGGCACCCGCGTGGTGGTGGCCGCCGCCGACATCGGGCAGGGTGCACGCATCCTGCCGGCCAGCCTGCAACTGGCCGACTGGCCCGCCGGCGCGCTGCCGCCCGGCGCGATCACCGACATGAAGCTGCTCGAAGGGCGCATCGCCCGCGGCGACATCGCACGCGGTGAGCCGGTGCTCGAGTCCAAGCTGGCGCCGGCCGGCACGCTGGGCGGCCTGTCGGCAGTGGTGGCCAGCGGCAAGCGCGCCATGACCGTGCGCGTCAACGACGTCGTCGGCGTGGCCGGCTTTGCACTGCCGGGCAATTATGTCGACATCCTCGTCAACCTGGCCCCGAGCAACAGCGACCTGGCGCAGAACGCCGGCTCGATTTCGAAAATCGTGCTCGAGCGCATCCTGGTGCTGGCCGTGGCGCAGGAATCGGCGGTCGACGACAGCAAACCACGCGTCGTCAATGCCGTCACGCTGGAGCTGACCCCGGATCAAGTCGAAAAGCTCGACCTGGCCCGCTCGATCGGCTCCCTGTCGCTGGTACTGCGCAACCAGGTCGAAGCGCAACCGGCCAACACCACCGGCGCCACGCGCGAATCGGTGCTCGGCCTGCCGGCAGTGACGGCGAAGGCACCAGCGCCGGTGTACGAGCCGGCGCCGCGCACCCCATCTCCTGCACCACGTCAGCCAAGCGCGCCGCGCGACGGTGTCCTGGTGATCCGCGGCCTGGACGCCGCTTCGCAAAGCTTTTGATTGAAGAATCCGTCATGACCACATTGACTCACAAGACCCTGCTGGCCTGCGCCGTTGCGTTGACGCTGGATGCCCATGCGGCCCCCGCCAGCAAGGCGGCCGCCGTCGACACAAGCGCCGCAGCGACCGACTGCATCGACCTGCGCGGCGGTGCGAACGGGCGGCTCCAGCTGATGCGCGGAAAATCCGTTCTCAAGCGTTTCTGCACGCCGGCCGGTGCAGTCATGGTGGGCGACCCGAAAGTGGCCAACGTCGTGGTCCCTGGCGCGAGCGAAGTCGTGATCGTCGCACGCAGTGTCGGCAGCACCAACCTGATCGTCTCCGGGCGTGACAAGCGCTCGACCGTGATCGACCTGGACGTGGCGATCGATACGTCGGCGCTGCGCGCGCAGTTCGACGCGCTGTTCCCGCTCGAGCGCGATATCCGCATCGGCGCCAGCGGCAACGCCGTCGTGTTGTCGGGCATGGTCAGCGACGTCGGCGTGGCCAGCGCTCTGGTCGACCTGGCCACGGCGTTCCAGGAGAGCGCCGCGCCCGCCGCTGGCGGGCAGGCCGACAGCGGTGCCGGCAGCCCGTCGCCGTTGTCCGTCGGCGCGCCTGCATCGGCACCAGCCGCGGGTTCTGGCGCCGCCGCGAAGGTATTGAACATGCTGTCCATCGCCGCGCCCCAGCAAGTCATGCTGGAAGTGAAGATCGCCGAAATTTCAAAGTCGCTCGTCGACCAGCTGGGCGCCAAAGCCGGCTTTTCCAAGACCAACGGCAACTGGACCTATGCCGCCGTATCGAGCCTGCTCAGTGGCGGCGCCGGCGCTGTCAGCGCCGTGGGCACCGGTATCAAGGAACTCACCATCGACGGCGAAAAGCGCGATGGTCTGGTCAAGATCCTGGCCGAGCCGAACGTCATGGCCATCAGCGGGCAAGAAGCGAGTTTCCTTGCCGGCGGCAAGATCTTCATCCCGGTCGCGCAAAATTCGTCCGGCGGCGCGGGCCTGATCACGCTGGAAGAGAAAGAGTACGGCGTGGCCGTCAAGTTCACGCCAACCGTGCTGGCGGGCGGGCGCATCAACCTGCGCGTGGCGCCGGAAGTGTCGGAACTCAATCGCGAGGGCATCGGCATCACCACGCCCGGTTCCAGCAACAGCGCGACCGCGATCCTGCCATCGTTTACGACACGGCGCGCGGCGACCACGGTGCAGCTGCAGGATGGCCAGAGCTTCGCCATCGGTGGCCTGATCCGCAATAACGTGACCAGCACCATCAAGCGCTTCCCGTTCCTGGGTGACGTGCCCGTGCTCGGCACGCTGTTTCGCAGCAGCGACTTCCAGAATGACCGCACCGAACTGGTATTCATCGTGACGCCGCGCCTGGCCAAGCCGATGCAGTCGCAGCCCGCATTGCCAACCGACGGGTACGTGCAGCCGAGCCGCGCCGAATTCCTGCTTGGCGGCCAGCTCGAAGGCCGCGCCGCCCCTGCCGCACCAGAGAAATGATCATGAAGACCACCACTACCGCCATCCTCGCCGCAGCCTGCACTTGCCTCTCTTTGCTGCTGGGCGGCTGCGCAACCGACACGTCCACCGGCACCGGCAACACCGTGCGGAGCATCATGGCCAGCCAAATCATCACGCCCCAGGCCGCGCCGTCGGTGCCCGGCAACGACGCCCGCGCCGCGATCCTCGGCTACAGGAATTACCAGGGCTCGTTCGCCGCGCCCGCGCCGCAGGTCGAGATCACGCTGTTCGGCGGGAACAAGTAAGAGGCCATCATGAAAATCGCAGTCCTTTCGCGCGACGAGCGCCACCTGATCGAGCTGTCGCGCCAATTGCGCGCACGCCCGGGCAGCGACGAAGTCGACATGATCGCCGGCACCCCGGCGCGCCTGTCGACAATGAGCGACGACGCCATCCCCGACCTGCTGGTGGTCGACCAGCCGCGCGCCGACGAGGGTGACCTCGACCAGCTCGAGCGGCTCGGTCACCTGTTCCCGCGCATGGCGTTCATCGTGCTGTCGGGCGACCTGTCACAGGACTTCTTGCTGCGCGCGATGCGCGCCGGTGTGCGCGAAGTGCTGCCGGCAGCGCCCGGCGCGGCCGACCTGGCCAAGGCCGTCGACCACATCGCCGAGAAGTTCGGCAGCCAGGGCGCAGCGCAGGGCAGGGTGCTGGCTTTCATCTCGTGCAAGGGCGGCAGTGGCGCAACCTTCCTGGCCACGAACCTGGCCTATGCGTTGTCGGCCGGCGGCAACAAGCGCGTGGCGATGATCGACATGAATCTGCAGTTTGGCGACGCGTCGCTGTTCGTCTCGGACAGCAAGCCGCTGGCCACGCTGTCGGATGTCGCGACCCAGATCCACCGGCTCGATCCGTCGTTTTTGTCGTCGAGCATGGTTGCCGTGACGCCCAACTTCAGCGTGCTGGCCGCGCCATCCGATCCGGCGCACGCCAGCGACGTCAAGCCGGAGCACATCGACGCAATCATCAAGCTGGCGCGCCGCCAGTACGATTTCATCGTGCTCGACGTGGCGCGCAGCCTGGATCCGGTGACGATCCGCGCGCTCGACCATGCCGACACGATCTACCCGGTGCTGCAAACGACGCTGCCGTACATCCGTGACGGCAAGCGCCTGCTCGACGTGTTCCGCAACCTCGAATACGGCAACGACAAGGTCGAAATCGTCGTGAACCGCCACGACAACAACAGCGACATCAAGCTCAAGGACCTCGAGCAGGCGTTCGACACGACGCACCTGCGCACGATGCCGAACCACTACGATGCGGCGGCCAAGTCGGTCAACCAGGGCGTGCCGATCACGCGCCTGGCGCCCGAGAGCCCGCTGAGCGCGGCCTTGATAACGATGGCGCGCAGCCAGACGGGCGAGGCGGCGCCGCAAGCGGCGACCGGCGTGATGGCGCGCCTGTTCAAACGGCGCAAGACTGACGTATGACCCGCGAATTGTCCAAGGAGTCCAACGACATGAACATGATCCCTTCCGCGTCGCTGCGCGAACGCCTCGGCAGCGCAGCCCTGGCCAGCAGCACCAGCACGATAGCAGGCGCGCCCTCGCGCGTGACTACCGGCGCCCCGGCGCCGCGCGCCGCCGCCGTGCGCGGCGGGCCGATCGACAACCGCGCGTATCACCAGCTCAAGTCCCGCATCCACGAAGCACTGCTTGATCGCATCGACCTGGAAAGCATGCAGCGCCTGAACGCCGACCAGATCCGGCAAGAGCTGCGCATGCTGGTCGAACGCCTGCTCGAAGAAGAAATGGTCGTCATCAACGACGCCGAGCGCAAGATGCTCACGCGCGACATCCAGAACGAGATGCTGGGCTTCGGCCCGCTCGAGCCGCTGCTGGAAGACCCGACCGTCTCGGACATCCTGGTCAATACGCACAAGCAGGTGTATGTCGAACGGCGCGGCAAGCTTGAGCTGACCGACGTGACGTTCACCGATGAAGCCCACCTGATGAAGATCATCGACAAGATCGTCTCGCGCGTGGGCCGCCGCATCGACGAATCGAGCCCGATGGTCGATGCGCGCCTGCCGGACGGCTCGCGCGTGAACGCGATCATCCCGCCGCTGGCGATCGATGGCGCCGTGATGTCGATCCGGCGCTTCTCGGCCGACCCGCTGCGCCTGGCCGACCTGGTGGCGTATGGCAGCATGACGGCCGACATGGCCGAGGTGCTGCAGGGCCTGGGCAAGGCCAAGGTCAATATCGTGATCTCGGGCGGCACGGGTTCGGGCAAGACGACGATGCTCAATGTGATCTCGGGCTTCATCAACCACAACGAGCGCATCGTGACGGTCGAAGACGCGGCCGAACTGCAGCTGCAGCAGCCGCACGTGGTGCGGCTGGAAACGCGCCCGGCCAACATCGAAGGCAAGGGTGAAGTGACCCAGCGCGCGCTGGTCAAGAACGCGCTGCGGATGCGCCCCGACCGCATCATTCTGGGCGAGGTGCGCGGCGAAGAAGCCATGGACATGCTGGGCGCGATGAACACCGGCCACGAAGGCTCGATGGCGACCCTGCACGCCAATACGCCACGCGAAGCGCTCACGCGCCTGGAAAACATGATCAGCATGGCGGCGCCAAACCTGCCACCGAAGGCCATGCGCCAGCAGATCTCGTCGGCCGTGGGCGTCGTCGTGCAGGTCTCGCGCCTGACCGACGGCAAGCGCAAGGTGCTGTCGATCACGGAAGTGACGGGCATGGAGGGCGACGTCATCACGATGCAGGAGATCTTCACGTTCCGCCAGACCGGCGTGGCCGACGATGGCACGGTGCTGGGTCAGTCTACTGCCACCGGCGTGCGGCCGCACTTTGCCGAGCGCCTGCGCACGTTCGGTGTGAATCTGGCGCCGCACATCTTCGAGCCGCGTTAGGACTCTGGCATGGATACTACCTTCCTCCTGTTCATCCTGCTGGTGTTTGCTGCCGTCCTGCTGCTGGTATGGGGCGTGTACACGGCCTGGCAGGCGAACAACAACCCGGAAGCCGAGCGCATCGCGCGCCGGCTGCGCAGCGTGATCGGACGCGAGACACGCGAACTCGATGTCACCATCGTCAAGGAACGGCGCCTGTCCGACAATCCGGAGCTCGAGCCGCTGCTACAGCGCCTGCCCGGCGTGTACCGGCTGGACCGCATGCTGCTGCAGGCCGGCAGTGCGCAGAAAGTGGCGTCGCTGCTGGCCGTGTGCGCAGCGTGTGCGTTCGGTGGACTCGTGGCGGCGTTGCTGCTGCGCTTGCCGTTGCCGGGTCTGGTGGCGGGCGCGCTCGTTGGCGGCTGGCTGCCGGTGCTGCGCCTGACGCGCGCGCGCGACGCGCGCATGGTGCGCTTCGAGCGCCAGCTGCCCGAAGCGCTCGACATGATGAGCCGCGCGATGCGCGCCGGCCACGCGTTCCCGACGGCGCTGAAGCTGGTGGCCGACGAAGTGGCCGCGCCGCTGGGTGAAGAATTCAAGACCGCATTTGATGAAGTCAATTTCGGCGTCTCGATGGGCGACGCGCTGAACAACCTGGCGCAGCGCGTGCCGAGCATGGATTTGCAGTACTTCGTCGTGGCCGTGCTGATCCAGCGCGAAAGCGGCGGTAACCTGACCGAATTGCTGACGTCGATTTCCAGCATCATCCGCGATCGCCACAAGCTGGCCGGCCAGGTGCGCGTGCTGTCGGCCGAGGGCCGCATCTCGGCCTGGGTGCTGTGCCTGCTGCCCTTTGGCGCCGGGGGCATGATGGCGCTGGCCAATCCCGAAACGATGAGCGTGCTGGTGAACGATCCGATCGGGCGCCAGCTGAGCGGCGCGGCGCTGGGGATGATGGGCTTTGGCTTGCTGGCGATCCGCAAGATCGTCCGCATCCGGATGTAACGACAGGACGACACGATGACCATGGTAAACATTCTCATGCTGGCAGCGATGTTCCTGCTGGTGTTCGGCATCGCGGTGGTCGCCTTGCTGCTGCTGACGCGCGATCCCGTCAAGGCGCGCCTGGTGGCGCTGGACGAGCGCGATGTGCCCAGGACCCGGCGCGGCGATGGCTGGCGCGAGCGCCTGGCCGATTTCGCCGAGCCGCTGGCCAGGCTGTCGGTGCCGGCCGACGGCTGGGAATCGTCGCCCTTGCGGCTGCGCTTCATCAACGCCGGCTGGCGCGCGCCGTCGGCCCCCGGGCTGTACCACGCCGGCAAATCCGTGCTGACGCTCGGCCTGCCGCTGGTGGTCTGGATCGCGCTGCCGCACCATGCCAACCGGCCACTGGCGCTGACCTTCCTGTTTCTCGTCAGCGCGGCCAGCATCGGCTACTACTTGCCGGACTTTCTCCTCAAGCGCCGGGTCGCCAATCGCCAGCGCGACATCTTCGAAGGCTTTCCTGACGCACTCGACCTGATGACGGTCTGCGTCGAAGCAGGCCTGGCGATGGACGCGGCGCTGGCGCGCGTGGGCAGCGAGATCGGGCTGAAAAGCCCGGTGCTGGCCGACGAACTGCAACTGGTGACGCTGGAACTGCGCGCCGGCAGCGCCAAGGAAAAGGCGCTGCGCAACCTGGCGCTGCGCACCGGCGTGGAAGACGTCGATGCGCTCGTCAAAATGCTGATCCAGGCCGAGCGTTTCGGCACCAGCGTCGCCACGGCGCTGCGGGTGCAGTCGGAACAACTGCGCACGCGGCGTCGGCAACTGGTGGAAGAGAAGGCGGGGCAGATTGCAACCAAGCTGTTGTTTCCATTGATCTTCTGCATTTTTCCGGCGTTGCTGGTCGTGTTGCTGGGACCGGCCGTCATTCAGATTTTCCGCGCGATGAGCCCGGTTGCCGGCAGCTGAGATGGCGGGGCAGAGACACGTCTGCCCGCTCGGCAGCGCGGATGATCCGCGCTCGTTCCATGCATGGCGGATCGACCATGTTTGAGGTTAAAAGTACTTGCGTGAACTACACGCCGATTCGGCACCGTTGACCGAAGATGTTGGTCGTGTGCAACACACGAGTTGCGCGCATGTGCGATCATATTTCTTTTGGGCATCTTTACCACACGGCGTTCCTAGGCATACGCAGGGCGCCGGTCTCTCACACACTTCCCGGATTACCGTTGATGAAAAATTTAAAAATAGGCACGCGCCTGGCGTTCAGCTATGCGGCCGTACTGATCCTGATGGCCATCGTGATTGTCGTTACCCTCGGTCGCATGGGCGACATGAAGGATGCGACCGATCGCGTGGTCAACACCAGCATGAAGAACCAGCGCAACGTGGCCGAGTGGACCAGGATCATCGAAGTCAACCGCGCGCTGGTCGAGATGGCCTACCGTACGCCGGAGCCTGCGCAGGTCAAGCTGATTGGCGAGCGCATCGCAGCAGGTTCCGTGCGTTCCACCGAATTGCAGCAAACGATCAAGGCCGGCTTGCGCAATCCGAAGTCGCAGGCGCAGCTCGAAGAGGTGGTGGCGGCCCGCGTGCCGTACGCGGCGGCACGCAAGGCGCTGCTGGCGGCCAAGATGGCCGGCGACAACGAAGCCGCACAGCGCATCTTCGAGAGCCAGATGCTCCCGACCAGCGTGGTCTACGTCGAATCGATCAGCAAGCTCGCCGTTGCGCAGCAAAAGTCAGCAGAAAAATTCGTCTCAGACGCGACCGCAGCGTATGACACGGCGCGCACGACCCTGATTGGCATGGGGATCCTTGCCATCGGGTTGGGCGTAACCTTCGGTATCTTCATTACCCGCTCGATCGTGCGGCCAATTCAGGATGCCGTCGCAGTTGCCGACCGCGTGTCGTCGGGCGACCTGAGCAGCCAGTTCACGGTCACCACCCGCGACGAAACCGGCCAGTTGATGGCGGCCCTGCAGAAAATGAACGACAACCTGCTGGGTATCGTGACCCGGGTCCGGGCCGGCACCGAAACGATCGCAACGGCGTCGGCGGAAATCGCCGCCGGCAATCTGGACCTCTCGAGCCGCACCGAACAGCAGGCCGGCTCGCTGGAAGAAACCGCCTCGTCGATGGAAGAACTCACGTCCACCGTGCGCCAGAATGCCGATAACGCCCGCCGCGCCAACACGATGGCCTCCGAAGCTGCCAGCATTGCCGGGCAGGGCGGCGCCGTGATTGCGCAAGTGGTCGGCACGATGAGCGAAATCAATGCGTCGTCGCGCAAGATCGTCGACATCACCAGTGTCATCGACAGCATCGCGTTCCAGACCAATATCCTGGCCCTGAACGCTGCCGTGGAAGCGGCGCGTGCCGGTGAACAGGGCCGCGGCTTTGCCGTCGTTGCCAGCGAAGTGCGCAACCTGGCGCACCGCTCCGCTGCAGCGGCCAAGGAAATCAAAAGCCTGATCGACGACTCTGTGCAGAAGGTCGAGGCGGGCACCACCCTGGTGGACAGTGCCGGCACCACGATGACCAATATCGTGCAGAGCATTTCCCTCGTGACCGGCATCATGAGCGAGATCTCGCACGCCAGCGACGAGCAGAGCGCGGGCATCGAGCAGGTCAACGCCGCCATCACCGAGATGGACCAGGCGACGCAGCAAAACGCCGCGCTGGTCGAGCAAGCCGCCGCCGCTGCCGGCTCGATGCAGGAGCAGGCTGCGCACCTGGCCGACGTGGTCAGCGTGTTCAAGACTGGTGGCAGCACGGTTGCCGCCCACGCTGCACCTGCGCCGGCACGCAGCCAGCCAGCGCCGGTCGGACGTCTTGCGTTGGCTGGCGTCTGAGACGGGCTGGACGCAGTGGAATGAAGGTGCCGGCATGATGCCGGCACTGTTCGCTTTCCTGTTGTCGATCAAATATTGAATATCCAAGATAGTTGATTTGTGAATGACGACTATCATGGATCGCAATTTGATTTCTATCTGATAGAGCGCATACTAGCTTCATACCAGATCAAACACACAGGAAGAAAACCATGACCACCTTGTCCCTTCGCCCATCGTTCGCCGCCCAACTGGCCGCCGTGTTCAGCACCGCATTCGATTTCGTGCGTGAAGTCAAGGCAGCCCCAACCGCCGCAACCCGCACCACCGGCAGCGCCGATGTCTGGGCGTTGTACCGTATGACCCGCGGCGCCGATGCCGTCTCGCCAGCCGTCGCGCGCCGCTTGGCAGCCCACGCCAAATCGAACTGATTCCCTGGTCGGGCGCCCGCCCGACCCATGTTGAACGCCCCGCAGAATGCGGGGCGTTTTTCGTTTACGACCCGCCTGCACGTCAACCTCCCACAAGCCCGGTAGTCGCTCTCCTACGTTGTGCAAATGTTGCAACCTCGATAATGTCGATTGAGACTTTGATAGCGGTGCTCTTTCCGCATTTGCACCATGAACAATCAGAACACGCCGCTCGACGGCGAATTTAGCGAGCTGGATAATGGGTGGCCCGAATCCTATGCGTGGGCCATCGAGCAGATGCCTTGCCCGGCGTACTGCTGCTCTCCCAATGGAACACTGGTCCACGTCAATGCAGCAGCGAAGCGGATCTGGGGTGATGCCTGCCCGCTGCTGGAAGACATGCGGTGGGATGGGTTCGAGACACTTCGGTCCCTGGATGGTGAATTGTTGGACAAGACGGCAAGTCCGGCGGCGCAGGCAGCCGCAGGCCAATCGCCATGTCCTACTGAACTGCTCGCCGTGTGCCGTGATGGCCAACCACGTCGCATCGTGGTGCACGCCAAGCCGGTATTCCACGCCGATGGCGCCGTCGTGGGCGCCTTGTGCTGCCTGACCGACATCAGCGAGCAACGCCGGCTGCAAGAGCGGGAGCGCGACGCTGCCCACGCGCGTGAAGAATTCCTGGCCATGCTGGCGCACGAATTGCGCAACCCGCTGGCGCCCATCATGAGCATCGCTGGCCTGTTGCAGCGCGCGAACAAGGATCCTGGCGTGGCAAAAATGGCCGGCGTCGTCCAGCGCCAAACCAAGCAGCTGGCGCGTTTCATTGCCGATCTGCTGGACGCGTCACGTGTTGACTGCGTCCACACACTGCCCGTCGAACCACGCCGTTGCACCAAGCACGAGATCGTGAACCTGTCGCTCGATGCGGTGGAAACGCTGGTGCGCTCGCGCAACCAGCGCTTGATCGTCGAGGTCGACAATCCCGACGCCGAGCTGTGCTGCGATCCGGAACGGGTGGCGCAGGCGCTGGGCAACGTGCTGTGCAATGCCAGCGCGTTCACGCCGGATGGTGAGGAGATCTGCCTGCGCGTCTATATCGAAGGCAATGTGCTACGCGCCGAGGTCATCGACTGCGGGGCCGGGATCGCGGCCGAAGACTTGCAGCACATTTTCGAGCCATTCGAGCGCCGTGCGCTGGCCCCGGGCCGCGCCCCCGTCGGTGCGGGCCTGGGCTTGACGATTGCCAAGGGCGTGTGCGAAGCCCATGGCGGATCGATCTTCGTGCGCAGCGCGGGGCCGGGGATGGGCACCACCGTATCGATGGCCTTGCCAGTGGCCGTCTGCGCCGCCTGACCTTCTGGCCGGGGATAATCCCCGGCTTGGGTCGCGGCAAAGATGGTCAGGTCAGACTGGACCGCCCGCACGGCGCGCGCGGTGACGCTCCATCAGCCAGGCCACGATGCCCGGCACCAGCGACAGCACGATGATGCCCATGATGACGGCCGTCAGGTTGTCGTTGACCCACTTGATATTGCCAAAGATGTAGCCGGCAACCGTCAACGACACGACCCACAAGGTGCCGCCAGCGATGTTGTACCCGAGGAAGGTGGCGTAGCGCATGCTGCCCAGCGCCGCCACGAACGGTGCAAGCGTACGCACGATCGGCACATAACGCGCCAGCACGATGGTCTTGGGGCCATGACGCTCGAAGAAGCGCTCGGTGTGCGCAATGTGCTCGTCCTTGATCAGGCGGAACCGGTAGCCGCGCTTCACGCGTTCACGGAACGCACTGCCAATGGCAAAGTTGAGGATATCGCCGGTGACCGCTGCGACAATCAGCAGCGGAATCAATATTTCCAGTGACAGCATGCCTTTGGCGGCCAGTGCGCCGGTGACGAACAGCAGCGAGTCGCCGGGCAGGAACGGCATCACGACCACGCCCGTCTCGACGAAGATCACGGCAAACAGCAGCACATAGACGAGCAACTGGTATTCGGCGGCCAGTACGGCGAGGTGGCGGTCCAGATGAAGGAACCAGTCGAGCAGGGTAGTCAGCATTGAATTTCTCGTTGAATCAGGTTGCGGCAGGACCCCGACCGACGTCATGCTGGCCGGGGCAAAGCGCGTATCTTACCTTTAGTCTAACCCTTGCTGTTACTCTTCCTGGAACTCGTCCGAGCGGCAGAACAGATCCCACGCTGCGATGAACAGGGCGGCAATCACCGGTCCGATCACGAAACCGTTCAGGCCGAACAGCGCCATACCGCCCAGGGTGGAGAGCAGAATCACGTAGTCGGGCAGTTTGGTGTCCTTGCCGACCAGGATCGGGCGTAGGATATTATCGACCAGACCGATCACCAGAACGCCATACGCGGCCAGCACGACGCCCTGCCAGATTGCGCCCGTCACCAGGAAATAGATCGCCACCGGCCCCCAGACCAGTGCCGCGCCGATGGCCGGCAGCAGCGACAGGAACGCCATCACCACGCCCCACAGGAGCGGGCCGGACACGTCCAGCATCCAGAAGATCAGGCCGCCCAGTGCGCCTTGCGCAACGGCCACCAGCACATTGCCTTTGACCGTGGCGCGGATGACCGTCGTGAAGTTCTGGAACAGGCGGCTCTTGTATTCGACGCTCAGTGGCACGGCGCGCTGGATGCGCGCTGCCAGGATGCGGCCGTCACGCAGCAGGAAGAACAGCAGGTACAGCATGATCGTCATGCTGACGACGAAGTCGAGCGTGTTGCGACCGATATTGAGTGCATACGTGGCGGCTGCCTGGCTGATCTGCGCGGCGAATTCGGTGATCTTGGTCTGCAGCGAGGCCAGGTTGGTGAGCTCGAAGCGTTCGAGGATCGAAATGGCCCAGTTCGGCAAGGCGCGCATCACGACCTCGAAGTAGTGGGCGAAATCGATCTGCCCGCTGCTGACCATCGTATAGATGCCGGCGACCTGATCGACCAGCGACGCCGTGATCATGGCCAGCGGCAGCAGCACCATCAGCACGATGACCAGCAGCGAAAGCAGGGCGGCAACGGTCGGCTTGCCCTTGGTTGCCCGCAGTAATTTCGATTGCAGCGGCGCGAAGATGATGGCGAATACGACGCCCCAGAACACGGCGCCGGAGTACGGCAGCAGAATCCAGAGGAAAGCGATGGTGACGATCGTCAGCAGGAGCAGAAAGGAATTCTGCGGAAGGGTAAATTGCTTCATTGGCTGCGTTTGCGAAAAGGTTAATGTTTCTGGATGATAAACCATGAGGCGCGCAGCACTGGGTGCGTTCGTGTAATGACGCGGGGCGGTGTGCCAAGTATGCAACTTGCATGCTGCAAAAGACCGGTGTGGCTTAATGACCACAAAGTCAGTTCAATCGTGCGGGTTGGCAAACTAACATCTTGCGATAATTAACTGTTGCCGCGTCGAGACACAGTCTGGCGGGCACTTCTATCAATTGATTATCCGGAGAAACCATGTCCTGCCCTGCACCACGCACTGCTGCCCCGTCCGTCCACACCACCCTCGTCCGCGCAATCAAGGGCGCCATTCTGCTGGGCGCCGCCGCAGCAGGCATGGCGCAGGCACAGCAGTCGCCAGCGCTCGATCGCGTCAGCATCTCGGCCGGCGCGTTCTACGCCGATCCTGAAATCCATCTGGGCGGCGATACCCGCTACGGCCGTGTCGACACGCCGGATGAAGAGATCAGCGACGTCACGCTGCCACGCGTCAAGGGCGAAGTGCTGATCGGCGATAGCCACGGCATCTCGTTCGACTATTTCCGCTTCGACGAAGGCTACGGCGCCGACCTGAAGGGCGACACCGTGTATGAAGGCCGTCCGGTCAGCGGCTCGCTGCGCGCCGACGCCAACCTGCGCATCGAGCTGGCACGCCTGTCGTACAAAATGTGGTTCGGCAAGGAAAAGAACGTCTTTGGCGTCGGCCTGGGTGCGGCCCACCTGCGCGCCAAGATTTCCGGTTCGGCGTCGGCCAATGTGAGCGCGACCGCACCCGTGGAAAATTACTCGTGGAGCGGCTCGGCGTCGGCCAGCGAAAGCGTCTGGGCTCCAACCGTCGAACTGGCATGGCGCCACGCGCTGAACGACCAGGTCCGCTTCTACGCGGAAGCCTCGGGTGTGAAGAAAAACGGCGGCAATGTCGAAGGTCACATCTACAACGGCGCGCTCGGTGTGGAATACTTCCCGCACAAGAACATCGGCCTGGTCCTCGACTACGGCATCCAGAAAATCGACCTGCACCGCAATGGCGAGCGCACGGCCGACATCGACCTCAAGCTGACCGGCCCATCGGCCTACGTCAAGGTCCGCTTCTGATCGGGACTGCGCTCACGTTGGAACTGCACGTTCAGTTGCTCTCGGTCATAATACCTAGTGTGAAAGCACTGGTGTAAGGGGAGTGGGTGAAAACGGATCAACTGGTCGCATGTCATGACTGTGGCAGCCTGTATCACTGGCGGCCGCTGGCCGCCTGCGAGCGCGCCAGCTGCCACCGCTGCCAGCACGAGTTGTACCGCTGGCACAAAGGCAGCCCGGCGCGCCAGGCCGAGGTGCTGGCCGCGCTGACGCTGGGCGCCGTGTTCGTGTTCCTGCTGGCGCAGTGGTTCCCGATCGTCACGCTCGAGATGGGCGGCATGCTCTCGGGCGCCACGCTGTACCAGGCAGTGGCCGTGCTGTGGGGCGCGGGCGACCAGGTCATCGCGGCCCTGGTCTTCTTTTGCGCCATCATCTTTCCCGGCATTGAGCTCGGCTCTCTGTTCTATGTCGCGCTCGGCCTGACCCGGGGCATGCGCGTACCCGGTTTCAACCTCGTGCTGCGCACCGTGCAGGGCGCGCGCCACTGGGCGATGACCGAGGTGCTGATGATCGGCATCCTGATCACCGTGATCAAGATGACCAGCCTGGCGCGCGTGGAGCCGCATCCCGCCCTGTTTGCCTTTGGCGTGCTGACGATCCTGTGCGCGCTCGTCATGCGCTATGAACCAAAAGCCTTGTGGGCGCTGGCCGACCGCCTGGCGCCGCTGCGCAAATCCGATCCGGCACGCCAGACCACCACGATTCCCGAGGCCGATTCGGTGCTGGTCTCGTGCAGCGCCTGCGGCCTCGTGAATCACACGTGCCCGTCACGCGACGGCACCGATCGCTGCGCCCGCTGCAGCGCCGCGCTGCATCGTCGGATTCCCCACAGCGTCGGCTGGACCTGGACCATGCTCCTGGCCGCCACGCTGCTCTATATTCCCGCCAATATGCTGCCCGTGATGTACACCCGTTCGATCGGTGGCACGGAGGGCGACACCATCATGAGCGGCGTCGTGCTGTTCTGGAACACCGGATCGAAGGGCCTGGCCATCATCATTTTCATTGCCAGTATCGTGGTGCCGGTGTCGAAGCTCGCCGCACTGGCATGGCTGAATGCCACCGCCCAGGCGCGCTCGCGCACGGCGCCGATGGCGCGCACACGCGCGTATCGGGCCATTGAATTTGTCGGCCGCTGGTCGATGCTGGATATTTTCGTGGTTGCCCTGACCGTCGCGCTGGTGCGCTTCGATGCGCTGGTGGTGATCACGGCCGGACCGGGCGCGATCGCGTTTGGCTGCGTGGTGATCGTGACGATGGTCGCGTCGCACCAGTTCGACCCGCGCCTGATCTGGGACCCTATTGAATCGAACGGAGAACCCCATGTCTGAACAGGACAGCGCAACACCATCGGCCAACCCGCCGCCGACCCCGCCGACGCCGTCGGAACCGCCCGTGGGTCCATCGGCGCCGCTGGCGGCGTCGCCCGCCATCGACCGCCCCAGCCGCTGGCTGCCATCGCTGATCTGGATGATTCCCGTGCTTGCTGCGCTGATCGGCGCCTGGCAGGTGGTTAGCTGGGTCACCAACAAGGGTGCGACCGTCTACGTGTATTTCTCCAGCGGTGAAGGGCTCGAGGCGGGCCAGACCAAGGTCAAGTACAAGGACGTCGACATTGGCCGCGTCGTCTCGGTCACGCTGGGCGAAGATGGCAACCGGGTCGTCGCCAAGATCGAGATGGCCAAGGAGGCCGACCGCTTCACTGCCATCGATTCGCGCTTCTGGGTCGTGAAGCCGCAGATCGGCGCCAGCGGCGTTTCTGGCCTGGGCACGCTGCTGTCCGGCCCTTACATCGGCGCGGCGCCCGGTGTGAAAGAAGACACGACCAACAGTTTTACGGGCCTGGAAACGGCGCCGCCGATTCCGATCGGCCTGAAGGGTCGCGAATACAAGCTGCATGCCGAGACGCTCGGCTCGGTGGCGCCCGGTTCGCCCGTGTATTTCAAGCGTGTGCGCGTAGGCCAGGTGGCCTCGGTGGCGCTGGACAAGGCCGGGCACGGTATCGACATGTCAGTGTTCGTCGAACAGCCCTACATCGGCCTGGTGGGCCCGGATTCGCGCTGGTGGCATGCCAGCGGCGTCGATCTGCGTCTCGATGCGAGTGGCCTGAAACTCAATACCCAGTCGCTGGCGGCCCTGGCCACCGGCGGCATCGCCTTTGAATCGGCGGACGACCGCAAGCCGGTGACGCCGGCACCGGCTGGCACCCGCTTCGTTCTGTCCGAAGACCGCAGCGCCGCGCTGCGCCCGCCAGACGGGCCGGCAGTCACGGCCGTGGTGTACTTCGACCAGTCGCTGCGCGGGCTGTCGCCGGGCGCCGTCGTCGATTTCCGTGGCGTGGCGTTGGGCGAAGTGCGCGCCGTCGGCATCGAATTCGATCGCGAACGCCAGAAATTCACGATGCCGATCACGGTCGACCTGTATCCGGGGCGTCTCGGCAAGGGCTTCATGGCGGCGATGGAACGTGAAGACGGCGGCCAGCGCGCCTTGACCGCGATGGTAGGCCGCGGCCTGCGCGCGCAGCTGCGCAACGGCAACCTGCTGACCGGTCAGCTGTACATCGCGCTGGACTTCTTCCCGAATGCGCGCAAGGCGACGATCGCCGCGCAGGGCGACATGCTGGTCTTGCCGACGGTGCCGGGCCAGCTCGACGAGCTGCAGAGCCAGATCTCGCGCATCGCGGGCAAGCTCGACAAGATTCCATTCGACGAGATCGGCGTGAACCTGAACCGCACGCTGGTGCAGGCCAATGCGACGCTGGCACGGATCGATGGCAAGGTGCTGCCGGAGATGCAGCAGACGCTGAATGCCGCCAAGGCCACCTTCGCCAGTGCCGAAAGCGTGCTGGCGCAGGATGCGCCGCTGCAGTCCGATCTGCGCAAAGCGCTGCAGTCGGTGACCGACACGATGGCCAAGATCGATGCGCTGGCCGATTACCTTGAACGCAATCCGCAGTCGCTCATTCGCGGCAAACCTCAGGAGAAAAAAGAATGACGCTGTTTATCCAGGCGCGCCGCGCACTGACCGGCGCGGCGCTGGCGGCCCCGCTGCTGCTGGCGGGCTGCTCCAGCACGCCGACCGACCAGTTCTATACGCTCAGCGGCGGCGCCGCCACGGTCGTGCCGCCGGCAGCGGCCAGCGCACCGCTGTTTTTTGAAATGCGCCCCGTGACGATTCCCGCGCAGGTGCGCCGTCCGCAGCTGATGGTGGCGGGCAAGGCCGGCAAGATCGAGCTGATGGAGCACCATCGCTGGGCTGGTCCGCTGGCCGATGAAATCACCACCGGGCTGTCACTGGGAATCGCGGCCAATCTGGGTGCTGTGGATGTGTACCGCAACCCGGCGCCGGCCGGCAGCGCGCTGTACCGCATCGGCGCGAACGTCCAGCGTTTCGAGTCGAAGGAGGGCGGCTACGCCCTGATCGACGCGGTCTGGAACGTGCGCAAGGTCGATGGTGGTTCGGTGCAGACCTGCCGCAGCGTGTTCCAGGAAAACGTCGGGCCGGGGTACGAGGCACTGGTGGCCGGGCACCGCGCCGCGCTGGCCAAGCTGGCTGCAGCGATTTCGGCCGGCGTGCGCAGCCAGGTTGCCGGCGGCACGCTGGCCTGCGTGAATAACCCGTAGGGTAACCGCGGGCAGGCCCGCGTCACGCAGCTTCTGCTGGCTTACTTTTTGGCGCAGTCAGCGTTCTCTATTGATGACGCTGATTGCGATACAGAACAAGTGTTCTGGAGAGCTGACCCGCCTGCCATCCAGGGCCCAGCGCCAGCCCAAATAATTGGGTAAGTAGCGCGACGCCACGCCGCGAAAGCCCGTCAACCATGCCTTGAAGCGCTCGTGGTAAGCGTTGACGTTCTGCACGTGGATGGCGAGGTGGCCCAGATGCTTGATCCGTACGCCGGCACGCAAGTTGATCGCTGCATGTGCAATCTTGTGCTTGCGTGCAAAGGCCCGATAAGCGGCATGGCTGTCGCTGACCAAGAGCGCCTGTGGGTCGAGTCTGGGCAGCAAATCGCGTTCGAGTTGTGCAGCCGTCAGTGCGCCCCGGCCAGTGACCGCATCGATCGTGCGGCCATTGCGGTCGCGCGCCACCAGGATGCAATCGAGCTCGCTGGAAATGCCGCGCCTGGTGGCCCGTCCACCCCGCCGACGCGGCGGCCGGTCGAGCTTGCGTGCCCCTTTTTGCGATTCAAGAAGGAACGTCTCATCCGCCTCGACGATACCGTTGATGGATGTTGGCCGGTCGAACTTGACCCAGGCAAGAAAACGGTGGCGCCACCGGAACGCCGTAGTGCGGTGCACGCCGATCCGATCTGCTGCCTTGCGCACGGGTAGTGAATCAAGCAGCACCTGCGAATACGCGAGCCATTTGGCCTTCAGCCTCAGCCGCGCCAGCAGCGTGCCGCTCAGGTCATTGAACGTGCGGCCGCACACGCAGCAGCGAAAGCGCTGCAGGTCGTTGGCGAAGCCGTGCCGGTGACAGCGTTCGTTGCCACAGCTGGGACAGCAACGCGCTGGCGCCCTGGCCTGCGCGATCAATGCAACCACTTGGTCGAGACCGGCTGCAGGATGCAGGGCATCAAGCACTTGCCGGCGCTGTGGCTGATTCAGCGACGGCAGCCTGGCGAACCAGCTGTTGAAACGGGGCGCTTTCATCGAGAACTCCTGACGCTGGGAACGGGGGTTTGACCACCGAACTGCGCACGAGTTCAAGCTCGTCCCTATTTAACGCTGACTGCGCCTACTTGTTCGGTGTCAGCATCAGGAGCTTGCCGCTCGGACCGTCCTCCAGCAGCCATACTGCGCCGTCCGGCCCGGTGCGAACGGCGCGGATGCGTTCGCCCATGTCCCAGTGGTCCACCTTCTTCGCGTTCTCGCCGTCGAGCGCGATGCGGTCCAGCGACTTGCCTGAGAGGCCCGTGATGAAGAGGGAATTTTTCCACTTCGGGAACAGGTCCGCGTCGTAATAGGCGAGGCCGCCCGGCGAAATGGCCGGATCCCAGAACACTTTCGGGGCTTCGAAGCCGTCGCCTGGCTTGTGGTCGGGGATATCGCGGCCGTCATAGTGGCTGCCATTCGATGCTTTCGGCCAGCCGTAGTTGAGGCCTGGCTTGATCAGGTTGATCTCGTCGCCATGGCGCGGGCCCATCTCCATTTCCCACAGGCGCCCCTGCTTGTCGAAGGCCACGCCCAGCAGATTGCGGTGGCCATACGACCAGACGGCTGGGTTGAACCCCTTCGCCGCGAGCGGGTTGCCAGATGCTGGCGTGCCGTCGAGATTCAGGCGCAGCACCTTGCCGAGCGTCGACTTCGGGTCTTGCGCCGGGTCGAACAGCTGGCGGTCGCCGCTGGTAAAGAACAGGTACTTGCCATCCGGTGAGAAGCCGATACGACCCGAATAGTGCCCGCCGGTCGACGCATCCTGGCCGCGGAAAATGACCTTGGTATCCTTGAGGGCGCCGCCTGCCTGATCCAGTGTCGCCGTGGCGAGCATCACCCGAGTGTCGGCGCCGCTAGCCGCTTCCGAGTAGCTGAAGTAAAGCATTTTGCTGGCAGCGAAGTCGGGAGCGGGCACGATGTCCATGAGCGCCCCCTGGCCCTTGCTGCTGACGGTGGGTGTGCCGGACACGGTCCGCTTGGTACCGGTTGCAGGATCGAACAGGATCAGCGTCCCTTCCTTCTGCGTCACCAGCACTTTGCCGTCAGGCAGAAATGCCATGGCCCATGGGTTGTTGAATGTGCCGACCGGCTTGACCTCGAAAGGCAGGCTGCTGGTCGCGGTTGCGCTGGCCTGCGCGTTTGCGGCCGCCGGGGCGGCGAACGCGAGCAGGGTGAGCGAGAAAGTGGTGGCAAGGCCGAGCATGCTTGTATTCATGTTGTCCAGATCTCCATTCGCGGATTGATGCCAGGTTGTCGAGGCGGTGCGCGCCCGTCGCCCACGCGCGCGAAGCAGGCGCCAGCGCTATTGGTCCAAAGGGGCGACAGGAAGTGTAGAGCAAAACGCCCATTGCAGACGCTGCGCTGGTGGCGGCCGCGTGGGGCGGCGGCTGACGGGCGAGGCCGTCAGCGACTTTTCATCAGCTGGCGACGGCTTCCAGCGCGGCGAGGGCCTGCCGGGACGCCATCATGCGTTCGAGCAGATTAGCCAGCGCCATTGGCCGGCAGAACAGGTAGCCCTGCATGCAGGGGCCGCCATGCTCGGTCAAAAAGTGCGCCTGTTCAGCCGTTTCGATGCCTTCGGCAACGACGCGCAGCTTGAGATGGCCCGCCATGGCCAGGATCGACTGGACAATGGCGGTGCCATTGATGTCATGCGGCATATCGCGCATGAAACTCTTGTCGATCTTGAGTTCATACAGCGGCATGCGCCGCAGATAAGCCAGGTTCGAGTAACCGGTGCCGAAATCATCGATCGAAAAGCGGATGCCGAACTGCGCCAGTTCGTTCATGCGCGCAATCGTCAGGTCAAGGTCATCGACCAGCAGGCCCTCGGTCACTTCAAAGATCAGTTGCTGTGGCGGCACACCGGAGGCGCCGATGATCGCCTTGGCTTGTGACACGAAATCCGGTTCGCGGAACTGGCGCGGGCTGATGTTGATCGACAGCGGCAGTGCGTGGCCCACCCGGTCGAGCTCGCGCCAGGTCAGACAGGCCTGGCGCAATACCCAGGCGCCGAGCGCCACGATCTGACCGGATGCTTCGGCCACCGGAATGAACACGTCCGGCGGCACCAGCACGCCATCCGCCCGGCGCCAGCGCAGCAGGGCTTCGGCCCCGATGGGCGTGCCATCGTGGTCTACCTGCAGTTGCAGATGCAATGCCAGTTCATCGTTGGCGATCGCATGGGCGAGGTCGCGCTCCAGGATCAGTTTGTTCTCGGCTTCGGCCAGCATGCCAGGCTCGAACAGCGCCACGCCATTACGCCCGTTGTCCTTGGCGTGATACATCGCCGTGTCCGCTTCGCGCAGCAGGTCCGGCACCGTGTGCCCTGGCCTGGTTGGCAGGGCGATACCGATACTGCCGGTGAGTTGATACAACTGGCCGTCGATGTGAACGCCTTCGGTCATTGCCGCGCGCACCCTGCCGGCAAGCGCCAGCGCGGCGTGGGTGGCGCTCTTGGTCGCGCAGTCGAGATGCTCGACCAGCACGACGAATTCGTCGCCGCCGAGGCGCGCCACTGTGTCCTTTGGATGCACGGCGCGTGACAGGCATGCGGCGATATGGCGCAGAACGGCGTCGCCGGTCGCATGGCCGCGGGCGTCATTGACGTGCTTGAAATTGTCCAGGTCAATGTAGAGCACCGCGCCCATGCTGTCGCCCGCATGCGTGCGCGCCACCATCAGGTCCAGCCGTTCCATCAGCAGGCGCCGGTTCGGCAAACCGGTCAGCACGTCGAAAAATGCCAGCTGGTGGATGGCATCGGCCGAGCGGCGCCGCTCGGTAATGTCGCGTCCTACGGCAACCCAGTGAGTGACCTCGCGGCTCTGATTCGCAAATGGCACCATCTCCACTTCGATCCAGCACGGCTCACCGAACTTGGTGTAGTGGATGAGTTCGCCCGAGACCGGCTCTTGCCGGGCCATCGCCAGCGCGATCTTGTCGACGACCGCCGCTTCCGAATCGCGACCGTGCAGTACGCGCATGCTGCGCCCGATGATTTCATCGGAACGGTAGCCGCTGCGGCGCTCGAACGCTGCGTTGGCAAAAATGACCGGGTGCTTCGGGCTTCCCTCGGGGGCAACCTTGGCGATCAACACCATATCGTTCAGTCCGGCCAGTGCTGCGGAGGTCAGGCGCAAATCGTCGTTCGAGGCACTCAAGGCAGCCTGCCGTTCAACCAGGGCTTCGGCCACAAAACGCTGGCCGTCGAGCGATGCAGACAATCCCTTTAACAGCTTGCCGCAGGTGAGTGTGATGAACGCGCCGACGCAGGCATAGTTCAATGTAAAGATCGCAACGGTGCCGAACGAATTGGCATCGGCGTTGTCTATCGGGAAATGGCTTAAGCCTGTGAGGCCAAGCAGCATCATGGATGTCGCACCAAGGGCCACCATGACCAGCCCGGCGCGCACGCCCAATAATATGACCGACATGACCGGCGCTGCCAGCAGGTACAACAACCCCAGGGGACCGACGGTCATCATCGTGCATACCGCAGCGCTGAACAGCATGACCAGGTAGTTCAGGGCACGCCACTTGTAGTCGAGCTTTTTGATGCGGCAGATGACGAGGATCCAGGCCAGTGCGACGGCATCCATCAGTGCAACGGCGAGCGCACCTCGATACACAGCCAGCGCCGCACTGGGCACCACGCCGATGATTGCCAGTATCCGCAAGGTCGACATGAGGGAGGCAAAAATACGGACGCGCCATTGGGCGATATCGGCGAGATCGGTCATGAAAAGTAGAGATCAAAGATATTATTTTTTGATCATCTTTATTGTGCAAGGGAAATATTTTATCACTTTCAGCTAATTTCGGTCTGATCCAGCGGAATTTGTTGTTTCAAAATCGGCGGTCTTCGAGGGCGAGCTCGCATTGAAATTCAATGCTCGTGGACGCCTGGTATGAGCACCGCGGTCCATCGTTCAATATGTTGTTTCACGGCAACAGTAAATACGTTAAGCGCCTCGCATCGCCTTTGTAGACAGGATTTTTACTGACATTGACGCTTGTCTAACTCAGTATTGTGGTGACTAGCGGAAACTCTTTTAAGGCAAATTATGTATGCGTTCAAGAACATGAAAATCGGCACCCAACTCACGTTGGGGTTTGGCTTGGTCACCGCGCTGATGCTGTTACTTGGCGCGTTTTCTCTATTCGGCTTGACGGCGATTCACGGCGCAACGAAGGAACTTCACCGCGTTAACAAAGAACACCTCAAGCCGCTGTATATTGCGCGTGAAGCGTTGGCCCAGACCGGGCTGGCAGCGCGCAACGCCTACGTCTTCACCAGCGACGCGCAGGCCAGGAACGAGCTCGATCTGGTCGATCAGCAAAAGAAGGTGTATCTGGCCGCGCTTGAGGGCATGTCGCCCGCATTTGCCGGCGATACCCAGTTCGACAAGGTGCGCGCAGGATTGCTGGCGATGGCCAGTGCGCTGGAAAAACCGCGCAAGTTCCGTGAGGCAGGTCAGATGGAGGCGTTTGGAAAATTCCTGGTGGAAGAGTGCAGCCCGCTGCGCCGTCAGATCGTCAACGACATTGCGGTACTCGTCGCCAATGCTGAACGGGAGCTGGCCGACGCTGACACCTCGGCTGAACATGCTGAAGCTGCCGCGCGCAACTGGGTCATCGGGCTGACCATCGCCGCGTTCGTGCTGAGTGTCGTCATCTCGACCGCCATCAAGCGCCTGCTGCTCAAACAGCTGGGTGGCGAGCCTGCCTATACGGCCCAGATCGCCAACCTGATTGCTTCCGGCGACCTTGCCACGAACGTGGAGGTGCGCGCGGGCGACAGCACGAGCCTGCTGTTCTCGGTGAAAACCATGCGCGACAGCCTCGCGTCCATCGTTGGCAAGGTGCGCCATGGAACCGATGCGATTGCCAGTGCCTCGTCAGAAATCGCCGAAGGCAGCTACGATCTGGCCGCACGCACCGAGGTACAGGCGTCGTCACTGGAACGCATTGCGTCTGCCATGGAAGAGCTGACCACGACGGTCCAGCAGAACGCCAACAATGCACAGCAGGCAAATACGTTTGCGCAGTCGGCGTCCTCGGTCTCGCAGGAAGGTGGTGCAGTCATGCTTCAGGTGACCGAGACGATGGCGTCCATCAATGCATCATCCAAGCGCATCGTCGACATTATTTCGGTGATTGACGGCATCGCGTTCCAGACGAATATCCTGGCGCTCAACGCAGCCGTGGAAGCAGCCCGCGCAGGCGAACAAGGGCGCGGGTTTGCCGTCGTGGCCAGTGAAGTGCGTAATCTGGCGCAGCGCTCGGCGAGCGCCGCCAGGGAAATCAAGGTCCTGATCGAAGACTCGGTCGGCAAGGTGGACACGGGTTCTGAACTGGTCCAGCGCGCAGGCAGCACCATGCAGAACCTGATGGAGAGCGTCCAGCGCGTGACCGAAATCATGGGCGACATCTCAACTGCCAGCGCCGAGCAAAGCGTCGGCCTGGGCGAAGTGAGCAACGCGATCGGCGAAATGGATGGCATGACCCAGCAGAATACGGCGCTCGTTGAAGAAGCGTCCGCCGCATCGCAGGAACTGCAGGCGCAGGCATCCGGTCTTGCCAGTCTGGTGGGCCAATTCCGGCTTGCCAACAGCAGTGGGGAAACGAGCCGGCAAGGGCGCACCGCGCCTGGCGCTGCGCCGCTGCGTCTTGCCGCGGTTGCTTGAACATGGCGTTACGGTGCGATCGCGATATGAGCGGTCGCACCTGCCGTGTTGATTACGGGATCAGACGTTCTGCGCGCAGGCGTTCAAACAAGTCGAAGAACGATGCATCGGTGGCCTGGTAGGCCGTGAAGCCAAGGCGGCGGCTGTTGCTCATGTCGGTCATGACTTCCAGCGGCCGGCCCAGATCGAGGTCGGTATGCCAGGCCGAGGCCAGGCGATCCAGATCGGTTTCCACCAGGCCATGGCGCGCCGCGATGTCGCGCCACAGCGGCGCATCGTTTGCCATCGCCGCTTCGAGTGGCTGCACGGTGCCGTTGAAACCGGCCGCCTCGACGCCGAAGAACGCGGCCAGCTTTGGCCACAACCAGCTCCAGCGGAACACGTCGCCATTGACGATGTTAAAAGCTTCGTTGCGCGATGCATCGGTGTCGGCGGCCCAGACCAGTTGCTTGGCCAGCATGCGGGCATCGGTCACATCGGACATGCCATTCCACTGCGCGGCTGAACCGGGGAACTGGAACGGGCGCCCCGTTTCCTTGCAGATCGTTGCATACACGGCCAGCGTGGTACCCAGGTTCATCGCATTGCCGACCGCCAGGCCGATGACGGTGTGCGGACGGTGGATGGTCCAGGTGAAGCGGTCGCGCTCGGCAGCAGCATAGACTTCGTCTTCCTGCGCGTAATAGAAATTCTCGAGCGCCAGGCGCGGCTGCGATTCGCGCAGCGGCGTGTCGGGCAGCGTCCCCGAACTGGCGTACGCTTCGAATGGCCCGAGGTAATGCTTCAGGCCCGTGACCAGCGCGACATGGCGCACGCTCTTGTGCGACGACAGCGCGTCCAGCAGATTGCATACCAGTGCGGCGTTGACGCGGATATTCTCGGCTTCGGTATCCTGGCGCATCCAGGTCGTGATGAAGACGTGAGTCGGGGCGACGTCCTTCAGTGCAGCGCCGAGCGCGGCAGGGTCGAGCAGATCGGCGGCGATGTGGCGCACCTGCGGCAGGTCGCGCGGTGCGCGGCGCGACAGGCCAATCACATCCCAGCCTTGCGCCAGCAGTTCACGGGCGGTGTGGTTGCCGCCAATACCGGTAACACCAACAACGAGTGCGGTTCGTTTCATGTGTGACTCCTGATTTGACAATTGTCGTTCATTTTACTGCGCACGATTGATGTGCGTGCTGGCGGGCTGCGCCGTACTCGCTACAGTTGAATTCATTTCCAACTAGAAATAATTCAATCATGACGACGATTCGTGAGTGCCTGTTTTGCGGGTTTGGCTGTATTGCTGCGCTCGTCGTACTAACGGGTTGTGCATCGACGACCGCGACCAGGATCGGGACGGCAGCGACCACGCCGCTCGCCGACCTGAACGTGACAAGAGAGGATGTTCCCGACGTGCTGCTGGCAGCTCTGAAGAATCCCTACCAGCTTCCAGACAGCCAGAACTGTGTGGCGCTGTCGCTGGAAATCCGCGCGCTTGACGAGGTACTAGGTGCAGACCTCGACGCGGTGGTGTCGCCAACCGATCTCTCGCTGGTGCACCGCGCGTCATCGCTGGCCCAGGACCAGGCGGTGGGCGTGCTCCAGCGTACGGCCGAAGGCCTGATCCCGTTTCGCGGCTGGGTGCGCAAGCTAAGCGGAGCAGAGCGCCATTCGAAGCACGTCTCGGCCTGCATCGCGGCGGGCTCGGTGCGGCGCGCGTTTCTGAAGGGGTCCGCTGCCGCGCAAAATTGCCCCTGGCGCGATGCGGCAGGGGCCGTGGCGACGCGCTGACCGCGTCATCCCATCAGAAGCGGTAACGCAGCGTCAGCGACGTGTTGCGCGGTGCGCCGTAAGTGAACTGGTTGTAGGCGGCGAACATGGCGAACGTTTTCTTGTCGGTCGCATTGTTGACGTTCAGCTGGGCCGACAACTGCTTGTTGAACTCGTAGCGCGCCATCAGATTGACCAGTGCGTACGACTCCTGCTCCATGCGGCCGTCGATTCCCGGGGCGACGGTACCGTCGGTCGTGTAGGTGCTGCCTTCCCAGTTCACGCCACCGCCGACGGTCAGCTTGTTCCATTGGCCCGGCAGGCGATAGCTGGCAAACGCGCGCAGCGTCTTGCGTGGGTAGATCGAGTTGAAGTCGACACCGGTCGCATCCTTGGCGCGGAAGATTGCGTAGCCGACGCTGGCGTTCAGGCCCGAGACGATTTCGCCCGACACGTCCAGCTCGATCCCCTTGCTGGTAGCACCCTGGGCGGCGCGGTAGTAGTCTTCCGGCAGCAGCGGCCCGGCGTCGCCATCGCGGTCGAGACGGCCAGCGACCTGGCCCAGATTGTCCTGCTTCAGATGGAAGACGGCCAGCGAGGCGTTCACGCGGCGGTCGAAGAATTCACCCTTGATGCCGGCTTCGTTGGCCTTGCCTTCGATCGGGTCGAGCATATTGCCCGCGAAGTCCTTCAGGTTCTGCGGCTCGAAGATGCTGGTGTGACTGGCGTACAGCGAGTAGGTATCGTTCAGGTCGAACACGAGGCCGGCGTAGGGCGTGATTTCGTTGTCGTACTTGAGCGAGTACGGGTCTTGCCATTGGCCGCCGCCTTGCTTTTCGTATTTGGTCACGCGCGCGCCGATGATTGCCTTGAGATCGTTGGTGACCGAGAAGCGCGCCATGCCGTAGAGGCCTTGCTGCTTCGTTTCGCTGGTCTCGTAGCGGGCCTGCTGGCCCCAGACCGGGGCGGGATAGGACGCCGGATTCCAGTTGTTGAAATCACGGACTACTGGTGCAGCACCGTCAGGTTCACCCGCGAAGCTGGCCAGGCGGTTGTTCGAGTGGAAGTCGGTCTTGGCATGCAGGTAGCCGAACGCGGCTTCGTGCTGGCGTCCGAAGGCCGAGAAGGGGCCGCTGGCGTGCACGCCGAGGTCTTTCTGCTTCGTCTGGATGACGTAAGAGCCGGCAAAGGCCCCCAGGCCGGCACCCGTCACGCGATCCGGCACGCCCGACAGGTACAGCAGGTGCGAGTCGCCGTCGCGGGTGGCATCGGTGTAGGTCAGGCGCAGGTTCCAGCCGTTGGCGTAGCGGTGTTCATAGTCGGCGAAGAAATTGTCGTACTGGTTTTCATAGCCGGTCCACGGGGTGCCGGTGGTTTTTGAGCGGTCCCAGTCGATGATCGAGCCATCGCTGTAGCGGTACGGCAGCCCGCCCCACATCGAGCCGCGTGGGCTCATTTTCTGGCGCGAGAAGCCGGTCGAGAAGGTGCCGTCGCGGCCGATGTCGGCTTCGACGGTGGCGTAGATGGTGCGATCCTTGTTTTCCAGATACTGCACCCAGCTGTCGCCGGCGCTGTACTCGGCCACGGCGCGGCCACGGATGCTGCCCGACGCGTTCAGGGGCGTCGAGACATCGGCCATGATGCGGCGCTTGTCCCAGCGGCCGACGGTGGCCTCGATCGTGCCATCGAGCTTTTTGCTGAAGGCGCGCTTGCGCACCAGGTTCAGCGCGGCCGACGGGGTGCCAGCGCCGGTCATCAGGCCGGTCGCGCCGCGCACGACTTCGACGCGGTCGTACAGGGCCAGGCTGCCCAGCACTTCGCCCGCGCTCCAGGCAGCATCCCAGGTGGTCGGGATATTGTCGATCTGCAGATTGGTCACTTCGAAACCCCGCGCGGTGAAACTGGCGCGGTGGGTTTCGTACTGGTTGACCGAGACGCCGGTGACGTTATTGGCGACGTCGGTGATGGTGAGCAGGCCCTGGTCTTCGATGCGCTGCTGGGTGATGACGGACACCGATTGCGGCGTGTCGCGCAGCGACATGTCCAGTGGCGTGGCGGTGCGGGTGCGGCCGATGGTGTACGAGCCGACGGCGTCGCCCAGCTTCTGGGCCTGCACCTGCACTTGCGGCATCGACGTGGTGCCCGCGTCGGTGGACTGGGCCTGGGCCAGTAGCGGCAGGGCAAGGCCCACGCAGACCGTCAGTGTCGTCAAGTGAAGATGCCCGACAGGGCGAACCAGCTTATCCATCGTTGTTTCCTGTTGTTCGTGATTGGTACGTAAGGCGACTACCCGGGATCCGGATGATCTGCGCCAGCCATGGCCACATGACTGATCGACCGGAATGATAACCATTCTCATCTAAGGGTGTCAACTTGTTATTGAACAACGGATAGGCAGGCCAGGTGGGCGGCAGCTCGAGGGATGACCGATGGCGGCACTGGAACAGGTGCCAGCGATATGCGTGGAGGTGGACAGGAAGCGGCCGCGGCGCAGAGCGCGCCGCGGCCCGCGGATCAGGCGCCTGACGCTGCTGGCGCGCCGAGCCAGTCGAAGATGGTGGGCCACAGCGTCGCATGGGCATTGCGCCCGGCGAGCACGCCGACGTGCTGCAGATTCACGCCGATGTCGCCATGGTATTGCAGCACCTGCTTGCGCGCGCTCGAGGTCGCCTCGTGGAATGGCACCATGGCGGCCGGCGGAATCACCTTGCTGCGAAAATCGACGACGCTGATCAAGGGCGCGCGCAGATCGGCCGGGCCGATGGTGCGGCCATTGATGACGAGCCGGCCGCCCATGAAGTCATCGTTGCGGTACAGCGACTCGACGATGTCGACGAACAGCTTGCCGGGCAGGGGAAATTCGTCGTGGCTCCAGCGTTCGACCTGCATGTGCGTGGCCAGCGCTTTTGGGTCGAACAGTGACAGCCAGCGGTCGGTCGCGCGCTCCCAGCCGAAGGCCTGCGGCTCGGCCATTGCGCTCATCAGATTGAGGAAGGCGCCCGGCACGTGACGGAAGGTGTCGGCAATCTGCTGCGCATCTGGCGTGGCCTTGACCAGCGGCGCAAAGCACGAGGCGCCGTGCCCGAAGCGCAGTGGCGATTCGAGCAGCACGGTGGCCGTCACGTGCTCGGGATGCATGGCGCTGTAGATCGCGGCGAGGATGCCGCCGAGCGAGTGGCCCACTACCGTCAGGCTGGCTTCGCCGCTATCGGCCTCGATGGCGCGCTGGCAGCTCGACAGCATGCGATCGCCATAGTCAGCCAGGCCGATGGCCGGGTCGCCATCGGGCATCGGCAGCCATTCGGCCAGATAGACGCGGTAGCCACGCTCCTGCCAGCGCTGCACGACGCTGATGGCGGGCGCCAGGTCCCAGATGTAGGCGCGCTTGATCGGCGCCGGCACCAGCAGCACCGCCGGCCCGCCAGCGGCGGCGGGCTCGTAGCGGCGCAGTTGCAGGCCCGTCTCGGCCAGGATGACCGTGAACGGCGTTTCCTGCGGACCGTGACCGGCCTGCTCGAGTTGCCGGCCGCGTTCCTGGCGGCTGCGGTCCATATTTCTGAGGGCTTGTACCTGCTGCGGCCCCAGGGTAGTCCAGTTGCTGGCGTACATGGCAATCCCATCGAAGTGGCGACCCTCAAACTGTACCTGCTTCGGCGATCTGCGCCAATCGGGGCGTGCAGGAATCGCCATCGGGTTTGCGCTCGCTACCACCCGGGCTGCTCTGGCAATGGCCATACTGACATTGCAGCCGGTGGCTACAGGTACTTGACCCAGGCCTTGCCGCTCTCGCGCTTGTAGCGGCCGAAACGTTTCGTTGGCCAGTAGAGCAGCAGCGCCAGTAGGACCGAGCCGAGCCAGACCTGCCAGACATGCCCGACATCGACGCGCGGCAGGTCCAGCACGAACGCGGCAACCCGCTGCGCCACCAGCAGCAGATACAGGTGCGCGATATAGAAGAACAACGGCGCGCCGCCGAACACGGCCGCGACCCGTACCCAGCCGGCGTCGATGCGCTCGATCCAGGCCAGCACCAGCAGGCCCACGCCGAGCGTGAGCAGCAGGAAGTCCAGCGATGGCGGGTACTTCGTGAAATTCAGCCACGACATCGCGCTGCGAAGCAGTGTCTCTTGCGGCATCCACGGCAGCGGCTCGCCATACACGTTCCAGGTGCGCAGCAGCGCAAGCAGCAGCAGGCTGGCCACGCCGGCCAGCGTCAGCCAGCGCCGGCGCTGCACAGCGGGTATGCCGCGCGCATACAGCGGGCCGCAGGCGTAGCCGAGCAGGATCACGCCGATCCATGCCAGCAGCGGATAGCTGATGCGCACCCGCACCGGGTCGTCCATCAGGTTGCCGCGTTGCTCCAGGATCGTCCAGGCGCTGGCGGCCCACGTATGCGGCGCGAACGCCACGCCGGCCAATGCATTGTGGCCGGCTACGATCGCCGCGCCAATGGCCGCCAGCAGCAGCAGGGGCAGGCGGTGCAGCAGGGCCAGCGCCAGCATCGACAGGCCGATCGCCCACATCACCTGCAGATACACGGTCTGCGGCGTGAAGGTGCCGGTCCAGGCGAAGTTGATCACGACGACTTCGAGCAGGATTAAGAAGGCGCCGCGTTTCGCCAGAAAACCCGTGGCGCTCCTCGGGCCGCTCGCGGGATTGGCGTACAACCAGGCCGACAGGCCGGTCAAAAACACGAACATCGGCGCGCAGAAGTGCGCGGCCAGGCGCGAAAAGAACAGGGCCGGGTCGGTGCTCGCGACATCCATCGGGTCGGTGACCTGGTGCTGCAGGTAGAAGGTTTCGCGGACGTGGTCGAGCGTCATGATCAGCATGACGAGGCCGCGCACGACGTCGATCGACGCGATACGTGGGCTTGGCGGGGTGACTGGGAGGCTGTGCACGGCGGCGTTCATGCAGTGGCAAAGCCCGGCATTCTACCCTGCGTCGCGCCCGGCCAGCCGCGCCTCTGGCATACTCGGGCCATCTTCCATGACGAAACGGCAGGGTGTTGAACGATGAAACCGAGCATTCTCGTATTGGGCAGCGTCTGGTCGGACGACGTGCGCGAACAGGTGGCGCAAGCCTTCGACTGTCACTTCATGAAGGCGATCCCGCAGGCGGGCGACGCCGCGTTCGACGCGATTGCCGGCAGCATCCGCGGCGTGCTCACCACCGGCACGGTCGGCGTCACGCCCGCGCTGGTGGCGCAGCTGCCGCGGCTTGAAATCGTCACGGTGCACGGCGTGGGCGTCGATGCCGTGCCGCTGTCGCTGCTGGCCGAAAAGGGCATCCACGTGACCAACACGCCCGACGTGCTGACCGACGACGTGGCCGATTTTGCCGTGTTGCTGCTGTTGTCGACAGTGCGCCGCCTGCCGGTGCTCGATCGCTATGTGCGCGCCGGCGACTGGCTGGCCAAGGCGCCGCTGGGGCACGTGCAGGCGCGCGCTTTGAAGGGCAAGGTCGCCGGCATCGTCGGCTTCGGGCGCATCGGCCAGGCCGTCGCCGCGCGCCTGCAGGGCTTCGGCCTGCAGATCCGCTACTACCAGCGCAGCCCCGGTCCGGCGCCGGCGCAGCGCAGCGCATCGCTTCTCGCGCTGGCACAGGAGAGCGACATGCTCGTGCTGTGCATGCCGGGCGGCGCCGATACGCAGGGCATGATCGACCGCGCCATCATCGAGGCGCTGGGCCCTGAAGGCACCCTGATCAACATCGCGCGCGGCACTGTGGTCGACGAAGCGGCGCTGTTAGCAGCGCTGCAGGACGGCCGGCTGGGCGCCGCGGGCCTGGACGTGTTCGAACACGAACCGCAGGTGCCGCAGGCGCTGCTGGCGCTGGACAATGTTGTGCTGACGCCGCATGTGGGCAGCTTCACGGTCGAAGCGCGGCGCGCAATGGGCGCACTGGCGGTGGCCAATTTGGTCGCACACTTCAACGGCGAGCCGCTGCCAACGCCGGTGGACTGAGGTCGCTATTCAAGGGCAGTGAGGGGGCGCGATTGCTGTATCATCCCCGTCCTGCAAACGAAAGTCACACATGCTCATCATCACCATCAAGCAGGGCAAGGAAAAAGCCCTGCTCGCCGGCGACCCGTGGATTTACCTGTCGGCCGTCGAAAAAGTCGACGGCAAGGGCCACGAACGCAACAAGCCGGGCATCACCGCCATCGTGCAAACGTCGACGCGTCAGTTCATCGGCCGCGCCGCCTACAACGCCAAGTCGCAGATCGTCGGGCGCATGTGGTCGTTGCGCGAGGACGAGCCGGTCGATCATGCGATGATCAAGCGCCGCGTGCAGGCCGCCATCGACAAGCGCGCCGCCACGCTGCGCACTGCCGATCCGCAGGCGCTGATTGGCTTGATCGATGGTGAAAAGGATGGCTTGCCAGGCCTGCAGGTGCACCAGTATGGTGGCGCCGACGGCTACCTGATTTGCCAGTTCAACGCTGCCGGTGTCGACATGTGGAAGGTGCCGGTCGTGCAAGCGCTATTGAAAGCCACCGGGTGCCGCAACGTCTACGAACGCAGCGACCCGCTCGTGCGCCAGGGCGAAGGCCTGTTGAACACGCCGGGCGCACTGGCCGGCGACGAGCCGCCCGACCGCCTGATGGTACGCGATGGCAAACGCCTGGTGCCGATGGATATCGCCACCGGGTTCACCTATCCGCGCTGAGCGGCTTCCCTGTCAGTCCAGGCGCTCGTGATGATCGGCCACGCCGCGCTTCCAGTAGGCCGATACTTTGGCGGCCTGGCGTGGCATGCCCGTGTCGACCAGCACCTGACGCACACGCGCCATCAGCGCCGCTTCGCCGCCACCCCAGGCCAGCCCGGCGCCGGTCTGCAACGGCAACTCCTTCAGCACCTGCAACAGCGCGTCGTCGCTGTCGACCCAGTGGATGCGGGCATCGGCGCGGGTCACAAACGCGCGGCGGTCCGCTGCATCCACCAGCAGCACCGCGACGACGCGCGCGCCTGCCGGCAATTCTTCGAGCCGGCGCGTCACGGCCGGCAGCGCGCTGGCGTCGCCGATCAAGAGGTGCCAGTCCATCGCCAACGGCAGGATCATCGAGCCGCGCGGCCCGCCGATGATCGCGCGTTGACCGACGGTCGCATTGCGCGCCCACTCGGCCGCGCCGCCATGGCCGTGCAGCGCAAATTCGATGTCGATCTCGCGGGCGTGGGTGTCGACCCGGCGCGGTGTGTAATCGCGCCGTACCTGCTCGCCATTGGCGTCGTTGAACATGAACTTGACGTGGTCGTCGAACGACAGCGACGTGAAGTCCGCCAGCGCCTCACCTTGGAAGGTGATGCTGGCAAAGCCGGGGCTGACGCGGTTGATGCGCGCCACGGTGACCTCACGCAGTTTCAGGTCGTGGCGCACGCGTTCGATCGTGGGGATGTCGGTTTCACTCATGCTACACTCCATCAATTAGTTGATAACGTCCACCATTATGCAAAAAGAAGTTGATAGAGTCAACCAAAAAAGCGGCGAAGATGCGCTCGAGGTCATGCACGCGATCGTGCACCTGTACCGTTCGCAGCAGATGCGCGGCCTGCGCGCCGATGTGCAGTCGGGTTCGCACGAACTGGCGCACATGGAAATCAAGGTGCTGCGGTTTTTCGGCCGTCATCCCGGCGCGACGCAGAGCGATCTGGTCGCGCATTCGGGCCGCGACAAGGCGCAGGTTGCGCGCCTGATCAAGGGCTTGCGTGATGCGGGGATGCTCGATGCGACCGCCGACGAAGCCGACCGGCGAAGCACACGGCTGACACTGAGCAGTGCAGGGCAGGCGGTGTGTGAGGAGTTGCACCGGCAAAGCGGCGCATTGGGACAGATTGCCCTGGCAGGGCTGGACACGGACGAGCAGGCCCGCTTGATGGCGTTGCTGGCGCGCGTGCGCGCCAACCTGGAAGCCGGCGCGGCCTGAGGCCGCGCCGGGTTTGATCGACCCGCTTACTCGACCCAGCCGAAGCCGTCACGCGCCAGCAGCGCGAACGATTCCGGCGGCCCCCACGAGCCGGCCGCATACGCATGCGGCTTTTCGCCAAGCGTCTCCCAGCCATTGATGATCGGCTCGACCCATTCCCACGCCGCTTCGAGTTCATCGCGGCGCATGAAGTGCGTCAGGCGACCGCGCACGACGTCGATCAGCAGGCGTTCATAGGCTTCGGCGCGGCGCTGCGCGAATGCCGACTGCAGATCCAGGTTCAGCGCGACCTGCTGCATCAGCATGCCGCTGCCTGGCTGCTTGGCGAAGATCTGCAGCTTGATCGCTTCTTCGGGCTGCAGCTCGATGACGAGGCGATTGGCCACACCGCCCGGCGTTTCGGGGAACAGCGGGAACGGCGGATTGGCGAACTCGATGACGATCTTCGACGAGCGACGCGCCATGCGCTTGCCGGTGCGCAGATAGAACGGCACCTTCGACCAGCGCCAGGTATCGATGTGGGCACGCAGGGCGACGAAGGTCTCGGTGTGGCTGTCGGCCGGCACGTTGCTTTCTTCGTGATAGCCCTTGGCTTCCTGGTTGCCACTGACGCCACGTGAATACTGGCCACGCACGGTGTCGCGCGCGATATCGGCCAGGCCCATGCGGCGCAGCGAGCGCAGCACCTTGAGCTTTTCATCGCGCACGGCATCGGGCGAGAGCGACGTTGGCGGTTCCATCGCCACGATGCACAGCAGCTGCATCAGGTGGTTCTGCACCATGTCGCGCATCGCGCCGGCGCTGTCGTAGAAGCCCGCGCGGCTGCCCACGCCGACTTCTTCCGCCACCGTGATCTGCACGCTGGCGATGTTCGGCGCGCGCCACAGCGGTTCCAGGATCGAGTTCCCGAAGCGCAGCACCATCAGGTTCTGCACGGTCTCCTTGCCCAGGTAATGGTCGATGCGGTAGATCTGCGATTCGGCGAAGTGCTTGCCGACCGCCTCGTTGATCTCGACGGCCGAGGCCAGGTCGCGCCCCAGCGGTTTTTCCAGCACGACGCGCGCGTTGGCGTCGACCAGACCGGTGGCGGCGAGCTTGTCGCAGATCATCGTAAACAACGATGGTGCCGTGGCGAGATAGAACACGCGCTGGGCGCCATCGCGCGAGACATCGCGCAGCGTGTCGAAGACCGGCGCCGTCGCGACGTCGACCTTCACGTAGACCAGCAGGTCCAGGAAACCGGCCCAGCTTTTCTCGTTGAAGTTGTCGCCGCTGATGAACGAGCGCGAATGCTCTTCGATGAAGGCGAGATAGGCCGCGCGGTCGTAGTCCTGGCGGCCGGTCGACAGGATGCGGGTCGATGCCGGCAGGTTGCCGTGCAGGTAGGCCATGTACAGGGCGGGCAGCAGCTTGCGCATGGCAAGGTCGCCCATCCCGCCGAAGATGGTCATGTCGAGGGGGAGGCCGTTGTCAATCTCGGTCGAGGTGCTCATGGGTCTTTCGCTGGCAGGTTGGAGAAAATCGCGTGCGTCGCGGGCCGTAGATTGTAGCGTACCTGAGACCAAGGGATGCCCCGGCGTGCCGCTGTGGCATGCGGGGCGCGGGCGGGGGACGCTGGCAACATCGGTAGGGTGGGCGCGGACGAAAAAAAGCCCGCGCAAGCGCGGGCCCAAGGACGCGAGGACGCGTTCGCTCAGAACTTGTAACGCAGCCCGAACAGATATTCGCGGCCCGTGACGTTGTTGACGACGACGCTGTTGCGCGCGCGGCTGATGAACTGGTCGCTTTCTTCGTTGGTCAGGTTGACGCCTTCGAGCGTGAACTCGAGCTTGTCGTTGACCTTGTACGAGAACGACAGGTCGACGTTGAGCGTTTCGTTCTTGCCTTCGACGTCGTTGTTGTTCTGGCCCGGCACGCGGGTCACGAAGCCCGAACGCTGGGCGGCCGAGACACGCGCGCTGAACTTGCCGTCGTCGTAGAACAGCGTGGCGTTCCACGCTTTCGGCGACAGGTTCAGCAGGTCGTCCGTGATGCGCGCGTCGCTGGTCGGCGAGACCAGGTATTCGATCTTCGACGAGACCCGGGTGTAGTTCAGCAGCGTGCCGAAGTTCTTGCCCCAGCCAGGCAGGAACGTGAACGGCTGCTGGTAGTTGATCTCGAAGCCTTTCAGCTTGCCGCCGTCGGTATTGACCGGGGTGGTCAGCGCAAACACTTCTTCACCCGTGAAGTTCGCCGGCAGCAGCGACAGCGGCAGGCCCGAATCGCGGAACGCCACGTTGGTGCGCAGGCTCTGGATGTAGGTGTCGATGTTCTTCTGGAACAGGCCCACGCCGACGAACGCCTTGTTCTTGAAGTAGTACTCGAAGCTGGTGTCGAAGGTCTTGGCACGGAACGGCTTGAGGAACGGGTTGCCCGTGTTGATCGACAGGTTGCCGGTGGTGGCGATACTGCCGCCCGGCGACAGGAAGCCCAGTTGCGGGCGCGTCATGACCTTGGCGGCGCCGACGCGCACGATGAATTCGTCGGTGATGTTCGCAGCCAGGTTGAACGACGGCAGCGTGTCCTTGTAATCGTGATCGACCGTGACGGCGGTGCCACCGCCGGCAGCCTGGTAGCCGGTCGTCGACAGATCCGTCTTCACGTGGCGCACGCCGACGTTGCCGCGCACCGGGATATTCCACAGGTCGTAGCGGAATTCGCCCATCAGGTACAGGCCATCGCTTTTCTCGGTGACCGAGCGGTTGTTGCCGCGTGCATTGCCGTTCTCGATCGACGACAGCCGGAAGTCACCCGGTCCGCCGGCAGGGCCGCTCTTGATGCAGTTGCAGTAGATGTCGTAGGCAGCGGCGATCGCCTGCAGGTTCGGCACGACCCAGCCGCTCGCGTTCCCCGCTGGCATGCCCAGGTTGCTGCCAAAGCCGGTCAGGTTGGACGTGAGGCCGGTGGCGCCTGCAGGCGGCGCGAAGATCGTGTCGTTCTGGTTCACGCGCCGGAATTCGTAGGTGTCCGAGCTGTACTTCTTGCTGTTGACGCCGCCCTTGATCGTGAAGATGTCACTGGCTTCCCACGCCAGATCGAACTGGCCGACGTTGTTGACGTTGTCGGTGCCTTGCGGCCGGGTGCGGATTTCGCTGGTGGTCGTGTTGGCGACCGTCGACGGCTGGGTACCGCTGGCCACCTGCGGTACGCCGACCAGGCCGAGGCGGTTGCCCATCGGGTCGAACGGGTAGCCGATGACCGGACGGCGGTCGTCGTTGCGGAAGTCGAGCGTGTAGCCGTCGACGTTCAGCGCGTCGAGCGTGACGGTGGTCTGCACCGGATTGCGGAACTTCGAATTGGCGCGGCCATAGCGGGCGCTCATGCTCAGCGTGTCGGTGAGCTTGTGTTCGAGCGTCAGCGTCGGCTGCGTGAAGGTGGTTTTCAGTTCATCGAAGCGCTGCTCGGAGCGGATGTCGACGCCGTTGTATTTGCCGTACAGCAGAGCGCCGTTCGGCGCGTACTCGGCCTGCACCACGCTCATTTGCGGCTTGCCGCCCTGGCTGGCGCTGCGGCTGAACGAGGTCGCTTCCAGGAAGTCTTCCTGGCGCGTGGCGTCGAGCTTCGAGTACAGCATGTCGAACGTGAGCAGGGTGCCGCGCTGCGGACGCCACTGCACCGAGGCGGTCAGGCCCAGGCGATCCTGGTCGTGGGTCAGGCGGCCATAACGTGGCAGGCGCGGATGGAAGTTGTCCGGGCTGCTGGCGGCGTTGTAGGCGGCCTGGTTTTCCGGGGTGTTCGGCAGGCGCGCGACGCCCTGTGCGGCCGGGCCGCAGGTGGTCGCGGTGGAGTTGGCCGGGTTGGCAGCAGCAGCGCCTTGCGGTGCGCACCAGCCGCCCGACGACGGGCCGTTATCCCAGCGCACCGTGCTGAAACCGTCTTCCAGCACACGGCGTTTCGAGAACGCACCCGAGACCAGCACGCCGACTTTGCGGTCGAAGAACGTATCCGAAATCATGAAGGCCGCACGTGGATCGGTCTTCTCCGAGCCGTCGTTGTACTTGCCCTTTAGGGCGACCGTGGCGTTGAAGCCTTTCAGGTCGAACGGCCGCAGCGTCTGCAGGTCGACGGTGGCGCCGAGCGAGCCTTCGTCCACGTCGGCCGAGGAGCTCTTGCGCACCGTCAGGGCGCTGAACAGTTCAGACGCGAACACATTGAAGTCGAAGCCCCGGCCACGGTTGGTGCCGCCCGAACTGTCGGTGCCGCCCGTGGTGGCAAGACCTTCGATGCCGTTGATGCGCACACGCGTAAAGTCCTGGCCCAGGCCGCGCACCGTGATCGAACGGCCTTCACCCGCGTCGCGGTCGATCACGACGCCCGGCACCCGCTGCAGCGACTCGGCCAGGTTCGTGTCGGGGAACTTGCCCATGTCTTCCGACTTGATGACGTCGACGATGCCGTTTTCCTGGCGCTTGGCGTTCAGGGCGCTTTCGAGCGAGGCGCGCAGGCCTGTGACGACCACCGTTTGCGCTGCGCCGGCGCCAGCCGGTGTCGCGGCCACTTCCTGCGCGAACGCGGGGCCCAGCGACATGGCGGATACCGAGGCCGTGCCGAGCAGGCACAGGGTGAGTTTGCGCAGCGATGCGCGGTGCGGGTGTTGGTTCATGCTGTCTCCATGCGTTTTTATCGGGGTGGACACGGAAGGTCCACCGGCGCTGCATTTATTTATCTGGTCAGGCCAGTTTCTAGATTCTATGACACAACTTGTAATTTTGGTCAGGCCAATTAAAAAATATTTTAATTTGGCCTGACCTGTTGCGAGTCAGGTCTTTTTATGCAGCACCTGCTTGTAGCGCTTGCCGCCGATGGTGACGTTGTCGAGCGTGATGTCCACGGCGTTGTGCACGAACCACGGTTGCGCGGTGTTGACGGGCGTGCCGAAGTCCGAGTCGCTGATGCGCACGCGCGCGATCGGTGGGATCGCCGTGCCTGGCTTGCCGTTGAAGCTCGACGCCACGGGGCCGAGCAGTACGAACGCCTGGTAGCACGAGAACTGGCCCTTGCCCGTATCGACATTCTTCGTGTGGACGTTGCGGATGTCGATGTCCGACACCTGCGGCGGGCGATTGCGCATCGTGTCGTCGCCCGGCACATAATCGCAATCGATCGTGACGATGGCGCCGGCGCCAGACGCGACCGGCTGCTTGATGTCGCGCGCGCCGGCGAGCGGCTTATACAGGCCTGGTTCAAGCGCCACACCATTGGGCAGCGTCACGTCGCGCACGTACAGATGGCGCAGAAAACCGCCGCGGTTCATGTTCGTCTTGAGCCGGATCGCCGTGTTCAGGGGATCGTCTTTCCAGTGCGTGTTGCGAAAATCGAGCTGCTGCGCGTAGATGTATTCGATCCCGCCGGCCATCTCGCTGCCGAGCGTGACGCCGCCATGGCCGCTGTTCATCACGCAATTCTGGATGACGATATTGCGCGTCGGGCCGTGCTGCGTGTCGCTGTTCTTGCCGGCCTTGATCGCGATGCAGTCGTCGCCATTATTGAACTGGCACTCGTCGACCAGCACGCCGTCGCAGGCTTCCGGATCGAACCCGTCGCTGTTTGGACCCAGGCTTTCCATGTTCACGCGGCGGATCAAGAGGTCCTTGCAATCGACCGGGTGGTGCAGCCAGAACGGCGCGGCATTGACCTGGTAACCCTGCAGCAGCACCTTGCTGCAGCCAATCAGCTCGATCATGCAGGGACGCAGATAGTGGCCGTGGCCGAACACGCGCCGCTCGACCGGCACGCCGGCCTCGGACAGCGCGGGCAGGTAGCGCGAGTCGGTCTGCCACCGGTTTCCCTCGCCCTGGATGCTCGCCTGCAGCCCCGCGTCGATGCCGGGAACGACGCGGTCGAGCGGGGCGTTGGCCTGGTTGGCGGCGACCTCAGTGCGGGTGCGTTTGGGTTGGCCGGACTGGGCGCGGCCCTTCCAGTCCCACCAGCATTCGGCTTGCTGCGCAAAGCCCGGCTCGAACGGCACGCCGCCCTGGCCATTGAGGATGCTGGTCCAGTCCTCGCCCGTCAGCGCGATATTCTGCTGATCGATCGCGTACACCATCGGCGAATAGTTCAGGCAATCGTTGCCCTGCCAGCGCGACAGCACCAGCTTGCCGTTGGCGCCGCAGTCATGCGCGCCGTGGCGCGCGTAGTGCTCCGGGTTGGCCGAAAAATGCACGCGCGCGCGGGCCGCCAGGTGCACGTGGACATTCGAGCGCAGCACGATCGGGCCGGCGCAGTACCAGTCGCCTTTCGGGATCACGACGCGCCCGCCCCCCTTGGCGTGGCAGGCAGCGATGGCGGCTGCGATGGCCGGATAGCTGTCGGGCGAGCCGGGCGCCGGCGTATCGAGCACGCCGTCGACGAGCGAAGCGACCTGGCCCCGCACCTGCACCAGCGATGCCGGTTTAGCGCCGTAGGTCGTGACGTCGAAGTCTTCCTTGCGAAACACCAGCGGCGTGGCAAAGCGGGCGATGATGTCGTTGGCGCGCTGCCACGGGTCGGGTGGCGTTACCGCTTTGCGGGCGGCGGGGGCAGCAGCGGTGACGCCGGAGAGTAGCAGCGAGGCTGCCGGCACGGTGCGCAGCAGCGCGCGGCGTTTCGGGTGAAATGGCATGGTCAGTTTCCTTTGGTCGGTGCGATGGTCACGCGCACCGGGCTGGCGTCGCGCGCTGCGACGGTTGCCGCCTCGCGTTGCCACAGTTCGCGGCTGGTGATCTCGCCCGCGCGGCGCCAGGCGCCGCCAGCGTAGTAGCGCAGCGGCGTGCCCGGCGTGGCCTTGGCCACGATCAGGTCATTGAGCGCGTCCTGTGCGAAGCCTTCGGCCGCTGGCAGCACGACCGCGGTGCCGAAGGCGTCGTTGGTGGACTGCTCGACCCACTGCAGCAGCACCTTGCCGTCGCGGGTGGTGGCGATTTTTGGCGACTGGCCTTTGTCGGCCGGCGTCTTGTTCAGACCCACGGCCACCGTCAGCGGGCCGTCGCCGCTGGCGGTGAAGGTGCTGTCGATGCGGTCGAACCATTGGCCGGCGTCGACCGTGAAGCGTTTGACTTCGCTGACCTGGCGCCCGTTCGCGTCCCACGGTGCGTAGTGCAGTTCGAACACGGTGCGGATCGGGCCATTGGCCAGGATCTTGAAGGTTGCGTAGTTCACGCCTGGGTACAAGGTCTCGCCGCTCCAGACACCAATACCACCGGCGCCGCGCGACTTGCCGACGTTGTACATGTCCATGCCTTCGCCCTGGTCCTTGTGATAATGGTCGTGGCCCTTGTTGTACCAGCGGTCGACGATCGGATACCCGACGCGCTTGAACCAGATATCCAGGCCGCTCGTCACCAGGACTTCCTTGACGACGCCGGCCGGTGCGGGCGCTGCCAGCGCCGGTCCGTAGGTGCGGTGGGCGATCTTGTCGTTTTCCCACGCGAAGTCGTCCAGCCGCTCGGGCACCTGACGCGCGAAGGTCTTGATCGGGAACGGCGGGGCGACGCCGTCGATGCGTTCGATGGTGAAGTTCGCGCTCTTCTCGCCAGGGGCAAAGCTGTGCTGGAACAGCAGTTCACCATAAGCGACGCCCTCATTTTTCGGGTCCTTCGCCTGTGGCGCGATATTCGTCACCTGGTGCGGCAGCACGCGGCCACGCGCATCCTTCACCGCGATTTTCTGCACCATCGCGCCGGGCAGCGCGGCATTCACATCCTTCCACGGGATCGAGATGGTTTCGGAGGGACGGGCGATTGCCAGGTCCTGCTGGACGGTCACGCGGATGCCATCCGCCTGGGCGTGCGCCAGCGGCGCGGCCACTGCGGGAATGAGCAGCGCGGCGAGTACGAGTCGGTTCATGATGTCACTCCAGGGTCAGTGGTGTTCGCGGTAATCGGTCTGCCCACCCTTGGGCATGTAGTGGTAGGTGCGCACCTTGTGCTGCACCTCGAACGCGGGATTCGTCACCAGGCGGATGATCTCAGCGCCGGCCAGCAGCATCGGCCCGTAGCCGTGCAGCGCGTCCACGCTGGTCGGGCGGTTGTAGTAATAGACCATGTCGCCGGCCAGCGTCGTGCCGACGCACGTGCCTTCGACCTGGCCCAGCGCCGTGATGCGGGTCGACAGCGCGTTCCAGCCGGTTTGCGCGATCGAGCCGTAGGTCGTCGGGCTGACCCAGCCCTCGTTGACGGCGTGCGCGAACACATAGGTGAAGATCGCGCTGGCGGACGTCTCGAGATACGAGTCGTTGCGGTCGATCATCTGGTGCCACAGACCGCTGCCGCTTTGCAGTTCGGCGATGCCCTTGAGCGATGCGCGCAGCTGCGCCAGCACTTTCGGGTAGCCAGGATGGTCCTTCGGCAGCACGTCGAGCAGGTCGGACATTGCCAGCACCGCCCAGCCATTGGCGCGCGCCCAGTAGAAGCGCGGCGCCTCCGGGTGGTTCGCGTGCCAGCCATGCGTGTACAGGCCGAGCTGCGGATTGAACATGCGGCTCGACATGCCCATCACGTTAGCGACTGCATCGTCGAAGTACGCGCGCTCGCCCGTCAGGCGGCCCATCTCGGCCAGCGCCGGGATGCTCATGTACATGTCGTCGGCCCACAGCGAGACTTCCTGCGGGCGCTTGCGGGCCATCGTGCCGTCGTCCAGCCGGAACTGGCGCTTGGCGACCCAGTCGCTGCAGGTATCGATCATGGGTTTCAGATCCGGCCCGACCTTGGCGGCGCGCGCACGCATCAGGGCCGCGCACATCGAGCCGGCGTCGTCGAGCGAGCGCGGGTCGAGAAAGCGCGAGAAGCTGTTGCCGCGTTCGAGCTTGAACTGCTGTTCCTGCGCCCGGAAATACGGTAGCGTCTCGGCAAAGAAGGCGAAGTGGCGCTTGGTCATCGCGGTAAAGCCGGGGTCCTTGGTGACCTGGGCCGCTTTGAGCAGGCCCGAATGCACGACGCCCATCTCGTACACCTGGATGCCGTAGTCGCCGGCGCTCTTTTCGAAGATGGCGTCCGCACTCGGTTTTTTCAGGTCCGTGATCGGCTGGCCGGTGCGCTTGCTGACGATGCGGGTTGGGGTCGCGCGGTCCATGAAAGCGCGGATCGCCTGCAACTGGGCGGTGACCTCGGCCACCACCGGCTTTTTATACGGGATCGGGTAGGTGCCTTCGCCGGCGTCGCCCAGGTTCGTGTTGTCGGTATTGCGGTATTGACCCTGGGCCAGCGTGGGCGAGGATACCAATGCGCAGCCCAGCAGGGCGGCAACGAAGTGCAGTTTCATTTGTCTCCAATCGGCATCGTGATATTCACTGTTGTATTACCTGTGTTGCGGAAGTGCAGGTAACGCTCTTTTGGTCGGCTCATTCTAATTTGGTCTGACCAAAATCGCAAGCTGGACTAGCCACTTTTCGATGTTGTATGGCATACTTTCCCCGAACAAGGTCGCGGCAGAATTTAATAGAACATATGAGGAGACGGGCATGACCCAAGCAGTACAGAAAGTCGGCAAACCATTCAAACGCATACTGCTGACCGGCGCGGCCGGCGGCCTGGGCAAGGTGCTGCGCGATCGCATCAAGCCGTGGGCCGACGTGGTGCGGCTGTCGGATGTCGTCGACATGGGCGAGGCCCGTGAGGGTGAAGAGATCGTCCAGTGCGACCTGGCCGACAAGGAAACAGTCATCAAGCTGCTCGAGGGCGTGGATGCGGTGCTGCACTTTGGCGGCGTCTCCACCGAAAAGCCGTTCGAGCCAATCATGCAGGCCAATATCCTCGGCGTGGCCAACCTGTACGAGGCGCTGCACAAGGCCGGCACGAAGCGCGTGATCTTCGCCAGCTCGAACCATGCGATCGGCTACCACCGCACGACCGAGATGCTCGACGCGAATTCGCCGACGCGCCCGGACAGCTACTACGGCCTGTCGAAGGTATTCGGCGAGCAGATGTCGCGCTATTACTATGACCGCTTCGGTATCGAGACGGTCTGCGTGCGGATCGGCTCGAGCTTCCCGGAGCCGGCCAACAAGCGGATGATGAGCACGTATCTGTCGTATGACGATCTGACCGAACTGCTGCGCTGTGCGCTGTTTGCGCCACGTGTGGGCCACACGATCGTCTACGGCATGTCGGACAACGACAGCGTCTGGTGGGACAACCGCCTGGTCGCGCACCTGGGCTTCAAGCCGAAGGACAGCTCGCGCACCTTTGCGCATCTGTTCCCGGATTCGGCCGAATTCCCGGCGCCGGACGATGTGACGACGATCTACCAGGGCGGCAAGTTCCTGCTCGACGGCCCGCAATACTGATGCCGGCGGCGCGCCCCATGCTGCAACGCCTCGTACTGCAAAACCGCAGCCTGGCGGCCGTCATCGTGCCGCAGATCGGCGGCAGCCTCGCGCGCCTGGACTGGCTGCGCGGCGCGGAGCCGGTGCCGCTGCTGCGTGGCCTGCCGCCCGATTTCACGGACGTGCCGCAACCGGGCCAGCTGGCCTGCTTCCCGCTGGTGCCATGGTCGAACCGGATCGCGCCATCCGGCTTCGAATACGACGGCAAGCGGTATGTGCCGACGCCGAACCGCCCGGGCGAGAAAGTCGCCATTCATGGCGATGGCTGGCAGCAGGCGTGGGACGTGCAGTCGCTGACATTCGATTCGATCCTGCTGCGCCTGACGCGCCACACGTTTGCGCCGCTCGCGTATGACGCCACGCTGCGTTACACGCTCGATGGCGACGCGCTGATCGTGGAACTCACCGTGCGCAACGCGGGCGCGGTGGCGCTGCCATTCGGACTGGGCCTGCATCCGTGGTTGCCCGACCCGGGCGGTGCGCAGCTGCAGGTGCGGGCCGATGCGGTCTGGCTGTCGGGCCCGGACAAGCTGCCGTCGAGCCGGCGCGCTGTGCCGCCTGCCTGGGACTACCGCATGTCCGCGCCGCTGCCGAAGGAGGCCGTCGACAATGCCTTTGCCGGCTGGGACGGCGTGGCGCGTGTGCGCTGGCCGGGGCGGGGCGTGGGCCTCTCGATCGAAGCGGCGATGGATTACTTCATCCTGTATGCGCCACCGGGCCGCGACTTCTTTTGTTTCGAGCCGGTCGACCATCCGATCAATGCCCACAACATGCCGGGCTATCCCGGCCTGACCGTGCTGGCGCCTGGGGCCAGTGTGAGCCGTTCGGTCATTTTCCGGGGCGAATCGCTTTGATGCGCTACGGCAGAAACCCGAGTTCGATCCCGGCGTGTTCTGACAGCACCTTCAGCGCACCCTGCACAACGCATTCAACCACGGTGCATAGCCGCGCACGGATGCTGTTTCACCCCGCCGGCAGTGAACGTACAATGATTAATTATTGATAACATTTTTTCATTTGCGTGGTGGCTCGATGGACGATCTGAAGGAACACCCGGCTGCTATGCCGGTTGCAGGAGAGGTTGGTGCCGCAGTGGTCGCAAGCGGGCGTCCGCGCCGCCGCTGGCTGCGCGCGCTGCTGTACCTGTTGGCTGTTGTTGGTTTGCTGGCGTTGTTGACGCTCGCTTACGCCATCTACCGTCACAACACCACGCCGCCAGCGCCCGAGCGCATTGTCATCGATGAAGCGACCGCCATCGATGATGTGATGGGCAAAGTCTATGGTAAATATTCGGCCGCGAAAAAAGGCTGGGTGTATGTCGACGACGACGACGTCACCTACGTCATGCGGGTAGTGCAACAAGTCAAAATTCCGGATAACCTCGCTGGCGACGAGATGTACTTCGTCGCCAGCGGCGTCGCCGTCGACGGCAGCGACCGTGCGCGCTACGGCGCATTCCACGTGCATCCCACCGAGCCGCGCGATGGCGACCTGACCGCGGCGAATCTGCAGGTGCAGTACAGTGCAGGCGTCGCCGTGCAGCCCGAACAGGTCTATTTCGAGGCATTGAGCGAGAACCTGTGGGGCTGGGTGATCAAGACCCAGACCGGGAGCGATCCGACCCATTCGCCGGTCACGGTGACCAATAACGTGTTGGCACCGCACAAGGGCGGCGTCGCGATCCTGGCTGAATTCCCTGGCTCGAGTGACTCTGTCCCGCCCCAGCCATGCGCCGAGGCCAAGGCTGCCTACGATGTGTACAACAGCACGACCCCGCCCGACCTGGGGAGCCACGGCGTCGATGAAGCAGAGATGGATATCGAGGAGCCAGAAGAGCCGCTGCGCTGCGACAAGCGGCGCTGGCGCTACCGCGTCGGCGTCGTCAATGGCACGATTCCGGCGCCGATCACGGTGACGCTGTCGGGCAGTCAGGACGGCCAGGCGGTCGAGGCGCGCAAGTGGAAGGTGATGTTCGATCCGAAGAGCTTCACTTACCTTGTCCCGACCGACCTTGCCCTGTCGACGCCTGCCCCGGGGTGATCGGGCATGCCCGTAACAGCTGCGCTTTACACCCTATCCTGAACTTTGGACACGTATGAAAATCGATTTCCATCAGTGTTGTCGCCAATGGCACGGCCTGGTGTTGCTGGGCCTTGCCAGCTGCTTTTTCTGGGGTGCCGGTCCAGCGCGGGCCTCTGACAATAAGAACGCATGGGTGCTCGCTTACAAAGGCAAATCGACCAACGCGTTCATTTGGGATAAACGCGCAAAAGGCCTGATCCGCGCGAGCGTTCCGGCGCAACTTGCAAAAGACGTCATGGATGGGTTGGGTGGTCCGCCAGATCCGGTGCGCGTTATCGAGAGCCGCTACGTGAGCGTCTCTGCCTGCGTCGCGCACGCCTGCATGATGAAGGGCTTCTTCTGGACCGATGTACAAGGCGGCGCTGCGCTGGGAGCGGTCGTCGCTGACAACGTTCTGCTCGTCGGATCGAAGAGGCTCTCCGGCACAGCTCTGCCAACACCGGCTCGCCAGGCGCTCTCGGCATGGCTGAGCGATAACGACATTGAACCGAGCAAATTAGAATTCGTGAATGCGAATGGGGCGGTCAGCCCGCTCGCGCGGTCTGAATTGATGCCGGCCAGCGTCTTCCGCCCGCGCCCACAAGGCCCGTCCTTCGATTGTACGCGGGCGAAAACCAGAATCGAGCTGGCGATTTGCAACGATCCCGGTCTGTCAAAACAGGATCTCGAGATGGCGGCGCACGTCAGACAGTTGCGACACGGATTCGACACCGTCAGCGACGAGGACGCTGTGAGGGCATTCCAGCGCGAATGGCTGAAACACCGGGACGCCACCTGCGCTAAGGCTGTGCAGTTAGCCGACTGCGTCGCACAGCAATATAGTCAGCAGCAGCAGCGTCTGAGGAACTGGCTTCCACCCCGTTGATGGAGAACTGTCTCAGGGCAGTTCCGGTTTTTCGCACCGCTTCCCGGAAGGCGCAGTCAGCATTACGTATTGATGACTCTGATTGCGATGTGCAGCAATTGTTCTGGTGAACGTACTCTCTCGCCATCCAGAGCCCAGCGCCAACCCAGATAGTTGGCGAGATAGCGCGACGCCACACCGCGAAAGCCCCGCAACCAATCCTTGAAGCGCTGATGATAGGCATTCACGTTTTGCACGTGAATGGCCAGGCTGCCCAGGCGCCTGGCCCGTACGCCCGCACGCAGATTGACGGTCTCGTGCGTGATCCCGTGCTTGCGTGCAAAAGCCCTGTAGGCCAAATGGCTGTCACTGACCAGAAAAGAATGGGGATCGAGTCTGGGCAGCAAGTCGCGTTCGAGCTGCGCGGCCGTCAATGCGCCGCGGCCCGTGACGGCATCGACCGTGCGTCCGTTGCGGTCACGCGCCACCAGAATACAGTCGAGTTCTCCGGAAATGCCGGGCCTGGCGGCGCGGCCACCCCGCCGCCGCGCGGGCCGGTCGAGTGCGCGCGAACCTTTCTGCGATTCGAGCAGAAAGGTTTCATCGGCTTCGACGATGCCATTCAGGGGCGTCGGCCGGTCGAGCTTGATCCAATGCAGGAAGCGGTGGCGCCAGCGGAACGCCGTGTTGCGGTGCACGCCAACCAGGCCTGCCGCCTTGCGTACAGGCAGTGAATCGAGCAGAACTTGTGAATAGGCGAGCCACTTGGCCTTGTGCCTGAGCCTCGCCAGAGGCGTTCCGGTGAGGTCATTGAAGGTGCGTCCGCAATCGCAGCACCGGAAGCGTTGCAGGTCGTTGGCGAACCCGTGCCGGTTACAGCGCACGCTGCCACAGCGGGGGCAACAGCGGCCCGGCGACCTGGCGTGCGCGATGAGTGCGACGACCTGGTCGAGCCCGGCGGCAGGATGCAAGGCATCCAGCACCTGTCGGCGCTGCGGGACGTTCAGCAATGGCAAGTTGGCGAACCAACGCGTGAAACGGGGTGCTTTCATGCTCGACTCCTGGCGCTGATGACAGGGGTTGGACCATGAAAGTGCTCATCAGTTCACAGCTCGGCACTATTTAACGTTGACTTCGCCTTCCGGAAACGCAGTCTACTAGCCAAGGCGCGAGCAAACAGGGCGGAGCGGCATACGCAGGGCCACGTCCTGGTGATCGTCGTCGGACTTGAGAATAGTGACCAGTTAGTCACCGTTGAGAATCTGGTTCGGGCAAGAACCCGACAATTGATGCAAGAGCCCTGACACGCCACCACGCGAGGTAATGAACGGAAGGGCAGGCAGGTAAGAGGCGTCTGATTTTGGCCGATATTACCACCGTGAATCGGCGCAGCGTTGGCGCCATAGGACTGGAAACTTAAACGCGCACCAGTTCGACGCGGCGGTTTTTCGCCTTGCCTTCTTCGGTGGCGTTGTCAGCGAGCGGCTGGTCAGGGCCCTTGCCGGCGGCGCTCATGCGGTTCGCCGCAATCTGCAGGGCCGTGACTGCCTTGACGACCGACTCGGCACGTGCAAGCGACAGCTTGCGATTGTGCGTGGCATCGCCGGTTGCATCGGTGTGGCCTTCGACGCGCAGCTTTAACCCGGGTTCGCTTTGCATCAGCTTGACGACCTCGTCAATCACAGCCAGGCTATCTTGCCGGATGACCTGGCTGTCGGTATCGAAGTTCAGATAAACCGCGACATGGCCGTCCTTTTTCAAGGCGGAAGACAGCTGGGCAGCCGGCAATGCCTGCACCTGCTGTTGCATTGCCTTTTCCTCGAGAGTCATGATGCCGACCTCGCCGCCGTCGACACGGAACGAAAACCAGATGTTCGTCTGGGGAGTCCGTAGTAGCCATTGCTCGAATCCAGGCGTGTTTTCATCTGTGCTCGCGCCGATATAAGGAAGCTTCATCTTGTCGTAGATCGCCTGGTACCGTCCACCGTTGCGCTCGATGAATTTCTCGTTCATCGGGTGGATGGCATCGACCCGCGTCGCACCAAGGGCTTTCAAGGCGGCTTCATAATTACGGTGTGCCGCCAGCACTGACCACTGCAGATCGCTCAACATGAACTCACGCGACATTAACTTGCCCTCAACCCGGCGAAGTTCTTCGCCAGCGAGCACGTAGACGCTATCAAAATCAGAATTGCTGTCCGTGCGCATGTCGGCTGGCTTCAGGTCAGCAGGCATCGCGACATACGGGAACGGCGGCAGTGCCTTGGTCGTTACTGGTACCGATGCAAGATCGAAAGGCTTGACCACGTTCGAGGCTGGTGCTGCGGCAGGCGCATCAGGGGCTGAGGCGACTGGTGTTTCCACAGGCTGGTTGGCAGCGGTCACCTCTTTCGCTACATCCTGCGACTCGGTTCGGTCGCGTTTGCAGGCGGTCAGGCTGGCAGCCAGGAGCAGGGACAGCACAAGTGTCGATAAACGCATCATGGGAGTTTTTTTTCATGATAAAGAATTAACGGAACGCCAGAATAGCAGAGTTTTATTCGCGTTTGAACGTTAAGTTTCATGCGTCGCTTCAGTTTCAAGTTGTTTCGGAAAATGACCACCAACTGGGCCAGGGGTATCGCACTATCTTGAATCGGAGGGCGCACCCGCTATGCAATTCGGGTTGAATCGTCGCTCGTAAGAAACCAAAAAATTTTTATACCGGCAAGCTGAGGCCGTGGTGAACCAGATAAGCTGCTTTGAAAATGGTTTTGTACCAGGCGTAATCATGAGGCAAACGTTCATCAGCTATCATTTGCGTTCACGGTCCATACATCTCACCATGCGCCACCTTAAACAATTCCTGTTAACCCTCGCCACACTGGTCTCATCGACTGCGCATGCCGTATCCGGCTCGCACTGCGCCAGCGATAACTTTCTGCTGCATCAGGATACCCTCAGGATTGCCAAGGTGAGTTTGCCGGTCTTTGCCCACTTTTGCTATCGCGACGATAGCGGCAACTACGTGGTGTACCTGACTGAAAGCGGCGACCGTCGCTACGATGGCGAGACATTGTCGAGCAAAATCGGTGCACATTTATTCAAGATACATGCCGGGCCAATCCTGGTGCCCAGAGGCACGGTCAACGATAGCGCATCGGTCGGGATGGCCGGCGTGCAGTGGTGGACCAAACTCACCGAGTTGAACGATATTGATGGCGACGGGCTCGTCGATCCGATCCTGGTGTATCGCTTCTACCCCAGCGAGGAGGGTAAGTTGGTGGATGATGCCTATGAAGGGCGGCTGAAGATCATCGTTTTTCACCGCAACACCAAGACTGCCATCCGGGCGATCACTGGCGACCTTGACCCGCATCGCTCGACCACCGCCAGTGCCCCTTATTTCAAACTGCCGCCCGTCCTGCAAAAACACCTGGTGCGCAAGATGCGCCGGATGTATGACGAACACCAGTTCGGCTTCGACAATGGCCATGACTTTCGGCCTCAAAAGTAATTTCAAGTGCGGCGACTTGCGACAAGGACGTAAGCGGCCGTCGACAATATATGCGCGAATGGATGAAGACCGGATGTGCGGGACGTAGAAAGTTGATGCTCAGGCCTGGTGCCGCGCTGCAAGGACTAAATTAGTGTGGATCATAGATATGAGTAAATTAGACGTCATCGAAGGCGTGGTGGAGAATCTGGTCGTTGTCGATGCTGATGTGAATTACCTGGCGAATGCGGAGAAAAACTCTCAAACAGCGGGTTTGGTTTCCGTGCTGCAGGCGGCCGCCGGTTCTCCGGGCGCGGCGCATAGCGCGCAGGCGGCGAACGATGCCGGCGATCCGGTTGAGGGATATTCAATGAGCGTGGCAGGCCAGTCGGTTGCAGGCAGCTTTTGGAAAACAACGTTTAAAAATGGCGACTTGGTGAGGGTCATTGGGATCAAGCAAAACAGCGTGTTTCTGGCGATTGCAGTTGCAGATCCAATCACGCGAACCATCTGGATGAAGCCACACTGCGAAAGAAGGACGATTGAGCAGAAAAAATATATTCTTAAAAATTCAATCTTGTTCGTGATTGCAATTTTCTCTGTTACCACCGTTTTTTTCACAAACCCCAACATGAAGTTGTGGTTTTATCTGGCATGCGCCTCGTTATCGTCCGTCATCTGTTTGATAGCGACTGTCGGAATGAGTTGGGGTGATTTGATGACGTTCGCCAACCGCATGACGCAAGTAGGCGCGGCACTGGAAATTGAATCCCCAGGCACAATCAATCTTGTCAGATCAACCAGGGCAGCTATTGGAAGCGGGAAGCCTGAGCTCCCAATGGGTGTCTATTATTACTAATCCTGATGTATATTGCAGATGGCTTCATCAGGATAAGCGCCGGTTCGTGGGCAATGCTGAATTACGCATTATGTAGCGTTCGAAAAAGAGTTCTTAGGATGAAATATGGATGAGACCACGTATGAAGTGATCGAAGGCGTGATCGAAAATTTGAATGTCTACGATGCAGATGTTAATTACCTGGCCAATTCGGAGGCGAACTCGCGAGCAGCAGGCATCTTTTCAGTGCTTCAAGCAGCTACCGGCTCCCCCGGCGCTGCTCACAGTGCTCAGGCGTCGAATGATGCAGGCGATCCGGTCGAGGCCTATTCGATGACCGTTGGCGGTAAAACGATTCACGGCAGTTTTTGGAAGACCACGTTTCAAAATGGAGAGCATGTCAAGGTAGTCGCATTCAGGGAGGGGAGCATCTTTCATGCGATCGCAGTAGCAGATCCAGAGAACCAAGTTATCTGGATGCAACCACACTGCGAAAGAGGTGTGGTAGAGCAGAGGAAGTATCTTGTAAGAAATTCTCTTATATTTGTCGTCTTCGTGTTCGCCGCTCTGGCATTCCTCGTGAAAGATGAGGAGATGAAATTATGGCTCTACCTGGCATGCGGCACCTCCACGTCGGCTGGCATCTTGTTCTTCACTGTGGGCATGAGCTGGGGGGATTTGATGACATTTGCAAAGCGTATGAGCCGGGTTGGCGCAGCCCTCCAGTTGGAATCGCCTGACGACATCAACCTTGCACGGTCTACAAGGAAAATGATCAAGACCGGTAAGCCAGAATTGCCAATGGGTGTCTATTACTACTGATGAGTCGGCCTAATGTTACATAGTCACTATGAAATCGTTGAAGGTGTTGTCGACAACCTGGTCGTGTTTGATGACGATGTTAACTATCTGGCGAACGCCGACCAACATTCTCGGACGGCTGGCATCGTGTCGGTATTGCAAGCGGCGGTCGGTGCTCCCGGGGCAGTGCACAGTGCGCAAGCAGCCAGTGATTCTGGCGATCCGGTCGAGGCATTTACGATGGACCTTGGAGGCCAGCCCATCCAGGGCAGCTTCTGGAAAACGACGTTCAAAAATGGCGATCATGTGAAGGCCATCGGGTCCCGGGTAGACGGTGTGTTCAATGCCGTTGCGGTGACGTCTCCGGCAGATCGAGTGATCTGGATGCAACCACATTGCGAACGAGGTGTGATAGAACAGAGGAAGTATCTTATAAGAAATTCTCTTATATTTGTCCTCGTCGTGTTCGCCGGTCTGGCATTCCTCGTCAAAGATAAGAACATTGAATTCTGGTTCTATCTGGTCTCCGCTACTTCCTTGTCGATTACCATCTTGTTCTTCACTGTGGTCTTGAGCTGGAAGGATTTAATGACATTTGCGCATTGTATGAGCCGGGTTGGTGCATCCCTGGCGTTAGAATCGCCTGACAATATCAATCTTGTACGGTCTACGAGAAAAATGATCAAGAGCGGCAAGCCAGAATTGCCAATGGGTGTCTATTACTACTGATGAGTCTGCCTAATGTTAAATAGTCACTATGAAATCGTTGAAGGTGTTGTCGAAAACTTGATCGTGTTTGATGACGATGTTAACTATCTGGCGAACGCCGATCAAACTGCTCAGACGGCAGGCATCGTGTCGGTATTGCAAGCGGCGGTCGGTGCTCCCGGCGCAGTGAGCAGTGCGCAAGCAGCCAGTGATTCTGGCGATCCAGTCGAGGCATTCACGATGACGATCGGAAGCCAGCCCATCCAGGGCAGCTTCTGGAAAACCACGTTCAAGAATGGCGATCATGTGAAGGTTATCGGTTCCATGCTTGACGGTGTATTCGATGCGGTGGCGGTGACATCTCCGGCAGATCGAATGATCTGGATGCAGCCACATTGCGAACGAGGGACCTCAGCGCAGCGCAAATATCTTTTAAGGAATTCCCTATTATTCGTATTGGCAATATTTATTTTGTCAAGCTATCTGTTCACCGTTCCAAAGATGACATTCTGGTTTTACCTTTTGTGCGCATCGTCAACGGCGGTGCTTTCCTTAGTGATCACCGTCGGTATGAGTTGGAACGATTTGATGGGCTTCGCCTGTCAAATGACGCAAGCTGGTTCAGCGCTTGGCCTGGATTCTCCGGAAAATATCAATCTTGCCAAGTCCACCAGCGTCATGATAAAGAATGGCAAACCAGAATTGCCAATGGGCGTCTACTATTACTGAGTATCATTCCAACAAATTTTTGTGTTGGTTAGCCAGTCATCAATGAACCGGTGGGCGATTCATTTCCTGTCGCCTGCGAAGAAGAGGGCGCGCAGACAGGATCGACATAGGTCTCGTCACTGGTGACAGAACAACCTGCTGACAGACAGTCAGTACGCGGGGGCGCAGACCTGGATGCTATAGATACGCATGGCGTCTTATCCATGCTGCAGATGCGCTGGGGCACCTACTTGGTGTAAATACCAAAGTAGTTTAATTGCAATAATGCGTTAGAAGTTCACAACAAAATCACACATATTGAACAGAAAAAGTGACTTTTCGTGAATTTTCGTTGCGGCAACAGTTTCCAGATGGATACAATTGCCTCAGCAAATGCGATGCGGCGCAGGCCATGTCGCCGTCTTTGCATTCAATAAACTACTTCACCGTAATCCCCAGGAATTTATGAAAACACGTAACATCGTGGTGGCACTCGCTTTGCCATTCGCCGTCGCATCTGCCTTTGCTCAGGATAGTAACGCCGTTCGTATCAGCGGTTTCGGCACCGGCGCTCTCACTTTCTCCGACACCGATCAGGCCGAGTTCGGCCGTTCGAACCAGTCGTCGGGTGTCAAGAAGGATCCACGCACTGGCGTCGATTCGAATCTCGGCCTGCAGGCCGACTACACCGTCAACTCGTGGTTGTCGGTCACCGGCCAGGGCCTGGTGCGCAAGGATGGCGAAGACAGCTACGGCGCCGAACTGTCGTGGGCCTTCGTCAAGGCCAAGCTGTCGGATGACCTGAGCATCCGCGTTGGCCGCATGGCCATGCCGGCCTTCATGATTTCGGAATATCGCAACGTCGGCTACGCCAACACCTTCCTGCGTCCGCCGCAGGAACTGTATTCGCAGATGCCGCTTAATAACATCGACGGTGCCGACATCACCTGGCAGCAGCAGTACGCCGACACGACTGTCACGGCAACGGCCGCTTATGGCCGCAGCGAATTCAAGACCTCGGGCGGCCCTACCGCCAAATCTCGCGACCAGTACGCGCTGAACCTGACGGCCGAGCATGGCCCGTTCATCGTGCGCGTGGGCCGTAGCGGCACCAAGCTGTCGTCGGAGAGCGCGCAACTGGACGCCGCCGTGATCACGTTCAACAATACCGCTGCCGCATTCAATGTCCCGCAAGTGGCGGACATGGGCGTGCTGCTCAACACCAAGGACCGCAAGTACACGTTCACGTCCGCTGGCCTGTCCATGGACTGGAACAATATCGTCGTGCTGACCGAGTACGCCAAGCGCAAGATGCCGGATTCGTTCCTGGGTTCGTCCAAGTCGTTTTACGTGATGGGCGGCTACCGCGTCGGCAAGTTCCTGCCGTACTACACCCGCGCCAAGATCATTTCGAAGGGTGTGACCAACACCATTCCTGCGAACTGCCCGGCAGGTGCCTCGTTCGTGTGCGCGCCAACGCTGGCAGCGCTGTCGGGCCTGATGAACACGCTGACCACGGCCATCGATGGCACGAGCCAGACCACCGACAGCATCGGTGTGCGCTGGGACTTCACGACCTCGGCCGCGCTGAAGGTCCAGGTCGATCGTATCAAGCCACAAGGCAACGGCCAGTTCATCAACGTCCAGCCTGGCTTCAAGGGCCCGGTGACCGTCGGCGCCGTTGCGCTTGACTTCGTGTTCTAAGGATTTACCAATGAATCAATTGTTCAAAGCAAGCGTGACCCTGAGCGTCCTGTTGCTCGCACTGCCAGCCGCTGCCGAAGTCGTCGTCGTCGTCAATGCGAAAGCCGCCGAATCGTCGCTGACCAAGGACCAGGTGTCCCAGTTCTTCCTGGGTAAATCGACCGCCATGACGCCGGTCGACCAGGCAGAAAACGCGCCGGCGCGCGCCGAGTTCTACAAGAAGGTCACGGACAAGGATCCGTCGCAGATCAAGGCCCTGTGGTCGAAGCTGGTGTTTACCGGCAAGGCCACGATGCCGAAGGAAGTCGGCGACAACGCCGGCGTCAAGAAAGCCGTTGCAGCCGACCCGAAAGCGATCGGCTATATCGACAAGAGCGCGGTCGACGCGTCGGTCAAAGTGGTCTATTCCGGTTCCTGATCATTTATCGGTACCCCGCCGCGCGTGCGGCGGGTTTTGACTTCAGGAGCAGGCAGCATGAGTATCAAACGCAGGATCTGGGCACTGCCGATCATTTCGGCCATCATTTTTACCCTCGGTGTCGCCGTTAGTGCCGGCATCGCCAACAAGGCACTCACGTCGATCCACACGACTGAAAGCGTGGATTACCCGGCGCTCGACATCAGCAAGGAACTGGCGGGCGACATCGAGTCGGTCACCAATGGCCTGCGTGACGCCGTCAGCGAAGGCGACAAGGCGCGCCTGACGCAGGTGGGCGAACAAGCCAACAAGGTGCGGGCCAAGCTGGCCAGCTTCGGCAAGATCGACGGCATGGGGCCAACCGGCGAGCGCCTCAGCAAAGAATTCGAACAGTATTATGCACCGGCCGTTTCGGCGGCCAAGATCATGCTCGAGATGGAGCAGGGCGATCCGCAGGCGGTCGTGACGCGCATGCAGTCGACGCTCGCGACACTCAATACCGACGTCGCCAAGGTCAATGAACAAGCGCAGCAGCAATTCAAGGCCGGCATCACGCGCAGCGAAACCAGCGTGACGAATGTCGTGACGGTCACCATCGTCACCGGCCTGATCGTGATTGCCGTGCTGATCGGGGTGTCCTGGTTCATGGTGCGCACGATCTGGCAGCAACTGGGTGGCGAACCCGAATATGCGCGCGACATCGCCCGCATGGTTGCCGACGGCAACCTGTCGATGGCCATCCGCATCGAGCCGGGCGACAACAGCAGCCTGCTGGCTGCGCTGTCCGACATGCGTGATCGCCTGGCCAATATGGTGGCCGGCATCAAGACGTCGGCCGATACGATCGCGTCGGCCAGTGGCGATATCGCGAGCGGCAACGCCGACCTGGCCAGCCGCACCGAGCTGCAGGCCGGTCGCCTGGAAAACACGACCCGTGCGATGGAAGCCTTGACTGACACCGTGCGTACCAATGCCGCCAACGCCAACCAGGCGAAAGACCTGGTGGTGACGGCCAGCGACATCGCCACGCGCGGTGGTGAGGTAGTGGGCAACGTCGTGTTGACGATGAGCGCCATCAATACGTCGGCCACCAAAATCGTCGAGATCATTTCGGTGATCGATGGCATCGCGTTCCAGACCAATATCCTGGCGCTGAATGCGGCCGTCGAGGCGGCGCGTGCAGGCGAGCAGGGCCGCGGTTTCGCGGTCGTGGCCTCTGAAGTACGCAACCTGGCGCAGCGCAGCGCCACCGCCGCCAAGGAAATCAAGGAGCTGATTGGCGACTCGGTCTCCAAGGTCGACGCCGGCAGCGCGCTGGTGGACCAGGCAGGCAGCACGATGGAACAGATTGTGGCCGCTGTGCGCCGTGTGCAGACGATCATGGGCGACATCAGCGACGCTGGTCAGCGCCAGAGCGAAGGCATCGAGCAGATCGGCCTGGCAATCAGCGACATGGACCAGATGACGCAGCAGAACTCGGCACTGGTCGAGGAAGCGTCGGCGGCGGCCACATCGCTGACGGACCAGACCGCGCAATTGTCGGAAGCCCTGGCGGTGTTCAAGCTGGACCACACGCAAGCGCTGACGGCGCTGGGCAACGGCCGTCCCGCGCCGTTGACGCTGGCGCATCACTGATGCTGTCGGCACTGGGGACGCTGCTGCGTGCAGCGCCCCCGGTGCCTGCTTCGTCGCCAGGCAAACGATGTCTCGGCCGCGGTATCAGGCCATACCCCCTCCAATATCCTGCCTGATTTCCGGTCTGCGCAGGCCGCACCCATCGCTGTTACTCCTGTAATCCCCTCGATTGTTCAACCGCTCGTCCGGTAGCATGGCGCGTCAACGACGCTGGCCCAGCGTTGCGTTTTTGTGTCGATTTGGTCAGGCCATTCATATTTGGTCCGGCCAAAATGAAGATGTGGACTAGCCGCATTGGAACGTTTTATGGCATACTTAAAACGATCCTCCCAACTTCAGCCGTCAGGCAGACACGACACATGAACCACGACCTTCCGCGCACGATCCGCATGCAGCCAGGCGACAATGTTGCCATCGTCGTCAACGATGGCGGCCTGCCCGCCGGCACCGTGCTGCCCGGCGGGCTGGTGCTGCTCGAAGGCGTTCCCCAGGGCCACAAGGTCGCGCTGAGCGACCTGGCCGACGGCGAACCGGTGATCCGCTATGGCGTGACGATCGGCTACGCGAGCGGTGCGATTGCACGCGGCAGCTGGGTATCGGAGCGCGTGCTGCGCATGCCGGCGGCGCGCTCGCTCGACGATCTGCCGGTGGGCACCCACGCCATCGCGGCCGGCCCGCTGCTGGACGGGTACACGTTCGAGGGCTACCGCAACAAGGATGGTTCGGTCGGCACCCGCAACCTGCTGGCCATCACCAGCACCGTGCAGTGCGTCTCGGGCGTGATCGAGTACGCCGTGCGGCGCATCCGGGATGAACTGCTGCCGCGCTATCCGAACGTCGAGGACGTGGTCTCGCTCGAGCACGTGTATGGCTGCGGGGTGGCGATCGATGCGCCCGGCGCCGACATTCCGATCCGGACCATCCGCAACCTCTCGAAGAATCCGAATTTCGGCGACAACGTGATGGTGGTGAGCCTCGGCTGCGAAAAGCTGCCGCCGGCGCGCCTGTTCCCGGCTGGCTCGATCCCGATCGGCAATGGCGCGCCGTCGGTGGTCACGCTGCAGGACCGGCAGCATGTGGGCTTCATGTCGATGATCGACGCGCTGATGGTCACCGCCGAACAGCACCTGGCGGAACTGAACGCGCGCCGCCGCGAAACCTGCCCGGCGTCCGACCTGGTGGTCGGCGTGCAGTGCGGCGGCAGCGATGCGTTTTCGGGCGTGACGGCCAATCCGGCCGTGGGCTACGCGACCGATCTGCTGGTGCGCGCCGGCGGCACCGTGATGTTTTCCGAAGTGACCGAGGTGCGTGACGGCATCGACCAGCTGACCGCGCGCGCCGCGACGCCGGAAGTAGCGGCGGCCATGGTGCGTGAGATGCAGTGGTACGACGATTACCTGGTGCGCGGCAGTGTCGATCGCAGCGCCAACACGACGCCCGGCAACAAGAAGGGTGGACTGTCGAACATCGTCGAAAAGGCGATGGGCTCGATCGTCAAGTCGGGCAGCACGGCGATTACCGGCGTGCTCTCGCCGGGTGACAAACTGACGCAGAAGGGCCTGATCTACGCAGCAACCCCGGCCAGCGACTTCATCTGCGGCACGCTGCAGATGGCCGCCGGGATGAACGTGCACATCTTCACCACCGGGCGCGGCACCCCGTACGGCCTGGCCGCGGTCCCGGTCATCAAGGTTGCCACCCGCACCGAGCTGGCGCGCCGCTGGCATGACCTGATGGACCTGGATGCCGGCACGATCGCCAGCGGCGAAGCGAGCATCGAGGACGTCGGCTGGCAACTCTTCCGGCTGATCCTGGATGTGGCGAGCGGCCGCAAGACCTGGGCCGAGCACTGGAAGCTGCACAACTCGCTGGCGCTGTTCAATCCTGCACCCGTGACCTGACCGATGGCCGGGGCTGCGAAAGGCACAGCGTGCAAACGCATCGTGCTGGCCTGCCTTGCGCTGGGCACGCTCGCGTTCATGGCGTCGGCGCCGGCAACGGCGCAGGCACGTTACGACGCCGCCACCACCTATAACAAGCTGGTACGCGACTACCCGTTCATCCGGATTGCCAGCGCCGACGCACCGGCGCCGGTGCAGGTGCGCAAGGACATCGTTTACGCACGCAGGGGAGAGCTCCCCCTTGCACTGGACCTGTATCTGCCGGCAGCGGGCGACACTCCGGCGCCGCTGGTGGTGCTCGTGCATGGCGGTGGCTGGGCCAGCGGCGAGCGTTCGAACATGGCGCCGCTGGCCGCGCGCCTGGCTGCGCGCGGTTATGCGGCGGCCACCGTCAGCTACCGGCTATCGGGCCAGGCGCGCTATCCGGCGGCAATCGATGACGTCAAGGACGCGCTGGACTGGCTGCGCGCGCAGGCGTCCGGCCTGAGCCTGGACCCGGCGCGCGTCGCCATCGCGGGCGGCTCGGCCGGCGGCCAGATCGCGGCGCTGGTGGGCATGACCCGGCCGGATGCGGTGCGGGCCGTGATCAACATCGACGGCCTGTCCGATTTCACGTCCGAACTGGCGCTGCGCTTCGAGGACGACCCGGCCAAGCGCCCGTCGGCAGCAGGCGCCTGGTTTGGCGGGCGCTATGCCGAGCAGAGCGCACTCTGGCGCGACGCCTCGCCGCTGACCCATGCCGGCAAGGACAGCCCGCCGGTGCAATTCATCGTCGGCGCCGCGCCGCGCTTTTCGAGTGGACGCGAAGCGCTGGCGGCCACGCTGGCCAGCCACGGTATCCCCACCGATACCGTGGCGCTGGACGGCGCGCCGCATTCCTTCTGGCTGTTCGATCCCTGGCTGGCGACGACCGTCGATGCGATGGACCGCTTCTTGCGCAAGACGCTCGGCCCAGTGCCCGCACGCGCGCCGTGGTCGCCGGATCTCGGCAACGGCCGCTATCGCAACCCGATCCTGCACGCCGATTATTCCGACCCCGATGCGATCCGCGTCGGTGAGCGCTACTACATGGTGTCATCGAGCTTCGCCAACGCGCCGGGCCTGCCGCTGCTCGCGTCAAGCGACATGGTGAACTGGGAGCTGGTGGGCCACGCGTTGCCACAACTCACGCCATCGGCCGCATTCGCCGCGCCCCAGCCCGGCAAGGGCGTGTGGGCGCCCAGCCTGCGCCATCACGATGGGCGCTTCTGGATCTTTTATCCCGACCCGGACCACGGCATCTACGTCACCACGGCCTCCGACTTTGCCGGCCCGTGGAGTGCGCCGTACCTGCTGTTGCCGGGCAAGGGCATCATCGATCCGGCCCCGCTGTGGGATGACGATGGCCAGGCCTGGCTGATCCATGCGTGGGCCAAGAGCCGCGCCGGCATCAACAATGTGCTGACCCTGCGCCGCATGGCGCCCGACGGACGCAGTCTGCTGGACGAAGGCCGGGTGATCATCGATGGCAACCGCCTGCCGGGCTACCGGACCCTCGAAGGGCCGAAGCTGTACAAGCGCAATGGCTGGTATTACGTGTTCGCGCCGGCTGGCGGGGTTGAACAAGGCTGGCAATCGGTGTTCCGCTCGCGTCGCATTGAGGGACCCTACGAAGACCGGATCGTGATGGCGCAGGGCGCAACGGGCATCAACGGCCCGCACCAGGGCGCCTGGGTCACGACCCCGCAGGGCGGGGACTGGTTCTTTCACTTTCAGGACCTGCGCGCCTACGGCCGCGTCGTGCATCTGCAGCCGCTGCGCTGGAACGATGACTGGCCGCTGATCGGTGAACCGTCCGCCACGCCGGGCGTGGGCCAGCCGGTCAGCGAGTATGTCAAGCCGGTGCCGGGCGTGTTTGCCCGCCGCGAGCCGGCGACGAGCGACGAATTCAATGGCGCTGTGCTGGGCCGCCAGTGGCAATGGACAGCCAACCCGCAACCCGGCTGGTATGCGCTCGACGCCCGTCCCGGCATGCTGCGCCTGTTCGCGCAGCCAGCAGCGCCGCTGCGCACGCTGGCGTCGGTGCTGACGCAGAAATTCCCGTCACCGGCCTTTGGCTTGACGGCCAGTGTGGAACTGCGCGCGGGGCGCGATGGCGATCAGGTTGGGCTGGGCATATTGGGACTGTCGAGCCAGTGGTTCGGACTGCGCCGCGTCGACGGCAAGCCACGCATGGTGGCTGCGCGCTGTGAGGCGGCTGGCGAGTGCGGCGACACGCTGGGGCCAGCGCTGGCCGGCTACAAGGTGCTGCTGCGCGCGCAGGTGACGCATGGCGCACGCGTGGCGTTCTCGTACAGCCAGGATGGGATTATGTTCACGCCGCTGGGCGAGCCATTCGATGCGGCGATGGGGCGTTGGGTGGGCGCACAGGTCGGCTTGTTTGCGACCGGCGCGGCGGGCGCGTGGGCGGACATCGACTACGTGCGCGTTACGCCTTGAGGGGCGGGGTAGAGAGCACTTTGTAGAACGTCTTGTCGTTGATACGAACGTTGCTTACCGCGGCAGCAAAGCGTTTTGCACCGGTTGCTTCAAGCGATACAGTTTGCGAAAGCCGGCACAGCGCACAAGTGCCTGTGTGTGGCTCGACAACCAAGCAGACCATCAGGTTAGCCCTGACTCGTAACAATCTGATGGATGACACGGCAGGCGCGGACCAACGCGACTCCCGCGTCGCTTGCCTGGGGGCGGGGGCGCCAGCGGAAGTAGACTATCTTGTCGCCTGGCTGGACTATAGACTTCAGATAAATCCATTCAGGGTTTTGAAAGCCAAAAGGCAATTTCGGTATATCTGGTGAAACCTTCACAAATGCTTCAATTTGCGCCAATTCAGCGCGTTCTATTTCCTGGATAGTATACGAGCGAGAAACGTCGTAGCTCGACCCAAATGCGCAGTTCGTTCGAGTCGTACCTGCATGCGCTGTGGCCGTCATGATCAATAAGCAGAGCAATAACATTTTCGTCATACTAAAAATTCCTTTGAGTTATCATGCGCTGCCGTCCCGAATTCAAGTACAACCACAGCAACATGAGTGACCGCCCCTGTCGAACTGGAAATATCGCGGCCTGAACGGCAGCCGCTTGCGATTCTACGCGGACGGTCGAGCGGTGTCTGATCGCTGTTGCGCACCAATAAATAGCACCAAATCACGAACCGTATGTACAAAACACGATAAAGACTTGATTATGGCGATGGGCCAGCTTATTGGCAAGCTGGTCAGCCTTACCCGGTCGCTGCGTCGCACGTGGAAAGCCTGCGTTATTTCGACGACAGCATGTTGCAGCCATACATTGACGCTCCTAAAAAAGCAAGAACCGTCGATGAAAAAGCTTTGTTCAAAAGAATGTGATATGACATCAGCGCTCGAGCTGTTCATGAAAGAATATCAGATGACCGGCAGCGAGAAAGCTGACGGTTACAGTGTCGATGCGCTTATAGGGCTGAGCAGGAAGGAGAAGAAGATTGCGTTTGAGCTGCTACTGAAAGAATTGCCCTGGTCGGCCAAGTGGTTATTTATACTGGATGCACAAAAGGCAGCGTCGGTTGCAAGAGAAATAGAAAAAGAAATGCGTAACAAAGATGGAGAAGACGCTTACATATTGCAGCAGCAGCTGGTTAAATATACCGGCGATTTGGTGTATCAGCAGCATATGATTGAAGATTACGCAAAATACAGGGATAAGGTACGGCCCTTGGTCATCGATGCGATCGATCAAACACCAACGAATCAAGCAAAGATCGATTTCTTCAAACATGTTCTTTTGATCGAAGTAAACAGCAATGCTGTCACACGCGCAGCACGCCATTTGCTGGATACGATCAATTTTCCGCGTAGTACGCATTCTGACGAGGCGAACTAAGATCGTTTAATCGGCAACTTGCGCAGCGACGACACACGAGTCAAGGGAAGTGCACTTTGGGTGCGGGTCACAATGGCGCTCGGCAGTGATCAACACACCAGCACCAGGCGGCACGGATTTTAAAGCGATCGACGGGCGCCGTTGGCGCCGCAATCTTACCCGCCGTGACGGGCAATATCGTCGGGGTTATTTCTGAAGCAGCCACGTGCCCGTTCCGCCAGAACGCGTGCGCTCGCCATTCCCGCACAAGCGGAAACGGCGGACCTCACCAACGATCAGAACGTGTAATCAGCCCTTACCGTGAACGCCCGACCAATCGGCTTGGCAATGTTCTGGGCAAACACCACACGCGAGGACAGACGCTGGTTCGACAGCGGCGGATCGGTATCGAACAGGTTGTTCACGCCGGCGCCGATCTTGAGCTGCTTCGAGACCTTGTACGTCGTCGACAGGTTGTAGACGCGGTACGGCTCGATCACGTTGTAGAACGGCTGCCCCGGCTGCTGGGTCGGCAGCGCGTTCGTGTCTTCGTAGCTCGAGCTGTACTGCTGCGTGAGCTGGGCGAAGAACGCACCGTACTGCCAGTTCACGCGCGCCTGGTGCTTCCACTTGAAGATATAGGTATTGGCCGAGGTCGAGCCGGTCGAGAGCGCGCCGATGCGTCCGACGCTGTCGACCCACGGGCTGCCCGCATCGTTCTGGCCTTCGTAGCGGTCGGTGTAGGTGCCGTCCATCGAGAAGCCGAAGCGTCCCCAGTGCGCGGTCGGCAGCATGTAGTTCAGGCTCAGGTCGATGCCCTGGGTCTTGAGCCCCCCCATGTTCAGTCGCGTCTTGGTGATGTACTGCAGCGTGCCGTCGGGGTTGCGTACGAACAGGTCCTGGTAACGGTCCAGGTTATCGAAGATCGAGTCTTCGTTGATCTGGGCGATCGTGCGCTTCATGTCGATCTTCCAGAAGTCGATCGTGGCGACGAAGTTCTTGACCGGTTCGATCACGAAGCCGACCGTGTAGGTCTTCGATTTCTCCGGCTCCAGGTCCGGGTTGGCGCCGACGAGCGTGGTCAGGCGCGTGTTGCAGACGCGCTCGGCGTCCAGGCCCAGGCCGGCAAAGCGCGGGTCGGTGGTCAGGGTACCGGAGCCGGCCACGTTTGGTGTCGGGCTAGGGCACAGCAGCGGATCGTCCCAGCTCGACGTCGATGGCGTCAAGGTGCGCGGTACGCCGTACAGTTCCGGCAGGGTCGGCGCGCGGAAGCCCGTGCTGACCGTGCCGCGCACCATCAGTGCCTTGATCGGCTGGTAGCGGAAGCTGGCCTTCGGATTGAAGGTCGAGCCGAAGTCGCTGAAGTGGTCGCCACGCACGGCGAAGTTCAGGTTCAGGTCCTTCGTCACGGGGGCGTCGAGTTCGGCGTACAAACCGGCCACGCGGCGCTGGCCGCTCGGGTTGTTGCCGGGAGAGCCACTGACGCGCCAGACCACCTCGTTGCCGATCATCGGCACGTTTTCGGCATACGTTTCACGGTGCCAGTCGCCGCCGACCGCAATCCCGAGATCGCCGCCGGGCAGCGCCATCAGCGTGCGGCTCAGGTTGAAGTCGGCGCCGTAGTAGCGCACGTCGGCCTGGCGAAACAGCTGGCCGTCGGCCGAGATGTCCTCGAGGTAGGCGCGGCCCGCCTCATCCTGCGCGCCGAACGGATTGAGGATACCGTTGGCCACGCCGGCATACACGGCCGGAGTGCGCACGAAGTTTTCCTTGAAGCCGGAGTCGCGGTGGCTGTAGCCGTACGAGCCGCCGACGCGGTAGTCCCAGCCCTTGAACTCGCCTTCGTCGGCAATCACCAGGCGGTGGTTGGTCTGCACGTCATGCAGCTTGGCCGCGCCCAGTTCATCCAGGCTCCAGGTCAGGGCCAGGTCTTCGCCGTTCAGGCCGGCCACGGCCGGCACGCCGCCGCGACCGCCCGGGTAATACGGGCTCGCCTTGGTAATCATCAGGGGCCGGCGCGACGCGGTGAGGCGGTCGTAGTCGGTGTTGTTGCCGAACGGCTGGGGCGGGCTGATCGCGTCGATGTACGAGCGCGACAGATTCAGCTCCACGGTCAGCATCTTGCCGTCGCCGTGCGCCAGGCTGCCCTTGGTAAACAAGGTCACTTGCTGGTTTTCCGGCAGCAGTTCCGGGTAGATGCCCGGGTCGGTGATGCAGGTCCGAGCACCGTTGGCAGCGGTGCGGGTGGACGGCACCGTGGTCTGGGCCAGACCCGGGGCCACGCAGCCGGCGGCGAAGTACGGGTTGCCAGTGATGTTGGCCGGGCGCCCGTTGCGGTAGATGGTGAAGTTGGCGGGCGACGCCGAGCCGCCCGAGGTGTTGGCCGTGAACGGCGTGCCGCCCAGCGACGCGAGTTTATCGGCGTCCCAGATCTGTGGCCGGTCGCGCTGCAGCAGCGAGCTGCGGCGCTGGGCGCTGAACGCGGTGTAGACGTTCCAGCCGTCGGTGGCGATATCGCCCTTGCCGGCCAGGATCGTCACGCGCTTCTGTTCGCCGCCGCCGGACTGCTCCGGCTGCACCGTGCTGGCGTGGATCGTCACCTCCTGCACCGTGCGCTTGGTGATGAAGTTGACGACGCCCGCGATCGCATCGGTGCCGTACAGGGCCGAAGCACCGTCGCGCAACACTTCGACGCGCTCGATGGCGGCCATCGGGATCACGTCAACGTTGACCGAGCTCGCGCCCAGCGCTTCGTTGGCCAGACGGCGGCCATTGAGCAGCACCAGCGTGCGGTTGGTGTTCAGGCCGCGCATATTGATCATGGTGCCGCCGCCACCGCCGCCAACCGGTTCGTTGGTCGCGGCCACGGTCAGGGCCACGGCCACTTCCGACATCGTGGTCAGGCCCTGGTTGACCAGTTCCTCGGCCTTGTAGGTGGTCAGGGGCAGGGCGTTTTCGGTCGCCAGGCGCTTGATGGATGAGCCCGTCACTTCGACGCGCTGCGGCTGCGCTTCCTGCGCTGCCGCGCCGTTGGCGAGGGTCATAGCGGCCAATGCGACGGCCGAGAGCAGAAAGCCCGGGAATGGGGTTGTACGGTTGATATTCACTGAGTGTCTCCTGCCTGTCATCGTGAGAGTGCGTCCGGATGTGTCTCGGGATCGCATGCATGTCGGGCGGTTCGTGATTTCTATGAATCGTGCGCAACCGGCGACTGGTATGTTCAATTTTACTTTGGTAAGACCACTTTAGGCAATCTGGACGTGCCGAAATATCTTCTGGTCTATACAGATATTGTCTTATTGATGTCGGATGACAAAGAAGGCGGCAGGGCGAAGGGGCGGGGAAGGGCAGGCGTCGGGCGGCGCTGGCCCATGAAGCGGGCGGCGGCGCGGCCCGCTGTTGTGACGAGGCTGGTCAGCCGCGCGAGAAGGTGCGGGTGACGCGGTCGAGGTGGGCGCGCATCGCCTGGCGTGCGCCGGCGACATCGTGCGATGCGATGGCGGCGAAGATATTGCGGTGGTCGATCAGCGTTTGCTGGCGCAGTTCTTCGGTCTGGAAGTGCTCCTTGAGCTTGTGCCACAGCGAGCCGCGCTGGCTCCACAGGTATTCGATGACGCCGACCATGGCGCTGTTGCCGGTCGCGCGCGCGATGGCCAGGTGAAAATTGCGGTCGGCCATTTCATTGGCACTGCGGTCTTCATGATGCTGTTCCATCTCCTCGACCGCGAGCAGGATGGCGTCGATGGCCGAATCATTGGCGTGCTTGGCTGCCAGTGCGGCGACTTCGACCTCGATCATGCGGCGCGCGGCCAGCACTTCGAACGGGCCCGGCCCGGCTGTCGGCACCACTGCCTGCGGCGCTGCCTGTTCGCTGACATACACACCGGAGCCGCCACGCACCTCGACCTTGCCGCCCAGTTCGAGCGCGATCAGGCCTTCGCGCAGCGACGTGCGGCTGACCCCGAGCTTGGCTGCCAGCTCGCGCTCGGCCGGCAGGCGCTCGCCACCGCGGATGTTCTCGGCACGGATCAGTTCTTCGATCCTGGCCGCCACGACCCGGTACAGCCGCGGCTCGGTGGTGCCTGGTTCATTCGGCGCTGGAGTAATCTTCATCGGTCGGTTCGTCCTGGATAATTGGCAGCTCTGCCAAAACTAGCGAATCTTAGTTTGGCCGGCCTGATGTGGCAAGGGCTCGCGGCAAATAGTTATCGTGGTTACTACCCGCTCATGGCTGCGGATCCCAGCCGCTGCCGGCAAAGACAGCGGCCCGGGTGCGGTAGCGCGCCGCCTGCGTGGCGTCCAGGACCGCGCCGCCGTAGTCGCGCGGCTGGCCATCCGGCGTGCGGTTGCCGTATTCGCGCCAGCCGCCCTGCAGCGGATTGGGCGCCGGACGGCGCAGCCAGCCGTCGGCCGCGATGTGCGGGCCGATGGTGCACTCGATGAAGGCGACGTGGTCCCAGGTGTTCGCCGTTCCCGGCGAGCGCGCCAGGTAGGCGCTGCCATTCGGGGGCAGGTTGCCCGTCGGTCCGGGGCCGCGGGTCAGGCGCGAGCGCAGGAAGACAAACCCCGTCTCGGCGGGGCCGACCGTGCGCGCCTGGACGATGTAGCCACCGCTGTCGGGATTCGCGCTGTCGCCGACCGTGCGGATTTCGCTGTCTTCGAACAGTGTCGTCCGGTTGTTCCCCCAGACGAAGTCGACATTGCCTTCGACCAGCGATTTGTAGATCCACGCATAGCCTTTCAGTTGCAGCGTATCCTGCTCGCTCGAAAAGTGCGCATTGCGCACCGCCAGGTGCCCGTCCGGGCTGTTGAAGAACAGCGTCTCGGCCTGCGGCGAATGGCCATCGCTGCGCAGCGTGCTGTTGTGCAGGGCGATGTCACGGAGTTCGAGCAGGTCGCTGTCCTGGGCCAGGAACAGCGCGCGCCCGCCCAGCAGCCCAGGCTCTTGCGGCGCCTGACCGCTGCCGGAGCCGGGATTGAGCGTGTCGCTGTTGGTGGCGCGGATGATCGTCGCTTCGCGGCTGGCGCCGCGCAGGGTCAAGCGGTCCTTGTCGCGCAGGTACAGCAGCTCGGGATAGACGCCGTCGCGCACATTGACCGTCAGCGGCAGGGCGCGGGGCAGGCTCATCGCATAGTCGAGCGCGCCCTGCACGGTGCGGAAGTGGGCACGGCCCGTGCTGGCCACGGTGATGCTGTCGCCCACCGGGCGGTGCGGGGTCGTGCGAAACGCCCAGCGTGCGCCGGCGAAGTCCGCGCCGCGCACCAGGCGCGCTTCGGCCGTTGCGACATACTCGGTATCGTAGTCAAGCGCTTGCGGCAAGCGGGCGCGCAACTGCCCGTCGACCAGCCTCAGCCGATGCTCGCGCACCAGGCGCTGACGCGGCGCCGGTCCGATCCTGCTCACCGTCTCGCCGGGGCGGATCACGCCAACCAGCGCGCCATCGCGCTTGCGCCAGACTCGAATGCTGCCTTCGCCGGTTAGTTGCGCGCCCGGTGCCAGCATCAGGCGGAGCAGCGTGTCTGGCGGTACGCCGCGTGCGCCGCGCGCCGGATCGATGCCGATGCCGACCGGCGCGCCCGTCGGTTCGGCAAAGCGCGGGCCGACGGCCACGGCCAGATTCGCCCCGGCCCATGGGTCGCTCGCGCTGGTCAGTGCAACCGTGGTTTGACCGGGCGTCAGCGGCGTGATCTGCAGCGCGCCATCGACCACCGCAGCCTTCGCGATGCGCGGATCGGCCACCACCGCGACCAGGTCGACCGCGCCGCCGATGCCGACCGTCTCGGCCGGATCGCCGGCCTGCAGCGCGATCCGGTTGTCGGCGACCTGCGGGGTCACGCGGGCCGGCACCGTACCTTCCGGCCCGGTGCGCACGTCGAGCACCTTGTGCGCGCCTGCTTCCCAGTCGAGCGGCAGGGTTGCCGGCAACGGCGTTTCCAGCGCACTCGTGACGCGTTCGCCATCGATCAGCGCAAACAGGACACCGCCCTCGGATGTCAGGCCCACGGTCAGCGGGGTGCGGGATGCCACGAACGCTGGCGCAAGACGGCGCCGCACCTGCTTGAGGCGTTCGACCTTGCCGCTGCGCGACGCCAGCAGTTCGACCTGGAGGGTTTTTTCTTCATCGGCCAGTTGCACGCTCACGCCCTGCCAGTCGCCATTCGCCTGACGGCGCGCGCGCAGCACGAACGGAGCACCTGGCGCCAACGACAGGCGCGCTTCGGCGATCCCGTCGCCACCCTGGGTCGGCCGCGGGCCGGCGTTGGTGCGCACGTGCTCGGGCACCAGCTGGGCCGGGAGCGCCGTATGGGTGTAGGGCAGGGGCGCCATGGAAGGCCCGCCAAACGGACAGGCGCCTAGCGGCTGGCCATTGAGCAGCGAGCCGCTGTCAGCAAACACGCCGTGGCTCGACCCCGGGTCGCGCACCACGTCCGCGCAGCCCCGGGCGCCGGTCACATCGAAGGCATTGGCGTCGGAGCGCACCAGTGCCTGGTGTCCCACGCCGATGCTGTAGTGGTGACGGTAGACGGCTCGCTTGCGCTCGCCCACATAATAATTATTGAAAAGGTGCACCTGGCCGTAGCGTACCCGCGGCGCGCGCTCGGCGACGTGCTCGAACAGATTTCCCTTGAGCGTGATGCGCAGCCGGTCCGTGTCACCGGTGGCGCGGTCGCTGGCGCCGATCAGCATGTTCTTTTCGTGATCGGCAAAATGGTTGTAAGTGACGCTGACCAGGTCCGCGCCCTGCGAGATATCCAGTGCCCCGTCGTGGCATTGCTTGATCTTGCCTTTCTCGACCGGCGCGCGGTCGTCCGTGTCGGGCGCATCGGTGAAGCTGTTATGGTCGATCCAGACATGGCGCGCGGCCCGCACCGTGATGCCGTCGTAATCCGAATTCCAGTTGCCTTGCGGGCCGTCGTGCGGGTCCCATGCCGGCTGGATGTCGCACGGATTGCGGATCGCCAGATGACGCACGATCACCTGTTCGACCCCGTCGATCGTCAAGCTGGCGTTGACGAAGCCGGCCCCGGACGTCACGCCCAGCAGCGTGGTATTGGAAGGAATGGTCACGGCGCCGCGCCGCGCCTGATCGGCGCTGTCGGTAAACGGCCGGCCTTCGGTCATGTCGACCGTTGCCGCCACCCGGACGATACGCGAAGGCGCCGACGCCTGAAGCGCCGCGACCAGTTCGGCGCGGTTGCGCACCGTGTACACATGGGCAGGCAGCGCCAGTGCGCCGCCCCGAGTGCCGCCTTCTTGCGCGGCCCAGCCATCGGCCGGTGCGTGCTGGCGCTCGGCGCTTGCCGGCGCCAGGGTCTGTGCGTGGACGGGTTGCACCGCCGCCAGTGCCAGTGCCAGTGCGGCCGCCGTCAGCGCGGCGTTCATTGCGCGCCTCCGGCGCCGTCGGCAGCCACGAGGTCGTCAGCCAGTTGCGGCACCTTGCGTACGATCTCGCGCGCGACGATGTCCGCAAAGCGCCGGGCACCCAGCGGTCCCACGTGCGTGCGGTCGAAGTTCTCGCCGACGCGCGCCAGTTTGTCGGCCTCGTCCGGTCCCATGGCCTGCACGGCCGCCAGCGACAGCGCATTCAATTCGATCAACGGGGTGGCCGTGGCCGCGGCAATGTTGCGCACGGTGGCCGCCCATGGCGCCAGGTCATCCTGTACATAGCCTCCCTTGAAGCTGCGCCGCGTGAGTGGCGTGACCAGCACCGGTACCGCACCCAGAGCGCGTGCCTCAATCACGTAACGCTGCATATTGGCGGGGAACTCGGTCACGTAGTCGGTCGAGCGGCCCGGCTTGCCCGGCTGGTCGTTGTGGCCGAACTGGATCAGCACAAAAGTGCGCCGGTAGCCGCCGGCGCGCAGCAGGCCGGTCACCTCGTCCCAGCGGCCCTCGGCCCGGAAGCTGCCCGAACTGCGCCCGCCACGTGCCAGATTCAGACAGGCCGTCTCGGACGTGAATCGTTCGCACAGCGCGTCGCCGTAGCCGGTGGTGCTGGCCATGGTGGAGTCGCCCACCAGGATCACGCGGTCGTGGACGGGTGGCGTGGCCGTGGCGGCGCCGCCCAATAACCATAACGGCAGGCATAGCAGGGTCAGGGCAGAAGAGCGGATGTTGGCCACGGTGTCTCCATATTTTTATGATCATCCGATTCTAGGTTGGTCGGACCAATTTTGCAACGTGGCTATACCGCAGATAGCTATACCAGTTTTGCTAGTTATAGGATGTCGTACAACTTGCGCTTCGCGTATAATCTGGGCTATCCCATTCATCGCGATTTCCCATCATGACGCTCCCGCAACGCAAGCACCGCAGTCTGTCCCAGGGAGTGGTCGAGCAGATCAGCGCCACGATCCAGCAGGGCGTGCTCAAGCCAGGCGACAAATTGCCGACGGAGTCGTCCTTGATGGGGCAGCACGGCGTGAGTCGCACCGTGGTGCGTGAAGCGATCACCCATCTTCAGGCAGCCGGGCTGGTCCAGACCCGCCACGGCATCGGCACCTTCGTGATCGAGCGCGCGCAGGCGGGGCTGGGCCTGGAGTCCGAGAATATCGTGACGCTGCGCGATGTGCTGGCCGTGCTGGAGTTGCGCATCGGCGTCGAGACCGAGACGGCAGGCCTCGCAGCCAGCCGTCGTAGCCAGGAGCAGGCGGACGAGCTGGCCGCTGCGCTGCGCGAGATGCAGCAGGCGATGGCCGAGGGCAGGCCGGCAGTCGAAGCGGATAAACGCTTCCACCTGCTGATTGCGCAATCGACCGGTAACCGGTACTTCGTCGATATCCTGACCCGCCTGGGCAATGCCTTCATCCCGCGCGCGCGGCTCAACACGCCCGTGCTCGACCAGGACAAGCCCGCCGGTTTCCTCGAGCGCGTCAGCCGCGAGCACGACGATATCTACCGCGCTATCGAGCGACGCGACCCGGAAGCCGCGCGCGCGGCGATGCGCACCCATCTGTCCAACAGCCGCGAACGGCTGGTGGAAGCGCAGCGCCGCCTGGAAAGCACGATGAACTGAATTTCCGCATTTTGTGCTTGCGGATGACCGCAACCAGTTGTACGATGACTTACAACCTGCTCGATGGCAGGTATCTCGTCCAACAACCAGATAGCGGAGACAGCACGATGCAACCAAACGAACTCAAGCAAGTCCTTTCCCACGGCTTGCTGTCGTTCCCGATCACCGATTTCGATGCGCAGGGTGATTTCGATCCAAAAGGCTATGCCGCGCGCCTGGAGTGGCTCGCCCCGTTCGGCGCCACCGCGCTGTTCGCCGCCGGCGGCACCGGCGAGTACTTCTCGCTGCATGGCGAAGAATACGGCCAGATCATCAAGACGGCAGTCGACACCTGCGCCGGCGTCGTGCCGATCCTCGCCGGTTGCGGCGGCCCGACCCGCACCGCCATCGCGCACGCCCAGGAAGCCGAGCGCCAGGGCGCCAAGGGCCTGCTGCTGCTGCCGCACTATCTGACCGAAGCCAGCCAGGATGGCCTGATCGCCCACGTTGAAGCGGTGTGCCGCTCGGTGAAGATCGGCGTCGTGGTCTACAACCGCGCGAACTGCCGCCTGACGCCGGATTCGCTGGAAAAGCTGGCCGATCGCTGCCCGAACCTGATCGGCTTCAAGGACGGTAACGGCGACATCGAACTGATGGTCTCGATCTGGCGCCGCATGGGCGACCGCTTCAGCTACCTGGGTGGCCTGCCGACCGCCGAAGTCTACGCCGGCGCCTACAAGGCGCTGGGCACCCCGGTGTATTCGTCGGCCGTGTTCAACTTCGTGCCGCAACTGGCGATGGACTTCTATCACGCCACCGTCGCTGACGATTTCGCCACCACCAACCGCCTGATCGACGATTTCTTCCTGCCGTACCTGGAGATTCGCAACCGCAAGGCCGGCTACGCGGTCAGCATCGTCAAGGCCGGCGCACGCCTGGTCGGCCATGGCGCTGGTCCGGTGCGTCCACCGCTGACCGACCTGACGGCCGAAGAAGACGCGATGCTGCTGGCCCTGCTCAAGAAGAACGGGGTGGTCTGATCATGGCGATTCTCGGTGAAATGATCATTGGCGCGCACAGCGTGCGCGGCGCCGGCACGGAAGTGTTTGGTTTCAACCCGGCCACGCGCGAAGACCTGCAGCCCGGCTTCGGCCAGGCCACCGGTGACGACGTCGAGCGCGCCTGCGCGCTGGCCAGCGAAGCGTTCGACCCGTATCGCGCGCTGCCGCTTGAAGGGCGCGCCGCGTTCCTCGAGATGGTGGCCGAAGAAATCCTGGCGATCGGCCCCGAGCTGATCGAGCGCGCCCAGCTCGAGACCGGCCTGCCGCAGGCGCGCCTGGAAGGTGAGCGCATGCGCACCGTGACCCAGCTGCGCCTGTTTGCCAAGGTCGTGCGCGACGGTTACTTCATGGACGCAACCATCGACAGCGCTTTGCCAGAGCGCGCGCCGCCGCGGCCCGATCTGCGTCTGCGCAAGATCGGCCTCGGTCCGGTCGTCGTGTTCGGTGCCAGTAACTTCCCGCTCGCGTTTTCGGTCGCGGGCGGCGATACGGCATCGGCCCTGGCCGCCGGTTGCCCGGTCGTGGTCAAGGCGCACAGCGCCCATCCCGGCACGTCGGAACTGGTCGGACGCGCCGTGCAGCGCGCAGTAAAAGCATGCGGCCTGCCGGAAGGCGTGTTCTCGATGCTGTTCGGCGATGGCCGCACGGTCGGCCAGCAACTGGTGTCGCACCCGGCCATCAAGGCTGTGGGCTTTACCGGTTCGCGCCAGGGCGGCCTGGCGCTGCTGCGCACGGCTGCGGCGCGCCCTGAACCGATTCCCGTGTACGCAGAAATGAGCAGCGTCAATCCCGTGTTCCTGCTGCCAGCGGCAGTGCAGGCCGGTGGTGCGACGCTGGCGCAGGGCTTCGTCGATTCGCTGACGCTGGGCGTCGGCCAGTTCTGCACGAACCCGGGCCTGGTGTTTGCCCTGGCCGGCGCCGAGCTTGATGCCTTCGTCGCCGCGAGCGCGCAGGCACTGGGTGCCAAGGGCGCCGGCACGATGCTCACCGCCGGCATCCACGACGCCTACACGAAGGGCGTGACGGCGTTCAACACCGTCGACGGCCTGCAACTGGTTGCGCAAGGCACGACCGAAGGCAATGGCTGCGCTGCGCAGGCTGCGCTGTACGTGTGCGACGCCGCCACCTACATGGGCAACCCGGCACTGGAAGATGAAGTGTTCGGCCCATGTGCGGTGCTGGTACGCTTTACCGATGCTGCCCAGATGCTGCAGGCAGCCGAACACCTGCACGGGCAACTGACCGTCACGGTCCACGCGCGCGAGGGCGACCTCGACCTGGCCGCCAAGCTGCTGCCGATCGTCGAGCGCAAGGCGGGCCGCGTGCTGTTCAACGGGTTCCCGACCGGCGTCGAAGTGGCGCACGCGATGGTGCACGGCGGCCCGTTCCCGGCAACCAGCGACAGCCGTACGACGTCGGTTGGTGCCAGCGCGATCGACCGCTTCCTGCGGCCGGTCTGCTACCAGAACGTGCCGGGCAGCCTGCTGCCGGAGGCGCTGCGTGACGACAATCCGCTGGGCCTGTCGCGCCTGCAGGATGGCACGTTGCAAGTGGGCGGAGGGAAGTAACACACGACGCCTGAACGCAGTACCAGCCGGAGGAGACGCCGGCTGTCACCCAACTTGAAAAGAACTGATCACCATGAATCAGCAAGTCATCGACGTAACACCGGCGCAGTCGGTGGTGGGCAGGTATCGCTGGACGATCTGCGCGCTGCTGTTCTTCGCCACCACCATCAATTACCTGGACCGCCAGGTCCTGAGCCTGCTCGCACCGGTGCTCACCGAGCAGTTCAACTGGACCAATACCGACTACGCCAACATCACGGCGACCTTCCAGTTCGTCTACGCGATCTCGATGCTGTTCGCCGGGCGCGTGATCGACCGCATGGGCACCAAGCGCGCCTATGTGCTGGCCATCGTCATCTGGTCGCTGGGCGCGATCGGCCACGCGTACGCGATCGGCATCGGCGAAGCGGTCAACACGGTCTTCACCAGTATCGGCCTGGCCGTCGTGCCCGTGTCCGTGGCCGGCTTCATGATCGGCCGCGCGGTACTGGCAGTCGGTGAAGCCGGTAACTTCCCGGCCGCGATCAAGGCGACCGCCGAATACTTCCCGAAACGCGAGCGCTCGTTCGCCACCGGCATCTTCAATTCGGGCGCCAACGTCGGCGCGATCCTGGCGCCACTGACCGTGCCGCTGATCGCTGCGCACTGGGGCTGGCAGTCGGCTTTCATCGTCATCGGCGGCATCGGCTTCCTGTGGATGGGCCTGTGGATCTGGCTATACGATGCGCCGGAACAGCAGCCGCGTTTGAAGGCGGCCGAACTGGCCTACATCAACAGCGACGCCGGTGTCACGGTGGCGCCCACCGGCACGCCAGTCAAAGGCTCGTGGTTCAAGCTGCTGGGCTACCGCCAGACCTGGGCCTTCGCCTTCGGCAAATTCATGACCGACGGCGTGTGGTGGTTCTTCCTGTTCTGGCTCCCCAAATACATGTCGGCTCAATACGGCATGTCGGCCACCGACATGATCATCCCGCTCGCTGTTTTGTACAGCATGACGATGGTGGGCAGTATCGGTGGCGGCTGGCTGCCGACCTGGTTCCTGAACCGGGGTGCCGACATCTATCATGGCCGCATGAAGGCCATGCTCGTCATCGCCCTGTGCCCGCTGGTCGTGCTGCTGGCGCAACCGCTTGGCTACCTGGGCTTCTGGGTCCCCGTGATCCTGATTGGCATCGGCGCCTCGGCGCACCAGGCCTGGTCGGCGAACCTGTTCACCACCGTCTCGGACATGTTCCCGAAACACAGCGTGGGTTCAGTCGTCGGTATCGGCGGCATGGCGGGTGGCCTGGGTGGCGTGCTGCTCACCAAGCTCGGTGGCTGGCTGTTCGACCATTACGGCGCACTGGGCCAGCTGCAGACCGGGTATATGATCATGTTCTCGATCTGCGCCGTGGCCTACCTGGTGGCGTGGACGGTCATGAAAATGCTGGTGCCGCAGCACCGTGAAATCAAGGGGTTGTAATCGATGGTTGCTGACGTTGAACGTATCGCGGGCGTGCACTGCGCCACCGGTGAAAGCCCGCTGTGGCACGCGGGGCAGGCTGCCTGGTACTGGGTCGACATCCCTGCGCGCCGCATCTGGCGCAGGGACCATGCCAGCGGCGCGCTGCTGCACTGGACGGCGCCCGAGATGGTGGCCTGCATTGCGGCGAGCAGCGACGGCAGCCTGATCGCCGGGATGGAGACGGGTTTGTTTCGCCTGGCGTTGAATGCCGATGGCACGCTGGACGCCTCCCGGCTGGCTGCGCCGGTGGCGGCCGAACTGGGCGAGGGCATGCGTTTCAACGACGGGCGCTGCGATCGGCAGGGCCGGTTCTGGAGCGGCACCATGTTCATGGACATGGGCGCTGCGCGCCCGGTGGGCGGGCTGTATCGCTACAGCGCCGCCGGTGGCCTGCATGGGCCGGTGGTGCGCAATCTGCTGACGCAGAACGGCCTGGCCTGGTCGCCGGATGGCCGCACGATGTACCTGTCGGATTCGCATCCGCAGCGGCGCCTCGTGTGGGCTTACGATTACGATATCGAAGCCGGCCTCCCGCACAATGAGCGCGTGTTTCTAAACCTGACCGGGCAACTCGGAAGGCCGGACGGGGCAGCCGTCGATGCCGACGGTTGTTACTGGAGCTGCGCCAATGATGGCGGCGTGGTGCAGCGCTTCACGCCGCAAGGCAAGCTGGATCGGGAAATCGCGCTGCCGATGGCCAAGCCGTCGATGTGCGCGTTTGGCGGGCCGGATCTTGATCTGCTGCTCGTGACCTCGATCGATCCGGCGGGGGCAGGCAATGCTGGCGGTGACGCCGGCTCGGTCGTCATCCTGCGGCCGGGTGTAAAAGGGATCGCAGAGGCGCCATTCGCCGTGTAGCCAACGTAGGGTGGACGGCTATGCCGTCCACGCGTTCAGATGCATTCGATGAGCGTTGAACGCGTGGACGGGGAACCCGTCCACCCTACGGTGACGCAATGATCGCGATGGTCAGAACGCCGCAATGCCAGTCTGCGCGCGACCGAGGATCAGCGCATGAATATCATGCGTGCCTTCATAGGTATTGACCACTTCCAGATTGACCATGTGCCGGATGATGCCAAACTCATCCGAAATGCCATTCCCACCCAGCATGTCGCGCGCCACGCGGGCGATGTCGAGCGACTTGCCGCACGAATTGCGCTTCATGATCGACGTGATTTCCGGCGCCGCCGTGCCTTCATCCTTCATGCGACCCAGGCGCAGGCAGCCCTGCAGGCCGAGCGTGATTTCGGTCTGCATGTCGGCCAGCTTCTTTTGCACCAGCTGGTTCGCCGCGAGCGGTTTGCCGAACTGCTGGCGGTCCATCGTGTACTGGCGCGCCGTGTGCCAGCAATCTTCCGCCGCACCCAATGCACCCCAGGCGATGCCGTAGCGGGCCGAGTTCAGGCAGGTGAACGGACCTTTCAGGCCGCGCACGTCGGGAAACGCGTTTTCCTCCGGGCAGAACACATTGTCCATGACGATTTCGCCGGTGACCGAGGCGCGCAGGCCGAATTTGCCGTGGATTGCCGGGGCCGACAAACCCTTCCAGCCTTTTTCGAGCACGAAGCCGCGGATAGCACCTTCGTCATCCTTCGCCCACACGACAAACACGTCCGCCACGGGCGAGTTGGTGATCCACATCTTGGCGCCGGACAGGCTGTAGCCGCCCTCGACCTTGCGCGCGCGCGAAATCATCGAGCCTGGATCCGAGCCGTGGTTCGGTTCGGTCAAGCCGAAACAGCCGATCCATTCGCCGGTGGCCAATTTGGGCAGGTATTTCTGCTTGGTCGCTTCGTTGCCGAATTCGAAGATCGGCACCATCACGAGCGACGATTGCACGCTCATCATCGAGCGGTAGCCCGAGTCGACGCGCTCGACTTCGCGTGCGATCAGGCCGTAGGCGACGTAGTTCAGCGCCGGGCCACCATATTGCTCGGGAATGGTGGGGCCGAGCAGGCCCAGTTCGCCCATCTCGCGGAAGATCGACACATCCATCGACTCGTTACGGAATGCTTCGAGCACGCGCGGACGCAGCTTGTCCTGGCAATAGGCAGCGCTGGCGTCGCGCACCATGCGCTCTTCGTCCGTCAGCTGGCCGTTGATCAGCAGCGGGTCATCCCAGTGGAAAGCAGCTTTGGTTGTCATGTTGGTCTCTTTTATAAAATGGTCGTTACATATTCGGATAGTTCGGGCCGCCGCCACCTTCGGGCGTCACCCAGACGATGTTCTGGGTCGGATCCTTGATGTCGCAGGTTTTACAATGCACGCAGTTCTGGGCGTTGATCTGCAGGCGGTCGCCACCGTCTTCGCGCTTGACGTACTCGTACACCCCGGCCGGACAGTAACGCTGCTCGGGCCCGGCGTACTTGGCCAGATTGACGTCGACCGGCACGCTCGGATTTTTGAGCGTCAGGTGGATGGGCTCGTCTTCACGGTGGTTGGTGTTCGAGATGAACACCGACGACAGCTTGTCGAAGGTCAGCTTGCCATCCGGCTTCGGATAGACGATCGGCTTGAAGTGCGCCGCCGGCTTCAGGCATTCGTGATCGGCGTGCTTGTGGTGGAGCGTCCAGGGCGCCTTGCCGCGGAACACGATCTGGTCGATGCCCGTCATGATGGTGCCCAGCACCAGGCCCTTGCTCATCCACGGCTTGAAGTTGCGTGCCACGTGCAGCTCTTCGTGCAGCCACGATTTTTCAAACGCGGCAGGGAAGCTCGTCAGCTCGTCGCTCGTGCGGCCTTCTCCCAGCGCGGCAAACGCCGCTTCGGCCGCCAGCATGCCGGTCTTGATCGCGCCGTGGCTGCCCTTGATGCGGCTGGTGTTCAAAAAGCCCGCATCGCAGCCGATCAGCGCGCCGCCCGGGAATACGGTCTTGGGCAAAGATTGCAGGCCGCCGGCTGTGATCGAACGCGCGCCGTACGAAATGCGCTTGCCGCCTTCAAAGAAGCCGCGAATCGCCGGGTGTGTTTTATAGCGCTGGAATTCTTCATACGGCGACAGGTACGGATTCTGGTACGACAGCCCGACCACATAGCCGACTGCAACCTGGTTGTTTTCCAGGTGATACAGGAACGAGCCGCCATACGTGTCGTTTGGCAGCGGCCAGCCGGCCGTGTGGATCACCAGGCCCGGCTGGTGCTTGGCCGGATCGATTTCCCACAGCTCCTTGATGCCGATGCCGTAGGTCTGCGGGTCCTTGCCCTTGTTCAGTTCATACCTGGCCATCAGCTGGCGTCCCAGATTACCGCGCGACCCTTCGGCGAAGAACGTGTACTTCGCATGCAGCTCCATGCCGAGCTGGAAGTCAGGGCCGGGCTCGCCATCGCGTTTTACCCCCATATTGCCAGTCGCAACACCCTTGACCGAGCCGTCTTCGTTGTACAGGATTTCAGCGGCCGGGAAGCCGGGGAAGATTTCCACGCCCAGCGCTTCGGCCTGCTGGCCCAGCCAGCGCACCACATTGGCCAGCGAAATCACGTAGTTGCCGTGATTCGCCAGTGCCGGCGGAATGGCAAACGCCGGCGTGGCGTACGATTTGGTCTCGCTCAGGAACAGGACGCGGTCTTCGGTCACGGCCGTGTTGAGCGGCGCGCCTTGTTCTTTCCAGTCAGGGATGAGTTCGTTGATCGCGCGGGGATCCATAACCGCACCGGACAGAATGTGCGCGCCCAGCTCGCCGCCTTTTTCCAGTACGCAGACTGTGACTTCCTGGCCTTTCTCAGCAGCCAGCTGTTTCAGACGGATCGCCGCCGACAGGCCGGCAGGCCCGCCGCCGACGACCACGACGTCGTATTCCATCGCCTCACGCGGGCCGTATTGTTCGATCAGATTCATGCCGTGACCCCGCTCTCGCGTGCAAAATACAGCCCGTGCAGATGCTCGAGGCTGACTTCGCTCGCCGCTTGCGACAGCACCACTTTACCGCTCTGCATCAGGTAGACGTGGTCGGCCACGCCCACTGCGCGGTGGGTGTTCTGCTCGACCAGGATCATCGTGCGGCCATCGTCCTTGAGTCGTTTGAGGATCGCGAACAGTTCATTGACCATCACCGGCGCCAGGCCCAGCGATGGCTCATCGATGATCAGGACCTTCGGATCGCTCATCAGGCCACGCGCCATGGCCAGCATCTGCGCTTCACCGCCTGACAGCGAACCGGCCATCTGCCGGCGCCGCTCGCGCAGGCGCGGGAACATCTCGAACGAGCGCTCCAGATTGCGCGCCGCATGCGCCCTGTGCTGCGGTGCAAAGGCGCCCATCATCAGGTTTTCCTCGACGGTCATGTCGCGAAACACCATGCGGCCTTCGGGGATCATCGCCATCGAGACCTTGTGCATGTCCCAGGTCGGGGTGCCGTTGAGGGGCTTGCCGTCGAGCGTGATCGTCCCTTGCGACACGGGGATCAAGCCCATCATGGCGCGCAGCAGTGTGGTCTTGCCGGCGCCGTTCTGGCCGATGATCGTGGTCAGCTTGCCCGGTGCGATGCTGAGCGACAAATCCCACAGCACATTGATCGCGCCATAGCCGGCGCGCACGTTCTGAATCTCAAGCATGGTCGACCTCGCCTCCGGTATAGCTCTTGATGACGGCCGGGTTGTTGAAGACCTCGGCCGGCGTACCTTCGGCGATCATGCCGCCGAAGTTCAGCACCGCCACCCGCTGGCATAGATTGCTGATGGTCTCGATGTCATGCTCGATGATCAGGATGCCGACCGAGAACTTGGCGTGCAGGTCCTTGAGCATGTTCATGAAGTTGCGCTTGCCGCTCGTTTCCAGCCCAGCCAGCACTTCGTCGAGCAGCAGCAGTTTCGGGTTGGTCGAGAGCGCCTTGGCCACTTCGAGCGCCTTCAGTTCGGTCAGCGCCAGGCCGCTCGATGCATCACGCCCGGCCTTGGCGGCCAGGTTGGTGAAGTCCAGGATCTCGTCGATGCGGCGTTTGTCGACCGAACCGGTGCCAAAGCGCTGCGCCACTTCCAGGTTCTGGCGCACGGTCAGCTCGTGCATCGGTTGCGGGATCTGAAAGGTGCGCCCGATGCCCATGCGCGCACGCTGGTACATCGGCGCCTTGAGCACATCGGCGCCATTGAACAGGATGCGGCCCGTGGTCGGGCGCACCAGCCCCGAAATGGCATTGAACAGCGTGGTCTTGCCGGCGCCATTGGCGCCGACCAGGCCCACCAGGTCCCCCGTGCCGACCGCCAGCGTGACATCGTTGACCGCCGTGAGGCCGCCGAAGCGGACAGTGACGTTTTCAAGTTGCAGCATGTTTTTTCCTTAGCGCCCTGCGGATCATGCCCAGCAGGCCATCCGGACTGGCAATGATCATCACGACCAGCACCACGCCGAGAACCAACTGGTGACCGGTCGGCATGAAGTTCTTGATGAATAACTGGTCGACCAGGTACACCACGACGGCGCCGATCAGGGGACCGGTGATGGTGCGGTAGCCGCCGAAGATCGCTGCGACGATCGGGATCGTTACCCATACCGCACTGAAGGCGTAATCCGGTTCGAGGAAGTTGATGTAGTGGGCATTGAAGGCGCCCACGGCGCCGCACATGAAGGCCGACACCAGCAGCATCAGGCCCTTGAGCAGCGTGTTGTTGACGCCCACCACGCGCGTGGCATCCTCGCTGTCGTGCATGGCGCGCAGGGCCAGGCCGTGCGGGCTGCGGCGGATGAGATCATAGGCCCAGGCAAACAGCAATACCATCGTCAGAATCACCAGGTAATTGCCGGTGTGGGTGCCGAAATTGTAGTCGAACACGGTCGGCAGGGCCGGGATCCTGGCAATGCCGCCGGCGCCGTTCGTGACTGACGTCCATTCGGTAGCCACGATGCGGAAGATGTGCGCATACGCCAGGATTGCCAGCGCAAAGTAGGGGCCGCGCAGGCGCAGCACGGGCAGCATCAGGACCGCCGACAGCACCGCACCGACGCCGCCCAGCATCAGGCCGATGAAGACCGGCACGTTGTACTGCATCGTCAGCACGGCCGACGTGTAGGCGCCCACGCCAAAGAACGCCGCATGGCCGAAGCTGACCATGCCGCCCAGGTTGCCCAGCAGCGCCCACGACAGCGCGACGCCGCCAATGATCAGCGAGGCGATGACCAGACTCATGACATAGCTGTTGCCGCCCAGCGCGAATGGCACCACGAGGTACGTCGCCACCAGCGTGGCGATCAGGAGTTTGTTGAGTTTCATCCGCGCCTCCGTGCCACACCAAACAGGCCATTGGGCATCACGAACAGCACCACGAGGAACAGGCCCATGCCGGCCAGCTCTTGCAAAGCCGAACTGGCCAGCGTGATCGTCAGCGATTCGGCCACGCCCAGCAGTATTGCGCCGATCAGCACGCCGGGGATCGAGCCGAGGCCCGCCAGCACGGTGATGATGAAGGCTTTCACGGTCAGTACGCTGCCATAGCCCGGCGTGACGACGCCATAGCTGAACAGAGCGACACCGGCAAAGGCGGCCAGGATGCCGGCCACGATGAACGACACCAGCTCCGTGCGGCCAGGATTGATCCCCATCAGCTTGGCCGCGTCGCGGTTGCTCGATACGGCGCGCACGGCGCGGCCATACCAGCTGCGCGACAACCACCACCACAGCGCCACGATCAGCACCAGGCTCACGCCAAAGAACAGCACTTCACTGCGCATGCTGTAGAGCTCGCCAACGATGAAGGCTTCCTGCATCCAGGTCGAGCTTGTCGTGCGCACATCGGCGCTCCAGATCATCAGGACCAGGTTGGTGAGGATCACGCCGACGCCGAAGGTCAGCGTCAGCGAATTGATTTCGCGGTGCACCGTCACCCGGCTGACCAGGAAATACAGCAGGCTCGAGGTGATGGTCACGATGATCACGGCGGCGGGAATCGCGGCCAGCGGATTCCAGCCGAGTTGCGATTCGACCGTGTAGGCGATGTACGCCGCCAGCAATACCAGTTCACCGTGCGCCAGGTTGATCACGTTCATGGCGCCGAACACGAGCGCCAGTCCCAGTGCAATCAGGGCGTAGGAGCCGCCCTGCAACAACCCGGAATACACGGCTTGTAGAATCAAGTCCGTCATTTCTGCATCCAATCGATTATTCACGCGGGCAGGGGGATCCTGCCCGTCTCGCTCATGCGCTTACAGGCTTACCAGGGCAGGCCCGGGTACACCGGCTTGGCGGTGGCCGATTCCTTTGGCCACACCAGTTCGACCTTCTTGCCCTGGTGCTGGCCCATGCGCTGCGTGAAGTTCGGGTTGTCGCCCCTGGCGTCGAACTGCACCCGGCCGATCAGGGTCTGGCGATCGGTCTTGCGCATTTCGTCAATCACGCCACCTTTTTTCAGCGTGCCCTTGTCGGCGGCGCGTGCGATCGCTTCGAACAGCAGCATCGACTGGACATAGCCGAACTGGCCCAGGTAATCCGGGTCCTTGTTCAGCAGCGCCTTGTAGCCGTCGGCAAAGCGCTTGCCTTCTTCGGTCGAGAACTGCACCGGGAATGGCAGCACGGCAGTGCCGTAGACGTTCGGCATCAGGTCCGGGAAATCGGCCGCCATCTTCGGCGTTGCCAGCGACCACACGCCGGCCACGCCCTTGATGCTCGGCTTGAGGACGCGCGCGGCGCGCAGGATGCCGACGTAGTCGTTTTCGTAGCCGACCATGACGATGAATTCGGAGCGGTCGCGCAGCTTCACCTTGTTGATGATCGGCTTGAAGTCGGTGATCAACGGATCGAACGCGTGCGTGACGACTTTGACGCCCTTGGCTGCCAGGGTTTTCTCGACGTCCGCGGCCAGGCCGTGGGTCGCATCCTTGGTCGAATAGATGATCGACACCGACTTGACGTTGAGGTCGGTGAGCAGGCCAACGAGCGCCTTCTGGTAACCCTGGGTGTTATTGATGCGGAAGAAATTCTTGCGCCCGGCATTGACCAGGCCATCGTCAACGCCGCCCGACGTCACATAGGCCAGGCCCAGTTTGCCGGCGGCATCCGAGGCTGGCGAGATATTGTTGGATGCGTAACCGCCCGTGATGGCCACCACGTTCTGGCTGGCCAGCTTTTCCACTGCCGCCACGGCCTTCGCCGGCGCCGATTCGTCATCGACGGTAATCAGTTTGATCGTGTGCTTGCCGTTGGTCTTGTTGAAGACCTCGGCCGCGACGCGGATGCCTTCCTGGGTGCCCAGGCCGACGCGGGCCAGTGGTCCGGTCAGCGGAATCTGCACACCGACCAGAAACTCGTCGGCACTGGCCAGGTTGATGCTGCCGACGGTGCCGACGGTGCCCAATGCCAGGATGGCGAGGACGATCTTGTTTGCCTTCATCATGTCTCCGTTATTTTTTAGTGAATGTAGGAATAGTCAAAAACGACGGCAAGCCGGGGGCCTCACCGCGTGCAGCGGCGTCGCTCCTTGATTGCCGGTACCACGGCACCGCTAGCCGATATGCCGGCCCATGCTGATTTCCACGTTGCGCACCAGTTGCACCAGGCGCGGACCGAGGTCCTCGACCAGTTTTTCGTAGGGCAGCAAAAAGGCCGGGCCGCCGCAGTTAAACGCCATCGTCCGGGCGATGTCCTGGTCGAGCAGCGGCACCCCCACTGCGCTGATGTTCGCGTCCCACAGGCCGGACGACAGGACAAAGCCGCGGTCCTGATAATCCTTGAAGCCCTGTTCGATGTCGGTCTTGATCTTGGGCCAGTTGGTGTCAGCCGTCAGGCGGATATGGTCCATCAAAAAATCGCGGTCGGTTTGCGGCAAGCCGCACAGATACGCCTTGCCCATCGCGGTTGTGGCGAGCGGAATGCGCGAACCGGCATCGCGCCGCAGCGTGACCGCAGCGCTGCCACGGCAGGCCTCGACATACACCATGTGCAGGCGGTCGCGGATCCCGATCGCCACGCTGCACTGGGCGTACTCAGCCAGTTCCTGCATCGCAGGCCGGGCCAGTTTGCGCACGTCGAGGTTGGCGAGCAGGGTGTAGCCGAGCGCCAGCACCGGGGCGCCGAGCTGGTAACGGCCCTGGTCAGCCGAATAGGTGAGGTAGCCGAGCTTGGTCAGCGTGTAGGTCAGGCGTGAAATCGTCGGCTTGGGCATGCCGGTGCGCTTGGCCATTTCGCTGTTGGTGAGGTATGCCTCGCCCGGGCGGAAGCAGCGCAGGATTTCCAGGCCGCGCGCCAGGGCCGTGACGAACTGGCGGTCCTTGCCGTTGTCTTCGTCGGACGGGTCGTCCTGCTGCGCTTGCGGTAGCGCTTGCGAGGTGGCCGGTGCCGCCAGCAAAGGGTCTTCCAGTGACTGGATCGAGTCCATTCTTGTCTCCTATGCCCGGCATCTCCGGCTGGGCTTGAGTCGGATATTCACATACCGAAAACGCGGGTGTCAACAGTTTTTGTGAAATGGTCGTTCGCAGAGCGAAACACCTGGTATGGGTAATTACGCTAAATCGATGCATTTCGCACAGCGAATCACCGGATCTTCCGGTTTTTCCCGCAAAAGCGGCACCGCGAAGTCGTTTACATTTTCGCGAAAAATCGGTTATCGTTGATCGCAACAAGAAATGCAAAACACGGTTTCGCACAGCGAACCGATGTAGCATCCGACATAAAATCAAGGAGACAGCTCATGCACACCGGCGCAACTGGCCCGGTCGCTCGTGCCATGCACGGCGACATTCTCGTCGTCACCATCGACAATCCTCCCGTCAATGCACTTGGCGTCGACGTCCGACGCGGCCTGACTGCAACGATCGACGCGGCCGGGGCCGACACTGCGGTCAAGGCCGTGCTGATCGTCGGCAGCGGCAAGACCTTCATCGGCGGCGCCGATATCCGCGAGTTCGGCAAGCCACCGATGACGCCGTTCCTGCCTGACGTCTGCAACGGCATTGAAGCCTGCAGCAAACCGGTGATTGCCGTCATCCACGGCGCTGCGCTTGGTGGTGGACTCGAGATCGCGCTGGCGGCGCACTACCGCCTGGCGCTGCCGGCAGCAAAACTGGGTTTGCCCGAAGTGGCGCTTGGCCTGCTGCCGGGCGCTGGCGGCACCCAGCGCACGCCGCGCCTGATCGGCGCCGCCGCAGCGCTCGACATGATGCTGAGCGGTCGCCACGTTGGCGCGGCCGAAGCGGCAAAACTGGGCCTGGTCGACCGGGTGGTGGATGGCGCCGACCCGCTCGCAGCAGGCCTGGCGTATGCGCAGGAGCTGGTGCAGGGCGGGGCGCCGGTCCGCCGCACCCGTGACGCCACGCAGCTCGCCGACACGGCAGCCCAGCGCGCCGCGATCGATAGCGCACGCGCCGAGACGGCCAAAAAATCGCGCGGCCTGTTCTCGCCCCTGAAAATCGTGGACGCGGTGCAGGGCGCGCTTGAGCTTCCATTCGATGAAGGCCAGGCGCTCGAGCGCAAGCTGTTCCTTGAATGCCTCGACAGCCCGCAGCGCGCCGGCCTCGTGCATGCCTTCTTCGCCGAGCGCGAAACGGCCCGGGCGCCGGAGACGCGCAGCGCCAAGCCGCGACCGATCGAGCGCATCGGCGTCGTTGGCGGCGGCACGATGGGCGCCGGCATCGCCGTTGCCGTCCTCGATGCCGGCTTGCCGGTCACGATGATCGAGCGCGACGACGAGGCGCTGGCGCGTGGCCGCAAGCATGTCGAGAAGGTATATGACGGCCTGATCGCCAAGGGCCGCATCACGCCGGAGGCCAAAAACGCCACCATGGCGCGCTTTAATGGCAGCACGTCGTACGACGCGCTGGCCCAGGCCGATCTGGTGATCGAAGCCGTGTTCGAGGACATGGCCGTGAAACACGCCGTGTTTGCCGAACTCGATCGGGTCTGCAAACCCGGTGCGGTGCTGGCCACCAATACGTCCTACCTCGACATCGACGAAATTGCAGCCGCTATCTCGCGCCCGCAGGATGTCGTGGGCCTGCATTTCTTCTCGCCGGCGAACATCATGAAGCTGCTCGAAATCGTCGTGCCGGCCAAGGTGGCCGACGACGTGGTCGCCACCGCCTTCGACCTGGCAAAGAAGCTGCGCAAGGTGCCGGTGCGCGCCGGCGTGTGCGACGGTTTCATCGGCAACCGCATCCTCGCCGTGTATGGCCAGGCTGCCCACGCGATGATGGAAGACGGCGCCTCGCCCTACCAGATCGACAAGGCGCTGCGCGACTTCGGCTATCCGATGGGCCCGTTCCAGGTGTCCGACCTGGCCGGTGGCGACATTGGCTGGGCCACCCGCAAGCGGCGCGCCCCCACGCGTGACCCGCGCGCACGTTACGTGCAGATTGCCGACCGCCTGTGCGAACGGGGCTGGTTTGGCCAGAAAACCGGGCGTGGCTACTACCTGTATCCGGACGGCGCCCGCGTCGGCACACCCGATCCGGAAGTCGAGGCCATCATCGATGCCGAACGGGCCCGCGCGGGCGCGTTGTCAGGTAAAGCGCCGCGCAGCTTCAGCGACGCCGAGATCGTGCGCCGCTACCTGGCCGCGATGATCAACGAGGGCGCCAATGTCGTGCACCAGAAGATCGCCCTGCGGCCTCTCGATGTGGACGTGACGTTCGTGCACGGCTACGGTTTCCCGCGCTACCGCGGTGGCCCGATGCAGTATGCCGACACGGTCGGCCTGCCGACGATCCTGGCCGACATCCGCGAGTTTGCCAAGGAAGCCCCGCTGTTCTGGCAGCCGTCGCCGCTGCTGGTCGAGCTGGTTGACAAGGGCGCCAATTTCGCCAGCCTGAATCAATCCGCGTAGACCCTATCGTCATCAATTTGTCAGGAGACTCGCCATGCGCGAAGCTGTCATCGTTTCAACTGCCCGCACCCCGCTGACCAAGGCGCACCGCGGCGAATTCAACATCACCCCCGGCGCCCAGCTGGCTGCCTTCGCCGTACGCGCCGCCGTCGAGCGCGCCGGCATCGATCCGGCCATGATCGAGGACGCCATTCTCGGTTGCGGCTACCCGGAAGGCACCACCGGGCGCAATATCGCGCGCCAGAGCGTGATCCGCGCCGGCCTGCCGATCACCATTGCCGGCACGACCGTCAACCGCTTCTGCGCGTCAGGCCTGCAGGCGATCGCCATCGGCGCCGGCCGTATCATCGTCGACGGCGCGCCGGCCATCATCGCCGGCGGCGTGGAAAGCATCTCGCACATCCGCAGCCGCGACAGCGGCGATTCCGGCATTGACCCGTGGATCCTGGAGCACAAGCCGGACCTGTATCTGCCGATGATCGACACCGCCGACATCGTCGCTGCGCGCTACAACATCAGCCGCGAAGCGCAGGACCGCTTCTCGTTCGAGTCCCAGCGCAAGACCGAGGCGGCGCAGCTGGCCGGCCGCTACAGCGAAGAAATCGTCGCCTGCACGACGACCATGGCTGTCACCGACAAGGAGACGAAGGAAGTCAGCCAGTGCGAAGTCACGATCGCCGAAGACACCTGCAACCGGCGCGGCACGACCTATGAAGGCCTGGCCAAGCTGGCGCCGGTCATGGGCGAGGGCAAATTCGTCACTGCCGGCAATGCGTCGCAGCTGTCCGATGGCGCGTCGGCCTGCGTGATGATGGAAGCAAAAGAAGCCGAGCGCCTCGGCTTGGCCCCGCTGGGCGCCTTCCGTGGCATGGCGGTGGCCGGCTGCGAGCCGGATGAAATGGGCATCGGCCCCGTGTTCGCGGTGCCCAAGCTCTTGAAGCGCTTCGGCCTGACAGTGGACGACATCGACCTGTGGGAACTGAATGAAGCGTTTGCCTCGCAGGCGATCTACTGCCAGCAGCAACTCGGCATCCCCGACGAGCGCCTGAACGTCGACGGTGGGGCGATTTCGATCGGCCATCCGTTCGGCATGACGGGCGCGCGCCTGGCCGGCCACATTCTGATTGAAGGCCGGCGCCGCGGCGCGAAGTACGCCGTGGTCACGATGTGCATCGCCGGCGGCATGGGCGCTGCGGGCCTGTTCGAGATTTTCTAAAGGATCATCATGGATTTACATTTCACCCCTGAGCAAGAGCGCTTTCGCGACGAGGTACGGGCATTCCTGGCCGAGAAGCTGCCGCAGGACCTCTCAAGCAAGGTCGCCAATGGCAAGCACCTGTCGAAAGCCGACATGGAGCGCTGGCACGCGATCCTGAATGAGCGCGGCTGGCTGGCGAATCACTGGCCGGAAGCATACGGCGGCCCGGGCTGGGACGCCATTGAAAAATTCATCTTCGAGACCGAGTGCGCGCTGGCCAATACGCCGCGCATCGTGCCGTTCGGCGTGAACATGCTGGGCCCGGTCCTGATCAAGTACGGCAACCAGGCGCAGAAGGACTACTGGCTGCCGCGCATCCTGGATGGCTCGGACTGGTGGTGCCAGGGGTATTCGGAACCGGGCGCGGGCTCGGACCTGGCGGCGGTCAAGTGCAGCGCCGTGCGCGGTGTGGACGCCGAGGGCGAGCATTACATCGTCAATGGCCAGAAGACCTGGACCACGCTCGGCCAGCATGCCAACATGATTTTCTGCCTGGTGCGCACCGATGCGGGCGCCAAGAAGCAGGAGGGCATCAGCTTCCTGCTGATCGACATGGGGTCACCGGGTGTCGACGTGCGCCCCATCACGCTGCTCGATGGCGAGCGCGAAGTGAACGAAGTGTTCTTCACCGACGTACGGGTGCCGGTGCAGAATCTGGTCGGCGAAGAACATCGCGGCTGGACCTGCGCCAAATACCTGCTGACGTACGAGCGCACGAATATCGCCGGTGTCGGCTTCTCGATGGCGGCACTGGCGCGCTTGAAGCGCATCGCGCAGGAGCAGACGCGCGGCGGCAAGCCGCTCGCGGACGATCCGGGCTTTGCGCGCCGCCTGGCGCTTGTCGAGATCGACCTGGAAAACATGAAGACCACCAATCTGCGCGTGATCGCGGCGGTGGCTGGCGGCGGCGTGCCCGGCGCGGAGAGCTCGATGCTCAAGATCCGCGGCACCGAGATCCGTCAGGAGATCAATGCGCTGACACGGCGCGCGATGGGCGTGTATGCGCGTCCGTTCACGCAGGACATGCTCGATGCGGCCAATGATGGCCCTAGCTTCGGGCACGACTTCGCGGCCGCCGCCTCGGCGCAATACTTCAACAACCGCAAGCTGTCGATCTTCGGCGGCTCCAACGAGATCCAGAAAAACATCATCTCCAAGATGATCCTCGGACTGTAAGGGCAAGCGACATGAACTTCGAACATACAGAAGAACGGCGCATGCTGGCCGATAGCCTGAACCGCTTCATCGCCCAGCAATATCACATCGAGGCGCGGCACAAGATCGCCGCCTCGCCAGAAGGTTTTTCCAGCGCCATGTGGCAGCAGTTCGCCGAACTGGGCGTGGTGGGCATGCTGCTGCGCGAAGAAGACGGCGGCTTTGGCGGGGCTGGTTTTGACATCGCGGTCGTGTTCGAGGCGCTGGGCCGTGGCCTGGTGCTCGAGCCGCTGCTGGGCAGTGCGGTACTGGCGGCCGAAGCCATTGCGGCAGCCGGCAGCGACGCGCAGAAAGAAGTGTTGGCCAGCATCGCCGATGCATCAGTCATCGCCGCGTTTGCCCACGATGAACCGGGCGCGCATTACGAACTGGCGCGCGTTGCGACGAGCGCGCGCCGCGACGACGATGGCTGGGTGATCGACGGCGCCAAGGCCGTGGTGGCCAACGCTGAACAGGCGCAGTGGATCGTCATGTCGGCGCGCACCTCTGGCGCGGTCGATGACGAAGCGGGTATCTCGCTGTTCCTGGTTCCTGCCGATGCGGCCGGCGTGTCGATGGTGGGTACACCGACGATGGACGGCGGCCGTGTGGCCGAGCTGACCTTCAGCGGCGTGCGGGTCGGTGCCGACGCACTGCTCGGCGAGCCGGGGCAGGGATTTGCGGCGCTCGAGCGCGCTGTCGGACGCGGCGTGCTGGCCCTGTGCGCGGAAGCGCTGGGCGCGATGGAAGCGGCCAAGGAAGCGACCCTCGACTACCTGCGCACGCGCAAGCAGTTCGGCGTCGTAATCGGCAGCTTCCAGGCGCTGCAGCATCGCATGGCCGACCTGCTGCTCGAGATCGAACAGGCTCGCTCGGCGGTGATCAATGCCGCGTCTGCCCTGAATGCCGACCGCATCACGCGTGAGCGCAGCCTGTCAGCCGCCAAGGCCAGCATCGGCCGGATCGGCACGCTGGTGGCGGAAGAATGTATCCAGCTGCACGGCGGTATCGGCATGACGTGGGAGCTGCCGCTGGCGCACTATGCCAAGCGCCTGGTGATGATCGATCATCAGCTGGGTGACGAAGACCATCATCTGGCGCGCTATATCGCTCTCGGGCGCGAGACCAGTGAGGCCACCCCGGCATGAACGTTCCCGGCCTCATGATGCGCACTGACGGCGCGGTGCGCATTCTCGTCAACAGCAATCCGGCGGCGAAGAATGCGATCACCCCGGCACTGTACGACGCGCTGCCGGCCGCGCTCGACCAGGCGGCGCAGGACCCGGCCATCGGCGCCATTGTGCTGGTCGGCGATGGCGACTTTTTCTGCGCCGGTGGCGACTTGCGCCAGCTGGCCACGCGCCGGGCACTGGCGCCGGACGAGCGACGCAAAAAGGTCGAACGCTTGCACGACCTGGTGCGCGCACTGCGCGCCTGCCCGAAGCCGGTGATTGCCGCCGTCGAGGGCGGGGCGGCCGGCGCCGGCCTGTCCCTGGCGCTGGCGTGCGATATGGTGGTGGCGGCCGACGATGCCTTCTTTTCGATGGCGTATGTCAGGGTCGGCCTGAGTCCGGATGGCGGCGCGACGGCGTTTCTGGCGCGCTGCATGTCGCGCCAGTTACTGACCGAGCTCTGCCTGCTGGGCGAGCGCCTGCCGGCCGCGCGCCTCTATGCGCTGGGCGCGGTCAACCGCCTGGCCGCGCCGGGACAGGCGCTGGCCGAGGCGCTGGCGCTGGCTGCCCGCGTGGCCGCCGGGCCAGTCAATGCCAATGGGCGCATCAAGGTGCTGTGCGAGAATGCCGGGGCCGCAAGCCTGGCCGACCAGCTCGACCTGGAAGCCGCGCTGATGGTGCAGTCGCAGGGCGACGACGAAGCGCAGGAAGGCATTGCCGCCTTCTTTGACAAACGCGCGCCCGCTTTCGCGGCGCTGCGGAGCGCTGCAGCCACGGGTCGGCCACAAGAATGACGTTTGCCGGCTCCCTGTAGAGCAGCCGGGTATCTGGAGTGTTATGACTGACAAATCTGCTTTGCCTCTTTCCGGCGTGCGCGTGCTGGACTTCTCCCGTGTGCTGGCCGGGCCGTGGTGCGCGATGGTGCTGGGCGACCTGGGCGCCGAAGTGATCAAGGTGGAGCATCCCGAGCGCGGCGACGATACGCGCGACTGGGGCATGCGCATCGGCGCCACCGAAACCGCGTACTTCAATAGCGTCAACCGCAACAAGCGTTCGGTGTGCCTCGACCTGAAAACACCTGAAGGCCAGACCATCGCGCGGGACCTGATCCGCAAGAGCGACATCGTGATCCAGAACTTCAAGTTCGGCGATATCGAGCGGCTGGGCCTGGGCTACGACGCCCTGAAGGACGAGCAGCCGGGCCTGATCTACTGCTCGATCACCGGTTACGACCGCACCGGTCCGGAAGCCGCGCGGCCCGGCTACGACCTGGTGATCCAGGGCGAATCGGGCCTGATGGCGCTCAATGGCGAGCCGACCCAGCCGCCGTTGAAATTCGGCGTGGCCGCGGTCGACATGATGACGGGGATGTATGCGGCGCAGGGCGTGCTGGCGGCGCTGTACGAGCGCGAAAAGACGGGCAAGGGCCGCCACATCGGCATGGCATTGTTCGACTGCGGCCTGATGATCACCGCCTACTACGGCCTGGAAGCGCTGCTGCGCGGGAACGATCCGCCGCGTTACGGCAATGCGCATCCATCGATCATGCCGTATGGCGTGTATGAGGCAAAGGATGGTCCACTGGTCGTTGCGGTGGGCAATAACAGCCAGTTCATACGCTTTTGCAATGACGTGATCGAGCGTCCCGACATTGCGCTGGATGAGCGTTTCAAGACCAACCTGGCGCGCACGCAGCACCGCGACGAACTGATGCCCGAGATCAAACGCGAACTGGCGCAGCGCACGCGCAGCGATCTGCTTGCGTGCATGAGCCGGGTCGGTATCCCTTGTGGCGAGGTCGCCGGGCTGCATGAGGCATTGACGTCGACCCGTGCGCTGCAGGGCGGCCTGGTCAAGGACATGCCGCATCCCGTTGTGGGCAGTGTCCCGGTGCTGGCCTCGCCCTATCGCTTCGATGGCGAACGCCTGCCGGTACGCAGTAGCCCGCCGTGCCTGGGCGAGGGGACGGACGACGTGCTGCACGAGTTGCTTGGCTTGTCAGCAGTCACGCTGGCCGGCTTGCGCGAGCGCGGTGTCGTTTAATAGCGTCAACACGACTGTTGTTGCCTGCCGGTTTTGCTTGGCGAAATGAACTGGATTAGAATGGAATTTGACCACCATTTTTATCCAGGGCTTTCCCATGCCAGCGAGCGACACCCTTCCTGATGATATCCAGACACTTGCAGCAGACACGCCGCGCGGCGTCGAAGAACGCTACTTCATCACGGCGCTGGCGCGTGGGCTCGAAGTCCTGGCCTGCTTTCGCTCAGCCGACAAGGGATTGAGCAACCAGCAGATCGCCGAGCGCTGCGGCCTGCCCAAGTCCACTGTCACGCGCATCACCTACACGCTGACCACGCTGGGCTACCTGGCGCAGGAGCCGGGCGGCCGTTATACGCTCGGCAGCGCCACGCTGGGCCTGGGCAGCGCCATGCTCGCCCGGCTCGATATCCGCCAGCTGGCGCGCCCGATGATGCAGGAGCTGGCCGAATTCTCCGGCACCACCGTGTCGATCGCGATGCGTGACCGGCTGTCGATGATTTATGTGGAGGTGTGCCGCAGCAGCGCGGCGCTGGCGCTGGCGCTGCAGGTCGGCTCGCGCATGCCGCTGGCAACGTCCGCGATCGGCCGCGCCTACCTGGCCCGGGCCGCCGAAAATGAACGCAGGGATATCCTCAGCCGGTCGCTGGAGCTGGACGAAACCGCGTTCGAAGCCATGCGCACGGGTCTGGCCAAGGGCTTGAGCGACTACGAGACGTATGGCTGCACGACCTCGTTCGGCGACTGGCAGAAGGACGTTAACGGGATCGCGGTCGGCTTCATGCCGATCGGTGGCAGCCAGATCATGTCGATCAATTGCGGCGGCCCCTCGTCGAGCGTATCGACCGCCTTCCTGCTCGATGAAGTGCGCCCGCGCCTGATCGAGGTGGCCCGCCGCCTCGAGTCGTAATCAGGCGGCGCTCAATACCCGGCCGTCAGCTGGTCAGGATTCAACGCGTTCATCACCGCAAACACGCCGCTGGCGCGCAGGATGCGGCGCGCGCCGACCTGCAGGAAGCAGTTGGCAAAGGCCATCCGCTTGCCCAGCTTCTGCACCTCGACATGCGCTTCGACCCAGTCGCCGGGCCGGGCCGCGTCGATGAAATCGGTGCTCAGGTTGACGGTCACGAATGACTGGCGTCCTTCGCAATACAACGTCAAGCCCAGACCAAGCGCGGAATCGGCCAGACTGGCCAGCATCCCGCCATGCGCGATGCCGCGCATATTGGTGTGCTTGTCCTCGATGCGCATCGCGAACACGATCTCGCCCTCGCGTTCGGCCTCACCCCGGCGGCAATACAGCTCGCCCAGATTGGCCATGTAAGGCCCGCCGCGGTTGAGGCGTTCGAAGCCGGGCGGGGCGGAGGGTGGTACGGAATGCGCGTCGTCGTGGGTCGTCATCAGAACATGTGCATGATGCCCATCGTGAACCGGTTGGCCGAGTCGCTGCCGACCGCCACGAAGTTCTGGGCCAGGTTGATCTGGTCAGTCTGGACGATACTGTCGGTCGCCGCGTGGCCCACCGAGACGTAGCCCGTCGTGCGCTTGCTCATCAGGTAGCGGCCGATGAGGATGAATTGCTGTGCATCGTCCTTCAGGTCGCCCGAGCGCTTGACCTGGTAGGCCGCAGCCGTGACCAGGAAGGCCGGCGCTACCGGCACATCGGCGCCGACGCCGAGCACCGCGATCTTGCGGCCAGTGCTGCGCAGTTCGTTCCAAGAATAGGTCGACTTGAGCGTCACTGCCGGGAACGCGTACTTGATGCCATACGCGTGCGACGTGAGCAGATCGGTGTCGGTGATGTTCTTCATGCGCGCATAGGCGCCGGCCACGGCCAGCTTGCCGGTGTTGTACAGCAGCGCGCCACCCTGGTACGAGCTTTTCTGCGCATTGCCCGCCTGCTCGCCGAATGCGCGCATCAAGGCGAAACTCAAGCCTTTGAAGACCGGCGACGTGTACTTGACCGAGTTGTTCTGGCGCAGGGCCGTGCCGCCATTGTTGGCGCCGTAGGGGGCATACACGGCGGCGTTGTTCATCGCCGAGAACAGCACGTTCGGGCTGCTGGAGGCAAAGCCCAGGCCCAGCGGATCGGCCATGCCGACCGACATGATGCCGACGATGTTCTGGCGGCCAATGTCGATCGCGCCGTAGTTGGTGACGATGCCGACCGTGGCTTCGCGGTCGAACAGGCTGGTGCTGGATGGTGTGCCAAACGGGACGCCGGCGCCGCCCGTGTCATTGAGCAGCGTGCCTTCCAGCCCGAAGCGTGCCTTCATGCCGCCGCCCAGGTCTTCCTGTCCCTTGATGCCCCAGCGCGACACCTGCATCTGGCCGGTATCGACCTTGGTCTGGTCGCCTTGCGGGCCGTCGTTGGTCAGACGGGTCAGGCCGGCATCGATGATGCCGTACAGGGTAATGGCCGATTGCGCGGACGCGCTTGGTGCAGCTGACACGCAGGCGCATAGCGCCGCCATTGCGATGATGTGTTTCTTCACTCGGTCTGTCTCCATTATTGTGATGGTGCCGGGTCGTCGCCGGCCACCACAATGGCCGACATCCGAACCATGAAGCGGGTTTCTCTTTGCGGAACCAGATCTTCAATAATGAAACTGTAGGTTTTTCAGTTTGACAGTGTCAACAGGTATTCGAGTTCGGGCCAAGAGTTCGCTCACTCTGGCGAGAAACGTGTCGAAACCGGTACACAAGGTTTTGAGGGGCGAACCAACCAGTTTGCCTGGCGAAATGCGATGCGTTTGTTGCGCTGAGGGTGCCCAATGTGAACAAGCCGCGACACCGGTTGCCCGGGTCGCGGCTTGCGCATTACAGAACTGCTGGTCGAACTAATTCGTGCGAATTATTTCGAAGCGTCCTGCATTTTTTCGCCAGCGCGCTCGACGCTACGGCCAGCAGCGGCGGTTGCGTTGCTGGTGGCTTCTTTAGCGGCAGCAGCAGCTTCGCGGCTTTCCTGACGCACTTCTGCGCCAGCAGCGTCGATACGTGCACCGGCACGGTCGGTCGCGGCGTCGATACGCTGACCAGCAGCGTCCATATTGGCTTCAGCCTTGTCAGCAGCAACTTCCATCTTGTCGCCAGCGCGTTCAGCAGCAGCATCGACCGAAGCGGCGGCTTCTTTCGATTCTTCGGCAACCTTGGCGCCTGCGTTGTCGACGGCAGCGCCAGCTTCTTGTGCAGGGCCCATATTGTCGTTCTTGTTGCAACCGGCCAGCATCGCGACGCTCAGCATCAGGGCGGAAATGGTAATCGTGGTTTTCATGGGGTGCTCCTTAAAATTAAATGTTGTCATTCAGCTTACACCAGCTGCCAATTTTTTGACTCACGCCCCGACCGCAATCGTGCGCGACAGAAGCATTAAAACATTTCCAAAACACATCGGCTGTGCGGTAGATAACTTAACAACAATCGAGTGTTGTGTCCGCCGCCGAGGCCTGTTTCGGACGCGTATCCTCGAACAAGCCAGTGCCATCCCAGTGGGTCATCGCCGAGACGGCCCGCGCAGCGATTGCGCGGCTTGCATACGCCGGCCCAAGCGACGCCAAAAAGCGCGGGAAGGCGCGGCAATAGGTTGACTGGATGCCGGCCAGGCGCGCCAGCAATGCGTATTCGATCACGGTATCAGGCGGCATCGCGTCGATCACCTGCGCGACGCGCTCATGCCAGTCGTCCGACCACGCTGGCAGCAATGGCCCCAGGTCGCGTACCGTATCGCCGGTACGGATGACGCCATCTTGCACGACCCGCGCCAGTACGCCGCGCCGGGCGCCGATGCGGGCGGCGACATGTGCGCCATGCAGGTCGAGCCGGCCGCACGCTTCGCACGCGAACATCAGGCGCACTTGGACTTCGTCGCCGATCTGCAGCACGGTGCCGGAGGGCAGGGCGTCGATCGGCGTATCGAGCAGCAGGTTTTCGCGTAGCGCGTGGGGAGTTAGATCGAAGTCGGCATAGGTCGCGCTGCTCGCCAGCAGCAACTGGCGCGGTGATGCCGGGTCGCGGTGGCGGTCGCCGTCGATCCCCGCATCGGCCACGAGCGTGAGCCGCTCCACCGCCTGCGGCGCGGCGCTGCCGGGCGGGCGGAGCGACAGGCTGGCCAGCTTCACCGGGCTACGCTTACTTCGACGATTGCAGCGCGGCTGCCGCAGCGCGGTACTTGGCGGCGTTGGGCACGGCCGTCCACGCCGGCTTGGCCGGATCGTTGGCGATGTCCTGCAACGCCACGGCGATCATGCGGTTCACGCTGGCCAGGTTGTCGTAGTCGACCTTGTCCCAGGTATCGTCTTTGCCGTGGTAATCAGGGAAGCCGAATGCCACGCACAGCGTGTGGGCCGGCACGCCGGCATCGGCCAGCGCCTGGTTGTCGCTGCGCGCAAAATAACGGTCGCTGTTGGTTGGATGCTTCCAGAAGCGGATGCCGGTCTGTTCGCCCGCGCGTTGCAGCGTCGTGCCGACGGTCGAATAGTCAAAGCCGGTCATCGTGGCGGAGCGCAGTTGCGGGCCTTCGCTGTCGTCGGTGCGGCCAAGCTGCTCGAGGTTCAGGTTCATCACGGTGTCCTTCAGCGGAAACACGGGGTGCTTTGCATAGTAGCGTGAGCCAAGCAGGCCCAGTTCTTCGCCGAACAGCGCGACGAACACGATGCTGCGGCGCGGGCGTTCCTTTTGCGCCGCCATGCTGGCGGCGATCTCGATCACCGACACGGTGCCGCTGCCATCGTCGTTGGCGCCGTTGAAGATCTCGCCGTCGCGGATGCCCAGGTGGTCGTAGTGCGCGCTGAGCATCACATAGGTGCTTTTCAGAGCCGGGTCCGAACCGCGCAGCACGCCGATCACGTTGCGCAGTTTGGTCGGCGCGATCTCGGGCGCGACGATCTTCGCAGCGACGGTGGCGCCGCCCTGTTCGAGCGCGGTCGCGGCATCGGCTGCATGCACCAGCACGACCGGCGCGCCACCTTTCGCCACTGCCACGCTCGGGTCGATCAGCCAGCCGCCCTGCGTGCGCGCCTGGCGCCGCTCGCGGTCGATCAGCACGATCAGCGCCGGCTTGCTTTTCAGTTTGGCTTGCAGCGCGGCGCCTGCGCCAGGGATCGCGGCGGCCGGCACGACCAGCACCTTGCCGTTGGCTTTATCCGGATCGTCCAGCGCCGCCTGCCAGGTCATGAAGACGGCAGGCGTGCGCGCCAGCGTGACCGAATCGACGAAGTTGGCCGATGCGCCCGTGCCGTCGAGGGTCATGGTCTTGCCGCCGGCCGTCACCGTCAATGCGATGTCCTGCGGGCTGCGCTTGGCGTATTGCCAGTTCGCGGTCTGGAAGTAGCCATCGTCGCCCGCCGCCTCGAGCCCCGCGCGGCGGAACTGCGCCGCGATGTATTCCGCCGCCAGGTCAACGCCGCGCGACGGCGTGCCGCGCCCTTCGAGCAGGTCGGACGACAGGAACGACAGGTGGCCACGCAGCGAGTCGGCCGAGATGCTGGAGGTCAGCGCATCGCGCCCTGACGTCTGCGGCCCCTGGGCCGAGGTGGCGCACCCGGTCAGGGCGAGGGCGATGGAAATGGACAGCGCGGAGGCAAGGTGACGCATGCGAGGACTTCCGTGGATTGATGAGGATGGCAATATGACATGGTGGGGCGAAGCGGGTCAACCGGGATATGCACGCCGAATCAACTGGCGCGCGCCCGCAATGCGGGCGCGATGGCGCATTGATCCCGGCGCGGCAAGCAGGTAGCATGGCGACGGTGCACGCAGCACCGAGCACAATGCACCGCCTGTCATCGTGACCTACCGGAGAATGTGCTTTGGCTTTCGACTTCTTTCAGAAAATATCGCGCGCGCCGACCAATCCGCATGCCAAGCCCACCACGCGCGAGTTCGACGTGGCCGACCTGTACCGCGGCCCGGTCGATGCGGGCGAGGCCGTGCCAGGCGCGGCGCCCGGTCTGGACGAAAAGCTGCGCCAAGCGTACTTCTGGATCGTCAACAAGGCGATCATCAGCCCGCACTACGACATCGAATACAACGACGGGCCGGCGCAGACGTTCACGGTCGGCGACAGCAAGCGCGTATTGACGCTGCCGTCGGGGCAAAGCTATTCCAGTTACGTGCTGCTGCCGCTGCTGACGTTTGCCACGCGCCGCAAGTGCCTGTTTGTAGGCGGGCCCGGGCGCGGCAAGACGGCCAGCGCGATCCTGATGGGCGTGCTGGCCGGTGTCCCGGTGCGTGACGTGCGGCGCGCGATGCAGCATGGCCACCCGCAGATGACGATTGCCGACCTGCTCGGCAACCCGCTGCCAGCCGATATGGTCAACGCGCAAAGCATGGAGGCGATCCGTATTTCGTGGCGCGCCTGGCTGTCGATGCGGGTCAAGATCATCGACGAATACAACCGCATTCCGACCCGCACCCAGAGCGCGCTGCTGACCGTCATGGGTGACAACTACGCCGAGGTGCTCGACCAGGTGTTCGAGTGCCCGGAGTCGAGCTGGTTCCTGACTGCCAACGATGATCAGGGCGGCGGCACCTACCAGGTGATCGAGGCGCTGCGCGACCGCATCGACGTGATCGTCCAGGCCCTCGCGTTCAATCCCCGCTTCCTGGACGATCTTCTGGTGCGCATCGAAGAAGACGTGCGCCCCGAAGAACTGATGCCACCCGAACTGATCTTCTCCGAGCTTGACGTCGACACGATGGGCCGGGAAGTGCGCGCGATCGCGGTGCCCGAGGACGTGCGGCGGCGCCTCGAATTCTTCGCCAGCCAGTTCGAGCTGCTCGATGCGGCCGGTGGCCAGTTCGAGTACATGACCAAGGACACGGCGCGCCTGTCGGGCGTCGACTGGCGCGACATCACGGCAGCCGACACGGGGCGCGACCGCTTGAAGGATCTGGGCTGCCAGACCCGCAACGGCGTCTCGGTGCGCAATCTCATGACGCTGCTGGTGTATGCCAAGGCGCTGGCGTATTTCCGGGGTAATCCGGCGGTCGAGCTGGAAGACCTGCGCCAGGTCTTGCCGTTCGTCCTGCGCGACAAGCTGCATCCCGACCTGGATGCGCCGTTCTTTGCGGTGCCAGAACACGCGCCGTATCGCACCGATCGTGTCAGCTGGCTGCGGCATCTGTTCGACCTCTCCAACGCCGAGTTCCTGCGCCTGAATCTGGAACACGACGATCCGGTCGGCGAGATGGCGGCGCTGTTCGCCCAGGGCCTCGATGGCGTCTCCGAGCGCGAGACCCGTGCGCGCCTGGTCAGGATCGAAAAGCTGATCGCCAGTCTGACCAAGGGCAAGAAGCTGTACGGTCACCTGTACGACGACCTGCTCAAGCTGAAGTACCTGCACCAGCGCTACACCAATTATCTGGCGTGGCTGCGCGCGCAGTAGGATGTTCAAGCCCACCTGATGCTCAAGCCTGCCTACGCCGGCGTCCTCGCAGCAGGGCGCGACCAGTACAACGCACGCATGCGCGAGGCGCAGCGGCGCTATCCGATGCTGTCGCACGACGTGTTTCGCGCGTTTCTCGACAACGCTGGCGCGATCGTCGACGCGGTGGCGCCCGAACGCGTGCAGCCGGTCGTCGACAGCATCTACGATCTCGGGCTGGCATTGGCCGGCCGCACACTGATCGGGCCAGCGGCGCGCTCGCCAGTGCTGCAGCACGCGTGGCGCACGCTGTTTCCCCGCTTTGCCACGCTGATCGCGCGCGAGCCGGTGCAGGTCCTCGGAATGCTGAGCAACGCCGTGGTGCACCTGGAGACAGTTCCGGGAACGCGGCTGACGCAGTGGATGGATGACATGGGCGGCCTTGCGACGCAGGTTGGCTCGGTCGATGCCTTGCGAGCCGTGGGACAGATCGCGGCCTGGCGCGCCGGCGCCGCACATTTTCGCGCCGGTGCGCTCGCCGCGGCGGCAGGGCTGCCCGCACCGCTGGCGCTGGCCGCTTTGCACGCGCCCGATGGCATGCAGATTGATGCACTGTTACGGCAACTGCCCGGCGACCCGTGGTGGCAGGGAGCCGATCCGCACGCGTCCCGGACCCGCACCTTCGGCGCGTTCACCGGCTTTGGCGGCCCGTTTGATGCGCCGCCCATGGTGAAGCCGGATGGCGACGGCTTCCTGGTGCATGCGGGCGGGCGAGTATTCTTCTTGCTGGCCGATGCCTACGGCGCGTCGCTGCAAGCGGCAACGCTGGCCGAGTTCGAGCGCGCCGACCCTGGCCGGGTGCCGACCATGCTCGCCCATGCGCAGGCGTGTGCGAACGCCACGACCATCGCGATCACGTCGCCGTTTACCCATGCGATCCGACTGGAGGCGCGCTCATGAGCCGGCCACGCACCCCGCCGGTCGACGACGCGCTGATCGCGCGCTGGCGCGCCGCCTGGCCCGAGGCACTGGCGGTCTGGAGCCGCTACACACGCCTGCGCGATCCGCGACTGTGCAGCACGACGGTCAGCGCCGCCGGGGAAGGGTTGAGCGGCAGCTTCGCGATGATCCGCCTGCTCGACCAGAGCGTCGTGATCGACCTGCAGGCGGTGCGCCAGTACGCGCTGGAAGACTTCGGCGTCGAAATCCTGGCCCACGAAATCGGGCACCACGTGCTGGCCCCGGCCACGGCGCTCGACCATTTTCGCCTGATCGCCCGGATGCGGCGGGCCTTGCCGACGCTCGAACAGCATGCGGCGATGGTCGCCAACCTGTACACGGACCTGTGCATCAACGACCGCTTGCAGCGCCAGGCGGGCCTGCGCATGGTGGCAATCTACCGCGCACTGGCGCAGGCGCCGGCAGGACCGGCCAGCCGCATGTGGACGCTGTACATGCGCATCTACGAACACCTGTGGCAACTGGCGCCCGGTCAGCTGGCCGGCAGCGGCTTTGCTGACGCTGACGCACTCGATACCGACGCCTGGCTCGGTGCGCGCGTGATTCGCGTGTACGGCGCCGACTGGATGCGTGGCGCCGGGCGCTTCGCCACGCTGGTGCTGCCCTATCTGCTGAACGACGAGGCAGCACACGAAAAGCTGCAGGCCTGGCATGACACCGGCGCCGCCGCCGAGGGCTGCCTGCCGGACGGGCTGCATGCATTCGATCCCGACGAAGACGACGACATCGTGCACCCGCTCGACGATCCCGCGGTCAGTGGTGACGACGTGGGTACGTCCGAGCCGCAACCGGCTACCACGCGCTCGACCGGCCAAGCGCGCGAGCCTTTCGAGTACGGCGAGATCCTGCGCGCGGGCGGCGTGGTACTGAGCCCGCATGCCATTGCGATGCGCTACTACCGCGAACGCGCACTGCCGCATCTGGTCGACTTCCCGCGCCGCCCCAGCCCGCGCGCACCTGAACCCGAGATGGAAGGGCTCGAACCCTGGGAACTGGGGGACTCGATCGAGCGCGTCGACTGGCTGCACAGCCTGGCGCTGTCGCCGACCCCGATCCCCGGCTTTACCATCATGCAGCGCCGCATGACCGAAGAGCCGGCGTTCGAGAAGCGGCCGGTTCCGGTCGACCTGGACCTGTATGTCCACAGTTCCGGCTCGATGCCGAATCCGCAGGGGAGCACGTCGTTTCCGGCGCTGGCCGGCGCCATCGTTGCCCTGTCGGCGCTGCGCGCCGGCGCGTCGGTGCAGGTCACGCTATGGAGCGGCAAGCGCGATGTGATGGGCACGACCGGTTTCGTGCGCGACACCGACCAGATCCTGCATGTGCTGACCGGCTTCTTCGGCGGGAGTACCTGTTTTCCGATCCACCGCCTGCGCGACACTTACCCGGCGCAGGGCCAGCGCCAGCGCATGACCCACATCCTGATGATCTCGGACAGCGGCATCACGACGATGTTCGACCGGGACGAGCGGGGCAACAGCGGCTGGGACGTGGCGGCCGCCGCCTTGCGCGCGGCCGGCGGTGGCGGCACGATGGCGCTCGATATGCCGGCCTGTTGGGAGGATTGGGCGGGGGCCCCGGGCAACAATCCATGGGGCCAGTTGCAGCGCGCCCGCGACCGCGAAGGCTGGGCCATCCACGCCGTCACCGACATGGGCCAGCTGGTCGATTTCGCCCGCGCGTTCAGCGCCCGTCATTACGGCGCGCAGCGATGAACACCGACTATGCCGACCTGGCCGCGCTGACCCGCCGGCTGGCAGACATCCCCGCGGAGTTTCTCGGTGAACCATCGGTGGCCGGGCACGGCGAGATGGCCGTCGCGGCCATCGTCGGCGATGTGCTGCGCATGCATGGGCTGCATGCATCGGGTGAACTGCTGGCCGGCTTTCAGGGCCGCAGCGCGCACGCCGACCGCAACCGGCTGGCGCTGGCAGCAGTCGCCTGCTGGCTGCTGGCCGACGAGGCTTTGATCGGCGTGGACCTGCCGCACCCAGCGCTCGAAGACGTCGTGGGCGCACTGGTGGCGGAGATGGCGGCGATCACACCGGCGCACGCATTCGTGCATGATGCCGAGCGGCGCGAAGAACTGGTGCGCGCACTGCTTGCCCGGCTTGGCTTGCGGCCGCTGGGCGAGACACCGGCCCAGGCGCAGGACCGGCTGTCGGCCATCAGCGCGATCCAGCGGCGTGCCTTGCTGGCGGCAAGCCGACAGGCCGAAAAACGGGCGCGTGAGGTTCGCGAGGCCCTGGCGCGCAAGGTGGCAGAAGAGTCGGCCGACAAGTGGACGCGTGAATGATGACTGACCTTGCCGATCGCGAGCGCTTCCCGACCTTGACCACCGAAGGCCAGCGCATGCTGGACTTCCTGCGTCGGCATCCGAGCGCACCCGTGTTTCGCAACGCCAGCGGCAACCGCCTGCAGGCGCACGAAGTCGAGGCCCAGCAGGCATTCGAGCGCGAGATCGTCAATGCGCCGCTGCACGCGACGCCGGGCAAACCGCCGCCGTGGGTGGACCCGCTGATCGCCAGGATGCATGCGACCGTGCCGCATTACCGGCAGCGTGGCTCACCCCCGCGGGCATTCGACCAGGTGGCGCCGGTGTCGCGCGCCGATTTGTCGGCTGACATCGCGCAATTCGTGCCCGACGACGTCCCGCTCGAACGCATGATCCAGTTTCGCACGACCGGCACGACCGGCCATCCGCTGCTGATTCCATCGCACCCGGTGGTCGCCGCGCGCTACGCTGCGTTTCACAAGCGCGCGCTGCGCCGGCTCGGCATCGAAGCGCAGTATGGCGCTGGCCAGGTGGGGGTGGTGCTGCTCGGCTTTCAGGAACGCTGTTTCACCTATGTCTCGGTCACGCCCACGATGGGCGAGTCGGGCCTGGCGAAGCTGAACCTGCACCCGAACGACTGGCGCGATCCGCTGGACCGCGCGCGCTACCTGGACGCGCTGGCGCCCGAGATCGTGGCCGGCGATCCGATCTCGTTCACCGAGTATCTGACATTGCCATTGACGCATGCCCCGCGCGCGCTGATCTCGGTCTCGATGCAGCTGATGCCGGCCTTGCGCATGCAGCTCGAACAGCGCTTTGGCTGTCCGGTACTGGACATCTATTCGCTGGGCGAAGTCGGGCCGGTGGGCGTATTCGATGCCGCGCTCGATGGCCACCTGCTGCTGCAGCCGCAGCTCTACGTCGAAATTCTGGACCGCGACGGCCGACCTGTCAATCCCGGCACCTCGGGCGAAATCACGGTGACGGGTGGCTTCAACGACTGCCTGCCCCTGCTGCGCTACCGCACAGGCGACTACGCGTCACTGCGTTCGAGCGCGCACGGGCCGGTGCTGATCGGTCTGTGCGGCCGGCAGCCCGTGCGCTACCGCGCGCTGGCCGGCTGGATCAACAACATCGACGTTACCCATGCGCTCGAGCCGTTTCCGTTGTCGCACTTTCATCTGCACCAGGGCGCGGACGGCAATGTGTCGCTGCAAGTGGCGCCCAATGCGATGCACTACGCAGTGCCGGCACGGGCTTCCCTCGAACGCCTGTTCGGTGCGGGGACGGTGGCGGTCGAGGTGCTGCACGCGGCGGATAAGACGCTGCAGTACACCTCCAGCCTGGAAGGATCGCACACATGACGATTCCCGCGACCCGCTTCCGGCAAGGCCTGGTGGTCGGCAAATTCTGTCCGCTGCATCGGGGCCACATGTTCCTGATCCAGACCGCGCTGGCCCGATGCGACGCGCTGCTGGTCATCAGTTATACCAATCCCGGGTTCGACCGCTGCGGGCCGGCCGCGCGCCAGGCCTGGCTGGACGAGCTGTTCCCGCAGGTGCGCAGCCTGGTGCTCGACGACGCGATCCTGGCGCGGTTGTGTCGTAAACGCGGCCTGCCGCAGCGCCGGTTGCCGCACAACGATGCCGATCCCGCTATTCAGCGCGAATTCACCGCATGGGTCAGCTGGGCATTGTGCGATACCAGGGCTGATGCCGTTTTCACCAGCGAAGCGTATGGCGACGGTTTCGCGGCCCACCTGGGCGCCTGGTATGGCGCGCAGCTGGGCGCGCCGGCGCCCGTGCAGCATGTCTGCGTTGACCGGCAGCGGCTGGCGGTGCCGGTGTCGGGAACGGCCGTGCGCGCGCAGCCGCATCTGGCGTATGCCTATCTGCATCCTGCGGTGCGCGCCCATTTCATCGAACGCGTGTGCCTGCTGGGCGGGGAGTCGAGCGGCAAGACGACGCTTGCTGCCAGCCTGGCCGCGCGCCTCGGCACGTGCTGGGCGCCGGAGGTCGGGCGTGAACGCTGGGATGCGCAGGGCGGCAAGCTCGGTTACGAGGATATGCTCAGCATCGGCCAGGGCCAGGTGGCGCGCGAAGACTTGCTGGCGCGCGAGGCGAAGCGCTGGCTGATCTGCGATGGCAGTGCGCTGACGTCACTGTTCTACAGTCTCGATGGATTCGGGCGCGCCGATGCCGCGCTCGAGGCGCTGGCGCGCCGCCCGTATGCTGTGACGTTCATGTGCGCGCCGGACATCCCGTTCATCCAGGACGGCACCCGGCGCGACGCGGCGTTTCGCGCGCACCAGCACCGCTGGTATCTTGCAGCGCTTGAGCGGCTGGGCATGCCGTATTTGCTGCTCGAAGGGCCCCTGGAGCAGCGTCTCGCGAAAGCGCACGCAGTGCTGACGTCTGGGGCCCTGGACGATCAGGCCTGCGCGGCGTACGGCGGGTAATCGATATAGCCCCTGGCATCACCCCCGTAGTAGGTGCTGCGGTCCGGCTCGGCCAATGGCCAGCCGTTGCGCAGGCGCGCGACCAGGTCGGGATTCGAGATGAACGGCTGGCCGAACGCCGCCAGGTCGATCATGCCATCGTCGATCATCTTGTCGGCGCGCTCGCGCGTCATGCCGCCAGCCAGGATCAGTGCAGTTTCGGGCAGCGTGGGGCGGAAGGCGCGCAGCAAGTCCTGGATCTTGTCGGACACGGTCGGCCCGGACGCCTTGTCGCCCATGCCGTAGCCGGATTGGTCCATGATGTGGACATAGGCGATGCGGCGTTCCCCGAGCGCGGCGACCAGCGCGGTGTAGGTCGCGTCGATGTCGTCGTACAGCGGCATGTCGAACAGGCGGCCGTAGGGCGACAGGCGGATGCCCACGCGCTCGCGGCCGATGCGGGCGACGACGGCATCGACGACTGCCAGGGCAAAGCGCAGGCGGTTGTCCATCGTGGCCGCGCCGTATTCGTCATCGCGGTCATTGACCAGCGGGTTGAGGAACTGCTCCAGCAGATAGCCATTGGCGCCGTGGATCTCGACGCCGTCGAAACCGGCCTCGATGGCATTGGCAGCGGCGTTGGCAAAATCCTGCACCACGCGCGCCACCTCGTCGGTCGCAAGCTGGCGCGGTTTCGTGGTGGCCACCATGCCCGGCGTGCCGTCATCCTTGACACCATAGGCCATGGCGCCTTGCGCGGTTTTCGAGCTGGCGCTGACGGGATCGATGCCATCGGTCTGGATGCTCGGGTGCGACACGCGGCCCACGTGCCAGAGCTGCGCGAACATCTTCGCGCCAATGGCATGCACGGATTGGGTCGTCAAGCGCCAGCCGGCGATCTGCGCCGGCGTGTAGATGCCGGGATTGAACAGGTAACCCTGGCCTTCGCGGGAAATGGGCGTGCCTTCGCTGACGATCAGGCCAGCGGTGGCGCGCTGGGTGTAATACAGCGCGACGGTTTCAGTGGCGACGTCGTCCGGCGCACGGGCCCGGGTCAGGGGCGCCATCACGACGCGGTTGACGAGAGGGAGAGAAGCGAGCTTGAATGGCGAGAATAACTGGTGCATGGCGTCCTTGTAGCGTTGTGAATGGATGCGGCCAGCATAAATGAATTCGGAGAATTGAATGACCGGCACGCTAGCGAATCGGATCATCGCGCTCTGCGAGGCCGGGTTCACTCCCGCCTTTTGCCAATTCGTCGCACCGTCCCTTGCCGCTGGCACGCCGGCTCGGCACAATGGGTTGTCCCTGTCCTTATTACCGTGATTTTCTGAAGCGAGTCCACATGGCCAGCATCTCCCCGCCGATTCACCAGCAACGACGTGCGCGCCTGCGGCGCGTACTGACCGATTTTCCGCTGTCGATCGGCATCAGCGCGCTGCTGGCATGTTTCATCAGCCTGGTCACGGGACGCTTTCTCGAAAACATGCTGGTCTCGGTCCTGATTGGCATCGTGGCCTTCACGATCGTGTACAGCGGGCGGCTGCTGTTCATCAAGCGGCCGGTCTGGCGTCTGCGCGAATGGGCCATGTTCGCTGCGCTGGCGGTGCTGGCGGCGCCGGTTGCCCACTTCACCGGCCTGTACACGGCCGGGCTGTTGCTCGGCATTCGTACGCCCACGCTGGCGGAATACCCGTCCGCCGACCGCATCAGCATGATCGTCTTCACCTTCCTGGGCACGACACTGATGGTCGTGCTGATCCGGAACCGCGAACGCATGCGGCGGGCCCAGGAAGAGCAGGCCGAGGCGCACCTGCGCGCGCAGATCATCGAGCGCCAGGCGTTACAGGCGCAGCTGCGCCTGCTGCAGGCCCAGATCGAACCGCACATGCTGTTCAATACGCTGGCCAATCTGCAGGGCCTGATCGCGCTCGACCCGGCGCGGGCCAGCGACATGCTCGACCAACTGATCCAGTATCTGCGCGCCACGCTGAGCGTATCGCGCAGCGAGACCACGACGCTCGAGCAGGAATTTACCGCCATGGGGGCGTACCTGGGCCTGATGGGCGTGCGTATGGGCGAACGGCTGCGCTACCGGCTCGACCTGCCGCCGGCGCTGCGCACCGCGCGCCTGCCCACGATGCTGTTGCAACCGCTGGTCGAGAATGCGATCGTGCACGGCGTGGAGCCGAAGATCGATGGCGGCGAGATCACCATCAGCGCGGCGATCGAGGGCGACAGCCTGGTGCTTGACGTCCACGATACGGGGCTGGGTCTGGGCCAGGTGCCTGCGCGGCGTGGTGGTGGCGTCGGCGTGGCCACGTCGCGTGAACGGCTCGAGGCCCTGTATGGTGAGCGCGCATCGATGACCTTGAATCCGGCGCCGCCGCAAGGTACGCTGGCCCGATTGACCCTTCCTCTGGAGTTCGACGAATGACCCGTGCGCTGATTGCCGAAGATGAACCGATCCTGGCCGCCACGCTGGCCAAAACACTGCAAGGCCTGTGGCCCGGCCTCGACATCGTCGCGACTGCGCCCAACGGCGTGGTCGCCGTGGAGCAGGCCCTGGCGCTGCGACCGGACGTGCTGTTCCTGGACATCCGCATGCCGGGTCAGAGCGGGCTGGAAGTGGCCGAAGAACTGGCCGAGCGCTGGGACGGACCGTCGCCGTTTCCGCACATCGTGTTCGTCACCGCGTTTGATGACTACGCGGTGCAGGCCTTCGAGCACGCGGCGTTCGACTATGTGCTCAAGCCGGTCAGCAGCGCGCGGCTGGGCAAGACCGTCGAGCGCCTGCGTGGCGCGTTGGAGGCGCGCACGACGCTGGCGCCGGATGCACTGGGCCAGCTGCTCGGGCAGTTGCAGGCGCTGGCACCGCGCGCCGCACCAAGCGAGCGCTTGGGCGTGATCCGGGCGGCGGTCGGCAACGCGGTGCGCATGATTCCGGTGTCAGACGTCGTGTACTTCCAGGCGATCGACAAGTATGTCAATGTGGTCACCGCCGACGCCGAAGCGCTGATCCGGGTACCCCTGAAGGAACTGCTGCCGCAGCTCGACAGCGCGCAGTTTCGTCAGGTAAGCCGCAGCACGGTGGTCAATATGGGATGCGTTACCAGCGCGGTGCGCGATGATCTGGGCAAGGTGATGCTGACGTTGCGTGGCCGGCCCGAAAAGCCGCGTGTCAGTCCCGTATATGCGCATTTGTTCAGGCAGATGTAGTGCATGCACCGAAGCACAGCCGGCAGATTGGGTAAAATGCCCGCTTTCGTCAGATTAGCAAACACCATGGAACTCCGCGCCGCCGCGCTGCACGCACTGCTCGATGACGACCCCGCCGCCAAAGCCAGGGCGGTCGCCGCGCTGTCTGCTGCGTGCAAGGCCGGTCAGGTCGTCATCGATACTCAGACCGTCATGATGGCGCCGCCCGGCATTCCTGGCCGTCCGGCGCGCCCAGAACTGGTGCCGCCGCTGCAGGTTGGGCGCCGCTCGATGGGCACGCCGGAAGGGCGCGCGATGCTGGTCCACGCGCTGGCGCACATCGAGTTCAATGCCGTCAATCTGGCGCTCGACGCCCTGTGGCGTTTCGATGGCATGCCCGAGCAATATTATCGCGACTGGTTGCTGGTGGCCGATGAAGAGGCGCTGCACTTCACGATGCTGAGCGATCATCTGAGCACGCTCGGGTATGCGTACGGCGACTTCCCGGGCCACGACAGCCTGTGGGAGATGGTCGCCAAGACCAGTGACGACGTGCTGGCGCGCATGGCGCTGGTGCCGCGCACGCTCGAAGCGCGGGGTCTGGACGCGATCCCGCCGCTGCGCAAGAAGATCGCGCAGGCGGGCGACCTCGCTGCGGCGCTGATCCTCGACCGCCTGCTGGTCGATGAAGTGGGGCACGTCGAAATCGGCAACCGCTGGTATCTCGAACTGTGCCTGGCACGCGGGCTTGAGCCGATCGCCACCTACGATGAACTCACGGTGCGCTATAAGGCGCCCGTGCTCAAAGGCCCTTTCAACATCGAAGGGCGCCGTGCGGCCGGTTTCTCCGAGGCCGAGCTGGAACGCTATCGCTGACATGGACGATGCGGCGCCGGACAGCACCGGCTTTCTGCTGACGCGCCACTGGCGCGACACGCCTGCCGGCTGCGAAGTCGAATTCTGGCTCGCCACCGACGCCGGCCCGCGCTGCGTGCGCATCCCTGTGCAGACCCCGGTTGCGTTCATTCCCGAAGCGCAGCGCGGCACCGTCGAGCAACTGCTGCAGGATGAACGGGGCTGGGAATTGCGCCCGCTCGATCTGCTCGATTTTCAACACCGGCCCGTCGCCGGCCTGTACTGCCGTAAATACCGTCAGCTGATGCAGATCGAACGGCGCCTGCGCCAGCATGGCCTGGACGTGTTCGAGGCCGACGTGCGCCCGCCCGAGCGCTACCTGATGGAGCGTTTCATTACCGCGCCCGTCGTATTTGCGGGTCAGCCGGTCGAGGGCAATCCGCACCTGCTGGTCGATGGCGTGATGAAGCCCGCGCCCGGCTACCGGCCGACCATCCGCACCGTGTCGCTCGATATCGAGACCACGTTCCAGGGCGAGCTGCGCTCGATCGCGCTCGAAGGGTGCGGGCAGCGCCAGGTGTACATGCTGGGACCACCCAATGGCATCGATGGCCCGCGCGATTACGATCTCGCCTACTGCGCCACGCGGCGCGAGCTGCTCGATCGCATGGAAGCGTGGTTCGTGCAGCACGACCCCGACGCGATCATCGGCTGGAACGTGATCCAGTTCGACATGCGCGTGCTGCAGCGCCATGCCGAGGGCATGAAGCGCCCGCTGCGCCTGGGTCGCGACGGCAGCGCGATCGAGTGGCGCGAGGCTGGTGGCAAAGGCGGTGGTAAAGGCAGCGGCCAGGAACACTACTTCATCTGCATTGCCGGGCGCCTCGTCATCGACGGCATCGACGCGCTGCATTCGGCCACCTGGACCTTCCCGTCGTTCAGTCTTGAAAACGTCTCGCGCACGCTGCTGGGCGTGGGCAAGGCGATCGACAACCCCCATGACCGCATGGCCGAAATCGACCGCATGTTCAACGAGGACAAGCCGGCGCTGGCCTATTACAACGTCATGGATTGCGAGCTGGTCACCCGCATCTTCGACAAGACCCGGCTGCTGGACTTCCTGCTCGAGCGGGCCAGCGTGACGGGGCTGGCGGCCGATCGCAGCGGCGGGTCGGTGGCCGCGTTCGAGCACCTGTACATGCCGCTGCTGCACCGTCAGGGCCGGGTGGCGCCGAATATCGGCGACGTCGAGGGCGCCGACAGCCCGGGCGGGTTCGTGATGGATTCACGCTCGGGCTTGTACGACTCGGTGCTGGTGCTGGATTACAAAAGCCTGTACCCGTCGATCATCCGCACCTTCCTGATCGACCCGCTGGGCCTGATCGAGGGCCTGCGCGAGCCTGAGGAGACCACGGTGCCCGGCTACCGGGGTGGCCGTTTTTCGCGCACCCGGCACTGCCTGCCGAACATCGTCACGCAAGTCTGGGCGGGCAGGGAAGCGGCCAAGAAGGCGCAGAATGCGCCGCTGTCGCAGGCGCTCAAGATCATCATGAATGCGTTCTACGGCGTGCTCGGTACGACCGGCTGCCGCTTTTTCGACCCGCGCCTGGCCTCGTCGATCACGATGCGCGGCCACGACATCATGCACCGCACGCGCGCGCTGATCGAAGAGCAGGGCTACCAGGTGATCTACGGCGACACCGATTCGACCTTCGTCTGGCTCGGCAGTCCGCATAGCGAAGACGATGCGCGCCGCATCGGGAACACATTGATCAATCATGTGAACGGCTGGTGGAAGATGCATCTGGCAACTGAACTGGGCATCGAGAGCGCGCTCGAACTGGAATACGACGTGCACTTCCGGCGCTTCCTGATGCCGACCGTGCGCGGGTCGGACGAAGGCAGCAAGAAGCGCTACGCCGGGCTGGCCACCACGCCTGAAGGCGGCGACGAGATGGTCTACAAGGGCCTGGAGACGGTGCGCAGCGACTGGACGCCGCTGGCGCAGCAGTTCCAGCAAGGCCTGTACGAACGGATCTTCAAGGGCGAGCCGTACGAGGACTTCGTGCGTGAGCTGGTGGCGCGGATGCTGCGTGGCGAGTGCGATGACGATCTGGTGTACCGCAAGCGCCTGCGGCGGGCGCTGGACGACTACGAACGCAACGTCCCGCCGCACGTGCGCGCCGCGCGCATGGCCGACGAACACCACTTGCGCAACGGCCGCCACGCGCTATACCGCAAGGGTGGTTGGATCCGCTACGTGATGACGCACGATGGGCCCGAGCCGCTGGAGCTGCGCCGCTCGCCGATCGATTACGAGCATTATCTGACGCGCCAGCTCGAACCCATCGCCGACGCGATCTTGCCGTTTTTGGGCGACAGTTTTGCTAGTCTTACCCGCCACATCACCAGCGGGCAGGGCGCGTTGTTCTAGGCTGCGGCCCAGGCCTGGCGCAGGCAGCGGCGCGGCGCGGCAATGCTGCGATACATGAGGTAGCGGCTGCCCGGGACCTTCAGCGCGCCGGCAAACAGCAGGTCGCGCCACAATCCCTTGCCGTCAAGCTGGAAGCATGGCGTGAGCGTCCGGCTCAGGGCCTGGTAGGCGCGCACGGTGCGCAGTCGGCTGGCCGAATAACGCAGTACCCCGGCGGCCGCGCCGTGTACATCGACGCAACGGGCCAGCACCAGCGCGTCCTGCACCGCCAGCGTCGTGCCCAGGCCCAGTTGTGGACTCATGGCGTGACCGGCGTCGCCGACGATGCAGATCGGGCCGGATGCCAGCCGTGACGGCCGCGCGTGGTGGTAGCGGGCAAACGCCAGCTGGCTGTGCGAATGGAGACGGTCCACGACCGGCTTCGATTCGGGCCAGAGCGCGAGCAGTTCTCGTTTCCAGTCATCCAGCGGTGCGGCGCGCCAGGCGTCATAGCGGTCGCTGCGCAGACTCCAGAACAGCGACACGCGCAGCGCGCCGTTCACACGCTCGGTCGGCATGATGCCGTACATGCGCTCGGTGCCGCCGTAGCGCTGCGCCAGCAGATGCGCATCGGGCCAGTCGTCCAGATCGATCAGGGCCCACAGCGCGCCCCACTTGTACTGGTGTGAGGCCACCGCCAGGCCGGTGGCCGCCGGCAGCATCGACGAGGCGCCGTTGGCGATCACGACCAGGTCGAAGCGGTGCGACACGCCACCTGCATCGACTGTGCCAGCGCCGTTCTCGACGCCGATTGCGCCGACGGGGCAGCCGAAGTGCAGGCGCACGCCCAGGGCGCGGGATTCCCGTTCCAGCACACCGCCCAGCGCCGATCGGCTGACGGCGCGCGCCTGCAGGCCGGTATAGGGGATGTCGACCAGGGTCCAGCCACGCTCGCACTGGCCGACGAGGCGATCGATCGGCAGGCTGATGGCGTTGAACGCTGCGCCCACGCCCAGTTCATCGAGGGCCGCCACGCCCTGTGGCTGCATCAGGACACCGGCGCCAAGCGTTGCCAGCGCCGGGTGTTTTTCAAACACGTCGACCGTGTGTCCGGCGCGGGCGAAGGCGATTGCCGTGGCCAGGCCGGCAGTGCCAGCGCCGATGACGCCGATATGCAGGCGCTTGGCAGGGGAAGCAGCCATAGGTATCCTTGTGGAAATAGTTGCACAAGTATACCTCGCTGCCGGTAGAGCACGCTCGGCCCCGGAGGGCGCCGTCGTCGTCGTCGTCGTCGGCGGCGCTGTACAACGTCAGCGGCAACGCCGATGGCTGCCGATATCAGCCAGGCTGTCGACGCGGCCATCCACGGTGATGGCCTGCAGGCACTGTCGGGTACGGCCATTCCACCAGATCGTGCCTTTGCCATCGCCGCCCGACTGGAACCCATCGACGCGGATGAACCCGCGCGATTCGAGGCTGTTCTCGGCGCCCGATGCGCGGGCGCCGGTCAGGTCGGACACATCCACTGACGGCGCATAACCGCCGCCCCAGCGGTGATCGTCACGGTAGGTCGAATTCTGGCCCCGTTGCCGGACCCCGCTTTCGTAGCCGGAACTGTACGCATCCCGGCGTGCATAGTTGTGGTACGGCTGGTTGTAGATGCCATCGTTGTAACCGCGCTCGTAATCGGCTTCCTGCTCCCGGTCCGAGTAGTGCTGGCCATTGTCGTGGTGACCTGACTTGTGTGACGCCAGCGCTGCGATGAGCGCAATGGCGCCGACGGCGCCGATCGCGACTGCCGCATTGTTGTTGTCACTTTTCTGGTTGCAGTCGCCGTTGGCCACGTCGGAGATTGCCGCGAACCGGCCATCGTTCGTCCTGACCATCACGCACTGCTTGCGCGAGGCATTCCACCAATAGGTATACGAAGCGCTGCCCGACTGGTGGCCGGTGATCGACACCCAGCCCCGCGATTCGAGCTCGCTCTCGCCACCGGCGGCGCGGGCGCCGACCAGGTCACGCAGATCGTCGGCGCTGGCGGCAATGGACGCCGTTGGGGTCAAGGCGGTGGCCAGTGCCACGCATACCACGACAAACTGTTTCATCGTTTTCGTCATCAGCGATCTCCCAGGAATCATCTGTCAAGGAAAGCCAGCGCATCAAGTCGTTCACCAGATCCGGTTCACCAGGTCCGGTTCACCAGATCCGGTTCACCAGATTTTCACCCGTTTTTCCGGCGCGAGGTACAGCTTGTCGGCTGGCTTGATATTGAATGCCTTGTACCAGGCGTCGATATTGCGCACGATGCCATTGACCCGGAACTCGCCGGGACTGTGCGGGTCGGCCAGTGTGCGGCGGCGTGTTTCGCCCTCGCTCGTGATGTTGCGCCAGAGCTGGGCCCAGGCCAGGAAAAAGCGCTGGTCGCCGGTGTAGCCGTCGAGAATCGGTGCATTGCCGCCCTGTTTCTCTTGCACGAAACTGCGGTAAGCCGCGTAGGCAACCGACAGGCCACCCAGGTCGCCGATGTTCTCGCCAAGGTTCTGGCGGCCGTTGATCTTCAGGCCAGGAAGCACCTCGTACCCGTCGAACTGGACCACCAGGCCCTGCGTGCGCTTCTCGAATTCGCGGCGCGACGCCTTCGACCACCATTCGCGCAACTTGCCTCGCCGTCAGAGCGACTGCCCTGGTCGTCGAAGCCGTGGCCGAATTCATGGCCGATGACGGCCGCGATCGAGCCGAAGTTCACCGCAGCGTCGGCGTTCGGATCGAAAAAGGGCGGCTGGAGTATCCCGGCAGGGAACGTGATGGAATTGGCCGATGGCGTGTAACCCGCATTGATTTCCTGGGGGCTGTAGGGGAACTCCCATTTGCGCGTTGGTTCATTCAGCTTTTGCAGGTCGTCCGCGCGCATCCAGTCGAACAGCCTGCGATAGTTTCCGACGAGGTCATCGGCGGCAATGCGGACGTTCGACCGGTCATGCCAGCGTTCGGGATAACCAATGTAGCGCGTGACTTTGTCGAGTTTATCCAGCGCCGCGGCGCGGGTTGGCGCATCCATCCAGTCGAGCTTGCTGATCCGGTCGCGGTAGGTGGTGCGTAGATACGTCACCATCTCTTCGACTTGCGCGCGCTCCGCGGCCCCGAAATACCGGGCGACATAGATGCGGCCGATCTCTTCGCCCAGCGCGGACCCCACCGCCATGATGCTTTCGAGTTCGGCGGGGCGCCGCTGCGGCGTATCCTGCAGCCGCTTGCTGTGAAAATCGAAATGCGCCTGCACCCAGGGTTCCGACAGCGAATCGGCCCAGGCATCGAGCGTCTTGAAGACGAGGAAAGTCTGGAGATCGGCGGCCGGCGTGGCGGCAAACAGCCGGGCCAGGTCGCGCACCGCCGTATCGGTCGTGACCTTGAATTTTGGCTGCTTGTTGTACTGTAGTTCTGCCAGATACGTGTCCCAGGGGAAGCCAGGCGCATATTTTTTCAGCTCGCCTGGCGTCATGACACGGTTCATCCGGACCACGTCACGGCGCTGCGCCACGGTCCAGTGCCGCCTGGCGATCGCGGTTTCCAGCGCCAGCACCTTGCTGGCGCGGGCATCGGCATCGGCAAATCCTGCGCGGCGAAAACTCGCGGCGATGTAGTCCAGCAGGGCCTTGCGGTGCCCGATATACGGTTCGGCCTCGGTCAGGTAGTAGTCGCGCGACGGCATGGTCAGGCCACCGACACCGAGCGCCGCAATCTGCCGCGTCGGGACGGCCGCATCGGTCATGGGGCCGGCCGGGAAGAAGCCGTCGATCCACGGGTAGGCCATGATCCGGGCCAGTTCCCGTTTGTCGGTGGTGCCTGCGATGATCGAGAGCGTGCTGGCAATCGGCGTGATGCCCAGCGCGTCGCGGCGCGCGCGGTTGGCATGCGAGCGGTGGAAGTCGCCGATCAGCTGCTCGGGGCTGCCGGGCGCCCCCGTCGTTTCGCGCGCCTGTGCGACGATGCCGGCCACGCGCTGTTCGGTGGACAAATAGACTTCGACGAAGGAATCGATCGCGGGCAGGCCGGGCGGCGCCGTGGCGGTCGTGAGCCACCCGGCATTCACATAGCGGTAGAAGTCGTCGCCTGGCCGCACCGTGGTGGACAGGCCGGTCGTGTCGACGCCCCATTGACCGATCGCCGCCTGTGCGGCGGGGGCGGCCAGCGCCCACGGCCCCATGCAGAACGTCAGCGTGAGGGCAAACAGAATACGGAGCACGTGTTTCATGTCGCTTCTCCCGCAGTGGTTGGCAGTCGCTGGCAGTGACTCAGTGAAGCACAATGAGGTAAGGCATGACAGAAGGCGCGCTTACCCGCCGCCGACGAACGCGTCCGGGACCCGATAGACTTCGATGGCGCCAATCCGGATGATCTGGAGCTCGCCTTGCCGTTGCACCTCCAGGCCGGCGGCAGCATCGCTGCCCATTGCCTGCCCGTTCGTGAAGAAGATGCGCCGGTGGCCCCCGTCGGGCGTGGTGAGCTCGATGGTCGTGGTGCCGCCCGCGCGGCGAATGACACCTGCCTTGCAGGGACCGGGCCTGCTGCCGGCCGACGTCGTGCAGGTAATCTCTGCTGTCGCGTGGAAGCGGGTGCCAGGAACGAGTGCGTCGCTAGCGGACGGCGCGCTGGCGGCTGGCATGGTGGCGGCTGACATGACGGCTGCTGACGCGTCTCGAAGATCGATGCGCAGCGTGTAACGGGCGACCTCGTTGCGGCGCGCGGCATTGCGCATCAGATAAACGAGCACATGGTACGATCCCTCGACCGGCACCGAGGCGGCGAAGTGATTGCCGCCTGATGAGCCCACGAACAGTGCTTCGCCGGTGCTGTCCGGCGCAATGACATTGATATACGCCGATGCATTGGTCGGTTTGAAATCCACCGTCAGCAGTTGTCCTGCGCGCGCAGCGACGAGGTAGCCGTGGTCGGCATCGCCCTTGATCGCGCCAGTCAGGGTGACGGTGTGGCGGCCAGGGGCAAACACGACATCGGTCTGTTGCTGGGCTGCGGCGGGCGCTGCCAGCAGCAGGGTAATGGCGTACAGTGCGGCGAAAAGGGCATGTGACATGGGGGCTCCGGACACACGTGTCATGGGCGCAACGGTACCGACACCAGCGTGATGCCGTCGACGGTTGCGATCACTTTGCCGCCGAGCTGCATCGCGTCGCCTTGCGTCGGGCACCCGACGAGGAGGGCGGTGTGGTCAAGGAAATTGCTGGTGGCCGCGCTTTCACCGACGCGCCGACAGGGCGCACCGACTGCGGGATACCCGTCGCCGAGGGGCGTCAACGTGGTTGGCCACGGTATGGGCCGTGCCGCCGGCCCGGCGACGGCTGCCGGTCGCTGAACGCATGAGGACAGCGTGAGCGTCGCGGCAAGTGCTGACACGGTGAATTTGCCAAATAGATGCATGGGTTGTCCCTTCCACCAACGAGTTCGCTAATGGTGCTGCAGTCGCCATCCCTGATCCGCCTTCAAACGATACTGGCGCTGTTCTAAATCTCCTGTCAATACTGCGCTATGCAGTGCGGGCAGTCCGCCAGCCGGGTCCGGTTGCGCGGGATCGCAGGCGCGCTGACAGGGGCGCATGCGCTCAGGTTCGGGTGTATTCTTCGCCACATGGCCGCCGGACGGCGAGCGACTGTATGGCAGTCCGGAACGGTAGGTGTGACAATTCGTGGTTTTTTTGCACCGACCGACGCTAAATCTGCGACGCTTTCGGTCTGTAATGACCCAAGGACCTGCAGCCCGTCTACAATGATTTCCGGACAGCATTACTTTTGACAGGATCAGCCATGAAATCGGTACAACAAGAAGTCGATGAGCGCAGCAATCTGACGGGAACGAACAAGTTCGAATTGCTGCTGTTCCGCCTCGGTGGCGACGCGCAGGGCAACCACAACGAACTGTTCGGGATCAACGTCTTCAAGATACGCGAGATCGTGGCGATGCCCGAAATCACCGCCGTCGCCGGCGCACCGCAGCACGTGCTGGGCGTGGTCAACCTTCGCGGCCACATCATCCAGGTGCTCGACCTGCCGGGCATCACCGGTGTCACGCCCAAGACGGGCCTGAACATCATGCTGGTGACCGAATTTGCGCGCACCACGCAGGCGTTTGCCGTCGAGAGCGTCGAAGAAATCGTACGTCTCGACTGGAGCCAGGTCATGACGGCCGAGAACACCGCCGGCACCGGCATGGTCACCAGCATCGCCCGCCTGCCGGAAGCCGAGGGCCAGCCGGCCCGTCTGGCCCAGGTGCTCGACGTGGAAACCATCCTGCGCCGTCTGAACCCGGAGCAGGACCGCCAGGACCTGTCGCAGGCCGTGGGTAACAAGATCTCGATCAAGCCAGGCAGCGTCATCCTGGCGGCCGATGATTCGGTCGTCGCCCGTGCGCTGATCGAGCAAGGTCTGGACGCGATGGGCCTGCCATTCATCATGACCAAGAGCGGCAAGGAAGCCTGGGATCAGCTGGGTTCGATCGCGACTGCTGCCGAAGCCGAAGGCCGTACCGTGTACGACCGCGTCGCGATGGTGCTGACCGACCTCGAGATGCCGGAGATGGATGGCTTCACGCTGACCCGCAACATCAAGTCGAGCCAGCGCTTCGGCAACCTGCCGGTGGTGATCCATTCGTCGCTGTCGGGCACCACCAACGAGGAACACGTCAAGAACGTGCGCGCCGACGCCTACGTCGCCAAGTTCTCGGCCGAAGACCTGTCGCGCACACTGCGCAAGGTACTGGGCGCGTAAGCCAGCTCAGGGGGGATCACGCCGCGCAGGCCCGGTGCTATGATGCGGCCGTGATTCCCGACCTGTCCCAGTTACTGATCCTCGACAGCCTGCTGCGCGAGGGCAGCCTTACCCGCACCGCCGAACTGCTCGGCATGAGCCAGCCCACGGTCAGCCGCGCGCTGGCCCGCTTGCGTACCCACTTCGACGACCCGCTGTTCGTGCGTACCGGCCAGCGCATGGTCGCGACCACCCGCGCGCTGGCGCTGGCAGGCCCGATCGCGGCCGTGCTCGACGCAGCGCGTGAACTCGACAGCGGTCCCGCTGTCTTCGATCCGCTCACGGCGCAGCGCTCGTTCGGCCTGTACATGGTCGACGGCGCCGTCGTCAACATCCTGCCGCAGTTGCTGGCCGGACTGGCGCGCCTGGAAGATGGCGCTAGCGGGTTGCAACTGCGCAGCGTGCACATCGACCCGGGCGCGATCGAGGCGCAGCTCGAGCGCGGTCACATCGACCTGGCCATCGGCCGCTTCCCGCAACTGGTCAACAATATCCGCCGGCGCAAGCTCTGGACCGACGAGTACGCATGCGTGATGCGGGCCGGGCATCCGTGCGCCGGCCAGCTCGATCGCGATGCCTACCTGACGCACCGTCACGTGCTGATCGAGATGGAGCAGACGAGCCAGCACAACGGGGCCGTCACGCGCAAGCTGGAGACGCTGCTCGCGCCGTCGCGCATCCTGTGTCACGTGCCCAGTTACACGTCAGCGGCCCACATCGCGCTGCATACCGACGCCATCGCCACCATTCCGCTGCGCCTGGCCCGGCCACTGGCACGCGACCTGGGTCTCGTGCTGGCGCGCCTGCCGATCGACCTGCCACCCGTGCATCTGGCGTTGTACTGGCACGAGCGCAGTCATCGCGATCCGGCCAATGTCTGGCTGCGCGCGTTCGTGCGTTCCACGCTGACCGCGTCGGACCCCGTATCCGTGGATCTCTGAGCCATCAGGTGCATGCAGGTCATGCAGAATCTGCATGACCTGCATGCGTTTGACGGCATGGCCGGCACGGGCCGCGCCGCGTAAGCTTCGGCCTTCCCGAAAAACGCCGAGGCACACCATGCTTCAACCCACACGCACGCCGGACCGGAGCGCATGCCGCCTGGCACTGGGCGCTGCGATCCTGTTACTGACTGGCTGTGTGTCGATGGGACCGCAGCCCACGCCCGCCCGCCTGAATGTCGACGCGGCGGCCCATTCCACGCGAGCGCTCTCGGCTCAGGCGCTGCCGGCATCTGCACCTGCACTCTGGCCCGCGCAGGACTGGTGGCGTGCCTACGGCGACCCGCAGCTCGACCAACTGGTCGACGGCGCGCGCGCGGCCAGTCCCACGATTGCTGCCGCACTGGCGCGCGTGCGCCAGGCGGCCGCCCTTGAAGGCCTGGCGGCCGCCGCAATGGCGCCGCAGGCCAGCGCCACGGCGCACCCGGTGCGCCAGCGCTACAGCGACAACGGCAGCGTACCGAAACCCCTTGCAGGCAGCTGGCAGTGGGCGAATGACCTCGGGGTCAGCCTCGGCTACGAACTGGATTTCTGGGGCAAGAACGCGGCTGGCGTGGCCGCCGCTGCGGGACGCGTGAATGCACGCCAGGCCGAAGCACAGGCAGCGCGTCTGGCCGTGGCCGGCGCCGTCGTGCAAGCCTATCTGCAGCTCGATCACCTGTACACGCGGCGCGACCTGGCCGAACAGGAACTGCGCCAGCGTACCCGCATCGCCGATCTGGTACGCCAGCGCGTGGCGGCGCAACTGGATAGCAAGGCGGAACTCCGGCAGGCCGAAATTGGCGTGCCGTCGGCGCGCGGCGAGATCGCGGCGCTCGACGAAGCACTCGCCTTGACGCGCGGCCAGCTCGCGGCCCTGAGCGGGCAGGGGCAGGATGCCGGTGCGACGATCGCGCGGCCGCACATGGCGCCAGCCCGGCCACCGGGCGTGCCGGCGGATATACCCGCCGCGCTGCTCGGTCGCCGGCCCGAACTGGTGGCGCTGCGCTGGCAGGTTGAAGCGGCCAGCGGCGACATCGACGTCGCCAAAGCGCAGTTCTATCCGACCGTGAACCTGACTGTCTCGGGTGGCCTGGCCAGCCTGGGCTTCGACCGGCTGGTGCAGGGTGGCAGCCGCACGTTTGCTGCCGGTCCGCTCGTGACTTTGCCGCTGCTCGACGGCGAGCGCCTGCGCAGCAATCTGGCGGCGCGTAACGCCGACTACGATCTCGCCGTCGCGCAGTACAACGGCGCCGTGCTCGAAGCGCTGCGTGACGTGAGTGCGCAACTGACGTCGCTGCGCTGGCTGGGCGAGCGCCGGCGCGAGCAGGACGCGGCGCTTGGCGCGGCCGAAGAAGCCTACGCGCTGGCCGAGCAGCGCTACCGCGCGGGCCTGGGCAACTTCGTGCAGGTCTTGATTGCCGAAACCCAGGTCGTCGCGCAGCGCCGGGGCCAGGCCGACCTCGCGGCCCGTGCCTACACGCTGGACGTACATCTCGTGCGCGCGCTGGGCGGGGGCTTTCAGGCCGCCATTCATTGAGAACGTTGGAATCACATGACTGAACAAACGAATCACACGCCGCAAAGCCGGCGCAAGCTGGCGCTAGGCCTTTGCGCCGCCGTGCTGGCCGCAGCCGCCGGCATTGCCTGGTCTTCGCCCGGGGTGCTGGGCATCGGCTGGAACAGCCAGCAGACCGAAGACGCTTACGTGGAGGGCAATCTGGTGCACGTCACGCCGCAGGTCGCGGGCACCGTCACGCGCATCGCAGCGGACAACACGGATTTCGTGCGGCCGGGCGAGGTGCTGGTCCAGCTCAACGACGTCGACGCCCGGCTGGCGCTGGACCGCGCCGAAGCGGCGCTGGCCAGGTCGGCGCGCCAGGTGCGCTCGCAGCTGGCCGGCGTCGGGCAATTGCGCTCAACTGTCGTGCAGCGAGAGTCCGACCTGGCCCGGGCAGAGAGCGATCTGGCGCGCCGCCGTCAGCTGGCCGATACGGGCGCCGTGTCGGGCGAAGACATCCGCCACGCGGACGATGCCGTGGGCGCCGCCCGCGCCGCGTTGAACGCCGCGCGCCAGCAGGTCGATGCGGCGCTCGCGCTGGTCGACGGCACGACGCTCGAGCAGCACCCGGACGTGCTGGCGTCGATTGCCGGCGTGCGCGATGCGTCACTGGGCCTGGCCCGCACGACGCTGGCCGCGCCGGTGGGCGGCATCGTCGCCCGCCGCAATGTACAGATCGGCCAGCGCGTGGCGCAAGGCGCGCCGCTGATGGCGATCGTCCCGCTCGACCAGATGTGGGTCACGGCCAACCTGAAAGAGACGCAGCTGAAGGACGTGCGCATCGGTCAGCCGGTGGCCGTGACGTCGGACGTGTACGGCGCCGACGTCGTGTTTCATGGCCGCGTGGCCGGCCAGGAAGCCGGTACCGGCAGCGCGTTTGCCGCCGTGCCGGCGCAGAACGCGACCGGCAACTGGATCAAGGTCGTGCAGCGCGTGCCGGTGCGCATCGCGCTCGATGCACAGGAGCTGGCGCGCCACCCGCTGCGCCTCGGTCTGTCGATGAAGGTCGCGATCGATACCAGCCGCGCCGATGGTCCGAGCCTGATGCAGGCCGGCGCGGTGCGCCATTCGTATGAGACGGTCGTGTTCGAGACGGAGTCGCACGGCGCCGACGCGGCGATCCGCCGCGCGCTTGGCGCACCAGCGGCCGTGGTGGCGCGTTGACCGCAGCCGCCATCGGCACGACGCCGCGTCCGGCGCTGCTGGGCGCCATCTTCGTGTTCAACCTGATCGAATTTCTGTCGACGGGCATGACGGTGCTGGCTGCACCCGCAATCATGGGCCACATCGGCGCCTCGCCCGAAGAGTACGCGACGGTCTCGGCGCTGTACGCCGCCGTGGCGGTGCTGGCGATTTCGCAGATGACCGTGCTGCTGCAGCGCCTCGGCTGGCGCAACTACCTGCTGGGCGCCGTGCTGTTCTACCTGCTCGGCGCGTGGGTGTGTGCCACGAGCGCCAGCGTGGCCGGCTTTGCCGGTGGCCGCCTGCTGATGGCGCTGGGCGGCGGCGTGTTCATGACGGTCTCGCGCATGATGGTCAACCTGATTCCGCCATCGCCGCAGCGCCTGCAGGGCATCGCCGCGTACGGCGCCGCGTTGTCGGGCGGGCTGGCGCTCGGGCCCTGGGTGGCCGCGAAGATGCTGGGCCACGAAGCGTGGGGCGGGATGTTCCTGGTGCTCGCCGCGCTGGCAACGCTTGGCGCGCTGATCGCCGCGCGCTGGATGCCGCAGGACGCCGTTACGCTCGATCGCGCCTCCGGCGGGTCGCCATCGCGCATGCATGCCATCGACGCGATACTGCTGGCGGCCGGCGCGGCCATCACGCTGTACGCGTTGCAGCACCTGACGTATGACTGGCATGGCGAACGCGGATCGCTCCTGGCGCACCTGGTGCTGGGGCTCGCGCTGCTGGCTGCGTTCGGGTTGCTGCATGCGCGTCGCAGCGCGCCGTTCCTGTACCTGGGCGTGCTGCGCAGCCCGCGCTACCGGCTGGGCCTCGTCATCTTCAGCGTCTGTTACGCGATGCTCGGCATGGTCAACACGCTGTTGCCGCAGGTGGTGCAGAAGGGCCTTGGCGTCGGATTGGAGCAGGCCGGCGAACTACAGGGAACGGGGTTGCTGGCCACGGTCATCGCGTTTTTCGTGATGCTCGAACTGGTCAAGCGGCGCCCGCATCCGACCAAGTTTTTCGTCACCGGTTTTCTGATGCTGGCCTTGCTCGGCTGGCGCTTCGCGACGCTCGATCCGCGCGCGTATGCGTGGGACGCCGTGATCTTCTGGCTTGGCCTGTTCGGCGGCTTTTTGACGCTGGGGATGGCGACGACGGCGATCCACGCGTTCAAGGAGCTGCAGGCGGACAATGTGGTGTTCTCGAATGCCCAGCAACTGAAAAACATGCTGGGACAGGCCGGCCTCGCGCTGGGCGTGGGCATGACCAATATCGGGCTGCAGGAGCGCACGGCGCTGCATGCATCGCGCCTGGCGGAGAAATCGTCGCTGCTGTTTGATGGCGGCGCCGAACTGGCACGGCAAGCGGGCCTGCTGGCAGGCCAGGACCTGTTCTGGATCGTACTGTGGGTGGGGCTGGGTGGCGCGGCGCTGCTGGTGTTGCAGCGCCGCTTCGACTGAGGAGCCGGATCAACCGCGACGCGAAGGACCGGTCAGGCGGTCAGCCAGGACGGCCGTGACAACGGCTTGCAGCACGTGGATCGCCCAGCGCTCGCCGGCCTTGCGCGGGCCGGCCGCTACTTCGCCTTCGGTGATGCCCAGGACCGGCGCGATGGCGCCGATATTCACGGCGTACAGGGCCGTGCCGTACAGCGTGCCGATGGCGGCCGGCGACAGGCTTGGTGCCAGTTCGCGCAGCTTCGGGACGGCGGCGGCAAATGCGGCCGAGGCGCCCAGGTGATTGACGAATTCGACGGCACTGGTGCCGGCGTCGCCGATGACGGCGCGCGAGCCCGTCACATCGTCGATCCAGTCGACCGCATCCCGGTCGAGCGTTTTGGTGAGCACACCGGACTTGCGGCCTGCGACCATGACGGCCGTCGTGACCACGCCTGCGATCAAGCCACCCACGATGGCTGCTGTGTATTTTTGCATAACGTCTCGCTTGAAAGTGAATCCGCAGCGGGGGTGCTTGTGCGTCCGCTGCAGATGGAGTCAATACGATACGTCGATGGGTGCGCACGCTCGGTGCGGTGCTGCACCGATAACTCAGTCGCCCTTGGCCATTTGCCCGAACACCTCGTCACGCCGAACCCACGCGTGGTACAGCGCCGCGCCCAGGTGCGCCAGGATGGTGAAGAACAGCACATACGCCAGCACGCCATGCAGCGGACGCAGGAAGCCGTACATGGCGGGGCTGTGCGGCAGAATCGCCGGCAGGTTCACGCCGTCGAACAGCACGATCGGATAGCCGCCGGCCGACAGCATGGCCCAGCCGATCAGTGGCATGGCCAGCATCAGCGCGTACAGCGCCCAGTGCGACGCGGTGGCCGCCCATACCTGGACGCGTGGCAGATCCGCCGGCAGCGGCGGCGGTGCGTTCAGCAGGCGATTCACGAGGCGCACGATCGCCAGCAGCAGGATCGCCAGGCCGAGCGGGCGGTGCAGGTCGAGCAGGAATTCGCGGTGGCGCAGCGACACCACCATGGCGGCGCCGACGAACAGCATCGCCAGGATGGCGGCTGCCATCGACCAGTGGAGTACGCGGGCGAGCAGATTGAAGTGGCGTGGGCGGTTCATCGCACGCTCCCGGTGTGGAGGTTGCCCGTGCTGATTTCACGCTCGCGGCGGTTGAACGAGACCGAGTAGATCGACGAGCGCGCGTGCAGCACCGGATCGTCGGTGCCGGCAATGCCCTTCGGCAGGATCAGCGGATCGAAGTTCAGATCCAGGCACGGGCCGGCGACTTGCGGTTCGGCGCGCACGAGCGTGAGCGTGCCGGCGAGCGTTTCGGGCCGCGTGTCGGGCCAGGCTTTGGATGGGTCTTCGATCGGGTCGCCCGGTTCGGCGAACTGCATGACCATGTCCCATTTCAGCGGCCCGGCCGCCAGACGGCGATCGAGATCGGCCGCCAGGAAATCGCGGTCGGCGGTTTTCAGTTGCTCGGGGTCGGCCGCCACGAACGGCGTGTGCGGGCGCATCGACCAGCGCACGGCGCGCGTCACGCCAGCGGCATTCGACAGGCGAAACGCATTGACGCCGTTAAAGCGCGTATTGGCCAGGCTGTCGGGCGTCGGCGCACTCTTGGACCATGCCATGAACTTCTTGATCTCTGGATGGGCAGCCAGCACGGCGTCCATCTTGGCCGGATCCGGTTTGCCGGTCGCCGGGTCGGGCAGGCGGGCGGCGTTCAGCGCCTGGAAGGCTTCCGGGGTGGACGCGGCGAAGAACGGGAAGCTGTTCATCGCCATGCGCCATTCCTGGCCATCGTCCGTTTTCAGTTGCAGCGCCATGCCGCGCACGGCCGCCTTGTTGTCGGGCGAATGCGGGTCGTTGCCAGGGCTGGAAAAGCGGCCGAGGACGGGCGTCGACGGCTGCGAAAACACGCGCGCCGTGGACAGCTGCGCAGCGGCGGGCGTTGGTGCAAAGGTGCCGACGATGCAGATGCCCTTGGCATGCGCACGGCGCACGCCCGGTTGCTGCGTGCCGGAGGCTTCGGCGGTATTGACCATCGTTTGGGGCGTGACATTCTTGTTGCCGAACCAGCCGCCAATCCAGGCGAAGAGGACGGCCAGCGCGATGATGATCAGCGCGATCGGGAGCAATAATAGCGGGGAGCCGTGGCGGGGCTTGGGCGGTGACATGGGCGGCACTCTCTTGAAAAGGTGTTGGTACATACAGCCGGAAAATTCGGTGGCGAATTGTCGCATGATTAACAAATTGATGCGTGCCGTCCTCTGTCGCGCCGTTGCGTCGGCGGTACTGCTGAGCGTAACTGTCCAATGCGCACGGCTAAATTGTGCAAGAATTCCGGAGGTCATTGATACCACTTCACACTACATATTTACATGCGCCAACGTAATCACATGCTCGTCAACCGTCGCCCGGCGCCCGTCACCCTGTCACGTGTCACCGAGGAAGGGGCGTGAACGCGGCGCACGCCGACATCGCGGCATTCGACTGGAGCGGGACCCCACTGGGTGCACGCGCAGCCTGGCCCGCGGCACTCGAAGCCGTCTTCGGCATGATGCTGGCGACGCCGGTGGCGATGTGCGCCACCTGGGGCCCGGAGCAGACGTTGCTCTACAACGCGGCGTACGTGCCGTTTCTCGGCAGACGCCATCCGGACGCACTGGGGCGACCACTGCCCGACGTCTGGTCCGAAATATGGGATGACATCGGTCCGCTGGTGGCGCGCGTGATGGCCGGCGAGGCGGTGAGTTTCACCGATCTGCCGCTGGTCATGACGCGCAGTGGCTATGAAGAAGAGACGTGGTGGTCGTTTGCGTACAGCCCGCTGCGTGACAACGGCCACATCGCTGGCTTGCTCAATATCGCGACTGAGACCACGGCCGGTGTCATTGCCGCCAGAGAGCGCGATGCGGCGCAGACCCAGCTCATCACGCGCAATATCGCGCTGGAGCAGGAGATCGTCGCGCGCAGGGAGGCGGCCAGCCGGCTCGCTACCGTGATCGAGCACCTGCCAGTCGGTATCTGCCTGTTCGACATGGCTGGGCAAGCCATCCTGAATAACCCCGTATTCCGCACCTTTGTCCCCGATTTCTCGCCCGCGCACGGTCTGCAGCGGGCCTGGGAACACTGGCGCGGGGTCGATGCGCAGGGCCGCTTGCTGGCGCCCGACGACTATCCGAGTGCGCGCGCATTACGGGGCGAGCTCGTGACGCCGGGCGATGAATTTCTGCGGCGCGCCGCGGACGGCGGTGAAACCTGGGTCGCTGTCAGCGCCGTGCCGCTGATCGACAGCGCCGGCACGCAGGCCGGCATCATCCTGGTGTTCGATGACATCGACCAGCGCAAGCGGATACTGCTCGATCTCGAGCGCCAAGTGGCGGAGCGGGCGCAGGATCGCAATGCGCTGTGGACGCTGTCGTCGGACATCATGCTGCGCTGTACGTTCGATGGGGTGATCACGGCCACCAATCCGGCATGGTCGTCCGTGCTGGGCTGGCGCGAGCACGAGTTGGTCGGGTCGAATCTGTTCGACCTGATTCATCCGGACGATATCGCCCATACGATTGCCGGTGCGCGGGAATTGTCGGAGGGGATCGGCCATCAACGGTTTGACAACCGCTACCGCCATCGGGATGGCAGTTATCGCTGGATCTCGTGGTCCACGCGTGCACATGATGCGATGATCAATGCGGTGGGCCGCGACATCACGCGCGACCAGGAGCAACTGGCCGAACTCGAGGCGATGCAGAATGCCCTGCGCCAGAGCCAGAAGATGGAAGCGGTGGGCCAACTGACTGGCGGCCTGGCGCACGATTTCAACAATCTGCTGGCCGGTATTTCCGGCGCGCTGCAGCTGATGCAGATGCGCATGCAGCAGGGGCGCTACAACGAGTTCGAGCGCTATATTGCGACGGCGCTGGGCGCGTCCAAGCGGGCTGCAGCTTTGACCCATCGCCTGCTGGCGTTCTCGCGCCAGCAAACCCTGATGCCCAAGCCGACGAACGTGAACCGGCTCGTCACCGACATGCAGGAGCTGGTCCAGCGCACGGTGGGGCCGGCCGTGCGGATCGAGGTGGTGTGCGTTGCCGATGCGTGGCCGGCGCTGGTCGATGCGTCGCAGCTCGAAAACGCGCTGCTGAACCTGTGCATCAATGCGCGCGACGCCATGCCCGATGGCGGCGCCATCACGGTCGAAACGGCGAACAAGTGGATCGACGAGCGCGTTGCGCGCCAGCAGAATATGGCAGAGGGCCAGTACCTGGCCTTGTCCGTCAGCGATACCGGGGTGGGCATGGCGCCGGATGTCGTCGCGCGCGCGTTCGAGCCGTTCTTTACGACCAAGCCGATCGGCCAGGGCACGGGCCTCGGGCTGTCGATGATTTATGGGTTCGCGCAGCAGTCGGGCGGCCAGGTCCGCATCTATTCCGAAGTGGGGCAGGGCACGACCGTGAGCATCTATCTGCCGCGGCATTACGGGGCTGGCGCCACCGAGCTGGAACCCGATGTCGCCGCGCCCACCGCGCTGACGCAGTCGGGGCAGGTGGCCACGGTGCTGGTCGTCGACGATGAGCCGACCGTGCGCATGCTCGTCATCGACATCCTGCAGGATCTCGGCTTCGGCTGGATCGAGGCCGCCGACAGCGCGACGGGTCTCAAGATGCTGCAATCGGATGCGCGGATCGACCTGCTGGTGACGGATGTCGGGCTGCCCGGCGGCATGAACGGACGCCAGATGGCCGATGCCGGGCGCGCGGTCCGGCCCGGGCTGCAGGTCTTGTTCATCACCGGCTACGCGGAGAATGCGGTGCTCAATAACGGCTACCTCGATCCGGGGATGGCGGTGCTCACCAAGCCGTTTTCGATGGAGGCGATGGCCGCGCGCATCCGTTCGATGGCCGAGGCGGGCGCCGTCGAAGCGGTGGGGTCCTCTGCAGGGAGTCGCCATCCACGGTAAGATTGTCGTCCTTACCACAGGACCACTTACCATGACGACTTCCAGCTACCCCGATACCCGTCTCCTCATCGCCAACGAATGGCACGACGCCAGCGGCGGCAAGACCATCCCCGTGATCAATCCGGCCACCGGCCAGCCGATCGGCAAGGTCGCCCACGCCAGCATCGCCGACCTCGATCGCGCGCTGGCCGCCGCCCAGAAAGGCTTCGAGACCTGGCGCGCCGTGCCTGCTGCCGAACGCGCCGCGATCATGCGTCGCGCCGCGACGCTGCTGCGCGAGCGCGCCGGCGACATCGCGCGCCTGCTGACGCAGGAGCAGGGTAAACCGCTGGCCGAAGCCAAGGGCGAGGCCCTGGCCGGCGCCGAGATCATCGACTGGTTCGCCGCCGAGGGCATGCGCGTGTATGGCCGCATCGTCCCGTCGCGCAATCCGGCCGCCCAGCAGCTCGTGCTGAAAGAGCCGGTCGGCCCGGTCGCCGCTTTCACGCCCTGGAACTTCCCGATCAACCAGATCGTCCGCAAGCTCGCTGCAGCGCTCACGACCGGCTGCTCGTTCCTGTGCAAGGCGCCGGAAGAAACGCCAGCTTCACCAGCGGCGCTGCTGCAGTGCTTCGTCGATGCCGGCCTGCCGCCGGGCGTCGTCGGCCTGGTGTTCGGCGATCCGGCTGAGATTTCGGGCTACCTGATTCCGAGCCCGATCATCCGCAAGGTGACGTTTACCGGCTCGACACCGGTCGGCAAGCAGCTGGCCGCGCTGGCCGGCGCGCACATGAAGCGCGCGACGATGGAGCTGGGTGGCCATGCGCCGGTCATCATCGCCGAGGATGCCGACGTGGCGCTGGCCGTCAAGGCGGCGGGCGCAGCCAAGTTCCGCAATGCCGGCCAGGTGTGCATTTCGCCGACCCGCTTCCTCGTGCATAACGCCGTCAAGGCCGAATTCACGCGCGCACTCGTGCAGCACGCCGAAAGCCTCAAGCTGGGCGACGGCATGGCCGACGACACGACGCTCGGGCCGCTGGCCAATGCGCGCCGTCTGGATGCGATGGCCAAGGTGGTCGACGATGCGCGTGCGCGCGGCGCGACGGTGGCAACGGGCGGTGAACGCGTGGGCACCAGCGGCAACTTCTTCGCACCGACCATCCTGGCCGACGTGCCACTGGACGCCAGCATGTTCAACGACGAGCCATTCGGCCCGATCGCCGGCATCCGCGGCTTTGACAGCCTGGAAGACATGATTGCGGAAGCCAATCGCCTGCCATACGGCCTGGCCGGTTACGCCTTCACGCGCTCGATCAAGAACGCGCAGTTGCTGATGAACCGCGTCGAAGTGGGCATGTTGTGGATTAACCAGCCCGCCACGCCAAGCGCCGAGCTGCCATTTGGCGGCATCAAGGATTCGGGCTACGGCTCGGAAGGCGGCCCGGAAGCGCTGGAATCGTATCTCAATACGAAGGCCGTCTCGATGGTGGGCGTGTAATTGGCAGTGTCGCGTTGCGGCGAGATCGCGTGTAACAATTTGTAGGACAATGCGCCATGGTGGCGGGGTATAATTCGGCCCGCCACCGGCTTCTGCGCTCTCCAGATGCCACTTATCTCTGTAGAGCGACACCATGATCTTTCCCCAGCGCGCATGACGCAGGCCATCCTGACGCTCAATGTCGATACCGAATTCGATGTGATCGCCGCGCGCCAGCGTGCGCGCCAGATTGCGGGCGCGTGCGGATTCGGTTCGGTCGACCAGGCGCGTATCGGCACGACCGTGTCCGAACTGGCTCGCAATATCATTAACTATGCCGGTGCCGGTTCGGTCTCGTTTGTGGCCGAAGGTGCGGTGGCGCCGCAGCATCTGTGCATCACGTTTGCCGACCGCGGACCCGGGATCGCCGATGTCGGGCACGTGCTGTCGGGCGCATACCGGTCGACATCAGGCATGGGCGTCGGCATCCTGTCGGCGCGCCGGTTGATGGACCAGTTCGACATCGACAGTGGGCCCTCCGGCACCCGCATCACGGTCGGCAAGCGTTTTCCGGCCAATACGGGTTTCATCAGCGCCGACGGGTTCAGCCCGCTCGTTGCGCAATTCGAAACGCTGCCCAATCACGCGGCCTTGTCGGAAGCGCGGCACCAGAACCGCGAACTGGCCGACGCACTGGGCGCGCTCCAGGCGCGGCAGGAAGAACTGCAACTCGTCTCGACCCGCCTCGAAGAGCGCAACCGTAATATCGAAGCCCTGAATGACCTGCTGGACGACAAGGCCGCTGCGCTGCAGAAAGCCGATCGCAGCAAGGACGAATTTCTCGCCACGCTGAGCCACGAACTGCGCGGGCCGCTGTCGGCCGCTGCCATGGCGGCGAGCATGCTGCTGCCCGAGGGCGTCACGTCGCAGCGCGCCAATCAGATGGGTGAACTCATCCGGCGCCAGGTCACGCACATGAGCCGCCTCGTCGAGGATCTGCTGGACGTCTCGCGCGTGAGTCGCGGCCTGGTGCAACTGGAAAAAGCGCCGGTGGAGCTGGCCGACGTGATTGCCGCCGCGCTCGAGCAGGTGCAATCGGCGGCAAACCAGAAACGCCACCGCATCGAGCAGGCAGCGGGCATGCCCAGCCTGCTGGTGCTGGGCGACCGCACGCGCCTGATCCAGGTGGTGAGCAATCTGCTGACCAACGCGATTCGTTACACGGACAGTGGCGGCATCATCCACGTCGCTCTCGAAAAACGGGGCCGGATGGCAGCGCTGCGGATCACCGACAACGGCATGGGCATCGCGCCCGACCTGATGCCGCGCCTGTTCGACCTCTACGTCCAGGCCGAACGATCAGCCGACCGCACCGGCGGTGGCCTCGGCCTGGGCCTGGCCCTCGTCAAGAACCTGGTCGAAGCCCACGACGGCACCGTCACCGCCCACAGCCCCGGTAACGGCCACGGCAGCACCTTCACCGTCCTCCTCCCTCTGCACACTGAACGCCGCGAGTAACCGCCTGGCGCCGCCCGATCCGACCCGCCAATTAGGGTCAGAGTCGAATTATTGACCAATAAATCTCCGTCCATGGCCTGTTTGCAATGCCCTCAGGCAGCATTCCGCGCGGCCATTGCTTTCCAATTGGGGTCGGAGTCAGATTGTTTGACAACATTGAGGAATTGCCCAATAAATCGACTCTGACCCTAATTGTTCAGTATCTGGTGGCTGCGTGGGGACGGGGGTGAAGCATGCTCCCTGGCGTAAACGGCGACCGCCCGGGCCGGCCTGGGCCGGCGCCGGGCGGCGCGGGTGGTGCGGGTCGACCTTGGCTAGGGCCTTAGTCTTCCTGGAAGGCTTCTTCGCGTTTCTTGCGCAGCGATGGCAGCAGCACGACGATCATCGCGGCAGCGGCCAAGCCCAGCATGACGCCCGAGATTGGGCGCTCGATGAATACCATCGGATCGGCGCGCGAGAGCAGCAGGGCGCGGCGCAGGTATTCTTCCATCATCGGGCCGATGATGAAGCCGAGCAGCATCGGCGCGGGCTCCAGTTCGAGCTTGGCGCACAGGTAGCCGAGCAGACCGAACAGCGCCATCAGATACACGTCGAAGGTGCTGTTGTTCAGGCTGAACACGCCGATCGCGCAGAACATCAGGATGGCCGGATACAGCATCTGGTACGGCACCATGATCATGCGCACCCAGATACCGATCATCGGCAGGTTCAGCACGACGAGGAACAGGTTACCGACCCACATCGAGACGATCAGGCCCCAGAACAGGCCAGGCTGCTCGGTCATGACGGCTGGACCAGGCTGGATGCCTTGAATGATCATCGCGCCGATCATCAGCGCCATCACGGGATTCGACGGAATGCCCAGCGTCAGCATCGGGATGAACGAGGTCTGCGCGCCAGCATTGTTGGCCGCTTCCGGCGCCGCAACGCCTTCGATGGCGCCCTTGCCGAAGTTGGCCGAGTTCTTCGACACTTTCTTCTCGAGCGAGTACGACGCGAACGAGGCCAGCATGGCGCCACCGCCCGGCAGGATGCCCAGCAGCGAGCCCAGACCCGTGCCACGGATCACCGGCCACATGATGCGCTTGAAGTCTTCCTTGTTGAGCATCAGCCCGGTGACTTTCTTCATCACCAAGTTGCGGTCTTCGTTGTGCTCGAGATTGCGGATGATTTCGCCGATACCGAACATGCCCATCGCGACGATGACGAAGTTGATGCCGTCAGCCAGTTCCGGCATGTCGAAGGTATAGCGCGCCGAACCCGAGTTGACGTCGGTACCGACCACGCCCAGCAGCAGGCCGAGCAGCACCATGCCGATGGCCTTGAGCAGTGAGCCGCTGGCCAGCACGACCGAGGCCACCAGGCCCAGCACCATCAGCGAGAAGTATTCGGCCGGGCCGAATTCAAGCGCCAGGTCGGCCAGCGGTGGCGCGGCCACGGCCAGCAGGATCGTGGCGACGGTACCGGCGAAGAACGACGAGATTGCTGCAGTAGCCAGTGCCTTGCCGGCCTGGCCGTTGCGGGCCATCTGGTAGCCGTCCAGTGCCGTCACCACCGACGAGGATTCGCCCGGCAGATTGACCAGGATGGCGGTGGTCGAGCCACCATATTGCGCGCCGTAGTAGATACCAGCCAGCATGATCAGCGCCGACTCCGGTGGCAGGCCGAACGTGGCCGGCAGCAGCATCGCGATGGTGGCGATCGGGCCCAGGCCCGGGAGGACGCCCACTGCCGTGCCGACGAATACGCCGACCAGGCAGTAGAACAGGTTTTGCATGGACAGGGCCGTCTCGAGGCCCAGTGCGAGGTTACTGAAAAGTTCCATATGATTTAATTCCCACCGAGCCAAGGGCCAATGATCGGCATCGGCAAGCCAAGCAGCTTGACGAACAGTCCAACTGCGAACAACGTCATGCCCACGGCCAGCGCGAGTGACTTCTTCAATTCGAATTTATCGCTGGCGTACGAGCTGATCAGGATCAGCAGGAAGCCTGCAGGCACCAGGCCGGCATTGCGCACCAGGAAGCCGAACAGCAGCACGGCGACCAGTACGATAGTCAGCTCGCGATAGTAGATGCGGCCGATTGCCTCACCCGGACGGAAGAACGAGCGCACGAACGACGCCAGGCCGACGAGCGACAGCAGGATGCCCAGCGCGATCGGGAAGTAGGCCGGACCCATGCGGCCGGCACTGCCCAGCTCATACTCCTGGCCGATGATCACGGCGCTCAGACCGAAGATGAGAAAGACGATGCCGCTCCAAAAGTCTTTCGGATGGCGGATAAATGCTGGCACGGTGGTGGTCCCCTTTATGGTGTTGCAGATGCGGTGATGCAGATGCAGTGGTTCGAAAAAGCGTGAATGCGGATCACTGATGGCGCCCCGCGCAAAGACGATGACAACGACGGCGGCCGGGCTCCAGATGCGACAACGCCGCACCGCAGCCGGACAGGCCGGCGCGGCGCGAGGTCGTCAACAGGGCATCAGTCGGCGAAGGCGCCGGCTTTCTTGATGATCGGACCCCACAGGTCGATCTGCTGCTTCAGGTGCGTGCGCAGCGCTTCCGGCGTGGCTTGATTGCTCGGGACCGGTTCGGTGCCCAGGTCGGCGAACCGCTTGACCACGTTCGGATCACGCAGTGCGGTGCGCAGGGCGTTCGACAGCGCGTCGACCGTTGGCTTCGGCGTGCCTTTCGGCGCGTACAGGCCGTGCCAGACACCGACTTCGAAGCCTGGCAGGCCAGCCTTGTCCAGCGTCGGCAGGTTCGGCAGCGAGGCGACCGGGGTCTTGGTCGTCACGCCGTAGGCCTTGATCTTGCCGCCCTTGATCTGGCTGGTGGTGTTGGTGGTCTGGTCGCACATGAAGTCCACCTGGCCGCCCAGCAGGTCATTCATTGCCGGACCGGTGCCCTTGTAAGGCACGGTGGTCAGCTCGACGCCCATCGCGGTCTGCAGCAGCATGCCGCACAGGTGCGAAGCCGAACCCAGGCCAGCGTGCGCGTAGGTGACCTTGTCCTTGTTGGCTTTCACGTACGTGATCAGCTCTTTCATGTCCTTGGCCGGGAAGTTCGCCTTGGCGACGACGGTCATCGGCACGTCGGTGATCAGGCCGATCGGCTCGAAGCTGGTGATCGCGTCGTACGGCAGCTTGCGGTACAGCGCTGGCGCGGTCGACTGGCCGATGTGGTGCAGGAACAGTGTATAGCCGTCGGGTGCGGACTTGGCGGCGCGCGCGGCGCCGATGGTGCCGCCGGCACCGCCGACGTTCTCGACGATGATCTGCTGCTTGAGCGTGGTGCCCATCGATTGCGCGACGAGGCGTGCGACGGTGTCGGTCGGGCCGCCGGCTGCAAACGGCACGATCATGGTGATGGTCTTGGTCGGGTAGGCCTGGGCATGGGCCAGGCCCGTGCCGAAAGCGGTCAGGCAGGCGGCTGCGCACAGCATCTTGAGCTTCATGGTGTCGTCCTCGGATCTCATTTTTGGTTTAGTTTGGCAACCGGCACTATGACTGTGCCGTGCTCCCTTGTGGCGTTGTCTTACGCACCATATGTTTTACCAGCAAACATATTGTTGTGCAACTACGTGGAAATACGTATGTGGTATGCATGACGCCTTTTTCGGCAAGAACGAATGGACCAAAAACGCCCATCCGAAAACAAAAAACGCCATCCGAAGATGGCGTTTTTGGTCGCTGCAGCGCCGAACTATCAGACCGGCGGCTGCACCGGGAGTTCCCGATCCCCGAGCAGCAATTTCGCCGGCGTCATCGGTGTCGTGCGCAGGCGCGTACCGGTGGCATGGAAGATGGCGTTCGAGACCGCCGCTGCCACACCCACGATGCCGATCTCGCCCACACCCTTGGCGCCCAGCTGCTTGCTGACGATACGGTCGTCTTCTTCCACGAAGATCACGTCGATATCGTGGATGTCGGCATTGGCCGCCACGTGGTACTCGGCGAAATTGTGGTTCATGAAGCGCCCGTACTTGTGATCGGTATGGGTTTCTTCATGCAGTGCCTGGCTGATGCCCCAGACGACCGCGCCGCTGATCTGGCTGGCTGCCGTCTTGGCGCTGATGATGCGCCCGGCCGCAATCGCGCTGACCACGCGCGTGACGCGCACCATGCCGAGCTTTTCGTTGACGCGCACTTCGCAGAACACGGCTGAGTGCACGGCGCGCGCGTACTTGCGCTGCTTGAGCATCTGCGGCGTCATGAAGTATTTCTCTTCGACCTGATCCACGCCCGCATTGGCCAGAACCTGCGTGAGTTCGACGCGGCGCGACGGATCCGTTTTCAGGAAGATCGCGCCGTCGCCAAATTCGACGTCGCGCAGACGCGCCTTGGCCAGCGGCGAATCGGTCATCTTCGTTGCCATCTTCAGCACCGACTTCTTGAGCTTTTCGCAGGCGCCGAACACGCCCGAACCTACCGTGGTCACGTGCGACGAGCCGCCTTCGATCGGCGCCATCGGCAGCGTCGAATCACCCAGCTGGAACGTCACCAGTTCCATCGGCAAGCCCATGGCCTCGGCTGCAATCATCGACATCACGGTATAGGTACCGGTGCCGATATCGGTCGCCGCACTGCTCACGACCAGGCGGCCGTTGCTGTGCAATACGGCGCTGACGCGGGCGACCATCACCATCGCATCCCAGATGCCGGTTGCCATGCCCCAGCCCACCAGCTCGTCGCCGTCCTGCATCGAGCGTGGCTCGAGCGGACGCTTTTCCCAGCCGAAGCGCTCGGCGCCCTGGCGGTAGCACTCGCGCAGTTCCTTGCTCGAGAATGGCTTGTCCTCGATCGGAGACACGTCGGTGTAGTTCTTCAGGCGCAGCGCCAGCGGATCCATCTTCAGTTCGTAGGCCAGCTCGTCCATCGCCACTTCCATGGCGTGCACGCCGTGGGCGGCGCCCGGGGCGCGCATGTCCAGCGGCGTGAAGCGGTCGTTCGCCACCACCTGGTAGCCGAGCTTGATGTCGGAGCACGCATACAGCTGGCCCGACCAGTTGACGATCACTTCGACGTAATCCTCGAGGCGCGAGGTTTCCTGGATCGCTTCGTGCCAGATCGCCTTGAGCGTGCCGTCCGGCGCTGCGCCCAGGCGGATGCGGTGCCAGGTTTCTGGACGGTGGCCGAAGCTGAACATTTGCTGGCGCGTCAGCACGACGCGCACCGAACGCTCGAGTTGCAGCGCGCCCATCACGGCCAGCGGCAGCTGGTATTGCGGGCGCAGGCCGGAACCGAAGGCGCCGCCCACGTACGGGTTGCGCACCGTGACTTCGTCGCTCGACAGGCCGAAGCCATGCGAGACATACCAGCGGCTGTTCTGCGAACTTTGCGTCTTGTCGTAGATGGTCAGGTGGCCGTTTTCAGCGCGAATCACGGTCGAGGCGAACATCTCCATCGGATTGTGGTGCTCGACGCCGTTGTAGTACTGCGAGTCGACCCGTACTTCGGCTGCCTCGAATGCCTTTTTACCGTCGCCGATCGAGCTTGGCGGCACGAAGCCCGCCTTCATCTTGCGCGGTTCATAAGCCTGGTCGAGGCTTTCCAGCAGATTGGTTTCGTGTGCATCGACATCGTAATGCACGCGCACCAGCGTCGCCGCGTACCGCGCAGATTCAAAGGTCTCGGCCAGCACCAGCGCCACCGGCTGGCCGCTGTAGAAAATCTCGTCCGAGAACAGGGGGCGGAATGGCGAGCCGGCCGGGGCCGTCATGTCTTTCCAGGCCAGGTCGAAAGAGCGCATCTTGGGACGGTTCTCGTGCGTCATCACGGACAGCACGCCCGCGACGGCCAGCGCCTCGGCCGTGTCGATGCTGGTGATGCGGCCCTTGGCCACGGTGCCGCTCACGACCACGCCGTACGCCAGGTCGGGGGCAAAGTATTCAGCGGCGTACTGCGCCTCGCCGGTGACCTTGGCTCGGCCATCGATGCGCGAGACCGCCATGCCGCTTTTCACGCGGCCGGTGCCGGCCGGCGCGCTCGGCGCGCGCAGTTCAGGAATCAGGTCGGTCATGCTTGTTCTCCTTGTGCATCGAGTCCGCGCGCGTGGTCGGTCCCACGCGCGGCGGTGGTCAAGGCTTGCACGATGGCGTTGCGCGCCAGCGGCAGCTTGAAGTCGTTTTGGCCAAAGCCCTGGGCGCCTTGCAGGATGGTCTCGGCGGCCTGCAGGAAGGCCGCTTCGCCAACGGCCTGGCCGACGAGCGCTTCTTCGGCCGCTTCGACACGCCATGGCTTATGGGCCACGCCACCGACCGCGATGCGCGCAGCGCGGATCGTGCCGTCGGCATCGAGATCCAGCGCAGCAGCCACCGACACCAGCGCGAACGCGTACGACAGCCGGTCGCGCACCTTGATATAGGCGCTGTGATCGATGAAACGGTCGGCTTCGGGCACGGTGATGTGGGTGATCATCTCGCCTGGCTGCAGCGTGTTGTCGATCTGGGGCGTGTCGCCCGGCAGGCGGTGGAAGTCGGCGAACGGGATGTCGCGCGCGCCGCTCATCGAGCGCACGTGGACCGTCGCGTCGAGCGCGCGCAGGGCGACGCACATGTCGGACGGGTGGGTGGCGATGCAGCTTTCGCTCGTGCCCAGGATCGCCAGCTGGCGGTTCAGGCCTTCGCGCGCCGGACAGCCGGTGCCGGGTTCGCGCTTGTTGCAGGCGGTGCCGACGTCATAGAAGTAGACGCAGCGGGTGCGCTGCATCAGGTTGCCGCCGTTGGACGCCATATTGCGCAGTTGCGGCGAGGCACCGGCCAGGATGGCCGTCGACAAGAGCGGATAGCGCTCGCGCACCACCGGGTGGTAGGCCGTGTCCGCGTTGCGGGCGAGGGCGCCCAGCAGCAGGCCGCCGTCTTTTTCTTCGACCTGGTCCAGGCCGAGGTTGTTGATGTCGACCAGGCGTGACGGCTTCATCACGCTTTCCTTCATCAGGTCGAGCAGATTGGTGCCGCCGGCGATCGGGCGGGTGTCAGGGTCGAGCAGGGCGGCCAGCGCGGCGTCGACGTCCGTGGCTTGGGTAAAGGCGAACGGGTTCATGACAGCACCGCCCCGGTCGTGAAGCCTTCGGTGGTTTTCTTCGTGTCGCGCATGTCGAGAACTTTGATGACCGCATCGGCGATCTGCGGGTACGCGCCGCAGCGGCACAGGTTGCCGCTCATGAGTTCACGCACGTCGTCGCGCGAGGTAGCCTGGCCTTCGCTGATCAGGCCCACGGCCGAACACAGCTGGCCCGGCGTACAGTAGCCGCACTGGAACGCGTCGCAGTCGATGAACGCCTGCTGCAGCGGATGCAGGTCGTCGCCGGTGGCCAGGCCTTCGACGGTGGTGATCTCGCGACCGTCCTGCATGACGGCCAGCGTCAGGCACGAGTTGATCCGCTTGCCGTCGACGAGCACGGTGCAGGCGCCGCACTGGCCCTGGTCGCAACCCTTTTTGGTGCCGGTCATGCCTGCGCGCTCGCGCAGCAGGTCAAGCAGCGTTACCCACGATTCGACGTTGAATTCGCGGTCCTGGCCGTTGATGCGCAGACGCACCGGATGCTGCTGTTGATGTTCCATGTTCTTCCCCTCTGTGAGAAGGTATGAACATAACGTCCTGTTACATTTGCGACGGTTAGCTAACGCACCTACGTTAGGTATAAGCCAACGTTGTTGTCAGTGTCATTACGGCCCGCGGAACACCACCGTCTTGTTGCCGTCGACGAACACACGGCGCTCGATATGGAATTTGACCGCCGTGGCCAGCGCCAGGCATTCGTTGTCGCGCCCCACGCGGGTCAGCTGGTCGACCCGGTAGTTGTGGTCCACGCGCGTGAGCACCTGTTCGATGATCGGGCCTTCGTCCAGGTCGGGCGTGGCGTAGTGGGCCGTTGCGCCGATCAGCTTGACGCCCCGGTCGAACGCCTGCTGGTACGGCTTGGCGCCCTTGAAGCCGGGTAAAAACGAGTGGTGGATATTGATGCACTTGCCGGCCAGGCGGCGCGCCAGCCCATCCGACAAAATCTGCATGTAGCGCGCCAGGACCACGAGTTCGGAGTCGGTCTCGTCGACGATTTCCAGCAGGCGCGCCTCTTGCTGCGCCTTGTTGTCCTTGTTCACCGGCAGGAAGATGAAGCGGATGCCTTCGCGCTCGACCATCGGGCGCAGGTCGAGATGGTTCGACACAACCGCCGTGATCGACAGATTGAGTTCGCCCGTGCGGCGGCGGTACAGCAGGTCGTCCAGGCAGTGGTCGGTCTTCGAGACCATGATCACGGTGCGCACCGGGTCGAGCGGATCGTAGATTTTCCAGCCCATGTCCAGGCGCGTGGCGACCGTGCTGTCGAATTCGGCGCGGATGGCGTCGATGGCCGGCGATTTGTCTTGCTGGCGGAATACGGCGCGCATGAAGAAGCGTGCGGTCGAATCATCGTCGAACTGTTCTAGCGCGCAGATATAGCAATCGCGTTCGGCCAGGAAGGTCGCAACGGCCGCGACGATGCCGATGCCGGCCGGGCAGCTGGCGTGGAGGATGTATTCGGGGCGGGCTGGCGGCGTGGCTTCGCTGGTGCTGCGCATGCTGGTTCCTGTCGGTGATGAGGCGATGTTGTCAAGACAGCTAGAATGCGCGATGCCACGACGGGCGTCAAGCGCATGCTACGATGCGCGTTTTTTCGCCCGACCATCTCTCATGCCGATCTCCCTGCGTCCGATGCTACCCACCGATCTCGAGGCCGCGCTGCGCATCCAGGCCGCCTGCTATCCGGCCGCGATGCAGGAGCCGGCCGCGGTAGTCGCAAGCCGGATAGCGGCGGCGCACGGCACCTGTCTGGTTGGCCTTCACGAGGGCGTTGTGTGCGGCTACCTGTTCACCTATCAGTCGCGTCTGGGGCTGGTGACGGACCTGAACGCCCCGTTTGCCGTATCGGATCAGCCGGACACCCTGTACCTGCATGACCTGGCAATCGAGGCATGCGCACTGGGACGTGGGATGGGGCGCGCGCTGGTGGACGACGCACTGCGTCGCGCGCACACGCTCGGACTGGCCCATGCGGCCCTGGTATCGGTGCAGGACAGCGAGCGCTTCTGGCATGCACTGGGCTGGCGCGCCGCCTCGACGCAGTGCGCCGGCCTGCAGACCTATCCGCCCGGCGCGCTGTACATGGTGCGTACGCCGGCCTAGCGTTTATTGCACCCGGCGCACTTTGGCCGAGCTGTTGCCGCCATCGACTTTCAGGAACAGCGTGCCGAACACGTTGCGCTCGATGGTCACCGCCGCGTCCTTCGTGGGCGGCAGGACGGCGTCACTGCCATCGATGACGCGCCAGACCTGGCCATTGGCCAGGCGGATCTGCGAGCCGGGACCCCAGCCATCGAAGTCGCCCACGACCGTGCTGCGGATCGACGCAGGCTGCGCTTCGCGTTGCTTGACCGCTTCCATCCCAAAATTCTGTTCCGGCGTACGGACTGGCGCAGCGGCAGCCGTCCCGGTAGCGGCAGCCGGACCGGCAATGCCGACGGGAATCGCGTCGTAGCAGGCAACGCGCGAGGCGGTGTCGCTCAGGGTGCGGCATTTGAGCAGCGCGGCATCGTCGGCAAGTGCGGTGCCGCTGACAGTCAGCAGTGCAACCATGAGGACGGGCAGGGACAGGGCTTTCATCGGGGGCTTTCGGGTAGTTGGAATCGCGCCCTGGCGTCAGGGCGCTCACGATTATAGGGGATGTACCGGGCGTCGTGGCTGACACATCAGGTCGCCGCAGCGGCGGTGCAGCGCATTGCAAAGGTGACATGCTTTGTCGAAGAACTTGACACCTTGTCTGCGACGGCTAAGCACCCAACATAAATGTTGTTTAGAATCAATGGGATGCTGGCACTATATCCACGGGCGCGATTCTTGCTGACGTATTGTAGGAACTTTCCGAGGAGATCTGTAATGACGCGCATTGCCCCTGTCGCCCTATTGCTGGCCGCCGCCCTGGCGCTGCCGGCGCAAGCTGCAGTCACCTTCAGCTGGCAGCAAGTGAGTACATCCAGTTCGATGCCGACCGGTCTCAACCTGGAATTGGCGTTCTCCGACGAGGCTGTCACCGCCGGCGCGTTGTCACTGGATATCAGCAATGACTGCCACATGGGGCCGCCGTGCCTCGACCCTCAGTCCAGTCTATTGTCCATGCGCTACTGGTTCGACGACCCGTACATCGGTGGCCAGCACAACCTGATCGACTACGGCTACCGCGCCCAGCCGCGCAATTATTATGACCGCATCGTCATGGACGTGACCTTCCTGGCGGGCGGCCTCCTCGGGGGGAGCATCTTCGCTTCGGACGGCAACTCCGATTTCCAGATGGTGAGCGAGGGCGCACTGTTCAGTGTGGTGACTGCCAACAGTGACGAACCGTATGGCTGCGGTTGGCAGTACCCCGACTGCAGCGGCGCCAGCGGCATGCTGGTGTCTGCGGCGCAGGAAGCGAGCGAGGTGCCGGAACCGGCCACGGGCGCGATCGTCGGCCTCGGCCTCGTGGCGGCCTGGTGCGCGCGCCGTCGTCAGCGGCCGGCGCGCAGCAGCGCCTGATGCGCAGCGCCTGGGGTACGGTCGGCGCCGTCATTTGGCCGGCGCCAGCAGGGCCGCAGTGTCGGCCGCGCCCATCTTGATTGCCGCATCGTAGGCGGTCGTGCCGGCCCCATCGCGCGCCGCCGGATCGGCGCCGCGTTCCATCAGCAGCTTGGCAATGGCGACCCGGTTGAACATCGCGGCAAACATCAGCGCCGTGCGGCCGGAAGGGCCGGCAAAGTCCGGCAGCGCGCCCTTGTCGAGCAACAGCGTCGTGACCGCCAGGTCGCCCTTGAACGCCGCGCCGTGCAACGGCGTTTGCCCGGCATCGTTGATCAGGTGCGGATCGGCGCCGTGCTCGAGCAAGACCCGCGTCGCGTCCAGGTGGCAATGATAGCTGGCCAGCATCAAGAGGCTGTCGCCTTTTTCGTTGCGCAGGTTCGGCGGCAGGCCGCGCGACAGGAAGGCGGCGAGATGCTCGGCGTCGCCTGAACGCGCGTACTGGAACATATTGCGCGCCATGTTCAGCGCGGCTTCGTCCAGTTCGGCTTTGGTCGGCGTCGCCGCTTGGTCGTTGGTGTGCATTGCGTGCTCCAGATCAGGATAAAGGTTGATTAAAACACATCTCAATCCGGCGCGTGGTCTATGCGCTCTGGCGTGCGGCCGCATGCCTGGTGGCTTCGTGGATCCAGACCGGCAGCGCCAGCGCTGGCAGCAGCATGCCGACCAGCAGCGCCGCATGCCAGCCATACGCCGCATACACCCAGCCGCCCAGCGCGGAACCGACCGCGCCGCCCGCAAAGAACAGCGCGAAGTACAGACCGTTCAACCGGCTGCGCATGTCGGCGCCCAGCGCGAACAGCGCGCGCTGGCCCAGCACCAGATTGGCGGCCACCGCAGCATCCAGCGCGATGGCGGCCACGGCCAGCAAGCCAAGCGCGACCGGTTTTGACGCCGGTGCAAACAGGGGCAGCAGGAAGCTCAGCGCGCCGACGACCAGGGCGACGGCAGTGGCTTTCAGCGTGTGACCGGCATCGGCCAGGCGCCCGGCGACAGGCGAGGCCACGGCGCCGGCCATGCCGACGAGGGCAAACAGCGCGATCCCGTTCTGTGTGAGGCCGAAGGCGGGGCCGGCCAGCGCTTGCGGCGCCACGGTCCAGAACAGGCTGAAGGCGCCGAACAGGCCAGCGTGATACAGCGCGCGCTGGCGCAGCACCACGGTCGTGGCCAGCAGCGGCCACAGCGAGCCGATCAGGCGCCGGTACGGTTGTGTCGCCGTGGGCTGGCGCAGCGGCAACTTCAGCTGCAGGACCACGGCCAGCACGGCGACCAGCGCGGCGGCGATCCCGAACACGGTGTGCCAGCCGCCCAGGCCAGCCAGCACGCTCGCGACCGGCCGCGCCACCATGATCCCCAGCAGCAAGCCGCTGACCACCTTGCCAACGATCTGGCCGCGCGTGGCTTCCGGCGCCAGGTGCGCGGCAAACGGCACCAGCACCTGCGCCACCACGGCACCGAGGCCGATCGTCAGCGCGGCCAGCAGGAACGCCCACGCGGTGGTGGCGGTGGCCGCGACCAGCAAGGCAGCACTGGTGACAAGCAGACCGGTGACGATCAGGCGCCGGTTTTCCACCAGGTCGCCGAGCGGCACGATGAACAGCAGGCCCAGCGTGTAGCCGATCTGGGTCAGCGTGACGATCAGCCCGGCCGCTGCGGGCGGCAAGCCCAGCGCGGCGCCGATCGGGCCGACGAGCGGCTGCGCATAATAGAGGTTGGCGACGATGATGCCGGCCGCAGCGGCCAGCAGCATGACCATGCCGGACGAGATGGATGATGACCTGGGGGTGTTCATGGCGAACTCCATGGAATTGAGTGAGGGAATGACGCCATGGTAGCCAGTTCGCCGGCGAAGATAATCAGGGCATAATACGCTTATACCATTCACTTTATATGAACAATCATGGACAAGGTGAAAGCGATGCAGACGTTCGTGCGCATCGTCGAGGCGAACAGTTTTACACGCGCGGCCGAGTCGCTGGACTTGCCACGCGCCTCACTGACGGCGACGCTGCAGAATCTCGAGCGCTATCTGGGTGCACAGCTCCTGCAACGCACGACGCGCCGGTTGTCACTGACGCCCGAGGGTGAGCGTTACTACGCCCACTGCAACGCTATCCTGGCCGCCATCGACGACGCCGAAGCCGACTTTCTGGGCGAGCACGCGGGCCGGATGCAGGGCCGGCTGCGCGTCGATCTGCCGGGCTCGCTGGGCCGCGCGATCGTGCTGCCGCGCATTGGCGAGTTTCGCCAGGCGTATCCGGCGCTCGATCTGACCATCAGCCTGGGCGACCGCCTGGTCGACCTGACCGCCGAAGGCATCGATTGCGCGTTGCGCGTGGGCGACTTGCCCGATTCAAGCCTGGTCGCACGCCGGATCGGCCTGATGCGCTTCGTGATCGCCGCCACGCCCGGCTATCTGGCGAGGCGGGGCACGCCTGCAACCGTCGATGCATTGGCCGAGCACGATGCAGTCGTGCATTTCTCGGGCCGCACTGGCCGAGCCTTTGAATGGACGCTCGCGGGTGAAGAGAAGGGAGCCGGCGCGGGTAGCGTGGTCCGGGTGGCCATCGATGGCGGCATCGCCGTGAACGACGCCGAGGCCAATCTGCTGTGCGCGCTGCAGGGACTGGGACTGGCGCAACTGGCGCGCTACCAGGTGCGCACGCACGTGGCGCAGGGCGCGCTGGCCGTCGTGCTCCCCGCCATGTGCCCGACCCCAATGCCGGTGTCCCTGCTGTATCCGCGCGGGCGCATCGCCAATCCGCGCCTGCAGGCATTTGCCAGCTGGCTGGCCGGGGTGTTCGAAGCCGACCCCGACCTGCGCCTGGCGGATACCTAGCGCCACTTCATCCGCCGCTCAGAAGTCCACGTTCATCGACAGCCACAGGCGGCGCCCGTCAAGATTGTTGACGTAGACGCTGCTGTAGGTCGGCGCCCCCGCCGGCGTCGCGCGATACGGCCGGTAGTCGATGAAGTCCTTGTCCAGCAGATTGTAGATCGCGGCATTGAGCGTGATGGCCGGCGTGACCTGGTAGCTGGTGCCAAGGTGCAGCATCGAATAACCCTTGAAGTCGCCCAGCGCATCCCGCGCCGCGCGGGTGGCGGCCGACGTCCCCGGATCGCGGAAGCGCTCGCTGCGGTATTCGGCGCGCAGCCATGCATTCCAGTCGGGCGACACGTCCCAGGTCAGGCGCGCATTGAACGCGTGCTTCGGTGTGTCGGACAGCGGTTTGCCGGCATTCTCGCCGCTTTCCTGTTCGCTGTCGGTGTACGTGTAGTTGGCGCTGGCGGCCCAGCCGGCCGCGAGCGGGAAGCGGGTGGCGAATTCAACGCCGCGCGTGACCGCCTCGTCGACATTGATCGACTGGCCGAAGGCGTCGACGTTCGGCCAGTTGCCGAAGCTGACGCAGCCCGGCCGGTTGGGCGCCGGGCGGAAGGTACAATTAATCAGGCCAGTGCCGCTGGTGATCTTGTCCTTGAAATCGTTGTTGAAGACCGTCGCGTTGACGCTCCAGCCGGCGCCATTGTCGAAATAGGCACCCAGTTCGGTGGTGACGCTGGTTTCGGGTTGCAGGTTCGGGCTGCCCACGAGCGGAATCGTGCCCTGGCCACCGAAGCCGTTGATGCCGGGGGTGAGCTGTTCAACGCGCGGGGTCTTGTAGCCCTTGCTCACGCCGCCCTTGACAGTCCAGCGGGGCGAGGCGCTCCAGACCAGGTAGCCGCGGGGGCTCGTCTGGCCGCCGAAGATGCTGTGGTCATCGTAGCGCGCACCGATCGTCAGCGACACCCGCTCGTGCAGGCGCCACTCGTCTTCCACGAACAGGGCTTTTTGCGTGAACGCGAACGCTTGCGGCGCAACGCCGTCGATCATCTCCGCATCCCAGTGCTGGGCGCCGATCGTGGTCAGGTGCGTGCCCCATGGCAGCAGGAGCTTGGTGTCGAACACCTTGCTCTCGACTTCCAGCGTGCGGGGCGTGCCCGGCACCGCGCCCGGCGTACCCGGCGGAATCGTGCGGCCGATGGTTTCCGTGTTGTTCACCATATAGCTGCTGTCCCAGGTGCCGAACGGCAGGCGCGCCTTGTACGACAGCGTGGTTTGCTCGCGGTTGTATTGTTGCTCTGGCCCGTAGCCACCCGTGCCCAGCGTGCCGAGCTGGCCGCGCGTGTTGTCATAGGTCTGGCGCGTCTTGTCGGCGTCGAGCACCAGTTCGTGGTTGCGGTGCGGGGTGAACGCCAGCCGCGCGCCAACGTTGTCGATCTTCTGCTTGACCGGGTTGGCGTTCTGGACCAGCGGCCGGGCCGGGTTGATCTCGTCGTACGAGATATTCGCCTCGTCGCGGCGCAGGGTGCTGCCGCGCAGCGAGAGTCCCAGCACGTCGGTCTTGAGCGGGCCGCTCAGGTAGAACTTGGCGCCCTTGACGTCGCCGAACTGGTCGTCTTCCTGCAGCGTGTAGTCGGCTGCCACCGAACCGGCCCAGCGCTTGCCGACCTTGCGCGTGATGATGTTGATCACGCCACCCATGGCGTCCGAGCCATACAGCGTCGACATCGGACCGCGGATGACTTCGATGCGCTCGATGGCGCTGACAGGCGGCATGAAGCTGGTCGAGGTGCCGCCAAAGCCATTTGGCGTGACGTTGCCGGCCGCGTTCTGGCGCCGGCCGTCGATCAGGATCAGTGTGTAGTCGCTCGGCATGCCCCGGATGCTGATATTCATGCCGCCGGTCTTGTCACCGGCCGCGCCGACGTCGATGCCTTCCACGCTTTCCAGCGCCTGCGCCAGATTGCCGAAGCGCTCTTTCTCGAGCTGTTCACGGGTCAGCACCGTGATCGAGGCGGGCGCTTCACGGATCGTCTGCTCGAAGCCGGCTGCCGTCACGACCACAGTCGGCATAGTTGCCGGCAAATCGTCAGCAATCGGGTCAGCGGCAACAGCGGCAAGCGGCAGCGCGCCGATGGCCAGGCTCAATAGGGTGCGGGCAAATTGGAGGGCAGGCAAACGATCGGTCATTCTTCAGGCGTCCTTTTTTATCATTCAAAGCAAATTTCTGCGTCAATACCTAAAAACAGGTAAATGTCGCGGAACGGCGCCATTCTAATCGTTAATGCGAATCATTCCCATTCAAATTTATTGACGAGCGTGTCGGAGGCTGGTCACGCAGCGCGCGCCGCCCATGCCAATGGGGTTTCCCGCTATGATGTCAGGTGGTGCCCGCCAGGGCGCCTGCGCCTTACGATCAACCCAGCCACTGGAGCATCATGAAGAAATACCTGACCCTGACCCTGGCAGCGACCTTTGCCGTCGCCGCCGTCCCTGCCGCCCAGGCGAACGCCGACCTGGCCAAGGCCCGGGCCTGCATGGCCTGCCACGCCGTCGGCACCAAACTGGTCGGCCCGGCCTACAAGGACGTCGCGGCCAAGTATGCGAAGGATGCCGGCGCCGAAGCGCGCCTGATCCAGAAGATCCAGAAAGGCAGCAGCGGCACCTGGGGCCCGATCCCGATGCCGGCCAATCCGCAGGTGACGGACGCCGAAGCCAAGGTGCTGGCGAAATGGATCCTGGCGCAGAAATGATTGACCGGCGGCCCCGGCGCGGGCCGCCATGACCGTGCCTGGCGCGTTCTTTGCATATAAGCAATGAACTCAACGCCAGGAGCGGCTGATGTTCTTGCAGAACGATGTCCTCGAATACCGCGATCCCCCGGGCCATCTGGTGCGGATCCTGTGGATCGACGTCACGCATTCCGTGGCCTATACCTTTGCACTGCGGCGCCCAAGCGCGACACCGCGCAGCACGCCGCTGCACGTGCTGGTGGCGGACGTGTCGACGCGGCGCGCCCGGTTGCTGCTCGCCGACCCTTGCCGCGCACCGCGCGTCGACGCCCCATCCGGCAAACACCACCTGCTGCAGATGAAGGCGTGGGATGCCGTCACGGCCCTGCACCACGACCTGCCGCAACTCTATTTGCCGCGCCCGCGCGCAGCCTTGCTCAGTGCCTACAGTCGCGCGCACGGGATCTCCGTCGCCAGCCTCATGCGCTACCTGCGCCGCTACTGGGAGCGGGGCCAGACGATCGACGCGTCGCTGCCCGATTACGCCAACTCCGGTGCGCGTGGCAAGACGCGGGCGGCCAGCGCCGGCGTCAAGCGCGGCCGCCCGCGCAACGGTGCGACGGGCAGCGCCAATGCGGGCACCAATACCGATGCCGCGCTGCGGGCGCTGTTCCTGGCCGCCGCTGCACAGTTTGCCGCCAATCATCCGCGCTTCTCACGGCCGGCTGCGTATCGCCAGATGCTGCGCGAGCACTTCGCCGACTGCGCGCCCGGCGCCATTCCCAGCTATGGCCAGTTCAACTACTGGCTGGAACGCGACGACATTGATCGCACCCAATGAAGTGCGTATTTACGCCACAACGGTGCAGTGATGATTTGGCACGCTCCTGGCACGTGCGTGGGACCGATACGCTGCCCGAGCAGGATCCCGGGCGGTCAGGATAAATAAAGTATCGGCGCGGCATGCGACGTGCATCCCGCCAGCTGCGTCACGATTGTAAATACGAATGGAAAATCGCGTTATCTGAATCTTGTTCGAAATATTGCGCTTACGCCGGGCTTACGTTCGCCATAACTGGCGCTGTACTTTATTTTAATTTCTTCTGTATTGACGATTTCATCGGTCACTTGGCACAGGTATTGCTGATAGGCCATTAGTTGCACGGTCTTTCAGTAACGCCAAGTGGAGGTAGGAATGAAACGTTTGACACCGTCGTTGACCCGACGTGAGTTTTTGTACCGCGCCGCTGCCGTTGGTGGTTCGGCGCTGTTGATGGGCTCGATGAATGCCTGGGGCATGGGGATCGCGTCCCGGACTACGACGCCGCCCGTGCTCGCTGGCTCTGGCAAGGGGAAGAAAGTCGTCGTGCTGGGCGCCGGTCTGGCCGGCCTGACGGCAGCCTACGAACTGGGCAAGCTGGGCTACGAAGTCCAGGTGCTCGAGGCGCGGCCCTATGCGGGCGGGCGCTGCCAGACGGCGCGCAAGGACTTCAAGCTGCACGAACTGGGCGGCGAGGCCCAGCAGTGCCGCTTCGACGTCGGCCAGTACATCAACCACGGCCCGTGGCGCATCCCGCTGGATCACCAGTCCACGCTGTACTACGCGCGCCAGTTCAAGGTGCCGCTCGAAGTGATGGTCAACGAGAATGACCATGCGTACGTGTACCTCGAGGATGGCGGGCCGCTGTCGAAGCAGCGCCTGCGCGGCGCCCAGATCAAGGCCGACATGCGCGGCCACGTCGCCGAACTGTTGGCCAAATCGGTCACCGGCCACGCGCTCGACACGCAACTGACGGGCGACGACCAGCGCCTGCTGCTCGACTACCTCAAGCACGAAGGAGCGCTGGACGCCGGCGACCTGGCCTACAAGGGCCGCAGCGGCCGTGGCTTTGCCACCAACCCCGGCGCGGGGCTGGTGCCGGGCGCCGGTACGCCGTCCGATCCGCTGGCGTTTCACGATCTGCTGGCCGCCCGGGTCGGCAAGGTCTACAGCGCGGTGCAGGAGTTCCCGATGCACGCCACGATGTTCCAGCCGGTCGGCGGCATGGACGCGATCCCGCGCGCCTTCGCCAGCCGTCTGGGCGGCCGCATCCGCTACCACGCCGAAGTCCAGCGCATCCGCCAGGGCGACGACAAGGTCACGATCGACGTGCGCGACACGGCCAGCGGCGCGCTCTCGCGCGTGACGGCCGATTATTGCGTGTGCACGGTGCCGCTGTCGGTGCTGCGCATGATCGACACCGATTTCTCCGACGGATTCAAGGCCGCGATCAAGGCCGTCCCGTACGCGCCGGTCGGCAAGATCGGCCTGCAGATGGGGCGCCGCTTCTGGGAAGAAGACGACCACATCTACGGCGGGCACGTGCTGACCGACCTGAAAGGGATCAACACGATCTCGCTGCCGTCCGGCGGCTGGCAGCAGAAAAAGGGTGTCGTGCTGGGCTACTACCACTACGCACTCGACGCCATTGAAGTCAGCGGGATGACCCCTGGCGAGCGGACCGAGTTTGCCCTCGCGGCCGGCGAAAAGATCTTTCCTGCCTACCGCGCAAGCTACGAGAGCAGCTTCTCGGTTGCCTGGCACCGCGTGCAGTACAGCCTGGGCGGCTGGGCCGAATGGACCGACGCCGCGCGCAAGAGCGCCTATCCGATTTTGCTCGACGGCGAGCGCCGGGTGCTGCTGGCCGGCGAACACCTGAGCTACCTGACGGGCTGGCAGGCCGGCGCCATCGAATCGGCATGGCAGCAGGTCGAGACGCTGCACCGGAGGGCCAGCGCATGAAGACCCCGATCGTTGCACTCGCAAGCGCCGTTCTGTGGGCCGGTGCGGTCCAGGCTCAGGCCCAGGCACCCGCGCCGGCCGACGGCAAGACGCTGTTCGCCAAGAACTGCGCGGCCTGCCACCAGGCCAATGGGCGTGGCATTCCCGGCGCGTTCCCGGCGCTCGTGGCCAGCCCGGTCGCCATCGGGCCGGCCGATGCCGTGGCCGAGGTGCTGCTCAAGGGGCGCGGGGGCATGCCCGATTTCAGCACCAGCCTGGATGACGCCGATATCGCCGCCGTCCTGACCTATGCGCGCAGCAGCTGGGGCAACCACGCGCCGCCGATTACCGGCACCGAGGTCTCCATGCGGCGCGCGGCGCTGCAGGTCGCACCGGCGGGCGACAGCCGCTTCGGCAACAAGCACTGAGGCTCTTCCTTTCCTTTCCTTCCCATGTCCATGAAAGACGATCCAATGAACTTTGCCGCTCTCCGCTCCACCTCGTGCCTGGCTGCTGCGCTGCTGCTGGCGCCCGTTATCGCCAGCGCCGCAGCCACCGACATCGTGCGCCACAAGATCCCGAACTCGGATTTTCCCATTGCCCTGGCCGTGTCGGTGCCGCCCGGCGCGACGATCCACTTCATCAGCGGCCAGGTGCCGCCCATCGTCGACAAGGCGGCCGGCCCCGACACCATCGCAGCCTTTGGTGACACCAAAACGCAGACGGTCGGCGTGCTCCAGAAGATCAAGGAGATCCTCGCCGGCATGGGGCTCGGCATGGGCGACGTCGTCAAGATGCAGGTGTTCCTGGTGGGGGACCCGGCGCAGAAAGGGCGCGCCGACGTCACCGGCTTCATGGCCGGCTACACCCAGTTCTTCGGCGGCGCCCAGCCCAACCTGCCGGCGCGCGCGGTGATGCAGGTGGCGGGCCTGAGCAATGCCGGCTGGCTCGTGGAAATCGAAGTCGTGGCAGCGAAGAAGTAAGCGGCGCGGCCCGCGCCGGGCACGCCAACCAGACCAATAACGAACTACGCCAACAGGGAACCACCATGTACAAGACCATCATTCATACCAGTGTCGCAGCCGCTTTGCTGTCGTGGGGCGTGGCGGCCCACGCCGCCGACAAGGCGGTCGATCCCGCTGTCGACTCAGTTGTCGACACCGCGGCGGCGGCGGCCGTCGCTCCCGATGCCCCCGCGATTGCCAGTACCGGCGTCGTGATCGTCACGGGCACGCGCGCCGCCGGCCTGACGGTCGAGGACAGCGCCTCGCCGATCCAGGTGCTCGACGCGTCGTCGCTGGCCCGCACCGGCCAGCCCGACCTGATCCAGGCCCTGGCCCAGAACCTGCCGTCGCTCAATGCCCAGTCCTTCGGCAGCGACATGGCGGCGATGACGCTGTCGGCGCGCCTGCGCGGCCTGTCGCCGAACAACACGCTGGTGCTGGTGAACGGCAAGCGCCGCCACGGCACCGCCAACCTGGCCGTGCTGGCCGGCGCCTTCCAGGGCGGCGCCGCGGCCGACCTGAACTTCATTCCGGTGGCGGCGATCGAGCGCGTCGAAGTGCTGCAGGACGGCGCGGCCGCGCAGTACGGCACCGACGCCATTGCCGGCGTCATCAACATCATCCTCAAGTCCAATTACCGTGGCGGCAGCGCCAACGTGAATGGCGGTGGCTACATGGACGGCGGCGGGCACACGGGCGACGGCATGGCCAATATCGGCCTGACCCCATTCACCAACGCTTACCTGTCGCTGACAGCGGAAACCAAGTACCACGGCTTCTCGGAGCGTGGCGGGATCGATCCGCGTGTCGTCGATCCGGCGACGATGGCGGCGATGCCGTCGCTCGTCAATGCGCCGGGCTACCCGTATCTGAACAAGATCCAGGGCGACGCCCAGTACCGCCAGCACATCTTCGCCGCCAATTTCGGCGTGGACCTGGGCGGCGACACCGAGTTGTACAGCTTTGCCACCTACGGCAAGAAGGAAGCGCGCGCGTTCGAGAACTACCGCATGCCCAACCGCCTGCCGACCATCTACCCGCTGGGCTTCAGCCCGCAGGAGACGTTCGACGAAGAAGACTATGCGTTCACGTTCGGCATCAAGGGCAAGGTGTTCGGCAACTGGAACTGGGATGTATCCAGCACCTACGGCAAGGACGTGGCCAAGCTTGGCGTGGCCAATTCGGCCAATATCTCGCTGTTTGCCGATACGCGCGCGACGTCGCTGTCCTTCAAGGCAGGTGAATTCCAGGCCAGCCAGTGGACCAACAACCTCGACCTGCGGCGCGAGTTCGACGCCGGCATGGCCACACCGCTGACGCTGGCGCTGGGCCTCGAGCATCGCCGCGACACCTACGCGATCGTTGCGGGCGACGCCGCATCGCGCTACAAGGAAGGGGCGCAATCGTTCCCGGGCTTCTCGCTGACCGACGCCGGAAAACACAGCCGCAACAACAAGGCGGTCTACGCGAATATCGCCGTCCAGCCGGTGACCGGCTGGACGGTCGACATCGCCGGACGCTTCGAGGATTTCAGCGACTTCGGCAACGCCAAGGTCGGCAAGCTCACCAGCCGCTACGACTTCACGCCGGACGTGGCCGTGCGGGCCACCTACAGCAACGGCTTTCGGGCGCCGACACTGGCCGAATCGTTCTATTCGGCCACCAACGTGTCGCCACGCAGCGCCTTTGTGCAACTGGCGCCGAATTCGCCAGGCGCCCGGCTGGTGGGCATCGACGGCCTGAAGCCGGAAGCGTCGACCAATATCAGCGCGGGTCTGGTGCTCAATCCGGTGGCCGGCATGTCCGTCACGCTCGACGCTTATCAGATCACGATCCGCGACCGCATCGTCGGCAGCGGTTCGCTGTACGGTTCGGGCGGTGCGATCAATTCGCCGGCCGTCACGGCCGCAATCCTGGCCAATGGCAATGTGCTCGATCCGACCGTCGTGCAAACCGGCATCAACATCTTCACCAATGCGGTCAACACCCGCAGCCGCGGCGCCGAAATCGTCGCCACCCTGAGCAGCAACTACGGCGCTTACGGCCGCGTGGACTGGTCGGCCGCGGCCAACTACAACAAGGTCGAGGTCATCAAGATCAACCAGGCGCCGACGCAGCTGGGCGCGCAGACGCTGCTCGACGCCACCGCGATCTCGCACCTCGAAACGGCCTCGCCCAAGGTGCGGTTGAATCTGGGTGGCCTGTGGCGCATGGGTGACTGGACCGTGAACCTGCGCGAGAATTACTTCGGCAAGTCGTCCGAACAGTTCTCGACGGACGGCGCGGTGTATCGCGAAAACCGGATTAAGGCCAGTCTGTTGACCGACCTGGAAGTGAGCTACCAGATCAGCAAGGCCTGGAGCGTGTCGCTGGGCGCGAACAACCTGTTCAACGAGTACCCGGACAAGGTCAACCCACTGACGCTGGCCGAGCAGCGCGCCAATCTGGACAACGGTGCGGTGACGATCTACCCGGGGTTCTCGCCATATGGCATCAACGGTGGTTACTACTATGCGCGCGCGGCCGTGAAGTTCTGATCCGCGGCACCCCACGTCAAACGTCGGGCGGCTGGCCGTTGCTGGCCAGCCGCTCGATTGCCGCTATCGGTTCGATCAAATCCGGAATGGGGATTCGATAATCGAAAATATCGATCATACGACGGCAGATAACTCGTTTTTCATCATGGCCGGTGGCGCGCATAATAGCGTCATCGCATCGGGAACAAGGCAAGAATCAGCAAATGCCCGCAACGGTATCAAGATTCGAGCAGCTCGATGATCCAATCACGAAAGGAGCACATGATGTTGAACGTCCGTAAAAGCAATGAACGTGGTGGCGCCAGTTTTGGCTGGCTGAACTCGCAGCACTCGTTTTCGTTCGGTCATTACCACGATCCGAAACACATGGGTTTTGGCCCGCTGCGCGTCATCAATGATGACCATGTAGAGGCAGGCCGCGGGTTCGATTCGCACGGTCACCGTAATATGGAAATCATCTCGTATGTGCTCGAAGGCGCCCTGGCGCACAAGGACAGCATGGGCAACGGCTCGGTGCTGCGCTACGGCGACGTGCAGGTCATGAGCGCCGGAACAGGCGTCGTGCACAGTGAGTTCAATGGTTCGAAAACCGAAGGCGTGCATTTCCTGCAGATCTGGATCGAGCCAAACGAGATCGGCGCCGAACCGCGCTACGAAGAAAAGCACTTCGACACGGCCTCGAAGACCGGCAAGCTGCGCGTGGTAGCGTCGAACGATGGCCGCGATGGCTCGGTCTCGATCCGCCAGGATGCATCGATCCATGCGGGCATCTTCAGCGGCACCGATGGGGCGACCCATGCGCTGGCCGATGGCCGCCAGGCCTATGTCCACGTGATTCGTGGCCAGATCACGGTCAACGGCGTGGCGCTGAGCGGTGGCGATGCGCTCAAGATCACGGGTGAGCCGGCGGTCACGCTGGGCCAGGCCGAGGCGGCTGAAGTGCTGGTGTTCGATCTGCCGCAGTAACACGCTCAGGCAGCAACGCCGTCCCGAACCCGGGGCGGCGTGTCGTGTGCGTGTGATTCAGGCAGCCGCACACGGATCGACGGCCATACGGGCGAACGGTGAACTCGTGCGCATCCGGTCGATCCACCAGGTGAGCGCCGCGCCATCCTCGGCGCTGCGCCAGGCCAGGTAAAAGGTTTCGTCGGGCTTGGGTTCAACCACCTGTTTTTCAATGAGCTGGCCGCGTGCGATGGCCGGTCTGGCCCAGGCCTCGGGCAGGAAGCCAAAGCCCAGCCCCTGCACCTGGAATTCGTACTTGGTCCGCATGTCGGGCACGGCCAGCGTGGCCTGTCCGAACAGGATGCCCACGGTGCGCGCGCCCAACACGCGCGCCGAATCCGACACCGTGATTGCCCGATACGGCAGCAGATCGGCCTTGTCGAGCGCGTGGTCCAGCGCTGCCAGAGGATGGTGCGGCGCCACCGCGAACACGAAGCTGCTCGTGCCGATCGGTTCGGCCGTGTAGCCACCGCCCGACGGTCCGTCGCCGGCAGCGCCCACGAGCAGGTCGACGCGGCGGTCGAGCAGGGCGTCCCAGGTGCCACCCAGCGACTCGCGCACGATACGCAGGCGGGTGTGGTCGGCCACTTCGTAGAACGCTTCGATATCCGGCTGCAGGCCACCCGCGCCCAGCACCGAATCCATCCCGATCGCAAAGTCCGTTTCCCAGCCCGAGGCCACGCGCCGCACGCGCGACTCCAGGTCGCCGGCGGCGCGCAGCAGGTAGCGGCCTTCCTTGAGCAATGCCTGGCCCGCCGGCGTCAGCGTGACCTTCGGCCCGAAGCGGTCGAACAGGCGCACGCCCAGGTCGTCCTCGAGCTTGGACACCGTGTACGAGATGGTGGACGGCACGCGAAACAGTTCCTTGGCCGCGCCCGCGAATGACCCGCGGCGGGCGATGGTGTCGATGATCTGTAGGGCGTCGAGGCTGAGCTTGAGCAAGTAGGCATCCTGGAATCGGTATCCAGCCATGGTAGCGGCAAGCGCGGTCGCCACCAAGCCCCGGGCGCGAAAAATAGCAGTCTGATTCTATCGCCAGGTCGGGCGGGTAGCGATACTTCATCCCGTCAGGCGCCGCGTCCGGCCCGGTCACAACCCAATGTACGTCAAGGAGCAGGCCATGTACCTGATATCGCTGGGCGCCGGTGTGCTGGCCGGCTTGCTGTATGGCCTGATCAACGTGCGCTCGCCCACGCCGCCCGCCATCGCGCTGATCGGCCTCTTGGGCATGCTGATCGGCGAGCAGATCGTGCCGGTCGCCAAGCGCCTGCTCGACGGCGCCCCCCTCACTGCAGGGTGGTTCGCCAGCGAGTGCACCCCGCGCATCACGGGCGTTGCGGCCAAGGCGCCCGCGCCAGGACTAGCGCCGAGCCCTGCGCCGGGAGCCGACGAGCCGCCCGCCACGGGCCAGGGCTGAACCAGATTCGACGAACCATCCACCATCACAGGGAGACCACCATGACCAACCCCAAACTTGACGTTTTGACCCCGCAGAACTCGCAACTGATCTTCATCGACCACCAGCCGCAGATGGCTTTCGGCGTGCAGTCGATCGACCGCCAGGTCCTGAAGAACAATGTGGTCGGGCTGGCCAAGGCAGCCCGGGTCTTCAACATCCCGACCACGCTCACGACGGTCGAAACCACCTCGTTCTCCGGGCACACCTATCCCGAGCTGCTCGACGTGTTCCCGGGCCAGCCGATCCTCGAGCGCACGTCGATGAATTCGTGGGACGACCAGAAAGTGCGCGACGCCCTGGCGGCCAATGGCCGCAAGAAGGTCGTCGTCGCGGGCCTGTGGACCGAGGTGTGCAACACGACGTTCGCGCTGTGCGCGATGCTCGAAGGCGATTACGAGATCTACATGGTCTCGGACGCCTCGGGCGGCACCAGCAAGGAAGCGCACGACATGGCGATGCTGCGCATGGTGCAGGCCGGCGTGGTGCCGGTGACGTGGCAGCAGGTGCTGCTCGAATGGCAGCGCGACTGGGCGCGCCGCGAGACCTATGACGCCGTCATCAAGATCGTCACCGAGCATTCGGGCGCCTATGGCATGGGCGTGGACTATGCCTACACGATGGTGCACAACGCGCCGGCGCGGGCGGCTGGCACGCACGAGGTCCTGGCGCCCGTACCGGCGTAACGACCATGGCCACCCCACGCGCCGCGTCGCCGGCCCTCATCCTGATCAACGGCTGCTTTCACACGGTCGACCGTGAACAGCCGCAAGCCTCTGCCGTGGCGATTCGCGACGGGCGCTTCATTGCGGTGGGCGACATCGATGTCGTCATGCGCCACCGCGAAGAAGGCAGCCAGGTCATCGACCTGAACGGTCGCACCGTCGTGCCCGGCCTGAACGACTCGCACCTGCACCTGATTCGCGGTGGCCTGAACTACAACCTCGAATTGCGCTGGGAAGGCGTGCCATCGCTGGCCGATGCGCTGCGCATGCTCAAGGCGCAGGCCGACCGTACCCCTAATCCGCAGTGGGTGCGGGTGGTGGGCGGCTGGAACGAATACCAGTTTGCCGAGCGGCGCATGCCGACGCTGGACGAAATCAACATGGCCGCGCCGGATACGCCCGTGTTCATCCTGCACCTGTACGACCGCGCGCTGCTCAACCGGGCCGCACTGCGCGCCGTTGGCTATACGAAGGACACGCCCAATCCGCCGGGCGGCGAGATCGTGCGCGACAGCGCCGGCAACCCGACCGGCATGCTGATCGCGCGGCCCAACGCGATGATCCTGTACGCCACGCTGGCCAAGGGCCCGATACTGCCGCACGACCTGCAGGTCAACTCGACCCGCCAGTTCATGCGCGAACTCAATCGCCTGGGGATCACGAGCGCCATCGACGCCGGCGGTGGCTTTCAGAATTATCCCGAGGATTACGCCGTCGTCGAGCAGCTCGACGCGGCCGGCCAGCTGACGATCCGCATCGCCTACAACCTGTTCACGCAACACAAGGGCGGCGAGCTGGAAGACTTCCAGCGCTGGACCGGCATGGTGACCCCAGGGCAGGGCAGCGATTATTACCGTCATAACGGCGCCGGCGAGATGCTGGTGTTCTCGGCGGCCGACTTCGAAGATTTTCTCGAGCCGCGCCCCGATCTCGATCCGGCCATGGAGGGCGAGCTGGAACGCGTCGTGCGCCACCTGGTGGCGCAGCGCTGGCCGTTTCGCCTGCACGCGACCTACGACGAATCGATCTCGCGCATGCTCGACGTGTTCGAAAAAGTACACCGCGACATCCCGTTCGATGGCCTGCACTGGATGTTCGATCATTGCGAGACGATCACGCAGCGCAATATCGACCGCGTCGCGGCGCTGGGCGGCGGCATCGCGATCCAGCACCGCATGGCGTTTCAGGGCGAGTACTTTGTCGACCGGTACGGCAGCGAAGCAGCGGCCGCCACGCCGCCGATCAAGCAGATGCTGGCGACCGGCGTGCCGGTCGGCGCCGGCACCGATGCCACGCGCGTGGCCAGCTACAACCCGTGGACAGCGCTGTACTGGCTGGTCACCGGCCGCACGGTCGGCGGCCTGGCCCTGTACGGCAGCGCCGGCTACCTGCCGCGCCAGGTCGCACTCGAACTGTGGACCGCCGGCAGCGCCTGGTTCTCGAACGAGCAGGAAGGCAAGGGGCGCATCCGCGAAGGCATGTTCGCCGACCTGGCGGTGCTGTCGGCCGATTTCTTCACGGTCGATGCCGAAGACATCAAGGCCATCGAATCGGTACTGACGGTGGTCGGTGGCCGGATCGTCTACGGCGCAGCCGAGTTCAGCGATCTTGGCTTGCCGCCGATTCCCGTGCTGCCCGACTGGTCGCCGGTGGCGAGCGTGCCGGGGCACTGGCGCAAGACGGCGGCACAGCCAACCATGGCATTGCCGCATCAGTGCAGCGGCCCGTGCGGCGTGCATGCGCACAGCCACGATCATGCGCGCCAATCGACGATTCCCGTATCGAGCTACAGCGGCTTCTGGGGCGCGCTCGGTTGCAGCTGCTTCGCGTTCTGACATGCCGCCGCCACATCCGTCCCGGCTGCATGGTTTCAATATGGGCTTGTTTGCCGGCTACGTCGACACGCTCGGTTTCATGGCGCTGTTCGGCCTGTTCACGGCGCACGTGACCGGCAACTTCGTGCTGCTGGGCGCGTCACTGGCCGACCCGGGCCAGATCCCGTCGCTGCTGAAGATCCTGGCGTTCCCGGCCTTCATCGCCGGCATCGTTGCCGCGCGGCTGCTGGTCGCGTCGTGCGAGCGGCGTGGCACCAGCGCGCACCGGCCATCGTACCTGCTGCAACTGGCGCTGCTGGCTGGCTTCATGGTATGCGGCATGCTGGCCGAGCCGGTGGCGCGCACGATGTCAGCGCTGGCGATGGCGGCCGGCCTGTTCGGCGCGGCGGCGATGGGCGCGCACAGCGCTGCCAGCAAGCTGCTGCTGGCGCATCTCGCGCCCACGTCGATGATGACCGGGAACGTCACGCAACTGGTGATCGATACGGTCGACCGCCTGCGCGGCGCGGGCGATGCCGCCACGGCGGCCCGCTGCAGCAAGTTCTTCTGGCCGCTGTGCGGGTTTGCCGCCGGTTGCGCCGGTGGCGCCTGGCTGTTCCTGGCGCTCGGCTTTGTCGCGCTGACCGTGCCGCTGGCGATCCTGGTACTGCACCTGTGCATGCCGTCGCTTGAGGCCGTTGCATGAACAAAGCCCGGCTCGAAGCGTTCAGCGACGGTGTCATCGCCGTGATCATCACGATCATGGTGCTGGAGCTCGAGCCGCCGCATGGCACGACGCTGGCCGACGTGGCCGGCGTCATCCCGGGCTGGTTGCGCTATGCGCTGAGTTTTCTGTACGTGGGGATCTATTGGGTGAACCACCACGCGCTGCTGGAACGGGTCGGGCGCGTGGACTGGGCCGTGCTGTGGGCCAATCTGCACCTGCTGTTCTGGATGTCGCTGATTCCGTTCGTCACGGCCTGGGCCGGCGAACACCCGATGGCACCGGCGCCGGTCGCGCTGTACGGTGTCGTGCTGCTGCTGTGCTCTTTGTCGTTTCTGCTGCTGTCGTGGCGGCTCGGTGCGAGCGATGGCGCGGCCCATGCGCCAGCCTGGCACGCGCGCAAAAACCAGGTGTCGGTGGGCTTGTACGCGCTGGCCATCGCGGTCTCGCCGTGGTCTGCGCCGCTCGCCGCCGTGCTGCATGTCGTGCTGGCGGCGATGTGGCTGGCGCCGGACCGTACCGCGCCCCACACGCCATGACTGGACGCCCCCGCAGGGTGACGGCATCATCCGGGTGACCACAACCAGAAGAGGACCGCCGTGCATCAACGAACCGCCCCGATCACCATCCTGATCGCCGACGACCATCCGCTCATGCGTGAGGGGATCGCCGCCGTCATCCACAGCCAGGCCGACATGCAGGTGGTGGGCGAGGCGGCCGATGGCAATGAGGCCGTAGCGCTGTACCGCACGCTGCGCCCCGATGTGACGCTGATCGACCTGCAGATGCCGAATCTGAACGGCATGGAGGCGATTGTCGCGATCCGCGCCGAGTTTCCGCAGGCGTGCCTAGCGATCCTGACCACGTTCCGCGGTGATGCGCGCGCCATGCAGGCGATCAAGAGCGGGGCGCAGGGCTATCTGCTCAAGAGCTCGCTGCGCAAGGAGCTCACCGATGCCATCCGGGTGCTGGCGGGCGGCCACCGGTATATTCCGGCCGAGATCGCCGGCGAGCTGGCGCGCCACCTGGGCCACGAAACGCTCACCGTGCGCGAGCTGCAGGTGCTCGAGCTGACCGCGCGCGGCAATGGCAACAAGGAGATCGGGCGCCTGCTCACGCTGTCCGAGGACACGGTCAAGGGCCACCTGCGCAGCATCATGGACAAGCTGGGCGCGAACAACCGCACGCATGCGGTGACGATCGGCATCGAGCGCGGGTTTCTCGAGATCTAGGCGCGGCACGTTTCTGCCGCACCCCCACTTTCGTGGGGGGTAGCAGCGCCCCATCGTGGTCTGTCGCCATCGGCTACGCCATTGCACCATCCGGATCGTCACCGAACTTTCCGGAGGGATTTCATGCAGCTGTCTTCGCCGCCGCCGCGCCAGCATGGCGGCCTGCCACACTGGCAGATCCAGCGCGTCACCGATTACATCGACGCCAATCTCGCGGCCACGCTGCGCACCGAGCGCCTGGCCGCCACCCTTGGCCTGAGCGTGAGCCACTTCACGCGCGCCTTCAAGCACAGCGTCGGCGTGCCGCCGCGCGTGTATGTGCTGCGGCGACGGCTGGCAGCCGCCTGCGACGCCATGGTCGCGTCCAGCACGCCGCTGACGACGATCGCGCATGCGCACGGGTTTTGCGACCAGTCGCACTTCACCCGCAGCTTTCACGATGTCATCGGCCTGTCACCTCACGTCTGGCGCGCGCAGCAGAACAGATGTCTTTTTTGAATCTTGGTATCGTAGAGGCTGCCCAATGATATGGAGTACGTCCCGTGTTCGAGTTCATCACCGAGTTCATGCAAAAGAGCGGCTATCTGGGCGTCTTTGCCCTGATGGCGCTGGAAAACATCTTTCCGCCGATTCCGTCCGAGCTGATCATGCCGTTTGCCGGATTCGTCGCTGCGCGCGGTGAGCTGAATGTGATCGGCGTACTGCTGGCCGGTACCGCCGGCTCGGTGGCCGGCGCCTTGCCCTGGTATTACGCCGGCAAGGTGTATGGCAAGGAGCGGCTCGAAGCCTTCGCCGACAAGCACGCACGCTGGATGACCGTTACCCACGGCGACATCGAGCATGCGATGGACGCCTTCGAAAAGCACGGCAAGAAAGTGGTGCTGCTGGGGCGCCTGATTCCGGCGATCCGCACGCTGATTTCGGTGCCGGCAGGCCTGGCCAAGATGTCGATGGGCCAGTTCCTGTTGTTCTCGACGATCGGTTCACTGATCTGGACGGGCATCCTGACCGGCGCCGGCTATGCACTCGAGAGCCAGTACGAGCGCGTGGCCGAGTATGTCGATCCGGTGTCGAAGGCAGTGCTGATCGGCCTGCTGGGCTGGTATCTGTACCGCGTGGTGACGTTCAAGTCGCGCAGCAAGACCTGAAACATCCAGTGCTGCCGCCAAGCGAGCGGCAGCACTTGCTTTTTATGCCACGCCAGCTATGATTGTGCGGTACGACCAATAAAAAGAACGCACATCGACGAAAAGCCCGCATGGCCCCGCTTTGCCTACGTATCGTTGCATGGACGCTGGCCGCCACGTCGTTGGCGCATGCCCCCGTCAGTCATGCACTTCAGTCCCAATCAACGTCCCGGTCCCAGTTAGAAGCCGCCAGCACCCCGTGGCGCACCGATCTGCAGCACACCGGCTGGACCCGCAAGGATGGCGCGCCAGCAAACGTGTTTTCGATGGCCCAGGATGGCAATGGCCTCCTGTGGTTCGCCGCCACCGATGGTCTGTACAGCTTCGACGGCGCGCGCTTCGTGCGCAACCGCGCCGTGTATGGCCACCCCCTCCATTCGCCGGCCATCACCGCTGTCAAGGCGGTCGGCGACACAATCTGGGTCGGCTACCAGTTCGGCGGCATCAGCCGCTTCACGCCTGGCGCCGTGCAGCACTATACGGGCAGCGGCGGGCCGCAGGGTGCGGTGTACTACTTTATCCATCTGCCCGACGGCAGCTTCTGGGCCACCGGCAGCCGCGGCCTGTTTGCGTTCGATGGAGAACACTGGCGTCTGGTCACGGCGGCCGAGGGCTTACCCGAGGGCCCGCAACGATTCCATACCGTTCTGCGCGACGGCAGCATGCTGGTGTATGGCGCCGATGGCGTCTACCGGAGCGAACGTGGTGAGCAAAGCAGGCAAAGCACATCGGGCCGCGTCTACACATTCAGGCGTGTGCTCGACCAGGCGGGCGTCGATGGGGGCGACCTCCTGACCGAGCGTCAGGTATTGATTAACAGCCGCGCTCGCGGCCTGCAACTGTTTGACCCGGATACCGGCAGTGTAATCCCGTTCACGCTGAACAACGGTGGCTTGCCGATGCTGACGTATGCCATCGATCGCCGCCACCGACTGTGGGTGAATGCAGGCGATGCGCTGCAGCTGCTCGACGATGAACGTAAGCCCGTGCAGCAGTTCATGCCGGCCAACGGGTTCTCGGGCAAGTCGATGACCAGCTCACTGACGGACCGTGAAGGCAATCTGTGGTTCGCCACCGAAAATGGCATCGACCGCGTACGCGAGCCGCGCCTGTCGACGATCACACTGCCGAAGGGGCAGACCGGGCTGCCGGGCGTGATTGCGGGCGACGACGGCGCCGTATGGGTCATCAACCGCCATCACGAAAACGCGTTCCCGGTATCTACCTTCGTCGTCGACCGGCAGGGCGGGCGCCGTAACGTGCCGATCTACCGTGCGAGCGCGACGCACCGCCAGGCCGATGGCACGCTCTGGTTTGCCGCCGATGGCGGCTTGTGGCGCGTCGCGCAGGGCACAACCACGCGTACGCCGCTGCCGCCCGAGCTCGCGGCGCAGGTCATCCAGGCGATCACCGTGGCGCCGGATGGCGCATTGTGGATGTCGGTGACAGGCAAGGGGGTGCACGTGCTGCAGGACGGCGTCTGGCGCGCCGGTGGCGGCCATGCCGAGCTGCGCATGCCGACCGCGATCACCCTCACCACTGACCGCGCCGGGCGCATCTGGTTCGGCTATGTCGATAACGGGATCGCCGTGCTGGACGCCGGACAGGTACGGCGCTTCACTGACAAGGATGGCCTGGCCGTCGGCAATACGCTGGCCATCGTCCAGGGGCGCGACCGGATCTGGGTCGGCGGCGACCGTGGCCTGGCCTGGTTCGATGGCCGCCGCTTCGTCCCGCTGGCCGAGACGGGGCGCGGCGCCTTCTACGGCGTCTCGGGCATCGTGGAACGCGCCGGCGGCGAACTGTGGCTGCACGACACGGGCGGGCTGGCGCGCATCGACGCGCGGGCGCTGGGGGATGCAACTGCCCGGCTGCGCCCGGACGTCGCGGCCGAACGGTTCGACCATCTCGATGGCCACCTGGGGATGCCGGCGCAGATCCGGCCGCTGCCATCGCTGGTCGAGGCGACCGACGGCCGCCTGTGGTACGCCACCTCGAACAGTGTCGGCCACATCGACCCGGCCGCCATCCCGCGCAACCCGCGCCCGCCGACCGTGCTGGTGTGCATCATCCGCACGGACGAACGCAGCTATCCTGCCGGCGCGCCGGTGGTGCTGCCGGCGCGCACGCCGCGGCTGGAAATCGACTTCACCGCCACGGCGCTGTCGATGCCCGAGCGCGTGCGCTTTCGCTATCGCCTCCTGGGGCAAGACCGCGACTGGCGCGACGCCGGCAACGTGCGCCAGGCCGTGTACACGAACCTGGCGCCGGGCGCGTACACCTTCGAGGTCATCGCTGCCAACGAAGACGGCGTCTGGAGTCCCACGCCGGCGCGCGCGGCGCTGCGCATCGAGGCCGCCTTCACGCAGACGCTCCCGTTCCAGCTGGCCTGCGGGTTCGTGCTGCTGGCCATCGGCTGGGCGCTGCACCGCTGGCGCCTGCGGCTGGTCGCGCGGCGCCTGCACCATGACGTCAAGGTGCGCATGCTCGAGCGAGAACGCATCGCCCGCACGCTGCATGACACGTTCCTGCAAAGCGTCCAGGCGCTGGTGCTGCGCATGCACGTTTTGATGGGCAAGCTGCCGGGTGAAGGCAGCTTGCGCGCCGATGTCGAGGACGTCCTGGTGCGCGCCGAAAACGTGATCGACGAAGGCCGCGAGCGGCTCACGCAATTGCGGCGGCCGGCGGTGCGCGACGGGATGCTGGCGCAGTCGCTGGCCGAGGTGGGCAAGCAGTTTGCGGCGCCGGCCGGCGTGCGCTTCGTCGTGCGCAGCAGCGGCGTGCTGCCCGTGCTGGCGCCGGACGTCGAGGAAGAACTGTTTACCATTGGCCGCGAAGCCTTGTCCAACGCATTTCGCCATGCCGGCGCGCGCCAGGTGGTGCTTGAACTCGCGTGCCAGGGCGGCAACCTGCGCCTGGCCGTGAGCGACGACGGGCAGGGGATCCCGCCCGATATCCTGGCCCGCGGCGCGCGCCAGGGTCATTGGGGCTTGCCCGGCATGCGTGAACGCGCGCGGCTGGCCGGTGGTGCGCTCACGATCGCCAGCACTTCGCGCGGTACGACGGTGGGCGTCGATCTCGCGCTTCCCACCGTCGACGCGCCGGTCCAGCTGCCAGCCGGTTAAGCGGACGCCGCCACCAGCGCGAGCGCGCGCCACCACACCTGGTCGCGCCCGGCCTGCTTGGCGCGATAGAGCTGGGCGTCGGCCGCTTCGAACAGTTCGAACGGTTGCTCGTTGCCGGCCGGGTCGAACGTGGCGCCGCCGATGCTGACGGTCAGCACCGGCGCAACGCTCGACGCTTCGTGCGGGATTGCCAGGCCGGCAATGGCCGCGCGCAGCGCTTCGGCTATCGCATGCGCGGACTGGGCATCGGTCTCGGGCATCAGGAGCAGCAGCTCCTCGCCGCCATAGCGCGCCGCCAGGTCGCCCGGCCGGTGCATGGCCGCGCCGGTGGTGCGCGCCACCGAGCGCAGCGCGCGGTCGCCCGCCGGGTGGCCGTAGCGGTCGTTGAACTGCTTGAAGGCGTCGATATCGAGCAGGGCCAGCGACAGCGGCCGCCCGCTCTGGCAGGCGCGCTGCCATTCCTGCTCATAGACTTCGTCGAAGCGGCGCCGGTTGGCCAGTTCGGTCAGGCCGTCGATATTCGCGAGGCGCTCGAGCATCCGGCGCTGGCGCACCACCTGCAGATGCAGCGCCACGCGCGCCATCACGACCGTCTGGTTGAACGGCTTGACGATGTAGTCCGACGCGCCCATCTTGAGACCATTGGCTTCGTCTTCTGGCCGGTCCAGGCCCGAGATGAAGATGATGGCGATGTGCGCCGTCTGCGGATCGCCACGCAGCCGGCGCAGCACTTCGTAGCCATCCATGTCCGGCATCATCACGTCGAGCAAAATCAGGTCGGGCAGATGGCGTCCGGCGCGTTCCAGTGTCTGCGCGCCGTTACGGGCCAGCACCACCGTGTAGTCGGGCTTGAGCAGTTCGCCCAGCACTTCGCGGTTGATCGCGTCGTCATCGGCGACCAGCACCTTCTGCTGCTGATCGATATTCATCGGGTCTCCTCCAGGCTCGGATCGAGTTGCGCGCCCAGGGCCGCCAGTGGCCCCAGTGCCGCAGCATATTCGATCTCGGCCACAGCGCGCCGCACGGCGCCCAGCGCCTGTTCGACGGGATCGGCGTGCGCCCCCGCACCCAGCAGCGATTCGAGCTGCGCCAGGGCGTCTTCGGCGCGCGCATCGTCGGTGCGCAGGTAGCCGTCCAGGCGCGCGATCACCTGCGACAGCGCTTCCGGGTCGCCCGCTTGCGGCAAGGCCAGCGCCGCCATCTGGGCCAGGCCGGACAGCACCGTGTCGGCGGCGTTGACGAGGGCCGGCACCTGGACGCCGACGCGGTCGAACTGGCCCGCGCGCAGGTCCTGCTCGAGACGCGCGGCCGCGCTGCTCAGTTCAAACGCGCCCACATAGGCGGCGCTCGATTTCAGGTTGTGCGCCAGCGCCTGCAGGCGCGGATGGTCGCCCGCCTGCAGGGCGTCGCGCAGGATGCGCGGGGCGCTCGCGTATTCGCGGATGAAGCTGCCGGCGCGCTTTTCGAGGCGGCTGCGCTGGCCATCCACATTCTCCAGCGCCATGCGCCAGTCGATGCCCGGCACTGCCGGCAGCGGCCGGCCGGATACCTGCTGCATGGCGGACGGGGCGGACGGGGCGGGCCGGGTGGCCTGCGGCACCGGACGGCCCTTCAGGCGCACCGGATCGATCCATTTGAGCAGCGTGCAAAACAGCAGGTCGGGGTCGATCGGCTTGACGACATGGTCGTTCATGCCGGCCTGCCGGCTCTGGGCGCGGTCGCTGGCCAGCGCATGCGCCGTCATGGCCACGATCGGCAACGCGCGCAGACGCGGGTCGAGCCGGATATCGCGCGTGGCCGCCAAGCCGTCCATCCCGGGCATCTGGATGTCCATCAGGATCAGGTCATAATCCCCGGCCCGTGCCATGCGCACCGCGTCGACGCCGTTGAAGGCGACATCGACCTGCATCCGTGCGGCGGCCATGAAGTCGAGGGCGACTTCGCGGTTGTTGTCGTTGTCCTCGGCCAGCAGGATACGCGCCCCATCCAGGCGCGGCAGGTCGGCCAGCGCCGGCAGGTAGTTGTCGACCGTTTCCACGGCGCCCAGCTGCGGGTGCAGTACCTGCAACAGGCTGTGGTACAGCAGCGCCGGGCCGACCGGCTTGTGCAGGAATGCATCGATCGGCAGGTCGCCCTGGCCTTGCTCCTGCATCACGGTCTCGCGCGTGCAGGCCGAGATCATCAGGATTGCCGGTGGCGGCGTCATGTCGCCCTGTTCGTGGGCATGCCGGTGAATCCGGTGGATGGTCTGGATGCCGTCCAGGCCCGGCATCACGTAATCCATCAGCACGATCTGGTACGGCGCCCCGTCGCGCGCGGCGCGCGCCAGCAGCGCCAGGCATTCTTCGCCCGAGGCGGCCGTATCGGCGTGCACACCCAGGCCGGCGAGCATTTCGGCCAGCGCGTCGCGCGCGGTGGCGCTGTCGTCGACGACCAGCGCGCGCACGTCCAGCAACAGCGCCTTGCGTACCGCACTGGCGGCCGCATGGCCTTCAGCGATCCCCAGCTGCACGGTGAAGGTAAAGCTGCTGCCGACGTGCGGCGTGCTGCGCGCGGCGATCTCGCCGCCCATCAATTCGACGAGCTGGCGCGAGATCGACAGGCCCAGGCCCGTGCCGCCGTACTTGCGCGTGGTCGAGCTGTCCGCCTGGCTGAACGAGACGAACAGGCGCGCCAGCTGCTCGGGCGTCATGCCGATGCCGGTGTCGCTGACCGTAAACGCCAGCACGATCCTGCTGTCGTCGACCTGCTGCGCTTCGACGGCCACCACGATTTCACCGCGCTCGGTGAACTTGACAGCATTGCCGGTGAGGTTGATCAGGATCTGGCCGAGGCGCAGCGGGTCGCCGATCAGGCGCTGCGGCACGCCGGGGCCGACCCGGAAGATCAGTTCGATGCCCTTGGCGTCGGTCTTCACGCCGGTCAGGCTCGCCAGATGATCGAGCATCTCGTCGAGGTCGAACGGCACTGCTTCTACCTGCAGCTTGCCCGCTTCGATGCGGGAAAAGTCGAGGATGTCGTTGATGATCCCCATCAGGTGCTCGCTCGCGCCCAGGATCTTGCTCAGGTAATTGCGCAGCAGCGGCGCCGGCTCGCTCATCAGCGCCAGCCGGCTCATGCCGATGATGGCGTTCATCGGCGTACGGATTTCATGGCTCATATTGGCTAGAAATTCCGACTTCATGCGGGTGCTGGCTTCGGCGCGCAGCATCGCCTGTTGCATCGCCTCGGTGCGCAGGGCCAGGATGCGCATGAACACCAGCATGTCGAAGGTGCTGCCGAAGACCAGTGCGTGCATGGTCCAGAAGTTCGCCGGGAGCTTGCCGTTGATGAGCTGCGCAGTGGTGAACGCGGCCGCGAATGCCACCGCCCAGCCGACCAGGAAGTAAATGCCGACCGCATCGCCAGCCCGTGCGCGCCGGTAGGCGCCGGGCAGACCGAGCAGCATCGGCATGATGCCCAGCGTGCCCACGATCAGGACCAGGTATTTGTGGTTGATGACGCCGGCGGCAAAGCCGATCGCTGTGACCAGGCACAGCGCGGCCAGCGTTTTCATCATGCGGCTGAAAATGCGGTCCTGGCCGGGCCGCGCGAGCGACTGCTCGACGAACAGGTAGGCGCCGCACGAGGCCATGATCGAGGCCAGGCCGGCCCCGTGTTCGAGCAGCCAGGCATTGCCCGGGTACAGGTACTGGCCGGCGGTGCCGAACCAGGCGGCCGAATACAGCGTGACGCCGGTGGCCTGCAGCGCGTACTTGCCAAACAGCGGCTCGCGCAGCGCATACCACTGGCCAAGCGCGTACAGGATCAGCGTCAGGCGCAGGCCCAGCAGGATGCCCTGCATCAGCTGCTCGCCCAGTTCGGCCGGCAGGACGGCGTCGGGCTGCATGAAGCTGATCGGCAGGATCTTGGGGCCAACGGTTTTCACGCGCAGCAGCACGGTATAGGCCGTGCCCGGCGTCAGGCGCAGCACCGCGCCGGGCACGCGGCCCTTGAGCGCGTCGCCCGACTGTTGCTGCATGCGCCCGACGCTGGCGACCTTGCGCAGGCCGTCCGGAAAGCGCACCCAGACGTCGACCTCGTCGAGCAGCGCAAAATCGATCTGCATCACCCAGCCATTGGTGGCATCGGGCGCCACCGCAACGGGGATCCGGACCCAGGTCGTCCCCGGCTGCATGCCCAGGCTGGCGTCGGCGGTCGCCGGTCGGGCAAAGCGCGCCCCGGCGGCCAGTGCGGCGGGTGCGTCGAGCGCATTGGCGGGATCGGCCAGGGTCGTCACGGCCGGCCAGGCATCGACGACGTTAGCCTCGCGCGTGAGCTGTAAAGTCTGGGCTACGGCTGGCGTCGCGGCCATCATGCCCAGCACGAGCAGCGCCATCAGGCAGGCGAAGGACGCCATCCGCGCGCACATGGCGCGCCGCATCGAGCGCGTCATGCCGCACCCCGGACTGCAGTGACCAGCTGCCAGCGATACAGCCCGCACAGGGCGCACAACAGCGGCATGCCCATCACGAACAGGGCGATGGTGCGGGTTTCGACCGGCACGCCCTGGGTGGCTTCGAACAGCATCAAGGCGCCGTACAGGCCGAGCGGGACCAGGACATCGCGGGTGCGCGTGGCCGGCGCCGGGCGGGTTCCCGTCTGGCCTGACAACAGACGCAGCAACAGGCGGAACACGAGGACGATGCTGCAGGCCACCAGCATCCAGCCGGCAAAACCCTGCAGCGTCTCGCCGAACCACCAGCCATCGTGTTTCACCATGATCCAGGCCTTGAGCTTGTAGACCATGTACGGATCCACGCCGAGGTCGTAGGCGGTCACGATCAGTGCAGCAAGCAGGGCCATGACGATGCTGCGGCGGATCGAGGTCGCGCCATCGGCCGGGACTTGCCAGACGATCAGGTTGGCCATCACATAGCCGATGTACGACAGCGCGAACCACATGAGGGGGATGACGACGGGCACGCTGCCCAGTTGCGGGCCGAGAACGGGCGTGTAATCGTAACTGCCGAAGAACCAGCCATAGTTCGCGCCCATTTCTTCGGCAAACCAGCCGATCGGCAGCGCGATCAGCACGAGGGAGAGGGCCGGACGCGGGCCGAGCACGCGCGCAGCGCTGGCCAGGCAGGCCAGGAACATCAACACCGAACTGGCCACCAGCAACTGGGTCCCGGCGCTCCAGCCCCGTAGCAGCAGCGCCAGCAGTGCGGCGCCGCCGAGAGCTGCAGCGAGACGGGACAGGACAGTTGGCGTGAGCATCATCTTCGGATTCATCGGTGCGAGGCGCGAACTGTTTGGTCGAAATGACGTCAGCGCCCGGGTGTTGACGGGATGTTGCGGTATTGACAGTCTAGCAGGTCGTCCCTGAGAGCAACAATATTATAATTCTTGAATGTAACATTTTTGCACGCCCGGGTTTGCGCCGATGATGCCGGCTCCCGGGCTGCGAGGGCGACAAGGGCTATCAGGGCTGATCAGGCCTCGCAGCCCGTCCGGCCAGACGGGCTTCCAGGCGGCGCATCCAGTGCGATGCCTTCGGGTCCGTGCGCCAGGCAGTGGCGGTGGCATTCACGTTGCCCAGCAGCGCGTCGGGCAGGCGCAGCGGCCGGGTCTGGTCGAGCAGGAAGTGCGTCACCAAACGCTGGCCCAGCGCGCGCGTGAGCATGCGGCTGAGCGAAAACCCAGGCACAAACACGCGCGCCACGGCGTCGACGCAGCGCACCCCTGCCAGCCCGAGCGCAAACACGGCCCGCGCCAGCAGAGGCACGCGCGCGTCAAGGCCCAGGTCGCGCGTGGCATCGCCCTTGCAAAGCAGGCGCGTGAGCAGCGTCGGCACGGGTTTCAGCAGGCGGATCGGGATCTCGTTTTCCATCGCCTTCATCAGGTCCGCCGCCAGCAGCGGGCGCGGATCGGGGCTGCGCACCAGCAGGCGGGCGCGCGCCTGGATGGCCTCGAAGTCGTGCTGCGCCTGCAACATCGTGGTCGCCATCAGGCCCTGTTCGATGCCCAGTACATGGCCCAGCACGTTCCAGGTGTGCAGGTAGGCCTCTTCATCTTGCGGCGCCAGTGCAAGGCGCAGCGTGCGCAGGCCCCGCACGAATACGTAGCTGAACGTGAGCAGGGTATAGGCCAGTTCTTCCTGGTTGCACGGCAAGCCGTTGACGGACGTGTCCCAGCCGTGCGCGTACAGCGTGTGATAGATGCCGCTGCCGGCCGGCGCCAGTGGCGGCACCGGTGGGGCGTCTATGGCGTCACGCGGGGTGCCGCGCAGGATCAGGTAACGAATGGTGGCATGGATCAGGCGCACCTTGAGGGCCTGGGCCACGCCGCCCCCTTCGGGTGTGGTCAGGCCACCGGCCAGCATGACGGGGAAGATCATGGCGGCGGTGGAGCGCACGCGGTAATCGGTATGCGCCTCGAGCTGGCCGGCCGCGTGCAGCACGGCCGACAGGTCGGGCAGCACATAGCATTCGGGCAGGCTGGCGCAGAACAGCAGCGTGCACGAGAGCATGCTCATGTCCATGAACAGCATCTCGGCGCGTGCGATGGCCGCCCGGTCGGTCCACGCCGGCAAGTGCTGGCAGGCGGCCAGGTAGTCGATCAACGCCTCGGCCGCGCGCGGATCGAGACCGGGCCCGGGCCGCCAGGACGCCAGCGCTCCATTGGTCTGCCAGCGCGCCAGTTCAGCGTTGATCTGCGCGATGCGCGCAGACAGCTCGGCCGGCCCGCTAGCGCCGGCCAGCATCCGCGCCACGGTGTCATCGGCGGGCGGGTCGGCGCGCAGGGTTGGAGACAGCAACTCGGGGGCAATGCGGTCCATCGGCGTTCCTTCTGGCGTAAGGGGGCTGGCTGTGCGGATCAGAAGCGCAGATCGAGGCGCACGTCGGCGGTGCGCGGCGCGGTCGGCGTGGTCATGCCGAAGCTGTCGATCAGCGATGGGCGCACCGAATTTTCCAGGTTGCGCACGCGCGCCAGCAGGCTCCAGGCGCCGCCGGCCGGGGCGTAGCGCAGCGTGGCATCGGTGGTCGTGTGCGCCGGGATCCGGTATTCGAGCAGCTGGCTCGGGATCGTGATCACATACTCGGCGCTGCGGCGCGAGAACACGCCCGCATACAGCTGCCCGCCAAACACGCCGAAGCGGTGTTCGTAGCCGAGCGTATAGACATGGCTCGGCGCGCGATCGAGCTTGCGGCCGGCCCATGACGCGGTGGGGGTCGGGTTGTAGGTCACGTAATGCGCGTCGAGCGCGGTCGCGCCGTAGCTGAGGCGCCCGTTGCTGCCGACGCGGATATCGCCGTCGAGTTCCAGGCCGCGCGAGCGGGCAACGCCGGCATTGCCGGTCAGGATGCGCGGGGCGCCCGAGACGATGGCGGTGCCGCTCAGTTGCAGATTCGTGTAGTCGTACACGAAGGCGGCGGCGTTGACGGTGACGCGGCCACCCCACAGGCGCGACTTGACGCCGGCTTCCCAGGCGCGCAGTTCTTCCGGTTGGTAGTAGAGCGCGCTTTCCGAAACAGCCACGGCCGCCGGGCAGGCGATGCCCAGCGCGGTGCTGCCGGCGATGCAGCCGTCGTTGAAGCCGCCCGCCTTGTAACCGGTGGCCAGGCTGCCATACAGCAGCGTCGTAGGCAGCAGGTCGTAGTCAAGGCCCAGGCGCCAGGTCGTGCGCGCGGTGTTCAGTTCGGCTGCGTTGAGCAGGCGCCGGTCGGTGGCGGCGTTGAACACGGGCCCTTGCCGGAAATCGGTGGAGCCGACGCGGTCCTTGTCGTCCTGGGTGCGGCGCGCGCCGGCGGTCAGGCGCAGGCCGTCGACCACGCGCCAGGTCAGCTGACCGAACACGGCGCGACTGCGCGCTTCGGTTACGAGCGGAAACGCGTAGTACGGCGGCAGGCCGACCGCTTGCAGGCCCTGGAACGCGTACGACGTGTCGGACGTTTCGCTGAAATAGTACAAGCCGCCCTGGGCGCTGAGCGGGCTGGCGCCATTGGTGGCCAGGCGCAGCTCGTGCGAATCCTGCTCGTTGTGGCTGTCGTAGTTGTTGATCACGCCAAGTGCGAGTCGCGGGGCCACGCGGTAGTAGTAATTCTGGCGCAGCTCCTGGTCCAGCTTGCGCCGCGCGCCCAGGTAATACAGGGTGGCGGGCCCCAGATCCCAGCGCAGGTCGGCGGACCAGCCCTGTGCCACGCGGTCTTGCCAGCCCTGCACGGGCGTCATGTTCGGCGGGCGGAAGCTGTTGGTCAGGCGTTCGTCGGTCGTGCTGTCGCGGTACACGGGCGTGCCGCTGGCAACGCCGGTGTAAAAGTTCGTGTCCGGCACGAAGCGGTCGTTATTGCCTTTGGCCTGGCCATGATCGTAGCGCAGCACCAGCGTGGCGTCGCGGCCCATTGCGAGCTTCGCGCTCAGGCGCGCGTCACGGTCGTCCTGGTCCATGCCGGGGCGCAGCAGCGTGCCCTGGCCGTTATTTAGGTAAGGGTCATGCGTCAATTTGCTCACGGCAGCGCGCAGCGCCAGCATGTCGTTGACCGGCACATTGATGACGCCGTCGACCTTGCGCCGGTCGTAGGTGCCCGCCTCGAACCCGATGGCGCCCTCGAAGCGGTCGGTCGGCAGGTTCGAAATCACGTTGACCAGGCCGGCGGTCGTGTTGCGGCCATACAGCGTGCCCTGCGGGCCTCGCAGCACTTCGATGCGGTCGACGTCCAGAAAGTTGCCGCTCTGGCCGGCAGGCCGCGCGATATACACGCCGTCGAGCATGAAGGCGGCAGACGGGTCGCCCTTGTCGGTGGTATCGCTGTTGCTGATGCCACGGATCGTCAGGCGCAGGCCCGAGAAGGCCTGATCGATATACAAGTTCGGCAGGCGCGGGCCGATGGTGCCGGGGCTGTCGGCGCCAAGGTCGCGCAGCTCTTCGCCGGACAGGACACTGATCGCGAGCGGCGTACGCGACGCCAGCGATTCAGTACGCTGGGCAGTGACGACGACTTCCGGCACGGCCAGGCCGCTGTCGTGTGCGGGCATGGTTTGCGCCGTGGCGATACTGCAGACCATACTGGATACGGCCGCAGCCAGCAGCGTGTGCGCTGGGCGGACTGGTGATGCTGTCATTGCGAAGACTCCCGGTGGGACAAAGCGTGCCCGTCCTGGGCAAGGCATGTCCAATGTTGTTCTTTGTGGCAAATTAAATTGCGCTAGGCAATTCCACGCCCGAGAGTCTAGCAGTACATACCGAGGCGAAATAGTCCTGGGAAGTTAATTGAACAAAAATGACACCTGTACGCAACGGTCAGCGCGTTGACTGAATAGTCTGTCAATGAAGCTCGGCACCAGGACTGATGATTTTGTCATTCCCAACGGCGCCGTGCAGTCTGACCGACCAGGCCACGCCGGCGATCAACAGCGCGATTGCTGCCAGTTCAAGTGGCCGTGGCCCGGCGCCGCGATAGATGCAGCCGTACAGCAGCGCGAACAATGTTTCGAACAGGATCAGCTGGCCCGTCAGCGTGACGGGCACGCGGCGGCTGGCCACGTTCCAGAAATGGTTGCCAATGACCGACGCCCCCAGCGCCAGCAGGGCATTGCAGGCCCAGAACACGGTCCAGTCGCGCTCGCCCGCTACGGGTCCGCTGATGTCCCAGAACGCGAACGGTGCCAGCACCAGGGACAGCACGCCGGTGGCCAGGCCGTACAGCGCCGACCATTCGCTGCTGCCAAAGCGCGGGTTGTTCTTCAGGTAGCGCGCATTGTCGAGCGCGTACCAGCTCCAGCACAGCAAGGCGCCGGTGGCGCACAGCACGCCGCCGGCGATGGCGATGCCGGAGGCATCCACCGGGGCATGCATGAAGGTGTCGATGTTGATGCAGGCGATGCCGACCGCGACCAGCAGCAGTGGAGCCAGCATGCGCCGCAGCGGCACGGCGCCATGGTCATGACGACCGAGCAGCGTGACCACCAGCGGCACCATGCCGACGATCAGCGAGGTCGGCCCGACCCCCGCATACTGCACGCCATACGCCAGCAGCACGTAATACACGAGGTTGCCGGCCAGCGCATGGCGCACCAGCGCGTACAGGTCGGCCCGGGACAGGCTGGCGAGGAGGGCGCGCAGGCGCGGGGCCAGGAGCACGAGGGCGATGACGCCGTAGGCCAGATAGCGCCCGACGGTCAGTTGCAGCGGGGTGAACGCGGACAGATAGGCCGGCGCGATAAACACGATGCCCCACATGGCGCCAGCCAGCAAGCCGCACAACACACCGATACCCATGCCTGTTCCTTCCCGTGATCCCGTCAGCCGGGCATTCTAGCAGCGGCTCAGGCTGCCAAAGCGAGACGGGACGCCGGTGGCGCCAGGCGCGCGGCGCGCGCCGGTGCTGGTTCCAGGCGGAACGTGGCCACGACCGACGCGAGCTGGCTGGCCTGCTCGCGCATCGCGTCGGCCGCTGCGGCGGCTTCTTCGACGAGGGCGGCGTTTTGCTGCGTGACGCGGTCCATCTCGACCAGCGCGGTATTGACCTGCTCGATGCCGGCGCTTTGCTCTTCGCTGGCGGCGGCGATTTCGCTCACGATCACCGTGACCTGGCCGATGCTGTGCACGATCTGCTGCATGGTCGTTCCGGCCAGGTCGACCTGGCGCGTGCCTTCGCGTACCTGGGCAACCGAATCATCGATCAGCCCCTTGATTTCCCGGGCCGCGGCCGCCGACCGCTGGGCCAGCGTACGCACTTCACCGGCAACCACGGCAAAGCCGCGGCCCTGCTCGCCGGCGCGCGCCGCTTCGACAGCGGCATTGAGCGCCAGGATATTCGTCTGGAACGCAATGCCGTCGATCACGCCGATGATGTCGACGATGCGCTGCGACGACGCGTCGATGCGGCCCATCGTGCCGATCACGTCGCCCACGATGCGCCCGCCGTCGCCGGCCACGCCGGCAGCCGTGGCGGCCAGGCTATTGGCGCGGTGCGCGTGTTCGGTATTCTGGCGCACGGTCGATGTCAGTTCTTCCATCGAGGCGGCCGTTTCTTCGAGCGAGCCGGCCTGCTGCTCGGTGCGGGCCGACAGGTCCTGGTTGCCGCTGGCGATGTCGCCCGAGACGTGGGCAATGGTCGCGGTACCGTCTCGCACCTGGCCGACGATACCGGCCAGGTTCCCGTTCATGCGGCCCAGCGCGTCCAGCAACTGGCCGACTTCGTCGCGCCGGCCCGTCTCGATGCTGCTGGTCAGGTCGCCCGCGGCAACGCGCTCGGCCACTGCGACTGCGCTGCGCAGCGGCTGGGTGATCGAGCGGGTGATCCACCAGGCGCAGCCGATGCCCAGCAGCAGCGCAGCCCCGGCCAGCGTGAACAGGATGACCCTGGTCCTGGCGTACGAATCGAGGATGGTCGTTGCAATGACGCCGGTGGCCGCGCTTTGCATATCGGCAAACTTGCGTACCGTTGCCAGGTACGAATCCGTCTGCGGGGTCAGGCGGGTACGGTAGAGTTCCTCGAGCCGGGTCTGGTCGCCCGCGCGCTTGGCCGCAAACAGCGCATCGCGCGCGCCAATATACGCCTGGCGCTCTGCCTTGACGGTCTTGAACTGTTCGCGCACGCCCGGATTGGCAAGGGCAGCGTCAATCTCCTGCTGCAGAACGTTCGAGCGCGCCGTGATGGCAGCGCGGCGCTCTTCGATGACGTCCAGGATCGACGCGTCCGGCGCGTGGTAGACGGTGTCGTTGATCGCGGTGTTGACTTCGATATTGCGACGCCATTCGGCAATATTGCGCTGGTTCTTCATGCTGGTGTGGACGAGGCGGTGGGTCTTGCTGCCTGCTTCGTCCATGCGGGTGAGGGCGGTTGCGCTTAGTGCGACGAGGAGCGCCAGCACAATGGCAAAGCCCAGCCCGAGGCGGGCGCCTAATGGTAGGTTCTTCATGGGGATGGTCCTGAAAATCAGTGGTGCAGCGCCGGCGACCGGGCTGCGGATGATGAAATGCGCAAACGAGGCTCGCACGGGCGGCGCCGGGCATGCGGTTGATCGCCAGTATAACGCGACAAATGGCATAGATGTTTCTATGAGGCAAAACCGCAACTCCGTAGTGGTGCTGATTGCCACGCGGTCTGGAAGATGCATGCAGTGCGCTCCCAGTCCTACAGCAAACGGGCGCACACGCCTATGGCGGCGGCGCACGATCGGCCTAAGATGGCTATATTCATCACACATCAGGAGCACCGCATGCCAATCGATAACGACAACAAGGATCAGGACGTCAAGGGCCGTAACTGGGACCAGCTCACCACTGGCACGACCAGTGTCGCCACCATGGGCGCTGGCTCGACCGGTGACGTGGCCGGCAGCGGCAGCAAGCAGGCAGCGCCGGGAACCAATAGCGAGAGCGAGGCCGAGACGGCCGGCGGCGGACTGCAACAGCTTGGTCGCACCGACGACCTCCTGGCCGGTGGCTCGACCGAAGAGCAGACCGATGAGGGTTTCCAGGGCAAGACCGACGAGAATGGCACGCAAGGCAGCCAGGCCGCCGCTGCCGGTTCCAGCGACCGCGCTGGCAAAGGTGCGGACAGCAAATAAGCAATGACCTGCTGCAGGACCGGGGACGGCGGATCGCGTTACAGCATCCGCCGCCTCCATGTCTGATCTTTGTAAAGCCTCGCCGAAGTGACATAGGTGGACTAGAATGAATGTGGTCACCTTGTCTGCCAGATAACGGTGTTCGGCCATCGCCGAGAGCATGATGCCAACGGTTGGCAGCTTCAGTCGGATTGACTCAGGTTAGCCCATCGAAACTGGTGCGAGTACCCTGTTTGCATAGAGAAATTGAACAGCAGGCGTGTCAATTGACTGCTTTCTGCGGGGGAAAAACCGATACCCGTGGGAGTGTCACACCCTTGACCCTGTTGCAATGACTGACATGGCAGATTGTCATCATTTTTAGTGATAATGTGTCAGAATGTTGCAATGACTCAAGAGATATCAAACACTCGCTCCTATCGCGGACAGACGCCCGAGCAGCGTCGCGCCGACCGGCGTAACCGCCTCATTGCCGGCGCTATCAGCGTATATGGCGAGCGGGGCTATCACAACGCGACCGTCAAGGCTGTTTGCGACGCCGCGGGTCTCACCGAGCGCTACTTTTACGAATCATTCGCGAACAGCGAAATGCTCCTGATTGACAGCTACAATTTCATCACCGATCTGGTGCGTGAAAGAGTCCTGCTGGCCGGAGAATCGGCGCGCGGTGGCCGAGTGGCGCGTTCGCGAGCCATGCTCTACGCTTATTTCTCTTCGATCCAGCGCGACCCCCGTTCGGCACGCGTATTCCTCGTCGAAATCCGTGGTGTGAGTGCTGCCGTGGACCGTACCTTCGACGATTCGCTGCGTGAATTTGGCCTGGCTGTCACGCGCCTGGTGGCGCCGGATGTGCTGGACGATGAGTTGCTGCAGGCAGGCGTGATCGGTGGTGTGATCCATATTGCGATGCGCTGGATCGCATGCAACTACGAGCCGCCGATCGACGAGGCCGTCGCGGCGGCGCTGCGCCTTGGCGCCGCGCTGTCCAAGCGGCCCCGCGTCGCGCCGGCCACCAGTGCGTAATCAGTTACCGGCAATAAAAGGGAATGGGGCTGAAGCGCCGTCCCTGGACGGGACGACGCCCTGCGTCAGATATGCAGTGCGTGGCCCAGCGCACGCAGCGCTGCTTCCTGCACCGCTTCACCGAGGGTGGGATGGGCGTGGATCGTGCGCGCCACGTCTTCCAGTTGCGCGCCCAGTTCGATCGACTGCGTAAAGCCCGCTGCCAGTTCGGCCACGCCGACGCCCACCGCCTGCCAGCCCAGGATCAGGTGATTGTCCTTGCGCGCGACGACGCGGACAAAACCGTCGGTGCTCTCGATCGTCATCGCCCGCCCGTTGGCGCTGAACGGGAAGCTCGCGCTGATGGCGTCGATGCCGGCCGCTGCCGCTTCGCCAGGGGACATACCGGCCACCACGATCTCGGGATCGGTGTAGCAGACAGCCGGAATCGCCGCCGGATGGAACCAGCGCCGCTTGCCGGCGATGATCTCGGCCACCATCTCGCCCTGCGCCATCGCGCGATGCGCCAGCATCGGCTCGCCGGTCAGGTCGCCAATCGCCCAGACATTGCGCATCGACGTGCGGCATTGCTCGTCGACCTTGACTGCGCGCCCGTTCATGTCGAGCATCAGGTGTTCGAGACCCCAGCCGGTGGTTGCCGGTTTACGGCCCACGGCCACCAGCACGCGGTCGGCCTCGAGATAGGCTTCCACGCCGGATGCGTCGCGCACCTTGACCCGCTCGCCCTCCATACCGAGCACCGACGTGGCCAGGCGCACCTCGACACCAAGGCGCTCGAGCGAACTGGCAACCGGTTTGACGAGGTCCGCATCATAGGCCGGCAGGATGCGCTCGGCCGCCTCGACGACCGTGACCTGGCTGCCCAGCTTGCGAAACGCCGTACCCAGTTCCAGCCCGATATAACCGGCGCCGACCACGACCATGCGGCGCGGCACTTCGCTCAGTGACAGCGCCTCGGTCGACGAAATCACCGGGCCGCCGAACGGCATGAACGGCAGTTCGACCGCATGCGAGCCACTGGCCAGTAGCATGTGTTCGCAGCGGATACGCACCGGCTCTTGCCCGCTGCCCTCGTGCGGCTGCACTTCGACGGTCTTGCCGTCGAGGACACGCGCCCAGCCGCGTATCACGCGCACGCCCTGTTTTTTGAGCAGCGCGCCCACGCCGCCGGTCAGGCGCTTGACGATGCCGTCCTTCCAGGCCACTGTTTTTTCGAGATCGATGCTGGGCGCGTCGACCCTGATCCCCAGCGGCGACGTTTGCGCCGCGTAATGTACGGTCTTTGCGTACTCGTCGGCTGCATGGATCAGCGCCTTGGACGGAATGCAGCCGATGTTCAGGCAGGTACCGCCGGGTTGGGCGCCTTCGACGAGGACGGTAGGGATGCCCAACTGGCCGGCGCGGATGCCCGCTACGTAGCCGGCCGGGCCGCCGCCGATGATCAGGAGTGTCGTATTGATCGTCTCCATCGCTTACTCCACGAACAGGGTGGCAGGAAATTCGAGGTAGCCCCGGATCGACTGCACGAACTGGGCGGCCACCATGCCGTCGATGACGCGGTGGTCGAACGAGGATGACAGGTTCATCATCTTGCGCGCCACCATCGCACCGTCACGGATGACGGGACGGTCGACGATGCGGTTCACACCGACGATGGCGACTTCGGGCCGGTTGATGACAGGCGTCGTGACGATGCCGCCCAGCGAGCCCAAGCTCGTGATCGTGATCGTCGAGCCGGTCAGCTCGTCACGCGTGGCCTTGCCGCTGCGGGCGGCTTCGGCCAGGCGCGCGATTTCGGCGGCGCTCGACCATGGATCGCGCGATTCGGCGTGACGCACGACCGGCACCATCAGGCCCGACTCGGTCTGCGCCGCGATGCCGATGTGGGCGGCGTCGTAGGTCGTCAGCGTATTGGCCTCGTCGTCGTAGCGCGCGCTCATCATCGGATAGCTGCGCAGCGCCAGCACGACGGCGCGCATCAGGAGCGGCAGCAGCGTGAGCTTGCCGCGCTCCTGGCCATAGCGGGCATTGAGTTGCAGGCGCAGCGCTTCGAGTTCGGTCACATCGACTTCTTCGACGTAGGTGAAGTGCGGGATGTTGCGCTTGGCTTCCTGCATCTTCTCGGCGATCTTGCGGCGCAGGCCGATGATCTGCGTGGCGTGTTCGCCGTGCTGTTCGGCGTAGCGCTCGTCCATCGCGCCATTGGCCGCGCCGCCACGGCGCCCGGCCACGTGAGCATCCAGGTCGGCGTGCGTGATGCGTCCTGCAGGCCCGCTGCCGGGCACGAACTGCAGTTCGACGCCCAGGTCCCAGGCGCGCTGGCGCACGGCCGGCGGGGCCAGCGGTTTTTCGCCGTCGGCGCGCAATGGTGCGCCGACTCCGGACCCGGACCCGGCCCTGGCTGGTGCTGGCTTGGCTGCCGGAGCGGTTGCCGGCTTGGCTGGCGCAGCGACCGGCGCTGATGTTTCTGCGGCATGTGCCGCCACGGCCTCGAGCTGGGGTTCCGCGACTTCTTCGGCTGGCGCCGTCGCGGCGCCCGATTGCACGGGCTCCTTGCGCGCCTTGTCCGCGCTGACGTTGCCGGCACCGGCGACTTCGAGGCGGATCAGTTCAGCGCCGACGGCCAGCGACTGGCCAATGGCGCCGCCCAGGCTCGTGATCGTGCCGGCGACCGGCGATGGAATCTCCACCGTCGCCTTGTCGGTCATGACGTCGGCCAGTACCTGGTCTTCGCGCACCGTATCGCCCGGCTGCACGTGCCAGGCAACGACTTCCACTTCAGCGATGCCTTCGCCCAGGTCCGGCATCTTGATGACATGAATCCCCATGATCAACCCTCCATCACGCGTTTCAGGGCCGCGCCGACACGGTCGGGCCCTGGAAAGTAAGCCCATTCCTGCGCATGCGGATACGGGGTGTCCCAGCCGGCCACGCGCCCAATGGGCGCTTCCAGCTGGTAGAAACAGTGTTCCTGGATGAGTGCGGCCAGTTCGGCGCCGAAGCCGCTCGTCTGCGTGGCCTCGTGCACGATGACGCAGCGGCCCGTCTTTTGCACCGACTTGACGAGCGTGTCCAGGTCGAGCGGCCAGATGCTGCGCAGGTCGATCACCTCGGCATCGACGCCCGATTCACGGGCGGCCGCTTCCGCCACCCAGACCATGGTGCCGTAGGCGATGACGGTGACATCGTTGCCCGGGCGGACGATGGCCGCCTTGTCCAGCTCCACCGTGTAGTAGCCGGTCGGGACGTCGCCTTTCGGGTGGCCCGACCATGGCACGACAGGCCGGTCATGGTGGCCGTCGAACGGACCGTTGTACAGGCGCTTGGGTTCCAGGAAGATCACCGGATCGTCGTTCTCGATCGACGCGATCAGCAGGCCCTTGGCGTCGTACGGATTCGACGGCATCACGGTGCGCAGGCCGCACACGTGCGTGAAGAATGCTTCCGGGCTCTGGCTGTGGGTCTGGCCGCCATAGATGCCGCCGCCGCAAGGCATGCGGATCACCATCGAGGCCGTGAATTCGCCGGCCGAGCGGTAGCGCAGGCGCGCCGCTTCGGACACGATCTGGTCGGTCGCCGGATAAAAATAATCGGCGAACTGGATTTCGACCACGGGACGCAGGCCATACGCCGCCATGCCGACCGCGGTGCCGACGATGCCGCCCTCGGAAATCGGCGCGTCGAACGCGCGCGATTTGCCGTACTTCGCCTGCAAGCCGTCAGTTACACGGAACACGCCGCCGAAGTAGCCGACGTCCTGGCCATACACCACGACGTTGTCGTCGCGTTCCATCATCACGTCCATGGCCGAGCGCAGCGCCTGGATCATGGTCATCGGCACGGTGGCCGCATCTTTTGGTAAATCGTCGCGTGCCATGGTCATACCCCCAGCTGTTGACGCTGACGGCGCAAGTGCTCCGGCATGTCTTTGTAAACGTCCTCGAACATCGTCGCGGCGCTCGGCGCGCGCTCGTCGCCCAGGATGCCGAAACTTTCCGCTTCTTTTTGCGCGGCCAGGATCTCGGCTTCGAGCGCCGTGTGCGTCGCGTCGTGCTCTTCGTCCGACCACCAGCCCAGATTGGTCAGGTACTGGCGCAGGCGGGCGATCGGGTCGCCCAGCGGGAAGCGGGCGTAATCGTCGGCAGGGCGGTAGCGCGCCGGATCGTCCGACGTCGAGTGCGGGCCGGCGCGGTAGGTGACCCATTCGATGAGCGTCGGGCCCAGATTGCTGCGCGCGCGTTCGGCGGCCCAGCGCGAGGCGGCCAGCACGGCCAGAAAATCATTGCCATCGACGCGCAGCGACGCGATGCCGCTGCCGACGCCACGGGTGGCAAAGGTCACGCTCTCGCCGCCGGCAATCGCCTGGAAGCTCGAGATCGCCCACTGGTTGTTGACCACGTTGAGGATGACCGGCGCGCGGTACACGTGGGCAAAGGTGAGGGCGGTGGAGAAGTCGGATTCGGCGGTAGCGCCGTCGCCGATCCAGGCCGACGCGATCTTGGTGTCGCCCTTGATGGCCGAGGCCATGGCCCAGCCGACTGCTTGCGGGTACTGGGTGGCGAGGTTGCCCGAGATCGTGAAGAAGCCGGCGCTGCGCACCGAGTACATCACGGGCAACTGGCGGCCCTTGAGGGGATCGCGCTCGTTCGACAGCAGCTGGCAGATCATGTCGACCAGCGGCACTTCACGCGCCATCAGCAGGCTTTGCTGGCGGTAGGTCGGGAAATTCATGTCGCCGTCCTGCAGTGCGAGCGCATGGGCGGTGCCGATCGCTTCTTCGCCGAGGCTGATCATGTAAAACGACATTTTCTTCTGGCGCTGGGCGATGACCATGCGCGCATCGAAAATACGGGTCTTCATCATCGTGCGCAGGCCAAAGCGCAGCAGCTCGCGGTCGGGCGCTTCGGCCCATGGGCCAACGGCGTTGCCATGCTCGTCGAGCACGCGGATGAGTTGCTGGGCCATGTCGCTCGTCTCGAGCGGGGCCACATCGATGGGCGGGCGCCGGACAGCGCCGGCAGGGGTCAACTGGAGGTACGTAAAATCGGTCTTGCAGCCCGGACGGCCGGTAGGCTCCGGTACGTGCAGCGACAGAGGATTGCTCTGGCTCATATGTGCTTCCCTTGTGAGGTGTTGTGCAGCATGAAGATCATAACGTGCTGATTGACGTTTACGTCAACTGCGGCAAGTTATTTTCATATTGCTATGCAGCATAGGGGCGCCAAGTTTGTGTACGAGCTAGGGTCTCTGTGGAGTCCGTTATGAGTTGCGGATGTCAATTTTGCGTTGATGCCGTGCAGCATTTTGATCCTGGCGTACGTTGACCGAGGCCTGCCGGAAGACGAATCGCCGCGCACCCGACTTATACGTTTGTCCGCATGGAGTCTTGAAGCCATGTGGCAGGCGGAAACAATATTGTGGAAAAGCTGCAGTTAAAACGCGAAAAAGTTTGTCACTATTAATTGCGGTGTTATTATTGCTTGATTAACACATACATATCATCTCATTATGGTCGAGCTTATCAGTAATTCTAAAGCGTTCTTGAATGATTTGGGATGGTTCGCCAATCTCGTAACCATTGTCTCAGTATTGCTGAGTATTAAGATAGTTGTAGAATTGGTGAAGAAATTAGTAGCCATGTATGGTAAAAAAAGGCGAGAGAAAATTGTAAAGAAAATGAACGACCCGGATTATATCGAGTGGTCGCGGCAAGTGTTGAAAACGATCTATGCAGGTTCAGAATTTGTGTCGATCTATAAAAAGAATTATCCAGCCGTTATTTTCAGGCCCGGAAAAGATTTTCGCTATCCCTTCTCGGATTTGTGCTATCTGGAATCTACGGAGATCGGCGAGTTGCGTCTGACTCGTGTGCAAAAAGAATATCTTTGGTTTCTGCGTGATACAGTGAAACGACCCAAGATGCGGGGATTTTCAACGAAGGAAATTGTTTTGGACGCAGCGGGATTGGTCATAGCTATCAGCGCCAGAGCGACAATATATCAGCATAACGTTGTGACAGCTAACATCTTGGAATGGGAGTTGTTCAAGCTATACGAAAAGAATAAGGAGATTAGTGGAGATATTCTCTCAAAACTAGCGCTACGCTCTGCCTATCACGGTGGCAACTCTCCCAATGAGGCCATCTTGAAACCATCCAATGCCTACCCGCTGATTAGCGTACAGGCGCTTGTGATCTACAAAGACTACAAGTCTCCCAACGATGTGAAGTGGAAGGCAATCGTTGCTCAGCGCGGTAAAAATGTGGCCATAAAGCCTGAGTTGTGGCAAATTCATCCTGCTGGCGGTTTCGAGGTGTATGGAGACCAGGATGACCATCTCGACCTGCATCTGACGCAAGGCTTCGATGTAAGCATGGCTTTGTTAAGGGAATATGCGGAAGAGATTTACCGAGCCGAGGAACTAGATTTCCGAAGCGACGGAAGAGATTCTGGTAGTGTTTTATCTGAACCGCACGTTGAGCACTTGGTTCGCTTGATTCACGCGAATAAAGCCAGTATCGAATTTTTGGGCGTAATCACGGATTTAACGGTGTTGCGCCATGAGTTGTCATTCTTGATTGTGATCGATGATCCCGAGTACAGCAAGTATCCGATTCTCGGTAGCTCAGAAGCGACGAATATCTTCAGTATGACCATGGCGGAACTGAAAAAGACATTTTCTAAGCAGCAAATCCATTCAAGCAGCGCGGGTCTGCTTCAATTGGCGATTGCTAGCGACAGACTGGTGTCTCTTGGCATCTCCGAAGAGCTTGCATGTGACGCAACAAGAACTCCAGCAGAGGCAGGTTGACCGAACACGAGGCATACCTGCAAATCGACTCGTTGCACTCATATGAACTGGGCATCGTCAAACGAGCGGCGCATTGTGTTATCGAGTCGGCAATCTCATCGCACGATGTCGTTATTATGCCATCTCGCGATTGCCTCATTGCTAAAGGCGCCATCAATGATGGCCAGCGCTGACATGCAGCTTAGCGCGGTTAGGACGCACGGGTGCTTGCATCCCGCCGCTCGCGCAGCCAGAACCCCAGGCCCAGCAGCGCCAGCCAGATCGGGATCAGGATCACCGAAATGCGCAGCCCCGGCGTGATCGCCATGATCACGAGCAGGATGGCGACGAATGCCAGGCACACGTAATTCGACAGCGGGAACCGCGGGCTGCGGAACAACGTCGCTTCGCCCGCCTGGTCCTTGCTGCGCCGGAAGCGCAGGTGGCTCCACGAAATCATCGCCCAGTTGATCACGAGCGAGGCGACGGCCAGGCTCATGACCATGCCCAGCGCTTCTTCTGGCAGGAAGTAATTGATCAGGATCGCCGAGCCGGTGGCCACGGCCGACACGGCCAGGGCATTGAGCGGCACGCCGCGTGCGTTGGTGCGCATCAGCGCGCGCGGCGCATTGCCTTGCGCGGCCAGACCGAACAGCATGCGGCTGTTGGCGTACACGCAGCCGTTGTAGACCGACAGCGCGGCCGTCAGCACGACCAGATTCAGGACGTTGGCGACCCAGCCGTTGTCGAGCGCGGCGAAAATCAGCACGAACGGGCTGCCGCCGGTGACGACTTTCTGCCACGGGAACAGCATCAAGAGCACGGCCAGCGCGCCGATGTAGAAGATCAGGATGCGGTACAGCGCGTTATTGGTCGCGCGCGGAATCGTGCGCGACGGGTCGTCCGCCTCGGCGGCCGTGATGCCGATCAGCTCCAGCCCGCCGAACGAAAACATGATTACCGCCATGGCCATCGCCAGACCGCCCACGCCGTTGGGGAAGAAGCCGCCATGGCGCCACAGATTGGACACGCCCGCCTCGGGGCCGGCGCCGCCGCCGATCAGCAGGTAAAGACCGAACACGATCATGCCGACCACGGCCGCGACCTTGATGACGGCGAACCAGAATTCCAGCTCGCCGAACGCTTTCACGTTCAACAGGCTGAGCAGGTTGACGAGCACGAAGAAGCCCAGTGCCGAGACCCATGTCGGCAGCTCCGGGAACCAGTACTGCATATAGATACCGAGCGCCGTCAGTTCCGCGAGGCTGACCAGGATGTACATGACCCAGTAGTTCCAGCCCGAGACGAAGCCGGCCCGGCGCCCGCAATACTTGTCGGCGAAGTGGCTGAACGAGCCGGCCACCGGTTCGTCAACGATCATTTCACCCAGCTGACGCATGATCAGGAAGGCGACCGCGCCGGCAATCGCGTACCCGAGCAGCACCGATGGACCGGCCATCTGGATGGTCGAGGCGATGCCGAGGAACAGGCCGGTGCCGATCGCGCCGCCCAGGGCGATCAGCTGGATGTGGCGGTTCTTGAGCCCGCGCTTGAGTTGGTGGTGCCCGTCGTCCATCATCGGTTTCTTGATCTTGCTATAAAGACAGGGATTCTACTGCATCGGCCGGGCGCGGCAAACTCGCGCCACGGTTTTGCTTGTCACGCTATGCTGATGGTGATGGCAATTCGCCGACACTCACTGGAGACAAGCATGCGCAAGATGATCATGATGGCCCTGGCGGGCCTGCTGTGGAAACAGTTTCAGACCAAGGTCATGAAACGGCCGGTCGCCCAAAAGAAGACCTGGCGTTACTAAGTACTGATGCAAGAACTGTCACTCATCGGGTGACGGTTGGAACAGCGCGGCTTCGGCCGCGCTTTTTTTCGCCTGTAGCAATTACACGCTGTGCGCCAGGCCCAGATTGCGATTGGCTGGCACGGCGACATCCATCAGGCCCGGGCGTGGCAGGTCGAGCGCGGCCATCAGCGCGATGAAGTCAGCGCGCTCGCGGCCGGCGAGGCGGGCATTGTGCGCGCGTTCCCAGCCGATCGTCGAGACCGACTGACCCTTGTAGTCGTGGCCCGGCCACACCCGCGTGGCGGCGTCGAGCGTGAACAATTTACCGGTGACGCTGTCATACAGGTCGCCCGCGCTGCCGCCCTGAAAATCGGTGCGGCCGCACCCGCCAATCAGCAGCGTGTCGCCGCTGAACAGGTTGCCGCGCCACAGGTAGCACATGCTGCCGGCCGTGTGGCCTGGCGTGTGAATCACTGCAAGCTCTTCGCCGTCGGCAAAGCCGATCCGGTCGCCATCCTGCAGCTGGATTTCTGCTGGTGCGATGCCGCAGCCGCTCGGCGCGCAGGCCTTCGCGCCCGTGTGCGCGCGCAGGCGCCCGGCCGACGTGACATGATCGGCATGCGCGTGCGTTTCGAACACATGCGTCAGGCGCAGGCCAAGGCGTTCGAGATGCGCCAGGTCGCGTTCGAAATGGCGGTCGACCGGATCGATGATGGCCGCGTCGACAGCGCCGGGCGCGGCCAGGATATAGGTGAAGGTGGACGACTCGGCGTCGAACAGCTGGATCGGGTTCAGTTGCATGATGGGTTCCTCGGTAGCGCCATGTTGTACCACAAACGTGACTCAGGGCCGGATCGCGGCCAGCTTGTCGGCCAGTGTCGCCGGCGAGAGTTCGCCCACATGGCGCGTGCGCAGGCGGCCCGCCGCATCGTAGAACAGCGTCGTCGGCATGCCGGCCGCGCCAAGGCGCGCAGCGACCTGGCTGCCGGGGTCCAGCACGACGGTGGTCGACTGCGCTTGCACCGGCAGGCGCTCGCGCTCGAAGTAAGCTGCCACGGTGGCGGCGGATTCACCCTGGTTGACCAGCACGAACGCGATCTCCGGATGCTTCGCCTGCGCCGCCATCAAGGCTGGCATTTCGCGCCGGCAGGGCGGACACCAGGTAGCCCACAGGTTCAGTACCACCGGGCGGTCGGCAAAGCTGCGCAGCGCGACTTCGCGGCCGTCGAGCTGGCGCACCATCACGTCCGGCAGTGGCGTATGGGGTGGCGTGAATGCCTGGTTCAGCAACGTGCCGCCGAACCAGACGGCGCAGCCGGCCAGCATGCAGGCCAGCACAGGCCGCCGTAGCGCCGCCTGGCGGCGCGTCAGCTCGGCCCCGACCACGCACGCTGCGATCAGGCCAGCGACCGACGAGAAGCCGCCATCACGGATGTCGAACACGCTCAATGGCGCCGCCAGGTAGATCGCATGGTGCTTCAGGACGAACACGAGACGGGCCGAGACGAAGCCGGCCACGATCATGTTCCAGAGCGCGCCGCCCGGGTCGATGCCGCGCCGGCGCCGGAACCATTCGGCAACCAGCGTGGCCGCCAGCACCGCCGCCAGCGACAGGGCGACCGCGATCGGGAGGTACAGCGGGCCCAGCCTGATGGCATCCATTGGCTTCAGCGCGCCAGGATCATTCTTCGGCCGGCGTTGGTTCGGGCAGCGCGAGCTGTTCGATCAGCAGCTTGTCGATGCGGTTGCCGTCCATGTCGACGACTTCGATGCGATAGCCGTTCCAGTCGAACGACTCGGATGCTTTCGGGATATACCCGAACTGGTACAGCACGAAGCCGGCCAGCGTGTGGTACGCGCCCAGTTCTTCGTCCGGGAAGCGCTCCGTGGTGTTGAAGACGTCGCGGAAGCGGTCGAGATCCACGCCGCCATCCAGCAGCCAGCTGCCATCCTGGCGCTGGACGGCGTCCGGATCGGTCTCTTCGCCGTTCACGGTGACGTCGCCCACCAGCGCGCTCATGACGTCCGACAGCGTGACCATGCCCTGGATGTCGCCGTACTCGTCGACGATCAGCGCCAGCTCGGCCCGGTTTTTCTTGAACAGCTCGAGCAGTACCATCGCGCCGACGGTCTCGGGCACGAACAGCACGTCCTGCACGGCATGCTCGATATTGACCGCCTCGAGCGAGCCGTGACGTACCGACTGGGCCAGCAGGTCGCGCACCTTCACGAAGCCCAGGATCTGGGCGCGGTCGCCACGGTAGACCGGGAAACGGCTGTAAGTGTGGCAGGCGATCAGTTCGAGCGTGTCGCGGCGTTCGGCGTCCAGGTCGATCATGATCAGGTCGACGCGCGGCGTCATCAGCGCCTTCAGGTGCCGGTCATCCAGGCGCAAAGCGCGCGAGACGATGTCATATTCAGTCTTTTCGAACAGGCCGGCATCGGTGCCTTCCTTGAACATGCCGGCGATGTCTTCTTCGGTTGGCGCTTCCTCTTTGGCGTCATGGATGCCGAACAGGCGCACGATCGCCTCGGTCGTCAGCGACAGCACCTTGACGAACGGCGACATGATCAGCGACAGCGCCGACAGTGGCGGGGCGATCAACGTCGCCATCGTCTCGGGATGGCGCATCGCGATACGTTTCGGCACCAGTTCGCCCAGTACGATCGACACGAACGTAATGGCCAGCACGACGATGAACAGCGCGATCTCGTAGGCGTAGGGAGCCAGGAATCCCACCATTTCGATCTGCGGCTGCAGGCGCGTGACGAGCGAAGCTTCACCGAAGGCACCGGTAAAGATGCCGATCAGCGTGATGCCGACCTGGACGGTGGAAAGAAAATGACTCGGGTTGTCGGCCAGTGCGATGGCGCTGCGCGCCCCGCGGCTGCCTTCCTGCGCGCGCCGTTCGAGGCGCATGCGTTTTGCGGAGACGAGCGCAAGTTCGCTCATCGCGAACACCCCGTTCAAGAGGATCAGAACGAGGATGATCAATATATCTGACATGACGAGCAAAAGGCCTATGGCCGGGCATTTCCGGGCCGTGGCCGGGTCCGCCACCATGGCGTACGGACGAATCATGGCATAAATGACAAAAGCGTGGAATACCGCTCGGGCGCTCCGTCACGCCAACGCCGTCGCTCAGGCCTGTCAGCCAAAAAGTTAAAAATCAAATAAAACGAAAAACAACAAAAAATCAATTTTTACAGATATTAACTCAAAAATATTGATTAAAACAAATACTGATATTAAATTTGATTCTTGGAGGAAATTATCTTTGACCTCTTGGCCTCATGTACACCCGATCTCATCGGATGATTGATCAATTCAGATTTGGAAGGAAGATTGTGAGAATGACTAACTGGAAACTCGCCACGCGTTTGGGGATGGGATTTGGCCTGCTGATGGTCTTCCTGATCATACTGGCCGCTGTGACGATTACGCGCATCAACGCGTCGAATCAGGCCATCGGCTTCATCCTGGAAGACCGTTACGTCAAGGTCGTGCTGACCCAATCCATCGAAACCGAGATCAATGTGCAGGCGCGCGACTTGCGCAATGCCATCATCCTCGGCGCGGGCGAAAAAGCGCAGATCGCGGCAATCGTCGACAGGATCGCCGAGTCCGTGCACAGGACCGACGGGTTCATGACCAAACTGGAAAGCATGATCAATACGCCCAAGGGCCAGGCGCTGTTCCAATCGCTGCACCAAGCACGTGGAAAATACGGTGTGGCACGGACAGCGACGATGGCATTGTTGCGAGAAGGGAGAACCGCCGAAGCGGGTGCGTATTTGCTGAAGGAGGTCACGTCACCACAGGCAGAATTCTCGGCCGCTCTGGATGCCATGTCGAGGTTCCAGGCGTCGCTGATGGAAACTGAAGGGGCGAAGGTGCGGGCCGATGCGCAATCGGCAGTCTGGATCGCCATTGCGCTCACCATCGGCGCCCTGATTGCCGCGACGATCGTCGCTGTGCTGACAATTCGCTCGATCACCGTGCCTGTCAACCGCGCGCTCACGCTCGCCCAGGCAGTGGCCAGCGGCGACCTGCGTCAACGAATCGACTACACCAGTACCGATGAAATCGGCACGCTGCTCACGGCGTTGAAGAACATGACTGCGAATCTGCTGGACATCGTCGGTCAGGTCCGTTCAGGCGCCAACGAGATTGCCACGGCCAGCAAGGAAATTTCGGTCGGAAACAACGACTTGTCGGTGCGGACGGAGCAGCAGGCCAGCGCGCTGGAGGAAACCGCATCGTCGATGGAAGAGTTGAATTCGACCGTCAAACAGAACAGCGAGAATGTGCATCAGGCAAATGCGCTGGCACGGTCGGCGTCGGAGATTGCCCGCGAGGGCGGCGCGGTGGTTGCCGAAGTCGTCACGACGATGGGCGTGATCAGCGCTACGTCAAACAAGATCGTCGATATTATCGGCGTCATCGACGGCATTGCTTTCCAGACCAATATTCTGGCATTGAATGCAGCAGTGGAAGCGGCGCGTGCGGGCGAACAGGGGCGCGGATTTGCCGTGGTGGCGTCCGAAGTGCGTAATCTGGCGCAGCGTTCGGCTGCAGCGGCCAAGGAAATCAAAATCCTGATCAGCGACTCGCTGGACAAAGTCAATATCGGCAACGAGCTTGTCTCCAAGGCAGGTGCAACCATGACGCAAGTGGTCGGCAGCATCGAGCGCGTCACCACGATCATGGGCGATATCGCGGCCGCCGGACAGGAGCAGGATGCCGGGATCGAGCAGATCAACCAGGCGGTGACCGAAATGGACGCGGTCACGCAACAGAACGCTGCACTGGTCGAGCAGGCGGCGGCAGCCAGCAGTTCATTGCAGGAACAGGCTGCGCAACTGGCCCGGGTTGTCAGTATCTTCCAGCTCGCAGACACGGATGCCGCAAGCGCTGCACCGCGCGCACCGGATCGACCCCAAAAGCAGGTTGCGAATGCTGCCGTGTCGACGGCTCGCGCACAGACCTCCAGACGCGCACCGGCATCAAAACCGGAGCTGGCCTGGGAACAGTTCTAGCGAGTCAGTCCGGCGCTGAACGAAGCGGGTCGCCGGGCGATCAGATCGGACAGCCGTTGAAGCCCGGCCTGCAACTGTTGACGGTCCTTGATATTTCCGAGCGAGAGCCGGATCGCATTGACTGACTCGCTCCCTGCCGCGAATGCATCCGCCGGCGTGACCACGATGCCTTCGGTTGCCGCGGCGGCCGCCAACTGTGCGGCATTCCAGCAGGCCGGCAACGTCAGCCAACCATGCAGGCCATCGCCAGGGCCGCTGTACTGCCCGGCCAGGGCAGAGCGCGCCATCTGCTGGCGCATGCGCGCTTCGTCGCGTATGCCTTGCATCAGCCTGGCGGCCGACCCGTCGACGATCCACTGGGTGGCCAGCGCGACCGACAGTGGCGTGGCCATCAGTGCAAGCGAGCGCAGCGCGCCAAGAAAGCGGGCGCGCTGGTCCGGGTCGGGCAGGACGACGAACGCGACACGCAAACCGGGGGCCAGGCATTTCGACAAGGTCGAGACGTACAGCACGTGGTTCGGGGCGAGCGTCATCATTGGCGGCGGCGGGGCGTCCGCCAGCAGCCAGTAGGGATCGTCCTCGAGAATACGCACATCGTAGCGCTGCGCGATGCCGGCAAGCGCCTGGCGCCGGCTTTCGGGCATCGTGACGGCAGTCGGGTTCTGCAAGGTGGGATTCAGGTAGATGAGCCCGGGCTTGTCGCGGCGGCAGGCTTCTTCGAGCCGCTCGGGGACCATGCCGTGTTCGTCGGCTTCTACGGTAGCAAGGCACCGGCCCAGATGGGTCGCCGCGTCGCGCAGCCCGGGGTAGCTCATCGGTTCAACCAGAATCGTGTCGCCTGGCGCTGTGTGTGCAAGGATGGCGGCGGCGATCGCTGCCTGTGCACCCGGGCACACCACGATGTGCGTGGGATCCAGCCGTCCGCAGATCGGCTCGAGCCAGGTGGCGCCGGCCTGGCGATCGGCATCGCTGCCCCCGCCCAGATGGTAGGCCATCAACAGTTGATTGTCTGCGCTCAGCAGCACCTGGGACAGGCCCTGTTTCAGCATGTCGTCGACGTCCACGCCAGCGGGCGGTGGCGGCGTGTTCATGCTCAGGTCGATTACCGGGGCGAAGCCGACTTTTGGGGGCGCGACGTAGGTGCCGTGCGCGCCGCGCCCCTCCAGCAAGTTGCGGCGTCTGGCTTCATCGTAGGCGCGCGTGACAGTGGTCAGGTCGATGTCCAGTTGTACTGCCAACTGGCGTTGGGGCGGCAGGCGGTCACCCGGCGCCAGCGATCCGGCCACGATGGCAGCTTGCAACGCATCCGCAATCTGCAAAAAACGGGGACCGCCATTCGCGGTCAAGTGCGGCAGCCAGACGGGAACCCGCGAGTCTGGTAGGGGCCTTGCCTGGGACATTTTGTCTCGATGTATGGAAATTGCTTTCAAGTAGTATGCTTGAAAACTCTCCCCGCCGGCGCTGTCGTCATTTCTTCGACCGTGTCCGGCAACAGCCTGGAAATACGCACAACAATGGAATGGTTCCCGATCGTCTTCTTTACGTTCAAAGCGCTCGTGCTCGGCACGGGCATGTTTTTCGCCATCAAATGGCACTATGACCAGGGCAAGAAAGAGAACGGCATGGACCGGCGCAGGCTGGTGATCGGCGTGGCCAAGGTCGTCCTCATCTTCGTGGTCCTGCTTGCAGTGCTCGGCTACCTGACACTTCTGCTGGTCAGGAAGCTCGGCCTGGACTGGAACTTTTCGGGATAACGAGCGAGCGGCTCGCGCGCCATGATCATGGCGTCGTACGGAAGCGCTTGGTAATGCCGGCCCAGCACCGCTGATAATCCCCCTGCAACTGCGGTGAGGCCAGTGCCTGTTCAGTTGGCACCAGCACATTGCGCGTCTCAAACATGAACGCCATCGTGTCGCCCACCTTGTGCGGCTGGCGCGTGTCGGCGCTGCTGGCCTTGTCGAAGGTCGCGGCGTCCGGCCCGTGCCCGCTCATGCAGTTGTGCACGCTCGAACCGCCCGGCACGAAGCCGTCCGCCTTCGCGTCGTAGGCACCATGAATCAGGCCCATGAACTCGCTTGCCACATTGCGGTGGAACCAGGGCGGCCGGAACGTGTCCTCGGCCACCAGCCAGCGTGGCGGGAAGATCACGAAGTCGAGCGTATCGACGCCCGGCGTGTCTGACGGCGCTTGCAGCACGAGGAAGATCGACGGATCCGGGTGGTCGTAGCTGATCGAGCCGATGGCGTTGAAGTGGCGCAGGTCATATTTATAGGGCGCGTAGTTGCCGTGCCACGCCACCACGTCCAGCGGCGAGTGGCCGATCGGCGCGTGCCACAGCCGCCCGCCGAACTTGGTGACCAGCTCGAAATCACCTTCAACATCCTCGTAGCGCGCCACCGGCGTCAGAAAGTCACGCGGATTGGCCAGGCCGTTCGAGCCGATCGGTCCCATGTCGGGCAATTGCAGCAGCGCGCCGAAGTTCTCGCACAGATAGCCGCGCGCCTCACCATCGGGCAGCGTCACCTGGAAGCGCACACCGCGTGGAATCACTGCGATTTCCTGCGGCTCGACGTCCAGCACGCCCAGTTCCGTGGCGATGCGCAAGCGGCCCAGTTGGGGCACGATCAGCAGCTCGGCGTCGGCATTGTAAAAGTAGCGGCCGTCCATCGACTGGTTGGCGGCGTACAGGTGCACGGCGCAGCCCGTCATCGCCTCGGCCGAGCCGTTGCCGGCCATCGTGACCCAGCCATCGATGAAGTCTGTTGGCGTCGTCGGCATCGGCAGCGGACTCCAGCGCAACTGGTTTGGCGGCGCGGCGTTGTCGAAACGGCTGACCAGACGCGGCGCATCCAGCGGCACGAAGCTGCCATGCACCGCGGCCGGGCGGATCCGGTACAGCCACGAGCGCCGGTTATGGCTGCGCGGCGCGGTGAAGGCGGTGCCGGACAACTGCTCCGCATACAGGCCATACGCCACTTGCTGCGGCGAGTTGCGATGCTGCGGCAGCGCACCTGGCAGGGCTTCGGTGGCAAATTCGTTGCCGAAGCCGGACAGATAACCTGACGGGTGGGCCATACGGTGTCTCCTGGAACGGGTGGTGTGGTGCGATTGGTCGATGGCGTCACTCTAGAATAATCCGGCCAGTTTTACGAGATGAATAGAAAAATGTAGACTATTGATTCCATGAATACTGCTGGCCTCCACCACCATCACGCGTGGACAATGCGCCGGCAACCCTGAAAACCCATGATCGAACCGCGCACCATCGACCTGAATCTGCTGTCCGTGTTCCAGGAAGTCTATCGGGAGCGCCAGATTTCCAGTGCCGCCCGCCGCCTTGGCCTGAGCCAGTCGGCGGTGAGCAATGCGCTGGCACGATTGCGGCGCGCCTTTGGCGACGAGCTGTTCGTGCGTACGGCGAGCGGCATGCAGCCGACGCCGCTGGCGACGCAGATGGCCGAGCCGATCGGGGCGGCGATGGCGCAGGTGGCGCTGGCACTGAACCAGCGCAGCCGGTTCGAGCCGGGCACGAGCAGCCGCCGCTTCGTGCTGGCGATGACCGATGTCGGCGAGGTGTACTTCATGCCCACGCTGATCGAGCGCTGCCGGCAGGTGGCGCCGCACGTTGAACTCAGTTCGGTACGCGTGGGCGCGGCGACGCTGAAGGAAGAAATGGAAGGCGGGCGGGTCGACCTGGCGGTGGGCCCGTTCGAGGATGTGTCCGATGCGCTGTACCAGCGCCACCTGTTTCGCCAGCCGTTCGTGACGATGTTCCGCAAGGGCCATCCACTGGGCAAGGGCGCGCTGACGCTGGCACGTTTCGCTGCGGCCGAGCATTTGCTGGTGGACGCGGCCGACAGCCCGTATGACCGGGTCAACGCGGTGCTGGCCAGGTCCGGGATTGCGCCGGCGACGCGCTTTCGGGTACCGCATTTCACGGCGGTGCCGTACATCGTCAGTTCGAGCGACCTGGTGGTGACGGTGCCGCAAAAACTGGCCGAACGGGCCGGCCTGCCGTTCGCACTCGAATGGGTAACGCCGCCGCTGGATCTGCCGCCGCTGCAAACGAATATTTTTTGGCACCGCCGCTTCAACCAGGATCCGGGCAATGTGTGGTTGCGTGGTTTGCTGGCCGACGTGTTCGCGGAATGACCGTCAACGTAGGACGAATAAAAGGAAGAGACAATGGCAGACCTGTTTGACAATCCCATGGGCCTGATGGGCTTCGAGTTCGTCGAGTTCGCTTCGCCAACCCCGGGCGTGCTCGAACCCGTGTTCGAGGCGCTGGGCTTTACCAAGGTGGCCGTGCACCGCTCGAAGGACGTCGCGCTGTATCGCCAGGGCGGCATCAACTTCATCATCAACAACGAGCCAAAGAGCTACGCTGCGTACTTCGCGGCCGAGCATGGCCCGTCAGCCTGCGGCATGGCGTTTCGCGTGCGCGATGCGCACAAGGCCTATGCCAGGGCGCTGGAACTGGGCGCGCAGGCGGTCGAGATCCCGACCGGCCCGATGGAGCTGCGCCTGCCGGCAATCCGCGGTATTGGCGGCGCGCCGCTGTACCTGATCGACCGCTTCGACGAAGGCGACACGATCGGCAAATCGATCTATGACATCGACTTCAAGTTCATCGACGGCGCGCCGCGCAACCCGGAAGGCCACGGCCTGAAGATCATCGACCACCTGACGCACAATGTGTACCGCGGCCGCATGTCGTACTGGGCCGGCTTCTACGAGAAGCTGTTCAACTTCCGCGAGATCCGCTACTTCGACATCAAGGGCGAGTATACGGGCCTGACCTCGAAGGCGATGACGGCGCCGGACGGCATGATCCGCATCCCGCTGAACGAAGAAGGCAAGGCGGGCGGCGGCCAGATCGAGGAATTCCTGATGCAGTTCAACGGCGAAGGCATCCAGCACATCGCGCTCTTGAGCGAAGACCTGATCGCCACGGTCGACAGCCTGCGCGCGGCCGGCGTGCCATTGATGACGGCGCCGCCCGAGACGTATTACGAAATGCTCGACGAGCGCATCCCGGGCCATGGCGAAGACGCTGAACAGCTCAAGATGCGCGGCCTGCTGCTCGACGGCACGGTCACGGACGGCAAGGCGCGTCTGCTGGTGCAGATCTTTGGTGTGGCGCAGCTGGGCCCGGTGTTCTTCGAATTCATCCAGCGCAAGGGTGACGACGGCTTCGGCGAAGGCAACTTCAAGGCGCTGTTCGAGTCGATCGAGCGCGACCAGGTCAAGCGTGGCGCCCTCGGCGCCGCCAGCGAGGCAACCACTGCTGCCTGATCGGTAATTTGCTATCCTGCGTGTTTGCGGCGGCCTCTGGCCGCCGTCTTGCATCAAGGAGAAAGCATGCTGGCAGCGTTTGCGGTGTTGTTGTTATTTCAGTGCCTGGGGGAGGGCATCGTGTTCGTGCTGCGCCTGCCGCTGCCCGGCCCCGTCGCCGGCATGCTGCTGCTCGTGGCTGCCCTGATCGTCTTTCCCAAATTACAGGTGCTGGTCGAGCAGGCGGCCAACGCGCTGCTGGCCCACCTGTCGCTGCTGTTCGTGCCGGCTGGCGTGGGCATCGTGGTCGCCGCCGCCAGCGGCAGTGGCCACTGGCTGGCGATTGTCGCGTCGGTTGTCGTCAGCACCCTACTGGCGCTGGCCGTCACCGGCCTGCTGCTGCGCGGCATGAAGGGCGAACCGGCGAAAGATCGCGATGCCTGATTTCGCCGGCCTGCACCAGTTCTGGGTTTATCTGGCGGCCTCGCCCCTGCTGGGCCTGACCATGACGCTGTGCGCCTATCTGGCCGCGCAGCGCATCGGCGCCTGGTGCAAGGGTGCGCCGATCGCCAACCCCGTCGCGATCGCGATCGCTATCGTGGTGGGCATCCTGAGCCTGTCCGGCATGTCGTACGAGCGGTATTTCGCCGGCGCGCAGTTCGTCCACTTCCTGCTCGGCCCGGCGACAGTGGCGCTGGCCGTGCCGCTGGTGCGCCAGCTGCCGCGCCTGCGCCAGCACTGGTTGCCACTCACGGCGGCGTTGCTCGCGGGCTGCGTAACGGCCATTGTCTCAGTGGTCGTCGTGGCGCAGTGGCTAGGCGCCACGCCGGCACTGATCGCGACGCTCGCACCCAAGTCAGTCACGTCGCCCATCGCGATGGCCGTGGCCCAGCGGCTGGGCGGCCTGCCTTCCCTGACCGCTGCGCTGGTGATTGGCACGGGCATCTTTGGCGCCATTTTTTCGACCTGGCTGTTTCATGCGCTGCGCGTACGCTCGGACGCGGCGCGTGGGTTCGCTATGGGCCTGGCCGCGCACGGGATCGGCACGGCGCGGGCATTTCAGCTCAGTCCCGAGATGGGGGCGTTTGCCGGCCTGGCGATGGGACTGAATGGCGCGTTGACAGCGCTGCTTGCTCCCTGGCTGGTGCCGCTCGTGACGCGCTGGATGGGGTAACACCTGCGCTGCGGATTACGCTGGCGCTTTGACGAGTTTCCGGAGCAGATCGTGACCGACATTTCATTGGGCGGCCTGTACGTTGGGTCTATGCGCGACTCATTGTCGCGATGCGATGTCGCCCTCTTGTCGTAGTCCCTTTGTCGTTCGCTCCAGGTCTGCCAAGGCGATCTTGTATCCAGGCGTAACAAAATGCATATATTGCATCTTGCACGAATTGTTGGCGTACAGTGCGCATCAGTACGGCAACCCCCGAATGTGCGACATGCAGCGCGCCGACGGGCCGTCGACCGTGGCGTTTCGTTACAAGTGCTTACGCATCCGCAGTTCGGACCAGGCTCGTCGCGATGTATCTTTTCGCTACGCAATTCATTGGGAACTGCGAACCAGACCAAGGAACAAAACCATGAACAAGCTCCTGATCGCGCTCGCGGTCGGCATGACCGCCATCGCATCCGCCCAAGCCCAGACGACGACCACTGGGCTCGGCCCCGACTGGGCCTCGCGCACCTACCTGGGCGTGGCAGTGGCCGGTGCCGAGAACCGCTCCGCAGATGACGACTGGAAGGCCGGCGGCAAGGTATTCGCAGGCTATAACGTCGACCAGAACTGGGCCCTGGAGGCCGGCTATACCCGCTTCGGCAACCAAGATGTCAATGTCTTCTCGACGTCAGGTTTCGGACAGGGAGAAGTCAAGAGTTCCAGCAGCTATGTCGCTGCCAAGTATGCGGTGCCGCTGAACGAGCGCCTGTCGGCCTATGGCAAGCTGGGCGTGGCCCGTAACGAGCGCAAGGTCAACCTGTCGTCCAACGGCGCCAGCTATTCGGACAACGACAATGGCGTGTACGGCGCGGTCGGCCTGCAGTATGCGCTGGGCCAGAACCTGTCGCTGGTCGGCGAATATGAGCGCTATGGCAAGCAGCCGGAGATCGGCGCCAAGGCCGACGTGGTGTCGGTCGGCCTGAAGGTCGGCTTCTAACAGACCGAGCCCCGCGCGGTTCAGCCGCTCGCTCAAGCGCGCGGCGTATCGCATCCGCCCATCACGGTCGACAGCCCGACCTGGCCGGTGCGCTAGGCGAGTACCGGGTTCTGTTTGATCGCATCCAGGCTACCCAGCTGGTCATCGGCGAAACCGCGCACGCCATATGCCCGGTTGCGGCCGTACGACCTGGCCATGTAGAGCGCCATGTCGACCAGGTTCACCATGCGTTCCCACATCAGATGCTGCTTGCCGAATGCCAGCGGGGAAGGGCGTCTAGCCGGTCGAGACATGCACACTCAGGGGCATGCGTAAGCGGTCAGCCGCCCCATCTTCACAGCCGAATCAAGCTGGTTGAGAGTCCGCAAATGGCAGCAGCGAATCGATCTTACTGCTTGGGCAAGTCGGCAGTTTGTCGAGGGTGTTGGCCAGCCAGCGGGCCGGATCCAATCCATTGAGCTTGGTCATCGCAAACAGGCTCTGGGTGGCTTCGGCTCGGCGACCAGCACGCTCCGAGCCGGCAAACAGACAGTTCTTCTTGCCGATGGCGATTGGACGGATCGCGTTCTAGGCTGGATTGTTGTCTAGCGGGAAAGTGCCGGAGCTGACATAGTGCTCCAGAGCCGGTTAGCGCTTGAGGGCATGATCGATGTTCTTGCCGCTGCCGACGGCGACACTGCCGTTCGTGAGAGTTCGCGACCTTATCGCCTTAGTGACCAGATATGCTCAGCTAAATGTCCGCGTTCGGCCAACAGCTGCCGTTCATTCCCAGTTAAATCTGAAATTGAGTTTGGTAGCAGAGCAGGACGAGTAGACCACTATGATGGACGGCCGGTTGTCCTCATTTCTGAGCGTGAACACTTTTGCCTCGTCTACGGCCTGCAGGCCGATCAACAAGAAGAGCTCGCGCGATCTGTTACTTTGGGCGGCGAAAGATGGTCGCTCGGCTCAAGGTAGGCACGACAATCGGGACTTCATGCAACGAGGGGCAGCACCTCGGCTAGCTCATCACGACAAGCTGGAGGCTAGCGTTTCCGAACAAGACTAATCAAGCAAGACCGTGCCGCCACGCGGCAGAAGGGAAGGCAAGTCGGGAGACAAAGCAATCATCAGGGTGGGGGACAGGACCTCGCATGGCGGAATCGTTGTTGAGGGGCACCAGTTCCTTATTATTCACGGCAAGCCTGCTGCTGGGGTCGGGCACCGAGTCCACGGTCCTAAATGCTCGGGTTCGCCCGTGATCGTTGAGGGCGCCATGAACGCCAGCATGATGGGCATTAGCATCGCGGTCGAGGGCATGAAGACGTCGTGCGGAGCTACGCTGATTGCCTCCCAGATAACCGACACGATTGAAGTCGGCTTAGGGTCGGGCGCACGCGCCTCGACTGCGCCGATCGCTACGGCGGCAGCGGCAGCGGCCGCGGCGACAGCTGACAGTTTGCAGCCTAACCAAGCTGCTGCCTCGAAGGACGCCTCTTGCGACGACCACTTCGTCCTAATTGACGCGCACAGTGGCGAGATTTTGGCGCACGCGGAATACACAATTGTCCGGGCCTCCGGCAAAATCGAGCACGGCGTATCAGACGGTCAAGGCAATACCCACATGCTGTCGTCGACCGCCGAAGCCGACGACATCGACATTGATGTTTGAGGAGACACGATGAGCGCAGCAGCCACCATAACATCACCAACGGGCAGGACCCTCCGGCACCAAGCCCGCGCAACGACAACGCCTAAAGGAGAGCGCTGAGGCGAAGGCCATCCGCGTCGCGCTGGAGAAGAATACTCGACACGAGGAGAACAAGGTGTATCAGGCCGATCCGAATGCCGCGGCCTATCTCAAAGCGATCGCAGCTTCCGAGTGCGGCGGCTATGACTTTAAATATAGCGCGGTCAAGGGCAAGAAAAATGACCCTTGGCGATTTACGGACACCTCGACCCATCCGGGCGCGGGGTTCGGAGGTAGGACCACGCTGCCGGCATGTATCAAATCACAGTTGACACATGGCGCCAGTTCGGCGGCAAGATAGGACTTACCGACTTACCGACTTCACGCCGAACACGCAGGACCTCATCGCCGTGGACATGCTGCGCACCATCGGCGTGATCGACAAGATCAAGGTGGGGGACGTGGCAGGCGCGATGCCAAAGGCGGCGCTCAAATGGGCCGCGCTGCCTGAGGGGCCTGGGCTTGCCAACCATTATCCACCGCAGCCCTATGTCGAATATTCAGAATTTTTGGCGAGCTGCAGAGCCGCCGGAGGAACGGGGAAATGAGGAGCTTGATCACGACTGTTGCCTTGGCCGGATGCTGCTTCGCCGCCGGCGCGGCTTTAGCTGACGGAGTGCACAAAGGCAACCAGCGCGGACCTGCAGGCATCGCCGAGGGCGAAGCGCTGCTACCGGCGCGTGCCAAGCTTCTCAAGCAGGGCTGGAGGCCGACACGGCGGCATTCGTCGGACGGTTACGAATACAGCGGTGCTGAATTGCAGCTCACTGGCCACAAAATTTTCGAGGTGGACTCGTGCTCCATGGACAGCTCACGGTGCATCCTTTACTACTCCAAAAAAGGGAAATGCCTCCGCATGGATTCCATCGGAGAACAGTTGCGCGACATGACAGTCACGCGCTGGGCAGACGAATGTCCCGATGCGCCGCCGAAGGCAAGCGTCGTCGCGACTGATTGACATTGCAGCTCGAATGTCCGCAATGGCTCCAGGCTGCGTAAAAACTTAGAAGCAGGCTTTGGCAGTGGAACTGTACCCGCCGATGCTTATGGTACGGCGCTTTAGGGTAATCAGGGAGCAGTGCCGGTTTTTTGAGGATACTGATCTGATCAGCACGGCACCCGCTCCAAACACGCACTGCAGGTCCAATAAAAAGGCGTACGCCTTAATTGCTTCTATCATGCCAGCGACCCCAAACAAGGACATCAACCGTTTGAAGTTATAGGCGAGCACGTGCAGGCTCATTTCGATCTTCACGCGTTCCAGTCCTTTTGTCATGAAATGCGTTGCCCCCATCCAGGACTTGATGGTCCCGAATGGATGCTCGACTGAGCAACGCCGGATCCGCATGGCATCCGGGCTCCGTTCAAGCTGCTCCTGCATGTCGTCGAGCACGTCCTGGTGCTCCCAGCGCGTCACCCGGCGCTGTTGGCTAGGCGTGCACCTGCCCTTGAGCGGGCAGGTCTTGCAATTCGAGCTCCAATAACGGTTGAGCGTCATGCCTTTGTCAACGCCGGCGAAACGCCAGATCAGTGCCTGACCCGCCGGGCAACGGTACTCGTTCTTCTCCCGGTCATAGACGAAATCTGCCTTGTCGAATCTGTCGTCGGCCTTGGCGTTCGATGTTCTGGTAGCCGGCACCAGCACGGCAATGCCGGCTTGCTTGCACGTCAAAATTTCCTCGCCCTGGATTGGTCAGCGAGATCTGCGTTTCGCCAGTCTCCTCCAGCTTCGCTTCAATTTCTCTAAGCGCGGCCATCTGCAATTTCATCGCTGATATCTTGTCGTTCAGTCGGGCGCTACGCGCTTGCTTTACCGCCGGCTCCTGCCTGTCAGCCGTGTCCAGTTCCGCCAAATAGCGGCCGATATTGGCCTCGATTTCTTCCATCCGGCGCTTGAGCTTTGCTTGGGTAAAGTTGCGGTCGCTGCTGTTGACTGCCTTGAATTTGCTGCCGTCGATCGCCACAACCGCGTCCGAGAACAGGTCCAGTTGCTGGCACAGCACGACAAACTGCCGGCACACATTGCGGATCGCTTTGCCATTACCTTTGCGGAAGTTCGCGATCGTCTTGAAGTCCGGCGCCAAGCGTTGCGTCAACCACATCAGCTCGACATTGCGCTGCGCTTCGCGCTCGAGCCGACGGCTCGATTGGATGCGGTTAAGGTAGCCATAAATGTAAAGTTTGAGAAGAACTGCGGGATGGTAAGCGGGCCGGCCCGTCTTTGCTGGTTGCACCCGAGTGAAGCCCAGGAGGCCAAGGTCAAGTTCGTCCACGAATACATCGACCACTCGCACTGGATTATCTTCGGCCACGTAGTCGTCCAAGAGTTCGGGCAACAGAGTGCCTTGGCCACGATCCTCGCCTTCAATGAAGCGCTTCATTTTGCATCCGTCTTGATGAGATACTGTCTTAACGGTTACCGGACGACGTCCGTTTACACGACGCTACGTTTTTACACAGCCTGGGCCAAGAGCGGACGCTTAAACAGCTAACGATTCAAACTCGGCAGGGAACCCACTAATGATGCTTGACCTTGAAACCTGGCTCATCGATACAGGCGCTGTCGTCCTCCAGAAGCTAAATGATGAAGGGGCGGATTCCCTTAGTCCAGCCGAGTCGGGCGTTTATTGGATGTGGTGGATAGACTATGCAGTCAGAAATTCCGGTTCTTTTGGACCACTGCAAGATGTGGGATCGACTGCAATCAGCGACCTGATCGCTTTTTCTGAGCGCACTGGTCTTACTAGACTGGCGGCATGGCTTGACTCCGCAGCGGATGAGTCTACGTTTTGTAAGTCGTACCTCGAACACTTCGACGAGGCTTGTAGCGAGCTGCGCGATGTCTACTGCGCAGACGTGCGCTGACCTCATTGGCAAGACGGACGTCTGTCATGGGTCGGTTCCTGCCCTTGGTGACAGTCTGCGCTTTTTTCTGCCATTGTGACCTGATATGCTCAGCTCAACAGCCGGGTTCGGCCAGAAGCGGTCTTTTGGCCGAAACCAGCATTACGAGGAAAGTTAATTTTCTGCTCGCATTGGTATAGAGGCGGGAAGTTTACTATGATATTGTTATTACTCTAATAATCTTTCAGGATTGACCTACCCATGACGACATCTAGCGACATTAGCGCCTCCCAAGAGGGACATACTTATGAACTCAGTGAGAGTGATGCTTTTGTACGCTGGCTTGAGCTCGTAAGCGGCACGCCGGAACTAGCCGAACAGGCACGTTCGACAGTGGACAACAGCGAAAGCATGCCGGAATTTTTTACTCTGATGGAAGAATTGGCTTCAATCGAGCTGGCCGTGCAGGCCGACTTCAAGGATAACGACACGTTCGAAGAAATGATGTTGTGCATGTGTAACACGCGCCAGCTGCCGGCGCCTGATTTGCCTGATGAACCGCCGCAGGGGCCGGCGCGGATCAGCGTACTGCTCGATACCCTGCTGGAACACGCACCGAAGTTCGGCAAGCGGATGATCGTAATGGACGACGGAGACGACATTTGGAATGTCGTGCTGGTCGATGAGCACGACGGCGACAAGTTCGTGGGCCTGTGCGAGCAACTGGGCGTAGGCATCATGGACCAGGACCAGTGGCAATAAAATCAGCGGCAATGACGAGTAACGAGGCCCCATGTTTGCGCTAATTAGGGAAGAAGGGTTGACCCGTTGGCGTATGCGGTACCTTGCTTAAGGTCCGCAATGGGTCGTTTCCGGCCTGTCACGGCGGCTATTGGATTCATCCTGGCAGCCTGCTAAGCTTGGTCAACTGGCCTATTTCCGCTAAAAGGGGCCCTTGATTGACCGTGCAGCCCTTTGTACGTCGTGTCTCCTATTTGTATCCTATTTTATGCGACTTGTTCCTAGACAGTAAATATGTGTGCTTTTATCGTGTCACTAGTTAGGTAGACTTTTCCTCTAGACTCAAAAGTTGAACGGCGTTGCATATTAAGCTGTATTGGCCATTCAATTATTTTAACTACTAGTGCCATACAATAACTCTAAAAACTTTCCAAGAAAATATTAATGTCTAATGCCACTAAGATTACAACAGCGGCTCTCTCTGCACTTATCTCCTTAAGCGCCTGTAAGCGCGATGACGCCACTACTGCAGAGACAACGGCGGCGACTACTACCTCGACAGCAGATTCAACACGTGCACGTTCGCAAGCGACACCTATTGGCAACCCAGCCATCAGCAGTGCCGTCACACCTTTTGATTTGCAAAGCGTGCCTATAACGTCTACCAAACTACCAGCGTTTCCCTACGTTGACAGGCCAGCGGGAACGGAGGGCTATCATAACGAGGAACAGCAATTCGACCAGATTTATGTGATTGCGGGCAATGAACTGCGTTCTGTCGAGGGCCGATACCAGCAGCGCTGGTTCCCGCTAAGTGTAGTAAAAATGTCGTTGTTGGAGGCCTACCGCAACTACGACAGCGCATTTCGAGCGCTCGGCGCAGTCCGCGTAGACGCAGTGGGCCCTGCTGATCCAGTATTCGTCGCGCGCAATGGCGAAACCAAATCCATCCTCCAGCGATTGCGGCTACCCAACCTTCCGGCCGATTTGCCGGGAGATGTTCCGGTATATGCGCAATACCTGCTGCGTGCGCCTGACAGGAACATCTGGCTCAGTTTTTCTTTGTTTGACGATGGTTTGAATGTCAGTGTCACGACACTGGAAGAAAAACCTATGCAGCAGCGAGTCAGTTTCATCAAGGCCGACGAGATGTGGAACGCGCTGGGGAAGGACGGGCACGTTGCGTTGTATATCAACTTCGATACCGATAAAGCGGGTATCCGGCCGGATGGCAGACTTGCAGTGGATGAGATTGCAAAACTGTTGGATAAGAACCCCTCCTTGAATCTGACTATTGAGGGCCATACGGATAATGTTGGTGATCCGGCTCACAACAAGACATTGTCGCAGCAGCGTGCGGACGCCGTAATGGGCTCACTGATTGCTACAGGTATCGCTAAGGAGCGCCTCAGTACTCTAGGCCTAGGTGATACCAAGCCGGTGGCAGCTAACAACGACGATACGGGACGTGCAAAGAACCGGCGCGTCGAGCTGGTCAAGCGGACGTAATGATGGATAAGAATCTATAGATCCGCCTGCAAGCTGCCATCACGAGTGCCCTTGGAAGATGCGGCCCTCAATAAAGTGCTAGACCCAACCTTCTGAACGTCTGCTTTGGGTCGGTTCCTGCCCTTCGTGACAGTCCGCGACTTTTCCGCCTTGGTGACCTGATATGCTCAGCTGAACGCCCGGGTTCGGCCAAAAGCGGACTTCTCGAGAAGGCATAAGCGCTGATATATCGTTTCCTGTCTGTCGTGGTGAGAATCCGAGCATTTCCTCCGAGCTGTAGTCTGGTAATCTCGCGCATCTTCAACAAAAAACAATGCGCAGATTCACATGATCGGCTCCTTGAGTAACTGGCAACGTCGTGGACTTGGCGTCCTGTCTATCGGTGGCGGGGCACTTGGATTCGGCTCAAGCATGACCGCAGTTCTGCAAGGTCAGGAGCTAGCCCCAACAAATATCGTTCCCTTCGCACTCGGCATGGGGTTTTTTCTATGGGGTATATGGTGTGGTGTGCAAATGCTTGAAGGCACTCGGCACGCCCTATACCGAAATGTGATTTTCTGGTTTATACAGACACCTCTGCTACAGACACCCTTTCTCGGCTACACAGTGTTTTGCGGTGTGCAACTTCAGGTCTTCGCCAAGCTGTCACCATTTCAAGTCGGCTTTTTCGGTTCGGGATTTGGTGCGCAATTCAGTATCAACCTGGGACAACCGGGTGCGCGCTTCGCCATCGGCATAAACCTTGTCGCATTGTGCATTTCACTCTGGCTCATGCATAAATGCGAATTCGATCATCCAGCGTTATCTTCGGTCCCAACGAAGTGAGTCTGGCAGCGGATTAGATAGAGCGCATAAGGTCGCCATCTCCGCGCCGGGTAGGTAGCGGCCTGTCGTGACAGTCAGTGCTTTTTCAAGCCGTGCGAATTGCTAAGCTGATGTGAACGGCCGGGTTCGGCCATAAGCGGTCGTACAAATTTGCTAGATACCGTAGAGTTCAATTAATTTATCGACATACAGAGGATGGAATGAAAAAGTGCATCGTCGGGCTTGCTTTAATTGTTCTGTTCACCGCAGGTTGCGCTACTACGGTGCCTGCACCCGCAGCGATGCCTGCACCTACAGACATGATTTCTGCACTTCCGGTTGTGAAGATGGGTACGCCGCCGCTAGGTGAAGGTGAGTTTGTTCTCCATATCCCGGCTAATTCACCCGTTCCACTGAAAGTGACCACGCGTGGATCTTTATTGAAGGGCAGCCAGTCCGTAACCGGCAGCCTCACATTTGGGCGAGATATTTACATCTACAAATACTGGTCAAGCTATGACCGCAAAACTTGGGAAAATTCGCACAAGCTGCTCAATGTAGCATTTAGCGGCGGCATGGATGCATCAGGACTCAATGTTAATGTCGGATTGGACACAAATCGTGAGTGAACTCATGTGCTGATGCAGCAGGCAGGACATGCACGATGACCGCAGGAGACTGGAACCGGAGGGCCGCTTAGGGTCGGAACCAGCCGGTCGCGACAGGCAGGAACCGGCCACAAGCAGACGATCACGTCGAGCCATCGCTTCATGTTGCACCAGACGTAAACCGAACCCGCAAACGATGTTTGGGCAGTGCTAATGCTGCGCCTAATTAGGCCCCGCTAGGGCAGTCTCCCCAAACTTCCACATGGTAAACTATGCCGGACGTGACTAGCACCTAGTAGCGAGGGGCTTGTCAGCCGTAGAGAGTCTCTAACTGCCTAGCAGTAATTTATCATCATAAAAACATAGGATACGTATGAAGAAAAATCTATTTTGGCTTTCTTGTTTGTTTATTGCAGGATGCGGAAATTCGAACAGTGACGCTTTCGTTGGAAAATGGAGCCGCATTCAAGATGGTGGATCTAAATTAAATATATCCCTCGATATCCAAAAAAATGGTGACACATATCTTGTGAAGCGCACAATGCCTAGCTTCGTTGATTCAAGCACTCGGACGCACAGCATGCCCGCAGTTTACAAGGACGGACTGTTGCAAGTTCCATCTGAACTGCTCACTTACTCAGTCGATAAAAAAACAGGTCATATAACGGATGGCAAAAGCGAATATGAGAAAACTGCAAAATAGTGTAGATGGCTGATCGCATAGCGGTGTTGCTTGTGGTTGGTGAAGCGACACCGTACGTGGCGTCAAAGAAGGTTAGTCTCGTAGTTGACGCTAGTCGTACTGAGCGTCTGAAATGGGTCCAGGCTGTGCAAAAACTTGAAAATTTCATGCTTAGTGTGCCCCTCCCGACCTCAAGAAAATCGCATAGCGGCCGTTCTGGGGCTCGATTTTTCATCCGACGATTTTTCTTGGGTTTCTACACAGCTTGGTTCGACAGCGTCTTGTCGAGACAGTCAGTGACTTTTCAACCTGGCCACCTGCTATGCTGGCCTGAACGGCCGGGTTCGGCCAAAACTGGACTAAGATTGAAAGGAAGCTATGAGCAAAAAGTGGCCGCCACGGCCTGCACAGGACTTCAAAATCATATCGGTCCAATAGCAAATCGAGTGTGAAGCTACGCATCGGCGAGCCGGCTTCCCAGAAGTGAAGTACGGCGTCATTCAGCGACGGTTTTGGCAACTTTTGAGTTTTTTGGGACAACATGACTATTTGATCAACGCTATGCCAGCCTCACTGGAACACGTGACTTCGAAGACAGAACTTCTCAATTCGGATCTTAACGATGATGGCTATGCCTTTGTTCAGCGCTCTGAGGGCAGGTGGGCTGAACGGCTCTATAAGGACAAGGGTGTGGAAGCGGAAGGGAAATTTCTCGAGAAGTGGCATGCTCAATTACTTTCTGAGCGTGCTAATGCATTCTCTGCCAAGGCAGCCGCCTAGGTCCGCTTCGGGTCGACAGCGGCCTATCGTGACTGTCTGTGAATTTTCCAGCTCAGCAACCTGCTATGCTGGGCCGAACGGCCGGGTTCGGCCATAACCGGACATAAGATATGGATACTAAACACCATAAGATTGGATATGTTGCGCGCCTTCTTGTCGGTGGCTTTGGTGCGGTTTTGCTAGTCTTATTTGCTTTTTCCGCTTACACGAGTTGGACGGTCAATGCTAAGTACTTTCACGACTACGGCTGGCCGCGCATCGGATGGGGCAACATGCTCTGGCTCATGGCGGCGTCCTATTTTTTGCTTGTTGGCTGTATAGGAAAGTGGCGATTGGTGCATCGATGAGGCTGGCCCTTCGACGACCGTCCGCTTCGGGTCGAAACCAGCCGGTCGCGACAGGCAGGAATCGGCCAAGAGCGGACTGTCACCGGTTAGATCCACCTGTACCTACTATGCAGATATGCTAAATGATGCACGATGAAAGGTGATTTCACCTCGCTTGACTTCGCAATTGTTGAAATGCTCGCGACCCGCTCATCCAGGCGGAGTGAACTATCTGAAGTTCCTGCAGTTCGTGATCAAGTATTGCGTCTTAATATTCGACGAGCCGAGGTCTCGCCAAGTGATAGTGCGCATACAACGATCAATGAACGGTTACAGGTTCTTCGACTGAGCGGTCGGGTTCGGTACGATTTAGCAACAAGTCGCTGGGCCACTCCCTAATGGTTCTGTGGTTTCGAGCGAAATCTACGAACTGCTGTTCGGGAAGCTGGATCTCGTGCAGCTTTCATTGCCCGGCACCCAGACGGCCTTGTTCGAGGGGCGACAGCAGGTTGGCAGCTTTGCTGACGACGCAATCCAGTGTACGGTTGGGCTTATCACGCGTATTCGTTTCGGATATGATCTGCAATCATTGCTTAAATCTTAACTTACAGCCTATGCGTCCGCACCGCCCTCCTGTTTTTTCACTCCTGCTGATTGTCGCTGCTCTCGGCGTTACTGCTTGCAGCAAATCTACTGATGACCGCGAGCCCGAGACCGAACAGGCAGCCGCCGAAGAGCGGGCTAAGGTCGCAGAAGCCGCCGAGCAGGCCGAACCAACACTGCCGAAGGTCGATTACTGGCAGCCGATCGCCGGTGCCCTGCAAGGCAGATTCGGCGGGAAGTGTACAGAAGGCTTGCAGATGAAGCCGGTGGCAACAGAAGTAAAGGTCGGCAGCAATGGCGCGGTGACTATCGGCACCTTCAGCGCCAATCTGCACGAGGGCGAGGCAACCTTGCTGCGCACGCCTCCTGGTAAGCAAGCCGAGGGCGTGTCCTTGATCGGCGAAGTGGGCGAGCTGTTCCTCACGCTGCAGAATTCCGGCCCGGGCAACACTGACAACGTAATAGCAAAGTACGGCGACAAGGACATCAGCTGCAGCGGCGTGAAGGACGTGCTGCCGCTTGATGGCAAGACCCTGTTCACAACCTACGCCCAGCAATTCACGGTCAAGCCACGCAAGGTGACCTGCGTTGGCGCCGGTCAGGACATCATGAACCGACGGAAGGTCGATTTCCAGCTGGAGGGCAATCTGCTCAGGGTGGGTACCCAGACTTTCGACTTGAACAAGGTCACCACCGAACAAGTGATGCTCAGCGAGAGCGGGGCCGCCTATGCCGTCGGCACCGAGCCGCAGCGCTTGGCCAATGTGTCATTCGACGAGTATGGCCGCCTGAAAAATGTCACGGTCAACGGTTTCGATCAGGGCGAGTCCTACGCCTGCGACAGCGACCTCGAGCAGGCCGCCAACTGATACGCGGGCGCGATATCCCGTACCGCTTGGAGTCACAGCATAGTTGAGACAGATGCGATTGCAGTGGCGACCGCTGCGGCAGGTGGGCGCCGCCTGTCGTGACGTTCCGTGGCTTCCCTCTCTGAGCCCCCTGCCATCCTGTAGTGAGTGGCCGAGTTCGGCCAAAAGCGGCCCATCGCATCCACAATCATTTCGTTAGGAAGAGAGCATGATGAGAATTGTCAGACGCCTCTTAAATCTTTCTGGATTGAATGATAAGGCCATGAAACGGCGTTCATGTTCCTGTGAAGAACCCCCGTTTCGCTTTGAGGATTATAAAACCGTCGAAGTTGGCGAAGACAGCCACGGGGCCGAAATCTCTGTTTTAACTTGCAATCTTTGTGGTCATATGTGGCTCAAGTATCTCATCGACTGGCCACATCAGAGTCGATCTGGTCGTTGGTGGCGCGTTCACATACCACCGGACGAAAAGCATTCAATCTCCACCACGACAGCGAGAGAATTTATCGAGCGCTCCCTCGAAGGGTTTGCAGGTGGAAGCTTTTTCAATTCACACGGTCACCGGATCACGACGCCAATCACCGTCGCTTAGCAAAACAAAATTGAAGACTCTCAAGGTCTGCTTCGGGTCGGCTCCGGCCCTTCGGGATAGTCTACGACTTTTCGGCTTTGATGACCTGTTATGCTGTTCCAACGGCCAAGTTCGACCAGAAGCTGACGGCGCCGGCACCTTTGTCTGCAAGCGGCGACATTTATATTTTCAAGTGGCGGCGAGTTGCCGATCGGCTAATCATGGCTGGAAAACTTTGATGAGATCACTCAGCACATGGATCTTCCTCACGGCGGCATTGCTGCTATCGGCGTGTAGAGATGCAGGCTCAATCGAACAGAAGAGGTTGAAGCCGTTCACGGACTTCGATGCCTTCACAATCGAGCAATCGGCCTGCCTGTTCGACTGCCCCGCCTTCGAGGTCAAGATTTTTTCTGACGGGCGGGTGCGTCACTCTGGCCCGACCTTCGAGCACACAGGCGGCTCTGATGAATCCCGGATTGACCGGCGCGGCTTGACGCAAATCGCACAGGCGCTGCGTAACGCGAGCTTCGATGAGATTCGCGATAGTTACCAGGAAGGGGCCGACGGTTGCGAAAACACGTTCACCGATATGTCGACGCTTAGTTTGAGCGTGAGCCGGGGCCGGGGATATCGCAATAAAAGTGTCGTGCTCTACACCGGTTGCCTTGGCCCCACCGTCCCGACCGAGCGCATCAACACACTGATTAAGGACATCGACCAGGTCACGGGCACAGGAGCGTTACTTGAGCGGCGAAAGCAGGCCCGGCAATCAGGTGGTGGGCACTCAAGCACTAAAAATGCTTCAACCAGGTCATGACAGCTGTACGCAAGGGCAAGTGCCGGCCAAAAGCTGCCGTTGAAATTTGAGAGGACATCTTGAAGAAAATCAAGCTGTTCGTTTGCTCGATGAATTGACCCACTCAGTTTGACCCGCCTTCCACTGCCTGGCAAACGCTGCCACGCGGTCATACGACCCCTCGTAACCCAGTTCTTTCAGGTCCGCGTGGATCTGTTTCAAACTGCGCCACTGTTTGCGCGGCTTGCTCGCTTCTGCCTTGAGCCATCCTGATAATTGCAAAGAATATTTGTCTAGCCCACTAGCTATACGCCGCTCGGCATAGCTGGGCTCAGTCATTTCCGATCGTAGATAACGTCGGACGGTATTGCGCGAGATGCCGATTCGTCTGGCGATCTCCCGTAGGGGAATCTGATCACGAATGTGCCAGCGTCGAATTATGCCTAGTAAAGCCACGTCGATCACTCCGTTCTCCTGCCGATGAGACGGGTCAAATTGTGCTCTTCACGTGGGTCAGTTTCAGTTGCAAATTACTGGGGAAAGTGGGCCAATTTTCGGTGCAAATCAACATCTTAGCTGATTATTAGCTAAATCCAGATCTGATGATTTTGTGGATTCATCGAATGCGTGTCGACATGTTTTTCGAGTGGGCAAATATTGGCTCTATCGTCCTGCATTTTTGCATCCTCAACGACAGGCGACAAGGTGCAGTTTCCGTCGTTTATAAGTAGCCTGGCCTAGGAGCTACGGTGTTTGTCCTTCCGTACTGAGCTGTGCCGTCTGATTTTGCTAAAGGGACCGGCGTTCACAGTCGCGCCAGGAAGTGCAATCTTCTGCCGGCCTACGTGGTCTGAATATCAGGCTGGTGGAAGCGACTTAATTGCGCTTCGCCCTACGTGGAATCGAGGATTAGGTGATCACATCTGCACAAGTATTCGATAGAGGGACACTAGCCCCCTAGTGGCTAACTATCGAAAACACGCAGTTAACGACAGCCAGCGCTAAGCGAATCGAATGAATCGTGCGCTAAAATTTTGTCACAAACTCCCTCAACGTAGGGAGCAGATCTTGGTCTACAAGTCGAGTTTCGATGGCATTTGCCTTCTTCACGTGTTCTGGGTCAGTCACATCGAACCTATTAGTCACCGTTACGATCAAGGTTCCTTGTTGCTTTTTGCCTTTTCCGTCAGTGATTGGAATTACATGGGCCGCTTCAGGGACTTGTTTTGCGTTTACCTCAAACGGGAGATAAATCATCCATCCCACCGGCGGGCGGTCAGGGAATATTCGGCGTTTGCTGTACCCGCTGGGTACCACTTTTACTAAAATAGGGTTCCATATAGTGATCACAGCTTTTACGAGTGTAACTACATTCCTATAGTCGATAAATCCGGTAACCCCGTCGGCGCTAAAATCCAGATCTGATGGAATGCGGCTGGTATTATAGGTCGCGGTATATACTATCGCGCCCTGGTCATCCTTACCATTCCAGACCCCCAATGTACGAAGATCAGTCGCGCGATTGCCCTTGTCAGCCCTCGCTAGCGCGAGTGCGGCAGGGCTGACGCCACTGGAGGTAAATGCTTGGTTTAACAAGGAGTTCACTTCCGTGTCCGCAGGCGGGAACCAATCGTTGATCGGTTGGCCCAATGTTTCCAGAGATTTGGCGAGTTTCCACAGATCATTGTACTGGTCGTCCAAGGATGGAAGACTGGTGCCAGTCCGGAAGTTTGCGCTAACAGCGAGATAGAAACTCATGGGGTCAAGTGTGTAACAATGGGTAGTAAGGATAAACTGAACGATTCAGTACAGTAGGCATAGCATTTCGGTTCCATAAAGTGCCAGTGCAATTGGGCTGGTGACGCAGCCTCAACAACAATACTCTGTGATTTAGCTTGATTTTTCATCTTAGCTAATCCTGTGAGCCGGAAAAACACTTTGGGCGTCTCCTCGATTTCCTCTGCTGGCTTAAAAACTGATCGTAACCCGCTTTGGCTTCTAGCAACAAGCATGCTTGCGACTTGAATCCATCAAAATCGGTGTTGCCGAACTCCCATTCGGTGCGGGGCGTAAACCCCGTAATTCGCGCTTGATAAGCGCGGGCTTCGTCTGACATGTGCCAGTTCCGGGTGACTAACTTTCCACAATCGGGAGGACATTTGGAGCATTTATCGCGCGTCTTTGCTTGCGATCCGGCCTTCGCGATAGGCGCTGCCTTTGCTCGCTCAGCTGACTCAGCCTTCTTTTTCGCTGCTTCGTTGACAACGGCCGCGCCGGCACCCGTGACAGCGACAACGCCAAGCGCCCGCAGCAGCGCCAGGGCTGCTCCTTCAATCACTGGGACGGCAAGTGCTGCCATTCAGAACGGTTGTGTCGCGTTGTTGATCAAACGACAGAATTTTCCTAGGACGCCACTGCACCGCTCAAACTGGACGGACTATTCCTGCCAGCGCAAAAAATTGGTCGGCGAACGACATGGCCTCGACGCCGTCGATCGCGAACTGACCCTTGCGGATCATGTGCATCAACTCGATGCCTGCGAGTACAGAGCCGGCAGACCGGAACGATTTGAAGTTGAGCATTGGCCTAGTCACCCGCTTGATGGCGCGATGGTCCTGTTCGACAATGTTGTTGAGGTATTTAACCTGGCGTACAAGGATCGGCACATCGCGGCCAGCGTTGACCGCATCCATGGCCGCCTTGTTGGCGCCGCTCTTGTCCATCGCGACCTTGTTCGGATCGCCGTTCACTCCCATAGCCTTTTCGAAGAAGCGCTTAGCCGCGGCCATGTCGCGCTTTGCCGTCAGCAGGAAGTCGACGGTCTTACCCTGCTTGTCGACAGCGCGGTAGAGGTATTTCCAGACGCCCTTGACCTTGATGTAGGTCTCATCCATGCGCCAGCTGCCTCCGACCGGGCGCTTGTTTTTCCGGGCCATCTTCTCTATGAGCGGCAGGAAACGAATGGCCCACCGGTTGATCGATGAATGGTCGACCGACACGCCGCGCTCTTCCATTATCTCTTCGAGGTGCCGGTAGCTCAGCGGGTAGGCTGCATACCAGCGGATGCAGACCAGGATCACATCAATTGGAAAGCGCGCCCCTTTGAAGTTGAGCATGTCGAGTCATCCAGTAGTCGGGCGCCGCAGTCTATCTGATCCCGCCACCGGAGGTTTGCTAATGCGACAGAACCGGCAAAAGTCTGTTGGCCAGCGTCGCGGAGAAAATCAGCCTTTTTGCCTATAACGCCGGTATCAAATTATTTGCGGCCAAGGGGAAAGTCGAAATCCAAGCGCAAAATGACGACTTGGACCTGATCGCCGAGAAAGTTGTGCGTCTCTTGTCGACCACGTCGCGCATCGCAATCCATGCTAAAGATGAGGTTATGATTTCCGCAGGCGGCTCGTTCATTCAGATCGACGCGGCCGGCATCACCAACGGAACCTCTGGGACATGGACGGCGAAGGCGTCAATGCATACGATGCCGGGACCGGCGACCCAACCGTATGTGATGCCGCACGTACTCAAACCGGAACTGCAAAAGACCGACTTGGAGTTCCGCCATCTTACGGACTGGGGTGCGGTGCTGGCTGGCGCCGCATACAAAGCCACGCTGAGCGACGGCAGCACGCGGAAGGGCGTGCTCGATGCGGCAGGCATTGCGCGCGTTGTAGGCGTGCCCGCGGGCGTCAGCGCGAAGATCGAATACGACTACAAGCCGATGCAGGCGCAGTCTACAGTCAGTACAGAAATGGATGAGGACATTCATGAACTCCTTAGCTGGACGCCACGCAAGGCTCCAGAGGAGGGCAAGGCATGACGCGGCCGTCGCCGCCTAAGGATTCGATCCTCGACGATGCATGGGATGGCATCGTCGGTGGTATGGACTGGCTAAAATCCGTGCTCTTCGGTGAATTTGCCGATCACCGGCCGTTGTCGGCGGTCGTGGCCGACATGCTGATCAGTTTTGTTCCCGGCGTTGTCATCGTGACCAGCGCACGTGACGCGACGGCTGTCATCCTGCGTCTGGCCAGCCATCCTGAAAAGCGCGAGGAGCTGATGGAATGGGTTCTGCTCAGCGCATGCCTGATTGTGGTCGCCTTGCCGCTAGCATTGGCTGCAGGCGGCGCGGCAGCAGCCGGTGCGGGTGCTATCGTTGGCGGCATCGCTGGTTCCGAATTGGGCGCCGCATTGCGCGCGATAATGCTGATGCTGATTAAGGAGGCGACTAAGCTGGTTGAACTGGTCCAGTTCCTGCAAAAGTTTGTCCACGGCGACGTGCTGAAATTCCTGCGTGCAGTGAAATTTGCCACGTACGAAAAAACGCTGGTGCAGGCGATTGGAAAATTTATCGGCAAGCTAGTCAGCATAGTCAGGTCGTTGCGCACGCATCTGGAAAGCTTTCGCTACTTCGACAGCGTGAAAACCACTATCGCGACTTTGGCGGCTTGGGAAAAGAAATTCTACGCGCTACAACATGATGCGTTGAAACAGATGCCGCTAGCCTTGGCCGAGCTGGACGCCCGCTTGGGCAAGGTCCTGGCGCAGACAGCGCCGAAAGAGGCGCATACGGTGTCGGCGGGGGTGAAGGTCGAGAACAAGGCGGCCACTGTACCGGTAAAGCAACGCGTGCGCGATACGCCAGGCAAGGTGCTACCGAAGCCCATGCCGAAAGCGCCAACTTCCGCTGCCAAGCCAGCAGTAGCAGGCGTCGCAAAACCAAAGCCGAAACCGAAAGCGGCGCCAGTTGCAGCTGCAGATGACGTGCCACTGAAGGACAGTCCGGATCCAGTAAAGCCGCCGGACGATGGGGCTAATACGAAGAAGCAGGCCGTAGTGGATGCCGCGGTCGCCGCGGACCGGGAGCGCATAACGAAATTGTCGAACGAAGCACAGGAAGCGCAAAAACGTGGTGACAGGGTACTTGCGGCGGCCAAAATCGAAGAGGGAAGAAAAATTTTGCGGCCGCATTTGCCCAGTGGTCCCGGCGATTCATGGGATGAAGTCATAAAAAGATTGGATGTTGGTTCACCGAAGGACGGCGCTGTATTCTGGTCCGGCGATCCGTTGGCAGCACAAAAATATGCGGAGAGTATCAATGGTGTGACATTGGAGACGACATCTGGCGGACGAATTATTGACGGCTGGGAAGAAGTCAACAAGGGTTATACTTGGGATGCTAGGTATGGCGACCCTCCTTACGCGCGCGATTTGTGGAAAGGCGTGTCCGAACAATACGCTGAGGGTGTAACCGGCAATGTGAGTACAGTGCAATCAATTGAAAAACTTAGTGACACCAACACGCTATGGCATAATGTTGAAAAGCCAGTGATTCAATTTAAGATGATTTCAGGTGAAGTGAAAGATTTGAGCATGTACAAAATTGGTGGTGCCGGCGATCTGATTCGCCTTAGCGACGTGGAAGTGAATGATCTGCTAAGACTAGAGGGAACTGTGCCATGATCAGTCCATTAAAAAGCGGCTCCCTCGCAAAATTTTATGCATTCTTCGATAAGACTGGAGCGGAGCGGTTAAACGGCCTCGATCAAAGTTATTTCGATGGGATCAGTCAGGCCGATCGGCAAGAAGCGTGGAATTTTCTCGCAAATGATTTTGCGCGCTCACCTGATGCTATTACCGGGCTTTATTTGCTTGATAGTGCCAAAGCAGTCGCTTTATTCAAGGCCGAAATTGACATGCCAATGCCTATCACGCCCTTCTCGGCCGTGCGTCGTATGCTGGAGAGCAATCGATTGTTGATGTTGAAGTACATAAACAAGCGTGACCCAGACCCGATCTATATCAATGCGATGACGGCGTTTGCCAATAGTGAATTCAAGGAAATACGCGGAGAATTTGCCGGTTCCGTTCCGATCGCGCCAGTGACGCGCGGCGTGGTGGATGCGCTTAAACGCATGATTTTTACCGAAATCGAACGTATCCCGATTACGTTAGCCATTACCAAGCTGATGGTTATCCATGGAATGGATTTCGACAGGCATAATCCAGTGTACAAATCGATCTTCATCGCTATGATGTCGGACGATCCAGACGACAAGATTGCAGGCATGACACGCCTGCAGCAGCGTCACACTCTTGATTATTTAGATGAGTGACAGTAGCCTTCAATTTGTCTATCAAGGAATAGTAATGCGTCGTTAGCAAGCCTGCGTGAATAAGAGACGGTGATTGCATTTGACCTGTTCGTGAAGGGACTGCACGGTCGATTAATCGGCTTTTGGTTCTTGATGCTGAAAAAGCTGCTGTAGTCGCACGACAACAAGAAGAAAACCTGCGCGGTAATGATGGGCAGAGATCTACATCTTGCAGCAACAGTTAATAAATTACACCGGCGATTTTCGCTATTATCCTCACATGATTGAGGATTATAAAATACATTGCGAAAGTGCGGCTACTTGAACGCAGCTACAGAATGAAGCGGGCGGTTTCGATAACTTCGACAACGAGAGGTGGAACATGGCGCTACCAATTATCCGCTTGGGAGATATGACATCTCACGGCGGTCGAGTCATCACGGCATCGGTCACGCACACTGTCGCGGGGATCGGAATTGCCCGCGTTGGCGACAAGATTTTCTGCCCAATGCCTGGCCATGGTATGAACGTGATCGTTAATGGCGCGTTGACTTTTCGTATCGGTGGACGCATGGTTGCGCTGCAAGGCCATTACGGTGCGTGTGGATGTATGCTGATTTCCAGCCTGGTTTCTGCGACTCATGGCTAGCGTAGCAGGGCTGGTGTTCGCGAGGCTGGGTGTCACAGCGGAGCCGGGTATCAGATCCGGTAGTCCGACATTTTCGAACTAATTCAATTATCCGCTGTCGTAATTTCTTCTGACATCGCTTGCGCCTGCAGCAATTATAACTGTCTTGATCGAGAAGCAGCGTCGCTTTCAGGGGCTCTCGATTAATCGAAACCACTGGAGCCAGTGACATCCTTCCCGTTAAGTGTTAGTGGCCTTCCGGCGCCGTACGAAGTAAATTTCGGCTCAAGAGTATCCGTAGCCAGCGTCGCCAGGACGCGCTCGTCTCCGGTGGTAATTTCCCCATTTTTAGAGGCTACTAAAAATAGAGGTTAAGCGGCAAGGCCAAGTTTCTGTTGTGGTGTAAAGCCGCCGAGCGCCATTTTGGTCCAGTCGTGATTATAGGTCCCCTACTAATTAGTGGCGAATTGCTGGATTTCGTCGAGCATATTGAACAGGTAATAGGCGAGCCTGTCGTAGCGAACCGTTCTGTTGTAACGCTCTAGGTAGGGGGATGTCCAGGTAGGATGAAATCAATACGGATACCGCGTTTTGCTGCCCATGCCAAGGTCACTGCGTTAAAGTATTCAGGGCCGTCAACGCGTCGGATGGCTGCTGGTCTGTCGCAAGCTTGTCCGGTGTATATCTGACTGCCAGCTTGAGCCATTGAAAGCCTCTGCTGTAGCTCCGTCAGTCCCCACGCCGTCAACTAAGGTTCAGGCACTTGTAGCTCATCTCATATCCGCATTGGTAGATTAGGACGTTTTCCCCAGCAACTCAACGGCTGCTTAGGGTCGGAACCGGTCCTTCGTGACAGTCCGTGAATCTTCCAGCTTGGCAACCTGCTAAGCTAATACGAGAGGGCGGGTTCGGCCAAGCGCGGGCTTTGGCGGAGGACTACGACCAAAGGAGGACCACGTGTTTATACTCAAGATGACGGCGTTAGTTCTTGTAATCGTTCTTGGAATTCCCAACCAAATTATCGACTACAGGCATCGAAAGAAGTACGAGCCTGGAAATGTTTGGGGATACTATTCAAAACTCAGCAAGGAAGGTAGCTGGGAAGGAAAATTCATGATGTGGTCCGGGTACATTGCAATCGCGTACATTGTCGTGGCGACTGGATACCTGTGCTACGCCCTTTCCCGGTAGTCTGCTATAGGTCGCTTCCAGCCTGTCGGAGCCACCACTGGATTTTCAACTTGGCAACCAGCCATGCTGGTCTGAACGACAGGGGTCGGCGAGAAGCGGTCTTTCAACCTCCCGAGCCAACATTGAGAGGAATCCATGGAAAAGCAAGAGGACGTGTGTTCAAAATTCGGTGCAGTGGCGGAGCCGCCAGCCCTCGGGGCGAAACTGGGGATTGCGCTCGCCACTGTTGGAGAACTTCCCATCAACGGCTTACGGATTCACCTTGACGGAACGTGCGGGTGGTTTATCTGGGGTGGTGGCGAGGCATCGACAGATCCCGACTTCTATCAACCGCTTCACGTCGCACACGTTGCTGAGTACCTGCCATCGGTTGAACCTTACCTGTCACTGCCCCCGGGCTACAGATTCCAAATCGCCGATGGGTATGAGGATGTTTGGTTCGACCCGACACTCCTGGTCAAAAAGTAACGGTCCGCTTCGGGTCGATAGCGGCCTGTCGTGACAGTCCGCGACTTTTCCGCTTTGGTGACCTGATATGCTCAGCTGGACGGCCGGGTTCAGCTAGAAGCAGCCTCTGGGCATCTCGGATTAACTAGGCACCTGGTTTCAAAGGAACACGATGGCATATCCATATCTTAGCGACTTCCTAAAGGCAATCACGGGCTACGATATCCCTTTGCCTCTACCCATGTTCGGCATATGCGTTGCCTTCGCGATGCTGGTGGCAACAGCACAGTTCCAACGCGAGCTAGGGCGGCTTTACAAAAATGGCCAGATCGGGCCTGCGATGATGAAGAGCAGGGGTAGCGATGGACTCGTGACGCTGCGGCCCGTAGCGCCCCAGGAAATCGTTCCGGGCTTTACCGTGGCGATCATGGTGGCAGGAATCATGGGGTCGCGGATTTTCCATATTTTCGAACATATCGATGAGTTCACTGCCGATCCTTTGTCAATGATATTCACTCGTGCCGGTCTCACCATCTTCGGCGGACTCATCCTCGGGACCATTGTCGGTCTGCTTTACGTGAAGTGGCATAAGCTGCCGCTGCGTCCTCTTATGGACGCGGCTGCGCCAGCCATGATGCTCGGCTACGCACTGGGAAGAATCGGTTGTCAGGTCTCGGGCGACGGCGACTGGGGCGTCGCTTCCAACATTGCACTTAAGCCTGATTTTCTGCCGACTTGGATGTGGGCGCAAACCTATGAGAATAATATTATTGGCGAAGTCATCGCTGCTCCCGGCGTCTACCCGGCCCCCATGTATGAGACTGTGATGGGGCTTGCTTGCTTCGCGCTGCTCTGGGTTCTGCGCGATCACCGGTTCCGCAAAGGATGGCTCTTTTCCTTGTACGTGCTGCTCGCCGGCGTGGAGCGCATGGTGATCGAACAGGTACGGATTAATCCAATGTTCGATATCGGCTTCGCCACGGCGACGCAAGCGGAAATTATTTCAGGGCTGTTGATTCTGTCCGGGGCTGTCGGCCTGGTACTGCTCGCGCGTCCGGCCCACGCACGTGGGGTGGCAGGCTCGCTCCTAGAGCCGGTCAAAAGCAATGGGTGAGTCAGCAGCGCGCCTGTCTGCCGTGCTGCCGAGCTGTAGCCTTACGCTGGCAGATATCGGAAGCGAGCCGGCATTCACGGTTCACCTTCGCCGCTAAGCAAGCATCAACCCGTATGACTGCTTTGGGTCGAAAGCAGCCGGTCGCGTTGGCCTACGGGGACAGGTAGTTGTGTCAAACTTTATTGTCGCTACCTGCGGACATGGAAGACGCCGACGACTGTTTGTGTCAAACTTTGTTCGCACACCAGCTCGTTGGAATTGGCCAGGTTCTTAAAAGGGCTTTTGTCAAACTTTATTGTTGGTCCACACAAGTTCTGGCGCGCGACCAGTACGGCCGCCGTGATGAGTGCGTTGCAGCGCACGCCGCTTGACCGGATGGTGCCGCACTTCACGACGGCGTTTTCGCAGGTGTACCACTTGCTGAAAATGGCTGGGGCCATGGCCGGTCTGACAGACTAAGGCCCGCTGACGCTCAATCCACTGCGCTACTTTCTGGTAGCCACCATCGACTTCGAACGGGTACGCGCCTGCGAAGAGCTGCAGTTGTTCATTGCAGCCCCTGCACGGTCTTAACGTGGCCTCGGCCGATAGTTGCCAGTCCTTTATCCCGACCTGTAGAGCGCCAAAAAAAACACCGTCGCCGTTGCCGGGGACGGTGTTGCATCGCGTCAGGTAAAGGCGACTGCGCGCGTTATGCCTCTGCCGATTTGTCGTTCGAGGTTGTCTTTGGCGTCAGCGCGAAGGCGGCAATCAGGGCGCCGACGACACCGACGGCCAGCGCCGCGCTGCTGCCCGAGAAGCCAACCAGATGTTCCTTGGCCAGCTTGCCGGCCTTCGGCCCGACGAGCTGGAGACGGCGACGCGTCATTGCAGCACCCAGTTCCGACAGGCGCGCCTTGCCCAGGATGTTCTCGGCATCGGGCAGCAGGCGGGTTTCTTCATCGGCCACGTGATGGATCACGTCGCGCATCAATTCCATGACCAGATCATCGTGGCGCGGATCGGCGCCGCTGGTGCGACGCAGTTGGGCGATCAGGCGGCGCATCTCGTCGTGTTCCGGTTCAGCCTCGTGGATGAACGGCTGCTTCGCATCTTCGCGTCGCATTACCGGATAGAAAATCTCTTCTTCCAGCGTTGCATGGATTTCCAGCGCATCGCAGATCGTGTCGGCCAACGCCTTCTTGACGGTCGGGCTCTTGTCGCTCGAATACTGGTGGAAGGTGACCATGACGTGCGAATGATCGAAGCGGATCATGTCAGTGATGGTTGGGCTGAGTTGCTTGAGATTGAACATGGTAGTACCCCCGATGTGATTGTTTGTCCGCTATCGTGGGGCACGTCGGTCGAGATGACTGTAGGCGCGCATGCCGGTGCCTTGTCAGTCATGTGCCAGATTGCACAGGCTGGCTGCCACGTGCAAATGTTGATTTGAAATAACATCGTGTCAAATTAATCCTACACGGACTCGGGATTACACCTGATGGATGACCAATAGTTGTCATGCGATTATGGGTTCACTGGGCTGCCGATCTTGACGACGGCCCGTCCTGGACGGTCACGCATGACGCGTGCCGCAAGGATGAACACCCATATGAGGATACTTTCATGTTTGCTCACAATAAGCGTTTGCAGTACACCGTCCGCGTCAGCGGCCCCAATCCCGGCCTGGCGAACCTGATGCTCGAACAGTTCGGCGGCCCGCAGGGTGAGCTTGCCGCCGCCATGCGCTACTTTACCCAGGCGGTTGCCGAGGATGATCCAGGCCGCAAGGACCTGCTGTTCGATATCGCCACCGAAGAACTCAGCCACCTCGAAGTCATCGGCAACATCGTTGCGATGCTCAACAAGGGCGCCAAAGGCCGCCTGGCCGAAGGTGTCGACATGGAAGCCGATACCTATCGCAGCATCACGGGGGCCGGTAACGACAGTCACATCACCCAGGTGCTGTATGGCGCCGGTGTGCCGCTGACCAATTCGGCGGGTGTGCCCTGGACGGCCGCGTACATCGACTCGATCACCGAGCCGAGCGCCGATCTGCGCTCGAACATCGCTGCCGAAGCGCGCGCCAAGATTGTCTACGAGCGGCTGATTTCATTGACTGACGACCCGGGCGTCAAAGAGGCGCTGGGCTTTTTGATGACGCGCGAAGTGGCGCACATGAAATCGTTCGAGAAAGCGCTGTACGCAATGGAGCCAAACTTCCCGCCCGGCAAAATGCCCGTGGTGCCGGCATTTGCCAGCGTTTACTACAATATGTCGCAGGGCGAGGGCGAGGTCCGGGGTGCCTGGAACCAGGGCGCCGACTGGGACTTCATCAGCGACCGCGACAAGCAGATGGCTGTCGATGGCGGTGCGGGCGACGCCGAAGTGGCGCTGCCGACCGACGATATCGACGTGCTGGAAATGATGGCGGCGCGCACGCTGTCGGACCCGATGGCCATGCCGCGCACCGGTTCCGAACTGGGCATGATGCAATCTGCATCCGGTGGTACGATAGGTGGCAGTAGCGGAAATGCAATGGGTGAACCCACCGTGGCATCACGCGGCGGTCCGCTCGACGATACCGGTATTGCCAAGAAAAAGAAGGCCAGCGTCAAGAAGACGACGTAAGCGAAACGACGTAAGCAAAACGCATAGCGTATGCCCACGCCGCCTGCCGCATGATCTGTGGCAGGCGGCATTCAGTTATCAGGAAGCCGCATGGATAGTCAAGTCGAGAAAGCCCCACCACACCGCGGCATGCCGAGCTGGCTCACCCCACGTCGCGTCATTATTGCTGGTATCTGCACCGTTGTCCTGTTTGTCCTGATCGGCAGCCTGATCGAGCAGTTCATGAATGCCAACCCGAAGATGCTGGCCGCCTTGCTGGGCGGCAGCGCCGCGGCAGCAGCCACTGCGCTTGGCACATTGCCCGTCTTGTTTGCACAGAATTTTTCTCGTCGTACCTACGACTCATTCCTCGGTTTCGGCGCCGGCGTCATGCTGGGCGCCACTGCATTTTCGCTCGTGATTCCCGCTTTGAACGCAGCCTCATCGGCCGGAGCGGGCAGCTGGGAATCCAGCCTGATGGTGGGCGCGGGCATCCTGGCCGGCGCCGGCGCGATTCTCCTGATGAGCCGCGCGGTCCATACCGACAGCATCCTCTCTACCGATCCCGACCAGGTGTCGTTGCGGCGCGCATGGTTGTTCGTGTGGGCCGTTGCGCTGCATAACCTGCCGGAGGGCCTGGCCATTGGCGTCGCGTTTGCTGGCATCGACCTCGAAAAAGCCACGTCACTGGCCACTGGTGTCTCGATCCAGGACGTGCCGGAAGGCCTGGTCGTGGCGCTGGCGCTGCATTCCGTCGGCTACAGCCGCCTCGCTGCTGTCGGCATGGGCATCGTGTCGGGGCTGATCGAGCCGATCGCTGCCGTGTTCGGCGTCGCGCTCATCGGTATCGCCGCTGGTCTGCTGCCGTATGCGCTGGCCGCCGCTGCCGGCGCCATGCTGCTTGTCATCGTCAATGACGTGATTCCGGAATCGCGCCAGTCGGGCAATGGCACCCAGGCCAGCATTGCGCTGGTCATCGGGTTCATCGTGATGACGGTACTGGATACGGCGCTGGCCTGATCGGCCCGCCAACACCGGCTCGCTTACATCGCCAGCGCAGCGTCGCGCTGCATTCCCAGCAGCGGCGCGCTGTCGGCACGAATGAAACAACGTGCCGGCACCAGTGGCCGATCGACATAATAGCCCTGGATTTCGTCGCAGCCAAAGCGCTTCAGTTCGCACAGCTGCTCGAGATTTTCCACGCCTTCCGCCACCACCTTCAGATTCAGGCTGTGCGCCAGGTTGATGACGGCGCGGGTGATCGCGGCGTCGTCGCTGTCATGCGGCAGGTCGCGCACGAAGGTGCGGTCGATCTTGAGCGCATCGAGCGGGAAGCGCTTCAGGTACGCGAGGCTCGAATAGCCGGTGCCGAAATCGTCGATGGACAGGCGCATGCCCAGCGCTTTGATCCGTCCCAGGATCGCGACCGCGGCGTCCGGATTCACCATCAGCATCGATTCGGTCAGCTCGAACTCGAGCAGTGCCGGCGCAATGCCGCTGGCGGTGACGATCTGCTCGATCGTTGCGGCCAGATCGTCCTGCTCGAGCTGGCGTGCCGACAGGTTGATGGCGACCGGCACGATCGGGAAGCCGTCGGCGCGCCAGGCGCCGAGCTGGCGGCAGACTTCCGCCACGACCCATTCGCCGACCGCGATGATGAGACCTGTGTCTTCGAGGACCGAGATGAATTCGAGCGGCGGCACGAGGCCGCGCTGTGGGTGGTTCCAGCGCAGCAGCGCCTCGAAGCCGCTGGTCTTGCCCGTGGCCAGATCCAGCTTCGGCTGATAATGCAGCAAAAACTCGCGCCGCTCCAGTGCCTGGTGCAGCTCGGCTTCGAGCTTGATGCGCTGGGTGGTCGCATCGTGCATGGCAGCGCTGAAGAACTGGAAATTGCCGCGGCCATTGTGTTTGGCCGCATACATGGCCGTATCGGCGCTCTTGAGCAGCTCCTCTGCACTGGCGCCGTCTTCCGGGTAGCGCGCAATGCCGATGCTGGCCGAGACGAACAATTGCTGGCCCTGCAGCAGGAACGGCGCGGCCAGCGCATCGATGATGCTGGTGCATAGCACGGCGATGTCGCCGTCTTCCACGACGTCGGGCAGGATCAGGGCGAATTCGTCGCCGCCCAGTCGCGCAACCAGATCGCCCGGTCGCGCGCAGGCCTGCAGACGCTTGGTAGCCAGCACCAGCAACTGGTCACCGACCCCATGCCCCAGCATGTCGTTGACTTTCTTGAAGTGGTCCAGGTCGATGAACATGACGCCGGTGCGTCGTGCCTGCGCAGCGGCGGCACCGATGGCCAGGTCGAGCGACTCGGACAGGTAGCGCCGGTTCGGCAGGTCGGTTAAGGCGTCGTATTGCGCCAGATAGGTCAGGCGTTGCTGGGCCGTGTGGCGCTCGATCGTGGTGGCCAGGATGTGCGCGATGCTGCGCAGGAAATTGCGGTCGTCTGCGCCGAACTGGCGGGCGTCGTCCGAGAATACGCCCAGCACGCCAAACGGGCTTTCCGTACAAATCACGCAGGCATCGACGCTGCTGCGCACCTGGTAGGCGGCGCCGACGGTCGCGAACAGCGGGCGCAGCAGGTCGGCCGGCTCTTGCTGCGGCATTGGCCCCAGCGGGCAGTCAAGGGCGAACCCGGTGGCCGAGGCCAGGGCGCCGCTGCCGGCGCGGATCACCAGCGAGCGTCCGATCGGCGCCGGTTCCAGCGAAAATAGCGCCGCACTCGGCGCATCCAGGCCCGCCGCTGCGGCCTGGATCGCTTCCCGGAATACGTGGTGCAGGTCGGTCGCCGTCAGGGCCACGCGGCCCAGCTCGGCGATCAGGTTTTCGCGGCGGGCCGTCGCCAGGATCGTGCGCTCGAAGGCCTTGCGCTCGGTGATGTCGATATCGATACAGATATAGCGCACCGTGTCACCCGCATCGAACATCGGCACGATCGTGCGGTGCCATTGCAGCGTGCGATCGCGCCCGGCGATCATGACGTCGCCTTTCCAGACGTTCGGCCCGGGTGCCCAGGCTGGCAGCGGGCCGGGGATGGTCAGGTGCGCCAGGGGTTGACCAACGACCTCGTCGCGCGACAGGCCGCTGTTGGCGATGAACTGGTCGTTGACGACGACGATGCGGCCGTCGACATCGATCTCGGACACGATCGCGGCCTGGTCCATTGCGCTCTTGTGCTGGACGAGCGAATTCATCAGGAGCTCGATGCGCTCGCCGTACTGCACGCGCAGACTGGCAGTGCCGCGGTTGACGGCCAGGATCGCTTCCTGGATCTCGAGCGGCGCGTCATCGTGCAACGGCGCCTCGGCGGTGACCAGGCCGGCGGCGACGTCGTGTTCAAAGGCGCGCAGGCCGCCAAGACGGTCTAGCCAGCGGCGCAGCAGCACGCGCATCATGAGCAGGCTGGCCGAGGCCAGCACCGAGGCCACCGCCGCGGTTTCGATGATGAGCTGCCACAGTTGGGCCGCCAGTTTGGTCACGTCGAACGACAGGCGCATGACGCCGTAATCCTTGCCACCGACCGTGATGACGCGGTTGACATCGTAGAACCGCTCGACGATCAGCGCCGTGAACCAGTCTGGCGGCGCTGCGTGCTGGCTGTCCTGCGCCTCCAGGCTGATGGCTCCGCCACCGACCTCGAGGAACTGGGCGCGGTTGAAGGGCGATTTGACGAGCATCTTGCCGAGCGTACGCTTGACCGTGTCGTAATCGCCGATGACCACGCTTTCTTCGATCGGCTGGATCACCGCCTCGACCAGCATCAGCGCATTGTCCTGCGTTTCTTCGATGTGCTGCAGGTACTGGTAGCGGTAGAACATGCCCAGGCCGGCCGCCAGCAGGAGCAGCATCGTGGCCGCGAACACGCCGAATACGCGTCCCATCAGGGAACGCGGCAGGAAGACGCGCTTGAGCAGGCGCAGTGGAGCAAATATCATGGCGAGACGTGTCACCGCAGGCTGGCCGGCGCGTCGGCGTAGAACGCGCGGTAGCTGGCGTAGTCGGCCTGGCTGGCCGGGACGAACGACAACGGCACCGGGGCGTGAACCAGCGCGCCTGATTCGGCGAGCACGCGCTTGCCTTCCGGGTCGGTGTGCATCGTGAGGAAGGCACTGGCGACGGCGCGCACCTGCTCGGCCGGCACCCGTGGCGAGGCCATCAGCGCGAGATCATTGAATGGCGCTGAACTCCACAGCACGCGAAACGCGCTGCCTTCACGGCCGCTCCAGTTCGCCACCAGCTGCGAATTCGCACCGACGGCCTTGACCATGCCGGCGAACAGCTGCGTGAACGCGGCGTCCTGATTGCCTGCGAACACGACGTTGACGGGAATATTGGCGCGCAGCAGCTGCGCGTAATTGACCTTGTAGGCAACCAGCGCCTCCGCGCCGGGAAAACTCACGGCGGCGCCGGCCAGTTCCTTGAGGTCCTTGATCGGCGAGTCGACCGGCACCACGATCTGCGCATGCACGGGCGGCGCGTTGCGGCGCCCGAACACCGTCCAGCCCATCTTGTCCCGATCGGGGCTGAACAGGTGATTGGTAAACGCGAAGTCGACTTCACGGGCCAGCACGAAGCTGGTCGTGTCGGCCGAGGTGCGGCCCAGCTTGAGCTTCATGCAGACCTTGCTGCGGGCCGAGACGTAGCTGATGATCGGATTCCAGTAGCTGGCCGACACCTGGACATTGAATTGATTAACCGGTGAAAAATTGTAGCAAGCCGGCGGGGCGGCAATGGCCGATTGCGTGACGAGAAGGGCGCCAGCCAGCAGTGACAGATGCAGATTCATGGTTGTGCGATCGTGAGAACAGGATGAAATACGGCCACGTCCCGTGTACCGGACTGGGCTCCGTGATGTCGTGCCATGCGGCAGACAAGCCGGGCGCGCGGTAGCGGTTGGGGCAAGTGCCAGCGTCGCCATCCGTCGATGGATGCGCGAACTGGCCACTGTAGCGCGGGCCGTTGGGGCACACGCGTGTCGGCTGCGAAGATCATACCATCAGCAAAGATTGCTGGATGGAATGCAATGTTGTATTTAGTAATGCAAACGGTTCATCGCCTGTGCACGCAGCCGAAAACAACAACGGCCCCGAAGGGCCGTTGTTGTCACTGTCAAAAAAAGCCAGACAGATCAGTCACGAATTTCCAGCTTGCGGTTCAGGCTCAGCGCAGCCAGCGTGGCCACGGCTGCCGACAGCAGGTACAGGCTGACGTAGCCGAGGCCGAAGTTGGCCGACAGACCCAGGGCGACCAGCGGGGCGAACGCCGCGCCGACCAGCCATGCCAGATCCGACGTCAGCGCCGCACCGGTGTAGCGGAAGTGCTTCTGGAAGTTCGACGTCGTGGCGCCCGCTGCCTGGCCATACGACAGGCCCAGCAGGGTGAAGCCGACCAGGATGAAGGTGTTCTGGCCAGCGGTGCCGCCATCGATCAGCGATGGCACGAAGACCGAGAACAGCGCGATCAGCGCGGCCAGCGTGCCGAGCGTCGTGCGACGACCGACCTTGTCGGCGATATAGCCCGAGGCCAGAATGCCCAGCGCGGCAAGCACAGCGCCAGCCATCTGGACCAGCAGGAACGACTCGACCGGACGGGTATCGTACAACTGGATCCACGACAGCGGGAACACGGTGACCAGGTGGAACAGCGCGTAGCTGGCCAGTGCGGTCATAGCGCCGATGATGATATTGGTGCCCTGATTACGCATCAGTTCGCCGACCGGGGCAGGCGTCATGTGGTTGGTGTCGAGCAGGCGTGCATATTCGGTGGTCGAGACCAGACGCAGGCGGGCGAACAGGCCGACGACGTTGATGGCGAAGGCGACGAAGAACGGGAAGCGCCAGCCCCAGGTCAGGAAGTCTTCCTGCGACAGGTTGCCGATCAGGTAAGCGAACACGCCGGCAGCGATGACGAAGCCGAGCGGCGCGCTCAGCTGACCCAGCATCGCGTACCAGCCGCGCTTGCCTTCAGGTGCCGACAGGGCCAGCAGCGATGGCAGGCCATCCCACGAACCGCCCTGGGCCAGGCCCTGGCCGATGCGCAGCAGTGCCAGCATCACGATGGCAGCGCCGCCGATTTCGCTGTAGCTCGGGAGCAGGGCGATGACGACGGTGCAGGTGCCCATCATGAACAGGGCGATCAGGAGTTTCATGTCGAGGCTCCAGCGTTTCTGGATCCACATGAAGAGCAGCGTGCCGAACGGACGCGCGATGAAGGCGAACGCGAAAATGACAAAGGCGTACAGTGTGCCTTCGAGGCGATCGGCAAACGGGAAGAAGATCGAAGGGAACACCAGCACCGAAGCGATGGCATACACAAAGAATTCGAAGTACTCCGCCGAACGACCGACAATGACGCCGACGGCGATGTCGCCGGGGGAAATGTGTTCGTCGCGGGCGTTGATGTTACGTGCGCCGCTGTTCGGGCTCGTGATTGGAGCGGCGTCGTCGCTGCCGTGGGTAGTGCTGTGCATGGTTAATTCTCCAAAAGTCGTGTCGCGGTCGCCACTATTGTGGGTAACACTATTGTTAAAATTGCATTATGGCAAAGGGTGGGACAAACTGTCCAATGTTCTTTGGCGACCGTTGGCAGTACAGTAGCACGCTCTCCCTCCATGTAACGTTAGATACCTAGCATGATTCCACAAATTGTCCGCCGCGGACTGCCATTACTTCTTCTTGCAGCGCTTGCTGGCTGCAATACCGTCGTAATGAATCCCACCGGCGATATAGCAAAGCAGCAGGCCGATCTGATCGTCATATCGGTTCTATTAATGTTGATCATCATCATTCCGGTGATGCTGTTGGTCGTCTGGTTCGCCTGGCGCTACCGCAAGGGCGCCAACGCGGCCTACGAACCTGACTGGGACCACTCGACCAAGCTCGAACTGATCATCTGGGGCGCACCGCTCCTGATCATCATCGTGCTGGGCCTGATTACCTGGGTCAGTACCCACAAGCTCGACCCGTATCGTCCGCTCGACCGCATCGACGCCAACCGGCCGCTCGCTGCGTCGGTCAAACCACTCGAAGTGCAAGTGGTGGCGCTGGACTGGAAATGGCTGTTCATTTATCCGGAACAGGGCATCGCGTCGGTCAATCACCTGGTGACCCCGATCGACGTGCCGGTGCGCTTCAAGATCACGTCGTCGACCGTGATGAACACGTTCTACATCCCGACCCTGGCTGGCATGATCTACGCGATGCCGGGCATGGAGACGGAACTGAACGCGGTGCTGAACAAGACCGGCGATTATCGCGGCCTGTCGGCCAACTTCAGCGGCGACGGTTTCTCGCACATGAAGTTTGCCTACAAGGGCGTGACGCAGGCCGATTTCGACACCTGGGTCAAGGAAATGAAGACTGGTACCGAAGTGCTCGACCGCGCTGACTACATGGTGCTCGAAAAGCCGACCGCCAAGGAGCCGGTGCGCCACTACGCACAGGTCGAGCCCGCGCTGTTCAACCGCATCCTGAACCGCTGCGTTGCTGAAGGCACCATGTGCATGAACCAGCAAATGCACGAGGATCACAAGCGCAACGAAATGGCTGCGGCCATCCGCCAGCTGCCGAAGGATGGCAAGTCCATGCTGGCCGAGGCGCTGGAAATGTGCGTCGCCCCTTTTAACACTGTGAAGAAGTAACCATGCAAGACACTTTCGACTTGACGAAGTTTATCTTCGGTCGGCTTGGCTGGGACGCGATTCCCTTCCATGAGCCGATCCTGCTTGCTACCTTCGCAGGTGTGATCGTAGGCGGTATTGCCCTCGTTGGCATCCTGACCTACTTCCGCCTGTGGGGCTCCTTGTGGAAAGACTGGATCACCAGTATCGACCACAAGAAAATCGGCATCATGTACATGATCCTCGGTCTGGTCATGCTGCTGCGCGGCTTCGCCGACGCCCTGATGATGCGTGCCCAGCAGGCGCTCGCCTTTGGCGACAACGCCGGCTTCCTGCCGCCGCACCACTACGACCAGGTCTTCACCGCCCACGGCGTGATCATGATCTTCTTCGTGGCAATGCCGTTCGTGACGGGTCTGATGAACTATGTGGTGCCACTGCAGATCGGTGCGCGCGACGTGGCGTTCCCGTTCCTGAACAACTTCTCGTTCTGGATGACCACGATGGGCGCCGTGCTGATCATGGCATCCCTGTTCGTCGGTGAATTCGCACGTACCGGCTGGCTCGCGTATCCGCCGCTGTCGGGCATCCTGGCCAGTCCGGGGGTGGGCGTCGACTATTACATCTGGTCATTGCAGATCGCGGGTGTGGGTACCTTGCTGTCCGGCGTGAACCTGATCGTCACCATCATCAAGATGCGCGCACCGGGCATGGGCCTGATGAAGATGCCAGTCTTCGTCTGGACCTCGCTGTGCACCAACATCCTGATCGTCGTGACCTTCCCGATCCTGACCGCCGTGCTGGCGATGCTGGGCATGGACCGCCTGTTCGACACCGCGTTCTTCACGAACGACCGTGGCGGCAACGCGATGATGTACGTGAACCTGATCTGGATCTGGGGTCACCCTGAGGTCTACATCCTGATCCTGCCAGCGTTCGGTATCTTCTCCGAAGTCGTCTCGACCTTCTGCGGCAAGCGCCTGTTCGGCTACACCTCGATGGTCTACGCGACCTGCGTCATCATGGTGCTGTCGTACCTGGTCTGGCTGCACCACTTCTTCACGATGGGTTCGGGCGCCAGCGTCAATGCGTTCTTCGGCATCACGACGATGATCATCTCGATCCCGACCGGCGCGAAGCTGTTCAACTGGCTGTTCACGATGTACCGCGGCCAGATCCGCTTCGAACTGCCAATGATGTGGACGATTTCGTTCATGCTGACCTTCACCATCGGCGGTATGACCGGCGTGATGCTGGCGATTCCTGCGGCCGACTTCGTGCTGCACAACTCGCTGTTCCTGATCGCTCACTTCCACAACGTGATTATCGGTGGCGTGGTGTTCGGTATCTTCGCGGGTCTGAACTACTGGTTCCCGAAAGCGTTTGGCTACAAGCTCGACAAATTCTGGGGCACCGTGTCGTTCTGGCTCTGGTCGATCGGTTTCTGGGTCGCGTTCACGCCGCCATACATCCTGGGCTTCATGGGCTACACCCGCCGCGTGAGTCACTTCGATGACATGTCGGTCCAGTGGCTGTTCCAGATTTCATTCCTGGGCACCCTGATGATCGCTGGTGGTATCGGCGCGCTGCTGATGCAACTGTATGTCAGCTTCCGTGACCGCAACACCGCACGTCTGCGCGATTTCACGGGCGATCCGTGGGATGGCCGTACGCTGGAATGGTCGACCTCGTCGCCACCACCTGACTACAACTTCGCGTTCACGCCGGTGGTGCACGACAACGACACCTTCGCTGACATGAAGAAGAACGGTTACCAGCGTCCGCTCGCCGATTTCGTCGCGATCCACATGCCCAAGAACACCTGGGCCGGTTTCGTGATCTCGGCACTGGCGTGCGCGGTCGGCTTTGCCATCATCTGGCATATGTGGGCTCTCGTGATCGGGGCGTTCATCGTCCTGCTCGGTACGATCATTGCCCATACCTTCAACTACAAACGCGATTTCTACATTCCGGCTGAAGAAGTCCTGAAGACCGAAACCGCACGTACTCGTATGCTGGAAAGCCATGTCTGAAATTAAAGCAACCATGACAGGCGGGTTGACCCCCGCCGAAGTGACCGCGCGCTACATGGCGCGGGAGCACCACCCGGAGCAGGGCACGTTGCTCGGCTTCTGGCTCTACCTGATGAGCGACTGCCTGCTGTTCGCATCGCTCTTCGCTGCCTACGCCGTGCTGGGCCGCAACTACGCGGGCGGCCCGACCGGCGCCGAGCTGTTCGAACTGCCGCTGATCGCACTCAACACCGGCTTCCTGCTGGTGTCGTCGATCACCTTCGGCATGGCCATGATCTCGGCGCAAGCCAAGAACGTGGGCAAGACCAAGCTGTGGCTGGTCGTCACGGGCCTGCTGGGCGTGGCGTTCCTGTCGCTGGAAATCTATGAATTCCAGCACCTGATCCACCTGGGCGCCGGCCCACAGCGCTCGGGCTTCCTGACCGCGTTCTTCTCGCTGGTCGGTACCCACGGTCTGCACGTGCTGTTCGGTATCGTGTGGCTGGTGACCCTGTTCGTGCAGCTGTCCAAGCACGGCATGACGCCGGAAAACTTCCGTCGTCTGGCCTGCCTGTCGCTGTTCTGGCACTTCCTGGATCTGGTCTGGATCTTCGTGTTTACCTTTGTCTACCTGATGGGAGTGCTGCCATGAGCGATCATCATAACGAGCACGACCATGGTCATCATGGTCATGACAGCTACCAGATCCACTACAGTGGCAAGGATTACGCAATCGGCTTCGCTCTGTCGCTGATCCTCACCGCGATTCCGTTCTGGCTGGTGATGGGCAATGTGCTGGCCCCGGACATGACCCGCTGGGTCATCCTCGGCTTCGCCGCGGTCCAGCTGGTGGTCCAGATGGTCTACTTCCTTCACTTGAATTCGAAGGCAGAAGGCGGCTGGAACATGATGGCGCTGGTCCTGACGCTGGTGCTGCTGGTCATTGTGATGTCGGGCTCGATCTGGGTCATGCACCACATGAACACCAACATGATGCCGGGCATGGGTGCTGAAAACACCTCCGACATGACCTGATCGTGGTGATGCACGCGCAGCAGCCGCCGACCCTGTCGGCGCAGGATCAGCCCCCGCCACGGCGTTCGCCTTTCGTGCGACGCCTGGTGGCGGTGCTGGCCTTGCTGCTGCTCGTGCTGTTTGCAGTTCTGGGGACCTGGCAGGTGTTTCGCCTGCAATGGAAACTGGACCTGATCGAACGCGTCGATGCACGTGTTCATGCGGCGCCAGCTGCGCTACCCCCGGTAGCGCAGTGGCCGCAGATTTCCAAGGAATCTGACGAATACCGGGCCGTTGCCCTGTCGGGTCACTATCTTTACCAATTCACCGCACCCGTCCAGGCTCTGTCCGAGCTGGGCGCGGGCTTCTGGCTGCTCACGCCGTTCTGCACGGACGAGGGCCACATCGTGTTTGTCAATCGCGGCTTCATCCCGTCGTCGGGCGATATCGCCACGCGCTTCCCGGCGCGCACGGCCGGGCCGGATGCCTGCGCCGCCCCGGGCGAGCCCGTCAAGCTGACCGGTTTGCTGCGTATCAGCGAACCCAAAGGCGGCTTCCTGCGCGACAACGACCCGGCCGGCAACCGCTGGTACTCGCGCGACGCTCTTGCCTTGACCGCCGCACGCGGGTTCGACGCTGCCCGCACGGCGCCGTTTTTCGTCGACGCCGGCAAGAACCAGGATCCTGCATCGGCGCCCGAGCGCGCCGTCGGCGGCCTGACCGTCATCTCGTTCCCAAATAATCACCTCGTGTACGCGCTGACTTGGTATGCTCTCGCCCTCATGGTGGCCGCAGCCTGGTGGTGGGTGGCCCGCTACGAGGCGAAGCGCTCCCGCGACGCCAACGATTAAAGACGCCCCGACCGCATTGCCGCGCACGGGGCATTGAACAGACGGGTTTCGATGCAATCTCCACTGGATTTCTTCGCCCGGGCGGCGCGCACGTCGCCGTCGGCGGCGGCTGCGAACGTGGAATTCGCCGCCGGCCACAAGAACATGCTGCAGCTGATCGAGCTGCGCTGGATCGCCGTCATCGGCCAGGTCACCACCATCGCCGTCGCGATCCTGCTGTTCGGGATCGCGCTGCCGCTGGTGCACATGCTGCAGGTGCTCTCGTGCCTGATCGCCTTCAATATCGCCAGCCACCTGCGCTGGCACGAACGCCGGCCGGTCTCGAACGGCGAGATGTTCATGGCCATCCTGGTCGATGTCTCGAGTCTGACCGTGCTGCTGTACCTGTCCGGCGGCACCACCAATCCGTTTGCGTTTCTGTACCTGCTGCAGGTCATCGTCTCGGCCGTGCTGCTCGAGGTGCTGTGGACCTGGAGCATCGTCGTCATCACGATCACCTGCATGGCGGGACTGGCGGCGTTTGCCGAGCCGCTCCCGCTGCCGTTCGACCATGAGCGCGGCATCGGCAGCCTGTATGTCCAGGGCTTGCTGGTCTGCTTCGCGCTCAATGCCGGTCTGCTGGTGCTGTTCGTCTCGCGCATCTCGAACAATGTGCGCGACAAGGCGACCCAACTGGCGGCGCTGCGTCAGAGCGCAACCGAAGAAGAGCATATCGTGCGCATGGGCCTGCTTGCCAGCGGCGCCGCCCATGAACTGGGCACGCCGCTGTCGACCGTCTCGGTGATCCTGGGCGACTGGAAGCGCATGCCCGCATTTCGTGACGACGCCGAGCTGCTCGGCGAACTGACCGAGATGCAGACGCAGCTCAAACGCTGCAAGTCGATCGTCAGCGGCATCCTGCTCTCGGCCGGCGAAGCGCGCGGCGAATCGGCCGAACGGACCACGGTGCGGGGCTTTCTCGATGGCCTGGTCGAACGGTGGCAGGCCAGCCGCCCGGTGCGCACTTTCACGTACAATAATCGCATCGCCGACGACTGGCCGGTGGCGAGCGATTCGGCGCTGCGCCAGACAGTCGACAACCTGCTCGACAACGCGCTGGAAGCCTCGCCCGACTGGGTCTGCTTCGATGCGCACATCGACGAGCGTACGCTGGTGCTGTCCGTGCTCGACCGTGGTCCCGGCTTTGCGTCTAGCATGCTGGCGCAATTTGGCAAACCGTACCAGTCCACCAAGGGCAAACCCGGCGGTGGTCTGGGGTTGTTTCTGGCCGTGAACGTCGTGCGCAAGCTCGGCGGCACGGTGACGGCGACCAACCGGCCGGAAGGCGGCGCCGTGGTCATGCTGCGACTGCCGATGTCGGCCATTGAACTGGAAGAGGAACTGAACGATGCCGAACCCTGAGCCGCTGCTGCTCATCATCGAAGACGACGAAGCCTTCGCCCGCACGCTGAGCCGCTCATTCGAGCGGCGCGGTTACCGCGTGCTGGGCGCCACCGGCCATGATGAAGCCGCTGCCATCCTGGCGCAGCACAATCCCGGCTACGCCGTGGTCGACCTGAAGCTCAAGGGCCAGACGTCGGGCCTGGCCTGTGTGCAACTGCTACACGAGCACGACCCCGACATGCTCATCGTGGTGCTGACGGGCTTTGCCAGCATCGCCACCGCGGTCGAGGCGATCAAGCTGGGCGCCGTCCAGTACCTGGCCAAGCCATCGGACGCCGACGATATCGAGGCGGCATTTGGCCATGTGGCCGGCAGCGCCGAAATCGAGGTGACGAACCGCTCGACGTCGATCAAGACGCTGGAATGGGAACGCATTCACGCGGTGCTGGCCGAGACCGATTTCAATATTTCCGAGGCCGCGCGCCGGCTGGGCATGCATCGCCGCACACTGGCGCGCAAGCTTGAGAAGCAGCGGGTGAAGTAATCATGCGCGCGTTCATTATTGGTGTTGCGCTGTTGCTGGGAACGGGTGCCGAGACGCTGGCGGCACCGGCACCGGCACCCGCATCGGCACCCGCTCAGGCGCAGGTCGATGCCGGCCGCCGTCTGTTCGCGCGCTGCACGAACTGTCACGAGGTGGGCGCGGGCGCCCGCAATGGTTTCGGGCCGCAGTTGAACGGGATCGTGGGCCGTAAGGCCGGCAGCGCCCCTGCATATGCCTACTCGGCGGCGTTGAAACAGGCAGGTTTCGTCTGGGACGAGCAGAAGCTGGTCGCGTTCATTCGCAATAGCGAAAAGGTCGTACCGGGTAACAAGATGCGTTTTCTCAGCTTCATGAGCGAGAAGCAGGGGGCCGAGATCGTGGCCTATCTGCGCACGCAGGGTGCGGTGGCTGCGCCGCCTGCGCCGAAAAGATAGCAAGGCTGGTTCAGCACAGCCTTGTCGATCGCATGATGATTACCTGGCCTGACGCCGCTTGCGCGATGCGAGCAGGACACCCAGGCCGCCGAGCAGCAGCGCAGTGCTGGCTGGTTCCGGCACGTCGACCGGTGGTGGCACTGCATCCAGATCCGTGATGGTCAGCGAATATCTGCCAGTGCCCAGGTACTCGCTCAGTGCAAACTTGCCCAGGCGGAAGGTCGGGCTGAATTCCGAACCCGTGTAGAGCTGGACACCATCGGTGCTCAACAGCACGCTATCGCCGAAATAGTCCTCGATCTGCATCCCGCCACCGATGGCCTCGCTGAAGAAGGTGAGATCGGTGTAGTCGAAGAACGAACCAGGGAAATCGCCGAAAACGTCTTCCAGCACAAAGCCTTCGCCTTCGCCGACAGCATCCGGCGAGACGGTCGAATTCAATTGCCAGCTGGCCGTGTAATCGCCGGTCAGCTGGAACTGGTACAGCGCTGCATTGGCCACGCCAGCCGAAAACAGCATGGTGGCAAGGGCGGCACTCCTCAAGTGTTTGATCAGTTTCACAGAGCACTCCGTTCTATTAAGGGATGGATGAACATGTAGGTGACATCGAAATCCGAACATTGCTGTTGCGATATCATATAAGCACGTACCGTGCCTGTTCAAAATCCTCAATACCAACAAGTACTTAAATTAATTGACCTTGATCTGTGTCATACATTTGTAAGATTGTTCGACAACGTTCGCGCATCGAATAGGCTCAACAGTGCTTCCATCTGCACTGGCTTGTTCAAATGATGGTCAATTCTTGCATCGACCGAGCGCTGGCGCGACTCGGCGTCGCTCCAGCCCGTCAACGCGACAATGAAGGTCGTGTCGTCCAGCAAGCCCTGGGCACGTGCAGTGATGGCGACCTCGTAGCCGGACATGTCGGGTAAGCCAATATCGAGCAACAAGACGCGGTAGCGATCCTGGGCCAGCGCGGCAAGAGCGGCGGCGCCCGTATGGGCGATGTGCACGTCGAAACCGTGCAGTGCGAGCAGCGCCTGCAACAGCTCGGCGGCATCGACATTGTCGTCCACGACCAGCACCGACGGCGCCTGCCGGGGCGCTGCGGCCGTTGCCGGCAATGGCGCGGCGATAGCCGTTGCGTGCACTTCGGTGCTGATCGGCAGGGCGATCTCGAACGATGCGCCGCGGCCGTGGCCGTCGCTGTGCGCGGTGAGCGTGCCGCCGTGACGCAGGACCAGGTCGCGCGTCAGCGCCAGGCCGATGCCCAGGCCACTATTGCCATCGTTGCCGCTGCGGCCTTCCTGCGTGAACATGTCGAACAGGCGCGGGAGCATGTCCGGCGAAATGCCACGGCCCGTATCGGTGACCCGGATCCGGGCCATGCCATCGGCCCCGGTGCTGATGTAGAGATGGATGTCGCCCTGATTGGCCGAGAACTTGAAGGCATTGTGCAACAGGTTCGACACGCACTGGGCGATGCGGGTGCTGTCGACGTCCACGGGAATAGGTTGTGGCGGCAGTGTCAGCTGGAAGTTGGCGGCGGATTGTTCGATCATCGGCGCGCTCGTTTCCAGCGCGCTGGCGATCACGTCACGCAGGTCGGCCGGCGCAACCTGCAGCGTCAGCTTGGCCGAGTGGATACGCGACGCGTCGAGCAGGTCGTCGACCAGCCGCGTCAGTTGCAGCCCCTGGCGCGTGATGATGGCCGCAGCGCGCGCCAGGGGTTCATCGTTACCCGCGCGCATGGCGATCAGCTGGGCCGCCGACAGGATCGGCGCCAGCGGATTGCGCAGCTCGTGCGCCAGCATTGCGATGAAGACGTCTTTTTGCCGGTTTGCTTCGCTCAGCTCGGCCTGGCGCGCCACCAGCGCATCTTCGCTTTCGCGCAAGCGGGTGCCGGTCGTGCGCAGCTTGCGCATGGCCAGGTTCATGCGCTCGATAGCGAGGCAATCGACAACCAGGATCGACGCGAAAAACACCAGCGCGATCAGGTCGCTGTGCGCCATGGCGGCCGGCGCCAGGCGCGGGCCCATGAAGAATGCCCAGGCCGCCCACGTACTCAGAAACGCGGTCAGCAGGCCCGGCCCGAGACCGGCCAGGTAGGCCGCCAGCAGTACCGCAGGGAAGAACGACAGAAACGGGAAACCGCGCGCCGGCAGGATGTCCACCAGCATGAAACGGGCTGCCAGCGCCACGACGAACAGGAACAGCGCAAACAGATAGCGCAGTGCGAGCGGCGCCGCGCCGTCACGCCAGGTGCCGCCGGAAAACTGGGGTTGCATATTTAGGAGGAAGTAGGGATTGCGACGCCAGGGAGGGGGCGTCGCTTGAAAAGGTGATTATAAACAGTAATGCACGGCAAGTTCACGAAGAAAGCTTGCTCAGTGTAAAGGCGGCGAGAAACCCCGCCGCGACGATCAGGCCAGCAAAATCATGGGTCTCATCGAAGGCCTCGGGGATCATCGTGTCGACCACCATCGCCAGCACGCCCCCGGCCGCCACCGCCGTGGTTGCGGCCAGCATTTCAGGCGGGAGCTGGTGAAACAGCGTGAAGCCCATCGTCGCCGCCAGGCCCGAGGCGAGGGCAATCGCCGCCCAGATGCCCAGGATGTACCCGGTCGAATGCCCGGCGCGCTTCATGCCCGCGGCGCTGGACAATCCTTCCGGCAGGTTCGACAGGAACACCGCCGCCACCATTGCCATGCTGACGCCCTGGCCGCCCAGCAGCGACAGGCCGATGACGATCGACTCCGGAATCCCGTCCAGCAGGGCGCCGATGGCAATGGCCGTGCCGCTGGCTTTGGCCTTGGGATCGGCGCCCTCCTGCGGTGTCGAGCGTTTGCGGTGCTTGGCGCCCTTGCGCGCCAGCAGCCAGTTGGCGCCCGTATAGATGCCTGCGCCGACCACGAACCCGGCGGCCGTCGAGGCAAGCCCACCGGTCTCGAGCGCTTCATCCATCAGTTCGAACGACAGCGCCGAAATCAGCACGCCGCTGCCGAACGCCATGACGGCTGCGACCAGACGCTTGGGCACAGCATAACGCACCCCGATCCCGGCACCCAGCATCAGCGCGCCGCCTGCCAACAATCCCCATCCACCTGCCTGCAACCAGCCTGCTATTTCCATACCTGTTCCTGTCGTGTTCGCGTGTGCGGCGCCCTCCTGTGTCCATTGGCACAAATAAGGTTGCCTTGATTATACTTTTCGGGCAATATAGGGACGTGGCAAGTGGGTCGTTCGACCACCTTGCCCCGATCAGCGAAGAGGCGGTCAGCCCGCTTCTTTTCGTCCCCCGCATTCGTCGGGGGGCTTTTTTTTCCCGGTGTTTCCCGCGTGTTCCTGTTATGACTGGCCGAGCGGAATCTTGCCCGCCGCTTCATCGGCATCGAGTCGCGCGATCAATGTGCCCAAGTCCTGTTCGAGCCGAAGCAGCGTCGATTCATCGAGCGTGGCTAGGGCATTGGGCAGCACGCCGGCAAGGGGCGCCGGGGCGCGGCGCAGCACCTCCTGACCGGCCGGCAGCACGCGCAGGGCAACGCTGCGCCGGTCGGTGCCTTCGCGCGCTGCAGTCACATAGCCGCGCTCGACCAGGCCGCGTACCAGATTGCTGGCCGTGGACTGGTGGATATCGAGCGCTCGGCTCAGGCTGGTGGCGCCGATGCCGGGCTGGCTGTCGATCACCGACAGCGCCCAGACCTGGGCGCCGCCCAGCCCGGATTCGTGTTCGAGCTGGCGAAAATGGGTCTTGACCGCATTGAAGACGATACGGAATTGACGCAGCACGCGTTGGGGCGGCGCATCGGGCGGCAAGGGCTGGGGAGGGGCTTGGGGTTCGGACGACATGCGCGAGATGATAATGCAAGCGTTGTCAAAACACATCATCGCACGGCAGATTCTTGTGCGGAAACGCCGTATCAACGCTGCGCCCGGGCCTCGCATTCTGCGCTAGCATCTGCTGTATGTACAGCGTATCCGCCCGCCGCTCATTGGGTACCGGACGCGGCCTGTCGAGGGCCGCGGTGGTCACCTGTCTGCTTGGACTGATGCTGACCGCGGCGCTGTGCGGCGTCGTGCGCACGCTGGAGACCGAGCGCGCCAACGCCGAATTCGCGCAGCGCGCCGGCGTGCGCGTGGCCGCAGTGACGCAGGCTTTTTTTAAAGCCGTCGATGCGGCGCGCGCCGTCAATCTGTTTTTCCGCGCGTCGCACCATATCTCGCGCGAAGAATTCGATGCGTTTGCGCTGCCGCTGGTGGCGAATCACGGTTACCTGAAGGCGATCGTGTTCCAGCGCTTCGTCAGCGCTGCCGAGCGCCCGGCATTCGAAGCCGAACGCCGGGCCTTCTGGCCAGACTTCCAGATCCGTGAGCGCGCGGCGGGTGGCGCCGCGGGTGGCGCTGCTGGTGGCGCTGCGGGGCTGGTGCGCGCCGGCGAGCGTCCGCTTTATCTGGTCAACGATTACGTTACGCCCATCCTCGGCAATGCGATCGCGTTCGGCAGTGACGTATGGTCGCATCCGCCGCTGCGCCGTGTCAGCCAGACGGCGATCGATGCCGGCGCACCGGTCGCCAGTCCGCTCGTCACGCTGCTGCAGGGCGGCGGTGGGCGCCGCGGCATCCTGATCACCGTGCCGGTCTACCGGGGCAACGAGCGCCCCGCTGACGTGTTTGCGCGCCGCGCCGCCGTGGTAGGCCATACCGAGGTCGTGATCGATGTCGCGCTGCTGGTGGGCGGCACACTGCATGCAGTTCGGTTGCTGGATGACGATGCCGTGGGTTTGTCGCTGCAGGGGCCGGATGTCGATGGCCAGATCGTGACGGCCTATCGGCATGGCCCTGCCGCGCGCACCGCCGGCTGGCTTTCCCGTATAAGCGACGGCAACACGCTGCGCCATGTCGAATCCGTCGACATCGCCGGCAGCCACTGGCAGGTCGTGGTCGAGGAGCAGTCGCAGGCGTTCGGGCGTCACGCGGGCGAGCTGGTGACGCTGGCGCTGGGCCTGGTCCTGAGCGCCGCCACCGCCACGCTCGTGCAGCAACGGGTGGCGCGCACGCGCCGCATCGAAGCACTGGTCAGGCAGCGCACCGCCGCGCTCGAACGGGCGACCGGCTCGCTGCGCGTGTACGAGCGGGCGATGGCGTCCAGCGCCAATCCGATCCTGCTGGTCGATGCGCGTGCATCGGGTTATCCGATCGGCTACGCCAATCCGGCCTGCGAGCGCACCTTCGGCTATGCGCCGCAGGAACTGGCCGGCCAGCCGCTCGCGCTCCTGCTCGGCGCGGACATCGAGCAGCCGTCGGTGCAGGTGCTGTTGGCGTCGCTGCGCCAGCAACGCGAGGAAAACGCCCTCGTGACGATGCACGCGCGCGACGGCGCCGAACTGATCACCGATGTCTACATCGCGCCCGTGCGCCGTGCGGACGGCAAGGTCGGCCATTTCGTCGTGACCGTCTACGATGTCACCACTGCCAAGCGTTACGAGGCCGAACTCGAGCGCCATGCCCGTTACGATACGCTGACGGGCCTGGCCAACCGCGCGCTGCTGGCCGACCGCATCGAGCGTGCGACTGCCGCCGCCACGACCGGAATGTCGGTGTGGGTCGTGCTGCTCGACATCAATCACTTCAAGCTGATCAACGATACGCTGGGCCGCGCTGCCGGCGACGCGGCGCTGCGCCTGCTGGCCACGCGCATCAAGCGCACGCTGCCCCCGCTCGACACGGCGGCGCGTGTCGGCGGCGACGACTTCGTGCTGGTGTTGTGCGGGTGCAGCGATGAACGCCAGGCCGCCACGCGCATCCGGCAGGTGCGCGATGCGGTGGCCGAACCATTGCAGCTCGGCGACCAGCACCTGGTGCTCGGCTGCAGCGCCGGCGTGGCGGCCTGGCCGGCCGATGGCGCCGACGCCGACACGCTGGTCAAGCATGCCGAAATCGCGATGTACCGCGCCAAGTTGGACGGCCGCAATGGGGTCCAGTTCTATGCGCCGCACATGAATGCGCAGGCATCCGACCGGCTGGCGCTGGAAAGCGCGCTGCGGCGCGCGCTGCACGAGCAGCAGTTCACACTGCATTTCCAGCCCCAGATCGACCTGGCCACGGGCCGCGTCGTGGGCACCGAGGCGCTGATCCGCTGGCGCCACCCGCTGCTGGGCACGATCCAGCCGGAGCGTTTCATCGGTCTGGCCGAAGAGACGGGCCTGATCGTGCCGATCGGCGCATGGGTGCTGCAGACGGCGTGCCTCCAGAACCGGCAGTGGCAACGCAGCGGCCTGGGGCCGCTGCGCATCGCCGTGAACCTGTCGGCGCGCCAGCTGGCCGAGCCCGGCCTGCTGGACAGCGTCGAGCGCGTGCTGCAGGACACCGGCCTGCCGCCGGCGTCGCTCGAGATCGAGCTGACCGAAAGCATGATGATGGGCGACATCGAGTCGGCCATCCACACGATGGCGTGTTTCAAGCGCATGGGCGTGAAGCTGTCGATCGACGATTTCGGCACCGGCTACTCCAGCCTGCAATACCTGAAGCGCCTGCCGGTGGACGTTCTCAAGATCGACCGCTCGTTCGTCCAGGACATGGTGGGCAGCGCCGACGGCGCGGCGCTGGTCGACGCCATCATTTCGCTGGCCCACGGCCTGCGCATGCACGTCATTGCCGAAGGCGTCGAGACGATCGCGCAGCTCGACTTTCTGCGCGGCGCCGGGTGCGACTCGGTGCAGGGCCACGTCTACAGCCGCCCGCAGACGGGGGAACGGATCGAGGTACTGCTGCGCGCCGGCCACATCGAGCCGAAGACCAGCACCGCGTGACGCCTAACGCAACGGCGTGCCGGGTGCAGGCCACCGGTCGGCTATACTTGCCGAATTGACAGATTGAGCAGGCAGGGATAGCGCGTGGACCAACAGCAGAACGATGACAACACGGGCAGCACGCCTGCGCCGACCTTCCAGCAACGCTTGCAACGCCTTGTCCGGCGTGGTGTCACCGGGGCCCGGACCGGGGCCGGCGCGCTCAGGTCCGGCGCGCAGCAGCGCCTGCACGGGCGGCCAATGCCGGTCAAGCTAGCGCTGATCGCCTTGTGGACGATGGCGGCCGGGCTGATGGCGATCTTCGCCTGGCTATTGGTGCTGATTCCGCTGACGCCCGGCATCGACGACCTGGAACAGGCGAGCCAGGCGCGCCCGACCGTGATCCTGGATGCGGGCGGCAAGTCGCTCGGCACCTTTGAACAGGGCCTGCAGGAGCGCGTCAAGCTGTCGCAGGTCTCGCCCCATGTCGTCAAGGCGCTGATCTCGACCGAAGACCACCGCTTCTACGATCACCACGGCATCGACTTCCGGCGCGTGGGTGGCGCCCTGTGGTCGAGCGTGAAAGGCACCCCGCAGGGCGGCTCGACGATCACGCAGCAACTGGCGCGCAATATGTTCCCGCAGGAGATCGGCCGGGCGCGCAGCATCAACCGCAAGATGAAGGAACTGATCACGGCGATCAAGATCGAGAACACCTACAGCAAGACGCAGATTCTCGAGGCCTACCTGAACACGGTGCCGTTCCTGTACAACGCGTACGGCATCGAAATGGCTGCGCGTACCTATTTCAACAAGCCGGCGTCCAAACTCGATGTGCTCGAGTCGGCCACGCTGGTGGGCATGCTCAAGGGAACGCACTACTACAACCCGGTGGCCAATCCGGTGCGCTCGCTGGCGCGCCGCAATGTCGTGCTGGGCCAGATGCGCAAGCACGGCGCGTTCGACGAGCGGCGCTATGCGGCGCTGATCAAACGCCCGCTGCGCCTGCGCTTTGCGCGCCTGCCGGACCGCAGCGGCAAGGACAACCATTTCAGCGCGTATGTGCGCAAGTGGCTGCTTGACTGGGCCGACGAAAACGATGTCAATCTGCAGCTCGATGGCCTGGTTGTGCGCACGACGCTCGACACAGCGCTGCAGGCCGACGCCGAGCGCGCCGTCAAGCGCCAGGCCGACATGCTGCAGGCCATCGCCGATGTCGAATGGGCCAATCCGAATGTCCCGCGCTCGACGTCCGGCGGCATGTACACGTCGATGCGGCGCAATGTCGATCCGTTTTCGTACTACTGGATCACGCACGGGCGCGAGCTCGACGCGTTCGTGCGCGAGACGGGCGCGTACCGCAATGCCGTCGAAGGCGGCGAAGCGCCAGCGGACGCACTCAAGCGCATCAAGGCCGACCGCAGTTTCATGGCCGACCTGAAAAGCGCCAAGTCACGCCTGGAAGCAGGTTTTGTCGCGATCGATCCGGCCACCGGTGAGGTCAAAGCCTGGGTCGGCAGCCGTGACTTCGAGCGCGACCAGTTCGACCACGTGGCCCAGGCCGCACGCCAGCCGGGCTCGACCTTCAAGCCGATCGTCTATGGCGCTGCGCTCGAGCGGGGCATCCCGCAGGACCAGATGTACCGCGACGTGGTGCAGTCCTTCCGTGGCGCGAATGGCAGCGTCTGGAAACCAACCGACATGAGCGGCAACACGGGCCGCGCGATGTCGATGCGCGAGGGCTTGATCTTCTCGAAAAACACGATCACCGCGCAGGTGAGTCAGGAAGTGGGTCTGCAACCGATCATCGACCTGGCCCAGCGCCTGGGCATCCGCCAGAGCAAGCTCGAGGCCGTGCCGGCACTGGCGCTGGGCACCAGTCCGGTGACGCTGCTGGAAATGGTCAGCAGCTATGCGACCATTGCCGCGCAGGGCGAATACCGCAAGCCGATTTTTGTTCGCCGCATCGAAGACCGTGACGGCAACGTGATTGCCGATTTCGGCGGCAGCGCGCCCGAGCGCGCCATGTCGCAGCAGTCGGCCCTGACCCTGATCGACATGCTGCGCGGCGTCGTCACGCGCGGCACCGGTGCCGGTGTGCGCAGCCGCTTCGGCATTTATGGCGACGTCGCCGGCAAGACCGGCACCACGCAGAACAACACCGATGGCTGGTTCATCATGATGCATCCGAACCTCGTGGCGGGCGCCTGGGTGGGCTTCAACGACAACCGCGTGGCCATCCGCAGCACCTATTGGGGGCAGGGCGGCCACAACGCAGCGCTGCTGGTGGGCGACTTCTTCCGCGGCGCGTTCGATTCAAAACGCCTCGATGCGGCAGCCTTGCTCCCGGGTGGCAAACGCCCGGAGCCGCGCCGCTACGAAGAAGAAGCGCCCGAGGAAGAGATGTTCGAAGAAGCCCCGATCGAACTGGCGCCGGGATCGCGCGCCGATCAGCTGGATTTCCTGCAGCAGCCCGTGCCGATCCAGCAGGAGGAGCCGATCGAGGTCACCGAGCCGCCGCAGCAGCAGGAGCAGCAGCCAGCATCTAGCGGCCAGGTGCCGCCGACGCCGATTCCTTAGCCGTCGTATCCGCCGCCTGCTCGGCGCGCAGCAGCGGGTACGGGTTGATGGCGCCGCCCGTCTCGTAGATGCCGTAATGCAGGTGCGGCGGCGTGCCTTTTGCATTGCCCGTATTGCCGACGTACCCAAGCACACGGCCGGTCTCGATGCGCATGCCGGCCTCGACGTCGGAATACCGGTCCAGGTGCGCATAATAATGGCGCTGGCCGCCCGGCCCGATGACCCAGACCACCAGGCCGCCAAGACGGTTGGTGCCGACCTGCGCCACGATGCCTTCGGTGCTCGACAACACCGGCGTGCCGCGCTTGGCGAAGATGTCGATGCCCTCGTGCTTGCGGCCTTCGCTGCGCGCGCCACCCCAGGTGTCGCGCAGCGCGCGGACCGCAACGCCGTCAACGGGCACTGGCAGCGCCGTGGGCTTGGGCATCGACGCCAGCCGCATCGTGTACAGCGCCCGTTCGATGGTGGGTTGGAGCAGGGCGTAGCCCAGGATCAGGATGACGGCAACCACGAGGGCGCGCAGGAAGATTCGCATGGTGGTCTCGTATTGACAAGGTGATATCAATCAGGTGGGGGCGCTTTGGCAGATTCCCAGCCTGCAGGGCGGGTCATCCTTTGCAGATGCGATATTCTGGGCGTCTACTATCTCTGGAAAGAACCGCTATGCGCGCAAGCCTTTGTCTCCTGTCCATCAGCCTCGCCCTGGGCGCCTGCTCCAGCATGCCTTCAACTGCACCTGCAAATTCTCCCTCGACCGCACCCGCGACGGCCGCCGCAACACCCACGCTGGCCGGCACGAGCTGGCGCCTGACGTCGTTCCAGGCGAACGACGACGGCAGTCAGGCGCTGCGGCCCGCTTCGCCGGATGCCTTTACGCTGTCGTTCGGCCAGGATGGTCGCCTGGCTGTCAAGCTCGATTGCAATCGCGGCAACGGTCCGTGGCAGGCCGTAGCCACCGATGCGACGGGCGGCACCTTGAGCCTGGGGCCGGTTGCAACGACGCGCGCAATGTGTCCGCCCGACGCGGTGGATTCGCGCCTGGCGCAGGATCTGCCGGCGCTGCGTACCTGGCGCCTGCAGGACAATCGCCTGCACACGGGTTTGCCAGCCGACGCTGGTGACTATGTATGGGAACGCATCACGCCGTAGCCGGCACGCGCACGACGAAGCAACTGCCCTTGCCGGGCCCGTCGCTGTGGACGGCGACGGTGCCGCCGTGCAGGGCGGTGAGCTGCTTGACCAGCGCCAGGCCCAGGCCCAGGCCGCCCTGGCCGCGGTCGATGCTCGTCGGCCCCTGCACCAGCACGTCGAAGATCAGCGGATGCAACTCCGGCGCGATGCCCACGCCGCTGTCGCTGACGCTGATTGCCACCTGCTCCCCATCGCGCCAGACACGCACGTCGACACGGCCGCCTTTGGGCGTGTACTTGATGGCGTTGTGCAGCAGGTTGTCGACCACCTGTTCCAGGCGCGTGCGGTCGCCATCGACCCAGGCGTCCGGTTCTGTCTCGATGGTCCAGGCATGGGCGCCGGCATCGACCAGCGCCTTGGCCTCGGCGCTGCTGCGCACGACCTGCGCCACATCGATACGGGCGCGGTGCAGCACGATCTTGCCCGACAGGATGCGCTGAACGTCGAGCAGGTCGTCCACAATGCAGGTCAGGTGGCGCATCTGGCGCCGACTGATGTCGCGCGCATTGGCTGCGACCTGCGGCTTGAGGTTCGGCATGTCCAGCACCGACATCGCGCCCGAGATCGCCGCCAGCGGATTGCGCAGTTCGTGACCCAGCATGGCAAGAAAATCATCCTTGGCCCGGCTCTGCGCCTCGGCCAGACGGCGCGCGCGCTGCTCGCTGACCAGCAACTGTTCGCGTTCGTCCTGCAGCGACTTGCGCACCTGGCTTTCACTGGACAGCGCTTCGCTGGTGCGGGCCAGGCCTTCGACCAATGCATCGACTTCCTCGACCCGGGTGCGGGCAGGCAGGGCGATGGCGCCATCGGCCAAGAGCGTAACGGCTGCCGCCGCCTGGCTCAGCGCCCGCTCGAGCGTACGCCCGAGATACAAGACGATGGCCACGGCCAGGCCCAGCAGCAGCACCAGCACGAGCGCCGCATACCAGGTCGCCGTGCGCGCGGCCGCTTCGATCTGCGCCACCGGTACACCGATGACGATGGTCCAGTCACTGCTTTTTGAACGCGTGAACACGCCGTACACGTCGCGCCCATCCTGCGTCACATGGCGAAACACGCCGTGGTTCGCAGCGCGCGTGGCGGCCAGGAAATCCGCTCCCATCGGCTGGCCGAGCGTGTCCGACCCGCGGTTGCGCATGATGGCCAGCCCGTTGCGATCGAAAATCCCGACCTTCCAGTCGGCGCCGATGGCGTCATGGCGCAGGATGCGCTCGAAGAAGCGCACGTCGAAGATCTGGCTGACGATGTTGTACTGGCCATCCTCGAGCGGGGCCGCCACGCTGACGGCGACGGTCGGCAGTCCCGAATATTCGTCGATGAAGTAGCCCGACACGAGGGTGCCGCCGGCGAGTGACACCTGGCTCGCCCAGTCGCGGGTTTTCGATAATAGTTTGGTGCCGACCGGCGCTTGGGTGGTGAACAGTTCGCGGCCTTTGCTGTCGTACAGCACGGTCCAGGATTGGGCATTGTTGGCGTTCGTGCTCGAGGTCCAGCGATGCAGGCGTGCATAGTCTTGCTGGCGCATGCCTTCCGAATAGGCGACAGCGCGCAGCGACGCCTCTGCGGCGGCGATCTCGCGGTCGATCTGGAAGGCGGTGGCGCGGGCCATCTCGCGCACGCTGCGCAAGCGCGATTCGCGTTCCCAGTCAAGCAGCATGGACAGGCCGATCCATGAGGCGATTGCCACGGGTAGCAGGATCGCCCCTGCCATCAGGAACAGGTAAGTGCGGGTTTTCATGGATAGGCGGCGACGGGCGCGACAAGAAGGCGGAATGCAGCAGATGCTGCGCGCCGTGCCGGGTAAGCGCGTATTGTACTTAAGTTAATAATTGGATGCGTCAACGTGACGTGCGCGTGCAGGCCGGGCTTGCCAGCCCTGCCTGCACGCGCACATTGGGACAGTGATCAGAGAATCGGCGTGCCGCCGGTGACCGCGATCCGCGCGCCGGAGATATAACTGGCTTCGTCCGAGGCCAGCATCACGAACACAGGGGCCACTTCTTTTGGCTGGCCCGGGCGCTTCATCGGTGTTTCGTCACCGAAGCTTGCCACTTCGTCCGCCGGCATGGTCGACGGGATCAGCGGGGTCCAGATCGGGCCCGGCGCGACCGAGTTGACGCGGATGCCTTTGTCCGCCAGCAGCTGCGACAGGCCGCCCGTGAAGTTGGCGATCGCGCCCTTCGTGGTGGCATAGGCCAGCAGCGTTGGCTTCGGCTTGTCCGAATTGATCGACGTCGTGTTGATGATCGACGAGCCACGCGGCATATGCTTCACTGCAGCTTTGCAGAGATGGAACATGGCCGTGATATTTACCTGGAACGTGTAGTCCCATTCGTCGTCCGGGATGTCTTCGATGGCCTCATGGCTCATCTGGAAGGCGGCATTGTTGACCAGCACGTCGATGCGGCCAAATTCATTCACGGCGCGCTCGATGACCGCGCGGCAGTGCGCCGGATCGGCCAGGTCACCCGGCACCAGGATCGCGCGGCGGCCAGCTTCTTCAACCAGGCGCGCTGTTTCCTTCGCATCCTCGTGTTCGTTCAGGTACGAGATCAGTACGTCGGCGCCTTCGCGCGCGTAGGCCAGCGCCACGGCGCGGCCGATGCCGCTGTCGCCGCCCGTGATGACGGTGGCCTTGTCCTGCAGGCGGCCGGAACCGCGATATGAGGTTTCGCCGTGATCGGCTTTGGGATGCAGGGCAGCTTCGCTGCCCGGGGGTGTTTGCTGTTGGGATGGCATGGTCATCGGTGGATCCTTTCAGAATTCAGAGCTGAGGGGGAGCCGACTTGAGCTGACTTTATTAAAAGCTGACTTGATAGCTGACTCGAGAGCAGACTGCATGAGACGTCAGCGTGACAGTGTCATCGGCTCCGGTCGGTTAGGTGACACACCCAGGGACGACCATGTTTCAGTAGCAACCACGATAGGCCGGAGGGGCGTTTTCGGGTAGGCTTATGCTATTGACAAGGCCAAGATTGGCTATACCAGGAGACCCGCATGTCCACAGCCTACGCAACCCACCAGCCCGAGCGCGCCGAGATCGATTCGGCACCCGGCATTCTCGTCCTCGACTTCGGCACCGACTGGTGCGGCTATTGCCGCGCGGCCGCGCCGGCCATTGCTCAGGCCGTCGCCGGGCAACCAGCTGCCAGGCACGTCAAGGTCGAGGATGGGCCCGGCCGGCCGCTGGGCCGGTCGTTCCGCGTCAAGCTGTGGCCGACGGTGGTCGTGCTCAAGGATGGCCAGGAAGTCGCGCGCGTGGTGCGTCCGGCCGATACCGGCGCTGTGACTGAAGCGCTGGCACAGGCGGCTGCATGAGCGTCGTCACGGCCAACAAGCCCCGTACCGTCCTGTTTGCCAGCTTGATCGGCACAACGATCGAGTTCTACGATTTTTATATCTACGCGACGGCCGCCGTGCTTGTGTTTCCACGGCTGTTCTTCCCGACCGCCGATCCGGGCGCCGCGATGCTGCAGTCGCTGGCAACGTTCGCCATTGCGTTCTTCGCGCGCCCGGTAGGCTCGGCCGTATTTGGCCACTTCGGTGACCGCGTGGGCCGCAAGGCAACGCTGGTTGCCGCGCTGCTGACGATGGGCCTGTCGACCATCCTGATCGGCCTCTTGCCCACCTATGCCCAGATCGGCGTGGCCGCGCCTCTGTTGCTGGCGCTGTGCCGCTTTGGCCAGGGCCTGGGCCTGGGTGGTGAATGGGGCGGGGCGGTACTGCTCGCCACCGAGAATGCGCCGCCGGGCAAGCGTGCCTGGTATGGCATGTTCCCCCAGCTGGGCGCACCGATCGGCTTCTTCCTGTCGGGCGGCGTGTTCCTGCTGCTGGGCGAAGTGATGACCGATGCCGACTTCTTTGCCTGGGGCTGGCGCATTCCGTTCCTGGCCAGCGCCGTGCTGGTGGGCGTGGGCCTGTACATTCGCCTCAAGATCACCGAGACGCCGGACTTCCAGAAGGTGTTGGACAGGAAGGCGCGGGTCAAGGTGCCGGTCGTGACCGTCATGCGCGACCATCGCCGCGCGCTGGTGCTCGGCACGTTCATTGCGCTGGCCACGTTTGTCATCTTCTACCTGATGACGGTCTTCGCGCTGAGCTGGGGCACGGCGCAGCTCGGGTACACGCGCCAGCAATTCCTGTTGCTGCAACTGTTCGCGGTGCTGTTCTTTGCGCTGACCATTCCACTGTCGGCGCTGCTGGCCGACAAGCGGGGACGGCGCACGGCGATGATGCTGGTCAGCGGGGGGATCGCCCTCTTTGGCTTGCTGTACGGGCCGCTGTTCGGGGCGGGTGGCGCGTGGTCGGTCGGCGCCTTCATGGTGCTGGGCATGTGCCTGGTCGGCTTTACCTACGGGCCGCTGGGCACGCTGCTGGCTGAGCTGTTCCCGGCCGAGGTGCGCTACACCGGCGCGTCGCTGACCTTCAACTTCGCCAGCATCCTGGGCGCGTCGGTCGCGCCGTATATCGCGCTGTGGCTGGGCACGAATTACGGGCTCGAGTATGTCGGTTACTACCTGAGCGGCGCTGCGCTGATCAGCCTGCTGGCGCTGATTCTTGCGCGCAGCCTGATCCCGCACACGGCGAAGGCGTGAACGAACCCCGCTTCGGCGCGCTGACGGGCCGTGCGCCGCACGCCACCGACGGTGCGTTCCTGGCGGCGCTGTATCTGGCAACGCGGCCTGACCTGGGCGCCTTGCCGGTGCCGCGCAGCGTGATCGAGGGCATCGCGCGGCACCAGCAGCAACTGCAGGTCGACGAGTACGCGCAGCGCTATCCCGCTGCCGAGACGTGGCTGCTGACCGATGGCAAAGACGCGCTGGGACGGGTGGTCCTGGACTGGGCGAGCGACACGCTGCGCGTGGTCGACCTGGCGGTGGCGCCCCAGGCCCGCCGCCGTGGCGTAGCGCGCACGGTGCTGGGAGCGTTGCAGGACGCCTGCCTGGGGCAGCGCACGATGACGCTGCGTGTGCGCTGTGAAAATACCGCCGCACGCGCGCTGTACGCGGCTTGCGGCTTTGCCATCGTGCGGGACGATGGCGCGACGCTGGAGCTGGCCTGGCGCTGAATGTCGAGAACGTCTAGAACGAATAGACCATCGTCAGCGAAGTCTGGGTATCCGTGTTCTTCTTGTCTTCGGGCACGCTGCTGTCGTTGCGAACGCTGAACCCCGCCTTCATCTGCATGCTGCCGTTGATCTTGGTCGACAGCGACGTCTCGGCCACCGAGTGGGTGTTCGACGTGCCTTTTTCGACACTGAGCGTCTGCGCAAAGAACGCCGACGGGCTGACCTGCCAGCGGAACTGCGCCGCGCCGCGCACGGTCAGGCCGTCTTCTTCTTCGTCCGTCTCGCGCCTGCCATTGAAGTAGCCCGGACCGATCTCGACGTCGAGCGTCTTGTCCGGCGCCGTGTACCAGCGCGAACCGTAACCGACCGACAGCGACGAATAGCGCACGTAGGCGCCGAACTTGTCGTTCACGTGCGAGCCGAGGATGAAGGCGCGCCGCCCATCGCCCAGCAGCTTGAACGAGGCCTTGGCCGACGTGGCCCAGCGCTCGGCCGACCGCGCGCGCAGCAGCTCGCCTTCTTCGTTCTCGTACTCGTCTTCCTTGAAGTAGCCGCTGGCAATGAATTCATGGCTCCAGTCCGACGTTTCGTGGCGGGCGTCGATCTTGCCCGTCACCGACGTGCCGCTGGTGTTGCCGGACGTGTTGATTGCGCCGAGCTCGGCCGAGGTGAACCAGCCACCATCGGGAATCGCCGGCATCATGACTTTGAGCGGCGCATGGACGTCGCCCACCTGCGGAAGATCGGGGGCCGCGTTGGCCGCGCCGTGGACGCTGACAACAAGCAGCGCCAGGATCGGGGATAGTTTCATCAGCATCCGTTGAGAAGCATGGGCCGCACTGCACCAGACCTGCGCAGGGCAACCGGCCCATCGTTCGTGAATCGTTCATGAATCGTGCGCGGCAGACAGGTTGCCGCGAGTTGGCCGATATTGTAACGCATAGGCTGCGCGATGCGGCGTGCCAGGGCACCCGGATCGCGTCGCGCAATGGTATTCAGGTCCCGACGTAGGCGATCTTGAACGCGAATAGTGCGGCAATTACCCAGACGACCGGTTTCACGCCGCGCGCGCGGCCCGTCAGCAGCTTGAGTACGGCGTAGCTGATGAAGCCGAACGCAATGCCTTCGGCGATCGAGTACGTGAATGGCATGCCCAGCGCGGTGACGGCCGCCGGGATGCTTTCGGTGGTGTCGCTCCAGTCGACGTCGCCCAGGTCGGCCAGCATCAGGCAGGCGACGAACAGCAGCGCCGGCGCGGTCGCGTAAGGCGGCACGACCGACGCCAGCGGCGCGATGAACAGGCACGCAAGGAACAGCGCGGCCACGGTCAGCGCCGTCAGGCCCGTGCGGCCACCGACCTGCACGCCGGCTGCGCTTTCGATGTACGCGGTCGTGCTCGACGTGCCCAGCATGCTGCCGGCGACGATGGCGCCGCTGTCGACCAGCAGCGCCTTGTTCAGGCGCTCCATCTTGCCCTCGACCAGAAGGCCGGCGCGGCGCGCCACGCCCATCAGGGTGCCCGTCGCATCGAACAGCTCGACCAGAAAGAACACCAGCACCACATTCAGGATCCCGGCCGCCAGCGCGCCCGGGATGTCCAGCGCGAACAGCGTCGGCGAGATGGGTGGCGGCAGCGAGAACACGCCCTGATAGGTATTGCCGCCGAAGAAAAAGCTGAGCACGGTCACCAGCACGATGCCGATCAGGATCGCGCCGCGCACCCGCAGCCGATCCAGCGCAACGATGACGAAGAAGCCCAGCACGGCCATCAACGCCGCCGGCTGGTGCAGGTCGCCCGCCTTGACGAGCGTAGCGTCACTGGCGACGACGATGCCGGCATTCTTGAGGGCGATCAGGGCCAGGAACATGCCCAGCCCGACTGTGATGCCGACCCGCATCGAGCGCGGGATGCCGTCGACGATCATCGCCCGCAGGCCGACCATCGTGACGAGGATGAACAGGCACCCGGAGATGAACACGGCGCCCAGCGCCGCCTGCCACGGGATGCCCATGCCGAGCACGACGGCGTAGGCGAAGTAGGCATTCAGGCCCATGCCGGGCGCCATCGCAATCGGGTAATTGGCGTACAGGCCCATCAGTGCGGTGCCGCCGGCGGCGATCAGGCAGGTTGCGACGAAGACGGACGCCTTTGGCATGCCGGCGTCGCCCAGAATCGATGGATTGACAAAAATGATGTAGACCATCGTCAGGAACGTGGTCAGGCCCGCCATGAGTTCGGTGCGGACGGTGGTGTTGTTGGCGCTGAGTTGGAAGAAACGGTCGAGCATGGTGATCCTGCAGATTACGGTAGGGCGAAGCATAGCATTGCGCGTCGGCGCAGCGGCGACGGATGGCAACTGTCAGGGGCCATGCCGGGGGTGTTACCATGCGGGCACGATCATTCTTTCACCTTCACCCCCTATTTCAGACATGCCAAAAAACAAGCGTCCGGTGCCCCGCACCTCGAACAACACACGTGAACCGGACACCAATGCCCAGGCCCAGGAAATGGCCGATCTGGCGCTCGAGATCGCCGAGCGCGAAGACCTGGAAACGGGCGAACCCGACACCGTGCGCCGCGACCAGCTCGTGCTGGCGGTGCGCAAGGCCGTGCGCAAGAAGCGCGACGAAGTCCTGTACGAGGCGATCGAACTGGCCCGCTACACCGATCCGCTGGCCTGCCGCGTGCTGCGCGGGTGCATCGAAGAAGAAGCAGCGACGCTGCGCGTGGGGCGCGAAGGCGGCCCGGAACACGAGATCGACGCCTTCATGGTGCCACTGTTCGTGCGCAGCGAGGGCGGCTTGGTGGCGCAGGAATTGTTCCAGGACGAAGCGGCCTTCGAGGCGCTCGTGGCCAGCTTCCAGGATGGCGGCCTCGACAGCCCGCATGCGCGCGTGATCCTGCTTCAGCACGCGTTCGACCTGGGCGAGATCGACCATATCGCCTATGGCACGCTGCACGAGATGCTGCGCGAAGCAGCCGCCTCGCTGACGGAAAAGAAACTGCAACCGGCCCCGACCATCGCAGCAAGCATGCGCGGCTGGACCGGCGAGCCGGTTGCACCCGACGAAACGGCGCTCGAGCTGCGTTTCCTGCTCGGCTTTTCGTTCAAGCGCAGCGACGATGCGTTCTACCGAATTCCGAAGGACGAGGCTGGCAGCGACGCCTATTTCACCGCCCGCATGGACCGCTACCGTGACTGGACCGTGGCGGCAGCGCCTCTGGTCGCGCGCTGCCTGGCGGCTGACCCCGCAAGGCTCGACCTGAATTTTTTATACCAGGACCTGTTCTACGGCGCCAAGGAGCAGGGCGTGGCCGAGCTGGCAACGCTTGGCGTGCTGGCCGATATCAAGGGCCTGCTGCAGGCGAAGGACCTGGCGCCGGATGCCGTGCATGCGGCCGTCGCGCCGATTGATATGGGAGAACACATCCTGCTGCGCGCGAACCTGTACGCGCTGGATGGTGGCCAGCCGTGGGGCAGCGTCGAGAAGCCGGTCGACCTGGCCGCCGATCTGGTGGCTGAAGTCGATGAACTGTGCGACGCGCTGCTGTCGCTTGGCCTGGAAGGTGTGTCGATCGCCGTGGCTTTCAGCGACGATGGTCACGCTGAGGGCGCTGAGCCGTATCACCCGCGCTAATCATCGTCGGCCTGAACGGCGCGCCGCTAGGCGCGCCTTGCCACCTTGGCGGTACTGGAATTGCCGCCCCATGGTGCGGTGCAACCTGCTTGCACGCCCAATTTTACAGCGTGAATTTTGGTGAGTTTCGTCAAGTTTTTCACTTGTATTCGTAGTGGAACTTCCTGTCGCGCTGTAGGACGCCACTGACAGGAAATCATGTCAACAACCGCTTCTCCCTATGAAGCGCGACGAGAACCATCAACAGTCCTGTTACATTTCCTGAAATATTGCCATGCACAAATCAAAAAATTAAGAAAATTGCATGTTACGATCCACCCGTCCGGCCAGGTTCCCGCGCGCAAGCAGCGGTGGTCCCGAGTAGAGAGAGAAGAACCGTCCGGCTGCACAATTACCAACAACTATAGCGCCACCAAGGCGAAAAGGAAAATTCACATGCCGACCCTCATCGTGTTCTGCCATCTCCGCTGGGATTTCGTGTTTCAACGCCCTCAGCACCTGATGACACGTCTGGCTCAACACTACAAGATTCTCTTCGTCGAAGAGCCGATGCACACGGACGGCGAAGCGCGCCTGGAAAAGATGGAAGTTGCCGACAACATCACCGTCTGCCGTCCGCACACGCCGATTCATCAGTGGGGCTTCCACGATGACCAGCTGCCAACGCTGCAAAACCTGCTGGCCGACCTCGTGCCAGCCGGCGAAGAACCAATCGTCTGGTTCTACACCCCAATGGCACTGCCACTGCTGCAAGGTCTGAAGCCATCGAAGGTGATCTACGACTGCATGGACGAGCTGGCGATGTTCAAGAACGCGCCGAAGCAGCTGCTGCAGCGCGAAAGCGCCTTGCTCAATATTGCCGACGTGGTCTTCACCGGCGGCCCGAGCCTGTACCAGTCCAAGCGTGACCGTCACGCCAACGCACACTGCTTTTCGAGCAGCGTCGACGCCGGCCACTTCCGTCAGGCACAGGATGCCGCGATTTCGCATCCTCACCAGAACCACATTGCCCATCCGCGCCTGGGCTTCTATGGCGTGATCGACGAGCGCTTCGACGTCGACCTGGTCTCGAGCATGGCCGATGCGCATCCGGAATGGCAAATCGTCCTGGTGGGTCCGGTCGTCAAAATAGATCCGGCAACGCTGCCAAAGCAGGCCAACGTGCACTACATGGGTCAGCGCACGTACAACGAGCTGCCACAGTTCCTGGCCGGCTGGGATGTCTGCCTGCTGCCATTCGCGATCAACGACTCGACCAAGTTCATCAGCCCAACCAAGGTGCTGGAGTACATGGCCGCTGAATTGCCATCGGTGTCCACGCCGATCACCGACGTCAAGGTGCCATACGGTGATGTGGTCGAGATCGCTGAATCGCACGCTGACTTCATCGCAGCCTGCGAGCGCCAGCTGGCGCTGACGCCCGAAGCCCGTGCAACGATGGCGGCGCGCATGCGTGAGGTCGTGGCCGGCACGTCGTGGGATCTGACCGCGCGCAGCATGCATGAGCTGATCGAGAGCGCCGTGCGCAGCAACAAGGTCGAGCGCTTCTTCGCCAGCAACCAGGAAGCCGTGCCAAGCACGCCGGATCTGGTCGCGGTTGCCAACGCGGGTTAATCCCGGCAGCAAGTGGTCATAAAAAGGCTGTCATAAAAAGGCCGGTGTCCTAGGACACCGGCCTTTTTTACGTGGGCACGTCGCACGGGCTACGTCATCTGCCGCAGCACCTCCTCGATCGCTTCCACCGTTGCCGGCTTCGTCAGGTGCGCATCGAAGCCGGCCTGCGCGGTGCGTTCACGGTCGGCTGCGCCGCCCCAGCCGGTCAGCGCCACCAGGCGCACGGCGGCGTAGCGGACATCGGCGCGGATCGCGGTAGCCACCTCGTAGCCGGACATGCCCGGCATCCCCAGGTCCAGAAACACGACATCCGGCATCAGCATCGGCAGCATCCGCAGCGCCTGATGGCCATCGTTGGCCACCGGCGCGCTGTGGCCCAGCATCGACAGCAGCGCGGCCAGAGTTTCGGCCGCGTCGCGGTTATCGTCGACCACCAGCACGTTGCAGGGAGACACTGCACTGGCCGGGGCCGCCTGGGTTGCCGGCGGCGCTGCACCAACAGGCTCGCTGCCAAGGGGCAGGCGCACCGTGAACTGGCTGCCCGCATTCGTGCCGGCGCTGTCGGCGTGCACGCTGCCGCCATGCAGTTCGACCAGGCTGCGCACCAGCGACAGGCCGATGCCGAGGCCGCCGGAACCGGGCTGCTGCGCCTGCCCAACCTGCGTGAACATTCGGAACACGGCTTCGAGCGCATCGGTTGCGATGCCAATGCCGTTGTCGGTCACGGTGATGACGGCGTCGTCGCCATCCCGCTCGGCGCACAGCGCAATGCGCCCGCCCTTGGGCGTGTAGCGCGCCGCGTTGTTCAGCAGGTTGCTGATGACCTGGGTCAGGCGTGTGGGATCGGCTAGCAGCGGCAGGGGCTGGGCGGGCAGGTGGGCAGTAAACTTGTGGCGCGCCGCCTGGAGCAGCGGCATGCTCGTCTCGATGGCTGCGTTCACGACCGTGGCCAGGTCGACCGGTCCGCAGCGCAGCTCGACCTGGCCGCGCTGGATGCGGGCGACGTCGAGCAGATCGTCGACCAGCAGCACCAGATGGTCAAGCTGGCGACCCATGATCTCGTGCACGCGGCTGACCGCAGCGGCGTCACCTGGCGCGCGCCGGATGAATTGCAGCCCGCTGCGAATCGGCGCCAGCGGGTTGCGCAGCTCGTGCGCCAGCGTGGCGAGAAATTCGGTCTTGAGCCGGTTGGCTTCGGACAGGTCGGCCGCCATCTGGCGCAGCGCGGCGTCCGAGCGGCGCCGTTCGGTCACATCCGTAAACAGCACGGCGAGGCGGTACGCGAACGGCCCGCCCAATCGTGTGGCATACACGTCGTACCAGCGCGACAGGCCTTTGACTTCGTTCTCGAAGCGTACCGGCTCACCAGTGGCGGCAACGCGGCCGTAGATGTCGAACCAGTGCTGTTCGAGGCCGGGCACCAGTTCGCGCGCCGTCTTGCCGATTGCGTCGACGAGACCGGTGTGCTTGATGAACGCGGGATTGGTTTCGACGAAGCGGTAGTCGCATGGTGCGCCGTCGGCATCGAACAGCATGTCGATCACGCACAGGGCGTCGTCGATCGAGTTGAACAAGGTGCGGTAACGCTCTTCGCTGGCGCGCAGTTGCTGCTCTGCCTCGAGCTGACGGGTGGCGTCGATGATCACGCCGCGCACTGACCTCGCATTGCCTTGGCCATCGGTGTCGACATGGCCCCGCGCGATGACCCAGCGCCAGCCGCCGCCCGGCAGACGAATCCGGTAGGTGGCGCCATAGGCGCTGCACGCGGCAATCGCCGTGCCAATCTCGGCGCGCGTCGACTCGACGTCATCGGGATGGATGGCGGCCAGATAGCGCGCCAGCGGGGCGCTGCTGCGTTCGTGGCGGGGCACGCCAAACAGATCGGCCACACGCTCGTCGGCCTCGACGCGATCAGCTTGAATGTCCCACCACCAGATGCCCAGTTCGGCAGCTTCGATGATACGCGCGAGGCGCCGGCTGGTCTCGTCGAGCGCCGCTTCGGCGCGCCGGCGCTCGATCTGCGTGTCGAAGGCAGCGGTGTAGAAGCGCGCCTTGGCGCGCAGGATCGTCGGCGAGAGTGGTTCGGTGAGCACGGCAATCACACCGGCGTCGTACAGCGACTCGTGCGACATCGGCAGCGGCAGCGGCAAGCCCATCGCAACGATGGGCGTCAGGCTCGAGCGCGCATTGCTGCGTACGGCGGATACGACGGCAAGCATGCCGTCGGGGTCACCCGCATAGCCAACCAGCACCAGGGCGAAATCCCGGCGCTGCACCTGCGTCAGGCCGTCGTGGAGGGAGGTCGCATGCATGACCGCCCTGTCGAGTTCGCACGCGACCTGCGTCACGACGGGATCGACGGTGGCGTGCGGGCAGATGAACAGGATGCAACTACTGGTGAGACTGTCCGGATAGTCGTTCGAAGTGTTCAACATGCGCCTGGCTTGCGAGTGTGTTTACTCTGACAATCTAATGCGCTGCTGAGCAAGTGTCAATGACGGCCTTGCCCGCAAACAAGAAAGACGGCGGGCACCACTGGCGCCGGCCGCGCAATCACGGTATTACGGTTTTTCAGGTACCTGCTGCGATGGCACCGGGGCTTTCAGTGCTTCTGGCAGGGAATCGGCGATGCCGTTGCCCGGCGCCTGGCCGATGCGCCGCGCTTCGTCGGAGTGCTGGTCGAGACTGACTTCCTCGGCGACGTCGAAACGGCCGTCCTCGAAACCTTCTTCGCCCGGCAGCAGGTTCTCGGAGCGTTGTTCCTGGCCGCCGGCTGGCACCGGCACGTTTGGCTTGCGGTCTGCTTGCTCTTGATCGGTCATGATAATCTCCAACGTTGATTTGATATGCGCCAATTATGTCGCAGCGACTGGGGGCAGGGCGCACGTCAACACCGACTGCCGCAAGCTGCGCGGGCGTGGCGTGCCACGCCGGTGCTGATGCGCTACGAGAATTTTATGCTCGGGAAATTGTCGCTCAGCTAGAATGCCCGCTGTTTCCCTCACTGTATCGTCATCATGTTCCGATTGTCTTTTGCCAGTATTGCCGCCCGGCTTGCATTCGCCGGCGCGCTGCTGGCCTCCGCCGCCGTCCAGGCCGCGAGTTGCCCTGTCCATTACCTCGACGGCCGTCCGCCGGAAATCCAGAACCAGAAGCTGGCCGTGTCTACGCGCGAGCTGTGCTACGGCGTGTTTGGCGTCGTGCATTCGGGCGTGACCCGCACGCCATTGTGGTCCGCCGAATATGTGCGCGCCGATAATCTCAAGCGAGCGCAGGGTCTTGATCGGGACGATAAATTCCATGCCGAGTCGCGCCTGCCGCGCGGTCAGCGCGCCGAGTTGGCCGATTACGCCCGCAGCGGTTTCGACCGCGGCCATCTGGCGCCGAACGCGAACATGCCCGACCGCCGCACCCAGCGCGAGAGTTTTTCGCTGGCCAATATGGTCCCGCAGGACCGTGACCATAACCGCAAGATCTGGGCGCCGATCGAAGGCGCCGTGCGCACGATGGCAAAGAAGGAAGGCGAGCTGTACGTGATCACGGGGCCGGCATTCTTGGGCACGAGCCTGAAAAAAGTCGGCAACGTGATTGTGCCGACCCATCTGTACAAGGTGGTGTACAGCCCGCGTCAGCGCCTGGGCGCGGCCTGGCTGACCGAAAACCGGGCCGATGCCCCGATCAACGTCGTGCCCGTGGCCGAGCTCGAGCGGATCGTCGGCATCGAACTGCTGCCGTCGCTGAGCACGAAGCAAAAGGAGCGCATGCTGCGCCTGCCGACGGTCAAGCCTTCCAAGAAACGTTCATAACACGGAGATTCCATGAGCAAGAAAAAACCCGTCAGCTTTGTCCCGTTCGCCAATGAAGCCGATGTCATCGGCATTGGCGACCTGACGCTGGAAAACCGGCTCGACCGCATCACGATTGCGGGCGACGTCGACCTGACTGCGGACGTGCCCGGCCTGGCGCACGCCCGCCGCCTGCACGCCGTGCTGGGTGAGATCGTCGCCGCACTGGAAGCGCGCGCATCGGCTGGCGAGTTGCCAGAGCAATTGCCGCCTCCTGAAGTCAAGACGATCGACAATCCATTTGCCTAAAAGGCAGGTCGAGACGAGGAGAGGGACGTGTGTCGGGCGGAACTAAATTTCCGCTCGTCAATGGTGTGCGAGTTCCACCGAGAATAGAGTAATGTTGACAACATAGCGCGAACGAAAGAGGCGGCGTCGCCGCCCGCGCAAGACCTACTATTTCGGAGGAACGACCATGCAACATACCCTCGTCGCGGTGTTCGATAACCGCACTGACGCACAAAACGCCATGAACGAATTGCTGTCGTCGGGCTTTACCCGCACCGATGTGCGACTGTCGACCGCCGATGCAGACACGATTGGTCAGAGCGATAGCCTGAACGCATCGTCCGATCTCGACACCACCCGCAGCGCCGATGGCGACACGGGCATCACGGCCAGCATCAAGAATTTCTTCGGCGACCTGTTCGGTTCGGATAACGCCGAACACGCCAACCGCTACGAAGGCGCTGTCAACCGCGGTAGCCATGTGCTGACGCTGGTCGCCAATTCGCTGCCGGAAGTCGAGCGCGGCGCCGACATCGTCGAACGCTACGGCCCGACCGACATCGATGAAACGTCGAGCGGCACGCCAGATCTGGCATCGACCGGCTTCAGCAGCGGCGCGATGCACGCCGGCAGCACGATCGGCATGCAGCAGGCATCGTCGATGTCGGCACAATCGAGCTCGACCCCGACCTCGACTCCAACCTCGACTGGCGCCGGCTCGGTGCAAGCCGCGGCGATCCCATCGCTGGACAATCCAGGCGACCGTCAACTGTTCCAGCACCAGGAATCGCTGGGCACGTCCGATCTGACCAACTCGACGCACCAGGAACCACTGGGCCAGAGCGGCCTGACCGCCACCGGCGGCACGTCGCTGCAAGGCTCGACCCTGCGTGACACGGCAATCCAGGGTTCGGCGCTGGACGGTTCGATCCGCCAGGGTTCGACGGCGGTTGACCGTGGTGACTCGCTGCAGCGCGATACGACCATGAGCAACACCAGCAACACCAGCAACACCAGCGGCGTCGGCACCAGCGGTACCCAGTTCACCGACAAGCAGCGTAACGGCGTGCGCATCTTCTCGCGCGGCCAGTCCGATGCTGCACTGGGTACGGCCACCGGTCTTGCATCGGGTTCGGGCCGCAGCGCAATGGGCTCCCTCGACGGCGACGATACCTATTACCGCAATCATTTCGACACCACGTACAGCGCGACCGGCGCATCGTACGACGAGTACGCACCAGCCTACAGCTACGGTAGCGAAGCTGCCCGCAGCGGCCGCTACACCAACGGCGCCTGGGACGATATCGAAGCCGACCTGCGCAACGACTGGGACAGCCGTTACGCGACCGGTGGCGAGCCATCGACCTGGGAAAAAATGAAGGCCGCCGTGCGTCACGGCTGGGAACGCATGACCGGTGACAACGACGACGACCAGTACCGCAGCCACTACGACAGCACCTACGCGTCGACCGGCGAAAAGTACGACGACCTGAAGCCGGCCTACTCGTACGGCACCGAAATGCGCCGCAACGAGATGTACCGTAATCGTCCATGGGACGATGTCGAAACCGACCTGCGTACGGGCTGGGACAACCGCATTGACGGCACCCGCGAATTCTCGACCACTGGCAGCGACAGCAGCGAGCCATCGGCATGGGACCGCGTCAAGAATGCCGTGCGTCATGGCTGGGACAAGATGACAGACGACAACGACGACGACATCTACTACCGCAACCACTGGAATTCGGTCTACGGCAGCACCGGTAGCGCCTACGACGAATTCCGTCCGGCCTACAACTACGGTTCGGAAATGGCGCGCGAAGAGAAGTACCGTAACCGTCCATGGACCGAAGTCGAAGCCGATCTGCGCAGCGATTGGGACAACCGTTATCCAGGCGAGCAGTCGACCTGGGACAAAATGAAATCGGCAGTGCGTCACGGCTGGGAACGCATGATGCGTTAAGCCTGTCGGGCCATTGACAGAAGTAAAAACGGCGCCGGTTGGCGCCGTTTTTTTGTTTCATTCGCGGTATTCCGAAGCTATGGCGTAGGGTGGACGGGTTTCCCGTCCACGCGTTCAGCCGACGCCGCAGGTTGAATGCATGGACAGCACCGCTGTCAGGCCGCCTCGGTCATCGGCAGACTGATCCGGTTACGCCCAAGGTGCTTGGCCCGGTACAGCGCCGCATCGGCAATCGCGACCAGCTGGTTCGCATGGTTGTCCGGCCCGGCGATGGCCGTGGCCGCGCCGATCGACACGGTGACGTGGCCGGCGGCAAAGCGGCACGGCAGCTGCAGTTGTTCGACCCGGCTGCGGATGCGCTCAGCAACGATGGCCGCGCCCTTGAGCGACTGGTTCGGCAGCACCACGGCGAATTCTTCGCCGCCATAGCGCGCGACCAGGTCATTGGCCCGCATTTCGCTGGCCACGGCGCGCGCAACGCGCTTTAAGCATTCGTCGCCGCCCAGGTGGCCATGGGCATCGTTGTAGGCCTTGAAGTTGTCGACGTCGACCATCAGCAGCGAAAGCGGTTGCACCTGACGCAGCGCGCGCGCCCATTCCGCATTGAGTGTGTCATCGAAGCAGCGCCGGTTGGCCAGGCCGGTCAGGCCGTCGCGGGTCGCGAGCTGCTCCAGTGCCGCCTGGGCCATTTTTTCATCAGTCAGGTCGCGCAGGGTTTCGACCACCGCCGACAGCTGGCCGCTCGCGTCGAAGATGGGACTGGCGTCCGCCGCCAGGTAGCGCCGCCGGCCGGCACGCGGCATGTCGCACCAGCTCTCGATGGACAGCCCCGGCGTGGCGCGCCCGGCATCGCCCGGGGCGGCGAGCGCCTCGCCCGCCTGTGCCGGATCGCAACCGGTACGCAGGACGAGATCGGCGAGGGTAGGCCGCTGGACGTCGTAGAAGCTGCGCCAGTGGTCGTCCGTGCCCAGCACCTCGGGCGCCGGCACGCCGGTCAGCTGCTCACAGGCACGGTTCCAGATCGTTACGCGCGCATGGGTATCGAGCACGAAGACCGGTACCGACAGGCTTTCCATCAACTGACCGACGAAGGCGACGTCCCGGAGCAGGGCTGTCGGGTATGGCGCGCTGCTGCTTGTGTTGATCATGAGCAGTCCTCTGCGAGTGGTAGCGCTTCGGTTTGCGGCAACCGGGTGGCTGCCGTCAGGAACCGATTCTGCTACTCGCATCAACACCCGCTATTGATCTTTAGCAAGGAGGTTTCAGCGTTGTGTTTAACGTACACGGTTGTGCGGTCGCACGCCGGTCATCACACGCCGATCATTACACGCCGATTATGCAACCACGGCCATTTCCGCAGCCAGTTCGGTGGCGGGATGCCTGACCGGCAACGACAAGGACCAGCGCCCGGCATCCCCGGCGGTGGCGACGACGCGCAGCACGCCGCCCATGGCGCGGATCTGGTCGATCAACTCGGCCGGCAGCGAGGCGACTTCGCCCGGGGCGCTGGCGCAGCCGTCGATTTCCAGCCCCAGCGAGCTGGCGTTTTCCAGCAGGCGCACGTGCAGTTCGCCGTGCTGGACCCGCGCAGCCGTGGCCAGCACATCCTGCAGCACACGAAACACGGCCAGCCGCGCGGCGCGATCCTGGCTCGCGCGCGAGCTGGGGTCCATGCCGGCCTCGAAGCGGTAGGGCATGCCGTACAGGTGTGCGTGCTCGGCCAGGCAGCGTTCGAGTGCGTGGCGCAGGCCATCGCCCGGACCAAAGCCACGCAAGCCGCTCGCCACCGCACGCACGGCGCCCAGCGCACCGTCGAGATGGGTCATGGCACTGGCCAGGCGGCTGGCAAGGGCTGGCGCCTCGGCCGACGTAGCGCTGTCGTGCAAAGTCGTGAGGTCGGTGCGCAGTGTCAGCAGGCGCCGGCCCAGCTCGCTCTGCAGTTCGCGCGCGATCCGCGTGCGTTCGCTGTCGCGCACATCTTCGTTCTGGCGCACCAGGCGGTACACGACATCGTGGTTGTCGGCCAATGCCTGCTCGGACTGCGCGCGCGACTCACGTTCGGCCGCCAGTTGGCCGTGCAGGGCCTGGGCCCGTTCTTCCAGGCCCATGCTGCGCCGCAGGCTCAGGCATGCCAGCACCAGCGCGGCCAGCGTCACCAGGACGCAGGCCAGTAGTTCGGGCGCGGCGCTGCGTAGCAGCATCGGCACCATGAAATAGGCGTCACTCGCGCTGGCGCCGCTGGCGACGAAGGGCAAGGTCACCAGCAAAAAGTTCGGTTTGTTCATGATTGCCCTCGTGAAGGTGTCGGAAGTTTCCGTAAGAACTTACCGCTCAGCTCATGTAGGAATATTGTTCAGTCTCAAACCTGACGTTTCCGACACGCTCTCAGCGGTCCACGACATCCGCTGCGCCGGCGAATGCGCCGCGCTATAATGGAAGGTTGACGAGAGGCTTAACGTGACTTACAGCATTAAAGAGATCTTCTACACCTTGCAGGGAGAGGGCGCCCACGCTGGCCGGCCGGCCGTATTCTGCCGCTTTTCCGGCTGCAATCTGTGGACCGGCCGCGAGCAGGACCGCGCCACATCGATCTGCCAGTTCTGCGATACCGATTTCGTTGGCACTGACGGCGAGCGCGGCGGCAAGTTCAAGGAAGCGGCGCTGCTCGCCGCCGAGATCGACGGCCTGTGGCCGGCCACCTATCCCGCGAGTAAATATGTCGTGTTCACGGGTGGCGAACCGCTGCTGCAGCTCGACCGCGCCCTGATCGACGCCATGCACGAGCGCGGCTTCACCATCGCCATTGAGACCAATGGCACACTGCCGGTGCCGGAAGGCGTCGACTGGATCTGCGTCAGCCCCAAGATGGGCTCGACGCTGGTTGTCGAAAAAGGCAGCGAAATCAAGGTGGTCATCCCGCAAATCGGGCAAGACCTGGCGGCCTACGAGCGGCTCGACTTCGAGCACTTCTTCGTGCAAGCGATGGATGGGCCGCTTGCGGCGCAGAATATCCGCCTGGCCATCGAGACGTGCCGTGCCAATCCGAAATGGAAGCTGAGCCTGCAGACCCACAAGCTGCTCCAGATTCCCTGACTTATTCACTCCATTTTCACTCCATTACCTAGTAAAGCAGCAATGTTGACCATTACCCGCAAGCTTGAATTCGATGCCGGACACCGGATTCCCGACCACAAGAGCCAGTGCCGCAACCTGCACGGGCATCGCTATACCCTCGAAATTACGCTGACCGGCGAAGTCATCGACGCTGACGGCAATTCCGACAACGGCATGATCATGGATTTCTCCGACGTCAAGGCGCTAGCCAAGCAGCACCTGGTCGACGTGTGGGACCATGCCTTCATCGTGTACGAAAAGGATGACAAGGTGCTGGACTTCCTGTCGTCGCTGCCGGATCACAAGACGGTGGTCATCGACCGCATCCCGACCGTGGAAAATCTCGCGCAAGTGGCGTTCACGATCCTCAAAACCGTGTTCATCGACCGTTTCGGCACGGGTCTGCGCCTGCACAAGCTCGTGCTGCACGAAACCCCGAACTGCTGGGCCGAGATCACCGATGCCTGATGTGCCGTCCGCAGTCGTGCATGACCATGCTGCGGATGCGGCGCACGCGCGTTTCATGGCGCTCGCCCTGGCCCAGGCGCAGTTAGCATGGGACCGCGGCGAAGTGCCGGTCGGCGCCATCGTGGTCAAAGATGGCGAAGTCATCGCGACCGGTTTCAATCAGCCGATCAGCGGGCACGATCCGACCGCGCATGCCGAAATCGTGGCGCTGCGCGCCGCCGCCGACAAGCTGGGCAACTACCGGCTGCCCGGCTGCGAGCTGTACGTGACGCTCGAGCCGTGCATCATGTGCTCGGGCGCGATGATGCATGCGCGCCTGGCACGTGTGATTTACGCGGCGACGGACCCGAAGACCGGTGCCTGCGGCTCGGTCGTGAACCTGTTCGACGAGCCATCGCTGAACCATCACACGGACGTGGTTGGCGGCGTGTTGGCCGATCAGGCCAGCAGCCTGCTGCGCGCCTTTTTTGCCGAGCGGCGCGCATTGGCGAAGAAGGCCAGCGCAGTCTGACCCTTCGCGGGTGAGGTGGCTGGCGCTGCCGGCCGACCTTGATCGGCACCGGTGGGCGCGGTAAGATGTTTCCAGACTCCACCTACCGTCTTGTCGCCACCCGTGATCACTTCCCGTCTCGGCATCGCCATCGTGGCGCCCGCCGGCTGCACCAACGATCCGCTCGCCGTCGAGCGCGCTATCGCACGCTTTGAAGCGCAGGGCTGCCTGGTCCGCAATTACTACGATCACAGCTGCACGCACCAGCGCTTCGGCGGCACCGACGACGCCCGCCTCGCGCAACTGCATGCGGCCGTGCGAGACCCTGACATCCACCTGATCATCGCGCTGCGTGGTGGTTACGGTATCAGCCGCCTGTTGCCCGCTATCGATTTTGACGCGATTGCTGCCAGCGGCAAGATCATCGTCGGCTTTTCCGATGTCACGGCGCTGCACATGGGCCTGATGGCCAGAACGGGCGCGCTCAGTTACGCCGGCCCGATGGTGGCGGGTGACTTCGGCGCCGAAGAAGCGGTGCCGTTCACGCTCGACGATTTCTGGGCCTGTCTTAGTGGTCCGACGCACACGATCCGCGAGACCGTCAGCGGCAACCCGCAGCTCGATGTGCGCGGGACGGTCTGGGGCGGCAACCTCGCCATGATCGGCTCGCTCGTCGGCACGCCATACTTTCCTCAGATCGACGGCGGCATCCTGTGGCTCGAAGACATCAGCGAACACCCGTACCGCGTCGAGCGCCTGCTGCTGCAACTGATGCAGACGGGCGTGCTGGAGCGCCAGCAAGCGGTGGTGCTGGGCGACTTTTCCGGCTATCGGCTGGGGCCGCTGGACAATGGCTACGACTTCGACGCCATGCTGGCCTATGTGCGCCGCACGTTGCCAGTACCCGTGCTCACGGGGCTGAGTTTTGGTCATATTCCACGGCGCGTCACGATTCCGTTTGGTGCGCAAGGGCACCTGGAGTCGGACGCTGATGGTTTCAGCCTTTCGCTGTCGGACTACCCGACCGTGCGTCTCGCCTGAGCCGGCATCGGCCAACGGCGCCCGCCAATCCAGCCCATTCGCCCTGCAGGGCATGCGATGGTAAAATAGTCGGTTAATCAAATACGCTTTTTGGGGTCATACAGTGCTATCCACAGCCAACATCACGATGCAATTCGGCGCCAAGCCGCTCTTCGAGAACATTTCCGTGCGCTTCGGCGACGGCAACCGCTACGGCCTGATCGGCGCCAACGGCTGCGGCAAGTCGACGTTCATGAAAATCCTGGGCGGCGACCTCGAGCCATCCGCCGGTAACGTCAGCCTGGATCCGGGCGAGCGCCTGGGTAAGCTGCGCCAGGACCAGTTCGCCTACGAAGACACGCGCGTGCTCGACGTCGTCATGATGGGCCACACCGAGCTGTGGAACGCGATCGCCGAACGCGATGCGATCTACGCGAACCTTGAGGCCACCGACGACGACTACATGAAAGCCGCCGAGCTCGAAGGCAAGGTTGCCGAATACGACGGCTACTCGGCCGAAGCGCGCGCCGGCGAACTGCTGCTGGGCCTGGGCATCGGCACCGAGCTGCACCAGGGGCCGATGAGCGCCGTGGCGCCGGGCTGGAAGCTGCGCGTGCTGCTGGCGCAGGCGCTGTTCTCGAATCCGGACATCCTGCTGCTCGACGAGCCGACCAACAACCTGGACATCAACACGATCCGCTGGCTGGAAGACATGCTCAACGAGCGTAACTCCACGATGATCATCATTTCCCACGATCGCCACTTCCTGAACCAGGTCTGCACGCACGTGGCCGACATGGATTACGGCACGCTGAAGGTGTATCCGGGTAACTACGACGAATACATGCTGGCCTCGACGCAGGCTCGCAACCAGCAGCTGTCGAACAATGCCAAGGCCAAAGAGAAGGTCGCGGAACTGCAGGATTTTGTCCGCCGCTTCTCGGCCAACAAGTCCAAGGCACGCCAGGCCACGTCGCGCGCCAAGCAGATCGACAAGATCAAGATCGAAGAGTTCAAGCCATCCTCGCGCGCCTATCCGTTCGTGCGCTTCGAAGGCGAGAAGAAGCTGCACCGCCTGGCGGTGGAAGCCGAGAACATCTCGAAAGCCTACGACCGTCAGCTGTTCAAGAATTTCTCGATCATGGTCGAGGCCGGCGAGCGCATCGCGATCATCGGTGCCAACGGCGCCGGCAAGACCACGCTGCTGCGCACGATTGGCGGCGAGCTGTGCGGTCTGCAGCCGGATGGCGGCCGCGTCAAGTGGGCCGAGAACGCCAATCCTGGCTACATGCCGCAGGATCCGACCGAAGAATTCGCGGTGGGCGACAACCTGACCGACTGGATGGGCCAGTGGACGCAAGAAGGTGACGACGACCAGGCCGTGCGCTCGATCCTGGGTCGCCTGCTGTTTGGCGGCGACGAAGTCAAGAAGTCGGTCAATGTGCTGTCCGGTGGTGAGAAGGGCCGCATGATGTACGGCAAGCTGATGCTGGGCCGTCACAATGTGCTGCTGCTCGATGAGCCGACCAACCACATGGACATGGAGTCGATCGAGTCGCTGAACATCGCGCTGGACAAATATGCCGGCACCCTGATCTTCGTCTCGCACGACCGCGAGTTCGTCTCGTCGCTGGCCACGCGCGTGCTGGAAATCCGTGAAAACGAGATCGTCGATTTCCGCGGTAACTACGAGGAATACCTGGCGAGCCAGGGCATCGACGCGTAATGTAGTAGTGGCAGGGGTGCTGTGTTCGACGCGCCCCCTGCCAAGGAGACCGAGAAGAGTATGGACACCGTACCGATCAAGACATATGAATACGACCGGCCCCAGGCCGGTCTGGCCTGCACCGCCGAGGCCTGGGCACGCATCCCCAGCGCGCCCGAACTGGCCGAGCGCAACGCGCTCAAGGACAAGATCCGGCGCCTGCTGAAAGAAAAAGGCGCCGTCCTCGTCGCTCACTATTACGTGGACGCCGACCTGCAGGACCTGGCTGAAGAAACCGGCGGCTGCGTATCCGACTCACTGGAAATGGCGCGCTTCGGCCGTGACCACGCTGCGCAAACGCTCGTCGTGGCCGGCGTGCGCTTCATGGGTGAGACGGCCAAGATCCTCAGCCCCGAAAAAACGATCCTGATGCCCGATCTCGATGCGACTTGTTCGCTCGACCTCGGCTGCCCGGCCGACGAGTTCGCAGCATTCTGCGATCAGCATCCCGACCGCACTGTTGTCGTCTATGCCAACACGAGCGCCGCCGTGAAGGCGCGCGCTGACTGGATGGTCACGTCGTCCATTGGCCTGGACATCGTGGCCGAGTTGCACGCGCAGGGCAAGAAAATCCTGTGGGCGCCTGACCGCCACCTGGGCTCGTACATCCAGACCAAGACCGGCGCCGACATGCTGCTGTGGCAGGGCTCGTGCCTGGTGCACGACGAATTCAAGGGCATCGAACTCGACCTGCTCAAGGCCGAATACCCGCTGGCCAAGGTACTCGTGCATCCGGAGTCGCCGGCGAACGTCGTGGCGCAGGCCGACGTGGTCGGCTCGACCACGCAGCTGATCAATGCCGCGCAGACGCTGGACGCCACCCACTTCATCGTCGCCACTGACAATGGCATCCTGCACAAGATGAAGATGGCCGCTCCCGGCAAGACCTTCATCGAAGCGCCGACCGCCGGCAACAGCGCCACCTGCAAGAGCTGCGCGCATTGCCCGTGGATGGCGATGAACGGTCTGCGCAATCTGGCCGACGTGCTCGAATCAGGCGCCAATCAAGTGCACGTCGATCCTGCCGTCGGCCTGCAAGCCAAGCGCGCGATCGACCGCATGCTCGACTTTGCTGCGGCCAAGCGCGCCAAGGCGCTGCCAACCGGCGCGCTCGAACAGAATGCCCCCATGTTTTCCGGAGTCGGCCCCGCATGACCAGTCTGCACAATCCCCACGCCCAGTTTGACGACAAGCTGCAGGCGGCATTTGAACAAAATATCCTGGCCGCGCTACTGGAAGACATCGGCAGCGGCGACCTGACCGGCAAGCTGGTGCCAAACGACACCCGCGTTACGGCGCGCGTGATCGTGCGCGAAGCGGCCGTGCTGTGCGGCGCGCCGTGGTTCGAGGGCGTCATGCTCGCGGTCGACCAGGACACCGACATCGCGTGGCAGTTTGCCGAAGGCGACCTGATGCCGGCCAACAGCACTGTCTGCACGATCACGGCGAACCCGCGTGCGCTGCTCACGGCCGAGCGCGCGGCGCTGAACTTCCTGCAACTGCTGTCGGGCGTCGCGACTGCCACCCGACGCTACGTCGACGTCATCGCGGGCACGAACGCGGCGATCCTCGATACCCGCAAGACGTTGCCGGGCCTGCGCCAGGCGCAGAAGTACGCGGTGCGCGTCGGTGGCGGCAAGAACCAGCGCATGGCGCTGTATGACGGCATCCTGATCAAGGAAAACCACATTGCCGCTGCCGGGGGCGTCACGCCCGCGCTGACGGCGGCCGCCAACCTGAACGCCGGCGTGCCGGTGCAGATCGAAGTCGAAACGATCGCCCAGCTCGAAGAAGCACTGGCGGCCGGCGTCAAGTCGGTGCTACTCGATAATTTTGATCTGGCCATGATGCGCGAGGCGGTGCAGGTCAATAGCGGCCGCGCGCTGCTGGAAGCGTCGGGCGGCATCAATCTGGACACCGTGCGCGCGATTGCCGAAACGGGCGTGGACCGTATTTCCATCGGCAGCCTGACCAAGGATGTGCACGCCACCGATTATTCGCTGCGCATCGTCTGATCGCACCGCTCAACTCTCAGACCACATTATGTCGATCACCACCAAACTGAAACGTTCGCTTGTGTTCCGCCTGTTCTGGCTCGGCTTCGGCCTGCTGCTGGGCGTGCCCCAGTTGATGGACGGGATTCTCTACAATATGAAGGGCGAACTGTTCTTCGGCATCGGCATGCTGCTGGTCGGTATTCGTGGCTTCCTGCGCCCGGTCGTGTTGAGCCGGGCGATGGCGATGCAACGGGATGCTGCAGCGTCGGATGCATCGATCGGTTCGCCGGTTTTGCACGGCGTGCTGTCGATTGCGATGGCGGCGGCGTTGATCACCGGTTTGGTGATCAAGTTCAGCAATAATTAGTAGGGTGGACGGATTCTCCGTCCACGCGTTCAACGAGCCGTGGCGCACCACGAAATCACCTTAACTTGAACGCGTGGACGGCATAGCCGTCCACCCTACGGCAATATCGGCCACGATTGGCAAGACCCGCTCGGCGGATGCTTCAATCTTCAGCGTGAGCATGTCGTCAGCACGCGTGCGCCCCAGGTTCAGCGCTGCAATCGGTTTGCCGGCCGCTTCGGCCAGCCGACAGAATCGAAACCCCGAATACACCATCAGCGATGAGCCGACCACGAGCAGTGCGTCGGCCGCTTCCATCCGTGCCAGCGCGGCCGCCGTACGCGCGGCCGGCACATTGTCGCCAAAGAATACGACGTCGGGCATCAGCATGCCGCCACAGTGCACGCATGCCGGCGCCGTGAATTCCGTCACCGCATCCGGATCGATCTCGGCGTCGCCATCGGGCAGCGGCTGCGCGAGCACCTGGCGCAGGCCCGGATTGTCTGCCTCGAGCTGTACCTGCAGCGCAGCGCGGGTGAAGTTTGCCCCGCAGCCGAGGCACGTCACATGGTGGATATTGCCATGCAATTCCAGCACATCGCGACTACCCGCCTGGGTATGCAGGCCATCGACGTTTTGCGTCAGGATCGAGCCGATCCGGTTGTCCGCACCAAGCGCGGCCAACGCTCGGTGGCCAGCATTGGGCGCGGCGCCGGACATCATCCGCCAGCCCACCATGCTGCGCGCCCAATAGCGGCGCTGGATTGCCGGGTCGCGCCGGAATTCCGGCCCCTGGATCGGGACCCTGCCGCGCCGCACGCCATCCCGGTCGCGGTAATCGGGGATGCCGGATGCCGTCGACAGACCCGCGCCGGTGAGCACCAGCGCACGGGGATATTGTTCGAGAAACGTGGCCAGCTGCGTGGCCGCGTGGTGTTCGCCAAGTGAATTGCCAAGTTCGTCGTTCATGGGTGGAATCGTACCACCGCTCTGCAATCAGCGCGCCGACACGACAATTCCGCCGACGATCAGGCCGAACGCCGCCACGTGGTACAACTGCGGCAGTTCGCCCAGAAAGGCGGCCGATAGCAGCGCCGTAAACAGCGGTGTCAGATTGATGAAGAACGCGCTGATCCCGGGCCCGGCGCGCTGGACGCCCGCACCCCAGCAACGCATGGCGATGATCGCCGGCCCGATCGCCAGGTAGAGCAGGGCGCCGGCAAGGGGCCAGCTCCAGACGATCTGCGGCGTGCTCAGCACCCACTCGCCGCCGGCCAGCGCGGCCGACCACAGCACGCCATACGCTACCTGGGCCAGCAGGAAGGCGGCCCAGTCCGCACGCAGCGCCGGCACATCGTTCTTCTGCAGCAGCGACCAGCTGTAGAACGACCAGACGATGGTCGCCACAATCATGATCAGGTCGCCCGCCACGAGGCGCAGCGCGGCCAGCTCGGCCAGGCTGCCCCGGCACATGACGACCAGCACGCCGGCAATCGACAGCACGGCGCCGCCGATCTGGCGCCCCTTGACCGGCACGTTGTAGAACAGCCGGCCGACCAGCAGCATCCAGACCGGCACGCCGGACGCAACGAGCGTCACGTTCAGCGGCGACGAGGTCGTCAGCGCCAGGTATTGCATGGAGTTGTAGAGTCCAATGCCCAGGAGGCCAAGCAGGGCGTAGCGGCGCCAGTTGCGCAGTACGCCGCTGCCAGGGCGCAGGGCGGCGCGGCCCAGCACCAGCAGGATGAGGAGGGCGATCGACCAGCGCAACAGGTTGAGCGTCATCGGCGGCATGGCGTCGCGCACGAGACGGCCAATGATGGCATTGCCCGCCCACAGTACGGGTGGGATGCTCAGCAGCAGTACGGTGGTAAGTGAAAGCCGCTGCCGTTCCATGCTAACGCCGGCGCGGCGTGAGCACGCTCGGGAGTGCCTTGGGCAAGGTGTCGGGGAAGTCGCGCGAGTAATGCAGGCCGCGGCTTTCGTGGCGCGACATCGCGCTTTTCACGATCAGGTGCGCGACTTCGACCAGATTGCGCAGCTCGAGCAGATCGGGCGTGATGCGGAAGTTGCGGTAGTACTCGTCGATCTCTTCCTTGAGGAGCTTGATCCGGTGCAGCGCGCGTTCGAGTCGCTTGGTCGTGCGCACGATGCCGACGTAATTCCACATGAAGCGGCGCAGCTCGTCCCAGTTGTGGGCGATCACCACTTCTTCGTCGGCGTTCGTGACACGGCTGGCGTCCCAGTCCGGCAGCGCAGGGTTGGCAATCGCCGGACTCGCAGCGATCTGCTGCGCGCAGGCACGGCCGACGACGACGCATTCGAGCAGCGAATTGCTGGCCAGCCGGTTGGCACCGTGCAGGCCCGTGCAGGCGACTTCGCCCACCGCATACAGGCCGGGAATATCGGTTCGTCCGGCCAGATCGGTGACCACGCCGCCGCAGGTAAAGTGCACGGCCGGCACGACGGGGATCGGTTGCTGCGTGATGTCGATGCCCAGTTCGAGGCAGCGCGCATAGATGGTCGGAAAGTGCTCCATCAAAAATTCGGGGGGCTGGTGACTGATGTCGAGGTTGACGTAATCCAGGCCCCGTTTCTTCATCTCGAAGTCGATCGCGCGTGCCACCACATCGCGCGGCGCCAGCTCGCCGCGCGCGTCATGCGCCGGCATGAAGCGCTCGCCGGCCTGTGCGCCTGCTTCCGGCGGCAATTTGAGCAGGCCGCCTTCGCCGCGGATCGCTTCGGTGATCAGGAATGACTTTGCATACGGGTGGTACAGGCAGGTAGGGTGGAACTGGATGAATTCCATGTTCGACACCCGGCAGCCGGCGCGCCAGGCCATCGCGATGCCGTCGCCGGTGGCGGTGTCCGGATTCGTCGTGTACAGATACACCTTGCCGGCACCGCCCGTGGCCAGCACCGTTTGCTCCGCCTCGAAGGTGAGCACCTCGCCACTGTTCACATCCTGCACGTGCAGGCCGTAGCAGCGCGGCTGGCTACCATGGGCCACCTTGGGCCGCAGCTTGTCGGACGTGATGACGTCGATCGCGACATGGTGCTCGAACAACGAAATATTCGGATGAGCGCGTACCTTCTGTTCCAGCGTGACCTGCACGGCGTACCCGGTGGCGTCGGCTGCATGGATGATCCGTCGCTGGCCGTGGCCGCCTTCGCGCGTCAAGTGAAAGCCCATTTCGGCGCTAGCGTCACGCGTGAAGGGCACCCCCTGATCGATCAGCCACTCGATCGCTTCGCGCCCGTGTTCGACGATGTAGCGCGTAGCCGTTTCGTCGCACAGACCGGCGCCGGCAACCAGGGTATCGGCCACGTGTTGCTCGTGGCTGTCGCCCGAATCGAGCACTGCCGCGATACCACCCTGAGCCCAGGCGCTGGCGCCGTCGAGCAGGGTGCGCTTGGAGATGATGGCAACCTTGCGGGTCTGGGCCAGGTGCAGGGCTACCGACAGGCCGGCCAGGCCGCTGCCGACGATCGCGACGTCGAATTTCATGGGATGGTTGAAATGTTTACAGAGGCAATACTATAAGCGATTTGCTACCGGCTGCGGGACAGCGTGACCAGGCCAACCTCATCCGTAACGGGTCGCAAATGTACGCCCGCGCACCGAACGGCGGCGTCCGGCACGCTAGGATGGCTTATTACTCACCCAATCAAGGATTCACCATGACCGCAGACCGCACCCACGTAGCAGCCCTCGAAGACCGTATCGGTTCCCTGCGCTTTGCCATGTTCACGTTCCGTGACGAGCACGACCACCTGGCCAGCCAGCCAATGACCAAGCAGGACGTCGATGCCGAAGGCGGCATCTGGTTCTTCGTGCATTCGGGCACCGCCCTGTGGGACAGCATTGCGCACCAGCCTGAAGTCAACATCAGCTTCTCGGATATCGATGACAGCACGTATGTCTCGGTCAGCGGCACGGCCGAACGCATCGTCGACCGCGACAAGATTCGCAGCATGTGGAACCCGATGGTCCAGGCCTGGTTCCCGGCTGGCCCGGAAGACCAGCACGCCGTGCTCGTGCGCGTGGTCCCGCACGCAGCCGAGTACTGGGATTCGAACGACAGCAAGATGGTGCGCCTGTTTGCCGTCGCCAAGGCAGCCGTGACCGGCAAGCAGCCGGATCTGGATTCGGAGCACGGCACCATCAAGCTGTAAGCATTCTTCTGCACTAACTTGCGGCGGGGCATGAGAGTGGCGTAGAGTAGCCGCTCTTATTCAAAGGACATTCACTATGTTCCCAGCCTGGCCCCGCCGCATCCGATGACATCTCCCCTCGAACTGGCCGCGAACATCTTCACGGCTGTCGCCATCCTCCTGGCTGGCCGCAACAACGTCCACACCTGGTGGACCGGGATTGTTGGCTGCACCCTGTTTGGCTTGCTATTCATGGGGGCGCAGCTGTATGCCGACGTCGTGCTGCAAGCCTTCTTTGTCGTGACGGGTATGCTGGGGTGGTGGCGCTGGTTGCATGGCAAGGGCGGTGCACCGCTACCAATTACCCATGCGGGCTGGCGCACGATGGCATGGATGGCGCCGGTCGGTCTCATCGCCACTGGCGCGTATGGCGCTGGACTCCACTTCTACACCAATGCTTATGCACCATTCATCGATTCGGCGGTGCTGGTGTTTTCCGTCATCGCGCAATTGCTGATGATGGGGCGGCGCATCGAGAGCTGGCCGGTCTGGCTGTTGGTGAACACGATTGCCGTGCCACTGTACTTCAGCCGTGGCTTGTACCTGACGGCGTTCCTGTATATGTGCTTCTGGGTGAATGCGATCGTGTCGTGGATCTGGTGGCGCAAATTGGCGAAGCAGGAGCAGGTGGCGGCGCAGGCCTCAAGCGAGGCATATGCCGCTGCAGGCAGCCCGCCATGAAGCCTTGACGCTCGCCTGGCCTGCGTGGATAGCCGGCCAGGCGAACATCGACACGTTAGCGGCGTGCGCAACTTACATCAGCGCGTGAACGGCGGCAGATCACCTGCAGTTTGATTGCCACCCGTTTCCGGCGCGCCCATGCCCGTCACTTTCGGGCCGGCCTGGCCTGGCCGCGTATCCTGCGCGCCTGGATTGGTATGCGTTGCTGCCGTATCGAGCGGTACGGTGCTCGGCGCTTCCGGCTGCGGCGCGGCGCTGCCGTCAGTAATTGGCGGCTCATTACCTTCAGCACCGTCGGGTGCGTTTACGTACGGTCCTGATTGATTGCGGGTCAGCCCCGGGCCGCCATTGCCGCCGGTTTCCGTCTGCGACTCATGCGATGGCGTCGCGCCTTGCTGGCCGCTGGTCTGGCCGCCAATACCGACAGTGGCGCCATCCTGGGTTGCAGTCGTCGATGCGGGTGCGTTGCTGTTCATGGTAGTCCCCTTCGTGAAATGGATGAACCATTGTCCCGCAGGGCAGGGCGGCCATGTATCGGCGCGCAGGGCATGGCGCTGTAGGACGAGAGCGCCCTTCGTAGGTAATTAAGCGAAAATTTGCGGCAGTAGCCCTTACGAAGCCCGGCAGCACAGTGCTATACTGTATATCCATACAGTTATCTTATTGAGTGCTCATGCCTGTGTTCGTACCGATCAATCTCGACCCACTGCCACCAGCTGACCCTGATCGGGCGGCCGCCAGCCGGCTCGGTGCGGGCAGTTTCTCCAGTATGGACGACGAGCCGGTTACCTCCGCCACAAGCGACGCCGAACTGGCGCGCGAATACATCTCCCATGGCGAGCTCAGCCCTAAGTCGATTGCCAATCTGCAGAAGGAGCTGTATCGGTTCCTGACTTGGTGCCGCGAAGAAGCAGGCAAGACATTCCAGCAACTGAACGTCGGTGACCTCAATCTTTACAAGGAATTCATCCGGCAGCCGCCGCCCGCGTGGATCAGTACCACCAAATGGCCACGCAACGATCCGCGTTATCGGCCGTTCACCGGGCCCCTGTCCGACACCAGCCGCCGCCAGGCGATGATTGCGATCAAGGGCGTCTTGACGTTTGCCGAGCAAACCGGTTATCTGCGCCGCAATCCTGCGCGGCTCGTGCGTAATGTCCGCGCTGCACACGCGAGCCGCATTACCCGCTATCTGAGTCCGGCCGCGATTGCCTATGCGCTGGCCGCGGCCGAAGCACGGCCTGGCGACACCGAAGCGACAGCGCGTCAGCGCGCGCGTGATCGCTTCCTGTTGATTGCGTTTGCCCAGACCGGCGCGCGCCTGAACGAAATCGTCAGCGCGAACATGGGCGCCGTCTACAGCGAGGGCGACGGCCGCTGGTGGCTCGACGTGCTGGGCAAGGGCAACAAGCCGCGCCGGCTGCCGGCGCCGCCAGCCACCATCGGCGCCTACCGCGACTATCGGCGCGCGTTCGGTCTACTGGAGCAGACGAGCAGGGGCGATCGCATGCCTCTGGTGCTGTCGAGCCGTACGAAAGAGTACGTCGGGATCACCGACGAGGCCGCATCCGAAGCACTCAAAGCGATCTTCCAGCTTGCAGCAGATGACGCGGCCGCGAAAGGGGATGGCGATAGTGCATCGATGCTGAGGCTGGCATCACCGCACTGGTTGCGACACAGCATGCTGACGAACCATGCCAATAGTGGGGTGCAGCTCAAGACGTTGCAGGACACGGCGGGGCATGCGAATATCGCGACGACGGCAGCCTATCTGCACAAGACCGACCACGAGCGGCACGACGAGATTCTTCGTTCGAACGGTGACCGAGGCATCAACTAAAACGATCGAGAGGACGAGGTCTTCCATTTAGAAATGTAACTAACCAACATATAAAATACCGCCAACCGAAAATTCTAAAGCTAACTACTTCGGAACTGGCACTAAAACTCAAACAAGTCTACAAAAAAGAGGTTGGCTCTGATTCAACGATGGTCACCACAGATCGGCAGGGGAGGCGTTGCCACTTCCCCTGTGCGATGACCGATTGCTTATACCGGGATGGACGACGTGCCGCCTTCAGCGCTGCCGTAATTCTGTAACTCGTCGAGTGTCAGACGACGTTCGTTCAAGGCCGTGGTGATGGCCTCGAGCTGTTCATCATCGGGTTGGATATAGACGATGCGCTGTTCAAGCAGGTTATCCCAATACGGCGTGTAGGGAACGGCGGTCTCGGTCATGACTTCGGCAGCGAAAGTGCCATCGTGCATTTCGCCGACGAGCGTGATGCGGGTTGTTGCGGGGACAGTATTCTGGACGGTGATGTTCATGGTGTGCCTTTGAGTGATCAGTCAGTGTTATCGCATTGTCACGCAGTCATCGGTTACGTGCAAATCACCGGATGCGTGCCGTGCGCGGCTCTCGCGGATTGCTGCAATCTGAAATGGGCGGGATGTGTGGATGCAGCCGGGCACACGGCAGTTAGCGAGAGCCGGGGAGCATGTCGTCGTTGGATTTTCTTGCGTGTTCAGCGCCCGCTGCAAGTAGCCGGTTCCTGAGCGGCGTTGTATCTATCGGATCTACAACCCAACACAACTCGGAACATAGATTGTCTACTCGACAGCACGGCACACAATCATGCTGCTCCTGCCGCCGTTACCATCGTCTTAGCGTAAGCGATGGCATCCTCGAGACGGTCATTCCCCCAGAACATCTCGTCGCCTACGAAAAACATGGGCGCGCCGAAGATACCGCGGGCCTGGGCATCGGCTGTGCGCGCACGCAGCGCGGCCTTGCACGCATCCGTTTTGGTTGCCGCGATGATCTCTGCACTGTCAGCACCAAGTCCGGCGAGAATCCCGGCCAGCACCGCCTCGTCGCCAACTTCGCAGTCGTCCGCGAAATTGACCAGCATGACCTGTTCACAGAAATCTTCAAGCCAGGACGTGCCTTCGCCCTGTAGTGCGATGCGCGCGGCAAGCAGCGCATTACGGGGAAATAGGGAAGGGCGTTGCCAGCGCAAGCCGTATTTGACGCACTGACGGCGCATGTCACGCCATACGTAATCGCCTTTCAGCGTCTGCAGCACGAATGGCGACGTCTCCCACCCGAGCGACTTGAAGATCGGGCCGAGCATGAACGGCTTCAGCTCGACACGCAAGTTGGCAGCGGCCGCTGCGCGGCGTATTCGCATCATGCTCAGGTAGCTGTAGTTGCTGCCGAAATCGAACCAGAATTCGATGATGTTCATTGAGCGTGGATCCAGTCAGTCGACGATGAGGAGGCAACAGATCTTGATACCCTTACGGGCAGGGGTTTCAGGTGATCGTTCCGAGCGGCGTGCGCGCCAGCGGCTGCGCTTGGCGCACGGGTGTCAGGCAGGCGACCAGGAAGCCGGCGCCGGCCAGGCCCCAGATGACGGCGCTGATGAGTTCAAAAGTAGTGCGCAGCTGCGGGTGATTGATCGCCAGCGGCACAATCACTGCAGCGCGCAACAGGCAGACGCCGGCCATGCCGGCCAGCATGAGGCGGGGTAGCGGTAGGCGCGGCAAGCGTCCCAGTGCGGAGAAGGCGTAGGCCGCGCACACCGTCATGAGTAGTCCGATAATGCTGGTGCTCACTGGTGCCAGCCAGGTTCCGGCGCGCGATGATGCCACGACCTGCTGCGGTGCATTGAAGAATATAAACCAGCCAGTTCCGCCAGCAATGGCAGCGAAGTGGATGAGGGCGCCGATAGCGCTTGTGATACCAGCAAAATAGACAAGTGGGATGGCCAGGTTTTTCATCTGAGACTTTCAGCGAGGTGAGAGAAGATGATGGTGGTGGCAAGGTGCAGCCAAGACATGTCAGACATCAAGAGGCGTAGGAGTAACTCAGCCCGAAATAATCTCAATCGACATTAGGGAATATATTGTCGAGTTAGGTTTCGAAGCAGGTGTATCTCCTTGTCCCCTGTGCTTGATAAGGGTAGAGTCCCAGCATCATCAAATATACGTCGCTTAATGAAAATTGAACATGTTTCTGCTGGTGCCAACCCCAATTCGCAACACAACGATGACCACATCGCAGTGTTCACATGCGCCGACGTGAGCGACATTATCGTCATTGACGGTGGCTCATCCGTGGCGGAACGGGACTACATCGACGAAGTACGCGGCGATGTCGCATGGTTCGTCCATGCATTTACCGATTCACTTCAAAAAATACTGATACCAGGGCGCGATCAGCCTGATTGCGTCCGGATGGCGAGCGCCGATGTCCGAGCGCAGTTTATGCACCTGACAGACGGTCGCGACGTTCCAGTGCACGCGTGGCCAATTGCGGCAATGACCTGGTTGAGAATATCGCATCACGACGAGGCTGCACACGCGACGCTGTACTGCCTTGGCGACTGCAAGACGCTGCTGTACACGACCAGCGGGCCTTGTATCGATCTCGATCCATTCGTGAATCCACAGGAAGCTGTTCTGCAGGATGTGATTGCGAAATTGACAGCCGACGGTATCGCGGATCCGGCAAGTCGACGCGAACAGATGCTGCCGATGCTACGAGCCCGCCGCGAATCACAAAACCTGGCGCCAGCGCCTGGTGTCCTGTGTCTTGATCCGAATGGGCCGTTCCACGCGCGTCTACACAGTGTCGAACTGACGCACGACGCCAGTGTTCTGGTGATGACCGATGGCTTCTATCGGCTGGTCGATCTCTACGGCTTGTACACTAACGCGACGCTGGTGGAGGCGTGCATCACCCACGGGCTCAAGGCGCAACTCGACAAGTTGCGGAACTACGAAGCCACGAGTGCACGAACTGCAGAACGCGCGGTGAAAGCGTCAGACGATGCATCTGCAGCGATCTGGACCACATCGTAGATTGCGCTGAGAGGGAGGCATGCCCGACGTTCTGCCTGCAATCAGCCATCGACACACATAGCGCATTTAACATAATATAGATTATGCGCTGTTGAGATTTTTGCTTGGATGCCTGCGGGCTGATCCAGCTATGCGCCATGCCAGCCATGCAGTCAGTCTTTCCCAATCAAGTCTCCGGCCACCGGTAAAACAAACCCATGACCCGATTGCGCCATGTGCAGCGCCTGTTCCAGAGACTCGATACGGCGCAGCAGCGTCAATGCCAGCGCAATTCCGTTTCGGTCCAGCTCAAAGTCATCCCGCAGCCTGCGCGCCTGCCTGACGGTAAGGACGTGCACCGAATGGAAGCCGGCGCCCGGGTTCGACGCATCAGCTGGCGCGATCACGCCATCCTCGACCAGATTGCTGATGTCATCCAACGATAGTCCGGATACTTCAACCAGATGATCAATCGAGCACACTGCCGTATCGTTAAGCCAGACCGCATGGGTCACTTGCATGGACATGAGTAAATCTCCTTAGCCGAAGTTGGCACGGGCCTGAAATTTGGACGCCTCTGCCAGTTGCTGGTACAGCGCGCGCTCGGCATCGCTGATCTGCGATGGGACCTTGATGACGATGACCGCGTAAAGCGCACCGGCAACACCATCGGGCCCGCGCAAGCCACGCTTGGCCAGGCGCAGTTGCTGGCCCGCTGTGGATCCTGCCTTCACAGTCAGTTCGACGTGACCGTCCAATGTAGGAATCCGAACGACTGCGCCAAGCACGGCTTCCCAGGGAGCAAGCGGCAGATCCATGTACAGATCGCGCCCGCTGAGGCGATATAACGGGTGCGGCGACAATGCCAGCGCGACGTACAGGTCGCCGGGCTGACCACCTTGGTGGCCGGGACCACCCTTGCCTGCCAGGCGCAGCCGCTGACCGTTGGCCGCGCCGGCTGGGATCGTGATGCGAAACGTCCGGCTGACCAGGTGCGGCACGCCCCGTGCATCGGACTCGGGCAGATTCGCACGTACTTCGATCTCTCCGCCGCTGTGAATCTGCTCGAGTGTGACGGGCGCGGAAATATCCACGTCCTGGCCCCGGACAGGCATTGGCCGGCGTGCTTGACCTCCCCTCCCACCACGTCCGAACGCGGCGAACAGATCGGCAAGGTCGACGTCGTCGAAGCCGGCCCCAGCCGTGCTGAAGTTGTTCTGCCATCCGGGCGGCGGCGCAACGTCGGCGCCTTCCGGCGCCTTGCCAAGCGCATCGTAAGCAAGGCGCTTTTCAGGATCTTTCAAGACCGCATACGCCTCGCCAATTGCCTGGAATTTCTCTTTGGCCGATGCATCCTTCGAGACATCAGGGTGGAATTTGCGTGCCAGCTTGCGATACGCCTGCTTGATCTCGTCAGCACTGGCGGTACGCGGAACGCCCATGGTCTGGTAGTAGTCTTTATATTTCACAAGAATCCCGGAAATTACGGTTAGTTGAGATAGCGAGAAAACATAGGTGGAGTCATTTGCATCGCGTTATCTTCGGCAACTTCGATCATCGAAGATCAATTTTCATGTTGAACTGTCTTTGAGCAATGACATCCGGTTGGAGGTTTGGTGGAGTCCACTCTTCGCAAGCTTGTGTCGACTGCCATGCCCTGGTTTCTGTTCGCGGTTTTGTTTTTTATTTTTGTTTTTAGACTAGGTTGGTTAGTTACTTTTATATTTGATCGTTAGTAATCTGTAAGTTCGTTGAAGATCTTCGGTACTCAAATAGGTAGCGGAGTAAGTGAGTAAGCGCAATTGAGGCTAGGGTTGGTCAAGAACTGCAATATCGGTCGCATTCCAGCCAAGTCCTTCTCCAAGCGCCGTCCTTGAACCCAATCATGCTGGTTGTTCTCAGTGGCAGCCCGGCATCAGCATGGCCAACGCGTTCTTCAATTCGCGTTTCCTGCGGGCGCGCCATGTGCTCCGGCTGCGAATCTACGAAAGACAACTTCCCAGGCTCTCATCGCCCGGTGTCTTGCTCAAGAAAGACCTGCTCTGCAGGTGTTTTTGTAATTCCTGGAGTTTCGTTTACGCCCAGCCTTTCGGGCTCCTACCTTTCCCGGAACAGCGCAGGCAAGCGATCGCGTTCAAAAACAGACAACCATTCGTACAGAGCGATCAAATCTTAGAGCACTCTTGCAACGTACCCAAGGTGACAACCTCGTATTCCATCAACAAAAACTGGATCACAAACAAGGCAATCATCACGCTCAATTCGAAATGAATTCCGACGTTATAGCCGCCCGGCAGCACTGATCCGAGGATCGCGCGAAGACACATATATGCGATAAGCAGGTAATTTGTCGGCTTGCGCTTGATACGCAGCGTCGTCCTGCATGTCGGACATGTCGTCGTGCCGTCGAGCGTCATGAATAATGTCGAAGAGTTGGAGAGAGAGAAATCCTGACATTGAGGACATTGGTACATGCTTCCCCCTGATTAGATAGAACGCGTGTTCCTATTTGATAGTAACTGAATAACCCGCCCATACGCTCACACAAAGTCACGCACAGTCAAATACTTGATTAGTCATCCCCTCCCCCGTCGCGGCATGCCCAGCTGGAACTGACTAGCCATGCCCATCAGTCGAACTGATTCGATTTGCCAATGATGTGGGCCGTTAACCGACGAGGCACAATCAGACCTTCCTTCTGGTGGCTTATGTCGGAGTTGTTGTCCTGGAGAGAGTCGAGGCCTTCGATAAATTCGTGTTTGTAGGTCTCTCTGTTGGTTAGTTACGTTTTTATGGTAGTCTGGTGCATCCCAACCTGATTCCAACCTCCATGTCCACACCAACTTCATGGGACCGTGATCCCATCAAAGCGTTCCGGGAATTCGTTGCCACCACAGCTTTCGCCGAGACCGGCCGCCGCCTGCCGGCCGATGGCACGTTGCGCATTCCGTCTGCGGCATCGGCAAAGATCTACAACTTCATGTTTGCCAACGTGGCGGGCTGGATGATTGAACAAGGCCTCACCTTCTCCACGGTCACCCACGCCGACCTGGCCCGTTTCATCGGCCGCACCACCAAGGGAAAGCTCATCCTCAACAGCAAGATCGCCTACCGCTATCTGCGTCTCCTCGAGCGCTGCTATGAGCACCTCGACGTCAACCCCAACCCGGCGCAGCTCGCCATTCTCCATATCGATCGTGCCCACATGACGCGGGATGACGCCGGCCGCACATTGTCTGACGAACAGTTGGTACGGTTCTTCGCAGCCTTGCCAGCCGAGGCACCACAGCGCCGTACCAGCACCCCGTTCGAGGGCTGGAAGCGCCGGCGCGATCGCGCCATGCAGGTCGTCATGGCCCTGGCCGGTTTGCGCGTATCGGAAGCGATCGGCTTGCTGATGTCCGAGATCGGCCGCCAGCAGGCGCTCGACGGCTCGATCGTGCTGACCATCACGCCCGACGAAAAGCATGACACCAGCCACGAACACACGATCACCCTCCCCCGCGACGGCGCCGATGAGCTGCTGCCGTGGCTCGCCGAGCGCGAGACGCTGGCCATCCCGGGCCAGTTCGTCTTTCCGGCCAATGCAGCCGGCGCCAGGATGACGAGGAAAACGGTCTACGTGCAAATGCGCGCCACGTTCGAGCGCGCCGGGATGGATCTGGCACGCTCCGGCGGCCGCACGCTGCGCAACACGTTCGCCAAGCAGCAACTGGACAACGGCGCGAGTCCTGATGACCTCAAGGACGTACTCGGCCTGGCGCTCGAGCGCTCTGCGGCCGATTACAAGCTCACGCGCGTGAAGCCAGACCCGGGCGCAAACACCGACGACAAGGGATGATCAGACCGGCTCATTGACTCGGCGCCGGAGCAGCGTCGCGATGAGCGCCCGCAACGCGCGCTACGATGGCGTCGATATCGATGGCATCGGCCATCTTCCGATACCCGGCATCGCCCGGGTGCAGATGGTCACCCGAATCAAATTCAGCGCGCATGCGCTGCGGTCGTGCCGGATCACGGAGCACAGCGTCGAAGTCGACCACGGCATCGAAGATGCCAGCGCCCCGGATCCAGTCATTCAACCGCAGGCGCAATGCCTCTTTCTGCGGGTTGTAATGCCCGGCAAACTGCGTTCCCTCCAGCGCTCCCTCGAATGGCGGCAGCGTTCCCACCGTAATGCGGATTCCGTTGATATGCGCAATGGCCGCAAGCCGGCGAAAACCCGCTGTCAACTCGTCCAGCGTCACCATCGGTTCAGCCGGCGCGAATGGACTGCCAGGCCAGCCGATATCATTGATCCCCAATAGGACAATCACGTCCGACACCCCGGGTTGACCCAGCACATCCTGCCCGAATCGCGCCAGCGCGCGCTCGCCCATGCCATCTTTCAGCAGCCGCGCACCCGAAATACCGGCATTGGCCACGGCGATGCCGTGCGGCGCCAGGCGACGCGCTAGGAAATCGGGCCAGCGCCGATCCGCATCCGGCGTCGATCCGTTGCCATCCGTGATGGAGTCGCCCAGCGCCACCACCGTGCGGCCACTCGGTAATGCGTCAACCAGCACGGCGCTGAGAAACAAGCGCCCTTCCACCCTTGCCGCGTTCGAGAAATCCGCCGTCCGGCTCGCATTGCCGGCAGCGATGCTGATACGTTGCGACGCACCCCAGTGAAACCCGGTGATTGCGGTCCGCCGTGGCAGATAGGTCGTAACCTTCAGCTGCGACAACGGCGCGACCGATAGCGCAACGGTGTCGCTCGTGACCGTCGCGCCAGCCGCGATCGTCACCTGGCGCGCGCCTTCGAATGTCACCACGCGCGTCACTTCGCGCATCATCACGCTGGCCGCGCCGATTGCAAGAGGCGCTTTGCCGTAGCGATTCGAGAACACCAGTTTGATGCGCTCGCCGCCGGCACTGATGCGAACGTATTCGCGCACCGTCTGATGATCCAGAACGGCAGGCACGTTCATCGGCAAAACGAATTGACTATCCCATGCAGGCTGAGGCGCTGCGTACCAGGACGTCACCCAATGCGTACGTGCGTCCTGCGCCAGTGCGTTGCCTGGAAGGGTCATGGCGGCCCAGATCGCGGCGTTGTGTAAGTAGTAGCGCATGGGAATCCTCAGTAATAAAGAACCCACGATAGGTCATTCGATATCTTGCTGGAAGGTGATAAAGTCGAACATCACTCATTCCATTCAGGAATATATCGATGGATACTCTGCGCGCCATGCGCACCTTCGTCCGAACGCTGGAGCTGGGCAGCCTGTCGGCGGCCGCGCGTGAACTGGGGACCACGCAGCCAACAGTCAGCAAGCTGCTGGCCCAACTCGAGCAGCACCTGTCAGTGCGGCTGTTTCAACGCAGCACCCGAGGCTTGTCGCCAACTGACCAGGGGCGGCAGTTCTACCTCGATGCCAAACTGGTGCTCGATGGCTTCGACGCTGCCGTCGGCACCGTCCAGGGAATGACAGGCCAGGTCTCGGGGCTTCTGCGGATCAATGCGCCCGTCGGCCTGGGGCAGTTGCGGATCAATGCGATCGTCGGTCGCTTCCTGGCGGCGCATCCGGCGGTGGAGATCGAACTGGTACTGGACGACCGCTACATCGATATGGTCGCCGAAGGGGTCGATATCGCTTTCCGGCTCGGTGGACCACTGCCGCCGGATGTCACCGGCCGCCACCTGGCCACGGTCCCGCGCTTTCTTGCGGCCTCGCCCGCGTATCTGCAACAACGGGGCGAGCCAGAACAACCAGCCGACCTGACCGGCCACGACTTCGTGCGCTTCGCATGGACACCCGGTACCACGATCGATCTGCATCGCGGCGATCAGGCGCTCCAGGTCCCGGTAAGCAGTCGCTACCGCGTCAATAATGCGCTGGCGATCCGGGAAGCGCTCGTGCTGGACAGCGGGATTGCCATTTGCCCCGACTGGCTGATCCACGATCTGTTGTCGAGCGGCGCACTGGTTCAGGTATTGCCAGGCTGGATGGCCCGCAGTCAGGACTTGTACGTGCTGGCGCCATCGCGCCACTATCAGCCGCTGCGCGTGAAAGCCTTCATCGATTTCGCGGTCGACCAATTCAGCCAGATCGGCGGCTTTCACGTGGCAGCGCCAGCGCAAGGCGTTCAAACGCCACCGTCAACCACGGTATGACGGCAGCGCGAGCTCGTGGGAAGCGCGCGCGAACCCGTTGTTGATCAGCTTTTTGACCAGCGGCGAACCGGCCACGCGCATCGCGCGCCGCAGGAACGCCAGGCCGAAACGCGTGTGCGGCCACAGGATGCGGGGCACGATGCCCGGCAGGCGCTGACCTTTCTTCACATACTGCCGCATGATGCGTTCGTAGGCGGCAAAGGCGGCTGCAGGCGCAGCACCGCTCACCAGTTCGCCCGCAATCACGTAACCACCGATCATGGCCAGCGAGGTGCCGATACCCGTCAGCGGCGTCGGGCACCAGGCGGCATCGCCGACCAGCGCCACGCGGTTGGCGCACCAGCGCGGCATGTGTACTTGTCGCAGCACGTCAAAGTAAAAGTCGTCGGTCGTTTTCATCGCCTCGAGAATGCGTGGAAACTCCCAGCCATCGTGCGCAAACTGCTGCTCGATGAACTTGCGCTGCCGCGCGGCGTCCCAGTGGTGCTCGCCCTCGGGCGTCTTGTGCACGCCCACGTAGGCGCCGAGCTTGCCGTCGCGGGCCGGCTTCAGCGTTGCGCCACGGCCGCCGACGGTGTTGTATTGCCGCGCATAGGGCCCGTCCTGCGGCGTCGCGGGGATACTAAAGTACGCGATCGTCAGGTTCATCCAGCGCGGCTTGTTCTCGCCCGGGAACACGAGCTCGCGGGTGCGCGAACCGACGCCTTCGGCAACGATCACGGCGGCGTAGCGGCCCGTGCGGCCACTGTCAAAGGTGACGTTGACGCCGTCGTCGTCCTGCACGACCTGTGCGATGTGGTCACCGAAGCGCACGTTGACGCGTTCGCAGACGGCGTCATGGATGATGCGGGCCAGATCGCCGCGACGGATTTCCAGTTCGGCCGTGGGGCCGTTGTCCGTGGTGGAATCGGCTGCCTCGAAGCGCGCGATCACGCGGTTGTCTTCGTCCACCCAGTCCGTGCCCCGTTCTTGTGTGCTGCACCCGAAGGCTGCCGCTTCGAGTCCCATCTTGCGCAGAACGACGCGCGCATTGCCCCGCACATCGACGTTCTGGCCACCATCCCGGAATGCGGGCGCCCGTTCGACCAGTTCTACCTCGACGCCATAATGCGCCAGCCACCATGCGGCCGTGTTGCCGGCGACGCTCGCGCCGGTGATCAAGATGCGTTGTGACATGCGATGCTCCCGCTGAAAAATTACATCATAGATGATATTAATTTTTCGCGGTGTTTTCCAGATTCGCAATGAGTCTGACCAACAGCCCAACCAGCTGCGCCGCCTCGGCGTCGCTGAATCCCGCCACGCCCATGGCATTGACCTCAAGCAGTACCGTGCGGCCAATGGCCGCGCCAGCACGCCCCGCTTCGGTCAGGCTGACCGCCGAAGCGCGCTTGTCCGCCGCCATGACCTGCCGCTCGATCATTCCCATTCCTTCGAGCTTGTCGAGCAGTGCAACCATCGCCGGTTGCTTGATGGCCGAAGCGCGCACCATGTCACGCTGCAACATCGCTCCCTTCCATGACAACAAAAGCAGCGGACCGATCAGCGCCAGCGTCAGACCATGCGGGCGCAGACCATCATCAACCGCACGGTTGAACACGCGCGCGGCGTGATTGGCAAGGTAACCGGGCGCGACCGCAGCTTCCGGATGGATCTCGATCTCCGTCGACATGCGCGCCCCCTAGCTTGCCGACGGCGTGATGAAGGCAGACAGGCGCACCTGCCCGAATTCACGCAACAGCGTGCCGGCCGCCTGGGCCATGGCCACTTCGAGTGCGCCGTTGATTGCTTGCTCCTGCGGGCAGCCTGGGTGATCGACATTCGCGCCGATTGCGAAGATCACGGGTTCTTCGAGCGCCTGGTACACATCGAGCACCGTGATGGCGTCGGGATCGACCGCCAATACCCAGCCACCGTTGCGCCCGGACGTCGACGTCACATACCCTGCGGCGCGCAGTCCCCCCATCATCCGGCGCACGAGCACGGGATTGGTATTGAGCATGACGGCGAGTTCCTCGGAACTCGTGGTGTTGGTGCGGCCATGAATATGGCTCAGGACGTGCAGCATGCGCGCCAGTCTGAAGTCTGCTCTCATCGTTGAAATCCTCCTGGCATCATGATACCGAAACTTCAGGAGTTTCGATATCGTCGGGAGTTGAACGCAATTCGTCGAGTTTCAGTTTCGTCGACTGTGACAGGACGTGCGTGTGGTAGCGCACCCAGTCACCACGGGACATGCGCTATGCTCAACCCACACTTCATTATGAAAGCAACCATGTCCCTGAATAACACCGTCGTCTGGCTCGACCACACCAAAGCCCAAGTCATCCACTTCGACAAGAATGCGTCGGAATCCGAGTCGATGAAAACCCATTCGACCCACCCGCATCCGCACCAGAAGCACGGCGACAACCACGTCAACGGTGACGACAACACGCTCTTCTATAAAGATATCGCCGCAGCGCTGACCGATAGCGAGCAGATTCTGGTCGTGGGCCCGGCCGAAGAAAAGACCGCGTTCGTTTCCTACCTGACGAGCAAGATGCCGGCAATCGCCGACAAGATTAAGTCCGTCGAGACCGTGGATCATCCATCGGAAGGCCAACTGCTGGCCTACGCACGCGAGCATTTCATCAGCAGCGGCGGCATGCAGTAATTCGCTGACAGTCTTTCAGCGCAAGCGCGCGACTAACCCGCTTGCCGTCACGGCACAGCGGGGTTTTTAACGCCTCAGCATAAACCGCAACTTCAGCAGTATCGATTGCAGCGGCTACGCTCCCGAGCGGTTCCGCGCGCGAAACTGCGCTGCCTTATGCCGATTGCCGCACAGCGCCATGCTGCACCAGCGCCTCCGGTGCGATTTCGTGCGGTCATAGAACCACAGCACGCACTCCGGATGCTCGCATTGTCTGACCAGCGTGAAATCCCCTTCGGCCAGCAAGGTCGCGACAGCCTCGGCCAATACTCCCAACGCACGTGCTGGCGACGGCGCTTCGCCCTGACGCACGAGATGCGGCTGCGCCTCGTCCCAGACAAGCACCGGCGCTGACACCATCGCTGCCAGATAACGGTTCAGCAACGCAGGATCACCCTTTTCGCCCTCCATGCGGCGCGTGATCAGATCACGCGCGGCGGCGCGCAATACCTTCGCGTCGCGCAGCAGGGCATCCGCCGCGGGCCCGGAAGGCTGTCCCGCATCGATATCGCAACGCGTCAACCAGTCCAGCACGGCGTGGCTGCTCCGCCAGAAATCCTGCTGCGCGTCGCCGACGCCCGCCTCGGTGTTGAGCATGTCGAGCGCCAGATGATCAGCGATCAAAGGTGCTGCGCCAGCTTCGGGCTGCAATGTATCGGCCATGACTGCCTCCAATGTAATAACCATCAAGATTATACTTGAAGGGTTACTCCACCCATGCCACAATGCAACCATAACCTTTATTATTAATTTTTAGGGGTTATGCCAATCAATGTCATTCAGGAGAACATTCATGCAAGATAACCCTACCGCCTTGTCCACCACCGTAACGCCTGTCGTACGCTACGCCAGCATCGCCATCGATGGCACCGACGTGTTCTACCGCGAAGCCGGCCCGGCCGACGCGCCTGCCATATTGCTGCTTCACGGCTTCGGCGCGTCGTCGCACATGTTTCGCGACCTGATTCCCGCGCTGGCCACACACTATCGCGTCGTCGCGCCCGACCTGCCGGGCTTCGGCATGACGCGCACCGACCCGGCCTTCGCCTTCACGTTCGCGCATCTCGCGGACGTCATCGACGCTTTCACGGATGCCGTGGGTCTGGATACCTATGCGATGTATGTCTTCGACTACGGCGCGCCGGTTGGCTGGCGCCTGGCGGTGCGCCATCCGGAGCGCATCACGGCCATCGTGAGCCAGAACGGCAATGGCTACGAAGAAGGCCTGAGCCCGGGCTGGGCGCCGATGCGTGCCGCGTGGGCCGATCCGAGCGCTGCGAATCGCGAAGCACTGCGCACATTCAATTCATTCGAGATGACGAAGTGGCAGTACATGGAAGGCGTCCAGGATGTATCGCGCGTCGCGCCGGATGGCTATGCGCTGGCGTTCGCCGCCACCGAGCGCATCGGCGTGGATGCGCAACTGAACCTGCTGGTTGATTACGGTCAGAACATCGCGCAGTATGCGCAGCTGCACGCATACTTCCGTCAGTACCAGCCGCCGCTACTGGCAATCTGGGGCCAGAACGATCCGTTCTTCCTGCCAGCGGGCGCACACGCGTTCACACGCGACCTGCCGCAGGCCGAGGTGCGCTTCCTCGATACCGGTCACTTTGCGCTGGAAACGCACGGGGCCGAAATTGCCGATGCCATGCACGACTTCCTCGCCCGGCATGGCATGGATAAGCACAAGAACAAAGGGTAACGCTCAGGCCGGGCGCCCCGCGCACATGGCCATCGCCACCAGCTGCTGCTCACGCATCAGGCGATACGACATCGATACCTCGCGCATCAGGCAGATGAAGCCGGTCGTCAGGGCCAGCATCGCGCCAATGAAACTGGCAGCAATCAGATGGACGAGCGGCAGGCCGGTGGCGTCGCCGAGAAACAGCATCGCAATCACCAGGCAGACCAGCAGGCCGCACAGCGTGCTGGCAGCAATCGCGATATTGATCAGGTTGGAACGGCGGTGCAGACCGCTCAGCGACGCCACACACTCGGCATCGACGCACTTGATGGCGCGATCCTCAAGCAAACGCATCTGGTCGATGATGCGCCCAAGCCGGTTGGTCAGTACGATCAGCAGGATGCTGACACCCGCCAGCAGGAATACGGGCGCGATCGCCAACTGGATGACCTGACCGATATCGCCGAGCTGGAAGTTCATTGCAACGCTGTCCGTGAGAAGGAAGATGGCAGGAGTGTAGCAGCAAGACAATGTAAAACACGCGTGTCGGAATGGCGCTGCGCCGACTGAATAGTGCATGACTGTGTGATATGGCGAACAGGCGAAATCGCTCCTCGCCTGCTAGGATCAGATCGTTGCCATAAAAACACATCGCCATGCAGAATCCTGTTTCAACCGCCCCTGCACTGACCACCCTGCGCAGCAGCTTGACCGGCCTCGCCGGGATGCCCCCGACCGACGCGCTGGGTGAACTCGTGCACGCTGGCCATGCGCGCCTTCCACTACCAGGTCACGGTGCGACGCTGGCACGCTGGCAGGCACTCGCCGCCGTTGGCGCGCATGACCTGCCCCTGGCGAAGGTGTTCGAAGGCCATACGGATGCGGTGGCCATCCTGCACGAAGCCGGAGCGCACGCGCTGGCCGACATCCCGCAAGCCACCTGGGGCACCTGGTGTGCGGAGCCGCCGGATGCACGCCTGGCTCTGCTGGCCGTCGATCACGGCCATGATCACGGCCATGTTCTGCGCGGCCGCAAGGCCTGGTGCTCGGGGGCGCATGGCGTCACGCATGCGGTGGTCAGTTGCTGGGATGACGCTGGCGCTCCGATGCTGGCGGCGGTCGACCTGCGCCAGCCTGGCGTGCGCGTCACGGACGACGGCTGGAACGCAGTGGGCATGCGCGCCACGGCCAGCGTCGACGTCTGGTTCGATGATGTGGTGGCGACGCCGCTGGCTGGTCCGGGCTTCTATGTTGAGCGGGCTGGTTTCTGGCAAGGCGGCGCAGGCGTGGCCGCATGCTGGTTCGGCGCCGCCACGCGTCTGGCCGATGCGCTGCGTGAACGGCTGGCCGAGCGCAGCGATCCCCATCGCCTGGCCCAGCTGGGCGAGGTCTCGGTCGCACTGCAAGGCTGCGCCGCGCTGATCCGCGAAGCCGCCGCAGCCATCGACAGCGCACCGGGCGCGAATGCCATGCGCACGGCGATGACCGTACGTCTGAGCGTCGAAGCGGCCGCCAACACGGTCTTGCATGCCGTGGGCCGCGCACTGGGCGCCGGCCCGCTGTGCAAGGATGCCGCGCTCGCGCAGCTGTATGCGGACCTGCCGGTGTTCATGCGCCAGAGCCACGCGGAGCGCGACCTGGAAGCCGTCGGCAAGCTGGTTGCTGCCCTGGAGGACGCGCCATGGACCTTGTGAACAGATCACGTCATATTGGCGGCACCGGCCCGGCAGCGGACGACTGGGCGCGCGACGCTGCGCTGGCTGCCGTTCCGCAGATCACGCTGGATGCGATGATCCCGCCCGGCACGCGCGTCGTCGTGGTTGCACCCCATCCCGATGACGAAATCCTGACCTGCGGCGCCTTGCTGCACCTGGTCGCCGCGCGCGGTGACGCGCCGCTGATCGTGGCGGTCACCGATGGTGAAGCCAGCCATCCCGGCTCGCCTGCGTGGCCACCGGAGCGCCTGCGTCAGGCGCGCACCGATGAAACGGATGCCGCCCTGGCCCACCTGGGCATCGACGCCGACCGCGTGCGACGCCTGCATATCCCGGACGGCGGCGTCACCGCCGCCGCGCCCGAGCTCGAGCGCCAGCTGGCCGCGATCATCGCGCCGGGCGACATCGTCATTACCACCTGGCGCTTCGACGGCCATCCCGACCACGAATCGACGGCGCTGGCCTGCAGCGCCGTCGCCCGCCAGTGCGGCGCCCGCGTGCTGCAGGCGCCGGTCTGGGGCTGGCACTGGAGTGCGCCGGGCGACGGCGCAATGCCCATGAGCCAGGCGCGCAAATTACCGGTGCCAAACGATGCGCTGGCGCGCAAGCGTGCCGCCCTCGGGTGCTTCCACAGCCAGATCGAGGGCGACGCCAGCAGCGGCGCAGCGCCCATCCTGCCCGCGTTTGCGATGGAACGCGTCCTGCATCCTTTTGAACTCTACTTCCCCGACCATGCGTGACGCCCAACCCCTGGCCCATTTCGAAACCCTGTACGCCCAATCGGACGATCCGTGGGACGTGCGCAGCGCCTGGTACGAACAGCGCAAGCGTGCGATCCTGCTCGCCAGCCTGGGTAAGCCGCACTACCGCAGCGCGTTCGAGCCGGGCTGCGGCAACGGTGAAATGAGCGTTGCGCTGGCCGCACGTTGCGACCGCCTGCTGGCCTGCGACGGCGCCACCAGTGCGTTGGACGCCGCACGGCGCCGCGTCCCCGACGCCGCCACGCGCGGCATCCGCTTCGAGACACGCCGCCTGCCGGCTGACTGGCCGCTGGACGACACGTTCGATCTGGTCGTACTCAGCGAACTGCTGTATTACTTCGACGAAGACGCGATCGCCTCGATGCTGGCGGGTGCTGCGGCCAACCTGGCGCCGGACGGCGAACTGGTGCTGTGCCACTACCTGCACGACTTCGACGACCGGATCACGCCGACGGCGACGGTGCACGATATCGCCGATGCGCTGCCCGGCCTGCGCCGCGCGCTGCATCATCGCGACGAGGCGTTCGTGCTCGACGTCTGGCGCCCGGTGGCGCCGCTGCAGAAAATACAGGGAGAACCAGCATGATCGGCGTCGCCATCCCCGCCCATAACGAAGAAGCGTGCCTCGGCGCCTGCCTGCAAGCCGTCCTGCGGGCAGCGACGCATCCGCAACTGGCCGGCGAACCGGTCATGGTGTGCGTCGTGCTCGATGCCTGCGACGACGGCACGGCCGCGATCGTGCGCGAATGGCAGACGGCGTTCGCGCTGGCCGGTTGCCGGCTCGACGCATTGGAAATCGCCGCGCGCCAGGTCGGCAGCGCGCGCGCTGCCGGCGCCCTGCACCTGATCGCAGCCGATGCGCGCTGGCTGGCGTTCACCGATGCCGACACGCGCGTCTCGCCGCAATGGCTGGCCGTGCAGGTCACGCTGGGCGCCGACGTCGTGTGTGGGTCGGTGGCGGTCGACGACTGGTCGCCCCACGCGGACAAGGCGCAACTGCTGCGCGAGCATTTTGCGCGCACCTACCATGACCGGGAAGATCACCGTCATATCCACGGCGCGAATCTGGGTGTCTGCGCGCTGGCCTACCAGGCGGCCGGGGGTTTTGCGGCAGTGGCCTGCCATGAAGACGTGCTGCTGGTGCGCGCACTGGAACTGTCAGGCGCCCGCTTCGCCTGGAGCGCACTGCCGCGCGTGTTCACCAGCGCCAGGCTGGATGCGCGGGCGCGCGGTGGCTTTGGCGACACGCTGCTGGCCGTGACCTGCGAGATGGAAGTGCCCCTGACAACGACCTGAGTGTTGACAGGGGTGTATCGTTACCCGGTCAACGCAGATAAGCGTGTGTCGGGCCACGCGTGATCCGGCGGCTCGCCTCGATGCACATGCCATCCACCAGCAACTGCGCCGCCCAGCGGAACACCGTGTATTGACTGACGACGCCGCGCATCGCGCGCAGGCGCCGGGTTTGCTCCTCAAACGGCATGTCCAGCGCACGCTCAATGGCGCGGGCCATGCCGGCGATGTCGCGCGGATCGACGATCAGCGCCTGATGCAGTTCAGCGGCAGCGCCAGCCTGGCTGCTGAGCACCAGCGCGCCGCGCAGGTCGGTACGGGCCGCCACGAATTCCTTCGCCACCAGATTCATCCCGTCATGCAGGCTCGTGACCAGGCACACGTCAGCCGCGCGATAGCACGCGGTGACGGTGGCCGCATCCGCGCTTTTCGCATGCAGCACGACCGGCTGCCAGTCATCCCTGCCAAAGCGTGCGTTGATGCGCTCCGTGAGCGCAACCACATCGCGCGTGATCGTCTGGTATGCGGCCAGCGCCGAGCGGCATGGCGCGCCGATCTGCAAGAGCGTTACCTGCCCGCGCAAGTCGGGCCGCCGCTCGAGCAGCAGCTCGAAAGCCTGCAGGCGCTCGCTCAAGCCTTTCGTGTAATCCATGCGATCGACACCGACCAGCAATCGCACGCCAGGCGCGATGCCGAACTGGCTGCTCACCGCGTCACGGATGCCGGGCGTGGCCACATCATTCCTGGCTGGCCACGCAATCGAGATCGGGTAGGCCCCGGCATGCGCCGCGCCGCGGCCCTGGATGCCGGGGATGGCAGCGCGCGCCGGGCTGAAATTGGTCAGATCGGCCGGCGTTTGCAAGCCCATTACAGTGCTGGCCAGCAAGCCCGCCATCATCTGCTGCGCCCAAGGGAACGTGGCCAGGGTCTGCGGCGTCGGGAACGGAATATGCCAGAACAGGATGATGACAGCGTCCGGCAGCTGCTCGCGCACCATCTGCGGCACCAGCGCCAGGTGGTAATCCTGCACCAGCACCACGGGCCGCTCGCTCGCGGCTTCGGCAATCACGGCGTCGGCAAAGCGCCGGTTGACGGCCACATAATGCGACCAGTCGTCAAGGCGGAAGGTCGGCGCGACGCCGGTCCGGTGGCACAGCGGCCACAGCGCCTCGTTGGCCAGCCCATCGTAGTAGCCGGCCACTTCGGCATCGCTGAGCCACAGGCGGCGCAGCCGGTACGGAGCATCCAGATATTCGGACAGGACGTGGTCGTTGGCATCGACCGTGGCACGGTCGGCCGTGCCGCTGCCATGGGCGATCCAGCAGCCGCCTTCTTTGGACAGGACGGCTTCGAGCGCCGTCACCAGGCCGCCGGCGGGCCGCTGGGCAGTAACGCCGTCACCCGTCTGCGAATGCACGCACGGTGCGCGGTTGGACACGACAATGAGTTCGTCGCCACAGCCAAGTTGGTCGATCAGTCGAGCCAGGTCGGCGCTATCGCGCACGTCCTCGGGCAGCAAGGCTGTGGGGCGCGCGATCTTGCGGCGCTCGCCCGGAAAGGTTGGAAGGGGTAGAGGCGCCGGATTGCTGCGCATCCTCGTCGTGGGGGCGGAGTGGTATCGAGCTGTCATGAGAACAGCTTAAGATGTTAGCGTTCTCCGCTTCTGTTCGATGACGAACCCAACGTGGCTCAAACCGCCAATAGCAAGGTCAGGTAATGGTCGGCCAGCAGTGCGCCGAACAGCAACGCCAGATACACGATCGACCAGGCGAATGCCTTACGCGCGATCGCGTCGCTGTAGTGCTTGTGGACCAGCCAGCCATGGCGCAGGAACACGGCATTCAGCGCGCACGCGCACGCCAGATAGAACAGCCCGCTCATGCCGACCGCCCATGGCAGCGCAGTCCCGACCGCCAGCGCCACGCTGTAACGCCAAACCTGCTGGCCCGTGTGGGCCATCCCGTGGGTGATCGGCAGCATTGGCAGGCCGGAGCGCGCATAGTCGTCGCGCCGCGCCATCGCCAGCGCCCAGAAATGCGGCGGCGTCCACAGGAAGATGATCAGCACCAGCAGCCACGCCTCGAGCGGCACGCCATTGGCCACCGCCGCCCAGCCGAGCGCCGGCGGCATGGCGCCGGCAAACCCACCGATCACGATGTTCTGCGGCGTGGCGGGTTTCAGTAGCAAGGTATAGATGAAGGCGTAACCGACAAATGTCGCGAGCGTCAGCCACATCGTCAGCGGATTGACCTGTGTGTACAGCAAGGCCGCGCCGGCGCCCCCCAGCACCAGCGAAAACACGACCGTCTGGGCTGGCCCCAGGTCGCCGCGCGCGGTGGCCCGGCGCGCCGTGCGGGTCATCCGTGCATCGACCTGCGCTTCCAGCAAACAATTGACGGCGAAGGCGGCGCCAGCGAGCAGCCAGATGCCAGCGGCGCTGTAGAGCAAGACGGACCAGGCGGGCGCGCCATCGGTGGCCAGCAGGCTGCCGATCACGGCGCAGAACACGGTCAGCAGCGTCACGCGCGGCTTGGTCAGCGCCCAGTACTGGCCGGCGCGCTGCGCCAGGCCACCAGCTGGCGAGGCGCCAATAACGACGCCAGTAGCGACGCCAGTAGCGACATCAGGAATAGCCAGGGTGGCCGGCGGGATTTCGACAACTTTTGAATTCGACATGATCGGGCGACCTCTGCAGGCAAGTGGTCATTTCACAGAACCCATCATGCTAGAGGAAAACGGCGGCGCGACCAACGGGCAATTTGTCCTACTTGCCAAGCGAGCCACATGCGCGCCGCCAGCAAACCTGCGTCAGCGCACCTGTTTTGCGCGAGCATCGACGCCGTGCTCATGGCGTAGACCCAGGGCCGGCACCCGGTGCCGCAGGACAACTGCTTGCAGACTGCACAGCGCCACGTAGGCCAGCAGTTCGACCAGCTCTTCAAAGACCTGTGCGCGCGACGCGACGAGATCGATATGGCATGACATATGGCCCTCGGCACAGGTTGAGCCCACGGCCGCGCCGAGCGCTACGAACAGCAGCAGCCACGGCGCGCTGCGCACGAATGCCAGGCGCACTACCTCGTCGATGCGGTAATGCCAGGCGCTGTACACGAGCCAGCCGATGAGCAGCACGGCGCCCGGCCAGACCAGCGGCTGGAACCACAGCGGCTCGGGCGGCAGCGCCCTGCCCGCCGCGTCGAACCCGGGCACGGCGCGCCAGGCGCGGCCCCAGCTCAGTTCGCGGCCCGCCAGCAGCAACCAGACAGGCGCGGCCCACAGCGCCAGCATCGCCGTGCGTTCCGGCCGACGGCGCATGAAGACGACGACCGCCACCACGAAGCCACTCAGCAATACGGCCACCTGCAGGTTTTCCAGAACGCCTGCTTCACGGCCCCACGACAGCGGCAGGAGCAGGCTCACGGGGTAACAGGCCACGAGCGCAGCCAGCAGCGCCCACTGCGCCGGGCGCGTCTTCGCCCACAAAAATAATCGCCCCATCGTCTCTCCGTTTACACAATTGTTGCCCAGTTGAACGGGCTAATTCGCAATTGTACGAATTGGCAGGTCGCGCACGATTGGTTTTTGGAGAAATGCGACGGGCCTGAAGCGTATTTATGGGTGGTGGACGGGCGGCAAGTGTCACATCGGCGCAGATTCCTTGACACGTCTCCAACGGGTCGGTTACCTTATGGTTAACAATTGCCTTTGAGCAATTATAACGATCCCGGTCGGTATTCATGGTCGGGGCATGCGGAAAGTAGTGCTGAAGTTCACCCATCGACGTTCATACCTAGGAGTTTCACCATGGATCAACTGCCTTGCGGGCAGTCGTCACGCCGCATCCGCATGCCCGGCGCGCCGCTCGCACCCATCCTGCTGTTACCGCTGCTGTTGGCGGGTTGTGGTGGCGGCACTGCCGAGTCGCCTGTCGCCGTCATGCAGAACGCCAGCGCCAGCCTGTTCAGGACCGTGGCCGGCGTGTTCGCCAGCACGGAAACAGCGCTGACCCCGGTCAAGGCCCAGGCCAGCTCGGCCGAGCGGCCCGATCTCGATGGCCCGGCGGCGATCGACCATGACAACGCCACGCGCTGGGGTAGCCGCTTCACCGAGGATGAATCGCTGACGCTCGACTACGGTGCGACGCAGACGATCACCCGCGTGCGGATCGACTGGGAAGCCGCCCATGCGAGCGCCTATCTGTTACAGGTGTCCGAAGACGGCAGCAGCTGGACCACGATCAAGAGCGTTACTGACAGCGTCGGCGGCACCGAGGATCTCACGGGCCTGAATGGCCAGGGCCGCTATCTGCGCGTGCAGGGTGTTAAGCGCGCCGGCCAGTATGGCTATTCGATCCTCGAGATCCAGGCCTTTACCGGCACGCCGGCCGCGCCAACGCCGAGCCCTGACCTGCCTGCGCCCGAGCTGCCAATCGACCTGACCCATCCGGGCGTAGCCATCAAGCCTGTGGCTGCGACGTCGTCGACGCCGGAGAACGGCGGCATGGCGGCCGGCATGGCCATCGACGGCAAGCCCGGTACGCGCTGGTCGAGCCGGCCCGAAGACGGCGCCTGGATCCATTTTGATTTCGGCGCGCCCACCGCAATCGGCTATATGAAGCTGACCTGGGAACAATCGTACGGCAAGGTCTACACGGTGCTCACCTCGAACGACGGCGTGACCTGGACGCAGTTGCGCCATGTCGGCACCGGCAAGGGTGGCGTCGAGGAATTCTTCAACCTGGGGTTCCGCGCCCGCTACCTGCGCCTGCAGGGTGTCGCTCGCGCCACGCAATACGGCTACTCGCTGTTTGAAGTCGAGTTCAAGTCGCCTGGCAGCGACAACACGCTACCCGATGCGCCGACGTCGGCCGTGGCCTTCCCGGCCAATGGCTCTGCGCTAAGCCCGCTGCCAGGCACGGCTGAGCCGATCGAATCGCTGCAATTTACCCTTGCAGACGGCACGCTGGTGACGCGCTTCGGTGCCCGTGGCCTGGCCCGCCATGGCCGTGAGCGCGGCGAAGAGTGGAACGAGATCGGCTATGGTCCGAACGACACGATCGACCGCGCCAGCGGGCTACCCGTCGACAAGGGCCCGGGCAACTACCTGACGTTCGTGCCGCAGTATCACAAGAACCGCACCTGGGGCGTCGAGATCATCGACAACAGCCGCGTGGCGGGCATCACGCAACCGATGCTGGTCGTGAACCAGTACACGACGGTCGACTTCCTCAAGGGCGGCGTCGCGTTCTTCCGCCAGTTCGACGAGCCCTATTCGACCGGCTATGGCTGGATGCGACCCGGCGAGCTGGTCAATAACGATATCCCGATCTGTAAACCAACGCCCTATCCGCAGAACAACCGGCTGGCAAGCGCCAACGGCATCAATGGCGGCTGCACCTTGCTGGTCAAGGATTACCCGGGTCACAGCGAGCTCAACAGCGACGGCTTCAAGACCGGCCGCAGCGTGCCGGGCCGGCCGCTCGTCAAGGGCGACATCATCGAAGTCTCGCCGTCGTATTTCACCACCCGCGAAGCACTGGGCGCGCTGGGCGACACGGGCGGCATCCGCTACTACTCGCAGGAATGGAGCTACGTCGTGGGCCAGGGCCTGCGCCCATGGTACGGCGTGCAGCCGCGCCTGAATTCGGTGCCGCTGCCCGATGACGTGCTGTCCGGCGGCCTCGGTTCGGTGTCGTATAACTACAGCGACAATGGCCTGTTCATGTTCCAGCAGCCGCACAATAACGTTGGCATGCAGAACATGCAGCGCTTCGTCGAAGGCCGGCGCCTGCTGCACACCAACTTCACCACGGGCGAACACAACGAAGCGGGCAACGACCGGTATGCGGCAGCAGTGGGTCTGCAGGGCGGCCGCTTCAACCAGTCCGCGTGTATTGCGTGCCACGTCGGCAATGGCCGCAGCCCGGCCCCGGCGGCGATCAACCAGCGTCTCGATGGCATGGCGGTGCGCGTGGCGCACGTCGGCCCGCAAGGCCAGCAACTGCCACATCCGACCTACGGCACTACGGTGCAGATGAATGCGGTGTCCAGCAATGGCACCCCGCAGAACTGGGGCACCGGCGTGCGCGTGACGGGCTTTGACACCCGCGTGGTCCAACTGGCGGACGGCACGAACGTCGAACTGCGCAAGCCAAAAATCGCATTCGATGGCCCGGTGCCGGAGACTGTCTCACTGCGCGCGGCCCAGCCGATGATCGGCACCGGTCTGCTGGAGGCGATCACTGAAGCCGACATCCTGGCGCGCGTTCGCTCGAGCCCGGACGGCGACGGCGTGCGCGGTACGGCCAACTTCGTGTTCGATCCCGAAACCGGCGCAGTGCGTCTGGGCCGCTTTGGCTGGAAAGCGTCGAAAGCCACGCTGCGCCACCAGGCGGCATCGGCGCTGCTGGCCGACATGGCGGTCACGTCGCCTGTCTACCCGAGCCTCAGCTGCGACGCCAACCCGGCCGGATGCGCCACCGCGCCCCGCCAGCGCGGGATCTCGGAAGCGGAGCTGCAGTCGATCTCGAACTACCTGGCGCTGCTGGCCGTACCGGCCCAGCGCAGCCTGGCCAGTGGCTTTCCGAAAGGCGTCGCGCCACTTGACGAGCACCGGGTCGACACGCGCCAGGTCGCCACGGGCCAGAAGCTGTTCGAGACGATGCGCTGCGTGGCCTGCCACACGGCGTCGATGAAAACCGGCGCGAACCACCAGTTCGCCGAACTGCGCGACCAGACCATCCGGCCATACACCGACCTGCTGCTGCACGATATGGGTCCGGGACTGGCGGACGACTACGTCGAAGGCCAGGCCACCGGCAGCATGTGGCGCACCGCGCCGCTGTGGGGCATTGGCTACAGCGACAAGGTGATGGGCAAGGATGGCAAGGTCGGCTACCTGCATGACGGCCGCGCACGCACCCTGAGCGAAGCGATCCTGTGGCACGACGGCGAAGCGGCCGCCGCGCGCAAGCGCTTCGAGAAGCTGGCGACCGTTGAACGCGAGGCACTGCTCGCGTTCCTGCGCTCGCTGTAAGATCTCGCTCGAGATGATAGCGCCGGGTTAGCACCCCGGCGCTTTTTTTTGGCTGGCATATTCTGCGGTCCGAATATATACTCTATAAACGTTTCATATACAGGAGTATTTCCATGGGCATTGTCAACATCGATGGCGACCTGCACGACCAGGTCCGGCTGGCCACCAAGGTGTCGTGCCGCTCCATCAACGCGCAGGCAGCGTTCTGGCTCAAGGTCGGCATGCTGGCCGAGACCAATCCATCGCTCAGCTTTAACGAGATCATGGCGCGTGAGCTGGCTGCCGCCGGCGTCGCGGTGCCACCGCTCGTCACCGGATTGCGTGTCGCATGACCAAGCAACCGCATGAACTGGCGCTGATGGCCGAGTCGGGGCGCCTGCTGGCGTCGGTGTTCGGCATGCTGGATGGCTTGTCCCTGGCAGGCATGACGACGCTCGACGTCGATACGCTGGTCGAGCGCTTCATTGTCGACGAGTTGCAGGCGCGGCCGGCCAGCAAGGGCCAGTACGACTACGGCTTCGTGCTGAATTCCTCGATCAACCACGTGGTCTGCCACGGCGTGCCGAACACGCGCGATGTGCTCAGGGACGGCGACATCGTCAACTTCGACATCACGCTGGAAAAGAACGGTTTTATCGCCGACTCCAGCAAAACGTACATGGTTGGCGACGTCGACATGAAGGCCAAGCGCCTGGTGCAAACGACCTACGAGGCGCTTTGGAAAGGCATCCGCGCCGTGCGGCCTGGCGCACGCCTGGGTGATATCGGCGCAGCGATCGAGCGCCATGCAAAGCGCAATGGCTGCTCGGTGGTGCGAGAGTACTGCGGCCACGGCATCGGACGTGAAATGCACGAAGAACCGCAGGTGCTGCACTTCGGCGCCAAGGGTACGGGCCTGAAACTGGTCGAAGGCATGGTGTTTACGATTGAGCCGATGCTCAATCGCGGCGGCCGTAGTGTGCGTACCGAAGACGACGGCTGGACCGTGGTGACGCGCGATGGCTCGCTGTCGGCGCAGTTCGAGCACACAGTGGCGGTGACAAAGACCGGCGTGGCGGTGTTGACGCTGCGGCCTGAAGAAACCGGAATGCTGACTGCTTAGAACACCAGCATACGCCAGCCGGGCGCGCTGCCCTGCTCGACGAACGTCACCATGCCCTCGACACCCGCGCATTGCGGCGCCAACGCAGTGAGGTCTGCGCCGAGTGCATTTAACGCCTGACTGCAGGCGCGGATCTCGACACCCAGGTCAACCGTCGCATCCAGATGCCGGGCGACCGTCCAGCGGTCAGCGCCGAAGCCGGTCAGGCGCGCGCTATTCTCGCGCAGCAGCCATGCGAGGGACTGGTTGGTAAACAACATCTTGACGGGCATGTCGAGCGCCGCCGCGGCTTGCGCCGTCATGAACGGCGTCGTCAGGGTCTCGGGCCGGGTCAGGTCGCATGACCAGACCATGATCGCCAGACCTCCCTGCGCTGGAATCACGGCTTGATCCAGTCATCGACCGGCTCGAGCCGCATGCGCCGTTCGGCCTGTTCAACGAGGTCGGCGCCATGCGCCAGCTGCGCGCGGTCGCGTTCCCAGTCGCTGGCCTGAATCACGGAAATCCAGCCGGCGCCGTACGGATCCTGATGGATCAGTTCTGGCGTTTCTTCGAGCGCCGTGTTGATCTCAACGATCGTCCCGGACACCGGCGTCTTGATCGTCACGACCGTCTTGCTCAGCTCCACGACACCCACCGTCTTGCCTTGCTCGACCTCGTTCCCCACCGGCTTGGGGCGGCACATGTAGAAATGGTTGCCGCTGATCTGCACACCGAATGCGCTCACGCCTACCTGCACGCGACCGTCATCCAATGGACGGCACCACATATCATTGTCGAGGTCGAAATAGCAGTCGTCTGGATAGTCGAAGCCGAGGATGATCATAGGAGTGTGTAAAACAGGAACAACAACAGAAAGAATGGCGGAAGGATGCGGGAGTCGAACCCACCCGGCGACGCATGGCGCCACCAACTGGGTTTGAAGCCCAGCCGCCCCACCAGGGACGATTTCCTTCCGTTGAGCCGCGATTTTACCTTGTCCGGAAAGATTGCGTCAGGCTCACGGTGATTTCTCGGAAAACAGCAACGTTCCCGGCCGCAGCAGGTGCACGTCGCCCACGCGGCGCAGCAATCCGATGCGGTCAAAGAACTCCAGGATCTGGATCGCGCGCTTGCGTCCCAGGCCCGTCAGGTCGCGGAACCGTGCCGCCGTGACCTGGCCACCCGCTTCTTCCGCGGCGAGCTTCCTTGCCAGCGCTGCCAGCTCGTGCATCACGGCCGGATGATAGAACAGGTCCTTGACCACCTGATACACGTCGCCGCCGCGCGCCATGCGGCCCAGTACCTGGCGCACTTGCGCTTCAGGCAACCGGGCCTGCAACGCAATGTCACGCACCCATGGCGGATCGAAGCGCCCTTCGCGCAGCATCGGCAGTGCGTGCTCGGCCACGATCTGCTCGGCCGCGCGCAATGCCACGCCGTGCTCGGGCAAATGCAGGAAGCCATTCCGGCGGGCGAGCACGCCGGCCTCGATCATGTGGCCCGTCAGCTGCAGCCACAAGGCCTCGGGCATGCGCGGCGCCGCCAGACGGCGGGCGCGCTGCACATCGGGGCCGATTTCATCCGGGTACTTGTCGTGGAAGTCACGCAAGGCCGCCAGCAGGCCGGCCTGCGCTTCATCCAGGCGCGCGCGGGCGATCAGCCACTCGCCGCCAGCGCCCACGACGATGTCGGGCACGCTGGCCAGGTCGAACGGCCAGCGGGCCAGGCCGCTGCTGCGCAGCCAGGTGGCGCCATTGACGCCGTACTGCGCCTGCGCCAGCGCGCCCAGCAGGCGCGTCAGTGGATCAACCGCGCGCTGCGTTTCCAGGTACGCCAGGCGCTCGGGCGTCTGGCGATAACGAATCGGCCCTAGCGGATCGAGCACCTGGCCACCGGCCACCGTGCGCACCGCCGACGCGTCTCGCAGGATAAAACGGTCGCCATGCCAGACATTGGCCGGCTTGTGCAGCACGAGCTGGGCCGGTGCGCCGGCGCCCGGGGCAATCGACGGCTGGCCCAGCACGGCCACCGTCGCCAGGCAATCCTGGGTCGCTGCGTGCAGGTACACGAGCGTGCCCGAACGGAGCGCCTTGTCTTCGGTGGCGGCCACCTGCAGCCAGACATCGATCCGCTGCGTGGTGAGCGCAATGGCCGGATCGCACAGCACCTGGCCGCGCAGTTCGTCCGTGCGTTCCAGGCCCGCCAGGCCCACGGCGCAGCGCTGGCCCGCTTCGGCAGCCTGCGCCGCGCGGCTGTGTACCTGCAGGCTGCGCACGCGGTACGTGTCGTCCGGCGAGGCCGCCAGCGACAACGCGTCGCCGATCGTCACGCCGCCCGCCGAGACGCTGCCGGCCACGACGGTGCCGACGCCATCCAGCGTGAAGGCACGGTCCAGGCCCATACGGAAACCTGCGCCCTCCACGCCGTCGCCCGGCGCAGCGGCCAGTGCGTCGACCAGATCAGCGCGCAAGGCGTCGATGCCGTCGCCGCGCACGCTCGAGACGTGCAGCACCGGATACTCATCCAGCCCGCTGCTGGCCAGCAGCGCGCGTACGCGCGCTTCGGTCTCGGCGACGCGCGCCGGCTCCACGCGGTCGATCTTGGTGATCACGGCCGCGCCACGGCGCACGCCCAGCAGCGACAGAATGGTTGCGTGCTCGATCGTCTGCGGCATAGGGCCGTCGTCCGCTGCGATCAGCAGCAAGCCGAAGTCGATGCCGCTGGCGCCGGCCACCATCGTGCGTACCAGCTTTTCGTGGCCCGGCACGTCGACGAAACCGATGCGGCGGCCGTCTTCCAGCGGCATCCAGGCGTAGCCGAGCTCGATGGTGATGCCGCGCCGTTTTTCTTCCGGCAGCCGGTCGGCGTCGATGCCCGTCAGCGCGCGCACCAGCGCCGTCTTGCCGTGGTCGATGTGGCCTGCAGTGCCGACAATCATGCAACTTCTCCGATGATGGCCAGGCGCAGGCCGGCCAATTGATTGATGACCTCGCTCGGATCGTCGACGCAGCGGCAATCAAGCAGCACACGATCGTCGGCAATCCGGCCGATGATCGGCGCCGGTAGACCGCGCAGTGCGTCTGACAACGCGTCGAGCGCCGTGCCCATGCCGCGCTTGCCGGACAGGACCGGTGCGATCGCCAGCCCGCACGATGGCAGGCGGTCGATCGGCAGCGAACCCGAGCCGATCTGGCTGAGCATCGGTTCGAGCGTGACGGTATAGCGCGGCGCCAGCGCAGCGCGCAGCGGTTCCAGGATCGCGTTTGCGGCCACGGCCACCTGCTCCTGCGTGCGGGTCAGCCAGCGCAGCGTCGGCAATTCATGCACGAGCAGTTCAGGTTGCAGGTACAGCTGCAAGGTCGCTTCCAGCGCCGCCAGCGGCAGCTTGGACAGGCGCAGCGCGCGCTTCATTGGAAACTTGCGGATGCGCCCGATGTGTTCGCGCGTGCCGACGATCAGGCCCGCCTGCGGGCCGCCCAGCAATTTGTCGCCCGAGAACATGACCACGTCGCAGCCGTCCGCCAGCATCTGCTGCGGCGTTGGTTCCTGCGGCAAGCCGTACTTGCCCATGTCGATCAGCGAGCCGCTGCCCAGGTCCGACACCAGCGCCACGCCGCGGGCGCGGGCCAGCGGCGCCAGTTCGGCCTCGCTCACCGCACTGGTAAAGCCCTGCACCATGTAGTTGCTGGTGTGGACCTTGATCAGCATCGCCGTGCGCTCGGTGATCGCGCGCTCGTAGTCTGCCAGGTGCGTGCGGTTGGTAGTTCCTACCTCGACCATGCGCGCGCCCGCGCTGTCCATCACGTCCGGCATGCGGAAGGCGCCGCCGATTTCCACCAGTTCGCCGCGCGAGATGATCGCTTCGCGTCCGCCGCTCAGTGCGGCCAGCGACAGCAATACCGCCGCGGCATTGTTGTTGACCACCGTCGCCGCCTCGGCACCGGTGATTTCGCACAGCAAGCCTTCGACGATGCTGTCGCGATCGCCCCGTGAGCCAGTGTCGAGGTTGTATTCGAGATTGTTCGGGCCGGCCATCATGGCCGTCAGGTGGCGGATCGCCACGTCCGGCAGTACCGAGCGGCCCAGATTGGTATGGATGACCGTACCGGTCAGGTTGATCACGCGGCGCATGCGCGGCGCGATCCGCGCAGCGATGCGCTCGGCCAGCGCTCCGCCCAGCGCATCGGGCGTTACTGCGCTTGCCGCGAGCACGCCAGCCAGCGCTTGCGCGCGCAGGTCGTCGACCAGCGCGCGTGCCTGCCCGGCGACCAGCGTGTGGCCGTGGGCAGAAAGTTGCGCCTGCACCGATGGCAAACGCAGCAGTTTATCGATCGAAGGCAGATCCTTGACTGACGCCTTCGAGCCGTGGACCACGGACTCGTTGAGCGACATGATCAATTACTCCGGTTCGATGGTGGAGCGATGGCCGGTTCGCCCGGTGCTTCCTCGCCGCCCGACAGCAGCAGCAGGTTGACGCCATGCGCCTCGTAGCCCGCTTCGGACACCAGGATGTCCAGCGTCAGCGACGCCAGGTCGTCGGCCACCGGATCGACATTGAGCTCACGCTCCATGCGCACGATCTTGATGTAGTGATGGCACTCGTCGCACGTTTCGGCTTGGACCGATGCCTGCGACGCGTCCTGCACGGCGCCATCGGTGGCCAGCGCTTCGAGTGAATGGTAGTGGATGCCCTTGGTGCTTTCGCAGTGGCTGCACTTGACCCGCACCATGTGCCACTGCGCGGAGCACAGCGAGCAGTGCAGATAGCGGAAGTTGCTGCCGGTCTGGTCAACGCGCGTGATCGACGACGTCGGCAGGCTGCCGCAGCATGGGCAGGTCGTCATGTCGAGCGTGCGGCCGTATGGCTGCTGGCGCGCGGCGCCATACGCTTCCTGGATCGCCAGGACCATGTTCGTCCAGTACACCTGCACACCGGCCGCCACCAGCGGTGCGGCGCTCATGTCCAGACCCGCCGCGCCCTGCAGCAGCAGTTCGGCCTGGCCTTCCAGATGGTCGTCGCCGGCGGCCAGAAGGGCTTGCACGGCAGCTTGCGCCGGGCTGCCCGCCAGACGCGGGGTCAAGAGCTCCAGCATGCGGCGCATCGCGCTGCGCCAGACCGGATCGCGCGGCCACAGCGGCGCCGGGACCGGTGCCTGGGCGGCGCGCGCGGCGGCGGCCAGGTCGTCCAGCGTCGGCAGCGTGACAGTCGGGTAATCCTGCAGGACTTCGTGCTGGACGGCGGCCAGTTCGGCGGCAAACAGCAAGAAGTCGTGCATCGCGTGCCCCGGCGCCAGCTGGCGCAGTCGGGTGGCACGGGCGGAGAACAACTCGCGGCGCACCGGGAGTTGGATATACGGCATTTGCTCGCCAGCCCGGACAGCGATTTCTTCGGGGCTGAGCAGCTTTGAGGCTTTGGTAATGCTCATGGAAAGGATGCTTCCTATTGAATTCTTGCAACGGCAATACGGTTCAAGCTGCCAAAGAACGTCGTTCCCGCGGAGACGGGAACCCAAGTGTGCCAGCGAATCGAACCGCATGCACACTGAGGTTCCCGCCTGCGCGGGAACGACAGTTTTGAAGCTGACTCAGAAGAGCAACAATACTACGTTAGCGCTTGTTGCGCTTGGCGTCCTCTGCCACTTCCTTGTACCACAGCGGGTGGTGCGACTTCGCCCAGTCCTCGTGCACGGTGCCACGGGTCATGGCGCGGAACGAGCCCTTGACCCAGATAGCGGCGTACACGTGCATGATCACGCTCAGCACCAGTGCGAGGGCCGAAGCCGCGTGCACCAGCATCGCGAAACGACGCAGCGGAATCGGGAAGAAGTCCGCGAACCATGGTTGCCAGAACATGAAGCCAGTGATCAACAGCAGCACCAGGCTCACGGCAAAGATCCAGAACACTGCTTTCTGGCCCGCATTGTACTTGTGTACAGGCGGCATCGCGTGCTCGTTACCCTTGAGGAGTTCCGGCGCCTTCTTGACCCAGGCCGTATCGGTCTTGGTCCAGAAGTTGTCACGTACCACGGCGAAGAACAGGAACACGAAACCCAGCACCATCAGCAAACCGAAGAACGGATGCAGGATACGGGTCCACTGTCCACCACCGAAGAACATGGAGAAGAAGTACATCGACGGATGGAACAAGGCAAGGCCAGTCAATCCGGCGCAGATGAACAACAGAGCCACGGCCCAGTGGTTCATGCGCGTCATGTCGCGATAGCGAGTGATAAACATGGTCTTCTCCTTATACCCGTTCGCCGTCGCGCTGGTCGGGACCAGGCGTCGGCTGAACATCGGGTTCGTCGTGGTGCGTCTCGATCGGGCCAACCTTCATGTAGTGGAAGAAGCCGGCCACAGCAGCGCCGACCATTGCAGCCACACCCAGCGGCTTGGCGATACCCTTCCACAGCGCCACTGTCGGGCTGATGGTCGGGTTTTCTGGCAGGCCGGCATACAGGTTCGGCTTGTCCGCGTGCTGCAGCACGTACATCACGTGCGTGCCGCCCACACCGGCCGGGTTGTACAAACCGGCGTTCTTGTAACCACGCTCCTTCAGGTCGACCACGCGGTCACCCGCGTACTCGATCATGTCTTCCTTGGTGCCAAAACGGATGGCGCCAGTTGGACAGATCTTCACGCAGGCCGGTTCCATGTTCACTGCAACGCGGTCGGCGCACAGTGAGCATTTGTAGGCCTTCGAGTCCACCTTGCTGATGCGTGGCACATCGAACGGGCAGCCGGCGACGCAATAGCCGCAGCCGATGCAGTTTTCGCTGATGAAGTCAACGATACCGTTCGTGTACTTGACGATCGCGCCCGGCGCCGGGCAGGCCTTCAGGCAGCCTGGCTCGTCGCAGTGCATGCAGCCGTCCTTGCGGATCAGCCACTCCAGGCGATCGCCTTCGTCCGGGGACTTGGTCACGACTTCCGAGAACTTCATGACGGTCCACGACTGTGGCGTCAGGTCGATCGGGTTGTCGTAGGTACCGTGGTTTTCGCCGATTTCATCGCGCAGATCGTTCCACTGCATGCACGCCACCTGGCATGCCTTGCAGCCGATGCAGCTGGACACGTCGATCAGCTTGGCCACTTCCGGCTTGTGCGTACGGGCCACCGGCGACTGCGTGGTGGTTGCCGAACGCGCCGCAATATCGAGAGATTGTAATGAAGACATTGTTTAGACCCTTTCGATATTGACCAGGAACGACTTGAATTCCGGGGTCTGGGTATTTGCATCGCCCACGAACGGGGTCAGCGTATTGACCAGGAAGCCCGGCTTGGCCACACCGACAAAGCCCCAGTGGTTCGGCAGACCCACTGTATCGACCTTCATGCCATCGCAATCGAGTTGCGGAATACGCTTGGTCACCAGGCACTTGGCCTTGATGAAGCCGCGCATCGACGACACCTTGACCATATCGCCATTCGTGATGCCCTTGGCCTTGGCCAGCTCTTCACCGATTTCCACGAACTGCTGTGGCTGGATAATCGCGTTGGAGACAACGTTCTTGGTCCAGTAGTGGAAGTGCTCGGTCAAGCGGTAGCTGGTCGCGACGTACGGGAAGTCCTTGGCCGTACCGAACGCTTCCATGTCGCCCTTGAACACGCGGGCCGCCGGATTGGCGCGGGCAAGCGGGTTTTTCGGGTGCATCGGATTGACCGGGAACGGCGACTCGAACGGCTCGTAGTGCTCCGGCAGCGGACCTTCGGCCATGCCGGTTGGTGCGAACAGACGCGCCACACCTTCAGACGTCATGATGAACGGCTGCGTACGGTTCTCTTCGGCCGGATCGGCGTCAGGACGGATGTCCGGAATATCCGAACCAGTCCAGGCCGTACCGTTCCACGAGATCAGGTTCAGCGCAGGATTCCACGGCTTGCCCGTCTTTGGATCGGTCGACGCAGCGTTGTACAGCACGCGGCGGTTCGCCGGCCAGGCCCAGGCCCAACCCAGCGTTTGTCCGATGTTGTATGGGTCCGCATTGTCGCGGCGCGCCATCTGGTTGCCTGCCTGCGTCCATGCGCCGGCATACACCCAGCAACCGCTCGCGGTGCTGCCATCGTCGCGCAGCACGCCAAAGCCCGGCACCTGCTCGCCTGCCTTCAGGATGAGCTTGGTCGGATCTTTTGCGTCATAGATATCGGCCAGCGCCTTGCCGTTGAATTCCTTGGCCAGCTCTTCGGCAGAAGGGCTGTGAGGAATCTTGTACGGCCACGACAGCTTGGTGATCGGATCCGAGAAGGCACCGCCATCTTTCAGATAGAGGTTCTTCATGCGCGAGAACAGGTCGGCGATGATCTCGATGTCCGGCTTGCACTCGTACGGCGCTTCGGCGCCCTTCCAGTGCCACTGCAGCCAGCGGCTCGAGTTCGACAGCGAACCGTCTTCCTCGGCGAAGCACGTCGTAGGCAGGCGGAACACGGTCGTCTGGATCTTGCTTGGATCGACGTCGTTCGACTCGCCGAAGTTCTTCCAGAACTCGGACGTTTCGGTGTTGAGCGGATCCATCGTCACCAGGAACTTCAGCTTCGACAGACCGGCGATGATCTTCTTCTTGTTCGGGAACGATCCGACCGGGTTGAAGCCCTGGCAGATGTAACCGTTCAATTTACCTTGACCCATCAATTCAAATGCCTGCAGCACGTCGTACAGCTTGTCGATTTTCGGCAAGTAGTCGAAGGCCCAGTTGTTCTCTTTGGTCGCGGCATCGCCCCACCAGGCTTTTTGCAGGCTGACGAAGAACTTGGGATAGTTCTGCCAGTAGCTCATCTGGTTTGGACGCAAAGGCTTCAGTGCGCGCGGCTTGTAGTACGTTTCCAGGTCCTGCTCTTTATCCGTTGCCAGCGACAGATAGCCTGGCAGCGAGTTCGACAGCAGACCCAGGTCGGTCAGACCCTGGATGTTGGAGTGACCGCGCAGTGCATTCAGGCCACCGCCGGCGATACCGACGTTACCCAACAGCAGCTGCATGATCGCGCCGGTACGGATGATCTGGCTACCCTGGCTGTGCTGGGTCCAGCCCAGTGCGTACAGGATCGTCATCGCACGGCCCGGCTGGGCAGTCGACGCGATGTATTCGCAGACCTTCAGGAATTGCTTGACCGGGGTGCCGGTGATCTTGCTGACCTGCTCAGGCGTGTAGCGCGAATAGTGGCGCTTCATCACTTGCAGCACGCAACGCGGGTGTTCCATGGTCGGATCGACCTTGGCGTAACCGTCTTCACCCATTTCGTAGCCCCAGCTTTCATTGCTGTAGCGACGCTTGGCTTCGTCATAGCCCGAGAACAGACCGTCCTGGAAGTCGAAGCCTTCGTTCACGATGAACGGGGCGTTGGTGTAGCTCCGGACGTATTCGGTCTGGATCTTGTTGTTGGTCAGCAGATAGTTCAGGACGCCGCCCAGGAAGGCGATGTCCGAGCCAGCGCGGATCGGTGCGTAATAGTCGCTCATGGCGGCCGAACGCGTAAAGCGCGGGTCGACCACGACCAGCTTGGCTTTATTGTGATGCTTTGCTTCAATAACCCATTTGAAACCGCATGGGTGTGCTTCAGCGGCATTGCCGCCCATGATCAGTACAACATCGGCATTCTTGATGTCAACCCAATGGTTGGTCATCGCTCCTCGTCCGAACGTCGGGGCCAGACCGGCCACCGTAGGTCCGTGTCAAACGCGAGCCTGGTTATCGAATACGAGCATGCCCATCGAACGCATCGCTTTGTGCGTGATGTAGCCCGTTTCGTTGCTCGACGCGGACGCGCACAGCATACCCGTGCTCGTCCAGCGATTGACCAGCTGGCCTTCGGCGTTGGTCGGAATGAAGTTCGCATCGCGGTCAGCCTTCATCAGGCCGGCCAGGCGCGTCATCGCCTCATCCCAGGAAACGCGTTTCCATTCGTTGGTGCCAGGTTCGCGGATTTCCGGGAACTTGAGACGGTTCGGCGAATGGATGAAGTCGAGCAAGCCGGCGCCTTTCGGGCACAGCGTACCGCGATTGACCGGGTGATCCGGGTCGCCTTCGATGTGGATGATGTCCGAGGTAACGTTCTTTGCGCCGTCGCCCAGACTGTACATCAGCAGGCCGCAGCCCACCGAGCAGTACGGACACGTGTTGCGCGTCTCCTTGGCTTTCGCCAATTTATAGTGCCGCGTCTCTGCCATCGCCGGCAACGGCGAGAAGCCGAGCGCGACGATGGTGGAGGCGGCGAGTCCCGCACCGCTTGCGCGGAGGAACTGCCTTCTGTTCATGCCCATCTAGATTCTCCTGCTAGTAATGGATTGCGCACATCAGAATGGGGTCAGCCAGGGTCGTCGCCCTGGCTTTCTTTCCATCCTGACCGTTACCGGCGCCACCATGCGCCGGTGTGCGCGCCGTTGGACCCGCCGGCAATTATTTTGCCGGCGGCGTCGCTGCCTGCGTGGTGGCGCCATCGCCACCCGTTGGTTCTGAAGCACCGCTGTCGCGGGGTTTGTTCGAGTCTGCATCTTGACCGGCAACCATGCCGCCGATCGCGGTACCGCCTTCGGCAGGACCGGTTTCCGGCACCGCCGCGTCGGCGGTGGCCGATTCGGATTTCAGGCCTGCGTGCGGGTCAATGGCGGCGCCATTCGGACCGGCGACGTCCGGGGTCTGCACCGGCGCGGTCGCTTCCTTCTTCTGGCACGCGGCCAGGGCGAATACGGCGGTCGCCACGATGGCTGCGTTGCGCAGGGTAAGCGCTGTTTGTTTGATATAGATCATTGCAATATCCATTGACTTAGAGATACAACTGAAAATATAGCGGAAATGCATAATTCCTTGAATAAGTATTTTACGCACAGCCGTTCGCAAAGGGTGATATTCCGTGAGTTTTGACCCGCTTTTATGACAAATTTTTCCGTCAAAGGCGGATGTAAAGACTGTCTGGCCGCCAAATTGACGGATTTACCGACATCTCGACTGCCTCCGCCCTGCTTTCTGGCAGGTAGCAACCACATGACGGGGCTAGTGTAGCCTGCCTGCGCGCGCGTTGCAGATACACGTCAAATTTCGGATTCTCGCGCTAGAAATCGCTGTCACGCATGGTGCAATTGATCAGCATCAGTGGGACACGCATCCATCACGCTCCTTACCCTATTCACATCAAACGACGCGCTCGCGTCAAGTGCTATGTAGCAAAAATGGTATTTACCAACAGGCCATCACAAAAAATGGTTGCGCCTAACATTTAGTGTTATATTATTTTACAGCTTGCATGGACGCCGCCCCTACGCCCCTGACGAGCACGGTATTTCCAGCAGAGAGTCCCGGCAGATGGGCTCTTCACAACGAAGACGGAGACAACAGAATGAAGCATCTGAATCGATCGGCGATTGCCGTGGGCGTGGCACACCTGTGCTGGTTGTCCGCAGCGTTTGCCCAGGAAGCCGCCCCGGCCCCTGCCGACGCACAGGTCGTGACCATTACCGGTCAGCGCGCCGCACTCAACAGCGCACAGCAACTCAAGAAGAACTCGGACGAGGTCGTCGATTCGATCGTCGCCGACGACATTGGCAAACTGCCCGATAAATCGATCACCGAAGTCCTGCAACGCATCCCTGGCGTCACCATCGACCGCACCATGTCGCGCTCCGACCCGGAACACTTCTCGGTCGAAGGCTCGGGCGTGTCGATCCGTGGCCTGACCTGGGTGCGCTCGGAGCTCAATGGCCGCGACTCGTTCTCGTCCAATGGCGGCCGCGCACTGAGCTTCGAGGACGTCCCGCCAGAGCTGATGGCCGGCGTCGACGTCTACAAGAACCCGTCCGCCGAACAGATCGAAGGCGGCATTTCGGGCCTGGTCAATCTACGTACGGCGCTGCCGTTCGACATCAAGGGCCAGCGCATCTCGGGCAGCGTCGAAGGCACGTACACCGAACTGAACAAGAAGAAGGACCCGGCCGGCTCGTTCATGTATTCGAACCGCTGGAAAACGGACATGGGCGAATTCGGCGTGCTGGTCAACTACGCCAATTCCGAAAGCAATACCCGCACCGACGCCTTCCAGGTGGAACCGTACTATCCGGTGGCCAATGCCGAACCGGGCGGCACGGTCTGGATTCCAAAAGGCGCGCAGTGGCGCACGCTGGACTTCGAGCGCAAGCGCCAGGGCGCCTACGCCGCTCTGCAGTGGAAGCTGGACAACACGCTGCGCAGCCACCTGACCTACTTCAAGTCGAAGTACAAGATGCAATGGGACGAGAACGCGCTGTTCTCGGCCGAAGGCAACCCGACCAATCTGCGCGTGACCAACGGCGTGTACGACGCCAATGGCGCGTTCATGAGCGGCATCCTGTCGAATCCAACCAATAACGGTATCGAGTTCGGCAACAATACCCGTACCTCGAACCGTGATTCGTCCACCACCGACGTCGCCTGGAATGTCGAATGGAAGCCGGCGACCAACTGGACGCTGACGTCGGACGTCCAGCACGTCAAGGCCGAATCGGAAGGTCTCGATTCGACCGTGGCACTGGGCACGATCATGCAGCAGCAGAATCTGGACCTGACCGGCAGCTACCCGAAACTGATGTTCGATGCTGCCCAGACCGCCGGCCTGAGCGACCCGAACAACTATTTCTGGGCCTTTACCCAGGAACACCGCGATCGCAGCGTCACCGAGCAGACCGCATGGAAAGGCGACGTCAAGTATGACTTCGACCATCCGGTCCTGCGCGACATCCGCGTCGGCGTGCGCTTCACCGACCGCGATGCCAAGACGATCAACTCGAACCCGAACTACAACTGGTCGGCGATTTCGCAGCGCTGGATGTTGCCTTGGCAGATCAACCAGCTGGCAACTCTGAGCGACCCACGCTTCAACGCGCCGACGACGGTCAACCAGTTCAAGAACTTCTTCAACGGCGACGCCAGCGTCCCGGCCGTCGTGTTCCCTGCGAAGTCGCTCGTGGCCGGCTATCCAGGCACCTACGCTCAGCTGCACAGCTACCACGACATCTTGTGTGCACAGGCTGGCAACAGCTGCGATCCATGGAAAGCGGCCGCCTTCGGCGAAGCCAACCCATCGGGCGACAACGAGCAGTCCGAGAAGACCAAGGCGATCTACTCGCAGCTGCGCTTTGCGTTTGATGACCTGAAAATGCCGATCGACGGTAATATCGGCGTGCGCTACGTGAAGACCGATAACAAGTCGTTCGGCTACACCGTGTACAACTCGACCTTTATCATCCCGCCAGGCGGCACCACCGGTCTGGGTGTGCCGATCATCGCGCCGTTCGCCGGCCGCCAGGATTACGAGAACAGCTACCACAACTGGCTGCCGAGTCTGAACCTGCGCATGAAAGCGACCGACCAGCTGCAGTTCCGCTTTGCACTTGGCAAGGGCATGTCGCGCCCTGACTTCGGCCAGCTGCAGGCCTACACGACACTGGGCCAGAGCGTGCAGAGCACGACCAGCGGCACCGGCGCCGACCAGGTCACCAACGTGACCTCCGTGGCCCATACCGGCGAATCCGTTGGCAACCCGCTGCTGCGCCCGGTCACCTCGCGCAATATGGACCTGACCGCCGAGTGGTACTTCGCCCAGGCCGGTTCGCTGACCTTCGCCGTGTTCGACAAGCGCCTGAAGGACATCATCGTCAAGCAGAATTCGGCTTACCAGCTGACTGACTCGACCGGCCGTGTAATCGATTTCAATGTGGCGACGCCCGTCAACGGCGCACGTGGTTCGGCACGCGGCATCGAGATGGCGTACCAGCAGTACTTCGACAAGCTGCCAGGCTGGATGTCGGGCTTCGGTGTGCAGGCCAACTACACGCACGTCAAGAGCAAGCGCGACCTGTATAGCCCGGTGTACTCGCAGTACTGCTCGAACGTGAGCGGCGCAGCCAACCTGAACCTGAACCTGAACGGCTGCGACACCGATGGCCGTACTTTCGGCGACCTGCCGCTGGAATACCTGTCGCGCAACTCGTACAACCTGGCGCTGCTGTACGACAAGGGCCCATGGTCGGCGCGTCTGGCTTACAGCTGGCGCTCGAAGAGCCTCCTGGGTAACAACAACAACGGCACCAACGGCACCAATGGCGTGGACACCAATCCGGACAGCCCGACCGTCGGCCAGAACGTGATTGCCTGGGGCTTGCCGATCTGGGCCGACGACTACGGTCAGCTCGATGGTGGTGTCAGCTACAAGTTCAACGAGAACTTCCGCCTCGACTTCCAGGGCACCAACCTGACGGACGCGAAGTACAAGCAGATCATGACGCACCACATCGGCGACAAGGGCCGTGCGTGGTTCGTCAGCGGTCCCCGCTACAGCGTGCGTCTGGGCGTGACCTTCTAAGTCGATGCCGATGTAATCCCGACGCCCGCTGACCTGCCGCCCCGCGCGGCAGGTCAGCGGGCTTTTTGCTTTTCCAGGAAAACCCGACCCATGCAAAGCTCGACTTTCTCGTCGCTGGACACGTTCGTCTTTTTTGTCTACTTCATCATCGTGGCCGGCTACGGCTTCTGGGTCTACAAGCGCAAGCAGCGCTCGGCCTCCGCCTCGCACGATTACTTTCTGGCTGAAGGCTCGCTGACCTGGTGGGCCATCGGTGCCTCGATGATCGCATCGAACATCTCGGCCGAGCAGTTCATCGGCATGAGCGGCTCGGGCTTCAAGATGGGCATGGCAATCGCCGTCTATGAGCTGATGGGCGCGTTCACGCTGATCCTGGTGGCCGTGTTCTTCATGCCGATCTACCGCCGCAACCGCATCTACACGATGCCCCAGTTTCTCGAACAGCGTTACGACAGCACGGTCGCCACCGTCATGGCGCTGTTCTGGCTGTCGCTGTACGTCATCGTCAACCTGACCTCGATCCTGTACCTGGGCGCGCTGGCCATCGGCGCCATCGCCGGTATCGACGTCTGGACCTGCATGGTGTTCCTGGCCGTGTTCGCCGTCATCATCACGCTGGGCGGCATGAAGGTCATCGGTTACACCGACGTGATCCAGGTCCTGTGCCTGGTGCTCGGCGGCCTGGTGACCACCTGGCTCGCGCTCGACCTGGTCGCGCAGAACAATGGCGGCGGTGGCGTGATGGCCGGCTTCAATCACCTGCTGGGCGTAGCGCCCGATCACTTCGACATGGTGCTCACGCGCGACAATCCGAATTACCTCGACCTGCCCGGCGTGTCGATTCTGATTGGCGGCATGCTGATCGTGAACCTGAACTACTGGGGCTGCAACCAGTACATCATCCAGCGCGCGCTGGGCGCCGACCTGCACACGGCGCGCAAGGGCATCCTGTTCGCGGCAGGCCTCAAGCTGCTGATGCCGGTGATCGTCGTCCTGCCGGGCATCGCCGCGTTCGTGCTGCACCAGCAGGGCGTGCTGGGCGCATCGATGGGCGTGGGCGCGGACGTCAATCCCGACCGCGCGTATCCGGTGCTGCTCACGCTGCTGCCTACCGGCCTGAAAGGCATCGCGTTTGCCGCGCTGACGGCAGCGGTGGTCGCGTCGTTGGCCGGCAAGGCCAACAGCATCGCCACCATCTACACCTTCGACATCCACAAGAAAGCCTTCAACAAGGGCATCTCCGAACAGCGCATGGTCTGGATCGGCCGCGTGACCGTGGTCGTGGCGATGCTGCTGGCGGTGCTGATCGCGCCGTTCATGGGCATCGACAAGAAAGGCGGCTTCCAGTACATCCAGGAATACACGGGCTTCGTCTCGCCCGGCATTCTGGCCATGTTCCTGATGGGCTTCTTCTGGCGGCCAGCGACGGCGAGCGCGGCGATGTTTGCCACGGTCGGCGGCTTTCTTGGCTCGATCATCCTCAAGTTTTTGCCGGGCCTGATGGACCTGGCGTTCCTGGCGCCGATCGGTTTCGCCGTGCCGAACAGCGCCGGCGTCTACGAGATTCCATTCGTCGACCGGATGGCGATCGTGTTCGTCGTCGTCATCATCGGCATGGTCATCATCAGCAAGCTGTGGCCGAAAGCTGGCCTCGAGCAGAGCAAGGGCGTCGAAGTCGAAGCGTCGATGTTCAAGGTGCAGCCGGGGTTCGCGTTCGGCGCGACCGTCATCTGCATCGCGCTGATCGCGATCTACAGTGCGTGGTGGTAAGGTCGCTGCGCTGCCAACACCATTATAAAAATTCAAGGAGACATACACATGCACCCAGCTTTGCCCTTCGGCCGTTCGGCCATCGCCCTCGCCGCTGCCCTCGCCTTTGGTGCGGCGCATGCAGCACCAGCCGCTGCGCCGACTGCAGCGCCGACTGCTGCAGCGGATGCGGCTCAACAGCGCGCCGCCAAACTGGTGAGCCAGATGACGCTCGATGAAAAGATCGGCATGGTCTTTGGCTACTTCGGCACCGAATTCAAGGGCCAGAAAGCGCCGACCGGCGCCCTGCCCCAGTCGGCCGGTTTCATCAAGGGCATCGAGCGCCTGGGCATCACGCCGCAGTGGCTGACCGACGCCGGCATCGGCGTGGCCTCGCAACCGGGCAAGGATGCGCGCGAGCGCACGTCGCTGCCGGCCGGGATTGCCACCGCCGCCACCTGGAATCCGCAGCTGGCGTTCGAGGGCGCAGCGATGATCGGCAAGGAAGCGCGCCTGTCGGGCTTCAACGTGATGCTGGGCGGGAGCGTGAACCTGGCGCGCGAGCCGCGCAATGGCCGCAACTTCGAGTACACGGGCGAAGATCCGCTGCTGGCCGGGATCATGGCCGGTGAACAGATTCGCGGCGTGCAGTCCAACCACGTCGTCTCGACACTCAAACACTACGCGTACAACGACCAGGAGACGGGCCGCAACCACCTCAATGTCAAGATCAACGATGCCGCGGGCCGCATGTCCGATCTGCTGGCCTTCCAGATCGCGATCGAACGGGGCGACCCGGGCTCGGTCATGTGCTCGTACAACCGCATCAATGGACCGTATGGCTGCGAGAACGACCACCTGCTCAACAAGGTGCTCAAGGGCGACTGGGGCTACAAGGGTTACGTGATGTCCGACTGGGGCGCGGCCCACTCGACAATCCCGGCCGCGCTGGCGGGTCTGGACCAGCAGTCGGGCTACCCGTTCGACAAGTCGCCCTACTTCGACGGCGCGCTGAAAGAGGCTGTCGAGAACGGCCATGTGCCACAGGCACGCCTGGACGACATGGTGGCCCGCATCCTGTGGGCGCTGGGCGCACACGGCGCGCTGGATCATCCCGTCAAGGTCCAGGCCAAGGACATCGACTATACGGCGCATGGCAAGATTTCGCAGGCGGACGCCGAAGAAGCCATCGTCCTGCTCAAGAACAAGGACAACGTGCTGCCGCTGGCGAAGGACGTGCAGCGCATCGCGATCATCGGCGGGCACGCCAACAAGGGCGTGCTGTCGGGTGGCGGCTCGGCGCAGGTCTATCCGCGCGGCGGCATGGCCGTGCCGAACGAAGGCCCGGCTGCCTGGCCAGGCCCGATGGTCTACCTGCCAGGCTCGCCAATGAAGGCGCTGGCGGCGCGCACCAAGGCCAAGATCACCTGGCACGATGGCAAGGACGCTGCCGCGGCCGCGAAAGTCGCGGCGGGCGCCGACGTGGTGCTGGTGTTCGCGACGCAGTGGACATCCGAAGCGGCCGACGTGCCGACGCTGGCGCTGCCGAATAACCAGGACGCGCTGATCGCCGCAGTGGCCAAGGCCAATGCCCGCACCGTCGTCGTGCTGCAAACGGGTACGCCGGTCACGATGCCTTGGGTCAACGATGTAGCCGGCGTGGTGGAGGCCTGGTATCCGGGCACGAACGGCGCCGAAGCCATCGCACGCGTGCTGACGGGCGAAGTCGATGCATCGGGCCGCCTGCCGCAGACCTTCCCGCTGGCCGAGAACCAGCTGCCACGCCCCAAGATCGATGGCATCGACCTGCCGAAGGACACGCGCTTTGACGTCGACTACGACATCGAGGGCGCCGCCGTCGGCTACAAGTGGTTCGACCTGAAAGGCCACAAGCCGCTGTTCGCGTTCGGCCACGGCCTGTCGTACACGAGCTTCACCTACACGAACCTGAAGGCCGACGCGACGAACGGCAGCATCCGCGTGCGCTTCAATGTGGCAAACAGCGGTGCGCGCGCCGGCAAGGCGGTGCCGCAGGTGTACGTATCGAAAGTGGGCGCCGGCTGGGAAGCACCGAAGCGCCTCGGTGGCTGGGACAAGCTGGCACTGGACGCCGGCGCAAACCGCACCAGCGAGGTGACGATCGATCCGCGCACGCTGGCAGTGTTCGACGGCGCCAGCAACCGCTGGAAGATCGCGGCCGGCGACTACCGCGTGATCCTGTCGACGGCAGCCGATGCGCCGGTAGCGACGGTGACGGTGCGCCTGCCAGCGCGCGAGTTTGCCGCAGGCGCGCGCTGATCGCAGACCTGTACACGACCAGCGACTGAAAGACTGAACGCTCGTGGCCTGCCAGCAGCGCTCGCCTGCCCCGCATCGGGACCGCGAAAAATCCGCAATCCTGCACGCGATCGCCAGCCGTTTCGCGGATTCGGAGCTCGAGTTGGGCGCGGTTGCGCATGGCGCTGGCGTGAACCGCAACAAGGTCAACGACGTGCTCAAGGCGGAACTGGGTTGTACGTTCACCGGTTACCTGAACCGGTTGCGCCTGACCGAGGCAGCGCGCCTGCTGGCCGAACGCGATTCGGCCAGCATCACCGACATCGCCTACACAGTGGGCTACAACCACGTTTCGTACTTCAACAAGCTGTTCAAGCTCGATTATGGCTGCACACCGAGGGCATTTCGGGCGCAAGCGCATCGCACGCCCATCTGCCCCTCGCCCACATCCGGAGAAAAGACCCCATGAAGCACACGATTACCACCATGACGCTGGCGACCCTGCTTGCCCTGCCAGCCGTGGCCCATGCGCAGCAACGTGTCATTGACGTCGATGTCACGCAGGTCAAGGGCCAGCTCGATCGCATGTTCAACCTGTCGGTTGGCGCCGGTCGCGCCAATGAAGGCCTGCGCGCCGACTGGCAGCAGCAGCTGGCCGAACTGCGCAAGGACACGGGCTTTCGCTACATCCGCATGCATGGCCTGCTGAGCGACGACATGGCCGTGTTCCGCATCGATGCGCAGGGCAAGGAGCAGTACAACTTCCAGTACGTCGACGCCCTGTTCGACTACCTGCAAAGCGTCGGCATCAAGCCGTTCGTGGAACTGGGCTTCATGCCATCCGCCATGGCCAGCGGCACCAAGACCATCTTCTGGTGGCGCGGTAATGTCACGCCGCCGCGCGACTACGCGCAGTGGGAGCGCCTGATCAAGGCGCTCACCACACACTGGACCGAGCGCTATGGCAAGGCCGAAGTGGCAAGCTGGTACTTCGAAGTCTGGAATGAACCGAACCTGGACGGTTTCTGGGCCGGCACGCAGGACGAGTACTTCAAGCTGTATGCGCACGCCGCGCGCGCCGTCAAGAGCGTCGACGCGTCGTACCGCGTGGGCGGCCCGGGCACTGCCGGCGCGGCCTGGATTCCCGAGATGATCGGGTACGCCAGCAAGAACAGTGTGCCCCTCGATTTCGTCTCCACCCACTCGTACGGCGTGAACCAGGGCTTCCTCGACGAATTCGGCACTACCGGCACGGTCCTGAGCCCCGACCCGATGGCCGTGACCCACGACGTGCTCAAGAACCGCAAGGAAATCGACGCGTCCGCCATGCCGAAGCTCGAGCTGCACTACACCGAATGGAGTTCGTCGTACACGCCGTCCGATCCGACTCATGACAGCTACCACCAGCCAGCCTACATCCTGAGAAAGCTCAAGCAGAGCACTGGCGCCGTGCAGTCGATGTCGTACTGGGTATTTACCGACATCTTCGAGGAAGCCGGTCCGCGTTTCGAGGCCTTCCATGGCGGCTTCGGCTTGATGAACACGCAGGGGATCAAGAAGCCGGCCTATTTTGCTTACCAGTTCCTCAACCAGCTGGGCGACCGTGAGCTGAAGAACGCCGACCTGGATTCGACGGCGACGCTCGACGACAAGGGCAACGCCCAGGTGCTGCTGTGGGATTACTCGCACACGCTGCCGGCTGGGATCAACAACCAGCAGTACTTCATCAAGGACCTGCCGCCGAAGTCGAAAGGCCAGGTCAAGGTCGCGATGCGTGGTCTGAAGCCCGGCGCCTACACGATGACGGTCTCGCAGGTCGGCTACAAGCAGAACGATGCGTTCACGGCGTATATCGGCATGGGCTCGCCCAAGCAGCTGACGCGCCCGCAGGTCGCTGCACTGAAAGCGACGGCGACCGGGAAGCCGTTGAAGCAGGCGTCGGTGACAATCGGGCGCGATGGCGTTTTCAGCACTGCATTGCCGCTGCGCGAGAACGACGTCTACCTGCTGCAACTCGACGCGGCGCGTTAAGACTCGCTGTCGCGTGGCGCCGCCATGTTCAGCTCCACGCGCCGGGCCTCGAGACGCTCGATGACGCGCGCGGCGAGCAGGCGCAGCGCGTCAAGCTGATGGACGTTCAGCTTGCGCGGTTCGGTATCGATCACGCACAGCGTGCCCAGTGCCTGACCGGTTGACGTCACGAGCGGCGCGCCGGCATAAAAACGAATGCCGGGATCGCCCGTCACCAGGGGATTGCCGACGAAGCGCGCATCAAGCGACGCGTCGACCACCTGCATGATCTGCTCGGGTTGCTCGATCGCGTAGCTGCAGAACGCGTGTTCGCGCGGTGTTTCACGGGCCTGCAGGCCCACGCGCGCCTTGAACCATTGACGCTCGTCGTCGACCAGCGAGACCAGCGCGATCGGCGTCTGGCAGAATGCGCTGGCCAGGTGCGTCAGCTCGTCGTAGGCCGCTTCTTCTTCGGTATCCATGATGTGCAGGGCTGACAGCTCCGCCAGGCGTACGCGCTCGACCCCTTCGTCGGGCGCGCGCGCAGGCTGGCCAAAGACGGTTTCGACGAGGGCCATGGCATGCGTCGTACCGACCTTGGCAACGCTTGCAGCGCGGTCGCGCCGGAGCACGGCCTCGTGGAGAAGACGCGCAAGATCGTCCAGGGCGTAGGGCTTGGGCAGCAGCAGGAATCCGTGGTCCGATTCCTGCGCCAGCACGTGGCTGTAACCACTGGTGAGCACCACGGGGATGTCGATCTGCAGGCGCGCCAATGCGCGCCCCAGGTCGATGCCGGTCATGCCCGGCAGGACAACATCGGAAAATACTGCCGCGTAGGGTTCGGGATCTTCGCGCAGCAGTGCCAGCGCTTGCTCCGCGCTGGTCACGATGGTCGTTACGTAGCCAAGTTCATGCAGCGAGCTCTCGACCATCGCGCGCAATTCGGGATTGTCCTCGACCGCCAGGATGCGCAGTCCTCCACCGCCGGGCAGCGTGTGCTGGACGCTCGGCGCGCTGCCGCCCGCAGCCGGTTGCGCTGCGCAAGGCAGGTACAGCGTGAAGGTCGTGCCTGCGCCTGGCGTACTCGCGACCCGCACATCGCCGCCTGACTGGCGCGCAAAGCCGAACACCTGAGACAGCCCAAGGCCGGTGCCATGACCGACGCCCTTGGTCGTGAAAAACGGCTCGAAAATCTTGTCAAGATTTTCCGGCGCGATACCAGCGCCGGTGTCGTGCAACGACACGGCCACGAACGTGCCGCTGATTGCCGGCTGCAGACCGTGCTGCGGCAAGCCGTCGACCGATTCGACCTTGACCGACAGCGTGCCGCGCGACTGCATCGCGTCGCGTGCATTGACGGCGAGATTGACCAGCGCGGTATCAAACTGACTCTGGTCCGCGTTGACGAAACAGGCCTGGTCAGGCAAGTCGAGCACCACCTCGACCCCGACGCCGGTCAGGCTGCCGATCATTTCCCCGATCGCGCGCGTGCTGTTCCCGACGTCGAACACGGCCGGCTGCAAGGCCTGACGGCGGGCAAAGGCAAGCAGCTGACCTGTCAGGCGGGCGCCGCGCGTGACCGCGCTGGAAATTGAGTCCATGAAGCGCTGGCGGCGCTCGTCGCCGAGTTGCACCCGGCGCAGCAGCTCGATGCTCGACTTGATCACTGCCAAGACGTTGTTGAAGTCGTGCGCCACACCGCCCGTGAGCTGACCGATCGCTTCGAGCTTCTGGGACTGCCGCAGCGCCTCCTGTGTTTCCACCAGCGCTTGCTGCTGCACATGCCACTCGGTCACGTCCAGTGACGTCATGAAGGCGCCGATCTGCTTGCCGTCGTGGTCGCGCAAGATCTCGAACCGCATTTCACAGGTGCGCTGTTCGGGCGTGGTCTCGCCGAACGTCTGCTGCAGCGAGAACGCCTCGCCACCCAGCGCGCGGTCCCACAGCGCCAGCGCTGCCTGCAGTTGCTCTGGCCGGTCGGCCAGCACGTCGGTCAGACGATCGCCTACCGCGACACGGCGCTTGAACATGCGCCAGTAATCATCGATGCTGGCCTGGTTGATCGCCAGGAAGCGGTAATCGGCGTCAATCACCTGCAACAGCAGATCGGTGGCCTGGAACACCGCGGCCAGCACGTCACGTTCGCGCGTGCGGAGAATCAACGCTTCGCGCTGCATTTTTTCGTCAGTGACATCGCGCGCGGCGCAGTACACCTTGCCATCCTCAGGCACGGCCACCCACGATAGCCAGCGCCAGACCCCGCCACTCGTGCGGTAACGGTTTTCGAAACGCACGACCGCCTGCCCCTGCTCACTGGCCTTGATCCAGGCCGCCTGCGTCGCCGCGAGGTCATCGCGGTGCACGAACGCCGTAAATGGCTGGCTGCACACCTGGGCTTCGGTCCAGCCGAGCACCGTCTGCCACGCCGGATTGGCCAGCTCGACATAGCCATTGGCATCGATGATGCACAGCGGCTCCAGGCTCACGGCCCACGCACGGTCCGGCGCCAGGGCGCGCGGGGCGCAGCGCTGCTCAAGCCTGGCGGCTCGTTCACGCAAGGCTTTAAGAGTGCGCGCATGGCCGATGCGTGCCAGGGCCGCGCTCAGGGCCACGCAGACGTGATGGAGCAGTTCGCGTTCGTGCAGCGTGAACGCGCGCGCATGCGTAGTTGCGTCAATATACACGGCCTGCTCGATCTGCTGCGCAGACGGCGCGTCCTGGTCAGGCTGCACCAGCCTGTGAAGGGTCAGGGCCAGCGCGGACGAGTCGAGCGGCAGAATCCCGGGGAGGCGGCTCAGCGACAGCTGCACGACATCGTCGACATTGTCAAGGCTAGCCAGGGCGGATACGACGTCGAGGACCTGGAGCAGGCGCTCTTGAGAGAATGCGGTGTCCACCCCGGTTACAGCGGGACCAGCGAACCGGCGCGCCCATCGGGCTGCCCTGCAACACTTGGTGCCACTGCAATCTGAAATTCGGGAGACTTGACGTTTGCCATTCCACAACCATGTAAAGAGGTACAGGATGGCGCGCGCGCGTCTGCTCGCACCCCATCAAACGTGGTCATATTAGCATGTTGTGCTGGCGGCTACGGCACGCTTGCATCGCTGTGTGCGGCCTGCTTCCATCTCGTTTTGCGGCCGATGAATGCCGTGAGCAGGGATGCGTTGACGCGATAGTGCCTGACGCGAGGATGCTGGCCGTAGCCTGTATATGGAAAGAACTGCACGAGCGGAGTCAAGCGGCACCAGCGGGGTCAAGCACCAGCGGAGTCAGGTCTAACATTCAGACACGAGCTTAGCAAAAACTCTATTTATGGATTTCTTGGTAAAGGTACTAAGGAAGAGTTCGAGTCCAAATGTCAGACCTGACCCTCGCCACCATGACCCTCGCCACCATCTGCTGCAGTTGAACGCGGTGCGGTGACGCGCGGTCAGGTGTCGGATGACACCCTATGGACGCGCTCTCGTTCTGGTGGATTGCATGTCTATCGCTAGAGTGAAACCTGTCGGATCCCACAGGTCAGGTCTTTGACAACCAACCTTTCGGGCGTGCCAGCGATAGCTGCATAAAACATGATGTTAAAGCTCGCACCTGATATCAATGACGTGTGCAGACCAAGCCCTCCAGCATACGGGGTCGTGCCGGGGGGTATCAACGCCGCAGCCTGACTGCTTTTTGCAAGGTCAAAGGCTTGCCCTGCACCCCGCATCATTGCATTTGCTTCGTGTAGGGACTTGCCCAGAAAATTCTCGCGACAGAGACCATCCATTTCCAGAAAAAACTCGGCCGGACGAATTTTCCATTGCTGGAGCACCTGTTCGCGAAATACTCGGCCACGATGCTCGGCAGCCGTTAATCGCTTGGGCTCAACCTTGGCGATACGATCCGAATCACGCCATGGGGTGGGTGAAATGATGAATGGCAGGACAAGCAGGCTAACGTAGTTCCGTTTTAACATAAAATAGCCACGTCCGCCCCATAGCAGCCTGGCGGCCAAATGAAAATTGCCGGAGTCAACCCTCAGACTGGACTTGTTTCGTCAAAGTGGTGGGCGCTTCAGGCTCACCCATTCCTGTACTGATGGTCGCTGCCACTGTCTACGGGCATAGTCAGCAAGCTTTTCAGGTACAGCATCGCCGTTCAGAACAAGCCGATTCAACATGAGTGCCAGGTCGACATCGGCGATACTCCAGCTGCCGAACAAATGATCGCCATTGTGCTCAAGCAGGGCCTCCGACACCCGGAACAGTTTGCGGCTTGCGATTTCTGCAGCCGGCGATAGGGGAACGTGGCTAGGTCGGTAGAACACGACGATTGTTGAGCGCTCCTGGCGGAGCGGCAGGAGGTCACTTCTGATCCACGCCTGGACTTGTCGTGCACGCGCTTTCGCTGCTGGATCGGACGGGTAAAGAGCCACGCCTGGATAGGCTTCATCCAGATATTCGGTGATGGCTGACGACTCGGACAGTGAGAAATTGACGTCTACTAAAGTGGGCACCCGCCCGGTCAAAGATTCTGTGGCGTATTCCAAGCGATGGTTTGCCCCATTCTCCAAGTCGACGGTCCGTAGTTCGAAGGGGATATTTTTTTCTTTAAGCCCGACAAATACTGACATCGCATACGGGCTTGTGTACTGAGAATCAGCGTAAAGCAGCATTGGGTTACCAAATCTTTAACTGTGTGAACGATCGTATCCGAGCCAGGCGTGGCCGGGTCAACTAACTGTGACGTCAGCAGATCACTGAATTTGAAAGTATTTCCCTCCAGCTTTGACCGTCAGGTTCTGGCTGATTGGCGCTGTTCAGATCAGCAAAGTCGCTGTCTTTAGGCGAAATCTCATTTGGTCGCCGGAGCGTACTCGCATGACCTGGTCTAATCCTGATTTTTTTGCTGTAGTTTTTTTCGCCTTATCAGCTCAGAAAAAAATAAGATCGTGGCAGAGATCAAGAATATGCCGGTGGTAAGAGTGGAGCTATCCCCCGAAACCAATCGGTATACAGAAACGGAGAACAGTACGACGGCAGAAGCGTTGCGTATTGCGGACATGGGACATGATCTATCGATTAATTGGGTATAACGCACGACGATCACGGCAACGACCAGCCATCCGCTTTTGGCCGAACCCGGCCATTGATCTGAGCATATCAGTTCATCAAGTTAAAAAAGTCGCGCATTGTCACCATTGATAGCAAACAACCCAAAGCGATGGAATGGATTCTCCCCGAGGGCACGTTAGCGCCAAACTGGCGTTTTCACAAAGCGGGGCAAGCCCCGGCCGCGATACGCTTGCAGGAAGTACCTGGTATCAGCCCGCTGGCCGCAACGGCTCTTTCGGCTCCCGTCTGCCATCGCGCTGGTGATCGCCGGCGGCGTGGCGCCACTGTGGTATTTCCGCTGCCAGGGCTGGCTTGAACACGCGAAGGACTTGGCGGCCGCGGCAGTTGCGATCAAAATCTGCCATGCCCGACGATTTCCCTACTAATTTCTCGACCACCGGCAAGCTCGCCATCGGTGGGCGCCAGACCGGCAATTTTGAATCCGGCACCGACTTCGACTGGTTCGCAGTCACCCTGCAGGCTGGCCAGCACTACCTGTTCTCGCTCAAGTCGACGGGGGTCGTCCCGCTCTCCACCGGTTACATGGCCTATGCGCTGGGACTGTACGACGACGCGGGCAATCAGGTCAGCCAGTTCCAGCCCGGAACGCGTTACGAACACCCGGTGCTGGCCTTCACCGCCGCCAGTTCCGGCACCTATTACCTGTCCGCCGGCTCGGTGTTTGGCTGGTACAGCGTGGGCGGCTACGAGGTGTGGGCCGACCTGCGCACCGGTCCGGACGACCGGCCCGACGATACGTCCACGCGCGATAATCTGGCGCGGGACGGCAGCATCAGCGGCAGCTTCGAGGTGGCCGGCGACCGGGACTGGATCCGGTTCGAGGCCACAGGCGGCGTGGCCTACTGGTTCACCACCGAGGGGCCGCAGCCCGGGATGCCGGGCAGTTCACCCTACACCTACGCGAGCGAGATCCACATCCGCGACAGCCAGGGTAACCTGGTAGCGACCGATGGCAACAGGTTCCAGCCCGAAAACGGCGGCACCTACTACCTGGACCTGCTCGGACTGACCGCCGGCGATTACAAGGTCACGACCAGCAGCGTCAATGACGACTACCTGCAGACCAATGGTACGCACGGCGCCATTCCCGTTGGCGCCCTGGCCACCGGCACGGTCCAGTTCTACGGCGACATCGACCGTTTCCGCCTGGTGCTCGACAAGGGCGTGTCCTATACGCTGACCTTGAACGCGGCGCCTTCCCTGTATAACGTGAGCCTGTATGACGCCGCCGGGACGCTCGTCGACAGCTATGCCGGCAACACCAACGCGGGCAGCATGCGCGTGGTCGTGCGCGCGCCGGAGGCCGGCGAATATTATTTTGACGTCACGCACGGCGCCATCGGCTCGCTGCCCGCACCGCAGGCCTATAGCGTCAGCCTGCTCGCGGGCGGACGCGACCTGGTGGGAGACACCCTTGCAACGGCCCAGGCCGCCACTGTCGGAACGCCCACCCGCGGCGTGCTGGAAGATGCGCGTGACGTCGATGTCTACCGCATGAGCTTCCAGGCTGGCGAGCGCTATGCGCTGTCGCTGTATTCGGCCAGCGGCAAGTGGGAGCCGCTCAACCTGCGCGTCACCGGGCCTGATGGCGCGCCACTGTCGTTCGACATGAATAACAGCGGCGACTACGCGATCGGCAAGCAGTTCGTGCCGACGGTCAGCGGCAACTATGACCTCGCAGTTGGCAGTGGCGTGTTCGGCGAGCGCTCTTATGTGCTGGATGCGATCGCGCTGCGCGGCGACACCAGCAGCCCGCGGCTACTGGCCAGCAGCCATCCGGACGGCGCCAGCGCGGTCCGGGTCACCGACAACCGGATCGTGCTGACCTTCAGCGAAACGGTCAAGATCAATCTGTCCGGCATCGCGCTGCGCGATGCCGCCGGCAATGTCGTCAGCCATGATTTTTCGAACGATGGTGGGCCGAGCGCGCCGTGGGTGGCCGGCAACCAGCTGTTCATCAAGCAGTTCGCCTTGTTCCAGCCCGGCAGTTACACGCTGACCTTGCCGCAGGGCGCCGTGACTGACCTTGCCGGCAATCCCTACGCGGGACCAGAACGCATCACGTTCTCCACGATGGCCGCAGTCATGGTGGGCGGCACGGGCGATGACCTGCTCGTCGGCGGCAAGGGCCTGCGCCTCGAGGGCGGCGCCGGCATCGACAGCGTCCAGCTACCCGGCTATGCCAATGCTTACCAGATCGTGCGCGAAGGAGGATCGACAGCCGTGCGTCACCTGGAAACCGGCGTCACCGACATCCTGTCGGGCGTCGAGCGCCTGTTGTTTACCCAGCGCGGCGTCGCGCTCGATATCGACGGCAACGGCGGCCAGGCCTATCGCCTGTACCGCGCCGCCTTCGACCGCGCGCCTGACCTGGAAGGCGTCGGCTTCTGGATCACCCAGCTCGACCGGGGTTTGTCGCTGCAGCAGGTCGCCACTGCCTTCATCGGCAGCGCCGAATTTCACGGCCTGTATGGTAGCGCCCCGGGTGACGCGCAATTTGTCGAACTGCTGTACCGGAATGTACTGCACCGCGCGCCCGACAACGGCGGCTACGAATACTGGATGGCGCGCCTGGACGAAGGGGCTGGGCGAGAGCAAGTGCTGGCCGCGTTCAGCGAGTCGGTCGAGAACGTGGTGGCGCTGCAGGACTTGATCGGCAACGGCTTCGATTACGTGCCGTATTGAGCTGACCTGCCGGGAAATTTCTGCAAGCGACAATCCGCGCCAGCGAGAATGCAACGTTCTCGCTCGTGGCATGACAGGCACTGCACCGTTACTCGGCCCCCGTCCAGCCCATCTTGGTTCGCACGAATGCAGTCAGCAAATCCGCATTGGCCTGATGCTGTTTGACGCGCGGATGCTGGCCGTAGCCGGTGAACGGGAAGAACAGCGTATCGATGCGCGCGTCGCCTGATGCGCGCAGGTTCGCCACCGCCGACGTAACGTAGCCTGGCCACACGGAACCGGCGCGGGTCGCATCCATGCTCCCCAGCGCGCAAACGATGTACGCTTTCGGATACAGCGCGCGCACGCGGGCAACGAAGGCCTGGTAGGCCGCGATGCGCTGCGCATCCGTCGGTTCCGGCTGCAGCTTGTGATCGCGCCCGATCAGCCAGCTGTCGTTCTGCATCAGGTTGACGACGACGACATCGGGCGTCCAGCGCTTGAAGTCCCAGCGGCTGTCGTTGTCGCCGACGGCATTCAGTTGGTCATAAAAATCCGGCATCGTGAAGGGGAACCAGCTGATCATGACGCCGATCCCGCTCTGCGACGTGATGTGCGCTTCGGCGCCAAGCTGGCGCGCCGCGATCGACGCGTAGGATTGGTAGTTGTTCTTGTCCTTGCCCAGGTCGTCCCGACCGTCGTCGGGTGCTTCATTGCCCATGCCGCTCGTGATCGAATCGCCAAAGAATTCGATCCTGCGCTTGGGCCGTGGGGGCGGCAGCGCCAGCGTCGCCTCGTCATCGAGCTCGATGCCCTTGAAGACGGTCGCGCCCTCCTCGCCCTCGGTGCGTTTGGTGAGCAGAAAACGGTGCGCGCCTGGCGCCAGGCCATTGGCGACCAGGTAGGTCTTGCTGCCCTTCTCGAGCTGCAGGATGACCGGTCGCGTGGTGTCGCCATCGACGAACACATTGAAGTAATTCTTGCCGTTCTGGTCGTCGAGCACGATGGCCAGCGAGGTCCCGGTGAAATTGGCGGCGATCGACGTGCCAGGCCAGCTCAGGACAGGCGCTTTGGCATCGGCCATGTCGACGCGCCCCGTGTAGGCCAGATGCGGATGATCTGCGGCGATCTGATTGGCAGCGCCAGCCGGCGCCAGGTGCAGCAAGGCGGCCAGGACGAGTGAATACGCGAGATTTTTCATGGAAGTCAGTACGAAAAAAGCCGGGCGCGCGCTGGCACCCGGCTGTTGCTAAGCGCCGTAACGATTACAGCTTGATGGTTACCGGCTTGCCGTCATAGACCACGGTCTTGTCGGCCGCGTCCAGGTTCTCTGCCGTCGACACGCCCGGCTTGATGACGCGCACCTTGAACTCGCGCTTCATCGGCATGCCCTTGTACTGGCCGGCGCGCTCGCCGATCTGCACGACGCCCGTCTTGTCGTCGTAGGCGATGCGGATGCGGCTGGCTTCACCACGCTCGTAGGCATTGGTCACGCCGTCGTCTTCGTACAGCGTGGCTTCACCATTGGCGCCCGCATACACGAACAGCGTGACCGGTGCATCCGGCTTCTCGTCCACGTACTGCGTCACCGGACCCGCCGTGATGACCGAGCCGGCCTTGACGAACAGCGGCATACGCTCGCGCGGCGCCTGCACGGTGCGCGTGGCGCCGCCCTTGAAGCGCTCGCCCGTATGGAAGTCATACCAGTCCGCGCCCGCCGGCAGGTACACCTGGCGCGACGTGGCCTTGTACACGTACACCGGTGCCACCAGGAACGATGGACCGAACATGTACTGGTCCTTGATGTTCTTGACCTTCTCGTCGTGCGGGAAGTCCATCACCAGGCCACGCATCATCGTGCCCGAACCGTAGTGCGTGTCGGCCGCCATCGTGTAAATGTACGGCATCAGGCGATAGCGCAGCTTCAGGTACCACACCATATTGTCGCGCATGGTGTCGTCGCCATTGGCGATATTGTAGATCTCGCGCTTGACCACTTCACCGTGCGAGCGGAACAGCGGCGTGAAGGCGCCGAACTGGAACCAGCGCTGGTTCAATTCACGCCATTCCTTCATGTCTTCCGGATTGGCTTCGGCGCGCGATGTGACGCGGTTTTCCTGGGCCGAGCCCACGTCGCCCGTCTGGTAGCGCACTTCCTGCGCGTAGCCGCCGATGTCGTGGGTCCAGTTCGGGATGCCCGACATCGACATGTTCGTGCCCGATGCGATCTGGTCGAACAGGTTGTTCCAGCGGCCGACCGTGTCGCCGCTCCACACTGCCACCGAATTGCGCTGGATGCCGGCAAAGCCCGAACGCGACAGGATGAACTGGCGTTTGTCCGGCTGGTCGCGCGCCAGGCCATCGGCCATCGCGCCCGTGCTCACCAGGCTATACGGGTTGAACGTGATTTCGCCGGCGCCATACACGGTCGGGCCGATCAGTTCCTTGAAGTCTTCCAGGCGGCTGTTGGACAACACGTCAGGCTCGGTATTGTCCATCCACCATGCGTCAAAGCCCAGGTCGACCAGTTTGGTTTTCAGCTGGCGGTAATAGATGTCGCGCGCTTCCTTGGTGTAGGGATCGTAGTGGCTGTTCAGGTAACCCTTGCCGACCCAGTCACGCGAGCCGTTCTCGACGTTCTTGGTCCACATATAGCCCTTGGACTCGAGCTCCTTATAGTTGTCGGTATTGGCGTAGAACTTGCCCCACACCGACAGCATGATGCGCGCGTTCTGCTTGTGCACCGCGTCGACCATGCCCTTCGGGTCGGGGAAGCGCTTCTGGTCGAAGTCGTGCGAACCCCAGCCATCCTCGGGCCAGTAGAACCAGTCCTGCACGATGTTATCGAGCGGCCAGCCGCGCTTGCGGTATTCGGTCACCGTGTCGAGCAGCTGCTGCTGCGTCTCGTAGCGCTGGCGCGATTGCCAGAAGCCGTACGACCACTTCGGCATCATCGGCTGCTGGCCGGTCAGGTGGCGGTAGCCGGCAATCGCGCGGTCCATGTTCTCGCCGCTGATCACGTAGTAGTTGATCGCCTCGGCGATCTCGGACGACAGCGTCAGCGAATGGCGCTCCGGCGCCGGCAACGGATTGTTGTGCGTGATCGCGACCATGCCGCCCGATGGCTTCCACTCCAAGTGCAGCTTGACCGGCTTGTTTTTGGCGAACTTGACTTCGAAGTTGTGGTACCACGGGTTCCAGCCCATGCGCCAGACGTCCATGACCTGCTTGCCGTCGACGGTCAGCGTCGCGTAGTCCGACGAGTACAGCTGCATCTTGTGCACGCCTGGCTTGTCGCTGCTCATCGTGCCTTCCCAGACCACGCGCACGTCCTTCAAGTCCTTGTGCGGGCCGAGCTCTTTCGGCCAGTTCTCGTCGAGGTCCTTCAGGTACTGGTAATCGATGTCTTTCTCCTGGCGCGTCAGCGCCAGCTTGCCGCCGATGTAGTAGCGGGCCGTCAGGCCTTCGCTCTTGCCATCGGCGCCGCGCAGCACCAGGTCACGCGACATCAGATCGTACGGCGTCTGGTCACCGAAGCGCGAGATCGAATTGTTATCCCACAGGACGCCATAGCCCTTGTCGGACACGACGAACGGCACCGCGGCGATCATATTGTGCTGCTGGAGCAGCACGTCTTCGCCGTTGTAGTTCATCTGGTTGTTCTGGTGCTGGCCCAGGCCGTAATACGCATCCTTCGTGCCGTGGTTGAAGCCCTGCTTGATCGCCACGAACGGCTTGCCGCCCACGTTCACGGGCTGCATCGATTCGGATGCCTGCGCCAGGAAGCGCTTGCCATTCGCATCGAAGAAGGCGACCTGGCCATCCTTGAGCGACACGGTGGCGGCGATCTTGCCGGCCTTGAGCTGGACCGAGTCCTTGCCGGGCGTGACGGTGAAGGCGCAGCTGCTCGCGCATGGCTTGGCGACCGTCATCAGGGATGGCGTGAGCGTCTTGTCGGCCTGGTCGAGCTTGACCACCTGGACGATGTTGTCGCTCATGAGGTTCAGCCGCACCACCTTGGCGCCGCTGTCAGGACGCACCTCGATACCGGTCGCGGTCTGTTGGAAGGTGCCGGCATCGGCCCCGGTTGCCGCCAGCATCACTACTGCGGCCGCCACTTGTGTCATACGCATTTGTCGATCTCCTGTTGTGTACTTTTTATGCTTATTACTTGTTAGGCTTACTCGGTATAGGTGCCCAGCCGGACCTTGAGGACGGTCGGCGTGGCCGGCAGGTTCAGGCCGTAATCGGTCTGGTCGCCATTCCAGTTGCGCTCCATGACCCATTTACCGCTGGCGTCGAAGCGTCCTTCTTCGACCCGCGCCAGCATCGACGGCTTGCCGTCGTTGGCGCCGCTGCCGGAGAGCTTCACGCGCGCCTGCTGGCCGACGATGACGAATTCGTTGTCGCCGATCTGCGCGAACGCAACGCCTCCACCCGGCTGCTCGGTGCCCGACTGGTACTCGTTCTTGTCCTTCAGGTACTGGCGCTCGCCGAACTGGAACTCGCGGAACGACACGTTCGCCGTCCACCCCTTCATGGCCACCGTCTGCGCGGCGCGGTCATCACCCTCGGCCACGCCGTAGGTACGGCCTTCGAACGCCCAGCGCGCCCACTGGCGCGTCATTGGTGCAAACACGCCGTACACCTTGGCGAATGGTTCGACCATTCGCTTGTCGGTGTGCTTCGCGCCCAGTGGGTAGTTGCTGTATTCGGCATAATCCAGGCCGAACGGCGCCACGCCGATTGCGCCCATGCCCAGGGCCTGGTAGACATAGCGCGCGTAGCCGGGTGCATTGCCCATCTCCGGGATCATCAATGCGTTGTCGGGCCGCTGGAACGACTTGAGGATCGCCGTGACTTTTTTCGATTCCGGCATATAGATGTCGGGCGCGGCGAAGTCGATGTGGGGCGCGGCCACTTTGTAGATATCGAGCACGTCGTAGGTTGGCCCGCCGCTGGCGAAACCGCCACCGTCCTTCCACAGTGCCGCCGGTTTGCCGTCCAGCGCCGGTTCGCGCAGTGCATTGTTGACGAACATCGGCAAGTCGTAAACTGCGCGGCCGGCCTTGGCGATCGACTCGATGTAGCTGGCGATGGCCCAGGAATGGAAGTACTGGGCGGCGTAGTCGCCATACACCTGGGACCAGGTTCCGCTCGTGACGCCCTGAACCTTCGGCGTCTGGCGCGCCACGACGGCGGCCGGCACGGGCTGCGCGAACGCGGCCTGAGCGCGCGCGCCGAAGTCGCGCTCCACCCCGTAGGTACCGACTTCGTTCTCGACCTGTACCAGGATCACGGTGCGGTGCGCGCTGTCGATCTTCTTGATGTGTTCCATCATGCGCACGAACGCACGGCGGTCCAGCGCCAGCGTCTCTTCAGCGAACGGCGAATGGCTGTAGACGGTCTTGCCGTCCTTGTCCTTCATGCGCGGGAAGCGCGCATTGTCGAACTTGACCCATTCCGGCAGGTAGCCGGGCCCCGTGTTCTTCCAGGTGCCGAACCAGACGATCACGAGGCGGATCTTGTGTTCGCGCGCCTGTTTCACCAGCGTGTCAAGGAAGCTGAAGTCGAAGCTGCCCTCCTTCGGTTCGACCTGCTCCCACGCGATCGGCATCTCGAGCGTGTTGGCGCCGGCATCCTTCAGCGCGGCCCAGACCTTCGGCAAGGCCGCCGGGTAGTTGCTGGAGTTGTGGGCCTGGCCGGCCAGCATCGTGAACGGCGCGCCGTCGACGATCAGGGCGTGGCGGCCGTCCTTGCTTTCGAGGCGTGGCAGGTCGGGCGCGGCCAGCGCGCCGTGCGCCGTCAAGGCCAGGCACAGTGGCGCGAGATGCGTCAGGCGGCGGGCGATCTGGTTCAGCTTCATGCGGGTTGTCTCCTTCGTGGTGTCGTTTTTTTATTTGAACAGCGAGGCAGACACGGTGCGGCTCTGCCCTTGTTTGAGCTCGACTTCGGTCACCCAGGCGCCGTAGCGCAGCTTGACCTTGCCGTCGTTCGACGGGGCGCGCACGGTGACGTTCTTCAGCAGCCCCTTGCGCCAGACGATGTCGACTTCAAAGCCGCCGCGCGCACGCAGGCCCTTGACCGAGCCGGTGGCCCAGGCCTTGGGCAACCCGGGCAAGACCTGGATCTCGCCCGCGTGCGATTGCACGAGCATTTCGGCCATCGCGGCGGTGGCGCCGAAATTGCCGTCGATCTGGAATGGCGGGTGCGCATCAAGCAGGTTCGGGTAGGTGCCGCCTGCGTTGTTATGTTCCGAGAAGATGCCGCCCTGCTCGGCGGCGCGGGCGCCCGGCGCGGCCAGCACGCCGCGCAGCATGCGGTGGGCGCGTTCGCCGTCGTGCAGGCGGGCCCAGAACGCCATCTTCCACGCCATCGACCAGCCGGTGCCGGCGTCGCCCCGCGCTTCGAGCGTGCGCTTGGCGGCAGCGGCCAGCTCCGGCGTTTTGACGGGCCCGATCTGGCGCCCCGGGAACAGTGCGAAAAGGTGCGACACGTGGCGGTGCGTGTCATGGGGCGTATCGAGCACCGGATCGTGTTTCTCGTCCAGCCATTCAAGCAACTGGCCCCAGCTGCCGATGCGCGGGCCGGCCAGGCGGTCGCGCATGTTCGTCAGCTCGGCGCGCAGTTCGGGATCGACGTCCAGGATGCCTGCTGCTTCGACGGTGTTGTTGAAGAGGTCCCAGACGATCTGCTGGTCATAGGCGACACCGTCTTCGACCGGGCCGTGCTCGGGCGACCAGCCTTGCGGGGCCACCAGACGCCCGTCGGGCAACACCTTCAGGTAGTCCTGCCAGAAGGCGGCAGCCTCCTTCATCATCGGATAGGCCGTCTCGCGCAGGAAGCGTTCGTCGCGCGTGAATGCGTAATGCTCCCAAAAGTGCTGGGCGTACCAGGCGTTGCCCGTCTTGTTCCACAGGTAGCCCATCGCGCCGAACGGGTTCGACTCGGTGCGCAGCGTCCAGCCACGTATTGGCTTGCCATCCTTGCCCTTGAATTCCTGCGCCGTCTGCTGACGCCAGACCGGCGCCAGGCCATTCACAAAACCGAAGAACGGCTCGGCCAGCTCGGAGAGGTTCGTCACCTCGGCCGGCCAGTAATTCATCTGGACGTTGATATTGGTGTGGTAGTCGGCGTTCCATGGCGGCGCATAGCTGTTGTTCCACAGGCCCTGCAGATTGGCCGGCAGCGAGCCGCGCGAACTGGCGGTGAGGAGGTAGCGGCCATACTGGAAATACTGGGCTTCGAGTTCCGGGTCGCCGCCTTCGCGCGTATAGGCCAGCAGGCGCGCATCGGTCGGCAGCGTGCGGCGCTCGGCGAGCGTCGGGCCCAGATCGAGCTCGACCCGCTTGAGCAGCCCGCCCAGATCGCGCTCGTGTTCGACGCGCAGCTCGTCGACGGGGCGCGCCGCGGCCGTGCTTACTTGCTGCGTCACGCGCGCCAGCGGGTGGCCGCCTTCGAAGCGGCGCGCCGGATCCATCACGAAACTGGTGCCGGCGCCTAGCACCAGCGTGAGCGAATTCGCATTCGCAAAGCCGATCCGCTTGCCGTCGACGGCCAGCTTGCCGCCGTCATTCTGCACCTGCACCTGGCTCGCGTACGACATCACGTTCGTGCTCGGCGCCTGGTCGGGCAACACAAAGCCGGCCAGCGTGCCCGCCGCGTAGAGGCGGTTGCCGCTGACGGCCAGGTTGGCGCCGTGGCGGTCGGTCAATGCGACACTGCCCGTGTAGCGGCCCGGCTTGTCGGCCGACAGGCGCAAGACGATCACCTGGGCTGGATAACTGGCCCACGCTTCGCGCTTGTAGTTCACGCCATCGTGCGTGTAGGTGACCGTGTGCACGCCGCGTACCAGGTCGAGCGTGCGGCGGTAGTTGGTCACACCGCTCGCATGGGCTGGCAGGTCGACCAGCACATCGCCGAAGGGTTGAAAAGCGCCCATCGTCTTGTCGTCGCCGGTCCAGAGCGTGATGTCGTTGAACTGCAGGTGTTCGCGGCCCGGCTGGCCGAACACCATGGCGCCGATGCGGCCATTGCCGATCGGGAGCGCTTCCTTCTCCCAGCCGGTGTCGTTGTCCTGCGCGGGCGCGTGGTAGCGCAAGACGAGGTCGGGAGCGGCCAGCGCGGCGCCGGCAAAGGTCAGGCCGAAGCCAAGGCTGGTGGCGGCAAGCGCCAGGCGCAGCGTGTGATTCAAGGTCATTGGGTAACAGGCTTTCCGTGCACGATGCCGCGTCCGGCAGTGCTCATGTAGACAACGCCGAAGCGGTTCATGTCACCGACGATGAAGTGGCCGTCGCCAGGGCCGCCATACTGGTGCGCGTCATCATTGATGCGCTGCCAGGTGGCGCCTGTGTCGAGCGAGCGGTAGATGCCGCGAACGCCCTTGACACTGCCCCAGATGAACACCGTCGGATACGTTTTGCCCGGTGCAGCCTTGCCGAAGCCGACCGCGCCGCAATAGTCGATATCGAATACCGGCTTGAAGCTGGCGCCGCCATCGATCGAGCGCGCGAGGCCACCCTGCTTGAGCGGGGCCCACAAATCGCCTTCACGTTCGGGCGCGGCGCGGATCAGGCGCGAGCCGCCCGAAGGCAGGCTGGCGCGCGCCGTGAACGTGGCGCCGCTGTCGCTGCTGGCCACCAGGGCCTTGTCATCATACGCGTAGAACACGTTCGCCCGCACCGGATCGGCCACGGCGCGCATCCGGTTGCCCGTCAGGCCAGCGACCGGGGTCCAGGTCGCGCCCGTGTCGCCGGAGCGGAACGAGGTCGTCGAGTCCTGCGGCGTGTGCACGAGCGTGGCGCCGTCGGCCGAGATGGCAATCTGGCCGCGCTTGCCCTGCATCGCCGGCGTCTTGTTCCAGGTGGCGCCGCCGTCGCGCGTGACCAGCATTGCGTCGCCAACCCGCACCAGGGTGCCGGGCCGGCGCGCCGCCGCGTCGAGACCCGTGGTAGTGCCGATTTCGGGCTTGTGGATGCGGCCATGGCGCGCCGGATCGTCGTGCACGAAGCCGTCGTAGTCGCCGATCGCAGACACCAGCGGCGCGCTCGGCATGCTCACCAAGCCAAGCGGCACCGTCTCTTCCAGACCCTCCACCGTGAAGGTCCAGGTGGCCGGCACGGCATCGATGTTCGCGGTGCGGAAGATGCCGTTGCCGGACGTGACCCAGACCGCGCGGGGATCGCGGGGATCGAATTCGACCGAACCGGCCCAGTGGATGGCGTGCCCTTCGAGCCACGGCACGCCGGCGGCGTCGCGCCGAAAGCCCCGCGCAATCACGTCGGTCCAGGTGGCGCCGGCGTCGTTCGATACCAGGATGCGGTCGCCCTTGGCGTCGCCCTGGGGGATGAACGTGTTGATGGTCGAGACGACGAGACGGCGCGGGTTGGCCGGGTCGACGCTGATGCCGGCGAACGGGCGCGTCCAGCCGGCCGGTGTGACATCGGTCCAGGCGCCAGTGGCCGTTTTGTAGCGCCAGACCTGGCCCCGTTCCATCGGCTCGGTACCGCTTTTATCCGGATGCGGACCGGCGCCGTCGGCGTAGGCGATATACAGGTTGCCTGCGCCATCGAGCGCGGCGCGTTGCGGCATCAGGTCCGCCGGCCCGCCCGTCACCGGCTGGAAGCTCGCGCCGGCATCGTCGCTGCGGTACAGATTGGGGCCGACGCTGCCGAAACGCGAGACGCCGACGAACACCCGGCGCGCATGGCCGGCCTGCACGCTGGCAGGATCGGGCAGCACGATGTTCAGGCCGACGTCGTTCGGCGTCGTCGTGACCGGCAGCGCGTCGTTTCTCTGCCAGGACTTGCCGGCGTCGTTGCTGGTAAACAGGCCGTTGCGGCGAGAGCCGAGGTACAGGCGCGTAGTCAATGACTGATGCGACCCCGGGTCGACGGCGAGCCGCTCGCCGTTTTGCCGGCCGAAGCCGTTGCCATGCGTTTTGAACTGGGCGGTGACATCGACGACGTCGAACGTCTTGCCATAGTCGGTCGAGCGCAGGATGGCGGTGCGGCCACCGTTCAGGTAAGCGATGCCGGCCAGCAGCCAGATGTTGCCGGCGTTGTGCGGGTCGACGGCGAGCGCATCGATGCCCAGGAAACCCGTCTGGTCTTCGCCGACCCAGTCGAGCAGCGGATACCAGCGGCCCTCTTTTGCGCTCCAGCGGTAGGCGCCGCCAACGTCGGTGCGCGCATAGGCGACGTCCGGCTCGCTGCGGCTTGGCACGACGGCCGTCACGAATCCGCCGCCACCGATGGCGACGCTGTCCCAGGCGTAGGCGATGGTCGATGCAGTCGCTACAGTCACCGATACGCCAGCGTCAGAGGATGGCGTCGTGGTCGCTGCATTCGTGACGGTGGCCGTGGCCGTGGCAGCGGCCCCGACGACGATGGCCGCGACCGCGCCCACGAACACGCCAAGCTGGCGCGCGTACGTGGAAGGCATGGTGTCTCCTGATTGTTCTTATGTGTCGCCTGTGGGTGGCGACTATTAGCTTGCTGCAAACCATGCTAAACAATACAGACGACGCTGGCAAGCAGAATGTTCGCGCTAACAAATAAATTTAAGGATACGAACCGGGATGTCGGCCAACTTCTCCACACAGTCATGATTGCGTATAACATTGGAGACCTACACGAATTCAACACAGGAGATTGCATGAACATCAACGGAGAAATGATCATTGGCGCAAGCATCGTGCGCGGCGCAGCCGGCACCGTGCGTGCCTACAACCCGGGCACGAAGCAGGAGCTGGAACCTGCGTTTGGCCTTGCCACGTCCGACGACCTGGCCCGTGCCTGCCTGCTGGCCGACGCTGCCGTCGAGCCGTACCGCGCGCTGAGCCTGGAAGAGCGCGCCAATTTTCTTGAAACGATCGCGCAGCGCATTATCGACCTGGGCCCGGCGCTGATCGAGCGCGCCAGCCAGGAAAGTGGCTTGCCGACAGCGCGTCTCGAAGGCGAGCGTGGCCGCACTGTCGGTCAGCTGCGCCTGTTCGCCAAGGTGGTGCGTGACGGCTTGTTCCTCGAAGCGACACTCGACTCGGCCCTGCCCGAGCGCACGCCGCCACGCGCCGACCTGCGCATGCGCAAGATCCCCGTGGGCCCGGTCGCAGTGTTCGGTGCCAGCAACTTCCCGCTCGCGTTTTCCGTCGCCGGTGGCGACACCGCCTCGGCGCTTGCCGCCGGCTGCCCGGTCGTCGTCAAGGCGCACAATGCGCACCTGGGCACGTCCGAGCTGGTCGGCAAGGCCGTGTTGCAGGCAGCGCTCGACTGCGGGATGCCCGAAGGCGTGTTCTCGCTGCTGATCGGCGAAGGCAACATGATCGGCGGTGATCTGGTGAGCCATCCGGCGATCCGCGCCGTGGGCTTTACCGGTTCGCGCGCAGGCGGCCTGGCGCTGGCGCAGATCGCCAGCCGCCGCAAGGAACCGATTCCCGTGTACGCCGAAATGAGCAGCATCAATCCGGTCTACCTGCTGCCGGGCGCGCTGGCCACTGGTGGCGCCGCGCTGGCAGGCGCGTTCGTCGACTCGCTGACGATGGGTGTCGGCCAGTTCTGCACCAATCCGGGCCTCGTGATCGGCGTGGCCGGGCCGCAGCTCGACGCGTTCCGCGCTGCAGCAACGGCAGCGCTGCAGCTCAAGCCGGCGGGCACGATGCTGACCGCAGGCATCCACGCCGCCTATACGGACGCAGTCGGCATTCGCGCCGGCATCGCGGGCGTCACGCTCGTCGCGCACGGCAGCAGCGACGGCGCGGGCTGCGCAGCGAAAGCGGCGCTGTACGAATGCGACGCCGCCACCTTCCTGGCCAATCCGGCGCTGGAAGAAGAAATCTTCGGCCCGGTCTCGCTGTTGATCGCGTGCCAGGATGAGCACGAACTGCTGGCCGTCACGCGCCATCTGGAAGGCCAACTGACGGCCACCGTGCATGCGGTCGCGAGCGACCATGCATTGGCCGGCGCCCTGTTGCCGCTGCTGGAACGCAAGGTCGGCCGCATCCTGTTCAATGGCTTCCCGACCGGTGTCGAGGTAGCGCATGCAATGGTGCACGGCGGCCCGTTCCCGGCCACCACCGATCCACGCAGCACGTCGGTCGGCGCGACCGCCATCGAGCGCTTCCTGCGCCCCGTGTGCTACCAGGACGTGCCGGCTGGCCTGCTGCCCGATGCGCTCAAGGACGGCAATCCGCTGCGAATCGCCCGCCTGGTCAATGGCGAGCTGAAGCTGCCTGCGTAAGCACCACGGACGCAGACCAGCGCCGCACCCCAGGACCGCGGCCCGACACCGCGACCCTGGTCTGCCCGGCCCGCTACAGATGCTGCCGTTCGATATCCTCGGCATCGCCTGACAACATATGCGCATCGTCCGGGGCGAACGCAAGTTCGACCCGGATCTCGTTGGCGAGGATGACCTTGCCAGCCGGCGGACGATCGCCATCGACACGCACCCAGGACAATGCGAGCTCGCCGAAATTGACGCGGTCTTGCCGTGCCAGCAGAAACGACACATCGAATTCGATCCGTGGCGTGCCGTGGTGCGCTGCAGCGGCGATCTGGAATGCGCCCAGTGTGCCGATGAGCGACGCCTCACGCTCGGCCCGCGACGCGAACACGGCCGGCATGTCGAGATACAGCGCATAGAAAAAGCCCCCCTTCTTCGCCGCTGTGCCCACCGACAAGTTGTCAAACACCAGCTTGATGGTTCCCGGCATCTGCAGAGAATCGACCCTGGAATCGGCGCTGGATTCGGACTCACCACGATCACGGCACAGCGCAACGACCCGCGCAAGTTCAGCCGCATCGCTTTTCGCCAGCCGCAGCAGTACCGATACCGATTGCTCGTCGAACGGCACTTGCGCCACGCCACTGACTGAGCGCCGTGTGCTCGACAGGCGGCGCCCCGCCACCGTCCTGAACGACTGGAACGGCGGCCGCTCCAACAACGCAGCACGGGCCGCAGACACGGCAGGGACCGGCGGCAGCATCGTCGGCACCGCATTGGACGCATACGTCGTGCCCAGCCAGGCGGGAATTCTGGTCTTGTAGCGCTCGATGCTCAGAGCGTTCGCATACACATGGTTGCCCGCCCAGTAGACGTCGCTGTTGGTCGACGAATACGGATTCGCTGACTTGGGCATGGTCTTGCCCGCTAGCTGTGACCATGCATGGGTCAAGCGGTCGACACTGGCGTGGTGCAGGAAAAAGATGGGGTCGAGCGGCGACTGCATCGTGCTCATGACGCCGCCAATCAGATCATGGACGGGGGTGTGCACGTCTTCGATGATCGGCTCGAACGCATTGCTTTTGCCGCGCTGAAAATTGCGCACCGTTGACGCGAATGGCGCCAGGCTCAGCGCACCGTACACGTTCGAACTCTGCCTGGGCATGTACAGCGGATTGCCCGGTGCCGGATCGGTAAATTCCGTCGGCAAGGTCGCGTACGAGTAATAGTCCCAATACGGCAGCGTCAGGTAGGGGTTGCCGGACACGCTGCGCAACTGCTGCTCGAAGTAGTACAGATAGCCGCGGTGCCACGAAATGAAATACGGCACGCCGTGCGGACAGGTATTGACATGCACATTGGACCAGTACGACAGTGAACCCGGGCTGGCCTGATTGGCGTTGGCGCGCATCGTCGCAATGGCGTTGACGAAAGCCGGATACTGGCTGGTGGTCTTGAACTGCTTCCATTCGAGCCGTGGGCCGCTGCTTGCCTGCGCTGCGGCCAGGCCGGGGAAGCACTGTGCAACAGTGACCCCGAAACCTGTTTTTAAAAACCTTCTCCTGGCACCACTATGGGTTTTCATCGCATCCCCCGACTGAACAAAAAGCTGTACATGTTCAGTCGAGTGTAGGAAAAGAACCGGCCGATGGCGTGCGCACGATTGCCTGATTTAACAGCGATCAAAAACGCGCCAGAGCGCGTGGCTCACATCGGACAATTGGTGCGCTGGTAGCGATAAATCCAATGAAGCTTAACGCGTGTTGCCGCGCGTCGCGACATCCAGCCACACGGCCAGTGTCAGGATCAGGCCCTTGACGATCATTTGCCAGTACGCATCCACGTCCAGCATCGACATGCCGTTGTCCAGGCTCGCCATCACGAGCGCGCCCACCAGCGCGCCGTGCACGGTGCCCGCGCCGCCGCGCATCGAGGTGCCGCCGATAAAGCAGGCAGCGATCACGTCGAGCTCGGCCGACACGCCGGCCGACGGCGAACCGGCCGCCAGGCGCGCCGTGTTGATCAGGCCAGCCAGCGCGCACATCAGGCCCATCAGGCCGAAGATCCACAGCTTTACCTTGCGCACGTCGATGCCGGACAGGCGCGTCGCTTCCATATTGCTGCCCACCGCGTAGATGCGGCGGCCAAAGACCGTCTGGCGCGCGATGTAGCTGAACACGCCCAGCAGCACCAGCAGGATCAGCACCGGCAGCGGAATGCCTTCGTAGCTGTTGAAGGTCGAGATCAGCCCGGCCAGCACTGCGCCGGCAACGACCACGCGCAGCGCCGAGCGCCACATCGGGATCACCGGCAGCTTGTGGCGCGCCTGGCTCGCGCGCTGACGCCAGACCAGTACACAGGTCAGCACGAACAGGCCAATGCCCAGGATGCTGCCCCACAGCGGCGGCAAATACGCCTGGCCCAGCTGCTCCATGCCCGGCGAGACCGGCGCCACGGTGGCGCCGCCGGTCAGCCCCAGCACGACCCCGCGGTAGGCCAGCATCCCGCCCAGGCCGACAATGAAGGACGGTATGCCCGCATACGCCGTCAGGTACCCATTCAGGAACCCGCACAACAAACCCGCGCCGAGCACGATGATGACCGACAGCGGCAACGGCAAGCCATGCGTGACATCGAGCACGGCGGCCATGCCACCAAGAAGACCGAGCAACGAGCCGATGGACAGGTCGATTTCGCCGGCGATGATGACGAACACCATGCCGCAGGCGAGGATGCCGGTCACCGACATCTGGCGCATCAGGTTCGACAGGTTGCGCGCCGAGGTGAAGCCGCCATCCGTCTTCCAGCTGAAGAAGGCCCAGATCAGCGCGATCGCCACCAGCAGCGCCAGAATCTTGTACTGCGTGAAAATCCGTTTGAACGTCATCGTGGTCATTGTGTGATTGTGGTTGTCATGCGTGGTGAGGAATCGACGGCGCTGCCGCCGCCTGGCCCAGCGCGGCGGCCAGCACCGTTTCCTGGTTCAGGTTCTGGTTGACGAAGTCGCCGTTCAGGCGCCCTTCCTTCATCACCAGCACGCGGTCGGACACGCCCAGGACTTCGGCCAGTTCGGACGAAACCATGATGATCGCGATCCCCTGCGCCGCCAGTTCCAGCATCAGTTTGTAGATTTCGAACTTGGCGCCGACGTCCACGCCGCGCGTCGGCTCGTCGAGGATCAGCACTTTCGGGCCGGTCAGCAGCATCTTGGCCAACACCGCCTTTTGCTGGTTGCCGCCCGAGAGCGACGTGATGGCCAGCGCCGGCGTCGCGGTCTTCAGCGCCAGCCGGCTGATCTGCTCACTGACGGCACCTGCTTCTTCATGGTCGTCGATGCGGCTCGCGTGCGAAAAGCGCGGCAGGACCGACAGTGTGATGTTTTCGCCCACCGACAGGTCGCGCACGATGCCGTGGTGCTTGCGGTCTTCGGGCACCAGCGCGAAGCCGGCGCGGATGGCTTTCAGGGGTTCGGACGTATCGACCTTGCGGCCCTCGAGCCAGACTTCGCCCTCGTGCTTGCCCGGATAGGCGCCAAAGATGGCTGTCACCAGTTCCGTGCGCCCGGCCCCGACGATTCCGGCGATGCCGAGGATTTCGCCGCGCCGCACCTGGAACGACACGTCGTCAACCTTCTTGCGGCCCGGCTGCTCGGGGTCGTAGCAGGTGATGTGGCGAGCCTCCATGACCACCTCGCCCACCGGATGCGGCAGCGACGGATACATCTGGCTCATCTCGCGCCCGCACATCTGGTTGATGATGCGCTCGACGCTCATCGCTTCCATCGGCGTGGTGGCGATATGCTTGCCATCGCGGATGACGACGACGGTGTCGCAGATGGCCGCGACTTCTTCGAGCTTGTGCGAGATGTAGACGCAGGCCACGCCGCGGCTTTTCAGGTCGCGGATGATGTCCAGCAGGACCGCGATTTCCGACGCCGTCAGCGATGCCGACGGCTCGTCCAGGATCAACAGGCGCGCGTTCTTGTTCAGGGCCTTGCCGATCTCGATCAGCTGCTGGTGCCCGCCACCGTAATGCTTCACCGGCAGCACCACGTTCACGTCAGGCAGCTTCAGGCCGCGCAGGATCTCCGCGGCCTTCTGATTCATGGCCGGATAATCCATGCGCCCGCCGGGCAGCGTGATCTCGTTACCCAAAAAGATATTCTCGGCCACGCTCAGTTCGGGCACGAGCATCAGTTCCTGGTGGATGATGATGATGCCGGCATCCTCGGTCTCGCGCACCGAGCGCGCGCGCAAAGGCTGGCCATCCAGCACGATCTCGCCCTCCCAGGTCCCGTGCGGGTAGACGGCCGACAGCACCTTCATCAGCGTCGATTTGCCGGCACCGTTCTCGCCGCACAGGCCGATGCACTCGCCCGGGCGGATCGCCAGGTCGATGCCATCGAGCGCAGGCACCCCGTTGAATCGCTTGGCGATTCCCTTCATTTCAAGCAGATAGCCGGCCATCGAAAGACTCGTTTCAAGACGTTGGACCACCGGCCGGCGAGGCTCGCCAGCCGGTGCGCCCGCAGGCGCGGGCGCTGTAGCAGGGTAACGGCGGCTTATTTACCAGCCAGCTGGCCTTGCGTATAGAAGCCGTCCTTGACCAGCATGTCGACGTTGGCCTTGTTCAGCAGGATCGGCTTGAGCAGGATGGTGTTGACGGGCTTGAAGCCGTTATTCAGCTGCGCGTTGTAGGCAGGCTTTTCGTTCCGTACCAGTTGCACGGCCAGCGTCGCGGCGCTGGTGGCGATATTGCGCAGCGGTTTGTAGACCGTCATCGACTGCGTGCCGGCGATCACGCGGCGCACGGCGGCCAGGTCAGCGTCCTGGCCCGAGACCGGGACCTTGCCCGCCAGCTTCTGCGACGACAGCGCCTGGATCGCGCCGCCTGCGGTGGCGTCGTTCGAAGCCACGACGGCGTCGATCTTGTTGCCGTTGGCGGTCAGCGCATTTTCAATGATGGCCATCGCCTCGGACGGGCTCCAGTCCTTGACCCACTGGCGGCCAACGACCTTGATGTCGCCCTTGTCGATCAGCGGCTGCAGCACCTTCATCTGGCCTTCGCGCAGGATCTTGGCGTTGTTGTCGGTCGGCGCGCCGCCCAGCAGGTAGTAGCTGCCCTTCGGTTTGAGCGCGACGATCGACTGCGCCTGCAGTTCGCCAACGGCCTTGTTGTCGAACGAGATGTAGGCGTCGACATCGGCATTGAGGATCAGGCGGTCGTACGACAGCACCTTGATCTTGGCTTTCTTGGCTTCGCGGATCGCGTTGTTCAGCACCGTCGCGTTGTACGGCACGATCACCAGGACGTCCACGCCGCGCGAGATCAGGTTCTCGATCTGGGCGATCTGGCGCTGCTCGCTGGCGTCGGCCGACTGCACATACACCTTGGCGCCGAGCTTTTCGGCCGCGCCGATGAAATAGTCGCGGTCACGGGTCCAGCGCTCGAGGCGCAGGTCGTCGATCGAAAAACCGATCTTCGGATTCTTGGCGTCGGCCATGGCGGGGGCGGATGCGAACAGCATTGCGCAACCGATGCCGACTGCCGTGATGAGTTTTTTCATGCTTGTCTCCAGTGTATTTTCGACGCCCGGACGGTAGGGCCCGGGCGAAGTTCCGACATTCTGCTCAAGAATGGCTATGAATGCCACTTTTAGTCATCGTACAAACGGCGGTTTAGTGGTTATGCCGCGGCATCGCGCCAGCCACGGCACGATAGGGCAAGGCCAGTTCCATGCAGGCGCCCGTGTGCAGCTGGCCCACCGTGGCGCGGTAGATCTCTTGCCACGGTGTCTGGCTTGGCGGGATCGCCGGCGGCGTGTCGAGCTTGCGCGCCTCGAGTTCGGCGTCGGACAGCAGCACGTCGCAGCGGCCATGCACCAGGTCCACGCGCACGATGTCGCCCGTGTGCAGCAGCGCCAGGTTGCCGCCGGCTGCGCTTTCGGGTGACGCATTCAGGATCGACGGGCTGTCCGAGGTGCCCGACTGGCGACCATCGCCCAGCGTCGGCAGGTTGTTGATGCCGCGCTTGATCAGCGCATCGGGCGGCTGCATGTTGACCACTTCGGCCGACCCGGGCCAGCCGATCGGACCGGCGCCGCGGATGACCAGCATCGTGTGCTCGTCGATGCCGAGGGTCGGATCATTGATGCGCGCATGATAATCGTCCGAGCCGTCGAACACGACGACCTTGCACTCGAAGCAGTTCTCGGCGCCCGGCGTGGCCAGGTAACGTTCGCGGAAGCTCGGGGAAATCACGCTCGTCTTCATGATCGCAAAATCGAACAGATTGCCTTTCAAAACCAGGAAGCCCGCATTTTCCTTGAGCGGGTCGGCAAATGGGCGGATCATCTCGCGGTCCATCGTCTGAAGCATGTCGATGTTCTGGGCCAGCGTTTTGCCGGTCACCGTCAGGCGATCCGAACGCAACAGGCCAGCCTGATCGAGTTCCCACATCACGGCCGGCACGCCGCCAGCCCGGTGGAAGCGCTCGCCCAGGTATTTGCCGGCGGGCTGCATGTTCAGCAGCAGCGGCACTTCGTAACCGTAGGTCATCCAGTCTTCAGTGGTGATCTCCACGCCGGCATGGCGCGCCATGGCCATGATGTGCGGCTGCGCATTGCTCGATCCGCCGATGGCCGCGTTGACGACGATCGCATCAAGGAACGCGTCGCGCGTCAGGATGTTCGACGGGCGCACGTCTTCCATCGCCAGGCCGACGATGCGCCGGCCCGTCTCGTACGCCATCTGGCCGCGCTCGCGGTATGGCGCGGGAATCGCGGCGCAACCGGTCAGCGACATGCCCAGCGCTTCGGCCACGGCGTTCATCGTCGACGCCGTGCCCATCGTGTTGCAATGGCCGGCCGATGGCGCCGAGGCGGTGGCGATATTCATGAATTTCTGTTCGTCGATCGACCCGGCGGCCAGCTGGCGGCGCGCCTTCCAGATCGCCGCGCCCGACCCCACCAGTTCACCGTCGAACCAGCCGTCGAGCATCGGTCCGCCCGACAGCACGATCGCCGGCATGTCGACCGTCGACACGGCCATCAGCTGGGCCGGCGTGGTCTTGTCGCAGCCGGTCGTCAGCACCACGGCATCGATCGGGTAGCCGTGCAGGATCTCCACCAGGCCCAGATACGCCAGGTTGCGGTCCAGCGCCGCGGTTGGGCGACGGCAGTTTTCAAAGATCGGGTGCAGCGGGAATTCCATCGGGATGCCGCCGGCATCACGGATGCCGTCGCGCACGCGCTTGACGAGTTCCAGGTGGACGCGGTTGCACGGCGTGATGTCGCTGCCGCTCTGGGCGATGCCGATGATCGGTTTGCCCGAGCGCAGTTCGTCGGGGGTGATCCCGTAGTTCATGAAGCGCTCGAGGTACAGCGCCGTCATGTCGATCCGCTCCGGATTGTCGAACCAGTCCTGGGAGCGGAAACGGAAGGTGGATTGCTTGGTCATGCGGTGATTCTCCAGTGCGCGTTACAGGTGCAACGCATGTTGCGGCAGGCCCGGCGCATCGGCGCGGAACGTGAACAGGCCGCCGGCCAGCGGCTGCGCGAGCAGATCGGCCTCGCTCAATCCCTTGCGCGCGGTGGTGGCATACACGGTGCGCAGATCGTCGCCGCCAAAGGCCGGCTTGGTGATGTTCGCGCACGGGAAGCGCACTTCACCGACCTTGCGCCCTTGAAGGTCGTAGCGGTCGATGCGCCAGCCGCCGAAGACGGCGACCCACAGGTGGCCTTCGGCGTCGACTGCCATGCCGTCCGGATGGCCGCTGCCTTCGTGCGTGACGAACAGGCGCTTGCCACTGATCGCGCCGTCCGGGCCCAGGTCGAAAGCGTGGATGGTGCGCGCCAGCGTGTCGGTGTGGTACAGCGTGGTCGCGTCCGGGCTGATGGCCGGGCCGTTGGTGATGATGTAGCCGGCGTCTATCGCGCGCGCCGGCTGGCCGGCACCGTCGAAGCGGTACAGTGTTCCCGTCGCTTCGCTCTCGCCATTGTCCATCGAGCCAAACCACAGGCGGCCCGCTGCATCGACGTGCCCATCGTTGAAGCGGTTGCCCGGCAGGTCGGCTTCGACGCGGGCCAGCGCGATGAACGCGCCATCGGTCTCAAGAAAGCGGTACAGGCCATCTTCGAGCCCGCACACCATGCCGCCATCGTCGCTCGGTGCGAGAAAGCCGATCTGGGACGGCGCATCCCAGCTCTGGCGCCCGCTACCGTCTTCATCGCAGCAGTGGATGCGGCGGCCCTTGATGTCGACGAACCAGATCTTGCGGCGGACCGCGTCCCACAAGGCACCCTCGCCCAGCGTGGCCTTGACGTCCCACAGGCAGTGCACGGCGCCGCTCATGCGCCGTACCAGCCAGCGTCGACGAAGTATTCGCGGCCGCTGCAGCGGCGCGCGTTGTTCGAGGCCAGGAACAGCGACAGCGCCGCCACGTCCTGCATCTCGACGCGCTGCGGCAGGCACTGGCCGGCCAGGATGCGCGCTTCTTCTTCCGGCGTATGCCACAGCGCCTGCTGACGCGGCGTGCGCACGGCGCCCGGAATCACCGTATTGACGCGGATATTCTCGGCGCCGAGGTCGCGCGCCAGACCGCGGCTCATCGCCTCGATCGCCGCCTTGGCCATCATGTACAGCGACAGCTGGTTCGACGCCAGGTACCACGAGATCGAGCCGAAATTGAGGATCACGCCACTGCCCTGGCGGCGCATCATCGCAACCGCTGCCTGGCTGCAGAAATAGGTGTGGCGCAGATTGACCGCCATCCGGCTTTCCCAATAGTCGGGCGTGACGTCGTCGATGCCGTGGCGGTCGTCGTTGGCGGCGTTATTCAGCAGGATGTCGATGCCACCAGCCTCCGCCTCGATGGCGGCAAAGGTCGCGGCCAGCGCATCGAGATCGGTCAGGTCGCACGGCAGGAAGCGCGGCTTGTGCGCGGAACCGGCCAGCGCGTCGGCCAGCGCCGTCGATGCTTCCTTGGCGATGTCGAGGAACCAGACCTGGGCGCCCTGGCCGGCAAACGCCGTCACCAGTTCGCTGCCGATGCCTGTGCCGCCACCGGTGATGACGACGCGCTTGTCGCGCAGGTCGGGATAGGTCGCGTAGACCAGTGCGGCGGGGGTGGAATCTGGTGTTGAATCGTGCATCGTGAACTCGTGGTTATCTTGAAGCGGATCGGAAAGCAAATCGTGGGGCGCGCCGTCGGGTGGGGTCATGCTGAACGGCCTGCCAGCAGTTCGCGCCGCGCCAGGTTCTGGTACAGCGCGCGCACACCGAAGGTCCATGGCGCAATGGTGTCGCTGCGGCCGACCGTGTTGACCAGGGCGCCCAGCGCCGGGGTCGAGATGGTGACCTTGTCGCCCGGGTGGTGCGTGAAGCCGCCACCGGCCGCGCCGCGGTCCTTGATCGGCGAGAACATCGTCCCCAGAAACAGCATGAAGCCATCCGGATACTGGTGGTGCGCGCCGCAGGTCTGTGCCACCAGGTCGAGCGGGTCGCGGCTGATCTCGCGCATGCGGCTCGATCCGGCCAGCATGAAGCCGTCGTCGGCGCCTTCGATCAGCATGCTCACTTCGCAGCTGCGCAGCGTGTCGAGCGTGAAGTCGCCATCAAAAATGCGCACGAACGGGCCGATGGCGCACGAGCCGTTGTTGTCCTTGGCCTTGCCAAGCAGGAGCGCGCTGCGCCCTTCGATGTCGCGCAGGTTGACGTCGTTGCCCAGTGCGGCGCCGACGATCTCGGCGCGGCTGTTCACGGCCAGCACGATCTCGGGTTCCGGGTTGTTCCAGTGCGACGACGGGTGCAGGCCCACCACCGCGCCATGGCCCAGCGACGACATCGGTTGCGATTTGGTGAAGACCTCGGCGTCGGGGCCAATGCCCACTTCCATGTACTGCGACCACAGGCCACGCGCGCTCAGCTCCGTTTTCAGGCGCATCGCGGCGCTGGAACCCGGCACCATCTCGGCCAGGTTGGTGCCGATGGTCGCCTGCAGTTCCGTGCGCAATGCAGAGGCGCGGGCAGGATCGCCTTTGGCCTGTTCTTCGATGACGCGTTCGAGCAGGCTCACGGCAAACGTCACGCCGGCGGCCTTGATGGCCTGCAGGTCGCATGGCGCGAGCAGCTGGAGACCGCCCTCGCCCAGGCCGCCGTCCAGCGCCGCTTGCAGCAGACTGGCAGCGTCGCCCAGATCCTCGCCCGCTGCGCTCTTGACGATCGCCAGCATGTCGGCCGCATCGCGCTCGAACAGGTCGGCGACGGTGGCTGCGTAGCGGGTGATGTCGATGATGCGGCCGGCGCGCACGGCGACGACTGCCGGGCCGTCGATCGGCGCCGGGCGCCAGACGCGGCCAACCAGCAGGGCCGACGCGATGTCAGCGGGGAGCGCGTCGGGTAGCGCGCCGGGTAGCGCATTGACGGAAGATGCGGTCATGTTTTCTCTCGTTCGTGGTGACGGGTCCTGGCGGGCACGCTGAAGGATGCGAAGCAGCGTGGCTTGTGCAGCCGGGACAAACCGGTACTCAGGAGGTGTGACGGGAAGGCGCGCGGCTGAGCGTAGCTGCAGCCACGCCGGCGGGCAGCCGGGTGTGCGGGTCTTGCATGGTCGTCTCCTGATGCTTTTTGATTATTTTAATGTGCGTCACAACAATCCTTTAACAGAATTGTTAGCGCAACCATTGCAGTCTAAACTTCTGCTCGGACGGTTGTCAACGAATTATTGGAATGCTTGCAGGGGGGCGGGAACGGGAATGGATACAGTGTTCGCAGCCGTGCCGGGAGATGGTCCCTGCCCCTCCAGAGGCCGGGACGGTATCTTGTCAGAGGCTCCGCGCCGCAGCAGGCAAGCGCGCTGGCGGGCGCACGCGTGGCGCGGCGTCAGACTGGCGCCGCACCAGGACAAAATCCATGCGCGTCTGCTCGGGCTCGGCCGGTTCTTCTTCACGCATCGCGCGCACGCGCCGCACCAGGGCCTGTACTGCTTCGCGCGCCATCTCGGCAATCGGCTGGCGCACGGTGGTCAGTTCGGGCCAGATCGTCGTGGCCAGCGCGGTATCGTCGAAGCCCGTGACGGTAAGATCGCCCGGCACGTCCAGCGCCAGGCGGTGGGCGACGGCTACCGTGGCGGCAGCCATATCGTCGTTGCTGGCAAAGATCGCCGTGGGCCGCTCGGCAAGGGCCAGCAACTGCTCGGCCGCGTCCAGGCCCGAGCGGTACGTGAACATCCCCTGCACCACCAGTTCATCGGCTGCGTCGGCGTTCATTTCGGCAATCGCGGCGCGATAGCCATCGAGCCGACGCGCGCTGGCGCTCTGGTTCGGGTGGCCGACGATGAAGCCGATGCGCTGGTGGCCAAGGGCGATCAGGTGGCGCGTCATGTAGTGGGCCGCATCGTAGTCGTCGATGCTCACTGCCCCCAGGCCGGGTGCGGGCGAACCGCACGCGACGACGACGGCGGGAATGCCGGCGCGTTCCACGCACCCCAGCACGGCTTCGCTGTCGCACAGTGGCGGTGGCAAGATGACGCCATCGAGGCCATTGTCGATGAGGCGCTGCGTGTGTTCGGTTTCGTGGTTGCCCGCCTCGCACTTCTCGACGAAGAGTTGGACATTGTTCAGGCCCGACTGGTTCAGCAGGCCGACGAGAAATTCGCTCAGGTACGCAGCGCTCGGGTTGCTGTACAAGAAACCGACGCGGATCGGCTTGGAGCCGGCCAGATTGCGCGCTTCCTGGTTCGGCGTATAGTTCAGTGCGGCGACTGCATCGGCGACCTTGCGCCGCGTGCTTTCACGCACCAGGGTTTTCCCGTTCATGACGCGCGAGACCGTCATGGCGGAGACGCCGGCCAGCTTGGCGACGTCCACCATCGTTGGCTTGCCGTGTTCCATCGCTTCACGGATGCTGTCGAGCGTCACTTTACTCATGTCAGGATTGTTTTCAAGGCCAGGGAAATGGGCTTGATGTTAGCACAGCAACGCTTGGGATTGCGCTAACATCGGTGGCCTTCGACCAGCGCCGCAACGTCGCGGCACATGACGGCAGCGCGCCGACTGGCTATAATCCCGGTCTTCGCATCGAAGGATTCCCCATGTCATTGCTAGCCCACGAGCTTGAACTGCTGTCGCCCGCCAAAACCGCCGAGATCGGGCGCGAGGCGATCCTGCACGGCGCCGATGCCGTCTATATCGGCGGCCCGGCATTCGGGGCGCGGCACAATGCCAGCAACCCGCTCGAGGATATCGCCGGGCTGGTGCAGTTCGCGCACGCCTATCGGGCGCGCATCTTCGTGACGATGAACACGATCATGCACGACAGCGAACTCGAGCTGGCGCGCAAGCAGATCTGGCAGCTGTACGAAGCCGGCGTCGATGCGCTGATCATCCAGGACATGGGCCTGCTCGAGCTCGACCTGCCCCCGATCCAGCTGCATGCCAGTACCCAGTGCGATATTCGTGGGCTAGAGAAAGCGAAATTCCTCGCCGACGTCGGTTTTTCGCAACTGGTGCTGGCGCGTGAACTGACGGTCGAGCAGATCCGCAAGATCCATCAGGTCACCGACACGCCGCTCGAATACTTCGTCCACGGCGCGCTGTGCGTGGCGTATTCGGGCCAGTGCTATATCTCGCACGCAGACAACGGCCGCTCGGCCAACCGGGGCGACTGCTCGCAGAATTGCCGCCTGCCCTACACGCTCAGCGATGGCCAGGGCCGCGTGGTTGCGTTCGACAAGCATCTGTTGTCGATGAAAGACAACGATCAGAGCCGCAACCTGGGCGCGCTGGTCGATGCCGGCATCCGTTCGTTCAAGATCGAAGGCCGCTACAAGGACATGGGGTACGTGAAAAACATCACGGCCCACTACCGGTTGCTGCTCGACGAACTGCTGGACCAGCGGCCGGAATTCGTGCGCGCCTCGAGCGGCCGCACGCGCGTCATGTTCACGCCGGACGTCGACAAGAACTTCCACCGCGGCCATACCGAATATTTCGCGCAGGGCCGCCTGACCGATATCGGTGCGTTCGATTCGCCGAAGTACGTGGGTGTGGAACTGGGCATCGTGGCGCGCTTGAACGGCGACAGCTTCGATGTCGTCACCAGCGCGCCAATGGCCAACGGCGACGGTTTGAACTATATGTACAAGCGCGACACGGTCGGCATCCAGGCCAACAAGACCGACAAGCTGGGCGACGAGGCTGACGGCCAGCGCTGGCGCGTCTATCCGAACGAGCCGATGCAGACGCTGGCAGGCTTGAAGGTCGGCACCGTCATCCACCGCAACCGCGATCACGGTTGGGAAGCAACGCTCAACAAGAAATCGTCCGAGCGCAAGGTGGCATTGGAGCTGGTGCTCAGCGAACAGCCGGACGGCCTGCGCCTGGACATCATCGACGAGGACGGCATCACGTCGCATGCAGCGGCCGCAATTGCCCTGCAGCCGGCGACGCAGGCCGCGCAGGCGGATGCCTCGCTGCGTTCGAGCCTGGCCAAGCTGGGCAACACCATGTTCGAAGCCGGTCACGTCGAGCTCAAGCTGAGCCAGCCGTGGTTCGTGCCGAGCGCGGCGATCAATGCGCTGCGCCGCGACGCCATCGCGGCGCATGAAGTGGCGCGCCTGGCGGCCTGGCAGCGGCCCGAGCGCAAGTCGGCAACGACGCCTCCCCCGGTGTATCCCGACGTGCAGCTGAGCTACCTGGCCAATGTCTACAACGACAAGGCACGCGCGTTCTACCAGAAGCACGGCGTGCAGCTGATCGACGCCGCATACGAGTCGCACGAGGAAGCCGGCGAAGTCTCCCTGATGATCACCAAGCACTGCCTGCGCTTCTCGTTCAACCTGTGCCCGAAACAGGCCAAGGGCGTGCAAGGCGTGCAGGGCCAGGTGAAGGCCGAGCCGATGACGCTGGTCAGTGGAGAAGACCGCTACACGCTGCGCTTTGACTGCAAGCCGTGCGAAATGCACGTGGTGGGCGCGATGCGTTCGAACATCCTGAAGCAACCGCCGCCATCGGCCGTGTCGTACACGCCGCTGACGTTCCACCGCCAGCGGCCGCGCGGTTGACCGATTGCTGCCGGCTGATTGTTGCCAACCAAACGGCGCCTGCGGGCGCCGTTATTCATTTCCGGAGGATCGTGCAATCGATGCCGAGGTTTCGGCATGGGCAACGCCACGCCCGATGCCCATACTTGCGCCACTGTCAACACACCAGGGAGCACAGCATGGAACACGCATCGAAAGTCATCCTCATCACGGGCGCCAGCAGCGGCATCGGTGAAGCCACCGCCCGTTTTCTTGCCGCGCAGGGCCACCGCGTCGTTCTCGGCGCACGCCGGGTCGAGCAGCTGGTGGCGCTGGCAGGCGACATCCGCGCTGCAGGCGGTGCTGCCGACGTCGCCCGGCTCGACGTCACCAGCATGGAGAGCATGACGGCGTTCGCCGACTTCGCGCTCGACTGCCATGGCCGGATTGATGTCCTGGTTAATAACGCGGGCGTCATGCCATTGTCAAAGCTCAACGCCTTGAAGATCGACGAGTGGAACCAGATGATCGACGTGAACATCCGCGGCGTGCTGCACGGTATCGCCGCCGTGCTGCCCGGCATGCAGGCACGTGGCAGCGGGCAGATCATCAATATCGCGTCGATCGGCGCATATGCGGTCAGCCCGACAGCGGCGGTGTATTGCGCCACCAAGTTTGCCGTGGCGGCCATTACCGAGGGTTTGCGGCAAGAGGTCGGCGGCGCGATCCGCGTGACGCTGGTGTCGCCTGGCGTCGTGGAGTCGGACCTGGCCGAGTCGATCTCGGATCCTGCTGCGCGCGCCGCAATGCGCCAGTTTCGCAAGGTGGCAATCAAGCCGGAGGCCATCGCGCGGGCGATCGGGTTTGCGATCGATCAGCCGGCCGACGTGGATGTCAGCGAGCTGATCGTGCGGCCGACGGCCAGCCCTTACTGAGGCGGATTGGCCGGCTTGATTACGCCGGGATCTTCAGCCCTTTTTGCACGGACGGGCGCGCGAGGAATTTGGTGAGCGCGGTCGATACGTGCGGGAAGTCCTTGATGCCGACCAGATCCCCTGCTTCGTAAAAATTCAGCAGCCCATTGATCCAAGGGAAGATCGCGATATCTGCGATGGTGAAGTCGTCACCTGCGATCCAGGCGTGCTGCGCCAGCTGGCCATTGATGACGCCCAACAGGCGGCGTGACTCGTCGACATAGCGGTCGCGGGGACGTTTGTCCTCGTAGTCCTTTCCAGCGAACTTGTGGAAGAAGCCCAGCTGGCCAAACATCGGCCCCACGCTGCCGATCTGGAACATCACCCACTGCATGACCTGATAGCGCGCGGCCGGGTCCTCAGGCATGAGCTTGCCAGTCTTGTCCGCCAGGTAGATCAGGATGGCGCCCGACTCGAACAACGGCAGCGGCTGGCCGCCGGGGCCATCCGGATCGATGATCGCCGGGATCTTGTTGTTCGGATTGAGCGACAGGAAGGCCGGCGAGTGTTGGTCGTCCTTGGCGAAGTCGACCTTGTGCACTTCGTACGGCAGACCGATCTCTTCCAGCATGATCGGAATCTTGACACCATTTGGCGTCGGCATCGAATACAACTGCAGCCGGTCCGGATGCTGCGCCGGCCATCGTTGCGTGATGGGGAATGCGGAGAGATCGGTCATGGTGATGGCACCCGCCCGATCAGCCGAACAGCTTGGCGGCGGTCTCGGCGATCAGCTTGCCCTGGTGGCGCGCGCCGCCCAGGTCGATCTCGCTCGGCTGACGTTCACCCTTGCCGCCGGCAATCGTCGTCGCGCCGTACGGGCTGCCGCCGGCGACTTCGTCGAGCGTCATCTGCTGCTGGTAGCTGTATGGCAGGCCAACGATGGTCAGACCAAGGTTCATCAGATTCGTGATGATGGAAAACAGCGTGGTTTCCTGGCCGCCGTGCTGGGTGGCGGTGGAGGTGAAGGCGCCGCCGACTTTGCCGTTCAGGGCGCCGCGTGCCCACAGGCCGCCGGTCTGGTCGAGGAAGGCCGCCATCTGGCTCGGCATACGACCATAGCGCGTCGGTGCGCCGATGATGATCGCGTCGTAGTGCTCCAGCTCATCCACTTTCGCGATGGGCGCAGCCTGCTCCAGCTTGAAGTGGCCGTTCTTGGCGATGTCTTCAGGGACGGTTTCAGGGACGCGTTTCACGTCGACCGTTGCACCAGCGCCGCGCGCGCCCTCGGCCATCGCGTTGGCCATCGTTTCAATGTGACCGTAGGTCGAGTAATACAGAACCAGTATTTTTGCCATGGACTTCTCCGATAGGTGAAAACAGAAAAGCCATTGTAGCGAGATCGGCAAAGATGCCGGTTTCGCTACAATGGCTTGTCGTGTTGTCTTAGTACCGGCGCTACTGGGAGCGCGTCAGATCCAGTAGATGAATGCGGCCAATGCAACGACCAGCGCCACGCGCGTGATGTTGTACGCCGTCTTGTTCCACGCCTTGAAGCGGCGGCGGTACTGGCCCATGTAGAACGAAATGCGGAACAGCTTGCTGACCAGGCCGACCTGGTCGCCCGTTTCGTTAGGCGATGCGGCAGCGGTCATCAGGTTGCGGCCGAGCCAGCGGTTCACGCTCTGCATCCAGCGGTAGCGCATCGGGCGCTCGACGTCGCAGAACAGGATGATGCGGTCGCTGTCGCTGCCGTTGATCGCCCAGTGGATATAGGTTTCGTCGAACACGACGCCCTGGCCATCGCGCCAGCTGTGGCGCTCGCCATCGACCTCGATGAAGCAACGATCATCGTTCGGCGTGGCCAGGCCCAGGTGATAGCGCATCGAACCGGCGAAGGGATCGCGGTGCGGATTCAGTTTGCCACCGGGTGGCAGCTCGGCGAACATGGCGGCCTTGACGGACGGGATCGACTGCAGCAGCGCATACGTCTGCGGGCACAGACGTTCAGCTGACGGGTGGCTCGCGTCGTACCACTTCAGGTAGAAACGCTTCCAGCCATTCTTGAAGAACGAGTTAAAGCCGGCATCGTCATTCTGCTCGGCAGCCTTGATCTTCTTGAGCGCGAGCATGCTCTCGGCTTCAGCACGGATGATGGGCCAGTTCTCTTGCAGGCGGGCCAGTTCAGGGAATTCGGAGAGCGGCGTGAACGGCGTATTGGGTACGCGCGAAAACTTGTGCATGAAGATATTGATCGGCGCCATGAACGACGAATGATCGAAAATCTGGCGACGAAACGGTAGACGGACTCGGCCGCGGAAATGGATGTGCAGGATCGATAACACATAAAAACCGACAACAACCCACTTCATACCATCCTCCGTCCCAGCCCATTGCGTGGCTGGCTTGCTTGATCGAGGACGCAGAATACCACAACGGCTATGGGGCCGTTGCGGGCCGGCCAGGTTCTCAGGGAGAGATGCCGGCGCATCGGCAAGGCGCGAATTGCGCGCTTGCCGATGAAGAAATGTTGGCAGGCCTGATGGCCCGCCGGGGAAATCTTAGTGCGTCACCGACGTGATCGCATACCCTTTTTCGGCGATCTGGTCGCTCAGGTGTTCAATGTCGAAATCCTTGATGGCATCGGCATTGTCTTCCACCTCGTAGCCCTGGGCTTGGACTTCCCAATCGGTATTGGTGGCTTCTTCAGGAATGCTTTTCGATTCCGGCACGGCCAGGTACGAAAACTTGCCATCATGTTCAGCTCGGCGGTAGATATCCAGGCGCATATTATTTCCTCTATTTAATGTTTGCTTTCGGATGAAAGCGAGCATCTTCACAGTAAAAGATCGCGCGCGAAGCGTCTGTTAATTGCCCAACACTCAGTCATGCCATAACGATATCAATGGCCCGGCCGCTGTCCCAACACCCTCGCCGGCAGCATGACAATGCCTTTAAGCAGGCTGAACACGGCATCAACGCCGATCCCCAGCAACCTGAACGGCAGCAGCAACAGCCACACAACGGGATAAACCAGCAGCGCCAGCAACGCGATCGGCCAGCACACCATCAACAGCAGCACCCACACCAGAAAACTCAGCATATTGCCTCCACATTGAACAGGAAGGCACTTTACCGGCCACCATCTTCAACAGGCCACCCCTATCCGACGCACGGTCATTTCGCCGCCACGAACGGTCGCCCATCCCGATAAACGGCGCAAGAATAGCCACATGGCTAAATCCAAACAATTAGGGTCAGTGTCGAATTATTGAGCAACTGATTTTCTGCAGTTGGCAAACAGTTCGACACTGACCCTATTTATCCATCGAGCAATGACCCATCAATTGGGGTCAGAGTCGAATTATTGAGCAATTGATTTACTGAAGTTGTCAAACAATTCGACACTGACCCTGGTTGGGGTTAGGCGTATTCGGGGATTTGTTCGGTGACGGACTGGGTGACGACGTCGGCCTGGATCGAGGCTTGCAGGGACGGGATCGAACCGCCGGCGCGGTAGGCGAAGGACAGGCGCAGCAGGTCGCCGGCTTTGACGGTGATGGGCGTGTACAGCGGCAGCGTCATGTAGTGGTTCAGCCAGTCGATTGTGGTGGCTTGTTCCTGCACGATGGCCAGGACGTTTTTCGTCACGAAGCGCATGGCGTTCAGGGTGCCGGACTGTTCGATCAGGACCGAGCCTTCCCAGGCGATCAGGCTGTCGACCGGTTGGCCGAAGTCGATGATGCTGTAGACGGCGGGTTGCGACAGCTCGATCGTGCCGGGCTGGACGACGCCCGTTTCCTGGAACTGGACGATCGGGGCGTAGAAGCCGTCGAAGTCGTATTCCTGCTGGAGCGGCTGGACGGCCATGATGACGGCTTCCGGCATGAACAGCGGCAGCGGGCCGCCGAATTTGGCCAGGTAGCGGCGCTTGAACGACTCGATCACTTCGACCTGTTTTTCACGCAGCATGCCGACGTGGATCATTTCGCAGATGACGACATCGACCGGCTCCGGTGGCAGGTAGTCGAATGCGTCGGCGTGGACGACTTCGACCTTGTGGCCGTTCGGGTTCATGGCCAGGAAGCGGCGCGCTTCACGCACCATGTCAGGGTTGTATTCGACGCAATAGACTTTCGACGCTTTCTGCGCCGCGAAGAACGACAGCACGCCCGTGCCGCCGCCCAGTTCCAGCACCTTGGCGCCGGGGAAGACCGAGTAGTGGATGGCGGACTTGAAGCTGTGCATCCGGTTCTGGTCCATCAGCATATTGTGATGGTAGTGGACTGGAATGAACTGCCCCAGGTAGCAGCTTTCGATTTCGCGTTCGTTCAGCATGATTATCCTCGTCGTCCTGTGTTGTGGGACCGTAGGACTATTATGGATACTATTTCCTGCGCGCAATCTGTCGAGGTGAGGGGCAAATAACGTCCAATTCAATCCCGACGCGTTTCGCCACCCATCAGCGGCCGGACAATAATCCGGCCAGTTTGTCATACCCGGCCTGCTTGGCCAGCTGGGCGGCGGTGAAGCCTTCAGTGTTCTTCAGCCCCGCGTTCGCGCCCTTGCTCAGCAACAGGCGCACGATCCCGTCCTGCCCCTCACGCGCGGCCATCATCAATGGCGTCACGGCGCCCGACGGGCGTGGCGACAGCGCGTCGAGCTTCGCCCCGCGCTCGATCAGCAGTTGCGCGATGGCGGCGTCGCCGCTGGCGGCCGCGTAATGCAGCGCGGTCCAGCCGGGCTGGTTGACCTTAGCGCCCTTGTCCAGCAGCGCGCGCACCGTGTCGCCATCGCGCTTGAACGCTGCCATCATCAACGCCGTGTTGCCGTTGACCGCCTTGCGTTCCAGGTCGGTGCCCGGATGGGCCAGCAGATCCTGCACGACCGCCGCCGAGCCTTCGCGTATCGCCAGCACCAGTGCCGGCTCGCCACCCAGCGGATTGAGTTCGTTGGCGTTGACGACCGTGCCGACCATCTTGCGCACGGTGCTCGCATCGTCCATCTGCACGGCGCGGAAGAACGACGACACCTGCTTTTCAGTTGGCGCCTGGGCAGCGATGGCACCGACGGCCACCACGCTCAGCACACCGGCCGCGCACATGCGCGCCATCGAACGAACAATCCGCATGCGTCAGCTCCTGGCTGTCTGGAACAGGTTGAAGAAATTCTCGCTCGTCTGCGCCGCGACATCGCGCAGCGACACGCCCTTGAGCGTGGCGATGTACTCGGCCACGTGCGCTACATAGCCCGGCTCGTTCATGCGCCCGCGGAATGGCACCGGCGCCAGATACGGCGAATCGGTCTCGATCAGCATGCGCTCAAGCGGCACGGCCAGTGCGACCGCCTGCAAATCCTTGGCGCTCTTGAACGTCACGATCCCCGAGAACGAGATATAGAAGCCCTGCGCCATGGCCGCCTGCGCCACCTCGAGCGACTCGGTGAAGCAATGCATGACGCCCGCCACGCCACCGGCGTCGGTGCCTGCGCCCTCTTCCTTCATCAGGCGGATCGTGTCTTCGCTGGCCGCGCGCGTATGGATGATCAGCGGCTTGCGGGTCTCGCGCGAGGCGCGGATGTGCACACGAAAGCGCTCGCGCTGCCAGTCGAGGTCGCCCTTGAGGCGGTAGTAATCCAGGCCCGTCTCGCCGATGGCGACGATCTTCGGATGGTCCGCCAGGTCAACCAGCTGCTGTACGGTCGGTTCAGGCGTGTCCTCGTAGTCGGGATGCACGCCGACCGAGGCGAAGATATGGGGATACTGCTCGGCCAGCGCGAGCACTTGCGGAAAGTCCGGCAGGTCGACCGACACGCACAGGGCATGCGTGACCTGGTTCTCGGCCATCTTGGCCAGTACCTCGGGCATGCGGGCGGCCAGTTCCGGGAAATTGATGTGGCAGTGGGAATCGATAAACATCCTGCCATTGTACGCGAGGCGCCCGGCCGCAGCACGGGCGCCACGGTCGTGGTCAAGCCACCCGCTTGCCCAGAATGATCAAATCGCGCTCGATGCCATCGAGGTTCGCCACTCGCGGGAAGTTGGCCCAGGTCTCAAAGCCGTATTTACCGAACAGCGCCAGGCTCGGTGCATTGTGGCCAAAGATGAAGCCCAGCAGCGTGTGCACCTTGACCTCGGGTGCGAACGCGATCGCCAGCTCCAGGCAGTAGCGTCCCAGGCCCTGGCCGCGCGCGCTTTCCGCGATATAGATCGAGACTTCGGCCGTGCCCGAATACGCCGGCCGGCCGTAGAAGTTCGAGTACGACAGCCAGCCGATGACCGCCGGCTCTTCGCTCGTATCGAGCGCATCGTGGATCACCCACAACGGGCGCCGGTCGGGCGTATGCTCGTTGAACCAGGCTTCGCGCGACTGCACCGACACCGGCTCGGTATCGGCCGTCACGTCGCGCGAGGCGATAGTGGAATTATAGATATCGACGATGACCGGCAGGTCGTCGCGTCGTGCCAGGCGATGGACGTAGGAAGGCATGCAGCAGGAATGGGTTAGTTACAGAATTTGGTTAGTTACAAAGTATGGGTGGCGCGCGACGACCGCAGCGCAGCGCCGAGGATTTCTTCGATACGCTGGCGGGCGCGCTGGCCCGATTCGTCGGCCGGGAAATGCACGCCGATGCCTTGCGCCTTGTTGTTGTTGGCGCCCGCCGGCGTGATCCAGGCGACGGTGCCGGCAATCGGGTATTTATTCGGATCGTCCATCAGCGCCAGGATCAGATAGATCTCGTCACCGATCTGGTATGGCTTGCTGGTCGGGACGAACATGCCGCCATTGCGCAGGAACGGCATGTAGGCCGCATAGAGCGCCGCTTTCTCCTTGATCGCCAGTGACAGCACGGACGGCCGCGGGGCCTGGGCTGCGGTTGCATCTGGCGGATTGGCGCTCATCGTGGTCCTCTCATGTACAGCAGCCAGTGTACTCAAGCAGCATGTCCTCGACAAATAATTTTGCCGACAGCGGATGATCGGCCACTGCGCGCCGCTCGTTCATGGCCTTGATCGCGCGCAGCAGGTTGTTCGTCTGCGCCCTGCCGGCCAGCGCCGCCAGCTCTTTCTGGTAGCGCGGGTAGTACCGGATCTTGCCCGACAATTTGTACGAGAATACATCGTACAGCCAGCGCTGGGTCCAGGCCACCAATGCCGGCAGCTCGGCCTTGGCCAGCTTGTCGGCCGCGCGCAGCGCCGCATCCGGCGCCGGTCGCGCCAGAAACGCGAGCAGCACGTCGAGTTCTTCGCGGCTGCCGTGCGCCGACGCGGCCAGCGCCGCGAGTGGCGCCCCGCCCTGCTCGCGCAGCCAGCTGTCGGCATCCGGCACGCTTTGCGCGTTGAGCCACGCCAGCGCGTCGTCGTGCGAGGGCATCGGCAGCGCGAACTTGCGGCAGCGTGACAGGATCGTTGGCAGCAGCCGGTCCAGGCTATTCGACGACAACAAAAACACGGTGCCCGGCGGCGGCTCTTCCAGCGTCTTGAGCAGCGCGTTCGAGGCCGGTGTATTCAGTGCCTCGGCCGGATACAGCACCACGACGCGCAAGCCCTGGCGGTGCGTCGAGATATTCATGAAATCGGCCAGCGCCCGGATCTGCTCGATCTTGATTTCTTTCGACGGCGCCTTGGTCGACTTCGATTTACGATCGCCGTCGCCTTCCTCGTCGCCCGCACCCGGTTCGTCTTCGAGCGCCTCGGGCCGCACGCGGCGGTAATCGGGATGATTGTGCTGGACGAACCAGCCGCACGATGCACAGACGCCGCACGCCTGGCCGTCAGGCCGGGCGTTCTCGCACAGCAGCGCCTGGGCAAACGCTTCGATGAAGTCGGCCTTGCCGGTGCCGGTCGGGCCGTGGAACAGGATCGCGTGCGGCATGCGCGCGCGCAGCGCCTGCAATTGCGTCCAGGCGGCGCCCTGCCACGGATACATCATCACAGCAGACGCTCCAGGACATCTGCGAGTTCGCGCTGGATCGCCTCGATGCTGCGCGTCGAATCGACGACGACGAAGCGCCCTGGGAACTGCGCTGCGCGGCGCAGGTACTCGGCGCGGCACCGGGCAAAGAACTCGGCCTGCTCGCGCTCGAACTTGTCGAGCGTGCGCGAGGCCGCAAGCCGTTCGCGCGCTACTTCCAGCGGCACGTCGAACAGCAGCGTCAGGTCAGGCTGCAGCGCTGGGTGCACCCATGCCTCGAGCGCTTCCATCTTCTCGCGCGACAGGCCCCGGCCACCGCTCTGGTACGCGAAGCTGGCATCGGTAAACCGGTCCGACAACACCCAGTGGCCCATCGCCAGCTGCGGCGCAATCACCTGCGCGATATGCTCGCGGCGGCTGGCGAACATCAGCAGCGCCTCGGTCTCCAGATGCATCGTTTCGTGCAGCAGCACGTCGCGCAGCTTTTCGCCCAGCGGCGTGCCGCCCGGCTCGCGCGAAGCGACCACGGTCTTGCCGCGCCCCGCGAGAAAATCGGTGACGAAACCGATATGGGTCGATTTTCCGGCGCCGTCGATGCCTTCGAACGTGATGAACTTGCCCTGCATGGAACAACCTTCTGTCATTGGGTGGTGATCCCGCGCTGGTAGCGATTCACGGCGCGGTTATGGTCCGGCAGATTGCTGGAGAACTGGCTGGTGCCGTCGCCGCGCGAGACGAAATACAGCGCCGGCGTCTCGGCTGGCGCAAGCGCCGCCTGCAGCGACTGCAGGCCGGGCAGCGAGATCGGCGTGGGCGGCAAGCCGCCGCGCGTATAGGTATTGTACGGCGTGTCGGTCAGCAGGTCCTTCTTGGCGATCTTGCCGACGAACGCGTCGCCCATGCCGTAGATGACGGTCGGATCGGTCTGCAGCAGCATGCCGGTGCGCAGGCGGTTGACGAACACGCCGGCAATCATCGTGCGCTCGCTCTTCTGCCCCGTTTCCTTCTCGACGATCGAGGCCATGATCAGCGCTTCGTACGGCGTCTTGTACGGCAGTTCCTTGTTGCGCTTTTCCCAGGCTTCATTCAGGTGGGCCAGCATGGCCTGGTGCGCGCGGCGGTAGATCTCGATCTCGGACGAGCCCTTCGCGAACAAATAGGTATCGGGGAAGAACAGGCCTTCCGGATCCTTGTACTCGGTCGAGATCTTCGCCATCAGTTCGGCGTCGGTCAGCTTGACGGTATCGTGCTTGAGGCGCGCGTGGCTGCTGATCGCCTGGCGCATCTGCTTGAAGCTCCAGCCTTCGATGATCGTCACGGCTTCTTGCGCGAACTCGCCACGCACCAGTTGCGACAACAGGCGGCGCGGCGACGTGTTCGGCTTGAGCTCATAACTGCCGGCCTTGATGCGCCCTGCATCACCGGTCAGGCGCGCCAGCAGCACGAACAGCGTCGGGTTGACGGGCACGCCGGCGGCGGCCATCTGCTGCGCGCTGGCGGCCACGCCGCTGCCGGGGTTGATCGAAAATTCGATGGGCGCGCCGGGGACGGGCAAGGCCTGCTTGGTCCACCAGGCAAAGCCGCTGGCGGCGGCGACGGAAACGATGACGCCGGTAACGAGTAATTTTTTTATCAGTGCCATGTCTTTGCGCGGTCAACGTGCGAAATGGACCGCGCCCGGCGCGATTTTCCACACAACTCTATAATGAGGCCGTAATGATAAAGCCTAATTGCCTAAATATAAGCGGATTTTGATGACGACCCAGACAGACATCCAGAACACGCCTTCGCCGGTGCCGGCTCACGATGACCTAGCCGTAGCTACGCAGGTCGCCGACACAGGCCCGCAGCTCACGCTCGACGACGTTACCGCCGGCTTCATCGCGACCGTACGCGACCAGGGCCTGATCGCTGTGAGCGGCGACGACGCTGCGAAATTCCTGCATACGCAACTGACCAACGACGTCGAGCACCTGACGGCGACGGACGTGCGCTTCGCAGGCTTCTGCACGCCGAAGGGCCGCCTGCAGGCGAGCTTCCTGATGTGGCGTAACAATGATGCCGTGTACCTGCAACTGCCGCGCGCCATCCAGGCGCCGCTGCAGAAACGGCTGTCGATGTTCGTCATGCGCTCCAAGGCCAAACTCGTCGATGCAACCGATGCGGCGCCATTCGCCACGGTGCTCGGCCTGGGCGGCGCCCGTGCGCAAGCGGCGCTCGGCCAGATCGTGCCAACGCTGCCGTCCACGCCGATGACCAAAACGGATGGCGCGTTCGGCACCGTGCTGCGCCTGAACGATGCGTTCGGCGCGCCGCGCTACTTGTGGCTCACGTCGGCCGAGACGGCCAGCGCTGCGCTGTCCGCGCTGGGCACGCAGCTCGCCGTCGGCGGCGACCAGGCCTGGCAACTGGCGACGATCCACGCGGCCGAGCCGCAGGTCGGCCCGGCCACGCAGGAACAGTTCGTCCCGCAGATGATCAATCTCGAGCTGCTGGGCGGCGTCAATTTCAAGAAGGGGTGCTACCCCGGCCAGGAAATCGTTGCACGCACCAAGTACCTCGGCAAGATCAAGCGGCGCGCGGCGCTGGCCCGTATTGACGACGCGGATGCACGCGCCGGCGACGAAGTCTTTTCGCTGCTCGACCCGAGCCAGCCATGCGGTATGGTCGTCAACGTCGCACCCAACGGGATCGGTGGCGCCGACGCGCTGGTCGAAATCAAACTGGCACAGATGACGGAAGAAGTGCGCCTGGGTTCGGCCACCGGCGTACGCGTTCAGTTCCTGCCGATGCCGTACAGCCTCGACGCGATCGACGACTGACGATGGCCGATCTGTCCGTCTCCGACCTGTACGTGTATTACAAGGTGCGCGACGCCGACACCGCGCAACTGGCCCCGCTGGTGCGCACGATGCAGGCGGCCCTCGTCGCCAGCGAAGGCGTGAGCGTTCAGCTCAAGCGCCGGCCCGGCGACCCGGATGGCCTGCAAACCTGGATGGAAGTCTACCCGTCCGTCCCCGCCGGCTTTGACGCTGCGCTCGCGCGCGCCGTCGATGAAGCCGGATTCGAATCCCTGCTGGCCGGCCCGCGCCGTGTCGAAGTCTTTACGGAGTTGCCGCCATGTGCCTGATCGTCTTTGCATGGCACGTCGTCCCTGGCGTGCCCGTGATTGCCGCTGCCAACCGCGATGAATTCTATGACCGCCCGGCCCTGCCCGCAGCGCCCTGGCCCGAGCATCCGCACGTGATCGCCGGGCGCGATCTGCAAGGCGGCGGCAGCTGGATGGGCGTGTCACTCACGGGCCCGAACGGCCCGCGCTTTGCTGCGTTGACCAATATCCGCAGCCCGGGCGAACGTCAGCCCGACGCGCCGACACGCGGCGCGCTGGTGGCCGACTACCTGGCTGGCGACCTCGATGCGGGCGCCTATGTCGCCCAGCTCGCGGCGCAGCCGGACCACTACAACGGCTACAACCTGGTGCTGGGCGACGGCGAGACGCTGTACTGGTATTCGAACCGCGGGCAGTCTGACCCACGTAATGGCCAACCGCTCGAGCGCGGCCGGATCTACGGCATCTCGAACGGGTTGCTCGACGCGCCGTGGCCGAAGGTGCTGCGCACGAAAGCGCAGTTCGCGAGCCTGTTGTGCCAGGGCGCGCCGGAAGACGCGTACTTCGAAATGCTGGCCGACACGACGCGCGCACCGGACTTGCGCCTGCCGGAAACCGGCGTGCCGCTCGAGATGGAGCGGATGTTGTCGTCGGTCTGCATCGAGTCCGAAGAGTACGGCACACGCACGTCAACGGTCGTCAAGCTGTACCTGAACGGCGCGCCCGACCTGCATGAGCGCGTCGTGGTGCCGGGCGAGCAGGTCGAAGCCTGACGCAATAAACTTTTGGCCGCTTAGCGGCGGCCCTTCAAGCCTGCTTTCAGGATATCCCGCAGATGGGGCGTGGCCGCATACGGATCGGGCGGCTGCCGGCCATGCACCATTGCATCGGCATGCTCGGCCACGGTGCCCAGCGCCTGCGGATGCGAGAACACATAGAAGCGCTCAGCGCGGATGGCGTCGAACGTCAGCTGCGCGACCTGCGCTGCGGACACCTTGCCCGACCCGACCGCTTTCTCGGTCAGCGCCTGCGCCGCCATCTGGCTCGCCGTCATGATCTCGTCAGTGCGCAGTTCATCCGGCCGGTGCCGGTGCGACTGCGCGATCTGCGTCGGGATGAAGTACGGGCACAGCACCGACGTGCCGATCGGCGCATCGACCAGCTTGAGATCGTGATACAGCGTTTCGGTCAGCGCCACCACCGCATGCTTGGACACGTTGTACAAGCCCAGTGCCGGTGAATTGATCAGCCCCGCCATCGATGCCGTGTTGACAACATAGCCCCGGTACGCGGGATCCTTCGCCGCGCATTCGAGCATCACGGGGATGAACGCGCGCACGCCGTTGACGACGCCGTACAGGTTCACGCCCAGCACCCACTCCCAGTCTTCCTTCGAATTTTCCCAGATCAGGCCACCAGCGCCAACGCCGGCATTGTTGAACACCAGGTGCACCGCGCCGAAGCGCGCCATCGCCGAATCGGCCAGCTCCTGCACGTGCGCGCTCTTGCGCACATCGCACACCATCGCAATGACTTCGGCGCCGCCGTCCATCAGTTCCTCGGCCGCTTTCTCGAGTGGCTTGCGCTGCACGTCGCCCAGCACCAGCTTCATGCCGAGGCTCGCGGCCATCGTGGCGAACTCGCGGCCCATGCCACTGGCCGCGCCCGTGATGACCGCGACCTTGCCTTTGAAATCATCCATCGTCTTGTCCTTTGGCCGAACGTTTAGAACAACGGTCAGACAGCGGTGACGCCGCCATCGACTGCGAGTATTTGTCCCGTGATGTGCTTGCCCGCGTCGGAAGCGAACAGCACCACCGCGCCCTTCAGGTCTTCGTCGTCGCCCAGGCGCCCCAAGGGCGCCGCGGCTGCCAGGCTGTCGGCACCGTAAGCGGCCAGCACGCCTTTCGTCATCTTTGATGGGAAGAAGCCCGGCGCGATCGCATTGACCGTGATGCCATGGCGGCCCCATTCGCCGGCCAGCGTGCGCGTGAAGTTGATGACCGCACCCTTGGACGTGTTGTAGGCAATGGTCTGCATCGCGTCTGGCGGATTGCCCGACAGGCCGGCAATCGACGCAATATTGACGATGCGCCCGTAGCGGCGCGGGATCATCGACAGCTTGCCGACCGCCTGCGCCACGAGAAATACCGAGCGCACGTTCAGGTTCATGACCTTGTCCCACGCCTCAAGCGGATAATCTTCGGCGGGAGAGCCCCAGGTGGCGCCTGCATTGTTGATCAGGATATCGACGTGACCCAGGCGCGCCAGCGCCGTCTCGACCAGGCTTGTTGCGTGCGCCGGATCGGACAGATCGCCGGCAAAGCAGCTCGCCTCGATGCCCAGATCGTGCAGGCGGGCGACGGCGGCGTCGAGCTCTTCCTGCTTGCGTGAGGTGAGGATCAGGCGCGCGCCCTGCTCGCCCAGCGCCTGCGCCATCTGCAGCCCGAGCCCGCGCGAGCCGCCGGTGACAATGGCGGTCTTGCCCTTCAGTGAAAACAGTTCCTGCGTGGTGCGCATACGGCCTCCGGTCAGCACGGCGTGGTCAGATTTCGTAGTCCATGCACTGGCGCCCTTCGCGGATCGCGCCGATGAAGGGGACCACGGCCTGGTGCACCGGGTGCGCGATGTACGCGGCCAGCGCGGCGCGGTCGGCGAATTCGGAATACAGCACGATATCGTAGGTCGCTTCGAGGTCGGGCTGGGCCAGCGTGACTTCGAAGGTGACGATGCCGGGGACGATCGCGGCGCACTCATCGAGCCGGCGTTTCATCTCGCGTGCATTGGTCGCGCGGTTTGCGCCTTCGGCCTCTTCCTTCAGCTTCCACATGACGATGTGCTTGATCATTCGTGCTCCTGTTGTTGGTGTTGTGGGCAGCGTTGCGTGCCCCTCACAGCCAGTATAGCGAGAGCACGATCGTTCGCCAAAACCGTACGAAAAACATATTTACAGCACGGGCTCCGGCCTACCCATTTTGCAAGATTCGCGTAAGGTTCGAGGCGCACATTGGGTTGGCTGACCAACAATCAGCCTTTCCGCTTAAACACAAAACAACGAACGGAGACAAGCCATGGCAATCTCACCCGGCAACACTGTCGGCGCCGTACCCCCCACCACCACCGCCGGCCTGACCAAGGAAGAGCGCAAGGTCATTGCTGCTTCCTCGCTCGGCACCGTGTTCGAATGGTACGATTTTTACCTGTACGGTTCGCTCGCCACGATCATCGCCAAGCAGTTCTTCATTGGCGACCCCAACACCACCTTCATCTTTGCGTTGCTGGCGTTTGCCGCCGGCTTCATCGTGCGGCCGTTCGGCGCGCTCGTGTTCGGGCGCCTGGGCGACATGATCGGCCGCAAGTACACCTTCCTGATCACGATCCTGCTGATGGGCGCGTCGACCTTCCTCGTGGGCATCCTGCCCAGTTACGCGCAGATCGGCATTGCGGCCCCCATCATCCTGGTTTCGCTGCGCATCCTGCAGGGGCTGGCGCTGGGCGGCGAGTACGGCGGCGCCGCGACCTACGTGGCCGAGCATGCGCCGCATGGCAAGCGCGGCCTTTTCACGGCGTTCATCCAGACCACCGCGACGATCGGCCTGTTCCTGTCGCTGCTGGTCATTCTGGGTACCCGCACGCTGATCGGCGAAGAAGAATTCCAGGCCTGGGGCTGGCGCATTCCGTTCCTGATCTCGGTCGTGCTGCTGGGGATTTCGGTCTGGATCCGGCTGTCGATGAACGAGTCGCCGGCGTTTGCCAAGATGAAGGCCGAAGGCAAGACGTCGAAAGCGCCGCTGTCGGAAGCCTTTTTGAAACCGAAGAACGCCAAGATCGCCCTGCTGGCGCTGCTCGGCCTGACGATGGGCCAGGCCGTGGTCTGGTACACGGGCCAGTTCTACGCGCTGTTCTTCCTGACCAAGACGCTCAAGATCGCCGACCCGACGGCCAACATCCTGATTGCCATCGCGCTGCTGCTGGCTACGCCGTTCTTCATCATCTTTGGCGCGCTGTCGGACAAGATCGGTCGCAAGTGGATCATCCTGGGCGGCTGCGTGATTGCGGCGGCGACCTACTTCCCGATCTTCAAGGCGATCACGCACTACGGTAATCCGGCACTGGAAACAGCGCTGCGCACCGCGCCCGTGTTTGTCGTCGCCGACCCGGCCACCTGCAGCTTCCAGATCGATGCGACGGGCACCCGCAAGTTCCCGTCCTCGTGCGATATCGCCACGCGCATGCTGACGGCCGCTTCGGTCAGCTACAACCGCATCGACGCACCGGCCGGCACAGTCGCCACGATCAAGATCGGCGCGACCGAGTTCAAGTCGTTCAACGCCGTCATGACGCCGGATAACCTGAACTTCAACGATGCCTCGAAGGCCAGCGAAGCGGCGCTCAAGAAGGAGGTTACCGGGGCGCTGGCGAGCGCGGGTTATCCGGAGAAAGCCGATCCGGCCGCGATCAACAAGCCGATGCTGGTCGTGCTGCTGTTCATCCTCGTGCTGTACGTGACGATGGTGTATGGCCCGATCGCGGCGATGCTGGTCGAGATGTTCCCGACCCGGATCCGCTACACGTCGATGTCACTGCCGTATCACATCGGGAATGGCTGGTTCGGCGGGCTGTTGCCGACGACGGCCTTTGCGCTGGTGGCGTTCAAGGGTGATATCTATTACGGCCTGTGGTACCCGATCATCATCGCCATGACCACGTTCGTGATCGGTGCGCTGTTCGTGCGGGAGACCAAGGACAACAATATCTACGCGAACGACTAGTAAATTAGCGGCATCCTTGATGCGTGGCAGGCGCCGCCTTCCACGCATCAGGCACGTTTTCTTCAGGCGTTGAACGCGCCATTCGCCGCGGCCAGCTGCACCAGCAGCGGCGCCGGCGTCCACGCCTGGCCATTGCGCCCGCGGGCAAAGCCTTCAATTGCCGCCAACACGGCCGGCAAGCCAACCATGTCTGCATACAGCATCGGCCCGCCACGGTGCAGCGGGAAGCCGTAGCCGCTCAGGTAGACCATGTCGATGTCGGACGCCCGCAGCGCGATGCCTTCTTCGAGGATCTTCGCGCCCTCATTGACCAGCGCATACACGAGCCGCTCGACGATTTCAGTATCGGGAATCGCGCGGCGCTCGACACCGATCTCGTGCGAGTACTGCGTCACCATCGCGTGGACGGTGCCTGAGGGCGTGGCCGCCCGCGCGCCCGCCTGGTAGTCATACCAGCCCGCGCCCGTCTTTTGCCCGAAGCGGCCCTGTTCGCACAAGCGGTCCGGCAGCTTCGAATAGGCAAAGTCTGGTGAGTCGATGGCACGCCGCTTGCGGATGTGCCAGCCGATGTCGTTGCCGGCCAGGTCGCTCATGCGGAATGGCCCCATCGCGAAGCCGAACGCTTCGATTGCGCGGTCGACCTGTTCCGGCAGTGCGCCTTCTTCCAGCAAATCGTACGCCTGGCGCAGATACTGCTCGAGCATGCGGTTGCCGATGAAGCCGTCGCAGACGCCCGAGACCACACCCGTTTTCTTGAGTTTTTTCGCCAGCGCCAGCGCCGTGACCAGCACATCGGCGCCGGTCTGGGCGCCGCGCACGATCTCGAGCAGCTTCATCACATGCGCGGGGCTGAAGAAATGCAGGCCGATCACGTCCTGCGGCCGGCCCGTGAATGCGGCGATGCGGTTCACGTCGAGCGACGACGTATTGGTGGCCAGGATCGCGCCCGGCTTCATCAGTTTGTCGAGTTCGCGGAACACGAGCTCCTTGACGCCCATGTCCTCGAACACCGCTTCGACGACGATGTCGGCCTGCGCCAGTGCGTCGTACGACAATGTGCCGGTGATTAAGGCCATGCGCTGCGCCAGCTTGTCGGCCGTGAGCTTGCCCTTGGCGACGCTGCGTTCGTACACGGCGCGGATGCCGGCCAGGCCCTTGTCGAGCGCTTCCTGATTCATTTCGAGAATCGTCACCGAGATGCCGGCGTTGGCGAAGTTCATCGCGATGCCGGCGCCCATGGTGCCGGCGCCCACCACGGCCGCACTGGCGATCGGGCGTGGCTGGGTGTCGGGGGGCACACCCGGCACCTTGCCGGCGGCGCGCTCGGCAAAGAACGCGTGGCGCAGCGCCTTCGATTCGGGCGTCGTGGTCAGGTACATGAAGCGTTCGCGCTCGAACTGCAAGCCGGCTTCGAAGGTTTCGGCGGTGACCGACGCGGCGACCGTCTCGACGCACTCGCGCGGCGCCGGGAATGGCCCGGCCATCGCATCGACGCGCTCACGCACCGCTGCCAGGAAGCCGGAGGCGTCCGGGTGCGCGACGGCGCGGTCGCGTACTTTTGGCAGCGGCCGGACGGCGGCGATGGATTCGGCGAATGCGACGGCGGCCGGCAGCAGGTCGACGTCCGCATCGAATACGCGGTCGAACAGCGCCGTGCCGGCCAGCTTGTCGGACACCACCGGCGCACCGGTGAGGATCATGTCAAGGGCTTTTTCCAGGCCCAGCACGCGGGGCAGGCGCTGCGTGCCGCCCGCGCCGGGCAGCAGGCCCAGCTTGACTTCGGGCAGCGCGATCTGCGCGCCCGGCGCCGCGACGCGGTAGTGGCAGCCCAGCGCCAACTCCAGGCCGCCGCCCATGCACACGCTGTGGATTGCTGCAACGACCGGCTTGGCCGCGCTTTCGGCAGTGGCAATCAGCGTATGCAGCGTCGGCTCGGTGAGCGCCTTGGGCGACGTGAACTCACGGATGTCGGCACCGCCCGAGAATGCCTTGCCGGCGCCGGTGATCACGATGGCCGTGACCGCCGGGTCGGCTTCGGCCTGCCGGATGCCGGCAACGGCTGCCGTGCGGGTGGCCAGGCCAAGGCCATTGACGGGGGGATTGTTCAGCGTGATGACGGCAACGCTGCCGTGCACCTGGTAGTCGGCGCTCATGTCGATTTCGTCTCCTGAAAGTGGGAATGACCGAGCTGCCAACTATACCGCAAATAAACGAACGAACGTGTTATTCGGGCAAGCCAGGATGCTGACTACCCACTCAGAATTGACCGCGCTGGCTAGCCTCGGCGATTTTCTTGTCGGTCTTGTACTCGTTCAGCGCGTACACGGCCCAGATCGCGGCAGGCAGCCAGCCGACCAGCGTCATTTGCAGAATCAGGCAGATGACGCCAGCAATCGGGCGGCCGATCGTGAAGAACGTCAGCCAGGGAAGGATGAGGGCGATAAGCAGGCGCATGGGAATTCCTGTGAGTAGAAGATTGTTAAAAGTGACACAACTCTACCCGCCAGGCGTGAAATGCGGCGCACAGCTACGTTTCGGTGTCCTGCGCCGATGGCAGACGGTGCTGCGCATACGTTTCGCGCAAGCGGTTCTTCTGGATCTTGCCGGTGCCGCCGACGGGCAGGCTGTCGGCGAACACAACGTCGTCCGGCGTCCACCAGCGCGCGACCTTGCCGTCAAACCAGCTGATCAACGCGTCGCGCGTGACGTCCATGCCGGGCCGGCGCACGACCACCAGCAATGGGCGCTCGTCCCATTTCGGGTGCGCGACGCCAATGCAGGCCGCCTGCAGCACGGCCGGATGCGCCATCGCCACGTTTTCCAGGTCGATGGTGCCGATCCACTCCCCGCCCGACTTGATCACGTCCTTGCTGCGGTCCGTAATCGCCAGATAGCCGTCGGCGTCGATCGTGGCGACGTCGCCCGTCGGGAACCAGCCATCGACCAGCACGTTGCCGCCCTCCTCGCGGAAGTAGCCGGAGACGACCCACGGCCCCTTCACCAGCAGATGCCCGTACGTCACGCCATCCCAGGCCAGTTCGGTACCAGCATCGTCGACGATCTTCATGTCGACGCCATAGATAGCGTGGCCCTGCTTGCGCAGCACGGCGCGCTGCGCCTCCGGCGACAGTGCCTGGTGCGCGCTGTTCAGCGTGCAGGCCGTGCCCAGCGGCGACATCTCGGTCATGCCCCAGGCGTGCACGACCTCGATACCGAACCTGTCCATCAGCGTGTCCATCAGCGCCGGCGGGCAGGCCGAACCGCCGATCACCGTGCGGCGGAACGTGGAGAACGCCAGACCGTGCTCGATCACATGATTGACCAGGCCCAGCCAGACTGTGGGCACGCCCGCCGAGAACGTCACGCCCTCGCCTTCGAATAGATCGTACAACGAGCGCCCATCGAGCGCCGGGCCGGGAAACACGAGCTTGGCGCCCGACAGCGGCACCGAGTACGGCAAGCCCCACGCGTTCACATGGAACATCGGCACCACCGGCAGCACGACGTCGCGCGACGCTACATTGAGCGCGTTCGGCATGGCCGATGCGTACGCGTGCAGGACCGTCGAGCGGTGCGAATACAGTGCGCCTTTCGGGTTGCCGGTCGTGCCGGACGTGTAGCACAGGCTGGCGGCCGAGCGTTCATCGAACTGCGGCCACGCGTAGTCGTCGCTCTGTGCGCCGATCAGGTCTTCGTAGCACAGCAGCGTGTCGATGCCCGTATCACGTGGCAGCGCCGCGCTGTCGCACAGGGCCACCCAGGCCTTGACGCCCGTGCAGATGCGCGCCAGCGCGGTGACAATCGGCAGGAAGGTCAGGTCGAAGAACAGCACCTGATCGTCGGCGTGGTTGACGATATAGGCGATCTGTTCTGAGTGTAGACGGGGATTGATCGTGTGCAGTACGGCGCCGGAACCCGAGACGCCGTAATACAGTTCCAGGTGCCGGTAGCCGTTCCAGGCCAGCGTGGCCACGCGGTCGCCCATGGCGATGCCAAGGCTGTCCAGCGCATTGGCCAACTGGCGCGAGCGGGCGGCCGCATCGCGCCAGGTGTAGCGGTGCAGGTCGCCCTCGACGCGGCGCGAGACGATTTCACCATCGCCATAATGGCGCGCGGCGAATTCGATGATGCCGGAGACCAGCAGCGGTGCATCCATCATCTGGCCTTGCAGGGGACTCATCGGGTAGTCAGGCATGTGGGCTCCAGGGTTCAGTGGTTATCAAGCTCAGCAGCAACGTCGAAAGTGTCGTGTGCGATGCGGCGCGGCGTCAACGCAATTCGATGATGCAGCGCCGCATTGCGGACGTGCTGTCCAGCCGGCGCCGTTACAGGGTGTAACGCGCGTGAACCGGCGTGCCCGATCACGCGTAATATCGCGGTCGGGTAAAATCGTTTCATTGCCGACCACGCCAACGAGGACTGCCATCACTGCCGACGAACTTGCACTGAACAATTCCTTCGCCGAATTGCCGCCAGCGTTTTACACGCGCCTGATGCCCACGCCATTGCCTGCGCCGCATTTCATCGCGGCCAGCCAACCTGCGGCGGCCCTGATCGGGCTCACCGTCGAGGATCTCGCACGTCCTGATTTTGTCGAGGTCTTCACCGGCAACAAGGTGGCGCCGCGCTCGCAACCGCTTGCCGCCGTGTATTCCGGTCACCAGTTCGGTGTCTGGGCGGGCCAATTGGGCGATGGCCGCGCGATCACGCTGGGCGACATTGCCACCCCGACTGGGCCGATGGAAATTCAGCTCAAGGGCGCCGGGCGCACGCCGTATTCGCGCATGGGCGACGGCCGCGCTGTGCTGCGCTCGTCGATCCGCGAATTCCTGTGCTCCGAGGCGATGGCCGCACTGGGCATCCCGACGACGCGCGCGCTGTCACTGACCGGCTCGCCGCAAGGCATCGCGCGTGAAACGCTCGAGACTGCCGCCGTCGTGGCGCGCATGGCGCCGACGTTCGTTCGCTTCGGCTCGTTCGAGCACTGGGCCTCGCAAGGCCGCGAGGACGAGCTGCGCACACTTGCCGATTACGTCATCGGGCAGTTCTATCCTGAACTCGCTGGCGAGGCCAATCCGTACGCGGCGCTGCTGGCCGAAGTCACGCGCCGCACTGCGCGCATGATTGCGCACTGGCAGGCCGTGGGGTTCATGCATGGCGTCATGAACACCGACAATATGTCGATCCTGGGCCTGACGCTCGACTATGGCCCGTTCGGCTTCATGGAAGCGTTCGACGCCCGCCACATCTGCAACCATACCGACCAGGGTGGGCGCTATTCGTATGCCAACCAGGTGCCGGTCGGGCATTGGAATTGCTATGCGCTGGGCAATGCCCTGCTGCCGCTGATCGGCGAACCCGAGGTGGCCGAGGAAGCCCTGGCTGTCTACCGGCCCGAGTTCGGCCACCAGATGGACATCCTGATGCACGGCAAGCTTGGCCTGCAGAGCACCCAGGACGGCGACGCCAAGCTGTTCGAAGACACGATCGAGCTGCTGCAGGCCAACCACGCCGACTTCACGCTGTTCTTCCGCCTGCTGGGCGACCTGCAGGTGGATGCGCCCGGGCAGGATGAGCCACTGCGCGACTTGTTCATCGACCGCGCCTCGTTCGACGCCTGGGCGGCGATCTACCGTACCCGCCTGCGCAGCGAACACAGCGTGGACGCCACCCGGCGCGCGGCAATGAACCTAGTCAACCCCAAATACATCCTGCGCAACTACCTGGCCCAGACGGCCATCGAACAGGCCCAGAACGGCGACTTCAGTGGCGTGCACAAGCTGCTGGCCGTGCTCGAGCACCCCTTCGACGAACAACCCGACAACGCCGCCTACGCCGAGCTGCCGCCCGATTGGGCTGCGCATCTCGAAGTGAGCTGCTCTTCATGAACACACCAACGAGACACGAGGAAACCACATCATGACCGACAAAGTCACCAAGACCGACGCCGAATGGCGTAACCAGCTCGACCCGATGGAATACGAAGTCACGCGCCACGCGGCCACCGAACGCGCCTTTACGGGCAAGTTCTGGGACCACCACGAGCATGGCATTTACAGCTGCGTCTGCTGCAATACGCCACTGTTCGAATCGGACACCAAGTTCGACTCGGGCTGCGGCTGGCCAAGCTACTTCCGCGCGCTCGATCCGGCCAATGTGATCGAAAAGACCGATCGCACCCACGGCATGGTCCGCACCGAAGTCATCTGCGGCGTCTGCGACGCGCACCTGGGCCACGTGTTCCCGGACGGTCCGCCGCCAACCGGCCTGCGCTATTGCATCAATTCCGCCTCGATGCGGTTCGACCCGGCCTGAGAGTGATTGCACGATGAAATTCCTGTTCGACTTTTTCCCGGTCCTGCTGTTCTTCGGCGTTTACAAGTATGGCGACAGCAACCAGGCTTGGGCGCATCGCATGGCCGTCGAGTATCTGGGGCCTTTGATTGCGGGCGGCGGCGTGCCGCCGTCACAGTCGGCGATCCTGCTGGCCACTGCCGTGGCCATCATCGCCACCGTGTGCCAGGTCGGTTACCTGCTGGCGCGCGGGCGCAAGGTCGACAATGCGATGTGGCTGACGCTGGGCGTGATCGTCGTCGCTGGCGGCGCCACGATCTATTTCCACGACGACCTGTTCATCAAGTGGAAGCCAACGATCCTGTACTGGGCGTTCGCACTGGGTCTATTCATCGCGCAAGTGTTTTACCGCAAGAACCTGATCCGCTCGGTGATGGAGCCGAACATGAAGCTGCCCGAGCCATTCTGGAACCGCATCGGCTACATCTGGATGGCGTTCTTCGTCGCGATGGGTTTGCTGAACCTGTTGATGGCCTTCGTGGTCTTCCATAACGATACCGGCGCCTGGGTCAGCTTCAAGCTGTTCGGCTTTACCGCCATATTCTTTGCCTTCATCATGATTCAGACGATGATGCTCTACAAATACATCAAGGAAGAAGACGCATGACCACTCTGACAGACAAAAGCGATCGCGAACCACGCATGCGCGCCCAGCTCGAAGCCGAGCTGGCCCCTACCCTGCTCGAGATCAGCGACGACTCGCACCTGCACGCGGGCCATGCCGGCGCGGCCTCCGGCGGCAGCCATTATTCGGTCAAAATCGTGTCCTCGCGCTTCGAAGGCCTCAAGCTGGTCATGCGCCATCGTCTTGTGTATGATGCCGTGCACGATATGATCAACAAGGCGGAAATCCACGCTCTGGCCATCAACGCCATCGCGCCTTCCGAGCTGTCCTGAAAGCGGGTTTTCAGGCAGTTTTAAGAAATTTGCCCGACAATCGAACAGATAAGTACACCACCTGAACTTCTCTTGTCCAGTTAAAACCCGTCACAGGAATACACATGACCTTTAAGCCTGCTCGCCTGCTGTTAGCCCTCGTTGCCATTGCATCGGTCCCGGCCTTTGCCCAGAACATCGCAGTGGTCAACGGCAAAGCGATTCCTTCGGCACGCGCCGACGCCGTCGTCAAGCAGGTCGTTGCCCAGAACCAGGGCAAGGACTCGCCAGAGCTGCGCGAAGCCGTCAAGAATGACCTGATCGCCCGCGAAGTGCTGATGCAAGAGGCCGTCAAGCAAGGCTGGGACAAGAAGCCTGAAGTGCGCGAAGCCATGGACAGCGCCCGTCAGTCGATCGTCGTCAATGCACTGGCGCGCGACTACATCGCCAAGAACCCGGTGACCGACGCCGAGATCAAGGCTGCCTACGACAAGGTCAAGGCAGAAACGGGCGACAAGGAATACCACGTCCGCCATATCCTGATGAGCACCGAAGCCGATGCCAAGGCAGCCATTGCCAAGATCAAGGGCGGCGCCAAGTTCGAAGACGTCGCCAAGACCTCGAAGGACACCGGCACGGCCAACACCGGCGGCGATCTGGACTGGGTCACCCCGAACACGATGCCGCCAGAATTCGCGGCCGGCTTCACCAAGCTCGCCAAGGGCGCGATTACCGACGTGCCGGTCAAGACCAATGCCGGTTACCACGTGATCAAGCTGGACGACACCCGCGCGACCAAGCTGCCACCGATGGACCAGGTCAAGCCACAGATCTCCGAGACGCTCGCGCAAGAGAAGCTGCGTGACTTCCAGGAGCAAATGGTCAAGAAGGCAAAGGTGCAGTAAGATGTATTGTCGCCGGCGCGCGCTTTGCACGCCGGCATTCGTCGCCTGCGGCGATACTTTTCGAGTTTATATAGGATCTCAACGATGATTTTGAAGCCAGCCAGCCTGTTGTTCGCCATGATTGCAGTCGTTGCCGTGCCTGCCCTCGCGCAGAACGCCGCTACCGTCAATGGCAAGGCAATCCCGCAAGCTCGGGTCGACCAGCTGGTCAAGCAGGTCGTGGCCCAGGGCCGCGCTGCGGACTCCCCTGACCTGCGCGAAGCGATCAAGAAAGACCTGATCAGCCGTGAAGTATTGATCCAGGAAGCCGACAAGCAGAACATCGGCGCCCGCGCCGACGTCAAGTCGGCCATCGACAACGCCCGTCAAAGCATCATCATCAACGCGATGCTGGCGGACTACGTCAAGAAGAACCCGGTCAAGGATGCCGACGTCAAAGCCGAGTACGACAAGCAGAAAGCGCTGATCGGCGACAAGGAATACCACGCACGTCACATCCTGGTCGACTCCGAAGCCGATGCCAAGGGCATCATCGCCAAGCTGAAAGCCGGCGGCAAGTTCGATGAACTGGCCAAGCAGTCGAAAGACGGCAGCGCGCAGAACGGCGGCGACCTGGGCTGGGCCAGCGCGGCCACCTACGTGCCTGAGTTCTCCAAAGCCATGGTCGCCCTGCAAAAAGGTGCCATCACCGAAACGCCTGTGAAATCGCAGTTCGGTTACCACGTCATCAAGCTGGAAGACGTGCGCGCAGCCAAGGTGCCGGCGCTGGAAGAAGTCAAGCAGCAAGTCACCGAAGGCCTGCAGCAGCGTCAGCTGGCAGCCTATCGCGAGACGCTGGTCAAGAAAGCCAAAGTGCAGTAATCAGCCCTGGCTGGTTGCGGTTGAAAAGCGCTCCTTCGGGAGCGCTTTTTTATTGCCGATGCTGGCGGACGTGAAGATGCGTGCATTTTGCAATATTGTTCGTCTGATATGCTAATGGACTTTCCTCCACTCTGACGTCTCATGCCCTATTCCTGGTACGGCCTGCTGTTTCAAATCGTGTTCTGGCTCGTCAGCATGATGCTGTTCAGGCGCTGGATGCACCGCGCCCGACTGCGCTCACAGCCGGCAACCGCTGCCGGGACATTGTCGCAACCACCCGAGGTATTTGTCATCGGCGTGGTGGTCACCATCCTGTTCAGCGTCATCACGTCGATCCTTGTCTACAGACCGGATGCCGCAACCATGGACTGGCCCGCACTTTTCTTGCTCGCCCCGGCCTTGCTGGGCTTGTGGCTCGTCGCGGACTACGTCTTCGCACGGCACACGATGGACGACACCGGCATGGGCTACGGCCGGATCTTCGGCAAGAACGGGCGCTTTGCATGGCGGGACGTCGACCGCGTTGGATTTTCGCAGTGGACCGGTGGCTACTGGTTGGCACTGGCGTCCGGCGAGAAGGTGCGCATCGGCGGCACGATGACGGGCCAGCCGGCGTTCGCATCGTATGTCCTGCAGCATGTCCCCATGCCACGCATCGATACCGACGTGCGCAAGATGCTTGCAGCCGCAGCGCAGGGCAAGCTCCACCCGTTATGACGGAGTCGCACCCGACCTTTCGTCAGGCCAGTGTGCATGACATCCCGGCGATGTCGCGCATCCGGCTGTCCGTGAACGAAAATCGCCTGCGCGACCCGCCGCGGATCACGCCGCAGATGTATGCCGATTTTCTGGAAAAGGATGGGCGCGGCTGGGTGGCGCTGGTCGATGGCGAGATTGTCGCGTTCAGCTATGCCAACCGGATCGACGGGTCGATCTGGGCGCTGTTCGTCGATCCCCGCTTCGAAGGTCAAGGGCTCGGCAAGCAGCTGCTTTCGCTGGCAACGGACTGGCTGTTCTCGCTGGGGTTCAGGCGGGTGACACTCAGCACCGGGACGCACACCAGAGCCGCGCAATTCTATACGCGACTGGGATGGCGGCTCGCATCATCGAGCGCTGACGACAGCGTCTTCGTTCTCGACGGCCCGTAGGGTGGGCGGCTATGCCGCCCACGCGTTCAAACGGGCGTGATGTCGTGGCGCGGCGAGGTTCGTTGGACGCGTGGACGGCGTAGCCGTCCACCCTACGGCTGGGGTCATGTCCGAATGTCAGACCTGACCCCGGCTGTGCCACAGTACCAAAAACAAACGCCTCCGAAGAGGCGTTTTTCACATCAGTCAACCGATCAGCCAACCCACTTGCGCGCGTTGCGGAACATTCGCATCCATGGCGACTCGTCGCCCCAGGATTCTGGAGCCCACGAATGCACCGAGGCGCGGAACACGCGTTCGGCGTGCGGCATCAGGACTGTGAAGCGACCGTCGGCCGTCGTCACCGACGTCAGCCCGCCCGGCGAGCCGTTCGGGTTGAACGGGTACGTTTCGGTGGCCTGGCCACGGTTGTCGACGAAGCGCATCGCCTTGATCGAGGCGTCGTAGTCGCCCGTCAGCGAGAAGTCGGCGAAGCCTTCGCCGTGCGCGATGGCGATTGGCGCGTGCGTACCGGCCATGCCCTGGAAGAAGATCGATGGCGAGTCCAGCACTTCGACCATGCCGAAGCGCGCTTCGAATTGCTCCGACTTGTTGCGCGTGAACTTCGGCCATGCCTGTGCACCCGGGATGATCGACTTCAGGTTGCTCATCATCTGGCAGCCGTTGCAGACGCCCAGGCCGAAGGTGTCCTGGCGCGCGAAGAAGCGGGCGAACTGGTCCGAGAGCTGCGGGTTGAACAGGATGGTCTTGGCCCAGCCTTCACCGGCGCCCAGCACGTCGCCATACGAGAAGCCGCCCACGGCGATCACGCCATGGAAGTCGTCCAGCTTGGCGCGGCCGGCAATCAGGTCGCTCATGTGCACGTCGAAGGCTGCGAAGCCCGCCTGGTGCATGACCCACGCCGTCTCGATGTGCGAATTGACGCCCTGCTCGCGCAGGATCGCCACGCGCGGACGCTTGCCGGTCGCGATGAACGGTGCAGCGATATCCTCGTCCAGGTTGAAGCTGATCTTCGGCGTCATGCCGATATCGTGCTCGTCCAGCAGGCGGTCGTATTCCGCGTCCGCGCATTCCGGATTGTCGCGCAGGCGCGCAATGCGCCAGCTGGTCTCACTCCACAGGCGGTGCAGGCTGCTGCGCTTTTCGTTGTAGATGACTTTCGCGTCGCGCGTGAATTCGATGGCACCGCGGTCATTGAGCTTGCCGATGATATGGCTGCAGGCGCCCAGGTTCGCTTCGCGCAGCACGTTCATGACGGCCGTCTTGTCGTCCACACGCACCTGGAATACGGCGCCCAGTTCTTCGCTGAACAACGCGCGCAGCGTCATTTCGTTGCGGCGCTCGGCCACCTGGCCGGTCCAGTTCTTGGCATCGCCCCAGTCGGCGCCATGCCCGCTCTCCATCGTCAGGATGTCGAGGTTGACCGACACGCCGGTGCGGCCAGCGAAGGCCATCTCGGCCAGCGTCGCGAACAGGCCGCCGTCCGAACGGTCATGGTAAGCCAGCAGCTTGCCGTCCTTGTTCAGCGCCTGGATCGCGCCGAACAGCGCTTTCAGGTCGTCCGGCGAATCGACGTCCGGCACCGAGTCACCCAGTTGCTGCGTGACTTGCGCCAGGATCGATGCGCCCAGGCGGTTCTTGCCACGGCCCAGGTCAACCAGGATCAGCGCTGTCTCGCCCGCGTCCGTCCGCAGTTGCGGCGTGAGCGAGCGGCGGATATCGGCAACCGGCGCGAACGCCGAGACGATCAGCGACACCGGCGAGATCACGGCCTTGGCGGCACCGTCGTCGTTCCAGGTCGTGCGCATCGACAGCGAATCCTTGCCGACCGGGATCGACACGCCCAGCGCCGGGCACAGTTCCATGCCGACCGCTTTCACGGTGTCGAACAGTGCGGCGTCCTGGCCCGGCTGGCCGCAGGCCGCCATCCAGTTGGCCGACAGCTTGATGTCCGAGATGTCGTTGATCGCGGCGGCCGCGATGTTCATGATCGACTCGGCCACGGCCATCCGGCCCGATGCGGCAGCGTCGATGACGGCCAGCGGCGTGCGCTCGCCCATCGCCATCGCTTCGCCGAGGAAGCCGTCGTACGCCATTGCGGTGACGGCGCAATCGGCCACCGGTACCTGCCATGGGCCGACCATCTGGTCGCGCACCGTCATGCCGCCGACCGTGCGGTCGCCGATCGTGATCAGGAACGATTTGTCGCCCACGGTGGGATTCTGCAGCACGCGCCGCGCCGCTTCCACCAGCTCGATGCCCGTCAGGTCCACTGGCGGGAACGTGTTCTGCACATGCTGCACGTCACGCGTCATCTTCGGCGGCTTGCCGAGCAGGACGTCCATCGGCATGTCGACCGGTGACGCATTCGGGCCACCAGCCTGCTCCTCGTCGATCAGGCGCAGCTGACGCTCTTCGGTCGCGGTGCCGACGACGGCAAACGGGCAGCGCTCACGCTCGCACAGCGCGGCGAACTTCGCCAGGCTCTCGGGTGCGATGGCCAGCACGTAGCGCTCCTGCGATTCGTTCGACCAGATTTCTTTCGGCGCCAGGCCGCTTTCTTCGAGCGGCACCTTGCGCAGATTGAAGATCGCGCCACGCTTGGCATCGTTGACGATTTCAGGGAACGCATTCGACAAGCCGCCCGCGCCCACGTCGTGGATCGAGATGATCGGATTGTGCGCGCCCAGCTGCCAGCAGCCGTTGATGACTTCCTGTGCGCGGCGTTCCATCTCCGGATTGCCGCGCTGGACCGAGTCGAAGTCCAGGTCGGCCGTGTTGGTGCCGGTGGCCATCGACGATGCGGCGCTGCCGCCCATGCCGATGCGCATGCCGGGGCCGCCCAGCTGGATCAGCAGGCTGCCGACCGGGATTTCATCTTTGTGCGTGTGCGCAGCCGAGATGCTGCCGATGCCGCCGGCGATCATGATCGGCTTGTGATAGCCGTAGACCGCGCCGGCTGCGCCGACGTTCTGTTCATAGGTACGGAAGTAACCGCCCAGGACCGGGCGGCCGAATTCATTACTGAATGCGGCGCCGCCGATCGGGCCTTCGATCATGATCTGCAGTGGCGAGGCGATGCGTTCCGGCTTGCCGTACAGGGCATCCGAGCGCATCTGGCTCGTCACATCCGACGCGTTTTCCCACGGCCGCACGGCATCGGGAATCACCAGGTTCGAGACCGTGAAGCCGGCCAGGCCCGCTTTCGGCTTGGCGCCGCGGCCCGTTGCGCCTTCGTCGCGAATTTCGCCGCCGGCGCCGGTCGAGGCGCCCGGGAATGGCGAGATCGCGGTCGGGTGATTGTGCGTTTCGACCTTCATCAGGGTGTGCACGAGCTCTGTCGACGGACCGTACTCTTCGCCGTCGCGCGGGAAGAACCGGGTGACGGTGGCGCCTTCGATGATCGACGAGTTGTCGCTGTAGGCGACGACCGTGCCGCGCGGGTTCAGCTGGTGTGTGTTCTTGATCATGCCGAACAGCGAGATGCTTTGCTTCTCGCCGTCGATGACCCAGTCGGCATTGAAGATCTTGTGGCGGCAGTGCTCCGAGTTCGCCTGGGCGAACATCATCAGCTCGACGTCGGTCGGGTTGCGCTGCGCCTTCGTGAAGGCGTCGTTCAGGTAATCGACTTCGTCGTCCGACATCGCCAGACCGAGTTCGGTGTTGGCGCGCACCAGTGCAGTGCGGCCAAGACCCAGCACGTCGATGCTCTCGAGCTGCTTGCCTTCGAGTTCATTGAACAGGTGCTGCGCGTCGTCGGCGTTGCGCAGGACGGTATCGGTCATGCGGTCGTGCAGCAGGCCGATGACCGCCTGCAGCTCGTCGTCCGCCAGTTTCTTGGGCGCGCCGAAGCTGCTGCCAAGGATGCCGGTCTTGAGCACGACGGTGTAGCCGATGCCGCGCTCGATACGGTGGACATGGCCCATGCCGCAGTTGCGCGCGATATCGGTCGCTTTCGAGGCCCATGGTGAAATGGTGCCCAGGCGCGGGATGACGAAGAATGCTTCGGTCACGCCTTCGTACAGGGTCTCCGGCGCAGGCTCGCCATAGGTGAGCATGGCCGACAGGCGCGACGTATCGTCGATGGACAGTGGCGCGCTGGTGTCGATGAAATGGTAGAAACGGCCCTGGACGGCGGCGATCGACGGGGCGACAGCTTGCAGTTGGCTCAGGAGGCGTTGGCTACGGAAGGCGGACAGGGCATTGGAACCCGGCAGAATCAACATGGCTTGGACAGTCGGTTGATGCAGCGTCGCTGCTAGGGTGGAAGATAGGCCGGTATTATACAGCCTCCCCCCTCTGGCCGGGCCGCCATCGACGACCGGCAGGCACCCCGCGCACGCAGCGAGTCGGTTTCCTTGATCGATTCGGCACTTGCCGGTATCTTAACGGTGGACAATCTTGCGATGTGCGCCGTCCGGCGTACGCGGCCAGAGCAGACGAGAGCGACGATGCAAGAAAACGCGAACCTGGCGGTGCTGGTGGTCGATCCCAATCCGGGCATGCGCACCAGCCTGCAAAACATGCTGGGCCTGGCCGGCATCACGAAGATCGAACACGCGGTCAATGCCAACACGGCGATCCGCCAGCTGCAGCAGCGCGCGTTCGACATCATCCTGTGCGAATACGACCTGGCCAGCGGCGCCGGCGAAGGTCAGGACGGCCAGCAACTGCTCGAAGACCTGCGCCAGCATCGCCTGATTACGCCCTCGACCATTTTCATCATGCTCACCTCCGAGGCCGAGCGCGATAAAGTCGTGAGCGCGGCCGAACTGGCCCCCACCGATTACCTGCTCAAGCCATTCACGGTGGAGTTGATCAGCACGCGCATAAAGCGCGCGCTCGATCGGCGTGGCGCCCTGCTCCCGGCCTGGCAACTGGCGGCGCAAGGCCGGCTGCGCGAGGCGATCCTCGCGTGCGCCAATGGCGCCCAGGCGCAGCCGCGCTTCGCGGCCGACCTCGCGCGCGTACGCGCCGAACTGCACACGACGCTGGGCGAACATGCCGAGGCCGCCGCCGTCTACCGCGACGTGCTGGCCGAACGCCCGCTGGGCTGGGCGGCGCTGGGCCTGGCGCGCACGCTGCTCGCGCTGGGCCAGGGTGATGACGCGCGCGCGATCCTCGAAGAACTGCTGGCGACCAACCCGCGCCTGATGGCCGGCTACGACCTGCTCGCACGCTGCCTCGAAGCGGACGGCGAGCCGGCACTGGCCCAGAGCGTGCTGGCCGATGCGGTGGCCATCTCGCCGCACGTCGTGGGGCGCCTGCGCAAGCTGGGTGAGCTCGCACTGGCCACCGGCGACATGGCCGTGGCCGAAACGTCGTTCCGCCAGGTCGTGGGCAAGGCGCGCTACTCGGCGTTTCGCGATCCCGAAGACCACATCAGCCTGGTCAAGACGCTGGTGGCGCGCGGCGACCTGCTGCAGGCCAGCGGCGCGATCCGCGACCTCGAACGCACGCTGCGCGCGGCCCCGGGCTACGATGCCTGCCACGCCTATGCCAACGCGCTCCTGCACGACAAGACCGGCAACAGCGGCGCCGCCGTGGCTGGCCTGCAGAACGCCGTGTCGGCGGTGCGCGCCAACAATGCACTGTCCTCCGGCCTGAAACTCGAACTGGCACGCGCCTGCCTGGCGCACCGGCTCGACGAGCAAGCCGCCGGCGTGATGCTGACCGTGGTGAACGACGCCAGCAGCGGGGTCTCGCCCGACCAGGCAATGACCGTCTTCGTGAATGCCGGCCGCACCGACCTGCTGGACCACATGGACCAGCAGCTCAAGGCCCAGGCGCAGATCCTGCTGGGCGTGGCCGACGAAAAACGCAATATGGGCGACGTGCGCGGCGCGGTCCAGACGCTGCGCGAAGCGCTGCACCTTGCACCGCGCAACCTGCAAGTGATGGCCGCCACCGCCGGCGGCATTCTTCGCCAGATCAACGAGCTGGGTTGGGATCATCCGCTGGGCCAGACCGCCGCCGGGCTGCTGGACGGCATCCGTGCCCAGGATGCGCAGCATCCACGGCTGGCGACGCTGACCGAGGAATACCAGGCGGCGCGGCGCAAGTACGGGATCGCGGCCACCTGATCGAGGTCACCCCGATCCGCGCGCCACCACGACCAGCCACGAAACCCGACACCATGAAACTGCAAACCCTGTTTTTGATCCTGCTGGCGGCGCTGATCTTCTGGCTCGTCACGCCGCTGGCCATCCTGCCGCCGGTGGCTGCATATGTCGGTTACCGTTCCTACCGACACCGCCGGCATCAGTATCCACTGATGAGCCGCAGCCGCATCTTGATGGGTATGCTGCCCATGCTGCTGGCCTTCGCTGCGGTTCCCCTGCTCCTGTACGCAATCAATGCCGGGTATCGCGCCTGACGCCGCAAACTTGACGCACTGCACAAGTTACGGTCTACTGTCGATGTCATTGTTACTACAGCGGCCCGATCGCCTTCCATTTTGCTCGACCTAATCAACGCCCTTCCCCGCAATCTCTTCCTGCCTCCCACCAGCCTGTTCCTGATCATCGCGCTGGGTTTATTGCTCTGGCGTTTTCGGCCCAGAGCCGGGCGCATCGTCGCCGGCACCGGGCTGGCCCTGCTGACCTTCATGTCGAGCAATGCCGGATCGAGCTTCCTGGTCGGGCCGCTGGAAAAGATGACCAGGCCGCTCGCGCGGCCCGAAAGTGCCGGCGCCCAGGCCATCGTCGTGCTGGCGGCGGGGCGGTTGAGCAGCGCAGGCGAATACGACAACCGCGACATTCCCGACCATACCGCGCTGGCGCGGCTGCGCTACGGCGCGCACCTGCAGCGGCGCACCGGCCTGCCAATCCTGGTCACCGGCGGCAATGGCGGCAGCGGTGCCGACCCGGCCACGATCGACATGGCATATACCAAGGCCGACGCGATGGCCAGGGCGCTGCGCGAGGATTTCGGGGTGCCGGTCAAGTGGATCGAACGGCGCTCGCGCGACACGGGCGAGAATGCCATCTACAGCAATGTGCTGCTGCGCCCGGCAGGCGTCAAACGGATTTTGCTGGTGACCGATGCGATGCACATGCACCGTGCACGCAATGTGTTCGAGCGCGAAGGGCTCGATGTGATCGAGGCGCCAACGATGTTCGTCTATAGCCCGTACTACGGGTTCGATGCGTGGCTGCCGAGCGCGGAAGGCATGCGGCGCTCGTGGTACGCGACCTACGAATTACTGGGTTTTGCGTGGTACCGAATCCGCGACCGTGAAGCGCCAGGGGCAAAACAGGACGCGGTGGCGACTCCGCCGCGCCGGACGTCGGTGGCGCCGCCGTTGACACCGGCACCGGCGCCAGCGCTCGAAAAAGCGCCGGCGCCGGTCGCCAATTAAAGCACGTCGAGCAGTTCGACCTCGAACACCAGCGTGGCGTTTGGCGGGATCGGACCCGCGCCGCCGGCGCCGTAGCCCATGTCGGCCGGCACGATCAGCGTGCGCTTGCCGCCGACTTTCATGCCCTGCACGCCCACATCCCATCCCTTGATGACCTGGCCGGCGCCGAGCTGGAACTTGAACGGCTCGCGACCGATCGACGAATCGAACTCCTTGCCGCGCTGCTGCGGCGCCGCCGGCTCGTACAGCCAGCCGGTGTAGTTGACGACAGCGGTCGCGCCGGCAGTGGCTTCCTTGCCGGTGCCGACAACGGTGTCGATCTGTTGCGAGGCGACGGCCGGTGCGGCCGCGGTGGCGGTGCTATCAACGCTGGCAGTAGCAGGGGTGGCCGGTGCTTCGGCGCGCTTGCAGGCGGTGACCGTCATTAGCATTGCCGCCACCAGGGCGGAACAGGTCAGTACACGTTTCATGGTTTCTCTCTTAGGGTGAATAATGTGGTGCAAATCGATGCTGGTGCAGCATACAGTGCGCGCGGGCGCGCCACAATATGCTGTCCCTCGCTATGGCTTGCCGTAACCGCCGCCGCCCGGCGTCTCGATGACGAACACGTCACCTGCGGCCATGTCGATCTTGCCGATATGGCCCACCTGCTCGATGCGGCCGTCGGCGCGCTCGACGCTGTTTCGGCCACGCTCTGCGTCCGCGCCACCGGCCATGCCGAACGGCGCGTGAATCCGGTTGTTCGACAGGATCGCCGCCGTCATCGGCTCTAAAAAGCGCACGCGGCGCACGCCGCCATTGCCGCCATGCCAGCGCCCCGCCCCGCCCGAATTCGGACGAATCTCGTAACGCTCAAGCCGCACGGGGAAGCGGAATTCGAGGATTTCAGGGTCGGTCAGGCGCGAGTTGGTCATATTGGTCTGGACCACGTCGGTGCCGTCGAAACCGTCGCCCGCGCCGGAGCCGCCCGAGATGGTCTCGTAATACTGGTAGCGCTGGTTGCCGAACGTGAAGTTGTTCATCGTGCCCTGCGCCGCCGCCATCACGCCCAGCGCCCCATACAGCGCATTGGTGATGCAGGTCGAGGTTTCGACATTGCCCGACACGACCGATGCCGGATAGTGCGGATTGAGCATCGAGCCGGGTGGAATGATCACCTTGAGTGGTTTGAGGCACCCGGCGTTGAGCGGAATCTCATCGTCGACCAGCGTGCGGAACACGTACAGCACGGCCGCCATGCACACGGCCGACGGCGCATTGAAGTTGTTCGGCAGCTGGCCCGATGTACCGGTGAAGTCGATCTCCGCACTGCGCGCTGCAGTGTCCACGCGAATCGCGACGTCGATGTGCGCGCCGTTATCGAGCTGGTAGTGGAAGCTGCCATCCTTGAGCGCCGAGATCACGCGCCGAACCGCTTCTTCGGCATTGTCCTGCACGTGGCCCATGTAGGCGCGCACGACGTCCAGGCCAAAGTGCGCGACCATCTTGTGCAGCTCCTCGACGCCTTTCTGGTTGGCGGCCACCTGCGCGCGCAGGTCGGCCAGGTTCTGGTCGGGATTGCGCGCCGGGTAGCGCGCGCCCACCAGCAGCGCGCGCGCCGCGTCTTCGCGCAGCACGCCATCCTGCCCGTCGATCAGCTTGAAATTGTTGATCAATACACCCTCCTGCTCGATGTGGCTCGAGTCGGGCGGCATCGAGCCGGGCGTGGTGCCGCCGATGTCGGCGTGGTGGCCGCGCGAGCCGACGTAGAACAGGATCTCGGCGCCCGCTTCGTCGAACACGGGCGAGATCACCGTCACGTCGGGCAGGTGCGTGCCGCCGTTGTACGGGTCGTTCAGGATGTACACGTCACCCGCATGCATGCGGCCCGCGTTCTCGCGCATCACGGTCTTGATGCTCTCGCCCATCGAACCAAGGTGCACCGGCATGTGCGGTGCGTTGGCCACCAGGTTGCCGTCCTGGTCGAAGATCGCGCAGCTGAAGTCCAGCCGTTCCTTGATGTTGACCGAGTGGGCCGTGTTCTGCAGGCGCAGGCCCATCTGCTCGGCAATCGACATGAACAGGCTGTTGAAGATCTCGAGCATCACCGGATCGGCCGTGGTGCCGATCGCGCGCCGTTCGGGCAAGGCTTCCACGCGCTGCAGCACCAGGTGGCCATATGGCGTCACGCGCGCTTCCCAGCCCGGCTCGACGACCGTGGTCGCATTGTCTTCGGCGATGATCGCCGGGCCGCGCACCGCGTGCCCCGGCAGCAGCGCGCCGCGCGCGTAGACACCGGTATCGTGCCAGCGGCCCGCGCTGTACATGCGCGCGGTGTCCTGCGGGGCCGCTTCGCCGCTTGGCGTGGTCGTCGCCACCAGTTGCTCGGCCGGTGCATCGGACTGCCCGATGGCCTCGACCGACACCGCTTCGACGATTAGCGCGCGTGCCGGCATCAGGAACGAGTAGCGGCGTTTGTAGGCTTGCTCGAACTGCGCCGTCATCCCTGCCATGTCGCCCGCAAGCACCACGAGCGCCGAATCGGTGCCTTCATAGCGCAGGTGCACGCGCTCGACGAGCGTGATGCACTCGGGCGCCACGCCCTGCGCCTGCAACTGCGCGCGCGCAGCTTCGCCCAGCACGCCGAGACGCTCGGCCAGCGCCGGCAGTACCGTATCGGCCAGCCGCTCTTCGACGGCCTGCTCGCGCATCGCGCTCTGGTCGGCCAGCCCCATGCCGTAAGCCGACAGCACGCCGGCCAGCGAATGGATGAACACCGTCTGCATGCCGAGGGCGTCGGCCACGAGGCACGCGTGCTGGCCGCCGGCGCCGCCGAAGCTGGTGAGCACGTAGCCGGTGACGTCGTGGCCGCGCTGCACCGAGATCTGCTTGATCGCGTTGGCCATATTGCCCACCGCGATCGCAATGAAGCCTTCGGCCACCGCTTCCGGTGCGGGCCGTTCACCCGTTGCAGCGCCGATGTCGTCCGCCAGCGCGTCGAAACGGCGGCGTACGGTGGCCACGTCCAGCGCTTCATCGCCACGCGCGCCGAAGAGGCGCGGGAAATAATCGGCCTGCACCTTGCCGAGCATGACGTTGCAGTCGGTGACCGCGAGCGGGCCGCCGCGCCGGTAACTGGCCGGGCCGGGATTGGCGCCGGCGCTGTCCGGCCCCACACGATAGCGGCTGCCGTCGAAGTGCAGGATCGAACCGCCACCGGCGGCGACGGTGTGGATGCTCATCATCGGCGCGCGCATGCGCACGCCGGCGACCTGGGTTTCGAACACGCGCTCGAACTCGCCCGCGAAATGCGAGACGTCGGTGGACGTGCCGCCCATGTCGAAGCCGATCACGCGCTCGAAGCCGGCCTGCCGGCTCGCGCGCACCATGCCGACGATGCCGCCGGCCGGGCCGGACAGGATGCTGTCCTTGCCCTGAAACGCGCGGGCATCGGTCAGGCCGCCATTGGACTGCATGAACTGCAGGTTCACGCCAGGCAGTTCGTCGGCCACCTGGTCGACGTAGCGGCGCAGGATCGGCGACAGGTAGGCGTCGACGACCGTCGTGTCGCCGCGCGCGACGAGCTTCATCATCGGGCTCACTTCGTGCGAGACCGACACCTGTGTGAAGCCGATCGCGCGCGCGATGCGGGCCACCGCCGCTTCATGCGCCGTGTAGCGGTAGCCGTGCATGAAGACGATGGCCAGCGAGCGCAGGCCGGTGTCGAACGCCCCCTGCAGGCTGGCGCGGGTGACGGCTTCATCGAGCGGCTGCACGATGTCGCCATGTGCGCCGACGCGTTCATCGATCTCGATGACCTGTGCGTACAGCAGTTCGGGCAGCACGATGTGGCGATCGAACAGGCGTGGCCGGTTCTGGTAAGCGATGCGCAGCGCGTCGCGGTAGCCGCGCGTGATGGCCAGCACGGTCGGCTCGCCCTTGCGCTCGAGCAGCGCGTTGGTGGCCACGGTCGTGCCCATCTTGACCGCCTCGATGCCGGCCGCCGGCAGCGGCGCACCCGCGGCGATGCCCAGCAGGTGACGGATGCCGGCGACGGCCGCATCGCGGTACTGCTCGGGGTGCTCGGACAGGAGCTTGTGCGTGACGAGTTGCCCATCCGGGCGGCGCCCCACGATATCGGTGAATGTGCCGCCACGGTCGATCCAGAACTGCCAATCCATACTCACTCCCTGTGCTGACCAGATGATGGCAGCCATTGTAGTGCGGACGGCGCGCCAACGTTGGCGCGAATGCACGACAATGGTCGCATTCTCATTCACGCAAACGACCATGGCATACCCTCTCTACACCGTCGCGCAGCTGCGCGCCATCGAACACGCGGCCAGCAGCACGCTGGCGCCGGGCACCCTGATGACCCGCGCCGGCAAGGCCGCCGCCGACTATGCACTCGAGCTTTTGGGTGCATCAGGGGATGACCTGCGTGGCGCGCCGGTGCTGGTGCTCGCCGGCCCCGGCAACAATGGCGGCGATGCACTCGAGGTGGCGGCCAACCTGGCCGAAGCCGGCGTCAACGCGACCGTGCTGCACTTACCGGGCGATGGCAACGACGACGCCTCGAGCGAAACCGCTGCGGCCTACGAGCGCGCGCGTTCCGGCACCGTCGGCTGGCTCGACATGCTGCCGCCCGATGGCCAGTGGGCGCTCGTCGTCGACGGCTTGTTCGGCATCGGCCTGACGCGCGCGCTCGCGGGCGAGTACCGCGATGTCGTCGCGGGCCTGGATGACGTTCGCTGTCCAATCCTGGCGCTGGACGTGCCGAGTGGCCTGGACGCCGACACGGGCGCTGTCATCGGCCCGGACGGTATCGCGGTGCGCGCCACGCACACGATCACGTTCATCGCCGACAAGCCGGGCCTGCACACGGCCGACGGGCGCGATCACGCAGGTGTGGTGCGCGTGGACACGCTCGGCGTGGATGCTGCGGCCACGCCCACGACGGCAGCCATGAACGGGTTGCCGGCGTTTGCGCACTGCTTCACGGCGCGCCGCCAGAACTCGCACAAGGGCAGCTTCGGTGACGTCGCCGTGATTGGCGGCGCGCACGGCATGGCCGGTGCACCGGTGCTGGCCGCGCGCGGCGCGCTGTATGCGGGCGCGGGGCGCGTGTATGTCGCGGCGCTCAACACGCCGCCCGGCTACGACAGCAGCCAGCCCGAAATCATGTTCCGCGCGGCCGACGACCTGGATCTGTTTGGCCGCACGCTGGTGCTTGGGCCTGGCATGGGCGACTCGGTCGATGCGATGCGGCTGGTGGCCAAGGCGCTCGACAGCGACTGCCCGCTGGTACTCGACGCCGATGCGTTGAACCTGGTCGGCGCCAGCCCCGACCTGCAGGCGCGCCTGGCGCAGCGGAGCGCCCCAAGCGTGCTCACGCCGCATCCGCTGGAAGCGGCGCGCATGCTGGGCATGACGGTGTCGGTGGTGCAGGCTGACCGCCTGGCCAGCGCGCGTGAACTGGCGCAGCGCATGCATGCAGTCGTGATTCTCAAGGGGTCGGGCACCGTGATCGCAGACCCCGATGGCGCGGTCTTGATCAACCCGACCGGCAACGCGGGTCTGGCCACGGCAGGCAGTGGCGACGTGCTGGCGGGAATCTGCGGCGCGCTGCTGGCGCAAGGCTGGCCGGGCAAGGAAGCTGCAGCGGCGGCGGCCTGGCTGCATGGCGCCGCGGCCGACGCGCTGGTCGAAGATGGCGTGGGGCCGATCGGCCTGACGGCCGGTGAACTGCCCGCGGCCGTGCGCAAGGTACTCAACGCGCAGGTGCGCGCTGCAGCCCAGGCAGCTGATTGATTATTTGACGAGGCGGCCGGCGGCGATCGTGATCGTCCGGCCGCAACGCGCGGCCATGCCCGGATCGTGCGTGACCAGCACCAGCGTCGAGCCGCGTTCGCGATTGAGTTCGAACATCAGTCCGATGATCGACTCGCCGGTAGCGGCATCGAGGCTGCCGGTGGGCTCGTCGGCAAACAGCAGCGGCGGCTGCGTGACGAAAGCGCGTGCCAGCGCCACACGCTGCTGCTCGCCGCCCGACAGAAACTTGGGATAGTGCTTCAGGCGGCTGCCCAGGCCGACGCGACCCAGCATGTCGGCAGCCTTTTCGCGTGCACCGGATTCGCCCCGCAATTCGAGCGGCAGCATCACGTTCTCGAGCGCGTTCAGGTGCGTCAGCAGCTGGAACGACTGGAACACGAAGCCCAGCTTGGCCTTGCGAAACGCGGCACGGCCATCTTCATCGAGCGCGAAGATGTCGGTACCATCCAGGCGCACGGTGCCAGACGATGGCGTATCCAGGCCTGCAAGCAGGCCAAGCAGCGTCGACTTGCCCGAGCCGGAAGCGCCGACGAGCGCGAGCGTCTCTGCCGGTTGCACGGTAAAATCAATCTCTTGCAGGATGGTCAGCTCGCCGCTGGCGTCTGCGACCTTCTTCGACAAGCCGCTGACTTCAATTGCGGGCGGCCGGCCTGTCATTACACCGACGTCAGTGACGTCATTTTTGAATGCCTCGGGATGATCACGCATGCTTGCTTTTCTTAAGAACGCAGTTCTCGGTAAATTAATTGTCGGCGCTGCACTGGGGTTGAGTCTGTCCCTGGCGGCGACGGCGAACGCTTATTCTGCACCAAAAACCGTACTCGTGGTGGGCGACAGCCTGTCGGCCGAATACGGCATCGCCCGTGGCGCCGGCTGGGTCGCGCTGCTCGAACAAAAAATGAAGAGCGAAAAAATCGACGCCAGGGTCGTCAACGCCAGCATCAGCGGCGAGACCACCAGCGGCGGCAAGGCGCGCCTGCCCGCCCTGCTGGGCCAGCACAAGCCGGACCTGGTCGTGATTGAACTGGGCGCCAACGACGGCCTGCGCGGCCTTCCCGTGCCGTCGGCCGAAGCGAACCTGCGCGCGATGATCGCCGCAGCGCAGGCGCAGAAAGCGCGCGTGCTGCTGGTGGGCATGCGCATGCCGCCGAACTACGGGCGCGCCTACACCGAGCGCTTCTTCGGCATGTTCCAGACCGTGGCGACGTCGACCAAATCGCCGCTGGTGCCGTTCATGCTTGAAGGCGTGGCTGACAAACCGGCCCTGTTCCAGCAAGACCGCCTGCATCCCACCGCGCAGGCGCACCCGATCATCCTGAACAATATCTGGCCGACGTTCGAGAAAATGGTGAAGCAACCATGAAGTACCCGGAAGTCGCAGGGTTCGACGCCCTGCTCCCGCGCCTCGGTGAATTCGACGCGATCATCGACGTGCGCAGCGAAGCCGAATTCGCACTCGACCATATCCCCGGCGCGATCAACTGCCCGGTACTGAACAACGACGAACGCATCCTTGTTGGCACGCTGTACAAGCAAACCAGCGCATTCGACGCCAAGAAGGCCGGGGCGCCGATCATTGCGCGCAATATCGCGCACCACATCGACACGCTGTTTCACGACAAACCGCGCGACTGGCGTCCGCTGGTGTACTGCTGGCGCGGCGGCAACCGCAGCGGCGCGATGGCGCTGATCATGGCGCGCATCGGCTGGCCGGTGGCGCAGCTCGAGGGCGGCTACAAGAATTACCGCGCGTGGGTCAGCGCGGCGCTGGCCGAACCGCCTGCCGTCGATTTTCGCGTCGTCTGCGGCCCGACCGGCAGCGGCAAGAGCCGCCTGCTCGAAACGCTCGACGGCATTGGCGCGCAGGTGCTCGACCTGGAGCAGCTGGCCGCCCACCGCGGCTCGGTGCTGGGTCACTTGCCGAACGAACCACAGCCAAGCCAGAAGATGTTCGAGACGATGGTGCTGGCCAAACTGCGCAGCTTCGACCTGGCCCGTCCCGTGTTCGTCGAGGCCGAGAGTAAGAAAGTCGGCAACCTGCGTGTGCCGGATGCCGTGATGGTGCGCATGCGCGCCGCGCCCTGCATCGACCTGCAACTGGCGCGCCCCGCGCGCGTGCGCCTGCTGATGGAAGATTATCAGCACTTCTGCGCCGATCCGTCCGTGCTGGCCGATCAGCTGACACACCTGACGCTGGTGCATGGCCGCGCCAAGATCGCTGACTGGCAGGCGATGGCGCAAGGCGGCGCGCTGCCGGCGCTGGTCGATGAGCTCTTGGTGCAGCACTACGACCCGGCCTACCTGCGATCGATTGACCGCAACTTCGTGCAGTATCCGCAGGCGCAGGTGGTGGAGCTGGCCGACATCGGCACCAGCGATTTTCTGGCAGCGGCACGGCACCTGCACGACTCGCCGGCCTGAGGCTACGACCCGATGCGGCGCGCCTCGTCAATCGCGACATCCTGCCAGAGCGCGTCGTCGCCGACGTGCTGCGCCGCCCACACGCGGTAGACGCCGGGCTCGATGGCAAAGCCCGGCGCGTCGCCGCCCACACGGTAGCGTGCAAGGATGCGCGGCTCGAGGTCGATCTCGACGCTGGCGCGCTCGCCAGCCGCCAGCGTCGTCTTGGTGAAGCCGGCCAGGCGCTTGACGAAGCCGTCGGGGCCCTGCTTTTCGACATAGATCTGCACCACGACTGCGCCCGTGCGCGCGCCGGTGTTGGCCACCTCAACGCTCGCGATGTAACGCCCATCGACGCCCACGCGCAGACCGATCATTTCAAACGTCGTGTACGACAAGCCGAACCCGAATGGGAACAGCGGCTGATGCCCTTCGCGCGCGAACCAGCGGTAGCCGACATCCGACCCGTCGATATCGTAGTCAAGCGCGATGATGCCGCCCTTGCGCGGCGTGCCCGGGTTGGACGTTGTGGTTTCCGGATCGATCTGCTCCGGGCGCGGCAACTGCGCCTCGCTGGCCGGGAACGTGACCGGCAACCGGCCCGAGGGATTCACGCGCCCGAACAGCACACCCGCCACGGCTGGCCCGCCGCCCGATCCCGGGTACCACGCCGCCAGGATTGCGGCCACGCTGTCACGCCACGGCATCGTGACGGGGCCGCCCGACTGGATGACGACGATCGTCTTCGGGTTGACGCCGGCGATGGCCTCGATCAGCGCATCCTGGTCGTCGGGCAACGCGAGGCCAACGGCGTCGAGCCCTTCCGAGCGCCACTCCTGCGCAAACACGATCACCGCATCGGCGCTGCCCGCTTCGTCCAGTACCTGCTGACGATCGGTGCCGTCGACGAACACGACGTCACGTGCGACGCTTTCCTCTTTGATCGCGGTGACAAGCGACGACGGCTGGACGACCTTGGCCACGTCCATCCCCATGATGCTGGTGCCGGGCAGTTGCAGGCTGCCGATGGGCGTCACGGCCGATGAACCGCCGCCACACAGAACGCCATGGTCGGCATGCGCGCCGACGATCAGCAGCTTCGTGAGTCGTTGCGGCAGCGGCAGCGTGGCGTTCCGATTCGTGAGCAGCACGATGCCTTCTTCGGCCTGGCGCTGCGCGATCAGTTTGTGGTGGCTGAAGTCGATCGGCTGCGTGTGGTCGTCAATCGACTCTGCGTCGAGTGCACCGACGTCGATCAGGCTTGTCAGGATGCGCGCCACCATATCGTCGATGCGCGACTGCGGCACCTGGCCGTCTCGTACCGCGTTGCGCAAGGCCTGGCCGAAGTAATGCGCGTCGTCGAGATTGGCGCCCGATTGCACGTCCAGCCCTGCGAGTGCCGCCTTGACGGTCGAATGCGTTGCGCCCCAGTCCGACATGACCCAGCCGGCGCAACCCCATTCATCCTTGAGCACCTGCTGCAGCAGGAAGGCGTTTTCGGACGCATAGTGACCATTGACCAGGTTATAGCCAGGCATGACGGCGCCCGGCTTGCCGATCGCTATCGCGATCTGGAACGCCAGCAGGTCGGATTCGCGCAAAGCCGCTTCAGCCAGGTTCGCGCTGACCATCACGCGCCCCGTTTCCTGGCCGTTGGCGACGAAATGCTTGACGGTCGAGACGACGCCTTGGGCCTGGATGCCGGCAACCGAGTGGCCGGCGAGCTCGCCGGTGAGCAGTGGGTCCTCGCTGATGTGTTCGAAATTGCGCCCGCCGCGCGGTTCGCGGATCAGGTTCGCGCCACCAGCGAGCTGCACATTGAAGCCCTTGGCCTTTGCCTCGCGTCCGACCAGCGCGCCGCTGTCGTGTGCCAGCTGGCGGTTGAAGGTGGCGCCCAGCAGCAGCGAGCTGGGCAAACCCGTCGCATGGTCGCCCGGGCGCACGTCGCCGATATTGCTGATCCCGAGACTGGCGTCGGCCTGCTGCATCGCGGGGATGCCCAGGGGCGGGATGCCGGGATAGAACGCGGCCGAGCCGATGGCGCCCTGCGCTTTGAGCTCGTCCGTCAGAGGAATGGCCATCGGGCCGGACAGCCAGGCAAACTTTTCGTCCTCGGTCATGCGCGCAACCAGATCCTGGGCGCGCTGACGGCTCGTGGTGGCAGTGGTCATTGGAACGGTCCCTTCATGATGGAGAGTAGCTGATCCGTCCAGTGTTACAGATACCGTCCGCCGGGTCGGTTAAGCACATCGCAAAAAAGCCCGGCTGCTTGCGCAACCGGGCTTTTCGATCAGGGGCGAACGGGCGACGGCTTACTGCGCGTCGGTATTCGTGCCCAGCTGCGACGGCGTGGCCGTTACCTTGGCCTTGGCCTTGACCTTCAGCGCTTCAACGTAATCGACCATCTGCTGCTGGCCCATCATGTTGCCGATCTGGTCGGCTTCCTGCTTGCGGCGCGCCGCGTCGAGCTGCGCCGGCTGCGAGACCTTGTTAATGCGGTAGACCGCGTAACCCTGGCCGGGAACATCGACACCGACATACGCCGGCAGCTTGGTGGCGTCAGCCTTGAGCACGGCAATCGCACCGGGCTGGTTGATGGTCGGCTGCTTGGTGCGCGACACGATCACCGGCGCACCGAAACCGGTCGCATCGCCTGCCGCCTTGGCCGCAGCCAGCTTGGCTTCACCTGCCTGGCGCGCCAGGCGCACGGCTTCTTCGATCGTCACGCGCTGACGAATCTGCGCCTCGACCTCGGCCAGCGGACGCTTGGCTGCGGGACGCAGTTCAACGACGCGACCGGCCACCAGCACGCTTGGGGCGACTTCCACGGCTTCGGTATTGCGCTTGTTCTTCAGCGCGTCGTTACCGAACAGCGCAGTCAGGAACTTGGCATTGTTGAACGGTGCATCGCCCAGCGCCGGATTCGGCGTACGGGTCAGGTTGTCGACGGTCTGGATCTGCAGCTTGAGCTTGTCGGCCACCGGCTTCAGGCTGTCCGACTGGTCATACGCGGTCTCGGTGAACACGCCAGCCAGCTCGGTGTACTTGGAAGCCATCTTTTGCTTCTTCAGGTCGCCTGCAATCTGCTCACGCGCTGTGTCGAGCGACTTTTGCGTCGCCGGCTTGATCGAGTTCAGCTTGATGATGTGCCAGCCGAATTCCGACTGCACCAGGCCGCTCGTCTCGCCCTCTTTCAACGCATAGATCGAATCTTCGACCGACTTGACGAACAAGCCCTTCTCGACCACGCCCAGATCACCACCAGCCTGGGCCGAGCCCGGGTCTTGCGAATTGGCCTTGGCAATGGCGGCGAAATTGGCCGGCGCCGCGCGCACTTGCGCCAGCACGGCTTCCGCCTTCGTCTTGGCCGCAGCCTGGTCGGCTGGTTTCGCATCCTTGGCCACCGTGATCAGGATGTGGCTGGCGCTGCGCTGCTCGGGCGTCGTATAGGTCTTGAGGTTCTTGTTATAGAAGTCGCTGATTTCAGCATCCGACACCTGCACCTGGTTTTCAACGGTGGCGGCATTGAACACGACGTATTCGGCCTTGACCTGCTCAGGAATCTGGAACAGCGTTGGGTTCTTGTCGTAGTAGGCCTTGACCATCGCGTCGGTGACTTTCACCTGCGGCAGGTAGGTCGCGACCGGGAACACGATCTCCTGCACTTCACGCTCCTGGTCATTGATGCTCGACAGGCGCGTTGCGACGCTGCGTGGTGCGAATGCCGTGGCCTGGATCGAACCGGTCAACTGCTGCACGGTGAGGTCGCGGCGAAGGCGCTGGTCGAACATCGCCGGCGTCATGCCTTGCGCTGCCAGGGCGGCCTTGTAGCCTTCCATATCGAAGCCACCATCCGGCTGGCGGAACTGCTGGATCTCCATGATGGTCTTTTGCAGCGTTGCATCGCTCACGTTCATATGCGAGCGGGCGATCTCGGCGCTGATGGCGCGTTCGCCGACCAGGTTATTCAGGATCGTTTTCTTCGCTTCGGCCGTCTCGAACATCTTCTGGTCGAACTGGGCGCCCATCATCTGGCGTGCCTGGTCGATCTGGCGACGCTGTGCATCTTCCCATTCCTGACGCGAGATCTTTTCGCCGCCAACGGTGGCGACGTGGGTGCCGGCATCGTTGCTCTGGTAACTCTCCAAACCGACAAACACGAACGATGGGACGATCAAAAGAAGCAGGATCCCGTACATCCAACGCTTGTTGTTCCGAATAAATTCAAACATGGTCAGCCATTCAAGGTTGAGAATGCAATAACAGCACAAGTTAAAAAAAAAGGCGAACTCGCGTTCGCCTCTTCTAGCGGGATTGCCCCGTGAGGCATCCCATACTACTATATTCTGGCGGAGCGGACGGGACTCGAACCCGCGACCCCCGGCGTGACAGGCCGGTATTCTAACCAACTGAACTACCGCTCCAGACATGGTGTCTGTGCGTTTTTTATGGCGGAGCGGACGGGACTCGAACCCGCGACCCCCGGCGTGACAGGCCGGTATTCTAACCAACTGAACTACCGCTCCAGCAAAAAACACACCAACGAACATCAGGGACTACACAACAACCCCTGCTGCTTTCCTTCGCTTGTCACCGCGAAGAAGGCATTAGTTTACAGCATCTTTCAGCGCTTTACCAGCCTTAAATTTCGGGACGCGTGCGGCCTTGATTTTGATGGGCTCCTTGGTGCGCGGATCGCGGCCCGTGCGTGCGGCGCGTTCGCCAACCGTGAACGTGCCAAAGCCAACCAGGGTGACGCTATCATTCTTTTTCAGGGTCTCGGTCACGGCGTCGATGACGGCGTCGAGGGCACGCGCTGCCGATGCCTTGGTAATGTCCGCGGACTTCGCGATTTCTTCGATCAGTTCTGCCTTGTTCACTCGTTCCCTCGTTTCCCGTTCGTGACGCACACGCGCCGCTGCTGCAAAAGTGCAGGCCGTATTAAACAAGGGCAACATGACGCTGTCAAGCGAGCCCGCGTCAATGCAGGTTCATCTGTGGCATAAGAAGCGTCATCCCGACAGCCAAAAAAAAGGCGCAGTCAACGTTAAATAGAGACTAGCTTTGAACTGACGAGCACTCCAGTGGTCCAAGCCCTGTCCCCAGCGTCAGGAGTCGATCATGAAAGCGCCAGGTTTTAAGGGCTGGTTCGCAAAACTGCCTTCACTGAATCAGCCGCAGCGCCAGCAAGCGCTCGATGCCCTGCATCCTACAGCTGGGCTCGATCAGGTGGTTGCGCTTATCGATGAGGTCAGAGCACCAGGCCGCTGCTGCCCCAGATGCGGCAACGCGCATTGCTACCGGCACGGGTTCGCCAATGATTTGCAGCGCTACCGCTGCTGTGCCTGCGGCCGCACCTTTAATGACCTCACTGGCACGCCGCTGGCGCGGCTCAGGCACAAGGCCAAATGGCTCGCGTATTCGCAGGTACTGCTCGATTCACTCCCCGTGCGCAAGGGCGCAAATCGGGTCGGCGTACACCGCAACACCGCCTTTCGCTGGCGACACCGCTTCCTGCATTGGATCAAGCTCGACCGGCCCGCGGCGCTTAACGGCATCGTCGAAGCTGACGAAACATTTCTGCTCGAATCGCAAAAAGGTTCGCGCACGCTCGATCGGCCACCGCGCCGCCGCGGCGGCTGCGCTGCCAGACGGGGCATTTCCAGTGAACTGGACTGCATCCTGGTCGGGCGCGACCGCGAGGGGCGTACGGTCGATGCCGTCACTGGCAGGGGTGCGCTCACGGCTGCGCAACTCGAACGCGACTTGCTGCCCAGCCTCGATCGGCAGGCCTTGCTGGTCAGTGACAGCCATGCTGCCTACCGCGCCTTTGCACGCAAGCACCGAATCACGCACGAGATGGTCAATCTTCCCGCCGGGGTGCGTGCGAAGCGGCTAGGCAACCTTGCCATCCATGTGCAAAACGTGAATGCCTACCACCAGCGTTTCAAGACCTGGCTGCAGGGCTTTCGTGGCGTGGCGTCGCGCTACCTGCCCAATTACCTGGGCTGGCGCTGGGCGCTGGATGGTGAGCGGATTACGTCGCCAGAACAATTGCTTAGTATCGCTATCAGCGTCATCAACAGATAACGTTGACTGAGCCCAAAAAAACAGGCGCCACACGGGCGCCTGTTTCAGGAAGCTGCAAGCAGCTCGATACTATTTAGTGCTTGACCACTTCAGGCTTGGCTTCCACCGGCGCTGGCGCGACGGCCACTGCAGGATCTTCCACCAACGGCTGCGGCTGACGCTCCAGTGCGATCTCCAGCACTTTCTCGATCCAGCGCACCGGCACGATCTCGAGCTTGTTCTTGACGTTGTCCGGAATCTCGGCCAGGTCCTTCACGTTCTGCTCGGGAATCAGCACCGTCTTAATGCCACCGCGATGCGCCGCCAGCAGCTTTTCTTTCAGACCACCGATCGGCAGGACTTCACCGCGCAGCGTGATCTCGCCCGTCATCGCCACATCGGCGCGCACCGGGATGCCGGTGAAGGCCGAGACCAGCGCCGTCGTCATGCCGATACCGGCCGACGGACCATCCTTCGGCGTCGCGCCTTCCGGCACGTGGATGTGGATGTCAGCCTTCTCGAACGCCTCGTTCTTGATACCCAGGCGTGCGGCGCGGCTGCGCACCACGGTCCGGGCAGCTTCAATCGATTCCTTCATCACGTCGCCCAGCGTACCGGTGCGGATGATGGCGCCCTTGCCCGGCACGTTGACGGCTTCGATCGTCAGCAGATCGCCACCGACTTCGGTCCAGGCCAGACCGACCACCTGGCCGACCTGGTTGTCTTTCTCGGCCACGCCAAAGTCATAGCGGCGCACGCCCAGGAACTTGTCCAGGTTCTTGCCGTTGACGATGACGCGCTTGTCGGCACCGGTGCCCGGCTTTTTCAGCAGCAGCATCTTGACGACCTTGCGGCAGATTTTCGACACTTCGCGCTCGAGCGAACGTACGCCGGCTTCGCGGGTGTAGTAACGGATGATGTCACGGATCGCGGTCTCTTCGACCTTGATTTCCTCTTCCTTCAGCCCGTTGTTCTTCAACTGCTTCGGCAACAGGTAGCGCAGCGCGATGCTGGTCTTTTCGTCTTCGGTGTAACCCGACAGACGAATGACTTCCATACGGTCCAGCAGCGCGGGCGGGATATTGTACGAGTTCGACGTCGCCACGAACATCACGTCCGACAGGTCGAAGTCCACTTCCAGGTAATGGTCCGAGAACGTGTGGTTCTGTTCCGGGTCCAGCACCTCGAGCAGGGCCGACGACGGATCGCCACGGAAATCGGCGCCCATCTTGTCGATCTCGTCGAGCAGGAACAGCGGGTTGCGCACGCCGACTTTCGCCAGCGATTGCAGCACCTTGCCCGGCATGGAACCGATATACGTGCGGCGGTGACCACGGATCTCGGCCTCGTCACGCACGCCACCCAGGGCCATGCGCACGAACTTGCGGTTCGTCGCGCGGGCGATGGACTGGCCAAGCGACGTCTTGCCGACGCCCGGAGGACCGACGAAGCACAGGATCGGCGCTTTCAGCTTGTCGACGCGCTGTTGCACTGCGAGGTATTCCAGGATGCGTTCCTTGATCTTGTCCAGGCCATAGTGATCCTGTTCAAGCACAGCTTCGGCACTGGCCAGATCGATCGCGACCTTCGACTTCTTGCGCCATGGGAGCGACACCAAGGTGTCGATGTAGTTGCGCACGACGGTGGCTTCGGCCGACATCGGCGACATCAGCTTGAGCTTGCGAATTTCGGCCTGGGCTTTTTCCATGGCTTCTTTCGGCATCTTGGCGGCGACGACTTTCTTTTCGAGTTCCTCGATGTCGGCACCCTCTTCGCCCTCGCCCAGTTCTTTCTGAATCGCCTTGACCTGCTCGTTCAGGTAATACTCGCGCTGCGACTTTTCCATCTGGCGCTTGACGCGGCCACGGATGCGTTTCTCGACCTGCAGGATGTCCAGCTCGCCTTCCAGCTGGCCGAGCAGGTGCTCGAGGCGCTTGGCGACGTTGAAGATCTCCAGGATCACTTGCTTCTGCTCGAGCTTGAGCGGCAGGTGCGCAGCGACGGTATCGGCCAGGCGGCCTGCGTCATCGATGCCGGCGAGCGAGGCGAGGATTTCTGGCGGAATCTTTTTGTTGAGTTTGACGTACTGGTCGAACTGCTGAACGATCGCACGGCGCATCGCCTCGACTTCGGAGTCGTCGCCGATTTCCGATTCGACGGGCGTCAGTTGCGCCGTGAAGTGCGTGGCGCCGTCATTGATCGTATCGATGCGCGCGCGCTGCGAACCCTCGACCAGGACCTTGACGGTGCCGTCGGGGAGTTTGAGCATCTGCAGAATATTGGCGACGCAGCCGATCTCGTAGATGTCTGCGGCGGACGGTTCGTCCTTGGCGGCGGCCTTCTGGGCGGCCAGCATGATGCTTTTGCCCTGCTCCATCGCGGCTTCCAGAGCCTTGATCGATTTAGGGCGGCCAACGAACAGAGGTATCACCATATGCGGGAACACAACCACATCGCGCAACGGCAGAAGTGGCAGCGTCGTTTGCTCGGTTAATTTCGAAGTTGTCATGGCATACCTTATAAAAAGCGTGTTCTGAACTTGGGCACTGGACAGCCAAAACACAAGACCGTCCGGCAAAAATATATTCTGTAAGTAAAAGAAACTCGACTTGTCAGAGCATATAGCCGTTCCAATAAAAGACTCTCGGAAAATGAAAAAGCCACCACACGGCGTACCGCGAGTGGCTTTTCGAATGAAGCCGGGATCTCTTATTGAGATTGATTGTACCGAGTTGAATCTGTGCGGCAAGCAATTTGTCGCTTGCGCCCGGATTTTTTTCAGTTTTCTCCCGACGCTTTTGCTGTTTCGCTGTAAATCAGCAAAGGTTTCGCGCCGTTCGTGATCGTATTTTCATCGATCACGACTTTCACGACATTCGACTGGCCTGGCAATTCATACATCACGTCAAGCAGCGCATGTTCGAGAATCGAACGCAGGCCACGTGCGCCGGTTTTACGGGCCAGTGCTTTCTTCGCAATTGCATGCAGCGCTGCCGGACGAATCTCCAGTTCGGCGCCTTCCATTTCCAGCAATTTCGAATATTGCTTGATCAACGCATTCTTTGGTTCAATCAGAATCTGGATCAGCGCTTCTTCGGTCAGCTCGGACAAGGCAGCCACCACCGGCAGACGGCCGACCAGCTCGGGAATCAGACCGAACTTGATCAGGTCTTCGGGCTCGGCTTCGAGCAGGATCTCGGCGTTGTAGCCGGAATCGAGGCTCTTGACCGTGGCGCCAAAGCCGATCCCGCTCTTGACGGAGCGGTTCTGGATCACCTTGGCCAGGCCATCAAACGCGCCGCCGCAGATGAACATGATGTTGGTCGTGTCGATCTGGACGAAGTCCTGGTTCGGGTGCTTGCGCCCGCCCTGCGGCGGCACCGAGGCCATCGTGCCTTCGATCAGCTTGAGCAGCGCCTGCTGCACGCCCTCACCCGACACGTCGCGCGTGATCGACGGGTTATCGGACTTGCGCGAAATCTTGTCGATCTCGTCGATGTAGACGATGCCGCGCTGCGCTTTTTCAACTTCGTAGTTACAGCTCTGCAGCAGCTTCTGGATGATGTTCTCGACGTCTTCACCGACGTAGCCGGCTTCGGTCAGCGTGGTCGCATCGGCGATCACGAACGGCACGTTCAGCATGCGTGCGAGCGTCTGGGCCAGCAGCGTCTTGCCGGAGCCAGTAGGACCGACCAGCAGGATGTTGCTCTTGGCGAGTTCGACTTCGTCTTTCTTGCCCAGGTGCTTGAGGCGCTTGTAGTGGTTGTACACCGCCACCGACAGGATGCGCTTGGCCGTCTGCTGACCGATCACATACTGGTCGAGCAATTCGGTGATTTCAAGGGGCGTCGGCAGGTCGGACTTGGCGCCCGTGACCGTTTCGACGTTCGACGTTTCATCGCGGATGATGTCGTTGCACAAGTCGATGCATTCATCGCAGATGAACACGGACGGTCCTGCGATCAGCTTTTTGACTTCGTGCTGGCTCTTGCCACAGAACGAGCAGTACAACAGTTTTTCGCCGCTGGAGGATTTTTTCTCTGACATGGGGGCAGGACTCTATTGAATTGCTATGAATATAACGCTTAACCGGAGACGCAACAAGGGCGAATCCAAGGGCGCAACTGGTGCGCATGTGAACATGCTACCCGAAATAAAAAACAAACGCCCGAACGTGTTCGCGTCCGGGCGTTTTTTTCCAACATCACGCTGGATGCTCGGGCAATTTCTTAACCGCGGTGCGTGAGGACCTTGTCGATCAGCCCATACTCCACCGACTCTTCGGCCGACATGAAGCGGTCACGGTCGGTGTCGCGGTGGATCTGTTCGATGCTCTGGCCGGTGTTGTCGGACATGATGCGGGCCAGACGCTCACGCAGGTACAGGATTTCCTTGGCCTGGATTTCGATATCCGAGGCCATGCCCTGTGAACCGCCCGATGGCTGGTGAATCATGACGCGCGAGTTCGGCAGCGAGAAACGCTTGCCCTTGGCGCCGGCGGCCAGCAGGAATGCGCCCATCGAGGCCGCCAGGCCCGTGCACAGCGTCGAGACGTCGGGCTTGATGAAGTTCATCGTGTCGAGGATCGCGAGGCCGGCCGAGACCGAGCCACCCGGCGAGTTGATGTAGAGCGAGATATCCTTGTCAGGATTTTCGCTTTCCAGGAACAGCATCTGGGCGACGATCAGGTTGGCCATCTGGTCATTGACGGGACCAACCAGGAAAATCACGCGTTCTTTCAAGAGGCGCGAGTAAATGTCGTAAGCGCGTTCGCCGCGACCACTTTGCTCGACGACCATCGGCACCAAGCCGAGTGCCTGTGTATCCAGTGCTGGATTGTGCATCATACCTGTCTCTTCCTTGTTAGGGGTTGGTCAAATGGGCCATTGAAAAAAGCCGGCCTCGAGGGGCCGGCCTGCTTTTCTTAAGCCTGTGGGACGCTGCCCATCAGTTCATCGAAAGCGACGGTCTTGTTCGAGACCTTGGCCTTGCCAAGTACGTAGTTGACGACGTTTTCTTCCAATACAAGGGCTTCGACTTCACCCAGACGACGACGATCACTGAAGTAGTACTTCAGGACTTCTTTCGGGTCTTCGTAGCTCTGCGAGAAATCTTCGATCTGGGCTTTCACCTGATCTTGCGTGGCTTGCAGATCGTTGTCGGCAACCAGTTGCGACAGGATCAGACCCAGGCGCACGCGGCGCTCGGCCTTGTCCTTGAACATCTCGGACGGGAATGGCAGCTTGGCGACGTCCATGCCGCGCTGCGCCATGTCCTGGCGGGTCATTTCGGCCAAACGCTCCGAATCCTGCTCGACCATCACGGTCGGCACGTCCAGTTCGGTAGCCTTGACCAGTGCATCCATCACGGCTTCCTTGTTGCGGGCCTTGACGCGGGCGCGCACTTCGCGCTCCAGGTTCACCTTGATGTCTTCGCGCATTTTCTCGATCGAACCGTCTTCGATTCCCAGCGACTGGGCAAATTCGGTATCGACCGCAGGCATGTGCGCCCACTCGAGTGCTTTGAGCGTGATGGTGAACTCGGCGGTTTTACCGGCGACGTCCTTGCCATGGTAGTCCTCTGGGAACGCCAGTGGGAAGGTCTTGGCTTCGCCGACTTTCAGGCCGATCGTTGCGGCTTCGAACTCAGGCAGCATGCGGCCTTCGCCCAGCACGAACGCGTAATCTTCAGCCTTGCCGCCGTCGAATTCGACGCCATCGAGCGTGCCGACGAAGTCGACGGTGACGCGGTCGCCATCAGCTGCGACTGGCTCGCCGCCGGTGCCGTGTTCGCCCTGCTCGCCCTTGGTGTGGTAGTGCACACGCTGCTTGCGCAGGATGTCGATGGTCTTGTCGATTTCGGTGTCGGACACTTCGGTCACGACGGTTTCGACTTCAACCGCTGCCAGGTCGCCAATGACGACTTCTGGATAGACTTCGAAGGTGGCGTTGAATTCGAGGACGCCTTCAGGGGCGTCGTCTTTTGGCTCGATTTTCGGGAAACCGGCAACGCGCAGTTCGTTGGCGACAGCGGCTTCGTTGAATGCGCGGCCAACTTTGTCGTTGAGCACGTCCGATTCGATCTGGTAGCCGTACTGGGCAGCGACCATCTTGAGCGGCACTTTGCCCGGACGGAAGCCAGGCGCCTTGGCGGTCTTGGCCTGCTGTTTCAGGCGCTTCTCGACTTCAGTGCGGACGTCAGCGACCGGAAAAGAGATCGTCAAGCGACGTTCGAGTTTACCCAGGGTTTCGACTGCAGTTGCCATTGTAAAAATCGTCCAAAAAAATAATTATTCGTGGTGCGAGGAGGGGGACTCGAACCCCCACACCATTGCTGGCGTCAGGACCTAAACCTGGTGCGTCTACCAATTTCGCCATCCTCGCTCAGGATTGCAATATCGCCTCAAAAACAAAGGGCGCCCGACAGTAGAACCCGGCCGCCCTGCACTCCATTGTTTAGGGGCTACAACTTCAATCGATTATTTTACTGGAATTTCTGACACTATTGGGCATCATTTTTTCCAGTGCGGGGATAGGTGCATTCATTTGCCGCCCGCCCCTGCCGGCTTTTTCACGCGGAACCACGCCGCATACAAGGCCGGCAGGAATAACAGCGTCAATGCCGTCGCCACCATCAGGCCGCCCATGATGGCCACCGCCATCGGGCCCCAGAACGTCGAGCGCGACAACGGGATCATTGCCAGCGCCGCCGCGGCGGCCGTCAGCAGGATCGGCCGGCAGCGGCGCACGGCCGCTTCGATGATCGCATCCCACGGATGGCTGCCAGTGGCAATGTCCTGCTCGATCTGGTCGACCAGGATCACCGAGTTGCGGATGATCATGCCGAACAGCGCGATCACGCCGAGATTCGCGACAAAGCCGAAGGGGCGGTCGAGGATCAGCAGCGCCATCGCAGCGCCCGCCACGCCCAGCGGGCCGGTCAAGAACACCAGCAGCGAACGCGAGAAGCTGTGCAATTGCAGCATCAGCAGCGCAAACACGATGAACAGCACCAGCGGCACATTGGCCGCGATGGACGCCTCGGCTTCGGAGCTGTCGGCGGCGGCGCCTTCGATCGTCAGGCGGTAGCCGGCCGGCAGCTTCGCGCGCAGCGCGCCCAGCTGCTTGTCGACTTGCGCGGTCACGGTCGGCCCCTGGATGCCGTCGACCACGTCGGCCTGGACCATGATGGCCCACTCGCGGCCTTCGCGCCAGACGACGCCCGGCTCCCAGACGAAGCGCACGCGCGCCACCTGGCCAATCGTCACGGCCTGCCCGCCGGTGGTGGGCACCAGCGTTTCGGACAGGCGCGTGATGGTCGAGCGCTCTTCCAGTGGCTGGCGCACGACCATGTCGATCAGGCGGTTAGATTCGCGCAACTGACCGACCGCCGTGCCGGTGAGCGTCGTATTGACCGCGCGCCGCACGGCCTGCGACGTCACGCCCAGCGCGCGCAGCTTGTCCTGGTCCAGGTCGAGGCGCAGCACCTTGATCGATTCGTTCCAGTTGTCGTTCACGCCCAGCGTGTTCGGATTGGCCAGCAGCGTCGCCCTGACCTGGTCGGCGATCCCGCGCACGACGCCGATGTCGGGCCCCAGCACCTGGAACTGCACCGGGTACGGCACCGGCGGGCCATTGGCCAGCAGCCTGACGCGCCCGCGCACTTCGGGGAAATCGTGCTTGAAGATGTCGACGATCTTCAGGCGCAGCGCGTCGCGCGCCCTGGTATCGACCGGCAGCACGACCACCTGCGACACGTTCGATTGCGGGAAGATCTGGTCCAGCGGCAGATAGAAACGCGGGCTGCCGGTGCCGACATAGCTCGTCACACTGCGCACACCCTGCTGCTGCGCCAGAAACGCCTCGAAGCGCTTGACGGTTGCCTCGTTGGCGGCAAAGCTCGTACCCTCGGGCGACCAGAGTTCAACCATCAACTCGGGCCGGCTCGAGTCCGGGAAGAACTGCTTCTCGATGAATTTGAAGCCGAAGATGCCCAGCGCGAACACGGCGAGCGTCAGCGCAATGGTGGTCTTGCGCCACTCGACGCACCAGGTCACGATGCGCCGGAAGCGCTGATACGCAGGGGAATCGAAGACGTCGTGGCCGCTCTCGCCATGCGCGTGCGGCTTGACCTTGAGCAGCATGAAGCCGATGTAGGGCGTGAACATCACCGCCACCACCCACGAGATCAGCAGCGCCAGCCCGTTGACCGAGAACATCGTGAACGTATATTCGCCGGCGGCCGATTCGGCCAAGCCAATCGGCAGGAAGCCTGCCGCCGTGATCAGCGTCCCGGTCAGCATTGGCATGGCCGTGGACGTGTAGGCGAAGGTGGCGGCCTCGAAGCGCGACATGCCCTCTTCCATTTTGCGCACCATCATTTCGACGGCGATGATAGCGTCGTCCACCAGCAGACCCAGCGCGATGATCAGCGCGCCCAGCGAAATCTTGTGCAGCGAGATGTCGAGCATGCGCATGGCGAGGAACGTGATGGCCAGCACCAGCGGGATCGACAGCGCCACCACCAGGCCCGGATAGATATCGATGCGCCATTTGGGCTTGGTGTGCAGGCCGAGGGCCAGGAACGACACGACCAGCACGATGACGACCGCCTCGATCAGCACCTTGACGAATTCGCCGACCGACTCCTTGACGGCCTGCGGCTGGTCAGCCACCCGTTCGAGCTCGATCCCGACCGGCAGCTGCGCGCGGATGCGGGCCACCGTCTCGGCCAGCCCCTTGCCCATCGTGATGATATTGCCGCCCTTTTCCATCGACACGCCCAGGCCGATGACGTCCTTGCCATTGAAGCGCATCTTGTCGGCCGGTGGATCCTGGTAGCCGCGCTTGACGGTGGCGAAGTCGCCGAGGCGGAACGTGGTGCCGCCGGCGCGCAGCTGCAGCGCCTCGATCTGGTCGAGCGTGCCGAGCGCGCCCGTCACGCGCACCGACAGGTTGTCCGTGGGCGTGACCAGCACGCCGCTGGCCTCGACCGCGTTCTGCGTGGCGATCTGGTTCACGATCTGCTCGAACGGCACGCCCAGCTGGGCAAATTTCTTGCTCGAGAACTCGATATACACTTTTTCGTTCTGCACGCCAAATTGCTCGACCTTGGCCACCAGCGGCACGCGCAGCAGCTGCTGGCGCACGAAGTCGGCGTAGTCGCGCATTTCGCCATAGGTGAAACCATCGCCCGACAACGCGAAGATCGACCCATACGTGTCGCCGAATTCGTCGTTGAAGAACGGGCCGATCACGCCCTGCGGCAGCGTGGCGGTGATGTCGCCGATTTTCTTGCGCACCTGATACCACGCGGCCGTCGTTTCCTTGGGCGGCGTCGATTCACGCAGCTCGATCAGGATCGTGGTTTCGCCCGGCTTGGAAAAGCTGCGGATCGTGTTGACGTAGGGTGTCTCCTGCAGCTTGCGCTCGAGCGGATCGGTGACCTGCTCGGCCATCTGCAGCGCCGTGGCGCCCGGCCACACGGCGCGCACGACCATCGCGCGGAAGGTGAATGGCGGGTCTTCGTCCTGGCCCAGTTCGAAGTAACTCAGGATGCCGAACAGCAGGCACGCCGCGATCAGGAAGCGCGTAAGCGGGATATGTTCCAGCGCCCAGCGCGACAGGTTGAAGCCCTTCATCGTGCGGCCCCGCCGTTGGCCGTCATGGCCGCTTCGGCGTCCGCCCGCCGCGCGACATCGGCGGTAAGGATGCGCACCTTCTGGCCAGGCTTGAGCAGGTTCACGCCGGCCGTGACCACGTTCTGGCCGGCGCGCACGGCGCCGGCCACCAGCACGTCGTTATCGACCTGGCCGGCCACCTGCACCGGCACGAGCTTGACGGCGCCGTTGTCGACGACCCAGACACTGCTCGCGCCCTTGTTGTTGACCAGCGCGCTCAAGGGCACGCGCAGGCCGCCGGTGGTTGCCGCGCCCGTGGCCAGCTCCACCGTCGCGCTCATTCCCAGGCGCGCATCGACGCGGGCGGGCAGCGCAACTTTCACGGTGTAGGTGCGGGTTGCGGCATCGGCCATCGGCGCGATTTCGCGGATCTTGCCCGGGATGGTCTGCTCTGCATCGGCCCACAGGCGCACGACCACGTCGGCCGACTGGCGCAATCCATCCACCTTGTTTTCGGGGATGCCGATGACGACTTCCTTCTCTGCAGTGCGGGCCACGCGCACCACCGGCGTGCCAGCCTGGACGACCTGCCCTACCTCGGCATCAATGGCCGTGACGACGCCATCGACGTCGGCAACCAGGGTCGTGTAATTGGCCTGGTTCGACTGGCCGCGCAAGCCGGCGCGCGCTGCATCGACATTGGCCTGGGCCGCCTTGAGCGCGCTTTGCTTGGCATCGAGCACGGCTTGGCTGACGAAATTCTGGGAGCGCAGATTGACGTGCCGCTGGTAATCGGCAGCGGCCAGTTCGCGCTCGGTGTCGGCGGCGCGCAGCGTGGCGCGGGCCTGGGTTTCGGCCAGCCGGATGTCTTGCGGGTCGAGGCGCATCAGCACCGTGCCGCGCTTGACGGTCGCGCCCACGTCCACCTTGCGTTCGATGATCTTGCCGCCAACCCGGAAGCCCAGTTGCGACTCGTAACGCGGCCGCACGTCGCCTGAAAACTGCGACCGCTCGGCGCCCGCATCGGCCACCAGCTGGATCACCCGCACCGGACGGATGTCTTCGACCGGCGGCGCCGGCTTCGAGCACGCGGCCAGGGCGCCGGCGGCGCAGAAGGCGACCACGGCCGCCCGCAAGGTTGGGGAAGAAAATCGGACAAACACGGTGGTGATCCTTTGACTGGGCATGCGGCGTCTCAAGCCGAAGCTGGCGGCGCGTGGAGTGCTGCGTTGGCGCCAGTTTGTAATTCAGCAATTATAATCATGCAACTAGACAATGTGACGACTTTAGCGTCTTCCCTCTAAACATGGCTGTTGATCACTACGAGAACTTTCCTGTTGCGTCGATTCTGATGCCGCGCCGCCTGGTGCCGGCGGTCGAGGCGATCTATGCCTTTGCACGCAGCGCCGACGACCTGGCCGACGAAGGCGACGCCGCGCCCGGCGAGCGGCTGGCGGCGCTGCAAGCCTACGACCAGCAGTTGGACCGCATCGAGGCTGGCAGCGTTCCCGATGAGCCGATGTTCGCGCGGCTGGCCCATGTCGTGGTGCAGTACCGGCTGTCGGTCGCGCCCATGCGCGACCTGCTGTCGGCCTTCCGGCAGGATGTCGTCACGCCGCGCTACCAGGAATACGCGAGCCTGCTCGACTATTGCCGCCGCTCGGCGAACCCGGTCGGGCGCCTGATGCTGGCCCTGTACGAGGCCGACGACGCGGTCAACCTGCGCGACTCGGATGCGATCTGCAGCGCGCTGCAACTGATCAATTTCATCCAGGACGTCGCGATCGACCTGACCAAGGGCCGCATCTACCTGCCGCTGGAAGACCTGGCGCGCTTCCAAGTCAGCGAAACGGCCCTGAAGGCGGGCATCGTCGATGCGCCGTTCCAGGCCCTGATGCGCTTCGAGGTCGAGCGCGCCCGCGCGCTGATGCTGTCGGGCGCGCCCCTGGCCAGGCGGCTGCCGGGCCGCATCGGCTGGGAGCTGCGCATGATCGTCCAGGGCGGCCTGCGCATCCTCGACCGGATCGAGCGCGCAGGTTACGATGTGTACCGGCGCCGCCCGACCTTGGGCACCGCGGACTGGGTCGCCGTCGGCTGGGGCGCGCTGCGCATGTAAAAGTCACGGCGCACATCGCCGGCTGCGCTGTCTACCCTGCTAGAATGCTCGCCTGACGGCACAGCCGTGCCGCAGCCGCCCAACCAGCACTCCACGACGATTTTCATGTCTCCAGACGAATACTGCCAGCAAAAGACCGTTCAAAGCGGCTCCAGTTTCTACTACAGCTTCCTGTTTTTGCCGCCCGAACGCCGGCGCGCGATCACGGCGTTGTACGCCTTTTGCCGCGAGGTGGACGACACGGTCGACGAAGCCACCGACGGTTCGGTCGCCCGCATCAAGCTGGCGTGGTGGCGCACCGAGGTCTCGAAGATGTATGCGGGCACGCCAACGCACCCGGTGATGCTCGCGCTGCAGCCCCACATCGCCGTCTACAAGCTGGAAGAACAACACCTGCAGGCGATCGTCAACGGTATGGAGATGGATCTCGACCAGAGCCGCTACCTCGATTACCCGGGCCTGCAACGCTATTGCTGGCACGTGGCCGGCGTGGTGGGCATCCTGTCGGCCAGCATTTTCGGCTACACCAATCCGCAAACACTGGCGTATGCCGAAAAACTGGGCCTCGCGTTCCAGCTGACGAACATCATCCGCGACGTGGGCGACGACGCGCGCAAGGGCCGTATCTACCTGCCGGTGAACGAACTCCAGCAGTTCGGCGTCACGGCGAACGACCTGCTCAAGCTCCAGCACAACGAGAAATTCGAAGCGCTGATGGCGTTCCAGGCCAAGCGCGCGCAAGCCATCTACGACGAAGCGCTGGCCCTGCTGCCGAAGGAAGACCGGCGCGCCCAGCGTCCGGGACTCATGATGGCGTCGATCTACCGCACGCTGCTCGATGAAATCCAGCGCGACGGCTACCACGTGCTGAACCAGCGCATCTCGCTCACGCCGCTGCGCAAGCTGTGGCTGGCGTGGAAGACGTATGTCCGCACCTAGGCTGCGCGTTGCAGTCGTCGGCGCGGGCTGGGCCGGCTGCGCGGCGGCAGTGACGCTGGCGCGCAAGGGCGCGGACGTCATCCTGTTCGAAGCGGCGCGCACCCTTGGCGGGCGCGCCCGTGGGGTCGACGTGCGCGGCCTGGCGCTGGACAACGGCCAGCACATCCTGCTGGGCGCGTACGCCGAATCGCTGCGCATGCTGCGCCAGGTGGGCGTCGATCCCGATGCAGCATTGCTGCGCCTGCCGGTGCAGATGCGCTATCCGCCCGGCAGCGCCGGCATGGATTTCGTCGCGCCGCGCCTGCCCGCGCCGCTGCACCTGGCGTTCGCGCTGCTGCGCGCCAAGGGCCTGGCGCGTGCCGACAAGCTCGCCCTGGCCCGTTTCAACAGCGCGGGGCGCTGGATGGGCTGGGCGCTGGACGTCGATTGCACGGTGGCCGAACTGCTCGAACGCTTCGACCAGACCGAGCGACTCACGACACTGATGTGGCGCCCGCTGTGCATTGCGGCGCTCAATACGCCGCCCGAGCGCGCGTCGGCCAATGTGTTTCTGGCCGTGCTGCGCGACAGCCTGGGCGCCAGCCGGCGTGCGGCCTCGGACATGCTGCTGCCGCGCGTGGCGATGGGCGCGCTGTTTCCGGAGCCTGCCGGTGCCTGGCTGGCGCGTGAAGGCCACGCAGTGCGCGCTGGCGTCAAGGTTGCGGCGCTTGCGCGCAACGTGGATGGCGACGGCTGGTGCCTGACGACGGGCGCGGGCGACGAGCGGGTCGACGCCGTCGTGCTGGCCACACCGGCAGCCGCCAGCGCTACGCTGCTGGCGCCGTTTGCCGACTGCGCCGCACTGAGCGCGCAACTGGATAGTTTCACTTACGAGCCGATCGCGACCTGTTACCTGCAATATGCACCGGGCACGCGCCTGGACCTGCCGTTCTGCGCGCTGCTGGACGATCCGCAGGCGGGCCGCTGGGGCCAGTTCGTGTTCGACCGCGCCCAGCTCGACCCGGGCCAGGATGGCGTGTTTGCCGTCGTCGTCAGCGCCGCCGCCGAGGCTGCAGCGCTGCCGCGTGAGGCGCTCGCGGGCGCCATCGCGGCGCAACTGGCGCACGACTTTGGCCGGCCCGAACTGGGCACGCCGGTCTGGACCCAGCTGATCACGGAAAAGCGCGCGACGTTCACCTGTGCGCCCGGGTTGGTCCGGCCAGCCAATGCTACGCCGCTCCCGGGCGTGGTGCTGGCGGGCGACTACACGGCCAGCGATTACCCGGCGACGCTGGAGACGGCGGTGCGCAGCGGCCAGGCGGCAGCGACGGCCATCCTCGCCTACGGCGCCCTGCCCCGCGAAAAGCGCAGCCTGTCGCACGGCGATGGTGCACCAGCGGCCGGCGCCGTACAGTAGCACCATCGAAACACGCCTGATGGACACCACCATGACACCCCGACTCGGACTACGAACGGTCGCCCTGCTGCTTCTCGTGGCGGCCAGCACACTCGTACTCGTCATGCCGGAACTGATCGGCGGCGGTGGCCCCGGTACGGCCAGCGCGATCGGGGCGATCCCGGTCCTCGGTCATCACTAGGTCGGCGCGCATCGTATGGCGTACTTTTTTTCCAAACTTGATTACCTCGACGCGCTCAAGCGGGCGTTGATGGGGCTCCCGCCCGACGTGCAGGCCAAGACGCTCGCGTGGTACGAGCAGCGCTTCGTCGACGGCGCAGCAGTCGGACGATCCGAACAGGATGTGGCCAAGGAACTCGGCGACCCGCGCGACGTCGCGCTGACGCTGCGCACCAACGCCCATTTCGCGCAATTGAGCCACAAACCGGCGCCAACAAGCAGCGTGGCGCGCACCGTGGTGTCAGGCTTTGGCCTGCTGGTCTTCAACCTGTTCATGCTGATTCCGGCCGCGGTGTTTGCGTCGCTGCTGATGGCGCTGTACGTGTCGGCCTTCGGCGTGTATGTCTCGGGCATTGCCGTGACTGCCAGCGGCCTGGCCGGCTCGAACGAGCTGGTGCTGAGCGCCCCGCTGAGCCGCCTGGAAATAACGAACGACGATAGCCCGAGCGAAACGCAGACCCGGGTGTCGATCGGCGAGCATGGGATCCAGGTGTATGAAGAGCCGGTGCTGAGATCGGATCAGCGAACCGAGGCCGGCGACAGTGGATCGGCCGCCGACAGCGAGAACCGGCAGCAGCGTTCGCGCGTGCTGCGCGGTGCCGAAGCGGTGGCCGAGCGCCGCATCCAGATCACGACCGACCTCGATCCCGATTCGCGCACGACGCAGGTGGTGCTCGGGTGCGGGCTGATCCTGGGTGGCATCGCGCTGTTCCTGCTGTCGCTGGTGTTCAGCAAGTACACGATCGCCGGCATCCGCCGCTACGTGAACATGAACATGTCGTTGTTGAAGGGATAGCCGCCATGCGCTCATTGATGAAAGTGGGTTTCAGCCTGCTGCTGCTGGCGGCGGTGCTCGTGGCGCTCAGCTACAGCATGCTCAAGGCCAGCGGCACGGTCAGCGCCGCCGAAGGCCGCGCCGTCGCGCAGGATACGCGCCCGGTGCCGGCCGGCGTGGAGATCGTCGAACTCGATGGCCCGATCGACCTGAACCTGCGCTACGGCGCCACGCCGATGCTGCGGGTCAGCGGCGAGCAGCGCATGCTGGGCAATGTCGAGGTCACGGGCGACGGCAAGGTCCTGCGCATCGGCATCCGCGGCATGGTGCTGCGCCACCGCGAGCCACTGGTGGTCGAGCTGGTGCTGCCAGTGCTGACAGCGGTGACGATCGAAGGCAGCGGCGACAGCACGATCAACGGCTTCTCGGGCGACGCCATCGCCGTCCAGCTCAACGGTTCGGGCAGCGTTCGCTTCAATGGCCGCTACCGCGACGCCACGGTCGGCCTGACCGGCAGCGGCGACCTCGACGTGAATGGCGGCGCCGCGATGGACCGCGTCGAAACCCGCCTGATGGGCTCGGGCAGCATCACGGTCTCCGGCACCACCCGCGCGCTGGAAGCCGATACGACAGGCTCCGGCCGCCTCGACGCCGAACACCTGCGCGCCAGCGAAGTCACGCTAAGCCAGACCGGCTCCGGCGACAGCGTCGTGCAAGCCCGCGACACCATCCGCATCACCCTGAGCGGCAGCGGCGACGTCGAAGTCTACGGCAACCCCGCCGAACGCAGCACCAGCCGCACAGGCAGCGGCAGCGTCACCTACGAAGAATAACCCCCCAACAAATAGGGTCAGTGTCGAATTGTTTGACAACTTCAGTAAATCAGTTGCTCAATAATTCGACTCTGACCCCAATTGTTGGGCAATTGTCTTTTGGATAATTAGGGTCAGAGTCGAATTGTTTGACAACTTCAGTGAATCAATTGGTCAATAAATCGACACTGACCCTACTTTTTGCTTAGCAGGCGGTGGGTTTCAGACGCTCGACTTCGAGGCTGAAGAAGGGGCGCAGGCGGGTGCCGACGACGTTGCCGATGAAGGCGACGACCAGCCACAGCCAGCCGTGCAGGCTGCCCGACAGGATGCCGCTAAAGTACGCGCCGATATTGCAGCCGTAGGCCAGGCGGGCGCCGTAGCCCAGCAGCAGACCGCCGACGATGGCGGCGATCAGCGAGCGCATCGGCAGGCGCCAGACTGGTGCGTAGCGGCCGGCCAGCGCCGCTGCCAACATCGCCCCCAGCACGATGCCGATGTCCATCACCGACGTCACGTCTTGCGAGATCGGCGAGGCCAGTGCGGCGGCGTTGGCTTTCGTGGACCAGTAGGTCCAGCTGGCCGTGTCGATACCCATTACCGCGGCCGCTTTCGCGCCCCACAGTGCGAAGGCCGATGTGACGCCCCACGGCCGACCGGACAGCGCCAGCGTCGCGAAGTTAAGCACCACCAGCGCAAGCGCGCCGGCCAGCAGCGGCCACGGGCCATGCAGCCATGGCGAGCGATGGGGCGGCTGCACGTGTGCTGGCACCAGTTTGCCGTGGCGGCGCTTTTCGACGACGATCGTGATGAACGCGATCAGCGCGAAGATGCCCCAGTTCAGCGCCAGCGCCGGCGCCAGGCCCAGTTCCTTGACGGCCGACAGCGGGGCCAGTTGCGGCATCGAGGTCCAGAACGGCATGTGCGCGGTGCCGATCAATGAGCCAATAATGAAGAACAGCAGCGTAACGATCATGCGCGTGCTGCCGCCACCAACCGTGTACAGCGTGCCGGAGGCGCAACCGCCGCCCAGCTGCATGCCGATGCCGAAAATGAACGCGCCGAAGATCACCGAGGTGCCGGCCGGCTGCACCAGGCCCGTGACCGGGGTGCCGAACAGCGTGCCGGCGGCCAGCGCCGGGAAGAACAGCGCCACGCCGACGGCCAGCATGACCATCTGCGCACGCAGGCCGGCGCCGCGGCCGTCGGCAATGAACACGCGCCAGGCCGACGTGAAGCCGAACGCCGCGTGGTACAGCGCCACGCCGAGCAGCGCGCCGACGATGTACAGCGCCGACTGGCGGCCGCTCACTGCCTGCGCTAGATACCACGCGCCCAGCACGAGCAGGAACAACGCCACGCCAAGCGGGCGCACATTGAGGTCGACACGGAACGGCATCGACAGAGTGGAAGAATTGGACATGACAGGGACCGTGCAAATGAAAGTAGGCCGGTATTGTCGTCGCTTTTGACAATCGTTGCAGGCAACCCGCCCGTTTTGCGCGTCGCAGACACGGCAGGCATCAGACCGGCGCGTCAGCGCTTACAATGCGCCTGCTGCTGCGAACCTGCACGGCGCATCATGCAACCAGGACCAAACCAGGACCAAAATGGCCGCACTCACCCCACATGTCAATCCAGCCGAAGTCGAATTCAGCGCAATCCGGGCCCAGGGCCCGGGCGGGCAGAACGTCAACAAGGTCTCGTGCGCCGTGCATGCGCGCTTCGACATTCCGGCGTCGTCGCTGCCACAGGCGGTCAAGGAGCGGCTGCTGGCGCTGCGCGACACGCGCATCTCGCACGAAGGCGTGCTGGTACTGAAGGCGCAACAGTCGCGCAGCCTGGAGCAGAACAAGGAAGACGCGCTGCGGCGCCTGCAGGAACTGGTCGACAAGGCCGCGATCGTGCCCGTCACCCGCCGCCCCACCCGCCCGACCCGCGGCTCGCAACTACGGCGTCTCGACGGCAAGACGCGCAGCAGCCAAACGAAGGCGCTGCGGGGCAAGGTCACCGACTGAACGTCACTCGGAAGCGTCCAACGTCCCGGACTCCACCTCGTCCAGCCCCTCGAACCACGCCGCATACGGCGTATTGACCGCCATGCGCCGGTTGTAATCCGGCGCGCCATCACTCCACCAGACTGGCCCCCGCTCTCCCAGCGCCCGCTTGGCTTCGTCGACACCGGCGCGGGCCGCGCGCTCGGCCGCATCATCGCGCGCCTTGAGCGCCGCCCCGACCTGCCGCCTTGCATCCATCAGCTCATTGACCAACTGCTGCCGCTCGTCCGGCGCCAGATGCGGATTGCTGCTGCGCCAGAGGCGCCCCTTGACGACAAAGTAGCGGCCGTCCGGCGTGTTCGGATAACGGGAAGAAGAAGGCATGCTGTTGACTATACCCGCCGGCCCGGGATGCCAGCGCCCGGCTGCGGGATCATCAAGGCATCACGCCATAGCGGTCGATGAAATACTTGACCCCACCCGGATTGGCGGCCATCCACGCCTGCAACGCCGGCCGGTACGCCTGGCGGAACATCAGCAGCAGGATCGCCGGTTCGAGCTGCCCTTCACGCGCCAGCGCCCGCACCTGCAGCAGGCCCGGATCAAGGATGCCTTCGCCGCTATTTGCCTCGGCCTCGTCGGCGATCTTCAAGGCCTGGCGCCACGTGGCGAGCTCGATCTCGAACGCCGACTTGCGCTTGTCCTTGTCGCCGGTGCGCAGCGCAACTTCCGTCATGCCCAGCGCCAGCCGGAACGCGTGATCGGGCGTCTTCTCCGCATCCGTTTTCGAATCGAGACTGATCACGTACTTGCCGTCCGCGTTTTCCGCCACGCGCACGCCGCGGCGCAGGCCCAGCGCCTTCAGTGGCAAGCCGGCGCCGGCCCGGTACCTGGCCAGCTTGCTCCAGTTGGGCCGCTGCGACGGATCGGCCTCAATGGCCTTGTACAGCATCGCCTCGGCCGCGCCCCGTTGGTCCTGGTAGAAGAGCGCGTCGGACAAGTAGCGCCAGGCCTGCGAATTGTGCGGCTCGATCAGAGTGGCCTGGCGAAACAGCGCCTCGGCGCCCTTCCAGTCCCGTTGCACATAATGACAGTTGCCAGCGGCGACCCAGGCGCTGGAATACTGCGGATCGGCCAGCATCGTCGCTTCGTACTTTGCCAGCGCGGCCTTGATATCCTGGCGCGCGAACGCCGCCTCGCCTTCGGCCATCAATTTCACGGCCCTGGCATTGGGCTGACGCAGCGGTGGCGGCGCCGGATCGTCCAGCATGCGCAAGACTTCCTGCGCCACCGGATCGTCGGCTGCCAGCAGGGTTGCCCGCTCGGCCAGCGCGCGCGCCATGTCGCGCAGCTGCGGCGCCTTGTCCTGCGGCGCCACCGTCGAGAGTTTCAGCACCAGGCCCGCCGCCAGCGACAGTGGGATCGAGGCAGTCGGATCGGCCTGTTCGGCCGCCTTGTACTTCGTCAGTGCTTCCTGGTAGCGGGCGCGCCCTTCCAGCGCCTGCGCTTCGAGCACCAGGCCACGGCATGGCTGGCCGCAGCCGACGTCTGCACGGGCGCTCGGGGCGCCGGCGACATGCGTAGCGGCGAGAAGGACTGCGAGCGTCAGTACACGAAAAAAAGTCATGGAGGGGCCGTGGCGCGAAACGCTGATGAAGCGCTTATCTTACCAAGCATGCGCCCCGACTAATTCACGGAATGTCACCGCTGTGCAGCGTCCAGCCAGGCCAGCACGTCCCGCCCTGCGGCACGTCCGCTGGCAAAGCAGGCAGTCAGCAGGTAGCCGCCGGTGGGCGCTTCCCAGTCCACCATTTCGCCGGCGACGAACACGCCGGGCAGCGCGCGCAGCATGGTGATGGCCCCGTCCATCGCATTGAATTGCACGCCGCCCGCGCTGCTGATCGCCTCGTCGATCGGGCGCGTGCGCAGCAGCGTCACCGGCAGCGCCTTGATCGCAGCGGCCAGCCGCGACGGATCCGCATAATCGGCTTTCGACAGGCACTCGTGCAACAGCCCGGCCTTGACGCCCTTGAGCCCGAGCCGGCTTTGCAGGTGGCTCGACATTGAGCGCGAACCCCGCCCGCGCGTGACTTCCTCGAATACCCGTTCAGCGCTGTGATCCGGCGCTAGGTCGAGCCACAGCGTGGCCGTGCCATCGCGCGCAATCGCGTCGCGTAGCGGTGCCGACAACGCGTACACCAGACTGCCTTCGACGCCGCCCTCCGTGACGACAAACTGGCCCTTGCGCCAGGCGATGGCGCCGTCCGCACCGCGCACGCCGGCCGCCACCGTCAACAGCGGCGCGCCGGCAAAACGGCTGCTGAAATGCGCGCTCCAACCGGTGTCGAACCCGCAGTTCGCGGGGACCAGCGGCACAACCTCGACACCGCGCTCGCGCAGCAGTGGCACCCAGGCGCCGTCCGAGCCCAGACGCGCCCAGCTCGCGCCGCCCAGCGCCAGGATCGTCGCGTCGGCCTCGACCAGCCGTTCGCCATCCGGCGTGGCAAAGCGCAGCTGACCATCCTGCCAGCCGAGCCAGCGCTGGCGCATGTGAAAGCGTACGCCGCTTTCCTTCAGGCGGTGCAACCACGCGCGCAGCAGCGGCGCCGCCTTCATCTCGAGCGGGAACACACGGCCCGACGTGCCGACGAAGGTCTCGATGCCGAGATCGTGGATCCAGGCACGCACGGCGTCGGCATCGAAACGTTCGAGCCAGCCATTCACGTGCACCTGGCGGTCGCGGTAGCGCTGCACGAAGTCGGCATACGGTTCCGAGTGCGTGATATTCATACCGCCCTTCCCGGCCAGCAGAAACTTGCGGCCGACGCTAGCCATCGCGTCGTAAACGTCGACCTGCACGCCCGCTGCGGCCAGCGTCTCGGCCGCCATCAGGCCCGCAGGACCGCCGCCGATCACGACGACACGGGGCGAAACGGCAGAATTGGCGGGCTGGGTCATGATGACGAACGAGAAAAAGCAGGACCCGCATTGTAGTCGGTTTCCCGCCCCAAAAAACGCTGTAAAGGATGCTTGACATCACAAAATAACGGGCCTACGATGTAAAGCATCCTTTACTAACCAAGAGAGGCACCAGATGGCTGCGAGCAAACACGAGAAGCGGGTTCACACGGCGTACCTGCGCGAGATGGCCGGCGCATTCCTGGTCTATGCCGTCCTGCTGATGGCCTCCATCCGCTTCGGCAGGCCGATGGACGATGGCCTGCTGCGCCTCCTGGTGCTGCTCTCGCCGATGATCGGCTTCTGCCTGGCGCTGTGGGCGATCGCGCGTCATCTGGGCCGCGTCGACGAATACCTGCGCAGATTTCTGCTCGAATCATTCGCGCTGGCCGCCGGCCTGACCGCCGGCCTCACCTTCAGCTACGGCTTCCTTGAAACCGCCGGCTATCCGCGCATGTCGATGTTCTCGGTCTGGATGGTGCTGTGTGGCGCGACCATGCTCGTCTGCCTGGTACGCTCGGTGCACGAGAAGCTGCAGACGCGATGAAAAACCGTATCCGCGAACTGCGCGCCACGCAGGGCTGGAGCCAGGCCGACCTGGCTGAGCGCCTGGATGTCTCGCGCCAGAGCGTCAACGCAATCGAAACGGGCCGTTACGATCCCAGCCTGCCCCTTGCCTTTGCCATTTCCCGGCTGTTCGGCCTGCCGGTCGAAGCCATCTTCACACCTGATCAGGAGACCGCATGAAAGCTGCACTGTTGTTGACCCTGGCGCTTGGCGCCGCCCCCTTTGCCGCAGCCCAAGCACAGTCTGCGGCCCCGGCAACCCAGAGCGCGAACCGCTTTGCCGCCAGCATCAAGCCGGCCGAAACGTTCGAATCCGGCGCGCTGCTGGTCGAGCGCCATGGCAGCAAGGGCCGCCCGGTGATCCTGATTCCTGGCCTGGCCAGCGGCCCGTGGGTGTGGCAGGACGTGATCCGCCAGTTCAAGGACGAGTTCACGCTGTATGTCGTGACGCTGCCCGGCTTCGACGGCCGTCCCGGGCCCACTGGCGAACCCTTCGAAGGCGCGCGCGCCGCACTGGAAGGATTGATCGCGCAGCGCAAGCTGAACAAGCCGATCCTCGTCGGCCACAGCCTGGGCGGTACGCTCGCCTACGCCGTGGCGCAGGACCTGGGCAACGGCATCGGCGGCGTCGTGGCGCTCGATGGCTTGCCGGTGTTCCCCGGCACCGAAAACATGCCGCCCGCACAGCGCCCGCAAGCAGCGCAGCGGGTGCGCGACACGATGGCCGTCGCCGACCCCAACGCCTGGGCCGCCCAGCAGCGCCAGTACATGCGCGGCCAGGGTGTGCTTGACATCGGCAAGGCCGACGACATCACGCCGCTGCTGCTGCGCAGCGACCGCGCCGCCGTCGGCGCCTACGTGGCGGACGCGCTGGCGCTCGACCTGCGTCCGGGCCTGGAAAAGATCACCGCGCCGGTGCTGGTGGTGGCGCCGTTTTACCAGTACGATGGGGCGCAGGACACCATGACGGCCGACGACAAGGTCGCGCACTACCGCAGCCTGGTCGAGGGCATTCCCTCGGTCGAGGTGGTACCGATCGCGCCGTCCCGGCACTTCCTGATGATCGACCAGCCGCTGGCCCTGGCCGGCATCCTGCGCCGCTTTTTCGACCGTCGTTGATAAGGAGTTTTCCATGCGCCCTGTCACCTATTGGATCGGCCAGTTCCTGCTGGCCGCCGGCACCATGTTCCTGCTGCTCGCCGCCGTCGACCTGATGCGCGGCGACAGCCTGGCCGCCACCTGGCCCGCGACGCTGGGCTGGTCGGCCGCGGCGGCGGCGATCTTCGTCGGCTCGCGCTGGCGTCAGGCCAGCCGCGGGATCGCCTGCGCTGTCTGCAAGGATGAGCAGGCGCGCTGACGATTACCCGTCAGACTATTCCTCCAGCATGTTCGGTTTGTCAGATCTGCAATATTCTGCTTGACATGCCGCGCAGCAGGCATATTCTTGTCGTGGCCAGCTGCGAACGATGACGCCCGCACCGACGAGGCACGCCACGATTCGCCCGGCAGTCCGTTACAACATCTTGGAGGATGTATATGTCGGTAGAAATCGAATCGTTCGCTACGCGCAGGACAGTACTCGGTGCGCTCGCCACCAGCCCGCTCTGGATGAGCTCGGCGTGGGCCCAGCCCAACAATCTCAAGATCTCGCACCAGTTCCCCGGCGGCAGCATCGCGCGGGGCGACTTTCGCGATCGCCTGTGCCGCATGTTCGCTTCCGAGGTCGAAAAGCGCACGCGCGGTGGCGTGAAGTTCTCGATCTATCCGGACTCGACCATGATGCAGCCGGGCGCGCAATTCGGCGCGCTGCGCAGCGGCAAGCTCGACATGGCACTGGTGCCGCTGTCGTACGCGGGCGCCGAGGCGCCGGAGGCCAATATCGGCCTGATGCCGGCGCTGGTCACATCCTACGAACAGGGTTATGGCTGGCGCAACGCACCGGTCGGGCGTGAGCTGTCGCGCATCCTTGGCGAACAGGGCCTGGTCATCGTCAGCTGGATCTGGCAGGCGGGTGGCGTCGCGTCGCGCGGCGACCCGATCATCGCCCCGGAAGACGCGCGCGGCCTGAAAGTACGCGGCGGCTCGCGCGAGATGGACATGCTGCTGCAGAACGCCGGCGCCACGGTGGTCAACATGCCATCCAATGAAATCTACAATGCCCTGCGCAGCGGCGCGCTCGATGCGGCGCTGACGTCATCGACGTCGCTGATCTCGTTCCGCCTGCAAGAAACCGCCCGTTCGCTGACGACGGCGCGCGCCGGCTCGTACTGGTTCATGTTCGAGCCACTACTGATGTCGCGCAGCGTGTTCGAGCGCCTGACCAAGGCGCAGCAGCAGGCGGTGATGACGGTGGGTGCCGATCTGGAAAAGTTCGCGATGAATTCGGCGCGCATGGACGATGCCGAAGTCGCCACCGTGTACCGCGGCGTTGGCGCGCGCGTGGTCGACTTGAATCCCGACGCGCTGCGCGGCTGGCAGGAAGTCGCGCGCAATACGGCGTGGAAGGATTTCGCGGCCCGCAACAGCAATTGCGCCAAACTGATGGCGCTGGCCGAGCAGTCGATCGCCGCGATCTAGTCGAGCGGAAGAGCTTACCCGCCTGTCACGGGCGGGAAGAACGCCACTTCGGCGCCGGCCGCCACGGGCGTGGTGCCGTCGCACATCACTTGCTGATGGGCCATGCGTACTGCCCGCTCGGGCGCCAGCGCCTCGGCCCACACGCCACCGCGCGCGCGCAGCAGTTCACGCACGGCGCCCACGGTCGCCACATCAGGGGGCAGGTCCAGCTGTTCCTGCCCCGTACCGACTGCTTCGCGCAGCGCGGCAAAATACTTCACGTTGATCTTCATGACTATCCTAATGCTGGAGTTCGGCGAACGGAATGAAGCGCACCAGGTCACCCGCGGCAATCGCATTGCCCGGCGGGTTATCGATCAGGCCATCGCCCCACACGGTCGACGTCAGCACGCCGGAACCCTGGTTCGCAAACAGTTCGAGGCCACCGTCTGCATTGAAGCGCGCGCGCAGGAATTCGTTGCGGCGGTCGCCCTTGGGCAGATCGAAATCGGCGCGCACCAGATAGCCGCGCGGCTCGACCGGACCACGCACGCCCTGCAGGCGCAGTAGGAACGGCCGCACGAACAGCAGGAAGGTAACGAAGCTCGACACCGGATTGCCGGGCAAGCCAATGAAGAACGCATCAGCCTCATTGCCCCCTACCTCGCGGCGCACCTCGCCAAACGCCAGCGGTTTACCGGGCTTGACGGCGATCTGCCACATCGACAGGCGCCCTTCCGCCTCGACCGCCGGCTTGATATGGTCTTCTTCGCCCACCGACACGCCGCCCGACGTGATGATCAGGTCATGTGCCTGCGCGGCATCGCGCAAGGTGGCGCGCGTCGCGGCCAGCGTATCGGGCACGATGCCGAAGTCGGTGATCTCGCAGCCGAAGTTTTCCAGCAGCGCGCGCAGCGTGAAGCGGTTCGAGTTGTAGATCGCGCCTGGCGCCAGATCCTGCGCCGCCACTTCGCCCGGCATCGCCAGTTCGTCGCCGGTGAAGAACACGGCCACGCGCAGGCGCCGGTGCACGGGCAGTGTCGCCAGGCCCACCGAGGCAGCCAAGCCCAGTTCCTGGCTGCGCAAGCGGGTGCCTGCCGTCAGGATCACGCTGCCGTTGCCGATGTCTTCGCCCTTGCGGCGGATCCACTCGCCGTCGGCCGGCGCGTGGCGCACGGTCACATTGTCGCCTGCGGCCTCGCACTGCTCCTGCATGACGACGGCGTCGGCGCCCGGCGGAATCAGGGCGCCGGTGAAGATGCGCGCTGCCGTACCGGGCTCGAGTGGCTGGCCGACGTGGCCGGCCGGGATGCGCTGGGCCACGCGCAGCGTCGCCTCGCCGCTCGCGCAGTCGGCGGCGCGCACGGCGTAGCCATCCATCTGCGTGTTGTCGGCCGATGGCACGTCGATGGTGGCCAGCTGGTCTTCTGCCAGCACGCGGCCGTTGGCGTCCAGCGTGGGGATCGTTTCGATGTCCGTCACGGGACGCGCGGCGGCGAGCAGCACGTCCAGCGCCTCGCGCACCGTCAGCATCGGCGGTCGTTGTCCTGGTGCGTTCATGCTACAGCCCCGTGTGGTCGGCGATGTACGCCTTCATTTGCGCGACGTCTGCAGGCATCACGACGTAGCGCTGCGGCAACGCCTCGATGTCGTCGAAGCCGGCCGGACGCTCGGCATCGGTGCCCAGCGCTTCGAGGATCGTCTCGTTGAACTTGGCGGCCAGCGCCGTCTCGAGCACGATCATCGGCACGCGCGGCGCCATGTGCTCGCGCGCGACCTTGATGCCGTCGGCGGTGTGGGTGTCGATGGTGATGTCGTAGTCGTCGGCCACGTCGCGGATTGTGTCCAGGCGGTCGTTGTGCGTCGAGCGGCCCGAGGCGAAGCCGAAGCGCGCTACCTGCTTGAATTCGTCGCCATCGCTGCCCGGCTTGCCGGACAGGTCGAAGCCGCCATGCGTGTCGACCTTGCGGAACAAGGCGTGCGTACGCTCGGCGTCGCGCCCGACCAGGTCATACACGAAGCGCTCGAAGTTCGACGCCTTCGAAATATCCATCGACGGGCTGCTCGTGTGGAACGTCTCGGCCGCCTTGCGCACGCGGTACACGCCGGTGCGGAAGAATTCGTCGAGCACGTCGTTTTCGTTGGTGGCAGCCACCAGCTTGTCGATCGGCAGGCCCATCATGCGGGCGATGTGGCCGGCGCAAATATTGCCGAAGTTACCCGACGGAACCGTGAACGAGACTTTCTGGTCGTTGCTCGTGGTCGCGGCCAGGTAGCCGCGGAAGTAATACACGACCTGGGCCACGACACGGGCCCAGTTGATCGAATTGACGGTGCCGATCTTCTGGCGCGCCTTGAACGTCAGGTCGTTCGAGACCGCCTTGACCAGGTCCTGGCAATCGTCAAAGTTGCCCTTGACGGCGATATTGAAGATGTTCGGGTCTTGCAGGCTGAACATCTGCGCGGTCTGGAATGCGCTCATGCGCCCGTGCGGCGACAGCATGAACACACGCACACCCTTCTTGCCGCGCATCGCGTATTCGGCTGCGCTGCCGGTGTCGCCCGAGGTCGCGCCGAAGATGTTCAGTTCATCGCTGTTCTTGGCCAGCGCATACTCGAACAGGTTGCCGAGCAACTGCATCGCCATGTCCTTGAACGCCAGCGTCGGGCCGTTCGACAGCGCCTGAAGGATCAGCTTGCCATTGCGGCCGTCTTCCAGCACGCGCAGCGGGGTGATCTCGGCGGCGGACTCGCCGGCACGGGCGTTGCAATACACGGCGGGCGTGTAGGTGCGCGTCGTGATGGCCTTGAGGTCGGCGTCCGGGATGTCAGTAGCAAACTTGCGCAGGATCTCGAAGGCCAGGTCGGCGTACGACAGCGTGCGCCACGCGTCGAGCTCGGCGCTCGTGACCTGCGGGTACTCGGCTGGCAGGTACAGGCCGCCGTCCGGGGCGAGGCCGCCGAGCAGAATGTCACAGAAGTTCTCGGGATTGCGTGCTGCGGACGCGCTCGTCGCGCGGGTGGACACATAGTGCATACGGTTGTAGATCCAGTTGGCTCGGGTGGATCGTCAATTATAGTGGGAGCCAGAGAAATTGTATGCTGTGCTGCAAAAAAGTCATGTCACCCAATAAAATTGGGCGGCCGATGCCTTGGCCGCCCGACGATTGCCGAGGCGCAGTCAACGTTAAATAGTGCCGAGCTGTGAACTGATGAGCACTTTCGTGGTCCAACCCCTGTCGTCAGCGCCAGGAGTCGAGCATGAAAGCACCCCGTTTCACGCGTTGGTTCGCCAACTTGCCATTGCTGAACGTCCCGCAGCGCCGACAGGTGCTGGATGCCTTGCATCCTGCCGCCGGGCTCGACCAGGTCGTCGCACTCATCGCGCACGCCAGGTCGCCGGGCCGCTGTTGCCCCCGCTGTGGGAGCGTGTGCTGTAACCGGCACGGGTTCGCCAACGACCTGCAACGCTTCCGCTGCTGCGATTGCGGACGCACCTTCAATGACCTCACCGGCACGCCTCTGGCGCGGCTCAGGCACAAGGCCAAGTGGCTCGCCTATTCACAAGTTCTGCTCGATTCACTGCCTGTACGCAAGGCGGCAAGCCTGGTTGGCGTGCACCGCAACACGGCGTTCCGCTGGCGCCACCGCTTCCTGCATTGGATCAAGCTCGACCGGCCGACGACCCTGAACGGCATCGTCGAAGCCGATGAAACCTTTCTGCTCGAATCGCAGAAAGGTTCGCGCGCGCTCGACCGGCCCGCGCGGCGGCGGGGTGGCCGCGCCGCCAGACCCGGCATTTCCGCAGAACTCGACTGCATTCTGGTGGCGCGTGACCGCAACGGACGCACGGTCGATGCCGTCACGGGCCGCGGCGCATTGACGGCCGCGCAGCTCGAACGCAACTTGCTGCCCAGACTCGATCCCCAGTCCTTTCTGGTCAGCGATAGCCATGTCGCCTACAGGGCTTTTGCACGCAAGCACGGGATCACGCACGAGACCGTCAATCTGCGAGCGGGGGTGCGGGCCAGGCGCCTGGGCAGCCTGGCCATTCACGTGCAAAACGTGAATGCCTATCATCAGCGCTTCAAGGATTGGTTGGGGGGCTTTCGCGGTGTGGCGTCGTGCTATCTCGCCAACTATCTGGGTTGGCGCTGGGCTCTGGATGGCCAGAGAGTACGTTCACCAGAACAATTGCTGCACATCGCAATCAGAGTCATCAATACGTAATGCTGACTGCGCCATTGCCGAACCCACCAACATCAGCAGGCGGCGTGATTGACCGTCACAACGTGGATCGCCAGGCCGCCCAGCGACGTTTCCTTGTACTTCACCTGCATGTCCGCGCCCGTCTGGCGCATCGTCTCGATCACGCTATCCAGGCTCACGAAGTGCACGCCATCGCCCTTGAGCGCCAGCGACGCCGCCGTGATCGCCTTGATCGCGCCCATGCCGTTGCGCTCGATGCACGGGATCTGCACCAGGCCGCCGATCGGATCGCACGTCATGCCCAGATGGTGTTCGATGCCGATTTCGGCCGCGTTCTCGATCTGCTCGTTGGTGCCGCCCAGCGCTGCAACGAGGCCCGCCGCCGCCATGGCGCACGCCACGCCAACTTCGCCCTGGCAACCCACTTCGGCGCCCGAGATCGAGGCGTTCTTCTTGCACAGCATGCCGATCGCCGCCGACGTGAGCAGGAAGTCGCGCACGCCGCGCTGCGGATCGATCGGGCGGCAATCCTCGGCGTAGTAGCGCAGCACGGCCGGAATGATGCCGGCGGCGCCGTTGGTCGGCGCCGTGACGACACGGCCACCGGCGGCGTTTTCTTCGTTGACGGCCATCGCGTACAGGCTGACTTGCTGCACGGCGTCGTGCGGCAACGCGTTCTGGGGCTGGGTTTCCTGCGCCTGCTTCCACAGCGCGGCCGCGCGGCGGCGCACATTCAGGCCGCCCGGCAGGCGCCCTTCCGTCTTGAGCCCCTGGCAGATACAGTCGCGCATCACGCGCCACAGGCGATCCAGGCCCGCATCCAGATCGGCGTCGCTCATGCGCACGCGCTCGTTCGCGCGCAGCATGTGCGGGATCGTCAGGCCATGCGTGCGGCCGTGCTCGAGCAATTGCACCATCGTGTCGAACGGGTACGGCACCGGCGTGCCGACGGGCTCAAGAGTGCGCGCCTGCGCTTCGCCGGCCGCCGTGATAAAGCCGCCGCCGACGGAGTAATAGATGCGCTCGATGATGCTGCCGTCACGCAGTTGCAGCACGAAGCGCATGCCGTTCGGGTGTTCGGGCAGCGTCGAGGCCTTGTGCCAGACCAGATGGACACGGGCGTCGAACGGCACGGTCTTGATGCCCAGCAGTGCGATCTGTCCATCGAGCGCGGTGAGATCGAGCTTGTCGTCGACCGAGGCCGGATCGAGCTCCTGCGGCGTCTCGCCCATCAGGCCCAGGATCACCGCCTTGTCGGTCGCGTGGCCGACGCCCGTCAGCGCCAGCGAACCGTACAGGTGCGCCTCGACGCCGACCGCCTCGTCCAGCATGCCGCTCTCGAGCAGAAAGCGGCGTGCCGCGACCATCGGGCCCACCGTGTGGGAACTCGACGGGCCGATGCCGATCTTGAACAAATCAAACACGCTCATGTCCATCTTGTGTCTCCTGCTTTTTTATTGTGAGGCGAGGTCTTACGCTGCCGCCTTGATGCCGACATCGATATTGGCCAGCATCGAGTCGACCATCTCGTCGATGCCGATGCGCGATTGCCAGCCCCAGTCCGCCGTCGCGCGGCTGTCGTCCAGGCTTTTCGGCCACGAATCGGCGATCTGCTGGCGGCTGTCGGGCGCGTAGGCGATGGCGAAACCGGGGCGCGCTTTCTGGATCGCGGCCGCCAGTTCGCGCGGGTTGAACGAAACGCCGGCCACGTTGTACGACGAGCGGATCGCGACCTGTTCGGCGGGCGCTTCCATCAGCTCGATGGTGGCGCGGATCGCGTCGGGCATGTAGATCATCGGCAGCGTGGTCTCGGGGCCGAGGAAGCATTCGTAGGTCTCGCCCCGCAGCGCCGCATGGAAGATCGCGATCGCGTAGTCGGTGGTGCCGCCGCCCGGTGGCGACTTGTAGCTGATGATGCCCGGGTAGCGAATGCTGCGCACGTCCACGCCATACTTGCTGTGATAGTACTCGCACAGGCGCTCGCCGGCCAGCTTGCTGATGCCGTAGATCGTGGTCGGGTCCATGATCGTGAACTGCGGCGTCTGTTCGCCCGGCGTGTTCGGGCCGAAGGCGGCGATCGACGATGGCCAGAAGACTTTCAGTGGCTTGCCGGCGTCGCCGCGCTCGCGCGCGATCTCGAGGATGTTGAGCAGGCCATCCATGTTCAGGCTCCAGGCCTTCAGTGGCGCTTTTTCGCCGGTGGCCGACAGCATGGCGGCCAGCTGGTAGACCTGGGTGATGTCTTCGTCGGCGATCAGGCTTGCCAGCGCATCGTTGTCCAGCACATTCAGACGGGTGTAGCGCGCGGCGCCGTACAGGTTGTTCTCGCCGATGTCCGACGCGATGACGTTCTGCGCGCCGTGGCGCTCGGCCAGCGCGCTGACCAGTTCACTGCCGATCTGGCCATTGGCGCCGATGATGAGGATGCGTTCCATGCTGTGTTTCCTTGCTGTGTATTTATTATTTATTGTTGCTTGATGATGCCCAGCTCACGGCCGGCTTGTTCGAATGCCTTCAGCACGATGTCCAGCTGTTCGCGGGTGTGCGCAGCCGACAGTTGCACGCGCACGCGCGCCTGGCCCATCGGCACCACCGGGTAGAAGAAGCCCGACAGCAGCACGCCCAGTTCGAACATGCGCGCGGCGAATTTCTGCGCGACCGGTGCGTCGAACAGCATCACCGGCACCACCGGGTGCGTGCCCGGCTTGATGGTAAAGCCGATGCGCTCGATTTCGGCGCGGAAGTACGCCGTGTTCTCCATCAGGCGGTCGCGCAGTTCGGTCGACTTGGAGATGCGCTCGAGCACCGCGAGCGAGGCGCCGGCAATCATGGGCGCCAGCGTGTTCGAGAACAGGTACGGGCGCGATTTCTGGCGCAGCGTCTCGATCACTTCTTTCTTGCCCGACGTGAAACCACCCATCGCGCCGCCCAGGGCCTTGCCCAGCGTGCCGGTGATGATGTCGATCTTGCCGATCACGCCGCAGTGTTCGTGCGTGCCGCGGCCGGTCGCGCCCATGAAGCCCGATGCGTGGCACTCGTCGATCATCGTCAGCGCGCCGTACTGCTCGGCCAGCGCGACGATCTTGTCCAGCTGGGCAATGGTGCCGTCCATCGAGAACACGCCGTCGGTGACGATGATCTTGTGGCGCTTGCCCGCTTCAGTTGCCGCGATCAGCTGTTTTTCGAGGTCGGCCATGTCGTTGTTGGCGTAGCGGTAGCGCGCCGCCTTGCACAGGCGCACGCCGTCGATGATCGACGCGTGGTTCAGCGCGTCCGAGATGATCGCGTCGTTCTCGTCAAACAGCGGCTCGAACACGCCGCCATTGGCGTCGAACGCGGCGGCGTACAGGATCGTGTCTTCGGTGCCCAGGAAATTCGACAGCGCCGCTTCCAGCTCCTTGTGCACGGTCTGCGTGCCGCAGATGAAGCGCACCGACGACAGGCCGTAGCCGTACTTTTCAAGCGCAGCGGCGGCGGCTTGCTGGGTTTCCGGGTCGCCCGCCAGGCCCAGGTAGTTGTTCGCGCACATATTGATCAAGGTGCGGCCATCCTGCGCGACCACTTCGGCGCCTTGGCGCGAAGCCAGCACGCGTTCCGGCTTGAACAAGCCATCGCTACGCAAGGTGTCGAGTTTTTGCTGCAGGCCGCTGTAGAAAGTCTGGTCGCTCATGGTGTTTTTCCTGTTCCGTGGATGGTCCGGCTTGACCGGCAGTTGGCGGATGCTGTACCGTGGGTTTGTTCGATGTAGAAGACTTATCCTGTATATCGAACAAAGATTCAATATAGTGGATATTACCCGTGCCCAATCGACTTGGCAAGCCGGTCCTCAACACCTTATGCGGCAATGAATACAATTTCAACCAACAACGCGCCACCTGAAGTCGGCGCCACACTGCAACGCCTGCGTCTGGCCCGAGGCCTGACGCTCGAAGACCTGTCGCGCATTGCCGGCGTCTCGAAATCGATGCTGTCGCAGATCGAACGCGAGAAAGCCAACCCCACCATCGCCATCACCTGGCGCCTGGCCAATGCACTGGGCGTGCAGATCAGTGAACTGCTGTCGTCCGAAGTACGGCCGACGGAACTCATCCGGCTGGTGGATGCGCACGAAATCCCCACCCTGCCCGGCGCGCACGCCGGCTATTCGCTGCGCATCCTCGGTCCGATGGATTTGGCAGGCAAGTATGAATGGTATGAGCTGACGCTGGCGCCCGGTGGCGAACTGGCGTCGCAGGCGCACGATCCCGGCACGGGCGAGCACCTGACGGTGATCACGGGGACTGTGGAGCTGGAGGTGGGGCTTGAAAAGAAAAAGGTGCGCCACGGCGCGACGGCGCGCTACCCGGCCGACCAGAATCATGTGATCCGCAATACGGGCAAGACCGAGGCCAAGGCGGTGCTGGTGGTCGTGCACCGCTAGTAGAAACACCAGGCGACAGACACACAAAACAACATGGCCGCCGGATCGCTCCGGCGGCCATGTTTGCATGCGCCCGGTATTACTTGGCGCCGGCGGCCGTCACGGCGGCGTCATTCATGTGCAGCTCGCGCGACAGGAAGCCCCAGCGATCCGCGACTTCCTCAATCTGCTTGCTCGTCGGCTTGCCCGCACCATGACCCGCCTTGGTGTCGATGCGGATCAGGATCGGCGCGCTGCCGGCCTGCGCTGCCTGGGCAGCAGCGGCGTACTTGAAGCTGTGCGCCGGGACCACGCGGTCATCGTGGTCGGCCGTCGTCACCATCGTCGCCGGGTAGCAGGTGCCGGCTTTCAGGTTGTGCAGCGGCGAATACTTGACCAGCGCCTTGAATTCGTCCGGGTTCTCGGACGAGCCGTAGTCCGACGTCCAGGCCCAGCCGATCGTGAACTTGTGGAAGCGCAGCATGTCCATCACGCCCACCGACGGAATCGCCGCTGCAAACAGGTCCGGGCGCTGCGTGGTTGCCGCGCCGACCAAGAGGCCCCCGTTACTGCCACCGCCGATGGCGAGCTTCTGCGGCGACGTGACCTTGTTCTCCACCAGCCACTCGGCCGCGCCGATGAAGTCATCGAACACGTTCTGCTTTTGCAGCTTGGTGCCGGCCTGGTGCCAGGCTTCGCCGTACTCGCCGCCGCCGCGCAGATTGGCCACGACATACACGCCGCCCATTTCCATCCACGCCAGATTGGCCGGCGAGAAGGCCGGCGTGAGCGAGATATTGAAGCCGCCATAGCCGTACAGGTAGGTCGGGTTCTGGCCATTCATTTTGAGGCCCTTCTTCGACACGATGAACATCGGGACCTTGGTGCCGTCACGGCTCGTGTAGAACTGCTGGCGCGTTTCATAGTCGGCCGGATTGAACGCGACTTTCGGCTGACGGAACACGGTGCTCTGGCCGGTGGTCATGTTCAGGCGGTAGATCGTGGTCGGGCTGGTGAAGCTGGTATAGGAATAGAAAGTCTCGGTGTCGCCACGCTTGCCCGACAGGCCGGCAACGGTGCCGATCCCCGGCAGCGCGATCTCGCGCACCGGCTTGCCCTCGAGCGAGACCACGCGCACGACGCTGCGGGCATCCTTCAGGTATTCGAGCACCAGCTGGTTGTTGACGATGTCGGCGCCGGCCAGCGTGTCGGCGCTTTCGGCGACGATCTCTTTCCAGTTGGATTCAGCCGGTTTGCTCACGTCGATCGCGATGATGCGCTTCTTGGGCGCCTTGCGGTCGGTGCTGAAGTAGAACACGCTGCCGACGTTGTCGATGAAGTCGTAGCCGGCGTCGAAGTTGTCGATCAGGTCGACCACTTTCGCGTCCGGCTTTGACAGATCCTTGTACGACACGCGGTACTTGGGCGCTGTGCCCTTGGTGGTGGTGATGATCAGGTAACGGCCGTCGTCCGTGGTCTGGCCGCCGAAGCCCCATTCCTTCTGGTCGGCGCGGTCATACACCAGCGTGTCGGCGCTTTGCGGGGTGCCGATGCGGTGGTAGTACAGCTTCTGGAAGTAGTTGACGTCGGCCAGCTTGGTCGCTTCCTCCGGCTCGTCGTAGCGGCTGTAGAAGAAGCCTTTGCCATCCTTGGTCCAGGCCGTGCTCGAGAACTTGACCCACTTGATGTGGTCCGGCAGGTCCTTGCCGGTCTCGATGTCGCGCAGCTTGATCTCGTTCCAGTCCGAACCCGATGCGGCGATGCTGTAGGCCAGCAGCTTGCCGTCGGGGCTTACTTCGGTGCCGGCCAGGGCGACGGTGCCGTCAGCGGCCAGCTTGTTCGGGTCGAGCAGCAGGCGCGGTTCGTCATTCAGGTTTTTCAGCGTGTACAGGACCGCCTGGTTCTGCAGGCCATCGTTGCGCGTATAGAAGTAGCGGCCACCTTCCTTGCCCGGCACGCTGTAGCGCTCGTAGTTCCACAACTGCGTCAGGCGCTGGCGGATCGCTTCGCGCTGCGGGATCGCGGCCAGGTAGGCCTGGGTGACCTTGTTCTGGGCGTCGACCCACATCTTCGTTTCGGCACTGTTGGCGTCTTCGAGCCAGCGGTACGGATCGGCGACAACGGTGCCGTGGTAGTTGTCCGTCTGGTCGACTTTCTTCGTCACCGGATAGGTCGGCCCGGTGCCTTTGGTGGAACAGCTTTGTGCGAGCGCCGGATTGGCGCTGAAGGTCGTGGCCAACACGGCGGCAAGCGTGGCAAGTTTCATGTGCATGTTGTTCTCGGTCTGTGAATGATGAGGTCGGCTTGTGGCCGCAGGGCATCATAGCGCGAATTGACAACAGTGCAAACCGCCCGCCGGACAGCCTTTACATCAGGCCAAGGGCGCGCCTGGCCGAGGGATCGCCGGCGCCCGCCGCATGGCGGTACCAGTACAGGGCACGCGCGCTGCTGGCCGCCACGCCCAGACCACGCGCGTACATATGCGCCAGCTGGACCTGCGCCGCGACGTGGCCCTGCAAGGCGGCCTTGCGGTACCACGCCATCGCCAGCGGATGGCTGACCGTGACGCCCAGCCCGTGCAGATAGCCGTGCGCCAGCTGCGCCTGCGCGCGCGCCATGCCCTGCTCGGCCGCCCGGTAGAACCAGCTCAGTGCAGTGGGATGGGACAGCGTCACGCCGCGGCCCTTGCGGTACAGCAGGCCGAGATTGTATTGCGCCGAGCGATCGCCCTGCTGCGCTGCGCGGCGGAACCAGCGCGCAGCGAGCGCGTGGTCGGGCGGCACGCCCCGGCCGCTGTAGTGCAAGGCGCCGAGATGGTTCTGGGCATAGGCCAGGCCGTGCGAGGCGGCGCGCGCCAGCCAGACGGCGGCTTGCGCGTCGTCGCGCTCGACGCCGTGGCCGCGCAGGTAGAGCTGGGCCAGGTTGAACTGGGCGTACGGGTTGCCTTGCCAGGCAGCGCGGTGATACCAGGAGAACGTCGCGGCGCCGGCGCGGGCGGCATGGTCGGAGCTCATCCAGATCCTTTCGGCAAGTCGTGCGAACGGCCGCAGGCGCAGCCCATTCCATTGCCAAAAGTTTAAGTAGATCGGGGCTACGCGGTTTGCGAGCGCACAATCAGGATGTCAGGCAAGGTCAGTTGCCATCAGTTGCCATCAGCTGCAATGCGCCTCTGCAGCCATCCGGCGTTCGCGCACGGTGGCCGCATATTTTTCGAGAAATACCGGGATCTTGGCGGCAGCGACCTTGTTGATCGACACCAGCAGACTTGGCTCGACGCGCTCGATGCCGCAGGTGCGCCCGAGATGCCGCGCGGCATGCAGCAGCACGTCGGCCGCGACCTGGGCGTCGGCCTCGGCCCGGTGGGCGGTGCCGACAAAGGGAATGCCGAGCTGGCTCGACAGCTGGCCCAGCTTGTAGCTGACCAGGCCCGGGAACAGGCGCCGCGACAGTTTCAGCGAGCACACGAGGCCCACGTGCTGCGTCGTGCGGCCCAGGCGCGCGCCTTCGGCCTTCAAAAACTTTTCGTCGAAGCTCGCGTTGTGCGCCGACAGGACGTCGCCGCCGATGAAGTCGAGCAGCTCAGGCACGACCTGGTGCGAAGGCGGCGCGCTGTCGACCATCTGCTGCGTGATGCCGGTCAGGGCCGTGATGAACGACGGCACGCGCACGCCGCAATTGACGAGCGAGACATACCGCTCGGTCACTTCACCGCCAACGATGCGCAATGCCGCCACTTCCGTGATGCGGTCGCCCATATCGGGCGACAGGCCGGTGGTCTCGAAGTCGAGCATCACCAGCGGTCGGTCGTACATACTCATCCTTGCTCCTTTGTGTGCTGTTCCAGCGGGGTGTCAGCCGAACTTGCGCAGCGCGTCGAGCGCCAGACCGGTGCCGATGCTGCCGAACAGGTCGCCCTCGACGCGGCGCGCATCCGGCACCATCGCACCAATCCGCGCGCGCAGCAAGCCCACGCCGCTCGAACCGCCGGTGAAAAAGACCGTGTCGACATCGCTAGGGCGCACGCCCGCATCGGCGAACAGCTTGCCGACGGTGGTGGCGACCTGCTCGACCAGCTGCGCGATCGCCGCTTCGAACTGGGCGCGCGCGATGTCCAGTGACTCGGGCGGCGACAGGCGATCGAGCTGCAGATTGACCATGTCGGCGTCGGACAGCGCAATCTTGGCGCCCTCGACCTGCATCGCGAGCCAGTGACCGGCGCGGTCTTCGATCAGGTTCTGCAGGCGCGCGATGCGGGCCGGTTCGGCCGCGTCGCGCGCCAGGTCGGCCAGCTGCGTCACGCTCTTGCGCGTGTAGGCCTGATTGATCGTATGCCAGGTGGCCAGATTGAAGTAGTAGCTCGACGGGATCTCGGCGCCCGAGCGCAGCTTGCTGCCGTAGCCGAGCAGCGGCATGACGCTCGCCAGGCTCAGGTACTTGTCGAAATCGGTGCCGCCGATGTGCACGCCGCCATTGGCCAGGATATCGTCGCGGCGGTCGGGGCGGCCGGCGCGTTCGGGGCCCAGGCGCACCAGCGAAAAGTCGGACGTACCGCCGCCGATGTCGGCAATCAGGACCAGTTCTTCACGGTCGATGCGCGATTCGTAATCGAAGGCGGCGGCGATCGGCTCGTACTGGAAGCCGATGTCGCGAAAGCCGACCGAGCGCGCCACGTCGAGCAGCGTATCCTCGGCCAGCTGGTCGGCCTGGGCATCGTCGTCGATGAAAAACACGGGGCGGCCGAACACGGCGCTCTGGAACGGCTGGCCGGCCTGTGTTTCGGCGCGGTGCTTGACCTCGCCGATGAACTGGGCCAGCAGCGAACGGAACGACACCGAACGGCCCGCGACCTCGGTCTGGCCACCGATCAGGCTCGTGCCCAGCAGGCTTTTCAGCGAGCGCATCAGGCGGCCTTCATAGCCTTCAAGATATTCGGCGAGCGCGGCGCGGCCGTAGCTGACACGGTCCTCGTCGGCGTTGAAGAACACCACCGACGGCAGCGTGGGCTTGCCGTCCTCGAGGGTCAACAGCGCCGTCGGGGCGGATTGCATCATGCCGGGCCGATACCAGCCGACCGTGGAATTTGACGTGCCGAAGTCAACGCCGCAAGCGTGCACCATAGGAACCTTTATCTTGAAGGGGCGGTATGGTAACAGATTCCGTCAAGTATCGCTTCGCCGCTTCCCGCTGTAAGCAAGCTCTTACAGGGAGGCGGCAGGCGTACCGATATGGTGTGGTTGGTGAACACCGGATAATCGCCCGGCAATGCACTGCCGGTGCTGTACGCTGGCCACGACAACAATAAAGCAGAAAGATTGACCGCATGAGCAATACCCCCCACGCTGGCGCCGTCGTTGTTCACGGCGGCGCCGGCACGTCGCGCGACCATGAAGACGGTTGCGTGCTCGCCGCGCGCCGCGCCCTGGCACAACTGGAAATCAATGGCGACGCACTCGACGCCGCCATCGGCGCCGTGACCACGATGGAAGACGATGGCCGCTTCAATGCCGGCAGCGGCTCGGTGCTGGGCCTGGATGGCGCCACTGTCGAAATGGACGCGGCGATCATGGACACGCGCGGCCGCCTTGGCGCCGTCGCCTGCGTGCAGTCGGTGAAGAATCCGGTGCGCCTGGCACATGCGGTGGCCGACACGCCGCACTGGCTGCTCGTCGGCGAAGGCGCCAGCCGCTTCGCGCGCACGATCGGCATGCCGGACGCCGCCCCGGTGACGGAACGCCAGCGCACGGCGCACCGCAAGCTGCTGGCGCAACTGGCCGGCTCGATGCCGGTGATGCCGGGCCTGGACCGCGACCTGATCGAGCACTACTGGAATTACAATACCCCCATGCGCTTGCCCGAAGGCGTGGCCTGCGACACCGTCGGCGCCGTCGTGCGCGGCGCCGACGGCCACTTTGCCGTGGCCTGTTCGAGCGGCGGGTCGGCGCCGGCCCTGCTGGGCCGCGTCGGCGATGCACCGATCATCGGCAGCGGCTTTTTTGCCGGCCCGGAAGGCGCCGTCGCCGCCACCGGCATCGGTGAACAGATCGTGCGCCACCTGCTGGCGCGCACCGTGTATGGCTGGATTGCCGATGGCATCCCGCTGGCGGACGCGCTGCAGCGCGGCGTCGCCCTGTTCACCCCGGACATCAAGGTCGGCCTGATTGCGGTGAGCCGCACGGACGCCGGCGCTTTCAGCAACAGTGATATGCCCACTTCGAAAATGGTACAACGATGAACCCAACACTGAACGTACCGCGCAACGGCCACCTCGTCATCATCGGCGGCCACGAGGACCGCCAGCACGACATGCAGATCCTGTCGCGCTTCGTCGAACTGGCCGGCGGCCCCGACGCACGCATCGTCGTGATCACAGCCGCCAGCCAGATCGCCGACGAGATGTGGCATATCTACGATGACGCCTTCGGCGCACTGGGCGTGACCCGGCACAGCCACCTCGAAATCACGAGCCGCGACGACGCCAACGACGAGAACTTCGTGCGCCAGGTCGCCGAAGCCGATGGCATCTTCATGACGGGCGGCGACCAGAAACGCCTGCTCGCGCTGATCGGTGGCACGGCGCTGGACGCCGAAATGCACGCCGCGCTGAAGGTGCGCGGCGCCACCATTGGTGGCACCAGCGCCGGTGCATCTGCGATGTCGGGCCACATGCTCGCGCAGGGCCGCACCGACCTGCTGCCCGAAAAAGGCTCGGTCAGCCTGGGCGCGGGCCTGGGCTTTTTGCACCGCGTGGTCGTCGACCAGCATTTCTCGGAGCGCCAGCGTTTGTCGCGCCTGTTGTCGATCGTCGCGCAGAATCCGTACCTGCAAGGCATTGGCATCGATGAAGACACGGCGCTCGTGATCGAGCGCGGCGTGGGAATCGAGGTGCTGGGTGAAGGCGCGGTGACCGTCGTCGATGGCCGCTCGATGAGCAGTAACGTCGCCGAGATCAAGGACCGGGCCATCCCGGAACTGATTGACGTGCGCCTGCACCTGCTGCCGGCCGGCGCCAAGTATTCGCTGCCGATTGGCGATGAACAGGTGGGCAGGCGCATTCCGGCTTCGCTGCTGGACTTCCTGCAGATCGTCACGAAGCGCACGCCTCTCTCATGAAAGTGATCGAAAAGCGCCTGCTGCGGGGCCCGAACCTGTTTACCGAGACGCCATGCCTGATGGCGGTCGTCGACAATCTGAATACGAAGGGACGTGGCTTTGGTGCGCGCCTGCTGGCGTTGATGCCGGGGCTGCCCGCGGCGGCGGCCGTGCGGCTGTCTGACGATGCCCTGCCCGTCGACGCGCTCGAACCCGTGATCATGGAACTGCAGCGCCTCGCGGACGCCCCCGGCGTGCAAGGTGCGACGCTGGCGGTCACGGGGCATGAAGAGCGCCGCCGCATCGTGTGCGGTTACGGCGTCGAGCAGGTTGCGAGCGAAGCGCTGCGGGTCGGCGTCAAGCTGCTGACGGCGCTGACGCGCGATGAGCCGTTCGATCTCGATGCCGCCGTGGCGGCGTTGCGCGAACTCGCTTCGGCGCATGCGATCGGCACCAGCACCGGCGCCGTGCTCGATGCGGCGCAGCGGCGCGGGATTCCATCGCGCCGGCTGACGGACGGGGCGAACCTGTTCCAGCTGGGCTGGGGCAGCCGTCAGAAGCGTCTGCAGGCGACGATCACCGGCGCCACCAATTCGATCGCGGTGAGCATCGCCAGCGACAAGCACCTGACCAAGACCCTGCTCGCGCAGGCCGGCGTACCGGTGCCGCGTGGCGAGGTCGTGATGACCAGCGCGGCCGCCCAGCGTGTCGCGCGCCGGCTGGGCTGCGCTGTGGTCGTCAAGCCACTGGACGCGAATCAGGGCAAGGGCGTGACGGTCGATTGCGCGACGCCTGACAGCGTCGAACGGGCCTTCGATCACGCGCGGCGACACGGTCGGCGCGTGATCGTCGAACAGTACTTGCGTGGACGCGACTACCGCGTGCTGGTCACGGGCGGCCGCATCGCCGCTGCCTCGTGGCGGCGCCCGCCTGGCGTGACGGGCGATGGCCACTCGACGATCCGCGCGCTGGTCGAGCGCGAGAACAGTAACCCGGCCCGGGGCGACGGGCACACGAACATTCTGACGAAGATTCCGCTCGACGCACTGGCGCTCGAGACGCTCGCCAGCCAGGGTTACGAGCTCGATACAGTGCTCACGGCCGGCATCGGCGCCGACTTGCGGGGCAACGCGAACTTGTCCACCGGCGGCACCGCTGAGGATGTGACCGACCTGCTGCCGGAAGAGACGCGCGACATCTGCATCCGCGCCGCACGCACGATCGGCCTGGACATCGCGGGCATCGACATCATCTGCGACGACATCGCCCTGCCCTTGCGCGATCAGCGCGGCGGCGTCATCGAAGTCAATGCCGCGCCGGGGATCCGGATGCACCAGTATCCGAGTCGCGGTGCGCCGCGCGATGCCGGTGACGCCATCGTCGAAGCTATATTCGGTGCCGATGATGGCCGCATTCCCGTGGTCGCCGTGACGGGCACCAATGGCAAGACCACCACGAGCCTGCTGATCGAACACGTGGTGCGCCTGGCCGGCCTGCGCACCGGCGTCACGACGACCAGCGGCGTGTATCTGGACGGGCAGCTGGCCTATGAAGGCGACTGTACCGGCTACCATTCGGCGCGCAGTGTGCTTGGTTCGCCCGATGTCGACTTCGCGGTGCTGGAAACGGCGCGCGGCGGCATCCTCAAGCGCGGCTTGGCCTACGACCGCTGCGACGTGGCAGTGGTGCTGAATGTCTCGGCCGACCATCTGGGGCTGGATGGCATCGACACGATCGAGGATCTGGCCCGGGTGAAGGCGGTCGTCGCGGCCAGGGCGACGCGCGCGGTGGTGCTCAATGCCGAAGACGCCCTTTGCGTGAGGATGGCGGACACGCTGGCCGACGGCGTCGAGATCATCTATTTCGCGCTGGACGCCGAAGACCCAGTCCTGGTGCCGCACATCGAACACGGTGGCCGCGGCGTCTACCTGCAGGATTCGACGATCGTACTGGCCGGGGGCATGCGGCACGAGGCCTTGCTCGATGTGCGCGACATGCCCGTGTCGCTCGGCGGTCGTGCGCGCTACAACATTGCCAACGCGATGGCGGCAGCGGCAGCGCTGATGGCCAGCGGCTTCAGCAACCACGACATCGCCGCCGGCTTGCGCGGCTTTGTCTCCGACAACAAGCACAATCCACTGCGCTCGAATCTGTACGACGTCGACGGCGTGACGGTGGTCGTCGACTACGCCCACAACTGCGCTGCCTACGCCGCGCTGGCCGAGATGGCACGCGCCATGACGGCCGGCCGCCTGGTCGGCGTGGTGGCCGCCCCGGGCGACCGACGCGATGCCGACCTGATCGACATCGGCCGCACCTGCGCCGCCGGGTTCGACGAACTGGTCGTCTACGACAGCGAAGCGCGTGGCCGCGCCAAGGGTGAGTCCGCAAGACTCATCGCCCGCGGCGCCCAGCTGGCAAAGATTGCGCCAGACCACCTGCAGATCGAGCATGACGTCCACTGCGCCATCCGCCTGGGCCTGGCACGCTGCGTGCCTGGCGACGTCCTCGTTTTCGGGTGCGGTTCATCGATCTCCGAACTTACGGAAGCCCTCCGCCCCACCCGCCCGGACCTGGCAAATAAAATCGAAGCCGCCGCAATCTGAGCCCCAACGACAAACGGCCCCAAAAGGGCCGTTTTTTTCACGCACTGTCAGTGCTCCAAATCCATTACCCAATAATTCGACACTGACCCCAATTAATCATTGCACTAGGGCTCTACCCAAAGAAACTGAATAATTAGGGTCAGTGTCGAATTCTTTGACAACTTTTTCGAATAAGCAAGCCTGCATAAGATGAGACTGCTAAGTTCGGGAGAAATTGCTCAACAATTCGACTCTGACCCTAATTAAGTCTTTTGCCTCAGATTTGCCATCAGAAAATGAACAATTAGGGCCAGAGTCGAATTGTTTGATAACTTTTCCGAATTCGACGGACTCGATAAGCTGAGTCCGTTTAAATCCGGATCAATTGCTCAATAATTCTACTCTGACCCTAATTGTTCGGGATCTTCGGGTCAGGCCGTTTGGGCGGCGATCAGGGCGGCGCTTTCGGGGTCGGTCATGCGGATGGCGTCGATGAAGACTTGCAGCGAGGAGCCGCAGGCGAAGATCAGGACGTCGCCCGGGTTGCACAGACTCAGGCCGAGGCGGATGGCATTGCCGACATCCAGCTCGCGGTGCAGCGTGTCGCTGATGCCGACCACTTCTTCGGCGCCGGACAGGATCAGGTCGACCGCTTCGCCGGGTTCACGGCCCCGGCTTTGCGATTCGTAGACCACCAGCTCGTCGAAACGCTCACCGCAGACACGGCCGACCTGTTCCAGGTCGGTGTCGCGGCGGTCTCCGGGCGCCGTCACGATGCCGATCAATTGGCCGGGCAGCATGCCGCGTGCCATGTCGGCCATGGCGGCGTAGGCGGCCGGGTTGTGCGCGTAGTCGACGATGACCGTCACGCCGCGCACGTCAAACATGTTCGTGCGCAGCGGATTCGTGCGGCCGTTCGAGACGAACGTCGACAGGCCCGCAGCGATGTTAAGATGGTTGAAGTTGGCGGCCATCAGGCCGGCAGCAGCCGCCAGTGCATTGGCGATATTAAACCGTGCCAGGCCGCCGAACGAGATCGGCATGCTTTCCACGCGCAGCAGCGCTTGCTGGCTGTGGCCGTCGGCCAGCACCACCGCGCCATCCTGCAGATACGCACCACGCCCACCGTCTTCCAGGTGCTTGAGCATCACCGGGCTTTCCGGATCCATCGAGAAGAACAGCACTTCAGCGCCTGGCTTGATGCGGCGCGCCATCTGCACGCACAGCGCGTCTTCCGCGTTGAGCACGACCGCTTTCGAGGCCGACTGCGCCACCACGGCCTTGACTTGTGCCAGATCTTCGACCGTATCGACGCCATCCAGACCGAGGTGGTCGGCCGCGATATTCAGCACGATCGCCACGTCGCAGCGATCGAACGCGAGACCGCGCTTGAGAATGCCGCCACGGGCCGTTTCCAGCACCGCGACCTCGACTTCCGGTGCGCCCAGCACCGTGCGCGCCGACCAGTAGCCGGTGCAATCGCCCTTGACGACCTGCTTGCCGTCGATGAAGACGCCCTCGGTCGTCGTCACGCCCGTCACCTTGCCTGCCATGCGCGCCGCGTGCGCGACCAGCAAGGTGGTGGTGGTCTTACCATTGGTGCCGGTCAGTGCGATGACGGGAATGCGCCCGTCCGTATTGCCCATCAGGCCTTCGACGATGGCGTCGCCCGCATCGCGCGGCTCACCGGCGCTCGGGTACTGGTGCATGCGGATGCCTGGCGCGGCGTTCACTTCGATGACGGCGCCCCGCTGCGCTGCGAGCGGCTGCGCGATGTCTTGGCACACGATGTCGATGCCGGCCACGTCCAGACCGATCTTGGCGGCGGCCCGCACGCACAGCAGGCGCGTCGATTCCGGCAACTGGTCGGTCACGTCTTCGGCGGTGCCGCCGGTCGACAGGTTCGCATTGCCGCGCAGTTCGGCCGTGACGCCCACCGGCAGCACGCTGTCCACATCGAAGCCCTGGCGCGCCAGCATGTCGTTTGCGTGTTCATCGAGCGTAATGCGGGTCAGGATGGTCGCATGGCCCGCGCCTCGCGCCGGGTTGGTGTTTTCGATCTCGACTAGCTGGCGCACCGTGAGGTTGCCATCGCCGACGACGTGTGCCGGGCGGCGGCACGAGGCGGCCGCCACGCGTCCGCAGGCCACGAGTACGCGATAGTCGCGTCCTTCGACATGGCGTTCGACGATCACGCGCCGGCCAAAGCCACGGGCAAATTCGAACGCCAGCGCCACGTCGTCCGGTGTCGCGCAGGCGACTGTGACGCCCTTGCCCTGGTTGCCGTCCAGTGGCTTGAGCGTGACCGGCACCGCCAGGCGCCGCGCCACGCGCTGCGCCGCTTCGACGGTCGTGACCACGTCGCCCTCGGGCACCGGCACGCCGGCTTCCTTCAACAACGCTTTCGTCAACTGCTTGTCGCTGGCGATCTTGACCGCGATGAAGCTGGTCTCGCCCGTCGTCGTCGCTTGCAGGCGCTTCTGGCGCACACCCCAGCCGAGCAGGAACAGGTTCGCTTCTTCGGTGATGCGCTGGGTCGGGATGCCCCGCTCGTGCGCCGCCGCCAATACGGCCGCCGTGCTGGTGCCGATTGCGTAGCGCCCGGCGATACCGCGCAGTTCTTCCAGCCGTGGCTCGAGTGCAAACGCTTCGCCGCGCGCCAGCGCCGTCACCAGGTCCACCGCCAGATCGAAGGCCGGCTCGGCCAGCTTTTCACAGGTGTACGCAACGACCACGCGGAACTGGCCCGGATGGCCGTTCACCGGGCGCGTACGGCCAAAGGTGGCGGGTGCGCCGGCCAACGACTGCAGCTCGAGGGCGACGGTTTCGATCACGCGGCCCAGGTAGGTGCCGGCCGCCAGGCGCTGCGCGAAGCCGCCCGTGGCGCCATCGGACAGGCGCGCGCCGCCCAGCGCTGGCAGCAGGCCCAGCAGCGCATCGTTGAAGCCGGGGATATCCCGGGTCGAGAGGCCGTACAGGTCTTCCAGATCGACGACGGACAGCAGGCAGGGTGAATCGGCGTGGACGTTCGGTCCGCGCAGAAAGCGTTGTTCCAGGATTTGCACGTTGGTGTTCCCTTGTTATGGTGTTGATGAAGCGACGGCCGGCACACGCTCTCTACGTGTACCGGCCGCTTTGTGCACTGTGCGGACGCCTCAGGCGTCGAACAGTTGCGTGTACATCCGGGTGGCCATCAGGCCCACCGTGGTGTGGTGCACTTCCGGCGACAGCAAACGCGCCAGCAGCGCCATCGCTTCCTGCTTGCCGCTGCTGGAAGCAACCTGCTGCTCCAGCACGCGCAGCTCGTTGCCTGTATCTTGTGCGTCGGCGCCCGTGTGACGGCGGATCAGGCCACGCACCGGGAACGCAGTCCCGCGCTCGGTGCCCAGGCCATGCTGGTCGAGCGTACGCTGACGCGCGCGGGCGGTCAGCACACGCGGGCCGGCAGCTTGCCCGCCGTCCGGGTGGCTCGTGATCCAGTCGCGCAGCACCTGCAGCTCATAGGCATTAAACACACCGAACATCTCGGCGCGCTCGCCTTCGACCAGGCGCCAGAAGCGGCTGTGCTCGACTGCTTCACCGCGCTTGATCCAGCCGGCTTCTTCGAGCGCGGCCAGGAATGCGGGAATCTGCGCGGGCTCGGCCAGCCAGTCGTTGACCGAGCGCCCAGCCACGCGGCAGTAGTCCGAATGCATGTTCTTGCCGACGATGCTCTTGGCCGCCATGATGCTGACCAGTTCTTCCTGCAGATCGAACTCGCCAATCACCGACGTGGTGCTGGCACCCAGCTCGTTGAGGCGGTAGCCGTTGACGACGCGCTGCCAGAAGGCATCGCGGTCGCCCACGCGTGGCATCAGGTCGTGGACCGACTGCACGGCCTTGCGGGCATGGCCGCTACCGGCATTGTCGACCGTCACGTGCAGCGTGAAGTAATACGGATCGATGCCCAGTTCGTTCAGCTCGTAGGACGTGATCAACAGGTGCAGCGGCAATTGTTCGTAGCCGAGGTTGTAGCCAATGATCTCCGGCAGGTAATGCTCAACGTTATGACCCAGCGCTAGTTGCAGTGCGCCCTGCAGGAAATGGCTGTCGCTCAAGCCTGCCCAGCTGTCGCAGCCGTTCGTGGCCAGCAGCTTGCGATAGAGCGTCACGTGGTTCTTGTCCGGCAAACCGTCACCCAGCTCTTCGAGGTAGGTCTTGATCAGCGGGTGGAAAGCAACGTCATCCCACTGGCGCACCAGGCCATACAGCCAGGCGCCATCGACCAACTTGGTCGGCGCCACGCCCTTGATGAAGTACAGCGCATGGGCGCGGGTGCTGAAGTAGCGGCGCGGTGCACCGTTCTTGCGCGCAGCCAGGTATTCGCGGTATTCCTGCCCAACGACGTCGGCGCGCTCTTCGATCCACGCTTGCAGGTCATTCATGTTCGATGGCAGGTCGACTGGCAGCTCGCGTGCGAGCGCGATCTGGTCGTCGATGAACGACTTGGCGGCATCAGGCTGCGCTGCCGGGTCGGCATACAGCGAGAAGTACAGATTCCTGGCACCCTGGCCGGTAGGCAGCGGGGCACTCTGGACGCCTGGCGCGTCGGCTAACAGCATTGGGCTCATGTCTCGATTCTTGAAATGCGTTCTATGGACGGTACCGCATTATCCGTGCTCAGGCATGTCGAGAGAATCGGTAGGCGTGCTGTCGGCCTGTAAGATAGGGATTACAAAAATATTATCGAGTGACGCAGGTCATTACGCTGCTGCTCCCAGGGTCTGCTCTGGAACCAGGCCACTGTTGGATAGTTGTACCGGCATTGCCCCGGCATCGAGCATGCGCGCCAGGGCACGCTCGCCATCGCCCGTATTGACATTTACGGCGCGCATTGCCTCTGGTGCAAGCAACACCTCGAACCCCGCCGCCAACCCATCGACGACCGTATTGAGCACGCAATAATCTGTTGCCAACCCGCACACGACCAGGCGCCGGATGCCGCGCTCGCGCAGCGTGTCGGCCAGGCCGGTACCGTTGAACGCCGAATAGGCATCGACTTCGACCGTGGTGGCCTTGGAGACGACCACCGCGTCGTCGAGCTGCAGCGCCTTGGCAAAGCGTGCACCATCGCTGCCCGCGACGCAGTGCACGGGCCACGGTCCGCCCTGGTCGGCAAATGAACAATGCAATGCAGGATGCCAGTCGCGCGACACGTACACCGGCAGCGCATGCGCGCGGTACAGGTCGATCAGTCGATTGATCGGGGCCAGCACGGCGTCGCCTTGCGGGACGCCCAGGCTGCCGCCGGGAAGGAAGTCGACCTGCGGGTCGACGATCAGAAGGGCGTCGCCCCCACCCAGCACGATGGCACTCATGGTTGTTTCCTTTGCTGTTCGTTCACATGACGCCATGATGGCGTCGCCAACAAGAGCCTACCATGAAGCCCCCGCGCTGGCAGGGGCACAAAACATGCAGCTTACTGTGGTGCTTACTGTGGTGCGTTACTGCGGCGTATTGTTCAGCAGCGAATGCTTGCGTGCATAGCCGAAGTACACGATCGCGCCGATGGTCAACCAGATCGCGAACGCGACCCAGGTATGCCAGCTCAGGAACGACATCAGCACCAGGCAGAAGATGATCGCCAGGATCGGGATCAAAGGCACGGCCGGGCAACGGAACGCACGTGGCAGGTCAGGACGCTTCTTGCGCAGAACGATCACGGCGATCGAGACCAGCGTGAACGCGGCCAGCGTGCCGATATTGACCAGCTCAGCCAGCACCGTCAGCGGCACCACGGCGGCGATCAGACCGAAGATGATGCCCACCAGCCAGGTTGCGAAGAATGGCGTACCGTATTTCGGGTGCACCTTCGACAGGCGCGCCGGCATCAGGCCGTCACGCGACATCGCGAACAGGATACGGGTCTGGCCATACGCCATCACCAGCATCACGGTGCTCATGCCCAGGATCGCCGCCAGGTCGACGAAGCCGGCGACCCAGTCTTCACCGGCCACTTGCAGCGCCAGCGACACCGGATGGTCGACACCCTTGAAGTCCATGTGCGGCACGATGCCGGTCATGATCGCAGCGACCACGACATACAGGATGGTGCAGATGATCAGCGAACCGATGATGCCGATCGGCAGGTCGCGTGCCGGATTCTTGACTTCCTCGGCGGCCGAGGTGACGGCGTCGAAGCCGATGAAGGCAAAGAACACCAGTGCGGCGGCGCTCATCACGCCCGTCATGCCGTATGGCATGTACGGCTGCCAGTTCTCCGGCTTGACGTGGCCGACACCGACCGCGATGAACAGCAGCACGACGCTGATCTTGATGATCACCATCACGTTGTTCAGGCGGGCCGACTCGCGCATGCCGAGCGACAGCAGGAACGTGATGGCCATCATGATCAGGAAGGCCGGCAGGTTGAACAGGGTCTCGACGCCAGGGCGTGCGCCGGGGGCGGCGGTCAGCGCGTCAGGCAGCACCAGGCCGAAGCCCGACAGCAGCGACTGGAAATAACCCGACCAGCCGACCGCAACGGTCGAGGTGGCCAGGCCGTATTCGAGCAGCAAGTCCCAGCCGATCATCCAGGCGACGAATTCGCCCAGCGTGGCGTAGCTGTAGGTATAGATGGAACCAGCGACCGGGACGGTCGAGGCGAATTCGGCGTAGCACAGCGCGGCGAAGCAGCATGCCATGGCCGCGATGACGAACGACAGCGACAGGCCGGGGCCGGCCGTGACGGCGCCGGTGCCGGTCAGCACGAAGATACCGGTGCCAACGATGGCGCCGATGCCGAGCAGGATCAGGTCGGTCGGGCCGAGCACTTTCTTGAGGCCGCCCGGCTTGGCGCTTGCGGCGATCATCGCATCCAGATTCTTGGTTCTAAAAATACTCACTACGTGTTCTCCAATCAAATAATGGTGTGGTCCCGCGTCTTGTCATTCCTGCGCCTGCCTGATGGGCGGGCGCACTCCCGGGATCCTGCCTGGTGGGCCGGCTTGCCTGACCTGAAACCGCCGCTGCTTGTACCTGTCATCTCCAGCTTTTTCGCAGGTGTGCCAATATAACCAGAATGTTGTCTCGAATCAAAGCAATCTGCGGAAACAAGTGCAATTTACGTGCCCGCTGGCAAATCCAACCGAGCGTTGCGTAAACAGCGCGCCGGCGTCGAGCGGTCTTGATTTCCCAAGGGCAACATTCGATAATGGGTGATTGCCACCGCCCCAGCTTGTCTGGGCCGCCTTCCGCTGTTTGGACACCGCTGTTCCCCCGCCATGCATGTCACCCCAGGACAATTGATTACCGGACTGCCCGCGCACGCGTCGGGGCGGACTGGACTGCGTCGTGCACTGGTGACCTGCGGCTTTACACTGGTGCTTGGCGGCGCACTGGCAGCGCCGAACCCGGCGTCGCGTCTCGACGACATTGCCGTCATCGCGGAGCAACATCATGCGCAGGCCCGCACTCTCCTGGTGCAGGAAGGCCCGGCACTGATCGCCGGCGCGCCCTATGCGGTGCGGATCCGTTACCTGTTCCTGTTGCGCCGGGTGCAGGTCGATGGCGGCAATTACCGCGACGCGTACGAGACCAACGAACAGATCATCAAGCTGGCCACGACTGCGCACGATCCGCGCAACCTGGCACTGGCCAGCCTGGGCCGCGTGTATCGCCTGATTGAAAACAATGATCCCGCCGCGGCGCTGGGCTTGCTGGAAACGCTGGGCGCCCGCTACCGTGATCTCGACAGCCTGGAATTCAAGGCCGGGTTCGATGCACTGCAGGGCGCAGCTTTCAGCGCCGTCGGCCAGTACGATCGCGCGCTGCAGCGCTTTTTGCCTGCGCTCGAACTGGTCAACAACCACCCCGACCTGTGGAGCCCGCGCAAAGCCGACATCCTGCTGGCCATGGCACGCATGTACGTCAATGCCCGCGATCCCGTGCGCGCGCTCGAGACGCTGCGCGAAGTACGCGCCAGCAAGACCAGCCTGCCGCCGCGGCTGGATGCGGCGGCGTCGTTCTTCGAAGGCCGCGCGCTGATCACGCAAGACCGGCCCGCTGCCGGCCTGGTGGCGCTCGAGCGGGCGCTCGGGCTGGCGCAAACGCATCAACTGCTGTCGGTCCAGGCCAATGTGCTGGGCAATATGGCCAACGCCTACCTCAAACTGGGCCGCTACGCCGAGGCCGAAACGGCCGCACGCGCCGCCTTGATCCCTGCCAGGGACAGCGAGGACAGGATCAGCCTGCAGATGGCGACAGCGAACCTGGGCTTTGCGCTGTTTGGCCAGCGCCGCTATCAGGAAGGCCTGCACCTGGTCGACGAGGTCAGCGCCGCGATGCGCCGCGCCGGCGCCCTGTCCACGCTGGGGCGCCTGCTGGCCGAAAAAAGCCAGGCGCTGGAGCGGGCCGGCCGTTTCAAGGAAGCCCTTGCCACGCTGCGTGAGCGCGACGCCGTCATGCAGCAACTGGCCGTGAATGACCGCAACAAGGCGATCTCGGCGCTGCAAGAACAGTTCAAGTCGCGCGAGCGCGTTGCCCAGATCGACAGTCTGCGCCTGGAAAACGCCGCCAAGGACGCCGAACTGCGTCACCGTACGCTGGTGCAGACGGCCGCCTCTCTGGGGACCGCGCTGGCGCTGCTGCTGTGCGCTGGCGTGCTGTGGCTGTACCGCAAATCGGAACGCACGGGCCAGCGCCTTTCGGAACTGAACGCCGAACTGGCCCACCATTCGGCGCACGACCCGCTCACCGGCCTGCACAACCGGCGTTCTTTCCAGGACCGCATGCGCAGCCGTACCGGCGAAGCGGCGCCGCAGCCGGACGCCGCGGACTGCTTCACGCTGCTCGACATCGACCATTTCAAGCGCATCAACGACGACTATGGCCACGCCGCCGGCGACGCCGTGCTGGTCGAAGTGGGCAAGCGCCTGCGCGCCACGCTGCGCGAGTCGGACATGGTGCTGCGCTGGGGCGGCGAAGAATTCCTCGTGTATTCGCAGGGCGTCACGGCGGCGCAGCGGCCGCTGCTGGTGCAGCGCATCCTCGACGCACTGGCGAGCGCCCCGGTGCTGCTGGCCGACGGCACGCTGCTGGCGATCAGCGCCACGGCCGGCGCCGTGGCGCTGCCGTTTGCGATCGGTGAAGACGAGGCGCCGGCGCCCTCGATGGATTGGCAACAAGCCATTGCCCTGGCCGATCGCGCCATGTACAAGGGCAAGGAAGCGGGCCGCAACCGCGCGTATATCGTGGCGGGCCTGCGGCGACCAGAAGGCGCGCTGCAACTCGACCTGGTGTTGCCGGGCGTGGCGGCCTGAAGGTAGACCTGGACCTAGACCGGCAGCGGCGTGCGGCGCGCGTTGACGGCCGCCACGGTCTGCAGCAGCGCCGCCGGCACCAGTGGCTTGGCCAGAAATTCATCGAACCCCGCCGCCAGCACTTTCTGCTCGTCTTCCTTGCGCGAAAACGCCGTTAGTGCGATCACCGGCACGCTGGCGATCAGGCGGTCCGGCAAGGCGCGCACTTTGCGGATGAAATCGAACCCATCGATGACCGGCATGCCGATGTCGCTGATGATCAGGTCGGGCCGGTGCAGCGCGATCAGGTGCAGGGCTTCCTGGGCGCCAGTGGCGGTCAGGATCCTGGCCTGGCTGGGCGCCAGCACCGCCTGCACCAGTTCGAGCGAGTCGAGCGCGTCGTCGATCACCAGCACCGTCAGGCCCTGCAGCGCCAGCGCTGTCAGCGGCAACCCCAGTGCGGGCGCCGCTGCGGCGGGCGCCGGGGCGCAGCCACTAGCCAGCGGCATGCGCAACGTGAAGGCTGCCCCCTGCCCCTCGCCCGCACTGGCCACGCTCAGCGCGCCGCCCTGCAAATCGATCAGCTGGCGCGCAATGGCCAGCCCCAGACCCAGGCCGCCGTGACGCCGTGAGGACGATCCATCGGCCTGGCGAAAGCGGTCGAACACGAATGGCAGGAAGGCGGCCGGGATGCCGGCGCCGGTATCCTGCACGGTGATCACGCTGGCGTCCTCGAGGGTGCGCAGCGTGACCGTCACGACGCCGCCCGGCTCGCTGAACTTGATGGCATTGGACAGCAGGTTCACCATCACCTGCTGCATGCGGCCGCTGTCGCCGAGGATGCGCCCGGCCCCGGCGTCTAGATCGCCGACCAGCGTCACCTGGCGCGCCAGGGCCGCCGGCCGCGTCGTGTCGAGCGCAGCGTTGATGAAGTCCGGGGGCGACAGTGGCACGTTATCGATGCGCACCTTGCCGGCCAGCAGGCGGCTCATGTCGAGCATGTCTTCGATGAGTTCGGACTGCGCACGCGCATTGCGCTCGATCGTGGAGAGGCCCCGCTTGAGTGCAGCGTCGTCGCGCCCGCCCTGCAGCAGCAATTGCGACCAGCCGAGCATGGCATTGAGCGGCGTGCGCAGCTCGTGCGACAGCGTGGCCAGGAAATCATCCTTCATCTGGCTGACGTTTTCTGCGTCGAGCCGCGCCTGCTGCTCGAGCAAGAACAGCTTCTGGCGTTCGGCCGCGGCCACGAGCGAGGCGGCGATCGTCTGGTTGCGCTCCTCGAGGCGCGCATCGAAAATCGTGGCCAGCAGCGTGATACTCAATAGCGCCACTGTCGTGATCGTTACCAGCGCCGCCAGGTAATCCTGGTCGACGCCTACCAGCGCCGCGCCACAGACACTGTCCGGCGCAAAGTGCGCGGCGGCCATGCCGGTGTAATGCATGCCGGCGATCGCGCCGCCCATGACGACGCTGGCGGCCAATTGCAGCATGCGGCGCGAGCGAGCACCCTCCTGCATGCGCATGCCGATCTGCAGCGCGAGCGCCGACGCGCCGATCGCGATGGCAACCGAGAGTGCGAACAGCCACGGCGAATAGGTAATCGCAGGATGCATCTGCATGCTGGCCATGCCGGTGTAGTGCATGGCATTGATGGCAAGGCCCATCAGCAGGGCACTGGCGACAAGATGCCGTGGCCGCACCGTGCGGTATCGCAATTGCCAGAGCGCGAGGCCGGACGCCACCACCGGCAGCAGCCAGGACACAAAGGTCGTCGTGGTGTCGTAGCCGATCGGCAGCGGCAGGCGAAACGCCTGCATCCCCACAAAGTGCATGGCCCAGATGCCACTGCCCATGGCCATGGCGCCGCCGGCCACCCAGACATACCGCGCACGCCGCTGCGCCTGCCTGACGCGCATGGCCAGACTCAGTGCGGTGTATGACGCCAGTATGCCGACCAGAATCGAGACGGCGACCAGCCAGGGTTGGTAATGCCCATTCACCATGAAAGCTTCGTTACTTGAATGTTTCGGATGCCGGCACGTGCCTGAAGGCACAGCGCATGCCGCGTGGTTGCACGACAAGTGTACAGGGCGAAGCCACGGGCGCGGTTGAATTCCGCTCGTTCTGCGGCCTGTTTGACCGCGTTTTTTTGACAATTATTCGTGTCAAAAAGATGCCTAACGGTTGTGGGGCTGGCTGGTGGGCGCAAAGCGAGAGGCACAATGCAAAAAAGGCTTGCACGGTGAAGTGCAAGCCTTTTTCGCTCAACCATATTCGTTGGTGGGAAGTGCAAGTTTCGAACTTGCGACCCCTGCAGTGTGAATGCAGTGCTCTACCCCTGAGCTAACCTCCCAGCGAGGCCGTATTATGCCACAGCCGATAAATTATGCCAAATAGCAATCGACTACATGCATCCGGACGGCGCACCGTAAAAAACCTGCGCAGAAACGAACAAGGCCAGCATTTCTGCTGGCCTTGAAAATTCTTGGTGGGAAGTGCAAGTTTCGAACTTGCGACCCCTGCAGTGTGAATGCAGTGCTCTACCCCTGAGCTAACCTCCCGAAGCGAGGCATATTATGGCACAAAATTTTCTTGGCGTCACCCCTGCGCCGCGCAATTAAACGGCGTAAGTCCGCCAGACGCAGGTGCCCTTCACACTTTTGTCCAGGCCAGCCAGAACCGTATCGTGCTCGGCCAGTTCATCGCTACTGGCCGCCACGACGATGATCTCGCCCAGCGGCACGATCTCGAGCGCCTCGCCATCGCTGCTCGTCTCTTCTTCGACATCCATGGTCAGCGAATTCTGGCCGCGCGTCATCGCCAGGTACACATCGGCCAGCAACTCCGAGTCGAGCAGCGCGCCGTGCAGCTTGCGGTGCGCGTTCGAAATGTCGTAGCGGTCGCACAGCGCGTCGAGCGAGTTGCGCTTGCCGGGATGCAGCTCTTTCGCCTGCACCAGCGTGTCGATGACGCCGTCGCAATACTGGACGAACGGCGGCAGGCCCATGCGCGTGAACTCGGCGTTCAGGAAACCCAGGTCGAACGGGGCGTTATGGATGATGACCTGGGCGCCCTGGATGAAGTCACGCAGTTCGTGCGCGATCTCGTGGAACTTCGGTTTGTCGCTCAGGAACTCGGTGGTCAGGCCGTGCACGGCCAGCGCGCCCTCGTCCGACTCGCGCTCGGGATTGATATAGCAGTGGTAGTTATTGCCGGTCAGCTTGCGGTTGAAAATTTCAACGCAGCCGACTTCGATGACGCGGTCGCCGGTGCGGGGGTTCAGGCCTGTGGTTTCGGTATCGAGAACGATCTGACGCATGGTGCAATTCTTCAAAGTGGGTGCGGGCGCAGTATAACAACTGCGGCGGCGGGATGCTCAGCAGCGGCTGCTCAGCGCCGTACCGATGCAGCGCCCTTGTTGGCCAGCACGTCGGCCCGCTCGTTGCCCGGGTGGCCGTTGTGGCCGCGCACCCAGCGCCATTCGACGGCGTGCTGCTGCTGGGCCAGGTCAAGCGCCTTCCACAGGTCTTCGTTTTTCACGGGCTCTTTCGCCGCCGTCTTCCAGCCACGCGCCTTCCAGCCGTGGATCCACTCGGAGATGCCTTTCTGGACGTACTGGCTGTCGGTGTGCAGCACGACTTCACATGGCCGGTTCAGCACGCCCAGCGCCTCGATCACGGCGCGCAATTCCATGCGGTTGTTGGTGGTGTTGGGCTCGCCGCCGAAGATTTCCTTTTCGTGCCCGTTCGACACCAGCAGCGCACCCCAGCCGCCCGTGCCCGGATTGCCCTTGCAGGCACCGTCGCTGAAAATCTCGACCCGGGTCGGGCTAGTGTCGCTCTTTACTTCACTCGTTGTTGTGCTCGTTAAGTCGCTCATGCCCTGCTATTCACTTTCAATTCGTTCAATGCGGTTCGCCGCCGGCACCGCCGCCGGTCGCTTGCTGGTTTTCTTGTTCCATGCGGGGCCGATCAGATGCATCCCCTTGACGCGCTTGATCGCATGCACGACGTAGACGGCGCCAAGATATGGCCACCAGCGCCCGCCGGCCGATTCCATCATCGCAAAGCGGCTGAGCCAATGGGCGGTACGGCAAGGTGGCGCGTAACAGCCGAAGTGGCTGCGCGTGGCGCTCAGGTTGAGCAATTTTAGCCAGTCTTTCAGGCGCGGCATAGAAATGAATTCGCCCGTGTCCGGCAAGTAGCCATTGCGCGTGACCCGCCCGATCCCCTGGCGCATGCCCCACAGGCTGGCCGGATTGAAGCCGCAGATGATCACCTGCCCTTCGGGAATCAGGATGCGCTCGACTTCGCGCAAGACCTGGTGCGGCTCGGCGGTGAACTCGAGCACGTGCGGCAGCACGACCAGATCGATGCTGCTCGACGCAAACGGCAGCTCGGTGAAATCGGCCGCGGCCGCAATCTGGCGGCCGTTCGAGGCGAACGCGAGCTCGTCGGCATTCGACGTGCGCGTGGCAACCTGCCACCGGTTGGGCATGCGGCTGGCGGCCAGCGCATCAAGCTGCGGCACGCCGATCTGCAGCGCGTTGTAGCCAAAAATATCCGCCGTCAATTCTTCGAGGCAGGCCTGCTCGAACGCGCGCACGTACGCGCCGGCTGGCGATTGCAGCCAGTTGTCGAGCGCTATAATGGATTTCTCGGCAGCGCTATCCATGCCACCTCTTGACCATACACATGACCATGACACCTCCACGGCAGCCGGCCCTGTCGGTACTGACAGTGCCGGCCTTCAAAGACAATTACCTCTGGCTGGTTCACGACGGCACGCATGCGGCCGTCGTTGACCCGGGCGACGCAGCACCGGTACGCGCGGCGCTGGCCGCGCACGACCTGCGCCTGACTGCCATTCTACTCACCCATCATCATGCTGACCATATCGGTGGCGTGCCCGCCCTGCTGGCCGAATGGGATGTGCCGGTGTTTGGCCCGCAGAACGATGGGATCGATCTGGTGACGCATCCGTTGGTGCAGGGCGATCGCATCACCGTGCCGGGCATCGATCTGGCGCTCGACGTGCTGGACGTGCCGGGCCACACCCTCGGGCACATTGCCTATGTGCGGCGCGATCCAGATGCCCGCTGGCTGTTCTGCGGCGACACGCTGTTTGGCGCCGGCTGCGGCCGCCTGTTCGAAGGCACACCGGCGCAGATGGCCGCGTCGCTGGCGCAACTGGCGGCGCTGCCGGACGAGACGCTGGTGTATTGCGCGCACGAATACACGATGTCGAACCTGGCGTTTGCGCAAGCGGTCGATGGCGCCAACACGGCGCTGGCTGCGCGCGTGGAGGCCGACGGGGCCAGCCGCGCCGCTGGCCAGCCGACCATTCCTTCAACGATCGCTTTGGAAAAAGCCACCAACCCGTTCCTGCGCACGACGAGCGCGCCGATCGTGCGCAGCCTGGTCGCTGCCGGGCGCGTGGCTGAAGGTGCAGCGCCGCTCGAGGTCTTCACGGCGCTGCGGGAGTGGAAGAATACGTTCTGACGCGGCGTCAGATTTCTTCGTACAGCGGCAACGTCAAAAATTCAGCGAACGCATCCGCCGTGGACATTTCTTCAAAGATGGTGGCGGCGCGCTCGTAGCTCGCGTGCGTGCCATCGGCCGCCACCAGCTTCACTTTTTCCAGCTCTTCCGGAATCATCGCGCGCACCATGTCGGCCGTGACCTTGCGGCCGTCTTCCAGCACGCCCTTGGCTGACCGGATCCACTGCCACACCTGCGAGCGGCTGATTTCGGCCGTCGCGGCGTCTTCCATCAGATTGTGGATCGGCACACAGCCATTGCCGGCCAGCCAGGCGCCCAGATAGTGGATGCCGACGTTGATGTTGTAGCGCAGGCCGGCTTCGGTGATCGGCGCTTCCGGCTTAAAGTCAAGCAGTTGCGCGGCCGTCACGACAACGTCGGGCCGCTGCTTGTCGAACTGGTTCGGGCGCTCGCCCAGCACCTTGGTGAATTCTTCCATCGCCAACCCCACCAGCCCCGGATGCGCGACCCAGCCGCCGTCGTAGCCATCGGTCGCATCGCGCGCCTTGTCGTTGCGCACGCCGCCCATCGCGATCTCGTTTTTCTTCGGGTCGTTCTTGATCGGGATCAGCGCGGCCATGCCGCCGATGGCCGGTGCGCCCCGTGCGTGGCAGGTCTTGAGCAGCAGTAGCGCGTAGGCGCGCATGAACGGCGCCGTCATCGTCACTTTGGCGCGGTCGGCCAGGCAGAAATCGCTGTCGCGCTTGAACTTCTTGATGCACGAGAAAATGTAATCCCAGCGGCCTGCGTTCAGGCCCGCGCTGTGCTCGCGCAGCTCGTACAGGATTTCGTCCATTTCGAACGCAGCCAGGATGGTCTCGATCAGCACCGTCGCCTTGATCGTGCCCTGCGGGATGCCGAGCAGATCCTGCGTCATCACGAAGATGTCGTTCCACAGCCGCGCTTCCAGGTGCGACTCGAGCTTCGGCAGGTAGAAATATGGCCCGGCGCCCCGCGCCAGCAATTCTTTCGCGTTATGGACCATGAACAGCGCGAAGTCGAAGATGCCGCCCGAGACGCGCTTGCCATCGACGAGCACGTGTTTTTCATCCAGATGCCAGCCGCGCGGGCGCACCAGCAGCGTGGCAACCTTGTCATTCAGCCGGTACGACTTGCCGTTCTGTTCGAGCGAAATGGTCTTGCGGATCGCATCGAACAGATTGATCTGGCCGCTGATCTGGTTATCCCAGTTGGGTGTGTTCGAATCCTCGAAGTCGGTCATGTAGCTGTCGGCGCCCGAGTTCAGCGCGTTGATGACCATCTTGCGCTCGACCGGGCCGGTGATCTCGACACGGCGGCAATGCAGCGCCGCCGGAATCGGCGCGATGCGCCAGTCGCCGTCGCGAATTGCGGCGGTCTCGGGCAGGAAATCGGGGCGCTCGCCGGCGTCCAGGCGCGCTGCCCGCTCCGCACGCGCGGCCAGCAGGGCCTGGCGCTGTGGCTCGAACGCGCGTGTGAGCGTGGCCACCAGCGCCAGCGCGTCCGGCGTCAGGATCTGCTCGTAGGCCGGCTGGATCGTGCCGGAAATTTCCATGCCTTGGGGGATGCTGAGGGACATATCGACTCCTAAAGATGAATGAAAATCACGTGCGACGCTGCGCCGGGGCGGGCCCTGCTTGGCGTTCCTGTTGGCATCCAGTATATTCACCTGCGTAACGCTAAACGAGACAAATACGCACTTCATCTGTGTGTTTTTGTATTAAATCAATCTGCGCAACCGGACCGTTTGCATGAGCAAGTTCACCCAGATGGCAACCTTTGTCGAGGTCGTGGCGCGCGGCAGCCTGTCGGGCGCGGCGCGCGCCGAGGGCATTGCACCAGCGATGATCGGGCGCCGACTGGACGCGCTGGAGGCCCGGCTGGGCGTCAAGCTGCTGCGCCGGACGACGCGCAAGCTCGTCCTGACTGACGAGGGCGTGGCGTTTCTCGAAGATTGCCAGCGCATCCTGGCCGAGGTCAACGAGGCAGAATCGGCCATCTCGGAGCGAAGCGGTCGGGCGTCGGGCCACCTGACGGTGTCGGCCCCGGCCGGCTTTGGCCGCCAGCACGTGGCGCCGCTGCTGCCCTCGTTCCTGGCCGAGCACCGCGACGTGACGGTCAACCTGAACCTGAACGACCGCGTCATCGACCTGATCGGCGATGGCGTCGACGTCGCCATCCGGATCGCCCGTCTGGGCGACTCGAACCTGGTGGGGGTGAAACTGGCCGACAACGGGCGCGTACTGGTTGCCGCGCCCGCTTACCTGAAGCGCCACGGCACGCCGCGCACACCAGGCGATCTGGTGCGCCATAACTGCCTGGCAATGAGCAGCGAAGGCAGCCAGCGCGGCTGGACCTTTCTCGAGAATGGCCAACCTGTCACGCACAAAGTCAGCGGAAATATGGTCTGCAACGACGGCGCCGTGCTGCACGCGTGGGCGCTGGCCGGCAAGGGCCTGGCGTGGCGTTCGATGTGGGAAGTGGGCGAGCAGATCGCCAGTGGCGAACTGTGCACGGTGCTGGACGCCTTCGCGGCGCCCGGCAACGACATCCACGCCGTGTTCGCGCAGCGCCGCCATCTGCCGCTGCGCATCCGCGCTTTTGTCGACTTCCTGCGCCGCAGTTATGCGGCGCCGGACTACTGGCGGCAACGCTGACGCGCCAGCCCAGGTCAGGCCGAATGAGCACCTGAAAGGTACAGACGAAAAAAATCCCCGGCAGTTCCGGGGATTTTGGTCTCGCAACGCCTGTTAGGCGATTACAGAGGCTGGATGTTCGAGGCTTGCTTGCCCTTAGGGCCGGTGGTCACGTCGAACGAGACGCGCTGGTTTTCCTGCAGCGACTTGAAGCCGTTGCTCTGGATAGCCGAGAAGTGCGCGAACAGATCTTCGCCGCCTTCATCAGGGGTGATGAAGCCGAAGCCCTTCGAGTCATTGAACCATTTAACGATGCCAGTTGCCATTACAATTTCCTATTTCGGTTAGTTGGGCTTGCGCCCGTTTTAGATCGTTTGAAGAAGCAAGAAAGAAATGACAGACAGACTGCACTACTACCTCGAACCCAACGATCCCACATTATACCGAATATTTCTCGCGCATGCCCTGTTCGTTGAATAAAAATACGTAAGTAGCCCTACGATTCCTGATGCCAATAAATACGACAGCGGGATTTTTTAATTCGGTATGCAGCAAAGAATAGAGGCAAGGACGGTTAATTTGTTTGCGCTTGATCAAATTCCGGTGTGCTCGACAATTGCGCGCCCGGCTTGCGCTGCCCGTAGTTCAGGTCAGCGCCTTGGGGTCGCGCAGCGCAGCGGCAATGTAGTCGTCGAGCTCGGCGCGCCAGGCTTGCCACTCGCCCGCGGCGACGGCATCGAACGCCCGCAGCACGCGCAGCCGCTGTTCAAGCAGGCGCGCATGATGACCCAGGCCGCGAAACCCGAAGGTCGCCGCCGAACCGGCCAGCGTGTGAAGCATCGCCTGCAGCTCACCGGCCGGCCCGGCCGGGTCGAACCCGGGCGCGCCAGCCGGTGCGAGCTCTTGCGACAGCTGCGCCAGGCGCCCGAACGTGGATGGCAGGCGCGCCGCGAACTTGTCGTTCAGTTCGGCCAGGCGGGCGAAGAATTGCTGGTCAGCCGGCTGCGTCATGGTCATGCCGGCCTTACTTGGTGCCGAAGATACGGTCGCCCGCATCGCCCAGGCCCGGGATGATGTAGGCGTGTTCGTTCAGGTGCGAGTCCAGCGACGCGACGTAGACCTTGACGTTCGGATGCGCGTCCTGCACCACCTGGATGCCTTCAGGCGCGGCGACCAGCGCCAGGAACAGGATCTGCTCGTCCGGCACGCCGCGCTTTTTCAGCACGTCGATTGCGTGCACCGCCGAGTTGCCAGTGGCAATCATCGGATCGCACAGGATGAAGGTGCGATCGGTCGTGTCCGGCAAGCGGACCATGTACTCGACCGGCTCATGCGTATCGGGATCGCGAAACACGCCGATGTGCCCGACGCGGGCCGATGGCACCAGCTCCAGCAGGCCATCGCTCATGCCGATACCGGCGCGCAGGATCGGCACCACGGCCAGCTTCTTGCCGGCGATCACTGGCGCATCGATGGTCACCAACGGCGTGCGGATCTGGCGCGTCGTCAGCGGCAGGTCGCGCGTGATCTCGTAACCCATCAGCAGCGTGATCTCGCGCAGCAGTTCGCGGAACGTGCGCGTCGACGTGTCGTGCTCGCGCATGTGCGACAGCTTGTGCAGGATCAACGGGTGGTTCAGGATGAAGAGGTTCGGGAAGCGCGGATCTTGGTTCATGGCGGGGCTCGACGCAGTCGATGAAGCTTGTAAGCCAGCATTATCACAGGCACAACGTGGTTTGTCCCGGCTCCCGCCGAAATAATTCTGGGTCGACGTCCCCGGCGCGAAGTAGCCGACCGTCTGCAGCGCCCTGCCCGTCAGCCGTTCCGCCGCCCCGTTCCTGTTGCCGGATGATGCCTGCGGCCTGGTCCAGCACATGAATGTGTCACGATGACACAAATCTGGTTGCATTAAAGCATTAAATTAAGCGATAGATATTTTCTACTCAGCAATAATCAGCGACAATACACGGATGACGGGCTGGCCTGCCAGTCAGCAGGATGCGCGCAGGCGCAGGCATGGAAGCGAACGCACCGTACGTTGCTCATTCTGATGCAGTACGGAATTTTTCAGTGATAGACTCGTTCCTGGTTTGTTGCCTGGCACGGATAACAAGATGATATCGGCATGGTTCGAGCATGCCGCGAAACGAGAGCTCTGACCGACCATGCTGACCCCACCTTCCGCAGCTTCCCATCCGCCGACGGCGCACCTGCCGCCGGCGACGCTGCTCGACGGTCTGCTGGAAAGCGCGGGCGACGCCGTATTCCGGGTGGCTTCAAGTGGGGTGATCCGTGCCGCAGGCACCCGTGCCCAGCGCCTGCACGGGTATGCGCCGGGCTGTTCGCTGGTCTCGCTCGTGCACGATGTCGACCAGGCAGCCTTGCGCCACGCACTGGACGGCGCCGCGACGGCGCACGAAGCCGCGCTCGTCGAAGCGCGCTTTCGCAGCGGCGAGCGTGACATCTGGTTCGAGCTGCGTATTGCCCAGCTGACCACGGGCGACGATGCGCAAATCCTCGTGATCGGCCGTGACATGTCGGCGCAGCACGCGACCGAAGAGCGGCTGCGCCACATGGCGACGCACGATGCGCTGACCGAGTTGCCGAACCGGTTGCTGCTGGCCGACCGTATCCGTGTCGTGATCTCGAATGCGCGCCGGTCGGGCCAGGGCTTTTCGGTCGTTGCGATCGGCATGGACGGCTTCAAGAAGGTCAACGACGGCCTGGGCCACCCGCTGGGCGACGCCGTGCTGCAAATGGCCGCCACGCGCCTGCGCCGGGTCTTGCGCGACAGCGATACGCTGGCGCGCGTCGGTGGTGACGAATTCGTCGCCGTGCTGCCCGGCACCTTCAGCGAGGCCCAGATCAAGCTCGTCACCGGGCGCCTGATGGCCACGCTGCAGTCGCCGTTCGAGACGGGTGGCCACACGATCTATCTGGGCGCGTCGATTGGCGTGACCGTGTACCCGGACCATGCCGAAGACGAGGTGCGCCTGGTGACGCTGGCCGACGCCGCGCTGTCGCGCGCGAAGGAAACCGGCAAGGGCCGTACGGTGCTGTACAGCCCGCGCGACCAGGGCCCGCCCGAGCATGACATCTCGCTCGAGGCTGCCATGTTCAAGGCTGTGCGCGAAGGCGAGTTTCTGCTCTACTACCAGCCGATCGTCGACGCCCGCACGAAGGTCATTGAAGGCTTCGAGACGCTGATGCGCTGGAAGCACCCGACGCTCGGCATGGTGCCGCCGGTGCGCTTCATCCCGATTGCCGAAAACAATGGCCTGATCAACCTGCTGGGCGCCTGGGCGCTGAAGGCGGCCTGCATGCAGATCCGCCAGTTCCAGGAAGTGGCGGGCCGCGAGCTGTATATCTCAGTCAACATCAGCCCGCGCCAGTTTCGCAGCGACCGGTTTCTGTCAGAGCTCGACGACGCGCTGGCGATGTCCGGCGCCGAAGGGCACCAGCTGGTGCTCGAAATCACCGAAGGCACGCTGATGGTCGATCCAGCCCACGCCGAGGCCGTCATGGAAAAAATGGTCGAGCGCAAGGTCCGCATCGCGATCGACGATTTCGGCACCGGCTACTCGTCGCTGGCGTACCTGAAGCGCTTTCCGATTTCGGTGCTCAAGATCGACCGCGCATTCGTCAAGGACCTGCCCGGCTCGCACAAGGACGCCGCCATCTGCAAGGTCGTGCTCGACCTGGCCCGGCACCTGAGCCTGGCCGTCGTGGCCGAAGGCGTCGAAACCGAAGACCAGCTGGCCTGGCTGGACGAACAGGGCTGCCACTATGTTCAGGGTTACCTGACGGGCAAGCCGATGCCGGCCAACGTGGCCGTCACGGCCCTCAAGGAAAATCTCTATACCGCTCTTCTGCCGGCCGACACCCGGACAGGGAAACCATGACCACACCAATCACCACCGCGCGCTCGGCGAAAGCGCAAGCCACTCTCGCCCTGCTGTGGGAACGCATTCGCCGCCAGGGCGACATGCCCGGCTTTACCAAGGCCATCAATGCCATCCTGGCGTCGATGCGCGGCGAGGACGAGCGCGACTTCTCGATGACGCAGACCGTGTTGTCCGACCCCGTGCTGACCCAGAAGGTCCTGCGCCTGGCCAACAGCAGCATGTACGCGGCGTTCGGCCAGCACGTCAACACGATTTCCCGGGCCGTGCTGGTGCTGGGCACCGAAAGCATCGGCCACCTGGCGCTGGGCCTGAAGCTCATCGAAGAGCTCGGCCGCAGCACGCCCGACACCGAGATCGCCCACATCGAGATGGAAAAAGCCGTGCTGGCCGGGATGGTGGCGCAGCAACTGGCCGCCGGCGCGCAGGTGCGAAATCCCGAAGAAGCCGTGGTCTGCTCGATCCTGCACTCGCTGGGCCGCATGATGATCACGTTCTACATGCCCGAGCGCTGGGCTCTGATCCAGGCCGGGGCGGCGGGCGGCGACGACACGGCGGCGGCCCACGATGTGCTCGGGTTGCATCTCGAAGAACTGGGCCGCGCCACCGCCGCCCATTGGGGCCTGCCCGGCAACCTGGTGGCCGGCATGCGCCGGGTCGAACCGGGCGAACGGGGCGAACGATTCGAGCACGATGACTGGCTGGCGGCGCTGGGCACGATGTCGACCCGCGCCGCCGACGCGATGTGGGCCGACGACGCGGCCGGCGCCGACAAGGTGGCCGAACTGGCCGAGCAGTTCGCCCCGATGCTGGGCATCTCGCCCGCCGGCATCCTGGCCTCGATCGACCGGGCCCGGATCGAAGCGGTGGCCGATCTGTCGATCGCGCCGCTGGCCCGGCCGGCCGAGAAACAGGCACGCCTGGCGGCGGCCACGCGCGACCGCATCGCCGGCAACCAGATCCTGATGGGCGGCGTGGCCGACATGCGCGACGCGGGCCCGGACGCCAGCGCCGGCCAGATGATGTCGCTGGCGCTGGAAACCATGCACGAGGGACTGTCGTTTACCCGCTCGTTTGCGTTTTTGCGCAACCGGCGCGAGGGACGCTACGCGGCGCGCCTGGCGCTGGGCGAGAATGCCAAGGCGCTGCAACCGGATCTGACCTTCGACGACACCTTTGAGGCGAACGTGTTCCACGCGGCGCTGGCGAGCGACCGCGTGATCTTCATCGAGAATGCGCACGACGCCAAGTTCGCGGCCAAGCTGCCGGACTGGTGGAAAGACACGCTGTCGGAGGCGCGCTGCTTCATCGTGATTCCGCTGTGCGCGCACGGCCAGCCGGCCGGCTTCATTTATGGCGACTGGGATGGCACCTATCCCCAGGTGATCCTGAGCCAGACGGAGTTTGGGTTGCTCAACGAGCTGCGCACACTGGTCGTGCGCACGGTGGAGCGCCGTCACCAGATCGACGCGAGCGCGACCCGCGTCTGAGCAAACGGGGGTGGCCGTGCTGGCCACCCAGGCTGTGGACAGTTACGTCAGGCGGGGCGTGGCGACCTTCACGTCGCCGCACTGCGCGCGGTGCATCAGGGCGTGATCGATCAGCACCAGCGCCAGCATCGCTTCGGCAATCGGCGTTGCGCGGATGCCCACGCACGGGTCGTGGCGCCCGAAGGTTTCCACCAGTGCCGGATTGCCTTCCTTGTCGATCGAACGGCGTGGCACGCGGATCGACGAGGTCGGCTTGATCGCCAGCGACACCGTGATGTCCTGCCCCGTCGAGATTCCACCCAGCACCCCGCCGGCATGGTTGCCGACAAACCCTTCTTGCGTCAGCTCGTCGCCATGCTCGGAACCGCGCTGCGCGACCGAGGCAAAACCGGCGCCGATTTCCACGCCCTTGACGGCATTGATGCCCATCATCGCGTAGGCGATGTCGGCATCGAGCTTGTCGTAGATGGGCTGGCCCCAGCCCACCGGCACGCCGCGCGCAATGACGTCGATGCGCGCGCCGATCGAGTCGCCATCGCGGCGCAACTGATCCATGGCATCTTCCATGCGCGCCAGCAGCGCGGCGTCGCCCGTGGCAGCGAAGAACGGATTGGCGTGCACATGCTCCCAGCCGTCGAATGGCACGTCGATGTCGCCCAGCGCGCGCATGCAGCCCAGGAACTCGGTGCCGTACTGCTCGCGCAACCACTTTCTGGCGACGGCGCCCGCCCCCACCACCGGCGCCGTCAGGCGCGCCGATGAACGCCCGCCCCCGCGCGGATCGCGCACGCCGTACTTGTGCCAGTACGTATAGTCAGCGTGACCGGGCCGGAAACTCTCGGCGATATTGCCGTAATCCTTGCTGCGCTGGTCTTCGTTGCGAATCAGCAGCGCGATCGGCGTGCCGGTCGTGACGCCCTGGTAGACGCCAGACAGGATCTCGACCCGGTCGGGTTCCTGGCGCTGCGTGACGTGGCGCGACGTGCCGGGCTTACGGCGATCGAGGTCAGCCTGGATATCGGCTTCGGTCAGCGCCATGCCGGGTGGGCAACCATCGATGACGCAACCGATCGCGGGACCGTGCGATTCGCCAAAAGTGGTGACGGAAAACAGCTTGCCAAATGTATTGCCGGACATGGATATTGGGGGGTGCGGTTTGATCGAAAATGCATTTTAACAGGCGATCCGGGGAGCAGAAACGGACAATCTACAATCGACCCTCGCCAAAATGTTTCTATCAGGCTATATTTACCAAGATATATCACTGTTGAACAACTGCTGGTTTCCTTTCCTATTTACAAATGCCTATATACTTGACGTATACATGCCAAGCCTCCCTGGAGACGTAGCACATGCCAGCTTCGACGCCGCCCGCCGACCCATTGCAGGATGATCCCATGACGGATGACCTCGTCTTTGCCGACGAAGTCGACGCCGTAGACATCGGCAGACGGCCGCCGTGGCGCATCCTGGTCGTTGACGACGATGCCGATGTCCATTCGACGACCACCTTTGCGCTGGCCAACGTCATCATGCAGGGCCGTGAATTGGCCTTCCTGCACGCCTACTCGGCCGCCGAAGCGTTCGCACTGCTGGGCCGGGAAAGCGACATCGCCGTCATTCTGCTGGACGTCGTGATGGAGCGCGCCGACGCCGGCCTGCAGCTGGTGCGCCGCATCCGCGACGAACTGGGTCTGCATGACGTGCGCATCATCCTGCGCACCGGCCAGCCCGGTTACGCCCCCGAGATGGAGGCGATCCGCGGCTATGACATCAACGATTACCGCACCAAGTCGGAACTGACCCGCACCAAGCTCTACACCGCCGTGGCCGCCGCCATCCGCTCGTACGAACAACTCTGCGCGCTCGAAGCCAACCGGGTCGGCATGGAGCGCATCGTCGCCGCCTGCGCGCAGCTGATGGCGCTGCACGGCGTGCGCGACGTGGCCTACGGCATCCTGGCCCAGGCCGCCGGGCTGGTCGGGCAGCCGGTCGACGGCGTGCTGTGCACGCGGGAGTTCAGCGATGGTACCGGCACCGGCGCTTTCGGCCCGCTGTGCGTGGTGGCCGCCTGCGGCGACAGCCGCGACCTCGACGGCTGCGAACTCGGCGCGCAGTACGACGATCCGCACGTGACCCGGCTCGCGCTGGCCGCCGAGCGCACGATCGCGCAGCGCGGCTGCACGACCGACGACGGCATGCTGACCTTGTTCTTCCCCGGCAAGGCCGGACGCGATTTCGTGGCCTGCATGCCGCTCGAACGCCCGATCAGTGACGTCGAGACGCGCCTGCTGAAGGTCTTTTGCGGCATGGTGGCCGTCAGCCTCGACAATTGCGAACTGGTGACCGACCTGAACAAGTCGGCGTTCCACGATCCGCTCACCGGCCTGCCCAACCGCACGCGCATGATCGAGCTGATCGACGCCACGCTCGCCGCGGGCGCCGACAACGATGCCGTGCTGGCGCTGGTCGATATCGACCACTTCGCCGAAACCAATGACGCGCTCGGGCACCGCTTCGGCGACCTGCTGCTGGCGGCCGTGGCCCGGCGCCTGTGTACGCGTCTCGCACCCGCGCCGGCGCCCGGTCTCGCACCGACCCTGCATATCGGCCGCATCGGCGGCGACATCTTCTGCGTGCTGGGCAGTGCCGAGCTGGTCCAGCCGGCCGCGCTGCAGACGCTGTTTCTCGACGCGTTCCACATCGATGGCCAGGACGTGCAGGTGTCGTCGACGCTCGGCCTCGTCTGCCTGCGCGAACACGACGGCAGCGGCGCCGATGCCCTCAAGGACGGCGACATTGCGCTCAAGCGCGCCAAGCTGCAGCAGCGCGCCGGCCATTGTTATTTCTCGCGCAGCATGGGCGTCGAGATTCGCGAGCGGGTGCGCATGATGCATGCACTGCGCAGCGGCTTCCAGCGCGGCGAACTGTTCCTGGATTACCAGCCGCAGATCGACCTGGCCACCAACCGCGCCATCGGCGCCGAAGCGCTGCTGCGCTGGCGCCAGCAGGATGGCAAGCTGGTCCCGCCCGACCGCTTCATCCCGATTGCCGAATACTCGGGCCTGATCGTCGAGATCGGCGAATGGGTGCTGCGCGAGGCCTGCACGGAGCTGCTGCGCCTGCGCGCCGCCGGCCACACGGCATTTACCATGTCGGTCAATGTCTCGCAGGTGCAGCTGCGGCATCCGCACTTTCTCGACATGCTGCGCCGCGCGCTCGACGATACGGGCGCGCCGCCCGACTTCATCGAACTCGAGATCACGGAATCGATGGCCATGGAAGAGCCGGCCGCGCTCGTCGAAAAGCTGGCGCACGTCAAGCGCACCGGCGTATCGATCGCGATCGACGATTTCGGCACCGGGTTTTCATCGCTGTCGCACCTGCAGCGACTGCAGGTGGACCGGCTCAAGATCGACCGCACGTTTGTCACTGAGATTACCGGCTCGGCGCGCGGCAGCAGCATCGCGCAGATGGTGGTGCAGCTGGGCCGCAACCTGGGCTTGTCGGTGATTGCAGAAGGGGTGGAAGACGAGCGCCAGGCGCAGATCCTGCGCGAGCTCGGTTGTCCGCTGGCCCAGGGTTACCTGTATTCGCGGCCGTTGTCGCCAGAAAACCTGCTGGCCTGGCTGGCCGGTGAGTCGGTCACGCGCGCGGCGTGACCGGCGACATGGTCAGTCGGGCGCGTTCTGCTCGGCTGGCCAGTCGCGGATATAGGCCTTGAGCATGCGGTTCTCAAAGCTTTGCGCTTCCAGCACGGCGCGCGCCACGTCGTAGAACGAAATCACGCCCAGCAGCGTGCGTGCATCCATCACCGGCAGATAGCGCGCATGCTTTTCCAGCATGATGCGGCGTACCTCGTTGACTTCAGTCTCCGGCGTGACGGTGATCGGGCTGTCGTCCATGTGACGACGCACCGTGCCGGCGCCCACCGCGCCGCCATTGGCGTGCAGCGTCTTGAGCACTTCGCGGAACGTCAGCATGCCCACCAGATCGCCGTATTCCATCACGACGAGCGAGCCAATATCGTTCTCGGACATCGTGGTTACGGCCTCGACCAGGGGCTGGTCGGGCGTCACGGTGTACAGGATATTGCCCTTCACTTGCAGGATTTCCGAAACTTTCATGCTGGCCACCCCCGCGCGGTCAATACTGCTGTTGGATAAATTTGTATAAGGCATAACGCCGACTGTAGCCTATGCCCGGTAAAAAATCCAGCATTGCGCCACCTCAAGGTGCGGGCACGGCCGCAGAATGGTGCAGTGCAGATTGCGCAAACGGCCAACGCTGCTAGGATGGCGCTCTTCCATCCAGACAGGCTATCTGACATGCAACTCACGATCGACGGGCATACCGCCTTTTGCCATACCGGCGACCACCCGTTCGACCCGGCGCTGCCCACGGTCGTGCTGGTGCACGGCGCCCTGAATGACCACGCGGTGTGGACGCAGCAAAGCCGGGCGCTGGCCGCGCGCGGCTTTGCCGTGCTGGCGCCCGACCTGCCGGGCCATGGACGCAGTGGCGGGCCGGCCATGCGCTCGGTCGAGGCGCTGGCCGACTGGCTGATCGCCCTGCTCGATGCGGCGGGCGTCGGGCGTGCGCTGCTGGCCGGTCACAGCATGGGTTCGCTGGTCGTGCTGGAAACGGCGTCCCGGGCGCCGCAGCGCGCTGCCGGCCTGGCCCTGCTGGGCGCCACGTTCCCGATGAAGGTGGCCGACGCCCTGCTCGCCACGGCGCTGGAAGATCAGCAGGCCGCCATCGACATGGTCGTGACCTGGTCGCATGCGCCGGCGACTGACCCGTCGGTTGCCGACGCTGCGCGTGACATGATGCAGCGGCTGGCAGCCGGTAGCAGCGAAGCGTTGCTGCACACCGATCTGGCCGCGTGCAATGCGTACGCCAACGGCATGACGGCTGCCGCGGCAGTCACCTGTCCGGTGGTATTCGTGCAGGGAACGCAGGACAAGATGACGCCGCCGCGCAAGGCGGGTGCACTGACGGACGCGATCGCGCATGCAACCGTCGTCACCGTCGTCACCGTCGAAACGGGTCACGCGATGATGCAGGAAGCACCCGAGGCGGTCTCGAACGCGCTGCTGGCGCAGGCTGAACGACTAATCAGCTGACCGGCGCGGCCGCCGCGTCGGCGTCGGCGTCCCCGGCATCGCCAGTGTCGCCAGTATCGCCGAAGTGCTCACGCAGGGTTTCGCCCAGCCCGGCCTCGACCGCCTCTTCGACCCGGCGCGCCAGCGCGCCGGTGTCGAGCGACAGGGCGGTATCGGGGCTGGCCTCTTCTTCGCGCTGCACGGCCTCCTCCACCGCGAAGTCGAACACGAACAGGCGGTACACGTCGGCCAGGCGCAGCGTGTCCGGGTCGGCCAGCAGCACCCAGTGCTCCTGGCTGGCGCGCTTGGTGTGGCGCCAGCTGATCTTCGCCGGCGCCTGGTCGTGCACGCGCCCGACCCAGCCTTCGGCCACCATCCGGTGCAGCAGGCGCGCCAGTTCGTTGTAACCGATGCGCGTGTGATGGCGGATGGTGCTGCCGGACACGAGCGCCGTGCCACTCAACTTTGCGCTGCCGTGCAGGACCTTCAGCACCGACATCGCGTCGACGAAGGCGCCGCCGGGCGCCGCCTGATACCACCAGCGTTCGTATTTGACGACCGGCAGCGCCGCCGTCAGCAAGGCGCCCACCAGCGTGATCATCCACGTGACATAGATCCAGACCAGGAACAACGGCAGCGCTGCCAGCGCGCCATAGATGATCGCGTAGGTCGGAAACTGGCGGATGAAGAGGCCAAACACGCGCTTGGCGACTTCGAACGCGATCGCGGCGGCGAGCGCGCCCCAGAACGCGTCGCGCCAGGTGACATGGCGATTGGGCACCGCCACGTACAGCAGCGTGTAGCCACCTGTCGTCGCGGCAATCGAGGCAAGGGTGAAGGCCAGCGTGGCCAGCACGCTGGCATCGCGCTCCAGCCCGCCCGTGACGTCCACCAGCTGCGACGTGAAACTGAGCGAGGCTCCGAACAGGATCGGACCCAGCGTGATCAAGGCCCAGTAGACCAGCAGGCGCTGGGTCCACGGACGGGGCTGGCGCACGCCCCAGATCTGGTTGAAGACCCGCTCGATCAGGCTCATGGTCGCGGCCGTCGTGAACAGCAGCGCCACGGCGCCCAGCGCCGACAGGCCCTTGGCCTTGCTGGCGAACTGGGTCAGATTGCCGCTGATCGTGCTGGCAATGGCCGGCGGCATCAGGTTCTGCACGAACCAGGCATCGACCATCGTGCGCACCTGGCCGAACGCCGGGAACATCGTGAAAATAGCCAGCACGATCGTGAGCAGTGGCACCAGCGCCAGCGTGGTCGTAAATGTCAGGCTGCCGGCAACCTGCGGCAGGCGCTCTTCGCGCAGGCGGCGCAGCGCAAAGCGCACCAGATCTTTGGCCTCGGCGCGGGTCAGGCCGCGCTCGAGACTGACCTCAAGGCTGCCGTCGGCGCTGTCGGTAGCAGTGTGGGAAGGATGCTGCGGCGGTTGGTTCGGCATGGCCATGGAAATACCCGATTCAGGCCACGAATTGGGCGTCAACCCGGGCATGTCACTTCAACAAAGCGCACTATAATACCAAGGATGAACACGAACCCTTTGAGCATCCTGGTTTTGTACTACTCCCGCCACGGCGCCACGCGCAAGCTGGCAGAACTGATCGCCCAGGGCGTCGACAGCGTCCCCGGCGCCGAGGCGCGCCTGCGCACCGTGCCCGCCGTGTCATCGGTGGCAGAAGCGACTGCACCGTCCATCCCCGAGGATGGCGCGCCGTATGTCGAGGCGGCCGACCTGGCCGAATGCGCGGGCCTCGCGCTGGGCTCGCCCACGCGCTTTGGCAATATGGCCTCGAGCATGAAGTACTTCCTCGACGGCACCGCCGCCGAGTGGGTCAATGGCACGCTCTCCGGCAAGCCGGCCGTCGTGTTCACGTCCACCGGCAGCCTGCATGGCGGGCAAGAGGCAACGCTGCTGTCGATGATGATTCCCCTGCTGCACCACGGCATGCTCGTGATGGGCTTGCCGTACACGCACCCCGAACTGATGAACACCGCCAGCGGCGGCAGCCCGTATGGCGCCACCCACTGGGCCGGCGTCGATGGCAAACGCGCCATCACCGAGGACGAGCGCGCCTTGTCGATCGCGCTTGGTCGCCGCCTGGCAACCGCGGCCCTTAAACTGCACGAAGGTCAATAATGGGCAAAGGCAGAGTCTTTCATATCGGCGCGGTACTCAGCCTGGTCTGGCTGATCGGCTGGCTGGTGGCGTGGGAAGCGTTCGTCGCACCGCTCCAGCCGGGCAGCTGGCTGCTGGCCCTGAAAGCGCTGCCGTTGCTGCTGCCACTGCGCGGCGTGATCAAGCGCGACCTGTACACGCTGCAATGGTCATCGATGCTGATCCTGATTTACTTTGCCGAAGGCGCCGTGCGGGCCTGGGCCGATACCAATCCGCTGTCGCGCCAGATGGCCATCGGTGAAGTCGTGCTGGTGGTCGTGTTCTACGTCTGCGCCCTGCTGTATCTGCGCCCGTTCAAGAAAGAAGCGCAGCGCATGGCCAAGGAATTGCTGGACAAGGTCAAAGTCCCGCATGGTTGACCAGTCAGCGGTCGCCTTCCTGCAAGGGCTGCGCTCCATCGTGGGCGTCGGCCATGTCATCACGGATCAGGCCGACATGGCGGGCTACCTGGCCGACTGGCGCGGCCGCTACAGTGGCCGCGCGCGCGCTGTCGTGCTGCCGCTCGACACCGATCAGGTGGCCGCCGTCGTGCGCCTGTGCGCCGGCACCGGTGTCCCCATCGTCCCGCAAGGCGGCCGTACCGGCCTGGTCATGGGCAGCGTGCCCGATACGTCGGGCGACGCCATCGTGCTGTCGCTGCGCCGCCTGAACCGCATCCGCGCGATCGACCCGGCCAACCGCACCATGACGGTCGAGGCCGGCTGCATCCTGGCCGACATCCAGGCCGCGGCGGCAGCGGCCGGCATGCTGTATCCGCTGTCGCTGGCCGCCGAGGGGTCATGCACGATTGGCGGCAACCTGTCGACCAATGCCGGCGGCACCGCCGTGCTGCGTTACGGGAACACGCGCGACCTGTGCCTGGGCCTCGAAGTCGTCAATGCCCAGGGCGACGTGTGGGATGGGCTGCGCGGGCTGCGCAAGGACAATACGGGCTACGCGCTGCGCGACCTGTTCATCGGTGCCGAAGGCACGCTGGGCGTCATCACGGCGGCCGTCCTGAAACTGTTCCCGGCGCCGCGCGGCATGCTCACGGCCCTTGTCGCGCTGGACTCGCCGCGCCAGGCGCTGGCATTGCTGAATTTGCTGCAGCCGCGCTGCGGCGCATCGCTGACGGGCTTCGAGCTGATGTCAGCCGTCTGCATGGATCTGGTCGCGCAACAGTTCCCGGCCCTGCCACAACCGTTCGCCATGCGCCACCCGCAATATGCGCTCGTGGAATTGTCGAGCAATGAGTCGGAAGCGCACGCGCAGGCGCTGCTCGAATCCGGCATCGGCGCCGCGCTGGAAGACGGCATCGCGCGCGACGCCGTCGTGGCAACATCCAGCCAGCAAGCACTGAGCCTGTGGCGCCTGCGGGAACACATCCCATTGGCACAGGCGGCGGCCGGCAAGAACATCAAGCACGATATCTCGTTGCCGGTCTCGACGATTCCGGATTTCATCGCGCACACCGACGCCGCGCTCGACCGGGCGTTCCCGGGCTGCGTGCTGGTGACGTTCGGCCACCTGGGCGACGGCAACCTGCACTACAACGTCGCGCCGCCAGCGGGTGTCGCGCACGAAGCGTTCCTGCTGGAGCAGGATACGGTCAACCGGATCGTCCACGACGCGGTGGTCGCGTTTGCCGGCTCGATCTCGGCCGAGCATGGCATCGGCGCGCTGAAACGCGACGAACTGGCGCGCACCAAGTCGCCGGTCGAACTTGGCATGATGCGTGCCATCAAAACCGCGCTCGACCCGCTGGGCATCATGAATCCCGGGAAAATACTATGACCGGGAGCCTGCCATGCGTTGCCTGTGGTGTCTTGTATTGTGCGCGGCGTGCTGCGCCGTGTGCCGGCTGGCCACGGCCGGCGCGGTCTACAAATGTCATGACGGAGCACACGTGAGTTACGCGGACCGACCCTGCCCTGGCACCGGCGCGCCGCTCGCGCTGCCGCCCGCCCCGCAGCCCGATCCCGTGCAGGCCGCGCGCCTCGCTGCCGCCCGCACCGCACTGGCGACCATCGATGGGGCACGCACCGCGCAGGCTGCGCGTGACGCGCATGAATTCGAGCGCGCCGGCCGCGTCGCGCTGGCCCTACGCAAGCGCTGCGACAAGCTGCGTCTGCAGGCACGCTGGGCTGATGAAGACCTGGCACGCAGCAGCGATGATGCGAAAGCCATCGCGCGCATCAAGGCGCGCCGCATGGTTGAGACACTGGCGGTCGAATGCCCGGGTTGAGCCGGCTCACGCGCTGGCTGCTGCTCGGCGAGTGGCGTGCGCACCCGGTCCGCGCGCTGGTGGCGATTGCGGCGATTGCCGTTGGCGTGTCGATGGGCTTTGCCATCCACCTGATCAACGCGGCCGCCTTCAATGAATTCTCGGCCGCCGTCAAGAGCCTGTCGGGCCAGGCCGACATCCAGGTCCAGGGACGCGAACTGCTGTTCGACGAAGCGGTGTACCCGCAGCTGGCCAGCCACCCGGACGTCGCGGTGGCCGCCCCCATTCTCGACGTGCAGGCGGGCGTGCCGGGCCAGGACACGCCGCTGCGCATCATCGGCATCGATGCCTTTCGCGCCGGCTTCATCTCGCCCGACCTGACCGGCGTGCCGGGCAACGGCCGCATGCTGGACGTACTGGCCGACGATGCGCTGTTCCTGTCGCCGGCCGCCGAAGCGTGGCTGGGCAAGCGGCGCGGCGACACACTCAATCTGCGCGCCGGCACCCGCGTCATCACGCTGCGGGTGGCCGGCCCCGTGCAGCGGGCCCGCAGCGGCCAGCGCCTGGCCGTGATGGATATCGGCGCGCTGCAATGGCGCCTCGAACGTGTCGGCAAACTGTCGCGCGTGGACCTCAAGCTGCGCAGCGGCGTCGACCGCGCCGCGTTCCAGCGCGCACTGACGGCCGATCTCGAGCGCACCTGGCCGGGCCGCTTCACCGTTGGCCAGCCGAACGATGCCGACCAGGAAAGCCGCACGTCGAACATGAGTCGTGCTTACCGCGTCAATCTGACGGTGCTGGCGCTGGTGGCGCTGTTCACCGGCGCCTTCCTCGTGTTCTCGACCCAGGCGCTGTCGGTCATGCGCCGGCGCAGCCAGTTCGCGCTGCTGCGCGTGCTTGGGTTCGAACGGGGCCAGTTGCTGCGTCAGGTGCTGCTCGAAGGCGCGAGCCTGGGCGTGGCCGGCAGCCTGCTCGGGATCAGCGCCGGCTACGCGCTGGCCGCCACCGCGCTGCATTATTTTGGCGGCGACCTGGGCGCCGGCTATTTCCCCGGCATCCGTCCGCAGGTCGCGTTCACGCCCGGCGCCGCCATCGTCTTCTTCGGCCTGGGCCTGGGCGTGGCCTTGCTCGGCTGCCTGGCGCCGGCGTGGGAAGCGGCGCGTGCCCGGCCGGCGGTGGCGATCAAGTCCGGCGCCGACGAAGCGCCGCTGTCGCGCCTGGCGCGCGTCTGGCCGTCGCTTGCGTGCCTGGCGATCGCCGCGCTGTTCGCCTTTGCGCCGCCCGTGTTCGAGCTGCCGCTGTTTGGCTACCTGGCGATCGCGCTGCTGCTCGTGGGCGGTATCGGCCTGATGCCGCGCTTTGCCGCCGTCACGTTCCGCGCGCTCGAAGCGCTGCTGGCAAAAAAGCGGCATCCGCTGCCGGTACTGGCGCTGTCGCTGGGGCGCCTGGCCAATGCGCCAGGCCAGGCCTCGATCGCGCTGGGCGGCATCCTGGCCAGTTTCAGCCTGATGGTGGCAATGGGGATCATGGTCTCGAGCTTCCGGGTCTCGGTCGACGACTGGATGGGGCATATCCTGCCCGCCGATTTGTATGTGCGCACGGTCGACGCCGGCGGCACCGGTTATTTGAGCCCGGCGCAGCAGACGGCGCTCACCGCGCTGCCCGGCGTCCAGCAGATCCAGTTCCTGCGCACCCGGCGCGTGTCCCTGGCACCCGAGCGTCCGCCGGTCGTCGTCATCGCGCGCGACATCGACGTGCGCGATCCGGCGCGCCTGTTGTATCTGGTGGGCGCGAGTGCGCCGATTCCTGCCGGCGCGCGGCCGGCCTGGGTATCCGAGGCGCTGCTCGACCTGTACGGCGCGCGCGTCGGCCAGACGCTGCGCCTGCCGCTGGGCGGCGCCGAGACGCCGTTCTTTGTGGCCGGCGCCTGGCGCGATTACGCGAACCAGAGCGGTTCGGTCGTCATCCAGCTGGCCGACTACCGCAAGCTGACCGGCGAAGGCGATGTCACCGACGCGGCGCTGTGGACCGGCGACGGGGTCGACGCGGCCGCGCTGGAAACCCGTTTGCGCGCGCTGCCGTTCGGCGCGGCGCTCACCTTCATGCGCCCGGGCGACATCCGCGCCGCGAGCCTGAAAATTTTCGACCGCAGTTTCGCCGTCACGTACTTGCTGGAGGCGATCGCGATCGCGATCGGGCTGTCAGGCATCGCGGCCAGTTTTTCGGCCCAGACTTTGGCACGGGCGCGAGAATTCGGTATGCTGCGCCACGTCGGCGTCACGCGGCGCCAGGTTCTGCAGTTGCTCGCCTTCGAAGGCGGCCTGCTCACCGGCCTGGGCGTCATCGCCGGTTTCGTGCTCGGGCTGACCATCAGCCTGATCCTGGTATTCGTGATCAACCCGCAGTCGTTCCACTGGACCATGGGCCTGCACCTGCCCTGGCCACTGCTGGGCAGCGTGGCCGCGGTGCTGGTGATCGCGTCCATCGCCACCGCGCTCGTGTCAGGCCGCCAGGACTTGTCGGGCGGTCCGGTGCGCGCTGTCAGAGAGGATTGGTAATGCGTTTCATCCTAGGTGTATTGCTGTCGCTGCTGGCACTGTCAGTGCGGGCCGAACCGCCCGTGTTTGCCCCCGTCACGCCCGGTGCGGCGCTGACGTTCCCGCGCGACTACGGCGCCCATCCCGAGTTTCGCACCGAATGGTGGTACGTGACGGGCTGGGTTGAGACGCCCGACAAGCGCCCGCTGGGTTTCCAGGTCACGTTCTTTCGCAGCCGCACCGGCGTCGACGGCGCCAATCCAAGCCACTTCACGCCGCGCCAGCTGGTGATAGGCCACGCGGCGCTGTCCGACCCGGCGGTCGGGCGCCTCGTGCACGACCAGCGCAGCGCGCGCGAAGGCTTCGGGCTGGCCTGGGCCCGCCCCGGCAACACCGACCTGAAACTGGATGACTGGCGCATGGTGCGCGATCAGGATGGCACCTACCGCGTGACGATCCGCTCGAACCAGCTGACGCTGGAGCTGCGCCTGCGCCCCACGCAACCGGTGCTGGCACAAGGCCAGGGCGGCTATTCGCGCAAGGGCCCGAGCGCGCAGCATGCCAGTTACTACTACAGCGAACCGCAATTGGCCGTCACGGGCAGCGTGGGCCGCGCCGGCATGGCAGCCACAGCCGTCACCGGGAGCGCCTGGCTCGATCACGAGTGGTCGAGCGAAGCCCTGCAACCCGACGCCGTGGGCTGGAACTGGGTCGGCGCCAACCTCGACGATGGCGGCGCGCTGATGGCTTTCCAGATCCGCGACAAGCAAGGTGGTAAACTATGGGCGCACGCCACCCGGCGCGACAAGGCGGGCAAGGTCACGCATTACGCGCCGGAGCAGATCACGTTCACGCCGCAGACGCTGTGGACGTCCCCGCGCACGCAGGCGACCTACCCGATCGCCACCACGATCACCACCGGCGACCAGGTATGGCAGATCGCGCCGCTGCAGAACGACCAGGAACTCGATTCGCGCCGCTCGACGGGCGCCGTGTACTGGGAAGGTGCGGTCACGGTCCAGCAGAACGGGCGCCGCGTCGGCCGCGGCTACCTCGAAATGACCGGCTATGTGCAGCCGATGAAATTATAAGAATCCCACGAAGACACGATGACGACGCGTACCACCAGCTCCACCGCCTCTCCCGACGCAGACATCCCGAGCAAGAGCAGCCTCTCGACCCTCAAGGGCTTGATCCCGTTCATGGCGCCCTACCGGCGCCAGTTCATCCTGGCCGGCATCGCGCTGCTGTTCGCAGCCGGCGCCACGCTGGCGATCCCCGCGGCGTTCAAGCAGATGATCGACCTGGGCTTCGGCGCCTCGGCCACCGCGCGCGGCATCGAGAATGTCAATGCGACCTTTCTGGCGCTGTTCGGCGTTGCCGCCGTGCTGGCGGTGGCCACGGCCGCGCGCTTCTACATGGTCTCGTGGCTCGGCGAACGTGTGACGGCGGACATTCGCAGCGCCGTGTACCGCCACGTGGTGCGCCAGAGTCCCGAGTTCTTCGAGACCACGCGCACCGGCGAAGTGCTGTCGCGCCTGACCACCGACACGACGCTGATCCAGGCGATTGTCGGCACCAGCATCTCGCTCGCGCTGCGCAACACGTTGCTGTTCATCGGTGGCCTGGTCATGCTGTTCATCACCAGCCCGCGCCTGACATCGATCATCCTGGGCCTCTTGGTGCTGGTCGTGCTGCCGATCGTGCTGTTCGGCCGCCGCGTGCGCAAGCTGTCGCGCGATTCGCAGGACCGCATCGCGGATGCCTCGGCCGTCGCCGGTGAAATCCTCAACGCCATGCCGACCGTCCAGGCCTTCACGCGTGAAGGTTACGAGGCCGGGCGCTTTGGCGTCGAAGTCGAAAGCGCGTTCACCACCGCCATGCGCCGCATCCGCGCGCGGGCAACGCTGACGCTCCTGGCGATCGTGCTGATCTTCGGTGCGATCGTGTTCGTGCTGTGGCTGGGCGCGCACGCCGTGATTGCCGGGACCATGACCGGCGGCGAGCTCGGGCAGTTCATTCTGTACGCTGGCATCGTCGCCGGTTCGGTCGGCGCCTTGTCGGAAGTGATGGGCGACGCCCAGCGCGCCGCCGGCGCCACCGAGCGCCTGCTCGAACTCCTGGGCGCCCGCTCGGACATCCAGGACCCGCCCCACCCGGCCACGCTGCCTGCCCGCACCGCCAATGGCGCGCGCGTGACGCTCGACAATGTCACCTTCGCCTACCCGTCACGCCTGCAGGAAGCGGCGCTGTCGCACCTGGCGCTCGAGATCCAGCCCGGTGAAACGGTGGCCGTCGTCGGCCCGTCCGGCGCCGGCAAGACCACGCTGTTCCAGCTGCTGCTGCGCTTTTACGATCCGCAATCGGGCAGCATCCGCCTCGATGGCGTCGATGTACGCGACCTGACGCTGCAGACGCTGCGGGGCGCGGTCGGCATCGTGCCGCAGGATACGGTCGTGTTCTCGCTCGACGCAATGGAAAACATCCGCTACGGCCGCCCCGACGCCACCGACGACGAAGTGATCGCGGCGGCGCGCATGGCCGCCGCCCACGAATTCATCGAGCGCCTGCCGGAAGGCTACCGCTCGTTCCTGGGCGAGCGAGGCGTACGCCTGTCGGGCGGCCAGCGCCAGCGTATCGCCATCGCGCGCGCGCTGCTGAAGAACCCGCCGTTGCTGCTGCTCGACGAGGCCACCAGCGCGCTCGACGCCGAATCGGAACGCCTCGTGCAGCGTGCGCTCGAAGCGGCGATGATCGGGCGTACCACGATCATCATCGCCCACCGTCTGGCCACCGTGCAGCGCGCCGATCGCATCGTCGTGCTCGATGGCGGCAAGATCGTCGAGATGGGCACGCACCACGAACTGGTCGCGCTGCGCGGCGTGTATGCCAACCTGGCCGCCCTGCAGTTCCAGGCGCACGCGCCCGTGGCGGCCTGACCGAAACCCCGAAGTTAGCGCGGGTATTGGCAACTAAATTGTGACTTCTCGTCACATTGCGTTGGATCGTTGTATAGACACAGCGCAAAAGACTGCCAAAACTCACTAAATATTGCCTTGTGAAAAGGTTGGAGCGTATGATCCGGGGTTATACCCTCCATCATCACTCGACTTTCATGAGCAACCAAAAATATAGTTTAGCCAGCTGGAGCGTAGGCACCCGCATCAGCGCCGTCACCTTCGCCCTGGCAGGCGTCATCATCGCCGTGCTGATCGGCACAATCACCCTGTCCACATCGAGCATGCTGGAAAAGCGCGCGATGGATAGCGTGTCAAGCGAGCTCAAAGGCGTCGCCAATACGGTCGAACTGTTCAACAAGACCGTGTCGAGCCAGGCCGTCAGTTTCGGCCGCATCTTCAGCGCCGGCCTGCCGGGCGCGTATGCGCTCGACGAGGCAACGACCGTGGACATCGGCGGCCGCCAGGTACCCACCTTGAACCTGGATGGCAAGGCGCTGAACCTGGACTTCGCCGTCCCCGACAGCTTCACCGAACGCACCGGCGCCAACGCCACCGTGTTCGCCGTCGCCGGTGATGACTTCGTGCGCGTGACCACGTCGGTCAAGAAGGAAAACGGCGACCGCGCCGTCGGTACGGCCCTGGACAAGACGGCGCCAGCCTACGCCGCGCTGCGCGCAGGCCGCACCTATGTCGGCCTGGCCTCGCTGTTCGGCAAGCAGTTCATCACGCAGTACGAGCCGGTGCGCGACGCCGCCGGCAAGGTCGTCGGCGCACTCTACGTGGGCGTCAACATCAGCCAGGACATCGCCTTCCTGAAGGAGCGCGTCAAGGCGATCAAGGTCGGCGACAGCGGCTACTTCTACGTGCTGTCGGCAGCGCCCGGCAAGACCTACGGCGACCTGCTCGTGCACCCGAAGAGCGAAGGCAAGAATATCCTCGACAGCAAGTCGGCCAACGGTCACGAGTTCATCAAGGAAATGCTGGAGAAGAAGGAAGGCACCGTCCGCTACGACTGGCAGAACCCGGGAGAAAGCGGCTCGCGCGAAAAATTTGCGGCCTACACCTACATGAAAGACTGGAACTGGGTCATCGCCGGCGGCACCTATATCGACGAGATCACGGCTGCCGCCTCCGAACTGCGCAACCGCTTCATCCTGCTGGGCCTGGGCGCGCTGGGTGTGCTGGCCACGCTGCTCTACCTGCTGGTGCGTTCGACGGTGACGCGCCCACTGGCCGCCGTCGAAGAAATCGCACGCCGCATCGCCGGCGGCGACCTGACCGCCCGGATCGCGCCCCGCAACAACGATGAAATCGGTCGCCTGACCGTGGCCATCAACGAGATCGGCGAAAGCCTCTCGGGCGTGGTCGGCAAGGTGCGCGACGGCGCCGAGCACATTGCCGCCGCCTCGCAGCAGATTTCGACCGGCAACCTGGACCTGTGCAGCCGCACCGAAGAGCAAGCCGCCAGCCTGGCCACGACCGCGTCGTCGATGGACGAGCTGACCACGACCGTGCGCCAGAACGCTGACAATGCGCGTCAGGCCAATGACTTTGCCCGCAGCGCGTCAAGCGTGGCCCAGAAAGGCGGCGATACCGTCTCGCAAGTGGTCGCCCGCATGGATTCCATCACGGTTGCCTCGCGCAAGATTTCGGACATCACGAGCGTCATCGATGGCATCGCGTTCCAGACCAATATCCTGGCACTGAATGCGGCCGTCGAAGCGGCGCGCGCCGGCGAACAGGGTCGCGGTTTTGCGGTCGTGGCGTCCGAAGTGCGCAACCTGGCGCAGCGTTCGGCCGCAGCAGCCAAGGAAATCAAGGGCCTGATCGACGCCTCGAACCAGGAAGTGGGCGCCGGCAGCGCGCTGGTGGCGCAGGCCGGCACCACGATGCAGGAAGTGCTCACGAGCGTGCAGCGCGTCACCGACATCATGGCCGAGATCAGCAACGCCAGCCAGGAACAGACCCAGGGCATCGAGGAAATCAACCGCGCCGTCGTCGAGATGGACACGACCACGCAGCAGAATGCGGCACTGGTCGAAGAAGCCAGTGCTGCGGCGCAGGCAATGCACGAGCAGGCCGACGCCCTCGCCCGCTCGGTGCGCAGCTTCCGCCTGGCCGAAGACGGCCCGAGCCTCGGCCACGCTGCACCGGCATCGACGCCACGCCGCCCGGCGCTGAGCCACGGCTGATGGACCATTCTGCGCCCGGCCATCCGGCCGGGCACTTCCTGTGCCGGCCCGGCGCGGTGTAGAGTAGCGTTCCTGTTCCTTCGGAGTGCCCCTTGTCAGAATCCGCCCTGCAGCGCCGCTGCCACACGATCTTCCCCGGCCATCGCCAGCGCCGTCCTGCCGAACATTTTGCAGCGATGGCCGCCTGGTGCGAGCAGCACGACATCGATCACGACGTGTATGGCAATGGCGACCTGATCCAGTCCTTGGAGGCCAAGGTTGCGGCCACGCTCGGCTTCGAGGCCGCCGTGTTCTGCGTCAGCGGCACGATGGCGCAGGTGACGGCGCTACGCCTGGCCTGCCTCGAGCGCGCCAGCCGCCTTGTGGCGCTGCACCCGACCTCGCACATCTTCGTCCACGAACGGGCCAACTACCAGTTACTCGACCACTTCCAGGCGCTGCCCGTGGGCGACCGGCACCGGCCATGGACGGCCGCCGATCTGCTGGACGTGCCGGACCGCCTGGGCGCCGTGGGCCTCGAGATTCCCATGCGCGAAATCGGCGGCCAGCTCTCGCCCTGGGACGAACTCGAGGCGATCAAGCGCGGCTGCCGTGAGCGCGGCATCCACCTGCACATGGACGGCGCGCGCCTGTGGGAAGCGGCGGCCGGGTATGGGCGCAGCGCGGCGCAGATCGCGGCCGGCTTCGATTCGGTGTATGTCTCGCTGTACAAGGGCCTCGGTGGCCTGGGCGGCGCGATGCTGGCCGGCAGCAGCGAGTTCGTGGCGCGCTGCGCCGAATGGTTCCGGCGCCAGGGTGGGAACGTCATACACCGCTCCCCGTACGTGGTGGCCGCCGCGATGGACTTCGACGCGCGCCTGGCGGCCATGCCCGATTATTTCAAACGCACGCAGCACTTGTATGCCGCGCTGCGCGCGCACCCGGCGATCCGCGTGAACCCGGCCGCGCCCCAGGCGAATATGCTGCACCTGCATCTGCCTGTATCGCGCGATCATGCGCTGGCGATCCGCGATGCGCTGGCGGCCGAGCATGGTATCTGGCTGTACAACCGCGCCGCCCACGGCGCGCTACCCGATACCAGCGTCGTCGAAATCTACGTGGGTGACAACCTGCTGGCGATGCCCGATGACGCGCTTCGCCTGGCGTTGCAACGCTTTGCCGATCGCCTGGCCGCGCCACCGGCTACCGGCCACGGCGCCCCGAGCGACCCCATTTGCACCGGATGATAGAATGACGGGTTGTTAGTTCCTTCATCACACAACCCGCAATGCGCCAATATCTCGACTTCATGCGCCATGTCCAGCAGCATGGCGCCACCAAAACCGACCGCACCGGCACCGGCACCCGCTCGGTATTCGGCTACCAGATGCGCTTCAATCTGCAGGAAGGCTTCCCGCTCCTGACGACCAAGAAAGTGCACCTGAAGTCGATCATCCATGAACTGATCTGGTTCCTGCAGGGCTCGACCAATATCGCGTACCTGAAGGAAAACGGCGTATCGATCTGGGACGAATGGGCCGACGCCGATGGCAATCTGGGGCCCGTGTACGGTTACCAGTGGCGTAACTGGCCAACGCCCACCGGCGAGCATATCGACCAGATCGCGCAGGTGCTCGAGCAGATCCGCACCACGCCCGATTCGCGCCGCATGATCGTCTCGGCCTGGAACGTGGCGGACGTGCCGTCGATGAAGCTGCCGCCCTGCCATGCACTGTTCCAGTTCTACGTGGCCGACGGCAAGCTGTCGTGCCAGCTGTACCAGCGCAGCGCCGACATCTTCCTGGGCGTGCCATTCAATATCGCCTCGTATGCGATTCTGACCCACATGATGGCGCAGCAGGCGGGCCTGGAAGTGGGCGACTTCATCTGGACCGGGGGCGATTGCCACCTGTACGCCAACCACATGGAGCAGGTCGAGCTACAATTGTCGCGCGAGACGCGCGCGTTGCCGCAACTGGTCATCAAGCGCAAACCCGACTCGCTGTTCGACTACCGCTTCGACGATTTCGAGATCACCGGGTACGACCCGCATCCGGGCATCAAGGCGCCGGTAGCAGTCTGACGGCGCCCGGCCTGACAGGCGGGCGCCATGGCGCCCGCCACCACAACCTGACGGGATCCCCATGACATTTCCACCGAATGCGCTGATGCTGCGCTTGCTTGCGCCCCTGGTCTGTACTGCGCTGGCCGCCTGCGACGGCGCCGGCCCAGCGACCAGCCGGCACGGCGGCCTGTCCGATGCAGCGCCGGCAAGCGGCAACCTGCCCGTGCAGGGAAAAGCCGAACCCATCGGGTCATCCGTGCACGGCGCCACCGTGGCGCACGCGAGCGCGGCAAAAGCATCCACAGGTACGAGTGCGAGCGCAAGCGCTGCGCCGTTTGGCAGTTATCTGCGCCCTTACGCAGCCACGTCCTTGTGGAATGCGCGTCCGGTCAATCCGACGTTCGGTACGTTCGTGATCCCCCGGTCGAGCTACTTCCCTACGGTCGCGTCGGGTGCCTATTCGACCGGCGTGTTCCTTGCGTCGACGACGGACAAGCCCATGACCATCGTCGGGCCTGGCTCCACCGATGCGCACACGGTGGGGGTTGCCGACCCGGACAATGGCGGCAACCGCGTCATCACCCTGCCCCGCTGGCCTGCCGGCGTGTTGCCGGCCTCGGGCACGGATGGCCATGCCGACATCGTCGACCCGGTGACGCAGACCATCCATTCGTTCTGGCAGTTGAAGCAGAAGGATGGCCGCTGGACGGCAGCGCTGTATTCATGGAGCAAGCTGTCCGGCAATGGCTGGGGCGATCCCGCGCACTATTACCAGGGCGCCCGGGCGGTGGGCATTCCGGCGTCGGCTGGCCTGATTCGCAAGCATGAAATCAAGGATGGTCTGGCCGCCTACCCGCATGCGCTGGCAATGTCACTGACGAAAAATGGCCTGGCCAATGGGGTCACCAGCCCTGCCTACATCTTTCCTGCGACCTCGGCCGACAACACGGCAGCGGCGAATACCGGCGCCATTCCCCAGGGCGCGCTGATCATGCTGCCGCGCAGCTTCGACAGCAGCGAGATCACCAATCCCGACCTGAAGAAGATCGTCGAGACCCTCAAAATGTACGGGGCCTATGTGGTCGATTACAACACTGGCACGCCGTTCGTGATCTATGTTGAAAACGACGCCGGCTTCCACCTGATGCCCACCGGCTGGGATGGCAAGATCGCCAGCCAGCTCGACCAGATTCGTGCCAGCCTGCGCCAGGTGACGGCGGTACAGGGTTGGGTCGATGGCAACGGCAACGCAGCCAACGCGGCGATCAAGGCGCAACAGAACATGAATATCCTGTCGATGCGGGGTCCATGGTCGCGCCAGTCGGGCACCGGCACGGCCGCCTACGATACGGCCGGACAGCGTCTCGTGTTCGAACCGGCGAGCGGCAAGACCGTGTATGTCAATGGGAGTAACGCTGGTTTGACCCGCGTCAACTGGGCGCTACCACCGCAAGGCGCTCACGTTGAACTGTCGGTCAGTGCGACCGGCGGCGCCACGTTGCGCCTGCAGGTCACCAGTAATGGCGCCGTGACCGAAGCGACCAAAGACTTGCAGAACGGACAATCCACACAGTTCACATGGCCTGCCGACGCGAAGTTGACGCTGACCGCGACCAGTGGTGCTGGCGGTACTGGCGGCGCGTCGTCCGTCAAGGCATCGCTGGTCAAGGTGCCTTGAGATCGATTGCGATCACAACCATAAGCCCGGCGCGATGGTTCGGGCGACCATACGCAGTTTCTCCTTTGCCCTGTAACTGGCACTGCGATAATTTGCGTTGGAATACCCGGAATACCCATCGATAATCGGCTGCACGCGAAAACGCGGAATGATTTGCTTATTCCGCTTTTTCAATTCCTCTTTCATAGTTTGAAAGAATTTCTTTTCAAGCACAAATGATTTGGAAAATTCGCCACGGAAATACCGGTCGTAGGCGTCGCGACGGAATGCAAACGTCCGCAATTCCATCCACAGATTGCCACCCAACGACTCGCCAATGAGCGGGACGTCCCTGAGATCGCAATACACCTCATAGTCGGCTGGTGCCGAGCAGATCAATTGCTTGATATTTAAAATTTTCAAGCGCCCGGTTACTTTCCAGATATGATCGTCCGCCTTGATGGATTCGCTGGCGAGCAGGCCTTCATCGAACATTCTGAATTCGCCATAGCCCTTGCCTCGGGACGGCGGATAATCCGAACTGACGCTGATGAATTCCACGTTCTTGTACGACTTGCGCTGCAGCGCGTTTTTCAGCGGTGTCAGGTCGGTGTCGGAATTCTCGAGAAAGACGATCCGGTCGACCACCTCGGGTGCTACGCCCTCGTAGTACCGGAGCGCCTCGATATAGTCGTTCATGCGGATCGCCGGATCCATCCGCGTCGAGCCGGGCATGTCCTTCGATGGCGTGATCGTTGCCGACATCAGGATCACATTGGGTTTGATTGGGTTCGACATCGTTTTCCTCACGCTCGGGCTGGCCTCGATCATGCCATATCTTGCAATTTCCCTATCCTACCGCCTTGCACGAAGCACAGCCAACACGGTATCTGGCGCGTTCTCCCGGCATGCCAATAGTGCCATTTGATTCGACCTGAAGTATTTAAACAGTGGTGCTCGTCAATACGATTGCCGCTGAATGTCATGACGATTGTCTTTCGGTTGGCAGTGCTGGAGTTTCCCGATCTCGCTTTACGAGAAACACAAGTCTCGATCGCGACGTTTCAATTCGATCACGTCATCCGGTAATACTTTTTTAATGCCCATAGCAAGACGGGCAATCTTCTGTTGCAAATCCCCAATAGTTTCCTATAAAAATCTTTTTTGCCGTGTGGAATTGCTTTCCCTAACGTAATATTGGCGTCATCTGACAGGCTGAGAGCGAAGAGCCTGATACCGCATCCGATACTCCCTGATATAGAAGATACCCATATGACACTATTTTCACGCACAGTGACCGTCAAGGTCGTCTCAACGCTACTTTGCACGTCCCTGGCCGCCTGTGGCGGCGGCGGCGCTGACACCGATTCTGCTACTGCAGCGATGACTGTGTCGAACATCACCACGCCAGTCGCTGCCGCGACGGCCCCTGCTGTCGATAATGGCGACGCAGCCAAACTCACGCCTGTGAGTGTCGTGCCAACCAACAGCGCCAGTCAACCCGTGTCCCAGTCGACTGGTTCGGCCTCTACCGTGTCCGTTCCATCCACGGCGAGCCCGTCTGTACCATCTTCAACGACCCCATCCGTCGTACCTCCGGCCCAGGCCCCGTCAGCACAACCGGTGCCTGCGGTAGTCGCGCCGGCGACCGGCACCAGTCAACCTGTGTTCCAGCCGGTGGTGTCGGCCCCCACGGCGCCCGCCGCATCCACGCCGCGCCCGTCTGTACCTTCCTCGACGACCCCATCCGTCGTACCGTCAACGCCGGCGCCTTCGGCACAAACGCCCTCGTCGAGCACGCGCGATGGCGTATTTGGCACCTATCTGCGTCCGTATGCAGCAGACTCCCTGTGGAACTCGCGCCCGCTCAATCCGGTCTTCGGGACGTTCGAGATTCCGAAGTCCAGCTATTTCCCGACCGTGGCCTCCGGCGCCTACTCCACCGGCGTGTTCCTCGCTTCCGCGACCGATGCACCGATGACCGTCGTCGGCCCGGGTTCGACCGCCACCAACACCGTCGGTGTCGCTGACCCCGACAGCGGGACCAATCGCGTCATCACATTGCCTCGCTGGCCTGCGGCCGTGCTGCCGGCGTCCGGTACCGATGGCCACGCGGATATCGTCGATCCGATCACGAATATCGTCCATTCGTTCTGGCAACTGAAGCAGCAGAACGGCCGCTGGACTGCGGCCATGTATTCCTGGAGCAAGCTGGGTGGCACTGGCTGGGGCGATCCGTCGCACTATTACCAGGGCGCACGCGCGGTGGGCATTCCGGCATCGGCCGGCCTGATCCGCAAGCATGAAATCAAGGATGGTCTTGCCGCCTACCCGCACGCCCTCGCCATGTCGTTGACCTTCAATGGCCTGGCCAACGGCGTCAGCAACCCGGCCTACATCTTCCCGGCGACGGCGGCTGACAATTCGGCAAACGCCAACACCGGCGCCATTCCGCAAGGCTCGCTGTTGATGCTGCCGCCGAATTTCGACAGCAGCGCAATCGTCAACCCGGATTTGAGGAAGATCGTCGAAACGCTCAAGTTGTACGGCGCCTATGTCGTTGACCGGAATACGGGCACGCCGTTCGTGATCTATGTCGAAAACGATGCCGGATTCAACCTGATGCCAAAAGGCTGGGACAACTCGGTGGCCGACCAGCTCGACAAAATCCGCGCCGCTCTGCGTCAGGTGACGTCGGCGCAGGCCTGGGTCGACGGCAACGGCGACGTCATTGCCGCAAGAAATGCACCACAGCAGAATCTGAATATCGTGTCGATGCGCGGCGGTTGGTACCGGCAGTCCGGCACGGGCGCGGCCGCTTACGACCCGGTCACGCAGAATTTCTCGTTCGCTGCAACGACGACCAAGACGGTCTATGTGAATGCCAATAATACGGGGTTGACCCCAGTCAAGTGGGCCAAGCCGCAAGCGGGCACCTATGTCAACTTCACGGTGCGTGCTACCGGCGGCGCCCGGTTGCGACTGCAAGTGAAATCGGGCAACTCGTTCACGCACGACACCTGGGACCTGGTCGATGGGAAATCGGTCCGCATCCTGTGGCCAGCCAACGCGTCGATCGTGCTGATCGCGTCCAGCGGGACGAGTGGCCCGTCGTCTGTCAACGCGACACTCGTTCCATCAACCTGATAGTTTGCTGTTGCGATGTCAAGCCGCGCCGGGTGCGCGGCTTTTTTTCGGGCGCAGTCAACGTTAAATAGAGACTAGTTTTGAACTGAAGAGCACTTCAATGGTCTGCCCCCTGTCCCAGCGTCAGGAGTCCATCATGAAAGCGCCACGTTTCAAGGACTGGTTCGCAAAACTGCCTTCACTGAATCAGCCGCAGCGCCGGCAAGTGCTCGATGCCCTGCATCCTGCCGCCGGGCTCGATCAGGTGGTTGCGCTCATCGGTGAGGTCAGAGCACCAGGCCGCTGCTGCCCCAGATGCGGCAACGAACGTTGCTATCGGCATGGTTTTGCCAACGACTTGCAGCGCTACCGCTGCTGTGCCTGCGGCCGCACCTTTAACGACCTGACCGGTACGCCACTGGCGCGCCTCAGGCTCAAAGGCAAATGGCTCGCGTATTCGCAAGTGCTGCTCGATTCACTCCCTGTACGCAAGGCAGCAGATCGGATCGGGGTACACCGCAACACGGCCTTTCGTTGGCGCCACCGCTTCCTGCATTGGGTCAAGTTCGACCGGCCCGCGGCGCTTAACGGCATCGTCGAAGCTGACGAAACATTTCTGCTCGAATCGCAAAAAGGTTCGCGCACGCTCGATCGGCCACCGCGCCGCCGCGGCGGCTGCGCTGCCAGACGGGGCATTTCCAGTGAACTGGACTGCATCCTGGTCGGGCGCGACCGCGAGGGGCGTACGGTCGATGCCGTCACTGGCAGGGGTGCGCTCACGGCTGCGCAACTCGAGCGTGACTTGCTGCCCAAGCTCGACCGGCAGGCGTTGCTGGTCAGTGACAGCCACGCGGCCTACCGCGCCTTTGCACGCAAGCACAGGATCGCGCACGAGACGGTCAACTTGCGCGCCGGAGTGCGTGCGAGGCGACTAGGCAACCTTGCCATCCACGTGCAGAACGTGAATGCCTACCACCAGCGTTTCAAGTCCTGGCTACAGGGCTTTCGTGGCGTGGCGTCGCGCTACCTGCCCAATTACCTGGGCTGGCGCTGGGCGCTGGATGGTGAGCGGGTTACGTCTCCAGAACAATTGCTCAGTGTCGCTATCAGCGCCATCAACAGATAACGCTGACTGCGCCTTTTCGTCGATACGCGTCAATGATCGGCACGTGCGTTCGTTACCATTCATACATCTGAAATTTCGCTTATGATATTGCTATTGATCAAAATAGCGGTAAATAGCGCATTCAGCCCCATGGCTGTCGATGCTACTGCCCCGGTGGCGTTGCCAATGCAAGCCACCGTGTCCAGCCTGACAGGCCCCGGCCACCCACTTTTAGGAAAACAGTCCCTTGATTCAAGCGTTTTCGATCGCCCTGCTGATGTTGCTGTGCATCATTTTGGTGCCAGTCACGGTCCTGCTGGCTCAGGCGCTGCTGGCGTGGCGTCCCGTGCGCAGTGCAGCACCCGTGCCTGGCCCGCGTCCGAGCATTGCCGTCCTGATCCCTGCCCATAACGAAGAAGGGGGCTTGCTCGCCACGCTGGCGAGTCTGCAACCGCAGCTCAGCACCAACGACCGCATCCTCGTCGTTGCCGACAATTGCTCCGATCGCACCGCCGACGTGGCCCGCCAGGCCGGCGCCCAGGTGATCGAGCGCAGCCACGCGCAACTGCGCGGCAAGGGCTATGCGCTGGACTTCGGTGTGACCGCCCTGGCCGACGCGCCGCCGGACGTCGTCGTGATTGTCGACGCCGACTGCATCGTTGGCGAAGGCGCGCTTGCGCGCCTGGCAACGCTGGCCGCCCACCATGGCCGGCCCGTGCAGGCGCTGTACCTGATGCACGCGCCGGCCGGTAGCGGACCACTGAAAAAGATCGCCGAATTTGCCTGGCTGGTGAAAAACAAGGTGCGACCGCTGGGCTGGTTCCGGCTCGGCTGGCCATGCCAGTTGATGGGCACCGGCATGGCGTTTCCGTGGCAAACGATCCGCAGTGCTAACCTCGCGACCGGGCACATCGTGGAAGACATGAAGCTCGGCCTGGACCTGGCGCTGGCCGGCACCCCGCCGATGTTCTGTCCGCACGCGCTCGTGTACAGCCATTTCCCGAGTAGCGCCGAAGGCGTGCAAAGCCAGCGTACGCGCTGGGAGCACGGCCATCTGAGCGTCATCGCCAGCGCCGCCCCTGCAGCGCTGCTTGGCGCCATCCGCCGCCGCAGTGCCAGCCTGTTCGCGTTCGGCCTCGACCTGTGCGTGCCGCCGCTGGCGCTGCTCGTGCTGTTGGTCTGCGCGATCACGGGATTGAGCTTGCTGCTTGCCGTGGCCGGCGGCCCGGTTGCGCCGTTACTGCTGGGGGTACTGGCGGGCGCCGCGCTTGGCGTGGCGATCCTGCTGGCTTGGTGGCGCCATGGCCGCGCGGTGCTGAGCGGCAAGGAGCTGGCACTGGCTGTTGTCTATGTCCTGGCGAAAATACCGTTGTATTTCCGCTTTCTGTTCCGTCGTCAAGTTTCATGGGTGAGGTCAAAACGTGACAGTGAATAATATCGTGCTGACCCCGCACGACCGTGCGCCTGTCGTCACCGACTTCACGCGCCCCGTGTATTGCGTGCTGGGCCTGCCGTTCGACGCGCTGGACATGCAGCAGACCGTGAACTTGCTGCTGGCACGCGCCGGCAGTGGCGAGCGCTGCTTTTTCTCGACGCCCAACCTGAACTTCTTGATCACCAGCCAGCAGGATCCGGTGTTTCGCGACTCGGTGCTGCGCTCGTCGCTGTCGCTCGCCGATGGCATGCCGGTCGTGTGGCTGGCAAAGTTGCTGGGGTTGCCGTTCACGGACCGCGTTGCGGGGGCAACCGTCTTCGAACGCCTGCGTGACCAGCGCGTCATGCCGCTGGGTGTGTTTTTCTTCGGTGGACCGGATGGCGTCGCGCAGCAGGCAGCCGATGTGCTCAACGCCGGCGAGGGCCGCATGCGCTGTGTGGGGGCGTATTCGCCAGGCTTCGGGACGATCGAAGACATGAGCACGCCGGCCATCATCGACCGCATCAACGCCAGCCATGCCGACCTGCTCGTCGTGTCGCTTGGCGCCAAGCGCGGTCAGGCCTGGATCGAACACAATCTGGCCGCACTGGACACGCCGCTGGTCAGTCATCTTGGCGCGGTGGTCAATTTCGTCGCAGGCACCGTCAGCCGCGCTCCTTCGCTCGTGGGCCGGCTGGGCCTGGAGTGGTTGTGGCGCATCAAGGAAGAACCGGCACTTTGGCGGCGCTACTGGAGCGATGGCATGGCGCTCGTGCGCCTGCTCACCACCCGCGCCTTGCCTGCGGCACTGGACGCGCGGCGTCTGCGCGCAGCCAGCGCTGCGCCTGTCCTGCAGGAAAGCGACGACGGCCAGCGGTACACATTGACGCTGGGCGGCGCCTGGCGCGACGGAGCGCTCGGCGAACTGCGCACTGCCCTCGCCCGCGCCACGGCGCGGCCACGCCGGATGCATGTCGTGTTGCGCGACGATTGCAGCCTCGACAGCGCTGCGCTTGGCCTGCTGCTGCTGTTGTACGGGCATCAGAGCAGAACAGGCATGGCCCTGAGCGTGGACGCTGGCAGCGCTTCACTGCGCCGCACGATGCGCCTGCAGAATGTCGACTTCCTGCTCCGTGGCCTTCCTGGCTCCGTGGCCTGATACCGGCAACCCTTGTTTTTCATTTGATTGGATCGTGCAGCATGGATTGGCTCGTATTGTCGCCGTTCGTTAAGACTACCTGGCCTGGCTGGTTGATGCCGTTCATCGACGCGCGCCTGCACCGCACCCGGCAGGTGCCGGCCGATTACGATCACGACCGTTCGCGCGCCGTGTCGTCGCGCCGCGAGTGGTTTGATTACCTGCGTCACGGCTGGCGAGGTTTCAGGCAAACGTTCGGCAAGCACCCAACCGGCATCGTCACCGCATTCCCGCAGCTGGCCGTCATCGTCGCACTGCTCAAAACGCTCAGTGGCCGCAAGAACGTGCCGCTGATTGCGTGGTGCTTCAACCTGGCCCAGCCTTACGGCGGAATCAAGGGCAAGCTGGCCCGCTTCTGCCTGCCTGCGGTCGACCTGTTCGTCGTGCATTCCCGGGCCGAAATCGACATCTACAGCACCTGGCTGGGGCTGCCGCGCGAGCGCTTCGTCTTCGTGCCGCTCAGCGCCGAATTGCCGGATAGCGCCACCTGGACGGACGAGCTTGACGAGCCGTATATCGTTGCGCTGGGCACGGCCAACCGTGATTACGCGCTGCTTGCCGAGGCTGCCGGGCAGATGGGCTACAAGACGATCATCGTCGCGGGGACGCACGCCACCGCCCACATCCAGGCGCCGCCCTGCGTGAGCTTTCGCTCCAACCTGACGCTGGCGCAATGCCACCAGCTGGCGCTGCACTCGCGCGTGAACGTCATTCCGATTGCGGATGTAAATGCGCCCTCGGGCCAGGTGACGGTCATCGAATCGATGATGCGCGGCGTGCCCATGGTGGCTACTGCCTGCGCCGGGACCAATGATTATGTCGTCGACGGCGTCGATGGCTTGCTGGTCCCACCGAACGATGTACCGGCCATGGTGCGCGCGCTGCGCACGGTTTGGGAAGATGCTGCACTACGCAATGCGTTGTCGCGCAACGCGCGCCAGGCGTCGCTGGACAAGTTCACCTTCCCGGCGGCTGCGGCGCGCCTGACGGAATTGATGACGCAGCTGGCCAATCGCCAGCCACGCCGCGATTGACACCATGCCGGCAGTTGAAACACATGCCTGCGTCTACGCATTCGTCGGGATAAACACCCCATCGTGGATTACACGGAGACAGAATTGATCGCTTATCTATTACTGGCGCATGGTAACCCCGCACACTTGCAGCGGTTGATCGCGCGCCTGCGCTCGGAGGGAACGGCGTTCTTCATCCATGTCGACAAGAAAGCCGACCAGCGTCTATTTGCACACCTGAAGGCGGATGACGTCACGCTATTGCCGGCGCCGGTTGCCGTGCACTGGGGCGACTTCTCTCAGGTGGAAGCGATTCTGCTGTTGATGAAAACCGCACTCGCCGCAGGCCCTTTCACGCGCTTCGTCCTGCTCAGTGGCGTCGATTATCCGTTATGGTCGACAGCATCCATCAACGCGTTCTTTGCCGGCCAGCCGGATGCTGAATACATCAATCTCGTGCCAATGCCCTCTGCAGCGGCCGGCAAACCACTGGCGCGCTTGACCACGTACACGCTGCGCCCGACCTTGTCGCCCCTGCACCGCTTGACCCTGCGCGTCCTGCTCAAAGCCCGCATCATCCCGCGCGTACGCGATTACCAGCCTGCGCTGGGAGCATTGAAACCGTATGGCGGCTCGACCTGGTGGGCACTCACGCGGCCGGCGTGCGAATACCTCGTCGATTACGCAAACCGTCATCCGGCACTGGTCCGGTTTTTCAAGGGAACCCAATATGCAGACGAGACGTTCCTGCACACGATCCTGGGAAATTCACCGTTGATGGCCAACGTCAGGCGCAACCTGACCTACACCGACTGGAGCGCCGGCGGCGCCAGCCCGGCCAATATGTCGGCACGGCACGTGGATTACTTCCGCACCAAACCGCAATTTAGCGCTGACGATGTCTACGGCAGTGGCCCGATGATGTTCGCGCGCAAATTCAGCGACAGTGACGACACGCTGTTGCAGGCAATGGATGGCTGCGCCTGAAGGCAGCAGACCGGATCAGGAGAAGATTTGTTGAACACGAAGCATGCAATGGCGAACCGCGGTGAAAAATACGGACTCCCTGTCTTCGCGATGGGTGAGGCCATTCCAAAGCAGATCCACCAATGCTTTTTTGGTGCGCGGACCTTTACCGAAGAGCTGGCGAACAACGTTGACTTCATCAAGGGGCTGAATCCCGGCTGGACGCACACCCGGTACGATGAGCCCATGATGAAGCAATTCATTCTGGCGCACTACGGCGCGAAGATCCTGCGCTATTACGAGCGGATCAATCCAAACTACGGTGCTGCGCGTGCTGACCTGTTCCGCTATCTGCTGCTGTACAAAGTCGGCGGCGCCTACCTGGACATCAAGAGCACGATGACGCGGCCATTCGACGACTTCATTCTGCCGACGGATCGTTATCTGCTGGGGCAATGGGACGATCCGGACAACCTGGACCGCCTGGGTTGGGGCATCCACCGCGAGCTCGCCCATATCGACCGCGGCGAATACCAGCAATGGCACATCATCTGCGCGCCGGGCCATCCATTCCTGCGCGCCGTGATCCTGTCCGTGCTGGCCAATATCGATCGCTATCTGCCATGGCGTAACGACACCGGTGCGCATGGTACGTTCAGGCTGACCGGACCGGTCGCCTATACACTGGCGATTCATCCATTGACCGCGACCGAGCCGTACCGGCTGATCGACAGCCGCGAGAGTGGCCTCGTGTATTCGATCCTGAACCAGCGCAGCCACGCCAAGCTGTTCACGTCCCACTATTACCGGCTGACGGAATCCATCATCAAGCTCAGTACATTCTGGATTGTCGTCGGCAAGCTGCGCGATTTCAGGGCGCAAACCAAAGCGCTGATCAAGCGCCGGCTGAAAAAATTGATCGGTCGACCGACTTAGCAAGCCGCGCTGCCCCCAAGGAGCGCAGCGCAGCAGCGATGCATGCTAACGGATCGAATTGGCCAGCGACATCTTGAACTTGCCGGCCCTGATCTTCTTCAACGCGAATTTCGCATGTTTTGAACGCAGCATGACGCCCAGATCGCTGAGCGTCAGCCGTATCTGGTCGTACCCTGCCAGCGAATACAACAAGCCGGCTCGGTCGCCAGGCTGGCAATGCTTTTCATAAAACAGGTGGGCAGCACGAACGATTTTCTCGGACGACTTCTTGGTGATCCGCTCGAATTCGTGCGAAATATCCATGATGTAGGTATTGGCCTGAATGCTGTATGCCGGGCCGCCAGTCTTGATCAGCCTGACCCACATGTCCCAATCCTGCCACGCGGGCATCGCCGGATCGAAAGAGCCGGCGTCCTTCATGCGCTGCGGCGTCGTAAACACCTGATTACCAACGGCGTTCGACTGGACGATCTGTTCGGCCGAGACCGATGCTTGCGTGTCCCACAGCGCCACGCTGTCGCCGTCGTTGATGATGCGCCGGTCGAACAGGCACGAGAAGCGCAGGCCGCTTTCCTGCCGGCGCCGCCAGGCTGCCAGAAACGTCGCCAGCCGGTGCGGAAGAAAAATATCATCGTCGTCCAGACCGGTGATGAACTCCCCTCGCGCCACCTGAATGGCCTGGTTGCGCGCCGCGCAGGCGCCCACCGACGTGTCGTTGTGAATCAGCGTGATCGCGATGTTTTCGTCCAGCCCGTTCACATAGTCGCACGTGCCATCCGTCGAACCGTCGGACACGATGATGAGTTCTATCGGCCGATGCGTCTGCGACAACACCGAATTGACGGCGCGCTTCAACAGGTCGAGGCGGTTCTTGGTGGGTATATAAACGGTAATTAGGTTTTCCATATGCACGTCGTCGATCTCGATAAGGTGTAGCAGCACGGGATAGGCAGCATGCCGGGCACGATCACCCGGCCTTCATGCCGATCATTTGTTTGCAGCTCTGTACCACTGCTTTCGAAAACAGCATGATCAATGCCCCATAGATCACGACGCCTGTTACGGTGACCGTGATCAGGATCGTCTGCGGCGCATGACCGCCGTTCGACAGCATGTTGAACAGCGGATAAATGACCGCGACCATCACCATCGAAAACATCACCGGTTGCCAGATCACGCGCAGCAGGCCGGCCAGGCTGGTGTGCAATTCGCGCGTCGCATAATAGAAATGCGGAAGACCATTCAAAATATTGGCGACCAGATAGCAGGCCGCAACGCCTTCGATACCCCAGTTGACACCGACGAAAAAGCTGCCGACCTGCAGGACCGAGCCCAGCAGGCCCAGGCGCATCATCAGATCGGTGCGGCCCGTCGACATGAAGACGGAACCCGTCGTCGAAATCAGCGATTGCAGAAAGCCGACTGGCGCCAGCCAGGCGAGAACGATCGGGACCTGCGCCCACTGCTTGCCCAGTGCGATGGCAACGAACGGCTCACGCAGCACCCACAGGCCCGCCATCATCGGCGCCGTCAGGGTAGCGATCATCGCCAGCGCGCGGAAATACAGCCCCGCCATCTTGTCGCGCTCGGCCTGCTGCCGGCTCATCACCGGAAACAATGCGCGGCCAGCGACGTAGCTCATGCTTTGCAATGGGAACATCATGACTTTGTAGGCCTGGCCGTAAATGCCCAGCTGCACCGAGCCGAGCACGCGGCCAATCACCATGCTGTCGGCATTGCGCGCGAAAAAGTTGATGAAGTTAAAACCAGTCAGATTGCCGCTGAAGCCCCACAGGGACCGCAGTTCGGGCGCGCTCCAGATTTTCTTGGGCCGCCATGGGCTCGCCAGCCACAACTGCGTGGACGAGAGCGCCGCCGAGACCAGTGAATTCCACACCAGGCTGTATACGCCGTAGCCCATATAGGCCAGCGTGATGGCAACCGTGAGACCGGCGACCGATGACACGATCTCGATGCGTGCCAGCGTCTTGAAGCCCGACCGGCGCTCCACCAGCGACTGGTGGACGGCACTGGCGCTGGTGATCGGGAACACGATGGACAGCAGGCACAGTACCGGTGCCAGCCGGTCGATACGGAAGTATGCCGCCAAAAATGGCGATGCGAGAACCAGCGCCAGCGTCAGGAACAAGCCCATGGCCATGTTCAGCCAGAACACGGTGCTCGTGGTTTGCTCGGTCAGGTTCTCCTTTTGCACGACGGCCGCGCCAGTGCCCATGTCGCGCAGCAGAAAGGCGAAATTGGTGGCGACGGTTGCCATCGCCAGCAAACCATATTCGGAAGGCGGCAGCAGCCGCGAGAGAATGGTCAGCGAAATGAGCTGCAGGACGATTCTTGAAGCCTGCGACAGCGTCAGCCATCGCGCATTGGACATTGCAGACATTATGTTGTTTTTCTTTCTGTATCAAAGCCGTAGGCACCGATCATCGCCCGGATCTGGTTATCGTTCATCATGGCGCCCAGATTGTCTTTCCATAGTGCGACCTCCTGGGTACCTTCCCAGGTATGGATGTCTTGCTGGTGCGGCACGCGCCTGAAAGTGGCGCCATTGGCACGCGCCATCCACCAGAACCAGATATCGTCACCGCGCGGGCAATGGGCCATGAAGGCATCGACATTCAGCACTTCGGGACCGAAGACATTCGGCGGATACAGCACGCCGCCGATCCCGGTCGGGAAATTCAATGTGCTCGATTCGCGATTGGCCGTCTCGAACTCCCATTCGTTGTACGCAACGGGCAGCCCGGTGGCATCGAGTTTCACACGGTGCATGCGGTGAGCGATCACCTCGAGCTTGCCCGGATCGCGCGCCTGCACCAGTTGCTCCAGCCAGTCGGGCCAGTAATGGACGTCGTCGTCGGCAATCACGATCGGTGCCTTGCAGCCCTGCTGCAATAACGGGATCATTTTCTTGTACGACTTCAGGTCGTCGCAGGCGATGATTTCCAGCCCTGCGGCGCGCAGTCTGGTCACTGCCGGCGGCAGCGCTGCCATGTCGCCGCGTGCGATCCACAGGATGATGCGGTCGGCCACATGCGACTGCGACAGCAATGACTTCAGTGTCAGGTGCAAGGTGCCGAAACGTGGCGGATAGGACGTCAGCGACACGATGACACCGCTGCCGGAGCGTCTGGCGCGCGCGAAGCGCCGGCCTTGCTTCAGCCAGTCCAGTTCGAGCTTGGTGTGCAGCGCCAGCATCTTCAAACGCCAGCGCAGCTTGAGGTAGATATCTCTTGTCCAGCTAATCATGAATCGTGTTCCCGGAGTGCGAAAAAATTGTGGTCGTGAGCGAGCAGCGCCAGCGGGCCAACGGGCCCGCCAGCATGCGCGTCAAGCCATGGACTGGCGCATCAGTTGCGCCAGTTTCGCCGCTTCGGTGTCGACGGCGTGGCGCGCCAGCACGCGCTGATGGCCGGCCTCGCCCATCGCCTCGAGCTGTGCCGGCGTGGCTGCCAGGCACGCTTCCAGTGCGGCAGCGAGCGCCTCCACGTCGCCAGCCGGGAACAGCCAGCCCGTCTCGCCGTGCCGCACCAGTTCGGGAATGCCGGCGATGTAGGTAGTCAGTACCGGGCGCCGCAGCGCCATCGCTTCCATAACCACGACCGGCAGGCCCTCGGCAAAGCTCGGCAAGACCATGGCGCGCGCCGCCAGCATTTCTTCACGCACCTGGTCGCCGTTGATCCAGCCGGTGATGCTGATGTGGCTGCCCAGATTGTTGGCGGCGATCAGCGCCTCGATCTCACCGCGCATTTCGCCGTCACCGGCCAGCACCAGATGGATCGGGATCCCTTTGGCCACCACGGCCTGGACCGCGCGCACCAGCAGCATCTGGCCCTTCTGCTCGCACAGGCGGCCTACGCACACCAGCCTCGGCGCAGCCGGGCTCGGTCGCGGCGCTACTGCGTGAAAGCTCTGGTCGATGCCGCAGTGAACCACCTGCACCTTGGCCCAGTCGGCGTAAGCGGCCCAGCGGAACAGCTGGCTGCGGCCGAACGAGCTGACGGCGACCACGAATGCCGACCGGCGGATCTTTTCGCCCAGCCACAGCAGCTCGGGCTTGTCGAATTCTTCCGGCCCGTGCACGGTAAAACTGTAGGCCGGGCCACCAAGCATGCTCGCCAGCATCGCCACTTCGGTGGAGTTGGTGCCGAAGTGCGCGTGCAGGTGACGCGCGCCGTGCGCCGCCATCCACGGCACGATCCGGCAGGCTTCTGCCAGGTAAATCAGGTGCAGCGGTAACGGGCGATCGGCCCGCAAGCCGATCTTGCAGACCAGTGCCAGCGCTTTGGCAAACCGGCCCGGCCGTTTGACGGCCATGCGCACGACGTCCATGGCCATGGCCACGGCGCCGTCCTGCAGCACATAGCGCGTCACGGCGCGCTCACGGATGTCTTCCTCGTCGCGCAATTCGTCTTTCCAGCCACGCATGGCCAGGCGCTGCACCTTGTAGCCCTGGCGCTCGAGTGCCAGGATTTCGCGTCGGATGAAACTGTGGCTGATTTTGGGGTACTGGTTCACCAGGTACGCGATGTTCATACTTTTCCTTCATGATTGCCCGGCAGGTCAGAGAGACCGACCCCGTGGCGTGCTGCGCCGGCCCTGGCCGTGCGCGTCTTGCTGCCTGGATGCAGGTTCACCAGCGCGCACGCGCCGCCGACGATGAACCAGAGGTACCAGTTGAACACCAGGTAACGGAACATATTGTCCGAGAACGACACGATCAGATACTGGATCACGATGGCCAGCATCAGGAACCCGGACACGGGGTCGATGCGGGCCAGTGCGCGCAGCGTGCCCAGCACGCGGGCGTACAGCCACAGGTAACACAGCAAGCCGACGGCGCCCATCTCGAAGAAGAACTGCACATAGACATTGTGGGCATCCCACCGGATCGTGCGGTCCATCGGGAAGAACGTCCCTACGTGGTAGCCAAAGCCGTCCAGTCCATAGCCGAGGAGCATGCGCTTGGTTTCCATCCAGCCGATGGCCGATTCCCACAGCATCACGCGCCAGGCGAACGAGTTGAGCTGGGCATTGCGCGCCACTTCGTTGCCCTGCCCCAGGTCCATCAGGCGTTCGTTCACCGACGGCACGAACAGCAGCAACGGCAGCAGCAGCAGGTACAGCAGGTAGCTGCGCTTGAAGATCAGCGCATACAGCACGAACACGAGGAAACACGCGAGCCAGGCGCTGCGGGTCTGCGTCAGCAGCAGCTGCATCATCAGCATCGGCATATACAGGCAGACGGCGATGCGCCCGCGCGGCGTGATGTTGTACAGCGGGCTCTTGAGCATGTACAGCCCCAGCACCAGCACCAGCGTCAGGTAGAAGGCCAGGACGTTCGGATGCGAGAACGTCGACTGCAGGCGGAAGTCCCCGCCGCGCATATGCAGCGCAATATCGACAACGGCATACAGCGTGGGCAGCAGCGACGAATACATCACCAGGCGGATGGCCTTGTTGAAGTCCTCGTTCGAGCGGACGACGTAAATCGCAATCATGAAGATCGCAAAGTTGGACACGATCCCCAGATACATTTTCAGCGCATTGGTCTTTTCGTACGACAGCACCAGGCCCACGCTCATCATCACGACGAACGGCAACCAGAAACGCGCCAGCCGGCCAGGAAACGCCTTCGGCTTTTCCATCACCATCATGCACGCGATGATGATGACGAACAGGTTGATCAGGCCGCCGATGCCCATGCGCACGCTGCCGATACCGAACTGCGTCGATTCCAGCACCATGTCGCCGACTGACCGGAACAGCAGGATCAGCATCACCAGCTTTTTATAGTCATAGATCAGCAGCACACCCAGCAGCAGCAAGGCAGGCAGCGCCGCCAGGCGGCCGAACTGGTACCCCATGCTGTCACCAAACATGGGGATCACGGCGCCGACGGACAAGCTCAGAACGACCAGGGCCATGATGGTCCAGGTCGGAACGCCGAAGGGTTCCCTCAGCCAGTTAAGCAGTTGCACTGATCTCTTTACCATTCCCTGCTGCCACTAGACCAGTTCAGGCGCAACGCTGATGCGGCGCTTGCCGGGATACCGGCGCACGAGCCAGCCACGCACCGCGTGCCACTCGCCCGTTTCGGTGATATCACCGGAGCGGAAGCCGTTGTAGCGCCACAGCAGCGATGCCCAGTTGCGGGTCGAAATCGCCTTGCGGTAACGCAATTCGCGTTCGATCTCGGGCGATGCGCCGAACACCTTGCGCACGCTGCGCGCCATGTTCTCGAATTCCGCGTCGAAGTTGCGCTTGCCACCGACGTCCATCAGGATGCCGCCGTGGTTGCAGAACGGCGCCGGATCGAACCATGGCAAGTTGTGCATCGTGCAGAACGAGCGCGTCAGCGAGCGCGAAATCGCCAGCGAGACTTCCATCTGTTCGGTGAAACTGGTGATGCTGACGTTCTTGCCGTGCCAGCGGTACTTCAGCAGTTTCTGCGGCAGATTGGTCACCTTGCCCAGGATCGCGAGCTGGCCGAAGAGGAAATAGTCTTCCGCCAGCGACGGCACATCGATGCGCTGATTTTCGGGCAGGACTTTCAGAATGTCGATGCCGTAGCGCACACCCATCTTCTGGACCGGGTCGAACCGCAAGGCCGAGGCCGGATGCGACACTGGATTACGGAACAAGCTGGCCGCGCCGATGCGGGCCGTGCCCACCGGCAGGAGCAGATCGTCGAGCTTGTTACCGGCAGCGTCGATGACGTCGGCCTGGCCACTGACGACGATGCATTCCGGCTGCGCCTCGAACGCGGCCAGCGTCAGCGCCATGCGGTCCGGCAGGCAAATATCGTCGGCGTCATGCCGCATGATGAATTCGCAGTCGGCAATATCGATGCCGCAATTTAACAGGCCGGACAAGCCCTTCGCCTGCGGGAACGAATGGACTTCGATACGCGGATCGCGCGCATGATAAGCCTGGGCCATCTCGACGCTGCCATCGGTCGAACCGTGGTCGAGCACCAGCAGGCGCCAGTCGGTGTAGGTCTGCGCGATGACGCTGTCGATCGCTTCCGCCAGGTAGTCCTTGCCGTTTTTCACTGGCAGTAAAATATCAATTCGGGCCATTCTTTACCTCAGTTAGAGCTGATTTTTTTAGAGCTGATTTGTTCTTCGCCGCGCATGGCCGGCTGACGCGCTGCCGCCATCGCATCGATCGCATCGAGCATGGGCGCAGACGCCGCAGAAAACTTGCGCGCAAACAGTACCTCGCGCCGTTCGCCAGGGCTGTTCTTGAACTCCGATGCGTGGATCTCCGGCCCCGCGAACTGGGGCAGATAACTTGCATCGAGCATGTCCGGCCCGGTCTTGCCGGGCGACCAGCGGGTGAACGTCAGGCTGTGGCTGATGCTGGCTCTGAACCGCGAATTCCACAGGATGTACTGGAAATAGAATTCGTCGGGACAATCGACCAGCTTGCAGAACCGGTACACCTGCGGCGCGCGCGCCGTCACGTCCAGCACATACTTCACGGCGTCGCTGGTCAAGCACCACCACTGCGAACCGGTGACCAGGTCGCCTGTCAATACCTTGCGATAGTCGCGCGGCGGCAGCACCCTGTTCAGGAAATGCTGCAGCGGCCACCGGAAACGGCCGAGCGGCTTGCTCTTGCGGATCGACACGCGCGCAATGCGCTCGAGCGTCTTGCCATACCGGGTGTCGGGCAGCGCAAACGCCTCGATGAACTCGGTACTGCGATGGCGCTCGAAGAACGCCTGAATATCCGCAGGCGTGTACAGCGGATAGCAGGCGCCACTCAGCAAGACGTAGCGGTCGAAGCCGCCTGGCGTGGCCGCTGCACACTTCATCAATTCCAGCGTCGCCTTGACCAGGGAAATATCGCCCCAGGCACCATTGACGCGGCGCTTGCAGAACGTGACCGCCGGGGCCAGTGCGGCAAATGCCGCCAGGTCCGACTTCGCGTCGATGTGCACAAAGAATGCGGCATTGGGCGCTGCCAGGCGCGCGACCAGCCGCTGCAAATGCACTGGCTGGTCGTGCGCGAGGATCAGGTACGCAATTCGCACAGTCAACCCTGCACCATGCCAAGAGAGGCGCAGCGCAACAGGGGCAACGTCGGCACTCGGGGGCGCACGCGGCGCGTCGTCAGGCGGGGCATCAGGCGGGGCATCGTCATCATCGATCAGTACTCGTTGAGTACCGTTCCCACCAGATACACACGCGCGTCAGTCAACAGGTCGAGCAGATCGCGCATCTTCTTGTAGTGACTGTGGTTCTTGTGCGCCACCATCACGGCGGCGCCGGCACGGCTGGCGATCACCTGGGCATCGGCGTACTCGGCGCCGGCCGGCGTGTCGATCAGGATCACGTCGTAATCGGCGCCCAGTTCGCGCAGCAGGCGGCCAAATGCCGGTGAGCCCAGCAGTTCGGAAGGGTTCGGCGGCAGCGCGCCGGCCGTCAACACCGACAGATCAACCAGCGCCGGTACGCGCTGGATCGCCTCGTGCCCGCTGCGGCCGGCCAGCACGGCCGACAGGCCGGCGCGGTTTTCCAGCCCGAACAGTGCGTGCTGACGCGGTGCGCGCAGGTCGGCATCGATCAGCAGGGTGCGCTGGTGCTGCTGCGAAAACACCACGGCCAGATTGGCAGCCAGGAAGCTGCGGCCATCGCCCGATTCGGCACTGGTGATCGCCAGTGCGCGGCGCTCGTCGCCCGTTTCGAACCAGCGCCACAGCAACTGGTTGCGCAGCGCGCGCAGCGATTCGACACGCGCGGTGAACGGTTCGTAGGCGGCCACGACTTCGTCGCTGATGGCGCTCTGGCCGGCCAGCAGGTACGGATAATCGTACTGGCGCGACAAGGCCAGCTCGATGTCGGCGGCGGTCAACAGACCCATTTCGACAGCGGCGTCGCCAAAGCGCAGATTGCGTTCGATCGACGCGCGCATCACCTTGTCGGCATCGGCCACCGACAGGCGCCCGTTGCGGATCAGGATGGCACCAATCGAGTCGTGCGACTGGTGGCTGGCGGCGCGCTCGCCACGTGCGGAATTGCCCGTCACTGCGACGGCTGGGGTAGTGGAATTCATCGTGGACGCTCCATGCTGATCATTATGCTGATGCGCCATTACGTTGGCAGCGTCATCTTGCCCGTGCCCTTGGCACCAGGCGGCTTCGAAAACGGCTTCTTGCCCTTGGAGGACACGCGCGGTTGCTGGATCACGCCCAGCATCGGCAGGCCGAACGCGTCAACCAGGTGCGAAGCCGAACGGATCCGCTGGTCCAGCAATTCGAGCACCAGCACCGCGCCCAAACCCAGAATCGTCCCGGCAATGATGGCCAGCACGATGTTGAGCGAGACGCGCGGGCCGGATGGCTGCAGCGGTGGCGTGGCAGCACTCAGCACGGCGATGTCGGCTTGCTTGGACTCGCCTTCCAGGCTGATCGTGTTCAGGCGCTGGCTGGCCGACTCGTAGGCGCGACGGGCGTTTTCCGCTTCGTTGGTCAGCAGGTTGAATTCGTCGCGGGCGCCGTTCAGGGATTGCACGCGGTCCTTTTGCGCTGCCACGGCTGCGCGCAGCTCGCCTTCGCGGCGCTCGCTGATGTCGGCCGAGGCCACCACGCTGCTCGACGAATTGCGCTTTTGCTGTTCGAGGTTCGAGCGCAGCTTGGCCACTTCGGACGCGGCCGCCATGTACTGGGGATGGTTGGACGCCAGGCGCTGCGAGATGTCGGCAAACTTGGCTTCGGCCAGCGACAGGCTCGTCTGCAGGTTCTGCACGACCGGGTTGTTCATCACGTCGGGCGAGCTGCTGCTGTTGCCCTGGGCCTGGCTGCGGCGCGAGGCGGCGTCCATGCTCTGGCTCTGCACGACCACCAGCTGGCTCGACAACTCGTTCAGGCGCGCGGTCTCGACGTCCAGGCGGTTGTCCGCGCTATAGATGTTGTTGTCCTTCTGGTACTTCGACAGGCGCGATTGCGCCAGCTCGTAGCGGTTGCGCAGCGTCTTGATCTGGTCCGTGATGTAAGTGCTGGCGCGCTGCACCGGGTCGGTCTTGAGCTGGACACTGACGTCCAGATAGGCATTGGCGAACGCATTGGCCGCCTTCGACACGAACTGCGGGTCGGTGCCACGGAAATTAATCGTCAGCACGCTGCTTTCGCGTGCCGGTACCACGTCGACATTGCCGCGCAGCGAATCGGCCAGCCACTCGCGCAGCGTGCCGCCATTGCCGCCGGTGGCATTCTGGAAGCGCGCCTGCGCGTCCGGCGCATTGGCCAGCCCCAGATCGTCGACGACCTTCAGCGCCACGCTCTTGCTCTTGATGATATCGACCTGGGTCGCAATGTAGCCGGGCATCAGCTGGGCGGGTGCGCTCAGGCCGGTGACCGGATCGACGCCCTTGTAATTGACGACCATCGCTACGGTGGCTTCATACTTCTTGGGCTGCATCATGCTGAAGACGACGGCGGCGAGCACGGTCACGCCGAGCGCGAGCAGCACGATCTTGTAGCGCGCGCGCAGGGCGAGTAACAACAGGCTTGGGTTCATGGTTGGCTTTCAATAAGGTGCAATGGCGCGCGCACGTGCGCCGCTTTCTGGTCTGGGCAACGGCGCATGGTCAGAACAGGCTTTCCTTGACGTACACGACGTCGTCGGGCTGGAGCAGATCGTCGCCCTTGACACTGATGATCTGCATCTTGCCGCTGGCGTCGCGGCGCTTGACGCGCAGGCCGCGCTCGGTACCTCGCGCCGTCAGGCCGCCACCGGCCGACAGGCCCTGCAGCACCGTCATCTGGCGCTCGAGACGCAACATGCCCGGCCGCTGCACTTCGCCATAGATGTAGAAACGGGGCGCGCGCTCGACGAAGATGACGTCGCCACCCTGCAGATCGAAGTTGCCCGCCATGTCAGCAGTGCGCATCACCTCGGCCGTATCCAGCGCGTCCTTCATGACCTTGCCGTTACGGGTACGCACGACGGTGACGATGTCGCCACCGTTGGTATCGATGCCGCCGGCCAGCGCCAGCATATCCAGCACGCTGCGCCGACCGTCGATCGCATAGCGCCCTGCCTTCTTGACCTGGCCCAGCACCGACACCTGCTGGCTCGTCAGCGCCGTGATCAAGAGGTTCACCTGCGGCTTTTTCACGAAATTGCCGCGCTCGAGCATGCTGGCAATCTTTGCTTCTGCCGCCGCGCTCGACAAGCCGGCAACGGCGACCTGGCCGACCAGCGGCATGGTGATGAAGCCCGATTCGCTGACGCGCGTTTCCACGGCCAGATCGGGGTTGCCGAACACGGAGATCTTGACGACGTCTCCGCCGCCGAGCACCAGCTCATCGGCGTGCGCACTCCCCATGCTCCATGCCAGCAAGACGGCGAAGATACCAAGCAAGATTTGTTTCATGTTAAGTTCATTCCATTCACAAAGTGTCAATAGTGCACATCAGATCGTTCATTGGTGCCGGCGATCGCTGAACGTCGATACAGCACGTTCTTTGCCATGTTCAATTAAATTGCAACGTGGCGTTGATGGATCCGCCATTTGCCTTGTAGCTATTCGTTCCTGCGGCGAGGCTTCCCGAGCGCTGCTCCTGAAATGCCCGCGCCCTGATGGTGATATTGCGCAGCGGCTTGTACACAAGTCCCACCGACCGCGTATCGCGGCTGTCGCTGGCCAGATCGGCAGCGACAACTGGCTCGGCGGCGCCACCGAACGGCTTGAATTCACGCTCTTCGTGCCGCACATCCAGCTCGGCCTGAATTTTTGCCGAGACGTCCCAAGTCATCTGGGCGCTGGCGCCATTGGCCAATGCACTGCCGATCAGCGCGCCATCGATGGCGGCAAATTCGCGCCAGGCCTGGCCGGTGACCTTCACCTTCCCTGCCGGCGTGTAGTTGACGATCAGCCGTGCATTGGTGCCACTGTCGTCGCGGGTCGACTGGCCCATCTGCTTGCGCTGCACCCAGCCGCCAAGAAACAGCACTTGCGTGCTCCCCGTTGCCAGCCATAACACATTGAGTTTTGCTTCATCCTGGTCATAGCCGTTGAGCAAGGTGCCCGTGTTGCCGACCGTGAGCCAGTTCGGGTACTTGCCTTCCAGCCGGCGCAACTGAAAACCGGCCGTGCTGCCGCTGCGTGCCAGATAGTCGAAGCCAGCAACCCAGGAATCCTCGGTGCGATCGCTGGCACGCTGCGACGCCAGTTCGTAGGCGTACTCTTCTTTCGACACCTCGCCGCGCAACTGCCAGCTCGGGTGAAACCGCCACCGGCCGTCTGCATACTGTTTCTTGCTCACCCGCAGGTTGCGCTGGACCACGTCGAAATCGGCAAACGAGGCGAGCTCCTGGCGGTAATAGCCGCCGATATGCCCGTCGAATCGCGACGCGACAAACCAGTGCCAGTCGCCGCGGAGGTCCTTGCGGAGATAATCCAGCTGGCTGTTACGGTCAAACTTCACCGACGAGAAGTCGGCAAATGCGGTGATGATCTGACGACTGACTGGCCGTTCGAAACGCACACCGCCACCGGCACTGCGGTAGGTATCGCCGCGTGCCGCCGAACGGGTTGCCTCGTCGTTTGATGCACGAAACAGATTGTCGTCATGTTCGACGCCGGCACTGACAAACGGCTGCAGCGTGCCGGCCAGCGCTGTCGTGCCAGACAGCGAGCCAGCCAGCACCACGCAGGCTGCCGCAGTCAGTTTCAGGCAGAAACGGCTGGCTGGCAGCCGGCTTGCCGACTGCGCAGCACTGGCGCCAACATGACGTTCGCAGGTTCGCAGTAAGTACAAGAAGAATCCCATCCCAAATAATATTTTTTCACGCTTCTTCCCGCTCGCTTGCAACACATGCACGCCATACACCTTTTTATCAGCGCAATAAAGACTGCATGGACCCAGCGGGCAAACATGTCTTTTAATCAGGATAAGTTGCAATTCTACTACATGACATCCCGGACACGCGTTCGATACGCATGCCTGAAACAGCCGGGTGTCAATATGCCGTTTTGTGGAACCACACCGAAAACGCCGTCATGACAAGAATCTTCATGTCCAGCATCAGCGACCAGTGCTCGATGTAGTGCAGATCGTGCTCGACGCGGCGCTGCATCTTGTCCAGCGTATCGGTTTCGCCGCGGAAGCCGTTCACCTGCGCCCACCCCGTGATGCCTGGCTTGACGTTATGGCGGGCGTAGTATTCCGAAATGATGGCGCCGAATTCCAGGTTATGCTTGATTGCGTGGGGCCGCGGACCGACGATCGACATATGGCCGAACAGGACATTGAAGAAATGCGGCAACTCGTCCAAGCTGCTGCGGCGCAGGAAGCCGCCAACACGCGTGACCCGGCTGTCATAGCGCGTCGCCTGCTTGACCTCGCCGCTGGCACAGTCATCCACCTTCATTGAGCGGAACTTCCAGACCTCGAATTCCTGGTTATTGAAACCATGGCGCCGCTGCTTGAAAATCACCGGGCCAGGACTATCGAGCTTGACGGCAAGTGCAATGATTGCCAGCACCGGACTGACCAGGGCAAGCAGGATGCCGGAGATCACCAGATCTTCGATCCGCTTCAGGCGCCCCATTTGCTCACCGATACGGCTGTTGGCGATCGTCAGGACCGGCACGCCTGCAAGGCGCTCCATATTAATGGACGGGAATTGCCAGACGACGTTATTCGGCACCAGGTCAATCCGGACGGGCACGGTACGCAGCTTCTTGAGCAGGGCCTCGACACGCTCGGTCGCGAGCCAGGGTAGCGCTACCACGACACGGTCAACAGGATTGGTGCGGATGTAATCGAGCATCGTGCACGTCGAACCCAGCATGTGCTGGCGCAGCGTGTCCGGGATGCCACGCTCGACGCGGTCGTCGAACACGCCCAGCACGCGGATGTTCGCGTGGCTATTACGCTTGATCGCATTAACGATCAGCTCGGCGCGCTCATTCGCGCCGACGATGATGATCGACTCGTCGAGCATATTGGCCATGCGCGCACGATAGATCATGCGGGTCAGGATGAGGCGGTTGGCCAGCAGCAGCACGAACCAGGCGCAGGCACTGGTGGCGACCCAGACGCGCGAATACTCGGAGAGGGTACCGGACAGGTAGCCAACGATCATGATCAGCGAAAGACCACCGAAGAAGCCCAGACCGAGTTTGCTCAGCAAGGCGTTCAGCGACAGGATCTCGCGCTCGCGATAGGCTTGCGCGCAGTGCAGCGACACGATGATGACGAGCGTGCTCAGGTAGATAAAGAGGTGGCCGGCCGTCGACAGTTTGGCGTCGAGACCGAAGCGCACGAAAAAGCCGCCGAAGCCGGCGAGCAGCAGGACAGCAATATCGGAGATCTTGAGCAGGTTGATGAAGAACGGCAGCCAGTATCTGGCGGACGATTGCGCACTGCCCTTTTTGAGCAGTGAACCGAGGTCGCCGGCAGCATCCGGCGCTCGATGTTTATCGTGTTCGCCGACAACGGCAGCAGGGTCGAAGTTTTTCATCGTGACAGATCCAATCATCATGAATTGAATAAGGGTGCGCAACTACCGCCAGCAAGAACGCCTTCATGCAACCCACCGGGAACGCTTGCGACCACGATAAAAGCGCGATGGCCTCCTGGTGCCAGCCGCCGTGCGGGTACCCGACACCGCCCCCAAGCGTGCTGCAGAAGCTGGATTTGCTTCCCTATCCAATTGTTTGCTGCAGCGCCGCGAAACGCGTACCACTCAAAAAGAAAAAAATGAAACCGACTTCATCAAGGAATAACGCAAAATTATGTTTGCATCATTTGATGCACATCAATAACATAAATAGACTATATGCTAATTAAGCTCTAAAGTCAGTAGTTTTGACGCGTCGCAGCAAAATATATAAATTACAACTAGCAATGCAAATTTCCCCTTCGCAAGCACCTTGCATTCGCGACATGCACTGCAGCTCAATACAGGTGTTCCGAATGGTCGATACGTGCCTGTTACTCGGGGTTATGGGGCGAGCACCAGGTGGATGACACCCTGTCCCCGCCATTGCCAACCTGGCGCTGACCTTAACCCGGCGGATGGGGACGGTACATACTGCTTACTTTTTATTACTGTTTCGTCGAACGCGCCAAACCTGTTGTCAGTACAGCATATACGTTGCAGATTGCTGCACCTGCTGTCGATTAAGCGTATAAATATTGGTATCATGCAAGGTCCCGATTCCTCCAGACTCCACAGGACCCTCCGATGCAAGCTTCCAACACCGCGACCGTCACGCGCACCCTGCCATGACCGCGCACCTGACTCTGGTCGTTGCGGTTGACCGTGACAATGGCATCGGCATCGATAACCGGATGCCGTGGCACCTGCCGCACGACCTGGCGCACTTCAAGCGCGTCACGCTCGGCAAACCGGTGATCATGGGCCGCAAGACGTTCGACTCGATCGGCCGCCCGTTGCCGGGCCGGCGCAATATTGTGATTACCCGCAACGCCGACTGGTCGCATGACGGCGCCGAGCCTGCCGCATCGCTGGACGCAGCCATCGCGCTGCTGGACGGCGCGCCGGCCAGCATCATCGGTGGCGCGCAGATCTTCAACGCGGCGATCGACCTGGCCGATGCCATGATCGTCACGCACATCGATCACCGCTTCACCTGCGACACGTTCTTCCCGCCGATCAACCCTGCCCTGTGGACAGAGACCGCGCGCGACACGCACCATCGGCCGCAGCGCGATGACGAACCCGGGTTCGATTACGCCTACGTCACTTACCAGCGCAGCGCCGGCAAGGGCGCGCCATGAGCAGGCCGCTCCGGCCCCCTGGTTCGCGCGGCGGCGACGGCTTTGCAAGCCGCGTCGCCGTCTTGATCGCCGTGCTGGCCACGATCGGCACGCTGTTTGCCTTCCTTGGCACCTCGTCGCACAACGACGCGAGCCTGTTCAAGACGACGGCGGCGATGGAAAAAACCAGCGCGGCCAACGCCTGGGCCCATTATCAGGCCAAGTCCAGCCGCCAGAACCTGGCGGAACTGGCCGCCACGCTGCCCGGCGTCGATGCCGGCCGCTACACCCAAGAGGTGGAACGCTATCGCGTGGAGAAAGACATCATCCGCAAGGAAGCCGAGCGCTGGGAAGCCTCATCGCGCGACTGGAACCGGCGCTCCGAAGAAGCGCTGCACCGCCAGCGCCAGTGGGCCGCGGCGTCGGTCGCGCAGCAGATCGCGATTTCACTGGCTGCGGTCACGCTGCTGGCGCGCCGCACATGGCTGCTGACGCTGACCGGCGCGGTTGCCACCTTCGGCATCACGCTGGGGCTGTTCGCGTTTTTGGAAGGCAACACGACGGCATTGTCGCCCGTGCCGCTGGGCGCGGCGCTGGCCGCCGCGCTGCTGACCGAGGGGGTCCGGCGCGCCGGGCGCCACCTGGACAGCTAGGGTGCGACACTGAACTGCACGAGTGGTTAATGTAGCAAACAAGCTGGCACACAGGCCGGCAAAAAAACCTGCACCGGAGCCCGCAATTTCTGCGAAAATCCGCTACTCATTTTCTACGGTGCCGTGCGCGGCGGCCTTCTGCCACTTCGGAATGATCCGGGCTGGCGCGGCTGCTCCTCACGGCGCTTCGCTTTGGAGCTGTCCATGAAATTTCGTTTCCCCATCGTCATCATCGACGAGGACTTCCGCTCGGAGAACACCTCCGGCCTTGGCATTCGCGCCCTCGCTGCGGCGATGGAACAAGAAGGCATGGAGGTCGTTGGTGTGACCAGCTATGGCGACCTGTCCCAGTTCGCCCAGCAGCAGTCGCGCGCATCGGCATTCGTTCTGTCGATCGATGACGAGGAATTCGGCAGCGGCTCGCTGGAAGACACCGACTCGGCGCTGGTCGGCCTGCGCGCCTTCGTCAAGGAAATCCGCCACAAGAACGCGGACATCCCGATCTACATCTATGGCGAAACCCGCACCAGCCGCCACATCCCGAACGATGTGCTCAAAGAGCTGCACGGCTTCATCCACATGTTCGAAGACACGCCCGAATTCGTCGCGCGTCACATCATCCGCGAAGCCAAAGCGTATCTGGACAGCCTGGCGCCGCCATTCTTCCGCGCGCTGGTGAACTACGCTTACGACGGCTCGTACTCGTGGCACTGCCCCGGCCACTCGGGCGGCGTCGCCTTTTTGAAGTCGCCGATCGGCCAGATGTTCCACCAGTTCTTCGGCGAGAACATGCTGCGCGCCGACGTCTGCAACGCGGTCGAAGAACTCGGCCAGCTGCTGGACCATACGGGCCCGATCGCCAAATCCGAACGCAACGCCGCGCGCATCTATGGCGCCGACCATTGCTACTTCGTGACCAACGGCACCTCGACCTCGAACAAGATGGTCTGGCACTCGACCGTCGCGCCAGGCGACATCGTCGTCGTCGACCGCAACTGCCACAAGTCGATTCTGCACTCGATCATCATGTGCGGCGCGATTCCCGTGTTCCTGATGCCGACCAGGAATAACCTGGGCATCATCGGCCCGATTCCGCTGTCCGAATTCACGCCCGAATCGATCGCCCGCAAGATCGAAGCCAATCCGTTCGCGCGCGAAGCCGTCAACAAGAAGCCGCGCATCCTGACCATCACCCAGTCGACCTACGACGGCGTGGTCTACAACGTCGAAACGCTGCGCGAAATGCTGGACGGTAAAATCGACACGCTGCACTTCGACGAAGCGTGGCTGCCGCACGCGACGTTCCACGACTTCTACAAGAACATGCACGCGATCGGCCAGAACCGCCCGCGCGCGAAAGAGTCGATGATCTTCTCGACGCAGTCGACGCACAAACTGCTGGCCGGCCTGTCGCAAGCCTCGCAAGTGCTGGTGCGCGAATCGCAGTCGGTCAAGCTCGACCAGGATGCGTTCAATGAAGCGTACCTGATGCACACGTCGACCTCGCCGCAGTACTCGATCATCGCCTCGTGCGATGTCGCTGCTGCCATGATGGAAGCGCCAGGCGGCACCGCGCTGGTCGAAGAATCGATCCTGGAAGCGCTGGACTTCCGCCGCGCGATGAAGAAGGTCGACCAGGACTTCGGCACCGACTGGTGGTTCCAGGTCTGGGGCCCGGACAAGTTCTCGGAAGAAGGCATCGGCACGCAGGACGACTGGATGATCCGCGCCGAAGAATCGTGGCACGGTTTTGGCGACCTCGCCCCGGGCTTCAATATGCTCGACCCGATCAAGGCGACCATCGTCACGCCGGGTCTGAACCTGTCGGGTCAATTCGGCGAGACGGGCATTCCGGCCTCGATCGTCACCAAGTACCTGGCCGAACACGGCGTCATCATCGAGAAGTGCGGGCTGTACTCGTTCTTCATCATGTTTACGATCGGGATCACCAAGGGCCGCTGGAACACGCTGGTCACGGCGCTGCAGCAGTTCAAGGACGATTACGACCGCAACGCGCAGATGTGGCGCGCGATGCCGCAGTTCGCCGCGGCCAACCCGCGCTACGAAATGCACGGCCTGCGCGACCTGTGCACCGAGATCCACACGTTCTACAAGTCGCACGACGTGGCGCGCCTGACGACCGAGATGTACCTGTCGGACATGATCCCGGCGATGAAGCCGTCGGACGCATTCGCGCACATGGCACACCGCAAGATCGAGCGCGTGGCGATCGACGAACTCGAAGGGCGCATCACTGCGATCCTGCTGACGCCTTACCCGCCGGGCATCCCGCTCCTGATCCCGGGCGAGCGCTTCAACCGCACGATCGTCGATTACCTGCGCTTTGCACGTGACTTCAACGAGCGCTTCCCGGGCTTCGAGACTGATGTGCACGGCCTGGTCAAGCGTGAAGTCGATGGCAAGCGCGGCTACTTCGTCGACTGCGTGCAGCAGGACGACTAAGCATCAAGGCTGCGCCGCTTCACCGGCGCAGCCGACTTTGTGGCACCGACCTCATTGCTGCCAGAATTCATTGAGGTCATCCATGTAGTCTGCGTCCGGATAGAGCGGCTGCTTCGATGGCCGCGTCGGCATCGGGAAACCGTGTTTTGTGGTCCATGCGCGGATGTCCGGTATCACGCCGGGCTTTTCTCCAGGCGGACATTCGTGCAGGCAGAGCCAGGTTTTTCCCTGGCGTCCGATCACCGGCTTGGGAGGATCTTCGAAGCGCGACCAGCCGGTCAGCGCGCCAATATAGGCGCCGCGCGAAGCGTACGAGGTGACGTCGATATACGGCTGATCACGGTCGTAGAGCTGGGCCGTCCATTCGCGGCAGCCAAAATTACCTATATAGTTTTCCACGTCCCAACCGGCCACGTAGCGGCGGTTATCCTCGGAGCTGCAAACAGCCGGAGAGAACGTTACGTCACCAGGAATCCCCTGCGCCCAGTACGCGAAGTGATAAGCTTCCGGTGGATCTGTCTGAGTTCGGACCAAATCCAACTCGTACAATCTTGTTATCTTGGCTGTCAATTTCCCCAGTAATCCTTTCTGATTGTTAACTTCGCCTTTTGATCCGAAAGTCAGGAGAACGATGCCGATTTCCCGTGCGTTCGGAACGAAAAATGTGGCATTTGGCACAAATAATGCGCGAGCACTTAGATAGTCTTTATGCTTGCCCTGAGCACGCTGTTGCGAGTTGAATTTTCGGGATTGCACGACGCCACTTCTCAAAGTCGATGCCTCATCAACCAGTAACAAGTAGCGGACTTCCCAACGTCGTTCAATCCAGCTCGGGGATACGGGTGACGCACCTGCAGTCGGCGGCGGCACGGAGGCAAGGGCGAGTATCGCCATACTGTATATCGCAATCTGATTTTTCATAGGATCTTCGGTTCGCGGACAGTAATGTAGAGATGATTGTTATGTAAGCGTTCGTTCGGGTTTGAGCGCCGCTGCTCATTAGGAACCGCAGCAATCTTGTCTGTCGTATCGGCATTCATATACCAAGGATCGAAGAGCTGTTTGACGGATCCATTTCGGCCTAACAGGTCGCGCAGCGTGCGTATCAGGCCGGGCTCGTGGAGATCGCGCTCAGCATTCCACGCCCTTCGTGCACGGTCTTCCTGGTTTCGCAGAGAGTTAATTCGGGCATCTGCATTGCCCAACTCCAGCGCCGATTGCTCTTCATTGCCAGATGCGCGATTGCGCGCAATCCGGATCCGCTGCTCACCCTCTAATAACGCTGCCCTAGCATCCTGATGCTCCCGCCACAACACCTTCTCGCGCGCACTGACATTGCCATTGCCCGCAGCTGAGCCGTTTGTCAGCGATGCGCGATTAAGAAAAACGGTTTGTCCACCGCCTTCGAGATAAGTAATGTCGAGCCCCAACCCGGCCCGGTGCGCGATCGACCCCAGGCTGGGCCGCCAGCCCGACGTCACGGCCACCGCCGTCACGCCGGCGGCCCGGGCTTCAGTGAGAAGCGCCGCGAAAGCACACGGGTGGGTGCGCGGCAGGATGCCGGTGAGCCAGGGACAGTGTGTGGTGTTATCGCGAACATTGCCCTGCATTTCATCGCGAAACACAACCCGCAGCGTCAGCGCAGGGCCAGTATCGCTTGCGGCAAATTTCACACTCAGTTCCGGGCGCGCCAGGCCGGTGTAGATGGTGCGTACTGCGGCCCGGATCGCCGGGGCGGTGTCGACCGGTAGCAGCGCGTCTGCCTCAGCGGACGTGTAAAGATGCGATATCTGCATCCAGATATCCCCGGTGAGCGCCGCGTCGTAGACTTGCAAGCGCTTGCCCGGCGTGGCGCCTGGCCGGCAGACCGGGGCGCGCCGCGTGGCCAACTCGTGACCGATGCGCCCCTTTTTCTCGACGATTTTCACACCGCCGCGGCCAACCTCCAGCGCGTACACCGGATTGCTGCGGTGCGCAGGATGCACGTCGCTGTTGAGAAAGAGCGCAACCTTGCTGCCGGGGTTGACGAGCAGATCGATCGTGCGCTGGCCACGCAGCGCGCCAGGCTTGTCTGCTTATTCGGGCAGAACCTGGCCGTCGATCGACACCACATAGGGCAAGACCAGCGCCGCGCTGGTCGCGCGGGTGTCGAACTTGTAGCTGACCTTGCATTTCGACCCAACCAGGACGGTCGTCACGGTGCCTTGGGGTGAAAGGGTGCAGCGTGCATCTGGCGTGGCGTCGGTCATTGATGCACCGTCATCGACGCTACGCTTCTTCGACCGTGCCGTCGGTTTCCCAATGCAGCTTGACCGACGCCGGGTCGTGGCCGGCCACGCGCTCGGTGAAGCCGTCGGCATCCGTCACGCCGCGCCGAACCGCACCATCCGGCAGCTCGATACGGTATGGCAGGCCGGGGACCGGCTTGCCGCTGTCCTCGTCGACGGCGCGGAACGTGCCAAAGTTCGCTGCGGCCGGTGCCGTGGCGGCGTGGATCGGCGCTGCCGCTGCAGTGGCGGCTTCGGACTGGTCGTCGATCATCAAAAAGCCCTTCGTCGTCGTGGCAATCAGGACAGCGCCGCACACGGTCTTCATGCCCTCCACGGCTGTCCCGATCCCGGCATGGGTATGGAATGCCAGGCCCTCCGCGATTGGGAACGTCCCTTTGCACAGAGGACATTGCGTCATGTGCCCCTTGGACGCGATCGGCCGCCCTTGTGCAGTTGAGTGCAGATTGCCTTCCAGGACCACGCCGCCATGAGAGGTCGGGTCGCCCTTGCAGATCACCGCGCGCATGGCCATCGGGTTGCCCCTAATTGTCGTTACGAAACTTCGACTTTAGATGCCCGGCTGGCGCGGTGGTTGAGCTTGCGCAAGACGGTGGTGCCGCCACTCAAAAGTTCGCCACAGGCCGACTTCATTGCTGCCAGAATTCATTGAGGTCGTCCATGTAGTCTGCGTTCGGATAGAGCGGCTGCTTCGATGGCCGCGTTGGCATGGGGAAGCCGTGCTTTGTGGTCCATGCGCGGATGTCCGGTATCACGCCGGGCTTTTCGCCCGCCGGGCATTCATGCAGGCAGAGCCAGGTTTTGCCGTGGCGTCCGATCACCGGTTTGGGCGGATCTTCGAAGCGCGACCAGCCGGTCAGGGAACCAATGAAAGTGCCGTGCGTGGCGTATGAAGTCACGTCAATATAAGGCTGGGCGCGATCGTACAGTTGAGCGGTCCATTCGCGACAGCCGAAATTACCGGTGTAACTGTCGATATTCCAACCGGGCTCGTAACGACGAAAATCGTCCGAGCTGCAAGCGGCCGGGGAAAATGTGACGTCGCCCGGTATTCCCTGCGACCAGTAGCCGAAATAGTAAGGATTTGGGTCAGGGATATCGTTGTGAACCAGAACCAGCCGATCAAGGCGCGTCCTTTTTGCTGACATGCTGCTGAGCGCACCTTTCTTGTTCACGACCCTACCTGCCCGGTCGAATGTCAACAGGATGATTCCGAGCGCCTCCTCGCCGGGAACAGCAAACGTGGCCGTAATCTCGAAAAGCGCGCTGGCGCTTAGATAGATTTTTTGCTTTCCGCGCAGTGTCTGTTGCTTATTGGACTTTTCGGAATACGCCAATCCGGCTCGCATCAGCGATGCATCTTCTGCAAATAACACATAACGAATCTCCCAAGGTCGGTCGATAAAATTTTCCGAACCAGCAGCGGCATCTACTGGCATCGATAGAGCGAAGAAGGCGAATATGGCCAAAATCCCTCCTATAGCATGATTTCTCATAGTATTTTTGGCTCGCGGACAGTAATGTGGAGGTGGTTGTTATGGAGGCGTTCGTTGGGGTTCGTGCGCCGTTGCTCATTGGCGACGGGAGCAATCTGGTCCGTCGTATCGGCGTCCATATACCACGGATCGAATAGCTGTTTAACTGATGCATTTCGAACCAACCGGTCACGCAACTTGCAGATCAGCACTGGTTCGTGCAGGTTACGTTCGCGATCCCATTCTTCGCGCGCGATATTCTCGCGGTCTCGCGCTGCGACGAGTCGAACATTCGCATCCGCGAGTTCACTCACTAACTGTGCCGGATTTCCCGACTCGCGATTTCGCGCAAGGCGATCGCGCATTTCGCCCCGCTCACGCTCACGGGTTGCCCGCTCGGCCTTCGCATCCTGATGCTCCCGCCACAACACCTTCTCGCGCGCACTGACATTGCCATTGCCCGCCGCTGAGCCGTTTGTCAGCGATGCGCGATTGAGAAAAACGGTTTGTCCACCGCCTTCGAGATACGTGATATCGAGCCCCAACCCGGCCCGGTGCGCGATCGACCCCAGGCTGGGCCGCCAGCCCGAGGTCACGGCCACCGACGTCACCCCGGCGGCGTGTGCTTCCGTGAGCAGCGCAGCAAACGCGCATGGGTGGGTTCGCGGCAGGATGCCGGTAAGCCAGGGACAGTGTGTGGTGTTTTCGAGGACATTGCCCTGCATTTCATCGCGAAACACAACCCGCCGCGTCAGCGCGGGGCCAGTATCGCTCGCGGCGAATTTCACACTTACTTCCGGGCGCGCGAGGCCGGCGTAGATGCTGCGTACTGCAGCCCGGATCGCCGGGGCGGTGTCGGCCGGCAGCAGCGCATCTGCCTCAGCAGACGTGTAAAGGTGAGATATCTGCATCCAGATATCCCCGGTGAGCGCCGCGTCGTAGACTTGCAAGCGCTTGCCCGGCGTGGCGCCTGGCCGGCACACTGGCGCGCGCAGTGTGGCCAGTTCGTGACCGATGCGCCCCTTTTTCTCGACGATATTCACCTGTACATCGTCGCGGCCAACCTCCAGCGCGTACACCGGATTGCTGCGGTGCGAAGGATGCACGTCGCTGTTGAGAAAGAGCGCAACCTTGCTGCCGGGGTTCACCAGCAGATCGATCGTGCGCTGGCCACGCAGCGCGCCGGGCTTGTCTGCATATTCTGGCAAAACCTGGCCGTCGATCGACACCACATAGGGCACGACCAGCGCCGCGCTGGTCGCGCGCGTGTCGAACTTGTAGCTGACCTTGCATTTCGACCCAACACGGACGGTCGTCAAGGTGCCTTGGGGTGAAAGCGTGCAGCGTGCATCTGGCGTGGCGTCGGTCATTTAAGCACCGTCGTCGGCGTTCCGACGACGCGCCTCCACAACAACGACCACGCCTGCGCAAGCAGTGGGACCATCCTCACAGATCACCGCGCGCGTGGCCATTGGTCGCACCTGATTGTCGTTACGAAACTTCGACTTTAGATGCCCGCTTGCCGCGGCAGGTTGATCCTGCGCAGAACGGTGGTGCAGTTGCTCAGGCTTTCGGCAGTGTCACGCCGACCTGGCCCTGGTACTTGCCGTCACGGTCCTTGTACGACGTTTCGCAGACTTCATCGCTTTCGAAGAACAGCACCTGCGCGCAGCCTTCGCCCGCGTAGATCTTCGCCGGCAGCGGCGTCGTGTTCGAGAACTCGAGCGTCACGTAGCCTTCCCATTCGGGTTCGAACGGCGTGACGTTGACGATGATGCCGCAGCGCGCGTAGGTCGATTTGCCCAGGCAAATGGTCAGCACATTGCGCGGGATACGGAAGTATTCGATCGTGCGCGCCAGCGCGAACGAGTTCGGCGGGATGATGCAGACGTCGCTCTTGATGTCGACGAACGAGTTCGAGTCGAAATTCTTTGGGTCGACGATCGTGCTGTTGATGTTGGTGAAGACCTTGAATTCATCGGCGCAGCGGATGTCGTAGCCGTAGGACGAGGTGCCGAACGAAATGATCCGGCGGCCATCCTGCTCGCGCACCTGCTGCGGCTCGAAGGGTTCGATCATGCCAGTGCTGTGCGCCATGCGGCGGATCCAGTTGTCGCTCTTGATAGTCATTTGTGGGTTTCCAGCAGGGAGAAAATCACGCGATTTTACGCGAAAAGGCGCTGGCCGTGAGGCCTGATCATGATTGATTTCCTACCCGTTCGCCTTGGCGCCGCCGAGCAGACGCTCGATCATTGCGTGGACCAGCTGCGCCGTCTCCGCCGGTTTTTCGAGTGGATACAGATGGCCGCCTTCGATCATGGCCAGGTGCTCGCCCACCAGCTTGCGCGTGAACGCGAGCCCTGCCTGCCGCATCTCTTCAGACTCGGTGCCGGCGATGAAGCCAACGGGCACCGGGAACGGCGCGCGGATCACGCCCCCCATGTGGTGCGGCAGCGTCTGGTAAATCGCGGATTCGACGTCACGCCGGAAGCGCAGCGTGACGCCGTCGGGATGCGGCGCCAGGCCGTGCTCCATGTAGTCGTCGAGCGCGCCCGGCGCCCAGGCCTGGAACATCGACTTGGCGTGGAAGTGGCGATAGGCGGCGTCGCGGTCCGGCCAGTGCTCGCGCCGCTTGTACGAGAAGCGCGCCGGGGACAGCCGTGCGCCCCACCCCGCCAGCTTGGCCAGGCGCCAGACCAGCGCGCGCCACCCGGCCACCACGGGAGAATCGAGCATCACGACGCAGCGCACCAGATCGGGCCGGCGCCGCGCCGCCATCGTCGACATCGCGCCGCCCAGCGAATGGCCGACGAGGATCGCGGGCTGGCCATAGCCTTCGAGGTGTGCGATCAGCTCGTCAGTCAGCGTGTTCCAGCCATCGCCGACCGGATAGCGCGGATCGTGGCCGTGCATGTCCAGCGTACGCACGTCGTAGTGTTCGGCAAGCTGCGCCAGCAGGCGATTGTAGGTGCCAGCCGGGTAGCTGTTCCCGTGGGCGAAGTGCAGCAGCGGTTTGGGCATGGTCAGCGATGGTGATCAAGGATGGGGGCCGGGGATGTTGGCCAAATTATGCGGCCCATTGTAATGGCGTCTCCAGCCCCAGCCCCGATCTTCGGGACGCGTTTAGAGCGTATTCACCAATTTACGCCGACTGTCAGCGCGGCGCTGTAGCCCTGGCTGGCCGTGCCCGTGACGCTCGCCATCTGCAGCGCCGTCCCGTCGCTGAACACGTTGTCCGTCGCGAAGCTCATGCGCGCCAGATTGCCGATGCTGCTCGCATAGCCGCTGCTGGTGTAGGCCTCATTGGCGATCGCCAGCGGGAACGTGAACTGCGATGTCTTGATGCGGTTCGCGGCGCTCGTCGCCTTGGCCAGCGACGGATACACCTCGAAATGCACATGCGGCATGCGCCCGTCATAGCAGCCCGGGAAGATGGTCGTGAACGTCACGTATCCGTCGCTGTCGGCTTCCTGCACGCCGCGCAGGTAGTTCTCGCCGATGATGCCGCTGCTGTACATCGAGTACCCCCCTTCGCGCGTGCAGTGCCACAGATAAACCGTGGCGCCGGCGGCGGCCGCGCATCCCTGCGCCACGTTCTCGATCTTCAGGCGGATCGTCAGCGGCACACCGGCCGCCACGCCGCTGGCGCCGGCCACGCTGCTCCGGATATCGCTGCGCACGATGCCGGACAGGACCAGCGCATTGGCCACGCCGTTGGCATTGCGGTTGGTGCCGTCGCCCGGATACGGCCCGCCCGTTTCTTCGGGAATCACCGAGCAGACGGCACTGCCGCTGCCCGTGCTGGCGGCGCCCGTCGTCGTCGTTGAACTGGAGAGACCGAAGCCGTCATCGGCACTGACACCGCCGCCGCAACCGGCCAGCGGCAGGACCGCGCTGCCCACGCCGGCAAACAGCCAGCGCAGCGACTGGCGCCGGGTGGTTGACCGGGTCAGCAGGCGCGCGAGGTCAGCAGCCAGGCCACGGTGGTGGTCAACGTCGCGCTCTAGGCCTTGATCGGTCTCGTGGTGATGGTCCGCATCGTGGGCGGACTGGCCGTGGCGTGCTGCATTCATTTCCCGGCCCCTCCGTGCGGGACGTTGTTTCGTTCGTCGTCCGCCTTGCGGCCCCTGTCATGCAGCGCATCGAGCTGTGCGCGCTGGTCCGAAGTCAGCACTGCCTTGAGCTGCGCACGCGTTTGCAGGCGCAGCAGTTCCTGGCCGGCGATGGCCTGGCCCAGCGCCTGCGCCGCAGCGGACGCGGCGGCCCCGTCAAGTGCTGGCGCCGCCGCCAACGCGCGCAACGCCGCATCGGCCTTGCGCTCGGCGATATCGAGCGCGCGGCGTCGGGGTGCTTCGCTGTGCAGAATCGTGAAGATCCGGTCGTTCTGCACATCGCTCAAGCCCAGGTCACGCAGGAATGGTGGCGTACCGAACGGACCCGGCTCGCCATCGGGTTCGTGCATCTGGCCGAACGGCGGGCCGCCGTGCATCGGACCATGCGGCAGTGGCATCGGCTGGGCCAGGACGGCGGGCGCCGCCAGCAGGCAGATGGAAAACGCGATTGCGGCGCGCAGGCCGCTTAATTCGCTCGTCGGTGCAGCTGCTCGTGTCATCGAAGACCTCTCGTGTTGTCAGAGCGGGCATTGTGTGGCGGTGGCGTGTAAAGCGCGTCTAAGCCAGGTAAATCCGCGTAAAGCACCGCAGACGGCGCCGACCTGCTGCGCTATCCTGTCGACATGAATCACGTTTTGCTCATCGACGACGACGTCGAACTGGTCGGCATGTTTGCCGAATATCTCGAACAGGAAGGCTTTTCCGTCACCTGCATGCACAATGGCGAGGACGGCGCGCGCGCCGCGCTGACCGGCGGTTATGCCATCGCGGTCCTGGATGTCATGATGCCGGGCGCGGGCGGCATCGAAGCGCTGCGCCAGATCCGCGCCGGCAGCCGCATGCCGGTGCTGATGCTGACGGCGCGCGGTGACGACGCTGATCGCATCCTGGGCCTCGAACTGGGCGCCGACGATTACGTGGCCAAGCCCTGCACGCCGCGCGAACTGACAGCGCGCGTACGCGCCATCCTGCGCCGCACCCAGGCCGTGCCCGAGAGCGGCCCGGGGGTCGTGCTCAGCGTCGGCAAGCTGACGATGCTGCCCGAACAGCGCCGAGCCACCTGGGACGGCCAGCATCTTGACCTGACCAGCACCGAATTCAATCTGCTCGAAGTCCTGGCCCGCAATGCCGGCCGCCCGGTCAGCAAGAACGACCTGTCAGAACAGGGCCTGGGCCGGCCGCTGGCACGGTTCGACCGCAATATCGACGTCCACCTGAGCAGCCTGCGGCACAAGCTGGGGCCATTGGCCGACGGCCGCTCATGCCTGCAGACGATCTACCGCCAGGGCTACCAGTTGATCAAGGAGTAGCATGGGCCGGTTGTTCTGGAAGTTCTTCCTGTGCATCCTGCTGGCGCAGGTGGCCGCGACCATCGGCGTGGGCGGCGTGTTCTGGCTGCGCGACCAGGCGCGCCAACGCGCGACGCCCGTGCTCGACAGCGGTCCGCCGGCAGCGATCGCGCTGGACGCTGCCGCCGCCACGCTGCGCCACGGCGGCTTGCCCGCCCTGCGCAGCCTGCTGCCCGACATGCGGCGCCCCCAACTGTTCGTGCTCGACGCATCGCGCCACGAACTGCTGGGCCGCGCAGTGCCGGCCGAACTGATGCATGCAGTCGAACGCGAGCTACGCGACGGCGCCCAGAGTGGCGACAGCGCCGTGTGGCGTGGCGCGCGGCGCCTGGTCGGCCCGGGCGGCGAGCACTACATCGCGTTCGTGTCGCGTGACTTCGGGCGCCAGATCGGCCGCGACGCCGGCCGCCAGGATGGGCTGCGCGACGGCGCCGGCCCTGATACGCTGACGCCCGGCCTCGGGCCCGGCCCCGGCCCGCGCCGCCGTATCGGCCAGAGCGTCGTGATCGGCGCCACCGTGCTGGCCAGCCTGCTGTTCGCGGCGCTGCTGGCCTGGTATTTCTCGCGCCCCATCCGCGCCCTGCGCAGCGCCTTCGAGGCTGCCGCTGCCGGTGACCTGGCGCCGCGCTTCGGCCCCGGCGCCAAGGGCGGCGACGAACTGGTCGACCTTGGCCGCGACTTCGACCGCATGAGCGCACGCCTGCGCGCGCTGATGGATGGCCAGCGCCGCCTGCTGCACGACGTCTCGCACGAACTGCGCTCGCCGCTTGCGCGCATGCAGGCGGCGCTGGGCCTGGCGCACCAGCAGCCAGACAAGATCGGCATCACGCTCGAACGCATCGAGCGCGAAAGCAACCGCATGGACAAGCTGATCGGCGAACTCTTGACGTTGTCGCGTCTGGAAGCGTCGCCCGACGTGCTGCGGCGCGAGCCAGTGGATCTGGTGGAGCTGGTCGACGGGCTGGTCGCCGATGCGCGCTTTGAGGCCGACCAGGCCCTGGCCGCAGACGATCGCGGCGCGGCGCTGCGCGTCGATTTCGACGCCGACGACAGCGTCAACGTCAGCGGCGACCCGGACCTGCTCTGGAGCGCGCTCGAGAACGTCGTGCGCAATGCGGCCAGACATGGCGCGCCGGGCGGCGTCGTGGCGGTGTCCGTGCGCGCCGTGGTTGGCATGGCACGGGTCGAGGTGTGCGACCGGGGACCGGGCATCGCGCCCGAGGACTTGCCGGCGATTTTCCAGCCATTCTTCCGTTCTGGCGCGTCGCGCACCGGTGTCGACGGGCACGGGCTTGGACTGGCCATTGCGCAGCGCGTGGTGCAGGCGCATGACGGCGAGATCGTGGTGGCCAATCGCGATGGCGGGGGACTGCAGGTGACGATCACGCTGCCTGCGGCCGGACGGTGATATCTGCGGCTCAGCGTCCGTACCAATAGCGGGCGTGGGTTGCGCGGTAGGTCGTCACGTCCAGACCGGGCCCGAACGTCAGCGTGACGGCGCCCCGCTCATCGGTGCGAATGCGCTCGATGCCCATGGCGCCATAGCGCGCATAGACCAGCTTTTGCGGGTGGCGATAGCGGTTGCGGTGGCCTACCTGGAAGATCCCGACTGTCGGCGCGACCGCTTGCAGGAACGCCGCGCTCGACGAGGTGCCGCTGCCGTGGTGTGGCGCCAGCAGCACGTCGGCGCGCAGACGGTCGGCGTCAGTGTCCAGCAGGGCAGCCTCCTGCGCCGCTTCGATATCGCCGGCGAGCAGGATCGCCTTGCCGCCCGCGCTGATGCGCAGCACGCAGCTGCGCGCATTGCTCTTCAGGCGCGGGTTGGCGTAGCTGGCGCCGTCGGGCGCGAGCATCTCGAAGCGCACGCCGTCCCAGTGCCAGGCCTGGCCGGCGCTGCAGCGGGCCGGGTGCGTGGCCTTGCCCAGCAACCGGTGGCCATCGGGCAGTGACGAGATCAACTGCCCTACCCGTACCGTCTGCAGCACTGCCTCGGCGCCGCCGACGTGATCGAGGTCGCTGTGCGAAATCACCAGCGCATCGAGCCGGCCGATGCCCCGGCCGCGCAGGTACGGCAGGATGACGCGCGTGGCGCCGCTTGCGCCGGGCGCATACAGCGGCCCGGTGTCGTACAGCAGGCGGTGGTGCTGCGTTTCGACCAGCAGCGCCATGCCCTGGCCGACATCAAACGCCGTGATGTCGAACCGCCCTGCCGCGGGCGCGGCCGGAATCTGGGTCAGCAGCGGCGTCCACGCGGCCAGGCCCGCCCAGCGCTGCGGCCAGCCGCGCGGCGCCAGCATCCATGCGGTGCCGGCCAGGGCCAGCACGAGGATCCACGGTGCTGGCGCGGGCGCGGTCCACACCGCCAGCGCGGGTGTGGCCAACCACGTCAGGGGCCACACCAGGACGACGATTGCCAGGTGCGCGCTGCCCAGCACCAGATCGGCCAGCGGAGACGGCAGCACGCTGCCGGCGAGCGCGAGCGGCGTGACGAACAGGCTGATGACGGGAATCGCCACTGCGTTGGCCAGGGGGCTGACCAGCGACACCTGGCCGAACAGCAGCAGTGTGAGCGGCGCCAGGCCAAGCGTGACGGCCCACTGGGTGCGCGCCGCCACCACGAGACCGGCGCGCCAGCCGCGCGTGGGCACATCCAGGCGGCCACTGCACGCATACAGGATCGCCGCCACCGCCCCGAACGACAGCCAGAAGCCCGGCCACAGCATCGCCCACGGATCGCGCAGCACGGCCACGCCCAGCGCCAGGCACAGCACGTGCGACATCGAGGTGATGCGCCCGCACCACAGCGCCAGCGCGACCACCGCCAGCATGTAGAAGGTGCGCTGGGCCGGCACCCCGAAGCCGGCAAGCAGCACGTACAGCAGCGCCACCAGGGCGCCCGCCAGTGCGGCCGCCTTCTGGGCCGGCAAGTGCAATGGCAGGTTCGCACCGGTGAACAATGAGCGGCGCCACAGCCACGACGTGGCCCACGCGGCCAGGCCCGCCAGCATCGTGATGTGCAGGCCGGAGATCGAGACGAGGTGGCTGATGCCGGTCCGGTTGAACACGTCCCACGACGCCTGGTCGATACCGCGCTGGTCACCGATCACCAGCGCGACGATCACGCCCGCATACGGCTTGCCGTCCAGGACCGCCAGAATGCGGCCACGCAGCCAGCCCCGCGCCCGCTCCACGGCGTAGCCGGCGTTCGGTGTCCATGCCGCCAGGCGTGCATTGCGCGCGCCGGCCGGGCGGACGTAGCCCGTCGCGCGCACACCCTGTTCCAGCAACCACGCTTCGTAATCGAAGCCGTCCGGGTTGGCGTTGCCGTGCGGGCGCTGCAGGCGCACGACAAGGCGCCAGCGTTCGCCCGGCCGTACGAACGCCGGATCGGCGGCGGTGGCGCTGTACCAGGACAGGATGATGTTGGCCGGCACGGTGGCGCCGGGCGTATCGACGTGCGCGACGTTGAACTGAAAGCGCACGCCGCCGTCGAAGCGATGCGGCAGGCTGGCGACGACGCCAGTCACGGCGATCTCGCGGCCTTCGTCTGCAAGCGGCAACGCGTCGCTCAGCGCACTCTGGGCAAGGAGCGCTGCCCAGCAGGCGCCGAGCAGGACGCCGGCAATCAGCTTGCGGGGCAAGCCGCGCAGGATCACGCAAACGATGATGGCCGTGGCCAGGCAGGCTGCGAGGCTGGTTGGTTCCGGCAATGCGGGCCGGGTCTGGAGCCAGGCAGCGCCTGCGGTGAAAGCAAGGATTGCGCTGCGCATGGGTTGGTGAATGAACGTCGGTCAGGCGGCCGGGCGGCTGCCGCCCAATTTGTGGCAGATCGGCATTGCAGCGACGACGAACCTGTCCGTCGCCACTGCGGTCAGGCGGACTATCCAGCCTTTCTGGCGCCTCACCGGTCCGTCCATGACATCTCCTTCCTGTGTTCGCGTCAAGCGGCTGTCCGGATCGGATCGATGCACTCAAGGCTCGCTTGCAAGCCGCACCAGTGTCCAGCTGCTGTGCCGGCGAACGCGTTGTGCGAACGATGCGCGTGGCAGCTGGCTGCCGGCAGCAAACCAGCGCGTGCCATCGAGCGCCTCGCTGTCGTCACAGCGCCACCATCCGCTGGCCGGACAGGCTGCACTGCTCTGCGCGACGCTGCCGATCAGGGCGTCGCCGTGGGGCATGAGGTCCGGGTCCGGCGCAGGACCGAACGCAAGGTCAGGCGCAATGACGGGGGCAAGGTCAGGCGCAAGGACGGGGGCAAGGTCAGGCGCAAGGACGGGGGCGAGACTGCTTGCATGACCCTGGATGGCTAACCCGGTCGCGGCAGCCGCTGGCGCGGCGTGAACCGGCGCACGGGGACGGTGGCGCTTGTCCGCCAGGCGCCAGCGGGTCGGGCTCCGGCTTTCATAGCTCGGCTGCAAACCCCTGACCCGCTGCCACACGGTTGGTTGCGGCAGCAGCAGCGCTTGCGGCATGCGCTTGCCTTCGGCGATGAACTGGCGTTGCCCGTTGTAGACGCGCACGCGGGCGTTGACCTCGGTACATTGCCACCAGCCCGTGTGCGGACAAATGTCACCGGCCAGCGCGATGGCGCCGAGCGCAGTGGCCGTCGGTTCGACAACCGCTGGCGCCTGAGGTGCGGTTGGCCGCAGCCGCAGACTGCCGGCGATCCGGTCCCACAGATCGATCAGCGCCCCCTCCGACAACGTCGACTGCACCGGCTTGCCGCCACTGGCGGGATTGGTGCCCGCGGCCAGCTCCAGTGTCATGAACGGCCTGTTGATATCTGCCTGGCGCCCGGGCATTTCCCATTGAAACGAATAGCCGGTCGTGAAATTGGGCTCGCGCACCCGCATGACCAGTTCATCGCCGTCAAGGCCATTGATGGCGCGCGCCGCCTCGCGCAGATGCGAGAACGCAAGCTGCATGAACAGCGGACGGCGGTCGACCGTGATCGCATGCCGTTCGAGCAGGCGCGGGGCGGGCGTCACCCCTGCCATCGACGAGAGCACGATACTCACGTCAGGATGGCCCGGCAGGCCGGCGAACAGCACGACGCTTTCCGTGTCGGCGTCGTCATACGGGTCGAGCACGATGGCGTGGCCGAGGCAGAATCCTGGCTCGCGCGGTATCTCGCCGGGCTGCATCGCGCGAAACCGGCGCAGCACGCGTGCCAGCCCGTCCCCGCTGCCCGGCGCCATGCCCTGCGCCTGCGCGTCAATGCTGACGTGGGGTAGTCTCAGCAGGCCGTGCACGTCCACGTCCTCGATTGCCACAATGTGACCGTTTTCGATGGTCTGGGCCGGGCGCCGGTTATGCACGAACACCTTGCCCTGCCCCGTCGCTGACAGCAAGTCCTTCGCCGACTCCAGCTTGCCGTACTCGTCTTTCCCGTCAAGCAGCGTGTTTTCCAGTGCGCCAAGACGTTCCGTGAAGTCGTCGTCCGTTTCACGGTCGGTGCTGGCAACGTCGTAACCACCGACGAAGCCACGTCGCAGACGCACCGTCGCCTCGGCGGGAAGGTCGATCAGGAAACGGCCCACGCAGACGGTCTTCATCGTGCCGGTCATCTTTGCCACCTTTTGCCTATCCTCGTCGGTCTGGAACGAGTTCGCGAGAAAGGACACCAGCGTCAGGGCTGACGCCATCGCTATACCGACCCAACGCACACGGCGGCTCTTCAGCCGCTTCATCGGACTTCCTGAACGATCTTGACGATGAGATGGCGCGTCAGCAGCAGTATGTCTTCGTGCTGGAAACTGTCCTGGTGCCGAAAACCCGTTGTTGCGAACGCGCCGCGCACGTGCGATGCCGCCCCTGCGCCGGATTGCAGCGGCACGGTTTCATCGCCTTGTTCGTCCTGCGGCCACAAGACAAAGCGCAGCCGGACACCGTTCGCGGTTTCCACCTCGCGCGTGTCGACACTGCCTTTCCCATCATCGGCGACCAGCTTTGCTGCCCGCACGTTGGCGGTCGTGAGCACGGCCGGCGACGTCGAGGGCATGCGCGCCACCCAGCGAATCTTGCCGTAGGCTTTCAGCGTTTTGTCCGCGCCGTAAAAGGCGTAGGAGTGGCGGTGATAGTACGGTGTGCTCTTGCCGCCCTTCCCTTCGACGCCCAGAACCTGGCGGTGAAAGCGTTCCGCCTCATTGATCGCGTCGAGAATTTTCTTAACAGGGCCTCCATGCAGCTTGGTGTAGCGCTGCGCCGGGTCCACCAACGCCGGGTCGATCATCCGGTGCCACGACGTCATGTCCCGGTACATATCGTAGGGATTGCCATCCGGTAGCGACACCATGTCGCGCATATCCTCGTGCGCGCTTACGCCGCGCAACGTTTTGATCACCAGCCACGGCGCCGGATAAAGATGATTCGGCAGCAGTTGTAGCAGGCCGGGCGATACCGCCATCACCGGCATCGTCTTGGCGCTCGTGTCGCCCGCGATGTCGGCGAACCCGGACGCCGCAAAATTGGCCAGTGGCCCGTTGGTGAAGTTGCCTGCCTCGGTGCCGCAGGCCATACGGCGGTATGCCACGGGCGCGCCCAGCGCCGGCATCACGGCGTGCACGATGCCGGCGATGTCCGAGGCGCCGCCAGCGCCCTCGCTCAGGCGCGCGCAGGCACGCGCGACCAGCCCGCCCATCGAGTGGGTCACCAGGATCACGTGGCGGCATGCATGCTTGCGCTCGGTCCAGAAGGCGCGTATCCCGTCGATCCGGGCGCGCAGGCTTTTTGCCGCCACGTCGCACGACGCCAGCCAGTTGTAGCCGAAGGCATAGACCGGATACTGGTAGCCGGCGTAGTGTTCGAGTTCGGCTTCGGTGACATGCGCGATCTGCCGCACGCCCCAGCGTTCGGGGTCGCACTGCATCACCCGCTTCCAGTGCAGGCGCACCAGGCGCGCGCCCTGGGGCGAGAGCTGGAACGTCTTGTCCAGGTTGCGTTGCAGGTCGACCAGCAGCGCGCCGTACGAGTCGGCGTGGATTTCTCCCCAGCCCCGCTCGCGCATGACGTCGGGCTCCAGGCCGCAGAGCGGGAAGTCGAGTTCGCCGTCAGGGTCCACCTCGAGGATGGCGGGATCAAGGATGCGCTGGCGCAGCGCAGGCGCGCGTGTTTCCCATACGTCGGCCTCGCGGTATTTGCCGGCGAGGTGATTCGGTGGCCGCCATGCCGGCTCGCCCGCGCGCAGCGCGTCGTCGTCACGCTTGTTCAAATTGGCACGCGCCCGCAGGTTCGAGCCCATGCTGCCCGGCACGAAAATGACGGGAATGACCTTGCGTGATCCAATCGTGACGCGGGCGCGCACCTTGAATGCGACTGGCGTGGCGACCGTGTGGGCTACCAGGCTGCCGTCGCGCTCGACGGTGGGCTGGTGGATGGGCCGGGTTGGTTCGCTCATGCTCTGTCCATGCTGGTGGGCGTCAGATCGCTGGACTGGTCATCGGCCAGCAGGCGGATTTCGATGTCGCCCATGGCGTAGCTGTGCAGGATGCCCGTGCGGCCTTCATCGTCGGTGATGCCTTCGATGCTGGTACCGTCCTCATGCTGTGCGATATAGCGCTGCCCCCTCGCCGGCAGATTGGTCTGGCGGTCGATCACCACCACACGCTCATCGGTTTCGAGGGTAGTGGCCGGCAGCCGCAGGCCGGCCGGCATGCCGCCACCGCCCGTCAGGTAGTCGACGCTGGCGGCCTTGATGACGTGGTTGCCACTGCTCTGGTGGGTGATTGCGCCGCCGTGCCAGTCGGTTTGCGTCCCCTGCGACACCACCTTGACGGACGGCGCTTCGAGCTCGATGCCGGCGGCGGCGATCAGACGAATCCGGTTGGACGACTTGATCTCGATATCGCCCTTGTGCGTTTCGACGACGATGTCGCCGCGTGCCGCGATCAGCTTCATGCCGAGGTCATACGCGAACAGGCTGAGCGCGCGCGACGCCCGCAAAAACAAGCTGCGCCCGGCCGCCAGTTCGGTGTCGCCGGTCGAGACGATGTCGATCTTGGTCCGCGCGGCCAGCGCGATGGCGTCGTCGCTGGCCACCAGCACCCCGGCCGGCGCGCTCACCGCCACCATCGGCGCGCCGCCCTGCGCCAGGCCCGGAGCCACGTTGGAACCGTCATGCCAGCGGCGCAGGCGTTCGGTGAGCTCGGCCAGCCGCGGGGTGGCCGCATGCTCTTCGCCATGCGCGCCCGCCAGCCGACCCAGTTCGTCGAGCACGCCGTGCATCACCTCGGCAATGCCGACCAGCGCGCCGCGTTCGAGCTGGGCGTCACCATCGGCATCGCTGCCGCCTGCGCTGAGCAGGATGCCTTCGCCGCCGCGCACGGCAACGGCCTTGCTGCTGCGCAGTTCGGCGCCTTCGCCACGTGCACCGGCGGTGCCATTCGTGCGCGGCTCGGACAGCCAGCCCAGATTGAGTTCGGCAGCCGCGTGGTCGCTGGCCAGCTGCACGCCGATCTGGCCTGGGGTGTCGTCGAACAGCAACTGCCCGCCGCGCGCGCCGCCAATCTCGCGGCTGCGCATGCCGGCCAGGTAGCGGTTGCCCGGCAAGCCACCCGCGCGGCTGAGCGCCGGGGGCTGGGACCGCTCGTTGTACAACTGCGACAGGATCACGGGCCGGTCAGGATCGCCGCCCATGAACGCCACCAGGACCTCGGTGCCCACGCGCGGCATCCCGAGCGTGCCCGATTGCTGCTGGCTGCCGGCGCCAGCCCCGGCCCAGTTGGATGCGACGCGCACCCAGGCTGAATCGGCGGGCGTACCCGACGCCCCCGCCCCGTGTGCGTGCCGATGGTCGTCCGTACGCATGCCGGGAAAGCGGATCTTGACGCGGCCCAGCGCGTCGCAATGGACCTCTTCGCCGGGCGGACCGGTCACGATGGCGCTTTGCAGTTGCGGATGCGGCAGGTCGGTGCGCGGATCGAAACCGGGCGCCAGCGGGATGCCGCGCCGCACGGCGTCGAAGGTGACGCTCACGCGCATGGCGCCGGTTGCAAACGCAGATGCGGGTGCAGCTCCGGCGACGGACGCCAACGCCGCTGCGGCAAACGCGCCATCGGCGCCAGACAGCGCCGTTCCCATCAGCCGCCGCACGCGCTGCGCGACGTCAGCCGGCAGGTTGTTCTCGGCCTCGACCTGCAGTGCGGTGATGACGAAGTCGCGTTCGGCGGCCGGGTGCGTGTCGATCTCGGGATGGCCGGTGAGCGTGAACCACTCGCCGGCGCGCAGGTCGCGCACGGTGCCCGCGCCATGAAAGCACTTGGTGTCGAGCTCGTGCCGGTTCATGCGCAGCTGCCCCAGGCGCCAGTGGTCTTCGACGTCGTTGCCGGCATGGGGCATCTCGACCTGGTAGTCGTCCAGGCTGGCGGCAAGCCCATTGCCGCTGGGGCCTTGGTCGGCCATGCCGCGCGCGGTGGCCGTCATGAAGCTGGTGCCCAGCGGATTGCGATAATCCCAGCTGTGCCGCGTCGTGCTGCCGGCCTGCAGGCGGCGCGCGGCGCACCACGAGACAATCGTGTCGCGCTCTTCGCTGGCGCCACCCTGGTGGTAGCGCACGGCGCCGGCGCTGTTGCGGGGCAGCGTGTTGGGATCGTTGAACAGCACCAGCGTATGGGCGGGCGATGCGTCGCGTTCGCAGCCCGGCGCCCTGGTGCGCGCGTGGCCGGGGCGGAAGGTCCAGGCCACGCCACGCCGGCGCAGCAGGCGGCGCACGAAGGCGGCGTCCGACTCGTTGTATTGCATGGTCTGCTCGCGCGGCGGAAACTGGCGCGGGTCGAACAGCGGATCGAGTTCGTAATCGAAGGCGCTGGCCAGCACGCTGTTCGACAGGCGCCATTCGTCGAACAGCACCTGCACGATCTCGAGTTCGTTCTGGTAGCGAAACACGCGGCTGTTGATGCGCTTTTCCATGATCGCCAGCGCATCGCGGATCACCAGCTGGTACACGCCCAGGCCGCCGTCGAAATCGCCGGCGCGTGCTTCGGCCACGATGCCGCACACGCCGCGCAATCCGCCACGATCGGCGACGAGCCCGATCTCGGCCGGCAGCGCGATCAGTTCCTTGAGCGGCAGGCGCGGGGTGGATGCAACGCAGGTGACGGCGTACTCGAGGCCGCCGCAAATGGCTTCACTGCCCGTAACGCGCTGCGGCAACAGGATGGTGGCAAGTGGATGATCAGCGTGGCCGAGACGCAGCCGGATGGGCCGGTGCGCCCCCGATAGCGAACGGTCGTTCTGCAGCATGCGCAGGAATTCGCTGGCGTTGTCCACGTGAATCTCCTGTCCATGCAATGCGCTTCTCGGGGAAGCACATCTTGGCACGCCGTATTGATGGCGTTTTGTCAGGTGTCACAGATGCCAGACGCCGTTTCGGGAACTTCGCCTGGCCGCCTGGCTAGACGGCGGCGCACAAGCCGGCCAGGCGCGGGATGGCGGCCAGCGAGGCGCGATGGGCAGCGACGCGCACGACATCCGTGTCCACGCCGCGCAATTCTGCCAGCGCAGCGCCGATGCCTGGCAGGTTCTCGGGGCTATTGCTGCCCGGATGAATCCAGCTGGGAGCAATGTCGGGTGAGTCGGTTTCCAGCACGATCCAGTCGAGCGGCAACTCGGTGGCGAGGCGCCGGATTTGCAGTGCGCGTGTAAAGGTCAGGTTGCCGCCGAAGCCCAGGTGCAGGCCTAAGTCGATGAAATTCTGCGCCTGCTGGAGGCTGCCATTGAAGGCATGCGCGATGCCGCTCGGCGGGCGAATCTGGCGCAGGTGCTTGAGCACCTGGTCTTGCGAGCGGCGCACATGCGTCATGACTGGCAAGCCGAAGTCGCGCGCGATGCGCAGCTGTTCGCGGAAGAACCGCGCCTGCTTCTCGCGCATCTCGGGCGTCGTGAGTTCGGGAATGAAGAAATCCAAACCGATTTCACCGATGCCCACGAAGCGCGGGTCGCCCATCGCCGCTTCGACGCGCGTGCGCAAGTACGCCAGGTCGTCGTCGTGTGCCTGCGGCACGCACATCGGATGGATGCCCAGCGCGTAGCAGGCGTTCGGGCTGCCGGCAGCCAGCGCGGCGACCGTATCGAAATTGCCCGGCTCGACCGCCATGATGACGATCATCGACACGCCAGCCGCTTCGGCCCTGCGCGCCACGCCGGCGCCATCGCCGCCGTATTCGCGGGCGTCGAGGTGAACGTGCGTATCGATCCACATGGCGTCAGCCCTCTGCTGCCTGTAACCCGTGCTCGGTCATGCGCAGCACGCGGTCGCAGCGGCGCGCCAGTTCCATGTCGTGCGTGACGATCACGAACGCGGTGCCGAGGGTGCGTGACAGTTCGAGCATCAGGTCAAAGATGATCTGCGCGGTCGTGTGATCGAGGTTGCCGGTCGGTTCGTCGGCCAGCACGCAGGCCGGTTGCGTGACCAGTGCGCGCGCCAGCGCGACCCGCTGGCGCTCGCCGCCGGACAATTCGCCGGGCCGGTGCATGACGCGTTTGCCCAGGCCCACGCGTTCGAGGATGGCCTGCGCCAGCGTCAGCGCCTCTGCGCGCGGCATGCGCCGGATCAGCAGCGGCATCATGACGTTGTCGAGCGCCGTGAATTCGGGCAGCAGGTGGTGGAACTGGTACACGAAGCCGAGCGCCGTGTTGCGCAGTTCGCCGCGCCGGGATTCGGACAGGCTCGCAAAATCCTCGCCGCGCAGGCTCACCGTGCCGCTGCTCGGCGTATCCAGGCCGCCAAGCAGGTGCAGCAGCGTCGACTTGCCCGAACCGGACGCGCCGACAATCGCCACGCGCTCACCGCGATACACGGCGAAGTCGATGCCGTCGATGACGCGCACGATGGCGTCGCCCTGGTTGAAGGTCTTGCCCAGGCCACGGCAGGCCAGCACGGGTACGTCGTTCGTTTTATTCACGTCGTTCATCGCAGCGTTCATCTCATTACTCTTCACATTATTCATAGCGCAGCGCCTCCGCCGGTTTCACCCGCGAGGCGGCCCAGCTTGGGTAGATCGTGGCCGCAAAGGCCAGCACCACCGACACGATGCCGATGGTGACGACGTCCGGCGTGTACAGCTCGGACGGCACGGTACTGATCAAATAGATATCCTTGGACAGGAACTCCACGCCCAGCAAGCGTTCGATGAACGGGACGATCACGCCGATGTTCTTGCTCACGCCCACGCCCATGGCCACGCCCGCGAGCGTGCCGAGCACACCGACGACCGCGCCCTGCACCATGAAAATTTTCATGATCGAACCGGGCGACGCGCCCAGCGTGCGCAGGATCGCGATGTCGGCCTGCTTCTCGGTCACCGTCATCACGAGGCTCGAGACCAGGTTGAAGGCGGCCACCGCGATGATGAGCGTCAGAATAATGAACATCATCTTTTTTTCGGTCTGCACCGCAGCGTACCAGTTGGCATTGAGCTTGGGCCAGTCGCGCACGACCAGGTCGCCTTTCATGGAGGCCTTCAATTCGGCGGCGACCTGCGGCGCTTCGCGCATATTGGCGATGCGCAGGCGCAGGCCCGATGGCGCCTGCTGGCGCTCGAGGCGCTGCGCATCCTCGATATGCACGAACGACAGCGCCGCATCGAAATCGAAGTGCCCGGCCTCGAAGATACCGGCCACCGTGAAGCTGCGCGTGCGCGGCACCATGCCGGCTGGCGTCACCTGGCCCTGGGCCAGCACCATCGTGACCTTGTCGCCCATGCCCACGCCCAGCGCGCGCGCCAGTGCGTAACCGAGCACGATATTGAAGCTGCCGGGTTTCAAGGCATCGAAGCTGCCGGCGCGGATCTGCTTTGCCACCGTCGATACATTGTCTTCAACGCCCGGCAGCACGCCGCGCACGATCGACGGGCGCATGATCCCATCGCGCACCAAGAGGCCCTGGGTCTCGACGAACGGGGCCGAGCCCAGTACGGCGGGATTGCGCGCCGCTTCCTTGGCCTTCGCCTGCCAGTCCGGCATGCTGCCCGATGCATCGAACACCTCGATGTGGGCCAGCACCGACAGCATGCGGTCGGTGACCTGCTTCTGGAAGCCGTTCATCACCGACAGCACGATGATCAGGGCGGCGACGCCCAGCGCGATGCCGGCCACGGAAATGAGCGAGATGAACGAAATGAAGCTACTGCGACCGCTGCTCTTGCCGGCGCGCGTATAGCGCAGGCCGACCTGCCACTCGTACGGCAGTTTGTGGATGATGCTCATGAATTCTCGTGCTTCAGATTGGAATCGGGGCAGACGACACAGGCGCAGTTACTCATAGCGCAGTGCCTCTGCCGGTTTCACGCGCGAGGCGGCCCAGCTTGGATAGATCGTGGCCAGGAACGACAGCAGGACGGCGACGCCGCCGATCCAGCCGACGTCGGCCCACAGCAGTTCGGACGGCATCTCGCTGATCAGATACACCTCTTGCGACAGGAAGTGCACGCCCGAGATGCGTTCGATGGCAGGCACGATGACGTCGACATTGAGCGCCACCAGCACGCCCAGACCCACGCCAAGCAGACCGCCCAGCAGGCCCACGAGCGTGCCCTGCACCATGAAGATTTTCATGATCGCGCGCGGCGAGGCGCCCAGCGTACGCAGGATGGCGATGTCGGACTGCTTGTCCTTGACGGTCATGACGAGCGTTGAGACGAGATTGAACGCGGCCACCGCGACGATCATCGTCAGGATAATGAACATCATGTTTTTCTGCGATTGCACGGCCGCGAACCAGACGGTGTTGACCTTGGTCCAGTCGCGCATGATCAATTCGCCCGGCATCGAGCGCTGCAGTTCATAGGCCACGCGTGGCGCCTGGTGCAGGTCTTGCAGGCGCAGGCGGATGCCCGCTGGCGCCGTCGCGACGGTGGCCACCTGAGCGTCGTCGATATTGATCAGGGCGAGCGTGGAGTCGAACTCGAAATGGCCTGCTTCGAAAATGCCGGACACGGTCAGCGCGCGCGTGCGCGGCAGCGGGTTCTCGCCCGGCGTGCTGGCGCCGCCCAGGATGCCGCTGCTGGCCACGAGCAGCGTGACGCGGTCGCCCACGTCCACGCCCAGCGACTTGGCCAGTGCGCGGCCCAGGACCACATTGAACGAGCCGGCGCGCAGTGATGCGAAGCTGCCGGCCTTCATCTGGCGCGTGATGTCGGATACCTGCGCTTCTTCAACCGGCGCCACGCCGCGCAGCAGCGCGGGCTTCATGACGCCATCGACGAGCAGCATCGATTGCGCATCGATGAACGGCGCGGCGGCCTTGACTTCGGGGTTACGCAGCGCCTGCAGGCTGGTGGCGCGCCAGTCGGGCAGTGCGCCGCGGCTGTCGAAAATCTCGACGTGGGCCAGCATCGACAGCATGCGGTTGGTGACTTCCTTCTGGAAGCCGTTCATCACGGACAGCACGACGATCAGCGCGGCCACGCCGAGGGCAATGCCGGCCACCGAGGCCATCGAAATGAAGGAGATGAAGCTGTTGCGGCCGCTGCGCTTGCCGGCGCGCGTGTAGCGCAGGCCGATCTGCCATTCGTAGGGGAGTTTGTGGGTGATGCTCATGCTGTCCGTGTCGACCGATCCGCTGTGTTTCGCTGTGTTTTTTGTATTAATGGCGCAGCGCCGGGCTGCATCAGCCCGGCAGTTTGCCAGACAAACCGGGATTGTGGCGCAATTATCAAAAACTCACTAGGGCATTCCGGTGGGCATGCGGGCAGAGAATCGGGCTGGCTATCCGCTGGCGTTGGCGATTTGCCCTAGAATAGCGGGATGGCTCATATTACGCTCGTCCTGCCGTTCGCTCTGCCGCTTCCCGAATTTGCTCCCGACCTGATCCGCGCGATGAACACGCCGGCGCTGGCGCTGCTGCTCTCACGCGCGTCGGGCGCCACGCGCACGCGCACGGCCGAACATACCCACGCCCTGCCCCACGAAACCTGGCTGGCGCGCGCGCTGGGCCTGGGCGCCGCGGGCCGGGTCGATGTGGCCGTTGCCGCCATGCGCGGCTTCGGGCTGGAACCCGAGGGCGGCAACTGGTACATCGTGTCCCCCGGTCACATCCAGATCGCCCGCACGCACCTGACAATGGCCGATACGCGCCAGGTTCCGCTGGCCGATGACGACAGCCGCGCGCTGTTCGCGACGGCTGCCGAACTCTGCGAAAGCATTGGCCACGCGCTGCGCTACGGCGATGCGCAGACGTGGTTCCTGCGCGCCGATGACTGGACCGGTTTCGAGACCGCCACCCCGGACACGGTCGTCAATATGGACCTGACGGATTTCATGCCGAAGGGGCAGCCGGCGCTGGCTTATCGGCGCCTGCAGAACGAAGTGCAGATGGCGTGGCATGCGCATCCGGTGAACGCCGCGCGCGAAACGCGGCGGCTGCCGATCGTGAACGCGTTCTGGGTCTGGGGCGCGGGCCGGACGGCGCCCGCCGGGACGCAGCTGCAAACGCAGCCGCTGGCGAGTGTCGCAGTGCCGGGCTGGCTCGGTGCACTCGGCGATCAGCGGCTCGATTCGCTTGGGGGGCTGGCCGATCTGCTGTCGACCGACCGCACGCTCGTCGTCGGCCCGCTAGCCGAAGCGGCGCAGGCTGCCGACTGGGGCGTCTGGCTGCAGGTGATGGGGCAACTGGAAGAAACGCTGTTCGCGCCGCTGCTGGCTGCCGTGAAGGCGGGCCGCGTGAGCAAGCTGACGCTGGTGCTGAGCAGCCGCGAAGGCCTGCTCGAGACGACGACGGGCGCGCTGGCGCAGCGCAAATTCTGGCGCAGCCCGACGCTCGATGCACTCAAGTGAGAACACTGGTGAGCGCACTGAAATAACCCGACCGAGACAGACATTGACCCTGAAGACCCGACTTTCCACCCGTCCCTGCCCGTTCCGCACCTCCGAACTGCTGCGCCAGGATGGCGTGCACCCCGTACTGGCCCGCATCTACGCGTCGCGCGGCCTGCTCGACGCGCGTGAGCTTTCGAGCGAGCTGGCGGCCCTGTCGCCGCCGTCCGGCCTGAAGCACATTGACGCCGCCGCCGCGTTCCTGGCCGACGCCATCGGCGCCGGCAAGCGCATGACGATCGTTGCTGATTACGATTGTGACGGTGCCACCGCCTGCGCCGTCGCTCTGCGCGGCTTGCGCGCGATGGGGGCGCAGGTCGACTACATCGTCCCGAACCGCTTTGAATACGGCTACGGCCTGACGCCCGAAATCGTGGCGCTCACCGCGCGCGAGAAGGCGCCCGACATCATCGTCACGGTCGACAACGGCATTGCCAGCGTCGACGGCGTACTCGCGGCAAATGGGCTGGGCATCGACGTCGTCGTCACCGACCACCACCTGCCGGGTGACGTGCTGCCGGCGGCGCGCGTGATCGTCAATCCGAACCAGCCCGAGTGCGGCTTCCCGAGCAAGAACCTGGCCGGCGTGGGCGTGGTGTTCTACGTGCTGCTGGCCCTGCGCGCGGAATTGCGCCGGCGCGGCGTGTTCGATGCGCAAACGCAGCCCAAGCTCGACAGCCTGCTCGACCTGGTCGCGCTGGGCACGGTGGCCGACGTCGTCAAGCTCGACGCCAACAACCGCATCCTCGTCGCGCAGGGCCTGAAGCGCATGCGCGCGGGCCGCATGCACGCCGGTGTGGCGGCGCTGTTCCGGGTGGCCGGCCGTGAAGCGCGCTGCGCCACGCCGTTCGACCTGGGCTTTGCCGTCGGCCCGCGCCTGAACGCTGCCGGCCGCCTGCAGGACATGGCGCTCGGCATCGAATGCCTGACCACCGACGACGAAGGGCGCGCCTGGGCCATCGCCCAGCAACTCAACGAGATCAACCTCAAGCGCCGCGAAATCGAAGCCGAGATGCAGGACACCGCGCTGCTGCACCTGGACACGTTCGAGCCGACCGGCGCCAGCACGATCACCGTGTTCGACGAAGGCTGGCACCAGGGCGTAATCGGCATCGTCGCCTCGCGCCTCAAAGAAAAATTTTATCGCCCGACGTTCACCTTCGCACCAGCGGGCGACGGCATGATCAAGGGATCGGGCCGTTCGATTCCGGGCTTTCACTTGCGCGACGCGCTGGACCTGGTGTCCAAACGGGTGCCGGGCCTGATCGACAAGTTCGGCGGCCACGCCATGGCCGCCGGCCTCTCGCTGCGCCACGACAATTTCGACACCTTCTGCCAGGCGTTCGAGGCCGTTGGCCAGGCTTGGCTCACCGACGCGCAACTCGAACGCATCATCGAAACCGACGGGCCGCTCGAGGACGAGTTCTACTCGACCCAGTTCATCGAACTGATGGACGGCCAGGTCTGGGGCCAGGGCTTCGCACCGCCGGTCTTCTGCGACGAATTTCGCGTCGTCAGCCAGCGCATCCTCAAAGAGCGCCACCTGAAGCTGCAGCTGGAAAAGAACGGCCGTCGCTACGACGCCATCTGGTTCGGCCACACCGACAGCCTGAGCGACCGCGCCCGCGTCGCCTTCCGCCTCGACGCCAACGAATACAACGGCGTCACCAAAGTCCAGCTCCTGGTCGAGCACGCCGAATCCGCCTGACGGCTCAGGGCAAGCCCCCGAGCAATTGCAAAACAATTCGACTCTGACCCCAATTGTCGGTCGCTCGAATTGAGGCAATTGCCCAATAATTCGACTCTGACCCTAATTGTTACGTTTGCTGCAGAGCCTGCCTAACAATTAGGGTCAGAGTCGAATTGTTTGATAACTGTTTGCAGGCGGGATACTTACAGGCGACATGATCCTGGCGGGTTCGCTATGATGAGCCGGTTTGTCCGTTGCCCCCTCATTTCCTGTGCGCTGGCTGGCTGCTGGCGGGAGCATGCATGTTTTCGATCATTATCAATTTCGTTGGCTCGCTGATGCATTTTTATGTGGCGCATCGCCTGTATGCGCTGGGGCCGGTTCGTGCGCGTGTGCCGGCGCGTGTCTGGTGGGTGGGCGCGGTGGTGCTGTGGGCGTTTTATCTGTGGGGCGTGCAGCTCGGGGATGCGGCGCTTGACTGGCGCTGGTGGCCGGGGCAGTTCTCGATGACGTGGCTGGGCGTGCTGTTCTGCATGACGCAGTACCTGCTGCTGGCCGACATCATCACGGGTTTTGGCTTCTGGCTGCGCACCTGGGCGCCGCGCATTCTGGCCCTCGGCGCGATTGCCGGTGTGTCGGTCAGCGGTTTCGCGATATTCCAGGCGATGCGGGCCCCGGCGATCGTTGAACAGGAAGTCACCCTGCCTGGCCTGCCCAAGGCGCTCGATGGCACGGTGCTGGTGGCGATCAGCGATACGCACCTCGGGGCCCAGCGCCGCGCAGAGTGGCTCGGCGCGCGGGTCGACCAGATCAATGCCCTCGATCCGGATGCCGTCGTGATGCTGGGCGATCAGGTCGAAGACGAGCCGATCAACGACGCCCAGCTCGCACCTGTTCTCAAAAGGCTGCGGCCCGCCATGGGTGTCTGGGCCATCACCGGCAACCATGAATACTATGGCGACGCCGGCGGCACGATCCACGAGTTCTCAGCCGGCGGCGTCAAGTGGCTGCGCGACCAGCACGTCGAGATCGCACCGGGCCTGCATCTGGCGGGCCTGGACGATATCGGGCGCGCCCGGCGCGGTGGACGCGACGTCAACGCCGGCCTCGAACGCATGCTCCCCAAACGGCTGGACGGCGCGACGATCCTGCTCTCGCACATCCCCGACCCTCTACTAGTCGAGCGCGCCGCGCAAAAAGACATCGATCTGATGCTCTCGGGGCACACGCACGGCGGCCAGGTCTGGCCATTCACCTATCTGGCCCAGCGCGAGTTTCCCTACCTGGTGGGCTGGTACCGCATCGGCCACATGCAGCTGGTGGTCAGCCGCGGTGCCGGTGGCTGGGGCCCGCGCATGCGGCTCTGGCAGCCGGGCGAGATCGTCAAGCTGACCCTGCGCGCCCAGCCCTGACCCGGGCGCATGACCACCCCGCCGCCACTCACGGGGCGATGGGTGGTTTGTACGTTTGCCCGTGCCGCATCACGAAGAACGCGTCGTCCGCCACGCCCTGCGCCGCGCGCGCCAGCGCCAGGTCGCGCGGCGCCTGGTCAAGGCGCTCCTGCCCCATCGGGTAGGTCCCCCAATGCATGCCCACACTGCGCTTGACGCGCAATTCACGGTGGATGCGCACCGCCTCGTCGGGACTCACGTGCGAATTGCGGTACCACAGCGGCTGGTAAGCGCCGATGCCGATGGCCGCCAGGTCGAAGCCATCAAAGCGCGCGGCGATGTCGCCGATGTCCTTCGAATAGCCCAGGTCACCCGAGAAGAAGAATGCAAACCCCGGACGCGTGACGGCAAAGCCGCCCCACAGCGTCGCATTGCGGTCCCACAACGAACGGGCCGACCAGTGATGCACCGGCAGCAGGTGCAATTCCAGCCCCCGGTACACCGTCTTTTCCCACCAGTCGAGCTTGACGATGCGCGAGCGGTCGCCGCCCGTCACGTTTTTCTCGAGCCAGACGTCCACGCCCAGCGGCGCCACCAGCAGCGGCGGCCCGCCCGGCTGGCGGTACAGCGCGCGCAGCGACGCTTTCGACAAGTGGTCGTAATGCGAGTGACTGAGCAGGATGACGTCGATGCGCGGCAAGTCGGCAAGCAGCACGCCGGGCGCCTGATGGCGTTTGGGTCCCGCGAACGGCAGCGGCGAGGCACGCTCGTCGAACACGGGGTCGGTCAGGATGTTCACGCCAGTCCCGCTCTGGAACAGGAACGTCGCGTGGCCGATCCAGGTCAGCGCCGGCTCGCTACGGTTGGCATGAATGAAAGCCAGGTCGGGCGCCACCGGCGCGATCGGCGCAAGCGGCGCACGCACCGACTCGTCCTCGGTCCAGTTGGCGATCCGCGCCGCCCAGCCCTCGAAGAAGCCGCGCGGCGGCCGTTGATACGCCGGGTTGGAGGGATAATTGTTCGCAAAGCCTTCGACACGATGATGGGATTTGGCGGCATCGTAATACGGATTGCGGTGCGCGCAACCTGTCGCAAACAGCGCGCACGCAAGGACGGAAACAGACAGCAAGGGGGTCAGTATGGTGCGCATGCGGCAAGGCCCAAAGGGTCAAAAAAGCCAGTATAGGCGGTGTTCAGGCCGCGTTGGCGACGGCGCGCGGGATGCGAATCGCCGCGTCGCTTCGGCGCGTAACGACGCCTCTTTTATCAGCGGCCAATGTTCTTTCTCGCTGCTTTACGGTAGGATAGCGCCTTTTCCCGGTCACGATCGTACGCTGGCGCCCGCGACATTGGCATGACCTTACCGGTGAAAAATTCATTGCCCGAACCCCGTGCGCAACGCACTTGCCGGGTTCTTCGACTGGAAGCGAATGGAGAAGTCCGCGATCCCCCGGCCGCCTAGACATCATGCGATCCTTCTCGGCGGCCTGCTGCTTGCCGTGCTGGTGCTCGTGATCGCGGCGGAGGCGCTGCGCTGGCGCGCCACGTCTGGCGCAGGTGCCGTGCCGACTGTCCCCGCCATGGCCACGACCAGCCCTGATCGCGTGACGCTCACCGAACTCTCGCACGCGCACATCCCCGCGCCGCGCGGCATGCCATCGGCCCACGCCAGCACGCTGGCCGCCCTGCCAGGCAATCGCATGCTGGCGTTCTGGTGGGCCGGCAGCCGCGAGAGCGGCCCGGATGTCAAAGTCTTTGCCTCGACCTGGGCCCATGGTGCGTGGAGCGCGCCAAGGATGGTCGCCAGCCGCGATACGCTGGGCGCCGAACTGGGTTTCGGCGTGCGCCGCATCGGCAACCCCGTCGCTTGGACCGACCGCACCGGCAAAATCCACCTGTACGTGGTGGCTACGGGCCTGGGCGGCTGGGCTGCGGCGCGCATCGCGCACCTGGTGTCGAACGACCAGGGCGCCACCTTCCACGTGCGCCGCATCCTGCCGACCTCGCCCCTGTTCAATACGAGCGCGCTGGTGCGCACTGCGCCGCTGATGCTGAGCGATGGCGGCTGGTGGCTTCCCGTGTATTTCGAGATCGGCAACAAGTACCCGATGCTGATGGCGTTCGACGCCGATGGCAACCCGACCACGCTGGCGCGCATCGGCAACAGCACCACGACGCTGCAGCCGGCCCTCGTCGCCATCTCGAAGCACGAAGTGCGCGCCTTGATGCGCGACGACAGCGAGCAGCAACTGGTCCAGCATGCAGCGACTCTCGACGGTGGCGCTACCTGGCGCGACCTGCCGGCGCTCGACCTGCCCAACTACAGCACGTCGGTCGCCGCGATACGCCTTTCCAGCGGCCAGTTCCTGATGCTGCATAATCACGTCGAAGGCGGCGCATCGGCGCGCAGCATCCTGCGCCTGTCGATCTCGGACGACATGCGCAGCTGGCGCACGATCGCCGACATCGCCAAGGGGCCGGCCGGCGACGAATTCTCGTACCCGTCGATGGAGCAGGTCGGCAACGAACTGCATATTACCTACACCTGGCAGCGCCAGGCGATTGCGCACCATCGCTACCGTATTCAACCGGAAGGTTCCACCTAGATGACACTGCCGGATCTCGCAAGCCAGATCGTGTACGGCCGCATTGGCTGGGCGATTGTCGCGGCCACCGTGGTCTGCGCGTTGTGGCGCGGTGCGGCGCCGCTGTCGCGCGCCGCGGTGGCTGCCATCCTGGGCGGCGCACTGGCCCTGATGGCGCTGCCCGGTAACCTGTCGCCCGCCTGGTACCTGGGTCTGGCGTTCCAGTATCCCAGCGGCCTGCTGGTGGGCTGCTGCCTGGTGCGCCTGACGGAGCGCTGGAACGGTGCCCGCCGCAGCGCGGCCATGCCGCCATCGCTGGCGGGCGTGCTGGCCGTGGCCGGGACGCTGCTGTACCTCGACGCAGTCGGCTTTCTCACGAGCGGTTACTATTACGCCGGTTTCGGCGGCGTCCTGGCGCCGGTCGTCGCGGTCATCATCGCCTGCGCCTGTGCCCTGGCGATCGTACGCAATCATGGGCGCGGGACTGCGGCAGCGGTGCTGGGCGCGGTCGTCCTGTTCTCGGTGCTGCGTCTGCCAAGCGGCAACCTGTGGGACGCCCTGCTCGACCCGCTGCTGTTTGGCTGGGCCATTGCGGCGCTGCTGGTCGGCGCGCTGCGCCGTAGGAGGCGCCGCGTCACTGACCGCAGCCCATCAAGTCATAGCGATCCCGATTCCGCATCGGGCCCTGCGCTGCAGCCAATCGCGGCTGAACATTTTACGTCTCTGAAGGAGCAAGTTGGTGGTCAATAAGTTAGCAGTCAATCATCCCTGGTACAAACATCCGGTCATCATCTCGGCGACCATCATCAACGCTTTCATTCTGCTGCTGGCACTGGCATGGTCGGGCAATCCGCATGAGCTCTCGCGCCTGCTGGTCGAAGATGGCATCGTCGAATGGATGCAGTTCCTGGCGTTCTCGCTCACCTCAGGTCTGCTCGGCTATGTGGCAGTGGATCGCTGGAAGAACGGCGGCATGCGGCTCGGAGTGCTTGTGCTGCTCGGCCTGACCGGCCTGGTGGCCGTGGCTGCGCTGGAAGAAATCAGCTGGTTCCAGCGCATCCTGCAGATCCAGTCGCCCGAGTTCTTCCTGCAGAATAACCGCCAGGCCGAAACCAATCTGCACAACCTGGGCTTTGGCAAGGAAAGCCTGCACAAGGCTGTGCTGCTCAAGCTCATCCTGATTACGGGCCTGATCCACAATCTGTTCCTGCCGCTGCTGGCGCGCAAGCGCCCTGCCGTGCGCACCTTCGTCGAACGCTTCGGCCTGTACCTGCCGCCGCTGGCCGCCTCGATCCCGTACCTGCTGCTGGTGATCCTGTCGCACCTGCTGATCGACCATCCGCGCAAGGGCGAACTGGGCGAGACGTTCGGCGCCGTGCACTACCTGGCCACCGTGTTCGGCGCGTACTTCGTTGGCGTCGCCTACGACAAGAAGCCGCTGTTTGCCGGCCTGGATGCGCGCCGCGTCTCGGTGCTGTTTACGCTGCTGATGTTCTATCTCTTGATGACTGGCTGGATGCTCAGCGCCGGCGCTGGCGCGATCGTCACTGCGGTAGGCGCCGACTGAGTCGATCGTGCGCCAGCCATACAGGGCTTGCGATTGATCCAGAATTGGAGTATAAATACTCCAAAACCGGAGGAATCATGAGCCTTGCCTATGCCTACCCCAAGAGCCGTTTCGAGCCGGCGACGCTGGTCGACCTGACATCCAAGGCCGAGCGCGAGCGTTTGTCGCGCTCGGCCCTGACCGGCTTTTTCCGGCTTACTGCCGCCTGGGGCCTGCGCGACGACGATGCGCGCGAGCTGCTCGGCGGCCTGTCGTCGTCGTCATTCTACGACTGGAAGAAAAACCCCGACCGGGTGCTCGAAGTCGACCGCATCACACGCATCTCGTACCTGCTCGGCATCTACAAAAGCCTGCACATCCTGTATGGCGACAAGCTCGCCGACGAATGGGTGCGCCTGCCCAACACCAACCCGATTTTTGCCGGCCGCACGCCGCTCGCCTTCATGCAGGCCGGCGGCCTGCTGGCGATGCAGACCGTGCGCAAGCTGCTCGACGCCAGGCGCGGCGGCCTGTGAGCTCGCACGTAACGCCAAGGCTGACGCTGCTGCGCCAGCTCGATACCTGCCGCCTGATCCCGTCGCGTTTCGCCGATGTCGAAGACTCGGTGCTCGCGCCCCTGGCCGACAGCGACGACGCGCTGCGCGACCTGTTCGACCTCGATAACGCCACCAACGAACGCCTGCGCGCCGAATCCGGCCAGGCCCCGGGCATCGGCATGGACGAACTGGTGTTCGGCGTGCCGAACTTTCGCATCATCAACGCCGCGTTCACGTATGCGCGCCCGGAAGGCAGCCGCTTCAACGACGGCGAGCGTGGCGCCTGGTACTGCGGGTTCGACGCCGCCACGTCGCTGGCCGAAGTCATCTTTCACAAGACCGTCGAATACGCCGAGATCAACCGTTTCGATGACAGCGTCAGCTACCAGTGCCTGCTGGCCGACTTCAGCGCGACCTTCCACGACCTGCGTGGCATCGCCGCCTTCGAGGCCTGCCTCGACCCGGCCAGCTATATCGCGTCGCAGGCGCTGGCGAACGACTTGCTGGGCGCTGGATCGCTCGGCGTGATCTTCCCGAGCGTGCGCCAGCCCGGCGGCACGTGCCTGGCGTGCTTCCGCCCGGCGCTGGTGGGCAACGTGCGCAAGGCGCACACCTATCGGTTAACATGGGCGGGTTCGCCGCAACCTGCGGTCGAGATTCTTTGACCAGATCACCATGCACATGAAGACCAAACCCGAGAACGACACCGAACTGCACGACAAGATCAACCGCGAGACCGGCCGCGTCGCATGGAGCGAGCTGCAACGCCACTTCGCCAGCGGCAGCGTGGTGTGGGTCTCCAGCACGCTCGACCTGATCGATGTGGCGCTGCGCATTGCGCACGACGACCGTGACAGCATCACGCGCTGGATGGGCGACGGCCAGGTGGCGAAGGTCAGCGATGAGCAGGCACAAGCCTGGCTGGCGACGGATGCGATGCTGTGGGCGTCGGTCGTGAGCCCGTTCGTGCTGGTGCAGGACGAGAAAAAGCCGGTGCACTAAAAAAAAAGGCTCAGTCAGCATTATCTGTTGATGACGCTGATAGCAATGCGGAGCAATTGTTCTGGCGAAATGATCCGCTGGCCATCCAGTGCCCAGCGCCAGCCCAGGTAATTGGGCAGGTAGCGCGACGCCACGCCACGAAAGCCCTGTAGCCAGGCCTTGAAACGCTGATGGTAGGCATTCACGTTCTGCACATGGATGGCAAGGTTGCCCAGCCGCCTGGCTCGCACACCGGCGCGCACATTGACCGCCTTGTGCGCAATCCTGTGCTTGCGTGCAAAGGCGCGGTAAGCGGGATGGCCGTCACTGACCAGCAAGGCCTGCCTGTCGAGCCTGGGTAGTAAGTCACGCTCGAGTTGCGCTGTCTTGAGCGCACCGCGGCCAGTGACGGCGTCGATGGTGCGCCCTTCGCGGTCGCGCGCGACCAGGATGCAGTCCAGTTCACCGGAAATGCCCCGTTTGGCAGCGCGCCCGCCGCGGTGGCGCGGCGGACGATTGAGCGTGCGCGAACCTTTTTGTGATTCGAGAAGAAATGTTTCGTCAGCCTCGACGATGCCATTCAGGAGCGCGGGTCGGTCGAGCTTGACCCAATGCAGGAAGCGGTGGCGCCAGCGAAAGGCGGTGTTGCGGTGCACGCCGACCCGATCTGCGGCCTTGCGCACGGGCAGTGAATCGAGCAGCACCTGCGAATACGCCAGCCATTTGGCTTTGTGCCTGAGCCGCGCCAGCGGCGTGCCGGTGAGGTCGTTAAAGGTGCGGCCGCAGGAACAGCAACGGTAGCGCTGCAAATCGTTGGCGAAACCATGCCGGTAGCAGTGCTCATTGCCGCATCTGGGGCAGCAGCGGTCTGGCGCTCTGACCTCAGTAAGGAGCGCAACCACCTGATCGAGCCCGGCTGCAGGATGCAGTGCATCGAGCACTTGCCGACGCTGCGGCTGGTTCAACGAAGGCAGTTTTGCGAACCAGCCCTTGAAACGTGGCGCTTTCATGATCGATTCCTGACGCTGGGGACAGGAGTTGGACCACTGGACTGCTCGTCAGTTCAAAGCTAGTCTCTATTTAACGTTGACTGCGCCAAAAAAATGCCGGCCCCAGGGCCGGCATTCATCGCAATCAAATCGCTTACTTCGACAGATCGACCGCGTACAGCGCCGTCCCCTTGCCGCTGCCATCATCGGCCTTCACCTGGCTGACATTGCCCAGCCCCGCTTCGCGTGCCAGCCCTTCCAGGCCTGGCGCCGAATGGAATACCACCTGTCCCTTCGTCTCGACCCGTGCAAACCGCCAGCTGCGCGCCGCGCCATGCGATGCGCGCGTCAGTTCTTTCGCTCCGCGGATGTGCGCGATCAGGATGTCGCGGTTGTTGTCCGGCGACGCGATGACGACATTGCTACCATCGAGCCCCGGGAAGCCGCCACCGCCACTGGCGCGGTAGTTGTTCGTCGCCACCAGGAATGCTTGCGTCGGCGCGACCGGCTTGCCCAGATACGTCAGGTTCACGATGCGCTCGCCCGGCTTTTTGGTCACGTCGATCTCGTAGCTGACATCCTTCGACGTGATTGTGTCGAAGTTAAAGCTCGGAAAGCGCGTGTTGACCAGTTCCTGCGGCGCGCTCACCGCCGGGTCGATCGTGTTAAAGCGCTGCGCCGCCGTCTCCAGCCACGCCTTCAGCCCTGCGCCATCGACCTTGACCGCATACAGCGAGTTTGGGAACAGGTACAGGTCGGCCGCGTTGTTCAGTGCCAGGTCGCCAGCGGGCACGTCGGTATAATCCGTCACGCTCGGAAAGCCCGCCTTGAACGGCGCCGACACCGACAGCACCGGCAAACTGGCGTACTGCGGCAGGTTGGTCTTGACGTAGTTGCCCACGTACTCGGCCTGCGCGCGGTTGACGACTTCGAGCGCCGACGGATCGCCCACGTCCGCGAAATAACTCGTCATGCGAAACGCCGAGCGGCCCACGGGCGTTTTCACATAGGCGATCGTCGCTTCATGCTCGGCGCGCACCAGCGCGGCTACCTCGGCGTCCGGTTCGACGAACGTCTTGGGCCCCGTTTGCGTGGCGCGCGCCTGCACGACGGTCTTGTCCTTGTCGACCGACCAGGTCTTGCCGTCGTAGGCAAGGTGCAACTGGACCACGCCCAGGTGCTTGCCCCACTGGCTCGGCATCACGGTCGGCACGCCGTGCACCAGTCCGCGCGCTTTGTCCACGCCCGGCAGATTGAATTGCGGGACCGTGCTCTCTGCATTCGGGAACAGCTGGTGCGCGTGCCCCATCAGCATGACGTCGATGCCCGGCACCTTCGCCAGGTGCCAGTTGGCGCTTTCCATGGCCGGTGAGTACGGGGCGTCATCCAGGCCGCCGTGCGACAGGGCCACGATCAGCTGCGCGCCCTTCTTGCGCATCTCTGGGATGTATTTTTCGGCCGTCTCGCGCACGCCGGCGGTGGCCACTCGGCCTTCCAGCCAGCGCTTGTCCCACGCCATGATGTCCGGCGGCGTGAAGCCGATGATGCCGACCTTCACCAGCGTCTCGACCGGCTTGCCGTCAGGGCCGCGGGCCATGATCTTCTTGTCGATGATCTGGTATGGCGCAAACAGCGGCGCCTTCGTTTGCAGGCTGTTCACGTTGGCCAGCACGATCGGGAACGCCGGACCGGCGCAGCGCGCGCCCTTGTCGACGCCCTTGACCTGGAACTGACTGCCCGTGATCCGGTTCAGGAACGGCAGGCCGTAGTTGAATTCGTGGTTACCGACCGTGCCGCCTTCGTAGCCCAGCGCATTCATGATCTTGTAGATGCCCAGCACCTCGTTGCAGGCAGGCGGCTTGACCAGCGCCTGGTAGTCGGCAAACGCCGTGCCCTGGATCGTGTCGCCATTGTCGAGCAACAGCGTGTTGGCGAATTCCTTGCGCGCGGCCTTGATCAGCGTGGCGGTGCGGTCGACGCCGATCGACGGCTCGGCGGCCAGCTTGTAATAGTCATAGCCGACGACGTTGGCGTGCAGGTCGGAGGTTTCCAGCACGGCCAGGACGGCTGTCGCGCCGGCGGGCGCTTTGGCCGCATAGGCGGGAGCATTGAGGAGCAACGGAGTGAAGGTGGCGACGAGCGCGGTGCTGATCTGGTGACGCAGGGAGCGGTTCATGGGGAATCCGGGTAACAAGACCGCGCGATGGTACCCCTTGCCCTGCGACTGGGCAAGCCATACCGCCGCAGCAGCATACTCCTCGGGTATAATCCCCGGTTCGATTCAACCCACATTGAGACTGCCGATATCATGGAAGCCGAACGCATCAACGCCATTTCCGCCCTGCTGAACGACCTGACGGGTCGTGAGGCCGAACTTCGGAGGTATCTTTGACTTCGATAAGAAGTCAGAGAAACTAGAACAGGTCAACCAGGAGCTGGAAGACCCGGCCATCTGGAACGACCAGAAGCGCGCCCAGGAAATGGGCAAAGAGAAGAAGGCGCTCGAGGGCGTCGTGCTGACGCTCGAGAAAGCCAAGGCCGATCTCGCCGACGCCCTGGACCTGTTCCAGATGGCGCGCGAGGAAGGCGACGAAGACACGATGGAAGCCGTCGCGGGCGACGTCGATGCGATCCAGAAGATCATCGAAGCGATGGAATTCCGCCGGATGTTTTCCAATCCGATGGACCACGCCAGCTGCTTCATCGACATCCAGGCCGGCGCCGGCGGCACCGAGGCGCAGGACTGGGCCTCGATGCTGCTGCGTCAATACCTGCGCTACTGCGAACGCAAGGGCTTCAAGGCCGAGATCCTCGAGCAGTCCGACGGTGAAGTCGCGGGCATCAAGACCGCCACCATCAAGGTCGACGGCGAATACGCGTACGGCCACCTGCGCACCGAAACGGGCGTGCACCGCCTCGTGCGCAAGTCGCCGTTCGACTCGGCCAACGGCCGCCACACGTCGTTCACGTCGCTGTTCGTGTATCCCGAAGTCGACGATTCGATCGAGATCGAAATCAATCCGGCCGACGTGCGCATCGATACCTACCGCGCATCCGGCGCCGGTGGTCAGCACATCAACAAGACCGACTCCGCAGTGCGCCTGACGCACGGCCCGTCGGGCATCGTGGTCCAGTGCCAGAACGACCGCTCGCAGCACCGCAACAAGGCCGAAGCCTGGGACATGCTGCGCGCCAAGCTGTACGAACTCGAACTGCGTAACCGCATGAGCGAGCAGCAGAAGCTCGAAGACTCCAAGACCGACGTCGGCTGGGGCCACCAGATCCGCTCGTACGTTCTGGACCAGTCGCGCATCAAGGATTTGCGTACCGGCTTTGAAACCGGCAACACGAAGAACGTCCTGGATGGCGACCTCGATGATTTTATCTCGGCGTCCCTGAAGCAAAACGTATAAGGCTTACCCCGCATGACGACACCCGCCCGCGCACTGATCTTCGACATGGATGGCACCATCGTCGACAATATGGACTTCCACACCCGTGCGTGGATCACGTTCTTTGCGCGGCGGGGCCAAACCATCGAGCCCGATGCGTTCTTTCGCGACACGGCCGGTCGTCAGGGCAAGGAAATCCTGCGCCACTATCTGGGCGCAGAGCTGGACGACGACACACTGGCCACGCTGAACCACGAAAAGGAAGTGCTGTACCGCGAGCTGTATGGCCCGCACCGGCGCACGATCGACGGCTTCGATGCCTTCATCGACCGCGCGCGCGAACAGGGCTGGGCCCTGGCGGTGGCCACGTCGGCCTCGCCAGGCAGCGCCCGTTTCATCCTCGACGAGATGGACCTGCAGCGCAAGTTCGATGCCGTCGTCGTCGGTACCGTGGACGTCCCGCGCGGCAAACCGCATCCGGACGTGTTCCTCAAGGCTGCCGACCGCTGCAGCGTACTGCCGGCGCACTGCATCGTGTTCGAAGATGCGCCGCTGGGCGTGGAAGCGGCGCGCCGCGCCGGCATGCGCGCCGTGGTGCTGACCACCACGCTGCCGGCCGAAGCGTTTGCCGAATTCGACAACGTCATCGCGATCGTCAACGACTTCATGCAGCTGGACGTTGAAGCGCTGCTGTCGCTGTCTTAATTACTGCGCGCCGTACCGGCGGCATGCTCAACCAATATCAACAACCACCACTATGACCACCGAGAACCAAGAACAGGCACCGTTGCAAGGCGCCGACGAAAACAAGATCATGGCCGAGCGCCGCGTCAAGCTGGCGGCGATCCGCGAAAAAGGCGTCGCATTCCCGAACGACTTCGTCCCGCAGCACAAGGCGGCCGACCTGGTCCAGGCGTACGGCGAAAAAACGCGCGAAGAACTCGAAGCCGAGCCGATTCCGGTGGTGCTGGCCGGTCGCATGATGCTGCGCCGCGAAGCGGGCAAGAAAGCGGCGTTCGCGACACTGCAGGACAGCTCGGGCCCGTCGGCCAGCGGCCGTATCCAGATCTACATCACGCTCGACAGCGCCGGCGAAGCCGCGATGGACGAGTTGCGCAGCTACGACCTGGGCGACATCCTGGGCGTCGAAGGCACGCTGTTCAAGACCAAGGTCGACGAACTCACGGTCAAGGTCAGCCAGCTGCGCCTGATCACCAAGGCGATCCGCCCGCTGCCGGACAAGTTCCACGGCCTGGCCGACCAGGAAACCAAGTACCGCCAGCGTTACGTCGACCTGATCATGAACGAAGACACGCGCCGCACGTTCAAGGCGCGCACCGCCGCGATGTCGTCGATGCGCCGCTTCATGGAAGACAACGGCTTCATGGAAGTCGAAACGCCGATGCTGCACCCGATCCCGGGCGGCGCCGCGGCCAAGCCGTTCGTCACGCACCACAATGCGCTGGACATGGAAATGTACCTGCGTATCGCACCGGAGCTGTACCTCAAGCGCCTGGTGGTCGGCGGGTTCGATCGCGTGTTCGAAGTGAACCGCAACTTCCGCAACGAAGGCGTCTCGGTCCGTCACAACCCTGAATTCACAATGATGGAATTCTATGCGGCGTACACCGACTACAAATGGATCATGAACTTCACCGAACAGGTGATTCGCCAGGCTGCGGTCGACGCACATGGCAGCGCCGTGCTGTCGTACGGTGGCCGTGAGCTGGACCTGTCCAAGCCATTCCAGCGCCTGACGATCATCGAAGCGATCGACAAGTACGCGCCGGGCTACACGCCCGAGCAACTGAACGACGCCGAGTTCATCAAGACCGAACTGAAGAAGTTTGGCGTCAAGCCATTTGCCACCGCCGGCCTGGGCGCGCTGCAACTGGCCCTGTTCGAAGAAACCGCCGAAGCGCAGCTGTGGGAGCCGACCTTCATCGTCGACTACCCGGCCGAAGTCTCGCCACTGGCGCGCGCATCGGACACCCGTGCCGGCGTGACCGAGCGTTTTGAATTGTTCATGGTCGGCCGCGAGATCGCCAACGGCTTCTCGGAGCTGAACGATCCGGAAGACCAGGCAGCGCGCTTCCTGGCGCAGGTCGAAGCCAAGGATGCGGGCGATGAAGAGGCGATGTTCTACGACGCCGACTACATCCGCGCGCTCGAATACGGCATGCCGCCGGCAGGTGGTTGCGGCATCGGCATAGACCGCCTGATGATGCTGATCACCGATTCGCCGAACATCCGCGACGTGCTGCTGTTCCCGCACCTGCGCAAGGAAGACTGAGTGTCGGGGCGTTGACGCCCGCATGAAAAAGGCCGCCTTCGGGCGGCCTTTTTTATTGTCCGCCGTGACCAGCGAACACTACCTGGCGCCTTGCACACGTCATTCCCGCGAAGGCGGGAATCCAAGGATGCCTGTTTGGCCGCTAACAGTGAGCATGGTGGCGGCGCGACGCACTTGGGTTCCCGCCTTCGCGGGAACGACGTGCAAGGTTGCGCGGGCCGGTGGGATCAGGTCTATTGCACGATCGTGTAGCAAGGCGTGTACGCCTTGCCCGGCAACTTCATGCGGCTTTGTTCGACGAACGACGCCAGCAGCGCATCCATCGGCCCCATGATCGCGGCCTCGCCGTGGATCTCATACTTGCCGAATTGCTCGATCGCGCGAATGCCCTCTTCCTTCACGTTCCCGGCCACGACGCCCGAAAACGCCCGGCGCAAGTTTGCTGCCAGCAGGTGCGTCGGGATGCCCCGGTGCAGGTCGAGGTTGCGCATGTTCTCGTGCGTCGGGCGGAACGGCTTCTGGAATTCGTGGTCGATCTTCAGGCGCCAGTTGTAATAGTAGGCATCGCTGTGCGCCTTGCGGAAGGCCCGCACTTCGCTGATGCCCTTGACCATTGCCACTGCCACCGCATCCGGATCGTCGATGATGATCTGGTAGCGCTTCTGCGCCGCCTCGCCCAGTGTCAGCGCCAGGAAGGCGTCGATCTGCGTGAAGTAATCGCGCGATGATGCCGGGCCGGTGAAGATCAACGGGAACGGGATCTCGGCATTATCGGGATGCAGCAGGATACCGAGGATGTACAGGATTTCCTCGGCCGTGCCCGCGCCGCCCGGGAACACGACGATACCGTGCCCGGTGCGCACGAAGGCCTCGAGACGCTTTTCGATGTCCGGCATGATCACCAGGTCGTTGACGATCGGGTTCGGCGACTCGGCCGCGATGATGCCCGGCTCCGAGATGCCGAGATACCGCCCGCCCGACAGGCGCTGCTTCGAGTGGCCAATCGTGGCGCCCTTCATCGGCCCCTTCATCGCGCCCGGGCCGCAGCCGGTGCAGATATCGAGTTCGCGCAGGCCCAGCGCGTAGCCGACCTTCTTCGTGTAGTTGTACTCGATGCGCGAGATCGAGTGACCGCCCCAGCACACGACCAGGTTCGGATTGCGCTGCGCCTGCAGCACATTGGCGTTGCGCAGGATATGAAATACCGCGTCGGTGATGCCGTCAGTGCGGGTCAGGTCGAACTTCGGGTTGTCGGTGACGTCGAAATTGACAAACACGATGTCGCGCAGTACGGCGAACAGGTGCTCGTGAATCCCGCGAATCATCTTGCCATCGACGAACGCGCTGGCCGGCGCGCCGCGGATATCGAGCTTGATGCCGCGCTCGCGCTGAAGGATGCTGATGTCGAAGCTCGCGTACCGCTCGAGCAGTTCCTTGCCGTCGTCGATGTCGCTGCCGCTGTTGAGTACTGCAAGCGCACATTTGCGAAACACGTCGTACAGGCCGGTGCGGCCGGTGTCGAGCAGCTTGCTGACTTCGGATTTGGACAGCACTTCGAGCTGGCCTTCCGGCGAAATCAGCGTGTCGACGACTTGCCGGCTTTCAGGGGACAGCTCGGTATCTACTACGGGTAATTCACTTGCTGCTTGCGTCATGGTCTGATGTCCTCGTTCGATTCTGTGATGCGGACTGCCAATAATCTGACCGTCCTGTACAGCAATATACGCCAATCCGATGGCGCATGCGCGCCCCAAAACAGGGTGCAGTGCACCATGTTCGGGACCCGTTGGCGCACCGGCAAAAAAGCTTCGTATGATGCAGGATATGCACTAGAATGCGTGCCTATTGGAACGTTCGCCCGTCGAATAGCGCCATATAACAATTACCTTGTCATTACATTTTCGGGAGGAACCGCATGAGCGGTGCAGCTACTACCCCAGCTCGGGGACCTCTTCCAGAGTTCAAGCAGATCATGGGCCATCCAGCACCGCTGTGGATGCTGTTCATGACGGAATTCTGGGAGCGCTTCGCTTTCTATGGCATTCGTTGGGCACTCGTCCTCTACATCGTCGGCCAGTTCTATGCCGGCGACGCGGCAGGCCAGGCCAGTGCCAACCTCACCTACGGTTCCTACCTCGCGCTGGTGTATGCCGGCGCCGTCTTCGGCGGCTACGTGGCCGACCGCGTCATCGGTTATCAACGCTCGATTCTGGTCGGCGCCATCTTCATGGCGGCCGGCCTGTTCATGATTTCGATTCCGAACCAGGACGTGTTCAAGCTGGGTCTGGCGACCATCATCGTCGGTAACGGCATGTTCAAGCCAAACATCTCGGCCATGGTTGGCCAGCTGTACGCGCTGAACGACACCCGTCGCGATTCCGGCTTCACCATCTTCTACATGGGCATCAACGTCGGCGCATTCTTCGCACCGATCCTGACCCAGCTGCTGGCTGAAAAAGTGTTCGGCACCGCCGCCATGCCAGCGTACAAGATCGTGTTCCTGGCCTCGGGCATCGGCATGCTGATCTCGCTGGTCTGGTTCTTCATCGGCCGCAAGACGCTCCAGGGCATCGGCGCACCGGTCGGCGAACTGGCCAGCCCAAAGCGCCTGGCCGTCGTCATCGTCGGTTCGCTGATCGTGATCCCGATCGTCTACATGCTGCTGCAAGCCGGCGCTGCCAACCTGCAGATCCTGCTGACCGTATTGTTCATCGGCCTGGCTGCGATGCTGATCATCGAAGGTATCCGCGAAGGCAAAGTGGCCCGCGACAAGACCTGGGCGATGATGATCATCTTCTTCTTCAACGTCCTGTTCTGGTGCTTCTTCGAGCAGGCCGGCAGCTCGTTCACCTTCCTGGCCGATAACATCGTCGACCGCAACCTGAACGGCTGGACCTTCCCTGTCGCCTGGTTCCAGTCGGTGAACTCGGTGGCCATCATCGTCTTCGCACCGATCATCGCCGCCGTCTGGGTCTGGCTGGGCAAGCGCAACGCCAACCCATCGATTCCACGCAAGTTCGGCCTGGGCCTGATCTTCAACGGCATCGCGTTCGGCCTGCTGGTCTACGCCCTGTCGCAGCTGATCGACGGTAACGGCAAGATCCCGTTCTGGACGCTGTTCGCCGTGTACGTGATCCAGTCGGTCGGTGAGCTGTGCCTGTCGCCAATCGGCCTGTCGATGGTCACCAAGCTGGCCCCTACCCGCCTCGTCGGCCTGGGCATGGGCGGCTGGTTCCTGTCGACCGGTATCGGCAACAACCTGTCGGGCATCTTCGCCTCGCACGTCTCGGGTGAAACCGGCATGACGGTGGCATCGGCGCTCGACGGCTACAACTTTGGTCTGCTGTCGCTGCTGGGCGGCGGCATCCTGCTGGTGCTGCTGGCACCGGTGATCCAGAAGCTGATGCACGGCGTGAAGTAAGCGTCATTCGCACCAATAAAAAAACGGCGGCCTGCGGGCCGCCGTTTTTTGTTTCAACCACCTTGATGTGATGCGATGTTGGAATCTTGAACGCGTGGACGGGGGACCCGTCCACCCTACCGTACCGCCTTCTCACGCGCGACCCAGAACAGCAGCCCAACGATCACCGCATACGGCAGCATGCTCAGGACGTTCGCGCTGTCACCGGCGAAGAACGGGTTGTACGCTTCGGCCCAGCGCGCAGCCGCAGCGTCGAAGTCCGTCAGCACGCCCGCCGTGATTGCGATGATGATCCCGGCCAGTGCGCCGCCGGCGATATAGCCCGATGCCAGCAGCACGCCCGAGCTGCGGTCATTTGCGGCCTGGCGCTCTTCTTCGTTCAGGCCCAGGTTCTGCGGCAGCTTGTTGTTGCGGCGGTCTGCCAGCCAGCGCACCGTGCCGCCAATGGCGATCGGCAGCGTTGCCACCAGCGGCAGGTAGACGCCCACCGAAAACGCCAGCGACGCGATCCCCGCCATCTCCAGCACGATCGCGATCATCACCCCGAACAGCACCAGCGTCCATGGCAGCTCGCGGTCCAGGATGCCCTTGATGATGTACGACATCAGCACGGCTTTCGGCGCATCGTATTTTTTCACTTCGGTGCCATCGGGCCGCGTCTTGTGGTGGCCGTTGATGCCCGGGTCGACCAGGTACACGGCCTTGCCTGCGTTGTCGACGAAGTACTTGCCGGCCGGGCCGCCAACCGTGTCGGTCTTGTGCCAGACTTTATAGGTGTTCTTGTCCGTGTCGGCCTGCGGGCCATGCAGCGTGCCGGTGTCGGTCAACCGGGACGCATCGACCGTCAGGCCTGGCGCCACCTGCGCTGCCGGCACGTAGACGGTACCCGCGTCGTTCAGCTTGAGCAGCACCGGTCCCAGGATCAGCGCCGATGCAAACGCGCCGCACAGGATCGCGTATTGCTGCATGCGCGGTGTGGAGCCGACCAGGTAGCCGGTCTTCAGATCCTGCGACGTGGTGCCGGCATTGCTGGCGGCGATGCAGACGATCGCGCCGACCGACAGCGCCGTCACGTAATACTGGCCGCCCGTCCAGCCCATCAGCAGGAAGATCAGGCAGGTAAACAGCAGCGTGGCCACGGCCATCCCGGAGATCGGATTGGACGACGACCCGATCTCGCCCACCAGCCGCGACGACACGGTCGCGAACAGAAAGCCGAAGACCAAGATCAGCACCGCGCCGAGCACGTTCATGTGCAGCGGCGCGGCCAGCGAAATGACGGCGACGATCGCGAGGCACCCGATGACGACCCACTTCATCGGGATGTCGCGGTCGGTGCGCAAGGAGGTATCAACTACGGCGTCGCGACTGTTCTTCATGCCGGCCAGGCCGCCGCGCAAGCCATTCCAGATTGTCGGCAGCGAGCGCGCCAGCGAGATCAGGCCGCCCGTGGCGACTGCGCCGGCACCGATGTAGAGGATGTAGGCGCTGCGGATATCGTCGCCCGTCATGTCGCGGATCGGGATAGTGCCGGGCGAGAGCGGCGTGCTGGCCAGCTCGCCGAAGAATTTGATCATCGGGACCAGCATCAGCGACGCCAGCACGCCACCGGCCGCCATCGTGAACGCGATGCGCGGGCCGATGATGTAGCCCACGCCCACCAGCTCGGGCGAGATCTCGGCGCCGATGCTGCCCGTCTTGAGCGGCGCGCCGAACTCGAAGTTGACCGTATCGCGCCAGCCCTTGAACGACACGCTGAGCGTCTTGTACAGGATGCCGATGCCAAAGCCGCCAAAAATCAGCAGCGCGCGGCGCTTGGCGATGCGCACCGCGTCGCTGCCGGCGATGCGCACTTCGCCCGCAGCGTCGCGCGAGACGTCGGTCGCCGCGGCCTTGAGCACTTCGGCGCAGGCCGTGCCTTCCGGGTATTTCAGTTCGCGGTGCTGGTCGACGATCAGCGTGCGGCGCAGCGGGATCATCATCAGGATGCCGAGCAGGCCACCGAGCACGCCCACCAGCAGCACGCGCGAGATTTCCAGGTCGAAGCCCAGGATCAGGATCGCCGGCATGGTTACGCCCAGGCCGAAGGCCAGCGATTCGCCGGCCGAACCGGCTGTCTGCGCGATGCTGTTTTCGAGGATCGTCGATTCGCGTGCGCCCAGTTGCTTGGCCACGCCGAACAGCGTGATGGCGATGACCGCTACCGGGATCGAGGCGCTGACGGTCAGGCCAACCTTGAGCACCAGGTACAGCGACGACGCGCCGAAGATCATGCCGAGAATGACGCCCATGATCAGGGCGCGTGGCGTCATTTCTGCCAGTTGGGCATGGGCGGGAATATACGGTTTGAAGCTTGAATCGGGCGGCATGGTGTCCTTGTTGGCGGGCGTAGCTCGCCACTGCGGACGAACCGAAAGCAGGAATATCGCACATGCACGTACGGAAAGAAAGCGCGCGCCGAAAGCGGACTATAATCGCCCGATCCTGGCCCACCACGTGGCCTGCAGCAACTTTTACAGTGAGAGTTCGGCAGTGAAAGCGACCAACCAACAGTCCGGAAAAACCCTGCTGGGCATGAAGCGCGCGTACGCGTACGTGCTGATCTTTTTCGCTGCGCTGGTGCTGATTGCGGCCGGCCTGGCCATCGGCGTGTGGAGCGCGATCAGCCCCAAGGTGCCGGCGATCGACGCCGTCACCGACTACCGCCCCAAGATCCCGCTGCGCATCTACACGCAGGACAATGTGCTGATCGGCCAGTTCGGCGTCGAGCACCGCGACTTTGTCCCGATCGCGAAAATCCCGGCGATGATGAAAAGCGCGGTGCTGGCCATCGAGGACACGCGCTTCTATGAACACGGCGGCATCGACTTCATCCGCGCGATGGGCGCAGCCCGCGCCAACCTGCGCGGCGGGTTCCGCCAGGGCGCATCCACCATCACGATGCAGGTCGCCCGCAACTTCTTCCTCACCAACGAGAAGACCCTGTCGCGCAAGCTGACCGAAGTCGCCCTCGCCTACAAGATCGAAGGCTCGCTGACCAAGGACCAGATCCTCGAGCTGTACATGAACCAGATCTACCTGGGCCAGCGCTCATACGGTTTTTCAAGCGCAGCGCGCAGCTACTTCGGCAAGACGCTCGATCAGCTGTCGCTGGCCGAAACGGCGATGCTGGCCGGCCTGCCGCAGAATCCGGCGCGCACCAATCCGGTATCGAACCCGAAACGCGCTGCAGCGCGCCAGCACGCCATCCTCAAGCGCCTGCTCGAACTGGGCACGATCACCCAGGCGCAGTACACCGCGGCGCTGGCCGAACCGCTGCGCGTCAAACGCGACGCTGGCCAGAAATTCGATACGCCGGCCCAGTATGTCGCGGAGCTGGCGCGCCAGGCGGTCTACGAACAGTTCGGCGAAGAAGCCTACACGCGCGGCATCGTGGTCACGACGACGATCCGCGCGGCCGAGCAAAAGGCCGCGTATGAATCGGTGCGCCGCAACGTGCTGGCCTACGATGGCCGCCATGGCTACCGCGGCCCCGAGGCGCGCGTCGAGCTGCCATCTGACCCTGAACAGCGCGACGAGGCGATTGCCGATGCACTGCAGGCGCGCCGCTCCAGCGACGGCTTGCTGGCCGGCGTCGTGCTGGCGGCCAGCACGAGCCAGGTGCGGGTGACGCTGCTGTCCGGCGAAGACATCGTCATCAAGGGCGCCGGCCTGAAATTCGCCAGCCCCGGCTTGCAGCCTACGGCGCGCGAGTCGCTGCGGATCACACCGGGCGCGGTCATCCGCGTCAGCAAGGACAAGGCCGGTGACTGGGCCATCGTGCAGGTGCCCCAGGTCGAGGCGGCGTTCGTGGCGATCGACGCTGAGACTGGCGCCTACCACGCGCTGGTCGGCGGTTTCGACTACAACCTGCAAAAGTTCAACCACGTGACGCAGGCGTGGCGCCAGCCGGGATCGAGTATCAAGCCGTTCGTGTATTCGGCCGCCCTTGAAAAAGGCTATTCGCCCACGACCCGCATTCTCGATGCGCCGATCGAACTGCCCGGCGCCAGCGAGGACAATCCATGGCGCCCGCAAAACGACGACGGCGTGTTCGATGGCGAAGTCACGCTGCGCCAGGCGCTCGTCAAGTCCAAGAACGTCCCGACCGTGCGCGTGCTGCGTGCGGTGTCGGTCGATTTCGCGCACCAGTACCTTGAGCACTTCGGCTTCGACCTGGCGCGCCATCCGCGCAACTACACGATGGCGCTGGGCACGGGCGCCGTCACGCCGCTGCAGCTGGCCGGCGCTTACTCGGTGTTTGCCAACGGCGGCTACCGCGTCAAGCCCTACCTGATCCAGCGCATTGTCGACGGCAATGGCAGCGTGATTGCTGAAGTGCCGCCATCCCAGGGCCCGCAGGAAGCCACCCGCGTCATCACGGCAAGAAATGCCTTCGTCGTCGACAGCATGCTGCGCGACGTGGCCCGTTTTGGCACTGCGGCCGGCTCGGCCAAGCAGCTTGGGCGCACCGACCTGGCCGGCAAGACCGGCACCACGAATGATGCGATCGATGGCTGGTTTGCCGGCTACGCGGGCAAGGTGGTGGCGGTATCGTGGATGGGCTACGATGAACCGCGCTCGCTGGGCGGCCGCGAATTCGGCTCGACGCTGGCGATGCCGATCTGGATCGACTACATGCGCGTGGCGCTGGCCAAGGTCCCGCCGCAGGAGCGCACGCCACCGGACGACCTGGTCAACGATGGCCGCGACTGGATCTATCCCGAATATGCCGATGCGGTCGAGACCCGCACCATCGACATCGCAGTCGCGCCGCCGGCGGCGCCGGTCGACGAGTTCCAGCAGCCGCTCGACGACGCACCGCTCGAGGGACCGTCGCCGCTCGAGGCCCTGCCCAATGTCGCGCCCCCAACGCCGCCGGCGCAGCCGCCGCAGCCGGCACCGCAAGCACCGCAAGCACCGCAGCCGCCAGCGCTGCCGCCGCAACAGCCCCCGCAAGCACCGGCACCCGACAACAGCCTGTGGTAGCCTGAGGTTCCCGACACCACCGTCGGGAACCTTGTGGGCCGTGTACTGGTGGGTCACAGACGCGCGCCGCGCATCCAACCGTCCAGGGAGATCCACATGGCATATGTCGATGGTTTTGTCCTTCCGCTTCCCACTTCCAGCATCGAAACTTACCGCGCCCAGGCCCAACTGGCCGGCGCCGTCTGGCGCGAGCATGGCGCGCTTGAATACCGTGAATGGATTGCTGACGACGTCTCGTCCGGCGAACACACGTCGTTCCCGCAGAGCGTACAACTCAAAGAGGGCGAAACGGTGATCCTCGCCTGGGCCGTCTATGAATCGCGGGCCCACCGCGATGCGGTCAATGAAAAAGTCATGAGCGATCCACGCCTGGCCGCCATGATGCAACCGGGCGGCGTGCCGTTCGACGTCAAGCGCATGTTCTTTGGCGGCTTCGAGACCTTCGTCGCGCTGTAGACGCGCGCACGCCGCGAGTTCCCTAGACTTCGCTGTCGATGATCCAGTCGGCCAGCTTGCCGCTCGTTCCACGCGGCAGGCGCGGCCCGAACGAATACGCTGCCGGGCATTCGGGCGCCGTCAGGCGCTCGCTCAGCCAGGTGTGCAAACTGGTCTGCAGACCGGCATCAAACGTCATGCCGTCACGCACCACCACGAAGGCCTTGAGCCGCTCGCCTTCATCAGGCCGCATACGGCGCACGCTGGCCTCCAGCACGGCCGGATGCAGCCGCAGCACATCGGCCACATAACCCGGAAACACATTGACGCCGCCGACCTGCACCGCCTGGTCGATGCGCCCATCCGGCTGGAAACGCCCGTCGTCACGCCACGCCAGCCGGTCCTGCAGCATGGCTGGCTGACGCGTCCCGTCAGGACACTGGCGCACCAGCCCATCGCCTTGGACATCGCGTGACCAATACGGGAACATCGTATAGCCGCCCTCGGGTTCGTCGCGCCAGCCGACGCCAGCGGTCTCGGAGCTGCCATACACCTGCACCAGCCGCGCCAATCCCGTGCCGAGCGCAGCACGGGCCACATCTAGCGGACACGGCGCCGTCGAGGTCACGCCGACGATGTCCGGCGCCAGCGGCCCGGCGGCCTGGCCGAACGCACGCCACAGATCGGGATGCCCGATGACGAGATCACCCGCCGTCAGCTGGACAGCCAGCGCCGTCGGCGCATGGCCGCGCAGGTCGCACACGGCGTCGATACCCAGACGGCGCGGCAGCAGGACGGTAAACAGGAAGCCATAGATATGGTGCGCCGGCACTAGGCTGACGATGCGCCGGCGGCCGGGCAGCAATTCGGCGAGCGCGTCGACTTCTTGCCACAACAAGGCCAGCCGATGCGTGCATGGCTTGGGCGCGCCGCTGCTGCCAGAGGTACGAAACGTCAGCGCGCTGCCGTGGGCATCCAGGCCGGCGCGCGCCGCATCCAGCCAGTCACCCAGACGCGTGTGCTTCAGCAGCGGCGCGTCGGCCGTCCCCTGCAGGTGCAACTGGGTTTCGAGCGCCGACGCCAGTCCCATCAGCTCGAGGGAATCGGCGCCCAGGTCCACGCGCAGATCGAGCGACGCCGGCCAGGGTTGCGCCAGCGTCTGCCTGCCAGGCCGCAGCGCCGCCAATTCAGCGCCCAGCAGGTCGGCAACCACGCGCTGCAAGCCCGTCCCGTCGCGCCACCAACGGGCCGCATCATCCGGTGTATATGTCATGAAATGTGAGAACATGAAGAGGAAGGCATGGTGACGTTGAAACACGAGGCTGTCAATTTGCCGCGGACTGTGGTGAAAGACGCATTCTCGCAATTAAATAGTGAATTGTTGCAAATGGGCAATTGACACGCGTTTATTGCACATGGCAACATCGATGACCAATATCCAATGGCCGCGCGTCGGCACCCAATTCATGACTTTTGCCTTTGACTTTCCCGAGATGGCCAGCCGACTCGACGCGTGTTCTCCTGAAGAACTGGACCAGCTCGATTTTGGCGTCATCGGTTTCGACGCGAACACCGAGGTCAACCAGTACAACGCGTTCGAGTCGCAAGCCGCCGGCCTGTCGCCGCAGCGCGTCCTGGGCCAGCCGCTGTTTACCAACGTCGCACCATGCATGAACAACTTCATGGTGGCGCAGCGTTTCGATGACGCGCTGGAACAAAACGTCGCGCTCGACGAAACCATCGACTACGTCCTGACGCTGCGCATGCGTCCGGTCAAAGTCGCCCTGCGCCTGCTGTCCACCCCGGGCAGCGCCACGCGTTACGTTCTTGTCAAGCGGCAGCCAAAGTGACTGACGACCTCGCCCAGCTCAGCGCGGAATATGAGGCGCTGATCCAGTTCCTGTATCTCGCCCCGGTTGGGCTGGTGCAGCTCGACGCCGATGGCGAAATCGCCATGATCAACCCGATTGCGGCCCAGCTCCTGATGCCGCACTCACGCAATGGCGGGCTCGATAACCTGTTCGTCGCGCTCGAGGACATCGCGCCCGACCTGCGCAACCTGTGCCAGCAAAGCACGGTCCAGAGCGGCAAGATCTGCGACGGCATGCACGTGCACCTGCATGCCGGCAGCGGCTGCAGCAAGCGCATGCCGCAGATCCTGTCGATCACGCTGCTGCGGCTCGACGCCAGCCGCATCATGGCCGTTATCGACGACATCACCGAGCAGGTGCGGCGCGAATGCCGCCAGCGGCAGAACGACGCCTGGCTCAATGCGGTCCTGACCGGCATCACCGATTACGCACTGGCCAGCCTGGACTCCCAGGGCCGCCTGTGCGAATGGAACCCGAGCATCGGCCGCGTGACCGGCTTCGGCCCCGCCGCCGAGGGCCAGAGCTACACGATGTTCTATCCCAACGATGCGATCACGCCCGAGCGCGCGCTGGACCGCCTGCGCGAAGCCGATGCCGACGGCTGGGCGCTGGACGAAAGCCGCCTGCTGCGCGCCGACGGCAGCGCATTCTGGGGCAGCGTGATGATCGCGCCATTGCCGGAAGCCGACCGCGAAGCCGCCGATGGCGCCCCGAGCCTGCCCTGCGAAGAGGGCCCGGCCTACTGCCTGATCCTGCGCGATGTGAGCGACAAGCGCGACATCGCCGAGCGGCGCCGGCGCGAGGCGTTCAGCGACCACCTCACTGGTCTGGCCAACCGCCGCGCGCTGTTCGACGCCGCCAGCCAGGAGTTCGAGCGCAGCCGCGCCGCGCCGCGGCCGACGGCGGTGATCATCCTCGACGCCGACCACTTCAAGGCCATCAACGACCGCTACGGGCACCCGGGCGGCGACGCCGTGCTGCAGCACCTGGCGGCGATCCTGCTCGACTTCTTCCGCGAAGTCGATGTCGTGGCGCGCATCGGCGGCGAGGAATTCGCCGTGCTGCTGCCCTCGACCGACCTGGCGCACGCGCTGGATCTGGCCGAACGCCTGTGCGCGCGCGTCGCGCTGGATGCCAAGAGCTTCGACGGCCAGGCGATCGTGTGCACGATCAGCGCCGGCGTGGCAGTCGCCCTCGACGGCCATGGCGGCGTCGACCTGCTCATCAAGCAGGCCGACCAGGCCCTGTACACGGCCAAGCGCGCCGGCCGCAACCGCGCGCTGGCCTGGCAACCCGACACCGTCGCTGCCCCCCAGGAGGCGCTCGATGGAGCCTAAAGTGCAGCACGAGGCGGTCGATGCCTACGAAGCGCTGGTGCAGTTCCTGTACCGGGCGCCGATCGGCCTGGCCCAGACCTCGCTCGACGGCACAGTCGACATGCTCAACCCGATGGCGTCGCGGCTCCTGATGCCGCTGGCCACCGCGCAGGGCCTGGACAACCTGTTCGACGTGCTGGCGCCCGTGGCGCCGCACCTGGCAACCATGGTCGAGGCATTTCTCGAACCGTCCGGCATGATCTGCGAAGGCTTGCGCCTGCCAGTGGGCGTGCCGCACGCGGCCAGCGGCAGCCTGCAGGTATTGGCACTCAACCTGATGAAGCTCGACCCCGAGCGCCTGATGGCGACCGTGGCCGACGCCACGTTCGAAGTGCAGCGCGAACAAGAGGTACTGTCGCGCCGCCTGCGCAGTGCTGCCCGCACCGACACCCTGACCCGCATGCCCAACCGCGAGGCAGTGCGCGACGCGCTGCAGCACCTGCTGGCGCTGCCGGTGTCCGACGTCGGCTTCGCGGTGCTGACACTCAATTGCGATCGCTTCCGCCAGCTCAATGACAGCCTGGGCCAGGCCGTGGGCGACCATCTGCTGATGCACATGGCCGATCGCCTGCGCGGCGCGCTGCGCCCGGCACTGGGCCGCATCGAACCAGGCACGCAGGCCGGCCAGCTGGCAGCCCGCACGGGCGGCGACGAATTCGTCGTCCTGCTCGACGGCCTGCGCGGGCGCGCCGATGCCGAGCGCATCGCGCTGCGCCTGCTCGATGCGCTGGCCCACCCGTATCTGGTGGATGGCCATGACATCGTCTGCGGCGCCAGTGTCGGCCTGGCCTGGAGCCTGGACGACCCGGAGATCGCACTGCGCGAGCCGGACGACGTGCTGCGCGACGCCGGCATCGCGATGGTCGAGGCCAAGCGGGCCGGCGGCAACCGCCACATGGTATTCGCGCCGAGCATGCGCGAACGCGCAGCGCGCCGCGCCGGCATCGAAGCCGAACTGCGCCAGGCCCTGGTCGAAGAACAATTGTTCGTCGTGTACCAGCCGGTCGTGCGCCTGCTGCAGTGTGGCGGCGTCGATTACGCCGCCGGTGTCGAGGCGCTGGTGCGCTGGCGCCATCCGGTGCGCGGCATCGTGCCACCGATCGACTTCATCGAGGTGGCCGAGGAATGCGGTCTGATCGGCATGCTGGGCGACTTCGTCCTCGAACGCGCCTGCCGTGATTTTCTTGACTGGCGCGCGCGCCTGGGCGAGCGCGCACCCGGCCTGATGGCCGTGAACCTGTCGCGTGCGCAGCTCGCCCAACCGGGCTGGATCGACGGCGTACGGCGGATCCTGCGCGACACCGGCATGCCGCCGGGCTGCCTGCAGCTGGAAGTGACCGAAAGCCTCGCCGCCCAGGACCAGGATATCCAGCAGCGCCTGCACGACCTGAAGACGCTGGGCATCCAGCTGGCGCTGGACGACTTCGGTACCGGTTATTCATCGCTGTCGAGCCTGCACCTGCTGCCCGTGGACACGGTCAAGATCGATCGCTCGTTTGTCTGCCAGGCCGATACCAGCGCCCATCATCGCGTGCTGATCGAAGCCACCGTCAAGGTTGCCCGCAGCTTGGGGATGACCACGGTGGCCGAGGGCATCGAAACGCAGTCGCAGCTGGATGTGGTGCGCAACCACCTGTGCGACAAAGTGCAGGGCTACTTCTACAGCAGGCCGTTACCAGCCCCCGAGCTGCTGGACTGGCTGGCTACCCACGACGCAGAAGTTCATTGACGCCTGGACTGAGCCTTGTACTGACGCCTGCGCTGACGTGCGCTGGGCGTGTCGTCCTACAAGAATGAACTCTCCGTTCCTATTCGTGTAAACCCGCGGCTGCTTGATGATAAGACAACTTAATCATCACGGAGACAACCATGACACGCACCCTCGGAACCGCACTGATCGCAGGCATGATGGCTTTTGGGCTGGCAGCATGCGATACGCCAAGCAAGACGACCGACAGCATGTCGGGCTCGAGCAGCACGATGTCGACCACCGGCTCGGTGCAGACCCCAAGCACCACCGCAGGCCAGGGTAGCTGGAATTCGGGCGCCACCGGTGCCACCGGCGTGAACAGCGCCTCGGGCACCACCAGCAACAACGAGCCAGTCACCAACTCGGCCACCGGCCGCTGATCCGGAAGCAGAAGCAGAAGCACGAACCCACAGCTGCACACCGTGAGCGTGGGTAGTCAGTCGGTCACCTCCGGGTGGCCGCACCTGACCATGTCATTCCACTCTCAAGGAGCAATGCTATGAAAACTCTTCACACTGCACTCATTGGCGGCATCATGGCCTTCGCACTGGCCGGTTGCAACACCACCGACACCATGGGCACCAGCAGCAGCGGTTCGTCCTCGATGGGCACCACGGCTGCTGGCTCGACCGGCAACGCGACGGTCGATGCGCAGATGGGCATTACCCCGACCAATGGCGCCAATACCGGTGCGCCGATGGCTACTGGCACCGCCAGCACGCCAACCAACACTGGTCACACGACGACCAGCTCGGACACGAAGCAGTAATGCGATTCACGCATGGCCGGGTCTCCGGTCGTGCGTCGGGCTGGCGCGGTAGAATCGCTCCATGCCCATACCTCTCGTAGTGCCCTCCCCATGAAGCGCTGGCTTGCACGCCTGTTTGGCGCCGCGCCCACAGGGCCTGTCGACCATGATCCCTCCCCGTCTACCTTGCCGCCGTCTGTAGCGGCGATCATGCCGTTCGCCCAAGAGCAGCCCGCGCTTGACCTGGATCTCGCATTTTTTCACTGGCTGGCCGGTCCACACGTGACGGGCGCTGCGGGCGACGAAACCCTGGTACTCGACGAACTGGCGCGCCTCATGCGCGATCCGCACACCGCAAGCACCCTCGTGCCGCGCGTGCCGGCCGTGATCCCGCAAGTGCTGCGCAGCCTGCGCAGCGACGCCGCTTCATCGGTTGATCTTGCGCGCCAGGTGGCGCAGGACGCCGTACTGGTCGCGGAAGTCCTCCGCGAAGTCAACAGCCCGTACTACCAGCCAAGTTCGCCCGTGCGCAACCTGGAAGGCGCGCTGCTGCTGCTTGGCCAGAACGGTCTGCGCATGCTGCTGGCGCGCGTGGCGTTTCGCCGGATTATCAGCCTGCAGACCAGCCGCCTGGCGCGCCTCGTCGCGCCGCAGTTGTGGAACCAGTCCGAGAAATGCGCGCAGGCGGCCAGCCTGCTGGCCGCAAGCCACGGCGCCGATCCGTTCGAAGCTTATCTGGCGGGGCTGATGCACAATGTCGGGCTGGTTGTGGCCCTGCGCGTGATCGATGGCCTGTTGCCCACCGGCGGCCTGCCCGACAGCGATGCCTTCGGCCTGCGCCTGGTGCACGCCGCGCGCCTGATCTCGGCCGGGATTGCCGGCGAGTGGGAACTGCCACCGGCCATCGGCCACGCCATTGCCCATCTGGGCGACGCCGCAACCGTATCCACCAGTCTGCCCGCTGCGCTGGGCGAGGCCGACCGGCTGGCCAAGCTGCACATGCTGGCCGGGGGCGGCCAGCCGGCATTCGTGGGCGCCGTGGCCGCCTTGCCCGCAGGCCTGCGCCAGGTCTACGATACCTTCAACGACACCGACAACACCAACCGGCAGGACGCCTGAATGCCCTTTCCCATCGAAGAAAAACTCGTGATCGGCGTCGCCTCCAGCGCGCTGTTCGACCTGTCCGACTCGCACCAGGTGTATCTGGATGAGGGTCCGGAAGCCTACCGCAGCCACCAGGCGCGCCAGCGCGACGTCATCCTGGCGCGCGGCGTCGCGTTTCCGTTCATCCGGCGTTTCCTGAGCCTCAACCGGTGCTTCCCGCAGCAGGCGCCCGTTGAAGTGGTGCTGTTCTCGCGCAATTCGCCCGAGACGGGCCTGCGTGTGATGCGTTCGATCGCCCACTACGGCCTGGACATCTCGCGCGCCGTGTTCATGAGCGGCAAATCGCCCTACCCGTATCTGCCGGCATTCAACACCGCCCTGTTCCTGTCCGCGAACGAAGAGGACGTCAAGAGCGCCATCGCGGTCGATTACCCGGCCGGTCTCGTGCTGCCGTCCGCGATCGCCGACGAAGAAGACGACATCGAGCTGCGGGTGGCATTCGACTTCGATGGCGTCATCGCCGACGACGAATCCGAAACGGTCTACAAGCGCAACAACGACCTGGGCGAGTTCCACGCCCACGAAACCCTGCACATGGCGCGCCCGCACCAGCCTGGCCCGCTGGCCGGAATGTTTCGCAAGCTGGCCATGCTGCAGCAGCTGGAACACGAGGCCCAGCAGGCCGACCCGGACTACCGCCGCATCGTGCGCATTGCCATCATCACGGCGCGCAGTGCGCCGGCGCACGAACGCGTCGTGACCACGCTGGGCAGCTGGGGCGTCTCGGCCGACGAGACGTTCTTTTTGGGCGGGATGGACAAGGCGCGCGTGCTCTCGGTGTTCAAGCCGCACATCTTTTTCGATGACCAGCTCACGCATCTCAAATCCGGCCCGGGCGGCACGATCCCGATGGTGCACGTGCCGTTCGGCGTCGCCAACCGGCGCATCGTCGAACGCACGGACACAATTCCCTAGAGCCGCGGCAGCGCCATCAGGCGATCCAGTTCCGGCTGCATCGCCTTCGCCCAGATCGCGTAGCCCGCTTCGTTCGGATGCAGCAGATCGGGCATGATCGTTTTGCTCAACGTGCCGTCCGGCGCAAGGAACGCTCGGTTCACGTCCAGGAACACGACCCGGTTGCCATCGGCCAGCGCCGGCAATTGCGCATTGATCGCTTCGTTGATGTGCCGGAGCGGGCTCTCGGGCGTCGCATCGCGCGGGAAAATCGCCACCAGCAGGATGCGCGTGCGGGGCAGCCGTTGCTTGATCTCGTCGAGAGTGCGGCGAATGCCCGCCACAGTACTGGCCGCGAAATCGCCTCGCAAGCCCGTGTTGTTGGTGCCGATCATCAGCACCGCCACCTTCGGATCGAGTGCATCGACGGCGCCATTCTGGAGTCGCCACAACACGTTTTCGGTGCGGTCGCCCCCAAAGCCGAGGTCCAGCGCATTGAATTTCGCATAGTGCGTCTGCCAGACGGGCGCCCCTTCCTTTTCCCAGCCCTGCGTGATCGAGTCGCCGATGAACACCAGTTGCGGGCTGCGCGCGTCGCGCACCATCTGCTGCGCCTCGTCCAGTTTCTGGCGATGACGGGGCAGCCACCAGTCGATCGACCAGGCTTCGTCGAGCTTGGCCGGCGTGACGGCCACCGTACGCCAGTCCGCGCACGCCGTATTGGGCGTGCCGTCCGGTGCGATGGCCACGTTAGCGATGCTGACCTGGCCACTGCCCGTGCCTTCCAGCGCAAACGGCCGTGCCACCTGCGAGAAATCGTCGCCATCGCGGGCGAAGCACGACAGCGCCAGCACGACGCGCTGCCAGCCCTTGCCCTGCGCGGCGCGCCCCGGCAGCACGAACGGCACCTGGCGTTCGCAGGATGGACCGCACCCGACCTTGACCATGAGGCCACCAGCGTCGAGCGCATCGACCTTCAGGTCGAACGCCAGCGTGCCGCGCGCGAGGAATGGCCGCAGGTCCTGCGGGGCCGTCTCCAGCGCCACGCCGCTTTTCCAGATCTGGCGCCATTGCAGCGTGAGCGCCGTGGCGCCGTCGGGCCGCTTGCTACGCGCGAGTTCGATGGCGCTATCCGGGAACGTCGTGCGCAGCGCGGCGTCAGCGTTGACCTTCTCGCCGTCCAGCTGGTGCGTCGTATCGGGCGCCAGCGCCAGGATGGCGACACCGGGTCGCGGCGCATCGCCCAGCAGGACCACCGGCGCTGGCGGCGCCGCGCTGGCTGCTGCGCTCAGCAGGCATGAAACAAGCAGTGGCAAGGCCGTGTAAGCAGGGCGCATCGTATCTCCGTGGTGTTTATGTTAGCGCAATCATGCCCGTGATTTGGCGTCTCGACAAGCTGCCGCTCTCCACGCTGCGCGGCGAGCAGGCACGCGTTCGACTATAATTGGCCACCACTTTCCAGCGCCTTTTTCACGGATATTTCAAGCACGCGGCATGCCTTTCGACCTCGAGAAACACCTCCCCAAAGCAGGCCATCGTTTCGTCCTGCCGCTCCTCCACGGTTCGTCCGACGCCTATGCGCTGGCGGTTGCCGCCCTTGCTCTCAAGGCCCAGGGCCAGATGCTCACCGTCGTCGTGGCCAATGCCAGCGACGGCCAGCGGCTGCTCGATGAAATCCCGTGGTTCGCCGATGGCAAGCTGGCCTGCCACCTGTTGCCGGATTGGGAAACGCTGCCATACGATGCGTTCTCGCCGCACCAGGATTTGGTGTCCGAACGCCTGGCCACGCTGCACGAGATCCGCAACGGCCAGTGCGATGTGCTGATGGTGCCGGCGACCACGGCGCTGGTGCGCCTGGCGCCGCCGTCGTTCCTGGCGGCCTACACGTTCTTCTTCCGCCAAGGCGAGCGCCTCGACGAAGTGCGCCTGAAGGCGCAGCTCACACTGGCCGGCTACACGAACGTGTCGCAGGTGATGTCGCCGGGCGAGTACTCGGTGCGCGGCGGCCTGATCGACCTGTTCCCGATGGGCTCTGCCCTGCCCTACCGCCTTGACCTGTTTGGCGACGAGATCGAATCAATCCGCACGTTCGATGCCGACACCCAGCGCTCGCTGTACCCGGTGCGCGAAGTGCGCCTGCTGCCGGGCCGCGAATTCCCGATGGACGAAGCGGCAAGAACAGGCTTTCGCGGCCGCTGGCGCGAACGCTTCGAGGGCGACCCGTCACGCTCGCCGATTTACCGCGACATCGGCAACGGCATCGCCGCAGCCGGTATCGAATACTACCTGCCGCTGTTCTTCGACTCGACCTCGACGCTGCTGGATTACCTGCCCGACGGCGCGTCGCTGGCGCTCGTTGGCGATATCGAGGGCGCCATCAACCGCTTCTGGATGGACACCGAGTCGCGCTACCGCTTCCTGAAAAGCGACCGTGAGCGCCCGATCCTGGAACCAACCGAACTGTTCCTGAGCGCCGAGCAGTTCTTCACCTGCATCAAGCCGCACGGCCGCTGGAATATCGCGCGCGACCCGCTCGCACCTGCGTCTGAACTGTCGGCGCCGATTCCTGATGTTGCCGTCAACCGCCGCCTGGACGATCCGCTGGCCAGCCTGCGCACCTACCTCGAGCGCAGCGACACGCGCGTGATGATCTGCGCCGATTCGGCCGGCCGGCGCGAAACGCTGCAGCAATACTTCAGCGAATACCGGCTCGACCTGACGCCGGTCGAAGGCTTCGAGGGCTTCCGCGCCAGCGACGCCCGGCTGGCGCTGGGCGTGGCGCCGCTGCAGGCCGGCTTCGAGCTGCTCGATGCGGGCGCCGGCCACCTGGTCTTCATCACCGAGACCGAGCTGTATGCCGGTTCGGGCCGGCGCGCCGGCAAGAAGAAGCAGGAAGCGACGAGCCAGGTCGAGTCGATGGTGCGCGACCTGTCCGAGCTCAAGATCGGCGACCCGGTCGTGCACATCAACCATGGCATCGGGCGCTACATGGGCCTGACCAGCATGGACCTGGGCGAAGGCGAGACCGAGTTCCTGCATCTGGAATACGCGAAAGACACGAAGCTGTACGTGCCGGTCTCGCAGCTGCACGTGATCGCGCGCTACTCGGGCACGGCGGCCGAAGACGCGCCGCTGCACTCGCTCGGCTCGGGCCAGTGGGAAAAAGCCAAGCGCAAGGCCGCCGAGCAGGTGCGCGATACGGCTGCCGAGCTCCTGAACCTGTACGCGCGGCGCGCCCTGCGCCAGGGCCACGCGTTCGAATATTCGAATGTCGACTACGAAAACTTCTCGCAGAGCTTTGGCTTTGAAGAGACGCCCGACCAGGCCGAGGCGATCCACAACGTCATCAAGGATATGACGTCGGGCCGCCCGATGGACCGCCTGGTGTGCGGCGACGTCGGCTTCGGCAAGACCGAGGTCGCGCTGCGCGCGGCGTTCATCGCCGTCATGGGTGGCAAACAGGTCGCCATCCTGGCGCCGACGACGCTGCTGGCCGAGCAGCATGCGCAGACCTTCGCCGACCGCTTCGCCGACTGGCCCGTGAAGATCGCCGAGCTGTCGCGCTTCCGCACCGGCAAGGAGATCAACAACGCGATCAAAGGCATGGCCGACGGCACGCTCGACATCGTGATCGGCACCCACAAGCTGCTCTCGCCCGACGTGAAGTTCACGCGCCTGGGCCTGGTCATCATCGACGAAGAGCACCGCTTCGGCGTGCGCCAGAAGGAAGCGTTGAAATCGCTGCGCGCCGAAGTCGATGTGCTCACGCTCACTGCCACGCCGATCCCGCGCACGCTGGGCATGGCGCTGGAAGGCCTGCGCGACTTTTCGATCATCGCCACCGCACCGCAAAAGCGCCTGGCGATCAAAACTTTCGTACGCAGCGAAGACGGCTCGATCATCCGCGAGGCCTGCCTGCGTGAACTCAAGCGCGGCGGCCAGATCTACTTCCTGCACAACGAAGTCGACACCATCGAGAACCGCCGCGCGATGCTGCAGGAGCTGCTGCCGGAAGCCCGCATCGGCGTGGCACACGGCCAGATGCACGAGCGCGACCTGGAAAAAGTCATGCGCGACTTCGTGGCGCAGCGCTTCAATATCCTGCTGTGCACGACCATCATCGAGACCGGCATCGACGTGCCGACTGCGAACACGATCATCATGCACCGCGCCGACAAGTTCGGCCTGGCGCAGCTGCACCAGCTGCGCGGACGCGTGGGCCGCTCGCACCACCAGGCATATGCGTACCTGCTGGTGAGCGACGTGCAGAACCTGACCAAGCAGTCGCAGCGCCGCCTGGACGCCATCCAGCAGATGGAAGAACTGGGCAGCGGCTTCTACCTGGCGATGCACGACCTGGAAATCCGGGGCGCGGGCGAGGTCCTGGGCGAGAACCAGTCCGGCGAGATGCTGGAGATCGGCTTCCAGCTGTACTCGGACATGCTCAACGAAGCGGTACGCTCGCTCAAGGCCGGCAAGGAACCCGACCTGGCCGCGCCGCTGTCGTCGACCACCGAGATCAATCTGCACGTGCCCGCCCTGCTCCCGGCCGACTACTGCGGCGACGTACATGAGCGCCTGTCGATCTACAAGCGCCTGGCAAACTGCGAAAGCTCGGACCGTATCGACAGCATGCAGGAGGAACTGATCGACCGCTTCGGCAATCTGCCCGAGCCCGTGAAGGCGCTGGTCGAGACGCACCGGTTGCGCATCGCCGCGAAGGCCGTGGGCATCGTCAAGATCGACGCCCATGGCGAAGCGGCCAGTCTGCAGTTCATGGAAAAGCCGCCGATCGATCCAATCAGGATCATCACGCTGATCCAGAAGAACCGCCACGTCAAGCTGGCCGGCCAGGACAAGCTGCGCATCACGGCCAGCATGCCCGACCTGTCGGCACGCGTGAACCAGATCAAACAGACCATCAAACAACTACTCGCATGAACACGACGATGAATCTGGTGCTGCAAGGCCCGCAGGCCGATCCCGCCACACTGGCGCGCCTGGCGCAACTGGCCAGTCCGCAGCGCACCACGGACGTGGGCGCGCATGTGCTGCGTTGTGAAGGCGTGACGTTCGACGCCGACCTGAAAGAGCGTGTCGATGCTGCTGCGTTCGAGGCTGGCGTGGACGCCACCTTCATCGCGGCAGGCCGCTCGCTGGCCGATGTGCGTCTGGTGGCGATGGACATGGATTCGACGCTGATCACGATCGAGTGCATCGACGAAATCGCTGACATGCAGGGCCTCAAGCCACAGGTGTCCGAGATCACCGAGGCGGCAATGCGCGGCGAGCTCGATTTCTCGGAAAGCCTCAGGCGCCGCGTCGCCTTGCTGGCGGGGCTGGACGCGGGCGCGCTGCAACAGGTATATGACGAGCGCCTGCGCATTTCGCCGGGAGGCGAGGCGATGCTAAAGGCCGTGCAGGCGGCTGGCATCAAGACGCTGCTGGTGTCGGGCGGGTTCACGTTCTTCACCGAGCGCCTCGGCGCGCGCCTGGGGCTCGACTACACGCACGCGAACGTGCTCGAGATCGCGGATGGCAAGCTGACCGGCCGCGTCGTCGGCGGGATTGTCGATGCGGAAGAAAAGAAACGCACCGTCGAGCGCGTGTGCACTGAACTGGGCATCTCGCCGTCGCAGGCGGTCGTGATGGGCGACGGCGCCAACGACCTGCGCATGATGGGCATTGCCGGGCTGTCGGTGGCGTTTCGCGCCAAGCCGGTCGTACGCGCGCAGGCCGATGTGGCGCTCAATTTTTCCGGCCTGGACGGGTTGCTGACGATTCTGGCTTGATGAGCGGCCACGCATGTGTACCGGTTGTTTGCCCGCTGTAACAGCGTGTAAAACCGTGCGCCGCCTCGGCCGCAAGCTCGTATGATGGCTTGATCAGGAGGAGCGCCATGAAAAATCTTGCCATCATTATCGTGTCTCTGGGCGCGCTGGCCGGTTGCGCCGCGCCAGGCCCCTACTACAACAATCAAGGCTACGCACAACCGGCAGATCCGAGCCAGTGGCGTGTCGTGTCCGTGACGCCCGTGCCAATCGGTACCGGTGCGCGTGTTGCATCGTCGGGCGGCAGCACCGTCACCTCGACGCCTGTGCCTGCCACCACCTATTCGACGCCGTACTACCAACCGCAGCAGCCGGTGTATGTCCAGCAGCAGCCCGTGTACATCCAGCAGCAGCCGGTGTATGTGCCGCAGCCGGTGTATGTCGAGCAGCCGAACTACTGGTATCCGCCGATCTCGATCGGACTGGGCTTCGACTTTGGCCGCAGCAGCTGGGGCGGCCACCGCGGTCGTGGCTGGGGCGGGCATATCGGGTCGCGTTTTCCGTACCGCAGGTAATGCAGAATAAAAGCCGGCCGATGCCGGTTTTTTTTATGCATCGATACTGGCGAATTTGCTCTTTTGGACCAGAAACACGATCAGCACAAGCGAGCCGATGAAGGGAACGAGAATGAGAAGCTGCCACCAGCCACTTCTACCGGTGTCATGTAGCCGACGCGAGGCACTGGACAGGGATGGAACAAGCAGTGCTGCGAGCCCGATGAAATTGATGACGTCAGGCGAGAAGTACAGTAGAACCGTGACAAGTACGTTGAACAGGTAAAACCACCAGAACTCGGACCTGACCGCGGTACCACTAAAATCCGCGTACTTCCTCAAACAGCGAATGACTGCAGTAGACATGTTCATCGAGTTGGCATTTTTCGTTTTATTTGATGAGAAATCAATGGAGCGCCTGTTGGACCGGGACAGTTCATACGTTGTCGGTCATCGGCATTCAAGCAGATAAATCCAATGCATGGCCGAATCTGACACTCGACTCACTATATCAGCCAGCTATTGACGAAAACTCGCAGACTGTCACGGTGGTTGAAAAGAAAAGCAGGGGCAGATGCCGCCTGACCCCGGCTTTGCCACGGCCTCGCGCTTACGACAAATCGTGCAAATCCTTCTGCAGTGCCGGTTGTACCGAGAACTTGCTGAACACTACCTCCAGCCCGCCACGTTGTGGCGTGCAGCACATAGGGCCGACAAGGTAACGATCCGCGACGGGAAACGGTGCCAGGCGTAGCATTGGCCATACGACGCCATCCACCGAATACTGCGCCCTGACAGTGCCAGAACCAACGGTCACGCGGATCCAGAAGCCGTCGCTGATGGGCGGTGCCGGCATCACGGCCCAGTCGGACTTTTCATCGGTCAACACGGTGCTGAGCATCAGCTGAGCGTCCGAGTACTCCACACCGATCTTGATCCAGCGGGTCTCGTCGATTCTCACCATCAAGCCGGCCTGGTCATACAAGGCCTGAAAGTCCGCGCGCACATGCAGTTGGGCAGTGAACGCGTGATCGACGGGCCTGCCAAAGAAGTGGCCGTTATCATGAATGAAATCGTATTGGGTAATGCGCCAGAAGTCCGTGTTCTGGCTGGTGATGACTTTTAACGTGTCCTGGTCGATCTGACATTCGGGTGGCGTGTGAAGCCATGTGCATTCGTTGAACATCTCATCTCTCTTTCGTAATGTGTCGCTGCGCTCGGCCATCAACTGCCAAACAGATCGTGCGCGTCGAGAATCGCCCAGGCGATCTCGGGCCGCATGGTCAAGCAGCGTCGCACCGCTGCCGGCACCGATTGCCGCACCTTCTTGCACAGACCGGGCCGGTCATCGAGCACGATCACGATGCCGCGCACGCTGCGTACCTCGTTTGGCCCCGGCGCGATGTGCAGCGTTGCGCCGATGTTCTTGTGAATCAGTCCCTGCACGTGCTGCAGGTCGGCGAGACTGTCGACGCGCTCGATCCGCTCGATCAGCTTGAGTTCTTGCTGGCGCGTGATCGTCAATGGGCGCTGGTCCAGCTGCGGATCGGCCAGCACGCGCGCCCGATCGCAGACGCAGGCGCCCGGCGGGCACTCGACGCGCAGGGGCACGGCGGCGGGCTGCGGACCTGCAGTCGGGTCCGGCTCTGACGGGACGGCGGTGAATGAGTTCACTCGGATGGCGCGGTGACGTTTGGACTCGCTGATTCTACCCCGCCCAGATCGCCCAATGGAGCAACTTCATGCCTCATCAGTTCGAGCGCATTGGGCACGGCCGCGCCCTCGGCTGTATTGTCGAAGATGCACCATACCGTGCGGCCCGCTGTGACCTCGCGATCGATGCGGCTGCGCCAGCGGGCGATCTCGTCGCCCGGATACGCCGAATAATAGATGCGCGGCGCGCCATGCAGGCGCACGTAGACGTGGGTATCGCTCGTCGGCTGGTGCTCCCCGGGCTGGCCGGCGGCAGGATCCGCGATGACGCGCACTATGCCGCACTCGCGCAGCGTCGCCGTGGCAGACTCAGAAAACCAGCTGGCGTGACGCGCTTCGAACGCAATGCTGCAGCCGAAACGTTCACGCACCTGCCCAAAGAATGCATGCGCCAGCACGTCATCGAAACCGAAGCGCGGCGGCAGCTGGACCAGCAGGCAGCCCAGCTTGTCGCCCAGCATGCCGGCTTCGCCCTGGAACCGGTCGAGCAATGCATCGACATCCCGTAGACGGGCGTCATGCGTGATCGCGCGCGGCACCTTGACCGCGAAACGGAAATGTTCGGGCACGCTGGCGGCCCAGCGCACATAGGTTTCGGGTTTATGGGGCCGGTAGAAGGATGAGTTGATTTCCACGGCCGGAAACACGGCGGCGTAGCGTTCGAGGTGGCTTCCCTCTGCCGGAAACGCGGCGAAGTCCTTGCTCCCAAGGCTCCAGCCAGCACAACCGACCAGCAGGCGGCCAAGCATATTCTGCTCAGGCATACGATCGTCTCATTTATATTATTGCAACCATTCTAGCGAGCGGAGGCGGCGGGCGGCGCATGGAAGCGCTGGCGACGTGCAGGCGACGTGCAGACCAGGCCCCGCTTACAATAAGAACATCGTATCGAACGGAGGAAGCCAGCATGACCGAACCAACCCACATCGTTTGCCCGCACTGCGACGCCGTCAACCGCATGCCGCAGTCGCGCCTGCAGGACGCGCCCACTTGCGGCAAATGTACGCAGCCCCTGTTCACGGGGCGTCCGCTGGACGTCGACAGCGCGCGCTTCGAGCGCCACATCGGTCGCAACGATATTCCCGTGCTGGTGGACTTCTGGGCCGAATGGTGCGGCCCGTGCAAGATGATGGCGCCTGCGTATGCGCAAGCCGCCGGGCAACTCGAGCCCGCCGTACGCCTGCTGAAAGTGGACACCGAGCGTGCGCAGGATCTGTCGGCGCGCTTTGCGATCCGCAGCATCCCGACGCTGGCGCTGTTCAAGGGCGGCCGTGAAATCGCGCGCCAGTCCGGCGCGATGGATGCGGTGCGCCTTTCCGCCTGGGTGCGCCAGCACATCGGATAAAGCGGCAGAATCAGTATTGCGAATTGTGCTGCTACAATGGCAACAAAGGGGGTTGTCCCCGCACGAGGAGACGGTATGTCGCAAGAACTGATTCTGGAACGAGGCGTCGAAGACAACAAGCACTGGGCGCGCATCCTGTATGTGATCCATGCGCTGACGTTCTTCTTTTCGCTCGGCATGCTGTCGATCGTGCCGGTGATCGTCAACTACGTCAAACGCCCGGACACGGCCGGTACGATGGTCTACACCCACCACACGTGGATGATCCGCTCGTTCTGGTGGTACGTGGTGTGGATGGCCGTTGGCGCGGTGCTGTTCGCCACCATCATCGGCATTCCCGCCGCGTGGGTGGTGTGGCCGGTGGCATGGATCTGGAAAGCGTATCGCCTGATCCGCGGCTTCATCGATTTGAACAACAACCGCGCGATGCCGGTGTAAAAAAATGGGGCCAGCGGCCCCATTTTTATGTCACAACGCATTGAAGGCCCGTGCCAGATCGGCGATCAGGTCGGCCGGGTCTTCCAAGCCGACATTGAAGCGCACCAGCACCCCGCCCTCCCACTGATCCCGCAAGCTGTTGATCCGGTACGGCATCACAAGGCTGTTGGGTCCACCCCAGCTATAGCCGATGCCGAACAGCGTCAGCGCATCGACCATGCAATCGACCTGCGCCTCGTCGAAGCGTGCGTCGAACACCACCGAAAACAGGCCACCTGCCCCGGTAAAATCGCGCTGCCAGAACGCGTGGCCCGGGCAGTCCTCGAATGCCGGATGCAGCACCTTTGCGATCTCGGGCCGTGCCTTGAACCAGGCGGCCAGCTCGCGCGCGCTGGCGTCGTGCCGCTCGAAGCGCATCTTCATCGTCGGCAAACCGCGCTGCACCAGATACGCATCGTCGGGGCTCACGCCCAGGCCCAGGCGCATGTGTGCCAACGCCAGCCGATCGTTCAGCGCGCGGTCGCGCGTGATCACGGCGCCCATCAAGAGGTCGGCGCCACCCGACTGGTACTTGGTCAGCGCGTGCATGACGATGTCGGCGCCAAGATCGAACCCGCGCAGCGCCAGGCCCGCCGACCACGTATTGTCGAGTGCCACCAGCACGCCCCGCTCATGCGCCGCATGGCACAGCGCCGGCAGATCCGGCACTTCCATCGACACCGAACCCGGCGCCTCGGCCCACAGCAGTTTGGTGTTTGGCTGGATCAGCGCAGCGATGCCGGCGCCGATCATCGGATCGTAGTAGCGTGCAGTGACGCCGAAATCCGCGCTGAGCCAGCGGCCCAGTTCACGGTTCGGGTTGTAGACGTTCTCGGGCAACAGCACATCGTCGCCGCTTTTGAGCAGCGCAAAGTCGACCATCGCGATCGCGGCAAGGCCCGACGGCGTGAGCAGACAATGGTTGCCGCCCTCGATCTCGGCCAGCTTGCCTTCCAGCGTGAACGTGGTCGGCGTGCCGTGCAAGCCGTAGGTGTAGGCGGTCTTGTCTTTCCACTGGCTCGCGCGCATTGTCGCCGTGTTCGCAAACAGCACGGTCGACGCGCGGTGCGTCGCCGGCGGGAAGGCATCGAACCCCGCCGGTGCGACATAGTCGCTATGCACCAGCGTGGTCTGGATCGACTTGGCGCTCATGGCGTCAATGGCTTAGACGGGATTGGCCCACAGGTCATGCGCATCGGCCTTCGTGATGACGACATCGGCGAACTGGCCGACGACCAGTTTGCTCTTGCCCGGCACGAGTGGCCGCTTAATGTGCACGACGCCGTCGATCTCGGGCGCATCGGCGCTCGAACGGCCGATCGCTTCGCGGGCGCCGACTTCGTCGATCAGCACGCGCAGCGTCTTGCCGACCTTGGCCTGCAGGCGCTTGGCCGAGATCTCTTCTTGCAGCAGCATGACGCGCGCGCGGCGCTCTTCACGCACTTCTTCCGGCACCGGATTCTCGAGCAGGTTCGCGGTCGCGCCTTCGACCGGCGAATAGGCAAAGCAGCCCAGGCGATCGATCTGCGCTTCTTTCAGGAAGTCGAGCAGATACTCGAATTCGGCCTCGGTCTCGCCCGGGAAGCCGGCGATGAAGGTCGAACGGATCGTCAGGTCCGGGTTCATCGAACGCCATTTCAGGATGCGCTCGAGGTTGCGCTCGCCGCTGGCCGGGCGCTTCATGCGCTTCAGGATATCCGGGTGCGCGTGCTGCATCGGAATATCGAGGTATGGCAGCACGTGGCCATCGCCCATGAACGGGATCGCGTGATCGACGTGCGGGTACGGATAGACATAGTGCAGGCGCACCCAGGTGTCGTACTGGCGCGCGAGCTGGCCCAGCGCTTCGACCAGCTGCGTCATGTGCGTCTTGATCGGGCGGCCATTCCAGAAGCCGGTGCGGAACTTGACGTCCACGCCATAGGCACTGGTGTCCTGCGAAATCACGAGCAGCTCCTTGACGCCCGACTTGAACAGGTTCTCGGCTTCGACCAGCACTTCGTCGATGCGGCGCGAGACCAGGTCGCCGCGCATCGACGGGATGATGCAGAAGCTGCAGCGGTGGTTGCAGCCTTCGGAAATCTTCAGGTAGGCGTAGTGCTTCGGCGTGAGTTTCACGCCGTGGTCAGGGACCAGGTCGATGAACGGATCGTGCGGTTTCGGCAGGTGCAAGTGGACCGAGTCCATCACCTCGGCCAGTGCATGGGGGCCGGTCACGGCCAGCACCTTCGGGTGCACCTTGGTGATGATGTCGTCGCCTGCAGCATCCTTCTTGGCGCCCAGGCAGCCGGTGACGATCACCTTGCCGTTTTCGGCCAGCGCTTCGCCGATGGCGTCGAGCGACTCCTGCACGGCGGCGTCGATGAAGCCGCAGGTGTTGACGATCACGAGGTCCGCCCCGTCGTACGAGTTGGCGGTTTGATAGCCTTCAGCGCGCAACTGGGTCAGGATCTGCTCGGAATCGACCAGCGCTTTCGGGCAGCCAAGCGAGACAAAGCCGACCTTCGGCGCAATCACGCCAGGCATCGGTGCCGGAATGATGACGCCAGGCGCCTTGGCTGCGGCAGCCAGGCTGCTAGAGTTGGCGGAAGGACTACGACGAAGTTCAGTCATGGGCAGCGGAAAAGTGTTTGGGCAATCCGCGATTGTACCTGAACCGGGCCTCGAAGGTGAGGCCCTGCTGCCCCAATACTGAGGGGTTTATTTCTTGTCGGTCGGCGGGGGCGTCATGCCCGGGAACGGGAACACGCCGAACATCGCCTTGCTCTGGCTCTGCATCTGTTCCTGCATCTGGATGAACAGGTTCTTGCTCTGGTCGATGTAGTTGTTCATCATGCCCTGCATCATCGGACCCTGGACGTTCATGAACTGGGTCCACATCTCGGGGCTGAAAGGCTTGCCCTCGATGGCGCCGGCAGCGTTGCTGGTGAATTTGTGCTGGATGTCGGTAAAGGCCTGGACGTTCTTTTCCAGATACGAGCCCATCATGCCCTGCATTGCGTGGCCGTAGTAGCGGATGATTTGCGAGAGTACTGAGCTCGAGAACATCGGCACGCCATTCGCCTCTTCTTCGAGGATGATCTGGAGCAGGATCGCGCGGGTCAGGTCTTCGCTGCTCTTGGCATCGACCACGGTGAAATCGTCAGCGTCGAGCACTAATTGCTTGACGTCCGACAGCGTGATGTAGGAACTGGTCTGCGTGTCGTACAGACGACGGTTCGGGTATTTCTTGATCAGGCGTTCTGCACTCTTCTTCACACTGCTCATCTCTGGTTCCATGGTTTGCGGCGCCGCTTCGTGAGCCGCGCACTTATGATTATTCTGGCCAGCGTGGCCGGCCCGTCTCCACCCGACCCACGGCCGGATCGACCGTGGGGGATAACAGACACCTTACCATGCAATTGTGGCGGTTGCAGCAATTACCAGATGCATCACAAGTATGGTTTTTATGTCAATACATGACATCGACTGCTAGTCGGCCCTGACCTGCACATAGCGCCCCGGTGCGGGCTCGGTTGGCGGATAGTCGCTGCTGCCAGCGACGCCTGGGGCCGGCCCTTGCGCGCCGCCGTTCTCCGCCAGAAATTTTGCCCACTCAGGCCACCAACTGCCTTTGTGCTCTGCAGCACTCTCGAACCAGGCAGCATCCGTCTTGGGCCGCGACTTGCCGCCCTTGTCGTTGGCCCAATAACTGCGCTTGTTTTTCGAGGCAGGGTTGATGACGCCGGCGATATGGCCCGACGCACCCAGCACGAAGCGGTTCGCTTTCGGGTTGCCAGGATTGAGCAACTGCATCGAGGCAAACGCCGCCGTCCACGGCACGATATGGTCTTCCTTCGAGCCGTACACGAACACCGGCGCGTCGATGGCGCCCAGATTGATCGGCACGCCGCACACCGTGAGCGCGCCCGGCTGCTTGAGCTTGTTCTCCAGGTACATATTGCGCAAGTACCAGCAGAACATCGGGCCCGGCAGATTGGTGCTGTCGGCATTCCAGTACAGCAGATCGAAGGCCGGTGGTTCCTTGCCCTTCAGGTAGTTTTGCTGGACATAATTCCAGACCAGATCGTTCGGGCGCAGCGACGAGAACGTCGTCGCCAGGTCGCGGCCCGGCATCAGGCCGCCAGCGGCGAGCTTCTGCTCGCGCAGCGCCACCTGGGTTTCGTCGATGAATACTTCGAGCACGCCGGCATCCGAAAAGTCCAGCAGCGTGGTCAGCAGCGACAGGCTGGCCGCCGGCTGGCGCCCACGCGCCGCCAGCACGGCCAGCGCGGTGGCGGCAATGGTGCCGCCGACGCAGAAGCCGAACACGTGCGCTTTCTCTTGTCCGGTGATCTGGGCCACGACGTCAAGCGCACGGATCGCGCCGTCTTCGACGTAATCGTCCCAGCGCAGGTGCGACTGGCTGCGGTCCGGGTTACGCCAGGAGACCATGAACACGGTATGGCCCTGCTCCACCACGTAGCGCACCAGTGAATTCTCGGGCTGCAGGTCGAGGATATAAAACTTGTTGATGCACGGCGGGATCATCACCAGCGGCACGGTGTGCACGTTCGCCGTGGTCGGCGTGTACTGGATCAGCTGAAACAAGTCGTTTTCGAACACGACCTGGCCGGCCGTGTTGCCGACATTGCGGCCCACTTCGAAGGCTGTTTCGTCCGATTGCGAAATACGGCCCTTCTGCAGATCGGTCAGCATGTTGGTCAAGCCCTTGGTCAGGCTCTCGCCCTGGGTCTCGATCATCTGCTGCTGCGCTTCCGGATTGGTGGCCAGGAAGTTGGCGGGCGACATCGCGTCGATCATCTGCTGGACCGAGAAACGCAGCTTCTGGCGCTCGCGCGGCCCGACCTCGACCGCATCGGCCATCGCCATCATGCATTCGGCATTCAGCAGGTAGGAAGCGGCCGAGAACGCCGACAGTGGATTGCCACGCCATTCGGCTGCGGCGAAGCGCCGGTCGCTCAACTCGGGCGTCTTGCCCAGCATGACGTCTTGCCACAGCTGAGTTGCTTTCTTGAGATAATCGTCGCGGATCGCTTCCATGCGGGCCGTATCGATGCCGGCGCCGGCATCTTTGAGGAAGCCGGCCAGCGGACTGGCGCCGCCCGGGGCGGGCATCGCTGGCATGGCAGGCATGGTGGACATCATCGTCATCCAGGGCTGCCAGGCGGCAGGATCGGACCATTGGGACAACCAGGCAGCGGCAAGCGCTTGTGGATCAGGCATGTTCATGTGGGCATCCGTTGTTAGAATCGCGTCTCTTCAACCAGGAACTACAACAAGGAACTACTGCATGTGGATCGTTGCCATTGCCTGGATATACGTTGTGGTGCTCATGGCGGCGACCGAGCCGACCGTCGTGGCCGGCATCATGACGTTCGCGTTTTATTGCGCACTGCCATTATCCATACTTTTTTATATCACTGGCGCGAAACGGCGCCGACAGCGCGGGCGAACACAGCAGTCCCGGCATCAGGTCAGACCACGGCGGGAGTCGCCGGCAGACGACATGGATGACGGCGGCGGTGACGGCGACTGAGCCGTACCGCATCACGCACAGGCTTTATCTAAACCAGATGACGCTGGCTTGGCGGCCGGTGACGCCATCGCGGCGATAGGAATAGAAGCGCTCCGGCGCACTGGCCGTACACAGCCCGCCACCATGCACGCGTTCGAGGCCATCATGCGCCAGCATCAAACGTGCAAGCGTGAACATGTCGGCGAGGTATTTGCCGGGGCGACCCGGGTAAGCCGTGAAACATGCACGTGTTGCGTCACCCGGCAGCGCCGCGGCAAATGCCGCCACCACATCGTCGCCAACCTCGAACGCATCGGGACCGATTGCCGGCCCCATCCACGCTGTGATCTCGCCCGCGCCGGCCGCACGCATGGCGCGCACGGTCGCGCCCAATACCCCACCGGCCAACCCGCGCCAGCCGGCGTGCGCCGCGCCGACCACCTTGCCATCCAGATCGGCAAACAGCACCGGCAAGCAATCGGCAGTCAGGATGGCGCAGACGACGCCAGGCATCGTGGCGATGCTGGCGTCGCCCGTGCGCACGGGCTGGTCGGCGCCCACGGTGCCGGCGTCGACGACGTCGGCGCCATGCACCTGGGCGATCCAGGCCGGGCGGCCCGGCAACCAGCCTTGCAGCAAGGCGCGATTGGCAGCGACGGCGTCTGGCGCGTCGTTCACGTGCAGGCCCAGATTCAGGCCCCCGCCACCCTTGCCGTCGTCGTAGGGACCGACGGAGACGCCGCCATCGCGGCTGGTCGCCAGTGCGCCGACGGTCGCCGGCAAGTCAGGCCAATCGGGCCAGACCAGAGCCGACCGTGCCAGCGTACTCATGCCCGGTAAGTGACAACGCCGTTGTCGTCGTCCGCGGCATCCTCGATCGCCGTGCCGAATTCGCCCAGCTCCGGCTCTTCGATGCCTGCACGCGCGATCAGCTCGGCGAAATCGTCGGCCAGCGGCACGGTCCATTCGCATTGCTCACCGGTGGCCGGATGCACGAGGCCCAGGCGACGCGCCTGCAGCGCCTGGCGCGGGAACACCGGCGTCAGGTGACGCTTGCCATAGACGGCATCGCCGACGAGCGAAAAGCCCAGCGACTGCATGTGCACGCGGATCTGGTGTGTGCGGCCAGTCTCCAGGCGGCAACGCACCAGCGTGACCGGACGCCGATCGAGCTCGCCCGAAATGACGCGCTCGTAATGGGTGATCGCCGGCTTGGCGAACGGGCTGCTCGAGACGGCCATCTTGACGCGGTCTTTCGCGTCGCGCCCCATCGGGCTGTCGATCGTGCCCGACAGGCGCGGCGTGCCCCATACCAGCGCAAAGTATTCGCGCTTGACGGTGCGTGCCTGCAGCTGGCGTACGAGATCGGTTTGCGCGGCAAGCGTTTTGCCGACGACCATCAGGCCGCTGGTATCCTTGTCGAGACGGTGGACGATGCCGGCGCGCGGCACGCCAACCAGCTGCGGGCAGTGATGCAGCAGGCCATTGAGCAGCGTGCCGGTCCAGTTGCCCGAACCCGGGTGCACGACGAGGCCCGCCGGCTTGTTGACGACCATGATGTCGTCGTCTTCGTACACGATGGTGAGATCCATCGCTTCCGGCGCGAACGCCGTGTCTTCAGGCGCAGCTTGTGGCACGACGACAATGGCTTCATCGCCATAGGCCGTGTCCTTGCCCCGGGCCGGTTTACCGTCCACCGTGATGTGGCCGCTTTCGAACCATTGCTGCAAGCGGCTGCGCGAGAATTGGGGCACCAGGCCGGCCACTACCTTGTCGAGGCGCTGGCCGCAGTGTTCCTCTTGCAGCGCCAGGGTAATGGGCGACAGATCGGTGCCTGGTAACGGGACGAACCCGATCTCCAGTTCATCGTCAAAATCAGGGTCAATCGGTAAATCCGCCGGATTCGGCGCAGGAGTTAATATCACGTGAGTCCCATCGGCTATAATCAGCCGTTCGTTGAATCTAGGTAAAACATTTCTTGCAAAAAGCTATGCAAAAAAAATTGTCTGTGTTGGTCGCTACTTGCGCCCTCGTCGGTCTGTCGGCATGCAGTATGCTGCCAAAGGCCAAGGACGAGTCCAAAAACTGGTCGGCGGAGAAATTATACGCTGAGGCGCGCGAAGAGATGGCAGGTGGGCACTACGAAGCCGCAATCCCGTTGTTCCAGCGGCTCGAAACCAACTTCCCATTCGGCGTGTACGCAACACAAGCGCAGATGGAAGTGGCGTATGCCCACTACAAGTCGGCTGACCAGGCGCAAGCGCTGGCGGCGGTCGAGCGCTTCATCAAGCTGCACCCGAACCACCCCCAGGTCGACTACATGTACTACCTGCGTGGCCTGATCAATTTCAACGATCAGCTCGGGTTCTTCAGCTTCGTGTACTCGCAGGACCCGACCGAGCGCGATCCGCGTGCAACGCGTGAAGCGTTTGCGGCGTTCAAGGCGCTGGTCGACAAGTACCCGAACAGCAAGTACGCGGCCGACGCAACCGAGCGCATGAGCTATCTGATCAATGCGATGGCCCAGTACGAAGTGCACGTGGCGAATTATTACTACCGCCGCGGCTCGTACCTGGCGGCGCTCAATCGTGCCCAGGATGCGGTGACCAACTACACCGATGCGCCGGCACGCGAAGAAGCGCTGTTCATCATGATCCGCTCGTACGACAAGCTCGGCATGCCGCTGCTGCGCGACGATACGCAGCGTGTGTTCGCGCTGAACTATCCGGACAGCTACTTCCTGAACCCGAACGCCCGCGGCGATGCGCCGTGGTGGAAGTTCTGGTCCAAGGGTGGCGCCAAGGCGGCGCCGAAGGATGCGGTCCAATAGGGTGGACGGCTGTGCCGTCCACGCGTTCACACCAACCTCGCGTTGTGGTATGCGAAGGCGGGTTGAACGCGTGGGCGGGGTACCCGCCCACCCTACGACGTTTACCCGACAGCGTCGGCGTTGCGACGCCGGAATACCCACGCGCGCTCGCTTGACGCCGCCGGTTCGAATGCGTAGCCGTCGACATCGAAGTCCTTGAGCTCCTCAGGATCCGTGATGCCGTTCTCGGTGGCATAACGCGCCATCATCCCGCGCGCCCGCTTGGCATAGAACGAAATGATCTTGTACTGGCCGTTCTTCCAGTCCTGGAATACAGGCTCGATGACGGGCGCGGCCAGCAGCTTCGGCTTGACCGACTTGAAGTACTCGGTCGAGGCCAGATTCACCAGCGCCGTCGAGCCGTTCTCGGCCAGTTGCTGATTCAGGGCGGCGGTGATCGTCTCGCCCCAGAACGCATACAGGTCCTTGCCGCGAGGGGTGGCCAGCCGGGTGCCCATTTCCAGGCGATACGGATGCATCTGGTCGAGCGGGCGCAGTACGCCGTACAGGCCTGACAGGATGCGCACGTGGCGCTGGGCAAACGTCAGCGCCTCCGTGTTCAGCGTGCGCGCGTCGAACCCCGTGTACACGTCGCCATTGAATGACATGATCGCCGGCCGCGCTTGTCCATGATCGGCTTCCCAGTGGGCATAGCGCCCGACGTTGAGCATCGACAGCGCGTCGGACAGGTCCATCAATTCGCTGATCGATGCGGGTGAATGGCCGCGCAAGACCTCGATCAGTTCGCCCGCATGGGCAATGAAGTCGGGCGTGGACTGGTGCGGCGTGGTCAGGGGCGATTCGAGATCGAGGGACTTGGCGGGAGACAGGACAATCAGCATGGCCGTACGAAACTTTTCCATAAATAAACAACCGACATGATAACCGCTCCAGCCCCAACCATCGTCATCGACACCAATGTGCTGCTCGACCTGTTCGTGTTCCACGATCCGCGCTGGGCCGACCTGCTCGCCGCCATCGAGGCGAAGGAGATCGACGCCATCACGCGCGCCGACTGCCGCGCCGAATACCTGGCCGTGCTGCACTACCAGCACCTGCCGCTGGACGACGACAGCCGCCTGGCGGCCGCCGCCCGCTTCGATGCCCTGCTGCGCCTCGTTGACGTCGATTCGAAAGCGATCCGCCTGCCCGTGTGCACCGACCGCGACGACCAGAAATTCATGGAGCTCGCGCGCGATGCCGGCGCGTCGATCCTGATCAGCAAGGACAAGGCACTGCTCAAGCTGGGACGCAAGACGGCGCAGGCGGGGCTGTTTCGCATCATGCTGCCCGAGGTGTGGGTCGCCACGTGGCGCCAGGCCAAGGCCGAAGGCGCGCTAAAATAAGGCTTCCCCCCATTTGCTTTCGATCAGGATGCATTCATGAGCCTTCCACCGCTGGTCTCCCGCCTGCCGCACGTCGGCACCACCGTGTTCACCCGCATGTCGCAACTGGCCATCGACCATGGCGCCGTCAACCTGGGCCAGGGTTTCCCCGATTTCGCGTGCGACCCGGCGCTGGTCGACCTGGTGACCGACGCGATGCGCGCCGGGCATAACCAGTATCCGCCGATGACCGGCCTGCCGGCGCTGCGCCAGGCGATTGCGGCCAAGATCGAGGCCACCTACGGCCATCGCTACGATGCGAATACCGACATCACCGTCACCGCCGGCGCCAGCCAGGCGATCCAGTCGGCGATCCTGGCCGTCGTGCATCCGGGCGACGAGGTGATCGTCATCGAGCCCGCCTACGATTGCTATGCGCCGGCCATTGCGCTGGCAGGCGGTGTGGTGGTGCCGGTGACGATGCGGCTGGACGCCGATGGCTACCGTGTGGAGTGGGCCGACGTGCGGGCAGCGGTCACGCCGCGCACGCGCATGGTCGTCATCAACACGCCGCACAACCCGACCGGCACGATCCTGCGCCAGGCCGATCTTGACGCGCTGGTGGCGATCGTGCAGGACACGCAGATCCTGGTGCTGTCGGACGAAGTGTATGAACACATGGTGTTCGATGGCGAGCCGCATGCGTCGGTGGCGCGCCATCCGGCGCTGGCCGAACGCGCATTCGTCGTGTCGAGCTTTGGCAAGACCTTCCACGTGACCGGCTGGAAGATCGGCTACGTGGCCGCGCCGGCAGCCTTGATGGTCGAGTTTCGCAAGGTCCACCAGTACAACGTCTTTTGCGTCAATGCGCCGATGCAGCACGCGATTGCCGGCTACCTGCAGGACCCGGCGCCGTGGCGCGACCTGCCGGCGTTCTACCAGGCCAAGCGCGACCTGTTCCGCGCCGGGTTGGCGGCGTCGCGCTTCACGCTGCTGCCATCGGACGGCACCTACTTCCAGTGCGTGCGCTACGACGCGATCTCGGATTTGAGTGAAGCGGAATTCGCCGAATGGCTGACGCGCGAGATCAAGGTCGCCGCCATTCCCGTCTCGGCGTTCTACAGCCAGCTGAAAGAGTCGCACGTGGTGCGTTTCTGCTTCGCGAAAAAAGACGAGACGCTGCAGCTTGCGCTGGAGCGTCTCGCACAGTTGTAAAAGAAACCTAGTGGGCGGCAGGCGTCGCCGCCCCGAGCGCCTTCTGCCCCGGGTCGAGGCGCTTGACCAGTATCTGGTCGATGCGGTGATGGTCGACGTCGAGCACCTCGAAGCGCATGCCTTCGTACTCGACGCTGTCGGTCTGCTTGGGCACCTTGCGCAGCATGAACATCATGAAGCCAGCCGCCGTCTCGTAGCGCTCTTCTTCGGGCAGCGACTGCAGGTCGATCACGCGCTTCATCTCCGCCACCGGCGTGCTGCCGTCGATCAGCCACGAGCCGTCTTCGCGCTGCATCGTTTGCTGGTCGGCTTCCAGCGGGCTACCCCAGCGCCCCATCACCGTCACCATGATGTCCGACAGCGTGATCACACCGACGACAAACGCATACTCGTTGATGACCACCGCGAAGGTCTCCTTGCTGGAGCGGAAGCGGTCCAGCAGCTCGGACAGCGTCAGGCTGTCGGGGATGATCAAGACCGTGCGGACCGTCGATTCACTCAGGTGAAAGTGCGACTGGTTGTTCAAGAGGCGCACCAGGATGTCGCGCGTGTCGACATAGCCGACCACGCGGTCAATCACGCCATCGCAGACCGGAAATTTGGATAGCGAATGCGCAGCAATCTTCTGGCGCACGCTTTCTTCGGGCTCGGTCAGGTCGAAGAACACGATGTTCTCGCGCGTCGTCATCGTCGACGTCACGGCGCGCGACTCGAGTTCGAACACGTTCTCGATGAAGTGCTGCTCCTGCTTTTGCAGCACGCCGGCCTGCGCGCCGGCTTCGACCACGGCCGAGATTTCATCGAACGTGATGCGGTCTTCGCGCGTCATGTTGATGCCAAACAGCTTGAACAAGCCGTTGGCGATCACGTTCAGCGTCCACGAGAATGGCTTGAACAGCCGGATGACGAACAGCACCGGCCGGATCACCGCCATCGCCGTCGTCTCGGGCGAGATCAAGGCCAGGCGCTTGGGCATCAGGTCCGAGAACAGCACGAACAGCGTGGTGACGAACACGAACGACAGCGTGAAGGCGATGTTTTCGCGGCCTGGCCCCGCGTAGAAGACGGACAGCCACTCGAGGAAGAACGGGCGCAAGGCCCCTTCGCCCAGAATACCGCCCAGGATCGCAATGGCGTTCAGCCCAAGCTGAGAGGCGGCGAAGAAGTCGGCCGAATGCGCCTGCAGGGCCATGACCTTGCGGGCACGGTCGTCGCCCGCCTCGGCCAGCAATTTGAGTTTGATTTTGCGGGCGCCTGCCAGCGAGATTTCGGTGAGCGACAGGAAGCCCGCCGCAAGCACCAGCACGGCCAGCAAGGCCAAATGTTCGAACAAGTTCATGGGACACCCGGGGTACTGTTATTGGGTCACGCTCGTTGACCGGGGAGCTGCGCAGGGGTACCTGCGCAGGCATGACACTTTACCATGCCCGCCCTCCCCGGCGGCGGCCTCAACGACCGAGTTGGCCCAGCCGGCGCTCGACGAAGGCCTGCAGTTCGGGCGACAGCGTCCCGCTGGCCTGCGCCTGCATGAAGGCAGCGCGGCTTTCGGCGTCGCGCTTGTCGGCCTGCAGCGCGATACCCAGACCCATCCACCACACGCCATTGCCGGGCGAGCGCTTGAGCGCAGCCTGGTAATGGTCAGCCGCTTCATGTACACGACCCTCGCGCTGCAGCACGCCGGCCAGGAATGCGTGGTACTCGCCGTTGCCCGCCGCATAGGGCAGCGTGCGCATCAGGGTGTCGATGGCCGGCCCGCCCCGTTCGAGCTGCAGGCGCGCCAGCAGCATCGCCAGCGCCGGCTGGCGCGCGTCGATCGCGAGCGCGGCCTGCAACTGGCGCATCGCATCGTCCGGACGGCCGGCCTCGATCAGCAGACCGACCAGCGTCTGGCGCGCGGCTTCATGGCGCGGATCGATCTGCAGACCCGCCTGCAGCGTGGCAATCGCCTCGGTCACGCGGCCGTCTTCGAGCACGCCGAGCGCGCGCCGATAGGCGTTTTCGGCCCGTTGCGATGGCGTGTCGGTGCGACCCGTAGCCGGTACAGCTGCTGTAGTCTTCGCCACGGCAACCGTGCGTGGTGCAGGCCTGGCGGTTGGTGCCAAAGCGACCGGCGTGACACGCTTGGCTGCTGGTGCTGGTGCTGGTGCCGGTGCCGGTGCTGGTTCCGGTGCCGGCTCTGGTTCCGGTGTGGGCGCCGGCACGGCTGGCGCCACATCAACCACCTGCACCGGCGCTGCCGCCGGCATGTCCACCACCACCGCCGTGCGCGCCGGGACTGGCGCAGCCGCCAGCACGGCAGGAGCCGGTGTCGGCGCGGGCGCCGTCTGCATCGTCTTCCAGCCAACCACACCGGCGCCGACCGCCAGCAGCGCGCCGCCGACCAGCGCCGCGCGCAGCACCGGTCCGCGCCGCTCGGGTGCAGCCACGGGCCGCACGTCGGCCGGCAGCGGCGCCGCGCCAGGCTGCCCTGCGCGCGCGTCGAGGTCCTTGAGCATCTTGTTAATCAGGCTCATGGCGCCACCACCCAGGCAAACACGCCAAGGGCGCCCATGACGATCGCGCCGCCCGTCAGCCACTGGCGGATCGCGCGCCCCACGCCCACCGTATCGCGCGCGGCGATGGCGACATGGCCACCTGCGACCTGCTGCTTGCCCTGGCCGTAACTGAGCATCATCGCCTTGTGCGCCATGATGTTGACCAGGCGTGGCACGCCGCCGCTGGCCTTGTACAGGCTGCGGATCGCGGCGCTGGAAAACAGCCGCGCGCCGGTGAAGCCGGCCACGCGCAGCCGGTGCGCCACATAAAAATCGATGTCGTCGCGGTTCAACGGGCCGAGGTGGTAATGGAACGTGATGCGCTGGGCCAGCTGGCGGATCGAGTCCAGCTGCAGCTTGCGATTCAGTTCTGGCTGGCCGAACAGGACGATCTGCAGCAGCTTGCGCTTTTCCGTTTCCAGGTTCGTCAGCAGCCGCAGGGCTTCCAGGCTGTCGACAGGAATGGCTTGCGCTTCGTCCAGGCACAGCACGACGCGCAAATCCTGCGCGGCCAGTTGCAGCAGGCGCAGGTTGATCGCCTTGAGCAGCTGATGCTGGTCGACGTCGCGTTCGAGCACGATCTCCAGTTCGTCGGCCAGCGCCAGCATCAAGGTGCGCGGTTCGAGGTACGGGTTCGGGATGTAGGCCGTGACGAATCCTTCACCGAGCGTCGCCATGAACTTGCGGCACAGGAGCGTCTTGCCGGTGCCGACTTCGCCCGTGATCTTGATGAAGCCTTCGCCGCCGCGCGCCGCGACCAGCAGCGTGTTGAGGGCTTCCTGCGAGCGCGGGCTGCCGAAGAAGAAGCTGGTGTCCGGCGTGATCCCGAACGGCAGCTCGCGCAGGCCAAAATGTGCCGCGTACATCAGTCGACGCCCAAGCCAGGCGCACGGCGGCGGGGATCGAGCTGCTCGATGCGGCGGCTCGCGTCCATCATGTCTTCGCTCCAGTCGCTGGCGCCTTCGACGATGGTCGGCTTGATCAGGACGACCAGCTCGCGCTTCTGGTTGGTCCGGTTCTTGTTGCGGAACAGGTTGCCCAGCAGCGGGATCTTGTCCGCACCCGGCAACTGGTCGGTGTCGCCGGTGGACGCCTGGCGCATCAAGCCGCCGATGGCGACGACTTGCCCATTGCGGCCGCGCACGATGCTGTCGAGTTCCGACGTGCTCGATGCCGCCAGCGGCAGGCGCAGCGTACCGCCCGAGCCCAGGTCGACATCCTTGTTGACGGTGGTGACCTGGCTGACCGACGGGTGCACGTGCAGCAGGATGTTGCCGCTGGCGTCGATCTGCGGCGTCACGTCGAGCACGACGCCGGAGAAGAACGGCTGCACCGTCACGCTCGGGCTAACGATGCTGCCGTTGTCGCCGGTCGTGATGTTGTTGGTCACGCCGGTGACGAAGAATTCATCGGTGCCGATCTTGAGCACGGCCTTCTGGTTGTTGACCGCCGCAATGCGTGGACTCGACAGCACGTGCACGCTGCCCTGCGATTCGAGGAACGTGATCAGCGCCGCGAAGTTATTCGTCTGGAACGCAAAGCCGAACAGCGAGCCGGCCGCCGTGGCAGCATTCGACAGCGAGAAGCCGGTGCTGGCCGCGAGGCCCTGGCCGCTGTTGATCACAGGCGGCTGGCCGCCCGTGTAAGGCAACGGCGCGAGGTTGGCGCCGGGCGAAATCAGGCCGCCCGAAACGCGGTTGGGATGCGAACCGCGGAACGACGCGAACGAGGCCCAGTTGATGCCGCTCTGGAAGCTGTCGTTCAGTTCCACCTCGAGGATCTTGGCTTCGAGGATCACCTGGCGGTCGACCGACAGCTGGGTGGCCTTCAGGTAAGCGTCGACGTTACGCAATTCGTCCGGCATCGCGCGGATCACGAGCACGCCCGATTGCGGGCTGACGACGACGCTGCGACCGCCTTCGGTCGAGCCGACGATGGCGGCGATCGACAGTTTCAGATCGCCCCAGAAGTCGTTGTCCGAATGCGTGCGCACGTCGGTGCTGTTGGTCTGGGTCTGGCCGTTGCTGCTGTTGTTATTGTTATTGTTGTTATTGCCGTTCTGGTTATTGTTGTTCTGGCTGCGGTTGTTGTTGCCACCGCCGCCGCCGCCGCCGCCGCCGCCGCTATTGTTGTTGCCATTGCCTGCATCGGCCACCGACGTGGACGACACGCGCAGATTGGAACTGCCGCTGCGCTGCGCTGTCAGGTAGTTCACATGGAACATGCGGGTCTGCATCGTCAGCGGGCGGATCGCGATCCGGGCACCGTCGATCTTGTAGTCGTAGCCATACATGTCGCGCACCGCTTCCAGCGTTTCGACCAGCGTCACATCCTTCAGGTTGGCGCTGATATTGCCCGTCACGTCCGGGTGCACCAGCATGTTGTAGCGGGTGCCGGCCACGATCGAGCGAAAGAACTGCTGCGCCGGGACATTGTTGAAGGCGACGTTGAAGCGCTCTTCCAGCGCCGGGCGCGCCTTGGGCAACTGGCTGGCCAGCGTTGCCGCCGGCGGCAGCAGCGCATTGGCCACCGCGTCGACCACCGCGGGGCGGGCGCCCTGCTGGGTGCTGGCTTTCGTCAGCTCTTTCGTGATCGCGTCATAGGTGGCGTTCTGCGGCGCGCTCTGGCAACCGCCAAGGAGCACGGTGACGGCAAGCGCCACGGCCAGCGCGCGCGGCGCCATTACAAACTTGGGTGTCATGGTGGGTACGTACTTCATCGGTTAGCGGGCAACCGGCGTCATGCCGGACAGCGGTGCATCCATGCGCAGCACCTGGCGCGCGTTGCCGCGCATGAGGATGACCTCGCCAGGCTTGATACTCGTGATCCGTGCGCCTTTGTAAAACTCGCCCAGGCGCAGCGTTTCGCCATCGATGACGGCCACGTGGCGCCCGCCCGCATGCGGCGCGATGAGCACCGATTGCAGGCGCGGGACGTCGCGCTGCACGGCCGGATCGAGCGCGATCCGGTCCATGCCGGCCGGCGGGCGGGTCGGGTCCTGCAACGGCTGCGCGGCGGCAGGCAGCCCGCACAGCGCGACGCAGGCCAGCACGGTTTTGGTCAGGTGTTTCACAGCTTCATCCATTGTCGGTCCAGGCTGAGCGTATGCAGCGTGAGCGTCAGGCGCGCGGTCGGATAGGTTTCGACGTCGAGCTGGGCGCGGCCCCAGAACATCCGCGTCGGCATCGCGTCGAGTGTGCTCATGTAGTCGACCATGTCGAGGTAATTGCCGCGCACCGTGACTTCGACGCCGTGCCGGTACAGCAGGGGCACGTCGCCCCCCGCGACAGGCGCAGCGCCTGCTGCGGCAGCCGGGGCGGTCGTAGCGCCCGGTGCGGCCAGCGGTTCGGCCGGCAACGTTCGCATCGAAACGAGCTTGAGGCGGCCGTTGGCGCGCAGGATGCCTTCGACCAGCGGCCCCATGCGCTCGGGCGGCACCAGGCCATGTTCGAGCGCCAGCAGCTCGCTGCCCAGTTGCCCCATCTCTTGCTGCATCGAGTTCAGGCGCGTGCGGGACTGGGCGTCCGGGTCGATCCGCGACCCCTCCACGCGCGCCGTGATCTCGCCATCGATGGCGGCGCTCGCGGCCTGCTGTTGCTCGATCTGCGTGCGCAGGGCTGCCTGTTTTGCGTCCTGCGGCGCCAGCACGAGGGTGTGCCCGGCGAACGCCAGCACGGCGATGGTGGCGCCGAACACCATGCCGCGCTCGCGCAGCGACAGGGCGTCCATGCGCGCCGCCACGTCGAGCACGCGCTGCTTGATGGACGCGCTCATGGCTGCGGCTCCGTGGCGACCGACTGCAGGCTGAATTCGACATACGGCGCGGCGCGGGTGGCGGGCTGGCCGTCCGCGCCAGGCGCGGCTGCCGGCACCGGCAGCGACGCCGCTTCGCCGATTTGCAGGCTGGCAAACGACTTACCCTGCATCAGGGGCTCGCTCGTCAGGCGATTCAGGTAGCCAGGCACCATGGCCGGGTCCAGCGCGCGGCCGCGGATGCCGATCTGGGCGCCGCCCGCGCCAACCGTCACGCCGGTCAGCCACAACCCCGGCATGCTCTGGCGCGCGAGCGCCTTGAAGTAGCCGCCAAAGCCGTTCGTGTCACCCAGTTCGCCCCGTGACAGCGCGCCCGATACATGGCGCATGGCGGCCAGCTTGCGGTCGGCGTCAAGGAGCTGGTCCGCCATCGTCGCGTCTTTCGCGCGCGGCACAAATTCGGTGTTGACCGAGGCCAGGCGTGCTTGCCGCTTGTCGAGCTGCACCGCACCGGCATCGGCCTTCTGCTGCAGTTCGGCCGTGCGCATGCTCCCCAGCAGTGCCAGGCCAGCGATGCCGACGACGACCACGCCGGCGGCCAGCGCCAGCTGCGCTGCCGACAGCACGTGCTTTTGCGGCTGGAACGCCGGATTGAACAGATTGATTTGCTGGCTCATGCGCCCTCCCCGTCCCGCAGCGCAGCGCCAATGGCCAGGAAAAAGCGCTGCTGCTGGGCCAGGTCGGCCAGCTCGGGCGTGCGCGACAGGTCGAACAAGCTCGCCAGGTTCAGCGTTTCAACCGGCGTGTACAGATTGCTGGACAGGTACTCGTCGAGTCCCGTCACGGCCGATGGGCCGAGGATGAGCTTGGCGACGCTGATGAACGAATACTGGCGCTCGAAATGGTCGAGCGAGCGTTGCAGCTCGAGCGTGATCTTGTCGAAGCTCGCATGCTTGCGGTCGTGGTCGGGTTCGAGCAATTGCGCCAGCGTGACGTCGAAGCGGCGCGACAGGTACAGCTCGCCGCGGTAGGACACAGTGAGCAGGCTGCCATCATCGCCGAACGACAGCATGGCGATGCCGCGGCCTTCCGGCTCGAGCATGGCCGACACATTGCGCTGGGCCATCTCAGGAATATCGATCGCCGTCAGTTCGACCTTGGCGTCCAGGAACAGTTTCTGGCGCGGCGCGATGATGCTGTTTTTCGCCGCGACGACGAACACCGATTGCTGGGCGCGCGAGTTGGCGTCCAGCGCGATATCGAGCACGTCGATGGTCGCTTCGGCGGCAGGAAAGTCGAGAACGTCTTTCAGGCGCCAGCGCATCGCCGTTTTCATTTCTTCGCGCGGCACGCTGGGCGCTTCGACGTTGAGGATCTGGTAGTCGCCGCCGGTGAGCAAGGTGCTGCAATGGCGCAGGCCGGCCTGGCCGTCGCGGCCAGCCTTGTCGATGGCCTCGGTGAGCGACGGGGCAGTTACCGGCGAAACCAGACGCACAACGGGCTTGGCGTCCGGCATGCGCTCGACACTGGCAGCAAGCACGTGCTCGCCGGCGATGGCAAAGGCGAGCCAGCCGTTTTTCTTCCTGGATTTCTTCAACAAACGCATGCAGGCGGCTGATTGGTAGCAGTAAGGGTCGTCACCGACAATGTCTTGATTATAGACAAGAGTGATTGGGAGAAATCACAAAAAATCACAGTATCAGTGATGTTCTTATGCAGCGTGTGGCAACCATGCCACCAGCGATAAAAAAGGCGCTGCCATGGCAGCGCCTGTTCGATCGGCTACTGGCGAATTATTCGCACTTGTCGGTATTGACGACGATGACTGGCGTCGGCACGGCAGCCGTGGCTTCGTTATAGGAGACAAAGCACGTTGCATTCAGCGCTGCCGGCATGTTGATTGGCCTGAAGGTCATTTGCTGACCATTCGGGGTCGCCACATATTCTTTCGGATCCAGGCCGGCTGCCAATGCAATCGTGCCCTGGCTTGGGTAGCCAAAGACCATGTCGATGCTTGCCCCTTCAACGGCGATTGGGGTCGCGTTACTGATCAGCCACTTACCGTGCAGCATCGCCGACGCGGCAGAGATCGCGCCCTTCGCGCTTTTCAGCGAGGCCCCGCGTGCATCGCCGCTCAGGCTCGCGAACTTCGGCAGCGCGGTTGCTGCCAGAATGCCCAGGATGACGATCACGACGATCAGTTCGATCAGGGTGAAACCGCCTTGCGCGCCTTTGTTGAAACCTTTGTTCATCGCTACTCTCCGTATGATTGAAAGGATGAAATTCCTTCCGACTGGTTGATCGAGGACCGGTGCACCAAGGCACGCCGTGGACCAATCCTCCTGATATCTTCGCCCTCATCCAGGCCTGACGGCAGAGAGCGCATAAAGAATTCTACATTGACCCTAGGAAATTTCGATATCCAGGAAGAACTTTCCACAAAGTATTTTGAGCTAATGCGACTTTTCCGTCCGGCAAGCCTTATTTTGGTGCCATTACGCAACACTCGGCTGCGACCCCGCGTTATTTCGGATGCAATGCCGCCTGTCCCAGATCCCAGATCGGCAGGAAAATGCCCAGCGCCAGAATCAGCACCATCACGCCCAGAAATGTAATCAGGATCGGCTCGATCTGGCTCGAGAGTGTCTTGAGCTCGTAATCGACTTCGCGCTCGTACATCAGGGCGATTTCATCCATCAGGTCATCGATCGAACCGGTTTCCTCGCCCACTGCGATCATCTGCAGGACGATCGGCGTGAACACGTTGGCAGCGCTCGACGTGCGCAGGATGCTCTCCCCGCGCTCGACGCCATCGCGCATCTGGTCAATGCGCGAACTGAGATAGGCGTTGTCCGCTGTCTGCGATACGACCGTCAGCGCTTGCACGATCGGCACGCCACTGCGCAGCGACAGCGCGAAGCTCCGTGCAAAGCGTGCCATCGTCCCTTTATGGATGATCTTGCCGGCAACTGGCAGGCGCAGCTTGACGCGGTCCCAGACCAGCCGGCCATTCACCGTGCGGTTCCAGGCCTTGAAGCCGACAATGGACGCGACAGTCACGCCAGCCAGTGCCGGCCACCAGGCGATGGTGAACTGCGAAGTCGTCAGCAGCACACGCGTCATCAGTGGTAATTCGGCGCCAAACGACTGGAACACCGAGGCAAACTTGGGAATCACAAAAATATTCACGACCACCATCGCCAGCACCATCGCGATGACAACGAAGGTCGGATAGCGCAGCGCCGTCTTGACGCGCTCGCGCATGTCGCGATCGAACTCGAGGTGGTCGAACAGGCGCAGGAACACTTCTTCCAGGCGCCCCGTCATTTCGCCCACCTTGACCATCGACAGGTAGAACGGCGTGAACACGGCCGGGTAGCGGCCCATTGCGATCGACAGCTCGCGCCCGGCGTCGAGCGACTCGCGCAGGTCCTTGATGATGCGCGCGAACGACGTGCTGATGGCGGATTCCTGCAGCCCGGCCAGTCCGCGCATGATCGGCACGCCTGATTTCAGCAGCGTATAGATCTGGCGGCTGAACAGCTGCACGTCCATCGACGTCACCTTTTTCTCGAACAAGCGCTCGCGCCAGCCCACGCTGCTGCTGCCAGCGCTGCCGCTGGTCGCGCGGCGCTTGGTCACGCTGATCTCGAGGGGCGTCACGCCGCTGCCGAACAGCTGGTCGGCGACGGCGCCGCTATCGGCGCCTTCGAGCACGCCCTGCAGCAGCTCGCCGCGTCCGTCGCGACCTTTGTAGGCGAAGAATGGCATCGTTTATTGGTCCCTGGCTCAGTCGTCGAACTGGTTACTGACCCGCATTGCTTCCGAGATCGTCGAGCGTCCCTGTACGGCAAGGCTCACCGCATGGCGGCGCAGCGTGTCGCCGCGCATCTCGGCCTGCGCCACTTTCAGGAAGTGGCCCGGGTCCGGATGGTTGACGGCCTCGGTCACGGCGCGTGTCATTTCCAGCAATTCGTAGACGCCGGTGCGGCCCCGGTAGCCGGTGCCGTTGCAGTGCGAGCAGCCCTTGCCGTGGAAGAAGCGCGTGCTCGCAGCGAGTTCCTTCAGTTCGGAGCGCAGCCACTCGACCTCGTTCGCGGCCGGCTGGTAGTCGACCGTGCAGCTCTCGCAGATCACGCGCACCAGGCGCTGGGCCAGCACGGCCTGCAGCGAGCCGCCGACCATGTAGCGCGGCACGCCCATGTCCATCAGGCGCAGCGGCGTGCTGGCGGCGTCGTTCGTGTGCAGCGTCGAGAGCACCAGGTGACCCGTCATTGCGGCGCGCAGACCGATCTGCGCCGTTTCCTGGTCGCGCATCTCGCCCACCAGCACGATGTCCGGGTCTTGCCGCAGTGCCGAGCGCAGCACGCGCGCAAAGGACAGTTCGATCTTGTCGTTGACCTGGACCTGGTTGATGCCCGACAGCCGGTACTCGACCGGGTCCTCGACCGTGATCAGCTTCTTCTCGACTGAATTGAGTTCGGCCAGCGCGCTATACAGCGTCGTGGTTTTGCCGCTGCCGGTCGGCCCGGTCACCAGCACCAGCCCGTTCGGGCGCGCGACAATCGCGCGGAAGCGCTCCACCAGGCGCGCCGGCATGCCGATGGCGTCCAGACGCAGATTGGTCCCGCCCTGGTTCAGCAGACGCATGACGACCGATTCGCCATACTGCGTCGGCATCGTCGAGATACGCACGTCGATGCGCTGGTTGCGCACCTTGACAGCAAAGCGGCCATCCTGCGGCAGGCGTTTTTCGGAGATGTCCAGGTCGGCCATCAGCTTGAGGCGCAGCGCCAGCGGCGTGGCCACTTTCAGGTCGGCCTCGGTCTGCAGGTGAAGCACACCATCGATGCGAAAACGAATCTGCAGGCGCCCGTCCTGCGGCTCGATGTGAATGTCCGATGCGCGCACCTGGGCGGCATCGTCGAACACCGATTGCAGCAGCTTGACGATCGGGGCTTCTTCGAGCCCCGGGTTGGCCGCCAGCGCGCCGAAGTCGATGGACACGTCGCCCAGGTCGGCCTCGACCTCGCGCGCCAGGCCCGTGATCTCGCCAGTGCGGCGGTAGATACGGTCGATCGCGCCCAGCACCTCGGTCTCGTTGACCACGGCCAGCTCGACGCCCTTCTTGATCAGGCGTGCGATTTCGTCGTAAGCAAACAGGTCGGTCGGATCCGACACGCCCACCAGCATGGCGTCGCCGCGGTCTTCCAGTACGAGGGCGCGAAAACGGCGTGCAGCCGTCTCGGGCAACAGCCGCACCAGGTCGGCATTGATGTTGTAGAACTTGAGGTTGATGTACGGGATGTCGAGCTGGCGCGCCAGTGCGCCGGAAATCTGATCCTCGGTGACAAAGCCGCTTTCAACGAAAACACGCCCGAGCTTGCGGCCAGTGCGCTTCTGATCCGCGAGGGCTTGCTGGAGTTGTTCTTCACTCAACAGCTTTTGTTGCATCAATACTTCGCCGAGACGCACTTTCTCTGGCCGTGCCATACCGTTCCTTGGTCAAATTCTTGCAGCGTAGATTCTATGCCAGAAAGAATAAAAATTGACTCAAGGAATTAAAATGTGTCGGCTTTTGGCCTCACGCCTGCTGCCAAACAATGACAAAATCTTATCAAAACGTGGGTTTGCAGCATTCCAGGCTGACAAACCCGGCACCGTTCCCCAGCGCCAAAATGCAGATGGCGCCAGACCAGGCTGGCGCCATATCGATCGAGCAGCGAGTAAGGCTGCCCTGCATCCCATGTCAAGAGACTTACTTGGCCTTGCGACGGCGACCCATCATGCCCACGCCAGCCAGACCAGCCAGCATCAGACCAATCGTGCCTGGCTCAGGCACTTCGTTGATGTCGTTTGGCAGGATCAGGCTCGGGTCAGCGGCGACTGGTGCTGCTGCGCCCGCATCCGTCGATGGCTGGGTCGCATTGCCGCCACCCGTGTCGCCCGTCACAGGCGGCAGGCTCACGTCAACACTACCGCTGCCACCGGCAACTGGCGCGCTGCCGCCGCCAGCCGAACCGGTGCCAGCGCCGCTGCCACCACCAACTGCCGCGCCGCCGCCAATAGCGCCACCAGCCGCTGGCGACGTTGCGCCGCTGCCGCTCTGGCCGGTTTGCCCTTGCACGATCTTGACGCCGTCGCCATCGTTGATGACTGCTGCCGAGTTACCGAAGCGTGCTGCCAACAAACCGTTACCGGCGCTCAGCACGTAGCTGGCGTCGATGCCTTGCTGTACAAACAGCTTCTGGGCCTCCGACTGCGACAGGCTGGCGCTGGCACTGCCGACCAGAGCGGATGTCAGGTCCTTGTTGGCATTGTGTGCAATGCCACCGACGAGGCTGACGCCGCTACCGAACACGCCGGAGCCAATGACACTGGACCCATTACCCGAGGTCCAGCCGGTTTGGAATGCAGGTTGCGAAGCCGACGACACGACATCAGCCTGGGCTGCGCCTGCGGAGATCAGAAGCGATGCAACAACGAGGTGGCGAATTGACATGAAAGTAACTCCTAGGAAATTAAAGATTATTCTTTTTACAAGCACGAAGCCATCCTAGCATGCGTTTCAGAAAGGGAACTCTTAGTTCCAATCAAATCGTGCGTACTACCTATCGCCCGTAAACGGTTGATTCATCCCAATTAAGATTTTACTTAAGCATGAAACCTTGAATTCATGTGAAAAAACAAAAAACAAATGACGTGCATCCGCAAAGCAACCTAGATAATTTTTTGACAATTCTCGTATTATTTTGTCACCACTCGGTATCAGGCCGCCGGTGTGAAAGAAAAAAGGCTGCACCCGGAAAGGTGCAGCCTTTATTTGCATGGCGGACAGCGTCGCGCCAGAAGTTCAACGCTTACTTGACGTTGGCGCTGACGGCACTGCCCGCTGGTGCGACGACCATGTAGGGCATCACGCGCGATGCCATGCGTGTGTCTGTCTTGAGCATGCCCACCTCATCGGCGAGGATGTTGGCCGCCTCTTGCAGCATCACATCCTTGGCATCCTTGGCTGCCTTCTCTGCTGCCAGCTCGGACTGCAGATTGCGCTCGTCGGCCTGCAGGCCGTCATCCTGACGCGGCGTACCGCGCACGGCGACGACCGATTTCTTGGCTTTGGTCGGATCCGGCGCTTCGGCGCGCTTTTCCTTGCTGCCCGGACCGCTGGCAGGTTCGTCCGGCGTCGCCGACGTGCCACCCAGACGGGCTTCACGCAGCTTCGAACGGGCATCCTGCGTATCACGCTCCTTGCGGCGGATGGTCTCGTTCAGCGAAATCACGTTTTCCTTGCGCAGCTTGAGCACTTCAGCGATGTCCTCCTGCAGGAACTGGAAGTCCTTGTCCTTGGCGATACGCGCTTCATGACGTTGCTGCAGCGGCGCCACCAGTTCCTTCAGGTCGCCTGCCGGCATGTAGTTGGCCGGCTTGATCGCCACCCATGGCAGCGCATTGTCGTACGACGATTCGCCAAAGCTGTCGAGGTCGGTCATGACCGGCAGCTTGATGTCCGGCGTCACACCGCGCAGCTGCGTGGTGCCGCCATTGATGCGGAAGAACTGGGCGATCGTCATCTTCAGCTCGCCGTAGCGGGCTTTCTCACCTGGTGCGAAGCGGTCGAGGTCGATCAGCGTCTGGACCGTGCCCTTGCCGAAGCTCGGCTCGCCAATGACGATGCCGCGGCCGTAATCCTGGATCGCTGCCGCAAAAATCTCGGACGCCGAAGCCGAACCACGGTTGATCAGCACGCCCATCGGGCCATCCCACGCCAGACCGGCCTTGACGTCGCTTTCGACTTCGACGCGGCCTTCCGCCGTGCGCTGCATGACAACCGGGCCCTTGTCGATGAAGAGGCCCGTCAGTTCGACGGCCTCGGTCAGCGAACCGCCGCCGTTGTTGCGCAAGTCGATCAGGACATTGTCGACCTTGTCTTTCTTGAGCTCGACCAGGATGCGCTCGACGTCGCGCGTGGCGCTGCGGAAGTCTTTTTCGCCCTTGCGACGGCCTTCGAAGTCTTGATAGAAGGTCGGCAGCGCGATCACGCCGATGCGGCGCTCGACGCCGTTTTCCTTGACCTTGATGATCGACTTCTTGGCGGCCTGCTCTTCCATGCTGATCTTGTTACGGACCATCGAGACACTCACGTGCTTGGCATCGACGCCGCCGTCGCCCGGAATCACGTCCAGGCGGACCGTGGTGCCCTTCTCGCCACGCACCAGCGCGACCACGTCGTCCAGGCGCCAGCCGAGCACGTCGGTGAACGGTGCATTGCCCTGTGCGACGCCAACGATGCGGTCGCCCACCTTGAGCTTTCCGGACTTTTCCGCCGGGCTACCGGGCACGACTTCGCGGATGATCGTGTAGTCGTCGCGCGACTGCAGCACGCAACCGATGCCTTCGAGCGACAGACGCATCGCGATATCGAAGTTGTCGGCCGAGCGCGGCCCCAGGTAGTTGGTGTGCGGCTCGATGGCGGTGGCATACGCGTTCATGAACATCTGGAACACGTCTTCGTTGTTCAGCTTGCCGATGCGGTTGACGTAGTTCTCGTAGCGCTTGTCGAGCGTTTCGCGGATCGATTTATCGTCCTTGCCGGCGAGCTTCAGGCGCAGCCAGTCGTTCTTGACGCGCTTGCGCCACAGATCGTGGATTTCGTCTTCGCTCTTGGCCCACGCTGCTTTTTCGCGGTCGAGCTGCATCGTTTCTTCGGTCGAGAAGTCGAAGTTACCTTTGAGCAGACTACGCGCGTACGCCATGCGTTCGCCGAAGCGCTTCTGGTACATGTTGTAGATCGAAAACGGCGCGTTCAGATCTTCGTTATTGATGGCGTCGTCCATCTTCGTGCGCAGGGCGCCGAAGCTGTCGAGGTCAGCCTGGACGAAGTACAGCTTTTCGCTGTCGAGGCCTTCGAAGTATTTATCGAAGATCTTGGCCGACATCGCGTCGTCGAGCGGGACCGGGCTGTAGTGATAGCGGCCCAGCACGCGCGAGGCCCACAGTGCGGCCTGGGTCTGGGCGGCGATCGGCTTCATGTCGGTGGCGATGGCCGGGGTGGCGGATTTGCCGGCGGGCTTGGCAGCAGACTTCGCCGAATCGGCGGGCTTGGCCGGAGCCGGTGGCGTTGCGACGGCAGCGGATTTCTCGGGCTGCGCGGTCACCACATGGGCGGACATGGCAAACGCCATGGCGGCGAGGAGCACGTGCTTCTTCATTCTGCGATTCTCCGAACGGGATTCCTGTTGCGGTTGCGGCATGGCGCAAGGCAAACCTGCCATACCGCGCTTTTCGGTTCATTCTACAGGTAGATCAGCGTGTTAGCGCCGGCCTGACCCGCTTGCGGCGCCGCAAATGCTGACAATTAAGGTTGCCGTAAGCCTGCTCACACACATGTATTTACCCTTTGACAAGCGTCAATAACGCGTCGCCGTAAACCCAGAGCACGGCGAGCAGGATCAGCAGCGGCGCCCACGGCCACGAGCGGGCAGCAAGCTTCCAGTCGACCGGCGACGGCCAGAATGACAGGAACTGCGGCGCGAGAAACACCATCAGCGCGAGGTCGACCGGTTCGAAGGCCAGCCCATGACGCGTGCGCCACCAGGCCACACCCAGCGGCACGAACAGCACCAGGAGCGGCGCCAGCGCAGCCGGCGCTGCGTTGTACCAGCGCAGATTGGCAAACGTCACGGAACCCAGTTCCCAGTTGTGCCCGCCCGCCTTGCTACCCTTGGCCCGCTTGATGCGGCGCGGCAGCACGCTCATCCCGACGGGTTCGGCATTGGTGAGAAGGCCCACCGAGAAATGCGCCAGTTCGTGGCACAGCGTGCCGGCAGCGGTGAACACGAAAAAGACGGGGTGCGCGGCCGAGGCGATCCACAGCAGGAACGCCAGCGCGGCCGACGGAATCAGGTAGATCAGGATGTCGAGCGACGCGGCTGCCATGGCGCAGGCGGCGGCGGGAAGCCAGGCGCTGCAGCCGGCGAGCATCGTGTCAGCGTGCGTAGAAGCAGCGCCCGCACGCCTGGCGGTAGCTTTCGTTGCCGCCGATACTGACCTGCTCGCCTTCGCGGATACGGCGGCCCTGCTCGTCGACGCGGATATTCATCGTCGCCTTCTTGCCGCAGGTGCAGATGTTCTTGATTTCCTCGATATCGTCGGCCAGCGCCAGCAGGTAGGCCGAGCCGGGGAACGGCTCGCCGCGAAAGTCGCTGCGCAGGCCGTAGCAGATCACGGGCACGCCGCGCAGCTGGGCCAGCTGGTGCAACTGGCTGACCTGGGCCGCCGTCAAGAATTGCGACTCGTCCACCAGCAGGCACGCCACGTTCTCGACCTGGTCGAGAAAGTTCGTATCTGCGTGAAAGACTTCGGCTGGCCGCTGCGCGCCCAGGCGCGACGTGATCACGCCGACGCCGTAGCGGTTGTCGATTGCTGCCGTGTAGAGCTTGACCTGCTGGCCCTGCTCTTCGTAGTTGTGCGCGACCTGCAACAGGGCCGTCGATTTGCCGGCGTTCATCGCCGAGTACCTGAAATAAAGTTTGGCCACTGCCCTGTCCTGCCTGTCTATCCGATGCGACGAAGGCTGCGATTATAGCGTGCCGGCAACCTGGATCGCCAGCGCCATCGCCATCGGCTTTTCACTTGCCCGGATGGTATTTCCGCTCGAGATGGCGCTCGATATCTTCCTTGTAGAACAGCACGTCCTTGAACTCGCCGCGCGCATACATGGCAGCCTGATCATTGAAGTGCGGCGAACGCGGATCGCTGCTCTGGCCGCCCGCCAGAATGCTCTTGGCGCGCACCTTCGGGCCGAACTCCACGGCAGCGACAAAGCTGTTGCCGCGGTCGCCATAGATGCGCTTCGTCGTTTGTTTGGCCGTCATGCCGAACGATGCCAGCGAACCCCAGTTGGCCGATGTGAACGGCACCGGAATACTCGGCTTGCTGTCATCGTATTGCTGGTCGACCGCGCCTGACAGGCGCTGGAAGCGGTTGATCTCGCCCCATGGCGTGCGCCAGTCGCCGAAGTCGGCCGTCAGTTTGTCCGACGCGCGCATCAAGCCGTCGAGCCGGTCCGCCGGGCTCAAGCGCTGTGCGATGTAGTCGACCGGCGGGATCGTCTCGAGCTTGGCGCGCGCGCCGTGCTGCGCCACCAGGTCCTGGCCCCAGTAGACGGCCAGCGACGTGGGGATCGAGTCGATGGCGTAGCGCATGTTCCAGCTGCGCAGTGCGTCGATCTGCTCGGCAAGCGCCGCTTTGCGCGGGTCTTCCGGCGGCAAGGCGTCGTAGTCGGCAATGACCGCCGGCACCAGCGGTTCGAACGCCTGCAGGCGCGTGTCGTACGAAGCCGCGATCAGGCCGTCGATGTCGAGCCCCTTGGCATCCTTGAACACACGCGCGGCATTGCGGCCACGCGCATTCTCGGGCAGCGACCACATGTACGACGGGTAGCTCGCGCATTTGGGGCTACTTGGGCCGGCCGCCGTGCAGGGCCAGTTGTTGGTGTTGAAGATGTAGCCGCTGGCCGGGTTGAACAGCGTGATGGTCTCGTCGATCTCGTGCAGGCGCTGCCATTCGTTGGCGGGATTGCTGCCGTCTACCGGGCGGGTCCAGTCCACGCGCGGGTCGCGTTTCGGGATGAAGTTCCCGTGGAAGTAAGCGATATTGCCCTTCGCATCGGCGTACACCGTGTTGTTGGACGAATTGGTGCGCAGCTCCATGGCCTTGTAAAAGGCGCTGTAGTCGCGCGCCTTGGTGCGGGTGTACGACTGGGTCAGCGCGTTGAGCGGGTCGTCCATCAGCTTGACCGACACCCACTTGCCGCCCTCGGCGCGCACGACCGGGCCGTGGTGCGTGAAGTAGGCGGTGACACTGCGGCTGGCCATCGTCCCATCGGGCATCTTGTACGGGAGCGCGATCGCGACCTTGCGCATCGGCGCCTCGTGCTTGCCGTATTTATAGAAGTACTCGCCATTGCGGTCGACGACCGTTTCCAGGTATTCGTCGATGACGTCACCGCCACCGGACGTGTGCATCCAGCCCAGCTTGTCATTAAAACCCTGATAGATGAAGAACTGGCCCCAGGTCACGGCGCCATAGGCATTCAGGCCCTCTTCGCTGACCATGTGCACTTCGGGACGGAAGTAGAACGACGTGTGCGGGTTGATCATCAGCAGCGCGTGGCCATTGGCGCTCAGTTTCGGCGCGATGGCAAAGCCGTTCGAGCCGCGCGGTTCGGGGGCGAAGCCACGCGGGTCATGGCGCTGCGCATCCAGTTTCGCACCCAGTTGCGCCACTGCCGGGCGCTTGCCATAGAACGCGGCCAGGTCAGCCAGCTCAATGGATTCGATGTCGCCGCCGATGCTGCCTTCGCTGAACGTGAGCGCCATCCACGGCTCGAAGTGGGTCAGGAGCTTCGGCTTGACCTCGGGGTGCGTGTACAGGTAATAGTTCAGACCATCCGCAAACGCCTTCATCAGGTTCTGCAGCCAGGCAGGACTCGCGGCATATTGCGCCTGCATGGCGGCCGGCTGAACGTACAGCTTCATGCGCAGGTCGCGCCAGATCTCGGCCTCGCCCTCGACTTCGGCCAGGCGCCCCATCGCATTGATGTAATTGAGCTCGATGCGGTTGAAGTCGTCCTCGGCCTGCGCGTACAGCGTGCCGAACACGGTGTCGGCATCGGTGCGGCCGAAGACGTGCGGAATGCCCCATTTGTCGCGCATGATCGTCACGCGCTCGGCCGTTGCTTTCCAGCGCGCGACCGTGGTCGCGCTCGGCGCAGCTTGCGCGCTGGTGGCCGCGATCGGTGTCTTCTTGGGCGCAACAGCGACCGATGGCGCGGCGGCGCCGATCAGGAGCAAGCCGAGCAATGCCGGCGTGAACGAACGTGACGTGGGCATGGGGGCTGGCTCCTTGAGGACGTGGGAGGTTCAGTCGGCGCCGAGACCGGCGTTGACGAGGCGTTGCTTGAGGCGTTCGTTTTCGGTCAGCAGCGTGGCCAGGCGGTCTTTCATCGCTGCGCGTTCGCTGCGCAGCGTGGCCAGCTCGTCGGCCGGATCGACCACCTCTTTCTCTTTGCGCGGGCGGGCCGCACTTTTCTGTTCGCGCACCTGGCGCGCGGCCTGCTGCAATTCCTTGCGCCCACCGGCCACGGCGGCCAATTGCGCCGACTCGGGCAACTGCGCCACGTTGGCGGCGGCATTGATCGAGATGGTGCCGGTGCGCACGGCTTCGCGCAGCTCGGGCGTGGCCGCTTTCTGGATGCGTTCGATCTGGCTGATCGTATTGCTCGACACGCGCGCCGCACGCGCGACGTCTTCGCGCGTGTTCCATGGCGGCGATCCGGCATCGGGCGCGGCGTCGGCATCGCCTGCCTCATCGGCAGGACGTTCGGCCACGCGGGCCGAGACGATCTCTTTTTTCTTCAGCGCCAGCACGCCGCGCTGGAAGTCCGAGACGCTGCGGCGCGCCAGGTGGTTATCGATCATCCACAGCATGACGTCCTCGATCGACTCGAACGTGTTGTTGTGGACGGTGCGGAACGGTATGCCATGCTTTTGGCACAGCTCGTAGCGGTTGTGGCCGTCGATCAGCGTATCGCGCCAGAGTACCAATGCATCGCGGCAACCTTCGGCAAGCAGGCTGCGCTCGAGCGCGGCTTGTTCGATCGGGCTGAGTGGATCGACGAAAGAGCGCAATTCGTCGTTGATCGTGATATTCAATTCGGGTCCTTGCATGTCGTGCTGGGGAGTGTCGTGGTGCGGCGGCGGCATTGAGGTGCCGAATGGCATGCTACACCATCCGGCCGAGGCCGCTGACCTGCACTTGCCATGACGGAACGTATGGACAGTCGCACATCGGAGCGAGTGCATCGGCGCTGTCGCGCCATGATCGGCGTGGAGCGCCAGGATAATTCGTGGTGCGGGCAGCCGGAATCGAACCGGCACGCCTCACGGCGGCAGATTTTAAGTCTGATGCGTCTACCAATTTCGCCATGCCCGCGCCGCCCGGATTGTACTACGTGGAGCAACACGGGTGTTAGTGGCTGAGCTGCGCCGCTGAATATAAACACCCACTCTCAACATGGCTATCAGACCAAAATGCTTCAGGTTTCAAGGGAGCGCGGCCTTCACGCGAGCTGACATAAAATCAATTCATTATCTTGTCATTTCTTTTCGCCTGGGCGGCGCCATCGTATCGACGCCAACGCTACGGTGAACAACGTACTGTATAGAAGGAACTTCCAAACATGGAACAATTCAGGGAAATCAAGCTGTCCCGGCGCGATGTATTGATCGCCGGCGCAGTATCGGCCTCAGCCGTTGCAATGCCGGGCGCAAACGCGCAGACGGCCGCCAACGCCCCGGCCGCCAACCCGGAGCCGGTCAAGGTCGGCGTCTCCTTCAACGTCAACGGCAAGGATGTCACGCTCGAACTCGACACGCGCACGACGCTGCTCGACGCGCTGCGTGAGCACCTGCACCTGACCGGCTCGAAAAAAGGTTGCGACCAGGGCCAGTGCGGCGCCTGCACCATCATCATGGATGGCCGCCGCATCAACTCGTGCCTGTCGCTGGCGATCATGCACGACGGTGCCAAGATCACGACGATCGAAGGACTCGGCACGCCGGACAAGCTGCACCCGATGCAGGCTGCCTTCGTCAAGCACGATGGCTACCAGTGCGGGTACTGTACCCCGGGCCAGATCTGTGCCAGCGTGTCGGTGATCGAAGAAATTCGCGCCGGCATGCCGAGCCACGTTACGGCCGACCTCAACGCCAAGCCACAGATGACCGTGGAAGAAATCCGTGAGCGCATGAGCGGCAATATCTGCCGATGCGGCGCCTACTCCAACATCATCGACGCCATCAAGGAAGTCGGAGGGGTCAAAGCATGAAGGTCTTTACTTACCAACGCGCCACCACGCCTGCACAGGCCGCGCAGACCGTCGCCCGCACGCCAGGCGCACGTTTCATCGCCGGCGGCACCAACCTGCTCGACCTGATGAAGCTCGAGATCGAAACCCCGGGCGCCCTGGTCGACGTCAATAAACTGGGCTTCGACAAGATCGAACCCACCGCCAACGGCGGCCTGCGCATCGGCGCCTTCGTGCGCAACACCGATCTGGCATCCGATCCGCGCGTGCGCAAGGATTACGCCGTGCTGTCGCGCGCCCTGCTGTCGGGCGCCTCGACCCAGTTGCGCAACAAGGCAACGACGTCGGGCAACCTGCTGCAGCGTACCCGCTGCTCGTACTTCTACGACACCGCGCAAAAGTGCAACAAGCGCCAGCCGGGCAGCGGTTGCGCCGCCATCGGCGGCTTCACGCGCAACCTGGCCGTTGTCGGTACGAGCGACGCCTGCATCGCCACGCATCCGAGCGACATGGCCGTGGCCATGCGCCTGCTGGACGCTGAAGTCGAGACGGTGCGCGCCGATGGCAGCAAGCGCACGATTCCGATCGCCGACTTCCATCGCCTGCCGGGCAACACCCCGCACATCGAAACGGTACTCGAACCAGGTGAACTGATCACTTACGTCACCCTGCCAAAACCGCTGGGCGGCGTGCACGCGTACAAGAAAGTACGTGACCGCGCATCGTATGCGTTCGCGCTGGTGTCGGTTGCTACCGTCATCCTGCCAGATGGCAGCGGCCGCGTGGCCGTTGGCGGCGTGGCCCACAAGCCATGGCGCGTCGAAGCCGCCGAGCAGCAGATGGGCGCGGGCGCCAAGGCCGTGGCCGACCGCCTGATGGCCGGCGCCAAGACCACCGAAGAGAATGCCTTCAAGGTTCCTTTGGTACACCGTATTTTGGCCGCAGCAATGCAAGACGCAAAGAAAGCCTAAGCCATGAAATTCCTGACTCCAGCGACCACCAATCCGATTGACCGCATGCGCTATGTCGGTCAGCCGACCAACCGCATCGACGGCAAATTCAAGACCACCGGTACCGCGCCGTACGCGTACGAGCACCACAAGGAAGTACCGAACGCCGCCCAAGGCTTCGTTGTCGGCGCCGGCATCGCCAAGGGCCGCATCGCATCGATCGATATCGAGGCTGCGCGCCGCGCACCGGGCGTATTGGCCGTCGTCACGGCCGAGAACGCCGGCAAACTGGGCAAGGGCGACATGAACACCGCCCACCTGCTGGCCGGCCCGAACATCCAGCACTACCACCAGGCGGTCGCGCTGGTGGTGGCAGAGACGTTCGAACAGGCGCGCGCTGCTGCGCACCTGGTCAAGGTCAACTACACGGCCCAGAAGGGCCGCTTCGACCTCGAGGCCGAAAAAGGCAACGCCGTCAAACCGACCGGTGAACAGGATCCGCCGGATACCAAGACGGGCAACTTCGCGCGCGGTTTCGAGACCTCGCCCGTCAAGCTCGACGCCACCTACCACACGCCGGACCAGTCACACGCGATGATGGAGCCGCATGCCTCGACCGCCTTCTGGGAAGGCGACAAGGTCACGGTCTACACGTCGAACCAGATGATCGCCTGGTGCCGCAGCGACCTGGCCAAGACGCTGGCCATCCCGAAAGAAAAAGTGCGCGTGGTCTCGCCATACGTTGGCGGCGGCTTCGGCTCGAAGCTGTTCCTGCGCGCCGATGCACTGCTGGCAGCACTGGGCGCGCGCGCGGCCAAGCGGCCGGTCAAGGTCTCGCTGCACCGCCACCTGATCTTCAACAACACGACGCACCGTCCAGCGACCATTCAGCGCATCCGCATCGGCGCCGGCCGTGACGGCCGCATCATGGCCATCGGCCACGAAACCTGGAACGGCAACCTGCCAAAAGGCAGCGCCGAAACGGCAACCGGGCAAACGCGCCTGCTGTACGCGGGTGCCGATCGCATGACCACCACCCGCGTGGCCGAGCTCGATCTGCCGGAAGGCAACGCGATGCGCGCACCGGGCGAAGCGCCGGGCATGATGGCGCTCGAAATCGCGATGGACGAGATGGCCGAAAAGCTGAACATGGACCCGGTCCAGTTCCGCATCCTGAACGACACCAAGGTCGATCCGGAAAAGCCGATCCGCAAGTTCTCGGAGCGCCGCTACATCGAGTGCATGCGCATGGGCGCCGACAAGTTCGGTTGGGCCAAGCGCAATGCCAAGCCAGGCCAGGTCCGTGAAGGTCGCTGGCTGATCGGTCATGGCGTGGCATCCGCCTTCCGTAACAGCCCGGTGATGAAATCGGGCGCCCGCGTCAAGCTGGGCACGGATGGCCGCGTGACGGTGGAAACCGACATGACCGATATCGGTACCGGCAGCTACACAATCATCGCGCAGACCACGGCTGAAATGCTGGGCGTGCCGCTCGATCGCATCGATGTGCGCCTGGGCGACTCGGACTTCCCGGCATCGGCCGGTTCGGGTGGCCAGTGGGGCGCGAACAGTTCGACATCAGGCGTGTACGCAGCCTGCGTCAAGCTGCGCGAGCAGATTGCCGCCAAGCTGGGCGTGAAGGAAGCCGACGCTGAATTCGTCGATGGCACCGTGCGCGTGGGTGGCAACAGCCAGCCACTGGCCAAGGCGGCAGCAGGTGGTGAGCTGGTTGGCGAAGACACGATCGAATTCTCCGGCGGCCTGGACAAGAAAAACCAGCTGTCGACGTTCGGCGCGCACTTCGTCGAAGTCGCGGTCGATTCGGTCACGGGCGAAACGCGCGTGCGCCGCATGCTGGCCGTGTGCGCAGCAGGCCGTATCCTGAACCCGATGCAGGCACGCAGCCAGGTCATCGGCGGCATGACGATGGGTATCGGCGGCGCGCTGATGGAGCACCTGGTGGTCGACAAGCGCCTGGGCTTCTTCGCGAACCACGACATGGCAACCTACGAGGTGCCGGTGCACGCCGACGTGCCGCACCAGGAAGTCATCTTCTTGAAGGAAGAAGATGAAATCGCGTCGCCCATGAAGGCCAAGGGTATCGGCGAGCTGGGTCTGTGCGGTGTTGCTGCGGCAGTTGCCAACGCAATCTACAATGCGACCGGCGTACGTGTACGCGAGTATCCGATCACGCTCGACAAGCTGATCGAAAAGATGCCGCTGTCGGTTTGATGTTGTTCTGAAGTGCCAGTGGCGGCGGCATGATGCCGTTCGCCACCTTGCCCTCGTGGCCCCGTCGTGGCCATGAGGCGCCCCCTCTTTTTTCCGGTGCACCGAACCCCTCCCCCGCGCCATGCGGAGGCGAACAAAGGCCGAGCCCATGAAATTCAACACCCCCGCTACTACCAATCCCATCGACACGCTGCGCCACGTCGGCAAGCCGTACGACCGTGTCGATGGCCCTCTCAAGTGCACCGGCCAGGCACCGTATGCCTATGAACACCACGCCGCCGTACCGGACGCCGCCCACGGCGTGATGGTCGGCGCCACAATCGCCAAGGGCACGATCGTGAGTATTGACGATGCAGCAGCCCGCCGCGCGCCCGGTGTGCTGGCCGTCGTCACCGCCGCCAACGCCGGCGCACTGGGCAAGGGCCAGAAGAATACGGCCCGGCTCCTGGCCGGACCCGAGGTCATGCACTACCACCAGGCCGTTGCCCTCGTGGTGGCCGAGACGTTCGAGCAGGCGCGCGCCGCCGCCCATCTTGTCAAGGTCAGCTACCGCGAGGCCAAGGGCAGCTTCGACCTGGCCAGCGTGAAGGACAGCGCTACCCCGCCCAAAGGCGAACGCAACGCGCCGCCCGATACCCGCGTCGGCGACTTCGAGCACGCATTCGACGGCGCCCCCGTCAAGCTCGACGCCACCTACACGACACCCGACCAGGCGCACGCGATGATGGAACCGCATGCAACCACCGCGCGCTGGGGCGGCGACAAGCTCACGGTCTGGACGTCGACCCAGATGGTCGACTGGTGCCGCACCGATCTGGCCAGGACGCTGAACATCGGCAAGGACAAGGTACGCGTCGTCGCGCCCTACATCGGCGGCGGCTTCGGCGGCAAGCTGTTCCTGCGCACCGACGCCGTGCTGGCCGCGCTGGGTGCCCGCGCTGCCGGCCGTCCGGTCAAGGTGGCCCTCCAGCGCCACCAGATCTTCAACAACACGACGCACCGGCCCAAGACCATCCAGCGCCTGCGCATTGGCGTGGGCCGCGATGGCCGCATCCAGGCCATCGGCCATGAAACGTGGAACGGCAACCTGCCGGGCGGCCGGCCCGAGGTCGCCACGCAGCAAACGCGCCTGCTGTACGCGGGCGCGCACCGGATGACGGCGACCCGCGTGGCCGTGCTGGATCTGCCAGAGGGCAATTCAATGCGCGCACCGGGCGAGGCGCCGGGCATGATGGCGCTGGAAATCGCGATGGATGAACTGGCCGAGAAGCTCGGGATGGACCCGGTGCAGCTGCGCATCCTGAACGACACGAAGGTCGATCCGGAAAAGCCGAACCGACCGTTCTCCGAACGGCGCCTGGTCGAATGCCTGCGCACCGGGGCCGAACGCTTCGGCTGGAAGGCGCGCAACGCCAAACCGGCCCAAGTCCGTGAAGGCCAGTGGCTGATCGGGCACGGCGTCGCGGCGGCCTTTCGCAACAGTCCCGTGGTCAAGTCGGCCGCCCGCGTGCGCCTGGGTACGGATGGCATCCTGACCGTCGAAACGGACATGACCGACATCGGTACCGGCAGCTACACGATCATTGCGCAGACGGCCGCCGAGATGCTGGGCCTGCCGCTCGATCGCGTGAAGGTGAAGCTGGGCGACTCGGACTTTCCCGTGTCGGCCGGCTCGGGTGGCCAGTTCGGCGCCAACAGTGCGACGGCCGGCGTGTACGCTGCCTGCGTCAAGTTGCGCGAACAGATCGCGGCCAAAATGAACATGACGGAACCGGTGTTTGCCGACGGCGTCGTGCGTGCTGGCGGCGTCAGCCAACCGCTGGCCAAGGCGGCTGAGAGCGGTGAGCTGGTGGCCGAGGACGTCATCGAATTTGGCGAGCTGGCGAAAAAGAACCAGCTCTCGACCTTCGGCGCGCATTTCGTCGAAGTCGCAGTCGATTCGGTCACGGGCGAGACGCGCGTGCGGCGCATGCTGGCCGTCTGCGCGGCCGGCCGTATTTTGAATCCCAAGTCGGCGCGCAGCCAGGTCATTGGCTCGATGACGATGGGTGTGGGCGGCGCGCTGATGGAGCACATGGTGGTCGACAAGCGCCTGGGGTTCTTTGCCAATCACGACATGGCGACCTATGAGGTGCCCGTGCATGCCGACATCCCACATCAGGACGTCATCTTCCTCGATGAAGAAGACGAGTATTCGTCGCCGATGAAGGCCAAGGGTGTGGGTGAACTGGGGCTGTGCGGCGTGGCGGCCGCGATTGCCAATGCGGTCTACAACGCCACTGGCGTACGGGTGCGCGAGTATCCGGTCACACTCGACAAGCTGCTGGAGAAGATGCCGCTGCCGGTGTAGTGCTCTGGGGCCGACGCTGCAGCCGGGACCGGCGTCAGCGTCGGCGTCGTCACCCGGATCAGGCTTGCTGGCCGAGCATGTGCCAGGCCATGGCGCAGCAGAGGATCACGACGCAGGCCAGCAGGCCGTAGACAAAGATGCGCATCGACGTGGCCAGGCCGGTCACGGCGCGGTTGGCGTTATCGCCGAGCTTGCCACGCTTGCGTGCGCTGTTCATCAGCATCGAGAAGAAGATGAACAACGTCGCGCAAATCAGGACGACTTTCATGACGGCCTTTGGTTGATTAGGTGCGCACGGCCACCAGCACGAGCGCCACGACCGACAGCAGACCGGACAGCGCTGCAGTCGCGCCCATCCACGTCATCTTCTGGCGCTGGGCATCCATCTTGGCAATGAGCTGCGCATTCTGGTCGGCCAGGTTGGCGATGATCTCGGAGGCCGAACGCATCTGGTTGCGCAGATCGGTGATCTCGGCATCATTGCGCTCGACGCTGCGGATCAGGATATCGAACACGTCTTCTTCTTGCCCCGCCATCCCGGGCGCCACGCCCATCGGCTCATCGGGCATGCCCTGCCGGTTGCGGTTGACCGTGTCCCACAGCCGCCGCGCGCCATTTGCCACCTGCGGCGCTGCGCTGATTACGTCGCTCCAGGGAACGGTTCTTAATACTGTCCACCAACCTGCTGCCATACCTGCTCCTCATCAATCGTTGTATTCCTGAGCATACCATTGCGGCGTGCTGCGGCCAAACACCACACGCGTCGCGCGCGGGCAGAACGCGGTGCGCCGCGTCCAGCCGCCTTGCGCTACCATTGCCCCCATGTGTGGACGAATTGACCAAAGCCAAACGGCCCGTTACTACGCCAGCGTCATCGGCTGGCTCGACGCCGTGTATGACAGCGAATCCGAACCGGCTTATAACGTGCCGCCCGGCACGTATCGCCCTGTGCTGCACCTGCAGGACGGCGAACGGCGAGTGGACGACGTGTACTGGAGTTACCAGGCGCGCTGGGCCAAGGGAAAAGTGCCCGTGACCATCAACGCGCGTATGGACAAGCTGGACAACCGCTACTGGCGCGGTTTGCTCAAGTCGGGGCGCGCGCTCGTACCTGCCTCGGGCTGGTATGAGTGGACGGGCGAAAAAGGCAGCAAGCAGCCGTGGCATATCCACCGCAAGGATGGTGCGCCGCTGTTCATGCTGGCACTGGCGAACTTTGGCAGTTTCACCGAAAACCGCGCCGAGGCGGGCTTCGTCATCGTGACCGACGACGCCTCGGGCGGTATGCTCGATATCCATGACCGGCGGCCGGTGGTGCTCGACGCGCAGGATGCCGAGCGCTGGCTTGATCCGGCGCTGTCTAGCGAAGAAGCATTGGCGCTGGCCCGTTCGGCCGCCCTCCCGCCGGATGCGTTTGCTTGGCACGAAGTCAGCACACAGGTCAATCGCGCCGGCGCGGGTGGACCTGAGGTCGCGCAACCCATCGACAGCGACGCCTGAGCCGTCCCACCGCGCAAATCGGCGGTGAGAATGTCGTGGAACCCGTCAGTTGTCTGATCTGGATCGAACCCGGGATGCAACCAAACGTCGTGTTCGCCACTCTTACCGGATTGCTACCACACGTGAGGTGAATCCATGGGCGAATACATGCAAATCCGGGGCCTGCTGCAAGAGGGTGAAGAATACGCTGGTCTCATCCTGGGCAAAGACGACCCCGACTACCACCTGGTCCTGCTGCCAGGCGACAGCGCAGACGTCAGCTGGCCCACGGCCGCCGACTGGGCCGCCAGCCAGGGCGGCGCCCTGCCCACGCGGCGCGAGCTGGCACTGCTGTTTGCCAACCTGCGCGAGTCGTTCCAGCGCGACTGGTACTGGTCCAGCGAGCCGCACGCCACGCGCGCCCAGCTGGTCTGGGGCCAGAATTTCGCCAGTGGCATCCAGACCATCTACGGCCGGCCGTACCGCGGGCATGCGCGCGCAGTACGCCGGATCAGTACGGCGGCCTGAGCCGCGGGCTGAACCGCGGCCTGACCTGCAACCTGACCAGCGTCACGGCGCCGGCACGCTGGAGCGGCCAATTGGCTGCTCCATATTAGCCAGATACCAGGCCGTCGCCGCCATCAGCGCAACGTTGCGGCGCAGGCTGTCGGGATCGACCTTGTCCAGCGTGTCGGCCGGCGTGTGGTGGATGTCGAAATAGTTCGCCGTGTCAACGATCGGCGCGAAGCTTGGCACGCCTGCGCGTTCCAGGCCGGCCAGGTCGCCCGTCGCCAGCACGTCCTGACGCTGGAACACGCCGGCGCCAATCGGCTGCAGGGCCGCTTGCAGGGATGCAAACAGCTTGACCGACTGCGGCGTCACGCTGGCGCGCAAGCCGAACGGGCGACCAACGCCGTTGTCGCTCTCGATCGCGCCAAAGTGCTTGGCGGTGTTGGCCTGTTCGGCAGCAAGATAGGTGCTCGCGCCGCGCATACCGTTTTCTTCGTTCATCCAGGCGATGAAGCGGATCGTGCGGCGCGGCCGGTAATCGAGTTTTTTCAGCACATCGAACACGGCCATTGCGCTGGCCACGGCGGCGGCATCATCGTGCGCACCGGGTGACAAGTCCCACGAATCGAGGTGGCCCGAAACGATGACGATCTCTTCCGGCTTGTCCGTGCCCGGCAGATCGGCGATCACGTTGAAGCTGTCGGCGTCGGGCAGGTTTTTCGGGGTCAGCACGAGTTTGAGTTTGACCGGGCCACGTTTGGCCAGGCGCGCCATCAGCATCGCGTCTTCGGCCGTCACGGCGGCCGCCGGAATGCGCGCGTCATCCGACAGGCCGGACGAGCCCGTGTGCGGCAACCGATAAGCAGCGCCACCGACCGAGCGCACCAGTGCGCCGACAGCGCCCAGTTCGGCAGCCAGGCGGGGGCCGTTGCGGCGGTAGTTCGAGCCCGCGCCATAGGCCGGCCCGGCCAGGCCGCGATCGGCCATGTGCTGGTCAAAGGCGACATCGAACAGCACGATCTTGCCCTTCACTTCGGCAGAGCGCGCCTTGAGTTCCTCGAAACTATTGAGCACGAGCACTGGCGCGACGAGGCCGTCGACCGGCGTGGCGCCCGAGCCGCCCAGCGCAGTCAGCACGATGCGCTGCGTGATGCCGGCTGGCCGGCCCGTGTAATCGACCAGTTCGCCCGTCTCGATCCCGCGCACCCAGTGCGGCACCTTTACCGGCTGCAGCGTCACCTTCGCGCCGAGTTTGCGCATGGCGTCCGCAACCTGGGTCACTGCTGCCGCTGCGCCGGGCGAACCCGACAGGCGCGGGCCGATCAGGTCGGTCATGTCTTCCGTGCGTTGCCAGGCGTAGTCGCTCGTCATCGCCGCGTCGCGGATCTTGACCAGCGCAGCAGGATCGTTGCCGGGGCTGGCGGCCAGGGCCGGTGTGACGATCAGCGTGGCGGCGATGGCGCCCAACATGGGAAGACGGCGAAGATGGCGAACGGGGAAGTTCATGCGGGAATCCTTGCGGTATTGAAAGGATTCAAACAATAGCGCATCCGACAAGGTTTTGCCCCGACTTTCCTGATGCCGCGGACTGCGCCAGGCCCGGCTGTCAGGCCGCTACCAGGCGCACCAGCGTGATTTCCGACGGCGCGCCGAAGCGCTTTGGGGGCCCCCAGTAGCCTGTGCCACGGCTCGTGTACACCCACATCTCGCGCACGCGGTTCAAGCCAGCTACGAAGGGCTGCTGCAATGGCACGAACAGGTTCCACGGGAAGAACTGACCGCCATGCGTATGGCCCGACAGTTGCAGATCGAACCCTGCAGCGGCGGCCGCCGTCGCGCTGCGCGGCTGGTGCGCGAGCAGCACGCGCGCACCAATGCCGGCTGGCGCGCCCGCTGCGGCGCGTTGCGGATCGCTCTTGTGCTCGGGGTGGAAGTGATGGGCGTGATAGTCGGCCACGCCGGCAATCATCAGGCGCGCGTCCCCCTTGTGCACGATCACGTGCTGGTTCATCAGCACATTCAGACCCAGGCGACGCACTTCGACAATCCACTCGAGCGCGCCCGAGTAGTACTCATGGTTGCCGGTTACGAAATACACGCCATCGCCCGCGCGCAGGCGGCCCAGTGGTTCCGTGTGCGGCGCCAGGCGTTGCACGCTGCCATCGACCAGGTCGCCCGTGACGGCAATTGCGTCCGCTTCCAGCGCATTGACCTTGTCGACAATGGCATTCAGGTAGGCGCGTTTGATGGTCGGGCCCACGTGCACGTCCGAAATCTGCGCGATCGTGTAGCCGTGCAGCGCCTCCGGCAAATCGCGGATCGGCACGTCCACCTTCACGATGCGCGCGACCCGGCGCGCGTTGGCATAGCCGATCAGCGTCACCGCCAGCGCGACCAGCGGCACGGCCAGCGCGCTGATGTACAGCACCGGGGCGGTGACTGCGCCAATGACCATCAGCACCAGCAGCACCAGGTCGCGCAGCACCGTCGCCACCAGCAGCGACGAGAACAGGCCCATCGACAGCAAGCCGACCCAGGCCACGGCATCGGACCAGCGGCGCCGGCGCATCGAGGCCGACATCAGCCCGACCGGCACCAGGATGCCCAGCAGGCAGAGCAGCAATCCGGCGATCAGGTTGCCGACCATGCCCAGGGCCAGGTCGGGCAACAGGCGCATGCCGAGATACACCAGCAGCATGACCATGAGGAACAGAACAACGAGGAAGCTTCGGCTTGGACGCATGAGGGGGATAGATGAAAAGCAATAGAAGCTACATGGGGCACATGGGCCGAGATGCAAGCGAGGATGTTACAGACCGGGCATGACTTGTAAAAATCTGTATTAGCAGATGGCACTATCAAGAAGCAAGAATATAGTGATTCCTACCCGGTGAGCGAGAACATCATTCCGATCTCCGCCGGGGTAAAAAGGAAAAAGCCATGTTGAAATCGAAGACCTTTGGTGCTGTGCTGCTGGCCGCCGTCGCCGTATCGCCGGCGGCAATGGCCGGCGATCGTGGTACGAATACGGCCATCGGCGCCGTGCTCGGTGCAGTCGTCGGCCACACGGTCGGCGGCACCGGCGGCGCGGTGGCGGGCGGTGTGATCGGCGCGGCAGTGGGCAACTCGGTCCACTCGCGCGACGACCGTCGCCACTACGGCGATCGCGGTAACTATTACGACAATCGCGGCGGGTATTACCAGTCGCAACCGGCCTACGTGCAGCAGCGCCCGGTGTATGTCCAGCAGCGCCCGGTGTACGTTCAGCCACGCCCGGTGTATGTGGAATCGCGCCCGGTGTATGTGCAACCGCGGCCCGTCTACGTCGAATACCGTGACGGTGGCCGCGGCTGGGACCGTCATGACCGCCGCGACCGTTATGACCGCCACGACCGCTGGGACCGCGATGACCGTCGCGGCTACGGCCGCTAACCCCGAAAGCCGCGCACTGCGCGGCTTTTTCTTTGCCCACAGCCGGGGTCAGGTCTGACATTTGGACACGACCTCAGCTTTAGCCACTTCCAACGGTGTCATTCCCAGTATCGGCGTGGCCCTTGGCAAGCCAGGTTTGACTGGGCGACTGTCGAGATCGTGTCCGAATGTCAGACCTGACCCTCGCTTTTGTCCCGCGCTATTCCAGTCCTTTCTGCTTCCCTCCGCTCTGCTTCCCCATCGGCGCATTGCGCCATGCTCGGGGGACACCATGTACGACGCAGGCACCGTCATTTCGCTCACCGGCGGCCAGTACCGCCTGCGCGAACCGCTGGCCGGGGCCGCCTATGGCGTCGTCTGGCGCGCCGACAGCCTGCATGCCACCGGCGCCGTTGCCCTCAAGCTCGTCAATCTCGACCAGATGGCGCGCGCCCCGGAAGCATTGCGCGCCCGCTGGCTGGACAGCGCCAACACCGAGATCGCATTCCTGCGCAGCCTCGCGCCATGGGATGGCCGCCACATCGTGCGCCTGCTTGACAGTGGCGAGCATCTTGGGCTGCCGGCACTGGCCCTGGAATTGCTCGATGGCGACCTGGCTGCCTACCTGGCGGAAGAAACCGCTGCCGGCCGCACGATCGCCCCGGGCCGCGCGCTGGCCTGGATAGGTCAGGTCAACCAGGCGCTGGCCAAGGTGCACGCCAACGGCTGGCGCTACCTCGACCTGAAACCGGGCAACCTGCTGCTCGACCGCGCCGCCGACACCCTCAAACTGGCCGATTTCGGCACCAACCGGCGCCTGGACGACTTGCGCGCCCATACCTATGCCGGCACCGCAAACTGGCAGGCGCCGGAACAATTCTTCCCCGACGCCGACGGCTACGCCACCGAAGCGCGCACCGACTATTTCGCCCTGGGCGCCCTCTTCTATTACCTCGTCTGCGGCCGCCTTCTGCGTTACAGCAGCACTTGCGGCCAAGCCTGGCAAACGCATGGCCGCGATGGCGCAGCCGCGCTGCTGGCCACGCACCAGGCGCGCCCGCCGGTGCTGCAACTCGATGAAGCGGCGCTGTTTGCCAATCACCTGGGCCCGGCCGCCGTGCCGGGTCTGGCGCTGCTGCGCCGCTTGCTGGCCGACAGCCCTGCCGAGCGGCCCCAGCATGCGCTGGACATCAGCCGCCTGCTGGGGCAAGCGACCAGCCTGCTCGGTCCCGCGCCAGCCAGGAGCGCAGCATGACACCCGGCCGCCAGCGCATGTCCTTCGGCGCCGCAACGGCTTCGGTCCTGCTCGCGCTGCTGTGCGCCGTGCAGCTGCTGGCGGTTCTTCGCGCACCTGCCGCCTGGCTCCCGCGCGAGATCGCGGTCACCCTGCAGCCGGGTACATCGATCGTGCTGGGCCGCGCGGAGCTTGGCGCGCCGCGCGCCGCCGCGCGCCAGTTGACGCTGCGCCGCGATGCCGCCGGTGCGTGGTGGCTGCGCAATCTGGAGCCGGTCCAGCCGATCGTGCTGCGCCGTGGTGACGCGCGCGTGCGCAGCAGCGACGTGCCGCTGGTGCGTGGCCAGCAAATCCAGGCCGGCGCCGCCCGCTTTGAAGTACTGGCGCAGGATGCCGGCAGCGCGACGCTGTCGAACGGCGAGCGCACCTGGCACTACGACGGCGCCACGCTGCTGCAGGACGGCGCGCTGCAGCCGGCCTGTCCCGACGCACTCCTCGCCAGCCGCGCGCTCGCGCTATGGAACCGGATCACGCCGTACCCCCTTGGCCTGGCGCGGCCCGTCAGCCTGGGCGGCCTGCTGTATTGCGGCAACCGGCTGGCCAGCAGCACCTTCGAGGCGGGTACGGCGTCACTGGGGCGTCTGCCGGATGGCCGTATTGCGCTCTCGGTACGGGGCGACCAGCCGGTACTCGTCTCGACTGAGAACGGCTGGGAAGACGCTGCCCAGCGCGACCAGCCGCTGGCGGACACCGATGCGGTTGCCGTCGGCCGCACGGTCTTCACGCTGGTCCCGAATGGCGACATGCTGCACTTGAGGCCATCGGGCCAGGTCGCGCTGTCGAACACGCCGCAGGTCCAGTTGCCCGACGCCGTGCGCTGGCAGTGGCAGGAACGCACGCTGTTCGCGCTCCCTTCCCCCACGCCGCTGGCCTGGGCCGCCGCGATTGGCGTGCTGCTGCTGGGCGCGGTCAGCGTACTGCCCCTGCTGCGCCAGCGCGTCGCCGGCGCACGCCTCGCCATGCCGCTGATCGCGGCGCTGGTCGCGGCCACGGCCACCCTGCTGCTGATCACCCAGCGCAGTAGCGGCGCGCCTGGCGTGGGCGTCTCGCTGCTGCTGGCCTGGGCCACGCTGTGGCTGACGCTGCGTTTTTACGCGCGCATCAGTTTGCTGCCCGCCGCCGCTGTGCTGCTACTGGGCGCCGGCCTGCTCGTGCAGCTCGAAATGGGCCTGGGTGCGAGCGACACCGCCTGGCTGCGCCACTTCCAGAACTCCACCGCGCTGCTGGGCCTGGGCTTGCCCGGCATGCTGCTGCTGTTATCGAGCGTCGGCCGCAACAACCTGTCGCGCCCCGTCACCGAGCGCGTGCTCCTGGTTCTCGCCGGGATCGCGCTCGTCGGCGTGCTGCTGCAGGTCTGCTTCGGCAGTGAGACGGGCGTGTTCGATATCCAGCCGTTCGAGTTCGCCAAGTTTGCGCTGGCAGCACTCAGCGCCCACTGCCTGGCGCTGGTCGCAGGCGGCGCAACGCACCAGCAGCGCAACTGGCGCTTCTGGCTGCGCATGGCCGCGCCCGTGCTGCTGTTCGTATTCCTGCTGGGCGTTGCGCTGGTGCGGGTCGATGATTATTCGCCGCTGGTGCTGCTGCTGGTCTGGAGCAGCGCGATGGCGCTGGTCTGGTGCGCGAGCCGTGGCCGGCGCGCCGCCCTCGTCACGGCCGCCGTTGCCATCTGCCTGCTGGTGGCCGGCGGCGCAGCGATGCGCAGCGGCGGGGCCGTCCTCGGCGCGCTGGGCTTTTATCCCGAACGGTTCCAGGTCTGGAGTGCACCGACCGTCCACCCGCACACGGGCCAGCAGATGCTGCTCGGCGCGCGCGCCATCGCCCAGGGCGGCTGGCTGGGGGCCGACCATGCGTTCGGTCTGGCGGCGCTGGGCGGGGCGGCCGGCGACGCGCTGGCGATCCCCGCGATCCAGGATGACTTCGCGCCCGCCTTCCTGCTGCAGCGCCATGGCCTGGCCGCCGGCCTGGCGCTGTGGACGCTGCAGGCGCTGTTCCTGGTGGCGCTGGTGCGTGTCGCCGCCGGCGCCTGGGGCCGGGCGCTGGCCGCCAACGATTTCCGGCGCGCCTGGCTGGGCCGCTTCCAGTGCTTTGCGCTATGCGGCGGCGCCGCGTTCGTCGCCGGCCACCTGCTGCTGGCGTGGGGCACCAACCTGGCGATGTTCCCGATCATGGGCCAGCCGATGAGTTTTCTGTCGGCCGGCGGCTCGCACCTGCTGTTTTTCATCTGCCCCCTGCTAGCGTTTGGCATGGCAAGCACCCCATTCAACGAGGAGATTCAATCATGCCGGTCTATGTCCAACACGAAGTCCTGGGCAAGGTAGAAGACGTGTTCAATGCCGACGCGCTGTGGCAGGCGCCCGGTCTGTCGCTGTTCTCGCGCCGCGCGCTGCTGCGCGACCTGCTCGAACGCTCGCCGCGCGAACTGCGCGGCCGCGCCGCCACTCGCTGCTTCTCGCACGTGACGCTGGTGCTGCCGCAGGACGACGTCGACGACGACCGTCACCTGACCCGCGGCGCGCGAGTGCGCGACCTGGCACAGTCGCTCGCCGCGCTGCACCAGAAGGACTTCGGCGACCTGCTCGGCGGCGATGAGGTGCGCTATTTCATTTCGGGCGACGAGCGCATCGCGCCGGGCGAAGTGCAGGTGAAATTCGGCCACGCCGTCTACCTGCCGGCGCCGGGCGAGCAGGTGCAGTACACGGTGACCGCCTCGCGCGACAGCGCCATCTGGCAGCCCGTGTGCGCGATCTACCCGAACCAGCGCCTGACCCTGGTGGGCATGGACCCGGCCAACGCCACGTTCGCCGTGCCGGGCTGGCCGTTCGGCCCGGACGGCGGGCTGCTGCTCGTGAACGACGGACCGGAAGCGCCCCTCGAACTGCAGGTGCGCCCGAAAGACAGTTTCGACTGCGTCTTCGACGCCGCCAACGGCTACTACGTCCTGCGCGGAAAAGGCGCGAGCGCCCAGCGTCTGCTGCTCAAAATCAGTCGCGCTGGCGCAGGCCTGAAGCCACCGGTGTCCGCGGCTGCTGCGCCTGTAGCCCCAGCCACCGCGCCCCAGCGCAGCCCCGCCGTCTGGAAGTCGCGCAGCAGCACGCCGCCGGCCGACCTGACCGCGATGCCGCTGGCAGCGCCAGCGCCCGTGGCCACCCCGGCGCCCGCACCGACGCCGGAAGCCGACGCCACCTACGCGCCCGTCGCGCGCCATCGGATGACGCTGGCCGCGCTGGCCTTGCCGCGCCTGAGCCGCTACCGCGACACGGGCGCGCAGGCGCTCGAAGTGGGCCTCGACGCGCAACTGGTACCGGCCGCGCCGGGCAAGGACAACGTGATCCGTTTCGCCATCGACGATGCCGACGAACTGCATGCGATCACCCCGGCCGGTCGCCAGCGCATCGCCGTGCCGTCGCAGTTCTCGCCGATGGACGGGGCCAGCATCGGCCTGCTCGCCGCGCCGCAGTCGATGGCGGAGCGCTACAGCGCCCTGTTGGTGCTGCCGCAAGGCCCGTCGCAACCGGCGGCCGGCGGCTCGCGCCTGACGTTCGGACGCGGCATGCCGTCACTGGCCGCGCTACGCGTGCTCGATGCGCCGCAGTTCGTGCGCCAGGCCGACGGCGCCACCGCCAGCGCCGACCGCCTCGGCCTGTCGCGCAGCGCCTTCAGCTGGGAAGCCTCGACCGATGGCCTGCGCGTCGTGCGCCTGTCGCCGAGCCAGGCGTTGTACCACCTCGACGCCGAGCTGGCCCTGGTGGCGCAGATCGACGCGGCCACCCAGGACGCGCCGTACCTGATCCCGCCGGGCCACCACCTGGTGGCGGGCCATTACGTGCTGCGCTTTGACGCCTGAGGCCAGCATGCCATCGTCGACCCACATCGCGGCGCATTTCGCCACGTACATTGGAGCGTTCGGCGCGGCCCTCGTGCTGACGCTGTGCGCCTGCGCGTGGCTCACGCCCCGCTCGTGGTGGCGCCGGCCCAATGCCCGCGCACTGGGCGTGCTGGCCGCCGGCACTGCGGCCGGCGGCGCGCTGCTGCTGGCGCTGTTTGGCGTACCGGGCACAATCCCGCCGTCGGTCGAACTGGCCGAGGCGCCGCTGCCGGCAACCGACGTGCCCGTGGCCGGCGCGCCCTACCGCGTGCGCGATGCGCTCAATCTGCGCGTCGCAGGCGGCATCGGCGCCGAGCGTTTGCTGGTGGTGCCGGGCGGTGCACGCGTGATTGCGACCGGGCGCCGCGATGGCGACTGGTGGCAGGTGCGCGCCACGCTCGATGGGAAGGATGTCGAAGGCTGGGCCAGCAGCCTGTGGCTGCGGCGCGCGGACGAACGCTGATTTTTGCGGATCACGACCGCAGAAGCGATCCACTGATCGTGCCTTTCTTATCCAGATCAACCGATCATAATTAGGTGGCTTCCGCAACATCGAATCGTTGTGACAGTGAGAATTCAAGCATTTCCCACTTGAAACCGCCTGTACACTCCAGGTCTTCGACATGTAGATTACCTAACCAAGGAGTACGTCATGCATATGCAGCCATCCACGTCTGGTACCCTTCGCCGCGTTGGCACCCGTTCTATTGCTGCTATCCTGGTCGCAGGCTCCATCACTGGCGCGATATGCGCCAATGCAGAGCCAGTGGCCCCTACGCCGACGTATATGGTATCGATGGCACTTGAAGCAGATGGTGAGAAATCGATTCCGCGTGTATTGGCCAAGGCGGGAGAACAATTCGCGGTAGCCTCAGGTAACTGGCGAGTCGAGATGACAGTGCGTCCAGGAGAAACACTCACTGACGTATGGGTGTCCAGTAAGATTTTCAAAGATTCTACGTTGATTAGTACGCCAACCTTGGCAGCACACGTTAACGAAAAAGCTGTTATTAAAGTTGGCGACGGCAGCGATGCTTTCAGCTTGGCGACGACGGTATCGCCGCAGCCGTAACCTGACTAAACCGTCGATTTCTCCCATAAGTCGACTTGGTGCTTGCGACCGTTATTACGATTACGTCCCGATTGATGAAAAAAATAGCAGTCGCATTCACCCTTCTTTTGTATTTCAGTTTCACGAAAGCGCATGCACAACATGTGCCGCCTCCATGCAATGATTATGAGCGAAGCTTGGAAGCCATGAGGACTGCTGACCAAGCACTGCGGCATCGCATTGGCGAGCTCACACGTTTTCCAGAAGCCAATGCAAAGACCATCAAAAAAGTAACAGGGCATATTATTCTGGTCGATCGCACCAATACAGCGAAGCTCGTTTCTCTGGTCAAGCAATGTGGCTGGCCACGTCCCAAGATCCATGGAGAAAAGGCCGTTGATTACGCCTGGTTGATTGCGAAGCACGCTGACATGAATCAAACCGCGCAGCGTACCTTTCTCAAGCACCTGAAACAGGCCGTAGATAGCGGCGACTCGCCTGCTTACACCTATGCGTTTCTTGCTGACCGCATCGCGTTGAATGAAGGAAAACCCCAACTATATGGAACGCAGGTTGAAAACAAAACAGAGTGTGATGTCGTGATCGTCCCTCTGGACGACTATGCCAAAGCCGATGCGCGCAGGAAGACTGTCGGATGGCCGTCGCTAAAAGATTATGTGTTTTTGCTGACGAAACATTTGAAGGAGAAAGGGTGTCCAACGCCGCACGTTGCGATCGGCACTGAGTTACCGCCTCCTTTGTACCGTTGACGCGATCTGCTTTATCAGAGCAAAGCGATCCACGACGCTTGAGCAAGCGACGACATCCTACGATCGTTCCAGAAACTTGCTCGTCAATATCGAGAAGGAAGCATATGCCTGGCTCGATGGCAAGGATGTCGAAGGCTGGGCGAGCGGACGAACGCTGGTCGCCGGTTGCGGGACGTGTCGCCAGTCGGCCTCCGTCGCTGCCTACCGGTATCTCTTTCGGGTTCGTCCAGGGCCAGACATGTGGCCCCATCGTCCAAACAGACGGGGAAACAAGCGGCTCTTTGACTTATCGCCAGCGCATAGCGGGGTTATGATTGCACATCATCAATTATTTCCCTAAGGCATGTTTTCCAGACTCGACCCCAGCCTTAAGGTATTCGGCGCCCTGATCATCATCATCGTTGCCTGCCTCGCCACGCTGCCCTGTATCAGCAGCTACCAGGCGAACGCTACTTTGCACGCGCTTCAGGACGGCGCGAAAAAAGAGCGCGCATACAACCTCGCGCTCAGCTTGCTGAAGGATGCCGAGACCGGTCAACGCGGCTTTCTGATCGGCAGCGACGAAAGCTTCCTCGACCCCTACAATGTCGGCGTTGCGGGCATTCCCGCGGCGCTCGAGGATTTGCATCGACTCGCCAGTTCGGACCAGGAGCGAACCCTGGTGGCACGCATTGCCAGTCTCAGCCAGGCCAAGGTTCTCGAGATGGACAGCAGCATCCGCCTGAAAAGGGCGGGCAAGACCCAGGCGGCCATCGACGCCGTGGCGAGCCAGAAAGGCAAGCTCCTGATGGACGAGCTGCGCACCCAGTTCGGCCGCCAGATTTATGTCCTGGCCGAGCAGCGCAAGGTGCTGCGGGACGAACTGACGTCAACGCTGGGCTACAACTCCGCACTGGGTATCGGCGCCGCCCTGGCCAGCCTGGTCGTGATCGTGGCAACGGTGCTCATCGTGACCAGGAGCTTGAACAAGCAGGCAGAAGTGGCCAACCAGTCGCAGTTATTGGCCGAGAACAATGCATTACTGGCGAAGCAATCCGCCGTGCGCGCAGAGCGCCTGTCGGTGGCAGCCGAGATGCTGCACGCGCTGGACAGCGTCAAGGCGCCGTCCGAACTTGCCCGCATGCTGCCGGTATTCCTGCGCAAGCTATTACCGGACACGGCTGGCGCGGTATATCTCTACCGCAATTCGCGCGATGCGCTCGAACTCAATGCGTCGTGGAATCTGACCGACAAGGCGCCCCCTGCCATCGCTCGCGATGAGTGCTGGTGTCTGCGGCTGGGCAAAATGAACGTCGCGACGGCGCAGCACGACCTGTTCTGCGATCACGGTACGCCCTGGATCGGCAAGTATGCATCCCAGACGTGCGTCCCGATGATCTCTCAAGGCGATGTCGTGGGTGTTCTGATGGTCCTGGACGACCGGCACGAAGACAACCAGAGCGACAGCATGCACATCATCGCGCTTGCCGAACAGCTGAGTCTGGCGATCAGTAACGTCTCGCTGCGCGACACGCTGCGCCACCAGTCAACGGTCGATCCGCTCACCGGCCTGTACAACCGGCGCTTCTTCGACGAATCGCTCAAGCGCGAGCTGGCGCGCGCCCAGCGCAGCCAGAGCGCCTGTTCAGTGGTGATGATCGACCTGGACCATTTCAAGCGCGTCAATGATACCTACGGCCATGAAGGCGGCGATCTGGTACTGAAGGCCGCCAGTCACGCCATCCTGCAGCGGGTGCGCGCAAGCGACGTCGTGTGCCGCTACGGTGGCGAAGAACTGGTGCTGATGCTGCCGGACTGCAGTGCCGAGGAGGCGCAGAAGTGCGCCGAGGGCATCCGTTCGTCGATTGGCGGGATCGTCATCGAGCACGCGGGGCAGACCATCTCGGGTATTTCAGCATCGTTCGGTGTGGCGCAGTGGCCCGGTCATGGCGATGGCGAACAGGCTCTGCTGTCTGCCGCCGACCGCGCCCTGTACGCGGCAAAGAAAGGTGGGCGCAATCAGGTGATGGTCGCTGACGTTGTCATACCGGCGCTGGAAGGCGCCTAGTCGCCAACGAGCCGGGAAGCAGCGTTGCCGCTGACCGGCTCAATCACGCGCAGTGCGCCATTCCTGCTGCCGGGCCGGCTCTTCATCCTTCGGACAGGTCGTGAAGCGCTGCTTGCCGTGCATTTCGATCATCTCGACGTTGGTCGTCGGCGCGCGGTCCGTCAAGCAGTAGGTGCGATCTCCGGTGATCACGCGGGTGCGCCGCGCGCCGTCGCCCGTGTTGTTGACCAGTTCGACGACGCGCGGCGCCTCCCACAGGCGCGGGGGCGCCATCTCACGCGCATGCTCGATGCCGCGGCGCAGCCGCAGTTGCGGGCTGTCCGGCGGGAGCACGATCGTCGGCTGACGTTCCTTGCGCAATGCCCGGTCGATGTCGCCGATGCTGCGGCGTGCGCTGTCCATGATGGCGGCCGTGCTGGTGGTAGCCGATTCAACCGGTACTGGCGGCGCATCCGGCACTGGTGCCGGTACCGGAGTTTGCACGGGCGTCTCGGCCTGCACCACAGGCACAGGCCGCAGCGGCGTACCGGGCTTCCGAGTTGGTGCAGCCTCCGGTTGAACCGGCGGGACAGCGACAATGCGCGGCGCGGGCACCGGCGCCGGCGCCGGCACACGCAGCCACAGCATCGCCGCATCGTCCCCCGCAACCGGCGCCGGCAACGTGCGCGCCATCTGCCACGCCAGGATCAACAACACATGCACGAGCAGCGTGGCCGCCAGGCCCGCGCTGCGGGGGTCATTCAAACGGTAACGCCAGGTGGCCCGGTTCATCTCCCCAGTATAGCCACCCCGATGGCGTCACTTACTCAACAATTCTCACCGCGCCCGGCCGCCTCCCCTCACGCGGCGGCAGACACCGGCACCTTGGCCGCGTGCAGCGCCATCAGCGACGTCACCAGGTGCGCCGGCAGCGGCCGGCTGACCAGGTAGCCCTGGATCTGGTCGCACCCATGCGCCAGCAGGAAGGCCTTCTGCGCCGGCGTCTCGACGCCTTCGGCGACGACCTGCACGTTCAGGCTGTGCGCCATCGTGATGATCGCGTTGACGATGGCGGCGTCATCGGCATTGGTCGTCACGTCGCGGATGAAGGCGATATCGATCTTGAGCTTGTCGATCGGAAAACGGCGCAGATAGGCCAGGCTCGAATAACCGGTGCCGAAATCGTCGACCGAGACCTGGATGCCGTGTGCGCGCAGATTGCTCAGGCATTGCATCGTGCGCTCGGTGTTGATCATCAGCGACGTCTCGGTCAGTTCCAGTTCCAGCAGCGCGGCTGGCACGTCATGCGCCGCCAGCGCGCGCAGGACATCGCCTTCGAGGTCGCCCTCGGCGAACTGGCGCCCCGCGATATTGACCGACACCTGCACCGCCCCCGTTGCATGGAGCGACCAGGCCTTGATCTGGCGGCAGGCCGTGTCGATCACCCAGCGGCCCACGCGCACGATCAGCCCCGTTTCTTCGAGCACCGGCACGAACAGGCCCGGCGACACCAACCCATGCCCGGGCCGGTCCCAGCGCAGCAGCGCTTCGACACCGACGATGGTGTCCGCGCCGAGCAGCAGCTTGGGCTGGTAATACAGCTCGAATTCTTCGTTCTCGACCGCCTTGCGCAGCGCGTGCTCGAGATCCTGGCGCTGCAGCGCATCGGCATTCATCTGTGCCGTGAAGAAGCGGTAGGTGTCGCGCCCGGCCTGCTTGGCCTCGTACATGGCGGTGTCGGCGTACTTGATCAGCACCTCGGGGTCGGCGCCATCCTGCGGATGGACCGTGATGCCCACGCTGGCCGTGACGATCACCTCGAAGCCGCGCAGGTTAAACGGCGGATACAGCACCTCGGCGATGCGGCCGGCCACGGTGGCGGCGTGCGCCGGGTCCTGGTCGAGCATCAGGATCAGGCCGAATTCGTCGCCGCCCAGGCGCGCAACGGTGTCGCGTTCGCCCACGCAGGTGGCCAGGCGCGCGCTGAACTGCACCAGCAATTCGTCGCCCATGGCGTGACCGAGCGTGTCGTTGACGTTCTTGAAGCGATCCAGGTCCAGAAACACCACCGCCACACTGGGACTGGCGCTGTGCGTTGCCCGGACCGTGCCGTGAAGCGCTTCGTAGAACCAGGCGCGGTTGGGCAGCCCGGTCAGCACGTCATGGCTGGCCTGGTACTGCAGGATTTGCTGCGCGACCCGGCGCTCGGTGATGTCGCGCACCACGCTGACGATGATCCAGTCATTCCCGGACAACAGGGCCTGGCGGTGGATTTCAACATCCACCACCCCGCCATCCTTGCAGTGCAGCGTGACCTCGCTCAGCCTCGGCTTGATCCGGCCACCCGGCGTGGGCTCGAACATCGCCTCCAGTTCGTCGTGGGTCGCCGCGCCCAGCGCCACCGGGCCCAGGCTCAGCATCTCGGCGCGCGTGTAGCCCAGCATGGCGCAGGTGGTGTCGTTGACTTCGACGAAGCGCATCGTGTCGCGGCTGACCAGCATGAGGGCGTCTGGCGTCGCATTCATCGCCGTGCGAAAGCGCAGCAGGTCGGCGGTGCGGGCAGCGATTTTCTGCTCAAGCACGAGCACCTGGTCTTCCAGATCGCCCATATCCTTCAGGCGCAGCAGATTGCGCACCCGCAGTCCGAGCTCCGTGGGATCGACCGGTTTGCTCAAAAATTCCTCGGCCCCCGCCTCCAGTCCCGCCTGGCGCATGCCGGTATCCTCCACGCCGGTGACCATGATGATCGGGATATTTTCGGTCGCCGGATCGGCCTTGAGGATGCTGGCCACCTGGCAGCCGTCGATGCCCGGCATCGTCTGCGCAATCAGGATCAGGTCTGGCGCTTCGGATGCGACCGAGGACAATGCCTCTTCGCCGCTGGCAGCGCTCGTCGTCTCGTAACCGCCGGGCGCCAGCAGGCAGGCCAGCCGGTCGCGGCTCTTGGCTTCATCGTCGACGATCAGGACAGTCGGGGCGGAGGTGCTCATGAGGTACTATCCTTGGAAAAAACGGGCATGCGATCAGACCTTCACCAGTCGCACCAGATCGCTGTGGGCGGTCCATTCGTCGATGTATGTGGAATTCTTGCCGTAACTGTTGTCGATCACGGTGTGGTGCTTGTCCATCAGGCACGCCAGGATGTGGCCGTGCAGGCGGTCGGTGACGATATGGTCATGGCGCGCGAACAGCGCCACGGCCCTGGACGAAAAGCGCTGCGCGACCGGTATCCAGTACCACGGCCCGATCAGCTTCTTGCAGGTTTGCCAGCCGCGCTTGATAAAGGCCGCCTGGATGCGCCAGGCAAAATCGATCAATCGCTTATCCTTGCCCACGACCTCGATCCAGTCGGTTCGGGTATCGAATTGCGCATCCTTCAGCGACGCCGGCACGACCGGCTTTTCCGTGTCCACGCGCTCGATGCGCAGCACGCCGCTGGCCTTGCCGCTGCTCGCAATCGGATACAGGTGATGCGCCATATCGGGCGCCAGATACACATTCTCGGAAAATCGATTCGCAATCTGCTGCGACGCTTTATCTCGCACAAAAATGTGGACATCGGCATGGCGCCGGAACACGGCGACCGACCGGTCACGCGTCGCTTCACTCGCAAAGAACACGGTTTGCGGCAACATCACGATGCGGTTAGCCGGAAAGCGCGTGATGATCTCTTCGCGTATCTCGTTGATGTTCGCGTACAGGTCGCCGAAATTGCCGCCCCCGTGAAACACCAGAATATCGCCCGGCTTGACCCATGACGGATCGAATGCCCACGACGTCGATATCGTGCGCGGCGACAGGCGCTTCTTCCTGAAGAACGCCAGCGTGCCCTGCATGATGAGCAGGTCGCCGATATTGTCGTGCATCGGAATATCGATGTAATGAAAGTCTCTGCCCTTCAGCAAATCATGAATGGTGTCATGCTTGTTTTGCAGATCCTGCATCATCAAACGATGGTTACTCAAGGCTACTCCCGAAAAATCAAGTTACTTAGTACGCGTCACTAGCCGGCGCAGGATGGCAAGGTCGCCGCGGGTCGGGATGAAATCGGGCATCGGCTCATTGAGCCGGCGCACCCCGAGAATGATCGTCGTGATCAAGCGCAGACACGCCCCCGCCAGCATCAATCCCGCCAGCCAGACATACGTATTTTCCTGCGGCAGAAACGGGATCGCGATCAGCACCGGGACCACGGCGATGATCTGGCGCGCCAGTACCAGCCCCGGTTGCCCGGCGGCGGTGAAACGCTGCGCCAGCGTCCAGCTGGCGCCACCGATCACGCATTCGAACAGCAAGATCGCAAACGGCATCGTCATCGCCGCAAAGGACTTGCCATAGATGAGGTTAAGCAGCCAGGGCGACAGCGCACCGCCGATCGCGGCCAGCACCATCAGCGGCATGAACGTCACGCGGAAGGTATTGCGCACCGACTGGCTCAGTGCTTGCTCATCCCGGCCGGCAAAGCGCGAAAACAGCGCGACCGACGCCGATTCCTGCACCGCCCCGATCAGGCGCGACGTCGTGAATGCCAGCGCATAGAAACCGTATTCGCGGATAGTGCCGCGATTGAGCAGGAACAGCTTGTCGAAATTGACCAGAAATAAGCTCAGCAACCCAATGCCCTGCTGGTGAAAACCATAGCGCAAGACCACCCAGGGCTGAACCGGCTCCTTGACCTCGACCTTCAATTGCCAGACACGGTGCTTGCGTGTCCACCACAGCCCCATGCCCGTGACGCCAATCAGCATCAGCAATTGCGTGGCCAGGATCTGTTCAAAGCTCACCACGTCGAACCACAGCACCAGGGGCAGCATCAGGACCAGATTCCCGAACACCTGCGTAAAGCGCAGAATGTTGAAGAAATGCAGATCCGAATGCAGTTGGGTCAGCGTGAAGAGATACATCTGGCTTGCCATGAACGCGGCAAACGCCAGGATCAGCCACATGAACCGGTGCAGTTGCACCGCGTCGCTCAATTGCAGCCCTGCCGCGGCCAGCGCAGTGGCAAAGATGCTGATGCTCAGCAGTGACAGCAGAAGGAAGCGCAGATACGGAAACTGCCGCGCCGCCCCGAAGTGATACAGATAGCTGCTGCCCATGCCGCACTGCGCGATACCGGCGGACAGCGAACAGACCAGGATGGCCGCCGACAGCAGGCCGCGCCCTTCCGGACCCAATATGCGGGCGGTGATGACGGATGAGATGAATCCCACCACGGTCATGCCCATGGTGGTCATCAGGGTTTTGCCGAACGCGCGCGAAATGGAAGGCATCGACGGCGCTGTCGCGCTCATGCCCATGTCTCCCATGCTGCCTTGGGCAGGACGGTTGCAGGAAGTGTGCGGATCGGGTTATGCAGAATCATCATCATCAAAACTTGTCGAGCACGGCGCGCCAATGCACCGCTCACGTCCGATCAATACGGACGACCACCATTGTAACCTGCTGCCAAAACGAAAACTTTTGTCGCGAGGCAATATATACTGAAAGTGCACAGTACGTTACATGGCCGGCGACTTAGGTCAGGCAACTGGGTCAATTCCCTGCCCAGGCGAGGTGCATCGGATTGAACGACAGGCCCTTCACGCACTGGGTCGGCGCCACCCGCACGAAGCCAAGCCGTTCATAGGCCGACACGGCGTAGTTCGACGCATTGACCGTGAAATTGCCGTCTCCGCCGCGCGCGATGGCGGCAGCGCGCGCGGCGTGCCACAGGCGCCGCGCCAGTCCCTGCCGCTGCCAGGCCGTGCCGACAAACAGGTGAAACAGATGGCTGTTGTCGCGGATCGCGATGAAGCCGGCCAGCCGCTCGCCATCAAGCGCAACATGATAGGCATACCCGCGCGCCAGGTAGCCGCGGATGCCTTGCTCGTCATTCTCGGCCAGGAAGGCCGCGGCGCCGAGCGGCGTTGATTCGTGCACGATGAATTCCAGCGCCAGGCTGCGCAGCAGCGCGGCCATGGCCGGCGCCAGGACCGGCACGTCGGCAGAATCGAGGGGACGGATGACCATGGCGCGTTTTTCGAGGAGGGTGTGATGGAAACGTCAACATACCATGCCCGGTGTTCCAGGCTGCAGGTTCATTGCCCTCGGGTGGCGCGAATAATCGCATCTGTTCAGCGCATGACTTGCCAACAAACAGTAGTACAGTGTCATCATCCCACCACAGCCCCAGCCCATGCCTTCGACGCTTGCCGACTTTCGCTTTGCCCCCTCCTTCGATGTCGCCGTCGCGAGCCGCGTCGGCGTGGGGCCCGCCACCCGCAGCGAAAACCAGGACAATCTCGTCGTCATCGATTTCGACGGCCGCGCCTGCCATCTGCATGACCAGCTGCCGGTCATCTCGACGATCACCGGCTGGCCCGCCGGGCATGGTCGTCTGGCAGTCCTCGACGGGATGGGCGGCCATGGCCACGGGCGCGAAGCGGCTGAAGCGCTTGCCGCCGGTCTTCTTGCCATGCCGCCCTGCACGACACTCGCTGCGTTGACGGCCCACCTCGATGTCCTGCACGCCACGCTGCAGGCACAGTTTGCCGATGGCGCCGGCGCGACGGGCCGGCCCGGCACCACGCTCACGCTGCTCGAACTGCCGCCCGGCGCCGCGCCGCTGCTGTACCACGTGGGCGACTCGCGGCTGTATGAACTCGATGCGCAGCAGGCCACGGCGCTGACGGTCGACCACGTACCGGCCACCGGCGCCGCACTCGCCGGCCGCCTTGGCGAAGCCGACTGGTGGCGCGAAGTCCATGGCCGCCACGCGCCGCAGATTGCCCAGGCATTCATTCTTGGCAATGCCTTTGCCGATCCATCGCGCCTGTCCGATGGCTTGTTTGCGCTCACGCCCGCGAACCTGCCATGCTGGCTGGCCCACCTGCCCGACCGCCGCGCGCTGCAGTTGCGGGCCGACGCAGCCTATCTGCTGGCCACCGACGGCTTCTGGTCGTGCGCCCAGCCGGACAGGTTTGTCGCGCGCTGGCCGGCGCTGCTGGCCGATGCGCCAGCGGCGGCGACGCTCGTCGAACGCCTGTTCGGACTGATGGAACACGAGCCGCCTGCTGGTCTGCAACCCGATAATCTGACGGCGCTCGTGCTGCGCCCCCTGCCCCGCCACGCCGACGAAACCGCCTTGCCGCTGGACGACGACGGCGCCAGATATTGAACGTTGGAAAGATGGCAAAATAATTTGATGCTGTAGGTAAATAATGTTGATAATCAACGAGCTCGGTGCGCCGTGCCTGCTGAAAACAGCGTAAGCTTGCAATACCGTTTTCGAACTTTCTAAACTGATCAATCTGACATGAATCGCTGCCGCAATCCCGCGCATCCGCACTGCACCGTCTGGGTCGCCCCCGGCGAGGTGCGGTGCGCGCACGGGCATGCCCAGCCCGAGGCGGCGGCCGGTGCGTATCAGGCGCACGCTGCGCCGTTGCCGCCGTCGGCAAACGCGGTGGTCGATGGCTTGCCAGCCAGTTTCGATACGATCAGCGCGGTGCGCACGCGCCGGGACACGGTCGTCCCGGCTACACCAGCCCCGACCAGCCTGCAGCGCCCGCAACTGCACATCAGCGGGTTCGATCCGCGCGCGGCCGGTGGTCGCCAGGCCCTGCGTCTCGAGCTGCGTGGCATGCCGATGGATTGCGCGCCCGACGTGCGCATGCTTGTTCATTCGGCGCTGCGCCTGCACGGCGGCGAGAGCTATTGCTTCCAGCGCACCTCGCGCGGCGACTGGCGGCCGCTGTTTCTCGAATTTTCATCGCGCGGCCTCGAACACGGCCAGTACCGCATCGAGATCGAACTGCACAGCCGCCATGCCCATGCGCCCGATGCCAGTCGCACCTGGACCTGCTCGCCCGTGATCCTGGTGCCGCGCCAGGATGCCAGCCTGGGTGAAATCCACCAGACCTTCCTCGCCACGCACAAGAACGTGCGCGTCACGGCCGACGACGCCGGCATCGCCCGCGTCAATGCACCGGGCGGCGGCCGGATCGATATCGATGTCGTCGCCCGCAACGCATCCATTGCCCACCTGAACCTGGACGGCGGCAACGGCACCGGCAAGATCGATATGGGCATGACCACCATTGCCTGGGACGAAGACCTGATCGAGATCGACCTGCCGGCCCAGCCTGCCGCGCACCCGTGCCTGACCGACAGCGCGTGCCTTGTGCACGCCGAAGCCGATTCAGCCACGCAGCGCCACGTGCGCCTGTTCGCGCTCGATGAATTCATGCTCGGCCGCTTCGAGCTCGACGCACCCGACGCCGACGTGCTGCTGGCCCACCATGGCGAAACCGGCATGGAGATCGGTGGCCTGACGCGCCGGCTATCGGGCCGGCACGCCATCATCCGCCGCAGCCGCGCCGGGTTCGAAATCGAAGACGTCTCGCGCTACGGCTTGTTGCTCGACGGCGTCTGGCCTGGCAAACACATGCCGGTCCAGCTGCGCCTGGGCATGCGCATCGAACTGACGGCCAGCATCAAGGGCATCGTCACGCTCGAGGTGACGGCGCTGCTGGCGCACGCGGTCGTGCTGCACCGGCTCGATGCGGGCGCACGCGCCGAGTGTTTTTATCTGATGGCGCCGGATGCGGTGCCGCCGGCCGGTCAGGCAGCGCTCAACGGCGCTGGCGCACAGCCGGTCGCAATGCCGCGTGCGGTCGCCCTTCCGCTGCTGTTCCACCGTGATGGCGGCTTTTGGCAACGTGACCGCGCCAGCGGGCGCGACGCGCCGCTGGCGATCAGTGGCACGCTCGACCGCGTACAACAATCCGGCATGGGCATGGCGGCGCGCTTCGTCCCCACGGCCTATCCCGAGGCACGCGCCGACCGGCGCAGCGTCGACCGCCGCAGTTTGCTTGCTGCCGCCCTCAGCGCCTGATCAGCCGTACGACGGCACCAGCACCAGAAAAACCAGCGCCGCACCCGCCAGCAACACGGCCTGCAGGGCGAACACGATCGCCGGCGCACGCAGGTGTTCAGGAATTTTCATGGCATCACCTCCCTCGTATTGACACGTACAGAGTGATGCCAGATTACGCCCGCCCGCACCGAACGGGCGCGCGTTAGCCCCGCGGCAAGGTCAGTCGCGGCGCCAGGTTGGCGGCCACTGCGGCAGCGGGATGCGTTCATTGTCGCCCGCCAACGGCACGAAGCGATCGTTTTCCCAGTCGCGCGCCGCCTGTTCGATGCGCTCGCGGCTGCTGGAGACGAAGTTCCAGAAAATGAAGCGCTTGCCGTCGAGCGGCGCCCCGCCGATCACGACAAAGCGTGCGCCGGCAGCGGCGCTCACCCGCACCGCCGCCCCCGGCTCGAGCATCGCCATCGTGTTGGCGGGGACCGGCTCGCCGTCGATCTCGATCGTGCCGAACGGCGCGTACAGCGCGGTTTCATCGGGCAGGTCGTTCAGTTCGATGGCAGCCCCGGGCGCCAGCTGCACATCGAGGTACAGCGTCTGGCTGAAGGTCGGCACCGGTGACGTCTGGCCGAACGCGCTGCCCACCAGCAGCCGCACCGTGGCGCCCGGAAGTGCAATCTCGGGAATCCGGTCGGCCGGTGTGTGGCTGAACGCAGCCGGCGTTTCTTCGTGCTCGCGCGGCAGCGCCGCCCACAGTTGCAGGCCGTGCGTGCGGCGCGTGCGTTCGAGCAGATCTTCAGGCGTGCGCTCGGAATGCACGATGCCGCTACCGGCCGTCATCCAGTTGACGGCGCCCGGCTCGATGCGCTGCTCGGTGCCCAGGCTGTCGCGGTGCATGATCGCGCCCTCGAACAGGTACGTCACCGTAGCGAGCCCGATATGCGGATGCGGCCGCACATCGTGGCGGGCGCCGGCCGGTGCTTCCACCGGTCCCATGTGGTCGAAAAACAGGAACGGGCCGATGGATTGGCGGGCTGCAGCGGGCAACAGGCGGCGCACGGTAAAACCGCCGCCCAGGTCTTTATCGTGGGATCGAAACAGGTGCGCGATGGCCATGGCAGGTGTCGTAAAAAAGGAAAGGGAATGCCTGACTGTACACCGGATCGCCCGGCGCCTTCCAGTCTTGTCTACATCAGCTCGCGCACGACGCGCAGCCCGACGATGTCATTGGACAGCACGGCCGAGAAGCCGTTGCGCAGCGCCGAGCGCAGGTAGCGCGGGTTGTACAGCCATGATCCGCCGCGCAGGATGCGGCGCACCTGGTCGCCGCCCGTTTCCCAGGCGCTGCCGTCGCCCGGTGCGCCGTCGTAGTTCTCGTGCACGACATCCTGCACCCATTCCCAGACATTGCCGTGCATATCGTGCAGGCCCCAGGCGTTCGGTGCGAAGGTGTCGACCTTCGTGGTGCCGTGCCGGAACTCGCCGCGCGGCCCGCCGTTGTAGGTAAAGGTGCCATCGAAGTTGGCTTGCGTCGTGGCGATGGTGTCGCCCGTGTTGAAGGCCGTCTTCGTGCCGGCGCGGCACGCGTATTCCCATTCCGCTTCGCTTGGCAGGCGATAGCGCTTGCCCGTCGCTGCGCTCAGCCACGCCACGTATTGCAGCGCATCGAACCACGTCACGCCGACCACCGGATGGTCGTCGGTTTGCGGGAAGCCCGGCGCGGCCCAGTCCACCTCGCCGGCCGGCTGCCAGCTGCTTGCCTGCGCGAAGGCGCGCCACTCGCCGACCGTCACCGGATAGCGGCCCATCGCAAACGGACGCTCGATGCCGACCCAGTGCTGCGGGGTTTCACGCGCGATCCAGTTCTTCTGCGAACCGGCCGCCATCGCGATGCGCCGCTCGTGCTCGGGAGAACCCATCTGGAAGCGGCCTGTCTGGATCAGCACCATCGCCGGGCCACTGCCACTGCCGTCGATGAAGGCGTCGCGCAGGATGCCGGTGTCGGCGACCGGCGCCGTCGCTGCCGGCGCATCTGCCACTGCCACTGCCACCGCCACGGCCGCTGCTGCGTCGGGTGCCCGTTCCTGGCTGACAGGCTCGTTCACCGTGCCCGCAGCAGCCTCTTCGCGCGCCTTTTTCTGCTGCGCCAGATAGGCTGCCGCCGCTTTGAGTTGCGCGGCCTTGCGCGCGGCTTCCTCTTTGGCCGCCTGGGTCTTGGCGACTTCTTCGTCGCGCCGTGCCAGCAGTTGCTGGCGCAGCGATTCCTTGCGCGCCAGGCGCGCCTGTTCGGCCTCGAGCCGTTCACGCCGCTGCTGCTCGCGCAGCTGCACGCGGCGCTGTTCGTCCTGCTGCGCCTTGACGACGGCGGCCGCCTCGGCCTCGATCGCACGCCGCGCTGCCAGTTCGCGCGCCACGCGTTCCTGCTCGATGCGCTCGCGGGCATCCTGCGCCGCCTGTTCGACGGCCGACGGCCCGGCCGCCGCGCGGATCGCCGCCAGCAGCGCGTGCACGCTGGCCGGGCGCGCCGCCGGATCGCGCCCGAAACCGCCGCGCAGCACCTCCCACTGGCGCGCACCCAGCGTCTCGGGCACCGTGCCACCCGGCTCACCAGGCAGCACGCCGGTGAGCAGCTGGTGGATCATGACGGCCACCGCATACACGTCCAGCGTGGACTCCGGTGTGCGGCCTTCGATCACGGCTTCCGGCGCGCGGTAGCCGGCCGTGCCGGACGTGGCCGGGGCATCGAGCTTCGATGCCGGGCCGCTGGCTCGCGCGCGCGCCGCGATACCAAAGTCGAGCAGCTTGACGTCGCCCTTGGTCGTGACGAACACATTGCCCGGCTTGATGTCGCGGTGGACGAGGTGATGCCGGTCCCACGCATAGTCGAGCGCAGCGGCGACAGGGTCGAGCAAGGCCAGCACGCGCGCCAATGGCAGTCGGCCTTCGCGCGCCAGCACGGCGTCGAGGTCCTCGCCCTCCAGATATTCCATGATCAGGAAAAAGCTCGACGTGGCCGGGTCCTGCGCCCATTCGTAGACGCGCACGATGTGTTCGTGCGCCAGGCGCCGCGCGCGCGTGGCTTCCTGGATCAGGAGCTTGGCGTGGCTGGCAGCAGACGTCGCATGCGCCGGCAGGATCTTGAGCGCCACCTGGGCGCTGTGCCCCAGCTCGGCATGCGTGGCGAGGTCGGTCGCCTGCCACACCTGGCCCATGCCGCCGTGCGCAATCAGGCGTTCGAGCCGGTAGCGCCGGTTTTGCGGGCCGATTTCCTGACCCGTCATCAGGCCGATTTCGGTGCCCGGGCGCGCTGCAGGTGCAGAGGCGTCGTAGAGCGCATCCGGGTCGGCAGGCCGCTCGCCCGGCTGATAGGCCGCGTCGAGGATCGCGTTCTTGCGCAGCTCGAACTCTTGCCGGCTCAGCAGGCCGTCGTCGTGCAGTGCGCGCAGTTCGCGGATCTTGTCGATGGCTGTTTGCATTGATCGATCAGGCAGACGGCGCCCCGCCGCAGGCGGCGCACACGCGCTCGTCGCGTTGCAGGGCGTGGCCGTGCACGCACTGGCGCGCGCCCGCCACGCTGGCCTGCGCATGCAAGGCGGCCTTGTTCACGTCGTTTTGAAGGGTCAACAGATCGAGCTGGTGGCGCCGGTCCTTGTCCACTTCGTGTTCACGGCGCGCCTGTTCGTCGCGCACCAGCTGCGCCGCTGCGCGCGCCGCTTCGCCCAGGTCGACCTTGCCGGCGCCGGCCACGCCGGCCAGCGCCGTCAACTGGTCGGCATCCATGTCGGCATGCACGCGCGTTTTGAGGTAATCGGCCAGCACGACGGCATTGGCGGCGTCGGCCAGGGCCAGCTTGGCCGTGTCATCCATCGCGCCCAGCGCCGCGGCGCGCTCCATCGCCAACCGTGCAAGCGCGATTTCGTGTGCCCGCTCGCCCGCGCGGGCGGCTTCGCCCAGGCCGGCGCGGCGTTCGTCGGCGTGCAGTGTCACGTCCTGCAGCGAGCGCGCCTGCAATGCTTCGAGCTCGATCGTGCGCTGCAGTTTGTCCTGCTGGGCCTCGGCATCGAGCTTGCCGGCGCCGCGCCGGGCACCCTCGATGCGCTGGCGCGCCTGTTCGTCTTCCCATTCCTGCGTACGGCCGGCCTCGCGCAGGCGCGCGTCGTTGACCAGCTTCAGGGCCTGGTAGCGCGCCTGGTACTCGGCTTCATCGATGTCGCGCATGCGCCGCGCCGCTTCGGCTTCGCTCTCGCGCAGGCGAATCAGTTCGTCACGCTGGCGCGTCGCGTCCTCGATCAGACGCGCCTGGTCGATCTTGTGGCGGATCTGCTGCTGCAGCAACTGCTGCGAGAAGCGCTGCTGCGCCGACTGGCGCGCATGCTGCGCTTCCTGCTGGGCGCTGGCGACTTCGGCGCGCATGTGCACGGCGGCCAGCGCGCGCAGGTGCTGCCACTGCGCCGCTTCGTCGGCGCGCTGCGCCCCTTTTTGCGCGGCCTCGTGCTGCAGCTCGGCCAGCACGTCACCCGCGCCCTGCGCCAGCGCCTGCTCGCGCGAGTTCGCTTCGAGGATGCGGCCATACAGTTCGATCTGGCGTGCCCGCACGCCGTGCGCGCGGTCGGCGCCCTGCAGCGACATTTCGGCGCGCGCGATGGCATCGTCCTGGCGCAGCTCGGCGCGCCGGATGCGCAGGCGCGCTTCTTCTTCGCTGCGCTTGATGCCCTGCCATTCTTCGGCGGTGTACAGCTCGTCCAGGTGGCGTTTGTGCGCCAGTTGCACGTGCTGCTCGTCGGCCGCGAGCCACATGCTGCCCACGCGCGCGCGGTTGGCGTCGTATTTGTCGTGGCGCAGCTCCACCGTCTGCACGCTCGTCACGGCCAGGCCGTAATCGGCCAGCAAAAGCTTGAGGCCGCCCTGCAGGCGTTCGTCGAGTTCTTCGCGCAGCGCGCCACCGGCCGCCATCTCGCGGATCGAGCGCGCACCGATGAATTCGAGTGCCAGCTGGCGCACCGGATGCGCCAGCAGTTCGCGCAACTCGGGCGTGCCGATGGTGCCGGGCGTGGTCATGAAGTGGCGCGCAAAGGCCGGAACGTTTTCAATTTTGATGCTGACTGTGAAGCGTACCGAAATGGCAAGCTGCTCGCAGGTCGGGATGTCGTCGAACTCGAATGGCACCGGCAGCGCTGTCGTGCGCGTGACGAGGATTTCGGCGTGCTGGTCGCGCAGCAGATGGTTCAGGCGCGTGAAAAAGCCTTCGAGTTCGTATTCGCCCTGCGGCACTTCGGTCGCCTTGTCGCCCTGCAGGATGAAGCCGCGCGCGGTGGCGGGCACGCGCAGCGTCTTGACGAACAGCCCGGACAATTCACGCAGGCCAAAGAACACGGCCAGTTCATCGGGCGCGGGCACCCAGCGGTTCTCAACCAGCACCGGCTTGCTGCGCGGCGCACCCAGGATCACGCCACAGCCCGCACAGTAGCGTGCATCGGCCCCATTCTTGCGCTCGCACCGCGGGCAGCTGGCGCCGTTTACTCCGAACATGTGCAACATAGCTGACTCCGTTTTCTCTCTTGCCTTCTGCTTGCCAACCTGCCGTCCAACTCACCGATTCTAGCAGCGCACGATCTGCGGCCGCGGTGCGCTTGTGCACACCCGCGATTTAAAACCCGTGATCTCAAATGATGCCGATGCGCTCCACACACGCAAGGCTCGCGCCGCGCGCACGCAACGCTTCGCGCATGCCTTGCGGCAGCGCGTTTTCCCACGCCTTGGGCAATAGGATGCGGTCGCCCGGCCCTGCTTCGCGCAGGATCAGCGCGCACTTCGGCGCCAGCGCATCTACGGTCTCGACCTTGCCCGCATGCCAGGCGCTCGACGTGCCGGTGGCGATCACCCGGCCACGCGCCATGAATTCACGGCCGCGCGCGATGCGATCGGCCATCACCAGCGCCAGCCCGTACGAGTCGCCCGAAAAACCCGTCTCGCCAAAGCGCACCGTCGTTTTCCATTGTCCCTGGCCACGCCCGTCAAAATGCCGGGCGCCGGCCAGCACGGATCGCACCTGGCCCTGGCGCAGCGCGTCCAGGTCGGGCACGCTGATGGCATCGTCGTCGGCGTCAAGCGCACCGGCCAGCGGCCGCACGCTGACCTCGACCCAGCCGAGATCATCGTGCTCGCCGCCGCTGTGCAGCGGGAACCAGGCACGCGCGCTGGCCGTGGCTGCGCCCGGATCGGGCTGCCCCGTCAGCGCGCCCAGGTGGGGCAAGGCGTCCGGACCGCCTGCCAGCACGCCGTCGGGCACATTGACGAGCGCGCGGCCGTCGATCCGCCCCAAATGCCAGGCGTCGGACCAGCCATTGGCCACCACGGGTCGCGCCGCTTGAAACACGCCACGCACGATGCGGTCGGCCAGTACGGCGGCCAGTTCCCAGTCGCGCGTGGCCGCATCCAGCGCGCGGTCGGCGCTGAGCACCACCTGGTCGCGGCTGTCGTAACGCGGCTCGGTATGGCGCGCCAGGCGCACTACCTGCTGCATCCGCTCGGCCTGCGCCGGTACGCCGGGCACGCTGCACTTGACGTCGGCGCGGCCCGCGCGCGGGCGGCGCGTGGCGGTGATGGTGAGCATGCTGCCGTCTGGCAGAATGCTGCGGCAGCTCGCTTCGAACACGGGCGCCGTCATGCCGTCACCTCGTCCTGCACGTGCGTGAGACGGCGCGCACCAGTTTCAACCTCGAGATTGGCAACGATGCGGTCGGCTTCGTCGAACAGCACGTCGAGCGGGCCTTCGCCGGCAACCTTCATGCGCGCCAGCAGCGCCCAGGCTTCGTCGAGCGCAGCCGCGGCGCGGCGGCTGTGGCGTGCGCGGCGCAGCTGCTCCTCGGGCGCCAGTGGCTGGCCGGGCGCGGCCAGTTCGAGCGCCGGCATCGTGCCGACCGACAGGCTCACCAGGTCGAGCCGGCGCAACAACTCCTGGTGCTGGCGAAAGCGCACCTGATCCGCCGGCAGCACGGCCATGCGCACCGCGCACATCAGGCACGGCAGCTCCAGGAACAGGCGCCGCAATGCGCGGGCATCTTCGCAGGCGGGCACGAATGCTTCGGCCGGCATCGCAGCGGCTGGTTCGGCAGATGCTGCCGCAGTCATTGGCACGACCTGCGCCGCCAGCCGTGCTTCGAGCAGCGCCGGATAATCGTGCGCCGCGCCGAGGTCGACCGGCACGCAATCGTCGACCGTCACGCCAAAGCGCGTGTACATCAACTGGTTGAAGCCCGACCGGAATGTGTTCCATTCTTCGAGCGTCGTGCAGGGCGGCAGTTCAAGGTTCCCTTGGGCCAGCTCGCGCTGCAGCGCCGTTTGCGCCAGCGCGCCAAAGCCCGCGAGGTCGACCGCGCTACCCGCTTCGCTGGCCAGGAACAGATCGAAACGCTGGTGCGTGGCGCGCGGATCGCTGGCGTCGACGGCAAAGCTCACGTGCAGGCCGATCTCGGGCGCGCCCGCAAACGGGATGAGGTCACAGGTGTAGGGCCCCGGATGGACGCACCAGGCGGTTTCCCCATCGATGGCTGCGATACGGCTGCCCGATGCCAGGCGCCGGCTGCGGCCACCCCGGTCGACCAGCACGGCGGCGCACGGCGCAGGAATGGTGATCCCGGCTGGCGCCGGCAACGCGATTGCCACGCTGCCGAGCAGGGTCGCGTCGAACGCGTCCTGCCGTGGCGGGCGTCGCAGGGGATTCCTGAACAGTGAACCTAGCATCGTTATCCTTGAGCGAATTCGGGAACTGCACTATGTGGATGGGGGCACGGGCATCACATCAAAGCGCGCCCCGTGCCGTTGAAAGTGTGAGGAAAGTGAGGCTGCAAACGGCCACGGGCCTTCGCACTCGCCGTCCGCGTCCAGGGTGCCCTGCACGATCACGCTGCCCGCACCGTCGCGCACGGCGATTGCCGCGCGCGCTGCCAGGAGTTGCGCCGCGCCCGGCGCGTCCAGATCGAGCTGCACGACCACGCCGGCTACGCCGCCCTGGTCGACGAAGTGCAGGCGCCACATCCGGTCATCCGTGCGCAGCACGTCCAGTGGTGCGCCGCTGTCGGCCGCGCGGAGCAGTCCCGCGCTGCCGGTCCAGGTCATGTGCTGCGTGCGGCGCACATCGGCCAGATGGCGCATGCGGCGCAGCGTCAAGGGCGATGCCTGCAGCGCCGCGCGTTCGCCGTGCGTCAGCGGCCGGCTGCCGTCCAATGCCTGCAGCAGGACAGCGTCGGCCAGCATCAGGCCATCGCCTTCCACGCGGCGCGCCAGCAGTGCGCCGGCTTGCAGTTTGCGATCCAGGTTCGTCATGCCCATCGTTGTTCCTCCTGTAGTCCAGCCACCTCGTTCAGGCGCAGTATCGCGGCGTCGCGCCGCTTGCGCAGGGTTGGCAGCGAGACGCCGTCGAGCAGGGCCAGTTGGCCCATCGTCGGCAATTCGCCCGTGGCGGGGTCGCACCATTCGGAAGGATAACAGTCGTCGAATGGCCCGAGCAGCTTGAGGTACACCGCAAGGCGTACCGGCAAGCTGTCCTGCGCCATCCGGCGCGCCGCCCAGCTGGCGCGGTCCTCGACCGTCGCTGCCACTACCAGGTAGTTGGGGGGAAGTGAAACGCAGGGCGCGATGGAGGTCAGTGGTGCAGTCATTGGCGCTTCGATGCCCGGCTCTGCATCCAGATCGATGTCCAGCGCTTCCTGGCGTGCTTCAAGGATCTGATCCGGGCCGGGCGTGCTGCCCTGTTCCGACTCGTTCAGCACGCGCCAGTAATCGTCGAGCCAGGCATCGGCCGCACTGGCGTCCTGCAACCAGTCGCTGTCGCGGTTGGCCGACAGCGCGTCGTACTCGCCGATTTCGCGCAGCATCGCGCCGATCTTGTCAGGGTTCGATTTGAGGCTGGCGAAGCGTTTCGAGCGCGTGTGCAACGGCCCCGGCGCGCCCGTGTGCGCTTCCAGGCTCTCGCTCCAGCGCATGATCCATTCGGGCTTGCAGTCGCCGATCGCGCGCAGCTGCCGCACTTCGATTGGCATCGCCTCGACGCTGCGGTCCAGGATCGCGCCGACCTGCGCCGCGTGTTCGCGCCAGCCCTCGAACAGGCGCGCGATGTCGTGGTACGCCGTGTCGAGCATCCGGTAGGCGTACATGCGGTTCGGGCTGCAGGGCCGGCCGCACGCCACCTGATAGTGGTCGCTGTCGACCTTGTCGCGCAACACCGCATACAGGTCATTGAATTTCTTGCGCAGCAGTGCTTCGCCGCCAGGTTGCGCCCAGAACGGGCCGATGCGCGCAGATTCGGTGGCCACGGCCGTGCACAGTGCGGCCCAGTCGGCGGGCCGCGCCTGCAATTCGTAGACAAGGCTCAGGGCCAGCTCGGCGGTGGTCTCGCCGTAGCTGTTGCCGGGGGCATGCGCCCGGCTGCCGCCTGCGTGCAGGATCGGCGCGACCGCCTCGACATACGCGGCCAGCGACCCGTCCGTATCGGCGCCCTGCAGACTGGCGGGGTCGATGCGGGCGAGCGCCTGCAGGGAACACTGACCCAGCAACTTGCGGACCTGCTCCCAGCCGTGCTCCTGATACCGGGTACCCGGTAAACGCATACCTTCCTCGTCCTCGATTTCGCTGCGCACGTGTTGCACAGTGAAATAGATGATGCCATACAACTACAGCATTCAGGCGCGATGGAGACCCCTATTTGTGCCTCTTTTCCAACGACTGCCCAGCCATGGATGCCAGCAGGGCCGCCACGACCGGCGCCGCGTGGCCACCACCCGTCAGCGCCGAGTGGCTGACAAAGGCGGCAAATGCGAGCCGGCGAGTCTGGCCCGGCAAGCTGCCCGGCTCCAGGTAACCCATGAACCAGACCGTGGCCAGATCGTCGTTGCCGACCGGCGCGGTGCCTGTCTTGCCATACAGGCCGGGGCGCAGCGCAGCGAATGCCGGGCTGCGGAATGCACCGGCCGCGGTGCCGTAATCAATCACGCCCTTCATGCCGGCGCGCACCCGGTCCAGCCGCACGCCAAGGGGTGCGCCCTGGCTCGACGCAGCGTCGCGGCCGTCGAGCGCCAGCAGCAGGCGCGGCGTCACGCTGCGCCCTTCGCCGACACTCGCGGCCACCAGCGCCATTTGCAGGGGCGTGGTCTGCATGCGCAGGCCGATCGCCATCTGGCGCAGCTCATGGCGGCTGTGGACCGGATCGAGCTGCGACGCGGACGCCGACAGCGCATCCCAGTCGCCCCAGCGATAGTCCGGCGGCAGCAAGCCGCCATCGAGCCGCAACGGCTGGCCAAAGCCCAGGCGCGCCGCCATCGCGGCCACCGGCCGCGCTGCATCGAGCGCCCCCGGCTCCAGCGCGGCGGCGCCAGGCAAGCCGCCATCGGGCTGGCCGAGCAGCGTGCGGTCACTCAGTTCACCGGTCCAAGCGAACCACGTATTAACGCTGTGCGCCATGGCGCCGGCCAGGCCCAGGCGACCGTCGGCGGCGCGCGCGCCGGTGATCTGGTCGCGAAAATTGGTGATGCGGGCGCGCGTGCCACCCGCCGGGTAGCTGGGCGCATCGGTGCGAAAGTCGTAGCCGCCAGCGCCCGCGATACGGTCGACCTGCGCCAATGGCAAGCCGCCCAGCAGCGCATCGAGCTGCTTGTCGCCGCGCGCGGCCTGCTCGAGTCCGAGCGCGGTGATCACCTTGAACGTCGAGCCGGGCGCGCGGTGGGCGCCGCCGTCGTGCTGGAATGCGGCAATCCGCAACGGGCTGCGCGCCGGGTCGGCGCGGTCGAAGTCGCGCACCTCGGCCCAGTTGTCCGGCGCAGCAGTATTTCCCCCACTCGATGCGGCGGCCAGGATGTCGCCCGTGCCGGCGTCGAGCAGCACCAGGCCGGCGCGCCGCTCGGCGGGCGCGGGCTGGGCGCCATGGCAGGCGCGCCCATCCCACTGGCCGCCCTGCTGGCCAATGCAGTCAAGTAATACCTGGGCGCGCGCTTGCAGCGTCAGATCGAGCGTCAGGCTCGCCGCATGGTCGCTCCCGCCCAGCCGTGCCAGCATGCCGGCCACGCTGCCGTCGTGCTGGCGATGCACGCCCAGCAGCGGCGCCAGGCCGGCCAGCGTCGCCTGGACCGACGGCGCACCATCCTGCCACAGAGCGTCGCCGTTGCGGTCGACCAGGCGCACCGCGGCGCCGGCGGGCTGCACGCTGCGGCTGCCAGCAGGCAGCGCCTGCCACGCGAGCACGCCCCGCTCGACCTTCAGATGGCGATAAGCCGCGTCGGCGCCGCCGGACAATCTCGCCAGGTCGAGCGGCTCGATCTCGACCTTGACCGACGTCGCGCCCGGCAGCGGCGACAGCAGCAGGTGCGCCACGGCCCCTGCATCCGGACAGGCGCGCCCGTCGCAGACGCCACGGGCCGTCACCGTGGCGCCCAGCACGCTGCGCACGCGGCCGGCAACCAGCAGCTCCAGCGGCTTGCCTTCGGCTCGTGTGCTCAGGCTCAAATTCAGGATCACGAGGCTGTCACGCCGTCCGCCTTCCCAGCCGCCGACACGGTTCCACGGCGCCCAGTCCTGCGGCAACTGCGCGAACAGGCGCATCGCCGCCAGCGGCAAGCCGGCCTCGCGCACGGCCGGGCTGCCTGCCACTGCCGCTTGCCAGACTGCCGTTGCACCGGGCCGCACGCGCCACGCCACCAGCCGCCGTTCGCTGTTGAACACGCGCACCTGTTCGCGCACGAAGGCGCCGTCGGCCCGGTAATGCAGGCGTTCGAGCAGGCGCCGGTCGCCGGCATCGAGTTGAAAATGCTGCCAGCCGGGCAGAGGCGCACGTACGGATTCGTCGGCCTGGAGCCAGACCAGCAAATCGCGCGGCGCCAGTTCGATCAAGCCGTCGCGACCCAGGCGCAGCAAGCCGCGCGCCCGCAACGCCTCGAACAGCGCCTGGTCTTCCAGGCCGGCGCCCGCGACCAGCGGCACAGTCCAGACGCCGGGACGCAAGCGCAGCGACACTGGCGCGCCGGATGCCGGGAAGGCCTGCACCAGCGCTGCCGCTGCCTTCTGTTCACCATGCTGAAAATGCTGCAGCACCAGTTCACCAGCCTGCGGGCAGGCGCCGCTCGGCTGGCGCGTGAACCGCAGCGCTTCGCCGCGCCACAGCAGCCAGCTCGTACTGCCCAGCGCGGCCTGGCCCTGGCGCGCATGCGTCGCCACCCCGCCCGTCGCGTCGCTGATCCAGCTCGCGGTTTCAAACCCTGCGTTCCAGGCGATCGCCATCCCCCCGCCCGCATTGCCCGTGATGTCGATGCGCGGCATGCTGGACCCATCGCGCGCGAGCAGCACGCTGCGTGGAGGCCCATTGCTGCTCCGCGCGAGTACGGCAGCTTCGCCAAACGGATAACCGACGCGTAGCGGCAGCAGCCGTCCGTTCGCCGGATCGAGCATCTGTGTGCACAGGTCGACCCGGACCGCCGGCCCGGCCTGCATGCCGCTCGCAATGACGAGCGCCAGCGCGCCGCGCTGCGTCAGCGACACGCCGCTGTCCGCCGGCACGACGATCTCCAGGCCCGGCGCCAGCGGCTGCAGCGCCGCCAGCGCCTGGGTGCCGGGGACGTCCTGGGCATCGTTCGGCAACGCGCGCGCGTGCAGCGCCAGCGCGACCGCGCCGCCCATCACGAGCGCCAGCGCGGCCCAGGCCCAGGCCGGACCAAGCGAAATGGTCCAGCTCCGGCGCAGATTGCGGGCGCGCCGCCGCGCCGTGCGTGACGCAGCGATGTTGCGGGTCAGGGTGGCGAAGGGGCCGGTCATGCACGAGTCCAGTCGGTAGCGTGGCGCCCATGCGCCCTTGCGCAGGACTAGCGGAGGGCTGGTGAAACCGCTGAGCGGATCGGGCCGCGCGCCTGTCTTCAGGGCCGCCCTGATGCAGCTCACCACCCGTTTTCTGCCACTCGTCGCACGCCGCTGGAAGCCGTGCGGGGACACGCCTACAGTACACACATCGACACACCACTCACCCACCAAGGAGAAGCAAAATGAACGTCCTCAAACACATGGAAGCCGTCTTCATCGCCGCCGCCCTGATCGCTGTTCCTGTCGGCTATCTGGCCAAGGTATCGGACGCGAATGCCAACGCCTTCACTGCAAGCAGCGCGGCCATCGCCAGCGGCGCCAAGGTCGCCACCGTGACCGTCACCGCCAAGCGCCTGAGCAACGCCGAGAAGTCGCAACTGCTGGCACTGGACACCGTCACCGCAGCGAGCCGGCTGTGACCGCGGTCGGTCGTCGCGGCGCTGCCCACGGGCGGCGCGCGGCGGCCAGGTGGACCGATCACGCCACCAATCACGCCACCAAACTGTGTCAGATGTAATAACTTGCTTCAAGCTTCGCGTCACCGATCCCGGATTGCTATATTCCGCTTATCCGCTTACGGATCTGGAGACGACCATGAAATCCCCCCTTATTCTTGCAGCCCTGATCGCCATTGGCGCGGCTGCCACCATCCCGCTGTCTGCACAGGCCCAGCCGCATGTCTCGGTCGTGATCAGCAACGCCCCGCCCGCCCCCATCTACGAGCGCATCCCCGGTCCGCGTCACGGCCACGTCTGGGCGCCCGGCTACTGGGAATGGCGCGGTCACCGCCATGACTGGGTACCCGGCCACTACGTCGTGGCGCGCCCCGGTTACGTGTATGCGCCGCCGAGCTGGCACCATCGCGGCAATCGCTGGGTGATGGAACCGTCGCGCTGGAATCGCGGCCCGGGCCACCACTACGGCCCGCAGCCGGTGTATGTGCGCGGCCCTGACGGCTATGATCGCGACCGCGGCTACCGGGACCACCACCGCGACCGCGATCGGCATCACGGCAACGGCCGCGGGCGCGGACCGGACTTCGACCGCGATGGCATCCCGAACTACCGTGACCGCGATCGCGACAACGACGGCATCCGCAACCGCCATGACCGCGACCGCGATGGCGACGGCGTGCGTAACCGCCACGACAGCCGGCCGGACAATCCGTATCGCCGTTAATTCACGCTGTTAATTCACGGCCTGGCGTTTCAGGTGCTTGTCCAGAAACGCCAGGATCTTCGCGCTGGCCTCGGTCTGGTTTTTCTTCTTCGAGAAACCATGGCCTTCGTCGTCGAACACGACGTACTCGACGTCGACCTTGTTCTTGCGGACCGCTTCCACGATCTCGTCGCTCTCGGGCCGGATCACACGCGCGTCGTTCGCGCCCTGGATCACCATCAGCGGCTTGATGATGCGGTGCGCGTGGAACAGCGGCGACGTCTCGACCAGAAATTCCTTGTCCTTGACCGGATCGCCAATTTCGTCATACAGCGCCTTGCGCTGCGCTTCCCAATACGGCGGAATGCTCTCGAGCGTGCGCACCCAGTTACTCACGCCAAAGATGTCGATGCCGACCTTGAATGCCTCCGGCCGGAACGCCAGCGCCGCCAGCGTCATGTAGCCGCCGTAGCTGCCGCCCATGATGCCGATGCGCTCGGGATCGATGTACGACTGGCTGGCCAGCCAGGTTTTCGCTTCGATGCAATCCCACAGCGGCTCCATGCCGTGCTTGCGATCGTCCGCGCGGAAGAACGTCTTGCCATAGCCCGAGCTTCCCCGGTTGTTGATGCCCAGGACCGCATAGCCGTGATTGACGAGGTACTGGATCTGCGCGCTGTAGCCACGCATTGTCTGCCCGCCCGGCCCACCGTGCACGTACACCACCGCCGGCACCTTGGCATTTGGCGCTGCGCCTTTCGGCTTGTAATAGATCGACGGGATCACCGTGCCGTCGAACGACTTGAAGCGCACGACTTCGGCTTCCACCAGGTCGTTCGGATCGATGGCCGGGTTCAGGCTGCGCGTGAGCTGCGTGGTCTTCTTGCTGCCAAAATCGTGCACGTACAGGTTGTTCGGCGAGCGGTCGCCATTCAGATAGAACGCCATCAGGCGGCCACTGGCCGAAAACGTCACCTGGCGCATTTCGCCGCCCGGCAGTTTTGGCAGCGTGACCGGCTTGCCGGCAGCGTCGAACACGCGCACGTCAATGCTGCCATCGCGGTTGACGATGCTGACCCGGTTCGCGCCATTGCGCGAATAGCTCGTGTCGAGCAGGTCCCAGTCGGCCTTCTCGACATCGCTCGTCGCGCCACTGGCCAGATCGTATGCGGCGATGCGCGTGAACTCGCCGCCGGCATTGGTGGTGAACAGCAGGCGTTTGGATTGCGGATCGAACGTAGCCGCCGAGTGGCTGGCCGGCGCCGTGTGCGGCGTGATGTGCTTCATCGTGCGCGTGGGCAGGTGGTACACGTAGACGTCGCTGTCGGACGTGGTGCTGGACTTGTCGAACGCGAGCCAGTTGCCATCGCGGCTGATGTCCGAGACGTTCATCCCGCTGTCGTTCTGGTACACCATCGTGCGGTCGTAGCTGCCCGCGTCGTACAGATAGATGTCGAAGAATTTCGGATCGCGCTCGTTGGTGGCGACGTAGAAGCCGCTGCCGTCGGGCTTCCAGCCGGCGAACGAGGCCTTCAGTTTGCCGGGCGTCAGGTCACGCTCCTTGCCGCCCGGTTCGAGCACGTACAGGTGATTCTGCTCGTCGCCCCCGGTGTCGCGCGTAAACAGGATGCGGTCGTCGTTGTAGAAGTAGCCCACCGCGTAGGTCGAATCACCGGTGGACGTGGTCAGCGCGCGCGGCGTGCCGCCGCCCACCGGCAGCGTGTATGCATTGAAGATGCCGGATGCGTTACTGCTGAACAGGATCTGCCGCTCGTCCTTGCTGAACGAGGCGCCGGTCACGGAGGTCGTCGCCATGAACTGCTCGATCGTGTAGCGTTTGACCTGCTTGCCCTGTTTCAGCGGTGCTTTCGCCGCAACCTGTGCGCTGACCTGCAACGGCATCGACACGGCGCCGACCAACACGGCGAACAGGGACAATTGGACTGCATGACGGGACGGACGCATCGCTTCTCCTCAGGTTGGACAGCATCGATCCAGTGTTTCAAAAGTCTTAACTTCTGTCAACGAATCAAGATCGGTTATGCTCTCGCCATGAACGACCTGAGCCTTTTGCGCGCCGCCGCATTCAAGACCGAACTGGCGGCCAGCGAGCGCCTGATGGCGCGTGCCGGCCTGAGCGAACTTGAGGCCCTCACCCGCACGCTCACGCACAGCGCCGGCCTGGCTGGCCTGGCGCACCTGCTGGCCGAACGCGAAGCGTTGCGCCTGCACGCGGCGCAGCAGTCGGCAAGGCGCGCAGCGCTGGCCAGCGCGGCGCGCACGCGGGGCGCGGGGGCCGGCAAGACGGCGTGGCGCGCCTGGTTCGACGGCTCGGCGCGTCCGAATCCCGGCCGCTGCGGCATTGGCGCCGTGCTCGAAGGCCCCGGCGGCGTGCGCGTCGCCATCTCGCACGACGCCGGCTACGGCAACAGCAGCGAAGCGGAATATCTGGCGCTGATCGCCGTGCTGGATGCCGCCGTGACGCACGGCGCACACGATGTGCTGGTGGTTGGCGACAGCCAGGTCGTGATCGACGACGTGAATGGCCCCGCCAGCGCAAGTGCGCCCAGCCTGCGTGAGTACCGCGACCGCGCCTGCGCCCTGCTCTCGCGCCTGCCGCAGGCGCAGCTGCGCTGGATCCCGCGTCACAAGAATTTAGAAGCCGATGCGCTCTCGCAGCGCGCCGTGCCGCCTCTTTTACCGGAAACATCAACATGCTAGAACGTACTCCGACCGATTTCGCCGCCTGGCGCACGCAGCTCGTCGCCCTGGCCGCGCAGGATGCCGGCACCGACGGCGCCCACGATGGCGCCCACCTCGACCGCGTCTGGCGCAACGCCCAGGCCCTGCTCGCGCACCACCCGGAAGCCGACCGCCTGGTGGTACTGGCGGCCAGCTACCTGCACGACCTGGTGAATTTGCCCAAGAACGACCCCGCGCGCAACCAGGCATCGCGCCGCTCGGCCGAACTGGCGCGCGAATTGCTCGCGCCGCTGGGCTTCCCGCCCGAGAAGCTCGACGCGGTCGCCCATGCCATCGAAGCGCACAGCTTTTCGGCGGCGATTCCTGCCACCACGATCGAGGCAAAAATCGTGCAGGACGCCGACCGTCTCGACGGTCTGGGCCTGGTGGGACTGGCGCGCATGTTCTACATCGCGGGGCGCATGGAAAGCGGCCTGGCGCATCCGACCGATCCGCTGGGCGACGAGCGCGCGCACGACGATCGCCGCTACGCGCTCGACCACATCGTCGTCAAGCTCGACAAGCTGCCGGACATGATGCAGACGGAGGCCGCGCGCGCCGTGGGCCGCGAACGCCTTGAACAGCTGATGACGTTCCGCGCGCAGTTCGCCGCCGAGTGGAGCGGCGCCTGACGGTTGCTATCGGTTGTTATGGGCATGCAGGCGTTGCCGCAATGCTAAGATAGGCGACCGCCAACCGCCGAGGTGTCCATGACCAGTACGACCACCGTGCCGCAAGCGTCCAGCGGCAACCTCAATTTCGTGCTGGTCTGCGTGTTCATCGACATGCTCGGCATTGGCCTGATCGTGCCTGTGCTGCCGCTGCTGGTCGGGCAGTTTGTCGAAGGACCCGACATGCGCGCGCTCTGGTATGGCGTGCTGGCCACCGTGTTCGGCCTGCTGCAATTCCTGTTCATGCCGGCGCTGGGCGCGCTGAGCGACCGTGTCGGCCGGCGCCCCGTGCTGCTGTATTCGATGGGCGGCATGTGCCTGAATTTCCTCGTCACGGCCTGGGCGCCCAGCCTGGCCTGGCTATTTCTCGGACGCGTGATCGGCGGCATGTCGTCGGCCAGCATGTCGGTGGCGTCAGCCTACGCATCCGACATCTCGACCCGCGAAAACCGCGCCAAGAGCTTCGGCAAGATCGGCGCCGCCTTCGGCCTGGGCTTCATCTGCGGCCCTATGCTCGGCGGCGTGCTTGGCGAAACCAACCTGCACCTGCCGTTCTACGTCGCCGCTGCGCTCTCTGGCGCGAACCTCGTGTACGGCTACTTCTTCGTGCCCGAGTCGCTGGCGCCGGGCGCGCGCCCGCCATTCGCATGGGCGCGCCTGAACCCGTTCACGGCGCTGATGCGCCTCGTGCGGCGCCAGGACATCCGCGGTCTCGTCGTCGCCGTGTTCCTGGCCACCTTCGCCCAGATGATGCTGCAATCGACCTGGGTGCTGTACACCACCTTCCGCTTCGACTGGACGCCGCGCGACAACGGCATCGCCCTCTTTTGCGTGGGCCTGACGTCGGTCATCGTGCAGGCCGGGCTGCTGGGCGTCCTGATCCGGCGCTATGGCGAACCGCGCCTGGCCCTCCTGGGCCTGGGCTCCGGCGCCATGGCGTATGCCGCTTACGGCCTGGCCACCGAAGGCTGGATGATGTACGTCTTCATCATGTGCAATGTGCTCGCCTACGCCGCCGGCCCGGCGCTGCAGGGGCTCGTCTCGAAATCCTCACCGCCCGAGCAACAGGGCGAGCTGATGGGCTCCCTGCAAGCGATCGGCAGCCTCGCCGTCATCATCACCCCGCTGCTGGGCACCGGCATCCTCAGCGCCGTCAGCCACTTGCCGCAATCGGACTGGCGCGTCGGCAGCAGCTTCTACCTGTGCGCCTTCATGCAATTGCTGGCACTGATCGTGGCCTGGCGCTACTTCAAGGGCCACCACGTCAAAACGCCAGCTGATACGTGAGCGTGGCGCGCAGCGGGCCGGTGAAGTAGAAACGACGTTTTTCCAGGCCCGTCACCGGGTCGGCGTACGACGGTTCGAAGCCTTCGTTTTCGCGCAGCAGATTGGCCAGCGACAGCCGCAGGAGGCGCTTCGCATCGATGCGCCAGGCGGCGTACGCATCCAGGTCAGTGCGCGGCGCGGTGTAGTAACCGCGATTGGCCGTGACGCGCACCATGCCATTGCGCTTGTGCGCCACGCTGCTGCCCAGTGTCAGCGCGCCCCTTCGGTAATCGATCCCCAGGTTGGCCGACAGTGGCGTTTGCCGTTCGAGACGGTTATCGGGGCCGGGCACGGATTTGACGCGCGACCAGTGGCGCGCCACGCCCGCCCGCACGTCGATCTCCGGCGCATCCGCAAACAGGGACTTGAGCGGAAACTTCGTTTCCAGTTCCACTGTGCGGGTCTCGGCGCGGCCGTCGTTCACCGGTGTGAAGATCCAGCGGTATCCGTCAAAATAGATGCGGTTGCTCGTGTAGTCGTCAATGCGGCGCAGCGAGGTGGCGAGCGACACCATCGCGTTCTCGGCCCAGTAATGCTCGTAAGCGGCGTCGACGCCCCACGCCAGTTCGGGCTTGAGGTTCGGATTGCCCTGGAAGTCGGCCTCGGTGGCGCTGTTGTTTTCGAACGCCTGGCGCCGCGGCAGCAGGTTCCACAAGTCCGGCTCCTTGTAGGTGCGCGTGAGTGCAAAGCGTACCTGGTCGCCCTTGCGGCCCGGGATCTTCCACAAGGTCTGCATGACCGGGCTCCAGACCCCGGAACCGGAGCGGGTCGAGGCAAACGAATTGCCGGAAGCGCGCGTGCGGATGCCCTCCCAGCGCAGGCCCAGGTACATCGACCAGTGCGGCGTGATGTCCCACTCGTCCTGGGCATACATGACCAACCGGGTCACGCGCGCCTCGAACGTTTCGTCCAGCGCCAGCCCGGACGGAAACGTGCGCACGCGATCCTGTTCGATGCGCGTCTCGTCGCGCCACGTGACGCTGCCGTCCCAGCCAGTGGCAAAGGCGTGACCGCTGCCGAGCTTGCGCATCGCCTTGCCGGTCGAATTGATGCCGCGGTCACGCCGCGCACCGTCGATACGGCCATCGGTCTCGGGATTGCCGGCCGCGTCGCGCCCATCGCGCAAACTCACATTCTCGCTGCGCTCACCCGTCAGGCCAAGCTTGGCTTCGATGCTGGCGCCGGACGGGAAGCCCCTGCTCCAGCGCAGGTCGGTGCGCGCGGTTTCGTCATCGGCGCGGTAATGCGAGACCAGGTCGGGCGCAGGTGGCGGGCCGCCGATCAGCGTGGTGACAAGGGCATGGCCACGGTTGCGAAACCGGGTCACGTTCACAAACGTTTCGGACGTGATCTTGTCGCCGCCAGCCAGTGTCCACTCCAGGCGCGGCGTCAGGTTCAGGCGTCGCATGCGGCCACGTTCATCGGTCGCCGTCGTGCGCAGCAAGTCGAGGGCGCCGTCGGTTCCCGTGTTCTCCAGCACCATCCCATTGACGCGATCGAGCCGTTCGCTCACGCCATCGCCGGCCAGCGACCAGGCGAAGCCCTCGCGCCGGTCGCTCAGTTGCAGGGACGCGTTCGGCCCACTGAACACATCCGAACCGAGCATGCCCAGCTTGAGTTCGCGCTCCCGCGTCTTGGCCACGTGGCGCAGGACGATGTTAACCGTGCCGGCCACCGCCTGCGTCGACAGGTCTGCAGTCGCGGCGCGCAGTACTTCGATGCGCTCGACCACCTCGGGCGACAGTGTGTCGAAGCTGAAGTTGCCGGGCGCCCGTTCGCCGTTAATCAGTACCTGCGTATAGCCGGCGCCCAGGCCACGCAGCTGGATCGTTCCGCCCTGGCCACTGCTGCCGTCGATCGTCACACCGGGTACGCGCCGCAGCGCATCCAGGATCGAGCGATCACCGTAGCGCGTGAGTTCGTCGCGCTTGATGACGATGCGGGTGGCGGTATCGTCGCGACGCGCGTCGTAGCCGGCAGCGCTGCCCCGGATATCCACTTGCGACATGCCAGGTTCAGTCTGGGCAGTTGCCGATATCGGCAGGCTTGCAGCGATCAACAGAGACACGGTGTAGTGCGTTGGCAGATTCGTCACGGCGGCTTCTCCAGGTTATTGAACAGGCCGGGCCAGAATATGCCACTTCGTAGCAGAATGTAAACGTAAAAATAGACATTTTTTATTCGACTGTAGTGCACCCTATATTGCTAGCTCATGGAACTTATAGATAACAGGGAAGCGCATACTTGCACTGTCCGCCATCCCCCGGCTACCTGCGGTACACTCGCCTCAACAGTGTTAAAAGCGGCAACAGAATTTCCGTCTGACATGCCCAGCTATAATGCGCACTTTTCCGCGAAAGGCGATCGACCGTGTCCAGACTCAAAGTCCTGCCCCAATATGTGATGCCGAAGCAGGCAATAACCAACCTTGCCGGCCGCGTTGCCGGCCATCGTGGCGGGTCGATGACGACTGGCCTGATCCGTTGGTTCGTGGGCAAATATAACGTCGACATGAGCGAGGCGGCCAATCCGGACATCGCCAGCTACCCGAGCTTCAACGAATTCTTTACCCGCGCCCTGCGCGATGGCGTGCGCCCACTGGCGCAGGCCGATTATGTGTGTCCGGTCGATGGCGCGATCAGCCAGTTCGGCGACATTGATGATCACCAGATCTTCCAGGCCAAGGGCCACAAGTTCACCACGGCCGAACTGGTCGGCGGCGACCAGACGCTGGCGGCGCACTTCCAGCACGGCCACTTCGCCAACGTCTACCTGAGCCCAAAGGATTACCACCGCATCCACATGCCGTGCGACGGGCGTCTGACGCGCATGATCTATGTGCCGGGCAAGCTGTTCTCGGTGAACCCGACGACGGCGCGCGGCGTGCCGGGGTTGTTCGCGCGCAACGAGCGCGTCGTGTGCGTGTTCGACAGCGACGAATTCGGGCCATTCGTGATGACGCTGGTCGGCGCGACCATCGTCGGCAGCATGGCCACCGTCTGGCATGGCGTCGTCAATCCGCCGCGCATGGCGCGCATCTGCGACTGGCAATATGAACCGGGCCAGGTCACGCTGAAAAAAGGCGACGAGATGGGCCGCTTCCTGCTGGGTTCGACCGTCGTGATGCTGTTCCAGAAAGGCGCAATCCGCTTCAATCCGGCCTGGGCGCCCGAGGGCAAAGTGCGCCTGGGCGACGTGATGGGCAACCGGCCGCTGCGCTGACCGGTCTCAGGCAGCGTCAGACGCACCCTCCTCCAATGCAGCCTTCGCCCTGAAGGCCGCAGCGATCTGTTCCGGCCCGTGTCCGTGGGCCGTGCAGGTTTCTTCCATCATCGCCAGAAATGCGCGCGTCTTGGCCGGCATCAGCTTGCGGCTCGGGAACACAGCCCAGCCATTCGCGGTTGGCATCTCCCATTCGGGCAGCACCCGCACCAGTTCACCGGTCTGCATATACGGTTCGGCGAACAGCGTTGAGCTGAGCGCGATCCCAGCGCCACGTGCGGCGATTCGCGCCAGCAGGTCCGGTGAATTGGCCGTCAGCCGGCTTGGCAGCGCGCGCTGCCAGCGCACCTTCCCGCGAATCAGCGTCCATGGCATCGGGCCGCCGCTGCGGCTCAGGATGCACAGCACGTCGTGCGTGGCCAGGTCGTCCGGATGCTCGGGAATGCCGTGGCGCGCCAGGTAGGCCGGTGATGCGAACAGGCCCGGTTGCTCGAGGATGAACGGGCGCGCGCTGAGCGTGGCGTCGTCCGGCAAGTCGCCCATGCGGATGGCAATGTCGAAATTCTCGGCCACCAGGTCGACCCGGCGCGGCGTCAGGTCCATCTCGAGCGTGACGGCCGGGTAGCGCTCGAGAAAACGCGCGATCACGTGATTCAGCGTGCTGTTGGCGAAGTCGCCCGGCGCCGAGATGCGCAGCTTGCCGCTCGGCTCACCCTGGCGGTGCTGGGCCAAAGCGCCGGCCGCCTCCACTTCGTCGGCCAGGCGCCGCGCGTGTTCATACAGGCTGGCGCCGAATTCCGTCACCACCAGCTTGCGCGTCGTGCGCTGCAGCAGCCGCTCGCCGAGGGTCGTCTCGAGCAGCGCCAGGCGGCGCGACACGGTCGACTTCGGCAAATTGACACGGTCGGCAGCGCGCGTGAAGCTGCCCGCCTCGACGATGCGGGCAAAGAGCAGCAGGTCATTCGGTTCGACGTCCATGATTGTCCCATCAGCAGAATAATGTTATCCATTTTACGGGCTTTCGCATTGTTTTTGGAAAGACTAAAGTAGACCCATCGCTACTCCAACCACGAAGGGACCACCACCATGAACATCCTGCACATCACCTCGAGCATCCGCGGCGACGCCTCCGAATCGACCCGCGTCACGCAACAGATCGTCGACAAGCTGGTCGCCGCCAACCCGGGCGCGACCATCGTGCGCCGCGACCTGGGCGCAGCCCCGGTCGCGCTGCTCGACGGCGCAGCACTGGGCGCGCTGTTCACGCCGGGTGACCAGCGCAGCGCCGCGCAACTGGCGCGCGTGGAGCAGGACGACGCGCTGATCCTCGAAGCGCAGGCAGCCGACGTGATCGTGCTGGGCGCCCCGATGTACAACTTCTCGATGCCGGTGCAACTGAAAAGCTGGTTCGACGCCATTGCCCGCGCTGGTGTGACGTTCCGCTATACCGAGACCGGTCCGGAAGGCCTGCTCAAGAACAAGAAGGTCTACGTGGCCGCAGCTCGTGGTGGTGTGTATGAAGAGGCGCAGGATCCGCAAGTGCCGCAGATGCGCGCGTTGCTGGGCTTCCTGGGCCTCTCGGACCAGACCTATATCTATTCGTCTGGCATGGCGATGGGCCCCGATGCCGTGGCTGCGGGCCAGGCAGCAGCCAATGCCGCCATCGAAGCGGCGCTGGCGTAATACTGGTAAAACCCCGGCCGCCGTCAGGCGGCGCAACCAACAGGAGAACAGATTGACCACTTCCGTCCCGCAGCCGGCCACCACGGCGCCCCTCGTCAAAAGCCGCGGCGTCGAGCGCATCATCAACGGGCAGTTCGTGATGGACGGCGCGGGCGTACGCATCAACCGCATCCTGACTGGTCCCCTGCAGCGCCGCCTGGACCCGTTCCTGATGCTCGACGCCTTCGGCAGCGACAAGCCGGGCGACTACATCGCCGGCTTTCCGGAGCACCCGCACCGGGGTTTCGAGACCATCACCTATATGCTGGCCGGGCGCATGCGCCACCGCGACAGCGCCGGCAACGAAGGCCTGGTCACGGATGGCGGCGTGCAGTGGATGACGGCCGGGCGCGGCGTGATTCACTCCGAGATGCCGGAGCAGAACGCCGGCCTGATGGAAGGCTTCCAGCTGTGGCTCAACCTGCCCGCAAGCGACAAGATGACGGCGCCGTGGTACCGCGACATCCCGCTCGAGGAAGTGCCACGCCTGACGACTGGCGACGGCGTGACCGTGCAGGTAATCGCGGGCCGCACGCACGGCATCGACGGCGCGGTGCAGCGGGCCCATACCGAGCCGCTGTACCTCGACCTCGAGATCCCGGCCGGCGTGACGTTCGAGCAGCCGCTTCCAGCGGGGCACAATGCGTTTGTCTATGTGTTCCGTGGTGAAGCCGTCATCGACGGCAAAGGCGTGCCGGAAACGCGCATGGCGATCCTCGACAATGCCGCCGGTGCCGACGGCGTGCGGATCAAGGCGATCGCACCCACGCGCCTGCTGGTGCTGGCCGGGCGCCCTTTGAGCGAGCCGATCGCGCAGTACGGACCGTTCGTGATGAATACGCAGGCCGAGCTGCATCAGGCGGTCGAGGATTTTCGCGCCGGGCGTTTCGCATAAGCGCTTCGTCAGCGGCCAATCTACGTACCTGGCAGGCATGCGCTACACTCTCGGGATGACACAAGCGCAACACAGCCTGCCATGGCACTGCTAGACACCCTGGGCGACCTGCTCGCCCGCGCCAGCTACGCGCTGGGGCTGGAAAACGCCGACCGCTTCCCGCGCGGTCACGCTTCCCCGTACACCCGCTGGAACAAGGCGTACTTCGACATCCCGTCCGACCTCAAGGCCGAGCGGATGGAAACCATCATCTGCGCGGCCATCACCAACACGCCCTACGTGTTCGGCGAGATCCGCAATCCCACGCCCCGCATGCAGCGCGCGCTCCTGGCCATCATCGAAGCACGCCTGCGCCGCGCCGATGCGCCGGCTGATCTGGTGGCGCTGCTGATCAAGGCATACCGTCAGCCGCACACACCGGACATCGTGCCGGGCCTGCGCGCGACGATCGCGGCCAACGCGCAGTTCGATGCGAATATTCAGGCGCATGCGGTGCTGGCGTATCTGGGCGATGCGCCGGCGGGCTTTGGTGTGATCGAGGCGCGGGGCTAGTCCAACCAATCGATCGATGGTCAGGCCACTGTCCCAACTTCGTTAGCAGTCAATTTCACGTATTGGATGTTCAACGTGATGGCTTCAGAATAGCGAAGCACAAAACTATCGCCGTCGACCGGATAAAAGCGCTCGATGTCTTGCCCGTCCGCGGACTTGTCGGCCGACATGGGGCGGCGCTTGACTCTCTGAAGAATAAGCCGGTCGAGCTGGCCGTCTTTGTCGAAGTAAAAATTATTGAGCACCCCGACGTACAGCACCGCTTCCTTTCCTACCTCAACGATCGCGGACACGTAGATGAGGTCAGGCTCATCCTGCTTTTCAAAGTCGGCGCCAGTAAGCAGGTAGTACCAGGGCGCGTCATGAAATCGAAACACGGAACCAGCGACCGTATCGATAAATCAAGTTTGAACGTGGAAATCGCACGACGTATCAGCGCTGGTACGACATGCGATGCGACCAGCAATGAGATGAAGTAAGCTGAAATCGCACCGAACTGACTTGCGATTTGTACGTTGCCTCGTGCTTGCGTTGCAGCATGCGCAGACAGCAAATTCATCAAGGTCAGTGGATCAAGCCGAAAGCCAACCAGCGAAGAGATGCTCAGCCAGACTGCATGCAGGATCAGCGAAAACAGCACACCTTCTGCCGCCACGCGACCGAATGGAGAAAAATCAAGTGACTCGCTCTCTGTCCGTTTAAGCCCACTACGAAATACGAATCCTGGTAGCAGTACCAGAAATGCGATTAACGCAGGCAGCGCCAGGTTCATTGGTAACGATCACGTTAGGCTGCTTTTGACGCGTTCGGCACGACTCTTGCACTGACCTGCACAGGGCGGCCGTCCTCGCCACGAATAACGAACTGACCGGTCACGGCGGATTTCTGGACACCCGCGCGCGCAGTTTTGCCGAGCACGAAATCGAGCAGCTGATCACTTGCTTGAGGATCAGCCAAGAGCTGCGACGCCAGTTTGCTTTTGAGCGCTTTCATGCACCCACTATGCCACAAGTTATCGACGAATGCACCGTCCACTGGCCATCTCGACCACCGCGCCTGCGTGCATCCGGCAGCACCAGGAAACGCCGATTTTGCCCCACGTGTCGAGCGATCGACCAGCGCATTCGGGCCTGCAGCAAGTTGCGTGATGCGCTGAGTTTACCGATAGAATATCGCCACTATTTCAACTGCCCATATCGCCCATGACTTCGCCCCGCCAGTTCCAGTTCAAATCCATCAACTACACCGGCCTGCAGCCGGGTCCGCGCGTCATCATCATGGGCGCGACCCACGGCAACGAGGTGTGCGGCACCAAAGCCATCCGGCGCGTGATGGACGAGATCGACAGCGGCGCGCTGCACATTGCTGCCGGCAGCGTGACGTTCGTCCCGATCGTCAATCCGCTGGCGTACCAGCAGGTCACGCGCAATGGCGACCGTAACCTGAACCGCGATCTGTTCCCGAAAGCGAACCCACAAGATTTCGAAGACCAGATCGCGAACTGGCTGTGCCCCCTGCTCGGCCAGCACGACGTGCTGCTCGATATTCACTCGTTTGCCGCCACGGGCGAGCCGTTCGTGATGGTTGGTCCGCTCGACAATGACGGCACGCTGCAGCCGTTCCGCCACGCCGAAAAAGAACGTGCGTGGGCGCGCCGCCTGGGCGTGCGCCGCTTCGTCGATGGCTGGCTGGCGACCTATGGCGACGGCGTGCAGCGCCGCAGCCGCAGTGCTGATGAATTGGAAACCGTCCTGCGCTACGGCGTGGGCACCACCGAATACATGCGCAGCACAGGCGGCTACGCGCTGACGCTCGAAGCCGGCCAGCACGACGATCCGGCCGCGCCCGATGTGGCGTACCGCGCGATCATGAATACGCTGGCGCACCTGGGCTTGATCGCCGCGCCCGACCCCGTGCCCGTCGATTTCGATGCCATGGAAGCGTTGTCGATGGTCGTCGTGCATGACAAGCTGCACGCGGATGACGCGTTCGTGCGTCCGTGGAAAAGCTTCGATCCGGTGGCCGAAGGTGAACTGATCGGCACCCGCGCCGACGGCACGCCGGTGACCGCCGAATTCGGCGGCCGCATCCTGTTCCCGGCCGCCAGCGCTGCCGCCAACACCGAGTGGTATTACCTCACCCGCCCGAATCCGGTATTCGGACGCGAACAGAACTGATCTTCACGCCGGCGACAGCAGTTTGAGCATCACGATGCCGCTGATGATCAGCGCAATCGCCAGCAAGCGCAGCGCCAGGCCGCAGCCGGCCCTAAAGCGAAAATCGGGCCGCCGCCAGCAGACTTTTTTTGAATATCGTAAGATGACGATATTCGGATCGAAAGATCCCGATATAAGGAACCAACCGATGGACATCGACGCGATCCACAAGGCCCTGGCCAACCCGGTGCGGCGCCAGATCCTGCAGTGGCTGAAGGATCCGCAGTTGCACTTCAGCGAGCAGGAACACCCGCTCGAGATGGGTGTGTGCTGCAAGCTGATCGATCAGCGCACCGGCCTGTCGCAGTCGACCGTGTCGGCGCACCTGGCCACGCTGCAGCGCACGGGCCTGGTGGGCACGCGCCGGGTCGGCCAGTGGGTTTTTTATCATCGCAACGAGGAAGCCATTGCGGCCTTCCTCGCCCAATTGAACGACGCAATCTAGGAAAACAAGATGACTACCATGTTTGATCCGATCAAGGTCGGCGCCCTCGAATGGCCAAACCGCATTGTCATGGCGCCGCTGACCCGCTCGCGCGCCGATGCCGGCCGTGTCCCCAATGCCCTGATGGCCGAATACTATGTGCAGCGCGCGTCGGCAGGCCTGATCCTGTCCGAAGCCACCTCGGTCACCCCGATGGGCGTGGGCTACGCCGACACGCCGGGCATCTGGTCCGACGAACAGGTCGAAGGCTGGAAGCTCGTGACCGACGCCGTGCACGCTGCCGGCGGCCGCATCTTTTTGCAGCTGTGGCACGTCGGCCGCATCTCCGACCCGTCGTTCCTGGACGGCCAGCTGCCAGTGGCCCCATCGGCGATCAAGCCGGACGGCCACGTGAGCTTGCTGCGCCCGAAGCGTGAATACGTCACCCCGCGCGCGCTGGACATCGAAGAAATTCCGGGCATCGTGTCGGCCTACCGCAAGGGCGCCGAGAATGCCAAGCTGGCCGGCTTCGACGGCGTGGAAATCCACGGCGCCAATGGCTACCTGCTCGACCAGTTCCTGCAGGATTCGACCAACCAGCGCACCGACGCATATGGCGGCTCGATCGAAAACCGCGCACGCCTGCTGCTGGAAGTGACCGATGCCTGCATCGACGTCTGGGGCGCCGACCGTGTCGGCATGCACCTGGCGCCGGCACGCGACTCGCACGACATGGGCGACTCGACGCCGGCCGAAACCTTCGGCTACGTGGCGCGTGAACTGGGCCGCCGCAAGATCGCGTTCATCTTCACCCGCGAAGGCCAAAGCCCGGACGAACTGGGTCCGATGATCAAGAAAGAATTCGGCGGCGTGTGGATCGCGAACCAGCAGCTGAGCAAGGAACAGGCCGAGGAACTGATCGCCAGCGGCACGGCCGATGCCGTCTCGTGGGGCCAGCTGTACATCGCCAACCCGGACCTGGTGGAACGCCTGCAACTGAACGCACCGCTCAACAAGCCGAACCCGGACACGTTCTACCATCCGGGCGCAACTGGCTACACCGATTATCCGGCGCTGCCGGCCACGGTGTAAGCATCCCTTTCTCCGCGCCCTCGCCCGCTATCGCCGGCGAGGGGCGGCGCTTCTTCGAACAGGACCTGCGGGTCCTGTTTTTTTTGGCGCAGTCAGCGTTAAATAGAGCCGAGCTATGAACTGATCAGCGGTCCCATGGTCCAACGCCTGTCCCCAGCGTCAGGAGTCGATCATGAAAGCGCCTCGTTTCAAGAACTGGTTTGCCAGGTTGCCAGCGCTGAATCAGCCACAGCGCCGGCAAGTGCTCGACGCCCTGCATCCCGCAGCTGGCCTCGACCAGGTAGTTGCACTGATCGCGCAAGCCAGAGCGCCAGCGCGCTGCTGCCCCAGTTGTGGCAACGAACGCTGCAATCGGCACGGATTCGCCAACGACCTGCAGCGCTTTCGCTGCTGCGCTTGTGGCCGCACGTTCAACGACCTGAGCGGCACGCCGCTAGCACGACTCAGGCACAAGGCCAAATGGCTCGCGTATTCGCAGGTGCTGCTCGATTCACTGTCCGTGCGCAAGGGCGCAGACCAGGTCGGCGTACACCGCAACACGGCATTCCGGTGGCGCCACCGCTTTCTCGAATGGGTCAAGCTCGACCGGCCTGCATCGCTCAACGGCATCGTGGAGGCCGATGAAACATTCCTCCTCGAATCGCAAAAAGGATCACGCACGCTCGACCGCCCGCCACGCCGACGAGGCGGCCGCGCGCCCAAGCCTGGTATTTCCCGCCATCTCGATTGCATCCTGGTGGCGCGCGACCGGAATGGCCGCACCATCGATGCCGTTACTGGCCGTGGCGCACTGACTGCCACCCAACTCGAACGCGATTTGCTACCCAGGCTTGATCCGCAGGCGCTCCTGGTCACCGACAGCCACGCCGCGTACCGGGCCTTTGCACGCAAGCACAGTATTGCGCACGAGACCGTCAATCTGCGCGCCGGCGTGCGCGTCAGGCATTCGGGCAGCCGCGCTATCCACGTACAGAACGTGAACGCCTACCACGGGTGCTTCAAGGCCTGGCTACTGGGCTTTCGCGGGGTGGCATCGCGCTACCTGCCCAATTACCTGGGATGGCGCTGGGCCTTGGATGGTGGGCGGGTCAGTTCCGCAGAACAGTTGTTCTGCATCGCTGTCGGCGTCATCAACAGATAATGTTGACTGCGCCTTTTTTTTCGTATTGACGCTTGGATGAAGCATATGTATGCCATATGCATGCGTGAAAAAGGATCATCGTGATGGGTGTCCAGCCACGAACGTTAGTGATATTCTTGCGCGATTGTTAGATTGTTACTGTGCGCACGTCTCGATGCGCCTACCGAGAGAGGATTTTCAGTGAACGTTCCAGCACACCGCGCCATGGCGCTTGCCATCGCTTCCGCCATCGCCTTTGGCAGCGCCGTCCACGCTGCGCCGGCGGCCCAGGGCGCGCGCGCCGAGACGCCGTTCCTGTCGCAGGTCGACGCCTTTGCCCGCTCCGCACGCGTATCGAACGTGGACTATGTGCTGGACTTCACGCTGACCGGCAAGGAAACCTTTGCCGGCACCACGACTGTCACGTTCGACCTGAAGGATGCCGACGCGCCGGTCACGCTGGACCTGAAGGACGCCACCGTCAAATCGGTCAGCGTCAACGGCAAACCGGTCGCCACGCGCTACAACAAATGGTTCGTCACGCTCGACGCGGCCAGCCTGGCCAAGGGCCGCAACACGGTCGTCATCGATTACGAGCGCCTGCACAGCACCAATGGCGAAGGCCTGCATCGCATGGTCGATCCGGCCGATGGCCGCGTCTATACCTATTCGCACTTCGAGCCGGTCGCGGCCCAGCAGATGTTCGCGGTGTTCGACCAGCCTGACCTGAAGGCCAGCTACACGGTGTCGGTCACCGCGCCGCGCGACTGGCACGTGGTCACGACCACGCGTGAGACCAAGATCGACGAGCGTGGCGCGAACCGCCACTGGACCTTCAAGACCACCAAGCGACTCAGCCCGTACAACTTCTCGCTGCACGCCGGCCCGTACCAGGTCTGGGAAGACAACAGCGGCAAGTACCCGATGCGTCTGTTCGCGCGCCAGTCGCTGGCCAAGCTGGTGGTCCCGGCAGACTGGTTCCGCCAGACCAAGGCCGGCCTCGGCTTCTTCGAAGAATACTTCGGTGTCCCGTATCCGTTCGAAAAGTACGACCAGCTGATCGTGCCGGACTTCCTGTACGGCGCGATGGAAAACGCCGGCGCGATCACGTTTGCCGAAGCGCGCTACGGCGTGGCCAATATGACGGCCGAGCAGAAGCAGTCGCTGACCGAAGTGATCATGCACGAGATGGCGCACCAGTGGTTCGGCAATCTGGTGACCATGAAGTGGTGGAACGGCCTGTGGCTGAACGAAAGCTTCGCGTCCTTCATGGGCGTGCTGGCGACGGTCGAATCGACCGAGTTCAAGGATTCGTGGCAGAAGTTCTACCAGAGCGGCAAGCAGCGCGCCTACATCCAGGACCAGACCGCGAGCACGCACCCGATCGAAGTGCCGGTGCCGTCGTCGAGCAATGCGTTCGACAACATCGATGCGATCACCTATTCCAAAGGCGGCTCGACGCTCAAGCAGCTGCGCCACCTGCTGGGCGAAGACGTGTTCCGCAAGGGCGTGCACAATTACCTGGTCAAGTACTCGTGGAAGAACGCGACGCTCGACGATTTTATCGGCAGCCTCGGTGAAGCGGCCGGCCGTGACCTGTCTGGCTGGACCAAGCAGTGGCTGTACAACGCCGGCGTGAACACCATCGCCGCGAACTACAGCTGCAGCGGCGGCAAGATCCGCAACTTCACGCTGGCGCAGACCGCGCCATCGAAAGAGCTGCCGACGCTGCGCGAACAGCGCGTGCAGATCGGCGCCTTCAAGATCGACGGCGGCAAGCTGACGCTGGTAAAGAACGTCCCCGTCACCTACACGGGCGCCAAGACCGCGGTGCCGGACATGAACGGCACGGCCTGCCCGGATCTGGTCTACCCGAACTACCAGGACTGGGGATACGCCAAGGTCAAGCTGGACAAGCGCTCGTTCGCCACCGCGCGAACCAGCCTGGCCAAGGTCGACGATCCGCTGCTGCGCGCGATGCTGTGGCAAAGCCTGTGGGATGGCGTGCGCGACGCCGAGATGCCACTGAACGACTTCCTCACCGTGGCGCTGAACAATGCGCCGCTCGAGAAGGATTACACGCTGCTGGGCGATGTGCTGGGCAAGGTCAGCGAGTCGAAGGCCTACCTCGATGCGATGAACCTGGATAACGCGTACACGCGCCAGACCACGCTGGCACTGGAAAAGATGGCATGGGACGGCGTGCTGGCCAACAAAGGCAATGCCGACTTCCAGCGCCGCTGGTTCAACCAGTACGTGAGCGTTGCCAGCAGCCCGGATGCGCTGACACGCCTGGCCGGCATCCTGGGTGGCCAGGTCGATGCGGCCGGCGTGCCGGTGGGCCAGCCGCAGCGCTGGTCGATCATCGCGCACCTGAACCGGTACAACTATCCGGGCGCGTTCGACCTGATCGCGCAGGAATCCGCGCGCGACAAATCGGACGCGGGCCAGATCGCGGCCGTGGCAGCGACGGTCGTCCGTCCCGATGCCGCCGTCAAGGCGGACTGGGTCAAGCAGATCGAAGACCAGAAGACGGCATTGCCGTTCTCGCGTATCCGCACCGCGATGGGCAGCATCTTCCCGCCCGAACAGGGCGCGCTTAATGAGCGCGATGCCGATGCACGTCTGGCACGCCTGCCGCAGGTGGACAAGACCGCCGGCCCGGTCTTCATGCGCGCGTATGCGGGCACGATGATCCCGGCGACCTGCACGCCGCAAAGCGTGGCGCGCCTGAGCCGCGCAGCAGCCACGATGACGGACCTGTCGGCGTTCACGCGCCGCACGCTGCTCGACACGCTGCAGGACGACCAGCGCTGTGTGGCGATCAAGGCAAAGCTGAGCGCACCGAAAGGCTGATCGCCGCATGCTGGCTGCCGGGGTCCTGACGCCACGCCGCTCGCCCGGCTGGCCGCTTGTAGTCACCCTTGGCCTGCACCTGCTGCTGGGCTGGTCGTGGTTGCAGGCGACGGGCGTGCGGGTGCTGCCGGCAGATCTGCCGGCGCCCCGTGAATTCATCGTGGTGGCAGTGCTGGCGCCTGCGCCTTCGCGTTCTTCCGCTGCACCCGCTGCACCCGCTGCACCCGCTGCACCCGCTGCCGCAGCGTCACCACGACCGCGCGCAGCGCAAGCAATTCCTGCGCGCGCCGCTCCTGCCGCGTCGACAGTGGCGCTACAACCGATCACGCCAGCGCCTGCTGACACCGCGCCGCCTCCGGCCATGAGCGAACCTGCTGCAGATCATTTCCCCACCCCTTCAGCATCAGCACAAGAACGCATTGCCACAGGCGACGACAGCCTGGCCAGCCGCGGCAAGCGCACGGCAGGCGCGGTCGACCACGAGCTGCGCAAGGGGAAGCTGGCGCCGCTCGACCCAGGCGACAACAAGTGGCAGCGCTTTGCACAGGCCGTCGGCGACGCCCGCGTGGACACCTCGCGCACGCTGACATCGGAAAGTTATACGGCGCCGGACGGCGTTGTCGTGTACCGTTTCCGCCAGGGCGGGCGCACCTGGTGCCGGACTGGCGGCGACATCAGGCCAAGCCCGTTCGGCGCTCAGGCTGGCGGCGCGGCGCTGTTCGACAAGGCCGGTGGTGGCGGCTTCGCTGGCACGGTTCGATGCCCGACCCGCGTGGAGTTCAAACCCGACTGAGCCACTGACAGGCAGCACAGTCGCCATCCACCGCCACCCCGCCCTGCCGTAAAATAGCCGCTTGCGGCCCCATGCCGCTCACGGAGACAACACATTGGACTGGGATTATCCGCAACCGTTCATCCTGGCGGTGACGCCGCAGGCCGGCGACATCGATGGCCTGAACCACACCAACAATGCCGTGTACGTGCGCTGGTGCGAGCAGGCCGGCTGGGCGCACTCCGACAGCCTTGGCCTGTCACTCGACGACTACCGGCGCCTGGACCGGGCGATGGCAATCCGGCGCGGCGAATACGATTACCTGCTGCCCACGTTCGTTGGGGAAGCGCTGCGCCTGGCCACCTGGCTCGTCGGTGGCGACGGCAAGCTGTCGATGGAACGGCGCTTTCAGCTCGTGCGCGACAGCGATGGCGCCACGGTGCTGCGCGGCCGCTGGGACCTGGTCTGCATCGAACTCTCGAGCGGCCGGCCGCGCCGCATGCCTGCGCCATTCCTGGACACATACATGCCCGTGATCGTGGGCGGGCCCGCTTAAAGAATCTCGTGCACGCGTGTGAACGGACGGCATAGCCGCACGCCGTTGGGTGTCACGACAAATGGCCGTTCGATCAGAATCGGATGCGCGACCATCGCGTCCAGCAGCGCAGCGTCGCTGGAGTCCGGCTGGTCCAGTCCCGATTCGGTAAAGACCGCTTCCTTGCTGCGCACGGCCTCGCGCACCGTGATGCCCGCATCGGCAATCAAGCGGGTCAGCGTGTCTCGTGTTGGCGGGTTGGCCAGGTAGTCGATGATCTGCGGTTCGTACCCGGCGTCGCGGATGGCGGCCAGCGTGTTGCGCGATATGCCGCAGCGGGCATTGTGGTAAATCGTGATGGCCATGGTCATAACAACGGTGTTTTTCTCATCATAATGTGGTGAATCGGACAACGACATGATAACCACAGCGCATACCCGTCACCACTATTTTGCTTGTTCCCCCTTCCGGGCCGGGCTAGAATCGCACGCTTGATTTTATCGAGCGTGAGAACTGCAACCATTGCAGATGACTGACGCCACCCTCCGGAGACCCGATGACCGACTACTTGCTGCGCCCTGCAGCCCTGCCCACCCTGCGCCAGCGCGCGGCGCTGCGCGTACTGCAGTGTTTCGGCTGGAAGGTGTTCTTCAAACCGTTGCCAGGGCCGCACGGCGTCTGCGTCATCTATCCGCACACGTCGAACTGGGATTTCCCGATCGGCCTGCTGGCCACGTGGGCCATGGGCACGCAGTTCAAGTGGCTGGCCAAGGACACGCTGTTCCGGGGACCGATGGGCCGCCTGATGCGCCACTGGGGCGGCGTCCCGGTCGATCGCCGCGCACCGATGGGCGCGACGCGTCAGCTGGCCGACACGATGCTCGCTGCGCCATCGTTCTGGATCGGTATTACGCCGGAAGGCACGCGCGCCTACCGTCCCAACTGGAAAAGCGGCTTCTACCACCTGGCCGTGACGGCCAACGTGCCGATGGTGCTGGTGCGTTTTGACTACGGCAAGAAAGAGCTGAGCCTCGTCGACACGATGACGCCGACCGGCGACGTCGAGCGCGACATGGACGCCATCCGCGCCGTCTACGTCGGCAGCCAGGCGCTGTATCCGGAGAACGCCGCACCGATCGTGCTGGCCCCGCCACGCGACGAGCAACCTGCACAGCGCAAGCGGGCCTGACACCGTTCAAGGGCGGTAAACAGGTTCAGCCTTGTGGCGGGAACTGACCAAGCTGCAGGAAGAGACCGAACCAGTCCTCCATGTGCCAGGTGGTGGTGATCAGGCCGCCTTCAAGCGTGTGAAACTCGTGCAACGGGAAGCTCACTTTCTTGCCAGTAGGCGCGATGCCGAACAGCTCGCCCAGATGCGTCCCGCTGATCTCCGCACGTACGGCAACCTTCCCAGGCGCCTGAATCGTGTCATGGATGGTGATGTGCACGTCCGGAAATGCGGCCGCCAGCATGCGGATGATCGGCTTGATGCCCGCTGGCCCAGGGCCCTGACCCGGGGCCAGCGGAATGTCCTCCCACGTGGGGGCAAGCACCGCATCGACAAGATCCGGGTTCTGTTCGCTGAACGCGCGGTACAGCGTCTCCACGACGGTAAGTTCGGTGCGCAGCTGCTGCGATAAGGCGGTCGTTGACGTCGTCATGGAAGTGATCTGCTCGAAGTTGAATGAGGCACCAGTGTGGTGCCCGCAGTTCAATCAGTCCAACAAATAACCGATATACCGTATTATTCGGCTCATGGATTTTCATGGCCTGGATTTGAATCTGCTGGTCGCGTTCGACGCGTTGATGAACGAACGCAATGTCACGCGTGCTGCGACCCAGGTGGGCGTCAGTCAGCCGGCAATGAGCGCCGCCCTGTCCCGGCTGCGTACCTTGTTGGGCGATCCCCTGTTCCAACGCAGCAGTGCCGGCCTGGTTCCCACCGCACGCGCACGCGACCTGGCCTTGCCCGTGGCTGCGGCCCTGCGCCAAATCGAATTGGCGATGTTGACTCAACCTGCGTTTGATCCCACGACGGCATCGGTGACGTTCAGACTGGGCCTGCAGGACTATCCCACGCTGGTCCTGCTACCAGCGCTTGTGGAAGCGCTTGAACGCGCCACGCCCGGCATATCGTTGAATGTGCTCGGGTATAACGACCGGGATACTGCCATCGATCTGCTCGACGCCGGATCGATCGACATTGCCATTGGCGTGGCGCCGACCGTGATGGATGCCCGCATCATGACCCGACCGCTCATGCGCGATGCGTTTGTCACGATCGTGTCGACCGACCATCCGACTGCCAGTGGCCCGATGGACTTGCGCACCTATCTCGACCTGCAGCACGTGCTCGTGTCACCCGAAGGGCAGTTGCATGGCCTCGTCGATCAAACCCTCGCGCAACAGGGCAAGCAACGCAAGCTTGCCTTGACTGTGCCGCAACTATTTGCCGTGCCCGCGATCATTGCGCGCACGAAGATGGCTGCCACCGTCCTCAAGCGTGTAGCGGATGATTCGCTGGCCAGCCATCGGCTTGTCATGTTCACGCCACCCTTGGGCCTGCCGGAAATCACGTTTCACCTGATATGGCATCGCCGTAGCGACAGCAACCCCGCTCAGCAATGGTTCAGGGAATTCATCGCGCAGCAGTCAGCCGCCTTGTAATTATCCGTGGCGTTGACGGCAGCAACGCACGCGAACGGCTACGGCTTACCCGCCGGCTGCGCGGCAGCGGCCGGCGTGCCGGCAGCACGCGATCCGGCCAGCTGGTCCCACGCAATGGCGGCGCTCAGGAACACCTGGCCGTTGAGCTTACCCAGCAGATCGCTTTCCTTGAGCCGGTCCATGACCGGCCCCTTCACTTCGGCCAGGTGCATCAGCACACCGCGCCGGTTCAGCGAGCTGTTCAACTCTTCCAGCCCGAACAGCGCCGACGTATCGATCGCATTCACGGCCGACAGCACCAACACCAGATGGCGCGTGCCCGCATGGGCGACGAGTTCTTCGTCGATGCGCTCGTTGACCGCATCCACGTTTCCGAAGAACAGGCCGGCATCGACCCGCAGCATCAGCAGACCCGGCGTCGTCTCGGCAGAATAGCGCTCGACATTGCGGAAGTGTTCGGTGCCATGGATGCGACCCAGCACCGCGATATGCGGCCGGCTGGCGCGCCAGATCAGCACGACCATCGACAGCGCCACGCCCACCAGGACACCCGCTTCGACGCCCAGCAGCAGCACGCCGCCGGCAGTGGCCAGCAGTGCCAGCGCATCGGCGCGGTCGTAATGCCAGGCCGTGCGCAGCGTCGACAGGTCGAGCATCCCGAGCACGGCCACGATGATCGTCGCGGCCAGCGTCGGCAGCGGCAGCAGCGCAAGCCAGCCGGTGGGCAGCACGAGCGCCAGCGCCAGCAGGCCGGCCGTGATCATGCTGGCCAGTTGCGTGTTGGCGCCGGCCGCAAAATTGACGGCCGAACGCGACAGGCTCCCGGTGACAGGAAAGCCGCCCGTCAGCGCGCTGCCGATGTTCGCGGCGCCCAGGCCGACCAGTTCGCGGTTGCTGACCAGTTTCTCGCCGCCGCGCTTGAGCGCCAGTGCCTGCGCGCCGGACATGCTGATCAGGAACACCATGAAGCCGATCAGGAGCGCCGGTTGGAGCAGCGCCTGCCAGTGCTGCGACGACGTCGCCAGGTTCAGGCCCGGCAAGCCGGTCGGCACGGCGCCCGTCGTCGCCACCCCCATCTGCACGAGACCCAGCTGCTGCACGAGCGCCATCGCCCCCAGCACGACGGCGATCGGCGCCAGCTTGGACCCGACGTCGGCCGCCGCTGCGGGCACGCGCAACCGGCGCAACAATGGCGCCAGGTGGCTGCGCGCGGCCAGGAGCAGCACGAGCGAGCCCACGCCCAGCAGGATGCTTGGCCAGTGCGGCCGCATGCCGAGCTCGATGGGGCCACCTATCAGCGTGCGCAGCTGGCCCCATGCGATGACGATTGCCGAGCCGATGGTGAAGCCGCTCATCACGGGCCGTGAGAAAAAATTGGCGAGAAAGCCGATGCGCAGCAGGCCGCACAGCAGCAGGACCAGGCCGGATAGCAAGGCCAGTTGCGCGGCGAGCACGCCATACAGCGCGGTGCCAGGCGTGGCCAGCGGCGCCAGCGTGGACGCCGTCATCAGGGAAATGATCGCCATCGGTCCGACCGATTGCGTGGTGCTGGTGCCGAACAGCGCATACAGCAAGGGCGGGATGATGCTGGCGTAGATACCGACCGCCGGCGGCAGGCCCGCCACCAGTGCGTAGGCCATGCCCTGCGGGATCATCATCATCGCCACCACGATGCCGGCGCTGATATCGCCCGGCAGCGCGGCGCGCCGGTACGGGCGCAACCACTCAAGCATGGAAAGTCCTGGCCGGGACGGCCGACGGTAAAAAGAGCGCTAGCGTAGCATAATTACCCGTACCGGCAGGGCCTTAGCGGGCCAGCGCCACGAGCCAGATGCCCGCCGCGCCGATGGCCGCAGCCAGTGGCCGACCCAGGCGCCCGCCCGGGATGGCGCCCAGCAGCATCAGAGCGGCGCTGGCCAGGATGAAGCCGGCGCCGCTGGCCATGCCGGTCAGTTCATTACCGTGCGCGAGTCCGTGCACGAACGCGCAGGCGCCGACGGTGAGTACCGCCATCTGCGGCGGTATCCGCGCATCCAGGCGCGGCGCATACGCCGCCAACCCGCCCAGCAGCAGCACGGTCGCCGCGATCGACAGTTCAAGTGCCGGCAACGCGACGCCGCCACTGCTGGCCGCGCCCAGCGCCATCATCACGAGAAACGTCGGCGCGAGCAGGTAGCCGTGCTGCTGGCGGCTCCAGAGACCGACCGCGAGCAGCGCCAGCAAATGGTCGACGCCCGTCACCGGGTGCAGCAGGCCTGCCACAAAGCCGCTGTCGGGCGCGTGCCCGGGATGCGCGGCCGCCGGCAGCGCCAGTGTCAGGGCGGTCACGGCCACGCCAGCGCGGGCAAAGTGGTGGCGGATAGTGTGGCGCAGCGCGCGCAAGCTTGTCGTCATGATCATCTCCCTGTTGTTATTGGTGGACTGCGTCGAGCAAGCCCTGCTCGCGGATGAACGCGACCACCTCCTGCACGCCCTCGCCCGTGCGCATATTGGTAAAGACAAAGGGCCGTTCGCCACGCTGGCGCCGTGCATCGCTCGCCATCACCGACAGATCGGCCCCGACATGCGGCGCCAGATCGGTCTTGTTGATGATCAGGAGGTCCGAGCGCGTGATGCCCGGCCCGCCCTTGCGTGGGATCTTCTCGCCGCCCGCGACGTCGATCACGTACAGCGTCAAGTCGGACAGCTCAGGGCTGAAGGTCGCGGCCAGGTTGTCGCCGCCCGATTCGACCAGCACCAGTTGCAGGTCCGGAAAATCGGCCTGCAGGCGCGCGATGGCTTCCAGGTTGATCGACGCGTCTTCGCGGATCGCCGTGTGCGGGCAGCCGCCCGTCTCCACGCCCATCAGGCGTTCGGGCGCGAGCGCGCCGGCGCGCAGCAGGATGTCCATGTCTTCGCGCGTGTAGATATCGTTGGTGATCACGGCCATGTCGTAGTCGTCGCGCATGTGGCGGCACAGCAGCTCGCACAGCGCGGTCTTGCCCGAGCCCACCGGCCCGCCAATGCCGACCCGCAGCGGATTGGATGTAGTCATGCTTCCTCCTTCATCAACAATGATCATGACCGGTACAGGCGGCCATGCTGCACTTCGTGGCGCATCGACAGCATCGACAGGCCGGGCGCCCAGTTCGACAGTTCGTCGTCCGGCAAGCGCCGCGCCAATTCAACGGCGCGCTCGATCTCGGGCCGCAGCGACAGCAGCAGGCGCTGGCCGGCCACCTGCCCCAGCGGCACCGACTTGACGCACACCAGCACCTGGTTCTCGACCCATGCGAACACCATCGCCAGCAGCGCTTCTTCATGCGGAATAGCGAGTCCGTCGACCGCGCAGGCAAATGCCAGCGGCAGCGTGACGTCTTCGCCCAGCGCGCGCGTGTCGGCCACGCCCAGCTCGGCGATCAGGCGACTCAGCGAATAGCCCATCTGGACCGATTCAGCGCGCAGTTCGGCCGTGTCGCGCGACGCAAGAAAACACCCGCCCCACTGTGCAATCGTCCCGGCGTCGTGCGCAGCGAACGCACTCATAAGACGCCACAACACGGGCGCATCCCAGCGCGCCACCACCTCATCCAGATAGCACACGATCCACGCGCGGGCGCTGTCGGCGTCCGTGACCAGGCCTTCTTCGATCGCCGCTTCGAGACCCTGCGAATAGCTGTAGCCACCGATCGGCAAGGCCGGGCTGGCAAACTGCAGCAGGTGCAGCAGGCTGGCGGCATTCATGCCGGCCCCGGTTCAACCGGCGTGACGTCTGACGGGCGGTGAATCTTCTGGCGCAGCGGCACCGGCGCCAGCAAGCCGCCCGGCCCCTGATCATGATGATGACCGTGACCGCCACCATACGCGCCCGCCTCCGGCTCGAATTTCGCCAGTTCTTCACTGACGTCCGCGCCCAGCCCTGCGACCATCTCGCGCAGCACCGGATCGACACGGATGCGCAGCCAGCCGGGGCCTACCTGGGTCTGCGTATGCCGGTTCCCCAGGTGAAAGGCGCAGCGCGCCAGCAGCGTCGGGTCGCTGCAGCGCACGACGTACGTCGGCTCCAGCGCCGCCTCGATGCACACGACGCGCCCGCCTTCGCCCAGCAGCAGATCGCCATCGCGCAGCACCGTGCCGCGTACGAGGAACAGCGCGACTTCTTCGCCAGAAGCCAGGCGTGCACGCTGGCGGCAGCGCTCCCGTTGTTCGAACGGCAGCACCAGCGTGTCGTGCACGACGTCGGCAACAAGGATGCGGGTATGCAGTGAAATCATGGATGGCCTCTAGAACAGGAAGTAACGCTGCGCCAGCGGCAGCACGTTCGCCGCTTCGCACACCAGCAGGCGGCCGTCGGCGCGTACTTCATAGGTTTCGGGATCGACTTCCATGTGCGGCGTGGCGCCGTTGTGGATCATGTCGCGCTTGCGCAGGCCGCGCGTGCCGCGCACGGCGATCGTCGTCTTGCTCAAGCCCAGCGTGCCTGCGATGCCGGCCTCGAACGCGCTTTGCGACACAAACGTGAACGACTTGCGCAGGCCGCCGCCAAAGGCGCCGAACATTGGCCGGTAATGCACCGGCTGCGGCGTCGGGATCGAAGCATTCGGGTCGCCCATCAGGCTGGCCGCGATCATGCCTCCCTTGACCACCATCGACGGCTTGACGCCAAAGAAGGCCGGCCGCCACAGCACGATGTCGGCGATCTTGCCCACCTCGAGCGAGCCGACGACGTGCGCAATGCCGTGCGTGATCGCGGGATTGATCGTGTACTTGGCGATGTAGCGCTTGACGCGGGCGTTGTCGTTGCGGCTGCTATCGCCCGCCAACGCGCCGCGCTGGGTCTTCATCTTGTGCGCCGTCTGCCAGGTGCGCATGATCGTCTCGCCCACGCGGCCCATCGCCTGCGAGTCCGACGACATCATCGAGATCGCGCCCAGGTCGTGCAGGATGTCCTCGGCGGCGATCGTCTCGCGCCGGATGCGCGACTCGGCAAACGCCACGTCCTCGGCAATCGCCGGGTCGAGATGGTGGCAGACCATCAGCATGTCCAGGTGCTCGTCGAGCGTGTTGACCGTGAACGGGCGCGTGGGATTGGTCGATGATGGCAGCACGTTGTCGTAGCCCACGGCCGCGATGATGTCCGGCGCGTGCCCGCCGCCGGCGCCCTCGGTGTGGAATGTGTGGATTGTGCGACCCTTGAACGACGCCACGGTCGACTCCAGAAACCCTGCTTCGTTGAGCGTGTCGGAGTGCAGCGCCACCTGCACGTCCAGCCGTTCGGCCACCGACAGACAGTTGTCGATCGCCGCGGGCGTGCTGCCCCAATCCTCGTGCAGCTTCAGGCCCACGGCGCCGGCATGGACCTGCTCTTCGAGCGGACCGGGCTGGCTCACGTTGCCCTTGCCGAAAAAGCCCAGGTTCATCGGGAACGCGTCGGCCGCCTGCAGCATCGAATGAATATGCCAGGCGCCCGGCGTGCAGGTCGTGGCGGCCGTGCCAACAGCCGGCCCGGTGCCGCCGCCCAGCATCGTCGTGATCCCGGAATACAGCGCTTCGTCGATCTGCTGCGGGCAGATGAAATGGATGTGCGTGTCAACGCCACCGGCCGTGACGATCATGCCTTCGCCGGCGATGATCTCGGTGGCCCCGCCGATGGCCATCGTGACATTTGGCTGGATATCCGGGTTGCCGGCCTTGCCGATGGCCGCGATCAGGCCATCCTTGATGCCGATATCCGCCTTGACGATGCCCCAGTGGTCGACGATGACGGCGTTGGTGATGACGGTGTCCATGACACCCTCGCGCAGGCGCTGCGACTGGCCCATGCCGTCGCGGATGACTTTACCGCCGCCGAACTTGACCTCTTCGCCGTAGGTCGCGAAGTCGCGTTCGATCTCGATCACGAGGTCGGTGTCGGCCAGGCGGATCCGGTCGCCCGTGGTGGGACCATACATGTCGGCGTAGGCCTGGCGGCTGAGCGTGACCATCATGCGTCCCCTGAGGTTGGTGGCGCGGCGGCAGGCAACAGCCCCGACACGCGGCTCTGGAAACCATGCACGATGCGCTCGCCCGCCAGGTCGACCAGTTCCACCGTGCGGCGCTGCCCGGGTTCAAAGCGCACTGCGGTGCCGGCCGCGATGTTCAGCCGCGTGCCGAGCGCCGCTTCGCGCTCGAACTGCAGCGCGGGATTGACTTCATAAAAGTGATAGTGCGAGCCGACCTGCACCGGCCGGTCGCCCGCGTTGGCCACGACCACAGTCAGCGTGCGCCGACCGACGTTGAGTTCGATATCGCCGTCGTCAAGAAAGTATTCGCCTGGGATCACGCTGGGCTCCGGCTAGGGAATCGGATGGTGGACGGTCACGAGCTTGGTCCCGTCCGGGAACGTCGCTTCGACCTGGATATCGGGGATCATCTCGGGCACGCCTTCCATCACGTCGCCACGCGCGAGGATCGTCGTGCCTTCGCTCATCAGCTCGGCCACGCTGCGGCCATCGCGCGCGCCTTCCATGATGGCGGCCGTGATCAGGGCCACGGCTTCCGGGTAGTTCAACTTGAGGCCGCGCGCACGCCGGCGTTCGGCCAGCAACGCGGCAGTGAAAATCAGCAGCTTGTCTTTTTCGCGGGGTGTCAGGTCCATGGGAGGGTCCGTATCAAGTCAGCCTGTCTAGGTGAGCCAAATACGCGGCGGGCACGCCGGGCGGTCGAGCAGATGGGGGCGCAGCAACGCCCACACCTGCGCCATGACGGCGCGCGCCGCTTCGCCGTCGTCGCCGAGATACCGCGCGACGAACACCGACTTCACCTGGCTCGAGGCCAGCTGCGGGTCGAGCGCGCGTACGTGCGCCTGCAGCGCGGCGGGCACGGGCCGGCCGACAGCAAGCAAGGTCGCGCACACCGCATGGCCGCGCATGCCAAGGGGGCTGGCTATTCCGTCTGGGGTCAGGATGCCCTGCTCCCACCACAGCAGGCGGCCCTCCTGGCGAATACGCGTGCGCTGGCGGATCCGTCCGCGCGCAAACGCTTCGCCGGCGGCCACGCGGCCGAAGCACAGCACTTCGCTGCCGATATAGGTGCTGCCTGCGGCGAGATCGACCTCGTGGTCGAGGTCGACGCTGGCCGCGTCATAGAAGATGGTTTCCTGTGGCAGCCATTCGATGGCGGCGCCCGCGCCAACCCGCAAGCGCACCGCCTGCTGCGACACGCGGCCATTGGCGCGGTACCACTTGGCCGCGCCGGGACTGGTGGCGAGCACGTTGCACGCGGGGCCGGCGTCGACGTCGATCTCGAGTCGGTCGCCCCCGACCACGCCACCCGGCGGGTGCACGACGATCACGTGGCAGGCGCCGGGGCCTTCGGGATACAGCGCCTTCTGGACCCGCAGCGGGCCGCGGTGCGTGCGGCGCACGAGGCGCGTCGTGGCGCCATCGCGCAAGAAGCCCAGCGCCAGGCTGGCTTGCCAGGCGGGGAAGACGGTGGGTGCATCGGTGGAGGTGCAATCGCGCATGCTTGATGAAACAGCACGATGCGTGCCAGCGTCCTCACATGGCGTGGGACGCCTATTCTGCGGTGGATGCGCACCGCGAAGGTGCGCGCTGCACCCGAACGTATCAGGACATCGCCAGCTCGATGCAGTTACGACCCGCCCGCTTGGCACGCGCCAATGCGGCGTGGGTACGCACCGCCATCGAGTCGCCGCTCTCGCCCTCGCCCAGCTGGGCCACGCCGAGGCTGATCGTGACGTGGTCACACCCGGGTATCTCGACCTGCTCGATCGCCGCGCGCAGCTTCTCGGCCATCTTCAGCGCGTCAATCGCGCTCGTGTGCGATGCGATTACCTGGAATTCCTCGCCGCCCGAGCGCACCAGCACATCGCTCGAACGCAGCAGCGCGCGCGCCGTATCGGCCACCGTGCGCAGCACCAGGTCGCCCACCGGGTGGCCGAAGGTGTCGTTGATCTGGCTGAAGCGGTCGATGTCGAAGAGGATCAGCGCCAGCGGCAGCCGGTAGCGGCGTGCACGCTTGATTTCCTGCTCCAGCAAGCCTTCGCCGTGGCGGCGGTTGGCCAGGTCGGTCAGGGCGTCGGTGGTGGCCAGGTGCGTGATGCGCGCCAGCAGCGCCTCGTTCTCGCGCGTGACCTCGGCCATGCGCAGGCCATGCGCGGCCAGCCCGGCCAGGTCGTCCAGCGCCTGCAACTGCGCGGGCGAAAAGGCCCGTGCGTCGCCGAACAGCAGGCACAGGGAGCCCATCGGCCCGCCCGGTCCCTGCCCCGGGATCGGCACGCCGACGACCATGCGCGCGCCAAAGGTGTCCAGGCGCACTGCCAGCGCCGGTTCTCCCGCCTTGTCGAGCGTATCGAGCAGCGTGAATTCGCCTGTCGCTGCCGCCAGCAGGCCCGGGAATGCATGGCGCAGCGGCGAGTGCAGCAAGCGGCCGTCGTGCGCGAGCAGCGCCATCAAGTGCAGCCCTTCCACGCCCTGCTCGGCCTCGAGATGCAGGTCGCCATCGCGATGCTGGAACAGCGCCGCATGCACGACGCCCGGCCAGCCGGCCAGCGCGGCGCACAGGTGCTCGGCAAAGCGCCCGCTGTCGTCGGCATCGGCCAGTGCCTGCTGACAGGCGCTGCGCACTGCCAGCAGTGTGCGCAGTTCAGTTTCTGAAGGGGTGGGTGCACCAGGCGCCGCAACACTGAAACCAGTGCGCATGCGCGCAGCCAGCAGCGCGCGGGTCTGCTGCGCGCGCAGCGGGCCGATGGCGTAGTCGAGCGGACCGAAGGCCATCAGCGCCGGCACCCAGCGCGCGTTCGTGAACGGACACAGCACCAGCACCGGTGCGCCGGCGCGCTCGGCGACCAGGGCGCCCAGCGCTGCCAGGTCGATGGCGAGGTCGCAGCGTTCCAGGTCGAGCACGAGCAGGTCGGCCGGTTCGCGCGCCAGCAGCGCGCGCGCCTGCTCGGCCCCTGCCGCCACGCGCAGATTGGCAAACATGCCGTCGCAGCCGTGCTGGAAATCGGCGCGGCGCTGGCCGACGGGATTGACGAAGACGCAAGTAAAGTCTTCGCGCGCGCCGTCTTCTTGATGCATGGTGATTCTCCAGATATGGGTCCAGCCGCGCCCTGTCGGCATGGCTGCAAAGCAAGTTTGCCATAAGCGGGCGTGCCAAGCATAGCAATTGTCGTCCTGTGTGTGGGAGCGCACCGTCGCACCAGGGTGCGCGCCGAATACTCTTGCGAACGAAACCACACTCACGGGAGAATCACCATGGCACATCAAGACGACGTGGCAGCAAAGCAGCGCGCCATCCAGGAAGAACAGGACGCGCGCGACGCCAAGAAGAACGACTCCGAGAGCAAGGAAGCCGTCCAGACCGGGGTTGACCAGCCAGCGCCGCCGATGCCGGCGCAGCACCTTGCCAAGCCGGGCCTCGAAGCCGACATGGAAAGCAAGCCGAAGTTCATGGCCGAGGGCTACAAGGGCAGCGGCAAGCTTGACGGCATGGCCGCCATCGTCACCGGCGCCGACTCGGGCATCGGGCGCGCGGTCGCGGTGCTGTTCGCACGCGAAGGCGCGGACGTGGCCGTCATGTATCTGAACGAGGACGTCGATGCCGCAGAAACCAAGCGCTGCATCGAGGCCGAAGGGCGCCGCTGCATCACGATCGCAGGCGACGTCAAGGATCCGGCATTCTGCAACGACGCCGTGCAGCAGGTGGTCAAGGCATTCGGCCGCCTGGACGTTCTGGTCAATAACGCCGCATTCCAGGAACACGCCGATTCGATCCTCGATATCACCGAGGAGCGGTTCGAGGAAACCTTCCGCACCAATATCTTTGGCTACTTCCACATGGCCAAGGCCGTCGTGCCGCATCTCAAGCGCGGCGCGTCGATCATCAATACGGGTTCGGTCACCGGTCTGAAAGGCTCGGCCAAGCTGATCGACTATTCGTCGACCAAGGGCGCGATCCACGCGTTCACGATGTCGCTGGCCGGCAGCCTGCTCGACCAGGGCATCCGCGTGAACGCGGTGGCGCCAGGCCCGGTCTGGACGCCACTGAACCCGGCCGACAAGGGCCCGGACGACATCACCGAATTCGGCGCCAGCACCGACTACCGGCGCCCGGCCCAGCCTGAAGAACTGTCGCCGGCCTATGTGTTCCTGGCCTCGCCCGTGTGCTCGGGCTACATCACGGGCATCGTGTTGCCGGTGACCGGCGTCGTCGGCGAATAACGGAAGACAGCGAGGAGCAGGCAATGGCACGCAGCATGTGGAAGGGCGCGATCAGTTTCGGACTGGTCCACATTCCGGTCGATATGTACCCCGCGGTCGAGACCAAGGGGCTCGACCTGACGATGCTCGACCGGCGTGATTTTTCGCCGGTCGGGTTCAAACGCTACAACAAGGGCAATGGCAAGGAAGTCGTCTGGGACGACATCGTCAAGGGCTACGAGTACGAGGACGGCGAGTACGTCGTGCTGTCGGACGAAGACCTGCGCCGCGCCAACCCGGAAGCGACGCAGACGATCGACATCCAGGCTTTCGTCGACGCTGGCGATGTGCCGCTGATCTACTACGACCAGCCCTATTACCTGGCGCCTGGCAAGGGCGGCGCGAAAGTCTATGCGCTCTTGCGCGAGACGCTGCGCGAAGCGGGCAAGATCGGCATCGCGCACGTCGTCATCCGCGTCAAGCAGCATCTGGCGGCGCTGATCTGCGTGGGCGACACGATCGTGCTCAATACGCTGCGCTATCCGGACGAGATGCGCGACGCGGGTGAACTCAAGATCCCGTCGCCCAATTCAAAAACGGCTGCCGTCACCGTCAAGGAACTCAAGATGGCGATGGCCCTGGTCGAGGGCATGAGCGAAGACTGGGCGCCGGCGCAGTACCACGACAGCTATCGCGAAGACGTGCTGGCCCTGGTCAAGAAAAAGATCAAGGCCAAGCAGACCAAGACCATCACCCAGCCCGAGCCCGAGAAGGAAAAGCGCACCACCGGCAAGGTCATCGACCTGGTTGCCCTGCTCCAGGCCAGCCTTGGCAAGAAGCCGGCCAAGGCGGCGCTGGCTGCCCTTGATGACGATGATGACGACGACGATCCGCCACCACGCAAGTCGCGCAAACCGGCCGACGACGAGGACAGCGGGGACGACCAGCCGCCGCCACGCGCGCGCAAGGCGGCGACGTCAGGGGCCCGTGCCACGGCTACAAAGGCAGCGGCCAAGCCAGCAGCGAAGAAGGCGGCGGCCAAGTCCGCAACCAAGGCGCCTGCGCGCAAGAAGGCGGCGTGAGGATGGACGGATTCATCGACTTTCTCCAATGGCCTGCGATGGCCGTCAGCCTGATTGCCGCCTACCTGGTCGGCGCCAAGCGCGCCGAGCGCCGTATCTTGGGCTTCTGGACCTTCATCTTCAGTAATGTGCTGTGGATCGTCTGGGGTCTGCACGATGAAGCGTGGGCGCTCATCGCGCTACAGGTCGCGCTGCTGGCCATGAACGTGCGCGGCATCTTCAGGAACGAAGCCTAGCGCACCGCGCTCGCCCTACCCCTACGGCACGAACCCGAGCTGCTTCATCGCTTTGGTCAGTGTCTTGGCCGCCGTGGCATAGTCCTGCCACGGCGTATTTCCCACATCCAGCCGCTCGTGCACATTGGCGATCGTCCACTGGTCGCTCGACGTCAGTTTCTCCAGCTCATCCCAGCCCAGCGGCACCGAAATCCCCAGCCCCGGGCGCGAACGCGCCGACCATGCAGCTACCGTCGTCGCCCCCTGCCCGTTGCGCAGGTAATCGATGAAGATTTTGCCGACCCGGTTTTTCGGGCCGCTCTTGAAGGCGAAGCGCTCGGGCAACGTTTGCGCCATGTGGTGCACGATCGCCTGCGAGAAGCGCTTGACCGTGTCCCAGTCATGGTTGCCCTTGATTGGCACGACCACGTGCAGGCCCTTGCCGCCACTGGTTTTCAGAAATGCCGGCAAACCCAGTTCATCCAGGAAGGCATGCATCAGCTGCGCTGCTTCCTGCATTTCGGGCCACTTGATGCCGTCACCCGGATCGAGGTCGAACACCATCCGGTTCGGTTTCTGGTAACTGCCCTTGAACGCGTTCTGGGTATGGATCTCCACCACGTTCCACTGCGCCGACGACAGGATGCCCAGCGGCGTGGCCACTTCGAGCATCGGCGGATGCTCCGGGTCGAGCGCCTGGTCCAGGTCGCGCAGGCCGGGCATCTTGCGCACGTCGACGTGCTTCTGGAAAAACAGCTCGCCGCCCACGCCCTCGGGTGCACGCACGAGGGAAACCGGGCGCCCTTTCAGATGTTCCATCATCAACTCGCCCACCAGCGCGTAGTAGCGCACCAGCGCCAGCTTGGTGGCGCCCGACGCCTTGTCGATCACGCGCTCGCCGTTGGTGATCTTCAGCGATTCCGGCAGCTTGCCCTGTGCCGCCACCGGTTCGTCATCTGCCGCCTTATCGGCTACCTCGCCCGCAACGTCCTCCACCGGGAGCGCCTGCTCGCGGGTGATATTTTTGGCCGGCTTGTCCTTGCGCAGCCCCTGGAACACCGGATGGCGCACGGCGCCACCGCTCGTCCAGTCCGAAAAACTCACCTCCGCCACCAGCACCGGCTTGACCCAGTGGTGCGCGCGCCCAGGTACGGCGCGCGGCGGGAACGGGCTCGTGTCGGTGCGCAGCGCCTCGAGTTGTTCGGCGATGCTGGTCAGGGTCGCATGGTTGAAGCCCGAGCCGACGTTGCCGGCGTAGCGCAGCACGCCGTCTTCGTCATGGACCCCGAGCAGCAGCGCGCCGATGCCGGTGCGCGCGCCTTTCGGATCGGTGAAGCCGCCGATGACGAATTCCTGACGCCGGCCGCATTTGAGCTTGATCCAGTCGGGCGAGCGACGCGAGACATAGCGCGCGTCGCGCCGCTTGCCGATCACGCCTTCGAGGCCGATCTTGCAGGCAGCAACGATCAGTTCATCCGGCTTGGCCCCGAATTCTGCCGAGAACCGCACCTTGTCGGATTTGGCGTTCTCGAGCACCTGTTCGAGCACCGTGCGCCGGTCGACCAGCAGCATCTCGCGCAGATCGTGGCCGTCGAAATACGGCACATCGAACAGGAAATAATCGATGTCGACGGCGCCGTTGCCGTCGAACGCTGCCTGCAGCAGGCCGAAATCGGGCTTGCCATCATCATCGTGCACGACGATCTCGCCGTCGTACCAGCCGTCGGGCAGCGCCATGCGTTCCAGCTCTTCCTTCAAAGGCGTCAGCTTGTCAGTCCAGTCGTTGGCGTTGCGCGTGATGAGGCGCACAGCGCCCTCCTCGATGCGCGCGAGCATGCGGTAGCCGTCGAACTTGACTTCGAACAGCCAGTTTTCGGGGTCGGGCGGCGGTGCGTCGACAAGGGTGGCCAGTTCAGGCGAGAATTTGGCGGGCAGCGGCGACGTGGCGTCCTCCGTCGTGGCGCGTTTTGCCGGTACCTTCTTTGCTGCCGCTTTCTTGGCGGGTGCTTTTTTGGCAGCTGCCTTCTTTGCAGGCGCCGCCTTCGCTTCTTCGCGCAGCGCCTCGACCTTTTGCGCAACCCGCTTCGGCATCGGCAATGCCTTCACGCTGTCGGGCAGTTCGTCGACCAGCGAGAATTCGGCGGCCGGACGCGCGTAATCGTCCTTCTCCTTGATCAGCAGCCATGGCGGCTGCTTTTCACCACGGCCCTTCATCCGCACCAGCGTCCAGCGACCGTGCATCTTGTGACCGTGCAGCGCGAACTTGATGCTGCCCTTGGCAAAGCCCGCGCGCGGGTCTTCCAGTGGCTCCCAGGTGCCCTTGTCCCAGATGATCACCTTGCCGGCGCCGTACTGCTTGGCCGGGATCGTGCCTTCGAAGTCCGAGTACGAGATCGGGTGGTCCTCGACCTCCACGGCCATCCGCTTGTCGTGCGTGTCGTAGCTGGGGCCTTTCGGCACGGCCCAGCTTTTCATCGTGCCGTCGAGCTCGAGCCGGAAATCGTAGTGCAGGCGGCTGGCCCAGTGCTTCTGGATTACGAAGGTGAGCACGTCCTGCCCCGCCTTCCCGCCGTCGGCCGGCTCGGACGTGATATCGAAATTGCGTTTGGCTTTATAGGCTTTGAGCGCGTCCGTCATGGCAACCCCTGGGAAATTCGATCGTGCCAGCGTAGCCCTGCGGCGCGCCGCAGACTGTACGGCAACTCACGCTGACAGGGGCTGTTATGATTACTGCAAGCCGCCAACCGCAAAAGGATCCCATGCAGCGAATCGTTTTTCTCGACCGTGACAGCCTGCGCGCCAATGTTCGCGTGCCCGCCTTCGAACATGCATGGGAGGACCATGCCGCCACCGCCGTCGAGGATGTCGTGGCGCGCCTGGCCGGCGCCACCGTCGCCATCACCAACAAGGTGCCATTGCGGGCCGACGCCATCGCGCGCCTGCCCGACCTGAAGATGGTCGCCGTCGCCGCGACCGGCACCGACAATGTCGACCTGGCGGCCTGCCGCGCGGCCGGTATCGTGGTGGCAAATATCCGCAATTATTCGCTGGTGTCGGTGCCCGAGCACTGCTTCACGCTGATCCTGGCGCTGCGCCGCAACCTGCGCGCCTACGCGGCCGACGTCGAGGCGGGCAAGTGGGAAACCTCGAGCCGCTTCTGCCTGCTCGACCATCCGATCGGCGACCTGGCTGGCACGCGCCTGGGCATCATCGGCTACGGCGCGCTGGGCCGGCAAGTGGCCAGCATCGCGCGCGCGTTCGGCATGGAGGTCGTCGCCACTTCGCGCTCGCCGATCACGGACACGAACGTCACAGAACTGCCGCTGGACGAATTGCTGGCCACCTCGCAGGTCGTGAGCCTGCACCTGCCACTGACCGACGCCACGCGCCACATGATCGGCGCGCGCGAACTCGCTCTGATGCAGCCCGGCGCGCTGTTGATCAACACGGCGCGCGGTGGCCTGGTCGACGAGGCGGCACTGGCGAACGTGCTGATGGAAGGCCGCATCGGTGCCGGCTTCGATGTCCTGAGCGAAGAGCCGCCCGGCTCGAACAATCCGCTGCTGCGCCTGCGCCTGCCGCACTTCCTTCTCACGCCGCACATCGCGTGGGCCAGCTTTGGTGCGATGCAGACGCTGGCCGACATGCTGGTCGATAATATCGAAGCGTGGCATGCCGGCACGCCGATCAACGTCGTTTAGGGCGCGGCGCTGACGGTGGGCGCCAGGGCCTCGGGCGCCTTTTGCGGCAGTTCGAGCAAAAAGGCGGTGCCGGCGTCCGGCTGGCTCACGACGCGGATCGTCCCGCCCATCAGCGTCGTGACGATGTTGTAGACGATGTTCAGTCCCAGGCCGGTGCCCCCCTGGCCCATGCGCGTCGTGAAGAACGGATCGAAGATGCGGCCCAGGTGGGCCGGGTCGATGCCGCGGCCGTCGTCGCGGAACGTGAGCGCGACGCGGCCATCGGTTTCCAGCGCCGTCAGCGTCATGACGCCGCCCGGACCGTCGAACGCATGCAGCATCGCGTTGTTGACGAAGTTGATGATAACCTGCCCCAGCGGGCCCGGAAAACTGTCCATCGCAATCCCGGCCGGCACGTCGATGTCGAGCCGGTGCCCGGCGAGGCGCACCGTGTTCATCAGGGTCGCGCCGATTTCCTGGCAGGCCTGGGCCAGATCGAAGCGGCGTCGCTGGGCACTGGCCTGGTCGACCGACACCTGGCGGAAGCTGCTCACTAGTTCGGCCGCATTGTGCAGGCTGCGCACGATCAGCTGCGACGCATCGCGCGCCGCGCCCATGTAGTCGGCCAGGTCGGACCGTTTGAGCGTGGTCGCCTCGAACTGCGCCGCCACCGCATGCGTGCGTTCCTGCAACGTGCTGGCCATCAGAAGGCTGTTGCCAATTGGCGTATTGAGTTCGTGTGCCACGCCCGCCACGAGCGAGCCCAGTGACGCCAGCCGTTCCTGCGCTGCCAGCTGCACCTGCGTTTCTTTCAGGCGCGCGTAGGCTTCGGCATTGTCCATGGCCACGCCGACGTAGGCGGCCAGCGTGCCGAGCATGTCGAGGTGGACCTGGCCGTAGGCGCTCGCCTCCAGGCTTTGCACCGTCAGCGCGCCCAGCACACGCTCGCCCGCCGTCACGGGCACGCACAGCAGCGAGCGCGGCATCGGCAGCGCAGTTGCCGGCGCAGTCAGCGCCACCGCAGAGCCTAGGTCGGGCGCGCTGGGCAGATACGCGGGCAGCTCGGCGTCGACGTCCGCCAGCAGGAAGGCACGGTTTTCGTTCACGCAGCGCGCCAGCAGGTGCCTGGCCGGATCGAAGGCCAGCTCGCGCGGGGTCTCGCGCCGGCCGAACGCCATTGCGAACGGCAGTTCGAGCACGCCGCGCTCGCCCTGGCGCAGCGCGACACCAAACAACGGCGCATCCATCAGCGCCTTGACGTGCTGGTACAGCGTCAGCATGATCGCCTCGTGGTCGAGGTTCGTGGTCAGCATGCGTCCCATTTCCGACAGCAGCGCGATATTGCGGTGCGCGCGCTCGACCGATTCCTTCTGGCGTTCGACCTCGCGCTTGCCCCGTTCGGCCGCTTCTTTCTGCAGCAGCAGCTCGCCGGTGCGGGCGTCAACTTCGCGCGCGAGCAAGCCCTGGCGCGTCACGAGCGCGCCAATGCGCAGCCGATAGGCGAGGTACGACAGCGTCACCACCAGCGCCACGGCCAGCGTACGGAACCACCATGTCTTCCAGTACGGCGGCGTGATCGTGATCGCGAGCGTGGCTGCCTCCTTGCTCCAGAGTCCATCCTTGTTGCTGGCCCGGACCCGGAACACGTAATGGCCGGGATCGAGATTGGTGTAGGTGGCAAAGCGCCGCCCTGCGCCGGTGTTGACCCAGTTGGCGTCGAAACCTTCGAGCTGGTAGGCATACAGATTGCCCATCGGGTCGGCGTAGTGCAGCGCCGCAAATTCGAGCGAGATCACGGTATCGCGGTGCGACAGCGTGATCGCCCGCTGCGCCGCCAGGTTGTGGATGCCGCGCGAGCGGTTCAGCACCTGCAGGTCGGTGATCGCCACCGTCGGCGGGAACGGATTGTCGTGCACATCGGCCGGATTGAACGACGTGACGCCGCTGACGCCGCCGAAATGCAGCTGTCCGTCGGCGCCGCGCCGGCCGGCGCCCACGAAATAGGCGCCGTCGATCAGGCCATCCTTGGCGTTATAACTCTTGGTCTGGCCCGTGACCGGATCGACGCGCGTGATGCCGGCAGTGGTGCTGACCCAGATGATGCCGTCGTTGTCTTCGAGGATGGCGCCGATCGACTGCGCGTCCTGGCTGCTGAACGGGTAGTAGCGAAACGACGTGCGTCCGCCAGCCTGCACCATCCGGTGCAAGCCCCCTGCGGTGCCGACCCACAGGTCGCCCGCCCTGGACTCGAGCAGATGGTAGACGCGGCTGTGGCGCAGGCTCGTACTGTCGTCCGGGTCATGGCGAAAACGGCTGAAGGTGCCGCTGACGGGGTCGAAGCGCTCCAGGCCCGATTCGGTGCCGATCCACAGCACGCCGCGCCGGTCCTCGACCAGGGCAAAGCCATAGTTGTCGCCCAGGCTCGTGGCGTCACCCGGCACGTTGCGCCAGTTGCGCACGGCCGTGGCGCCCGGCGTGACTGCGGACAGGCCGTCGCGCGTCATCACCCACAGCGTGCCGTCGCGGCCCTCGCGCAGCGCCTGTATATGGTTAGCGCCCGGACTCTGGCCCAATTCGACACGCCCCATGCGCCCGCGCGCGTCGCGCCACGCCAGGCCGGTCGGTGTACCGATCCAGAGCCGCCCCCCGGCCTGGGCCAGCGCGGTGACGACCTTGCCCGTGAACGCATCGGTGCCGAAGCGCCGCGTCGTGCGTGAGGCCGGATCGAGCAGCATCAGGCCATCACCGCTGGTGCCCAGCCACAGGCGCCCGGCCGGATCGTCGACGATGGCGCGCACCCTGGCGCGGCCCATCCCTTCCGTTTCACCAAAGCGCGCGAAGCCCCCGCTGGCCAGGTCGGTGCGGTTGATCCCGCCAAAATACGTGCCGACCCACAGCGTCCCGGTGTGGTCGACCAGCAACGCCGACACCATGTTGTCGGACAGGCTGTGCCGGTCCTGCGGCAGGTGGCGGTAGCCGGTGAACCGGCCGCTGGCCGGATCGAGCCACTTCAGGCCATCGGACGAGGTACCGACCCACAGCTGCGCGCCGCTGTCGTGATACAGCGTGCGGATGCGCGCGCCGCGCATCCCGTCCGCCGCGCCGATCCGGCGCCGCTGCGGCACATCGCCATCGATGCGCCACGCCTCGAGGCCCGCCGCGGTACCGATCCACAGCGTCTGGCGCGGGCCCATCGACAGCGCCAGCACGGCATTGCGCTCGACATCGTCAAGCGGCGCCATCGTGAAACGCGTGACCTGGCCACTGGCCGGGTCGAGCCGGTCCAGGCCAGCCGCGGTGCCGACCCACAGCGCCCCGCGCCCGTCGAATGCGAGTGCGTTGACGCGGTTGTCGCGCAGGCTCGCCGGATTGTTCGGATCGGACACGTAGTTGCGCTGCTGGCCCGTGTGCGGGTCGAAGCGCACCACGCCGTCATTGGTTGCGAGCCACAGCGCGCCATCGGGCCCCGGCACGATCGCCACCACCGAACGCTTGACGGTGCGGCCCGGCTGGGCCAGCGCAAACCGCTCGAACCGGCCGGTCGCCGGATCGTGCCGCGCCAGCCCACCTTTCGTGCCGAACCACAGGCCCCCGGCCGGATCTTCGTACGAGGCAGAGATGAAGTTGTCCGGGATGCTGGCAGGATCATTGGCGTCGTTGCGGAAGATGACGAGCCGATAGCCGTCGTAGCGGTGCAGGCCGGCCTGGGTGCCGAACCAGATGAAGCCCTGGCGGTCCTGCAGGATGCTCATCACCGAGTGCTGGGACAAGCCTTCTTCGACCGACAGGCGCTCGAAGCGCAGATTGCGCTGGCTGGCGTCGGCCGGCAAGGCCAGCGCCAGCAGCAGGAAGAAGGTGAAACGAAACAGGCTGCTACAGGCAGCCCAGGTAGAACCTGGCATGGTCATCCGATCGATTTGCGCTGCAATCAATCTACCAGAGGACTTTGTTGCCGTGAAATAATTTGAGTCTTCCAGAAATAAAATGTCGCTGCTATAATGCGTGCCTCGGGCGGCTGTAGCTCAGCTGGATAGAGTACTTGGCTACGAACCAAGGGGTCGTGGGTTCGATTCCTGCCAGCCGCACCAGAAAATACGAAGGGCCAGATCGCGAGATCTGGCCCTTTTTCTTTGCGCTGTCAACGCTATCTGTTGATGACGCCGATGGCTGCTCATCAGTTCAAAGCCCTCCTCCATTGAACGTGACTGCGCCTTTTTCCGGGCGCCGGTTGTATCGGCGATGACGAATGAATAATCAGTCTTTGCAAGATGCTCCGCGCCCGCTATAATGCTCGCATTGGGCGGCTGTAGCTCAGCTGGATAGAGTACTTGGCTACGAACCAAGGGGTCGTGGGTTCGATTCCTGCCAGCCGCACCAAACCTTTTCAAGATAAGGGCACTTCGCAAGAAGTGCCCTTATTGCATTTGGGCTCGTGTCACGCGCTATTCCCAATACACTCTCCGCCAATGACCACCTTCCATCCCCAACCCGATGAGCACGGTGCGCCGGTACGTCTCGCGCATCCGTCGACGCCAACAGCCACCGCCACCTGGGATGACCCGGCCAGCATCGCCACCGTGATTCCGCTCGGCGCCCTGCCCCCATCGCTGAACGATGTGCCGTTTGCGCCCTGGCTCGACATCCCGGCCAGCACCGCCGAGTGGCAAACGGTCCCCGGCCAGGCTGCCATCGAGGAGCCGCCCTTCGCTGTGCCCGCAGGGTTCGCGCCCGCTGCAGGCGTCGTGATCGTGGAAGACGATGGCCGTGTGTGGGCCGTGGCGCCGTCGAACGCCTTTGGCGGATATGACGCCACCTTCCCCAAGGGCCGTGTCGACCCGGACATCAGCCTGCAGGCGACGGCGATCCGTGAAGCGTTCGAGGAATCCGGTCTGCGCGTGCAGATCGTCCGGCACCTGATCGACTGCCGGCGCACGCAAACGCTCACGCGCTACTACCTGGCGCGGCGCCTGGGCGGCAATCCGGCGCTGATGGGCTGGGAAAGCCAGGCCGTGCACTTGGTGCCGATGGCGCTGCTGGAGACGGTGCTGGGCAATCCGAACGATGCGGTCGTCATTGATGCCCTGCGACGGATCTGACGCCTCGCCGACGCCGGCAGAAACAATCTCCCGATAGGTATTTGCCAAGATCACCACAGCCCGCTATAATGCGTGCCTCGGGCGGCTGTAGCTCAGCTGGATAGAGTACTTGGCTACGAACCAAGGGGTCGTGGGTTCGATTCCTGCCAGCCGCACCAAAGTTTCAAAGAGAATGGCTCAGAAGAAATTTTGAGCCATTTTTCTTTTGCGCGTCAGTTTCTGCTGCTTCCTGATCGGTCGAGATGTCTCCCGGTAAGCGACCACACTGAAACACGGCAGACTTTGCCAATCCGATACATGCTGCTATAATGCGTGCTTCGGGCGGCTGTAGCTCAGCTGGATAGAGTACTTGGCTACGAACCAAGGGGTCGTGGGTTCGATTCCTGCCAGCCGCACCAAAGTTTCAAGAGAATGGCTCAGAAGAAATTCTGAGCCATTTTTCTTTGCGCGCTGCTTTTTTACATTGCCATCGACATCACCACGTCATCTAGAGGACAGGCTTGCCCTGCCCTGCTAGACGACGCATCACACTCAGGTACGCAGCTTCTTGATGATGCTGCGGCTGCCCAGGATTTCCTCGATCTGCTCGAAGCGCACCGGCTTGACCATGTGGTGGTCAAAGCCCGACTCGAACGCCAGCTGACGGTCTTTTTCCTGACCCCAGCCCGTGACGGCGATCAGCACGGTCAGTGCGCCGGTGGGCAGCTTGCGGATCCCGCGCGCCAGGTCGTAACCCGACATGTGTGGCAGGCCGATATCCAGAAACGCGTAGTCCGGACAGAAGCGCGCGGCGGCGGCCAGCGCATCGGGTCCGTTGTGCGTAATGACCACGCTGTGCCCCATGGCCGTGAGCAGCGCGCCGATGCTGTTGACGAAGTCGACGTTGTCGTCGGCCAGCAGGATGCGGTAGCTCTCGGCGCTGATGAACGCGGCCGGGGTCGGCTTGGTGGGCGGCTCCGGTTCGACCACGATCGGCAGGCGCACGACAAAGCGGCTGCCATGGCCGAGGCCTTCGCTGTGCGCCGTGATCGTGCCGCCATGCAGCTCGACGAGCTTGCGCGCCAGCGACAGGCCCACACCCAGGCCGGCATTGCTGCGTTCGAGCGTCGAATCGACCTGCACGAACATGTCGAACACCGAGTCGAGCATCTCCGGCGCCAGCCCGATGCCGGTATCGGCCACTTCGAGGATCAGGGTGTTCTCGTCCACCTCACCCTTGAGCACGACGCGCCCGCCCCGGTTGGTGTACTTGGCCGCATTGTTGAGCAGGTTCGACAGCACCTGGGCCAGACGCGTCGCATCGCCATGCAGGAACACGGGGCGGTCGGGCAATTCGAGCACCAGTTCGTGCCCGTGCAGTTCGATATACGAGCGCACCACTTCGAGTGCATCGTTGACGACGGCCTTGAGCTCCACCCGGCCCATCTTGATCGTGAACTTGCCGGTATTGATGCGCGAGACGTCCAGCAGATCGTCCACCAGCCGCACCATCTGGCGCAGCTGGCGTTCCATGATGTCGGTCGCGCGCTGCGTGGCCTGGGCGTCGCCGCTGCGGATGCGCAGGATATCCAGCCCCGTGCGGATCGGTGCCAGCGGATTGCGCAGTTCGTGCGCCAGCGTGGCGAGGAACTCGTCCTTGCGGCGGTCTGCCACGATCAGCGCGCCCTCGGCCTTCTGCCGTACGTCCATCTCGTGCTCGAGCGTGCGGTTGGCCGTCTGCAGCGCGTCCGAGCGACGGCCGATCTCGGCCAGCATGTCGTTGAATGCTTCGACCAGTACGCCGATCTCGCCCTTCTGGTGGCCCGGCACGCGCAGGCTGAAGTCGCGCCGCAGCATGACCTGGCGCGCGATATCGGTCACGGCTTCGAGCGGGCGCGTGATCGATGCTTGCAGGCGCGAGGCGACGATGGCGGCAATCACGAGGGCGCCCAGCAGCACGCCGCCAAGAATCGCACCGTAGCTCAGGGCACGGTCCAGCACGCCATAGCGCGAACGCAGGTAGACGGTGCCGACCCGGTCGCCATTTTCGACGATGTCGTGGTACATGACGACTTCGCCGCGCTCGATGCGATAGCCAGCCGGCTCTGGCCGCTCGGGCAGTCTGGCCTTGACGCCGCTGCGCACATAGGTGGCAAAGCGCGTGCCGTTGGCGGTGAATACGGCCGCGGCCACGATCTGCGGGCGCACGCGCAGCAGGGTCAGGCTCTGCGCCACGTCGGCCGGGTCGTTGAACGAGACGGCCGGTGCAGTCACGCTGGCGACGATGTCGGCCTGGGTGGTCAGATCGTCGATCCAGTAGCGCTGGAAGGTGCGCAGGTCGAGCAACAGCATGGCGATACCCGCGCACAGCAACGCCACTGCGGTGGTGGACACCGCCATGAGGATCAATTTGCTGCGCACGGAGCCGGTATCGTGCATAGACATCACGTGGCTCCTTTTTGCACACGGTTCGCCACTGTCAGCAGACGCGAACTGAGCTTTACATTCTTCTTTTCCGCCGCATCGAGGGAGACGTCAAAACGCACCCGATCATCGACGATCGTAAAATTGATGACGCTGCCGCTGCGCAGCCCGCCATCGCACTCGGTCACGGTCAACTGCGCATTGGCGGCGCGCAGCAGGCGTGCGGCGCGCGCATCATCCTGGCCGGCAACAAACAGCACGTGCAGCGGCTGCGCCAGATCCTGCTCGCGCAGCGCGCGCACCGTGATCATGCGCCCGGCCACCAGGCGCCCGGCGGCAATCCGGGTGAGCTCGGCCGCCATGTCGTCGGCGCCCACCACGCCAATGCTGACCGGCGTCGTCGCATCGGCAAACGAGCCGGCCGGAAAATCGGCATACCCCAAAAACTTGTACAAAAAAGCGGCCTTGACGCGTCGTTCGAGTACGGGCGCAGCGTCGACCACGATCGCGTGCGCAGGCAGGCCGAGGCCGAGGCTGGCCAGCAGCGGCAGCATCAAGGCCAGGCACGCCCTGCGGCGCGGCAGACAAGCTGGTTGATTGATAGTCATGAAATCCATTCGCACGTCAAAAACGCAGCGTGGCGCTGGCAAACACCGTGCGCTCGAGCAACTGGCGGCTGCCTGCCGCGACAAATTCGGCGTGGCGGGCATGCAACAGATTGCGCCCGGCAAGCGCGAGCTCGAGATCGGGACGCACTTGCCACGCGATCCGCGCGTCGAGCTCATGATAACTTGGCACGGCCAGCTGCGGCAGTCGTGCGACGTAACGGAGTGAAAAATCTGCCCAGATGCGCTCGCTCAGATCGTGCGCACTGCGCAAGGTCCAGGTCAGGTTGGGATCATTCCCGCCCAGGCCGGACAACCCGGTGGTGTCGCGACTGGCCGGTTCGCGCCCCATGTCGACGTCCTGCAGCACCCCGCCGGCGTGCAGGCGCCAGCCGCGCGCGGCCTGCCAGCTGGCCCAGAATTCGATGCCGCGCAAGTTGCCCTTGCCCAGGCTGTTGATGACATACGGCAACCGCACACCGGGCGTCGCCGGCTCCAGGGAACGCAGCCGTTCGAAGTCGGTATAGAACAGCGTGGCCGAATACGACAGCGTCGGCATGGGTTGGGCGCGGTATCCCAGTTCGGCCACGCGCGCCGTTTCCGCCACCGTGTCAGCGCCGCCGGCGATCAGGAACTGGCGCGGCGAAGCCGGATTGACGAGAAACAGATCACGGTCGATGCGCGACGGCGCACGCACCGTGCGCGACAGGGCCGCCCACAGCGTTGCCTGGTCGCTCGCGTCCCATGCCAGGCGCAGATTCGGCAGCAACTCGCTGCCCGTATATACATTGTGCTCGACGCGCATGCCGGCCACGGCGCGCAGCGTCGGCGTCAGGGTCAATTCATCCTGCACGAACAGGTGCGACCAGCGCAGGTTGCGGCGCGCCGGCGTGAAACGCAGCACGGGCCCGCCGTCGATCTGGTCGCGGCTGTTGCGATAGCCGCCGCCCCAGGTGATGCCATGCTCACCGAAGCGCACCAGGTGCTGGGCTTCGACGTCGACCGTGTCGATCTGTTGCATTCCCACGCCCGGCTTGCTGCGGCGCGTCTGATCGAGCCACGCATGCATGCGCACCTGGCCGGCATCAGTGAGGTCGCGCTGGACCTCTGCCCGCAGATTGGCGCCGGACATCGTCCCGCTCGATAACAGGGACGTGTTGCGCAGGCGTCCCTGGTACACATCGCCGCTGAGCGTGACATCCTGTTCGCTGCCTTCCCAGTCGAGACGAAAGCCCGCCTGCTCGCGCGCCATGCGATTGTCGGGGGTGTCAGCCGGCGCGCTGCGATCGGCCTCGATCCGCGTTTGCCTGGCATACACGCGCCAGTGCGGGCCGTTCTCGAACTGCCCGCCGTAGCGGACGCTGGCGCCATGCTCGTCCGGTCCGGCGTGCGCCGTGACGACGCCGCCGTGGGTCTCGGCCGCGCTGCGTGTGATGATATTGATGACGCCATTGACGGCGTTCGTGCCCCATACCGTGCCGCCCGGCCCGCTGACCACCTCGATGCGCGCGACGTCTTCCAGCCCCACATCCTGCATTTCCCAGACCACGCCCGAGAACAACGGCGAGTACACGCTGCGGCCATCGATCATCACGAGCAGCTTGTTGGCCTGGGGCGACAAAAATCCGCGGGCGCTGATCGCATACTCATGGGTATTGATGCGGGCAACCTGGAGATTCGGCGCCAACCGCAGCACTTCGGGCAGCGTGGTCGCGCCCGAGCGGGCGATGTCCGCAGCGCTGATCACGAACACCGACGCCGCCGCGCGCGCCAGCGGCTCGCTCTGGCGCGAGACGGACGTCACGGCGATATCGGATAATTGCTCGAGCGAATAATCGGCCCACGGCAGCGGGCCCGAGCCATCCTGCGCGCTTGCATCAAAGGAATAGGCGGTCGATAACAGTGCGGCAATGGCGCAAACGTACAACGAAAAAGGTGGCATAGTTGCCATCGTAGAACATTTTCTCGATCGCACCAAGTGCGCACACGCCACAACGCGGTTCTTGACAACATCCGCGGGATATTGATTAAACCAATGACGGTTATTGGAAATATAAATTGGACTGATTTGACGCAATGCAGCATGATTGCACTGTCTCCTCTATTCTCCTCCTAGGAAATAGATTCAGCCCGCCTCTCACGAAGCGGGCTTTTTTTTGCGCGCACGGTTGCCCGAGCAGGTGCATCCCGTTTGGTGTAGGATGCCGCCCATATTTTCGTTTTTACAACAATCCATGCCCGACCTCGACCTTTCCGCCCGGAGCACCGCTTCCTACGACTGGAGCACGACCGCCCTGGGCGACGCTGCCCGCTGGCCGTTGCCGCTGCGGTTGTGCAGCGATTTGTTGCTCAATTCGTCGCTCCCGACCCTCTTGGTATGGGGACCGGAAACGGTCCTGGTATTCAATGAGGCCTACGCCGCTCTGGCCGGCCCCGGCTATGGCCGCGTGCCGGGCGGCTCGGTGCCGCCCGTGATGCCGCCACCGCTGGCTGCGGCCGGTGCGGCGCTGGCTGCGGCCTGGCGCGGTGAGGCCGGTGTGCTGGCCGACACCGCCCTGACCTTCCGCCGCCTCGACGGCAACGCCGACAACCGTTTCGACCTGCGCCTGTCCCCGGTGCGCGACGAAACCGGCACCGTGCGTGGCGTGCAGATCGCCCTGGCCCCGGCCACCGCGCAGCCGGCCCAGGAAGCGGTCGACGATGCAGGCCTGCGCATCCTGGTCGTTGAAGACAATGTCGACTCCCAGTATCTGGTGTGCGAAATGCTCAAGGCCTTCGGCCACGAAGCCGACGGCGTCGCGCATCCCGACGATGCCCTGACACTGCTGGCGAGCCAGCGCTATGACGTGCTGTTTTCCGACGTCAGCCTGCCCGGCATGTCCGGCGTCGAACTGGTGCAGCGCGCCATCAGCGACGACCCGGCACTGTCGATCATCTTCGCGTCGGGCTACGGCGACACGCTGCTGCGGCACCTCGAGTTCCCGTACCAGTCGCTGCAAAAACCGTATGAAATCGACCAGCTGCAGGATGCGCTGGCCAAGGTAGTGCGTCAGCCGGGCCGACGCTGACCGATGGGCGAAACGGTCCGTATTCACAAAGTGTGAGTCGGACCCGCCCGGCTGGTCTACAATGAAACGCATCCTGCCCGGCTTCGGGCGCATGGCAACCCCGGCATGAACTCTTCATCACAACACGTCCGCCGCATCGCGCGCCACCTTCGGAGGCCGGCATGAGCACTGCCCGCGACGTGTCCGGCCAGGATCTGGTCGCCGCGCAAGAGGCGCTCCAGCGCGCCACCGAGCGCATGGAAAACATGCTCGAAAGCCTCACCGACGGCTTTTGCGCGGTCGACCGCGACTGGCACATCACCTATATCAATGGCCGCGCCCTGCAGATGGTCGAGCCGCTCAACAAGCGGCGTGGCGACCTGGTCGGGGCCAAGCTGTGGGATGAGTTCGAAGACCTGCACGGCACGACCGTCGCCCTCGATTGCGTGCGCGCAATGGAGCAGCGCGTTACCGTCAATCGCGAATTCTATTACCGCCGCCTGAATGCCTGGCTCGACATGCGGGTCTACCCGTCCCCCGAAGGCCTGACCCTGTATTTCCAGGACATCACGGCGCGCAAGCTCGACCAGCAGGCGCTCATCGACAACAACAACCGCCTGCAACTGGCGATCGCCGCCGGGCGCTTGGGCGACTGGCGCTGGGATGCGGCCACCGACCGTGTCACGTTCGGCGCGCGCGCAGCCGAAATCCTCGGCTTGCCGGCCGATGTCGCGCTGGCGTGGCCAAGCCTGCGCGAGCGGCTGCAACCCGAAGACCGCAAGGTCGTGCGGCGCGCCGTGCTGGCCGCCTTCTCGCAGGGCACCGACCTCGATCTCGAATGCCGCCTGCTCGCACGCGGCAACCTGCCCGGCGGCGCCGCGCATTGCGTGGCCCTGGTCGGCCGCCCCGACTACGCCAGCGCCGTCGACGGCGGCGGCGTGCTGGGCATGACGGGCATGGCGCAGGACATCAGCGCCCGGCGCGCGGCCGACGACCACCTGCGCCAGAGCGAAGAAGAATTGCGCGCGCTGGCCAACACCATTCCGCAACTGGCGTGGATGGCCGATCCCGATGGCTCGATCGTCTGGTTCAACGAGCGCTGGTATGAATACACGGGCATCACGCCCGAAGAATCGACGGGCTGGGGCTGGCAAAAAGTGTACGACCCGGCGGTGCTGCCTGCCGTGCTCGAACATTGGGATGAGTCGGTGCGCACCGGCACGGCGTTCGAGATGGAATTTCCCATTCGCGGCGCCGACGGCAATTTCCGCTGGTTCCTGACGCGGGTCGAAGCCGTGCATGACCGCGACGGCAACGTGGTGCGCTGGTTCGGCACGAACACCGACGTCGACCAGGTCAAGCGCGCAGAACAGGCGCTGCGCGACGAATCGCACGTGCTTGAACTGCTCAACAGCACGGGCAGCATGCTGGCCTCGACACGCGATCTGCGCGCCGTGATGCAGGCCGCCACCGATGTGGCCGGCGGCGTCTGCGGCGCGCGTCATGCCGCCTTCGTCCATTACGGCCAGGCTGGCGAGGGCACGCTGTATTCGCTCCACACGCTGTCGGGCGCCACGTCGGCCCAGTTCCAGGACTTTGCCGAACCGGGCGCCAGCGCACTGTTCGGGCCAGGCCTGCGCACCACCATTCTGCAACGCGTGGCCGACCTCGCGGCCGATCCGGTCCAGGCCAGCAGCGCGCTGCAGTTCGGCCTGCCGAGCGGCCATCCTCCGGTGCGCAGCTATCTGACCGTGCCTGTCATGGCGCGCTCGGGCGAACTGCTGGGCACGATGTTCTTTGGCCATCCTGAACCGAACGTGTTCACCGAGCGCAGTGAACGCATCGTCAGCGGCATCGCGGCGCAGGCTGCCATCGCGGTCGACAATATCCGCCTGTACGAAGTGGCCAGCCGCGCGGCTGAAGAGCGCAAGGTGCTGCTCGAGAACGAGCGCGAAGCGCGCGCCGAAGCCGAACGCACGAGCCAGATGAAGGATGAATTTCTGGCCACGCTGTCGCACGAGCTGCGCACGCCGCTGTCGGCCATTCTTGGCTGGTCGCAGGTGCTGCGGCGCGGCAGCCGCGATGGCGCCGACCTGCAGCGGGGCCTGTCGACGATCGAGCGCAATGCGCGCGCCCAGGCGCAGCTCATCGAAGACCTGCTCGACATGAGCCGTATCACGTCCGGCAAGGTGCTGCTCGACATGCAGACGCTGGCGCCGGGCAGCTTCATCGACGCCGCCATCGAAACGGTGCGCCCGGCGGCCGACGCCAAGGGCATCCGCATCGAGCGGCTCTATCCCGAAGGCGTCGCCATCCCGTCCGTCGCGGGCGACCCGGGTCGGCTCCAGCAAGTGGTCTGGAACCTGCTGTCGAACGCGATCAAGTTCACGCCGCGCGACGGGCTGGTCACGATCGAGCTGGGTTACCACGACGGCCAGGTGGCCATCACGATCCGCGACACGGGCTCGGGCATCGCGCCCGAATTCATCACGCACGTGTTCGAACGCTTCCGCCAGGGCGATGCGTCGATGACACGCAGCCATGGCGGCCTGGGCCTGGGCTTGTCGATCGTGAAGCACCTGATCGAGCAGCACGGCGGCACGGTACGCGCCGACAGCGCCGGACCTGGCCAGGGCGCGAGCTTCACGCTCGAACTGCCGGCAGCGCTGTCGAGCATGCCACGCGCATCCCGCCAGGCGGACCTTGCCGGTGGCGCGCTGCCCGAGATGGCGTCAGCCACCCTGCCTGCTGCGCCAGAGGCAGCGCCCGAACCCATGGTGCGCGACATGCGCGGCATGTCGGTGCTGGTCGTGGACGACGACCGCGATGCGCGCGAGCTGATTGCCCGCATCCTGTCCGATTGCCATGCCAACGTGCGGCTGGCCGGCAGCGCACAGGACGCCATGGCGCAGCTGCGCGCGAACCCGCCCGACCTCTTGATCAGCGATCTCGGCATGCCCGATGTCAACGGCCTCGAGTTCCTCGCCTGGGTCCGCGCCCTGCCGCGCGACGCTGGCGGCCTGATTCCGGCCATCGCGCTGACGGCGTTTGCACGCTCCGAAGACCGCCTGAAGGCGCTCGAGGCCGGTTTCTCGGCCCATGTGTCAAAGCCGGTCGAACAGAGCGAATTGATGGCGGCCATCGGCATGGTCAGCACGCCACCCGCCGTCCCAATGCTCGCGGAAAGCGGTCGCGGCCATAGTCGTTGATGTTCCTACCTGCGGACGCGGCGCTGTCCTACAAGAAATTTTATGGTCCTTGCTACACTAATTAGAGGTAAGGTATCGTTAGATTCCACCCCGAAATGGGGCGCCGCCCAGTTTCGATAAAGAGATAAGCATGCCGAGCAGACAAGACATTTTGAACGCCAAAATTCTGGTGGTAGACGATTCGCCCGACAATATCGAGCTGATGGAAGAGATATTGCGCGAAGAAGGCTATACCTGCGTCAGCTCGACCATGCTGCCGGAGCAGGTGTGTCCGCTCCATCGTGAACACAATTACGACCTCATTCTGCTCGACCTGCAAATGCCGGGCTTGAATGGTTTCCAGGTCATGAAGGGCCTGAAGGAAATTGAACAAGGCGGCTATCTGCCTGTGCTTGCCCTGACGGCCCAGCCAAGTTTCAAGATTGCCGCGCTCGAAGCCGGCGCCCGCGACTTCATCAGCAAGCCGTTCGACCTGCTCGAGGTGCACAAGCGCATCCACAATATGCTCGAAGTGCGCCTGCTGTACAAGGAGCTGGCCCAGTACTCGAAGGCCCAGCAGGAGCTGGCACTGCACGACGCCCTCACCGGCCTGCCGAACCGTCGCTTGCTCGAAGACCGCATCGAGACGGCACTGCAGCATGCCAACCGTACCCATGCCAAGGCCGCGATTATGTATCTCGACCTGGATGGCTTCAAGGCGATCAACGACACCTATGGCCATGCCTATGGCGACGAGATCCTCAAAGCCGTGTCGCAGCGTCTGTTGGCCAGCTCGCGCAAGGAAGACACCGTTGCCCGCCTGGGTGGCGATGAATTCATGGTCGTCCTCGGCGACATCCATGGTCTGGTCGACGCGCAGGGCCCGGCGGCCAAGCTGGTTGAATCCCTGTCCGAGCCATTCTTCATCAACGACCTGACGCTGCGCCTGTCGACGTCGATTGGCATCAGCATCTATCCGGACGACGCCGAATCGGTCGACGCCCTGATCAATATCGCCGATTACGCGCTGTACGAAGCCAAGCGCGCCGGCAAGAACCGCTTCTGCTCGCCGGCGGCCAATCGCCAAGCAGCGTCCAAGACCACCGGCGCGCCAGTGCCGGCGCTGACGCCCGAGCTGGCAACGCCGCATCGCTGATACGTCATCTGCTTTCAGCTGACTAAGAACCGGGGCTCTCGCGCAAGCGAGCGCCCCGGTTTGCTTTTGCATCGGCTGCGCCAATAAAAAAGGCTCATTTAGCGTTATCTGTTGATGACGCTGATGGCAATGCGAAGCAACTGTTCCGGCGAAATAACCCGCTCTCCATCCAACGCCCAGCGCCAGCCGAGGTAATTGGGCAGGTAGCGCGACGCCACGCCACCAAAGCCCTGTAGCCACGACTTGAAGCGCTGGTGGTAGGCGTTCACGTTCTGCACGTGGATGGCAAGACTCCCCAGACGTCTTACACGTACACCGGCGCGCACATTGACCGCTTCGTGCGCGATCCTGTGCTTGTGTGCAAACGTGCGGTAAGCGGGATGGCCGTCACTGACAAGCAAGGCTTGCCTGTCAAGTCTGGGCAACAAGTCACGCTCGATTTGCGCAGCCGTGAGAGCACCCCTGCCAGTGACGGCATCGACCGTGCGACCCTCGCGGTCGCGGCCGACCAGAATGCAATCGAGTTCGCTGGAAATGCCCCGTTTGGCAGCATGGCCGCCGTGGTGGCGCGGTGGCCGATCAAGCGTACGCGAACCTTTTTGTGATTCGAGCAGAAATGTTTCGTCAGCCTCGACGATGCCATTCAGGAGCGCGGGCCGGTCGAGCTTGATCCGATGCAGGAAGCGGTGTCGCCAGCGAAAGGCGGTGTTGCGGTGTACGCCGACCCGATCTGCGCCCTTGCGCACGGGGAGTGAATCGAGCAGCACCTGCGAATACGCGAGCCATTTGGCTTTGTGCCTGAGCCGCGCCAGTGGCGTGCCGGTGAGGTCGTTAAAGGTGCGGCCGCAGGCGCAGCAGCGATAGCGCTGCAAGTCGTTGGCGAAACCATGCCGGTAGCAGTGCTCGTTGCTGCACCTGGGGCAGCAGCGGCCTGGCGTTCTGACCTCAGTGATGAGCGCAACAACCTGATCAAGCCCGGCTGTAGGATGCAGGGCATCCAGCACTTGCCGGCGCTGGGGCTGGTTCAGGGAAGGCAGTTTTGCGAACCAGCCCTTGAAACGTGGCGCTTTCATGATCGACTCCTGACGCTGGGGACAGGGGTTGGACCACTGGACTACTCGTCAGTTCAAAGCTAGTCTCTATTTAACGTTGACTGCGCCATAAAAAAACAGGCCACGGAACCTGCGTTCCGTGGCCTGCTCCATCCTGCCCTGCTGTGTGCTTAACGCTTTTCGGCGGGTGGGCAATCGCGAATGGTGCTCGTTTCTTCGATCGAACGCGCGTTCTGGTGATCGCGGCCTGCGTCGACCATCTCGGGCGGTACTTCGATGCGGGTGATGCCGGCGTCGACCGAAATCGGATCGCTGGCCGGGAACGTCATTTCGACGGCATCATCGAGCAAGGTCTGTTCGGCCTGCTCTTTGCTCGACTGCGTCTCGCTGCCAGCCAGTGCCTTGATCGCGACAGCGAAGCTGACTGCCTGCAGGCTGGCCAGGTCGCCGATGGTCTTCACGCCAAGCGTGTCGGCCAGCGCATTGGCCTGCTGCTCGCCGATGCCGCGCAGTGCCGACAATGGCGCGTCGGCCAGTTCACGGAAACTCTTGCCACGGAACTGCTCATTTACGATGTTATCGATATTCATGGTGTGTCCTCTCTTATATAACGCTCCCGTCCTCGATGGAACCGGCTAGCTTTCACTATCGCATACCAGCAATAGCACGTATGTGCGGCAGCGAACGTCTTGACCGTCCGCACCGTCGAATTCTTTGCTCAATGGCATGGGCGTAAAAAAGCCGGCCCCGGGGAGGCCGGCCAGTCTGTCAACGACGGTTTAGACCGTGGCGAGAATTTCGTCGCGACGGGCAGCCATCTCGGCGCCCATGGCTTCCAGGTCGAGGTCGAGCTTGCGCACTTTCGGGAACATTTCTTCCTCTTCCTCTTCGACGTGGTGCGACACGTATTCGCCCAGCACCTTCACTTTGGCATCGTAGTAGTCTTCGTCCGGCTCCATCTCCTGCACCTGTGCGATCAGGTCCTTGGCCGACGCGTGTTCGACGAACGCTTCGTCGAGCATGTCTTCCATTTCCTTCGACGTCTTGCGCAGCGCCGGATAGAAGATTTCTTCCTCGATCGACGTGTGCATGATCAGGGCTTCGCAGATCTCGTTGGCCAGCTTTTTCTTGCTGACATTGGCGCGCTCACCGAGTTCTTCGTACTTGTCGAACATGTCTTTCACTTCGTCGTGCTGGCTTTTCAACAGCTCCAGCGCATCCTGCGGGCCGCTCGTCTTTTTGGTCGTTGCTTTGGTCATGGTATTACCCCCGTATTGTTGGTTGAATGATGACTCGTTGGCCACATCCCCAGAGTGCGCCTGCCACGCGATCGGCACTGTTCGCGACCTCACACTCGGTGCGAACAGAACGAACCGCTCTTGCAGCACCCAATGCGCGACGGATAAATGACAATTGTTGTATGATTTGGGAAACATTTAATTGAGACCCTGATGACTGAACCGGTCCTACCGCATCCCGACCCGGAGCTGGAACGCCTGGTCGCGGCGCGCACTGCTGAACTCTCCGACATGGTGTCCTGGCTGGCCAACAGCTGGGACCAGGAGCGTCGCCAGCTCGCGCGCCAGTTGCACGATAGTCTGGGTTCGTCGATGACGGCCCTGACGATGCACCTCGCCCTGCTCACCCAACGCCTGCCGGCCGAAGACAAAGCGCTGCGCGATCGCGCCGCGCAGATGAAGGTCCTGCTCGGCGGCGTCATCGAGACCAACCGCCAGATGCAGCTCGCGTTGTGGAACGACAAGCTCGAATTTCTGGGCTTGCGCACCGCGCTGGCCGAGCTGGTGCCTGAATTCGGCGCCGAGCACGGCATCCAGGCGCAAGCCAGCCTGCCCGAGGAAGATGGCGCCTGGTCGCGCGAACACGCCGTGCTGCTGCTGCGCTGCGCCGAGGAAGGTTTGCGTAACGCTGCGGCGCATGCGCAGGCCACGCGCGTGGACGTGATCCTGGATGATGATGGCGAGATGGCCATGCTGACGGTGCGCGACGATGGCGTCGGTCCCGGCGCCGATCCGTTGGCCGCGGATGAACGCCATGGCCTGCGCCTGCTGCGCGAACGCGCCCGCACGCTCGGTGGCAATCTGATCCTGGTGCGCACCGAGCAAGGCGGCGCCATGCTGCAAATGACGCTGCCGCGCGAATTGCCGGCCTAGACAGCGGTAGGGTCTTTAAAAACAACAACGGCGGCCACTGGCCGCCGTTGTTGTTTGTCGCCTGACGACAATCCCGTCAGTGCAGCTTGACCAGCGGTGTGCTGCGCCGGATCAGAAAGCGCGCCACGGCCAGCAGGCCCGTGCGGGTAATGCCCATCACTGCGCGGTGGTGCATCAGGTGCAGGCTGGCGTACATCAGGCGCGCAATGCCGCCCTGCACGAACCAGCTGGCGCCGCGAAGCGAACCCATCAGGCTACCGACACTGGTGTTCTGACCGACCGACACGAGCGACCCGTAATCGCGGTACTCGTAAGGCTCGGTCAAGGCCGGCTGGCCCTTGTCCATGCGCAGGAAGGTCGTGACGAGATAATCGGCCTGCTGGTGCGCCGCCTGCGCGCGTGGTGGCACCGGCAAGCCGTTGCCGTCGATGCAGACCGCGCAGTCGCCCAGCGACCAGATCGCTTTGGCGCCCTTGACGCGCAGATGCGAATCGACATCCAGGCCGCCGCCGCGTGCGGTCTGCAGGCCGAGCTTGCCGAGCATCTCGGGGGCGCGGATACCCGCCGCCCAAACGCACAGGTCGGCCGGATACACGTTGCCATTGGCGTCGAGCACCTTGTCGCTGTCGATCGCCGTGACGCGGCAATCGCTGACGACGCGGATGCCGCGCTTGTTCAGCAGGCCCAGCGCCGCATTCGACACGCGCTCGGGGAGCGGCGCCAGGATGCGCGGCGCGCCTTCGAGGATCGTGATGCGCACGTCGCGCTTGACGTCCATCCGTGCAAAACCGTAGCGCGCATACGCGCCCGACGCTTCGCGCAGTTCGGCGGCCAGTTCGACGCCGGTGGCGCCACCACCGATGATGACGACGTCCAGGCCGGTCTCACGGCCCTCTTCGCGCTGCTGCTCGACCGCCAGCATCAGGCGCAGCATGCGCAGGCGGAAGCGTTCGGCGTCTTCGGTCGCATTCAGCGAAATGGAATGTTCCTGCGCGCCCGGCACGCCGAAGTAGTTCGAGGTGCTGCCGATTGCGATCACGAGCGACGTGTACGCCAGGCGACGCGCCGGCAGCACTTCGTCGTGTTCGGTGGCCGAATACACGGCCCCGATCTCGATCGCCTGGCCGGCCTCGTCCAGCCCGGTCATCGGACCGAGCACGAAATTGAATCCATTGTCGTGCGCGAGCATCGCGTACGACAGACCTTCCTGGTGGATGTCCAGGGTGCCCGCCGCGACTTCATGCAGCGACGGTTTCCAGATGTGGTACAGGCGGCTGTCGACCAGCGTCACCTTTGTCGGGCCGAGTTTACGGCCCAGTTTGCATGCCAGCTCCAGACCGCCAGCGCCGCCACCCACGATCACGATATCGCTACGCAAGCTTGCCTCCTTCTTGATGCCCCAACCGGCAACAACGCCGGCCTGATGGCCATCTGAGATTTTACTACGGCAACGTCGCGAACGCTGGGCTGCGCTTACATGTGACGAAAGAGCGCCATGAACGGTTGACTGACTGTCAGCGTCTCGGGCCGGTTGCGCAGGCGGATGACGCCCTTGCCGCTGTCGTCGCGCGTGACGCCCGCCACGGCCCGCAGGTTCACGATCGTCGAGCGGTGCACCTGCCGGAACATGGCCGGGTCGAGCACCTCGAGCAGGTCGCGGATGGGCTTGCGCAGCAGTGACTCGCCCTCGGCCGTCATCACCACCGTGTACTTCGAGTCGGACTGAAAATACGCCACGTCGTCGACCAGGATCAGGCGCGTTTCGACGCCGCGGCTGGCCGTCAGCCAGACCAGCGGCTGGGCGCGCGGCGCCGGCGGCGCGACGCTCTGCAGGCGCGCCAGCAGCGCCGCCAGCTGTGTCGTATCCGCCACACCGCGCGCCAGGCGATCGCGCAGCCGGGCCACGGTCGCGGCCAGGCGTTCGCGCCCGATCGGCTTGAGCAGGTAGTCGACGGCGCCCCGGTCAAAGGCGTCGAGTGCGTACTGGTCATACGCGGTCACGAACACGATCTCCGTGCGCAGTCCCGCCGCCAGCACGCTCGAGGCTACCTCGAGGCCCGACAGCCCCGGCATGCGGATATCGAGGAACGCGACCTCGGGCCGGTAGCTGGCAATGGCGTCGAGCGCGCTGCCGCCATCGTCGCAGGCGGCCACGATCTCGAGGTCCGGCCACACCTCGCCCAGCAGCTTGACCAACTCTTCCTGCAGCAGGAGTTCGTCTTCGGCAATCACGCAACGGGTCATGTGCGCACCCCCGCACCCTGCAGCGCCAGCGGCACCGTGATGGTAGCGGCCACGCCGCTCGGGAAGTTGGCGACGATGGCAAAGCTCGCCATGCTGCCGTAGCCAAGGCGCAGGCGCTCGCGCACATTGCGCAGGCCGATGCCGGTGCCGGCCGTCTCGAGCGAGAAGCCGCGGCCGTCGTCGGCCACCGTGACGGCCGCGGCATTGTCGATGGCGCGCGCCAGGATCCAGACGGTGCCGCCACCCGGCTTGGGTTCGAGCCCGTGCTTGATGGCGTTCTCGACCAGCGTCTGCAGCATCATCGGCGGAAACACGAGCCGGCGCAGTTCGTCCGGCACGTCGACCTGCAGCGCAAGGCGCGGCCCCATGCGGATGGCGAGGATTTCCAGGTAGGCGCGCGCCCGTTCGAGCTCTTCGCCCAGCGTCGACGGTGCATCCTCGGTGCGTGGAAGCGAGTGGCGCAGGTACTGGATCAGGTTACCGAGCATGGCGTCGGCGCGCGCCGGATCGGTGCGCGTGAGCACCTGGGCGCTGGCCAGCGTGTTGTATAAAAAATGTGGTTCCACCTGGGCGTGCAGCAGGTTCAGGCGCGCCACCGTCAATTCCTTCTCGGTCGCGCTCTCGCGCACGGCCTGTGTTTCCAGGCGGCGCCGCTCGGCGATGCGGCGCGTGATGGCGCGCACGATGGCGTCGGCGTTTTCCAGGTTGCTGCCCTGGTCGACCAGGAACCAGTCGATCCAGGCCGGGTCTTCCGGTTCGCAAATCAAGGTTACGCTGCCGGCCGCGTCGCCATTGGGCGTGATCGTCGCGCGGATCTGGTTGCGCCAGGTCGACAGGCGGGCCAGCGCCGCGCCGGCCGACGCATTGCCGCCATACAGGTCGGTGCGCTCGACCTTGGCGCGCACCTGCAGGCTGTCGCGGGCGCTGTCGACGGCGGTCACGCCGGGCAGTTCGCGGATCGCGGCGTCGATCATGTCGAACGCTTCACCAGCCTCGAACGGGATTTCGATCTGGCGCCGCTGCCGGTTTGCCAGCGTGGCCGCGTTCACGGTGCCGGCCAGCAGCCGCACGCGGCGCGTGTGCGAGAACGCGATCAGAAGCACCCAGCCGACCAGTGCGAACCCGAGCAACGTGACATACGCCTCGATATTCAGATCGATATCGTGCAGCACGGTTTCGCTGATGAAGATACTCAGCGCCAGGTACACGGCGCCCCAGGCAACAACCAGGCGACCGTGGTGGAAAAAACTCGACATCATGATGGGCTTTCAAGCGTTGAAGAATGGCGCCAGCATAGGCACGCCATGGTTCGCAAGACAGCATTATGCGACGAAGCCGCGGCTGGGCCGACGAAACCGGCCTTGGCGGCATTTCCCGTTGGGCGCAAGCCAGTGTTGCCAACCCGCCGCATTACAAATTTGCTGAGTATGCACATGAGCCGTGGCCTTACAATCGCGCCTTTCCGTTTGTTGACAGAGAGGTCGTCGAAATGTCCATCCCACGTAACGCCATTGCCATTGCCGCAACCATTGCCGCCACTGTCGCCGCCGCATCCGCCCATGCCGAGATCGGCGTGGGCGTCACGGCCACCCTGGGCACCACCGGCGCGGGCGTCCATCTGGTCGTGCCGATGGAACGCACGCTCAATGGCCGTTTCGGCATCAACTACTACAAGCACGATTTCGACAAGCGTTCGGGCGGCATCGATTACGACGGCGACGCCAAGCTGCAAACGTTCGACGCCCTGTTCGACTGGTATGCATTCGCCGACACCGCGCTCCGCCTCACCGCCGGCGTGGTCTACAACGGCAACGAAGTGACGGCCAAAGCGCGGCCAAACAGCAACGGCCGCTACCTCATCAATGGTCAGAGCTACAGCGCGGCAGACGTCGGCACGCTCGATGGCGACGTCGACTTCCGCAAGGCCGCGCCCTACTTCGGCATCGGCTGGGGCAATGCCCTCACGCCGAACAAGCGCTGGAACGTCAGCGCCGATCTCGGCGCCTTCTACCAGGGCAAGGGCCAGGTCGACCTGATCAGCCGCGGCTGCCGCACGTCGCAGGCCGTCTGCACCGTGCTGGCCCGTGACGTCGCTGTCGAAGAAGCGCGCCTGACGAACGAACTGGCCGACCACAAGTTCTTCCCCGTGCTGCGCGCCAGCGTGTCGTACAGCTTCTGACGCGCTCGCGACAACCTTTCCGCCCCAGGCGCTTGCCATCAACTATGACTTTCCAAAGTGATCACGAACTCGTACACTAGCCTGTATTGACAGCTCATCTTTAGCGAGCGAGCGTCAGACGTCGTTATCCAGAATTCTTGCAGAACATGATGCGCAGTGTGTGTGCTGCGCTCTTTTTGGAGAGCTTGCGCGATATGGCTGACGAAGCGAACAACGAGCATGCGTGGCTGGTGTCGGTACTGATTCCCGCAAAGGATGAAGCCGGCAATATCGGCCATCTGGTGGACGAAATCCACCATGCCCTCGCCGGGCATCTGACGCACGAGGTCGTGCTGGTGGACGATGGCAGCGGCGACGACACCGGCGCCGTCTTCCTGCAGCATTGCCAGCGATGGGGCATGCCGGCGCGGCTGATCCGCCACGCACACAGTGCCGGTCAAAGCACGGCCTTGTGGACCGCCGCGCGCCACGCCACCGGGCGTTTTCTCGTCACGATAGACGGTGACTGCCAGAACGACCCGGCTGACATTCCAGCGCTGGTGGCGCAGGGACTTACTCTAAGTGAAACGCACCGGCATTTTTGCATTGCCGGCTTTCGCGCCGACCGGCGCGACACGCGCTGGAAAAAAATCCAGTCGCGCATTGCCAACGCCGTGCGCCGCCGCATCCTCGACGACGGGGTGCCCGATACCGGCTGCGGCCTGAAGCTCGTGCCGCGCGCCACCTGGCTGTGCCTGCCCTATTTCGACCACATGCACCGGTTCGTGCCGGCGCTGGTCAAGCGCCTGGGCGGCGTGATCGCCATCGTGCCGGTGCGCCATCGCCACCGCACTGCCGGCGTGTCGAAATACACGGCGTGGAACCGGCTGTGGGTGGGCATCGTCGACATGTGGGGCGTCACCTGGCTCATCCGCCGCAACAAGGTGCCGCTGATCGACCGCATGGAAGTGCGGCAGTGAAGCCCGCGCTGGCCCTGCTGGTCAAACCGCTGCTGCTAACTAGCGTGCTGACGCTCGGCTTCGTGTCGCTCCATTTCCAGTGGTGGGGGTCGTTTACCGAACTGGATCTGCTCAACCACCTGTTCGAGCGGCACTGGGCCGTTGCCTGGCCCGTGTTCGCGATCACCGGCATCGTCTACACCGCGCTTGGCGGCCCGCGCCAGGTGCTCGCCTTCGCCTGCGGCTGCGTCATCGGTGGCGTGCCGGGCGCGTTGCTGAGCACTCTGCTGACCGGGTTCGGCGCCCTGCTGGCAATCTGCTGCGTGCGCCACATCGGCACCGCCTGGGCCAGTACCCGCTATGGCGACTGGGTCACCATCATCCGCCAACTGCTGGCCCGCGACACCTGGCTGTGGATCTGCACGCTGCGGCTGATGCCGGTCGGCAGCAACCTGGCGACCAATATTGCCGTGGGACTGGCCCGGCTGAGCATACCGGCAGTGTTCTGGGGCAGCCTGCTGGGCTACCTGCCGCAAATGCTGCTGTTCAGCTTTGCCGGCGCGGGCCTGGCCTTGCACGACGAACAGCAGCTTTGGTTCGGCCTGCTGACGCTGGCGCTGTCGACGGCGCTCGCGCTCTACCTCTACCATCATGGCTTCAAGCAGCGTCTGCAGCACATCCGGGGGCAAATGCATGCCACGCCCGCACACCGGCAACCTTGATCAGGCCCCAAGCTGGTGGCCGTGGCTCGTCGGGCTGACGCTCATTGCGCTGTTCGCCGGCATCGGGCTGCGCGCGCCCTGGCCAGCCGATGAGCCGCGCTTTGCCCAGGTCGCACGCGAAATGGTGGAATCGGGCCAGTGGCTGTTTCCCACGCGGGGCGGCGAATTCTATCCGGACAAGCCGCCCGTCTTCATGTGGCTGATCGCCCTCTTCTATCAGCTGACCGGACAACTGAAGATCGCGTTTCTGCTGCCCAGTGCGCTGGCGGGGCTGGGGACGCTGTGGCTGGTGTTCGACCTGGGGCGCCGCTTGTGGGGCGACCACGTCGCGCGCTCGACCGTGCTGATCCTCGTGTTCACGCCGCAGTTCCTGCTGCAGGCCAAGGGGGCGCAGATCGATGCGGTACTGTGCTTCTGGATCACGCTCGGCTGCTACGGGCTGGTCCGCCACTTTCTGGTCGGGCCCGCCTGGGGCTGGTATGCCGCCAGCTGGGTGGCAATGGCACTGGGCGTCATGACCAAGGGCGTGGGGTTTCTCCCGGCACTGATGCTGATCCCGCTGGCCATCTGGCGCCACCGCTTTGATGAATCCGGGCACCAGGCCTGGCGCCTGCGCGCGTGGTGGGGGCCCGCACTGATGCTGGCCACGCTCGCGCTGTGGCTGGCGCCGATGTGGCTCACGGTCGAGCGCGTGCACAGCCCCGAACTGCTCGCATACCGCGACAACATCCTGTTCAGGCAGACGGCCGAGCGCTACGCCAATGCATGGCACCACATCCAGCCGTGGCACTACTACCTGACGACTGCCTTGCCGACGATGTGGTTTCCGCTGGTCGTGCTGTTCGTACTGCGGCTACGCGGCATCACCGCCCTGTGGCCGCGTGACGCAGCGCTGCGCATCCTGCTGAGCTGGGTTGCACTCGTGCTGCTGTTCTTTTCGCTCAGCTCAGGCAAGCGCGAGGTCTACATCCTGCCCGCGCTGCCGATGTGCGCGCTGGCGCTCGCCCGCGTCTGGGAGCAAACGCCTCCTGCGGGCCGCCGCGCCGCGTCAGTGCTGTTGCGCGCAGTGCTCGTGCTGATGGGCGTGCTGCTGATCGCGCTGGCGGGCGTCGCATGGCTGGCGCCTCACCGGCTGCCAGCCCGGGCGGACGACTATGCCGATGCCGTCGCGGCACTGGCGCCCGGTGTGCTGCTGCTGGGACTGGCGTTGGCCGGCATCCCCCTGCTGCTGCGCAAGCGCGCCTTGTTCGAGCAACTTGCGCTGGCCAGCCTGCTGACCTGGCTGTGCGTCGCCTTCTGGCTATGGCCAACCCTCGACCCGCATCGCACGCCGCGCGCCGTCTTGCAGGAACTCGAGCGCCAGATTGCACCAGGGACGCAGGTCGGCATGCTCGAGTTCAAGGAGCAGTTCCTGCTGTTTGCGGACCGGCCGCTGGTGCATTTCAGCTATCTGGCGCCGCTGGCGCAGCAAGAGTCGAGCGCATGGCATTGGATGCGCGCCGATCCTGCGCGCGTGCTGCTGGTGCCCGACCATCTGGCGCTGCGCTGTTTCGATCTGACGCGACAACGCGTGCTTGGCCAGGCCCATCGCCGCGACTGGGTCATTCTCGACGCCACGGCGCTGCGTGAACGCTGCGACGGACCAGTCGGCCACGCACTCTATCGCTATGTTCCCGTCAGGAAGGACATCCTGCCGTAAGGGGCACCGCGCAACCGGAACTGTGCCAGCAGGCGCTGGTCCGGCGTATGATGGTTGTCTGCTACCCGGAGGATTCATCATGCAACTACGCACCTATTGCTCCGCTGTACTGACCATCGCCTGCCTGATGCTGGGCGGCTGCCGCGAACACAATGGCCCGGCCCAGCCAATCGCCCCTGCCGCGCAAACCGCGCCGCACACGCCAGTGTCGTCCTGATCCTGTACGAATGAGCGCGGCACGCTTACCCTGGCGGCGTGCCAATGATCGCCATGCCGGCGCCGGCAGGTTACACTGCGGCCTGTCCATTTTTCGTCGCAAGGTGTCCTGCCCATGTCGTTTGCTTCCCTCGGCCTGATCGAGCCGATCGTCCGCACCCTGGACGCCCTCGCCTACCACACGCCCACCGCCGTCCAGGAGCAGGCGATTCCCGCCATCCTGGCTGGCAACGACGTGATGGCCGCCGCTCAGACCGGCACCGGCAAGACGGCTGGCTTCACGCTGCCGATCCTGCAGCGTCTCGTCATGGGCGGCAAGGTCGGCAACAACGCGGCGCGCGCGCTGATCCTGGTGCCGACCCGCGAACTGGCCGAGCAGGTGCACGAAAGCGTGCGCACCTATGCCGAAGGCTTGCCGCTGCGCTCGATGGTCGCGTATGGCGGCGTCAGCATCAATCCGCAGATGATGACGCTGCGCAAGGGCGTGGATGTCCTCGTCGCCACGCCGGGCCGCCTGCTCGACCTGCACCGGCAGAACGCGGTGCACTTCAACGAAGTCAAAACGCTGGTGCTGGACGAAGCCGACCGCATGCTCGACCTGGGCTTTGCGCGCGAGCTCGACAACATCCTGAAACTGCTGCCGAAGAAACGCCAGACGCTGCTGTTCTCGGCCACGTTCTCGGACCCGATCCGCGCGCTGTCGAACCAGATGCTGCGCGAACCGGTACGCATCGAGGCAACGCCCCGCAACACGACCGTCGCTGCGATCCGCCAGTGGGTGATCCCGGTCGACAAGAAGCGCAAAGCCGCGCTGTTCGTGCACCTGCTCGAACGGCGCGACTGGACGCAGGTGCTGGCCTTCGCCCGTACCCGCAAGGGCGTCGACGAACTGGTCGGCCTGCTGGAATCAAAGGGCATCCCGGTCGACTCGATCCACGGCGACAAACCGCAGCCGGCGCGCCTGCGCGCGCTCGACCGGTTCAAGGCCGGCGAGGTACGCGTACTGATCGCCACCGACGTGGCCGCGCGCGGCATCGACATCGATGACCTGCCCGCCGTGATCAATGTGGATTTGCCGATCGTGGCCGAGGACTACGTGCACCGCACCGGGCGCACGGGCCGCAAGGGCGCGAGCGGCGAAGCGGTGTCGCTGGTGTGCGCCGACGAAGTGGAGCAACTGGCGGCGATCGAAGTGCTCACGCGCCAGACGCTCGAACGCGTGGAAGAACCGGGCTATGCACCCGAGCACCGCGTGCCGCAGACCGATGCAAAGGGGCAAATCGTCAAGAAGCCAAAAAAGCCGAAGAAGCCCAAGGGCAATGCGCCGGTGGTCAGCGAGGATGTGCGCTTTCGGCGTTAAGAGCGGCTGACAAACCGTTCGACATATCGAGAACAGATGAGCGAGCGGGCAAGTGAGAGAAACGCCTGGCGGATGTCTGCTCGTCGCTCAAGTCGTGCGCGCAGTCTGCGAAAGCGGTGTCGCCAACCCAAGGCGCGCTCGACGCCCCGCGGTCATGGGCCGAGCGGTTCGCGCGACTCTACGCCATAGCGCGCGATTCGAGCTGCTGCCTTTGCGTTGGACCAGCCTAGCGACGAGCACCAACGCAGGGAGCTCTTGACCGGACCCTATACCGGCCGAATCGACTTGATTGCGTCACGAGGCGAGTTCGCCACCCATACAGTCAGGCCAGGAAATCGCTTCCTTCTACTTTTCCTTCAGTGCTGTCGGGATAACTAAAGGCTCAGCATTACAGGTTCGCGATTTTCACTCTTCATGATGTCCCCTCCGCCACGTCATTACGGCGACTGTATGTACAGACAGTCTGCACGATGCTGCCGCGCGTCCGAACTGCTCGCGCGGCAAACGCTTCGCAAGGAACGCCTGCAGCAATGCCAACCACGCGGACGTTATGGCGAATACGAACATGGCTTTCCTGCAGCATGCAATGCCTGCGGCGCAGTGGAGAACAAGGCCGGGACTTCGCGCCGACAGACACCCCAGGCCGGACTGCCTGCGAAATGAACGCCATAGCCAGGACACTCAAGGATAATCACTAACACGAAATCTTCAACGAATACAAGGTTGTTCATTTATACCGAACCTCGATACCGCACCAAGTCGACTTCAGATCTGTTCTCGAAACTATGCCGCCCCAAGAAAATTCGAACACGTCGGCGCCAGTTGATGTCGATGACGGCGAGCATTCCAGTTGTTTTGAAAGCAGTGTTGTCAGCTTCTTCTTCTCGGCCAAGAGGTCTGTCTCAGTGGCGTCATAATCCAGGGCTGCCGTCCTGCTCTGCTTGAGCGTCAGGGTGACCCCATGTACGACCTCTTTGAAGAATCTGAGACCGACCACGAAGCCCTGTCCCCACAGCTGAACCGAAACCGGCCCATACACAACGAAATCCGGACCGGAGTTTTGTCCGGTCATGTGCTGGCCGAACCCATGGTCGAATTCCAGGCGTGCAAAGCCGGGACAGGCTAGCACTTGATCATCGGTGCGCAAAACACCGTCGTTCGAAGAAAAGTAAATATTCAATGTGATCATTTCAAAACTTCACAACGGTATCACCCCACTTTGGATTGTCACCGTTTTCAATGAAGTACTGGATTCCTTCGCCCGGGCAGAGATAAGGAGTGGCCCTTTAACCCCGTGGTCGACGTTGCAAAATGGTTTCCAGGCTTAGGCCCATACGGGTGCAAGATATAAATGTCCGTTCCTTAGAGTTTTGGCTCTTTCAAGAGTCGTGCCCTAAACTCAAGCAGTTGATCAGGATCGACATCGAGGCGTTTGAGCCACTGCTCCGCCGCCCAGCCTATCAGCTTGGGCTCATTGTTTGCAGATGCGTAATGCAAGCGTGCCTTTGGCACTCGCACGTTGCGCAAGAACATGTTGGGCAGAGCGAGCAAGGCTGGTAGCGCTGCGTCGACAGGGGCGGCTTCTGGCCGTGGGCCCGCTTGGATGACAACGCCACTACCGTAATCGAATGCGCCGAACCAATCGCTAGGCAGTTCAGAGCGCAATGTACCTTCCCCACCGACCGTCTCGAGGTAAGTGTGGTTAATAGCCGTAAGCCAACTGACCGTCTTAATGCCCAGGTGTGCATTGGTTGCGCCTGGAATTAGGTTCCCAGCGTCGAATCCGCGAAACTTCGATGTCAAAAACGCCTCGAAGGCCTGGTTTTCAAGGTCGCGCAGAGCCGACCGGATCAGGCTGTAACCGGCGTAACCGTGCACGGCTCGTAGTCGTTTTGCAAAAGCAACGAACATATCGCGGAAGACGCCTGGAGTCTCCTCGACGAACAGTAGTGGAACAGAAAAACGGATCCCGCAAAGGCCCCAGTCACCCATTTCGGCTCGCCAGGCGGGTAAACCGAAAATCTGAAATTCCCAAGGGCCGGCATCGTGCGCCTCCTTGCCGCTCGTGTAGCAAAAGCTCAGGGCGTTGTCCTTATCCATGTCAGTGAGCATGGATGCCAGCGGCCTAGCCTTTGCGAACACCTGTTTGCTCGGCCCTTCTGGCGGGTCTTCTCGGAAGAGCCATGTGAGGTTTGGTTGAGCAATCGCAATGTAGTCTTCGAAGCATACTTTGATAGCATCGCGCATTGCAGGGAGATGCGCATCAGCAAAGAACAGAGTCCCAGCAATAGCCGGCACGCAGCCGACGTAGGGTTGGGCGCCTTTCCTGGTTAGGAGTCCACCGGGAATGTTCAAAGAACCCGAACCGCTACGCAGTAACTCGAGCGGGTCAAACGGCAAGTCAGTCATGTGCAATCCTCAAAAACTGGCACGCCACGCGGGGGCGGTCACCTTGCAATAACTACGTAAAGCAAACGCAGGATATTGGCAGCTTTGCCAAGCTCTTCCACTGAAATCTTCGATTTCTCTGACGCAAACTGTTTGCAGCCACAGTCGTCTAATCGAGATCTACCACTTCCGACTCATCGCCTGCGATGCGAATATAGCCCTCGTACCAGCCTGGTCGATATGAGTCGTCTGGAAACTCCACTCAGATTCAAGACGTCACCGAACTGACGGTTCTTTCGCATTGTTGACCAAACGGAGGAATATGCTGTAAGGGCACCGTTCCGCTCATTAGTTTGCGCGCCATTTTCTCAATCAGTGACAAGAAGCGGATCGCCCACCGGTTAATCGTCGAATGGTCGACCGACACGCCACGCTCTTGCATCATCTCCTCAAGGTGCCGATAGCTCAGCGGATGAGCGGCAAAGCAGCGGATGCAGACCAAGATCACGTTTAGGCCTACTTTTAATTTTTTACACAGTCTGGGCGGAAAGCGGACGGTCGGTATGGCTGACTGTACGGCCATGTTGCCGCGAAAGCCAATAACAGGTTTTATTAGACGGTCCAGGCCGGCGTTGCGCCGCGCCCGGATCAGACGCCGCTGCGCGCGGGCGCCAGGCCGCGCCGGCGCGCCAGGCCCCGTTCGCACAGCGCACCGGCGGCATACAGCAGCACAAAGGCCGGCGTGACGAACAGGCCGTATGCGTCGGGCCACGACAGGAATTCGAGGGCGCGGCCAAGGCCCAGCGCCTGCACCACGACCAGCTGGGCGGCAATCGGCAATTGCAGGAAGATCAACTGCGACGCATCGTCGCCAGCGCCGAGCGAGACAATGCCGACGCAGACCAGAATGAACACGGCGTACGGGGCGCACAACAACAAACCGAGTCGGGACATCGCAGGTGCAGGGTCGGACCCTGTTGACAAGAGGCGGTACAAATCGTCACGACGTGACAGGGCGACAAACACCGCCACCTTACCACCGCAAAACAGCCCAAAATCCTCCGAATGTCACATGGCGCGCGAAACGGTTAGCGTAATGCGAGGCGCATATTTCGGGTGCCGTCCTCGCGGTCGATCGTCACGTCAAAGCCCAGCTTTTTGACCATCGCGACGATGCGCGAATTCTGCGGCAGCGCTTCGCCGACGATCTCGCCGGTGCCACGCGCGCGGCAATACCGGATCAGCTTTTCCATCATGATGCGTCCCAGCCCCATGCCTTTGAGATCCGAGCGCACGGTGACGGCGAATTCGGCGCTCGTGTTGTCGGGATCGGCCACGACACGGGCGACCGCCAGCGTCTCGAACACCCCGTCCGCGTTCTTGCGGGTGGCGATGAACGCCATCTCGCGGTCGTAGTCGATCTGCGTGAAGCGCGCCAGCTGCGAAGGCTGCAGCTCGCGGATGCGCACGAACATCCGGTAGCGCACGTCGTCGGGCGTGAGCGCGTCGAAGAACGCCAGGTGCGCCGGCCCGTCTTCGGGGCGGATCGGGCGCAGCAGCAGCGGCGCGCCCTGCCACTCGATCGTCTCTTCCAGCTCACGCGGATAGGGCCGGATCGCCAGCCGGTCGAGCGTGCTGCCCGAACGGTCGGCCAGCGCGAGCCGCATGCGCGCATCGAGCACGATGGCGCCGCGGCTGTCGACCACGAGCGGGTTGATGTCCAGCTCGACGATTTCAGGAATATCGGAAATCAGGCGCGAGACCTGGATCAGCACCGCCAGCACGGCGTCGAGATTGGCGGCCGGCCGGTTGCGGTAGCCAGCCAGCAGGCGCGCCACGCGCGTACGGTCGACCAGGTCGCGCGCCAGCACCAGGTTCAGCGGCGGCAGGCCGACCGAATAATCGTCGAGCACCTCGACCGCCACGCCGCCCTGGCCAAACACCAGCACCGGCCCGAACACCGGGTCGAGCGCAGCGCCGACGATCAGTTCGTGGCCGTGCGTGCGGCGGCACATGGCCTGCACCGAAAAGCCGTCGAAGCGCGCCTGCGGGAACAGTTCGCCCAGCCGCGCGCGCATGCGCACCGCGGCGGCGCGCACGGCGTCTTCCGAATCGAGGTCGAGCGTCACGCCGCCCACATCGGACTTGTGCATCACGTCGGGCGTGAGGATCTTGACGGCCACCGGAAACCCGATCGCGCGCGCCGCCGCGACGGCCGCGTCGGCGTCCACGGCGGCGCGCGTCTCGACCAGCGCCAGGCCGTACGCGCGCAGGATCGCCTTGGTCTCGGGATCCGACAGCAAGAGACGCTTGGCGGCAATCGCCTCGCGCACCAGCGCGCGCGCGGCGCTGCGATCGGGCGCCATATGGCCCGCCATCGACGGCGGCACTTCCATCAGCAGGTTCTGGTTGCGCCGGTAGTTCACCAGTTGCAGGAAGCCGTTGACGCCGTCTTCGGGCGTGCGGTACGTGGGCATGCGCGCCTCGGCTGCAATGGCGCGCGCAGCGACGACCGAGGCGCCGCCCAGCCAGCACGACAGGATGGGGCGTGACGCGGCGCGCGCCAGTGGCGCAATCGCATTGGCCACGTCGCGGCTGTCGACGGTCGCCGTCGGTGAATGCACGATCAGCACGGCGTCGACCTGGGGGTCGGCCAGCAGCACGTCGAGCGCCGCGGCGTAGCGCTCGGGCGGCGCGCCGCCCAGCAGGTTCACCGGGCTGGCACGCACCGGATTGCCGGGCTGCGCACCGTTCCAGCCGGCCGGCAGCACGGCATCAAGCCGCGTGACCGATTCGGGCGACAGCGTCGCCGCTACGCCACCGCCGTAGCGCAGGGCGTCGCGCGCCAGTACGCCCGGTCCCAGGCCGTTGCTGACGATGGCCAGGCGCTCGCCATGCAGCACGCGCGCATAGGCCAGCGTCTCGACCGCCGCGAACAGCTGCTCGGTGGTGTGCACGCGCAGCATGCCGGCGCGCCGGATCGCGGCGTCGAACACGTCGTCCTCGGTGGCCAGCGCGCCGCTTTCGCTGGCGGCAGGCCGGGCGCCGTCGGTATCGCTGCGCGACTTGAGCACGATTACCGGCTTGCTGCGCGCGGCGGCGCGCGCCGCCGACATGAATTTGCGCGCGTAGCGCAGCTGGTCGACATACAGCAGGATCGCGCCGGCATTGCCATCGCTGGCCAGGTGATCGAGTACGTCGCCCAGGTCGACGTCGGCCGAGTCGCCCAGCGAAATAAAGTGCGAAAAGCCGATCCCGCGCGTGCGCGCCCAATCGAGTACGCCCGTCATCAGTGACCCGGACTGCGAGACGAACGCAATCCGTCCCGGCAGTGCGCCGCTGTGGGCCACGCTGGCGTTCAGGCCGAGGCCAGGAACCAGCAAGCCCGCGCTGTTCGCGCCGAGAAGACGCAGCAGATAAGGGTGCGCCGCGTCGAGCGTGGCCTGGCGCAGGCTGCGCCCACGGGCATCGCGCCCGCGCGCCAGGCCGCTGGTGAGCACCACGGCGGCGCGCGTGCCGCGTTCACCCAGCTGGCGCACCAGCTGCGGCACGGTGGCGGCCGGTGTACAGATGACGGCCAGGTCGGGCGCCTCGGGCAGGTCGGCCACGCTGGCGTAGCACGGCAAGTCGCCCAGCTGCTTGTATTTGGGATTGACGGCGAACAGCTTGCCCTTGAAGCCGCCGCCCTGCAGATTGGCCAGCAGCGTGGCGCCCATGCTGCCCGGGCGCGCCGAGGCGCCGATCAACGCCACCGACCGCGGCGCGAACAGGTGCTGCAGGTTACGGACGCTCATGAGCGTACGGGGAAGGTGCGCGGCATGGCCGGGCGGTTCAGAAAGCAGGCGGCATGCGACATGGATGGGACCTTTGCGTCAGTGGCGTCAAGGACCACCAGCATACCGCTATGGCGTGCTGCAGCGCGCACAAAATCCTGCGTTGCGGCTAGCGAAAGGCGAACACGCCGCCGATGCGCCGCTCGGGCAGCGCACGCAGCTCACCCGAACAAGCGAGCAATTCGCGCATCAGACCATCGGCCAGACCCTGCGTATGACATGCCACGACCTCGGCATCGAAAGCGACGTCGGCCATGCAGCTGCGCATGTGCTGCGCTTCGGGCAAGTCGCACAGCGCGATAGCCGCCAGCATGTCGTCCGACGCTGGCGGCAGCACTGCGTAGAAACGCAGGCGGAACTGGCGATCGAGCAGCATGCTCCCGTTCAGAAAACGGTCGGCGCCAACGTCGAACAGCACGTGCGCGATGACTTCGGCCGCCCTGCCGGCTACTTCTTCCTGATTCTTCCTGCGCCGCAGAGCGAGCAGCCGCTCGATCAACACCATGCCTGCCCTTGTCATTGAATTGTCATTGAATCAAGTCGGCATGCTATCAGCCACACCCTTTGCCCGGCAAGGTTTCCGACCGCCATCATGACGATAGTGTTGCGCGGACGCCATGCTAGAATTACCGGGTGAATTCAACCGTCCATGTCTGCCTGCGCCGCGCGCTCGTGTGGCTGCTGCTGCTGGCGATTCCCTTCCAGGGCATCGCTTCGGCAGGCATGCTGGCGTGCACCCATGCGGCCATGCAGCACGGCGGCGTGACCGCCGTGACCGCGCCGCACGACATGGCTGCCGGGGCGGAGCACTGCCACGATGCCGGCCCGCAGGTTACCAAGGCCACCGACCATGGGCCGACGGACCACGACCAGGAGCGCTGCAGCGCCTGCGCCGCCTGTTGCATCGGGGCCGCCATGGCTGGCGCACCCACTGTCCCTGCCGCGCCGCAGACCTTGTCGACCCGGCTGATCGAGGCAGCCACCGGCCGCCCCGAGGCCGTCGACCTTGCGTTACCCGAACGACCTCCCCGCCTCCCGCTCGCCTGAATCAGCACACCACCGCGCCACGCTGGCGCGGCATCACTGCATTTCACCGAACGAGGAACCATGTCGACCTTTACCCGACCACAGCTGCTGCTGGCCTGCATTCTGGCCAGCGCCCTGACGCCGGCCGCAGCGCAGAGCGGCCACCGCACCACGCCGGCCGCCAACGCCACCGACCCGGACGCCGCCGTCCCCGAAACCCGCTACCAGCCGGCGTACGTCCCCCCGGCACGCGCCGCCGCCACGACCACGCCCGATCGCGCCTGGCAGGAACACAACCGCATCGTGGCAGCCCAGCCCGGCCACGACGCGCATGCCGGGCACGGCAAGCCGGCGCCCGATCCACACGCGCACCACCACACCCCTGCCCAGCCAGACCACAAGGAGCACCACTGATGGCTAGTCCAATTTCATGGCATGCCGCGCTGGCCCCGAGCCTGGCCGTAAGCCTGGGCCTGCTGCTGGCCGGCTGCGCCAGCGTCGCGCCCGAGCGCGCCTTCGAGGCCAGCGCCGCTGCAGCGCAGGCGCGCACGGGCGTGGATGCGCGCCTGCTGCGCAGCGATGCCGACCGCCAGGCCTTGCAAACGGAGATCGACACGCTGCTGCAGGCGCCGCTGACGCAGGACGCGGCCGTGCGCATCGCCGCGCTCAATCACCCTGGCCTGCAGGCCACTTACTGGGAAGCCGGCATTGCCCAAGCCGACGTGGCCCAAGCCGCGCGCCTGCGCAATCCGGGGTTCGGGTTCTCGCGCATGGACGGCGGCGGCAGCCGGGAAACCGAACGCTCGGTCTCGATCGACCTGGCGGGCCTGCTCACGATGCCGCTGCGCCAGCGCATGGCCGCGCGGCGCCTTGACGAAACGACGCTGCGCGTGGCCGCGGCCATCGAGCATCACGTCAACGCCACCCGGCGCGCCTGGATCGAGGCGGTGGCGGCGCACCAGGCCGTGGCCTACGCACGGCAGGTGGCCGACGCCGCCGACGCGTCAAGCGCCTTGATGACGCGCATGACCCAGGCCGGCAATGCCAGTGCGCTGGACCTGGCGCGCGAGTCGGCCTTCCACGCCGAAGCCGGTGCCGGCGTACTGCGCGCCGACCGCCTGGCCAACGCCGCGCGCGAACATCTGACGCGCCAGCTCGGCCTGTGGGGCGCGCAGGCAAGCTACACACTGCCCGAGCGCTTGCCCGACCTGCCGGCGGCGCCCGCCGAACTGGCCGGCGTCGAGCGCACGGCGCTGAGCCAGCGCCTGGACGTGCAGGCCGCGCGCGCCGCCGCAGCCGGCACCGCCGCCGACCTGGGCCTCACCCGCACCACGCGCTTCGTCAATGTGCTCGACCTGGGCTATGCGGACAAGCGCGAGACAGGCGAACCGAAAAGCGATGGCTACGAGATTGGCCTGGAGCTGCCACTGTTCGACTGGGGCGGCGCCCGCGTGGCGCGCGCCGAAGCGGTGTACATGCAGTCGCTCGGGCAGGTCGCGGCGGTCGCGGTCAACGCCCGCAGCGAAGCGCGCGCGGGCTACCTCGCCTACCGCGCCAGCTACGACGTGGCGCGCCACTACCGCGATCAGGTGATCCCGCTGCGCAAGCAGATCGCGGACGAGATGCTGCTGCGCTACAACGGCATGCTGGCCAGCCCGTTCGAGCTGCTGGCCGACGCGCGCGAACAGGCTGCCGCGGTGCACGCCACCATCGAAGCGCTGAAGGATTTCTGGCTGGCCCAGGTCGACCTGGAAACCGCCATCGGCACGCGCCTGCCGGCGCCATCGACCACTGATATGAAGGACACCCCACCATGACCAACCGCAGATCGTTCCTGACCGGTGCCGGCGCCGGCATCACGGCACTGGGTGCCTCGCTCGTGAGCCGTGCCGGCGCGGCGTCGCTGCCGGAAGCCCCGACCCATACGTCAAGCGCCACCGCCGCGCCGCTGGCCCCGACGGGCGGGCGACCGTACAACCCCGTCGTCACGCTCAACGGCTGGACGCTGCCGTGGCGCATGAAGGACGGCGTCAAGGAATTCCACTTGGTGGCCGAACCGGTCGTGCGCGAATTCGCGCCCGGCATGCAAGTCAACCTGTGGGGTTACAACGGCCAGAGCCCGGGCCCGACCATCGAAGTGGTCGAGGGTGACCGCGTGCGCATCTTTGTCACCAACAAGCTGCCCGAACACACGAGCGTGCACTGGCACGGCCAGTTGCTACCGTGCGGGATGGACGGCGTGACGGGCCTGACCCAGCCCGGCATCCAGCCCGGCAAGACCTTCGTCTACGAATTCGTCGCGCGTCATGCGGGCACCTTCATGTACCACCCGCACGCCGACGAGATGCAGCAGATGGCGATGGGGATGATGGGCTTCTGGGTCACGCACCCGAAGAACCCGCGCCAGCACGCCGTCGATCGCGATTACGTGATGCTGCTGTCCTCGTACGACATCGAACCGGGCAGCTATACGCCGCGCACCAACACGATGCTCGACTTTAATCTGTGGACCATCAACAGCCGCGTGTTCCCGGGCCTGGACCCGATGGTCGCGCGCCTGGGCGACAAGGTGCGTATCCGCGTGGGCAACCTGACGATGACGAACCACCCGATCCACCTGCACGGGCACCGCTTCGAGGTCGCTGGCACCGATGGCGGCTGGGTGCCGAAGTCGGCGCGCTGGCCCGAGGTGACGACCGACGTCGCCGTCGGCCAGATGCGCGCCATCGAGTTCGTGGCCGACGCACCGGGCGACTGGGCCTTCCACTGCCACAAATCGCACCACACGATGAACGCGATGGGCCATGACGTGCCCACGCTGATCGGCGTCGACCATCGCGGCGTGGCCGAGAAGATCAACAAGCTGGTGCCGGGCTATATGGTCATGGGCGACAAGGGCGGCTCGATGGGCGACATGAAGATGCCGCTGCCGGCCAACACGCTGCCGATGATGAGCGGCGACGGCCCGTTCGGCAACCTGGAGATGGGCGGCATGTTCACAGTGCTCAAGGTGCGCGAAGGCCTCAAACGCGGCGACTACAGCGACCCTGGCTGGTACCGGCATCCGCCTGGCACGGTGGCGCGCGAATGGACCGGTGACGGGGCCGGGGCGCTACCGCCAGCGCCACGGGCGCCCGATGCCCGCCCGGCACCGGCGCCCGCCGGCCAGGCGATGGATGCGCGCAAACCCGGCGCGAACGACATGACGGGGCACGAACACCACTAGCCTGCTGCAGGTGCCTCAGGCACCTCGGGTACCTCGGGTACCTGGCGTAGCAGCGCAATCAGCTGCTGCGGCGCGACCGGCTTCGTGAAGTGCTCGTCGAAGCCGGCCGCCAGCGAGGCGGCCCGGTCTTCCTTTCTGCCGCGCCCCGTCACGGCCACCAGGTACGGGCGCGGCGCATCCTGGGCCAGCATGCCCGCCAGTTCCAGGCCATCCAGGTGCGGCATGCCCAGGTCGAGCACCGCGATCCGGGCCGGCCGTTCGCGGTGCAGGCGCAGCGCTTCTGCGCCATCGTGCGCCACCATCACGGTCGCGCCTTCCGAGCGCAGCAGCCAGGCCAGCGATTCCGCCGCATCCACATTGTCGTCGGCCACCAGAATATGCTTGCCCAGCGCAGCGCCATCAGTCACGGGAAGTACTTCGCCCGGCGCCATGGCCGGCTCCTCGCACAGGCGCAGGCGCACGAGGAAGGTCGCGCCGTGGCCCGGCCCGTCGCTGTCGGCGCGGATGCTGCCACCATGCAGTTCGACGAACCCCTTGGCCAGCGACAGCCCGATCCCCAGGCCGCCCTGCGCCAGGTGACTGGCGCTGCCGGCCTGCACGAACGGCTCGAACACGCGTTCGAGCATGTCGGGCGCCAGTCCCACGCCGCTGTCCGCGACCCACGCCACGGCCTGGTTATCTTCGCGCCGCAAGCCCAGTTCGAGACCGCCGCCGGGCGGCGTGTACTTGGCCGCATTCGTGATCAGGTTGGCGAACACCTGCGTCAGGCGCAGCGGATCGGCGTCGACCCAGAGCGGTTCGTCGACCACCCGCAGCGCCACCTGATGGCGCCCGGCCTCGATCAGCGGCATGCTCGTTTGCAGCGTTTCGCGCAGCAGGCGGCCCAGGTCCACACGCACGCGGCGCAGCTCGATCTTGCCGCGGCTGATACGCGATACGTCCAGCAGGTCGTCGAGCAGGCGCGCCATCTGGTCGGTCTGGCGCGCCACCATGGCGGCGATCCATTCGATGCGTTCCGGCGCCAGCGCCTTGCTGCGCAGGAGCGAGGCCGCGTTGGCGATCGGCGCGAGTGGATTGCGCAGCTCGTGCGCCAGCGTGGCGATATAGACGTCCTTGCGCCCGTCGGCCTCGCGCAGACTGTGCATCGCCGCTTCGCGCTCGGACACATCCAGCACCAGCGAGAACACGGTCTGGATCTCGCCTGCCTCGTCGACCAGCACCGAGTTGTACCATTCGCAGCACAGCGCGCGCCCGTCGCGGGTGCGGTTGCGGTTGGCCGACTTGGCGTAGCGCGTGCCGGAGTCGATCAGGCGCGCGATCATCGCGCCCACCTGATCGGCATCGCCCTCGTGGATCATGCCCATGCCGTCGATCCGCTGGCCGATGGCCTCGCCTGCGGACCAGCCGAACAACTCTTCGGCGCGGCGGTTCCACAGCGTGATGACCAGGTCGCGGTCCCATTCGATCACGGCCAGCGGCGTGTTCTCGATCAGATAGCGGGTCTGGTCGAGCGCCCGTGCCAGCGCCGCACTGGCCTCGGTGCGCTCGGTGATGTCGTCGATGACGATCACGGCGGCGGCCAGTTCGGCGGCGCTCTCGCGCAGCGGCGCGCCGCTGACCGCGTACACACGGCGCGCGCCGCCCTGCACACTCTCGATCATGGCATCGTCAAAGGCCCGGCCACTGATCGCACGTGCGACCGGTTCGCAGATCAGGTCCAGCATGCCCTTGACGCCGTCGGCTCCGAAGTGGCGCGCCATCTGCGTCGCCTGGTCGTTCGCCATCACGCAGCAGCCCCGGGCATCGACGATCAGCACGCCGTCGGGCAACTGGCGCAACACGGTGCCAAGCAGGCTTTGCCACTGCGCATGGGCGCGCGTTTCGATCATTTCCTGGAACGTTGCATGCAGGCGCGCATGCAGCGCGATATTGTCGATCGCCAGCGCGCCCAGCACGAACAGCGACGTCGATAGCCCGTACAGGCGCCCGGCATAGAACCCGAGGTCGTAGAGACCCGTATTGAACACGCAGGACAGGCCCACTTCGAACACCCAGGCCGCCATTGCCACGGTCAGCCAGACATCGAGCACGGTACGCGGGCGCTTTTGCACCGTGGCGTACAGGACGTAGACCGACAGCGCCAGTATCGCAGCCGAAATACCATGGTAGAGCGGCAAGGTGCGCGTGCCATCGATCAGTCTGGGCAGATACGGCGCGCCAGTCGTGCCCACCAGCACCAGCAGCGACACGAACAGCGCGGTCAGCAGCGCGCCGATGCGCATGAAGTGTGGTGGCAGCGGCGCCCCGGCCAGGCGCCCGCGCGCACTGCGCGAGTAGCCAAGCACGAACAGCGGATACAGCGCGTGCCACGCCGCGTGCAGCCAGGCGGCGGTTTGCGGATTACCGCCGAGCACGCCCTTGTCGCCAAGCAGCCCGTGGATCGTAAGCATGTGGGCGCCAGCGATCAGCGCCGTGAACAGGTAGCCAAGGGCAAGGATGCCCAGGGCCAGCGAGCGTCGCGTGTGGACATGACCGAGCAGCAGGATGCCGGTGACGAAGTTGCTTGCGATCAGCGTCGACAGATAGATCGGCAGGAATTCGGGCGCGCGCGGCAAGGGCACGCCGGCTGCCGGCACCAGGACTGCAAACAGCAGCCCCAGCGCCGCGAGCACCATGACCGCCCGACGCAGCTGGGCTCTACCGGGCGGATGCTTGACCAGGTCGATCGGTTCTGCGAGCACACCATCTCTCATGAGGATTCCGCTGACGAGGTCGGTCGGGGATGCCAGTGTTCGGTATTGTTCTTTCTACAAAATATAGCCTAAATGAATATTGTTTGGGGGTGTATTTATCCGCTTATCGTCCAGGAAACACATTGGGCCGTGTGACCGGTCTGCTTCAGGCGCCGGCCGTCACCGGATAGCCAGCGCCGTCAATGGCCGCGGCCAGCGGGGCCACCTCAAGCGCGCTGTCGATGCGGACCTTGCCGCTGGCCAGATCGATGTTCACCGTGGCGGCCGGGTCGACGGCGTGGACGGCGGCCGTCACGCGGCCAACACAGTGTTTGCAGGTCATGTCGGCAACAGTCAATTCATACATGGGAAGTTCTCCTTTGGTTGGGGGTGCAGGAATGGGGTCGGACTCGGGTGCAGGCGCACCGGTGACAGGGGTGGCAGGGGTGGCATTCGGCGCGGCGCGCCAGCGGCGCAGCAGCAAGGCGTTGGCCACTACGCTGACCGAACTGAGCGCCATCGCGGCGCCGGCCAGCACCGGATTGAGCAGGCCGAAGACGGCCAGCGGCACGCCGATCAGGTTATACACGAAGGCCCAGCCGAGGTTCTGGCGAATCTTGCGCCAGGTACGCTGCGAGACGTCGAGCGCGTCGGCCACCAGCATCGGATCGCCCCGCATCAGCGTGATGCCGGCGCTGTGCATCGCCACATCGGTCCCGGTTGCCATCGCCATGCCGACATCGGCGGCAGCCAGCGCGGGTGTATCGTTGATGCCATCGCCGATCATGGCGACCGTGTGGCCAGCCTGGCGCAGCGCCGCGATGACGGCGGCCTTGTCGGCCGGCAGCACCTCAGCGTGCACGCACGTGATGCCGAGCGCGCGCGCCACGCCCTGCGCGGCCCCGGCGCTGTCGCCGGTCAGCAGCACGGGCGTGATGCCGCGCGCAACCAGCCGCGCGACAGCATCCTGCGCGCCGGGTTTGAGCCGGTCGCCGAACGCGAGCAGGCCAAGCACGGTGACGGCGTCGCCGCGCCGCTCGGCCAGCCAGGACACGGTGCGCCCGTCCGCCTCATGCGCCTCTGCCCCGCCCGCCAAGACGCCGAGGTCGTTCATCAGGCGCCGGTTGCCAAGCAGGATCGTCGCGCCTTCGACGTCGGCTTGCACGCCACGGCCCGGCACCGCGCGCCCGTCGGTCGCATCCGGCACGGGCAGCGTGCGCCGCGCCGCTTCGTCCAGCACGGCGCGTGCCAGCGGATGGGTGCTGGTTTGCTGGACCGCGGCAGCCAGCGTGAGCAGGCGCGTCGCATCCGGGCCTTCCAGCGCCAGCAATTGCGGACGGCCCTCGGTCAGGGTGCCGGTCTTGTCGAACACGACGACGTCGACGGCATGCGCCGTTTCCAGCGCCTCGGCGTCCTTGATCAGAATGCCGTGACGCGCAGCCACGCCGGTGCCGACCATGATCGCCGTCGGCGTGGCCAGGCCCAGCGCGCACGGACAGGCAATCACCATCACGGCCACTGCGTTGAGCAGCGCGCCCTGCCAGTCCCCCGTGCCCACGCCCCAGGCCAGCAGCGTGACGAGCGCAATGGCGAGCACCACCGGCACGAACACGGCGCTGACACGGTCAACCAGGCGCTGGATCGGCGCCTTGGCCGCCTGCGCGTCTTCGACCATGCGGATGATCTGCGCCAGCGTCGTGGCGCTGCCGACGGCGCTGGCGCGCACCAGCAGCAGGCCCTCCGCGTTCACGGCACCGCCCACGACCGCGTCAAGCGGTCCCTTAGCCAGTGGCAGGCTCTCGCCGGTCAGCAGCGACTCGTCGACGTGGCTCAGGCCCTCGAGCACAACGCCATCGGCAGGAACCCGCTCGCCGGGCTTGACCACCATGACGTCACCCACGCGCAGCGCTGCCAACGGCACGCGCACATCGGCGCCGTCGCGCCGCACGAGGGCGTCGGCGGGCTGCAGGCGTTCCAGCGCGCCCAGTGCCTCGATCGTCTGGCGCCGGGCGCGGCCTTCCAGCCACTTACCGAGTAGAACCAGCGTGATGACAACGGCCGACGATTCAAAATACAGGTGGGATACAGCATGCCTGCTCTGCGTCAGCAGCAGGTACAGCGACAGGCCGTAGGCGGCGCTCGTGCCGATGGCCACGAGTAAGTCCATATTGCCGGCACCGGCGCGCAGTGCGCTCCAGCCGGCGCGGTAAAAGCGGGCGCCGAGCCAGAATTGCACGGGCGTGGCCAGCAGCCACTGCACCCAGCCGGGCAGCATCGCGTCGATGCCGAACGGCGCCAGGACCATCGGCAACACCAGCGGGATGGACAAGAGCGCGCCGACGGCGACCGGCCACCATGTGGCGGCGCCGGTCTTGACAGGCACAGTCGGCGCGTCAGCCGTCTCGATGCGGGCCGCGTAGCCGGCCGCTTCGACGGCGGCCAACAGTGCTGCCGGTGGCGCAGCGCCGTCAATCCGGGCCTTTTCGGTGGCCAGGTTGACACTGGCGCCCGTGACGCCAGGGACGTGTGCCAGGGCTTTTTCGACGCGTGCCACGCAGGAGGCGCAGGTCATGCCATCGATTACCAGTGTGACCGGCGGCTGTGCGGGAGAGAGTGTATTGGCATCCATCCGACAAGGATAAACCTTCCCACTGCGGGCAGGTCAACACTCTGGTGAAGTGTGCCTTAGGTTAGCTGCCGAAGTTGAACAGCACGCCTACCGCGAGTTCGACCCACAGCGCGGCAAACACCAGCGCCAGCACGCCGATAACGGCGACGCGCTGCCACAGGACCAGGCGCGCGACGCGGCGGCCCGTGCGCAGACAGGTCCAGCCAGCGGTGGCCAGCAGCACTGCGGCCACCGCGAAATCGACACCGGTCCACTGAACGCCATGCGCGAATTGCATCCCCGCCAGCGGCACCAGCAGGATCATCGCCGTTGCCAGCGCGACGCGCACGGCATCGATACCCATCGACGCGCGCAGTGCGACGTCGTTCGAAGGGACGTTTCCGCCGCCTGCCATCGTCATGAAATACTCCGGTAAGTCACCGGCCAATCGTGCCGGAGCCGCCAGTGTAGTCCTATTGTCGTGCCGACAACAGAAATACGTACAACAACCGCCTTCTGGTGAAACATTCTGTTACATTCGTGGCACACCAGACTTTATATACTGACTTACAGTTTCTCTGGACCAGTCATCATGCGCGTCTCGCCGTCTGCTCTCTTCCTGTCATGCCTGTTTGCCTCGGGCGTCGCGACGGCGCACGTGCCGCTGCGGGGCGCCCCGCCCGGCCTCGCCGTCACGACCGCGCAGTCGCCACTGATGGTGGCGCTGCGCGATGCCGAACGGCATCTTGCCGAGGCCGTCGCCACCCGCGACGTCGATGCCCTGCGCGACCTGATCGCCACCGACTACTATCACGTCGAAACCAATGGCCGCGTGCGCACCCGCAGCGAATTCATGCAGGTGCTGGCGCGCGACGAATACGAGTTTCGCACGTACAGCAATGTGAGCATGGAAATCCAGTTGCTCGACAGCGGCCACACGGCCATCGTCCGCGGTCGCATGCAGGCCGATCTGCAGCCAGCCGGCGGGCCGCGCGAGTTTCGCGGGCGCTATGTCCGCGTCTGGCAGCTGCAGACCGACGGCTGGCGCAACACGATGATGCAGAGCACCGAGATCCGGCCGGCACGCTGATAACTGCCTTCGCGCTCGCCCTGCGCGGCAGCCAATTGCAGATGCTGGTATTCTGGACAAGTCAGGGCGCACGCTGAACACGTTTCGGCGGGTGCCCCGGGGTGTGCGTTGCCCATCCCACGTTGACCAGCACATGCACGACGCCGGGCCGTGACGAACATGGCCCTGGTGCCTCGCTTCATACCGGAACAGTGTTCCCAACCATCTGAACGGAGAATGATCATGCCATACACATTGCCACCACTGCCTTACGCTTACGATGCCCTCGAGCCGCATTTCGATTCGCGCACGATGGAAATCCACCACACGAAGCACCATCAGGCCTACATCACCAACGTCAACAACGCGCTGGGTGAAGCCGGCGTCGCCGAGATGCCAGTCGAGCAGCTGATCGCCGACATCGGCAGCCTGCCGCAAGCCGTCCAGGGCCCCGTGCGCAACAATGGCGGCGGTCACGCCAACCATTCGCTGTTCTGGACCGTGCTGACTCCCGAAGGCGGCCAGCCAACCGGCAAGGTCGCACAGGCGATCGAAGACGACCTGGGCGGCTACGAGAAGTTCAAGGATGCCTTCACCAAAGCCGCGCAGACCCGCTTCGGTAGCGGTTGGGCCTGGCTGACCGTCGGCAAGGATGGCAAGCTGCTGGTCGAAAGCAGCGCCAACCAGGACAGCCCGCTGATGGGCCAGTTCGCCGGCATGTCGGGCGGCACGCCAATCCTGGGCCTGGACGTGTGGGAACACGCGTACTACCTGCAATACCAGAACAAGCGCCCTGACTACATCGCGGCCTTCTTCAACATCATCAACTGGGCGGAAGTCGAACGCCGCTACGAAGAAGCGCTGGCCAAATAAGCCGTTGCCCGGGCCTGCCTTGCAGGCCATGCTTCACACGCGAGGCCGGCCATGATGCCGGCCTCGCGTCGTTTACGTTTGCGACGAAGGACACCCCATGAAACTGCTGCTGGTTGGATCGAGCGGACTGGTTGGAAGCCACGTGCTGGAGATGGCGCTGGCCGACCCGAAGGTCACGTCGGTGGTGGCGCCCACGCGGCGAGCGCTGCCGGTGCACCCAAAACTGCAGGCGCCCGTCGTCGACTTCGACGCCTTGCCGCCGGACGCGGCCTGGTGGCAGGCCGACGCCGTCATCTGCACGCTGGGCACGACGATGCGCAGTGCCGGTTCGCAAGCTGCGTTCCGGCGCGTGGACCATGACTACCCGCTGGCCGTGGCCAGGCTGGCGCGCCAGCACGGCACGCCGTGTCACGTGCTGAACTCGGCCATCGGCGCCGATCCGGACGCACGTTTTTTCTATAACCGCGTCAAGGGCGAACTCGAACGCGACCTGGCAGGGCTGGGATTCGCGTCGCTGACCCATGTGCGGCCGGGCCTGATTGGCGGAGAGCGCCATGAACAACGCCCCGGTGAACGCGTGTCTGGCGTCATACTGGGGCTGCTCGGGCCCGTGCTGCCGCGCCGCTGGCGCATCAACCCTGCCCCGCGCATCGCGCACGCCCTGATCGACGCCGCGCTGCAGGCGCGCCCGGGCGTGCACATCGTCCCCTCTGAGCAGCTGGTCTGAGCGCCCTATAATTTCACGTTCAGTGAAATATACGCAGCGCGGCCGTTACCCGATGAGAACATCGGCTGCGCCTGGCTTGCCGGCCAGAAGAAGTTGTCGTACCACGCGTATTCGTACTGACGGTCCGCGATGTTCTTGACCTGGACATCGATGCTGGTGCGCGCCGAGATCGTGTAGCGCACATTGGCGTCGAACAGCACGAAGCCGCCGAACTTGCCCTGCTCGTTCGGATTGTCGATGTAGTAGCTGCCCTGCGAACGGCCCTGCAGGCCGAAGCGCCAGCTGTCCGAATGCTTGTAGTCCAGGCTCACATTGGTGATGTGGCGCGGCGTCGAGAACACTTCCTTGCCGGCCAGCGAGACGCCATTTGCGCCCGTGGCCTTGAGCACTTCCGCTTTTTGCAGCGAGTGCGACAGCGACAGTTCGAGCTTGTCGGTGACCTTGCCCGACAGCTGGAAGTCGAGACCTTCGCGGCGCGTCTCGCCCAGCCCCACCGTGGTGCCGGTGGCCGGCATGTTTGCCACTTCGCCGGTGGCATCCTGGCGCCAGAGCGCCAGACGCAGGTCGCTGCGCGTGGTGGGCTTGAGCTTGACGCCGACTTCCTTGCCGGTATTGACCGACGCGTCGAACGGCGCCTGGCCCGGTACCAGGTAAGCCGGGCCCACGGAACCCGTCAGGATCTGGAACGTGCGGCCCCAGTTGCCATACACGCTGATGTCTGTCGCCGGACTCCAGACCATGCTGAACTTGGGCTGCTTGATCCAGCCGTAATCCTGCAGTCCTGCGCTCGTTCCACCCGCCAGTGGCTGGTTGCCGGTGAAGCGGTCGACCCGGTAGCCCGGCACGAGCTGGATGGTGTCCGTTGCCTTGATCACCGCCTGCACATAGGCACCGACATTGTTGAACTTGTAGCGGTCGTCGTTCTGGATGCGGGCCGGCGTCGTGAAGTCCGTCGGGATCGAGAAGTTGTAGCGCAGGCGGCGGTAGCCGTTGTCCTGGCGCTCGGTGTTGACGCCGCCATCGACCGTGACGCGCTCGTTCGCCCGCCACGTCAGGGTGCTCATGAAACCGAGCTGCTCTTCATCCCACAGACGGCGCTGGCGCGGTGCATTGCCTTCGGGATTGCTGGTGAAGGTGACGCGGCGGTCGTCCTTGTACTCGTTGTAGTACAGCTTGTTGCTGAGGAACGCGTTTGGCGTGATGTGCCAGTCCAGGTGCGCGCTTGCGTGATGCATGTCGCGGTCGGTCTTGTCGTTGGCGTTCTTGCGCGGCGACTGGCGGCGGTCGGCAGCCAGCTCGGCTGCGGTCAGGAAGCCCGGCTCGCCCGACGTGTGCTGATAGGTGCGCACGACCAGGCCAGCCGTGACCGCCTTGTCGTTCGACGTGACGAACCACTTGCCGCCGACCGTGTATTTGTTGGAGTCGCCGTTCGCGCGGTAGCTGTCAGTCAATTGCCTGGCCACGAAATAGTTTTGCGCAAAGCCATCGGCTTCGCGACCGTATGCCGCCTGCACTTCGCGCGTATTGAAGCTGCCGTAGGTGAACCGGCTGTCGAAGTAATTGCCGCCCTGGCGCGTGCCGATGTTCAGGTTGCCGCCGATATTGTGCAGGCCGTAGCGCGGGTCGTTCGTGCCGCGCACCACTTCGATATAGTCGACTTCGAGCGGGAAGATCATGTCGATGAAGCGCTGGTTGCCGCTGTTGACATTGCTCGGGATGCCGTCGATCAGCACCTTGATGCCATTGATATAGCCTTCGCCATTGAATGCGCGAAAACTCGCCTTGCCCGACTCGGCGCCCATCCGCGTCTCGGTCAATTGCACACCGGGCAACTGGCCGACGAGCTCCCAGCTGTTGGTCACGTTCTTGTCTTCGATCTTGTCCGCGCCCAGTACGTCGACCGATGTCAGGACGCGGCTCGAACGCAAGGCGCCGGCATCGCGCTGGGCGCTCACGCGCACCTCGCCCATGACGATTGCAGGATCGGCGGCGTGAGCCAACGTGGAACCGAGAGTTGCCAGAGCAAGTGCATGGGCAACAGGAAGGAGCTTGAATGTCATCAGAAAAACCTTGTCATGAACGGCGCAAGCGGCGATGCCCGCTGAGTCGATAATGATAAACCATTCTCAGTAGAGATGGCAATATGTGGGATGTTGCTCGGCATGGGGTATGCTGAATCATCGCCCCACCGAGGCAAGCCAACTCGCCATGAAAATTGTGTTTATGAAGCATCTGACCGCCCTGCTGTTCGCCGCTCTGCTTGCCAACCCTGCGATGGCGCAGGCGACCGAGTTTCGCTGCCTGGTCTCGATCGACGCCACGACGCCCATCCGGCTTCAGTTCGACTTCCCACAGTCCGAACGCGCACACGCCGCCGTGCGCTACCAGCGCGGCAGCAAGCCGATACCACTGCGGGCGCTCAAGACGAGTTCAGTGGAGATGACACCGGGCAGACCGTTCGAGTTCACCACAATCTGGCAGGAACCCGGCAAGAACGGCGGCACGTACACCGTCGCGACCCAGGGCGCGCTCATCAACGAGTTCACGTATCTGCGTGCCCGGGACAAGAAGACGTTCAGATTCGAGGAAGACATGGGCGCAATGGAAACATCACGCTGCAAGTGGGGGAAGTAAAGGGCGAAAAAAAGCCGCAGCGCGAATGACGCCAGGCTTGGCATCATTCACGCTGCGGCGGTTGCTCTAGAGGCCGATCAGCGGTTCGGCACCACGCGCCAGACCGTGTTGGCCAGGTCATCGGCAATGATCAGCGCGCCGCGCGGATCGACCGTCACACCGACCGGGCGGCCACGCGTCTTGCCGTTGGCATCCCGGAAGCCCGTGGCGAAGTCGATCGCCGTGCCGGCTGGACGGCCATTCGCGAACGGCACGAAGATCACCTTGTAGCCCACCGGATTGTCGCGGTTCCAGCTGCCGTGTTCGCCCACAAACGCGCCATTGGCAAATTTTGCGCCCATCGTCGGCAGCGAGAAGTGCAGACCCAGCGCCGCGACGTGCGAGCCAAGGCCATAGTCCGGCTTGATCGCAGCCGCCACCTTTTTCGGGTTCGGCGGCATCACGCGCGGATCGACGTTCTGGCCCCAGTAGCTGTACGGCCAGCCATAGAAGCCGCCCTCTTTCACCGACGTCAGGTAATCCGGCACCAGGTCCGGGCCCAGCTCGTCACGCTCGTTCACGACTGACCACAACTGGCCCGTTTCCGGGTTCATCGCCAGCGCTGTCGGGTTGCGCAGGCCCGTGGCGTACGGCTTGTGGGCGCCCGTCGTCACGTCGATCTGCCAGACCATTGCGCGATCGACTTCGGCTTCCATGCCGCGCTCGGTGATGTTGCTGTTCGAACCGATACCGACGTAGACATAGCGGCCATCGGGGCTGATGGTCATCGCTTTCGTCCAGTGGTGGTTGATCTCGGCGGGCAGTTGGGTGAGCGTCACCGGCGCTGCGGCAGCCTTGGTCTGACCCGGCTGGTAATCAAAGGTGACGACTGCATCCTGGTTCGCCACGTACAGCTTGTTGTTGGCAAACGCCAGCCCGTATGGGGCGTTCAGGTTCTCGGCGAACACGGTCTTGAGCTCGTACTGGCCGTCACCGTCCGCATCGCGCAGCAGCGTCAGGCGATTGCCGCCTTTGACCTTGGTATTGCCCTGCGCCTTGATGTAGCCGGCAATGACGTCTTTCGGCTTGAGCTTGGCAGCGCTGCCGCCACGCCCTTCCGCCACCAGGATGTCGCCGTTCGGCAGCACCAGCATCTGGCGTGGAATCTTCAGGTCGGTCGCGATGGCCGTGATGCTGTAACCCTCTGGCACGGTCGGCTTCTGATCACCCCATGCGGTTGGCTCGGCAATCTTCATGCTCGGGAACAGGCCGCGCTCGGGCGCCGGCAGCTTCGGATCCGGGCCGCTGGCCAGGTTGGTATTGGCTTCATTACTGCAGGCGCTGGCCAGCAGGGTCATGCTAAAAAGGGCAAGTGCGCTCGAGCGATTCATTTCAGTCCTCCCGAACGTGGGTTAAGGCCTAAGACAGCGGTAATGCAAATCAGGATAAAGACGATGACCGACAGCAACAGGCCGGTCGGCATGAGCGCCCAGGCATCCTTGGCATGCTGAAACGCGTTGACCAGACCGATCACGAAGGTCAGCAGCAGCAGCACGAAGTAGTTCAACGGCCGACCGGCCATTGGCCTGGCGCGCAGCAGATTGACCAGCGCGAACACGAGCGCCAGTCCGGCGAACAGCAAGGCACCGGCGTTCAGCCACGAAGCGAAATTGCTCCACTGGATCTGGTAGGTGTTGTAGTAGGTGTAATCGCTGAGCAATGCGCCGAGGAACAGCGACACACTGCCGGCAAGCAGGATCGTGTGGAGCACGCCTGGCGCGCGGACATAGCCTGCGCTGGCCGTGGTGACAGTAGACATGGGGTTGACCTTATTGGTAATTTTGATAACGCAGACTATAGCGGCTATGCCAACTGACTGTCGCCTCGTTGAGCACGCCGCACATCGCGCATCGTCGTCCTACCAATCGCCCCGTCCGTACATCGATGGTGAAGACGATACTCGCCCGTAGCACCGGGCTTTAATAAAGCGCTCAATGAAGCCTTCATTGAGGCCGTTTCGCCGCCAGCGCGATCCGGTACAGGGCGCATGCGCCATCGGGCGCCGGACGGTGGCCGATCTCGACCGTCAGCAAGGGCCGGCGGGAAGCGCCCGAGCCAGCCAGGGTCTCGGGCTGCATCTGCGCCTCCCCGGCAGCGCAGACATAACGCAGTGGGCGCGCCACCGGCCAGTGGGTGCAGGCTTCCAGCCGGGCATTGCGCGTGAATACCTGGAACACCAGCGGCAGCACGACGAAATGCTGTGCTGCTGCCGACGCCTGCGCGGCATCGCACCACAGTTCGGCGCCATCCGGCGTATGGCGCAGCAGCAGGCCGTCGCGCAGCATCAGCGCCGTCGTCTCAAGGCTGGGGATGAAGCGCAGGTCAATGGCCCTGCCCGCCAGATGCGGGTGACTGACCACGATGGCCAGCATGGGCCGGTACCTGGCCATCGCCTTATGGCGTCCGCAGCGAAAGGCAACGGGGCAGATGTTCCTGCAACGCTGCCATGCAGCGCGCGGCCATCTGCTCCTGGTCGCCGATGGCGTTGTCGCTGTCCAGGTCGCTGTCATGCGCGCGGTCGAACTGCGCATACCACAGCACTGCCCCGCCTGTCCCCTGCCGCAGGATCAGGGAGACCCGCAGCAGCAAGGCATCCTGGCGCACGGCGCCCTCGAGCAGGTAGAGGGCGCGAGGCCGGTCGGCCGGTGGCGCCGCGCGGTCCGCGCTCGCCAGACTGAGTGAGTGGAGTTCACGGTACAGCCGGAATCCCAGTTCGTCGTTCAAGCCTGCAGTAAAGTGCGCGGCCTGCGCGTCGCCGCACAGGCAGATGAGTGGGCTGAACAGCAACAGCGGCGCGGCGACCTGGCTTGCGTTGCCTGCCGGCTGGCTGTCGGCGAGTGCGATGCGGGCGTGGTAGCGGCCTTGCGGCACAGTGATGCGCAAGGGATCGGCGGCCCCTTCGTCCGCGTAATACGCGGTCAGGCGCAGGCGCAGACGCCCGGCCTGGACCCGGACGATGGGATCGTCTGCGGGGAGATACGATGCCGGATCGCGGCCGAACACGGCAACGCCGATCTCGTGTTCCGGCGGCGAGGCAGCCGTCTCGTCGCACCGCAGCACGCGCTCGACCAGATAGCTGAGCAGCGCCGTGCACCGGCGTGCCTTGGCAAATCGCTTGCTCATCACCACACGTTGCAACGCCTCGCGGACGACGTCATCGGAGCATGGCCGTGGCGCACTGGCGACGGCCGGCGTTCCGGTGATGAGTGACAATGCGGGGGGGTTCATCGTGCTCTCCTCTGGCGCGTGTTGTACGCACTGTGCCGACGCATCCTATGGCAACCCCGGCGTCGGCGCCTTCCGGTTACCTTCCCGCGCCTGCACATACCGCAAGTACTTGATTCGACTGAGTAAAGTGACTAGTCCATCCTGCCCGCTCCCGCACCTGCAGTCAGCGGCGCGGCGTCCATCCAGATAACCACAGTCAGTGCAACCGAAAGATTGTCAGGTTTACAAAACCATCTTTCACGTGAGATATTTACAGCCTACAAAGTCGGCGGGCCCTGCCCCGCCTGCCCCGGCCGACCGGGATGCGCTTCACCCACCCCCAGGGAGTGATCTTGAACTACGCATCACCACCGGAATTACGTGCGCTACGCGAGGGCGACCCGCTGATCGACAACGGCCGTTTCCTGCTTGGCGACTGGACGATCGACGTGGCGGCGCACCGGATCGCGCGCGGCGACGACGTGATCGCACTGGAGCCGCGACCGATGGCCGTGCTGGCTGAACTGTGCCGCCGTAGCGGCGAGGTCGTGACGGCCGATACCCTGCTCGATGCCTGCTGGCCTGGCCAGGTGCAGGGCGACAACCAGGTGCACAAAGTGATTGCCGGCCTGCGCCGGGCGCTGCAGGACGCGGCCGCCAGCCCCCGCTACATCGAAACGATCCGCAAGCAGGGCTACCGGATGATCGCCCCGATCCGCGTATTGTCCGATGGCGGACCGCGCAGCCTGAGCGGCGCGTGGCGCGGCGCGTCACCGTTTCGGGGACTGGAACCGTTCGGCACGGAACATGCGGCCGTGTACTTCGGCCGTGATGAGGCCATCAAGCAACTGCATCGGCGTCTTGGTGAGCAGCAGGCGCGGGGCCATGCGCTGGTGGTGCTGCTGGGTCCGAGCGGCTCCGGCAAGACGTCGCTGGTACGGGCCGGCCTCATTCCCGCCATGCTGGCCGCGCCCGCGCCGGGCGATGCGCGCGTGCGGGCTTGCACCGCGACGGTGCTGGATCTGGGCGCACTCGACGAGACCGGCCCCTGGCAGGCGCTGGCCGGCGCCCTGCTCGATTGGGAGATCGGTAGTGTCGCGCTGTTGTCGGGCCACAGCATTGCCTCACTGGCGGCGCTGCTGCGCGCCGAACCGGACGACGTGCTGCGGCTGCTGCGGATCGGTTTGCAGGCACGGCGCGCTGGCAACCAGGACCTGCCGCTGCTGGTACTGGACCGTCTCGAGAGCCTGTTCGGCCCGGCCATGGCCGCGGGCCTGCCGGATTTTCTCGACTGTATCGGGCGGCTGGTACGCAGCGGCATGGCGCTGGTGCTGGCCGTGTGCCGCAACGATGTCTATCCCAGCCTGTCGTCCCACCGCCTGTTCATGCACGACAAGGAGCACGGCGCGCACATGGACCTGGCCCCGCCCGACGCCCAGGCGATCATGCAGATGATCCGCCTGCCCGCCCGCGCGGCCAACCTGGTCTATGGCAGCGATGCGAGCAGCCTGAACCGGCTTGACGACCGCCTGTGCGCCGATGCGATGCAGGCCGGCGACGCCCTGCCGCTGCTGCAATACACGCTGCAAGCCCTGTACCTGGCGCGTGCGCCGGGCGACGAGCTGACCTGGGCCGCCTACGATGCGCTGGGCGGCCTGGAAGGCGCCATCGGCAGCCGGGCCGAGGCGATCCTGGCGGCCTTGCCGGTCGCCCAGCAGGCTGCGCTGACGCGCCTGCTGCCGCGTCTGGTCACCCTGTCGGCCGACGACGCCTCGCCCAGCAGCCGCTCGGTCACCGGCGCCAGCCTGGCCGACGTGCATGAGCGGGCATTGGTCGATGCGCTGATCGAGGCGCGCCTGCTGGTGGCCGACCGCCTAGGCGGCGGCGAAATCGGCTTTCGCGTCGCGCACGAAGCGTTGCTGCGCCGCTGGCCACGGGTTACTGCCTGGATTGCGCAGCACCGGGCGACGCTGACCGCCCGCGCCGAGCTGGGACCGTGGGTGCGCCGCTGGCTGGACAGTGGCCGCGCCAGGACGTGCCTGTTGCCGCGGGTGCCGCTGCTGTGGCAATCACGGGATGCGGTGCGCGCCGCGCCGCAACTGTTCGGGCGCGACGAGCATGACTTCGTGACGCGCTCCCAGGCGCGGCTCACGGCGCTGGCGCGCTGGCGCGTGGGCGCGCTGGTCGGCGCACTGGCGCTGGCGTTGACCGCCGGCCTGGTCGCCGTGCACAACGCACAACTGGCCGACACCGTGACCGCACGCGAGCGCCAGAGCCGGCGCCTGGCCACCTTCATGCTCGGTGAGCTTGCCGACCAGCTGCGGCCGATCGGCAAGCTCGATCTGCTCGGCAGCATCGGTGAACAAGGCTTGCAGGTGCTCAACCCGCAGGATGTCCGGGACGAGCTGCCGGCCGACACCCTGCAGCGCGCCAAGGCGCTCGTCGTGATCGGCGAAGTCAACAGCAGCCGGGGAACGCAGCAGCTCGCGATGGCCGGCACGGCGCTGGCGCGCGCCTACGCCCTGCTCGCGGCCATGGGACCGGCGCCGGGCCTCGATTCTGGCGAGTATTACAAGACGCTGGGCGCCAGCGCGTTCTGGCTGGGCCAGATCGCCTATGACGCCGGCCGCCTCGATGACGCCACAGTGCAGATGAACCGCTATCGCATGGCCAGCCAGGCCTGGCTGGCCGCCGCGCCGGCGCATCCCCAGGCCAGGGCCGAGCTGGGTTATGCGCTCGGCAGCCTGAGTTCGATTGCGATGCGGCGCGGCCGCTGGGTTGATGCGCAGCGCGGCTTCGAGGCCTCGCTCGCACTCAAGCTGGCGGTGCTGGCCGACCATCCGGACGATATTGACGCCCAGGACGCGGTTGCCAGCGCGCGCGCCTGGCTGGGCCAGCTCGCGCATCTGAAAGGCAACAACCGACGCGCGCTGGCGCTGTACGACACCGCGCGCACTGTGCAGCAGCGGCTGCAACAGGCACGCCCGGGCGAAGCGGTGCGGCTGCGCGATCTGGGCGTCATCGAGAGTCGGCGCGCCGAAGCACTGCAGGCATTGGGCCGGCACCTTGACGCCATCGCGGCCAGACAGGCGGGGGCCCGCTGGATGCGCCAGGCGCTGGTCGCCGGCGCCAGCAACGCCTTCTGGCAGGCCGAAAGCCTGCTGGCCGACAGCGCCCTGCTGCTGGCGCAGTCGGATGCCGGCATGTCCGTCACTGCCGAGATGACCGCATTGCAGCGCCGCCTGGCGGGTCACGACCAGGCCGGCCAGGCCATACGCGAGTGGCGCCAGAGCGCCGTGCAGGCGCGCCTCGTGATCGCCGCGCAAGCGCTGCGGGCACGCGATCCGGCCAAAGGGCGGGCCGAGGCCAGCGCCGCGGCGCAGGACATCCGCGGCCTGATGGCGCAGTACCCGTATCTGTGGCAGGGCCGGGAGCTGCAGGCACGGGCCGCCATGCTGCTGTTGCAGGCCGAGGCCGGCGCGGCAACTAGCCCCTATCCGGCCGCGCAGTGCAAGGCGGCGCGCAGCGCCTTGCAGCCGGCCATCGACACTGGCCAGGCGGGATTCGTGCGCGAAGCCTGGCTGGTGGCACGTGCATGTGCAGGGGAAGGCGCCATCACCGGCGCCGATGTGCAAACGCTGACGCAAGGCGGCTACCGGCCGCAATCGCCAGCATTTCTTAAAGCAGTTTCAACCAGGATCGCACCATGACAACAGCAGCGCCGGTCTCCATTGCAGCATCCGTGCCAGGCAGTGCCCCCATCTTCTTCGTGGTGCCCGTCATTCCCGACGACGGCAGTGTGGAAAACGTGTTCTATTACGCGCAGGCTGGCAGCGACCAATACTGGGAAAAGATCTCGCCCAAGGACCTCGACGCCAGGCGTGACGGTGGCGATGCGAATGGCGTCATGCTGTTTCAGCCTGACATCGAGGCCATCCTGCAGCACACGCACCTGACAGGCGACCGGCTCGACCGCAGTGTCACCCTGTACGCGGGCGTGGCACGTACGCTGTCGGTGAGCGCCGATCCCCTGCCGAGCGCCTGCCTGTTCGACGCCAACCGGTTCATGGTCATTCCGGTGGTTCCCCACACCACGCGCGGCGTGATCCTCGTGTTCAGCAAGCAGTCGACCGGCAAATCGCCCACACCCGTGTTCGAGCTGATTGCCACCACCGATCCGGAAATCAAGAACGGCGTGGGCAAATAGACCGGCAAGGATTACCCGGACTGACCAGGGGCGCGCGATGCGGCGCCCCGCCAGTAGAATTGCGCGCGGCTGCGCCAGATGATCAGTAGGGTCAGACACAGCGTTGCCGTGGCAGCCCAGGCAAACGACCCCGCGCCGAAGTGGCCCAGCAACATGCCGCCAACGACACTGCCGGCGAAGATCGCGAGATTCCAGACCGTCGTCATCATCGACTGCGCCACATCCTGGCCCGGCCCCGATGCATTCGACAGCGACGTCACGAACAAGGTAGCCGCCCCGCCGAATGCCAGTCCCCAGATGGCAATCGCCACGTACACCACGGCCTGCACGCCGGGCCACAGCGCCAGCATCACGCACGCCACCAAGAACAGACCCGTGCTGGCCATGACCAGCTGGCGCAGCCAGCGGTCGACCAGCGTCCCCACCAGCAGCAGGCTCAGTAACGCGGCGCCGCCGAACAGCGCGAGCAGGAAATCCACGCGTGGCGCCAGCCCAGCCAGCGTCACGAGCGGCGCGATATACGTGTACAACAGGTTGTGCGTGACGACGTACAACAGCAGCACCGCCAGCACGGTGCGCACGCCGGGCAGCGCGAACACCTGCGCCACGCTCTGGCGTTGTTGGCCGGGAATAGCGCGCAGTGCCGGCAGCCGCAGCACGATCCACAGCATCAGCAGCGCCGCCAGCGCACTGAGCGCGCCGAACGCGATGCGCCAGCCAACCAGATTGCCGACATAGGTGCCGAGCGGGATGCCGACCGTCAGCGCCAGCGGCGTGCCCGCCATCGCAATGGCGATCGCCCTACCCTTGTGCTGCGGCGCGACCATGCGCGCCGCGTAGCCGACCAGCATGGCCCAGGCCAGGCCGGCCGCCACGCCGCCCAGGAAGCGGGCGACGAAGATCAGCGCCAGGCTGGTGGACAACGCGGTGATCGTGTTGGCAATCACGAAGCCGGCCAGCGACGTGAGCAGCAAGGTGCGGCGGCCCACCCCTTGCGTGGCGGCCGCCAGCGGGATCGCGGCCAGAACCGAACCCAGCGCGTAGATGCTGATCAGCTGTCCCATCACGGACTGCGAACTGTCCAGGCTGGCAGCAAGCTGCGGCAGCAGCCCGGCGGGCAAGACTTCGGTGAGGATGACGACAAAGCTGACCATCGTCAGCGCCAGCAATGAGGTCAGTGGCAGCTTCGGCGCGGCAGGTTGATCACGGAGTTTGTCGGGGTGCGTCAAGGTATCTGATGTCATGGGTAATGCAATGGCGAACGCCGCAGCGGCGACGCATGGTTGACCCATGCACCGCTGCTGCGAACGTTGAAACAAGTGAAAAGGTGCAGGCTGGCGGATCAGACGTTCAGATCGACCCGGCTGCCGCTGCGGTCGGACGCGATGATCGCGTCGATCACCGCATGCATCCTGACGGCATCAAGGAAGGTCGGCGCCAGCTGCGTGCCGTCCTGCACGTCGCGCGCATAGGCCGCATACAGATGAGCGAGCTCGGCGACGCTGCCGCCGAGGGCATGCGCCGGCAGCCAGTCGTACTGCGCCGGCACGGGCAGCGCCTGCAATGGCTGGGCATCGCCGCGCGCGCCTTCGATCAGATTGACCGATGGGCCGAAGCTGGTCGCATTGGTGATGCGCAGATCGCCTTCGGTCCCCGTCAGGTCGATCTGCACGCCGGCGTTATTGCGCTTGCCCGCTTCGAGCTGCACAGTCAGCACCGCGCCGTTGGCAAAGGTGCCGGTCACGAGCACCTGGTCGGGATTGGTGCGCGGCAGTGTCTCGCCCGTGTCGACGATCGTTACCTGCTTGATCTGGTTGGCCGTCAACGCGCTCAACGTGCGCGGGAACCCGAAATGCCTGAACAGGATGTCGAGGAAGTGGCCGCCGAAAATCGGCAGCAGATCCGAGAAATTCTCGGTCGGCACCGTATAGGCCAGATACCCCATGCGGCGCGCGCCGAACGCGTCGACGCTGACATGCATCCGCACCGAACGCAGCTCGCCGATATAGCCTTCGGCCAGCAGATCGCTCATGTAGCGGTAACTCGGGGACAGGCGGCGCTGCAGACCCACGATGTGGCGCACACCAGCTTGCGCGGCCAGCGCTGCCAGCTCGGCCGAGACGGCAGTGCTGGTGGTCAGCGGCCATTCCGAATACACGTCCTTGCCGGCTGCGATGGCAGCGCGGATGGCTGCCTCGTGCTGCGGCGCCTGGTTCAGCACGAGCACCAGATCCACCTCGGGATGCTCGACGAGCGCCTGCAGCGAGGTGACGGGATGGGCAATGCCATGGCGCGCGGCCAGTGCCTGGGCCTTGTCGGCACTGCGGCTGTAGACGGCCGTCAGTTCGAACCCGGGCAGCAAGGCGAGCGACGGGATGTGGCCATATTCGGCCCAGGTACCGGCACCGACAATGCCGACGCGGATTTTGTTGACGGACACTGCGGGAGTGGCTGAAACGGTCATGCGAGGACTCCCTAAAACTGTTGAACCAACAATTGCTGCATCCGGCATTTTAACGGCGTCGCGCCGATCCTGCTGCGCGCTGCCCTGCAATCCGGGGACGCGCGATGCCCGGAAACGCCGTGCCATTGGCAGATCCGATTGTCGACAATACATGTCAATAACAAATTGCCGAGCACTCTGCCCTCAATCAATATCAGTATTTTAAATATTGAACATTCAACGAAAGTATTATTTGGACATACCATCAATTAAAAAGTCGGGCTTGCGGAATATTAACAAAGTCCTGTTCACGATTAATTTGGCGCAGACGCAACAATTAAAATTCAACGCGCAATATGCGCTGACCTTCCTGTAGAATTTTCCAGAAATAAAGCCGGAACCGCCGCACCACAGGCTGCGTCAAATCATTCTTGTATTGCGACTTCATTTCCACACAAGGAGACAGGATGTCCGATCAATATATGGGCGAGATCCGGATGTTTGCCGGGGGCTATGCGCCCCAGGGGTGGGCATTGTGCAATGGCCAGCTGTTGCCGATCACCGACAACGAAGTACTGTTCACCTTGATCGGCACGACCTATGGCGGCGACGGCATGACCACGTTCGGGGTACCCGACATGCGCGGCCGGGTGCCAATCAGCGTGGGCAATGGTGCTGGAAGCAATTACATGCTGGGCCAGAAAAGCGGCGCCGAAAGCGTGACCTTGCTGACCTCGCAGATGCCGGCCCATGGCCATCTCCCCGCCGCCCAGTCGGCACCGGGAAATCAGCCGCTTCCCACCAACAATGTATGGGCCGCGAAGCAGGTATTCGAGAAACCGGCCGCCGACACCCCTCTCGTTGCAATGTCCGCCGCCGCCGTTAGTTCCGCAGGCAGTAACCAGTCCCACGATAACCTCATGCCATTCATGGCGCTGACATTCATCATTGCGACCCAGGGAATTTTTCCGTCCCAGGCCTGATCGTCACAGCACACAACAGGAGAATCCTTCATGGCTGACCCCTTCCTGGGCGAAATCAGGTCATTTTCATTCGGCCTGATTCCCCGTGGCTGGCTTGCCTGTCAGGGCCAGATGTTGCCGGTCCAACAGAATCAAGCGCTTTATTCGCTGCTCGGCATCGCCTACGGCGGCAATGGTGTCACCACATTCGGCTTGCCTGATCTGCGCGGCCGGGTTCCGTTGCACCTGTCGCCGACGTATCCACTGGGCGCGGCGGGCGGCGAGGCCAACCATACCCTCACCGTCAACGAGCTGCCCATGCATGCCCACGCGGTACAGGCATCCGGGGAGACAGCGACGCTGATCCCGCCGCAAGGCAATGTCTGGCCTCAAAGTGTCGATACCTATGCGGCGAGCGCGCCCGACGTTCCGATGGGCGCGCGTGCCATGAGCTCGGCAGGCAGCTCGCAGGCACACGACAATATGCAGCCCTACCTGACGATCAGTTTCTGCATCGCGATACAGGGAATCTACCCACCGCGCCCTTAAGGAGACATCCATGGATCCCTACATCGGAGAAGTACGTCTGTTCAGCGGCACGTACGCGCCTGACGGCTGGGCCGACTGCAATGGCCAGCTGGTGGCCATCCAGCAGAACTCTGTGCTGTTCAGCGTGATCGGGACGGTGTATGGCGGTGATGGCAGCACGACGTTCGCCCTGCCCAACCTGAGCGGGCGCGTGCCGATGCACCAGGGCGACGGGCCCGGCCTGACGCCAAGGCCGTTGGGCACGCAAGGTGGCGAGGCGGCCGTGACGCTGCTCGCGGCCCAGATGCCAGCCCATACCCACGTTCCACAGGCGCTGGACAATCAGGGAACGTTGAGCGATCCGACCGGCGCCGTCTGGACCAAAACGCCGAAGGCGGGCCGCAACCCGACGGACACCAGGGGGTTTGCCCCCAAGCCCGACGTCACCATGCACCCAATGGCGCTGTCGGCTGCCGGCGGCGGCCAGGCCCACAACAATATGCAGCCATATCTGCCCGTGCGATGCATCATCGCCCTGGTGGGCGTGTATCCCCCGAGACCGTAGCCTCGGCATTGGCCGGCGGCATCCGGGCCGCGGCTCCTCTCCTTCGATGTTTCTCATGCCCACGCCATGAACCATCCAGACGCTTTCTTGCCATTCCCGTCCCACGCCACTTCGGCGCTGGCCCCCACGGTCATCGTCTTCGTCGACGCCGACGTCGCCGACTACCAGTTGCTGCTGGACGGCCTGCCGCCCGGCGCCGAGGTGCATGTGATGGATCCGGGGCTGGATGGCCTGGCCAGCATCGCGGCTGTCCTGAAAGGCCGCAGCGGGATCGACGCGCTCCACATCGTGTCGCACGGCAAGGAAGGCGCTGTATCGCTCGGCGCGCTGCAACTGCGCCACGACAACCTGTCCGGCCACGCCGATGACCTCGCGACGATCCGGCAGGCCCTGCATGCCGACGCCGACATCCTGCTGTATGGCTGCTCGGTAGGGGCAGGCACGAACGGCGCCGCATTCGTCGATGCATTGGCGGGCGCCACGGGCGCCGATGTTGCCGCGTCCACCGATCTGACCGGCGCCACAGCGCTGGGCGGCAACTGGACCCTCGAGCGTTCGAGCGGTGCAATCGCTGCCGGTAATCCGCTGTCGACGCTCTCGCTAGCCAGCTATTCCGGCATCCTGGCCGTCAACGGCCTGGCCGACGGCACCTACGATTTTGGCGGCGCCGACAGCCCGCTCAATTCGGGCGGCGCCGGTTTCGTCAGATTTTCCGACAAATTCGATATCAGCAACGGCATCGCTGTCGACGGCACCCTCATGTACGCCGCCGACCAGATCACGCCCGATACCAGCGGCAGCATCACGATCAAGTTCGGCGGCAGCGCGGGCGTCAGCACATTGACCTTCAAGGACCTGGCGTTCTCGTTCTTTGAAAATTTCCAGGGCTTCAGCGCGTTGTCGATCATCACCAAGGATGTTGGAGGCCAGACCAACGGCAGCCATGTCCTGAGTGGATCGTATATTCCCGGCAATACCAATGTGTTTTCGGCGAGTTCCATCCTGAACGGCGGGGCCTTGTTTGCGGACAATGCGGTCGCATCGATCACCATCACCTGGAAAATCGTCGCCACCGGGCCCGATACACAGATCAATGAGCCGGCCAACCTCAACTTCAACAGCATCACCGTGGCCAATATCAGCACCGCGCCGCCCCCGAATACCGCGCCATCCTTCGTGGGCGCAAATACCCCGCTGGCGCTGACGACCAATGCGGGCGCCACCGATTTTTCCAGCCTGGTGCGCGTGAGCGATACCGACAGCGCCCAGACGCTGACCTGGAGCCAGACCAGCGGTCCCACGAACGGGACGCTGGTCTTTACACCCAGCACGAAAGCGAGCGGCGGCGCCAGCATCATGCCGGGTGGCACCCTGACCTACCAGCCGAACGCCGGTTTCGCCGGCAACGACACCTTCGCCATCCAGGTCAGCGACGGCGCCGCCACGGCCACCCGCACCATCACCGTCAACGTCACGCCCTCCACGCCTGGCGCCCCCGACCTCTCGGGCAACGCCGCCGTCGACACCGGCGTCTCGCAGAGCGACAACATCACCAACGCCGGCACGCTGAGCTTCAGCGGCACCAGCGCCGCCGGCGACAGCAGCAGCACGGTGCGGGTGTTCGTCGACAGCAACAGCAATGCAACCTACGACGCCGGCACCGACGCCACGGGGACGGCGACGGTCAACAATGGCGTCTGGACGGTCAACGGCATCAATGTCGCTGGCCTGGCCGACGGCAACTACAATGTGTATTCCACGGTCACGTCGGCCAGCGGCGGCCTGGTCAGCGCGCGCAGCACCGGCCTTGGCATCACGCTGGACCGTACCGCGCCCACGCTGGCAATCACCAGCAACAGCGCGGCGCTCAAGGCCGGTGAAACAGCCACCATCACGTTCACCTTCAGCGAAGATCCCGGCGCAACGTTTACCTGGGATGGCAGCGTTGGCGACGTGCAGGTCAGCGGCGGCACCATGAGCGCCATCTCGGGCAGCGGCGCGATCCGCACTGCCACTTTCACGCCGACCGCCAGTACAAACAGCGGCGCGGCCAGCATCAGCGTCGCCGGCGCGGCCTGGACCGACACCGCCGGCAACAGCGGCGGCGCCGGCGCCACGCCAGCGCTGACCTTCGACACGCTGGCGCCCGCTGTGACCTCGATCAACCGCATCGGTACCGCGACCAGCAATGCCACCAGCGTCCAGTACGCCGTCACCTTCGACAGCAGCGTCACCGGTGTTGGCGCTGGCGACTTCCAGCTGACCGGCACGGGCGCCGCGACCGGCACCATCGCCAGCGTGACCGGCAGCGGCACGTCCTATACCGTCACTGTCAACAGCATCAGCGGCGACGGCACGCTGCGCCTGGATCTGAAGAACGCAGGCACCGGCATTGCCGACAGCGCCGGCAATGCCGCACCCGGCTATACGAGTGGCCAGAGCTATACCTTCGACTACACGTCCCCTTCCGTCACGTCGGTTTTGGTGCCGGCGTCGGCCACCTATGGCGCCGGCGATCCGCTGGAATTTACCGTCAACTTCAATGAGGCGGTCACGGTCGACACCACCAACGGCACGCCGTCGCTTCCGCTTACGCTCGACACTGGCGGCACGGTGCAGGCCGCTTACGTGAGCGGTTCGGGCGGCACTGCCCTCACCTTCCGCTACACGGTCGTTGCGGGTAACGCCGACGCTGACGGTATCGCCATGAATGGGCCGCTGTCGTTCAACGGTGGCACGATCCGTGACACGGCTGGCAACGCGGCGGCCACCACGCTCAACGCCGTCGGGGCAACCGCCGGCATCCTGGTCGACGCCCTCGCGCCTGCCGTCACCGGCATCGTGCGCGTCGGTAACGAACTGACCAACGCCACCAGCGTCGTGTATGCGGTCACCTTCTCGGACAGCGTTACCGGCGTCGACGCAAGCGACTTCACGCTCGTGGCGAGCGGTGGCGTCACCGCCAATATCGGTGCAGTCTCCGGCAGCGGCGCGAACTGGACTGTCACCGTCAACAACATCGCCGGCGACGGCGTGCTGCGCCTGGACCTCAATGCCAGCGGCACCGGCATCCAGGGCGGCAGTGGCCAGCCCATCGCGGGCGGCTACAGCGCCGGGCAGAACTACACCGTCGACCAGACGGCGCCGACGCTGTCGGGCGCCATCGAGCTGACCGACACCGCGCTTGCGGCCGGCGACACGGCCACCGTCACGTTCCGCTTCAGCGAAGCCGTGCAGGACTTCACCGTAGCCGATGTAACGGTCGCCAACGGCGCCTTGTCAAACCTGATGTCGGCCGACGGCGGCCATATCTGGACCGCCGTTCTGACCCCGCTCGACAACGTCACCGATGCCACCAATACGCTGACACTGAACTACGCCGGCGTGAGCGACCTGGCCGGCAATGCCGGCACCGGCAGCACGACCAGCGGCAACTACGGAGTCGACACGCTGGCGCCAACGGCGACTGTCACGCTCTCGGACGTCGACCTGCGCGCCGGCGAGACGGCGCAACTGACGATTGCCTTCAACGAGATCGTCAGCGGCTTCGACGCGTCAGCAGTCACGGCGCCCAACGGCGCCCTGGGCACGTTCACCACGCTCGATGCTGGCATGACCTGGCGCGCAACCTTCACGCCGGATGCCAACATCCTCGCGGCATCCAACGTCGTTGCGGTCAGTCTGGCCAACGTGGCCGATCTGGCCGGCAATCCTGGCGTGGGCAATGCTTCCTCGCCAAACTACGCGGTGCAAACCACGCCACCAGTCATTCCGCCGGCCGACCCGCCCGCATCGGACACGATCGACGGCGTCGCGGTGCAGACGGACATCCTGCCGGTCGATCCAGTCACCGGACTCGCCGGCCAGGCGCTGACGGTGCCCATCATTACCGGCACCCGCAGCGACGATCCGGCCACCCCGAACGGCAACCTGGCCGATATCCCGCTGGGCCTGGGCACCGGCACCGGTCCACGTACCGAACTGATGGTCAGCCTGCCGGTCGGCACCGGCCTGCGGGCCGAAGGGCCGTCGAGTCTGCTCACCAGCCAGCAAGCCCTGCTCGACCTGATCGGCCGCATCGACAACGAGACTGAAGACGGTTCCAGCGCCCAGTCAGGCATGACCGGCAACGGTGCCGGCTTCCTCGACAGCCTGGCGCCAGGCACGCTGCTGCAGAGCGAGACCATCGTGTTGTCCGCAGCACCGGGCTTGAGCGCGCCGCCAACCATCCTGATCAACGGAAGTTCGACCACGCCGGTGGGCGGCGGCCAGAACGCCACCGCGATCGGCCTGGTCATCGACGCCACCGGCCTGCCTGCGGGCAGCACGCTGCAACTGAACAACGTCGACTTCGCCGCCATCGTCGGCGCCGTCACGGTACGCGGCGGTGCCGGGCGCAACTTTGTAACGGGCGACGATGCCATCCAAAACATCTTGCTGGGCGCCGACGACGACGTGCTCCTGGGCGGCGGTGGCAACGACATCGTCGGCAGCGCAGGCGGCGACGACCTGCTCGATGGCGGCTCCGGTAACGACATCCTGGTCGGCGGCATCGGCAACGACCGCCTCGCCGGCGGCGCCGGCAACAACGTGCTCCAGGGCGGGCGCAGTACGCAAGGCGCATGGGAGTTCTACCTCAAAGCCGACGACACCCTGACGGCGCGCCATGAGACGGCACTGTTCGCACCGGGCCAGACAGAACGGCTGACATTGGCCGAATTGAACGCCTCGGCCACCGAACTGGCGTTTCTTGGCGCCGACAAGCCGATGCTGTCGTCCATCTCGCTGCTGTACCACGCCGCCCTGGGCCGCGCCCCCGACCTGGGCGGCCTGGCCTACTGGGCGCAGGACGGCGTCCCGCTGGGCACCATGGCCGCGCACGTCCTCGCATCGCCCGAATGGCTGGCCGCCAGCGGCAGCGCCTCCTCCGACGCCGGCTTCATCGAAGCGGTCTATGGCAATGCCTTCGGCCGCACACCCGATGGCGCGGGCCTCGCCTACTGGCTCGGCCAGCTGGCCGGCAGCCCCACCGCCCCGGCCATCAGCCGCGCCGACGCGCTGGTGGCGATCGCGCACAGCGCCGAACACGAGCGTGCCTGGAACACGGCGGACGGCTACCTGATCGGCGCAGGCACGGTTGCGCGCGAGACGGACTGGATTGCCGACGACGGCGACGATATCGGGGTCTATGCTGGCAAGACCGCTGACTACAAGTTCATCATCGGTGAGGATGGCCGCCTGAATGTGGAGCACAAGGCCAGCGGCACTCTCGACCAACTGAGCGGCATCGATATGGGCAACTTCAGCGACGGCATGCTGGACCTCGGCTTCCTGCAGGACGGGCCGGCGAAAGTAAAGCAACTCGGCCTGTTGTACCAGACGGTGCTGGATCGCGCCGGCGACCTGGGCGGCTTCCAGTGGTGGCTCGGGCGTGACATCGACGGTGCGCAACTGGTGCAGGACTTCATCGCCAGCACCGAATTCAAACTGCGTTACGACAGCATCAACGATGCTGCCTTTGTCCAGGCGCTGTACGACAACTCGGGCTTGAATGCCAGTGCGGCAGGCGGCCAGGCCAGCTGGGAGAACTACCTGACGAGCCACACGCGGGCCGAGCTGATCGCCACCTGGCTGGACCAGGACGGCGTGGTCGACGCCCAGTTTGCAGGTGCTGGCCTGTGGGTGGTGTGAGCGCAGGCCCGCACTGAGCACACCCGCTACGTGTCGGCCCAGCTGCTGTCTGCCGGCGGCTGGACGCCGGTCTGCGCGCGCCAGTGCAGTTCGAGGCGCATCGTGTCTTCGCTGTCCACGGCAAATCCCAGCGCCTCGTACAGATGGCGCGCGGCGACATTATCCTGGCGCACCGACAGCGCCACCGCATGCCTTGCCCCCGCCGCCTGCGCCTGCAGGCGGCGCAAGACGTCGACAGCCAAACCCGTGCGGCGTGCGGAGGGTAAAACGGCAATGTCCACCACCCGAATTACGCCATCGGCGGCGGCCGTGACCAGGCGTCCCACCGCCACGCCATCCCGTTCCAGCACCTGATACACGGCCTGTGGATAGCTGTTGCGGTAGCCAGCCACTTGCAGCCGGTGCTGCATGGCGATCAGGCCATCGATCACCGAAGGATCGGCCGGCAGCGCCAGCAAGTCGTCGCGTGTGCTCCGGTACAGGCTGGCGAAGAATGCCTCGTCGGCAGCGCCAGCGTCACGGATGTGCAGCGTGGACAAGGTCATGGTGGATCTCGCTCAGTTTTGTCACGGGAAAAACCGCGGGTCGTAGTTCCACCGCCTCAAGGTCGTGGCCACAATTGCACCGGCATCAGCGTGCTGTGGATTGATCAGAACGTTATATTCGTCAGGCACGATCACCGAGGGCACCAACAGCAGCGCCGTGGCGCTTGATGCGATCCAAGCATCACCAGCCTGCCTGGAGGCCATACCGGCCGGAACGGCGTCCCATCCGCCTGGAAGTGGATCAAGAATCTGGCGCACGGCCCACACCGTATCAGGAATCTCGATCCGCACCAGATAGCGGTTGAAAGGCAGAGCGCCGCTACTCAGGTAGTGAACGGTTTCCAGGGTCGCGAGCGCAATGCTGTCAGCGGCATAGACAATGGGCGTACCCTTGCTGTTCCAGCGCCCGCCCGTCATCTTCGCGCCGGTTCCGCGCAAGTCGTTGGCGCTGTAGGCAGGCGCCTCGACGGCGATGCGCCAGACCTGCTTGTTCAAGCGTAGGCCCCGCTCTGGCTCATCGCCAGCAAGTCTGCGACCAGCTTTTGCCCCTCGAACGTATCCATATAACTTGCAGGCGTCTCGCCGGCCAGGGCCGGCAATGGCTTCGTCAGCCATTCCGACACCCAGCGCGCGGCATTGAAATCGGCCGGATCGCCGGATTGCTCGACCATGGCCTGCACCATGCCGATCAGGGTCTCGACACCCAGGACGCGCTCTGATTCGTCCTTCGACAGCAAGGCAGCGTCTTTCTCCTTGCGACTGATTGTCGCCCGCGACAAGCCCAGGCTGGAGAGCAGGGTTTCCTTGCTCATGCCCATCCTGCCCGAGAGACTGCTGATCATTGCGGCAGGAATACCGCGGCGTATGACCGCAATGCGCGCCTGGGGATCTGACCGGTAAAGGGGAATGGCCTCGGCGACATGGGTGCCGGCCCACGCCGGTGAGGCTGTCCGCTCCGTGCCGATGACCACGGTGTGCGTTCCTGCGCGGGCAGGTTTGCCTGTCTCTGCGTGGTGGCCTGCAGGGAGCTTCGCGGCTGCTTTAGCGTTCGACATGCTTTGCCTCCTTTGATACGAAAGTATAGTTCAAATGAGACAGATAGCAAGCCTTGGTTGCCGAGGTGTCGCAGAACAACGCGGTCTTGACGTTGCCACCCAGCTGCTCGATCACGTGGTGGGCTTCGTCGGTGGTAGTGGTCATGTGCAAGATTCCAAAAAGCTAGGCTCGTGCAGCAAGTAGAACTCTAAACCACTCTCAGTAAAGCACTCTAAGCTATTTAAAGTTTAGATCCCTACTACGAGGGTGAGGCAGTCGTGAAGCGTCTGTCGCGTGATGCGGGCCAGTGGTGGCTCACCTCGGACAATTCCGACCAGCGCAAATACCATCGGAAGCTGTGCAACAAGGGCGATTGCCTGGTCATCGGCAAGGTGGTCCGCAAAGAAAGCGATCACATTTAGCAATAATCGGTGAGTATTTTTTAATAAGCAACTTGATATACTCGCGCGGGCATAGCAGTACGCCTAGATGTCGGAAATTTTAATCCTGCACAGGTTTATAACATGGAATTCTTCGGCATCTTAACGTTGGTAGTCGGCTTGGCGCTCAGCGCCTTTGCACTCAACATGAATGTCAATGTCGACGTCGAGTCCAGGGACTTCGGCTACCGGTCCGCACCCCGGCAATGAGCGTCGCGAACGTCAACCTTACGGAGCAACGTCAGAACCTGCTGATCTTCTCCGGCGTGCTTGCGGTTGTTGGCGCGATCTTGACCGACTTGCCCGGCACCGATGTGCTGGCGTCGCCGGACCTGGCATGGCGTGACCTGAAATTACTGGAAGAAACCGCTTTATTATTTTAAGTTGCATTTACAAGGAGCGCAGATGAAAAACATCGTAGTGGGAGTGGTCGCTTTTGTTCTTTCCGTTCCCGCCTTGGCGGAAAAGTGCGTGGCACTCGATGATCAGAAAATGAAAGATATGTCGACAGTTGACGTGGCTGTCGAGGCTTGCACAGCGCGCAAGGCTGCGCTCGAGAATTTGGCTCAGACGATTGAGAGCATCGGCGGCCCAGAATCAAAGTCATACCCCAGCACCCACGCGGATTTCGACCAGTGTATGGGTCAATTCACCAGGCTCGAGAGCGTACTCGAGTCAAGAGGGATGCGGAAAGGATCTGTGCCGGAACTTTGCAACAAGGCTGCAGCGAAGCCAGTCACCCCTTAAGGCGCTACGGCACGCCTGGATGGCGAAACGAGAATAAAACGTGGTCATTTCCAAGCCAACTAAAGACGATTTTTTGATTGAGAACGGTGCGACTTCACTGGATTTGGGCAGGGCAGCTAACGTTCTTGGAAATGCGGTTAAGGTCATCACCATAGATGACATCATGGCCCTAAGGCAGACGGAATTCATCATCGAGCAATGCTCCTTGTGCGTAGCGTGACGCGCGTACGCTAAAGTCCTATCTTGGAAGGCCTCTACAGACCGGGAATAGTACCCACTGTAGCGACAACAGGTCTACCGCCGGGTGGCCTTTGCTTTTGTAGCACCTCTGCCCACCCGCCCAGCGCGGGTATTTTTTCGCCCAGAGAGTTTAGAACGGTTGTTTGACCCCTGCTTAACGGACGGCGAGGGTCTGGTCTGACATTGCGACATGGGCTCGGCCTGAGCAGATGGCTACGGACGCCGCGCTTTGCGCGAGCTGAGGCGTTGGGGCGCATGCTTTACTGTGGACGGCGAGGGTCTGGTTTGACATTGCGACACGGGCTCGGCCTGGGCAGATGGCTGCGGACGCCGCGCTTTGCGCGAGCTGCTGGTTGGGACGCATGCTTTAGTGCGGAAGTGTGAATGGGAAGCGCGCCCACGGCGCGCTGCGCTGTGCGCGTCGCGCACAGCAGATGGACGATTCGGAGAGGGCTGCCCAAGTATGGGCAGCCCTTCGAATCCCACGCGGGGGCCATGCAGATGGCCCCCTCGTCTCCGGGAGGCGTTAACGGAAAAAGCTCCCTTGCGGGAGCTTTTTGCTTTTTTCTGGCGGAGACGGTGGGATTCGAACCCACGATACAGGTATAAGCCGTATGCATCCTTAGCAGGGATGTGCCTTCGGCCACTCGGCCACGTCTCCAATCAGTACCAACGTTTCCGTCAGCGCTGAGTGCAAGCATCTTAAGGGTTGGTGCTCATTTGGTCAAGAAAACACACCCAAAAAATTGCAAACTGGCTTAACTTTGTTCGAGATTAAATGACTTGTGCAGAGCGCGCACGGCCAGTTCCATGTACTTCTCGTCGATCAGCACCGAAATCTTGATCTCCGACGTCGAGATCATCTGGATGTTGATGCCCTCTTCCGACAGCGTGCGGAACATGTCCGAGGCCACGCCGACGTGGCTGCGCATGCCCACACCAACGGCCGAAACCTTCGAGACCTTGGCGTCGCCGACGATCTTGGCCGCGCCCAGGATGTCCTTCTGGTCTTCCAGCACTTTCATTGCCTGCACATAGTCGTTGCGCGAGACCGTGAAGGTGAAGTCGGTCTTGCCGTCCACCGACTGGTTCTGAATGATCATGTCGACTTCGATATTGGCTTCGGCGATCGGGCCCAGGATGTGGAACGCGACACCTGGCTTGTCCGGCACGCCCAGGACGGTGATCTTTGCTTCATCGCGATTGAAGGCGATGCCGGAGATGACGGCTTGTTCCATATTGCTTTCTTCCTCAAACGAAATCAGGGTGCCGGAGCTGGCTTCTTCGGCCAGGGGCATCAGGGGATCGGTCAGCGACGACAGCACGCGCGTCGGCACCTGGTAGTTGCCGGCAAACTCCACCGAGCGGGTTTGCAGCACTTTCGAGCCCAGCGACGCCAGCTCGAGCATTTCTTCGAAGGTGATCTTCGACAGGCGGCGCGCCTCGTCGACCACGCGTGGGTCGGTGGTATAGACGCCGTCGACGTCGGTGTAGATCAGGCATTCGTCGGCCTTCAGCGCGGCCGCAATCGCCACTGCCGAGGTGTCCGAACCGCCGCGGCCGAGGGTCGAAATATTGCCGTCCTCGTCCATGCCCTGGAAACCCGTGATGATGACGATCTTGCCGTTGGCCAGGTCGCGCAGCACGCGCGTGTCGTCGATCGACTGGATGCGCGCCTTCGTGAACGACGAATCGGTGCGGATGCCCGCCTGCCAGCCGGTGTACGAGACCGCGTCCTTGCCGATGGCTAACAGCGCCATGGCCAGGAGGCCCACGGACACTTGCTCGCCGGTCGAGGCAATCATGTCCAGTTCGCGTGGGTCGGGCTGATCCATGATCTGCTTGGCTAGACCGATCAGGCGATTGGTTTCGCCCGACATGGCGGACGGCACGACGACGATCTGGTGACCTGCGTCGTGCCACTTGGCCACACGGGCCGCGACATTCTTGATACGGTCCGTCGATCCCATCGACGTCCCGCCGTATTTGTGGACAATTAAAGCCATATCAGGAAGGGTTCCAGCTAGGGTAAGGATCAAAAAGGGACCCTTACTCTAGCATGGTGCAGCGCGGCATCACAAGGCTCGTTGGCGGAAAAGCTATACGAAAAGAACATAACCTAATGCTTTTCGCAACGCCACTGGCCGCGCTTGCCTCTCTGCCTCAGGCCGTGTTCGCTTCCCAGCGCAATTCGATCCTGTCCTCGCCGCCTTCCAGTACATGCGCACAGTCCATCCCGATGCCGGCGGCGAACAACAGCTCGCGGCCACGGCTGACGGTGGGCAGGCGCTCGCGCTCCCAGGCCGGCACGCCCAGCGCCTGGAAGTGCGCCTTCAGGCCGCGCGTGGGCCGGTTGGCCGCCGTCTTGAGGCGCTCGCCGCCCTTGCGGAAATCGATCATCAACGGCAGCGCGCGCAGCCAGGCGGCGTCGAAGCCGCGGGCGGCCGGCACGAAGTGCAGCACGCCGCCGTAGGCCGGAAACGCCATCGACGCTTCGCCCTGCCAGCGGAAGCGCTGCCCTTCCTTGACGAAGATGCCGAGGTCGTCCGGATCACGCATGCCTGCCAGTTCCGGCAAGTGCGGCGTCAGGTACAGCTTGCAGCGATGGCGGCGGATGTGGCAGTCGGGATGCGTGACCTTCAGCTGCGCATCCTCGCGCGCCGAAAACAATTGCCAGACCATCTCGGCGAGCCACGCCGTCGACGGCATCGCCAGTCCCCGTACCGCAAACAGGTGACGCAGGCAATTGTCGATACGATCGGCGCTGAGCGCGCCGAGCACCGCGAGGTCGACCGCATCGCCATCCAGGCAGGCGGCCAGGTCCTGCGCTGCCAGTTCTTCGAGCATGCGCTGGGCCGACGCGACGTGCGCCGCGCCGCGCGCCAGGCGCGCCTGGAAGCCGGGGAAGTTCGCGGCCAGCGCAGGCATTACCTGATGGCGCAGCGCGTTGCGTGCATAGCGCGCATCCTGGTTCGATTCATCCTCGACCCACCGCAAAGCGTGCGTCGCGGCATAGGCCTCGAGCGCCGCGCGCGATTGCGTCAGCAGCGGGCGTACCATCACGGTGACGTCGTCGCCCAGCAGGTTCGGCGAGCGATTGGCCGCTTCCATGCCGGACAAGCCCGCAGGCCCAGAGCCGCGCAGTAATTGCAGCAACACGGTTTCGGCCTGGTCGTCGAGGTGATGCGCGGTCAGCAGCAGCGTCGCGCCATGCTCACGGCACATGGCGCCCAGCGCCGCATAGCGTGGGCGGCGTGCAGCTGCCTCGACACCGGAACCGTCGACCGGGATCGTCACACGGCGATGGTCGAATGGCACGCCCAGCGCGGCGCAACTGCGTTCGCAGTGCGCAAGCCAGGCGTCGGCATTCGGGCTCAGGCCGTGGTGGACGTGGAAGGCAAACAGCGGGATGCCCTGCTGCGTGCACCAGGCGTGGGCCAGGTGCAGCAAGACCATCGAATCGAGGCCGCCGCTGCAGGCGATCGCGATCAAGGTGGGCGTGTAGGTGGTGGACAGGCGCGCGAGCGCCTCATTGCATGCTGCCGGGACCGATCCGGCTGGATCGGTCCCGCGATTGGTTCTGCTCACTGTAGGGACTCGCTGCTGGGACTCGCTGATTAAAACGCGCTGGTCAGGCTTACTCTTCGCGCGGCGGCGTTTCCTTGAACTTGCCATATGCCATCAGCTTGGCGTGACGGGCTTCAAGCAGGTCCTTGGTCTTCATGCCCTGGAACTGGCGCAGCGTGTCGGCCAGTGCGCGCTTGAGCAATTGCGCCATCTGCTTCGGGTCGCGGTGCGCGCCGCCCAGTGGCTCGTTGACGATCTTGTCGACCAGGCCCATGGCCTTCAAGCGATGTGCAGTCAGGCCCAGTGCATCGGCAGCATCGGCCGCGCGTTCGGACGTCTTCCACAGGATCGATGCGCAGCCTTCCGGCGAAATCACCGAGTAGGTCGCGTATTGCAGGATCAGCACGGCGTCGCCAACGGCAATGGCCAGCGCGCCGCCCGATCCGCCTTCACCGATGATGGTGGCGATGAGCGGCACTTTCAGTTCGGCCATCACGTACAGGTTATGACCGATGGCTTCGGACTGGCCGCGCTCTTCCGCTTCGATGCCGGGGAATGCGCCCGGCGTGTCGACGAACGTAAAGATCGGCAGGCCGAATTTTTCGGCCAGCTTCATCAGGCGCATGGCCTTGCGGTAGCCTTCGGGTTTCGGCATGCCGAAGTTGCGCATCGCGCGCTCTTTGGTGTCGCGGCCCTTCTGGTGGCCGATGACCATGCAGGGCTGGCCATTGAAGCGGGCCAGGCCGCCGATGATCGACTGGTCGTCAGCGAAAGTGCGGTCGCCATGCAGTTCATGGAAATCGGTGAAGATCGAGTTCACATAGTCCATCGTGTACGGACGCTGCGGGTGACGCGAAATCTTCGACACTTGCCACGGAGTCAGCTTGGCGTAGATGTCTTTGGTGAGCTGCTGGCTTTTCTTGTCCAGGCGATCGATCTCCTCGGAGATATCGACGGCGGAATCATCTTGTACGAACCGCAGCTCTTCAATCTTGGAATCGAGCTCGGCGATCGGCTGCTCGAAATCGAGGAAAGTTAATTTAGTCATTGTCACTCCGGGGTAATGTCTTGGCCGTGCTATGAGGCTGCGCGGCGGATCAGGGCGCTATTCTACCGTAAGCCGGTGGCGTGTCGGGCGGATCGGGGGCTCAGGCCGCAGGGGCGACCGGGTCCAGGCTACGCCACAAATACCAGGTCGCCACCGTGCGCCAGGGTTCCCAGTTGGCCGACACCTCACGCGCATCGCTGCGCGAAACAGGTTCGCCCGAGAAATAGTTTTGACTGATGCCCTGGATCAGGCCGGGATCGTCCAGTGGCAGGACGTTCGGCCGCAGCAGATTAAATATCAAAAACATCTCGGCTGTCCAGCGGCTGATGCCGCGAATCTGGATCAGCTCGGCAATGACCGCTTCGTCATCCATCTCGGACCACAGGTCGGCGTGCACCCGCTTGGCCTTGAAATGGTCGGCCAGGTCGAGGATGTATTCGGTCTTGCGTTTGGACAGGCCGCAACCGGACAACTGGACCGCGCCCAGCTTGATGATCTGGCTCGGTGCCAGGGTCGGGCAGACGGCCAGCAGCTTGCCCCAGGCCAGGTCAGCCGCTTTCGGCGTGACCTGCTGGCCGACGATCGAGCGCGCGAGCGTCGTGAACGGGTCGGGCTGGCCACGCAGGTGCAGGTCGCCAAACTGCGGGATCAGCTTGTTCATGATGCGGTCGCGCTGCATCAGTTCGCGCTTGGCCTCGGCCCAGTAGATCGGCACGGCGAGCGCATCGTGCGCCGGCGACGTGCCTGCCAATGCAGCCACGCTGCCCGACTTGTCCTTGTTCGCTGGCATTATGTACGGCGCCAGGTCGTTCCGTCGGCCTTGTCTTCCAGGACGATGCCCGCCTCCGTCAACTGCTTACGGATGGCGTCGGCGCCAGCGAAGTCGCGCGCGGCCTTGGCGGCTGCGCGGCGTGCGATCGCATCCTGAATCGCTGCTTCACCCAGCCCGCCCTCGCCCGCATCGGGACTGCCTGCCTGCAGGAACGCCTGCGGTGAGCGTTCGAGCAGGCCGAGCACGGCGGCGAGCGCCTTGAGCTGGCGCGCAGCATCAACGGACCTGGTGCGGTTGACTTCGCCCGCCAGGTCGAACAGTGCGGCCACCGCCAGCGGCGTATTGAAGTCGTCGTCCATCGCGTCGCGCACTCGGCGGGCGTGGGCTTCGTCCCAGTCGACGGCGACTGGCTCATTACCCAACTCGATGCCATTGAGCGCCGTGTACAGGCGGGTCAGCGCCGCCTTCGCATCGTCGATATGGACGTCGGAATAATTGAGCGGGCTGCGATAGTGGGCGCGCAGGATGAAGAAGCGCACGACTTCGGCGTCGTACTTCTTGAGCACGTCGCGGATCGTGAAGAAGTTGCCCAGCGACTTGGACATCTTTTCGTTATCGACGCGCACGAACCCGTTGTGGATCCAGTAGTTGACCATCGGCGCGCCGAACGCGCCTTCGGACTGGGCGATCTCGTTTTCGTGGTGCGGAAATTGCAGATCGGCGCCGCCGCCATGGATGTCGAAGTGTTCGCCCAGCGTCGCGCACGACATGGCCGAGCATTCGATATGCCAGCCCGGCCGGCCCTGGCCCCACTGCGAATCCCATTTGGCCTCAGCCGGCTCGGATGCCTTGGCGGCTTTCCACAGCACGAAGTCGAGCGGATCGCGCTTGCCGGTGTTGACGTCGACGCGCTCGCCGGCGCGCAGGTCGTCGAGCGATTTGCCCGACAGCTTGCCGTAGCCGTCGAAGCCGCGCACGGCGTAATTGACGTCGCCGTCGGCCGTTTGATAGGCCAGGCCTTTTTGCTCGAGCTTGCCGATGATCGACAGCATCTGCGGGACGTACTCGGTGGCGCGCGGCACGACGGTCGGTGGCAGGATGCCCAGGGCAGCCGTGTCTTCATCCATGTACCCGACGAAGCGACTCGTCAGTGCGCTGATTGTTTCGCCATTCTCGACGGCGCGCTTGATGATCTTGTCATCGATATCGGTGATGTTGCGCACGTAATCGACCTCGTAGCCGGACGCCAGCAACCAGCGATACACGACGTCGAACGCCATCATCATGCGTGCGTGGCCAACGTGGCAGTAATCGTAGACAGTCATGCCGCAGACATACATGCCGACCTTGCCGGCGACCTTCGGGACGAAAACCTGCTTGTCACGCGCCAGCGTGTTGTAAATCTTGAGTTGGCTCATTGAATTTTCGGTTCGCACGAGGATGGCAAACGCTCGCCGGCGCCGCAACGACCATCCCGGCGCGGCATTGCATGCGCGCCAGCCGGACGGGTGCGGCGTGGGGTTCGCCTGAGGCCTCGGTGTTATTCTTATTTGATAGAATGGGACGTTGTTTGTAAGCGCTTCTCTTGTGCGCTTCAAGGAAAGTATAGCATTGATAAAAACCCGGCTGGCCCCATACGGACCAGCTTTATTTTTGGGACAACCCTTGACAGCGCCACGTGCGCGGTCCATCAGAGGAAGCCAGATGTCATCGTCATTCAACCGCCGCTTCGCCCTCGTGCGCGTCGCTGGCGCCACCGCTGCCCTCGCCTGCGGCCTGCTGTTCTCTGGCAGCGCGCTGGCGGCCGACATGCCGCAGTATTCGATCAAGACCAGCATGGGCGAGATCGTCGTCGAACTCGATCAGGAGAAAGCCCCCAAGACGGTGGCCAACTTCGCGGCCTATGCCAAGTCGGGCGCCTACAACGGCACGATCTTCCATCGCGTGATCGAGGGCTTCATGATCCAGGGCGGCGGCATGAACGAAAAGTTTGAAGGCCGCAAGACGCTCAAACCGATCAAGAACGAATCGAACAATGGCCTGTCGAACCAGCCGTACACGATTTCGATGGCACGCGAAGACAATCCTGACAGCGCCACCTCGCAATGGTTCATCAACGTGGCCGACAATTCGGGCATCGATTTTCCGTTCGTTGGTGGCTCCGGTTACACGGTGTTCGGCAAGGTGGTCAAAGGCCAGGAAACGGTCGACAAGATCAAGGCCGTCGTGGTCGATGACGTGCGCGGCATGCAGAACGTGCCCGTCGTGCCGATCAAGATTACGTCCGTGACGCTGCTCAAGGGCGACAAGCTAGTAAAATAACGGTTCCGCCGCGCCTGCATCCGGCGCGCATGCCCATCAACCAACAACAAGGACACCACATGACGACGATTCTCATCACCACCAATCAGGGCAACATCACCGCTGAACTGGACGCTGAAAAAGCACCGAAGACCGTTGCCAACTTCATCGACTACGTCAACAAGGGCCACTTCAGCAACACGATCTTCCACCGCGTGATCAAGGACTTCATGATCCAGGGCGGCGGTTTCGAGCCAGGCATGAAGCAAAAGCCAACGCCAGCCACCGTTGAAAACGAAGCCAAGAACGGCCTGAAGAACGACAAGTACACGCTGGCCATGGCCCGCACGTCGGATCCGCATTCGGCATCGGCCCAGTTCTTCATCAACACCAAGAACAATGCCTTCCTCGACTACCCGGGCCAGGATGGCTGGGGTTACGCCGTGTTCGGTAAAGTCACCGGCGGCCAGGAAGTCGTCGATGCGCTGAACAATGTCAAGACCAGCCGCGGCGGCATGCACTCCGATGTGCCGGTCGATCCAGTCATCATCGAGAAAATCGAAGTTCTGTAATGTTCGGCGCGCACCAGCATCAGTCATCGTCTTGAGTACGCCAATGACGCTGCCTGCGCGCCCGTTCGCGCTGTTCATCTCCGACCTGCACCTGCAGGTCTCGCACCCGCGCACGCTGGAAGCATTTTTGCGCTTCCTGGCCGAGCGCGCGGTGCATGCCGAGCAGTTGTATCTGCTCGGCGATATCTTCGAATACTGGGCCGGTGACGACGACGTTGCCGACCCGTTCCACCAGACCATCATCACGGCGATCCGCGCCGTCGCCGATGCCGGCGTGACGGTCTTCTGGATGGCGGGCAACCGCGACTTCCTGGTTGGTGAAGGCTTTGCGCACGCCGCCCATCTGACCCTGCTGCAAGAACCCCATGTCATCGAGGCCGGCACGCGCCGCGTTGCGCTCGTGCATGGCGACGCGCAGTGCACGCTCGACACCAACTACATGGCGTTTCGCGCCCAGGTGCGCGCTCCGGAATGGCAGGCGCAATTTCTCGGCATGCCGCTGGCGCAGCGCAAGGGCATCATCGCCGGCCTGCGCGAAGGTTCGCGCGAAGCCCACACGGGCAAATCGTACGAGACGATGGACGTGACGCCCGATGCGGTAGCCGATGTGTTTGCCTCGCTCGATGCCGACGTCATCATTCACGGGCACACGCACCGGCCTGCCATGCATGCGCATGGCGACAAGCTGCGCTACGTGCTGCCCGACTGGGAGCTCGACGAGGCACCTGCCCGCGGTGGCTGGCTCGCGCTGTACCCGGATGGCAGCCTTATTCGTCACGATTTCGACGTCACCATCCTGACATCCCGGTAGGGTGGGCGGCTATGCCGCCCACGCGTTCAACGTCACGTGGCATGCCTGGGTGGTCGACGTTGGTTTGAACGCGTGGGCGGGAAACCCGCCCACCCTACATCCCCACTGCATAATCTCGCGTCTTCATGTTGACCTTTGCGCGACCACTGTTATACTAAACTACAACACCAATTCAACAAACCACTATGAGGAGGCAGGCATGCGCATCACGATGACGCCGCACCGAACCACCACGGAGGCCCCCGATGACCGTCGGCTGGAACGATAAGACCCCGATTTACCGCCAGCTCAAGGAGCGCGTCGTCAGCATGATGCTCGACGGCGATCTCAAGGCTGGCGACGCCCTGCCCTCGGTGCGCCAGATCGCGGCCGACTATCAACTCAACCCAATCACCGTGTCGAAGGCCTATCAGGAACTGGTCGACGAGAATCTGGTGGAAAAACGAAGGGGAATTGGCATGTATGTCACCGAAGGCGCAAGCGAGAAACTGCTGGCAAGCGAGCGCGCACGTTTCATCAGTGAAGAGTGGCCGGCGATGCTCGAGCGTATCCGCCGCCTGGGCCTGGACGTCAAAGAGCTGCTGAACAATGCCGACCACGGAGGTGCCGCATGAGCCCCGTCATTTCCGCGCGTGGCTTGACCAAACACTACGGCAAGCGGATCGCCGTCGACAGCATCGACATCGAGATCGCCGCCGGCCGCATTGTCGGGCTGATCGGCCCCAACGGCTCGGGCAAGACAACGACGCTCAAGGCGGCCCTTGGCCTGATCCAGTGCGAAGGCGAGCTGTCGGTGCTGGGCCTCGATCCGCGCACCCAGCGCGATGAGCTGATGAAGGACGTGTGCTTCATCGCCGACGTCGCCATCCTGCCGCGCTGGCTGCGCGTGAAGGATGCGATCGACTTCGTGGCCGGCGTGCATCCGCGCTTCGACCGCAGCAAGGCCGAACGCTACATCGCCAACACCAAGCTGACGCCGACCATGAAGGTCAAGGAAATGTCCAAGGGCATGATCGTGCAACTGCACCTGGCACTCGTGATGGCGATCGACGCGAAGCTGCTGGTGCTGGACGAGCCGACGCTCGGGCTGGACATCATCTACCGCAAGGCGTTTTACCAGAATCTGCTCGAAGACTATTTTGATGAACACAAGACGATCGTCATCACGACGCACCAGGTCGAGGAAGTCGAGCACATCCTGACCGACCTGCTGTTCATCCGCGACGGCAAGATTGCGCTGGCTGCCTCGATGGAAGAAATCGGCGAACGCTACGTCGAAGTCATGGTGGGCAGCGACAAGGTGGCGGCGGCCAGAGCGCTGCAACCGATCGACGAGCGCACGGTGTTCGGCAAATCCGTGATGCTGTTCGATGCATTGCGCGCCGGCGGCCTGTCCCGCACGCAATTGGCTGCACTCGGTGAGGTACGCAACCCGAGCGTGGCCGACCTGTTCGTCGCCACCATGAAAGGAACCTACGCATGACTACGCCAATGAGCACCATGAAATGGCTGATCCGGCGCGAACTGTGGGAACACAAGGGCGCCTTCTTCTGGGCGCCGCTGGCAGTGGCCGCCGTGCTCGTGCTGCTGTTCGGTGGCGGCTTCCTGTATGCCATCATCGCCAACCCGTCGTTCCACGTGCAGGTCAGCGGCGAACAAGTGATGACGGTCAATGGCTTGCCGCCCGCGATGCTGGCCAAGCTGGCCGCTGCCGCCGCGTCGAGCTACCTGGTGATCACGGCGCCGCTGTTCTTCGTGCTGCCGGTGGTCGTGTTCTTCTACTGCATGGCGGCGCTGTACGACGACCGGCGCGACCGCAGCATCCTGTTCTGGAAGTCGCTGCCGATGTCCGATGCGCAGACCGTACTGTCGAAGGCGGTGACGGCGCTGCTGGTTGCGCCGCTGGCGACCATCGCGATCGGCATTGCGGCGTCGCTGATCCTGCTGGTGATCGGCCTGCTGGGCGGCGCCATCAAGGGCATCAACCTGATCGCGCCGGTGCTGGCCAATATCGACTTCTACCTGGCGCCCGTGTATCTGATCAGCTTCCTGCCGCTGTACATTCTGTGGTCGTTGCCGACGGTCGGCTGGCTGCTGCTGGTGTCGAGCTGGGCAAAGTCGCGCGTGTTCCTGTGGGCCGTCGGCGCGCCGCTGGTGGCGCTTGCGATCCTGGCCTGGTTCGATTTCCTGGCTGGGCGTTTTGCCGGGGTGTCAATGAACGTCAAGTGGTTCGGCGAAGAGATCGTGGCGCGGGTGCTGCTGGGCGTGTTCCCCGGGATCTGGTTCGGCGAAGTCAACGGCGCGGCGCTGGCGCAGCAGCAACAGGCCGGGCTCGATGGGCCGCTGCTGTTGGGCACGTCCTACAGCACGCTGCTCACGCCGGGTGTCTGGATCGCGGCCGCTGCTGGCTGCGCCATGATCTACGGCGCCATTCGCCTGCGCCGCTGGCGTGACGAGGGGTGAGCGCGATGCGAGGTCTTTCCACCCTGATGCTGGGTGTGAACACGCGATGCGCAACCTGAAAGTCCACAAGCGCAGTGCGATCATGGCGATGATCGCACGAACCACCTGCTGGTCGAGTGGCGCAATTGTCGCGTCGCGCTGATCGAACTGGCGTTCGAGCCGGTTACTGGAACTGCTGGCGAAACGCCTCGAACTGGCCCTTGAGGTCTTCCATCTCGATGCGCAGCGCGGCGACTTCTTCTTCAAGTTGCGCGATGCGACCGCCCTGCGTCAGGTTGCTCGCGCTGCTGGACGTCTGCTCGCTGCCGGCGACGATGGTGATCTCGCCACCGAGCAGCTGGCCGTAACGCGATTCCTTGGTGCCCGGCGCGCGCTCGAGTTTCACGACCAGCGGCGGGTATTTGTCGATCAAGAATTGCAGCGCTGTTTCGACATCGGCCACGGTCTTGAATTCGTGCAGGCGCCCGCTGCGGGTGCGGATCTCGCCGGCTGTCTGCAGCCCGCGCAGCATCAGGATGGTCAGCACGGCCAGCTTGTCCTGCTCGAGCGTCCACTTGATGCGCATGCGGTGTTCGTACTTGACGACGCGCGCGCCGGCCTGCGAAATGGCGTTCACGAGCTTGCGCTCGGCCAGCCGCTGCAGCGTATCGAGCACGACCGCTTCGCTGATCTGCATGACCGGATCGCGGCTCGACAACTGGTTGCAGCCATTGACGATCGCGTTGAGCGACATCGGATAATTATCGGGCGTCAGGCCTTCTTTTTCAGCCAGCACGGCCAGCACGCGCAGCTCGACCGGATCGAGTACCGCCACCATTTCATTCGTCATGCGTTTCCTTGTTATGCCAAACGGTTCAGTTGTTCGACGCGAGTTTACCACCGTCGTTGACGCAGGATGGCCTGGCGTGTTTCGTCGCCGATTCGGGAAGAGCGTTGCTGGGTAGGGATTTGGTACTGCGGAGGGATGAAACTGCCCGGATTGCCGCGAGCGCGACAATCCGGGCATGTAGAACAATCAGCTGTCGCGGCCGATACGCTGGCGGCGTGCTTCGTACAGGCAGACGCCCGAAGCCACCGACACGTTCAGGCTTTCGACCGAACCGAACATCGGGATGCTGACCAGCACATCGCAGGTCTCGCGCGTCAGGCGGCGCATGCCCTCGCCTTCCGAACCCATGACCAGTGCGGCCGGGCCCGAGAAGTCGGCTTCGTACAGGCCCTTGTCGGCGTCGTCCGTGGTGCCGATCAGGAGAATGTCGCGCTCCTTCAGCTCGCGCATCGTGCGCGCCAGGTTGGTCACCGTGATGTACGGGACCGTCTCGGCGGCGCCGCTGGCGACCTTCGCGGCAGTGGCGTTCAGGCCGACCGCACGGTCCTTCGGCACGATGACCGCGTGCGCGCCGACACCGTCGGCCACGCGCAGGCAGGCGCCCAGGTTGTGCGGATCGGTGATGCCGTCCAGGATCAGCAGCAGCGGCGGACCTTCGATGGCGTCGAGCAGCTCATCGAGATTGCGCGCCAGCGCGAGCTGGCTGGCAAACGCGATCACGCCCTGGTGACGACGAGTACCGGTGATCTTGTCGAGACGCGCGGCCTCGACGGGCATCACGCGCACGCCGGCAGCCTTGGCGTTGGCGATCAGGTCCTTCATGCGGCCGTCGTTGCGCTCGGCATCGACGAAGATTTCTTCCACTGACTGCGACTCGTGACGCAGTCGCGAGGTCACGGCGTGGAAGCCGAAAATCATTTTATTTTTCATTTGCTACTTTTCGAATACTTTCAGGGACTTACTTTTTGCTGGTTTTGGCTGCGGTCTTTGCTGCAGTTTTCACTGCGGGCTTGGTGGCGGCTTTGGCCGGAGCCTTGACTGCCTTCGGCGCTGCCGGCTCAGCGACAACCTTGGCTGCAGCCTTGCGTGGTGCAGCTGCCGCCTTTTTGGCTGGTGCTTTGGCAGCGACTGCCTCGGCCGGGGCCTTGGTGGCTGCTGCCTTGGCTGGCGCTTTGACCGCTGCTGCCTTGGCCGGGGCCTTGACTGCCGCTGCCTTGGCCGGTGCTTTCGCAGCAACGGTCTCGGCCGGCGCCTTGACTGCGACTGACTTGGCTGGTGCCTTGGCTGCTGCCTTTTTCGCTGGTGCCTTGACCGCTGCTGCTTTGGCCGGTGCATCAACTGGTGCTGCCTCGACTGGCGCTTTCACGGCAGCCGTCTTGGCAGCAGCCTTCTTGGCTGGCGCTTTGACCGCTGGCGCTGCCACGACTGGTGCAGCTGCAGCTGGCGCCGCAACGGCTGGCGCTTTCGCAACCGCTTTCTTCGCTGCAGCTTTCACTGGCTTGGCGGCGGCAACCGGCGCTGGCGCAGGGGCTGGTGCAGCCGCGACCACGTCGTTGACGACGGCCTTGGTTGCACGCGGCTTGCGCGCTGGCGCTGGCGCTGGCGCAGCGGCTGCTTCGGCTGGCTTTGGCTGCGCGACCGGTGCTGGTGCTGGTGCTGGTGCTGCAACCGGTGCCGGCGATGGCTTCTGCGCCTGCACTGGCGCTGGCTTCTGCGCCTGCACTGGCGCTGGTTTCTGGGCCTGCACTGGCGCTGGTGCCGGCTTCGCTGCCTGCACGGGCGCCTGTGGCATCGCTGTCGTCATTGGCGCTGCTGCTGCTGCCGCAGCGCGCTCGGCTGCCTTGGCCTTCTGACGGGCTTTGCGCGATTTCGGCTTGGCCTGCTGTGGCTCGATGCCATCCTGACCGAGCGGACGTGCAATCTCGAGTGGCGACTGCTGTGGACGACCCTGATCGTTGTTGCCGCCGTTGTTGCCTGGCTTCGGCCCACGCGAACGACCACCGCGCGAACGCTTGCCGTTCCCGCCGTTGCTATTGCCGTTACCGCCGTTGTTATTACCGTTACCGCCGTTGCCACCGTTGTGGCTGCCACCACCGTTGCCGCCATTGTTCTGACGACCATCGTTCGTGCGTGGCTCGTTGCTGCGCTGTTCCTTGTTGCGGCCACCCTGATTGCGCTCGCGACCAGCATCATCACCCGACGACTCGGCGCCAGGCGCGGACGCCAGCGTCAGGTCGATCTTGCGCGATTCCAGATCGACGCGTGCGACCTTGACGGTCACCTTGTCGGTCAGGCCATAGCTCTGGCCGGTACGCTCGCCGCGCAGCACATGGCGCGCTTCGTCGTACTGGAAGTAATCGGCGCCCAGCTCGGTGACGTGCACCAGGCCTTCGACGAACAGCTCATCGAGCTGCACGAAGATGCCGAAGGTGGTCACGCCGGCGATGGTGCCGGTGTATTCTTCGCCGATCTTGTCCTGCATGAAGAAGCACTTGAGCCAGTTTTCGACGTCGCGCGATGCTTCGTCGGCGCGGCGTTCGTTGGCCGAGCAGTGCACGCCCAGGGCATCCCAGATGGTCAGGTCTTTTTCGTTCTTCGGCGCCTTGCCGTCGGCCTTGTCTTTCGCGGCCTGCTTGCGGGCCGAGTTGGACTGCGTCGTGTTCAGCTTGGCCAGGTCGATGCCTTTCGGCTCGTACTTCTTGCCGAGCAGGATCGCCTTGATCGCGCGGTGCGTCAGCAGATCGGGATAGCGGCGGATCGGGCTGGTGAAGTGCGCGTAGGCCTCGAACGCCAGGCCGAAGTGGCCGACGTTGTCCGGGCTGTAGACGGCTTGCTGCATCGAGCGCAGCATCATCGTCTGCAGCAGTTGCGCATCCGGACGCTCCTTGATCTGCTGCATCACGGCGGCGTAGTCGCGCGCGCTCGGCTTGTTGCCGCCGGCCAGGTTCAGACCAACCTGCTTGAGGAAGGTGCGCAGCTGGTTCAGCTTTTCTTCGGTCGGCGTCGCGTGAATGCGGAACGTGCCCGGGTGCTTGTGGCGCAGCAGGAAATCAGCGGCGCACACGTTGGCCGACAGCATGCACTCTTCGATCAGGCGGTGCGCGTCGTTGCGGGTGCGCGGGATGATCTTTTCGATCTTGCCCAGCGCATTGCAAACGATATAGGTTTCGGTGGTTTCGAAGTCGATGGCACCGCGTTCCTGGCGCGCCTTGAGCAGCGCGCGGAACACCTGGTTCAGGTGTTGCAGATGCGGCACGATGCCCGGACGATTCTTGGCTTGCTCGCCGTTCTCATCAGCCAGGATGTCGGCCACTTCGTTATAGGTCATGCGTGCAGCCGAGTGCATCACGGCCGGGTAGAACTGGTAGGCAGTGACTTCGCCATCCTGCGAAACCACCATGTCGCACACCAGCGTGCAGCGGTCGACCGCCGGATTCAGCGAGCACAGGCCATTCGACAGCTTCTCGGGCAGCATCGGGATCACGCGGCGCGGGAAGTAGACCGAGGTCGAGCGTTCAATCGCGTCGGCGTCGAGCGCCTCGTTCGGCTTGACGTAATGGCTGACGTCGGCGATCGCGACCAGCAGGCGGAAACTGTTCACGCCCTTGATGGTGACGGGTTCGCAGTAGACGGCATCGTCGAAGTCGCGTGCGTCTTCGCCATCGATCGTCACCAGTGGCACGTCGCGCAGATCCACGCGGTCGGCCAGATCGGCATCGATGACTTCGTTCGGCAGGCGCCCGGCCTGCTTGAGCGCGGCCGGCGAGAAGATGTGCGGCACGCCGAACTTGCGCACGGCGATTTCGATTTCCATGCCCGGGTCATCGAGCTCACCGAGCACTTCGACGATACGGCCGGTTGGCTTCTGGAAGCGGCCTGGCTGCTCCAGCAGTTCGACACTGACGATCTGCCCTGCACGGGCGTTGCCGGTCGGGCCGGTGACGATCACGTCCTGGGCGATGCGCTGGTCTTCAGGCGAGACGATCCACGCGCCCTCTTCATTGAGCAGGCGCCCGATGATGTGCGTGTTCGCGCGCTGGACGACTTCGACGATCGAGCCTTCGGGACGGCCGCGGCGGTCCATGCCCGTCACGCGCGCCATGACGCGGTCGCCGTGCAGCACTTTCTGCATTTCGCGGTCGGACAGGAACAGGTCGGGACCCGGTTCATCGGGAATCACGAAGCCAAAACCGTCGCGATGCGCGCTGACTTTGCCGGCCACGAAGGCGGAATGATCGGCCAGCATATAGGTGCCGCTGCGGTCGGAACGGATCTGGCCGTCACGCTCCATCGCGTTCAGGCGGCGGCCGAGGACTTCCTGCGCTGCGGGCTGAACATCAAGGGCGTGTGCCAGGGCGGCTGCATCGAGCGATTCAGCGGCGTCGCGGAAGACAGCGAGGATTTCCTCGCGGCTTGGAATGGTATGAGTAGGTTGCTTCAAATCGATTCTTTTTTCTTTGGCCAGTAGAGCGCCGCACATCACATAAGGGCGGCAGCGTGGTTAATTGACACCATGACAGGCGTAGTGTAACGGAGGTCTATCCGATTCGCCTAACATGATGTGCGCCAACGACCTGCGCCCGTCACGGGATGCATGCGCGGAGAGCCTGCGCGGAGTACTTGCACGTGAGTCCTTGTCGAGAACTTCACCTTGGGTCTTTGACTATTGAAAATGATCCGCTATAATCTCGCTCTCTTCAGCAACGGCGACAACGCCGGGGCGATGAAAAGCAGTGGTAGCAGAGGATGTTTGATGCGCCGGTCAGCGATGTTTCACGAATAGTTGATCTGGCGGAAAATGACAAACCCTGCTATTGTAGCAGAGATGTTCTTGCAGTGCCCACGTGGCGGAATTGGTAGACGCGCATGGTTCAGGTCCATGTGCCGCGAGGTGTGGGGGTTCGAGTCCCTCCGTGGGCACCAAAAAGTTCATCGGTTATAAAGTTCGTGTAGTTGCAGTGCCCACGTGGCGGAATTGGTAGACGCGCATGGTTCAGGTCCATGTGCCGCAAGGTGTGGGGGTTCGAGTCCCTCCGTGGGCACCAAAGGTTTCAAGCAGAGTATCAAGTAGCACGCAGTATCGTTGTTGAGTAGTCCCAGTGCCCACGTGGCGGAATTGGTAGACGCGCATGGTTCAGGTCCATGTGCCGCAAGGTGTGGGGGTTCGAGTCCCTCCGTGGGCACCAAAAGTCTATCTCGCAGTAAGTAGTCTGTAATATCGTTGTCAGCAGTTGCAGTGCCCACGTGGCGGAATTGGTAGACGCGCATGGTTCAGGTCCATGTGCCGCAAGGTGTGGGGGTTCGAGTCCCTCCGTGGGCACCAAAAAATGTAGTGAGTTTGTGGACCGTGTGTCCCGCAAAACGCCGTAGCCTTTGAAACAGGGTTACGGCGTTTTGCGTTAACCCTTCCATTTAACGCAGGCTCAGTGCGTCGCCAGATCGTCCAGGATCGGGCAGGCCGAGCGCGCATCGCCATGGCACGATGCCGCCAGGCTCACGAGCGTGCGGCGCATTGCCGCCATCTCCGCGATCTTGCGGTCCAGCTCCTCGATATGCGTCTGCGCCAGTGCGCGCACGTCGGCACTGGCCCGGCCCTTGTCTTCCCACAGCGCCAGCAGGTTTTTGATCTGGTCCAGCGAAAAGCCCAGCACCCGCCCCCGATGAATGAATTGCAGCACGCGCACCTCGCGCTCGCTGTAGAGGCGATAGCCGGCACCGGTGCGGCGTGGCGCCGGCACCAGGCCGATCGATTCGTAATGGCGGATCATCTTCGCCGTGACACCAGATGCGCGGGCGGCGTCGCCGATGTTCATGCTGGGTGGGGTGGCTTGCATGGTGCACTCCGGTTGTCGTTCAGTCACCAGCTTACACCTTCCCACAATGGGAAGTACAAGTGCATGCTTGACTTGCGCGCCGGAACGGTCGAGCATGGGCGGCATGCAGATTCTTCGCTCTGCCGTCCTCGGGACGGCGCTCCTTGTCGTTCTCTCTTCCAGCCTGGCTGCGCCGGCGCCGTATTACCAATGGCGCAGCAAGCTTACGGGCGCCTTGGCCTGTTCGCCGACGCCACTGGGTGAAGGCTGGGTCAAGGCGACCGGCCCCTATCGTGACGCGCGTTGCGAAAAACCCATCGTTGTTAAATAATGAATCCGGCAGACGTCGTTTGTCTGTCATCGTTCAGCTTTCAAAAACAGCTTACCCACTGAGGAGACACCCCATGTTTACCAGCCCGGAACAGTTTGCCAACGCCACGAAAACCCTGTTCGACCTGCAGATGCAGACCTTCAATGCGCTGGCCGGCAAGACCGTCAAGGGCGTCGAGCAGGTCGTCGCCCTGAACATGAACGCCATCAAGAGCACGATGGACAGCACGATGCAGGCGAGCCGTGACGTCGCCCAGGCCTCCAATCCGAAGGCCGCGTACGAGTCGCTCGCGGCGCGCATGCAGCCAGCCGCCGGCGTGACCAACGCGGCCGAATACACGACGCAGTTGAAAGCCATCATCGACGACATGCACAACGAGTTCCGCGGCGCGGCCGATGCGCACGCCGTCGAAGCGAAGAACACGCTGTCGGCGCTGATCTATGACGTCACGCAGAACGTCAAGCCGGGGTCCGAGAACGCGGTCCAGATCATGAAGGCGGCGATCGACAATGCCTTCAAGGGCTACGAGCAGGTAACGGCGGCCACGCGCCAGGCGGTGCAGACGGTCGAAGCGCAGTTCGAACGCGCCAGCACCATCGTCACGCCGGGCGGCGGTAAGCAGGACAAACCCGAGTAAGCGCAGGTAAGTCCCCCGTCAACAACCCGGCCCCTCAGGGCGCCGGGTGCTTCATCGGCTGGTCCGCCTGGTCGTCAATCCCCAGCAAGTCTTCCAGCCGCGCCAGCGACACCTCATCCTTGATCACCGAACGCAGCCAGGCGTGCAATGGCTGCTCGCCCCAGCGCGCCGCTTTTTCTGCCAGATACGCAACGGGGCTATGCGGCTCCGTGCGCCGGAAGAAATCGGCCACCTGGCGCAGCTGCGCCAGCGCCTGGTCGCGGTGCCCGACCGGTCCGTCGATGTGCGCTGGCCGTGCCACGGCGATGGCGCCGCCCTGCCCTGCCGTCGATAATGCAGCGCTTGTCACCGCTACCGGCACGCCTGGTGAGATCAGGTCGATGACGTCGCGCAGCGCCGTGCGGGCCATGCTGTAGCTGGGGCCGTCGTTGCCCAGTTGTGCGTCGACGACGCGTTCCAGTTCGCTCAGCGCCGCGACGCACGCTTCGCAATCAACCAGCAGCGCCTGCACGAACGCTGGCTTGCTGCGTGCACGCAGCGCCTCCAGTTCGGCCACCGCGTCCGCCCCCCGTGCGCGCGCCACTTCCCATGCCTGCAGCGTCAGCGCGCCGCTCTCGTCCAGCGCAACACCCTTGGCCAGCGGCGCCACGCGGCTGGCCAGCCAGGCCAGGATGCCGATGCGCCGTTCGACGCCGTCTTCGTCGGCCTGCGGATGCACGCCGTCCCAGTAGCGCGCGCACAGTGCGGCGACCAGGCCCAGGCCATCGGCCAGGCCGTGCATGCCGCCGGTCCGGGTGCCTGCCTCGGCCAGCCAGACGGCCAGTTGCAAGTCCTTGCTGCGTGTCTCGAGCAGGGCAGCGCAGCGTTTGCCGACGAACTTCCAGTCGGCTTCCTTGAGCGCCGTAACCCAGGCGCCCTGCTCCAGCGACGGATCGTCGGCCAGACGCGCGCGGGCGATCTCGTCGACTTCGGGCGCGAAGGACAGGTCGGCGCCGCACGGATTGTCCGGCGTGATTGGTGTGAGCAACAGGTCGATAGCGAGCATGGTGTCTCCGCGGGGTTAAGTCTGCAATCAAGCCTGGACCGGTTCGATCAGGTATTTGAACTTGCCGGCGCGGGTAGCGCCGACCTTCACGCGGGCGATGGCGCCGCCTTCCATCATCCGCGCCAGCACGTTGTCGGCGATCTCGGGCAGCAGCGTGCCGCCCAGGATGTTGTCGATATTGCGCGCGCCGGAATCGACTTCGGTGCAGCGACTGAGCACTGCCGCCACCAGGGCGTCGTCGTATTCGAAGCTGGCCTTGTGGTTCTCGAGCACGCGCGCACCGATGCGGGCAAGCTTCAGGCGGATGATATTGGCCAGCACCTCGTCGCCGATCGGGTAGAACGGCACCACGCTCAAGCGGCCCAGGAACGCCGGCTTGAAATGCTTCATCAGGCTTGGACGCAGCATGTCGGCCAACGCGTCGGGCGTGGGCAGGTCGGCCGCCGGCTTGTTCAGGCAGGCGGCCATCAGCTGGCTGGCGCCGACGTTCGACGTCAGGATGATGATCGTGTTGCGAAAGTCGATGACGCGGCCTTCGGCATCGTCCATCACACCCTTGTCGAAGACCTGGTAGAACAGTTCGAGCACGTCCGGGTGCGCTTTCTCGGCCTCATCGAGCAGCACGACGCTGTACGGATTGCGCCGCACCGCCTCGGTCAGCACGCCGCCCTCGCCATAGCCGACATAGCCCGGCGGCGAGCCTTTCAGGCCCGAGACGCTGTGCGCTTCCTGGTACTCGCTCATATTGATCGTGATGAGTTTGCGCTCGCCGCCGTACAGGATGTCGGCCAGCGCCAGCGCCATTTCGGTCTTGCCCACGCCCGAGGTGCCGACAAACAAAAACACGCCCTTGGGCTTGTTCGGATCGTCGAGATTGGCGCGCGCCGTGCGCACGCGCTGGGCCACGACGCTGCTCGCGTGGCGCTGGCCCAGGATGCGCTCGTCGAGCATCGCCTGCAGATTGACGACCGTGCGGATTTCATCCTTGACCATGCGCCCGAGCGGGATGCCGGTCCAGGCGGCGACGATGGCGGCAACCGTGTGCCCGTCGACCTGTACCGGCACGAGCGGCGTATCGCCCTGCAGGCCGCGCAGGCGCTCGCCGAGCGCGCGCAGTTGCGCGCTGCCGTCCCCCGCTGCGTTTGGTCCCGCCGCTTCGAGTTCCGCGCGCAGCGTGCCGATCTGGCCTGCCAGCACCTGTTCGTCGGCCCAGCGGCCCTGCAGCGCAACCTGCTCGGCCGCCGCACTGGCGCGCTCTTCGCCCAGCGACGTCAGCGTGGACGCGTGATCCTCGCCGGCGCTCGTGTCGCGGCTCAGGGCTTTGACACGGGCGTCCAAACGCTCGATGCGGCGCCCGCAATCTTCCAGCAGCGCCGGCGTGGCGCTCTGGCCCAGCGCCACCCTGGCGCAAGCCGTGTCCAGCACGCTGATGGCCTTGTCCGGCAGCTGGCGCCCGCTGATGTAGCGGTGCGACAGGCGCACCGCCTCGGTGATGGCCTCGTCGTAGATGCGCACGCCGAAGTGCTGCTCCATCAGCGGCGCCATCGCGCGCAGCATCGCCGCCGCCGTGTCTTCGTCGGGCTCCTCGACCTTGATCACCTGGAAGCGCCGCGCGAGCGCCGCATCCTTTTCGAAGTATTTCTTGTATTCGCCCCAGGTGGTTGCGGCGATCGTGCGCAGTTCGCCCCGCGCCAGTGCGGGCTTGAGCAGGTTGGCCGCATCGTTCTGGCCGGCCGCGCCGCCGGCGCCAATCATCGTGTGCGCTTCATCGATGAACAGGATGATCGCGTGGGGGCTTTGCTTGATCTCGTGGATGACATTCTTGAGGCGGTTTTCGAACTCGCCCTTCACGCTGGCACCGGCCTGCAGCAAGCCCATGTCGAGCGTGTGGATCTCGGCGCCCTCCAGCACCTCCGGCACGTCGCCAAGCGCGATACGCAGCGCCAGGCCTTCGACGACGGCTGTTTTTCCGACGCCCGCTTCGCCCGTCAGGATCGGGTTGTTCTGGCGCCGCCGCATCAGGATGTCGATGGCCTGGCGGATTTCCATGTCGCGCCCGATGACCGGGTCGACCTTGCCATCGCGCGCGCGCGCCGTCAGGCAGGTCGTGTACTGATCGAGGGCTGGCGTGGCGCGGGCTGCGGACTGCGCCAGCTCGGACACGGCATCCGGCCCGGGCTCGCTGCTTTCCGCCGCCAGGTCCGTTTGCTCGACCGAGCCGCGCGTCAGGCGCTCGAGGTCGTGCTTCAGGCGATCGAGCGGGAAGCGCGCAAACAGTGGCGAGGCACGCTGCGCCAGTTGCGCCAGCGATGGCTCGGTCAACAGCGCCAGTATCAGGTGGCTGCTGCGGATGCGCGGGGCCCCGCCGGCGCCGAGCGACGCGATCAGCCAGGCGTGCTCGAACAGCAGCGGCAGATGGCGTGAAAACACGGGCGTGCGCGCGCTGCCGGTGGCAAAGCGCGCCACTTCGCGGCGCAGATCGGCTTCGAGGCCCGTGAGGCTGATATCGCAGTGGCGCGCGATCGCGGCCAGGTCGCTGCCCGGCTGCTCGATCAGGCCAAGAAACAGATGCTCGACGTCGACTTCGTACTGGCCCAGCCCGACGCAGATGCTGGCGGCGCGCGTGGCCGCCGCGCGGGTCGTGTCGTTGAGCTTCGAGATCAGCGTCTTGAGGTTGATGTCCATTGTGCCTCCTGGTCGGGTGGGGTCGCGGCCCTGGCAGGCCGGACGGTACGGTTGACGTCGTAGTGCAGCGACGACGGTTGCAGCACGGCGTTGAAGTTGATCGTCTCGTCCTGGCCGCCCAGCGCCAGGCGTGCGTGAATGACAAACTGCAGGCGATTGACGTCGCCCGCATCCGGCGCAAACGCGGCGCGCACGTCGGACAGGCGCGGCTCATGGGAGGCAAGCGCTTCTTCAATGCTGGCGCAGACGGCGTCGCGATCAAGGCTGCTGGTCAGGCAAAAGCCGGCGAAGTCGATCAGGCCGTAATTGAGCAGCGACGCGCGCGCAAGCGGATAGCCGGCCAGATGGGCGGGATCGAGCGCGAGGCGGGTATTGAGCAAGGCTTCGAGGTCGCGCGCGATGCTGTCCTTGACGCGCTCGATGGAGGCCGGTGCACCGGGCGCAAGATCGCGGCGCTCGTCCATCAGGCGGTCGAGCAGGCCAGGCGTGCAGCCTTTCATGGTATCTCCGAGGGGGGGTGGGTAACCACAACGAACACGCGGCGGCGCGCAGCCGCCGCGTGGAAAGCGGCGGGCGCCGCTCAGACGATCTTGTTGGCCGCCAGGTCCCAGCCGCCCGAGGTGTTGCCGCCGGCGCCGCCGGTCACCTTTTGCTGGGTGTATTTCCACTTGATCTTCGAGAACTTCAGGCCCACTGCTTCGTGGATGATGCTGCCTTCGGCAACGCTTGGCTGGACACCGCCGATCAGCACGTTTTCAAGCTCGATCTCGAAGTACTTGATGCGCTCGCCCTGGCCATCGGCGCGCATGAATTCCAGCTTGGCCTTGGGGATGGTTTTGCCTGCCGAGCAGGTTTGCAACAGGATGGGCGAGGCCAGGTCGGCGAGCTTGGTCAGCGCGATTTCCTGGTGCTCGCAGCGTTCGGCGGTGTGACCGCCGCCGGTGGATGCCGTGGCCGACCGGGGCTGGCTCACGCCCCAGTTCACCGAGGTGCACTCGATCCAGTCCTTGTGCCGGTCATCCTGCGACTCGCCTTTGATCCCGTCGATCTGCAGGTACACGTCAATTGCCATGTTCTACTCCAAGTGTGATTGAAACGTCGGTTGAATAACAAGTTGGTTACAGCAGTCAGTTCTTGGTCGATTGCGGCAACTCCGCGACCAAACGGAGCGAAACGGACAGCTCGTCGAGCTGGAAATGCGGTCGCAGGAACGACACGGCGCGGTACACGCCGGGCCGGCCCGGCACCTCGGACACCTGCACGCTGGCTTCGCGCAGCGGGAACTGCGCTTTCTGGTCCTGGCTCGCGTTATCGTCGAGCAGGACGTACTGCGTCAGCCAGCGGTTCAGGTAATCCTCGACATTGGACGCTGCCGCGAAGCTGCCGATCTTGTCGCGCATCATGGATTTCATGTAATGCGCTATACGCGACACAGCAAAGATGTATTGAAGTTGCGACGACAGCACCGCATTCGCATTGGCCGCCTCGTTGTTGTACTTGCGCGCCTTCTGCGCCGACTGCGCCCCAAAAAACGCGGCGTACGACGTGTTCTTGCAGTGCACGAGCGAGATGAAGCCCAGGTCCGACATTTCCTTCTCGCGCCGGTCCGTGATCGCCACTTCGGTCGGGCACTTCAGCGCCACCTCGCCCTCGTCGGTCTTGAACGTGTGGGTTGGCAGGTTTTCGACCAGCCCCCCGCCCTCGACGCCGCGAATCGCCGCGCACCAGCCGTAATCCTCGAACGCGCGCGTCAGGCGCGCGCCGAACGCATACGCCGCGTTGCACCACAGGTAGCGAGAATGGTCGCTGCCGTCGACATCTTCGACGTAATTGAAGCCTTCGGTGGTCATGCCATCGGCCGGGTGGTACGGCAGCCGGCCCAGGAAGCGCGGCAGCGTCAGGCCGACGTAGCGCGCGTCTTCCGATTCCCGGAACGCCTTCCACTTCGCGTATTCGGCGGTGTCAAACACCTTGGCCAGGTCGCGCGGCTTGCCCAGGTCGCCGAAACTTTCGACGCCGAACAGTTCGGGACTGGAGGACGTGATGAACGGCGCGTGGCTGGCGGCGGCCACGTGCGACATCTGCTCGAGAAAATAGATGTCTTCGGGCTGGCGCGTGATCTCGAAGTCGCCGATCAGCGTGCCGTACGGCGCGCCGCCGAAGGTGCCGAATTCTTCTTCGTAGATTTTCTTGAACATCGTGCTCTGGTCGAATTCCATCGCCGACTGGAAGTCTTTCACCAGCTCGCGCTTGGACGCGTTGAGCATGCGGATCTGCAGGTTCGCGCCGGTCGTGCTGTTCTTGACCAGGTATTGCAGGCCCGTCCAGCTGCGCTCGAGCTTCTGGAATTCGGGCGCGTGCATCACGCTGGATAACTGGTCGGAGATCATGCGATCGAGCTCCGCCAGCCGGGCGTCGATCGTGGCCGACAGGTTCGACGACATCACCATCGTGCCCTGCATGACCTGGCTGACCAGCTCCGAGATCAGGTCGTGCGCCCGCACATGCTCGCTGCTGGACGTGGCCACGCGGCTCTGTTCGACGATCTGGTCGAGCAGCGACGCATCCAGTTCGGGGGCGCCCGGCTGTGCGCCCGTTGATTCGAGGACTGCGGCCATCTCAACCCTCCTTGCCGGTGTCGCCCTGCTGCTTGCGCAGGCTGTCGAGCTTTTCGGTGTTGCCCAGCACGTCGGTCAGGATGTCTTCGAGCTTGTCGTTCCCGGCCAGCTTGTTGCGCAAATCGGCCAGCTTGGTGCGCGCCTCGAGCAGCCTGGCCAGCGGCGCCACCTGGCGCACAACCGATTCGGGCCGAAAATCGGCCATCTCGCGAAACTGCAACTGCACGCCGAACTCGCCGCCTTCCGGCGACAGGTGGTTGTCCACCTTGAAGCTCGCCACCGGCGCCACGCCCCCGAGCACCTCGTCGAAATTGCTGGCATCGACATTGACGAACGTGCGGTCCTTCAGGCGTTTCTTGTCGACCTGGGGATCGGTCCCGAAATCGCCGACCACACCGACCACGAACGGCAGCTCCTTGTTTTCGGTTGCGTCGCCAATCTCGACGTCATACGTCATCTGCACGCGCGGCGCGCGCACTTTCTGCAACCGTTTTTGTACGCTTTCGTTCTTGGCCATGTCGACTCCAGTGGGGAAATGGGATGGCCGGCATGGCCGGCCACTGGTGAGAAATGCCGCGTTATTTCAGGACGTCGAACGGGCTGCCGCCCGCAGGCGCAGGCGCAGGCCGCGACGGCGCCGCCGCCGTCTGGGTGGCCGGCTTGCGCACCGGTGTGCGCGGAGCCGGTCGCGTACTGACCAGCACTTCTTCGCCCAGACTGGTGCGCAGCAGCTTGGCCAGGTCCTGCGCCTCGCTGCGCACCGACCCCTGCAGATTGTTCTTGCGGGTCAGGTCGGCCAGCGCCTTGCTGGCCACGCGCAGGCCGCTGACGGCCAGAATGCTGTAGGCCAGCGTGTCGTTGGGGTCGCGCGCGAGGGCTTCCTGGGCATGGCTGATTGCCTCGCCATACTGGCTGGCGTCGAACCGGATCTGCGCCATGCGGACCCACGGTTTCTTGTCGACGGGATGGGCCACGCTGGCCGATTTGAGCAGTGCGATCGCTTTTTCGGGCTGGCGCGCCGCCAGCGCCGCATCGGCCTGCACGTAGAGGTTCCCAGAGACAGCGGCGCGCGGAGTCTCCGCGCTCGTGCCTGTCCCGTCGGTGGCGCACCCGGCCAGGACGGCGACGCCGATCAGCATGGGTGACAGTCGTTGGCGAATCATGTTCGGCTCCGGTGGGTAAACAAGCCACCATTATTCGCATCGGCAGGTCCACGAAGTTGCGCACGGTCAACGGCGAGCGGATTCAGCAAGCAGGTGTGGGATCGGTGCGCGAACGGGCGACGCCTTGCGCTGGCGCAGCGTACGCGGGTGGGAAACGGATTCAATCCAACGCTGGCGTTCAAGAAACTGCACAGGAGAACCGGATGACCCCAACCCATCGCTGCGCGCTGTTGATGCTCGCGTTTATCTTCACCGCCGCGCTGCCCGGCTGCGGCAATGCCCCGCACGGTTCGTTTGCCAATGCGGCGTTGGGCGCGGTGGGCCTGCGCAAACAGGCCGGGCTGCCTGAATCGCAACAGCCACCCCGTAACGTGCCGCTGCGGCTGCACGCCGCCACACGCCTGAACGTCAACGAGCGCGGCCAGCCGCTGGCACTCGCGGTGCGTCTCTACAAGCTGCGCCAGAAGGACGCCTTCGAAGAAGCGCCCTACGCGGCCTTTCTCGACCCGCAGCAGGAACGCGAGCGGCTCGGCGCCGACCTGCTCGATGTCCGCGAAATCATGCTGGTGCCGGGGCAACGCTACGAAGTGACCGAAAAGGTGGCGCGCGAAGCAGGCCACGTCGGCATCGTGGCACTGTTCCACAATCCCGCGGCCGGCCATTGGCGCACGACGGTCAGCAGCGCGGACGCCGAGCGTAACGGCGTCAACATCGGTCTGCACGCCTGCGCGATGAGTGTGGCGGGTGGCGCCGTCAGTGGCGCAAGCACGCTGGGGTCTGTGCGCTGTCAATAAACGTCGAAAACTTTCCTGCAAGCTAAACATTTTCGGACACAAGCGAGGCCGCCGTGAGCATGCCATCCAAGGTCTTATGGGACGAAGGATTGTTCCTGCGGCCCCAGCATTTCCAGCAGCAAGAGCGCTACCACGATGCGCGCCTGAACCAGACCGCGTGCGCGCTGCATCCGTATTGCTGGGGCGTGCGCCGGATGACGATCGACCTGGACGCGCTCAGGAACGACGTGCTGCGCATCGAGGAACTCTCGTTGCTGTTCCCCGAGGGCGAGGTGTACCGGGCGCCCGATGGCGACATCCTGCCGCCCCAGGTACGCCTGGCCGACCTGCCGCCCGATCTGCAGACCGTCACGTACCACGCCGCCCTGCCGACGTTGCGCGCGCATGGCGAGAACTGCACGATCGGCGCCGGCGATGGTTTGCACGACCTGGAAGACGCGCTGCGTTTTTCCCGCCATGAGCGCGACACGCATGACCTGTACAGCAGCGCCGCTGAGGCCCCGGTCACGTATCTGCGCAAGACGCTGCGGCTGGTGGCCGACGGCGACGCGCTCGAAGCCTACGAGAGCTTTCCGCTGCTGCGGCTGCGCCGCGTGGCCACCGGCGGCTTCGAACCCGATCCCGGCTTCATGCCACCGAGCCTGTCGATCGATGCGGTGGCCGGCCCGGGCCTGGGCCTGCACGGCGCGCTGGCGCGGCTGATGGAAAAGCTGCTGGCCAAGGTGACCGCGCTGTATGGCGACCTGCGCGAACCAAGCCGCAACGTGGTCGAGATCCGCGGCGGCGACGTGTCGGCGTTCTGGCTGCTGCACACGGCCAGTGCCGGCTATGCGGCGCTGGCCCATTACCTGCACCACCGCGAGCTGCATCCCGAGCGCCTGTACGGCGCGCTGCTGCACCTGGCCGGTGGGCTGATGACGTATTCGCGCAGCTACCGGCTGGACGACCTGCCCGCGTATGTCCACGCCGATCCGGGGCCGCCGTTCGCGCGCCTGGACGGCATCATCCGCGACCTGCTCGACACCGTGATCTCGTCGCGCTACTTCACCATCGCCCTGCACCACGACCGCCCGTCGTACTACCACGGCGCGCTCGACTCGGGCCGCATCACCCCGCAGACCACGCTGTACCTTGCCGTGGCCGCCGACCTGCCGGCGCTGCGCCTGGTCGAAACCGTGCCGCTGCAATTCAAGGTCGGCGCGCCCGAAGACGTCGACCGCTGCGTGCTGTCAGCGTTGCCGGGCGTCAGGCTGCTGCACGCGCCGCAGGTGCCCAGCGCGATTCCCGTACGGCCCGACATGGTCTACTTCGTCCTCGACGTGCGCGGGGCGCTGTACGAAGCCATGCTCAAGTCGCAGGCGATGTCGGTGTACGTCCCCAACGGGCTGCGTGAACTGCGCCTCGAACTGATCGCGGTGTCGGCATGAGCGCGTTCATCGAGCGCCGCGCCGCGCCCAAAGGCGATACGGGCGAGCGCGCCGTCCGCACGCAACGCCTCAGCGACATCATGTACGAAGGGTTCTACGCGCTGTTCCTGCTCAAGACCGGGTGCGGGCCGCAGGACAAGGTCGCGTTTGCCGACAACATGACGAGCTTTCTGATGGACGTCGACCGCAACGCCAAGGCGCTCGGGATCGCGGCCGACGATATCCTGGCCGCCAAGTACGCATTCTGCTCGGCGGTCGATGAAATCATCCTGCGCTCGACCTTCGACGTGCGCGACGCGTGGGAGACCCGGCCCCTGCAACTCCGGGTGTTCGGCGACCAGCTCGCGGGCGAGCATTTCTTCCACCGGCTCGAGGACCTGCGCGCGCGCGGGGCGCAGCAGGTCGAGGCGCTCGAGGTCTTTCACATGTGCCTGCTGCTGGGTTTCCAGGGGCGTTATGCGCTCGACGGCAAGGACAAGCTCGACTACCTGGTGGCGCGCCTGGGCGACGAGATCGCCCGCATGCGCGGCCGCACGCGGGGCTTCGCGCCGCATGCCGAGCGGCCGGACCAGGTGGTCAACCGCGTACGCAGCGACCTGTCGCTGTGGGTTCTGGGGGCAGTGTTTACGGTGGCCGGACTGGGTGCATACGTGGGCTTCCGGACCGTGCTGGGCAACGACACCGGCTATGCGCTGGCGCATTACAACGATCTGGTGACGCTGCCGCCGAAAGCGGCGAACGTGACGATCACATTGCCGTAAAGCGTGGATGGACCCGGCCGAAAGGCCGGGGCGCTTTACTGGATCACCTTGAACTCGATGCGCCGGTTGCGCGCCTTCCCTTCCGGCGTGCGGTTGTCCGCCACCGGCCGGTCGGGCCCCTCGCCCGATACCGCGATCGAGTCGGCGGCAATGCCCTGGGCCACCACATACGCCTTGACCGCTTCGGCCCGCGCCTGGCTCAGTGACAGGTTGCCGGCGCGCGAACCGGCGTTGTCGGTGTGGCCGATGACGCCGACCTTGACGCCCTTGATCTTGCGCAGCGCGACGGTCATCCCGTCCAGCACGGCGATGCCGGTGGGCGTGAGCGTGGCCTTGCCCGATTCGAACTCGATGATGCGGTCGGCCAGCGCCGTATCGAGCACCACTTGCTGCGACACCTGCACCCGCAAGCCGTTGTTGACCGTGTAGGTGGGATTCAGGCTCGCCGCGATATCGCCCGCGATCCTCTGGCGCTGCTCTTCGCTGGCTACGTCGCCGCGCAGGCTGACGCTGTTGCCGTCGATGTGCAGCTGGCCGCCTTTCACCAGGCGCAGGTTGGGGCCGATCAGCCGGCCGACATACGTGTTCCAGTTGGCGGGCGTCGACACGGTGCCGACCGACAGCTGGTCGACCACGCGCGCGGCGCCGTAGACGCCGCGCAGGCGTTCCAGCAGCGCGGCCCTGGTCGCCTCGTCGGCCACGGTGCCGGTCACCAGCACCGGGGCGTCGGTCTGGACCTGGGTCTGGGCCTTGGCTGCGCCCTGCTGCAGGCCCGCCAGGCACAGCATGACGATCAGTGTGCGAAGTATCACGTCAGGCTCCGATGAAGGTTGTCATGAACAGCGTGCGCGCCAGCGCCAGCGGCAGGTCGGGCTGGGCCAGCTGGCTGGCCAGCGCGCGCACGTCGGGCTCGAGCTGCAGCTGCTCGTCGATCCAGGCCGTGTGCTGCAGGCGCACCTGCAGGTCGGCGCCCACCAGCGGATCGATCATCGCGCGCAGCGTGTCGGCCAGCGCGGCGCAAAAGCCCACCACCAGCACCGGCCGCCCGTCCTGGTGCGTGATGAACAGCGCCAGGTCGAACCCGGCGCGCCGCAGGAATGGCGCGATCAGTCCGAGCCAGAACGCCGCCACCGGATAGCGCGCCGCCGGGTCGGCCGGCAGCGGCAGCACGAGGCTCTTGTCGAGCGTGCGGGGCCGGCTGCGCATCACGGGCTGCAGCAAGAGGCCAAGCGCGAGCACCAGGCGCGCGACACCGCAGTCGTCCAGCAGCGCGTCGAGCGAACCCACCGTGCCGGCGTCGATCCAGGCAGTGAAGGCGCCCACATCCCCCAGGCCAATCGCGCTGTCGGCAATCGCCTGCAACGACGCCGTGGGATCGGCATCTGCCAGCACGTTCGGGCAGATCTCCTGCAAAAACGTCCACAGCGGGGCAAAAGCGACGGGACAGTGCGCCACGAACGCGGCCGGATCGGCCACCGTCAGCGTGCGCGTGGTTAGAAACGGAAAGCGCCGCCCCGACTGGTCGCGACTCGCCAGCAGATGCCCGGCCACCGCGTGGTGGCGCGCCGGGCCGACGAGGGCGAAGCTCACCGGCGCCATGGCGTCGTAGTGCACGCGCCAGCGCGCATCGGACGGCAGCAGCGTCATCACCTGCGCCAGCCAGGCGTCGAGCATCCCGATCGTGGCCGGTTCGTGCGCCAGCTTGACGAAGTCGGCGCGCGCCGGCAGCTTGCCGAAGTAACCGATCCGGTCGGCGCGCATCACTGGCCTCCCGTACTGGCCAGTGCAGGCGCCGCCGCATCGAAGCGGCCGACGATTGCCGGCGGCAGGCGCATGCCACGAAAACCCTGGCCCTGCGCCTGCCCGCCCCCGCCCCCGCCCGCCTGCGGGCTGCTGACGATCTTCAGGTCGACAGCCACCGTCACATTGCTGCCGCTCCAGCGCAGCTCGAACACGCCGTCGTCCTTCTTCGTGCGCTGGGCCGACTCGAACAGGCGCTGCAGGCCGAACTGGCCCGGCTGGTTGAACAGTTCCACCGTGCGGCCATCGAACGTGACGGCCGACACGCGCGCACCCGATACACCCTGCGGCCCCGGATGCACCATATTGCTCCAGCTGGCCGGGGTGTTGCGGTAACGGAGTTGCTGGCCATCGATCTCCAGCGTGTATTCGAGCGTGCCGGGCGCCGTGAGCGGCAGCACCTGGAACACGGTCTGCGCCGCCGTGCCGGCCGCCACGCCGTTGTTCGACAGCGGCGCGATCCAGGCCGGAAACGCCGCTACTGCCTGCGGCGCGAGCGAGATGCCGATGTCGGCCCAGGTGCGCGGGGCCAGCACGTCGCCGCGCCGCACCACGAGCGGACCCATGGCCGTGCCAACGAATTTGGCCACCGCGCCGTCGGGCCCGAACACCTGGCCGATCTCGCCCGGTGTGGCCTCGATGCTGGCGCCTTGCGCGAACGGATACTTGGCCGCCAGCGTGCGCGTGAACGGCTCGACGACCTGCGCCTGCCAGGTCTTGTTGATCTCGGCCTCGGATGGCAGCACGATCATGGCGAAGGTCTGCGTCAGCGGACGCACGAGCAGCGGCCGCAGCGCGCTTTTCTGGCTCTCGCTCATCCCGGTGAGCATCTGCTCGTCGACGTAGCGCAGCGCCTCGGCCAGTTCCGAGCCGGTCCCTTCGAGTGTCTGCTGCATGAACTGCTTGGCGCCCGGCCCCGGGTCGCCCTGGTTCTTCAGCGTGTTCAGGCGCGTGCGCAGGCGCGACAGCGCATCGAGGTAGCCCGTCATCAGCGATGCCTCCTTCTCCTTGGCGCCGACCAGGCGCGCCACGCCGGCGAATTCGCGGCCGATCGGGCCCGCGCTTTGCGGCCCGCCGGTCAGTTCGGCCGGGTCGATAGTGTCGGCCAGCGTGCGCGCGTCGGACGGCGCCCGGCGCAGGATCTTCTGCTTGATCCACTCGGCGACGCCGCGCTCGGTCTTGCTCGCGGGCTGGCGCAACCCGCCCGGATTGTCCCAGGCGGTCTCTTCATGGATCGTGCGCAGCAGCCTGGCGATGGGCGACGTCTGCGGGTCGCCCAGACGATTCATCGCCTGCACGCTGGCATCGAAGCCGCGCAGGTCGGTGATCGCCACGCCCTGCACGAACTTGACCCATTCGCGTGCATAGTCGGCCTTGTACAGATCGATCAGCGCCTTCTGGATCTGCTCCGGGCTGCCCTCGAGCGTCAGGTCGTCGCGCGCCGTGGTCTTGAGCACCCAGTCGACGGTATTGAGTTCGCGGTTCGAGGCTTCGCGGATCGCGCCCAGCACGAATTTGTCCCACGCCGCGCGCGTGAATGCGCCGCTGACTGCATGGCTGCCGGCCACCAGCGCGCTGTCCTGTTCGCCGACGATGCGCGCCACCGTCACCGCCGGGAAGCGCGTCGCGGCGCGCGTGCGGATGTCGGCGTACACGCGCTCGCGCGCCAGCGTGCCGCGCACCACACGGCGCAGGTGCTCGCGGGTGGTGTCGAGCAGGCCAAGCTTGAGCGTCATCTGCGGCCAGGCCGGGTCATTGATGTTGGCCAGGTGGAAGCTGAGCAGGCGTTCGGCGCTGCGGATCATCTGCTCGCGCGGCATTGCGCCGCGGTGCGCTTCCAGCCAGCCGCGCCAGTAGCGCGTGAGCTGGTCATTCAGGTGCCCCGGCTCGGCGTGGGCTTTATCGCCCAGCATCAGGTAAGTCTTGAGCGCGTTGTAGGCGTCGCCCACGCTGGTGGGCGACGCATCCTGGTACGGCTGGCCGGGCCGGGCCGCCGGCGTGGCCGCCTGGCGCGTTGGATCGAGGCTGGCCGCATTGCTGTTCACCTCCGTCAGCATGGTCTCGAGCGCGCCGGTCACCGGTTCGACCATCACGGCGCGCACGCCGGCAAAGTATTCGTCGCGCAGCTTGCGCGACAGCTGCCCGCCCTGGTACAGGCCGAAGCCCAGCGCCCACGGCTTGTCCTGGCTGTAGCCATCGAGCAGCTCGATGCGGTCCTGTAGGATGTCCAGCGCTTCGAGCCGCGACTGCAGGTCGATGCGGCCGGCCTGCAGCCTGGTCACCTTGTCGAGGTCGGCCTGCACATTGGCCACCAACTGGCGGTTGCCCATATACGCCCAGGACCAGCCGCCCATCGCGCAGCCCAGCAGGATCGTGGCCGCGAAGAACAGGCCCAGCTTCCAGCGCGCCGCTGCTGGATGCGTGTAGCGCCTGACCAGGTCGCGGTCGGCGAAGATCACCTTGCGAAACAGGTCCAGCAGAAAGTAACCCGATTGCCCGGCTGCCGGCTCGGCCACCGCGCCTTCACGATTGCCCAGCGCCAGGTCGAAGCGGCTGGCCACGCGCTGGCTCGACAGGTCTTGCACGCTCCCTTCCTGCAGCGCGCTGGTGAAGTAAAAGCCGCGAAACACGGGCTTGAACTGGTACGTGTTTTCGTCGAACAGCGTGGCCAGAAAGGCGCGCAGCGGCGTCCTGATCGCCGCGAATTCGAGGGGAAACGTGAACACGCCGGGGCGCATCAGGGTGCTGCGGTTGGCGCCCATGCCGGCCAGGCTCATCTCTTTCAGGCCATCGACGAGCGCCTCGAACTCATCGTCGAAGAAGGCCAGCACATCCTGCGGCGCGCTGCGGCGGTTGTAGCGCAGCGTGGCGCCCCAGATGCGCTCGCGCTCGGCCTGTTCGCTGCCATGGAAAAAGTCCACGAAGCCCGCCACCAGGTCGACTTTCGTGAACACGACATACACGGGCGGATGCACGCCCAGGCGCTCGGTCAGCTCCTGCATGCGGGTACGCAGGTTCTTGGCCAGTTCGTGCGATGCCGTGGCCGGGCCGGCCATCAGTTCGGCCACGCTCACGGCAATCAGGATGCCGTTGACCGGCGCACGGTGGCGATGGCGGCGCAGCAGGTCGAGAAGACCGAACCACTCGTCGCGGTCGTCCTCCTGCACCGAGTAGCGCCCGGCCGTGTCGAGCAGGATGCCGTCGGTGGTGAAGAACCAGTCGCAATTGCGGGTGCCGCCCACGCCCTGCACGGCCTTGTTGCCGGGGATCGGAAACGTCAGCCCCGAGCGCACGATGGCGCTGCTCTTGCCCGCCGCCGGGTTGCCGATGACCATATACCACGGCAGTTCGTACAGCGCCGCCGCGCCGCGTGTCAGGCCCAGCTTGGACGTCTTAATGGTGCTGACCGCATCGAGCAGATTCTTGCGCAGCACGGCGACGTCGCCCTTGCCGTTGTCGTCCATCCCATCGTCCGAGGCGTGACCACTGCCCTCGCCCTCGGCCATGGCCGACGCCAGCCTGGCGCCTTCGCGCGCACGCCAGGCACGCCGGATCATCCAGCCGGCGCCCCAGCAGCCAAGCAAGGCCAGGCCCACGATGGCGGCCCAGACAATGGCGATGTCCAGCGCCACGGCGCCAAGCACCAGCAGCGCCGCGATGGCGAGCACACCGATCAGGATCAGCATGCGGCTGCCGGTCAGGAAATTCCAGAATCGCGCCATGGCGGGGCCCAGGTCCGTTGAAAAAAGAGTCTCACAGGAAATGCTCGCACGCGCATGACTGCCGCCGCTTGAGCGGGCGCAACACGGTGGACTTGGTGCATCGCCGGCGCTTGCCGGCGCAGCGCCGCATCAGCACCACGTCAGCGCCGCATCACCCCGCGCAGGCGCAGCTCGGTGTGGCCAAAATCCATCATCTTCCAGCGCCCGCCCCAGGTCAGGCCAAGCGACTCGGCCACCTGGCCGTAGGCCTGGTAGCCGCGCATCGCCCACGGATCTTTTTCGGAAATCACCAGCTTGCCGTCGCGCAGGAACGCGCAGTCGCCCGCCAGGCCGTACTGGTGCCAGCTCTGGAACGCACGCGCATTGGTGACGTTGCTGCCACTGGCCGCCAGCGCATCCTGGCGCGCCGGGCTGCGGTAGCCTTCGAGCAGCGCCATTTCGTAGCCATGCTGCTCCTTCATGATCTTGAAGGCCAATAGCAGGCGCGCGCTGAAGTCGGGGTGCAGCAAGCCCCAGTTGCGGCTCGCACCCACCAGCATCGGCCGTATCAGTTCGACTTCGGCGGTCGTAAACACGTCGGGCGGCAGCGCCACCGGGGGCGCCAGCTGTTCGCCGGCCAGCAGCGCCGCCACCTGTTCATCCGGCATGGCGGCGCTGCCCTGATACACGGGCAGCATTGCGGGATTGCTCAGTGCCAGCGCCAGCAGCGACGGAATCAGGATCACCGGCGCGACAATGGCGAACACCACCCGATGCCGGCGCAGGAAGCGCAGCAGGCGCTCGCGCAGCGTGAGCGCGGCCGCATCGCGCGCGGCGCCCAGCGCGCGCCCGCCCGCATGGCCCCAGGCGCCGGCATGCCGCGCCAGCGCGCGCAGACGGCCGATGCCGCGTGTTGCCAATGCGCGACCCGTCGGGAACACGGCCAGCCAGATCAGGCCGGATGCGCCACAAACGTACAGAAGCGCGATAAAGATCAGCATCGGTACCTCCAGGATTGTTTCTAATCGGAACTGGAAAAACCCCATCTTAGGAGTGCTGCCGTGCGTTCATCAGACGAACATCAAGCGAACCCCACGCAACCGCATCTGCGGCCCGATCTGATGTCGTCGACGCGGCGCGGCGGCAACGAAGACAGCATCCTCGCCAGGCTCGAACGCGAGCCGGCGCGCCGCACCGCGTCCGGCGGCACGGGCGTACGGCTGGCCTGGTATGGCGGCGCCGTGCTGGTCGCGCTGGGGTTGACGGGCGCCCTGGCCTGGCTGGCGGCGGGGCAGGACGGCCCGCACCGGGTCGAACCCGCGCACGCCGGGATGGCGGCGCGCGCAATCGTGGCCGACGAACCTGCTGCGCCGCTGGCGGCGGCCGTGATCGTCGACGCTGCGCCGGCGCTGGCGCCAGTGGCAACGCCCGTGTCAGCGCCAGTGACAACGCCAGCACCCGCAGTCAGCACAGCGCATGGCCTGCATGGTCTGCCACCGCCGGTGCCGCCGCTGCGCCTGTTGCGTCCTGCGGACGGGGCGCGAGTGCCCGTCAAGCCCACGCGCACGGCGTCAATGCCCGAGCGCGGCACGGCCAAGACCCTGGCCGCAGCGCCAGCCCCGTTCCAGGCGCGCGCAACCGTGCCGCGCCAGGCGGCGCGGCCAGCGAAACATGCCGGACCGGTGGGGGCGACCGAACCACCTGACAGCGATGTCGCCCTGATCTCGGCCGTCATCTATCACGCCAATGGCCACGCCCTGCCCGACCCCGAGATGAACCCGGACCGCTGCGCGGGCGAGCCCTGTCGTCCACGGCCAACGCGCTAGCGCCGCACTGGACGATCGCGCCGAAACTGCTGGATTCCCTGTCCACCCGGGCTTATACTGTACATAAGAACAGTAACGCGGGTGGTCATGATCAGGTTGTTGGAAAACGAGTTTTATTATCTGGACAACTTTCAGCGCGTTCTCGACTGGATCGGCGAACGCTATGCCGACCTGCTCGACGCGCAGGAGCACGCGTTCCTGGCCGCCTTCCCTGCCCTGCCACATGCGGCGCGTGCGCTGTTCGTGCGCATGGTCATGCGAAAAGGCACGCTGTTTCGCGCCAGTAAACTCCGCTACGCCGAGATCGGCTGCCCCGTCGAGGCGGCTGGCCACCTGCTGGGCACCGGCTGGATCGAAGCCGATCCCGAACTCTCGCTCGACGAACTGTTCGATCTGCTCTCCAAGCCCGAAGTCGCCGAGGCCTTCCCGCACCTGCGCCAGAAAAGCGCGCGCAAGGGCGACCTGCTCGAGGCGTTGCGGGCCGACTGCGCCGATCCCCGCCGCTTCTCGGGCTGGTACGGCGACTGCGCCGACGTCGCCTGGCGCATCCACGTCAAGCCCCTGTGCGATCGCCTGCGCCTGGTCTTTTTCGGCAACCTTCGCCAGGGCTGGACCGACTTCGTGCTGTCCGACCTGGGTTTGTTCCGCTACGAGCAGGTCGACATCTCGCCGGCCTCGCGGGGTTTTCGCCAGCGCGCCGACATCGACCACTACATCCTGCTGCACGCGTGCCGCGAACGCTTCGCTGCCGGTGAAGCCGTCGAGGATGTCGTGCGCGACCTGCCCGAGCATGCGTTCGACAACGACTGGCTGGCCAGCCGGCGCGAAAAGCTCGTGTTCCAGATCGGCCAGCACTACGAAAAGCAGAAAGACTGGGATGGCGCTTTTGCCGCCTACGCCCGCTGCCGCTATCCCGGCGCGCGCGGCCGCGCCATCCGCGTGCTCGAAAAACACGAGCGCTTCGACGACGCCTGGGCCCTGCTGACCGAGGCCCAGGCCACCCCCGAGAACGACGCCGAGCGCCAGCACCTGGCCCGCATCGCGCCGCGCCTGGCGCGCCGACTGGGTCACGCGCGCCTGGGCCGGCTGCCGAAAACCGAGGTGCAGCGCATCGACCTGTGCCTGGCGCCACCGAACGGCGAGCGCTGGGTCGAGGGTGCGGTGCGCGACCATCTGGCGCAAGACGGCGCGCCCGTGTTCTATGTCGAAAACGCGCTGGCCAATACGCTGTTTGGCCTGCTGTGCTGGCGCGCCATCTTCGCCGCGATCCCCGGTGCCTTCTTTCACCCGTTCCATCGCGGCCCGGCCGACCTGTACAGCGCCGACTTCTACGGGCGCCGGCTGGCCGAATTTTCCGCCTGCTTCGATGAACTCGATTCCGGCGCCTACCGCGACACCATCCGCGCGACCTACCGCGACAAGGCCGGCCTGCAGTCGCCGTTCGTGCACTGGGACGGCATCAGTCTTGAGCTGGTCGAACTGGCGCTGGACTGCATCCCGGCCGCGCACCTGCGCAAGTGGTGCGAGCGGATCCTGGCCGACGTGCGCGAAAACCGCACGGGCTTTCCCGACCTGATCCAGTTCTTCCCCCTCGAAAACCGCTACATGATGATCGAAGTGAAAGGCCCAGGCGACCGCCTGCAGGACAACCAGCAGCGCTGGATCGAGTACTGCGCCGCGCATGCGATGCCGGTGGCCGTCTGCTATCTGGTCTGGGATCTGGCGCCCGAGATGGCGGCCTGATTTGACCGGTACCACGCAACCCGCCTACACGATCGCCGTGCGCGCGCTGTGCGAGTTCACCGCCAAGGCCGGTGACCTCGACCTGCGCTTCACGCCCTCGCCCAGCGCCCAGGAAGGCATTGCCGGCCACGCCGTCGTCGCTGCGCGCCGGGGCGATGGCTACCGCGCCGAGCTGCCGCTGTCCGGCGAATGGAACGGCTTGCGCGTGCGCGGGCGCGCCGACGGCTACGACGAAAACGAGAACCTGATCGAAGAGATCAAAACGCACCGCGGCCGCCCCGAGTCCATCCCCGACAACCATCGCCACCTGCACTGGGCGCAGGTACGCGTGTATGGCCACCTGCTGTGCCAGGAGCGCGGCCTGGATACGGTCAACCTGGCCCTCGTCTATTACGACATCGGCAGCGGCGTTGAAACCGTGCTGCGCGAACAGCGCGACAGCGCCTGGCTGCAGACCCATTTTGCGGGCCTGTGTGAACGCTTCTCGAGCTGGGCAGCACAGGAGAGCGCGCACCGCACCGCGCGCAACGATGCGCTGACCCAGCTGCGCTTTCCACATGCCGACTTCCGGCCGGGCCAGCGTCACCTGGCCGAGAGCATCTACCGCGCCAACACGAGCGGGCGCTGCCTGCTCGCACAAGCGCCGACCGGCATCGGCAAGACGGTCGGCAGCCTGTTCCCGACCTTGAAGGCCATGCCGCAGCAAGGCATCGACAAGGTGTTTTTCCTGGCCGCGAAGACGCCGGGCCGGCGCCTGGCGCTCGATGGCGCGGCCAAACTATGCAGCGCCACGGCAACACCACTGCGCGTGCTGGAACTGACCGCGCGCGACAAGGCTTGCGAGCATCCGGATAAAGCGTGCCATGGCGACGCCTGCCCGCTGGCGCGCGGCTTCTATGACCGTCTGCCTGCCGCACGCGCCGCTGCGGCAGAAGTGCTGGTGCTGGACCGCGAAGCGCTGCGCACGGTCGCCCTCGACCACGACGTCTGTCCGTACTACCTGGGTAGCGAGATGACGCGCTGGGTCGACATGATCGTGGGCGACTACAACTATTATTTCGACGGCGGCGCGATGCTGTACGCGCTCGCACAGGCCAATGGCTGGAAGGCCAGCGTGCTGGTCGACGAAGCCCACAACCTGGTCAACCGCGCGCGCTCGATGTACAGCGCCGAGATCGACCGCGAGCTGCTGCGCGCCGCGCGCGCCGTCGCCCCGCCCGCCGTCAAGAAAGCGCTCGAGCGCGTCGGGCGCGCCTGGACCAATGTCGACAAGGGCGCGCCCGCGCCGTACCAGCTGCTCGAGTCGATGCCGGCGAAACTGGTGGATGCACTGCAGGATGCATCCAGCACCATCAACGAACACCTGGCCGCCTTCCCCGGTCCGCTCGACCCTGACCTGCAGCGCTTTCATTTCGACGCGCTGCAATTTGCGCGGCTGGCCGAGTCGTTCGGGCCGCATTCGCTGGTGGACCTGTCGCGCGACGCCGACCGCCCGACCTTGCGCGATTCGACCATCTGCATCCGCAACGTGGTGCCGGCACCGTTTCTCGGTCCGCGCTTTGCCGCGTCGCATTCGAGCACGCTGTTCTCCGGCACGCTCGGCACCTGGCAATACTGCACCGATACGCTCGGGCTGCCGGCCGACACGGCCTGGGTCGAAGTGGATTCGCCGTTCACGGCCAGCCAGCTCGACGTGCATGTCGCCAAAGGCATCTCGACCCGCTACCAGGCGCGCGCCGCGTCGGTGCAGCCGATCGCCGAACTGATTGCCCGCCAGTTCCACGAACGTCCTGGCAACTACCTGGCGTTCTTCAGCAGCTTCGACTACATGGACCAGGTGGCCGGCGCGCTGGCGAAGCTGGACCCGGGCGTGACGGCCTGGCGCCAGGAACGCCGCATGAGCGAAACCGCGCGCCAGGGCTTCATCGACCGCTTCGCCATCGGCGGCGCGGGCGTGGGCTTTGCGGTGCTGGGCGGCGCGTTCGGTGAAGGGGTCGACCTGCCGGGCGAGCGCCTGATCGGCGCGTTTGTCGCCACGCTCGGCCTGCCGCAGGTGAACCCCGTCAACGAGCAGCTGCGCGAGCGGATGCAGACGCTGTTTGGCGCCGGCTACGATTACACGTATCTGTACCCCGGCATCCAGAAAGTGGTGCAGGCGGCCGGCCGCGTGATCCGCACCGAACAGGATCGCGGCGTGGTGTGGCTGATCGACGACCGCTTTGCGCAGCCAGGCATCCGTGCGTTGATGCCGGCCTGGTGGGAGCTCGGCGCGCACAACTCGCGCTGAGCGCTTACGCCAGCAGCTCGCGGATACGCTGGTAGCCGCTGCGGCTGATGGGCAGCTTGACGCCGCTTTTCAGCACGGCGCAGTGATTGTCCTTGCTCACCGGTTCGATGCGCGCGATCGCGCCCAGATTGACGATGTGCGAACGATGGATGCGCACGAAGACGGCGGGATCGAGCTGCGCCTCGAGTTCGGCCAGGCTGCCAAGCTTGAGGTACTGCCTGCCGTCCGCGCAGACGGCGACGTAATCGTCCTGCGCCTCGATGTAATCCACGCTCGCCGTTGGCACCACGTGCACGCGGGCGCCGTCGCGAATCAGGATGCGTTCGAGCGGCGTATGGCGCGCCGCGGCTTCCTTGACTACGGCCTCGATCTGCGCCGGTTGGGGCGTGCGCAGGCGTGCCTGTGCCAGCGCTTCGCCAAGGCGCGCACGTGAAAACGGCTTGAGCAGATAGTCGATCGCATGCACTTCGAACGCCCGCAGCGCGAACTGATCGTACGCGGTGGCGAAGATGTAATGCGGCTTGCTGCCGGCCAGTTCGACCACCTCGAAGCCGTCCAGCTTGGGCATCTGGATGTCGAGGAAAACAAGTTGAGGGTCGAGCTCCGCAATGGCCTTGACTGCCTCGAAGCCGTTCGCGCATTCGCCAACGATCTCGACGTCCGTGTGCGTCGTCAGGTATTCGCGCAGTACGGCGCGCGCCAGGTGTTCATCGTCCACGATCAGAACCCGCATGCTGTCAGTCTCCCATGTCTGCGGGCAGGATCAGGTCCACCCGAAAAATCGCCCCATCGCGCGTCGCGTGCACGCTCGCGTCGATGCCATACACAGCGGCGAGGCGCTGGCGCACGTTCGCCAGGCCCACGCCGCCGCCCTTGCCGGGCGCCCCGTCATCCGGATCGACGTCGTTCTCGACCCGCAGCTTCAGTTGTGAGCCGGCGCGCACCGCGTGCACGCGCACCACGCCGCCCTGCGGCAGCTGGCCGATCCCGTGCTTGACTGCGTTCTCGACCAGCGGCTGCAGAATCATCGGCGGCAGCAGGCAGCGCGCCGCGTCATCCGCCATCTCGCACGCGAACGCAAGGCGCGGGCCGAAGCGCACCTGCTCGATCGCCAGGAAGCGCTGCGTCAGTTCCACTTCATCGGACAGCAGGACCTTGCGGTGCGCCTCGAGTCCCAGCGTGTGGCGAAAGAAGCCGGCCAGTTGCAAGGTCATGTCGCGCGCGGCGTCGGCATCGATGCTGGTGAGCGCGCTGATCGAATTGAGGCTGTTGAATAAAAAGTGCGGGTCGATCTGCGTGCGCAGCATGCGCAGTTCGGCGTCCTGCGCCAGCAGCTTCAGTTCGAGTTCGCGCGTTTCCAGCCGGCGCGCGCGCTCGAACTCCAGCGCCAGATAATGCGCGCAGGCTGTCATCCCGTACAGCAGCACGCCCACACCAAACATCACCGCGGCGACAGGTGGCGAGAGCTGCACGCCGCCCATCGACGGCGCCAGCCAGCGCCAGAATGCCGCCCACGCCACCGCCGCCGCACACCACAGGGAGGCCGCACTGGCGGCCGTGACAAAGAACACGACCAGCACCGAGCGCAGCGACTTGGTTGCCAGCGGATAGGCGCGGCACAGGTAGTAGCTCGAAAAGCCGCACACGCTCGCATACACCAGCATCAGCGGCAGCGCGAACAGCAGGCTGCCCGGGATGCCGGCGCCGGTGGCCGCGTTCAGCAGACCCGCAAGCATCAGCCCCAGCATCAGCCAGGCCGCCAGGTACAGTGCGGCGCTGCGCCCCGCCCAGAACATCCGGCCCATCAGTTACGGATTTCCACACCGCCCATGATGGCGTAGCCGCGAATGATGAGGCGCTTGCTGCCGTCGGGCGGCACGGCGGTCTTTTCTTCGAAGCCGCCAAGAATCGGCGTGCCAAGCAGGATCACGGTCCAGTCGGGCGGACACTTGATGGTCACGCCGCCCCAGAACGCGAACACGTTGATCACCGCCTCGCCCCGGATCGAGGCGCTGCGCATATCGAGTTCGCAGCCGCCCATGACGGCCGTGATTTCACCGCCGCGAAAATCCTGCGTGGTCACGCGGCGCTCGTAGCCGCCCAGGATTGCCGTGATGTCGACGGTCTCGCCGCTGCCCGTATCATCGAGCATCCCAGCGCCCGGGCTGCCGGCGACGCTGCCCGGCACCCCGCGGCTGCGCAGCGCCTTGGCAACAAGGAAGCCGCCGAGGCCAATCAGGATCAGCGGCCACATGGTGCGCACATTGAAGTTGATGATGTCGAGCCGGTCGAGCATCATCAGGATGCCCACGCCGACCAGCGCCGCGCCGAGCAGCGTGCCACCCTGGCTGCGCGTGTCGCATAGCTTGACCGTGCCGACGATCACGAACAACATGGGCCAGAACGAGACCGCGCGGTGCATGTCGATCAGGCCGAGGTTATCGAGCAGGAACAAGAGCCCCATGCCGATGACGAGCACGCCCAGCACCACCTGGCCCGTCACGCCCCTGTGCAAGCGATCATTTTTCATGGCGACCCACCTTCTGGTTATTCAGGAAACGACGGGCGATGAACGGATCGAGCACCAGCTTGATGCCCCACATCAGGATGAACAGTGGCCAGCTGTTACGGAACGTCAGACCGAATGCATTTTCGAGCACCGCAAACAGCCACAGGCCGGTAAACACCGTCCACAAGCCGTTGCCGAATTCTTTGGGACTCGGATAGCCGATCGTCTGGCTGATACCGACGGCGACCAGCAGCAGCGGCGCGTAGTGCCAGTAGTCTTCGGCGTTGATGTAGTACAGGCGATCGAGCAGCACGACGGCGCCGACGACGATGAGCAGCAAGCCCCAGACGATTTGCTTGCGCCAGCGGTAGGATTCTTCGGATTGCATGGTGCGGACCTCCTTGTGATCGAATAGGGATCACGATAACAAGGGTGGGCACGTTGGCGGAAGTGGTTTTCGGTGAATGGCGAATCCATACCGGCGAACGGCGAATCGACGCCCGCGCCAAACATACAGGCGAAAAAAAACCCGCCGTAAGGGCGGGTTCTCCATGCAGCCAAGGCACGATCAGGCAGCGCTGGCGGCTTCCTGGCGCTTGGTCAGGCCCTTTGGCACGTTGCGGTACTTGGCGCGTGCTTCAGCCTGGCGTACGGCTTCACGTGCGATGTTGGTGCGCTTGATCTCGATGCGTTCTGCCTTGCCGCGATGTTGGGCGATGTGCTTGCTTCCGATTCTCTTGGTCATAACGGTCTCCTTGGTTGAACTATGCGCCGCGTCCTTGACAGGACGTCGACGCGAAAACGTGTGCGAAGGCTAGTTGCGGGTTGGCGCGGTCTTGAGCGCCGCCGGGATCAACGTCGCCCAGCCAAGCTGGCGCCGGATTTCTTCTGGCGCCGGTGGCGGCTTCGGATCGCGCGAACGGCGCGCGAGATATTCGCGCACCAGGTGCTTGGCTGGATGCTTGGCATCGTACATGGCAACCTCCGCTTCCTTGCTGCCCGGTGCAGGCACAAGGCCCGCACCGGTCATGAAATTGGTGCCGATCCTCGAGGCGACCGGCTAACCTGTTGAGGTGTCGGATGGCTGCGAATTACTTCGCGCGTTCCTCACTCAGACAGGAGCATCTTAACGGCTGCGTCCAATATTCACCGTTAGATGCCGCACACTTTGGGCGTCAATACGGCTGAGCTCGTTGAACCCGGCTGCGAGGAATACAGCGTAGGGTGGACCGGGACGCGTAGTCGGCTATGCCGTCCACGCGTTCAGTGTCAGGCAAGGTCACGTTGAACGCGTGGACGGGGAACCCGTCCACCCTACCCCTCCACGCCATCATGGCCACAGCCCCCGTTTGCGCGCCGTCCCCCGGTCAGAACTTGTAACGCAGGTTCAGATAATACTGACGACCGCTGACGTCGAGCTTTTGCTGCTCTTCTTCGCTGTAGCGATATTGCGCGCGTTTGGCGTTGGTCAGGTTGGTCGCGCTGAACGCGAGCTCCAGGTTGTCGGTGAAGTAGTAGTTGGCTGACAGCGCCAGCGTCGTCACCGCATCGGCGTACGTTGGCGCGGTCGGCATCGCCACGCCGTTGATCACGGTCAGGCCCTGGCTGTTGGCCGTTGGCGCCGGCGCCGTGGTGCTGTTGACGTACTCGCCGCGGTAGTTTGCGACCAGACGCGCCGACAGCTTGCGGTCTTCATAGTACAGGCCCAGGTTGCCGGTCCATTCGGATGCGCCCACCATCGGCCGGCCATCGTCGACCTTCGTCTTGGCGCGGCTGATGTTCGACGTGAAGCCGAAGTTGGTCTGCCCGAACGGCTGCTCGTACTGCAGCTCGATGCCATTGATCTTCGCGCCCTGCTGCGAGGCCGTGTTGATGAAGAAGGACTTGACGGTCTGGTCGCGCGGATCCTGCAGGTCGATCGTGGTGCTGCCCACCGCGCCCGTCTTCGGATAGCCGTCGATCGACGAATGGAACACGCTCAGCGCGACGATCGAGCGCGGTGCGAAGTACCACGACCACGACAAGTCGACGTTGTCGGCCGTTTGCGGTTCGAGGTCCGGATTCGGGCCCGTCACGCGGCAGCCATTGGCGTCGCAACCCGGCGTACCAAAGCCGCTGCCCAGCAGGTTGTAGTTCTGGCGGCCGATCGTGCGGCTCACGCCAAAGCGCGCCAGCATGTCGTTGCCCATGTCGTAGCGCACATTCAGGCTTGGCAGCCAGTTGTCGAAGGTGCGCTTGGTTGGCGTCTTGTAGTAGAGGACGCCGGCCAGTGGATTGAAACTCGTGCCGTCGTAGAACGGGGTCGCGTCGCCGGCATCGGTGATCGCACCAGGGTACGCGGCGCACGTCACGGGCGCCTGGCCCGGTGCGACGCGCTGGCAGGCGCCAACGGGAATCGGCGTGGCGATATTGGCTTTTACTTCCGTACGCGAGAAGCGCACGCCCACGTTACCCGACCAGCGATCGCGTTCCAGGTTGGCCATCAGGTAGGCAGCGCTCTGGCGTTCCTGCATGTCGATCTCGGAACTCACGCGGCGCTCGAACGCGTCGCTCGTGACCTTGGTATTGCCCGCGATATAGTCCTTGATCGCTTCCGGCGTGTAGGTGAAGCCGGTGTTGTCCCAGCCGGCCGGACCGTCCAGGCCATTGCCGAAGTCGCCCGGGAACGCTTGCCAGCCGGTGGTTGGCGTCGGCGTATTGGACGTAACGCGGCCCGTGACCGGGTCGAGCGTGATGCCATTGCGGAACGCCGGGCCGCGGCGCGCGCTGGTGCGCTTGTGATCCGAGAAGCGCACGCCGCTTTCCAGCGACTGGAAGATGCCGCGGTCGACGCGGTATTCGGCGTCGAGTTGTGCGCTCCATTCCTTGTCGACGGTGCGCACGCCCGAGGCGGCGCGGTCGACGATGGTATAGCCGCTGCCATCGGCGTTCAGGCCGGGCTGGTTGCCGCCCGCGTTCTGGTACTGCACGAACGGCGCGTCATGCAGGCTGCCCAGCGCGTACGAAATGCCGGTGCCGTAGCGGGCCAGCGTCAGGCCCTGATCGAGTTCGGTCGTGCCCACCCCGCGCGTACTCGAGAGCAGCGTCTTGATCGTCAGGTCGTCGTTGACGCGGTACTTGGCATCCAGGTCGAGGAACGAGCTCTCGGCCTTGGCACCGTCGCGGTAAAAGCCTTCCGAGTTGCCGACGTACTGCGGCGTGGTCCCGTCCGGGAACACGATGTCGGCGGCCTTGAGTACCTTCAGCTGGTTGCCATACACGGTGGTCTCGTTGACGATGACCGGATTGCGGATCTGCGCGAACACCTGCTTGCCGTTCGAACTGGTGTTGGCGGCGGTAGCGACAGTGCTGCCCAGCGGCGCGTTCTTCCCGAGCAGCATGGAGTAGATGGCGCTCGATGTCAGGCGGCCGTGGTTGTCGGCGTCCATCGATGAATGAAAGCCCGTGAGCGTCACGTCGAGGTCGCGGTTCGGCTTGAATTGCAGCGACAGCATGCCGCCCTTGCGGTCGCGCACGGATTCGACGAATTCCGAACTCATGGAGCCCGGCAGGCGCACGCCGTTCAGGTCTGCCGCCGTGTAGCCGGTGCCGGCGAGCGATGCATCGGTGATGCCTTTCATCGTGCTGGTGTTGATCACATCCCAGCCGCTGTTGGTGCCATAGGCGAACCGCGAGACCGAATCGCGCCGCACGTAGCGCTTTTCGGCAAACAGCGCGGCCAGCACGCCGAAGGTGCCGGCCTCGTTCTTCCAGTTGACCGAGCCGTTCATGTCCGGCGCGTAGCGGCCCGGCAGGTCGGCGTAGCTGGCGCCGACGCTGATCACGCCCGACAGATTTTCCTTGGCCGACAAGGGCTTACGCGTGGAGACATTGATGGTACCGGCCAGGCCGCCATCGACGATATTGGCCTGGGACGTCTTGTAGACGACCGCCTGCTGCAGCACGTGCGACGGCATCAGGGACAGGCTGGTCGAGCGCGAGCTCGAGCCCTGGTCAGCCACGTACCAGTCGGCGCTGCTGACGGCGTGGCCATTGAAGATGATCAGCGACATGTCCGGATTAGTGCCACGCATCGAGACTTTCTCGGCCTCGTCGTAGTCGGTGCGCACCGCCACGCCGGCCAGACGCTGCAGCGAATCGGCCAGGTTCTTGTCCGGCATCTTGCCGACGTCTTCGGCCGTGATCACCTCGACGTTGGCCGACGCATCGCGCTTGACCGCCAGCGACCGGGCCAGCGAAGCGCGGATGCCCGTCACTTCCACGGTCTGCATCGGCACGGCGGCCGGGGTCTCCTGGTCCTGCGCTTGCGCCTGCGCCAGCACTGGCAACGTGGCAAGGCTCCAGACGGCCATCGATACGGCCGCGGCAAGCGGCTTCTGCTTGAACATCATCTCTCTCCTGGGAAGGTGCGATTCTTGGTAAATTAAGGCAAATTTTTAAATGCTTGTGGCGAGTATTGATGATGAATTGCCATGATGAATAATCACTTGTGTTCGCTTTCGTATAACTGGGAGGAATGCATGTTTCCCGTGGATCGCTCAGGTTATGGGCACCTACGCAGAATTCATTATCCCCAGCGCACACGCCGGATTAGCGTGACACTTTCCCTTCTCCCGAGATGACCGCCATGCGCCTTGCCTGCCTGCTTCTTGCCAGCGCCGTCCTGACCGGCTGCGCCAGCCCTCCTGCCGCCACGCCGCCGATCCCGGGCGCGCCACCGCCACCCACGCCGCTGGCGGCCCTGCTGGACAAGCCGATCTACAAGATGACGCCGTTCGAGACCGGCCAGTACATCCCGCACATGCAAAGTGCGCAGCCCGACCTGCGCAAGCGCATCGCTGCGATCGGCCGCCAGAACATCGGCCAGCCCTATTCGCTGAACCTGCTGGGCGAGTTTCCGTTCGAGATCCACGACAGCTTGCCGATGTACAGTCTCGAACAAAGCGATTGCGTCGTCTTTGCGGAACACACGTATGCGATGGCGCTGTCGCAGTCGTGGGAAGAATTCTTCTGGATGCTGCAGCGGATCCGCTACCGCGACGGCGTGATCGGCGTGGCCACGCGCAACCATTACACCGAGCTGGACTGGAACGTGGCCAACCGCTGGCTGGTTACCGATATCAGCGCCGACCTGGCCGGCCCGAACGGCCCCGGCTACGACATGCGGGTCGACCGCGCCCGCTTCCTGCGCACGCGCCACAACACGGTGCGCGACATCCCCGTCGAAACGAGCCGCCAGACGTACGTGCCGAAAGACGGCGTGGCCGCCATTCTCGACGGGTTGCAGGAAGGCGACTTCGTCAACGTGATCTCGACCCGCAACGGCGAGTACTGGGCCTCGCACGTGGGCCTGGTGGTGCTGGGGCCAAACGGCGAGCGGCACTTCCTGCATTCGTCGGCCCCAAAGGTGCGCGAAGAGACGTTCGCGTCGTACATGGCGCGGGTGGCCGGACGTGAAGCGGACAATGCGCGCGCCGGCAAGCCGGGCCAGATGCTGGCCGGCTTCAAGTTCCTGCGCCTGAACGAGACAATCACGGTGCCGCCAATGGCGCCGCAGCCGCGGCCTGGCCGACCGGGCGCGTAATATATTGCTTTTCGTTTCCGGCTTGCCGGGCCGGGAACGTTACCCTCCTCCGCTTGAATCTTCATTCAAGAAATAGGGGATTAGAAATTTAATTCCCTGATTCTATTTCCATTCTCATTAAACCGTTTGAATAACGCTCCATCGCTACTATCCCTGAGCGCTGTTGAGTGATCTCAATCCCGTCATGCAGCCAGGGTCGGATAATCAACTCGCAAATAACGGGCCATCAAATTCGTGGTAATTCGATCCGTATCTCGGCGCAATTACGGCGCTTTTTTCTGGCATTTTCTCGAATCAATTTCTTGGAGTGCAGTGCGGCCTGACGGCTCCTCTGCCTATAGCGTGGTGTCACATTAAAACTGGCAACGACGTTCAACGCAGACGCCTCGCTTATTTTCAAACATCATTTTTTTCCTTTTCGGTTGGGTTATTTATTTTCGCATTCTTCTTATTGGCTTTTTGCCGTGCTGTTATTCAGTTGATTCAAAGTCAGTCACGCCTTTGATATCCCAGGCAGTACAGCGGCAATAACACGCTGCTGCACGATCAGCCTGAGAAATTGCCGGTTTTGATTTACCTGTTGTTGCCACTGTCACTGTCGAGGAAACCATGCGAGACGAGATCAAATCAGTTCACCTGGAGCAGCTGTTGACCCGGCTGCGTGAGCGCCACGCCGTGATCGGCATCATTGGCCTTGGCTACGTCGGGTTGCCACTCGCGCTGCGCTATGCGGCCGAAGGCTTTCACGTACTGGGGATCGACATCGACGCCGCCAAGGTCGACCAGCTCAACCGCGGCGAGAGCTATATCGCCCACATCAAGGGGCAGACAATCGCTGCGGCGCGCGCCGCAGGCCTGGTCGCCAGCAGCGATTTTTCGCGCGTGGTCGAAGCCGATGCGCTGATCATCTGCGTCCCCACGCCCCTGACCGCCTATCGCGAGCCCGATTTGTCGTATGTGATCGGCACCGTCGAGTCACTACTGCCCCATATGCGCCCCGGGCAGTTGCTGTCACTTGAAAGCACCACCTATCCCGGCACCACCGAAGAAGAACTGCGGCCCCGCCTGGAAGCGCGCGGCCTGCGCGTCGGCCACGATGTATTCCTCGTGTTCTCGCCCGAACGCGAAGATCCGGGCAACCCCGACTTCCACACCCGGACCATTCCCAAGATTTGCGGCGGCTCCACCGACGCCTGCCTGGAAGCCGGCCTGGCCCTGTACCGGCAGGCGATCGACACCGTCGTCCCGGTCAGCTCGACCCGCGCGGCCGAGCTGACCAAACTGCTGGAAAACATTCACCGCGCCGTCAATATCGGGTTGGTCAACGAGATGAAAATCATCGCCGACCGCATGGACATCGACATCCACGAAGTCATCCGGGCTGCGGCCACCAAGCCGTTCGGCTTCACCGCCTATTATCCCGGCCCGGGCCTGGGCGGGCATTGCATCCCGATCGACCCGTTCTATCTCACCTGGAAAGCGCGCCAGTTCGGGCTGCACACCCGCTTCATCGAGCTGGCCGGCGAGATCAACAGCGATATGCCGGCCTGGGTGATCGCCAAGGTGGCCGACGCACTGAACAGCCGTAGCCGCGCCGTCATGGGCAGCCGCATCCTGGTGCTGGGTATCGCGTACAAGAAAGACGTCGAAGACATGCGCGAGTCACCCTCGGTGGCGCTGATGGAACTGCTGCGCGCGCGTGGCGCCGTGGTCGAGTATTCCGACCCCCATGTGCCGGTCTTCCCGCGCATGCGCGAGCATCACTTCGACCTGTCCAGCGTCGAACTCACACCAGCGTCGCTCGCCTCGTATGACGTCGTGCTACTGGCCACCGGCCACAGCGCCTTCGACTATGAACTCGTGCGCCAGAACGCCAGCCTGATCGTGGATACGCGCGGGGTGTTCCCGACCCGCTCGCCCAACGTCGTGCAGGCTTGAAACCAGGGACAGCGCATGCAATCCATCGACCCGCGATCGCAGGACGAGACGTCGCGCAGCCTGATCAACAGCCGCATCCAGGCCGTTCTCGACCACGGCCAGACCATCATGGGGCCTGAAGTCGCCGAACTCGAGCAACGCCTGGCCGACTACACGGGCGCGCGCCATTGCATCACTGCGTCCTCTGGCACCACGGCACTGGCGATCGCCCTGATGGCGCTTGGCGTCGGGCCAGGTGACGACGTCATCACCACGCCGTTTGCCGCCAGTGCGGCGGCCAAAGCGATCGTGCTGGTCGGCGCCAGGCCCGTGTTTGCCGACATCGAGCGCGCCACCTGTACGCTCGATCCGCAGCTGATCGAAGCAGCGATCACGCCGGCCACGCGCGCGGTCATCTCGGTCTCGCTGTACGGCCAGCCGCCCGACATGGACGCCATCAACGGCATCGCGGCCCGCCACGGGCTGGCCGTGATCGAAGACGGCGCACAGAGTTTTGGTGCGACCTACCGCGGGCGCCAGAGCGGCAATCTGTCCACGATCGGCTGCACCAGTTTTTTCCCGACCAACCCGCTCGGTTGCTATGGCGATGGCGGCGCCCTGTTCACGAACGACGATGCGCTCGCGGGCGCGATGCGCGACATCCGCGTGCGCCGTCAGGCGCGGCGCCATGCGCATCACCGTTTTGGCCACGATGCGTGCATGGAGACGCTCCAATGCGCGATCGTGCTGGCCAGGCTGGAACGGTTCGATTGGGACATCAGGCAGCGCCGCCGCATCGCGGCTGCGTACGACGAGATGCTGCAGCCGCATTTGCCTGTCATTGGCTGCTGCTCCGACCGCACCAGCGCCTGTGCGGGGTATGCGGTGCTGGTCGAGCAGCGCGAGCAGGTGCGCGCCATCCTGGCGCATGCCGGCGTCCCGACTGCCGTGCACTACCCGGTGCCGGTCCACCGGCAACCTGCCTACGCCCGGCTGGCAGCCGAGGCGTCGTGCCCCGTCGCTGACGCGATGGCAGCGTCCCTGCTGAGCTTACCGATCGGACCGCACCTGGCGGCGGCAAATGTCCGTCATGGTGTCCAGTGTCTGTTGCATGCGACGGGGCCGCTGCAAGCGCGGGTCGTGGAATCGGTCGAGCTGCAGGGGTGACGCAACGACGATCGACCAGATAACGTCAGCGCATCTCTTCGACGAGCTTGAGTCCCTCGGCAAAGCGCCAGACACGGCGGATCTCGATCACATCGAAGTTTGCGGCGACATTCGGCGGAAACGCGGCGTAGCGGGCGTTCAGGCGCACGAAGCGGCGCACGGCATCGTCCATGTCGGCGCGGCCGCTCGATCGCACGATGGTGATCTCGTCGATACTGCCGTCGCTGCGCAGCGAGACGCTCACCAGGGGATCGATGCGTACGTCGCGCAGCGACAGGCGCGCGCCGCCGAGCACCGCGTTGCGCTCGAGTTTCTGGCGCACGCTGTCGACGTACAAGCGCAGCGGCGCATCGCGCTCGCCGCCGTCGGCCACCACGCGGCGGTTGCCGGCCGGCCGGTCGCGCGGCAAGCCGGAGGCGTCCACATTCGGGATCGTGACCCCGCGCAACAACTCGCGTGCGCGATTGCCGGGCAAGCCAGCCATGGCGCCCGGCCCCGCTTGCATGCCCGCACCGCTGCCCGTGCCCACGCCAGCGCCAGCGCCGTCCGTGCGCGCGGCGGCAGCGGCGCTGCCAGCGGCTGGTCCTGCGCCTGCCCCCGCAGCCGGTCCTGAAGCCTGCGCCTGCACGCGCTGCGCCGCCTGACGGGCCGCTTCTTCGGCAGCGCCCCGCGCCAGCCGCTCGGCATCCACGCGCGCCTGCTCGGCCGCTTGCTGGCGTGCGCGTTCCTCCGCGAGCCTGCGCTGCGCCAGTTCCTCGGCGCGCTGGCGTTCGGCCGCTTGTTGGCGCGCCTGTTCCTCGGCCAGCCTGCGCTGTGCGATTTCCTCGTTGCGCTGGCGTTCGTCCGCTTGCTGGCGTGCGCGCTCCTCGATCAGCCTGCGCTGCGCCAGTTCCTCGTTGCGTTGCCGTTCAGCGGCTTCCTGCACCACGCGCTGCGCGGCATCTTCGGCGCGCTGGCGTGCCTGTAACTGGGCTTGCGCCAGGGCTTCCTGCGTCGCCGCTTCCTGCGCCGCGCGCTGTGCAGCCAGATCGCGCGCAGCGGCCTGTTGTTCACGCTGCACCAATGCTTCCTGATCGCGCAGCGCTTGCTGCTGCTGCTGCACTTGCTGCTGCTGCTCGGCGAGCCTGCTTGCCTCGGCGGCGTTGCGTTGCGCCTCCACCTGTGCCTGAGCCTGTGCCTGTGCCAGCCGCGCCTGCTCCTGCTCTCGCTGCAAGGCCAGCTCCTGCTGCAGTGCCTGCTCACGCTCTACGCGCTCCGCCTCGGCATCCACGACAGGTTCCGGGGGGATTGGTATCTCGCTGGCCGCCACCTCTTCGGGCGCCTCAAGCGGCTCGACAACCGTGGGCGGCGGACCCGCGTCAACCTCGGGTAATGGCACCGCGACAGCGAACTCGGATTCCGGGTTGGCTTCCATGGCAATCACGGGCGTCGCCACGTCGCGCAGAACACGCTTGGGCGCGACTGGCGCCGGCCGAGGCGGACGTTTCTTTGGGGCCGGTGCAACCTCCGCAACCGGCAGCGGCGGCGGTGGGGGCGGCAGATCGACCAGCCGCAGGCCGCGCGCAGGCGCCGGCGCTGGCGGGACAGCGGCGACGGGCAGCGCCGGCGGCGGCTGGACAGGTGTTGGGACCGTTGGCGCCGGCACAGCAGTGACGGTTGGCGCCGGCTCAGGTACAAGTGCCGGCAGAGGAAGAGGCGCTGGCGCGAGCACAACGCTGAGCGGCCCGCCACCGCCGGCATCGCTGCCCGGCACGCCGAACTGCAGCGACAGCAGCAAAGCATGCAGCAGCACCGAAATGGCAATACCGCCAACCAGTCGCCGGTTGCTGTGGGCGTGGCCGGCCTGGCGCGTGCTGGCGGTCGCAGGATGCATGGCGTCGTTGGGAGGTATTATCAGGCTTGCATCTTAGCGTTAACGCGGCAGTATGGCGATCACGCCGCCTTGCCGGGCGTCCGGCTACTCGACGTGCCCGGCATACCACCGACCAGCGCCGCCAGGCTGGTGCGTGCCTGCCACCACGGGGTGCCTTCCAGTGTCTGCCTGCAGCTTGGGCATTCCTCGAATGGGTTGCAATCGTGATCAAGCGCCACGTAATTCACGCCAACCACCGTCTTGCCCTGATAGCTGTCCACCCGACCGGCGCCCGCCTTGGCGCCAGGCCTGGCGGCACCGCCAGCCGAGGCAGAGGTGGAAGTCGATGCAGAAACCGATGCAGCATCGATCCACTTGGCAAACGGCTCGGTGGCGACACCATCGGCCACATACCAGCGGCGGCGGGTGGGATTCCAGCGGGCGCCGAGCGCCTTGGCGGCGTCCTTTTCGGCGTAGGGGACGGTGAGAAAAACCATGTGCGAACTGCTCCGGGATCGATATGCTTGCGGATTGCTATTCTACCGCGCCGGGCTGGTCGCCGGACCGGGCGAGGCACGCCAACCAGCACGACATCAAGGTTCCTTCTGGCGCCGCGCCCATGCCGCATCGCTGTCGCGCTGCTCGCGGCGATCCTTGCGCCATGTGTACAGCAAGTTGCCGATGGTGCTCAGCAAGGCGCTGAACATACCGATCAGCGCGCCGATATCTGTCGGCGTCAAGTCGGTGGCCAGTCCGGCCAGGTTGGCGTCCATTAGACGCTGCAGTATTTCAATCATCATCGTGTCTCCCCCTCTTCTTGCGGCGATACCTGCACCGGCAAGCCCACGCCTACCCTGCGCTACATCAATCTGATGCGTGAAAGTATAGGAAAACTATACCACAGCAGTAAAGAAAAGCTATACTTCAATGTATAGATTTCCTTTACCATACGCATATGGACCTTCAAACAATGATTGCTAACTGGGTGAAAGAAGCGCGCACCGCCGCCGGCTTGTCGGGGACGGCGCTGGGCGCCCGTCTTGCGCTCGAACTCGGTACCGACCGCGGCCATACCAAGGCCAATATCTCGCACTGGGAAAATGAAAAGCACAGCCCGAACCTGAAGCAGTTGCTGGCGATCTCCCGCGTCACCGGCTGCCGTCTTCCGGCGGAGATCCTGGCGCCGCTGGGCGGTGGTCCGGCACATGACGGCGGCGCCCTCCCCGGCCTGCCTGGACTACCCGGGTTGCCCAACCTGCTTCGCGTGGTGGCCGAAGGCGATGACGATGCCTTCGTGCCCATTCCAATGGTCAAGCTGCGCCTGTCAGCGGGCATCACCGGGTACCGGGCCGAGCCGGAAGCGCGCGATGGCGGCACGCTCGGCATGCGCCGCACCTGGCTGGAACGCAACCAGTACAGTCCCTCGCATCTGATCGCGATCTACGTCAAGGGCGAAAGCATGGAACCGTCGCTGTACGCCGGCGACATCGTTGTCATCAACACGCTCGACACCAAGCCGGTGGCTGGCGCCGTGTTCGCGTTCAATGTTGAGGGCGAAGCCGTGGTCAAGCGCCTGGCGCGTGAGGCAGCCCAGTGGTGGCTCACCTCCGACAACCCTGACCAGCGCACCTACCACCGCAAGCTATGTCAGGGCGACGAGTGCATCGTGATCGGCCGCGTCGTGCGCAAGGAAAGCGACCGCATCTGACACGCGCTGCCAGCTGTCAGGCAAACACCTGCGGCGCCCGTTCCAGGATGCGCCGCAGTGCCGGATGGTGGACCCGGCGCTCGACCGTCACGGCATAGACCTGCTCGACAATGGCGTCAATCACACCCACCGGCGCCAGCCCGTATTGTTCGCACAGTGAGTCTGCGAGCACGGTTGGCGCCGCCATGAAGCCTGCACCCGCGCCGGCGAATGCGCCCAGCAGCGCCCCGTCATCGAATTCGCCGACGACGATCGGGCGCAGGCCCTGCGCCTCGAGCCAGGCCATCAGCTGGCTGTGCAGGGCCGCGCCCTGCCCCGGCATCAAAAATGGCGCGCCTTTCAGGCGCTGCGGAAAGTCGCCGGCCCAGCGCTGGCACACGTCGGGATGCGCCACGACCGTCACAGTGCTCGATCCGAGCAGATGACTGTGGCCACGCACGGCGCCACCGGGCGGCAAACCCTGGTCCGAAATCAACAGGTCGAGCCGGTGCGCACTGAGATCTTCCATCAGGTCGCCAAAACGCCCCTCGCGACAGACCAGGTGCATGGCGAGCCCTGCATCGCGCGCAGGTTGCAGCAGCCGGAAGGCCATCGTCTTGGCGATCACATCGCACAGGCCCACTCGCAGTGTCTCGGTCTCGGTGAACAGGCCACGCCGCACCGCCTGCTCCAGTTCATTGCCGAGACTGAAGATCTGGTCCGTATAGCGCAAGACGGTCTTGCCAGCTTCGGTCAGCACCAGCCCGCGTCCCTTCTTGCGCAGGAGTTCCTCGCCAAACTGGTCTTCCAGCAGCTGCAATTGCGTGCTGATTGCCTGCGCCGAGACGTGCAACTGCTCGGCCGCGCGCACGACGCTGCCGGCCGTGGCGACTGCATGAAAGTACTGCAGGTGCTTGTAATTCATTCGCCGTTACCACCAAAAATATTGAGAATTGCTAAAGATTATTCGATTTTACTTTAGCATTGCGCAACCGTATATTGGTGACTCAGTTCACATGAAGCGAGGAAGCAATGAGAAATTACCCAACCGACAGTCCCAAGGCCATGAGCCGCCTGCTGGCCCTGGCGATGATCGCCGACGGCCGCCTGGCGCCCCAGGAGCTCAAGACGCTGCACCGCAGCGGCGTACTCGAGGTACTGGGCGTGAGCGAAGACACGTTCGACGATGCCGCCGGCGAGCTGACGCAGGATCTGCTGACCCACAGCACGAACCACGCTGCTGGCATGGTCGAAATCGAGCCGGCGACGATCGACGCGCTGCTGGACGAAGTGCAGGATCCGGCGCTGCGCGCGCTGGTGCTCAAGGGCATGCTCGAGATCGTGCGGGCCGACCAGATGATCGATCACCGCGAGCGTCGCCTGCTGCGCCGCGCGCTGGCGGCCTGGGGGGACGGCACCGAGCCATTCCCGGCCGCAGCGTGATGACCGCAGCGCAGCACGCTTACAAAGCGTAACCATGTCGGCGGATTGGCGGATATGGCCCAGCCTATAATCGGACATCCCAATGCCCGAGGCCTGCCATGTCCGCCTACCCCACGCTGGATTTTCTGGATGACCTGACCCGGTCGGAAATGAACTGGGCCTGGCGCCTCGACCTCGATCCGGTGCGGGACCCCGAACTCGGCCAGTTCTACGGCCGCACCGCCCGCTACAGCACGACCGATCCGTATGCGGGCGAGGACGATATCTTCGTGTTCCACGCCACCGCCGGCATGGGTTATACGGTGCAAAGCGGCAGCTACCACGATCCTTTCCAGCTGCGGATTTACGACGATGCTGGCAATGCGATTGCCGCCGACGACGGCAGCGGCGCCTACGGCTACGATTACGCAGCGTTCACGGCGGCCTATACCGGCTGGTACTACATCGACGCCTCATGGGATCAGGATTATTACGATACCTATGCCAGCGTGAACGTGTACGAAAGCCGGTTCCCCACGACCACCCGAATCATCGGTACGGACGCGCACGACACCTTGTACGGCACGCGCACGAATGACATCGTCGATGGCGGCGCCGGCATCGACACCTTCGTGCTGGAAGGCCGGCGCAACGAATACACCGTCAGCCTGCGTGATGGCGCGATCACCGTGACAGACCTGGTCGGCTACGACGGCACCGATATCCTGCGCAGCGTCGAGCGCCTGTCGTTCGACGATGGCGCCTTCATCTCGTATGAAACGCAGGGCTTTCCTGCCGAGGCTTACCGTCTGTACCAGGCCGCATTCGACCGCACGCCCGACGCGGGCGGGCTGGGTTACTGGATCGGGCAAATGGGTCAGGGCCAGTCATTGCGGTCAGTGGCGCAGGCATTCGTTGATTCGCCCGAATTCAAGACCCAATACGGCGCCGCGCCCACGGACGCCGCGCTCGTTACGACGCTCTACGCGAATGTGCTGGACCGGGCGCCGGACGCCGCCGGCTTCGCCTACTGGCTCGGCGCGCTGGAACGCCATGCGATTACCAGGGCCGACCTCGTCGTGCAATTTAGCGAAAGCGCGGAAAACCAGGCGCAGGTCATCGGCTCGTTGCAGGCTGGCTATGAGTTCATCGTGACGTGACGGGAACACGGGTTCTGGAGCATCGCACGGCTTGACTGCGTCGGGCCGCCCGACTTACCACTTGAAAGGCCGTTGCTCAAACGGCCTTTTTCGCATCTGATCAACATGGGAGCATGCTCGCCTGCGCCATGTGGTCTCCGGTTTTGCCCCAACTCCGTGCTGACTCTTATCGAAAGTCGATTGAGAACAGCGCGCCAGTGACGTCGTTCAGACATCACTGCCCCTGAATTACTCATGTTTCCCCAGGCTAGGTCCGATGATCGCTGCGCTGTAAAGCGAAGCTGTTGTTAATTCATTCTTTACAGCACAAAAAAGTCAAGCCAACACAAAAAGACATTGGTTAACTTGCAAAAAAGTCTATAATTTTTCAATTTTTTTAAGACGCTTTTTGGCATGGAATGGCGCGTCTGTGCCCTCACACGCGCTTCCTGCGGCAAACCGGAGAAATTAATTGGTATTGAAGATGAATGGTTCCATAGCTGATTGCAAAATACGACCGGCTGGTGCCTTGATTGCAAATGATCTGGCCGGACGGGCGGTGCCCGTGTTTCTGATGCGCGATCTCGCGCGGCAAGGTTGATCGATGCCGACCTGGTTAGCTTTGCGCGCTGAACGACCCGCGTCTTACCGGAATACCATCGCGATGGCCATCGCGTTTATTATCCTGGGATTCATCTATTTCAATCTGTTGCATGCCGATGCCGTCTTTTTGGGCAGTCACTACAAGCCACGCATGGACAGCTTTGCCATCATCACGCTTTCAGCGTTGTGCATGGGCTTCGCGTTACTATTGCCAGGCACGCCGCGTTTTCCTGAGCAACAGCAGTATTCATTGAGCGTACTGCTGATTTTGACGATGGCATGTTGCGCTGTTGTCGGATTTTATTCATTTACCAACCATGCCTGGTGTGCAGACGAGTATGCGTATCTGTTCGAGGCCGACACGTTCAAAGCACTCCGGCTCTGGAATTCGCCACCGCCGCTCGGTGATGCGCAATCAACGTATTACATCTGGGTCAAGGACGGCAAATGGGTAGCACAATATCCCCCTGGCTGGCCTTTGATATTGGCCCTGTTTGGAGGCTCGTTCCCAACCGGCCGCCTGGCCAACGGTGCCTGCACACTCGTTGCAGCCTATGCTGTGTACGAACTGGTAAAAGCACGCGCTAATCGCGAAGCAGCCTGGCTGGCCGTTTTATTTTTTGTCATTTCGCCATTTGTCCTGTTCCATGGTGGATCGCTTTTTTCGCATACCTCGGCGGCTGCACTCGCTGCCTTGACGATGCTGGTTTCGCATAAAGTCAGACAGTCACCGCGAACCGGCCTGTTGATCGCGCTCGGGGTATGTATCGGCATGCTGGGCATAACTCGCAACGTTGCAGCGCTGGCAGTCATTGTCGCAGTCACAGTGGAGCAGGCCCGCGGTGGACGGCTGGTATCCAAAGCGATGTTGATCACCCTTGGCGGTGCGCCGTTCCTGATTGGATTGTTGGCCTACCAATATGCCATCACCGGTCACCCTACGATGCCTGTGTACTGGTATGCAGGACGCACGGTCGACCACCTGTACTTCGATTTGCCGTCCATTCTGATCGGCTTGCGGCACACCGCAGTACACCACGCAGAATTGGCACTGTTTACCAGTCCCCTGATCCATGTGATCTGGTTGGCAGCGCTCTGGAAAATTATCAGGAACAAGCGGTTTGTGGGTGCGGACCTGATTTTTCCAATCGGTATTCTGATCTTCGTTTTCTATCCCCTTCACCCAGGTTTTCGCATCGGCCCTCGCTATTATCTTGATTTTTGGCCTCTTGCGGTTGTCACCATCGGGTCAGCTATCCCGCTGTTTCATGGCGGATGGCGCTATCTCTATCGTAAAACCATTGCCCTCTCGATCATCTACGCTGGAATCATGTCCGTGTTCCTCGTATTTGCATTACGAGATATAACGCAGAGCAAGTTCGAGATGTATGAACGGATCAAAGCTGATGGCTTGACCAACGCCGTCGTTTGTGTCGACACGCGTTCGGACCGGGAAGATATTTATGCCAAACTCGAAGGCTATAACGCAGCCCGTAATGGCATCGAACTTGGTAATCCGGACAAAGCGGCGCAAATAGACGTCATCTATGTTTCCTGCGACAAAACAACAATATCAGAAGTAAAGGCTGCATATCCCCAGCGCACGCTATGGGAATACAAGAGTGCATCCTCGCGACAGCCAGGCATTCTGCAACCGATGCAGCCATGATTCCCGTGCTCCTCCATTGCCTGCATGGAGGAGCACGGCATCGCAGCGAGATACACTTTGCTCATCTATTGCTTCTGGAACGCATGGTATTTGGGCGCTGAGCCAAGCTAGCCTTCAAACTTGTTCACTGCACAGCAAGGATTCAGGCTCGGGGCGCTGTGGAATTTGTTCCCGAACGCGACTTCGCTACTGTCGGTATTCTTTACAGTATAACAAAGTAACATATTATTGCTTTTACAAGTGCATGAAACTTATAGGCATTTCCCACTGGCACGGGAATTGCATGACGGTTGGCTCCGATCTAACTCTATCAATTACAAAATGATCAAGACCATCATCGCAATCGCAGCCGGCGCCCTTTTCTCAATGAACGCATCCGCTGGGTACGTGCAATATGAGCTGACTGGACCCGTCACAGGCACGTTTGTCCAACACGACACCGACCAGTCGATGGCGTACTTCAACTTTGACGTAAAAATTAACGGAACGCCATCTGGCTTCCGCTTCAATTTGCAGCAGCAGCACTCAGAAGGCGCCACTCAACTTACCTATGCTCAGACCCATTTCATTGGAAACGGTCCATCGAACTTCGGCATTTACAGCGATTTTGGAGGCGACCAAATGACGTACTTCAACCTAGCCTTCGCGCGTGGTGCAGACGGTAGATACAATTACGTCGCAAAGTATTCGAGCTCGATCATGTTCTCAAATGGATATGAGCAATTCGATGGTCAACATACTGGCTATGCAACGGTTGGGAAAATAAATCCTGACTTCGTCCGTAGCCTGGATCAGATGGGCGGCTATTACGACAATCTCAATACCCGCTTTGTGCCACTTTACATTGGCCCCAATGTTAGTGACATTCCTGAACCAGCGAGCCTTGCACTGCTGGCTGTTGGCGCATTCGGCCTTCTGAACATTCGCAGTCGTCGTCAAGCGTAAGAAAGCCATCGGCCCACAAGAATTTAATTTCGATCCAATATCTATAAATTATAAAATGATTAAATCAATTATCGCACTTGCCGCCGGTGCACTTTTTTCCGTCAATGCTTCCGCAGGCTATGTGCAGTACGACCTGAACGGACCGTTATCTGGACACGTCATCCAGCACGATACTGACAAGTCGATCGCATATTTCAATCTAGATCTCTCCATTGATGGGGTGGGCCGTCCGTTTCGTATGTGGTTAGCGCCTCAAGCTGGTGATGGAAGTACGCAGCTCACCTACGCCACTACTTCATTCCGCGGACAAGGGCCAACGAATTTTGGTATATACAGCGACTTCGGGGCCGACCAATACACGAGCTTGGGTGTCACTTTCTCGAAAGGAATTAACGGCGGTTTTAGCTACGTGGCAAACTATACGAGCTCGATATTTTTCATTGGAGGCTTCCAAGACTTCGCTGGTCAGCATATTGGCTCTGCCTCAGTTGGGATAGTAAATCCTCGGTTTGCTGCGGAGCTAGATGAACTTGGTGGGTATTACGACACCCTTTATACTCATATAATTCCTACCTTTGTTCCAGAGCCGGGCAGCATTACCCTGCTAGCCATTGGAGCAATAGGTTTCCTGAGCACGCGTCGCCGCTGTCAAGCGTAATCTCACTTGTGGCCCGCGATCCTATGATCCGGGCCTATCAAAACGATCGCTTGCGCCGACGCGCCCTCGCCCGCCATCACGTCGATGTGCGCCTCTGGCTTTCCCGAATACCGCTTATTGAGCTCGATGCAGACCACCTGCGCATCGTCCGCCAGATGATCCCGTTGCACCTGTCCTTCCCCCTTGAGCACGTTATCTGCCTCGGGCTTCTTCGTGACCGCGATCGAGCCGGCAGCGGCCAGCGCGAGACGCAAATTCGACCACCTCGCAGGTATCTTCATACTCAGGCTGGCCGAGAGCACGTCGCCGACCTAAGATTGAAGGCGTCCTCAAGCGTGTACTTCGCCGGCGGGTGCCCGCGCTCCAAGAACTCGAGCCGCTCGTCGCGATGCGCGTGCGCAGAGCGATGCGGTACTCGATGGCATTGCCGCCTTTGTGCTGATTGCAGGGCACGCACTGCTTGTCCGCATCGTCCTCGTGGAAGCGCAGCGCAGGCTGAGCGCCGTCCGAGCGGTAGTGGCCCGCATCTCGAATACCAGTGTGGTGCCGGCCACAGCTGATGCAGCGCAGCGCCTCGGCGCGCGCGGATGGACCGGTTGAACACGGCCTGGGCATCGGCCAGGTGCTCGGTGCGCGTCTTTAGCTTGGCCCTGGCTTCGCGGGTCTGCTTGGCGTCCAGGCGCTGCCGCTCGGCCACGGCGAACACGGCGCTGCAGTCCGGGCCGCACATCTTGTGCGTCATGTCGTGCTGTTGGAAGCGGTTGCTGTGGCGCACCCCAATGCCCGCAGCGCACAGATCAGCCGCCCCGACGGCGTAACCCGATGCATCCAAGTCAGCCTGTACAAGTTAAGCAGACAAGGGCAGCAGGGCCTGCAACCTGCTCTTCAAACACTGCTGCAGGGCGGCGCTGGCCGTTGAGGGGTGGAATGCCGGCCACAGGTGCCGCTCGTCAGCAGTCCCAGCTCCCTGGCCTGCCGCGCTGATAGGTTGGCAAGGGCAGGAACCTGTCCAAACCGGTCGGTCATCTGGCCAGCCAGCGCGGAGAAGTGCCAGGGACCAAACGCCGATGCCGGAGAAGAAGTGGCATTGGGCCGATAGTCAGCTCACGCCGCGCGTGTATCGCCGGCGGCCGGAGTGTGTGGAACCCGGAAAACTGACATTTGAATAGCACAAGCCGAATTGAATAGCGCGTTGTACAAAGAGTAGGCAGCGAGCGAATGCGGCAAGCGTTTGAAAGTATTGAGGAATCTGGCCCGCCCTGAGGGAATCGAACCATTATCTGGGGTAAACCACCTCCCGCGCAGTGTGTGAGTGAGTGACGTAGGCCCGAAACAAAGGCATCTAACGCAAATTCATAACGTGCACTCCAGTGCATATTGTAAAATTCCCACTCTTGTATGAGATGGAATCCAATGGGCTAATTCGAATTTGCTTAAACGCGCGCCCTTAGTCCCATGTGTTTGAGCACCGATTAGATAAAAGAACGATATTCAAGCTAAAGTTAGGGAAGAATATATTCGCGGCCGAAAACCTAATAGATCGTATTGATTCCCTAACCTAGGACGGCTCGTCACTCAATGAAGGATTGAAATAAAAACAATCAGGCGACGAGACCTATGAAGATGACGAGTCGCTATCGCGGTGTGGCACCTGGTTGCCAACCAAATCTTCCGCGCACTTTATATCGTGGCCTTCTGCAACGGATATGTGAGCAAGTAGCAGAAAACACGGATACAAAGTCGAAAGCAAGATGGACCGGGCTTGCCAGTGTAAAAACTAATGCGCTGACCAATGGCCCTCGAACATTTAAGCAACCTTTTAGAGCAGGCGCGGCGATTAGAGAAAATAGCCCCGCTGAACATTCTATTACCACATCAAAAATTTCACCTTAGGGAGCCTTCCTTAAATTTTGACCTTGCAGACAATTTACTGGTAAGAGGTTAACGTCAGTCTCATTGTCAGTCTAATAACATCTCAAAAAGAAGGATCTATGATCCGTACACTCTTTCAGTGTATACTAATTAGAATCGTGAAAGATTGCACTTAGCAAATACACTACATTGCCTCTTTTTTTCACAGGCTGTAGGATCGCATTACATAGCGATCAGTATGAGAACCTTCCGTTTTTTTAGACCGCCGGCAAAATTTTCCTTCTTTCACAGAGCGTAACTATTTCAAATTTACATAAGTAATTCGCAAGAGTTTGCGCACTGAACTAAATAAGGCACAAAAATGCTAATAGTTTTTCTCGACACCGAATTCAGCAGATTTCGCAACCCTGAGCTGATCAGCATCGGACTAGCGGCCGCAAACGCTGAAGAGTTCTATGCCGAAATACCTTACACGCGCTCCTCCTGCAGTCAATTCACTCTTGATATAGTAATACCACTACTCGCAGGCACTCGCCAGATTCCACCCGAAGATTTGGGTGAAAAAATATTAAATTGGCTAAATTCAATTAGAAACGATGATCTAGTAGTGCTCTGCTTCGACTCTGACTATGACAAAATTCTATTTCTAAAGATTTTTTCCGATAACCCGCCAAGATTCATAATCTTTCGCGGTATCGGCTATCGCCATATAAACGGTGCGATGCGTGCTGATTTTTACAGAAAGACCGCCTTGAGAGAGCATCATGCTTTAAATGATGCAATGGCACTTCGTTATTCCTTCTTGGGATGGCTCCGAGCAGTTCGGTAAATCGTTTGTACATTGGTAGGCTTAGAAGCGATTGGTGGTGATTTTGGGCAGCCAGCCCCTCGATCGACGTCGTTCAGAGCGGAGGACTGCATCCGTCGTACTACTGCATCGAATTCACTCCTTGTAGCTCCCAAGTTTTGCGGTCATAGCTTGACCAGTATTTGTAGATGTAAATATCTCGCCCAAATGTGAGGCTGCCGGTCAGGGATTGGCTGCCCTTCAATAAAGATCCACGCGTGGTCACTTTCAGTGGTACGGGTGAATTAGCCGGGATATGGAGAACAAACTCACCTTCACCTAGCGGCGGCGAACCAATCTTCACGACCGGAAGTGCAGAAATCATGTCAGTAGGTGCAGGAATGGCTGCGGGTGCAGGCACCGTAGTTGCGCAACCTGCGGTGAACAAAACAATTAAAGCCAGCCCGACGATGCACTTTTTCATTCCATCCTCTGTATGTCGATAAATTACTTAAACTCTACGGTATCTAGCAAATTTGTACGACCGCTTATGGCCGTTTCCTGTCTGTCGCGACCGGCTGGTTTCGACCCATAGGAGACGTTGACGGTTGACCTATAGAAATATTACCAAAACCAAATTTTTGAGAAAGTTATTGAAGCACGATCTCAGCTACCATTTCTCCAAGTTCATCGATATTAGTTTCAACGAAGCCCAGCGAAGCGTAGAACTTGCGTGCGGTGACATTATCAGGTTTGTAGCAAATGGTGATCCGGCGTGCATCTGCGAAACCTCGGATCTCCGCCAACAGCAACTCCATTGCACGGCGGCCTATCCCCTTGTTTTGGTGAGGATAGTCCACCATAAGCCTATAAATTGCGTAGTGTCCCGGCTCGTCATTGCCAGTCACGTCGTACAGAGCGAAGCCTGCTGGGCTGCCATCGCGGTAAATCGCGCGCGGCCGCCAATCGGCGTAGTAGTGCGATTGTGCGATCGAATAAGCATTACTAGCAAGGAATCGTGCCTGCTCTGGCGGCAGCTCCATGTCCATCAAAACTTCAAAATTATTGATAGTTACCGATTCCAACGTGACGTTCATGTACTTCCTCTTATTGGTCATCTATCGTTGAAACGATCCATAACTCTAACCAATCCTAAATTGTGGAATGTGCGGTTTTGGCGGAACTTGGCCGTTCACAATTGGGTGTCGACAGAAAAAACTGGACCGTGCCAACGTTCGTCGTTGAGCAGGGCCTCACTGTACTTAGCAGGCCAGAGTTTATCAAGTAGCCCAGTCCAGAAGCGACTGGCATCTAGATTTTGTTCCAAAACTCGAATTTCCCAGGAACCAGGGTTCGCGTCCATGATGGCTTTGGCGGCGAGCTTACCTACCCCTTGCCTTCTATACTTTCGAACCACAAAGAACTCGACGATGGCAAGCGTATTGCCCTGGATATGTACCTCATTATTTATCAGCGCAAAGCCTGCCCACTTGCCTTCAACGACAATGACATATGCTGACCAGTTGGGATGGATCCAAAAGTAGTCGAGATCGTAATAGCCATATCGGCCGTCCTCACCCAGATCAGTTCCGTCGATCTCGGAAAAGTCGTGCTGGTAGAGTTCCATCAGGTTTTTGACTACTAGGCGTTCCCCTAAGGCGGCAAGTCTGGTTTCGATCATCGTATCTCAATAGAAATTGACTGGTGTAGGCAGTATGTGACTGAACCCGTTCGTTCACTTAAGCGTGGCAGCTCGCCGAGGCTGGAAAAGCCACAGGTAGTCTCGACAGGCCGCTAGCGACCCGAAGCAATCCTCACTACAGCATCGCGAGGAACTTTATTAATGAAGTGTATTTCGGTTTTCAAATGTAAAAATTTCTGGAAAACGCCCATGCAGGCTAGCAACAACTCATCAGTTGCCCGCCCTCATTCGTTCGCGTTGAAGAATTGTCGCAGTCGTGAATGCAAGAAGCTGTGCACATGTTTTGTCGTAATCAAGCTGCGACGCGAAGATTTTCGTTCACTTCACCATTTTGATGGAGAACGACTTTCGCTACGGTGCCGGTCGTGTCGCGAACAAATTCCATGTGGACTAGTGTGTTCTTGATAAAGAATTCGTTGTCTGAATAAGGATGCACTGGAGTGATGTCGCCTCCAGTGCGGAGCATCAGTACCTGGTCAGCATCACGCCAGAAAGTCCGTTGCTCTAATGCATTAACGGTATAAACGCCAACGTAGGCGTCGAGCACGTTGGCGTCCAGCTTGATTTCCTTGAAGTCTTGGATCGGTTTGCCGATCGCAATCGCAGCAATTTTATGTGCGACATATCCTGGGTCCACGATGCCGAAGTCAGCGTTGCTTAGAACCGCTACGAACAGCTGGTCTTTCGGCAAGCGCAGTGCAAAGGTCTGGAAGCCATTAATGCCACCACCGTGCGCCAACATCGGTCGTTGCTGCAGCGTTCCGATTTCCCATCCATAGCCGTACGCGCAGGAGCTGCCGTCCGCCAATCTGTGCGGCGAAAACGCCCTCGTCCAATTCGCTGCGCTGATCAGCTTACCGCTGACGATCGCATTCTCCCAGCGCGCCAAGTCGTCCACGTTCGAGACCAGCGCTCCGGCTGAATATGCTTGGCTGATACTCATCGGATCGCACGGGACGAAACTGCCGTCGCAATATGTGTGCCCAGCCGCTGCCCGCTGCAAGCTCAGTTCATAGCCTTCGTAGTAGCTGCAGCTCATATCAAGGGGTAGAAATATGCGTTGTTCGACGAACTTGGCGTAAGGTAGCCCAGAAATCTTCTCAATCAGCGCTCCTAGTAAGTAGTACCCGGAATTGTTGTACTTGAAATCTGTACCCGGTGCAAATTCTAGAGGATCATTCTTGAAACTATCGATCACTTCGGCCACCGAAAGCTCGGCGGCAATGTTGGCATCAAACTCTTCCTTGTCCGTATAGCTGACGATGCCGGAAGTGTGGGTCAAAAGGTGTTCAACTGTTATCTGACTCCCTTGCTCAGGGTAGTCGGCGAAGAATTCCACTAGTTTGTCAGTAAGGGATAATTTCCCTTCCTCGATGAGCATCAGAATGGATACGGCAGTGAATTGCTTAGTAATTGAGCCAAGGCGCATTGTAGCCTCAGGCGTCATCACCTCCTGATTGGCGATGCTGGCCATCCCGTAAGCTTTGCGGAACATCGTCGCGCCATTGCAGGTGACGATAACGGTCGCGCCTGGTTCATTGACCTTGTAGAATGAGGCGATAGTGGCGTCGATCAAAGTAGCAAAACCGTTGTGAAGGGCGCTCGAAGCATTGGCCGTGGCAAGCGTGAACATTTTCGTCATTCTTTTCTGTAGTATCTAGTGTCTATAATAATGCAGTATTCAGGTATCGCTGGCGTGGCGTGGCAATCTACGTCAACATGGCATTCAATGCTGCCGTTGGTCGATCTCGGCCGTTTGCGAAGGATCGCTCTCGGCTGATTCCTGCCTGTCGCGACCGGCTAGTTTCGACCTATTGCGCTCACTCGTGTCAAGCTGTCAGGCTGTCACATTGATGACCGCCTCAATCCGATACCCCTCGGGATCGAAAACGAAGGCGGCGTAGTAGCCTTCGCCATACTCCGGCCGGGGTCCTGGGGCGCCATTGCATCGTCCACCGTGGCGCAGCGCGGCGGCATGGAATTCGTGTACCTGACTCCGTTCAGTGGCTGTAAAGGCCAGATGAAAGCCTTCGCCAGGAACGATGACTTGCTTTGCACGTTTCAAGCACAGCTTATCGTCACCTCCCTCATACCCGTAGCCCACGGCCTCGTTGTCAGCGAAGACCTGGGTGTACCCCAATGGCCTTAACACCGCGTCATAGAAGGCAGAGGTCCGGTCTAAGTCAGAGACCGCAATAGACAAGTGATGCAGCATACTTTCCTTATTTGATAAGTCTGTTGGCCGAACCCGACCGTTGAGCTGAGCATAGCAGGTCACCAAGGCGGAAAAGTCGCAGACTGTCACGAAGGGCAGACATCAACCAAAGCAGTCGTCGGTGAAGTGTTTTTTCGATACCAAAGACGCCTTGGCACGTACAATTTCGGTTTTATCTCAAAAAACAGGCCGGGACCGCATGCAAAAACTTTTAAAATATTACAGCGAGTTGGAAGCGATCTTGCCGTCGCAGGGACCGGGTTTCAGCGCCGCGATCCTGTGCGCAGGAGAAACGTTATTTGAGCGCCATCATGGCCTTGCTTCATTGGAACTTAAAGTGCCGTTGTCGCGCGACTCGGCATACTACCTGGCATCGGAATCGAAGCAATTCACGGCGGCCTGCGTCATGTCCTTGGTACACGAAGGCGCGATAAGTCTTGATGACGACGTTTGCGCACATTTGCCAGAGTTGACCAAATTCGAGCAACCCTTTCCGTTGCGAAGTCTGTTAAATCATAGCAGCGGGATTCCAGATTATTTCCAGTTCCTACAGTGTCAGCTTGGACGGCACGAAGCTGACTACTTCAATAACGACATCATCCTGCAGTTGATTTCTCGCATGGACACAGTGGAGTGTCCTGCACAGACTGAACACCGGTACAGCAATAGCAACTACATCCTTCTAGCCACTCTCGTCCAGCGATTGAGCGGCATGACGTGCAAGGACTATGCTAGGAAGACGCTGTTCGAGCCGCTCGGCATCCAGGAAATGACATACGATGACGATCGCTTTGATGTCATAGAACATCGGGTGTTCAGCTATGAAAGTGACGCGGCGCGTTCTTTTGGGTACAAACAGCATTTGGGTAATGCCAACACGGTTGGTGATGGCGGCATTTATGGCAGCACCGCTCAGCTGCTACTGTGGGAAGTCGAATGGCATCGCCAGTGGGCCGACCATTCAAGCCTGCTGCATGCAATGCTGCAACCGTCCCCCTTTTTGGATGGAACAGTGCCTGACTACCGATTTGGATTAGAGATCACGGAAAGGTTTGGGCAGGAAGTTGTGTTCCATAACGGCGGTCTTTGGGGATTTAACACGCTGATTGTTAGGGTACCCCAGTCCCGTATATCAATAATACATTTGGCCAATTGCCAAAATGCTGAGCCGGACATGGATCGAATCCTCTCTGCAGCACTTACCTAGGTGTAGGAAAGTCAGCTAGACCATTCTCGTATGGACCTTCTCGGTGCAAGGCATTACGCGTCATTCGCTACGACTGCTTTTGGCCCAGGCTGTGTAAAAACTTAGAAGTAGGCCTTGGCAGGAGAACTATACCTGCCGATGCATTTTGTGCGGCGCTTTAAGAAACTCAGGGAGCAATGCCGTGTTTTTGAGGTTACTGACCGGATCAGCAAGGTAATCGCTCCAAATACGCGTTGCAGGTCCAATAAAAAGGCATACGCCCTAATCGCTTCCATCATGCCAGCGACCCCAAGCAGCGACATCAACCGTTTGACGTTATAGGCGAGCACGTGCAGGCTCATTTCGGTCTTCACGCGTTCCAGTCCTTTTGTCAGGAAGTGCGTTGCCCCCATCCAGGACTTGATGGTCCCGAATGGATGCTCGACTGAGCAACGCCGGATCCGCATGGCATCTGGGCTCCGTTCAAGCTGCTCCTGCATGTCGTCGAGCAGGTCTTGGTGCTCTCAGCGCGTCACGCGGCGCTGCTGGCTAGGCGTGCACCTGTCCTTGAGCGGGCAGGTCTTGCAATTCGAGCTCCAATAACGGTTGAGCGTCATGCCTTTTTCAACGCCGGCGAAACGCCAGATCAGTGCCTGACCCGCCGGGCAACGGTACTCGTCCTTCTCCCGGTCATAGACGAAATCTGCCTTGTCGAATCTGCCGTCGGCCTTGGCGTTGGATGTCCTGGTAGCCGGCACCAGCACGGCAATCCCGGCTTGCTTGCACGCCAAAATTTCCTCGCCCTTGAAGTAGCCGCGATCAGCAATTGCAGTCAGCGACTCTGTCCCGATTGCGGTGCGAGCCTTCTTTGCCATTCGCGACAGCTGATCGCGGTCGTTGCCGATGTTGGTTACCTCGTGTTCGACGATCAAATGGTGCTTGGCGTCGACTGCGGTTTGCACGTTGTAGCCGACGAAGCCTGAGCCCCGCGTCATTATGGAACGAGCATCTGGATCGGTCAGCGAGATCTGCGTTTCGCCAGACTCCTCCAGCTTCGCTTCAATTTCTCTAAGCGCGGCCATCTGCAATTTCATCGCTAATATCTTGTCGTTAAGTCGGGCGCTACGCGCTTGCTTTACCGCCGGCTCCTGCCTGTCAGCCGTGTCCAGTTCCGCCAAATAGCGGCCGATATTGGCCTCGATTTCTTCCATCCGGCGCTTGAGCTTTGCTTGGGTAAAGTTGCGGTCGCTGCTGTTGACTGCCTTGAATTTGCTGCCGTCGATCGCCACAACCGCGTCCGAGAACAGGTCCAGTTGCTGGCACAGCACGACAAACTGCCGGCACACATTTCGGATCGCTTTGCCATTATCTTTGCGGAAGTTCGCGATCGTCTTGAAGTCCGGCGCCAAGCGTTGCGTCAACCACATCAGCTCGACATTGCGCTGCGCTTCGCGCTCGAGCCGACGGCTCGATTGGATGCGGTTAAGGTAGCCATAAATGTAAAGTTTGAGAAGAACGGCGGGATGGTAAGCGGGCCGGCCCGTCTTTGCTGGTTGCACCCGAGTGAAGCCCAGGAGGCCAAGGTCAAGTTCGTCCACGAATACATCGACCACCCGCACTGGATTATCTTCGGCCACGTAGTCGTCCAAGAGTTCAGGCAACAGCGTGCCTTGGCCACGATCCTCGCCTTCAATAAAGCGCTTCATTTTGCATCCGTCTTGATGAGATACTGGCTTAACGTTTACCAAACGACGTCCGTTTACACGAAGCTACGTTTTTACACAGCCTGGGCCGATAGCGGCCTATTTCCTTAAGCTTACGCGAACATTTTTGTAAAGGAAAAGCGTCAACTTTATAGCGCTGGTCACCCCATGCCGACGGCTGAGCGGCCTATAGTGCTGACGACGGCGCGTGGCAGGCTTGTGATATAGAGCGGATGCGCCAGTATTCGAAGTGCGCAGCTTTCCACGCGAAGATGGTCCAGGACTGGCCGAGATAGCGCGCTAGGTCTCGGCCAGGCCCACAGTGCGGGTGATGGCACGACGGGTGGCGGCGCCGGCGTCGTCACCATGCTGCTCGCCTACCCATTCCAGATCAGCACTCATCGCCAGCGTGGCCTGCTCGTGTACGTAGACCTGAAGTCGGCGCCTGACGAGCAAGTCGAGCGCGTCGCCGCCGAATATGAGCGGATTCCAGCAGTGCACGACCGAGCCGTCGCTGAAGTGAAGGTTAACATAGCCCTCGCCGTCGATCACTTCAACTCGCACAGCGCCGATCGCGCGCGCCGCTCGCTCCCATAGCACAAAGTCGGCGTCCGGAATGTCCATCCTAGACCGTTGTGGCGGGTCCTCAAGGCCGCCTACCATCTCGTTGTCCGTCGTCATCCTTTGCCAAGTTTGATTTATACGGCCCCAGGGCGACGTGGTCCGCCATCACCTAGAACGCGCTGCACCACGTGCAAAGGCGTCTGCTGCTGGAGAACACGCAAGCCAGCCTCGAGCCCAAATACGGACGCGACATTTACTGCTAAGTCGACATAGGTAGCGGTGAGGTAATCTGTTCGTCTGTCCATAGACAGAGCATGGCACTAGGCGCAATGAAATGGCCACAAAAAGCAAGTCGATGCAGGATCACGGAAGGTGAGCATTCTTGTCGCCAGCTCGGGTCATCTCCCAATAAAAGCCATACCACTCATCCCCATCGAGGTACTCCTCCCTCCGTCCACAAACGCCGCAACGGCGGCGTTTGTGGTCATCGGAAATTACCCATTCGTGGGGAGGGTTCAACCTCCTAAATAGCGCGCGAAACATCTTTTCTCTCGTAAATTCTGTACCCGGGGAGCATAAGTTCGCCGATGCATATTGACAATATCTATCTATTCGAGTCACTAATAGTTGTATTCACTGGTCATTAGTTGTTGTCAAAACGTCGCTTCTGAACAGTGTGAGTTGGTTGCGTGCATGAACTGTGCGAGGGCGCAACCTCTACACTGCAATTGAAGATGCTGATAAAAGCATCCTTCGATAGCGCACTGGCGGCGCCGTGCGTGGCAGTTGAGTGCCTGCGCTGACGACTACGATGCGCGGCAGGTCTGCGCTATTGGGTTTCTGCGCCGAGATGCGAAGCATGCGAAAACAATTCAGGCCTGGCTGCAGTAGCGCTGCGCCGTGGTCCGCCGTCGATCAAAACTCGCTGTATCAGCGCTGGCGCAATACCTGTGTCGTGCAGCAATTTTACGCCATCACTCAGGCTAAATGCTGCCGCCACGTGAATTGCAAGGTTGACGTGAGCAGCAGTTATACGGTCGAGTCGCGGAATTGGATTCATTTATTTTCGGCTGAGCGTAAATAGAGGCAGGGGTCAGTATGATACACTGTATGGATGAACAGTACTCCTGCCATGCGGTTCAAACCCGAGCTCACCAATGACGATCTGAAAGCGATCTACGATCGCAACCCGGGATCCTCTGACGTGCGCGCGCTATTGTGGGAGGTGGCGCGGCTACGCGCGCTAGCGCTTCCTGCGCATGACTATTTTTGCCAGGGCTCATCGTCAACCGCGCTCATCCTGGCCGACTCGCTGCGCACGATGCTCGAAAACAAGCTAGTGATTCACGAGCAGTCGCGCCTGAAGGACTGAATTGCTGCGCTATTCAACGCAACCACTTTCAATCTAATCAAGCACTTATACGGCGACAACCAGTGAATCAATAGCGCAGCCCAGGCTTGCAAGGTTTTGATTAATTGGCACAAATAAGCGTTGGAGCATCTAACTTCTAAACTGGCTTTCAGCGCAAGTAAGTAGATCCGGGACCCTCAACTTCGGCGCTGGTGAAGGCACCAATATCCGCGTTTGCAATGACTGAACGCACTCCAGGGGACGCTCACTTAGATCAAGAACCGCACGTGCTAAGTTCCAAGGGCAGCTTTCGACCCAAAAGGAGCCGTTAGACGTCTAGTCAGTAACAATGACGCCACCATAATTTGAAGGTGCGTTCTTATCTGGCCATCGTAAGTCGACCATTGGTTTATCTGTACATAGTGAGTTGGCGATAAATTTTCCGCTAGGGACTCCACGGCACTCCCATCTTATGTCGCCTCCATGTGCGATACCGTCCCACGCGACGTCGAAATCGGTCGCTAAAGGTACTCGGGGTTGGTCACTTATCAGATCGGCATATGGCGAAATTGCCGCCGCATTTTGAGTCCAAGGGGACTTGGTTGCAATAGCCGAGCTAGCCTTCCTGACCTGATTTTCTTCGTTGGCACAGCCAGCTAGTACAGCGAATACCACGTACGCAAAACGCGTCTTCAAATTTCCTCCCGTAGTCAAGAGCGTAGATGTCCCGCTGTGGCCGAACGCGGCCGTTTAAGTCAGCTTAGCAGGTTGCCTGGCTTGAAAAAGCACTGACTGTCACGACAGGCCGGTACCGACCCATAGCAGCCGTTGACGGGCACTGGCGTCAATCCCTTCGTTGTCAACAAGCTACAAAGACTTAGCTCAAGCTTAACGTCGAGCACCGTAGCGAGGTTCGTCTTTGCCCGCGCTGGAGTGCGTTAGATAAGTTTGCTAAGGTTCATGTTAAAGAATAGAAGATGTAGTGACACTTTGGTCCGCAGATTCTTCTATTGTTCTACATGGAGTTTTGCATGCAAATTAAACGTAAGAAATTTTATTCAGTTTCCATATTTATCGGGATTCCCTCAGTAATATTATTGCTTGCAACGTCGTTTTCTCCTGCGTCTAGAGCCGAAGATTTCCCAAAAAAACCTGAGCTTAGTTTAAATCGGACTTACAGCGGGCCGACATTACTTGAAAAAATTGGCCTCAAGGCGACTCGCCCACTCAACACCAGCGAGCTCTCGCGACTAAAAATAAAAGAAGGCCGTCTGGTTGAATCTGCAGAAGGTATTTCAGGCATAGCAGGTGTTCGGTCCGATGATATTTTAATCTCGATAAATGGTCGCGATACGCGATTCGGGAGTATCACAAATCTGCCTGATGATTTCCCGACCACTATCGTTCTATTGATTATTCGAGCAAACGAGCGTATTCCTGTAGCTGTACAGCTGCCGCCTACTAATCGGTCCCTTTTTAAAAGGTAATCCAACAATCACTTTGTCCGTCATAAGAATATATGCAACCATGACCTGGTATGTATGGTGTTTGTATGCTTATCACCTCAAGGGGCGACGCCGCGCGTGACCGAGCTCGGCAGTTTGCGTTAACCTAAAAGGTTGCCGGGCTAGAAAAGTCACTGACAGTCTCGACTGGCAGCTGTCGACTCACACCGGACGTCGCACTTTATAAGTACATCTGCATGGATGGGATTCGAAAAGCTTTCGAAATAAAGAATCTCGCAAAAAGATACTTTAAGAAACATGAATGCTCGCAATCATACCTTGGGTGCGTGCACGTACATCCGGGCTAGCCAAACACGAGGCAATATATTCGTATCCTGCACTCCCCCGATAAGGAAGTACGCGTGTCGGGGGGCTGTGATTTGCAAGACATGAGTAGATCGCCTCGTCATATCCAACGGCGTCCAAGTCTAAAATGGTTGAGGACCGCGTTATTAGAAAGAGAGGGGGGCTGCACTGTTGAGCTCGTCTGCGCAAATACCGGATCAACGCTCCTTGGCTTGCTTCGTCAAGATCGTCTTCGATTAAATCGACAACCAAAATGGCTGCAGCACTGCTTTCAAGTATTTGAAGCAAATTTGTCAGGGTCACTGTTTGCATAGCCCCTTCTCCTACTAGCCATGTTATGGCTTGACTCACTCGTTCCTGGGTGTTGGAGTGCTTTTCATGCATTCCGTTGAGCACTTGTGGGCTTTTCCATTGCTGTGGCTCAATAAAAACGCCGCCAGCTAATGCATTCGCGATGCAGTGAGCAAACACTGTTTTACCACTACCTACTGGGCCAACAATGTAATTTAAGGGGCGAACATTTCTTATTTCAAATTGTTCACCTCCCCAAGGCCATGGGAGTAAGAAGGTGAGACTAATTTTGGGCTCAGGATTAAGTAGAATACTGAGTTCTTCCTTGCTTGGTATACGCCCCAGCGCAAGACCGGACTGGAGGCTACGAACCTTTTCCATACGCTGAATTAATCTACCCATCTCTTCGTTAAGAAATGCATCGTGCGACAGTAGCGCGGACTGGAGGCTTTGTGGGTCCCCATCAAATACCTCTGCGACCTGCGAAAGACTGAGGCCAAGGTTTCTTAACGCCACTACTTTAGTAGCACAGACCATATCCTCAGGACTATAGGCCCGATACCCTGCGGAGGTACGTTCAGGGTTAACTAAGCCCTTCTGCTCATAGAGCCTCAATGCCTTCGTAGATACGCCCAGTTCACTTGCAGCTTCAGAGGAATTCAATTTTTTGACCATAGGGTTCGGCGAGTTCTGCTTAATCGTGCAGCTATCTTAAAGCCATCCCCAAGGGCAGGGTCAACAACAAACTTCGATTCAGCTCAGGTTCAGCACTGGCTTTCTACGTCCGCTTCTGGCCGGACCCGGTCGTTCATCTGAGCATATCAGGCCACAAAGGCGGAAAAATCGCGGACTGTCACAAAAGGCCGGATACGACCCAGAGCAGACGTAGCACGACGGAATGTGCTGCGAACTAACAGAACGGGGTGGATAGCTTAGGTGGAGCTTCTTATCCCCAGTGGGGAAGAAGTTCATCAGGTTCCATCCGCTCATCGCCGAACCAGGAAAAACGCCATCCCATTGCAGTTTTGAAACTTAGTTCTACCCAGAACATCTCCACTCCCATCTGAAGCGCGTGCCGCTGGTCCACGCCGTACGCAAATCGATCCTTGTCTTGAATTCCTTCAAAGCTAAGCTGACAGTGCCAAGCTTGATCAGCAGTGACCTCTGGTGCGAAGACACCAATGAGGACTGAAAACTCAGACCCTTGAGGTGGATGCACCATACACTTGCGGCTTATAAATAATTCGGTCATTGAGTCGTCTAGATTATTAGCACTATACCAGTTGCTTTAGTGTTATAGCACTATACCAGTTGCTTTAGTGCATTTTTAGCTTTTTAGCCAAAGCTTACTTGACATTGTCGCAAAGAAAGATTCAGCTTGCGAGCGCGCTGATAGCGCCAAGTCATCAGTCGGGCGCCATAGCGTCCGCGATTACAATAGCGCGATAAACTTGAGTAATCGATCTGCTAACCCAGCATGCTACGTGCACGGCTTCGCACGTGACGACAGTACAAGCGCGTTATTAGTGGCATGCATCGGACCACCCTTGAGTAATACACGCTGAAAAATCTGGATATCGATCCCCATATCTCGCGCTACTTCAACGCCTGCTGCCCATCCAAATGCAACTGAAACTGCCATGGCCAAATCGACTTGGATGCTAGTAAAGTGATCGATTCGATTTTCCATTAGTCAATACTAACGTTTCGGTGTAAGACGTGGCGCAATTGTCAAGATGATCTAAGCATGACCGAATTAGGCGCTGTGTCGTACCGATGCCTATGCACGTAACCACTGGCGAAGTTTAGTAACAACTTAGGCAGTACCTGACCAGCTTATAAACTACTCAGGCTTGAAGCTTGGCTCATCCATAACAAGGTTCCACAAGGTGTTTTAGGAACTACGAATCGGGGTGTGATAGGTCCGCTTCTACCCAAATCTAGCAAGCCGCACGGGCATAGTATGTTGCTAATTTGAAATTTTCCGACAGACCAAGCAGGCTGCAGACGAACAAAATCAGCTTCAAATCATGATAGGCATGCAGTTTGTAAACTACGGCCACACTTTATGTCTGGTAACAACTGATCGTGCGTACAGTGTCGATGCCCATTGTTTTTTGTACAATGCTTTTTAGATGGTTTTCTGGCGCGCCCACACTGAAGAACTGATGCGGAGACAGGGCTATGCTTCATATGCAGCTTATCGATCGCAGACTCAAAGCACGTGTCGACTATTCCTCAGTGGCAACGAGGCAACATTTAGTACTCTGCTTCAACGAAGCGCTCGGACCGCCTAGCAAAGCTGACCTATCAATACAACATGCCTTTCTTCAAGGGACGATGATACCGGGAGAGACACAGCTTTTCATAAGCACGTGTGAGTACGTAATCGGTGTTGTAGAACGGAATTCTGATCAAGCTTGAATTACTTATAAATTACTTTGGTCGGAACTGAAAAACAGTGCGTTTAGGTTCTGTTAGTTTTTTGCAACATTTTATTTGTTGGATTTGGTTGTAGGTCATGGCTGCGCAACCGCTAGCTCGATCGATCGATTATTCATTTGTGCGGGATCGATCACGAAAAATAAGCCTAGTTACCCTCCCTGGACAGGACGGGCATGGCAAACGCTCAATTTTTAGTAGCAGATACAATAATTTTTTTACCGTAAAATCGATACGTCGTTATACGGTGGTTCATTTCCTAGTGAAATGTTTTATCTTAGGCGTCAATAGCCAGTGAAGCTGACGGAGTAGTAATGAAAAAAACAGTACAACGGTTGCTCACAGGTGTTCCGGAACTTGATGCGGTGATGTATGGCGGATTGTCTAAGGGACGGATTCATCTGGTCGAAGGAAAGCCTGGCACTGGCAAAACTACCTTGGGGCTGCGTTTTTTGATTGAAGGTGTCAAAAATGGAGAAACTTGCCTATATTTGAGTTTGTCCGAGGGCGAAGATGAACTACGTGAGAGCGCCGACAACCATGGATGGGACCTTCACGGTATTGATATTGCGGAAATGATCCCAGTTCCTGACGAAGTAGATGCGCAAACCATTTTGCTGCCTACCGAAACCGACTTGGCTAGTCTCGTGGAACAGATTTCGGAACGCATAAAACTAACAAATTCTGCGCGTGTTGTAATCGACTCAATGGCGGAAGTTCGGTTACTTGCGCACGATAGTGCTCATTATCGCCGTCAAATAATTTCCCTTAGGAAAAACTTGATGGGGTTAGGCTCGACTGTCTTGATGCTTGATGACATCACCTCTGACGGCCAGGAATATGAGCTTGAGAGTGCAGTGCATGGTGTAATCGGTCTGGAACTTCAGGAGCGTAGTTTTGGCGCAGCACGTCGTCGCCTGCATGTAGTCAAGTTACGCAGTGGTCCTTTTCAAAGTGGCTGGCACGACTATGCAATCGTCACAGGTGAAATTTTAGTGTTCCCTAGTCTGATTGCACAAGAACACCACCGAACGAGTGCGCCGATAGAAATCTATAGTGGAGTATCTTCGTTCGACGAGTTGATCGGTGGCCCTTTGACAACTGGAAGTTCGACCATGATCCTTGGCCCATCCGGGGTGGGCAAGACGACTCTCGCTTTGCAGTATGCTTTGACCGCAGTGCGCGCTGGCCATAAGGTTGTCCATTTTAATTTTGATGAATCTGAGACTACGCTGCGGTCACGTTTGGTAGCTGACATGGGCGAAGCCCAAGTCACAGGTGATGGCACAGTCAACGGGAATAGCAGCTATGAAACAAAGGCGCAAAACTTTATCCTGCGCCGTATAAATCCTTCGCGGATCTCGCCGGGAGAACTTATCTGGAACGTACGCCGTATGGTAGAAGATGAAGATGTTAAACTTGTCATTATCGACAGCATTAATTCCTACCTTGATATCATTCCCGAGGAAAAATCTCTTTTACCGCAGATGAACGAGCTTTTCTCATACATGAGTAACATGAATGTGATGGCGATAATCATTGGCGCGCATTCGAGCCAGCTTGACACCTCTAAACAACCTGATGCTGTCAGCATCATTACGGACAATATCATCTCAATGCGTTATTACGAGCGCGACAATGTGGTCAACAAAGCGATTTCAGTATTGAAGAAACGTCAGGGTAAGCATGCGCATGATATCCGTCAGCTTGAATTGACCGAGGAAGGCATCCAGCTCGGCCCGCGTGTTAGTGGGATTGATAGTATTCCAATCGCAGGTTCTCTTGGAAACTGACAAAGTTCCTGCCGTTATCATCTTCGCCCCGGTACTGGGCGATTCCGCTACCCTGCGCGCGCTAATTGAGGTTGAGCAGGTGGGCGTCCTCCTATGCCGTGACAAGAACGAGTTCTATGCCTTGCTGAACGACAGTACGCTGGCTGCTGCCGTTACTGAGGAAGGACTAGCGCAATGTTCGCTAGATGAGTTGTCAGAATGCTTAAGGCGACAGCCCACCTGGTCGGACATTCCAATGCTGTTGCTGGCCGACGCAGAAAACCGAAACATTGACACTGGCCGCTTTGCTCGCTTGTCCGAGATCGGCAACTTCACAGTGCTAACCCGTCCGGCTACCCGCCTTGCCATCGTAATGGCGCTACGCTCAGCCTTACGCACACGCCGGCTGCAATTCGACCTCCGCGACCAGCTACATGAAATGACAGACCATGCACAACAGCTGGAGTCGCTTGTCGGAGAACGTACAGCGCGGCTGGAGCAGGAGGTGCTAGGACGGCGTCGCGTAGAGCATGCATTGGTCGAGGCCCGTCGGCTTGAGTCGCTCGGGCGGCTCACCGGGGGCATTGCACATGACTTCAACAATATATTGCAAGTAATTGCAGGTAGCGAAACATTGTTGCGTATGCTGTTGGGCGGTGCAGTCGATCCACGTCTGTCTCGTTCATTAGACGGTATACGTCGGGCGACTACTCATGGGGCCACGCTGACACAGCAATTGCTCGCCTACGCCCGACGCCAACCACTCGCGAGCATAGTGATTGACATGCAAGTTCATATGGATTCATCACTTGAACTATTGCAGCGCATGTTGCCGTCCAGCGTGCAAGTTTCTCTTAAGATAGCACCTCACATCTGGTCAGTGCTTGCCGATCCGACCCAGCTCGATGCCGCATTGCTAAACATTGCCTCCAATGCGCGTGATGCCATGGACGATGTTGGAACAATCGCAATGGATTCTGCCAACTGGACATTGCCGGACCCGATGATGCCGGAAGCTGCTCACTTAGTTGGCGAATTTGTCGGTATTCTACTTACGGACAGCGGGCCTGGCATGTCGGGAGATACTGCCGAACAGGCGTTCGAACCTTTCTTCACCACTAAAGCGGTCGGGAAAGGAACAGGCCTAGGCTTGTCTCAAGTATATGGATTTGCTGTCCAGAGCAATGGCACTGCATTTATTCGGCGCGAAAACGCCGGGCTAACAGTTGGCATTCTATTACCTCGCAGCCAAGAGAAAATTGTGCTGGTTGAATTGAATACACTTGAAAAGCGTTCAGACGGGCTTGCTGGATTAAATATACTTTATGTCGAAGACAACCCCGATGTCGCAGAGTCGACGGTAGCGCTATTGCAATCGCTCGGTGCTATCGTGTACCACGTCTACAACGCTGACACTGCTCGCGAATCAGACCTGTCGGCGATCGATCTCGTTTTTTCCGACGTCATGATGCCAGGCAAAATGGACGGCGTCGAATTTGCCCGCTGGCTTGCTACTGGACACCCTAATTTAGCGGTCGTCCTTACCAGTGGATTTATGCTTTCACCGGAGCGTTTGCATGGTCTCGACGTACAGTTCGTTCGGAAGCCGTTCGTTATTCAGACAATCAACGAGGCCATCTTGCAAGCAATTCGTAAAAATGCACAGGGAAAGCGTCGGTCGATAGACTAGCAGGCTATTGCACACGATTCCCGTGTTTTAGTGTAATCCCAATTTAAAAGGTAAGGACGTGACTTCGACCATTACAAAGATTGGGTTTATTATAATCTGCTAATCCAGATTTTCAATAAGTGAGAGAAGATTGCTCACTTCGTCTCCCTTCAAGAAAAAGTAGCCTGCACCGGCTTCGTGGGCATCAAACTTAATGTCGGCACCATCTTTGCCAGTAAGCGCTATCACGATGCGTGAGGATACTATTGGTAGAGCTCACAAAGCTCGAATTACATCAATCTCGTTCATGTCAGGCAAGCCGAGGTCAGTGAGTACAAAATCTACGTCAAGCTTAGATGCGAGCGATAATCCTGCACTACCAGAATTTGCACCATACACCACATGTCCATTAAATTCTAGCAACATTCCTAGCATCTCTGCTGAGTCTTGATTGTCTTCGATGATCAATATTTTTTCACCGGGCATAATTTAAAATTTTAAAGAGAAATTATGACCAGCCTTGACGGGCGCATTTTAATACATATATCCATAATGCAACATAGTTGCTCACTGAATCTTAGTCTGAAGGGGTTCAAGGGCAGCGTCTGGCCGAACCCAGCCGAGAAAGGCAAGATAGTAGGTTGCCAAGCTGCAAAGTGAGCTGTGGGCGCGACAGCCCGCTTCCGACCCAAAGCAGACTTCCGGGAGCTATGCTGTGGTTGGCAAAGAATCATGCTAAATCTGACAATTTGTTCGATACGTGCCTCATCGAGAGCGCCGGTCCTAATGTCTTCTCTTGATCAAATTCAGCCGCCACGTCGAAGATGAAAAGCCAAGGAAATTCGTTGTAGCGCGGATGATCCACCTGATGCTTTATCCACTGTAAAACCTATAGTAGCGCCTCCATAAGGTGATTCGGCGAGGTCACCGTTCCAAGGTCGACTAGAACAGTCCAGCTTCAGATCGTTACCCTCAAGCAATTCGCCTTTCACGCAGTGTTGGACCTGTGATATAGCATGGCGACTTAGACGGTACAGTGAGTGAATGCCTGACGAAGGCATTGAGTTCACCTGAGAAGGCACAGCTCTAAGTTCTACGCAGCTTCGCCCAGCTACAGGCGAGGCAAGCTCGATGGTAATGAGCGCCCCTCCCTCAGGGGTAAACTTGGCGAAAACGGTTCCACGGCCCAGCCGAGGCGCCATAAAGTAACGCAGGATTTGTTCCATGAGAATTGTCGTGCCGAAAATCTCAGTCTACTCGACTTCGATCTCGACCGTTGAGCTGAACATAGCAGGCCGATAGGGACAAAATTCCAGACTCACACGATGGCTCGAATCGACCCAAAGCGGCTGTTCAATGGCAGCGAGCCTTGTCACCATAGTAGCGAATGCTGCGAGCCGGTTGCCGCGTAAAATTGGCTAGAGCAGCTACGGGCTACCCGACGGTGTGACAACGTGATAAAGGCAAAGTGAATTGGAATTTGGTACCGATGTGCAGGGTGCTTTCGACCCAGATCTTCCCACCTTCTTGCTCAACAATCTCCTTAACGATGGCTAGACCCAAGCCGGCGCCTTTCTCGGCACCCACGGCACCTTGTTTAAAACGCTCAAAAATATGAGGCATGAGTTCCGGCGCGATGCCTGTACCTGTGTCTACCACCCCAATCACGACATCCTGACCTAGTTTTTGCACTGACACTGCAATATGCCCTCCAGCTGCTGTAAATTTCAGCGCATTGCTAATTAGATTTCCTAAAATCTGTTCGACTCGCGCGCGCTTGCAGGAAACGTGAAGTGCTTCGTAGTGCAGTGATGCAGTGATGCGAATATTAGCGCGCTCGCCAAGCGGCAGTGCCAGATCGACGGCATCCGCTACCAGCACATTTGCGTCCTCTTGTTGCGTCTCCGGTAGAAGTTCAGCATGATTCGATTTAGCGATGTCGAGAACCGATTTCACAAGACGTTCCATGGTCTCTGTGGCGCGGATGCCTCGCGCGATGAAGTCGGAACGTGTTTCTGGTGTCATCATTTGACTACGTTGCATCAGCTGTAGCATCATTTTCAGAGCGCTGAGTGGATTACGAATATCATGCGAAACAATGTGCATCATATTTTCCTTTTCAGTGCTAAGCTTTTCGGCAATCTCTCTTGCCGCCTGTTCGCGTTTGAAGGCACGGCGTAGGTCAAGCGCGATAATACTTGTACGCACTTCTGAAATAGCATCAATTTCAACCCGCTTCCACGGTGCCGCGATGCCGTCGACAGTCTGCTCCCAGGAATCAAAGGAAAGGCGTGGGTGAAGACGAGTAATGCCGTTATCTATCTCCACACGTTTTTCTGGCTCACCGGCCCAGGTAATAGTAGAGACCGTTCCAGGGCGGAACCACAAAATAAAATTGCGCTTGGACCGCAGGATGGAGATAGCTAGTAAACCACTAGCAATTTCTTTATATGCTTCGGCTGGTGGAAATACTTCACTTAACCGATTCGTTGTATAGGGCACATCCGTACCATGCGTCTTCGCCACCCAGGCAACGAGTTCTGCGATCTGCGCGACCGTTGGAGTGTCGCCGGCGAGGACCCATTCATTGTCGTAAAAGATTGCTGCCGCAGCGTTAGTGACATCTACTAAGTCCAGCATGCTGGACTTGTACTTGGCCAGTCCTTGGACCAAGTCCGTTTCACGCTCCATATGGCCGAGCAGTTGCACTTGTGCACGCTTAATTTCGGCCCTATAGCGTTGATCCTCATTGGACGCCTTTAATGCCAATTGCGACGAAGCAAACTGCGCAATCATTTTGGTACCCAGCCGGCTATCGGATGCTAAGTTCCTTGGCTGAACATTGTGGCATGCAATAAGTCCCCATAGCTTTCCATTATCAATTAATGGCAGTGTCAGTGTCGCACCTACATGCATATTTTTGAGATACTCGACATGAAGCGGCGACACGCTCCGTAGATTGGATAGCCCAAGGTCTAGTAAGGCGCCCGTTTTCGGATTACGCCCCGGATAAATAGGGACGGGCATATAGTTTACATCGGGAATCATCCGCAACCAGTTTTCAAGAAATATACTTCTTGCTTGCGCTGGAATATCAGAAGCCGGAAAATGATGATCTAAATAAGATTGCACATATGGTTTTCTTGCCTCAGAAACAACATGACCATGCCAATCTTCATTGAAACGATAGATCATTACGCGGTCGAAACCTGTAATGATATGAATCTGCTGCGCAATACGATCGCATAAATCCTGAAGGCTAGTCCCACTAAAAATCGAGTGGACTCCATTCCGAATCAAACGCTGTAACGGTGTGGCTAGTGTCTCCGGTGATCGTACTGCTTCTAGTTCAACAATTAGAATGCCGTCACGATATTGGGCGCAGAGTTCCCACTCACTTTCAAGCAACGTAGCATGATTGATGAGTGGTACGATAATCGGCGCTTGTTCAATAAGGTCTTCAGATTGTAGATATCGCTGCGTCTTCTGAAGGCTTGCTGCAGAAAGATATTCGACCAACGAATGTTGAACAAGGGCTTTTGCATCGAGCCCGAACGCCTCGCAACAATTTACACTGGCATTTGTAATGGCGAGGGAGGGAAGCTCGACGCTAAGTAAAATTCCAAAGGGCTGGATTGCACCAGGAATATGGATTGGCTCACTCTCGCAGCGAACCATGGTCGACTCGATATCAGATAAGATCATAGAAGAAGATTTGGAAAATGATGTACCCTAGCTCGACCATCAGAAACTCGCCTATCGGCATAGCATGTACATTTTAATAATTAAAGATTTCTTCAACATCTTATAGGAAAATGGATCAGCCAGCTTAGCGCGTAGCAAAAAACGTACTAAGCACTGCCACATTGAGCAATAAAGTTGCATTTCTGTTACACAATGTAAAGTTTATTACCCGGTGTGAAGCCAGTGCAAGACCAAAGTTTGATTGAAGTCTACTGTAATTTTTGATCGAATCCGGACGATCAGGCCAAAAACGATAGATTGCTAGGTTTCCATTTGAAGGATGGTCGAGGCTGGCGTGAGTCTAACCTTCATTGATGTTCCGCATTGTCGTCACGCAGGGTTGATTTTCGTTAATCACCTTGTAAGATCTGGTTGCTACAAGTATATTGTCACAGTTAAAAATGTGAAGCGGTAGTCCTCGTATCAACTAGGCCAACGTCAAATAACACAATCTACATTCAAGAATTCGATGGAATCGACAAATTCCTTCGAGCAAAATCCAGACCCTGTAAATGTGTGATCACATTATAGAGTGGAGCTGGGCGATGAAAGTGGAATCCCTGCATTATTACCTGATCATGTTGAGCTAGGAAGTGCACGTGCTCTATGGATTCAACGCCTTCAGCAACGACTTGTAGCCCCAAGTGTCCGGCCATCGCGACGACTGAATGCACTATTGCTGAACTTGTAGGGTCATTTGGAATATTACGTATGAAACTCTTATCGATCTTTAATTCGTAGAGCGGCATTTTTGCGAGGTAGGTCAGGTTTGAGTAACCTGTACCAAAGTCGTCCACGGAGAAGCGAATGCCAAGCTTTGCTAGATCATGCATCCGAGAAATAGTCTGATCGATGTCGTCAATGAAGAGACCTTCGGTCACTTCGAAAATAAGGTAGTGCGGGGGAACACCGGTGGTTGCCAGCAGTGTACGCACGTAATCGACAAAATTCTGCTGGCGAAACTGCAATGGGCTAACATTGATTGATAGGTGTATTAAGTTTCCGGATCGCTCGAGTGCTAGCCATATTTCGCATGCTTGGATCAGTGCCCATTGACCAAGTGGAATAATTAGGCCACTTGATTCAGCTGCTGGAATAAATAGGTCAGGACGCACCATAGTGCCATCAGGACGGCGCCAGCGCATAAGCAATTCTGCACCAACTGCAGAGCCATTCTGATCTATCTGTAGTTGCAGGTACATTGTCAGCTCACGAGCATCAAACGCCATTCCCAGATCACGCTCTAGTGTCAGCTTGTGCTGAACTTGCATTAGCATCTCACCATTAAATATTACTGCACTATCGCGACCACGGGCCTTAGCATAATACATTGCAGTATCTGCCTCACGTAACAGGTCGTTAGGACTAGTGCCGGGTGTGACCAGAGCAATTCCAATACTGGCCGAAACCCTGTAAGGCTGACCTTCTAGCACGAATGGTGTGGCCAACGTTGCGCGTACTTTATTCGCGACCTCCCGTGCTGAGCGGATGACGGCGTCTGTATCAACTGCGCAAGCATCGAGAACGATCACAAATTCATCGCCACCGAGACGTGCGACCAAGTCACTGCCGCGTACAGTCTCTTTAAGCCGTACAGCGACGTGTTCAAGTAGCAAGTCGCCAGTAGCATGCCCCCGCTGGTCGTTGATCTTTTTAAAATTGTCGACGTCTAAATAAAGCACTGCGCTTTGCGCTGCGTCAAAGCTACTCTGTCTTATCACATTGGTCAGGCGTTCCATCAGCAGCCGACGATTTGGCAGTCCGGTTAGCACGTCGTAGAATGCAAGACGGTGAATTGACTGTTCTGCAGTGCGCCGATCGGTTATGTCCCGGCTAACTACTACCCAATGGTGAGCACTATCACCACTCTTGGTAAACGGCACGACTTCGAGCTCAAGCCAAAATTCAGCGCCTGCCTTCGTGTAGCCTATCATTTCGATTTTCGGCGAGCCGCACCATGGCATTGAATTTAACAGATTCGTCATCACTACTGCATCGGTGCTTGGGCCCTGCAGAATACGCAAGTCTCGTCCAAGTACCTGCTCGCGCTCATGCCCCGTACGCTGCAGAAATGCATCATTGACAAAAATAATCGGACGGTCTGAATTTGTACCCTTAGATGTGGCAAAGATCAGCACCATATCGTTCAATTTCGAAGCAGCAGCGGATGTGAGTTCAAGTTCGCCTAAGGATCGCGATAAACCTGACAATAGTGTACTGCACATGAGCGATAACATTACGCTTACAGTGCTGTAGTTGACAGCCGCAGCGAGCGAGGACTTCAACGGCGCATGGCCCCACCCTGCTACGTTCAGATCAAGTAATTCGGTAGCGCCGGCTACAATCAGCGCTGCTACACCTAAGCCTGTTGCAATCAGCGCCGCACGTAAATTTAGTAGAATTGCTGCTATGAGCGGAGGGCCTAATAAATAGCTTAAGCTAATCGAACCGACTGTTATCATCAATATGATAGCCAATACATATACAACTACTAAGAAGTTGTACACGCGGATGGCGTACTTCAAATTTTTAAGACGCCAAATACCGACCATCCAGGCCAAAGCTACAGTATCGGCAATGACGACGTGCCACATACCGCTGTGTAACAAAACTGGAAAAATCGCGATTGTAGAAACAGCACCAACTAGAATTACCACTGACATCAGTGACGAAAAAGTGCGCTCACGCCATGCAGCAATGTTGTCTAAATTACCCATTTGAAAGCTTTTGCGCAGCTGTCATCTGCGCTCAGTAAAAAGCTATCATCATATATTTCTTTTTAGAAATTTACACCGTTTTCTTACCTTGCTTGTGCCTAACTACCACATCGAGCTGCAAACTTTATCTCACATAGTTGTAGCATTAGCTGAGACGTGGTCATGCAGTACATACGCGCAGTTTCCGTCGCAATCCCCTGGTGACCAATAATGCTGCTTGTTCATTGGTTAACTTCGCAACGTCGCGTCTAGCGGAGCCGGCCGAAGCGTCGATGCCAGGATCGAGGCCTGATATCCACGTGGGCGCGTCTGCTTCCGCTTGCCGCCGCAGGCTATGTTAGAAACGTAGCGTGTTTTAAGCGCGACTGCAGGAAACAACCATCTACAACAGGGAAATCCGTCAAAGCAGTGTTGGTAGATGCAAAAAGGCTTACTAAACATCGCATATCGTCTGAATTTATTGATGTTGCTGAAAGAATCGTTGTTTTCCAGAAGTTAGTAGTGAAATGTCACTGTTTTAAATCCCAAGTTGACATATCATCGCTCGAAATCTATTCAGACATCATAGTTTAGATCGACTGGGAACAGTAGCCATAAGTTGGAGTATTGAATGCTAGAGTTACGAGGAAAGCAGATAGCGCAACTGATCAGTGACCTGGAAGAAGATTGCATCAAAATATCCGCATCCGATGAGTTGATGTTGCGCGGCTACGTCAGGGGCACGATTGGTGGGCGAGATCTGCTTGCGCACGTGACTCAGTTTAGTAACCTGACTGCGTACCAGGATTGGCTTCTTGACCAAATTAATGAATTTAGTCTGGAAAGAGTATCTAATGTGTCGGTTGAACCGGTGATACATGAAGTTTATAATGGACTCAGACGTAGAGGTAAGACGAGTTGACCGCACGTAGCTCACGCGCGCGATGTATAAAATAGTAGTTCCGCTTCCACTTCACCTCAACTTTACAGCGCGAGTAACATCAACCGCGAAAGTCGTTGAGCTGTTCTCGACGAGAGTACGGCTTTCCAGCGCGTGCCAGCGATTCCCACTGTGCGCGTAGGACAGATAGTTCCCCTATATCATTCGGCCTATTTTATTGTCGACACCGCATAAATGATGTTACGGCTCACTTCTGTTATGCCTTTGGCAACGTGCCGCCAACGATAAGTCCAGCATTCGGCACGACTTCGCCTGTTATAGTATGTTTTCCGTTTACGTCTATGCTACGACATTCCACTGTGTCTCTAGAAGGTGAATACGTCCCGCGACGATCAGATCTAAACCGCTGAGGGGCAAACTGCACTTGCTAGCCGGTCGTACTCTTTCCAGACAGACTGCCGCTAAGCGCGATGGATGGTTGGGACGAGTTGTCCAGCCCCGCTTCGGCTTCTTGGGCTTTAGCGTCGAATAAGTGGTTACATTCAGTCTAGCGAAGGGCCGCTTTTGGCCGAACCCGGCCGTTCAGCCGAGCATATCAGGCCACCAAGGCGGAAAAATCGCGGACTGTTACGAAGGGCAGGAACCGACTCACAGAAGACGTTGGCGCACTTAGTTATCGAGGCCTATTCTCAGCGAATAATTGTTCTGGTCATAGTGCCTTCGCTGGAACATTGATCGGTAACCCCATGCGCAACCGACGGTGATCAAGTTGATCCATATCCTCGCTCGGGTAAGGTTCGTTCCCTCCATCCGCGCGTGTACGGTACTGAGTCCCGTACAACTGTTTTCTGTTGTCGTAAACGAGGACACGATCAATTGAAGTCGCTAGATTGTATGGGGCGATCTCGTGCTTAGCAGCGGCCTCTTGCATGAGGAAAAGCCAGGGTTTCAAGCGTGCTGCGGGCGAATGCTGGGCGATGAGCCACGCCGCGTTAGCTGCTTCCCAGCCGACCATCGATAAGGCCGGCCACCCCTTGGCGGCGATGATTTCCGCAAGTCGCTGTTGGCGCGCACCGTCGTCAGCTTGTACCCGGTTGAGAAACTCAGGATCATTCGTGCGCCAGCGCTTACCTCGCAGCGCCTGATCCTCCTTGCCCATTTCAACCAGTTCGCGGGCAAGCGTCGGTTCCGGGACCTCTCTTGGGTAGACAAGGATAGGCAGAGCGACAGTTACCGCAGCGTCTTCGACCGCGATAGGAAGGGAGTTCCAGTCCCATTCGCCCACACGCACTGTGCAACTGGTCCCAGCGGGTAAATCAATCTGATACAGGCTCTGTTCAACTTTGCCGAAAATGCGCGGTCGCTCGACGCAATCGGCAAAGACCGCGAGTTTTGATGGGAATATACCCGTCGAGCTATAAATCCGTTCAGAAAAACGGATCGCACTAACCGGTTCGGCGGCCAGAAGGCTTGTCGAGAACATGAGCAACGCGATCGCGCAACAGTGCGTCAGTGAATTTCGCCGCAGCCGTGAAGTAGGAGACAGAAAGGAATGGGCAGCAGCATATTTAGTCGCCACACGCACTGCATTCTCATTTAATAGATGAACAATTTTCAACATAGTTATGTAATTGAACCAAGAGTCCGGGCGAACGTCTGGTTTTTGCCGAAGCCGGCCGGTCGAACCAGCATAACAGGTTGCCAACGCGAAAAACTCGCGAAGTGTTACGATAGGCTGCTCCCGACCCATTGCAGACGTTCGCATACGTGAACATTTCCCATCAGGAATTTCAGTGAAATGCGCATTTCGCGATGCAATAAACATTCACGTGCCCAGCGTGAATCTGGTTGAGCTCTAGCGGGTATCGATCGTCGTGAAGAATGATCGAAGGTGGTTAGTGAATTCGTCCAAGCTGAATGGCTTGCAAAAATGTACGTCGAATCCCGAAGCCATCATCATGCTAAAATTTTCCTGGGTATCGAGGCCAGTCATTGCAATTAAGTGTGTGCCAGAGCTGTGATCGCTCTTTCTTATAGCTAACGCAAGCTCGAATCCAGACAATCCCGGCATATTGAGATCAGAACATGTCACATGAGGACGGAAGTCTGCAGCTTGTCTGAGGCCCGACGCTCCATCAAATGCTACTCGCACTCTGTAGCCTTCTATTTCGAGGATCATCTGCAGCAGCTCCGCAGCATCTTGGTTATCATCGACGACGAGGATTCGGTGCTGCCCAGCTGAATTTTCCATAAGTGCAGGAGACGGAGTGAATGTTAATTCAGAACTCTATCACGTCACATTGGCAACGAGTGTCTTCAATGTTTATGTCGACCGGCTATAGGACCTTCGAATGAATGCGCGACTATCCAATCGAAGCAAGGCGGTGTAGGAGGAGACCTGCTAAACCGGCTAGAAGAGCATAGCCTGCAGCGCGACGCTGTCCCAGTAAGACGAGCGCGGTTGCAATAAACATGCCAGTGATGAGAGAAAACATCAGGTTTTCCAAATCAAAACTCTACTGCTCTTAAAGGAATCCGCAGAGTGCCGGGCTGTGCCCCTTTGATACATCTTTCTGACGATCAGCGTATGCACAGCCTTAATCGTGCACCACCTATGGGTGACTGAGTGCGGCCGAACAGGTCCGGCTAATTCTGCATTGCGGAACCCCAGTCCGCCACTCGCATGGTGCCACCAGATAGCACGCGTCCAATGACGCTTCCTGGAACGTTAAGTGCTTTCATGCACTCGACGGCGCTGCGCGTGCCAGTTCGGTTTTGCAGGAGTAGACCCTTGGCGGATCGCGTTAGAGATATGAGACGAGTCTTCTGGATGCGCCTCATCAACTTGGTTTGAACGTCGTTCAGTAATCAGAGTATTCATCTTGGCCTCGATGTGTGTTCGTAAAGCGCATCGTGCTATGGCAGACACGTGTGTTCACCAAAAAAATAGCCCGGCAACGATGTGTCAGCGGGCAGAAAGTAGAACATCTAAGAGACACTCGAAGATAGACGAGAAATATTACAGTTCCGTGACAAAAAGTGTGTTGAAGAGAGCCATGAAACGGTGATAAGTTGCACGACGCCATGACCGAACTCTGCAGTTCAGCTAAACCTGACACGTCTAGATCTAACGCTAACGTCCACTTCTAGCCGTTTCCTGTCTGTCACGACCGGCTGCTTCCGACCCAAAGCAGACATCCAGAACTGTCTCCTTATGAACTAACAGTGTCAGCACTTGATCTGTTACAAAATAACTACAGTTGCTAGAAAACCAATACTTTTCGGTTATCGTAAAGTCTTCACAAAAGCTTCTCTTTGTCAGAATACAACTAGATGGTAATCTGGATTTGATCCTAACTGAACTTAAACTTTAAATCTTTATCAAAAAAACATTGGAACTAAAAAATATATACATATTGAAATATACTTCTAACTGTAATAATTTTTGCAAAGTTAAGACAATTTACATACAATTATTTGTTAGTAATAATTTTCCTGCTTCGGTATCATAATGCTAGCAAGTTATGTAATTCTATAACATAAAGATGATGGTAAGATCTAAGTTATTTTGATAAAACAAACGTTATCTGTCAATTATAACGATCAAAAGTCTTTACGGTGATGTCTTTTTCTTCTAATTAGGCATGCAAATTTTATTAAATGTATTGGATGAAAATGAAGAATTTTACTACTTCGGCATTAGCAATACTGACTTTTTCAATTGCGGTAACAGGCTGCGCCTCGAATACTGATAGAGAAGTAAGTTTCGGTGATGACATGCTTAAAAGTCAAGATATGATCTCTTTTGAAGAAAATCACAGAATATTCAACTATAAAAATGCTAGATTCGAATGGGATGGGAAAAACTGCGCGGTTTACAGAGGTGAAGACAAAAGTGGGAAGACGATAGACCAACCACTACGCGACATCAATAAAGAACCGATTTGTGTAAAAAATTAGTGAAGTGGTTCTTCATTATATATTGTAAAGTTAATTGGATATTTATGAAATATGCTTATTTATTTTTATCATTCTCAATCTTCATTTCTCCGTTTTCCAATGCCGATAACGGAAATTTATCTAGTTGCAGCTTGTTGAAACAAAAAGCATTTGCCAACCAAGCGAACGTTAAGCCTGAAAAGATGGGCCAGTCATATATTTTAGCTCGCATAGATTTTTTGCAAAAAGATTTAAAAATTGTCCGAAATTATAAAAATGTTTCAAAGAAAAAAACCAATAAGCTAGGCAATCTTATAGAAAAATCATATAGCGAAACAATCAAATTAGTCCGAGAAAAGGGTTTTCTTAGCGCGGGAGAGCGTGCGAGTTACGATCGAGAGCTAGACATCATTGCAAATGATTTATGCCAGCTGAGTACACATGAAAAAATGCAATAAAATTCTCAAATTGTTCTGACCGGCAGCTCTCGACCCGAAGCGGACGTACACTCGCCCAATTATGGCTTGCCATAGTTGACGGCCACCATGACCAGCTTGCCCTCGCCTCGCGTGGCGGTAGCCCACACCCGTTCGCCCGCTGGCATACGCAAGCAACCCATCTGGTGTCGCTTGCCAGGCGCAAGTGAAGGAAGGTCCTTGTCGTAAGCCGTTAGCGCCGCTTCAGGTGTACTTGCGCCTACGCCAGCAGAAAGCGATTCGACATCGCCGCAGACCCGCGCTAAGTGAGCGTAGGCGTCGGTCCAGGCCCGACGCGCCGAACTGGCATCCTCGCCCCTATAAGTGATAAGCATGGTGCGTTCCAAGTAGCCGTCGGTAAAGTAGAACGAAATTAGTGCCTCGCCATTTTCGAAAGGCACGTGACCAGCGCCGATGTCACCGTTCTTGAACGTGTAATAGCGGGCTGGATCGCCGACTGCCCTAATTTGCGCTTGGGTCATGCCAAATTCGCATCCTTGGTAGCCGCCGGCAGCCGCTAGGCCATGGGTGAGCAGCAATGCAAAGGCAGCGGTACGGAAACGCATGAACTTCTCCAAAAGGTTGGTTTCCATTAGCACTGGCCGCAATCTACAGTCCGCTTCTGGCCGAATCCGGCCGGTCGAGGCAGCATAGCTGGTTGCCACGTTGAAAATTTAGCGGTGGCCGCGACAGGCCGGAACCGACCCGAAGTGGACGTACCGGACGAGCCCTAGCTTTAATCGAAAAACATCCAGGGATTCATCACTGCCGGAGAAAACCACGTTATGCCCTGTTCAGCCAGAATACGTTCCTGTTCAAACCATACCTGATGACATTGGCTACGCCTGGACGTTGGCCCAGCAACTATCTCCGCTTCCTCCTTCGCCGCGCGAATTCGCTCGCAAAGCGCTGGTTCATCTTCGATTGGATCGTGCAGCCGGCTCTGTCCCGATTGGTCCTGAGTAGCCCTTAGCACTCTCGAACGCAACAAGGGTTCCATTGCTGACAATGCTGCTTTTGCCGTCATCACGGGACAGCCGGTCGCCTCATGAAAAGCGATGAGGTCAGAATTCCTGAGCGGTTCGTCGTTTGTCATAGAGATGGGAATACTGGCCATGCAATGTCCGGTTCTGGCCGTTTCCTACCTGTCGCGACCGGTTGAATCCAAGACCCAAAGCGGATGATGAGTTCTAAGTGCCGGCAGACTGGCTCATCCTGCTTTCCGTTTTCGGAGTACGGCAGCGAGAGCGGTCGTTATCGCAATACCAATGCCTATTCCCAGGCTGAGCCCTAAAGGTGCATTGTGTAGCGCTGTGCCGATAGCAGTTCCAGTTCCGACACCAACACTGATGCCAAGCATGATAGGTAGGAGCATTTAGGTCTCTCTTTAAAGTTGGAAATGACAAAGAAGCACAGTTCGAGTAGGCAACATGACGTTTAAGTGTTTCGATTTTAGCGAATTATCGCGCTTCTACATACACAATTTATCACCTAATCAGACCGTCCGATTTTGTCCAAACCCGGCCGTTCAGCTGAGCATATCAGGCCACCAAGCGGCACAGTCGCGGACTGTCACGAAGGGCAGAAACCGACCCGAAGCGGCCGTTCAGGTCTATGATGGACAACAGCGTTGCCTAGACGGCCGATTGCAAAAATTCAGTGCCGAGCCTTCGAAGTCAAGGCGCCGATAGCAATTCCAATTGCGACGCCCGGAGCAATGCCATAAGCAATATTGCCAATTGCGGTGCCAATTGCGCAACCAATCGCTACTCCAATACAAATCCAAAAGGCCATTAAATTTTTAGGTTTCTTGCTAGGTGGACTGCGCATGGAATCCTTCTTTCAAAATTGAACGTTGAGCTCTGGCCGAAACCGGTCTGTCGGCCCCGCATAGCAGGTTGCCGTGGTGAAAATCTGGCGGCCATTGCGACAGGCAGCTGTCGACCCATTGCAGACGTTTCCGGGTTGCGCAATCACGAGACCCCTCTCAACGTGTACCGCTGCTGCTAGAGTAAGCGAAAGAAGAGGTACCGGGTCTATTCCGTCAACTGGTGCAGCGGCTCGTGGAGCACCTGAAAATACTTGACCGGCAAGTCAACGAGATGGAGATCCAGATTCAGATGTGGCACCGTTCGAACCCGTTGTCCCGCAAGCTGGAAAAGATTTCCGGCATTGGACCGCTTACAGCGAGGAGCAACGTGCGCTCATTCGTGGACGTCTGCTTTTGCCCAACCCGGCCGGCCAAGGCGACATAGCAGGTTGCCAGGCTGAAAATTGAGCGGTGGCCGTGACAGGCCGCTTCCGACCCAGGTTGTGTAAAAACGCGCGATCCGCGTGTTTTTAGGGATCCCTTTACCAATTCCCGACCTCGCGAAAACGCCGTAGCGAGCGATCTGAGAGGTCGAGTGTCGTCAATCCGATGCGTAAGTCGCGTTTATACACAGCCTGGGCCAAAAGAAGAAATCGAGGGTTCGTGCCTCCTAATTGCCGTGACCTAGACCTTCGCTTCGTCCAAGCTTTTTCCAGATGCAATCCAATCTTTCACCCATGCTGGTTGACGACCCCGACCGCTCCACTGGTGAGTTAGCTCGTCTGGATGGCGATATTTGACCGAGATGGAACCAGACTTTGATTCGTTCGGGACTTTGCCAGAGAGAAGCTCGTCGACGGAAATGCCTGCACCCCGAGCAATGTGAAGAATCTGTTCACGAGCTTGGCTAATTCCAAGAAAGTGGCGCTTTTTCAGTTCTTCTACGACTTGGGCTTCGAGGGTTCGCAGCTGGGAGAGCGAATAATTGGATAATTTTTGCATAATAGTGTTGAGCAAGGGAATTGATTAGACTCCTATCATACGCGATCACCGATACTCTTTACCTCGACCTCGCGCAAGAAAAACGGCAGGAATCAACCAAAAGCAATCGTTCGAAATGTCACTTCTGACCAGTCGGAGATTCCGACCCGCCAAACAGGATCATCTGCCTACGATCAGTAAAAGGAGGCTCTACTTACTCCGGATAACAAGAAGCTCAGTTTTGGATGCTCAACCAGCTTGGCGTCTTCAAACCCGCCAAACCAGAAGATACCAAAGCCAGCGGTGTGCAGGTGTGAAAGCCAGTCGTGTAATCTTGTCTACATCTGCCAAACGCAATGTGGAGTCGATTCATGTCCGGAAGGGCTTTGTTGCACAAATCGGCCAATGCAGCAGGCGAGCGTGGGCGCGGGATAAACTGTCGGCATGAGCGCCCCCAGCATAACCGAAGTACCGAACTACCAACTGGAAAGACTACAACACAGCGCTGAAGGCGCGCGGTTCCCTGCTCATCTGGCTGGACAAGGACATGTGCTGGCAAGGCAGTGCCAGCGGCAAGCGGGGCCGCCGCCCGAAGTACAGCGAGGCGGCGATCCAGTTCTGCCTAAACATCAAGGGCTTGTTCAATCTGGCTCTGCGCCAGGCGATGGGCATGGAGCAAAGCCTGCTTAAGTTCGCTGGCCTGGTCTGGCAGGTGCCTGACTTCAGCACAGTTAGCCGTCACCAGAAACATCTATCGGTGATGATCGGAGTGCAACCGACGACAACGGGATTGCACCTCCTGGTCGACAGCACCGGCATCAAGATGCTGGGTGAGGGCGAGTGGAAGACCAAAAAACATGGGGCCGACTACCGTCGCCAGTGGCGTAAGGCCACCTTGGCATAGACGCGGCCACGCTGGAAATCCGAGCCATCTAAGTGACCGACAACGCCACAGGCGATGCGCCGATACTGCCATGCCTTCTCGACCAGATTCCTGCCGACGAAACTGTCGCGAGCGTCAGCAGCGATGGTGCCTACGACACCAAAGGCTGTCACGAAGCGATCGCGCAGCGTGGGGCGTAGGCAGTTATCCCGACTCGCAAGAACGCCAAGTCATGGAAAGACCAAGGTCCTAGCGCTACAGCCCGCAATGCCATCCTGGCGGCCACGCGCCTGCTGGGCAGGAAAATCTGGAAGAAGTGGAGCGGCTATCACCGGCGCAGCCTTGTCGAGACCAAGATGCGTTGCTTTGAGCTGCTTGGAGAACTCGTCATGGCACGTGATTTCGATTGCCAGGTCGCCGAACTACAGATCCGCGCCGCCATCCTCAATCGTTTCACACGCTTGGGTACATCCACGACTGTGGCGGTGACCATGCAGTAATTCCGCCTGGGGTTTGGGGAATTACGATCTCGGATGATTTATGCAACAAAGCCATTTTAGAGTAGAAAAATTTCTTTAAAGCCTTGTTGCTTTTTTCCACAGAAGACCAACGCCAAGTCATTTATGCAACATATGAGCCCGTGCGCCATCTTGCCGCCCGCAATATATCATCACGCCTGCCTAGTATGGCATTTGGGACGGCCGGCATCGAATTCTGGGTAACCCACGAGTTCGGAAAATGAAACCACGCTGCGATTGCCCATGAGTCTTCATCACGCAGAAGTTGCAGGATCTCCTTGATGATTGGCAGTGGAAGCCCATCTTCGTCGAACTGATACATCGCGTAAAACTGTGAGCCGTTATGCTCTACACCAAAGATCTTCCCATCGGCAACCCACTGAAGGAATTGCTCAGACTCTACACGCGGACCTGAGTCCCAAGTAGTTCCGCCAAAGATTTGATCACGTGTCTCTCTCTGATATGCCTCGTCACGAGCCATACTATCCTCCTTGCTTGGTTAAAGCACATCTTCTAGCTGGTCATCGAGATGAAGATGAGGGCAAGCCCAGATGGCCGCTGCATCCCTCTGTTAATACAATGAATTGATGCGAGCACCACTGGCTGTCTACCGTGCCGTTGTCATTCCTGAGCGCGACGATAGCATGTCCCTTTCTGTTGCAACCGAAGTCATTCGACGAGGTCAGCCTCTAGTCGCCGTCCTTATGGGGCAAGCACAGCAGGTTGTCATGATCAAAAATCACGGACTGTCACAAAGGGCTGAATTCAAGGACAAACTCGGCCGCTCGTGTCAGCTTAGCATCTTGCCGGGTTCAAGAAGCCACAGACTGTCTCGACCGGCAGCTGTCGACCCGAAATGGATTGAGCTACATTAAACGTAGTAAGTTTGCTGACCTTGACCATCCTACCTAGATCCGACCATTCGGTCTATCTTGATTGACCGTGCTGTCAATGCGGCAAGTGCCCGCTATGGAGTTTTGCCGAGCGCTTCTTCGGGGCAATCCGATTCAACCTAGAGTACGTATTTTGACGATACGCCACTGTGGATCACGTTTCCTAGCAGATCGACCAAAAAGTAGGCGCCTACCGCTCCCCCGCCATGGTGAAAGCCGTACGAGAAAGGGACCGTTTGGGCAATGTAGTGCCACTGGTGCATGCGCGCTTCCGGTGTGACAAGTAGGCACTGAATATCTTGGCGCGCATCGCCTCGGCTACGAGGGGCGACTGCGGCAGCGTGGCGCCAGTCTTCTCGTCAGCAGTGCTGGCCGCAGTTAGGTACAGTCCGGCCAACCCTTGAGCATCTGAACCCGCGTAGTGGATGCCGTCAGACCAGCTGCATCAGTGACATAAGCGTTCTTGCAAGAGGCCGACGGTTTTTTCAGCGTAGTTTCGCTGATCAAGCTTGGTTTTTTCTTTCGCGGCATCGCCCAGCAAGCCGTTCCTCCTTGTGATCTACACGGGCCGAGGCAAGCGCCCTCTCCGCATCCTTTGCTCCGACCCCGTGCCGCAAGGCAGCACTAGCAATAAGAGCGGCGGATAAATGGCGGTTACCAACCCCGGCTTGCCGCAAATGCGCTGCCACGGCGGCCAGGGCGAACGCATCAATCGTTACCTCCGTGCCGACAGGGTCCCATACCCTCCCCCTCCGCGTCATCGTCTTGCACCTGCAAAGCCTGGGTTGCAGACGTCATCAAATCGGCCTTCTGCGATCCGTCTTTATAGCGGCCTCACCAGTTTGCACTGCGCGGGTAACGTTGCCTTCCTGCACTTTGCGCCAAGCAGCATGCCAAAGGCCAAAATGCGACCAAGCACAGAGCGTTATATACCACTGCGACCTAGTTCCAATCCATATATTTATGTAGTAGGCACGCCGACATCGTCAGGAATACTAGTGCCACCAGCGATGCTAATGCGATTGTGATAACACTGCCTGCGGTTGAATCCGAACCACACATCGTCGCGCCTTATAAATTTTCGGGGTAACCGAAGGCATGTGTCCGCGTGTACGCCGTTGTGCTAGAACCGGTGAAGGACGGTGAGCAGCCCAGGTTGCCAGCCACGGAGGCATGATCCAGCTTTGCTGACGTCTCGGTAGTTTTCTTATTCACACAACGTTGCGTTATTGATACTGATCCGCGCGAAAATCCCTACGCGACCGTGGCGAGACAGTGTCGGTCCAACCGTTCATCGTTGACGACACGATCTTCCGCGACAGGTCGCTCCAACACGCATTCAGCTTCAGCGTCGTACGATGGCGAATGCTTTCGCTACTTATCGGATCGTGTCATGGCGCATATTGAGCCACAGTGAAGGCGAGAATGCGACCGAGTAGCAGAGACCGTGAGTATCACCACCACAGCCCTATTTTCCATCACAGGGCTTCCCGGCACGGACTGATGACGGAGGCAGCCATCAATTCCACCCCCGCGCGACATCAATTCGAGTCGTTGCAAGCCCATATCCCGACGGACACAACCGTGCGCTAATCCAGGCCGCACTGAAGAACAGAAACCAAAAAATTACGGAGGATCTATAATCAACGACTATACTGATGCATCAAGAGAATCTAAAGCGAGCCCAGGTTTTTTATGCACCCATCAAATCTCGGAGCATGTAGGCACAGCATACTTAGGAGACGATAATCATGAGCAACACCGGAACTATTCTTGACTTCGGCAACTCGGAGTATGAGAAGATTCCCACTGACTTTCCCAAAACCGCATCTATTGGCGCAGTCCCGGGAAATCAGCCCAAGTTTCTGGCAAGCCTATATCAAGGTCACTTCTATGAAATGGGCAAGACACCGCCGGAAGTCTACAGTCGTTGGGTTATCTGTAACGACCTTGTCGATCAACTAGTATCTAAGGCTTTCGATTCCAAAGAAGGAAAGCGTTCTCACATGAGTGAACACGAAATACTTGAACAGTATCGCACACGACTCTTGGCAACAAACTGGACGAGCACAGCCGAAGCAGAGTGGGTTATAACTGATGTGGCAAAGCGGCTAAATTGGAAATTTAAAATTTAATAAAGAAAATAGAATGTTACCTCTCAAGATAAACAGTCTCCACGATAATTACGCCCCAATTGGCATCATGAAAGCAGTGCAAATAAATTTCGTAGGCTATTTGACTTACTCAGATGATAACAACGCCAATCGCTTTTCAAAAAATCGGCTATTGAATCCGGACTTCAGCAATCTGCAGGATGCTGGCTCCAAATTTCCATCTCCGAACTTGGCTGAGATTATATCTAACACGCAGTTGGGAATTTATGGCTCTACAGAGGTTAACAGCAATCAAATTTGGTAAATATCTATAAATATATCAAGTGTCATGTCAATTCATTATTCGAAAATTTTACGGCTCGAATAAAAACTGAAAAAGGTTCGGGAGGCAGCTTTTGAACACCACTAATATAAGACCAACGATTCACCACGGAAATGCTAGCACCAAATAGCGTTATTGGTGTAGCGGAATAAACCTAGACATAAGAATTATAAGGTCGCCTCTTTGCACTTCGGACATGCTTGAGTAGGCAAGAATTATCTCCGCCAGACGATCGTCGTCGCAGTACAAGAATGCTACAGGTATGCCTAAAACCTTCGCTAATTCTTTAGCGAACTTTACTGGCGGCTCGTGAACGGCGCCCTCGTACCGGCTGATCCTTGCACTACTAGATGCTTCGTCCAGGCCGGCCAGCACCCCAAGGCGGTCTTGGGGTAGATTCGCTCTTAATCGTGCTTGTCGTAGACGACGGCCGAATGTTGGACTAATGATTTTGGAACTAGCAGGCATCCTTCGATACTCGTAGATCCGAGCGAGATTTTCTCTACGTAAAACGTAGACTAGCGCTAAAAGTTGCTATACTGCCAGTTCTTAGTCAGGGCGAAGGATCTTGTCGTAAGAGGCTCCCGCATGTAGCCGTGAGATCTTCGTATGACACCCCTTTCCGGTCTGTCGAGGCCCTCTGACCCACTTCAAAAAACCACCAAGGACATGATGCGCGTATCAAATTTTTCAATCGTAGCGACCATTCTCACAGTTGCCGTAACGGGATGCGGCGGTGGCGGCGACAAAAGCCCGGTTGCCAACAATCCGCCCCCTCCGGTCGTGACCACCCCAACCACGCCAGTCACTCCGACTCCTGCGCCAACCCCAACGGCGCAGTCGGCAAGCCTGCAAGTGGCCGTGGCACCGACCTACGCCGCAGGCTCGAGCGAAGCGGTTGCACTGAGCAAGCTCAACGCCTTTCGCGCTGCGCAAGGTCTGGGTCCGCTAAACCAGAACGCAAACGCCGACCTCGCATCGAAGAACCACGCGGCCTACGTGACGACCAGCCATAGCGGCGCTACGCCTCACGCTGAAGTCGCTGGCAAGCCAGGCTTTACCGGTGTCGACGCAATGGATCGTCTGATCGCTGCTGGCTACCCGGCCAAGAGCGCGACGGAAGTGATCGCATTCAGCATGCATTTCCCAAGCCCTGACGCGCATGCAATCGACAATCTGGCCAACACCGTGTACCACCGCGCAAGCATGATGTACCAAGGTATGACCACCGTCGGTATCGCACCGGAAACTCAGGACAGCCCACTGTACGTGGCGATTGGCCTGACGACCCCGCAGGTCAACGCTGGTGACTACGTGGGTATGTACCCAGCCAACAATCAGACCGGCGTGTGGCTGACCCACAGTGTCGAATCGCCAAATCCGTTTTATCAGGAAATGGCAATGAGCCAGGAAGCCATGTGCACCAAAACCAGTGCGCCGGTCAGCCTGACCTCGGAAGCCTCGACCACCCTGAACGTGACGAGCTTCACCGTGACAGAAGAACGTCAGGCCGCGCCACTGGATGCTCGCCTGATCACCAAAGCGACCAGCACCCAGGACAATATGTACCTGACCCCGAACGTCGCCTTCCTGGTCGGTAAGGCACCGTTTAAGCCAAACACCAAGTACAACGTGCGTTTCGTTGGCAAGGCAACTGGCGCAGCAACCGGCAGCAACACTGGCCTGGCGATCGAAAAAACTTGGACCTTCGCCACCGGCGCGTTCAAGCGAGGATGTTAAAAACGCCCGCTTTTCTGACTTATCCTGCATAACCAAGATCAAATCTCACATAGGCGTGATGCGCCTATGAATCACATTCAAAAAATGTTCAAACGACTTTTTATCGCGTCCGCCTTATCGATTTCCGCGCAGGCCTTGGCTCAAACTATCCCGCCCTTACCTGGGCCGATTACTCCAAGTGCGAAAGATTCAGAAACCTTTCTGTGCGACGTGTCCAGCATCAATGAAGATCCTATCAATCGGTCAAGTAACTTGTGGACGACTGCAGCACGTGGAGGAAAATTTCAAGCTATTAGTCCTTCAAAAATTCGAGTAATGTCAGAGTCTGATGCGACCGCTGTTTCAGACGTGTACGAGTTTTATAAGAAGTATGCAGCTGCCGCTTATATTAAATCGCCGATGTACGATCGAGGCACACGTTCAACCCAAAAGTTCGTAGTAAGCAAGTGTACGGTTGATTCCAGCAGGGCCACGAGGGTGAACTTAGAGGCTGCTCAACTGAAATCATATAAAAAACCGAGCACAGAGAAAGACCATCTGCTAATCTTCCTTGCATTCAATAAGACGCCATTGAACGATGAAAGAATTGCAGAAATGTTTTCAGACGATTTATTCTCAAGCGACGCATTTGAACGCCGGGATCAGATAAAAAAATATGCAGCATCCGCAAAATCCGAGTCGAAAAAAGCAAGTCATCGATTTATTATATTGGAAAGCGATTTGCAGCTGGAGCCGTATAATTTCGATAAAAATACATTTAGTCTCCCAAATCTCAAGATGGATGCAGAACGTTATTCTTATCAAGCAGTAACCCAAGGTAAAACAACTCCTCCAAACTACGATCTGGTTGTGCCGGCAGTTTTACTCAGTTACACGCCCAAATCCATTGAATCGGCGAAAAAAATCGAACGCGTCAGAAGCAAATCCCAGCGCTTGAAATTAAAAACGTATGTGCAGGTGACTGAAGCATCGAATACTAGGGGCCCGATGATTAGGGCCACGGTTGCGGCAATTGAAGTGTTCTCTGAAAATAACGAGCTCTTATTTAACAAGACCGTCAAATAAAGTTAACTCTGCACACTTATAAATTCATAAAAGTAGGGCTCGTAAGCTCTACTTTTATAAAAATATAAATTAGTAAATTAGCCCCCAACAAAACTCCAAACTAGAAGTAAATCCCGTGTACTGAGAGGAAACTCGTGCATCGAGTCTGGGACGAACATCCCATCATCACATTTATAAAAATAAGCACCTGGATGATTTATTATTTCAAACACCTGGTTAACTGTTCGAATGGAATAATTATTTGAATCGCACCGAGCAGACTGAATGCTAATTTTATGTTCAGCTACTCCTTCCAATGTTACAAAGTCCAATACGTCGCGGAAGTTATCGAATAAATATCTAGACCAATACGATTCATCATTATTCTCAACCCGAATATCCAAGTGGAATATTTGAACATTCAGTGAAATTTCAAGTAGCCGATATCTTTGAACTCCCGTATGCGGAAAAACAGCTTGAAGCATATCGAATTGTCTACAACGCCATGAGTTATTTGCTTCGAACATTCGTATTCTCAAAAAATGCAGCGGGTTTCTGGGTGGAAAATATTTACATAATGCAAAATTCTGCGTTTATCGTAGAAATTTACACTAATGCTTAGGCTATGTACAGCTGATTCGTTCCACCCACTCTACTCTGCAAGCGCACGAATAGACGTCGAACTTATTGCATGGCGCGCTTGCCGTACTGCTAGGGCTGACGGCGTCGTTCGTGTTAGCGAAGCTGTAGAGTGTTGTACGCCCTCGTATCCAGCTCACTTGGTGGGGCACCTTCACCGCCCGATTGCCTTACACTTATCTCAGGCTCAGCCACGCTGGGAACTGCTCGAGTTTCTTCCTCCAATGTGGGTCAACTTACACGACCAGTTTTGACCCATGTATTACATACAGCCATAGCTTGAACATGGTGGTTTGAAAGCTTAATGTGTGTTCGTTCAACGACTGGCGACATCCCATACGACGGTATTTGCATCGTATGCGACTTCGGTATAGTCAGCTTCCGTGACCATTAGCTTTCTATCTTGAGGTCACTTCAAATAATTCTATTTCGTCGTCATGAGCTGGCGAAACGACCACCTCACATTTAATCTCGGGTTTCCCAACGCGCTGAGCTCTGACAGGGGCCTTATTGGCCAAGTTCAAACGATGGCAACGCGCCTGCAAGCGGGGCATGCACCCGCCGTGCCGGCGATCAGAATAGTGCCAAGCCGCTTTCCTTCAAGAAGAAAATTGCAAAGCAAAAATCGTACAGACAATGCCCATGCAGCGCGCCAGCTTTCCATCCATTTGCGCCAAAGTGCCAAACACCTGCGCGATGCGGGCACGCGGTGTTGCGATACGGCGGTTGCGTCGCTACTAAGGTCGGAGATACCTTTCTAGCGTGGCCCTGACGCTGGATATGAACACGCCAGCCGGCCTGCTTGGGCATGACGTCCGGTTCGATGCTGGGGTAGCCGCGATCGGCATCGACATTGCGGCTGCTATTGCTGGGTTCTAGCAGTGCTTCGAAGACCGTGTTGTCGACTACCGCAGCGTGGGTGACTGCGATTTTCCGTATCAGCTTGTGGCGCTTGTCCACGCTGGCTTGCGGCTTGTAGCCGCAGTGGTTTTTGCCGTGCTTTTTGGTCCCCAGCGTGGGCGAAGGCGCTTATCCCTACTCACAAGAACGCGAAACCATGGAAGGACCAGCGTCCTGGTGCTGTAGCCCATAACGCCGTCCTCGCGGCTACGCGTCGACCTGACAGGAAAATCTAGAAGAACCGGACTGGGTCTCACCGACGCAGCCTGGTTGAGACCAAGATGCGTTGCTTACAGTTGCTTAGTGAGCGCGTCGTGGCGCGTGACTTCGACCGCTAGGTCGCCGAACTAGGGTCCGTGCAGCTATCCTCAACCGGTTCACTCGATTGGGCACGCCCACCAATGTAGCGGTGAGCACGCTAAATCCGTCTGGGGTTTTGGGAATTAGCAACTCCGCTGAATTATTCAACAAAGCCGTGCTCGGCGAATCGCTCAAGCTACTTGAGCATTACGAATATTGCACAGGCTTTACTAAAGTAGCGCGTCCAGCCCGGTCATACGAGTGGTAACCCGAGGGAGTGTCTCAACGGCAAGTCGAGCTGCAACAGGATCACCGATCAGGATAACTTGCTGCTGTGCTCGCGTAATGGCGGTATAGACGAGTGACCTGTCTAGCATTTTGCTACTACTCAGCACCACTATAACGTGTCGCCAGTGTGAACCTTGCGCTTCATGCACCGTAATAGCATTGCCAAGCTCGAGATCGTTGAGCATTGACTCAAGAATAGGCCGTCTCTCACCATCGTCCCAGAGTATCCAACCAATCGCCTCGCCGGTCTCTGCGCCATCCGCGTAGGATAACCGCAGTGGCTTATCTTCAATTTTCACGAGCCGCCCCATCGAGCCATTTTGCAGCCCCCAGTCCCAAAGGTTCCGCGTGCAAAATATTTTATCGCCGAGATAGTATCCAGTACCGACCATAGATTGAAACTCTTCCGAGTACACCAGAAGTGGACGCGCCGCTTTAGTGCACTGAGCTTGAACTAACGCATTAATTGCTTTAGTCCCATCCAAACCGGTGCGACGAGTCGAAAGAATTTGCGTGTCCTCAGTATGGAAACGATAATTCCTGACTACCAATTCACCAACGCATTTCGGACTACACGGAATAAACGATATTGGTAAGCGTGGGTCATCACTAAACTTCGGCCATATGCCCGAACGCAGAGCTCGCGCCGCAATGGAAATACTGTTTCCTTGAAAAATTACACTCTTAAGTTCGAATTTTGGAATCTGTGGAATTCTTTCCATAGCGTGCAAAACCAAACCTGGGCCCACAGGCATCAGTTGCTCAGTATCGCCAACAAGCACGATTCTCACATGATCTGGAAGCAATTCGCACAGCCGATTCATCGTAATGATGTCGACCATAGATGCTTCATCTACGACGATGACGCAGCGACCAGCCAACTCGTCCTCCTTAGTCATCCTAAGGAAATTTGCCATAGTCAATACGGGCCGGGCTGTATCGTTAAGCATTTGCATTGCAGCACGGCCGGACATCGCCACTTGAAAAATCTTGGTCTGCGTCTCATCGAACACTTTGTACAGCGCTTTAAGTACAGTCGTCTTACCTACCTCAGCACCGCCAATTATCAGGCTGATAGAATTGGAAGCAGCCACATGCACTGCGGATCGCTGCTCATTGTTCAGCGCTATCCCTTCGTTGAGTTCGTGCTCAGTTATGACACTTTCAACACAAAGGTAATGCCGACATGAAAAGTCGTCATGATTTGCAAGCCGTATTTTGATGGCACGGGCTACCGATGCTTCCATGGCCCACGCGCCAATTGACCATAAATTTTCTTCTTTTCCAATTCTAAAATACAAACTAGAAAGACTACTCTTCAACACATCGCATCCCATATTGTAGCTAGATCCTCCTAAAATTTGCTTCAGATGCGAATTGATAAGCTGGATTGAGGGCCGAGTATGACCATCGCCCAATAAGCGGTATAAGGCTTCCTCTATCGCGCCCTGCAGTCGGCGAGGATCATCGTCCGGCATATTGAAATAAACGCAAGCGAGCGCATCCACCTGTTTCCACGAAGCAGAGAAAGAAAGGAGCCGATAGGGATCCTCTTCTAGCTTCGTGTGCGCCGCTGACCCGAAGTGTTTAATAAACCTGTGCCCGACCCGCACATCAATTTTTGCGTTTTTCAGCCATTGTAGCGTGCGGATTTTGTCGAAGAGGACCCACGCATCAATGACCTGCCTCGCACTTTCCGCAGTCAAGACTCTAGAGAGCGGTTGGACCTCACCGTTGTTAAGGAGGCGATACAAATCGTTACCGAACATGGACCATAACTTCCTCGCCTTCAATATTCCAATACGATGAAATTCTGCGCATCCGGACAGAAAGCTAACAATATGCTCGCCGGATACCATCTCCAATAAAAGATGGGCCGCTCTAATTTGCTTTTCGACGACACAGTATCCATTTACCGTTCGATTATAGGTTTCTTCCTCCCCAGTCACGCGCCACCATTGACCGGTTTGAACACGGCACTCGCCGAGCTGCAAGCCCATGGCCATAACCACAAAATAGCTTTTTGCATCTAAGACATTTCCAGTCTCACTAATTTGAGTCCCAACAAAAATACATCCGCCTCGTCCGTTGGGATTTTGACTACGAACAGTCTGGACGCTAACAAGAACAGTGCACGTCATCGGGGGAAGCGTCCCGTCTCAGCGAGGACTTCGCGGATAATCGTGAAACGGTCCAGTTCTCGCTTTAGCTCTGCATTTTCGAACTTAAGGCTCGCATTCTCCTGCTCAAGCCGACGAGCGTGTTTGGTCCCCAACAAGGGGCCAGCGTCACTAGCCTGGGCCATCAATGGCGGAATACTTCCGCGAGCGACTTGCCTTAAGGCTATCGCAGGCAAAATGCCTCGATATCGAAGGTTCGTTTCTAATTCTGAAAGCGCTTTTTTGATAGAAGGATTCTGGTTCAGCGCACTAAGGCCGAAACCACATTGCGCTGCTATTACCTTGCGAGAAAGGTTGCCCCGATATACGATCTGTTTGAAGTCCTCATCGGTGCAACTTCGTGACCAAGTCGCGAACACCATAAAATTTTGCTGGGCTAGTTGCTGTCCATTTGCCATCGGCGTAAATCCTCATCTAGACACTCGTACAAATGCAACTGACGCTAGCCGGCATGACCCTGCCTACGGCGTGGCGTTAGTACCTACACTTAATTTTTAGTCCGGCTCCATCTGAGATATGGAGCGACAAGCCGTGCCTCTGCTATCACGTTGTCGCGCCGCGTGGAGCGATCAACTAGACGCCCTTGTTCATCTATCTTAATAAATCCTTCCAGTGCACTCATAACGCTTTCGAGCACATTACATGTATTGACAAAATCATGTTCGAATGGACGCATTGCTTCATTTAAAATTGGCTGATTGCTCGTTGCAACCGAGCCTGTACCGCCCAAGTCCGAGAGCCTTGCTTTCAGACGTGCATTTTCATGCTTTAAATTCGAATTCTCGATTTGGAATTGTCGAACAGCGGCAGGCAATTCGAGCTCGCCAGATCTAGATACAGGAGACTTGCCTCGATTACCCGTCTTCAATTCGAAATCGAAAGCCTCCTGTAACAGAATTCTGTAATCGAGATTTCGAAGCAATGTCGTCGAAACGAACGGCTCCCCTTCTGACTCCGAAATACGCTTTGCCAGAAATTTTGCCAAATCGGTGACATTGTCAAACCGTAAGTTACTGTTCTTGAGCACTTGTAAAGAGTCGCTAATCAATCCGCATCGATTCAATCTTTTTTTAGTTTGATAAGATTCAAAAGAGTTCTTATTTTTTTTCGTTCTACTCATGTGCAACTCTCAACACTTCGCGCCGAGGAACAGCAAGGAGGTGAGTCTCCGATGACAAAATCGACATGACATCCTCAACACTCAATTTATGCGACGCAACAAGACTACGCATGATACCCATACACTCAGCCGCAGGATCTGACGGGGCATCGAGGCTCAAAATTTCCTCCAGTGACCCAGAGGCATTTGCTAAGATCCGACGTCTCAATATATCGAACTTATGCGCGATAAGAGGGCTTTGAAATCCGGGAAAGGAATTTGATTCCAGCAGCCGCGATAACAAATAGTCCGGTTCGTCACCGTCGAACACCATACGTTCGAAATGCTGCAACAGGATCTCTGGTTTCTCCACAACCCACCTACGGGTATCGCGACCGCTTTCAATTCGCTGTCGGGCCTGTTCGAGCACCTCCTCACAAAGTTCCCAGCCCGCGATTTCTTCCCCCAAGCGCATCCGATCACTTTCCAAAACGTCCATCGCGTGGGACGAATACGTCCCGTTCTTCTCTCCAGCATCCATTCGCTTATCCAGAGCCACAAGGTTTTCAATGGCGAATTTCTTTTGCGCGCAAATGGCCGGCAGATGATCAATTGATCTAACCGCATATGGGCAAATCGAACACCGACGAAAGCCTCTCAATTGTTTAATCAACTCGGGGGGGCAGTTGTTCCCGTAAGGGCAAATTTCGGTGCTGTTAAATGCTGCGAGACCGATTCCCCGCTCCGTTAAGTAATCGAGTCCGCCCTCTCCTTCAGAATCCACCAAGCTGATGCACCCGTAGCGAGCAATCGTCTCGAGCACATTTACGCGCATACTTCTGGCAAGATTGGAATTGATTGCGTCGGCTTTTATTGAAGTGCTCGAAACCGATGCCTCCCCACGCAAGCCATCATCGAATTCGCGGCGCAACGCACGCTGACGCATGTCTTTAGCTTGGAACAAGGCTTGATTAGCTACTTCGTCAGCGTCCGTATGCACGTAATAGTGGACGACACGTTCTGTTTGCCCCGTTACTTGCGACCCGATTACATCGGCAGGTAGATAATGGATAAGATCACTAACTACTGCCACTCGCGCACTGTGCGGTGTAATCTCACTGACTACGCGCAATGGAATCGACTCCTCTGTTGAATCTGAATACATATCAAATTTCTTTTGAGGATGGAAATCGTAAAAATCAATCCCGGCAGGACGAAGTTTAACGAGAATAGGCATCTTTTCCATCTTAGGATCAGTGATATTCCGCAGGAATCCTTGGAAGCCATTCAGGAGCATCGTCCAGGCGCTCGCGTAAGCAGAGTCCGGGTGTGGCAAACCCGAGGCAGAGCACGCGAATAACGGAAGGTACTTTGGATACGATGTCTGATCGTTATTGTTGTAGAACTGTTTCTCCAAGAACCGTGGCTCATCGACCATCCGACGCCACGCTAACTGACTTCTGAGTATGGAGATCACTTCCGGATTAACACGGGGACGCCACGGTTTTTTCATACGTTTATCAGTATTAACGTAGAGTTCTGGAAATACGTCATCGTTAACAAAACGATCGAACTTCTCCGCATCCAACCATTGAATATGATTGTGGCGAAGACCAGTATACAGTGCAACGATGATCTGATTTATTGAGTGAGGCTGGGGAATTAACAAGTTTCTTCCATCAACGTGACGAATCCATTCAAAGCGTACGATCGTCGGGATATGATCAAGCACCACTGATTGCCCATTAATTAAGACAATAGGGGGAGCGGCTACGTCCTTGTTCTCCACGCAATTAATTACAATCCTCCCCCTAATTGATTGCTTAAATTTCTTTGCCCGCTCAATCGAAACCCGCCCTTTCACGATACTTTCAGTAACGCAATCGATGTAGCTCTTTAACGCGTTTGCATAGGCCACAAAATAACCTAGATGTCTTCGCGGAACTGGAACTTTTTCAGATCGTGATCTTGAATACGAGGGCGGATAGTCTTCCACAGTAAAAGGTTGGCAGAAATTTGAACAATCAGGCAACTTATGGGAATTTCGTTCCAAATAATCGAAGAATTTTTCGAGTTGCTTTAACGTGGCGTAGTACGAATTATTATCCCAGTTAGATTCGGCTGCACGAGTATTCATGTAATCCATGAATGTTCTAGGCAAAGGATCGGTTGGCACAATCAGTCGGGAGATGAAGATCGTACCACGCAGCAGATCAGGATGTACGGGGAAGCGAAGCCGCGTTGAGGAGTTTTCTTTAAACCAGGAAATTAAATACACATATAAGTATAAGTTAAAATGACCAAAAGCCGACTCTACCCCTTTGTACGATTCCCGCTTCACATTCCTCATGTAGATCAACTGCAAATTCAGCCATTGTCCCATTTTCGTCGACAGCAGGTTCGGGCCGATGAGAGTCGCCGCATATTCTTGCAGTTTTACGGTACCGCATGAACTGGGCTTGTAATCGCGCAATTTTCCAAAAGCCTCTTCACTCGACAGTGAATCGCCTATACATAAGCCCACCGAGCCTGGTGCTGCTTGGTGGAAATTAAGGACATCCTCAGAATTTTTCTTAAAAAGTTGTTGCGCGCGATGGGCGTTAAGCAACTCATCCCAAGCACCAGGTGTGCCGAATCCATCGGGTACACGGCCACGAAATCTTGCTCCAATGACTTCGGCAAGCTCATTAAAAACCGATACGTTGGAAATCGCTCCTCGGCTGTCGTCTTGGGCTTTGAATACTTCAAATAGATCAAGATAATTTGCCTGCTCAGGCTTGCTCCAACCTGTGGCAAGTAGAGTTTTTGTAGCGTAAGTGGAGAACCACTCAGCTCGCTTTGCGTCTCGTAGCATCGAAAATTGCCGATCTTGCGCGTGAGTTCGAACGGTCTCTACACTGCGAATGAATATCAGCAATTCTGAACTCTCGCAAATGACCCGCCCAGCCACACCAGATTCTGTGGAAGTCCGCGATGTCGGCCATTTAAATGTACATGGAAGCGTTACTGTACCCTCGGCATGTAGGGAAACAAGGGTCAGCCCAATCCCTCTTTTCACCTTCATTGCATAGGTCCGAGTGTACTCAAATCCAGGAGAATCTGAATTGGGAAAAAATTTCCCGAACATGCTGGCCGGTATTGTTTCCGGGTGCATCGCGCACGCAAAAGCATTATGAAGATAAGCCTCGTCGAAAACTGTTCGTCCGACCATCAGGTTTAGCTCCACAAATTTACAGAAGGCAAAACCGCTATCGGACTTGGAGGTGACGTATTTGAGGTCTAACTCCTCCATTCGATAGCTCCGCAACAGCGTACGGGAAGCATGCATTAGCGCCCTTTTCACCGATTTGTGGAGAACGGCGCCAGTAGAATTAACCAATAAACCTGTTGTCGTGTTTAGCATCGGAGTCCATCAAAGCATCTCTCTTCGATTCTAACCTTCTTATCTCGGCACTAATAGCTTCGATCTTCAGGCTCGATTGCCTCATGCAATCACCCCTATTGTAAGCCATTGTATTTGAGAACTGCAAGTTGAAGTTTAATAGATCCGCATCACGCAAAGCGTACTTTTTAGTAGCCTTAATATCATCGTGGCCCAACATATCCTGAACCGTGGTGAGTGGTGCACCAAATGTACCGTCCAGCATGGGGCAATAATTCAACATGTAAATTGCATAGGAATGCCTGAACGAATGGTGCCCCTTAACGGATTTAGATATATCAGCGCGATCGCGTGCACGCTTGAATGCTAGTTCGCGTGTTTTTGAATCAGTAGTAAAATACGGCGCCCCTAACTTTTCTTTGTGCAATATTTGAAAGACAAAACTGTGGCGCTCATGAGGAATATACTCACTGCGGTGATATTCTTCAAGGTAGTGAAAGAAATGGCTGATAAACGGCTCGATCGGAATCGTATCGGATCTAGAACGCCCCTTCCATGACAACTTCTCTCGATCTTCGAGACAAAGACTTAAGTAGCTTGAATGATTCGGTCGAGTCACTGGGTTCACCAATTTGATCGTGCGCTTCTCGAAATCGACATCTTCCCACAGTAACTGTAGGCCCTCGCTTGACCTACATCCGATTGCCAATTCCAGTGACGCAATCGCCTTATCTCGCGCCGAGGTGAGCTTGTCACAGAAATTGTCAAAGGAATCCATTGGGAAAGCTTTAACAGGGTCAAATTCATATCTGCCCTCTGTTTCAAAAATGGCCTTTTTGATCGACACTGGCCCTCCAGCCACTACCCCAGCCAGTAGCGACGACCTCAAGATGGCATGACGTTGATATGCATCCATTGGAACGTGGTGACCGAAATCAGAAAGGAGGGGTAACGGGTCAACCGCATTTGCATCCAATCCGAGGCTGGTAAGTGTCAGTGTATCCTTCCGCCACTTTTCAGAGAGTTTAAGAAATCGACTCAACGCGGCGTGTTTCGTATCTGCACTGGTATGCAATATCCGGGGCGAAGGCAATGCAAGGCTAACATCACGCGCAATCTGGAAACCAGAATCATCGCCCATAACCAAATACTCACGCCAAGAATCGACGATTTCCATAAGCATGCTTCGGGTTAGACCCACCTCCCCGCCATTGGCAAGGCAATGGCAAGCCTCGAAGTAGTAGTCGTAAAAGTCTGCAAGCGACGGGCAATAGCTCTTCCGTGTTCTAAGCGGCGTTTTAAGCATTTCATCAGCGAAAACTGAAAAGGCTTGAATCCGCCGACCGTCAGGCCCTATTAATTCGTACGTCCGTCGGCCGTGCTTTGTCAACGTCAGTAACGAAACGTGTTTGCGTGCCACAGGAGGCCGCCGTTTTGTAATGATTTCCAATATGCACCTGCAAACGAATAGGGGTCGAAAGCAATCGATAGCGAACGTATCGATCGGAGTTGGGTACGATGGGGCGGGGCGACTTCGAAGTTGAGATTCGTAAGCCGTTGATTTATATGAATTGTTTGAGTGTGCCCGGAGGGAATTGAACCCCCGACCTACAGCTTAGAAGGCTGCTGCTCTATCCAACTGAGCTACGGGCACGTTGTAAAACTATAACCCAGAATATGCACCTGAGCAAACCCCAAATAAGAACCCCCGACCCACAGCTTAGAAGGCTGTTGCTCTATCCGACTGAGCTAAGGGCGGTGCAAAACGATGAGACCGGAAAACAAAACAGGCCGTCGATGACGGCCTGTTCTGATGAATCTTGCTGGTCGGAGTACAAGGATTCGAACCTTGGACCCCCTGGTCCCAAACCAGGTGCGCTACCGGGCTGCGCTACACTCCGCCGTGGGCAACATTATATGCCAATCATTCGCGAAGCGCCAGCCCTTGTCGGGTGCAATTCCAGCGCACCGCTCGCACTATTTATGCCGACAACTTGGCCGCAATCCGGCGCGCCAGGCTGTCGGCAAGTTCCGCCTCTTTCGCTTCGACCATCACCCGGATCAATGGCTCAGTGCCCGATGCGCGGATCAGCACGCGGCCGTTGTCGCCCAGCTCGCGCTCGACCGCTTCCTTCTCGGCGACCATCGCTGCATCGGCCGTCCAGTCGAAGCCTGGCGCGACTTTCTTGTTGATCAGGGTTTGGGGGAACAACGTGAGTTCGTTGCAGCATTCGGCCAGCGACTTGTTGCCGCGTACCAGCGCCGACAGCACTTGCAGGGCCGAGACAATGCCGTCGCCGGTGGTGTGCTTGTCCAGTGCCAGCAGATGGCCCGAACCTTCTCCGCCGAACAGCCAGCCACGCTCCCTCATGACTTCGAGCACGTAGCGGTCGCCCACCTTGGCGCGCGCAAAGCCGATGCCCATTTCCTTGAACGCCACTTCGAGAGCCATATTCGTCATCAGAGTGCCCACGGCGCCGGCCACGGGGCCGGTACTCATGCGGTCGCGCACCATCACGTACAGCAGCTCGTCGCCGTTGTAGACGCGGCCGGTGGCATCGACCATGATCAGGCGGTCGGCGTCGCCGTCCAGCGCGATGCCCAGATCGGCCTTGTTGGCGACGACGGCTTCGGACAGCGCCTGCGGTGCGGTGGCGCCAAAGCCGGCGTTGATGTTGAAGCCGTCCGGCTGGGCACCGATGGAAATGACTTCGGCGCCCAGTTCATGGAATACGTGCGGGGCGATGTTGTAGGCGGCGCCGTGGGCGCTGTCGACGACGATCTTCAGGCCGCGCAGGTCAAGCTCGTTCGGGAACGTGCTCTTGCAGAATTCGATGTAGCGTCCCTGGGCATCGCGCAAGCGCGATACGCGGCCCAGCTTGTCCGACGACACGCAGCCCATCGGCTGGTCAATGGCGTCTTCGATTTCCAGTTCCACTGCGTCCGGCAGCTTGGTGCCATGGCCGGAGAAGAACTTGATGCCATTGTCCTGGAACGGGTTGTGCGAGGCCGAGATCACGACGCCGGCCTGCAGGCGCAGCGCGCGTGTCAGGTAGGCGATGGCCGGGGTCGGCATCGGGCCGGCCAGCATGACGTCGACGCCGGCAGCCGAAAAGCCCGACTCCAGCGCTGCCTCGAGCATGTAGCCCGAAATACGCGTGTCCTTGCCGATCAACACGACTGGCCGTCCGCTGCTCGATTTTTTGCCCTTTGCCAGCACGGTGCCAGCGGCGTAGCCAAGGCGCATGACGAAATCAGGGGTGATTGGTGCTGCGCCCACGAGGCCGCGAATGCCATCGGTGCCGAAATATTTCCGTGCCATCTAGTTCTCTTTTCTCTTATTGAAACGAATTTTTATGGATGCATGGCCGCGTGCCATACCTTCAGCGCATCGACCGTCTCCGCAACATCATGCACACGCACGATTCTAGCGCCCTGCGCTACCGCAGCCAATGCCGCGCCGACACTACCTGCCGTGCGCTGCTCGACCGGACGGCCAGTGACGGCGCCGATCATCGACTTGCGTGACATGCCGGCCAGCACCGGCAAGCCAAGTTCATCCCGGATGCGGCCCAGGCCGCGCAGCAACGCGTAGTTGTGCTCGACCGTCTTGCCGAAGCCAAAGCCCGGGTCGACGCAGATGCGGCTGCGCTCGATGCCGGCGGCCGTCATCGCGTCGATGCGTGCGTTCAGAAACGCAATCACGTCACCCACGACGTCATCATACCGGGGCGCCTGCTGCATGGTGGCTGGCGTGGCTTGCATGTGCATCACGCACAGGCCGCAGTCGCTGTCCTGCACCGCCTCCAGTGCCCCCGGTGTACGAAAGCCGTTGACGTCGTTGATCATGTCGGCACCGGCAATTAGGGCTTCGCGCATGACCTCGGGTTTGGTGGTGTCGACTGACAGCGCGACGTCCAGCGTGCGCAGCGCGTACAACGTCGGCATCACGCGGCGCAATTCTTCATCGAGGGGCACGCCAGGGGAACCAGGGCGGGTCGACTCGCCGCCGATGTCGATCATCGTGGCGCCATCGCGGATCATCGCCTCGGCGTGGGTCAGCGCAAATTCCAGGCCCTGGTAGCGGCCGCCGTCGGAAAATGAATCCGGTGTGATGTTCAGGATGCCCATTACGACGGGCTCGAGGGACGCGGCGCCATCGAGCGCGAAGCTGAACTGGCCGCATTGCAGTGTCTTGTTCATGGTGTCAGTCGTGCGGGCGTCGCGGGCTGCTCAGTAAGTCAAAGCAGCAAGCGGACGCCATCATGAAAAAAGGCACCCTTGCGGGTGCCTTCGTGGGGTAGCGCGAGCGTCAGGCTGGTGCGGTGGCGTTTGGCGCCACACCACCAGGGCCGCTGTCGCCTGGCGGCGTGCGCTTGGTCAGCACCGTCGTCGGCTTGCGTGGCTCCTGCCCGGCCATGATGTCGTTGATCTGATCGGCATCGATGGTTTCCCAGTCGAGCAGCGCCTTCGTCATCATTTCGACCTTGTCGCGGTTTTCTTCCAGCAGACGACGCGCCAGGGCGTACTGCGTATCGAGGATCGCGCGGATCTCGGCGTCGACCTTTTGCTGGGTCGCTTCCGAAATGGTCTTGGTGGCACCGCCGAAGAAGCCTTCGTTCTCGCTGTCTTCGTAGACCATCACGCCCATGCTGTCAGACATGCCGAAACGGGTCACCATCGAACGCGCCAGCTTGGTGGCACGTGAGAAGTCATTCGATGCGCCGGTGGACATCTGGCCGACGAAAATCTCTTCAGCGATACGGCCACCGAACAGGATCGAGATTTCCTCGAGCATCTTGTCTTTATAGCCAGACAGTGCATCGTGCTCAGGCAGCTGCCAGGTCAGACCCAACGCATAACCGCGCGGCATGATCGTGACCTTGTGCACCGGATCAGCCTTTGGCAATAGCTTGGCGATCACCGCGTGGCCCGACTCGTGGTAGGCCGTGTTGCGGCGCTCTTCCTCGCGGATGACCATCGACTTGCGTTCCGGACCCATGAAGATCTTGTCTTTCGCATCTTCGAAATCGATCATCTCGACCAGGCGCTTGCTGCGGCGGGCTGCGAACAGCGCCGCTTCATTGACCAGGTTGGCCAGATCGGCGCCCGAGAAACCAGGCGTACCACGGGCCAGGATGTCGGACTTGACGTCGGTGCCGATCGGCACTTTACGCATGTGCACGTTCAGGATCTGTTCGCGGCCACGGATGTCCGGCAGGCCCACCATCACCTGGCGGTCGAAACGGCCCGGACGCAGCAGCGCTTTGTCCAGCACGTCGGCGCGGTTGGTTGCAGCAATGACGATCACGCCCGATTGCGCTTCAAAACCATCCATCTCGACCAGCAGCTGGTTCAGTGTCTGTTCGCGTTCGTCGTTGCCGCCGCCCATGCCGGCGCCACGGTGACGACCGACCGCGTCGATCTCGTCGATGAAGATGATGCACGGCGAATGCTTCTTGGCATTCTCGAACATGTCACGCACACGGCTTGCACCGACGCCGACGAACATCTCGACGAAGTCGGAACCCGAGATCGAGAAGAACGGCACTTTGGCTTCGCCAGCGATGGCGCGGGCCAGCAGCGTTTTACCGGTGCCCGGAGGACCGACCATCAGCACGCCGCGCGGGATGCGGCCGCCCAGTTTCTGGAACTTGGTTGGATCGCGCAGGAAGTCGACGATCTCGGAGACTTCTTCTTTGGCTTCATCGCAACCGGCGACGTCCGAGAACGTCACGGTGTTGTTGGTTTCGTCGAGCATGCGGGCCTTCGACTTGCCGAAGGAGAACGCGCCGCCCTTGCCGCCGCCCTGCATCTGACGCATGAAGAACACCCACACGCCGATCAAGAGAAGCATCGGGAACCACGAGATGAAGACCTGTTGCAGGAACGAAGGCTCTTCTGGTGGCTTGACGTCGAAGCGCACGCCGTATTCACGCAGGTCGCCGATCAGGCCGCGGTCGAGACCGGTGGCGGTCGCGCGCACCTTGGTGTCATCAGCGCGCGTGGCGGTGATGTTGGTGCCCTCGATCAGGACTTCCTTGATGCGGCGCGACTTCACTTCATCGAGCAACTCGGAATAAGCGATGGTCTTGCTGCCGCCAGCGACGCTGTGGGTGTCAAACTGCTTGAACAGCATGAACAACAGCAGCGCGACGACCACCCAGATGGCGGATTTGGAAAACATATTATTCACGAGCACTCCTCCGATGCGTACGCATCTCTACCGATTTCAGTATTCTGATTTTACCCGCAATAGGCCAACGCTGCCACGCAACTCCAGCCGTAGTGTCGAAATACCATCGAATGACTGTCTTATTCATTCCCGACATCGCCGACTGCCCGAAACGCAGTCGCAATACAAGGGATCACGCGGCAGATGTGGTGGCCGCGCGGCTGAATTTCAAGGGGCGATCTGTCACCACACGCCAATTACACGCTTGGATTTTTCAGACCTCTGCCCAGCAGGAAAATCTCGGACGATTTATCGCGGCTGGCCTTCGGTTTGATTTGCTTCACGGTCGTAAACTCAAGCCGGAATTTCTCCAGGATCTGGGTAAAACCCATGTCCTTGAAACACTTCACCAGCAGCGCCCCGCCCGGCTTCAGATGCGCCTGGGAGAATTCGATCGCCAGATCGATCAGATGTTCCATGCGGGCGGCGTCGGCGTGGCCGATACCCGACAGGTTCGGCGCCATGTCCGACAGCACCACGTCGACCTTGCGATCGGCCAGCACGACGTCGAGCTGCGTCAGCACTTCTTCTTCGCGGAAGTCGCCCTGAATATATTGAACATCGGCGACCGGTTCCATTGGCAAAATATCCAGGCCAATGATGGTACCGTGGATGCCGCCGCCGTCCTTGCCGGCCAGCTTGCGCCGCGTGTACTGGGCCCAGCTACCTGGCGTGCAGCCAAGGTCAACCACAACATTGCCCGACTTGATGAGCTTCTCGGCCTCGTCGATTTCTTTCAGTTTGTAGGCGGCACGGGCGCGGTAGCCCTCTTTTTGCGCGAGTTTGACATAGGGATCGTTAATATGGTCGTGTAACCAGTTTTTGTTTAATTTGTTCTTGGCCATTCGCGTAGAATACTGCTTTTATAGGTCCATCAAAAATTTATTATGCTTAAACTCACTCCGGCCGAGCGCAGTGCTCTGCGCGCAGAAGCCCACGGGCTCAATCCTGTTGTCATGATCGGCGCCGACGGCCTGACCGAATCCGTGATGAAGGAAGTCGCCAACAGCCTCGACTCGCACGGCCTGATCAAGGTGCGCGTGTTCGGTGACGACCGCGAAGCGCGCGTTGCCATGTACGACAAGATCAGCGCCGACCTCGACGCGGCCCAGGTCCAGCACATCGGCAAGCTGCTGGTGCTGTACCGTCCGAAGGTCGAGACGGCCAAGGAACGCAGCAGCAAGGCCGGCCCGGGCATGCGCGAAGTCACGATCGTCAAGGCCAGCGCCAGCGGCACCAAGAAGCCGAGCGTCACCAAGGTCATGCTCAAGGGTAACGAGCGCGTCACGGCAGGCGGTAACATCAAGCGCGCCAAGCCACGTCAGACCAGCTCCAAAAAGAGCTCGCTGAACAAGTAAAAAAAACCGGGGCAACCCGGTTTTTTTATATCGGTGGCGCGTACGATGGGCTAAAAATTACCGCAGCTTGACGAGCAACCACGCCCCCAGCACGCTCTGGATCATGTGGAACACCTGCGACACCCCATGCATGACCGCAAACTGCGTCCAGTACGGCGACGCACGCACCCCGGCCTCACCGGCCAGCACGCGCAGGTGTGCCATCCCGGGCTGCAAGCCCACGAAGATCACCAGCGCACACGCCAGCATCGCGATTACGAGCCAGCCCAGAAAGCGCCGGCGCGGCGCGGCAAGATCGGTCGAGCGCCACAGTAACAGCGCCAGCACGATCGCACAGCCGATCGACAGCCAGGCCTGGCGCGTGAGCAGCACGGCAACCAGATCGCCTGCCTGCCCGCTGCCAAGCACCTTGAACGCCGTCGGCGCCGCGATATAGCCCAGCGCCCACAGGCTGCCGGTCCACAGCGCCGCCACCAGCAGGCGTGCCGCCGGCAGACGTCCTGCCCGGCCCGGCACCTGACCTGCTGCGAGCCCCTGCGCGCCGCTGTCCATCAGATGTAGCGCACTTCCAGGATTTCGTATTCGCGCGGGCCGGACGGCGCCTGCACTTCAACGACGTCGCCGGCGTATTTGCCGATCAGCGCGCGCGCGATGGGCGACGTGATCGAGACCTTGTTCATCTTGAGGTCGGCTTCATCCATGCCGACGATCTGGTAGGTGACCTTCTGGCTCGAATCGAGGTCTTCCAGGTCGACCGTGGCGGCGAACACCACGCGGCCTTCGGCGTCGAGCGTGGTCGGATCGATCACCTGCGAGGTGCTCAGCTTGCTTTCCAGCTCGGCGATGCGGCCTTCGACGAACGCCTGGCGTTCCTTGGCGGCATCGTACTCGGCGTTCTCGGACAGGTCGCCATGCGAACGCGCTTCGGCGATCGCGTCGATCACGCTGCGGCGTTCCTTCGTCTTGAGCTGGTGCAGCTCTTCTTTCAGGAGTTCTGCGCCGAATTTGGTCAGTGGTGTGGTCATGGTTCTCTGCTTGTGATTTATTTGACGAATGTACCGAAGCCGCAAGAAAGCGAAAACCACAGAGGCACGCGGCGCCAAGGCCGCGCGAGCTCTGTGGTTGACTGGACTTCCAGTGTGACGGGTACTGCGTCTGCTTAGTTTAAGGTTTTATGCAGACCTTGTAAATCATACACACGCAGTTCGTCGATATGCGGCATGCCTTCGATTGCCGCTTCGGCGCCGGCGATCGTCGTGTAGGTCACCACGTGGGCGGCCAGTGCCGACGTACGGATCGCGCGCGAGTCGACGATGGCGCTGCGCTTTTCTTCGACCGTGTTGACGACCATGACGATTTCGCGGTTCTTGATCATGTCGACGACATGCGGACGGCCTTCGAGCACCTTGTTCACGGCGCGCACCGGGATTCCGGCGGCGGCGATCACGGCGGCCGTGCCCTTGGTCGCGACCAGGTCGAAGCCCAGCGCCACCAGGTCACGCGCCACGCTCGTTGCACGCGGCTTGTCGGACGATTTCACCGACAGGAACACGGTGCCCGAACGCGGCAGCTTGATGCCGGCGGCCAGCTGCGACTTGACGAAGGCTTCGCCGAAGGTCATGCCCACGCCCATCACTTCACCGGTCGATTTCATCTCGGGGCCCAGGATGGTGTCGACGCCCGGGAACTTCACGAACGGGAACACGACTTCCTTCACGCTGAAGAATGGCGGGATCACTTCCTTCGTGATGCCCTGCTGCGCCAGCGTCTGGCCAACCATGCAGCGCGCGGCGATCTTCGCCAGCTGCAGGCCGGTGGCTTTCGACACGAACGGCACGGTACGCGACGCGCGTGGGTTCACTTCCAGCACGAACACGGTATCGACGGTCTGGCCGTTTTCTTCCTTCTGCTGGATCGCGAACTGCACGTTCATCAGGCCGACCACGTTCAGGGCCTTGGCCATCAGCGAGGTCTGGCGCTTGAGCTCATCGATCGTCGCTTGCGTCAGCGAGTACGGTGGCAGCGAGCAGGCCGAGTCGCCCGAGTGCACGCCAGCCTGTTCGATGTGCTCCATCACGCCGCCGATGAAGGTGGCTTCGCCGTCCGAGATGCAGTCGACGTCGACTTCGATGGCGTCGTTCAGGAAGCGGTCGAGCAGCACCGGCGAATCGTGCGAGACCTTGACCGCTTCGCGCATGTAGCGCTCGAGGTCACGCTGCTCGTGGACGATTTCCATCGCGCGGCCACCCAGCACGTACGATGGACGCACGACCAGCGGATACCCGATTTCTTCGGCCAGCGCCAGCGCGTCGGCTTCGGTGCGGGCGGTGCGGTTTGGCGGCTGGCGCAGGCCCAGCTCTTGCAGCAGCTGCTGGAAACGCTCGCGGTCTTCGGCGGCGTCGATCATGTCCGGCGAGGTGCCGATGATCGGCACGCCGTTCGCTTCGAGGTCGAGTGCCAGCTTCAACGGGGTCTGGCCGCCGTACTGGACGATCACGCCCACCGGCTTTTCCAGCTCGACGATTTCGAGCACATCTTCGAGTGTCAGCGACTCGAAGTACAGGCGGTCGGACGTGTCATAGTCGGTCGAAACCGTCTCTGGGTTGCAGTTGACCATGATGGTCTCGTAGCCGTCTTCGCGCATCGCGAGGGCCGCGTGGACGCAGCAGTAGTCGAACTCGATACCCTGGCCGATGCGGTTCGGACCACCGCCCAGCACCATGATCTTTTTCTTGTCGGTCGGGTTCGACTCGCACTCTTCGTCGTACGTCGAGTACATGTACGCGGTGTTGGTCGAGAACTCGGCCGCGCAGGTGTCGACGCGCTTGTAGACCGGACGGATGTTCAGCGCATGACGGCGCGCACGCACCTCTTCGGGCTTGACCTTCAGCAGGAAGGCCAGGCGACGGTCAGCAAAACCTTTTTGCTTGAGCTTGTACAGCAGCGGCTTGTCCAGGCTTTCGAGCGTCTGCGTCTCGAGCCACAGCTCGATGTCGACGATTTCCTTGATCTGCACGAGGAACCACGGATCGATCTTGGTCAGGTTGTGCACTTCTTCGAGCGTGAAGCCCTGGGCAAACGCATCGCCCACATACCAGATGCGGTCCGGACCAGGCTCGCCCAGCTCTTCTTCGATCTTTTCGCGGTCGCGCGTCTTTTCGTTCAGGCCATCGACGCCCACTTCGAGGCCGCGCAGCGCTTTCTGGAACGATTCCTGGAAGGTGCGGCCCATGGCCATCACTTCGCCCACCGATTTCATCTGCGTGGTCAGGTGCTTGTCGGCGGTCGGGAATTTCTCGAACGTGAAGCGCGGGATCTTGACGACGACGTAGTCGATCGACGGTTCGAACGAGGCCGGCGTGGCGCCGCCCGTGATGTCGTTGCGCAGCTCGTCCAGCGTGTAGCCGACAGCCAGCTTGGCCGCAACCTTGGCGATCGGGAAGCCGGTGGCTTTCGAGGCCAGTGCCGACGAACGCGAGACGCGCGGGTTCATCTCGATGACGATCATGCGGCCGTCTTTCGGGTTGATCGCGAACTGCACGTTCGAGCCGCCCGTATCGACGCCGATTTCACGCAGCACGTCGATCGACGCGTTGCGCAGGATCTGGTATTCCTTGTCGGTCAGGGTCTGCGCCGGTGCGACCGTGATCGAGTCGCCCGTGTGCACGCCCATCGGATCGAGGTTCTCGATCGAGCAGATGATGATGCAGTTGTCGTTCTTGTCGCGCACGACTTCCATCTCGTACTCTTTCCAACCCAGCAGCGACTCTTCGATGAGCAGCTCCGAGGTTGGCGAGGCTTCGAGGCCGCGCTTGCAGATCGCTTCGAATTCTTCTTCGTTGTAGGCGATACCGCCGCCGCTGCCGCCCATCGTGAACGATGGACGGATGATGGTCGGGAAGCCCATCTCGCGTTGCACGACCCACGATTCTTCCATCGTGTGCGCCACGCCCGAACGCGCCGAACCCAGGCCGATCTTGGTCATCGCGTTCTTGAACTTCAGGCGGTCTTCAGCCTTGTCGATGGCTTCCGGCGTCGCGCCGATCAGCTCGACATTGTATTTCTCGAGCACGCCGTGGCGATGCAGGTCGAGCGCGCAATTGAGCGCGGTCTGGCCGCCCATCGTCGGCAGGATCGCGTCCGGACGCTCTTTCTCGATGATGCGCTCGACGACCTTCCAGGTGATCGGCTCGATGTAGGTCACATCCGCCGTTTCCGGGTCGGTCATGATCGTGGCCGGGTTCGAGTTGACCAGGATGACCTTGTAACCCTCTTCGCGCAGGGCCTTGCAGGCCTGCGCGCCGGAGTAGTCGAATTCGACGGCCTGGCCGATGACGATCGGGCCAGCGCCGATGATCAGGATGCTTTTAATGTCACTACGTTTTGGCATATTATTTTTTCTCCGCTGCTTGCATCAGGCCGATGAAGCGGTCAAACAGGTAGGCGACGTCGGTCGGCCCAGGCGAGGCTTCAGGGTGACCCTGGAAGCAGAACGCGGGTTTGTCGGTACGCTCGAAACCCTGCAGCGAGCCGTCGAACAGCGACACGTGCGTGACGCGGCAGTTGGCCGGCAAGGTAGTCGGATCGACCGCAAAGCCGTGGTTCTGCGACGTGATCAACACTTTTTTGGAATCGAGATCCTGCACCGGGTGGTTGGCGCCGTGGTGGCCGAACTTCATCTTCATGGTCTTGGCGCCGGACGCCAGCGCCATGATCTGGTGACCGAGGCAGATGCCGAAGGTCGGGATGCCTTTTTCGATCAGCTCGCGCGAAGCGGCGATGGCGTAGTCACATGGTTCCGGGTCGCCCGGGCCGTTGGCCAGGAAGATACCGTCCGGGTTCAGCGCCAGCGCGTCGGCGGCGGTGGACTGCGCCGGCAGCACGGTGACCTTGCAGCCGCGCTCGGCCAGCATGCGCAAGATGTTGCGCTTGACGCCGTAGTCGAAGGCGACCACGTGGTACTGGGGATTGGTCTGCTTGCCGAAGCCTTCGCCCAGCTTCCATTCGGTTTCGGTGAACTCGTACGGGGCTTTCACCGACACGACCTTGGCCAGGTCCATGCCGGCCAGGCCCGGGAACGAGCGCGCCAGTTCGAGCGCTTGCGCCGTCGATGGCTCGGCGCCTTGCGCGGCGGTGAGGATCGCGCCGGCCTGGGCGCCCTTCTCGCGCAGGATGCGGGTGAGCTTGCGGGTGTCGATGCCGGCAATCGCGACGACGTTCTCGGCCTTCAGGTAGTCGCCGAGCGACTGCGTCGAGCGGAAGTTGGAGGCCAGCAGCGGCAGGTCGCGAATGATGAGGCCCGCGGCGTGCACTTTCGATGCTTCCACGTCGGTCGTGTTGACGCCATAGTTACCGATGTGCGGGTAGGTCAGCGTGACGATCTGACGCGAATAGCTCGGGTCGGTAAGGATTTCCTGGTAGCCGGTCATGGCGGTGTTGAACACCACTTCGCCGGTCGTGTGACCGACGGCGCCGATGGAATAACCTTTGAAGATGGTCCCGTCAGCAAGGGCCAGGATGGCCGGAACAGAGGGGCCGGAAAAGAATGGCGGCAAGGGCAACTCCCGTAAAAGTTGCCGTAGCTGCGCCACGTCAGACCGACATCCAGCAAACCCCGCTGCACTACTTGCGCCGGGTGTTGGAGGTCATGTTGAATGAGGGTTGGTGGGTATGCGCTACGGCGAAGTTTGAATTAGATAAACTTCCGAATTATAGCGCGTACAACGGCATTCGGCAATGCGGCGTTGCAGCAAATACGGGCACAAATCATATGCCCGCACGCGCCATTTACGCCGCGCCCAGGACGGCAATACCGGCTTTGGCGATCTGCACATCCTCGTTCGATTTCACGCCCGACACGCCGACGGCGCCAATCACGTGGCCATCGACGATGACGGGCACACCGCCCTCGAGCATGCCTTCGAGCTTCGGCGCGCTGAGGAACGACATGCGCCCGCCATTGATCACGTCTTCATATACCTTCGACTCGCGGCGGCCGAGCGCGGCCGTGTTGGCCTTGCTGGGTGCGATGTGCGACGAGATCGGCGGCGCGCCGTCCAGGCGCTGCTGCCACAGCAGGTGGCCGCCATCGTCGACGATGGCGATCGACACGGCCCAGCCGTTGGCAAGGGCTTCGGCTTCGGCGGCAGCGCCGATCTGTTTGGCATCCGCCAGGGTCAGGTAAGGTTTGGTGTTCATCGTGGGCTTTCTCAGGGAACTTGCTGTTTGAGTTTCAGTTTGGCCTTGATTTGCGGCATGACGGCGGCGGCGGCCTGCTCGCCCGCCAGGATGGCCAGGTTGCGGCCACCGAAATCGCTCGAGCCCATATTGCCCAGTGCGGGCGTGATGACGACGTCGGCATCCTTGAGCTCGAAGTGATTCAGGCGCTGGCCCATGATCGAGAAGGTCTGCATCAGCACGTCGAGCGAGCTGGCCGTGGCGGCACCCTCGGTCGCGCTCGAGATATTGACCGCGATGATGAAATCGGCGCCCATGTCGCGCACGTAGCGCACCGGCACCGGCGCGACCAGGCCGCCGTCGACATAGCTCTTGTTGCCGATGACGACCGGCTGGAACACGCTCGGCACTGACGACGACGCACGCACGGCCATGCCCGTATTGCCGCGGCTGAACAGGATTGGCTGGCCCGTTTTCAGGTCGGTCGCCACGGCGCCGAAGCGCAGTTTCAACTTCTCGATCGGCACGTTGTTGACGGCCTTGTTCACATAGCTCTGCAGCGCCTCGCCCTTGAGCAGGCCCGTTGATTTGCTGAACAGCGGCAGCGCCCAGTCCGAGATGGTGGCCTCGTCCATGGTCATCGCCGTCTTTTGCAGCGCAAAGCCGTTCACGCCTGACGCATACAGCGCGCCGACGACCGAGCCGGCGCTGGTGCCGACGACGATTTCCGGGTAGATGCCCTGAGCTTCGAGCGCCTTGATGACGCCGATATGGGCGAAGCCGCGCGCAGCGCCGCCACCGAGGGCCAGGCCGATACGGATTTTCTTGGGAGGCAATGGCGCTGCCTTGGGGGCGGCAACGGGAGTGACGGGAGCCGGGGTCGGGGTGCTGCCGCAGGCGGCCAGCAACAGCGCGGCGCAGGCCACGAGGGAAGTACGTCGAGAGAGCATAGAGGGGGCCGATAAGAACGAGGCACGATTGTACATCGGCGCGTTCTTGATGACATGCATTGGCGGGCGCGACCGCAGGCGGGTGATTCGCTCCGCTGCGAGCAGTTGCAAAAATGTTTTGAAATGAGAATGATTCGCATTATAATTCCTGTCGCATTACTGCCCGTCTGATCCGATCAACAACCATAAAGCGCTTACCATGACCAAAATTCTGCTCTCCTCCCTCGTCGCCATGCTGGTCGCCGCGCCTGCTGCACAGGCCCACCAAATCTGGTTCGAGCAGGATGGCAAGGCGGTCAAGCTGCAATTCGGCGAGTTTGCCCTGAACCAGCGTGAAACCACGCCGGGCCTGCTCGACAAGTTTGGTGCCCCGAGCGCGACGCTGCTGGGCGCCAAGGGCGAACGCACGCTCAAGCTGGACAAGACTGCCAAGGGCTACCTCGTCAGCGGCGCCACGCCGGCAGCGGGTGACGCGATCGTCGCTCAGGACAATGCTTACCCGAGCTGGGAAACAGTTGAGGCCGGCAAGAAGCTGAACCACATCTGGGTGCCGGCCGCGCGCATGACCACCAGCTTCGCCGCGCAGCAGCCGAAGCTGACGCTCGACCTCGTCCCGACAGGCAAGGCCGGCGAATTCAAGGTGTTCTACAAGGGCCAGCCGCTGCCGAAAGCCAAGGTCAATGCCATCGTCCAGAGCGGCTGGGCGAAAGAAGCCGAGTCGGATGAGAGCGGCGTCGTCAAGTTCGACATGCCATGGAAAGGCCTGTATGTGCTGGAAACCGAGCACACCGACAAGACGGCAGGCGAGCGCGCCGGCCTGCAATACGCAACGTCCAGCTACACCACGTCGCTGAGCGTCGTGCAGCCAAAGGGCATCGCAGCCGTCGCGGCTGGCCCAGCCATGGCGCCAAGCGCCGATCACTGATCCGGCTGACCGTCTATCCAGTGATGCCATCCGTCGTCTGAAGAAAGGCCCGGACTCATGACCACGATCACCTGGCGCTACCGTGGCGGCGTCACCGCCCGCGCGGTGGCCGCGATCGGCGGCGGCTACGTGCTCTCCGCGCTTGGGGGCGCACTCATTGCGCTGGCGCTGCCGCTGCCACGCGCCGACGCCGTCACCATCGCCACGCTGCTGGCGTTCGTCATCTATCCCTGCGTCATCCTGTGGGTGTTTGCCACGCGCAGCGCGCTGCGCGCCTGCGTTGGCGTGGCTGCAACGTGCGCGGTGCTGGGAATGGTGTTGTGGCTGGTCGGAGGGACGGCATGAAGGACGGCTTGCGACAATCGATGGCGTGGGTGCATACGTGGGCTGGCCTGCTCGTGTGCTGGCTGCTGCTGCTGGTGTTCATGGGCGGCACGGCGGCGTATTACCGGCACGAGATCACGTTCTGGATGAAGCCCGAGCTGCACGCGGCAGCGGCTGCGCCGGCCACGCTGTCCCCGGCGCAGTCGGCGCAACTGGCCGTGCGCGTGCTGCAGGAACGCGCGCCAAGCGCGACGCGCTGGACGATCGACCTGCCCGATGAGCGCAATCCGCTGATCCAGGCCAGCTGGCAGAATCCGCCGAAAAAAGACATGACGCGCCAAGAGCGCCGCAATGCGCTGCGCGACCAGAATGTCACGCTCGATCCGTCTAGTGGCCTGCAGACGGCCAAACCGCGCGACACCCGTGGCGGGGACTTCCTGTACCGCCTGCACTTCGACCTGCACTACATGCCGGCCATCTGGGGCCGCTGGATTGTCGGCATTGGCGCAATGTTCATGCTGGTGGCGATCATCAGCGGCGTGATCACGCACAAGCGCATCTTCAAGGACTTCTTCACGTTCCGCCCAAAGAAAGGCCAGCGTTCGTGGCTGGATGCGCACAACGCGACTGCCGTGCTGGCACTGCCGTTTCATTTGATGATCACCTACACGGGCATCGTGACGCTGATGTTCATCTATATGCCCGCGCCCACCAAGGCGCTGTACGGCGACGAGCAGAACACGATGTTCAGCGACGTGTTTGGCAACTTTGAGCGCGGCAAGCCGGCGGACATCGCCGCGCCGCTTGCCGATATCGCGCCGATGCTGCAACAGGCCGAGCGGGCGTGGGGCGTGACGCCGTCGCGCGTGGCGATCAGTCATCCGAACGATGCGGCCGCGCGCGTGGAACTGTATCGCCCGTCGGGCCAGCAGTTGTCGAATCTCGAGCCGGCGATGACGTTCGATGGCGTCAGCGGCGCCCTGCTGTCTGAAACGCCGCCGGTGAGCACGGCGCTCGCCACGCGCGCCGCCATCTATGGCATGCATCTGGCGCACTTCGCCGATCCGCTGCTGCGCGCGCTGTTCTTCGTATGCGGCCTGGCTGGTTCTGCGATGGTCGCCACCGGCGCGCTGCTGTGGGGCGTGCGGGAGCGTCAGTCGTACGCCAAGATCGTGGCCAACGGCGGACGCGTCGGTTTCGGCGTACGCCTGGTCGACGCACTGAATATTGGCGCCATTGCCGGCCTGCCGATCGCATTTGCCGCCTTCTTCTGGGCCAACCGCCTGCTGCCGGTGGACATGGCCCAGCGCGCCAGCGCCGAAGCCAACTGGTTCTTCATCGCCTGGGGCGCCGCCGCCCTCCTCGCGCAGATCCGGCCGACACGCGCGATGTGGCGTTTCCAGCTAACGGTCGGCGCGGTGCTGCTGGCCGGAATCCCTGTGCTGAACGTGTTCACGACCCATTCACACCTGGGTGTGTCGCTGTTCGGCGGACCGGGCCTGCGGCCGGTGGCGGCGTTCGACATCGTCGTCCTGGTGCTGGGCGCGTTGCTGGGCTGGGCCGCCTGGTGGCTGGGGCACAAGGCCAAAAAGAAAGCAGCGAAAAAGCAGACGGCGGCTGACGCCGGATCGACCTCGACCATGGAGCCCGTATGAGCATGCTATTCCTCAGCAGCGTTTCCCTCGCCTTCAGCGCATTCGCCGCCAAAGGCATCGTGATGGACCGCCACTACGCCGACCTGCACGGCCGCGGCAAGGAGCCAGCGCCAGCGCTGAAAATGCGCATGCGGACACTGGCCTGGCTGGGTCTGGCACTTTCTTTCGCCGCCTGCATCGCCGCCCGCGGCTGGCACGTCGGCCCGGTACTGTGGTGCGGCGTCCTGTCTGTTGCCGCCTGGACTGTGGCCGCCATGCTCCAATACGCTCCCCGCAAAGTCGCCCAAGGCGCATGGATCGGCATCCCGGCAGCCCTGCTGACCACCACCCTTCTCCTGCTGCATTAACCTGACCAATAATGAGGGTTGGCGGCGAATGTTCGGCCGCCTTCACCGTTGCTCTTCACGTTGACGCCCTCCCCGATCTCCTCAAGTTCGTGTCGGCCGCCTTTCACCGGCATTCGCGCTGACGCCGGACCTTTCATGTTTGTCTGCTGACACACACGCGCCTCTACGGCTGGCGGAGTGCCCTGGCCGTGCAGAACTCCTGCACCTGTCCCTCTTGCGAAAACCAGCGCATCAACAGTCTGAGAATTCAATCACGTGACAATCCCTGATACAACGTTATCCGATGATTGACTCGAAAGTTATAACTGGACTGCATGTCGAAAAAACTTACATATCAAAGTCACTAATAGTTTCAAAAATTTCAACTCCTTGATACTTATGGTTTTAAGTCGATGGCACAGCTATTGCTAAGTGTATTTACACCAACAACTAGGGAGTTAATATGAAATCCATTTTGAAACTGGCCATGCTGGCCGCAACCCTGGCGTCAGCACAGGCCATGGCGGCACCGGTCGTATTGACCTTTGAAGGCGCGGGCAACTTAGCCGCAATTAACGATTTTTACAATGGCGGCACTGATTCAGCAGGTAATTCGGGAACCAATTACGGTATAAATTTTTCCGGTACAAGCCTTGCCCTGATCGATTCTGACGCGGGCGGCAGCGGAAATTTCGGTAACGAACCATCCGCCAGTACAATCCTGTTCTTCCAGACGGGCGGCGCCGCAACGATGAACGTGGCAGGTGGATTCGGCACCGGCTTTTCGTTTTTCTACAGTTCTTTCCAGGCAGGGTTTGTCAATGTCTATGATGGATTGAATGGCACCGGCTCCCTGTTGGCCACCGTTCTACTGCCTGGCAACACCAATAGTGCGTGCGTTGGCGACCCATCCGGTAGCTACTGCAACTTTATTCCAATCGGCGTATCGTTCGCCGGCATCGCACATTCGGTTGATTTCGGTGGAAGTGCCGACAATATCGGTTTCGACAACATCACCCTCGGTGCCGAAGTCCCAGGCGGCTCAGTGCCTGAACCAGGCACGCTGAGTCTGATCGGCCTGGCTGCACTGGGCTTTGGCGCTGTTCGTCGCAAGCAGGCTTGAGCGCGACTCTCGTCATTCCGGGAAACTGCTCATTGCGTTTTCGTTGAAAACTTCAATGTTGCAGCTAATGCCGGATGTTGATCGTGCAATCAATCGGCGTCGTGTGCAGATGCACGTTCATTGGTCTTCAGGCGACAAAGAATGAATAAACAAGGGTCGGCATCGACTTGTTGCGCAATGGTCTGACATTGCCAATAAGTCGACGCCGACCCTGATTTTCGTCCGCAAACATTACCTTATAACTTGTGACTAACTAATCGATACCGCAAGCATGTCACAAAGTTGTCAAACAATTCGACTCTGACCCCAATTGGAATGCAATTGCTTTTGGGGTCGGAGCGTTACGCTGGCAGGGAGGTGTTCGGGAGCGTGGCGGCGAAGGTGCTGCCTTTGCCGGGTTGGGAGGTGATCGTCAGCTTGCCGCCGTGGCGCAGCAGGACGTGCTTGACGATGGCCAGGCCGAGGCCCGTGCCCTGCGTTTCGCGCGAGCGGCTCTTGTCCACGCGGTAGAAACGTTCCGTCAGGCGCGGGATGTGTTCCGGGTCGATGCCGATGCCGCAGTCGGTCACGGCGAACGCCAGCGCGTCGGGGCCGCGTGACCAGGCCAGGCGGATCGTGCCGCCGTTGGGCGAGTAGCGCACGGCGTTCGACGCCAGGTTGGCAAAGGCGCTGCGCAGCTCTTCCATGCTGCCCATCACGTCCGGGCCATCCACCGCCACCTCGATCGTGTGCCGGCCGCCCGACAGCGCGCGCGCTTCGGCAGCGATCGATTCGACCAGAAGCTTGATGTCCACCCGCTCACGCTTGAGCGGGAATTCGTCCGACTCCAGCCGCGACAGGGTCAGCATGTCCTGGATCAGCCGCTGCATGCGCTGGGCCTGCTCGGTCATCAAGGTCAGGTGCGCCGTGCGCGTGGTCACGTCCAGGCCCGGATCGGCCATCGCGATTTCGAGGAATCCCACGATCACCGTCAGCGGCGTCCTCAGCTCGTGCGAGGCGTTGGCGATAAAGTCGCGCCGCATCGCTTCGATCCGCTCGGTGTCGGTCGCGTCGTGCGTGACCAGAATCTGGCGCCGGTTCTCGAACGGGATGATGCGGCACTCGATCTTGCGGCCCCTGAACGCCAGCGTCAGCGGCTGCTCGTAGCGGCCCAGGATGATGTAGTCGATGAAGTCGGGATGGCGCACCAGATTGGTCACGCGTAGGCCCTTGTCGCGCTCCATCGTCAGGCCCAGATGGCGCTCGAGCGCCGGGTTGCACCACTCCAGAAACAGCACGTCGTCCATGATCGCGACGCCTTCCGGCAGCAGGTGCATCGCCTGGCGGAACCGGGCCAGCCATTCGGTCAGTTCAGCCTGGTGCTTCTTGTCGTCGCGCCGCAGGTGGTACAGGCGCGCGAACGCTTCCGTCCAGGCGCCCCAGCCATCGGGCAGGCGCGTCTCTTGCGGATGCTCGAGCCACTCGCCCAGCTTCTGCAGATATGACAGCTGGACGATGATGGCCGTGACGGCAGCGGCCAGCGCCAGCGACAGTCCGGCCACCAGCCCCATCCACCACCAGACGAGGCCCGCAAAGGCAAACAACAGCCCCAGGCGCAACAGCGCCGGGACCCAGAACAGCAACTTGGGATTCATCGCGTCCTTCGACACAGACTATTTTTCGGACAGCATGTAGCCGACACTGCGCACCGTGCGGATCAGGCCGTCGGCCGATTTCAGCGCCTTGCGCAGCCGCAGCACGTGCACGTCGACCGTGCGCTCTTCGATCACCGCATGGTCGCCCCACACCTTATCGAGCAACTGGGCGCGCGAAAACACGCGCTCGCGGTGCGCCAGCAGGTACTTGAGCAGCTTGTATTCGGCATTGCCGATGTCGATCTGCTGGTTCTCGACCGTCACGGTGCAGCTGTTCGGATCGAGCGTCACGCTGCCGGCGCGCAGCGGCGCTTCGGCCAGGTGCGGACTCTTGCGGCGCAGCAGCGCACGTGAACGGGCCAGCAGCTCGCGCGGCGAGAACGGCTTGGTGATGTAGTCGTCGGCGCCGCTGTTCAGGCCCGCCAGCTTGTCTTCTTCCATGCTCTTGGCCGTCAGCATGATCACCGGCAGCTCCTGGAAGTCGCGGTCGGCGCGCAGGCGCGACAGCAAGCGCAGGCCGCTCTGGTCGGGCAGCATCCAGTCCAGCAGCAGCAGGTCGGGCTTGCCCCGGCTGATGCTGTCCCAGGCGCCGGCCGCCGTATCGGCCGTGCGGATTTCCCAGCCCGCTTCACGCAGCGAATAGGTCACCAGTTCGACGATCGCCGGCTCATCCTCGACCACGAGGACGGAGGTGGTGTCAGCCATGCTCAAAGTACCGGCGGCTCGCCGAGCGTCGGCTTGCTGTGGCGGATGTCGCGGCCTTCGACCACGTAGATCACGTATTCGGCGATGTTCTTGGCATGGTCGCCGATGCGCTCGATGGCCTTGGCCACCCACAGCGTGTCGAGCGCCGACGAAATCGTGCGCGGGTCTTCCATCATGAACGTGACCATCGTGCGCAGAATCACGCGGAACTCGTGGTCGACCACTTCGTCGCCCGCGATGATCTGCAAGGCCTGCTTGCCGTCCAGGCGCGCGAACGCGTCGAGCGAATCGTGCAGCAGTTCGGACGTCGCCTTGGCGATCGTGCGGATCATGTCGAAATGGGCAAAGCCCGTTGCGCCCCGCTCGTGCAGGCTTTTCGCCGTGCGCGCAACCTTGGTCGCTTCGTCGCCGATGCGCTCGAGGTCGGTGATCACCTTGATCGTGGCCATCACGGTGCGCAGGTCATTCGCGGTCGGCTGGCGTTTCACGATCAGGTGGCTGCAGGCGTCGTCCAGCGCGACTTCAAGCTGGTTGACGGCCTGGTCTTCGGCCATCACGCGCTCGGCGCGCGCGATGTCGCCGATGCGGAAGCATTCCAGCGCTTCTTCGAACTGGGTTTCCACCATGCCGCCCATCAGCAAGACCTGGGAACGGATTCCTTCGAGTTCCTGGTCGTACTGCTTGGATGAATGCTCGCCTGTCATACAAACTCTCCGTCAATATTCTTGTGAAGCCGTCCGCGAGGACGGCCGAAAAAGGTCAGCCAGCTCGATCAGCCGAAGCGGCCGGTAATGTAATCCTGCGTTTCCTTGCGCGCCGGCTTCATGAAGATCTGGTCGGTCTCGCCGAACTCGACCAGCTCGCCCAGGTACATATAGGCGGTGTAGTCGGAGCAGCGCGCGGCCTGCTGCATATTGTGGGTCACGATCGTGATCGTGTAATCCTGCTTCAGTTCGCTGATCAGTTCTTCGATCTTGGCGGTCGAGATCGGGTCCAGCGCCGAGGTCGGCTCATCGAGCAACAAGACATCAGGCTTGACTGCCACGCCGCGCGCGATGCACAGACGCTGCTGCTGGCCGCCCGACAGCGACAGGCCGCTCTTGGACAGCTTGTCCTTGGCTTCTTCCCACAGCGCCGCCTTTTTCAGGGCCCACTCGACGCGCTCGTCCATCTCGCCTTTCGAGAGGTTTTCGTACAGGCGCACGCCGAACGCGATGTTGTCGTAGATCGACATCGGGAACGGGGTCGGCTTCTGGAACACCATGCCGACCTTGGCGCGCAGCATGTTCACGTCGACGCCTGCGTCGAGGATATTGCCGCCGCGGTACATGATCTTGCCTTCGGCGCGCTGGCCCGGGTACAGGTCGTACATCCGGTTCAGGGTGCGCAGCAGCGTCGACTTGCCGCAGCCCGACGGGCCGATGAAGGCCGTGACCTGCTTGGCGTGGATGTCGAGGCTGACATTCTTCAGACTCTGCGTTTTACCGTAAAAGAAGTTCAGGCCTTCGATTTCGATCGTCTTGGCTTTGGCCGCAGCCGGGTTCGGAGTCGTATTGAGCATGGCTTGGTTCATCACTTTATCGTTTATCAGAGTGAATTAATTCGGGGTTTTTTGGCTGAACAGCGTACGCGACAGAATGTTCAGCAGCAACACGGTCGTGGTCACCAGCAATGCACCGGCCCAGGCCAGCGAGCGCCAGTCGTCATACGGGCTCATGGCATAGGTGTAGATCACCACCGGCAGGTTGGCCAGCGGCGCATTCATGTCGTGGCTGTAGAACTGGTTGTTCAGCGCGGTGAACAGCAGCGGCGCGGTTTCACCGGTAACGCGGGCCACGGCCAGCAGCACGCCAGTAACGACGCCGGCCTTCACGGCGCGCAGGCGCACGGTCAGGGCCACTTTCCAGTGCGGCGCGCCCAGCGCATAGGCTGCTTCGAGCAGGCTGGGCGGTACCAGGCGCAGCATATTGTCGGTGGTGCGCACGACGACCGGAATCGCGATCAGCGACAGCGCGATCGTACCGGCGTAGCCCGAAAAGTGCTGGACCTTGGCGACGTAGATGGCGTACACGAACAGGCCGATCACGATCGACGGGGCCGACAGCATGATGTCGGTCACGAAGCGCGTGACTTGCGCGAACTTGTTGTTCTCGCCGTATTCAGCCAGATAGATACCGGCCAGGATGCCAACCGGCGTGCTGATCAGCGTCGACAGACCGACCATCATCACGCTGCCCAGAATCGCATTGCGCAAGCCGCCACCGGGCGTGCCCGGGGCCGGCGTGTCCGCCGTGAACAGCGTGGCCGACAGGCCGCCCAGGCCGTTGTACAGCAGCGTGAACAGAATCCAGGCCAGGAAGGCCAGGCCGATGCCCATCGCGCACACCGACAGCGTGATGCCGATGCGGTGCGCCAGCAGGCGCCGGCGGTATACCGGGTTCTTGGTAGCAGTGTTCATCTTATTTCGTACCTTCGTTACGGGACATACCGAGCAGCATGATCTTGGCTGCCGACAGCACGATGAACGTGATGCCAAACAGGATCAGTGCCAGCGCAAACAGCGACGACGAGTGCAGCGTGCTGGCCGCTTCGGCAAATTCGTTGGCAAGCGTCGACGAAATCGAATTACCCGGCGAGAACAGCGACGCCGACAGCGAATGCGCGTTACCGATTACGAACGTCACGGCCATCGTCTCGCCGAGCGCGCGGCCCAGGCCCAGCATGACGCCGCCCACCACACCGTTGCGGGTGTATGGCAGCACGACCTTGCGCACCACTTCCCAGCGGGTGCAGCCGAGGCCATACGCCGATTCCTTCAGCACGGTCGGCACGATCTCGAACACATCGCGCATCACCGAGGCGATGAACGGGATGATCATGATTGCCAGAATCAGGCCGGCGGTCATGATGCCGATGCCCATCGTCGGACCCTGGAAGATGACGCCGATCACCGGCAACTGGCCGATGGTTTCTTTGAGCAGCGGCTGCACGTGGTCGGCGAACATCGGCGCGAACACGAACAGGCCCCACATACCGTAGATGATCGACGGCACGCCGGCGAGCAGCTCGACGGCGGTGCCCAGCGGGCGACGCAGCCAGGCCGGGCAGATCTCGGTCAGGAACAGCGCGATGCCGAAGCTGATCGGAAACGCGACAGCCAGCGCGATGATCGACGTGGCCAGCGTGCCCCAGATGGCGATCATGGCGCCGAACTCGTCGTTGACCGGATCCCACTCGACGCGGGTGATGAAGCCCGGGCCAAACTGCGAGAACGCCGGCGCCGCGCCGATGGCCAGCGAGATGATGATCCCGATCAGCACCGCCAGGACCGTGGCAGCAAACAGCAGCGTGATTTTGTGGAAGAAGAAGTCCTGGATGCGCTGGTTGCGCATCGTCGTGCGCAACGCGGCGTAACGACGGGCGTCTTCGGCTGCTGCCTGTTCAGGCAGGTCCTGCGCGGACAAGGATGGGTGGGCGCTCATATGTGTGGAAGACTCGCTATAAGACTCGTAATCAATATCGTTTTGTCAATATTGCTGGCATGCAGAAGGACCGGTCAAGCCGGTCCTTCGATGATGAAAACTAGTGGATTACCAGAGCGCCTTGCCGGTGGTGTCTTTCAGATTGGTGCGCCAGGCGTCCTGCACGAGCTTGATGACCGGTGCAGGCATTGGCACGTAGTCGAGTTCAGCAGCCGAGGCGGCGCCGTTCTTGTACGACCAGTCGAAGAACTTCAGCACTTCCTTGCCCTTGGCCGCATCCTGGGCCTTGTGCACGAGGATGTACGACGCGCCCGTGACTGGCCAGCTGTCCTTGCCTGGCTGGTCGGTCAGGATGACCGCAAAGCCCGGGGTGCCCGACCAGTTGGCGCCAGCGGCGGCAGCCTTGAAGGCGTCGTCGCTTGGTTGCAGGAACACGCCATCCTTGTTCTGGAGCTGGGTGTGTGACATCTTGTTCTTCTTGGCGTAGGCCCACTCGACGTAGCCGATGCCGCCCTTGATGCGCTGCACATTGGCGGCCACGCCCTCGTTGCCCTTACCGCCCACGCCTACTGCCCACTTGACGGTGGTACCGGCGCCGACTTTCGTCTTCCATTCCGGGCTCGACTTCGACAGGAAATCGGTCCACAGGAACGAGGTGCCCGAGCTGTCGGCGCGGCGCACGACAGTGATGTCGGCGTCCGGCAGTTTGACGCCCGGGTTCAGCGCGGCGATCTGCGGCGCATTCCACTTGACGATCTTGCCCATGTAGATGTCGGCGATGACGGCGCCGCTCAGTTTCATCTGGCCCGGGGCGATGCCGGCCAGGTTCACGATCGGCACGACGCCACCCATCACGGCCGGGAACTGGAACAGGCCGGCGGCGTTGAGTTCAGCAGCTGCCAGCGGCATGTCGGACGCGCCGAAGTCGACGGTCTTGGCCTTGATCTGCTTGATGCCGGCGCCGGAACCGACCGACTGGTAATTCAGGCCATTGCCCGATGCTGCCTTGTACAGCTCGGCCCATTTGGCGTAGATCGGATAAGGGAACGTCGCGCCTGCGCCGGTGATGTTGGCGGCCTGGGCGGTTGCGGTGAATGCCGAAGCGGCGACGGCGATCGAAACGAAGAGATGCTTCATGCGCATATCTGATCCTCTGAAAATAGAACGACGGGACGATCCCGCTGACGATGAAGCGCAGTCTAGCGGGCGAATATGACAAGTTCATGACATATTCTGAAATGTGACACGAACATGACACGGCCGCAAGCATGGCATTGCCGGTGGGGACGCGGCGCGCGGCTGGGCGGTCACCGATATTTTTTGCGCGTCGCCAGCCTTGTAAATACGGTGTCAGCTGCTAACCTGAAGTGTCGTTTTCACATGGAGGGGATGCCCAACGGCGTTGATGATTGTATGCTGGACATGATGGTCATGGGGATCCTGGGCGGGCTGGCGGCGCTGGTCGCGTTCGAGATCTACCAGGAAGTACGTGGAAGTTCCAGGCAACTCGAAGACCGCTATCACGAATAGCGACAAACCCGCTCAGCGGGTCAGACAGCAAGCGGTGAGGCCCCAGGGCGCTCGCCGCTTGTCGCATGGCACATCGAGATCAGCGTCGATGTCAGCGCAGAAAGCGCGCCAGCGCCGTCACCGCTGCCAGGTCAAGGCTCTGGAACTTGAACCCCACTTTGTACTCACCGCCACTGAAAATGCAGTGCAGCGCTTTGGCGTGGGTGTCGATGGTCGTGAAGCGACCGTCGATCATCAGGTCGAAACGCAGCTGGCCGGCGAGCCCGACTGGCACCGGGTCGGGAATGTTGACACTGATGCCGTTGGTGCTCACATCGACGCTCTTGCCAGTAAATGGCGCCCGGCCGTCGATGGCCAGCCAGACTTTGGTACGCAATACTTTGCGCGGGGACTGCCTCTGCTCTTGTAACACGTGTTTCCCATGATGCTTGATAAGAGACACTATTATAGGAACATCCACGGGTTCCGGCACGGCATTGTTGGGCCGTACCGGTTGGTCACGTGGCTAGTCGAGTTCGCGCAATTTGTTGAACGCTTCTTCGATGCGTTCGACGGCGATGATCGTCATGCCCTCGATTTTCTGCTTCGGCGCATTCGCCTTCGGAATCACGGCAATCGAAAAGCCCAGCTTGGCCGCTTCGCGCAGGCGTTCCTGGCCGCGCGGCGCCGGCCGGATCTCGCCGGCCAGGCCTACTTCACCAAACACCACGAGCCCGCGCGGCAAGGGTTTGCTGCGCATCGATGAATTGATGGCCAGCAGCACGGCCAGGTCGGCCGCCGGCTCGGTGATCTTCACGCCACCGACCGCGTTAATGAACACGTCCTGGTCGAATGCGGCAATGCCGGCATGGCGGTGCAGCACCGCCAGCAGCATCGCCAGCCGGTTCTGCTCGAGACCGACCGACAGGCGGCGCGCATTGGGCAGGTGGCTCGTGTCAACCAGCGCCTGGATCTCGACCAGCAGCGGACGTGTGCCCTCCTGCGTGACCATGACGCAGGAGCCCGGCACGGGCGTGTCGTGCTGCGACAGGAACAGCGCGGACGGATTCGATACGCCTTTCAGACCCTTCTCGGTCATCGCGAACACACCTAGCTCGTTGACGGCGCCGAAACGGTTCTTGATCGCCCGCACCAGGCGGAAGCTCGACTGCGTATCGCCCTCGAAATACAGCACCGTGTCGACTATGTGTTCGAGCACGCGCGGACCGGCCAGCGCGCCCTCTTTCGTCACGTGACCGACCAGAATGATCGTCACGCCGGTCTGCTTGGCCACGCGCGTCAGCTGGGCCGCGCATTCGCGCACCTGGGCCACCGAGCCGGGGGCCGATGTCAGGGCGTCGGAATAGACGGTCTGGATCGAGTCGATCACCGCGACTTCGGGTTTCAGGTCGGCGATGGTGCCAAGGATTTTCTCGAGCTGGATCTCGGCCTGTAATTTGAGGTCTTGCGCGTCGACCGCGAGCCGGCGCGCACGTAATGCAATCTGGGCGCCGGATTCCTCACCGCTGACATACAGCGTGGAGCGTGTTTTGGACAAGCTGGCCAGTGCCTGCAGCAGCAGCGTGGACTTGCCGATGCCCGGGTCGCCGCCAATCAGCACGACGCCGCCGGCCACCAGGCCGCCACCCAGAACGCGGTCGAATTCTTCGATGCCGGTGCCAAAGCGCGGCACATCGATTGCCTCGATATCGGCCAGCGACAGCACCGGCGCGGTCTGCGCCAGCGCCCGATGCGGGGTTTGCGACATGCGGTTCACGCCGGGCGCCTCGACGACGGTTTCGACCATCGTGTTCCAGGCCTTGCAGTCGGCGCACTGGCCCATCCAGCGGGTGGCGATCGCGCCACACTCGGAGCAGGTGTAGTTGGTTTTTGCTTTTGCCATGTTCTCTATCGGTTATCCATCGGTGCCCAGGCGGCCTTCGGCGATGCGCACGCGCGGCGCGACGGCGCACATCAACTCGTAGCCGATCGTACCGGCGGCGTGCGCCACGTCGTCGATCGGCAGACCATCGCCCCACAGCGTGACCTTGCTGCCGATGCGCGCATTGGGTACGGGTGAGAGGTCGACTGTCATCATGTCCATCGAGACGCGGCCGATCAGCCCCGTGCGCACGCCATCGACGATCACCGGCGTGCCGTGTGGCGCGCTGCGCGGGTAGCCATCGGCATAGCCGCAGGCGACCACGCCGATCGTCATCGGGCCGTCGGCCACGAAGCGGCTGCCATAGCCGACCGTGTCGCCGCGCTCGATGTGCTGGATGCCGATGATTTCCGAGCGCAGCGTCATGGTCGGGCGCAGGCCGAAATCGCCCGCGCTGCGCCCGCCCGGCGTGCCGCCGTACAGCATGATGCCGGGGCGGACCCAGTCGTTCTGGAGGTGTTCGCTGATCATGGCCTGATGCAGTACGCCGCCCGAATTGGACAGGCTGCGCTCGCCGGGCAGATCGCCGGCGCCGATCTGGAAGCGGCGCACCTGCTCGGCGATGGTCAAGAGCGGATGTTCCAGCTCGTCAGCGTTGGCGAAGTGCGTCATGTGCGTGATGTTGCGCACGTCGGGGATCGCGCGCAGCCGCTTGTAGGCGGCTGCGTATTCGTCCGGGCGCAGGCCCAGGCGGTTCATGCCGGTGTTCATTTTCAGGTAGACATCGATCGGGCGGTAGAGCTGGGTGTATTCGAGCAGCTTGATCTGTTCTACCGAGTGCACGGCCGTGACGATATTGTGTTCGGCCAGCAGGGGCACGTCGGCCGCTTCGAAGAATCCCTCTAATAACAGGATCGGCTTGATCCAGCCAAGCTCGCGCAGGCGGATGGCGTTTTCAAGCTCGATCAGGGCCAGGCCATCAGCCGTGGCGAAGCCGTGCATCGCGCGTTCGAGGCCGTGGCCATAGGCATCGGCTTTGACGACCGCCCAGATCTTCGCCATAGGCGCGCAGGTGCGGGCCTGCGACAGATTGTGCTGCATCGAGTCCGGGTGAATAGTGGCAAAGAGTGGGCGCGGCATGGTCGGCGATCGGGATGAAACCGGTACGAAAAGTGGGAGTGGCTATTCTACCGGAGCAGGCCACCGGGCGTTGCCGGGGCAGTCACGGTGCATCGTATTGGCTTCGCCACGCCAGCCATTCATGGTATAAAGCAACCCGGACCGAACTTTAGAATTTTAGAATGAACCGTGGTTTTTATACCATCATGGCGGCGCAGTTTTTCTCGTCGCTGGCAGATAACGCGCTCCTGTTTGTCGCGATCAGCCTGCTCGTCGCAATGGACGCCCCGGCATCGCTCACTCCGCTGCTGAAGCTGTCGTTCGTCCTGTTCTATGTGCTGCTGGCCGCCTTCGTCGGCGCCTTCGCCGATGCGCTCAACAAGGGCCGCGTGATGTTCATCGCGAACATCATCAAGGTGTTCGGCTGCGCGCTGATGTTCTTCACAGTGCACCCACTGATTTCCTACGCCGTCGTCGGCTTTGGCGCGGCCGTGTATTCGCCTGCCAAATACGGCATCCTGACCGAGCTGCTGCCACCGGAAAAGCTGGTGCCAGCCAATGGCTGGATCGAAGGCCTGACTGTGATGTCGATCATCCTCGGCACGGTGCTGGGCGGCACGCTGGTCAGCCCGCGCGGCTCGGGCTTCTTGCTCTCGTTCGACCTGCTGCCGCGCCTGGGCATCGATACACCGGCAGAGGCCGCAATGGCCGTCGTCGTCGCAATCTATATCCTGGCCGCCATCTTCAACCTGCGCATTCCGGACACCGGCGCGCGCTACGAGCACCAGGAACGCAATCCGATCAAGCTCATCACCGACTTCGCCAACTGCTCGGCCACGCTGTGGCGTGACAAGCTGGGCCAGATTTCGCTGGCGGTGACGACCTTGTTCTGGGGCGCTGGCGCGACGCTGCAATTCATCGTGCTCAAGTGGGCCGAAGCATCGCTCGGCCTGCCGCTGGACCAGGCGACGAACCTGATCGGCGTGGTCGCGATCGGCGTCGCACTGGGCGCCGCGATGGCCGCCCGCATGATCCCGCTGCGCAAGTCGCTCACCGTGATCCCGATGGGCATCATCATGGGCCTGGTGGTGACGAGCATGGTGTTCGTGAAATCGGTGACGCTGGCCTACCCGCTGCTGGCCTTCATCGGCTTCCTGTCGGGCTTCTTCGTGGTCCCGATGAACGCATTGCTGCAGCACCGCGGCCACGTCTTGATGAGCGCCGGCCACTCGATCGCGGTGCAGAATTTCAACGAGAACCTGTCGATCCTGACGATGCTCGCCGCCTACGCCGTGATGATCACGCTGAACCTCGACCTGAACATCATCATCGTCATCTTCGGCCTGTCCGTCGCCGGCATCATGCTGCTGATCCAGCGCCGCCACCTGCTGAACCAGCGCGAACACGACTCCCTCGGCCTGATCGGCGAAGGCAAACACTAAAACTAGGGTCAGTGTCGAATTGTTTAACAACGTTTCGCCTGACCCCTTTCCCTAAAGCTTCCCCTGCTCGGCATGCCCAGCAGGCAATAGCTCACGACAGGCACTCTGTCCCCACTTTCTCCGCATTCGCGAGAAATTGCTCAATAATTCGACTCTGACCCTCATTGTTTGGCAGGCCTGAACTTGCTGGCGGCTACGCCTTTGTCAGCGCTTTCCGAACCGATTCAGTCATCGGCTGAATTTGGTGCCGACGGTCAAGCCAGACGTGTCCAGCAAGCAAAAAAACAATTAGGGTCAGAGTCGAATTGTTTGACAACTTTGGGGAATTGCCCATTAAGTCGACTCTGACCCTACTTTATTAGGCGGGCCGATCAGCGAGGTTTGCGGCAGCGTCGGGGGCTATTTATTGGGCAATTCGGGAAATTGCCCAATAAATCGACTCTGACCCTAATTAATCCTGATTAGGGGTTAGGGGTGGCGGTTTGGGCGCGGGTGCGCCAGTCGTTGGGGACGATGAAGCCGCGGTCTGCTTCTTCCAGTGCGTTGTCGTGTGGGCGGACGCGCGCGATCAGCGCTGGGGTGTTTGATATGGCGAAGCGGTCGGTCAATTCGGCTGCCAGTTGTGCGCGGGTCATTGCCCAAGTCGGTGAAGCGGTGCGCAGTGGCGCCAGCCATTCGAGTTTTGGCAGGATGACGTAGGTGTCGTCGGGCAGATTGTCCAGCTCGCTCAGTGCGCACCAGAAGCCGCGGCAATGGCCTTGGGTGATACCTTGCATTGCTGGCCAGTGACCGGCGGGGTAGAACAGCCAGCCTTTGACCAGGGCGCCCGCTTTGTTGACGGGGCGTGGCAGTTGCGCTTGCGCGGCCGGATGCTGGCCGAGTGCGAGCTGGCGTTCGAAGATCTTGCGCATCTTCAGGCCCAGCGTGTCGGCCAGGTTGGGGCCGACCAATGTGTCGAGCCCCCCTGCACCGCCTTCGCCCTGCAGATAGAACTTTGTCGCGAACTCGATGTGCTCCAGCGCATCCGGCCCATTCTCGAGCAAAAAATCGAATTCGCCGACCGTGTCGTTACGGTTGGCGCGGATTTGCAGGCCGTGCGCGACCAGCCGCCCCTGCTGCGCGAAGTAGAACGCCATCAGCTTTTCGGCATACAGTCCCAGTCGCGTGGACGGTTTCTCGCCGAGCGCGGCGTTCAGGGCCGATGGGTCGGCATCCAACTGCGCCAGCCACGTAGCGACATCGTCCGTGACCTGGCCCAGCGTGGCCACGCGTCCGGCCCATGCCGGTGCGGCGCCATCGAGCAGGTCGGGCGAGTCGAGCAGCCAGGCAAGTGCACGCACGGGTGGCCGCGTCAGGTGCCGCCAGCGCGCGTGGAACGCGGCCTGATAACTAGGTGCGGGGTGCAAGCGAACGCGCCCGGCACAGGTCAGCCCAGGCCAGCGCCTTGTCGGCGCCGCGCAGCAGCAATTCACCCGGATGCAGCGTGGCGACCAGCGGCACTTCGCCCAGCGCATGCACCTGACCACGTACGCCGGCCAGCGGCTCGTTCAGCGCGCGGCCCAGCAGGCCATTGGCCGCGACCTGCCCCATCGTCAGCACCGTCGTTGCGCCCGTCAGCGCCAGCTCGCGCTCCAGGAACGGCCGGCACGCCGTGATTTCCTCAGGCGTCGGTGCACGCTCGCCGCCCCTGGCATTGACCGGGCGGCACTTCACCAGCGGCGTGACATAGGCATCGCGCTCGCGCGACAGGCCGACCGCGTGCAGCATATTGCCCAGCAACTTGCCCGGATCGCCCGTCAGCGGCTGGCCGGCCTGCTCGTCGAGCGCGCTCGGCGTACCGGCGGCGATCAGCCAGCGCGCCTGGCGTGGTCCGTCGCCATACACGGGCTTGCGCCCTTCCCCGCATGCGCAGTCCTTGCAGCCGGCAATCGCCTGGCGCAAGCCGGCCCAGTCGAGCGTCGATACGTCGGGCGCGGCCGGCGCGGCGTCACTGCCGTCGTCCCACGCCGCGTCGGTGGCGACGGGCGGCGGATTGCGATACGGCGGCGCCGACAGCGGCGTCATCCCGCGCGCAACCGGCGCAGGATCGGGTACCGGCACCGGTGCAGCAACAGGTGCAGCAACAGGCGCAGAAGCAGAAGCCGGCACCACCGTCGGCGCAGCATCGACCGCGGCACCAGCATCGCTGTCAACAACGTCGTCACCAGCAGCATCCGTCAACGGTGCAGCCGTCGCCCGCAACTGCCACAACGGCCCGATCCCCATCTCGTTCAGAAACAGCGCATCGCGCCCGCTCACGGTCTTCATAAATCCAGCCTCATCACGATGGCATCTTCACGGCCCGCAGCGCCGGCCGGATAGTAGCCCTTGCGGCGCCCGATATGGACATAGCCATGGCGCCGGTACACGTCCAGCGCGCGCTCGTTCGACGGCCGCACCTCGAGCAGGATCGACGTCATGCCCTGGCTGCGCGCGCGCGCCGCGAGCACATCCAGCAAGCGCCGGCCCAGTCCCTGGCGCTGGCGATTCGCCGCGACTGCGACGTCGAGCAGGTGCGCTTCGTCGAGCGCGTACATCAACAGGTAGTAGCCGGCCAGCGCACCCTCGCCATCGCGCACGGTCCAGCAATCGTAGCCGCTGTTGAGCGAGTCGATAAAGTTCCCGCGACTCCAGGGAAACGGAAACACGCTCGCCTCCAGCGCGCACACCTCGCCCACGTCGGCCGCCGTCATCGGCGCCAGTTGCAGGCCAAGCTCTTGCAGGTCGCTCATGCAGCGGCCTTGGCGGCATTGATCACCAGGCGCTCGGCCGTGGTGAACGCGATCTTGTTGCGCAGGTAAATCGGCTGCGCCTGTGCCGCCGGCACGCCCTGCCCGGCCGCCAGCGCGCCAACGGCAAGGGGCGCCATCTCACGCGCATGTGGCACGATGTCCGCCATGGCGCCGACCGCAAATGCCTGCCCGGCGAAGGCATCGGCATACGCCTCGAAGCCATTGCCGCACGCCTGCAGACCAGCGACGGCCAGCGGCGCCACGGCCTGCGGCGCGCTCAACGTGGGCGCCACGACTTCGCGCCATGCGCCATCAAAGCGGTACTGCGCCCAATAGACTTCGCCCATGCGCGCGTCGAGCACCGCCAGAACCTCGGTCGCGCCGCAGCGCGCCCGGCAGCTTTCGGCCATCGCTGCCAGCGTCACCATCGGCAGCACGGGAAGATTGGCGCCGTAAGCCAATCCCTGCGCGACGCCGCACGCCGTGCGCACGCCGGTAAACGAGCCGGGACCGGCCCCGAAGGCAATGGCGTCGCAGTCCGCCAGCGCAATGCCGGCTTCGCGCAGCAGTTCCTGCACCATCGGCAGGATCGATTGCGAATGGCTGCGCACGCCGGCAGTGGCACGGGCAATGACGGCGTCGTTGACCAGGAGCGCGCAAGACGCCAGCTCGGCCGAGGTTTCAATGGCAAGAATGGTAGGCATCCCGTATTTTAACCGCTTGGCCGGGCGCCATCCATGCCAGCCGGCCTTCCCCCCCACATTGCAGCGCAACACGGAGTAAAATGCGCTCCATGCATAGCCTGACCCTCGATTCTTCGACCCTCGACGCCGCCGTCGCCGCCGTCCATGACGACGCCTGGACGGTTGCCTGCCTGTGCGCCGCCTGGTGCGGCACCTGCGCGACCTACCGCGCGACGTTCGAGAGCCTGGCCGCGCGCCACCCGGACAAGCACTTCATCTGGATCGACATCGAAGACCAGGCCGCCCTGGTCGGCGACCTCGATGTCGACAACTTCCCGACGCTGCTGCTGCAGCGCGGCGACACCGTGGCGTTCTTCGGCACGATGGTGCCCGATGGCGGCGTGGCCGATCGTCTGATCCAGGCGCAGGCCGAGATCACCCCGGCCGAACTGGCGCGCCTGGCGCAATCGAGCGAAGAGCGGCGCGAATGGCAGCGCGACTGCAATCTGCGGCTGCTGCTGGGCGGCGCGGACTAACCCTGCCCGCCCCAGCGCGCCAGAATCTCACCCGCCGCCACCGGCTTCCCATACAAATACCCCTGCGCCAGATTGCATCCATGGCGCAGCAAGAACGCCGCCTGATCGGCGCGCTCGACACCTTCAGCAATCACCGACAGGTTCATGCTCTTGCCAAGCTGGATGATGGCAACCGCGATGGCCTCGTCGTCCGGTCCCTGCGAGATATCCTTGATGAAGCTGCGGTCGATCTTGAGCGTCTGCACCGGCAACTGCTTCAGATACGCCAGCGATGAGTAACCGGTGCCGAAATCGTCGATCGCCAGCCCCACGCCGATCGCATGCAGGTCCTTCACGTATTGCAGCGCGTCGCCCGTGTTCATGATGATCGACTCGGTCACTTCCAGCTGCAGGCGGTGCGGCGCGAGGCCGGTCGATTCCAGCACCTCGGTCACGATCGCTGCCATGCCGCCGCGCTCGAACTGGCGCACCGACAGGTTCACGGCGATCTTCGGCATGGTCAAACCCTGCGCTTCCCACGCCACCATCTGGCGGCAGGCTTCCTGCAGCACCCACTGGCCAAGCTGGCCGATAAAGCCGGTGTCTTCGGCCAGCGGGATGAATTGACACGGGCCGATCTGGCCCAGTTCGGCACTGTGCCAGCGCACCAGCGCTTCCACGCCGGTCAGGCGGCCGGTGTCTATCTCGACCTGCGGCTGATATGCCAGATAGATCTCGTTCTTGTCGATCGCGCGGCGCAGCAGGCCTTCCATGCGCAGGCGCTCGACGCCGTCGCCACTCATCGACGCCGCATAGAACTGGTAGCCGTTGCGCCCGCGTGCCTTGGCCTGGTACATCGCCACGTCGGCGTTGCGGATCAACATGTGCATGTCCTGCGCGTCCTGCGGATACAGGCTGATGCCCACGCTGCCGGTGACGAACAGCTCGTAGCCGGACACCATGAACGGCTGCTCGAACATTGCGATCAGCTTGGCCGCCACGCGGGTCGCGCCGGCGACACCGCCGATATCCTCGAGCAGTACGATGAATTCGTCGCCGCCCAGGCGCGCCAGCGTGTCGCCTTCGCGCAGACAGCGGGCCAGCGCGAAGGCGGCCTGCTTGAGCAGTTCGTCGCCGACGTGGTGCCCCAGCGTGTCGTTGACGTTCTTGAAGCGATCGAGGTCGATGAACAGCACTGCGAGCTGCTGGCCGTCGCGCTGCGCGCGCGTCATCGCGTGGCGCAGGCGGTCGTGATACAGCAGGCGGTTGGGCAGCGCGGTCAGGGGATCGTGGTGCGCCAGGTGATCGAGCTGGTTCTGCGATTCGCGCGCACGCGTGATGTCGCTGAACACCGACACATAATGCGTGATCGCGCCGGCGTCGCCCCGCACTGCGGTGACGGTCAGCGACTCCAGATACGCTTCGCCATCGCGGCGCGTGTCCCAGATCTCGCCGCGCCAGAAACCCGTCTCGTCCAGCTCGCGCCACAGCTTGTGATAGAAGGCGTCGTCCTGGAGCCGGCCACGCATCATGCTCGACTCGCGCCCCAGCGCCTCTTCTTCGCTGTAGCCGGTGATGCCGGTAAAGGCCGGGTTGACGGCAACGATCCGGCCCGACACGTCCAGCACCATCACGCCATCGGCGATGTGCTCGAGCACCGTGGCCGACAGGCGCAGTTTTTCTTCGGCCAGCTTGCGCTCGGTGATGTCGGCGAACACCCAGATGCTGCCTTCGTCCGGGTACGCCGGGTCGAGCGCCGAGCCGCTCACCAGGCACCAGAACAGGCTGCCGTCGCGATGGCGCAGTTGGTGTTCCTCGCCCAGGTCCATGCGCCGCGCGAGCAGCGGGTATTGCGTCATGGCGGTCTGCTCGTAATCTTCGCGCGTGGGGTACAGGATCTCGGTCGACTGGCCGACCATCTGGCCTTCGTCATAGCCGAACAGCGTTTCGCCGCGCCGGTTGCTCGAGACGATGCGGCGCTGGCGCACGAACAGCACGCCGAACATCACGTTGTCGAGGATCGCGCCCTGCTCGGTGAGCAGCGCTTCGATGCGCATCTCGTTGTGTTTGCGCTCGCTGATATCCGAGATGATGCCGTCGATCCGCACCGCGCCGTCCAGCGCGGCCACGCCCGATAATCCTTGCGGCTGGCCGCTTTCCTGCACCCAGCGCTCCACGCCGTGGGCATCGATGATCCGGTATTCCAGCTGATAAGCATCGCCAACGCGCGCGGCGTGGCGCACCGTGTGGCTGTACCTGCGCCGGTCTTCCGGATGCACGATATCGCTCCAGTCGTCGGTCGTGGCGCGCATCAGGCGCTCTGCCGAGTGGCCGGTGATGTCTTCGATCGCGTCACTCACGAACTCAATGGCCCCGCCGGCGCGCACGCGAAACACCGCGCCGGGAACCTGGTTCACGATGCTGCGAAACTGTTCTTCACGCCGCGCGATATCGGCAAACAGATCGCGAATGGCCAGGCGCATGTGCTCCATCTGCCGGCCCAGGCGCCCCAGCTCGTCGGCCGCTGACAGTGCCAGCGGCGTATCGAAGTCGGCGCGCGCCAGGCGGTCGGAAAACCCCATCAGGCGGCGCAGCGGCGACAGCAGTCGGCGCCGCAGCAGCAGCGCGATCAGCAGCAGCGAAACGGCAACCTGCCCCACGACCACCAGCGCATAGTTGCGCTGCTTGCGGCGCAGCTCCTGCTGGCTGCGGTAGTCGTCCATCTCGAGACGCACGGTGCCGATCGTCTCGCCACGCACCACAACCGGCCGTTCGGCGCTGAGCACACGGCCAAGGGGACGTGTGGGCGAGCGCACCCGCAGCGCGACCTCGCCTTGCGGACCATGCAGCTCGACAATGACGACGGCCGGATCGCGCAGCATCGCATCGAGCAGCGGCCGCGCCGTGTCCGGATCGAGGTTCCAGAGCGGCTCCTGCACGCCGAGCGCGAGGATCTCTGCATTGCGCTGCAGGGAGTCGTCGAGCGCCGCAGCAACCGCAGCGCGCTCCTGCACCCCGATCAGAAGATAACTGCCCACGGCCGCCGGCCCCGCCAGGCCGACGAACACCACCAGCAGCAAGGCGCGGTACAGCGAGCGGCCATACAGGCTGCCCAAGCGCGACAGGATGGTGGGAGTGGCGGATGACGATGTGGACATGGACGTTGGCGCCGCTGGCGCTGGTTTTACTGATTTGGTGTAAAAAACGCGATTATGCGCCGTCGCTTGCTAAGCGTCACTAGCTAACGGCGCATAACCAACCGTCGGCAACGCGCGACCAGACTTGCTATGATGGATTGTCATGAACGCGTTTCTAATCGAGGAGAATCTGATGAGTCATTCCCTGTACGCCGCTTCGGTGCCGGTGTTTCGCCAATTGCTCGACGCCCTGGCCGGCGTGCTAGAAAAAGCCGAGGCCCATGCGCTGGAGCGGCGCATCGAACCGGATGCCCTGTTACAGGCCCGGCTGTTTCCCGACATGTTCCCGCTGGCGCGCCAGATCCAGCTCGCCACGGATTTCGCCAAGGGCGCCGGGGCACGCCTGGCCGGCATCGAATCGCCGCGCTATGAAGATGGCGAGCGCACCTTCACCGAACTGCAGCAGCGCATCACGCGTACGGTTGGTTTTCTCGATAGCCTCGAGCAAGCGGACATCGACGCCGGCGCAACCCGCCCGATCACCCATGGCAGCGGCGAACGCGCACGCCACTTCGACACCGGCGCGGTCTACCTGACCCACTTCGCGATGCCGCAGTTCTGCTTCCACGTGACGACCGCGTACGCGATCCTGCGCCACAACGGCGTGCCGATCGGCAAGCGCGACTTTATCGGCAGCTATTGATAAGGCAATAAGCCAGGTAACGGGCCGCGATCACTTGTTCCGGCGCGGGTAACCCTGCGCCAGAATGCGCTGCCAGACGAGCTCCTTGGCATCGGCGCTCATCGACACCCAGTGAGCCACCTCGGCCACAGTACGGCCGCAGCCGCGGCAGACTTCGTCGAACGTGGTCGAGCATACGGCCACGCAGGGCGTGTCCGGCCGGCCGGCCGGGGTTCCGGGTGTTACCGGTGTCACTGGTGCAGGGCTGGCCCCGCCCGCTTCACGCTGGTCCGACATGGAGCTTGTCCCAACCGTCGTGTCCAAGCTGTTCCATCGTCTCGATATTCTTTTCGAAGATCTCTTCCGCCTGCGGGAAGGCTGCCACCGCGCGCTCGATGCTTTCTTCGCGCAGCAAGTGCAGGATCGGGTATGGCGCGCGGTTCGTGTAATTCGAGATATCGTTGATGTCGGTGTCAGCGAACTGATATAAGGGATGGAAGCTGGCCACCTGCAGCTCGCCATCCAGCTGCATGTCCTCGAGCGCGGCATCGGCCACGTCCAGGAACTCGTTGTAATCCTCGAAATCGCCCAGCACGAACGGGTGAATGATCAGCGTGGTGTCGATCTTGGCGGCATCGGTGTCGGACAGGTGCTGCAGCTCGTCCATTAACGTTTCAAGCAATTGCTCGGGTGTGGTCGCGTTGGCAACAACATAGCGCACCTGCTCCTTGACGTACACGGCCTTGGCAAACGGGCATAGATTCAGGCCGATCACCGCGCGTTCGAGCCAGTTGCGGGTCGCGCCGATGATGGCATCATCGTCAGCGTTGAGGTTGGGAGTGCTCATAGAAGACTTTCAATAGCAATGCAGACTGCAAAAGCCGGATTGTACGCACTCTTTGCGTGTGCTCATAGATCGGCCCCGCCCCGGGGGTAACGTTGGCCCGATGCGGTCGTATGCGCAGTGGATAACGCCACCAAATCCCGGTGTTGTTGACCAAAAATACCGGCGGTTCATTAATTTCGATGATCCTGATGGCATCTTCTGTTTTCATGATGTCAACGTACGCGATTCTAGAGGACATTTTTATTGTAACGAAGGCGTCATACATCTTGACGCGCTCGACAATCCCTACGTACTATGCCTCCTTGTCCTCGGTCCGTTCGTTCCTGAACGCAACACTGGAAAGCTATGCACAACACGAAACGTCCTACCTTCGCACTGGCTGCATTGGCCTTCCTGGCCGCGTCACCCCTCAGTTTCGCCATGGACGCAGCCTCGCTGCCCACAGTCCAGCCTGCCGCAGTCGGCAGCCGCACCACCGCAGCACCTTCGCAAGTCCAGACCAAACTCGATGAATACCGCGAAACCGACGTCTGGGGCCGCATCCGCAGCGGCTACGCGATTCCCGATCTGAACAACGCGCTCGTTACCCGTCATACCCAGGCCTACGCCAATCATCCCGCCACGCTGTCCCGTATCTCCGGCCGCGCTTCTCCTTACCTGTACCACGTGGTGTCCGAGCTCGAAAAGCGCGGCATGCCGACCGAGCTGGCACTGCTGCCAGTGATCGAATCGGCCTTCAACCCGCAAGCCATGTCGAGCGCCAACGCTGCCGGCCTGTGGCAGTTCGTGCCGGGTACGGGCAAGGATTTCGACCTCAAGCAGAATATGTTCAAGGACGAGCGCCGTGGCGTTGTGGCGTCCACCGATGCAGCGCTGAACTACCTGCAGCGCCTGTACACGATGTTCGGCGACTGGCCGCTGGCTCTGGCTGCGTATAACTGGGGCGAAGGCAATGTGCAGCGCGCCATCAAGAAAAACCAGGCCGAAGGCAAGCCAACCGATTTCGAAAGCCTGGCTGACCTGATGCCGGCGGAAACGCGCAACTACGTGCCAAAGCTGCAGGCGGTCAAGAACGTGATCGCCAATCCGGGCAACTATGGCGTCGTGCTGCCAGCCATCGACAACCAGCCCTACTTCACCACGGTCGACAAGACCAGTGACATCGATCTGGCAGTCGCAGCCCAGCTGGCCGAAATGTCGCTCGACGAATTCAAGGCGCTCAATCCGCAGTTCAAGAAGCCGGTCATCATTGGCGGCGCCCAGACCCAGATCCTGCTGCCGAAAGAAAACGCCGAGAAATTCCACCTGAACCTCGCGCAATGGGGCCATGCCCTGTCGACCTGGACCACGCACAAGATCACCGGTGCGCGCGTGAGCATCGCTTCGCTGGCCTCGAAGTTCGGCACCACGCCAGAAGTCATCCGCCAGGCCAACAACATCCCGGCGCAGTCGCTCCTGAAAGTGGGCTCGACGATCCTGGTGCCGAAAATCTCGACCTCGAGCCATGGCGACATCGCCGAGAACATCATCGACAACGCCGTCGTCGCGTTCGAAGCCGACCGCGGCATCGTCAAGCGCACCACCAGCCGCTTCAAGACCAAGGCTGGCGTGAGCAAGGACAGCAAGCGCATTTCCCGCAACACGTCGTCCAAGCGCAAGCAGCGCTGATTTCCGGCCGGCATCCCCGCCACGGGGGTGCCGGCCGCTGTTTCGCACAGGGCCAGTTATACGATTTTCAAAGGGTCCGTGCACGAAGGCCGAAAAACCTGTATAGTTCGGTTTGTGCACTGCGACATCGCGCCCGTTTCTGAAAACATCCAGATGCGGCAGCAGCAAGGCAGTCATCCAAGCAGCACCGCAAACCCCAGGCAGCTCATTTGAGCGCCTTTCTAAAGCCCTCCCGCCCTGTGTGTCGCTTTCAGACACCGTCCCGGCGCAAAGCTTTTGTGCCGAAATTTCTTTCATTCTGAGTCATTTCGTTTGTTGGTTCGCGTTGCATTTTTTCGTTCGCGCCATCCGTGCGAGCGTATTTGATTTATTCCGAAAGTACAGATCACATGAGTTTTGAAGCCCTAGGCCTCCACGCGTCCCTCGTCCAGGCTGTTGCCGATACCGGTTACACCACCCCTACGCCAGTCCAGGCGCAAGCCATTCCTGCCGCCATCGCCGGCCGCGACCTGCTGGTCTCGTCGCAAACCGGTTCGGGCAAGACTGCCGCCTTCATGCTGCCAGCACTGAACAAGCTGGCCAACGCTGAAGAAACGCCAGCCGGCAAGACCGCTGCGCAAGAAGCCCAGGCTGCCCGCGCCAAAGGCGAGCGCGTCCGTTTCAAGGCTGCCCAGCCAAAAATGCTGGTGCTGACCCCAACCCGCGAACTGGCCCTGCAAGTCTCGGCTGCCACCGAACAGTACACGGCGCACATGCGCCGCCTGCGCTGCGTCTCGATCCTGGGCGGCATGCCGTACCCGAAACAGATGCAACTGCTGGCCAAGAATCCTGAAATCCTGGTTGCCACCCCAGGCCGCCTGATCGACCACATGGAATCGGGCAAGATCGATTTCTCGCAGCTCGAAATCCTCGTGCTCGACGAAGCTGACCGCATGCTGGACATGGGTTTCATCGACGACATCGAGAAAATCGTTGCCGCGACCCCGTCGGCCCGTCAAACCATGCTGTTCTCGGCCACGCTGGATGGCGTCGTCGGCAACATGGCGCGCCGCATCACGACCGATCCGATGACGATCCAGATCGCCAGCGCGACCAACCGCCACGAGAACATCTCGCAGCGCGTCCACTTCGTCGACGACCTGTCGCACAAGAATCGCCTGCTGGACCACCTGCTGCGCGACGAATCGATGGACCAGGCCGTGGTCTTCACCGCCACCAAGCGTGACGCCGACACGATCGCCGACCGCCTGAACATCGCCGGTTTCGCTGCTGCCGCACTGCATGGCGACATGCACCAGGGCGCCCGTAACCGCACGCTGGACAGCATGCGCCGTGGCAGCATCAAGGTGCTGGTCGCAACCGACGTCGCCGCGCGCGGCATCGACGTGCCAAGCATCACGCACGTCGTCAACTACGACCTGCCGAAGTTCCCGGAAGACTACGTCCACCGCATCGGCCGTACCGGTCGCGCTGGCCGTAACGGTGTCGCCGTCTCGCTGGTGAACCACGCCGAAAGCATGAACGTGCGCCGCATCGAGCGTTTCACGCGCCAGCCGATCCCGGTCGCTGTCGTCGAAGGTTTCGAGCCAAAGCGCGCTGCAGCACCAGCCCGCGCTGGCTGGAAGCCAGGCGACGGCCGCAGCCCGTCGGCCAAGCCGGCATCGCGCGGTTTCTCGAAGCCATCCGGCGCGCGTGAAGGCTACGCCGACCGCGCACCGAGCGGCGCCCGTGGCGCCCCGTCGGAAAGCCGTTATGCTGACCGTGGCCCACGTGAAGCCGGCCCGGCCCGCGCACCAGGCGCAGCACCACGTGCGCCAAGCGCGCCACGTGACGGCAACCGTTTCAGCGCCCCACGTGAAGGCCAGCCGGCCCGTCGCGAAGGCGGCTACAAGGGTGCCCACCCACGTTCGGCGGACGGCGTGCGTCGTTCGTTTGGTGAGTAATCACCCTGCGTGAATCAAGAAACGGCTGCTTCGGCAGCCGTTTTTTTATGGGCGTCGTCTGCGCGTTCGAACCAACTTGGCATGACGTAGGGTGGACCGGGACGCGCAGTCGGCTATGCCGTCCACGCGTTCAAATGAATGTCGCTCCGTGGTGTGCCAAGACGTGTTGAACGCGTGGGCGGGAAACCCGCCCACCCTACGCCGGCAGGCATTTTTCGTGGGCCTCACAGGTGTATTGGCCCGTATGCCATGCACGTCCACGCCACATGGTGGATAATCCAAGACGATCAACGATTACCGGACATCCCATGAGCACCAGCGACCAACCCATCAAACTCACTTCGTTCTCGCACGGCGGCGGCTGCGGCTGCAAGATCGCGCCCGGCGTGCTGGCCGAGATCCTGAAGTCGTCGCACGGCTTCCCCGTGCCCAAGGAATTGATGGTTGGCATCGAGACGGCCGATGACGCTGCGGTCTACAAGCTCAACGATGAACAGGCCCTGATCGCCACGACCGACTTCTTCATGCCGATCGTCGACGACCCGTTCGACTTCGGCCGCATTGCCGCCACCAATGCGATTTCGGACGTGTATGCGATGGGCGGCACGCCAATCATGGCGCTGGCGCTGGTCGGCATGCCGATCAACAAGCTGCCGCTCGACACGATCGGGCAGATCCTGCGCGGTGGCGAGTCGATCTGCGCCGAAGCGGGCATTCCGATTGCGGGCGGCCACACGATCGATTCGGTCGAGCCGATCTATGGCCTGGTCGTGCTGGGCCTCGTGCATCCATCGAAAGTCAAACGCAATGCCGATGCCCGCGATGGCGACGTGCTCATCCTCGGCAAGCCGCTGGGCGTGGGCGTGCTGTCGGCGGCGCTCAAGAAAGACAAGCTGGGCGCTGACGGCTACGCAGCAATGATCGCCAACACGACCAAGCTGAACAAACCCGGGCGCCTGCTGGCCGACATGCCGGGCGTGCACGCACTGACCGACGTCACCGGCTTTGGCCTGCTGGGGCACTTGCTCGAACTGTCGCGCGGCGCGAAGCTGCATGCCACGCTGGACATGCCGAACATCCCGCTGCTGCCGGGCGTGCTGCAACTGGCGCAGGATGGCTACTTCACGGGTGCATCCGGGCGCAACTGGGAAGCGTATGGCAAGGATGTGCAGCTCGACGCGGCGATCCTGCCCGAGCAGCGCGCCCTGCTGACCGATCCGCAGACCTCGGGCGGCCTGCTGGTGGCCTGTGATCCCGCGGCCGCCGACGAGGTGCTGGCGCTGTTCGCGCGTGAAGGCTTTGCCGACGCAGCGATCATCGGCCGCATGGCTGCCGGCGAGCCGGGTATCAGCGTCAAGCCGTAACGCCAGCCATGGCGCGCATCAAACGAACAGCTTGTCGCGCGCCAGCGTACTGATCGCCACCGTGGCCGGATGACTCATCCGGCGTTCGGTGGTGATCGCATACACCTGCTCCACCACGCCATCGATCTGGCCCAGCGCCACCACCTGGTATTGCTGGCTCACCTGCGCCGCAATCACCGTCGGCACGAAGAACACCCCTGCCCCTGACTGGCCGAACGCATTCATCATTGCGCTGTCGTCGAATTCGCCGACGATGTGCGGATGCACCTCGGCCTGCTCCAGCCAGCGCAACAGGCGCTGGTGGATCGCGAAATCCTCTCCCGGCAAGAGCATCGGCGCATTGTGCAGACAGGCCGGAAACGGCTGGTCGAACGTCGCCGCCAGCGCCTGCGTGCACAGCGCCGTCATCGGACTCTGGCCCAGCAGGTGGTTATAGGCGCGCACGCTGAAATGCCCGGGAATCGGCCGGTCGGCAATGACCAGGTCGAGCCGGTGCACGGCCAGGTCGCCGATCAGGCTGTCGAGCCGCCCTTCGCGGCAGATCAGCCGCACCGGTTCCTTGAGCTTCAATGCCGGCTCCACCAGTTGGCAGGCAATGAGCTTCGACACCGAATCGGCGCAGCCAATCCGAAACGACATCGTGGCGAAGCTTTTGTCGCGCACCAGTTCGAGCAATTCGTCGCCGGTGCTGAAGATCGTCTCGGCGTAGCTGACGATACGGCGGCCCGTGTCGGTCAGCTCGAGGCTGCGGCCCGACTTGCGAAACAGCGCCACGCCCAGCGCATCGGCGAATTCGGACAGTTGCCCGGAAATCGAATGGGGTGTCAGGTTCAGCTGCGAGGCGGCCTTGGCGATGCTGCCGGTCTTGGCCACCATCCAGAAGTAACGCAGGTGTTTGTAGTTCAGCGCGGACATGGATTCTCCAATAACGTGGACTGTTCAATACATCGTTAAATTCGATGTTATATGAAATTATATTCGATTTGTACGATGCTTCACTGTCCCCTATAGTCAAGCCTTCACCACAAACTATAGGTGCCATACCAATGACACATCCTGTCCACCATTCCTGCGCACGGGCGCAGGGCAACCGGCCGCATGCGATGCGCCATGAAGGGAGCAAGCCATGAACGGTCTGGAAACAATTGCAAGCCCCATGATGTGGGCTGGCTTCGTCGGCTTCGTGCTGGTGATGCTGGCGCTCGACCTGTTCGTCTTTGGCGGTAACAAGGCGCACAAGGTCAGCGTCAAGGAAGCGGGTATCTGGTCGCTGGTCTGGGTCAGCATGGCCCTGCTGTTCAACGCCGGCCTCTGGTGGTATCTGAAAGGCAGCGTCGGCTCGGAAATCGCTGACCAGAAAGCGCTGGAGTTCTTCTCTGGCTACCTGATCGAGAAAGCGCTGTCGGTCGATAACGTGTTCGTGTTCCTGCTGATCTTTACCGCGTTCCAGGTGCCGCAGCAATACCAGCGCCGCGTCCTTATCTACGGTGTGCTCGGTGCGATCATCATGCGCGCCATCATGATCAGCGCCGGTGCCTGGGTCGTGAGTGAATTCAGCTGGGTGCTGTACCTGTTCGGCGCATTCCTGCTGTTCACTGGTATCCGCATGCTGGTGGCCGTCGATGCTGAACCGGACGTGGTCAACAACCCGATCCTGAAGTTTGCCCGCAGGCACCTGAAAGTGTCCGAAGGCGACCACGGCGAGAAGTTCTTCGTGCGGATCAACGGTGTGCGCTTTGTCACCCCGCTGTTCCTGGTGCTGATCCTGATCGAAGTGACCGACCTGGTGTTCGCGGTCGACTCGATCCCGGCCATCTTCGCGATCACGACCGATCCGTTCATCGTGTTCACGTCGAACATGTTCGCAATCCTGGGTTTGCGTGCACTGTACTTCCTGCTGGTAGACGTGGCTGACCGCTTCCACCTGCTCAAGTATGGCCTGGCGATGGTCCTGACCTTCATCGGTGTCAAGATGCTGATCATGCCGTGGTACCACGTGCCAGTGCAGGCTTCGCTGACCGTCGTGGCGGTGCTGATCGCCGGTAGCTGTATCGCCAGCGTGTTCATCACCAAGAAGGACGACAAGTAAGCCAGTGGCTGGCCAGTAGCGCCCCCAACGGCGCCAGGAGCACCCTGAACTTACCGGGCTGCGTCTGGCGCCGTTGTCATTGGGTCTTGCGCCGCATCATCGGGCACCAGGCCGACCCGCTCGTACTCCGCAATCACCTGCGCACCCAGCAGCAGCAGCGTGGCTGCGATCTCCAGCGAAAACATGACGACGATGGCCGTCGTCATCGAGCCATACACTAGGTTCACCTGCGACAGCGTCGAGAAATACCAGACCAGAATGTGGCGCGCCGCTTCCCACAGCAGCGCTGCCGTCACGCCACCGATGGCGGCGTGCCATATCGACAGCCGGCCCACCGGCATTACCAGGTAGATCGACGTGAGCACGAGAATCTCGCCGATCAGCCCCAGCAGATACAGCAGCGCACCCGACACGCCGTTCAGCGACCACTCATAGTTGAACAGCCACACGCTTTCGCGTCCCATGACCTGCAGCGCGCCCGCCACGAGCGTGACGACCATGATGCCCACGCCCAACGCCAGGATGTAGCAGTACGGCAGCACGGCCGACACCAGGTAATGCCGACGCCGGATCGCCACGCGGTGCACGAAAATCACGCTCATCGCGTTTTCCAGCACCGTGAAGGCAAGCGAACTGAAGAACAGCATCGTCACCGCCAGCACCCAGGTGATGAGTTGCCGGTCATCCAGAAAGTGCGCCACCTCGGCCACGATCGGCGCCGACTGCCCCGGCACCAGCAATTGCAGGTAGCGGCTGAGCGTTTCCAGCAACTCGGTCGGGTTGATGAAGTGCGACAGCACCACCATCACCAGCATCAAAAACGGCACGATCGACAGCAGCGCGTAATAGGCCACGGCGCCCGCCAGCAGCAAGCCCTGGTTGGCGCGGAACCCCTTCAGGACTTGCAGCGTGAACTTGAGCGGATGATTCAGGATGTAGACATTGGCGCGCTGATCTTTCAGGCGCGCCGTCCAGTCACGCCGACGACTCATCGGGCGAGGCGAATGCCGGAAAATTGCCAGCGCGCGCCTGTCGGGAAGAAGTTGCGGTAGCTGGGCCGTGCGTGACCGCCTGGCGTGGCGCAGGACGAGCCGCGCAGGACATACTGGTTGATCATGAACTTGCCGTTGTATTCGCCGATGGCGCCCGGGGCCGGTGCGAAGCCGGGATATGGTGCGTAGCTACTGCTGGTCCACTGCCAGCAGGCGCCGAACATCTGTTGCAGGCCGGCGCCGCTGGCAGCGTCCGGATGATGGGCCGGGCCGCTGCCCAGGCAGGCCTGGCGCGCCGCGAATTCCCACTCGAATTCGGTCGGCAGGCGCGCGCCCGACCAGCGGGCGAATGCATCCGCCTCGTACATCGAGATGTGCGTGACGGGCCGCTCGGCATCGAGCGGTTGCAGGCCGTGCAGCGTGAATTCGTACCAGCCATCGGCCTGCTCCACCCAGTACAGCGGCTGGGTGATCTCGCCACTGTTAACGCGGTCCCAGCCTTCGGCCAGCCACAGCGCCGGATCGCGGTAGCCACCGGCCTCGATGAACGCGCGGTATTCGCCATTGGTGACCAGGCGCGAGGCCAGCGCGAACGGCGCCACATAGGTGCGGTGGCGCGGCAATTCGTTATCGAAGCAAAAGCCCTTGCCGCCATAGCCGGCCTCGGCCAGGCCACCTTCGAAATCGAGCCAGGCCAGCGGCTCGGCCGGCGCGGACGGCGCCATGGCGTCCGTCGCATACGCCGGGTACAGCGGATTTTGCGCCAGCAGGTGCTTGACGTCGGTGAGCATCAGTTCCTGGTGCTGCTGTTCGTGCTGCAGGCCCAGTTCGATCAGCGTGGCCAGCGACTCGTCAATGCCGCCGGCGAGCAAATCGGCGATGCGGCGGTCGACATTCGCGCGGTAGTCCCTGACGACACGCATGCCAGGTCGCGTCAACAGCCCGCGCTGGGCGCGCGGATGCTTGTTGCCCACGCCGTTGTAGTAGGAGTTGAAGAACACCCGGAACGCCGGATGAAACGGCGCAAAGTTGGCTTCGCGCGGTTCGAGGATGAAGGTTTCAAAAAACCACGTCGTGTGCGCCAGATGCCATTTCATCGGGCTCGCGTCCGGCATCGACTGCGCGACGCAGTCTTCGTCGGACAAGCCCTCGGCCAGTTCCAGCGAACGGGTACGTACCTGCGCAAAAGCGCGTGGCAAGCTGTCGTCGCGCATCATGTTCATGATGCGATCGCCTGTGCGTGAATCACGGCAAACCAGCTCTGCGGATCGGTCCAGACGTGCGTGGCCTCGAAACCGGAGCGCTCCAGCAATCCGATCGCGTCGGCCTGCTGGTATTTGTAGCTGTTTTCGGTGTGGATGCGCTCACCGGCCTCGAAGCGGCGCTCGCCGCCGCGCCAGTGCACGGTCTGCGCACTGCGCGCCTCCAGATGCATCTCGATGCGGCCCATGGCCGCGTTGTAGGCGCCCCGGTGCTGCCAGCCCTTGATGTCGAAGTCGGCGTCGATCAGGCGGTTCACGTGGCGCAGCAAATTGAGGTTGAAGGCCGAGGTGACGCCCAGCGCGTCATCGTACGCGGCGTCGAGCGTGGCGGCATCCTTGGCCAGGTCGATGCCGATCAGCACGCCGCCATCGTTGCCGCACTGCGCGCGCAGGCGCGTGAGAAAGCCCTGCGCTTCGTCCGGCGTGAAGTTGCCGATCGACGAGCCCGGATAAAAGAACAGGCGCCGGCCGGCATTGACCTGCGGCGGCAATTCAAAGCTCGATGAGAAATCCATGCCCAGCGCTTCCATCGCGATCTGCGGGAACCGCTGGCGCAGACGCGCCAGAGCGTCGTGCACGAAGTCGGTAGAGATGTCGATCGCCACGTACTGCGCCGGCTGTAACAGCGGGAACAGCGCCGCTGCCTTGGCGCAGTTGCCGGCGCCGAGATCGATCAGGGTCGCGCCGGTGCCTGCGGAACGGGCAATTTCGGCGCCATAGCGCTCAAAGATCGACGCTTCGGTGCGCGTTGGGTAATACTCTGGCAGTTCGCATATCGCTTCGAACAATTTCGAGCCAAGTGCGTCATACAGGTATTTGGGGGAGATCCAGGCGGCTGGCGCCTGCAGACCGGTGTGCAGTTCGTCGGCTTCGTGCGCGCTGTGACGGGGCGCCGCGACGTCTTCAGGTGTACAGGATGTCAGCATAGGGTTTATCATTCGTGCCGCCACGACGCACCATGCGAGATGGCCTGTGAGTTTTGCTTCGTGTAGTTCTGGTAGTTCTTTTTTTATTTCTCTGTGTATTGCTGTTTTAGCTATCATAGCGGATTCCCCGGATTCGCCTAGTCTGCCTCACGCCAAGCGTGCTGCCCCTCGGGTCAGCCTCGTTTCATTACTTTTTAGACAAGAGCCACCATGACCCTGTCCTTCCGCCGCAACGTTCTCAAAACCCTGTGCGCCGCCGCTGTCGGCACGCTGCTGATCGCGGGCGCTGCCCACGCGCAGAGCAACGGCGTGCTGCGTGTTTCGGCCATTCCCGACGAATCGCCGACCGAACTGCAGCGCAAGTTCAAGCCGCTGGGCGACTACCTGGCCAAGGCCACGGGTCTGAAGGTGGAATTCACCCCGGTGACCGACTACGCTGCTTCGGTGGAAGGCCTGGTCAACCGCAAGATCGACATGGTCTGGTTCGGTGGCTTTACGTTTGTGCAGGCAAACGTGCGCAGCAAGGGCCAGGTCACCCCGCTGGTGCAGCGCGTGGAAGACGAGAAATTCCGCTCGGTCTTCATCACCACCGTGCCGACCATCAACAAGCTGGAAGACCTGAAGGGCAAGACGCTGGCCTTCGGTTCGGAATCGTCGACCTCGGGTCACCTGATGCCGCGCTCGTTCCTGCTGGGCGCCAAGATCAATCCGGACACCGACCTCAAGCGCATCGCCTTCTCGGGCGCGCATGACGCGACCGTGGCTGCGGTTGCCGGCGGCAAGGTCGATGCGGGCGCGCTGAACATCTCGGTCTGGGAAAAACTGGTCGAGGCGAAAAAGGTCGATCCGAAGCAAGTGCGCGTGTTCTACACGACCCCTGGCTACTTCGACTACAACTGGACCGTGCGCACCGACATGGACCCGGCCCTGAAAAAGAAAATCACCGACGCTTTCCTGGCGCTGGACGATTCCACCCCGCAGGGCAAGGAAATCCTGGAGCTGCAGCGCGCGACCCGCTTCGTGCCGACCAAGACCGCCAACTACGGCGCGATCGAAGCGGCGGCGAAAAACGCCGGTCTGCTGAAGTAATCGCACGATGGCGACCTTTCGCCTGCGCGGCGTGACCGTGCGCCACCTGACGGGCAGCCGCGCGGCTGCCCTGCACGCGCTCGACCTCACGATCGGCGCCGGTGAACAGGTCGCCCTGATCGGCCCATCCGGGGCCGGCAAGACCACGCTGCTGGCCACGCTGGCCTGCGCCCATCAACCGAGCGAAGGTACGCTGGAGATCCTGGGCAAGGAGCCGTGGCACCTGCCGCATGCCGCGCGCCACCGGCTGCGTGCGCGCCTGTTCCTCGCGCCGCAGACACCGCCACTGCCGGCGCGCCAGCGCGTCGTCACGGCCGTGCTGGCGGCGCGCTTGCCGCACTGGACGCTGTGGCAAGCCTTGACCTCGCTCGTGCGCCCGCAAGACCCCGATGCAGCGCACGCCGCGCTGTCGCGCTTCTCGCTGGGCGACAAGCTGTATGCACGCGTCGACCGCCTCTCCGGCGGCGAACGCCAGCGCTGCGGCCTGGCGCGCCTGCTGCTGTCCGATGCCGAAGCCCTGCTGGTCGACGAGCCGATTTCGGCGCTCGACCCGGCCCTCGCGCGCCACACGCTGGCCACGCTACGCCAGGAAGCCGCGCAGCGCAATGCCACGCTGGTGTGCAGTCTGCACCAGGTGGATCTGGCGCGTGAACAGTTTGCCCGCCTGGTGGGCCTGCGCGACGGGCGCATCGTGTTCGACGCGCCGCGCGAGCAGGTCACCGACACCATGATCGCCGACCTGTACGCCAACGAAAACGTCGAGCCGCACGTGGCGCCGCCACACGACACGCCCGCCCAAATCGCCGTCGGCGCCTGTTTCTAGGCATGACGAGCAAGACCGTGCTGCATCCCGACCCGGCCTGGCGCGCGCGCCTGATGGGCGCCGTCGTCTTCGTCCTGCTGCTGTATCCGCTGCTGGTCGCGGCCGAATTCAAACCATGGCTGCTGTTCGACGCGCAAAGCCTGCGCGCGGCCGGCGGCTTCCTGCGTGATTTTCTGACGCCCGAAACCGATCCTGCCTTCCTGGCGATGGTGCTGCGCGAGACCTGGCAGACCGTGGCGATTGCCACCGCAGGCCTGACGCTGGCGCTGATCGTCGCCATTCCCGCCACCTTCGTCATCAGCGAGCGCCTGTCGATCTCGCGCCTGGGCACGGGCCGCATCCGTCCGCTCGCCGGCGTCGTGCGCCAGGTCCTGCGCTGGATCCTGATGGTGCTGCGCTCCGTGCCCGAGCTGGTGTGGGCGCTGCTGTTCGTGCGCATCGTCGGCCTGGGGCCGACGGCCGGGGTGCTGGCGATCGCGCTGTCGTATTCGGGCATGCTGGCCAAGGTGTATGCCGAAATTCTCGAATCGTCCGACGCGCATGCGACCGATGTCCTGCTGGCCAATGGCAGCGGGCGTTTGCCGGCCCTGCTGTATGGCGCCCTGCCCGATGCCAGCGCCGAACTCGTGTCATACACGGTCTACCGCTGGGAATGCGCGATTCGCGGCTCGGCCGTGATGGGCTTTGTCGGCGCCGGCGGCCTCGGGCAGCGGCTCGATGAGTCGACCAAGATGATGGCCGGCGGCGAAGTGGCGACCATGCTCATCATGTTCGTGCTGCTGGTGGCCGGCGCCGACCTGGTCTCGAAACTGCTGCGCCGGAGGATCGGATGAAGGTGGATAACTCCTCGCGCACCGCAATCCCCGCCCCGCCGCCACGCCAGGCCGGCACCTGGCTCATACTCGGCGGCCTGCTGGTGCTGATCGTCGCCAGCTTTGCCTCGCTGCCGCTGCAATGGAGCGCCTTCTTCTCGCGCGAAGCGATCGATTCGGCGTCCGAATTCCTGGCCGGCTTCGCGCCGCCCGACACCGCGCCGGCGTTCCTGGCCAAGACACTCGTCGCGTTCTGGGAAACCCTGGCCATGTCGGCCATCGGCACCATCCTGGCGGCGCTCGTCGCCATGCCGCTGGCGCTGGCGGGCGCAGGGCGCATGGGCCGCGCGCCGCGCGCCCTGACGCGCCTGGTGCTCAATGTGCTGCGCTCGATCCCCGAGCTGGTCTGGGCCGCGGTGCTGCTGGTGCTGGCTGGTCTGGGGCCGCTGGCTGGCACACTGGCGCTGGCTGCGCACACGGCCGGTGTGCTGGGGCGCCTGTTTGCCGATGCGCTGGAAAACATCGAGCCGCACGCCGAACAAAGCCTGCGCACGAACGGCGTGCGGCCGCTGGCAGCGTTTTTGTACGCGACGCTGCCCCAGGCGCTGCCACAGATGCTGTCATACACACTGTACCGCTGGGAAAACAATATCCGCGCGGCGGCAGTACTGGGCGTGGTCGGGGCCGGGGGCCTGGGCCAGATGCTCAAGTACCACCTGTCGCTGTTTCAAATGCCCAGCGCTGCCACGGTCGTGATCGCGATGCTGGTGCTGGTGGCCCTGGTCGATGCGGCCAGTTATGCGCTGCGCCGCGCCCTGATGCGTTGATACTGACGCGCTAACTCTACTTGCGGACACCTCACCCGATGCTCGAACTCGACCAGCTCACCAAATCGTATGGCGGCCGCACCGTGCTGGCCGAACTCTCGCACGTGTTCAAGGCCGGCGAATTCGTCGCGATCATGGGCGAATCGGGCGTCGGCAAGTCGACGCTGCTGAACCTGATTGCGGGCCTCGACACGCCCGACGGCGGGCGCGTGATCATCGACGGCACACCGATCTCGAACCTGGACGACGACGCCGCCACGCGGCTGCGCCGCACCCGCATGGGCTTCATCTTCCAGGCCTTCCACGTTCTGCCGCACCTGACGCTGCGCCAGAACGTCGCGCTGCCGCTGCTGCTGAACAAGGCGCCGCTCGAGCGTGCCGATGCGATGCTCGATGCGGTCGGGCTGCACGGACGCGGTGGCGACTTCCCGCGCCAGCTGTCGGGCGGCGAGATGCAGCGCGTGGCGATTGCGCGCGCGCTGGTGCACCGCCCGGCCCTGCTGCTGGCCGATGAACCAACCGGCAACCTCGACCCCGAAACTGCCGGCAGCATCCTGCAACTCTTACGCGACGAGACGCGCGCGCATGGCGCCGGCGCGATCATGGTTACCCACTCCCACGCCGCGGCCGCCATGGCCGACAAGGTCCTGCTGCTGACCCATTCCGGCCTGAAATTAGCGTAAGTTCCGAGAAGAAACGCTCGAATACGGCGAATTTAGTTAAATGAGCCGAAGCGTGCGCGACGCAATCGTAGTAATATCGCAACGACCTGCCACCAACAGTTATCAGAACAGGCAAGGAATCCAGAACCAGCGGTCTGTCTTGAATCATGTTTTCATCAGGGAGAATCGACATGACCGTACGACAGAAAAAACAGGAATTGCTCGAGGCGATGCAACGCGCACGCGAGCTGGAGCCGTCGAGCTTTGTGCCCAACATGCTGCTCGACACGCTGATCGAGCGCATGCAGCTGAAAAATGACGCGGAGCTGTGCCGCGTGCTGGAAGTGCAACCACCGATCATCAGCAAGATCCGCCATCGCAAGCTCAATGTCGGCGCGACGATCCTGTTGCGCATGCACGAAAAATCGAACATCCCGATCCGCGAGCTCAAGGAACTCAGCAGCGCCTCGGCGCTGCACTGACGGTGCGCGACGCCCTCGCCGTTACGCCTGCGCCGGTGGCCGTCCGGTCTTGAGCTGCGGCAGCGCCGCCAGCACGCCTTGCAAGGTCGCCACGTCGAGCTGGCCCAGCAGGGCCACGCCGATGCGCAGCAATTCGCTCTTCTTGACGTCGACACCGGCGCGCAGGCAAGCCTGTTTTACTTCCAGCAGCACGGCATACTCGTTTTCCGGCATCGTGAAGCTGTCGCGCACCAATGCCGGACGCGCTTCTACTGCGGGCGCACGTTCGATGATCGGCACCATCGGCACCACCGGCGGCTTGGCGGCGGCGCGTGGCGAGGCAGGTTTGCGGGCCGGGCTGCTGGCCAGCGCCTTGGCGGCCGACTTGACCACCGACTTCACGCTGGCTTTTGCGGGGGGCTTGGCAGCCTTGGCGACAGCCTTCACGGGCTTGGCGACCCTGGTGGGTTTCGCGGCCGCAGGCGCGGCGCGGGATGCTGATTTGGCGGCAGGTGTGCGGGGCATGGGCCGCTCCGTCGTTGAGAAGGCAAACAATATAAACGATTTGGCAGTATGCTGTCGGACAGGAATGCACGCTGGGTAAAGACGCCCCGCCGGCAGCCGACGCCAATCCGGGTGACAATAGGGGCTTCATAGAGCGAGGTTTCTGTTTTTCCGAAGTAAAGCTTCGGCAAACTCCTCTTTTGCAGGAGATACACCTGAATTATCCTGCCAAGGCGACGACTCTGCTGTAAACTTGTCGGCGCCGCGAGCTTTGTCTCGCTGGCCCCTGCGCACCCCAGTAATTTATGAACCCGACCCAGGCCAGTATGCGCACCAAGACTCAATGGATCCTGCCGGTGCTGTTTGCCACCGCGCTGGCCCTGCTGCTCCAGCACTTCCTCGGCTCGATCGCGTGGGCCGGCCTCCTGGCCGTGATCACGTGGCCGCTGCACCAGCGCATGCTGCGCCGTGGCTGGCCACCGCTGGCCAGCGCCGCCTTCATGCTGATTCTGCTGATCGTCAGCTTCGTGGGCCCGTCGGTCCTGCTGTTCCATACGCTCAGCAGCGAACTGGCCAGTCTGCAGCGCCTGCTCATCAGCTTTAATCAGACCGGCGTGCCGGTGCCGGCCTGGCTGACGGGCCTGCCGCTGGTGGCCGAACCGGCCGTCACCTGGTGGCTCGAACACCTGGCCGTGCCGGGCGGCCTGAACGCCCTCGTGCGTACCACCCTGGGCGACTTCATGCCGCACCTGACCGATACGGCGCGGGTCTGGGGCTCGACCATCCTGGCCAATGCGCTGTATCTGTTCCTGACGCTCCTGACGCTGTTCGTGCTGTACCTGCACGGCGCGGCCGTGATGCATTACATCGACGGCGCCGGCCAGCGCCTGGCGCCTGTCCAGTATGCCAAGCTGCGCCGCGTGCTGCCGCTGTCGGTGCGCGGCACGGCGCTCGGCCTGGGCTCGATCGCGATCCTGGAAGGCATCGTGCTGGGCGTGGCCTACTGGATCGCCGGCGCTCCGGCCCCGGTGCTGCTGGGCGTGATCACCGGCTACCTGGCGTTGATTCCGGGGGGCGCGCCGCTGTCGTTCACGATGGTCTCCCTGCTGCTGTTCGGCCAGGGCAATTCGGCCGAGGCGCTGGGCCTGTTCACCTGGGGTGCGGTCGAGCTGTTCCTGGTGGATAAATTCATCCGTCCGAAACTGATCGGCAAGCGCGTGAACCTGCCATTCCTGGCAGTGCTGTTCGGCCTGCTGGGCGGCGTGTCGACGCTGGGCGTGATTGGCCTGTTCGTCGGCCCGTTGATGATGGCGATCCTGTTCGGCTGGCTGCGTGACAGCACGCCGGCCGCGCCGCTGGTGCTTACACCGGTGGCGCTGGAACCTTTAAACGATCCCCAGGGGATTCGCTAGCGGCCCTACAGCGGCCCCGGCGCGCTGGCGCAGGTCCCACAGCGCGCCGACGCGCAGGCCGGCAGCCACCGGCGTGACTGCCGCAATCTCGAGTTCGTCCATCAAGCCACACAGCAGCGCCAACCCGCCGGCCAGATGCACGTCCTGACGGCTGGCGATGAAGGCATCGCGCAAACCCGCGAGATCGGCCCGTGTCAGCGGTGCGCCCGCGTTCCCGCCCCGGTGTGCGTGGCCAGCCAGCGCACGCACCGTCCCGCACGCCCCATACGCCATATGCCAACCGCGCGCGCCGAAGCCTGCTTCGGCGAAGCGGCTGCGGCTCGAGCGCACGGCGGCGTCGAAGCCGGCCGCGTCGATCCGCCCGTTCGCGAAGAACGTCAGGCTCTGGCGCACCGCGCCGAGCGCGAACGATTCGATGCGCCGGATCATGGCGCCCTCCCCGATCACCAGCTCCGTCGAGATGCTGCCAATGTCCAGCACGAGCCGCGGCGCAGGGTCGGCTGCGCCCAGGGTGTTGGCCACGCCCAGATAGACCAGGCGCCCGGCTTCGTCGCCCGCGATGAGGTCGACCGGATGACCGAGCGCGCGTCCGGCCGCCGGCAAGAACAAGGAAGCATTGCGCGCCATGCGCAGGGCCGCGGTGGCAACGACGCGCACGGCGTGCGGCTTCCATGCGTCGAGCGCGCTCCGGAACTGCGCCAGGCAGGCCAGGGCACGCCGCAGCGCCGCACTGTCGAGCATGCCGTCTTCGTCGAGCGACGCCGACAGCTCGACCTTCTCGCACATGGTCGCGACGAGCTCGAGCACGCCGTCATTGAACCGGCCGATGTGCAGGCGAAAACTGTCCGAGCCAAGCTCGACAGCGGCATAGATGGGTGATTCCTGATCGATGGTCGGCATGGCTTATGAGCATAAGCGGCCACCGTGACGGGCTCATTACATGAGCCGGCAAGCTCGCCTGCAAGCTCGTCTGGAAGCTAAATATCGGCGACCGCTTCGCTGGCCGGCGTCACGCGGTTGCGGCCCGCTTGCTTGGCGCGCTGCATGGCCTCGTCGGCGCGCTGGAACAGCGACGTCGTGCTGTCTTCGGGCCGGATCGTCGTCACGCCAAAACTGGCCGTGAGCTTGATCATCGCCCGCTCGCTCTTGACCGGCGTCGTGTCGATCGCGGCGCGAATGCGCTCGGCCACCATCACGGCTTCATCGAGGCTGGTGCGCGGCAGCAGGACGGCGAATTCGACGCCCACCACGCGCCCCAGCTGGTCGCTGTCGCGCAGCTGGCGCCGGCACAGCGCGACCATCTGGTGCAGCACGACGTCGCCAGCCGGATGGCCATAGCTGTCGTTAATGCGCTTGAAGCCATCCAGGTCGAACACGATCAGCCCCGTCGGCAGGCCGGGCCGGCGCGCCAGCGCCAGCCAGGGCGCGAGCAGCTGGAAGAAACCACGCCGGTTCGGCGCGTCGGTCAGCGGATCGATGGTTTCGAGCCGCTCGAGCGTGTCCTGCAGGCGTTCCCGGGTCAAGAGCAGCACGCCGAAGGCATTGCCGAGCAGGAGCAGGTACAGGGCGCCGCTGGAGAATTGGCTCAGCAGATCGTTCGAGAGCCAGCCCCAGCCGCGTGGCAACAGCAGCACCGATAATCCACGCGCCGCGACCACCAGCGCCAGCGCCCCTGTGGCCAGCGACAGGAAGCGTTGCAGCAGGCTGGCATCACGCCAGCGCCAGCCAAGCGCCACCGAGCCCGACAGATAGAACGCGCCCAGCAGCAGCGATGCGGCCACGCTGCGCAAGCCTTCTTCGTCGATCAGGTAACACAGGAAGAACACGAGGACCGCCACGCCGCCCAGGATCAGCGTCGGGGTGCGCCAGGCCGGTCGGCGCGCCGCTTCCCACGAGGCGCCCGACTCGATCGCCACGCCGGCAAACAGCAGCGCATAGCCACCGGGAATCGAGATCGGGGCCGGCACCACGCCAGAGTCGCCCAGTGCCAGCAGCAGCCAGGCGCCACCCTGGATCTGTTTCGACAGGCTCCAGAACGTCATCGCAGGGGCGCGCACGGGGCCGTGATTGAAAAAGGTCAGCAGCGCGCACAGGGTCAGGTTGCCCAGCGCGAGCACCAGCACCATCGTCGACGCATCCAGCATAGGCATGTCATTACTCATGTTCGGCGTTCCGGGGTGCCGGCACCAGGCTGGCGGGCCTGGGTGCGGGGTGATTGATTCGCGCCTGGGGGCCGGCAGACGGCGCACGGGCGACTGAGGGCCAGCTTATCAGAAAGAACTACCTTGCAACAAGCCAACAGTACTGTCAGCCAACAAAGCGGTTGACCAGTTCACGCACGGCCAGGCCACCACCGCCGATCAGCACGCCGAAATAGATGATCGTCACGACATTGCTGATGTGGCCCAGCAGGATGCAGACACCGTCGCGCTGCAGCAGGCCGATGGCCAGGAACAGGATCGCCACGGCGGGGAACGTATTGCTGAACGGGATCAGGCCGAACGGCATCATCAGCAGCACGGCGCCCAGGATCAGGGCCGCATTATTAAAGAAGGCCACCGCACCGGCAGCCACCAGCCACTGGATGCGGTTCGGCTTGCTGACACGCTCGAGCTTCTTGAGCCATGAGAGCGCCTTGCGCAGCAGCGGACGCAGCTTGCGCGTGCCGATGACGCGGTGTTCGAGCTTCGATGGAATCCACAGGTCGCGCCCGATCAGGCGGCTGACGCTGATGAGCAGGATCGCGGCGCCAAAGACGGTGCTCACGCCCGGAATCGAAATCGGGATCAGGAACACGAGCGTGAGCAACGCCACCAGGATCAGGAGGCCGTCGTTGCCGACGCTGCGGATCAGTTCACTGAGGGTGATGCCGGTGCGCGGCATCGAGCGGACCAGCGCGCGCAGGCGCTGGGAAACGGGTGGTTCACTGTGCATGATGTGGTCGTGTAGTGCGTCCGGCTGGCCGAACAGGGTGGCTTACTGGCCAACGCAAATGATTCGGGTCTCGTACTCGGCCGCTTTGTCTTTCTTGGTCGTGGCCCAGGCAATGACTTCGTCCGCTTGCGCGATCGTCATGATCGTCGCCTTCTCCTTGTTCTTGATGAAGGAGACGCCCTCGAACTTGCCTTCCTTGCTGCGCATGACCTTCGCGAAGACGGGTGGTTTCTTGCCGTCGTCCGACCGTTTGTCCTGGCGGACGAGATAACGCTGCTCTGCTGGTTCCATAAAATAATCCGTGCTTGATCGATCAAACCGCTATTTTACGGTGCGCGGATTGCGGACACGTGAAAAGTTCACCGTCCCACGACGCCGATCACTTGCACCAGCACGATCTTGAGCACCGTCATCGACGGGAAAATCATCGCGTATCCGATGTCGGGGCGGTCCGTTGGCGCAATCCGGTTGGCAAACGCGAGGATGGCGGGATTGCCCGTGGTGCCGGCCACGATGCCGACGACGCTGTCGAACGGCAGGCGAAACACGAACAAGGCAATGACCATCGTCACGATGACGAGCGTGGCTGCGATCGCACTGCCCAGCAGCAGGTACAGCAAGCCATCGTTGGCGATCGCCGCGGCAAACGTCGCGCCCGACGAAATGCCCACGACCGCGAGGAACAGTGTCAGACCGAAATTACGCACGACCAGGTTGGCCGGGATCGGCATCGCCCACTGGAACATCCCGCTGCGACGACGCCAGCCAAGCACCAGCGCCACCAGCAGCAGCCCCGCAAACCCGAACGAGAACTGCCCAATCAGCGGCAACGGCCAGACGATCACACCGAACGCCAGCCCGAGCGTCACGCCAACGCCGATCCCGATATAGCTCACCTCCCCCGTGCTGCGCACCGAATCGCCGAACAGTTTGCGCAGCGCCGGGAAGCTGCTGCGCGGCGCGAGCACGCCGACGCGGTCACCCATTTCGAGCAGCCGCCCCGGGTTCAAGACCAGGTCGGCATCCCCACGCCGCAGGTGCAGAACGCGGGCATTGAGTCCGGCCGGCAGCGCCAGCGCGCTCAGTGGCAAGCCGGCCATGCTGGCAGTGGAAATGAAGAAACGGTCATAATCCAGGTCGCTGCGGTCGTGCAGCATGCCGCCCGGATGCGCCGGGCCAAAGCGCGTGGCCACCTCATGCAGCACGGCCTGGTCATTGCCGGCAACGAGCAAACGATCGCCCGGTTCGATACGCATGGCGTTATCGGCCACCAGATTGTGCTCGCCACGCCGCAGTGCAACGATGGCTACGCCGTCGGGCAAGCGCGCTGCGGCTTCAAGCAGGGTCATGCCGAGCACCGAAAATTCGGCCACGTCGATTTCTTCCAGGTGCAGCGCGGACGATGCTGGCGCGGCGGTTTTAGGCTTGAACACGGCGTTGTACAGCCCGAGCAGCAGGATGGGCACGGCCACGCCGACCGGGTAGGCGACCGAATACCCGGTCGCGGCGGACGTGCCGAACACGGCCAGCGCCGCCTGCAGAGCCGCCGTGCTGGTGCCAGCGCCCGCGAAGGCGCCCAGCGCTTCGGGCAAGGCAAAGACGGGGAACAACCATGCCACGCCGACGGCCAGCGCCAGCGCCGTGATGACGGCCAGCAGCGCCGCCAGATTGGCCTTGATGCCGTCGGGCGTCGTCAAGCCGCGAAAGAACTGGGCGCCATAGGCGATGCCGACGCCATACAGGAACAGCAGCAGGCCCAGGTTGCCGAGCATGCCGGGCAAGACGAGGTCAGGCACGGCCGCGCCAACGGCCAGGCCGACGAACAATACCGCGCCGGAACCGAGTGACAAACCTTTCACGCTGACCGCCCCCAGCAAGTAGCCCGCAGCGATGGTAAAGAACAGCGCAAACATCGGCTGGTGGCTGAAGAACGTGGTGATGGCGGTCATCGGCTTTGCCTGGTTGCATGTGTGTGATGCAGTCTACGGCATGGGGAGGTGGTTGCCTGGTGTTAATGCGATATAAACCCAGGACTTCACGGCGATGATCGGCGCGGCGCTGAAGCATGGCCGCGTCGACAGGCCGGGTACAGACTTACGCTTGACGCTCGCCGCACTCGGTACAAAACTTTGTGCCCGGCTGTAGCGTCGTCGAACAGGCGCGACAAGCAACCTGCTGGGCAGTCCGGTGGCCGCACTCCGGGCAGAACTTCGCGCCATGGGTTTCGGCCCGGCATCGCGTACACACCAGCTGCATGTTCTGCGTGACGTCCAGGCGCCCACCGCGCGTCTGGCCTTCGGCGTTTGCCTTTTCGGACGCGGCCGACACCTCGCCCTGGGCGCGTGCCTGCGTGATCTTCACCTTCACATTGGGTGCGCAGTTGAAGCAAAGGCCGTTCGCGTTGTCGAAGCACTGGTTGCAGACGTAGTCGTGACAGTTTCCGCACCGGTTGAAGTGCGTCTTGCCAGCGGCTAGTGCCTCAGTAAAGGCTTCGTCGCGTGCCGAATGCCAGCCCGCCTGGGCCATGCTGTCGATTACACTACCTGCATTACCGAGCAGGCCACCGAACATGCTTGCCCCCTTTTGCAGCCAGCCCGAGGCCTGGGCGCTGCGGTACGGTTTGAAGTGCGTGCGCCAGCGGTCACTGCAGCGCTCGCAGGAGAATTCGAACTGGAACCCTGCATCGACGCCTGTCGAGTTGCTCAGATCATGATAATTGTTAGCAAACTGCATTTCGGACATAGGCTGCCATTCCCAGGGTTATAAGATGTAGAGTTTATCTGGACTGAGGAAGCGCAATCTCACGCAAACTCACGCCAAGCGCTTTTGGACAATCGATTTGCTGGCTGCTTCATTAACTATCGACGCCTTTCGTGAAGCCGGCGAACCATCGCATCGACACTATGCGTCGTTGTCGCAGAACCGGTCACGTCCTGCTGACTTCGCCTGATAAAGACGGCGATCAATCCGGTCGAGGAACACCTTGGCGTCATCTTGGGCACCTGGAACGATCGTGCCGATGCCCATGCTCACGGTCACGAGCCGGCCGACGCCAGAGCAGGCGTGCAAAATCTCTTGCGCCGCCAGCAGCTCACGGCAGCGTTCAGCCTTGCTCCACGCCGCCTCCCGGTCTGTGCCAGGCAACAGCAAGACGAATTCCTCGCCACCAAGCCGGGCGCACAGCTCGTCCGGATCGGCTGCTGCTGCGTTGAGCACGTGGGCCACGCGTCGCAGGCACTCGTCACCCTGCACGTGACCATAGTGATCGTTGTACTGCTTGAAGTGATCGATATCGATGATCACAAGAGACAGCGGGTGACCGCTATCGCGCGCTTTGACCCATTCCGCAGGATAGACAGTGTCGAACATGCGTCTGTTGGCAACACCCGTGAGGCTGTCGCGGTACGACAGAAGCTCGAGTTCGCGCTGCAACTGAACGATCTTGTCTTCGGCCTCTTTTCGCGCCGAGATGTCAAACATGAAGCCGACCAACGACTCCACACTGCCGTCAGGGCGACGCACGACGTGAACCACATCCCGGATCCAGACATGGTGGCCCTGGCGCGTGATGGCGCGGTAGTCAGCCTCGTGGTCAACGCCTTTTTGCGACTGCGCCACACAGAATTCGACCGTCTTCTGACGATCTTCCTCATGAATGCGCTCGGCCCAATCGTTCACAGTGAGCCAGCTTGCCTGGCTCCATCCCAGCAGTTCTTCGATCTGCGGACCAATGTAGGTAAACCGCATCGTCGCCCAGTCTATTCGCCACGGAATTGCCTTGGTGGATTCCAATAGCGTCCGGTACACGCCGGGGTCTTCGCAAATCACCGACGGAGGAATTACGGGTGGCAAAGTCATAAACGAGTGGGCTTAAATGAATGGATATCCTTGAAGGTGCCCGTTTCTGACCTGCACGAGGCCCTCATGCCAGCATGATAGGTTGCCGTTATGAAAAAGTCACGTACTGTCAATACTGCGAGCTGCTGGATAGACGCAACCCTTCAGCTGCCGATGACAGACGTGATGGTGGACCGTAGAGTGGGGTGACGGCGCTGCGCACGCATCACTGCCGGAATCGTACTCAGGGGTATGGATCCGTGAATGAGGATCAACCACCACAGACTCTGTGTCCAGGCATACGCAATGGTAAAAAAGAACGCCGAGATGATCGAGCCTATAAGCTGCTTCGGATTTTCATAGCCATGCCCGAGACCGTAGGCAAGCGCGGATGCAGCAATCGCCAACGGCAGGCCAATGACAGGCGTTAGCACCAGCAGCAAGAACCCGCGATAAAGCACTTCCCACCCGCCCGTCACGATCAGCATACTCGCGGCGAATGCGAACGCTTCAGCCAGGTTACGCGGCCATATGGACGACGACGCCAGCATCTTGCGTTCGTCCTCCGCACGCGCGTGCGGTGCTTTACGACGTTCGATCACGCTGCCGATCGCCCACAAGCCGCATAGCAGCAGGACTGCACACCCGAGGCCCCACGCGCCGGCGCTCGACAGCGGCATGTCGAAACCGAGCTGGTCCAACGTGTACCCTGCCGTCCTACGGTTCCCGTAACAACTTGAACTGCCTGGCCTGCCGGTGATACGTATCCACCGACTGCTTGACATACCGCGTGAGCGCATCCCCCGTCAGCGCGAACGGATACAACCCGGCCTGCGTGCGCATCTCCGCAAATGCAGGCGAACTTTCGACCCCATCGAATGCCTTCACCCAGCGCCGGTAATCCGCCTCGCGCACGTCCGGCCCCATCCAGACGCCGCGAATCACCGGCCAGACCACGTCATATCCCTGCTCGCGCGCCGTGCGCACGCCGGCCAGCGCGCCCGGCAGGCGCTGTTCTGACAGCACTGCCAGCACACGTACATTGCCGGCTCTGGCTGCCAGCAGCGCTTCGGACGTGTCACCCGACACCGCCTGTACATGCCCTGCCCCCATCGCGATGAATTGCTCGCCGCCGCCTTCAAGGGCAACAAAGCGCAGCTTGCGCGGGTCCACGCCGGCCATGCGCGCGAGCAGCGCCATCTTGATCCAGTCCTGGCTGCCGACCGTGCCGGACATGCCGATCAGGACCTGCTTCGGATTGCGCTTGATCGCGCCCAGCAGGTCGGACAGTGTCTTGTAGGGGGAATCGGCGCGCACGGCGACCATGCCATAGTCGGCGCCGAAGGCCGCGACCCAGCGCACGTCGTCGACGTCGGCCTTGCCGAATTTGCCCAGCGCGAGATTTAGGACCGAACCGCCTGAAAACGTGACGAGCGTATTGGCTTCGCTGCGGCGCTGCGAGACGACCGAGTGCCAGGCCACGGCGCCCACGCCGCCCGGCAGGTAGCTGAGCATGAGTTCAGGGGCTCCCGGTTGATCGTGCAGCGCTTTTTGCGCCAGCTTGCAGGTGAGGTCCATGCCACCGCCGGGTTTCGACGGGATCAGGCATTCGGCGGCGCCGGCGTGCGGCAGGCCGCCGAGCGCCAGCATGGTCAACAGGAGGACGTGCGAGGTTTTCATGGCGTCCATGATACCGCCGCACGGTGCCGCGTGGCGGTACTAGAAGCGGTGCTGCATGCCTGCGGTGATGCCGCTCTGGGTCGACCCGAAGCCCGGATCGTCGCGCGACAGGCCGATCAGCTGGCCGTTGTCCGCCTTCGCGTGCGCCAGTGACAGGTACAGGTCCGTGCGCTTGGACAGCGCCAGCATGGCGCGCGCGACAAACATCGTCGGGTCGGCGTCCAGATTCGAAGGCAGGTTCTTCGTGTTGATGTGATACACCGCGCCCGTCAGCGTGACCGCGTCGATCGTGCGCGTGATGCCGCCCCAGTAGGTGTCGCCGCGCAGGTCGGCCAGGTTGGTCCGGCCCTGGGCCAGCTTGTAGCCACGCTTGCCGGCCGTGTAGCGCCACGGGCCGCTGCGGTAGTCGACGGCCACGTGGTACGCCGTCGTTTCGTCCAATCCATTCGTGGCGACGCCCTCGATCGGCGTGCCGTCGATCCGCTCCCACGACGCCATCACGCCCAGGCCATCACCGAACCACGAGCCGCCCAGCGCCAGCTTGCGGCCTTCGCGCGAGCTGCCCGACCGTTCGCCCAGGCCGACCGTGGCGCCGTACGTGAACCCGCCCGTGCGCCCCGTGTACTTGATCAGGTTATCGAACTGGGTCGTCATGCCGTAGCGCGATGGCCGGGTGGCGCTGCCGCCCGTGGCCCACGAGTAGTTCGGCGCAAAGCCGAGCGGATCGAACTTGATCACCAGTTCGTACACGGTGGTAAACGAGCGGCCGATGACGATCCGGCCCAGGTCGTTCTCCAGTCCCACGTAGGCCTGGCGCTTGAAGATCGCGCCGTCGCTGGCGCCCGTGTTGAGCAGGATGCCGCCTTCGAGGTTAAAGACGGCTTTCAGGCCGCCGCCCAGGTCTTCGCTGCCACGAAAGCCCCAGCGCGACGTGTTCTTGCCGCCCGAGATGACGCGCACTGCGTTGCCGCCGTCTTCGCCGGCATGGTTGACGAATTCCGCGCCAGCGTCGATTAGGCCATAGACCTGGACGTTGCTCTGGGCGAGGACGGGTGCGGAAAGGGACAGCGCTGCCAGGACGGCAAGCGCGAGGGCCGATTGTTTCATGTGTCTCCGAACGTTGTTATGGGTATCTGCTACAGCTGGGTCGCTGCTTGTGGGCCGACTATAGGGGCGCGAGCCTTTCAGTTCGCTTTCAGTGGCGCTTTTCCGAAAACCCGCTTTGCGTTTACACTGGCGCGATGAGAATCCTGCTCGTTGAAGACCATGTCGAACTGTCCCACTGGGTGTCCAAGGCCCTGCGCGACGCCAAGCTGACCGTCGAATGCGCCGCCACCGGTGCCGACGCCGACGCCCTGCTCCACACCCAGGACTACGCCCTGGTGATCCTGGACCTGACGCTGCCCAAGATGGACGGCCTGGACGTGCTGCGCCGGCTGCGTGCGCGCGGCGGCGCGCGGGGCGGCACGCCGGTGCTGATCCTGACCGCGCGCGGTGGCCTCGAAGACCGCGTGCAGGGCCTGAACCTGGGCGCCGACGACTACCTGCCCAAGCCGTTCGAGCTGGCCGAACTCGAAGCGCGCGTCAAAGCGCTGCTGCGCCGCCGCAGTGGCAACGAAGCACTGGTACACGAATGCGGTGGCCTGCGCTTCGACACGGTATCGCGCATGTTTACCATTTGCGGCGAAGCGCTCGCACTCACGCCGCGCGAACACGCCGTGCTCGAAGCGCTGATTGCGCGACCGGGCCGCGCGCTGTCGAAAGAAAAGCTGTTTGACGAAGTGTTCGCGCTGGCCGACGACGTCAACCTCGACGCCATCGAGCTGTATATCCACCGCATCCGCAAGAAGCTCGACAAGTTTCCGGATGCCCGCGCGATGATCGTCACGCTGCGGGGCATCGGCTACCTGATGCAAGAGCGGCCCGATTGAGCGGCCGCCCGCGATGACCCTGCGCGCATCCCTGCTCCAGATCACCGCCGGACGGCCATTGGGCAGCCTGCGCGGGCAGCTGCTGCGCTGGCTGATCCTGCCGCTGGTGCTGCTCGTCGCGCTCAATGCGGTGTCGCTGTACCGCGATGCCCTCGAGGCGGCCGATGTCGCCTACGACCGCTCGCTACTCTCGTCCACGCGCGCGCTGGCCGAGCGGGTCTCGGTCCAGGATGGCAAGGTCGTCGCCAACGTGCCCTATGTGGCGCTCGACAGCTTTGAAACCGACACGCTGGGCCGCATCTATTACAAGGTCACGGGCCTGCAGGGCGAAACCGTGTCGGGCTACGACGACCTCCCGCCCGTGCCGAAGAACGTGCCGCGCACCGACCTGTATCCGGCGCTGGTGCGGTTCTACCACGCCACCTACAACGGCGAGCGCGTGCGCATCGCGGCGCTGCTGCAGCCGGTCTACGACGATTCGATGCGCGGCATCGCGCTGATCCAGGTGGGCGAAACGCTCGACGCGCGCCAGGCGCTGTCGCGCGACATCCTGTTCAGTACCCTGCTGCGCCAGGCGCTGCTCGTGCTGGCGGTTGCGGCGATGGTGTGGTTTGCCGTGCGCCTCGTGCTGCGGCCCCTGATGCTCCTGAAGAACGAGGTGGAAACACGCGCGCTGTCCGACCTGTCGAATATCGACCCGGCGCTCGTGCACAAGGAAGTGCGCCCGCTGGTGGCGGCGATGAATGGCGCGATGGCGCGCACGCAGGACCTCATCGCCAGCCAGCGCCGCTTCATCGCCGATGCCTCGCACCAGTTGCGCACCCCGCTGGCGGTGCTCAAGACGCAAGCCGAACTGGCCCTGCGCGAAAACGATCCGGCCGCGATGCGCGCCATTGTCAGTTCGATTGCCGGCACCACCGATGGCGCAATCCACCTGGCCAACCGCCTGCTGACGCTCGCGCGCATCGAGCATGGCAGCGGCAGCACGCCCAACGCGCCGGTCTCGCTGGCAGAGGTGGCGCGCCAGGTCGGACTGGAACTGGCGCTGCCGGCCGTACAGAAAGGGATCGACCTGGCGCTCGAAGCCGATGCCGACGACCTCACCACGGTCCCCGGCCAGGGGTTGCTGCTGCACGAAATGGTGTCGAACCTGGTCGACAATGCGATCCGCTATACGCCCGTCGGCGGCAGCGTGCTGCTGCAGGTCAGGCGCGAAGGCAACGGTGTCACGCTCGCCGTCAGCGACAGCGGGCCCGGCATCGCAGCAGGCGATGTCGACAAAGTGTTCATGCCGTTCTACCGCGCCCAGGCGACGCTCGAAGCCAATCCGGGCGGCACCGGACTGGGACTGGCCATCGTGCGCGATATCGCCAACCTGCATGGCGCCGGCATCACGCTGGGCCAATCCGACAATGGCCATGGCTTGAGCGTGCGCGTGATATTTCCCGCACCGGCAATCGTTGAAGCGTCAAGTGCACTGAAAGCCAATTGAAAGGCACGCACGCCTATAGTTGGTGCAAACAGCAGCACACCAACGACAACGATCGGAGACACCATGCACTTCCCTGCCCCCGCGCACGCCGCCCTGGCTGCGCTTTCCCCCGTTTGATCCGCGCCTGACAAAAACGGCGCGCGATCGACCGTGCATCGGTCTGCATGAAGCAGCCGTGCACCACAACCCCACGCGCCACCTGCACTAACACCACGGGCCCCAGCGGCCCACACACCGCGTGCGGCAAGCGCACCGGCAAGGAGAATGATGATGATGTTGACCATCCTGGCGTATTCCATGGTCGTCGTGTTCATGTACCTGATCATGACCAAGCGCCTGCCGGCGCTCGTGGCCCTGATCGTGGTGCCTATCGGCTTTGGCGTGATCGGCGGCTTCGGCCCGCAACTCGGCCCGATGATGCTCGACGGTATCCGCAACCTGGCCCCGACCGGCGTCATGCTGATGTTCGCCATCCTGTACTTCGGCATCATGATCGATTCGGGCCTGTTCGACCCGGTCGTGCGCCTGATCCTGAAAATCGTCGGCGGTGACCCGTTCAAGATCGTCGTGGGCACTGCCGTGCTGGCGATGTTCATCTCGCTCGACGGCGATGGCGCCACGACCTACATGATCACCGTTGCTGCCATGCTGCCGCTGTATGTGCGCCTTGGCATGAGCCGCCTGGTGCTGGCCTGCGTCATCATGCTGGCTGGCGGCGTCTTCAACATCCTGCCATGGGGCGGCCCGACGGCGCGCGCCGCCACCGCCCTGGGCGTGGACGTCAGCGACATCTTCGTGCCGATGATCCTGCCGATGGCCGTTACCTCCCTCTGGGTCGTGTTCGTGGCCTGCGTGCTGGGCATGAAGGAGCGCAAGCGCCTGGGCATCATGACGCTGCCGACGCAGGCTGAAAAAGCCGAAAAAGCTGCCCAGGCAGCGCAGAATGTCGCCGTCCTGCAGCCGGCCGTGGCCGCTGAAATGAATGGCACCACCGGCCACTGGAGCCCGAGCGCCGTTGCCGCAGCGCGCGATGGCAATGTGCACCAGCTGGCGGGCGGCCGGGTCGAATCGACGGTGACGTCGTCGGCCGAACCGGCGCTGGCCGCTGGCGGCGGTAACGGTGGTGGCGATGACAACGATGTCTCGAACGCCGCGATCAAGCGCCCACGGCTGATCTGGATCAATTTCGCGATGACGACCCTGTTGATGGTGTTCCTGATCAAGGGCGTGCTGCCACTTCCAGTGCTGTTCATGATCTTCTTCGCCGTCGCGATCATGATCAACTACCCTGGCCTCGAAGAGCAGAAGGAACGCATTGCGCACCATGCCGCAAACGTGCTGCCGGTGGTGTCGCTGATCTTTGCCGCCGGTATCTTCGTCGGCATCCTGCAAGGCACCAAGATGGTCGATGCGATTGCGCTGTCCGTCATCGCCGGCGTGCCCGACTGGATGGGTCCCTACCTGGCGGTGGTCACGGGTCTGCTCAGCATCCCGTTCACGTTCTTCATCTCGAACGACGCGTTCTACTTCGGCATCGTGCCGGTGCTGGCCAAGGCGGCCGAAGTGTATGGCATCACGGCGGCAGAAATCGGTCGCGCCTCGGTGATCGGCCAGCCGGTGCACCTGCTCAGCCCACTGGTCGCCTCGACCTATCTGCTGGTCGGCATGTGCAAGGTGGAATTTGGCGACCACCAGCGCTTCACGCTGATCTGGTCGATCTCGGCGGCACTGGTCATGCTGGTAGCAGCACTGGTGTTCGGCGTGGTCCCGTTGATGGGCAGTGCTGCGTAATCCGACGGGGCGCGGCGGCATATACTTACCGGATGCCCGCGCCCCACGATCTTCCTGAACCACCTGCCGTCGCCGCGCCCCTGGTCGTGAGCGACGGCAAGCGCCGCACCCTCGCATTCACACTCGACGACGTGCAAAGCGAGATGCTGCTGGCGCGGCCCGATGCCCTCGTCCTCGATTACACCCGCGCCATGATGTGCTTTGCGCTGTTCGCGCCACGCCCGCGCCACATCGTGATGGTGGGCCTGGGCGGCGGCTCACTCGCCAAGTTCTGCTACCGCCACTTTCCCCAGGCCCGCATCACGGTGCTCGAGATCCGCGCCGACGTGATCGCGCTGCGCGACGTGTTCTGCCTGCCACCGGACGATGCGCGCCTGCGGGTGCTGCATTGCGACGCGGCCGATTATCTGGCGCGCACACCCGGGGACGCCGATGTGTTGCTGGTCGATGGCTTCGACCGGGGCGGCTTGCCGCCGGCGTTGGCCAGCAGCGCGTTCTACGCCGCCGGCCGCCGCGCGCTGCGGCCCGGCGGGGTACTGGTGGCCAATATCTTCACCTACGATCCCGATTATGTGTCTTTCTTACAACGGCTGCGGGATGCCTTCGACGGGCGCGTGATCTGGTTCCGGCACATCGCCGGCAACAACCGGATCCTGTTCGCCGTGCGCCCCGGCACATCGCCTTTACGCGCAGAACGCCTGCTGGGACGCCTCGCACGGCGCGGCCGGGACCGCAGCGGCATCGGCTTCGGCTGGGCCAACCGGCTGCTCGCGCGCGGCGTGGTGGCCTGGCTGGCGCGGCGCCGGGGCTAGCACGGTTTTACCCACGACGGGCAGATTGTCCCTCACAATACGATAAGTTTGCGGCGCCAGCCTCTTGTATGACACACTGGCGCGCATTCATGCTCGTCGGCAAGAACCGTCTGCCACCTGCGCTTCTGACTCATTTGTACGGACTGACCTGGACCTTTCGATAACATGCCGCGCCGACTGCCCCGTTCACTGACTCTCGCGGCAGCCCTCACGCTCGGGGGCGGCATGGCCGCCTCCTTCGGCCTGTTCATCGGCGTCAGTCACCTCGAATATGACAATATGGCGCTCGCCTTCGGCCAGCGCGCCGACCAGCGCGTGGCGGCGGTGCGCCAGGGCATGGGCCAGGCGTTCGAAGTCCTGGCCGTGACCAACCAGCTGTTTTCCAGAGGCGAGCCCGTCAGCCGCGAGCGGTTTGCCGACTTCACGTCCGCCCTGCTCGAGCGCCACCGCTTCATCCAGGCGTTCAATTTCCACCGCGTCGTGCCGGGCAATGAGCGCGCGTTAATCGAAGCCGAGCTGCAGCGCGTACGTCCCGGCACGATTCTGACCGAGATGACGCCGGGCGGCCAGGTACCCGCGCCGCTGCGCACCCGCTACCACGTCATCGAATACGTCGAACCGATGGCCGGCAACGAAGCGGCCCTGGGCCTGAACCTGTCCCACAACGCCGCCGTCATGGACGCACTCGAGCTGGCGCGCAGCACGGGCCAGCCGGCCGCCAGCAGCCTGTTCGCGCTGGCCCAGGCGCCGACAAGCCAGGCCAGCTTCGATCTGGTGCAGCCGGTGTTCGACAAGCAGGGCGTCATGCGCGGCAACACGGCCGTTGTCCTGCGGGGCAAGGAACTGGTGCGCGAATCGCTTGCCGCCGCCGGCCTGCTGGGTGGCGGCGACATCTTCGTGTCAGTGTATGCGAGCGACCATGCCGACCCTGCCGCCCTGCTGTTCTCGAACGGCCCAACGTCGCGCGCCTCGCGCCACGAATTTGCCGGCTGGCTGCGCCCCGACCACGGCATGCAGAACACCATACTGCACGCGGGCGGCCGGGCCTGGCGCGTTGAGGTCGCCGCAGCGCCCCGGCCGTTTTTGGCCGATCATCTCGCCTCGCTGTCGCTGCTGTGCGGGGGCATCCTCGTCACGCTGATGGGCGCCGCATTCGTGCAATCGGCTGGCGAGCGGGCGCGCAAGGTGCAGCAACTGGTGCGCCAGCGCACGTCGGAACTGCGCCGCAGCAACCGCCAGCTGATCGACGACATGGTCGCGCGCGAGCGCGCCGAAAAAGCGCTGCTGCACAGCGAGCAGCGTTTCCGCCAGCTGGTGTCGATGTCGTCGGACTGGTACTGGGAACAGGATGCCGAGCTGCGCTTCACGATGATCACCGGTGGCTTCACCGAAAAATCGGGCGTCGCCGTGCAGGGCCTGATCGGCAAGACGCGCTGGGAATACGTGCCGGGCCTGCTCGACAGCGAAAGCGGCCGTACCCACCTGGCCAAGATGCAGGCGCGCGAGGCGTTCAACAACCTTGAGTACCAGATCGTCGATGACGATGGCAACGCGCGCTGGTTCTGCGTCAATGGCGAGCCCGTGTTCGACGAGGCGGGCGTGCTCACCGGCTACCGCGGTACCGGCAGCGACATCACCGAGCGCAAGCTGACCGAGCAGCGCGTGCACCACGTGGCCCAGCACGACGTGCTCACCGGCCTGCCCAACCGCTCGCTGCTGCAGGATCGCCTGAGCCAGTCGATTGCGTTTGCCAGCCGCAGCGAGCGGCCGGTGTGGGTCATGCTGATCGACCTGGACCGCTTCAAGTTCGTCAACGACAGCATGGGCCACAAGGCCGGCGACGTGCTGCTGGTGACCGTGGCGGCGCGCCTGCGCGCGGCGCTGCGCGATGCCGATACCGTGGCGCGCCTGTCGGGCGACGAGTTCGTCGTGATCCTCAACGAGCATGCCGACGAGCCGCTCTCCCCAGCCGTCGTGCAGCGGATCATGGATGCCGTCGCGCAGCCGGTCATGCTCGGTAACAAGGAATTCTTCGTGACCTGCTCGGTGGGCGTGGCCGTGTTCCCGACTGAAGGCACACTGAGCGAAAACCTGATCGAGCACGCCGACATTGCCATGTACCGGGCCAAGAAGCTGGGGCGCAACAACTTCCAGTTCTTCACGCCGAGCATGAACGACGAGGCGATGGAACGGGTGCGCATCGAAGGCGCGCTGCGCAATGCGCTCGAACGCGACGAATTCGTGCTGCACTACCAGCCGCAGGTGGACATGAAGACGGGCCAGATCGTCGGCATGGAAGCGCTGATCCGCTGGAACCATCCCGAACTGGGCATGGTGCCGCCAGGGCGCTTTGTCGGCGTGGCCGAAGAAACCGGCCTGATTGTCCCGATCGGTGCCTGGGTCATGCGCACTGCCTGCGCGCAGAACAAGGCCTGGCAGGTCGCCGGCTACCCGCGCCTGCGGGTGGCAGTGAATTTGTCGGCGCGCCAGTTCGGCGCGGCCAACCTGATGGCCAGCCTGGAAGCGACGCTGCAGGAGACCGGGCTCGATGCAGCCTGCCTGGAGATTGAGCTGACTGAAAGCCTGTTCATGAGCGACGTCACGCCGGCGGTGGAGTTACTGCACCGGATGAAGGCGCTCGGGGTCAATCTGTCCATCGACGACTTCGGCACCGGCTATTCGAGCTTCTCGTACCTGTCGCGTTTCCCGATCGACGTGCTCAAGATCGACCGCTCGTTCGTGGCCGACATCACGCACGACGCCAACGACGCAGCCATCGTCTCGTCCATCATCGCACTGGCCCACAATCTGAAACTGGCCGTGATCGCCGAAGGCGTCGAGACGCTCGCGCAGCTCGACTACCTGCGCAGCCACGGCTGTGATGAAATGCAGGGCTATTACTTCAGCAAACCGGTGCCGGCGGACCAATTCGAGGCCTTGCTGGCCGAAGGCCGCTGCCTGCCAGCGCCAACGCTATCACCAGCGCCCGAGACCCTACCCGCCTAGCGTACGATCAGTTGCATGGCCGCCACGCGTGGCGGGACGAAGCCGTGTCATTACATAGCCGGCAGAACATTTGTATAGCTAAATAAACATTATTGGTCGTACAATCATCGGGCCAATGGCACAACCCCGAGACCTGGACCCCACAATGAATATGAATGACATGCCCGACCTGGCCATGACAACCAATACGACCACAACGCGCCACCAGCGCGTCGATGGCCGCACGTCCGATCTGGTCAACCAGGCGATCGCCTCGATTCCGACTCTCGGCCTGCAGCGCGCAGCAGAGTTTCTCGCGACGATGAACGTACCGGCCGAAGTGGCCGTGCGGGCGCTGGTCTATCCGGCCCGCCGCCGCGCGCACTAAGCAGGCGCAATGCTGCAGCCAGCTGCAGCTGCAACTGCAGCTGAGAATACAGAAACAGTTGAGCAGGCAATACAGTGGCCGTCCGCAATGGACGGCCGGCGCGGTCAGCGGCGCTCTTCGTTTAGGGCGATATCGGCCAGCGATTCACGGCCCTTGTCGCTCAGGCCATGGCCACCGCCTTCGAGCGGCACGATATGCGATTTGCGGTTCAGGAAGCGCAGCACGTCTTCGTCGAGCACCACCTGCGGATCGGCCGCCAGTGCGCGCAGGCCGGTGACGCAGCGGCGCAGGAACAGCACTTCTTCACCCTTGTCGGTCAGCGTCAGCCGCTTGTCGCGACCATACGACATCAGCTTGATGCCACACAGGCGCTTCGAATTGCGCCCGACACAGGCACTGGCCATCTCTTGTTTACCGCCGCGCCGCACCATGTCGAGTGCGTCGTATTCGTCCGTCGTGAGCTTTTCGTTTTTCATTACCGCGTTTCGTTGACCAAAGGGCGCATGGTACGCGTCGCAGCGCGCCGGGGCAACCTTCAGCGCAGCGAACGCAGGATCAGCCAACCCAGGCCGGCGCTGGCCAGTACGCCCAGCACGAGCGCGAGCTGCACGCTACGCGAGCCCAGCACCGAGCTGCGCCCCAGATAAATCTTGTTGTACAACGTCGAGCCCATGATCTCCTCCTGTTTTTCATGTTATCGACATTATAGAAAGCCCATTGCTGCCGTTCTGTGACAGGAAGCACGCGTGCCCTGTACACGGACGAAAAAGCAACAGTTTTCACCATGGCCTGCCGCGCGACATGGCCGCCCCGGGGCTGTTAGGATCGTACAACATTGATAACGCTATTGGAGCCCAGCATGAATGACACACCCAACAACGTCGACCCGAAAAACAAGGATCGCGCCATTTTTGATGAAGCCGACATCGGCAGCGGCGAACGCTCGCCCGGTCAGCACGACACCGAACAAATGATTCGCGAGATCCCGGGACTGCCGCCGGCAGGCAGCGATGACAAGCAAGAAGACAAGGAAGGTCAGCGCCAGGGACCCGGCGCTTGATCGGATACTATCAGTTTAGTGAGCCCGGATCGGTGGTTCGGGCATGCTCGGCTCTTCGACCGGGGCATTGACGGGATCGGGCACGTCGTCCGGCACCGGTGGTTGCGGCGGCGGCGCCAGTGGGTCGTTCGGCGCATCCGGATCGGGTGTCGTGTGCGCATGCAAAATGATCGGTTCGCGCGAGGCGTCGTTGGCATGGAATTGAATCATGGTCGCCTTTCGGTAAGTGATGGAGTCATGGGCAGACTAGCATGGCTGTCTCCCCGGGGCCGTACGATTGCCCGGCAACCGTCGGCCTTCACTACCACATGCTGCTGCGGCGGGGTGACTCGGCTATAGTGATGTTTTCACCACCTTCCCCGCCCCGCCATGCGCTTTTCCAGCCTGCTGTTTGCCCTCGCGCTTGGCGCCGCCTCGAGCGCCCACGCCGCCCCGATGAAACTCGACGACTACCTGGCCCTGCGCGGCCCTGCCCCGACCACCAAACTCGCCTATGGCCCCGCGCCGTCCCAGTACGCGGAACTGTTCGTGCCGCCCGGCGCCGGCCCGTTCCCGGTGGCGGTGCTGGTGCACGGTGGCTGCTGGAACAGCAAGTTTGGCGGCATCACCCAGTTTCGCAATATGGCCGGTGCGCTGGCCGCACGCGGCATCGCGGTCTGGAACGTCGAATACCGGCGCATCGATGAACCGGGCGGCGGCTATCCCGGCATGTACCTCGACATGCACGCCGCGCTCGACCTGCTGGCAACGCATGCGCCAGCGCACAAGCTCGACTTGGCCCGCATTGTCGCTGTCGGCCATTCTGCCGGCGGGCAGCTGGTGCAATGGATCGCGGGCCGCGCACGTATCCCGGCCGGCAGCCCGCTGCACCATGCCAATCCACTCAAGATCGACCGTATCGTGAGCCTGGGCGGCCTGGCCGACCTGCGCCACGAAGCGGCGCTGATCAAATCGAGCTGCGACCGCGATCTCACGCAACTGGCCGGCACCCCGAGCGCTGCGCGGCCCGACGTCCTGGTCGATACCAATGCCGCCGACCTGATGCCCAATGGCAGCCGCACCTGGCTCGTGACGGGTGCGCTCGACACGATTTCGCCGCCGCGCGTGGCACACGACTACGCGGCGCGCGCAGGCAAGCTGGGGGATGTGGCAGACGTCGTGATCCTGCCAGAGGCCAGCCATTACGATGAGGTCGCAACGAGTTCGCCGGCGTGGCCGACGGTGCTGAACGTGATCGAGGGAGCGCTGGGCTTGAGTACAGAAACGCCGTAGGACAGGCGGTGCGCGTCGCCGGGAGGCGACGCGGTGATACAGGGTCAAGCTGAGGTTATTGCGTGTACTTTACTGCTGGTTTACTGCGGTCTTTACTGCTGGCGCGACTTTTCTTCTTTCTTGACCTTCTTGGCTTCCTTCTTTTCCTTCATAGTCTTGGCCGGTTCTTTCTTGGTCGTCTTCTTTGCATCCTGACTTTTGCTCATGGTGGTGCTCCATTCGTGGTGGTTGCTGCGGATGTCATCAGAACGTGCCGGACAGCGCGTCGGGCATCATGCGGATAGTACCACCATGCTAATCGCGCCCGGTAGCGCTGCGCCGCGCCAGCGGGACGTCCAGCACCAGATCGTCGCGCGCCAGCGCCACGCAGGGCAGGATGTCGCCATCACGCCGCTCGTCGACCGACAGGCCTGGCCACTCGACCGTGTACGCCACCTTGCCGGCGCGCACACGGCACAGGCAGGTGCGACAGGTTCCGTTGCGACATGAGCTGGGCAGCTCGATCCCGGCAGCCTCGAGTGCGTGCAGCACGGTCGTGGCCGCGCCAACAACGACGCTGGCGCCAAGCGGCATGACGGTAACGGTGTAGACAGGCTGATCCATAGTGCAATTGTAGCCTCAATGAAACAGTTGGCCGGCTGTGAGTACGCTGACGCACAGACCTGGAGGATGCATTTCACTACTCTACAGTTTTCCAGAAGCAAACCCGGAGACCGCATGAACAAGATAACCGCCCTGACCCTGATCGCCGCCCTTGGAGGCACGCTGACCCACGCCATCGCGCAACAGCCTGCCCCGCTGCCGCCAGCCGCCCAACCGGCGACGACGGCCCAGAATACGACGATGTCGACGGCGGTGACCGCTGCGCCCGGCGCTGTGCAGGATCCGGCCATTGCCGAGCAGGCAGAATTCGAAAAACTGCTGCGTGCCCAGGTGCTGCTCGAACGCATTTACCTCTCCCCGGGTGAACTGGATGGCGCCTACGGCTCGAACATGCGCCAGGCCCTGAACACGTTCCAGGCCGTGCGCAAGCTGCCGGTCACCGGCAAGCTCGATGACGCGACCTGGAATGCCCTCGCCACCGACACCACGCCCACGCTGGCCGAATATGCGCTGATTCCCGAAGACGTCGAAGGCCCGTTCCAGCCGGTGCCCGACACGATGATGGAAAAAGCCAAGCTGGCCCAGCTGGGCTACGCCAATGTGCTCGAAGGCCTGGGCGAAAAATTCCACGCCAGCCCGGAACTGCTGCAGCGCCTCAATCCTGGCAAGACCTTCGCCCGCGCGGGCGAACGCATCATGGTCCCGAACGTGAGCGGCAAGGAACCACTGGCGCAGGCCACCAAGGTCGTCGTGCGCGATGGCGCCAAGACGCTGCAACTGTTTGACGCATCGGGTCGCCTGCTGGCCCAGTATCCGGCCTCGACCGGCAGCAGCCGCGATCCGCTGCCGATCGGCACCTGGAAAATCGAGGGCGTGCACGCCAATCCGGTCTACAACTACAACCCGAAACTGTTCTGGGACGCCAAGCCGGGCGACAAGGCAACCCCTGTCAAGCCAGGCCCGAACAACCCGGTCGGCGTGATGTGGATCGACCTGTCCAAGCCGCACTACGGCATCCACGGCACGCCAGTGCCGGGCCACGTGGGCAAGACCGAATCGCATGGCTGCATCCGCCTGACCAACTGGAGCGCCGCTGAAGTGGGCGCCGCCGTGTCGGCTGGCACCGAAGTGATCCTGCAAAAATAACGCACGCCCCAGGCACACACGCGGCGCCCGTGGCGCCGCACGGAGAACAAGATGAAATGGTTGATCACGTTTATTCTCGGCGTGCTGGTCGGCGCCGCGATCCTGTTCGTGGCATTGCAGGATGTGCCAGAAAAGCCGGCGACCGAGGTTGCAGCCACGGCGCCCGCGGCACCCGGCATTCCGGCGTCGCAGATCGAGGGCCAGCTGCCACCGGCGCCGGTCGTCGTGCCGAACCTGGAAGATGCCGACCTGCCACTGCGCCCGACGCCGGACGCCAATGCCGCGACAGGTTCCGCTGCTCCGACGACGATGCCGGGCAAGCTGCTGGTGCCGGTGCAAGGCATCAAGTCGGCCCAGCTGACCGACACCTTCTACCAGCCGCGCGGCGAGCAGCGCCAGCACGAGGCGCTCGACATCATGGCCCCGACCGGCACGCCTGTCGTTGCCGTGGCCGATGGCAAGGTCGCCAAGCTGTTTCACAGCAAGCCGGGTGGCCTGACCGTCTATCAGTTCGATCCGACCGGCCAGTTCGCGTATTACTACGCCCACCTGGACCGCTACGCCGACGGCATCGCCGAAGGCATGGAGGTCAAGCGTGGCACGTTGATCGGTTATGTCGGCGTGACCGGCAATTCTGATCCAAACGCACCGCACCTGCACTTCGCCGTCGTCGCCCTGACGCCGGAGAAGCAGTGGTGGAAAGGCACGCCGCTCAATCCGTTTCCACTGATGAGCGATCAGTGATCACTACGGCGGCCGGTCCGACAACGGACGCGGTCGCCAATTCGTCGATGTCGGCCCCGACATTGATTGCTGCATAGGCGCGCGTGACAGCCACCACTTCGCGGCTGCCCGTCCCGTACAACTCCCCCGCCGACTCGATCATCTTCGCCCGCGCATCGGCGTAATCGGTGCTGGCCGTGAACTTGGTCGTGTTCGCACGGAACCAGATCCGGAACGCCTTGTCGATGCCAATGCCCGTCATCGCCAGCGGGCGCCGCTTCAGGTAGCTGCTCCACGCATCATTCGTCTTGTCGGCCGCTGAACCCCGCGCCAGGAAATAAAACATCCGGTTATTCGGGCCGCTGCTGTAATGCACGTCCAGGCGCTTGAGGCTGGTACTCCAGGCGTCGCGGCTGCTGCCATCCTTGCTCGGCTTGATCATCCAGCGCAGCGGCTTGCCGTCGCGGGCGATCTCGCTGCCCAGCATCCAGTCGTTTCCCAGCTCTGGCACAACCTCTCCCTTGCCGCCGGCGCGCGCATACGCTTCGACGGCTTCGCCGGCGATGTCCGAACTCGACTCGTTCAGGCCGCCCGATTCGCCCGTGTAGACCAGGTTGGATGTGGCGGCCGTGACGCCGTGCCCCATTTCATGGCCGATCACGTCGATCGCCGCCAGGTTCGTGAAGAAGGTGCCATCGCCGATGAACATGCAGTGACAGGTGTCGCTGTAGTAGGCGTTGTCGTAGCCGCGGTTGACATGCACGGCAATGTGCGAGGCTGTATCCTGGCCGTCGAGCGCGCGCCAGCCCAGCACGTTCAGGTGCAGGTCATAGGTATTCATCAGGCCCCACATGGCGTTGACGGCCGCGGTCTGGCCGTTGGCGCCTGTCGTGCTGGCGCCTTCGACGAACTGCTTGCCGTCGCCCCAGGTGTTGCTGCTGTTGGTGTAGACGCGCCCGCTCGTGGTGCCGTGGTTGGCGTTGGTGATTGCCATCGCACCGAACGAACCGCCCTTGCCGCGCTGCGGGTCGAGCAACTGGTACACATTGCCATTGAATGTCGTACTAAGCGGCACTTCGCCGCTGTACTGGCTGCGACCGACACCTTCGACCGTTTGCAGCGAGTTCCAGCGATCAATGGTCTCACCCGTGCGCGCGTCGATAATGACGTCATAGAAGATCGGCTGCTCGCCGCTGCGCATGCGCACGCGCACGTGCCAGGCCAGCGTGTAGCGGTCGACTGTTTCGACCAGGTCGAGCGCATTGAGTTCGCTATCCGGTTTGGCGACAGAGCCAGGTGCGCGCTCATCGCGCATCACGGGATAGATCACCAGCTCGGCAGTAGGAAGCTTGACGTTGACGGCGCGGGACGGACTGCCCTTGAGGGCGGCGCTGATGGCCGCCTTGCGCTTGATGACTGGTGTGGTGTCGAAGCCGGTGGTGACGGGGCTCAGCGCCCCGGCCGCGCCGCGCCCCAGCTGCAGGCGGCGAGGCGAAGCGCTTTCTGAGACGATCTGCTGGCGTGCATCGAGCACGACGACCGACTCGGAGCCGAAGATGCGCACGCCCTTGTACAGGTGCGCCGCACGGACCACGTGCGTGCCCTGCACGCCGGGGTGCTGCGCGACGACGCGGTAGCCATGATCGGCATCAAGGCCGATGGCCGGCCGGCGCGCCGTCAGCTGGCTGATGACCTGCGTCTGCGCCTGCTTGTCCAACGTCAGTGGCGCGCTCATCATCGGCGCGCCGTGGACGCCGGGCGCCAGCGCGATGGCGGCACCCAGCAGAACTGCCCTGAACAACGGTTGAGGAATCATCTCGGCTCCATCCGGTATGCCGGGCCAGGTGGCGCCGGTCATCGACCATGATGGACGTGCAAATAAACGAGTATTTGCTTGAGAACAATGTCCCCTACCTACGGCGCTTCATCAGATACACCGCCGTGCCAACAACGGCCACCCCCAGTGCAACCTTCTTCGCCAGGCCCGCCTTGTTGTGCTGGAACTCGGCCTTGATGCCCATCTCGGCCAGCACGTTCGGAATCTTGCCGCTGGCAAGATCCTCGCCGATCCCTTCGACCATGTTGACACGGTCAGCCACCAGCAACAGCAGCCAGTGGCGCACGTCGTTCTCGGTCAGCTTGAAGGCCTGGCGCCGGATCATGCCAGAGAGGCCGGACGGCGGCTGGACCGTGCCGAACAGCGGCGTGCGGCCCGGCCGCTCGGTGGAGACGAGCACCTCGACGCGCTCTTCCTGCGGCGCAGGATCCCCGTCCGGGACGTTGATGAAGCGCGGCGGCGTGCGTTCCATCGGCACGCCGGGCCGGTCTTTGCGGTCGAGGTCGGCGCCCCAGCCCTGGATGTGCGCCAGTTGCGCGCGCGTGGGACGGCGTGGCGCAATTGCACCGTGGACGTGGCCGACGTGGCCATCGTTGTCGTGTTCGCCTGGCGCGTGCTCGCCGTCGTGCTGGTCGTTGGCGCTCACGATGTCGTTACGTGTCTGCATAATGTGTCCTCGTATTGATCTGCATTAGTGATCTGCATGTCGGTTACGCTGCGATGCTGGCCTTGACGGCGCGTACTTCGTTCGCACGCGGCGGAATCAGGATCGTCTTGATGCAGTTATCGAGCTTGCTCGAGAAAATGTGATACGCATCCGACACTTCTTCCAGTGGCACGCGGTGCGTGATGATGGCTTTCGGGTCGATGCGGCCGGCACGGATGTGCTCGATCAAGCGTGGCAGATGGCGGCGCACGCTGGCCTGGTTCATGCGCAGCGTCAAACCCTTGTTCAGCGCATTGCCGATCGGGACCGCATTGAAGGTCGGCCCATACACGCCGACGATCGACACGTTGCCGCCCTTGCGCACCGAGTTGATGCACCAGTGCAGCACGGTCGCGGCGCCAGCCTGCATCATCGTGTAGACACCCGTGATGGTCTGCATCGTGTTGCCCGCCGCTTCGCAGCCGACCGCGTCGATGCAGACGTCAGCGCCCATCCAGTCGGTCATTTTCTTGATGTGCAGCGCCATGTCGCGCACTTCCTTGAAGTTCACGACTTCGCACTGCGCGTAGTTCTTGACGAATTCGAGGCGGTATTCGATCTCGTCGACGACGATCACGCGGCCCGCGCCCATCAGCCAGGCCGACTTGGCGGCAAAGATGCCGACCGGACCCGCGCCGAACACGACGACCGTGTCGCCTTCCTTGATGTCGCCCATTTCAGCGGCCTGGTAACCGGTGGGCAGCGCGTCAGTGAGCAGCACGGCGTCATCGTCATGGATGTCTTCCGGGATGATCATTGGGCCGACGTCGGCCATCGGCACGCGCACGTACTCGGCCTGGCCGCCGTCGTAGCCGCCGGCGGTGTGCGAGTAACCGTAGATCGCACCCACGGCGGTCGACTGCGAATTTGTGTTGTGGCAATTGCCGTACAGCTCGTGCTGGCAAAAGAAGCAGGAGCCGCAAAAGACGTTGAACGGCACCAGCACCTTGTCGCCCACCTTGAGCTTGTGGACATCCGATCCGACTTCTTCGACGATGCCGATGAATTCGTGGCCAAAGGTGTGGCCGACGCGGGTATCGGGCACCAGGCCGTGGTACAGGTGCAGGTCAGAACCGCAGATGCAGGCGCGGGTGACGCGCACGATGGCGTCGCCCGGGTGCTCGATGACGGGTTCAGGCTTCTGGTCGGCGCGGACACGGTAGGGCCCGCGGTAGTTCATGGCAAGCATAAGCACTCCTTGGCAAGTTCTGTAAGGTGATGTCGGCGCGCGTTGAATAGCGTGCTGATCTAACACTAACTTATGTCAAGTTACCAAGAATTGCCATACGCGCACGGTAACGAACACGCATTTTTACGCACTTACCCCGAATTAGTGTCCGCCTTTATACCCGACAGGAAACTTTATCACGCCTTTTATAGATTTTTGGCATCAATAGTATTGCACGAGGCGACTTCACCACTTTCCAGGCCACGCTCGAACCAGCGGACGCGCTGCGCCGATGTGCCGTGCGTGAACGAGTCCGGCACCACCACGCCGCGCGACTGCTTTTGCAGCGCATCGTCGCCGATGGCGCTGGCTGCGTTCAGAGCGGCTTCGACATCACCCTGCTCCAGGATCTTTGCACGCTGATCGGTGCGTTTGGCCCAGACACCGGCGAAGCAGTCGGCTTGCAATTCGAGTTTGACCGACAGGACATTGCCTTGCTTTTCAGACGCGTTCTGCTGTGCCGCATGCACCTTGTCGGAAATCCCGAGCAGGTTCTGGACATGGTGACCGACCTCGTGCGCGATCACGTACGCCTGGGCAAATTCGCCGCCAGCGTTAAAACGCTGCTGCATCGTGCGGAAGAAATCCAGGTCGATGTACACCGATGCATCGGCCGGGCAGTAGAACGGCCCGGTCGCACTCTGGCCGACACCGCACGAGGTGTTCGTGCGGCCGTCGAACAGCACGAGTTTGGCCGGCTGGTATTGCGCATTCTGTTCGGTGAAGATCTGGGTCCATGCATCTTCGGTGTAGGCCAGCGTGGTGCGCACGAACTTGCTTTCGCGGTCGTCGGCCGGCGCCGCGCGTGGCTGCGACGATTGTTGCACCTGCGGCGCGCCGCCACCCGACAGCAGGCTCAGGATCGTGGCCGGCGAGACGCCCAAAAAGTAGGACCCCACCAGTGCGATGACGATGGTGCCGATGCCGATCGAGCGCCCGCCAATACCGAAGCCACCACCACCTCCCCCGCCACTGTCGCCCCGACGGTCTTCGACATTGCTGCTTTCACGGTCACCATCCCAACGCATACGTTCTCCTAGTCGTCCAGTTGTTGATTCAGCGGCTGTTGCGCTTGAGGTTGGAGGTATCGGCGCGCTCGCGCGCATCCTTGCCGCGCAGGTCGTCGACGGGCGACAGGCCCGCACGCTGCTCGTCATTCAGTGCGCGCTCGCGGCGCTCGCGGGCAATTTCGCGGTCCATGCGGCCGCGCGGGACGTCGTCCATGTCAAAGCTTTTCATTTTGCGTGTTCTCTCTCGTTGTCGTTGTCGTTTGACTATGTTGGTGAGTATGGTTGGTCGCCGTCATCCGGTATGTTCGAGTGATCACATAATGCATCAAATTCCAACGGCATACGACCCGGTTCGTGCGCACCGCGCCGCGCAATTCATGCGATGCTTGCGCCATGACATCTATCCAAGCCACTGCCCTGCTCACCCTTGGCACGACCCTGCGCCAGGCCGGTTACCGCTTCATGACAGTCACGCCGTCGACGCACCGGCGCATCAACGGCCGGCCCGGCAACGAACAGGCGCGTGACCTGCGCGACGTGTTCGGCTGGAGCCGGCCGTTTGCGCCCGCCGTGCTGCCGCCCGGCATGCTAGAACTGATGGCGGATGCCGGCGTACTGGCTGGCGAAGGCGACGCGCTGCGCTCGACCGTGCGCGCCTCGACGCTGGACGACCTGCTGCTGTTTCACTCGGCCTTTCCGACGCACGACGACGATGCGGTGTTCTTCGGGCCGGACACCTACCGCTTCATCGGTGCCATGCGGCGCGCATTCGCGTCAGCCGACCCTGCGCCCAAACGCGCGATCGATGTCGGCTGCGGCAGTGGCGCCGGTGCGCTGACGATCGCGCGTGCCTTCCCGGCTGCCGAGGTCATCGGCGCCGATGTCAACATGGCCGCGCTGGCGCTGTCCCGGGTGAACGCACAACTGAACGACGTGACGAGGTTCACGGCCTGCGAAAGCGACCTGTTCAATGGTGTGGCGGGCGAGGTCGACCTGATCGTGTCGAATCCGCCATTCGTCCTCGATCCGGACGGGCGCCGCTACCGCCACGGCGGCGGTGAACGTGGCGCAGAGCTGTCGCGCCGCATCGTCGAAGAAGGCCTGCCGCGCTTGCGCTCCGGCGGACGGTTGCTGCTGTATACGGGTGTGGCGATCACTGGGGCCAATGACCATTTCCTTGAGAGCCTGCGCGCGCAGCTGGATGCGCAATGCGCATCGTGGTCGTACGAAGAGCTCGACCCCGACATCTTCGGCGGGCAGCTCGGCGAGCCCGGGTACGAAGAAGTCGAGCGGATTGCCGCAGTATGGCTGCAGGCGCGCAAGCGCTAAAAGCCGGTCAGCCCGGATTATTCCTGCGCCGCCGCCAGAAGCGGTCGAGAATCGGTTTGACGCTCAGACCATGCGCCAGGATCGACAGCATGATCACGGCAATCGTGATCTGGCTGAGCTGGCTTGCCAGGCCGGACGGCAAATCGTGGTTGATCGCATACATCAGGTAATACAGCGAGCCGATCCCGCGCACGCCGAACCAGGCGATCATCGACGTCACGCGCGGCGAGCGCCCGCAGCCCAGCAACCCCAGGTAGACGCTCAGCGGCCGCGCCACCACGAACAGGAACAGTGCCGTTAACACCGTCTGCCAGGTCCACGTCTGGATCGTCAGCATGCCGCCCAGCAGCAGCACCAGCGTCAATTCGGACAGGCGCTCGATGTGCTCCTTGAACACCAGTGATTCCGAGCTGACCGACAGCGGCGCCTGGGTTTGCCCTGCCGGGCCGGCAGGGGGCTCGTCCGGCACGAGCAGACCCTGGCGATCCTTGTGCGCGCCCGATGCCGTCAATTCGGTATGGCGCAGCGCCACGCCGGCCGCGAACACGGCCAGGAATCCCCACGCCATGCACTCGACCGTCACCGCGTACACGACGGCGATCAGGCCCAGGCCGACCAGGTCGTCCAGCACCTCGTGCTTGGGTTCCCTTCCCCGCAGCATCCAACCCAGGCGCCCGACCACATAGCCGCCCAGGGCACCGATCAGGATCGCCCCGAAGGTGGCCCAGATGACTTCCACGGCAAACCAGTGCAGCCCGAAGTCGCCAAGCTCATGCACGCCCAGCAAGCCAAGACCCAGCATCACGAATGGAAACGCGGAGCCATCGTTCATCCCCGCTTCGCAGGTGAGCGTGAAGCGCAATTCGTCGCGGTCGTCGGGATGGCGTACCTGGACATCGGTGGCCAGCACCGGATCGGTCGGGGCCAGGATCGCGCCCAGCAGAATGCCGGCCCCGACCGGCAGCCCGAGAACGTAATACGCGAAGGCAGCCACGAGCGCGACACTGATGGTCATCGACACCCACGCAAGCCGCAGCGCCGGCACCCAGCGCGGCCAGCGAATCGGCACAGGCATCTTGACGCCCGCCGAAAACAGCGACACCAGCACGGCGATCTCGGTCAGCGTTTCCAGCAAATGGGATTGGCCGATGGGATCGAACGAAAACACATGAAAGCCCGCCGGCCCGAGGACGAGTCCGACGCCCAGATAGATGATCGCGGACGTGACGGGCAACCGCGCCAACGTGGACGCCGCAAGCCCGCGCGCCAGCATCAGCATGCCGATCAGGAAAAACCAATGAGTTGTCGACATGGGATAGCCATCATTTTGAATCGGGCGATTGTACGGACAATGTCTGTACAGGCCCGTTGTGTAGCCAGCAGGAATGATTGCGCGGAAGACCATCGTGCATGTTGTAGGGTGGGCGGGTTTCCCGCCCACGCGTTCAACGCACCGTCGCACCGTCGCACCGTCCCACCGCGAAGCGAAGTCCGTTTGAACGCGTGGACGGGAACCCGTCCACCCTACGATGTTTACACGCCGCGCAATGAAAAAAGCCACCTTGCGGTGGCTTTTTTTTGCTACTTGGCGGAGAGGGTGGGATTCGCCTACATGCTGCAGGCCGCGCCATCGCGAGTACGCGATGGCCTTCTCATCCCACACGCAGGGCGCGCAGGCGCCCTGCTCCTCTGATACGCCGCGGAATGAAAAAAGCCACCTTGCGGTGGCTTTTTTTTGCTACTTGGCGGAGAGGGTGGGATTCGAACCCACGGTACGCTCGCGCGTACGCCTGATTTCGAGTCAGGTACATTCGACCACTCTGCCACCTCTCCAGATTCGGTCGTCTCGCATCGCTGCGAGAGGCCGCATTATACCGACAGCTTGGCGAATCTTGCAAGTAATGCCGTGCAACTTATTCTCATGATGGCGACTTGCTGTCCAGGTTAGCTCATGCACGGATGGCCAAGGCGGTGATCGCCGGGCCGTCGAGACTGAAATCGAAGACGATGCGCGCGGGGCTGCCGGGGAAGTTACCCGTGACTTCGGCCTGGACGATACAACCGGGCGGCGTTATGTCGCACGATACCGGATGCGCTGTCGCGCCGTAGCGGGCGCTGGTCGCGCGCTTCCATGCGCGGATCGCGTCGCGCCCGCAATACGCGTGTCCCTCGTCGCGCACCTCGGCATCCTGGCTGAAGCTCGCTGCCACCGCATCGGCGTCGTGTGCATTCGCGTGCAGAAAGTAGTCTGCGACCGGGGTGGGCATTGGGATTGTCATGGTGTCTCCTGAAGGTCGATGGAAGTCCACATCCTGCCAGCCTTGATTACCTGGCGATACACACAGTTAGCCGATAGACTATCAACTTCAAGTTCATGATCGCGGCGATGAAACATACTTCCCTGGACGCCATCCGCATCTTTCTGGCCGTCGCCGAAATGAAGAGTTTTACCGCCGCCGCCATCCGCATCGGCGTGACACCTGCCGCCGCCAGCAAGGCCGTGAAACTGCTCGAAGCGCAGCACGGCGTCATCCTCCTGACGCGCAATACGCGCCGGGTCCTGCTGACCGAGACGGGCAGCGCGCTGTACGCCGACCTGCTGGCGGCGACGTGCCAGATCGACGACGCGTTTTCGAGCCTGGCGCGCTTTCGGGACAAGCCGGCCGGCACCCTGCGGCTGACCGTCCCGCGCGCACTGGGCACGCTGGTGCTCAAAACATTGGCGCCGCAGTTCCGCCAGGCGCATCCCGACGTGGCGCTCGACATCTCGCTCGACGACGGCGAGGTCGATTTGCTGGAACGGGGGTACGACGCGGGCATTCGTCTCGGCCAGTCGGTCGCGCAAGGCATGGTCGCGGTGCGGTTGACGCCCGACCTGCGCTGGTCGGTCGTCGGCGCCCCTGCCTACTTCGCCGATGCCGGCCGGCCGCGCATACCGGAAGATCTCGTGCGCCACGCAACGATCCGCTACCGCTTCCATACCTCAAACATGCTGGCGCGCTGGCAGTTCACGCGCGATGGCGCCGCATTCCACGTCGAGACCGGCCACACGCTCGTGGTCAACGACACGGGCCTGATTGCCGACTTTGCCCGCTCGGGCCTGGGCCTGGCTTACCTGCCCGACATCGAGATCGCGCACGACCTCGAAAACGGCCGGCTCGAACGGGTCCTTGCACCGTTCGTCCCCAACACGTCAGGCCTCTACCTGTACTTCGCCGCGAAAGCGCAAGGCCAGCCCAAGCTGCGCGCCTTCATCGACATGGCCACCGCGCTGCGCGACGCCGCCGCCTGACCGTCCGCTGTACATGCAATGCCGCGTTTACACGGCATTGACAGGTGCGCCCTGCTCTTTTGCCCTGTTTTTACGGCTGCGTCGCTACGCTGGGCAGATCGAATCTGTTCAGGAAGCCAGCCATGATCATCGCCGTCGTCAATCAACACAGCAGCCCGGAACGCACGGTCGTGGCGCGCAACCTGGCGGTGCTGCGTGCGCGTGCGGGGCGTCGCGTATGCCTGATGACCACTGCCGGGAATGGCAACAGCGACTGGTCCGAGGACCGCAGCCATGCCGGCGTGCAGCCGTGGATCGAAACCCACCAGGTGGGCAGCCGCGCGGTCAAGACGCGCCTGGCCGCACTGCGCCCGCTGTTCGACGACATCCTGATCGACGCGGGCACGCGCGATACCGACGGCTGCCGCTGCGTGCTGGCCGAGAGCCGGCTGGTGGTGGTGCCGGTGCGCGGCTGCGCGCTCGAACTCGACCTGCAATACCACCTGTTGGCGCGCCTGCATGGTGCACGCACGTTCAACCCCGCCATGCGGGTGCTGTTTGTCGCGGTCAGTGACGCCGCCGGCCCAGGCGTCAGCGAGCGCGCCGCCGTGCTCGCGCACGTGGCGCGGGTCGACGATGCCACGCTGGCCGAAACGGTCCTGCATGCGCCGGCCGCGCGCGACTACGGGCCTGGCCGCTGCGTCTCGGACGCTACGACCTGCGATCCTGATCCGGCCGCCGAACTACGCGCGCTGTACGACGAGGTCTATCCGGCGGCAGTGCCGATGGCCTGCGCCGTGCAGGCGCAGATCAGTCGCCAGGAATCGTTGACACGCCGGATGTCACGGTAACGGAAGGAGAAATCACGATGAAACACGTTACGTTTCACAGCCCCGCCCTGCGGCGCCAGCTGCCGGCCGATCACACGATGCTCGTCTGGCTGCAGGTCGACACGGCATCGGCCACGAGCTTGCGCGAAGCGGTGATCCGCGCCGGTCTGGATGCAGTGCGATTCCTGCGCATCGATGCCTGCCCGAGCGGGTGCAGCGTACGCGCATTGCTGTGCGTCGAGCGCGACGCCGCCCCGGCACTGCAGGCGCAGCTGTTGCAACGCCTGCCCGGCTGCCAGTGGCACGCCGCGCTACGGCGCCACGCTTAAGCGATATCGAGGCGCTCGTGTGGCGCGAACTCGTGATAGATGTCGGGCTGGTGCGTCGGGATATACACGCTCAGGCGTTTGCCGCGATGGAAGACGCCGCGCAGGCTGTTGCAGGCCGCCCAGGCGTGCTCGTACGAGTCGGCGATGTGCAGCACGGCCCATGGGCTGTCAGGCGAGCCTTCGCGGATCATGTCCACCTGCGTGATGTGAAAATACGGGGTGAAGCTCTCGATGATGGCGCTTTCGCTGGCATCGGCGTGCAGGCCCGACAGGATGACTTTCATGGGTGTTCTCCAGATTCAGGCAATGGTGGATCGAGCAGATCACACGTATGGCGCGCGATCATCAATTCTTCGTTGGCCGGCACCAGCCAGACGGCGACCCGGCTCGACGCCAGGCTGATGCGGGCAGGCCCGGCCGGCGGCGCCGCGTTGGCGGCCGGGTCGAGTTCGACCCCGAGCCAGGCCGCATCACGGCATACCGCGGCGCGCAGCCGCGCGCTGTTCTCGCCGATCCCGCCCGAGAACACCAGCGCATCGAGTCCGCCCAGGCTGGCCGCCAGTGAACCGAGTTCGCGGCCGATCCGGTACACCAGCAGGTCGATCGCCAGTTGCGCGCGCGGGTCGCTGCTCGCTTCCAGCACGCGCATGTCGGACGACACGCCGGACACGCCCAGCAAGCCGGACTCGTTGTACATCATGCGCTGCACGCTTTCCACCGTCATGCCCAGTTCTTCGATCAGGTAGATGACCACGCCCGGATCGAGCGCGCCGCAGCGCGTGCCCATCGGCAGGCCGTCGACCGCCGTGAAGCCCATCGTGCTGGCCATGCTGCGCCCGCCCTGCATCGCGCACATGCTGGCACCGTTGCCCAGGTGCGCGGCGACCACGCGCGCGCCGGCCAGCGCCGGATCGTACAGCGGCAGCGTGGCCGCGATGTATTCGTAAGACAGCCCGTGAAACCCGTAGCGGCGGACGCCCAGGTCGGTGATCGCCTGCGGTAGCGCGAACGCCTGCGCCAGCGCCGGCTGCGCCGTGTGGAACGCGGTGTCGAAGCAGCCGACCTGCAGCAGCCCGGGGCGCAGCGCCGTCAAGGCGCGCACCGGCGCGAGATTGTGCGGCAGATGCAGCGGCGCCAGCGGAATCAGGCCAGTAAGCCGGTCGAGCACGGCCTCGTCCAGCGGCACCGGTCCGCTGAAGTCGACGCCGCCGTGCACGATGCGGTGACCGACCGCGCACACGCGGTAGCCATCCAGGTGACTTTCGGCGAAATCGATCAGGTATTCCATGCCGGCCTGGTGGTCGAGCGGCGTCGTCCAGGCGTGTTCACCAACCGTGTGACCGGCGGCGTCGCGGGCGATGAAGCGCGCGGCGCCCCGATACAGCCCGTCGATCTTGCCGGTGAAAAGCGGCGTCAGATCGGGCAGCGCATGCAGCGAAAACTTGATGCTCGACGAGCCGGCATTGATGACGGCGATGCAGTCCTGCGTCGCCATCAGCGTCCCGCCACGCTGGCACTGGCACTGGCGGTCGCGGTAGCCAGCTGATGCCGTGCCAGCAGCACGGCGACGGCGCATGACGCGAGGCGCGCGGCGACCGAATCGGCGCGGCTGGTCAGGATCAGCGGCACGCGCGCGCCGAGGACGATGCCGGCCGCCGCTGCTCCGGCCATGAAGGTCAGGCTCTTGGCCAGCATGTTGCCGGCTTCCAGATCGGGCGCCACGAGCACGTTGGCGCGTCCGGCCACGGGCGAATCGAGCCCCTTGACGGCGGCGGCCTGCGGGTCGATCGCATTGTCCATCGCCAGCGGGCCATCGAGGATCGCGCCGGTGATCTGGCCCCGATCGGCCATCTTGCACAGCGCCGCCGCGTCGATCGTCGATGGCATCTTGTCGCTGACGGTTTCCACCGCGGCCAGGATCGCCACGCGCACGCCCTCGAAGCGCAGCACGTGCGCCAGGTCGATCGCGTTCTGCACGATGTCGCGCTTCTCGGCCAGCGTCGGGATGATGTTGATGGCGGCGTCGGTGATGATCAAAGGTTCGCTGCGCCCCGGCACGTCCATCACGAAGCAGTGGCTCAGGCGCCGCGCCGTGCGCAGGCCGGTCGTGGCGGCGACCACCGCGCCCATCAGTTCATCGGTGTGCAGGCTGCCTTTCATCAGCGCGGCAGCCTTCCCTTCGCGCACCAGTTCGACGGCGCGCGCGGCCGAGGCGTGGCTGTGCGCCGTGTCGACCAGGCGCAGCGCGCCGATGTCCAGGCCGGCGGCATCGGCCGCAGCATGGATGCGCGCCGCCGGGCCGACCAGGATCGGCGTGATCAGGCCGATGCGGGCCGCGTCGAGCGCCGCTTCGAGTGCGTAGCGGTCGCACGGGTGTGCCACCGCCACCGTCACCGGGCCGTTGGCGCAGCCGGCTTCAATCAGGCGGTCGTAATACGGATGCGCGCTCGGCACTGCGGTCGCTACTACTGTCATCTATCTCTCCTTGAACGTGGGTACATCACCAGTAACCGAGCATTTTCCACCACAGGCCGCCGACGACGGCAAACACCGCCAGCTCGAACAGGCACATGATGAAGCCGACCTTCCACCACAGCCCCATGGTGACATACCCGCTGCCGAAGATGATCGGCGAGGTGCCGGTGGCGTAGTGGGTCAGCGTCATCATGATGCCCGACGCCGCCGTCATCATCAGCAGGAACAGCACCAGGTACTGGCCCGGCACCAGCGCGGCGCCCACCGACAGAAACGCGAACATCATTGCGCTGATGTGGGCCGTGGTGCTGGCAAACAGGTAGTGCGAGAACACGAAGGCCAGCACCAGCACGCTCGCTGCGGCGCCCCACCCCATGCCGCTGGCGACGATGGCGTCGCGCATGCCGTTCGAGGCCCAGGCGATCACGCCCATCTTGTTGAGCTGCTCGGCCAGCATGACGAGCGCGCCGAACCAGATCAAGGTATCCCACGCGCTTTTCTCGGACAGGATATCGTCCCAGTCGAGCGTGCCGGTGATGATCAGGATGAACAGGCCGACAAAGGCGATCACGGTCGGATCAAGCGTAAATGCGCTGCCAAAGACCATGGCCGGCACGTTCGCCCACAGCACCAGCAGCAGGCCGAAGGTGCCGAGCATCACGCGTTCGCTGGCCGACAAGGGCCCCATGCGCGCGAGCTCGCCCCGCGCGAAACCGATCGCATCCGGTGTCTGCTTGAGCTCTGGCGGTGCCAGCAGGTAGATAATCAGGGGCATCAAAAACAGGCACACGAGGCCCGGCAGCGCCATGCACAGCGCCCATGTGGTCCAGCTGAGCTGAAATGTCTGGCCGCTGGCGCGCGCGACGAAGTCGACCACCAGCGGATTGGGCGCGGTGGCCGTGACAAACATCGTCGAGGTGATCGGATTGGCGTGGTAGTTGACGAGTGCCAGGTACGTGCCCACCTTGCCCTCGGTGCCCTTGGCCGGGTCGGAATCGAACGACGCGGCAATCGATTTCATGATCGGGTGGACGATGCCGCCGCCGCGCGCGGTATTACTGGGCGTGAACGGCGCGAGCACCAGCTCGCAGACGGCCAGCCCGTAGCCGATGCCGATCGTGCGCTTGCCCAGCAGCGCGATGAAATTGAGCCCGATGCGGTTGCCCAGGCCCGTCTTTTTCAGGCCGCGCGAGATCAGCACGGCAACGACGATCAGCCAGATCAGCGGGCTGGAAAAGCTGCCCAGCGCGTCTGCCATCGCGCCCTTGGATGACCCGGACGTCACCTGCGACAGCGCCACGATCACGATCGCCATCAGCGCCATGACGCCGATGGGCATGACTTTCAGGATGATGGCAACGATGGTGGTCAGAAAAATCGCCACCAGCGTCCATGCGCCAGCGGTCAAGCCTGCCGGGTGCGGAATGACCAGCAGCGTGAGCAGTACGGCGGTGGTGATCAGTGCAGGGATCAGGCGAAACGGCACGGCCTGATTGAAATAACGAAACGCAGCCTGCAAGCGCAACAGCATGAACTTCCTTCTACGTAACCGACCAGCCAACGAAAATATTGACTACCGGTCTGATAGTAACAGGAATATATTGCACCGCATCAATCATCGAGCGGTTTGGTCGAGTATTCACGCAGATCGTGGTTTAGGGCCCGGCATATCTTATGATGGATCTTTACATGGCCTGGCACCCGACGATGACCACGATCCGCCCTGCATGCCCGCTTGACGCCGCCCGCATCTGCGCCATCTACAACCACTACGTCGACGGCACAACCATTTCGTTCGAGGAAGCGCCGGTGAGTGCCGCCGATATGGCCGCGCGCATTGCGGACGTGATCGACGGCGGCCTGCCGTGGCTGGTGCTGACGGACGGCGACGCCATCATCGGCTACGCCTACGCCACCAAGTGGCGCGCCCGGCCCGCCTATCGCCACGCAGTCGAGAGCACGATCTATCTCGATGCCGCGCTGGCCGGCCAGGGCCATGGCATGCGCCTGTATGCCAGCTTGCTGGACGCGTTACGCACGCGCGGCCTGCACACAGTCATTGCCGGCATCGCGCAGCCGAACGCGCGCAGTGTCCGGCTGCACGAACGCCTGGGCTTTGCCAAGGTCGCGCACTTCTCAGAAGTGGGCTTCAAGCTCGGGATGTGGCTCGATGTCGGCTACTGGCAGATGCGCCTGACGCCAGGCTAGACGTCATCGGCGGGCTCAACCGGCCGCCGCGCGTAGCGGCCCGCGATCACCGCGCAGACGATCAGCTGGATCTGGTGAAACAGCATCAGCGGCAGCACCACCATGCTGATGCTGGCGGCAGGAATCAGCACGTGGGCCAGCGGGATGCCAGTGGCCAGGCTCTTCTTGGAGCCGCAAAACACGATGGTGATTTCGTCAGGCTTTGAAAAACCGAAGCGCCGCGCCAGCCAGGTCACCACCAGCATGACGACGGCCAGCAGGAGGATGCAGACCAGGATCAGGTTGCCCAGCATGGCGGGTGGCACGCGTGACCACAACCCCTCCACTACGGCCGCGCTGAACGCGGAAAAAACCACCAGCAGGATCGAGCCCTGATCGACGCCCCTGACCAGGCTCTTGTGGCGATCGACCCAGCCACCGATCCAGCGCCGCGCGATCTGGCCGGCGATGAATGGCAGCAACAGCTGGTAGACGATCATCAGGACCGAATCGAGCGACGCGCCGGCACCGGACGAGGCCGGCATTGCCACGCTGACCAGCAGCGGCGTGAGGACGATACCCAGCAGGCTCGACACCGACGCACTGCAGACCGCGGCCGGCACGTTGCCGCGGGCCGCGGCCGTGAATGCAATCGACGACTGGACGGTCGAGGGCAGCAGGCATAGGAACAGGATGCCGAGATACAGCTCGGGCGTGAGCAGCAGCAGGATGGCGGGCTTGAACAGCAGCGCCAGCACGGGGAACAGCGCGAAGGTGCACAGCAGCACCAGCAGGTGCAGGCGCCAGTGGGTCGCACCGGCAATGATCGCGGCGCTCGATAGTTTGGCGCCGTGCAAAAAGAACAGCACGCCGATCATCACCATCGTGACAATCTTCAGCACGGCAGCGACGTCGCCCTGCGCCGGGAAGATGCTGGCAGCGGCCACGACCGCCAGCAGCATCAGGGTCATTCGGTCCGGCAGAAATCGGGATGACATTCGGGCGAGCATACGGGAATCCTGGCAGCGTTCGGGAATGAAAAAAGCCACCTTGCGGTGGCTTGTTCCATGCTACTTGGCGGAGAGGGTGGGATTCGAACCCACGGTACGCTCGCGCGTACGCCTGATTTCGAGTCAGGTACATTCGACCACTCTGCCACCTCTCCTGATTCGGTCGATTCTTGCTGTGAGCTGCAAGAGACCGCCATTATAGCGGATTGCCCGGGAAATGGAAGGGTGAAAATGCGCAGTGGCTCATTTCCCCTTCCATCACCCGTTTCAAGCCGCCGGAGTCAAGCGTTCAAGACCACCCATGTACGGGCGCAGCACCTCGGGCACGATCACGCTGCCGTCGGCCTGCTGGTAGTTCTCGAGCACGGCCACCAGCGTGCGGCCCACGGCCAGGCCCGAGCCATTGAGCGTGTGCACCAGCTCGGGCTTGTTCTGGGCATTGCGGAAACGGGCCTGCATGCGGCGCGCCTGGAAAGCTTCGCAGTTCGACAGCGACGAAATCTCGCGGTAGGTATTCTGCGCCGGCAGCCAGACTTCGATATCAAAGGTCTTGGCGGCCGAGAAGCCCATATCGCCCGTGCACAGCAGCATGACGCGGTATGGCAGGCCAAGCGAGGTCAGGATGAATTCGGCCTGGCCGACCATCTCGTCCAGCACCGCGTACGATTGCTCTGGATGCACCACCTGGACCATCTCGACCTTGTCGAACTGGTGCTGGCGGATCATGCCGCGTGTATCGCGGCCATAGCTGCCGGCTTCGGAACGGAAGCATGGCGTGTGCGCCGTCATCTTCAGCGGCAGTGCGTCCAGCGCCAGGATTTCATCGCGCACGACGTTGGTCAGCGAGACTTCGGACGTCGGGATCAGGTAGAAGGTCTCGCCCTCGCCCTCGACGCCGCCCTTTTTCACCGAGAACAGGTCGGCTTCGAATTTCGGCAGCTGGCCGGTGCCGCGCAGCGAATCGGCGTTGACCATGTACGGGGTGTAGCACTCGGTATAGCCGTGGCGTTCGGTGTGCGTGTCGAGCATGAACTGCGCCAGCGCGCGGTGCAGGCGCGCCATGCCACCCTTCATCATCGAGAAGCGCGAACCGGTGATCTTGGTGGCCGTTTCGAAGTCCAGGCCCAGGCGCTCGCCGATGTCGACGTGGTCGCGCACGGCGAAGTCGAATGCCGGCACGGCGCCGACCTTGCGCACTTCGACGTTACCGCTTTCATCCAGGCCCTGCGGGGCGCTTTCGTGCGGCAGGTTCGGCACGGCGGCCATGAACTGGGCCATGCTCTCCTGCACCTTCGCCAGCGCCGCTTCATTGGCCTTGAGCTCGTCGGCCAGGCCCGCCACTTCTGCCATCACGGCCGTCGTGTCTTCGCCTTTACCCTTGAGCATGCCGATCTGCTTGGACAGCGCATTTCGCTTGCCCTGCAGTTCTTCGGTGCGCGTCTGGATGGCCTTGCGTTCGGCCTCCAGTGCACTGAAGGCGGACACATCGAGCTGGTATTTGCGGGTCGCCAGGCGGGCGGCAGCGGTGTCGATGTCTTTGCGGAGAAGTTGGATGTCAATCATGTCGGGTTGGACCAGGCTGTGTGTATCGAAACCACAATTGTACCAAGGCGACTGGCATTCCTTGCGAGATTTGGCAGTGACGCTGCCGGGCCCTCGCCTGCCCACCGGTCGGCGGCGAGTTACAGCGTGGCGGCCAGGCGCGGCGCACTCACGACGACGGTCTGGATGCTGGCCATGTCGAGTGCTGGTGCGGTCGATGCAGCGATCGTGATCGGACGTTCGCTGGCGGTGACGTAGCTGCCGACCAGGCCCAGTGCAACAACGGCCAGGAACAGGGCTTCGAAGTTTTTACGGATGTTCATGATGGCTCCTCGGTGGTGGTTTCAGGGTCCGCAAACTTGCTGCGGTATGGTGGTACTGTAGCCACCGATACCCCGAACCACCATCGACATGCGACGAAGCGCACGAACCGCGGCGCAGAATGCGCCGCCATGCGACCGGCGGCAGCGCCGCCCGCCAATCAGCAGCGACGCGCCACGGGCTTGGGCCAGAACGTATTCAGGGCAAGCCGGGCGCCGTACAGCACGATGAGCGTGCCGGCCAGGTCGCCCGTGAACATGACGATGAAGCCCCTCCACAGATCCTGGCCACCCATCAGCGCGAACCAGGCGTGGTGCATGGCGGGACTCATGACGGAGAACAGCAGCGCGAAGCAGAACAAACGCTGGCCGCTCATGCCGCGCAGCGATGCACCGACACCCGAGGCCAGCAACGCGCGGTAGGCAAGATACGGCGCCAGTGACGACAGGATGCCGCCAGCGAACGAGCGCAGCGGATCATCCGGGAAAAAGTGGAAGAAGCAGATGTACCAGGATGCGAGCAGCAGGCCAAATGCGCCGGCCTCGGCGAACAGCAGGACGCTCAGCAGGCGCACCCCGGCAGGCAGGTAGATCATATTGATGCCGGGCGCGAACTCGAGCCGCGTGAACAGGATTTCGTTCAGCAGGATGGTGGCCAGAAACAGGGTTGCCGTGCCCGCCACCATGGCAAATTTAAGCTGCAAGTGACGCATGGATGAGAGGCTTTGGTTACAATGTAAAGACCACGGACGGACGCCGGATTATAAACAAAGCGTATGTTATCCGACACGCAACAATTTGCTGAGCGTGGCAGCACTGCAACAAGCTGCCCTGACAGGGCATGGGAACTCGATGAGTCAAGAAAAACTGCCGACGCGGCCGGCCGATATCTACCTGCGCTTCCTGCATCTGGTCGATGCCTTGCGCACGTTGCCCACCCTGGGGCCGCTGGACGCGCGCGAAGAGCGCGTGCTGACGGTGGTGGCTTGCGCAGCGCAGGCGCACCAGCGGCTCTCCGTGCGCGACCTGATGGCGCAGGAACACCTCGGTGCGCCTGCCACTATTCATGCACGGGTCACGGCGATGCGCAAGAAAGGCTGGCTCACGCTCACCGACACCGAGGACACCCGACGCAAGCAGGTCGATCTCACGCCAGCGGCGCTGGCGTATTTCGATGAGTTATCCGGCCTGCTGGTAAAGGCCGCCGAGGGCCGCTAGCGCCGCGCCTCGTCGTCCAACCCACGCAGCCACGCCATCTTTTCGGCGATCTTGGTTTCGATCCCGCGCGGCACCGGCTGGTACCAGCCCGGCTCGGGCATGTCGTATGGCAGATAGGTCTCGCCCGCCGCATACGCGTTGGGCTCATCGTGCGCATATCGGTAATCGTGACCGTAGCCCAGTTCTTTCATGAGCTTGGTCGGCGCATTGCGCAAGTGAACCGGCACCTCACGCGACTTGTCCTTGCGCACGAATGCCATTGCCGCATTGAACGCGTTGTAGCCGGCATTGCTCTTGGCGGCAATCGCCAGATAAATCACTGCCTGCCCCAGCGCCAGCTCCCCTTCCGGCGAGCCGAGCCGCTCGTAAGTGGCGGCAGCATCGTTGGCCAGCTGGATGGCGCGCGGATCGGCGATGCCGATGTCTTCCCAGGCCATGCGCACGATGCGGCGCGACAGGTACTTGGCGTCGGCCCCGCCGTCGAGCATGCGGCACAGCCAGTACAGCGCGGCATCCGGGTGCGAGCCGCGCACCGACTTGTGCAGCGCCGAGATCTGATCATAGAAATTGTCGCCCCCCTTGTCGAAGCGGCGCACGTTCAGCGTCAGCGCATTCTCGACGAAGTCGGCCGTGATGTGCGTGATGCCGGCCGTGTCGCTGGACGTCTTCGTCTGTTCGAGCAGGTTCAGGAAGCGGCGCGCGTCGCCGTCGGCATAGCCGATCAGCGTGTCGATGGCGACCTCGTCGAATTCAAGATGCTGCAGCACGGATTCTTTCGCGCGCGCGAGCAACTGGCGCAGCTCGTCATCGGTCAGTGCCTTGAGCGTGTACACCTGCGACCGTGAGAGCAGTGCCGAGTTGACCTCGAACGACGGGTTCTCGGTGGTCGCGCCGATCAGCGTGACCAGCCCGCTTTCGACGAACGGCAGCAAGGCATCCTGCTGCGATTTGTTGAAGCGGTGGATTTCGTCGATGAACAGGATCGTGTGCTTGCCACGCGCCAGATACTGCTCGGCCTGGTCGATCGACGCACGGATATCCTTCACGCCCGACAGCACCGCCGACAACGCGATGAATTCGCAGTCGAACGCATACGCGGTCAGGCGCGCCAGCGTGGTCTTGCCCACGCCCGGCGGACCCCACAGGATCATCGAATGGGGCTTGCCCGACTTGAAGACCAGGTTCAGCGGCTTGCCGGGGCCCAGCAGGTGGCTCTGCCCCACGACCTCGTCGATGGTGCGCGGGCGCAGGGCTTCGGCCAGCGGCGCCGCCGGTTCGGTCTTGAACAGGTCATCCACGGCAGGCTCCGGTGCGGCTTACTGGTTGACGACGTCGGCGCCCTTGGGCGTCTCGAACTTGAATTGCTGCGCGCCCAGGGCCGGGTTGCGCTGGAAGTTGGTGAAGGTCAGGCGCGAGGTCTGGCCAAACGTGTCCTTCAGTTCCATCGCCAGCGGCACCCCGCCCTTCAGGCCGATGCTGATTTGCTCGAACGACGTGTCCTTGGCTTTCGGGACGGCGTTGAGCCATTCCATGCCGTCGCGCTCGCCAGCTTCGCTGAGCGTGAAGTTTTCTTCGAGCTTGTTGCTGCCGAACAGGATCGCGGCCGGGGATGAACCCAGCGCATTACCGAGTTTGCGCACGGTGACCTGGTTCAGGTCCTTGTCGTAGATATACAGCTGGTCGCCGTCGGCTTGCAGGACCTGCTCGTACGGCTTCTGATAGGTCCAGATGAATTTGCCGGGACGGGCAAACACGAAGCTGCCGCTCGATGCGGGACTGGCCTTGCCGCTTTTGGATTTGCCCAGCTGTTGCTGGGTGAATTCGCCCCTGGCCGATTTGGTGCTGGCGACGAAGGATTTGAATTGGTCCAGAGCGGCGGCGCTGGCGGTGGTCGAGAACGCGAAGGCGCTCGTGGCCAGGAGTGCGGCGATGGTGAATTTGGTTGATTGCATGCGGAGGTCCTGTTCTTGTTTTTAAGCCTGCGATGGCAGGTTGAACGCGTGGACGGCGGAGCCGTCCACCCTACGTGGTCGACGGTTTACGGCAGCTCAGGCCTGTGGCCGACGCGGCGCTTATTCCGCGCTGGCTGCCGGCACCAGGATGTCGCGGTTGCCGTTCGACTGCATCGGCGAGACGACGCCGCTGTTTTCCATCTGTTCCAGCAGGCGTGCGGCGCGGTTGTAGCCGATGCGCAGATGACGCTGGACCAGCGAGATCGATGCGCGGCGGTTCTTGAGCACCACCTGCACCGCCTGGTCGTACAACGCGTCGGCCTCGCCACCGCCCTCGCCTGCTGCGGCCCCGTCGGCAGCGCCGCCTTCTTCCAGCGTGCCCCCTTCGAGGATGCCTTCAATATAGTTCGGCTCGCCCAGCGATTGCAGATGTTTTACAACTCGATGCACTTCGTCGTCGGACACGAACGCGCCGTGCACGCGCACCGGCAGGCCGGTACCCGGCGGCATGTACAGCATGTCGCCCATGCCCAGCAGCGCCTCGGCGCCCATCTGGTCGAGAATCGTGCGTGAGTCGATTTTTGAGGACACCTGGAACGCAATACGGGTCGGGATGTTCGCCTTGATCAGGCCCGTGATAACGTCGACCGACGGGCGCTGCGTCGCCAGGATCAGGTGGATGCCGGCCGCGCGCGCCTTTTGCGCGATACGGGCAATCAGCTCTTCAACTTTCTTACCGACGACCATCATCAGGTCGGCCAATTCGTCGATGATGATGACGATGGTTGGCAGCTTCTCGAGCGGCTCCGGGTTGTCCGGCATGATCGAGAACGGATTCGGAATGTGCTCCTCGCGCTTGTCAGCCTCGAGGATCTTGTTGTTGTAGCCTGCCAGGTTACGCACGCCAAGCTTACTCATGAGCTTGTAGCGGCGCTCCATCTCGTTGACGGCCCAGTTCAGCGCATGGCCCGCCTGGCGCATGTCGGTCACGACCGGCGCAAGCAGGTGAGGAATGCCTTCGTAGACCGACATTTCCAGCATCTTCGGGTCGATCAGGATCAGGCGCACGTCGGCCGGGTCGGACTTGTAGAGCAGCGACAGGATAGTTGCATTGATGCCGACCGACTTGCCGGAACCCGTCGTACCCGCTACCAGCAAGTGGGGCATCTTGGCCAGGTCGGCCACCACCGGCTTGCCGGCGATGTCCTTGCCCAGCGCCACGGTCAGGCTCGATGCGCTGTCGCCATACACCTTGGAGCCGACGATTTCGGACAGGCGCACGATCTGGCGCTTCGGGTTTGGCAGCTCGAGCGCCATGTAATTCTTGCCCGGGATGGTTTCCACGACACGGATCGACGTCAGCGACAGCGAACGCGCCAGGTCGCGCGCCAGGTTGACGATCTGGCTGCCCTTCACGCCGGTGGCCGGCTCGATCTCGTAGCGCGTGACGACCGGGCCAGGATAGGCGGCCACGACCTTGGCATCGACGCCGAAGTCGGACAGTTTCTTTTCGATGAGGCGGCTGGTGAATTCCAGCGTCTCGACGCTGACCGTTTCGGTCACGGGCGGTGCTTCATCGAGCAGCGCCAGCGGCGGCAGGCCGGTATCGCCCCGGTGATCGGCAAACAATGGCGTCTGGCGTTCTTTTTCGGCCCGCTCGGACTTGGGCACGCTGACCATCTGCGGCTCGATCTTGATCGGCTGCAGCGTCGGCTGCGCATTTGGCACAACACTTGCCGTACCAACTGGCGCTACCGTCGGGGCTGATGCCGTCGACGACTTGGCCATGGAAACCGGCGCTGGCGCTGGCGCCATATCGAGCGACGGCTCTGCCTTGACGACCGGAATCGGCTCGTTCGAATGCTTTTCGGTGAACTTGGCGCGGCCGTGATCCACGACCTCGTCACGCTTGACGGCCGCGACTTCACCCTGCTTGCGGTCTTCGATGTCTTCCATGCGCAGGCGGAACCAGTCGAATGCATCGTCGAACACGCCGCCGATACGCTCGGCCACGGCCAGCCACGACACCTGGAAGAACAGCGAGAACCCCAGGCCGAACAGCAGCAACAGCAGCAAGGTCGCGCCAGTGGCGCCGAACGTGACCTGGCTGGCGTGCCCGATCAGCTGCCCCAGCACGCCACCGGGCGCGCGCGGCAGTTCGACATCCCACGACCACATGCGCAGGTATTCCAGGCCGACACTGCCGGCGAACATCAGCGCAAAGCCGATCCAGCGGACGTAGATTTCACCGTGGTGTACGGGCTCGGCGGCCGCAGCCGTGCCCAGCTTGTCGGTCAGGCGGCGCCAGCCGCGCCAGACCTGGCGCAGGAAGATGACGCTCCACCACCAGGCCGAAAAGCCGAAGATGAACAGCAGCAGGTCGGACAACCAGGCGCCGGCAGCACCGCCCAGGTTGTCGATGCGCGGCACCGAATTGGCGTGCGACCAGCCGGGATCACCCTTGCTGTAGCTGAGAAGAATCAGGACGAAATAAAGGAACGCGACGGCGCCGGCGATCCAGCGCGCTTCGGACAGCAGGCGCGACAGGCGGCCTGGCAGCGGCGCGCGGGCCGTTTGCTTGGTGCGGGTATATCCGGAGGTGGCGGCTGGACTATTCTTGCTCATTGCAGGCACTGCGTGGTAACTACGAATCGACGATCCGGTCATTCTAAGCGATATATGGTCGCGCTGGCCCCACGATTCATGCCCGCGCGCCGCATCGTCTATAATCTGCCCTCTTTCGCACACCCCGACCGGCGCCCGCGTGGGCCTTGATTCTTCTCAAGGTGCCCCCAATTGCCGTGTGTCTATTAACAATCATTGAAGCGCCGCCATGACTACAACTAAACACGCCAAAGTCCTCATTCTCGGTTCCGGTCCTGCCGGCTACAGCGCCGCTGTGTACGCCGCGCGCGCCAACCTCAAGCCGATGCTGGTGACGGGCGTCGAGCAAGGCGGCCAGCTGATGACCACTACTGATGTCGAGAACTGGCCGGGCGATCCGCTGGGCGTGCAGGGTCCGGAGCTGATGCAGCGCCTGCTGCAGCACGCCGAGCGTTTCAATACCGAGATCGTGTTCGACCAGATCCACACGACCTACCTGAACGAAAAGCCGATCCGCCTGGTGGGCGACAGCTTCACCTTCACCTGCGACGCCCTGATCATCGCCACAGGCGCCTCGGCCCAGTACCTGGGTCTGCCATCCGAGCAGGCGTTCATGGGCAAGGGCGTGTCGGCCTGCGCCACCTGCGACGGCTTCTTCTACCGCAACCAGGAAGTCGCGGTCATCGGCGGCGGCAATACGGCTGTCGAAGAAGCGCTGTACCTGGCCGGCATCGCCTCGAAGGTCACGCTGATCCACCGCCGCGACCGCTTCCGCGCCGAGCCGATCCTGGTCGACCGCCTGATGCACAAAGTCTCCGAAGGCAAGATCGTGCTGGAATATAACCAGACGCTCGATGAAGTCCTGGGCGACAACAGCGGTGTCACTGGCCTGCGCCTGAAATCGACCCAGACGGGCGACTTCAAGGACCTGACCGTGCACGGCCTGTTCGTGGCCATCGGCCACAAGCCGAACACGGGCATCTTTGAAGGCCAGCTCGAGATGCACAGCGGCGGCTATCTGGTGACCAAGTCGGGCCTCGAAGGCATGGCAACTGCCACCAGCGTGCCAGGCGTGTTTGCTGCCGGCGACGTGCAGGATCATATCTATCGCCAGGCGATCACCAGCTCGGGCACCGGCTGCATGGCCGCGCTCGACGCACAGCGCTACCTCGAAGCGCTGGAAGACGATCCACAGTAAATCCTTACCAGGAACTGCATTCGATGGCACGCATGAAAGACTTCGCTGAGCTCAAGGGCTTGCGCGACCAGCTCAAGGAAAACGAGCGCGTGCGCGCCATCGAACAGGCAGAGCGTGAACAACGCGAACGCCTGGCGCGCGAACGGGCCGTGGAATTTCGCAGCTCGATGCAGGGCGTGCGCAAGCTGCCCGAGTCCGACCGCTACGTGCACCGCCCCGTGTATGTGGCGCCGAACCGCCCCATCCAGCGCGGCCCGGTGCTCTCGGCTGAAGAGGAAACCGAAGCCGTCCTGCGCGAATCGCTGTCGGACCAGTTCGACGTCGAAGGCATGCTCGACGAAGATCCGGCCCTCAGTTACTCACGCGATGGTGTCGGCCCGGATGTCGTGCGCAAATTGCGCAAACGCCACTGGCCGATTCAAGATGAACTTGACCTGCACGGCCTGAACCGCGACGCCGCGCGCGACGCCCTCACCGACTTTTTGCACCGCGCCAACCGGCGCGGCGTTCGTTGCGTGCGCATCATCCACGGCATCGGTTACGGCTCACCGGGTGGAGCACCAGTGCTGCGCGGGATCGTGCACAGCTGGCTCGTGCAAAAAAACGAGGTGATTGCCTTTTGCGCGGCCGGCCGGTCCGACGGCGGCCATGGCGCGCTGATCGCCCTGCTGCGCGCTGCACTACTGGAATAACACGCGTCTGTATGGGTAATGCAACATGGTTGTGTAACAATTGCAATGTTCGTGTTTGCAGTTTCCACGCCTTTTGCCGGTTGATTGTAGAATTCTTCTCGGCCGGTCTTTTGCCGGTCATTCGACTAGGGGTGGTGTGATTTGAAGGCAATGCAAGCGGTCATCATGGAGCATGGGCAGCGGGTCGATTTGTCGTCCTGCGCCGACGAGCCGATTCATATCCCAGGCTCGATTCAGCCCCATGGCGCAATCCTGTTCTTTTCCGAAGATGCACGTCTGGCCGGCTGGAGCGAAAACGCCCCTGCCATGCTGGGTGTCACCCCGCAACTGGGCCTGTCGCTGGATGCGCTGGCCCTGCCGGTGGCTGCCTTCGACGCCATTACCGACTGCATCGACGCCCTGCACGACGACGATGCCGGCCCGATCGTGGCCGGCCTGTCCATCGGCGCGGCGGAATACGATTGCGTCGTGCACGCCGCCCATGGACGCGTCACTGCCGAATTCGAACTGCGCGAAGCCTCGACCGAAGAAGTGTCGCAGTTCGCCGTCAAGGCGCACAGCTCGATCGACCGCCTGCGCCGCCAGAAAACCATCGAAGGGCTGCTCAGCGTCGCCGTGGCACAGGTGCGCGATTTCACCGGGTTCGACCGCGTGATGGCCTACCGCTTCCGCGCCGATGACAGCGGCGACGTGGTGGCCGAAAGCCGCCGCGACGACCTGGTGCCGTACATCGGCCAGCGCTATCCGGCCGGCGACATCCCGGCCCAGGCGCGCAGGCTGTATACGCTCAATACGCTGCGCATGATCGGCGACATGGACTACACCGCCGTGCCGCTGTGCGGCGCACCGGGCGCCCTGCCGCTGGACATGAGTTTTGCGGTGCTGCGCAGCGTCTCGCCGGTCCACATCGAATACCTGAAGAACATGCACGTGATGGCGTCGATGAGCGTGTCCATCGTCATCAACGGCCGCCTGTGGGGCCTGATTGCCTGCCATCACATGTCGAAGAAGCTGGTGCCGTACGCGGTGCGCCTGGCGGCCGACGTGCTGGCACAGGTGATGGCCTCGACCATCCTCAGCATCGAAGCGCGCGCCGACGCCACGCTGGCCGAGCAGTCGGCCCGCGTGCGCACGAGCATCGTCGAATCGCTGCTGCTCGACGACGACCCGATCGACGCGTTGGGCGAGCACAGCAAATCACTGATGGCGGCTGCCGGCGCCCAGGCGATGATCGTTGCCCAGCATGGCAAGGTGGTCGTGCATGGTGAACTGGCGCCGGAACTGGCCAAGGCCGTCATTGCGTCGCTGCCGGACAACCAGCATGACTTGCTGGTGCGCGAAGGCAAGCACGAATGGCCGGAGGCGCTTCAGGAACAATTGGGGAAGTGGGTCGGCATGCTGGCCCTGCCCTTCGATCCGATGGGCCAGGGCTGGTGCGTGCTGCTGCGCGTCGAACAGATCGAAACCGTGGCCTGGGGCGGCCGTCCCGAAAAAATTGCCATCTTCGGTCCACTGGGCGAACGCCTGACGCCACGCGGCTCGTTCGACGCCTGGCATGAAACAGTGCGCGGCTGCGCGCACCCGTGGGAACCGACGGTGCTGGGCAACGCCCGCCTGACGCTGGCCGAGCTGGTGCGCGCGATGAACTCGCACCGCTCGCAAACCGAAGCAACCCGCGCGCAGCTGCTGGCGATGCTCGGGCACGACCTGCGCGATCCGCTGCACTCGATCAATATGGCCGGCATGGTGCTGGAACGCACCGGCAACGGCGGCGGCAACGGCCAGCCGACGCTGGGCAAGCGCATCCAGTCGTCGACCAACCGCATGCAGCGCATGATCAGCCAGGTGCTGGACATGAGCCGTATCGACAGTGGCATGGGGCTGGGCGTCTCGCTGATACCGGTCGACCTGAAGGAATTGCTGATCGACCTGATGGACGAAGCGCGCATGGCGTACCCGTCGATCCCGCTCGACCTCATCTGCGACGACGAGGCCACCGTCAAGGCCGACAGCGGCCGGCTCGGCCAGGTGTTATCCAACCTGATGAGCAATGCACGCCACCACGGCGAGCCGGGCACGCCGGTAACGGTATGCCTGCGCGCCAATGAGCGCGACGCATCGGTCGAAGTCGCCAACGCCGGTCAGGCGATCCCACCCGAGACGGTGGCCACGCTGTTCAACCCGTTCAAGCGCGCATCGATGAACAATCCGCGCAACCGCACCGGCATGGGCCTGGGCCTGTACATCGCGCAACAGATCGTGCGCGAGCACCAGGGCGAACTGGCCTACCGGTATGCGGACGGGCGGGTCATCTTTACGCTGCGGCTGCCACTGCTGACAAAGTAACCCCCGGAGCGATCGGCACATCGGTCACGTCGTTGGGTGGGTAGTTGAAGTAGCCGTTGCCCACCCAGTCGTTGTCGGTCACAAAGAACGCGCTGAATGGTATCTCCATGGTGCCGATCGCCGGCGGTTTGAGCGTCGTGAAGATCGTCCCTTTCAGTGCCAGCGCCTGCGTTGCCGGGCCAAACCCCATCGAGCGCACCTGGCCGGTGATGTTGGACACGCGCAGTTCGCCATACGGTGGCGCCACGGCCTGGGAAATCTCGCCCTTGCCCTGCACGGTGCCATCGGCCCCGTCGATCAACAGCGCCATCGTCAGGATCGGGGCGCCGGGCATACCCTGGTTGCCGGCGGTCAGCGTGATCACTCTGACAGAATCGAATGTATTGGCCATCATGTACTCCTTCATCTGGGTTGGCTTGCAGGATGCCCCGGCGCTCGCGCTGCCCGGGTCATGGCTACTCTAGGCAAACCCGGCTGCAGCAACCTTCCGGTTGCCTTCCGGCCTGTCAGATGGACGGTCGCCCATGGCGCAGGGTGCGCATAATTCTCTTATGCAAGCGTCGTGCCCGTGGTAATCTCACAACAACATTCCCTGACCTCTGCTGCATGACGCTTATCAAGTTCATCGAAATCATGGCGATCCTGGTCGGTGCGTTTTCCGGCTTCATCGAAGCGCGGCGCAAGCGCATGGACCTGGTGGGCGTCTTCACCGTTGCGTTCATCACGGCATTCGGCGGCGGTACGCTGCGCGACATCCTGCTCGACAAGCGTCCGCTGTTCTGGGTGACGCACCAGGAATACGCCATCGCGATCTTCGTGCTGGCACTGGTTGCCTCTCCCCTCATCCGCACGCTGCGCCAGATCGTCTCAGAACGCCTGATCGTGATCGCCGATGCGGTGGGCCTGGGCCTGTTCTCGATCGCGGGCGTGTCAGCCGCGCTGGCGGCGGACATGCCGATCTTCATCGCTTCGATGATGGGCGTCATTACCGGGATTTTCGGGGGCGTACTGCGCGATATCGTCTGCAACGAGGTGCCGATGGTGTTTCGGGATGGCAAACCGTATGCGATCTGCGCCTTCATCGGCAACTGGCTGTTCCTGCTCATGGGCAAGTACGGCGTGCCGGACGATTTTGCGCTCTGGTCGAGCTGCCTGTTCATCAGCGGCCTGCGGCTGCTGACGTGGAAGTTCGACATGCGGATGGGGCGGTAACGACGCACCGCCCCGGTGGGGTCAGATATGCTTGCTTAGACGGCGTCCGGGCCGGTCTCGCCGGTACGGATCCGGATGACCTGCTCGATGTTCTGTACAAAAATCTTGCCGTCGCCGATCTTGCCGGTGCGCGCTGCCTTGATGATGGCGTCGACGACGCTGTCGGCCATCGGATCGTCCACCACCACTTCGATCTTCACTTTCGGCAGGAAATCCACGACGTATTCGGCGCCGCGGTACAGCTCGGTATGCCCCTTCTGACGGCCAAAGCCCTTCACTTCAGTGACGGTCAGGCCGGTGACATTGACTTCAGCCAGCGCTTCACGCACTTCGTCGAGCTTGAACGGTTTGATCACGCAGGTAATCTGTTTCATGGTGGTGGTCCTTTCGATGAGTCGGGGATATTTGCCAGGTCGTCGAGCCAGACGGTGGCCTCGGAGTCGGACGGTGCGCGCCAGTCGCCGCGCGGCGAGAGGGAGCCGCCATTGCCGACCTTCGGTCCGTTCGGTACGCACGAGCGCTTGAACTGGCTGGTCTTGAAGAAGCGGAACAAAAAGATCGACAGGTTGCGCTTGATGGCGTCCAGGTCGTATTGGTTGCGCGTGCCGGTCTCGTCCGGCCAGCGCCCCGCCGCGTTGTCGTGCCACGCCGAATACGCCATGAACGCGACCTTGCTCGGCTTGAAGCCATAGCGCAGTGTGTAGAACAGGTTGAAGTCTTGCAGCTCGTAAGGGCCGATGCGCTCCTGCGTGCTTTGCGCGGGCTTGGCATCAGTGCCGTGACTGACTGCGCCGCCGGGCACCAGCTCGGGGCTGATCTCGGTATCGAGAATGTCGATCAGCACTTGCGACTGGCCTTCGGCAACCACGGTACCCGTCTCGGCCACCCAGCGCACCAGGTACGAGATCAGCGTCTTGGGCACGCTGGCATTGACGTTGTAGTGCGACATATGGTCGCCCACGCCGTAGGTGCACCAGCCCAGCGCCAGCTCGGACAAATCGCCCGTGCCGATCACGATCCCGTTGTGGAAGTTCGCCAGCCGGAACAGGTGGTTGGTGCGCTCGCCCGCCTGCACGTTCTCGAACGTGATGTCGTAGTCCGGCGTGCCCTCGCTGTACGGGTGGCCCAGATCCTTGAGCATCTGGATGCAGCTCGGGCGGATATCAATCTCTTGCGCGCTGCAGCCCACGGCCGCCATCAGGTCGCGCGCCTGCTTGAGCGTGCGCTCGCTGGTGGCAAAGCCCGGCATCGTGTAGGCCAAAATGTTCGTGCGTGGCAGCTTCAGGCGGTCCATGACCTTTGCGCAGACGAGCAGCGCGTGGGTCGAGTCCAGGCCGCCCGAGACGCCAATGACGACCTTCTGGATGCCGCTCGAGGCCAGGCGCTGGATCAGCGCCTGCACCTGGATGTTGTAGACCTCGGTGCAGCGCTCGTCGCGCCGGGCGCGGTCGGCCGGCACGTACGGGAAGCGCTCGATGCCGCGCGCCAGCGGCATCGTGTGCTCCACGGGCAGCGCGAGGTCGAAGCGCACGACGCGAAACGCCGCGACTTCGGCCGCATGGCGCCGGGCCGACTGTGCGAACGTGGTGGCCTTCATGCGCTCGGTCGACAGGCGCTCGAGGTCGACGTCGGCGAAGATGATGTGCGATTCGTCGGAAAAACGTTCGGATTCGGCCAGCAGCTCGCCCTTTTCGTAGATCAGCGACTGGCCGTCCCACGCCATGTCGGTGGTGGACTCGCCCCGCCCGGCGGACGTGTACAGGTAAGCGGCCATGCAGCGCGCCGATTGCTGGGCGACCAGCTGATGGCGGTAGCCACTCTTGCCGACGACGACGTTCGATGCCGACAGGTTGACCAGCACCGTGGCGCCGGCCAGTGCCGCGAACGACGACGGCGGCACCGGCACCCAGACGTCTTCGCAGATTTCGAGGTGAAAGCGCAGCAGCGGCAGGTTGGCGACCTCGAACAGCAGGTTCACGCCGAACGGCACGGTCTCGCCAAACAGGTCGATCTGATCAACCGACGCGCAATCGGCGGGCGTGAACTGCCGGGATTCGTAAAACTCGCCATAATTAGGCAAATAACTTTTCGGCACCACGCCCAGCACGCGCCCGCCCGCGATGGCGACGGCGCAGTTGAACAGCATGTGGTTCACGCGCAGCGGCATGCCGATGACGATGGCCAGCGGCAGGCTGCGCGAGGCGGCAAGGATGGTCTGCAAGCCTTCAAGGCAGGCGTCGAGCAGCGCGCGCTGGTGGAACAGGTCGTCGCAGGTGTAGGCGGACAGGCCCAGCTCGGGAAACGCGACCAGTGCCGCGCCTTCGCTTGCCGCCTGCTGCGCCAGTTTGATCGTCTGTTCGACGTTATAGGCCGGGTCGGCCACACGAATGCGCGGGATGGCGACCGCAACGCGTGCAAAATGGTGCGAATAGAGATTGAAGAATCGGCTGGTCATAAGGGTCTCTCGCAGTGCCGACGCGGCGAATCGCTGCCCGTGGCACTCACTTCTTGGAATTGGAAGCAATGTTGAAAGCAATGACAGATTATCGCACGCATATCGTCTCGAGCCTGTCCGAAGTCGGGCAAGCGCCATGGGATGCGCTGGTCCAGGCCCAGGCAGCGCCGACGCCGTTTCTCTCGTACGCCTTCCTGCACGCGCTGCACGCGTCAGGCAGCGCGGCGCCCGAGAGCGGCTGGCAGCCGCAATTTTTGCTGCTGTACGACGCGGCCGATGTGCTGGCGGCCGCCCTGCCCCTGTACGTCAAGGGCCACTCGTACGGCGAGTACGTGTTCGACTGGGCCTGGGCCGATGCCTACGCGCGCAATGGCCTCGACTACTACCCGAAGCTGCTGTCGGCGATTCCGTTCACGCCGGTGGCCGGCTCGCGCCTGCTGGCGGTCGATGCAGCTGCGCGCGCCGCGCTGATCGACGTGCTGACGGCCACGCAGTCGGCCACCGAAGTCTCGTCGACCCACATCCTGTTCCCGCCCGAAGACGAAGCACAGGCGCTCAAGGATGCCGGCTTCCTGCTGCGCAGCGGCGTGCAGTTTCACTGGCTGAACCGGGGTTATGCAAGTTTCGATGACTTTCTGGCCACGCTCGAGCCAAAGAAGCGCAAGAACATCCGGGCCGAGCGGCGCAAGGTGGTCGAGGCTGGGGTGACGATGCGGCGCGTGCGCGGGGCGGACGCCACGCGCGAGGACTGGGTGCTGTTCAACCGCTGCTACCGCAACACGTACAAAGACCACCACTCGACGCCGTACCTGAACCTGGACTTTTTCCTGCGCATCGGTGCGACGATGCCGGACAATATCCTGCTGGTGATCGCCGAACTGGAAGGCCGCGCGATTGCCGCGTCACTCGTCATCCATGATGCCGACACGCTGTACGGCCGCTATTGGGGCGCACTGGAACACGTGCCGTGCCTGCACTTCGAGGCCGCGTATTACCAGCCACTGGAGTTCTGCATCGAACAGGGCATCGCCACGTTCGAAGGCGGCGCGCAAGGCGAGCACAAGATGGCGCGTGGCTTCCTGCCGACCAAGACCTGGTCGGCGCACTGGCTGGCGCATCCGTCGTTTGCCAATGCGGTGGAAAATTTCCTGCAGCGCGAGGCCGGCGGGATTGACGACTATCTCGACGAGTTGAACGAGCGTAGTCCGTTCCGTAGTCAGCCATAAGAAGACGCGGGCAGGCGAAAAAAAAGGCCGGCCCGCAGTACGGGCCCAGCCTTTTCATCAGTCCGCCAGGGGGTGGCGGTAAGTACTGCTTAGTTCCAGCCGCCGGCGTTCAGGCGATAATCGACCTTCGATGGCTTGATGGCTTCAGCGCGCTTGCGCAGGGCATATTTGGCGCGGCTGCCGGCAGCGGCGACCAGTGCGTGGACAATCTTTTTCACGTAGAGCTCCTTCGATTGCATTGCCCAGATGGACAACGCCTATGGTTTCAGTTGGTGTACCACTGTTATATAGGCGACTCAGCGTGTTTTCCAATTCTGAGTTGCAATATCAGACATCAGCTTTGTGAATGTCAGTCGAGCTGCCTGTCTAGCCAGGCGCGTATCCCGTCAAGCGAGCGAAATTCCGTGACCGAGCGGCAAGCGATGTTCGGGTTGCGCGACTGCAACATACGAGACAGCGCCGCACCGGGCCCCAGTTCGAGCGCTACCGTGACGCCGGCTTCGCCCAACGCATCCATACAGTCGCGCCACCGGATCGGCTCGGCGATCTGGCGCGGCAGTTCTGCCAGTGCCTTGGCCGTATCGAACACCGGTTCGGCCGTGATGCCGGACAGCACGGGGAATGCAGGTGCGCGCCATTGCGCATCGGTCAGCAAGGCAGCGAACGGTGCGACCGCGCTCGCCAGCAGCGGCGTATGCGATGCGACCGCGACCGGCAGCACCGTGGCGTGGCCACCGGCGGCGATCGCGGCGCTGGCCAATGCATCACGCTGCGCGGCCGGACCACCGGCCACCAGCGCATCGTCGCCGGTCACGATGGCCGGATAAAAACCGGCGCCCACCAGCAAGTCGTCAACCGTCCCGGCCGGCATGCCAGACAGCGCCACCATGCCCTGCGCCGCACCCTCGACAACACAAGCATCCATCAGCCGTGCCCGTTCGATGGCCAGCCTGATCACGTCCTCCGGTGCCAGCGCCCCCGCCACGCTATAGGCCGACAATTCACCGATGCTGTAGCCGGCCACCAGCGCCGGCATTGCGATCGAGTCCTGCAACGCCCGCCACATGGCCAGCGTGGCAGCGACGATGGCCGGTTGCGCGATGCGGTTCGTGAAGCGCTCTTCGCCAAGGCCGGCTTGCAGCGTCGCACCCAGTGCGGGATCAGCGCACCACTCCTCAAGCAGCCGGCTGGCCGCAGGATCGCCGCGTGCCATGTCGAACATGGCCGGATGCTGCGCGCCCTGCCCCGGGCACAGAATGGCCAGGCGCCCCGCCATCAGCGCGTCGTCACCGCGTGCACGAGGCACACGGCGCCCAACAGATCGGCCGCGCCGCCCGGCGACAGGCGCGCCGCGACGAAGCTGCGGTGGCTCGCCAGCGCGCGCGCTTCCCAGTCGGGCGCCGCCGTCCCACCGCGCGCGATGAAGGCGCGTGCCTGGCGCCGCACGGTCAACGCGCCTTCGACGCCGCCGCGGTGGTAGACATTGGTATCGCTGATATGCGCCATCAGCGCAAACAGTGCGTCGATGCGGGCTTCGCGCATACCGCGCCCTGCTGCCAATGCGCGGTGCAGCGCCGGCAGACCCACGTCGAACACCGACGGAAAACCAAGCGCCCCTTCTTCGCGCGCACCGCTGGCTGCGTAGCGCAGCACGGCGCGGGCGCCGTGCGAAACAGGCTCGCCGTTGACAACGCTGTGCGCGCCCAGCGCCTGGCCCCAGCATGCGCGCAGCAGTTCGCCAATGCGCGCCGGGGTCAAGGCGTCACCATGCGCCCGGCAGCGACCGATGGCCGCGCACAGCATGCCCAGGCAAAAGATCGCGCCACGGTGCGTGTTGATGCCGCCGGTGGCGCGCAGCATCCGAGCTTCAGCATCGATCCCCAGCTGCTTTAAAACGTGAAATGGCGCATCCAGCATGCCTGCGCGGGTGATGTCGGCAAAGTAGCGCCGCAGCGCAAACAGGCTGCGCACGAAGGTGGCCGCCGTCATGTCGGTATGGCTGCCGTTGTCGATCTTCGAGACTAGGCCCGGCTTCGGATACAGCACCAGTTCCGCATACAGGCTGCGCACGGCCACGCGCACGATGCGCTGGCAAAAGGCGCGCCCGCTGGCGTCGCCTTGCTCGGGCCGGCCAGGCGCACGCACTGTCTGCAGCGGGTTCAGGTCATCCATGTTCTTCCTCCAGCGTGGCCATCAATGCTTCGGGCAGGACCAGCGCAATGCGGTCCAGCCCTTTCGTCAACACGCGCGTGCCCGGCGCACCGGCAAACGCCGCGCGCAGTTCCTTCCACGCGACCGCGCGGCCATCGGGAAACACCACTTCGCCATCGAGCGGCAGGATGCCCGCATGCCACGACAGCAGATCGAGCCCGATCATCAGCTGGCGCCGCGTCTGCGGCTGCAGCAGCACATCGATGTCGGACAACGGCGTCAGATAATACTGACCCGTGAGCGCGGCCAGCGCCACCGAGCCGTACACGGAGAGGCTCACGCCGGCATCGGCCGCCTGGCGCTCGAGTGCTTCCAGGCCTTCGCGCCACTGCACCGGCACGGCGTCGAGCGCGCCGACCAGCGGCAAGGCGCGCGTGCGCCGGCCGATATCGGACATCTCGACGGCGCAGCCGAATTTGAGTTTGCCGCCATCTTCAGGGCGCGGCGGCAATGGGAAACCGATCGCCACCTCACCCGGCAGCATGCCGGCTTCGGTGCGCCGCACGACGGCTGGCCAGCCACCGTCACGCCAGCGATCCAGCGCAGACAGCGCGGCTTGCGGCGCGCCCGAACGCACACGCTGCCAGCCGCGGCTCGTCAGCCAGACCAGGTCATGCCGGGCGAACATCGCTGCCCACCCTGACCGCCTGCGCCACCGGGTGCGCCATCAGGCGGCCGCCCCGCGCCAGGCCCAGCGCCATGCGCTCGTCCCCGGCCTTGGCATCGGCCAGTGCGCGGATCAATTCTCCCGCCAGATCGCCATCCCAGATGCCGTGCAAGCCACCCATGCGCAGGTAGTTTTCCGGGCCCGGCGCGAATACGGGATTGTCCTTGGCCAGCTCGGTCAGGCGTTCCTCGGGCACCTTCGTGATGCGCGCCATCGCCGGCAAACCCATCACGCGGATGGTCGCCTCGGGCAGCGCGTAACAGGCGCTGGCAATCAGGCCACTGGTGATGAAGCCACCCGACAGCGCCTGGTCGTACACGAGGCCGATGACCGTGTGGCCTTTGCGCCGCGCCAGATCGACGCACTTGCCCAGATGCGCCATGTAGCTGTTGATGCCCAACATCTCGTCGCGGTGGCGCAGGCGCTGGCCTTGCGTGTCGACCAGGATCAGGATCGGCCGGCCCGGATGCTCGCACACCGTCTTCAGGATCGCCTGCGCCTGGGCCAGGGCGATCTCGATGCCGATCGGCGTGTGGTCGGTGGTGCCAATGACGGCCACCGGCTTGCCATCGACCTGCGCGCTGCCGCTTAAAAAGTTGTCGGCTTCGGTGATGGTATGCCCGCCGGGGAACAGTTGTGCTGCTACGTTCTGCCAATCCATCATCGTTCTCCCAGCGTGGGCGTGGCGCGGTACTGCGCCGCCAGTGTGAGGAAGGCGTCGGGTTCCAGCATCGGCACCCGCGCCGGATCTGGCATGCCCAGGCCCTTCCAGATATCCATCGGTTCGGTGAGGCCCTGCGTGTCACGCAGGCGCCGTTCGAGCATCGCCTGCTCGGCCAGCAGGCCATCGAGCGTCAACGGTGCGCCGCCCGCCGGGATGTCCGCGATGGCGTCGAGCGCCGCAGCGCGCAGCGCTTGTGTGTCGTCTTCCACCAGCACCTGGCAGTCGCCCAGCAGGTAGCGGTGCTTGCCGCCCGTCGTGCGCCAGACCAGCGCGCGGTCGCGTGAATCGAATTCTTCCACGCCGTTGGCGGTCTCGATGACTTCGGGGCCCGACATCGCCAGGCGCCCTTCTTCGGACATGATGACCGTGTTGGCGCAGCGCGCAGCGATGCCCATGCCGCCAAAGCACCCGTTGGCGCCACCGACGACCGCGATCACGGGGATGCCGGCCGCGCGCACGTCGAGGATCGCGCGCATGACTTCCGACACGGCGATCAGGCCCGCGTTGGCTTCATGCAGCCGCACGCCGCCCGATTCGAGCAGCAGCACGACGGCGTGCGCCCGTTCGTCGATCGCGCGCTGCAGCATGCCCACCAGCTTGGCGCCGTGGACTTCGCCGACCGCGCCGCCCATGAAGCCGCCCTCCTGCGCCGCGCCGAACACGACCTGGCCACCGAGCTTGCCGCGCCCGACGACGACGCCGTCGTCGAACGACACCGCCGCATCGAGCTGCGCCAGGTGCGGACTGACGATGCGCATGGACGGCGGCAGGAATTCCTCGAAGCTGCCGGCATCGAACATCGCCGGAATGCGCTGGCGCGCCGTGAGTTCCTGGTAGCTGCTCATGACGCGCCTCCGGGCAGAGCGGCGATCGACTCGACCGCCTGGTCCAGGCGCAGGCTCACGACGGCCGGCGTGGCGCCCATGTCGTTGACGCTCACGCGCGCGTCGGCCAGGCTCCAGCGCGCATGAAAGTCGGCCATGACGGCCTGCCAGGTGGCGCCGAAGCCGACGGCCGCCGTGCGCACTTCGATCTCGCAGGCGCCCTTCAGGTGCGCCGGTTCGATCAAAATTTCAAGATTGCCCGAGCCGACCACGCCCACCAGTTGCGGCATGCCGCTCAATGGGCGCTGGCCGCCTTCGAAACGATAGTTCAGCGTTTCCATGATGTTGTTCCTTACCAGTTCCTGAAGCGCTTCGGCGGGTCGTACAGCCCGCCCGATGCGCGCACCAGGCCCTTCATGTTCTTGGCGGCCAGCAGGTCGCGGGTCGCCATGCGTTTGTCGATGCCGAGATCTTCGGGCCGGCGGATGATGCCCCGGTCGCGCAGGTTCTCGACCATGCGCTTGTCGCGCGCCATGCCCACCGGCGTATAGCCGGCCACGCCACGGATCGCCTGTTCGCGCTCTTCGTCCGTGCGGCACAGCAGCAGGTTGGCAATGCCTTCCTCTGTCAGGATGTGACTGACGTCATCACCATAGATCATCACGGGCGGAATCGCCATCCCGGCCTGCTCGGCCAGTTGCCAGGCGTCGAGCTTGTCGACGAAGGCCGGCGCCATGTGCTCGCGGAAGGTCTCGACCATCTGCACCACCAGCTTCTGGCCACGCGGGATCACGTTGCGGCCCGCGCGCGCCTCTTCACCGGCTTTCAGCCAGGCCTTGCTGGGGTGGCGCCGGCCCCGCGCATCGGCGCCCATGTTCGGCGCGCCGCCGAAGCCCGCGATGCGCCCCAGCGTGGCGGTCGACGAATTGCCCTGCAAGTCGATCTGCAGCGTCGAGCCGATGAACAGGTCGCAGGCGTAATGCCCGGCTGCCTGCGAAAAGGCACGGTTGCTGCGCATTGAGCCGTCCGGCCCCACGAAGAACACGTCGGGCCGCGCGCGGATATAGTTTTCCATGCCCAGCTCGGAGCCGAACGAGTGCACCGATTCGACGAAGCCCGCTTCGATCGCGGGGATCAGGGCCGGGTGTGGATTCAATGCCCAGTGACGGGCGATCTTGCCTTTCAGGCCCAGGCTCGCGGCGTAGGTTGGCAGCAGCAGTTCGATGGCGGCCGTGTCGAAGCCGATGCCGTGGTTCAGGCGCTCGATCTCGTACTCGGCATAGATGCCCTTGATGGCCATCATCGCCATCAACACCTGGATCTCGGAAATCAGGGCCGGGTCACGGGTAAACAGCGGCTCGATGTAGTACGGCGTGGGCGACTGCACGACGTAGCCGACCCAGTCGCCGGGAATGTCGATGCGGGGCAGCTTGTCGACGATCTGGTTCACCTGCGCGATGACGATGCCGCTTTTGAAGGCCGTCGCTTCAACAATGGCCGGCGTGTCTTCGGTATTCGGGCCGGTGTACAGATTGCCGTCGCGGTCGGCCATTTCGGCGGCCACCAGCGCCACGCGCGGCGTCAGGTCGATGAAGTAGCGCGCGAACAGCTCGAGGTAGGTGTGGATCGCACCGATATTGAGCTTGCCCGACTGCGCCAGCTTGGCCAGGCGCCCGGCCTGCGGGCCCGAAAACGAGAAATCGAGTTTCGACGCGATCCCTTTTTCGAACACGTCCAGGTGTTCCGGGAGCGAGAGCACCGACAGCAGCATGTGCAGGTCATGCACGCGCGCCGTATCGACGCGCGTCAGGGCCTTGCCAAGAAAGTCGGCCTGCTTCTGGTTGTTGCCTTCGAGGCAGACGCGGTCGCCCGGTTCGAGCACTGCGTGCAGCAGCTCGACGATGTGCGAGGCCTGGACGACCTTGCCGTCGAGTGCCCCGCCAAGGGCGGCGCCGGCGCGGGCCAGGCGCTCGCTGCGGTTACGTTGCTGGCCGGTCCAGCGGCCTTCAGCATGATTCATGATAGTTCCTAAAATTTGCGTGGCCTTACAACACCACGAACAGCAGCCACACGACGATCGGTGCGACCAGCGTCACGATACCGCCATAGATCATCAGCTGGCGCAGGAATACATCGCGGTCAATGCCCTGTGCACTGGCCAGCACGAGCGCGCCGTTGGTCGAGAACGGGCTGACGTCGACGATCGTCGAGGCGACGGCCATGGCGGCGATGAAGCCGATGGCATCGACACCGGTGCCGGATGCCAGGAACGGCACGGCCAGCGGAATGAGCGAACCCAGTACGGCGGTCGACGAGGCGAAGGCCGAGACGATGGCGCCGACGAACAGCAGCAGCAAGGCCACCGTCAGCGGCGAGGTCAGGCTGGCGACGCTTTCGCCAACCCAGGTAATGGTGCCCATTTTCTGCATGACGCCGACATACGTGCTCACGCCGACGATCAGCATGATCTCGGGCCACGACACCTGGCCAATGGCGCGCTTTTGCACCTGCGGCGACAGGATCGAAATCAACAGGCCGATGGTGAGGGCAACGAAGCCGATATCGAGTTTGTACAGCAGCGTGAGCACGGCCAGCGCGACCAGGCCGACGACGGTGAACATCTGGTGGAAGGTCGGACCGGCATGCAGATCGATGTCGCCGGTGCCCAGACCCGAACCGGGGCCACCGTTGCCGACGGCGCCGACGGCAGCAGTCGAACGCTGTGCGGTCAGGCGCTCTTCGCTGCCCGTTTCATTCTCGGCGTCGCCGTAGATCTGCGGGCCTTGCGCCGCGACCGCCACGGGTGGCGTGAACGGCGTCATCGGACGGATGCCGGCACCAGCCTTCGGCATTTGCTGGCGCATCAGCTTGGCACCGCCGAACACGAAGAACAGGATGATCGACACGGCCAGGTTCACGCCCAGGCTGGTGAACGCGGTGGTCAGCGGCGAAATCGGCAGGCCGGCTTCCATGACGACCTTGTTGGTGATGCCACCATAGATGCTGATCGGCGAGAAGCCGCCGCCCTGCGCGCCGTGAATCACCAGCAGGCCCATCATCAGCGGATTGATCTTGTACTTGGCGGCAAAGCCCAGCGCGATCGGGGCGATGATCGCCACTGCGGCCGGGCTGACGGCGCCGACGGATGTGAGGAGCGCGGTGACCGCGAACATGACCCAGGGAATGGCGGCGATGCGCCCGCCGACGGCGCGCACGGCCAGTCTGACGAGCCAGTCGATGGTGCCATTGTTCTGGGCCTGGGCGAACAGGAACGTGATGCCGACCAGGGTCAGGAACAGCTCGGCCGGGTAGCCGGTCATGATGGCCTTGGTCTCCATGTGGAAGACAATTGTGCCGACCAGGAAGGCGCCGACAAACGCGATGACGCCCATATTGATGGGCATGGCGGTGGCGACGATGAACATGAGCGCCAGAACGCAGATTGCAATGACATGAGAGGACACAGGGTGGCTCCTACGAGGTGCGAAGGCCGGTTCCACCCGGCGCGTCGCTGGTGATACGTCTCCAATGCATGGTCTGTCGCCATCGCCTCCTCGGACCGTGGTCTCGGGACACTGCGGGGCCGGCCATGCTCTTTTGTTATGCAGGTTGTGCCGCCAAGGTAAACCCGATCGCTGCCGAGATCAATTACGCTGAGTCGGTAACGTTTACTGTCAGCGGAAGTGTTACATTCCTGTCTTGGCAAATTCAGACGAAGAACCGGAGAACAAGTTGACAACGAGTGCGACACCGACATCCAACAAGGCACCGAGCGTGTTCGACACCGTCGCCCGCTGCGTGCTGGTCACCGGCGCCACGGGCTTCGTCGGCCAGCACCTGGTACGCGCGCTGCTGAAAGACGGCCATCAGGTGATCGCGCTGACCCGCGACGTGCCGCGCGCTGCCGGGCTGCTCGGCGCGCAGGTACGCACCATCGCCTCGATGGACGATCTGCCGCTCGACCACCAGGTCGACATCGTCGTCAACCTGGCCGGCGCCCGGATCCTCGGCCAGCGCTGGACCGACGCGCGCAAGGCGACGCTGCGCCAGAGCCGCGTCGCACTGACTGAAAACGTGGTCGACTGGATCGGCCGCGCCAGTCACAAGCCGCGACTGTTGCTGTCGGCATCGGCGATCGGCTACTACGGCATCCAGCGCATTGGCGACGACGCCAAGCTCGACGAAGCAGCGCCATCCCAGCAGATGTTCATGTCGGACCTGTGCCGCGAGTGGGAAGCCGCCGCGGCCGGCGCCGTGCGCCACGGCGTGCAGGTCGAGTGCATGCGCTTTGGCCTGGTGCTGGGCGAGCAAGGCGCGCTGCCGATGATGCTGCTGCCGATCCGGCTGGGTATCGGCGGCCGGCTGGGGAGCGGCCGCCAGTGGCTGTCGTGGATTCACATCGACGATCTGGTCGGGGGCATCGCGCATCGCTGGAAGCAGGCGCTCAGCGATACATCTGCGCCGACGTTCGGTGCAACCAACTTCACCGCGCCGATCGCGGTGTCGCAACTGGAATTCAGCCAGGCGGCCGCACGCGTCTGGAAACGGCCATGCGTGATCCCGACACCCGGTTGGCCGATGCGCCTGGCGCTTGGCGAGCAGGCCGACCTGTTGCTCGAAGGCCAGCGCGTGGTGCCGCTGCGATTCGCACGCGAAGGATTCGAGTTCACCTATCCGGCGCTGGAAGCGGCGCTGCGCAGCCTGAAGTAACTGCGGCGCAGTCGCTTGTCGGGCTAATGTTGACGCGCGGTGGCGGTACGCTCGAGTAGCTCGTCCAGTTCCGCTAACTTGCCATCATCATTGGCCGAGGTCGGAATGCCGCCAATACGACGCAGACGGCGCGGATCGATGAAAATTTTTCCATCCTGTTCGATTGCAGGCGACCAGGACACCTCCCCCGCCTCTTCGCTGACAACAATGCGTTTTTCATGTACTGGAAAACTCGGGCCCCACTCGCCGATGCGCGACTTGAAGCGTTGCGTCTCGCCCTTGGCGTCCCCACGGTAGACCCGCTCGATCTTCACATCCATCGTTTGACACCCACCACCGTTCGAGATGCAGATCCGTCTCGATCCGTCCGGATACAGCGTGTCAGGCGGGCATGGCGGCGGGCAGTCTGCCGTGCCGGACGGCTGCAGAATGACGCGCTGCACCTCGCCGAGCAGGAGCACGTCCTGTGCTGAAACAGGTGAGATGACGCTGAGCACGACAGCTGCAAGTATTGCTAACCGGATCATGTGCATTCCTTTTGGGATGGGGACAGGGGTTGGTCGATCAATATTGTTCCTGGGCCGCGGACGTGGCCAGTCGGGCGAGCACATCTTCCACGATGGATCGACCTTGCAGGGCGTGTCGCCAAAGCGCTGGAATACCTTGTTCCCCATAGAGCACACCTGCCAGACCGCCAGCGATGCAGGCAGTGGTATCCGTATCATTGCCAAGAGCGATCGCTTCGCGCACACAATCTTCGTAGTTGTCGGTTGCGAGCACGCACCGTATTGCTGACCAAAGACTGTCGACCACATAGCCTGAACCCTGCGACCGATCCAGGCGGCCGTCCAGGATCAGGCTGAGCTCTGCTTGCTCGCCAGGATCGACCCCTTGCTGGAGGGTGTCTTGTGCGTAGTCGAGTGCTTCAATCGGTGTCCTGCCTTCCACCATCTGCCAGGCCATGAGCGCGTAAAGCGCACAGGCCAGTTGCGACCGTGGATGGGCGTGCGTTGGCAAACTTTGTCGTCTTGCGCGAGCGATCATATCCGCCGGGTTCGACGTGACAATGAATGCGCAAGGAAGCGTGCGCATTAACGAACCATTGCCATTGCTCCTCTCCTGGTTGGGACCACATGTGAGGGGATTGCCGTACCGGGCAAAATTTTCAAGTGCCTGTCTTGTCTGGATCCCGATGTCGAACACCCTCCCGTCCGGCGTCATGGCGCCGTTTCGGCACCAATCCATCAGGCTCTCCGTAAATTGCTGAAGGTCGACTGATTGACACTCGACCAACGACGCCAGCAGCAACAGCGCCTGTGCGCCATCGTCGCTCCACGTCCCCTCGGGAACCGAGCTGTGTGCCCGGGCGAAGCCGGGTGGCGGAGACATGTCGATCAGGCGTCGTTCTGGAATATCCTGCGGCGCTGAAAATTCATAGGGAACGCCCAGAGCATCCCCTGTCAGCAAGCCGTACATACCACCACGAATCCGATCCAGCCTTGTAGTCATGACAATCTCCTTAATCACGATGATTCTGACAGAAACGTCGTCATTTTTTGGTGTTTTCCCGGTAGCACCGACGCGACATCTGCGACCGGTCGTGTCGCCGGTGACCTGTCGGTCCGGTCCCGAATCCGGTATCATTCGGCATGCTCAGTTTTCCTTTTCAACCGTTTATTATTGGCGTCGCGGGCGGTAGCGGCAGTGGCAAGTCCACGGTGTCCAGGCAAGTGCTGTCCACATTCGGCACCGAGATGGTCTCGGTCGTGATGCAGGATGATTATTACTGCGACCAGACGCATCTCAGCCCTGAAGTGCGCACCCAGCAGAATTACGACCATCCGCAGGCGTTCGAGTGGTCGCTGCTGGTGCAGCACGTCCAGGCGCTGCGCCGGGGCGAATCGATCGACATGCCCGAGTACGACTTCACGCTGCACAACCGCTCCGACCGCACCATTCGGGTCAAGCCCGCCCCGGTGATCGTCATCGAAGGCCTGTTTGCCCTGTATGACCCGGCCTTGTGCGACATGATGTCGCTGAAGATCTTTGTCGATACGGCGTCCGACATCCGCTTCATCCGCCGCATGCAGCGCGATATCACGGAACGGGGCCGCTCGGTGGAAAGCGTCATCAGCCAGTACCTGGACACCGTGCGCCCGATGCACAAGCAGTTCATCGAGCCGACCAAGCGCAACGCCGATGTCATCATCCCGCACGGAGCGAACAATCCGGCGGTCGACATGATCACCACGAAGGTCGCCAGCGTGATCAACCAGTTGAAGCGGTCGTAAGGATGGTTGGGCGCTGATCCATACCGGCACCAGCGTGCTCAGCCCGCTGGCGTACGGTGTTTCAGCATCCGGCACACCGCTGCCAGCGCCAGCAGGTTAGGATCCCGCTCGCGCACGCGCAGGAAACTCAGACCGATCGTCTGGCGCATCAGATAGTCGTTCTTCAACGGGATCAGCTGGACCTTGTCGCCAAATGCATGGCGCACACGGCCAGGCAGCAGCGTGTAGCCAATCCCCGCCCCCACCAGGTTCATCAGCGAGAAGATATCGCCCACGCGCGTGACGATGCTCGGCGCATACCCGGCGATGCGGAACGCTTCCTGGAACCCGTTGAAGGTCACGAAGCCATCCTTCAGGCAGACGAACTTTTCGTCCGCGCAGGCGCGCAGATCGACTTCGGCCATCCCCGCATAGGGCGAACCGGCCGGCGCTGCAAAGAATATCTCGTCCTCGAACAGCGCGATCGATTCGATGTCCGGATCGGGTTCGGGCACCGCCATCAGCGCTGCATCGATCGCATTCTGCTTGAGCTTGTGCAGCAGATCCGCGTTCGAACCCAGCACCAGTTCGGTTTCGAGTTCCTGCTTGCGCAGCTTGATGCCGATGATGACATCGGGGATCGTGCCGGTCGTCAGCGAATACAGCGAGCCGATCTTGAGATGATCAGCTGAATAACCGGCGGCCGAGCGCGTCGCTGCAATGCCGTCCGCCATCAGCCGCACCACGTCGCGGCTCACGTCCGCCAGCACCTGCGCGGCGTCGTTGGGAATCAGGTTGCGGCCCTGCAGACTGAACAGCTGACAACTCATTCCATCTTCCAGCGAATGCAGCGCGCGATGCACGCTCACGGCGCTGATGTCGAGCATGCGGGCGGCGGCGTTCAGATTGCCGCCTTCCATGTACGCCAGCAGGATCTCGAGTTTGCGGAAAGTGATGTCGTCGCTGATCTGGCTGCGCATGGGGGCCCTCGTGAAATGGATACACGACGAGGATACATCAACCGCCCACACGGGGCCTCAATCGCCAGGCACCGGCACGCTTGGTGATGCAACGCGCATGCGTTCGACCATCTGTTGCAACGCCGCCATTCGAACTGCGTATTCATGGGAGCGCTTGTTGATGCGCAAGGTGACGCATGGTGCGCTCGGGCACATTCCCCCTTTGAGCGACACATCCACCGTGGCGACGAACAATAAGGAGACATCCATGCGTCCGATCAGAAAGATGAAGCTGCTGCATCCGTCCACGTGCGCCCTGCTGGCCGCGTGCAGCGGCGCCATCGGCGCCGTCCATGCCCAGGAAGCGACGGGCGCCCCGGCTGCGGCGACTACCGACGACAACATGTCCAGGGTGGTCGTCACCGCGCGCCGGCGCGAAGAGTCGCTGCAGGATGTGCCGGTGTCGGTCACCGCATTCTCGGCCGACCAGCTCTCGAAGCAGGCGCTGCCCGATGTGACTGCCCTGGCGCTGTCGCTGCCCAACACGACGCTCAAGGCGTCGCGCGCCACCAACAGCACGCTCACGGCGTTCATCCGCGGTGTCGGCCAGGCCGACCCGCTGGCCGGCTTCGAGTCGGGCGTGGGCATCTATGTCGATGACATTTATCTGGCCCGGCCACAGGCTGCCGTGGCCGACATCTATGATGTCGAGCGCATCGAGGTGCTGCGCGGCCCGCAGGGCACACTGTACGGCCGCAACACGATCGGCGGCGCGCTCAAGTACGTCACGCGCAAGCTTGGCCCCCAGCGCGACGTGCGCGTGCGCGCCACGCTAGGCGACTACGGCCAGCGAGACGGCGTGCTCACGGCCAGCACGCCGCTGACCGACACCGCGCGCATTAGCGGCACATTCGCGCGCTTCACGCGCGACGGCTTTGGCGACAACCTGACCACCGGCAAGGGCAACTACGACAAGGACGTCACCGCCGGCAGGGTCTCAATTGAACTCGTGCCGAACCAGGACCTGTTCGTCCGCCTTGCCGGCGACTTCACGCAGGACGATTCCAACCCCAAGAATGGCCATCGTCTGATCGTCGGGCGCACCAGCCGCGCGCCCATCCTGGACGACGTGTTCGACACGCGCGGCAACCTCACCAAAGTGCTGGGCCGCGACCAGGAAGTGCGCTCGTACGGCGGCTCGGTCACGGTCGAGTACACCGTCGACAGCGCGTGGCGCCTGAAATCGATCACGGCCGCGCGCCGCGACAAGTCATGGGCGCCGATCGACTTCGACGCCCTGCCCGTCGTCGACATGGAAGTGCCGGCGCTGTACACCAACCGCCAGTTCAGCCAGGAGCTGCAAGCAACCTACAGCGGCGCGCGCCTGCAGGGCGTGGCCGGCGTGTACTACATGGACGCCAACGCCTTCAACCAGTTCGACACCATCCTGGCCGGCGCGGTGCCCACGTCGACCTTCACGCTGGGCGACATCGACACGAAGGCCTGGGCCGCTTACTTTGACGGCAGCTATACGCTCGCCGAGGGCCTGAGCCTGTCGCTGGGCGGGCGCTACACGGTCGACCAGCGCGAAGCCGATGTGCTGCGCCAGATTTATTTCGGGCTAGCCGGCTCGCCCCGGATGGGCAATCCAAACGCGATTCTATTTCGCACCGATACCGATCTGCGCGGCGGCCTGCTCGAGCGCAAGGACAAGAAATTCACGCCGCGCGTGGCACTGAGCTGGAAGATGAACGATGCCCACAACCTGTACGCGTCGTATTCCGAAGGCTTCAAGGGCGGCGGGTTCGATCCGCGCGTGAACGTGGTCGGCACGCGGCTCCCGATCGCCACCGCGCGCGCCGGCTATGCGCCGGAAACGATCGAGACGACCGAACTGGGTCTCAAGTCGGCCTTCCATGGCGGGCGCATCACGACCAACCTGGCCATGTTCCACAGCGATTACCAGGACGTGCAGATCCCGGGCTCGATCGCCATCGACACCAACGGCGACGGGCGCGACGACAGCTTCGCCGGCGTGACCACCAACGCCGGCAAGGCACGGATCAAGGGCGTCGAACTCGAAGCCGTCGCCAACCTCACGCCCAACTTCATGGTCGCCGGGATGTACAGCTACATCGACGCCAGCTACCGGGAATACATCGTGGCCAATGTCAATGTGGCCAGCCAGCGCACGTTCCAGAACACGCCGAAGAATTCGGCCAACCTGCGCGCCAATTACGACATCCCGCTGCCAGTCATGGGCCACAACGGGCGTGTCTCGCTGATCGGCAGCTATGCATACAAGGGCGCCACCAGCCAGTTCGAAACCCCATCGATCCTCGACCAGGACTCGTACAGGATCTGGGACGCGAGCATCGTCTGGACCCGCGCCGATGGCAAGGTACGCGCCGGCCTGCACGGCAAGAACCTGGGGGACGAACACTATAAAACGGCCGGCTACCTGTTCCCGACGCTGGGCAACGAAGGCACGCTGACGGCTTTCTACGGCAACCCGCGCACGGTGTCGGCGACGATCGAACTGCGCTTCTAAAAACATCTCGAGGAGACCGCATGCGCCATTCGATCAGATCGTTCGCCCTGCCGCTGCTGCTGGCCGCATGTGCCCTGGGCGCCGCGCCCCACGCAGGTGCACAGGGCAAGGACTTTAAAGTTGCCCTCATCGCCGGCAAGACGGGCGCACTTGAAACCTACGCGCGCGAGACCGAGAGCGGCTTCATGCTGGGCCTCGAGTACCTGACCAGGGGCAGGATGACCATCAATGGCCGCGCCATCAAGGTCATCGTCAAGGATGACCAGAGTAAACCCGATCTGGGCCGTACGCTGCTGGCCGAAGCGTATGGCGACGACCGCGTCGACATTGCGGTCGGCACCACCTCGTCCGCCTCGGCGCTGGCCATGCTGCCGGTGGCGAAGGAGTATAAAAAAATCCTGATCATCGAGCCGGCCGTGGCCGATGCGATCACGGGCGACAAGTGGAACAAGTACATCTTTCGCACCGCGCGCAGTTCGATGCAGGATGCGCTGGCCGCCGCCAGCACCCTGAAAAGCGGCAGCGTGGGTTTCCTGACCCAGGATTATGCGTTCGGGCGCGATGCGATCAAGGCCGGCAAGGAAGCCTTGATCGCCACCGGCAGCAAGGCCAGCGTCGTCCATGAAGAATACGCGCCGCTCGCGACGACCGACTTCACGGCATCGGCGCAGCGCCTGTTCGATGCCCTGAAAGACAAGCCGCAGCCGCGCGTGCTGGCCATCGTCTGGGCCGGCCCGAGTCCGATGAACAAGATCGCCGCCATGAAACCCGAACGCTACGGCATCGCGCTGGCCCCGGGCGGCAATATCCTGCCCGTGATGCAGACCTGGAAAGCCCATGCCGGCACCGAAGGCACCATCTATTACTACTACGGTTTTCCGAGAAATCCGATGAACGACTGGCTGGTGGCAGAGCACACGAAGCGCTACAAGACCCCGCCCGACATGTTCACGGCCGGTGGGATGGCCGCCGCCAGCGCGGTCGTGACGGCGCTGAGCAAGGTACCGGACGGTGATGGCGACAAGATGGCCGCCGCGATGGAAGGCATGCACTTCGGGACGCCGAAGGGCGCCATGGTCTTTCGCAAGGAAGACCACCAGGCGATCCAGCCGATGTACCACTTCCGCATCAAGAAGGACCAGAAGAACGAATGGGATTTGCTCGAACTGGTGCGCGACATCCCGGCCGACGAGATGCCGCTGCCGGTGCGGAACAAGCGCTGACATGGCTGACATGGCTGCCGCCAGCGAACGCGCTGCGCCGTCCCTGTCCACGCGCGGCCTGACGATCCGCTTCGGCGGGCACGTTGCCGTCAACGCCGTCACGGCCGATTTTTTTCCGGGTACGCTCACCGTCATCGTCGGGCCCAACGGCGCCGGCAAGACCACGTGGTTCAACCTGATCTCGGGCCAGTTGCGCGCGAGCGCCGGCAGCGTGCACCTGCATGGCCGCGACATCACGCGCCTGGGCGCCGCGCGCCGTACGCGTCTTGGCATCGGCCGCGCCTTCCAGCTCACCAACCTGTTCCCGTTGCTGTCAGTGATCGAGAACGTGCGCCTGGCGGTGCAGAGCCGCGCCGGCATTGGCCTGGACTTCCTGTCGGTCTGGTCAAGCCACCGCGACCTTATCGAACGCGCCGACTATTACCTCGGGCGCGTGGCGCTGGCGGCGCGGCGCGACATGCTGGTGGGCGCGCTGTCGCACGGCGACCAGCGCAAGCTCGAAGTCGCGATCCTGCTGGCGCTGCAGCCGTCCGTCATGATGTTCGACGAACCCACCGCCGGCATGAGCGCCGACGACGTGCCGGTCGTGCTCGACCTGATCCGCGAAGTCAAGGGCGACGCCGCCCGCACCATCTTGCTGGTCGAGCACAAGATGGACGTCGTGCGCCAGCTGGCCGACCGCATCGTCGTGCTGCACAACGGCGTGCTGGTGGCCGATGGCGAACCGCGCGAGGTCATGGCATCTGCCATCGTTCAGGAGGCTTATCTTGGAACGTCCGACACCGAACATGCTCGCGCCTGATCCGGCGACGCGCCAGCCGCTGCTGCGCCTGACCGGCGTGCACACGCACATCGGCCAGTACCACATCCTGCACGGTGTCGACCTGCAGGTGGCGCGCGGCGAACTGGCCGTCCTGCTGGGGCGCAACGGCGCCGGCAAGACGACAACGCTGCGCACGATCATGGGCCTGTGGCGCGCCAGCAGTGGCAGCATCCACTTCGATGGCCGCGACATCACCCGGCTGGCCACATCGGACATCGCGCGCGCCGGCATTGCGTACGTGCCCGAGAACATGGCCGTGTTTTCCGACCTGACAGTGCGCGAAAACCTGGTGCTGGCCGCGCGTGACGGCCCGCTCGACGCCGCGCGTGTCGACTGGATCTGCGGCTTTTTTCCGGCGCTGCGCATGTTCTGGCACCGCCCGGCCGGGAACCTGTCCGGTGGCCAGAAGCAGATGGTGGCGATCGCGCGCGCCATCGTCGAACCGCGCAAGCTGCTGCTGGTCGATGAGCCGACCAAGGGCCTGGCACCCGCCATCGTGCACAGCCTGATGGCGGCGTTTCGCGAGCTGAAGGCGCAAGGCGCGACGATCCTGCTGGTCGAACAGAACGTGCACGTCGTGCGCGCGCTGGGCGACACGGCCAGCGTGATGGATGGCGGCCGCGTGGTGCATGCCGGCCCGATGGCCGTGCTGGCGGGCGACGCCGCGCTGCAACAGCGCCTGCTCGGCCTGTCCCTCGACACCCAACCCTAGGAACACCCATGTCCCTCGCCCCCGCCGTCCCATCGGCCGACGTCCAGCTGCCGGCCACCCGCCGCGATATCGCGCCGCTGCTGCTGGTGCCGGCGCTGATGCTGGCCACCCTGCCGCTGGTGGGCAGCTGGTCCACCTGGGTCACCCTCACCGTCGCGGGCCTCGCGATGGGCATGATGATCTTCATCATGGCCAGCGGGCTGACCCTCGTGTTCGGGCTGATGAACGTGATCAATTTCGGCCATGGCGCATTCATCGCAGTCGGCGCGTTTTCGGCCACGCTCGTGCTGCTGCCGCTGCGCCACTGGCTCGAGATGGATTCCCTGCCCAGCAATCTGGCTGTGCTGGCGCTGGCGATCGTGGTCGCCATGCTCGTCACGGCGCTGCTGGGCTGGGCCTTCGAACGGTTGCTCATCCAGCCCGTCTACGGCCAGCACCTCAAGCAGATCCTGGTCACGATGGGCGGCATGATCGTGGCCGAGCAGCTGATTCACGTCGTCTGGGGCGCCGCGACGATCGCCGTGCCGCTGCCCACGGCCCTGCGCGGTGCGTTCCTGCTGGGCGACGCGGCCATCGACAAGTACCGCCTGGTGGCGGTGGCGATTGGCCTGGTGGTATTCGTCGCGATGTACCTGATCCTGAACCGCACGAAGATCGGCCTGCTGGTGCGCGCCGGCGTCGAACATGGCGAGATGGTCGAAGCGCTCGGCTACCGCATCCGCCGCCTGTTCATACTGGTGTTCGCGGCCGGCGCAGGCCTTGCCGGCCTGGGCGGCGTGATGTGGGGCTTGTACAAGGAAACGCTGACGGCCGCGATGGGCGGCGAAATCATGGTGATGCTGTTCATCGTCATCATCATCGGCGGCCTGGGGTCGGTCGGCGGCTGCTTCATCGGCGCGCTGCTCATCGCGCTGGTGGCCAATTACGCGGGCTTCCTGGCGCCCGGGATCGCGCTGGTGTCGAGCATCGTCCTGATGATCTCGGTCCTGCTGTGGCGGCCCGCCGGGCTGTATGCGACGGGACGGGGCTGACCATGCTGCGCCAACTGTTATCGGGCGACCTGCCGCGCAGCCGCAGCCTGACGGCGCTGCTGGTCGTGATCGTGCTCGGGCTCGCGCTGGCGCCGTTCCTGACCTCCGGTGCGCGGCCACTCAACACGGCGGCCACGATCTGCGTCTACATCGTGCTGGTGGCGTCCTACGACCTGCTGCTGGGTTATACCGGCATCGTCTCGTTCGCCCATACGATGTTTTATGGAATCGGCGCGTATGGCATCGGGCTGGCGCTGGCGCGCGTCGATGAGCCGACCTGGGGCGTCGCCATGGCGGGCCTTGGCCTGGCGCTGCTGCTTGCGCTGGCCCTGGCGCTGGTGGTGGGGCTGTTCGCGCTGCGCGTGCAAGCCATCTTCTACGCGATGATCACGCTGGCCGTGGCCTCGTCGTTTGCCGTGCTGGCCTCGCAACTGTCCGACTTCACCGGCGGCGAGGATGGCGTCACGTTCAGCGTGCCGCACGTGCTTTCTCCTGCCTATCGGCTGGTCGAGCACGAGGTGTTCGGCCGTCATCTCGATGGCCGGGTGCTGACCTATTACGTCGTGTTCTCCGGCTGCCTGCTGCTGTTTCTGTTCCTGCTGCGGCTGGTCAATTCGCCGTTCGGGCGGGTGCTGCAGGCGATCCGCGAAAACGCGTTTCGCGCCGAAGCCCTTGGCTACCGCACGATGGTGTACCGGATCTGGGCCAATGTCCTGGCGGCGCTGACGGCAAGCCTGGCCGGCGCCCTGATGGCGCTGTGGCTGCGCTACGTCGGCCCAAAGACGTCGCTTGGCTTCGAGGTCATGACCGACATCCTGCTGATCGTCGTGATCGGCGGCATGGGCACGATGTATGGCGCGGTCGTGGGCGCGACACTGTTCATCCTGGCCCAGAACTATCTGAAAGACTGGATGGCGCACGGCGCTGCCGCACTGGACGGCGTGCCTGTGCTGGCCGCCGCCCTGCACCCGGATCGCTGGATGCTGTGGCTGGGGCTGCTGTTCATCCTGTCCATTTACTGGTTTCCGGTCGGGATCGTTGGCAAGCTGCGGCTGCGGGCGTGGCTGGCGCAGCGACCGACGCGCTCTTGACGCAATAGGTAGGGTGGACGGGTTTCCCGTCCACGCGTTCAACCCGACTTCGCATACGACGGAGCGGGGTTGGTTTGGACGCGTGGACGGCAGAGCCGTCCACCCTACGACCTCGGCGACGTTTTTTGGTTCCCCCTCCCCCTTTGCGTCGCGCCGGGCACGTGACCCGGCAGCCCCAACGCACCGCAATACCGCGGTGCCCGCCGTTTCTATGATAAAGCCTCGATCCCCGACGCGACGGCTCACCATGCAACGACTCAATTTCATGCTCGCCGCAGTAGAGAGCCCGGCCGCCTGCGCCCCTCGCACCACCCAGGCAGCCGGTACCAAAGTGCTCAGCGAAGACTTCGGCAACCTGGCCGACTCCCCGGGCTGGGTGCGCATCAACCGCAGCATCCCGCTAGGCGCGCCATGGTGCCAGGGCGACCCCGACATCTTCCCGGCCCAGGCTGGCCCACCCGGCGCGTACGCCGTCGCGAGCTGCCTCAGCGCCGCCCACGGCGTCGGCCGCGTCGACAACTGGCTGATCACGCCGACATTGACACTCAGTGGCCCCACCACGCTGTCGTTCTTCACCAGCCGCGAGCGCGTCGACGGCTTCGACGATCTGCTGGAAGTGCGCTACGGCAGCGGCAGCGGGACCGCTGCAGCGTCCTTTGACACGCTGCTGGCCAGCATCGGCGGCGCCGTCGACTTCCCCGCACAATGGCAGCCATGGCACCTCGACCTGACGGTAGACGGCACAGGCCGCTTCGCGTTTCGCCACCTGGGCGATGCGGCCAGGCTGAGCCATGTCGGGCTCGACACGGTGCGCGTGGTCACGCGTCTGCCGGAACCCACCAGCCGGCTTCTGCTGGCCGATGGCCTGGGCGTGCTTGGCCTGCTGCGCCGCCAGGAGTCGCACTGACGTAAAAAAGCCGGCAACCCTCACGGGCGGCCGGCTTTCGGATACTGCCTGCGCGCTGGCTTATGCCTGGGCGCCCTTGTTGTACGCTGCCACGCCGGCAACGATCTCGGCCTTGGCTTCATCGATACCAGCCCAGCCTTCGATCTTGACCCATTTGCCCGCTTCGAGGTCCTTGTAGTGCTCGAAGAAATGCTGGATCTGCTTCAGGCGCAGCTCTTCCACGTCGTCCAGCGACTGGATTTTCTTGTACATCGGCAGCACTTTTTCGATCGGCACTGCGATGACCTTGGCGTCGCCGCCGCCGTCGTCGGTCATCTTCAGCACGCCCAGCGCGCGGCAACGGACCACGACGCCTGGTGGCAGCGGGAACGGGGTGATGACCAGCACGTCGCATGGATCGCCGTCGTCGGCGATGGTTTGCGGCACGTAGCCGTAGTTGCACGGGTAGTGCATGGCGGTACCCATGAAACGATCGACGAAGATCGCGCCCGTGTCCTTGTCGACTTCATACTTGACCGGATCGGAGTTCATCGGGATTTCAATGATGACGTTGAAGTCGTTCGGCACGTCTTTGCCGGCTGGGACGTTGTTCAGGCTCATGATGGGATCCTTGGTTGCTAAAGAGTCAAAATTAGTCCGCCATTATAGCGAAAGGCACGCGTTACAACACAGTCGCCAGTGCGCACTGCCGGTAATGCTTGGCGGCCAGCTCGTCCTGCCCCAGCGCTTCATGCATCTGGGCCAGTTTCAGATGCGCTTCGCGCACCATCGCCGCTTCGGTCGCGTCCGACAAGGCTTGCTCCAGATAGCGCTGGGCCTTGCCCCACAGCTTCTGTTTCAGGCACAGCGTGCCGAGCGTAAGCGCCAGTTCGGCGTCCTGCGGCCGTTCACGGCGCCACGTTTCGCAGGCTTCGATCTGGGCCAGCAGCGATGGCGAGCCGGCCGGGCTGGCCGCGTCGCGGTAGGCGCGCACGACACGTTCGTCCCAGTTAGCCTTGAGCGACTCTTCGGCAATTGCGCGCGCTTCGTCGTGCAGGCCGCGCGCATTGAAGGCGCCGGCGGCGCGCGCCGCCACGTACGGCACCGTGCGGTCTTGCGGGGGCACCGTGGCCCAGGTCCAGCGGATCGATTCGGCGTCGTGGTCTTCGCCGCCCAGCAGCGCTTCGTAGGCCATTTCGCGCAGGCGCCGGGCCAGTGCCGGATGCAGCGCATTGCGTTTGTCGAGAATGCGCACCAGGCGCAGCACCTCGGGCCAGTTGCGCGCTTGCTGGTTGGCCTTCATTGCCCACTGCAGTGCGTGGATGTGGCGCTGGCCGCTGGCATTGAGTTCGGCTACCGCTTCCAGTGCCGCCTCAGGGCGGTGATCGTCGACCAGCAGTTCGGTCAGCGTCATCAGGCGCGCCGTCTTGAGCGTGGTGTCGTGCGAGATGCCGGCCAGCCAGGCGTCGCGGCGTGCCGGCTCGCGCATGCGGTGCGCCGCGCGCGCGCCGATCAGCGCTGCCAGGCCCGTGTTCTCGGGCAGGTCGGCAGCGCGCATCGCAGCCTTTTCGGCGTGGCCGAAGCGGCCTTCGAACAGTGCCTTGAGCGCGTCGCGCAAGCCCTTGTTGCCATCGCGCTCGCGGCGGCGCTGGCGGTACGCCGCCACCCGCTGCGGCATACGCGCCGTCGCGTAGAAGGTGCGCACCAGCACGTACAGCGTGGCGAACAGCAGCATCAGCACGACGACGAACAGATTGAGCGACATGTCGATCCGGTGCGGCGGATAGAACAGCACCACATTGCCCGGATTGAAGCGCGCCGTCACCGCGATGCCGATGGCCGCGGCCATCAGCGTAACCAGCCAGATGAGTAAGCGCATGGTTATTGCTTCGCTTTGTAGTTGCGCACCGCGCCCAGGCTCTCGGCCAGCGTCGGCAATTCGATCGTCAGGTCATTGGCCTGCACCTGGCGCAATGCCGCCTGGGCCGATTGCGTCGTGCGGGCGCGCGTGTCGAAGTACTTGGCCAGCATGGTCTGGGCCGTGGCTAGGTCGTCGCGGAACGTGGCTTCGTTACGCGACAACAGGGCCAGGCGCGCATTAAGCAGGCGCAGCTTGAGGTTTTCGCGGACAAAGAACGACTCGCTCGGCGACAGCATCAGCGCCTCGGGGTCGTCGACACTGCGCACGCGGATCAGCTGGCGCACGTCGTCCCACATCTCCTGGCTCCACATGCTCCAGGTCTGCAGCAGACGCTGACCCACACCGAGCGACTCAGGTGGCACCGCCGGCGCGGCATTCTTGGCAGGCGCGGCCGCGGCTGCGGCCTCGAGCCGGCGCGTCGTGCGCACCGGGGCCACCGGCAGCAGCGGCTTTTCATCGGCCAGCATCGGCAGCGTCTCGACCTGGACGATCACATTGTCCAGGCGCAGCGCGACGCCGGCCAGATCGACCGCCGGCAAGGCCTTGAGCTTGTCGATGTCAGCCGCGATCGCGCGGCGGATGGTCAAAAATTGCGGGGCATTCGAGCTCGAGACGGCGCGATCAGCGTTCTGCAGCGCGATCAGGGCGCCCTGCACATTGCCGGCCAGTTGCAGCTGCTGGCTCGCGGTCGCGAGCACCTGCTCGATTTCGGACAGCGCCCACTCGTCGCGGTTCTGCGACAGATCCTTGTAGAGCTGCTCGAGCGCGACCTGCTGACTCTGCGCTTCGCTCTGGCGGCTCTCCAGCACGCCAACCTTGATCTGCAGTTCCTTCGACTGGTCGGCCACGTCGCGCGCGAGCGCCGCCGTCTCGGCATTGACCGCATTGCCCTTCTGCAGGCTGCGCGCCATGTCCTGGCGCAGCGAATTGATGCGGCTGTGCGACGAGAACGTCTGCACGGCCAGCATCACGGCCAGCGCGATGACGGCCAGCGGCAACGGTCGCGCCACACGGTCGAACAGGCCGCGCGCGGCCGGACCGCTCACGCGCGGCGCAGCAGGCGGCACCTGCGTCTCCTCCGGCTTGGCAAGGCTGGGGGCGGGCACGCTGGCCTGGGGTTGGTCTGGGTTGTTCGGCAATTCGTTCATTCTTGTGATTGTAACGCTGCTAATAGGCGTGCATCGCCGGAACCGGTGAGGCGCACGTGTTCCAGGCCCAGATCGCGAGCCGTCTGTGCAATCCGCGCATGGGGCACGATCAGGCGCTGCTGCTGTAATCGCGCCATCAGCGCATCGTCGTCGATGGCTTGCACCAGCCCGGCCAGTCCGCGCAAGGCTTCCGAGCTCGTGATTATCCAGTCGTTTGGCTGCGCCAGCAAGGCGCGCAATCGTGTGGCCAGTTCCGCCGTCAATACCGGCGTCGCGCGGCGGTACGCGGCCACCGGCTCGACCCGGGCGCCGGCGGCGCGCAAGGCGTCGGCCAGCAGCTCGCGGCCACCGTCGCCACGCACGATCAGCACGCGTTTGCCGGCGTACGACGCCAGGTCGAGGCGCTGCAGCAAGTGCTCGGAATCGCTGTGCGCGCTGTCGGCCGGGCTGAAGATCGTACATGCGTCACCGGTCACCCCGTGGCGTGCCAGCGCGGCGCGGCTGCCGTCGCCGACGATCGCCACCGGCACCGCCGCTGGCCAGGCATCGATGTGCGCGAACGCGGCATCGATGGCATTGGGCGAGACGAATGCCACCAGCGCAAACCGGTCAAGTTCGGCCAGCGCCGCGCGCAGCGGCGCGGCATCCTCCACCGGGCTGATCTCGAGCAGCGGCAGCAGCACGGCGGTACGGCCGCTGGCGGCAACGGCCTGGGCCAGCGCATCGGCCTGCGCGCGCGGGCGCGTGACGACGACGACGCGCGCCGTCTCAGGCATCTCAGGCATCCTGGTTTGCAGCGGCATCGAGACGGCACGCCGCCAGGATCGCATTCGCATCCTGCTGGGCCAGCAACTCGGACACCTGCTCGCCCAGATACTCGGGCTGCTCGACCGGGCCGCTCACTTCGGCGTGCGCGCTGCGCTTGCCGTCCGGCGTGGCGACCATCGCGCGCAGGCGCAGTTGGCCGCTCTGCACGGTGGCGAAGGCCGCCAGCGGAATCTGGCAGCTGCCGCCAAAGATACGCGACACCTTGCGCTCGGCCAGCACGGCGCTGGCCGTGTCGTCGTGGTTCAGCGGCGCCAGCACGGCGCGCAGGTCGACGCCGTCGCTGCGCGCGCTGCTCAGGATCTCGATCGCCATCGCGCCCTGCCCGGCCGCCGGCAAGCTCATTTCGGGTTCGAGCAGTGCGCGGATGCGCTGCGGCAGGCCGAGGCGCTTGAGGCCCGCAGCGGCCAGGATGATGGCGGCATATTCGCCGCGATCGAGCTTGCTAAGCCGCGTATCGAGATTGCCGCGCAGCGGCAGGATGACCAGGTGCGGATAGCGCGCGGCGATCAGCGACTGGCGGCGCAGGCTGCTGGTGCCGACGATGGCGCCGGCCGGCAGCGCATCGAGGCTGGCGTAATCGTTGGACACGAACGCGTCGCGCGGGTCTTCGCGTTCGAGCACGGCGGTCAGCTCGAAGCCTTCGGGCAGCTCCATCGGCACGTCCTTGAGCGAATGCACGGCCAGGTCGGCGCGGCCTTCGGCCATCGCGACTTCGAGCTCCTTGACGAACAGGCCCTTGCCGCCAACGGCCGACAGCGTGCGGTCGAGAATCTGGTCGCCCCGTGTGGTCATCCCGAGAATCTCGACGCGGCACTGTGGATATAATGCGACGAGCCGGTCGCGTACGTGCTCCGCCTGCCACATGGCCAGGCGACTCTCGCGGGATGCGATAATGAGTTTTGACGGCGCTGACGCCGAAGTACTCTGCGAAGTACCTTGCTGTATAGCTGCTAACACACGAATTCTTTCACTGTCATTGGGCCGATCCGGCCGGTGCCGGTAACCGCTCCCTGCATAAGATCACAAATTTTATCATGGGGGCCTCTTGCAGACCGTGGCCAACCGCCCTCGCACAACGCTTACTTGTGGTCGATATGAACAATCCTGCTCTCCCTGACGTAACCGCCGGCGCCGACAAGGACGCGCCGCTCAAAGAAGACATCCGCCTGCTTGGCCGCCTGCTGGGCGACGTATTGCGCGACCAGGAAGGCGCCGAGGTCTTCGACCTGGTCGAAACCATCCGCCAGACCGCCGTGCGCTTCAGGCGCGACGACGATCCCGACGCCAGCAAAGAGCTCACGACGATGCTGCACGGGCTCACGCGCGACCAGACCATTTCGGTCGTGCGCGCGTTCTCGTACTTCTCGCACCTGGCCAATATCGCCGAAGACCAGCACCACAACCGCCGCCGCCGCGCGCACCTGCTGGGTGGCTCGGCGCCGCGCGCGGGCAGCATCGGCTACGCGCTGGACAAGCTCGCTGGCGCCGGCATCGGCCGCGACGAAGTGCAGGCATTCTTCAACGACGCGCTGATTTCGCCCGTACTGACGGCGCACCCGACCGAGGTGCAGCGCAAGAGTATCCTGGACGCCGAGCACGATATTGCCCGCCTGCTGGCCGAGCGCGACACGCCGCTCACGCCGCGCGAGCGCCAGCGCAACGAGCAGATGCTGCATGCGCGCATCGCCACGCTGTGGCAGACGCGCATGCTGCGCTACTCGAAGCTGACGGTGGCCGACGAAATCGACAACGCGCTGTCGTACTACCGCATCACGTTCCTGCGCGAGCTGCCGGCGCTGTACGACGACATCGAGTTCGAGATCGACGAACAATACGGCCCTGACGACGGCGCCCAGGATGACGCCCCCAAACCCCACGCATCCTACCTGCAGATGGGCAGCTGGATCGGCGGCGACCGTGACGGCAACCCGAACGTCAACGCCGACACGATGCGCCACGCACTGACGCGCCAGTCGACGACGATCCTCGACTTCTACCTCGACGAAGTCCATGCCCTGGGCGCCGAACTGTCGGCCTCCACACTGCTGGTGGACGTCACGCCGGCGCTGGAGCTGCTGGCCCAGAACTCGCCCGACGCCTCGCCGCACCGCAGCGATGAGCCTTACCGGCGCGCGCTGATCGGCATCTATGCGCGCCTGGCCGCCACCGCGCGCGAGCTGGGCGTGGGCCACATCCTGCGCAAGGAAGTCGGCCACGCCGCACCGTACCTCGACCCCGAACTATTTGCGGCCGACCTGGAAACGCTGGCCGACTCGCTGCGCCAGAACCATGGCGCCATGCTGACCATGCCGCGCCTGGCCGGCCTGCTGCGCGCCGCGCGCATCTTCGGCTTCCATCTCGCCTCGCTCGACATGCGCCAGAGTTCGGACATCCACGAGCGCGTGCTGGCCGAACTGCTGGCCCGCGCCGGCGTCGAGCCTGACTACGCGGCGCTCGACGAAGACGCGAAGGTCGCGCTGCTGCTGCGCGAACTCGACAGTGCCCGGCCCTTGATCTCGCCATGGGATACCTACGGCGACGAGACGACGTCCGAGCTGGCGATCCTGCGCTGTGCGCGCGAGATCCGCCTGCGCTACGGCCCGCGCGCCATCCGCAACTACATCATCTCGCACACCGAGACGGTGTCCGACCTGCTCGAAGTGCTGCTGCTGCAAAAGGAAACCGGTCTGCTGCGCGCCAGCAGCACGACGGGCGAAGTGATGGTGATCCCGCTGTTCGAAACCATCCCCGACCTGCAACGCGCGGCCGGCATCATGGATGCGTGGATGGCGCTGCCGTTTGTGGCCAACGTGATCGCAAAGCAGGGCCACCTGCAGGAAGTCATGCTGGGCTACTCCGACTCTAACAAGGACGGTGGCTTCCTGACATCCAACTGGGAGCTGTACCAGGCCGAGCTGAAACTGGTCGAGGTGTTCGCGCAGCAGAAGGTCAAGCTGCGCCTGTTCCACGGCCGCGGCGGCACGGTTGGCCGTGGCGGTGGTCCGAGCTACGATGCAATCCGCGCCCAGCCGCCGGGCACCGTCAATGGCCAGATCCGCCTGACAGAACAGGGCGAAATCATCGCGTCCAAATTCTCGAATGCCGAAATCGGCCGGCGCAACCTGGAGCTGCTCGTCTCGGCCACGCTGGAAGCGAGCCTGACGCCCAACACGGCGAGCGAGGCGCAGACCGGCCGCCTGCACCGCTTCGAATCGGTGATGGCCGAGCTGTCGAACCGCGCCTACAAGGCCTATCGCGACCTGGTCTACGACACGCCCGGCTTTACCGACTACTTCTTTGCGGCCACGCCGATCGCCGAGATCGCGGAGCTGAACCTCGGTTCGCGCCCTGCTTCGCGCAAGTCGACCCGCCGCATCGAAGACCTGCGCGCGATTCCGTGGGGCTTCTCGTGGGGCCAGTGCCGCCTGCTGCTGCCGGGCTGGTTTGGCTTCGCGTCGGCGGTCCATGGCTGGCTCGGCGAAGGCGAGCGCGAGGCGAAACTGGCCGAGCTGCGCACGATGTTCCAGGAATGGCCGTTCTTTGCCACGCTGCTATCGAACATGGACATGGTGCTGGCCAAGACCGACCTGCCGATCGCCCGGCGTTATGCGGAACTGGTGGCCGATGTCGAACTGCGCGAGCGGATCTTCAAGCGCATCACGGCCGAACACGCGCTCACGCTGACCATCCTGGAAGACATCACCGGCACCGGCGAGCGCCTGCAGGGCAATCCGCTGCTGGCGCGCTCGATCCAGAACCGGTTCGCCTACCTGGACCCGTTGAATCACCTGCAGGTGGAGCTGATCGGGCGGCACCGGGCACTGGCGCTCGATCCGGCAAGCCAGGTCGATGCGCGCGTGCACCGGGGCATCCACCTGTCGATCAACGGCGTTGCGGCCGGCTTGCGCAACACGGGCTAACGGTTCACGCGAGTTGCAACACGCCGGTCTGCCGGCGCCGGTCCACCGGCGCCAGCTGTACCGGCGCCGCCTGACCCAGCTTGAAATTCCCGACCAGCGCACTGAGGTTGGCGGTCTGCTCCTGCATCGAGGCCGCCGCCGCGGCGGCCTGCTCGACGAGCGCAGCATTCTGCTGCGTGACGGCGTCGATTTCCCCGATCGCGCTGTTGACCTGCGCGATGCCCTGTCCCTGGCGCTGGCTGGCAGTGGCAATCTCGGCCACGATATCGGTGACGCGCCGCACGCTGGCCACGATCTCGTCCATCGTGCCGCCGGCCGCCGCGACGAGGGAAATCCCGTTGTCGGCGTGCCGCACCGACTCGTCGATGAGCACCTTGATTTCGCCGGCCGCCGCGTTGGCGCGCTGGGCCAGGTTGCGTACCTCGGACGCCACCACGGCAAAACCGCGCCCCTGCTCGCCGGCGCGCGCCGCTTCCACCGCCGCATTGAGCGCCAGGATATTGGTCTGGAACGCAATCGATTCGATCGTGCCGGTGATGTCGACAATGCGGCGCGACGACGTGTGAATGGCGCCCATCGTATCGACCACGCGCGCCACCGCTTCGCCGCCCTTGACGGCCACCTGGGACGCCGATGCCGTCAGCGTGTTGGCCTGCAAGGCGCTGTCGGCATTCTGCTTGACCGTCGCCGCCAGTTCTTCGATCGATGCCGCCGTTTCTTCCAGCGCGCCGGCCTGCTGCTCGGTGCGGCGTGACAGGTCCAGGTTGCCGCTGGCGATTTCACCGGACGCCGTTTCGATGGCGTCGGTACTGCCGCGCACCTGGCTGACCACCCCGTGCAGATTGGCGCGCATGCGCTGCAGCGCCACCTTCAGGCGCCCGGTTTCGGTCCGGTCGTCGGCGTTGCAGTCGAGCGTTGCGCCAAGGTCGCCGTCGGCAATGCGGCCGGCGAACGCCACCGCTTCCTCGAGCGGGCGCCGGATGGCACGTGCAGACAGCTGGCCCACCACGACCATCAGCATCACAGAGATCAGGGACGCCAGCAGCAGCAGGCGTTCGGAGCGCACGACCAGTTCGTGGCCGCCAACGCGCGTGGCCTCCGCGCCAGCCCCGATGGTGTCGCTCAGTTCGCCCATACTCGTTTCGAGCTTGCGGAAATGCCCCATGAAGTCCGCCTGCGCCTGGCGCGCCGCAACCGGGTCGGTGAACGCCAGGTCGATCATCCGCGCCACGCTCTTGAGGTAGGCGTCGACGTCAGCGCGCACGGCAGGAATGGCGCTTTGCAGCGCCGCGTCGGGATGCTCCTTGGCCAGCGTGTCGATCAAGCCGGCCAGCGTGGCCGCGTGCTGCGCATGGTCGCGCCGGACGTCGGCCTGCTTGCCTGCACCATCCGGTCCGGCAATCAGCGCGGCCAGTACATCGGCGCGCAAGGCGTCGTGCGCCATGTCGGCCTGGAGCTGGTGCTTCAGCGCGCTGCCGTTGACGGTGATGGCATTCATCGCCGTTTCGAGCGACAACATCGCGCTGTAGGCGATGCACGCCACCACGGCAGCCAGAAAAACCGCTGCCAGGTTCGATAGAAACAGCCGGTGCCGGATGGTCAGATTCATGGTGATTTCTCCCTACAGTTTGAACGATAGCCCGACCGTGAGCGCGGCATCGGGCGTGCGCCGGTTCAGGCCCAGCGACAGCATGGTGTCGAGCTGGCAGCGGTCTGACAGCAGCCACGCCATGCCCGTGTCGAACGTGGCCACGGTGCCGCCGTTGGCGCTGCGGGCGATCTGCGGCGCCGCCACTTCGACGAATGCGCGCCAGGTCGGCGTCAGCTCTTTGCCAAGCACCACGCCGAGGATGCCGTAGCCGAAGCGCTTGCCGTCCTCGGTGCGCTCGCGGCCGATGCCGGGCATCACGCCCAGCGACAGGTCGCCCGGCAATTCCCATTCAGCGGCCACGCGCAGCGACGGGCGCACGCCCTGACCGCGCCAGGTCCGCGACCCGCTGTCCAGGTCGGCATGCAGCAGCACACCCACCGACGGCCGCCCCGGCGCCTCGTCCTGCACATGCCATTTCACGCCGAGCGCCGTGTCGGCGTAGCCGGCGGACGTGCCCTCGCCGCCCGCATGCTGCACCGTACGGCCGTCGGTTTCGAGCCGCAGTTCGAGCACGTCGCCCACGCCGTAGCGCAGCAGCGTCGGCATGCTGTAGGTCCGCGCGCGCACGCCATCGGACTTGTCCCGCTCGGCCAGCACGCTGGTCTCGATCTGGAACCGGCCACGGCCGACCACATTGCTGGACTCGACGAAATCGGGCCGGTCGGTGACGATCACGTCATCGCCAGCGACAGCGGACAGCGGGGCCAGCAGCGCGAGGCTGGCGAGACAGGATTTGGCAAGGCGTGGGTATTGGGTGGAAGGCATGTTGCGGTCTTTCAAGGAAGGAAATCAAGGCCTGAAGTACAGGCCAAGTATTGCAAAAATCGGGGGGCATAGAACATCTGTCCGAATTTATTTCTGCTGTTCAATAAAACGTGTGTATTGACAACCACGGTTTACTTGGGAGAGTGACAAAGAATCGTGTCCGGGGCATGTCGATGATTTATTCTGGAAGGTGGCGCGTACATGGCGTCGACTGCCGCTGACAGGCCAGCACAAAAAAAGCCGCCCGGTGCGAACCGGGCGGCTTTTCACGTCGAGACGACCGACGCTGTATGACGAATTACTGATTGTGCAAGAAGGTCTTGAGCTTGTCCGAGCGCGATGGCTGACGCAGTTTGCTCATCGCCTTGGCTTCGATCTGGCGAATCCGCTCGCGGGTCACGTCGAACTGCTTGCCCACTTCTTCCAACGTGTGGTCGTTCGACATCTCGACGCCGTAACGCATGCGCAGCACCTTTGCTTCGCGCGGCGTCAGCGAGTCGAGCACTTCCTTGATCACGTTGCGCATCGAGGCGTGCAGTGCGGCGTCCAGCGGGGCCAGCGTGGCATTGTCTTCGATGAAATCGCCCAACTGCGAATCGCCATCCTCGCCCATCGGCGTTTCCATCGAAATCGGCTCTTTCGCGATCTTCATGATCTCGCGAACTTTGTTCTCTGGCATTTCCATCTTCAGGGCCAGCGTCGGCAGATCCGGCTCGCTGCCCGTTTCCTGCATGATCTGGCGCGAGATGCGGTTCATCTTGTTGATCGTCTCGATCATGTGCACCGGCACGCGGATCGTGCGGGCCATGTCGGCGATCGAACGCGTGATCGCCTGGCGGATCCACCACGTCGCATAGGTCGAGAACTTGTAGCCGCGACGGTATTCGAACTTGTCGACCGCTTTCAGCAGGCCGATATTGCCTTCCTGGATCAGATCCAGGAATTGCAGGCCGCGGTTGATGTATTTCTTGGCAATCGAAATCACCAGGCGCAGGTTGGCCACGGTCATCTCGCGCTTGGCCTGGCGTGCACGCTTTTCGCCCGCCGCCATCTGCTTGTTGATCTTGCGCAGGTCGGCCAGCGGCAGCGCCACGCGCGCCTGCAGGTCGATCATGCGCTGTTGCAGTTCCTTGATCGCCGGCAGGTTACGGCTCAGCACCGCGCTGTACGGATACGCGCAATCGACTTCGCGGTCGCCCCATTGCAGATCGGTTTCGTTGCCCGGGAAGACCTTGATGAAGTGGGCGCGCGGCATGCCGCAGCGGTTCACGCAGATGTCCAGTACGGCGCGCTCGATCGAACGCACTTCGTCCATCTGGCCACGCAGCGTGTCGCACAGCTTCTCGACGACCTTGGCGGTAAAGCGGATGCCCAGCAGTTCGTACGAAATGACGGCTTGCGCATCTTCGTATGCCGGCGAGCCATAGCCCTTGTTCTTGAACGCGTGGCCCATCAGGTCGAACTGCTGCTCGATCAGCGCGAATTTCTCGAGCGCGCTCTTCTTCAGTTGCGCGAGTTGCTCAGGCGAGTAGCCGGCAGCGGCGCCACTGTTGACGTCGCCCTCTTCTTCTTCGACTTCTTCCTCTTCTTCTTCGTCGTCCTCTTCGCTGATCGCAGCGGCGTGGGCGACCGAGGCAGCAGGCGCCGGGGTGTCGTTCATGTCAACGAAGCCATCGACCACGTCGTCGATCTTCAGTTCATCGTTGGCGATCTTGTGCGACAGCGCGATGATTTCCGAGATCGTCGTCGGGCAGGCCGAGATTGCCTGGACCATGTCCTTCAGGCCCTGCTCAATGCGCTTGGCGATTTCGATTTCGCCTTCGCGCGTCAGCAGCGACACGGCGCCCATTTCACGCATGTACATGCGCACCGGGTCAGTCGTGCGGCCAAAGTCCGAGTCGGCGGTCGACAGTGCGGTTGCTGCAGCCGCTTCCACTTCGTCTTCGCTCGTCGGCGTCACGGCCTGGTCCGACAACAGCATCATTTCGGCTTCCGGCGCGCGCTCGTAGACGGCGATGCCCATGTCGTTGAAGGTCGCGATGATGCCTTCGATCGCTTCCGGATCGATGATATTTTCCGGCAGGTGGTCGTTGATCTCGGCGTGGGTCAGGAAGCCCCGCTCCTTGCCCATGTTGATCAGGTTCTTCAACTGCTGGCGACGGCGCTCGAGTTCGGTTTCCGAGAAGCCTTCTTCCTTCAGCAGCGCAATGCCCTTGGCCTTGCGCTCACGCACTTTCGATGCGGCCTTCATTTCGGCGCGCTCGACGGCGTTCAGCGCCGCGACTTCGTCGTTCTCCGGCACGAATTCGCTTGGCTTGCGGCCACGGCGGCCAGGCACCTTCACCTGCGGCAGCAGGTAGCCCGACGTGTCGATCGCCGCCAGCGCAGCGGCGTCGGTGGTCTTGCTGACGGTGCCGACGGCATTGGTCTGGGCAACGGCGACGGACGCCGGGCTGGCGTCAACGCGGCGCGCGGTGCGGGTGCGCACGACTTTCGGCGCTTCCTCGGCCACCGGGGCAGTCTCGGCAACGGCGGGGGCCACGGCCTCGGCCGGTGCAGCTTCGGCAGCGACGTCGCTTTCCGGCTCGGCGTTTTTCAGTGCTGCCAGACGGCCGCGCTTGCGCACGATGACCGGTGGCGCGGCTGGCTTGGCCTGCGTTGGCATGTAGTCGTCGGCGGGATCGTGCGCGTCAAGCGCGGTGTCGGCGGCAGCAGCGACAGGCTCAGGCGCGCTGATCTCGGCCGGCGCGGCAGCTTCCACTGGCGCGGCGGCCACTGGCGCCACTGTTGCGGGTGCGGCTTCAGCGACGGCTGGGGCGGCAACCGGCTCGGCGGCAGGGCCACCGGCGGCCAGGATCGCGTCGGCCTGGGCTTTGAGCGTCGCCAGGCGCGAACGGGTCTTGACCACCGTGACCTTGGCCGCCGCTTCCGTTTCGAGGAAGTAGGAAGTGGCGGTTTTAGGCACTGCCAGCGGGGCCGATGCCTTGGCCGGGGCTTTTTTCGCTGTCAGTGTCAATGTCTTGGCGGTGTTTTTCATAGCTTAAAACTCTCCAGTCGAGGCGAGTAGCGCGCCTGCGAAGTCAATAATCCAGCGGGCCCCGCGTACGGGACCTGGGAATGGGGAACGGAAGTGGCCCTACCTTAGGGCGGACATGCCAGACTTCAAGCCCGACCTGCCCTTCGGTGCGCGCGCCGGCGTAATATCGGGGCTGCGGGCAGGTGGCGTTGGTCGCTGTTCAAAATCGTGCTGTGCATGTCGGAACGAAAAAAAGCCCGCTAACACGGGCTTGCATCTATTTTTCTAGAAGAATAGGAGATGGGGCCATTACGCCCCAATGCAAGTTTTGGTGATCATTGCTCGATACGGTGAGGGATCTGCACGTGTCACCGGGTGCATTGCCCCGGCATGATGACCTTCTTGCTGGTCTGCGCCGGCGCAAGCCGGACTCAAGGCAAGAGGCGGATCATACACGATTTCGCGTTTCAATGCTTCATCGCAGTGCGTCTTTCTCAACATTTATTAGTGGAACTAGTACAATGCGGCTTTTAGCGCCGTGCTATCCTTCGCAATCCTGTTCTTACCATGAAGTCAATGAATACCAATACCCCTGCAGAGTCCGTCGACACCACCGCCGCGCCAGCCACCCCGGATGCACAGCAGCCAACGCAGTCGCCAGCCGAGCCGGCAGCGCCAGCAGCCCCGGCTGCCGCCCCTGCCCCGGCATCAGGCCAGTCGGCGCGCTCGCTGCTCAAGCAACTCCAGCAGGAGTATCCCGCCTTCCGTGACTGCCTGCCACTGTCGATCGGTATCGACAAGCAGTTGCAGGCACGCATGCCGGGCCTGGACAAGAAAACGATGCGCGCCGCCCTCGGCATCCACACCGGCTCGATGCGCTACCTGCGCGCGATGGAAAAAGCCAAGGTCCGCTACGACCTCGACGGCACCGCCGGCGCCGAAGTGCCTGAAGCACACCGCCTGCACGCCAAAGAGCAGCTGCAGCAGCGCTTCAAGAAAGAAGCCGATCGCAAGAAGGCCGAGCGCGACGCCGCCCTCGAAGAAGAAAACAACCGCAAGCGCCAGGAAAAGCTGCAGGCGCTGGCGTCCAAGTTCTCGAAGACTTGAATTCGGGAGACGCCTTGAAGGACGCGGCAGCAGAAGGAATGCAACTCGACTTGCAACCCGAGCTGCCCGCCTACATCGGCATCGACCCGGCCCATGTGCGGCTGGTACGGTCCGACGCCGACGCGCAGCAGGCGCTCGCGGCGCTGCTCGCGGCCGATGTCATTGGCTTCGACACCGAATCCAAGCCAACGTTCGCCAAGGGCGAAGTTTCGACCGGGCCGCACCTGGTGCAGCTGGCCACCGACGACTTTGCTTTTCTGTTCCAGACCGCCACGCCCGCTGGCAACGCCCTCGCCTTCACCGTGCTGGAACCCGTGCTGGCCTCTGGCAGCATCCTCAAGGTGGGTTTTGGCCTGGGTGACGACGTCAAGCGGCTGAAGTCCAAGTTCGGCATCGAATTGCGCCACGTGCTCGATCTGTCGACGGCGCTGCGCCGGCGCGGCGAAAAGAATCCGCTGGGTGCAAAGAGTGCCGTGGAACGCTTCTTCGGTCAGCGCCTGCAAAAATCCAAGCGCATCACGACCACCAACTGGTCGCTACCGCACCTGTCGGACAAGCAGCTGCAATATGCGGCAGACGACGCGCATGCGGCGCTGCGGATCTACCGGCGCTGGAAGACCGAAACCCCGGCAGTGTAAATCCCGCGCGGCGTTCAATATTCGCGCTATCATCGTCAGCGTCCATGCTGCCGGTGAATCCATGCCATCTCGACGCTTCCGTTGGCCCGCTGCCGCGCTTTTCTGCACGCTCCTGTGCACCATCGCGCTCATCGCCGACGCTGCGCCCCAACCCGTTCCCGACACCCTCACCCAGCGCCTGCTCGCCTGCGCCACCTGCCATGCGCGCGTCGATGCGCGCGGCAATCCCGTCAACGACAGCTTCTATCCGCGCATCGGCGGCAAGCCGGCCGGCTACCTGTATCACCAGCTGCGCAATTTCCAGAACGGCCGGCGCCACTACCCGGTGATGACCTACCTCACCGAGCACCTGCCCGACGCCTACCTGCGCGAAATCGCCGCGCATTTTGCGGCGCAGGCGCCGACCGTGCTGCCGCCGACGCCGGTCAACCTGTCGCCCGCACAGCGTGACCGGGGCCGCCAGCTCGTGCACGAGGGTGACCAGACCCGCGGCATCCCGGCCTGCATCGCCTGCCACGGCGCGCGCCTGACCGGCGTGCAGCCCGCGATCCCGGGCCTGCTTGGCCTGCCGCGCGATTACATCAACGCGCAGTTCGGCGCCTGGCGCAATGGCGTGCGGCGCGCCCATGCACCCGATTGCATGGGCCAGGTAGCGGCGCGCCTGTCGCCCGACGATGTCGCCGCCGTCTCGGGCTGGCTGGCGGCGCAGTCGATGCCGGCCGACCCACGGCCGGCTGATGCCGTACCCCGGCCGCTGCCGATCCTCTGCGGTAGCGCGCCATGATGAAGACCGTGCGCATCGTCCTGCTGGCGGTGGTGGTCGCAGTCGGCCTGGCGATCGCCCTGGCATGGCCGCGCGCCGACTTCGTCCCGGCCAGTTCGCCCGCCGCCTGGGCATCCACGCCCGCCAATATCGCGCGCGGCGCCTACCTGGCGCAGGCCGGCGACTGCATCGCCTGCCACACGGCGCGTGGCGGCGTGGCGTATGCAGGCGGGCGGGCGCTCGATACGCCGTTCGGGCGCTTTTACGGCCCGAACCTCACGCCCGACCGCGACACCGGCATCGGCGCCTGGAGCGCCGACGACTTCTGGAATGCGCTGCACAATGGCATCGCACCAAGCGGCCGCCTGCTGTATCCGGCCTTCCCGTACACGAACTACACGAAGGTCACGCGCGCCGATGCGGATGCGCTGTTTGCGTACTTTCGCAGCCTGCCGCCGCAGCGCCAGGCGAACCGGCCGCACGATATCCGCTTCCCGTACGACCAGCAGGCGTTACTGGCCGGCTGGCGCCTGCTGTACTTCCGGCCCGCTGAATACGCCGCACAACCGGCGCGCAGCGCCAGCTGGAACCGGGGCGCCTACCTCGTCGAAGGCCTGGGCCACTGCAGCGCCTGCCACAGCACCCGCAACAGCCTGGGCGCGGCGGATGGCGCGCTGGCTGGCGGCATGATCCCGACCCTCGGCTGGTACGCGCCGTCGCTCACCGCCAACCATGAGGCGGGCCTGGGTGACTGGAGCGACGCGGATATCGTGGCGCTGCTGGGTACCGGCATCTCGCCGCGCGGCGCAGCGACCGGGCCGATGGCCGAAGTGGTGGCGCGCAGCCTGCAGTACCTGACGCCCGACGATCTGGGCGCGATGGCGGGCTACCTGAAGTCGCTCGCCGCCACGCCCGTGCGTGCGCAGCCCACGCCGGCATTGCTGCCTGCCGCTGAACAGGTGCTGGCCGAAGGTGGCCGAATCTACGGGGCGCAGTGCGCGGCATGCCATGGCGACGATGGCAAGGGACGCATGCCGGCCTACCCGCCGCTGGCCGGCAACCGCGCCGTGACCATGACGCCGGCCGTGAACGCGATCCGGATGACGGTCAACGGCGGCTTCCCGCCCGGCACGCGCGGTAATCCACGGCCGTACGGGATGCCGCCGTTCGGGCATGAACTCGATGACGCGCAGGTGGCGGCGGTGCTGACCTGGATCCGGGCCAGCTGGGGCAATGCCGGCGCGCCGGTGACGGCGAGCGAAGTCAATCGCTATCGGGCGGTGTCGCTCGACTGAGTCACTGGACTGAGCCGCGGGCGACTCACACCATATCGGCAAACGCCACCCGATCGGTGGTGGCATTGCGTGCATCTTCCAGTCGCACCTTGTGCGAGGCCAGCAAGCCTTCGAGCGACGCATTCATCGTGTGGCAACCGGCATCGATGCCGCGATTCATGTGCGCGCGGATGCTGCCCAGGTCCCCTGTTTCGAGCATGCGCACGACCGCCGGACTCGGGGTCAGGCATTCGGTGGCGAGGTGATAATGGTTGCCCTCCACCGACGGCAGCAGCGCCTGGCACAGCACGCCGCGCAGTGCGTGGGCCAGCGCTTGTGCCTGGGCGTCCGTGTTGCCCAGCAAGCGCAACATCTTTTGCAGGCCCAGTTCGGTCGAGCGCGCATGCAGCGACGCCAGCACCAGCGGGCCGGATTCGGCCAGCGCCAGCGCTTCCTGCGCCGTCTCGGCGTCTCGGATCTCGCCGATGACGATCACGTCCGGCCGCTCGCGCAGCGCGTCGAGGGCGCCCAGGTAATAACTGTCGACGTCGCCGTCCTCGCCCACTTCGCGCTGCGTGATGATGCAGCGGCGCTGCGGGATCAGCGTTTCGACCGGGTCTTCGATGGTGATGATGTGGCCCGAGCGGTGGCGGTTGATCTCGTCCAGGATCGACGCGATCGTCGTCGACTTGCCCTGGCAGGTGTCGCCGATGATCAGGACCAGGCCACTGGTCAGGCTGGCGAATTCGCGCTCGTCGTCCCACAGGCCCAGGTCGGCCAGCGGGATCGGCTCTTTCGGGAAGCGGCGGATCACGCAGCCAATCCGCTTGCCGCCCTGGAAGCGGAAGCAGTTGGCACGGATGCGCGCCGTGTGCAGGTCAATCGAGCGGTCGAACGCGCGCGACGCGATGCGCTGCGTCCAGTTCGGCTCGATGACGTCGAAGAATTCTTCCAGCTCTTCCTTCGTGATCGGCGAATCGGTCACCGCCACCAGGCCCTTCGGCTGACGCAGCATCAAGGGGCTGTTCTGGTGGATGATGATGTCCGAAAACACCAGCTTCGAGTTCAGCAGATGCAGGATCTGCTGGACCAGCGTTTCGAAGACCGGATGGTCTTCGTTCTCGATATACGACAGGGTGGGGATCTGCGAGGACTGGTGATGTTCCATCTGGCCGATGCTGGTAAAAGATCAAGTGTCGACCATTATAGAACCTGAATATTGCAGAAAAGAAAAAAATCTTCAGCGTGACATACTCGCAACAATGCGCTCGCCGAACACCGTGATCGTCACGCCAACGACCACCACCAACGCACCCGCAATGCGCACGCCGGACACCTTGCGCGTCGCCATATTGATCAGGCCAAAGTGATCGATGGCCATCGAGCTGAGCAGTTGCCCGGCAATCACCAGCACGATCAGGCTGAGAAGACCGATGCGCGGCGCCAGGAACACGGTGCCGAACACGAACGCCGCGCCGAGAAAGCCGCCCAGGAACTTCCACGCCGGCTGCGACGGTAAGGCCGCAAGCGTCGCGCCCAGGCCACCGACGCCGCTCTTGGCCAGCGCCACCGCCAGCAGCACCGCCGTGCCGCAGGTGAACGACACCAGCGCCGCCATCATCGAATTGGCCCCGATCGAATGGGCCAGCTGGCTGTTGATCGCCGCCTGCACCGACATGGCCATGCCCACACAGAATGCCATCGCCAATAAAATCACGTTCATCGCACTACTCCGTTGCAAAAAGCGCACTATCTTAGTGCATCTTGCGTGGGCGTGCTGGATCGTCGGAGCGCGCGGCTTAATCCGCACAGTTGCATTTCACACCACGGCGCGCGCAGTCTGTCGCAAACGGCTCGGCAGCACGGGGCCGTCCTGCCAGGATGTGCAGCATTCCCACCGCCTTTCAAGGAGCCCCACCATGTCGCGTCACGCCTATTCCACCCCTGCCCTGCGCGCCCTGATGCTCGCCGCCGTCCTCGCCTGCAGCGTAGCGCCCCCTGCGGCCATGGCCTGGCCATTCGGCAGCGAACAAGTCGAAGGCAATGGCAATGTCACGCGCCAGGCGCGCAAGGTCGAGTCGTTCAATGGCATCGCGCTGGGCCTGCCGGGCCGGCTGGAACTGCGTACTGGCAACGTCGACAGCGTCACGGTCGAGACCGATGACAATCTGCAGGCCCTGGTCGAGACGCGCGTCGAAGACGGCATGCTGCGCATCCGTCCCGCCAAGCGCAACCTGAACCTACGCACCCGCAACCTCAAGATTGTCGTGACGGCACGCCAGATCGATCGTCTGTCGCTGGGCGGCTCGGGCACCATCGATGCGGATGTCCTGCGCGGCAAGCGCCTGGACCTGGACGTCGGCGGCTCGGGCAAGATCCAGATCGCGCGGCTGGAGGCCGAGACGGTCTCCGCCAGCGTGGCCGGCAGCGGCGACCTGCGCGCCGATGGCGGCGCGGTACGCGAACTGTCGGTGTCGATCGGTGGTTCAGGCGATGTCGACATGGGCAAGATCGCCGCCGATTCGGCGCGCGTGAGCATCGCCGGATCCGGCGACGCGACAGTATGGGCAAAGAATGACCTGCGCGCGAGCATCGCCGGGTCGGGCGATGTCGGCTATTACGGCGATCCCAAGGTGAGCCGCAGCGTGGCGGGCTCGGGAGAAGTGCGGCGCATCGGCAACGCGCCGCGCTGATGGTGCAGTGAGCCGCTGCGCCCAGCGGCTCAGCAGATCAGTGGCCGGCGTGGCCCGCGTGCGCATCCTGCGCTGCCGGCTTGCCGCTGTGCGTCAGCGGCATGACCGGCAGCGACACTTTCACTTCCTGGCGCTTGGCGGCGGCGTCCTGCACCACCAGGGTCAGCTCGACGTTCTCGCCTTCTTTCAGCTGGCGCTTCAGGTCCAGCAGCATCACGTGGTAGCCACCTGAGGCCAGCACGACTGGCTTGCCGGCCGGCAGATCGATGCTCTTCACCTGACGCATGCGCATCACCTGCCCTTCCATCGCCATCTCGTGGATCTCGGCGCGGCCGGCCACCGGCGTGCGCACTTCGAGCAGACGCGCCGGCGTGGCCGACTGCAGTTGCATGAAGGCGCCCGTGCTTTTCTGAGCCGGCACGGTAGCGCGCACCCAGGGTTCGGTGACGGTGACCTGGGCCAGCGCGGAGACGGAAAACAGGCCCGCGGCAAGCGCGGCGATCAGGTGACGGGTCATGGCAATCCTTGGCTAGTTGAAGTCAGTGAAAAATACAATCTTACACTGCGCCGCGCAAGGCTTCACGCTCGACCAGCACGGTGTCGGTACCATCGGTCAGCCACACCTGGCCATCCTGGATCGTGCATTGCAGCGCCATCGAGCGCGACGCCATTTTCTCGAGCTGGGCGCTGATCTCGGCCGGGATGTTGATCACGCTGACGTTCTTGGCACGCTCGATCTTGTTGGCGATGCCCTTGAACCAGATGCTGCTCGTTGCGCTGTAGCTGTAGACGATCACTTTCTCGGCCCGGCCGGCCGCCTTCAGCAGGCGCTTTTCGTCGGGCTGGCCCACTTCGATCCACAAGTCGATGGCGCCGGTGAGGTCCTTGAGCCACAGGGCCGGCTCGTCGACGTCGAACAGGTCTTTCGTGAACGCGAGCGCCGGATCGGCGTGCAGCGCGTAGGCCAGCACGCGGATCATCACGCGCTCCTCGGTCTCGGACGGATGCCGGGCGATCGTCAGGCTGTGTTCCTGGTAATAGTTGCGGTCCATGTCGGCAATCGACAGGTCAGCCTTGTAGATGGTCGCTTTGATAGCCATTGGTGCGGTGCTTTGAACGGATTGATCGGTAGAGGAACCCGCTATTGTCGCATGCGCAGCGCGCGCCGGGCGACGGCGCGGTATAGACTTCCTGGCACAGATCATCCAACCAGCCAGGGAGACCCGCATGACCGACACCTTTCCACCCAATCAGCAATTCCTGCTCGCTGCTCGCCCGGTCGGGCTGCCGCAGGCCCACGACTGGCAACTGCACGAACAGGCGGTGCCGGCGCCCGCCGAGGGCGAGATCGTGGTCAAGGTACTTTATTTGTCGCTCGACCCGGCCATGCGCGGCTGGATGAACGAAGGCAAATCGTATATCCGTCCGGTTGCCATCGGCGAAGTCATGCGCGCCGGCGGGCTGGGCGTCGTGGTGGCGTCGCGCTCGCCCCGCTTTGCGGTGGGCGACCATGTCGCTGGCGGCACCGGGGTGCAGCGCTACTGGTCAGGCCCGGCCGATGACAAGAACGCCGGCTTCGTCAAAATCGATCCGAATGTGGGCAAGCTTACCGCATGGCTCAACCTGCTCGGCATGCCGGGCATGACGGCGTACTTCGGCCTGCGCGAGGTCGGCCAGGCCAAGGCGGGCGACACGGTCGTGGTCTCGGGCGCGGCCGGCGCCGTCGGCATGACCGTCGGCCAGGTCGCCAAGCGCATGGGGTGCCGCGTGGTGGGCATTGCTGGCGGCGCCGAGAAATGCCGCTTCGTCGTCGAGCAACTGGGTTTTGATGCCTGCATCGACTACAAGGCGGGCGGCCTGCACGCGGCGCTCAAGCAGCATTGCCCGCAGGGCGTGGACGTCTATTTCGACAATGTCGGCGGCGACATCCTCGACGCCGTCCTCACGCGCATCAACATGAAGGCGCGGATCGTGATCTGCGGGGCGATCTCGCAATACAACGCCACCGCGCCCGTCAAGGGCCCGGCGAACTACCTGGCATTGCTGGTGAACCGCGCGCGGATGGAAGGCATGGTGGTGTTCGACTATGCCCCGCGCTACCACGAGGCCGTGGCCGAACTGGGCGCATGGCTGGCGGCGGGCAAGATCGCCAGTCACGAGCACGTGGTCGACGGCTTCGAGCAGTTCCCGCAGGCGCTGTTGATGCTGTTCGAAGGCCGCAACCTGGGCAAGCTGGTACTCAAGGTGGCCGACGCCTAATCGCACCGATACCGTCTCTGGCCGCCCCTCGCGTGAAAACGGTGGAACTAACGCTCACCACGTTTCTCTAAACACGAGAGCGCAACCTGTGTGCGCTCGTGGCATCGGGCACGACCTCTTCCACTGACAGCCCCACGGGCACAAGGAGATCGACATGGCGACGAGCAAAGAGAACGGCAGCAAGGAGACGGCGACCGGCAGTGCCCAGAAGAGCGGGCAACCGGCCAAGCGGGGTTTCGCGGCGATGGACCAGAACCAGCAACGTGAAATCGCCAGCAAGGGCGGCCAGGCGGCGCATCAAAAAGGGACGGCGCACGAATTCGATTCCGAAGAAGCGCGCCGCGCCGGCCAGAAAGGCGGCGAAGCCGTCAGCCGCAACCGCGCGCACATGGCCGACATCGGCCGCAAGGGCGGCGAAAGCCGGCAATCGGCGCAGCGCGCGGCGGCAGCGGCCATGGCCGACAAGGGCAATCGCCAGAGCAGCAAGGACAGCTAGCTCTGGCAGCGTCGTTCCCAGCCGGTGCGGGAACGACGCTTTTCTACGGCGCCGCCTGCGTGGGCTGCATCGGCTGCATCGGCCGCAGTCGCCTGCTCTATATATCCGCCAGGCACGGCGCCACCCCCTGTGGTACATTGCCCGGCTTATGCACACCCTGAAATACCTGACCGCCTATCCCGAGCAACTGCGCACGCAGGTCAGCGGCCTGATCGCGCAAGACCGTCTTGGCGACACGCTGCGCCAGCGCTATCCGGCGCCGCACGGCATCCGCACCGACCGCGCCCTGTACGACTACGTCCAGGACCTGAAGGACGAATACCTGCGCCAGGCGGCGCCGGTCTCGAAGGTCGCCTTCGACAGCAAGATCCAGGTGGTACAGCATGCACTGGGCCTGCACACGGCCATCTCGCGCGTCCAGGGCGGACGCCTCAAGGCCAAGCACGAGATTCGCATCGCCAGCCTGTTTCGTGATGCGCCGCTGCCATTCCTGCGCATGATTGCCGTACACGAGCTGGCGCACCTGAAAGAAAAAGAACACGACAAGGCGTTCTACAAGCTGTGCTGCTGGATGGAACCGGCTTACCACCAGCTGGAATTCGACGTGCGCTTGTACCTGACGTGGCTCGATCTGGCGGGCGCACGCTTGTGGAACGCCGAACCGGCACCGCTTCCGCGTTGATGTTACCATGTGCAACTGTCGTTGCGCATACGCAACAAAAACCGTCATCAGTCGCTTGTCTTGTCGTGCTCCGCTCGACTTTGCAGGAGCGCTTCGCTAGAGTCGTCAGGTTCTGGCCCGGCGTCACCCGACACCGCTCAGGCCCATGGCGCCAACATCACATCACATGCTTTCGCACTATTTTCCCGGCACGCTATTGCCTGCCGCATTTGCCACTTGTGTGCTCGCCTGCACGCCGTTGTATGCACAGGCGCAGACACAAGCACAGGCCGCCGACCCGGCGCCTGACACCGCCGCAGGTCCCACGTGGAAGCTGTCCGGCTTCGGCACGCTCGGCGTGGTCCATTCGAACAACCGCGAGGCCGATTTCAGCTCGTCCATCCTGCGCGCGAGCGGCGCCGGCGTGTCAGGCTCGTGGAGCCCGGACGTCGATAGCCGCCTCGCCGCCCAGCTCGACGTCAGCCAGGGCGCCTGGTCAGGCGTGCTGCAGGTCATCAGCGAGCAGCGCCTGAATGGCAGTTACCATCCGCGCGTCGAGTGGGCCAATATCAAGTACCAGATGACGCCCGACCTCGCCGTACGCGTCGGTCGCATCGCACTGCCCGTCTTTCTTGGCGCCGAATCGCGCAAGGTCGGCTACACCATTCCGTGGGTCCGCACGCCGGTCGAAGTCTATGGCGCATTGCCGATTTCAAGCAGCGACGGGGTCGACGCGACCTGGCGCTGGAACGCCGGCGCCGTGCGCCACGCAACGCAGGTGTTCTCGGGCAGCACCGACCAGGACCTGGGCTTTGGCCTGCAAATCGATGCCGAAAACATCCTGGGCCTGTCGCACAGCATCGACTATGGTCCCCTGACGGTACGCCTGTCGGCCGCGCGCGCGCGCCTGAACACCGACATCGCCGCCGACCTGTTCGCGGGCCTGCGCATGTTCGGCCCACAGGGCCAGATGCTGGCCGAGCGCTACGCCATCGTCAACAAGCGCGTGTCGATGATCAGCGCGGGCGCCAGCTATGACCCCGGTGCATGGTTCGTCACCGCCGAAACGGGACGTACCCGCACCGACTCCCTGCTCGGCGGCGGCACGTCGGTGTATGTCGGCGCCGGCTGGCGCCAGGGCGCATTCACGCCCTACGTCGGCTATGCGCAGATCCGCGCCGATGTGGCCACGTCCGACCCCGGCCTGTCACTGCAAGGCCTGCCCCCGCCGGTCGCTGCCGGCGCCGCCCAGATCAATGGCGCGCTGAACACGCTTCTGGCAACGATTCCGATCCAGACCACCTGGAGCACCGGCGTACGCTGGGACGTCGCCACCAACGTCGCCCTCAAGCTGCAGTTCGAGAGCGTGCGGCCGCGCGGCGGTTCGCGCGGCACCCTGATCAATTCCACGCCTGCGTTTCGTTCGGACCGCACGACTAACGTGACCAGCATTGCGCTGGACTTTGTCTTTTGACGCCGATGAAAACACGCCTCGGTAATTATTCCCGCCACCTGCTGGCCCTGTGCACGCTGTGCTTCGTCGCCACGAGCGCGTCGGCCGAACTGGTCGTCATCGTCTCGAGCCGCAACCCGAACCCGGTGCTCAACGCCGAGCAGGTCAGCGCCATCTTCCTCGGCCAGACGGGCAGCTTCCCGGATGGCGCGGCCGCCGTCGCCATCGACCAGGGGCTGGGCGCAGCGCAGCGCGACCTGTTCTATCGCCAGCTCACCGGCAAGACCCCGGCGCTGCTCAAGGCCCACTGGTCGAAGATGGTCTTTACCGGCCGCGGCCAGCCGCCGCGCGAAGCCCCAAGCGACGCCGCCGTGCGCCGCATGGTGGCCGACAACCCGTCGATGATCGGCTACATCGAGCGCGCTGCGCTCGACCCGTCCGTGCGCCCGGTGCTGGTGCTGCAGTGAGTACGCCATGAACATGCTCGTGCGTTCCAGCGGGCCGTCGCTCACGAGCGACACCGAGCCGTCGGCAGGCGCGCCGCGCACACGCGGCCTGCTGGCGCGCTGGCTTGGCCTGGCGCTCGAGACGCACATCTCGCTGCCACTGTTCGCGCTGGCACTGCTGGGCGCCATGTGGTTCGGCACGCTGCACGTGATCGAATCGGAGCGCCGCGCCGCCGTCGTGGCCACACGCGACGCGACCCAGGAACTGCTCGACACCTATGAGGCGCAACTGGCGCGCAGCCTGAGCGCGATCGACCAGACCCTGCGCGTGCTGAAGTACGCGGTCGAGCAGAATGGCCCGACCGGCGCCCTGCCCGCGCTCGAAGCCAAGGGCCTGCTGCCGCCCGGCCTCGTGTTTCAGGTGGAGATCAGCGACGCCAGCGGACACATCGTCGCCAGCAATCCCGCGTCGAAGCGGCATGACCTGGCACGCACCGCGTGGTTCGAATTTCATCGCCAGACCAGCGACGACGTGCCGTTCGTCAGCCTGACCAGCCTGAGCGAGTACTCAAAGGAACCGACTGTCCACTTTTCGCGCCGCATCAACGATGCGACCGGGCGCTTCTCCGGCGTGGCCGTCGTTGCGCTCGACCCGGCCTATTTCACCAGCGGCTACGAACGCTCGCGCCAGGGCGATCGCGGCCTGCTCGGCATGGCGGGCACCGACGGCATGCTGCGCGCGCTGCGCGTGGGCGAAACCGTGTCGTGGGGCCAGCGCTTCGTGCCGGGCGCAAACGGCGGCGTGGCGGCCGGCACGACCGCGCGCGGCGCACCCGTGCTCGAATCCGAGGCACGCACCGTCGCCAGCCGGCCGATGAACAGCTTCCCGCTGGTCGCGGTGGCCGGCTTGTCCGAAGCGGAGCAGATGGCCGATTTCTATCAGGACCGGCGCGCCTGGCTGCTTGGCGCGGGCGCGGCCAGCGCGCTCTTGATTGCCGTCGTGATCCTGGTCAGCGCGTGGTCGTGGCAGCTGGCCAAGGCGCGCCGGCGCGAACGGCTGGCGCAGGAAACCTACGCCGCCGCATCCGAAGCCAGTCCCGACGCCTTCTTCGTGCTGCGCACCGTGTTCGGTCCGCGCGGCGAAGTGCGTGATTTCGTGGTCGCCACCACCAATAGCCGCGCCGAGCGCTTCACCAGCCTGACCAAGCAGCAGATGGCAGCCAAGCCGATCTCGGGCCTGCTGCCCCCGTCGATCAGTCAATCCGTCTTCGACGACCTGTCGGCGGTAGCGCGCGACGGCATTGCGCGCGAAACGGAATGGCAGGCGCAGACCCTGCCCCAGCCCGGGGTCTGGCTGCACCGCCAGGCGGTGGCGGTCGAGGATGGCGTTGTCGTGATCGTGCGCGACATCACCGAGCGCAAGATGGGCGAGCAGCGCATCCGCCATCTGGCGCACCACGATGACCTGACCGGCCTGCCCAACCGCAGCCTGCTGCGCGAGCGCCTGGGCCAGGCGATCGTCACCGCCGCCGAAGCGGGCCGCGCGGTTGGCCTCGCGTTCATCGACCTCGATGGCTTCAAGCTGGTCAACGACACGCTGGGCCACAACGCCGGCGACGAACTGCTCAAGGTGGTCGGCGCGCGCATGCATCGCTGCCTGCGCAGCGACGATACGCTGGCGCGCTTTGGCGGCGACGAATTCGTGATCCTGCTGCCGGACCTCGCAGGCGACCCGATGGCAATCGCGCCGCTGCTCGAGCGCGTGCGCGAAGCCGTTACCGAACCGGTGCTGGTCGAGGGCCAGGAAGTGCAAGTGAGCTGCAGCGTCGGCGTGACGTTCTACCCGCGCGACGGCGCCAGCGCCAATGCCCTCATGATGCACGCCGACGTGGCCATGTACCGCGCCAAGGAACTGGGCAGCAACAACGTGCAGTACTACGTCAGCGAAATGAACGAGAGCGTCGACGAAAAGCTCGTGTTGCTCGAAGGCCTGCGCGCGGCGATCGACACCTGCGCCGAAGACTACCCGGGCCCGTGCCAGTTCCAGCTGCTGTACCAGCCGAAGGTCGACCTGCGCACGAATTGCCTGTTCGGCGTCGAGGCGCTGATCCGCTGGCACCACCCCGAGCAGGGCCTGGTCTCGCCGCTGCGCTTCATCGGCCTGGCCGAAGAGAGTGGCCTGATCGTGCCGATCGGCGACTGGGTGCTGCGCACCGCCTGCGCCCAGGCCCAGGCCTGGCGCACGGCGGGTCTGCCCCCGGTCAGCGTGTCGGTGAATGTCTCGGCGCGCCAGTTCGAAGACAAGCGCCTTGTCGAGCGGGTCGCCGATGCCCTGCGCGCCAGCAGCCTGCCGGCCGACGGCCTCGAAGTCGAGGTCACCGAAAGCCTGATCATGCGCGACCTGGGCCGCTCGATCGACAAGATGCGCGAGCTTGAAGCAATGGGCGTGGCGCTGTCGATCGACGACTTCGGCACCGGCTATTCGAGCCTGTCGGCGCTCAAATCGTTCCCGATCAGCCGCCTCAAGATCGACAAGTCCTTTGTCGCCGACCTGGCCGACTCGCCCGACGACCAGGCGATCGCGATGGCCGTGATTTCGCTGGGCCACAAGCTCGACCTGCGCGTGATTGCCGAAGGCGTCGAGACCGAACAGCAGCGCGACTTCCTGCGTGCCAACGACTGCGACGAAATGCAGGGTTATCTGTTCAGCCGGCCGCTCCCGGCGAGCGACATCGCACGCCTGCTCGCAGGCAGCGCAGGAGACGCCCATGACCCCTGCGCCGAGTAGCACCGATAGCAAGGGGATGACCGCCGCGCCGGCCCATACGGCGCCCATGCTGCGCCGCATGCGCAACTACTGGATCGCCACTGCCATGCTGTATCTGGCTACCATGGGCCTGCTGGCGGCGCAGGTCGGGGCCGGCTACACACCGCGCGGCCCCGCGCTGTTGCTGAGCGTCGTCGCCGCATGCGGCACGCTCGCGTTCTACGCCCTGATCCATTTCAGCGCGCGGCTGAAGATCGCGCCCGACATGCTCGCTGCGCTGCAATCACTGTTCGCGATCGGCTGCATCATTGCCGGCTATGCGATCGCCGGCCCGCTGCGCGCCTCGCTTCTAAGCATGCTGGTGGTGGCCATCGCCTTCTGCACGTTCGCCATGCATCCGCGCCGCGCACTGCTGCTGGCCGGCGCTGCCCTGGCCGGCATGGCCGGCATCATGTGGTATCTGCAGGCAATCGATCCCCAGGGCCACCCGCCCGCCGTCGAGGCGATGAGTTTTGGCTACCTGGCGGCGGCCTTGCTGGCGACCACGCTGCTGGCCAGCGAAATGACCAAGCTGCGCCGGCGCATGAAGGTCAGCAAGCAGGAGCTGCTTGCGGCCCTCGACACCATCCGCACATTGGCCACCGTCGACGAACTGACGTCGCTGGCCAACCGCCGCCACATGAACGAGTTGCTGGGCGCCGAAGAGCGGCGCTCGGCGCCCGCAACCAGCTGCGTAGCGCTGCTCGACCTCGACTTGTTCAAGCAAGTGAACGACCAATATGGCCACGCCGTGGGCGACGCCGTGCTGCGGGGATTCGCCGGCGCTGCGCATGGCGCGCTGCGCGAGCACGACACGCTGGCGCGCTGGGGCGGCGAAGAATTTCTGCTGCTGCTGCCGGACGCCACACCGCAGGCGGCGCGCCAGGTACTGGAACGCATCGTCACGCGCGTGCACGCACTGCAGATCGACGGCATGACACCGGCGCGGCGGATCAGCTTTTCGGCCGGCCTGGCCGAACGCCGCGATGGCGAACCGTTCACGGACGCGATCAGCCGCGCCGACAAGGCGCTGTACCGGGCCAAGGCGGCCGGACGCGACCGGATCGAAGTCGCCTAGCCTGTCAGCGCTAGCCTTTTAACTCGTCCGCCGCCGCCGCTGGCAGGCTCGACTCCAGCACGACTGGTACCACTGCGCGCAGGCGCTGGATCAGCTGGTCGGGATCGCTGTCGGCGATCATCAGGTCTTCGTGCTCGGGCCGCACGAATCCTTCGGCCACCTGATGGCCCACGAAGGCGCGCAGGCCGTCATAGAAACCGTTCACGTTCAACAGGCCAATCGGCTTGGCGTGGATGCCCAGCTGGGCCCAGGTCACCATCTCGAACAGCTCTTCCAGCGTGCCCATCCCGCCCGGCATGGCGATGAAGCCTTCGGACAGGTCGGCCATCATGGCTTTGCGCTCGTGCATGTCCTTGACGACGAACAGGCGCGTGAGGCCCGCGTGGCCGACTTCGCGCTCGACGAGGGCGCGCGGGATGACGCCGGTGGCTTCACCGCCCAGACGCAGCACTTCATCGGCGATCACGCCCATCAGGCCGACCTTGCCGCCGCCGTAGACGAGGCTGATATTGTGGTCGACCATGGCGCGCGCCAGCAGGCGCGCCGCATCGGCGTAGACGGGGTTGACGCCGTGCGCGGCGCCGCAGTAGACAGCAAGGGTTTTCATCGTGTGCATTTTCAAAGGAAGTCGGCGCCAGGCCTGGCGTCGGCCGACAGTTTTTTAAGATAGTCGTCAGACAGCTTCTCGAACAGGACGCGCGTCTCGCCATTCAGGTAGGGCCCGACCATCGACAGCACCTGGTAGCAGCCGCGCGCGAGCGCATCGGCAATCGCCTGCTGCTCGCTGTATTTGCGGGGGTTGCGCACGTATTCGAACGAGAGCCAGTAGGTCGCCACGACCACCATATTGGTGGCCATGGCGCCGATCTGCTGGTCGGATGCATCAAGCGAGCCTTCGCTGCGCAAGTCTTCGCACAGCTGGCGCGCGACCTTGATCTTGTGCGCGTGGATCGCCTTGAAGTGCAATTCGAGCTTGCGGTTGCGCGACAGCAGATCGTTCAGGTCGCGATAGAAGAAGCGGTAGCGCCAGATCAGCTTGAACATATGGTGCAGATACAGCCACACGTCTTCCATGTTCGAGCGGCGCCCGGCCGGCACCGTCAGGATGCGCTCGATCTCCGCCTCGAACTGGACGAAGATCGAGTTGACGATATCGTCCTTGTTGCGGAAATGGTAGTACAGATTGCCGGGCGAGATATTCATCTCTTCGGCAATGACGGTGGTCGTGATATTGGGCTCGCCGAACTCGTTGAACAGCCTGAGCGAGAGCTCGAGGATGCGTTCACGGGTCCGGCGCGGTGCTTTTTGTTGCATGTAGGCCGCTGTTCGTGTTTGTTCCCGCAAGGATATCATCGAACGGTCGTTCTATCGAGCAATCTACCGGCTGAGCGGGCGCGGGCTCACCTTAGCCGGTGCCGCGCGCGCTCTGCAGACGGAAGGCTTCGTCGAGCTGCTCGCGCAGCGCCCGCGCGCCCAGCGGCTTGATGTAATGACCATCGGCCACCCCACTCTTGATGGCCGCTTCGATGTCGGTCAGATCGGGCTGGCCCGACAGCATCAGGCGCACCGTCTTTGGATAGCGCGCCGCCGCCTCGGCCAGCACCTCGGTGCCGCGCATGCCGGGCATGGCCTGGTCGCACAGGATGACTTCGACCGGCTCGTGCGAGAGCACCTGCAGCGCTTCTTCACCGGAGCAGGCGCTGAGCACCCGGTACGGCTGGCCGATCAGCATGTCGTTGAGCACACCGAGCATGAAGCGGTCGTCGTCGACCAGCAGCAGCGTACGTGCGCCGGTGGCCGGCGTGACCGCGGTGGCCATGGCGTCATTGGCCGTGGCGTCATTGGCCGCCATGGCGGTGACCGGGGCAGTCGCTGCAGCTGCAGGCGCTGCGGGCGCTGCGGGCGCGGATGCTGGCGCTGGCGTACTGGTCAGGAAGGCTTCAAGTTCGGCCACGAAACTTTCGGGTTCGATCGGCTTGCTGATATAGCCATCGAAGCCGGCGGCCAGCACTTTTTCACGGTCGCCCGTCATGGCCAGCGCAGTCACGGCCAGGATCGGCACACCGGCCAGCGCCGGGTCGCCCTTGAGCTCGGCCAGCACGGCAAAGCCATCCATGCCGGGCAGGTTGACGTCACAGGCAATCAGGTCGGGGCGCTCGCTGCGCGCAGCGGCCACGCCGCGGGGGCCGTCGGCCGCACTCAATGGCGCATGACCATACGCGCTGAGCAGGAACGACATCAATTCGATGTTGGCCGGGTTGTCTTCGATGATCAGGATGCGCGCCACTGGATACTCCGAAGGATGCGTTATTGACATCACTGTACCACGCTCGGGCGCAGGGTGGATTCATGCTGCGCCGTGCAAAACAGGGGGTGCCGGACAGGCTGTTGGCACGCGCCCGATCTCGTCCATGACAAGCGCCAGCACGCGCCGGTTGCGGCCCAGCGCGACGTGGCCGACGCCGCCGAGTTCGAGGTTGCGCGCCCCCTCCAGGTGCCCCGATGTCTGGGGTGCCACGATATTGTCGTGGTGCGTGTAGATCGACGTGATGCGCGCGCGCGTGGCAGCGTCTTCGTGCGCAGCAAGCTCGCGTAACCACGTGCAGGCGGGCCCATCGACACCCGCGCGTTGCATCTGCATGGCGTTGATGCCGATCCCGAACGTCGCCAAACACGTGCCGTGGTGCGGCGTGCCAAGCGTGATGACGCGCGCCGCCTGCGCGCTGCCATGCCGGCGCAGCCAGGCGCGCGCGGCCAGGCCGCCCATGCTGTGGCCGACGACGATGACCTGCTGCGCGCCGGCCGCGCGCAGCAACCGTGTTGCGCCCTCTTCGATCGCATCGGCAAAGCCGTCGATGTCGCCGGTGAGCGGCTCCAGATCGAGCGTGGCGTGGCTGATGCCGGCCGCATCAAGCAACGGCGTCAGGTGCGCCCAGTAGCCGCTGTTGCAACCGTAGCCGTGCAGCAGCAGGACCGGCGGCGTGCTGCAGTCAGGATGGATACGTGTATGGGGCCGCGCGCGCGGCATGTGCCAGGAACTGACCAGCATGCTGGCGCCGAATTCTTCGCCGAGCATGCGCATTGCGGCGACTGGCCCGAGCTGGTGACGGGGCGGCGAGGGACTGGCGACGCGCCGGCTCATCACAAAATTGTTCGCATTGATCGCCAGGCGCACCAGCACCACGCTCATGACGCCGATGGCAACGGCTTGCCAGGGCCCGGCACCGGCCCAGGCGGCGCCTGCGGCGATGGCACAGGCGATCAGCGCCTGCACGAGCAGGATCAGGCGCAGCAGCAGGCGCGAACTCATGCCGGCAACCTGTTCACAGGGCGGGCGCGGCGTGGGGCCGAATCGATACGGTGGGTATCCATGACGCGAGTATAGGCCTGGTGCAGCGGGGACAGCGTGCGCATCAACGGGGTGGCGCGTCCTTCAGGATCGCGCGGGCGATGCCGCGCAGGATGTTGACTTCTTCAAGCTCCAGACCACCGCGCGCGAACATGCGCTTGATGCGCGGCATGAGCTTTTTCGGGTTGTCGGCATTCAAAAAGCCGATGGCGACCAGGGCCTGCTCGAGGTGCGCGTACATGCCGTCGATCTGGGTCACGCTGGCAGCGTCGCCCTGGAAGCCGACGCCGCGCGTATCGGGCGCGCCGCTGACGGACGCCATGCGCGCCTCGTAGGCCAGCACCTGAGCCGCCTGCGACAGGTTCAGCGACGAGTAATCGGGATTGGCCGGGATGTTGATCAACACATTGCAGCGCTCGACGATGTCATTCGGCAGCCCGACGCGCTCGTTACCGAACACGATGGCGGCGCGCAGCTCGGGCGCGGCGCCGGCGTGTTCGGCGAACGCGCGTGGGGTCCAGACAGGGGGCGAAAATTCGCGCAGGCGCGCCGAGACGGCGGCGGCAAAGTTGCAGCCGTCGAGCGCCGCGCCGATATCGGGCACGACCCGCGCGTTGTTCAGGACATCCCCCGCACCGCTGGCAAAGGCGACGGCCTCGGGATCGTTGACGAAATCGGCGCACTTCGGCGTGACCAGCACCAGATCGGTAAAGCCCATCGTTTTCATCGCGCGCGCGACCGAGCCGATGTTGCCGGCGCGGCTTGTTTCGACAAGGACGAAACGCAAACGGCTGAACAGCGGCTGCGGGCTGAAAGAAGAAGTGTCGGTTTGGGTCGGGTTCATTTACAATAGCGACCATCGCGTGGTGCGGACGGTTTTACGGTAGCGGGGGCAAGCCCCGGATTGTAACGGGTTCCGGCGCCACCCTGCTCTTTAATCACTCTTCAATAGCTGATCGTTCACGACGCCCCTTCGGTGCGTGAGTGGGCGTTCGCGTTCTTACGGAAAAGCCTCCATGCACCCAATGCTCAACACGGCCATCAAGGCCGCCCGCCGCGCCGCCACCGTCATCAACCGTGCGTCCTTCGACATCGACCGCATCGTCGTTTCGGAAAAGCAACACAACGATTTCGTCACCGACGTCGACCAGGCGGCGGAGCATGAGATCGTCGAAACGCTGCTCAAGGCGTATCCGGGCCATGCCATCCTGGCCGAGGAAAGCGGTGCATCAGCCAATCTGAACGACGAGAGTGAAAACGTGTGGATCATCGACCCGATCGATGGCACCACCAACTTCCTGCACGGCTACCCTAACTATTGCATCTCGATTGCGCTCAAGCAGCGCGGCGTGATCACGAACGGCCTGGTCTACGACCCGGTCCGCAACGACCTGTTCACCGCCACCAAGGGCGGCGGCGCCTACCTGAACGACAAGCGTATCCGCGTGCGCAGCACCGAGCGGATCGGCCGCGCCCTGCTCTCGTCGGGCCATGGTCCGGATCCACGCGCACTGGCTGAATACCTGCGCATGTACGAAGTCGTCGCCTCGCGCAGTCATGGCGTGCGCAGCGGCGGTTCGGCAGCGCTGGAACTGGCCAACGTGGCCGCCGGCCGCATCGACGGCTTCTTTGAAAAGAACCTGAAGATCTGGGACATCGCCGCCGGCGCACTCCTGGTGACCGAAGCTGGTGGCATCGTCGGCGAGTTCAGCGGCGAGTCCGATTACCTGAACAAGGGCGACGTGATCGCCGCTGGCCCGAAGGTTTTCGGCGCGCTTGTCCCGCTGTTGTCGCCTTTCGCGTAAAATACACGTTGTAACAATCAGGCCACTCGCAGGCGGTGCTTGCCAGTGGCCTGCGCTTTTGTACAATACGTTACAGAGTTCTGCATCAAATACTTTCTACAGTGAAATACACTTCACTATAATCCCTGCCAGCCGCCTTTGCGGCAGCGTCCGGGCGCCCGCTAGCTTGCGCGCCTGCATCGATCAATCCGATTCCAGGACTGCCGCCAAGCATGGCGACGGGCCGCTTTTTTTACTGAAAAAATCTATGTCATTTTCTTCACTTGGTCTTTCTGACGCGATCGTGCGCGCGGTAACCGAACAAGGCTATACCGCCCCGACCCCGATCCAGAGCCAGGCCATCCCAACCGTGCTGAACGGCGGCGACCTGCTCGCCGGCGCCCAGACCGGTACCGGCAAGACAGCCGGCTTTACGCTGCCGATCCTGCATCGCCTGTCGACCGACACGATCGGCGCAGCGCAGAAAAACAAGACCTCGCCACGCGTGATCCGCGCGCTGGTCCTGACCCCGACCCGCGAACTCGCGGCCCAGGTCGAGGAAAGCGTGCGCCTGTATGGCACGTACACGAACCTGAACTCGGCCGTCATCTTTGGCGGCGTCGGCATCAACCCACAGATCAAGCTGCTCAAGCATGGCGTCGACATCCTCGTCGCCACGCCAGGCCGCCTGCTGGACCACGCTGGCCAGGGCACCGTCGACCTGTCGAAAGTTGAAATCCTGATTCTGGACGAAGCCGACCGCATGCTGGACATGGGCTTCATCCACGACATCCGCAAAGTGCTGGCGCTGCTGCCGGCCAAGCGCCAGAACCTGCTGTTCTCGGCCACGTTCTCGGAAGAGATCAAGACGCTGGCCGACCGCCTGCTGAACAACCCGCAGATGATCGAAGTGGCGCGCCGCAACTCGACCGTTGAAGTCATCGCACAGAAGATCCACCCGGTCGACCGCGACAAGAAGCACCCGCTGCTGTCGCACCTGATCAAGTCCAACAACTGGACGCAGGTGCTGGTCTTCACGCGCACCAAGCACGGCGCCAACAAGCTGGTCGAGCAACTGGGCAAGGACAGCATCGGCGCCATGGCGATCCACGGCAACAAGAGCCAGTCGGCACGCACCAAGGCGCTGGCCGAGTTCAAGGACGGCAGCCTGCAAGTGCTGGTCGCCACCGACATCGCCGCGCGCGGCATCGACATCGACCAGTTGCCACACGTGGTGAACTACGACCTGCCAAACATTCCGGAAGACTACGTCCACCGCATCGGCCGTACGGGCCGTGCCGGCGCGACGGGTGAAGCAGTCTCGCTGGTGTGCGTTGACGAACACCAGATGTTGAAAGACATCGAAAAGCTGATCAAGCAAACGCTGCCACGCGAAGTCATCGAAGGCTTCGAGCCGGACATGAACGCCAAGCCACAACCAATCCAGCTGCGCAGCGGCGCCCCAGGCCACACCGGCCGCGGCGGTCGTCCAGGCGGCGGCAACGGCGGTGGTCGTGGTAACGGCGGCGGCGGTGGTGGTAACGGCGGCGGCGGCAACAAGCCCCGCACCCCCGGCGGCGCCCCCGCAGCCGCAAAACGCAGCGGCCCACGCCCCGCCTCCGCAGTACGCCGCGACCGCTAACCCAATCAGGGTCAGAGTCGAATTATTGAGAAACTTTGTCACACCACTCGCTGATTCGATGTCACCTGAAGGTTAATATCGCCAAAGCTCTTACCCAACAATGAGGGTCAGAGTCGAATTGTTTGACAACTTTAAAAGTTGTCATTTAATTCGACTCTGACCCTCATTGTTTTTGTTGCCGCTGATCCCCAAAGCTGCCAGGACTTCGCCGATCAATGTTCGCTAGAAAATTGATTGCTCTGCGAGGTGCTGTTTGTTTCCGCTTAGCTGCTTTTTTCCCTTGTATTTAATGAGGGTCAGAGTCGAATTATTGAGTAACATCCGCGAATCAATTCACAAGAAGATTGTTGCATTATCGACTTCCTTAAAATCAATTACTAATCAATTAGGGTCAGAGTCGAATTGTTTGATAACTTTTAAAGTTGTCATTTAATTCGACTCTGACCCTCATGTTTATTTTGCTGGTGTTAATGGGTGGATATTGAGGAATAACAAAGTTATGTGGCAGGTGGGTGGGAAGAATGGGATTTTGTGGTGCAGGAGGTCGTATGGCGCGCAGGGTGCTGGTGCTGGTGGGGCTGTTGGTGGCCGGGTGTGCTTCGACGGGGCAAGTCAGCTTGGGTGAGGTACGGGAGTTTGCGGATGCGTCGGCCAGGCTGGGCGGGTATGCGGAGCTGTCGCGGCGGTATCGGGATACGTATGATCGCGAGTCGCCGTATCTGTCGCCCCAGGCCGAGCGCGTGGCGCGCGATACCGATGCGCGGCGGCGGGCGGTGTTTGATGATTTTGTCGCGATTCAGAAGACGCTCGTGTTGTATATGCAGACACTGAGTTTGCTGGCGGGCGATGGCCGGTACGACTTGTCGGGGCGCATCGATGATCTGGGAACCGGTCTCAAGGCGATGACAGACTCGGGCTTGCAGCAGCGGCACGTGGCGGCCTATACAGGGATGACCCGACTGCTGACGCGGGTGATCACGTCCCGCTATCAGAACCGCAGCGTCGACACGATGGTGCGCGATGGCAATGCCGATGTGCAGACGCTGATCGATGCCATGATCGTCCTCACCCGCATCTATGAAAAGGCCAACGAGAATGAACGCAAGACCGTGCTCGGCCTCTTCAATGCCGAAATTCCGATGGCCAACCGCAATACCGATCGCATGCTGGTAACGCTGGCCAAGGTACACCTGCAAAACAAGACAGCCGAATACAAGCTGATCGACCGTCGTTACAAGCTGGCCCAGCAGGGCCTGACCAAGGTGGCATTGGGCCACCAGAAAATGCGTGAGAACATGGATAAGCTCAGCAGCGAGGAAACGCGCCGCATACTGGCGGGCTATGTTCACGACCTGAATCTGATCCGCGACGCTCTCAGCGCCGAATAATGGGGAATATCATGGCGACTTCTTCACACAGCAATCCCGATCCGGCATCCGACGACGCAAACACGACGCTACCATCGACCACGCCGCGCCAGCAAGCGGCCGCAGCCGGGTGCGATGTGGACGGTGCCGCTCGCGCCAATGCGCTATCAAATATGCAGTGCGTCGTTGACCTGGCCGACAGCGTGGTCTGTATCGCCGATGACCTGCACGAACGTATTCTGCAAGAGATTGCTGGCTACAACGATCGCACCATGCCGGATGCGCAGAAGGCCCTGATGCGCGCATTGACAGACGATGAGCGATTGCTGCGCCAGTACGCCCATGCGCTGTACGCCGACGCGGCCACGTTCGTGATCCGCGATCTGAGAGAGCCACAACACCGCTTGATGGCATTGACGGCAGATGCAGCCGAAAAAATCCGCCGCATCGGTGTCATTGGCGAAGTTACCGGGCTGGTTGGCGGGATTCTGTTACTGGTCGGGAGCATCGCCAGGGGCCAGTTTTCGCAAGTGGGCGCTGCGCTGGAGAAAATACAGCTCCACAACGCCACACTCAAGACGCTCAAGCCGGGCTCAACGGCTAGGACCTGAATCCTGCCGGGTGCAGATACACAAGCGGGATCAGCCGAATCCCACTGCCCCGCTCAGGCAATCACGTCCGGCAGGCTCGATGGATCGAAATCGGCCCAGTCCCCAGCGACTATATTGCCCTGCGCACGCTCGATATGATGTGCGCCGAGCCCGCGCAGCAGGTCGACGGCGCGGGCTTCCAGCGCGGGGTCGGTGAACGCGACCGCCACCAGCATGCCGGCCGTGCGCGGCGCGACTGCGTTTTCGCCACCCTCTTCCGCTTCGCCCCGGTCCTTCATTTTCGAAAAGCTGAACAGCGAACCGATATGCCCGCCCACGAGACCGCCAACAATCGGGCCGATCGGACCGGTGATCGGCGACGTTGCCGCACCAACCGCCACGCCCACCGCACCACCTGTCGCCACGCCCTGGACAACGCCTTCGGGCGTATCCTTCGCACCGGGCGACTGCAAATTGTCGCCGCCAATGGGCGTCATATCGTGCTGACCCGGCTGGCTCAGATAGAAGCCGCTGATGCGATCGGCTTCAAAACCGGCGTCGACCAGTGCGCTGCGTGCGCGGTCCACCTCGTCCTGAAGCTGGAAACGTCCTGCGATGATCATAGACATGGGCAAGTTCTCCTGGATAGAGAGGCCAGCATGCGCCCGCGGCAGCGACCCATCTGTACGGCGCCGCACGCACCCTGTCACAGGCGGTCGCCATCAATTTGATGACGTCAGTGTTCAGCGCCACTGTCCATAGACCACGCCATACTGCGGCGGTTCCTCCACGGGCGCAGGCGGGGTACTTTGCCATTGACGTGGATCGATCCTGTAATACTTGAGGAATTCGTCGTACAACGCCGGATGGCGCGCGGCGAGCTGGTGCGGTTGCTCGAAGAAGCTTTCCGTGGCGACAGCGAAAAATTCGGCGGGATTGGTGGCGCCGTAATGGTCCAGCACACCCTGCCTGCCCCACATGGCGTCGTGCCGCAAGTTCGCGTAATCACGCGACAACACCTCCGACCAACTACGGTAGCGCTCGCTACTGCCCAGATACGGCGCGCCATTTGTGTTGCCGGACTCGCTGTCGAGCTGATGCGCAAACTCGTGCAGCACGACATTGTGACCAGGCGCATTGGCAGTATGGCCGCGCCGCACATGATCCCACGACAGGATGACGCGCCCATCGCCCCACGATTCACCCAGCAAGTCCTGCCGCTCTTCGGTCACCACGCCGGAGACATCGATCTGCTTGCGCGGCGCCAGAAACGCCCCCGGATACACCAGGACCATCTCGAGCGTCGGATAACTGACCGGCTTTTCGTGACCGCCGATACGCCCCAGCAGCAGCAAGCACGCCTGGCCTGCAATCGTCACGCGCATCTCGTCGGTCAGTTCGAGCCCGGCGCAGCCGACAAACTTCTTTTGATGCAGAAAATGCTGGACCATCCGCCCCAGTTGTTGCCGCTGCACGTCATCCATGCCGCTGTATTGCATGACATTGCGCGCCAGGATTGCAACATGCTGAGGCGGCAGCGGCCGGGATACGGCGCGGCGCAGGCGCCACTTGGGCACCAGCCAGGCAGCCAGGATGACGACGCCCAGCAACCCGACAGCAAGCGCTTCCATCATCAGGTCCGGTTGGCGAGCCAGGCCTGCACGTCGTCGGCGCCGCCGATCAATTCACCACCAACGAATACTTGTGGCCATGTCATGCGGCCCGTGATGCCGCGCAAGACGATCGAATTGATCTTCTGGTCTTCAGAAATGTCGGTGAAATGGATGTCCTGTTCCTGCAACGCTTGCCGTGCGCGCGCGCAGTGCGGGCAACCGGGCCGCGAAAACATCACCACCGGCTCGGGCACCTGGGCCTGCGGCGCAACGTAGTCAAGCATCGTGTCGGCGTCGGATACCTCGAACGGATCGCCTTCCTTGTCGGCCTCGATGAAGATCTTGTCGATCACACCGTCGCGCACGAGCATCGAATAACGCCACGAGCGGCTGCCAAAACCAAGGTCGCGCTTGTCGACCAGCATGCCCATGCCGGTCGTGAAGTCACCATTGCCGTCCGGGATGACCGTGATGTTGGCGGCATCCTGCCCTGCTTTCCATTGATTCATGACGAAGGCGTCATTCACCGAAATACACAGCACCTCATCGACACCATGCGAGCGCAGCACGGGCGCCAGTTCGTTGTAACGCGGAAGATGTGTTGAAGAACAGGTCGGCGTGAACGCCCCGGGCAGCGAAAAGACCACGACGGTGCGGCCCTTGAACAATTCATCAGACGTCACATCGCGCCATTGATCGTCGGGGCGCGCCTTGAACGTCACCTTGGGTACGGGTTTGCCTTCCAGCGATTCGGCACTCGGTAACATCGATACTCCTATCTGGTTGAATGTGCGTCGCGCAAACACAGCGACATGGCACGTCAGTTGAGGACTATTGATTTGTTTTCAACACACGCAATGCAAAAACGCGGCCCAAAAAATAAAACCGCGCAAAATGCGCGGCGAAGGACGACAGCGTTCGTCAGGACCGTGGCCAGTGCGGGTCTCGACCGCACCAGCCCGGGGGCGCAACTACGGCGCTTTACTTGACTGCAGGTTGGCCTGGTGGGGGGCCGAACAGTGCTGCAACGAGTGGATCGCGTGCCACAGGGCTGCGATTGACGCGGATAGCGTAGTGGGTGTCATCGGCCAGAATGTGGAAGTGACGACCGCTGCCAGCCATGTTCTGCTCGCGCAGGCCCGGACGCTCCTTGCGTGGGGCAACGCCTTCGCGCTTTGGCTGGCAGATCGCTGCCAGGAACGCCTTGACGCGGTCTGGATCTGGCGAAATCTGGTACACGGCCTTGCCCAGGTAGGTGGCGGTGCCTTCGATGTAGCGGGCCAGCTCGATCACGCCGGCTTCACGCAGGTCGCGGATGTACTTGCGGGCACCCGACGGCGAAAACTTGAGGAACCAGGCGATTTCATCAGCCAGCATTTCGTGGCTCGAGAGCTCATTAATCAGCTTTTGCATGTTTTCAATGCGGCGCTGGGTGGCAGACGTCGAACGCACGCGCTCGATCGGGGCCAAAGAAATCGGTGCGCGCTCGGTTGGCTGTGGTGGGACGCGTTCGATCAGCGCCGAATTGCCGGAGGTGTGCACTGCGCCGGTCTCGGCTGCGTTGTGCTGTGTCGTTGCATGCATATTGATTAGCTCCAATAGAGAGTGAGACTGTGTGGTCCGGGTCGCTGTGTGTCGTGTGACACCCTGACAACATCTCGGTTCCGCTTAACTAGCCTCAAGATTGCCTGCATCAGACACCATGGTCTGTGCGCCATCCAACATTCGACAAGATTCCTGAGAGCACCATGGTGCAGAGCACAAAACACGTTGTTTTGGCGCCGCTGGTGGAACTCTTGCAATCTTGTAAACTCTCTAAGACATGACGACGCTGCCGCACCATGTCATCTGCACAAGCAACACTATACCTGCATGACCCCAACATGACATTCTGCAGTGTGCACCCTCTTCATCTGCAACATGACAGCGTCGTTACAGTTCGTTTCACCTTAGAAATGTGCGAATTTGACCACTGTTGTAAAATCGCACAGCGTTTTTGCATTAGGTGCGGTAGCGCACCGAGGATTCGGAACTGGCACTGTTAAGCTTTATCCAACTTAGCTGCTGACGCATGCTTTGTCATCAATTTTAACCAACGGGAGTTACCTGTGAACAACACCAAGAAAATCGCCCTGGCTGCTGCACTGCTGTGCGCATCCGGCGCCACCCTCGCTCAAGAGATCAACCCATCGTGGTATATCCAGCCTAGCGTGAACCACGTTAAGCCAGATGCCGACTTCGGCGTTGACGACCGCGACACGGGTGGCGGCCTGAAGTTCGGTAAGGCGGTAAGTCAGAACTGGGACATCCAGGTCGGCGCCAGCCAGACCCGTTTCGAACAGGGTCGTAGCGAATACCGCCAGACCCTGCTGGGCGCGGACGCTCTGCTGATGCTGAGCCGTGAGCGTTTCCGTCCATTCATCCTGTTCGGTCTGGGCGTCGAGCGTGACAAGGTCAACAACCCACTGCGTAACGTCGAGAAAAACTCGCCGTACGGCACCGTTGGTATCGGTTTCCAGGCAAGCCTGACCCCGCAATGGTCGCTGCAAGCTGACCTGCGCACCGTGCGTGGCTTCCTGCGTGATGACGAACTGTTCGGCTTCAAGCGCAGCAACAACAAAATGCTGACCGTCGGCGTGAACTACGCGTTCAACCCACCACCAGCAGCACCAATGCCAGCACCGGCACCAGTGGTCGAAGCACCAGCTCCAGCACCTGAGCCAGTCGCACCACCACCACCACCAGCACCACGCTTCCAGAAAGTCACCCTCGAAGCGACCAAGATGTTCGCCTTCGACAAGGCTGTCGTGATCACCCCAGCACCTAAGCTGGACGAAATCGCTGCTGCCCTGCAAGCTGACACCACCGTCACGAACGTCGAAATCACCGGTTACACCGACCGTCTGGGTTCGGAGTCGTACAACCAGAAGCTGTCGGAGCGTCGCGCCATGGCCGTGCGTGAGTATCTGATCGGCAAAGGCATCGACGGTAACCGTCTGCGCGCTATCGGCAAGGGCGAAGCTAACCCAGTCGTCGAGTGCAACCAGAAAGGCCGCGCTCAGCTGATCGCTTGCCTGGAACCTAACCGTCGCGTCGAAGTCGACCAGATCACGGTTGAAGTCCCAGTCCAGCGTTAATACCTGAAGCTGTCACTGCCGCATGTCGGCGGTGACCATGCAAGATCGAGGGGGCTTCGGCCCCCTTTTCTTTTGGAGAAGCGGTTATGGCAGTGAATAAATGGTTCCCGTACACGCACCAGATCTATCAGGTGCTGCGCGCTGCAGTGATGGACTGGATCGATCACCGGGCGTCCAGCAAAGGCGCTGCGCTGGCGTTCTATACGTTGTTTTCGCTGGCGCCGATCCTGGTGCTGGTGATTGCCGTTGCCGGTTTTTTCTACGGTGCGGAAGCAGCTCAAGGGCAATTGCTCAATGAATTGCGCGGTCTTGTCGGTGCCCAGGGCGCCGATACCATCCAGGCCATCCTGGCCGGTGCGCAAAACAAGGAAACGGGCATGTTTGCCACAATCGTGGCCACATTGCTGCTGATCGTCGGCGCAACGACGGTATTTTCAGAACTCAAGGACAGCCTGGACGAAATCTGGAACCTGCCAGCACCACCAAATGGCGGCATCTGGAACCTGATCCGCACCCGCCTGTTGTCGTTTGGCGTGATCCTGGTGCTGGGTTTCCTGCTGATGGTGTCACTGGTGATCAGCGCCGCCACAACGGTGGCTGAGAAATTTATCAGCGGTATGTGGCAAGACGCTGCGATCGTCATTGGCTGGATTGCTTCGGGCCTGGGTTTCCTGGTTATCGCTACCCTGTTCGGCGTGATCTACAAGCTGCTGCCGCGCGTCAAACTGTCGTGGCAAGACGTGGCTATCGGCGCGCTTGGCACGGCGGCGATGTTCACGCTGGGTAAGTTCGGGATTGGCCTGTACATCGGCAACAGCGGCACCACCGACAGCTTCGGCGCCGCCGGTTCGCTGATCGCCTTGCTGCTGTGGGTATATTACTCGGCGCAGATATTTTTCCTGGGCGCAGAATTCGCGCGCCAGTATGCGTTGCAGATGGGTAGCTTGCGTAACAAGCCAAAGTCGGTAACGGGCGTGGACCCGAAACCGAAGGCGGAATAACGTTGTAACTCAAAGGTCGGCGGCCTGGCTGCCGACCTTATTCTCCCAGCAGCTCCGACACCACTTCCATCCCCTCGACGCGCTCGGCCACGACCTTGAGCACCATCACGAGCGGCACCCCCAGCAGCAAGCCCCAGACGCCCCAGAGCCAGCCCCAGAACAACAGGCTGACAAAGACTGCCGCCGGATTCATGCGCGCGATCTTGCCGGTCATCCAGGTTGCCACGACCATGCCGACCAGGGTCGCGATGCCGAGCGATGCGCCCGCCACCAGTGTGACCATGCCCACGGTCTCAAACTGCAGGAACGCGGCCATGCCAGTGGCAACCGTGATTACGAGTGGACCAAAATAAGGCATCAGGTGCGCCACGCCGGCAAAGGCCGCCCATGCGCCGGCGTTTTCCAGACCGATCGCGCGCAGCGTGCCCCACATCAGCAGCGCCAGCAGGACATTGGTCACCAGCAGCATGAACATATAGCTCTGGATCGATGTGTTGATGTCGTCCAGGATATGGACCGTGACTTTCTTGCGCGACAGCGAAGGGCCCGTCAGCTTGACGAGCTTGCGCTTGAATGTATCGCCCGCCAGCAGCAGGAAGAACACGAGAAAGATTACCATCGTGGCTTGCGACATGAACGCCGCCAGGCTCATCGAGCCGGCCAGCACCCAGTCCATCACGCGAATTGGCGAGCTCGACGAGGGATCACCCGTATTCTGGCGCCGCTGCTGCGTCACGCGGCGGGCATCCGAGCCGACATTGCTGGCGGCACGTTCGATCTCGGCCGCGGCTGCCTGCATCTGCTGCAGCGTCGAGCGTTCGCCCGTTGTATTCGACAGGATGCGCGTGACTTTCGATGTCAGCGTCGGCAGATCGTCGATGATATTGAAGAATTCACCCTGCAGCCGGTACACGGTGCCTGCCATCGCGCCCACGATCACGACGGTAACCAGCGTGGCGCCGACGATGCGGCGGATATGCCAGCGCTCGAGCCAGCGCACGACAGGATTGAGGGTATACGCGATCAGAATGCCGAGCAGAAGCGGCACGAAGAATTTTTGCGCCCATTGGAGCGCGAAGACAAAAGCGATGGTAGCGAGGACGCCGAGCGCGAGGCCGCGGGCGTTGACGTGCAGTGGTACGCGTAGCGCACCGATGTGAAGCGCGAGATCGTCGCCGGTGGAACGCACCTCGGGATGGAGGGCGTCACCGTTACTGCTTGGGGGCAAAGCCCCCGGGGCGGCAGTATCAGGCGGGGTTGCCGGCATGGCCGGATCAGATTGAGCTAGCTGCATATGTGTGCCTGAACAAGTGACCGGGCCGCCCCGGCGATCCGACTATTACTTCACGCGGATGTCGTTCTTGACCGCGGTCACGCCTTTGACGCCACGTGCGATCTCGACAGCGCGCTGTGCATCGCGTGCATCAGCAACAAAGCCCGACAGCTGAACGTCGCCCTTGAAGGTTTCGACGTTGACTTCGCGTGCTTTCACGTTAGGGTCATTGATCAGGGCAGCCTTGACCTTGGTGGTGATCACTGCGTCGTCGACGTATTCGCCGGTGCTGGCTTGCTTGTTGGTCGACGAGCAACCGACAGCGGTGATAGCGACGGTAGCGAAGATGGCAGCGGAGATGATGCTTTTAGCGATTTTCATGATGGCTCCTAATAATGATCATGTTTAAAACTTACCCTTGCGGGCGGATTGCGCGGCGCCGGCAAGCCGGCCCGCAGGTTTATTTGCCGTATGCCGTCCGGGCGGTGCTCACGCACCCGTCCTTGACGGCGCCGGCGAAGGCATCGCACTTCTGCAGTGCGACGCGATATTCAGCTTCGATCTTGACGTCATTGGCATCCAGACGCGCTTCGATCGCCTTGCGGTCGGCCCGGGCATCTGCCTGGAGCGCAACCAGTGTCGCCTTGGCCTGGGCCAGGCAGACTTCGCGGTCATTCCCGACCAGCGCACCGCAGCGCGTCTTGTCGCGTTCATGAAACGCGGTCGCAATACGCGTGCGTGCCTGGGTATAGGCCGCGAGCGTGTTCTTCTGGGCTGCCGTCACCTCTTCTTCGATCCGGACCCGCGCTGCACGGGCATCGGCAACGCAGATCTCGTGCGGCACACCGGCCATGGTGTCACACCTGGCCTTGGCGGCATCATAGCCGGCTTCGGCAGTGTCCATCGCGTATTGATAAGCGGCCTTCGCATCCTGCCCTGCCACTTGTGCCAGAGCCGGAGCAGTCCAGGCCATGGCAACAGCGATCAGGAACATCACATGCGGAGTCTTCATTATTTTTGTTCACCATTTGTCAACACTGGCGCTATCTTTACATGCGCCACACCCGCCTTCTGTACGCTGGCGAACACAAGACGCAGAGTGTTGGGCTGTGTCACGCAAACAACGCTCATTGCCTGACATATCCACCGTCCCCTGACGACAGGTCGGACCCCAAAGCAAAACAAGGTGAGTGCGGCAACGCACAGACCCCCATCTCCAGCGTGTCTATTCTGAGTAAAACCTTTTGTCAGGAGAACAATATGAATGCAAACCGTAAACTTATCGCTGTCGTCCTCGCCACCGGCGCCCTGCTCACTGGTTGCGCCAGCAACAGCCAGCAGCCATTCGGCGGCGGCTACAACAATGCCAGCAGCAGCGCGTCGGCTGGCTACGGCGTGATCGATTCGATTCAGGTCGCACAAGGTGAAAACCGCACGAGCGGCGCCGGCGCCATCCTGGGCGGTGTCGTTGGTGCACTGGCCGGCAACCAGATCGGCAGCGGCGGCGGCCGCACTGCAGCCACCGTGGCTGCCGGTGTCGCCGGTGCAGCAATTGGTAACAATGTGGAAAAGAACCGCAACGCACAGGGCCCTGAGCAGTATCAGATCAATGTCCGCATGGATAACGGCGAATACCGCGCCGTAATGCAGGACAGCGTCTACGATCTGCGCGTGGGCAACCGCGTTCGCATCGTCGACGGCCGCGTCTACCGTTACTGATCCACCGATCGACCCGGCACCACCGGAGCAGGAGCGGAGATCGGGCATACGCCCGCTTCCGCTTCTGCCTCGTCAGAACGACCCTCTTCCGCCCCGCTCCTGGAGACCATCATGGCCCACGTCATTCGCTCCACCACCGCCTGCCTGCTCGCGCTCGCAACCTCCCTTACCTGCTTGAGCGCTGCCGCGCAATCGACGCCGGCCACAGGTGGCGACGCCAATGTCAGCCAGGTCGCCGCCCGTCAGCAAGCCCAGGAAATTGCCAATGGCGATCCGGCGCGTTGGTACCGCAACGATTCCGAGCAACAGACGCTGCGCAAGGAACTGCGCGCCGCATTGCAGGAAGCGCAGAACGCCTGTAAGCAAGAGCCTGCCGCTGATCGCAAGGCCTGCGTGGCCGAAGCGCGTGCAACCTTCCAGCGCGATTCGGCGCTGCTGACCAAGGCGCCATCGAACTGAAGCTGAAGTGAGCCAGCGCCAACTGGCTTTAGCGCTTTTTCTTGCGCGACGGTAGCGGATACACATCCGCCACCAGCGTACTCTCCCCGATCTGCCGGCTCGGCGACGCCGAATCGTGCACCACCAGCAAACCCTCATCGGCCCCGTCGCGACTGGCAAACAGCGCGATGCCTTCCGGGTGATCCACGCCCTGCCCGAACGGCAGGTTCAGCACGTGCTCCAGCACTTTGGCAGAGACGACCGTTTCGCCATCCGGCTCGGCGCCGCCAACCCACCGGAACAGCGTCACGGGACCATCCAGATCCATCGTCGGGCCGGCCAGGATCAGCAGATCCCTGCCCTGCTTGCACAGGTCGCGAATCCCCAGTCCGCCCAGGTCGAGGAAGTGCTTGCGGTACAGGTTGCCATCCGCATCAAGCGGTGCCAGGCGCAGCGAACCCGGTGTCTCGTCATCGACCGGGGCTACTTCGATGATGGTGGCCCAGCCCCGCAGCACCGGCCCGCGCAGGCCCAGCAGCACGTGCTTGCCAGCGAGGGCGATGCCTTCGATATCAAAACCGTTGTCCTTGCCGGGAATGGCCAGGAATGGGCCGAGATGTTCATCCTGCTTCAGCTGCGCCGTCAGTTCGTTGCCGTGCGCACTGCCGCGCAGCAGCGCGGCAGTGCGGCGCTTGCCCTTGTGCTCGACCTCCTTGAGCAAGGTGGGCACGCCATCCTGTTCACCCATCGGGATGCGGCCCAGCAGATAGCGGTTGCCGTCGGCACTGACTGTCGCCAGGCGCTTGTGCGTGCGCTTGTTGCCATCGAGCGGGTCGGGCTTCTTGCGGCGCAGGCTGTGCGAGCCCGTGACCCACATATATTTGCCATCGCAGGCCAGCCCCTCGACATCGGCTTCGTTGATGCGGCCTTTTTCGGGGTCGAACGCCGGCAGCGGCAGGTCGAAGAAATCGTGCAGCGCGAACTGGTAGTGCTGGCGCGCAAAGCTGCTCTGGCCGCGGCTGTCTTCCTCCACCAGCGTCAGGCGCTCGATGCTGACGGACTCATCGTTTGCCAGCCACAACGTCTTGCCCATGCGCAGCGCCACCGACAGGCCATTGCGCAACTCCTTGTCGGGACTGAGGTCATCGCGTTCCGGATGGAATTCGAGCAGGACAATATTTGAGGGATGCATGGGGTTCTCGCGGTGAAGGGACGGGTGCAGCATACTGGATCGGCAGGAAGCAGGCGGACAAAAAAAGACGGCGTCCAACTTGCGATTGGAACGCCGTTCAAGCCCCACCAAAGCCGGTACAGCGTACTATCCTGCAGCGTCATTCGTGATCGTTAAGTCGTGTGCCGGCGCGCGAAGGCGCCGGCACACGTTCATGCTCATGCTTCCTTGGCCTTGGCCTTGCGGGTGCGCCGGCGATTCAGGTACCAGCCCAGAATGCCCACGCCCACTGCAGCGCCCGCTGCCTGCTTGCCCATGCGACGCTGACGCACGAAGTTCACGGCAGTCATGGCATACGGCATCAGCATCGACACATTGGTACCGGTCGGCTTGAGCAGCGCGTCGGCTTTGGTGCGCAGCGCCACCGTGGTGTGGTCGAACGCCGAGCGCAGCATCACTTCAGGCTTGATGCCATGCTGGATGCTGGCCTTGGCATGGGCCACGCCAGCGCGGAAGAACTCGCCTTCACGCAGCAGCTCCTGCTTTCGAATTGCCGGGTCCAGACTGTGTTGATGACCGGCCAACCCGGTCGTCTTGTCGTGTTTGTGCATGTTGGCCTCTTTGGGTGCGCCGCTCACAGCAGCATCTCGCGGTCGTTTTTCAGTTCTTTCATCGTCGCCGGGAAGCCCAGCTTGTTCTGCTTGATCAGTGCCATGCCCTTGGCCACGAGAATGGCCGTGATGAGTGCAAACACGGCGAACATGATCAACAGGATGGTCCAGCCCATCGATTCCCATGCCAGCGCGACGATCGTCATCGCACCGAAGGCGATGGCAAACCAGACCGCCAGCGCGGCCACGGCAAAGATGGCCACCAGCTCGATGATGTGATTGCGGATGTCGGCCAGCTCCAGCGCGGCGAGCTCGACGCGCGAGACGGCCAGCCCGAACAGACTCTTGAACAAACTGGAAATGCCGGCGAATACGCCGGGGTTATGCACGACTGCTTCTTCTTTATCCACGTAGCCCCCAACCTTAATGTTTGCGGCTAAGTAGCACGCCAATGAGCACGCCGACACCTGCCGCTACTGCCACGATGCGCCACGGATTGTCTTTGACATAGACATCAGCGGTATGAACCAGTTCCTTGCCCTTGACCACGGCCTGCGTCGGGACCAGGCTAGCGCCGCCCAGGACGGTGTCGAGCAGTGCCATGCCACGCTCACGCAGCTCTTCGGCTTTCTCGCCGGTGAGCGATGCGGCGGCGGTCAGCATCGACTGCGCGTCACGCACGAGGGCCTTCATGTCGGACTGGGTGGCATAGGTGCTGCCGCTGATCGGGTGCATGCTGCCGTGGCTGTTGCGGGAAGTGTCTAGCATGTTCTACTCCTGTCACTAATCAATCATTGAAACTGACCCGCACGGGGCGGGTCACGGTCAAGCTCAGGCCATCAGGTCGCGCATATCGTCGGCGTGTTCTTCTTCGACGGCCATGATTTCCACCAGCATATTGCGGGTGGTTGGATCCTTGTCGCCGATCGCCACGATCATCTGGCGATACGATTCGATCGCCACACGTTCGGCGATCAGGTCGGCGCGGACCATGTCCTGTGCGTTTTCCGACGCGTCGTATTCGGCGTGGCTGCGGGCAGCAAACGTGGCCGGGTTGAAGTCTGGCGAACCGTTCAGTTGCACGATGCGTTCGGCGATGCGGTCGGCGTGTTCCTGCTCTTGCTGCGCGTGCTCGAGGAACTCGGCCTTGATCTGGCCGGTGCCTGGACCGCTGACGGTGTAGTAATGGCGCTTGTAACGCATCACGCACAGCAGTTCGGTGGCCAGTGCATCGTTCAGCATCGCGATGACGGCTTCACGGTCGGCCTGGTAGCCCTCGGTGACGGCGCCGTCGTCGAGGTTGGCGGCTGCCTTGCGGATTGCGGAGACATCAAAGCCGTGGCCGAGGTTGTTGGTTTGTTCCATTGTCATTCCTTAATTCAGAGTCGGTTCAAAAAATGTGTTCAACGCGCTGCTGCGCGTGGCGGAATGGCTGCGCCTTCGTTCGACAGAACGATTTCGACGCGACGATTCTGCTGACGGCTTGCTGCGCTGTCATTCGATGCAACAGGGAATGCTTCGCCGTAGGCGCGCATGGCGATACGTTCACGTGGCACGCCCTGACCTGCCAGCGCGGTCGCGACAGCGGCGGCGCGGCGTTCGGACAGTTGCTGGTTGTGGCTCTCGCTGCCGGTGCTGTCGGTGAAGCCTTCGATCAGCACGGTGCGGTTCGGGTTCTGGGCCATGACGTCGGCCAGTTTGCGCAGCGTCGAGACGCCATTCGCATTCAGCACGGCCTGGTCGGTCGCAAACAGGACGTCGCCGATCGTCACGACAAAGCCGCGTTCGGTTTTCACGGCTTGCAGGTCGACCAGCAGCGCTTCGAGCTTGGCAGCGCGTTCGGCCATGGCAGCCGTCTCAGCCTGGGCGGCCTGTGCCTGCATCTGGGCTTGCTGCGCCTGACCCTGGGCCTGCTGGGCAGCAGCCTGGGCGGCTTCAGCATCACGCTTGGCGCGATCGGCTTCGGCGGTGCGGGCATCCAGGCGGACCATGTCGCGCTGGCGCGTTGCGTCGGCGATATTCGCTTCGGCGGCCTTGCCCTTGGCGACTTCTTGCGCCGTAGCGATGCGCTGCTTGGCCACATAGGCCAGGCGGTCGATGTCGCTCAGGCTTTCGCGGCGGGCTGCAGCCTGGTTGGCCTGGTCGAGGGCTTCGCTGGCTTGCTTGAATTCGAGGGGTGCGTAGGTCGAGACCTGCGAATTATTGTTGGCGCTGACAAAGTCGGCGCGCGCCTGGTCAAGCGTTGGCGTGGTCATGGGTGCGCTGGCGCAGGCGGCGGCCAGCACGGCGGCGGCCAGGATCGATACGGCGGATTTGCGGTTTTTCATGTTGTTATTCCTTTTATTTTCCATATGCGCCGGATCGTCGGCGCGAACTCCTGTCTGCATCAGACAGGAAGCAGTGCAATTGCTTGCCTGGTATTAGTTGGTGTTGGCGCGGTCGACTTCTTCACGCAGCACGCGCAAGTCTTCATTCAGCTGGGTCGACGCGGCAGTTGCCTTGCTCGACACGGCCTTGCTCTGGGCCAGCTTGGCGTCAGCCTGGGCCTGGACTGCCAGTTCGCGAGCCAGCTTGTAGTCGCGCGCGGCCAGGGCCTGATTGGCCTTGCCCATCTTTTCACGTGCCGCCGTGATTTCTGCCGGCGCCAGGTCAGCTGCACCTGCCGACACCGCGTTCTCGATGGCGTTGCGCGAGACAGCCACGTCCGCCGTCGCAGGCGCCTTGTCAGGACTTGCGCAGGCCGTCAGTGCCAGCAGAGCGGCAACGCAGCCAAGGCGGGCAAACCCGGTCATCGATTGATGTTTATTCATTACATTTTCTCCTCGGAAGTGGTGTAGATAACGTTATAAACCTGTTATGGAATGCGCTCAGTTCGGTGACGCACATTGTCTGCAGTGATGGGCACCCCGGCTGCATACGGCGCTTATCGCCGGCACTGGGTGCGCCATCGCACGTTGACACAGACCCGCGTAGGCTACCCTCGCCGCACCCATCACATCTACCACAGACAAAGGACTTTCATGGCCGAGACAATGCCGCTGCCGGCGCAGCGCCCACCGGGGCCGCGCCGCAGCAAGAAGAAGATCGGCCTGTGGATCCTTGCCGTGCTGATCGCGCTGCCCGTCATCGCCATCATCGTCATTGCGACCTTCGACTGGAACCGCGCCCGGCCGTGGATCAATAACAAGGTCAGCGACGCCATCGATCGCCCGTTTGCCATCCAGGGCGACCTGACTGTGTCGTGGGAGCGTCCCGCAGCGCGGATAGCGCCGGCCGAGCGCACGTGGCGCGACCACATCCCGTGGCCCTACCTCGTGGCGCGCAACACCACGATCGGCAATCCGGCCGGCATGGCGGCCGGGAACATGGCCAGCGTCGGCCAGTTTTCCTTCTCGCTCGATCCGCTCGCGCTGCTGGACAAGCGGATCGGCATTCCGCTGCTGCGCTTCGACGCGCCCCGCGTCGACCTGCTGCGCACAAATGCTGCCACGAATAACTGGACCTTCCAGCGCAACGAGCAACCGTCGCGCTGGAATCTCGACCTCGAGCGCGTCGTGCTGACCGACGGCGTCATCCACGTCAAGGATGCGGTCACCAAGGCCGATGTCACGGCCCGGGTGCGCACGCTCGAGCGCGATCCGGTCTATGGCGTGGCGTTCACGCTCGACGGAACCTACAACGGCGCCAAAGTGGGCGGCGGGGGCAAGCTCGGCTCGGTGTTTTCGCTGAAGGACGCCACCGCGCCCTACCCGATCCAGGGTGAGTTCAAATCGGGCAAGACGCGCATCGCCATTGCCGGCACCGTTACCAATCCGGCCCGGCTCGCCGCGCTGGACGTGCAACTCGAACTGGCCGGCGCCAGCATGGCGCGCCTGTATCAATTTACCGGCGTGCTATTGCCGGAAACGCCGGCGTTTTCCACGTCGGGCCGCCTGACCGGCCGCCTGGCCAAGGGTGCCAGCCGCTGGGTCTACGACGGCTTTGCCGGCAAGGTGGGCGCGAGCGATATCGGCGGGCGCCTCGAGTACGCGACCGGTGGCGCGCGTCCGGTGTTGTCAGGCAATGTGCGCTCGCGCCAGCTCGTGTTTGCCGATCTGGCGCCACTCGTCGGCGCCGATTCGAACGCCAGCAAGGCGGCGCGCGGCGTCGAGACGAAGCAGCCGAGCGGCAAGGTATTGCCAGTGGAAGAATTCCACACCGAACGCTGGACAGCGCTGGATGCCGACGTGCGCTTTGCCGCCGACAATATCGTGCGTGACAAGGCGCTGCCGATCAGTAAGCTCAGCAGCCACATCAAGATGGACAACGGTGTGCTCCGGCTCGACCCACTCGAATTCGGCATGGCCGGCGGCACCGTGCGCACCACCATTCGCCTCGATGGCAGCGGGCGCAGCGGCAAGAACGCCATCAAGGCGATGGCGGACGTTCGGGCCCGCAAGATCGGCATCAAGCAATTGTTCCCGAAGATCGAGCAGATGCAGGCAACCGCTGGCCAGATCAATGCAGACGCCAAGCTGTCGGCCACCGGCAATTCGGTCGCATCGCTGCTGGCCACATCCAATGGCGAACTCAAGGCGCTCGTCAGCGAAGGCACGGTAAGCAAGATGCTGCTGGAAATGGCCGGCTTGAACGTGGCGAACATCGTCGTCACCAAGCTGTTCGGCGACAAGCAGGTTGAACTCAACTGCGTGGCGGCCGACTTTGCCGTCCAGGATGGCGTCGCGCGCACGCGCAGCTTCATCGTCGACACCGAGGAAGCCATCATCACCGTCGACGGCGCCATCAACCTGGCGGGCGAGCAGATGGAACTGCGTATCCGGCCCGAAACCAAGGCGCTGCGCATCTTTTCGCTGCGCGCGCCACTGTATGTGCGCGGCCCGTTCAGCAAGCCGGACGTGGCCATCGACAAGGGTGTGCTGGCAATGAAAGCAGGCGGCGCCGCCGCACTGGCTGTCGTCGCCGCGCCACTGGCTGCCCTGCTCCCGTTGATCAATACGGGGCCCGGTGAAGACAGCGATTGCGCGCGCCTGTTGGCGCAGGCACGCCAGGCGCCCAGTGCGCCGCCACCGGGTCGACGCCAACGTCGATGAAATAGCCTCACGGATACAACCTGTAACAACCTGGCACGGGCTCTGTGTGTTGCCGAACAGATCAATTTGGCAATCCTGACTATGATCACGCTCAGGTCATCAAGAAAAGAAACACCCGCATGAACGGATCGAGCATCAAGCGTTTTGGCAGCATCCCCGTTTTACTGGCCGCACTGGCTGGTGGAGCACTGACGGGATGCACGTCCGGATTACCCGGTTTCGGCAAGGTCGAAGCGGTCCAGGACGATGTCATCACTGCCGGGGTGCATAGCGCCATCAGGCGTGATCCCGACCTGAAAGTGTCCGATCTGGATGTCAATACGCACCAAGGCATTGTCCGGCTGCAGGGATTCGTCTCTTCGGCCGACAGCGTCGCCGCAGCGGCTTCGGCCGCGCGAACCGTCAACGGCGTGAAATCGGTCAGGAATGACCTGCGCCTGAAATAACCCCATCAAAGGAGAACTTCATGAAACTCATCAAAAACCTGGTAGTGACGGCAACCCTGGCGACCGCCGCTTTCGGTATGGTCGGCTGCTCGAACATGTCGAAGCAAGACCGTAACACCGCAGTCGGCGCTGGCGCCGGTGCTGTGATCGGTGGCGTCCTGACCGGCGGCAGCGCAGTCGGCACCGTTGGCGGCGCAGCTGTCGGCGGCGTGGTCGGCAACCAAGTCAAGACCACCAATTGATTTCCGTTCGCTGGCAGCAATGCCAGCGAACTCTTAGTGAACAGTTAGTGAATGCAAAACGCCCGGCTTGCCGGGCGTTTTGCATTGGGAGACGCGCTACGCCCTGGCTAACTCAGACGGTATCGGTGGCCGGCGCAGCCCCCGCTTCGCGCACGATCTGGTAGCAGGTGCATGCCGCTGCCGCCAGGCGCTCCGGGTCGAGGATCTCGATATTGCCCCGACTGTAATTGATCAGGCCCTGCTGCTGCAACGCGCTGGCCGCCTTGGTCACGCCAACCCGGCGCACACCCAGTGCATGCGCGAGAAACTCGTGCGTCAGGTGGAATTTATCCGATTGCAGACGGTCGCGCGTGACGAGCAGCGACCGGGCCAGGCGCGCTTCGAGCACGTGGAAACGGCTGCACACGGCGATCTGGATCGCCTGGGCCAGCAAGGAATCGGTGTACCGGTACAGCACGCGCTGCAACGCGGGATTGCGCGAGACTTCGAGGCGAAAGCGGCCGCCTTCCATCCGGCTCGCGCTACCGGCGCGCTGAACAACGGCGCGCACTTGCGTGATGTCGTGGCCCAGCGCCGTGGTGGCGCCGAGCATGCCTTCCCGCCCGACCTGACCGACCTCGAGCGTCATGCGCCCTTCGGCCACGCCCAGCAACGACACCAGGCAATCGTGGGGGAAATAGATATGAAGAATGGGATCGCCCGCTTCGCACAAGACCTGGCCAGCTTCCACCCTGACCTCATCGAGCTGCGGCAGCATCTGGGCGAGATCGTGCGGGGGAAGTGCTGCGAGTAACAAATTACTGTTGGGCTCGAAGACAGGCGGGTGGACGGCAGAATTCATTATTTCCTCACAGGTTGGTACGTGGGCCAGCCGGGACCGCTACGACCAGTTACATTTACAAACAATGTGATGGAGCCTAATCGCACAGGGTGCGCAGGTATGTACGGTGACGCACGGAAGCATTAGTTGTTCCTGAGGACAATCATCGGACATCCGGCTTAATGCCTATACGAAAGGAACAAAAGATGACAACCCCTCCAACCATGCCGGTCAAGAACCGCACCCACCCGCTGCTGCTCCTGGCCGCCGCCGCTGTCGTGCTGTTCTCGCTGGTCGGCACCGCCGCCATCATGGGCTGGCTGCCATCGTCGGTCGGCGGCACGGCCAACCGTCAGCTGACCGAAGCCGATCGCCTAGCGCTCGCCTCGACCCTGCCACAAGGTGCGCCACCGCCTGGCTACGCCTACCCTGCCGATGCCCAGGCGCCAGCGCAAGCCTATGCCCCTGCGCCGGTTCCCGTACCTGCACCGGCACCTGTCAAACAAGCTGCGCCTGTGACGCAGATCAAGGAAAGCGAGCCGACCCAGTTGGCAGCAAAGAGCAACTGGTGTGAAAACTGCGGCAACGTGGAATCGGTGCGCGCAATCAAGCAACGTGCCGAAGGCAGTGGCCTGGGCGCAGCCGGTGGCGCCGTCCTTGGCGGCTTGCTGGGTAACCAGATCGGTGGCGGCAATGGCAAGACGCTGGCCACCGCGGCGGGCGCCATCGGCGGTGCTGTCGTGGGCAACCAGGTCGAAGGCAATGTGAAGGCAACGACCAGCTATGAAATCCGGGTGCGCCTGGATGACGGCACGCTGCGTACCTTCCACCAGACCAGCCAGCCACAATGGGGCAGCGGCGACCGCGTACGCATCGTCAAGGGCCGTCTGCGCTCGGTGGCATAAGCAAGAATCAGCTTCTTTTATGCAGCAACACCAATGGCCGGGATCGCGCAAGCATCCCGGCCAAATTTTTTCCTAATTGCAATGTGTGCCATCGCACGGAATTATTGATGAGCTAAGGCGACAATTGTTCCCATGCTGAATCGATTGGCGAACAGCATTCATCAGGGAGCCGCGCATGAACACATTAACCTGGATCGGCATCATCATTTGGGGAATGGTACTGACTCTTTTCGGCCTGCTGTCGGCCGGCCCGGCGCCTGCCGTGCAAGGGCTGGTAGAAGCGCATGACGTGCTGTTCCTGATCGCTGGCGGCCTGTTGACGTGTCTGATCGGCTTTACTGGCCTGATCGGGATGATGGGCTGGATCCCTGGCGTGCAAAAACAAAAAAGTTGCGTTTAATGTACGCCATCGTACGGTAGTCGCTTTCAGGAAACAACATACTGGTCACACAGCGCAACCGGCGCACCCCTTCTAGGAGATTCATCATGCTGTACACAATTGCTGTCGTCCTCGTTATCCTCTGGCTGCTCGGCTTGGTCACTTCGTACACCATCGGCGGTTTCATCCACATCCTGCTCGTCGTCGCCGTCATCATGATCCTGGTTCGCCTGATCAGCGGTCGCGGTATATAGTATTTTTATGGCAAGTCTCTGCTTGTCGTAAAATTCAATCCGTTTCGCGGTCGCGCCTTTTGATGGTGTGACAGCGAAACGGATTTCTTACTTTTAAGGAGTTCCACCATGAACAAAAACTTCATCAAAACCACCGCAGCAGTTGCCATCGTCGTCATGACGGCCACCGGTTGCGCAGACATGACCGGCACCCAGCGCGGTACCGCAACCGGCGCCGGCATTGGCGCGGGCCTCGGCGGCCTGATCGGCGGCACGACCAGCGGCGGTGGCGGCGGCCGTGTGGCAGGCGGCGCAGCGATTGGCGCAGCAGCCGGCGCCGTGATCGGCAATATCTGGTCCAAGCGCATGGAACAGCAAAAACAAGCCATGGAACAAGCGACCCAGGGCACCGGCGTGCAAGTCACCCAGACCTCGGATAACCGCCTGAAGCTGGAAATCCCGAGCGACATCTCGTTCGACACGGGCCGCTCGGACATCAAGGGCAACTTCCAGCCAGTGCTGCAGCGCTTCGCTTCGACGCTGCAAGAGAACCCAAACACCAACGTCGTGATCATCGGCCACACCGACAGCACCGGCAGCGACAGCATCAACCAGCCATTGTCGGTCGACCGCGCATCGCGCACCCGCGACTACCTGGCAGGCCGCGGCGTGAACCCGAACCGCATCACCATCGAAGGCCGCGGTTCGCGCGAGCCAATCGCCTCGAACAACGACAACGCAGGCAAGGCGCGTAACCGCCGCGTCGAGATCTATGTCGCGGAACCAGCACGCGGCTAATCGCCACGTAGGGTAGCAATACAAAAGGCCGGCAAATGCCGGCCTTTTGTATTGCTGTAGGGTGGACGCGGCCGGCGAGGCGGGTTTCCCCGTCCACGCGTTCAAACTGCCTTCGCATACCTCGGAGCAGGATCAGTTTGAACGCGTGGACGGCGCAGCCGTCCACCCTACGCATTCGCACCAATGATTACGCGGCCTGCGTGAACGCCATATACAGTTCGCGCGCCTGGCTTGCGACCGGCCCGACTTCCAGCACGTGGTCTTCATAGCGGGTGCATGGCGTGACCTTGCCATAGTTACCGGTGCTGAAGATTTCACGCGCCGTGCGCAGCTCGGCTTCGTCGACCGTGCGTTCTTCGACCTCGATGCCGACACCGGCCAGCAGCGCCATCACGCGCGCACGCGTAATGCCCGCGAGGAACGTGCCATTCAAGCGGGGCGTGACCACTTTGCCGTCGGCCGTGACCAGGAACAGGTTCGAGGCGCCAAATTCGGCGACATGGCCTTCGCCGTCAAGCATGATCGCCTGCTCGAAGCCGCGCGCCTTCACTTCGCGCATGGCGCGGGTCGAGTTGGCGTACAGGGCCGATGCCTTGGCATCCGTCGGCGCCATGCTCGGCTGGGGCCGGCGCATCGTCGACAGGCCGGCCGAAAACCCGACGAACGGCGGCAGCGGCGCATCGAACAGCGTCAGCGCGAACTGGCTTTTCTCGGCAACCGGAATCAGGAAGCCTTCCGTGCCAAACACCAGCGGGCGCACATACAGCTCGGCATCCGGCGCAAACTTCGCGACGCCTTCGTGCACCAGCGCTTCCATCTCGTCCACGCTCAGGGGGCAGGCCAGGCCCAGTTTCTCGGCGGAGCTGATCACGCGCTCGAGGTGTGGCCGCAGGTCGGGCAGCTTGCCGGCAAGCGAACGCGCGCCATCGAAAACGGACGAACCCAGCCACAGGCTGTGGTCCATCGCGCCATACAAGGGCACATTGCCCTCGGCCCATTGGCCGTTGAAATACGTGAGGTACATGGTTTCCTTCGTCACTGCAACATTGCAAATCCAGTCCAGTGTAGCGGGATTGCCCTGCCCTCGTCCAGCCGCCAGCACCGGCAGTTCGGGCACTAAAAGTGCCATGCGGACATTTCCACAACGTTACTGTTCGTTGCCACACCATCCAGGCCGGGCGCCTCGCGTACACTGAGGCTTTCCAGTATCAATTTTTTTCATGCTTTCTACGCTCGAACGAATCGACCCCAACAGTGACAACATCGACCTGCTGGTTGAGTTGGTGTGCCATCTGCGCCCGCGCCAGCGCTGGGTGTGGCAAACCGTGGACGATCCGGCCCAGTCCGTGCGGACGCTGACCCAGCTTCTCAAGGGCAATCCCGACCAGGCCTGGGCGCTGCGCCGCTACATCACCACGCTGCTCGAAAAGCGCCGCCACACCAGCCTGTACAGTGACATCGGCATCCTGTCGAACGATGGTTTCGTCACCGAGCTGAAAAGCCGCATCACGTACCGTTTCCTGCCGCCGGCACTGGAAGACCTGTACCTGTCCGATGCACTCGACCAGGTGCTGTACCGCCAGGACGATTACGAATGGATTCGCGCAGTGCCCGACACCGACTGGATGGCGCTGTTCCATGTGATCGAAAGCGCGCCGGTCCCGGCCGACGCGAACCCTGGCCGCGCGCGCGTCGTCACGCTCAAGGGCTTGCTCGATGCAATCCGCACGCTGTCGTGCCGCGTCTGCGCGCTGGGTCTGGAGCCGCGCCTGGTGCACAGCTACAGCCAGATCGAGAACTTCGACTCACCGTTCCTGATGCAGAACATCGAGGTCAACCGTTACCTCGATGAATATGCGCGCTACCTGAACGGCGACATCCCGCGTCCGGACGATGCGCGCCACCTGCTCGTGATGCTCGACCAGTGCGAAGACGTGGTGCTCAAGATCCGCCGCCTGGCGCTGAGCAGCGGCACCAGCATCGCCCTGACCTACCTGCTGGTCGCGCTGCAGCAAAGTATCGACCGCCTGCAAAAGCTGCTGTTCCTGGTGGACGTGCCCGAGGTTGCCACGGACACCGACACGGCGGCTGACACAGAGGCTGCAACCCAGGGCGTGCTGAGCGCCATGGCAGCCGGCACGCCGCAGCTGGCCGGCGCGGCCGCATCGGCCGTCACGCTGACGCCGCAAGGCAATGTCGCCGTCGTGGCGGACCAGCCGCCGCTCGTACTGACGGCGCGCGAGCGCGCCGTGATCGAGCTGGCCGAAGAACTCATCGAAGCGCACAACACCAAGTACCAGGTGACGAACCTGGTGCGCGACAACGTCGACCTGCTGGCGCGCAATGTCACCGAAAACGCCAGCCGCACAGGCGAGCACTACATCGCCGAAGACCGCAAGGGCTTGCGCAAGATGCTGTGGTCGTCGTCCGGTGCCGGCTTCATCGTCGGCTTCATGGCACTGTTCAAGATTCTGCTGGGCTATCTGCACTCGCCGCCGCTGGTCCAGGCCTTTTTGTTCAGCATGAATTACTCGTTCGGCTTCGTGCTGATCCACATGCTGCACTTTACGGTGGCGACCAAGCAGCCGGCCATGACGGCCCAGCGCATCGCGGCTTCGCTGCACCGCTCGGCGACCGGGCGCGGCCTGGACGTCGACCGGCTCGCTGAGCTCGTCAACAAAGTGTTCCGCACCCAGATGGTGGCGGTGCTCGGCAACGTGCTGGTCGCGTTCCCGGTGGCCTGGGCCATTGCCGAGGGGGTGCGCTGGTACCGGGGCGAACATCTGGTGGACCCGATCAAGGCGCTGCACCTGCTCAACGAGATTGACCCCGTCAACAGCCCTGCCCTGTTCTATGCGGCGGTGGCCGGCGTCTGGCTGTTCGTGGCCGGCCTGGTATCGGGCTACTATGACAATAAGGCGCTGTACACCCGTATGGGCCAGCGCGTCCAGCAATTGCGCGGCCTGCGCACGCTACTGGGTCCGGCACGGCTCGCGCGCCTGGGCGCGTATGTCGAGAACAACCTGGGCGGTTTGATGGGTAACTTCTTCTTCGGCATTCTGCTGGGCACCACGGGCACCGTCGGCTTCCTGCTGGGCCTGCCGATCGACATTCGCCACATCACGTTCTCGGCCGCCAATTTCGCGACCGCGCTGGTGGCGCTTGACTACCAGATGACATTGCCGCAGATTCTCAACGCGACCGCTGGCGTCTTGATGATCGGTACGGTCAACCTGTTGGTCAGCTTCGGCCTGGCGCTGTGGGTTGCACTGCGCGCACGCAAGATCCGCTTCAAGCGCGGCATCCTCCTGGTGCAGGCACTGGGCCGCCGCTTTGCGTATTCGCCGGTGGAATTCTTCCTCGGCCCCAAGCACCGCCAACTGGCGCCCCCTGATGCAGAACCCGTACGAGGATCAAAATGATCAAACAGCGCTTCGCCGCCTGGTGTGCCATCGCCGCTCTTGCCTGCGCGGTGACGGCCTGCAAGTCACTGCCCGATGCCAGCACGATGACCGGAGCGCCCGGTCAGTCGACGCCGACGGTCACGACGCAGCATGGCGAACTCAAGCAGAAACAGGCGGCGGCGCTGCTCAAGCGGCGCTGGGCGCGCGCGTCGACCGATCTCAAGGGGTTGGCGGTGCTGGAAGAACAGGCCACCGGCGTGCCGATGATCGCCGGCAATGCCGTCACGCTGCTGTTCGACGGCCCGGCAACGATGCGCGCAATGATGGAAGCGGCGCGCGGGGCCAAGAAATCGATCAACCTGGAAACTTATATCTTTGACCATGACGAGATCGGCGGCCAGTTCGCCGAGATCCTGATGCAGAAACGCAGCGAAGGCGTCGTGGTCAATATCATGGTCGACGGGGTCGGCACGCTGGCCACACCGAAGGAATTCTTCGACCGGCTGCGCCAGGCCGGCGTAAACGTGCTGGTCTTCAATCCGGTGGACCCGACCAAGCGCCCCGGAAAATGGGCGCTGAACAACCGCGATCACCGCAAGATCATGATCGTCGACGGGCTCGTGGCTTTCACCGGCGGCATCAACATCAGCAGCACCTACGCGAACAGCTCGCTGTTCCGTTCCAAGAAGCGCCCGGACGACGTGAGCCAGGACAAGGTCGGCTGGCGCGACACGCACATCAAGATCCAGGGCCCTGCGGTCGGCGCGTTGCAGTGGGCATTCATCGATAACTGGGTGCACCAGGACGCCGGTGAATTACCGCAGATCGATTATTTCCCGCAACTGGCGCCTGCGGGCGACAAGGTGGTGCGCGTGCTGGCCACGTCGCCGGACCACGATTCGTCCATCTACAAGTCACTCGTTGTGGCCATCGGCGAATCGAAGAAATCGATCTACCTGACAGCCGCCTACTTCGTGCCGGACCGCCAGATCGTCGACGGCCTGATCGCCGCCGCCAAGCGCGGTGTGGACGTGCAGCTCGTGCTGCCCGGCGTGTCCGACCATGGCTTCATCCGGCATGCGGGTGAATCGTTCTACGAAGAGCTGCTCGCGGGCGGCGTGCGCATTCACCAGTTGCAAGTGGCGGTCCTGCACGCCAAGACCACGGTGATCGATGGCATGTGGTCCTCCATCGGCTCGGCCAATATCGACCGCCGCAGTTTCATCCACAACTATGAAGTCAATGTGGTCGTGCTGGACCCGGCCTTCGGGCGCGAGATGGAAGCCGCGTTCAAGGAAGACGTCGTCCATTCGAAAGAAATCAAGCTCGACGCGTGGAAACGGCGGCCATGGTCCGACCGCCTGCGCGAAGCGATGGCGCGCCTGACCGAATACTGGATCTGAGCGCGCCTGGTGGGGTCTTAGAGCCCCGCAGCCAGCATGCCGTCGGTGTGCGGCGACCAGACGCTGCCGGCCTGCATGAACTTTTCGGTATTGACCAGCTCAAACTTGCCGCCCACCGCATCCCAGCCGTAGCGGTCGATCTCGACCCGCTGCGCATCCACCCGCACCACATTGAATGAATTGACTTCGCCGCGCCCGCGCGTCGAGGTCGCCGTGCCGGCCTGGATCACCAGCGCCGCATACGCATCGATCTGGTAGCGCGCCGCCGTGCTGCCGGCGTGGCTGGCGTGCATGTGCCCGGCCATCAGGATATCGACGCCGGTTTCGGCAAACACTTCCATCGCCAGCGGAGCGCGCACGACCAGGTCGCGCTTTTCGAAGTGATCGGGCAAGTCGAACGGGTGGTGCGTGACCACGATGCGCGTGACGTCAGGGCTCAGGCCACTCAGGCGCTCGCGCAGTGCGGCTATCTGCTCGTGGCTGACGCGCCCGTCCTTGATCGTCAGCGAACGGGCCGTGTTGACGCCGACGACGGCGATCTCGTCGTCGATGAAGACCGGCTCGAGATCGTCGGTGATGTAGCGGCGATAGCGCGACAGCGGCCGGGCGAAACGGCGCAGCACGTTGTACAGCGAAATATCGTGGTTGCCCGGCACGACGATCTGCGGTCCGGGCAGCGAATCGAGAAACGCGCGCGCCTCTTCGAATTCTTCCACCTTGGCACGCTGGGTCAGGTCGCCCGAAATGACGACGACATCGGCCGCGATGCTGTGCACGAGCTCGCGCAACGGGCCGAGCAGGGCCTGGTCGACGCGGCCAAAGTGCAGGTCGGACAGGTGAACGAGAGTGCGCATCGAAAAACTCCTTACATTTCTTGGGGTGAGGCCGCGCCGGACTGGCGCCGTTCACGCGCCCTGCGGCGGCGATTGAGGGTAGCAGTGCCGCTGATGCAGATCGCGAGCCAGCCGCAGCCTTCCGTCAGTGCAGCGAGGATGTCGGTGAGATAGTGCGCGCCGAGATACATGCGCGAAAACGCCACGGTGCCAATCATCAGGGCCGCCAGCACGAAGGGCAGCACCCTGCCCGGCCATGTCCGGGCGCGGCGCGAGAAATAACAGGCCAGCACGCCATACAGCACGGTGGCGGCCATCGTGTGGCCGCTGGGGAAACTATAAGTGGTCAAGGTGACGATCGGCTCGTCGAAGTGCGGCCGGGCACGTTCGAACGTGTGCTTGAGCGCGACATTGAGCAGCATGCCACCCGGCACGCTGGCGATGACTGCCATCGTCCAGTAACGGTGACCGCTGCGATACAGCCACAGCGCCGCGCAGAACGCCATGACGAGGATGCCCGGCGTGCTGTGGATGTGGGTGATGAACAGGAGCACATCGCGCAACAGGCCACCCTGGCGCGCGTGCAGGTGCAGCCAGTTCGCGATCTCGGCGTCGAACTGGGTAATTGGCGCGCCAGCCACGACGGCGCCGGCAAGCTGGGCGAACACCGCCATCGCAGCGAGCAGCAGCGCCACGCCGATGGTCAGGTGCAGCCCGTATTCGCCCTCGGCAGAGAAGCGGTTGGCGGCAAAGCGCTGGAGGCGAGGCAGTGTTTTGGTCATGATGACGCGATTATGACTGACTTGGCGAAAATACCACACACAGCAAAAACTACTGTATGCCCGAACAGTAACTGTTGATTCATACAGTAGTTATGGTATTCTTACTTCACTGCATAACCACTCGATACGAGGAAACGAACATGACCACGCTCAATAGCTCTTTTGGTATGGAACACGCCCCGACCCCTTTCATGGTCCGCATTGGCCGTCGCGAAATCCTGGTGACCCGCGACTTCCGCAAGCGTTTCTACGCCGTGAATCCGGTCATCGAGTGCGATACGGGCGTTGAAGCCGGCCACGTTGAGATCCTGCTGTTCCGCCGCTGGCTGGTCATCCTGTCGAAGGCAAACTGAGCCGCACCTGTGCCGGCGCAGAAATCGTATAAGGTTGCTTGAATTTATTCGTTTTCTCTCTATAGCTCGAGACCGTACGCTACTGTCTCTAACCTATAGAAAGACATTCGATGCTTCGCAAAACCTTCATCAGCTCGCTGGCAGCCCTGACCCTTCTGGCGCACGCGCCGGCATTTGCCGCCGACATCAGCCTGCTCAACGTATCGTATGATCCGACGCGCGAGCTGTACCACGAGTTCGATGCGGCATTTGCCAAGCACTGGAAAGCAAAGACGGGCGATAACGTCACGATCAAGCAGTCGCACGGCGGCTCGGGCAAGCAGGCGCGCTCGGTGATCGACGGCCTGCAGGCCGACGTCGTCACCCTCGCGCTGGCGTACGACATCGACGCCATCCGCGACAAGGGCCTGATCAATCCGGGCTGGGAACAAAAACTCAAATACCGCAGCGCGCCGTACACGTCGACCATCGTGTTCCTGGTGCGCAAGGGCAATCCAAAACAGATCCGCGACTGGGGCGACCTCGTCAAGCCGGGCGTTTCGGTGATCACGCCGAATCCGAAGACATCTGGCGGCGCGCGCTGGAACCACCTGGCGGCCTACGGCTACGCGCTGCGCCAGCCGGGCGGCACCGACGCCAAAGCGCGTGATTACCTGGCGCGCCTGTACAAGAACGTGCCGGTACTCGATTCCGGCGCCCGCGGCGCCACCACGACCTTCGTCGAGCGTGGCATCGGCGACGTGCTGCTGGCCTGGGAAAACGAGGCGCTGCTGGCGCTGCGTGAACTCGGCCCGGACAAGTTCGAGATCGTCGCACCGTCGGTCAGCATCCTGGCCGAGCCGCCAGTGGCCGTGGTCGACAAGACCGTCGACAAGCGCGGCACGCGGCCGGTCGCGCAGGCTTACCTCGAATTTTTGTACGGCGACCAGGGCCAGGACATCATCGCCAAGAACTACTACCGCCCTTCGGTCGAGAAGTTCGCCAAGAAATACGCGTCGCAGTTCCCGCAGATTAAGCTGTTCCAGATCAGTGATTTCGGCGGCTGGACCGCGGCGCAGAAAACCCACTTTGCCGATGGCGGTTTGTTCGATCAGATTTACTCCAAGAAATAACCTGTCGCCTACCCGCGCCTGCGCCCGCGCAGTTCTCGTAAAACGCCGTTCCCGCATCGTGTGGGAACGGCGTTTTTCGTTATCGGGCGACTGCCTGCCCCGTCACGTCACCCGCGCGCCACGTTTTCTCTTGAAATATCACTATGCAACACGAAGTGATCATTTCACTAACACCTTCCTCGACCAAATCAAAGAAAAAAGGATCATCCATGTCAGTCAAACTGAAGAAAATCAATGAGCAAGTCATCGTCATCACGGGCGCCACCAGCGGCATCGGCCTGACCACGGCGCGCATGGCTGCTGAACGTGGCGCCAAGCTGGTGCTGGCGGCACGCGCCGACGACGCCCTCGCCCACCTGGCTGAAGAACTGACCACGAACGGCGCCGAGGTCGTCACCGTCACGGCGGACGTGGGCAATATCGACGATGTGGCGCGCATTGGCGACGCCGCCATCGAACGCTTCGGCCGTATCGACACCTGGATCAACAATGCGGGTATCTCGATCTTTGGCCGGATGGAAGATGTGGCGCCCGAAGACCACCACCGCCTGTTCCAGACCAACTTCTGGGGTGTAGTCAATGGCTCGATGGAAGCAGTCAAGCGCATGAAGCTGCGCGGCGGCGGCGCGCTGATCAACCTGGGCAGCGAACTGTCGGACCATGCGATTCCGCTGCAAGGGATGTACGCGGCGTCCAAGCACGCCGTGAAGGGCTTCACGGATGCGCTGCGCATCGAACTGGACAAGGAAGGCGCACCGATGTCGGTCACGCTGATCAAGCCGACCGGGATCGACACCATGTTTGCAGTGCACGCGAAAAACTATATGGACAAGGAACCGAAGCTGCCAGCACCAGTCTACGCGCCAGAAATCGTTGCTGATGCGATCTTGTATGCAGCCCAGCATCCGAAGCGCGACGTGTTCGTCGGCGGTGCGGCCAAGATGAATTCGACGGGCGCGCGCCTGCTGCCGCGTGTGTTCGATAAATTCCTGCAGGCGACGATGTTCGTGAACCAGAAGCTGGACGTCGACACCGACCCAAGCCGGCGCGACGCCCTGCACAAGCCTGACTACACGCGTGAACTGCGTGAGCGCCAGGGCTCGCCACATCACGTCATCGAGCACAGCGAATACACGGCGGCAGCGCTGCGCTCGAAATATATCAACGCTGCCCTATTGGGCAGCGGCGCGCTGTTAGCGGCTTACGTCCTGACCCGGCGGAAGACTCGTTAAGAAGTCAGTGTCATCCTCGGTCAGTGGCAGATCGGGGATCGACTCGATGCGGTCGGTGTCGATGTCGGCGCCATCCCTGACAACCGCATCGCGCCCGGCTGCGGCGCGTTCACCCGTGCCGCTGCGGTCGCTGTCGCCCGAGAAATCGGCGTCGCCGACATCTGGACCGGCCGTTTCACCTGCATGACCGGCTTCGAGGTCGGACGTGGTGCCGCCGTCGAAGTCGAGCGTCTGCTCAGGATCGATATTGCTGGCAAAGCCAGGGCCGCCCACGACATCGCTGCCGGTGTCCGACAAGTCGCTCGGGCCGAGTGCGTCGACGCCATGGCCCTTGCCCAGGCTGCGGTCTGGTGCTTCAGGGAAGTTATCCGGATCAAGTGTGCTGGTGCCAGTCATAAGGTCTCCTCAATAGTTAATGAACCATGGAGACACATTACTGAATTTTGCCGATTCCTGTCGCAACGCAGGGCCGGCGCGCGAACGGGCACGCTGTGATCAGAACGCGCGCCGCATCCCGACGTTGAGCGACGAGCCGTTGCCCGGCTTGACGCCCAGATTCACACCGGCCAGATGCTGGATACGCGAGTACGCAGCGTAGAAATCCATGCGGCGCGAGACAGCGTAGCTGGCGCCGACGGCGACCTGGCGCGCATCGCGGTTGGAGAGGTCGCGGTCGTTGCGCCGGATGTAGGAGGCCAGCAGCGTGGTCGAGTGGCTCATGGGCACGGCCACACCGGCCAGCACATCGCGGCTGTTGGTGGAACGCGTGGCGGCCACGCCCGCACTGTAGGGATTATCGGGATTGAACAGCGGCGAGCTGCCCCAGCCGCGGCTGGCACTGTAGGCGGCGTACGCCGTGCCCCAGTCGAAGCGCATATTGGCGGCAACGATGGAATTCTTGGCGGCCATGGTGATATCGACCTGGTCGTAGCGCGTGACCTTGGCCACGTTGCGGTTCTGATGGGCCGCGCGAATCGTCAGTGGCCCGAGATTGACGCCAACCGACATGCCCCAGGCGCGGCCCGAGGGCGAACCGTCGACGTCGCCCTTGCCCCACTTGGCGCCGGTCGACACACCGGCAAGCTTGCCTTCGTAAGCGACGCTGTCGTCAGCACGTTCGCCACGTGGCGCAGCCTGGGCGGCCAGACCACCGTGGAACGGGTCGCCCACGTCATTGAGCGTCGTGTAGTCGATATTGAATTGCCGGCCGACGGTCAGCGTACCGGCGCCGACGCGGCCGGTGGCTGGCTCGGGCTCGGCGGCAGACTCGCGGGTGAAGATGGCATTGCCGGCGGGCGCATTCACGCCATCGGCGCGCGTGCCCAACTGGAGCTGGGCCAGACACTCATGCGCGCACACGGTTTCAGGGATCGCAACATTGCTGGCGCCACTTGCGGTGGCCACCGATTCCTGCGCCGAAGCACACACCGCACTCGAACCCAGCACGGCCATAGCGATGAAAGACATTTTCATGGCGTCACACTCTCCCTGACACCTACTATCCGCGAAATGCCGCGAATCCATCTGTCTATTACTTCACATTACTTTACAGAAGCGTCTGCTTCTGCTCCGGCACTGTGCAGCAGATGCAATCGATCATACTCTACCGGCGCAGCTCCGCAAAGCCTGCTGGCTCCCATTCGCGCAGTGCAAGCAGCAAGCCGGTACCACGCCGCTGCGCCAGCGGCGCGGCCAGGCTTTCGTCGTGCAATTGGGCAAAGCGGCTGCGCAACTGGCGCAGCTCGTGCTGCAGCTTGGCGCGCGCGCTCTCGGTCAGCATGCCATGCGCAAAATCGAGCGACTCGCCCACCCCGCCGAACGCGCCGGCCACGAATTCGGGCAAGCCCTGCTCGCGAAAGTACGCCCGGATCGGCCCGTCAGGCAACCAGTCGAAATCGCGCGCTACGTTCACACGGATGCGGTTGCCGGGCAAGAGCGAAATCAGTTGCAGGCGGTCGAGATGCAGCAGGTGCTGCACGCATTGCGCTTCGGTCAGGGCATAGGCGCCAAGGATGTCGAGCATGCGCCAGTGGTTCAGCGCGCAGACGGCGACCAGCAGCAGCTTCGGATCCGACACCAGCTCGGCTTCCTGTCCGGCGCTGAGCGTACGCAGGCGGCGCTGGCCGGCCTGGGCTTCCTGCGTGATCTCGGCCAGCGTGAAGCCGAGCAGGCTGCAGATTTCGACGATGCGGTCGAGGGTGAATTGCTCGCTGGCGAACAGGCGCTTGACACTCGGCTCGGACAAGTCGAGCGCAACGGCAACGTCACGGTAGGTCAGCCCCTGCAATTTCAGCTGACGCTTGATGGTGGCGATGATCTGACTGATCTGGTTCATGGAGGCTACTGGCAATCGCAAAGGACAACTTGGGGCGTGAAGGCCAGCCTGCGCCTCATATCGGTACGGCAGCCAGCGCCACCGCATTCTTGCCGCCGCGCTTGGCGGCGTACATGGCATGGTCGGCGCGCGCCAGCCAGGCATCGAGATCGGGCTTGTCGCCCGGCGCAAACACCGCGACGCCAATGCTGGCGCCCACGGTGACGTCGGTGGTGCTGAGCGCATACGGCTCGCGCAGGCGGTCGAGCAGCTTCCAGGCAGTTTCCTCGGCATCGGTGCGCGAGGTCAGCATTTCCAGCACGACGACGAATTCGTCACCCGCCAGGCGCGCGACCATATCGGTCAGGCGAATCGCGCCGGCAAGACGCGCGCCAAACTGGCGCAGCAGCTCGTCGCCTTCTTCGTGGCCGTGGTTGTCATTGACCGCCTTGAAGCCATCCATGTCGATGAACAGCAACGCCGCCGGGCGCCCGCCCCGGCTGGCGCGGCCCATCGCCTCGGGCAGCGTTTCAAGCAGCGCCCGCCGGTTCGGCAAGCCCGTCAGCACATCGCGCAGCAGCAGTGCCTGCAGTTCCGCCGTGCGCTGCGCCACCTTCGATTCCAGGTGTTCATTCATCTGCTGCAAGGCGCGCCGGTATTGCTCTTCGCTCTCGACCAGGTTGCGCATCGTGCGCGACAGCATATTGGCTTCGTAGAAGCCCTGGATATGCGGAATCGTCGGCAACTCGTGACCGCTGGCAGTGGCTTCCGTCACCCGCTCGATCGCTTCGCCCAGCCGCGTCATCGGACGCGCCAGGCGCTGCGCCAGCAAGGCCGCGACCACGGCCAGCACCACGCCCAGCAAGCCGCTCCACATCAGCATCCGGTGCTGCAGCAGCTTGGCGCTCTGTAACGCCTTGTCTTCGTCCTGGCGCACCAGCACCGCCCAGTTCAGCGACGCCTGGTTGCCGATCTGGCCCGTCTGGCTATAGCCGGTGAGATAGGTACGCCCATCGGACCAGGCCTCGCGCAGCGCGCCCGTGTCACCCAGCCTGGCGCGGCGCAGGCTTTCCGTTGAAATCTTTTTCTCGACCAGTTCCTGCGGGCCAAGCATGACGGTCCCGTCATTGCGCACCACCAGGATCTCGGCGCCGTACTCGCGCAGCGCCGGCGTGAGGAGCTTGCGCGCCTGGCGTCGTGCCCAGTCCCAGCTCAGGTGCAGGCCGAGCACGGCGAACATCTCGCCGTCGTGGCTGAAGACGGGCGTGGAGACATCGACAAAGCGCCACGGATCGCTACCGTGGGGCATGAGCTTTTCAAGCATGACGGCAGGATGGTAATCGGTAGCGCGCACGCCCACCTGACCCGACTTGAACCACGGCCGGGCGCTGACGTCCGCGCCTTCGAGCAGGCCTTTGGTGGAGGCAGTGACCTTGCCATCGATGTCAGCCAAGCCGATCCAGGCGTAATCGGGGAATGTCTGCTGCAAGCTTTCCAGCGCAATGCGTGCGGACGCCGGGCTGCGCGCGTTGCGCACTTGCGGCAAGGCGGCCAGCAGGCGGGCGTCGCCCGTGGCCTGCTCGACCACGCGGTTAAGCGAATCGCGCATCTGCCATGACAACTGTTGCAGGCGAAGCTGCGCTTCAGCATTGGCCTGGCGCACCGCAAAATGGTTGACCACCGCCAGCAGCAGAGCGACCGTCAGTGTCACCGTGGCGCACACGGCCAGGGTCATCAGGGTGGACAGTCGAAATCTACAGAGCAAACCTTGCATGTGCGGTATTAGCAAACGGGTAATAGCTCATCATGATAGCGCCGAAACCGGGAGTGAATTCGGATTAATTCAGATGCGCCGTGGAAATACATTTCCGGGCCGCTATTTTGGATGAATTGCAACACTGTAACGGAGATCGCGGCCACTGACCATCTTTACGCCGCGATGGCACCCCAACCCTGGCTGCGCTCGGGTACTGCCGGTGCGCTGGCTGGTCGCGTACTATTACCCGACAACTGCTCAACCACCAATCAAGAGGCCCATTCATGCTGCATCGTTCCCTTTCTCCCCTGCTTGCCATGTCGCTCATCGTGGCTGCCTCTGGCGCAACGGCGTCGCCGGGCGCACCGGTGATCGCCATCGACACGGGCAAGGTGGCAGGCTCGACCGATGCAGGCATCGCCAGCTGGAAAGGCATCCCGTTCGCCGCCCCGCCGGTGGGCACGCTGCGCTGGCGCCCACCCGCACCGGCCAAGCCGTGGCCGGGCGTGCGTCAGGCTACCGCCTACGCGGCCGATTGCATGCAAGTGCCCTTCCCCAGCGACGCTGCGCCACTGGGCACGACGCCAAGCGAAGACTGTCTGTACCTGAACGTCTGGAAGCCGGCCGATGCCAAGGACAAATTGCCCGTGATCGTCTGGATCTATGGCGGCGGCTTCGTCAACGGCGGCGCGTCGCCCCCAACCTATTCCGGCGCTGAGCTGGCGAAACAGGGCGCGCTTGTCGTCAGCTTCAATTACCGCATCGGGCGCTTCGGTTTCTTTGCCCATCCACAGCTGACGCGCGAGACAGGCACCAGCGGCGGGAAAGGCGTGGTTGGCAACTACGGCTTCATGGATCAGATCGCCGCGCTGGAATGGGTCAAGCGCAATGTGGCGGCGTTTGGCGGCGATCCGGCGAATGTCACGATCGCCGGTGAATCGGCGGGCGGCATCTCGGTCAATACGCTGCTGACTTCGCCAATGAGCAAGGGCTTGTTTGCCAAGGCAGTCGTGATGTCAGGCGGCGATGGCGGCACGGCGGCGACGCCGCTGGCGGACATCGAACGCATTGGCGTGAATTTCGCCGCCGAAAAGGGCATCGCCGCGGACGATCCAAAAGCGCTGGAGAAACTGCGGGCGCTGCCGGCCGATACGATTGCCGACGGTTTGAACCTGGCCAACTTCATGCAGCGCGACAAACCGACATACCACGGGCCATATGTCGACGGCAAGCTGGCCATCGATTCACGCGCCGCGTTTGCCGAAGGCCGCATGCACAAGGTGCCGGTGATGATTGGTGCAACCAGCGCGGATATTGGCGGCAAGACCGGGTATATGGTGGCCGGTGCGCGCAGCCTTGCCGGCACGCTGGCCGGGCACGGCGCGCCCGTGTATGCGTACCGCTTTTCCTACGTGCACCAGGCCAATGAAAAACCGGGCGCTGGCGCCGGGCATGCCACGGATATCCCGTTCTTCTTCGACACGGTGGCCATCAAGTACGGCGCGCAGGCGACGGCACGCGATCTTGGCATGGGCAAGGCGATGAGTACGTATATGGTGAATTTTGCGAAACGCGGGGATCCGAACGGCGCCGGACTGCCGGTGTGGGAACGCTATGCGCGTGCTGCCGACGCAATCATGGACTTCACCGCCAACGGCACCGCAGTGATGGGCAAGGATGCCTGGGGCGCCGACATCGATGCGGCTTCACCGACGCCCGCCAAGGCTGGCGAGCGGCGCTGAAGCGCCAGCCTTCGGCGCTCGGATTTACATCAGGCCAGTTGCGGCTGGAACGTAATTGCGTTCGGGCGGCGCGTCGTGACGGCCTGAACCTGCGCTGACACGGCGGCCGGCGCGACCTTGAACACACTGACGCGATCGGCCAGCCCGGCAGCGCTTTGCTGCAACGAGGTGGCCGCGCTGGCGGCTTCCTCGACGAGGGCGGCGTTCTGCTGCGTCACTTGGTCCATCTGGCTGATCGCATGGTGAATCTGCTCGATGCCCGAGCTCTGCTCGGCGCTGGCCACGCTGATTTCACCCATGATGCCCGCTACCCGGCGCACACTCTGCACGATCTCTTCCATCGTTGCACCGGCCTGGTCAACCAGGCGCGTGCCCGCATCCACCTTGCTGACGGAGTCGCCGATCAGCTCCTTGATTTCCTTGGCGGCACTGGCCGAGCGCTGCGCCAGATTGCGCACTTCGCTCGCGACGACGGCAAAGCCACGGCCCTGCTCACCGGCACGCGCCGCTTCCACTGCTGCATTGAGCGCCAGGATATTGGTCTGGAACGCGATGCCATCGATGACGCCGATGATGTCGACGATCTTGCGGGCCGACGCGTTGATCTCGCCCATGGTACCTACGACTTCGGTCACGACCGTACCACCACGGGTGGCGATCTGCGTGGCCGAGGCCGCCAGCTCATTGGCCTGGCGTGCATTTTCTGCATTCTGGCGCACGGTGCTGGTCAGCTCTTCGACCGATGCGGCCGTCTCTTCGATGGCGCTGGCCTGCTGTTCGGTACGCGCCGACAAGTCCATATTGCCGGCGGCAATCTGGGTCGACGCCGTGGCGATCACTTCACTTTCGCTACGCACATCCTTGACGATACCGGCCAGCGACGCGGTCATGTCACGCAGGGCCGCCAGCAGCTGACCGAATTCATTGGTCGAGTTGACCGGCGCCTGGACACTCAGGTCGCCATCGGCCACACGGCGTGCCACGGCCACGGCTTGCATCAGCGGCGTATTGATCGCACGGATCAGGTAGAACGCGGCACCGATGCTGAGCAGAATGGCCACGACGATGGCGGCAATCACGACCGTGTTAAGTACGGCCAGCTCCTGGTGCAGTTCCTTGCCCTGGCGGATGTTGCGATCGCTCATCAGCTTCTGCAGTGCCGCAAATGCCTCGGTCGACTTGTTGTAGGTCGGGTTGATCTGCTTGCCGAGCATCAGGTTGGCATCATCCCATTGACCCGATTGAATCGCGCGCATGGCATTGCCGATCATGTCGATGCCCAGGTTGTCGCTGGCCGTCATCCATGCAGAAAAACGCTCGCGCGTTTCGGGGAAGCGCAGACTCGCCTGCAGCTCCTGCTGCTCCTTGCGCATCTCTTCGCTGTTCTTGGCGATGAAGTCGCTGTGGAACGTCAACGGGTGGTTGTGCAGCGACGCGTGCTTGTTTTCAGGATTGTGCTGCAGCGCCTGCAGGATGTGGCTGCGGTTGGTTTCCATACGCATTTTCAGGTCGGACATGCCGATCTGCTGGTTGGCCGTGGTGAGCGCGAGGTTTTCGAGGAGATCAACGGAGCGCTGCGTGGCGTGGTAGCCAAGGGCGCCGACGGTGATCACGGCAAGGATGAGCAAGCCGATGACGGCGGCGATCAGATGCTTGATGCTGAAGTTTTTCATGATGGATGGGAAGTGGGGCGCGAGCGATGTCGCTGAGGAGGTCGATTATCCACAAACCTCGGCCAGATTTCGAACAAGAAACATGGCTTTCCGTCTGACAATATTTACAGTTGTTTCCTAGACACTTATGTGTTGCCGCCCTTCTCGTCCAACGACATCACGCGACCAACGCCGCGCTATCGGCTATCTGTACGCATTTACCCCAGCTGTACCCACGGTATGCTGTCTAGTGTCTTTTTAATTTTGACAACATTGCGCTTGAGACTGAGTCAAAACTACCGTGCCGACTAGCCACGCAATAAATTATTCACTTATCGAGCTGTTCCGGAACGTCAGGCCCTCACACTTCAGCGAAAGCACACATCGGCGTTAATGCGGCATATGGCTGCGCGCACGCGCGTCATCGACATGTCTAGTCATGTTTCCAACGTAACCAAAGCGCGCTCGCTATATGGTGGCGATGAGATGGCAACGCTCAGCCACGTCAGCAGACTGGCGTGAAGAAGTCGCCTGAAAACGTCGGCAAAGCGGCAGGACTCGCTCTTGCAGTATGTCGAGATACTCATGAAAAATCGCTTTTTACCTAGCATGAGAAAAAGTTTCGATACGGACATTCAGTAAATCATTGATGAAACCCCTTACCATTAATGCTTCCAAATCATCAATCATCCCATCATCGATGTGATACGCACTGAAATAACAAGCCAGATCAAATAATTCAAGTTGAGTGTCTTTCGGCTGTCGCAATTTTTCGTAGCCTGGCTTAAATTCTTGGTTTCGGTTCGGATGATTTACGAGCGATATTTTTTGAATATCCCGCTTTCGATTATAAGCAAGATTCATTTCTTTCCATATCGTCTGCTCCTTGGCTTTACCTACATATAATGCACTTCCCCGAGAATCATAAAATATATATATACCGTAGCTTTCACAAAGGGCATCTCTCAACCCTTTTGCATATAAATTTGCACTAACTCCTCCATTGAAAACCAACCAACCGGCACTTTTCGGCGATTCACACCTACTAATCGCATATAGTTCAACTATCGGTTGAATTGTATCGAACTGGGACTTGCGCACTGCTGCAGAGCGAGATTTTGCGAGAGCTGATGCAACCTGCAATGCACTCAAATCTTCATCTCTGTTTTTCCAGTTAATAAGCGTTCCTACCGTTATCCCTAATACGTTGGCGAGTTCAGATTGCGAAGTAGTACCAAGTTTTTGGGATAACGCCGAGATGAGTTCTGCAGCCTTCATGTTCTATAATCGTCCATATTTAATTAACTCAACCGTAAGTTAGAACTTACCGACATCCGACATCCCGAACCCTGACCAAGGTAAACAATGCCGACACGTTAGTCTACCATCTTGCCCTGGATCTACTGTCTATCGGTGTCCTGCACAATAGACAAAAGCATCGTCACACCCGGACCATTTACATCCATGACTTGCTTGTCATGGTCTCTAAAGTCATTAAAATAATCAATAACTTCATCCAAACCGGGGCTGTTTCTAGGTTTACCTTTCATTGTTCTGCTCCCCATCTGCAACACATCGTTGACGATAGAAGACCAGCCACCAGCGAGCCTGTCTTTATAATCGTAGGTTTTCCCAGTAGAAAAAGTTATTAACTTGTAGAGGAAAAATCCGAATTTGTGTTTATGCTCGACATTCCAAGGACTCAATCTAACAGTTGGATTGCCACTCAGGAGCAAAAGGTACTGAAATGCACTACTTCTATGCTCTCCCCATGAAGGCATAGCTCTGGATGCGTTGCCTGCAGAAGTCCTCTCCCAAAATGCAGACGCTTTGTATGAAAATTCATTATCTAAATCGTAAAACCATCTTTGGGTTTGATTATCGATAGCTTCTGATTTTTTTGCTTGAAAAAAACTGGCTTGAGATGTTATTACATTCTTTTCGCTATCAACAAAAACATGCAGACAAAGCAAGTCTGCCAATTCACATGTTTCGGTCGAATTCGTACCCTTCTTTTTCAGGCAATTCCTTGAAGTTCGCTTTATATATGGTCGCTGATGCGCAAAAACTCCACCAAATTTTATGACAAAACGGGATTGCGCTCCATTTATCAATGTAGCGACATTTTTATTTAGAAAATCAATTCCCTTACCTTTTTCCATTACAAAGCTTTTTATAATTTCGGGCTCAGAGAGTGAGAAGTCGCACAGGAGCCATGCGTCATTAACACTCTTTATTATCTGATTTTTATGCTTTGCTATTTCTTCTATGGCATCTGATATTTGGTGATGGTTAGTCATATTTCGAAATTTAAAAAGTAAAATAATTTAATCTTAATATTTCAACAACTTCATTCGAATTCAATAATCTCCATTTGTCCGAATCCGGCTAGCCATCTTCAAGCTCCAAAATTATTTTAAAGACTGCGCCAGAGGAAATAAACGTACTATCAAAAGCAAAGTGAGTACTGAAATAAAAATTAAAATACCTGCCAGAATTACTTTGGATATCATATGCATGCAATGGGGCAGCTCGTCGATGTGAAGAAGCGCATACGCCGCCAGATTGACAAATTTCCCGTCCCTTACGAAACAACTCCCCCCATTTCTCAATCAATACACGCTACAAATGCTGAACCTTTTTCCCTTCTCTACTTGAAGTCCAAATCAGGAATCGTGAGGGGCGTAGAGGTCACAGCCGAATCGACCTCGATAGGATAGCATTGTGCTCATTCTTAAAAATACGCATATTCTCACCGCATCACGATTTGAAGCCATGAAGCCGTAAAGTTTTCCTTCACCACTCATTGATGCAATAACACGTAAAGAATGCCTACCAAAGACAGAATCCAACACACGTCAGAGTGTCACACGGCGTTGGTCCGGACTTATCGATATCTGAATAGGGGGTAATTTCCCCAAGAGATTGACATGACGGGGAAGAAGTTGCCATTGAAGTGAGAAATCATCGGCGATCACCGCAGCGAGTTTCCGGTAAATATGCTTTGCCGTAGGTTCGCTATCAGCCTCAGTCTGCCTACGCGTTCGGAATGGCCCGGCCAAGTGTATGCAGTCATAATCGTGCCTCGCGTGCAGAATCGTCAGGCTCAAGGCAGCCCATCGCTGCGCGCCTGGCGCAGTGAAAATGTGGCGTTTGCTCAATGCCAAAGACATCGAATGCAGCAAGCACCGCGTAAGGCGGCTATGCAAGCTGGAATATCCAGACGCCTCGTATCAAGCGTTTTCACCCGATTCAAGCATGGTAGAGGGTCAAACCATGGAAGAGGGCCAGGTCCGGCAAATCGACACGGCCTCGACACTAAGGTCGCACGTTATGATGGCAATGAGCCTGTGCCTGTTTTCCGAAATTGAACCCAGCCATTTGATCCCTTTCTCACTATGCGACAGGTCGATTGACGAGATCAGGCACTGTGCCGACATTCGGTTCGTAAAGATGACAATCGACGGGAAGCTCCTCAGCAGTGTCTACGATACGAGGAGGCGGAGGGCTTACGCGGAGCTAGCGGAGGTTTCAGTGCTATCAACCACATGAATCAAAGAAGAATCAACGCGTTAGGCAGTGTAGTCCACCCATACCAGCGCCAATATGAACTCTTAGACGGCCGCTCCGCTGTCGGGTAATCCTAACGGGCACCGCAGAACAGGTAACACCTCCTCCAAACCTGGCGCGATGAGTTTGCTTTTGGAGAGAAATGCACGCCTCTGCTGCTGTTTTATCAGACTCGCCGCAAAAGCATCAGACAACCCAAGAGGTAGCGCTGTCGGAACCTCAATTCGGCGGCGGGCCAATGTTGCTTGGATGGCTTGACGGAGAACAGCCTCATCAGTCTTTGCGTAGGTCGCAAGAAACCACATATCGAAATAATCTTTCAAACGTGTGTTGGTCATAGCCAGACTGACGATCGCTTCGTACTTCTCGGCGATCACGGTTTATACCGGATAGGCACGCAGCGATGGCGGCGCGACATCTTCAAGAAGCGCCGGAAATTACACGAGTTCTGCCGCTGGCGTAATGGCATCGCCATAGCCAATGTCGATCTGCACCAAGCAGCGCGCAACGCGCAACGTCCAGTTTGCCGGTCAGCGTCACACGCACACCCTCATAGTTGGCGTCCTTGCGAATCCGCGCTGCCTGCACGCTAGTTTGGTCGAAGACCATGCCATCGTCAGACGTCTGAACACAGACCTGCTGAAAAACTTCGACCAGGTCGTCAATTTCGGACGGCCCGAAGCCAAGCAAGTCGATGTCACGGGTCGGCCGGTGCGGCTGATCGAACCACAGATCGAAGAGGAGCGCGCCCTTCAGCAAAAACTGATCGGCCCAGGACGAGACGCTCAAACGGTACAACAGCCGCTCGAGCGAATACCGCGTCAGGATCAGGTTGAAGTCTATCCTGTCGGCCTTCGCGCGATTCAGTAACCGTGCACGCACCGATGCGCCACGATTCGCTGCTTTCATACGGCCCCCACTGTTTCCAGATACGGTCGCATGACGTTCGCTACCCGGCAGATCTCGGCATAGCACCACAGGTCGTCCATCGTCGCGCGTTTATCGTTCCAGGCTTCACGCAAGGCCTCGAGCGCTACGTCGAGGCCGATCTTGTTGCGGAATTTGAAGCAGTCAGCAACCGTCTTCGCAACATTAAACGCGCGTACCTGGGCACCACCAACGTCTACAATCTCGACGCCCTCGGTCATTGCCAACCCCGACATGCGGATGATCCGGAGCGGCGGATAATCGAAGCGCGGAGCACGGGCCTTGTGTGGGATGGCGAGCCAGATGTCGGACGACTGCTGCGTAGTCAAATCATGAAAACGCAGCGCGGAAAGCAGGCACAGCACCCCGCTTTCGCTGCGTGCAGCTACTTCAGCAAAGCTTTCGTGCTCCGACGCAGCCCGGTCGGGCAGCGTATACAGCCCGCGGCCGAGTTTGAGCAGCCGCCCGTCGTCGGCCAGCGAGGCGAGCAGCGCGCGCGGTGCACCGGCAATGTCGACATCTCGTGTACGCAGTATGCCTTTAGACTTTGCAAGTGCAAGAATTCGTTCAGCTGATTCGCTCATGTGGCCAGTCTATACAAAAGATCGGCACTTATCCATATTTGCCGACATATTGTGCATTGCTTCTCAATATGATTACTCGACTGGACAGGAGGACTGCGAACTGCAACGTTGAAATTCCCTCGATGAGAAGACGAAAAAAAGCCCCAGCATGTGGGGCTCTTGCTTAGTATCCTTGGCGGAAGCGGTGAGATTCGAACTCACGAACGGCTCACACCGTCGGCAGTTTTCAAGACTGCTGCCTTCAACCACTCGGCCACGCTTCCTGTTGCACGGCATTATACATAATCATCGGCTGCGTGAGGGAGTTCTGTCCTCTCACCCCACCAACGCCCAGTTCTCCCGCAACGCCTTCTCGAACGCATACGCCGGCAACGGCGCCGCATACAAATACCCCTGCACCTCATCACACCCTGCCCCGCGCAAGAACGCCAGCTGGTCCAGCGTCTCGACACCTTCGGCAATCACACGCAAACACAACTGCCGCGCCATACTGATGATCGTCCCCGCAATCGCGCAATCGCTCCCATCCGCCGGAATCCCCATTGTGAACGACCGGTCGATCTTCAAGGTATGAATCGGGAACCGCTTCAGATACGACAGGCTCGAGAACCCGGTCCCGAAATCGTCCAGCGACAGCGACACGCCCAGCGCCGTGATCTGGTCCATGATCGCCGTCACACGATCCACGTCGTGCATCAGCGTGCTCTCGGTGATCTCCAGCTCCAGCCACGACGGGTCGAGCTGATAGCGCCGCAGTGTGGTGGCCACGCGTTCCGGCAGCGACGGCGTGAACTCGCGCGCCGACACGTTCACCGCGACGCGGAATGGGGCGATGCCCGAGCGCTGCCAGATCGACGCCTGCGCGCAGGCTTCTTCCAGCACCCACTCACCCACCTGGACGATCAGGCCCGTGGTTTCAGCCAGCGGGATGAATTCGCCGGGCGGCACGATGCCGCGCTCGGGATGCATCCAGCGCACCAGCGCTTCCGCGCCCACCAGGCGGCCGCTGGCGATTTCGAACTTCGGCTGGTAGTACAGCACCAGTTCGCCATTGCCCAGCGCATGGCGCAGGCCGGATTCGATGCGCATGCGCTCCTGCATGCCCTTGTTCATGTCCTGGCTGTAGAACGCGACGCTGCGGTCCGGGTTGGCGTCGTCGCCCTTTGCCCGTTCCATCGCGATGTCGGCCAGCGCCAGCAGCGTTTCGGCGTCGTTGCCGTCCTGCGGGTAGACGCTGATGCCGATGCTGGCGCCCACGCGCAGGTCGTGGCCGCCGATGATGAAGGGCGCGTCGAGCGCGGCCTGCAGTTTCTGCGCCACCGTGGTGGCTTCGAAGTGCTGGCGCACGTCGGCCAGGCCCACTGCGTATTCGTCGCCCGACAGGCGGGCCACCAGGTCTTCGTCGCGCAGCGTGGCCTTGAAGCGCTGGCCGACCTGCTTGAGCAGTTCGTCGCCGATGCGCCGGCCCAGCGTGTCGTTGATGCGCTTGAAGCGGTTCAGATCGATGAACAGGATGCAGCCGGCCGTCTCGTTGCGCTGCGCCACCATCAGAGCCTGGTCGACCAGGCGCGCGAACAGCGTGCGGTTTGGCAGGCCGGTCAGCTCGTCGTAGTAGGCCAGGTGGTGCAGCTGTTCTTCGGCCTGCTTGCGTTCGGTGATATCGGTCAGGTAGGCGATCAGGCCGTTCGGGCGGCCGGCCAGGTCGCGCAGTGGCGAGAGTGACAGGCTGGCCCAGAAGATGTCGCCCGACTTCTTGCGGCGTTTCACCTCCATCATGCGTCCGCCGTGCTCCGCGAACAGGTCGGGCAGCGCACCCTCCTCGTCGCCCAAGTCTTCGTCGGCGTACAAGAACAGGATGTTGCGGCCCACCGCTTCGAACGATGTGTACCCGAACAGGCGTTCGGCGCCCCGGTTCCAGCTGGTGATATAGCCCATCTGGTCCATCGTCAGCACCGACTCGTGGATCTGGTCGAGGATCTGCGACTGGTGTGCCAGTTGCGCTTCCATCTGGGCGTAGGCGTGGGTCGAGCGCTGCGCCAGCGAGTGCATCTGCATCAGGCTCGCCGTCAGTTGCGCGAGCGCGGCGAGCGCGTGGGCGCTGGCCCCGGCATGGTCGTCAAAGCCGCTCACTTCATACCAGCCGAATTGCTCGAGGCCCACCGCCACCGCATGGCGCAGCAAGCGTCCGCCCGGCGGACCGGGGTCGACCAGGCCCGGGCCGGCCACGAAGCGGCCCTGTGCGCTGCCCGTCAGGATGCGCGCCAGGCGACCCAGCTCCGTGGCCAGCGCGTCGCCGCGCAGGCGCAGGACGGCGTCGCAGACGGCGCTCGTGCCCTGGACGAAGGCGGTCGGGGCCAGGTCGCGCACGTCAGACATTGCGGCCTACCTCGATCGCCCAGTGGTAGGCATGCAGCTGGCTGCTCCACCAGTGCTCCAGGCTCACGCCGGCGGCCTGCAGCACCGTCTCGGTCGGATTGGCGTCGACCAGTTCGAGCCACGCGCCCAGCTGGCCGCTGTGATGCACGAGCGCGCCGTAGACGTCCTCGGGCAGGTAGAGCTCGGCCGCGATCTCGGACATCGGCATGTGCAGCAGCCGGTCGAGCAACGAGAACACGCCAGTCATGAAGGCCAGGTCCTGCGCGTCGCGGTCGTCGCCCTGCAGGCGCGCGAGCGCTTCGAGCTGGGCGCCGCGGCGCGCGGCCAGGGGCAGCAGCAGGTTGGGCAAGCCGTCCGGTTGCTGGCGCGCGTACAGCAGCAGTTGCAGCCAGCGCTGCAACTGGCGCCGACCGAGCACCGTGATCGCCTGGCCAAAGCTGGTCACTTGCGTGGCGACGGTGAACGCGGCCGAATTGACCAGTTTGAGCAGGTTGTAGGCCAGTGCCGGATCCTGCTTGACTTGCTCTTCGAGCTCGCACGAGTCGGCGTCGCGCGCCAGCAAACCGAGCAGCGTGAGGATGCGGCGGCGCGAACTGCCGTCGTCGTCAGGCGACGGCGCGATGTCCGGATCGTAGGCGTAGTCGCCGATGAACCAGTCAAAGCCGGCGATCTCGCAACCGAAGAAGCGGCGCGCGCTATCGACGCCGTAGGCGATGTGCGGGGCGAACAGGGCCACCAGGCGTCCGGGCGGCAATGGGGCGACGCGGCAGTTGCGCGCGACCGAGCGCAGCGCGGGCGGCGCGGTGACGCCGTCGGGAATATCGCCGTCCAGCCAGATGCGGTAACCGCAGGCATGCAGTTCGACGAGCTTTTGCGCCACGCCATCGGTGACCAGCGCGTTTGCGTCGATCACGAAACCGACGCGATCGGCGGGCAACAGCGCCAGCACCTCGGCGGTCAAATGGAGCGGGTCGTCCAGCGTCAGCAGGCAGTCGAGTGGCGCGACGGCGGCCAACAGGTCGGGCGTGCCGAACACGGTGTGCAGGCGCTGCGACAGGTCGGCGCCCGGCGCCAGGCGCACGTTGAGCGCGACCCATTCATTTTGCGCATTCGCGACCGGCTCGATTGCCACCAGCGGATATGTTTCCTGCTCTGCCATGGAAAGTTTCAAAGTAGTATCCAGGCAATCTTATTGCACCGAATGCCATAAAGCAAATCGAAGTTTCCTACCGGACAGCCCGTATTGACCATCAGTTACCACCGGCGCGCTGCACCGCGAACCGGATCAGCTCTGCCTGGCCTTCGATACCCAGCTTGCGCTTGATGTTCAGGCGGTGCGTTTCGACCGTGCGCACCGACAGATCAAGGTCGCGCGCGATCTGCTTGTTCGACTGGCCGGCGGCGATATGCCCCAGCACTTCGTGCTCGCGCGCCGTGAGCTGGTCACTCGGCACGGCCGGATTGGCCAGCTGGCGCGCCAGTGCGGCGCTGTAATAAATACCGCCGCCCATGACGGTGTCGATGGCCAGCACGATGTCCTTGCCCGGCGCATCCTTGAGCACGTAACCGCGGGCACCGGCGCCCATTGCCTGACTGACGTATTCCGGTTTGTCGTGCATTGACAACATCAGGACCGCAATACCTGGAAAACGCGCGGTGAGCTGGAATGTGGCTTCGATACCACTGCCGCCGCGCATGTTCACGTCCATTAGTACCAAATCGGGATGGTATTCGCCGGCGCGCTCGAGCGCTTCGGCGCTCGAGCCGGCTTCGGCCACGACGTTCAGGTGCGGCGCCGACTCGAGCCGCGCGCGCAGGCCGTCACGCACCAAAGGGTGGTCGTCCACCAGCAGAATCTTCACTTCTTTCGTTTCACCGTTCACTGCCCTACTCCTTCAAGTCGATGCTGGCCACCACGCTGGTGCCGCTGGACGTCGAATTGACCGACAGGCGTCCGCCGATCGCTTCCATCCGTTCCATCATATTCCTCAAGCCGATGCCCCGCTTCGGGTGCACGGCCACGTCATCGGTGTCGAAGCCCACGCCATCGTCGGCAATCGACAGGCTGACGCGGTTGGCCACCCGCTCGAGCGAGAGCTCGATGGTGCCCGCCTGGGCGTGGCGCTCGACATTGGTCAGCGCCTCTTGCGCGATGCGAAACAGCACCGTGCCGACCATGTCGGGCAGCGCATCCACGGCGCCGGCGGCGCGAAAGCGCACCGGCGTGCCGGCGTCCTCGCCGAATTCGCGGGCCAGGTATTCCAGCGCCGGTGCCAGGCCCATGTCGTCGAGCAGCGTCGGGCGCAGGTCGTGCGAAATGCGGCGCACTTCGCCCAGCACCGTGTTGACCTGCTCGACGGTGCGCTCCAGGCCGGCGCGCGCCAGTTCGCGCTTGCCGGCATCGCCGTCGAGACGGATGATGCCGGCCTCCAGCTGCAACTTGACCGAGACCAGCGCCTGGCTGATCCCGTCGTGCAGGTCGCGCGACAGGCGCGCCCGCTCTTCTTCCTGTGACTCCACCACGCGCTGGGCCAGCGCGCGCAGCTTGGCGTCGGCCAGGCGCCCTTCGCTGATGTTCAGCGCCAGCCCGCCACCGGCCACGCCGATTGTCGCCAGCGTGGCCAGCACGGCCATCCACAGCAGCGTCTGGTCGCTGTTGCGCGACTGCTGGGCCTCGACCAGTTCGAGCGCCGCCTCGACATCGTCGAGGTAGATGCCGGTGCCCATGACCCAGCCCCAGTGCGCGACCGGCACCACGTAGCCGAGCTTGGGCGCCGCCGTCTTGCTCGATGGCTTGGCCCACGTGTAGCGCAGGAACCCGCCGCCGCCCTGTGCCAGCCCGATCAGGCGCTGGATGGTGAGTGAGCCGGTCGAGTCGCGCCAGTTCCACATGTCGGTGCCGACCAGTTCGGGCTGGCGCGGATGCGCGAGGTTCTTGCCACGCGTGTCATACACGAAAAAGTAACCGTCGCCGCCGTAGCTCAGCGACGACAGGATGCGGATTGCCTCGGCCTGCGTGGCCGGGTCGCTGCGCCCGCTCTGCGTCAGGTGCGCGATCGAGCGCGTGGCCAGCTCGACGTAGTGGCGCAGCTCGGCCTCCTTGCTGGCCAGGTAGGCGCTGCCGATCGTGTCGCGCTGCTGTTGCGCCAGAGTGACAGCTTGCTGGCGCACGTAGAGGGTAATCGCGCACAGCGCCACGACCAGCGGGGCGACCGCCAGCATGATGACTTTTTGCTTGAGCCGCATGGGCCGACTGCCTTCTGATAGGGAAAGCAAGGCATTTTACGTGCGTTACGGGCATGCGTCCTACGTAGTGGTACGTAGCCCCTGCGTAATTGTTACGCTTGCAGTCCTGATAATTGTGCAAGATACTCATTGCCATGCTGTAAAGAATGGCGCCGGCATGTACTGGCGTACGAAGCATCAATCCATATCGGAGGAGTCACCAATGAAGAAAATGACGAGCATGCTCGGATGGATCGCCTTGTCCATCCTGGGCGCGTTTTCGCTCGGCTACATCGCGCTCAAACGCGGTGAAACCATCAATGCCATCTGGATCGTCGCGGCCGCCGGCTGCGTCTATCTCATCGCTTACCGCTTCTACTCGAAGTTCATCGCCAACAAGGTGCTGGGGCTCGACGCCACCCGCCAGACACCTGCCCACAAGTTCAACGATGGCCTTGATTACGTGCCGACCAACAAAAACGTTTTGTTCGGTCACCACTTCGCCGCGATTGCCGGCGCCGGTCCGCTGGTGGGCCCCGTGCTTGCCGCGCAGATGGGTTACCTGCCCGGCATGATGTGGATTCTGGCCGGCGTCGTGTTCGCCGGCGCAGTGCAGGATTTCATCGTGCTGTTCATGTCCACGCGCCGCGATGGCCGCTCGCTGGGTGACCTGATCAAATCCGAAATGGGCGAGATCCCCGGCATGATCGCGCTGCTCGGCACCTTCATGATCATGGTGATCATCCTGGCCGTGCTGGCCCTGATCGTCGTGAAAGCGCTTACGGGTTCGCCGTGGGGCACCTTCACCGTGATGGCCACGATCCCGATCGCGCTGTTCATGGGCATCTACTCGCGCTATGTGCGGGTCGGGCGCATCGGCGAGATTTCGCTAATCGGCTTCGTGTTGCTGATGCTCGCCATCATCGGCGGCCAGTGGGTGCACGATTCGCCAGTCTGGGGTCCGATGTTCACCTTCACCGGCACCGAACTGACCTGGATGCTGATCGGCTACGGCTTTGTCGCCGCCGTGATTCCCGTGTGGCTGCTGCTGGCGCCACGCGACTACCTGTCGACCTTCCTCAAGATCGGCACCATCCTCGCGCTGGCGATCGGCATCCTGGTCGTCGCACCGGATCTGCGCATGCCGGCCGTGACGAAGTTCGTCGATGGTTCGGGCCCGGTCTGGTCGGGCGGCATCTTCCCGTTCCTGTTCATCACGATTGCCTGCGGCGCCGTGTCGGGCTTCCACGCGCTGATCGCCTCGGGCACCACGCCGAAGATGCTGGAAAATGAAACGCAGGCGCGCTTCATCGGCTACGGTGGCATGCTGATGGAAAGTTTTGTCGCCATGATGGCGCTGATCGCCGCGTCGACCATCGACCCGGGCGTCTACTTCGCCATGAACAGCCCGGCCGCCCTGCTGGGCACCACGGCGCAATCGGCCGCCGCTGCCGTCTCGCAGATGGGCTTCGTGATCACGCCGGAAGCACTGGAGCAGATGGCCCGTGACGTCGGCGAACACACGATCATCTCGCGCGCTGGTGGCGCACCGACGCTGGCAGTGGGCATGGCCCACATCCTGTCGAACCTGGTCGGTGGCCAGACCATGATGGCGTTCTGGTACCACTTCGCGATCCTGTTCGAGGCTCTGTTCATCCTGACCGCGGTGGACGCGGGCACCCGCGCTGGCCGCTTCATGCTGCAGGATCTGCTGGGCGCGTTCGCACCATCGCTCAAGCGCACCGATTCGCTGCCGGCCAATCTGCTGGCCACGGGCCTGTGCGTCGCGGCCTGGGGTTACTTCCTGTACCAGGGCGTGGTCGATCCGCTGGGCGGCATCAACACCTTGTGGCCGCTGTTCGGCATCGCCAACCAGATGCTGGCCGGTATTGCGCTGATGCTCGGCACCTGCGTGCTGTTCAAGATGAAGCGCGGCCAGTACGCGTGGGTCACCGCGCTGCCGACCGTGTGGCTGCTGGCCTGCACGCTGACGGCGGGCTACCAGAAGATCTTCCACGACGACCCGCGCATCGGCTTCGTGGCGCACGCCAACAAGTATCAGGCCGCGCACGACGCCGGCACGATCCTGGCGCCGGCCAAGTCGATCGTCGAGATGGAACGGATCATCTTCAACGACTACGTCAACGCCAGCCTGGCCGGCTTCTTCATCTTCGTCGTGCTGGCCGTGCTGTTCTATGGCCTGCGCACGGTGATGGATGCCCGCAAGGCGAATGGCGCGACCGCAAAAGAGTCGCCGTACGTCGCCATGCCCGCACCGCAGGTGACCTGATGTTCGGCACCCTGAAGCAGGCCGGCAGTTACCTCGGGCAGTCGCTGCGCCTGATGGTCGGCCTGCCCGAGTACGACACGTACCTGGCGCACATGGAGCGTACGCATCCGGATGAGCCGGCGATGACGTACGAGGAGTTCTTCCGTGAGCGCCAGGAGGCGCGGTACGGGGGGAGTCGGGCTTCGTGCTGCTGAGGACTACCGTAGGGTGGGCGGCTATGCCGTCCACGCGTGCGACATGACGTCGCATGCCACAGTGCGAAGTTAGTTTGAACGCGTGGACGGGAAACCCGTCCACCCTACATAGAAAAGGGGACGCTACGGCGTCCCCTTTTCTATTTGCATGAGCAGAGTCAGATCTTCTATATCCCGCCTGAACTGTCGTGCGCCGCCACCAGCATGTCGATCAGTGCGCGCGATGCTGCCGACAGGCCACGGTGCGCCGGATAGACGACCGAGAACGCGCGTGTGCGGCCACTTAGCTGCGGCAATATCTCCACCAGCTGTCCCGCTGCCAGGCTGGTTTCGGCAAACAGGCGCGGACACAGTGCGATCCCCATCCCCTGCTCGGCCAGCCAGATGACGCCCATCGCGTCGGTCGAGACCATTACCGACGCCGGCGGGATCCAGTCGATGTCGCGGTCGCCATCGCGCAACTGCCAAGGGAACACCCGGCCGGTATTGGGCCGGACAAAGGCGATGCATTGCTGGCGTGCCAGATCCTCGAGCGTCGCGAGTGATCCGGCGGTCTCCAGATAGGCTGGGGATGCCAGCAGGCACAGTGGCGATGCTTCCAGCTGGCGCGACGCCATCGTGCTGCTGGGCAGCGGACCGGAGCGGATCGCCAGGTCGAAGCCCTCGGCCACCAGATCCACATTGCGGTTGGTGATATCGACGTCCAGCTCGACCAGCGGATAGGCGCGCGCGTAGGCGGCCAGTATGGGCGGCAGGCGCTGCTGGCCGTAGCCGGTGGACACGCTCATGCGGACCTTGCCGCTCAGTTGCGCCGTCGTGCTGCGCATCGCCTGCTCTGCCTGCCCGAGGCGGGCGAAGGCGTCGCGGGCCTCGTTGGCGTAGCGCTGACCGGCGTCGGTAAGGCTGAGGCTGCGCGTGGTCCGGCGCAATAACTGTGTGCCGAGGCGTGCTTCGAGTCGCGACAGGGCCCGGCTCAGCACCGACGGCGTGGTCGACAGCACGATCGCGGCTGCGCTGAACGAACCGTGCTCAACGACGCTCAGAAACACCTCTACATCAGCCAGGTGATCAAACTTTCTCGCCATCATGCTTCCTCAAGAACAAATCATTTGCCAGAATCGTAGTTTATCTATCTGCCGAGAAAAAATACAATGGTGCATCTCTCTTTCGAAAGGAATTACATGGAATTGCTCGACAAACTGAACTGGCGCTATGCCACCAAGGCGATGGACCCGACCCGTCAGGTGCCGCAGGAAAAGATCGATCGGATCATTGAAGCAGCGCGCCTGGCGCCGACGTCGTCCGGCCTGCAGCCCTATGAAATCCTGATCGTGAAGAATCAGGCGCTGCGAGCCAAGATCAAGGACGTCGCCTGGAACCAGGCGCAGGTGGTCGATGCCTCGCACCTGATGGTGTTTGCGGCCTGGGACAACTACACGCCCGAACGGATCAACCACATGTTCGACCTGACCAACGAAGTGCGGGGTTTTCGCAACGAAGGCTGGGAAGCCTACCGCCAGCAACTGCTGTCGACCTACCCTGGCCGCGATGCGCAGGTGAACTTCGAGCACGCGGCGCGCCAGGCCTATATCGGTTTCAGTGCGGCGATGATCGCGGCGGCCTTCGAGGAAGTCGACTGCACGCCGATGGAAGGCTTCGATCCGGCTGCGGTCGACAGCATCCTGAATCTGGGCGAACGCCATCTGCGTAGCGTGGTCATTCTGCCGCTCGGCTACCGCAAGGCCGAAGATGACTGGCTGGCGGGCCTGGCGAAAGTGCGCCGTCCGCTCGACCAGTTCGTCAGCGAAATCGACTGATTCCCGTTTTGCCGTAACCTGCCGGGCGGCGGCGATCTGAGTACGCCGCCCTACTCCCCCACCATGATCAGGGAGAGTGATTCACCATCCGCGTATCGCCCCAGGCATCACCCTGCTGCCTTCTGCGTTCGCGCATGAAGCGTCATGGGCAGGGCCCGGCCATGATCGCCGCTGTTCAGTGGGCACGACCATCATCGTTGGTTAGTTACATTTTTAGCGAATGGGACTTTAACCTTGCTGTCAGGATCAGTCCATCCAGCCTTCAGCACCTAATCTACGCGCTCCCTCGCAAGTTGGGCGTGTTTGCAACACGAACCCGGTTCGCCCGCCCCCTTTGCGTTCACGCAAAGCCGCGTACGCCCCTACCCCGTATATTTTTTTCCTGCGGGCTCTTGCCCGCGCGGAGGATCCGCGTCGTGCAGGTCCATGCCGCTGTGCCCACCGCGGGAATTGCGATGCCGAACTTCGAGCGCTCGAGCCTGAACCGGAAGCTGACCATCATCTCGCTGCTCTCGACCGCGACGGCGTTGCTGTTCGTGTTCGGCGCGTTTGCTGTCACCTCCATCCACAATCACCGGCGTGCCGAAGCCGCGCAACTGACGGCGTTCGCGCGCGTCATCGGCGCGGCCTGCGCCGGCGACCTGATGCTGGTCGACCGCAAGCAGGCCGGCGCGACGCTGTCGGCCCTGGAAGCCCGCCAGAGCGTCTCGGCGGCCGTGCTGTACGACCGCTTCGGCCAGCCCATCGCCACCTACCACACGCCGGGGCGCCAGGGCGCCGCCCTCGCGCCGCTGGACGACATCGAGGCCGGCACGCTTGATCGGATCAATCGCGACGGCCGCGCGCTGCTGGCGCGCCACATGCGCGTGGTGCAGGCAGTGCGGCACGGCGAGCTGGTGGTGGGCGCGGTGATGATCGAGGCCGACCTGTTGCCGATGTGGCTCGACATCGCCACCAGCCTGGGCGTGATCGGACTGGCGATGGGCGCGGCGCTGCTCGTGTCGCTGGTGCTGGCCGGGCGCCTCAAGCACAGCATCGCCGAACCGATCACCAAGCTGATCCAGGCCGCGCACAAGGTCTCGGCCAGCCAGAACTACGGCCTGCGGATCCCGCACACGCGCAGCGATGAACTGGGCGTGCTGATCGACAGCTTCAACGGCATGCTGGCGCAGATCGAAGAGCGCGGCGCCGCCCTGCTGCACCACCGCGACGAGCTCGAACGCCAGGTCGGCGTGCGCACCGAGCAGCTCGAAAAAGCCAAGAATGCGGCCGAGGCGGCCAGCCGCGCCAAGAGCGGCTTTCTCGCCACGATGAGCCACGAGATCCGCACGCCGATGAACGGGGTGCTGGGCATGACCGACATGCTGCTGGCCACGTCGCTCACCGACGCCCAGCGCAACTACACGCAGCTGGTGAAACGCTCGGGCGAGCACCTCCTGGTGATCATCAACGACATCCTCGATTTTTCCAAGATCGAGGCCGGCAAGCTCACGATCGAGTACATCAACTTCAACCTGTGGGACCTGCTCGACGAGATCCACAAGGTCTACACGCCGCAAGCAGCGGCCAAGGGCCTGGCGTGCGACTTCGACATCGCCAACGACATCCCGGTGGCGATCTGCGGCGATCCGAACCGGCTGCGCCAGATCCTGGCCAACCTGCTGGGCAACGCGCTCAAGTTCACCGACGATGGCCGCATCCTGGCGCGCGTGCGCGTGGCAGGAGAAGACCCGCAACAGGTCGTGCTGCGCTTCGAGGTGCACGACACCGGCATCGGCATTTCGCGCGAAGCACGGGCGCGCCTGTTCAACGCGTTCTCGCAGGCCGACGACTCCACCACCCGCAAGTACGGCGGCACCGGTCTTGGGCTGGCAATTTCAAAGCAGATCGTCGAGCTAATGAACGGCGCCATCGGCGTCGAGAATGCACAGCAGCGCGGCTCGGTCTTCTGGTTCACGGTCAGCTTCGACAAGCACCGCGTCGACCCCGACGCGCCCGGCCATCACCTCAATACACTCGATGGCCTGCGCGTGCTGGTCGTCGACGAACAGGACGCCAGCCGCAAGGCACTGGTGCAGCAGCTGACCGCGTGGCATGCGCAGTGCGACGACGTCGGTGGCGCGCTCGCGTTCGAGTGGCTGGTCAACGCGGCCCGCGCCGGCCGGCCCTACGATGCCGCGGTGCTGGACATGGAGCTGCGCGGGACCAGCGGCCTGGCCCTGGCCGCCGCCGTGCGCGCCGAACCGCTGGCGCGCGACACGCACCTGGTGCTGCTCAGCCCCGAACGGCTGGCCGCCGATCCGGTACAGCGGCGCGAAGCGGGCGTGGCGTACCAGCTGGTCAAACCGGCGCGCGCGGCCGATCTGTATGCGTGCCTGGCGGTGCGTGCGGCGCGGCTGCAGCGGCCGACCGCGCCCTCAGCGGCGGCCAGCGACCAGGAGCCCGCGCTGCATCCGGCCAGGCGCGCGCGGCGCGTGCTGCTGGCCGAGGACAACCCGGTCAACGTCGAAGTCGCCCGCGCGATGCTGGAAAGCCTGGGTCTCGAAACCGGCTGCGCGAAAAACGGCCAGGAAGCGCTGCGCGCCGTGCACGAAGGCCGCTGGGATGCAGTGCTGATGGATTGCCAGATGCCGGTGATGGACGGCTTTGCGGCCACCGGCGAGATCCGGCGCCACGAACGCGAGATGGGCCGCCAGCGCGGCCTGCCCGTGATCGCGATCACCGCCAACGCGCTACAGGGCGACCGCGAAGCCTGCCTGGCGGCGGGCATGGACGATTACCTGTCCAAGCCCTTCACCCAGCAGCAGCTGGCCACCGTCATCGGCCGCTGGATCACGATGCCGCTGCTGTCGGCGCGCGAGCATGGCGACGAGCCTGTCGTCGAGATCGCGCCGGCGACGCCGCTGCCGCTGCCATCAGCCCGGCCTGGGCCGGCGACCGGGCTGACGGCAGCGGCACCGACGCGCACCGATCCGCGCACCGATCCACGCACTACCTCAGGCGCCGATCCGATCAACCGCGCCGCCCTGGAGAATATCCGCGCCCTGAGCCGCGACGACGGCGACGCCCTCGTGCAGAAAGTAATCGCCGCCTATGTCGGCGACACGCCGCGCCAGTTGCATGCACTGCGCCAGGCACTGGGCGAAGGCGATGCCGAGAGCGTGCGGCGCGTGGCCCACGGCCTGAAATCGGCCAGCGCCAATATCGGCGCCACGCAGCTCTCCAGCCTGTGCCGCGAACTCGAACAACTGGGACGCAGCGGCAATGTGGACAGCGGCGGCCCGCTGCTGGCCGACCTGGCACGCGAGTTTCGCGCGGTAAGACTGTCGCTTCACGCAGCGCTTGAAAAGGAATCCTGACATGCCTTCCGCTCCCACCCAGCGCGTGACGGTCCTGGTTGCCGATGACGATCCGGTCATGCGGATGCTGATGCTCGAGATGCTGGCACAGGTTGGCCTGGACGGGATCCAGGCCGGCGACGGCATCGAGGCCCTCGACCAGGCCCGCACCGGCCAGCCCGACCTGATCCTGATGGACGTCGACATGCCACGCATGGACGGTTTCGCCGCCTGCCGCGCGATCCGCGCCGCCGAACGCGATGGCGTCTGCGTGCCGGTCATCATGGTGACCGGCAGCGACGACATCGAAGCCGTCACCCATGCCTACGAAGTGGGCGCGACCGATTTCGTCTCCAAGCCGATCAACTGGCAGATCCTCGGCCACCGCGTGCTGTACGTGCTACGCGCCAGCGACGCCATCGCCCGCCTGCGCATCGCCGACGCCCAGAACCGCGCCGTGCTGGCGGCGATTCCCGATACCTTCTTTCGCCTGAATGCCGACGGTTTCTATCTGGATTACGAGCAGGGTCATGAGCGTCCGGGACCAGGAGGCCCCACCCGCCCCGACCTGCCCGACAGCACCGGCGCCCGCTTCATCGGCAAACACCTGACTGCGACGCTGCCACCGGACATCGCCGGGCGCATGCTGGAGCAGATGAAGGCCGTGCTGACCACGCACCAGGTGCGCTCGGTCGAGTACGAGCTGGTCGACGCCGGCGTGGCCCAGCATTTCGAGGCGCGGCTGGTGGCCACCAGTTCGTCCGAAGTGCTGGGTCTCGTGCGCGATATCAGCGAGCGCAAACGCACCGAAGAACAGATCCGGCGCCTGGCCTACTGCGACGGCCTGACAGGGATCCCGAATCGCCAGGCGTTCCTGGAAACGCTCGAACGCGAGCTGCACCGCTCGCGGATCGGCAACAAGAAGTTCGCGGTGCTGTTCATGGACCTCGACGCATTCAAGCGCATCAACGACACGCTTGGCCACAATGCGGGCGACCAGCTGCTCAAGATGGTGTCCGAGCGCCTGCGCGACACCACGCGCCCGAGCGACCTGGTCTCGCGCGGCGATGGCGGCGACGTGACCGAAGACGGCGCCAGCAACCTGGCGCGCCTGGGCGGCGACGAATTCACGATCCTGATTCCGGACCTCGAACGGGTCGAGCACGCGCTCAACGTCGCGCACCGGGTGAAAGAAGCGATGCGGCGCTCGTTCATCATCGAAGGCAACGAGATCTTCGTCACGGCCAGCATCGGCATCTCGCTGTTTCCGGAAGACGGCGACGATTGCGTCTCGCTCCTCAAGTTTGCCGATACCGCGATGTACCACGCCAAGAGCTGTGGCAAGAACAACGCCAAGTTGTACAGCTCATCGCTGACGATGCAGATCATGAGCCACGTGAAGCTCGAAGTCGGCCTGCGCCGCGCGCTGCAGAACGACGAGCTGTATCTGGTGTACCAGCCGCAGCGCGACGTGCGCAGCGCAGAGATCGTCGGCGTCGAAGCACTGGTGCGCTGGCGCCACCCCGAGCGGGGCCTGATCGCGCCGACCGAATTCATCCCCCTGGCCGAAGAGACGGGCCTGATCGTGCCGATCGGCGAATGGGTGCTGCGCACTGCCTGCCGCCAGGCGCGCACGTGGCAGCGCCTGACGCAGCGCACGCTGCGCATCGCGGTGAACCTGTCAGCCAAGCAGTTCAAGGACGAGAACCTGTCGCAGATCGTGCTCTCGGCGTTGCTCGACACGGGGCTCGAGCCGCGCCTGCTCGAACTGGAGCTCACCGAAGGCACGCTGATGGACGATGCGCGCGCCACGATGGTCACGCTCGAACGCCTGCGCAATATCGGCGTGCACCTGTCGATCGACGACTTCGGGACCGGGTATTCATCGATGAATTACCTGAAGCGCTTCGACGTGCGCGCATTGAAAATCGACCGCAGCTTCATCTCTGGCCTGCCGCAGGATTCCGAAAACGCGGCCATCACGCGCGCGATCATCGCGATGGCGCATGGCCTCAAGATGGTCGTGGTGGCTGAAGGCGTCGAGACGGGCGAACAGCTCCTGCTGCTCGAAGAGTATGGCTGCGATATGGTGCAGGGCTACTATCTCGGCCACCCGTCCGGCGCCGAGACGATTACCGAGTTGCTGCAGGTCGTGCAACAACTGGTGCTGCCGGCCAGGTAAGGCCGCAGCTCCAGCTGCCTCAGGGATGCAGGCGCAGCGTGTAGCGCGCCGCACCCGGCAACAACGGCGTCGGCTTGCCATCGACCCAGGCCCCATGCCCGGTCAGGAAAAACGGCGACAGCGGATGCCCGCTCTGCCCGCCCGGCATATTGTACAAACCCTCTTCTTCGCGCCCCGGCGACACGACCAGGCGTTCGGACTGGCCGAACTTCGGCCCCGCCACGCGCGGCATGTGCGCGTCGCCGGCCAGCTGGTCGGCCGGTGCAGCGAGCCAGGGCCGCAGCGCCGGCACCGCCATGCTGATCGGATGCGCAACGCCTGCCGTGTTGCGCTGGCCCCAGGTGGCTTGCGCCAGCGGCGTGCCAGCGTCCTGCAGCGCGGCGATCGCGCGGTCCACCGCGGCCAGTTGCAGCGCCTGCCAATCGGCGTGGCCCGGCGGCAGCCAGCCGGCTGGCCGTGTGTCGAGCAGGCGCGCCACGACGGCCGGCCAGCGCGCGCTGGCGCCGGCGGCGCTGGCCTTCGGGTCGAGGTCCTTCAGCGCCAGGTTGGCGCCGCCGTACAGCAGGTCGTGCAGCGCCCACATGAAGTCGCGCGCGAGGCGGTAGCCGACCGAGTTGATGCTGGCGCGCCCATCCCAGCTGGTCTCGAGCAGGCGCCGGAACTCGGCGCGCGCCGGATGCCCTGCCAGCGCCCCGGCGTCGAGCGCGGCCAGCGCGCGGTCGCGCCAGGCGCCGATCAGGATCGCGCGATCGTCCAGCGCGGCGTCGAACGCGCGCCGCACGTCGGTCTGCGCGCCCAGCGCCGCCAGGCCATCGTGCAGCTGGTGGTTGCGCATGCCCAAATCGTAGCCGCCGTCGCCCAGCAGCGCGTAACCGGCGCCCATCAACTGGCGGCTGTTGGCGGTGGTGAGCTGGCCGTTGGCGGGATTGACCACGCGCGGATGCGCCGCGTAAGGCAGCGCGCCGGCCCAGGTCGGCGTTGCCGCATCGGCTGCTAGTGGAAAGGTGGTGTCGCTCGGCGCGGTCGCGCGCTGCGGCAGCAGGCCGGCGATCGTCCAGCCGATATTCCCCTGCGCGTCGCCGGCCACGAAGTTCTGCGCCGGGATGCCATCAGTGGCGGCCGTTGCCAGCGCGGCATCGAGCGTGGCGCTGGACTCGAGTTTCAGATGCTGCATGTTCAGCGCCGCCGGATCGTGCGCGATCCAGTGCACGGCGTAGCTGCGGCCACCGGCCTCGCGGATCGGGCCGAGCGAGGTCTCGCGAAACACCATCCGTTCGGCCGGCGCGCCTTTTACCAGGATCGACTCGACATGTTCCTGCGGCGTCTCCCACTGGCCCGCCACCTTGACCTGGCCCGGGCGCGCGGCATCGACACCCAGTTCGACCAGGTCCAGCGCATCGGCATAGCTGTTGGTGAAGGCCCACGCCACCTGGCCATTGCTGCCGACGATGACGGAAGGCGGCGCGCCGGGCAGGCTCACGCCGACGAGACGCCGCTGGCCGCCGGGCGCCGCCTGATCGGGAAAGCGCAGCGCCAGCCGGTACCAGATGTTGGGCAGTTGCAGGCCAAGGTGCATGTCGTCGGCGACGATCGCCGCGCCATTCGTGCTGCGGCTGCCGGCCAGTGCGTAGTTGTTGCTGCCGACGGAATCGGTCACGTCGAGGCCGGCCAGTTTGATGGGGGCATCTGCTGCGGCGGGCGCCCCACCCCACCAGGCTGGCGCATGTGCCGGAATCGGGGCCGGCGCTGGCGGGGCGCCCCCATCGAGCGTGGTGTCGAATGCGGTCGCCTCGGGCAGCAGAAAGGCCAGTTGCGCGGCGTCGCTGTGCTCGCGCAGCCAGCCGCGCGCCAGTTCGCGTGACGCCTGCATGCCTTGCAGGTCGATGTACATGGCCCAGACGACGAGCAGCGAATCAGCGCCATGCCACGGCCGCTGCGCCGCGCCGGTCAGCGCGTACTCAAATGGCCGTGCACCCAGCGCTGCCAGGCCGGCGTTGACGCCAGCCGCGTAGCGCTCGAGCAGCGCACGTTCGGCCGGCGCCAGGCGCGCGAACGTGGCCTGGGCGCGGGAAGCGAAACGGTGCAGGCGATTGGCGCGGTCGAGGGGGACGGCGCGTGACCCGAACAATTCGGCCAGCTCGCCGGATGCCGTGCGACGCAGCAGGTCCATCTGGAAGAAGCGTTCCTGGGCGTGCACGAAGCCAGTCGCATAGGCCACGTCTAGCCGTGTGGCGCCGGTGATCATGGGCACGCCGCTCGCGTCACGCTCGATGCGCACCTCGGCCGACAGGCCCGCGTCCTGATGCTCGCCATCGAGCTGCGGCAGGCTGGCGCGCAGGAACAGCCAGGCGCCCAGCAGTACCAGCAGCACGAGGCCCAGCAACGCGGCCAGGCCGCGCAACGTCCATTTCTTCCATCCCTGCATGGTGTCTCCGTGAATGCTCCCGCGTGCTGCGTATGTTGCCAGAAAAACCTGTCAACCGGGACAGAGAAGGCGGAGGATCAGACGGCGTTCGCGCCTGCCCTCGCCGCGTTCTTTCGCGCCGCCAGCCAGGGCAGCCGGGCAAAGACGGCGATCGGAATCAAGAATGGGTACAGACTCCAGATGGCCCGACCTTCGATACGCACGGACAAGGCTGCGTAGAGAGGCGGAATTGCCATCATCAAGAGAATCCCCTTGAGCGGCTTGATCCGATCGGGTACCCGTTTCCACCCCAGCACCGTCAACGGGATCACGATCATGGCAGCGCTGATCAAGGACAGCAGCGAGCGGTTGTCACGCAACGCGGCGATGACGGTGCCGATATTCGGCATCCATACGTAGGACGGCAGACCAGAAAAAAGCCACCACCGCACGCTGACCAGCCAAAGCGCGGCAACCGCCAGTGCAAGGATGCCACGCACCAGCCCGACCCGCCCGAACACCAGCAGCCAACCGAGCAACAGGATGTTTTCTTCCCTGACCGTCGTGGCAAACAACGCGCCCGCCACGGCAATCCAGGGCTGGCAAGTCACGACACCGAGCACGAATACCGCTTTGCCAAAAATGGCGCCAGGATCAGTGAGCAGATAGGGGGCATACCAGAAGGTCGGCACCGACAAGATGAACAGTAGCCCCGCCAGCAGCGTCTGGCGCCGGTTGCCGCCCGCAGCCTGCACAACACGAGCAAGGACGATGGCGGTGCCGGCGGTGGCCAGCCAGTTCAAGATGGCGAAGGCATTGCGAACGTCGCCCGGCATGAACGCCGCCAGGGCGGGCATGGTCACCCTGTAAGGAAATGGCGCGCGCAACGCGGAAAATGGCAGTTCTCCCCGGAGATAACGCGCCGTATTGAAGTAGGCCAGCGAGTCCTCGACGGTCCCGCCCCAACGCGCCCACATAATCGCCAGTGAACACACGGCAAACGTCAGAGACAGGGCAATCCAGTGCGTTCGCGACCAGGCGCTTCCAGGAGTTACTGCTTTGTTCGTGCCATCCATGCTGCGCCGCTTTTTGAAAATTGATTGAGGACGCGGCCTTGACACCCGGGAGCGCAGAGTGCCTGACAGGCAGCATCCATTGGACGGGTGAGTATAGAGGTCTATCCCCCGTGGAAGCTCACAGAAAGTCACTGTGACGCAGGCTGGAACTGCGCAAAAAAACGCGGCCCGTACGAACGGGCCGCGTCGTGAGCCTGCCGGCGCACACGCCGGCAATCACGCCTAGGTGCTGCGCCGATCGAGCATCGCGCGCGCGATCGTGCCCGCGTCGACGTACTCGAGCTCGCCGCCGACCGGCACGCCCCGTGCGAGACGGCTGACCTTGAGCCCGCGCGCCTTGAGCATTTCGCTGATGTAGTGCGCGGTGGCTTCGCCCTCGTTGGTGAAGTTGGTTGCCAGCACCACTTCGCCGACCACCTCGTCGGTGGCGCGCGTCACCAGCTTTTCCAGGTGCAGATCGCGCGGTCCGATGCCATCCAGCGGCGACAGGCGCCCCATCAGCACGAAGTACAAGCCGCGCCAGGTCAGCGTCTGCTCGACCATCAACTGGTCGGCCGGCGTTTCAACCACGCACAAGAGCGTGTGGTCGCGTTCGGGATCGGCGCACAGGTCGCAGATCTCGATGTCCGAGAAGGTATTGCACTTGATGCAGTGGTGCACCGTGTCGACCGCCTGGTACAGCGCGCGCGACAGTTGCGCCGCGCCCTCGCGGTCATGCTGGAGCAGGTGAAACGCCATGCGCTGGGCGGACTTGGGGCCCACGCCAGGCAGGCGCCGGAGCGATTCGATGAGAAATTCGAGGGATGTCGACATGGATGGGTGAATAAAACGGCCCGCCGGCAGAGCGCCGGCAGTGCCGCATCATCCCTGGATCAGAAAGGCATCTTGAAGCCAGGCGGCAGGCCCGGCATGCCGGCGGTCACGCCGCTCATTTTTTCGGCGGCGGTGGCTTCGGCCTTGCGCGACGCGTCATTGAATGCAGCAGCCACCAGGTCTTCCAGCATGTCGCGGTCGTCACCGAGCAGCGATGGGTCGATCGTGACGCGCTTGACGTCGTTCTTGCAGGTCATGACGACCTTGACGAGGCCGGCGCCCGACTGGCCTTCGACTTCGACCAGGGCCAGCGCTTCCTGCGCCTTCTTCATGTTGTCCTGCATGGCTTGCGCCTGTTTCATCAAGCCTGCGAGCTGGTTCTTCATCATGGTGTGGTTCTCCAAATGGGGGTTATCTGTGGTGATTGGATCAGGCGATCTTGACCGAGCCGGGCACGACGAACGCATCGAAGCGTTGCTCGAGTTCCTGCACGAACGGGTCGGCCGCGACCAGGGCCTCGGCCTCGCGCTGGCGCGCCTCGCGCGCCGCTTTCTGTTCGGCGCCGGCGGTGTACCAGACTGGGCCGATATCGGACTCCACGCAGACGCGCAGGTTCGGGAAATGTTCTTGCAGCGCCGCCGCCAGCTTTTCGCTGTTGCCGCTGGCGCGCAACGTGTCGACCGGCACGCGCAGACGGAACGTGACCGCGTTGTCGCGCGCTTCGCACGCAACCAGCTCGGTCTGCAGCGCCAGTTGCTGGGCCACGCCGCGCAGCGGCAGGCTGCCGGCCAGCGCCGGCCAGTTGCCGTCCCAGTCGATCTCGGGAACCGGCGTGACGACATATGCGTGCGGCGCCACGCGCGGTGCACGCACAGCCGCAGCAGGAGCCGGGGCAACGACGACGGCTGGCGCGGCCTCGGTGGTGACGGTGGCGACGGCCGTGTCATCCGAAAACTCGGTGACCCAGGACGGCACATCGTCATCAGGTGGCTGCTGGGAGCGCAGCGCGGGCTGCGGCGGTGCGATTGCTTGCGCCTGCGCCGGTGCAACGGATTGCGCGACGGCCTGCTGGCCACCGCCATCCCATGGCGGCGCAGACCGGCCTTGCGGCGCCGACGACGCCGAAGACCCCGCGTGCATCGTGGCGCCCGGCCCCGGCGCGGCCGGTGCTGAAGGCCGCGGTGGCGGTGGAGGTGGCGCAGGGTCGGCAGCCGGCGCCGGCGCGGACTCGGGACGCTTGTTGCCGCTTGATCGCATGCCAGCGCCGGCGCGTGCTGCTTCCAGCGCCGCATTGATGGCGGCGCGGGCCGATGTCATTGGCGGCGCGCCGGGTGCCGAGGCACCCGTCGGCGCGGCAGGCATTGGCGGCGGTGGCGCTGGTGCTGGCACTGCGGGACGTGGCGCAGGTGCCGGCGGCGTCGCCGCAGCCGGTGCATTCGTCGATGGAGCAGCCGATGCGGCAGCCGACGCAGCCGCGCGCGGCGTCACCGCTGCATGGCTGGCGGCAGCAGCGGCAGCGGCGCGGGCGCCGGGTACATTGATTGGTGCAGCGGCGGGCGGGGCCTGGACTTCAGCGCCACCCTGCCCGGGGCGAAACGCCAGCATGCGCAGCAGCGTCATGGTGAAGCCCGCGTATTCGTCCGGCGCAAGGCCGATCTCGTTACGGCCATGCACGGCGATCTGGTAATACAGCTGTACTTCTTGCGGCTCGAACAGGCCGGCCAGGCGCATGATGTCGGCCAGTTCGGGCAAGTCCTGCGGCACCGCGCCCGGCACCGATTGCGCCAGCGCGATGCGGTGCAGCAGCGTGCCCAGGTCTTGCAGCGCGCCGTTGTACGACAGGCTGCGGCTGGCCATTTCATCGGCCACCGCCATCAGGTCGGCGCCATCCTGCGCAGCGAGCGCATCGAGCAGGCGCACCAGGTACGACTGGTCAAGCGCGCCGAGCATGCCCTGCACCGATTCGAGCGTGACCTGGCCGGCGGCGTACGCGATGGCCTGGTCGGTCAGCGACAGCGCATCGCGCATCGAGCCGTGCGCGCCCTGCGCCAGCAGGCGCAGCGCGGGCTGCTCGAACGTGACGCCCTCTTGCCCCAGGATGTCTTCGAGGTGGCCGACGATATGCCCCGGCGGCATCTGCTTGAGGTTGAACTGCAGACAGCGCGACAGCACCGTCACCGGAATTTTTTGCGGATCGGTGGTGGCGAGGATGAACTTGACGTGCGGCGGCGGTTCTTCGAGCGTCTTGAGCATTGAATTGAACGCGTGGTTCGTCAGCATGTGCACCTCATCGATCATGTAGACCTTGAAGCGCGCATTGCTTGGTGCGTAGACCGCCTGTTCGAGCAGCTGGGCCATCTCGTCGACGCCGCGGTTGGACGCCGCATCCATCTCGATATAGTCGACAAAACGGCCGGCATCGATGGCGACGCAGGCTTCGCAGACGCCGCAGGGTTGCTCGGTGATGCCACCCTGCCCGTCCGGGCCGATGCAATTGAGCGACTTGGCCAGGATGCGCGACAGCGTGGTCTTGCCGACCCCGCGCGTGCCCGTGAACAGATAGGCGTGGTGCAGCCGCCCGGTGCGCAGGGCGTGGCTCAGGGCACGGACGACGTGCTCCTGGCCGACCAGCGTATCGAAATTCTTGGGACGGTATTTGCGGGCGAGGACTTGATAGGACATGTCACGATTTTACCGCAGATGACGCCCGCCGCGGACATTCGGCGGATGCGCTGACCTACAAGACGGCATGCGGTGCTGGCGACAGGCGTGACGACGCCGTGATGGCGAACGTGATGCAAACAGGGGGGAGCAAACAGAAAATACAGACGCCAGCTAGGGCGAAGAACAACGAAAGAGGCGAGCCTGATCTGCGGCACTTGCGGTGAACGGCTTTGGCTGCTTCGTTCCCGACCTGACCAGGTAAACCATGCCGCAATGCGCAGGGGCCCGCCAGCGCGAATTATACCGCACGCAGGCGGTTTGGGGAAATGGCCGGCAACATCCATCGCCGGCCACTGTCATCAGATCCCCAGCTCTTGCCAGATCGCATCCACGCGCGCCTTGACGTCCGGCGCCATCACGATCGGCGTGCCCCACTCGCGGTTGGTTTCGCCCGGCCATTTATTGGTCGCATCGATGCCCATCTTGCTGCCCAGGCCACTGATCGGCGAGGCAAAGTCCAGGTAATCAATGGGCGTGTTGTCGACCAGCACGGTGTCGCGGGTCGGATCGACACGCGTCGTGATCGCCCAGATCACTTCTTTCCAGTCGCGCACATTGACGTCTTCGTCCACCACCACGATGAACTTGGTATACATGAACTGGCGCAGGAAACTCCAGACGCCGAACATCACGCGCTTGGCGTGGCCCGCGTACTGCTTCTTCATCTGCACGACTGCCATACGGTAGCTGCAACCTTCCGGCGGCAGATAGAAGTCGGTGATTTCGGTGAACTGTTTCTGCAGCAACGGGATGAACACTTCATTGAGCGCCACGCCCAGCACGGCCGGCTCGTCCGGCGGTTTGCCCGTATAGGTCGAGTGGTAGATCGGGTCGCGCCGCATCGTGATCCGGTCAATGGTAAACACCGGGAAACTGTCCTGCTCATTATAGTAGCCGGTGTGGTCGCCATACGGCCCCTCGAGCGCATGCTCGAAACCGGTCGGGTGGTTCGCATCCGGATAGATATGGCCTTCCAGCACAATCTCGGCAGACGCCGGCACGCGCAGCTCGCTGCCGATCGCCTTCGTCAGCGTCGTGCGGCTGCCGCGCAGCAAGCCGGCAAACTGGTATTCGGACAGCGAATCGGGCACCGGCGTCACCGCGCCCAGGATCGTGGCCGGATCGGCGCCCAGCGCCACGGCGATCGGATACGGCTTGCCTGGATTGGTCAGCGCGTGCTCGCGGAAGTCGAGCGCGCCGCCCCGGTGCGCCAGCCAGCGCATGATGACCTTGTTCCGGCCCAGCACCTGCTGGCGGTAGATGCCCAGGTTCTGGCGCTTCTTGTTCGGCCCCTTGGTAATGACCAGGCCCCAGGTAATCAATGGTGCGACGTCGCCCGGCCAGCAATGCTGGATCGGCAAACGGGCCAGGTCAACGTCCTGCCCTTCCCAGACGATCTCCTGGCAGGATGCACCCTTGACTTCCTTGGGCGCCATGTCCCACACCGCTTTTACCAGGGAACCCATGCCCATGATGTCGGCAAAGCCCTTGGGCGGCTCGGGTTCTTTCAGGCGCGCCAGCACGTGGCCGATGCGGCGCAGCTCGCTCACATCGCTCGCGCCCATCCCCAGTGCCACCCGCTTTGGCGTGCCAAACAGGTTGGCCAGCACCGGGATCGTGTGCCCGGTCGGCTTGGAAAACAGCAGCGCAGGACCCTCGGCGCGCAACGTGCGGTCGCACACTTCGGTCATTTCAAGGTGCGTCGAGACAGGGAAATCGACACGTTTGAGCTCACCCATGCGCTCCAATTGGGCCATAAAATCACGCAGATCTGTATATTTCATCAAGTTTTAAGCTTTTCTTCGGTTGCAGAACATTAGTGAAGCGACGCCGCCAAGTGATTGATTCGACAAGTGTTTCACGCTCATCAGTACGTCCTTAATAACTAGAAGTAATATAGAACAGTCGTGCTAGGGTTGACTTGATATAAGCTCGCCCATACAATCCGTCCTACTTGATGAGGCAGCGATACTTTTTTTGACACAATTTTAGCTGTTCTCATGCATTCACGGGGTCGGGGCCCCACATGACATTGTAGGAGTGTTTTCAACGGGCGTCTGCCCACTCCCCCGAGACAGTTGTTGAGCCACTGGCACCAGTCCCCATGTTGGACGGCAGCCAGCTGAAGCAAGGCAATGACGGCGTTAGTCGGCCGCGTCGCGGCGACAAACGATTTTCTGATGCACGGTCCAGAGCACCCCCACGTAACGCCTTTGGCGCGACGACGGGCTTCTTTTTGCCGCGACAAGGGGAAATTCGATGTTTCATCGTTTTATCATGAGCGCAAAGTTCATGCATTCCATGGCCAGCCAGCCTATCACGGTGTCATCCGTGACCAAAACGGCACGCAGTGTTGTACAAACTGCGCGTTCTACCCTGACCGTATTCGGTCTTAGCGCTGTGGCCCTGATGGCCCTGATCTACTCCAACGACAGCGTCGCCAAGCGCGTCTCCGAGATGCTGCATCCGGAACCGGTCGTCGCCGTCAATATGTCGGCAGCACCTGTCGCCACCGTCGTGCCCGCAATGCAGGCCACGGCCCAGACGGTTGCTGTGGAAACGACCCATATGGGCACGTCGTCCGCCACGCTTGGCAACACCAAGCAGCAGCAGTACGTGACCAAGTGGCTGTCGAAGCGTTACCGCGTCGCCAGTGACGCCGCCAATATGCTGGTCTCGACCGCCTACCTGACGGCGCACGATCTGAAACTCGATCCGCTCCTGATCCTGGCGGTGATGGCCATCGAATCGGGTTTGAACCCGTTCGCCGAAAGCGCGATGGGCGCCAAGGGCCTGATGCAAGTGATGGCCAAGGTCCACCATGACAAGTTCGAGAAAGTTGGCGGCCAGCAGGCAGCCCTCAATCCCGTGGCCAACATCCGTGTCGGCGCCTTGATCCTGAAAGACTACGTCAAGCGCACCGGTTCGGTCGAAGGCGGTCTGAAGACCTATGTGGGCGCTGCCGATATGGACAGCGACCAGGGTTACGGCGCGAAGGTCATCAACGAGTACCGCCTGCTGAACCAGGTCGCGAAAGGCCAGAACGTGCCGGCAATGAAGCGCAATACGCCAGCACCGACGTCGGCGCCAGTCGTCGTCAGCAAGCAGCCTGAGGCAGATAGCGTGAAGCCGGAAGCAAAGCCAGTACCTGAAGCGACCACTTCTGCCACCGCACCGGTGGTTGCCTCGGACGCATTGGCCGGTCTGTAAAATTTGACCGCTGCCCTCAAAACCACCGCTGCGGCGGTGGCTTTTTTATGTAGGGTGGACGGGTTCCCCGTCCACGCGTTCAACGCACGTCGGCGCCTCGCAAACGCCGCTTGAACGCGTGGACGGCATAGCCGTCCACCCTACGGGATTGTCGCATTATGCCCAACATAAAAAAAAGCCACCGGCTCGCGCACGGTGGCTTTTTACATGGTGCAAACCAAACGATCAGCGGCGCTGATCGCCTGCCGCTTCGTCCGGGCGCAGGCGCTGGGCCAGCTTATCCAGCACGCCATTGACATACTTGTGGCCGTCGATACCGCCAAACGACTTGGTCAGCTCGACTGCTTCGTTGATCACGACGCGGTACGGCACTTCGGGATGGTTCTTCAGCTCGTACGCGCCCAGCAGCAGCACCGCGTGCTCGATCGGCGACAGTTCGGCGATCGAACGGTCGATCAGCGGGGCGATCGACTCGCGCAGCTCGACCGAGGTACTGATCGCGCCATTGAGCAGCGCCGAGAAGAACTCGCTGTCAGCTTTGTCGAAACCATGGGCGCTGCGGATATTGGCCGCCACGATGCGTGCCGGTTCATTGTTCAGCAGCCATTGATACAGACCCTGGAGCGCGAACTCGCGCGCGCGGTGGCGCGGCGTGCGGTTCTTGCTCGGGTTGGCGTGCATATTCTTGTCGGTCATTGTTCTCTTGCCTTTAGTGTTATTCGTCTTCTGGCACCAGCTCGTCCAGCGCCATCAGCAGGTTGGCCATTTCGACGGCGACACGCGCGGCGTCGGCGCCTTTTTCGGCCATGCGCACTTCTGCCTGCGCATCGTTCTCGGTGGTAAGAATCGCGTTGGCAACCGGGATGCCGTAATCGAGGCCGATGCGGGTGATGCCCGCGCCCGATTCATTCGACACCAGCTCGAAGTGGTAGGTTTCACCGCGGATGACGGCGCCCAGCGCGATCAGCGCGTCGAACTGTTCGGTCACGGCCATGCGCTGCAGCGCCAGCGGCACTTCGAGCGCACCCGGCACGGTCACGTGCAGGATGTCTTCATCGGCCACGCCCAGGCGCTTGAGCTCAGCCAGGCACGACGACAGCAGGCCATTGCCCACAGTCTCGTTGAAGCGGGCCTGCACGATACCGATGCGCAGGTCTTCGCCCTGCATATTGCTTTCAAAAGTTCCTACCGTCATGACTGACCTCTTGTATTAGTTGGATGGGATGATTCAGGCGTCGGGACGCGGCACGTAGCCGGTCACTTCCAGGTCGAACCCGGTCATCGACGGCATCTTGCGGGGATTGGCCAGCAGCTGCATCTTGCGCACGCCCAGCGCGCGCAGGATCTGGGCGCCGATGCCATAGGTGCGCAGGTCCATCGACGCGGCGCGGGCGCCGGCGCGGTTGCCGCGTGCATCCTGCGGCGCCAGTTGCGCAAACAATTGCTCGGCCGTTTCGCCGCAATTGAGCAGCACGATCACGCCGGCGTCGCTGGCCTTGATCGTGCGCATCGCCGAAGCCATGTCCCACGAGTGCGTAGTGGCGCGGTTTTCCAGCAGGTCGAGAATCGACACCGGCTGGTGCACGCGCACGAGCGCTTCTTTATCAGGCGACAGCTCGCCATGCACGAGCGCCAGGTGGGCCGAGCCGCTTGGTGCGTCGCGGAACGCCACCAGCTTGAATTCGCCCGCCTCGGTGGACAGCGCGCGTTCGGCAATGCGCTCGACCAGACATTCGTTCTGGCTGCGGTAATGGATCAGGTCGGCAATGGTGCCGATCTTGAGATCGTGCTCTTTGGCAAACTCGATCAGGTCGGGCAGGCGCGCCATCGTGCCGTCTTCCTTGATGATCTCGCAGATCACCGAGGCGGGCGACAGGCCGGCCATCTGCGTCAGGTCGCAACCGGCTTCGGTATGGCCAGCGCGCATCAGGACGCCGCCCTTCTGGGCGCGCAGCGGGAAGATATGGCCCGGCTGGACCAGATCGTCCGGCACAGTGCCCTTGTGGACCGCCACCTGGATGGTGCGCGCGCGGTCGGCCGCCGAGATACCGGTGGTCACGCCTTCGGCCGCTTCGATCGAGACGGTGAAATTGGTGCCGAACGAGGTGCCGTTCTTGGACGTCATCATCGGCAGGGCCAACTGGTCGCAACGTTCTTCGGTCAGGGTCAGGCACACCAGGCCACGGGCGTGGCGGATCATGAAATTGATCGCCTCGGGGGTGACGAAATCGGCTGCAAGCACGAGGTCGCCTTCGTTTTCGCGATCTTCTTCGTCGACCAGAATGACCATGCGGCCAGCGCGCAGTTCGGCGACGATTTCCTCAGTGCTGGAAATGGACATACAGATTCCTTGAAACAGGGGTTTTGCGTAATCCGCTATTTTAAAGGATTTACAGACGCCCAACGGCATTCCCGATGGCCAGAGCGCCAAATTGCCAGCACGATGTGCCCTTGTCGTCAACCATGCGTTGCCAATAGACAACCACAGGTGACCGCGTGTCGGTTAATTGTTAAGCTAGTTCATTCGCGTGGCAAGCCCGCGGCACGACCGTCACCAACTGGATTATGATTAACACATTATTGCCGTATTTACCCTTTCACAGCGGCAGTCTTTCTGACGGAGTTGCCATGCCGCTTGCTTGTCCCCTTCATCCTCCAGGCGCCACTGCCAGCGGCAGGCTTTGCTGATGGCGACGATCCTGATTGTCGACGACCGGCCCAGCAACCGCAGTTATCTGAGCGCCCTGCTCGGCATGAGCGGGCACCGCATCCTCGAAGCCGAAAACGGCGCCTGCGCGCTGGCCATCACGCGCGCCGAGCTGCCTGACCTCATCATCACCGACATCCTGATGCCGACGATGGACGGCTACGAGTTCGTCCAGCAGTTGCGCGCCGAGCCGGCGCTGGAGAACACGCGCGTCATCTTCTTCTCGGCAGTCTACTCGGAGCGCGAAACAGTGGCGATGGCGGCGCGCTGCGGCGTCACCACGGTGCTGGGCAAGCCGGCCGACCCGCACCGGATCCTCGAGGCTGTCGACGCCGAACTGGGCGTGGCCGGCGGCGCGCCGGCGCCCTTCCCCATCGCCGGGCATGAGCCAGAGAACGAGCGAGCCCTGCCATTCGACCTGGGCGCGCGCCTGGGCGAACTCGAACGCATGTGCATGATGCTCGTCGGCGAACGCCGGGTCGAGGCGCTGGCCGCGGCATTTGTCGACGCCGTGCGCCGCGTGCTGGATGCCGACTGCGTTGCGCTGTGCCTGCTGGGCAGCTCGGAAAGCAGCGTGCGCCATCTGAGCACGTATGGTGTCGACGCTGCCCTGCTGTTGCCATCGGCGCTGGATGAGCACGACCTGCCAGGCGTGCTGCTGCGCGCCCGGGCGCCATTGCGGCTGGATGCGGACGATGCGCTGCTGGCCACGCTGCCCGCCGGCCATCCGCGCGTCGTGCACCTGCTCGGCCTGCAGGTCCACGACCTGCAGCATCCACTGGGCTGGCTGTACTGCACGCGCGCCGACGGCGGCGCCCCCTTCACGGACGAAGAAGAGCGCTGGGCCACGGCGCTGGCCGCGCAACTGGCGGTGGCCTACGAAAACCTGAACCTGTATGAAGTGGTCCAGCACCACGCGGCGCAGCTGCAGCTCGAGGCCATCGCCCGCGCCGATTCCGACGCCGCCCTGCGCGACAGCGAACACCGGCTGGAATTGGCGCGCCAGGTCTTCGACAGCACCCAGGAAGCGATCCTGATGACCGACGCCGACGCCAATATCGTCGCCGCCAATCCGGCCTTCGAGACAATCACCGGCTACGTCGAAGCCGATGTCATGGGGACCAACCCGCGCTTCATGCGCTCGGGCCGGCACGACGCCGCGTTCTACGCCAGCATGTGGAGCTGTCTCGAAAAAGACGGCCAGTGGCGCGGCGAAATCTGGAACCGCCGCAAGAACGGCGAAATCTACCCGGCCAGCATGAGCATCAGCGCGGTGCGCGACGATGCCGGCAACCTGACGGCCTACGTGTCGGTCTCGACCGACATGTCGGCGCTGAAAGCGGCCCACCACCAGCTTGATTTCCTGTCGAACCACGACGCGCTGACCCAATTGCCGAATCGCTCGCTGTTCAACGACCGCGTGGGCCAGGCCCTGGCCGCGGCGCGCCAGGATGCCAGCCAGGTCGCACTGCTGCTATTCAACGTGGACCGGCTCTCGCGCATCAACGATAGCCTGGGCCACTCTGCCGGCGACACCGTGCTGCGCGAAGTCGCGCGCCGCGTCAGCGCGCTGGCTGGCCCCACCGACACCGTCGCGCGCCTGTCGGGCGATGAGTTCGTGCTCTTGATGACCGATTTCGACGACACCGACGACGTCATCTACTGCGCCCAGAAGCTGATCGACGCCGTCGCCGAGCCGCATGGCGTGGGCGGTCACGACCTGGTGGTCACCGGCAGCGTGGGCATCAGCATCTACCCGCGCGATGGCGATGCGCCGGGCGACCTGCTCAAGGCGGCCGACGCGGCGCTCACGCACGTCAAGGAATCGGGGCGCAATGGCTTCCGCTTCTTCAAGGGCGAGATGAATGCCGAGGCGCTGCGCTGGCTGGCGCTTGAAACGCGCCTGCGGCGCGCGATCGAACGCGACGAACTGGCGCTGCACTACCAGCCGCAAGTGTCCCACCTGGACGGCACGCTGGTCGGCATGGAAGCCCTGCTGCGCTGGAACAGCGGCGAGATCGGCAATGTCTCGCCGGCCGACTTCATCCCGCTGGCCGAAGACACGGGCCTGATCCATCCGATCGGCGAATGGGTGATTCGCCAGGCCTGCTTCCAGAACAAGGCCTGGCAGGATGCGGGCCTGGCGCCGGTGCGCGTGGCGGTCAATGTCTCGGCCCACCAGTTCAAGGCCGGCGCCGTCGTGTCGGTGGTGCGCAGCGCGCTGCACGACAGCGGCCTGGCACCGCGCTGGCTCGAAGTCGAACTGACCGAGAGCGTGATGCTGGGCGACAGCAGCGCAGCCGAAGCCCAGATGGCCGAACTGCGCGCGCTGGGCGTCTCGCTCTCGCTGGACGACTTCGGCACCGGCTACTCATCGCTGGGCTATCTGTCGCGCTTCCCGCTCGACAAACTCAAGATCGACCAGACCTTCGTGCGCAATATCACCAGCGAGCAGCGCAGCGCCGCGATTGCCCAGGCTACCATCGCGCTGGCCAAGGGTCTGTCGCTGGCCGTGGTGGCCGAAGGCGTCGAGACAATCGGCCAGCGCGATTTTCTCGGTTCGCTCGGCTGCGACGTGATGCAGGGGTATCTGTATGGGCGGCCCATCCCGGCCGTCGACATGGCTCGCTTGCTGGCGCTCGGCAGCGTGATGCTGTAAGCGCTGCGCCGTCGCTGCACGGTCCCTGCAGCGTTCGTTAGCGCAGCCTTAAGCCCAGCCGTGCACAGGCACGCGCCCTGTAAAATGCACCGATCAAGTCACCGGGAACCCCCAATGAGCAACAAATTCGTACGCGGCGCCTGCCTGGCCGCGTTGGTGTGCGTGTCCTCGCTGGCGCACAGTGCGCCGCAGGCCAGCGCGCCCATGGCAGCCGTCTCGAAAATGGACGCGCTGCAGCTCGACGCCGTGATCCCGGTCGGCCCGCAGGTCAAGGTCGGCAAGCTGGCCAATGGCCTGACCTACTACATCCAGCGCAATGCGCGCCCCAAACACAAGCTCGAACTGCGCCTGGTCGTCAAGGCTGGCTCGATCCTGGAAGACGACGACCAGCGCGGCCTGGCGCACTTCGTCGAGCACATGGCGTTCAATGGTTCGACCAATTTCCGCAAGCACGAGCTGGTGTCGTACCTGCAATCGATCGGCGTGGGCTTCGGCGCCGACCTGAATGCCTACACCTCGTTCGACGAGACCGTGTACATCCTGCCGATCCCGACCGACAAGCCGCAGAACGTCACCCGCGCCTTCCAGGTACTCGAAGACTGGGCCCACGGCGTGAGCTTCGATACTGACGCCATCGACAAGGAGCGCGGCATCATCCTCGAAGAAGCGCGCCTGGGCAAAGGCGCGGCCGACCGCATGGGCAAGCAGATCTATCCGCGCCTGTTCAACGGCTCGCGTTACGCCGAGCGCCTGCCGATCGGCCGCGAAGACGTGCTGCGCAATTTCAAGCCCGAGACCCTGAAGCGCTTTTACAAGGATTGGTACCGGCCCGACCTGATGGCGGTCGTCGTGGTCGGTGACATCGATCCGGCGCAGGCCGAGAAGCTCGTCAAGCAGCACTTCACGCGCCTGAAGAATCCGGCCACGCCGCGCCCGCGCGACTACGCCGCGATTCCGGCGCGCGCCGACACCGAGGCGCTGGTCGTGACGGACCCGGAAGCCGATGGCAATGCGGTGCTGATCCGCTATCCAGTACAGCCGGTACGCGACCTGGGCACCGTGCGCGCCTACCGCGAAGAGCTGGTGCAGGGCCTGTTCGCGTCGATGCTCAGCGCGCGCCTGGCCGAGATCTCGCAACTGCCCGATGCGCCGTGGCTGGGCGCCAGCAGCTCGCTGGGCAAGCTGACCCCGCGCTACCGCGCCTATAACGCGTCGGCCGCCATTGGCCCGCGCGGCGCGCAGCCCGCCATTGCGGCGCTGGTGCAGGAAAACGAACGCGCACGCCAGCACGGCTTCGGCGTGCAGGAACTCGAACGCGCCAAGAAAAACCTGATGCGCACCTACGAGCAGGCCTGGAACGAGCGCGCCAAGAGCGATTCGGGCACCTACGCCGCCGAATACATCCGCAACTTCCTGCAGGACGAAGCCATCCCCGGCATCGAGACCGAATACCGCTACGTGCAGAACCTGGTGCCCGGCATCACGCAGGCCGAAATGAACGCCTACGCGCGCCGCACGATCCCGCAGGACTCCGGCAAGCTGGTGCTGTACACGGGCGTGGCCAAGCCCGATACGCCCACCGGGCCGCAGTTGCTGGCGGCGGTGAGCGAGGCTGCGCGCCTGCCGGTCGAACCGTACGATGAAAAACTGCTGGCGGCGCGCCTGATGGAACGCCCGGCGCAACCCGGCACGATCACGCACGAAGAGCACGACAAGGCGCTGGGGCTGACGCGCTTGACGCTATCGAATGGCGTGAAGGTGATCCTGAAACCCACCGACTTCCTGAATGACCAGGTGGTGCTGAGCGCGGCGCGCCCCGGCGGGCAAAGCCTGTTCCCTGATCAGGACATCCTGAATGCGCGCTTTTCGAACGCGATCGTGGCCAGCATGGGCGTGAAGGATTTCACGCCGCTGGACATGCGCAAGATCCTGGCCGGCAAGGCGGCCGGCGTGACCGTGGGCCTGGGCAGCTACACCGACGTGATCGCGGGCGCCTCGGGCGCCACCGACATCGAAACGATGCTGCAGTTGCTGTGGCTGAAGTTCGCGGGCGTGCGCCGCGACGAAGACCTGTTCCACGCGTATATCGACAAACAGGCCGAGATTGCGCGCAACGCCAGCGGCCAGCCGGGGCGGCGCTTTGGCGACGCCGTGGTGTCGGCGCTGTTTGGCAATCACCCGCGCGCGCCACGCTCGCTTGAGGCCGACGAATACGCCAAGATCGACCTCGATCGCAGCATCGCCATCTTCCGCCAGCGTTTCTCGAGCGCGAAGGACATGACGTTCATCCTGGTGGGCAGTTTCGACGAAAAGGCGATCCGGCCGCTGTTGACGAGCTATCTGGGCACGCTGCCCACGCCCGCACTGCCGGTGGCATACCGCGACGTGGGCCTGCGCCCGGTGACGGGCGTGGTCAAGCGCGAAGTGCGCAGCGGCACCGAGCCCAAGAGCAGTATCTCGATCAACTTCACGGGCCCGGCCGTGTTCTCCGAGGCCGAACAGCTGCGCCTGTCGGCGCTGATCGAAGTGACCAATCTGCGCATCATCGAGGTGCTGCGTGAAAAGATGGCGATGATCTACGGCGGCGGCGCCAGCGGCGCGCTCAGCAAGATCCCGTACGGGAACTACTCGATCGGCATCAACCTGCCGACCGGGCCGGAAAATGTCGACAAGGTGGTGGCTGCGACGTTTGCCGAAATCAAGCGCCTGCAAGAGAACGGGCCGGACGCCGCCGAGCTGGAAAAAGTGAAATCCGGCTGGATCCAGAACCACCGCCGTTCGCTGCGCGAGAACGGCTACTGGGTGGCCAATCTGCAATCGAGCCTGACCGAAGGGACCGACCCGGCGTCGATCCTGAAGGTCGAGCAGCAGGTGGCCGCGCTGACGGCGCAGGACGTACAGGCGGCGGCGCGGCGTTACTTCGATACGAAGAACTATGTGCAGGTGGTGCTCAATCCCGAGGCGGCCGCCAAGGCAGCCAACGTGGCCAAGGCGCTGCCCGCAGTGCAGCCGCAGCCGGGCCAGCCGGGTCAGCCGGCGCTGCCGGGCACCTGATGGGCCACGCGCGCCGGCGTGGCCTTTCGGGCTGCCGGCGCGCATCGTCTATACTATGCGTGCCCGCAGCGGGCATTTGCCCCCGTACACATCAACGCCGGCGCCAGGCACCATCGGCGCTCTACTGGTAACAATCCATGAGCATGCCCGATCATCCGGTTCACCTGGCCAGCGCCTTGTTGTATGGTGCCCAAGCACACCACCGCGTGATGCCTGCGCACTGAGTCTGCAGCCGCATGCATACACCCGACGAGTACCGCGCCGAGATCGACCGCCTGCGCAAGACCACGCGCGATCTGGTTGCCATGACCACCCTGCCGGCCATCTGGGGCGACCTGCCGCCGGAGGGGGTCATCGACAGCCTGGCGAGCTTCCTGCTTGCGACGCTGGACCTGGACCTGGTCGGTATCCACCTGCCGGGCAAGGGCGAGATCGATCCACTGGACACGATTCGCCTCCGGCGCAACGATGACAATGACGATGATGGGGCGATGCTGGCGGCTGCGCGCGCGGCGCTCGACGCCGCCATCGGGTCGGCCGACCCGCATGACAGGCGGCCCGCCACCCTGCATGCCAACGACGCGCCGCGGCAGTTCGGCACAGCCCGCTTCGGCATTGGCAGCGAGCTTGGCGTCGTTGTCATCGGCGCGCGGCGCGCCGGCTTTCCGTCCGAACACGAGCGCCTGCTGCTGGGCGTGGCTGCCAACCAGGCCGCCGCCATCCTGCAGCGCCGCCTGGCAGAACGTGCGCTGGCGCGCAGCGAATCGCGCTTCCTGGACCTGGCCGACGCCGCGCCGGCCATGCTGTGGGTCACCGAGCCTGATGGCAAGCTCTCGTTCCTGTCGCGCGCCTGGCACGAATTCACGGCCCAGGACCGGGGAACGAGCCTGGCGTTCGGCTGGACGGCCGCCGTGCATCCCGACGAGCGCGACGCAGCGCTCCACGCCGTCGTCGATGCCAATGCGCGCCGCGTGCCATTCAGCATGGAGCATCGGCTGCGGCATGTCGTCGATGGGTACCGCTGGGTGATTGCGACCGGACAGCCGCGCTTTGCGGCGAACGGCGACTTCCTGGGTTTTGTCGGCAACGTGCTCGACATCAGCGACCGCAAGCGAACCGAACAGGCGCTGCACGAGACACGCGACACGCTCGTGACGATGTTCGACGCCCTGCCGGTGGGCGTGGCCGTGGCCGGCCAGGATGGCAAGCTGCTGCTGTCGAACCAGGCAATGCACCGCTACCTGCCCACCGGCGTGCTGCCGTCACTGGACGAAGAGCGCTATATGCGCTGGACCGCGTTCGATGCAGACGGCCGGCCGCTGGCGCGCCGTGATTTCGCCGGTGCGCGCGCATCGCGCGGCGAACGCGTCGTGCCGGGCATCGAAGCGCGCTATCTGGGCGACGATGGTGTCGAGATCTGGACACAGGTGGCAGCCGTGCCGCTCAAGGGCCGCGACGATGTCACGCGCGGCCATGTGGCGATCGTCACCGATATCGATGCCTTCAAACGCACCGAAGCCGCGCTGCGCCTGGCTGAGTCGCGCCAGCGCGAACTGTTCGACGAAGTCGCCAGGGCCAACCGCAACCTGAGCGAATTCCTCGCCGTGCTGGCGCACGAGCTGCGCAATCCGCTGGCCCCTTTGATGACGGGTCTGGAATTACTGCGCGTCGGCCCCCGCGACCCCGCCGTGGCGGCCAATGTGCGCGACATGATGGAACGCCAGGTCCGGCAACTGGCGCACCTGATCGACGACCTGCTCGACATCGCGCGCGTCACCAACGGCAAGGTGGAAATCCGCAAGACCCGCGTCGACCTGAACGCCATCGTGACCAATGCGGTCGAGACCAGCCTGCCGCTGATCGACAAGCATCGCCATGCATTCGACCTGCAGCTGCATGATGCGCCACTGCCGGTACAGGCCGACGCCACCCGCATCGCGCAGGTGATCGGCAACCTGTTGACCAATGCGGCCAAGTACACGCCACCAGGCGGCGCGCTGTCGCTGCGCGTGATGCAGGACGGCACTGACGCCGTCATCACCGTCACCGACAACGGCGTTGGCATTCCCGCCGCGTCGCTGGAATCGGTGTTCGAGATGTTCAGTCAGGTGGGCAGCAACCGCCAGCACGCACAGGGCGGCCTGGGCATCGGCCTGTCGCTGGTACGCCAGCTGGTCGATTTGCATGGCGGCGCGGTTAGCGCGCACAGCGAGGGCATCGGCAAGGGCAGCACGTTCGTGGTCCGGCTTGCGCTGGACGACGCGCCAGCGGCAGCGCCCCTTGAAGAGGTCGCTGCGCAGGGCACGCCGGCTGCGCCGGCACTGCGTATTCTCGTCACGGACGACAATATCGATGCAGCGGTGACGCTGTCGATGCTGCTCGAGATGGAGGGCCACGCCGTCACGGTCGCGCATGACGGCCAGCAGGCGCTGCGAATGGCCGCGCAATGCGCGCCGGACGTGGTGTTTCTTGATATCGGCCTGCCGGACATGTCGGGCCACGACGTGGCGCGTGGCCTGCGGCAGATCGCCGGGCTCGAACGCTGCACGATCGTCGCGGTATCGGGCTGGGGCGCGCAGGATGACCTGGCGCGCTCGAGCGCCGCCGGCTTTGACGCGCACTTCACCAAGCCGGTGGACTCGAGCCGGGTACTCGATTACCTGGCGGTGGTCGCTGCCAGCATGCGCTCGACATAACGCGCAATCAGGTCGATCTCGAGATTGACGCGCGAACCGGCCGCCAGGTGCCGTAGCGTGGTGACCTCGATCGTGTGCGGAATCAGGTTGATCGAGAAGCGGCAGACTTTCTGGCCGCCCTCTTCCAGGTCGTGCACGCGATTGACGGTCAGCGACACGCCATTGACGACAATCGACCCTTTATAGGCCAGGAATTTGCCCAGCTCGTGCGGCGCATCGATGATCAGTTCGCGCGATTCGCCAACCGGCTCGAAGCTGTGCACGACGCCCAGGCCGTCGACGTGGCCCGACACCAGGTGCCCGCCCAGGCGCTCGGCCAGCGTCAGGGCTTTCTCGAGGTTGACTTCACCGGGCGCGTCCAGGCCCACGGTCTTGTTCAGGCTTTCGCGCGAGACGTCGACCGTGAATCCGGTGGCGCTCTTTTCGGTGACGGTCATGCAGGCGCCGTTGATGGCGATCGAGTCGCCCAGGCCCACGTCGGCCAGCGGCAACGGGCCGGCATCGATGGCAAGACGCACGCCGGCGTCCAGGCCACCGGCCAGCGGTGCAACGGAAGTGATGGTGCCGACAGCGGCGACGATTCCAGTAAACATACGACGTTATTCCTTGTTGGGGGTAGCAGAGGATGATTGGGCAGCTTCGGCAAAGCGGGCCAGAATGCGCAGGTCGTCGCCCACGCGCGTGACGTCGTGGAAGCGCAACTGGCGCCGTTCGGTCAATTGCGTGAGCGGCGGCAGGTCGAACATGCCCTGGCCCGGGCCGATCAGGCTCGGAGCCAGGTAGACCAGCAATTCGTCGACGCAGCCTTCGCGCACCAGTGACGCATTGAGCTTGCTGCCCGCTTCGACGTGGACTTCATTGACTTCGCGCCGGCCCAGTTCGCGCATTAGCGCCGGCAGGTCGACCTTGCCATGTGCGTTGGGCAGGTACAGCACCTCGTGGCCGGCGGCGCGCAGGGCGGCGGCTTTCTCGTCGCCCGGTTGCTCGGCCGCGGCGACGAGCCAGCACGGTTCGCCCTGCAGAATGTGCGCATCAAGATCGATCTCGAGGCGGCTGTCGACGATCACGCGGCGCGGCTGCATCGGCGTGGCCAGGCCCCGCACGGTGAGCTGCGGGTTGTCGGCCTTGACGGTGCCGATGCCAGTGACGATCGCGCTGGCGCGGGCGCGCCAGGCATGGCCGTCGGCGCGGGCGTCGGGGCCGGTGATCCACTGGCTTTCGCCGCCGGCGAGGGCCGTGGCGCCATCCAGGCTGGCGGCCACTTTCAGGCGCACCCACGGCAGGCCGCGCACCATGCGCGAGAAGAAGCCGATGTTCAGTTCCTGCGCTTCGCGCGCCATGATCCCGGAACGCACCCCGATGCCGGCCGCTTCCAGCTGCGCCAGGCCACGACCGGCGACGAGCGGATTGGGGTCGACCATGGCGGCGACCACGCGCCCCAAGCCGGCGGCGATCAGCGCGTCCGAACAAGGCGGCGTGCGGCCATGGTGGCTGCACGGTTCGAGCGTGACGTAGGCGGTGGCGCCACGCACGTCGTTGCCGCGCGCGGCGGCGTCGCGCAGCGCCTGGATTTCAGCGTGCGCCTGGCCGGCCGGCTGCGTGTGGCCGGCGCCGATGACGACGTCGTCCTTGACGATCACGCAGCCGATGCGGGGATTGGGCGCCGTGATGAACATGCCCCGCGCAGCCCAGGCCAGCGCCGCGGCCATGCCTTCGGTGTCGTTGAGAATGGGTTGGCTGTCGTGCGTCACGTGGTCTTTCATCGGTGCGCATGGTGCAATGCGCTTGTTTTCAGTCTTGTTTTCAGTCTTACTTCAGGGCGGTGCGGCGACGCCATCACAGCCGGCGTCACGCGCCGGGTTGCACAGGCGCGGGCGGCCAAGCATATTGATTTTAATACGGCGTATCCCGCCGCCGTGGAACAGCGACAGCGTACCGGGCCGCGCCGCAGCGCTGCTGGTCGTGCTGCAACTGCGTCCCGCGCCATTGTAGGCGATGTATTGCGGGGCTGCAGGGCTGGCAAAGGAATAGCTCACCTGCACGCCCTGCGGCAGCGTGGCGCGCACGGCCAGGATGTCGTCACCCGCGCCCGCCTGGCGATTGTTGTCGCGATCGACGTACACGGTCCAGCCACGCGACCAGTCGATGCCAGCCGCGTCGTTCGATGTCAGGATCACGGGCTCGTTGCGGGCGATCGCCATCGACCGGGTGAGCTGGACCGCACTGTAAAGGTCGGCTGCAGCCACGCGCAGTTCCTGGCCCTGGACGATCCGGTGCAGGCCGGGCGCCGCCAGCGACGACGTGATCGCCACCATGCCCAGCACCACGGCCAGTTCCGCCATCGACAGACCGGTGCAGTGGCGGCGCAGGATGGCGCGGGCGGGCGTGGTCTCAAGGCGCGTGGTCATGGCCAGCAGCGTGTGGACTGGCCGCTGGCGCCACTTGCGCCCTGCGCGCCGGTGCTGACCAGCGTCAGCGTGCCGCATTCCGGATCGGCAAACGCTGCATTGACATTGGCCGTGCCGGGCCGCGCGCGCAGCACGATGCAGGCAGCAATCGTCTGCTCCGGACAGGCCTCGCCGTCGAGCTCATAAGCGCTGGCGGCCGCACTGTTGCCGAGCCAGGTGCGGAACTGACGCGTGTCGGCAGCGCCCGTGGCCATCGAGAACGCGATATAGCTGTAATGCTGCGCGCGGTACTGTTCCTGGCGCTGCATCAGGTCGAGCAGCGCCAGCTGGGCTTCGACCCGGCGCGCCTTGACGATCTGGCGCGCATACGACGGATAGGCAACCGATGTCAGGATGCCGACGATCGCCAGCACCATCAGCAGTTCGATCAGCGTGAAGCCGTTGCGGTGTCGTGTCATGAATTTGCTCCTCTTTGCTCCTGTTTGCCCGGGTGCGTCATTCCGATGCGGCGGCAACCATCGCAGACCAGTTGCCGATCTCGCGCCAGCCAACGCGCCGGCCATGCCCGCCGGCGGCTGGCAGGCGGTAATAGGCCTGCACGGCAGCCCCGGCGCCTGGCATGCTGCCGGCGCCGCGCGCGGCGATGCGGTAAAGCTGGCCGTCGGCGGACGCCGGCATCAGCTCGATCAGGTAGCGTGGCGTCTCGAGCGGCAAGCCGCCCTCCCCTGTGGGCAGCGTGGCGCCCGTGAACGTGCCGAACGCGATGGCCGGGCCATCGTCAAGCGCCAGCCGGGCCAACTGGTGATCAGGGTCGGCGTCGTGCGCGCACAAACCGTTGTACGGCCGGGCGCCCAGGCACGCGCCGACGAAGGCATCCGCACTGCCGCCGCGGATCGCGTTGGCGCGCGCCGAGCCTGGCACTGCGCCGCCGTCGATATCGTGTTCGGCATCGAGCAAGGCGGCTTCGGCCATGTGCAGGGCCAGCGTGCGATCGCGTTCGTAGGCCGCGGCGCGGGTGCTTTGCAGCGCGCCACGCGCCGAGGCGATGCCCGTCATGAGCACGGCCAGCATCAGCACGAGCGCGGTGATGAGCGCGATGCCATCCTGGCGCCGCGGCATGGGTGGGAGTCGGTGGCGCATGGGCAGCTCAACGCGCGGCCACCGGCGGCGCAGAAGGTGGCACGCTGGGTGGCGCTACCGGGAGCGCGCCGGGCACTGCAACAGGCACCGCAATTGGCACCGCAATCACCGCCCCATACACCTTGCGCACGCGCGCTTCGCCGCCGCGATCGAGGTCGGCCGCTGCCAGCCGGACACCCGGATCGGCAGCCGCCAGCGCGCCGTCATACCCCGGACCGAACAACCAATGCACGAGGCCCGCGCCCACATCAGGCGCCTGGCGCGGCCCATGCAGCAGCAAGCCGACCCGCACGCTCGCGACGTGCTTCCAGTGGCTGCGCGTGCGCAGATCGGCGTCACGCTCGTTGGCAGTCGAGCCGGCCAGCACCAGCGCCGCGTCGAGCGCCCGGATCGCGCTGGCGTTCACGTACCGGTTGGGCGCGCCATCGCCATCGGTATCGAGCCCATACAACACCTGGAAGCTGTCGACGTGGCCTGCCACGGCATCGGACGACCAGTTGCCGGCGCCCCGGTATTTGCAGCGTAGTTCAGCGTCGCCTTGCGCATTGCGCGCCACATAGAAAATGCTCCAGCCTTCCTGATCGCGGTGCACGGGAAACCCGGCGCAATCGAGCGTGCCACCGTCGCCGGCCGGCGGCGCGCCGGTGCCGGCAAAGCGCAGCGCCAGCACGTCGCTGCCGTTGACCGTTGCCGGAAGCGGCGCATCGATGCCGGCGCCGGCATGGGTCAGTGACGACGCATCCAGTCCGGCGATGGCAGCCGGCAGCGTGGGATCGATCACCGGATGCGCGGCCCAGTCGACGTGGCCCGCCAGGTGCACGGCGCGCGTCAGCGCATCCAGCGCGTAGCGGCCGGCATCATCCATCTCGGCCGCTTCGAGCAGCGCCGCATGCGCACGCGTGGCGCCAATCAGCAGCGAACCAGCCGCCAGCAGCACAGCCAGGCCAAGCGTCATCGCGACCATGAATTCGGCGATGGTAAAGCCGCTTTGACGCACAAACCCATAGCGATGAATACTCATCGCGCCACCATCAGCACGAACGCCGGCAAGTCATCGTTGCCATGCCAGCCGATCTTGATTGCCACCGCCGCATGCGCGCCGCCACTGCACGCCCACCGATAGCGGCGACTGGCGGCATCCCACGGCGCCGCATCGCGGCATACGGCAATGCGCCCGCCGGGAAAGCGCCGGTGCACGAGCAGGCGCGTCTCGTCGAGGTCGAAGGCCGCCAGCGCCAGCGGATCGCAGGCGGCAGTGCCGAAGCATGGGACGGCGGCGACAGGCGGGCCGTCGGCGACCGCGTCGTAGTCGAGCGACAGATAGGGATTGCCCGCATCGGGCAGGCTGGCCAGCGGCAGATTGGCACCGATGCGCGCCGCCAGCGAACTTGCCAGCTGGCCCGCTTCGGCCATCAGGGCCGCCTGCTGGCGCGTGCGCTCGGCCGCCAGTTGGGCCGCCCCGGCGCCGACGATGCCGATGGCGAGCACGAACAACGCCACCAGTACTTCGATGAGCGTAAAACCGCGATATGAATGGTTGCGCATGCAAGCCTCCCGATAACGAGCTACGACGTTATCAGGCCGGCTTTGCACGCCCGTGCGTCGGCGCAAGCGCAGGCCGCGCCGATCGGGGAACCTTGGGACGGGATTAGTTGTCGAGCTTGCGCTGGTGCCCGACTTCGGCCAGCGCCGCCTGGAACGAATCCAGGTCTTCGAAATTCTTGTAGACCGACGCGAAACGGATATACGCGATCTTGTCGAGGCCCTTGAGCTCTTGCATCACGAGCTCGCCCACATGGCCGGTGTCAACTTCGCGCAGGCCGCTGGTGAGCAGCTTTTCTTCGATGGAGGCAACGGCCTTGTCGATGGCTTCGGCCGCCACGGGCCGCTTGCGCAGCGCCAGCATCAGGCTGCCGCGCAGCTTCGACGAGGCAAACTCGGTGCGGCTGCCGTTCTTCTTGACGATGATCGGCATGGACAGTTCGATGCGCTCATAGGTGGTGAAGCGCTTGTCACACTTGCCGCAGCGGCGCCGGCGCCGGATGGCGTCCCCCTCCTCCGATACGCGGGTATCGAGGACTTGTGTATCTTCATGCTGGCAAAAGGGACATTTCATGGCGCCGGGGCTGCAATACTACGTGGAGACTATCGGGCCAGCGAACCGGCCCGGATAGACAGAGTCAGCCAGATCAGGCGGCGTAAACCGGATACTTGCTGGTGAGTTTCTTGACTTCGCCCTTGACGCGCTCGATGGTCGCAGCGTCGTGCGGGTTGTCCAGCACGTCGGCGATCAGGTTGCCCACGGTGACGGCGTCTTCTTCGACAAAGCCACGCGTCGTGAAGGCCGGGCTGCCCAGGCGGATGCCCGACGTGACGAACGGCTTTTGCGGGTCGTTCGGGATGCCGTTCTTGTTGCAGGTCATGTGCGCCTGGCCCAGGATGGCTTCGGCTTCCTTGCCGGTCAGGTTCTTGGCGCGCAAGTCGACCAGCATCACGTGCGATTCGGTGCGACCCGACACGATGCGCAGGCCACGTGCGGTCAGCGTGTCGGCCAGTGCCTTGGCGTTCTTGACGACCTGCTGCTGGTACGTTTTGAACTCAGGCGTCAGCGCCTCTTTGAACGCAACGGCCTTGCCGGCGATCACGTGCATCAGCGGGCCGCCCTGGATACCAGGGAAGATGGCCGAGTTGATGATTTTTTCGTGCTCGGCCTTCATCAGGATGATGCCGCCGCGCGGGCCGCGCAGCGACTTGTGCGTGGTCGACGTGACGAAGTCGGCGAACGGCACCGGATTCGGGTACTCGCCTGCCGCGATCAGGCCGGCGTAGTGGGCCATGTCGACCATGAAGTAGGCGCCGACTGCCTTGGCGACCTTGGCGATGCGTTCGAAGTCGATCTTCAGCGAGAACGCCGACGCGCCGGCGATGATCATCTTCGGCTTGTGCTCGTGCGCCTGGCGCTCGAGGGCTTCGTAGTCGATGTCTTCGTCAGCGGTCAGGCCGTACGAGACGACGTTGAACCACTTGCCCGACATGTTCAGCGGCATGCCGTGGGTCAGGTGACCACCTTCGGCCAGCGACATGCCCATGATCGTGTCGCCTGGTTTCAACACGGCGAAGAACACGCCCTGGTTTGCTTGCGAGCCCGAGTTTGGCTGCACGTTGGCGGCTTCCGCGCCAAACAATTGCTTGAGGCGGTCGATTGCCAGTTGCTCGACGACGTCGACGTATTCGCAGCCGCCGTAGTAGCGCTTGCCCGGATAGCCTTCGGCATACTTGTTGGTCAGTTGCGAGCCCTGCGCTTCCATCACGGCTGGCGAGGTGTAGTTTTCGGACGCGATCAGCTCGATGTGGTCTTGCTGACGGACGTTTTCCTTCTGAATGGCATTCCACAGATCCGGATCGACATTGGCCAGCGTATGGTCTTTAGCAAACATGTAAAACTCCAATCGATAGTATTCCAGGCAACGAGCGGCGCTGTGTGCGGGTGCGGGAGCCAAAGGGCGCGGGCAGCCGCGATCGAACGCGTACCGGTTGATGGCTGCCCAGGCGAACGGCGTATGGCGTCTCACGTTCCCCGGTGGGTACCCACCTTTGCCGCGCTGCGCACCAATCGGTGGCGCTTGTGCGGTGTTTCGCCAGTTACGTGAGACGTAAAGTCCGCAAATTGTACTGAACTCCCCATTGAAGGGCAAGGAAAGCGCCGTTCTGGTGACCAGCCCGGGCGTAATCGCCCGCCCGCCACGGCAGCCTGATCATTTCGGCTACAATTTTGCCAGCCTGCATTTGCCTTCTTATATTCTCCTCACTGCCCTTTTCAAGGATTCATCATGATCGTCCTCATCACCGGCGCATCGGCCGGCTTCGGCGCCGAAATGGCGCGCACCTTCGTTTCGAACGGCCACCGCGTGATCCTGGCAGCCCGCCGCACCGACCGTATCGCCGATCTGGCCGCCGAATTGGGCGACGCCGCCCTGCCGGTAACGCTCGACGTCACCAGCCGCCCGTCGATCGAAGCAGCGCTGGCCGGCTTGCCGGCCGACTGGAAACAGATCGATGTGCTGATCAACAATGCCGGCCTGGCCCTCAACACGGTGCCGGCGCACGAAGTGCCGCTGGAAGACTGGGAAACCATGATCGCCACCAATTGCAAAGGCCTGGTGACGATGACCCGTCTCGTGCTGCCCGACATGGTCGCGCGCGGCAGCGGACTGGTGATCAATATCGGCTCGACCGCCGGCCACTACCCTTATCCGGGCGGCAATGTGTACGGCGCCACCAAGGCCTTTGTGGAACAGTTCACGCTCAATCTGCGCGCCGATCTGGTGGGCACCGGCGTGCGCGCCACCAATCTGGCGCCGGGCCTGTCCGGCGGCACGGAATTCTCCAACGTGCGCTTCAAGGGCGACGATTCGGCCGCAGCCAAGGTCTACGAAGGCACGACGCCACTGAGTGCAAAGGACATTGCCGACACCGCGTACTGGATCGCGACGCTGCCACCCCACGTGAACGTCAACAGCATCGAACTGATGCCAACGTGCCAGGGCTTCTCGCCATTCACGATCAAGCGTGCCTGAGCGCTGGCCTGCCCGTGCAGGCATCTGCACGGGCAGGCCCAATGGCCACCGAGAGCACGGTCGCCATTTGTGAGAAAGTGTTACAGTGATTGGTCTTTTTGCCAAGTCTCAAGTCTACTACTGCTCAAAAGCACAATTTTGTGCGAGGGGTACGTAAGTAATTTCCACGAGCGATGGCCGGAAACGGTGATATCGAGAAGGAAACTCGCGTAGAATGTTTCTCATGTTCATGTATCGGCAGTAACAATGTCTTCAGTATTTAACTGGCCAGTCAGGGTGTATTACGAAGATACCGACGCTGGCGGCATTGTGTTCTATGCCAACTACCTGAAATTCTTTGAACGCGCCCGCACCGAATGGCTTCGGTCACTCGGCGTACAGCAACAAGCCCTGCTCGATGCGGACAACACCGCATTCGTTGTCAAGAATGTGACCCTCGACTACCACGCGGCGGCGCGCCTCGACGACCAGTTGACGATCCAGACCAGTATTGCCAGGCTGGGCCGCGCATCGGTCCAGTTCCTGCAGCAGGCCTGGTGCGGTGAAACCCTGCTCAATACGGCGAGCGTGACCGTGTGTTGTGTCGATATTGCCACAATGCGCCCGCGCCCCTTGCCCGACCACGTGGCTGCTAAAATGCGTGCCGCCTGAATACATACCTAAATAAATAGCCCATGACCGTCACCCCAGACCTTTCATTCGTCGCCCTGATCGGCAATGCCCACGTGCTGGTGCAATTGATTATGGCCTTGCTGTTACTGCTGTCGATCGTGAGCTGGACCTACATCTTCCGCAAGGTATTCGCGATCCGCGCCGCGCGTGCGCAGACCGAGCAGTTCGAGCGCAGCTTCTGGGCCGGCGGCAACCTGCACACGCTGCACCAGAGCGCCAGCAGCCAGCGCGACCAGAGCGGCGCCCTGGCCCGCATCTTCGAGTCCGGCATGGGTGAATTCATCAAGGGCAAGCAAGCTTCGCGCGAAACGCTCGACATGAACTCGGTGCTCGACGGCGCCCGCCGCGCCATGCGCGCATCGTTCCAGCGCGAACTCGATGCACTGGAATCGCACCTGAACTTCCTGGCGTCGGTCGGCTCGGTCTCGCCGTACATCGGCCTGCTGGGTACCGTCTGGGGCATCATGAACGCGTTTCGCGGTCTGGCCAGCGTCGAGCAAGCCACGCTGGCGATCGTCGCGCCAGGCATTGCCGAAGCACTGATCGCCACCGCAATCGGCCTGTTTGCTGCAATCCCGGCCGTGGTGGCGTACAACCGCTTCACGCACGATATCGACCGCCTGGCCAACCGCTTCGAGAGCTTCGTCGAAGAATTCTCGAACATTCTCCAGCGCCAGTCGCGCTGATAGAAGGAGCCTGACCATGGCCTTTTCCAGCAGCATGCGCGGTGGACGTCGCCGCAAGTTCAAATCCGAGATCAACGTCGTGCCGTACATCGACGTGATGCTGGTGCTGCTCATTATTTTCATGGCAGTGCCGGCCAACCAGGCGCCGAGCGTGGTCAACCTGCCGCGCGCCGAGAAATCGGCGCTGCCGCCGGACACCTATATCCAGGTGTCGATCGAGCCCGAAAATCGCCTGTCGATCGGCGTACAGGGCAAGGGCCGCGTGGCCCAGGAAGACGTGGCCGACCGCTCTGCCCTGCTGCAGCGCCTGCGCGCGCTGCATGAAGAACATCCCGACTATCCGGTGCTGATCGCGGGCGACCGCGAGAGCAAGTACGACGACGTCATCCAACTGATCTCGGAAGCCAAGAAGATGGGTATCAACCGGGTTGGCCTGGCCACCCAGTGATGTCGATGCATTGATGCCTAGAATATGCCCGAAATAAAGCCAGACAACGCCGGCGTGCCATACCACGTGCCGCCTGAACCGAGCCGCCTGCCATCGTTCCTGCTGGCAGTGGCCGTGCACGCCGCGTTGCTGGCGTTTCTGTGGATCGGCGTGAGCTGGACGGCCAAGACGCCGATCACGGTCGAGGCCGAAGTGTGGGACATGTCGGTGCAAACTGCCGCCGCCCCCGAGCTGCCGCCGGAGCCTGCCCCGGAGCCTGAGCCAACGCCTGAGCCGGAGCCAGCACCCGAGCCGACGCCGGAACCCGTGCGCACCCCGCCACCTCCGCCGCCACCACCGGTGGTCGAGGAGCCGGCACCGAAGCCAGCGCCGGACATCGCCCTGCAGCGCGAGAAGGAACGCAAGGCCGAAGAAGCGAAGAAGAAAGCGCTGGCCGAGAAACGTGACGCGGAAAAACGCGAGCGTGAAGAAAAGCTCGCCGAGCAAAAGAAGAAGGACGAGGCCGAGCGCAAGCAGAAAGAGAAAGAAAAAGAGCTACTCGCCAAGAAGGAAGCGGACGAGAAGAAGAAAGAAGCCGAAAAGGAAGCCGACAAGAAAGCGGCAGCCCTGGCCGCGGCTGAAAAGAAAAAAGAAGCGGACGAGAAAAAGAAAGCCGACCAGGTCGCGGCGGCTGCCGAGAAGAAGAAAGCGGATGCCGCGAAAGCCAAGGCAGCCGCTGCCGAAGACGCCAAGCTCGCGAAGCTGCGTGCCGATGAACTCAAGCGCATGGCCGGCGCCATGGGCAGCGGCGGCAGTGCTGCCAAGTCGACGGGGCCGAAATCGGACGGCGGTTATATCGCCGCGATCACGGCGGCCATCAAGAGCAGCACGGCGTATCCGGGCAACACCGATGTATCGGGCAATCCACGCGCCACGTTCCGCGTCGAGCAGTTGCCGACCGGTGAAATCATGTCGGTCAGGTTGGTGAAAAGCAGCGGTGTGCCAGAATTTGACAGGGCAGTGGAAAATGGTATCAAGAAAGCATCGCCACTGCCCAAAAAGAAGGACGGGACCGTGGAGCGTACGCTTGACGTGAACTTCTCGATGCGCGATTACGATTGATTCGGTTCGAACCAGTTTTACAAGAGAAACTATGAAAAAAATCCATTTCCTGCTGTTTAGCGCTTCCCTTGCGATGGGATCGGCAGCCAATGCGCAGCTGCAAATCGAAATCGCCGGTGTCGGCAGCAACCAGATCCCGGTCGCCATCGCGGCCTTCGCCGACGAATCCGTCGCACCCGATAAAGTCTCGGCCGTCATCCGCGCCGACCTCGAGCGCAGTGGCGTGTTCAAGGTCATCGACGCCGGTCAGGTCATCAGCGACCGCGACGCCGGCAGCATCAATCTGGCCGCCTTCAAGGCCAGCGGCGCCGACGCGCTCGTGGTCGGCAGCGTCTCCAAGCAGCCCGACGGCCGGTTCGCCATCCGCTACAAGCTGATGGACACCGTCAAGGGCGGCGAAATCTCGCAGATGGGCGGCGAAGTGCAGCCCCGCTACACGCGCCTGCAGGCGCACCGCATTGCCGACGATGTCTATGAAAAGCTGACCGGCGTGCGCGGCATCTTCTCGACCCGCATCGCCTACGTGAAGGCCGACAGCGGCGCCAAGCGCTATGTGCTGGCCGTGTCGGACGCCGATGGCGAGAACGAAGTCATCGCCACCCAGGGCAAGGAGCCGATCATTTCGCCATCCTGGTCGCCGGACGGCTCGAAAGTCGCCTACGTTTCGATGGAAGACCGCAAGCCGGTCGTGTATCTGCAAGACCTGATGACGGGTCGCCGCAACGTGATCTCGAACCAGAAGGGCAACAACTCGGCGCCGTCGTGGTCGCCGGACGGCTCGACGCTGGCCGTGGCCCTGTCGAAGGACGGCAACACCGAGATCTACTCGGTCAATTCGGGCGGCACCGGCCACAAGCGCCTGACCAACAACCCGGCGATCGATACCGAGCCGCAGTTCTCCGCCGATGGCCGGACCATTTATTTCACGAGCGACCGCAGCGGTGGCCCGCAAATCTACAAGATGAGCGCAGCCGGCGGCAACGCCACCCGCGTGACGTTCAATGGCAGCTACAACATCAGCCCACGCGTGTCGTCCGACGGCAAGACGCTGGCCTGGATTTCGCAGCGCGGCGGCGCTTACTCCTTATATGCGATGGATCTGGCCAGCGGCCAGGAACTGCGCCTGGCCGATGGGGCCACCGAACCGAGTTTTTCGCCTAACGGCAAGTACATCATGTATGCAACCAAGGGTGGCGGTCGCACCTCGCTGGCCGTGGTGTCTGTGGATGGACGAGTCAAGCAACGCTTGACGACCAAAGCGGGAAACATTCGGGAGCCCAGCTGGGGTCCCTTCATGAAGTAAGAAGTAAAACCTCAACATAACAGGAGAAAATCCATGCGCAACTTCAAGAGTGTAGCTTTCATCGTTTCCACCGCAGCCCTGCTGGCCGCTTGCTCGTCGCCAACCAAGCTGAACGAAACCCCGGTCGTCGAGAAATCGCCAACGCCGGCAGCGCCAGCTGCTGCCGATCCACGTGACATCAACCCGGTCCAGACCGGCAGCGTCGATCCGCTGAACGACCCACAAGGCGTTCTGGCCAAGCGCAGCATCTACTTCGACTACGACAGCTTCGTCGTGCGCGCTGACGGCCAGCCAGTGGTCCAGAACCACTCGGCTTTCCTGACCAAGAACACGTCGCGTAAAGTCCTGATCCAGGGCAATACCGATGAACGCGGCGGCACCGAGTACAACCTGGCCCTGGGCCAGAAGCGTGCTGAAGCCGTCCGTCGTTCGATGGCATCGCTGGGCGTGTCGGAAGGCCAGATCGAAGCCGTGTCGCTGGGCGAAGAAAAGCCAAAAGCCACCGGCAGCAACGAAGAATCGTGGGCTGAAAACCGCCGCGCAGACATCGTCTATCAATAATCGATTCGGCTGAACAAGCCGGACAGGTTCGATTGACAGGGGGCGGGACGCAGTGCAGACTGCTACCCGCCCCTTGTTTTATCTCAGCAACCGCCGAAGTCACCGGCTTAGTAGAAAGAACACAACGCTTATGCTCAAACTGTCCAAGTCCCGCCTCGCATGCCTCGTGCTGGCCCTGTCGATGCCGCTGCACGCCGTCGCCGGCCCGTTCGACGACGAAGAAGCGCGCAAGGCCATCCTGGACCTGCGCACCAAGGTCGACAACATCACGCGCGACCTGACCGCACGCATCGACAGCAAATCGGACAAGACGGTGCAGATCGAGATGCTCAACCAGCACGAGCAGACGATGCAGGAAATCGCCCGCCTGCGCGGCCAGATCGAAGTGCTGGCCAACGAAGTCGCGAAAGCCCAGAACAGCCAGAAGCAGCTGTACGCCGACCTCGATGCGCGCCTGAAAAAAGTCGAGCCACGCGCCGAAGTCATCGACGGCCAGACCGCCGAAGTGCTGCCGACCGAAAAGACCGCGTACGAAGCCGCCACCGCCCAGTTCCAGGCAGGCGACTACAAAGGCGCGTCGGTCGCGCTGCAGGAATTCGTCCGCCAGTATCCGCAGTCGCCGTACGCCTCGAATGCGCAGTACTGGCTCGGCAACACCTTCTATGCACTGGGCGACTACAAGAAGGCCATCGCAGCGCAGCAGGTCGTCACGACCACCTACGCCACGAGCCCGAAGGTGCCGGATGCGATGCTCAATATCGCCAGCAGCTATACCCTGCTCAAGGACAACAAGAACGCGAAGAAGTCGCTCCAGACACTGGTGGCGAAGTACCCCGATTCGAGCGCCGCACAGACCGCGCGCGATCGCCTGGCGTCGCTGAAGTAACGGCAAAAGGGCACCACACACCGGGCGCAGCATTTGACAGCGCCCGTGTCGCCCCCTATAATCTTGCTTCTTCGGGTCGTTAGCTCAGCTGGTAGAGCAGCGGACTTTTAATCCGTTGGTCGCAGGTTCGAATCCCGCACGGCCTACCAAAGATTCAGCAGAAAAGCCAACCTTCGGGTTGGCTTTTTTGTGTTCAGCACACATTAGGATGATCCCACCATGACTTATGAAGATTTTCTCGACGAGGTGACCACGCTCCTCACGGAGATGTATGACCTCACCGACGAAGCGGCGATCAAGCTGGTGGTCGACGCGCAAGCCAACGATTACTTTGTCGCGCACGACGACAAGGAAGAGCTGCGCACCGCCGAGCAAGCCAAGCTGGACGCCACCGCGCTCCACAAAGGCAAGCAGAACCGCAACCAGACGCAGCGCAAGCAGCAACAGCGTCAGGTGCAGAAGAAAAAAGCGACCTGATCCCGGATTGAACAGGCTAGCCAGGAAAACGGTTCTGGCGTTGCGCTACTTCTTCACTGGTTTGTGAACGGGCAGTGATGGATGTTTTGGTTTGTTCGGCGGATTGACATGACGGCGCTGATCATCATGCCCGTCCTCCCGCTTGGGCTTCGGCCCTGGTTTGATGGAGTTCGACATTGTGTGCTCTTTCAAGAAGTGGACATACCAGGATGACTACTGCAAACAGCACGTAGGGTGGACGGCTATGCCGTCCACGCGTTCACCTTCATTCGATTCGTGGCGAATCAGAAATCGTTGAACGCGTGGACGGGAAACCCGTCCACCCTACGGTCTCACTGGTCAGCGTTCTAACATCCGACCAGAATTTCGCGATACCACAAGTTCTACAGTGTATTCGCCTTTCGATCATCCATCAGCTTTTCTTCAGTCCAACACCCGCCACCGATCAGGCTGCCACGGCCGGATGCGCCTGCTTGCGGTACAAGAACTCCAGCACCTGCCGGCGATGCTCGGTGTAACGCGCATCCTGTGCCAGCGCCACCCGGTCGCGGGGCCGTTCGAGTTCCACGGCGATGATTTCGCCGATCGTGGCTGCCGGGCCATTGGTCAGCATGACGATCCGGTCGGACAGTAACACCGCCTCGTCCACATCGTGCGTCACCATCACCACGGTGGATTTCGTGGCCGCCACGATCTTGAGCAGCTCGTCCTGCAAGTGCGCGCGCGTGAGCGCGTCGAGTGCGCCGAACGGCTCGTCCATCAATAGAACCTTGGGCTGCATCGCCAGCGCCCGCGCGATGCCGACGCGCTGCTTCATGCCGCCCGAGATTTCATGCAGCCGCTTGGTTTCGGCGCTCGTCAGGCCCACCAGCGCCAGCGCATCCATCGTCCGCTCGCGCAACTGCGCGCGGGATTCAGCCCCGCTGAACACCCGCTCGACGCCCAGGTGGATGTTCTCGTAGCACGTCAGCCACGGCAACAAGGAGTGATTCTGGAACACCACCGCGCGCTCCGGTGAAGGGCCGCCAATCTCGCGGCCAGCGCAGATGAGCAGGCCCGCCGTCGGTTTGAGCAGCCCGGCAATCAGGTTCAGCAGCGTCGACTTGCCGCAGCCCGAGTGGCCGATCAGCGTGATGAATTCGCCCTTGCTGACCGTCAGGTCGATCCCCTGCAACGCCGGGAACACGCCCTTCTTCGTGTGGAACGCCATCTCCACCCCGGTGATGTCGATGAATTTCTTTTGCAGTTCGTCCATGATCGAAACCCTTTCAGTTAGCCACTTGTTCGTGGGTCAGTGCACGCGCCAGCGACACCAGCGCCAGTTCGAGCAGCAGGCCGACCACGCCGATGATGGCAATCGCGATGATGATGTGCGCCACGTTCAGGTTGTTCCACTCGTCCCACACCCAGAACCCGATGCCCACGCCGCCGGTCAGCATTTCGGCCGCGACGATGACGAGCCATGCGGTGCCGATCGCCAGGCGCACGCCGGTCAGGATGTACGGCAGCGCCGATGGCAGCAGGATCTTGGTGAGGATTTTCCACTCCGACAGGTTCAGCACGCGCGCCACGTTCATGTAGTCCTGCGGCACGCGCTGCACGCCCACGGCCGTGTTGATGATCATCGGCCAGATCGAGCAGATGAAGATCGACCAGATCGCGGCCGGGTCGGCCGACTTGAATACCAGCAGGCCAATCGGCAGCCAGGCCAGCGGCGAGACCGGCTTGAGCAGGCTGATGATCGGACCGAACATGCGGCTGACAAATTGCACGCGCCCGATCACGAAGCCCAGCGGAATCCCGATCAGCGCCGCCAGGCCAAAGCCGATCGCCACGCGCTGCAGCGACGCCAGCACGTTCCAGCCGATGCCCTGGTCGTTGGGGCTGTTGCGGTAGAACGGATCGGCAAACAGTTCGAGCGCTGCCTGCCACGTGACCAGCGGCGATGGAAACGCCTCGTTCTGCGCGGCGATCACTTGCCAGACCAGCAGCACGAGTGCGATGCCGGTCAGCGGCGGCGCCACGCGCCGGACTGCCGTGGCAAACGGCTGTGCGCGGCGCGCAGCGACGGCGGCGGCCGGCTTGCGCGGCGGGACCGTGCGCGCAGGGCCGCTGACAGCCACCGGCACTGGCGCTGGCTCGTTGGGAACGGATTTCAACAGGGCATTCATGACGGCTCCTCGCAGTACGGGTGGATGGTCAAGCCTTGACCTTGAACGACGCGGCATACGCCTGGGGGTTCTTGCCATCCCACACGGTGCCGTCCATCAGCTTCGATGTGCGCAGCAAGCCCGCCGGGACCGGCGTCTTCGTCATCGTGGCCGCGTCCTTGTACAGCTGGACCTGATTGACCGCCGTGGCCACCGCAAGGTAATCCGGATCGGTCTTGAGCAAGCCCCAGCGGCGATGCTGCGTCATGAACCACATGCCGTCGGACAGGTACGGGAAATTGACCAGGCCATCGTTGTAGAACTTCATGTGGTTCGCGTCGTCCCAGGTCTTGCCCATGCCGTTCTGGTAGCGGCCCATGATGCGCTGGTCAATCGCGTCCTTGCTGGTGTTGACATACGACTTGGCGGCGATCACTTCGGCCATCTTGTTCTTGTTGGCCAGCGACGCATCGATCCACTTGCCTGCCTCCAGAATGGCGGCCATCATCGCGCGGCACGTGTTCGGATTGGCCTTGGCAAACGCCAGCGTCGAGCCCAGCACTTTCTCGGGGTGGTCGCGCCAGATGTCCTGGGTCGTCGTGGCCGTGATGCCGATGCCGTCCATGATGGCGCGGTGGCCCCACGGCTCGCCGACGCAGAAGCCGTCCATGTTCCCGATGCGCATATTGGCCACCATCTGCGGCGGCGGCACGGTGATCACCTTGGCGTCCTTCATCGGATTGATGCCGTTGGCGGCGAGCCAGTAATACAGCCACATCGCGTGGGTGCCGGTCGGGAACGTCTGCGCGAACGTGTAGTCGCGTTTTTCGGTGCGCATCAGTTTGGCGAGCGAGGCGCCGTCGACCGCGCCCTTGGTGGCCAGTTGCTTCGACAGCGTGATGGCCTGGCCATTGTTGTTCAGCCCCATCAGCACGGCCATGTCCTTCTTCTGGCCGCCAATGCCCATCTGGACGCCGTACAGCAGGCCGTACAGCACATGGGCAGCGTCGAGGTCGCCATTGGCGAGCTTGTCGCGCACGCCGGCCCATGAGGCCTCTTTGCTCAGCACGAACTTGACTCCGTATTTCTTGTCGAAGCCCAGCACCGACGCCATCACGACCGATGCGCAATCGGTCAATGGAATGAAGCCGATCCTGATCTCGGTCTTTTCGGGCTTGTCTGACCCCGCTGCCCATGCCCCGCCCCCGGCCAGCCCCAGCAGGCCACCGGCCGCAGCCAGAGAAGCACCATGAATGATGTTCCGGCGGGTCCCGTCGACGTTCGTGCCGGTGGACGAATTGCCCTGCGCTTGACGCTGTTGATTTTCCATTGCAAATCCCAAAAAGTGATCAGGCAAAAAAAAACGGCTACCCCACATGAACGTGTTCATGCGTTGGTAGACGTCGTTGTCCGGGGAGGCGGGCCAGCGTTGGCATGCACCTCGTGCGCTCCGTTGCGCATTAACCATTACGCAAGCTTCGTGCCAGTGGCTACTCCAGAGTGAGCGCGAGCACGGCGACCGCTGCGGTGCACCGCAGCATGGCGCGCGCAGCGCACTACGATTGCGCAGTGCCTCTTTTTGGACGGCGTTGCTGGCCGGGTGTGCTGGCTGTCCGTACGTGCGCACGGTTGACAACGCGGCCTTCCACAAATGAATGCGTGCATGCTAGGATCGTTTATTGCCTCAAACACAAGCAGAAGCACAGTAAAGATCGTGCACCGCCGGGGCCTGCAACTGGAGCCATTTATGCACACCGAACAAGTCCAGCGTCACCGCACGCCGATCCATACGGCGACCGCCGTCGACCGCAGCAATCCAAAAAAGCCACGCCGTCATATCGCGAAAGACATCGTCGCGAGCAGTCGCCGCCTGCGCCAGCGCATCGGCGTGGTCGCCGTCGTCTGCATCAGCCTGGCCACGCTGCTGGTGGCGTTCGAGTAAGCCGGGCTGGCGGCTTGCCCGCGCCGTGATGGCCGGGCTATACTGCGCCGTTACCCGTTCCACCAGGATTGCATGTCGCTGTTGAACACCTTACGCATCACCCACACCAGCACGGCCCTGCGCCGATTGTTCCTGTGTGCGTGCGCGCTGATCCTGGCACTGCAACTCATCGGCAGCTCGTACCACGAGCATGACCTGGCCGAGCAGCTGTCCGACTGCGTCAGCTGTCAGGTTGCCGCCCATGCCACAGTGGATCTACCGGCCGTATCGCCACAACTGCTCGCCGTCTTCCTGGCGGTCGCCTACCTCCTCGCGCGCCTGCCGCGCCCCGCGCCATTCTATCGGCGCCAGTACCTGATCCCTTCCCCCCAGGCGCCACCACGCCACCAGTCCGTCCACTGATTCGTCCTTGCGCCGACGCAGTCACCAACGTGACGTGACGGCGTAGCGGCGCGAGTCATCTCCAGCCCGTTTGCCGGCGCCGCTTCTGCGCGCACGTCTGCATCGAGCGTGCACGCTGCATGCGTGCGCCGGCATCCCTTGTTTACTTTGAAAGAACACGATGACCATGACCACTCCTGCCATGGAAGCGACCGGCGTAACCGTCGCCTACGGCGCCACGACCGTGCTGCGCGACCTGAACCTGCGCGTTGCGCGCGGCGAGATCTATGCCCTGCTGGGCGGCAATGGCGCCGGCAAATCGACGACGCTCAACGCCTTCCTTGGCTTTCTCGCACCGCAGACCGGCAGCGTGCGCGTGTGCGGCATCGACGTCGCTGCCGACCCGCTCGCCGCGCGCGGCCAGCTAGCCTATGTGCCCGAAAACGTCGCCCTCTACGAACACCTGAGCGCCCGCGAAAACATCGACTACTTCCTGCGCCTGGCCGGCAGCGATCGGACCGGTGCAACGATGGACGCCACCATCGACGATGCCTTGCGCGCGGTGCGGCTCGATCCCGCCGCATGGACGCGCCGCCTCGGCGGCTACTCGAAAGGCATGCGCCAGAAGGTCGCGATTGCGCTCGCCGTGGCGCGCCAGGTGCCGCTGCTGCTGCTCGACGAGCCCACCACGGGTCTCGATCCGCAGGCCACGAGCGAATTCAACACGCTGCTGCAGGACTTGCGCGCACGGGGCAGCGCCATCTTCATGGTCACACACGATCTGCTGGGTGCAGCCGAAGTGGCCGACCGCATCGGCTTTCTGGAGCGCGGCCACATCAGCCACGAAGTGGCCGCCAGCGGCGCCGAACACTATGACGTGCGCGACCTGTACCGGCGCTACGCCGGTGCCACTAACGCTGCCGCCAGACCGGAGGCCGCATGAGCGTTTCCCGAGCACTGCCTGCGGTTGCCGTGGGCGAGTGGCGCGCCATGCTGCGCAACCAGGTGGCCGTCGCGGCCGGCATCCTGATGCTGGCGCTCACGCTTGTCGCCATCGTCGTCAGCCATGAGCGCGTGGGCGCCGTGAACGCCGAACGGACGCGCTTCCAGAGCACGGTCGACGCCCAATGGGCCAACCAGCCGGACCGCCACCCGCACCGTGTCGTCCATTACGGGCACTATGTGTTCAGGCCACTGAGCCCCCTCGCCTTCTTCGATTTCGGCGTCGATCCGTTCACCGGCAGTACGCTGTTTTTGGAAGGTCACCGCCAGAACAGCGCCAACTTCAGCGACGCCGCCCAGTCGTCGGTGCTGCTGCGCTTTGGCCAGTTGACGCCCGCCTTCGTGCTGCAGGTGCTCACGCCGCTGCTGATCGTGTTCCTCGCTTTCGGCAGCGTCGCGCGCGAACGCGAGCGCGGTCAGTTACGGCTGCAGATCGTCCAGGGTGTCCGCGGCGCGACCCTGTTGCTTGGCAAGCTCGCCGCCCATGCGGGCGTGGCGCTGCTGCTGGGCGCGCCGGCCTTCATCGCGCTGGTGGCGATCGCTGTCGTGCACCCGGCCGTCGCCGCCGAGGCGCTGGCGCTGCTGGCCGGGTATGCGCTGTACCTGCTGGTATGGGTCGTGGCGGCCGTGCTGGTGTCGGCATCGCTGCCCCGTGCGCGCGACGCGCTGCTGGCGCTGGTGGCCGGCTGGATTGTCACGGCGATTCTGCTGCCGCGCGTGATGCCCGATATCGCCGCCGGCGACGTGGGCCGCCCGAGCCGCATCGAAACCGAGGTCGCGATCCACGAGCGGCTGGCCGCGATCGGCGACAGCCACAATCCGGACGACCCGTACTTCAAGGCGTTCCGGGCGCGCACGCTGGCGCACTACGGCGTGACGCGCGTCGAAGACCTGCCGGTCAACTACAGCGGCCTGTTGATGGCCGAAGGCGAGCGCATGACCAGCGCCCTGTTCGATGAATTCATGCGCGCCGATCATACGCGCCAGAGTGAAGAAAGCGCGATCGTCCATTCGGCCAGCGTGGCCAGTCCACTGATCGCGCTGCGCCGCATGTCGACCGCACTGTCGGGCACGAACCTCGACAGCCATGCGCGCTTCCTGCTCGAAGGTGAACGCTACCGCTACGCCTTCGTCCAGCGGCTCAACGGCCTGCACGTCAACGTCGTCACGCCCACAGGCGCTGGCGACGAGCGCATTGACAAGCACCACTGGGAAGACACGCCGCGCTTCGGCTACGCCCCTGCCCCGTTCGCCGAGGTTGCCGCGCGCCACGCCTGGCCAGTGTTCGCCCTGCTGGGCGGCTGGCTGCTGCCGTTATGCGCCATCGGTGGCTGGGTCGCCAAACGCCTCGAAAGGAATCCGGCATGAAAACACTGTTATTGGAACTGCGCCAGATCGCGCACTCGCGCCTGGCTGTCGGCGCCATCGTGCTGCTCGCGCTGCTGTCCGCGCTGTCGGTCTGGACCGGCCTGCATGCCGTGAGCCAGCAGCGCGCCACGCTCGAGCGCATCGCTGCAAGCCATGCCCATGACCACGCGGCCATCCTGGCCACGCAGTTACGCAGTAACAATGCCGAAGCCGGTGCGGTCGGCTACTACCTGCCGCACCTGACCGTCAATCCGCCGTCGCCACTGGCGTTTGCCGCCATCGGCGGGCGCGATCTGCAGCCGTCGGCGCTGCGTGTGCGCATCCTCGGGTTGCACGCGCAGCTGTACGAATCGGAGTCGATCAATCCCGAGCTGGCGATGCCGGGACGCTTCGATTTCGCGTTCGTGCTGGTGTACCTGACGCCGCTGTTCGTCATCGCGCTGATGCACGACCTGGTGTCGAGTGAACGCGAAGCCGGCCGCCTGCGCCTGCTGGCATCCCTGCCAAAAGGCGCGGCTAACACCTGGCGCCGGCGCGTCGGCTTGCGCTATGCGTTGCTATGGCTGGCTGCGCTGCTGCCACTGGCCGTGGGCGCCTTCATCGCCGACGCTGGCGTGATTGGCTTCGCCCAGATTGCGCTGGTGGCGACGCTGTACCTGGCGTTCTGGTTCGGCCTGGCGGCCTGGGTGGCGGCGCGTGCGCGCACGTCGGCGGGCAGCGCTGCAATCCTGCTGGCGAGCCTGGTGGGACTGACGATGATCCTGCCGACGCTGGCCGATGCGGGCATCGCGCGCCTGTCACCGGTGTCGAAAGGCGTCGAGCTGGCGCTGGCGCAACGTCAGGCCGTGCATTCGGCGTGGGACGTGCCCAAGCCCGACACGTTCGAAAAATTCTTCCGCACGCATCCCGAATGGAAGGACACGGCGCCGGTCACCGGGCGCTTCCACTGGAAGTGGTATTACGCGATGCACCAGGCGGGCGACGATGCGGTGGTGCCAAGCGTGGCGCAGTACCGCGCCAGCATGCAGGCGCGCGAAGACTGGACCGCGCGCGCCGGACTGCTGCTGGCGTCGGTGAACGTGCAGGTGCTGCTGCACCGGCTGGCCGACACCGACCTGGCCTCGCAACTGGCCTACCACGACCGGATCGGGGCGTATCACACGCAGCTGCGGCAGTTCTTCTATCCGTACCTGTTCGACGAGCGGCCGTTCACACCAGGCGATGCGGCAAAGCTGCCCGTGTATGACGGGAGCGCGATGAAGGGGACGCTGGCGCCCGGGCAGTTGCTGGCGCTGGCCGTGCTGGCCTTGCTGCTATTGGCGGCGGGGCTGCGCACGTTGCGCACGGTGCGGTAGGATTGGCGGCCGGGCCGCCAACCCCGGACTGCGTCAGAACTCTTCCCAGCCGTCGCCGGTGCTAGTGTTGGCGGTCTCTGCCTTCGCTGGCTTCACCGGCTTCGCGGCTGGCGCGGCATCGGCGCGGGCTTTTGTCACGACCGGCTTTACCGGCGCCTTCATAGGCAACTTCGTAGGCAACTTCGCAGGCGCCTTCTCCACCGGCTTCGACGCCGCGTTGGCCACCATCTTCGGCGCACTGGCAACCACGCGCGGCTTGGCCACGACTGCGCGCACACCCGGCGACGTCGTGAGCTTGAACTCGCCCACGGTCTGCGCCAGCTTGGCCGCTTCTTCCTGCAGCGAGGTCGCTGCCGCCGACGCCTGTTCGACCAGCGCCGCATTCTGCGTCGTCACCTGATCCATCTGCGCGATAGCGCCGTTGATCTGCTCGATGCCGGCTGTCTGCTCCTGGCTGGCCGCGGTGATCTCGGACATGATGTCGGTCACGCGGTTCACGCTTTGGACGATCTCGGCCATCGTCGTGCCGGCGCGGTCCACCAGTTCCGAGCCGTGGTGCACCTTCTCGACCGAATCGTCGATCAGCACCTTGATTTCCTTCGCCGCCGCCGCGCTGCGCTGCGCCAGGCTGCGCACCTCGCCCGCCACGACGGCAAAGCCGCGGCCCTGCTCGCCGGCGCGCGCTGCTTCGACGGCAGCATTCAGGGCCAGGATATTGGTCTGGAACGCGATGCCGTCGATCACGGCGATGATGTCGACGATGCGCGTGGCCGACGTATTGATCGCGCCCATCGTCTGCACCACCTCGGCCACCACGGCGCCGCCCTTGCCCGCCACTTCGGATGCCGACGTGGCCAGCGCATTGGCCTGGCGCGCGTTGTCGGCGTTCTGCTTGACGGTCGACGTCAGTTCTTCCATAGACGAAGCGGTTTCTTCCAGCGAGCCGGCCTGCTGCTCGGTACGCGACGACAGATCCAGGTTGCCCGCTGCAATTTCGCTGGAAGCAGTGGCGATATTGTCAGTGCCGGTGCGGACCTGGCCGACGATGCGCACCAGTGAGTCGTTCATGTCCTTGAGCGCCTGCAGCAGGCGCCCGGTTTCGTCGGTCGACGTGACCTCGATGGTCTGGGTCAGGTCGCCCTGGGCGACGGCGCCGGCGATCTTCACGGCCTGCTCGATCGGACGCACGATCGCGCGCACCAGCAGATAGCCAACCAGCGCGGCCATGATGAGACCGAAGGCCAGGCCGGCCAGGCATACCGCGCGCACCAGCTCAAAAGTAGCCTGCGAAGCCTGGTACTCGGCCAGTGCCGCAGCCTGCTGTTCTTCGATCAGCTGGATACCCAGCGTATTGAGCGACGCATACAACTGCGTCATCGGCCCGTTCAGCAGCTGGATCGCCTGCGCATTGTCATTGGCGCGGATCGCCGCTACTGCCGGCAACAGGCCGCCGTCGAGGAAGGCCTTGCGCGCCGTAGCGATCTGCCCGACGAGCGCGCGCTCGTTCTCGCTCATCGGGATCTGCGTGAACTCGCCCCACAGCTTGGTGATGGTGGCGCTCGTTGCAGCGACGGTGTCCATGGCGGCGCGGCGCTGGCCCGCATCTTCCACGTTGACTGCCTTGGCGACGGCCAGCTGGTTTGCCGTGATCAGCTGCGTGACTTCACCAGCCTGGCTCAATCCGACCAGGCGGCGATCGTACATCTGCTTGAGCTCGGCGTTGGCCGTGCCAAGGTTGTAAATGCCGATGACGGCGCCGGCGATGAGTTCGACCGCGAGAAACGCGATGACGAAAATGAGGCGCGACTTGATGCTGAGATGTTTGAACATGTTCGCTGGGCTGACGTAAGGAGGGATAAGAAGGTGTTTTATTGGATTATAGAAACTTATCCTTACCCATGGGAAGTATTGAACGCAAGATTGACGGGTTCCCTATACAAGCGGGGCTGGGCGTCGCTGGTCCGCAACAACCCGATGGCCACCCGTACAAGCTGCGCCTTGGCAAAAATGACAAGCGCACTGTGAACAGGCAACTTTGTCGATAAAATGACATGATTGTCCACGCCGTCCCTTCGAAGCCCCCATGACACTTCCCGTCCTGCTCAACCTGGCCATTGCCTTGGCCGTCTGCGTCTTCCTGTACCGGTTGCAGGCCAACCATGTTTCATTCACCAAGCGCGTGTTCGCCGGCCTTGGCCTGGGCGTCGTGCTCGGCGCTGCACTGCAGGTGATGTACGGCGTGGGTGAACCCGAGATCAAGGCCACCAATGAATGGCTGAACGTGATCGGCAGCGGCTATGTCCAGCTGCTGCAGATGATCATCATTCCATTGATCATGGTCTCGATCATCCAGGCAATCCTGAAGCTGCGCGATGCGTCTTCGCTCGGCAAGATCAGCACGCTCACGATCGGCATCCTGCTCATCACGACCATCGTGGCGGCCTCGATCGGCATCCTGATGGCCAAGCTGTTCGGCCTGACCGCAGTCGGCCTGACTTCTACCGCCGCCGAAGTCGCGCGCGGCGAATACATGCAGGGCAACCTGGCCGCGGCCAAGGAACTGTCGCTGCCGTCACTGCTGCTGTCCTTCATCCCGGCCAACCCGTTCCTCGACATGACGGGCGCGCGCAAGACCTCGACCATCGCGGTGGTGGTGTTCTCGATCTTCATTGGCGTCTCGGCCACCGGCATCGCCGGCAAGAAGCCGGAAGTCTTCACGTCGTTCAGCAGCTTCGTGCACGTGGCGCACGTGATCGTGATGCGCATGGTCACGCTGGTGCTGCGCCTGACCCCGTACGGCGTGTTCGCGCTGATGGCCAAGGTTGTGTCGAGCTCGAGCTGGCAAGACATTCTTGGCCTGCTCAACTTCGTGGTCGCCTCGTATGCCGCGCTGGCACTGATGTTCTGCGTCCACCTGGCGATGGTCGCAGCCAGTGGCCTGAAGCCCTGGCGCTACGTGAAGAAGATCTTCCCGGTGCTGGTGTTCGCATTCACCTCGCGCACGAGTGCCGGTTCGATCCCGATGAGCGTGGCCACGCAGACCGCGCGCCTGGGCACGCCGGAAGGCACGGCCAACTTTGCCGCCTCGTTCGGCGCCACGATCGGCCAGAATGGCTGCGCCGGCATCTATCCGGCGATGCTGGCGGTGATGATTGCGCCGACGGTCGGTGTCGATCCGTTCACCGCCGCGTTCCTGCTGCCGCTGCTGGCGATCATCGCCTTCGGCTCGATCGGCGTGGCCGGCGTCGGCGGCGGCGCCACCTTCGCGGCGCTGATCGTGCTGTCGGCGATGGACCTGCCGGTGGCGCTCGCGGGCCTGTTGATCTCGGTCGAACCGCTGATCGACATGGGCCGCACGGCGCTGAATGTCAGCGGCTCGATCGCTGCCGGCACCGTGACCAGCCGGGTCATGGGACAGACCGACATGCGCGTGTTTGACGACGATGCCGACATCAACCTGGACAGCGAGGCGCGGGCCGTCTGACGCCGCAGGGCGGTTTCCGTGCACGGAACAATCGTGCGCTGAAGCCGTCATGAAACCTTCTATGATGACGCCAAGATAACTTTTTGGCGGACTTCATGGAACAAAAATGGCCACAGGAAATTTGGGTCGTGCGGCACGGACAAAGCGCCGGCAACGTCGCCCGCGACCTGGCTGAAGCAGCAGCAGGACACCGCATCGACATCGCCGAGCGCGACGTCGACGTCCCATTGTCCGATCTTGGCGAGCGCCAGTCCGACGCCCTCGGCGCCTGGTTCGCATCGCTCCCCGCAGCGCAGCGCCCGACCGTCGTGCTGCATTCCCCGTACGTGCGCGCCGCCGAAACGGCCAACTTCGTGATGCGCCACCTCGACCGCGACGGCCTGTGCGTGCGCGAAGACGAGCGCCTGCGCGAAAAGGAATTTGGCGTGCTGGACCGCCTGACGACGCATGGCATCGCGCACGACTTCCCCGACCTGTACGAGCAGCGTCACCACGTCGGCAAGTTCTATTTCCGCCCGCCCGGCGGCGAGAGCTGGTGCGACGTCATCCTGCGCCTGCGCAGCGTGATGGATACGATCGAACGGGAATTTGCCGGCGAGCGCGTGCTGATCGTCGCGCACCAAGTCACGGTCAATTGCTTCCGTTACCTGTTCGAGCACCTCACCGAAGCGCAGATCCTCGAATTCGACCGCAACGGCGATGTCCCGAACTGTTCCGTCACATCGTACGAATTCGATCCCGAGGCCGGCAAGCGCGGCGATCTGGCGCTGCGCCTGGTCAATTTCGTCGCGCCGCTGGAGGAAACCGGCACACCGGTCACCGTGGCCAAGGACGTCGCATCGGCCCCCAACGCATAAGGTCACCCAGCATGGACAAGAACCAGGTACACGACGTCGACGCCGCCATGCTGGCCGCCTGGCCGCTGCCGCAGCCGGGCACCGGCGGCGACAAGGAAATGCGCGGCCACATCCTGATCATCGGCGGCTCGCGCGAAATGCCGGGCGCCATTATCCTGGCGGCCACGGCCGCGCTGCGCGCCGGGGCCGGCAAGCTCACGATCGCGACCGGCGCCAGTGTCGCCCAGCTGGTCGCGCTGGCCATGCCCGAGGCGCGCGTGATTGGCCTGACCGAGCACGATACCGATGGCTTCAGCCTCGACGCGGTGGCGAGCCTCGATCCGCTGGCCGATCGCGTGAATGCGGTGCTGGTTGGTCCCGGCATGCGCGACGAAGCAAGCACGGCGCGCTTGGTGCATGCACTGCTGCCCCGCCTGGTCGAAGCGGAAGTGGGCCTGGTGCTCGATGCCTGCGCGATGGACGTCCTGTTCTATCCGCCAGAGCACTGGCCCGAAGGCAAGCCGATGCGCTTCGAGCGTCCCGTGATCATGACGCCGCACTGCGGCGAAATGGCGCACCTGACGGGCATCGACAAGGATTGCATCGTGGGCCTGCCCGATGCGCCGGCCCTGGCGGCGGCGCGCGACTGGAACGCCGTCATCGCGCTGAAAGGCGCACGCACCGTGATCGCCGCGCCGGACGGCTCGCTGTGGCAGCACGAAGGCGCCGGGAATATCGGGCTGGCCAGCTCCGGCTCGGGCGACGTCCTGGCCGGCATCATCGGCGGCCTACTGGCGCGCGGCGCCACAGAAGCGCAGGCGGCCTGCTGGGGCGTGGCGCTGCATGCACGCGCCGGAGACCGGCTCGCAGAGCGCCTGGGCACGCTCGGCTATCTGGCCCGCGAACTTGCCGCCGAGGTACCGGTTTTACTGGAACAGCTTGGCCAGAAAGACAAGCCAGCGGTGAAGGATGCCGTGCCCGCGGCAGGCGATGTGCATCTGGGAACCTAGAACACCGGCAGTCACACGATGTGTGTAAAAAATGTTACCGATTTCCGTAAGTGTGCGGTATCTAACGAACCAGCTGTCGGGCTTGCGGTCTAATTGACACAGATGCATTGAAGTCGAAACAGATTCACAGATGTACGCACTGGGGCCGCGTATTGCGTCGGTACCCTCAACGTTTCACCAGTGACCATCGCGTCACAGTGGAACCGATCTGGCGCCGCAATGTCCCAACAAAGAGTCCGGGACCTGCGGCACACAAATAGACGTCAATCGAGGAGTAAAAAATGAATGCAATGACCAAGGCACCAAAAATCCTGCTGACCGCCGCTGTGCTGGCAACCCTGCTGGGCGCATGCAAGAAAGACGAAGCAGCGACCACCACGACCGTTCCAGCCGACACCTCGGCGACCATGCCAAGCAGCACCTCGGGCGCCACCGGCACCATGGGTGACACCGGCACTGGCGCAACGGGCACCGGCACCACCGGTACGGGCGACATGGGCACCGGCGCTGCTGCTGGCACCACCGGCACCACGACCGACACGTCGGGCGCAGCTGGCACCACGGGCACGACTGGCGCCACCGGCACCACGGGCATGACCGGCACCGCAGAAGGCGCCACCAGCCCACAGACCACCGATCCAACCAGCACCACCACGCCGCCAACCGGCACGACCGGCAAGTAATCACGGTCAATCAGCCGGACAGCGCCCTGCAGCTTGGGGGAGGTTCGGCGCACCATCGCAGCCCGGCTCTTCAGCCGGGCTGTTTGTTTTGGGCCGGCGCTCTCTCCGCCACGTCGCGGATCAACTGTTCCACAATCAAAAAATCGGCTGGCTTGGTCAGATGATGGTCGAACCCTGCCTGGCTCGAGCGCTTGCGGTCCTGCTCCGCGCCCCAACCGGTCAACGCGATCAGCGTCGATGTTTCCATGCCGGCGATGCGCCGCATCGCTTCGGCCGCGTCGTAGCCGGTCATGTCGGGCAACCCGATATCGAGAAACACGACTTGCGGCAACAGCGCCGCCGCCTGCAGCAGCGCCGAGGCGCCATCGTGCACGGCCGTCACCGCGTGCCCGTTCATCTCCAGCAAGGCCTGCAGCGTCTGGGCCGCATCGACGTTGTCGTCCACCACCAGGATACGCAGCATACCCGGTTCGGTCAGCGCTGCCTGCAGCGCAGTACCGGCCGCAGCGACAGGCGGCGTCGCGCTGTCGGCCGGCAGCGGCAGCCAGACCGTGAACTGACTGCCCTGCCCGACCCCGGCGCTGGTGGCGGCCACGCGGCCGCCATGCAGTTTCACCAGACGCTGCACCAGGTTCAGGCCGACACCCAGGCCGCCCTGCGCCATTTCGGCGCCCGCATGGGCCTGCGCATACATGTCAAACACGCCCTCGAGCGCATCGGCGGCGATGCCGATGCCGTTGTCCAGTACCGAGATCGCGACTTCATCACCCTCGATCTGCGCCCGGATTTCGAGCACGCCGCCCGGCGGGGTGTACTTGGCTGCGTTGTTGAGCAGGTTGCTCAGGATCTGGGCCACGCGATGGCGGTCGGCGTGCAGGCCGACATGACCGTCCGGCAGATGCACGGCCAGCGCATGACGGCCGCGCTCGACCAGCGGCATGCTCATGTCGACGGCTTCGCGCACCGCGTCGGCCAGCAGCACGCGCTCGCAGCGCAGCGTGACCTTGCCTTCGGCCAGGCGAGCCATGTCGAGCAGATCGTCCACCAGGTGCACCATGTGATCGACCTGGCGCCGCATGATGGCCTGCACATCGCCGCTGGCCGCGCCGATACGCATGAGCTCCAGGCCCGAACGGATCGGCGCCAGCGGATTGCGCAGTTCGTGCGCCAGCGTAAACAGGAAGTCGCTCTGCGCGCGGTTCTTGGCGCCCAGTTCGCGCGCCAGGCGATGCAGTTCCTGCTCGGCGTGCTTCTGGCTGTCGATATCGAGCGTGACGCCGTCGAAGCGTTCGGGCTGGCCATTCTTGTCCAGGCCACACCAGCCAATGGCGCGCAACCAGCGCGGCGCGCCGTCGCCACCGTCGGGAGCGGCAACGCGGGTGCGGAATTCGAGGTCCAGCGGCGCCCCGGCGCGCACCGCGTGCTCGACGCTCTCGGCCAGCCGTTCGCGGTCTTCCGGCTCCACCGCCGCCAGCAGCTCGCTCACCGAAGCGGCGCGGCCCATGTCGACGCCGAAGTGCAGCGCCATCTCGGCATTGATCTGGAAATGCGTGAACGGCACGTCGGCATACCAGACGCCGATATCGCCCGCCTCGGACACGCGCTCAAAGCGCTCCTGCAACAGCTTGCGCGCATGGACGTCGATCACGGTGCCGACATACCCGTCCGGCTCCCCGGCGGCGTTCACGCGTGGCAGGCCGGCATCGATGAACCAGCGGTAGCTGCCGTCATGGCTGCGCAGGCGGTAGTCGAACGAGAACGGCTCACGCGCCGCACTGGCAGCCAGGAAGATCTCGCCCGAGCGCGCGGCGTCGTCGGGGTGCACGTTCTCGAGCCAGCCCATGCCCAGGTCCTGCTCGGGCGTGCGGCCCGTGTAGTCGTACCAACGCCGGCTCAGGTAGGTGCACAGGCTGTCGTTGTCGGTGGTCCAGAGCATCGCGGGCGAAGCGTCGATCAGCGCGCGCACATGCGCTTCGCGTGCCTGTGCATCGCGTGCATTCTGGCGCCGCTCGCGGCCCAGCGCCACCTGGGTGCCGATGCGCGCCAGCAGCTCATTGGCCGAAAACGGCTTGACCAGATAGTCGTCGGCGCCGGCCTGCAGGCCCTCGACCTTGGCTTCTTCGCCGGCGCGCGCCGACAGCAGCATCACCGGCAGATGGCGCAGCACTTCGCTGGCGCGCACCTTCGCGATCAGGCCGAAGCCGTCCAGGCGCGGCATCATCACGTCCGACAGCAACAGGTCGGGCGGGTCCTCCAGCGCCATCTCGTAGGCCGCCTGACCGTCGGCCACCGCGCGCACGTCGGCATGCGGTTCGAGCAGCGATTTCAGATAGGCACGCATGTCGTTGTTGTCGTCGGCGACCAGAATGCGCGGCCGCGCGTCAGATTGCACTTCGGATTGCGCGGGCGCGATCGTGTCAGGATCCGGCGTCGGCGCAGCACCTTCCTGCGTGTCGGGCAGCCAGCGCAATGCTTCCTCGACGAATGCCGCGCCCATGCGCTGGCGGTCGGCCATCGCCTCCGGCGCCTGCACGATGCGATCCGGCGGCAGGTGGGCGTCGCCAAACGGCAGGTCGACATCGAAACGGGTACCTTCGCCAAAGGTGCTCGACACCGCGATCGTCCCGCCATGCAGGCGCACCAGTTCCTGGATCAGCGCCAGGCCGATGCCGGTGCCTTCGTAGGTGCGGCCCGGGGCGCCCTCGATGCGATGAAAGCGCTCGAACATGCGCGGCAGTTCGTGCTCGGGAATGCCGGTACCGGTGTCCTGCACCGACAGGCGCGCCATGCCGGCATGTTCGCGCAGCGTTACCGTCACGCCCCCGTGCAGCGTGAACTTGAAAGCGTTCGACAGCAGGTTGAAGACGATCTTTTCCCACATGTCGCGGTCGACAAACACCGGCTGGGTCAGCGGCTGCAGATCGACCGTGTAGTCCAGGCCGCCCTTGGCCATGGCCGACTCGAACACGCCGGCCAGGTCAACCGTCAGGCGCGTGAGATCGACCGGGACGTAGCTGGCCTGCACGCGGCCGGCCTCGATGCGCGAAAAGTCGAGCAGCGAATTGACCAGCTTGAGCAGGCGCAGCGAATTGCGGTGCGTGAGCTCGACGCGCTGGCGCTGGATCGCATTCATCGACTCGGGCGCATCGGCCAGCGCATCGTCGAGCGGGCCGAGGATCAGCGTCAGCGGCGTGCGAAATTCATGCGAGACGTTCGAGAAGAACGCGGTCTTGGCGCGGTCGATCTGGGCCAGTTCTTCGGCGCGGCGCTGTTCCTGCTCATAGGCGACGACGTTGCCCACGGCGGTATTGACGGCGGCCCCCAGCAACGCATAGAAATTGCGGTAATCGGCGTCGAGCGCGCGGCGCACGCTGACCCCGGCCACGACAAAGCCGAACAGCTCCTGCTGGCCGGGCAAGGTCAGTGGCAGCACCAGCGCCGAGCGCGGCGCGTCCTCGTAAGGCCCGCAAGCGACATCACCCAGGCGCGCGGCCACGTCGTCGGTCTGCTCGACCGTATGCGAGGTGTTACTGCGCGCAAATGGCCAGATGCTGTCGTCGAAGGCGGCTGTCAGCGGCGCCAATGGGTTGCCCGCCGCCAGGCCTGCGCTGCCACGCAGCGCCAGCGCGCCGGTCTCGGCATCGATCTGGTAGAACAGCACGAACGGCACGTCCGCCGTCATGTGCGCACAGTGGCTTGCCAGTTGCGCGCCGATGTCACCGATCGCGCGCACGCCTGCCAGGCTCGCGGTCAGGTCACGCAAACCCTTGCTGCGGCGCGCGCTGAGCACCTGGGCCGTGGTTTCGGTAATCGGGTGGAAGATCCCGCCAATGGCGCCCGACTCGTCGCGGATCGGCGAGAACGAGAACGTCATATTGGCTTCTTCGAGATAGCCACTGCGATCCAGGAACATCTGCTGGTCGCGGATGTACGCACCCGAGCCCTGGTGCGCCAGTTCGAAGGCCTCGCCCACGACCGGCAGGGCCGAGGCCCAGACCACCTTGAATGGCGCGCCCATGGCTGCCGGATGCAAATCGCCGCAGATCGGGCGATAGGCGTCGTTGTAGATCTGGATGTCGTCCGGGCCCCAGCAGACCAGGATCGGGAACGTCGATGACAGACACAGGCTGACCGATGTGCGCAGGCTTTGCGGCCAGCCGGACAGCGGTCCGAGCGGCGTGGCCGACCAGTCCATGCTGCGGATCAGTTCACCCATCTCGCCCCCACCGGCGAGCCAGTTCATGTCGTCGTTCACGAACAAGGCAATGGGCTGGGCTGCGGGCATGGGACTGGACCTTACGGAGGAAAATTGGAGATGCGACGTGGCGTCATGCGAAGGCATGCCACCGTTGCACATGCTGCCTGCTGGGGGGGTGCATGGCAAAACAGCCGCTATTAGACCATAAGCCGTCGTCCGTTGGTTGCCGGGGTGCTATTTTACAACCTTGATAAAGCAACCATTAGTCACGCATAAAAAAACACGGCCAGTTATTACTGGCCGTGTCCGGAAAATCCGGCAAGACGCGTGCGGCGCCCTGCCCTGGCAGATCAGACCGGCGCCACCTTGGTACGGCCGCGCCCCGTCACCATCTGCACGAGGCGCATGATCACCCGATACACGAGGCGCACCAGCGTCAGCGCCAGGATGGCTTCGACAAACGTCATCAGGAACGCCACCAGCGCATTGCGGTGCTCGGCGCGGCGACCATACTTGGCCACCATGCGGTCGCGGGCGATCTCGATGCTGTCATAGAAGGTTGGCACCACCAGCAGCGTCAGGATGGTCGAGGTGATCGTGCCGCCGATGATCGAAATCGCCAGTGGCTGGTAGAACTCGCCCGAGTCGCCCAGGGCCAGCGCCACCGGCAGCATGCCGGCGATCAGCGCGAAGGTGGTCATCAGGATCGGCCGCAGGCGCTTGCGCCCGGCCGCCATCAGCGCTTCTTCGCGATCCATGCCTTCGGCCTCGAGCGCCCTGGCCGCGTCGAGCAGCAGGATCGCGTTCTTTGCCACCAGCCCCATCAGCATCAGGATGCCGATCATGCTCATCAGGTTAAGCGTATTGCCGGTCATGATCAGGGCCAGCACGACCCCGATCAGCGACAGCGGCAACGACAGCATCACGCCGATCGGCGCCGTGAACGAACCGAACTGCATCACGAGGATCAGGTACATCAGTGCGATACCCGAGAACAGCGCAATGATCATTTGCGTGAAGAGTTCCTGCTGGTCTTCACCCGAACCGCCCAGCGCCAGCCCATAACCCGGCGGGAAGTCGAATGTGCGCGCCAGCTTCATCGCGTCGGTCGTGACTTCGCCCGCCGAACGACCCTGGGCATTGGCCGACACGGTGATCATGCGCTCGCCATTCTTGTGGCGGATCGCCGACGGGCCCTTGCCCATCGTGATCGACGCGATCTGCTCGAGCGGCACCATCATGCCGGTGCCGGTGACCGGAATCGGCAGGCGCTCGATGCTGTCGGTATTGACGCGGTCGTCCGGGTGCAGACGCACGGCGACGTCGCGGGTTTCACCCGTCGGATCGACCCAGTCGCCCACTTCGATGCCGGCAAACGCCACGCGCAGCGACTGCGCCGCATCGCCCACCGAAATGCCCAGGGCATTGGCAAGACCCCGGTCGAGCACGATCTGCAGTTCGTTCTTCGGATCCTGCTCGGACAGCGCGACGTCCACCGCGCCCGGCACTTCACGCAGCTTTTCCATGTAGGCGGTGGTCAGCTCCATCAGTTTGCGCGAATCGGGACCGGTAAATTCCACCTGCACCGGCTTGCCGCCGCCGGACAGGTCATCGATGACCGTGTATTCGGCGCCCACCAGGCTCGAGATTTTGGCGCGCAATTCGACGGCGACTTCGGACGCAGTGCGCTTGCGCTCGCTGCGCTTGCCGATGTCGACGTAGATCGTGCCGCCGCTGGTCTTGACGTTGCTGTTCGTGTCTTTTGTTTCAGGCAAGGTGCGGGCCAGCACGGCGGCCGCTTCGAGCTTGCGGCGTGCATACTCGATCGACGACGAGGCTGGCGTACGCACCTCGATCTGCAGGTTGCCCGAGTCCTGCTTGGGCAGGAAGCTCGACCCGCCAAAGTAATGGTGCATGGCCAGCGCGCCGATCAGGCTGAGAACTGCCAGGCACGCCATCGCGCGGCGGTGATGCAGCGCCCAGGCGATCACGCGGCCGTAGCGATCGGCCTGGTGGTCGAACCAGTGATTGAAGCGATCGAGCACGGCGCCGATGCCGGTCTTCGGGCGGCTGTGGTGATCCGGTGGATCGCCCCAGAAGGCCGACATCATCGGGTCGAGCGTGAACGAGATGAACAGCGACACGATCACCGAGCAGGTCACGGTCAGCGCAAACGGGCGGAACCACTCACCGGACAAGCCCGGCATGAAGGCCACTGGCACGAACACGGCCATGATCGAGAACGTGGTTGCGGCCACTGCCATGCCGATTTCGGCGGTGCCTTCGAGCGCGGCGGTGCGGCGGTCGGACCCCATTTCCATGTGGCGCACGATGTTTTCACGCACCACGATCGCATCGTCGATCAGCACGCCGATTGCCAGCGACAGGCCCAGCAGCGTCATGAAGTTCAGCGTGAAGCCGCACAGCCAGACGGCGATGAACGCCGCCAGCACCGACGTCGGCAGCGCCAGCGCGGTAATCAGCGTAGAGCGCCACGAATTGAGAAACGCGTAGACGACGAACACGGTCAGGACGGCCCCCAGCACCAGCGCTTCGATGACGTTGTTCAGGCTCGACTGCGCATCCTTGCCGCCGTCAATCACGACCTCGAGTTTGGTGCCGGCCGGCAGCAGTTTGCTCTGCGCTGCCACCACTTCGTGGACGCGCTTGGCCAGCGAAACGGTCGAGGCATCACGCGAGCGCGAAATCTGCAGGCCCACATTCGGCCTGCCGCTGCGCACCGACAGCGTGTTCACGTCAGCGAAGCCATCGCGGATCTCGGCCACCTGGCTCAGGCGCACGATCTGGTCGCCATTGCGCTTGACGACGATCTGCGAAAAATCTTCGGGCCGCTCGATGCGCCCGACCAGGCGGATGCCTTTTTCGTCGAGTTCGCTACGCAGCTTGCCCACCGGCGCATTGGTATTACCGTTGCGCAGCGCATTGGTGACGTCGGACGCCGAGATATTGAATTCGCTCAGCTTCTCGGCGCGCAGCAGCACCGACAGCTCGCGCCGCAGCGCGCCGTTGACGACCACAGTGGACACCCCATCAATGCCGCGGAATTCGTCGGCCAGCACGTCTTCGGCGTAGCGCGAGATTTCGGCGTGGCTCTGGGTGCTCGACGACAGCGCCAGCGACATGATCGGCTGGGCCGCCGGATCGATCCGGCGCAGCACCGGCTCGCGCATCTCGATCGGCAGCTTGTAGCGCACCGCGGCAATCGCATTGCGCACGTCGTCCGAGGCTTCGATCAGATCGCGGTCGAAGTCGAATTCCATCCAGATCGAGGCGCCGCCTTCGTAGGAGTTGGAATTGACATCCTTGACGCCCTGGATTGCCTGCATCTGCTTTTCGAGGCGGTTGGTGATCTCGCGCTCGGCGGTCTCGGGCGATGCGCCCGGGTACGGGATGTCGACGACGATGATCGGAACCTCGACATCCGGGTTCTGGTTGACCTTCAGCTTGGACAGGGCCAGCAGGCCGATGGCCATCATCGCCACGATGATGACGATCGTCGCGACCGGTTTCTTGACACTAAAATTGGACAGGAACATGGTGGGTTTTCCTTTGGTGTTCCTGATTTACTTGCCCTGGACCGCGCCGGCACCTGCACCAGCGCCATTCGCGCTGGCCACACGGGCGTTCGGCATGTCGACCTTCTGGCCGTCCTTCAGGTTCGACGTCGGCGCACGCAGCACCACGTCGCCGGCCGCGAGGCCCTGCTTGATCTCGACATTGCCGGTGCGGGCGTCGCGCGCGCCGACCACCAGCTTGACCTTCGACAGCGTCTTGTCCTTGATGCGCCAGGTGTGGCTGGCGTCACCCACGCGCACCAGCGCGCTCTCGGGCAGCATCAGCGCGTCGGTCGCGGCAGCGTCGACACGCCCTTCGGCGTACAGGCCGGCCACGCGCGGCTGCGCATTGTCGACAAAGCCTACCAGCACCTCGACCTGGCGCGTCACCGGATTGGCAGCCGGATCGATCCGTCTGACGACGCCGGCAAACGTCTGGTCCGCGTAACCGTTGACGCGGAAGTTGACCTTCTGGCCGATCTTGACGGTGCTGACCGAGTCGGCCGAGACTGCGCCTTCAAAACGCATGCTGGTCGGGTCGATGACCTTGACGAGTTCCTTGCCGATGGTGGCGGTGTCGCCATTGGAGACCTTGCGCTCGGAAACGATGCCGTCAAATGGCGCACGCACGGTGGTGCGGGCCAGTTGCTGGCGCGCGGTGGCCACGCGGCTGCGCGAGCTCGACAGTTCACTCATGGCGTTGTTGCGCGCCATTTCGGCGTCGTCGAGCGCCTTGGCCGAGGTCATGCCCGACGCCGTAAGGGTTTTCAGGCGCTCGAGCTGGCGGTTGGCCTGGTCGACGGCCAGCGAGGCGGCGCGCTGCATGTCTTCCGCCGACATCAGGGTGTCGCGGATCGAGGTTTCGTCGAGGCGCACCAGCACGTCGCCGCGCTTGACCGGTTCGCCGTTTTCCTTGAGCACCTGCAGCACGATGGCCGAGACTTCGGCGCGCAGGTCGGCGCGGCGCTCGGGCTCGATCGAGCCGGTAATCACCGGGCCCGACGACACCGATGCGCTCTGGATCGTCAAGACATCCTCCTGCGCCACGGTCAGCTGGGTCGGCTTGTTGTCCTTGCCCTCGGGGGCTTTGGAATCTTTGCCGCAAGCGACTAGGCTTGATGCGATGGCTAGAACGAGGAGTGTTTTGCGCAGCATGGTGGTTCTCCGGAAATGGACTCGGTGTTTTTATAAAAATAAGTTCAGATACATCCAGCGCGCAGTATTCAGGAGGTCTCCAGCAGCGTCAATTGACGAACCTGTGTAGTGCGGAAATGGATGGATGAAGTGCGGAATCTGGCGATGAGCTGCATTCCGTCCGGGATGAAATGCAGTAAAAAACGGACAACCAACGAACAACCAATGGACAACGCCGGACGCCCGGACGTCCGGCGGGATGCGCGGCGGGATGCGCGACGCACGCATCCCGTACATACATTAAAAACCGCCCAGCACGGTGTAGATCAGAAAGCCCATGCCGATGCCGGTCAGAATGCCACCGGCGATTTCGAACCGGGTGTGGCCCATGCGCTCGCGCAGGATGACGTAATCTTTCTTGCCCTCATTCAGGTGGTTCAGCGTAACGGCGTGGCGACCGACGTGCTGGCGCAGGCTGTTGGCGTCGATCATGACAATGAAGGCAAGCGTGACGGCCACGCCGAACGCCGGGTGCCCCATGCCTTCGCGTAGTGCGATCAGCGTGGCCGTGCTGGAAACGACGGCGCTGTGGTTGCTGGGAAAGCCGCCGTTGCCGACCAGGTCGAAGGCCCAGCGCCGGTAGCGCACACTGGAGATGAGGAACTTGATCGGGCCGACTACCATCCAGGTCAGTACCGGTGTGATGAGATAAATGATTTCCATGATGTCTTAGAGTGAGAAATGCTGGGCAGAATTATCTCAGAAGCAAGGCTCGGCGGGCGACTTTCGGTACAGCCCATTTTGGCGGGGACACGGTAATATTGTCCCAACAGGTACCTGCACACAAGAGGCGCATATGCGGCATTTCCGGTGGTCGTTCGTCGTGACGGCAGTGCTGATGGTGCTCGCTGGCTGGTGGGGCTATGCGCACCGGGGCTGGCCCGGGCTGCTGCAAGCCTTGTGGATCACTGCCATCCTCGGCGTGCTCGAAGTGTCGCTTTCTTTCGACAATGCCGTCGTCAACGCCTCAGTGCTCAAGCACTGGAACGAATTCTGGCGCAAGTTGTTTCTCACCGTTGGCATCCTGGTGGCGGTATTCGGGATGCGCCTGCTGTTTCCGCTCGTGATCGTGGCGGCCGCGACCGGGCTGGGATTGCCGGACGTCTGGCACATGGCGCTCGACAATCCCGACGAGTATTCGCGCAACCTGACCGCGCACCACGCCGAGGTCGCCGCTTTCGGCGGCGCCTTCCTGATGCTGGTGTTCCTGAACTTTTTGTTCGACGAAGAAAAAGAGCTGCACTGGTTCGACTGGTTCGAGGCAAAAGTCGGCAAGTACGGCACCGAAGGCCTGGCCGTGCTGCTCACGCTGCTGTGCGTGGTCGCCGCCATGCGCCTGATGCCAGAGGCGCGCAAGCTGGCGGTGCTGATCGCCGGCGTCACGGGCGTGCTCATCTATATCGCGGTGAAATGGCTCAGCAACCTGCTGGAAGCCAAGGAACACGACCCGTCGGTGGGCGCGATGATCTCGCAGGGCAGCATCGGGGGCTTTCTGTACCTCGAGGTGCTCGATGCGTCGTTCAGCTTCGATGGCGTCATCGGCGCGTTTGCCATCACCAATGATGTCGTCATCATCATGCTGGGACTGGCCATCGGCGCCATGTTCGTGCGCTCGATGACCGTGTTCCTGGTCTACAAGGGCACGCTGCAGGAATTCGTGTATCTGGAGCATGGCGCGCACTACGCCATCGGCATCCTGGCGCTGATCATGTTCGCCAGCGTGCACTATCACATTCCCGAGTGGTTCACGGGGCTGTCCGGGCTGGCGTTCATTCTCGTGGCGCTGTGGTCGTCGATCCGATATCGCCGGCGCCTGGCCGCAGAAGACGCCCTGGCCGCCGGCCAGACAGGCTGAATCCGTCGTTGTCAGCAATCCCGGTTTGCGATTAAGGCAAGGCATGGCAGAATGGGCGCGCACCGCGTTTGCGCTGCCCGTTTGCCAACCCCGACCACTTTCTTGATCGACCAGCCACCCAACCATGCCGACCACCATGCCCAAGCGCACTTCCGCCATCCTGCTCATCCTCATCGCCATCGTCGCTGTCCTGGCTGCAGGCTATACCTGGTTCACACTGACCTGGTCGTATTCGGAAGGCGAACGGGCCGGCTACCTGCAGAAATTCTCCAAGCGCGGCTGGCTGTGCAAAACGTGGGAAGGCGAGATTCTGCTGTCGAGCATGCCGGGTGCGATTCCCGAGCGCTTCGTGTTCACGGTGCGCGACGAAACCGTGGTGCCGGCCCTGCTGGCCAGCATGGGCAAGCGCGTACAGCTGACGTATGACCAGCACAAGGGTGTGCCGACCACGTGCTTTGGCGAGACCGAGTATTTCGTGTCGAAAGTGGCCGGCGGCCCGGACAATCCGCTGTCGCCAAGCCAGGCGCCGGGTTTGCCTGAACAGGCGCCGGCGCAGTAAGCACACCACCGTCGTTCCCGCGCAGGCGGGAACCCAAGGCTGCATGCCATACCTGTGACGTCAAACGCTGCCGGTACGCGGCGAACTTGGGTTCCCGCCTTCGCGGGAACGACGGGCGTCGAACGTAAAGTAATCAGACATCGCCAAGCCGGACGCCGGTGATTGCGCAAGCAGCAGCCGCACATTAAGCACACCACCGTCGTTCCCGCGCAGGCGGGAACCCAAGGCTGCATGCCGTACCTGTGGCGTCGAACACTGCCGATACGAGGCGAACTTGGGTTCCCGCCTTCGCGGGAACGACGGGCGTCGAACGTAAAATAATCAGACATCGCCAAGCCGGACGCCGGTGATTGCGCAAGCAGCAGCCGCACATTAAGCACACCACCGTCGTTCCCGCGCAGGCGGGAACCCAAGGCTGCATGCCGTACGTGTGACGTCAAACGCTGCCGCTACGCGGCGAACTTGGGTTCCCGCCTTCGTGGGAACGACGTGCGTAGAGCATCGAGGCATTTACATGCCCTCCCCGATCAGTCCGGATCGCCCTTGCGGTGTCCATCCAGCTCGCGCTGGGTCGCAATCACTTCTGCCAGCCTGGCGGCCGCCTGCGCCGCCGATGTATCGCCGGCCCGCGCCTGCGACTGCTTGAACCGGCCCAGCACCTCGCGCGTCAGGTCGGCCGAGACCGAGCGCTGCCCTGCTTCGACCTTGCGCTCGCCAATCGCCCGCTGGGTCGCTGCCAGCTCGACCGCATCGTCGTCCTGACGCCGGCTTTCCAGATTCACCAGTTGCTTGCGCGCGTCAGCCATCTGCTGCGTCGCGTGCGCCGCCTTGCGCTGCATTTCGGCGTGCTCTTGCGCGTGTTCGAGCAGCGCCCGCTGCGCTTCACGTTTTTCAAGCGCGGCCTGCACCGCGGCCAGCTCGGCCAGTTCGCGCTGGCGTGCCAGTTCGGCCTGCGCCTGCTCGGCGTCGGCGCGCGACACGGCCGCCTGCGCCGCCGCCTGTTCGGATGCCAGCCGCGCTGCCTGCGCTTCGTTGGCGCGGGTGTCGGCGGCGGCCTGCTCGCGCTGCGCGGCCAGCTTGCGCTCGACCAATACCAGCGCTTCGCGCGCAGCGCGGGTTGCGTCGCGCTCGGCGGCGATGGCTGCTTCGGTCAATGCCACCTGCTGCTGCTCGACTTCGGCCCGTTCGGCCTGGGCTTGCGCCAGCTCGGCGGCGCGGCGCGCGTGCGCCTGCTGCGCGGCGGCTGCCGCCTCCGCCTGCGATGCTTCTTCGATGGCCGCATCGGCCTGCGCCTGCTGCGCTTCCCAGGCGGCGCGCTGCGCTTCTTCGATGCGCCGCTCGGCCTCGACCTTTGCCTGCAGGGCTGCGGCAGCCGCCGCTTCGGCCTCGCTGCGCGCCTGCGCCGCCAGCGTCAGCTCGTGCTCGGCCGCGATTTTCTGTTCCAGTGCCGCCAGCGCTTGCGCCTCAGCGGTCTTGCGTTCCTGCTCGGCCTGCACCAGGTGTTCAGCCTGTTCACGGCGCTGCCCCGCCAGCTGCGCCGCCTCTTGCTGCAACTGCACCTGCGACGCTTCGAGCGCCAGGGCCGCTGCGTCGTCGTCGTTCACTGCAGCCTGTGCATCGGCTGCCGCCTGCGCCAGCGCAGCGCGCTCGTCGGCCAGCGTGCGCTCGCGCCGGTGTTCCTCAGATTCGCGCTGCGCAGCGGCGGTGGCCGCTTCATCGGCGGCCATGCGCGCCCGTGCGTCGAGCGCGGCCTGGGCTTCGGCTTCCAGCCGCGCCTGCACCTGCTCGCCCGCTTCTTCTTCGGCGCGGGCGCGGTCCTCGGCCACCAGACGCAGCTTGCGGTCGGCTTCGATGCGCGCTTCGGTCGCGGCCAGGATGCGCGTTTCGGCGTCACGGCGCGCGGCGGCGCTCGAGGCTGCCATCTGTTCTTGCCGTTCGCGGTGCACGGCGGCGTCGCGAATGTCTTTCTCGGTCTGCAGGCGCATGCGCAGCGACTGGCCAGCCACGCGTTCGGACTCGGCCTGGGCCAGCGCGATCGTCTCGCGTTCCTGCTCGATGTGGGCGTAGGCGCGCGCTTCTTCGAGTGCGCGCGCTTCGGCGGCCGCGCGGGCAAAGGCCGACGTCAGCGCAATCTGGTCGGCGCGCTCGCGCTGCTGGGTCAGTTCAAGGGCTTCGGCTTCGGCGTCGGCCAGTTTCTCGGCCGTTTGACGCGCGGAACGTTCGGCCCGCTCGCGCTCGCGCGCCAGGATGGCGATACGGGCGTCGGCGCTGGCGTTGTGCTGCACTTCTTCGCGCGCCGCCTCAACGGCGGCCATGCGCTCGACTGCCTGCAGGCGCGCCTGCTCGGTGTGCACGACCAGTTCGTCGGCCGCGCGGGCGGCCTTGGCGGCCAGTTCGGCCTCGGCTTCGATCTGGGCCGTCGCGCGGCGGCGCGCTTCTTCTTCGAGGCGGGCGCGCGCTTCGGTCGCGACCCGCACTTCGGTATCGCTTTTTACGCGCGCGCGCAGCTCGGCAGTTTCTTGACGGATCGCGTCCAGGCGTTCGCTCGACGCCTGCGCGGCAGCGCGCAGCGAGTCGAGGCGTTCGCGGTTGGCGGCAATGGCGTCTTCCGAGGCCTGGGAATTGGCTTGCGCCGCCGCGGCGGCAGCGGCGTCGATGGAAGCGCGCTCATCGGCCAGCGAGCGGGCGCGCGCTTCGGCGTGGTGGCGGCTCTCGGCCGCCATATTGGCCTTGGCTTCCGCCTCGACACGCGCGATCGCTTCCTGGATTTCGCGCATCTCGAGTGGCTTGCGACCCGGACCGGCAAATTCGGCAGGTTCCGCCGCAGCGGGCAATACCGGCGTGACCGGTACCACCGGCTGCGCGAACGCGGCGGCGGCCGGCGTCGATACTGGTACTGGCACTGGCATTGACACCGCATCGGGTGGCGCCAGCGCGCCGGCGGCCGGCGACAGGTCGATCGTGAAGTCGGTGTCGTCTTGTTGGGCTGGGTTCGGTTCCATGCGGAGTCTCTGTGGCGGCTGTCGGGTTGATTATCCGGCAAATCCGGTTCTCGTGCTATGCCGAACTGGGTGGCAATCGTGCATCAGCTTGGCGCTTTACCACGCCCATCTATATTCTTACATCTGCCACAGCGGCGGCTCATCCATCAGCGCGACCTGCTCGCGCAGTTCGAGGATGCGGTCTTGCCAGTAGCGCTGGGTATTGAACCAGGGGAAAGCAGCCGGGAATGCCGGATCGGTCCAGCGCATCGCCAGCCACGCCGAGTAATGGATCAGGCGCAGCGTGCGCAATGCTTCGACCAGATACAGCTGGCGCGGGTGGAAATCGCAGAAATCCTCATAGCCGGCCAGCACGTCCGCCATCTGGCCCACCATCTCCTGCCGCTCGCCCGACAGCAGCATCCACAGATCCTGCACCGCCGGGCCCATGCGGCTGTCGTCGAAGTCGACGAAGTGCGGCCCGTCGGGCGTCCACAGCACGTTGCCGCCGTGGCAATCGCCGTGCAGGCGCACGAGCGGCAACTCACCGGCGCGCTCGTAGCAGCGTGCCACGCCGTCAAGCGCCTGTTCCATCACGCTCGACCAGGCCGGCATCAGTTCGGGTGGCACGAAGTCGTGGCTGCGCAGCCAGTCGAACGGTTCGCGGCCGAACGTGACCGGGTCGAGCGCCGGGCGCAGCAAAAATGGCTTGACGGCGCCCTGCGCATGGATGCGCCCGATGAAGCGGCCAATCCATTCCAGCACGGCGGGGTCGCCCAGCTCGGGGGCGCGCCCGCCACGGCTGTCGAATACCGAAAACCGGAAACCGTCGAACGTGTGCAGCGTGCGCCCGTCGATCTCGATGGCCGGCACCACAGGCACCTCCTGCGCCACCAGTTCGGCAACGAAGCCGTGTTCTTCCAGGATGGCCTCGTCGCTCCAGCGTTCAGGCCGGTAAAACTTGACGACCACCGGCTCGCCCTCTTCGCGGCCTACACGGTACACGCGGTTTTCGTAGCTGTTGAGCGCCAGCAGGCGCCCGTCGCCATGCAGGCCGACGCTGTCGAGCGCATCGAGCACGGTCGCAGGATCGAGGCGCGCGTACGGGTGGTCTGGCGTGGCGTCGGCGGTGGCAGGGGTCAGGTTATCCATGCCCCATTGTACGGCGGCGCACGGTCGCGTGGTGATTGCGAACATTTCACTGCTGCTGTGTTCGTTTTCGCACAGAGTGTGACAATCTAACAAGGTCTCATGTCATGTATGTACCCGCGCAATTGTGCTGCGAACAAATAACCGCATAGGACTGACCATGAAAAAACTGACTTTGACCGTCGTCGCTCTCGCCGCTGGCCTGCTGGCCGGCACCGCCATCGCACAAACCGCTGCCCAGCCGCCGAAGGCCGAGCCGAACATGCAGAAAGTGCTGGACGCGATGGCGGCCCTGAAGCCAAAGCCGATTGAAACCCTGAGCCCGGAAGAAGCGCGCAAGCAGCCAACCCCGAGCGACGCCGTCAAGAAAGTGCTGACCGACGCCGGCAAGAGCACGGCACCGGAACCAGGCGTCACGATGAAGACGCAATCGATCCAGGGCAAGGGCGGCAGCTTCCCGATCCACATCTTCACGCCTGAAGGCGCGGGTCCGTTCCCGGTTGTCGTGTATTTCCACGGCGGCGGCTTCGTGATTGCCGACACCAAGGTGTATGAATCGTCGGTGCGTGGCCTGGCCAAGAAGGCCAAGGCGATCGTGATCTCGGCCGACTACCGTCTGGCGCCAGAGCACAAGTTCCCGACCCAGACCGAAGACGCATTCGCGGCGTACCAGTGGGCCCTGGCCAATGCCAAGAGCATCAATGGCGACCCAATGCGCGTGGCAGTGGCGGGCGAATCGGCCGGCGGCAACCTGGCGACCGTGGTCTCGATGATGGCAATGGAAAAGAAAATCCAGATGCCGGTGCACCAGTTGCTGGTGTATCCAGTGGTCAACGACGACATGAACAACGAGTCGTACAAGAAGAACGCCAACGCCAAGCCGCTGAACAAGGCGATGATGACATGGTTCTTCAAGCACTACGGCGCCGATCCAAAGAGCCCGTACGCGCTGCCGATGAAGGCCGCCTCGCTCAAAGGCCTGCCAGCGGCAACCGTGATCACCGCGGAAATCGACCCGTTGATGACCGAGGGTAAGGCCTACGCCGACCGCCTCAAGAAGGAAGGCGTGACCGTCAACTATCGTCACTTCACCGGCGTGACCCACGAGTTCTTCGGCATGGACGCCGTGGTGCCGAAGGCGAAAGAAGCCCAGCAGTTCGCAGCTGACGAGCTGACCAAGGCCTTCAACGCCAAGCGTTAATCTGCCGTACTACCGTTCGACTCTGAAGTAAACGTTGCAAGCAGCGCCTCGCCGGCAGGTTTTTCGTGCCCGGCGACGGCGCAGGCGTTACACTGGCGCCTTTGACGCAACCGGCGCGCCCGCGCCACAGACCACCGACCCCATGCACCTCGAACAGCCCCTCTCCGAAAAAGAATTCGACGAACTCGACCAGTTCCTGCTCTCCGACCGTTGCTCCGACGACGCGATGACGATGGACACCCTGCACGGCTACCTGACCGCCATCGCGATCGGCCCGGAATCGATCATGCCGGCCGAGTGGCTGCCAATGGTCTGGGGCGAAGACGAGGCCGCGGCGCCGAAATGGAAGAACAAGCGCGACGAAGAACGCATCGTCAACCTGATCATGCGCTTCATGAACGAAGTCCTGATCACGTTCGAGGTCGCGCCGAAGGATTTCGAGCCGCTGTTCTGCGAGCACGAGGTCGATGGCAAGGTCCTGATCGATCCGGAAGCCTGGTGCTGGGGTTTCTGGGAAGGCGTCGAACTGCGCGCCGGCTCGTGGGATGCGATCTGGGACAGCGACGTTGCTGAACTGATCCGCCCGATCTACCTGCTGGGCGCGGACGAAATCGAAGAAGCCGAACTGGCCGAAGTCGACGACCCGGTCAAGGTGCATGCCCTGGCGCTGCAGATCGAGGCCAACGTGCCGGCGATCTACCGCCACTGGCTGCCGCTGCGCAAGCCGGCCGTGGAAACGATTGTGCGCGACGAGCCGAAGGTTGGCCGCAACGATGACTGCACCTGCGGCAGCGGCAAGAAATTCAAGAAGTGCTGCGGCGCTGAATAATAGGCTGCAGGATTGACGGCCTGGCCGTCAATCCTGCCCAACCTGTTCCCATACGTTTTCGCGAATCTGCTGACCGGGCACCCTGCCCGGCACGCCAGCCAGCACCTCCAGCAATACCTCCACATCGAGCGGCTTGACCAGGTGATGCGCAAAGCCCGCCGCCAATGCCGCATCACGGTCCTGCGGCTGCCCGTAACCCGTCACCGCCACCAGCACCGAATCGGCCATCCCGGGATCCTGCTGCAGGCGCCGCGCCAATTCGTGCCCGTCGATCTCAGGCAGGCCGATATCGAGCAGGCAGACATCGGGCCGCATGCTGCGCGCCCGTGCAAGTGCGCCCAGCGCCCCGTGCTCGATCGCCACGTCATGCCCCTGCGCCGCCAGCAGCAAACCAAGCATTTCTGCCGCGTCGGTATTGTCATCGACCACCAGCACCTTCAGGCGCGCGACGCCGGCCGGCGCCGCGACGACCGGCTCTGGCAGGTCCGGCGCCTCTTCGAGCAGCAGCGGCAGCGTAATGACGAAGGTGCTGCCCTTGCCCAGGCCCGGACTGGAACAGCCCACCGTGCCCCCGTGCAGCTCGACCAGGTGCTTGACCAGCGCGAGCCCAAGCCCCAGGCCGCCCTGGGCGCGGTCCGATGAGCGCTCGGCCTGCGTAAACAGGTCGAACACGCGCCCGGTCAGTTCCACGTCCATGCCAATGCCTTCGTCTCGCACGCTCAGTACCAGGCGGTTGCCGTGCAGGTCGGCGCGCAGGTCGATGCTGCGCCCGGCCGGGGTGTACTTGGCCGCATTGGCCAGCACGTTGGCCACCACCTGCACCAGGCGCGCCTTGTCACCGAGCACCGCCACGCCGGCCGACGGCAGGCGCACGGTGAGGGTCTGCGCGCGCGTGTCAATGGTCGGGCGCACCTGCTCGATGGCTTCTTCGATGACGGTGCGCGCCGCCACGCGCGCCTGGCCCAGCGTGATCAGGCCGCGCGTCACGCGCGAGACGTCGAGCAGATCGTCCACCAGGCGCGTCATGTGGCGCACCTGGCGGCTGATGATGGTACTGCTCTGGTGCACCCGGCGCGCATCGACGTTGCCGAGCCGGAGCAGCTCCGCCGCGGCGCTGATCGGCGCGAGCGGATTGCGCAGTTCGTGCGCGAGCATTGCCAGGAATTCATCCTTGCGGCGGTCGGCCTCCACCAGCTTTTCTTCGGCCAGCTTGCGGTCGGTGATGTCGCGGAAGAACGTGGCAATGCCGCCGTCCTGGGTCGGATAGGCGCGCAGATCGATCCAGACGCGGCGGCCATCGGGAAACTCGCGGCACTGTTCGGCGCTGCCCGCCTTGCGGCTGGCCATCACGCGCTGGTACATGCGCCCGGCCTCGCACTCGAGCATGGCCGGGAACACGGCCCAGTGATTGCGGCCGATGACCTCGTCGCTCGTGACGGCGCAGATGCGCAACCCTTCGGTGTTCATGTGCTGCACCACCCAGTTGCGGTCGAACAGCGCGAAGCCTTCGGAGATATTGGCGAAAATCTCGCGGCCCCGGTCGCGCTCTTCGCGCAGCATCGCATGCGCACGCGCCGTGCCGGCCGCGGCCCAGGTGCGCTCGGCCACGTCACGCGCCAGCCGGATATCGTGTTCGGTCCACGCGCGCGGCGCCGGCGCATCGACACACAGGCACGCGGCCAGGCGCCCCGCCGCCATCAACGGCACCACCAGCATGGCGCCCACGCGCTTGCCGAACGGCGACTCCAGTGCGCGCGGATCGCTGGCGGTGTCGTGGATGCTCACCACGGCGCCCTGCTGCAGCGCGGCCATCATTGCCGGACCGAAGCGGTCCGGCTGCGCCCGCGGCGCGCTGTCCGTCAGCGCCGACAGCGCCGACAGGCACGGTGCGGCCAGCGTTCCGCTAAGCGGATCGATCTCGGCATACCGCGCGCGCGTCGTGGTCGAATCTGCACTTAATTCTGCACCCAGCAACGTACTGGCGGTGGCAATCACGTCACCCGGATCGGCCAGCACGGCCAGCGCGTCGGACAGCATCAGGCGGAACGCGGCGCGGCGCTCGCCCAACACGCGGGTCGTGGTTTCCATCGCGGTGCAGAACAGGCCGCCAACGCTGCCGCCGTCGGCATGCAGCGGCGCATACGAGAAGGTGAACCAGGTGCGCTCGGGATAGCCGTTCCGCAGCAGGCGCAGCGGGTAATCTTCGAAAAAGACCGGTTTGCCGCCCATGACGTGTTCGACCTGCGGCTGCAGCTCGGGCCAGACCTCGGGCCACAGGGCCGCGAACGGCTGGCCGAGCGCGCCCGGATGGCGCTCGCCGAGGATCGGGATATACGCGTCGTTGTACAGGAAGATGTGCTGTGGTCCCCACGCAACGAACATCGGGAACGCGGAATGCAGCATCATGTCGACCGCCGTCCGGAGGGACGGCGGCCAGGTGTCGGGTGCGCCGAGCGGACAATGCTGCCAGTCACGGCTGCGCATTTGCGCAGCCATCACACTGTCACCGGAAAAGCAGTAGCGGAGAGCGAGGCCATGCCCAGGATTGTCGCATAACTTGCTTGCCGGATTGCAGCTTTTTCCGGTTTGGCAGTGGCCCTTGCGCAACTTTACAACTCTCGCATTACCGTTAAGGCATCACAGCTTAATGAAGTGCTCACGGTAGTAGCGCAGCTCTTCGATCGACTCGACGATGTCGGCCAGCGCCGTGTGCTTCTGGTGCTTCTTGAAACCGGATGCCAGCTCGGGCTTCCAGCGGCGGCACAGTTCCTTCAGCGTCGACACGTCGAGGTTGCGGTAATGGAAGAACGCTTCGAGCTTCGGCATGCCGCGCGCCATGAAACGGCGGTCCTGGCAGATCGAATTGCCACACATCGGCGACTTGTTCTTCGGTACGTACTGCTTGAGAAATTCGATCAGCTCGACTTCGGCCTGGGCTTCGGTCACGGTCGACGCCTTCACGCGGTCGATCAGGCCCGACTTGCCGTGGGTGCCCTTGTTCCAGTTGTCCATCTTGTCGAGTGTTTCATCCGACTGGTGAATGGCAAACACCGGGCCTTCGGCGATGATGTTCAGGTCGGGATCGGTGACGACGACGGCGACCTCGATGATGCGGTCGTTGTCCGGGTCGAGGCCGGTCATTTCCATGTCGAGCCAGACGAGGTTGAATTCATTGGGCCGCTGGGGCGTGCCCGGCACTGCGGAAGGTGTCGCTTGTGACATAATTCTCTCTTTGCCTAATCAATCCTGCATTTTCTCACAGGCACAGAATGTCTTCATTCGCGTTTTCGGTTTTGTTCGTCGTTTTCCTGCTGCTCACGTTGTCGCTGCGCACCTGGCTGGCCGCGCGCCATATCCGGCATATCGCGCGCCACCGCGCCAGCGTGCCGGCCGAGTTTGCGCCGAAAGTGCCGCTCGCGGCGCACCAGAAAGCGGCCGACTACACCGTTGCCAAAACCCGGCTCGGCCTGATCGGCACGCTGTGGGGCGCCATTGTCCTGATCGGCTTCACGCTGATGGGCGGCCTGCAACTGCTGTCGCTGGTGATCCTGCCATTCACCGGCCCCGGCCTGATGCACCAGCTGGTGCTGGTCGTCGCGTTTGCCGTGATCGCCAGTGTGCTCGACCTGCCGCTCGACTGGTATCGTCAGTTTGTCCTCGAGCAGCGCTTCGGCTTCAACAAGATGACGCCAGGCCTGTGGTGGGGCGACCTGGTCAAAAGCACGTTCGTGGGCACGCTGATCGGCCTGCCGCTGCTGTGGGTCGTGCTCAAGCTGATGGAAGCAAGCGGTTCGCTGTGGTGGCTGTACACGTGGTTCGTCTGGAGCGGGTTCCAGCTCCTGATGATCGCGTTCTACCCGACCGTCATCGCGCCGCTGTTCAACAAATTCACGCCACTGGCCGATGTCAGCCTCAAAGCGCGCATCGATGGCCTGATGACGCGCGTGGGCTTTGCGTCGCGCGGCCTGTTCGTCATGGATGGCAGCAAGCGCAGCGCCCACGGCAACGCGTATTTCTCGGGCTTTGGCCGGGCCAAGCGCATCGTGTTCTTCGACACGCTGCTGTCGCGCCTGGAGCCACAGGAAATCGAAGCCGTGCTCGCGCACGAACTGGGCCACTTCAAGCTGCGCCACATCGTCAAGCGCGTGGCGACGATGTTCGCGATCTCGCTGGCCTTCCTGGCCCTGCTCGGCTACCTGAAAGGCCAGGCCTGGTTCTACACGGGCCTGGGCGTGCTGCCGTTCATGAACGCGTCGAACGACGGCATGGCGCTGATCCTGTTCATCCTCGTGCTGCCGGTGTTCACCTTTGTGCTCGCGCCGCTGAGCTCAATCACGTCGCGCAAGCATGAATTCGAGGCTGACGCTTTTGCTGCGCAGCACACCGACCACCGCGACCTAGTGTCGGCGCTGGTGAAGATGTACGAAGACAATGCATCGACGCTGACGCCCGATCCGCTGCACTCCGCGTTCTATGATTCGCATCCGCCGGCGTCGGTCCGGGTCAAGCGCCTGACGATGGCGGCCGCATGAAACTGGAACAGCGCCACTGTACGCGGCAAGGGGTTGCACTCGACAGGGCAGCCATCGCCACGCTGCTGCACGAAGTACCCGGCTGGAGCGTGGCCGACAACGTTCTGGCGCGCACCTTCACGCTGCCCGACTACCGCGCCACGATCGCATTCGTCAATGCGGTGGCAACGCTGGCCGAGCACGAAGACCATCACCCCGAGATGACGGTGGGCTACACCACCTGCCGCGTCAGCTGGACCACCCATTCCGCGGGCAGCGCGCTGTCCGACAACGACTTTATCTGCGCCGCGAAAGCCAATGCGCTGTACCTCAACCAGGAAAACGCATGAGCGCATCCCCTACTGAACTGACCGGTACCATCATCGCGGCCCACGGCCGCCACTACCTGGCCGACATCGACGGCGAAAAACTGCAGTGCGTCACGCGCGGCAAGAAGACCAATGTGGCCGTGGGCGACGTCGTCCACGTGGTCAGGACGTCCGAGAACCAGGCCGTGATCGAGCGCATCGCCGAGCGCACCACGCTGCTGTACCGCTCCGACCAGTACAAATCCAAGCTGCTGGCCGCCAACATCTCGCGCCTGTTCGTCGTGATCGCCACCGAGCCCGGCTTTGCCGACGACCTGGTGTCACGCTCGCTGGTGGCGTGCGAGGCAGCCGGCATCGAGGCGCACCTGATCCTCAACAAGACCGACGTGACGGACCTGCTGCCCCGCGCACGCGAACGCGCCGCGCAGTATTCGCGCCTCGGCTACCCGGTGCACGAGGTCTCGGCCCAGGCACATCCTGAAGAAACCGTTGAAATCCTCAAGCCGCTGCTGGCCGGCCAGTCGTCGATCTTCATCGGCCAGTCGGGCATGGGCAAGTCGTCGCTGATCAACCTGTTGATCCCGGACGCCGATATCGCCGTACGCGAAATCTCGGCCGCGCTCGACACCGGCAAGCACACGACGACGTTCACGCGCCTGTACTGGCTGCCGGAAGTCGATGGCAAGGCCGGGGCGATCATCGATTCGCCAGGCTTCCAGGAATTTGGCCTGTACCACCTGAGCGAAGGCATGCTCGAGCGCGCTTTTGTGGAGTTCAAGCCCTACCTGGGCGGCTGCAAGTACTACAACTGCCGCCATCTGGCCGAGCCGTTCTGCGCCATTCTCGACGCCGTGGCAGCGGGCAAGATCTGGAAGCACCGCCATGAACTCTACGGGCAATTGCTGCACGAATCGGCGCAGACCCTGTACTAAGGCCCTGACTACTTTCCCTAACGGAAAGAAATTCCCCTTATAATTCAAGGGACAAACATCGCAGCAGACACGAACAGACTTATGATGACGAGCACCCCACCGATCAAGCACTTCCTGCAGTTTTCCGACTTCACGCGCGACGAGTTCGAATACGTCATCAAGCGCGCGGCGATCATCAAACGCAAGTTCAAGGCCTACGAGGTGTACCACCCGCTGGTCGACCGCACGCTGGTGATGGTGTTCGAGAAAAGCTCGACGCGCACGCGCCTGTCGTTCGAAGCCGGCATGCACCAGCTGGGCGGCGCCGCCATCTACCTGAACACGCGCGACAGCCAGCTTGGCCGTGGCGAACCGGTGGAAGACGCCGGTCAGGTGATCAGCCGCATGTGCGACATCATCATGATCCGCACCTTTGGCCAGGACATCATCGACCGCTTCGCCGCCAACTCGCGCGTGCCGGTCATCAATGGCCTGACCAATGAACACCATCCGTGCCAGGTGCTGGCGGACGTGTTCACGTTCCACGAGCACCGTGGTTCGATCGCCGGCAAGACCGTCGCATGGATCGGCGACGCCAACAATATGCTGTACTCGTGGCTGCAGGCAGCCGAAGTCTTCGGCTTCCACCTGAACGTCGCCACGCCAGCCGGCTACGAGATGGACCCGAGCCTGGTCTCGACCACGCGCTACACGCGGTTCGACAACCCGTCGGACGCCTGCGAAGGCGCGCACCTGGTCAATACCGACGTCTGGACCAGCATGGGCTACGAGAAAGAAAACGCCGAGCGCATGAAGGCGTTTGACGGCTTCATCGTCGACGAAGCCAAGATGGCCCGCGCTGCGAGCGACGCGCTGTTCATGCACTGCCTGCCGGCGCACCGCGGCGAAGAAGTGGCCGCCGAGGTCATCGACGGCCCGCAATCGGTCGTCTGGGACGAAGCCGAAAACCGCCTGCACGTGCAAAAAGCCCTGATCGAGTACCTGCTGCTCGGCCGTATCGAAGATTGATTTTTACCCCTGAAGCTTGATCGTTGGCCGTCCATCCCGGCGCTTGCCGGGCTGGATTTGCGAGCCAGCTGACCATTACCCTCCCTCCATCACTGGAACATCCCATGAGCGACATCAAGAAAGTAGTACTGGCCTATTCTGGCGGCCTCGACACCTCCGTCATCCTGAAATGGCTGCAAGACAATTACGGCTGCGAAATCGTCACCTTCACCGCCGACCTCGGCCAGGGTGAAGAACTGGAACCGGCACGCGCCAAGGCCATCAAGTTCGGCATCAAGCCAGAGAATATCTATATCGACGACGTGCGTGAAGAATTCGTGCGCGACTTCGTCTTCCCGATGTTCCGCGCGAACACCGTGTACGAAGGCGAATACCTGCTGGGCACGTCGATCGCACGGCCGCTGATCGCCAAGCGCCTGATCGAGATCGCCAACGAAACCGGCGCCGACGCTGTCTCGCACGGCGCGACCGGCAAGGGCAACGACCAGGTGCGTTTCGAGCTGGGCGCGTATGCGCTCAAGCCGGACGTCAAGATCATCGCCCCATGGCGTGAATGGGACCTGCTGTCGCGCGAAAAACTGCTGAAGTACGCGGAAGACGCGGGCATCGCGGTGGACATGAAGCACAAGAACGGCGGCGCGCCGTACTCGATGGACGCCAACCTGCTGCACATCAGCTTTGAAGGCCGTCACCTGGAAAACCCGAGCGCCGAAGCCGAGGAATCGATGTGGCGCTGGACCGTCTCGCCAGAAGCAGCGCCGGACGAAGCGGAATACCTGGACGTCGAATTCGAGCGCGGCGACATTGTCGGCCTGAATGGCAAGCGCCTGTCGCCAGCCGCCGTCCTGACCGAGCTGAACCGCCTGGGCGGCAAGCACGGCATCGGCCGCCTGGACCTGGTGGAGAACCGCTACGTCGGCATGAAGTCGCGCGGCTGCTACGAAACCCCGGGCGGCACGATCATGCTGCGCGCGCACCGCGCCATCGAATCGATCACGCTCGACCGCGAAGTGGCGCACCTGAAAGACGACCTGATGCCACGCTACGCATCGCTGATCTATAACGGCTACTGGTGGGCGCCGGAACGCGTTGCACTGCAGACGCTGATCGACCACACGCAAGCCACCGTCAACGGCTGGGTGCGCATCAAGCTGTACAAGGGCAATGTGATCGTCGTGTCGCGCGATTCGAAGACCGATTCGCTGTTCGACATGAACATCGCAACGTTCGACGAAGATGGCGGTGCGTACAACCAGGCTGACGCTGGCGGCTTCATCAAGCTCAACGCGCTGCGCATGCGGATTGCGGCCAAAGCACGCGCCAAGCGCGGGCAGTAAGCCGGTTGGTGAATGACAAAGCCGCCCAAGGGCGGCTTTTTTTTGGCGGTTGCGATGTGCATGCTTGCTTGGGTTCCCGCCTTCGCGGGAACGACGTGCTGATGTTGCAGGTAACCTGAAAACCGTCGTTCCCGCGCGGGCGGGAACCCAAGTACCACCCCACCCCGTCGTTCCCGCGCAGGCGGGAACCCAAGTTACTCTGAGCGGCCACAAACTCGAATAACGCCGTGAACGCACAGTAGACGCCATGGACAAACCATCTTACGTCTACATCCTGGCCAGCCGCCCCTACGGCACCCTCTACATCGGCGTTACCTCTGACCTAATCAAACGCATCTGGCAACACCGCGAAGCGGCTGCCGCCAGCTTCACAAAAAAGTACTGCATCAACCGCCTTGTCTGGTACGAGATCCACACCGATATCCGCGAAGCCATCACGCGCGAAAAACGCCTCAAATCCTGGAAACGCAACTGGAAAGTCAACCTGATCCAGTCCGTCAATCCACTGTGGCGCGACCTGTACCACGAGATCGTCTAGAACGCATGCCGCAGGCCCAGCGCCACGCTGTTACCGCCATCAAACCCCGTCTGCTTATCGCGCATATACACCGCATACACGTCGGTGCGCTTCGACAAGAAGTGGTCGTACCCGAACGACATCGTCTTGCGCACGTTCTCGGGCAGAACGGCGCGCGTACGCCGTGTGTGCGCGAATTCCGCCAGCAGCGCCCCTTGCGCCGTGACCGGCACCTTGATCCCCACATCCCGGGTCCGCGTTTCATTGACTGTCCCGTCGGCCGACGAGCGCACCATCGCGCCATGCAGTTTGGCCACCTTGAAGTCGTAGGCCGCGCCGAGCAAATACCCTTTCTGCTGCGTCAGGGGCGCCGTCACCGGTACCCGGAAGCGCTGCGCGGACAACACGGCCGTGAACGCGCCCTTGACGTAGTTGGCATGCAGGCCCACGTTCGCGGTACCGGCGCTGCCGGCGGTTTCCCCGGCGCCGACGATCACATTGGCCAAGAGGCCGTTCGTGCGCGGCGTCGTGTACTGGAGCGCATTGTTCCAGACGGTGTCGCCGATCAGTGCGCCGTTATAGCTCGCCACGAACGAATGCAGCACCAGCGGCGAAAACACGACCGAGATCCCGAACGGGCTGACCATGCCCATATTGATATAGGTGGGATTAGTTTGGCGCCCCACCGTTACCCGGCCGAAGCCGCCTTCGATGCCGACATAGGCATTGCGTGAAAACAGCGGATCGTTCGTGCTGCGGCCCTGGCCACCGGTGTCGGTCTGGAAGAAGCTTTCCAGCGCGAATAGCACCTTGTAGCCGCCCCCCAGGCTTTCCGATCCGCGTACGCCGATATAGGACGTGGTCAAGCCGCCATGACCGACCAGGGTTACGGCTTTCGGATCGCCGCTGCGCTCGATCTTCGCGCCATAGGCGCCGATCAGGCCATACAGCTGAATTGGTGTCGCTTCCTGCGCAACGACGCCGCACGAAACACTAGCCGCAAGAAGGCCTGCGCCGAAGCGCATGCAGTAAAACTGTCTCATTATTGATGGTCTCTGATGGGTTGGGCACGCGCTGCGTGCCGCCGCCGGGCGCCGTGACGCGCCGCGGGGACGCGGGGTCTTACTGCTTCTCGATGCCGGCCTTGGTAATCACGGCGCCCCACTTCGCGATATCGGTCTTGAGCAGCGTGGCCGTTGCAACCGGCGTTGCACCCTGGGCCACGATGCCCAGCCCCAGCAGGCGTGCCTTCACATCCGGCATGGCCACGGCGGCATTGATCTCGCGATGCAGGCGATCGACGATCGGTTGCGGCGTTTTCGCGGGTGCAGCCAACGCATTCCAGCTCGTGGCCTGGTAGTTCGGCAGACCGCTCTCGGCCACGGTCGGCACGTTCGGCAAGCCCGAAAAACGCTTGGCCGACGTCACGGCGATGGCCTTGACGGTGCCCGCCTTGATCTGCGGCAGTGCCGGGCTGAGGATCTCGAAGGCGGCATCCAGCTCGCCCGTGGTGGTTGCCGTGAGCACTTCGGGTGAGCCTTTGTAGGGCACGACCAGCGCATCCATGCCCGCCATCGACACGAACAGCTCGGCCGCCAGGTTCTGCGTGCTGCCCCGGTTGATCGTACCGATATTGAGCTTGCCCGGATTGGCCTTGGCGTACGCGATCAGTTCGCCGACCGACTTGACGGGCAACTTCGGATTGACCAGCAGGGCCAGATCGAAGTACCCCAGCGTCGAGATCGGCGTGAAGTCCTTCTGGGTGTCGTAAGGCAGCTTCTTGAACAGGTTGGCGCTGACCGCCGTGCCATTGCTCATCAAGAGCAGCGTGTAGCCATCAGGACTGGCCTTGGCGACCGTATTCGCGGCCACGACACCGCCGGCGCCGGGGCGGTTCTCGACAATGATCGGCTGCTTCATCGACACCGCCATTTTCTGCGCCACCATGCGCACCGTCAGGTCGGCCACGCCACCCGGCCCGAACGGCACCACGATGGTGATCGCTTTTTTGGGATACCCGGCAGCATCAGCGGCGGCAGCGGTGGCGCTCGTACAAACGCCGAGCGCGGCAAGGCCGATGGCCAGCCATTGTTTCTTTTGCGGAATCATAGATTGTCTCGGTTGTGGTTCGGCGCTTTGGTAGCGCCTGTTGTGAATGGATGCTCTGAGCGGCCATTATTGAATTCTGTCCACAGCCCAACAACCACGTGTGACACCTATCAGCTATCGCATTCTGTTATAGCTCGGCCGTATCGGCAGGCTGGAGCACCTCGCGCGCAATGCGTTCGAGCATGTCCAGCGTCGCCTGCTGGGTGCTGGTCGCCGGCCGGTCGGCGCTGGTGGCCAGCGACAGCAGCGGAAACAGCCCCGGATTGACAATCCGCCGCAGCGTGAAGCGCTCCGGCTGCGCCGCCGTCAGTACCGCGTGCGGCGACAGAATGGCGCAGCCCACGCCATCGGCCACCAGATCGAGGATGGTGGCGACGCTGTTGACTTCCATCGCGATGCGCGGCTGGGCGCTGATATTGAGCAGCGCCGTTTCGACATGCATCCGCAGCGCATTGGGACGCCCCGGAATGATCAACGGATAGTCGGCAATATCGGCCAGCTCGACCGGACCGTTTTCCACGACCTGGTCCAGGCGGCCCTGCACCAGCAGCAGTTCGTCCTGCAGCAGTGGCCGCAGCTCAATGCCCGGCGTCGGCAGCGCGTTGTAGACCAGGGCGATATCGAGCTGGCCGGTCAGCAGCGATTCCTGCATCGTTTTCGACAGGCCGTCGACGATCGCCAGCGTGGCGTCGGGCATCCGCGCCTTGAATTCGCGCGTCAGCGGCACGGCCAGGATGCGGCCCAGCGTCGGTGGCAGGCCCACGGCGACGCGCCCGGCGAGCGAGCCGCGCACCCGCGACAATTCTTCGCGCAGGCGCTCCATCTGGTGCAGCACGCCCCGGCTGTGTTCGAGCAGCACCTTGCCGGCCTCGGTCAGCGTGATGCCCCGGCCATTGCGTATCAAGAGGTTCTGGCGCAACTCCACTTCAAGCAGGCGCACCTGACGACTCAGCGCCGGCTGCGCGATGTCGAGCACAATCGACGCACGCGTGAAACTGCCCATTTCGGCCACACGGACGAAGTAGGAAAGCTGCTTCAGATCCATCACCATACCCTCTTTTTTGTTTCAATCGGGCAGATGATATAGCAAGCTGTTATAGCTGGTAGATCGCGCGCGGCCTGTCCGGCGATGAACAGGCACGCCACAATCCATCCCATGCAAACTTCCATCCCTACCCTGTTCATGCGCGGCGGCACCTCGCGTGGCCCGTTCTTTTGCGAGGCCGACCTGCCGTCCGATACCGCGACACGCGACCGTGTGCTGCTGGCCGTGCTCGGCTCTCCCGATCCGCGCCAGATCGATGGCCTGGGCGGCGCACATCCGTTGACCTCGAAGGCCGGCATCGTGCGCAAGAGCACGACGCCCGGCGTCGACCTCGATTTCCTGTTCGTCCAGATACAACCGGCCGGCGACAGCGTGGACAGCACCGCCAACTGCGGCAACATGCTGGCCGCCGTGGCGCCGTTCGCGCTCGAGACGGGCCTGGCTGCAGCACAGGGCGACACCACCACCTTGCGCGTGCTGACACTCAACACCGGCATGCAATGCGACATGACCGTGCAGACGCCGGGCGGACGCGTCGCCTATGAAGGCGACGCCCGCATCGACGGCGTGCCCGGCAGCGCCGCTCCGGTAGAGATCGCGTTTCTCGACACGGCCGGCTCGGTCTGCGCCAGCCTGCTCCCGACCCGCAACGTGCGCGACGTCATCGATGGCGTCGACGTGACCTGCATCGACAACGGCATGCCGCTCGTGATCTTGCGCGCCGATGCGCTCGGACGCAGTGGCTATGAAAGCGTGGCCGACCTGAACGCCGACACCGCGCTGCGCACACGGCTCGAAACGCTGCGCCTGGCGTGCGGCCACGCAATGGGCCTGGGCGACGTCAGCAGCAAGAACTACCCCAAGATGACGCTGATCGCCGCCCCGCGTGAAGGCGGCAGCATCAGCACCCGCAGCTTCATTCCCCATGTCTGCCACGACGCGATCGGCGTCCTGGCGGCCGTCACGGTGGCCACCGCCTGCATGCTCGACGGGTCGGTGGCCGACGACCTGGCCGTCGCGCCAGCCGATAGCGGGCGACTGTCGGTCGAGCATCCGGGCGGCGAGTTTTCGGTCGAACTCGACATCGATTCGGCCAACCCGCACAACGTCGTGCGCGCCGCGCTGCTGCGCACGGCCCGACTCATCATGCGCGGCGACGTCATGGTGCCCCATTCGATCTGGCAAAAAGGAACCACCGCATGATCATCGATATCCACGGCCACTACACCACTGCCCCGCCCGCGCTGGAAGCATGGCGCAAGCGCCAGATCGCCGGCCTGGCCGACGGTTCGACGCCCTCGGCGAGCGAACTGCACATCAGCGACGACGAACTGCGCGACAGCATCATCGGCAACCAGCTTGGCAAGATGCACGAGCGCGGCATCGACCTCACGGTCTTTTCACCGCGCGCCAGCTTCATGGCCCACCACATCGGTAACGCGCAGACCAGCGCCACCTGGGCCGCGATCAACAACGAGCTGTGCCACCGCGTGAGCACCCTGTTTCCGGACTACTTCATCGGCGCGGCCATGCTGCCGCAATCGCCCGGGGTCGATCCGGCGACCTGCATTCCCGAGCTGGAACGCTGCGTGAAGGAATACGGCTTCGTCGCCATCAACCTGAACCCGGACCCGTCCGGCGGCCACTGGACCAGCCCGCCGCTGACCGACCGCCACTGGTATCCGCTCTATGAAAAGATGGTCGAACACGACATCCCGGCGATGGTGCACGTGTCGACGTCGTGCAATGCCTGCTTCCATACGACGGGCGCGCACTACATCAATGCTGACACGACCGCCTTCATGCAACTGCTCAGCGGCGACCTGTTCGCTGACTTCCCGACGCTGAAGTTCATCATCCCGCATGGCGGCGGGGCCGCGCCCTACCACTGGGGCCGCTACCGGGGCCTGGCGCAGGAAATGCAGAAGCCCCTGCTGCAGGACCACCTGCTGAACAACGTGTTCTTCGATACCTGCGTCTATCACCAGCCGGGGATCGACCTGCTCACCAGGGTCATTCCGGTCAAGAACGTGCTGTTTGCGTCGGAGATGATCGGCGCCGTGCGCGGCATCGATCCGGAAACCGGCCACTACTACGATGACACGCGGCGCTATATCGATGCGGCCAACCTGAGCCCCGCCGAACGCCACCAGATCTACGAAGGCAATGCCAGGCGCGTCTATCCGCGCCTGGACGCCCTCCTTGCCGCCAAAGGACTGTGACATGAACCCGTTGATGACCTCCCCGCCCCTGCACACGCAGCTAGGCGTCGTGAAACGCCATATCGTGCGCGCCGATGCCGCTGCAGTCGAACAGCTCGGCCGCCTCGGCAGTGCCACCGTGCACGAGGCGATGGGCCGCATGGGCCTGATGAAGCCGTACCTGCGCCCGATCTACCCGGGCCAGGCCGCCGGCACCGCCGTGACGGTGCTGCTGCAGCCAGGCGACAACTGGATGATGCACGTTGCGGCCGAGCAGATCCAGCCCGGCGACATCGTCGTGGCGGCCGTCACGGCCGAGTGCAGCGATGGCTATTTCGGCGACCTGCTGGCCACCAGTTTCATGGCACGCGGCGCGCGCGGCCTCATCATCGATGCGGGCGTGCGCGATGTGCGCGAACTGACCGCCATGGGCTTTCCGGTGTGGAGCCGTGCAATCAGCGCCAAGGGCACGATCAAGGCCACGCTCGGCTCGGTGAACGTCCCGGTGGTATGCGCCGGCGCGATCGTCTGCCCCGGCGACGCCGTCGTCGCCGACGAGGATGGTGTGGTCGTCGTGCCGGCCGCCGACGTGGTGCGCGTGGTTGCTGCCGCCGTCAGGCGCGAGGCGCTCGAAGCCAACAAGCGCGCGAAGCTGGCCGCCGGCGTGCTGGGCCTGGACATGTACGACATGCGCGGCGCCCTGGAACAAGCTGGACTCATCTATATCGACTAGGCCATGACCATGCAGACCACCACCCCAGGCTGGCTCGAGCCGCACCCTGCCCCTGCCACCCCGCGCTTCATCCTGCCGCAGGGCGCCGTCGACGCGCACTGCCACGTGTTCGGCCCGGCCGCCGTGTTTCCGTTCGCGCCGGAGCGCAAGTACACGCCGGGCGACGCCGGCAAGGAAGCGCTGTTCGCGCTGCGCGACCGTCTGGGCTTCGCTCGCAACGTCATCGTCCAGGCCACCTGCCATGGCGCCGACAACCGCGCACTGGTCGATGCCTGCCAGGCGGCCGGCGGCCGGGCGCGCGGCGTGGCCACCGTACGGCGCGATATCAGCGATGATGACCTGACCCGCCTGCATGACGCCGGCGTGCGCGGCGTACGCTTCAACTTCGTCAAGCGCCTGGTCGACGTGACGCCGGCCGACGAGCTGCTCGAAATTGCCACCCGCGTCGCCCGCTTCGGCTGGCACGTGGTCGTGTATTTCGAAGCGCAGGACCTGCCCGACCTGCGCGACCTGTTCGCGGCGCTGCCGACGATTGTCGTGGTCGATCACATGGGTCGCCCGGACGTCAGCAAACCCGTCGACGGGCCTGAGTTCGGCCTGTTCCTGGACTTCATGCGCCGTCACCCGAACGTCTGGTCGAAGGTCAGCTGCCCGGAACGGTTGTCGGTCACGGGTCCGCCCGCGCTCGATGGCGAAGCGCATCCGTATCGCGATGTCGTGCCGTTCGCGCGCCGCATCGTGCAGGAATTTCCGGAGCGCGTACTGTGGGGCACCGACTGGCCGCATCCGAACCTGAAGGACCACATGCCCGACGATGGCCTGCTGGTCGATTTTATTCCCCACATCGCGCCGACGCCCGAACTGCAGCGCCAGTTGCTGGTCGACAATCCGATGCTTCTGTACTGGCCCGACGAGGGTTAAACGCCGGGGCGAGGTGGCGCTACAGCAGCCCCAGCGACTGCAGCGCCGCTTTCGCCAGCGATACGCGCTTGTCGTTGGATCCGTCCGGGATGTCGATGTTCAGCGCGAACGTGTAGAGCTTGCCGTCCTTCTTGATCCAGCCGACCCACCAGCCGATATCGGGCTGGCCGGGCCGCTTGCCCCAGCCGGTTTTCGCATACAGTTCGGCCGGGCCATCCTGACGCGCGATGGCGCGCACGGCGTCCATGTGCACGTTCTCGAACGGCAGCTGGCCCTGCGCCAGCCGGGCCAGGAACACCGTCTGTTCGAGCGCGCTGATTTCAAGGGGCCCATCGAGCCAGAAACGATCGACCACCGTGCCCGTGTCCATATTCCCGTAATTCAGGCGCACCAGCGCGCTGCGCATGCGCTCCCGCCCGATGCGCCGCGCGACTTCCTGGTAGACGGGCACGTTTGACATTTTGATCGCTTCGCGCAGGCCCATGTCCCGTGCCCACTCGGGGCGCGCGACCGACTTGCCGCCGTACGGCACGATCTCGTCGACCGAGGCGACGGCGCCCGTGCTCAGTGCGATCAGCGAGTTCGGGAGCTTGAAGGTCGACGCCGGGATGAACCGTTTTGCGGCGCGCTGGCGGTCGTGGCCCGTGTTGGTGTCCAGCGCCACGTCGTGCACGACGAACGTGCCCGTCACGCCCTCTTTCTTGAACAGCTGCGTGATGGCCGGGTTGTCGCGCCATTCGGTGGCCTGGGCGACGGCGCCGAACGCCATCAGGACGAGTGCAATAACATGCTTGATCATTGGTCTGCTTCCTTGCTCAGTTGGGCAGCCAGACGCGCTCTGGCCTTGTCAGCATACGTACGGCAGGCGTTGGTGTCGATGAAGGCGGCATTGCCCCGCGCAGCGCGCCGGGCGTAGCGCTGCCACAGGTCGCTGCCTTCCGGGTGCGCCGAGACCAGCACGTCGCACGGCAGGCCAGCCACCGTCGCGATCGAGCGTTCGAGGTCCGCACGCGCCGTTGGGTAGGATGGATGGCCACGGTAGCGGAATGGTCCGGCGGCCATGGCGTTCAGGCTGTCGGCGTAGACCATGTGCGCCGTCCGGCCGCCTTCCACGGCGTTCCAGGTCCAGCTTGCGCCGCCCTGCGTGTGGCCGGGTGTGGCGTGCATCGTCACTGCCAGCGGGCCGAGCTTGACGACGTGACCGTTGGCCACGCCCCGCACGCGAGCAGTTGGCGCCATCGGCTGAAGGTCGGTGTATTGCGGGTCACCCTTGTCGGCCTGGCCACTGCGCAGCACGGGGACGGCAGCGCTGCCGGCCAGGACCTCGGCGCCCGACAGGCGCTGCAGCTCGGCGATGCCGCCTGCGTGATCGGCGTGTGCGTGCGAGTTCAGGATGAAGCGGATGTCTTCGACCTTGAAACCGAGCTTGCGGATATTGCGCACGATCTGGGCGGGCGACTTGTCGCTGCCGCCGTCAATGAGGATGTGCCCCTCGTTCGACGTGATCAGGACCGCCGACAGCCCGTGCGTGCCGACATAGTAGGTGTTGCCGTACAGGGCAAACGGTGCCTGCGGCGTGTTCCAGTCGTTGGCGGCGGCTGGTGGCAGACACGCGACGAGGCCAGCCGCGGCGAGTGCCAGGCTTGTTTGTTTCATCATGACGATTCCTTATGTGGACGGTGACAGCGTTGCGAGCCTTCCCGGCAGCGCGCGCAGGAAGCGTTCTTTCAGAAGCGGCCCGGCGGCGCGGTCCGGGTCGCGCGGGCCAAATGTCTGGCGCGCGAAGACGACGGTGCGCCCGTCCTTGGTGGCCCAGCCGACGAACCAGCCCAGCGCACGCCTGTTGTCCCCGGCCCCATCACCAGAGGCGGTGCCGGTCTTGCCGTACACCTGCCAGCCATCCGCCAGCGTGGGCAAGCGCAGCAGCTGCGCCGTCATGTCGAATGCGTGCGCGCTGACGGGCAGTTCGCGGTTGGCGACCTTGCGCAGAAATGCGGCCTGTTCACGTGGCGAGACCTGCAGCGACGAGGCGATCCAGGCCATGTCGACGCCGCCGGTCAGGTCCTGGTTGCCGTAGTCGAAGCGACCCACGTAATCCTGCACGCGGCGTTCGCCCAGCCGGCTGGTGACCTGCTGCGCATACCAGACGGTCGAATTGCGGATCCAGCTCGTCGGGTCGGTAATGGCGCGCCACGATGGCTGCCAGTCGATGTAGCCCGCCTTGAACGGCAGCGCCGGTGTGTGGGTGTCCTGCAGGATGCCGGCATCGAATCCCATCAGGCTCACGGCGATATTGAAGATCGACACCGGCGTGGTGCGTACGTCGCAGCGCCCTTCTTCGACCAGCACCGCCCCCGTGGCAGCATCGAGCATCAGCGTGCAGTCGAGCGTTTCCGGTGCATCGCCCCAGGCCAGCGCTGGCTGCAGGGCCAGATTGGCGCCGAACACCAGCGCCAGTGCAGCCAGGCCGGCGCAGCGTGCACGGCCAGCATTCCGGTCGAGGACCGGCGTGCGGATCAATGCAACGCGCGCGGTCAATGTGTCTGGCGCAACGCCGCCAAAGGCCAGCGCATTGGCTGGCGCCGCCTGGTACTGGAAGCGCAGCTGCGCGACCAGCGCGGCCGCATACGCCTTGCGCTGGACCTGCGGCCGGCCACGCAGCACGTCGCGGTCGCAACCCAGCTCCTGGGCCCAGACGAGGCGCGCTCGCAGCAGACGCATCGCGGGATTGAACCAGCACAGCGCCTGGAGCAGCGCGCAGGCGACCAGCCACCACAGATCGCCCCGGCGCCAGTGCGTCAGTTCGTGGGCAATGATCAGGTCCCGCTGCAACGGATCGATCGTGCGCAGGGCCAGCGGCAATAGCAGGCACGGCCGGAACGGACCGACCAGCATCGGGGAGATGGGGGCGTCGACTTCGATAATAGGTGGCAATGCTGCGTCCGCTGGCAGGTGCGCACCGGCGCGCAGCAACTGCGCCAGCGCGCGCTGGCCATGGAACAGGCGCGCAAGCATCCACAGCAGACCACCCGTGTAAGCCAGCGCCCATGCCCACGCGGTCCAGCTCAGCCACGATCGGGGTTCTGCCAACGCGCTGGTGACACCGGCCGCCCGCGCAGGTTGTGCAACCGCGCTGGCGGTCGCGGGCGACAGGTCGACGTCGAACACGGGCAGCATGTGAAGCTGCTGCGCCTGTGGCAGCATCAAGATAGTGAAGGTGGCCGCAAGCGCGACCTGCCCCAGCATCCACGGGGTGCGCTGCATGCCGAGCGCCGGCAGGTACCGCCGCGCCATTGCCAGTACACCCCACACGGCCACGCCAGCCGCCAGGCAGCCGATGCTGGCGAACAGGAAGCGGATGAACGTCGCGTCGAGCAGGTTCATGGGGCCGCATCCTTGTCGACGGGCCAGTCGTTGAGCAATTGCTCCAGGCGCGCGAGTTCATCGTCGTCGACCAGCTTGCTGCCGGTGAACATATTGACTGGCAGCGGCGTATCGATCTCCATCACGCGCTTGCCAAAGTCATGGGCGAACGCGGCCAAGGTATCGACCTTGTCGCTGAGCGCCTCATACACCTGCACGCCGTGGCGCAACTCCTGGCGCACCATGCCTTTGTCGAGCATGCGTTCGAGCGTCTTGCGGGTGGACGAATACGACCAGCCCAGTCCAGCCTCGACGGCGTCGTGGATTTCACGGGCGCTGAGCGGCTGCTGGCGCCACAGCGCCTTAAGCAGACTAAGTTCGGAAATCGAGGGTACGGCCATGGCAACAGTCCTTGACGTGAGGCTTGACGTGACGCCGAATGTGACGCTTGCCGCAATGATGCGACAAGTGTCGCACCTGCGTCAACAAGAACTTGTTATCGCCGTCAGTTGCGCAGATCGTCGACGGCTTCGCGACCAAAGCCCGGCGCGAGCAGATAGTCGGCCAGGTTGCGCGCGCAGTCCTCGGGCGAGGTCAAGCCGACCGTGTCCTTCAGCTCGACGAAGCGCTCGCGCAGCGGGAAGTTGGCGTCCGGCGTCGCGCGGATCGCCGCCTGCATGTCGGTGTCGATGACGCCCGGCGCCAGGCTGACCGCCAGCACCTGCGGGTCACCGTCAAGCTGGACCGCGCGGGCATGCTGGTCGAGCGCGGCCTTGGTTGCGCAGTACACGGCCCAGCCAGGATAGGCATTGCGCCCTGCCCCGCTGGAAATATGCAGGATGCGCCGCGCGGCATCGGGCGCGGCCTGCACGAACGCGGCTGCCAGCGCCAGCGGCGCACCGATATTGAGCATCACCGCCTGCAGCACGGCCGCCGGCGCCTGCGCGGCAAGCGAGCCCACTGGCGTGACGACGCCGGCATTGTTGACGAGGTACGCCGCATCGGCACCCGCGAGAAAATCGCGCAGCGCCGGCCCGGCAAGCCAGGCCTGCAAGGCAGCCGGATCGGCCATGTCGACCTCGGCCTGTTCGATGCCGGCCAGCGTGGAGCGCCCGCGCGCCAGGCCCAGCACGGCCAGGCCGCGCGATTGCAGTTCGGCCGCGATGGCGGCCCCGAGGCCACGGGTGTGGCCGGTGACGATGACTTTTTTCATGAAGCGTTCCTTAGATGAAGACGGGTTCGGGTTCCAGCATCACGCCATAGCGTGCCGCGACATCGGCCTGGATCGCTGCGGCCAGCTGGACAACATCCTGTCCCGTGGCCCCGCCCAGATTGACGAGCACCAGCGCCTGCTTGTGGTACACGCCGGCCGCGCCCAGGTGGCGGCCCTTCCAGCCGCACTGGTCGATCAGCCAGCCCGCGGCCAGCTTGAACGTGCCGTCCGGCTGGGCGTGGTGCACCAGGGTCGGGAACTGCGCGAGCAGGCGCGCGCATTCCGCGTTTGACACCACCGGATTCTTGAAGAAGCTGCCGGCATTGCCGATCTCGCGCGGATCGGGCAGCTTGCGGCGCCGGATCGCTTCGACCATCAGGCCGATGGCGTTCGGCGTGGGCGCCGTCAAGCCGGCTTCGCGCACCGCATTGCCCAGTTCGGCGTAGCGCAGGTTCGGCTGCCATGCGCGCGGCAAGGCAAACGTCACGTCCAGCACGACGAGATTGGCGCCATCGGGATGCTTGAAGATGCTGTCGCGGTAGCCGAAGCGGCAGGCGGCTGTATCCAGCGTGCGCGTGGCGCCGCTGGCCATGTCGTAGGCAGTGAGGCTATGGAATACGTCCTTGGTTTCGACGCCATACGCCCCCACATTCTGGATAGGCGCGGCGCCCACGGTGCCGGGTATCAGCGAGAGGTTTTCCAGCCCGCCGATGCCCTGCTCGAGCGTGAAGCGCACGAATGCATGCCAATTTTCGCCGGCCTGGGCGCGTACGAGGATCTTGCCGGCCTCTTCGCCCAGCACCTCGCGGCCCTGCCCCGTCATGTGCAGCACCAGACCCTCGACGTCGCGCGTGAACAGCAGATTGCTGCCGCCGCCAAGCACCAGGCGCGGCAAGGCGGCCAGCGCCGGATCGGCACGCACCGCGGCCAGTTGCTCGGCGCCATCCACACGCAGGTAGTGGCGCGCGCGGGCGGGAATGCGGAAGGTATTGAACGTGTCGAGCGGCTGGTCGTGAATGAGAGGCATGATGTAACGGCGTAAAAGTGTCGTTTCATTATAGTGGTTCGTGCATTGCCGGCTTTCCACACGGGTGAAACGGTCGCGATTCGGGCCGCCGTCCGCTAAAATGGAGGGATTCATCTACATGCAAAACAAAATAAGGACACCCCATGCCATCATTTGATGTCGTCTGCGAAGCAGACATGGTCGAAGTAAAGAACGCGGTTGAACAATCGAACAAAGAAATCACGACCCGTTTCGATTTCAAGGGCAGCTCGGCCAATGTCGAGCAAAAAGACAAGGAACTGACGCTGTTTGCCGATTCCGATTTCCAGCTGACCCAGGTCAAGGACGTCCTGATCAACAAGATGGCCAAGCGCAAGGTCGACGTGCGCTTTCTGGACGAAGGCAAGGTCGAGAAAATCGGCGGCGACAAGGTCAAGCTGGTGATCAAGGTGCGCAACGGTATCGAAACCGACGACGCGAAAAAAATCACCAAGCTGGTCAAGGAAAGCAAGATGAAGGTGCAGGCGAGCATCCAGGGCGAATCGGTGCGCATCACCGGCGCCAAGCGCGACGACCTGCAGACGGCCATGGCCATGCTGCGCAAGGACGTGCAAGACCTGCCGCTGGCCTTCAACAACTTCCGCGACTGATCGGTATCAGCGCGTTGCAACGGGCCGGCTTGACCGGCGCTGGCACGGGGCGCTACGTGGACAATGTGTCCGCTGAAGCCTTGTAACGCTTGGAGTAAAATGGCGCCGTGCGTCGACCTGGGGTCGACTAGTATGCACCGCAGCCACTCCGGGCAGATTAGGTAGTCTAAGGATAGCAATGAAACGTGTTGATGATTTCCGCCTGCGCATGGGCAACAAGGAATACGTGCCCATCATGATCGGCGGAATGGGTGTGGACATTTCGACGTCCGAGCTGGCGCTGGAAGCAGCCCGCCTGGGCGGGATCGGCCATATCTCAGATGCAATGTCGCAAGACGTGTCCGACCGCAAGTTCGACACCACGTATGTCAAGGAAAAAACCAAGACCTACAAGTTCAACATCAACAACATGAACAAGGCCGTGGTCCAGTTCGATCTGGATCACTTGGCCGAGGCCACGCGCCGTCATGTCAGCTCGACCATGGAAGCGAAGAAAGGCGATGGCCTGATCTACGTGAACTGCATGGAAAAGCTGACCATGAACGCGCCCAAGGAAACGCTGCGCGTGCGCCTGGCGTCGGCGCTGGATGGCGGCATCGACGGCATCACGCTGTCGGCCGGCCTGCACTTGGGTTCGTTCGAGCTGATCAAGGATCACCCACGTTTCCGTGATGCGCACCTGGGCATCATCGTGTCGTCCGTGCGCGCGCTGCAACTGTTCCTGCGCAAAGTCTCGCGCCTGGACCGCAAGCCCGACTTCATCATCGTCGAAGGTCCGCTGGCCGGTGGCCACTTGGGCTTCGGCATGGATGACTGGAAGCAATACGACCTGCACATGATCATGGACGAGATCCATGCGTTCGTGAAGGCCGAGCAGCTTGGCATCCCGGTGATCGCCGCCGGTGGCGTGTTCACCGGTTCGGATGCCGTCAGCTTCCTCGAAAAAGGCGCCGGCGCCGTCCAGGTCGCCACGCGCTTTACCGTGACCACCGAATGCGGCCTGCCGGACGACGTCAAGCAGGAATACTTCCGCGCCAGCGAAGAAGACATCGAAGTCAACGGCATCTCGCCGACCGGCTATCCGATGCGCATGCTCAAGAATACGCCGGCCATTGGCTCTGGCATTCGCCCGGGCTGCGAATCGTACGGCTATCTGCTCGATGCGACCGGCAACTGCTCGTACATCAATGCCTACAACCGCGAGGTGCAGGCGCATCCGGAGCTGAAAAAAGTCACGGTGATGGACAAGACCTGCCTGTGCACGCACATGCGCAACTTCAATTGCTGGACGTGCGGGCATTACACGTACCGCCTGAAGGACACGTCGCATCTGCTGGCCGATGGCAATTACCAGATACTGAGTGCCGAGCACGTGTTCAAGGATTACCAGTTCAGCGTCAACAACGAGATCGCCCTGCCGGAAAAGCAGGAGATCGTCGCAGCGTAAGCGCGCGACGTAATCTCGTCTGTTGCTGTTGCCGCTTCGCACGGCAACCACTAAAACGTCATTCCTGCCTGCACGGGAATGACGTTTTTGCGTTTACGCCTGAATGAACCGCCTTGTCCCGCCCCTGCCCCGTGATCGCCGCTGAATGTGCGCAGGCGCACCGAAGCCGTCTTGCATGAACGTTACGGTAACCATTCCATCAGCGGGAGTGAGCAATGAGCGAAGAGAAAAAGCAGGTCCGTATTACCAAAGCGACGATGCCAGCCGGTGGCTGGGGCTCGGTCGGTGACGTCAGCACGATCCTGACCGACCAGAACGTCGTCGTCAAAGACACGGGCTTGCTGCTCAAGCAAAACAAGACCGATGGCTTCGCCTGCGTCAGCTGCGCCTGGGCCAAGCCAGCCAATCCGCACCCGTTCGAGTTCTGTTCCAGCGGCGCCAAGGCCACGGCGTGGGAAACCACGAGCAAGTCCATCGGCGCCGACTTTTTCCAGCGCTACACGCTGACCGAGCTTGAAGGCTGGAGCGACCATCAACTGGAAGACCACGGCCGCCTGACCACGCCGCTGCGCTACGACGCCGCCAGCGACAAATACCTGCCGGTCGACTGGGACGTGGCCTTCAACGAGATCGGTGCTGCGCTGCGCGGTTTTGACCCCAAGCAGGTCGTGTTCTATGCATCGGGCCGCGCCTCGCTGGAAACGTCGTACATGTACCAGCTGCTGGCGCGCATGTACGGCAACAACAACCTGCCGGACAGCTCGAACATGTGCCACGAAAGTACATCGGTCGGCCTGCAGAAGACGATCGGCATCGCCGTGGGCACGGTCAAGCTGAGCGACTTCGAGGACACCGACTGCATCCTGTTCTTCGGCCAGAATGTGGGCGTCAACAGCCCGCGCATGCTGCACCAGCTGCAAGAGGCGCGCAAGCGCGACGTGCCGATCATCACCTTCAACCCGCTACGCGAGCGTGGCTTGGTGAGCTTCACCAATCCCCAGTCGCCGCTGGAAATGCTGACGAGGCAAGAAACGGCGATTTCGACCCAGTATCACCAGGTCAAGCCGGGTGGCGACACGGCCGTCATCATGGGCATGTGCAAGGCGATCTTCGCGCTTGACGATGCGGCGCTGGCCGCCGGTGAACAGCGCGTGATCGACATCGCGTTCATTCAGGAACACACCAACGGTTTCAGCGACTTCGAGCAGGCCGTGCGCGCCTGCTCATGGGAAGCCATCGAGCGCGAAGCGGGCCTGTCGCAAGCGGCGCTCGAAGAAGCAGCGGGCGTGTATGCCAGGTCAAGCGCGGTGCTGGGCGTGTACGGCATGGGCCTGACCCAGCACCGCAATGGCGTGCAGAACGTGACGATGCTGGTCAACCTGCTGCTCTTGCGCGGCAATATCGGCAAGCCGGGCGCCGGCATCTGCCCGGTGCGTGGCCACTCGAACGTGCAGGGTCAGCGCACGGTCGGCATCACCGAAAAGCCCGAACTGGCGCCGCTCGACAAGCTCAAGGAACAATTCAACTTCGAGCCGCCGCGCGACATGGGTCTGACGACGGTCGATGCCTGCGAAGCCATCATCAAGCGCGACCTGCAAGGCTTCATTGGCCTGGGCGGCAATTTCCTGCGCGCCGTGCCGGAAACGGTGCTGATGGAAGCGGCCTGGCGCGAGCTGCCGCTGACGGTGCAGATCGCTACCAAGCTCAACCGCAACCACGTCATCCACGGCAAGGCGGCTTACCTGCTGCCATGCCTGGGCCGGATCGAGATTGACCGCCAGGGCTCGGGTGACCAGTCGGTGTCGGTCGAAGACAGCACGTCGCACATGCACGGCTCGCGCGGGATGACCGAGCCAGCCGCGCCCGGCCTGCTGTCCGAACCGGCGATCGTGGCCGGCATCGCCAAGGCGACGCTGGCGCCCAACCCCAACGTCAACTGGGATGCCTGGGTGGCCGACTACCGCGTCATCCGCAAGGCGATGGGCGTGACTTTCCCCGAGATCTTCAAGGATCTGAACGAGCGCATGTGGACGCCGGGCGGCTACCGCAAGCCATTGGCCGCTGCCGAGCGCATCTGGAAGACCGAGAGCGGCAAGGCCGAATTCACGGTGCCCGAAGAACTGCCGGGCAACCCGAACATGCCGGGCGGCCCCGACATCCTGCGCCTGTTTACGATCCGCAGCGACGGCCAGTTCAATACGACCATCTACAGCAATGACGACCGCTTCCGCGGTGTGCACGGCAGCCGCATGGTGCTGTTCATGAACGCGGCCGACATGGAACGCTATGGCCTGGGCAAAGGCGACGTCGTGGCGCTGCGTACGCATGCGGACGATGGCGTGAATCGCCGCGTCGAAGGCTTGCAGATCGTGCCCTACGATGTGCCGTCCGGCTGCATCGCCGGTTATTACCCGGAATGCAATCCGCTGATTCCGCTGTGGCACCACGCGAAGGAAAGCAAGGTGCCGGCAGCGAAGGCCATCGATGTGCTGCTCGAGCGCAGTCACTCAGTGGCAACGAGCGCGGCAACCAGCGCGGCACCGAGCGTGGCATGAACGCGCGCACGTCCTTCCCCGGTGACGGCGGGCCGGATTATCCGGTAGCCAGTAGCGTACCGGCGGCCTGCTGGCAAGCCGGCGCGAGCGAGGCGCTGGCTGAGGTGCTGGCCGAGGAAGTGCCGGTGGCGCTCGTCTACAACGGCATCAGCCACGCCGTCATGCTGGCTTCGCCGCAAGACCTGGAAGACTTCGCACTGGGCTTTTCGCTGTCCGAGCGCATTGTGCGCCAGGCGGCGGATATCCGCGACATTGCCATCGAGACAGGTTCGCACGGCATCACGCTGGCGATGGAGATTGCCCCCGGCGCCATGGCGCGCCTGAAGGAAACGCGGCGTGCACGCACCGGCAAGACCGGCTGCGGCCTGTGCGGCGTCGACAGCCTGGCCTGGTTCGAGCGCGAAACGGGCCTGATCGATGCACGCGACGGCGGTGCGCACGGCGTGACGGCGCAATTCGCGCCCGATGCGCTGCACCGCGCGATGGCCGCGATGGCGGCGCTCCAGCACCTGCACCTGGCGACCGGCGCCGTGCACGCGGCGGGCTGGGCCGACCGCGATGGCGTGCTGCGCACAGTGCGCGAAGACGTCGGCCGCCACAATGCACTCGACAAACTGATCGGCGCGGTGGCGCACGATGGCGTACCGGCCGACAGCGGCTTCGTTGTCGTGACCAGCCGCGCCAGTTTCGAGATGGTGCAAAAGACCGCGCGCGCCGGGATCGCCGTACTGGCGGCCATTTCGGCGCCGACGGCCATGGCCGTGCGCCTGGCCGATGCTGCCGGCGTGACGCTGGCCGGCTTCGTGCGCGCCGGTCGCCACGTCGTCTACAGCCATCCGCAGCGCCTGACCTGAGCGTCTGACGCAGGAATCTGATGCACACCCGCGCACGTCTCAAGCGCGGCGCGCGACAACGATGTTGAACGGGTATAAGCTGAAAGCATGCGCGCAACCAACGCGACGCGATGCGAGAGAGGCGGCCCGACATGTCAACGTTTGCCCCTGCCGAGCAGGTCAGTTTCCTGGCTGATCAAGCGGGCACCATCACCAGTTGGAACCCGGCGTGCGCCGCGCTGTTCGGCCCTGCTGCAGCCGATGTCATCGGCCAGTCGGTCGCCAGCCTGCTTGACGGCGCCAGCTGGACAGTGTTGCAAGGCGCCGCCCAGAGCCAGACCACATTGGCGACCAGTGCCGGCCCCCGCCCTGCCAGCCTCCACCTCATGTTGCAGACTGGCCGCGACGGCGCCCCGCTCGGCTACAGCATCACGATTACCCCAGCCGTGATTGGCTTATCCGAAGGCGAGCGGCTTGGCGCGACACCACTGTCCGCCGTCGTCGACCTGCTGCCGGGCACCTTCTACATCATGAACCGCGAAGGCCGCGTCCTGCTATGGAACCATAATCTCGAGCGGCTATGCGAGATGATGCCGGACGAGATCGCCGCCGCCAACGGCATCGCCATGCTCGACCCGCGCGATCGGCCCGGCGCGCTCAGGCAGGTCGAGGCCATGTTCGACAACAACACCGAGATCGCCCTGGAAACCGACTACGTTTCGCGCAGTGGCCGCGAAACGCCCATGCTGCTGCGTGGCGCGCGCATCGATTGCAATGGCGGCCAGTACATCTTCGGCATGGGCATCGACATTTCCCGCCAGCGCGCACGCGAGCGCCAGCTCGCCCTGTACCGGCGCGCGCTCAATGCCGCGCGCAATGGCGTGATCATCGCCCATGATACGGGGCCCGACCATCTGATCGAGTACGTCAACCCGGCGTTCGAGCGCATCACCGGCTACAGCGCCGAAGAAGTCATCGGGCGCGATTCGCGCTTCATGACGGCGCCTGGCCTGGACGCCGACGAGCGCAGCCGCATGCGGCGGGCGCTGCGCGAGCATCGCTCGGTGCACGTCGTGCTGCGTAACCTGCGCAAGAATGGCGAACTGTTCTGGAACGACCTGCACATCACGCCCGTGCACGACGACAATGGCAAGGTCACGCATTTTATCGGCATCATCAACGACGTCACGGCCAGCAAGCAGCGCGCCGAACATGTCGAGACCGACGTCAACCATGACAGCCTGACGGGCCTTGCCAGCCGCACGCTGTTGCGGGACCGGCTCGACCATGCCCTGCACCTGGCCCAGCGTCACCAGACGCTGGTGGCCACGGTGCTGATCGACCTGGACGGTTTCAAGGCGATCAACGACACGTTTGGCCACGATGCCGGTGACGCCGTGCTGAAGGTCGTCGCGCGGCGCCTGCAGGCGGCCGTGCGCGACAGCGACACGGTGGCGCGCATGGCGGGCGATGAATTCGTCCTGGTACTGGTCGACCAGCCGACCTTGCGCTTCACGCTGCGTATGGTCGAACGCTTGCGCCGCGCATTGATCATGCCGGTCTCGTTTGGCGGCAACGACATCGACGTGGGCGCGAGCCTGGGCGTGGCGGCCTACCCGCACGATGGCGCGACATCGGCCGACCTGATCCGCGCTGCCGACATGGCAATGCACCGGGCCAAGCGCCATGGCGGCGGCGTGCATTTTCATTCCCGCGAAATGCACGACGTCAGCGAAGCGCGCGCCGCACTGGCCAACAGCATGCGCAGCGCGCTCGACGACGATCAGTTATTTTTGCTGTTCCAGCCCCGGATGGAAGCGCGCAGCGGCAAGGTGCGGGGGTTCGAGGCCCTGCTGCGCTGGCGCCATCCCGAGCATGGCGTGATGCTGCCGGCGTCCTTCCTGGCCGAAGCCGAAGAAAGCGGCCAAATCGTCGAGATCGGCGGCTGGGTGCTGGACCAGGCCTGCGCCTTCGCACGCGACCTGCGCAGCGCCGGTTACGCCGGCTTGCCGGTGGCCGTGAACGTGACGCACCGCGAATACAGCCGGCCCGATTTCATCGCCGGCATCGCCCGCCGCATGCAAGAGGCCGGGTTACCGCCCGGGAGCCTCGAAATCGAAATCCCCGAAGCTGACCTGATCCGCAACCCGGGCCTGGGGCGCGACCTCTCGGTGCAACTGCGCGCGACAGGCGCAATGCTGTCGGTCGACCAGTTCGGGCAAGGCATGTCCGATCTCGCGTTCCTGCAGCAGTTATCGGTGCGCCAGGTGAAACTGTCACGCAAGGCCGTACACGACATCGCCGACCACGGCCGCAACGGCGCGCTCGCCCGGACCCTGATCGATATCGGCCACAACCTCGACATCACCGTGGTGGGCGAGGCGGTGGAAACCGAGGCGCAGGTCGACTTTTTGCGCAGCCACGGCTGCGACCAGATGCAGGGGCAATGGTTCAGCGCGCCATTGTCGGCCGCCGCCGCGCGCGCTTTCCTCAAGGACCGCCAACATGCGTTGTAGGGTGGACGGGTTCCCCGTCCACGCGTTCAACGAACGTGATTGCGCCACACATCCAACTTGAGTCGAACGCGTGGACGGCATAGCCGTCCACCCTACGGCAATCAGTGTGGCCAATTAAACGAATCGTAACACCCACCCCGTCCATTCCCCGATTTGTGCAGGCTGTCGCAGGAAACTGGCCCTGACGCGCCCGGCGCGTTAAAGTTGCATCATTCCAACGGCCGCCGCTTTGGGCCGATGCAACATCCTCCGACGATCGACGACGCCATGCAAGCACGCAGCACGACACAGCACCATCTGGCCGGCACCCTGTCCTGGCTCTACCGCGCCTTCGACGGCGTGGCGACCTGGGTCACCCAGCTGTCATGGTGGAAGTTTCTTCTTTTTGCCGGCCTGACGCTGACCGCTGCCGGCATCCTGCAGGAGGAACTGTTCAACGGCCCGGCCGAAGAAGAAATCGCCCGCGCCGAGCGCGAATCCGGCCGCCGCAGCGACGCCAGCATCCTGATCGACGAGAGCGGCATCCGCTTCAATCCCCGCACCCGGCCCCGCGCGGCAGACACAGCACCGGCGACGACACCGGAAACGCCCGAGGTGCCCGCGGTGCCTGACACGCCCGATGCACCACCGGGCCCGCCAGTGACGGCGACGGCGCCCTCCTCGACCGCTGGCGCCGTGAACATTTCGCCGAATAGTGACTCCGTCCACATCGAACTGCCGCCGCAAATCGGCGAAGAATTGTCGAACGCCATCGAGGCCGCCGTCGAAGACGCCGCCGAGCAAAAAGTGTCGCGCTATCACAAGCAGGCCTCCACCTGGTTCATGAACTTTGTCGTGCTGTTGCTGCTGGCGCTGTTCGGGACCAAGGCGCTGGTCGGCGGCAAGAAGCGCGCCGATGCCGAAGCCCAGGTGGCCAACGCGGCCGCCGAGCGCGAAGCGATGCAGCGCCAGCTGATGGAAACCAAAATGCAGATGATGCAGGCGCAGGTCGAGCCGCACTTTTTATTCAACACGCTGGCGTCGGTCGAGCACCTGATCCGCGTCGACCCGCCACGCGCGTCGGCCATGCAGCGCAGCCTGATCCAGTATCTGCGCGCGGTGCTGCCTCAGATGCGCGACAACGCCGTCGTGACGGGCCTTGGGCGTGAAGTCGACATGGTCAATGCCTACCTGGACCTTCTCAAGATGCGGATGGAAGAACGCTTGAGCGTCAACCTGCGCGTGCCGGACGGCCTGCGCAGCGCGGCCTTCCCGCCGATGATGCTGCAGTCGATGGTCGAAAATGCCATCAAGCACGGGCTGGAATGCAAACCCGAAGGCGGCACACTGAACATCGTTGCCGAGGTCGTCGACAGCCGCCTGCGCGTGACCGTGGCCGACGACGGCGTGGGCTTTGGCGTGATGCCGAGCGACGGCACCGGGCTGGGCCTGCAGACGATCCGCGAACGCCTGAAGCTGCTGCATGGCGAGGCCGGCTGGCTGCACATCGGCGCCAACAGCCCGACCGGCGTGATCGCGACGATCGAAGTGCCGTACCAGTTGTCCAAGTAATCAGCTGGCGGGCGGGCAGCGGCGATTGATCGCTTGCCTGTAAATCAGTTTCATTGAATAATCATTCAATCATATTTTCATAACAACACGCTCAAGAGACCACCATGCCCACCGCAATCATTGCCGATGACGAAAGACTGATGCGCGACCAGCTGCGCATGCGCCTGCAGGACGCCTGGCCCGAACTGCAGATCGTCGGCGAAGCGAAAAATGGTGACGAGGCAGTCCAGCTGGTGGGCGAACTCAAGCCCGACCTGACGTTTCTGGACATCCGCATGCCAGGCAAGACCGGCATGGAAGCGGCGCGCGACATTGGCGACAGGAGCCTGGTCGTGTTCGTCACGGCCTACGACCAGTACGCGGTGGAAGCGTTCGAACGCGGCGCCATCGACTACGTGCTCAAGCCGACCGAGCCGGACCGCTTGCGGGTGACGGTCGACCGCCTGAAAGAGCGTCTCGAGCGGCCGCCAGCCAATGTGAACGACAGCGTCAGCGCCATGCTGAGCCAGCTGGCCGAAAAGATCGCCTCGCCCAAGCCGAAGCATCTGCAATGGATCCAGGCCAGCATCGGCCAGGACCTGCGCATGATTCCCGTCGAAGATATCCTGTTCTTTCGCTCGGACGAAAAATACACCAGCGTGCAGACGAGCGGCTTCGAGGCGCTGATCCGCAAGCCGGTGCGTGACCTGGCCGATGAGCTCGATCCGTCGCTGTTCTGGCAAATCCACCGCGCGACGCTGGTCAACGTCAATGCCATCGAAGGCGTGACGCGCGATATCCGTGGCCGCCATCTGGTGATGGTCAAGGGTCGGCCCGAAAAGCTCGAAGTCAGCCGCAGTTTTTTGCACCTGTTCAAGCAGATGTGACAGCGTTGCGGGGCGCGCGTGCCAGTGCGCGCCTTGTGACCTCTCAAGGCCCAGGCGGGGCGTGCGCGTAGTGTAGAAGGTCCGGCCCTCGCCCGTGGCCTTCTCGCTTCCTGCCCGCATGAAACTCCAGCGCACGATGCATCTGCGGCGCAACCGCAGCCTCGACCAGCGCGCCGCACGCGCCTGCGACAGCCGGCGCATCCTGCACAGCGCCAGCGACGCCATCCTGTCGGTCGGCCACGACACCACGATTTTGCTGGCCAATCCAGCAGCGGCGCGCATGTTCGATACGGGCGTGGCCAGCCTCCAGGGCAGTCCGCTGGCGCGCTTCATCGTCGCACCCGGCGCCGACGCCCGCACCCCGCCTGATTATTTCCCCGCTGGCCTTGGCCGGGCCGGCCGGCGCGCCACCGACTACGCTGTCACGGGCATTCGCAGCGACGGCGAACGCTTTCCCATCGAAGGGTCGATCTCGAGCGTCGAGCACGAAGGCCGGCCGATCTACACGGTGATCCTGCGCGATGTGTCCGAGCGCCATCTGGTCCAGCAGACGCTGGCGCGCTCGCACGACCAGTTGCGCCAATTGTCGTCGGCGCTGCAAAGCATCCGCGAAGAAGAGCGCACGCATATCGCGCGCGAACTGCACGACGACCTGGGGCAATTGCTGGCCTCGCTGCGGATGGACCTGACGCTGCTGGCGCGTGTCGAGCGCTTGCCCGAAGCGAGCACACCCCTGCTCGGCGGCATGGAAACCAATCTGCTGACGGCCATCGTGTCGCTGCGCCGGATCGCCACCAACCTGCGCCCGCGCGCCCTCGACGAAGGCGGGCTGTATTTTGCACTGCAGGGCTTGCGCGACGAATTCACCGAACGCCACGGCATCGCCTGCACCGTCCTTGCGGATGAGGCGGAATTGCGGCTGGACGATTCGGCCAGCACTGCCATCTTTCGCATCGTGCAAGAAGCACTGACCAATATCGCGCGCCATGCGGGCGCGCAGCACGTGTGCGTGAACCTGTACCGCACCAATGGCGACCTGCTGCTGACGATCCAGGACGACGGCCGGGGCATCCGCGCACAAGACATGGGCAAGGCCGAATCGCTGGGGCTGATCGGCATGCGCGAGCGGGTCTGGGCGATGCAGGGCGACATCACGATCGGCGCCGACGAGCCGCCGGGCACGCGCATCGATATCGTGCTGCCGATTGCGGGCCATGTCGTCTGATGCCCCAGGAATCGGGATTGACAAACGTCCTATTGCATAAAAACAACAGTGCCAAGCTGTCATGAACTCGACACATAGTCTCGATAAGATCGCTGTCGATCTGAGTTGATTACAAACTCAACATCTTGTCGAAACCACACTGGAGATCTTCATGAAGTATAAGTTCCTGGCCGCCGCCGTGCTGTCATCCCTGCCACTGTTCGCATCCGCCCAAACCAACGTCCAGATCTATGGCGTGATGGACGCGGCCGTCGCTCTCGAGGACACCGACGTGCCGGGTGAAGACCGTCGTACCACCATCAGCTCGGGCAACCAGTCGAGCAGCCGTCTGGGCTTCCGCGGTACCGAAGATCTCGGCAATGGCCTGAAAGCCCTGTTCAACATCGAAGCCGGCGTCGCGCTGGACACCGGCGCCACCGACACGCAGACCTTCGGCCGCCGCGCCGTGGTCGGCCTGCAAGGTAACTTCGGTACCGTGACCCTGGGCCGCGAGTACTCGCCAATCGCTGCTGTCGCCGCCGCATCGGACATCAACGGTCAGGGCATGTACGGCAGCAACCTGTCGGCCTTCGGCACCAACCGCCTGACCCGTCGCCTGTCGAACTCGATCAACTACAAATCGAACGACCTGTCGGGCTTCGTCGTCAACGCCGCCTACTCGACCGCCGAAAAAACCGTCGACCCATCGGGCGACCTGCTGGGCATCGCGCTGGAATACAAGATCGGTGGCCTGTACCTGGGCGCCGGTTACCACACCATCGAGCGCCTTGCTTCGGGCGACGACAAGGAAATGGCCTTTGGCGCCGGCTACAAATTCGGCGACTTCGAAATCAAGGGTAACTACCTGGAAGCCGAACTGGAAGGCACCACCGCCAGCAATGGCGTCGAGTACAAGAACGCCAACATCGGCGCATCGTACGCACTGGGCGCGAACAAGTTCTTCCTGAACTTCCAGCAGCAAAAGCTGAACAACGGCGCCAAGGGCAACACCGTGGCCGTGTCGTACACCTACACGCTGTCGAAGCGCACCAACTTCTACGGCACCTACGCCCAGCTGAGCAACAACAACCGCGCTGCGTTCGGCATTAATGCATCGTCGAACAACGTGACCCCGGTCTCGACCAACCCGGCCATCAGCGCCCTGAGCGCCGATCCATCGGTGCTGACCGTCGGTATCCGTCACGCGTTCTAAGCATGGCGCCGCACATGCCGCCAACGGCGGCGTGTGACGGTCGCTCTCAGTTCCTGCGTCCGTGGGAATTTTTAATGCCGGCGCTGCCGGCATTTTTCATGGCGCAGTCAGCGTTATCTGTTGATGACACTGATAGCAATGCAAAGCAATTGTTCTGGCAAAATGATCCTCTCTCCATCCAGCGCCCAACGCCAGCCCAGGTAATTGGGCAGGTAGCGCGACGCCACACCACGAAAGCCCTGTAGCCAGGCCTTGAAGCGCTGGTGGTAGGCGTTCACGTTCTGCACGTGGATGGCAAGGCTGCCCAGACGTCTTGCACGCACACCCGCGCTCACATTGACCGCCTGGTGCGCGATCCTGTGCTTGCGTGCAAAGGCGCGGTAAGCAGGATGGCCGTCACTGACCAGCAAGGCCTGCCTGTCGAGCCTGGGTAGCAAGTCACGCTCGAGTTGCGCAGTCTTGAGTGCACCGCGCCCAGTAACGGCATCGATGGTGCGCCCTTCGCGGTCGCGCGCGACCAGGATGCAATCGAGTTCACCGGAAATGCCCCGTTTGGCAGCATGGCCGCCGCGCCGGCGCGGCGGGCGATTGAGCGTGCGCGAACCTTTTTGTGACTCGAGCAGAAATGTTTCGTCAGCCTCGACGATGCCATTCAGGAGCGCGGGCCGGTCGAGCTTGACCCAATGCAGGAAGCGGTGCCGCCAGCGAAAGGCGGTGTTGCGGTGTACGCCGACCCGATCTGCGGCCTTGCGCACGGGGAGTGAATCGAGCAGCACCTGCGAATACGAGAGCCATTTGGCTTTGTGCCTGAGCCGCGCCAGCGGCGTGCCGGTGAGGTCGTTAAAGGTGCGGCCACAGGAACAGCAACGATAGCGCTGCAAGTCGTTGGCGAAACCATGCCGGTAGCAGTGCTCGTTGCTGCACCTGGGGCAGCAACGGCCTGGCGTTCTGACCTCAGTGATGAGCGCAACCACCTGATCAAGCCCGGCTGCAGGATGCAGGGCATCCAGCACTTGCCGGCGCTGCGGCTGGTTCAGGGAAGGCAGTTTTGCGAACCAGCCCTTGAAACGTGGCGCTTTCATGGTCGACTCCTGACGCTGGGGACAGGGGTTGGACCATTGGACTACTCATCAGTTCAAAACTAGTCTCTATTTAACGTTGACTGCGCCTTTTTCATTGTCCGGTCGTTGCCATCTGATCTGATGTCTGCCTCGCCGTTACGCGAGATTACTGCTCGGCTCTCTGGATTTGATACGAATCTGAAAACGACCAGACGAATCGCGTGTCATGCCGTTTGCATCTGACTTTTTGAGCCAATAGTCAATTTAGTCAGGATCATGGTTTTACGCTTGCCGTTCAATCCACCCGACCTAAACTCCACTCTGACTCACGACAGCCTCAGACGTGGTCAATGTTTTTCCGACGACAAGGCATCACGCCCTTTTTGCGCAAACGCCAGAACAGGCGCCTATGCCTATATTTCATAAGGAAATATCATGCGCATTTCATCTGTTTTGCTTCCCGCATCCCTGCTTCTTCTCGCTTCGACTTCTGGCGCGCAGTCCTGGCCTTATCCGCAAAGTGACACGGCGCCAGTCACGTCCGTGGTTGTCAGCGCAGCAGCAAAGCCGGTTCGGATTCAGGAAGAACAAGCCCGGCAAATTGCCGGAACCTACGATCTGGCAAATGGCTGGCGCCTGAAAGTACGACCAGGCACCCGCACGATCGACACTAAAATCGATAAACAGCAACCGATGCGTCTTCTTGCTGTCGCCCCGTATAAATTCGTGTCGGGAGATGGCCGAGTTACCATGGAATTCAATCGTGGCGAATTCGGCGACGACATGCTCATGACTTACGCGCCCGACCCGCGCTTTGCTGATATGGTAGTGATCTCATCGGCTGTTGCGCAGCGCTAGTGAAGGACCATGACTGGCCACTGCCCAGCCAAGGCCTCTCTGCCGATCAATCATAATGCGGCTTCTCAATACAGCGGGTTGCCGCGTTATTCCGACTTGATTCGCCACCGGCTTCTCCAGCAAGGCGCAACGATCTTCGCGTATTTTGAAAACACAACGCCCAAGCGTCGTCAAATCAGCCCAGATACCCCGCGACCTAGCGGCGTTTTACGACTGATGCGCCGGGTCGGTCGCTGCCAGGCTGCCGCTACCGGTCAAAACTAACCCATCATCTGACCGGAGATTCGCGGTGATCAACAATCAGGACAATGGCTGGGAACATATCGCTTCAGCGTTTGCCGCGGTGCGTTCTGACACCGGTCGCGATGTCATCCGGCGCTGGGCAAGTGCTTTGCCGTCGGGCGGCGAGGTCCTGGATGTCGGCTGCGGATCAGGCTTCCCGGTTTCCTCGACACTCGTCGAACAGGGTTTGACGGTGTTTGGCATCGACGCCTCTCCGACGCTGGTGTCCATGTTTGCACGGCGATTTGGCGATGCGCATGCAGCGTGTGAGACCGTGCAGGACAGTACCTTTTTCGGTCGAACCTTCGACGGCCTTCTGGCAATCGGACTGATGTTTCTGCTGTCGGAAGACGACCAGCGAAAGCTGATCAACAAAGTAGCAGAAGCACTCGGACCAGGTGGCCGTTTCTTGTTTACTGCACCACATCAGAAGTGCGAATGGGAGGACATGCTGACCGGACAGCGTTCTGTGTCGCTTGGTAAAGCGCAATACGAGCGATTGCTCGACGAGGCCGGCATGCAACTCAACAGCACGTGCATGGACGAGGGTGACAATCACTACTTCGAAGCAGTACGACGGTTTGCTCGCACGGATTGAGTAAGGTGGCAAGTCGCCTCCATGACAATTTGTCTCGGAGGAGCCCTGGATTGATTTCTGCTTCCCGAACTCGCGATCGATTGCATTGAAATCACGGCAAAAGTCATCATTCAGTCAATATCTGTTGCCAACGTACCTTTAGGTTGTATGATGGCCGTTTATTGCGACCAATAGTAGCCGGTGGTCAACATAACCAGGAATCAATAAGCTACCTATGCCGATGACCACGCCAGCGCCGCTGCACGACGCCGACGGCGTGCACGATGCGCTGATCGAGCAAAATGCCATCCTGTGCAGCGCCAACCAGCATCTGCTGCTGGCAACGTTCGATGCTGAAGACTTGCGCGCGCAAGCGGAAGCCGCAAACCGGCGCCAGAACGAATTTCTTGCAATGCTGGCCCATGAGTTGCGCAATCCGCTCGCCCCGATCAGCATGGCCAGCGCGATGCTGGGCAGGATGCCCGCCCCATCGACCGAGCTGATACACATCAAGACCATCATTGACCGCCAAGTGGGACAACTCTCCCGCTTGCTGGACGACTTGCTCGACGCGGCGCGCATCAGCAGCGGCAAGATCGAGCTGCACAAGCAGGCGCTGCTGGTTGCCGAGCAGCTGGCCAATGCGGTGGACACCGTGCAGGCGCGTGTCAATGAGCGCAGGCAGCAGTTGATCATCGAGGTGCCCGATCGCGCCATCCGGGTGTTCGGCGATGGTGTGAGGCTGGCGCAAGTGTTCTCGAACTTGCTGGTCAACGCGTCGAAATTCACGCCGATTGGCGGCAGCATTTGTCTGCGGGCCTGTGTGATCGGCAACGACGTGGTCGTGACGGTCGAAGATGACGGCGACGGCATTGCTGCCGACGTCTTGCCCACTGTCTTTACGCTGTTCGCGCAGGGTCCCAGGACACTGGCCCGCTCCCAGGGTGGCCTGGGGATCGGCTTGAATATCGTCCGCAATGTCGTCGAGATGCATGGCGGCAGCGTCAGCGCAGCCAGTCCCGGATTGGGCCACGGCACGATCTTCACAGTCAGGCTGCCGCTGCTCGAGGTGACCGATGCGCCCCTTGCCGTGGTGCCTGACACCCCGCTGCCCGCATTGCGCCACCACATTCTGCTGGTCGAAGACAACCAGGATGCCAGCGCAATGCTGGGGATGGTGTTGTGTTCGGAGAACCACACCGTGATCAAGGCGTTCGATGGCGTTGCCGGACTCGCACTGGCATGTACCGGCGCATTCGATGTGGTCCTGTGCGATATCGGCCTGCCAGGGATGACTGGCTACGATCTGGTCCGCAGCTTGCGCGCCACCCTGGCCCAGGCTGCGCCTTTCTGCGTCGCCATATCGGGTTACGGCCAGCTCGAAGACCGGTCGCGCGCGCTGGCGGCCGGATTCGACGAGCATCTGGTGAAGCCGATGAATATCGATAACCTGTTACAGTTGGTCGCTTCCGTGCCTCTCAAGACAGCGCATGCACCGCAGTCCTCCGTGTGATCGTCTCGCGTAGTTTCATCAACGTCCCGCCTGAAGCCCTGCCCCCAACGCATCGGAGAATCGTTCTCGCTGCGTCACCATCAGGCCGAATTATTTCCAGGAAATGTCCATGACGGCTCCCCTCACCCTCCAGCGACACGCGCTGATCGAGCGCGCCGTGCTGGTGCTTGCACAACGTGGTGAATCCAGCGTGACATTGTGGACGAGCATCGCCACAGCGCTCGGCAAGATCATTGGTGACCAGGGCTTCGCGTCGCTGCTGGTCAGATGCATGCATGAACTCGTACCACGCCATCCATGGCTGGCTGAAGCGCAACACGCCGGCACCGGCGCGCTCACCCATCTGTCGACCCTGCTGGCCAGCCGCGACATCGAAGAATCGGAACACGCCAGCGCCGCATTGCTGCATATTTTCGCCGACACCCTGATCCTGCTGGTCGGCGAACTCGTAACCAATCGCATCCTCCTGTCGGCCTGGAAGACGCTCGCTGTAGAAGATGTACCGGAGCCATCAAAATGAACAAAGTAACTATCCGCCTGCTGGCGACCGGCGTGCCCGGACTCGATGACTTGCTGGGTGGCGGCGTGCCCGAGTTTTCGTTCAACCTGCTTGCAGGAACGCCCGGCAGCGGCAAGACGACAATGGCACACCAGATCATGTTTTCACTGGCCAGTCCGACACGACGTGCAATTTTCTTCACCGTGCTGGGCGAACCCGCGCTCAAGATGCTGCGCTATCAGCAACAGTTCCCTTTTTTCGATCCCGACAAAATCGATGACTCGATCAGGTTCGTCAACCTCTCGGCCGATCTGCTTGAGGGAAATTTCGATGCCGTGCTCGCCCGCATCACGGAAGAAGTCCGCGCCTTTGGCGCAAGCCTCGTGTTTGTCGATTCGTTCCGCTCCGTCGTGCAGACTGCGCGCGGCCTTGACGACGGTCCCGCAGGCTTGCAGCATTTTGTCCAGCAGCTGGGCATGCAGATGACGAGCTGGCTGGCGACGACCTTCCTGATTGGCGAATACCTGGTGCCCGAAGAAGAGTCGAGTCCCGTGTTCACGGTTGCCGATGGCATCATCTGGCTGTCCCAGCTGGTACACCGCGATGCACTGGTACGCAAGATCCAGGTTGTCAAACTGCGCGGCCACGCGCAAAGCCTGGGCATGCACACGTTTCGCATCGACGACCAGGGCCTGCGCATCTTCCCGCGCGCAATGGTCCGGCAAGCGCTCGGCGCACCAGTGCGCTTCAAGCCGACACAGCGCCTGTCGATGGGGGTGCCTGCGATCGACACCATGCTCGGTGGTGGGCTACCGGCCGGGTATTCGATGCTGGTCGTCGGCCCGTCGGGTTCCGGCAAGACAGTATTGGCCACCCAATTTCTCGAAGAAGGCGCCCGCATCGGCGAACCGGGAATCATCGCCGCCTTTGAAAAAAGTCCCAATCAACTGATGAGCCAGCGGCTCGATGCACTGGTCGAGAGCGGCAGCGCCGGCGTGATCAACACACGCACGCTCGATCTGTCGCTCGACGAAGTGCTGCATGACCTGATCGACATGATCGTCAAGATGAAGGCGAAGCGGGTCGTCATCGATTCGCTGTCCGGCTTTGAAATGGCGCTGGCCTCGGTATTTCGCGAAGACTTCCGCGAGTCCCTCTACCGGCTGGTGGCATCGCTGACGCAGCTGGGCGTGACGGTACTCATGACCGCCGAGACCGAAGACCGCTATACCGATCTGCGCTTTTCTTCGTATGGCAACGCCTTCCTGGCCGATGCGATTTTGATGCAGCGCTATATCGAACTGCACGGCCGTCTGCGCCGGGTGCTGTCGGTGGTCAAAGTTCGCGCCAGCGCACACAGCGATCACCTGCATTTCTACGACATTCGCGACGGCGACATCCAAGTCGGCGACACGCTGGAAAACTACACAGGCATCCTGACGGGGCAACCGCGCCCGCATGAGCGAAGCTGACGAACGGCCCAGCGGGACCTGGCGATCGTGCGGTGGCACATTGCGGCGATCGGTCTCCATGCGGGCACGCATGGGTGTTCGACTATTCAGCAGGGCTGCGCGGGCGCTGCCGTGCTGGCAACCGGAAACAAGCGATCATATGCAAGATTGAACAAAAATCCGTAGACCAGATAAAACGTCACGATAGCAATATCCATCAGTAGCGCAGCCCACAAGCCAATCCCCAGATACCATGCGATCAGCGGGATCAGCATGGCAACCAGGCCGGCTTCGAACAGGAAGGTATGCGTGACACGGATCGCCATCGTCTTTTCGACGCTGCCGCGCAGACGCAGCATGGCGCGGTCAAATCCAACGTTGAACACGAAATTCCAGAGTGTGGCGATGGTGGCCGAGAAAATGCCGATGACGCCCATGTCCTGCACGGGCTGGTCGAACAGGACTGCAGAGCCCGGGATAAAGATGGCCAGAGCCATCGCCTCGAAAAGAAGCGCGTGCCGCACGCGATCGGCGAATGTACGCATGTAAATCCTTGTTATTGTTGGTGGAGCTGACGGCAGGCAGACATCGAGCGGTACGTTCAAACGCTGGACCGGCAAGCAAGGCAGGATCATCCCATAGTCTATAAATGCACACATAGCCAAGAAACTGAGGCATCATGGTGCAAATATGAAACACTTGAACTGGGATGACCTGCGCTTGCTGTCACTCATCGCGCAGGAAGGCACGTTGCGCGGTGCTGCGCGAAGGGCGGGATTGAGCCCTGCGACCCTGTCGCGAAGGCTCGACCAGCTCGAAGAAGCGGTCGGCCAGAAGCTTGTCGAGCGCCATCAAGGTGGCTGCGTTCCAACGACGTTTGGCGTGGACATGTTCGCACTGGCCGAACAGATGAGCGATATTGCCCTGGAAGTCGAGCATGCACAGGCGCGGCAGAATGCAAGTTCCGCGTCGGGCGTGGTACGCATCAATACCGACGAATGGCTCTCGTACTTCCTCACTACCCGCTTTGCACCGTTTCATGACGCTTATCCGGATGTGGAGGTCGAGATCGTTACCTCCCACCGGCCGTATAACCTGGCACGGCGCGAAGCCGATATCGCAATTCGTCCTTACCGGCCCGAACAGCTCGACCTGGTCGCGCGCCAGGTCGGCACGCTGTCGTTCGGACTGTATGGTAGTCAGGCGATCGCAACGCGTTACGCTGCCGCCATAGCGAACCAGGACTGGACCGGCGTGCCATTCGTGGGCTTCGACGAACCACGTGCCGAGTTCCAGTCCGACCAGTGGTTACGGGCGCTGCCCGGTGCCCCTGCGCCCTGGATGCGCTGCAGCTATGGCCTTGGCATCCTTGATGGTGTGACGCATGGCGCCGGCCTGGGTGTGCTGGCCTCGTTTCTGGCAAGCGAAGCCCATGGCCTTGTCCCGGCAATTGCACATATTCCCGAATTGGATCAGGCCATCTGGCTCTCGATGCATCGCACGGTGCGAACGACTGCGCGCGTCAGGGCGGTCGTCGATTTCGTGGGGCTGCTGTTCGCGCAGTACCACGAGGGTGAGGGTTGATGCGTAAAAAAACCCGCGACATTCGCGGGTTTTTTCATGCGGCCAAACGATGATCCGGTCTTGCCGCCGCTGATACAGGTGTTGCATGGGTCCCGGTTTGCACCGTTCCCCGCGCCTTTACTTTGCCTTGACGTCGCCCTTGCTCTCGGCTTTCGCCGTTGCCTCGGCTTCCTTGTCGGCTCGTGCTACCGCTTTCGCATCAGCCTTGCTGACCTTCTTGACCAGCTTGCCGTCGGTTTGCGTGCTGCCCTTCAGATTCTCGTTAGGGACAAATGCGGCTTTCGGGGTCTTGGTGTCCGTCGTAGCGTGCGCTTCTGACGTTGCTGGCGTCTGGGCGAAGGCAGCGCTGGCAAACAGACCCGCAATCAGGGTAACAGTCAATTTTTTCATGGTGCAGCTCCTTGGGTAGTGGTTTGGAAGTGCATGTTTTCCATGCTACTGACCTATCAACGATGAGCTCGCCAAGCTGTTGACCGACTTAACAAATGCTTACATTTATTGGGTACGATCGTAGCTCGTATGTTCGCCGGCATGGCGACGCAAGCGCTGCCGTTCGTCGCGAACCTGTCATTGGTAAGACGGGATTTATTTCCGCTTCGCCAGCGCGCGATCGAGCGCATTGGCAAAATTGCGGCTGTCGGCCTGGCTGAACGCCGCCGGTCCACCCGTATCGACGCCGCTGCCACGCAATTCTTCCATGAAGGCGCGCATCGTCAGTTGCTGCGCGATTGTGTCCTTCGTGTACCAGTCGCCACGCGGATTGAGCGGCAGGCCGCCCTTCTCCAGCACCAGCGCCGCCAGCGGAATGTCGCCGGTGACGACAATGTCGCCCGGACTCACGCGCTCGACGATCTCGGCATCGGCCACATCGGCGCCCGATGGCACCTGCAGCGCGCGGATGAAGCGCGAGCCCGGCACGCGCATCAACTGATTGGCCACGAGCGTGACGGGCAACTGGGTGCGCTCCGCTACCCGGAACAGGATGTCCTTGATAACGCCAGGACAGGCATCGGCATCGACCCAGATGTGCATGATAAGAATGAAGTGAGTTGTTCTAAAAGATCAGTCGGGCACATCACCATTGATGATGAACTGATGAAAAAGCGCATGGTGTGGCCCGGGCTGGACCGACCTGAACGGCAACCGCGCAAACGCGCCCTGCCAGTAACGCAGCGCACGTTCATCCTTGCGAAACACCGAAACCAACCACGGCCCTTCGTGACCCGGCACGATCTTGCGCGTAGCAGCCTCGGCCAGGCCGAGACCGCGGTACTTCGGCATGACGAACAGGTCGGCCAACTCCCGAATCTGTCCACCTTCGAACGGGATCAATTCGACCAACACGACACCGGCCGGGTGGCCATCTACCTTCAACAGCCAGGCTGCGTCCACGCCGTCTGGCTCGCAGTAGGATGCCACGCCAGCTGGGTCGGACTCGAACAGCCCATCTTCCAGCAAGTCTTCGCCGCTCCACTGGGTCGCCTCGAAGTAATAGAACTGCAGCATGCGGAACAACAGCACCTGATCCTCGCGTGTTGCACGCTCGATCGCAAAGCGGCTGTCGGCTGGCTGCAACGGCACGGTCATTTCAAGCGGCAGGTCAGCACCCAATAAAACTCCCAGCGTGCCACGCGGATCTCGCGTCCGGCCACACCCACGCGCTTGCGCAGCGCGCTGTCGGTCGGGTAGTTCTTGACGAGTTCATGCTGCTTGCCGTCGGCGTCGAGCTGGAATTCGTGGGTGTTGCCCAGCAAATCGGTGCGCACGGTGACGGCGCTCTCGCCTTCGACGTAGTTGTCGTCGAACAGCACCAGCAGCACATCCTTGCCCAGGCGCTTTTTCAGTGATTGCAGCAGATCGTCCTGCTGCTTGCGGGTCAGGTGCGCCCACAGGCCGCCCAGGAACACGGCCGTGAACTTGTCCTCGCCCGTGCCCAGACTATCCGGCAGCGCCAGTGCATCCATCAGGCGGTATTCGACATTGTCCAGGTCCTCGCCGTGCATTTGCGCGAGCTCGAGCATCGCGGCGCTGGCGTCGGTGGCGACGATCGACTCGGCTGTCTCGGCCAGCACCTCGGTCCAGGCGCCGCTGCCGCAGCCCAGCTCCAGGATGCGGTGGCCGGCCAGCAGCGTGGAAATTTGCTCGCGCGCTTCGTCCAGGTCTTCCAGCTGCTCGTCGGCCACCTCGGCGGCTGCGTTGTCATAGTGAGCGGCAATGCTGTCGTAGTAGGCGATAAGCGGATTCTTGTCCATCGGTGTTTCCATTGAAATGTCGTTGTGCATCAAAGTTCGTAATTGTCCCCACCGCGCATGGCCGATTCGACCATCTTGCGATTCAGTGTCGGCGTCAGCAGTTCGATGAAGGTGTACACATAGCTGCGCAGGTAGGCGCCCTGCTTGATCGCCACGCGCGACGTGTTCATGCCGAACAGGTGGCCAACCGGGATCGCGCGCAGGCCGCGGTCGCGCTCGGCGTCGAAGGCCATGCCGGCGATGATGCCGATGCCCATGCCCAGTTCGACGTAGGTCTTGATCACGTCGGCGTCGATCGCCTCGAGCAACACGTCGGGTTTCAGGCTGCGCAGGCCGAAGGCGTGATCGATCTTGCTGCGTCCAGCGAAGGCGGCATCATACGTGATGATCGGGTAGCTGGCGATTTCTTCGAGCGAGATCGCCCGCGACTTGAACAGCGGGTGCTCGGGCGGTGCCACCACCACGTGTTCCCACTGGTAGGCCGGCAACGTGATCAGGCCGTCGATCGTCGTGATGGCCTCGGTGGCAATGGCCAGGTCGGCCTGGTCGCTCTTGACCATGTCGGCGATCTGCTTCGGATTACCCTGCAGCAGCGAGAGGCGCACCTTCGGGTACTTCTGCATGAAGGCCTGCACCACTTTCGGCAACATGTAGCGCGCCTGCGTGTGCGTGGTGGCAATCGTGAAGCTGCCGCTGTCGTGGGCGGCGTATTCCTTGCCGATGCGCTTGAGGCTTTCGATCTCCTGCATGATCAGCTCGACCGACTGCAGCACCAGCCGGCCCGGCTCGGTCAGGCCGCGAATCCGCTTGCCGTGGCGCGTGAAAATGTCGACGCCCAGCTCTTCTTCCAGCTCGATGATCGCCTTCGAGACCCCCGGCTGCGAGGTAAACAGCGATTTGGCGGCGTCGGTCAGGTTGTAGTTCTGGCGTACGGCCTCGCGCACGAAGCGCAGCTGGTGGAGGTTCATTCTGTAAATATTCTTGTTGGCTCTGCGAACAGCATTTTAAGATGCTTATTCGGGTTACGTATATAAGCAAATAAATTATCCGTAGTTTGGAATATAAGCCGATCTCCGTATCATCGGAACATTATTGAATGGGCGTGCACTATCCGCCCTTACCGGAACAAGCCAATGTATCGTTACGACCAGTACGACCACCTCATCGTGCGCGAGCGCATCGCCCAGTACCGCGATCAGGTGGCGCGCCGCCTCAGCGGTGAGTTGCTCGAAGAAGAATTCATCCCGCTGCGCCTGCAGAACGGCCTGTACATGCAGCGCCACGCCTACATGCTGCGCGTCGCCGTGCCGTACGGCCTGCTGTCGAGCGCCCAGGTGCGCATGTTCGGTCACATCGCCCGCACCTACGACCGCGGCTACGGCCACTTCACCACGCGCCAGAACATCCAGTACAACTGGATCGAGCTGGAGCAGACCCCGGACATCCTGACCGACCTGGCCTCCGTCGAGATGCACGCCATCCAGACCTCGGGTAATTGCATCCGCAACATCACCACCGACGAATTTGCCGGTGTGGCGGCCGATGAGATCATCGACCCGCGTCCGTTCGCCGAGATCCTGCGCCAGTGGAGCACCTTCCACCCGGAATTTGCCGCCCTGCCCCGCAAGTTCAAGGTCGCGATCAATGGCGCAGTCGAAGACCGCGCAGCGATTGCCGTGCACGATATCGGCCTGACGGTTGTGCACAACGAAGCCGGCGAAGTCGGTTTCAAGTTCATGGCAGGTGGCGGCATGGGCCGCACGCCGATCCTGGGCAGCGTCATCCGCGAGTTCCTGCCATGGCAGCACCTGCTGACGTACACCGAAGCCATGATGCGCGTGTACAACCAGAACGGTCGTCGCGACAACAAGTACAAGGCACGCATCAAGATTTTGCTCAAGGCCATGGGCGTCGAGGAATTCACGCGCCAGGTCGAAGCCGAATGGGCCGACCTGAAGGATGGCCCTGAAACGCTGACGCAGGAAGAATTCGACCGCGTTGCCAAGTGGTTCCAGCCGCACGCCTATCGCACGCTCGAGACGATCGACGTGGTCGCTTCGCAGCCGGACAATAAACCGTTCGCCAACTGGCTCGATCGCAACGTCAAGCCGCACAAGGTGCCGGGTTACGCTGCCGTGCTGCTGTCGCTGAAGAAAACCGGCGTGCCGCCGGGCGACGCCACCGACGGGCAACTCGATTTCGTGGCCGATCTGGCCGACCAGTTCAGCTTTGGCGAAGTGCGCGTGACGCACGAGCAGAACCTGGTGCTGGCCGATGTCGAGCAAAGCCAGTTGTTCGCGCTGTGGCAATTGCTCAAGTCGCAGGGCCTGGCCACGCCAAACATTGGCCTCCTGACCGACATCATTGCTTGCCCTGGCGGCGACTATTGCTCGCTGGCCAATGCCAAGTCGCTGCCGATTGCCGCGGCGATTGCCGAGCGCTTCGACGACCTGGACTTCCAGCACGACATCGGCGACATCGAACTGAACATCTCGGGCTGCATCAATGCCTGCGGCCACCACCACGTCGGCAATATCGGCATCCTGGGCGTGGACAAGGATGGCAGCGAGTGGTACCAGGTGTCGGTCGGCGGCGCCCAGGGCAACACCTCGGCCATCGGCAAGATCATTGGCCCGTCGTTCTCGGCGCCGCAAATGCCGGAAGTCATCGGGCGCCTGCTCGAGACGTATGTCCAGTGTCGGATCGAGGGTGAGCGCTTTGTCGACACCGTGGGCCGCCTGGGCATCGCCCCGTTCAAGGAACATGTGTATGCCACGCCGATTCCGGCCGGCGAACCCGCGAAGGAAGATCAGTATGCTTGACGCTCACCCACAGATCATCAAGGGCCGCGAAGTCGTCGCCGACGACTGGAGCGTGCTGCGTCTTGCAGAAACCGATGCAGCCGAGACGATCGAGGTCCCGGCCGGCAAGATCATCGTGCCGCTGACCGTCTGGCTGGCCCAGCGTGCTGTGCTGGAGGCGCGCGCCGAGCTCGGCGTATGGCTGGCACCGGACGAACGCGCGGAGAGCATCAAGGACGATCTGGGCCGCTTTGCGGTCATTGCGATCGACTTCCCGAAGTTCACCGATGGCCGTGGCTACTCGACGGCCTTCAACCTGCGCCGCCGCCTGGGCTGGACGGGCGAACTGCGGGCCATCGGCGACGTGCTGCGCGACCAGCTGTTCCAGATGCAGCGCTGCGGCTTCGATGCCTTCGCCACCCGCCAGGATCGCAGCATCCACGATGCGCTCAAGGGCTTGTCGGTGTTTTCCGAAACCTACCAGGCGTCGATCGACAATCCGGTGCCATTGTTCCGCCGCGTGCCGCGGGAAACCCTGCCGGCCTCAAGCGACGTTGTCAGCCAGGAGTAACCCATGAGCGATCTGCATCGCCGCGTGGACGAGACCCACGCGATCCTGGAACGTATTGCCCGCGATTTCACGCCGGCCGTGTTCGCATCGAGCCTGGCGGCAGAAGACATGGTGCTGACCGACCTGATCCTGAAGGCAGAACTGCCGATTGCGATCTTCTCGCTCGAGACAGGCCGCCTGCATGCCGAGACGCTGGCGATGATCGACCGCGTCAAGGACACCTACGACTACGATATCGCGCTGTTCCGTCCCGACCCGCTGGCGGTCGAGCGCTACGTCACGCAGAACGGCCTGAACGCGTTCTATGAAAGCGTGGACATGCGCAAGGAATGCTGCCGCATCCGCAAGGTCGAGCCACTGGGCCGCGCACTGGCCGGCAAGCGCGCCTGGATCACGGGCCAGCGCCGCGCGCAGTCGGCCACGCGCGCCGAACTGGCGGTGCAGGAAGACGATCTGAGCCACGCCATGCAGAAGTTCAATCCGTTGACGGACTGGAGCGAAGAGAACGTCTGGGACTATCTGCGCTCGAACAATGTGCCGTACAACGCGCTGCACGATCGGGGCTTCCCGTCGATCGGCTGCGAACCCTGCACCCGCGCTGTGCAGCCCGGCGAAGATCTGCGCGCCGGCCGCTGGTGGTGGGAAAACCCGGAATCGAAAGAATGCGGGCTGCACGTGGTTGACGGCAAACTTATTCGCATCAAATCCGTGGCTGCCTAAGCCACAACAACAACAGGCACCGCCATGACATCTGTTACCGAGAATATCTTTAACGAAGTGAACGCCGCCCACCTGGACGCGCTGGAGTCCGAAGCGATCCACATCCTGCGCGAAGTGGCCGCCGAATGCAGCAACCCCGCCCTGCTGTTCTCGGGCGGCAAGGATTCCGTGGTCCTGTTGCGCCTGGCCGAGAAAGCCTTCCGCCCGGGCAGCTTCCCGTTTCCGCTCGTGCACATCGACACCGGCCACAACTTCGACGAAGTGATTGCCTTCCGCGACGCCCGCGCCGCTGAGCTGGGCGAGCGCCTGATCGTCGGCAGCGTCGAGGAATCGATCCGCCGCGGCACGGTGCGCCTGCGCAACCCGGCCACCGATTCGCGCAATGCGGCCCAGGCCGTCACGCTGCTGGAAACCATCGCTGAACACGGCTTTGATGCCTGCATCGGCGGCGCGCGCCGCGACGAAGAAAAAGCCCGCGCCAAGGAACGCATCTTTTCGTTCCGCGACGAATTCGGCCAGTGGGACCCGAAAGCCCAGCGCCCCGAACTGTGGGACCTGTATAACACCCGCGTGCATCCGGGCGAAAACATGCGCGTGTTCCCGATCTCGAACTGGACAGAACTCGATGTGTGGCAATACATCGCCCGCGAGAAACTGGCGCTGCCGTCGATCTATTTCGCGCACCAGCGCGACGTCATCGAGCGCAATGGCCTCCTGGTACCGCTCACGCCCTTGACCCCGGCGCGCGATGGCGAGACGGTCGAGAACCGCACCGTGCGCTTCCGGACCGTGGGCGATATCTCGTGCACCTGCCCGGTGGCTTCCAGCGCCGATTCGCTGGCCGACATCATTGCCGAGACGGCGATTACCGACATCACCGAACGGGGCGCCACGCGCATGGATGACCAGACCTCCGAAGCCTCGATGGAAAAACGCAAGAAAGCAGGATACTTCTGATGAACGCCATGACTGATCTCAACGCCAACGCCAACGGCGACACCAAAGCCAACCGCTCGCTGCTGCGCTTCATCACTGCCGGCTCGGTCGACGATGGCAAGAGCACGCTGATCGGCCGCCTCCTGTTTGACAGCAAGGGCATCTTTGCCGACCAGCTGGCCGCCGTCTCGCGCGCCAAGCACAAGCGCACCGTGGGCGACACGATCGACCTGTCGCTGCTGACCGATGGCCTCGAAGCCGAGCGCGAACAGGGCATCACGATCGACGTGGCCTACCGCTACTTCGCCACGCCCAAGCGCAAGTTCATCATTGCCGACACGCCGGGCCACGAGCAGTACACGCGCAATATGGTCACGGGCGCATCGACCGCCGACGCCGTCATCATCCTGATCGACGTGTCCAAGGTCACGCTGCGCGAAGACGGCGGCGTCGACCTGCTCACGCAAACCAAACGCCACTCGACCATCGCGAAACTGCTGCAGATCCAGCACGTCGTGGTGGCCGTCAACAAGATGGACCTGATCGGGTATGACCAGGCGATCTACGACCGCATCGTCGCCGAGTACCAACAGTTTGCGACCTCGCTGGGCCTGAAGGACATCACGGCGATTCCGCTGTCGGCGCTCACCGGCGACAACGTGGTGGAAAAATCGACGAACACACCGTGGTACAGCGGCCCGACGCTGATCGATCTGCTCGAATCGCTGTCGGTCTACGACGAATCGCACAGCGCCCCGTTCCGCTTCCCGGTGCAGCTGGTGGCGCGCCACAACGGCCATGCGGCCAAGGACTTCCGTGGCTATATGGGCCGCATCGAATCGGGCGTTGTGAACGTGGGCGATACGCTGGTCGTGCAGCCATCCGGCCAGAGCGCAACGGTGAAAGAGATCGTCACGTTCGACGGTTCGCTGCAGTCGGCCACAGCCGGCCAGTCGGTCACGCTGGTGTTGAACGAATACGTGGACGTCTCGCGCGGCGACATGCTGGCCGGTAGCACGCAGCCGGCGACCTTGCTCAAGCAAGTCACGGCCGACGTCTGCTGGATGGCCGACGAGCCGCTCGACCTGCGCCGCAAGTACTGGCTCAAGCATGGCACGCGCCAGACGGCGGCCAAGTTCGCGCGCATCGACACGCTGCTGGACGTGAACACGCAACAGCGCCATCCGGCCGAGGGCCTCAAGCTCAACGACATCGCGCGCGTGCAACTGACTGTCCAGCAGCCGCTGGCGGCCGATGCCTACGATGCGATCCGGGCGACGGGCGCGTTCATCCTGATCGACGAAGTCACCCATCAGACCGTGGCCGCAGGTATGATCCGCATCGACGCATAACAACGAAGGGGCGGTATGGCGGCACTGGGCAAAGTCTATCTGGTGGGAGCAGGCCCCGGCGCGGCCGACCTGATCACGGTGCGCGGGGCGCGCCTGCTGGCAGCCGCCGACGTGGTGCTGTACGACGCACTGGTCACGCCCGAGATGCTGGCGTTGTGCGAGCGGGCCGATAAAATTTCGGTCGGCAAGCGCTCGGGGCAGCGGTCGATGGCGCAGACGGTGATCAACGGCCAGATCGTCGAGTGCGCACACAAGTATGCGCTGGTCGTGCGTCTCAAAGGCGGCGACCCGATGCTGTTTGGCCGCGCCGATGAAGAACTCCGTGCGCTGGAAGCGGAAGGCATCGAGGTCGAAGTGGTGCCGGGGATTACCACCGCCGTTGCTGCCGCGGCGGCCACCAAGCAGCCGCTGACCAAGCGTGGTGTGGCGCGCAGCGTGGCGTTCTTCACGTCGAGCACCGCGCCCGATGAACCGGATCATCCTGCCCTGCCTGAAACCGATACGCTGGTCCAGTACATGGGCGGGCGTGAAGCGGCGGCCACTGCCGAACGGTTACTGACCGAGGGCCGACGTGCCGATCTGCCGGTGGTCGTGGTGGAAAATTGCAGCCGCGTCGATCAACGCATCCTGCGTTTGACGCTGACGGACCTGGCACGTGGCCTGGAGCCTGGCCATGGGCCCGTGCTGGTCATGATGGGCGAAGCGCTGGCGCGGCGCGAGCACCAGCCGGATTGATGTCGTTGAACGCGTGGACGGAAAATCCGTCCACCCTACGGTGTCAAGGCAACAGGTAGGGTGGACGGGTATCCCGTCCACGCGTTCAACCACCCAACGAGTTGACGCAATAATCCGTCATCGCCCGCTGCACGCCCGGGTCTTCCCCGATGGCGCCCGCGACATTGAGCGTCAACGCCGGATGCGCCGCGCGCACTTCATCGCACAGCGCGGGCAAATCACGCAGCAAGTGCCCACCCTTCCCCAGAAACACCGGCACCACCGTGATGTCGTCGATGCCCTGCGCGCGCATGGCGTCGATGGTATCGGGAAGACTCGGCGTCATCAGTTCCAGGAATGCCAGCTCCACGACCGCACCGGCCACACGCTCGCGCGTCTGGTCGCGCAAGCGCTCGAAAGGAACCGCCCACGATGCAGCGCGCGCGCCGTGGGCAAACAGGATCAAACCACGTCTCATTGTCGTCATGCTTAATGTCGCTCCACCCACCACAGCGCCCCAAGCGCCATGAGCAGGAATAACAGGCTGGGCGCCAGCGCCGTGAAGAACGCGGGCAGGATGGTCAGCACACCGAGGTGCGAGAACAGGGAATTGATGAGCAGGAAGCTCACGCCGATCATGATGCCGATGAAGATCTTCAGGCTCACGCCGCCACTGCGCGTGTGCAGGTAAGCGAACGGCAGCGCCAGCGCCATCAGCACGAAGATTGAAAACGGATCGATGACCTTTTTCCAGAACGCGACCTTGAAGCGCTCCGTCTCCTGCTTGTTCTCGGCCAGGTGGCGCGTGTAGACGGCCAGCTCGGCCGCCGACATGCGCTCGGGATCCGAGCGTGATACCGACAGGATCTTCGGCGTGATCTCGGACGCCAGCGTGTAGGTGGCCAGCTTGCGCGTCGCAATGGCCGCGGTTTCCTGGCCATACGTGCTCTGGATGGTCTGCCCTTCAGGCACGGCCGAACCGGGCGCCGGCAACTCGCGGCTGTTGGTGAACATCGTTTCCGTGACATCCGTCAGGCGCCACGTGTTGTTGCCGCCATAGGTGCCGCGCGCCGCCGTCACGAGCGAGCGCATGCGCATATTGTTGTCGAACTCGTAGAGCCGCACGTCTTCCAGCTGGCCGTCGCCCGCGATACGGCGCACGTTGAAGAAGCGTGAGCCGGTGATGGCGCCGCGCACGCCGTTTTCGTGGACGCTGTCCTTGGTCCACATCCCCGAGCGGAACTCGGCCGAGACCGAGCCGCCCTTGGCCGTCAGGCGCATGCGCTCGGCGATCGGCGCCGTGCGCGGGGTGATCAGCTCGCCGAAAATGAACGTCACCACGACGAAGATGGCGCCAATCTTGAACAGCATCCAGGCCGCATGCCGGGTCGACATCGACGAGGCGCGCATGATGGTGAACTCGGAGCTCGAGGCAAACTGCGCCATCGTGTAGATGGTGCCGATCAGCGCGGCCACCGGCATCACCTGGTACACATTGCCCGGCACGAGCAGCAGTACGTACAGAAACGCGTGCTGCATGCCGAAGTCGTTCTTGCCGACCGATGGCAGGATGCTGGTCAGGTCCATGAAGGCGACGAGCGCCAGGAACGCGGCCAGCACGAAGGCCACCGCCTGGAAGATATTGATTGCGAAGTAACGCTGGAGGATTTTCATTCGACGGCTGCCTCGTCACGCTTGTGCAGCGGCTGCGGCTTGCGCAGGCGGCGCTTGAAGGCGCTCAGCATGACCAGCGGGTGGTACGGGTGGTTCACGTTCAGGCGCCAGGCGAACAGGCCCGCCACGCACAGCAGCGCGAACAGGTGCAGCGGCCACCAGCCGGTCGCGAAGGCGACCTTGCCCTGCTTGACGCTGGCCTCGGACAGTCGCACCAGATTGTTATAGGTGAAGAAGATCAGCAGCGCCAGGATCATGTTGGCCGACGACCCGGCGCGCGGGTTGACGAAGCCGAGCGGGATCGCCAGCAGCATCAGGATCAGGCAGGTGATCGGCGCGGCGATGCGCGCCAGCAGTTCGGCCTGCGTAAAGCGGTTCGGCGCGAGCAGCAGCGCCGGCGTGGACAACGCTGCCACCGGGATGTCGGCGCCGAGCATCGGGGCCTGCGTGGCCACGCGCATGCTGTAGCGCTCGAACTCCATCGTCTGGAAGTTGGCCTGGCCCGGAATGCCTTCGTAGCGGCGCCCGTTACTGAGCACGAGGAACTGGCCGCCCTTGCCGTCCGATTCGATCACGCCCTGCTTGGCCACCACCACCGAGTGCGTGTTGCCGGCGACGCTGTTGACGAACACGTTCTGCACGACGGTCGTGCCTTCCGAGCTGCGCTCGACAAAGAACACGCGGTCGTTCGAACTCGATTCGCGGAACTGGCCCGGCGCGACGCGCTGCAGGTCTTCGCGCTTCTGGAAACGCTCGACGAATTCGGCGCTCTTCATCTTGGCCCACGGCGTAACGACCAGCGACAGCGCGGCCACGACGAACACCATCGGCAGGCCGAGCGTGAGCACGGGCCGGATCCACGCCAGCAGCGACTGGCCGGACGCAAACCAGACGACCATTTCGGAGTCGCGGTAACTGCGCGTGACGGCGGCGACGACGGCGATGAAGCAGGTGAGGATCAGGATGATCGGCAGCAGCTCGGCGCTGCGGAACACGATCAGCGACAGCACGTCGGCAGACGCGACCTTGCCGCCCGCCGCGCGGCCAAGAATGGCGATCAGCGTCCAGGTGACAAGAATGGAAAACAGCACCGTGAAGGTCGCGCCAGCGGCGCTTGCCAACTCACGTTGCAGGGAACGTCGGAAGATCATTCAATAGAGTCGTTATAATTGCAGATTAGGCAGTCCGCCGCGAACAACGAATCGGAGAACCAAATGGACTTTAGCATAAAAGCATTCGACACAAAAAACACCCTGGCAGCGGCGAAGACCGGCTGTGTAGCAGTGGCGGTGTTCGAAAATAAAAAATTGTCGGCTGCAGCAAAAGCACTCGACGTGAATGGCGAGATCAGCGCGGCGGTCAAGTCCGGCGACATCAGCGGCAAGCCCGGTTCGACCCTGCTGCTGCGCGGCGTTGCGGGCGTGACTGCGGCGCGCGTGCTGCTCGTCGGCCTGGGCGCTGACGAGATCGTTTCCCAGAAAAGCTTCACCACGGGCGCGACTGCCGCCCTGAAAATGTTCGCCACGCTGGGTTCCACGGACGCCATTATCGCATTCCCGCTCGACAGCGTGAAAGAACGCGACGCGAACTGGGCGCTGCAGGCACTGGTGCTGGCCTCGAGCGACGCCGAATACCGTACCGACGCGCAGAAAAGCAAGAAAGAACCGGCACCCGCCGGCGTGCGCAAGGTCGTCATCGCCACGCCGGACGCCGGTAGCGCCAAGGCCGCCCTGGCGCAGGCCGCCGCGATTGCCAACGGCATGAAGCTCACGCGCGACCTGGGCAACCTGTCGCCCAACATCTGCACCCCGACCTACCTGGCACAAACGGCGCGCAAGCTGGCCGACGACTTCGGCTTTGGCCTCGAAGTCCTCGAACGCAAGCAGCTCGAAGCGCTCAAGATGGGCAGCTTCCTGGCGGTTGCGCGCGGCAGCGAAGAAGCGCCGAAGTTCATCGTCCTGCGCCACAACGGCGGCGCGCCAAACGATGCACCGGTCGTCCTGGTCGGCAAGGGCATCACGTTCGACTCGGGCGGCATCTCGATCAAGCCGGGTCCGAGCATGGACGAGATGAAATACGATATGTGCGGCGCCGGTTCGGTGCTGGGCACCTTCCGCGCCATCGGCGAGATGGGCCTGAAGCTCAACGTGATCGGCATCGTCGTCGCCTGCGAGAACATGCCATCGGGTCGCGCGGCCAAGCCGGGCGACATCGTGACCGCCATGAACGGCACCACGATTGAAATCCTCAACACCGACGCCGAAGGCCGCCTGGTGCTGTGCGACGCGTTGTCGTACGCCGAGCGCTTCAACCCGGCCGTCGTGGTCGATATCGCCACGCTGACGGGCGCCTGCATCGTCGCCCTGGGCCACCACACGAGCGGCCTGTTCACCCGCGACGACGCCGCGCACGACGCGCTGGCCGACGAGCTGCTCACGGCCGGCAAGCAGGCTGGCGACGTGGCCTGGCGCTTCCCGCTGGGCGAGATCTACAACGACCAGCTCAAGTCGAACTTCGCCGACCTGGCCAATATCGGCACCCCGGGCGCCGCATCGATCACGGCCGCGTGCTTCCTGGAGAACTTCACCCGCAAGTACACCTGGGCCCACCTCGACATCGCCGGCACCGCCTGGAAGTCGGGCGCCGCCAAGGGCGCCACGGGCCGTCCGGTGCCGCTCCTGACCACGTTCCTGATGAATCGCGTGTAATCACCCACGCATCATCATGTAGGGTGGACGGGTTTCCCGTCCACGCGTTCACGAGTCCAACACGGCAACACGAAGCCGCTTGATGTTGACCGCGTGGACGGCGTAACCGTCCACCCTACGGCCAGCGCGCCGAAGTCAAAACATCCGCGATGCCACCGGCTCGGCACCTACTGCGGCGACGGACTTTTCTGCTGGCTGCATCAGTACGGTCAGCGTGGCCGGGTAGCCATAACCGGCGCCCGAGTAGCGGTCAACGTAGTGGCCGATGCCGGCGGTCGTGACCAGGTTGCCGACAAGGTTGCTGGTGTTGAGCTGCGCCTGCACGGTCTCGGCGGCGATGGCCACGCCCTGCTTCTTGCAGCTGATCGACAGCGGCCCCTTGTTGCGCGTGACGGTCACGCGGCCCGGGGCGATGACGTACCAGCGGCCGGCGTCATTGCTCAGGATGCAGCCGACCCCACCGATCTCGCGGTAATCGAGCACCGTGCGCACTTCGAGCTGCTGCATGGGCGAATCGGACATGGTCGCGCAGCCACCCAACAGGGCAAGCGCGGACAGGACAAACGGGCGGAATAGAGGCAACATGGCAACCATCAAGAAGCAGATGCTTCTTTAACGGCAGCGGCGCGCAAATACTGAGGTGAGTGCTAGTCGAGCGGCGCGAAACGCGGTTGCGTGGCGCCGCCGACCGTGACGGTATCGAAGAAAGCATCGCGGGGACGCACCCAGACGGCGCCGCCCTCATCCCGGTACACGATGACCGGGGTGTGGTCGGATTCCAGCAGCGCCTCGCACATCAGCTCGTAGATGCCGCCCTTGTAGTGGCGGTAACGCATCCGGCAGACCGGGTCAGACCTTTTCGGCCTCGGCCTTCTGCTTTTTCTTCAGCCCCTGGATGACCTTGAGCACGCCTTCCATGCCGGCGGTCTCGTCCAGTTCACTGAAGGCGTCCAGGACTTCGTTCAGCACGCTGTTGCGCACTGCCGCTTCGTCGGGCGCGATGGCTGGCACGGGGCTGCCATCCTTGCCGAACTTCGATGGCGAATCGGCTGCGGTCTTGGCGCCATGCGCCAGGGCAGCTTGCCAGATCACCCAACGACGCTGGGTCTCGAAAACGAGGTATTCCTCGGGCTTGTCTTCGCGGCGGCGAACGATGTGGCCTTCACGCTGGGCCCATGCTTCAAATGCACTGCGCATTTCTGTCCTTTTCAATTCTGCGCCAGGATGATGAACTCCTGAACGCAATATTTCACAATAGTACCACTAGCGCACGTCGATGGCTTTAAACAACTGTGTGAGCTGTCGACCAACGCTACATCGCGACCAGCCAATGGTACAATGAAAGTTGCACCTACGCAATTTTATTATTACCAAAAAGCAATCCCTCGATGCTGTCGCTTTTTGCGACAAGTACCGGACCCGACTAGTTATAGTCTCGAAGGGCGAATCGGGCAATACTTTTTGGAAAGCTACCAATGAATAGTGTCATCAGGTGTTGTAATTATACCAACCACACATGGATAACTCTATCGTTATTTCATGCAGGACACGTAATCAATCCGGTAATTTCGTTAATAATAGCCTGTTGGCAAGCAATTAGCTTGCGCACACTTGAGTTACCAGCAACTTCTAACGTTAACTGTAGATAAACCGATGCAAATTGTCACCTGGAATGTGAATTCTTTGAAAGTTCGCCTTGCACACTTGTTGCAATGGCTGGACACCAATCCTGTTGACGTGCTCTGCATCCAGGAGACAAAACTGACCGACGACAAGTTCCCGGTCGCCGAACTCAACGCTGCCGGCTACCAGGTCGCGTTCTCGGGCCAGAAGACGTACAACGGCGTGGCGATCCTGTCCCGCTTGCCGATTGAGGACGTGGTACGCAACAATCCGCACTTCGACGATCCACAACAGCGCCTGCTGGCCGCAACGATCGGTGGTGTGCGTTTCATTTGCGCGTATGTGCCCAACGGGCAGGAAGTCGGCTCCGACAAGTACGCCTACAAGCTGGCCTGGCTGGCGGCGCTGCAGACCTGGGTCGCAGCCGAGATGGCCGCGCACCCGCAGTTCGCGATCCTCGGCGACTACAATATCGCGCCCGAGGCGCGCGATGTACACGACGTGGCCGAATGGGAAGGCCGGATCCACTTCTCGCTGCCCGAGCGCGACGCGCTACAGGCGCTCATCGCCCTGGGCCTGGCCGACGCCTTCCGCCTGTTCGAGCAGCCCGAGAAGCAGTACAGCTGGTGGGATTATCGCCAGATGGCGTTTCGCCGCAACCGCGGCCTGCGCATCGATCACATCCTGCTGTCTACCGCACTGGCCGCGCGCTGCACCGCATGCCACATCGACCGCGAGACGCGCAAATGGGAGCAGCCGTCGGACCACGCCCCTGTGGTGGCGACGCTGGCCGACTAACCGGCCAGCAACCTGCCGATCTGCGCGGCCGGTAACGGCCGCGCAAACAGATAGCCCTGGGCGAACTCGCAGCCGAACGAGCGCAGCAGCGCGTACTGCCCTTCCGTCTCCACGCCTTCGGCCACCACTGCCAGCTGCAGGCTGTTTGCCAGCGCCATCACGGCCGCCACGATTGCGCGATCCTCGGCGCTCGCTTCCAGCTCGCGCACGAAGGCGCGGTCGATCTTGATCTTGCGCACCGGGAACCGCTTCAGGTACGCCAGGCTCGAATACCCCGTGCCGAAGTCGTCGATGGACAGGCACATCCCCATCGCATTCATCTCGCGCAGCGTCTCGAGCGTCTGGCCGCCATGCTGCATCAGGGCCGTCTCGGTGATCTCGAATTCCACCAGGCCCGCGTCGATCCCGGTTTCCTGCACGATGCCGCGGATCGAGTCGACCAGGCCGTAGTGCGTGAACTGGCGCGCCGACAGGTTGATCGCGAGCGGCACCACGTCCAGCCCTTCGCTGCGCCACAACTGATTCTGCGTGCACGCGGTGCGGATCACCCACTCGCCCACCGCCATGATCATGCCGCTCTCTTCGAGGATCGGGATGAATTCGTCCGGGCCCACCAGTTCACTGCCCCCGCGGCGCCAGCGCAACAGCACTTCGAGCGCGTGCACGCGGCGCGTGGCCGTGCACATGATCGGCTGGTAATGCAGCTCGAATTCACCCCGCGCCAGCGCGCCGCGCAGGCTCGATTCGAGGTCGAAGTGGCGCGCCGCCGCCTGGTTCATGCGCTCGGTGAAAAACTGGTAATTGTTGCGGCCGGCCGCCTTGGCCTGGTACATCGCCGCGTCTGCGTGACGCATCAAGGTATCGACGTCACTGCCGTCCTGCGGATACAGGCAGATGCCGATCGACGGCGAGATGTGCAGGCTGCGGCCTTCGATGGCGCACGGCGAGGCCAGCGCCGCGATGATCGCGTCACCGACCGCGGCGGCGGCAGCGCCCTCCTCGACCCCGGGCAGCAACACGACGAATTCATCGCCCCCAAGGCGCGCCACCAGGTCGCCCGGGCGCACCGAACGTACCAGCCGGCGCGCGACTTCGCACAGCAGCTGGTCGCCCACCAGGTGGCCCAGCGAATCGTTGATCGTCTTGAACCGGTCCAGGTCGAGGAAGATCAGCGCCAGGCCTGCGCCCTTGTGCGCTTCGTCGCCGCTGGCCACGCTGCGCATCGCCGCATCGAGCCGGTCCGACAGCATGGCGCGGTTGGGCAGGCCCGTCAGGCTGTCGTGGTACGCCATGTGGTGCACACGCGCCTCGGCCTGGCGGCGCTCGTTGATTTCTTCCTGCAGCAGCGCATTGGCGCCGGCCAGTTCGGCCGTGCGTTCGGCCACGCGCACTTCGAGCTCGTCGCGTGCACGCCGTACAGCGTCGGCCGCTTCACGCTGGGCCGTCACGTCGTCCACCAGCCAGACGCTGCGCCCGCGCGTGAGTGTGGCGTCGAACAGGCGCCCGGACAGGCGCGCCCAGAAGCGCGTGCCGTCGCGGCGTACCATTTCATGCTCGGCCATGTGGGCCTGGCCGGTGGCGAACTGCGTCTCGGATACGGCGCGCGCCGCCAGCCAGCTGCCCTGGTCCGGATACAGTTCGCGTACCGGTGCGCCATCCATGCCGCCGGGCGGTGCGCCGAACAGCTCTTCCATCTTGCGGTTGCAGTGCAGCGTGCGGCCCTTCTCGACGACGGCGATGCCCAGCACCGCATTATTCAGGATCGCGCGATTTTCCATCAGCGCCTCGCGCAGCGACTGCTCGTCGCCCTTTTCGCGGGTGCGGTCTTCGAGCATCCAGATCGTGCCCTTGTCCGGGTCGAGCGGATTGACCTGGTAGCCGATCATCAGGACCCAGGCCGGCGCGCCGTCCTTGCGCACGAGGATGCGTTCGGTGCGAAACGGCCGGCCATCCGCCAGCTGCGGATAGGCATCTAGGCCCAGCGCGCGGTACGCCTCCTCGTCCGGATACAGCACGCGCGTGGACACGCCGATCGGCTCATCGGCGGCATAGCCGAACATCGTGCAGAAGGCAGGATTGGCGCGCCGGATCACGCGGTTACGGGTGAACATGACGCCGATCGACGCGTTGGTCATGATCGCCTGCATTTCACTGGCCGCCTGGCGCGCCTCGGTCACATCCTCGACGATCCAGATCGTGCCCGCGCTGCGGTCGCCCGGTTCGACCGAGCAGCCGCGCAGGCGCGCCCAGAAGGGCGAGCCATCGCGGCGCCGAAACTGCTGCTCGCTCTTTTCGAACATGTCGCCCCGCCCCAGCACGGTGAATGCTTCGGTGGCCAGGGCGTGATACGCCTCGGGCGACACGCACACGTCCGGCAGCGAAATGGTATCGACTTCATGCTGCGCATAGCCGAACATTTCGCCCAGGCGCGGGTTGAATGAACGAATCTGGTGGGGCTGGGTGACCGCAATGCCAACCGGTGCGTGCTGGAAGATCGCGCGTTGTTCGCGCACCGTGCGGCGCACGCCCACTAAGCCACGCGCAGGCGCGCCGGGGGACGGTACATCAGGAACGTGCGGGGTCGAAAATCCATCCATCGTCGAGGCAGGCAAGCTGTTGGTTATCATGAGCCGGTGAGTTGCCAATTAGCAACCACTGAAGGTCAATCATAACCTGTAAACACCCCGTTACTCCAGCCTCGCGCGACGAGAATGCGACACTAACCGGGCACCCGCACCCAGCCTTCCATCAGGATGCGCGCGCTGCGGCTCATGCTGGCTTTCGCCACGCGCCACTGCCCGTCTTCCAGGACCGCTTCGGCGCCCACCCGCAGCGTGCCGGACGGATGGCCGAACCGCACCGCCGAGCGCTCGCCCCCGCCGGCCGCCAGGTTCACCAGCGTGCCCGGAATGGCCGCCGCCGTGCCAATCGCCACCGCCGCCGTGCCCATCATCGCGTGGTGCAGTTTGCCCATCGACAGCGCCCGTACCAGCAGGTCGATCTCACCGGCCGCCACTTGCCGGCCACTCGACGACACGTACCCGGCCGCCTTGGCCACGAACGCGACCTTCGGCGTGTGCTGGCGCTTGCCTGCCTCGTCGATGCTGGCGATAAGGCCCATGCGCAGCGCGCCGTGGGCGCGGATCGTCTCGAACACGGCCAGCGCGCGCGGGTCGCCATTGATCGCGTCCTGCAGCTCGGTGCCGTCGTACCCCAGCGCCCCGGCCTCGACGAAGATGGTCGGGATGCCCGCGTTGATCAGCGTAGCGCGCAGCACGCCCACACCAGGCACGTCGAGTTCATCGACCAGATTCCCGGTCGGGAACATGGCGCCGCCACCGCCCTCTTCCTCGGCGGCCGGGTCCATGAACTCGAGCTGCACCTCGGCTGCCGGGAAGGTCACGCCATCGAGCTCGAAGTCGCCCGTTTCCTGCACCTGGCCTGCGGCCATCGGCACGTGCGCGAGGATCGTCTTGCCGATATTGGCTTGCCAGATGCGCACCACGGCCACGCCGTCGTGCGGCACGCGGGCCGGATCGACCAGGCCCGCTGCGATGGCGAACGGGCCAACCGCGGCCGACAGGTTGCCGCAATTGCCGCTCCAGTCGACGAACGGCTTGTCGATTGCCACCTGTCCGAACAGGTAGTCGACGTCGTGCTCAGCGCGCGCAGATGCTGCAACGATGACGGCCTTGCTGGTGCTGGACGTGGCGCCGCCCATGCCGTCGATCTGCTTGCCGTACGGGTCGGGGCTGCCGATCACGCGCAGCAGCAGCGCGTCGCGTGCGTGGCCCGCCACGCGGGCGTCTTCCGGCAGGTCGTCCAGCTTGAAGAACACGCCCTTGCTGGTCCCGCCGCGCAGATAGGTGGCGGCGATCCGGCGCTGGGGAGAATACGTGGTTGATTCCATCATGCCGCCTTCACCGTCGATTCAAGGAAATCCTGCGCAAAGCGTTGCAGCACGCCACCGGCTTCGTAGATGGCCACTTCTTCGGCCGTATCGAGCCGGCACGTCACAGCCACCTCGACCCGCTCGCCGCTCACGCGGTTGATGACCAGCGTGAGCTCGGCGCGTGGCGTACGCGCGCCGATCACGTCGAACGTTTCGGTGCCGTCGATGGCCAGGGTGATGCGGTTCTCGCCCGGCTTGAATTCGAGCGGCAGCACGCCCATGCCCACCAGGTTGGTGCGGTGGATGCGCTCGAAGCCTTCGGCCGCAATCGCCTCGACACCCGCCAGGCGCACGCCCTTGGCCGCCCAGTCGCGCGACGAGCCCTGGCCGTAGTCGGCCCCGGCGATGATGATCAACGGCTGCTTGCGCGCCATGTAATGTTCGATCGCTTCCCACATGCGGGTGACTTCACCCTCCGGCTCGATGCGCGCGAGTGAACCGGCCATCACCTTGCCATGGCTATCCTTGACCATCTCGTTCTTGAGCGTTGGATTGGCGAACGTCGCGCGCTGCGCCGTCAGGTGGTCGCCCCGGTGCGTGGCGTACGAATTGAAGTCTTCTTCGGGCAGGCCCATCTTGGCCAGGTATTCGCCGGCGGCCGAGTCGAGCAGGATCGCGTTCGACGGCGACAGGTGGTCCGTGGTGATGTTGTCACCCAATACCGCCAGTGGCCGCATCCCCGCCAGCGGCCGGCTGCCGGCCAGCGCGCCTTCCCAGTACGGTGGCCGGCGGATATAGGTGCTCTGCGCGCGCCAGTCGTACAGCGGGCTGACTGCGGCGCCATCGTCGGCCACGCGCGCGAACATCGGCGTGTAGACCTTGCGGAACTGTTCCGGCTTGACGCTTGCGGCGACCACGGCGTCGATTTCCTCTTCCGATGGCCACAGGTCGGCCAGGCGGATTTCGCGCCCGGCGGCGTCCAGCCCCAGCACGTCCTTCTCGATATCGAAGCGGATCGTGCCGGCAATCGCGTACGCCACCACCAGCGGCGGCGACGCCAGGAACGCCTGCTTCGCGTACGGGTGAATGCGACCATCGAAATTGCGGTTGCCCGACAGGACCGCCGTTGCATACAGGTCGCGCTTGATGATTTCGTCCTGGATCGCCGGGTCGAGGGCGCCGCTCATGCCGTTGCAGGTGGTGCAGGCAAATGCGACGACGCCAAAGCCCAGCTGGTCGAGCTCCTGGCTCAGGCCCGCTTCGTCGAGGTACAGCGCGACGGCCTTCGAGCCGGGCGCCAGTGAACTTTTCACCCAGGGTTTACGGGTCAGGCCAGCGCGGTTGGCATTGCGCGCCAGGAGGCCCGCCGTGACCATATTGCGCGGGTTGCTGGTATTGGTGCAGCTGGTGATCGCGGCGATGATGACGGCGCCATCGGGCATCTGGCCCGGTGTGTTTTCCACCACGCCCGAGATGCCGCGCGCGGCCAGTTCGGACGTCGGCACACGCTTGTGCGGATTGGACGGCCCGGCGATATTGCGCACCACGTTTGACAAATCGAACGACAGCGTGCGTTCGTATTCGGCCGTCTGCAGGCTGTCGGCCCACAGGCCGGCGTGCTTCGCATACGTCTCGACCAGGTACACGGTCGCATCGTCGCGCCCCGTCAGGCGCAGGTACTTGATGGTTTGCTCGTCGATGTAGAACATCGCGGCGGTGGCGCCGAATTCGGGCGCCATGTTCGCGATCGTCGCGCGGTCGCCCAGCGTCAGCGCCGCTGCGCCAGCGCCATAAAATTCCAGATAGGTCGAGACGACCTTTGCATTGCGCAGGAACTCGGTCAGCGCCAGCACGACGTCGGTCGCCGTGATGCCCGGCTGCGGCTTGCCGGTCAGTTCGACGCCGACGATGTCGGGCAGGCGCATCCACGAGGCACGGCCCAGCATCACGCTCTCGGCTTCCAGCCCGCCGACACCGATGGCAAGCACGCCAAGCGCGTCGACCATGGGCGTGTGCGAGTCGGTGCCGACCAGCGTGTCTGGATAGGCCACGCCGCGCTCTGCCTGAATCACCGGCGACATGCGCTCGAGATTGATCTGGTGCAGGATGCCGTTCCCGGGCGGGATCACGTCGACGTTCTTGAAGGCCTTCTTGGTCCAGTCGATGAAGTGGAAGCGGTCTTCGTTGCGACGGTCTTCGATGGCGCGGTTCTTGGTGAACGCATCCGGATCGAACCCGCCGCATTCGACGGCCAGCGAATGGTCGACCACGAGCTGCGTCGGCACCACCGGATTGACCAGTGCCGGGTCGCCCCCTTGCAGCGCGATGGCGTCGCGCAGGCCGGCCAGGTCGACCAGCGCGGTCTGGCCGAGGATGTCGTGGCAGACCACGCGCGCCGGGAACCAAGGAAAATCGAGGTCGCGCTTGCGTTCGATGAGCTGCTTGAGCGAATCGCGCAGGGTCGCGGGCGCGCAGCGGCGTACGAGGTTTTCGGCCAGCACGCGCGACGTGTACGGCAGCGTGGCGTAGGCGCCCGGTGCGATCGCGTCGACGGCGGCGCGGGTGTCGAAGTAGTCGAGCTCCGTGCCCGGCAGGGATGTGCGGTAATCAGTATTCATGGCGGTGTTCGATCTTTTTAGCTAACCCCGAAACCGTCGTTCCCGCGAAGGCGGGAACCCAAGTCAATTAGCAAGCCAGGAACGCTGATAGTGGTCACCTGGGCTGAACTTGGATTCCCGCCTGCGCGGGAACGACGTGCCGGAGTTGGTGGTCAAGTGGCTGCGCTTATTTGCGTTACTTGCGCTCTGCCAGCGGCACGAACTGCAGATCCTCCGGCCCCACGTAATTGGCGCTCGGGCGGATGATCTTGTTGTCGATGCGCTGCTCGATGACGTGCGCCGCCCAGCCCGACGTGCGCGCGATGACGAACAGCGGCGTGAACATCGCCGTCGGCACGCCCATCATGTGGTACGACACGGCCGAGAACCAGTCCAGGTTCGGGAACATCTTTTTCACATCCCACATCACCGTTTCGAGGCGCTCGGCGATGTCGAACATCTTCATCGAGCCGCCCTCTTCCGACAAGGTGCGCGCCACTTCCTTGATCACCTTGTTGCGCGGGTCCGAGATCGTGTAGACCGGATGACCGAAGCCGATCACGACTTCCTTGTTGGCCACGCGGTTGCGGATATCGGCCTCGGCTTCGTCCGGGTTGTCGTAGCGCTTCTGGATATCGTGCGCGACTTCGTTGGCGCCGCCGTGCTTCGGTCCGCGCAGCGCGCCGATCGCGCCGGTGATCGCCGAGTGCATGTCCGAGCCGGTGCCGGCAATCACGCGGGCGGTGAAGGTCGAGGCATTGAATTCGTGTTCGGCGTACAGGATCAGCGACGTGTGCATCGCGCGCACCCACGATTCCTTCGGCGCGAAGCCGTGCAGCAGGTGCAGGAAGTGGCCGCCGATCGAATCGTCGTCGGTATTCACCTCGATGCGTTTGCCGCTGTGGCTGAAGTGGTACCAGTACAGCAGCATCGAGCCGAACGATGCCATCAGGCGGTCGGCGATATCGCGCGCGCCGGTGATGTGGTGGTCATCCTTCTCGGGCAGCGTGCAGCCCAGGACCGACACGCCCGTGCGCATCACGTCCATCGGATGGGCATTGGCCGGCAACGCTTCGAGCGCGCTTTTCAGCGCCTGCGGCAGGCCACGCAGCGAGCGCAGCTTGGCCTTGTAGCCGCGCAGTTCGCCGTCATTCGGCAGCTTGCCGTGCACCAGCAGGTAGGCGATTTCCTCGAATTCGCTGGTGGTCGCGATGTCGAGGATATCGTAGCCGCGGTAATGCAGGTCGTTGCCCGATTTGCCGACCGAGCACAGAGCGGTGTTACCAGCGGCGACGCCGGACAGGGCGACGGATTTCTTCGGCTTGAAGGTCGGGGTTTCCTGGTTCTGCGTAGTCATGTGTGATCTCCTTACTTGACTTTGTTCTGGGCAAACAGCGCGTCGAGCTTCTGCTCGTAGCTGTGGTAATCGATGCGGTCATACAGTTCGGCGCGCGTCTGCATCGTGTCGATCACGTTCTGCTGCGTGCCGTCGCGGCGGATCGCGGTGTAGACGTTTTCGGCGGCCTTGTTCATCGCGCGAAACGCCGACAGCGGATACAGCACCAGGCCGACGCCAGCGCCAGCCAGTTCGTCGACGGTAAACAGCGGCGTGGCGCCGAACTCGGTGATGTTGGCCAGCACCGGGACCTTGACCGCATCGGCGAAGCGCTTGTACATGTCGAGCGTCGTCATCGCTTCCGGGAAGATCATGTCGGCGCCTGCTTCGACGCAGGCCACGGCGCGCTCGATTGCCGCGTCCAGGCCTTCGACGGCCAGCGCATCGGTGCGCGCCATGATCACGAAGTCGTCGTCCAGGCGCGCGTCGGCAGCGGCGCGGATGCGGTCGACCATTTCTTCCTTGCTGACGATTTCCTTGCCCGGCCGGTGGCCGCAGCGTTTGGCGCCGACCTGGTCTTCGATATGACAGGCAGCCGCGCCAGCCTTGGACAGCGAACGCACAGTGCGCGCGACGTTGAAGGCCGAGGCGCCGAAACCCGTGTCGACGTCGACCAGCAACGGCAGGTCGCACACGTCGGTGATGCGGCGCACGTCGACCAGCACGTCGTCGAGGTTCGAGATGCCCAGGTCGGGCAGGCCGAGGGAGCCGGCAGCGACGCCGCCACCGGACAGGTAGATGGCCTTGAAGCCGGCGCGCTTGGCCAGCAATGCGTGGTTGGCGTTGATCGCGCCCACGACTTGCAGCGGGGATTCATCGAGGATCGCCTGGCGGAAGGCGGCGCCTGCGGAAAGTTTGCTCATGCTGGTCCTTGTCATCACGGTGAAGAAGTTATGGTCTTCATTGCAAGCACCGTGCCAGCGTTGGTTGATACGCCATGTCCCGCCATTTCAAGCACTTGCGTGCTTATTCTACCCAAATCGTCCTCAAACACACCGGCCATTGTTTCACTCTGAAACGCCAGCTTGAAACATGAAACACGCAGACGCAAAAAAACCGGGTGGCGCCTTGCGGCGCACACCCGGTTGATTGGATAGCTGGCCGGTCTTAGTGACCCGACGCGCCCGCTGCACCGATACCGGTCTCGGCGCGCACTTGCTGCGCCTCGAAGCCTGCACGGTCGATCCGGGCACGGGGACCCTTGTCGGTGATCGAGAACAGCCAGATACCGATGAAGCCCACTGCCATCGAGAAGATCGCTGGCGAAGCGTACGGGAAGATCGCGGCCGGATGGTGCAGCACATCGACCCACACCGATTTCGACACGATCGTCAGGCCCACTGCCGTGGCCAGGCCGAGGAAGCCGCCGATCGTGGCGCCGCGGGTGGTGCAGTCCTTCCACAGCACCGACATGAACAGCACCGGGAAGTTGGCCGATGCGGCAATCGCGAAGGCCAGCGACACCATGAAGGCGACGTTCTGCTTCTCAAAAGCGATACCCAGCACCACGGCCACGATACCCAGGCCGATGGTGGTGATCTTCGATACGCGCAGCTCGTTTTCGCTGGTGGCATTGCCTTTCTTGAATACGGTCGCATACAGATCGTGCGACACAGCCGAAGCGCCCGACAGCGTCAAGCCCGCCACCACGGCCAGGATGGTCGCGAACGCCACCGCCGAGATGAAGCCCAGGAACACGTCGCCGCCCACGGCCTTGGCCAGGTGGACTGCCGCCATATTGTTACCGCCCAGCAGAGCACCGGCTGCATCCTTGAATGCCGGGTTGGTACCCACCAGCACGATCGCGCCGAAGCCGATGATGAAGGTCAGGATGTAGAAGTAGCCGATCCAGGTGGTTGCCCACAGCACCGACTTGCGCGCTTCCTTCGCGCTCGGAACGGTGAAGAAGCGCATCAGGATGTGTGGCAGGCCGGCGGTACCGAACATCAGCGCCATGCCGAACGAGATGGCCGAGATCGGATCCTTGATGAAGCTGCCCGGGCCCATGATGGCGGTGCCCTTGGCATGCACTTCGGTCGCGGTCTGGAACAGCTTGGCCGGGCTGAAGTTGTATTGTGCCAGCACCGAGAACGCCATGAACGACGCGCCCGACAGCAGCAGCACGGCCTTGATGATCTGAACCCAGGTGGTGGCCGTCATGCCGCCGAACAGCACGTAGACCATCATCAGGATACCGACCAGCACGACGGCGATCCAGTATTCCAGACCGAACAGCAGCTTGATCAGCTGACCCGCGCCGACCATCTGCGCGATCAGGTAGAACGCGACGACGACCAGCGTGCCGGACGCCGCAAACACGCGGATCGGCTTTTGCGCGAAGCGGTACGAGGCCACGTCGGCAAACGTGAAGCGGCCCAGGTTGCGCAGGCGCTCGGCCATCAGGAACGTGATGACAGGCCAGCCGACCAGGAAGCCGATCGCGTAGATCAGGCCATCGTAACCGTCGAGGAACACGGCGGCCGAAATACCGAGGAACGATGCAGCCGACATGAAGTCGCCTGCGATCGCCAGACCGTTCTGGAAACCCGTGATACCGCCGCCGGCCGTGTAGAAGTCGGACGCCGACTTGGTCTTGGCGGCAGCCCACTTGGTGATGAACAGCGTGCCGACGACGAACAGCGCGAACATGCTGATCGCGGTCCAGTTGGTCGGCTGGCGAACGGCCTGGCCCATGTCGGGCGCGGCGTAAGCAATGCCGGAGGCGGCCAGCAGCACGAATGCCAGCAGTGAGGAGGTGCGAGCGCCGGCCATCATGCGCCCACCTTTGCACGGATGGCGTCGCTCAACTCGTCGTATTCGCGGTTGGCGCGGCGCACATAGATGCCGGTAATCACCACAGTGAACACGATGACGAACAGGCCCAGGGGAATGCCCCAGGTGATGACACTGTTGCCGATCGGGGTGCCCATGAACTCCTTGTTGAACGCGACCAGCAGCGTGAAGCCGTAGTACACGATCATCATGGCCCAGGTCAGCGTCCAGCCGAAGCGGGAACGGATGCTTTTGAGCTTCTGGTAATTGGGGTCATTCTTGACCCGTTCTACGATGTCTTGATCCACTTTGTCTCCTGATTCTTTTGATAGTGCCGTGGTTCGGCTGCCTTTTTGGCTGCGACCCATCCTACGGGCATGCCCTTACCGGATTCTTACGCCGGACGCCTAATTTCGACCCGTCGTTCTCCCATGGCGCGTTTCAGGCTGAAACAACGGCCTTCATTTGCACTACACTTGAAACATGGATTCCCCACGCACTTCTTCCACCAGCGACAAGCCCATCATCTGGACGGTGTCGGTCTCGCGCCTGTCCGCGCTGTTCCGTGACATCACCGTTGAATACGATCACCTGGCGTCGATCGAGCCCCTGCACATCGGGTTCGACGAGGCCGCAACCTACATTCGCGAGCGACTGGCCACCGAGCATTGCGATGTCGTGATCGCGGCCGGCTCGAACGCGGCCTGGCTCAAGAGCCGCGTCTCGGTGCCGGTGGTGGCCGCCCGGGCCAGCGGCTTTGACGTGCTGCAGGCGCTCACGCGCGCGCGCAAACTCGCCGGCAACGCGCCCGGCGCCATCGGCGTCGTCAGTTACGGCGCCCTGCTCCCGGAGCTGGCCGAGTTCGCGGCCGGCTTCGGCCTGGACCTGGTCCAGCGCAGCTATGTGACGCAGGAAGATGCGCGCGCCGCCGTCGACGAACTCAAGGCGCTGGGCGTGGCCGTCATCGTCGGCGCCGGCTCGGTGACCGACCTGGCCGAGGAAGCGGGCCTGCGCGCCGTGTTCCTGTATTCGGCGGCGTCGATCCGGCAAGCGTTCGACGATGCACTCGAACTGGCCCGCCTGACCCGGCTCGAGGTCGACCGCAGCCGTGGCCGCAGCCGAACCAGCAGCACGCCCCCTGATAAGCAACGGCTGCGGCGCGGCCTGAACGACTTACGCGGCGACTCGCCCGCGATGCAGCAGCTGCGCCAGACCGTCGTGCTGTACGCGCGCTCGCCCAGCACCGTGCTGATCGAAGGTGAAACCGGCAGCGGCAAGGAACTCGTGGCGCAGGCAATCCACCGCGAAAGTCCGCGCCGGGATGCGAACCGACCGTTCGTGGCCGTCAATTGCGGCGCGATTGCCGAGTCGCTGCTCGAATCCGAACTGTTCGGCCATGAAGACGGCGCCTTCACCGGCGCGCGCCGTGGCGGGCACGCGGGCCTGTTCGAAGCGGCCAATGGCGGCACGCTGTTTCTCGACGAGATCGGCGAAATGCCACTGAGCCTGCAAACACGCCTGCTGCGCGTGCTCGAAGAACGTGAAGTGATGCGCGTGGGCGGCACGCGGCCGGTGCCGATCGACGTGCGCGTGATCAGCGCCACGCACTGCGACCTGGAGGCGCGCGTGCGCGACGGGCGCTTCCGGGCCGACCTGTTCTATCGCCTGGCGGTGCTGCGCCTGGCCCTGCCGCCGCTGCGGGCACGGGTGCAGGACATCGCGCCGCTGCTCGAATGGTCGCTCAAGGGTGCGCTGGCCGCGCTCGATGCGCGTCCGCATCCGAACCTGCTGGCCGAACTGAAAGCGTGCACGCCACTGCTCACCGGCTATGCCTGGCCCGGTAACGTGCGCGAGCTGCGCAACCTCACCGAGCGCCTGGCGCTGTTCCTGGCGGCCGAGCCGTTGCAGGCGCTGACGCCGGGTTTCATGCTGTCGGTGGCGCCGGAGCTGGCGCGTGGTGCAGCCCCTGCCGATGCCGCGGCCGGGCCAACGCAGGAATCGGCCACTGCGGTGCTGGCGCGCTTTGGCGGGCAGCGCGACCTGGCGGCCGATCATCTGGGGATCAGCCGTACGACGCTGTGGCGACGGCTGAAGGCGGAAGGCTGAGCTCTAATCTCCACCCCTTAAGACGCTCCAAAGCAACGTCCACCGAAACCTCGTATCATGATTCTTTGATATGGCCTGGCGCCAATCCGCGCCAGTTCCTCATAGCATGCCGGCCGCGGCGCCCCTATCCGCGGCGCCACAGTCCGGCTCCACGGAGGCAAATATGCAACATGCGTCGCAAGCGGCTCTGTTTTCCCTGATTGGCGATACCCCGATGGTGGAAGTGACCCGCATCGATACCGGGCCCTGCCAGCTGTTCCTGAAGCTCGAATCGCAAAACCCGGGCGGCTCCATCAAGGACCGCATCGGCAAGACGATGATCGAACAGGCCGAGCATGACGGCCTGCTCAATCCCGGCGGCACCGTCGTCGAAGCCACTGCCGGCAACACGGGCCTGGGCCTGGCGCTGGTGGCGCGCATCAAGGGCTACCGCGTCGTGCTCGTCGTGCCCGACAAGATGGCACCCGAGAAAATCCTCCACCTCAAGGCGCTCGGCGCCGAGATCCACCTGACCCGCTCCGACGTCGGCAAGGGCCACCCCGAGTATTACCAGGATCTCGCCGCGCGGCTGGCCAAGCAGATTCCCGGCGCCTGGTTCGCCGACCAGTTCAACAATCCGGCCAATCCGCGCGCCCACGAAACCACGACCGGCCCCGAGATCTGGGACCAGGCCAAGCACAAGCTGGACGCGATCGTGCTCGGGGTCGGCTCGTCCGGCACGCTGACCGGCCTGTCGCGCTACTTCAAGAAAGCCGCGCCCCAGCTCGAATTCATCCTGGCCGATCCGAAAGGCTCGATCCTGGCCGAATACGTCGAGACCGGCCACGTGTCGCAGCAAGCCGGCTCGTGGGCCGTGGAAGGCATCGGCGAAGATTTCATTCCCGGCATCGCCGACCTTACCCGTGTCAAGAAGGCCTACACGATCACCGACGAAGAAAGCTTCGCCACCGCGCGCCTGCTGCTGCAGCAGGAAGGCATCCTGGGCGGCTCGTCCACCGGCACCCTGCTCGCCGCGGCGCTCAAATACTGCCGCGCGCAGACGCGCCCCAAGCGTGTCGTCACCTTCGTCTGCGATACCGGTACGCGCTACCTCAGCAAGGTGTACAGCGATGGCTGGATGGTCGACCAGGGCCTGATCACGCGCCCGAAAACAGGCGACCTGCGCGACCTGATCGGGCGCCGCCACGACGCCGGCGAAGTCATCACGCTGGCGCCGTCGGACACGCTGCTCACTGCGTTTAACCGCATGCGCTCGAGCGACCTGCAGCAACTGCCCGTGATGGATGCCGAAGGACGCCTGGCGGGCCTGATCGATGAATCCGACCTGCTGCTGAAGGTCACGCAATCGAACGACCATTTCAGCGCGCCGGTGTCGTCCACGATGACGGCCGACCTGCAAACCCTGCCCCCTGGCGCGAGCATGGCGCAACTGCGCGACATCCTCAACCGGGGCCTTACTGCCGTGATCGCCGACGGGCCGCAGTTCTTTGGCCTGATCACGCGCTACGACCTGCTCAATCACCTGCGAAGGACACTCTCGTGACCCATCCGGACACCAAACACCCCATCGAATTCAAACGCCATCTGGCCACCCGCGTCATCCACGGCGGCCAGTCGCCCGAACCCGCGACCGGCGCCGTGATGCCGCCGATCTTCGCCACCTCGACCTATCGCCAGGAAAGCCCGGGCGTGCACCAGGGCTTCGACTACGGCCGCTCGCACAACCCGACGCGCTTTGCGCTCGAACGCTCGCTGGCCGACATCGAGGGCGGCCGCGCTGCCTTCGCGTTTGCTTCGGGCCTGGCGGCGATTGCCGCCGTACTGGAACTGCTGCCCAGCGGCTCGCACGTCGTCGCTGGCGACGACATGTACGGCGGCACCTACCGCCTGTTCGAACGCGTGCGCCGCGACAGCGCCGGGCACACGTTCAGCTACGTCGATTTGTCCGACCCGGACGCGCTGGCCGCCGCCATCACGCCCGCCACGCGCATGGTGTGGGTCGAAACGCCCACCAACCCGATGCTCAAGCTGGCCGACCTGACCGCCATCGCGAGCCTGTGCCACGCGCGCGGCATCCTGTGCGTATGCGACAACACGTTCGCCAGTCCGATCATCCAGCGCCCGCTCGAACACGGGTTCGACATCGTCGTGCACTCGACCACCAAGTACATCAACGGCCACTCGGACGTGATCGGCGGCGTGGCCATCGTCGGCGCCAATGACCACCAGACGGGCCTGGCCGAGAAGCTCGGCTTCATCCAGAACTCGGTGGGCGCGATCCAGGGGCCGTTCGACAGCTTCCTCGTGCTGCGCGGGATCAAGACGCTGGCCCTGCGCGTGGAGCGTAGCAGCGGCAATGCGCTATTGCTGGCGAGCTGGCTCGAGCAGCAGCCGCAGGTCCGCAAGGTGCACTATCCGGGGCTGGAATCGCATCCGCAGCATGCACTGGCGCGCAATCAGATGCATGGCGGTTTCGGCGGCATTGTCTCGATCGACCTGGACACGGACATTGACGGTGCGCGGCGTTTTCTCGAAGCGTGCGAAGTGTTCACGCTGGCCGAAAGCCTGGGCGGCGTCGAGAGCCTGATCGAGCATCCGGCGCTGATGACGCATGCGAGTATTCCGCCGGAGCGACGTGCCGAATTGGGGATTGGCGACGGGCTGATCCGGTTGTCGGTCGGGATCGAGCATATTGACGATCAGCGTGAGGATTTGCGGCGGGCGCTGGCGGCGATTTGATTGGGTGAATTGCCGGTGATTCGATGCCCAATCGCGCTCAAAACTGACGCCTGAAACCCGATGTCGATTTCGTCCCGGATGACCGTGCCGCTAACCATCACCGCGTGGACGGCGCAGCCGTCCACCCTACGCCAGCAACAGAGGCTCTTGACGTAACTTGAACGTCGCCACCAGCGCCGACAACTCCGCGGCCTGCTGGCGCATCGAGGCGGCCGCTGCTGCCGCCTCTTCCACCATCGCCGCATTCTGCTGGGTCGAGAGGTCCATCTCGGCAATCGCGCGGCTCACTTGCGACACGCCGTTGGCCTGACCGGCGCTGGCAGTGTGGATTTCGCCCAGGATGCCCGCCACGTCATGCACGTGCTGCAGCATGGTGCGCATGGTCGAGCCGGCTGCTTCGGCGATGCCGGTACCTGCCTCGATCTCGCGCGACGATTCGCCGATCAGCTTCTTGATTTCTTTCGCGGCGCCAGCCGAGTGCTGCGCCAGGTTGCGCACTTCGGCGGCCACCACGGCAAAGCCCCGCCCCTCGCTGCCGGCCCGCGCCGCTTCCACCGCGGCGTTCAGGGCGAGGATATTCGTCTGGAAAGCGATGCTGTCGATCATCCCGGTGATGTCCACGATGCGCGCAGCCGACGCCTTGATCGCCCCCATGCGCACGACCAGCTGACCCACGGCCTGCGCACCTTCGGCGGCCACGCCGGACGCGGTCTGGGCCAGCGCATTGGCCTGCTGTGCATTGGCGTTGTTGCTGGCGATGGCACCCGACAGTTCGTCCATCGCTGTCACCGTCTCGCGCAGCGATTCGGCCTGGCGCTCGGTGCGGATCGACAGGTCCTGGTTGCCTTCCGCGATTTCACTGGACGCTGCATCGATTGCCTGCGCCCCTTGCAGCACTTGCGCCACGGTGCCCGAGACGCCGTGCGTCATGCCATTGAGTGCGTCGAACAGGCGGCCGATTTCATCGGTACGGGTGTGACTGATGGTCGGGCGCAGGTCGCCATGGGCCACCTGCTCGGCCAGCGTCGCCGCTTGCCTGAGCGGCCCCACCAGGTTGCGGGTCAGCAGCCACGCAAGACCACCGGCGACGGCCAGCGCGGCGCCACCCAGCGCCAGCAGCAGCGCCTTGCTGAAGCTCGATTCCGCTGCCGACGCGTCGGCTAGGCGGTGCGCTTCGGTGCTCTCGTGGGTCAGCAGGCCCTCGAGCGCGGCGACTTCGGCGCGATAGGCCGGCTCCCAGCGCTTGGTGAGGATGTCTTCGACGAGGCCTGTCTGGCCCAGGTCCTTGGCCTTGAACAGCTCGGCCTGGATCGCGGCCAGCGCGGCCTTGTTGGCACTGGCGCCTTCGATCAGCGTGCGTTCCTGGGGCGTGGCGGGCAGCGTGCCCAGTTTCTCCTCGATGTCGCTGGCGAGCTTGCGGCCCTCGGCAAGTTGCGCGCCAAAATAATCACCCAGTTCCAGGCTGTCGCTGCGCGCGATCGAGACGGCGCGCGAGCCATTCAGCCGCGCGATGCCCAGCAGCTCGGACGTCAGTTGCTGCTTGGCCAGCTTGTCGTCGACCAAGTTCGACGTGATGACGTCGGCCGCGTGCATGCGCCAGACGGCAACGGCGGCGATGAGGACGATGACGAGGGACAGGATGCCAAAGGCGCCGATGAGCTTGGTAAACGTGTTGCGCGGTGCGAGTCGCATTGGGATCTTCGTGAGAGTGAAACAGCGTGTACGCACAGTGTAGGAAGCAACGATGACAGGCCTGTGAAATGGCCCCGCAGTAACTCGGATTGCATCGAAGAAATGCGCAATCAACGTTACGTGTGGGTTCCACTCGGTATAAAAAAAGCCCGCGGCACTTGCGTGCGCGGGCTTTTGCGGGAGCGAACCTGCTTACTCGATTTCGACCGTCTCGGCCGGGGCCGCTGGCGGGCTGACATCGCCCTCGGGGAATTCGAGGACAACCTCGTCCTTTTCGTTCAGGTCGACCGTGACGCGGCCACCGTTGGTCAGGCGACCAAACAGCAGTTCGTCGGCCAGGGCCTTGCGGATCATGTCCTGGATCAGGCGGGACATCGGTCGTGCACCCATCGACGGGTCGAACCCTTTCTGGCCGAGGAACTTGCGCAGCTTCTCGGTGAAGATGGCTTCGACTTTTTTCTCGTGCAGCTGCTCTTCCAGCTGCATCAGGAACTTGTCGACGACGCGCAGGATGATGTCTTCGTCCAGCGCGCGGAAGCTGATGATCGCATCCAGACGGTTGCGGAACTCCGGCGTGAACATGCGCTTGATGTCGCCCATTTCGTCGCCCGCTTCACGCGAGTTGACGAAACCCACCGAGCGCTTGGTCAGGCTTTCGGCGCCCGCGTTCGTGGTCATGACAATGATCACGTTGCGGAAGTCGGCCTTGCGACCGTTGTTGTCGGTCAGCGTGCCATGGTCCATCACCTGCAGCAGGATGTTGAAAATGTCCGGGTGGGCTTTTTCAATCTCGTCCAGCAGCAGCACGGTGTGCGGCTTCTTGGTGATCGCTTCGGTCAGCAGACCGCCCTGGTCGAAACCAACGTAGCCCGGTGGCGCGCCGATCAGGCGCGAAACAGCGTGCCGCTCCATGTACTCGGACATGTCGAAGCGCACCAGCTCGATGCCCAGGATGAAGGCGAGCTGCTTGGCGACCTCGGTCTTGCCGACACCGGTCGGACCCGAGAACAGGAACGAGCCGATTGGCTTGTCCGTCTTGCCCAGGCCAGCACGCGCCATCTTGATCGCGGCCGACAGCGCCTCGATCGCCGGGTCTTGCCCGAACACGACGTTGCGCAGATCGCGGTCGATCGTCTGCAGCTTGCTGCGGTCGTCCTGATTGACCGACTGCGGCGGAATACGCGCGATCTTGGCGATGATGTCCTCGATCTCGGTCTTGCCGATCGTTTTCTTCTGCTTCGACTTCGGCAGCACGCGCTGAGCGGCGCCGGCTTCGTCGATCACGTCGATGGCCTTGTCGGGCAGGTGACGGTCATTGATGAAGCGCGCAGCCAGCTCGGCGGCGGTGGTCAGGGCCGAGGCCGAGTACTTCACGCCGTGGTGCTCTTCGAAGCGCGACTTCAGGCCACGCAGGATCGCGATGGTCTGTTCGACGGTCGGCTCATTGACGTCGACCTTCTGGAACCGGCGCGACAGCGCGTGGTCTTTTTCGAACACGCCGCGGTACTCGGTGAACGTGGTCGCACCAATGCACTTGAGCTGGCCATTGGCCAACGCAGGCTTGAGCAGGTTCGATGCGTCGAGCGTACCGCCCGAGGCCGAACCGGCGCCGATGATCGTGTGGATCTCGTCGATGAACAGGATGCCGTTCGGCGTGTCCTTGATCTGCTTGAGCACGGCCTTCAGGCGCTGCTCGAAATCACCGCGGTACTTGGTGCCGGCCAGCAGCGCGCCCATGTCCAGCGAGAACACGACAGCGTTCTGCAGGATTTCAGGCACGTCTTCCTGGACGATGCGCCATGCCAGGCCTTCGGCGATCGCGGTTTTACCCACGCCCGCCTCGCCCACCAGCAGCGGATTGTTCTTGCGGCGACGGCACAGGATCTGGATGACGCGATCGACTTCTTCTTCGCGCCCGATCAGCGGATCGATCTTGCCATCGGCTGCAGCCTTGTTCAGGTTCTGCGTGAACTGGTCCAGCGGGCTCTCTTTGGCCTGGCCTTCGACCTGCGCTTCCTCGACGCCTTCCGGCGCCTTGGACGTGTCGACCTGCTGGTCCTTGCGCACGCCGTGCGAAATGAAATTGACCACGTCGAGACGGGTCACGCCCTGCTGGTGCAGGTAGTACACCGCGTGCGAGTCTTTTTCGCCGAAGATTGCCACCAGCACGTTGGCGCCGGTGACTTCCTTCTTGCCGTTGGACGCTGACTGCACGTGCATGATCGCGCGCTGGATCACGCGCTGGAAACCAAGCGTCGGCTGGGTGTCCACCTCGCCCGTGCCAGGCACGGTTGGGGTGTTGTCGCCGATGAAATTCGTCAGGGTCTTGCGCAGGTCTTCAATATTGACCGCGCATGCACGCAGGACTTCGGCGGCCGAAGGATTATCGAGCAATGCCAATAGCAGGTGTTCCACGGTGATGAACTCGTGGCGTGCCTGGCGTGCCTCGACAAAGGCCATGTGTAGGGATACTTCAAGTTCCTGCGCAATCATACTTCCTCCATCACGCACTGCAGGGGATGCCCTGCCTTGCGTGCATGCGTTAAGACAAACTCCACTTTGGTACACGCTATATCTTTGGAAAACACGCCGCACACCCCTTTGCCATTCTGGTGCACCGACAGCATGATCTGCGTGGCCGTTTCCCGATCCTTGTTGAAATACTCCTGGATCACGGCCACGACAAATTCCATCGGCGTGTAATCATCGTTCAGTAGCGCCACCTGGTATAGCGGAGGCGGTTTGACGGTCTGCCGCTCTAGCAGTTGTTCAGTATCGTGCTTCGTTGCCATGGGGTATTCTAATACTTCCGAGGTTGGTGCCGAGCGTAAACATCAGCTCGTTTTCTGATATTTCCATCTTACGCTTTTTCGGATAACTGCGCAGATGGCGTTTCGATTGCCGAAATCAAGTCCGGCGCACAGGAATTCGATGAAAAATTTGACAACCCGCGCCCCAAACCCCTTGACTTGCGTGATTATTCCACCAACAATGCAGTCATCGACTTTGTACTTATGTACTCGTTGATAAGAAGTGAGCAGGCTGAGGAGGGCAAGAGGTTTCTTGCTTTTATGGCTAGTGTGATTTGTTAAATTTGAAAGTTCTTTTATGGCAACTGGTACTGTTAAGTGGTTCAATGATTCCAAAGGCTTTGGCTTCATCACGCCTGATGACGGCGGCGAGGATCTGTTCGCACACTTCTCCGCAATCAACATGAACGGTTTTAAGACCCTCAAAGAAGGTCAAAAAGTCCAATTCGAAGTCACGCAAGGCCCTAAAGGCAAGCAAGCTTCCAACATCCAGGGTAACTAATCATTCCCCTTCCGGAAGCGAAGAACCCCACTGTCACAGTGGGGTTTTTTTTCGCCCGCCGCAACCGCCGACGGGCTGCACCTCACATCTGTTCGATCAGCACTTCGCCAAAGCCCGAGCACGACACCTGCGTCGCCCCTTCCATCAGGCGCGCGAAATCGTAGGTCACTTTTTTCGACACAATGGCCTTGCCCATCGCCGCGATGATCAGGTCGGCCGCTTCGCTCCAGCCCATGTGGCGCAGCATCATCTCGGCAGACAGGATCAGCGAGCCGGGATTCACGTAATCCTTGCCGGCGTACTTCGGCGCCGTGCCGTGGGTCGCTTCGAACATCGCGACCGAATCGGACATGTTCGCGCCCGGCGCGATACCGATGCCGCCAACCTGAGCCGCCAGTGCATCGGAAATGTAATCGCCGTTCAGGTTCAGCGTGGCGATCACGCTGTATTCGGCGGGACGCAACAGGATCTGCTGCAGGAAGGCATCGGCGATCGAGTCCTTGATCATGATGTCGCGCCCGGTCTTTGGATTCTTGAGCTTGCACCATGGGCCGCCGTCGAACAGCTCGGCCCCGAATTCCTTCTGCGCCAGGGCGTAGCCCCAGTCCCGGAAGCCCCCTTCGGTGTACTTCATGATATTGCCCTTGTGGACCAGCGTCACCGATGGCTTGTCGTGGTCGATCGCGTACTGGATCGCCTTGCGCACGAGGCGCTCGGTGCCTTCGATCGAGACGGGCTTGAGGCCCAGGGCCGACGTGGCCGGGAAACGGACCTTCGACACACCCAGCTCGGCCTTCAGGAATGCGATCAGCTTTTGCGCACCTTCCGAGCCGGCCTCCCATTCGATGCCGGCGTAGATGTCCTCGGAATTTTCACGGAAGATGACCATGTCGGTCTTTTCCGGCTGCTTCAGTGGCGACGGCACGCCGGTGAAATAGCGCACCGGGCGCAGGCAGACGTACAGATCGAGCTCCTGGCGCAGCGCGACATTGAGCGAGCGGATGCCGCCGCCGACGGGCGTGGTCAGCGGGCCCTTGATCGAGACAACGTACTCCTTCAGCACATCCAGTGCTTCGGCGGGCAGCCAGACGTCGGCGCCGTAGCGTTTGGTCGCCTTTTCGCCGGCAAAGATCTCCATCCAGGCAATGTTGCGTTCACCGCCATAGGCCTTGTGCACGGCTGCGTCGACCACCTTCTTCATCACCGGTGTGATGTCCGCGCCCGTGCCGTCACCCTCGATATACGGAATGATCGGCGTGGCCGGCACGTTCAGGCTGAAATCGGCATTGACGGTGATCTTCTGGCCCGCAGGCGGGACGGTGATATGCTGGTACATCAAGTTCTCCAGGTAGGTGGCGAAAGGCGGTGCGAACGACGTTACTAACGACGTTACTAACTCGCTTACAATGTCGCCGTTGCCAGCGTCAGCCGAGGGCTGCTCTTCATTATGCCCCAGTATTTTGCCATATTGCCACGCTACCGGCTGGCCGCCCTTTCATTCGTTTCTCTGCACCTTCATGTCCCTGATCCTCTTCAATAAACCTTTCCAGGTCCTGTGCCAGTTCTCGTCCCAGGAAGGCCGCGAATGTCTTGCTGACTATCTCAAGATTCCCGGCATCTACCCCGCTGGCCGGCTCGACGCCGACAGCGAAGGCCTGATGCTCTTGACCGACGACGGCCAGCTCCAGCACAAGATCGCCCATCCGGATCACAAGGAAGCCAAGACCTACCTGGTGCAGGTCGATGGCGTGCCCGATGCCGCCGCCATGGCGCGCCTGCAAGCACCGCTCGATCTGGGCGACTTCGTCACCAAGCCGTGCCGCGCCGCGCGTATCGCCGAACCCAAGTGGCTGTGGCCGCGCAACCCACCGATCCGCGCGCGCCAGGACAAGCCCACCAGCTGGATCGCGATCACGCTCGAAGAAGGCAAGAACCGTCAGGTGCGCCGGATGACGGCGGCCGTGGGCTTGCCGACGCTGCGTCTGGTGCGCAGCAGTATCGGCCCGTTTTCCCTGAGCACGCATCCATTGCTGCCGGGCGAATTCATCGACGTGCCGGCGTATTCGCGCCACGCGGGCAAATAAAAACCCGCCGACCTTGCGGCCGGCGGGTTTCAGTTACAGCAGCCGTTCAGTTCAGGCGAACGAATCGATCGCCGCATTGAAGGTGGCGCTCGGACGCATTGCGGCCGTTACCTTGGCTTCATCCAGCTTGTAGTAACCACCGATATCGACCGGCTTGCCCTGCACGGCCAGCAGCTCGGCGACGATGGTCGCTTCGTCGGCGGCCAGTTTCTTGGCCAGCGGCGCGAACGTGGCGGCCAGTGCGGCGTCGTCGGTCTGCGCGGCCAGCTCTTGCGCCCAGAACAGCGAGAGGTAGAACTGGCTGCCACGGTTGTCGAGCTCGCCGGTCTTTGGCGATGGCGACTTGCGGTTGTCCAGCAGCTTGCCGGTGGCAGCGTCCAGCGTCTTGGCCAGGACCTTCGCCTTCTCGTTACCGGTTTTCAGGCCCAGGTCTTCCAGCGACACGGCCAGCGCGAGGAACTCGCCCAGCGAATCCCAGCGCAGGTGGTTTTCTTCGACCAGCTGCTGCACGTGTTTCGGAGCCGAACCGCCAGCGCCGGTTTCGTACATGCCGCCACCGGCCATCAGCGGCACGATCGACAGCATCTTGGCGGACGTGCCCAGTTCCATGATCGGGAACAGGTCGGTCAGGTAGTCGCGCAGGATGTTGCCGGTGACCGAGATGGTGTCCAGGCCGCGCCAGACGCGCTCGAGCGTGAAGCGCATCGCGCGCACTTGCGACATGATCTGGATATCCAGGCCGTTCGTGTCGTGATCCTTCAGGTAGACCTTGACCTTCTTGATCAGTTCATTTTCATGTGGACGATACGGGTCGAGCCAAAACACGGTCGGCATGCCCGAGTTACGCGCGCGCGTCACGGCCAGCTTGACCCAGTCGCGGATCGGCGCATCCTTGACCTGGCACATGCGCCAGATATCGCCCTGCTCCACGTTCTGGCTCATCAGGACTTCGCCGGTGGCGAGGTCGGTGATGTTGGCCACGCCGTCTTCCTGGATCTCGAAAGTCTTGTCGTGCGAGCCGTATTCTTCGGCTTGCTGAGCCATCAGGCCGACGTTCGGGACGGTACCCATCGTCTTCGGATCGAAGGCGCCGTGCCATTTGCAGAAGTTGATGATCTCCTGGTAGATGCGCGCGAAGGTGCTCTCAGGGATGACGGCCTTGACTTCCTTCAGGCGGCCATCGGCGCCATACATTTTGCCGCCGGCGCGGATCATCGCTGGCATCGACGCGTCGACGATGACGTCGTTCGGCGAATGGAAGTTGGTGATGCCCTTGGCCGAATCGACCATGGCCAGTTCAGGACGGTGTTCCTGGCACGCGTGCAGGTCGCGGATGATTTCTTCGCGCTGCGACGACGGCAGGTCGGCGATCTTGTTGTACAGATCGGCCATGCCGTTGTTGACGTTGATGCCCAGGCTCTCGAACAGTGCGCCGTGCTTCTCGAACGCTTCCTTGTAGAACATGCGCACGCAGTGACCGAAGACGATCGGGTGCGACACCTTCATCATGGTTGCCTTGACGTGCAGCGAGAACAGCATGCCGGTAGCGTGTGCGTCTTCGATCTGGGCTTCGTAGAAGGCCAGCAGCGACTTGCGGCTCATGAACATCGAATCGATGATTTCACCGGCCAGCAGCGAAACCTTTGGCTTGAGCACAATGGTCTGGCCGCTCTTGGTGACCAGTTCCATCTTGACGTCGCGCGCTGCCTCGACCGTCATCGACTTTTCGCCGTGGTAGAAGTCGCCTTCGGTCATGTGCGCCACGTGGGTGCGCGATGCCTGCGACCATGGGGCCATCGAGTGCGGGTTCTTGCGCGCGTATTCCTTGACGGCGCGCGGGGCGCGGCGGTCGGAGTTACCTTCGCGCAGAACCGGGTTCACTGCCGAACCGATGCACTTGCCGTACTTGGCCTTGATGGTTTTTTCTTCGTCGGTCTTCGGGTCCGACGGGTAGTCAGGGATGTTGTAGCCCTTGTCCTGCAGTTCCTTGATCGCGGTGGTCAGCTGGCTGACCGAGGCGCTGATGTTCGGCAGCTTGATGATGTTGGCGCTCGCCTCGAGCGTCTTCTTGCCCAGCTCGACCAGCGAATCCGGCACGCGCTGCTCCGGGGTCAGGTTTTCAGGGAACGCTGCCAGGATACGGGCCGCGACCGAGATGTCGCTGGCCGTGACGGTGATGCCGGCCGGCTTCGTGAAGGTGCTGACCACAGGCAGGAAGGCGTGGGTCGCCAGCAGCGGCGCCTCGTCGGTCAGGGTGTAGATGATGGTCTGATCACTGCTCATGCACATTTTCCTCGGTAATCGCGACAACGTCGCGCGTAGTAAAAACTGACAATTGGCCACAGCCCATCAATAGATGCGCTGCGGGCACTGGGCGCCGATGCCGGACATTCTACCCCTGTCTGCGACGGGAGGGCCAGAGCGCACCGGCGTACATTCCGTTGGTTGGGCGGCCGCTTCGTGCAAGGCCGCGAAACCTGTCTTTAACGCCAGTCTTCTATAAGACATAAGACGCGCCATATTATGCCCCACCTTTGCGGCGGACACCAGTTTTTACGTTATCGACAACCCCGCCATGCATTCCGGATAGAAAAATTGAAGTGCCAAGCAAAAAAACCCGCCAGGACCGAAGTCGGGCGGGTCTTTCCACTGCACAGAACTTGCCTGCGCGGCCAGAAGGCCGCACGCACGCGGGCTTTACGCCGACAGTGCTTTCAGGGCTGCAGCCAGGCGGCTCTTGTGGCGCGCTGCTTTGTTCTTGTGGATGATTTTCTTGTCAGCGATGCTGTCGATTTTCGACACGGACTGCTGGAAGATCAGGGTCGCGGCTTCTTTGTCGCCAGCCTGGATGGCTTTGCGAGCTGCCTTGATTGCGGTACGCAGGGTCGAACGCTGCGACGAGTTGTGCGCGTTTTGCTTAACTGCTTGACGAGCGCGCTTGCGCGCTTGTGCGGTATTTGCCATGGAATTTCCTAAATCGGGGTCAAGTTGCGTTTGCAAACATTAGCGACTGTTAAACCGGCGCAGGAGCCTGCCCAACGATTAGTGTCTGCTAACAGAATTCAGTACAGCCCATGATTATAGCGAAGCTTTCAAGTCTGGGCAATTCAAAATTCAAAGATTGTCGGCCGGATGTCTGTACCGGTCGAGTTGCACCAGTATAATCTCGCGCCATGAACCTGCTCAGAACCCTCGCCGCCATCTCCAGCATGACGATGCTTTCGCGCGTCACCGGCCTCTTGCGTGAAAGCCTGTTTGCACGCGCTTTCGGCGCCTCGGCGTACACCGATGCCTTCATCATCGCGTTCCGCCTGCCCAACCTGCTGCGGCGCCTGTTTGCCGAAGGCGCATTCTCGCAAGCGTTCGTGCCGATCCTGTCCGAATACAAGACGCAGCATGGCGACGTCGCCACCAAGACCCTCGTCGACCATGTCGCCACCTCGCTGCTGTGGGCCACGGTGCTCACCAGTATTGTCGGCATCATCGGCGCCCCGCTCCTGATCATGGTCCTGGCGGGCGACCTGCGCGAGACACCCGGCGCCTACAACGCGTCGGTCATCATGACGCAGATGATGTTCCCGTACATCGCCTGCATGTCGTTTGTCGCGCTGGCTGGCGGCATCCTGAATACCTGGCGCCAGTTCAAGATCCCCGCGTTCACGCCGGTGCTGCTGAACCTGTCGTTCATCTTCGCGTCGCTCGTGCTGGTCAATTACCTCGAACAGCCGATCTACGCGATGGCGATTGCGGTCTGCGTCGGCGGCCTGCTGCAGGTGGCGATCCAGATTCCGTCGCTCGTGAAAATCGGCATGTTGCCGCGCATCTCGTTCAATCCGTTGACGGGCCTGCGCGACGCCGGCGTGCGCCGCATGCTCAAGAAGATGGGCCCGGCCGTGTTCGCCGTGTCCGCAGCGCAGATCAGCCTGTTGATCAATACCGGCATCGCCGCCAGCCTGGCCGCCGGCGCCGTCTCGGCGCTGCAGTATGCCGACCGCCTGATGGAATTCCCGACCGCGATGCTGGGCGTGGCCCTGGGCACGATCCTGCTGCCATCGCTGTCGAAAGCCAATAGCGAAGGCGACACCGCCGAATACGCGGCGCTGCTGAACTGGGGCCTGCGCCTGACCTTCCTGCTTGCGCTGCCTGCCGCGGTGGGCATGGCCACGCTGGCCGTGCCGATGATCGCCACCCTCTTCCACTACGGTAAATTCGACGATGCAGCGCTGGTCAATTCATCGATGCCGCTGATGGCCTACAGCGCCGGCCTGCTGGGCATCATCCTCGTCAAGATCCTGGCACCGGCGTTCTACGCCCGCCAGGACGTCAAGACGCCGGTACGCATCGCCGTTGCCGTGCTGGTTGCCACGCAGCTGATGAACCTGATCTTCGTGCCGCTGATGGGCGTGGCGGGCCTGGCCCTGTCGATTGGCCTGGGCGCCTGCATCAATGCCACCTGCCTGTACATCGGCCTGCGCAAGCGCGGCATCTACACGCCGCAGCCGGGTTGGGGCAAATTCTTCCTGAAGCTCGCCATCGGCGTGGCGGTCATGGGCGCCGTGGCGTGGTTCGGCCAGGCGCAGTTCGACTGGGCGGCGATGAAAGCCACGCCTGGCCTGCGCATCGGCGCACTGCTGGGCATCATCGTGGCCAGTGCGGTGACCTACTTTGCAATGCTCGCACTGCTGGGATTCCGGCCGCGCGACTTCCGGCGCCGCGCGGCGTAACTGGTCAGTTCGCGCTGCCCCGGCGCAGCGCTGCGATCCGCGCCACGGCGTTGCGCTGGTTCGGATCGGCCGCGACGGCTTTTTCGTAGGCCGCAATGGCTGACCTGGTGTCGCCGAGCGCTTCATACGCCTCGCCTTCACTGTCGAACGCGTTGGCGAACGTCGGTTCGAGGAACGTGGCCAGCTTGAACAGCTCGAGCGCGCCGCGCGCGTTCTTTGCCCGCAGCAGCTGGTAGCCCAGCGTATTCATGTTCATGGGGCTGAGCTTGAAGTCGGGCGAGCGTACCACCATCCCGGCGTGGATCGACTGCGCATCCTTGTAGCCGGCATTGGCGAACGCACGCAGGAAGTCGCCTTCGCCAAGCAGTGCATGCCGTACCGGCGTGAACGCCATCGACATCACCTGCGGGCCGATACCATGCCGCGCTGGTGACTGCTTCAGCCATGCCAGAGCCTCGCCGTCCTGCTTCAGATACGCGTCCAGGAACCGGCGCACATACAACGCGCTGCTGCGATACGCCTGCAGCACATCGGCACGCGCATAGTCGCCAAACGCAGCATCGTCGGCAAAGCGCACATGCCACGCGCTGAAATCCGGATGCGTCATCGGCGGCAGGGTCGCGACATACACGTCGGAATAGGTCATCGTGTTGAGGTAACTCTTGCCGAGCATGTCCTTGCGCTCCATGACTTCTGCGGACGGCGCACGCGCGCCCAGGTACAGCATCGGCACCGCCGTGCGCGCTGGCTGCACATAACCCGCCGCGCCCCACACTTTCGGGTGATACCGGATGGAGCCGTCCAGGCTGACCAGCGCCTTGACGCGGCTGGAACGCGCCGCGGCAAACACATTGGCCATACCGCCCCAGCTGAACCCTGCCGCCGCCACATTGCCGATGTCGGCCTGCGGCAGCGTCTGCGCGTAATTGGCAAGAAAAGCGATATCGGCGGCCTGCGCCTCGACGCCTTCGACGTCGTCGGTCATCATGACCGAGCGCGCCCCCAGGCTGCGGCTGGCGAGCACCACATAACCATGGCTGGCCAGGTATTCGCACAGGTCGATGTTTTCATGGGCTTGTGCGGCAAAGCTGGGCGCGTAGATCACCACCGGAAAGCGGCCTGCCGCAGCAGCCGCATCACGCACGGCCAGCGTCGCCGCGCCATACTGCGCGCTTTGCGGTCCCGCCATCCAGCCTGCCCGCTGCCTGGTTGCTTCGGCGGCCGACGCGGTGAAGTCGACATCATTCAGGCTGGCCTGCTGATAATCTGCGGCCAGCATCGGCGCGCCGCCAGCACGCCTGGCTGGATACCAGACCAGCATCTGGATTGGCCGGCCAGGCGCAGCATTGCCGGCCTTGCCGAATGCATCGACTGACGGCTCGAGCAGCCGGCTGTAATCGTATTGCTGGACGACGCGCAGGCCGACGGCATGCGGGCCGGCTTCAGGGATCAGATTTGGCGCGGCAGGCGCCGGCACGCCTGCGCTGGCACTGACACTGAGACTGAGACTGGCGGCGATGGAAAGGACTATCAGGACGGGGCGCAGGCGCATGATCGATGTCATTGGCCGCTCACTTGCCTGGTGCGGCCGGCGGCCGGATCGGCGTGTACTGCGCCGACACCAGCTTCCAGGCGCCGTCCTGCTGCAGCGCCACGAAGCTCGAGCGCACCGCGGCTGTGCGGGTTTGCCCGCCAACCGTCATGACGTAAGACATCTTCGCGAGCACGATGGCGGTATTGCCCAGCACGCGCGGCATGATCTCGTCGACGGTGATTGCCGGCAGCGGCTTGTCGTCATGCTTGACATAGAACGACAGCATCTTCGCGCGCGGGTCGACCTCGCCGATTGGGGAAATCTCGATATAGTTTTCGGCGGTCAGCGCTTCCAGCGTGACGCGGTCGAACGTGCCTTGCGCCATGGCGAAGCGCTGCACCAGTTCGCTGACCGACTGTTCGGGTGTGGCGGCCTGGGCGGGCGTGATCGACAGGCAGGCAAGCACGCCCGCAATGCATAGCATGTTGCTGTAACGGCGCGACAGGACAGAGATCATGCGACTCCTCGTAAAGTTGGTCAACGCCGGCAGTGGCGTTACGGTGACGGTCGATCATAGCAATGCGCGTTATCGTTGCCTATTAAAAACGGATGCATATGGCTGCTGGTTTACTGCGCCGTGCGAATGGAGTTCGCCACAACGCATCGAGTTAGCTTTCAAACGATAAAGTCTGTTATAGCAACCGCAGTCTGTTGGCGCTCCTGCCACTTGTTCCGAGGACCGTAGAGACATACACTGGGCAATGCTGACAGTCGGCTATCGGCCGGACAGCATTCGCACGACACCCGCTGAAACTAAGGATGCGTTTTTACATTGGAAGGGAATATGATGCCAGACCAGATTCAGGGCGGCTTACGCACTCTGCGTCTTGCAGAGGATTCATTCATACGCGCTTTGCTTCGGCGGGCACGGGATGGCGAGCATCTGCGCCTCCAACTGGAGCATGCTCGGGTACTTGACATGAACGATGGCAAAATGGGTACCGTTCAATTTGCGGGTCACGACAATCGGTTTTTAGGCAGCTGCCTTGTTGAGGCGCAGTACGTCGATCTCGACGGCGTCCCTGTGAATATTGTTCTCAATGCGGATACAACCGGACAACTCTATGAACTCGACATTTGGAAGGCAGACTTTTCACCACTTCAGGCATATCCGGTTTTTGAACGTGTGACAGTCAAGTCTTGATATCGTAGGGTTGTACCAGACTGCCTTTGTCCAGAAAACGTCACGCCATCGCAGAGAAACCGTGCATCCATCCGCCAGATTAGTCTTGCGTACCATGTCGATGCTTGGCGTGGCGGCCGTTATTGGTGTGACGATCGCCACCTTCACCACCTGCGGCGTTGGACTTGCCCATGGAACGGGCACCTGGTGCGCGTTACCACTGGTTTGGTTCATCGGCTTCCCGCTTGCAATCACCAATGCGCTCATCGTTGGCCTGCCACTTGCGTTTTTATTCTGCAAGTTGCGTCTAACGCGATGGTGGCAGTTCGCAGTGACAGGCTTTATCTGCGCCACACCTGTATGGATGGAGCTTGCCGAACCATTCACATCGGTCCGTTGGGCGCAATTCGGTCTGTATGATTCATTGAATTGTTTCGGGTCGGGCCTTGCCGGTGGACTTGCTTATTGGTGGATAAGCCAGAAAGTCGGTATTCGTCGTGGTACTGATGAGATAGCGCCCTAGTCATTGAAAATGGGTGACCGACCTGACCCCGACCATCGCCCCTCCCTTAGTACCATTACCAGAGCATTCATCGACAGACTTTTTGTCGAATTCGTTTCTGAATGCTGGCAGCACGCTATGCTGTCCTGAACAGCCGGGTCCGGCCAAAAGTGGATGTTGATTGCGTCCATGCCGTTCAATCCTTACAGGCCCAACTAATGCTGAGCTATCTGACATGGCTGTCCGTCGCTGGCGTATGGCTACCTATCGTGGGGCTTGCAGCATGGGCGTGGATCTCGTGGGTAGTGGGTGCACTAGCGCCGACGCAGGTTGGGGCATTGTCGTAATCGGCATGGCTCTTACATTCGGTTTAAGTCATGCACTGGCGGACTCTTCTCTTATCGGAATAGGGTTGCTATTGACTGGCCGTGCCCCCAGTCCAGCCTTCACACTGCTCAGTGTTACTGTTGGCGGTTTGGTATCTGCACTCGTATTGTCACGTATCTATTTCGACTTCACCACGTCGAGTTGTCTGCAATCCTTGTGCAGCGTTCGATGACTGCTTTGGGTCGGCTGCCGCCCTTCGTGACAGTCCCCGATTTTCCGCCTTGGCCGACCTGCTATGCTGTGGTGAGCGACCACCTTTGGCCACAAACAGTCATTCCAAACATACATCTTGAAGAACTAGAACGCGCTCTGATGTCCAACCAAACATTAATTGCGAGGATCGAAAGTGGCCTCAACAGCATGCGAGCGCGGGAAATCAGCGCTGCCGCGTTTGCGAAGATAGTGCGGAACAACGGGCGCGCGCTCGAAGCGATGCCGTACGATCTCATTCGAAAAATAGAAGATCTTGCTCAAGATTTAGAAATTGCGGAATGGTATGAAAAGGATGGTTTCCTACCAGATACTGAGTCTGTTCTGTTACGGACACAAGCGTGGCTAGCCTCTTTACCTCGCGACGTTTGACCTTCAATCTCAATCGATCCAAGGTCTGCTCCGGTCGGTACCGACCTGTCGTGACAGTCAGGGCTTTTTCAAACCGGGCAACCTGCTAAGCTGACGTGAACGGCTGGGTTCGGGCCTAATCCGGACTGTCGCACACCTGTGCTCCTACCCGCTGTGTCCAACCTGACGGCTCGTCCAAGCCTACTGGTCCTCGGTTGGCGTTTCCGTCGCAGGCTCCGTTTGCGGTTCGGCTGCGGTTTCCTGTGCATTTACCGGTTCTGGTTCCGGTGCGGTAACCGGTGCTGGCTCGGATTCTTCAGCCGTCTCCGCCGCCGGCACATCTGCCGGCGCTGCCGCAGGCAAGCCAGGCGGCACCGGTTGCGCCGCCGGCGCCGCGGGTGCACCAGGTCGCGGCGCCGGCTGCGGCTGTCCAAGCCCCTGCCCCAGCGCCGGATCACGCGCCTTGAACCGCCACGCCGAAATCGTGTCCGCATTGTCCAGGCCCGCAAACCGGCTGTCGAAATTGGCGACCTTCAGCGGTTTGGCCGTCGACAGACTATGCACTGCAACCACGCCCGTCGTGCCTTCACCCAGATACACCACGCCCCACTCCGCCTTGCCCGTCAGCGGGTCGACGAAGATCTTGCGCAGGTGCCGGCGCACGCCCGGCACGCGCGGGTCTTTCAGCAGTTCCTTTAGCGATGGCGGATACGGCGAAGCGCCCTGCGGCGTCGCGGCTGCGTAGCTGTCGAGCGCTGCGCTGAAGGCGGCGCCGATGTCCAGCAGTTCTTCTTCGGCCGCCGCCCGTTGCAGCAGCGCGCCGATCTTGAGCGTGGCGGCGCCTACCAGGCCGATGATGGTGACAAAGATGATCAGGCCCAGGTAGGTGAACCCGGCCTGGCGCCCGCGGCGTATCCCTGCCCGAACTACCATTCCAGATAGGGCCGGCCGCGCCGGTCGTTGCCTGGCGCGCCGCTGCGCAGGTTGGCGAAGCCGCCCTGCTCCCCTTCGTGCGGCGCTTCGAGTATCCACGTGTCGCGCGCCTCGGTGACCGGGTCGAGCGGGATTTCGCGCAGGTAGCGCGCTTCCACCAGTTGTTCGAGCGACTCGGGATAACGGCCCGTATCGGAGCGGTACTGGTCGACCACCTGGCGCGTGTTGCGCAGGTTATCGGCCAGGATCGTCTCCTTTGCGCTGTCGATGCTGGGGAAAAAGCGCGGCAGCGCCACCGTCAGCAGCAGCGCGATGATCCCCAGCACGACCAGCAGTTCGATCAGCGTGAAACCGCGGCCTTTTCTGTGTGTACGCATACGCATCGTGCTCACCACTTGTTGTAGGGGATGCCGTTCAGCCCCACCCGCGTGGAGCGCGAATACACATCATAGACATCGTCGCCTTCCTGCGGTTGATCCGGCTCGCTGGCATAACTGCGCTTGCCCCAGGTGGCGGCGTCATCGAGATCGCGCTCGGGTGTAAACGGGTCGCGCGGCAGGCGCCGCATGAAATAGATCCTGGTCTGCTTCGGGCTGCGCAGGTCGGGCACACCCTGCACCAGCAATTCCAGCCGCGGCGGATAGCCGCTGGCGTCGGCGGCCTTGGCCACGCGGCCTTCGTCGGCGGCCCTCTTGTAGGCGTCCAGGCCGGCGCGGATTTCGCGCAGGCCGCGCCGCAGTTCCTGCTCGTCGCGGCGCTGCACCGTGACTTCGGCCACCGGCAGCACCAGCGTGCCGAGCAAGGCCAGGATCGCGAGCGTGACGAGCAGCTCGATCAGCGTGAAGCCATGCCGCGCGTGCATGCCCGGCTGCGTCATCGCTGCGGCACTGGCGGCGTCACACCCGGCGGATAGGCGGCCGGCTGCGCCTCGGCCTCGGGTGCAGATGCCGATGCCGATGCAGGCACAGATTCAGGCGTCGTCACCGGCTGGCCCGGCGGCGCCGATGGGGGCGAACCCAGTTGCGGCGTGGCCGGCAAGGCCGACGGCGGCACCGAGAATGACGTCGCGGGTTCCTGCGCCGGCGGCGGCGCGACTGGCGTCGTGACCGTGGTCGTGGTGACGGTCGCTGGCGGCGCCAGAGCCGGCGCCGGTGTAACGGGCCGCGCGCCCGTCGCCGGCAGCAGTACCTGTGCACGCACGGCATTGTCAGGCCGGCGGCGGAAGCTCGCCTCGGTGCCGGCGCCGAATTCGGACGCCGATGCGGGCGGACGCTGCACCGCGCGCACGATGCGCGGCGTGATCGACAGCAGGATCTCGGTGCGTCCGTTGCTGTCGGTCTGGCTGCCGAACAGGCGCCCGACGATCGGCAGGTCACCCACGCCCGGTACCTTGGTGCCGCTGCTGCGGTCTTCATTGCTGATCAGGCCAGCGAGCACCTGGTTCTCGCCATCCTTCAGTTGCAGCATGGTGGTGGCCGAGCGGCTGCCGATGCGGTAGGCCACGGTGCCGTTACGGGTCTCGACGCGCTCGCCCAGCGTGCTGACCTCGAGGTTGATGCGGATCGCCACCTCGTTGTTCAGGTAGATGGTCGGCTCGACGTTCAGCGTCAGGCCCACGTCCAGGTAGGTGATGTTATCGGACGCGAAGCCGCCGATCCCCGACGACACCGTCGCCGAAATATTCGGGATCTTGTCGCCGATGACGATCTTGGCCTTTTCCTTGTTGCGCACGCGGATGCGCGGGTTGGCCAGCGTGGTCGTATCGCCGTCGGTCTTGCTGGCGTTGAGCGTGGCGCTGATCGGGCCCGTCGTGATGGTGCTGCTGTTCAGGCCACGCAGCTGGTCGATCGTCAGCACATTGCCATCGAACGACGTCAGTGGCGAGAAGCCGAGCGACGATGGCCAGTTGATCCCCAGGTCCATCACGCTGCTGCGGTTGATCTCCAGCACCTCGACGTCGAGCATGACTTCGGGCTCCGGCACGTCCTGCAGCGCCACCAGTTGCGTGGCGATGCGGATCGCTTCCGGGTTGTCGCGCAGGATCACCAGGTTCAGTTTTTCGTCGACCACTACGTCGCGGCTCTTGAGGATCGTCTTGAACGTGTTGGCAATCGACTTGGCGTCGGCATTCGCCAGGAAGAACGTCTTGACCGTCATTTCCTGGTACTCGCGCAGCTTGGCCGCGACGTTCGGGTAGATCAGGATCGTGTTGCCATCCATGACCTGGCGCTCGAGCTGGTTCGTCATGAGCAGGTAGTAGACGGCGGCTTCGACGGTGCTGTTCTTCAGGAAGATCGAGGTGCGGGTATCGGCCTTGACGTCCTTGTCGAAGATGAAGTTCAGGCCCGAATGGCGGGAGATGATCTCGAATACCTGCTTGAGCGGGGCATCGCGAAATTCGAGGCTGATGGGCTTGCGGTAGCTGGCCGCCAGCGCCGCCGGGCCGGATGGCGCGGCCGCCGCTTTCTCGTCGATTTCCAGCAGCAGCAGGCGCGCTGCCTCGTGCGCCGGGCGCTCGGTCAGCACGGCAGCGAGCTTGTCGCGCGCCGTGTCGATATCGCCCTTCTCGAACGCGGCGCGCGCCTCGATCAGTGCGGCCGCGTGGCGCCGGTCGGCCTCGACCTGGCGCAGGCCAGCGCGGGCGCGGTCGTTGCCCGGATCGATGGTCTGCACGCGCCGGTATTCGTTGCTGGCCACGTCGATCTGGCCGGCGGCCAGCGCACGGTCGGCTGCTTCGACCATGCGCACGACGGCGCCGTCGCGGGCGCGCAGGTAGGCCGCCTTGTATTCGGGATTGCCGGGGTCGGAGGCCAGCGCCTCCTGGTACTTGGCCAGGCCGGCGCCGACCTTGTCCTGGGCCACCAGTGCGTTGCCCTCCTGGTAGGCGCGCTGCGCCGCGCAACCCGCGAGAAGAAACGGCAACAGCAGCAGGGTCAACCCGCGCATCGGCAAACGAGCCATCAATCGAATACTCCAATATTGAGCTGCTGGACCTGGTCCAGCGGCAGGTAAGTCAGGGTCAGCGTGGGCGGACGGATCGCGTCCACGCGGTAGGCGCCGTCGATCGTCGCGCCGTCGCGCACGAGATAGGTACGGTCGTTGCGGGCCAGGTAGATTTCCCACACGCCGTCCTGGAGCGACTTGCCGATGTACTTGAACGGCAGGGGCGGCGCCACGGGTGGCGGCGGTGGCGGCGGCGGTACGTTCGGTGGCGGCGGCGGCGGTGGTGGCGTCCAGTCGTGGCGCGCGAACAGGGCCTGCTCGCCATCGCCGAAGCGCTCGCCTTCGGCGCCGATCAACTCGTCGCGCGGGACCAGGCGCACGATCGCGGTGTCTGCGACCGGCTTCGACACCGGGACGGCCGTGCTGCGCGCAGGCGCAGTGGCAGCCGTCTTCGCCACGCGCTCGGCCGGTTCAGACAGCGTGTTGTCAGGCGTCGTGTCGCCAAACACGACCAGCCCGGCGGCCAGCACCAGCGCGCAGCCCATTGCGATGTGACGCGGCTTCATCGCGCGTCTCCCGGTGCTGCGCTGCGCTCGGCGAGATAGAACGTCAGGCGAAGCCGCGCATCGACGCCCGCATCGCCAATCGCGTCGCGGCGAAACGCCACGTCGTCGAGCGAGGCATGCGGGATCGCGCGCAGTACGTCCATCGCAAACTGCCAGATCGCCCGATAACTGCCTTTGACGGGGAGATTGACCTGATAGGCGACCAGCCTGGCGTTGCGATCGACCGTGGTGCGGTACTCGCCCTGCTCCAGCGTCAAGCCATGGCGGGCAGCCAGTGCGAACACCGCTTTCAACTGGCGTTCGACGCTGCGTGCATCGCCCAGCGTCGCGTAGAACTGCGCCAGGTTCTGGTCGCTGCTCGGTGGCGGCGCGCTTGGTGCCGGGCGTGGTGGCAACGGCGTGCGCGCGAGACGGCGCGCCGCCTCGTAGTCTGCCTCGAGCCGGGCGCGCGCCGGCACCAGCGCGATCTGCACGGCTGCGCCGGCCACGATCAGCGCCAAGACGAGCGCCACCAGCGGATTGACCCGCGCGAGCAGCAGGCGCGCGCGAAGTGGCAGGGTCGCGAGCGTCATGGCGTCCCCCATTGCACGCTGATCTGGAAGCGCAGCGGCCGGTTCGGGTCTTCCTGCATCACTTCATGGCGCATCAGCACTACACTCGTGAACCATTCCTCGGCCTGCAGGCGCGTGATGTAGGCCAGCATGTCGTCGCTGTTTTTTGCTTCGGCGCTGATGCGCAGCGTGCGCCGCTTGGCGTCGGGCTCCAGTGCCAGCAGCGCGATCGAGGCTGGGGTGGCGTCGGCCAGTGCTGCCGCCAGGTCGCGCCATGGCAGGTTCAGTTGCTGCACGGCGGCGTTGACGGCAGTGACCTGCGCCGGCGCCAGGGTCACCTTCGGCGCGGCGGCCACCACGACGGGCGGCGGCGCACTGCGCACGGCCAGCGCCGCCTGCAAGTCGGTCAGTTCCTGCTGCTGCTCGAAGTAGCGCTGGGTCATGAACCCTGCGGGCACGCACATCGCCAGCACGGCGGGCAGCATGAAGATCAGACGTGGCGGCGTGCGAAACAGCGTGCGGCGCAGGCCCGGCGGGGCAAAATCGATGCGGGTACGCTTCACGCGGGCACTCCCGTACGCGCCAGGCGCGCCAGGTCGGACCAGCCGTCGCCGGCGTTCTGCTCCAGCAGGCTGCAGGCGAACTTCAGGCGCCCCGGGCTGCTGCCCCAGGCGGCCGGCGCGGCGCCGCACAGTTGCAGCCGTTCGGGCCGTCCCACGCCCACGCGCAGCGCTTCGCGCGCCACGTGCGATTCCAGCCAGTCGCGATCGGCGCCGGCCGGAATCGGGCTGCTGCGTACGGCCATCAAAACCGCGCCGTCATAGGCCGCGAGCGACAGTACGCCGCCATGCACCTGGCCGAACCAGGCCCCTGCCCTGCGCGCCTGGCGCCAGTGATTGAGCGCGGCGACGAACTGCGGCCGGATGTCGACCAGGTGAAAGCGGTAGGTCTCGGCAGCCAGCAGCAGGCCATTGAGCAGATTGAGCGGCGCAGCGCTGGCCAGGAACGGCCTGGTCGCATCCCAGTCGGCGCGGATCACCCACTCGGAAGGCGGCGCCCCGAACAGGTGCTGGAAGCGCAGCGCGGCCGCCCCTTCGAGGTCGCCCATGCGCGTAGCGCCTTGCGGCGGCGTGACCTGCCACAGGCGGATCAATTCATCGGCCAGCACGACACTCACGGTCCAGCCGCCAGGCGCATGGTCGGCGAACAGCGCGGAGAGGCCCGTGGCCAGCGCATCGGGCGCGAACAGGTCGAGCCGCTGCTCGGCCAGCAGAACAGGGGCGCGGCCGAACAGGCGGTTGATCCTGACGAGGGCCAGGCCATCGCTCGCAATGCCCAGGCGCAGGGTGTGTCCAAAGCGCAGATTGGTCCGCCTAAGCATGCAGGGTCACTCGCTTGATTTCATCGATGGTGGTGGCGCCGCGTCGCACGAGGTCAAGCGCGGCCAGGCGCAGGCTGCGCGTGCCGTTGGCATGGGCGGCGGCCTTGATGCGGCGGATTGGCTGCTTGTCGACGATCAGTTCGCGGATCTCGTCGTTCAGGGTCAGGATTTCGGCGATTGAACGGCGGCCCTTGTAGCCGGTGCCACGGCAATCGCCGCAGCCCTTCCCGCGCATGAACAGGTAGTCGCTCACCTCGGCGCGCTCGAGGTGTACCGAGGCCAGTTCGAGATCGGTCGGGTCGTGCCGCTCGCCGCAGCGCGGGCAGTTCATGCGGATCAGGCGCTGGGCCCAGATGCCGTTCAGGGCCGAGACGAATGCGTACGGATCGATGCCCATGTGCGTGAAGCGCCCGAACACGTCGAACACGTTGTTGGCGTGGACGGTCGTCAGGACCAGGTGACCGGTCAGCGCCGACTGCACCGCGATTTCGGCGGTTTCGCGGTCGCGGATCTCGCCGACCATGATCTTGTCCGGGTCGTGCCGCAGGATCGAGCGCAAGCCCTTGGCAAACGTCAGGCCCTTCTTTTCGTTGACCGGGATTTGCAGGATGCCCGGCAGCTGGTACTCCACCGGGTCTTCGATCGTGATGATCTTTTCGCGGCCATTGTGGATTTCGGTCAGCGCCGCGTACAGCGTCGTGGTCTTGCCCGAGCCGGTGGGGCCCGTTACCAGGAGCATGCCGTAGGCTTCCTGCGCCAGGTGGCGCAGCGTGACGAGCGACGGCGCATCGAACCCCAGCGCTTCGAGCGTGAGCGAGCCGTAGGCTTCGATCATCGCGCGCTTGTCGAGGATACGGATCACCGCATCTTCGCCGTGAATGCTCGGCATGATCGACACGCGCAGGTCGATGTCGCGCCCGGCCGCCTCGACACGGAAGCTCCCGTCCTGCGGCACGCGGCGCTCGGCGATATCGAGTTCGGCCAGTACCTTCAGGCGCGAGATGATGTGCTCGGCCAGCTCGATGCCGCCCACTGTCGTCGCGTGATCGAGCACGCCGTCCACACGGTATTTCACCGCCAGGCCGCCGGCCGTGCTTTCCAGGTGGATGTCCGAGGCGCCGGCTTTCAACGCGTCGTACAGCGTGGAGTTGACCAGCTTGACGGCCGGGCTGCCCGCTTCCGACACCGACGCGAACGACAGCACGGTGCCAATCTTGCCGTCGCGCCGGCCGTCGGCAGCCCCGCCCACGAGCGAATCGACGGCGCGCGCCGATTCCTCCTGCTTGGACAGGTAGGCCTGAATGTCGGCCTGCTGCGCCAGGCACAGTGCGAGCGGCCGGCTGGGCGTGGCGCGGGCCTGGGCGCCGAGCCACGTCTGCAGGTCGAGATCGAACGGATCGGCCACGACGCCGACCAGGCGCCCGTCGGCGTGACGCAGCAGCGCGCAGTGCCGCGACAGCGCCTGTGCCAGCGGCAGCAGGTCGAATGCCGGCACGAGCAGCAGCATCTCGCCCGTTTCCATCACGGGCAGCGCGAACAGCGCGCCCAGGGCCTGCACCAGCTCGCGCGCATCGCGCCCGGTCAGCGCTTCCAGCTCGGCCACGAGGCCACGGCGCGACACGTTTGCGGCGGCGCGTGCCTGCGCCAGGATGGCGGGATCGAACGGCGCGGCGGCCACGGGATCGGCGTGCGTGTTCATGACATGTCTCCTGCCAGGTCGAAGATCGGCATGTACAGCAGCACGACGATGGCGCCGACGACGATGCCGATGGCCGCCATCAGCAGCGGCTCGAAGGTGCGCGTGAAGCGATCGATCCAGCGCCCGATCTCGCCATCGTAGAACGCGGCGGACTGGGTCAGCATCGGCCCCATTTCACCGGTGCGTTCGCCCACGCGCAGCATGCGCAGGGAAATCGGTGTGGTCAGGGCGTTCGCTTCGAAGGCGTCCGACAGCGGCAATCCCGATTCGATGGCGCCACGCGCAGCCGCCAGGTTGCCGCGCACGCCAGGCGATACCATCGACTGCACGGTCTCGATGGCGTTGACGATGGTGATGCCGCCTTCGGTGAGCATGCCCAGCGTCAGGTACAAGCGTGACAGTTCGTAGATGCGTACACGCTCGCCGATGGCCGGGACCCGACGCAGCAGGCGCGCGATGCCGCCGCTGCGCAGCAGGTGGCGCACACCGAACAGCGTCACGGCCAGCAATACCAGCACCGACACGGCCAACAGCGTGCCATTGGCGCTGGCGAATGCGCCCCAGCCAAGCATCATTTGCGACATCCATGGCAGGTCGCGTCCTGCTCCCTGGTACACCTCGGCAAAACGTGGCACGACGTATGACATCAGGAACAGCGACACCCCACCACCGACCAGGAGCAGGATCGATGGATAGATGGCGGCGCTCACCAGCTTGGCGCGCACCACGTCGATGCGCTGCTGGTAATCGATGAAGCGCGCCAACGCGCGCGGCAAATCGCTGGTCCCTTCCGCGGCGCGCACGATGCCGATATACAAGGGCGGGAACAGTACGGGCTGTTCGGCCAGCACGCTGGAAAAACGCTTGCCTTCGCGCAAGCCGGCCAGCAAACGTTCCAGCACGGCGCGGGTACCCGGCGTGGCTTCTTTTTCCAGCAGGGCTTCCAGGCTTTCGACGATACCCAGGCCGGCGCTGAGCAGTGCGAGCAGTTCCTGACTGAACAATACCAGCGACAGCTTGCCGCCGCTACGGCCCAGCGCGGCCGCGCGCGCGCCGCGTGCAGGCTCAACCGCACTGACGAACAGCCCGCGCGCCTCCACCTGGCGCCGTGCGTCAGTGGCGTCATTGGCATCGATCACCATCGTGGCGATCGACAGGTCGGCGGCAAGGGTGCGAACAGCAAACTGCATCAGGGTAACGACAGAAGAAGATGGGTGGTGTATCGGATCACGGCCTGCGGGTACAAAAGCATTACTGCGAGCTGATGTCAGCGTTCTCGGCTGTCCCACCGGGCTGCCCATCCTTGCCGGTAGAAACAATTTCATATTCCGCCGTGGTGCCGGGCGAACGGTACACATAGGGGTTACCCCATGGATCGGGTGGAATGCCTTTCTTCATGTACGGCCCATTCCATTTGGCGGTGGCCGTCGGCGGCGCCACCATCAGCGCACTCAGCCCTTCTTCGGTGGTTGGATAACGACCGACATCAAGGCGGTAGGTGTCGAGTGATTTTTCAAAGCCCTCGATCTGCGCCTTGGCAATCGTTACTTCCGACTTGCCAAGCTGGGCAAAGTATTTGGGTCCGACATAGGCAGCCAGCAAACCGATGATGACGATTACCACCAGTAACTCGAGCAGTGTAAAACCTCTCTGGCATGCGCGCGTGCGCTCATGCGCATTGGCAGGGGCAACATGCCCCGCGTTTGTTGCCGATATCATTCAATCAACTCCTGGTAGCGATGGTATGCCATGCGTTGCAACTGGTTTACCGACCGAGATAGTGCCGGCAAAGGATGTTTTTGGCGTGCAAGGCTAACACGTCGAAACGACCGACGACAACTTTTCTTCGAGCAAATTTATAACGCTGTGGAACACGCTCTTACTCATAAGAAATTAGTCGCTAATAAGTTCGTGTCCTCGTGAAAAAATGCAACGTTGTTGCGAGTTTCACACATTATTTTGCACCGTCAGCAATTAATAAATTTTCTTGTAAAAACAAAATCTTATCAGCATAAATGAGAAGAAACAAAATACAGGCTGTTAAGAATAATTACACTTAAGTTGTTGCCGAGGCTATATTTAATTGTAAGCAAAAAAAGTTACAGGCGACCTCCATAGCGCCAGGCGATCATTCATGATGTATAACCAGAAGGACTACCCATGATCCGGAATACCCGTCTTACCGCAACGCTCAACAAACTGCTCGGCGCTGCCGCCGTCGCATCCACGCTGTGTGCGGCATCCTTTGCACAGGCCGGCGTACTCGATTTCGAACAACCTGTCGATGCACCGTTTGTCTTTGCGGGCGACGTTTTAAGTGTCGGCAAATATTACGTTGAAGGTGCGGGTACCCCTGGCCTGGTCGGGTCGATCGGTGGCAACGATGCCTGTTTCAATGTGCAATGCCCAGCCAACAATGCGACCAACTACTATTCCGGCCTGGCCGACGGCTATATGTTCTTCGGCATGAACGATGGGTCGTCGTTCTCGCTTGCCAGTCTCGACGCCAGCTTCATTGGCCTGGGTGGAACCTATCCAGCGCTTGCAGGGCTGTTGTACATCACCGGATTCGACAGCCTTGGCCTCGTTGCCGAAACGTACCTGGATCTTCTGGGACCGACCAATGGCACCTTCAACTTCCGCAACTACGATCTGACGGGTTTTGGCGGTGGCAAACTGTTCACCGACATCCGTATCGCCAGCTTTGCATGCGATGCTGCGGGTAATTGCAACCGCACTACCAATCAGGCGAACTTTGCACTCGACAACATCGTCACCATCGATGCCAGCGAAGTGCCGGAACCCGGCACGTTCGCACTGATGGGCCTGGGCCTGCTGGGCCTGCGCGCATTCACCCGCCGCCGCGCTGCCTGAGCAACCCTTTGATCAAGACCATCGAGACTACAACATGACATTCAAAGTTCGTCCTATCGCGATCGCCGCGGCCATCCTGCTCTCCGGCGCGGCCAACCTGTCGCTGGCACAAGAAGTACGCCGTCCCTATATCGTCCAGTTGCAGGCTGAACCTGCCGCCTCGTACAAGGGCGGCGTCGCCGGCCTGGCAGCGACCCAACCGGCGCCGGGCACCGCATTCGACTACCACTCCGCTCCTGTGCAGGAATACGTCAAGTACCTCGGCGCGAACAAAGGCGCTGTGCTGGCAACCATCAGCAATGCCACCATCCTTGCTGACTACGAAGTCGTCCTCAACGGCTTTGCCGCCATGCTGACCGACGCCGAAGTACTGGCGCTGAAAAATAACGCCGCAGTCACCGATGTCCAGGCTGACGCCGCCCGTTCGTTCGACACGGTCACCACCCGCGACTTTCTGGGTCTGACCAAAACCGGCGGCCTGTGGTCGCAATATGCCGGTGGCTCGCTCGTCAAGGGCGAAAACATGGTCGTCGGGATTGTCGACAGCGGGATCTGGCCGGAAAGTCCATCCTTCGCTGACCGCGTGGACGGTAACGGCAAACCAACCTTCGACCAAAGCGGTACGCTGGCATACACGTCGCCGCCAGCCACCTTCACCGGCAGTTGCATGGCTGGCGAAGGATTCGATCCAGCCATTCATTGCAACAACAAACTGATTGGCGCAAAATTTTTCAACGCCGGTTTCCGCGCATCGGGCCAGACGCTCAACTGGAGTGACTTCGTCTCGCCACGCGACTCCAACATCGGCACCGACGGCAACAGCACCGGTCATGGCGGCCACGGCAGCCATACCGCCACCACCGCCGCCGGTAACGAGGGCGTGACCGCGGTTCTTGGCGGCGCACCGCTTGGTGAGGCCAGCGGCATGGCGCCGCGCGCGCGCGTCGCAGCCTACAAAGTTTGCTGGACCTATGACAATCCGGCTGAACCGGACGGCACCCGCGCCACCAACAGCTGCTTCAACAGCGATGCCGTCTCGGCGATCGATGCGGCGGTGCGCGATGGCGTGAACGTCATCAATTACTCGATCAGCGGTTCCCAAACGTCGTCGGCCGACCCTGTCGAACAAGCTTTCTACCGCGCCTCGCTGGCCAATGTGTTTGTCGCGGCATCGGCCGGCAACTCCGGACCGGGCAATGCCGTCGCCCACATCAGCCCATGGCTGACAACGGTTGCTGCATCGACCCACGACCGCTACTACGTTGCCGATGCAACGCTCGGCAACGGCGCAAAGTACACCGGCGCTTCAGTCAATTCCACCCCTGTGCCAAGCACACCGCTGATTCGCGCGGAAGACGCCGGCCTGGGTGGCGGCAACGCCAACCTGTGCTTTAGCGGCAGTCCGGCCGCCGGCCAGGTCATGCTCGATCCGGCGAAGGTGACCGGCAAGATCGTCATTTGCACCCGTGGCAACAATGCCCGCGTCGACAAGAGCCTGGCCGTGCTCAACGCAGGCGGCATCGGCATGATCCTGGCCGATAACAACAGCGGCCTGGTAGGCGAAGTCCACTCGGTGCCGACCGTCCACATCAACCAGGCTGACGGCGCTGCCGCCAAGGCCTACGCCGTAGCACAGGGCGCTGCAGCCCGCGCCGCCATTGGCACTTACTACAACCAGCCGAAACCGGCGCCGCTCATGGCCAGCTTCTCGTCGCGCGGGCCAAATATGGGTGACCCGAACATCCTGAAACCCGACCTGACCGCCCCTGGCGTGGACATCATCGCCAGCGTGACGCCAGCATTGACCCCGGCCGAACACGACGCCGTCGCCAGCGGCGGCCTGGTGCCGATGCCAGCCTACGCGTCATACCAGGGCACCTCGATGTCGAGCCCGCACGTGGCCGGTATCGCCCTGCTGATCCGTCAGGCGCATCCGACCTGGTCGCCAGCAGCCGTCAAGTCGGCCCTGATGACCACTGGCTATTCGACCCTGAACGACGGCGTCGCCGGCGCTTCCAATGGTCTGTTGCCATGGTCCCAGGGTGCGGGCCACATCGACCCGAACAAGGCCATCGATCCGGGCCTGGTGTACGACGCCAGCAAAGCCGACTACGTGCAGTATATGTGCAAGGTCAACCGGACTCTGGTCACGCCGGCATCCGACTGCACTACCTACGGCATCCTCGACGAAACCTATAACCTGAACCTGCCGTCCATCACCGTCGCAGCAGTCCAGGGCGCCACAACCGTGCGCCGCAGTGTCACCAATGTGGGTAGCAGCACGGCAACCTATACCGCCAGCGCCACAGTGCCAGGCTTCTCCACGGTCGTCACGCCAGCAACGCTGACGCTCGCGCCAGGTGCCACCGCCAACTTCACGGTACGCCTTACCAACGCCAATGCTGCTGCCAACGTCTGGAATTTCGGTAGCCTTACCTGGACCGACGGCACGCGCAATGTCAAGATTCCGGTCTCGGCACGTCTTGGCCTGGCAGTGACGTCGCCAGGCGACATCATCGGCGACAAGGTCAGTGGCAGCAAGCTGTTCACTGTGCGAACCGGCTACTCGGGCGTGATGCCTTATGCCAAAGGCGGTCTGAAGCCAGCCACTGTCGGCGAGCAGGTCACGCTGTCCGCCCGTGCCCTTAGTTCGGCTGACCTTCGCATTGCCTGCGCCGCTGGCGTGAGCACCGCTTCGGTGCGCGTGTATCCGGTCACCATCCCGGCAGGTACCGTGGTTACCCGCTTTGCCCTGTACCAACAGGACAGCAACCCTGGCGACGATCATGACCTCGGCATGCTGTCGCCGGACGGCACCTGGACCTACTCGGGTAACGACGGCACCAACGAGTCAGTACAACGTGCCAGCCCTCCTGCAGGTAACTACCGTGTCTGCACCGTGGCTTACGGCAGCAACGTGGCAGCAATGCGTCACAGCCTGCATTCGTGGGTTGTCACCCGTAACGATGTCGGCGGCAAGTTCGTCGTCGCGGCCCCGGGCAAGGTGGTTGCTGGCACCAATACGCCAGTCGGCATGAGCTGGAGCGGTCTCGAACTCAACCAGCGCTACCTTGGCGCCGCCGAGTTCATGGACGCGAATGGCACGGTGCGTGCCACCACGGTTCTGCGTGTCGAGACTGGCCTGGCCAGCGTGCCGCGGGCGCAAGCCGAAAAAGCCGGCTTGAAGGCAGCCGTCGCCAAGTAACAACCTGGCGGGCGAAAAAAAAGCTGCGGTCCTCGGACCGCAGCTTTTTTTATATCTGATCGTTTTTTCTCGATCGTTCTGGACGTTGATTGTTATATCGCTCGAGCGTTGCAGGGTAGTCGAACGTTCAACAAAAATCAGATTGCCGACTGCCCGCCATTGCCTGGCGCATTGAGCTGGCAGGTGCCAGCCCGGCACACGGCACCGGGATCAGGAAAAAACTGGCATGTGGACATTTCACCGGATGCAGCGATCGCTGCTTCACGCTCGCTCTTGAATTGTGCGGCCAGCGCTGCCAATGCCGCACCGTCCGTTTTCGCGCTCGACCATGGCAGGTAAGCCTGCGGGCCACCGCAGGCACGCGCGCCCAGTGCCAGCGTGTGGCATTGCGCATTGTCGGTGCAGCCCGCATCGCCGATCAGCGCGCGGATCTGGGCCTGGGTATCCCCCGCCGGCGATGGCGCCTTGGGAGTTGCAGGGGCTCGCGGCTTGGCCGCGCAGGCTACGCAGACGGCGCAGGCCAATAACATCAGAATGGATAATGGTCGCATGGATCCATCATGGCCAGCATCCCGAACGAGGTCAAGCCCAATCCGTCGACGATGCGGCGGAAACGGACCAGCCTGGTAATCGATTCGCCACGCTTGCCTGTACCGTCATCGTGGCCGCGCTTCCCGACCAGTCAGTGATGTTGTCAGCGCCCTGCTCTGCGGTTTCGCCTGCCTGACTGCCTGCGGCGGCGTCTTCCGGTCCGGCATCCTGGCATGAAAAAGCGCAGCTGCCCTTCGGCAGCTGCGCTTTTTCCCACGTCCAGCTTATAACAGCAAGCGCTTTAACCGCGCTGTTGCATCCGGCGGGTGGCGCCGATCAGCAGCAGGCCAGTGGCGAGCAGCAGCCATTCGCCTGGTTCTGGGACTTCGGCGATCTGGGCGACTTGTGCCACGCCAGGGGCGTTCACTATCAGCGCATCTGCCTGACCTGGCTCCAGATCGATTGTGAACAGGCTGCCATTGGCACCAAGATACGCGTCCATGGCATCGTTGAACAGCGCGACGCTGAATCGCGTCCCAAACACATCGTTACTGGTCTCGAAGCTGACGTCAAACGAGAACAGTCCGCCGAAGCTCACCGCCTGATCGAAGAAGTTTTGTCCCTCACTATTACCCAGGATGACACCGCCCGCAGCATCGCCACTGGCGCTTCCCAGATACATGACGTCGCTCAGGAACGCTCCATTAAAGTTGGTGATGCGGGCGATCGCGTCGGCAGAATCGCCGCCGTTGAAGCCCAGATCAAGAAAGCCGGTGCTGCCTGCGAATGCCGATGTATCGACTGACACGCGGTACATTGGCCCAGCCAGCGCCGCCGGCGCGCCGACCGCAATCGAGAACGCCAGCAAGGCGCGGAGGAACAGGGAATAAAGATTTTGCATGCTAGTGTCCTTTTAAAGCGCGCCGGAGATGAGCTGCGGCGTGTAAATGATTGTGCGTTTGGCGGTATTGGTGAACGTCGTCGTGAACTTGATGGTGGCCCCTGGCGCAATATTGGCTTGTGGCAGCGTCAGATATGGGGCGCTACCGCGCATGCCACTGCGGTTGTCCAGCGTGACGCCTTCCGGCAGACCCGGCATCACGAAATGCAGCGGACCGTTCAGGACTGTGGCGCTCGTGTTGGTAACCGTAACATTGCCGGTGTACTTGCCGGTCAGGCGGTTGATCTCAAAACCGCCAGCTGTGACTTTTACGGAAGCCGTGACATCACTGAACGCCGGCGTCAGGTTCAGGCTCACCACCAGTGGATCGTGATCCGATGCGCGGTAGGCATTGTTGCGGTACGGATCCTGCGCAGTGTCGTTCAGGTTGTAGTCGATGGTTTCCGGCTCATCGGCATTGCTGTGCCATTCGGCGGCGCCGACCACCTGCGCGGCCAGCGAGCTGCTTGCCAGTGCGTGGTCGAGGTAGCCCGACAGGCCGTCGAACACATACGAGTACGGCATCGCGTTCGGGCGCACGAAACGCTCGAGCAGGTTGACCATGCCGGCCACGCCGGTCAGGTGATTGATCGGGCTTTCGAAGGCGTAGGCGTTCAGGTCGCCAATGACCAGCACGTCCGGATCGCCCGCAGCCGCGATCACTTGCGGGATGAAGTACGACGTCAGGCGCTGGGCCTGCTGGGTGCGGGTGCGGTCCCAGCAACCTGCGCCGTTGCCCGGATCGGTATCGCCGGCGCCGGCGCCGCTGCAACCGCCCTTGGATTTCAGGTGGTTTACGACCACCGAGAACTTGCCACCGCCATTGCTAGCCATGAAGGTCTGCGCCATCGGTGCGCGGTTGTTGACGGCGTTGCCGTCCGACAGCGCGCCACCCACCAGCGACACGACCGACGGCTTGTAGATCATCGCGACGCGGATCGCATCGGTACCGAGCGCAACCGGCTGTGGCACGACGGCGTACTTGCCCGGCGCCGTGGCGGCGTTGAGCTGCTCGACCAGGTAGCTGACCGCGATGTCACGGTTGTTCTGGATTTCCATCAGGCCCACGACGTCGGCATCGAGCGCTGCCAGCGACTTGACGATCTTGTCGCGCTGGCGGATGAATTCTGCCGTGTTGTCGGCACCGCGGCAGTTGCCGGCAGACGTCGAGTTGCCGATCGTGCAGCCCTGGCCGGTGCGGCCCCAGGCATCACGCCCGTCGGTAAAGGTGGTGAAGAAGTTGAGGACGTTCGCGCTGCCGACCTTGATGCCCGCAGGCACGATCGGCGCCGGGGTACGTTCGTTGGTGCGCGCAAAGGTCGGGGCCATGGTCGGCTGCAGCTTGAAGCCTGCGCCGCCACCGCCCAGTGCGCCATAGTCGATGACGCCCGTCAGGTCGGTGACAGTATCGCCGACGCGCACGGTGCCATCGTCGGCCAGGTACGGAATCACGGTCGGCGCGATAAAGATGCCATCGTCCAGCACGATCTGGTTGGCCTGGTGTTCCTGGTACAGCGCCAGGGCTTCAGGCGAGCCGAGTGGGAAGCGATTGGTTGGATTTTCGCGGCGGCCATTGGCCAGGATCAGTTCGCCACGATCACCAACGTTGCGGTTGCCATTCACGGTCAATGGCGACGCAAAGCGCACCAGCATGCCTTCGACACTGGCCAGATCCGCGTTCGGCAGCACGATATTGGTCGGCGTGACGGTCGGACCGGCGCCCAGGCGCTGCACGCCGGAAACATTGGAAAATTCGGTATAGGTACGGTTGGCGCCGGTTGGGCGGTATTCGACGATCGTACCGGTCACGCGCACCAGTTCGCCGATCGGTGCATCGGTTGTTGCACCAAACACATACAGGCCATCCGACGTCGATGGGTCGCCATCGCCGGCGGCGTCCTGGATAAAGAAGCCGCTGCCGATCTTGGCCGTGATCACGCCTTGCGTGGATTGGACCGTGCCGACATAGGGGCTGCTCGCGCCCGAGCCCTGGATTGCAGGAATGCGCAATTCACCGGCGACATTGACATTGACGGCGCAGGTTTCGGCGTCGCCGGCGGCGTTGCCGAACTGGATCTGGACCGGGTAGCTGCCCGCGGCCAGCGTATCGGCGATGACGAGACGCGCTTCGGCGCGCCCGCCAATGGCCCCGGCTGCTGCGAAGTCGAGCAGGCTGATGCCAGGACGGGCACCGGCGATGATGCTGGCGCTGTTGACGATGCTGTCGCCATCGATGGCCGACAGGACGGTCGACGAACTGCTGCCCTGCGCGACCTGGACCGCCGCCGGGCAAGTCAGCACGATCGGCTGCACGACCGGACCGCCGCAGGCCTGAATGGCCGAGGCCATGCTGCGTGGGCCGCTCACGGGCGCGGCGGTAAAGTCGTCACGGTTGTTGTCGGTATCCTGGCAGCCCAGTGCGGCGCGCTGGATCGAATTGACCGTCGATGGGGCCGGTGCTGGCGCGCCCTCGGCGCGGTTGGCGCTGCCAAAGCCCACCAGGTCGATCAGGTTCGTACCATCGCCCGCCGGCATCTGCGTCGCAATGCCGGACAGCGCGACCTTGCCGCCGCCTGCCGCCATGTCGAAGCTGGTGCTGGTAACGTCGCCCGTGCCCACCGGCATGGCGTTGGACTGGGTACCGCTGCGACCGACCATCAGGAAATACTGACCGGGCTTGAGTTCCACGGCCGGCAGGCGGGTGACAGAACCCCAGTTAGTGCCGCTGGCGGACTGGTATTGCAAGCTCATGCCATCCAGACTGACCGGCGAGGAACTGCGATTGAACAGCTCGACGAAGTCGTGGCTCCACTGGCCGCCGGCATTGTTCGAATGGGCGTACAGCTGGCTGATCACGACATCGCCAGGCGCGGCGGCTGCCGTCGCGGCGACGCCGGCGATCAAGGTCGCCAGCAGCGTGCGCCGTGGCATAAAGGATGCAAAGGTGGTCATGGATTCCCTGTTGGTTGTCATGCAAGACGAAATTGCGGCATGAATTAGCAAAAGTATAGTAAATGCGCAATTTGACAAGATTATGACGCGGAATTCTTCAGTGGAACATCCATTCAACTTACATACAACACATGCCGGCCAACGATCCAGCTGGCACCGGCGCCGTCATCGGCATCCATGATCATGACATTGCTACCGCGCCCGCCGAGGGCCGCGCGAATGTCGAGCCGGGGGGGCACCCGCTCGCCCCGATTGCCCCACATGGCTTGGCGAAGTAGACGCGTATACGTACCGATCCGGCAAGTCTATCGACGTAAAAAATGCCGTACGAGACGGCATTTTTTTTAAATCCAGGCGGCTATCATGCCCGCTTGTAGATGTCTTCGAAGCGAACGATATCGTCTTCACCCAAATAGCTGCCGGATTGCACTTCGATGATGTGCAGCGGCAGTTTGCCCGGGTTTTCCAGACGGTGGTTCATGCCGATCGGAATGTACGTCGATTCGTTCTCGGACAGCAGGCTGACCGTATCGCCGCACGTTACGCGCGCCGTGCCCGACACCACGACCCAGTGCTCGGCGCGGTGGTGGTGCATTTGCAGCGACAGTTTCTCGCCCGGCTTGACCGTGATGCGCTTGACCTGGAAACGGTCGCCCGCGTCGATGCCTTCGTAGTGGCCCCAGGGACGATACACCTTGGTGTGGTGCAAATGCTCGGTACGCTCTTTCGACTTCAGGTGTTCGACCACCTGCTTGACGCGCTGCACCTGGCTCTTGCTCGTGACCAGCACGGCATCCTGCGTTTCCACGACAACGATGTCTTCCAGACCAACCACTGCCACGATGCGGCTTTCGGCGCGCACCAGCGAGTTCTTCACGCCATCCAGATACACGTCACCGCGCTGAGCGTTACCGTTAGTATCTTTCGGCTGGGTTTCCCACAGGGCCGACCACGAACCGACGTCATTCCAGCCGATGTCGGCCGGTACGACTGCCGCGTCGCGCGTGTGCTCCATGACCGCGTAGTCGATCGAATCGGACGGGCATGCCGAGAAGGCAGTTTCGTCGAGACGGCAGAAATCGAGATCGCGGTAGGCGGCGTGCATGGCCTGATCGGCGGCGGCGGCGATGGCCGGCGCATGCTCTTCGAGTTCTTGCAGGTAACGCGCGGCGCCGAACATGAACATGCCGCTGTTCCAGTAATAGGTGCCTTCGGCAACGAAGCCTTCGGCGGTAGCGGCATCCGGCTTTTCGACGAAGCGCGCCACGTTGTAGCAATCGCCGCACTCGGCCACCGGCTCGCCACGGCGAATGTAGCCATAGCCGGTTTCCGGCGTCTTCGGCACGATGCCGAACGTGGCCAGCTTGCCGGCGGCGACCAGGCGTGTTGCGCGCTCGACCGCTTCACGGAAGGCAGCAACGTTTTCGATGACGTGGTCGGCCGGCAGCACCAGCATGACGGCTTCCGGATCGATCTGCTGCAGATGGTGCGCAGCTGCCGCCACGGCTGGCGCCGTGTTACGGCCGACTGGCTCGAGCAGGATGCCCAGCGGCGTGATGCCCACTTCGCGCAACTGCTCTGCCACCATGAAGCGGTGGTCATTGCCGCAGACCACCAGCGGCGCCATCAATCCAGGCCAGTTCGTCACGCGCAAGGCAGTGTCCTGCAGCATGGTTTTGTCGGCAACCAGTGGCAGCAACTGCTTTGGCAGAACGGCACGCGACAGGGGCCACAGGCGGGTCCCGGCGCCGCCGGAAAGGATGACTGGATAGATCTTCATGCGCTGACTTTCTCTTTCTTTGACTCGTTGGTGTCGGGCGTGTCCTTGCGACGCGACGTGCGGCGATCGCGTGCATTGAGCCACTCTTCGGAAGAGTACTCGGAGGTATGCTTCATCTCGCCATTTCGGTCGACACTGTATTCCTTGAATACAATCATTTCATTCAATGTTACATCATGCAACACCCGGGTGTATTCAAACAGGACGCTGCGAACGACTTCGGCGCCTTCGCAGATATGGCTGCCGTGACCGATCCAGGTCGGGCCCACGATGCGCGTACCGGCTTCGATTTTGCAGCCCGAACCGATGTACACCGGGCCTTCAATCGTCGTGCCTTCCCAGTCGATGCTGGTGTTCAGCCCAACCCACAGGCCCGGCTTGATCTGGATGCCCGGCACGTGCATGTGGTTCACTTCGCCGGTCAGCACGGTCTGCAGCACTTCCCAGTAGTCGCTCATGGTGCCGATGTCGAGCCAGTTGAACGGGCGGCCCTGCGCGTAGAACGGCAGGCCGCGCTCGGCCAGCAGCGGGAACAGGTCCGAGCCGATGTCGAACGAGACGCCCGACGGGATCAGGTCGATGACTTCTGGTTCGAAGATATAGATGCCGGTCGAAATGAAGTTGGACTTGGCGTCGGCTTCGGCTGGCTTTTCCTGGAATTCCTGGATGCGGCCTTCTTCATCGGTCACGACCACGCCGTACGACGAGACTTTGTCCCATGGCACTTCCTTGGTGATGACGGTGGCCATCGCGCCTTTGCGACGGTGTTCCATCAGGGCCGCTTTCAGGTCGAGGTCGATCAGTGCGTCGCCGCACAGCACGACCGTGGTGTCGTCGAAGAAGCCGCCGAATTCCTGGATCTTCTTCATGCCGCCGGCCGAGCCGATCGGCATCGGCACGACTTCGCCGTCGTCCTTCGTGTAGCCCTCGAACGAGTAGCCGATCTGGACGCCGAACTGCTCGCCTTCGCCGAAGTACTCTTCGATTTTTTCATGCAGCCAGCTGACGTTGACCATGATCTCGGAGATTCCGTTTTTGCGGAGGTGGTCGACCAGGTAGGCCATCACGGGCCGGCCCAGCAGCGGGATCATCGGTTTTGGCAGATCGTAGGTGAGTGGACGCACGCGCGTCCCTTTGCCTGCGGCGAGAATCATGGCTTTCATTCGATGTTCCTTTGAATTATTTGGCAGTGGTTTGGTAGCGCCATACATCGGCGCACATTTGAGCGACATCGCGTTCGGCGGTCCAGCCGAGTTCGTCGCGTGCCTTGGCCGGGTCGGCGTAGCATTTCGCCACGTCACCTGGGCGGCGGTCGACGATCTGGTAAGCGACCGTGCGGCCACTGGCCGCTTCGAACGCACGAATCATTTCCAGGACACTGTTGCCGCGCCCCGTACCGAGGTTGTAGGCAACGATGCCCGGGCCCTTGGTCAGGCGGTCCAGCGTCTTGACGTGGCCGATGGCCAGGTCAAGACGTGGATGTAATCGCGCTGGCCGGTGCCGTCGGGCGTGTTGTAATCGCCGCCGAAGACCGACAGTTTCTCGCGCTGGCCATTGGCAACCTGGGCGATGTAGGGCACGAGGTTGTTGGGAATGCCGCTTGGCTCTTCGCCGATCAGGCCGCTCTCATGGGCGCCCACCGGATTGAAGTAGCGCAGCAGCGCAATGCGCCAGTCGGGCTGGGCCTTGGCCAGGTCTTGCAGGATCTCTTCGATCATCAGCTTGCTGCGGCCGTACGGGTTCGTGGCCGAGAGCGGGAAGTCTTCGCGGATCGGCACCGAGGCCGGGTCGCCATACACGGTGGCCGACGACGAGAACACGAGCGACTTGCAACCGAATTTGGCCATCGTTTCGAACAGCACGACGCTGCCCGAGACATTGTTGTCGTAGTAGCGCAGCGGCTCGGCGACCGACTCCCCCACCGCCTTCAGGCCGGCGAAGTGAATGACCGCTTCCGGCTTGTGTTCGGCGAACGCTGCTTCCATCGCCGCGCGATCGCGGATGTCGGCTTCGACAAAAGCGAATGGCTTGCCGCTGATGCGCTGCACGCGGTCGCGTACCGACAATTGGGCATTGGACAGGTTGTCGACCACCACCACGTCGTAGCCTGCGCTTTGCAGTTCGACGACCGTGTGCGAACCGATGTAACCGATGCCGCCAGTAACGAGAATCTTCATGTGTTTGCTCTCTGCCTTCACTTTTTGTGATCGATTGTGTGCAATAGCCGTGATGCTTCCAGCCAGTGCTTGATGCTATTTACTGCTATTTACTGCTATTTACGTCTGCTCGCTGCTGATGCGCGCGTTCCCGGAACGTGGCAATCATTGTGCTTCGAACAACGGGATCAGCGCGATAGCTGGTTGCCGCGGTTGCGGTGCACCATGCCTAGAATACATCTGCTCGACCCGCGCACGATATCTTCGTGTGTACCCAACAAGAATTCGTGCCTGCCCGCCCCTTGCGCGGCAGGGCGCCGCAGTACGAATCGAGGTCACTGGGTGAGGCTGGACACTGTACAAGTAGCGCTGCAACGCGGTTCGGGATATCCCGCAGCTAAAGCTTATCTATTTTACAATGCATTGATCGATTCCGTGCGCACGCACGCGTGTGCAGAGAGCAATACTCGTTCCCATGCTCAAGATTGCACTGCAACATGAGATTCAACAGGCGCCCTGCTCCCAGGGTTTCGCAGCGACACGTCGCGTGCGCGGCGTGCCTTTTCTACGGGCAGTGCGTTACTTTTCGTCGATGAACGTGATGGAAAATTTGCACTCCACCGGCACGGCGGACGACACGGTCGAGATCCGCAAGACGTCGCACGGCACCTTGGACTGGTATGTGGCCGAGTACCATCCGAGCGGCGGATTTTCGGCGCCGCGCACCAGTTCGAGGTGCAGGTCCTCGCCGCTGGCCTGCATCTGCAGCACGAAGCGGCGGCCCCGTACGGCCAGGCCATTGCTGGTCAGGCGCACGTCCAGCCCGGGTGCGAAGTGCCAGAACAACTCGACCTTGTGCGGCTTCTTGCCGGACACCTCGTCGCGCACGGTCAGCGTGTTGCTGACGCTCTCGAAGCGGACACTGCGTACATGGCGAACCGGATCGGGCAAGCGCGCATAGCCGTCGTGCGAACCGCGGAAATCGAATTCGTGCGGCGAGGCCGGCATGCGCTCGATGCTGGCCGCGGCCTTGCGCAGCCACATGAAACGCCCGCCCGAGACCGACTGGTCCACGCCGTCGATGCGCACCGTGTTGTGGCTGGACGTGCCGCGGAAGTAATCGCGCCATTTGTCGTCCTGCCCGTATGAATAGGTGCCGGGATCGACCAGGCACGGTTCACCCGCGATTGACAGCGCCAGCGCCAGCGCATCGGCGTGGCCGTGGGCAGCCACGCCCAGGTAGCCCAGTGGGCCGCAGTCGAGCAAGCCCTTGATTTCGTCGGCTTCGCCAAAGCGATTGCCAAACAGCAGGTAGCCGCCATCGGGAAAGGCCCAGCCCGTATCGACCTCGTGCGGATCGCAATCGGGCCGCCCGCCCGGCAGCGTGTGCAGCAACCAGCGCACGCCCGGGTGGCTGTCGGCATGACCACCGAAGACGGTGTCGCCCAGCGCCAGCAACTGCGCGGCGCGGTCCATGCCCGATGCATCCAGGCGGAATACGCAACCATCGTCGGCGTCGCCCACTGCAGGCACATTGCCACCAACATCGCGTACCGAGCGCAAGAAGCGCAGCGCGCGCTGCAGGCTGCCCCAGTAAGCGCGTGAAAACGGTCGCAGGCTGTGGCCGCCGGTCTGGGCCAGCAAGCCGGCCACGAACAAGAATTCACAGACGAACAAGTGGTAGCCAAAGGCCTGCTCGCGGTTGACGCCATCGCGCGAGAATTGCGCCTGGGCTTCCACTTCCAGCTCATTCTGTGCCAGCGTCTGCCAATCGCGTGACTCTTTCCAGCACGGCCAGGTGACGGCGCCCATGTACAGGCCGGCCAGTTCGCCGATCAGGTGGTTGTTCGCTGACGAATGGCGCGACAGGTGGCGCGCGATCGTACGGCAATGGGCGTGGATGCTGCCAAGCCAGTCGGCGCGCAGGCGCTGACCGGCGTCGCCCTCGAACAGCGCGCTGCGGTCACCACCGATCAATTGCCAGATCAGACTCCAGTTGATCAGCCGGATGCCCAGCTCGCGCGAACTGGTCCAGTTGGGGCCGGTCAGTGGCGGACACTGCTCGAGCCAGCTGCGCAGGTTTTGCTCGAGCGCATCCATCCAGCGCGTATCGCGCGTGAGTGTCCAGGCCTGTGCCAGCCGCACGAGGTGCAAGTGGCGATTCAGTTCCCAGACATGCTTGATGTCACCCACCAGCTCGCGGTCGTTGATGGCGAGGTCGCCCCGGTACACGGCCGGCGCGGTCACGCCGGTGTCGGGATCGCGGTTCCATGCGGTTGGCACGCCCACGTCGAAGCGGCCGTCGGCAAACAGCACGACGTGGCCTGCACAGATGCGCTCGGCGTCCAGCAGCAACGCCTCGACTTCGCCCGGATCGAGCTCGGGCGCACCGCGCACGCCCAGGTTCAGGGTCGGCATGGCGGGCGGCGCCGAGCGCGCCAGCGCCAGCTGCGTACGGCCCGCCATGCTCCGCCCCAGCCGGATCGCAGTGGCCTGCTGGACCCGGTATCCCATCTCGGCCACCGACATGCAGCGCAAGCGGTTGACCAGCCACACCATGTTTGTTCCGTTCATTGCGCTTCCTTCATGCAGAATTCTGCCTCGTCAACCGATTGCCATCCGCCGCCAAGCGTCCGTGGATCGCAACGTACCTCCGGTGTAGGGGCGATGAACGCCGCACCCTCGCGCTCAAGCACTTGGTAAAGGCACAATTTTTCCGATAATACATTCATCTGTGTCGGGAGCTACGCACGATTCGGGGTGCGTATTCGAGGAAGGCCAGCTTGCCAGGATCGTGCAAAGTCGGGCGGCGTTGACCGGGCATGAGAATGCCGCGTCGGTCCCGCCGATGTCATGGGGAAGAATACAAACAAGGTCGCGCTTGCCATTGCCGCAGCAAGAAGTTGGCGAATAACAACAAGATAGCCGGTGCAACAGCGGGTCAGCGAACGGCATGATCCGGCTGTTGTGATGGGCGCCGATGCACTGGAAGTATCGTGGAGCCTCAGCGCTGGCGCGTACACCTGCACGACTGGCGGACGCCGCCGCCCTACTGTCAGTCGGCGTTGCGCTTGCTGGGCGAGCGAACGAACGCGAGGATGACCAGTCCGAACAGCGCACTCAGTACTGCCGTGCCTTCGCGTCCCATGCCGGCGGAAACGCCGATGGCGGCCGTCATCCAGACACTGGCGGCCGTGGTCAGTCCCTTGATATCGTTCTGATCGCGCTGCTTGAGAATCGCGCCGGCGCCAAGGAAACCAATACCGGCCGTGACGCCCTGCAACACGCGTGACAAGTCCTGGATTGTCATCCCGGCCTGCAATGGAATCAGGACGAACAACGCCGAGCCAACCGAGACCAGCATGTGCGTGCGCAGGCCGGCCGAAGCCCCTTTCGTTTCGCGCTCATAGCCAAGCAAACCACCCAGCACCGCCGCCACCAGCAGACGCACGACGATGATCGTCACATCTTCGGCATCGCCCAGATCGGAAAATTCGTGTTGAATCGTCTCCCAGCTTTGTGTCCACCACGCTTGCATGCCCCTGTCCTTGATCAATGTTGTTCAAGGAAATGATGCCATCCATGCAAGAAGTGTGTCGCCACGCTGGTCCTGCTGGACTGGTAGCAACGTGGGAAAAGCAGCGAAGGCAATGCCTAGAACCAGCTTTCGCGCACGACGATCACGTCATCGACCTGGACGATGTCACTGGCACGGGCGTCCAGCGAGACCGGCTGGCCGCCGGCTGCCTTGCGTGTGATGCGGATGCCATTGCTGCTGCCGCGCGGACTCAAGCCGCCGCCAGCCGACAAGGCCTGCTGGACCGTCATGCCGCGCTCGAGCCGGAATGGTCCCGGGCGACTGACTTCGCCGGTGATATACGCCCGCGGCGCCCGTTCGACAAAGATGATGTCGCCGCCGGCCACTTCCACATCCCTGTCGAGTTCGCCCGTACGCACCATGTCGACCACATCGATGGTCTCGCGCAGCGTCTTGCCATCGCGCATGCGCACCAGGCTGATCATGTCGCCACCGTCGCTGTTGATGCCACCGGCCAGCGCCAGCATGTCGAGCACACGGCGGCGCCCGTCCACCGGATAGCGCCCGGGCCGGTTCACATGTCCGAGCACCGAAATCTGCTGGCTCGCCAGGGTCGTCACCAGCATATTGACCTGGGCCTGCTTGAGGTAGCCGCCCTTTTCGAGCAGGCTTGCGATGGTTTTCTCGGCCACCGCCACCGGCATGCCGCCGACAGCCACCTGCCCCAGCCACGGAAACGTGAGATGGCCACTTTCACTGACGCGGGTCTCGATTGACAGGTCGGGACTGCCATACACCGACAGCTTGACCACGTCCCCCGGCCCCAGCAGCACTTCGGCCGCGCCGGCTGTGCTCATGCCCATGCTCATACCCAGCATCAAGGCCAGGCCCGTGATCCATATGACGACACGTTTCATGATTCCTCCAGCATCGGTGATCGTTGCAACGGGGCGGCAAACACACGCCCAACATGCCATTCGATGCGCCAGCAACCCATCGGTTCCAACAAAAAGCCGCCGGCCTGACTGCGCTAGCGCCAGCGCAACCAATGCGCGTTTTTTCTCAAAAAACCATCAACCTCACGTCAATAGATTCGTCATCAGAACAACACATTGGCGCTGACCTGCACCACGTTTGCATCGAACTTGCCAATGCCGAGCCCGGAAGCGGTGCGCGCCTGATGAACAACTGCGGCAACCACCTTCACCCCGGGCCGGGCCTGCCATACGGCGCGCACGCTGGCCGAACGGATCGCGTCACGCAGCGCATCGGCGCCGGTAAAGTCGCCCCGTCCCGTGTAGCTGCGCCGCTCGTAGGTCGCGCTGGCCTCGAGCGCCAGCCTGGCGCTGGCCGCCCAATTGACGCCAATGCTGACGCCCTTGTTGAGCGTGTAACTGACGAACGGGCTTTCAATGGGTGCGAACTCGCGCCACACGCCCGCCTGATAGCTGACCTGGCCGCGCGGCGTGTAGAACGCATTGATGCGGCCGTTGACGCCGCTCGTGACGCCTTCGCCGTACGACGGCTGCTCGCGCCGCACGTAGCCGGCCAGGCCCTGCACCATGGTCGAGCCGGTGGCGAGCCAGTTCACGCGCAGTTTGAGTTCGTCCTGGGTGAAATCGTCTGTCAGCATCGTGGCGATGGCCGGTCGCCGATACGGGTAACTGCCCTTGACGCGGCGTGCGACCAGGCCCAGCGCGCTGCCGCCCCTGGGCTGGTACAGCAGCTCGGTCTCACATGCCTGTTCGGTGCGGTTGTTGAAGCGCTGGATCGCCAGGTCGTAGCTTGCCTTGTCGCGCTCGGCGCCTGCGCGCAGTTTCCAGCTCGGGTGCAGCTGCCAGCCGGCATCGAATGCCTGGCGCCGCTGCTGGCGCAGGTTGCGCTGGTCGCTGTTGAAGTCGGTGTATGGCGCGAGTGTCCGGATATCGAGCGCCTCGACACGGCCGTCGAACTGCGTGCCGAGGTGCCAGAACCACGTCGCTTGCAGGTCGTGGCCAGTGTAGTCGAGCTGCCTGAAACGATCGAACGCGGTCTTCGACACGCTGGCCGTGGCGGCAAGGCGCTGGCGGCTAATGTGTTTGTCGAGCGCCACACCCGCTTCGAATGTGCGGTAGCTGTCGCTGCGCCCGCCGCCGAGCGCGGGCGCTCCATCGGCCTGGCGCAGGAGGTTGTCGTCGTGGGCCCAGCCGATGCCGGCAAGCAGTTGTATTCCTTCAGTTGACGGCGTGGGCGCCGCGCCTGCAGGAAAGCACCAGAAGGCACCGGCGCACAGCGCGACCGGGGAAAGGCGATGCAACGCTGAAGGGGCTGGCATGGTCGTCGTCTTCCACGGGTCGTACTACCGGAGGAATCACCAGAATTGCCAGCCCCCTGTGTAGACAACCCAGACGCCCAGCAACCCATTCGTGACAGCGTGGGCCAGGATGGGCGACCACAGGTTGCGGTGCCTCATATACAACACGCCATAGGCCACGCCGGCCACAATACCGGCCAGCCACAGCGTGTGTTCAAAGCCGAACAGCACGCATGGGATCACAAACGCCTTGAAGCCGATACGCGCCGGATCAACGAGTCTGAAGTTGGCGTGTTCGACCCAGCGCATCAGGAACGAGCGCCAGAACAATTCTTCCATGACGGGCACCACCAGCGCCGCGCCAGCAATACGCAGCGTCACCATCAGCCAGTCGATCTCGCCATGCGTGCGCGGATCGTAGCCGGGCGAGCTGCCCAGCAGCATCCAGGGGAGCGTCAGATTGACCCACAACACCAGCACGATAATGCCAACGACCATGGCAACGAGCGTATGCGAGAGCAAGCCGAACCGGTGCAGTTCGTCGTACTGGCGCCAGAACACGGCCAGCAGCGCCAGCACGGCGCCGGCCTGCACCGGATACAGCCAGCGCAGGTCGGCGCGGCTCATGCCCATGCGCTCGAGCAGGTCGCCAATCACCATGAACAGGATATAGGTGCCGAATGGCAGGATGCGCGCCCAGGCGGCGCGGGTGAGGAAGGGTTCGTCGGCCGCCGGGGCCGCAGCCCCGGCACCGGGGCCGGAGCCGGGGCCGGCTGGCCGGGCGGCGCGCGATTCGTTGTTGTCGATCATGAAAAGTCGCTCCGCCCGGCCATCGCCCGCCCCTGTTGGATTACACGCCGCGCGAGCGCGCTTCGATCGTTTCCCAACGCTCCAGCGCGTCGAGCAGCAAGTCTTCGATTTCGGCAAAGCGCGCATTGATGCGCTTGGCATCGGCCGGGTTCTGCTTGTAGAAATCCGGGCCATTGAGCTGGGCCGTGATGGCCGACTGTTCATCTTCCAGCGTCGCGATCAGCTTCGGCAATTCTTCCAGCTCGCGCTGCTCCTTGTAGCTCAGCTTGACCTTCTTGGCGGCCGGGGCTGCCGTGTCGTCCGCTTTCGGGGCGCTGGTCTTGACCGGCGCCTGGACCACCGGCGTTGCCGCCTTGACGCGTTCCCAGTCGGTATAACCACCGACGAATTCACGCCACTTGCCGGCGCCTTCGGCCACGATCACTTGCGTGACGACGTTGTCGAGGAAGGTGCGGTCGTGGCTGACCAGGAACACGGTGCCCGTGTATTCCTCGAGCAGTTCTTCGAGCAGCTCGAGCGTGTCGATGTCCAGATCGTTGGTCGGCTCATCGAGCACAAGGCAGTTGGCTGGCTTGGCGAACAGGCGCGCCAGCAGCAGGCGGTTGCGCTCGCCACCAGATAGCGACTTGACCGGCGAACGTGCACGTTCCGGCGAGAACAGGAAGTCGTTCAGGTAGGTCATCACGTGGCGGCGCTGGCCATTGATCTCGACCCAGTCGCTGCCCGGTGCAATGGTGTCGGCCAGGCTGGCTTCTTCATTGAGCTGGGTGCGCATCTGGTCGAAGTACGCGACATTCAGCTTGGTGCCCAGACGGACCTTGCCGCTGTCGGCCGTTTCTTCGCCCAGGATGATCTTGAGAAGCGTCGTCTTGCCGGCGCCGTTCGGTCCGATCAGGCCAACCTTGTCGCCACGCATCAGCGTGCCGGTGAAGTTGTCGACGATGACCTTGTCACCGTACATCTTCGAGATGTTCTCGAGATCGGCAACGATCTTGCCCGAGCGCTCGCCCGTGGCGACGTCGAGCTTGATCTGACCCTGCTGATCGCGGCGCACCGCGCGCTGCGAGCGCAGTGCTTCCAGGCGGCGCACGCGGCCTTCGTCGCGGGTGCGGCGTGCCTGCACGCCCTTGCGGATCCACACTTCTTCTTGCGCCAGGAACTTGTCGAACTTGGCGTTTTCGACTTCTTCATTGGCCAGCAACTCTTGCTTGCGCGCCTGATAGGTCGTGAAGTTGCCCGGGAACGACAGCAGACGGCCGCGGTCGAGTTCAATGATGCGGGTAGCAACGTTGTCCAGGAAACTACGATCGTGGGTGATGAACAGGACCGAGCCGCGGAATTCACGCAGCAGGCTCTCAAGCCACTTGATCGACGTGAAGTCCAGGTGGTTGGTCGGTTCATCGAGCAGCAGCACATCCGGCGCCGAGACCAGCGCCACGGCCAGCGCCACACGCTTTTGCATACCGCCAGAGAGCGTGCCCATCAGGGCGTCGCCCGACAGGTTCAGGCGATCGAGCGTGGTCTCGACCTTGTGCGCCAGATTCCAGCCGTCGTTTGCGTCGAGCTTGGTCTGGATCACATGCATGCGCTCCATCAGCGCGTCATCGTCGCCCTGGCCGAACTTGCCGGTCAGTTCTTCGTATTCGGTCAGCATCGCCTGCTGATCGCCCATGCCGCCGGCGACGACGGCAAACACCGTCATGCTCAGGTCAAACACCGGTTCCTGCTCGACATAGGCGATGGTGACGCCCTGCTGCATCACCAGCAAGCCATCGTCCAGGCGCGAACGGCCCGAGATGACTTTCAGGAGCGAGGATTTGCCGGTGCCGTTGCGGCCGATGAGGCCGACGCGTTCGCCGGTCTCGAGGGAAAAATCAGCGTGGTCGAGCAGCGGCACGTGGCCGAAAGCAAGTTGAGCGGAACTAATGGAGATGACAGCCATGATCGGTATGCGTTTCGTCGCGCGAAAAATTCTTGGCGCGGGGGAAAAGGTGCGTTGATTGATTAAGGGGCACATTGTACCGACTGCCGGGCATGAACCTGCATTTCTATTTCGATCCCGGCTATAATTGCAACCGGTTCACGGTACCAGCCCGCCCTGCGGGGCCTGCCCGCCGGACTGCAGGCTTGCCCTGCTTCGCGCCGTCAGCACCTGGCGGCGCGGGCGTCCTCCCCGTAGCACAATGGATAGTGCACATGCCTCCTAAGCGTGGGATACTGGTTCGATTCCAGTCGGGGGGACCAGCTACACCCCGTCATCTACCCGCAAACTGCGCTTCATGGTCGACAACAACGCGATCATCGTCGCCTTGTCCTCCGCCGCCACGTCAGCCAGCATTTCCTCGATCCAGCGCTCATGCACCGCCGCCATCTCGTCGAACGCCGCGCGCCCCGCTGGTGTCAGCTTGACGGCTGACGCGCGCCGGTCGTTCACATCCTGCACCCGCACCACGAGCTGTTCGCGTTCGAGCTGATCGGTAATCCCCGTGATATTGCCCCCGGTGACCATCATGCGCTTGGACAGTTCCCCCATGCGCAGGCCATCCGGATGCCGCTGCAGCTGCGCCATCAGGTCAAAGCGCGGCAGCGTGATGTCGAACGTCGTGCGCAGGCGGCTGCGGATTTCGTTCTCGATGCGCGTCGTGCATGACAGCATGCGCAGCCACAGGCGCAGCGATTGGTGATGTTCGTCCGTCAGGCGGCTTTCCATGTCCAGCTCGGCTGCCCCGCCCATTGCTGGGTCTTCTTCACGTCCATCCACTTCCTGCATGCTGTCCTCAATCTGCGTTCGTGCGTAATTTAAAACGTTGTAGTTTACCGGTTTCGGTGCGAGGCAGTTTTTCCTTGAACAAAATGGCCCTGGGATACTTGTACGGCGCGATCTGCGCCTTCACGAATTCCTGCAATTCGCGTGCCAGCTCGTGCGACCCCGCCCGCCCTGCGCGCAGCACGACGTGGGCCTCGACCACTTGCCCGCGTTCGGGGTCGAGCCGCCCCACGACGGCGCACTCGGCCACGGCCGGATGGTGCAGCAGCGCTTCTTCGACTTCGGCGCCGGCGATGTTGTAGCCGGCCGAGATAATCATGTCGTCGGTCCGCGAGCGGTAGTAGAAATAGCCGTCGGCGTCCATTTCGTAGGCGTCGCCCGTGATGTTCCAGCCACCCTGCACGTAATCGCCCTGGCGCTCGTCGTCCAGGTAGCGGCAGCCAGTAGGGCCTTTCACGGCCAGGCGGCCGATCACGCCCGGACCGACAGGTACGCCGTCGGCATCGAGGATGCAGGCCTGGTAGCCCGGCACCGGCTTGCCGGTCGCGCCCGGCCGGATGGCTGCGCCCGCGCTGGCAATAAAAATGTGCAGCAGCTCGGTCGCGCCGATCCCGTCGATCATCGCCAGCCCGGTGGCCGCCTGCCAGGCCTCGCGCGTGGCCAGCGGCAGCGGCTCGCCGGCCGACACGCTGGCGCGCAGGCTGGCCAGGTCGAAACGGTCCGCCTGCGCCGCCATCAGGCGATAAAAGGTCGGCGCCGTGAAGCACACGGTGGCGCGGTAGTCGGCGATGGCCGCCAGCAGCGCCTCGGGGCTCAGGCGTTCAAGCAACACACCTGCGCCACCGACGCGCAGCGGAAACAGCAGCAGGCCGCCCAGCCCGAAAGTGAACGCCAGCGGCGGCGTGCCGATGAAGATATCGTCGGCGCATGCCTCTAGCATGTGGCGCGGGAAGCAGTCGCACACGGCCAGCACGTCGCGGTGGAAGTGCATGGTCCCTTTCGGGATGCCGGTGGTGCCGGACGTGAAACTGATCAGGCAGACGTCGTCGCGCGCGGTGTCGGCGGCGATGAACGGGGCGTCGTGGCGGGGCATCCGTGCTTCCAGCGCATCGGGTGCATCGGGCGCCGGCGCGCCGAACACCAGGACCGGCACCTCCAGCCCGAGCGCATCGACTTCGGCCACCAGACCATCGGCGCACAGTACCGCATTGATGCGCGCCTTGTCGGCGATGGCGCGCAGTTCGCGCGCGCGCAGCAGCGGCATGGTGGGCAGCACGATGCAGCCGGCCTTGATCACGCCCAGGATGCAGGCCGCCATCATCGGACAGTTCGCGCCGCGCAGCAGTACGCGGCTGCCGGTGGCCAGCCCGAGATCGTGGCGCAGCACGTGGGCGATACGGTCGACCTGCGCCAGTAGTTCGGCATAGCTCAGGCGTTCGCGGGCGCCAATCAGCGCCGTGCGTGCGCCCCAGCCGCGCGCGATGGCGCCATCGAGCAGCGCGCTCGCGCAGTTCAGGCGCTCGGGGTACTGCAGCTCGGGCAGATCGAACAGGAAGTCGGGCCAGGTATCGGGCGGTGGCAAGTGTGCACGCGCGAAGCCATCGGTGTGGCCGGAGGGGCACAGCGCTGCACTGGTGATGTCGTTCATGGCGTGATCCCCGGCTGACAACGAAGCAGTCGACCGGCAGCGCCGGTCAGGCAACACCCGCGGGATACTGTAAGTCCAAAGCACACCAGCAGCTAGGAACTTTGGCGGGCAGGCAGGCCATCGGCATCAGGCACGCGCCGCGCGCTCGATCTGGCGCATTACCGCTGCCTGCGCCTGCGCCAGGCCGGCCGCCAGCGGCGCGCGCTCGAGCGCTGCGGCGGCGCCATGCAGGCCGAGCATGCTGCAGCCGGCGCGCAAGCGCGCAAGTTGTTCGGCACCCTCGGCGCCTTCGGCCACGCCGGCCTGCGCCGCCTGCAACTGGCGCGCCAGGCCATCGAGATACAGGCGCAGGCGCTCGACGTCGATGCCAAGCCGGCGCACCACGGCGTCCGGGGCTTCGTCATTTGCATCGTTTGCGTCAGCCGGCGGGAACAGGCGCTCGAACTGGATGCGCACGTCGTCGTGGCGGAACGGCTTGACGATGTAGCCACTGGCGCCGGCCTGGGCCGCCTCGTCCATCGTGGCGCTGTCGGACGCCGCCGACACCAGCACGAACGGCAGCGCCGCCAGCAGCGGGTCGTGACGCACGCGCTGCAGCAGTTCCAGGCCGGACAGGTGCGGCATGCGCAGGTCGCAGAACACGATGTCGGGCCGCAGGCCAGCTTCGAGCTGGCGCCAGGCATCGGCGCCGTCGTCCGCTTCGACGATCGCATGGCTGCCGCAGCTGTCCACCAGATGCATCAGCATCATGCGCGCCACCACGTCATCGTCGACCACCAGCACGTTCATCACGTCTCCACCAGATTCGTCAGAACCTGCATTATAAGCAGGTGTCAGGACGGGGCGCCCGTTTCGAAGGTATCCAAGAAGCTGGCCAGGACCGGCAAGCCCGCGCGCAGGCGCTGCGCGTCGCGCCCATCGGCGGCCGCTTCCAGTTCGGCGCACAGTGTTTCCAGCGCCGGCTCGGCCAGATAGGTGGCGCTGCCGCGCAGCCCGTGCAGGATCCGGCCCGCGGCCTCGAAGTCGTCGCTTGCCAGCGCGGCGTCGAGCTCGGCGCGCCGGCGCGGCAGGTCGTTAGAGAATGCAGCGCGCAGGCGCAGGCCCAGATTGTCGGCGCGAGCGACGGGCGGCGCTGGCGGCGCCACGCCGAACAATGCGTCGAGAGCAGCCGGCGTAGGTGTAGCCGGCGTAGGTGCGGCCGGTGCCGGTTCAGGTACAGCCCCATCCTCGATCAGCGGCAACACAAACCCGCGCTGCAACTGGCGTTCGATCGCGCGCGCCAGTTGCAGGTGCAGCGCCGCTTCGTCGATCGGCTTGGTCAGGAACGCGTCCATGCCGCAGGCCAGGTAGCGTGCGCGGTCTTCGCCGCTGGCGTTGGCGGTAAGCGCCACGATCATCACGTGCTGGTCGAGCACCGGCGCGTCGTGCGGGCCGCCGGCGCGGATCAGGCGCGTGGCGCTGGCGCCGTCCATCTCGGGCATGCGCCCGTCCATCAGGATCAGGTCATAGCGCTTGCGGGCGCACGCCGCCACCGCTGCGACGCCGTTGTCGACGATGTCGATCGCATGGCCCATCTCCTCGACCATCAGGCGCGCGATGATCTGGTTGGTCGGGAAATCCTCGGCGCACAGGATCGCCAGCCGGTGGCTGTGCAGCGCGCGCGTCACGTGCGGGATGTGGGCTGGCGCGACGCCGTCGCGCAGCGGCAGCAGCACGGAGAACACGCTGCCCTCGCCTTCGACGCTGCTCACGCCGATGGTCCCGCCCATCAGCTCGACCAGCTGGCGACAGATCGCCAGGCCCAGGCCCGTGCCGCCGTAGCGGCGCGTGGTGGTGGTGTCAGCCTGCTCGAATTTCTGGAACAGGCGCGGCAAGGCCGCCGCCGGGATGCCGATGCCGGTATCGCGCACCGTGAAGCGGATCATGTGGGGGTTGCCCGCCTCGCGCTGGTCGTCGGGCCGGCATTCGACATGGATCGTCACGCCGCCCGCGTTGGTGAATTTGAAGGCATTGCCGACCAGGTTGACCAGCACCTGGCGCACGCGGGTCGGGTCGCCCGCCACGTAGCGCGGCACGTTGTCGTCGACCAGCACCGAAAACGCCAGGTCCAGCATGGCCGCCTGCTCGTCGAACAGGCTGGCCACATTGCGTACCTTGGCGTGCAGGTCGAAATCGATCCGTTCCAGGGTCAGCTTGCCGGCCTCGATCTTGGAAAAGTCGAGCAGGTCGTTGATGATCCCCAGCAGGGCCTGGGCATTGGCCTGGCCGCGCAGGATCTGCTCTCGCGTGTTGTCGCGCAGCGCCAGATCGCGCAGCGCGAAGCCCAGCATGCCAATCACGCCGGCCAGCGGCGTACGCATCTCGTGGCTCATATTGGCCAGGAATTCGGACTTCTGGCGCGTCGCATCTTCGGCGCGCTCCTTCGCCTGGCGCAGCACTTCCTCGTTGTCCTGCAAGGCGCGGTAGGCGCGCGCCAGCTCATTGCTCTGGTGGCGGCCGCGCCGCTCCTGCTCGCGCAATTCCTCCGTCTGGAGCTCGAGCATGCGGTTCTGCTGCTCGACCTGCTCGGTGCGCGCGCTCACCTGGTGCTCGAGGCGCTCCTTCTGGTGGCGCAGGCTCGCAAAGCGGATGCGCATACCCAGATAGATCGCACCGCAGGTCAGGATGATCATCCCGATCCGGAACCATGCCGTGCCCCACGGCGGTGGCTCGATCGTGATCGCCAGCGCGGCCACGTCTTCGCTCCAGACATCGTCCTTGTTGGCCGCGCGCACCCGGAACACATAGGTGCCCGGATCGAGATTGGTATAGGTGGCAAAGCGCTTGTCGGCGCCGGCATTGACCCAGCCCGCATCGAATCCGTCGAGGCGGTAGGCGAAGCGGTTGCGCTCGGGCGCGGCGTAATGCAGCGCTGCGAATTCGACCGTGATCACGGCGGCGTCGGACGGCAGCGTGATGGCGCTCGCATGCTCGATCGGCCCCGGCAACAGGCCCGGGAAGACCTTTTCGACCGGCTGGTTGAACACCTGCAGCCCGGTGATCGTCGGACGCGGCGGAATACGGTTGTCGTGGATCGCGCGCGGATCGAACGCGGTCAGGCCATTGAAGCCGCCGAAATACAGCGTGCCGTCGGTTGTCTTGAGCGCCGCCGTGTCGAAGAACGCGCCTTCGCTGATGCCGTCGGCGGCCGTGTAGCTGCGCCAGCGCCCGCTGGCCGGGTCGAAGCTCGAAATGCCGCTCGACGTGCTGGTCCAGATGCGCCCGTCCGCATCTTCCAGAATGGCCGACACCGAATCGTCGACCAGGCCGTCGCGCGTCGTGTAGCGCGTGAAGCTCAGGGCGCCATCCGGTCCCGTGACCATGCGGTTCAGGCCCACGCCGGTGCCGATCCAGATGTCGCCGCGGCTGTCTTCGAACAGCGACTGCACTTCGTTATGGCTGAGACTATTCGGGTCGAACGGATCGTGGCGGAAGTGGCGGAACCGCCCACTGGCGCGATCGAGCAGTTCCAGGCCCGAGACCGTGCCGACCCAGAAGCGCCCGCGGCGGTCTTCCAGCAGCGGCCGCACGGTGTCGTCCGTCAGGCTGGCCGCCTTGCCCGGGTCATGCCGCAGACTCGTGAGTGCACGGGTGCCGGCCGCCATGCGGTGCATGCCGCCGCGCGTGCCGATCCAGATCACATCATCGCGATCGACCAGCATCGAGCGCACCTGGTTGGCGTCGGCGTCGCCCGGCAGCATGTAGCGCCGGAAGCGCCGCGTGGCCGGCTCGAAGCTCGTCACGCCCGAGCGGCTGCCGATCCACAAGAGGCCAGCGCGATCGCGCACGATAGCCGCTGCCGGCACGTCGATCAGGCTGTTGGGATTGTCCTTCTGGTGCCGGTACACGTCGGCCTTGCCGGTGGCCGGATCGAACCGGTGCAGCGCGGTGGATGAACCGAGCCACAGATGGTCGCCGTCCTGCAGCAGCGCGCGGATCTTGTTGTCGGCCAGCGAATGGGGCTCGCCGGGACGCCCGACGATGCGGGCGAAACCGCCGCCGCCCAGGTCGACGCGCGAGACGCCGCCATACCAGGTGCCAGCCCAGAACGTGCCGACGTCGTCGCGGTACAGCGCCGAGACATAATTGTCGCCCAAGCTGTGGCGATCGGCGACTTCATGGCGGAACGTGTCGAAGCGGTCGCCCTGCGCACGCCAGCGATACAGGCCATCGTCATGCGTACCCGCCCACACGGTGCCATCGGCATCCTGGCGCAGGGTCGTGATCCATTCGTTGCCGACGCCGTCACCCGCGCCGAAGCGGCGCAGCGCGCCCTTGCCCGGCCCACCCTGGCCGTGGCGTTCGAGTCCGCCGTAACGGCCCACCCACAGTCGCTGCTGGCTGTCGACCAGCAGCGCGTGCACCGGGAGTGCACGCCCGGACAGGTCCGACGCATGGTGCTCGATGCGCTGGCGGTCCGCGCTCAAGCTGTCCAGGCCGGCCGCGCTGCCGATCCAGAGGCGCCCGTCACCGCCCAGCGCCAGCGCCTGGATCCCGTCGTCGCGCAGCGTGCGCGGATCGTTCGGCACGTGGTGCCAGACGGTGAACTTGCCGGTGTCGATGTCGAAATACTGCAAGCCATCGGCGGTACCAATCCATAGACCGTCCTGGCCATCGCTGATCATCGTCTTGATCTGGCGGTTGCCGGCGCCGCGCCGCGCCGGCTCGTTGGGCGCGTACAGCGTGAAGCTGCGGGTGGCCGGGTCGTAGCGATTCAGGCCGCCGTCGGTGCCCACCCACATGCGTCCGTGGCGATCGAGCAGCATCGCGCGCACCCAGTTGCTGGCCAGGCTGCGCGGGTTGCCGATCTCGGTGCGGTAGTTGACGAAGCGGTAACCGTCATAGCGCGACAGGCCGGACTGGGTGCCAAACCACATGAAGCCATCCGCATCCTGCAGGATCGACAGCACCGACTCCTGCGCCAGACCGTGCTGCACCGACAGGTGCTCGAAGCGCAAGGTCGGTTCGGGCGCCGCCGCGCGCGCGAGGGGTGCGCACAGCGTGGTCAGCGCCAGCAGCACCAGGAGCAGGAACGTGCGCAGCATCGTCACGCCGCGAACAAGGCCAGCACGTCGCCGCATAGAGCGGCGTGCAGAATCCCGCCCCGGCAGGCGTCGCGCGCACCATCTTCTGTCACGCCCGGTCTGGTTTTCTGTTTGTTCGTCACGCCAGCAGGTTAGCAAATTCTGCTTGTCTTGAGGCAAATATGGGATGGAAATGGCAAGAATTTGTCGCAGATTGTCGCTTGTGTGCCCCAACCGCGCTGGATCGCTGCCACCTGACGCCTGGTCTTGCGAAACGCCAATATCGTGATGCTTGTACCGGCCGAGAATCCCGTCTTTCATCCAACCTTGGAGTGGGATGGACGAATCTGGATCTCGGATTTCAAGCAGCGCGATTTCTGGTCAGGTTCAACTTACCGCATCAAGAGGCCACCTCATGCGTTCTACCGTCCTTAAGCAACTCATCGCCGTCGCATTGTTCAGCAGCACGAGCGGTCTTCTATTTGCACAGTCGCTGCCACGAATCCTTCACGACCCGCTCCTTGAACTGGGTTATGAACAGGCAAAGATACGTTTCGAGCCGCTACCATTGCAGGCCATCGCCGGGTGCGACACCTTATCTGACAATGAATACAGTGTCGGTGTACATTTCGTCTTCGCCAAAGCAAGCGACAATGCGGGCCGAATCTTTTATCTGCTACATGGGTACGAAATCCGGAACAACCCAGAGCCTCCTCATTCCCCCAAGTATTCGACTGGTGGCCATGGATTGATCGTGATGGTCCGGGGTCCGGAATGCCTGATCATCGATAACGATGCCAGAGAAACATTCAGGAATCCGGTTTTCAATGACGAATATCCGCAGGATATCCACCAGAGGCTGGCAATCGACTTCGCCGCTCGGCTTTCCTCGGCTTTCGGCGGCAAAGAGAAGCTTCGGGCGCAAATCCTGAAGCAGCGCGTGGATCTCGACACGCTGCCAAACGAGCTTCGCCATACATTCAGGGACTTGCGCCTGCCGAAATAGAGATCGCCAACTTGCCGGCGCTGGCGCGCGTTTCCATGCCCGTCAAATGCTCGATCAGATCCGGAATCACCGAATAGCGAGGCTGCTGCCATGACGTCCAACACGATCAAGCCACTTGTTTGCGCCATCCTGTTCAATACATTGAGCGGATTGCCGTGCGCCCAACCCCTGCCACGCATTCTGCAAGATCCCATCCTTCGCCTGCGGTATGAACCCGCCACAATCCATTTCGCGCCCTTCCCGTCAACCTTACGCAAGGAGTGCCCGGCGCTGGACGAGGGCGGAAATCCACATCGCACTTTTTTCATTTTTGCCAGCGCAAGCGACGCCTCCGGCCGGGTCTACTACCTGCTCAACAGCTCTGAGGTTCGGCACCACGTCGACGATATGCGCTTCCCACGCAACATCACCGATGAATATGCGCCGATCATCATGCTGCAACATCAAGCGTGCGTCATCATCGAACACGAAGGCCCCTACCGACTGGCCGATGACGACTTCACCGAGGACTACTCGCGCGACATTCAACAGCGTCTCATGATCGACTATGCAAACCGGCTTGTTGCTGCGTATGGCGGCAAGGACAAGCTCCGGATCGAACTGTTGAATCAATACGTCGATATGGACACGCTGCCGGAAGCACTTCGCTACGCATTCCGGAATCTGCATCTCATAAAATAAAAAGCCGGCCCATTCGAGCCGGCTTGCATTCCAGGGATACCTCAATCGCCCCTGGCAACACCTTCGCGGCGCGGATCGGCGCCGCCAAACCACATCGGCACGCCTTTTACCATCACACGCTCGATGCCGTGCAGGCCCGATGTCTGCTCGCTGACCCGGATCGCGTGGCCGCGTGCGCGCAGCACGTCGAGCGTGGCGTCTGGGAAGCGGCCCCGTTCCAGTTCGGTCGGACCGTTACGGCTGCCGAAGTTCGGCAGCGCGATCGCCTGCTGCACGTTCAGGTCCCAGTCGAGCGTGCCCACCAGCACCTTGGCGACATAATTGATGATGGCCGGACCGCCCGGCGAGCCGATGGCGAGCACCAGCTTGCCGCTGGCGCGGTCGAACACGATCGTGGGCGACATGGCGCTGCGTGGGCGCTTGTTCGCTTCGACGCGGTTGGCCACCGGGCCATCGGCGTCGCGCGCACTGAACGAGAAGTCGGTCAACTGGTTATTCAGCATGAAGCCGTCGACCATCTGGCGCGAACCGAACGCGTCTTCAATCGTCGTCGTCATCGCCAGGCCGGCGCCATTGCCGTCCACGACCGACATGTGCGAGGTCGATGGCGTCTCGATCGCGTTATCGGTGCCCCACGCAACCTCCATCCCGGGCGGCGTACCGGCCTTGGCCTCGCCCATCGAGCGCGCACCCACCATCCCGGCGCGCGCCGTCAGGTAGCCCTTGTCGATCAGGCTCGGGATGCCACGGCCCGGCAGCGGCACGAAGTCGGCGTCAGCGGCGTAGCGGTTGCGGTCGGCATAGGCCAGGCGCCCTACTTCCGAGAACACGTGCACGGCATCTGCGCCCGGCACGCCGTCCTTCGGCGCGAGCGCCTTCATGTCGAAGGTTTCGAACATGCCCAGCATCTGCGCCACGGCGATCCCGCCCGACGATGGCGGCGGCATGCCGCACACCGTGTAGGCGCGGTAGTCGCTGCAGACCGGCGTGCGGACCTTGGGGCGGTAATCGGCGATGTCCTTGGCCGTCAGCAGGCCCGGATTGGTCGGGTGCGCAGCCACTTTGGCCGCGATTTCGCGCGCGAAGCGGCCCGTGTAGAACACGTCGGCGCCGCCAGCGGCGATCTCGCGCAGCGTGGCAGCCAGCGCGGGGTTCTTCAGCAAGTGGCCAACCGGCCATGGCTTGCCGGCCGCGTCATAAAAGTAGGCGGCGGCAACCGGGTCCTTGATCAGGAAGGTTTCGCCTGCGAGCATCTTGTGCATGCGCGGGCTGACCTTGAAGCCCTGCTCCGACAAGCGGATCGCCGGGGCGAACAGCGCCTTCCACGGCAGCTTGCCGTGCTGGCGGTGCGCCAGTTCGAGCATGCGCAGCACGCCCGGCGCGCCGACCGAGCGGCCGCCGACCACGCCTTCGGTGCGCGACAGCGGCGTGCCGTCGGGCCGTTCGAACAGGTGCTCGTCGGCCTTGCTTGGCGCGGTTTCGCGGCCATCGAATGCCTGGGTCTGCTTGCCGTCGTAATGGACCATGAACGCGCCGCCGCCGATGCCCGACGATTGCGGCTCGACCAGCGTCAGCACCAGTTGCGTGGCAATGGCCGCGTCAATGGCGGCCCCGCCCTGGCGCAGGATCTGGTAACCGGCCTCGACCGCCAGCGGATTGGCCGCGGTGACCATGTACTTCTTGGCCTGCCAGCCATTTTTCTCGGTGTAGCCGGTCGCCGCTTCGGGCGCGGCCTGCAGTGAATCCTGGGCCCACAGGGGCGTCGTCGTCGCGCCGGCCAATGCCAGGGCGAGCGCAAGCTTGCTGAGTGTGTTCAAACGGTTCTCCAAAATAGCAAACGGGCGCGTGGACTTACACCAGGCGCCCGACATCGAAGACATGCTACAGCATCTTCGAAATGCTTTCAGGACACGTCCCCGAAGAACTACTTTGGCTGCATGCGGATTGCGCCATCCAGGCGGATCGTCTCGCCATTGAGCATCACGTTTTCGATGATGGCGCGGGCCAGGTGGGCGAACTCCGTCGGCAGACCCAGGCGCGGTGGGAACGGCACCATCTTGCCCAGCGAATCACGGACTTCCTGCGGCATGTTCATCAGCATCGGCGTCTCGAAAATGCCCGGCGCGATCGTCATCACGCGGATGCCGTTGCGCGACAGGTCGCGTGCCATCGGCAGCGTCAGGCCGGCCACGGCCGCCTTGGACGAAGCGTAGGCCGCCTGCCCCATCTGGCCATCGAACGCAGCAACCGATGCGGTGTTAATGATGATGCCGCGCTCGCCGTGCTCGGCCGGCTCGGTCTTGCCCATGGCCTCGGCGGCCAGGCGCGCCATATTGAAGGTGCCGACCAGGTTGATGTTCACGGCGCGCTGGAACACGTCCAGCGGGTGCGCGCCATCCTTGCCGACGGTCTTGACGGCCGGTGCGACGCCGGCGCAGTTGACCAGGCCGCGCAGCACGCCCAGCCCAACGGCCGCATCGACGACAGCCTGGGCGTCGGCTTCCTGGGTGACGTCGCAGCGGACGAACTGACCCTTCAACTCTTCGGCCAGTGCCTGACCGGCTTCGGCCTGGACGTCAGCGATGACGACGGTCGCGCCATTCGCGGCGAGCATGCGCGCGGTGGCCGCGCCAAGACCGGACGCGCCGCCGGTGACAATGAAAACTTTATCCTGGATGTGCATGGTTGTCCCTTGTGAAAATTCTTGTACCGCTATTTTGCCCGGCTTTAACGTTTACGTAAACGTAAAGTAGGCGCATCAAGAACGTTCGGGACGACGCGCGGTCAGTTCAGAAACACTGCACCGTGGTGCCGCTGCGGTTGCACAGGCGACCGGCGCTGTTGACGCTCGAGCTGCCGACAGCGCCGGCCGTGGTGGCCCCGCTGGTGTCGGTGCAGGTTGCGCCAATGCAAGGGGCAACCTGGCTGGTCGTTGGCACGACTGGCGTCGGCGCGCTCGTGGCTGGAGTGACAACCGTTGGGGCATTCGGCGACGCCAGGCGCCCTGCACTATCGATCTGCTGCTGGACCGAACGACGGGCGACCGGTTGCACGCCCTGCTCCTGCTGCGTCTTCGGTGCTGGCGTTGGCTGTGGACGCACGTTCTGCGGCGCCGGATGCGTGGCCGGATCGATGTCCTTCAGGCGCGATGGCTCCTGGCGGCCCGTGGCTTTTTCTTCCTGGGTTTTCGGCTGCATGTCGATCGGCGCAGCCGGCGTCGAAGTTTGCTGGCCATCGAGGGATGGACGGTATGTCTCGCCCGTGGCGGGCTGACCCTGGGTAGCACCTGTCGTCTGGGCGCCGGCACTGGCAGCGGCAAGTGCCAGCAGCATGGCGAGGATGGTGTTGTTCTTGTTCATGGGAGACCTCTCAGGGTTGTAGACAGATAACTTATTATCGTCTTGCCAACCCGCACACGGCGCACGGGAAACAATTGCTCACAATTGTACGGCGTAATGACGACCACAGGCCTGGAATGCAGCGATCCCGCGCAGGCAGGGCCGGCGCGGGATCGCTGAGGTCGTACTGGATAGACGGATTATTCGGCCAGCGCAGCAAACGCGTTGTCACGCACCTGCTCGACCGGGCCGACACCCGAGATGCGGCGGTATTTCGGCGCGCCTGGCAAGCCCGAGTCGGCCCACTTGCCGTAGTAACCGAGCAGCACCTTGGTCTGGTTGTGGTAGACCTCGAGGCGCTTCGAGACGGTTTCTGCCTTGTCGTCGTCGCGCTGGATCAGCGGCTCGCCGGTGATGTCATCGGTATCGTCGACTTTTGGCGGGTTGAACTTGACGTGGTACACGCGGCCCGACGCAGCGTGCGAGCGGCGGCCGGTCATGCGTTCAAGAATCATGTCGTCAGGGACATCGATCTCGAGAACGTAATCGATGTTCACGCCGCTGTCCTTCATCGCTTCGGCCTGCGCGATCGTGCGCGGGAAGCCGTCGAACAGATAGCCGTTCTGGCAGTCTGCGTCCTTCAGGCGCTCTTTGACCAGGCCGATGATGATGTCGTCCGACACGAGTTGGCCGGCATCCATCACTTTTTTGGCGGCCAGGCCCAGTTCAGTCCCTGCCTTGATCGCCGCGCGCAGCATGTCGCCGGTCGAGATTTGGGGGATGCCGAACTTTTCCTTGATGAAGTTGGCCTGGGTGCCCTTGCCGGCACCGGGTGCTCCTAACAGAATGAGACGCATGAGTTTCCTGAGATTCTAGAAAATAGAGAAAAGTAAAATGGCGGATACGGTGATCTTTTTGATATTGCGCAGACTTCGTTGAGACGGAAGTTACCACAAAAGTTGGCGTAAAAGCCAGCCGCAAGCCGTTGCAGCGAGGATATTTGATCCTGCGCAGATGGCCCGGCTATACCCTTGTGGCGTGCGTCAAGACGTGTAGTGCAGGCGTACCCGCGCCAGATCGTCGGGCGTGTCGACGCCCGCTGGCGGTGCACTATCCGTGATGTGCACGGCGATCGGCACACCGTGCCACAGCACGCGCAACTGTTCCAGCGCCTCGATCGACTCGAGCGGTGATACGGCCATAGCCGGATATGCCTGCAGGAACGCATTGCTGTAGGCATACAGGCCAATGTGACGCAGCGGCGCATAGCCGGCAGGCAGCGACTCGAGCGTCTGGGCAAATGCATCGCGGTGCCAGGGAATGGTGGCGCGCGAGAAATACAGTGCGCGCCCGTTCTTGTCGAGCACGACCTTGACGACGTTCGGGTTGAACACGTCGGCCGCATCGAGGATCGGATGCGCGCAGGTGGCCATTGGGACGTCGGCGCTGATCCGGGCGGCGCAGGCCGCCAGCAGGCGCGGGTCGATCAATGGTTCGTCGCCCTGCAGGTTGACGACGACGTCATCGGGCGCCAGGCCAAGCACGTGCGCCACTTCGGCGATGCGGTCGGTGCCGGACGGGTGATCGGCGCGCGTGAGCACGGCGCTCACCCCATGCTCGGCGCAGGCGGCGGCAATGTCGGCGTGGTCGGTGGCGACGATGATCCGGGTCGCGCCCGATTCACGCGCCCGCTCGGCCACCCGCACCACCATCGGCTTGCCGCCCAGGTCGGCCAGCGGCTTGTTCGGCAGGCGGGTCGACGCCAGGCGCGCCGGGATGATGACGGTAAAGTTCATGTAGGCCGATCAGACAGGCTCGATCTTGCGTGCCTGGTCGGCCCACATGATCGGGATGCCGTCACGGATCGGATAAGCGAGGCGGTCGGCGCGGCAGGTCAGCTCCTGCGCCTTCTTGTCGAGTTCGAGCGGACCCTTGCACAACGGGCAGACCAGGATATCAAGCAGGCGAGCGTCCACGACATTTCTCCACGATGTGTTCAGCCAGCGCAGGGTCGAGCTGCGCCGTCACAGGCACGACCCACAAGCGCGGATCGTCCTTCAGATGTTCAATTTGCCGACATTTTACTGCATCCTTCTCCGTGATCAGAATGATCTCGGCGTCCAGAGCGGCGAACGGGTCGTCCAGGAAGTCGTGATGGTCGGGCAAGGCCAGTTCGCCGGGGGCCAGGCCGGCCGCGCGCAGCATCGCGAAGAAGCGCCCCGGATTGCCGATGCCGGCTGCGGCAACGATGCGTTTCGCGCGCAGATCGGCCAGCGGCACGCGCGCGCCGCCATGCAGCGGTTCGGCGTACTGGCCTGACAGCAGCATGCGGTACGGGGCGCCGCCAACGGCCCGGGCCAGCGCCGGCGTAATCTCGGGGACATTGACCACGGTGAAATCCCGACGGCGCGACGGCGGCTCGCGCAGCGGCCCGGCCGGCAGCAGCCAGCCGTTGCCCACACCGCGCCCGTCGAACAGGACGATCTCGATGTCGCGCGCCAGCGCATAGTGCTGCAAGCCATCGTCGGTAATGAGCACGTCGACGTCCGGGTGCGCCGCCAGCAGCGCCCTGCCCGCCTCGGCGCGCTCGCGGCCGATGACCACCGGGCAGCCGGTGCGCTGGGCGATCAGGAGCGGCTCGTCGCCTACGACGCGCGGATCGGACCCTGGCGTGACGGCGCGCGGCGCGCCATCCTTGCCGGCATCGCCGCCATGGCCGCGCGAGATGATGCCCGGCCGCATGCCGGCCGCGCGCAAGGCCTCGGCCAGCCAGATCGTCAGCGGGGTCTTGCCAGTGCCGCCAATAAAAATGTTACCGACAACGATGACGGGCACAGGCAAGCGCTTTGACGCCTTGAGGCCGGACTGGAACAGCCGGCGGCGCAGGGCGGCCAGCGCCCCGAACAGCAGCGCCACCGGCAATAGCGCGATGGCAAGCGGGCCGCGCCGCAGCCACGCGCGGGTCAGGGTTGTTTCAAGGGAAGAAGCCATGCGGGAGGAAGCCGGCTCGCTTGACGCGGGCCGGTGAGGTTACTTGCCGGTGCCGGTCTGGGCTGCGAAGGTCAACTTGTCGTAGCCGGCCACACGCGCTGCTTCGAGCACATTGATCACCATCTGGTGCATCGCGAACTGGTCGGCATTGACGATGACGACCGGGCTGGCCACCACCTGGCCGTCCGGCGTGCGCGCCGCCGTTTTCATATCCTGCGCCAGGCCTGCCACGCTGGTGAACGCCACGGGCGTGTTATTGACCGTGTAGTTGCCCTTGGCGTCGACCGTGACATTGATCTCGAACGGCTTTTGCGCCTGCTTCTCAGCCTCGGCCGTCGGCAAGGTGATCTGCAGTTCGGTGAACTTGCTGTAGGTGGTCGAGACCATCAAAAAGATCAGTACCACGAGCAGCACGTCGATGAACGGGATCAGGTTGATCTCCGGATCCTCGCGCTTGCGGCCACGGCGAAAGTCCATCATTTGCGGGCACCGTGGACGACGTCGACAAACTTCACGGCCTGCAGTTCCATGTCGACGATATAGGTGTCGACCAGGTTGCGGAAGTGACGGTAGGCGACCAGGGCCGGCATGGCGATGGCCAGGCCGAAACCGGTGTTGTACAGCGCCACCGAAATGCCGTGCGCCAGTTGCGCCGGGTTATTGCCGCCGGTCGGGGCCGAGGCGCCGAAGATCTCGATCATGCCGACCACCGTGCCGAACAGGCCCATCAGCGGCGCGAGCGAGGCGATGGTGCCGAGCGTGGTCAGGAAACGTTCGAGGTTCTGGGCCACACCGCGACCGGCTTCCTCGATCGACTCCTTCATCACGTCGCGTGGCGCGTCAACATTACGCAGTGCAGCCGCCAGCACGGTGCCCAGCGGCGAATTCTGTTCCAGCTTGTTGATGACGTCCGGCGTGGCCTTGCCCGTGTGGTGCACACGGATGACTTCATCGAGCAGGTTGCGTGGGAGGATTTTCTCGCGGCGCAGCGTGATCAGGCGTTCGACGATGAGGGCGACGGCAACGATCGACGCGAACAGCAGGAACCAGATAGGCCAGCCTGCGGCTTGAAAAATGGCGAGCAAGAGATACTCCTGAGAGGATAAAAGTCAATCCGGCAATGTAGCAAGTTGGCAGCGAAGCGGCAAGTAGAGTTCTGCACACCTTCTGTGGATAAAATTGTGCGCAAGGCGCGCGACACGAGCCAAGCACGTTGATTTCAAAGGGCTTTCTGCGCCTGCGCAAGAAAATGGCAGTCTCATGACTCAGTGCCACCATGCAATGACACCATGGTTTTTCCGACAACGCTCCTGCTGGCGCCTGTAGTTGCGAACACATTCTGTGGACAAAATTGTGCGCAAGGCCCCTGAACAACACCTAAGTTATTGATTTCAAAGGATTTCGATTGCGCGCCTGTTTTAGAGGCAGTGACTTACCGGTTTGCCGAGCACGTGCGGCTGTGTAGTTCCACACACTTATTGTGGACAAAAGTGTGCGCAAGACGTCGCTTATGACACTAAGCTATTGATTTTAATCAGCAAACCCACAACGCTTAAAATTTGAGCATATCGGCGAAATCACCCATGAAACACGCCGTATTCTCGGACACCACCATGTTTATTCGGCCTGTCCGCCCGTTGTTCACAGAATATTCGCCCTATGCACACTTTATGTGGATAAGAGTGTGAGGAAGCATCAAGTTAGGGGTGTAAGTCATTGATTTCATTACCAACGACTCGTCCTGCTTTAAAATTAAGCAGGGTCCTTGGTATCACCCGGGTGTAGTCGGACCAACAGTTTTTCGCTGAAAACGCCTTCGCGCCGCAAAAAAAGGTGTGCACAGATTCTGTGGACAACTTTGTGATCAAGCCTGCTGCAATGGCCCTAAGTCATTGTTTTGTAATAAATCCACCTCCCCTGCCCAATTCGCGCGCAGCGTCATGTCTTATGAATGAGTTCCCCACAGTTTGTGTGGATAAACCGTCCTCAAACGACATCATCAACCCTGCAACCTATTGATTTAAAAAGCATTTCAATAGATTGCATTGAAAAGCAGCAATAATCAACCTTGACAGAGCTGATTGCCATCGAGCCTGAACGCGGCGTGGGGGCAGCTATAATCGCTCCTCCCCGATTTTTCGCCACCGACCATGTTCCCGACCAGCGACGCCGACTCTGCCTACACGCCCCCTGCCGTTCTGAGCGTCACCGCGCTGAACCAGCAAGTGGCGCGCCTGCTCGAGCGTACTTTTCCACTGACCTGGATCGGCGGCGAAATCTCCAATTTCACGCGCGCGGCGTCGGGCCACTGGTATTTCACGCTCAAGGACGACGCAGCCCAGGTGCGCGCCGTGATGTTTCGTGGTCGCGCGCAGTCGGCCGGCTTCATCCCGCGCGAAGGCGACAAGGTCGAAGTGCGCGCCCTCGTGACGCTGTACGGTGCGCGCGGCGACTACCAGATCAATGTCGAGGCGATCCGCCGCGCCGGCGTCGGCCAGTTGTACGAGGCATTCCTGCGGCTGAAGGAAAAGCTGACTGCACAAGGCATGTTCGATGCCGACCGCAAACGCCCGCTGCCTCTGTTCCCGCGCAGCATCGGCATCGTCACGAGCCCCGGCGCCGCCGCGCTGCGCGACGTACTCACAGCCCTGCGCCGGCGCGCGCCCCATGTGCACGTGGTGCTCTACCCCACCCCGGTCCAGGGCCAGTTCGCTGCCGACAAGATTGCTGAGGCGATCACGACGGCGTCGCGCCGCGGCGAAGTCGACGTGTTGCTCGTGTGCCGTGGCGGCGGCTCGATCGAAGACCTGTGGAGTTTTAACGAAGAATGCGTGGCGCGCGCGATCGATGCCTGCGCCATCCCCGTGGTCTCGGGCGTGGGCCACGAAACCGACGTCACCATTGCCGATTTCGCGGCCGACGTGCGCGCCGCGACGCCAACTGCCGCCGCCGAGCTGGCCGCCACGCCCCGCGCCGACTGGCTCGCCTCGCTGCACGGCGACGCGCTCGACCTGCAGCGCGCAATGGACCGTCGCCTGTCGGATGCCAGCCAGGGCCTGGATAACCTGAGCCGTCGCCTGCTGAGCCCGTCAGCGCAGATCGGCCACCAGCGCCTGAAACTGCTGGCACTGGCCACGGCCATGACGCATGCGGTCAAGCTGCCCATCAACCGCCAGGGACTGGTGCTGGCACAATTGCAGCAACGGTGGAGCCGGCACCGGCCCGACATGCGCGCGCTGCGGGCGCAACTGTCGTCGGACGGGCGTCACCTGCACACCAGCCTGCGCAATAACCTAAAGGGCCGCCGCGATGCGTTGATGGGCCTGGCAGCGCAGCTCGAACTGCTCAATCCGCAGCGCACGCTCGAACGTGGCTACGCGATCGTGCGCGATGGCAAAGGCCAGATCGTGCGCGACCCGGCGCAGATCCACGCGCGCGACACCTTGCGTATCCGCCTGGCCGATGGCAGCGCCGAGGTCGGCGTGGCGCAGGTGCAGAGCGTGCTCGAGTAACGAATCCTGTCTGGTAGGAAAGAGAATGCAGTCATGCAATATTGCTGCAGCCGGTTTAGAATAGCGCCGCTATCAGAACTGCAACCTTTCCAACCCAACAAGGATTTATCATGGAACACACCCTGCCAGCACTGCCGTATGCCAAGGACGCCCTGCAACCGCACATCTCGGCCGAGACCCTGGAATACCACCACGGCAAGCATCACCAGACCTACGTGACCAACTTGAATAACCTGATCAAGGGCACCGAGTTCGAAGAAATGCCGCTGGAAGAGATCGTCAAGAAGTCGTCGGGCGGCGTGTTCAACAATTCGGCACAGGTCTGGAACCACACCTTCTTCTGGCACTGCATGACCCCGAACGGCGCCGCACCGAGCGGCAAGGCACTGGACGCGATCAATGCCAAATGGGGTTCGGTCGAGAAGTTCAAGGAAGAGTTCAACAAATCGGCACTGGGCAACTTCGGTTCGGGCTGGACCTGGCTGGTGCAAAAGGCCGACGGAAGCGTCGACATCGTCAACACCTCGAACGCCGCCACGCCACTGACCACGACCGACAAGCCACTGCTGACGGCCGACGTCTGGGAACACGCTTACTACATCGACTACCGCAATGCGCGCGCAAAGTTCCTGGAAGCGTTCTGGAACGTGGCCAACTGGGACTTCGTCAACCAGAACATGGCTTGAATTAAATGAGTCACTGAAGGTCACGCGCCGTCCGGCGTGACGATCTGCAACGGCCCGCGCGAGCGGGCCGTTTGCATGCTAGCGCTCAGTCTCCGCCGCCGCCACCGCCGCCGCAACTGCTGCCACCGCCACAACTGCTGCTGCCGCCGCCATCGCCACCATCGCTTCCGCCGCCGTGGCAGTTGAGGTTGGCGTTACAGTCGCGCATCGCGTTGTCGCTGCCACCATCACCGACGTAATAAGTGCCTGCCCCGGTATCCAGCCCCCGTTTTTCTCGCAGGGCCGCGGCATAGTCTGCCTGGCTGATCAGGTTTGCCAGCAACAGCGCCCGCAGTGTCAGCTCGGGATGCAGCCGTGCGCGGCCGGCCATCCTGCCGTTGGCATCCAGACGGCTGTACACGACGTCCTCGTCTTGCAGCGCGTAGCCATGACCATATGGCATACGCAACGTAACATCGAGGCGGAACAACGCGGGCAAGCCCCGTACCCGCGAGCGCGCGTCTTCGTGCTCACGGCAGCCAACGAGCGCGCGCGGCAGTGCCAGCGCATCGAGCATGGTGTGGGGAAGATGGTCGATCGGCTTGCCGAAGTGGCGGCGGCAAAACTGATCCAGATTCACGGGATCCCATGCCATCCACGCATGCCAGACCGAGTCAGCGGCCAGCGATGGCAACGCGCACGGCTCGCGCCGGTCTGCCGCGACCTCGAAAAAGCGCATCAGTCCGGTCGCTGCATGCATGAAAAAGAGTGCGTTGTCCGGCATGCCGGGAAATTCTTTCCCGCCAGTGCGCTGCCAGAACGGAAACAGATCAGGCGAGAGATCCTCCAGTTGCGGACGATAGCCGGACTGCCGGATGTGCCGCAGCACGCGTACTTTGACGACCAGATTCATGGCGTTTTCCAAGGGTGTCAGGACGTGGTTGATGACCGGAATCTTCGACGACAGATCCCTGTTCGTCAAGCCGGAAACTCCCATGCTCAGGCTGCCTGGCTCTGAAGCAAGTCTGAATCTACGCCCTGACGTTCCGTGATAATTTCCGTCGTAGCAACATTGGACACGCAGTGCGTCCATCGTGCGGTCATTTATCGTCAACGCGTCACAACCCGGGAATCAACGTGGAATTCATCCGAACCAGGCAATTGGTGCACCGTCTGCCCCACGCAGCGCGTCTCTCCAGCATCGCCTGCATCGCCATGGCGTTCAGCACGCCAGCGGCCGCAGCCGACTTCAACCCTGCCGATACCTCGGTACAAATGTTCCGCTGGAAATGGAACGACATCGCCAAGGAGTGCACGAACTGGCTCGGGCCACAGGGCTACGGTGCGGTGCAGATCTCGCCACCCCATGCATCGCGCAAGCTGGACTTCTGGTACGACGTCTATCAGGCGGTCAATTACACCAGGCTCGACAGCCGGATGGGCACGGAAGCCGAGTTGCAGGCCATGATTAATACCTGCCATGCTGCCAAGGTGCGCATTTACGCCGACGTGGTCGTCAACCAGATGGCCGACGGCGCTGGTACCGGCACGGCCACCGACGGCAGCAGTTGGAATGCCGCCACGCAAAGCTACCCCCATTTCAGCGCCCCCGACTTCCATGCCGCCTGCGTTATCCAGGGCGGCGACTACAGCCTGGCCGACCGCACCAAGGTGACGAGCTGCCGCCTCAACAACCTGCCCGACCTGAATACCGGCGCCAGTTATGTGCAAGGCCAGATCCGCAACTACCTGAACAAGCTCGTGGCCATGGGCGTGGACGGTGTGCGGCTGGACGCCGCCAAGCACATGGCGCCGGGCGACATTGCCGGCTTCCTCAATGGCGTATCCCGCACGACCAAAGCCGGTGAGCCGCTGTGGTTCACGCAAGAGGTGATCCCGGACAGCGGCGTCAAGGCGAATGCCTATCTGGCCACTGGCTCGGTCAACGAGTTCCATTACGTCTATGCGATGAAGGAAATGTTCCAGAATGTGAATGGCGCCGCCGTGGCGGACTTGCCCAGGTTTATGGGCTCGCCAAGCACTGGATGGGGTGGGACCTGGGGCTTCATCCCCAGCGACAAGGCAACCGTGTTCATCAACAACTGGGATTCCGAACGCGGCGAACATGCCCCGAGCTCGCTCGTGGCCAGCAACTTCACCGGCGTTCCCAACGATACGCAAGGCACCAAGCGCTACCAGCTGGCCAATGTCCTGATGCTGGCCTGGCCCTACGGCGCAGCGCAAGTGCATTCGGGCTTTCGCTTTACCCGCAGTGAGCAGCCGCCGCCAGCCACCAGCCCGTTCGATGCAAATGGCAAGCCGCTGATCAACCAGGCCTGGGACTTCATCCATCGCTGGCCCGAGATTTCGAACATGGTCGGGTTTCGCGCTGCCACATCGGGCCAGGGCGTGGATAATTTCGCCACCGGCACACGCAACCAGATCGCCTTTTCGCGCGGCAACAAGGGCTTTGTCGCGATCAATAACGACCCGGCGGCCTGGACCACAACGCAGGCGACCGGCCTGCCGTCTGGCACCTATTGCAACGTCATCAATGGCCAGCTCAATGCCGCCAAAACAGGTTGCAGCGGCGACGCCGTGGTGGTCCCGGCCAATGGCGCCATCAAGTTCACGCTGGGCAGCGTGAATGGGGCGACCGTGCCGGCGCTGGCATTGCACGCTAACCAGAAGGTTGGCGCCAGCGCGTCACGCAGCACGAAGGGTGCCAACTGACGATCGTGTGCGCGCCGCGATCGACAACCGGGCGCATCAGATGCGCCCGGTTGTCGTCAAACTGTAATGACTTGTCTCGCTTCTCGCAGGTTCTGCCATTCCGGCATGCTGCCCGCTACAATGACAGACCGAGGAGAAATTGAATGCACCGTGTAATGTTGGTGGAAGACGATGCGCGTCTGGCCGAGCTCGTCTCCGAATACCTGTCCAGTTACGAGTTTGCGGTTGACCTCGTCACCCGCGGCGACGTCGCGCTCGAGCGTTTCAAGGAACTCTCGCCCGACGTCGTGATCCTCGACCTGATGTTGCCGGGCCTGGACGGCATGGTGGTGTGCCGCCAGATCCGCGAACACTCCGACGTCCCGATCCTGATCCTGACCGCGCGCGAAGATTCGTACGATGAAGTCTCGGGGCTCGAGCAAGGCGCCGACGATTTCGTCAACAAGCCGGTCCAGCCGCGCGTGCTGCTGGCCCGCCTGCGCGCGCTGATGCGGCGTGCCCAGGCCAAGTCGGGCGTCGATTCGCGCATCCTGCAATTTGGCGCGCTGCGCATCGTCACGAGCGACCGCAGCGTCATCTGGCGTGGCCAGCCGTGCATCCTGTCGAATACCGAATACAAACTGCTGCTGGTGCTGGCCGAGGCGGCCGGGCGCGTGCTTTCGCGCGACGCCCTGCTCAAGAAGATGCGCGGGATCGAGTTCGATGGGCTCGACCGCAGTATCGACAACTGCATCTCCAAGCTGCGGCGCAAGTTCGACGATGCCGATTCGGAAAAGATCAAGACGGTCTGGGGCGAAGGCTACCTGTTTTCGCCATCGGCCTGGAATTGACGCGATAACGCACCTATAAAAAAACCTGCCCCGCGGCAGGTTTTTTTACGTCTGCGTGAACATCGTAGGGTGGGCGGGTTCCCCGCGCACGCGTTCAGCTTGCCTTCGCATAGCACAGAAAGATTGAGGTTGCTTGAACGCGTGGACGGCATAGCCGTCCACCCTACCGTCAGTACTTATTCGAACACCGGCACGATCGCCAGCGGTGCGTGGTACGTCACGACCTGGGCCGCGTCCGCTGGCGCAGGCGCAGGCGCAAAACGGTAGGTGACGACCGGGAAATCGTCATCCACATCCCCCGTGAACGCTGGCGCGCGCGTGACTGGCAGGACGGTCTCGGCGCTACCGGCCCGCACCCGGGCGCCGGCATCGGCGCTCGTTTTTGGAAACACGAGCCGCACACCCACGCACGCCAAGCTGCGCGCCGAGGCATCGGCATGGCGGGCAAAGCCCAGCGCCTGCTCGCAGGCGGCGCGCAGCTCGGTCGCGTCGTACGAGCCGTCGGCGCGCAGCGCCAGCGAGATGCGCGGGCGCACCGTGAAGCCGCCCAGCGGCCGGTTGGGTGCCAGCACCGCGTTCTCGTCGTAGGCGGCTTTCAGCAGCGGCAGCGTCGTGCGGCCCAGCGGATCAAGCGCCAGGCTGGTCTGCAGCGTGCGCCCCTTGATCAGCAGGCTCGCGCCATCGCCCAGCGTCCCTTTGGCACGCGGGCGCACCTGCAGCTGATTCTGCAGCAGATGCTTGGGCCCGCCGTATTTGTCGAATACCACCATCGCCCGGTAGGCATCCCGATAGCTCACCCAGTCGTCGGCACGCGCCTGCGCGACGGCGACGCCTGCCGTCAGCAGCAGGGTCACGCAAGCGGAGAGGTGTACGCGTTGCATCATCAGAAGCGGTAAGCGAAGGCGGTCGAAACCGTCACGTTGGTGGGCCGCTCGACGAGCGGGCTACGGCGAACGCTGCCGGTCAGGCGCGTCGCCTGCACATTGGTGGTAAGCATCCACGACGGACCGAGCGCCCAGTTCCAGCGCGCTCCGACGTGCACATCCTTCAGGCCGCCCCCGGGGCGATACACGGGATTGTCGCTGCTCCAGGCATCGTTTTCGTTGACGCCGAAATAACTCTGGTTGTAGTCGCGGTTGACCAGCGTGAGCCCGGCATGGAACGACATCGTGTGCTGCGGCGCAATGGCCACGGCCAGGCGCTGCACGCCCAGCGTCATGCGGGCACCGTCGCGCTCGCTACCGGAGCCGATCAGTACACTGCTGGTGAGACGCCACGCCGGATTCAGGTAATAGTTGAGGAAGGCGCCGCCTTCGAGCCGGGCATCCACGTCCGGCATGCCGGCCAGCGGATTGTCGCGCCGCATGCGCGCTGCCAGCGGCATCATGGTCGCCACGCCAACGCCATCGATGATGCCGCCCGAGCCGGACTCGTCGCGGCTGGCGTGGAGCGATACCAATGGCCCGAATTCAAGTGTGGGATCGGTCGACAGGTGCATCCCGGCGCTCATGCCGGAAATGAATATCCCATTGCTCCACTGCACCTGCAGCACCGGCAGGACGGAGGTCTTCGTGTTGGCCGCGCCCTCATAGCGCGCCCGTGACATGGCGCCCAGCCCCGCATACATATCGTGGCTGCCGTCGGGCATCGGGTTAGTGGCCGGCGTCTGCGCGCTCGCAACACCACTTGCTGCAGCGAGGGCCAGGGCGAAGAACTGTTTCATCGTGGTGGCGTTCCGGGAGTTCGTGTGCTGATATTTTACGTCGAGCAAGCTTCGCTCTCCCAATCGCATGATGGCAACGCAGACGCTTTCGCTCTGGCACAAATAAAAAAACCCACTGACACTTGCGCATCAGTGGGCAAACGGAAACCCTGATGATGCGACTGATGGTAAGCGTTGCGCCCCCGTGAATCACCCTTCAGATGTCCCCCAATTGTCGTCAATTTGTAAGGCAGCGCTCGTGCGCCGGCGTGGATGCTGACGGTTGCGCCCTTGCCGCTGTACAATCCCCGGCTCAGGAGAAACCATGCTTTTGGCCGCGCTTCATCACCGACAGTCACCCGGGATGCACCCGTGAACCGGCTATTTTTCCGGTTCTTCGTGGTCGTCATGCTGGCGATCACGGCCGCGACATTCCTCATCTACTTCGCCTTTGCGCGCCTGTTCGGCGATCCGCTGGAAGACATTGCCCGGCGCCAGGCGGCTGGCCAGATTTTCCTGATCGAACATTATGTGGACGAAGCGCCCGGCGACGAGTGGCTCACGCGCCTGAACAATGTGCGTGAAGTCTCGCCGGTGCGCTACGACCTGCTGCCGCTGGCGGCCGCGCGCGCCCGGCTGGACGACACCCGGCGTGCAGCGCTCGATCGCGGCGCGATTGTCCTGGATATCGGCGAACGCGCCCTGTACCGGCGCGTCGACCTGGCGGGCGAGCGCTATATCGGCAGCAACGACGACGTGCTGCATGCGCAGAACCTGCCGATCGATATCGGCAAGGAGCTCAAAAAGGAGCTGCTGCGCTTCGTCATCGTCGCCCTCGCCCTGCTGCTGCCGATTGCCCTGTGGTCGCGTTCTCACTGGCGCGCACTGCAATCGCTGTCACAGATGGCCGACGAGTTTGGCGCTGGCAAGCTGTCGGCACGCGCCCGGCTCGCCCCTTCCGAAATCGTCTACCCGCTGGCCGAACGCATCAACGATATGGCCGGACGCATCGAAGCGCTGATGGGCGCGCAGCGCAGTCTGCTGCATTCGGTCTCGCACGAATTGCGCACGCCAATTGCGCGCCTCGAATTCGGCCTCGAGTTGCTGGACGCGCGCGCCAACGACCCCGACCTGCGCCGCCGTATCGCCGCGATGGAGGGCGACGTGCGCGAACTGAACGACCTGGTCAGGGAGCTGCTCGATATGAGCAAACTCGACAGCGCCGGCACGCTGCAGGGCGCCACGGTGGATCTGGACGCGCTGCTGCGCGACTGCTGCGCCACGCTGCCGCCGTCGCCCCAGGACGTCAGCTGCCAGCTCGCGGACGGGCTGGGCACCATCGACGGCGACGCCCGCCTGCTGGCGCGCGCCATCGGCAACCTGCTGCGCAACGCCCAGAAATATGCCAGCAGCCGGGTCGTGCTGTCGGCCACACGGGGACCAACCGGCATCGAGATGACTGTCGACGACGACGGTCCCGGCATCCCCGACGCCGAGCGCGATAAGGTGTTCGAGCCGTTCTACCGGCTCGACCGCAGCCGCGACCGCGCCACCGGCGGCTTCGGGCTCGGCTTGTCGATCGCGCGCAAGGCGGTGGTCTTGCATGGCGGGACGCTGGAGGTGGCGACGTCCGGTCTGGGCGGCGCGCGCTTCGTCGTGCGGCTGCCCGTGTCCATGGGATCTCCCGCATGAATCAACGCTTCCTGATCACGACCCTGTGCGCGCTGGCCTTGCTGTCGACCGTCGGCGCGTCCCTGCCCTACCCGATGCTGGCGCCGCTGTTTGCCGACGGCAGCATCCACGGCTTGAACAGCTTCCTCGGTCTGCCGCCCAAGCTGTTGCTGGGCATTGCGCTGATGATCAATCCGCTGGGCCTGCTGATCGGCAGCGCGGTGCTGGGGCCGCTGTCGGACGGCTTCGGCCGGCGCCGCGCGCTGCTGCTGACGACCGTGGGCGCGGCGCTCGGTCACTTGCTCACGGCCGCCGCGATGGTCATGGAATCGTACCTGCTGTTCCTCGCCGCGCGCTTCTTCACCGGTCTGCTCGAAGGCAATGGCGCCGTCATGCGCGCGCTCGTGATCGAACGCGTCAAGGGGCCGCTGCGCAATCACGCGCTGTCCTGGCTCAATGGTGCCTTCAATCTAGGCTGGCTCGTCGGGCCGCTGCTGGGCGGCTTCACGATGGCCTACGGCGCAGAAGTCCCGTTCGGCATCGCCGCAGTTGCGCTGCTGCTGGGCACGCTCGGCGTGTTCCTGACGATCCCGGCGACGCCAGCGGCCACGCACGGCCTGCGCTGGTGGACCGTCGCACGGGAACGCCATGCGCTGACGCTGCTGCGCCACGGGCCGCTGCGCACGCTGTTCATCGTCCATCTGGGCTATTGCTGCGGTGTGGCGTCGCTGTATGAATACTTCCCGTTGTGGCTGGTCGATGTGGGCGGCTACGATGCGCGCCAGATTTCGCTCGTGAACATGGGCATGTGCGCGTTGATGACCACTGCCGCGCTATTCGCCGGCCATGCCAGCCTCGTCGAAGGCCGCCTGCGCGCCGGCTGGTATGCGGCGGTGGGCGCCACGGCCATCCTGTGCGTGGGCTTTGGCAATTTGTGGATCGGGATCGCCGGCATCGTCCTGTTCGGCGTGCCGCATGCGTTCTACAACACGGCGCTGCAAACCTGGTCGGCCGATACGTTCGCGGATTATGGCCAGGGTTCGGTCATGGCGCTGCTGTCGACCATTTTCTGCCTGGCCAATATCCTGATGGCGCTGTTGGGCGCGGTGCTGACGCTGATCGACACGCGACTGGTGCTGGTCGTCGGGGGGGTACTGGCGGCGTGCGCCTCGGTGGCGCTGCGGCGCTGGAGTGCCAGCGCCCGGGCCGTGCCTGCGGAAAATGAAGAAGCACACCAGAACCTGTGACGAAAACTATCCCGAGATTTGCCTGGAAAATGTCCAACCAAGGTTACTGACGAGTATGTCCCAGCAAGGTTTTAAACGAACTTCATGTTCGCGATGGTTTGGAGATATTTTTGGAGCTCAAGGAAAACGGGGTCACCTTGGATTCCACGTAGAACCACAGACAATTCCTCATTGGTGCTCAAGCCTCCCTTCGTAATGTTTGCGGAACCAATTACAGCAGTGTAAGCGTCGTCGGTTTCGAAATAATAAATCTTGGTATGCAGCGCACGACTGCCACGACCAACCATGCGATGCGTGAGCCCTGTCCGCGAGGCCAGCGCTGGCGCAACGCCTTCCTTGGTTTCTGTCAAATTGGAATACACGATCACCGTGGCGCCCCTAGCGAGAGCCGCGTCGATTGACGGCAATAGATCTTCTAATCCTGGCAACTTGATCCAGCCGGAACACAGGATTGACACCTTGGATTTATTGATGAGTTCGGAAAGCAGATCAACATGCCTTCGTTTGCCAGAATTCGTTTGGAGAAGCATATGGCCTTCACAGTTTTATTGTTCGTCGCCTAATTGTCCGATTCTGCTCCATGAAACAGTCATACCGCATAATGCCGACAGAATTTTCCTTACAGAAATTCCTGAATCTTATGGTCAGCATGAACTATGAACCACATCAACGCGCAATGAAAAACGGCGCCCATTGGACGCCGTTCAACTTGCTACCAACAACCTTTACTGCCCGACATTACTCGGCAGTGGACGCACATTCGTCACCGCATGCCACAGATGCTGCCACCAGTGATCGCGCGAATTGACCGTGACGAGGCAGGCCTTGTCGACACCGGACTTGAAGACCATGTCGGGGCACTTGTTCGTCGCCAGCGCGTGGCGCTGGTTTTCGGCATTGACCAGCGCGATGGCGAGCCAGATGGCCACCAGGGCGAAGATCGCCGCCAGCGACCACGCGACATGGTTCACGCGGCTGGTCTCAAACAGCTCTTCCTCTTTGGGCCGTGACCCTTCGTAGATCTTGAGGATGTCGCGTTCGACGTCGTTGGTCATTTGGTCTGGGCTGCCTTCGTTACCAGTGCATCGAGGACCTGGCCAGTGGCCGTCATCAGCTGGCCCATGTCCTGGATCTTGTTCGATTGTGCCACAGTCGCTGGCGACACGACGTATTTACCATCGATGACAACAGTCGGCGTGCTGCTGGCCTTGTACGCTTCGGCAACTGCCGGCAGACGCTTGAGCTTGGTCTGGACGCCGAACGAGTTCCACGCTTCCATGAACTTGGCCTTGTCCAGCCCGTTCGAGGTTGCCCAGGCGATGATGTCCTCATCCTTCATCAGGCGCTTGCGCTCGACGTGCACGGCGCGGAACACGCGGTCATGGTACTGCTCCAGCTTGCCCATGGCGTCGAGCGTCAGGAACAGGCGGGCTTCCGGGTCGCTCGGGCCCTGGAACGGCAGCGGGATGCGGCGCATCACGATGTTGTCGCCCTGCTTCTTGATCCATGCATTGAGCGTCGGCTCGAACGCATTGCAGGCGCCGCAGTGGTAGGCGAAGAATTCAACGACTTCGACCTTCTTGCCGACGGTCTGGGTCGGCTGCGGCGCGGCCAGCACGGTGTATTCGGAGCCGACGCGTGGATCAGTCGGCGAAGCATTGGCGAAACCGGCAACCAGGGCGGCAGCAACGAGGGCAAAACGCAGAGTGCGCATAACATCCTTCCACAAATATGATTGAGCGAACGATCGCGAGATTACCACTTTTTGCCCCTGCCCTGTCTGCAGGGCGCGATTTATTGCATTTGCTTACCGCTGAAACATGCATGCAAATACATCAGCCACCCGCGCCCGGCAAAACATGGATCAGAAGTCGTAGCGCAGCGACACCTTCAGCTGGCGGCCATCGCTCGGGTAAATCCCGGCGCGGCAGCTGAACGCGTAGCTGTAGTGCTGGCGATCGAGCAGGTTCAGGCCCGACACCGACGCTTCCCATGGACCGAAGCGGCGCGCATAGCGGGCGTCGACCGTCGTGTATGACGGCACGCGGGCGTCACAGCTATTGGCGAAGTCGCTGCCGAAACGCTGGCTGGCCACCCACTGCGCGCCGACATCGGCGGTCTGGCCATTGCCCGGCGTCCAGGCCAGGCGCGTCGTCACGACGTGCTTGGGCACCAGCACCATCTCGCGGCCGGCATTCGGACCATCGCGGAACTCGGATTGCACGTATTGCCATGCCCCGGTCAGGCGCAGGTTGTTCGCCAAGAGCGCGTTGCCTTCGACTTCCACACCCTGGCGGCGGGTGGGGTCGAGATTGGTGTTGATGCCAAAGCCACCAGCAAGCGTCGGATCGAAGAAGATTTCGTTCGTCAGGCGGTGACGGAACACGCGGGCCGTGGCCTTGTGCGCGTCGTTGCCGAAGGCGACGCCCAGCTCCAGGTCGCGCGAGGTTTGCGGCGCCAGCACGCCAGGGCTCGAGCGGTACGAGTTTTCGTCGATGTTGGCGATGCGGTAGCTGCGACCGGCCTTGGCGAACACGGTTACCTCGCGCGCGACGTCGAAGCTGCCTTCGACCGTGAACGCGTTGACTGACTGCTCGGTGTCTTCCGGCTCGACAAAGGCGAGCGGATCGGTGTAGTCCTTGTCGAAACGTTCATGGCGCGCGCCGACGGCCAGGCGCGCATTGTGCGGCGCGTTCCAGGTCAGTTCGTCGCGCACATAGATCGCCTTGGACTCCTGTTTGGCGTCGCCGGCCGAGAAGCTCGACGTCACTTGGCGGTCCCAGCGGGTCAGGTCGATCCCGGTGACGAATTCATTGCGCTTATCGCCAAGCGTGGCAGTGTGGCGCAGACGTGGCGAGAACTGGGTCTGATCGGCCTGATAGCGCGAGGCCGATGGGAAGCCCGAGAACACATACGTCGAACCGACATCGCGCTCGCGGTGCGACAGTTCGGCAGCCAGTTCGATGGCGCCGATGCGGTGTTCGACGAAGGCGCTGACACGGTCGGTGTCAAGCGAGCCGAAGTCGTCCGGTGTGTTGCTCTGGGTCGGGTTGGCCTGGAACTGTGCCTCGTTCAGCGAGCCCGGCAGGCGCGAGTCCGAACGCGAGCTCTCGAAGCGCAGGCCGGCGCGGCCGTTCGAACCGTACGCATATTGCACGCCGCCGCTGAAGCTCGTCTGCTCGTACTTGTTATTGTCGCGGTAGTTGTCGGTGCGGCGGTCGGCCACGGCGGCGTCGAACGACCACGGGCCGGCGCCATGCGCGATCGAGGCGCGCAGGTCGAGCGCGTCGAAGCGCCCGCCTTCCACGAACAGGGTGCCGCGCGTGCCGCTGCCTTGCGGACGGCGGGTGAAGATCTGGATCACGCCGCCGGTGGCGCCATCGCCGTACAGCACGCTGCTGCCGCCACGGGTGATTTCGATGCGCTCGACCGTATCGACCGGGATGCTCGAGAGCACCGTGCTGGCCAGCTCGTTTTCATTCAGGCGCACACCGTCGACCATCACGACCACGTTCTGCGCGCTGTTGGTGCCGAAGCCACGCAGGTCCAGGCTGAAGTCGGGCGAGCCGTCCAGGCTCTGGCGACCGAAGACGCCGCCGATCTTGCGGATCGCCGCATTCACGTCGGCCACGCCGGAGGTGCGGATCTGGTCCGCCGTGATCACGGTGGCGCCGATCGGCGTGGCGGTGGCCGGGAAGCGGGATGCGGTGACGACGACCGGCGCCAGCGTTTCCTGCGCAGTAGCGTTGACAGCGAGGGTAGCGAAGGTGGACACGGCGAAGGCGCACGCCACAACGAGGGGCGCGCGGCGCGCGGGAGCTGCAAAAGTCATGATGAGTGTGTTCTCGGTAAAGGGCGCCCTGCTGCGTCCCCGCAGCCTGGCGTCGAAGGAAGCGCGTCGCGCTTCCACCTGTCCTGGCCGGTATCCGGGCTGGCAAGCGGACGCCCTCACCTTCCTGTCCGGCACGGACAGTGGTTATCGAGATTGTCTGCCGCGGCGCAGGATGTGCGGACGCGGCGCTTGTTGACCGTTGCGGGGGCAGCACACTTCCAGGACGGCGCGCGGCGCAGCCCTGTCGTGTTTCCCGTTTAACTTCGCGCGCTGGAATGCGCGCGAGAGCACCAAAACGGCGCGATTATACCGTGTCGGCACGCGCCCTGGCAGGTCAACTGCCGCGCTTGCCGCGCGACTGCTCTTCGAGCTTGGCAGCCAGCTTCTCGGCGGCCAGACGGGCCTTCTCGGCCACTTCGGCTGCGTGCAGGGCCAGGCTGGCCGCGCGCGAATCCGGCGTTTCCAGGCTGATGCGGCCCAGGGCACCCTGGCGGTAATCCTGCAGCAGCGAGTGCGCTGCCTTTTCGTAGTCGTAGTCGCCGCCGCGCACGCGGAAGCCACGCCGCATCGCCACGCCTTCGATCACGCCCACGCCATCCATGCCGTCCGTTTTCAGGCCATAGCGCGCGGTGAGCAGGTGCGGGTAGCGCTGCAGCAGCAGCTCGCCCAGGTATTCGGCCACTTCTTCTTCGACCAGCGCGTTGGTGCCAATGGCATGGCTGGCTGCCAGCATCAGGCCATCGGTGGCCATGGCGATTTTTGGCCACAGCATGCCGGGCGTATCGACCAGGACCACGTTCTTGTTCAGGTACAGGCGCTGCTGGACCTTGGTCACGGCCGGCTCGTCGCCCACCTTGGCCACGCGTTTTTTCAGCAGCGCGTTCATCAGCGTCGATTTGCCGACGTTGGGGATGCCCATGATCATGATGCGCAGCGGCTTCGTTGGCACGCCGCGGTGCGGTGCCAGCGACAGGGCCAGATCGGGGATGCGGGCGACGTCGGCCGGCTTCTTGGTCGTCATCGGGTAGGCCGTGACGCCGTCCTGCGCATCGTAATAGGCTTTCCAGGCGGCGGTGGCGACCGGATCGGCCAGATCGATCTTGTTCAGGATTTTGAGGCTGGGACGCTGGCGGAACTTGCGCAGCTGGTCCACCAGTGGGTTGCAGCTCGCCTCGGGCAGGCGTGCATCGAGGACTTCGATCACCAGATCGATGTTCTCCATCTGCTCGGCCGCTTCCTTCTTAGCCGCGTTCATGTGGCCCGGGAACCATTGTATCGACATGCTGTTGCTTTCTTTATCTTTCGTTCAAGGTGCTATTTTACGCTGGTGGCGCACGCGAGCGTGGTGAACCCGCCACAGCTGGTCTTTCTCTTGCGCATGACGTTGAGCCGTTGCAACACTGTTGACATATTCGGCGTGCACACTTGCCCTTGGCCACGCACGGTGGCGGGCCGCCAGCGGAGACGACATATGCGCGCACGGGACAGACTGAAACGATCGATGGTGCGCTGGTACGGCGTCGGCTTGCTGTGCTGCGCCATCGCGGTGTCCGCGCTGGTCGAGTTGCCGCTGGTGCCCTACTGAACCAGCCCCGATTCGCTGCACGCAAGAGGCGGTAACGTGGCCGCCGGATCGAACGCCGCCAAACGCTCGCGCGCTGCCGCGCGGTCTTTCGCATACTCGGCCAGATAGCGGCTGCGTTCCTCGCTCTGCCATACGTGATCGGGCACGCCGGCCAGCGACAGCGTGCGGCTGACCAGCACGGCGCCCTCGCGGCGCGCCAGCAGCAGCCGGTCCGGGTCCGCGTTCTCACGCAGCAGATAGCCTTCGACATCGCGCAGCACCAGCGGCAATGGCGGCGCAGGGTCGGCGTCGTGCAGCAGCTTGCCGTGCACGTGCAACGCGACCGACTGCATCCCCTGCCCCAATAGTTCGTTGAAGCTTGCCAGCGCGAACGGGCGGCCCAGCGCATCGTCGATGCGGCCACTGACCACGTAGCGGCCGGCCAAGCGCACGTCGAGCGGCAGCGTGAACTCGATGGCGTCCGCGCCGATCGCTTCACGCGGCGCACCCGCCCACACGGCCGGCAACTCGGGCGAATAAATCACGTCGAACAACACGACACCCGCACGGCCGGCCGCGGCAAAGCGCACTTCGCTGCGGATGGTGCCGTGAAAGCCCGCCAGTGCACCCGCGTGCGGAGCGAACGTGGCGCGCCAGTAATCGGCATCATCCTGCGAAAACGCCAGCGTGACGCGGGGCGCGGGGCGGCTGCCCGTGGTGCCCATGCCCTGGGCCAGCGCACGCGTGACCACCAGCGGCAGTGCGGCGCCGTGCGCGTCAACAGCGCGCAGCGACAACGTGACCGTCTCGCCTGCCGCCAGGTAGACGCGCGACTGCGCGGTCTGCACCAGCACGCCGGGATCGCTGTCGCCACCGTCGACACGCATCGGGTTCGATTCGCGCACCGGCTGGTTCGGATACAGCTGGTCGGGATGCTGCGCGGCCGGACGCGAAGCATGCGGGTAGCGGGTGTGCTGAAGGTAGCTGCAATAAGTGTGCTGCGTTAATCGGACCTGCCCGGCAAGCTGGCGTCGGCGCATGGTACGGTCGTCGCCGGCGGGATTCATGACCGGCACCGGCCCGAGAAAATGCAGGCCGGTCGATTGCGCCGATGCAGCAGGTGGCAGCGCCGGATCGTCCTGGTGCCAGAACAGCCCGACCACGAACGCAGCGGCGACGACCAGCGCCAGCCAGACGGCGCGCCAACTAATTGGCCGTATTGACCATCGCTTCACGCATGACTCCGATGATGCCAGCCCAGTTGCCGTCGCCATAGTGGTTGAAGCGTTCGCCGTCGTCGCGGAACACGACCGAGTGCCAGCTCCACTTGACGCTGCTGCCCTGGTTCGGCGCGGTGCCCAGGCGCAGGTCGTCGCACAGCCAGTCACCCGGATTACACAGCGAACGGCCCGCATTGCCGGCCACGCCGCCGCTGCTGTGATAGGCCACGACCTCGTCGTCCTGGCCTGGCAGCACGAACGAGTACGCAGTACCGCGCGCACCGGCGTAGCGGTAGAACCAGACGTTGCGAGTGTCATTGTGGTTGTACATGGCGCGCGCGGTGCTGGTCTTGAGGTCTTGCACGAGCGGCTCGGAGGTGGTCCAGGCGCCGACGTTGGCGAGTTCGGAGCCGCCCGCCGCACCAGCTGCGACGCGCACCCATTTGAGGTTCCAGCCGGTCTGCACGCCCCCGCTGGCGGCGCACACGCCGCTGGCGTTCGCGCTGGCGTTCGTCACGGTGCGCGCCGAGCCGCCGTAATTGGCCAGTGTGTAGCCAAGCAGCAGGTCGCCCGCGCTGTAGGCAGCGATGTAGCACCAGTTCTGGCCCGTGCAGAAGCAGTCGAGCGCATCGCGCACGCGCCCGCTTTGCGAGGCAATGCTGCTGCGGCCATCCCAGTTGACTGCCTGCTTGTTGATGCCGGCAGGCGTCGCGGCCGGGCCCCAGTAGCGAAAGTCGCTGTAGTTACCAGGAGCGCCGCCGCTGCTGCGGCCGTTGATCCAGAGCGTGTAATTGGTGGCGCCCGCCACGGTGCTGGCCAAAAGCAGGCACAGAGTGCAGAAGATATAGAGGGCGTACGGGATGCGGCGGGGGTTTATGCTGGCCTCCTCGCTCATGCTGATCTCCTCGCTCATGCTGGTCTCCTCGCTGCCCGGCTTGTGCCGGTGCTACGTTAGAGAGCAGAATGCCGCCGCGGTTCCCGACTATTCAAGATCGGCCAGCACCTTCAGGTGCGCCACCACGCTGCGCGCCAGCGACGACAGCTCGTAGCCGCCTTCGAGACAGCTGACGATCCGCCCGCCGGCGTATTGGTTGGCCACCGCCAGCACCTGCCGCGTGATCCACGCGTAGTCCGCCTCGACCAGCCCGATGCCGCCCATGTCGTCGTCGCGATGGCCATCAAAGCCGGCCGAGACAAAAATCATCTGCGGCTTGAAGGCATGCAGCGCCGGCAGCCACTGCTCCTGCACCAGCTGGCGCACGGTGTCGCCCTCGCAGCGCGCCGGCACCGGTACGTTCACGCAGGTGGCGGTAATCGGTTCGGGCTCGGTGTAGGGAAAGAACGGGTGCTGGAAGAAGCTCGCCATCAGCACGCGCGGATCATCGCGAAACGCATCGGCCGTGCCGTTGCCGTGGTGGACATCGAAGTCGATGATTGCGACGCGCTGCAGCCCATGCGCCTCGAGCGCGTGGCGCGCGGCGATGGCCACGTTGTTGAAGAGGCAGAAGCCCATCGGCTCGGTCGGCGTGGCGTGGTGGCCCGGCGGGCGCACCGAGCAGAAGGCATTGGTGACCGTGCCGGCGATGACGTCGTCGGTTGCCGCCACCGCGGCGCCGGCCGCGCGCAGCGCCGCCTGGTAGCTGTGCTGATTGAGCGACGTGTCGCCATCGAGCGGGTAATAATCGCCCGGCGTGGTGGGTACGTGGTCGCGCACCAGCGCCAGCGCGCCCGCCGTGTGGTTGCGCAGGATCTGCGCCGTGTCGGCCAGCGGCGCACTGCGCTGCTCGATCAGGCCATCCAGGCGCGCCAGGATCAATTGGTCGTCGATGGCCCGCAGGCGCGCCGGGGACTCGGGATGCCAATCGCCCATCTCGTGCCGCAGGCAGTCGGGGTGGCTGTAAATCGCTGTACTCATGATGCTCGGTCTCCGCCTGTGCTCATCCATTCACACCTTGCCGCGCCGTTCTCGCATAGAATCCCTTGGGACGGCTTGTTGCTGTCGACGTATGAAGATTGCCAATGACGCTAATCTACCACGGCAGGCCGCAGCGCTGCTGTGCCGCCTTGTCAATCATGCCATGCGTGCCAGGTCCGCCGACCTGTTTCATGTACCGAATAACGTAAAGCCAACCATGTTCAACAAATTGCACGCCGTCGCACGCCAGGTCAACGAGGTGGTGGTCGGCAAGGACCAGCAGGTGCGCCTGGCCCTGACCTGCCTGCTGGCCGGCGGCCACCTGCTGCTCGACGACCTGCCGGGTGTCGGCAAGACCACGCTGGCGCACGCGCTGGCCATTTCGCTGGGCCTGCGCTTTAACCGCGTCCAGTTCACGAGCGACCTGCTGCCGGCCGACGTGGCCGGCATCTCGATCTACGAGCGCGAAAAGAACGAATTCGTGTTCCACCCGGGCCCGATCTTCACGCAGGTGCTGCTGGCCGACGAGATCAACCGCGCCACGCCCAAGACCCAGTCGGGTCTGCTCGAAGCGATGGAAGAACACCAGGTCTCGGCCGACGGCGTCACGCGCGCCCTGCCCGAGCCTTTCTTTGTCATCGCCACGCAGAACCCGGCCAATCAGGTCGGCGTGTTCCCGCTGCCCGAGTCGCAGCTCGACCGCTTTTTGATGTGCCTGACGCTGGGCTATCCGGACGCCGCCGCCGAACGCGCGCTGCTGATGGGCGAAGACCGACGCGCGATGCTCAAGACGCTGCAGCCGGCGATGCAGGCCACCGAACTGGCCGCGGCCCGGCATCAGCTGCGCACCATCCACGCATCCGACGCGCTGATCACGTATGTGCAGGCGTTGGCGCAGGCGTCGCGCCAGAACGGCATGTTCGCCGAGGGCCTGTCGCCACGCGCCGCGATCGCGCTGCTGCAGGCCGGGCGCGCCTGGGCTGCGCTCGAAGGGCGCGACCACGTGATCCCCGAGGATATCCAGGCCGTGCTGGTGCCGGTCTGCGCGCACCGCCTGCGCCCACTGCGCGCCGCGCACGGCACCGCGCTGGCCAGCCGCGACCTGGTGCTGCAACTGCAAAAGGCGGTCCCGGTCTGATGGCGCTGGCGCTACGGGGCTGGTTGCGCCGCACGACCGGCACATGGCTGCCGCGCGGCGGCGCGCTCGACGCGGGCGAGGTGGTCATCAGCCAGCGCCGCGTGTTCATCGTGCCATCGCGCGCGGGCCTTGGATTCGTGCTGCTGCTGGCCGTGCTGCTGGTCGGGTCGGTCAATTACGGGCTGGGCCTGGGCTTCGGCCTGACCTTTCTGGCACTGTCATGCGCACTGGTCGACATGGTCGCCACCTACCGCAATCTGGCGCAGCTGCGCCTGCAACAGGGCCGCACGGCGCCCGTGTTTGCGGGCGAAGTGGCGCAATTTGAGCTGCATGTAATCAACCGCACGCGCCTGGCGCGCTACGCCGTGCGGGCCGACTTTGCCGACTGGCTAGATGCGCGCCACGTCGCCGACATCGCCGCTGGCACGCAGGCCACCGTCACCCTCACGCTGCCGACCACCGCGCGTGGCTGGGCGGCGCCGGCGCGCGTGAAGCTGTCGACGCGCTTTCCCCTTGGCCTGTTCGTCGCCTGGAGCTACTGGCGGCCGGCCGCGCAAGTGCTGGTCTACCCGCGCCCCGAAGACGGCGCGCCCGGCCTGCCGCTGCAGGGCGGCGGCGGCAACAGCGTGCGCACGGCCGGCCATGACGATTTTGCTGGCGTGCGCAATTACCAGGCCGGCGACTCGCCGCGCCAGATGGCCTGGCGCCAGATCGCGCGGCTCGATCCCAGCATCGGCGGCCAGCTGGTGACCAAGCACTTTGAAGGCGGTGGCGGCGACGAACTGGTGCTCGACTTCGACCGCCTGCCACGCACGCTCGACGTCGAACTGCGCCTGGCGCGCCTGACGCGCTGGGTGCTGGACGCCGAAAGCCGCGCCCTGCCCTACGCCTTCCACCTGGGTCCCGTACGCATCGACGCCGGCAGCGGCGCGGCGCACCAGGCGGCGTGCCTGCGCGCGCTGGCCTTGTACGGCATCGAGGGTCCCGCATGAACTTCCTGCGTACCCCGCTGCCACGCGACAAGGCCGACACGCTGCTATTACTTGCCAGCGCGGTGCTGGTGCTGGCGCCGCACGCGCTGCACCTGCCGTGGTGGGTCTCGCTGCTGTGCGCGGCCACGCTGGCCTGGCGCGCCGCCATCACGCTGCGCGGCAAGCGCATGCCCAAGGCCATCGTCCTGCTGCCGATCGCGATTGCGGCCATGGTCGGCGTGCAGTTCAGCTACGACACGCTGCTCGGCAAGGATGCCGGCGTGGCGATGCTGGTGCTGCTGGTGGCCTTCAAGATGCTCGAGATGCATGCGCGGCGCGACCTGTTCGTCGTGGTGTTCCTGTGCTTCTTCCTTGTGCTGACCAACTTCTTTTACGCGCAGGGGATCGGCACGGCGGTCATGATGATCGCGTCGGTGCTGCTGCTGCTGGCCACGCAGCTGTCGTTCCAGTTCACCGGCGCCGTGCCGCCGCTGCGCACGCGCCTGGCGATGGCCGCGCGCATGCTGGTCTTTGCCGCGCCGATTGCGATCGCGCTGTTTTTCGTGTTCCCGCGCATCCAGGGCCCGTTGTGGAGCATGCCGGGCGGCCCGGGCGCCGGCACCTCGGGCTTGTCGGACCAGATGGCGCCGGGCCAGATGTCGAACCTGGCGCTGTCCGAAGAGCCGGCGTTTCGCGTGCGCTTCTTTGGCCGCCCACCACTGCCGCCCCAGTTGTACTGGCGAGGCCCCGTGCTCGATGCCTTCGATGGCCTGACCTGGCGTCGCGGCGAGAACACCGCGTCGGGCCGCAATCTGCGCCTGTCGGTCGGCGGGCCGGGACTGGAATACGAAGTCACGCTCGAACCGTCGCAATCACGCTGGGTGTTCGCGCTCGAGATGCCGGGCGAATTGCCGGTCGTGCCGGGCCACGAGTTGCGCATCTCACCGCAGTTCGAGCTGACGGCTGACACGCCGCTGGCGAGCCGCGTGCGCTACCGCGCCAGCTCGCACGTCGAGTATGCGCTGCAGCGTGGTCCGGCACTGGCGGACACCAATCGCTGGCTGTTGCTGCCGTATGGCTTCAACCCGCGCGCCCTGGCTGCCGGCATGGCCTTGCGCGCGCTGGGCGACCCGGCAGCGCGGGTCGACGCCGTGCTGCGCCAGTTCCGCGAGCAGCCGTTTGAATACACGCTGGCCCCGCCGCTGCTCGGGCGTCATACGGTTGACGAATTCCTGTACGGGACGCGCTCGGGCTTTTGCGAACATTACTCGGGCGCCTTCGTGTTTCTGATGCGCGCGGCCGGCGTGCCGGCGCGCGTGGTGACCGGCTACCAGGGCGGCGAGCTCAATCCCATCGACGGCTTCATGACGGTGCGCCAGTCGGATGCCCACGCCTGGGCCGAAGTCTGGATCGCCGGCCGTGGCTGGCTGCGCGTGGATCCGACGGCGGCGGTGGCGCCGGAGCGCGTGCAGTCAGGGACGAACCGGGCCACGGAGCGGCCCGCGCCATTCGGCATCGACGCGCTGCGCGGCGTGAACCCGTTCGGACTGCAAGCCGGCGCCTGGCTGGCCGATGTGCGTAACGCGATGGGCGCGCTCAACAACGGCTGGAACCAGTGGGTGCTGAACTACACGCCGGAACGCCAGCGCAGCGTCGTACAGGGCCTGCAGGACAAATTGCTCGGCTGGCCGTTCGGCGTCGCGCTGGTGCTGGCCGGATTGGCCTGGTGGAGCATGAAAATTTTGCGGCGCCGTCGCGAAATCGACCCGATCGATGCTCTATACTCGGTCTTGTGCAAGCGACTGGGCCAGGCCGGCCTGCCGCGCGCGCAAGACGAAGGGCCCAGCGCCTACGCGGCGCGCATCCTCGCCACCGATGCTGCTACCGCCGCCGGCGCGCAGGCCTTGGGCCCGCCCGCCCGCGAGGCCGCCATCGCCTTCCTGCGTCGTTACAGCGCCTGGCGCTACGCCGCGCCCGCAGCCGATCCCCGGCTCCACGCCACCTTGAAACGTCTATTGTCGCAAGTCAGATGAAATTAATTGTTACCCTGTTCGCCGCGCTCGCGCTTGCCGCCAGCGCGCATGGCGATGCGCTCGCCGCCCCTTCTTCCGACAGCCAGGCGCGCAGCGCGCAAGCCAAGACCAAGGCCGCCAAAGCCAAGGCCGCAGCGAAAGCCAAATCAACGAACGCCAAATCGTCCAAGGTGCGTAGCACCGCCGCCAAGGCCGCGCCAGTTGTTGCAGCCGGCGCCGCTGCCGCGAGCGTCGTCGACACCGACAACGAGCACGTCAACTTTCTGGAATGGCAACCAGTACGCGAATTCATCGACGGGATGGTCGCGCAGCACGGCTTTGAACGTGCGGCGCTCGAGGCGCTGTTCGGCCAGGTGCGCTACATCGATACGGCCGTGCAGCTGGTCAAGCCGGCGCCACCGGGCAAGCCAAAGAACTGGCAAGCCTACAGCGCCCGCTTCATCGAGCCGATCCGGATCCGTGCCGGCGTGCGCTTCTGGGAAGCCAACGCCGAGGCGCTCAAGCGCGCCGAAGCAGCGTATGGCGTGCCGGCCGAGATCATCGTCGGCATCATCGGCATCGAGACTATCTACGGCCGCGACACCGGGCGCTTCCGCGTGCTCGACTCGCTGACCACCCTGGCGTTCGCCTATCCGGATTCACCGAACCAGGCCGCGCGCCAGGCGTTCTTCCGCGATGAGCTGGCCAACACGCTGGTGCTGGCGCGCGAGCGCGGCTACGACCCGTTCTCGCTGCTCGGCTCGTTCGCAGGCGCCGTCGGTTTGCCGCAATTCATGCCGAGCAATATCCTCAAATACGGTGTGGACTTCGATAACGATGGCCGCGTCGATCTGCGCGGCTCCAGCGTCGATGCGATCGGCAGCGTCGCCAACTTCCTGATCCAGCATGGCTGGAACCCCGAGCACCGCGGGCCGACCGCGTATGCCGCCGACGTTTCGCCAACGCGCGCCTGGGAGTCGCTGCTCGGACTCGGTCTGGAAGCGACGCTGAAACCGGAAGCGCTGCGTGCTGCTGGCGTGGTCACCAGCACGCCGCTGCCGGCGGAGAACCTGTACGGTTTGATCGACCTGCAAAATGGCGCCGAGCCGACCGAGTACTGGGTCGCCAACGATAATTTTTATGCTATCACCAAATACAATCGCAGTTATTTCTATGCAATGTCGGTTGTGGACCTGGGTCGTGCCGTGCGCGCTGCCCGACCTGAGTGAGGCACATCACGCTACATTTCCGAGTGGGAAAGTTTGTAATCCTTTGTAACAAGTTTCCCTCCAACTTTCAATATTGCTGACCAGCACTCGCTCGCATACCCCCCAGGGGTATGCGCAAGTATCTTGCAATTATTCGTACTAAATATATTACGAATGTAGTCATACTCCCCATTTTCTTTCCATTAAGTCAGCAATTCCCATACTGTGCGGCATCAAATGCTGGATGCCCGTACACTACTCATTAATCAAAAAACAATAGTTGTTTCACGTGACTATATGAGAGAATTGCATTGCGGCTATTGTTGCAAGTAGACAACGATAACCGAATCGAAAGAAACGATTCCGGCTTGCTCATGAGTATCGGTATCGAAATAGTTGTACAATTGAATAGAAATTTACGAAAGTAAAAACCGGACTCGACGTTGTAGATGTTGATGACTCCGCACTAACCCCTAAGGAATATGAATCATGACTAACCAAGTCGGCATTGATATGAACAGCGATTCGGAAGGCGACGAGCTGCTTCAGTACAACCCGAATCGCCTTCTCGATACGCTGATCGAGAACCTGCGCCTGAAAAATGACGCAGCGCTGTCGCGCGCGCTGGAAGTGGCGCCGCCGGTGATTTCGAAAATCCGTCACCACCGCCTGCCAGTCGGCGCTTCGCTGCTGATCCGCATGCACGAAGTGAGCGACCTGTCGATCCGTGACCTGCGCTACCTGATGGGCGATCGCCGTGCGAAATTCCGCATCAGCGACAAGCAGTTCAAGCCAAAAGAAGGCGCAGTCCCGGCAATGAAAGACTGAGCAACGTCGGGCGCTTCAGGGCGCCTGCGTTGTTCGTCTGGCCAGGATTGAACGGGCCGTCCCATGCGGCACGGCCCGCACCAGTAGTGCATACGCCCGCGCGGGCGTATGAGCCGCCGCATTGGCGGACGACCGAAGGAAATTGGCTTGGAGCCGATGGAAAGGTCTAGGCAGTCCAAGGACTGATTTGACAAGGCCGCCTGTGAACCAGGCGGCCTTTTTTATGGCGCCGTCAATCTTGTAGCAGCATTGACCGCGCCGGTGATTCAGGCAGGAAAGACACCCGTGGACAGGTAGCGATCGCCCCGGTCGCAGACGATGAACACGATGGTCGCGTTCTCGACGGTCTGCGCGATGCGCAGCGCCACTTCACAGGCGCCTGCGGCCGAGATGCCGCAGAAGATGCCCTCTTCGGCCGCCATGCGGCGTGCCATCTGCTCAGCGGCTGCCTGGCTCACGCTCTCGACCTGATCGACGCGCGCCTTGTCGTAGATCTTCGGCAGGTAGGCTTCGGGCCACTTGCGAATACCCGGGATCGACGAGCCTTCTTCGGGCTGCGCGCCGATGATGCGCACGGCGTCGTTCTGCTCCTTCAGATAGCGCGACACGCCCATGATGGTGCCGGTGGTGCCCATGGCGCTGACGAAGTGCGTGACGCGTCCTTCGGTGTCGCGCCAGATTTCCGGGCCCGTGCTCTCGTAGTGCGCGCGTGGATTGTCGTCGTTGGCGAACTGGTCGAGGATGATGCCCTGGCCGTCTTTCTGCATCTGCTCGGCCATGTCGCGCGCGTATTCCATGCCGCCGGTCTTTGGCGTGAGGATGATCTGTGCGCCGTAGGCAGCCATGCTCTGGCGCCGCTCGATCGACAGGTTATCTGGCATTAACAGGATCATCTTGTAGCCGAGGATGGCTGCAGCCATCGCCAGCGCGATGCCGGTATTGCCGCTGGTCGCTTCGATCAGCGTGTCGCCCGGCTTGATCTGGCCACGCAATTCGGCGCCGCGCAGCATCGACATCGCAGCCCGGTCCTTCACCGAACCGGCCGGGTTGTTGCCTTCGAGCTTGCCCAGAATGATGTTATTGCGCGCCGCGCACTCCGCGCCCGGCAGGCGCTGCAGCTGCACGAGCGGCGTGTTGCCGATCGTGGATTCGATGGTCTTGTATGCCATTGCGTTCTCTATTCCTTGCGATACCAAAACACCATTTTAATCCGAGACGAACGTCGACGTCGGAGGACGGGTTCGACAATGCAAAGGGCCGCGATGCAAACGTTGCATCGCGGCCCTTCTGTCTGCTCAGACGCCCTTTCAGCGCAGCGGCAGCGGATACGTCGCGACGCTGACGTTGCCGTCCTTGTCGACCGCCTGTACGCCGAAGAAGACATTGTCCTTCGACAGGTCGAGCGTGGCTTCCGTCACGTTGCCGACCCACTTGGAGCCTTCCCAGTTGGCACTGGTCGTGTCGCGCCAGACGATGCGGTAGCCGGCCAGGTCGGGCTCGCCATTCGCTTTCCAGACCAGGGTGGAATCGTTGGTCAGGGCTGCGGTGCGCAGCTTGACCTCTTGCGGTGCGGCAGGCGCCAGCGCGAGCGAGGCCATCGCGGCGCCATTCACGCGCGTGACCTTGGCGATGTAGTCAAAGTCGACGTGGTCGATCGTGTCGCCATACACCTTGCCATTTTCGGTGCGCAGATCCTGGTGCTGGTGCGAAAAATCTTCGGCTGGCTCGGTAAAGCGCAGCGCGGCGTAGCCCTGCTCCAGGAACGGCATGTGGTCGCCCCCGCGCAGATAGCGGTCATGCCGCTGGATCACGCTGACCTTGAAGCCTTTCACGTAGCGCTCGCCCTGCTCCTTCGTGTGGCGCGCGAGCTGGCGCGAGAGCGAATCGTTCTCGCCGCCCGTGGCCACCAGCTGGCGCACGGCCTCGCTCATTTCCTTGGTCGCCGGGATACTCTGGGCAAACAGGCGCACCTGCTTGTTGTCGACCTTGCCATCGTCGCCTTTCGAGCTGCCGATGATGTCGTTGGTGAACATGCCGGCCACGTTCCAGTTCTTTTCCCGCGCACCGACGGCCCAGTGGCGGGCGCCGATCAGGCCCTGCTCTTCTGCGGCCACGGCCATGAACACGAGCGTCGCGTCGAATTTGTACTTGGCCATCACGCACGCCAGTTCCATGATGGCGGCGGTGCCCGATGCATCGTCGTTCGCGCCTGGCGCGTCCGAGGTGGCGTCCATCACGTCCGAGGCGCGCGAGTCATAGTGACCGCTGACCACGTACATGCGCTCTTTGGAAGCGGCCTGCGTGCCCGGCAGCGTTGCGACGACATTGACGATCTCGGTGGGCTTGGTGATGCGCGCCGAGACGGGCGCGACGTGGCTGTCATACGTGACCTGCAATGGCGTGCCGGCGCCGCAGCGCTCGAGCTCAGCCTTGATCCAGCGGCGGGCAGCGCCGATGCCGCGCGTTGGCGACTCGGTCTCGGACATCGTGTGGCGCGTGCCGAAGCTGACCAGCTTGCGGATATGGCCTTCGATGCGCTGCTGCGAGACTTCACCGAGAATCTTGCTGATCTGGGCTTGCTGCGCGGTGATGTCGGGTTGTTTCGGTGTGGCGGGCGCAGCGGACGTAGTTGCTGGCGCAGCAGCTGAAGCGGCCCCTGCAGCAGCCAGCAGGGCTGCCAACAATGCAGTTGAGACACGAGTTGAAACACGGGCGTGAGGCATGACGACCTTTCTGATGTTGATGTTCAAGCATGATCTTGAAGAGCTGGAACATCTTGCCACGCGCCCGTGACGCTGTCAGTCAATACATGTCATGTTGCCGTTTTGGCGTCGGCCGGTTTGGCAGCGGACTTGTCGCCCTTGGCAGCGGCAGGCTTGGCGGCTGCGCCTTCCTTGGCCTTGCCGTTGACCACCAGCCCGGACTGGCTCAGCTTGACTGCCTTTTTATCGCCCAGACCCTTGACGCGCGTTTGCAGGTCGGGCCAGTCCTTGAACTCGCCCTTGGCGCGCTCGTCGAGGATGGCCTTGGACATGCTCGGCCCCACGCCCTTGACGCCATCGAGCGCGGCGACATCGGCTTTGTTCACATCGACCTGGGCAAACGCCATGCTGCCCGAGACGGCCAGCGCGGCAAAGGCAAGCATCAGTTTCTTGATCATCGAATTTCTCCGTTGGTTGAAGACGCTGGACGGCGACGCCGCCCATCGCTCTTCTAACGGATCGCCCGGCGCGTCGTTGACGGGCCGGGCTTGCGCCAGATCAAGCGCGACTCAACCGGGGAACAGCTCGTCGCGCGTCACCGTGGCCGTGCCCAGCTTGCCGACGACGATGCCGCCGGCGCGGTTGGCCGTCACCAGCGCTTCGCCCAGCGGCGCGCCCGTGCCCAGCATGGTGGCCAGCGTCGCAATCACCGTGTCACCGGCGCCGGACACATCGAACACTTCGCGCGCATCGGCGTTCACATGCAGCACTTCGTCGGCCGTGAACAGGCTCATGCCTTCTTCGGAGCGCGTCAAGAGCAGCGCATCCAGGCCAAGTTCCACGCGCAGCGCCTGCGCTTTTTCGAGCAATTGGGTCTCGCTCTTCCAGCCGCCAACGACGCGTTGCAGTTCGGCGCGGTTGGGCGTCAGGATGCTGGCGCCCTTGTACGGCGTGAAATCGTCGCCCTTCGGATCGACCAGCACGATCTTGCCAGCGGCGCGCGCCAAGGCAATCATCTCGGCGACATTGACCAGCGCACCCTTGTTGTAATCCGACAGGATGATGACGTCGTAATCGGGCAGCAGCGCCTTGAACTGGCTGAGCTTATCGCGCAGCACGGTTTCGGTGGGCGCATCTTCGAAATCGATGCGCACCATCTGCTGCTGGCGACCGATGACGCGCAGCTTGATGATGGTCGAGATCGCGTCGTCGCGTTTCAGATAGCTATGAATGCCCGCGCCCTGCAGCAGGCGCTCGACTTCATCGCCCGCCTCGTCGGCCCCTACCACGCCCAGGAGGCCCGTGTGGGCGCCCAGCGCGGCGGCATTGCGCGCCACGTTGGCGGCGCCGCCCAGGCGCTCCTCGCGCCGCTCGATGCGCACGACGGGCACCGGCGCTTCGGGCGAGATGCGCGAAACGTCGCCGAACCAGTAGCGGTCGAGCATCACGTCGCCCACCACCAGCAGGCGCACGGCAGACAGTTCGGGGGCCGCCTGCTGGCGGTAGTCGTCGGCCACCAGCAGGCGGCTCGGGGTCATGGGCATGGAGGTTGTGCTCGTGCTGGTCATTGGGATCGTTCGATGAACCGTCAGTTCATTACGTTGAGTTCTTCGGTGCGGCGTGGCGGATACGAATCCCAGCGGTTGCAGCCCGGGCATTGCCAGTAGAACTGACGCGCCTTGAAACCGCAGTGGCTGCACTGGTAGCGCGCCAGTTTCTGCGTGTAGCGCTGCACCAGGTTCTTGACCATCGACAGCTCTTCCCAGACGTGGGCCGGCGCATCCATCAGACGCGCTTCAAGCAATTTATCCAGGCCAAGCAGTGTCGGATTGCGGCGCAGCTCTTCCACCACCAGGCCCTTGGCCGCTTCGACGCCATCGAGCTCGATGACGGCCTTGAACACCACTTCGATCAGGTCGATCGACGAGGCTTCGGCCAGGTACGAGCGCAGCAGATTCACGCCCTCTTGCGGCCGGCCCACCTTGCGGTAGCCATCCATCAGGCGCGCAGCCACCAGGGCCACGTGCGGCACGCTTTGCTGCTCCACGCGGCGCCAGGTCTTGAGGGCTTCTTCCACGTCGCCCTGGGCCAGCAGCGCGTCGCCGCGCAGGATCGTGGCGCGTACGCTGTGGCGATTCGCTTCCAGCGCCTTGTCCAGCAGCAGCATGGCGTCGCTTGGCGCCATGTGCACCAGCGCGTCGGCTGCCAGTTCGCAATAGAACTGGGCGATCTCGATCTGGCGCGCGCCGGCGCCGGACGCTTGCAAGTCTTCGGCCGCCTCGATGGCGCGCTTCCATTCCTTTTCACGCTGGTAGATTTCCAGCAGCGAACGGCGCGCTTGCACCGCATACGGTGTGTCGGCCAGTCCATTGAACGATTCCTCGGCGCGGTCCAGGAGGCCCGCCTTCAGGTAGTCGATGCCCAGTTCGTACTGCGCATGCGCTTTGTCTTCGCTCGGCAAGTCGGGGCGCGCCAGCAGGTTCTGGTGCACGCGAATCGCGCGCTCGGTCTCGCCGCGGCGGCGAAACAGATTGCCCAGCGCGAAGTGCATGTCGCTCGATTCAGGGTCGAGCTTGACGATCTCGATGAACGAATCGATGGCCTTGTCGGGCTGGTCGTTGAGCAGGTGGTTCAGGCCCTTGAAGTAGCCGCGCGGCAGCGTGCGCGACTCGGAGACCACCTCGTTGATGTCGACCCGGGCGGCGAGCCAGCCCAGGCCAAAGAAGAAGGGGATGCCAAGCAGCATCCAGAGTTCGAAATCCATGGTGTTCTTGTTGTTAGTGGCGGGGTGCAACCGGTGGAACGGCATCCGGCGGCGGCGGCGTGGTGGCGACCACACCGGTGCCGGCGGCGCTTTGCAGGGCCTGGATGGTGTACTTGTGCTGCCATTTTTCGCGGCGCTGACGGAACACGGTCGGCGCCAGGGCCAGGATGCCGAAAGCGGCGCCGGCAACAAAAAACGCCAGCAGCATTAGCACGAGGGGGCCGCGCAATTCATAGTCGAGGAAAAAATGCAGGTCGACCTCTTTCGTGTTCTTCAGCGCAAAGCCGAAAAACAGGATGAACAGGACAAATCCGACGATGGTCGAGACGAATTTCATCAACAGGTTCCGCTAGACAAGGGTGTAAGGGCGAAGTGTCGCATATCCGCCATCATATTTCAAAATAGCGTGCGGCGTTGGGCCGTTGGCTGACCCGACAGGCCAAAAAAAACGGCACCCTCGCGGATGCCGTTTCTTGGTGCCAGCACTGACTCAATCGTTGATGATCGGTTGCCCGACCATCGCGTCCACCTGCTCGCGCAACTGCTTGCCCGGCTTGAAGTGCGGCACCCGTTTTTCGGGCACCATCACCTTGTCGCCGGACTTCGGATTGCGACCGATGCGCGGTGGGCGGCTGTTCAGCGAGAAACTGCCGAAACCACGGATCTCGATGCGTTGACCGGTCGCCAGGGCGTTGGTCATCGCATCGAGGATGGTCTTGACAGCAAATTCCGCATCCTTTGCCACCAGCTGAGAATAACGCTCAGCCAGTCGGTTGATCAGCTCGGACTTGGTCATCTGCAAGCTCCTCAGGGCTTACCTGATTAGTTCTTGTTATCGAACTTGGCCTTGAGCAGTGCGCCCAGGCTGGTCGTGCCCGAAGCAGCGCTGTTGTCGTTCGACAGCTTGCTCATGGCTTCTTGCGTATCGACATTGTCTTTCGCCTTGATCGACAGCTGGATGCTGCGAGCCTTGCGATCGATGTTGATCACCAGAGCTTCGACGGTGTCGCCGACTTTCAGGTGGGTGCCAGCATCTTCAACGCGGTCACGCGAGATTTCCGAAGCGCGCAGGTAGCCTTCAACTTCTTCGCTCAGCGAGATCACGGCGCCTTTTGGCTCAACCGATTTCACGGTGCCGGTGACCAGCGAACCCTTGTCGTTCATCGACGAGTAGGTGTTGAACGGGTCGCCTTCGAGTTGCTTCACGCCCAGCGAAACACGCTCGCGCTCGACGTCGATGGCCAGAACCACGGCTTCCAGTTCGTCGCCTTTCTTGAAGCGACGCACAGCTTCTTCGCCGGCTTCGGTCCACGACAGATCCGACAGGTGCACCAGACCATCGATGTTGCCTGGCAGGCCGATGAACACGCCGAAGTCGGTGATCGACTTGATCGAACCCTTGACCTTGTCGCCCTTCTTGTGGGTCATGCCGAAGTCGTCCCATGGATTTGCTTTGCACTGCTTCATGCCCAGCGAAATACGGCGGCGCTCTTCGTCGATCTCCAGAACCATGACTTCCACTTCGTCGCCCAGCTGGACAACTTTGTTTGGTGCCACGTTCTTGTTGGTCCAGTCCATTTCGGACACGTGGACCAGACCTTCGATACCCTGCTCGACTTCGACGAACGCGCCGTAGTCGGTGAGGTTCGTGACTTTACCGAACAGGCGGGTGCTCTGTGGGTAACGACGCGACAGACCGGTCCATGGATCGTCGCCCAGCTGCTTGACGCCCAGCGAGACGCGGTTCTTCTCTTGATCGTACTTGAGGACCTTGGCGGTGATCTCTTGGCCAACCGACAGGACTTCGGATGGGTGACGCACACGACGCCATGCCAGGTCGGTGATGTGCAGCAGACCATCGATGCCGCCCAGGTCGACGAATGCGCCATAGTCGGTGATGTTCTTGACGATACCGGTAACCACGGTACCTTCTTTCAGCGTTTCCATCAGCTTCTGACGCTCTTCGCCCATCGATGCTTCGATGACAGCGCGGCGCGACAGCACGACGTTGTTACGCTTGCGGTCCAGCTTGATGACCTTGAATTCGAGGGTCTTGCCTTCGAATGGGGTCGTGTCCTTGACTGGACGGGTGTCAACCAGCGAACCCGGCAGGAACGCGCGGATGCCGTTGGTCAGAACGGTCAGGCCGCCCTTGACTTTGCCATTGACGGTACCGGTGACGATCTCGCCCGATTCCATTGCTTTTTCCAGCGCCAGCCACGAAGCCAGACGCTTGGCCTTGTCGCGCGACAGGATGGTGTCGCCAAAGCCGTTTTCCAGCGACTCGATGGCCACGGAAACGAAGTCGCCTACTGCGACTTCCAGTTCGCCCTGGTCATTCTTGAATTCTTCGATTGGAATGAACGCTTCCGACTTCAGGCCTGCGTTGACGATCACGAAGTTGTGATCCAGACGCACGACTTCAGCCGAAATGACTTCGCCCGAACGCATGTCTTGACGCGACAGCGATTCCTCGAAGAGGGCGGCAAAGCTTTCCATACCAGTATCTTGGGTAGTTGCAGTAGACATAAAAAAGTTGGTTATTTCATGTGAGCCAGCAGACCGACGATAGTGCGGACTGAACTGGGTTAGGTTAAAACACGCTTGCGATGGCCAATATGCTGTCGCAAGCACCAAAGGACAAGGTCTACGACTGCCACCCTCAACAACGAAGATGCCAACCGGAAGACCACCGTCCCCACCCAGGTGGGGATCCAGATTTACTTGCAAACCACCATGGCGATGACTCAAGCCAATGGTGACGCATCGAACCGGGATTCCCGCCTGCGCGGGAATGACGTTCAGGCGCTGCTGCCTAACGGTTCGGACTGCAACCGGTTGACACCACCGCCACCACGTCATTCAAAGTCTTATTTATGCGTATACCAGGTCAGGACCTGCTCGACCGCCTGGTCGACCCCCATCGCAGAGGTATCCAGGATATGCGCATCAGCTGCTGCGACCAGGGGAGCGACTGCGCGACCGGTGTCGCGTTCGTCTCTAGCCCGTAAATCTGCCAGCAGGTCGTTCATATTAGCAGAAAAGCCTTTGTCAATCAATTGCTTATACCGGCGTTGCGCGCGCGCCTCAGCACTTGCGGTGAGGAACACCTTGAGCTTGGCGGTGGGAAAGATCACGGTGCCCATATCGCGCCCGTCGGCCACCAATCCGGGCGCCTGGCGAAAGCCCAGTTGCAGGTCAAACAGCGCCCGGCGCACGCCCGGCAAGGCGGCGATCTTCGACGCCATATTGCCCACTTCTTCCGCGCGGATCGCGTGACTTACATCCTCATCCGCCAGGTAGATCACGTCATCCCGAAAGCGCGCCGGCAGCTGCTGGGCCAGCTTCGCGATGCCCGCTTCGTCCGACAGCGGCAGCGCGCCGCGCAGCGCCTGCAGCGCCGTCAGGCGATACAGCGCGCCCGAGTCGAGCAGGTGAAAACCCAGGCGGTCGGCGATGCGGCTGGCCACGGTGCCCTTGCCGGAAGCGGTCGGGCCGTCGATGGTGATGACTGGTACGTTGGAATTGGGCATGGGCTCGGGGCGGATAAATTAAAACAGCTCGTTGCGCGCAATGCCCGCAAACGCTTCGAAATAGTCGGGGAAAGTCTTGGCGACGCACTTCGGATCGTTGATCCGCATCGCGTTGCCGCGCCGCGCCTTGCCGTCCAGCGACGCGAGCGAAAAGCACATCGCCATCCGGTGGTCGTCGTAGGTGTCGATCGTGGCGGGCTTGAGTTCGTCCGGCGGCGTGATGCGGATGTAGTCGGGCCCCTCCTCCACTTCGGCGCCGACCTTGCGCAGTTCGGTCGCCATCGCGCTCAGGCGATCGGTTTCCTTCACGCGCCAGCTGGCGATATTGCGCAGCGTGCTCGGGCCGTCGGCGTACAGCGCCGCCACCGCAATCGTCATCGCCGCATCCGGGATGTGGTTGAAATCGGCGTCGATGGCTTTGAGCATGCCATTCGATTGCACCTCGATCCAGTTCTCGCCCCGCGTGACAATGGCGCCCATGCGTTCGAGCGCATCGGCAAAGCGCACGTCGCCCTGGATGCTGTGTTCACCGACGCCTTCGACGCGCACCGGCCCGCCCGCAATCGCGCCGGCGGCCAGGAAGTACGACGCCGACGACGCATCGCCTTCGACGTGGATCGTGCCCGGGCTTTGATAGCGCTGGCCCGGCTGCACGGTGAACGAGGCCCAGCCATTCTGCTCAACCTCGACGCCGAAGCGGCGCATCAGATTCAGCGTGATCTCGATGTACGGCTTGGAAATCAGCTCGCCGACGACGTCGATGGAGACCGGATGCGTCGTGGCCATCAGCGGCGCGGCCATCAAGAGCGCGGTCAGGAACTGGCTCGATACATTGCCGCGCACGGCCATGCGGTTGGCCGTGATGTGGCCGCGGCGGATGCGCAGCGGCGGAAAGCCCTGCTCGCCCGTGTACTCGATCTGCGCGCCGACGGCGTTCAATGCGTCGACCAGGTCGCCGATCGGACGCTCGTGCATGCGCGAGACGCCATGCAGCGTGTAGTCGCCGCCGATCACGGCCAGCGCCGCCGTCAGCGGCCGGATCGCCGTGCCGGCATTGCCCATGAACAGATCGGCCGCAGCCTCGGGCAGCACGCCGCCGTTGCCATGCACGATGACCGTGCGCTCGTCGACTTCGTCCCAGCGGATGCCCAGCGAGCGCAGTGCGCCCAGCATGACCATCGTGTCGTCGGATGCCAGCATGTCGTGGATCGTGGTCGTGCCCTCGGCCAGCGCGGCCAGCAGCAGCGTGCGGTTCGAGATGCTCTTGGAGCCCGGCAGCCGCACCACGCCCTGCGCGTGCAGCACGGGTTCGAGGTCGATATGCTGCGGATAGTGTTTTTGCTGCGTCATGTGTTTTCCTGAATAGGCGCGCGAGTCGAGCCGGCTTCGATGGCGATCTGCCACTCGTGGCGGGCGCGCTGCGCGTTCGCATAAATATCGTGCAATCCGGCCCCGTCGCCGGCGGCGAGCATGGTCCGCATCGCCGTCAATTGTGCCAGATAGGCATCCAGCTCGGTCAACAGCGCAGCCTGGTTGGCCAGGCTGATGTCGCGCCACATTTCGGGCGATGAACCGGCGATGCGCGTGAAGTCGCGAAAGCCGCTGGCGGCGTACTGGAACAGCATGTCGGCGTGCGGCTTGCCGGCGAGGTCGTCCACCAGCGCGTAGGCCAGCAAGTGCGGCAGATGGCTGACGGCGGCAAACACGCGGTCATGGTCTTCTGGCGTCAGTTGATGCATCACGGCGCCGCAGGCGCGCCAGGCGGCAGCGACCCGTTCGACGTCGCCTGGTGCGTTCTCGGGCAACGGCGTGAGCACGGCCTTCTTGCCCTGGTAAAGGCCAGCCAGTGCAGCGTCGGGGCCATTTGCTTCGCTGCCGGCGATCGGGTGGCCGGGCACGAACTGGTGTACCCGCTCGCCGAGCACCGTGCGGGCTGCTGCAACCACGTCGCACTTGGTGCTGCCGGCGTCGGTGACGACCGTGCCGGGCGCCAGGTGCGGCAGCAGCGCAGCCAGGATCGGCCCCGTCTGCGCCACCGGCGCGGCCAGCATGACCAGATCGGCGCCGTTCAACGCGTCGGCGTAGTCGTCACAGACCCGGTCGATGATGCCAAGGGCCAGTGCCCGCGCCAGTGCCTCGGGATGGCGGCCGATGCCGACCACTTCCCGCACCTGCCCGGCGCGTTTGAGCGCCAGCGCGAACGACCCGCCAATCAGGCCGACGCCGACGATAACGATCTTGTCCAGCATTCAGCCGAGCGCCTTCTTCAACGCCTCGATGAAGGCCGCATTCTCCTGCGGCAGGCCGATCGAGATGCGCAGCCACTGCGGCAGACCGTAGTTGCCGACCGGGCGCACGATCACGCCCTGCTTGAGCAGCGCCACGTTCACGCGCGCACCGGCGCCGTCGTCGTCGCCGACCCGCACCAGCACGAAGTTGCCGAATGATGGCACGTACTCCAGCCCCAGCTCATCAAAGGCGGCGATCATCTGGCGATAGCCGTCGGCATTGTTGCGCGCGCCCTGGTCCAGGAACGGCGTGTCGTTCAGCGCCGCGACCGCAGCGGCCTGCGCCAGCGAGTTGACGTTGAACGGCTGGCGGATGCGGTTCATCAGGTCGGTGACAGCGGGCTGCGCGATGGCAAAGCCCACGCGCAGGCCGGCCAGGCCATAGGCCTTCGAGAACGTGCGCGACACGATCAGGTTCGGGTATTTGCGCACCCAGGCGCTCGACTCGAACTGGTGTTCGGGCGCCAGGTACTCGTTGTACGCTTCGTCGAGCACGACGATCACGCGCGCCGGCACTTTTTGCAGGAACGCTTCGATCTGCGCGGCCGGGATGAAGGTGCCGGTCGGGTTGTTCGGGTTGGCGACATACACCAAACGCGTATCGGCATCGATGGCGGCCGCCATCGCATCGAGGTCGTGCCCGTAGTCGACGGCTGGCACGACGATCGCGCGGCCACCGACGCCCTGCGTGGCCAGCGCATACACGGCGAACGAATACTGCGAATACACGACCGCTTCGCCTTTTTGCACGAAGGCATGGGCCGCGATCTCGAGGATGTCGTTGCTGCCGTTGCCCAGCGTGAGCCATTCGAGCGGCACGTCGTAGCGCTTGGCCAGCGCGGTCTTCAGCTCGAAACCGTTGGCGTCCGGGTAGCGGCCCAGGTCGGCTGCCGCTTCGAGCATCGCGGCGCGGCTGGACTCTGGAATGCCGAACGGGTTTTCGTTCGACGCCAGCTTGACGATGTTCGCTTCGTCGAGACCATATTCGCGGGCCACTTCGGCGATCGGTTTGCCGGCCTGGTAGGGGGCGATGGCGCGGACGTATTCAGGACCAAATGTCGACATGAAAATCTCTCTCGTAATCGTTTAAAGGCTTTGCGGGTAGGACCCCAGCACCTTGAAGAAGGCGGCGTTGTCCTTGAGTTCCTCGAGCGCGCGCGCAACGGCGGCGTCGTGCACGTGGCCCTCGATGTCGACATAGAAGTAATACTCCCAGGTGCCGATGCGGGCCGGGCGCGATTCAAAACGCGTCATCGACACGCCGTGTTTTTCAAGGGGCGCGAGCAGGTTGTAGACGGCGCCGGCCTTGTTCGGCACGGCCAGCACGATGCCGGTACGGTCCTTGCCCGAGCGGCCGGTCTGCAACTGCCCGATCACGACGAAGCGCGTGCGGTTGTGCGGATCGTCCTGGATGTGGGCCTGCACGACGCCCAGGCGATACTGCTCGCCCGCCATCTCGCTGGCGATCGCGGCGACCGTCGGATCCTGGCTGGCCAGCACGGCCGCCTCGGCATTCGACGCGACCGCGCGGCGCTCGATGTTCGGGTAATGCTGGTTCAGCCACACCTGGCATTGTGCCAGCGCCTGCGAATGGGCGCAGACGACGGTCACGCCGTCCATCGTGCCCGTCTTGGTCATCAGGCTGTGGTGGACCGCGATCGAGACTTCGCCGCTGATGATCGTGGTCGTTGCCAGCAGCAGGTCGAGGGTGCGGTTGATGGCGCCCTCGGACGAATTCTCGACCGGGACCACGCCAAAGTCGGCGGTGCCGGCTTCGGTGGCGCGGAACACCTCATCGATCGACACGCACGGCAGCGCATCGATGGCCGTGCCGAACTGCTGGAACACGGCCTGCTCGCTGAAGGTGCCGGTGGGGCCGAGAAATGCGACCGTGACGCGCTTTTCGAGGGCGCGGCAGGACGACATGATCTCGCGGAAAATGGTCTGGACGTCGCTGTTCTTGAGCGGACCTGGATTGCGCTCGGCCACGCCGCGCAGTACCTGGGCTTCGCGCTCGGGGCGAAACACGGGCGCGTTGGTTTCGGCCTTCACGTGGCCGACAGCCTGCGCAACCTGGCCGCGCTCGCTCAACAGCTGGAGAATTTGTGCGTCGATCGCATCGATGCGTTCGCGCAAGGGGGTGAGTTTGTCTGTCATCGTTATGCTGGTTGGTCGATGTTGTTTGCGTTCGGGCGTATCAGCCGTGCATTGGACGCGTGGACGGGATACCCGTCCACCCTACGGTACACCTGTCTACCGTGCACATTGGCGTAGGGTGGACGGCTCTGCCGTCCACGCGTCCAGCTGGCCAATACGATCTACCGTCCCGCAAACGTGTTCAAATAATCGACGAGAGCCTGTACGCCCTCGATTGGCATCGCGTTGTAGATGGATGCCCGCATGCCGCCGACGGACTTGTGGCCCTTCAGTTGCAACAGCCCGCGCTCTTTGGCGCCGGCAAGGAATTGCTCGTTCAGTGATTCGTCGCGCAGGTAGAACGGGATGTTCATGCGCGAACGATAAGCCGGATCCACGCGGTTGGCGTAGAAATCATCGGCGTCGAGCGCGGCGTACAGCAGGCGCGCTTTTTCGATATTGATTGCTTCCATCGCCGCCACGCCGCCGCGCTGCTTGAGCCACGCGAACACGAGGCCGGCGATATAGATCGCATAGGTGGGCGGCGTGTTATACAGCGAATCGTGCTCGGCGCAGGTCTTCCAGTGGAAGGCCGACGGGCACTGGGGCGAGGCAAAGTCCAGCAAATCCTCTCGCACGATCACGAGCGTCAGGCCCGCCGGGCCGATGTTCTTTTGCGCGCCGGCGAAGATCACGCCGTACTTGGAGATATCGATCTGGCGCGACAGGATGTGCGACGACATGTCGGCCACGATCGGCAGATCGGCCGGCACGTCGGGCGCGTCAGGGTATTCGACGCCGTCGATGGTCTCGTTGGTGCAGATATGCAGATACGAAGCGTCGTCGCTCAGGCGCCAGGTGTCGCGCGCCGGGACACGCGTAAAGTGGTCAGGCTCGCTCGACGCCGCGATGTTCACGCGCGCAAAGCGCGCCGCTTCCTTGGCCGACTTGCCCGACCAGGTACCGGTGTGGACGAAGTCGATCACCGGGTCTGGACGGCGCCCGGCCAGGTTGAGCGGCACGATGGCGTTCTGCCCAAGCCCCCCACCCTGCTGGAACAGGATCTTGTAATTGGCCGGCACGTTCAGCAGCTCACGCAGATCAATCATCGCCTGGCGGTGGATGCTGGAAAATTCGGGACCACGGTGGCTCATCTCCATCACCGACATGCCGCTGCCATGCCAGTCGAGCATGTCGTGCGCGGCCTGTTGGAGCACCTCTTTCGGCAGTACGGCGGGGCCGGCCGAGAAATTGAAGATCTGGGTCATGCGGTCCTTTCGTGGAGGGTTATTTGCCTTGTGCGCTCTGCATGACTTCCTGCATCAGGCCATTCAGGCGCGGCGCGACGATGCGCTGGCCGATCGCCATGCTTTCGGCGGACAGGCGCGGGCTCAGGGCCAGCATCTTGCGGCCCAGCGGCGTGCGATAGAACGCGGTCAGCTCCTTCAGTTCGGCGACCGTGTAGTTATTGGCGTACAGCGGCGCGATGTCGACCATCATTTCATCGATCAGCGCCGGATCCTTGAACATGCGGTTGATTGCTTGCGACGCCACGGGCAAGACCTGCTCGACCTTGGCCAGCGCGGCTTTCTTTTTCTGGGCATCGGCGCCCGGATCGGCGTTGATCACGGCCGTCAGCTGTGCGCGCATCATCTGTGGCAGCGCCTTTTCCATCTCGGCGAACGACGCGGCCATCATCTTGCGCACGTCCATCGCGTCGAGCAGTTCCTTGACGGCGGCGCTGGCTTGCGGGCTGGCGGCGGTGGCAGCGGCCACCGGGGCCGGCGCGGTTTGCGCCACGGCAAACGAGGGCGCAGCAGCGACAGCGGTAACGATGGTCAGGGAACGGAGAAAGTGTTTCATCAGGAGTCCATGCGGGTGGCAGAGCCCGGCGACTTGGGACAATGGCCGGCCTGCCGGGCCGGCCGTTCGAAGTGACAGCAACAGGGACGACAGCACGCCCCTGCTCAGTACGATATTACTCGGGCGCCGGCTCGAACTCGACTTCTTCGAGGTCGGTTTCGACGATGCGCTGCAGGCCCGACAGCTTGGTGCCGTCTTCCACGGCGATGAGGGTCACGCCCTGCGTCGCGCGGCCCATCTCGCGGATCTCGGAGACGCGCGTACGAATCAGCACGCCGCCCGTCGTGATCAGCATGATCTCGTCGCTTGGCTCGACCAGGGTCGCCGCCACCACCTTGCCGTTACGCTCGGAGGTCTGGATCGCGATCATGCCCTTCGTGCCGCGGCCATGGCGGGTGTACTCCGTGATCGGGGTACGCTTGCCGAAGCCGTTCTCGGTCGCGGTGAGGACGGTTTGCTGCTCGTTCTCGGCCACCAGGAGCGCAATGACTTCCTGGCCTTCTTCGAGGTTCATGCCGCGCACGCCGCGCGCCGTACGGCCCATCGGACGCACGTCGTTCTCGTCGAAGCGCACCGCCTTGCCGGCGTCGGAGAACAGCATCACGTCGTGCTTGCCGTCGGTGAGCGCCGCGCCAACCAGCACATCGCCCTCGTCCAGGTCGACCGCGATGATGCCGGCTTTGCGTGGATTGGAGAAGTCGCGCAGCGGCGTCTTCTTGACGGTGCCCAGCGAGGTGGACATGAAGACGTAATGGTCTTCAGGGAAGGTGCGGTTCTCGCCCTGCAGCGGCAGCACGACGGTGATCTTTTCGTTGTCCTGCAGCGGGAACATGTTGACGATCGGCTTGCCGCGCGAATTGCGCGAGCCTTGCGGCACTTCCCAGACCTTGAGCCAGTACATGCGGCCACGGTTGCTGAAGCACAGGATGTAGTCGTGCGTGTTGGCGATGAAGAGCTGGTCGATCCAGTCGTCTTCTTTCGTTGCCATCGCCTGCTTGCCACGGCCACCGCGCTTTTGCGCGCGGTATTCGGACACCGGCTGCGACTTCATGTAGCCCGAGTGCGACAGCGTCACGACCATGTCCTGCGGCGTGATCAGGTCTTCGGTTTCGAGGTCGCTGGCATTGTGCTCGATGGCCGAACGGCGCGCATCCTTGCCGTTGTCGGCGTACTCGGATTTGATCGCCGTCATTTCGTCGACGATGATCGTGGTGACGCGCTCGGGCTTGGACAGGATGTCGAGCAGGTCGGCGATGTGGGTCATCACTTCCTTGTACTCGTTGACGATCTTGTCCTGCTCCAGGCCCGTCAGGCGCTGCAGACGCATCTGCAGAATCTCTTGCGCCTGCTCGTCCGACAGCTTGTACAGGCCGTCCGGCTGCATGCCATAGTGCTTTGGCAGGTGCTCGGGACGGAAGGCTTCGATGCCGCCGGCCGCGCCGGTTTCGGTGCGGTTGAGCATTTCGCGCACCAGGGACGAATCCCAGGCTTGCTGCATCAGCTCGACCTTGGCAACCGGTGGCGATGGCGCCGCCTTGATGATCGCGATGAAATCGTCGATATTGGCCAACGCAACAGCCAGGCCTTCGAGCATGTGGCCGCGGTCGCGCGCCTTGCGCAGTTCGAACACGGTACGGCGCGTGACGACTTCGCGGCGGTGCGACAGGAAGCACTCGAGCATCTGCTTGAGGTTCAGCAGTTTCGGCTGGCCATTGACCAGCGCCACCATGTTCATGCCGAACGTGTCTTGCAGCTGCGTTTGCTTGTACAGGTTGTTCAGTACGACTTCGGGGACTTCGCCGCGCTTGAGCTCGATCACGACGCGCATGCCCGACTTGTCGGACTCGTCGCGGATGTCGGAAATGCCTTCGAGCTTCTTGTCGCGCACGTTTTCAGCGATGCGCTCGAGCAGCGACTTCTTGTTCACCTGGTATGGCAGCTCATCGATGATGATCGCCGTACGGGCGCCGTCGCGGCCGATTTCTTCGAAGTGGGTCTTGGCGCGCATCACGACGCGGCCACGACCGGTGCGGTAACCGTCGCGCACGCCCGAGACGCCATAGATGATGCCGGCGGTCGGGAAGTCCGGTGCCGGGATCAGCTCGATCAGCTCGTCAATCGTGCAATCCGGGTTGTGCAGCACGTGCATCGCGCCGGCAATCACTTCGGACAGGTTGTGCGGCGGAATATTCGTGGCCATGCCGACCGCGATGCCCGACGAACCGTTGATCAACAGGTTCGGGATGCGGGTTGGCAGGACGGTCGGCTCTTTCTCTTTGCCGTCGTAGTTCGGCTGGAAGTCGACGGTGTCCTTGTCGATGTCGGCCAGAATTTCGCCGGCAATCTTGTCCAGGCGGCACTCGGTGTAACGCATCGCTGCGGCGCTGTCGCCGTCGATGGAACCGAAGTTGCCCTGGCCATCGACCAGCGTGTAGCGCAGCGAGAAGTCTTGCGCCATGCGCACGAGCGTGTCGTAGATCGACGAGTCGCCGTGCGGGTGGAACTTGCCCATCGTGTCGCCGACGACGCGCGCGCACTTCAGGTAAGGCCGGTTCCACACGTTGTTCATTTCGTGCATCGCGTACAGGACGCGGCGGTGCACTGGCTTTAAGCCGTCGCGGACATCCGGCAGAGCGCGGCCGACGATCACGCTCATCGCGTAATCGAGATAGCTCTTGCGCATCTCTTCTTCGAGGGAAATCGGGACTGTTTCTTTTGCGAATTGATCCATTGGCGGGTCGACTGCTTTCAGGCGAAAGTTATAAGTTACAGCGGGCGATTCTACCACGCGCAACATAGTAGTTGCTCAATTCCCGGCCATGCCTTTTTGACACGGGAAATCCGGACTGGACTCACTAAAAGTTCCAGTATTGTCGTCACCAGCGACGCCTGCTTGCATAAATGTTGCGCTTAAACAACGTCAATCAACAAATGCTCGGTGTTTGATTTAGGTGCAGTCGTACGATTTTGGTGCGTGTGGCAGAATGGCCAGGAAGTCAATTGCTTGTTTCACAATACGAAACGGACAGAGCAGCCACCATGTTATTGTTATGACCACATGGAGACTGTCTGAATCGACACGGAATTTACCGAAAGGAAAAGAATATGAAAAAAATGATCACTGTTCTGTTCGCAGCAACGGCCGCCATCGCGGGCGTCGCTTCTGCCCAAAGCGCCCCACCTTATGCGCCGCTGACCACTGACCTGCAAGCGCGCACCCCATACAGCGCTTATGTGCAGGACAGCCGCGGCGTGATCGCACGCAATCCTTTCGGTCTGTGCTGGCGTACCGGCTACTGGACCCCGGCTGATGCGGTCCCAGGTTGCGACGCGCCACTGTGCGTCGAGCCAGAAAAGCTTGAAAACGGCAAGTGCGTCGCGCCACCAGCGCCAGTCGCCCCTGCACCAGCACCGGCACCAGTGCCTGAAGCAGCCCCAGTGCCAACCTCGGAAAAAGTCAGCTACTCGGCCGACGCCTTCTTCGACTTCGACAAGGCGATCCTGAAGCCAGCCGGCAAGGCATCGCTGGACGAGCTGAGCGGCAAGCTGGGCGACATGAACCTGGAAGTCATCATCGCCGTCGGTCACACTGACTCGGTCGGTACCGATGCGTACAACCAGAAACTGTCGATCCGCCGCGCAGAAGCTGTCAAGGCTTACCTGAAGGGCAAGGGCATCGAAGAAACCCGCATCTACACCGAAGGCAAGGGCGAGAGCCAGCCTAAAGCGGACAACGCTACCGCCGAAGGCCGCGCACAGAACCGTCGCGTGGAAATCGAAGTGGTCGGCACCCGCGGCGCTGCCAAGTAATCGTCAACAGTAGTTGCAGTAAGCACGTCGTCCCCGCGCAGGCGGGGACCCAAGTTTGCAAGCGTTTCGTTCACGCTAAACTTGGGTCCCCGCTTTCGCGGGGACGACGTCGTTTTAGGTATCGACGATTCAAGTACATCTGGCTCCCCGCATGCGCGGGGACGACCTTCTCCCGAATCGGGAGAAGGTCGGTTATTATTCCGAGCTATGACGACGACAAATTCAGACCCATCAGAAATTCAGAAGTTCAGCGAACTGGCCCACCGCTGGTGGGATCCGACCTCGGAATTCCGGCCGCTGCACGAGATCAATCCCCTGCGCCTCGAGTGGATCAATGCGCGCGTGCCGCTGGCCGGCAAGAACGTGATCGATATCGGTTGCGGCGGCGGCGTGCTGTCCGAGTCGATGGCGAAAAAAGGCGCCAAGGTCACCGGCATCGATCTGTCGGAAAAAGCGCTGAAGGTCGCTGACCTGCACAGCCTGGAATCCGGGGTCGAAGTGCGCTACAAGCACATCGCTGCCGAAGACATGGCCCTGGCAGAACCAGGCCAGTTCGATGTGGTCACCTGCATGGAAATGCTGGAACACGTGCCCGACCCGGCATCGATCGTGCGCGCCGCAGCAGCCCTGGTCAAACCGGGCGGCCACCTGTTCTTCTCGACGCTCAACCGCAATCCAAAGTCGTACCTGTTCGCCGTGATCGGCGCCGAGTACATCCTGCGCATGCTTCCGCGCGGCACGCACGACTACGGCAAGTTCATCACGCCCGCCGAGCTGTCGCAGTTTGTGCGCCAGGCCGGCCTGCAGGTCGATGGTCTCAAGGGCCTGACCTACAACCCGCTGACCAAGATCTATTCACTCAACAGCGACACCAGTGTGAACTACATGGTGGCGTGCACCAAACCCCTGTGATCCGATGACCTTCCCCCCTTCGATTCCGGCGCCGCGCGCCGTCCTGTTCGACCTCGATGGCACGCTGGCCGACACCGCGCCCGACCTGGCTGCGGCCGTCAACTGGCTGCGCACCGAGCGCGGCCTGGCCGAGACGCCGTACGAAGTGCTGCGCCCTACGGCCTCGGCCGGTGCGCGCGGCATGATCGGGGCTGCCTTTGGCCTGGCACCGGGCGACGACGGTTACGAAGAGCTGCGCCTGGCCTGGTTCGACCGCTATCAAACGGCGATGTCGACCCATACGACGCTGTTCGACGGCATCAACGAACTGCTCACCGGCATCGAACAAGCCGGTATGGCATGGGGCATCGTCACCAACAAGCCCTCGCGCTTCACCGACCCGCTGGTGCCGCAAATCGCGCTGGCGCACGCCGGCTGCATCGTCTCGGGCGACACGACGGCGTTTGCCAAGCCGCACCCGGCGCCCGTGCTCGAAGGCGCCCGCCGCCTGGGCGTCGCACCAGAACAGTGCTGGTACGTCGGTGACGACCTGCGCGATATCGAAGCCGGCAAGGCCGCCGGCATGATCACGGTGGCCTGCGCCTGGGGTTATTGCGGCGCGATCGCTCAGTCGACCTGGGGCGCTGATTACCTGTTCGACACACCGGAGCAATTGCTGGCTGCACTGCGCGATGCTGCAGATCGCACGTCGCGCGCGGATCGGGCAGCCTGATCGCGCGGTCAAACTGATTTCACACTGACTTCAATCCACGATGGCGCCCTCTTCCGGGCGCCATTTTTGTTTGTACTCGCCAAGGATGGTGGCTTACATCTCTTTACGATTGATACAGGGATGCGTCTAGCTTGGAAGCGGGCTCGCCAGTAATCTACATCCATACAAACAAGCAATAGCTTACTGGAGCAGATCATGGAAAACACCACCAACCGCATTCACCCAATGATGGCAGCCGCAGCAGCGTCGGTCATCATCGTCAGCCTGACCGGTGCCGCAGCGATCACTGGTCTGCTGCCATCGTCCAAGAGCGCGCCCGAGCCAATGCCGCTGGCAGCCACCTCGCCCTACAATCAGCAGCAGCCTGGCATGCAGCAACCAGGCCTGCAAGTGCCTAACGGCTATATGGTCCAGAACGGCCAGCTGGTGCCGGTCGCGGCCAACCAGCAGCAACTGGTTCCTGCCATGGTCCCGGCGATGGTGCCGGCCAATCAGCTGGCCTATGCCCAGCCAGTGGCCCAGCAGCAGCAGCCGACCGTGATCATCAAGGAAAAGCCGGTGGTGCGCGTGGTCGAGAAAACCCGCGTCGTGCACGCCGCGCCGAAGCAAGTTCACTATGAACAGCGGCGATACGCAGAACCAGCGCCAGCACAACCGAACTATGTCGGCATCGGTACCGGCGCCGTCATTGGCGGCCTGATCGGCAATCAGATCGGCGGCGGTAACGGCAAGAAACTGGCCACCGTGGCCGGCGTGATCGGCGGCGGTATGCTTGGCAACGAAATTGCCAACCGCAACCGTTAAGCACGCGACAACCACACACCTCCCCTTGGCCGCAAGCTGATCAGCTTGCGGCTTTTTTCTTGAAAATGCTGACGATGATGTCGCTCGGGAAAATGCTCAAGACGGGGATGGCGCAGCGAATGACGATATATTGCAGATACAGTGACACCGGTGCGGCCTTGCCCACATAGCGCAGCCGTTCCATCAGGCCTTCAGCGCGCAGTGCAGGCAACTCGGCTGTTTTCGCCATCGTGAATCCTTGCTTGAGCACCAGTTCACGCAGATTGCGCGGGTCAAAATAATGGACGTGCGGTGACGGCATATCCTTTTGCCACATGCGCTCGAACGGACCGCGCCAGCCGATCCGTGCCAGTACCTTGGACACCCGGTAGAAAAAGCCGCGGCTATTGGGCAGGTTCAGGATCAGAATCCCCCCATCATTCAGATGCGCGTGGCAAGCTGCCAGTGCGCTATGAATATCGGGAATATGCTCGATCACATCGTTGAAGACGATCGCATCGAAGCGCTCGTCGCGGCCCACGGCATCCGGAAAATAACCCGAGCGCACTGGCAAGCCACGCGCAGCCGCCCGCCCACCCACCTCGGCATCGGGCTCGACACCGAGCACATCGAATTGCCCGCGAGCCGCCTCGAGGAACCAGCCGTGCGCGCTGCCCACATCCAGCAGCCGCGGGTTGCTGGCCGAAACATGCTGTCTGGCATAGCCGACAATCGTGTTGAAATTCTCGACACGCAATGCCTTCAAGGCCGCCTCACGCTGTGCTTCATCCATGGGCACGGCACTGGGCGCATTGATCGCCGGCGTCAACGCGGCGCTTTCATAGCGACAACCAAGGCATCTGGCGTGCCAGCCAGTCAGTCCCGCGATCTGCGAACCGCCACAAACGATGCATGTCATTACGGACCCTGTCGTTACATAACGAATTCGACGAGCATATTGCAATTCGGGCATGCGTTGCGGGTTTCTCACCGAATGCGACTTTAAGGCGCTTCTAATGAAAACGGGTGTACATCACGAGCTCATGGAGTACAATAAAACTTCTCGACACTGGGGGCGACCTGGTTTCGACGTGGGTTGCAAAGCAGCGCAGGGCATACCGAGGACTGGTTACCTCGTAAATACATCCAGAAATCAATAACTGCAAACGATAACTCGTACGCACAAGCAGCTTAATTGCTGCTAGCTCTACAACACCTCGCCTCTGGGGTGAGTCGCAAGACTAGTAGAGTCATTTACAGAGGCTAGGACTCAGCCGGGTTACTTGGTTGTTTCCGAAATTTAAGGTAACTCGCCTGTCCAAAGCGTGCACATCCGCGCTGTACGGGCTAAATTAAATGATAGTGCTAAGTATGTAGAACTGTCTGTAGAGTGCTTGCGGACGCGGGTTCGATTCCCGCCGCCTCCACCAGTATTCCTAAAAAACCGTCCAGTGGACGGTTTTTTTTCGCCTGCGCTCCAGGCGGCGGGAATCGAACCCGCGGGACGCGGGGGATTTCCGGGAATTCGGGGAGCACTGCTCCCCGCCGGAAATCCGCCTTGCGCTTGCAAGCGCAAGGCTCTCCGATTCGCCTGACCAGAGGGAAATCGCTCCGCGATTTCTTGCCCTCCCGCCTCTGCTAGAACGCACCCGACTTCGACCGGAGCGCAGTGTCACGCAAAGCAAAGCAAACCAAAAACCAAGCAACACCCCGCGCACGCCACCCACCATGTCTTTCTAGCAAGTTCAGCTATGATAACGCCCCCACAGGCGCGTCGAAATCACCAGCAACGCAGACGCACCAAGCACCACAACCCAGAATGCACATGAAGTCCGCCCCGATAACCCTGCAACAACGCCCCACAGAATACGCCACGATCAACCTGCTGAAAGCCATCTCCGCCCAACTGATCGTCCTGCACCACCTGGCCTTCTACGGCCCCATGGCCGACTACACCCGCGAGGCACTCCCTGACCTGATCGACTGGCTCGCCCAGGACGCCCGCATCGCCGTCCAGATCTTCCTCGTCATCGGCGGCTTCCTCGCCGCAAAGTCATTGTCGCCCCAGGCATTGTCCGGCCCGGCGAATCCGTTAAAAACCATCCTGCGCCGCTACACCAAGCTAGCGCCACCATTCTTCGTGGCGATCCTGCTGGCCGTTGCCGCCTCATGGCTCGCAGGCCTCTGGATGACACATGACGCCATCTCCGCACCGCCCAGTGCAGGACAATTGCTCGCCCATGCGTTCCTGCTGCATGACGTGCTTGCCTACGACGCGCTCTCGGCCGGCGCCTGGTACGTCGCCATCGATCTGCAGCTGTATGCCATGTTCAGCATCCTGCTATGGGCTTGCAGCCGCGCATCCGCATCGGCCACGCCAACCTATCTGATCCCGGCCATGACGGCCATTGCCACCGGCGCTTCGCTGCTGTACTTCAACCTGGACGCCGACTGGGACGTCTGGGCCCCCTACTTTCTCGGCAGTTACGGCCTGGGCGCGCTGGCCTGGTGGGCGAGCGATCCTGCCCGCCGTCCGCGCTCAGTCGCCATTCTGTTGCTGATGATGACCGTGCCGGCGCTGCTCGCGCTGACGGTCGACTTTCGCAGCCGAATTGCCCTTGCGCTGCTCATCGCGTGTGTCCTGGTCGCGTTCGGCCGCACGCAGGCCGCGTCGACTGCACCCGGGCAATGGCGCGTCGTCAGCAGCGCCGGGAACATCTCGTTCTCCATATTCCTGGTGCATTTCCCTGTGTGCCTCATCATCAATGCGGCGTTCACTCGCTTTGCGCCGCAGGACGTGCTCGTGCAGACTGCCGGCGTCATCCTCGCTTGGATTGCCAGCATGATCGCCGGCGCCCTCTTCCATCACGGCGTCGAATTGCCGCTCGGACGTGCGCTCACACTGGCGCCAAGGCGCCGCGCCGCCCTTGCCTGATGCCCGGATGTGCCGATGGCGTGCCCGCCACGCGCCTTGCCGATTAGCTACTGCTGAGTTACCATAGCGCCGCCCTTGGGGAGTAGCCTGCTTCCTCTTTCGGAAGTTTGTCGCATCAACATACTTGACGCTCAACGTCATGGTGCGCAAGCCTTCTGGTTGGCAAGACCATTGGCATGTTTGCGTGACGTTCGGGCCACGCGACATGCCTTTTGTCGTGCCCGATCGGAAAGCTGTCATGTCTCTCGTTGCCATCCTCATCCTCGCCTTCGCCATGTCTACCGACGCCTTTGCCGTCGCCATTGCCATGGGCGCGCGCCGCCATCACGTACGTTTCAAGGATGCATTGAAGGTGGGCCTGCTGTTCGGGGTGATCGAGGGCGTGACGCCGCTGGTCGGCTGGGCGCTGGGCAGCATCGCCGCCTCTTACGTCGAGAGCTGGGATCACTGGGTCGCCTTCGTCCTGCTCTGCGGACTCGGCGTGCGCATGATCCACGAAGGCCTCTCCCCACCGGAAGACGCCGAAGACTCGAACCGGCCGCTGTGGCTGCTGGCATTGACGGGTTTCGCCACCAGCATCGACGCCATGGTCGTCGGCGTGAGTCTGGCCTTTACGGCCACCCATATCGTCTGGCCGGCGCTGGCCATTGGCCTGGCGACGCTGACGATGGTGACACTGGGAATGCTGGTAGGCCGCCGCATTGGCGCCCTGGCGGGCAAGCGCGCCGAAATCTTCGGCGGCCTGGTATTGATCGCGGTCGGTTGCGTCACGCTGTGGGAACACATGCAGTGACGCGGCACGGCCGTTGACGACTAGAACATTACGAGGTCGGCCCTGGATCGGTGCCAGCCTCTTGCAGCACCATCAGTTGCTTCATGATGGCTTCGTTGAACGCCGGAATATCGTCCGGCTTGCGGCTCGTGATCAGTTTGCCGTCGACGACCACTTCGTCATCGGTCCATTCGGCGCCGGCATTGACCAGGTCGATCTGCAGCGTCGGCCAGCTGGTCATATGCTTCGACTCGGCAATGCCGGCGTCGATCAGCGGCCACGGGCCATGGCAGATCGCGGCAATCGGCTTGTCGCCGTCGCCAAAGGCCTTGATGAAGGCGATCGATTCCGGGCTCGAGCGCAGATTGTCGGGATTGGCCACGCCGCCCGGCAGCAGGAGCAGATCGTAGTCGTTTGCGTTGGCATCTTCCACGTTCAGTTCGACCGCGTACTTGTCGCCTGGTTCGAGGTGATTGAAGCCCTGGATCTGTTCGCCCACTTTCTTTGGCGAGATCAGCACAACGGTCACGCCCTGCGCTTCGAGGAACTGGCGCGGCTTGGTGTATTCGACTTGCTCGACGCCGTCGGTCATCAGGACCGCGACGCGGCGGCCGTCAAGTGATTGGGTTGCTGCTGGTTCGAGATGATCTGCCGGCTGCATGTTTTCTGCTTGTTGCATGGTGCCTCCTGGTCGATGGTTTGTTAATTCGTTGACATCGATTGTAGGCTGCCCGTCACATGTGTGGCGCGCGTATGCCGTCAGGAATCGAACGTGTCACTCGAGCAGGTAGCACATATCGTCGCGATCGCGTGCTGCACTTCGCGTGCACAGGAAGCCATTCAGCCCCAGCCGCGCCGAACCGCCGAGCCGGGCGCCATGGACCGCCTCGCGCCGCAACACAACTTGCAGTACGCGATACGGCACGTCGATGGCAAAGCGCCCGAGCAAGGCAGCCAATGCGCGGCTGCCCTCCTGCCCCGGGAGGAACCGTTCAAACTCAACGGCGCTCACCGGGCCCAGGCGGATGCGGATGCCGAGCTCGGGCCGCAGCAGCCGCGCCCCTGCCGTGGCGCCCGCTCCCAGCACGCAATTGCCCTGGGCCAGCAGCGTGCGCTGGTCCGGGGCGAGCACGTCCCAGCGGCCGGTAAATTGTTCGACACGCACTGCCACGCCAAAGCAGGCGCCGAGTACGCCAGCGATCAGGTCAGCGCTGACCACGCGGCTGCGCAGCGGCGCGGCAAACCGGGCCATGGCATCGGCCTCAGCCACGTCTTGCTGCCCCGACGCCACGCCAGCCAGCGCCAGCAGCAGCGGCTGGAAACGGTCGACGCCCGCCGCCAGCGGTTGCCGTACCCGGTACTTGCACCAGGCGCGGTAGAACAGCGCCACCTGGCGGCTGGAAAACAGATCGAGAAAGGCGCGCGGCCCATCGTCGCGGTTGCGCAGTTCCCAGGCGGCGAACCGTTCGGTGTAGTGCAGCGGCAAGGCGCCCATCACGCCGAGCAACCCCATCATCGCGGGTGTGATCGTGATTGCCGGCACGTCGCCGGTGCCAGGCTCGATGGCCTCGATCTCGCTCGGTGGAAAGCCCAGCCCGACGCTGTTGCGAAAGCGAATGACGCCGCCAAGCGCCTGCTCCGGGCCGATTCCCTGCCGGTCGAGCCAGCGCAGCAGCAGGCGTACCGCCTGGAAAAATTCGTAGCGCTGCGGGTGCGCCAGCAGGTCGGCAATCACCCACTACACCAGCGTCAGGCTGCCACTGCGTGGCTCACAGCGCAGAAGCTCCTTGCCGCTCTGGCCAGAAATCAACACGAGCCGCGTGAAACTGTTCAAGTGAACATACAGCCCCAGAAAGCGGCTGACCACCTGCGCGAAGACGAACACGCTGCTGCCGGCGAACGCTTCTTCGTCCAGCGTCAGCCGCACCTCGGTGCCGTGCACGAGCGTGGCGCCGTGCCGGTTGCGCAGCCACGCCGTGGCCGGCAGCGCGGCCAGCGCGGTAAGGCCGGCGATCTGGCGCTGCGAACTGCCCGAACGCGCCAGGTCGTACAGCGCCAGCGTGTCGCGGAAGGCGTCGAGCTGGGCCAGCGAACGGTGATTCAGCGCCAGCTGGGCCACGAGGCGCCAGCCGCTGCCGTCGCGGTTGCCAAAGTGCAGCGGCACCGATGGCTTGCGCAGCAGGCGGATGGGCACGCCGCCCGTCGCCGTTTCGCTGGCTAGGTCGCCACCCGACGCGCCAACGCCCACCGCGCAGGCCGCCTGGCCGTTGCTGCAGGTCAGCTCGATCGACGCGATCGCTGGCTCGGGTCCGGCCAGCGCCGTGTCGTCGTCGCTGAAGGCGATCTGCATGCGGTGCCGGCGCTCGCCTCCATCCATGCGGCGGTCGAACCAGTAGCGCTGGCCCTCGCCGTCTTCGCCATGGCGCAGGCCATAACAGGGGCGATAGGTCACGCCGGTCGTCTTGCCGCCACGCGTCGTCAGTACCTGCACCGCGTCGATGCTATACACCTCGACGTCTTCTTCGTGCCGGCCCGGCACCACGTCGTACAGGGCCGAACGGTGCGTGATGCGCACTGGCGCCGCCGCTTGCCGGAATAAATTGACCACCGGCGCGCAGCCCGCGAGCAAGTGCTGGTGCGACAGCGCGCGCAGGACACGCGCCGCGCCGGCGTCTGCGTGCAGGCCGGTCAGCAGCACATGCAGCGTGAAGCGACGCGCGCCGGCGGGAAACATCGGCGCCAGCGCCGCCAGATCGACGTCGAGGAAGTGGAACTTGTCGGGGAAGGCAAAGTATTCGGTCAGCAAGCGGTACGCGGGATGGGCATGCGCCGGTTCGGGCACCAGGGCTTCGTCAGGCTCGAGGCCGCCAAGCGACAAGGCCGGGCGGTCCAGACGGCGCCAGCGGTCCTGCCCTTCCGTCTCGACCCACGTTTCCAGCGTGTGCAGGCACAGGCTGTCGATCAGCGCGGCCGTCAGCAGAGCGTCGCCGTCGACGTGCAGCCGCAAGCGCGCCAGGCCTAGCCTGGGCAAGAGCCGGCACGGTATGGCGCTGTCGATAGTCATGCTGATGCGCGCGCTAGCGCGGGCCGGCAGCCGGAGCGGCGGCGGCATCTGCGCCACCGGCGAAAACCAGGCGCGCGTGACCGTTACTGGCGCCAATGCGAGGTCGGCCGTCGTGCGGAAGCGGCATGGCGCGCCGCCTGCGGCCAGCGACGTCATCTCGGTGCCGCGCGGCACCACGTGCACGTGGCCGAGTGTGGCAGAGCTGGCCTGGCGGTCGCTGTCGTCGACGCGCACGATCGAGCAGCTCGGGATGCCGTGCAGGAAATGCGGATACAGGCTGCCGAGCAGCGCCTCGGTGAATTCCGGGTAATCGTCGTCGAGCTTTTTCGCGGTGCGCGCATTGAGCAGCGCGCACGCCTGAATCAGGCGCCGGATGTGCGGATCCTCGCTGCCTTCCGGCCCCAGGCCAAGCTCGGCGGCCAGCTTCGGATACTGGTGGGCAAGCTCGCGGCCGACCGTGTTCAGGTAGACCAGCTCGCGCTCGTAATAGGGCAACAGCGCTTTCATTGCATTCTCCCTCAGGCTGACACGCTACGGTCGGTCAGATCGCGCGCATGGCCGTTGTGAAAGCGCAATGGATGCGCGCGGATAAACGACACGTTGCAGCGCGTGGACAGTGCGGCTTCCACCGGCCTTGACAATAAGTCAGTAAAATCCTGGGTTCCCTTAGTCGAGCCCGCATCATGACCACCTCCGCCACACCGATCCGTACCGAAATTCTCACCCTGTGGCGCCTGTCGTGGCCCGTGCTGGTCGGCCAGTTGGCCACCGTCGGGATGGGCGTGGTCGATGTCGCCATGACCGGGCACGTCAGCGCCGAAGAGCTGGCCGCGGTGTCGCTCGGCACGGCGGTGTGGTCGATCGTGCTAGTGACCGTGATGGGCACGATGATGGCGATCAATACCGTCGTCGCGCACGAAATGGGCGCCGCGCGGCACGATCAGGTACCCCACTCGGTGCGCCAGGCAATGTGGAAAGGCTTATTGGTCGGCACCATCGCGATGCTGTTTGCCAACCTGTGCACGCTGCTGTTCGACCATGTCGGGCTCGATGCCCACGTCGCCGCGCGGGCGTCGCTGGTCGTGCACGTGATCAGCGTCGGCTTGCCAGCCTTTGGCGTCTACCGCGCGCTGTACGGCTACACGACCAGCATCAACCAGACCAAGCCAATCATGTGGATCGCCATTTTCGGTCTGCTGTACAACACCCTCGTGAGCTGGCTGCTCGTGTTTGGCGAGCTGGGCTTCCCGCGCCTGGGCGCAGTCGGCTGCGCCATTGCAACGGCCAGCGGCATGTGGCTGATGCTGGGCGTGATGCTGTGGTGGGTGCGGCGCTCGCCGGCCTACCGCATGACCTACCCGTTCGACCGTTTCGAAGGCCCGGACGCCACGGCCATCGGCAGCATGCTGCGCCTCGGCCTGCCGATCGGCGTGACCTATTTCGCCGAGGTCAGCGCCTTTGGCCTGATCAGTCTGCTGGTCGCGCGCTATGGCGTCGTGCAAGTCTCAGCGCACCAGATCGCGCTTAACTTTGCGTCGCTCGTGTTCATGCTGCCACTCAGTTTCGCGATTGGCATGCTCACCCGCGTCGGCCAGGCGATGGGCGAAGGCGACCCAGAGCGGGCCCGCTTCGTCGGCTGGGTCGGCGTGGGCGTGTCGCTGACGTTTGGGGCGCTGGCAGCGCTGTTCATCGCCATCTTCCGCTGGGAAATCGCAGCGGCCTACACGTCCGATCCAGCCGTGCAGCAAGTGACGGCTCACTTGCTGCTGTTCGCGGCGCTGTTCCAGTTGTCGGATGCGACCCAGGTTGCGACTGCCTCGGCCATCCGCGGCTACCAGGTGACGCGCCCGCCGATGGTGATTCAGCTGGTCTCGTTCTGGGGCTTGTCGCTGCCACTCGGTTGCGTGCTGGGGCTGGCGCCGCAATGGTTCCCATGGACGCCTGCGGCGCCGATGGAAGCCACCGGGTTCTGGATCGGCCTCGTGTTCGCGTTGACCGTCGCTGCAGTGCTGCTGACCTGGCAATTCGAGAAGCTGGCGCGCCAGCGTATCCGTGAGGGTGGGGCGAAAGCGTTGGTGTCCTAGTTTTTATGACATGTCATTACAGCGCTGGCAGTCTGACTCTGGTATCGTCTCGCCGTTGCTGTCAATTAAACATCCACCAGAGAAACTATGCGCCCTCTCCTCGTCCTTCTGGCTGCTCTCACGGCCGTTCCTGCCATGGCTGAACGTCTGACCCTCGACCGTATTTATGGCGATGCCTCGCTGGCCGGCGCCAGCGTGCGCAATCTGCGCGTGTCGCCGGACGGCGAACGCGTGACCTTCCTGCGCCCGCGCGCCGACGACCAGTACCGTCTCGACCTGTGGGAATACAACACCAAGAGCAAGGCTACGCAGCGCCTGGTGGATTCGAAGCAACTGGTGCCGACCGAGACCTTGTCGCTCGAAGAAAAAGCACGCCGCGAGCGCGCCCGCACCGCTGGCCTGTCGGGCATCCTGAATTATTTCTGGTCGCCGGACGGCAAGCAGTTGCTGGTGCCGGTCGGTGGTGACCTGTACCTGGTCGATGCGGCCAAGCCAGAGAACGCACGCAAGGTCGCTTCGGGCAGCGTGACCGATCCGAAGATCTCGCCGCGCGGCCGCTATGTCTCGTTCGTGCGCAACCAGAACCTGGTCGTGATCGACCTGAAAAGCGGCGCCGAGCGCCAGCTGACCACGGATGGCAAGGGCACCGTACACAACGGCGCGGCCGAGTTCATCGCGCAGGAAGAAATGAGCCAGACCACCGGCTACTACTGGGCGCCGGACGATTCGGCCATTGCCTATCGCCGCTACGATGAAGCGCCGGTGCCGGTTGTGCGCCGCTTCGAGATCTTCGCCGATCGCACCGAGGTGATCGATCAGCATTACCCGGCCGCGGGCGATCCGAACGTGCTGATCGACCTGATGCTGGTCGACCCGGCCACGGGCGTGCAGCGCAAGGTCGACCTGGGCGCGGACAAGGACATCTATCTGGTGCGTGCCGATTTCAGCGCCGATGCCAAGACGCTCGTGTACCAGCGCCAGACGCGCGACCAGAAGCGCCTGGACCTGGTGGCCGTCGATGTCGGCTCGCTGGCGCAGCGCCCACTGTTTTCGGAAAACTCGACCACCTGGGTCAGCATCCACAACGACCTGCGCTTCCTGAAAAACCGCAAGGCCTTCATCTGGGCCTCGGAGCGCAGCGGCTACAACCACCTGTACCTGTACGACCTGGACGGCAAGCTGCTGCACCCGATCTCGCGCGGCGCATGGGGCGTGGACGATGTGCTGGCGGTCGATGAAGGCGCCGGCAAGGTGTACGTGTCGTCGAACCGCGACGCCGTGATCGACAAGCAAACCTATGCGCTGGCCCTGGACGGCAGCAGCGCCGACAAGCCGGCCCGCATCACGCAGGGCGACGGCTGGCACGATGCGGCGTTTGCCGGCAATGGCAAATTGTTTGTCGATACCTATTCGAACCCGCGCACCCCACCACAAGTGTCGATCCGCCGCGCCGATGGCGCGATGGTCGAGTGGATCGAAAAGAACGAGCTCAATGCCAACCACCCGTACACGCGCCACATGGCCGACCATCTGGCGACCGAATACGGCACGATGAAGGCCAACGATGGCCAGACGCTGCACTATTCGATCATCAAGCCGGCCAATTTCGATGCGAGCAAGCGCTATCCGGTGTTCTTGTTCACCTATGGCGGCCCGCACTCGCAGCGCGTGACCCGCGCCTGGGGCAATTATTTTGACCAGTACATGGCGCAGCAGGGCTTCGTGGTGTTCCGCCTCGATAACCGTGGCTCGGGCCGCCGCGAGCGCGCCTTCACCGACGTGCTGTACAACAATCTGGGCAAGCACGAAGTCGAAGACCAGGTGACCGGCATCGACTGGCTGGCCAAGCAGAGCTTTGTCGATCCAAAGCGCATCGGCGTGTTCGGCTGGAGCTATGGCGGTTTCATGACATTGCGTCTGCTGTCGGCAGCATCGGACAAGATCGCGATGGGCGTGTCGGTGGCGCCGGTGACCGACTGGTCGCTGTACGACACCCATTACACCGAACAGTTCGTCGGCGCGACGCCGAAGAGCGATCCGGAAGCTTATAAACGCAGCGGCGTGTTTGCGCATCTGGATGGCATGAAGTCGCCATTGCTGCTGGTGCATGGCATGGCCGATGACAATGTGCTGTTCTCGAACACCACGCTCCTGATCGATGAGCTGGTCAAGCGCAATGTGCAATTCGACCTGATGACGTACCCGGGCGCCAAGCATGGCATCTCGGGGCGCACCAGCCAGCGCCACGTGTATGGCTTGATCGAAGCGTACTTCAAGCGCCACCTGGCCGAGACACCGGCAAAATAAGGCGGTTGCACCAGACGTAAAAAAGCCGCATCGGAAACGATGCGGCTTTTTCTTCGTCCATTCACCTGCCGCTATCAGCGGCTGGTGAGGGAGTCCCTATTATGGACGTGGACGGTTTGCGCGGTCAGCTGCATCTTCTGCTGCTTCACGCACGTCGCCAGCTGCGTTCTGGACTTTGCCTTCAACCTGGTTTGCCAGGCCTTTGGCTTGCTGTTCCTTGCTGTCCACCAGTTTGCCGGCGCCTTCTTGGATTTTGCCGCCAACTTCTTTCAGTTTGCCTTCGACTTGGTCTTTGTTCATGGTGATCTCCTTTGGTTGGCATGGCCGGTTGGCGATGCGATGAGTACAGATTAACGGAATGTGTCCGGCTCTTCTGTTAGCGCACGCACATAGTCATCCACATCGCCTCCGCGCCCCACTCACGCCGAATTGCGCGACATCTTGCTCCTCAGAATGCTATTGTTTTAACAACACCATTCACTTTCAAGTAAATACACACCATGCATCCCCACACGCCGCCCTCTTCCGACGCCATGGCGCCGGAAACGCCTCTCACCCAGCGCAAACTCGCGCGCCGCGTCACGCTCGTCAACGGTATCGGCGTCCTGTTCATCCTGGGACTGGCAGCGGTCGTGCTCGCTGCCGACGCGCTGCTGCTGATCTTTGCCTGCATCCTGTTTTCGATCCTGCTCTACAAACTAAGCGCGCTGCTGCATCAACGCACGGGGATCAAGCGCAATATCGCCCTGGTCATTGTCGTGCTGCTGCTCACTGCCATCTTTGGCCTGGGCGGCTGGGCGATGGCACCGCAGATTTCCGAGCAGTCAGGTCAGCTGGCCAAAGAGATCCCCGCGGCCGTCGAGCGCCTGCAAGCGGAAGTCGCGCAACACCCTCTGCTCAAGCGCCTCGTGGCCGAGCTGCCGCCGCCGGAAGACATCGTCAAGCAGATGGGTTCGCTCGTGCCGAATGCGGGCCTGTTCTTCAGTGGCGTCATCGGCGCGCTGGGCAATATTGTCATCATCATTTTCGTGGGCATTTATTTTGCCGCGTCACCCGGCGTGTATACGGGTGGCTTCATCCGCCTCGTGCCGCAGCAAAAACGCGGCCGTGCACGTGAGGTCATGCAGGAGATGGGCGACAACCTGTCCAGCTGGCTGCTGGGCAAGGCCGTATCGATGCTGATCGTGGGCGTCACCACGGCGATTGGTCTGAGCATACTCGGCGTACCCCTGGCGCTGATTCTGGGCGTGATCGCGGGCCTGCTCGACTTCATCCCCTACCTGGGTCCGATCATGGCGGGCATCCCGGCCGTCTTGCTGGCACTGTCGATCAGCCCCGACCTGGCCCTGTACGCACTGCTGCTGTTTGCAGCGATCAATATGCTCGAAGGTTATGTGTTGCAGCCGATGATCGAGGCGAAAGCCATCGAGTTGCCGCCCGCACTCGTGATTGTGATGCAACTGATCTTCGGCACGCTGTTCGGCTTCGCCGGCGTCGCGCTGGCCACGCCACTGGCGGCTGTGCTGTCCGTGCTGGTCAAGATGCTGTATATCGAAGACATATTGGGTGACAGACCCGCAGATAGACCCGGGGACAGTCCCGCGAAAGCGTCCTGATAAAAGCAAAGCCGCGCACTGCGCGGCTTTGTTGTTGGTGCTGCCGTACGAATCAGCAGCGATACATCAGCGGAAATGCATCAGCGATTGCCTTTTGCAATTTCCTTGACGTCGCCAACTTTCTTCTGAGCTTTACCTTCCGCCTGGTTCGACAAGCCTTCGCTCTGCTGCTGGCGGCTGCCAACGGCTTCGCCAACCTTCTGCTGCACCTTGCCGGCGACTTCCTTGGTCTTGCCCTTGACTTGATCCTTGTTCATTGCAATCTCCTTGCCCGTGACGTGGATGAGACTTCACACTAGGAGTAACTTTCGGTTAGTTCTGTGCGGCGCTTAACACATGGGTTTGCGCCAGACACTTGCCAGCCATGGTTGTTGTTCGCGCGGCAAACCGGGCGGCCGGTAATAGTGATGCAGTGCCACAAAGCCAGCCGCGAGCAGGAAGCGCTCCCAGCTGTCGTAGTCATGGTAGGTACCGTAGCGCTCGCCATTCCAGCCTTCCTGGTTCTCGCCACGCGGGTTCGACGTGAACAGCACCCCGCCCGGCTTGAGCGTACCGAACAGTTGATCGAGCGTGTGCGGCAACGCCGCGCTGGGGACGTGGAACAGCACCGCATTGGCAAAAATGCCATCAAACAGCGCGGGCGGCAAATCCAGGTGCAGGAAATCCTGCTGCCATACCTCGCAACCACTGTATTCGCGCGCCATGGCGACAAACCGTTCGCTGCCGTCCAGGCCGATGGCACGATGGCCGAGGCCGCTGAAGGTCTTGAGGTCGCGCCCAGGCCCACAGCCCAGGTCGAGGATCGTATGCGGCGCTGGTGTTGTGATCGCACCCAGCAAAGCGGCAATGTTTTGACTTACGTCATGGTCAATCGTACCGGCAAAAAAATCCTCGGCATGCTCGTTGTAGTGTTGGAGAGTACTGCGGGAGATATCGTCATGGTTCATGCGCACAGTATGCCAGTGGGCGCGCAGCTTGCGCCATGTGCACCCATGCAAAAAACATTAAAAATATTTCCTGGATTACCCTAAAGTTTCCACATACCCATCCGTAAATGATTGAGACAACCGGGAATCCGGCCTGAGAAACCATGCTTTGGTAACCTTATGAACGCAGATGATGTCCTGGCGATGTACGAAAACCTGGCTGGCCTGACGGGCCAGATGACGCATGCCGCCAAGGCGGGCGACTGGCACGAGTTTGCGCAATTGAATATGGAAGCACGGGCTCAGGCAGCCCCGGCAGTCGCTGGCATGCCGGAACTGACAGGTGCCAAACGCCTCAGCAAGGTCGACCTGTTGAAACAATTGATGGCCAACGACCGCGCTATTCGCGACGTGACCGATCCATGGGACGATCAAGTCGGTCGCGCCCTGCACGCACACTGATCCGCCATTGGCTCATCGATCAAGGCACCTTCAGGTGCTTTTTTTATGGGCAGGCAAAAGAAAGGTGTCCAACGGGCACAGGCAACAAAAAAGCGCCCGGCGGGCGCTTTGGTGGCCACGGGACTGGAAGCCGGGTGGCGAATTCGGTGAGAGGACGAACCCCAGCTATCTGCTGGCGTCGCCTCGTGCCGGTTGCTGCCGGCGTCCGTTGCCACTGTAGGCAAGCGAACTGCTTCCAGACACAGGCGTTTCCTCAACGGTCGTCTGCTGATCGCGCCACCTATCGTTGGTGACTGCGCCAGACCCTGTGCTGTCTGTGACCTTGTCGATCACGAAGCAATTATAGCGCAAAATCAAAGTTGTGTAGACATTTCATTGTGCGGCTCATCCAGCTGTGGTTCGACCGGCGCCGGCGCCTTCGTTTTACGCGCAAAACGCTGCCGCAGACGGGCCATCAGCGAAGCACGCGGCATGGGCTGGATCATCGGCGCTGCCCGCTTGCGGCGGCGCAGGACGAGCAGCGTGCCACCCACCAGCCCGAGGACGGCAACCACTGCCCCGGCGATCCAGCCCCACGGGGTGGACGTTTCCGGTTCCGGCGCAGGCCGCTTGCGGGATGGCCGTGGCGCGGCCCGCGGCGCGACCTTGTCCTGCACGACGGCGGACGGGCTGGCGCCCAGCGCCACCTGCAGCACACGCACCTTGTCTTCCAGCGTGCCGATCTGCTCGCGCAACTGGGCATTCTTGACGTCGAGTGCGGCGCACACGGTTGCGCTGTCAACCGAGGATGCCGGCGCGCAGATCGCGGCAGATGCAGGTGCAGGCAGAGCAACAGGCACTGGCAAAGGCAAAGGCAGCGGCTTGGACAATGGCGTCGGTGCTGGCGTGGCCGCAGCCGGTTCGGGCGCCGGCGCCACCTTCCCAGCGACGACCGGTGTCGCCGGTGTGACCGGATGCGGCGGCTTCGGCACCTTCACCGGCTTCGGTGGCCTTGGCTTGACCGCCATCGGCTTGGGCGCAGAAACGGGTGCAGCAGAAAGATCCGCCACGACCGGCGCCGGCGCCTTCGCGGGCATCGGCATCGGCGCCGGCGCCGGCGCCAGCACCGGTAATGGAACCGCAGCCGCCGGCGGATTCGGATTCGGCGCAATGAAGAGCGTCACGAGACGCACATCGCGCGTCCCACCATCGGCCAGGTCAAGGTACAAATGCAGGCGGCTTGATTCGACGGGCGCCGACGACGTCACGCGCAGGAACTGACGGCCATCGCGCTGACTCACACGCATGGCCAGCGTCGACAGCACGGCCGGCACGCCGATGTTCGCGCCCCGGTACACGTCCGGGTGCGCCAGGCGTGCCTGGACCGGGGTCGCGGGCGAGGCGAGCGCAGTCAGCTCGAGTTCCAGCGCAAGCGGCTGGCCGATATACGAACTGATGCGCGGCTCACCGAGCTCGGCTGCGCCGACGCCGCAGGAGAGCAAAGCACACATGATGAATACAGGGAGGCGGCTGGCCATAGCAACTAACAAAAGTGAAGCCCAAGCGTCATTAACGGACATTGGGATAAACTCTTTAATCCCAGCCTCTTGCATATCAGGACATGTCCATGGAAAACAGGATTGAGAAAGACAGCTTTGGTCCCATCGAAGTGCCGCAGAACAATTTGTGGGGTGCGCAGACCCAGCGTTCGCTTCACCACTTCCACATCTCGACCGAACGCATGGCGCCCGAACTGGTGGCCGCCCTCGCCCAGGTCAAGCGCGCCGCGGCCGCCGTCAACCGCTCGCTGGGCAAGCTGCCAGCCGACAAGGCCGACGCCATCATCCGCGCGGCCGATGAAGTGCTCGACGGGCGCCATCCGGGCGAATTCCCGCTGGCCGTGTGGCAGACCGGGTCGGGCACGCAAAGCAATATGAACATGAACGAAGTACTAGCCAACCGCGGCTCCGAGCTGCTCGGCGGCGAGCGCGGCGAAGCACGCCTGCTGCACCCGAACGACCACGTCAATATGGGCCAGTCGTCCAACGACATCTTCCCCACCGCAATGCACGTGGCTGCGGCCTGGGCACTGGCCAAAGAAGTGTTGCCTGCCCTGGCGCAATTGCGCGGCACACTGGTGCGCAAGTCGCGCGACTTCGAGCCGATCGTCAAAATCGGCCGCACCCACCTGCAGGATGCGACGCCGCTGACGCTCGGCCAGGAATTCTCCGGCTACGTCGCCCAGCTCGAATTTGCCGAAAGCGCGCTCAAGTCCACTTTGTCGGGCCTGCTGCAACTGGCGGCCGGCGGCACCGCCGTGGGCACGGGCCTGAATGCCCATCCCGATTTCGCACCGCGCATCGCAGCCGAACTCGGGTCGCGCACTGGCCTGTCGTTCAAGTCGGCGCCCAACAAATTCATGGCGCTCGCCGGGCACGATGCGATGGTGTCGGCCCATGGCGCGTTCAAGCTGCTGGCCACGGCACTGATGAAAATCGCCAACGACATCCGCTGGATGGCGTCCGGCCCCCGCTCGGGCCTGGGTGAAATCACCATTCCCGAGAATGAACCGGGCAGCTCGATCATGCCGGGCAAGGTCAATCCGACCCAGTGCGAAGCGTTGACGATGCTCTGCTGCCAAGTGTTCGGTAACGATGTCGCGATCACCGTCGGCGGCTCGCAGGGCAACTTCGAGCTCAATGTGTTCAAGCCGATGATCGCCCATAACTTCCTGCAAAGCGCGCGCCTGCTGGCCGACGGCATGCGCTCGTTCGATACGCACTGCGCCCAGGGCATCGAGCCGAACCTGGTCCGGATCGGCGAGCTGATGGAAAAATCGCTGATGCTGGTGACGGCACTGGCCCCGCACATCGGGTATGATCGCGCCGCGCAGATTGCCAAGACCGCATCGAAGGAAGGCCTGACCCTGCGCCAGGCCGCCCTGCAAAGCGGTTTTGTCGACGATCAGCAGTTTGACCAGTGGATCGTGCCGATCGATATGACGCGGCCCGATCCGGTCGAATAAACACCCAGTACCCGGGCGGCCGCATGCCCATCAGGCCGCCCTTTTCACACCCGAGGAAAACATGCAAAAAATCGAATTCGAGTTGACATCGGAATTTGTCGAAGTCAACCAGCTGCTCAAGCTGGCCGGCCTGGTCGACAGCGGCGGCGCCGGCAAGAACCTGGTCGCCAGCGGCGTGGTAAAAGTCGACGGCAAGCAGGAACTGCGCAAGACGGCCAAGATCCGTACCGGTCAGGTCGTCACGCTGGGCGACGTCGAAATCACCGTTCAATAAAAAATAGACAGAAAGACAGCTTGTTATGTTTGCGGCCTAACAAACAGAACCGGGCTTCCTTGTTTATATTTTAAGACGTTAATCAACGGCTTATAGGTGAAATCGATGGAAACCCCGGAAACCCGCGTCCAGTCGCAAGAGCAACTGATCGGTGACTTGCGCCTCGTGATCGAAAACGCGGAAGAACTGCTCAAGAATACGGACCAATACTCGAGCGAGCTGTATCAGAGCGCCCGGACCAAACTGTCGCTGGCGCTGGAAGCGGCCAATGAAGAGCTGTCGCGCTTTGAAGACGCCCAGCTCGAACGCATGATGGCCGCCACGCGCCTGGCCAACGAGCAGTTCGCGGACCGCTCGGGCGAATCGCGCATCCTGCGCGCGTTTCACTAAGCTATACACTAAGCCATAACGAAAAAACCCGGCATCGCGCCGGGTTGCTCATGCTTTCGTGTTGATCGAATTGCCCAGGTGCGCCGGCAGGTTCTGCGGCTGCGGGAGCGAGGCAATCATCTGCGCTGCCGACGACGCTTCGATGTCCATGGCGCGCTTGAGCATCGTCATGCCCACTTCCTGACGGATACCAGTTTCTGCCATGCTGGTCGCCAGTTTGGCAATATTCGTGACGTCCATATATTTCTCCAGAATGAGACTCGTCAGCCTTTAACGGCGCCGCCAGCCAGAACTTGAGGGTTGGCGCTCGCCCATTTACTCACCCAGGCCAGCACCGCGCCGATGTCGTTCAGGTCGAGCCAGGCCACGCCGGCGCGCAGCGTCGCGGGACGGGGCACGTCCGACACCACCGCCACGATCGTCGCATCGTCGATGTACAACGCCGGCTTGTCCAGCGCCGGGCGATGCACTTCCAGCTTCGGCAGCGACTCCCACTTGTAGCCTTCCACCAGCGTCAGGTCGGCGGGTGACAGGCGCGTCAGCAGCTCGGCCAGCGGCGGCTCGGGGGCAGCGCGCAGCTCACGCATGATGGCGATCCGGTACGGCGAGGCGATCATGACCTCAGCCGCCCCGGCCAGGCGCAGGCGCGCACTGTCCTTGCGCGGCGGCTCGAGCTCGATATCGTGGTGGCTGTGCTTGACGATATTGACGCGCAGGCCGGCACTGGACAGCCCGGCGACGAGATGCTCGAGCAGCGTCGTCTTGCCGCTACCCGACCAGCCGACCACCGCCAGCACGGGGCCGGACACGCGCGGTTCCAATTCAGTAGGCAGCACGGTAGCGGGTTCCACGGTAATTCATCACGGCGGCCTTGGGCGTGAGCCGCTCGAGCACGAGACCCGGCGCGACTTCCTCGCCCTCGCGGCGCAGCATCTTGTCGACCAGCAGCAGGCTCTCGCCAGGTGTCGGCGAGTAGATGTAGCCGCCAAACGCGACCTTGGGGATTTCGCGCTGGAGGGTATCTGGCAACTGCTGCAGGGTGCGCAGCTGGTCGTCGCCGACTGGTTGCGCGGCCACGGTGGCGGGTGCAGGCGCGGCCTCGCGCTGCTGCGGTGACGGCTGTGGTGATGATGACGCTGTCGACACGACCGGCGCCGGCGCCGGCTTCACACGTACTGGCCGGGCTTCGGGCACCGGTGCAGGTGCAGGCTGAGCAACCGGGGCGGGTGCGGGTAGCACAGCAGCGGGCGGTGCAGGCGTCGCTACCGGGGCGGTCGCCGGCACAGTCGCCGGCGCAGTCGCCGCCACAGCTGCAGGCGGCGTCACGGCTGCCAGCCGCACCGGCGCCTCGCCCGCAAAACGCGGCCACAGCAGCGCCACTGCCGCCGCGACCACGACGATGCCCACGCCAAGTGCCAGGTAGCGCCACTGCGCGCCCTGCCCTGCACGCGGCGCGGCGTACGACGGCGCCGGTGCGTGGATAGTCGGGGCGTTGCCCAGCTGGCGTTCGGCTTGCGCCTTCTTGAGTGCTTCGAGAATGTACGACATATCAGCTTCCCGTCCCGCCAGTGGCCAGCAAACGGGGCTCGGCCACGTTCGACAACTGGTTCAGACGCATATAAGTGCGCGGCCCGGCCACGCCATCGGCCTTCAGGTCTTGCGCGGCCTGGAAGGCGCGCAGCCACTCCTTGGTGCGCGCGTCGAGCGGCGCATCGAGCGCCGGCGCCGTGGCACTGTGCAGGCCTGCAAGTCGTTGGGCGATCCAGTCGACGTCCGGCCCGCGGTCGCCCTGAGCGACGACATCGCGAAACGCCGCCGGCATGCGCCAGAAGGTGGTGAATTCGCCACCGAAGCGCGCGACGAAGGCCGCGATGTCGACGCGCTCGCGCCGGTCGCCCTGCGCCAGCGTGACACTGCGTTCGTCCAGCCCGACCAGCACCGCATAGCCGGTCCGCCGCCCGTCGTGCAGCGTGACCACCGCCGGCCGGTCGAGCAGGCGCAGCTCATACAGGCCGCCCCGCCCAGCATGGCAGCGCAGGTTGGCGTGCAGCGCAGCCTCGCACATGGATTTCGGATCGGCGCCGGCCAGGTTGGCGAATGACGGCCCCCACAGCGCCGCCAGTGCGCCCAGCGCCGCGGTCTCGTTCTCGAGCGTCGGCAGCGGCGCGCCCGGTGCAGCTGCAGCGACGGCGACAGGTTTGGGCGTACTCGGTGCACTAGACGCAACCGAAGCAACCGGCGCCGGCTTGACCGTCGCAACACCGGCCGCCGCCGGCCGCGCCGCATGCTGCGGCAGCATCTGCCACGCCGCCGCGCCCAGCGCCACGCAGGCCAGCGCGCCGCCGGCCAGCAACGGCCAGCGCCGCGGTGCACGGCGCGCGGCCGGATCGTCGGCGAAGACTTCGGCGGCCGCCCGGCGCAGGATGGCGCGCGTGACCTGCGGACTGTTTTCCACGTAGGCGCCCAGCAGCGCGCGGTCGCACAGCAGGTTGATCCGGCGCGGCACGCCATGCGCCAGGCGGTGCACCAGCGGCGTCAGTGCGGGCGGGAATGGCACGCCGACCGCGCCGGCCACGGCCAGTCGGTGCGCGATATAGGCGCCCGTCTCGGCTTCGCCCAGTGGTCCCAGGTGGTAGCGTGCGATCACGCGCTGGGCCAGTTGTTCGAGTTCGGGACGCGCGAGCATCGTGCGCAGTTCGGGCTGGCCGATCAGGATGATCTGCAGCAGCTTGCGCTCGCTGGTTTCGAGATTGGTCAGCAGGCGCAGCTGCTCGAGCACGTCGCTCGACAGATTCTGCGCCTCGTCGATCACCAGCACGTTGTTCAGGCCCTGCGCGTGCGACGCCAGCAGGTAGCGGTTGATCGCATCCACATAGCCCTTCACGCCCGCGCCAGCGGCAGCCGGCGCCACCTCGATATGCAGCTCGTCGCACACGGTCTGCAGCAGCTCCTGCGCCGTCAGGCGCGGATTGAAGATGTAGGCCAGGCGGCAGTTCGCGGGCACCTGCTCGATGAAGCAGCGGCAGACCGTGGTCTTGCCGGCGCCAATCTCGCCGGTGAGCAGCACGAAGCCGCCGCCGCTGCCGATCCCGTACAACAGGTGCGCCAGCGCTTCGCGATGCCGTTCGCTCATGAACAGGTAGCGCGGATCGGGGGCGATCGAAAATGGCGAGTGCGAGAGCTGGAAATAGTGGTTGTACATGAATGACTAACGGATGCTCTGCGGGGTGCTCTGCGGGCCGCTCAGCGGCTTGAACTTGGCGCAGTATATTTTGCTTTTGTCGTTCGCGTAAGCGATCGTGCTGCCGGGGATCGACTTGCGCAACGGGTAGCGCGAGCCATCGGCCGCGCGAAACGGCGTACCGACCGCCGCGCGCACCGATTTTTCCAGTTCGTCGGGCTTGGCCTCGAGGATTGCGGCCACGAACACCACGGCGCTCGTGTCGTCGCTGACCATCACTTGTTCCACCTTTGAACCCCACAGCGACGCCTCGGTGCGGAACCAGTAGGCCCCGCCCTCGCGCTTGTAGGCCGGGCCGAAGGATTCGGTGAGATAGGCGTGGAAGTAGGCGTTATCGAGCTGGCTGCGGCACAGGAGCGCGCTGCCGATCACCGGCCCGAACGTCGATGGCGCCGCGCCCGCCCCCGTTGCGGCGCAGGCCAGCACGAGGCCGGCGAGCAGCGGCAGACCGCGCTTGAGAAGCGTAGTGGTACGGCAGGCAACAACCGGGCGGATCATGGCGATACTCTCCTTCAGCGGCGCCCATTATGACACTGCGTGGCGCCCGGGCAGCCAAGTGCCGGATCACGCCGGCGCACGCGCCGCTGCCGCTGCTACTGCGGTGGCCGCGGCCAGCACCGCCTCGACGTCGTCCGGCAAGGCTGGCTTCAGCAGGTGGCGATCAAAACCCGCTGCGCGCGAGCGGGCGCGGTCTTCCTCGGTGCCCCAGCCGGTCAGCGCCACCAGCATGACGCCGTCGAGCGCGGGCAGCTGGCGCAGGCGGCGCGCCGCTTCATAGCCGTCCATGAGCGGCATGCCGATATCGAGAAACACGAGGTCAGGCTGGAAGCGCGCGGCTTCTTCCACCGCTGCCGCGCCGTCGTGCACGACGCGCACCGTGTGGCCGGCAATCTCGAGCAGCGCCGCCAGCGTGGCGGCGGCGTCGACGTTGTCGTCCGCGACCAGCACCTGCAATGCGACGCCTTGCCCGCCACGCTGCGCGCCGGCCGGCGCAGGCGCCGGCGAAGCGGCGAGCGCCGCCGTCATCAACGGCAGGCGCACGGCAAAGCTGCTGCCCAGGCCCACGCCGGCGCTCTGCGCGCTGACCGCGCCGCCATGCAGTTCGACCAGGCGCCGCACCAGCGAGAGCCCGATCCCCAGTCCGCCGTTGGCGCGCTCGATGCTGCGCGCCACCTGGGTAAACATCTCGAAAACGGCCGCCAGCATGTCGGCCGCGATGCCCACGCCGTTATCGCGCACCGTCACCACCGCCTCGTCACCCTCGATGCGCGCCGTCAGCACGATACGCCCGCCGTGCGGCGTGTACTTGGCCGCATTCGACAACAGGTTGCTCACCACCTGGCTGATGCGCACGGGATCGACGTCGACCGGCACCGGCAGCAGCGGCAGATCGACCGACAACGCATGACCGGCAGCGTCGATCAGCGGTTTGCTGGTTTCGATGGCCGTTGCGATCACGTCGCGCAAATCGACCGGCTGCATCTGCAGCACCAGCTTGCCGCTCGAGACGCGCGCGATGTCGAGCAGGTCGTTGATCAGGTGGACCATGTGCCCGACCTGGCGCTCCATCATCGCGCGCACGCCGCCCAGCCGCAAGGCGCTGCCCGGCTTGTCCGCGCCCATGCGCATGATTTCGAGACCGTTGCGAATCGGCGCCAGCGGGTTGCGCAGCTCGTGCGCCAGTGTGGCGAGGAATTCGGACTTGCGGCGGTCGGCGTCGTGCAGCGCTTCCGTGGCGCGCACCCGTTCGATGTGCGCCCAGCAGCGCTCGACCACCGCCTCGACCAGCGCCACCTCGCCCGCCGTCCAGACGCGCGGTGTGCGCTGGTGCACCGCCATCATCGCCGCCAGCCTGCCGCCCTTGACCAGCGGGCAGCAGATGATGGCCCGCACATCGATCTGGGTGAACATCGCGGCGCCGTCTTCGTCCGTCAGTTCGCGCTCGACGTCGTGGATCAGCAGCGTGCGGCCTTCGCGCATGTCGGCGCGGGCGCGCGAGCCGAACAGATCGAGCGAATACACGCCCACGGTGCTGACCGCGCCCGGCGTCACCCAGTCGTGGCGGATCGTGAAGCGGTCGTTGTCCGCCTCGACGTCCGCATAGGCCACCCGCGTGACGTCCAGGTATTGGCCCAGCAGGCGCGTGGCCTCGCCCATGATCGTCTTCGGATCGTGCGCGACGCGCGTGGCTTCGCCGATCGCGTCGAGCATGCGCAGGCGCTCTTCAACCTGGCGCCGCTCGGTGATGTCGCTGCCGGTGGCGGCCACGAACAGCAAAGCCCCGTCGTCGCCCATGACCGGCGCGATGACGAGATCGATGAAGCGCTCGCCGCCGCCCGCCACGAAGTACGGCAGCTCGCAGCGCACACGCTCGCCGCCCGCGGCCAGCGCGACACAGGCCGCAATCTCGGCCGCCACCTTGGGCGAGCCGCTCCACCAGCCGCAGGCCTGGAACGGGCGCCCCAGCACGTCGCCGCGCGCGTAGCCGCCGGCGTCGAGGGCCACGCGATTGGCTTCGATCAGCGTGCCGCCCGGTGTCATCAGGATGCCAAAGTGCGTGCCCTGCTCGAAGAACGTACGGAACTTGGCATTCGCTTCGGCTGCGACCATGGCTTCGCTTGCGGTGGCGCGCACGCTCGCTTCGAACAGCTTGCGGCTGGTGATGTCGAGCGTAGTGCCAACCAGGCGTTCCGGGGCGCCCGCAGCATCGCGCAGCAGGCGCCCGCTGGCCGCGATCCAGCGTTCGCGGCCATCGATGGCGCTCACCGTGCGGTATTCGTCGCGGTAGTGGCCATCACCCGGCGCGGCCAGCAGGGCCGCCACCTTGGCCACGACGCGCTCGCGGTCATCCGGATGGAACGCGGCGTCGATCAGCGTGTGGGTCACCGGCCCGTCGGGCGGCACGCCGAAATGCGTGCGCGCGTGCGTGTTCCAGACGATGTCGCAGTGGGTCAGCGAATGGTCGAACAGGCCAAATTCGCCGGCATCGGCCGCAATGCGCAGCTTTTCATTGGTGGTTTCCAGCTCGTGCAGCGCGTGGTCGCGCTGTTGCGCGGCCAGTACCTCGGCCGTAGTTTCGGCGCACATGCAGCACACGCCTGCCACCTGCCCCGCTTCGTCGCGCAGCGCGATAGTCGAGAAGGTGGCGTAGATCTGCTCCGGATAGCCGTTGCGGTGCACGATGAAGCCATGGTCTTCTGCGTGCACCGGATTGCCCTGCAGCGTGGCGGACAGCATCGGGCGGACCTCTTCCCAGACATCGGCCCAGACCTCGGCAAACGGCTGGCCGAACGTCTGTTCGGGATGCGCGCCGCGCGCGCCCAGCACGACGCGATAGGCATCGTTGTAGAGCAGGTGCAGCGCCGGCCCCCAGGCCACGTACATAGGTTGGCGCGCACCAAGCATCAGGCTCACTGCGGTGCGCAGTGGTTGCGGCCAGGCTGCCAGCGGGCCGAGTGGATGGTGCGCCCAGTCGAGGGCGCGCAGCAGTGCGCCCATGTCCCCGCCACCTGTGGCAAACGCCAGGTTCGACGGCGGGAGGTGCGGGGGCAAGAGGTCGGGCATCGGGGTTATTCACTCGGGATATTCCATGAACGATACCACTTTGCCGACCTGGCCAGTGCCCTTTTTCCTGCAGGCAAATATGCCATCGAGCGACCAAGCTGCACGGAATACCAATTGCGATACCAATTCGCTCACCGGCCTTGATACTTACCTCCCTACAGCAGAGCGATACCGAACTAGGAGCCCCAAATAATCAATACCAGTTAAATACCTGTTGACATGCCAGAATGCCCTGCCTATAGTGCGATGACCCTTTTCCCGGCACTCATTGCACACCATGATCCACTATCTCATTGGCGTTGACGGCGGCGGCACCAATACCCGCGTGCGCCTGGCCGGCCGCGACGGCGCCGTGCTCGCAACCGGCAGCAGCGGCGCATCCGGCCTGCGCCACGGCATCGACAAGGCCTGGAGCGCGGTGCTTGCCGCCACCAGCCAGGCCTTCGCCGCAATCGGCATCGACACCGTTCCCATGCCCGCCTGCGCGATCGGCCTGGGCATGGCCGGTGTCCACAACAAGGAATGGGCGGCCGCCTTCCGCGCCGCCGATCCGGGCTTTGGCGCCCTTGTGCTCGACACCGACGGCTTCACGACGCTGATGGGCGCCCATGGCGGGCAGCCGGGCGCGATCGTCGCCATCGGCACCGGCAGCGTCGGCGAAGCCCTGCGGCCAGATGGCACGCGCGTCGAAGTCGGCGGCTGGGGCTTTCCTGCCGGCGACGAAGCAGGCGGCGCCTGGATGGGCCTGCGCGCGATCGGCCACATCCAGCAAGTGCTCGACGGCCGCGCCGAAGGCGGCGCCTTTGCCGACGCCGTGATTGGCGCCTGCGGCGGCGCGCGCGATCCGATTCAGGTCTGGCTCGGCCACGCCACGCAGACCGATTACGCAGGCCTGGCGCGCTTTGTCGTGGCGCACGGCGCTACCGATCCCGTGGCCGCCGGGATCCTGACACAGGCGGGCGCAGAAGCCGCCCGCATCGCGCGCGCGCTCGACCCGTCGGGCAGCTTGCCGCTGGCGCTGTGCGGCGGCCTGGGCGACACGCTGCGCGCCTACCTGCCAGCCGAAACGCTGGCACGCTGCAGTGCCCCGCATGGCGACTCCGCCGCCGGCGCGCTGCGCATGATCGAACTGCATCTGAAGGACGCCAACACATGACCGACGACACTCGCCGCCCCATCAAGGGCAACATCCTCACACCGGCCGGCTGGGTGCACGGCGCGCTGCGCTTCGGCGCGCGCGTCGACGGCATCGACGGCCGCCGGGTCGACCCGGCCAACAACGACGACGTCTATATCGTGCCGGGCTTTATCGACGTGCACGTGCACGGCGGCGCGGGCCGCGACATGATGGAAGGCGGCGACGCCCCGCACGTGATCGCCGCGCTGCACGCGAAGCACGGCACCACCAGCCTGCTCGCCACGACCATGACTGCCCCCGTCGAAGACATCGACCGGGCCTTGAGCGCCATCGGCGCGGCCTGCGCGGCGCGCGGCAAGGGCGAGGCGCGCATTCTTGGCGTGCACCTGGAAGGCCCGTACATCAACTCTGGCAAACTCGGTGCCCAGCCACCGTTTGCGCGCGAAGCGCACCTCGATGAAGTCATGCGCTTTCACGCACTGGCGCCGATGAAGCTGATCACCGTGGCGCCCGAGATCGACGGCCACATGGCCCTCGTGCGGCAGTTGACGAAGGCCGGCATCCGGGTCCAGATCGGCCACACGAACGGCGATTACGACGTCGGCGTGGCAGCCCTTGCCCACGGCGCGGCCGGCTTCACGCACCTGTTCAACGCCATGCCCGGCCTGCACCACCGCGACCCCGGCATGGTCGGCGCCGCGCTCGCGCACGCCGAATATGCCGAGATCATTCCCGACCTGCTGCACGTGCACCCGGGCGCGATCCGCACTGCCCTGCGCTGCATCCCCAAGCTGTTCTGCGTGACCGATTCGACAGCCGCCGCCGGCATGCCCGATGGCGAGTACATGCTGGGCCGCCAGGTGGTCCACAAATGCATGGGCGGCGTGCGCCTGGCCGACGGCACGCTGGCCGGCAGCACGCTGACGATGGACCAGGCGCTGCGCAACCTGGTGGGCATGGGGCTGTCGATCGAAGACGCCAGCCAGCGCGTCTCGACCCACGCCGCCGACTACCTCGGCGAAACCCGGCGCGGCCGCCTGGCGCCTGGTTGTCACGCCGACTTCGTGGTCCTGGACCGCGCCCTGAACATCAAAGCTGTCTATATCGAAGGAGAATGCCTGTGAATGCCACGCCCGCCACTGCTGACGGTCACCAATCGCTGATGCTGCAAGAGGCCCTGTCGTCGGGCGACTGCATCGCCCACGCCTTGACGCAGGATGCCGACCGCTACGCCGCGCTGGGCGAACAGCTCCGTGCGACACAGTTGCACAGCGCCGTGACGGTGGCGCGCGGCAGCTCGGATCACGCGTCGGGCTACCTGGCCTACCTGATCATGTCGCGCATGGGCCGCCTGGTAACGTCGCTGCCGATGTCGCTCATCACGCTGTACAAGTCGCCGATCATCGCGCGAGACACGCTGGCCATCGCCATTTCGCAATCGGGCCAGAGTCCCGACGTGGTCGAACCGATGCAGTACTTCCGCGCTGGCGGGGCCGTCACGGTGGCGCTGGTGAACGACGCCGCTTCGCCGCTGGCCGAGGCTGCCGAATGGACGATGCCGCTCCATGCCGGCAAGGAGCACAGCGTGGCCGCGACCAAGAGCTTCATCGCCAGCCTGGTGGCCGGCGCGCGCCTGGTCGCCGACTGGCAGAACGACCCAGAACTCAAGGACGGCATCGCCGCCCTGCCCGATGCGCTGCGCGCCGCCCGCAGTTTCGGCCAGGACGGCGACTGGTCGGCCGCCATCGACGTGCTGGCGCCGGCGCGCAACATCATGGTGGTGGGCCGTGGCATCAGCTTCCCATTGGCGCTCGAAGCGGCGCTCAAGTTCAAGGAAACCTCGGCGCTGCAGGCCGAAGCGTTTTCGGGTGCCGAGATCAAGCACGGCCCGATGGCGCTGATCGAAGACGGCTATCCGCTGCTGATCTTCGCGACGCGCGGTCCGACCCAGGCCAGCCTGGTGGCGCTGGCCGACGACATGCGTGCACGGGGCGCACGCGTCCTGCTCGCCGCGCCGGCCGATATTGCCAGCCGCGACCTGACGCTGCCCACCGCTGCCATCCCCGACCTCGATCCGATCGTCGCGGCGCAGGCGTTTTATACAATGGCGGCCACACTGTCGGCGGCGCGCGGCATGAATGCCGACCAGCCGCGCCACCTGAGCAAAGTCACGAAGACGAACTAACCGCCTGAATCTCGACCATGAACGACTACCTCGACCTGGCCGGCCAACTGGTGATGGTGCGCCTGTTCGGCACCGAACTCGATGCCGAGACCGACGCCTTCCTGCGTACCTACCGTATCCGCGGCGCCTGCCTGTTCCGCCAGAACATGCGCGACGCGCCGCAACTGACCCGCTTCACGGGCGCGCTGCGTGATGCGATCGGGCCGCAAGCGCTGATCGCCCTTGACCAGGAAGGCGGCGCCGTCGTGCGTTCGACCTGGGTGCCGGCCCCGCCCAGCGCGATGGCGCTCGGCGCAGCCAATGATCCGGACCTGGCGCGCGAGGTCGGCGCGGCCGTGGCGCGCGCGGTGCGCGCGCTGGGCTTCAACTGGAACTTCGCGCCGGTGCTCGACCTGAACAACAACCCGCGCAACCCGGTGATTGCCGAGCGCTCGTTCGGCGCCGATCCCGAGCAGGCAACGCGCATCGCGCTGGCCTGGATGGAAGGCAGCGAGCGCGAAGGCGTGGCCTGCTGCGTCAAGCACTTCCCCGGCCATGGCGACACGCACGTCGATTCGCACCGCGACCTGCCGTACGTCGACAAATCGCGCGCCGACCTCGAACAGTTCGAATTCGCCCCGTTCCGGATTGCTGCGCCCCATGCACCGGCCATGATGACGGCCCACATCGTCTATCCGGCGCTGGACCCCGTCAATCCGGCTACCATGTCGCATGCGATCCTCACCGGCGTGCTGCGCGAGCAGTTCGGCTACGACGGCGTGATCATCACGGACGGCATGGACATGCATGCGATTGCCCACCGCTATGGCGTCGGCCAGGCGGCTGTGAATGCGCTGGTGGCCGGCGCCGACATGGTCATGGCGATCGGCACGCGCGCTACGCAGATCGAGACCGTGCAAGCGATTGCCGCGGCGATCCGCGACGGCGTGCTGCCGCTAGCGGCCGTGCAGGCCCGCCTGGCGCGCCTTGGCAAGCTGGCCGATGCACACCCGGCCGGCGCGGTTGCGTACGCAGCTGAACCGGATGACTGCGCTCTGATGGCGCGCGCCTGGCGCGCAGGCCTGACGGCATTGCGCTCGCCCCAGCGCCCTGAGCGCGGTGCGCGCGTGCGCCTGGTCGCACGCGCCGACGTCGTCAGCGATGGCGTGTCAGAAGCCGGCGTGCCGGCAGCCAGCATCGCGGCCGCGTTGTCGCAACTGTACGACGTCGTCCTGGTGACCTTCGCTGACAGCGAGACCTTCGACTGGGCCGCGCTGCCGGCCGATGGCCGCTTCACGATCCTGGCCTCGACCGCGCGCCGCCGCTACGGGCCGCAAGCCTGCGCGACCTGGCGACCCGATTTACATCTGGCGCTGTGGAATCCATACCAGGCGCTCGACTTTCCCGGCCCTGCACTGCTCACCTATGGCTTCGCGCCGCCGGCGCTGGCTGCGGCCGTGGCCTGGCTGGCCGGCGAGATCGACGCGCCAGGGGTCTGCCCGGTACCGGGTTTTGACGGGCCGTGACAGCGGCAAAGTAACGCGATGTAACGACACGGGCGCGGCGGTGCGTGCTGCGGCACAATTGCCAATCCAGAAAAAGCTGGATATATGGGACAATACTTTTTTGTCCGAGCTTGGCATTCTTGCTATATTGCCAAACGCACATTTCGTATATTTTTTGTCTAGATAGAAGGATAACCAATGTCCCAATTCCGTCTCGCCCGCCTCTGCCTGATGCTGGCCGCCGTCGGCCTGAACTCCGCTGCCGTGATTCCTGCCGTCAACGCACAGGACAAGCCTGCCGCTGCCGCCGCTGCTGCGCCGAAGGACACCGTCCGCCCAGAGCTGTTCAAGCTGCTCGACCCGGCGCAGATCAAGCCGCTGATGGATGCAAAGAATTACGCCGAAATCCAGAGCCGCGTGACGCAGGCCGAAGCCTTCCCGAACCGCACGCCGTACGAAGACTATGTCGTCAACCGCATGAAGCTGTCGCTGGGTTCGGCAACGAATGACAACGCCATCTCGATCCCGGCCCTCGAAGCCGTCATCGCATCGGGCCGCCTGGCGCCGAACGAGCAGGCCGACTTCATCCAGGCCCTGGCCAATATGCACTACAACGCCAAGGATTACCCGAAGGCGATCGAGTGGTTCAAGCGCTACCAGAAAGAAAGCCCGACGCCTGAAAAAGTCGCCGCGCCACTGACCCGCGCCTACTACCTGGGCGGCGATTACGCCAGCGCCAAGACGGCACTGCTGCCGGCGATCGAAGCCACCGAAAAAGCCGGCCAGAAGCCAAGCGAAGAAGACCTGCGCCTCCTGGCCTCGTCGGCCAACAAGGTCAAGGACGATGCCGGCTACCTGGTCGCACTGGAAAAGCTGGTCGCCCACTACCCGAGCGACGACTTCTGGACCGACCTGCTCAACCGCGGCGTGGCACGCAAGTCGGGCTTCGATGCGCAGACCAATATGATCAACGTGTATCGCCTGGAATCCGCTGCCGTCAAGCAGATGGCGGCCGAGGAATACGTCGACCTGGCCGAGCTGTCGCTGCGTGACGGTTTCCCGACCGAAGCGAAGAAAACGATGGATGCCGGTTACGCTGCCGGCGTGCTGGGCAAAGGCAGCAATGCCAAAACCCACAGCGCACTGCGCGACAAGGCCAACAAGGGCGCGGCGGACGATGCCAAGAACATCGCTGCCGGCGAAGCAGGCGCGGCCAAGGCCAAGACCGGCGCCGGCCTCGTCAACCTGGGTTGGGCGTACGCGACCATGGACCAGGGCGACAAGGGCGTCGGCTTCATCCAGCAAGGTATCGCCAAGGGTGGCCTGAAGAACGCCGAAGAAGCCAAGCTGCGCCTCGGCATGGCACAAGTCCGCGCTGGCAAAAAAGCCGAAGCAATCTCGACCTTCCAAACGGTCAAGGGCGGCGGCGGTGCCGGCGACCTGGCCAAGTACTGGCTGGTGCTGCTGCAGCAGCAGAAGTAAGACTGCTGCTGCAGCAGCAGAAGTAAGACTGCTGCTGTGGATGGACCCGTGAAAGCGGGCCGGGCCCTGGGCCTGGCCCGCTTTTTTCATGCATTGCCATGGCGCGCTCATGCTCGTGTGAACCTTTGCCATCGGCCACAACCATTTTGAGGATGAATTGATAAATCGATGCAACTGGATCTATGGCGTCGCGTTTGCCATGCTGTCGACAGCAGCCTTTGCGCAAAGTCCGCGATGCACAAACGATGGCTCCTCGTTTGACTCACTACGATGCGAGGAGGACAAGCTCAAGGAAACAGAGCAAAATCTGAATTCGGCATACACGCAACTGCTTGCCAACCTCGAGGGCTCGAAGGCTCGAGCGGGATTGATTAAAGCGCAGCGTGAATGGATCAAGTTCCGGGATCTGGACTGCAATGCCAAATACGAGTTACGACCCGGAGCAAGCCTGCAATCATGGTACAGAATGAACTGCCGCCGTGAACATGCGACACAGCGTGCAGCACAATTAAGAACCTGGAACTCGGACTGATCATTGTCGCCGAATCACATTCTCCGCGAAACGATGCGAGTAACGACTGCCGTGGCCCTATCTGGCGAGGCCGTTGGGTAAGCGCCGACGGCGGGATGCGTACATGATTCCGAGGCCGGCTATCAGGGTTGCCAAGGATGCAGGTTCTGGAACCTCGGTTGCAGAGAGGACGAGATTGTCTATTGCGAATTCCGGAAAGTCTTGTCCGCCCGTGATGGTTAATGACGAAATATTGACGAAGTCCTGGAAATTAAAGTTTGAAAATGTTTCAGCCAGACTTTCTTCCAGGAAGATCGTGTTCGTGATGACACCGTTGATTCCCATTGCAGTAAGGGTCATACTCAAAGGCCGACCGTTTCCGGTAAATGTCTTGGCAACGTCCAGCGAGGTAAAGGAAAACAAGCCTTTGTTCTCGCGGTCGATCGTGACACTACTTTCATTGAACGCATAAAGTGCAGTCGTCCCATTTGAAGCACACGCTGGACTGCACATCCCCAAATTACCAGCAGGATCATCGATAAGATAAAAGCCGAAATCACTGATCGGTGAATACGTCACCCTGAACCCGTCCTCGAGAAAGCTGTAATTCGAGTAACCGTAACCACCGTCCTCAGACTCAAAACCAATCGTTGCCGCTGCTGCGGAGCTTGTTAAGAAGGCAGCCGTGATGGCCAGCATTGCTTTTCGGATCATCGTTATTTTCTCGCAAAATGAAACCATGAACAAACGGGATGGGGATGAAGGTATTGCGCTGAAAAAAGCCTGACAGTGAATAGCATCACCAAACTATATTTAACTCTTTCGTCTGACTCAGAACTCACGCCTAAAATCTTATACTAATAATTTTTATAAAAATGTACTGGTGTGTATAAGGATGTATTAGAAATATCAATATGCTACATTCATAATTGAATATTAGAAATATATTTATTTTGAGCGCAAGATAAATGAAAAACTCTGTGCTGTCGTTACCGTATACGCCGCCCAGTTTTAACTCACGCCTTGATATGTGCGTCCAGCCCAAATACGCCAGGCACAACATCGTCAGCCAGCACATGGCGGTCCGGATAATCTCCGCCGTTCTGCGTCCGGAAGGCAATCGGTGCCGAATCAAACAAATCCTGAAGCCGCGTTTGCCAATCGGACTCGATCAGGGCCATGCGCCCGGCGTCGATGCGCACCGCGTCGTAGACCGCAAACGTTGGCAACACCTGCATGCCGGGAAAGAACAGGCTGCCGTGCGTGATGGGAAAGAGCAGTTGCTCAAGCGGGCCATTGATGCCGCGGGGCCCGTAATCGATTGCCGGTCCGCCGACGGTGACGGCCAGCATGGCGCGCTTGCCGGCCAGGCCGCCTTCACCGTAGCGATAGGTGTTGCCTGCGCCCTGGTAACCATAGGCCAGGCCGAATGCCCAGACCCTGTCGATCCAGCCCTTCATGATTGCGGGCATGCCGAACCACCAGAGCGGAAACAGCAGGATGACGGCATCGGCAGCGGCCAGCTTCGCTTGCTCTCGTTCGACATCCGGCGTCTGGCTGCCGGTGGCGTAGGCATGACCTGATTCGTCAATGAATGCCAGGCGCTCCGGGTTGGCGCGGATTAAAAAATCGTCCTGGTCAAACACCGCCTTCCACCCTATTCCGTACAAGTCGGACTGCGTGACGGTATGTCCCTGCGCTTCCATGGTGTGAATGGCGACCTGGACAAGGTGACGCGTGGCCGAGGTCGGTTCCGGGTGTGCATGGACGAGCAGCACGTTCTTGCTGGTGGTCGAGGGCATATGAGCGCTTCCTATGAGAATGTGGAGAGCTCGCCAGTGTGATCAGTCCCCAGGTATCCGTGAAATCACATCATTTTTGGCCTATCATCCATCGGATGAATACCAAGACCACGAGCAATACCACGCCCGATCTCAATCTCCTGATCACGCTCGAAGCGCTGCTGATCGAGCAGAATGTCACGCGAGCTGCCCAGCGTTTGCACCTGAGCCAACCGGCGGTCAGTGCGCAGTTGCGCCGACTGCGCACGCTGTTCGACGATCCGCTGTTGATTCCACTGCAACGCGGTATGGCGCCCACCAGCAAGGCGCTGGAATTGCTCGAACCGCTGCGCCGCTCGCTGGATCAGCTTCGCGCGACGGTGGCCGAGCACCATCGATTCGACCCGGAAGCCACCGCGCTCGACGTCAACATCGCCTGCACGGATTACGTGCAGGCAGCACTCGCGCAGCCGTTCGTGTTGATGCTGCGTCAGCGCTTTCCGGGCGTGCGCGTCGCCCTGCACCACCTCGATCCGAACGCGCTGGAAGCCAGGATGGCCAAGGGCGACATCGATCTTGCGTTGATGACGCCGGGCGAGGAGCAAGGCCGCCTGCGCAGCCGGCATCTGTTCGACGAGCATTACGTACTGATCGGCAGGCGCGGCCATCCGGCGTTGTGTCCCGGAATCTCCGCCGCGCAATTCTGCGCGCTCGAGCATGTCATTGTGTCGCTTGATGGCGGAGCGTTCTCGACGCCTCTGGATATCGGGCTGGCCGCGCTTGGCCATCAGCGCAAGGTGGTGTTGTCGGCGTCGTCATTCCTGTTCGTGCCTGGCATCGTCGCGCAATCGGACCTTGTGGCCCTGGTACCGGCACGCCTGGTGCGCGATGGCGCAGCGCTGCTTGACGTCGTCGATTGCGCTTTTCCCGTGCCCGGCTTTTCAGTCAGCATGTTGTGGCACGAGCGCCATCATGGTCATCCTGCGCAACGTTGGCTGCGTGCCATGATTGCGGAATTTGCCGGGCGACTATAAGCGGGCACATCGTGCGGTTCGGACGCAAACTTGATTCGTCCAGCGATTCTGTGTGCGCGTCCGAACATAGCCTTTGACCGGTCGCCACGATAATGACCCCATTCACATGGGAGAACTTATGACGACGGTACGCAAGGGCCAGGCGCCCGCCAAACTGGGGCGCAACGAATTTCACCTGCAATTCCGTCGCACCTTCCAGGACCCCGGTTACGACGCGCTGGAAAACGAGCTGGCTGCCATCGAGGCGGTGGCCTGGGACGCCTACCAGGACGGTCGCAAGGCGCCTCGTACGGTCAAGGCCGGCCCTGGCTTTGCCGATCCCGACTACGACCTGTCGATCGACTGGAAAGCCGCGCGTGACCGCCTGCTCGAGGCTGAACAGCACCAGAAGAACCCGGACACCAAAAGCCGCATCCTGATCATCAATGCCTCGGCCCGCAACGACGGCTCCTGCCCCGGCGAAATCTCGAAAAGCTGGCGCATGTCCGAGATGGCGCGCGAGATCATCGAGGCCGATGGCATCGAGGCCGATATCCTCGACCTCAGCCTGATCAACTCCGACTACGACCGCCACATCCATCCGTGCAAGGGTTGCGTGTCGACCGCGATGCCGCTGTGCCACTGGCCATGCAGCTGCTACCCGAACCACGCCGAACGGCAGGTCAATGACTGGATGAACGAGATCTACGAGCGCTGGGTGCTGGCGCACGGCGTCATCATCATCACGCCGGTCTACTGGTACCAGACGCCGGGCGTGCTCAAGCAGATGATCGACCGCCTGGTCTGCGCTGACGGCGGCAATCCCGATCCCTCCTCGACCCAGGGCAAGAAGGCCGAGATCGCCAAGCAGATCGAACGCGATGGCTGGGAATATCCAAAGCACCTGGCCGGCCGTGCATTCGGCCTCATCGTGCATGGCGACGTGGCCGGCATCGAGGGCGTGCGCCGCTCACTGTCGGACTGGCTGGAATGGATGGGCTTGATCAGTTCGGGCAGCTTCGGCCAGCTCAACCGCTTCATCGGCTACTACGAATCGTATGCGGACAGCCACGAGACGTTCGACGCCGACCACGCGGTGCAGGAAGAAGCCCGCAACGTCGCGCGCGCCGTGGCGATTGCCGTGGGCGAAGTGCGCGCCGGCCGCGTCGCCGTGGCCAGCCAGAATCTCAAGCAGCCCCGCCCCAAGTAAGACCGGGGCTGGCGAACCTAGATGGCGGTATAACCGCCGTCGATGACCATCTCATGGCCATTGACGTACGAAGCCATGTCCGAGCAAAGCCACAGGGCAGCTTGCGCGATTTCACCGGCTTCGGCGAAGCGGCCCATTGGATGGGCTGCCTTGAGCTTTTTCTCGATGCCCGGATCACGCTCGATCGCGCGCGCCAGCATCGGCGTCTTCACCGCTGCCGGGCACAGCACGTTGATGCGCACGCCCTCGCGTGCGTACTCGGCGGCAGCGCTCTTGGTCAGGCCCACCACGGCATGCTTGCTGGCGCCGTAGACTGCATGGTTCGGGCTGCCCACCAGGCCGGCCACGCCCGCCATGTTGACGATCGCCCCGCCCCCCTGCGCCAGCATCCGGCGCAATTGGTATTTCATGCACAGCCAGACGCCCTTGACGTTGACGTTCATGATACGGTCGAACTGCTCGTCGTCGGTGTCGGCCAGCGGATGGTGCTCTTCGTCCACCGCGGCATTATTGACGGCAATGTCCAGGCGACCGTAGTAATTGATCGTCTTTTCCACGAGCGCTTCGACCTCAAGCGCGCGCGTGACATTGCACTGCACGAACAGTGCCTTGCCGCCGTTTTCCACGATCATGCCCGCCGTCGCGTGGCCACCCTCGATCGAGATGTCGGCCACGACCACACAGGCGCCGGCGCGGCCAAACGCCAGGGCAATGGCGCGACCGATGCCGCTGGCCGCGCCAGTGACCAGGACCACCTTGCCGGTGAACGACATGCCGCCTGCTGCCGGCAATTTGCTGATGCCTTTCATGATACTCCCTGGGTGATACGATGATTCCGAAGGGAAACATTTTAACGCATGCTTCCCCCGGCGTCACAATTCAGGGAATTTAAGTAGGGCAACTGTTGCAGTTAGGGCATAGCGACTATCGGTTTGACCGGCTCCCCGACTTTGGACTGATCGCCAGCCATCACGACGGACAGTTTTGCCGGATCGATCGCCTTGCGGAACGCTGCGTTCAGCTCGGGCAAGGTGACGGCGTTCAGCTTGCGCTCCAGTTCCAGCGACCACAGGAAGGTCTTGTTGCGGTACAGGAACGACGTCCATCCCGAGGCCAGACTCGCATCATTGGTGCGTGCCTGAAGCCGCTGCTGCAGCAGACCCGAACGCGCCCCGCTCAGTTCTTCCGCTGTAAATCCTTCCTTGACCGCGCGTGCCAGTTCGGCGCGCACCGCGGCATCAAGTTTGGCCAGGTTTTGCGGCGCGGCGATGGCACTGATCGAGAAGTTACCGGCACGGTCGAGCAGACCTGGAGAAATACCCGAACCACCGCCATACGACAAACCGTCTTTCTGGCGGATGCGGTCCATCAGGCGCGATTTCAGGCCGCCATCGCCGAAGATGTAATTGGCCAGCATCAGTGCCGGATAGTCGGGATCGTCGATATTCAGGTCGACATTCAGGCGAGCGGTATAAAAGCCGTTTTCCTTGTCCGGCGTATTAATGACCTGCACTGTCGGGGCGACCTCGACGTGCTGATAGCGTAACGGCGAAAACGGTTGGGGGGCGCGCCAGTTGCCAAAGAGTTCATTGACCAGCGGCGCAATTTCTTTGGCGTCGAAGTCGCCCACGATCGCCATTTCGGCCGGACTGGCGCCAAAGAAATCGCGGTGAAATGCCTTGACGTCATCTACGCTCATACGCTTGAAGTCTTCCAGCCCCTCGTCGAGCGTGCCCGCATAGCGCACGTCGCCACGCGGATATTGATTGAAGTGGCGGGCCAGGGCATAGCTGGCCACGCTTTGCGGCTCGTTACGGCCGGATTCCAGGCCGACCAGTATCTGCTGGCGCAGTTGCTCGAACTCACTCTGCGGGAACGATTGTTCTTTCAGGATGTGAGCCACCAGCTTTAATGCCTCAGGCAGGTTGGCGCGCGTAGTCTGAAAACCAAGCGGTGTACCCACGATCTTGAGCCGCTCGAAGGCATCGTCCAGCTCAGCGCGGGTGTAGCGGGTAGTACCACGCGTGAGCATCGGGATCGTCATGCCATAGACCACGCCCTTGCCGAACAGGCTTTTTTCATCGCCAGCATGCAGGCTCAGATCGACGGTGACGGTCTCGCCGCGGTTCTTTTTCGGCAGCAGCGCCAGCTTCACGCCACCCGCCGTGGTCAACGTGGTGCGCTGCATGATGTTCTGCTGGCTCGGGTCGAAGTTTTCCGCGACCAGGTTCGACACCGCCGGCTTGAAGTCCTTCAGCACGTCCGTCACGGCAGGCGCCGCTGGCAGCACGGCGCGTTTCGACGATTCTTCGGGAATGAAGGTGCCGGTCACGCGGTTGGTGCGCAGGTAGTAGCGGCCGGCGCTGGCGGCGATCTGTTCGGCCGTCATCTTCTGTACGCGCTCGCGGCTGACGAAAAACATGCGCCAGTCGCCAAGCGACGCCGGCTCGGACAGCGCCACGCCCACCGCCTGCGGATCGTTCAGGCTGCGCTCGATCGTGTTGAGCCACGAACGGCGCACGCGCTCCAGTTCTTCCGCCGTGGGCGGCTTGCTGGCAAATTCTTCGACGGCCTGGACCAGCGCCTCGCGCACCGGCTCGATTGGCTCGCCCAGTTTGATCACGGCGCCAAAGTATTGCAGGCCCGGCGCGTAGCCGGTCTGGCCAAAGCTGAATACCTGGCTGGCTTTGCCCGTTTCCACCAGCAGCTTGTGCAGGCGGCCGTTGGGCGCGTCGCCCATGATCTGCGACGCAAAGCCCAGCGCTTCGGCGTCCGCGTGCAGGTCGGACGGGATCTTGTAGCCAATCGCGACGAACTGCATGTCACCCTGGCGCCGCACGGTGAAGCTGCGCTCGCCATCCTGGGTCGGCTCTTCGGTCCAGAACACGGGCAAGGTGCGCTTCGGTTTCGGGATGGCCCCGAACAGGCGCTGGATCTTCGCCAGCGTGGCCCTCGGCTCGAACTGGCCCGCCACCAGCAGCACGGCGTTGTCGGGCTGGTAGTAGGTGCGATAAAAGTCCTGCAGGTTCTTGATTCGTACGTTTTCGATGTCGCTGCGGTTGCCGATCGTCGAGCGGCCATAGCTGTGCCAGTCGTAGGCGATGCTCTGCATACGCTTGAACAGCACGTTGCCCGGCTGGTTTTCGCCGCTTTCAAACTCGTTGCGCACGACCGTCATCTCGGACGCCAGGTCCTTGGCGGCGACGAACGAGTTGACCATGCGGTCCGCTTCCATCTGCAGTGCCCAGTCCAGATTGTCTTTCGACGCCTGGAACACTTCGTAGTAATTGGTGCGGTCGAGCGACGTGGTGCCGTTGAACTGCATGCCCCGCTCCGAGAACTGCTTGGTGATGTCGCGGTTTTTCGTCGAGCCCTTGAACAGCAGGTGTTCAAGCAAGTGGGCCATGCCCGTTTCGCCATAGTTTTCGTGGCGCGAGCCGACCAGATAGGTCATGTTCACCGTGACGGTCGGGCGCGAAGCGTCCGGGAACAGCAGCACTTTCAGGCCATTGGCCAGGCGATATTCGGTGATGCCTTCGACTGCCGGGCCGAGGGTCACGCCCTTGGGCAGCATCGCTTTGGCGGCACTGGCAGTAGCGGTGCCAGCCGCAGGTGCGCTGGCCGCAGGTGCGTTGACAGCAGGCTGGGCACCGGCAGGCGCAATGGTGATCAGCGCCAGGCACAGCGCCGCGACATGCGCGGAGATACCGCGCAGCTTGTTCTTTGAATCCATGATGTCCGATCATTGGGGCAGGACGCCAACCGTCCCGCCTGCGGCCGAAATAGTAGCAGATGGGCAAGCCCAGCATGCCCCTTCGGTTGACGGGTTGACAGGAAGCATCTGAGGCGAACTGAAACCCGGCCCCAAATGAACACTGGCGCCTTGATGTGATCAAGGCGCCAGTGGCGTGGTGCTGAAGGTTCAGGCTTCGGGCTTCTTCTCGCCGGGCAGCGGCACGAAGCACGCCTCGACGATCTGCATGTCGTTATCGGTGGCAAAGCTGCGCACGAAGTGATACGCCAGTGGTTCGATCTTCTGCAGCTTGCGGTTGACCACGACGGCCTTGATCCCGTTGACGAGGGTCGGGTAGACGTAGGGAGAAAACTTCAGGTGGGCATTCGGGCCGCCGGTGCCGGGACAATAGGCTGCCAGGACGCCGCACAGCCGCTCCGCCCAGTCGCTCGGGCGGAATTGCTTGCCGTTGTTCGTGATGCCCAGGACAAAAAATTCTCCGGAGAGATCCTCGTCCTTGGTCTGCGCTAAGTCGGTCATAGTCCTGAGGGGCTAAGTGAAGCCACTATTATATCTTATAGAAGACCTGAGGACGAGGAAGCGGGCGCTGCCCCCTCCTCTGCCCTAGCGCAGCCAGGCCACGCTCGAGGTCAACAACAGCAGAATCATCCACAGAATCAGCGCACGCCACACGAGGCCGACCGTACTTTGCAGCGCACGGATCGTCGGTTCTTCGCCCGGCAGGATATCCGTTTCGCTGTCGCTCATGTCGACCATGGCGGCGTCTGCCGGCAACAATTGTGGGGCATTTTCGTTGGGCGTGCCAAGCCGCACGCCCATCGCACCGCCGCCCGCCGACAGGATGATGCCGCGTGCTTCGTCGACCCACCGGTTGGCGAAATTGCGCCACGCATACACGGCGTCTTCGAAATTGCCCACCACGGCGAATGCCACCGCCGTCAGGCGCACCGGCATCCAGTCGATCCAGTAGAACGCCTTGGCGGCAAACTCGCCGAACGCTTCGTTGCGCATATGATCGGGCTCGTTCCATGCACGCGACAGGTATTCCGAGACGCGGTACATCACGGCGCCGGCCGGGCCCAGCGGCATCAGGAACCAGAAGAACACGCCAAACACATTGCGGTGCGTCGTGATCAGGGCTTTCTCGACGGCGATGCGGGTAATCTCCGTGCTGTCCATGCCAACCGTATCGAGCCGCGTCCATTCAGCCAGCAGTGCACGCGCACGCGGCTCGTCGCCGGCATTGAGCGCGAACTGGATCGACGTAAAGAAATGGCTGTAGTGGCGAAACCCCATCGTGAGGTAGATGATCAGGACATTCCAGGCGAAGGCCAGGAAGATCAGGTTGTAATGCATGAACACCCAGTAGACCAGCCAGGTGGGCAGCATCAGCGCCCCCATCATCAGCAACCATCCCATGCGGCCATTGGTCTGCTCGCCGGCGTTGAACCAGGTTTCGATGCGAATCGTCAGCGCCTTGATGGCGCCATATACCTGGTTGTCCGCGCGCAGCGGTTTCAGTTGCTCGATGAGCAGCGCGCACAGGATGGAAAAGAATGTCATTCAGGAACCCTTTTTTGTTATGGCAATACGACTGCCCCGTTACGATAGCGGAGAAGTACGCCAGAATCAAATTTCGGGCAATAACATTCCCTTAAGCCCGCAGGAAGTGGAACAGGTTGCGCAGCATGGCGGCCGTTGCGCCCCAGACAAAATACTGCTCGTACGGCATCGTGTAGAAGGCCCGGCTGCCGCCCTGCGGCAGGTTGACTTCGCGCCGCTGGTGATGCTGGCCGTCCATCAACCAAGCCAGTGGCACTTCGAACGCTTCTGCCACTTCGCCCGGGTCCACCTGCAATGTGAACGGTGGCGCGACCAGGGCCACGACTGGCGTGACGCGGTAGGCGCTGATGGTGGCGTAGTCGGGCAGCACGCCGATGATCTCGATACGGTGGCGCGACAGGCCGATTTCTTCTTCGGTTTCGCGCAGCGCCGTTTCGATGGGCGACGAATCATAGTCTTCCGAGCGGCCACCGGGAAAACTGACCTGGCCGGCGTGGCTCGTCAGGTGATCGGTGCGGCGCGTAAGCAGGACCGTCACGCCTTCGGGCCGCTCGACCAGCGGGATCAGCACGGCGGCACGGCGAAACGGCGCGGCCAGGCGGTCATCGGTCTCGGTAGAGATTTCCGGGTCCCAGGCCAGGGTTTGCGCAAAGCGCTGGCGCAGCGCTGTGGGACTGAGCCGCGCGGGCGCGACCGCGGCCTCGCCGGCCAGACTCATCACGGGCAACTGGGTGGGATCGAACACGAGCTTGGCCAAAATAACGTTCTTTCAATAACGCTGCGGATAGTAAAAAAGGCATCCTTGCGGATGCCTTTTTATTAGCAAAGGTGCTTGCGCACGAAAGCTATTACTCAGCTGCAGCTGCTGGCGCTGCTTTGACGCGACGCTGTGGCAGTTTTTCTTTGATACGCGCCGATTTGCCCGAACGCTCACGCAGGTAGTACAGCTTCGCACGACGCACATCGCCACGACGCTTGACTTCGATCGAAGCGATCAGCGGCGAGTAGAGTTGGAACGTACGCTCGACGCCTTCGCCGGACGAGATCTTGCGAACGATGAAGTTCGAGTTCAGGCCACGGTTACGACGGGAAATCACGACGCCTTCGTATGCCTGGGCGCGCTTGCGGGTGCCTTCGACGACGTTGACGCTGACGATAACGGTATCGCCAGGTGCGAAATCAGGGATCTTGCGGCCGAGGCGCGCAATTTCTTCTTGCTCGAGTTGTTGAATCAGATTCATTTTTATGACTCCATAAACCATCTTGCCGGCGCTACCTTCGCCCAGTAGAGGATGGGGTTGAACAACGGGCAACGTGCCCGCTTTTGCATGCGTCTTGCAACGCATATTCTGTACGCGTCTTGCGACGCCACATTCTTACTCGGCAGGTTTGACCAACCCTGCCAGAAACTGTTCGTCCTTCTTTGTCAGCTGGCCGGCAGCGCGCGCCGCGTCCAGCAGATCCGGCCGCTTCGATGCGGTTGCTTCCAGCATGCGCTGGCGGCGCCACTTGACGATCTCGGCGTGGTTACCACCCATCAGGACAGATGGCACCGGTATGTCTTCGTACACGTCAGGCCGCGTATAGTGCGGCGAGTCGAGCAAGCCGTTGACGAAACTGTCTTCGACGGCCGATGCATCGTCGCCGAGCACGCCGGGAATCAGGCGTACCACGGCGTCCATCAGGGCCATCGCCGGCAATTCACCGCCCGACAGCACGAAGTCGCCGAGAGAAATTTCCTCATCGACGCAGCGATCGAGCAGGCGCTGATCCACCGCTTCGTAGCGACCGCACAGGATGACGAGACCAGGCTCGTCCTTCAGTGCCATCGCGCGGGCGTGGGTCAATGGCTTGCCTTGCGGCGACATGAACACCACGCGCGGGCTCGGCAGACCGAGGTCTTGCTGGCGCGCCTTCGCGGCATCGATGGTCGCTTCGAGCGGCCGTGCCATCATCACCATGCCGGGACCACCGCCATATGGGCGGTCATCGACGGTACGGTGACGGTCTTGCGTGAAATCGCGTGGATTCCAGAGATGCAGCCCCCAGCGTTGCTGCTCGAACGCACGGCGGGTCACCCCGGACTGCGTCAATGCGGCAAACATTTCCGGGAACAAGCTCACGACGTCAAATTGCATCGGATCTCAAGCCCACGTGGACGGGTTCAAAAATCGAGACCCCAGTCCAGGGTAATCAGTTTTTGGTCGAGGCTGACAGTCTTGACGAACTGGTCGACGAACGGCACGAGGCGCTCGGGGGCCTTCTCGTCTGACGACGGATCGGGCACCGGCACGATGCGCAAAATCGATTGCGCGCCATTGCTCATCATGTCGGCCACCTTGCCCAGGGCTTCGCCCTGCAGGTTGACCACGTCAAGCCCGATCAGATCGGACCAGTAATACTCATCTTCTTCGAGCGCGGGAAACGCGCTGCGTGCGATCTGTACCGTGGCGCCCTTGAGCGCTTCGGCAGCATCGCGGCCCTGCAGGCCGACCAGCGTGGCGACGACATCGCCGCCATGCAGTTTTGCACTGCGCACCGTAACGGCGTGCAGAGTCGGCTTGCTGACCCACCAGGTTTTCACGTTCAGCAGCGCATCGGCGTCAGCGGAGTGCGGCGTGACACGAATGCCACCGACGATGCCATAAGCACCGGACACATACCCCACTTCGGCCAGATCGGCGGGAACCGAAGTTCCCGTACCTGCGTTGCTCGCTGCTGAATCGTTCAAACCTGCGTACCTTGCTTAATTAAAATTAAGCAGCTGGCTTTTGCTGGGCGACCAGGCGAGCGACGGTTGGCGACAGTTGTGCGCCAACGCCTTGCCAGTGCGACAGACGGTCAGCAGCGATACGCAGGCTGACTTCAGCGCCCGATGCCATCGGGTTGTAGAAACCGATACGCTCGATGAAACGACCATCGCGACGATTGCGCGAATCAGTTGCAACGATGTTGAAGAACGGACGCTTTTTTGCGCCACCACGAGCCAAACGAATAACGACCATAATATTTCCGAAAAAGTTGTTCTGGACGGAGAAAGTCGACGATTATAGCGCGCGACACCGAACAGCAGCAAGCGTTAATGATACAGGGCGCGCAGTCCCAGGAGAATCAACCATTATCACCGATTTCGCGCCATACCGCTACCAGCCATCTGCCCGATTGGCCTGGAATACGCTGTCAATCGCTGAAAGCGTGCCATTCGCGCCAATCTGGACGATACTTTGGCTTTCCTGAACGATTGACAACATCCATGGCCGCTGCGCACAAGAACAAGACTGTCGCCACCCTGCTCGCCCTGCTGCTGGGTGGCTTCGGCGTTCACCGCTTTTATCTGAAGCCCGGTGCGGACCGGATCGGCCTGCTGCACCTGTGCTGCCTGCCGGTCACAGGCATCCTGTACGGGGCGGTCAAACCGCACCCGTTCTACATCGTGCTGCCGCTGCTGGTGTCGTACATTGTCGGCTTTGTCGAGGCGCTGGTCATTGGCCTGACGCCGGACGAGAAGTGGGACGCCCAATACAACGCGCACAGTGGTCAGCAGACGCACTCGAACTGGGTGCTGGTGTTGCTGCTAGTGATCACGATGCTGGTGGCGACGACCGTGCTGATCGGGACGATCGCACGGTTGTCGGATGTGGTCTACACGGGCGGCGCGTACGGATGATTTAATGCGGGTTGCGTGGTGTGCAACGGTTGGTTGAACGCGTGGACGGCATAGCCGTCCACCCTACATGTTGGGGTCACTGTGGCATCCACCATACCGTGCCCCACGATTTGTTGAACGGATGGATCGCGTAGGGTGGACGGGTTCCCCGTCCACGCGTTCAACACCCCTTGCGACACCACGGCGTGACCGGCATGCCTGCTTAGAACTGCTCGATCTCCAGCGCCAGCACGCCTGCCGCGCCATCGACGATCGACGTGCGCAGCCCCGGTGCCTGCGACAGGATGTGGTCGGCAAAGAAGCGCGCCGTGCCAATCTTGGCGCGGTAGAAGGCAGCATCGCCCTCGCCTGCATCCAGGCGCTTCTGCGCCGCCAGCGCCGCGCGCGCCATCTGCCAGCCGCCCAGCACGATGCCGGCCAGCTTCAGGTACGTGACGCTGCCGGCAAACACCGCCTTCACGTCCGTCTTGATATTGGCCACCACATACTCGACCACTTGCTCGAGCGCCGCGCTGCCTTCTTGCAGGCGCTGCGCGATGGCGACGAAATCGGCGTTCTGCGCCTCGCCCAGCTGGCGCTCGACATCGCGGATCTGGGCGATCAGCGCCTTGGCCACGGCGCCGCCATCGCGCACCGTCTTGCGGCCCACCAGGTCATTGGCCTGGATCGCGGTCGTGCCTTCGTAGATGGTCAGGATCTTGGCATCGCGGTAGTGCTGCGCCGCGCCCGTTTCTTCGATGAAGCCCATGCCGCCATGCACCTGCACGCCGTCGCGCGCGACCTGCTCGCTCATCTCGGTCGCCCAGCCCTTGATGACTGGGACCAGGTATTCATAGATGGCCAGATTCGCCGTGCGCGTGGCTTCATCCGGATGGTGATGCGCCAGATCGGACAGCGCCGCGCCGACATAGGCCAGCGCGCGCGCCGCTTCGGTCTGCGAGCGCATCGACATCAGCATGCGGCGCACGTCCGGGTGATGGATGATCGTCACCGGACCACTCGAGCCGGCCACGTCACGCGACTGGACGCGGTCCTTGGCGAAGGCCACCGCGCCCTGATACGCATGCTCGGCCAGGCCGACGCCCTGGATGCCCACGCCGAAGCGCGCTGCATTCATCATGATGAACATGTATTCGAGGCCACGATTTTCTTCGCCGACCAGCGTGCCGACGGCCCCGCCGTTGTCGCCGAACTGCAGCACGGCCGTTGGACTGGCCTTGATGCCCAGCTTGTGTTCGATCGAGACGCAGGCGACGTCGTTGCGCGCGCCCAGCGAGCCATCGTCGTTGATCATGAACTTGGGCACGATGAACAGCGAGATCCCCTTCACGCCCGGCGGCGCGTCAGGCGTGCGCGCCAGCACCAGGTGCACGATGTTCTCGGTCATGTCGTGATCGCCATACGTGATGTAGATCTTGGTGCCGAACAGTTTATAGGTGCCATCGCCCTGCGGCTCGGCGCGGGTGCGCACGGCGGCCAGGTCGGAGCCGGCCTGCGGCTCGGTCAGGTTCATGGTGCCGGTCCACCGGCCCGACACCAGCGGCTCGAGGAAGCGCGCCTTTTGCGCGTCCGAGCCGGCGGTGAGCAGGGCCTCGATGGCGCCGTCGGACAACAGCGCCACCAGTGCGAACGACAGGTTGGCGCCGTGCAGCATCTCCATGCACGGCGTGGCCACGAGCTTGGGCAAGCCCTGCCCGCCGAAGTCCTGCGGGTGCTGCACGCCCTGCCAGCCGGCCTCGGCGTACGCCTTGAACGCCTCGCGGAAGCCCTTGGTCGTGGTGACGGTGCCGTCTTTCCAGTAGCTCGGATCCTTGTCGCCCACACGGTTGAGCGGCGCGATCACGTCGCGGCAGAATTTCGCGTTCTCTTCCAGGACCGCTTCCACGGTATCGGGCGTCGCGTCTTCACAGCCGGGCAGCGCATTGATCTCGGCCAGGTTGGCCAGTTCAGTCAGCACGAACTGCATGTCTTTCAGCGGGGCGTTGTAGCTCACCATTGTCTCCTGAATAAATTCTTATGCAAAAAAAACGCCGTTCCTGCAGAGGCGGGAACGGCGTCATTGGCGGCTGTCGGCGCGGCGTTCAACGACGCCGCGCCTGGCGATCAGCCCAGTTCCTTGACCAGTTCCGGCACGGCTTCGAACAGGTCGCCCACCAGGCCGTAGTCGGCGACCGAGAAGATCGGCGCTTCCGAATCCTTGTTGATGGCGACGATGACCTTCGAGTCCTTCATGCCGGCCAGGTGCTGGATCGCGCCGGAAATACCGACGGCGATGTACAGCGTTGGCGCGACGATCTTGCCCGTCTGGCCAACTTGCCAGTCGTTCGGCACGAAGCCGGCGTCGACGGCGGCGCGCGATGCACCCATCGCCGCGCCCAGCTTGTCGGCCAGTGGCTCGAGGATCTTGAAATTGTCGGCCGAGCCGATTCCACGGCCACCCGAGACGATCACCTTGGCGGCGGTCAATTCCGGACGGTCCGATTTGGCCAGCTCACGGCCCACGAAGCTCGACGTGCCCGCGTCTGCGACGGCAGCGATGGCTTCGATGGCGGCCGAGCCGCCAGCGGCGGCGGAGTCGAACGCCGTGCCGCGCACGGTGATGACTTTCACGCTGTCGCTCGACTGCACGGTGGCAATCGCGTTACCGGCATAGATCGGGCGCTCGAACGTGTCGGGCGAATCGACCTTGGTGATCTCGGAGATCTGCGCGACGTCGAGCTTGGCAGCCACGCGCGGCAGGATGTTCTTGCCGTAGGCGGTGGCCGGGGCGAGGATGTGCGAGTAGCTGCCGGCGATTGCCAGGATCTGCTCGGCCACGTTCTCGGCCAGGCCGTCGGCGAAGTGCGGCGCGTCGGCGACCAGCACTTTCGAGACGCCCGCGATCTGCGCAGCAGCTTCGGCAGCAGCGCCGCAACCCGAACCGGCGACCAGGATGTGCACATCGCCGCCGCACTGTACAGCTGCGGTAACGGTGTGGTGGGTAGCGCCCTTCAGGGAGCCGTTGTCGTGTTCAGCAATGACTAATGCGACCATGTTGATTCCTATCTTGTAAGTAACGACAAACGGCTCAGATGACTTTGGCTTCAGTGCGCAGTTTCTGCACCAGGGTGCCCACGTCCGGGACCTTGACGCCAGCCGAGCGCTTGGCTGGCTCGACGACTTTCAGGGTCTTCAGGCGCGGCGCCACGTCCACGCCCAGGTCTTCCGGCTTGATCGTCTCGAGCGGCTTTTTCTTGGCCTTCATGATGTTCGGCAGCGTCACGTAGCGCGGCTCGTTCAGGCGCAGGTCGGTGGTGATGACTGCAGGCAGCTTGAGCGCCACGGTTTCCAGGCCGCCGTCGACTTCGCGCGTCACGGTGACCTTGCCATCCTCGAGCACCACTTTCGACGCGAACGTCGCTTGTGGCCAGCCCAGCAGTGCGGCGAGCATCTGGCCGGTCTGGTTCGAGTCGTCATCAATTGCCTGCTTGCCCAGGATGATCAGCTGTGGCTGCTCTTTGTCGGCCAGCGCCTTCATGATCTTGGCCACGCCCAGCGGCTCGGTGTCGCCCGCGGTTTCGACCAGGATCGCGCGGTCGGCGCCGATGGCCAGACCGGTGCGCAGGGTTTCCTGGCATTGCGGCACGCCGATCGACACTGCCACCACTTCGGTAACCTTGCCGCCTTCTTTCAGGCGGGTCGCCTCTTCCAGCGCGATTTCGTCGAACGGGTTCATCGACATCTTGACGTTGGCGATATCCACACCACTGTTGTCGGACTTGACGCGAACCTTGACGTTGTAGTCGACCACGCGTTTGACGGGTACCAGGACTTTCATAGGGTGCCTTTTAAAATGAGATGGAGACAGACTAAAGTGGCTCAGATTATATGAGAAATCGGGGCAACGGGCCAAATTAAAGCACGAGCGTGCGATTTTTTAGTAGAGGAAAACACCTAAAGTACTCGGTCTGTCATGAATTCGGGGAAAACAAATGGGGCACAGACCCCGGCACAGCAATGGTGCGCGCCGTGTCGACAGGCGCGACACGGCGGTTTCTTTTACTTGCGGCGCATCAGAAACGTGAACTCGCCGTGTTCAAAGGTGTGGGCCAGCAGTGCATTGCCGGTCTGTTTGGCAAACGCCTGAAAGTCGCGCACGGAGCCGGTGTCGGTGGCCACGATACGCAACACCTGGCCACTCTCCATTTCGGCGAGCGCCTTCTTCGCTTTGAGGATGGGCAGTGGGCAATTAAGCCCCCGCGCATCCAGATCTCTCTGGAATTCCATGGTGTCGGTGTCAGTGTCGAAAATGATGTCGCTCATCGCATTCCTGATCAGTAAGGAGGGTGCTGGAACTCGAATACTACTCCAATTCCCACAGTATGACGCAGCGCACCAAAATAGTCATAGATTGTTGCGAGCCTGCAACCCAGTGTTAAAAGCTTGACGAACTGCTACCGAGTCTGTACTGGATGCTCACGAAAAAGCACTATGGTGGTGCATCATGCGGACAAGATGCGACCCAAATCGGCGCGTGCAATAGACGGTCAGACAATTGGGCGCAATAAAGTGGGAAGGTACTTCGCTTGAAACATCGATGTGCGGGTCAATGCAGGTCCGACAGCGGACAATGCGCCTGGATTGCGCCAATCAGCCCAACAACGTTCGCCCTGCCGACTCAGACACGTAGATGTCACGGCGCACGATGCGCAGCGTGAATGCTTGCTCCAGCATGGTGAGAAAATCTGGACTACTCAGGTGAGCATCGAGCGCTTCTTGCGTGGCCCACCCTTCGGTCAGATGAAACACGTTGGCCTGCTTCAGGTCTTGCGAGGCACTGTAATACAGGCAGCCTGGTTTGCCAGCGATCTGGTCGACCGACGCCGTCGCGATGCGTGCAAACGCCGCAGCGTCCAGCGGGTCGATTTCATAGGTGCCGACCAGGCTGACAAAGCGTTCAGTTGCAGAGGTGTTCATCTTGGTTCCTGTCATGGTAAAACCCGGGGCACGAGCGTGTGCGCTTGGGGTCGACCCGCGCAGTCTGATCGCTGACTGCCTGCACGAGAACCCATGCTGCGCTCATATCATTTATGCTCCTGCTGCATAAAGTGAATTCACACGGGCAGGAATGGATAAATTGTTGTGGATGCGTTGCTTCGTGCGCGCCGTCGAAACCGGTAGTTTTTCAGCTGTCGCGCGGGAGCTCGGGATCGGGCAACCGAACGTCAGCCGGCATGTGGCGGCACTGGAAAAGTCGCTGGGAACGCGGCTATTGCATCGCTCGACGCGGCAGATGGTTGCCACGGCCGAGGGCCAGCGCTACTACGCGCAAGCGCGCCAAGCACTCGACATCATCGGAGAAGCCGAAGCACAGGCGCATGGCCAACAAGATCCGCATGGACTGCTGCGCATTGCTTGTCCGGAGAGTATCGGCACTGAACTCCTGATACCCGCCCTGCCGGATTTTCTACGGCGCTATCCGCATGTCGATGTGGAGTTTCGTCTGGGTGACGCCTACATCGACTTGGTGGCCGAAGGCATCGATATCGCCATACGGGGTGGCAAATTACGTGACAGCACCCTGCGCGCACGGTGCGTCGGTCAATCCGCGCGCATCTGTGTGGCAAGCAGGACGTATCTGAAACAACGTGGCACACCGCTGGAACCCGGCGACCTGGCTGCGCACGACTGCATCATGTATACCTTGCTGGCAGCCGGCAATGACAGCTGGCCATTCAGAGATGGCGATCGTAAGGTCAGCGGGCGCATGCGGCTCAATAGTCTGGACGGCATCCGGCGCGCCGTCCTGAATGACCTGGGGATCGCTTACCTGCCTGCGTGGATGGTGACCGAAGAACTGCAGAGCGGCGAACTGGTCGCATTGTTGACCGCGCATGGGGCGCCGCCTGTGCCCGTCAATGTGCTGTATTCCGCAGAACGACGCCTGCCCCAGCGTGCAGCGGTCTTCATCGAATTCATTGCGCAGGTGCTTGCCAAGGTTCCCGGACTCGTTCGAGATGACGGTGCATCATAAGCACCAGATACGGTCCAAAAGAGCGCGCACAACCGTCGTTCCGGCAAGGCTGCGCAATATGCTTGCGCGATGGTGTCGCGCACCGCCAGCGTTTATTGCTCGACCAGCTCTACCCGCCGGTTCTGCTGGCGCCCCGCCTCGGCGCGATTCGACGCCAGCGGCGCATACGCGGCCACGCCTTTCGGACTGAGGCGCGCGGCATCGATCTTGTAGGTGCCGGCCAGCGCCCCGACCACCGACTCGGCACGCCGCTGCGACAACGTCAGGTTCTGGGCCACGGCGCCCTGGTTGTCGGTGTGGCCGACCACGAACACCTTGAGCTTTGGCGACTGCTTGAGCATCGTGGCCATCTCGGCCAGCGCAGCTGCCGATTCGGGCTTGACGTCGGCCTTGCCGGTGTCGAAATAGACGCCGTAGATCGCCACCTTGCCGTCCGTGGCGATGCCTTTGGCCATGTCCGCCGCGTTCAGGTTGGCAGAGACCTTCCCCCCTTCCATCGACTTGCCTTCGACGATGTCGAGATAGACGCCGCCAAGCTTTCCTTGGACCGGATCGACCATGTACACGGCAACGGTCAGCGCGGACCCATCGGGACGCGTTCCCGATGCGAGCAGATAGCGGTTGTCATTGCGGCCGTAGTTGAAGGGCGAGGTCGCCGCCTCGCCGCCCTGGATGAAGTTGTAGCCTACCCGCTGCTGCTGCACGAAGTCGCCAAAATTTTCGCCACAGGTTTCCTTGGCGCAGGCGAAGGTGCTTTTCATGCCGGCCTTTTCGAGCGCTGCCTGGTAGTTGCGCATGACTTCGAGAGACGAGCGGTCCTGGGGATAGACGTAGGCGATGCGGGTGTACTTGCCCTCCAGGCGCAGGGTCTTCTCGAAACCCAGCTTGCCGGCGATCCGGACGCGCTTGCCTGCCGGCAGCGTGGCCTCATCGAACTGCTTCACCTCATAGCCAACCAGCTTCGCGCCAGCAAAGCGCGTGAGCAGTGGATGATCCTTGCCGCCCTTGACCGTGTCGTTTGCCGGCATCTGGGCCTGCGCCACCGACACTACCGTTGCCAGAAAACCCGTTATCACAACCCGAAATGTCAGCATGATCGTCTTTTAAAAGGTTAATGTTCGTGCATGATTCTATGAGGGCAATGCAACGAAGGCAATAAAAAACGCCGCCCAAAGAGGCGGCGTTTTTTATCCGACAGGACGCTGCTTACGCGCGCTCGCCAACCCAGCCCGCCACGCCGGCCAGTGCTGCCGGCAAGCCCGATGGGTCGGTACCGCCGGCCTGCGCCATGTCCGGACGTCCGCCGCCCTTGCCGCCCACCTGCTGGGCCACAAAGTTGACCAGCTCGCCGGCCTTGACCTTGCCGGTGGCATCCTTGGTCACGCCTGCGATCAGGCTGACCTTGCCTTCGAGGACGCTTGCCAGCACGATCGCGGCCGTGCCCAGCTTGTCCTTGAGCTTGTCCATGGCTTCGCGCAGCGTCGCCACGTCGGCGCCTTCCATCGTCGCTGCCAGCACCTTGATGCCGTTGACGTCGATGGCTTGCGCGATCAGCTCGTCGCCCTGCCCCGACGCCAGCTTCGACTTCAGTGCAGCGACTTCTTTTTCGAGCAGCTTCACCTGGTCTTGCACCTGGCCGATACGGCCCGTCAGTTCGTCAGGATTGGTCTTCAGCGCGCCGGCCGCTTCGATCAGCTTGCGGTTGATCGATTGCACCAGGGCCAGTGCGCCTTCGCCCGTAACGGCTTCGATACGGCGGATACCGGCCGCGACGCCGCCTTCCGACACAATCTTGAACAGGCCGATGTCGCCGGTGCGGGTCACGTGGACGCCGCCGCACAGCTCTTTCGACGTACCGATGTCGAGCACGCGCACGGTGTCGCCGTACTTCTCGCCAAACAGCGCCATGGCGCCGTGCTTGACCGCATCGTCGAACGACATATTGTGCGACTGCGTCGCGTGGTTCTCGAGAATCTCGCGGTTGACGATGGTCTCGACCTGCGTGATCTCGTCCAGCGTCAGCGCCTGCGGATGGCTGAAGTCGAAACGGGTCTTGTCCGGGTCGACCAGCGAACCTTTTTGTGCCACGTGCGTGCCCAGCACTTCGCGCAGCGCCTTGTGCATCAGGTGCGTTGCCGAGTGGTTGCGGATGGTGCGTGCGCGCTTGGCCGTGTCGACCTGTGCGTCGACCGTTGCGCCGACCTTCAGCATGCCTTCGCGCAGCACGCCGTGGTGACCGAAGACGTCGGCCTGGATCTTGAGCGTGTCTTCGACTTCGAAGCGGATGGCGCCATCGCCAATCACGCCCTGGTCGCCCACCTGGCCGCCCGACTCAGCGTAGAACGGCGTCGTGTCGAGCACGACGATGCCAGCCTGGCCGGCGCTCAGTTGCTCGACCTTCACGCCGTCGGCGTACAGCGCCAGCACGTGCGTGTTGTGGGCCAGCGAATCGTAGCCGACAAATTTTGTCTTTTCGCCCGCGTACTCGACGTTGGCGGCCATCTTGAACTTGCCGGCGGCGCGCGCCGTTTTCTTTTGCTGTTCCATCGCGGCGGTAAAACCCGCTTCGTCGAGCGTGATGCCACGTTCGCGGCAGATGTCGGCGGTGAGGTCGAGCGGGAAGCCGTATGTATCGTACAGCGTGAAGGCGGTGCCGCCGTCGAGGTTCTTCGGATCCTTGGCCAGCTGGGCTTCGAGAATCTTCATGCCGTTTTCCAACGTCTCGCCGAAGCGTTCTTCTTCGGCCTTGAGCACTTGCGCCACGCGCTCTTTGGCCATGCGCAGTTCGGGATAGGCTTCGCCCATCTCGATGTCGAGGTCAGCCACCAGCTTGTAGAAGAATGGCTTGGTCTGGCCCAGCTTGTGGCCGTGGCGCAGTGCGCGGCGCACGATGCGGCGCAGCACGTAGCCATGGCCTTCGCTGCTCGGGATGATGCCGTCGACGATCATGAACGACGCAGCGCGGATGTGGTCGGCGATGACCTTCAGCGAATTGTTCTCGAGGTCAGGCGCCGCGGTTTCGCGGGCAGCCGCCTTGATCAGGTTCTGGAACAGGTCGATTTCGTAGTTGCTGTGCACGTTCTGCAGCACGGCGGCCAGGCGCTCCATGCCCATGCCGGTGTCGATCGACGGCTTCGGCAGCGGGGTCAGCGAGCCGGATTCGTCGCGGTAGAACTGCATGAACACGAGGTTCCAGATTTCGATGAAGCGGTCGCCGTCTTCTTCGGCCGAGCCCGGTGGGCCGCCCCAGATGTCGGCGCCGTGGTCGTAGAAGATCTCGGTGCACGGACCGCATGGGCCCGTATCGGCCATCTGCCAGAAATTGTCGGATGCGTAGCGCGCGCCCTTGTTGTCGCCGATGCGGATGATGCGCTCTTTCGGCACGCCGATCTCGTTGGCCCAGATGTCGTACGCTTCGTCGTCCTCGAAGTACACGGTGATGGTCAGCTTTTCGGCTGGCAGCAGGTAGACCTTGGTCAACAGCTCCCAGGCCAGCTGGATCGCATCGCGCTTGAAGTAATCGCCGAAGCTGAAGTTGCCCAGCATCTCGAAGAACGTGTGGTGACGCGCCGTGTAGCCGACGTTTTCCAGGTCGTTGTGCTTGCCGCCGGCGCGCACGCAGCGCTGCACGGACGTCGCGCGCGAGTACGGGCGCGAATCCAGGCCCAGGAAGACATCCTTGAACTGCACCATGCCGCTATTGGTCAGCAACATGGTCGGGTCGTTGCCCGGCACCAGCGGGCTGGAACGCACGATGGAATGGCCTTTGGATTCAAAGAACTTGAGGAACTTTTCGCGGATGTCGGAGGATTTCATGTCTGATCGTTGGGCGGAATGAGGCAGCGTGCCTATAAAGGAACGATTATAGCCTAGCTCCCCGATCCATTCTCAGCGCAGCAGGCTCAGGATGGAGCGTGGTTGCCCATTGGCCTGCGCCAGCATCGCCGACGCCGCCTGCTGCAGGATCTGCGTGCGGGTCAGCTGCGCCGTGTCGCTCGCGTAATCGGTATCCTGGATACGCGAGCGGGCCGCCTGCATGTTCTGCGAACTCGTCTCTAGGGCACCGGCGGCCAGGTCCAGCCGGTTGCTCGAGGCGCCCGTGCGTACGCGCTGTTCGCCCACGAACTCCAGCGCCCGGTCGATGCTCAGCAGTGCCACACTCGAGCGTGTCATGTCGAGATTGGCCAGCCCCAGTGCGCGCGCGTTCATCGACGAGAATTGCAGGTCGATCAGGTCGCCGGCACTGTCGCCGGCCTGCACCTGCACGCGCCGCACGCCGCTGGCGCTGCCTTCGTCCGGGTAGACGACGTTGAAACCGGCCAGGCCGTCCGCGGCATTGCTGGTCCCGCTGGCGGGCACGACGGCGCGGGCATCGCGCACGGGGCCGCCATCGGCATCGAGGCCACCGATGGCGCCCGTATCGGCATTGGTCAGATTCATTTTTGTATTGATAAATTGTTCGCCATTGGCGCCGAAGTCGGCCAGGAACGCGGCACTGCTGGTGTACACGCCTTTCGACACGGCATTGAGCGCGGCGTCGAGATCGGCCGACTGGTTGTTGTTCAGGTATTGCATGATGCCCTTGATGCCGCCCTCCACGCCCAGGCCCTTCATGCGGTCGTGCAGGTAGCGGCTGGCGGCATACCCGCCTTCGTACGAAAAACCGCCGCCAGCGATGGTGGCGACCACGCCTGCGATGCTGCCGGCGCCGGCCAGCCGTTCGTCGGCGCCATTGATCAGTTCAGCCGTGCCTTCGACGAACCATTGCGGCAGCGACCCCATATTCATCGTGCGGCCCATCACGGCGTGCACCATTTCATGGGCGACGATGCGGTCGCTGTAGAGCGGCGCGCTGCCACCGTCGGGGGTAGGCGCGGTGCCGAAGTCGGCCATGTCGATATTCAGGTGCAGATTGTTCAGCTTGCCGCCGGACGACGTGCCGGACACCGAGGCGAGCACGTTATAGCCACCGTCCGTGGTGTCGAGGTTGACAGTCAGTTTGGCGCCATCGCCCATGAGCCCGTAATGCTGCTTGATCAGGTCCTCGGCCGAACTGAGCCAGCCGGACTGCAGGCCATCGAGCACGGCGCGCCGCCGTTCGTCGCCGCCGATGCTGACGGTGTCCTGCGAAAACAGCGCTTGCCCGTTGAAGCTGGTGTCGGTGCCCACCTGCGTGATGTGTTGCAGCAGTGCCTGCGTTTCTTTCTGCAGCGCGCCGCGATCCCCGTCCGTGTAGCTGCCGTTGCCGGCCGCCACCGCCATCTCGCGCAGGCGTTGCAGGGTATCGGTGACGCTGGCCATGGCGCCGTCGGCCACCTGCAGCATCGATGTCGCGTCGCTCAGGCTGCGCATCGCCTGGCTGACGCCGCGCAGGTTCGACGACAGGCGCGACGTGATCGCCTGGCCGGCCGCATCGTCGGATGCCCGGTTGATGCGCATGCCGGAGCTCAGGCGCTCGGTGAGCTTTGCCCCCTCCGTGTCATGCGTGCGCATGCTGCGCTGCGTACTGAGCGACAGGGTATTCGTCGAAATGGAAAGCGCCATGGTGGCAACACCGTCAGGGTGATCGTCCCTTCTTAACGTCACTCCCTCCCTGTTACTTGAGGTCACAGAGTAAATATAGTGCCTGGACCTGCTGTCAGGTGAAATCGGGCGTGATCAGGTCGATGCGGTCGGTGCAGAAGGCGTCCACACCCCAGGCCAGCAGTTCGCGCGCGCGGCCGGCATCGTTGACGGTGTAGCAGAACAGGCCGTAGCCGGCGTCCTTGACGGTGCGTGCCTGCTGCCGGCTCAGGTGCAAGTGGTTGGTATGGATGGCGTGCACACCGAGCGCCTGCGCCCGCACCTGCCAATCGGCGCCGAGCGCGCTGATGAGGCAGGCGCGCGGCAGGGTCGGGGCCGCCGCCTGCGCCGCTGCCAGCGCGACGTCGCTGAATGACGACAACAGCGGCAACGCGGCCGGGTCGCCGGATGCGAGTGCGTCAGCGAACAGCGCGGCGGTCATCTGCGCCACGATGTGGCCCGTCTCGCGTTCGTAGCCGGGCGCCGGCTTGATCTCGATATTCATCCAGATGCCGTGGGCCATGCACAGGCGCGCGAAGGCGTCGAACAACGGCACCGGCTCGCCCGCGAATCCATGGCCGAACCAGCTGCCGGCATCCATCGCGGCAAGCTCAAGCGCATCGTGCTCGAACACGCTGCCGCTGCCCCGGACCGTGCGGCCCAGGCCCGGGTCGTGCAGCACCACGGGGACGCCGTCGCGCGCCAGCATGACGTCGAACTCGATCGCGCGAAAGCCCGCTGCCATGCCGCAGCGCAAGCCGGCCACCGTGTTCTCGGGCGCGAGCGTGCCGCCGCCACGGTGCGCGAGAATGCGGGGCCATGGCCACACGGGATCGTTCGTCATCATGCGGCGGTCGGTTGACCGAAACGGTAGGCAAGGAATGCGAATACGGCCAGGTTCAGCGCCACCGTCGCCTGGAACTTCCATTGGAACGATTGCTTGCTGGTCTTGTGGCGCAGCCACTGTTGCGCCAGCACGGCGCCGGGCCAGCCACCGATCAGACCCAGCAGCAGGAGCGTGGCTTCCGGCGTGCGCCAGGTGCTGGCGCGCGCAGCCGACTTGTCCATCGCGTAGGCCACGAAACAGGTCAGGCTGGTAACGAGGTAGGCGGCGCCGACGACCTGGGACATGTTCCAGGCCAGGCTGGCAAACAGGTAGAGGACGAGGAACACGGCAAGCGGGACGTAGGGCATGCCGACAGCTTACCGTTCGCGGTACTGTCGTGTCCACCTGGCAAATACATGCGGCACTACCCTTTCCTGCGCAACACCCACGTAATGATCACAGAGCGCAGAGCGCAGTTCACAGAGCGCAGATCGTTGATGATCGATGCACCGTGGGTTCGTCATCGTACAGAGCGGTCCATATCAAAACGCCTACGCTGGTCATCCATCCCGGCATTCACCCAGCAGGAGAACACATGGCTTTTGATTTAGGTAATTTGTTGCAGCAATATCTTGGTGGCGCAGGCGCCGCCAGCACCAACGGCAATGCTGCCGCCGACTTCGACCAAGTAGCGCAGAACGCGCCCCGGGCCAGCGTCGCGCAAGGCATCGCGAGCGCACTGCGCTCCGACCAGACCCCGCCGTTCCCGCAAATGGTCAGCCAGCTGTTTGGCCAGAGCGACCAGCACCAGCGCGCCGGCATGCTGACCAGCTTGCTGGGCGGCGCAGGCGGCGGCGTGCTGTCGTCGGTCGCCGGTGGTGCACTGAGCAAGATCTTCGGCAACAATGTGCCAACGCAGGTTACGCCTGAACAGGCGGCGCAGGTTTCGCCTGAACAAGTGCAGGAACTGGCTGAAAAAGCACAACAGCAGAATCCCGGCATCGTCGATCGCATGAGCGACTTCTACGCCGAGCATCCGACGCTGATCAAGGCTGCCGGGGGCGCCGCCCTGGCCGTCGCACTGGGCTACATGGCAAACAATATCCGTAAGCAATCACCAGAAAAGGAGGGTCCCGTGGGTATCCTGAGCAACATCTTCCATAAAATTTTCCCAGGCAAAAAAGACGCAGCACCGGCGGCAACGCCAACGGCTGCACCTGCTGCCCCGACCGCAGCACCGGCAGCACCAACGGCCGCCGTACCAGTAGCAGCGCCAGCACCAGCAGCGGCGCCAGCCCAGCCAGTCGACGTCGAGCAAGTCCTGAACGGCATGCTCGCCTCGTCGGGCCAGCAACTGAACTGGCGTTCGTCGATCGTCGACCTGCTCAAGCTGCTCGGCCTGGACAGCAGCCTGCAGTCGCGCAAGGAACTCGCCACTGAGCTGAACTACACGGGCGACATGAACGATTCGGCCAAGATGAACATCTGGCTGCACCGCCAGGTCATGAACAAGCTGGCAGCCAATGGCGGCAAGGTGCCAGCTGACCTGCGTGACTGATATCGGGTAGCGCGTACTTCACATCTTCCCTGGTATGCGAAGGTGTGTTGAACGCGTGGGCGGAAACCCGCCCACCTTACATAGCGCGCACTTCATAAAACCGCAACCGGCCCCGCCGGCTGCGGTTTTTTTTATTCAATCAGCCAGTGTCGTGTTGGCCGCCGCGCCGCACGCGAAGCAGAACCGTGCAAACGCATTCTTGCGCGTCGTGCAGGCAGTGCAGCGGTTGAACAGGCCGATGCCGCAGTGCGGGCAAAAATCGTTCTTGCCATCCTTCAGGTCGACCGCCCGCTCGCATCCGGGGCACAGGCTTTTCGCCAGCCGGGTCTGGGCCACGTCATAGAGCATCCCCTGGCGCCGCTCGGCATCGGGCAAGGCCTCGGCCAGTTTCTGGCGCGCCAGGTATCCCTGCAACCACCGGATCGCATAGCGCCCCGCAACGACCGTCAGGATGATACCGACGATGTAGCGCACGTACCCGCCATAGCTCGGCAGATACGGCACCAGCTCGAAAAAGAACGTGAACAACGCAAACAGGATGAAGCCCCAGGCGAATGGCCAGTCGGGCGTTTTGCGCTTGTGCTTGAACAGCCAGCCGGCCACCAGCAACAGCGGCAGGGTCAGCGCGAGCCGATAGCCAAACACGCGCAGATCGCGCGCAGTCTGCGCTTCAAACAACGCCGTCTCGGCAGGCTCTTCCAGCGCACGCCAACGGTTGCCGGCACGCTCCCCGGCCTGGGTTGCGTCGAGCAGCGTCTGCTGTTCGGCCTCCACTGCTGCAAGCGCCTTGCGCTCGGCGCTTGCGAGCGCATCGAGTGCCTCGGTGCGCTTGATTAATTCCGGATCCTGCTCGGGCCGCGCGGTCACCTGCCGCGTCGCCAGCCAGTTGGCGAACGTCTCGCGCGCCGACGCAGTATTCGCGCTGGCCACCGTGTGCTTCTGGGTCGCCTGCTCCAGGCGCGACTGGGCCTGTTCCTGCGCTTTGTGCGCGGCTTCGCGCTCGGCTTGCACACTGGCCAATTGGGCCGAGTCCATGAACTGCTCGAGCGTCAGTGGCTCTTCCACATCGCGCACGTTCTGCACGATCAGGCTGCCAAGCCCGATCAAGAAGCCGGCAAACACGAACGCAACGAGCCACAGGGCGCGCTGCATCCATTTTTCAGTCAGGCGCAAGCCTTTGCTCATGATGCACTCCCGGGTGATGGACAAGCACGCAGCTTGCCATCCCCGGGGGCTTTCTACTACTCACAGTTACGATAGCCTTGCGCTGCGCTACCGCCGGCATCGCCGCGCGATACCAGTCAGAAGCACATCAGAAGTACGACAGCCCCAGCGCCTTCTTGACTTCGTCGGTCGTCGCCGCCGCGACTTCTCGCGCCTTCATCGTGCCTTCCTTCAGCATCTGCATGACGTAAGCCGGGTCTTTCGCAAACTCTTCGCGGCGCGCGCGGATCGGCGCCAGCATGTCTTGCAGGATGCCTTCGAGGCGTTTCTTGACGATGCTGTCGCCCAGGCCGCCGCGCTGGTAATGCGCCTTCATCTCGGCCAGGCCGTCCTTGTCGGTATCGAACGCGTCCAGATACGTGAAGGCGACGTTGCCTTCGATGTGGCCCGGGTCGGAGACCTTCAGGTGCAGCGGGTCGGTGTAGACGTTTCGGACGGCGGCGCGGATCTCGTCAGGGCTGGCGCCCAGGTTGATCGTATTGCCCAGCGACTTGCTCATCTTGGCCTTGCCGTCGATGCCTGGCAGGCGCCCCACTTCGGGCACGAAGGCCTTGGCTTCCACCAGAATGTCGCGCCCGACGATGCGGTTGAACTTGCGCACGATCTCGTTGCACTGCTCGATCATCGGGATCTGGTCTTCACCGACCGGCACCATGTTCGCCTTGAACGCGGTGATGTCGGCGGCCTGGCTGGCCGGGTAGGTCAAAAAGCCCGCCGGAATGTCGCGCTCGAAGCCGCGCAGGACGATTTCGGCCTTGACGGTCGGGTTGCGCTCGAGGCGCGCAACGGTCACGAGGTTCAGGTAATAGAACGTCAGCTCGGTCAGCTCCGGGATTTGGGACTGGATGAACACGGTCGTCTTGGCCGGATCGATCCCGACAGCAAGGTAATCGAGCGCCACTTCGACCACATTCCGGTGTACCTTACCCAAGTCATCCATATTGTCGGTCATGGCCTGCGAGTCGGCGAGCATGACGAATTGACGGTATTGATGCTGGTATGCCACGCGATCGCGCAGGCTGCCGACGAAGTGGCCCAGGTGCAGCGGGCCCGTTGGCCGGTCACCGGTGAGGATGATCGAGTTGGCAGCTGGCGTAGTTGCTGCGGTTGGTACGGCAGCAGTGGCAGTATCGATAGAAGTAGTAGTTGAAGTAGGCAGTGTCATCGAGGTTCCTGGTTCTATGCCCCGATCGCTGCGTATCAACAATGAACGCCGCCTGAATCGAGGCGGCTATGAAATGCACATCATTTCCCGTGGCCGCGCGCTATCAGCGGCGCCACCAGGAAAGAATGAAATGTGCTTTCGGAAAGATCATGGACCGCATGGTTGCAGGTTGCCGCCGCGCTGTCAACCGCCACCCGGTCCGTGACTCGGCAGCAGGGCTCTCCCAACACAACACAGATCAGTCAGAGCACTTCAGGTCGACCAGCTAGTTGCAATAATATTAAGGAACCAACGCCATGAACAAGAGCACGAACAGCCACAATGATCAGAACCACCAGGACCATCCCCTCGAACTGTGGGGCGGCCTCGAATGCACCGTCAACCGCGTGCAGGACGCCTATTTCAGCCAGCTCGACCGCAACGGCCACACCGACCGGCCGTGCGACATCGAGCGCTTCGCCGGCCTCGGCATCCGCGCCATCCGCTATCCGATCCTGTGGGAACGCACGGCGCCGGATGGCCTCGAGCACGCCAACTGGCACTGGCCCGACGAACGCCTGAACGCCCTGCGCGCCGCCGGCGTCACGCCGATTGCCGGCCTGGTCCACCATGGCAGCGGGCCTCGCCACACGAGCCTGGTCGACCCCGGTTTTGCAGAGGCACTGGCCGACTACGCCGGCGCCGTCGCCGCGCGCTATCCCTGGCTCGAGTACTACACCCCCGTCAACGAAATCTGCACGACGGCGCGCTTCGCCGGCCTGTACGGCGTCTGGTATCCGCACGGGCGCGACGACCGCACGTTCATCCAGGCGCTGCTGAATCAGTGCCGCGCCACCGTGCTGTCGATGCGCGCGATCCGCGCCGTCAATCCGGCTGCCAAGCTGATCCAGACCGACGATCTCGGCAAGACCTACAGCACGCCCGAACTGAGCGACGTCGCCGAGTTCTACAACGAGCGCCGCTGGCTCGGCTGGGACCTGCTGTGCGGGATGGTCGTGCCCGACCACCCGTTGTGGAACTACCTGCTGCGCAATGGCGCCGAGGCCGCCGAACTCCTCTGGTTCCGCGATAACCCGTGCCCGCCCGACATCATCGGCTGCAATTACTACGTTACCAGCGAGCGCTGGCTCGACCATCGGCCGGAGCGCTATCCGGCGCACCACCGCGGCATGGCCGACGACCTCCCGTGCGCTGACGTCGAAGCGTCGCGCGTGCTGGCCACGCCCACACCGGGCATCGCCCCGCTGCTGCAGGAAATCTGGGAACGCTACGGCATCCCGCTGGCGATCACCGAGGCGCACATCGACGCCAACCGCGAAGACCAACTGCGCTGGCTCCTTGAAATCTGGGAAGCCGCGCAGGGGTCGCGCGCCAATGGCGTTGACGTGCGCGCCGTGACGGTCTGGGCGCTGCTCGGGTCGTTCGACTGGAACTGCCTCGTCACCGCAGAGAACGGCTATTACGAGCCGGGCCCGCTTGACGTGCGCTCGCCACTGCCGCGCCGCACTGCGCTGGCGACGATGATGAACGAACTGGCCGCCGGCGAGCCGCTGTCGCATCCGGTGCTGCGCGCACAGGGCTGGTGGCGTCGCCCGGGCCGCTTCGTGTGCCAGCCGGTCGCCACGCCCGACACCGTAACGTCCACCGCCGCCGATGGCCACCGCGTGGTCGACATGAGCGCCCCGCCCATCCTGATCCTGGGCGCGACCGGCACGCTGGGCCGCGCCTTTGCCCGCATCTGCGAAAAACGCAATCTGGCGCACCGCCTGCTGTCGCGCCAGGACATGGACATCGCCGATCAGGAATCGGTCGAGCGCGCACTGGCCCGCTACAAGCCATGGGCCGTGATCAATACCTGCGGCTACGTGCGCGTGGACGATGCCGAGAACGAACTCGAACGCTGCATGCGTGAAAACACCGTGGGCGCGGCGACGCTGGCCGCCGCCTGCGCGCAGCATGGTATCCACCTGACGACGTTCTCGAGCGACCTCGTGTTCGATGGCAGCAACGAGCGGCCGTATGTCGAATCCGATCCGGTCGCGCCGCTGGGCGTGTACGGCCGCAGCAAGGCCGAGGCCGAGCGCGTGGTCCTGCTGAATCACCCGGGCGCGCTGGTCGTGCGCACCAGCGCCTTTTTCGGGCCGTGGGACGAGCACAACTTCGTCACCCAGGCACTCGCTGCGCTGGAACGGGGCGACCCGTTCGTCGCAGCCGGCGACCTGACCGTGTCGCCGACCTTCGTGCCCGACCTGGTGCATGCGTGCCTCGACCTCGCGGTCGATGGCGAAGCCGGCATCTGGCATCTGGCCAACCAGGGCGAACTGACCTGGGCCGAGCTGGCGCGGCGCGCGGCCGAACTGGCCGGCATCGATGCCAGCAGTCTGGAATCAAAAGCGGCCGAGGAATTCGGCTTCACGGCGCCGCGCCCACGCTATTGCGCGCTCGCCAGCGAACGGGGCGCGCTGCTGCCGACGCTTGACGATGCGCTGCGCCGCTACATCGACCTGCGCAATGCCGACCGCGACGAACGGCGCGAGCTCGAAGCGCAGGCCGAACGGCGCCAGGACGTGGCGGGTGGCGAGCGCCAGGCCGAACTGGATGAGGCCATCCACTCGGGGACCTGACCGGTCCGTGTGGTAGGGTTGGCGCTCGCGCCAACCCTCCACGAACAGGTACTACCGTGAACGACCACCACGCTTTCCCCTTCCTGCGTGAAATCCTGCTGTTCCTGATCCTGGCCGGCATCCTCATTCCTACCCTGCAGCGCCTGCGCATCAATCAGGTGCTCGGCTTTCTCGCCGTCGGCGCCCTGCTCGGCCCCTTTGGCCTGGGCGCGCTGGCCGTCCACACGCCGTGGCTCTCGTTCCTCACCTTCCCCGCCGGCCCCGGCATCTCGATGCTCGCTGAAATCGGCGTGCTGTTCCTGATGTTCATGATTGGACTCGAACTGTCCGCTGCGCGCCTGTGGTCGATGCGGCGCTGGGTGTTCGGCGCCGGCTCGGCGCAGGTCGTGGCCAGCGCGACGCTGATCGGCGCCGCCCTGTATCTGTATGGCTTGCCGGGTCAGGCCGCTGTCATCCTCGGCCTCGTACTCTCGCTCTCGTCCACCGCCGTCGTCATGCAGCTGATGAACCAGCAGCACAGCACCGGCACGCGCCTGGGCCAGGCCGCCTTCGCCGTGTTGATGCTGCAGGATCTGGCCGTGGTGCCGATCCTGATCCTGATCGGCGCGCTGGCCAAGGGTGCCGGCGACGGCAACGACGCGCTGCTGCTGGCCGCCATCACGCTGGCCAAGGCCGCCGGCGCGATCGCCCTCATCTATTTGGTCGGCGGGCGCGTCGTGCACCCGCTGTTTCGCGCCTTCGCCCGCCAGCGCCAGCCCGACGTGTTCATGGCGCTGGTGCTGCTCGCCACCTTCGGCATCGCGGCATTGTCGGCCGCCGCCGGCCTGTCGATGGCGCTAGGCGCGCTGATCGCCGGCCTGCTGCTGGCCGAGACCGAATTCAAGCACGAGGTCGAGCTGATGGTCGACCCGTTCAAGGGTCTGCTCATGGGGTTGTTCTTCATGACGGTCGGGATGACGATCGACACCGGCCAGATCCTCGACGCACCGCTGTGGCTGGCCACTTTTGTTCTCGAGCTGGTGCTGATCAAGGGCGTCGTCGTGGCCCTCCTTTTCCGGATGGGCGGCCTGCCGTGGGGCCGCGCCGTCGAAGGTGGCCTGCTGCTGGGCCAGGGCGGCGAATTTGCCTTCATCGTCATCGGCTATGCGGCGACCAGCGGGGTGCTCGATCCGGCGCTGGGCGCGCGCGTGATGCTGGCGGTGGGCCTGTCGCTGTTCATCACGCCGCTGCTGGCGCGCCTGGGCACGGCCATTGGCGACCAGCTGGAAACGCGAGGGGAGCAGCTGGCCGCGCAGCACGATCATGCCGCCCTGAGTGCGGTGCGCGGTCAAGTCATCATTGCCGGCTTCGGCCGCGTGGGCCAGCAACTGGGCAAGCTGCTCACTGCGCAAAAGATTCCGTTCGTGGCATTCGAAACCGATGCGCGGCTGGTCGCGCAGCTGCGCGCCGACGGCTGGCCGGTCTGGTTCGGCAACGCGGCGCGCCCCGAGCTGCTGCGCCGCGTGCACGCCGACGAGGCGCCTGCGATCGTGCTGACGATGGACCAGCCGCTCGCAGCGCTGCAGGCCGTGCACGGCATCCGGCGCGAATTCCCGCACGTGGCCTTGTTCGCCCGCTCGCGCGACGAGAAGCACGCGCGCGACCTGCGCCTGGCCGGCGCCTCGGTCGTGGTACCGGAAACGCTGGAAGCGAGCCTGCAATTGTCCAGCTTCGTGCTCGGGGCGATGGGCCTGGAAGAGCGCACGATCGACGCCATCGTCGACCGTGAACGCGCACTGTCCGCGGCCGCCCAGCTGGCCCCGCAGCCCATGGCCGGCCCGTTATAATCGGCGCTTCATGATTGCCTACCTGCCTGAACCATGACGCCATCCTCTCCTTCCGCTTCCGCTTCCACATCGCTGCCCAAGGCGCTCGGCCACATCCGCGTGCTCGACCTGTCACGCGTGCTGGCCGGCCCGTGGTGCGCGCAAAACCTGGCCGACCTGGGCGCCGACGTGATCAAGATCGAGCGCCCCGGCAGTGGCGACGACACGCGCGCCTGGGGCCCGCCGTATGCGAAGGATGCCGATGGCCGCGACACGCAGGAAGCGGCCTACTACCTGACCGCCAACCGCGGCAAGCGCTCAATGACGGTCGATATCGCCAGCAGCGAAGGCCAAGCCCTGCTGCGCGAACTGGTGCTGTCATGCGACGTGGTGCTCGAGAACTTCAAGGTCGGGCACCTGGCGCGCTATGGCCTCGACTACGCGAGCCTGAAGGCGCTCAAACCCGACCTGGTCTATTGCTCGATCACGGGCTTTGGTCAGGATGGCCCATACGCGCACCGCGCCGGCTACGACTTCCTGATCCAGGGCATGGGCGGCCTGATGTCGGTGACGGGCGAGCGGGATGATGTGCCCGGCGGCGGGCCGCAAAAGGCCGGCGTCGCGCTGACCGACCTGATGACGGGCATGTATGCGACGGTGGCCGTACTGGCCGCGCTGACGCACCGCGACCGCACCGGCGAAGGCCAGCAGATCGACATGGCGCTGCTCGACACGCAGGTGGCGATGCTGGCCAATGTCGGCAGCAATTACCTCAACAGCGGCAAGGCGCCGAAGCGCTGGGGCAATGCGCACGCCAATATCGTGCCGTACCAGACCTTCGCCTGCCTGGACGGCCACATCATCGTCGCCGCCGGCAACGATGGCCAGTACCAGAAGTTCGTCGAAGCAGGCGGCCGGCCCGAGCTGGCGTTCGATGCGCGCTTTGCCACCAATCCGCTGCGGGTGCAGCATCGCGACGTGCTCGTGCCGCTGCTGGCCGAGATGGTCGGTGAAAAAACGCGCGCCGCCTGGATCGCGCTGCTGGAAGAACACGGCGTGCCGTGCGGGCCGATCAACGACGTCGGCGAGGTCTTCGCCAACGAGCAGGTGCAGGCGCGCGCGATGGCGATCGCGCTGCCGCATCCGAGTGCCGGCGAAGTCACACTGGTGCGCAATCCGATCCGCATGTCGGCCACGCCGGCCACCAGCAGCGTGGCGCCGCCCACGCTGGGCCAGCACACGCTGGACGTGTTGCGCGATGTGCTGGGCAAGAGCGACGCCGAGATCGCCGCCCTGCAGAACCGCGGCGTCGTCTAGCGCCGTCTCTCGTCACCTGGCGGCCGCCCGGCGGCCAGGGCTGCGTCAGCGCACCCGGGTCCAGGCCCGCACCGACGCGAACGCCAGCAAAAACAATGAACAGATCAGCAGACTGAACATCGCGCCGGCAATGTAGAAGCCCGGCGTGAATGGGGTACCCGACAAGACCGACCAGGCCTTGAGGCACGAGACCGACCCGACCAGCGAAAAGGCGACCACGGACACGACCTCACTCAGGGAAACACGCATGACGGCACCGTTGGAACAGGGTTGCTGGTGCAGGACAGCTGCACCATAATTTCCCTACAGTAACATGCGACCTTGTCATCAAAATGCGTGCATTCTCACATGCACGCAGGCTGCATGCCGCCGCCGGGCTGCGCACGAATATTTATTTTCATCCGGCTGCATCCAATCCTGCATCTGGTGCGTAGTACCCGTGTCGACATGGCAGCCTGCCCGCGGGCCGTGCGCCCTGATCCACTTTGACGACCCATTCTACTAATAAGGACACATCATGAAAAAACCACAATTCGCCAAGCTCGTCCTCGTATCGTCGATCGCCCTTGCGCTGACCGCCTGCGGCAGCGACGACGATGACAACAACGCCGCGCCGGCGCCGACCACCCCGCCGCCGGCATCCGCGACTGTTGGCGATGTGGTTGCCCTGACTGTCAGCAACCGTCTGATCTCGTTCGACCGCGCCGCCCCCGCGACCATCCGCACCAATGTGCTCGTCACCGGCCTGCAGAGCGGCGAAAACCTGGTCGGCATCGACATGCGTCCGGTCGACGGCATGCTGTACGGCGTCGGTTCGACCGGCCGCCTGTACACGCTCGACCCGGTCACCGGCGCCGCTACCAACAAGTCGCGCCTGGCCGCTGACGCTGCCGACACCACCGACGCGTTCACCGCGCTGGCCGGCACCAACTTCGGCGTCGACTTCAACCCGATGGCCGACCGCCTGCGCATTGTCAGCAACACGGGCCAGAGCCTGCGCATCAACGTCGACACCGGCGCGACGACCACCGACGGCAGCATCAACGGCGGCGCAGCGAACACGGCGATTTCGGCCTCGGCCTATACCAACTCGTTTGCCGGCACCGGCTCGACGACACTGTTCGGCATCGATGCCGTCAACAACACGCTGTACACCCAGAACCCGCCAAACAACGGCACGCTGGCCAACCCGGTCCCGCTGGGCATCGTCGCCGGCGCCGTCAACGGCTTCGACATCGATGCACGCACCAACATGGGCTATATGGTGGCCACCGTTGGCGGCGCACGTAACTTGTACGGCGTGAACCTGGCCGCCACCAGCGCACCGGCGACGCTGGTGGGCGCGCTGGGCGTGACCGAAGACATCCGCGGCATCGCGCTGCGCGCGGCGCAGACGCCGGTCGTGCTGGGCCTGACCGACGATAACCGCCTGGTCGGCTTCAAGGTCGGCACGCCGAACACGCTCGACACCAATGTCACCATCAGCGGCCTGGCCCCGGGTGAACTCGTGCTGGGCATCGACGTGCGTCCACGTGACAATATGCTGTATGGCCTGACCTCGACCGCGCGCCTGATCACGATCGATCCGGCCACCGGCGTGGCCACCGTGAAAGCCACGCTGGCCGCTGACAGCACCGACACCACGCTGCCGTACACCGCGATTGCCGGCACCGCGTTTGCCGTCGACTTCAACCCGGTGGCCGACCGCCTGCGCGTGATCAGCAACAGCGGTCAGAACCTGCGCATCAACGTCGATACCGGCGCGACCACCACCGATGGCGTCATCAACCGCGTCGGCGCGGCGCCTAGCGTGGCAGCAGCCGCCTACACGAACAGTATCCTGAACGCGACCACCACGCAGCTGTTCGACGTCGACAGCACCAGTTCGGTGCTGGCCCTGCAGAACCCGCCAAACGACGGCACGCTGGTCAATGTCGGCCCGCTGGGCGTGACGATCGCCGGCGACGGCGGCATGGACATCGCCGGCGGTGCGAACGGCCTGGTGCTGGCAGCCCTGCGCACCACCGCCGGTGGCCCGACGTCGCTGTACCGCGTCGACATCACCACCGGCGCCGGCACGCTGATCGGCGGGGCCGCCAACCCGGCCGCATCGCGTATCGGCAGCGGCATGCCGGGCGTGAAGGACATCGCGATCTGGCTGCGTTGATCTGGCTGCATTAATCATCCTGTAGGATGAACAAAGGGCGTTCCCGCTTGCGTGGGAACGCCCTTTTCCGTTGGTGCGCGCGATATTTAGATGACCACGGCGCGGCCGATGAACAGGATCGGACCGGTCGGCTTGCCGATCGGCGAGCCGGCCTGCGGCTCCAGCGTAATTTCGAACAGCTGGTTCGGCACGATCTTCGGCAGCTTGTCGAGCTTGACCTCGACGGTCTCGCCCGGCTTGACGAGACCCAGCGACACGGGACCGGACCAGTTGTCGGCCTTGGTCCACAACTGCAGCGCGCGCTGCGCCGGCACGGCGGTTGACACCAGCGGTTCTAGGCGCAGCGTGGTCGCGCCCGTCATCTTGAGCACCCAGCCCGGCGCCGCGTTCTGCGGCGCGGCCAGCACGACCATGTAGTGCGGCTGCTGTAGGTCATTGACGCGCAGGCCGACCATCACCGCCATGACAGCAGCGGCGGCAAAGCCGCCGGCGGCCAGGCCGCGCCACAGACCCAGGCGCTCCCACCAGCCGGCGCGCGCAGGCGTCACTGGCTTGCTAACAGGTCCCAGGCTGCGCTCGATGCGCGCCCACAGCGACGCCGGCGGCGTGCTCGGTTCCACCAGCGTCGTCAGGGGCAGCAGCCGCGCTTCCCAAAAGGCGACCGCAGCGCGCAGCGTGGCATTGTCAACCAGCGCAGCGTCGACCTCGAGCCGCTTGGCGCGCGGCAGCGTGCCCAGCACGTATTGGCCAGCCAAATCATCATAATCATGTGTTGCGTTCATACCATGCACTCCCGCAGCGCGCTCATGCCGCGCTTGATCCAGGCCTTCACCGTGCCCAGCGGCGATTTGAGCCGCTCGGCGATTTCACTGTGCGAGAAGCCATCCACATAGGCATGCAGGATGCTGTTGCGCTTGGCCGGATCGAGCTGCGTCAGGCACTCGTGCAGCCGGCCCATGTCCTGGCGCAGCTCGAAGGCGTCCTGCATATTGGGATCGAAGGCATCGGCGTCGAGCGCGTCGAGCGTGTCTTCGTCAACGCCGACTTCACGGGCGCCGTCGCGCACGGCGTCGAGCGCCGCGTGGCGCACGATCGTGTACATCCAGCCCCGGCCCGAACCGCGCGTGGGCTCAAAGCTGCCGGCGCGGGTCCAGATGCTCACGAAGGCGTCATGCACGACGTCTTCGGCGCTCTGGCGGTCGCGCACGATGCGCAGCGCCACGCCGAGCAAGCGCGGGCTTTCCTGGTCATACAGCCGGCGCAGGGCGTGCCGGTCGCCGCGGGCGCAGGCGCTGATGGCGGCTTCATAGTCGAATGGGTCGGGTGCGGTTGTCACGGTGGTCCGTTGGCAAGTGGCGTCTGTCGGATTATATAGGCGCAGTCAAACGCGCAGAGCGCGCTGGGCACACCTCAGGCCAAAGCTGCGCTGTCGCGCTGGCGCTGGCGGTCCAGCGCCTGGCCGACGCTCACTGCCAGTTCGGCCAGCTGGAACGGTTTGCGCAGCACAATGTCGTCGCCAATCACCTGCTCGATTGCTTTCATGTCGGCGTAGCCGGTGGCGATGATCATCGGCAGGCCCGGGAACATCGCGCGCGTACGCACCATCAGGTCGGCGCCCGTCATGCCGGGCATCAGGTAATCGGTGATCAGGAGCTCGGGACGCGCCCGTTGCAGGGCCGCCAGGCCCGCTTCGCCGTCGGCCGCCTGCGTCACGTGGTGACCGAGCGCTTCGAGCGACGACACCATCGAGGCGCGCACGAAATCATCGTCCTCGACGATCAGGATGCGCGCCGGCTCGCTTGCCACCGGCATCTGCGCCAGCGGCGCCGGCTCGGCCTCATCCAGCCCGGTAGCGGCGCGCAGCCAGATTTCCACCGTGGTGCCCACGCCCTGTTCGCTGAGGATGCGCGCCGCGCCGCCCGATTGCTGCGCCATGCCGTACACCTGGCTCAGGCCCAGTCCCGTGCCCTTCACGCCCTTGGTCGTGAAGAACGGTTCGAACACCTTGGCCACCAGTTCCGGCGCCATGCCTTCACCGCTGTCGGTCACGGCGATGCGCACGTAGTCGCCCTCGGCCAGCAAGCCGGCCGGCGGGGCCGACAGGCCGGCCGCGAACACCAGCTCGCCGCCAGCCGGCATCGCGTCGCGCGCATTGATGGCCAGGTTCAGTAACGCCATCTCCATCTGGTTGCCATCGGCCAGCACCGCCGCGCAGTCGTCGTCGACGGCAAAGCGCAGCCGGATGGCCGAGCCGACCGAGCTTGCCACCAGTTCGCGCACGCCGTCGAACAGCAGGCCGATATGGGTTTCGCGCAGGTCGAGACTCTGGTTGCGCGCGAACGCGAGCAACTGGCTTGTGAGCTTGCCGCCGCGCTGGCAGGCGCGGCGCGCGATCTCGGCGCGGCCCTTGGCCACATCGTCCTTCGACATCAACAGGATCAGGTCCATGCTGCCCTGGACCACATTGAGCAGGTTGTTGAAGTCATGCGCGATGCCGCCGGTCAGGCGCCCGACCGCTTCCATCTTCTGGTACTGCGCCATCGCCTGCTGCACCCGCTCGCGCTCGATGATCTCGTTCATCAGGCGGTCGTTGGCCTGGGCCAGCGCGCGGGTGCGCTCGTCGATGCGCGATTCGAGCGTTTCGTTCAGGGCGACGAGTTCCTGCCGGCTGTCGTGCAGGCTCTGCGCCGTGCGCTCGCGGTCGGCCAGCACGTCGCGCGCCTGGTACTGGCGGCGGCGCGCGCGCAGGGCCGAGATGCTGGCGCTGCGCAGCGTCTGCGCATTCAGTGGACGTTCGAGCAGGATCACGTTGCCGTAGTCGCCCAGGCGCTCGCGGGCCGCACCCTGCTGCAGGCCAACGGTCTTGGCCAGCAACACGATGAATGGAAAGTCGGACCACGGCGCCTGCGCTTCGAGCCAGGCATGCAAGGCCCTGGCATCGACGTTCTGCAGCGCTTCTTCGGCCAGGATGGCCGCGCCGGCACCCTCTTCGATCGCCGCGCCGAGCTGGGCGAAGTCGGTGAAGGCCTTGCACTCGAGGCCATCGCGCTGCAGCACCGACGCCATGACCTCGGCGTCGCGCCCGCGCGGCGCGAAAATCAGGATGCGTTCCTCGCGCGCGCTGCGCGGCTGGCTATTGCCCGGCATCTGGAACCGGAACCATCATGGGCGTGGCGCCGCGGTAGTTGGGGATGCCGGTCAGCACACCCTCGAAGCCCACGAGCGGCGCACCGATGCGCACGCCGCCGTGGCCCAGCTGCAGCTCGTGGATCGTTTGGGCGTGCTGCGTGGTGCGGCTCTTGATCACGCTGATGGCGCGCCGCACATTGCCGCTCGTCTCAAAAAAGCGCATCAGCACCGTGCTGTCGCTCAGGTAGCTCAGGTCGACGTCGGTGCGGCCTTCGGCCATCAGGCCATGCTGGCCCAGGATCATCATCGTCGTCACGCCCTGCTGGTTCAGATACGACAGCAGTTCGTGCATCTGCAGCGTCAGGAACTGTTCGCCCGGCATGGCCTGCAGATAGGCGTTCAGGCTGTCGATCACCATGAAGCGCGTGCCCTGCTGTTCGACGGCGTCGCGCAGCAGTTGCGCGAATTCGCCGGGCGAGAGTTCGGCCGGATCGAAGTGGCACATCGCGAGCTGGCCGGTGGCCAGGTAGGGCCGCAGGTCCAGTCCCAGTTGCGTGCTGCGGGCAAAGAAGGTGCCCAGGCCTTCGTCGAACAGGTAGTAGGCCGCCTTTTCGCCACGCTCGAGCGCCGCCAGCAGGCAGCGCGTGGACAGCGTGGTCTTGCCGATACCGGACGGGCCGACGATCAGCGTGTTCGTGCCGCGGATCAGGCCACCGCCCAGCAGCGCGTCGAAGCCGTCGGAGCCGCTCGAGCCGACCAGCGGCACGAAGTCGCGCACGTGTTCGGCAGCGACCAGGCGCGGATACATCGTGATGCCGCCCGTATCGAGCGCATAGTCATGGTAGCCGCCACGGAAGCGAATCCCGCGCATCTTGAGGATATTGACGCGGCGCCGCTCCTTGCCGTAGTCGCGGGCAATCTGCTCCAGGCTGATGACGCCGTGGGCAATGCTGTGCAGCTGCTGGTCGGACTGGTTGGTCTTGTCATCGAGCAGCAGAACAGTACAGCCGCGCGCGGAGAAGAATTGTTTGAGTGCCAGAATCTGGCGCCGGTAGCGCAGCGGATTCTGGGCCAGCAGCCGCATTTCGGACAGGCTGTCGAACACCACCCGCACCGGCTGCAGTTCGTCGACCCTGTCCATCACCTTGCGCGTCGTTTCGCCCAGTTCGATTTCGGATGGGTGGAACACCGACTGTTGCGCATCAAGATCAAGGTCGTCTTCGCCCGCCAGCTCGTAGATCGACAGCGGGGTCAGGTCCCAGCCATGGCTTTGACCCACCGCAATCAGTTCATCAGTGGTTTCGGACAGGGTGACATACAGGCCGGCTTCGCCCCGCGCCATGCCGTCGAGCAGAAATTGCAGGCCAAGCGTGGTCTTGCCGGCGCCGGGCGAACCTTCGACGAGATACACGCGCTGGGGCGTCAAGCCGCCACCCAGGATGTCGTCAAGGCCGGCAATACCGGTGGAAATGCGGCCAGTGAGATTGGCGGAAGTGCGGTCGTTCATGAGAGCAGCCCAGGAAAGTCGGCCGATCGACACGTGGGGCAACTGCTGCACGCGAAAGACCTGGTGAAAAGCGTTGCTTTTTGCAACGGAAGTTAAGCAGATTATATCGTCATTATGCGTGCGCATGAGCCGCAGAGCGGCAACCGTGCTACACTATCGCTTGTATGGCATCGATCACTCCTCCACGATTACAAAGTTTCAGGAATGACAACACGAGATTGCCACTGGAAAATTCTACTACCGTCCCCATATCGTGTTCCTGTGGACAAATGATTCGCGCAAAGCGCGACGCCACGGCACGAGATGGCACACGGGCCGCAACACCCAGCGAAGTCAATATTATTCCCATCCTGACACTGTCTGCTTCACGCAGGCCGCATCATCCGCCAGCCCGTGCGCCGCGCGCCAGGCTGGTGTGATTACCCAATATTAAAATTTACAGGAGCTCCATCATGGCAAAAGAAGAACTCATCGAAATGAATGGCGTCGTGGCTGAAGTGCTGCCGGACTCGCGTTATCGTATCGACTGCGAAAACGGCCACAAGCTGATCGCTTACACCTCGGGCAAGATGCGCAAGAACCACATCCGCATCATCGCCGGCGATCAGGTCAGCCTCGAATTGTCGCCGTACGACCTGAGCAAGGGCCGGATCACTTTCCGTCACCTTGGCAAAACCGGCGGCGCACCGCGCCCGCAAAACCGCGCAGCTCGCCGCTGATCGGACAACGCCACGCTTCGCAGCGTGGCGTTTTTACTTGTGCGCCCGGTTTTCGGCCGGCGCGCGGCATCGGTATTGCCCGCCAGTCGGTATTGCCCGCTACTCGGTATTGCTCCCCTATTTACTCCAGCTAGTAGTTCACCGGCAACGGCGCCAGCCGCCGCAGATGCAGCGCGATCGCCAGCCCCACCCCCAGCAGCCCCGCCAGCAAGGTCACTACACCGGTCCAGCCCCAGTGCTCGTAGACATACCCGCCCGACCAGCCCACCACGCTCGATCCCAGGTAATAGAAGAACAGGTAGATGCCCGAGGCCAGCGCCTGTGGCGCCCGCGCGCGCCGCCCTACCCAGCTGCTGGCCACCGAGTGCGACGCAAAGAAGCCGAACGTCGCCAGGCCCACGCCCAGGACGATCGCCACCAGTGAATCGGCCAGCGTGATCAGCAAGCCGGTGATCATCAGCCCCATCATGAGCCACAGCACATTGCGCCGCCCAAGCCGGTCGGCCAGCTTGCCGGCCCACATCGAGCTGACGATGCCCAGCAGATACAGCAGCGACAGCAGCCCGACGGCGCTCGGGCGCAGATTGAACGGCGCGCCCAGCAGGCGGTAGCCGATGTAGTTGTACAGCGTGATGAAGGCGCCCATCAGCAGGAACGACAGCGCGAACAGCCACGGCAGCCCCGGATCGCGCAAGTGGATCCGCAAGCCGGCGACGAAGCCGGGGCCGCGCGCCGGCAGCGTCGCGCCATGGCGCGAGGTTGGCAGGCTGCGCGAGAATTCCCACGCCGCGTACAGTCCGGCCGCGCCGAGCACACCGAGGGCGATGCGCCACGAGGCGAAATCGCTGATGAAGGCCGACAGCACCCGCCCTGTCATGCCGCCAAAGGCGCTGCCGCTGATGTACATGCCCATCGAAAGGCCGAGGGATGTCGGTTCGATCTCGTCGCCCAGGTACGCCATCGCCACGGCTGGCAAGCCGCCCAGCATCAGGCCCATGCAGGCGCGCAGCGCCACCAGGTGGAGGTAATCGGACGCGAAGGCGCAGCCCAGGGTCAGCACAGCGCCGCTGAGCATCGAGCCGACCATGACCTTCTTGCGCCCGAAGCGCTCGGCGACGTTGCTGGAGCCCAGCAGTGCGAGCGCCAGCGTGGCCGTCGCCACCGACAGCACCAGGCTGCTCTGCGCGGGTGACAACCCGAAGTCGCGGCCCAGTAGCGGCATCAAGGGCTGAACGCAGTACAGCAGCGCAAAGGTGGAAAAGCCACCAAAGGCCATGGCGCGGTTGATGCGCCGGAACGCCGCGCTGCCGGCGGCAATGCGGGCGCCCGGCATGCTCACCTGGCAGCCTTCACGGATACTCGGGATCGAGCTCCGACCCGGCGTAGTTTTCCATTTCGGCAAACAGCTGCTTCATCGTCGCCGTCGTGCCAATCAGTTGCAGCACCGTGCAACTGGCGCGGTAGGTCGCGATGCGCGCAGCGATGACTGGCTGGTGCGCCGGCGGCACACGCGCCATCAGCTCGGCCCAGCCGGCCTCGAAATCGGGATTGTGCTTGCGCACCGCCTTGACGAAGCGTTCGAACTCGCGCTGGCCGGTGCGCGCCGTGATGCGCGCGCCGCCTTCGGCCGCAAAGATGATCGCCATCGCGATCACGCCTTCGGCATTCAGGTCCGGATCGACGACCGCGCCCTCGTAGTGATGCTTGCGCAGCCACTCGGCCGCCTTGACGACCGCCTGGACTTCCTGGCGCTGGCGCACCTGGCCCAGATAGCGCTCGTAGCCCGACCACGATTCGCCCGGGTCGGCCGTGCAGATATCGACGAACAATTCTTTCAGACGCCGCTGCGCATAGATCGGGTCGAGATCGTACTCGCTCACCAGGCTGTCCTCGGGTAGCGCGGCCAGCTCGCGGATCAGGCGAAAACCCGCCTGGAACGCGTGCTCGGCGCCCTCCCCGATCAGGATGTCGAGCGCATCGAGGTCGCCCTCTTCCTCGGTCTGGATCAGGTGCTCGAGGCCCAGCGAGATGCCGCCGACCGTCAACAGCAGCGCGCGCCCGATGCCTTCGGCGGTGCGGTCGTTGGTGAACTTTTCGGCCACCATGGCGGTGATCCCGGACAATTCATCGGCCAGGATCGCCGCTTCATCGGGCGTGGCGTCGACCGGCAGCAGCCGGATCGCGCGGATCAGCCGGGGCGGCTTTTCAATGACAATGGCAGGCAACATGCTGGGGCCTGCTGTCACGAAAAGATGTCCGAGCCCAGGCTGCGGCGCGGGCTGCGGCGCGGCATGCTGCGCACCGATGGCACCTGCTTGCGCAGGCGGAGCAGCAGGTCGCGGGTCGAACGCTGCATGAATTCGGACTCTTCGTCGGGATCGTCCGGCAGTTCGATCTCGGCCATCTCGGCGCTGTGACGGAACTCCGGGAACAGCTCCAGCAGCGAGCGCTCCCAGCCATCTTCGCTGGCCTTGGCCAGGTCGACTGCCAGCGGCACGATGTCGCTGTCGGCGCTCGTCTGGCCGCTCACGTAACGGCCCTTGGACAGGATCTCGCCCGCCACTTCGAGGATTTCGCGCGGGGCCAGCGACCACATGATCGCGAAGATCGTCGCGCCATGGTCGGTGGCGGACGCCGCTTCGAGCAGCTCGTTGCGGCGCTCTTCGTCGTCCTGCGCATACACCACGCCATGGACGTGGTTGAACAGGTTTTCGGCGATGCGCTCGGGATCGTCCTCGATCAGGTTGTCGGGCCAGGTCGCGGCGATGTAGGCCAGGCTGTCGGCCCAGGCCTTGGGCGGGACCAGCATCGTGGCCAGCGACGTCTTGCCGCCGTCAAAGCCAGCCAGGTGCAGCGCCGTCACTTGCGGTGGCAGGTCGCTCAGCACCTGCGCCACGGCGTAGTCGCCATGCTCGTCGGCCGCTTTCGAAAACACCTCTTCGGCGTGGTCGAGTGAGCCGGCCAGCACCAGGTCGCCCACCTGCTGCGTCAGGGCTGGCAGGTGTTCATTCTTGCTGCCGGTATCATCGCTCATCGCGGTCTCCTTCGTCGAACAGGCCGCTGAAGTCGTCGGTTGCTTCGCCGTCTTCATCGACATCGTCGCCGTCGTCGTTGCGGCCCAGCTGCTCGAGCGACTGGTCTTCATCGTCCCAGCGATTCTGGTTCTTGAACAAGAATGCGGTGATGATCGCCTGGCGCGCCAGCTCGGGGAAGTTGGTGGTCATCGCTTCGTACATCTTGGCGCCATCGTCGCCCGTGCATTCGGCCATCGCGAACACCTTGGCCGGGTCGCCGTCGGCGTAGTCGAGCGCTTCGCGCATCAGGCCCTTGGCGTCCAGAAAGCGGATCTTGTCGACCAGCGCGAAGGCCATCATGTTGACGTCGTCGATGCCGCCGCCGTCGGCGTATTCGGACACCAGCGCGTTCACCATCATGTCGTAGTTCTTGCGGTTGGGCGGGTCGCCCAGAGTGCCTTCGATCTGGCCTTCCAGTTCACGCGACTGGAAAGAAAATTCGGGATGTACGTTTTTCATAATGTGTCCTGTAGATGTATTTGGCGGGCCGCAGCGGCAGCCGAAGCGTCAGTGCGCAGGCAGGTTGACGCCGTTCAGGGCGAACAGCGAACGCCACAACTCGAAGGCTTCGGCTTCGGCGTCGAGCACGATGCGGTGGTTCAGGCTCTGGTTGTAGTCGTCGCGCTTGGCGCGGTCAGACAGGATCTCGTAAGCCTTGCTCACGGCCTTGAAGCGCGCCTCCGCGCCCGGCGCCTGATTGCGGTCCGGGTGATAGCGCATGGCCAGCGAGCGGTAGACCTTCTTGATCTCGTCGTCGGTGGCATTCGGGGCCACGCCGAGGATCGCATATAAATTTTCCAACAGAAACTCTCCCGGCGTCAGCCGTCTGGCAATGAATCACGGTTTAAAGAGAGATTATCCTATAGAAAAGGTTCGACGGGGCGCGAGCGCCCGCTTTCACCGGCTGGCGGCAACGGCGGGCGGGGTAACGACGAGGGCATGCTACAGGGTCGCTGTCTACGGTAAAATGCCCGACACCTTACCCTCCCAGAACTATCTCATGAGCAACGACAAGAATTCCCCGGCGCCGGGCAACGCACCGTCGTCGAACTTTGTGCGTGCCATCGTCGAATCCGACCTGGCCGCCGGCACGCATGCCCGTGAGGGCCTGCCGCCCGTGATCACGCGCTTCCCGCCCGAGCCGAACGGCTACCTGCACATCGGCCACGCCAAATCGATCTGCCTGAATTTCGGCCTGGCGCGTGACTATGGCGGCCTGTGCCACCTGCGTTTCGACGACACCAATCCCGAGAAGGAAGACCAGGAATACGTCGACACGATCATCGACAGCGTCAAGTGGCTCGGTTTCTCGTGGCAGCAGGACGGCCAGGAGCACCTGTACTACGCCAGCGACTACTTCGACCAGCTGTACGCGATGGCCGAGTACCTGATCCAGAACGGGAAAGCCTACGTCGACAGCCAGAGCGCCGAAGAGATGGCGAAGAACCGCGGCAATTTCGGCACGCTGGGCACCAATTCACGCTTCCGCGACCGCCCGGTCGAAGAATCGCTGCAGCTGTTCCGCGACATGAAAGCCGGCAAGTACAAGGATGGCGAACACATCCTGCGCGCCAAGATGAGCGAAGATGCGATGTCCTCGCCCATCATGACGAACCGCGATCCGGCCCTGTACCGCATCCGCCATGCGCACCATCACCGCACGGGCGACGCCTGGTGCATCTACCCGATGTACGACTACACGCACCCGATTTCGGATGCCATTGAAAACATCACGCACTCGCTGTGCACGCTGGAATTCCAGGATCACCGCCCGTTCTACGACTGGCTGGTCGAGACGCTGGCCGAAGGCGGCTTCTTCAACAAGCCCGTGCCGCGCCAGTACGAATTCGCGCGCCTGAACCTGACCTATGTCGTGACCTCCAAGCGCAAGCTGCGCGCGCTGGTCGACGATGGCACCGTCACCGGTTGGGACGATCCGCGCATGCCGACCATCGTTGGCCTGCGCCGCCGCGGCTACACGCCCGAATCGCTGCAGCTGTTCTGCGAGCGCATCGGTGTGTCGAAGGCCGATGGCTGGATCGACATGAGCACGCTCGAAGGCGCGCTGCGTGACGATCTGGACCCGAAAGCGCCGCGCGCGATTGCCGTGCTGCGCCCGTTGAAACTCATCGTCGACAACTTCCCCGAAGGCGAGTCGCACGAGTGCAGCTCGCCCGTGCACCCGCACCATCCCGAGATGGGCAAGCGGACCTTCCCGTTCACGCGCGAACTGTGGATCGAGCAGGAAGACTTCATGGAAACGCCGGTCAAGGGCTACTTCCGCTTCACGCCGCCCCAGGGCGACCTGCCAGGCAGCCGCGTGCGCCTGAAGTATGGCTATGTGGTTGAATGCACGGGCTTCGACAAGGATGCCGACGGCAACGTCACCGCCGTGCACGTGAAATACTTCGAGGATTCGAAGTCGGGCACGCAGGGCGCGGACAACTACAAGGTCAAGGGCAACATCACGTGGGTCAGCGCCGCCAGTGCGCTGGAAGCCGAAGTGCGCCTGTACGACCGCCTGTTCCTGGACCCGCAGCCGGACGCCGGCGGCAAGGACTTCAAGACGGTGCTCAATCCGAATGCGCTCGAGACGATTACCGCGTATCTGGAACCGGGCCTGAAGGATGCCGTGGGCGACCAGCGCTTCCAGTTCGAGCGTCACGGCTACTTCGTGGCCGACCGCGTCGATTCGACGCCGGGCAAGCCGGTCTTCAACCGGGTGACGACGCTCAAGGACAGCTGGGGCAAGTAATCCGCCGGCTCTAGAGCCGGTCATGTAACCATCCGGTCATGCAACGATGTCATCCTCCGGGCATCTTGATGACCGGAGTAATTGCATGACCCGTCCAATGCCTCACCGCGCTGCCACCTGCGCGGCGCTTTCCCTGCTGGCCGTGCTGGCAGGTTGCAGTCCTGGCGACAGCGACACTCCTGTCGCCGTCACGCCACCGGTGCAAACGCCGGCCCCGTCCCCTGCTCCGGTGAGCACCGCCGTCGCCTTCATGAGCGACGTGCACTTCCAGAATGTCTACGGCGACTTCAAGAGCAGCCAGTTCGCGGGCATTCCGACCAAGGACGGCAAGAACGCAACCATCCGCACGATGTATGCGCAGCTGACCTCCACGCGCCTGTTCAACGAAAATTACTTCGCGTTCTACGCCGCGCTCGACGACGCCTATGCCAAGGGCATTCGCGTCGTCGCGCTCCCGGGCGACTATACCGACGACGCCCAGCCGATGAACGTCGACGGCATCGCCGAGATCATGAAGCAGTACCAGGCCAAGGGCATGCGCTTTTTCATCGCGCCCGGCAACCATGACCCCGTCGAGCCGTTCGACGACAATGAAGCGGGCAAGAACGACTTTCTGACCAAGGACGGTAAGGAGCAGAAAATCTATGCCACCGGCAATCCGGCATGCCTGACCAAGGATCCGACGGTGATCTGCACCGACCAGGTCATGGAGCAAGGCACCGAACGCCTGATGGTCAAGATGGGCGAATTCGGCTTCATGCCGAACAAGGCCGACCTGCTGTGGGAAACCCCGTTCAGCAAGTACGACGCCGGCAAATACACGTATGACGCGGCGCTGGCGCAGTCGGGCAGCAAGAGCCGCGAATTCGAAATCTGCGCCGAAGGCTCGGGCGGCGCCTACAAGGCTGCCGGCGAAGCGAAACTGGGCAAAGCCTTCACCAAGTGCACGAAGCTGATCGACACGACGTACCTGGTCGAGCCGGTCAAGGGCCTGTGGCTGCTGTCGATCGACGCCAATGTGTTCGTGCCGAACGCGAAGTTCGACCCGGCCAACCCGACCAGCTTCAAGGGCTTCGATGGCGCCGGCAACGCCGGCTGGAACAAGGTGATCACCCACAAGATGTTCCTGATGGACTACATCAAGTCGGTTGCCGCGCGCGCGAAGGCCGAGGGCAAGCAGCTGATGGCCTTCTCGCACTATCCGACCATGGACTTCTACGCCAACCAGACGCAGGCCATGAAGGACGTGTTCAAGTCGGGCGCATTCCAGACGGCGCGCGTGCCGGACGCGAGCGTCGCCAATGCCGTGGCGGCCACGGGCCTGCGCCTGCACGTGGGCGGGCACATGCACTTCAACGGCACCAACGACCACACTGACGGCAGCGGCAACTACCTCGTCAACGTGCAGTCGCCGTCGCTGGCTGTGTATGGCGCCGCCTACAAGGTCGTGACCTACAAGGATGCCGAGACGATCGATGTCCAGACGATGCCGCTGTCGACGGTGCCGCGCTTTGCCGAACTGTTCCCGCATTACGTGGTCGAAAACGATTACCTCAAGGGCAGCTCGGTTACGGCCGATGTCGCCAAGCGCTGGGACCGCAGCATCCTCGACACCCGCTCGTATGGCGAATTCACGCACCAGTACTTCGGCGAGCTGTCGCGCCTGCGCTTCATGGACGAATACTGGCCGTGCGAGATGAAAGAAGCGGCGATGGCTCTGAACGGCAAGCAGATGCTGATCCTGTCGCAGTTGCAGACCAGGGTCACACTGGCGCAACTGAAGGACGCGCCCGGCATCCTGCCCTTGACCGCTGCGTGCGCCGCTGCGGGCACACCGGCGAACACGACGGTTGCTGCGTCGACGCTGGCCACCGACTGGCAGGACGCCACCGTGCGCGCCGACCGTCTGGCCACGGCTGCTGGCCTGCGCCTGGACGACTTCGCGAACCTCACGCCGTACGCGTTCTACGGCGACTTCCACCGCACCGTGTATGCAGGCGAACTGGCCCTGCGTGACATGGGTCAGGCGCGCGTGAACCAGTACAAGGTCCTGATGGCGGCATTCCCGGCCACGCCCGCGCCGATCATGCGCATCGGCGACAAGCCGTCCGACCAGAACCCGGTGCAGGTGCCGTTCCAGCAGCAGTTCAAGGGCGTCTTCGCAATTCTCAAGGGCCTTGGCTCGGCCAAGCCGAGCGACCATTTCACGGTCGACCTGAAGGGCAAGAAAGTCAGTAACGCCAGCAACAACGGGCTGAGCTTCAACTAGTCCGGTCGCAGCCAGGTCGTGGCCATGTCACGGCGCCCCGCTTGCAACGAGCCGGGCGCCGTGATCGCATCAAAGAGGCGGCAGATTGCAGAACCTAGTAAACCTGCTAGCTACGGTGGACGCCGACAATGCTTAGCGTAGAAACATCATCCGCACGCACGTCCACAATCAGCCTCACGTCCGTGAGATCCGCCATGCATCCAGACCGCCAAGCCGGGACGTTCGTCCACGCCACCATGATCGTCGGCGTGGTGCTGTCACTGGCAGTCGGCGCCAGCGCTTATTTCGCAACGTCCGGCGCGATCCAGAGCGATGCACAGATGCGCTTTCGCGCCATGGCGCGCGCCGCGCAGAACAATATCGACGCCCGCATCAAGAGCTACAGCGACGTGCTGCGCGGGGTTGCCGGCCTGTTTCGCGCCGAACCCGATACCAGCGCAGCCCGGTTCCACCAGTATGTCGGTGAACTCGACATCAAGCGCCACTTCCCGGGAATCGTCAATATCAACTACGCGCGCGCCGTGCGCGCCGACGGCCTGCCGGCGCTGAACGACGAGTTGCACAAGCGGCTGGCGCGGCGCGGCGTCGTGCACACCCCGTTGCAAACGGCGCCCGATCGCGATACCTACACGGTGCTGGTGTACATGGAACCGCTGCCGCCCAACCTGCTCGACCGGCTGGGGCTGGACCTGGAAGCGCGCGGCACGACCCGGCGCTCGCTGGCCGTGGCGCGCGATACCGGCAGCTCGAGCGCCTCGGGCACCCGCATCGCGCTGCGGCCCGGCCCCAACCAGAGCGCACTGGCGCTGCGCCTGCCGGTCTACCGCAGCGACCTGCCCAACGACAGCGTGCAGGCGCGGCGCCTGGCGTATATCGGTTCGGCCGGCCTCGGCTTCGGCCTTGCGCCACTGGTGGCCGGCGTGCTCGATGAATTCCCGGTCAAGGGCGTGCGCCTGGTGCTGACCGAAGTGACCGCGCTGGCGCCCGAACCGGGCGAGGCGCCGCCGCGCGCCGTGCTGTACGACAGCATGGCCACGAGCGCGCGGCCCAACCCGGGCCCACCGCGGATCAGCGATGCGAGCTTCGTGGCCAGCCTGCCCATCGCATTCAACCAGCGCGTCTGGCGCGCCGACTTCAGCATTCCCAAGTCGGACATGTACACGCGCTTCGACATGTATTACCCATGGCTGGCGGCGCTTGCCGCCGGCATGAGCACCGCCCTGCTCTACGCGCTGTTCCAGACGCTGGCCTCGTCGCGCCGCAACGCGCTGCGCATGGCCGAGGAAATGACGCGCGAACTGCGCGCCTCGCAAACCAAGCTGCAGGCCAGCCATGAAAAACTGCGCCTGCTTGCCGCCCACGCCGAACAGATCAAGGAAGGCGAGCGCAAGCGCATCGCGCGCGAAATCCACGACGACCTGGCGCAGAACCTGCTGGCGCTGAAGATCGAGGCCGAACTGCTGGCCAACCGCACCCGTGGCGCGCAGCAGCGCCTGCATGCACGCGCCGTGGCCACGGTGCGCCAGATCGACGTCACGATCCGCAGCGTGCGCCAGATCATCAACGACCTGCGCCCGAATGTGCTCGACCTGGGCCTGTCGGCCGCCGTCGACTGGCAGGTGGCCGACTTCGCGCGCCGCACCGGCATCACCTGCGAGCTGGTGGACGACGATGACGAGCACCGCATCGACGACAACAGCGCCACCGCGTTCTTCCGCATCCTGCAGGAGTCGCTCAACAACGTGGCGCGTCACGCACGCGCTACCCACGTGGGCATCACGCTGCACCAGCATGCCGGCATGCTCACCATGACGATCCGCGACAACGGCGTCGGGCTGCAACCTGGCAGCCGCAACCGCCACGGCTCCTTCGGCCTGGTGGGCATCGAGGAACGCATCGCCATCCTGGGCGGCTCGTTCTCGATCAACAGCAACGGCATGGGCAGCGGCACCACGATCGTGGTCAGCATCCCGGTGGATGGCGTGCCGGCGAGCGGCGCTCCGGCCGCCGCCGGGCTGCGCATCGACAGCACCCCGATCGCGCCCGTCGCCGCCTGAGGCGCCCCCTTTTCTACCAATGGTGACGCCGTCGTCGGTCACCGAGCTCGTCCATGCTCCCAAGTTTGATATAGCGCAACTGCTGATATGAGCCAGCGCATGACAATGGCTGTGTCTGTCACAGGTCAATACCACCGGGATTTCCCGGTAATGCGTTATGGAAATATCCCACTCAGGCACCGTGACAGCCGCCGGCACTGTCCGATCCGTCCACACAACCACACGAGGTAACTATGATGTCGACACATACCGAGTACGCCCCCTTCAAGGCGCTTGACCTGAACCCGATCAAGATGAAGCTGATGCACGAAGCGTCCGGCGAAGGCTGGACCGAAGCGCGCGCGAGCGCCGTGGAAACCGACTACCGGCGGTTTCTGTTCCTGATGAAGAAATACCCGGACGCCGGCGCCTCGCCAACGGTCGATGTCGACACGTTCTGGCACTACCACATCCTCGACACCATGAAGTACGCGCGCGACTGCGAAGCCGCCTTCGGCTTCTTCCTGCACCACTATCCGTACGTGGGCATGGCCGCCGGCACTGGCAATGAACACGTCCAGGCGGGCGAGCGCATGCGCGCGCTGTACGAAGCCGAGTTCGGCGTGCTGGTCAAGGGGGATGCCGCGTTCTGCGCGTCGCCGGGCAAACAGGCAGGCGCTACTGCGTTCTGTGCATCCCCGGGCAAGCCGGGCGCCAAAAGCGCGGACAGCGCCTTCTGCGCCTCGCCGGGCCTGCCGGCCATCATGACCAGCAAGATCGCGTTCTGCGCGTCGCCCGGCAAGCGGGCATAAGCATTCGCCCGGATCAGCGCCGCAGGCGCGCCAGCGCCGTGGCGACGTCCGGGTACTGCAGGCGCACGCGCAGTTCGCGCCGCAAGCGTGTGTTGTCAAGCTGGCGCGACTCGGACATGTACGACAGCAGCACGGGCGAGACCAGCTGCGCCAGTTCGGCGCGCGGCAGGCGCGGTGAGCGCGGCATGCCGAAGGCGTCGGCCACGGCGTCGAAGTAATCGGCCATCTTCATGCGCGTGTCGTCGACCGCGTGATATACCCGCCCGGACCGGCCGCGTGTCAACGCCTGCAGCACGATGCGGGCCAGGTCGTCAGCGTGGATATGGTTGGTGTACACATCGTCCTCAAACCGCAGCGCCGGCGTGCCCTGCTCCAGGCGGCGCAGCGGCAGGCGGTCGGCAGCGTAGATGCCGGGCACGCGCAGGATCGACAGCATCGCGCCGGTCACCAGCGCCCACGCGCGCAGGATGCGCTCGGCGTCCACGCGTCGCCGGGCGCGCCCGTTCTTCGGCGCCACCGGCCGGTACTCTTTCACCAGCGCCCCGCCGCAATCGCCATACACGCCGCTGGTGCTCACGTAGACGATGCGGCGCACGGCGCCCAGCGCCGCTACCAGGTGCCGCGTGCGGCGGTCGGTATCGCCGTCGGGCTGCGGCGGGGCCAGGTGCAGCACCCACGGGGCCAGATTGCGCAGGCGCGCCAGCGTGGCGGGCTGGTCGAGGTCGGCGACAACCGGCACTGCGCCGGCGGCGCGCAACTCAGAGCAGCGCTCGGGCTGGCTGGTCAGCGCAAACACGCGAAAACGCCCGGCCAGCAGCGGCAACAGGCGCATGCCGACGTCGCCGCAGCCGATGATCAACAGGCGCGGACGGGCAAAAGCGGAGCGGGATGGCATGGTCATGGAAGAATCGCGGGATCGTGGAGGCGGCAACTGTAGCACAGGGCGCGCCCGGTAAAACAAGGGCGGGTGTAGAATGGCGGCCTCTCGCCGCACGCCGGCGCACCTCACCAACCACCCGCGTTCGCGCCCCAACTTCTCCATTCGCATGACCTTCCAGATCACCGTCCAGCCCAGCGGCAGCCAGTTCGGCTGCGAAGCCGATGAAACCGTGTTAGCCGCCGCGATCCGCGCCGGCGTCGGCCTGCCATATGGCTGCAAGAACGGCGCCTGCGGCTCGTGCAAGGGCAAGGTGCTCGATGGCGCCATCGAGCATAAGCCCTACCAGCAGCGCGCCTTGAGTGACATCGAAAAGACCGCCGGCATGGCGCTGTTCTGCTGCGCGATGCCGTCGGCCGACCTGGTGATCGAGGCGCGCGAAGTGGGCGGCAGCTCGGATTACCCGCTGCGCAAGATGCCCACGCGCGTCGCCGGCATCCGCAAGGCCGCGCCGGACGTCGCCATCGTCAACCTGCAATTGCCGGCCAATGAATTGCTGGCCTACCGCGCCGGCCAGTACATCGAATTCTTGCTCAAGGACGGCAAGCGCCGCGCGTATTCGATCGCCAATGCGCCGTCGTTCGAAGGCCCGCTCGAGCTGCACATCCGCCACCTGCCCGGCGGCCTGTTCACCGACCACGTGTTCGGCGCGATGAAAGAGCGCGACATCCTGCGCTTCGAAGGCCCGCTCGGCACGTTCTTCCTGCGCGAAGATTCCGACAAGCCGATCGTGCTGCTGGCGTCCGGCACCGGCTTCGCACCGGTCAAGGCGCTGGTCGAGCACCTGATGCACCTGAAGTCCACGCGCAAGGTCACGCTGTACTGGGGCGGCCGCCGCCCGCAAGACCTGTACATGGACGAATTGTGCCGGGCCTGGGAAACCACCCTGCCCGACTTCACCTACGTGCCGGTGATTTCGGATGCGCTGCCAGAAGATGCCTGGACGGGCCGCACCGGCTACGTGCACGCCGCCGTCGTGCAGGACATCATCGACCTCTCCGGCCACCAGGTGTATGCCTGCGGCGCGCCGCTCATGGTCGACTCGGCCCGGCGCGACTACGTGGCGCTGTGCGGCCTGCCCGAGGACGAATTCTTCGCCGACGCGTTCACGACCGCCGCCGATCTCGCCAGCCAGTAAGGGCCCATGCCTTTGACCTCACCGACCGGGCGCCTGGGTGTCCTGCGCAACCGTAACCTCGCGTTCTACCTGTCGGCGCGCTTTCTCGCCACCTTCGCCGTGCAGATGCAGAGCGTGGCGATCGGCTGGCAGGTGTACCAGATCACCGGCAGCCTGTTCGACCTGGGGCTGATCGGCCTGGCGCAGTTTGCGCCGTTTCTGGTGCTGATCCTGTGGGCCGGCCACGTGGCCGACCGCTACAACCGGCGCCTGATCGTGCTGTGCTGCATGGCCGTGCAACTGCTGTGCAGCGCCATGCTGATTGCGTTCACGGCCAGCGGCAGCACGACCGTGTGGCCCGTGTTCGCGATCCTGGTGCTGTTCGGCAGCGCGCGCGCCTTCATGATGCCGGCCTCGCAGGCGGTGCTCAAGAACCTGGTGCCCGACCGCGACTTCAGCCAGGCCGTGGCGCTGGGCTCCTCGACGATGCACGTGGCGATGATCCTCGGCCCGATCGTCGGCGGCCTGCTCTATGTGCTGGGGCCGCAGACGGTGCACATGACGGCCGCCTCGCTGCTGGCACTGGCGGTGCTGCTCATGACGAACACGCGCACCATCGCGCAGGTGATCAACAAGGCGCCCGTCAGCTGGCACACGCTGCTCGAAGGCTTGCGCTTCGTGCGCTCGCGCCCGATCGTGCTCGGCGCGATTTCACTCGATTTGTTCGCGGTGCTGTTCGGCGGAGCGACCGCCCTGCTGCCGGCCTACGCACATGACATCCTGGGCGCCGGGCCGTCCGGCCTGGGCTTTCTGCGCACCGCGCCGGGCATGGGCGCGGCGCTGTGTTCGGTAGCGCTGGTGATGTTCCCGATCACGCGCCGCGTCGGCGCCTGGATGTTCGGCGGCGTCGCCCTGTTCGGCCTGTGCGTGATCGTGCTGGGCCTGACCGACCACTTCGCCGTTGCGTTCGGCGCGCTGTTCCTGCTGGGCGTGGGCGACATGGTCAGCGTGTATATCCGCCATCTGCTGGTGCAGTACGAAACGCCCGACGATATCCGCGGGCGTGTGAGCGCCGTGAACTCGGTGTTCATCGGCGCCTCGAACGAACTGGGTGAATTCGAGTCGGGTGTCACGGCCGGCTGGCTCGGATTGACGCGCGCGATTTTGCTCGGCGGCGTGGCGACGCTGGTCGTGACGGGCGTGTGGGCGATGCTGTTCCCGGTGCTGTCGCGGATGGACCGTTTTCCGCACCACGAGGCAGCGCGCGAAAAAGACGTGGCCTGATGGCGGCATGGAAGGTCGAGCACGGTTGGCGGAGCGGACGCGGTAAAAATCGCTGGGCGTGTAAGATAAAGACATAACGATTACAGGAGCCATCCATGCAGATCAATGTCAATACCGATAACACCATCACCAAGCACCAAGGCCTGGACGAGCACGTGGATACCGTCCTGCGCGCTTCCATCGGTCGTTTCAGCGAGCAAGTGACCCGCGTCGACGTTCACCTGAGCGACGAGAACAAGGAAAAGAAAGCGGACGGCGGCAACCACTGCATGCTCGAAGCGCGCCTGGCCGGCGTGGCCCCGATCGTCGTGCACGATCACGCCAACGACCTGCACCAGGCCATCAACAACGCCAGCGGCAAACTGGCCCGCGCGCTCGACAGCACCATCGGCCGCCTGCACGACAAGCATCGCCATACCGCCGTCCCGGTGGTCAGCGTTGACGGCGACATCGACCCGACTGCCGACAAGCACCTGACCGATAACTGATCAGTGTCCGCAGGACCCTGCGCCCGCCATGGGCGCAGGGGCAATACCAACGCCGCACTCAGCGCGACGCACCTCGCCGGCCGCACCTAGCCGGCCGCACCTAGCCGGCCGCACCTAGCCGGCCGCACCTTCCAGCATCTCCCGCAACGTCTCCAGATAATTCACACCCGCCAGCGCGCGGCTGCCGTACCACGACAGCATTTCGCCATCGACCAGCAGCACGGGAATACCGATCTGTTTTTCCAGCGCGTCCACGTGCGCCTGCGTGAAGCGGTAGGGTTCGGTCGACAGCAGCACGGCGTCCAGGCCATCGACCAGGCTGTCCGACCACGTGAAGCGCGGGTAGCGGTCTTCGCCCAGCTGTGGCACGCGCCAACCCAGTTCGGCCAGCATCGCCGCGATATACGTATCGGCCGAGATGCTCATCCAAGGATCCTGCCAGATGCAGTACAGCACCGTGCGTGATGGACCGGCGGGCCGGGTCCGCAGCGGGGCCAATGCCTGTGTGAATGCGGTGCACCAGGATTCGGCCGCCTCCTGCACGCCGAAGATGCCGCCCAGCAGGCGGGCCAGCGCCAGGTTATCCTGCGGCGTCACCGGATGCGTGACGATCACGTGCGGCACGAATTGCACCAGCGCGTCGTAGGTCGGTCGCGTGTTTTCATCGAGATTGACGACGACGTGGGTTGGCGCCAGTGCACGGATCTTGTCGAGATTGACGTCCTTGGTGCCGCCGACCTTGGGAATGGCGGCGACAGTGTCCTTGGGATGGATGCAGAAACCCGTGCGGCCGACGAGCTGCGGCGCCAGGCCCAGGTCGCACAATAATTCAGTGATCGACGGCACGAGGGAAACGATGCGCGCACCTGGCGTGGGCCGGTGTACCTGGCCCAATGCGTCGGTCAGTTCAATGCTGCTGGATGTCATGTGAAGATGTCGCCATGGTAGTTTAAGTTTCGCCAAACGCGCAGGAGTGGCACAATCGGCTATGATCCCGCTGATGTAATAACACATGCAATCACGCATGCCAACGCGGCGTACCGCTTGAGGACTCACTTGGAACAGATCGGCACCTTCGGCACCAGCCGTACCCATATCAACGACTTGCAACTGTTTCGCGACGAAACCGACCCTGACGTCGCCGCGATGCTGGCCGACTGCGCCATCGTGCGCTTGCCAAAGGGCGAGCGCATCGACGACAGCGGCCAGGCGCACCTGTATATCGTACTCTCGGGCCAGCTCGAAATCGAATCGGACGCGCACGCAGGCGACGAAACCGGCACCACCCGCGTCTTGCCCGGCGAAAGCGTCGGCGACCAGGCCGTGCTGGACGATGCGGCGAACCTGGCGGCCATGACGGCGCTGGAAGACAGCGAACTCCTGGTGATCGAGTCAAGCGTCGTCTGGTCGCTGATCGACCGCTCGAGCGTCCTGGCGCGCAATCTGCTGCGCCTGCTGTCGTTCCGCATCCGTACCACCAATGCGCTGCTGCGCCGCCGCCAGAAGCTCGGCGAATTCTACCGCCAGCTGTCGCTCAACGACCCGCTCACCGGCCTGTACAACCGCGCCTGGCTCAATGACATGCTGCCGAAGCTGGCGGCGCGCGCGGCCCGTACCGGCAGCGGCCTGTCGATCGTGATGATCGACCTGGACCACTTCAAGCAATTCAACGATACGCACGGCCACATCATCGGCGACGTGGCACTGTCGGCCGCCGCCAGCCTGATCCGCGACGCGCTGCGCCCATCCGACTTCGCCGTGCGCTTCGGCGGCGAGGAAATGCTGGCCGTGCTGCCCGACACCGGCATCGAACTGGCCACGATGGTGGCCGAGCGCCTGTGCCAGCGCCTGCGCGACACCGTCGTGTTTACCGACATGCGCGTGGAGCTGCCGCACCTGACGGCGTCGTTCGGCGTGGCCAGCCTGGGCGAGAACGGCGACGAGTACGCACTGATGGCGGCGGCCGATGCCGCCCTGTACCGGGCAAAAGAAGCCGGGCGTAACCGCGTCTGCAACTAACGCCCAATGCCGTCCCGCACGGACCATGACACCGGGCCGTGACGGGACGGCGCATCTGTGCCACCATGTCGCCGACGCTGTGATTGCAGCCAAGACAACAACAAGACATGAGCCCGCATACCTTCCTCTGGCACGACTACGAAACCTTTGGCGCGACCCCGCGCCGCGACCGCCCGGCCCAGTTCGCCGCGATCCGCACCGATGCTGAACTCAACGAGATCGGCGAACCGATCATGCTGTACTGCCAGCCAGCCAATGATTTTCTGCCCGATCCCGAATCGTGCCTGATCACTGGCATCCTGCCGCAGCACTGCCTCGAACACGGCGTGCCCGAGCACGAGTTCGCGCGCCAGATCGAAGCCGCGTTCAGCCAGCCCGACACGATCGGCGTCGGCTACAACACGATCCGCTTCGACGACGAAGTCACGCGCTATCTGTTCTGGCGCAACCTGATCGATCCGTACGCGCGCGAGTGGCAGCACAACTGCGGCCGCTGGGACTTGCTCGACGTCGTGCGCATGGTGCATGCGCTGCGCCCTGACGGCATCGTGTGGCCCACCCGCGACGATGGCAAGCCGAGCTTCAAGCTGGAACACCTGAGCGCTGCCAACGGCCTGGCACACGAGGCCGCGCACGATGCGCTGTCGGACGTGCGCGCGACCATCGCGCTGGCGCGCCTGATCCGCAGCAAGCAGCCGCGCCTGTTCGACTTTTGCCTGGAGCTGCGCCGCAAGGACCGCGTCGCCGCCGAGATCGGCCTGCACCAGGCCCCTGAAGCGCGCCAGCCGTTCCTGCACGTGTCCGGCATGTTCCCGGTCGAGCACGGGTGCCTGGCCCTCGTTTATCCATTGGCGCAGCACCCGACCAACAAGAACGAAATCCTGGTCTGGGATTGCCGCTACGATCCGTCCGAACTGTTCACCCTCGATGCCGAGACGATCCGCACGCGCATGTTCACGCGCACTGACGACTTGCCGGAAGGCGTCACGCGCCTGCCGATCAAGAGCGTGCACCTGAACAAGTCGCCGATGCTGGTGGCCAATCTCAAGACGCTGCAGCCCGAACTGGCCACGCGCTGGGATATCGATCTCGACCAGGGCCGCGCGCACGCCGCGCTGGCCGCTGCCGGCCCCGACCTGCGCGCCATCTGGGCGCAGGTGCTGCAAAAGCCGGCATCCGGCACGCCGGTCGATGTGGATGAGGATCTGTATGGCGGCTTCGTCAGCAAGGAAGACCGGCGCCAGCTGGAATCGATCCGCATGCAAAAGCCCGCGGCCCTGACCGGCAAGCGGGTCAGCTTCGAGGACGAGCGCCTCAACGAACTGCTGCTGCGCTACCGCGCGCGCAACTTCCCCGAGACGCTGTCGGAAGAAGAAATGCAGACCTGGGAAGCGCACCGCGCAGCGCGCCTGTTCGAGGGCGCCGGCGGGGCCAGAACGATCGATCAATTGTTCCAGGAGATCGATGCGTTGTCGGAGACGGCCGATGAGCGGGCCGAGGCGATTCTCGGCGCGCTGTATGACTATGCCGAGATGATCGCGCCCGAACTGCACTGACAGTCGTAGGGTGGGCGGCTGGCCGTCCACGCGTTCAAACCAACTCCGATTCGTGGCGCATTGCGGTGCGTTGAACGCGTGGACGGGGAACCCGTCCACCCTACCGTCATCACGCCAAACGGCGCGATTGTTTCATCATGCCGCGTCACGCGCCGCATTGATCGCGTCGCGCGTTTCCGTCGCCGCGCGCCGCGCTGCCTGCGCGAAGTCTTCGCCATCCTGCGGCGTCGCATACAAAATCGCACGCGACGAATTGATCATCATGCCAGCGCCGCCCGCCGTACGGCCGGCCTTGACGGTCGCCTCGACATCGCCACCCTGGGCGCCCACGCCGGGAATCAACAGCGGCATGTCGCCCACCAGTGCCCGCACCTGCGCGATCTCTTCCGGGAACGTCGCGCCCACCACCAGCGCGCACTGACCATTGCGGTTCCACTTGTCGGCCACCAGTTGCGCCACGTGCTGGTACAGCGGGCGGCCGCCCACATCCAGGAATTGCAGGTCGGAGCCGCCCGCGTTCGACGTGCGGCACAGCACGATCACGCCGCGGTCCGGCCAGGCCATGTACGGTTCTACCGAATCGAAGCCCATGTACGGATTGACGGTCACCGCATCGGCGCCGTAGCGGTCGAACGCTTCGCGCGCGTACTGGTGCGCGGTAGCGCCGATGTCGCCGCGCTTGGCGTCGAGCACCAGCGGGATGTGTGGATACGTCTCGCGCAGATAGGTGCAGATGTCCTCGAGCTGGTCTTCAGCGCCGAGCGCGGCGAAATAGGCGATCTGCGGCTTGAAGGCGCAGGCCAGGTCGGCGGTGGCATCGATGATCGCCTTGCAGAACTGCACGATCGCATCCGGCTGGCCGGCCAGGTGCGCCGGGAAGCGCGCCAGGTCCGGGTCGAGCCCGACACACAGCAGCGAATCGTTGCGGGTCCATGCAGCCGCTAGTTTTTGAATGAAAGTCACCTCGAGCCCCTTTGGTATCCGAATAATTGCAAACCCATTATTGTACCCGCCGCCGCCGCCCTGCCCGGCCTTGGGCTACGGGAACACCAATTGGCACGGGTTTGAGGTATATTTTGACTATTCGACAACTTGCACGGACCTTGACTGCCATGACTACGACCTTTATCTCCCGCTGGACCCGCCTGCTCGGCAGCGCCATTCTCGCCGGCGTCCTGCTTTCGGGCTGCGGCTACAACGATTTCCAGACCAAGGATGAAGCGACCAAGGCCGCCTGGAGCGAAGTGGTCAACCAGTACCAGCGCCGCGCCGACCTGATCCCGAATCTGGTCAACACCGTCAAGGGCTATGCCTCGCACGAGCGTGAAACGCTCGAAGCCGTGACGCGCGCCCGCGCTTCGGCCACCAGCTTCCAGATCACCCCGGAAGTGCTGAACAACCCGGAAGCGTTCCAGAAATTCCAGCAGGTGCAGGGTGAACTGTCGAGCGCGCTGTCGCGCCTGATGGTGGTGTCCGAAAAATACCCGGACCTGAAAGCCGACACCAGCTTCCGTGACCTGGCCTCGCAGCTCGAAGGCACCGAGAACCGCATCACGGTGGCTCGCCAGCGTTATATTGCTTCGGTCCAGGATTACAACGTGACGGTGCGCCAGTTCCCGAAGAACCTGACCGCCATGGTATTCGGCTACGAGACCAAGCCATCGTTCACGGTGGAGAATGAAAAGGCGATCTCGACTGCACCAGCGGTCAACTTCGGCAAGTAAGGCCGGCGATGACGCCCTTCCTGCGCTTTTTCTCCACGCTCCTGCTCGCACTGGCGACCCTGTTCGCCGGCGTGGCGCCGGCCCACGCTCAGCTCAAGGAGGTACCGGAACTCAAGGCGCGCGTAACCGATCAGGTCGGCATGCTCGACGCCGCGCAGCGCGATCGCCTGGAAGCCGTGCTGGCCGACTACGAGGCCAAGACGGGCAGCCAGATCGCCGTGCTGCTGGTCAAGTCGACCGAACCGGAAGCCATCGAGGCCTATAGCATCCGCGTCACCGATGCCTGGCAACTGGGCCGCAAGGGTGTCGACGACGGCGTGCTGCTCGTCGTCGCGCCCGGCAACCCGTCGGCGCTACGCCGCCTGCGGATCGAGGCCGGGCGTGGTGTACAGGGTGTGCTCACCGACGCCAAATCCAAGCGTATCCTGCAGGACGTAATTGCGCCACATTTCAGGGAACAACATTTCTATGAAGGCCTGGTGGCAGGCGTGGGCGCGATTGCCACGCTGCTGAACGAGGAAGCCTTCCCGCCGCCTGAGCGGACAGCCGAGCAGAAAAAGTCGGATAAGGCAAGCGAATATATGTTCTACGGCATGCTCGGCAGCTTGGCTGCCGGGCTCGTGTTGATGATAATCGTGGGCATTACCATCACACGGCTCCGCTACAAAGCGTCGGGCAACTCACCTGGCGAGTTCATAGTGGGTGCCATTATCGGCGGCATACTTAGCGGCGGCGGCCGTAGCTCTCGTGGTAGTAGTGGTGGTGGCGGTGGTTTTTCAGGTGGTGGCGGCAGCTTTGATGGCGGCGGCGCCTCGGGAGACTGGTAATGGGATCGATCACACACAAAATAGCACGCACGTGGCGCCATGCCACCAGCAGCGGGGCCGAGGCACGGCGCGCGTTTCCTGAAACGACACTGAGGGCCATTGCCCAGGCGATCGATGCAGGTGAGCGCACGCACCGCGGCGAAGTGCGCCTCATCGTCGAAAGGGCCCTGCCCTTCGAGGACGCCTGGTACGACGTCACCAACCGCCAGCGCGCGCTTGCGCTGTTCGCCGATCATGGGATCTGGGACACCGAAGACAATTGCGGCGTGCTGATCTACGTGAACATGGCCGAGCACAAGATCGACATCGTGGCCGACCGTGGCATCGACCGCAAGATCGACGCCGCCACTTGGCAGGCGGTGTGCCGCACGATGACTGCAGGCTTCAAGAACGGGCACTTCCATGACGCCACGCTGGCGGCGGTGGCGCAGGTCAACGACCTGCTGCACCAGCACTTCCCGGCGGGCGGCGAGCGGGCCAACGAGTTGCCCGACCAGCCCATCATGCTCTAGCAGCAGTAGAATGGCGGCTTTTGCCACAGCGTCGAAAGCCCGCCATGAAACTACACCAGAAGATCGCCATCGTCACCGGGGCCAGCCAGGGCATCGGCCTGGCCTGCGCCGAGCGCCTCGTGCGCGAAGGCGCGCGCGTCATGCTCGTCGATATCCGGCCCGAGGTCGAGCAAGCCGCAGCCAGCCTGGGCGACGCAGCCCGCGCCTACCGCGCCGACGTTGGCATCAAGGTCGAGGTCGATGCGATGATCGCGGCCACGCTGGCTGCATTCGGCCGCATCGATATCCTGATCAACAATGCCGGCGTGACCCACGCCGCCGAGTTCCTCGACCTGCACGAGGATGATTTCGACCGTGTGCTGCGCATCAACCTGAAATCGATGTTCTTGTGCAGCCAGGGGGCGGCGCGCGACATGGTGGCGCGCGGCGAAGGCGGCTGCATCATCAATATGTCGAGTGTGAACGCCGAGCTGACGATCCCGAACCAGGTGCCGTACGTGATTTCAAAAGGCGGCGTCAACCAGCTCACGCGCGTGGCGGCCATCGCCCTAGCCCAGTACGACATTCGTGTGAACGCCATCGGCCCTGGGACGATCCTGACTGAGCTGGCAAAGAAGGCAGTGCTGGGCAGTCCGGAAGCGCGTCACACGATCCTGTCGCGCACGCCGCTGGGCCGCTGCGGCGAACCGGAAGAAGTCGCGTCGATCGCCGCCTTCCTGGCCAGTGACGATGCCTCGTACATGACCGGCCAGACCCTGTACGCCGACGGTGGCCGCATGGCGCTGAACTACACGGTGCCAGTGCGTGATTGACACGTCGCTGGTCTTTTTCGAGAGATATTGACGGATCACATGTCTGGTATCCGAAAACGCAATTGGACGCTGGATCGCCGAATCCCTATAGTTACACCTGTCTCCACTATTCTCCTCCAAGAAAATAGTTTCAAGCCCGCCCAGCGGGCTTTTTTTTGCCTGGACGGTTTGCGCGGCGCACGTCATTTGAGGCCGTATTGTCATAAGCCCAATTCTGTCATCACATTTCCTGCTGTTCCGTCCGAACCTTGACGACGGTCACTGACCCGTCACAATCCCTGCCTATACTCGAACGCACCTGACACACACGTAACCGATATGCGTGGTGCCAGCAGGTGTGGAGCGCCCGGTGCGCTGCACACCAACCCGGTTTCCGCACTCTTGGCCCGTTCTCGGGTTCTGCCCGCCCCGCGCGGGCATTTTTTTCGGCATTGTCGCAACTTGGGCCAGAAAAAATTGTCTATGTGCTTGAAGCCGTCTTCAATAGGGCTATCATGAAGCTGCGACGTCCCACCTTGTCTAGCTGGGTGGTGACCGCGTACAACGAAACGACCACGGGAGATTGTCCGATGAGTTTACGTGTACCAGAAACATCGCTTTCGCCAGACAGTTGCCGTCGCCATCAGGATTCAAGCGACCTCGTTCTCAGCGAACTCAATCCGCGCGCCGTGGTCGACGATATCGATCGCGACAGCGTTCCCCTCAATCTGCTCACGTTCGGCAGCGTCCGCGAAGTGTGTCCCAAGTGCCGGCGAGCACACCTGAAACTCGTGTTGCGACAGGCAAGCGTGCGCGTGGCCCACCTGTTCTGCGCCGACTGTGCCAGCTGTTTCGACGCCCATTACGCCGACGGCGCTCCGGCACTGACGATTTGACGCACGTCGCGGTGGGCAGCTAACGCACGGGCGGCGACAGCGGGCACACAAGGTGCGCCCGGCATGGTAACGTTGACGTTTGCCCCGTCACCGTTACTGTACTGTCACCACGTCCCCATGCCTGCCCTGTCTCCCCTGCTGTACGCCGAACCCCGTCACCGCCGTGCCATGCACGCTGCGGCACTGCTCATTTTTACCTGCATCGTGATCGCCGGCTCCGTGCCCGGTGCGCGCGCTGAGGTGGGTGAATACGCGTCCGGCATCGTGCTGCACAGCCTGGCCTACGCCGGCCTCGCGACGCTCTGGTTCCTGGGCAGCACCGGCAGCACGCTGCAACGTGCGCTCAAGGCGGTGCTGGCCATTGCGCTGATGGGCGCCTTCGACGAGGGGGTGCAGCACTTCCTGCCGTACCGATCAGGCACGGTGCGCGACTGGCTGGTCGATGTCAGCGCCGCGACCGTCGCAGCAACGGCGCTGGGCGCACTACTTGCGCGCATCCCGATGCCGCAGGCGGCCGGCCGCAACCCCGCGCGGCCGGGCTGACAGTGCTGTGATTTTCCGACATAGATGCAATGTTTTGGAGATTACTGCGACTACCGGGCGTGAAGTAGCGACATCCATCGCTTCCCGCTGAGTTACACCGGCCACGACGAACTTTCGCTTTCGACCAGAAGCGGACGGCGAGACAAGTCTGAGCCGTCCAGGGAAACGCTGATCAAGTCATTCCCTCAGCAAAGTTGATGCGTAAAAGGTCGAACGACGAGCTACTCGAGCCGTTTCCCCTGGGTCCGGCGCGATCCTCGTGAAATTCTGTCACCGGTACGGATCAAAGATCGTGAATCCAGCAGAGGTCGAATTGCCGGCGTGTTCGGACCTCCGTTGAAAGGCTGTGGCGCGCAGGCTGATCAAGAGGTATGGCACCCGGGTCCGTCGTTGATCCAGGCAGACTTTGTCATATGCGCGCCAGGAACAACTCCGCCTATTGAAACAGGCTCCAGCTGCTTGCGCGCTTGTACGAGCGCTTCGAGGTGCCCAGCACGTTAAAGCCGCTATTGGCATCAGTCGGCAATATCTCGAGATCGCGCGACAGGATGAAAAGCAGCTTGTCAGATTCCGCATACAGCGGCTCCCACTGGCCCGGACGGGGAGCGATCATTAGCTGGCCGTCGCGCTCGGCGATGTGGAAGTCGGGCAGTCCATCGAGCTTGTAATGGCCGGTCAGCGACCTGGCCGTTTCAGTCGGCAGCTTGACCGCTGTGCGGAACCGGGTCTGGTGGCTTGCCCACTTATACTCATGCGCGATGGCGCGCAACAGGCCCGCCGCCAGTTTGAGTCCCTCGTCGCCATTGGTCAAAATCACCGCGCCATCGCCGCTGTCGGTCGAGCCGACCATTACGGCCCGAAAGCCCATATTGCTGCCGTTGTGTTCAAAGACCTTGCCGCCATCGCCAATCTGCAGACCCAGCGCATAGTCGCCCATCACCGGGGTGAGCATGGTGCGCGTCATGGCCGCCGAAATCACGCCGTTGTCGCTGCCCGCTGCACCTTGCTGGATCGCGATCACGAACTTGGCCAGGTCTTCCGGCGTGGTCCACAGGCCGGCCGCCGCCAGCTCGGGATAGGTGTGGGCACCACCAGGGTAGGGCTTGCCGTCTTGATGATGGGCGCGGGCGGCCTGAGCCTGCAAAGCCGCTGGCAGCGGCTGCGAGAAGCTGCTGTCGTTCATGCCCAGCGGCTTCAGGACCGATTCCCGCAGCAGCACGTCGAAGGGCTTGCCGCTGCGGTCGATCATCGCCTGCTGCAGTACCGTGTAGCCGCCACCGGAATAGCGCATTGCCGATCCAGGCGCCGTATCGACCCTGATCGCCTTCGAATTGGCACCCCAGGCGCCATCCAGCACCTGCACCAGCGTCGGCACCGACTTGTCCGCCGCATAACCAGGGAAGCCCGATACTGTCGTACCGCCAGTATGCGACAGCAGCTGGCGCACGCTCGGCTTGCCTTTACCTTCCGGTAGCTTCCAGCTCGTGAGAGCGGTGTTGATGTCGCCGTCGAGGTCGAGCTGGCCCTGTTCGGCCATGCGCAGCGCCGCCATGGCGGCGACCGGCTTGCTGACCGAGGCTGCTTGGAACAGTGTCCGGGGCGTGATAGCTGGCCCGCCAACCCATGCCACGCCATAGCCGCGTGACCAGGCTACTTTGCCGGCCTTGATCACAGCTACGCTCACTCCCGGTACGTTAAGGCGCGCCATCGCGTCCTGCAGCGTCTCGGTCTTGACAGGTGTGTTGGACAGCGCGACCGACGGGCGCAGGCCCGCCTCGATGCGGGCAATGGCGGCGTCATCGTCGGCGTGGGCCTGGGAGGAGGACAGCGTCGCAAGCACGGCGACGAGCAGAAGGAAACGGGAAGCGGCGGGATATTCAGCGGACATCGGCTCTCTATGTGGTTTGTGTGAACAGCGAACATTATGGAGAGGTGCAAATAGCAGCACAAGCGGCGAATGGAATCTATGAAGACGGCATATTGAGGTGAATCTGGCGTGGCTAGCGCATGACATGAATGAACGCAATGGGTCGGTACCGGCCTGTGGCGGCTACCACTGGATTTTCAACTTGCCAACCTGCTATGCTGGCTCGACCGGCCGGATTCGGCCAAAAGCGGACCTTTAAACCAATAAATAATTATTATGAAAACCAATAAAGAAGTAATGTTTTTGGCTCTGATAGTATTTCTGTCGGTCCAATTGCAATCAACTGCTCAGGCTACGGAAAATTATTCTTGCTGGATTAAGCGAGTCGAGGCACGTGAGGGAAAACTGTATATATCTTTCCTACCTGATTACCGACGGCGCGCATTTGTGACAGACGAGGTTCAAGAACGGCAGAGTACAACCTCATCAACGGCCGCTTCAGATGACCTGATCATGTGGGAAAATGAAAAGGCAACCAATAGTGATGGATTGCACAGCGGTTGCACAATCACTGCTGAGAAACATGAGGGACGGCTTGGAGTGCAAGTTCGAGCCTACGTTTCCCTTCCCGGAATACCGGCTAGTGAGAAAACGGAATTTATCGCTGCAGCAAGATCCGAAGAAGCGCAACAGCCGAAGTAAATGAAGACAAGGCATTCGTATCAACTTGGTCGAGAAGAGCGGTCATGGTCTGCTTCGGGTCGATTCCGGCCTGCCGCAGCCACCGTTGGATTTTCAACTTGGCCACCTGCTATGCTGGCTTGAATGGCCGGGTTCGGCTAGAAGCAGTCATCTTGAAAGGCCCAGCATGAGACCAAACTTCTACGAGGTAGCAGGACTGTGGGAACGTGATGGATCGCTTCGAGACATCTACGTCCAGGGCACTGAAGCCGTTCACTGGGATCGCTTCGACCAACTGCTCAGTCGATACAAATGCTCGTACATCTTTGACGGCGCGGCTGCACCATTCCCAGGATCGCACAGCGCTCTGGGAAATCGTGAAGGATTACATGGGTTGTCGATTTTGCTGGACGGTCCGGTTGAAATTTGCTGCCACTTCTTCATTGCCCAACAGTTAGAACTCGACATCTCGCCCGAGGAAATTGCTGGCCCACAGGCGCATGATGAAGTGCTGTCATTCGTCGAGAACTTGGCGGGGGCTTTAGAACTGTCTGCGGACATCACGCCCGAAAACGCGGAACAAATGCCGTTTCTGACGTACGTGCCGCAGAGCAGAACATGGCGCATACACGACGATTGCAAGTAGCTGGTCGCAGCGATTCAGCGAAAAGTCGTCGCACCTGGCAGCAAAATCAGGTGGGCGCCGTCCGACATCACCGCTCTCGCGTCGCGTCTATTTCGGAAAATGATAAGGTTTACCGCAGCCTGACAAAGCCATCGGCACCACTGAAAAAAAGGGCCACATGCGCTGACGCGACATGTGGCCTTTTGCTTACCGCATACCTGACTGCCGCAGCAGGCAGACCCCACCGGCCCTGCCCTGCCCTGCGTTAGCCGTTACGGCGTGCCAGTATCCTTGCCCTCTTCCAGCGCACGCTGGAACAGCGGAATATTGCGCGTGGCGGCGCTGATCACATCCAGCGGCAGTTTCGGCGAGCGATCGGCGTTCAGCAAGCCATTGGCTTCCTGGAACGTGTCCGTGAACTGCGTGTAGCAGAAACCACTGAACATGAACGTCTCGTTGACCACCTGCAGCAGGCGCCGATACTGCTTCAGATAGCTTTCCGCCGTGTGCGCGCGGCTGTAGCCCCATGTGGTTTCGTCGGGATTGGGCGTCTGCTTTGGATCGTAGGCGATGCCGCCGAATTCCGTCAGCACGATCGGCTGGCCGCGATGCGGGAAGCCATCGAGCGTCAGGATGCGGCCACCCGGGCGGCGCTGATCGAACAGCGTGCGCACCGGGTCGGTGACGGCGTAGCGCGCCAGCACTTTCTCGGGGTCGCTGTCGTAGTCGTGAATGCCCAGGATATCGGTGGCCGATGCTTCCCAGCCATCGTTGCCGATCACGGGGCGGGTCGAGTCGAGCGTGCGTGTCAGGTGATACAGGGCCTCGACGGCATTGCGATGCGCTTGCGTGAGCGTCAGGTTCGGCACCCCCCACGACTCGTTGAAGGCCACCCAGACGATGATGCACGGGTGGCTGTAATCGCGCTCGATTGCCTCGGTCCATTCCTTGACCATGCGCGTAATGGCGCGCGGGCTGAACCGGTAGGCCGATGGCATTTCTTCCCATACCATCAGGCCCAGCTTGTCAGCCCAGTACAAAAAGCGCGGATCCTCGATCTTCTGGTGCTTGCGCACGCCGTTGAAGCCCATTAGCTTGGCCAGCTCGACGTCGCGCTTCAGGTGGGCGTCGGACGGGGCCGTCATGAACGATTCCGGCCAGTAGCCCTGGTCCAGCACCAGGCGCAGCTGGTACGGGCGGCCATTGAGCATGAAGCGGTCGCGGTTGATCGACACCGAGCGCAGTGCCGTGTACGAGCGGATGCGGTCGAGCACCACGTCGCCTGCGCGCAGGGTCACTTCGGCATCGAGCAAGGTCGGGCGTTCCGGGCTCCACAGGATTTCATTGCGCGAATCGTCGATGCCCGGATCGGACAGCGCGATCTTGCGGTTCGCCTCACCACCCAGCAGCTTGTAGTAATCGTCGGCCAGCAACTGGTCGCCGTGCCAGATCTTGACTTCGACGAACAGCTCTTCCTGGATATCGCCGGTGGCGAACACTTCGCAGCCGATTTCGTAGGTTTCGAACACGGGCGTCCAGCGCAGCTTCTGGATATACGTCTGCGAGACCTGCTCGATCCAGACCGTTTGCCAGATGCCCGTCGTGCGCGGGTACCAGATCGAGTGCGCGTCGAGCAGCCAGTCCTGCTTGCCACGCGGTTTGGCCAGGTCGGCCGGATCGTCTTCGACCCAGACCGTCACGACCTGCTTGCCATCCGCGTTCAGGGTGCCGGAAATATCGGCCGAGAACGGCGTGTGGCCACCCTCGTGCTCGACGACCAGCTGGCCATTGACCCAGACGCGCGCGCTGTAGTCGACCGCGCCGAAGTGCATGATCGTGCGCCCGTCCATGGGCATGACCTCGAATTCGCGCTGGTACCAGACGAAGCGATGAAAGCCCGTGTCCTCGATGCCGCTCATCGCGGTTTCCGGTGCAAACGGCACGGTGATCTCGTGCGTCCATTCCTTCACGTCCGACGGCAGCGTGTAATGCCCTTCGTCATCGAAGCAGAACTGCCATGTGCCGTTCAGGTTCTGCCACTGGTCGCGCACCAGTTGTGGACGCGGATATTCAAACTGATTCATTCTTGTCCTTTCTGTCAGTTGGCACCGGAATCAGGATGCGTCCCTGGACGTCATTGCCTGGTCCATGATGGTCGTGATACGCCGCCAGCGCGGTGGCGGCTGCTTCTTGCGCCTGCCCCTTGCGGCACAGGGCGACGCAGGCGCCGCCGAAGCCGGCGCCGGTCAGGCGCGCGCCCAGTACGCCTGGTGCAGCGCGCAGCGCGTCGCACAGAACGTCGAGCGCGCGGATCGAGACTTCGTAATCGTCACGCAGGCTCGCATGCGATGCGTTCATCAGTTCGCCGAAGCGCTCGGCGTCAACGCCCTTGGCCGCTTCGAGCACGCGCAGGTTTTCCTGCACCACGTGGCGGGCCCGTTCGCGCAGCGGCGACGGCAGCGTCTCCACCGATGCCGGGTCAACCACGTCGCGCAGCGCCGTCACACCCAGGATGCGCGAGGCTTCTTCGCATTCGGCGCGGCGTTCGTTGTACTTGCTGGCGGCCAGCGTGCGCGCCACGCCCGAATCGATCACGATCAGTTCGGTGTCCGGCGGCAGTGCCGACAAATGATGTTCGAGCGTGCGCGCGTCGATGAACAGCATATTGGTTTCATCGGCCAGGCTCGACGCCATCTGGTCCATGATTCCGCAGTTCACGTGCGCGTATTCAATCTCGGCGCGCTGGGCAATGCGCGCCAGCTTGACGTCATCGAGCTCGAACCCCAGCAGCGCGCGCATGGCGCGCAGCGTGGCCACTTCGAGCGCAGCCGACGACGACAGGCCCGAACCCACCGGCAGATCGGTCTCGACATACACGCGCAGCGGCGGCACCTCGATGCCCTCGGCCTGCACGAGGCGGATGCAGCCCTCGATATAGCTGCCGAAGCCTTGCGGCGCGCTGCTGTCCTTCGCGAACGTGACGGTCGCGTCGAAGTTGGGCGAGTAAAAATGGAAATGGTCGTCGCCGCTGCGGCTCATGGCCACCAGCGTGCGCTGGGGCGTGGCCACCGGCAGCATGAAGCCGTCGTTGTAGTCGGTGTGTTCACCCAGCAGGTTCACGCGCCCCGGGGCCGAAGCGTTCACCTCGGGGGCGCCGCCAAAGAAGGTATCGGTCGTGATGGTCATGCGTCCACCTCCAGCCAGAGCGGCCGCTGACGGCCTTGGATATCCACCGACGGCCAGGCCGGGTCGAAGGTCAGGTTTTCGAGTCCGTCGGGGCCGAGCAGGAATGTATCTTCGATCTTCATACCGTTATAACTTGGATTGAACGCAAATGCCATGCCCTGTTCGAGCTGCGTGGCCGTGCTTGGGGTGGCCACGATCTCGCGCGCCAGGTAGCCGGTGATGCCGCCCTGGTGGTGCTCGCGGATCGCATCCTCGACATCGGCGTGGTGATAGGCCTGGGCCAGCGCGTGATACACCGACGACAGCGATTTGCCCGGCACCACGGCCGCCAGGCCGGTGGCCTCGAGCGCCATCAGCGCGCGCTGGGCAGTTGGCGCCGAACCTGTACCGCCAAAGCTCACGAAGCGCGTCAGGTTGGCATACAGGCCGTGGCGGCGCGCGCAGAAGACCAGCATGGCGCGCTCGCCGATCGGCTCGTGCGACGGCGTCGCATGGCGAAACAGCGGCAAGCGCCGCGCACCGGCCACCAGCACCAGCGCCGGATGGATGCCGCGGCGCCACAGCGCGTCCGCGCCGGCGCCGGCCAGCTGCTGCTCGGTCCAGTCGGGCCGGGCGCGGTGCAGCACGTCGGTCATCGCTTCGGCCGCTTCGCGCCCCAGCAGGCGGTAGCGCGCCTGCTCGGCGTCGCCCAGCACCAGCTTGCGCTGCCGCAGGGGCAGCGGCAATGGCAGTTCGTCGGCCTGCGGACGGTCCGACAGCACCGGCCGGCCCTCGGCCGCGGCCAGCACGAAATGCTCGCGCAGCTCGGGCTCGGCCCACGGTTCGATATGAAAGCTGAACCCGGCCGGCACTTCTTCGAGGCGCAGGCGCTCGCCTTCGATCTGGTCGGTCAGCACGCAGGCGTCGCCCGCTGTGACCAGCACTTCGGCAATGCCGGTGTCGGTGGTGTGCAGCACGGCGCTCGAGCCGCCAGCCGTGATCCACGCGAACCAGTCGGTGCCGCGCAGGCGCACGGCGCCGGCGCCGCTGGTGGCAAGGGTGGCGCGCAGCAGCGCGAGTTTGTCGGCGACCTCCTGGGCGCGCATATCGATGTCCGTCATGCGCCCTCCTCCAGATCGATCTCGACCTGCTGCAATTCGTAGGCCGTGGTCTCGGGCAGCACGTCCATCGCGAACATGCCGGCGGCCAGCTCGGTGCCGGCCAGGTATTTCAGGCGGTCGCGCGTGCGGTACGGCGGATAGAACTGGGCGTGCAGCTGCGTCTCGGGATGCTCGGCGCCGTCGGTCGGCGCCTGATACCACGCCATCAGATACGGGAACGGCCGGTTCCACAGCGTCTCGTACTTGAGCAGCACGGTCTTGAGCGCGCGCGCCAGCGAATCGCGCTGAGGCGGCGTGAGCGCCGCGAAATCCTTGCATGGCGCGGTCGGCATCACCCATACCTCGTACGGATAGCGGGCGCAGGCCGGCACGAAGGCAATCGCGAAATCGTCTTGGTACAGCACGCGTTTGCCATCGGCCGCTTCGTCGCGCGCCATGTCGCACAGCATGCTCGTGCCGTGCTGCTGATAGTAATCGCGCTCTTGCGCGAGCATGCGCGCCGGGACCGACGGCACGAACGGGTACGAATAGATCTGGCCGTGCGGATGGTGCAGCGTCACGCCCACTTCGGCGCCGCGGTTCTCGAACGGCAGCACGTACTGGATGTGCGGGAGGCTGCCCACGCGCGTGGTGCGATCGCCCCACACCTGCAGCAAAAGCGCGATGCGCGACAGCGGCAAGTGGGCCAGCGCCGTATTCGGATCCTGCGTGAACACGACCACTTCGCACTGGCCATTGGCCGGCGCGGTCTGCACCGTCACCGATGGCGGATCGTGGGACTCGAGCGCCAGCGACGGGAAGCGGTTGTCGAACACCGCGATCTCGTAGTCGCCAGCCGGCATCTCGGTGGGATTGGCAGGATCGATCGTCGGCGCCAGCGGGTTGTACTGGGGCGGCGGCTGATAGGTGCGGTTCTGGCGGAACGCGGCATAGGTCACCCACTCGCCGCGCAGCGGATGCCAGCGCAGGTGCGGGTTGGCGTGCTGGGGATCTGGAAACGGGCTGGGTGCAACGAGGCCATCGGGGATGGGCCGGTTGCTGTAGAGGGTAAGGTTGCGTCCGTCCGGTTTTTTGAGTTCTTTACTGTGCATGGCAATCAATAAGGTTCGGTCACATCCGGCGCGAACGCGCACGCCAACATCGACGCATTGGTGCGCTCGCGGCTGCAGGAGCTTGGCTCCAAGCCGATCCTATCATGCTGTATTTGCCACATTTTCTGCCCGGAACTTCGTACTTTTCCAGGCGACAATACTGTGGCTGTATCAAGACGATACCGCCCTTGGCATACAACGATGATTCACAAGGGAGAGCGCCCTTCCGGGCACTCCACGGCAAGGATATTGTAGTCCGGCGCCTACGCAAAAATTAGAAGTTTTTACACTACCTGGCAAGAAGCAGCCCTACAGGTCAGCCGTGGCAAGTTTCGGCGTTCCTGCAGAGCTGCAGAGCACTTGCTCAGCGCGCCAGTTCAACCAGCACTGACGTGTACATCTGCAGGTTCAGCAGCAATTGCTTGGTCGTGATGAACTCGTGCTCCGAATGCCCGGAATATTTCTGGCCCGGCATCGATGGCCCGAAGCTGACGGCATTCGGGAACAGGCGCGAGTTGGTGCCGCCGCCGATGGCAACCGGCTTCGCATCCTTCATGCCGGTGAAATAGGCGAAGGTCGCCAGCAACGTCGGCACCTGCGGCGCATCGTTCAGCACCCACGGGTCGCGCATGCCGACCTTGATGTTGGTGAGCGGGACCTGGCGCGCCTGCCACTGGCTCAGTGCGGCGTTGATTTCATCGGTCAGCTGCGCGCCCGTCTTGCCTTGCGGGCGGCGCACGTTGATTGCCACTTCGATGCCGTCGTCCAGCTGGCGAATCACGGTCGGCTTGAACGTCAGCGGGCCCATGAACTTGTCGCGGTAGGCGATGTTGCCGGCGCCGCTGCCAAACTTCTCGCCGTAGTAGCCCGTGCCCACCATTTCGTTGAGGTAGTTGACGACGCCGCCGGCCGTCGTATTGGCCCACGGCCGCACGGCCAGGGCGTCGGCCAGCATGCTCACGGCGTTCACGCCTTCCTGCGGCTTGGACGAGTGGGCCGACAGCCCCTTGGCGCGCACCGCCAGGTCCTTGCCCTGCCACGTGTAGGTGTAGGTCATGCCCTCGTGCTGCGCGCCGCGCGCGCGGATCTGCCCTTCGATCTGCGGCGTCGCGTTGGCCACCAGCGCTTCGGCGTCCTCCGGAATCTGCGTGTTGAACGAGCCGCCCCCGAACGCGGCGATATAGGCGTCGCCCTCCACGGGTGCCTGCGCGCCGGCCTTCGGCACCGTCACGGCCACGAGGCCACCGCCCTTCTCCGCCGTCACCACCGGATATTCGGCGTCGAGCGTGATGCTCATCTGTGGCGGCACGTGCGTCTTGAGAAATTCGGTCAGCGGGCCCCAGTCGGATTCCTCGCCCATGTACACGTACAGCTCGATGCGCTTGGTGAGCGGGATCTGGCGGTCGCGGATCGTCTTCATCGCGTACAGCGCGGTGGCGATCGGGCCCTTGTCATCCTCGGCGCCGCGCGCGATCAGCTTGCCCGGCTCGCTCGTGCGGTCCAGCACGAACGGCGACTTCTTCCACTTGGTCGGGTCCACCGGCTGCACATCGCCATGCGTGACGATGCCGACGCGCTCTGTTCCCTTGCCCAGGCCGATGACGACCGTCCAGCCGTAATCGGTGTAGTCGAGCCCCATGCGCTCGGCTTCTGCCTTGAGCGTGGCCTTGAACGCGGCATGCACCGGGTTCCGGTCCGACGGGTAGCGCGGATCGGCCACCGTATTGAAGCTCACCAGCTTGGCCAGCGTGTCGACGACGTCGTTGCGGTAGGTGGCCACCGCATACTTGGCGGCGCTCACGGCAGCCTCGCTGGGCGCTGCAGCAGATGCGGCAGCAGGTGCGGCAGCAGGTGCGGCAGCCAGGACAGTGGATGAGGCCAGCAACAGGCTGGCAATACAGGCGTTCTTGTACATACGGGGCCGATCTCCAAGGGTTGCAGACACGCAAACGTCCAGCATAGCGTCTTCTGCCACCGCTGTGAACGCGACGGCCACTTTCAGCGTATCGTTACGCATCCTGACTAAACAGCACCCACGCCATGACTGACAAGACCTTCCTGCGCACCCACGCCGCGCTGCGCGATGATATCGGCGACCTGCTCACGCAGCGCCCCGTCCCTTCGCCCCAGCTCGACCAGATCGATCCTTTTCTGTTTTTGAATCACCACGGTCCGCAGACCTATGGCCCGCACAACCGCGGCCTGCCATTCGGCCCGCATCCGCACCGGGGCTTTGAAACCGTCACCTTCATCGTCGAAGGCATGCTGGCCCACCGCGACAGCGCCGGCCATGAGAGCGTGATCCATGCCGGGGGCATCCAATGGATGACGGCCGGCAGCGGCATCGTGCACGCCGAGGTCTCGCCGCGCGCGTTTTTGGAAACGGGCGGCCCGCTCGAGATCCTGCAGTTGTGGGTGAATCTGCCGTCGCGCCTGAAGATGACGGCGCCCGCCTATACCGGCGTGCAGCAGGACCGCATTCCCGCGTTATCGCTCGACGACGGCAAGGTCACGCTGAACCTGATCGCGGGCGAGTGGGACGGCAGCACGGGCCCGGTGCAGTCGCTGACCGGCGTGTTCATGAGCACTGTCGCGATGCAGGCCGGTGGCCGGCTGCGCATCACCGGCCTGCAAGGTCGCAACGTGCTGCTGTATGTGGTGCGTGGACGCATCGGCGTGGGTCACCACGGCGATCTCGCCAACGCTTACCAACTGGTGGAGCTGAGCACGGAGGGCGACACGCTCGAGATCGTCGCCGAGTCCGGCTCGCTGCTGCTGTTCGGTCATGCCGATCCGATCGGCGAACCGGTCGTCTCGCACGGGCCCTTCGTCATGAACACCCGCGATGAAATCACGCAGGCGATCACCGACTACCAGGCCGGCCGCTTCGGCTCAACGCTGGCTTGACGCCAGCACCCGGCCGCCATCGTCCTTGAGGTGCACCGTGTGCGGGAACGGCCCGCCGTCGAAGCGCACGCTCAGGTCCCTGCCGACCGCCTCGAAGCGGTCGCGGCCCACGTGGACGATTTCCTGCGGTCCGTCGCCCAGGTCGGCGTACAGCTTGCGACCCTTGCCGGTCACTTGCAGCGTGCGCCCGTCATCGAGCTTGTAGGCGCCCTGCATGCGCTGGTACATCAGCGGATCGATATACACCTTCTTCGGCTGCGCGGCGTGTACGTTCACGACGTCGGGATTGGTTGCAGCGACTGGCTGGGCGGCGCTGCCCAGCGAGACGACTGCGGCGGCGGCGAACAAGGCGAGGTGGGAGAGGCGCATGATGGAAATTCCTTTCAGGTCGGTGGCGGAGAAGTCCGTGTCGCCAGCGCTTCTTTGCCTGACGATGAAGCCAGTCTAGCGAGCCGCAAAAAGCGTTCAAGCGCCAAGAGGATCAAGCGCAGGAAATGCGCGACGAAGTGCGTAATCGGCGGGGTGAACGGGAGGTGCATATATGAAAGCGCGCCTTATTTCAACTGTGTGTCTGCATTGCGTGCGTATGTCGTACAGTAGGGTTCCTCCAACGCCAATGCACCCACTCCCATGCCAGTCATTCCCCTCGCCGCGACCACGCGCGGCTACCCCGACAGCGGTAACGTGATCGAGAACGTGCACCTCGGTTCGGTCGCCGTCGTCGACACACACGGCCGCCTGTTATGGTCTGCCGGCGACCCGGATTACCCGACCTTCACGCGCTCGGCACTCAAGCCGTTTCAGGCCCTGCCCTTCATCCTGGCCGACGGCCCGGCGCGCTTTGGCCTCTCCGGCGACGAACTCGCGCTGCTGTGCGCGAGCCACTCGGGCGAAGACAAGCATCTCGACGGCGTGAGCTCCATCCTCAACAAGATCGGGCTCGACCCCGGCCACCTCGAATGCGGCTGCGCGGTGCCGCTGCACTACGAGTTCACCGGCGGCAAGCCCCCGGCGGACGCGCACTGGACGCCGCTGCACCACAACTGCTCCGGCAAGCACAGCGGCTTTCTGGCCTGGTGCCGCCTGCACGATGCGCCCACCGCGAACTACGTCGACCGCGCGCACCCGCTGCAGCAAGCCGTGCGCAGCACGCTGGCCGACTCCATCGGCATGGCGCCCGAAGCCATGCCGGTTGGCCTGGATGGCTGTTCGGCCCCCAACTACGCGATGCCGCTCAGTCGCCTGGCGCACCTGTACGCGCGTCTCGCGCATGGCCCACAAGACCCGCAGCTGGGCGGCGCGATGGGCACGCTGCGCGACGCGATGATTGCCCGCCCCGACCTGGTCTCGGGCGAGGAGCGCACCGACCTGCACTGGATGACGGCGGGCGGTGGCGACTGGGTCACCAAGATCGGCGCCGACGCCGTGCAGGCGATCGGCATCCGCTCGGCGGGGATCGGCATCGCGATCAAGATCACCGATGGCAATGTGCGCGCGCTGCACCCGACCGTGTACGCGGTGCTCGACCAATTGGGCCTGCTGAACGCGGCGCGGCGCGAGTTGCTCGAACGCTATCGCCAGCCTGTCATCAAGAACGCGCGCGGCGCCGTGGCCGGTGACATCCGTACGCTGTTCAAAATGACCCGTCAGGCATAAAGCAACAGGTTTGTGCTGCATCATTACAACATGCTGTCTTCTTGCTATTTCATTTGAAATTTAAAGGGTTGATACTTGCCGCAAGGCATTTCTTCGGCGCTCAATCCTTTCTTCAAAGTGATGACATCGTGTTAAAAAATCTCCGTATCGGCTCCCGCCTTACCCTTGGCTTTGCCACGATGCTCGTCCTGTCGCTGGCCGGCACCTCGTTCGCTCTCTACACCACGCGCAGCAGCGCCGAGGCGACCCAGCAGATGATGCAAAAGCCGCTGACCAAGGAACGCCTCGTCTCGGACTGGTATGTGCTGACCTATTCGGCCATCGCGCGCACCTCACTGATCGCGCGCAGCACCGACAGCACCCTGTCGGCCGTGTTCGCCAAGCCGATCAAGGACAGCGTTACGGGTACCACGGTCATCCTCAAGAAAGTCGAAGCCCTGCTCGACTCGCCCGAAGAAAAAGCGACGCTGCAGGACATCCTGGGCTTGCGCAAGACTTACCAGCAGGCCAAGGAAACCGTGATGAACGCGCGCACGTCGGGCGACTCGGCGGCGGCAGAACAGGCCTATGAACAGGTATTCGCGCCAGCTGCCGCCGCCTATGGTGCCCGGGTCCAGAGCCTGCTGCAGATCCAGCGCAAGAGCATCGACCAGACGGCGCTGGCCATCGAGGCGGCGAATCAGCGCAGCACGCAACTGGTGCTGCTGCTGGCCCTGCTGTCGACGGCGATCGGCGCCGTGGCCGCCGTGCTCGTCACGCGCAGCATCACCCGGCCGCTGGACGCCGCGCTCGACGTTGCCGAAACGGTCGCCTCGGGCGACCTTGGCCACACGTTCGCGAGCTATCCGAAAGACCAGGTCGGCGACCTGATGCGCGCGCTGGAAACGATGAACGGCTCGCTGGTGCGGGTGGTCTCGCAGGTCCAGCAAGGTACCAACGCCATCTCGACCGCGTCGAGCGAGATCGCAGCCGGCAACCTCGACCTGTCGGCGCGCACCGAACAGCAGGCCAGCTCGCTCGAAGAGACGGCCGCCTCGATGGAAGAACTGACTGCCACCGTGCGCCAGAATGCCGACAATGCGGTGCAGGCCAACGGCCTGGCAAAAACAGCCTCGGATGTTGCGGCGCGTGGCGGCGCCATCGTCGGGCAGGTGGTCGACACGATGGGCTCGATCGACGCCTCGGCGCGCAAGATCGTCGACATCATCGGCGTGATCGACGGCATCGCCTTCCAGACCAATATTCTGGCGTTGAATGCCGCGGTGGAAGCCGCGCGCGCAGGCGAACAGGGGCGCGGCTTTGCCGTGGTGGCATCCGAAGTGCGCAACCTGGCGCAGCGTTCGGCCGGCGCGGCGCGCGAAATCAAGGGCCTGATCGGCGACTCGATGACGCAGGTGAATGCCGGCACGGCGCTCGTGCAGCAGGCCGGCGCCACGATGGACGACGTCGTGGCCAGCGTGGCGCGCGTGACCGATATGATGTCCGAGATCAGCACCGCCACGCAGGAGCAGCGCGTGGGCATCAACCAGGTCAACGAAGCGATCGCGCAGATGGACCAGGTGACGCAGCAGAATGCGGCGCTGGTCGAGGAAGCCGCCGCAGCGGCCGCGAGCATGCAGGAGCAGGCAGCGCAACTGGCGCAGGTGGCGGCCGCGTTCAAGCTGGACCACGCCAGCGGACGGACGCGCCCGCAACTGGCGGCGCGCGCCGTGCCGGCGCTGGCAGCCTAGTCGCTTGGAACGCCGCCTGCTACGCCGCCAGGCGGCGCAGCATCGCGGCGATGGCGTCCAGCACCGCGTCATCGTCCCAGTAGGTATTGTGCGCCAGCGGATTCCAGCTGCGTAGCAACAAGTCCCCCACCCCGCCGCCGGCATTGATCGCGCGGTCCTCGACCAGTTCACGGTAGCCGTTAGACAACGGCTGCAGCGGCCAGCCCAGCACGTCGTCAGGATCATAGAAATTGATCCACTTGAACAGCGACGTGGGCGGCGCAATCGGGATGATGTGCATTTCCTGGTGCGCGGCCACAAAGATCGGGATATTGCAGCCGGTGGTCACCAGTGCGACGCAGGTGCCGCCGCCGATGAAGGCCAGTTCGCTTGCAGTCAGCGCGCGGCCGAGCGTCGCGCCGGCCCAGGCACCGATATCGCGCCAGATGCCCGCCCCGACCGGCTTGCCGGCAGCCGCCTTCTGCGCATCGTACAGATAGCTCGACAGCACCTGGCAGCCCAGCGAATGCGCGACGAACACGACCGGCATGCCGGGCCGCGCGGCATGGGCCGACAACAGCGTGGTGGCGATCTCGCCCTGGGCCTGTTCATAGATCGAGCCGGGATCATCCTTGCTGTTTTCCAGCCCGGCGGCGTCGCCCAGGCCGTACAGGACGAATTTGCGCAGCGCGGCGTAGCGCACCTTGCCGGTGGCTGACGTACGGTCCCAGACCATGCGCTGGTTATCGTGCAGGATGCCCTGGTAGTAGACCGAGCGCATGACGACCTGGCTGGCCAGCGCATCCAGACGGGTACGCAGCCCCGCCATCAGGCCGTCGGCATAGTCGGGCAAGGTCTCGCCCATGCCATGCACGGCTATCAATGCAACTTGTGTCATTGCTACCTCCCCACGCGCGCCGATATCCCTAGCGTATCAAATTTCGCGTGTTGAGGCAGAACAAAGGTTGTGGAGAGACCTGGCCCTTAGCGGAGCGCGATGGTCAGCTCGAACGTGTCGACGCCGTCGACGCCGCCGCGCACCTGGTCACCCGGCTGCAGCGCGCCGACACCGGACGGCGTGCCCGAATAAATCAGGTCGCCCGGCGCCAGCGTCACGAGGCGCGACAGCGACGCGATCACGTCCGCGATGGGCCAGATCATTTCATCGAGATTGCCTTCCTGGCGCAGCGTGCCGTTCACTTCGAGCCAGATGCGCGCCTGGGCCGGGTGCCCCACGTCGCTGACCGGATGCAGCGGGCTGCACGGGGCCGACGCGTCAAAGCCCTTGGCCATGTCCCATGGCCGGCCGGCGTCCTTGGCCACGGCCTGCAGGTCGCGCCGGGTCAGGTCCAGGCCCACGCCATAACCCCACACCAGATCGAGCGCCTGCGCCGCGTCGATGTCCTTGCCGCCGGCTTTCAGCGCCACGACCAGTTCGATTTCGTGGTGCATGTCGTTCGTCGATGGCGGATACGGCACCGCGCCGCTGGCCGGCACGACGGCATCGGCCGGCTTGGTGAAGAAGAACGGTGGTTCGCGATTCGGGTCGCTGCCCATTTCGCGCGCGTGCGCGGCGTAGTTGCGGCCCACGCAGAACACGCGGCGCACCGGGAAGCGCGCGCTGGAACCGGCGACGGCCACGGACGCCGTCTCGGGTGCGGTGATGACGAATTCGGTCATGCTCATCCTTTCATTGACAGGAGCATCATCATACTCCCGCCATGGAGGGCGGCAAGACTCAGGTTCAGGTTCAGGCCGATGCAGCCGCGGCCTCGGCCTGCGCCGCCTGCGCCGCACTCGCGTCCAGAATGCGCACGAGCGCCGTCATGTCGACCGGCTTGACCAGGTGATGGACGAAGCCGGCCTCGAGCGCCCGTTCGCGGTCCCTGGCCTGGCCATAGCCGGTCACGGCCACCGGCACCGTGGCCGCCATCTCGGGCAGCGCGCGCAGGCTGGAAGCCAGCTGATAGCCATCGATGTCGGGCAGGCCGATATCGATCAGCATCACGTCGGGATGCTCGACGCGCGCGCGGCGCAGGGCCGAGGCGGCGTCGTACTCGACGGCAGTGGCGTGGCCCTGCACCTGCAGCAGCGTAGCCAGGCTGTCGGCGGCGTCCGTGTTGTCGTCGACGATCAGCACGCGCAGCTGGCGGCCCAGCGCAGCGCGCACCGGATCTGCCTCGGACGGCGGCGCAGCGTCGTCGTCGCTACTGCCAGCGCGCGCACTCACGCAGGGCAAGCAGAGCGTGAACGTGCTGCCGCAGCCGACGCCATCGCTGTGCGCGGTGACCTCGCCATCGTGCAGGTCGACCAGGCGCTTGACGAGCGTGAGGCCCAGCCCCAGCCCGCCCTGCGAGCGGGCCAGCGTGCGTGCGCCCTGCGTGAACAGGTCGAACACATTGGGCAGCAGGTCGGGCGGCATGCCGGAACCGTTGTCGCGCACTTCGAGCATCATGCGCCCATCGCCGGCCACCAGGCGCAGCGCCAGCGTGCCGGCCTTGGGCGTGTACTTGGCGGCGTTGCCGACGATATTGGCCACGCTCTGCACGAGGCGCGTCTGGTCGCCCCGGACGTACACGGGTGTGTCGGGCAGTTGCACCGTCACGTGGTGCGCTTTTTCGAGCACCAGCGGGCGGGTCTGGTCGAGCGCCCCGTTCACGACATCGCGGAAATCGACCGTCGCCAGCTTGAGCTTGACCAGCCCGCGCGTGACGCGCGAGACGTCGAGCAGGTCGTCGATCAGGCGGCTCATGTGCTTGACCTGGCGGCTGATGATGGAGCTGGTCTGGCAGATGCGCGGCTCGTTCGCGAACTGCATGCTCAGCAAACTGGCCGAACTGCTGATCGGCGCCAGCGGATTACGCAGCTCGTGCGCCAGCATGGCCAGGAATTCATCCTTGGTGTGACTGAGGCGCTCGGCCTGCACGCGCGCCAGGCGCTCGCTCTGCAGCAGCGCATCGCGTTCGAGCGCCGACGTCTGCGCGATCTCGTACAGGTGCGCATTGTCCATCGCCACGGCCGCTTGCGCGGCGAGATTGGCGACGATGCGCTCGGTGCGTTCGGTGAACATGGCCGGCGCCGGGTGACCGAGGAACAGGCCGCCCAGCACCTTGCCCGATTGCGACACGACCGGCACCGCGAGATAGCTGCGCACGCGCAGCTGCGCCAGCGGCGTGCCATCGGCCACCAGCGCAGCGTGCTGCGGATCGCACGTGATGTCGTCGCTGCGCACCGGCGCCCCGCCTTCGATCAGGGGGCGGAAGATGGCCGCCGTCGGGGGCGCGAGCCGGTCGAACTGCTCGCGCGACGCGCCCGACAGCGCGTACAGGCGCATCTGCTCGGGCACCGTGGCGCCGATTGGCGCATTCACCGGATCGTGCAGCAGGGCGCCCCGACCGGCAGGATTGCAGAAGAACGCGCCGAAGCGCGCGCCACTCAGCTCGGCACCGGCATCGGTGATCGATTGCGCCAGCGTATCGAGGTCGAGCGTCGAGGCCAGCGCGCGCCCGGCGCGATTGACCGTCTCGAGGATGCGGCTCTCGTCGCGCAGGCTTTCTTCGACGCGCGAGCGGCGCGCCACTTCACGCGTGTGGCGCGCCACGTCCTCGGCCAATGCCACTTCTTGTTCGGTCCAATGGCGCGCCATCGGCTCATGCAGGTAGAACACGGCGCACAGGCGCCCTTCTTCGATGATCGGCACCATCACCAGCGCCCGCGCGCCAATGGCGGCGTAGGCGGCGGCATGCGGCGCACTGCGTTCGTCGGCATCGACGTCATCGATGCGCACGCTGCGGCCCTGGCGCAGCTTGGCATTGACGATCGGACCGAATGCGTCGAGGGGATGCGAGCGGCCGGCCAGGCTGGCCATGCGGCCACTGGTCCAGTCGCAGTCGATGCTGACGGTGCGGCCGGAAACGTCCACCTCGGCATAGCCCACACGCGCCACGCCCAGCGTCTGCCCGGTCATGGCGCTCGTCGCGCGCATGATGTGGTCGGCGTCATCGAGGCCATCGAGCGCTTCGCCGAGCTTCTGGTGGAAGGCATGCCGGTAATCGGACAGCACGTCGGACGTCGTTTCGGTGAGTACGCAATAGACGCCGGCCACCTGACCTGCATGGCGCACGGGCGACAGGGACACGCAGAAAAAGCGCCGTTCGCGCTTGCCGTTGCGCTCGAATTCCATCAGCGCGTGCTGGAGCTGTGCGGACTCGCCAGCCAGGACTTCGTCGAAATAGGGCCGCATGCGGTCCCACAACTCGGGGCGCACGCTGGCATACGGCGCGCCGCGCGCCGCCGGGTGCTTGTCGCCCAGCAGGTCGGAATACGCGTCGTTGTAGAACAGGCGCAGCTCGCGCCCGATCGCCAGAAACATGGGAAAACGCGACGCCTGGATGAGGTCGGCGATGGCGCGCAGGCCTTCGGGCCAGGCATCCGGGTGCAAGTGTGCCAGCCCGGCCAGCGCACGCTCTGTGGATGCGGGTGGAGGTGCAAATGCTGCAGGAGAAGACGCAAACAGCGCCGACGGCGCGGCCAGAACTGGCGCAGGCGCATCCAGTACGGTGGGATCGCCGGACAGCGTGGAACTGCCGCCGACCATCGGCATGAAGCCGCTCAGATTACTCATCAGGAATACCCAGTGTGGTTCTTGCAAGGCTGGCGAGCTCGATATCCTGAAACATCTGATCCTGCCCTGCTGCAGCGCCGCCAACATATTCTTGTTGGGGCGATTATAGCGAGCAACCAAACAGAACCGCGCCCGTTACACCTGAGGTGTCGAGCGGGCGTGGCGGGGATGCCACAAGCCTGAGGCGCAGTCAACGTTGAACGCCGACTGCGCCATCCTAATAGAGGCGCAGTCAACGTTAAATAGAGACTAGCTTTGAACTGACGAGCGTTCCAATGGTCCAACCCCTGTCCCCAGCGTCAGGAGTCAATCATGAAAGCGCCACGTTTCAAAGGCTGGTTCGCAAAACTGCCTTCACTGAATCAGCCGCAACGCCGGCAGGTACTCGATGCCCTGCATCCTGCAGCCGGGCTCGATCAGGTGGTCGCACTCATCAGTGAGGTTAGAGCGCCAGGCCGCTGCTGTCCCAGATGCGGCAACGAGCGCTGCTACCGGCATGGTTTCGCCAACGACTTGCAGCGCTACCGCTGCTGCGCCTGCGGCCGCACCTTCAACGACCTCACCGGCACGCCACTGGCGCGGCTCAGGCACAAAGCCAAATGGCTCGCGTATTCGCAGGTGCTGCTCGATTCACTCCCCGTGCGCAAGGCCGCAGCTCGGGTCGGCGTACACCGCAACACCGCCTTTCGCTGGCGGCACCGCTTCCTGCATTGGGTCAAGCTCGACCGGCCCGCGCTTTTGAGTGGTATCGTCGAGGCTGACGAAACATTTCTGCTCGAGTCACAAAAAGGTTCGCGCACGCTCAATCGCCCGCCGCGCCGGCGCGGCGGCCATGCTACCAAACGGGGCATTTCCGGTGAACTCGATTGCATCCTGGTCGCGCGCGACCGCGAAGGGCGCACCATCGATGCTGTTACTGGGCGCGGTGCGCTCAAGGCTGCGCAACTCGAGCGTGACTTGCTACCCAGGCTCGACAGGCAGGCCTTGCTGGTCAGTGACGGCCATCCTGCTTACCGCGCCTTTGCACGCAAGCACAGGATCGCGCACCAGGCGGTCAATGTGAGCGCGGGTGTGCGTGTAAGGCGTCTGGGCAGCCTTGCCATCCACGTGCAGAACGTGAACGCCTACCACCAGCGCTTCAAGGCCTGGCTACAGGGCTTTCGTGGTGTGGCCTCGCGCTACCTGCCCAATTATCTGGGCTGGCGCTGGGCGCTGGATGGCGAACGGGTCACGTCCCCCGGACAATTGCTTAGTATTGCTATCAGCGTCATCAACAGATAACGCTGACTGCGCCTAGTAAATTTCTGCAGCAGCCGCCCGCACGGCGCCCAGCAGCAACTCCGCGCCCGGAGACAGCAAATGATCCTGCTGACGGATGATGCCGAACGCATCCATCTTGCAGGGCAAATCGATCGGCAAGATCCGCATCACATTCAGCGACGCATAATATTGCGCGACTTCCTGCGGCATCACGTGCAATGCGTCGGTTTGCTGCAACAGCGCGGTAACCAATAACAGCGCTGTCGTATCGACGACGTTCACCGGCGGCTGCAGGCCGGCGCGCAGGAACATCATGTCGAAGCGGTGGCGCAGGATGCTGCCCGGTGGCGGCAGGATCCAGGGGCGCCCGACAAGCTCCTCGAGCGTCAGGTTCTTACTCTCAAGCAAAGGATGATCGGGCCGCACGACCGCACAGGCCGGCTCCTCGGTCAGCTCTTCGTAGATCAGCCCGGTGGAATCTTCTTTTTCGAGAATGCGCCCGATCATGAAGTCGAGCGTGCCGTGCTTGAGCTTATCGAGCAGCACATTGCTCGACTCGAGCTGCACACCGATGCGCAGCAGCGGCGCCTGCTCCTTGATGCGGGCAATGGCGCGCGGCAGCAGCGCCATTGCCGGCGTCATGATCACGCCCACCTCGACCTGCCCCGCCAGGCCGGCCTTGAGCGCGACGATGTCGTCGTGCGCCAGCGCCAGGCTGGTCAGGGCCATGCGGGCGTGGCGGATCATCGTTTCGCCGTAGATGGTCGGCTCCATCCCGCGCGGCAGCCGTTCGAACAGGCGCACGTCGAGCATCTCTTCCAGATCCTTGACCTGTTTCGATGCCGCCGGCTGCGTCATGTGCAATTCTTCGGCCGCCCGGTGAATGTTGCGGTAGTCGTCCAGCGCAATCAGCAGCAGCAACTGGCGCGTTTTCAGGCGCGCCTTCAAGAACCAGTTGGGGTTGGTCGTTTCCATCAGATCACGTGCAACCCGGCGCTGGATTGGCGGCTGGCCCGGCGGTCGTTTGCGCGACCGGCAGGATCTTGCCGTCCGGCGCGTAGTGCAACTCCTCGACCGCGACCGAGCGGCGGAATTCGCCCCCCGTGGGCAGCTTGCCGTTATGGTAAAAAATGTACGACTTGCCATTGAAGTCGACGATCGCCTGGTGGATGGTCTTCACATTGGTGTTCTTTTCCATGATGACGCCATCCATCGACCACGGCCCATGCACGCCCGGGCCGCGCATGGCCACGGTTTCTTCAGGAAAGTGGCGCGAGTAAGTCAGATAATACGTGCCCTTGTGCTTGTGCACATAGGCCGCTTCGACGAAATTGTCCAGGCCCGCGGTCTGGATCGGGCCGTCGAACTCGATCATGTTCGGCTTGAGTTTTGCATACTTCATGACCGTATTGCCCCAGTACAGGTAAGCCTGGCCATCGTCGTCGATGAACACGGCTGGGTCGATATCATCCCACAGGATCTGCGTCTGCTTCGTCATGTCGTTCGTCACCAGCGCCCGGCCCAGTGCATCGACGAACGGGCCGGTCGGGCTGTCCGACACCGCCACGCCGATCGCCTTGCCGGGAATCGTCGCATGGTCGACCGTCGAATAGAAATAATACTTGTCGCCGCGCCGGACGATGTCCGAGGCCCAGGCGTCGCGCCCGGCCCATTTGAAGGTCGAGTAACGCAGCGGCGAGCCGTGGTCCGTCCAGCGCTGCATGTCGCAGCTCGAGTAGACGCGCCACTCGTTCATGACGTAATCCTTGCCGCCCGCCGGTGCGTCATCCTTGCCGACGTACAGGTACACGCGGCCCTTGTCGACCAGCGCGGCCGGATCGGCCGTGAAGATGTCCCTGACGATCGGGTTGGCGGCTTGCGCGCAGGCGCTCGCGCACAGCAGCGCGGCGAACATGGTGTGTTTCATGGTGTCTCCTTCTTTTATTTTTTTCCGAATGCCATCACGCGCTGGACGACGCAGAACACGAACAGCAGACCGCCGATCACGATCCGCGTCCACCACGAACTGAGCGTGCCGTCGAAGGCGATCAGCGTCTGGATCGTGCCCAGCACCAGCACGCCCGACAGCGCGCCGGCCACGTAGCCATAGCCGCCCGTGAGCAGCGTGCCGCCGATGACGACGGCGGCGATGGCATCGAGTTCGGTACCCTGCGCATGCAGTCCGTAGCCGGACAGCATGTAGAACGCGAACAGCACGCCGGCCAGCGCGGCGCAGAAGCTGCTCAGCGCATACACGAGCACCTTGGTGCGCCCGACCGCCAGCCCCATCATCGCGGCCGAAGTTTCATTGCCGCCGATCGCATATACGGCGCGGCCAAAGCCGCTGTAGTGCGCGAGCCAGATGGCCAGCCCCAGCATGCCCAGCGCAATCAGCGCACCGGGCGACAGGAAGCCCCCGAAAAACGGCAACTGGGTCTGCGACATCGCCACGAACAGCGGATCGTCGATCGTGATCGACTCGATGCTGATCAGGTAGCACAGGCCGCGCGCGAGGAACATGCCGGCCAGCGTGACGATGAACGGCTGCAGCCGGAAGTAGTGGATGATCGCCCCCATGCCCGCGCCGAACCCGGCGCCCAGCAGCAGCACAAACGCGATCACCGCCAGCGGCGGCCAGTGCGCCACCTGCAGCAGCCAGGCCGCAATCATCGTCGCCAGTGCGAGGACGGCGCCCACCGACAGGTCGATCCCGCCGGACAGGATCACGAAGCCCATGCCGATCGCGATCACGAGCAAAAACGCATTGTCGATCAGGAGATTGAGGAGCACTTGCAGCGACAGGAAGCCGTCGTACAGCGCGCCGCCGACGAGCAGCATCGCCACCAGCAGCGCCACCGTGACGAGGGACGTGAAGGACGGGGCCTTCGCGAGTACGCGGACATTCATGCGCGCCTCCGCTGCCACAACTGCCTGAACTGGTCGGACTGCGAGATACAGACCAGGAACACGACAACCGACTTGACGACCATATTGACCTCGGGCGGCACGCCCAGCGAATAGATGGTGTAGGTGAGCGTCTGGATGATCAACGCCCCGACGAGCGAACCGGCCAGGCTGAATTTGCCGCCCGCGAGCGACGTGCCGCCCAGCGTGACGGCCAGGATGGCATCGAGTTCGAGCATCAGGCCGGCGTTGTTGGCGTCCGCGCTCTTCACGTTGGAACTGATTAACAGGCCTGCCATGCCGGCGCAGGTGGCCGCGAACACGTAGACGAACACGATCAGCGCCGCCGTACGGATGCCGGCCAGGCGCGCGGCCACCGGATTGATCCCCACTGCCTGGATGAACAGCCCCAGCGCCGTGTGGCGCAGCAGCAGCGCCGTGACACCGAACACCACTGCCACGACAAACAGCGCGAACGGCAAGCCAAACAGATATCCGCTGCCCAGGAAAAAGTACGGCTGGTAGTAGACCGTGACGATCTGGCCATCGGTGAGCAACTGGGCCAGGCCGCGCCCGGCCACCATCAGGATCAGCGTGGCGACGATCGGCTGCAGGCCCAGGCCGGCGACGAGCGCGCCGTTCCACAGGCCGCACAGCAGCGCCGCGCCGAGGGCGGCGGCAATCGCCACCAGCATCGGCGTGTCGGCCAGATACACCGGCACGCCATCCTGCATCACCATCGTGCCGCCAATGAGCATCGAGGCGACGGTGCCGGACAGCGCAACGACGGCGCCGACCGAGATGTCGATGCCACGCGTGGCAATCACCAGCGTCATGCCGATCGCCGCCAGCATCAGGGGCGCCGCGCGGTTGACGATGTCGACCAGCGCGCCATACAGGTGGCCGTCGCGGACCTCCAGGTGGAAGAAGCCGGGAATCAGCAGGAAGTCGATCAGCAGCAGCACGGCCAGCGCAGCTAGGGGCCGGAACAGGCGGTGCCCCAGCATGCGTGATGCCAAAGGTGCCCGCGCGGGCGGCTGCAGCGCCGGAATGTCGTTGACGGCCATCACGCGCCCTCCCCGGCAATCACGTGCAGCACCGTGCTGTCGTCGAGTTCACCGCGCCGGTACTCGCCGCAGGCCTTGCGGTCGCGCATGACGACAATCCGGTCGCTCACGCGCAGCACTTCCGGCAGTTCGGACGAAATGAACAGGATCGACATGCCCTTGCGGCACAGGCTCGTGACGTAATCCATGATCTCCTGCTTGGCGCGCACGTCGATGCCGCGCGTCGGTTCGTCGAGAATCATCAGGCTTGGCTCAGTGGCCAGCCAGCGCGCCAGCAGCACCTTTTGCTGGTTGCCGCCCGAGAGCGTGCCGATGGGCGTCTCGATGCTGGCGGTCTTGATCCCCAGTTGCTGCACATAGTGATCGGCCAGCGCCTGCTGGCGGCGCAGCGGAATCGCGCGCAGCAAACCCTGGCGCGCCTGCAGCGCCAGGATCAGGTTTTCGCGCACCGACAGGTCGAGGATCGCGCCTTCGTGCTTGCGGTCTTCGGAGCAGAAACCGATGCCGTGCGCAATGGCGTCACGTGGCGTGGCAAGGGCGCGCGCGCGGCCCTTGACCTCGATCGCGCCGCTGTCGATCCGGTCGGCGCCGAACAGCATGCGCGCGGTTTCGGTGCGGCCGGACCCCAGCAGGCCGGCAAGGCCCAGCAGCTCGCCCTTGCGGATCACGAGGTCCAGCGGCGCAAGCACGCCACGCCGGGCGGCGCCGCGCGTGCGCAGGACAATCTCGCCCGCCGCAGCGCTGGCCGCCTGCGCCGCTTGCTGACCGTTGGCAGGCAGCTCCTGGGCATCGGGCGCAGCACCGATCATCTTGTTCACCAGCGCCAGGCGCGACAAGTCGCTGCACAGGTACTCGCCTTCCCGCTCGCCGTTGCGCATCACGGTGATGCGGTCCGAGATCGCGTAGGTCTGCTCCAGGAAGTGCGTCACGAACAGGATCGCCATGCCCTGCTCGCGCAGCGCGCGCAGGTTGGAAAACAGCAGCTGGACTTCGGCTTCGTCGAGGCTCGACGTGGGTTCGTCCAGAATCAGCACCCGCGCCGAAATGCTCAGCGCGCGCGCAATGGCCACCATCTGCTGGACCGCCAGCGGGAAGCTGGCCAGCGGCTGGCGCACGTCGACGTGCACCTGCAGGCGCGTCAACAGCGCCTGCGCCTGCTGCCGCATGCGGCGCCAGTCGATCATGCCCCAGCGGCGTGGGTAGCGGCCGATGAAGATGTTCTCGGCGACCGACAGGTTCGGGCACAGGTTCACTTCCTGGTATACGGTGCTGATGCCCAGGTCCTGCGCGTCCTGCGTCGAGCGCGGCGCAATCGCCTCGCCAGCGAACACGATGCTGCCGCGATCGGGCTGGTAGACGCCCGTGAGCACCTTGATCAGCGTGGACTTGCCCGCGCCGTTCTGGCCCATCAGCGTGTGGACTTCGCCCGGATACAGGCGCAGGCCCGCATCCGACAGCGCGCGCACGCCGGGAAACTGCTTGTGGATGCCGGTCACTTCCAGGACCGGCACCTGCGTTGTCGTGGGAAGCATGGCCGCCTCAATAGCGACGGTTCGGGAATTCCTTCGCCGCCACTTCAGCCGGGAACACGCCCTCGTTCACCACGATGCGTTTGGGGACTGGTTTACCCGCCTTGACCGCCAGCGCAGCCTGCATCAGCTGGGGACCGAGCAGCGGGTTGCATTCGACCGTCACGTTCAGCTTGCCCTGCAACATGGCCTCGAACGCGCCGCGCACGCCGTCGATCGAGATCACGAGGATGTCCTTGCCCGGCTTGATGCCCGCTTCCTCGATCGCCTGGATGGCACCGATGGCCATGTCGTCGTTGTGCGCGTACAGGACGGTGATGTTCTTGCCCTCGGACTTGAGGAACGCTTCCATCACTTCCTTGCCCTTGGTGCGGGTAAAGTCGCCCGTCTGCGAACGCAGCATCTTCAGGCGCGGCTCGCCCTTGATGACTTCAGCGAAGCCGGCCTTGCGGTCGATGGCCGGCGCCGAGCCGACGGTCCCTTGCAGCTCGACGATGTTGTAGGCGCGGCCCGGGTTCTTCTTTGCGTGCTCGACCAGCCAGCGGGCGGCGCGGCGGCCCTCTTCCACGAAGTCGGAACCGAGCAGCGTGACGTACAGCGACGGGTCGGCAACTTTCACACCGCGGTCGGTGAGGATGACAGGGATCTTGGCAGCCTTGGCTTCCCGCAGGACGGTGTCCCAGCCCGATTCGACGACGGGCGAGAACGCGATGATGTCGACGCGCTGGGCAATGAATGAGCGGATGGCCTTGACCTGGTTTTCCTGACGCTGCTGGGCGTCGGCGAATTTCATGATGACGCCGGCCTTCTTGGCGGCGTCCTTGATCGAGGTGGTGTTCGCGGTGCGCCATTCGCTCTCGGCGCCGACCTGCGAAAAGCCGATGGTGAGGGGCTTGGCGGCGAGCGCCGGGTGGGTTGCTGCAAAAGTGGCGGCCGTGGCTACGCCCAGGAACTTCCTGCGGGTGAATCGCATCACTTGTCTCCGATATTGTTGTTCTGCAATCGTAGGACAAAGTGTGATACTGATCCAATCAATTTTTTGCGTCGAGCGATACTTTTTCTGGTATCCAGTGCGATGCGGCAGAATGCCACCGCATCGCACCGGTCTTACTGGCGATCAGACGTAGGCGGAACTCATGTTGAGCAGCCCGTTCACGCCACGCGGGAAGAAGCCGCCCATCGTGACCGATTCCTTGGTCAGGTACACGATATTGAGCACGTCACCCGGCGTACGGCTGAACGCGATGCCATCCTTGTCGAGCGGGACGATGTTCGAGACGGTGCTGTCGGTGGCATTCACGATGCCCTGGTCGACGTCGGTCGAACCATCGAGGCTGTCGCGCGCGTTCGAGATTGCCGTGGCTGCGGTGCGCAGCGTTGGCGCCGTCAAGCCTTTCGTATACAGCACGGTGCGCACGATGCCGGCGTGATACGCCTCGGCCGCCAGGATGCCGGCTGCCGCTTCCAGGAACGTCTTGTTCGTGATGAGCGGCGACGCGCCTTTGTACGCGGTCACGCCGACGTCCTCGAAGATGAATGCGCCAAGCAGGAAGTTTTCATCGCTGGCATACGGGTCGAAGGCGACGCCAGGGCCCACCAGGCCAGCCGCGCGGGCAGCGTTCGAGAACGCGCCGTTTGGATCGGTGCCGCCGATGTCGATGGCCGGCTGGGCAACCGCCGCCGAACCGAGCGCTGCGCGCAGGAAGCCCACGTGCGCGATCTCATCCTGCGCGATTTCCTTGGCGTATTGCGCGACCAGCGGATCCTTGAATGCGACTGCGCGCCCACCCGTCACGGCGCCCTGCGTGCCCGTGCCGCCCGTCAGGCTCGCTGCCAGACCGGTGCCGAACACTGCGTACGAATAGAACTGCGCTTCGAGGTACTCGAGATTCAGCGCAAAGTTGAGGATGTCGATATCGGTCGGCTGCGCGGCCTGCGCAATCGCGTCCTTGACCGAGCCTCCGCAGGCGGACAGGAAGGTACCGCCCACCATACCGACGCTGATCCCTCCGACGTTCTTGAAAAACGAGCGGCGCTTTTCCAGCTTTTCCTTGCGTGATTCGAGCAGTGCCAATGTCACATTCGTGTCTGTCATGGTAGGTCTCCGGTTGATGCGATCGTATAAATGGGCGGGCGTCTGCTCGGTTATTTCAGCCAGGAAACCTGGCTGCCAATGCAGCGCGTATAGCTTGTACTGACGCACGATTGATTCGGTTTCAACTATTTTTAAAAATAGTTTTGACGTGACACGCAAGCCCATCCGTGCGGGCGCGATCGGGACGATATGATATTGTCAATACCACCCGATTCTCCACTCCTACAACGTCCAAGGATGGCAGTGCCAGACACCCTTCATCCCGATCCCGAGCAGCTGGCCACCTGGCTGCAAGCGACAGCAAAAGGCGACGCGGCGGCATTTCGCGCGCTGTACGACACCATTTCTCCGAAACTGTTTGGCTACGCGCTACGTATATTAGGCAAGCGCGAACTGGCTGAAGAAGCATTGCAGGATGGATTCGTGGCGATCTGGAACGGCGCCGCCGGTTACCAGCGCCACCTGGCCGCGCCCATGACCTGGATGACGACGATTGTGCGCAACAAATCGCTCGACCTGCTGCGCCGCTGTGCTCACGACCTCGACATCGACGGCCCCGTCTTCGATGCCGAGATCATGGCGGCCCTGCAGGATCCGCGCGCCACGCCGATCGACGCCCTCCTGATCAGCCATGACGCGAAGGCGCTGGCCTTGTGCATGTCGTTGCTGGAAGGCGCGCACCGGCAGGCCGTGGGCCTGGCCTTCTTCCACGACCTGTCGCACAGCGAGGTGGCGCAGCAGATGGCGATACCGATCGGTACCGTCAAGACCTGGATCCGCCGCAGCCTGGAGCGGCTCAAGACGTGCCTGGTAAAAGGCGAACGAGCATGAATATCCGCGACAACCCGCAACTGTGCGACAAGCTGGCGGCCGAGTATGTCCTCGGCACGCTCAGGGGCGGCGCGCGGCGGCGCTTCGAACGCTATCTGCGTGACGACGCGGTCCTGCAGCGCCTGACCGCCGAATGGCAGGAGCGCCTGATGCCGATGGCCGAGTTCTCGGGTGCACAGACACCGCGCGCCCAGGTGTGGCGCGCGATCGAACGCCGCCTGGGTCTGGGCCAGGTTCAGAAACGTACGCACGCGGCCTGGCAGTTCTGGCGCACCGAATCGCTGACGTTCTGGCGCTCGCTGAGCCTCGCGTCGCTGGCGGCGACCTTGCTGATGGTGGGCGTGCTGCGCTCGACGCTGGTCGAGGCACCTCAGGTCGATCTGGTCGCCACGCTGATCGATGACAAGGCACGCACGGCGCTGCTGCTGACCGCCGACAGCGAGCGTCGCGTGTTCACGGCGCGCCTCGTCGAGAACGCACCGGTGGCTGCCGACAAGTCGCTGCAGCTGTGGGCCGTTCCCAAGGAAGGCGCGCCCCGCTCGCTCGGCGTGATCCCGCCGGAAGGCGCGATCGAGCTGCCGCTGACCGGCAGCGCCATAGGCGACGACATCGCCACGCTGGCCGTCTCGCTCGAACCGCGCGGCGGCTCGCCCGGCGCCGGTGGACCGACCGGACCGATTCTGTACAAGGGCAACTGGGTGCGGATGCTGTAAGGGCGACTCTTAGCGCAGCAGCCGCAATCCATACAGGCCGCCGGCCAGTGAACCGGCCTGCGCGACAAAGCGCACGTTGAGCAGACCTTGCGCGGCGTCCCGCAGCGCCGCCGGAATCGGGTAGTCGACGGTGTAGAAATCCCCGGCCGCGTCGCCCGTCAGCGTGACATTGGCCAGCACATGCCCATTGACCAGGATATCGAAGCGCCGCCCGGCGTCGGCTTTCGCATACGTCAGCCGCAGCACGCCGGCTTGCTGCTTCGGATCCTTCAACTCGTAGCTGAACCACTTTGATGCATGGCGCCAGTGGCGACCATTACTGACACCGGCATCGATCCCCTCGCCCTTGAAGAAATGGTCGGACTCCGGTTGCTGCTCGCCCGGCGCGACCTGGTCGACCGTGCGCGCATCGAGCGCCAGGCGCTCTGCCTCGCCCGATGCATTGGCCGCCTGCTGCGCCCTCAGCCCGACCGGCGTCGCGTGCTGCCAGTACATCGTGTAGCGCGATTCGTGCAGGCGGAAGAACGGCACGAACTCGGTGGCCGGTCCGTCTGCGCCATGCACCAGCCCCGGCGCGGTGAACGTCAATGGCTTGCCGGCCACCGGCTTGAACCTGCGGATGAAGTCCACCGAATCGCTGACGAACATCGGGGCCGATTCCATCGGGCAGACCGGGCCGGATGCGATGTGCCCCATGCGTGCGTCGTCGGCCAGGTACTGCAGCCGCTCGTCGCCCGGCATCCGTGTCCTGGCCGCCAGCACCACGGGGCCGTGCAGTACCGCGTAGTAGTTCGACTTGTCCGGCAGCTGCTCCAGGTGCGTGGTCATCGGCAGGCGCACGTCGATCCGGTCGCCGGCACGCCAGCGGCGCGTGAGCGCCACGTAGCCGCCCGGCCCGGCGTCAAGCTTGACCGCCTTGCCATTGACCTGCACCGTCATGCGCCCAGGCGCCACCCAGCCGGGATAACGGATCTTGACCGTGAACGTGTTCGAGCCGGGTGTGGTTCGGTCGATCGTCAGGCGCGTCGTCTCGGCATCCGGGAAGCGGGTGGCCTGCGTCAGCCTGACGCCCTGCGCTTTCCAGTCGAGGGTCGAGGCCATGAACAGGTTGACGAACAGCGTGTCCTTCTCGTGCGCGTAGATGAATTCACCGTACTTGGCGTGGCTTTCGATGCCCGAGCCCACGCAGCACCACATGCCCTGGTCGGGCTGCGAATACACGCGGTAGTGATTCGGCCGCAGCGGCGTGAAATACACGAGCCCGCCTTGCGGGCGCTGCGACGAGAGGATGTGGTTGTACAGCGCGCGCTCGTAATAGTCGCCATAAGCGCCCTTCTGCTCGGCCGCGAACAGCATCTGCGTCAGCTTGAGCATATTGTAGGTGTTGCAGGTCTCCGGCCCTTCGGCGTCATGCACCATTGGCGCGAAGTCGTCCCGGCTGTGGAAATGCTCCTTGACGCTGTTGCCGCCAATCGCCACCGAGCGCTTGTCCACGACCGTCTCCCAGAAGAATCTGGCCGCGTCGCCCATGTCCTTGCGCCCGGTCGCATCATGGATGCGCTGAAAGCCAATCACCTTCGGGATCTGCGTATTGGCATGCAGGCCGGTGAGCTGGTCGTCCTGCCGGGCCAGCGGTTGCAGGATCGCCTGGTGCGAAAAGCGCAGCGCGAGGTCGAGGTACTTCCGGTCGCCGGTGATCTCGGCGACATCGACGAAGATCTCGTTCATGCCGCCATGCTCGCTGCGCAGCATCGCCTGCATCTGTTCCGGCGACAGGCGCGCGGTCAAGGCCAGCGCCCAGTCGGACAGCGCAACCAGCATGGCGCGCGCGTCCCGGTTTCCGCCATAGCGGTAGGCATCGCGCAGGCCCGCATAGACCTTGTGCAGGTTGTACCACGGCACCCACTTGCCGTTGACCGAGAAGCCGTCGGCTTCGAGCTTGCCGGCCGCGACATCGCGCCAGGCCTGGCGACCACCCGGGATACCACCGAGGTAGCCGTCGCCATTGGCGTGCTGCGCGCGTTGCAGTTCGGCGACCATGTAATTCAGGCGGCGCAGCGTTTCCGCGTCGCCGGTCGACGCGTACATGAGCGCCAGCGCCGACAGGTAGTGCCCGCCCATATGGCCATCCAGGCCCGAGGATTCCCAGTTGCCGTAGCCTGGCTTGCGCGGTTCCAGGCCGGCCTCGCGCAGGGACGGCGCAAGCAGGCGGTCCGGCTCCATCGCCATCAGGTAGTTCAGGTCGGTGGTCTGGGCGTCGAGGAACGGCCCCGCGCCCAGGCGCACGTCCGCCAGCGGGAACGGTGCGGCCGCCTGCGCCAGCGTACCCGCCCCCAGCAGCAGCCATGCCAGGAGGCGAAGCTTCATGGCTGCAGCGCGCTCTGGTAGCGATTCAGGTCCTTCTGATCGAGCACCGGCCAGCCACCCCGGTCCCAGCCCATGTCCAGCACCTTGAGCTTCTGCTTGAAGCGGTCGGCGGTTTCATAGGCGTGCAGCACCATGTAGTCCTTGCCGTCGAACGTGTAGGCGCTGTTGTGGCCCAGGCCACGCCAGTCGCTGTCGCCCGCGATCACGAGTGTGCCGCCGCCCCTGGCCATGTCGACGCCGTTGCGGTCGAGGTAGGGTCCGGTGACCGTTTTCGCACGGCCCACCACCACCTTGTAGGTGCTGTCCTTGCCCTTGCAGCAAAGGTCCCACGAGGCGAACAGGTAGTACCAGCCGTTCTTGGGGAAGATGAACGGCGCCTCGATCTGCGCTGGCCCGGCTTCGTCGTCCGGCGTGAAGGCAGGCCGCTCGCGGCGCGCGATCGTGTGCCATTCCTGCGGCTCGGCCAGCCTGGTGCGGCTGGCGTCGAGCTTCACCAGTTTCAGGCCGCCCCAGAACGAGCCGAACGACATCCACGGCGTGCCTTTGGCGTCGTCGATCACCTGCGCGTCGATGGCGTTCCACAGGTCGCGCCCCGGCACCGACTGCACGACCGGGCCCTGGTCTTCCCACTTGTAGGCGGGCGAGCGCGGATCGAGCGTCGTGTTGACGGTCACGCCGATGGCCGACGTGTTCTTGCCGAAGCCCGACACCGAGTAGTACAGGTAGTACTTGCCGTCATGGTGATAGATGTCGGGCGCCCAGATATGGCCGTCGAAGGTCGGCGCGGCCCGTGTCGCCCAGGCCGGGCCCTCCTTGAAGACGCGGCCTTCCGGCTTCCACGTCGTCAGGTCGGTCGAGCTGTAGAACGTGATGCCGGGGCCGGTGCTGAACAGGTAGTAGCGCCCGCCCTGCTTTGCCATGACCGGGTCGTGCACGCCGACCTGCGCGGCACTGGCGCCGCCGGCGGCGCTGGCAACCACCAGCGCCGCCCACACGAGGTGTGCGGCCCGCACTTACGCCTCGACCGCGAAGACCATCACGGCCTTGGCCGGGACCTTGATCGTCAGCTTGCCATCCTGCGCCCTGGCGCTGAACGGCGCCGGCTTGATCGCCTGAGGCTTTTCGAACGTGTTGTGCGCATCCATGGCGTCGGCCGTCAGCACCTGGCCCGCAACGCCACCGACCGTCAGGCCAGCCACGTTGAGCGTGACATCGCTGGCACGGGTCGGGTGCGTGTTGACCAGCGCGATATACACCTTGCCATCCTTGGCGCGCGCTGCCGTGGCGCTGATGCCCGGCACGCCCTTGCCGTTGCTCGAATAGGCCACATCATTGTCGACCGCCACCGGCAGCGACGTCGCATCCTGGAACGGGATGTACATCTGGTACGCGTGGTAGGTTGGCGTGAGCAGCATCTTCTCCTTGTCGGTGATGATCATCGCCTGCAGCACGTTGACCATCTGCGCGATGTTCGTCATGCGCACGCGCTCGGCGTGGGCATGGAAGATGTTGAAGTTCAGCGCCGCCACGACCGCGTCGCGCAGGGTGTTACGCTGGAACAGGAAGCCCGGATTGGTGCCCGGTTCGACGTCGTACCAGGTGCCCCACTCATCGACGTAGAACCCGATTTTCTTCTCGGGATCGTTCTTGTCGAGGATGGCGACGTTCTGCTTGATGTGCTGGTCCATGCGCAGCGTTTGCTGCATGGTCGAGAACCATTCCGATTCCGGGAAGCCCGTGGCGGCACCCTTCTTTTCCCATACGCCGGTCGGCAGCGTGTAGTAGTGGAAGCTGATGCCGTCGGTGCCGCGCGCAGCTTCCTTGCTCAGTACCTCGGTCCACCTGGTGTCGTTGTCGTTGCCACCGCTGGCGACCATTTTCGGGCGTGCATCCGGTGGCGTTTTCAGGAACGTCGCATAGTGGTTGTACAGGTTGGCATAGTATTCGGGCTTCATGTTGCCGCCGCAGCCCCAGGCTTCGTTGCCGATGCCGAAGTACGCCACCTTGTACGGCGCCTTGCGGCCGTTCTTGCGGCGCAGTTCGGCCAGGGACGACTTGGTGTCCGACGTCATGTACTCGAGCCACTCGGCCATCTCTTGCGGCGTGCCGGAACCCAGGTTGCCGTTGATGTAGGCTTCCGTGCCCAGAATCTCGACCAGGTCGAAGAATTCGTGCGTGCCCACGGCATTGTCTTCGGCCACGCCGCCCCAGTGCGTGTTGACCTTGACCGGGCGCTTGTTGCGCGCACCGATACCGTCGCGCCAGTGGTATTCATCGGCGAAGCAGCCGCCCGGCCAGCGCACCAGCGGCACCTTGAGTTCCTTCAGAGCGCCGACGACGTCATTGCGCCAGCCGCGGGTATTGGGGATGGACGAGTTCTGGCCGACCCACAGGCCGCCGTAGATGCCGGTGCCAAGGTGCTCGGCGAACTGGCCATATACGTTCTTGTTGATGACGGGGCCTGGCTTGCCGGTGTCGACCGACACGCTGACCTGGGCAAAGGCAGGCATGGCGGCCAGGCCGCATGCGAAGATGAGGGGTTTGAGTGCTTTCAACATTGTCTCCATTGGTTTTGCCTGCTTGTTGTTGCAGGCTTGTTTTATTTGTCTGTGCCGCGATGTGACGGCCAGCGCATCTCAGGTCCAGCCGGCATCCACGACGAAATCCTGCGCCGTGCACATCTGGCTGTCGTCGGCGCCCAGGAACAGCACCATGCGCGCGACATCCTCCGGCATCAGCTTGCCCGGCAGGCACTGGGCTTTCTTGATCTCGGCTTCGGCCGCGTCGTCGACCCACAAGTCGATCTGGCGCTGCGTCATGACCCAGCCGGGCGTGACGGTGTTGACCCGCACGCCGAACGGTCCCAGGTCGCGCGCCAGGCTGCGCGTCAGGCCGATCACGGCGGCCTTGGTGGTCGCATAGACCGGGTAGCCGGCGCCCTTGGCATGCCAGGACATCGAACTGAAATTGATGATCGAGCCGCCGCCCTTCTTCTTCATCCCCGGCAGGACCGCCTGGCAGGTAAAGAACATCGGGCGCTGGTTGATCGCGATACGCTCGTTCCAGTAGTCGAGCGAGACGTCATGGATATCGTGGCGCTGGTCGTTCGCGGCATTGTTGACCAGCACCTCGAAGTCGCCCAGCTGCGCGGCCAGTTCGGCCATCGTGCGCTGCAGCGCGGGAATGTCGGTGATGTCGCAGTGCCGATACGCCGGCGCCCGGTGGCCGGCCCCGGCCAGCTGCGCGCACAGCGCCTCGCTGGCGTCGCGCGCGATGTCCACGAACGCGACGACGGCGCCCTGCGCCACGAACGCTTCCACGATCGCCGCGCCGATACCGGTGCCGCCGCCCGTCACAAACACCCGCCTGTCCCTCAGGCTCGGGTAGTTCGCCATGTGTTGCATGCTTGTCTCCATCTTGTTGTTGTCTGCCCGCTCACTCTTTGGTGAGCGCGCCATCCCGGCGCCGCCAGGCGCCCAGCGGGTTACCGTCCTGCAGGACCTCCGGCAGCAGTGCGGCCGGCAGGTTCTGGTAGCAGACCGGTCGCAGGAAGCGGCTGATCGCGCCTGTTCCCACCGAGGTGCTGCGGCCGTCGGCCGTCGACGGGAACGGCCCGCCATGCACCATCGCCGTCGAGACCTCGACGCCGGTAGGATACCCGTTGGCCAGGATGCGCCCGACTTTGCGCTCCAGCGTCGGCAGCAGCGCTCTGGCGGCGGCGATGTCGCCCGCGTCGAGCTGCAGCGTGGCGGTCAGCTGGCCCTCGATGGCCTCGGCCACGTCGCGCATCTTGCCCGCATCCTTGCAGACCACCAGCACCGAAGCGGGGCCGAACACTTCGTCGTGCAGCTCGGTACGTGCCAGGAATTCATCGGCCGTCGTACGAAACAACGCCGCGCCACCCTGGCCTTCCTCGTGCGCCAGGCGCGCGAGCGTCGTGATCGCGTCGTTGCCGGCCAGCGCCTCGACGCCCTTGCGGTAGCTGTCTGCAATGCCCTGGTTCAGCATCACGGCGCTGCTGGATGCCGCCAAAGCGTCGCTCGCAGCGTTGGTAAAGTCATCCAGGCCTGGCCCGTCGATCGCCAGCACCAATCCGGGATTGGTGCAGAACTGGCCGACGCCCATGGTCAGCGACGCAGCGAAGCCCTTGCCGATCTCCTCGCCCCGGTTGGCCAGCGCCTCGGGCAGCAGGAACACCGGATTGATCGAGCTCATTTCGGCATACACGGGAATCGGCTGCTTGCGCGCGGCCGCCACCGCCATCAGGGCCAGGCCGCCCGAGCGCGAGCCGGTAAAGCCAACGGCCTGGATCGCCGGGTGCGCCACCAGGCGCTGGCCGATGCCGTTGCCGGTTCCGCTCAACAGCGCAAACACGCCGGCCGGCAAGCCGCATTGCGCGACGGCCCGGGCGATTGCGCGGCCCACGAGTTCCGACGTGCCCGGGTGGGCCGAGTGGGCCTTGAGCACGACCGGACAACCGGCCGCAAACGCGGACGCCGTATCGCCACCGGCGACCGAGAACGCGAGCGGGAAATTACTGGCGGCGAACACGGCCACCGGGCCGACGCCGATCAGGCGCATGCGCAGGTCGGGGCGTGGCGGCGCGCGCTCGGGCAGCGCCGTGTCCAGGCGCGCATCGTTCCACGAACCTTCGCGCAGCAGCGTGGCAAACAGGCGCAGCTGACCCACGGTGCGCATGCGCTCACCTTCCAGACGCACGCGCGGCAGGCCGGTTTCCAGCATCGCACGCTCGATCAGCGCGTCGCCGATGGCCAGGACCTGCTCGGCCACGGTCTCGAGAAACTGCGCACGGGCTGCGTCACCCGTGGCGCGAAACGCGTCGAAGGCGTCGCCGGCCAGCGTGCAGGCGCGGTCGATCTGCTCGGGCGTGACCATGTGAAAGGCCGGCTCGATATGCTCGCGCTGGCCTGGCGCCCAGGCCTGGAACGCACCCGCGCCGCCGCGCTCCGCAAGGCCGTTGATGATGGCGTCGCCGGTGATGCTCATAAGGCGGTCACTTTCGTGTAAGGGGTGGCTTGCACCGCGAGACGATTGCGCAGCGCCGGGCCGAAGGTGGGCGAAGCGACTTCGAAGGTTTCCCCTTCGCTGACCTGGACGCCATCGGCAAAGCTCAGCGTGGCGGTGCCGAAGAAGTGGATGTGGACGTCGCCGGCGCGCTTGAACAGGCCGTACTTGAAGTGGTGGTGCTCGAGGTTCTCGAGCGTGTGCGACATGTTTTGCTCGCCGCTGACGAAGTGCTTCTCCCAGCGCGCCTGGCCATCCGCGCCGATGATGCGCGAGACGCCCGCGACATGCGCCGGCAGGTCGCCGACCAAGAGCGCCGGCCCCAGGCCGCAGTTGCGCAGCTTGGAATGCGCAAGGTACAGGTAATTCTGGCGCTCGGTCACGTGGTCGGAAAACTCATTGCCGATAGCGTAGCCGAGGCGGTACGGGTGCCCGTCGTCGCCGATCAGGTACAGGCCGGCGATCTCCGGTTCTTCGCCGCCATCGAGCGAGAATGCCGGCATCTCGAGGTCCTGGCCGGTGGCGCGCACGATCGAGCCGTCGCCCTTGTAGAACCATTCCGGCTGCACGCCGGCCGTGCCGGTCGCCGGCTTGCCGCCTTCGACGCCCATGCGGAACATCTTCATGCTGTCGCTGAGCGCGGCGATATCGCCGCCGATCTTCTGGTGCATGGCGTCGCGTGCATCGGCGCTGCCCAGGTGGGTCAGGCCGGTGCCGGTCACGTAGCAGTGGGCGGCGTCCGGGTGGTCGAGCGGTGGCAGGATGCGGCCGGCCTGCGCGGTGGCGTCATAGTCGACCTGCTGCGCACCGGCAGCGCCCTCGGCCAGCTGGGCCAGACTTTGGCCAGCGCGGATCGCGGCGCGTGCGAGTTCCAGGGTCGTGGTGTAGCCATCGATGACGCGGATGGTGGCGCCGATCAGGATGCCGACCCGGCGCTCCTGCGCGTCGGTCAGAAATTGAATGAGCAGCATGCTCTGGTCTCCTCGGTTCTGGGTTCAGTGGGAATGCTTCGGCACCGCCGAGCCACGGCAGCCGACGAGGAAATCGAAATCGCAGCCGTCGTCGGCCTGCATCACGTGATCGAGGTACAGGCGCTGGTAGCCGCTGTGCTGCACGGGCTTGTTCTTTTCGGCGCGCTCGGCCAGCCGGCGCGCGATTTCGGCATCCGGCAGTTCGACGTTGAGCAGCCCGTTATGGCAATCGAGCTGGATCATGTCGCCGTCCTGCACGATGCCCAGCGGGCCGCCATCCATCGCTTCCGGCGCGACGTGCAGCACCACGGTGCCATACGCCGTGCCACTCATGCGCGCATCCGAGATGCGCACCATGTCGGTGATGCCCCGGGCCAGCAGCTTGGGCGGCAAGCCCATATTGCCCACTTCGGCCATGCCCGGATACCCTTTCGGGCCGCAGTTCTTCATCAGGAGCACCGAGTTTTCGTCGACGTCCAGATCGGGGTCGAGGATGCGCTGCTTGTAGTGATCGAAGTCTTCAAAGACCACGGCGCGTCCGCGATGCTGCATCAGGTGCGGCGAGGCGGCCGACGGTTTGAGCACGGCCCCGCGTGGCGCGAGATTGCCGCGCAGGATGCAGATGCCCCCGTCCGCGATCAGCGGATTGTCCAGCTGACGCACGACCTCATCGTTGTAGATCGGCGCGGCGACGCAGTTTTCCCACAGCGTGTTGCCGTTGACGGTCAGCGCATCCTTGTTGGGAATCAGGCCGCCCTCGCCCAGGCGGCGAATCACGGCCGGCAAGCCGCCCGCGTAATAGAACTCTTCCATCAGGAAGCGCCCCGATGGCAACAGGTCGACCACGGTCGGCGTGCCCTTGCCGATGCGGGTCCAGTCTTCCAGTTCGAGCGGCACACCCACCCGCCCGGCAATGGCCTTCAGGTGGATCACGGCGTTGGTCGAGCCGCCGATGGCCGCATTCACGCGGATGGCGTTCTCGAAGTTTGCGCGGGTGAGGATCTTCGACAGGCGCAGGTCTTCGTGCACCATCTCGACGATGCGCATGCCCGACATGTGCGCCAGCACGTAGCGGCGCGCATCCACGGCGGGGATCGCGGCGTTGTGCGGCAGCGAGGTGCCCAGCGCTTCGGCCATGCAGGCCATCGTCGACGCCGTGCCCATCGTGTTGCAGGTGCCCGCGCTGCGCGAGTGGCCCGCTTCGGCCGACAGGAATTCGTGCATCGTGATCGTGCCGGCCTTGGCCTGCTCGTGCAACTGCCAGACGGCGGTGCCGGAGCCGATGTCCTTGCCGTTCAGCTTACCGTTGAGCATCGGGCCGCCGGTGACGACGATCGTCGGCAGGTCGACGCTGGCCGCGCCCATCAGCAGCGCCGGCGTGGTCTTGTCGCAGCCGACCAGCAGCACGACCGCATCCATCGGATTGCCGCGAATGGATTCCTCGACGTCCATGCTGGCCAGGTTCCGGGTCAGCATCGCCGTCGGGCGCAGATTGGATTCGCCGTTCGAAAACACGGGGAATTCAACCGGGAAGCCGCCTGCTTCGAGGATGCCGCGCTTGACGTGCTCAGCGAGCTTGCGGAAGTGCGCATTGCACGGGGTCAGTTCGGACCAGGTGTTGCAGATGCCGATGATCGGCTTGCCCTGGAATTCGTGGTCGGGTATGCCCTGGTTCTTCATCCAGCTGCGGTACATGAACCCGTTTTTATCCTGCGTGCCAAACCATGCCGCAGAACGCAGCGGCGTCTTTTTCTTTGCCTCGGACATCGTATCTCCTCGTTATTCTCTGGATGAAGCGTGCATGGTGCCGCTGTCCATATCACTTGATTACCGAGAGGAAGTCTAAAGTCCGGGCAGATAACTTACTAATCAAATTTTAACGAAGATCGATACCGTTTTTCGTATCGCTGACAGGCCGTCAAACGTGCAGGAAACGCGACTCGGGCAGGCCGCGGATCTCCAGCGCCTGCGCAAACAATGCGCCCGACAGCGGCGCGGCCGCGCGTTCGGCCTCTGACATGCCCAGGTGGGCACTGGTAACGAACAGCGTCGTCAGGTCAGGCCCGCCGAACGCCGGGCAGCTCGGCTGCGGCGCCGCCAGTGGCACCGTCCGTTCGAGCTGGCCGTCGGGTGCAAAGCGCGCCACGATGCCGGCGCCCCAGCGCGTGCTCCACAGGAAGCCAGCGGCATCGATCGTCGAACCGTCGGGTTCCCCCGGCACGGCATCGGGGGCGACGAACGTGTGCACGCGCCCTACTTCGGCGCTGCACGGGTTGTAGTCGGCGTACAGGATCGCCTTTTGCGCCGAGTCGGCAAAGTACATACGGCGCCCGTTGGGACTGAAGCAGATGCTGTTGGCGATGGCGGCGTTGGGCAGCGGCAGGCGCTCGAGCGACAGGTCGAGGTTCAGGCGATAGAAGCCCCCCAGTGCGTGCTTGGGATTTTCGGCCTGGTTGAACATGCCGAACACGAACCGCCCCTGGCGATCGCAGCGGCCATCGTTGATGCGCGTGGACGGGATGTCCGGTTCGACATCGCAGATGCGCGTGACCTTGCCGCTCGAGAAAGTAAAGAACGCGAGGCCGGACGCCAGCCCCAGCAGCAGGCGGTCGTCGCTGCCGGTCAGCGCGAAGCAGCACAGGCGCTCGGGCATCGGCCAGCTGGCCGTGCGGCCGGTGGCCGGCGTGTAGGCCCACAGGGTAGCGGCGGGAATATCGGTCCACAGCAGGCGGCCGGTGCGCTCGCACCACAGCACGCACTCGCCCAGCTCGTGCCGGGTGTCGGTCAGCACCTCCATCACGCCGCCTCGGTGGTGAAACGAAAGCGCGACTCGGTGGCATACACCTCGCCCGGGCGCAGGATCACGTTCGGGAACTGCGGCTGGTTCGGCGAATCGGGGAAATGCTGGGGTTCCAGGCACAAGCCGCTGCGGTGTCCGTAGCTGCGGCCCTTGCCGGATAGCGACCCGTCGAGGAAGTTCCCGCTGTAGAACTGCACGCCGGGTTCCTGCGTCCATAGTTCGAGCACGCGACCCGAGACGGGTTCGCTCACCCGCGCCGCCCGTGCCAACGCCGTGCCTTCCGGCTTGTTCAGGACAAGATTATGGTCGTAGCCGCTGCCGTGGCGCAGCTGCTTGTCGGGCTGCCCGATCCGCTCGCCGATCTGGCGCGGCAGGCGAAAGTCGAACGGCGTGCCGGTAACGGGCGTGAGTTCGCCCGTGGGAATCGATTCGCTGTCGATCGCCACGAAGCTGTCGGCATCGATGGTCAGGTAGTGCCCCAGGATGTCGCCGTCGCCGGCCAGGTTGAAGTAACTGTGCTGCGTCAGGTTGACCGGCGTGGCCTTGTCGGTCACGGCGTGGAAACGCACTACCAGTTCATTGGCGTCATTGAGCTGGTAGACGACCGTGACATCGAGGTTGCCGGGATAGCCCATCTCGCCGTCGACGCTGCGGTAGGCCAGGCGCAGGCTGGCGCCATCGACCGTCGCCGTCCACAGCACGCGATCGAAGCCGCCTGCGCCACCGTGCAGGTGGTTGTTGCCGTTGTTGACCGGCAGCTGGACCTGCACGCCATCGAGCGTGAAGCGCCCCCTGGCGATGCGGTTGCCGTAGCGGCCGATCAGCGCGCCGAAGTACGGGCTGCCGGTGCAGTAAGGCTCGATCGTATCGAAGCCGAGCACCACGTCGGCAAGCCTGCCGTCGCGGTCCGGCGCGTGCAGTTCGGTGATGACGCCGCCGAAGTCGATGATCTTCGCCACCATGCCATTGGCATTGGTAAGCGTGAACTGGGTGACGGCGGCGCCGCCTGGCAGGTGGCCGAATGGCGCTTGCGTGATACCGGTTTGCACGGTGATGTGATCCTTAATAGACAGAGGGTCGGCCGAACACCGGCATGCCCTGGTCATCCCAGCGCAGCGGCTTCACGAAGGTGTGGCGGTCCGGATTCCAGAGCGGATCGCCGACGATCTCGGTGTACGTGCGCGCGTGGTAGACCAGCATCACGGTGTCGTTGTCTTCGGCGAGCGTGAAGCTGTTGTGGCCCGGCCCATAGACGCCGTGATCGTAGCATGTACGCAAAACGGGCTGCGCCGACTTGGTCCACGAGTGCGGATCGAGCAGATCGGCGTCTTCGTCGGCCCACAGCAGCCCCATGGCGTAGTTGTGGTCGGTCGCGCTGGCCGAGTAGCTGATGAAGATCTTGCCGTTGCGGCGCAGGACCGACGGGCCTTCGTTGACCCAGAAGCCGATCGTTTCCCAGTCGTGCTCCGGTTTGCTCAAGAGGATCGGCGCGCCCTCGATCTGCCACGGCGTTTTCATCGGCGCGATGTACAGGTTCGAATTGCCCTCGATGGCGGGGTCCTTCTGCGCCCACAGGTAATACAGCTGGCCCTTGTGGGTGAACGTGGTCGCATCGAGGCAGAAGCTGTCGATGCCGGTGTCGACCTGGCCCATGAATTCCCACTCGCCTTCCAGCGGATTGGCATGGCGGTTGCGGATCGCGTACATACGGTGCTGGAACAGCTTGTCCTTGATGGCGCGGCTGGGGGCGGCGGCAAAGTAGACATACCAGGCGCCGTCATTGAAGTGCAGCTCGGGAGCCCAGACCAGCTCGGAATACGGGCCGGTATCGGGCTTGTGCCAGGCGTCGACCGTGGGCGCGGTGGCCAGGCCGGCGATGGTGGTCGCGCGGCGCAGTTCGATGCGGTCGTACAGCGGCACCGAGGCCGTGAAGTAATAGTAGCCGTCGGTGTGCTTGTAGATATAGGGATCGGCGCGTTGTTCGATCAGCGGCTGGAGGATGGTTTCTTGCATGGTTGTTCTCTGTGTGTGATTGTCAGGTGGTGGCGTAACCCTGCGCCTGCATGTCCTGCTTGACGGTGGTGTAATAGTCGTCGCTGATCCGGTACTTGAACATCAGCATCCCCATCAAAAAGTGGAAGAAGCCCGGAATCACCGACAGCATCAGCGCGATGCCCTGCAGCGCCAGCGCCGATTGCGACTGGTTCGGCACGTAACGGAAGTAATCGAGCAGGATCCCGACCATGTAGCCGGCCACGCCCATGCCGATCTTCTGGCATACCGAGATGCCGCCGAACGCGAAGCCCGAGACGCGCTTGCCGGTCTTGACCTGGCCGTAATCGATCGTCTCGGCGATGGCCGACCAGAATACCGGCGCGTGCAGGTCCACGACCAGCGAGAGCAGGAAATACAGGACGAAGGCAGTGACCATGTCGCCCGGCTGCACCAGGAAATACATCATCACGCTGAGCACCGCCACCGCGATCTGCGAATGCCGGAACAGCTTGACCTTGCAATAGAACTTGGTGGTCCAGGTCGAGACCACCATCGCCAGGATCGCCGCCGCCACGCCGGTTGACAGGAAGGCCGATACGGCCGCCGTGTCGCCGCCCAGGTAGTACTTGGCATAGTAGATCGCCACCGAGCCGCGGATCACGTAGCCGATGGTGCCGGTCACGCACACGGCGCACAGGATCAGCCACTGGTCGTTCTTGAGCAGCACGCGCACTTGCGCCATCAACGGCTGTTTCTCGACCTTGTGCACGACCCGCTCGGTGGTGGTGAAAAAGCAGAACACGAACAGCAGCACCCCGACCGCGGCCATCACCGCCATCGCCGCCTGGTAGCCGGCAGCCGGATGCGCGCCGTCCCAGGCGCTGGCCAGGACCGGCACGACGATGGTCACCATGAAGGCGCCCACCTTGGCGAAGAACAGCCGGTAGCCGTTGGCCGACAGGCGCTGCTGGGGATCGGCGGTCAGGCCGCTGATCAGCGAGATGTACGGAATGCCCACACCGGCGGTCATGATGGTCATGAGGATGTAGGTGGAGTAGGCCCAGATCAGTTTCGCGTCGTAGGCCCAGCCTGGTGTGGAAAACACGAGGAACACCGACAGGCCATACGGGACCGCGAGCAGCAGCAGCCACGGGCGATAGCGCCCCCAGCGCGTCAATACCGAATCGGTCACCTGCCCCATCGCCAGGTCGGCCACGGCGCCGATGATCTTGACGACGACGAACAGCACCGCCAGGTCGCGCACGTGCAGGCCGTAGATGTCGGTGTAGAAGAAGGTGATGATCAGCATCATCGACGAGATCACCACATTGAGCGCCATGTCGCCGGCGCCGAAGCCGACTTTTTCAAGCGTCGAGAGTTTTTGCGTTTGCACGTTTTCCATCCAATCAAAACAACGACGGGGCGCGGCAGGAAAACCTGCGGCGCCCGGTTGGAACAGGTCAGCCGGCCGTCAGTAAAGGCCGGCGGGCGGGACTCAATTGCGCCACCTGAGCGCCAGGCCCACGACGCGGTCGTAGCGGCGCACGTCGCGCGGCAGCTCGGGCACGCTGTGGTAGTCGTGGTACGACTGGTCCAGCAGGTTGCTGCCGTCGAGCGTGACCGTCAGCTTGTCGGTCAGCTTGTACGACACCGAGGCGTCGAGCGTCTTGAGCGGATCCACGACGATGTTGTAAGGCAGCGCGCGGTAGTTGTATTCGGCAGTGAACTTGTCGCGCCAGCTGTAGGCGATGCGGCCCGACCATTTGCCGTATTCGTACAGCGCGACCAGGTTGGCCGACAGCTTGGACATGCCGGCGAACGTGTTGATGGTGCCGTCGGCTTCGGCCAGGCCGCCATCCATCCAGGTCACGTTGGCCTGCATGCCGAGCCCGCCCAGCCAGCCCGGCAGCTTCGTGTAGAACTGCTGGTAGGCCAGTTCGGCGCCCTTGAGCTTGCCCTCGACCGCGTTGTACGGGCGGCTGACGTTGTAGGTCAGGCCGTCATACGTTTCCGGCCGCGCGCTGCGGCGCAGGTAGTTTTCGTAGTCGTGCTGGAACAGCGTGCCGGTGATCGAGCCGGCTGGCGCGAAGTACCACTCCAGCGCCACGTCGACGTTCCGCGCCTCTTGCGGCATGAGGTTCGGGTTGCCGGCGGTGCCGGTGGCCAGCGTCGTGGTGGTGGACGGGAACAGCGTCAGGCCCGGGTTGAAGTCGCCGAACGGGGCCCGTTCGATCGCCTTGCTGGCCGACAGGCGGCCGATCAGGTCTTGCCTGAAGTGGGCGCGCATCGACAGGCTCGGCAGCACGTCGTTGGTGGTGCTCGAGACGGTGACGGGCGAAACCACGCCGGCCGTGGACGAGAAGCCGCTGATACGCTGCTTGGTTTTCACGTAGCGCAGGCCGGCGGTACCGTCGATCGGCAGCGACCATGCATCGAAGCCGAAGTTGGCCTTGATGTAGGCGGCGCTCGACTGTTCACGGTCCGAGTAGAACGACAGCGGATTGTCCGGTTGCGGATTCGGATTGCCCTTGATGACCTGGCGGATCGCGCCCGTGTTGTCGAGCAGGTAGTCCCGACACGGGGCATAGAACTGGTTCATCCCGTAGTTGCCGCCCGTTTTCGGGCTGGTGCAGTTCAGGCCGGGGAAGTCGGTGACCTTGATCGCATTCGGCGTGAACGAATTCGGTGCGGCCGTGTAGCCGTTCAGCTCGTGCACGAACGAGGCGTCGCGCTGGACGTGCCGTGCGCCCACGCTGAGTTCCTTGAAGAAGCCGTCGGCTTCAGGCGTCCAGGCCACGTCGCCGCGCCAGTCGGTGGCGGCGCCGCGCGAGCGGTTGTGGTTGTCGAACAGCGCGAACATCGTCCAGTTGGCCGGATCGGTCATGTCGGTGCCCGGGTATTCCAGGTAGCCGCCGCCGTCGCGCACTTCGGCATTGATTGCCTTCGACATGTTCATGACCGTATCGAGGATCGGATTCTTCTGGCTGTACTTGCTGACCGTACGCACCACCTCGCCGCTGACGCGCACGCCGGGCGTGGCCTTCCAGATCGCACCGACAGCGCCCTGGTGGGTTTCCGAATCGTCGCGCCGCGCCTGGGTCGAGCTCAGCGTGAACGTGTTCACGTTGGGATTGCTGATCGAACCGAGGTAGTTCGAGCCCGGCATCGGCGTGACGGTGGACCCAGGATTGTTGATCGGCAGGTCGCCCACGAAGAAGATGCTTTGCGAGTCGTGGTCGATCTTGGTCGAGAAGCTCTCGGCGTAGAGTTCGAGGTCGCTCGACGGGCGCCACTGCGCCGACAGGTTGCCGGCCAGGCGTTCGCGATCGCCACCGCTCATCACGCGGCCCATCGACGGCGCGCCGATGATGCCGCGGTCGATCGTGCGCGGTTCGCCCACGAAGGCGGTTTCATCATGGTAGCGGCCGCGCTGGTACGACAGGCCGCCAAGCAGCCCGATCTCGCCCATGGCAGTTTTCCAGCGGTTCGACAGCAGGCCCGAGACGTTCGGATCGATCTTGTCGGCCTTGTCGCGGTGCTCGGCGCGGACATTGAAGGCGGCCTGCGCGCCCTTGAAATCGAATGGCCGGTTGGTGCGCACGTCAATGACGCCCGAGGTGCCGCCTTCGACCATGTCGGCGCCCTGCGATTTGTAGACGTCCACGCGCTGCAGCATCGCGACCGGCACGTCGGCCAGGAACAGGCTGCGCCCGGCGGCGGTGAACATCTCGCGGCCGTTGTACAGCGTCGTGATGCCGCCCAGGCCACGGATGACGACGTTGCCGGCTTCGCCGTTCTGGCGGATGACCTGCACGCCCGGTACACGGCCCAGGATCTCGGCCACGTTCTTGTCGGGGAATTTGCCGATGTCGTCGGCGACGATCGAATCGAGCACCTGTTCGGCATTGCGCTTGATGGCTTGGGCGCTCTGGGCAGCCTGGCGGGTCCCGGTGACGGTGACGACGGCCGCATCGCGGTCGGCGCTGGCGCGCGCCGTGTTGTTTTCGGCATTCGACGGCGCGCTGGCGGCCGGGACGTCTGCCGTGGCGGCGCCGACTTCCTGGGCGCCAACCGTCGCCGCGCTCATCAGGCCAGCGCCGGCCAGGGCCGCGACCGTGGCACGCAAGGCAAACCTGCGGCGGGCGTGCATGTGGGGGGTCGGGGAAAATGTGGGCGCAATGCTGCCCGGTGAATACCGTGTCATATGTCTCCTTAGTCGTTATACGTCGCTGTGCGACTTTATTGTTTCGATGCTGTACGGAATGGTAGGCGTTGCACTGAGAACGTTCCAATCAATTTTTCCGCAGTTCCGATACCGATTTACGTATCGACATTGCAAGTGATCACGGCTGCTGTCGGTGTGACGGGGACATACGCCCGGATGCACTATTGCGGTGCAAGAAAAATGGCGGCATCGCCAGGCGGTCAGGACTGATAGGTCGTACCGTCATACAGCCGCGCCCGTAGCTTGGTGGGTGCCAGAACCCGTCCGTGCACCGTTATTGCGCATTGCAACAGCTGTCAAGGCCGAAAATGTGGCGTCTCTGCAACGCCCAAGGTTGATTTTCAGCAATATTTTAAGACCTTCGCAGGCGTGATTCGCGTCGCCGAAACGCCCGCTGAAATCCACGGTTCTCCTATGAGAATCTGGCTTTCGGGGGATTTTTTTGGTGCCAATTACGGTCGCTGTCACGACAATTCTGCTTGGGGGAACCCGGTGACAGATGTCCGTCGGGCATGTCATGATTACTAGGCTATTTCACAAACAAACACTGGAGATTCATCCATGAAGCACAAAATTCTTGCCATCGCCCTCGTGTCGGCACTGCCACTCGTCGCCCAAGCCCAAACCAGCGTCACCATGTACGGTATGGTCGATGCGTCGATCGGTGTCGAAAACAACGATGCGCCTGGCGAGAGCAGCCGCACCGTCGTGTCGTCGGGTACCCAATCGGCAAGCCGTATCGGCTTCCGCGGTACCGAAGACCTGGGCAATGGTCTGAAGGCACTGTTCAACATCGAAGCCGCTGTTGCCGTCGATACCGGCGCAACCGATTCGAACATGTTCCAGCGCCGCGCTGTCGTGGGCCTGCAAGGCGCCTTCGGTACCGTGACCGTCGGTCGTGAATATGGCCCGATCGCTGCTGTTGCCGGCGCATCGGACACCCTGGGCCAGGGCTTCTACGGTTCGAACCTGGCTGCCTTCGGCACCAACCGCCTGACCCGTCGCCTGTCGAACTCGGTCAACTACCAGAGCAATGCTCTGAGCGGCTTCACCCTGCGCGCTGCCTACGGCGCCGGCGAGCGTAGCATCGACCCATCGGGCGACGTGACCGGCGTTTCGCTGGAATACGCAAACGCTGGCCTGTACATCGGCGCTGGTTACCAGAACGTCGAGCGCCTGGCGACCGGCGACGACAAAGAGTACAACGCAGGTATCGGCTACAAGTTCGGCGACTTCGAAGTGCGCGCTGGCTACATGGCTGCTGATCCTGAAACCGGCATCCTGCCAAGCGCCAAGTACGAGCAGAAGAACGCCGGCGTGTCGTATGGCTTCGGCGCCAACCGCGTCTTCCTGAACTACCAGCAGCAAGAACTGGCCAGCGGCGCAGAAGGCAAGGCAGTCACCGTTGCCTACACCTACACCCTGTCGAAGCGCACCAACGTGTACGCATCGTACGCAAAACTGCGTAACAACAACAACGGCGTCTTCTCGCTGACCTCGCCATCGGGCACCATCGCCCTGCCAGCGACGGCCTTCGGTTCGGACCCACAGGTCTACAACGTCGGCGTGCGTCACTCGTTCTAAGCGACGCCGTACTGCATCGGGCGCATGGCGCCTGGTGCGCGACGGACATAAAAACGGCAGACCGCAGGGTCTGCCGTTTTTTTACGTCTGTGGTTTGCCGGTTGGCGCTGTCAACGTTAGATAGGGGATGTATTAGGGGCACCGGATAGCGTACCGTTTTCAGAGGGAAGCCGTGGCGTACGGCGTCATGGGATGACGGGATAATGGACTCACCGGCTCATGGGATTTTGGGCGTTATGGGGTCACGGGATTACGAGCTTACGAGCTTACGAGCTCATGAGGTCACGGGTTACAGGTTCATTCCAGCCAGCCTCATCCATCACTGACGATAACAGCGCCTGCTGCATTCAGACCAGGCAACAAAAAACGGCAAGCCCTGCGGCTTGCCGTTTTTTTCATCGCCCGTCATCCGGGCATATAGCTATGGACCGGTTTAGAACGTTTCCCACTCGTCTTCAGCCACAGGCGCCTTGGCCTGCATCCGCGTCGGGCTCGGCGCCGCGGCCGGCTTGACATGGGCAATGGCAACCTTCTTCACTGCCGGTGCCGGTGCCGCTGCTGACTTGGCGCGCACAACGGCGACATCGGCTGGCGCCGCATCAGCCATCTGCCCGGCATCGATCCTGAACACGGCCACTGCGGCCGTCAGCATCGCTGCCTGCTCCTGCATCGACGCCGACGCCGCGGCCGCTTCCTCGACCAGCGCTGCATTCTGCTGCGTGCCCTCGTCCATCTGCGCCACGGCCTGGTTGATCTGCTCGATGCCGGCGGTCTGCTCGACGCTGGCGGCGCTGATCTCGGTCATGATGTCGGTCACGCGCCGGACACTGTCGACGATTTCCTGCATCGTGGAACCTGCCTGCGCCACCAGCTTGCTGCCGTCGGCAACCTTGCTGCTCGAATCGCCGATCAGCGTCTTGATTTCCTTGGCCGCTGCCGCCGAACGCTGCGCCAGATTGCGCACTTCGCTGGCCACGACTGCAAAGCCGCGGCCCTGCTCGCCCGCACGGGCCGCTTCCACCGCCGCGTTGAGCGCCAGGATATTGGTCTGGAAGGCGATGCTGTCGATCACGCCGATGATGTCGCTGATCTTGTTCGACGATGCATTGATCTGGTCCATCGTATCGACCACCTGGTGAATCACTTCACCGCCGCGCGCGGCCACGTTCGACGCCGTCTCGGCCAGCTTGTTGGCCTGGCGCGCATTGTCGGCGTTCTGCTTGACGGTCGACGTCAGCTCTTCCATCGACGATGCCGTCTCTTCCAGCGCGCCGGCCTGCTGCTCGGTGCGGCCAGACAAATCCTGGCTGCCCGCTGCCACCTGGCCGGCGGCAACCGCAATGGTATCGGTGCCAATCCGCACGGCGCCGACGGTGCGCGCCAGGCTCTCGTTCATGGTCTTGAGCGCCTGCAGCAGCCGGCCGGTTTCATCCTGCGTGGTGACGTCGATGCGGCTGGTCAGGTCGCCCGCGGCGACGGTATTGGCCACTTCCAGTGCGCGGCGCACCGGCACCGTGATCGAGCGCGTAATCAGGGTAGCCACCAGGGCCGCGAACGCCAGCGCCAGGCCGCCCAGAGCCCAGGTTTGCCACATCGTCCTGTCATAGGTGGTTGCCGCGCTTGCCGCAGCTTTTGCGCTCAGGTCCTTTTGCAGCGCCAGTTCGGCGGCAGTGGCTTCTTTCAGCTTGGCCAGGCGCGGGCGCAGTTCGTTGGTCAGGTAGACCTTGGCCGGCTCTTCCTCGCCTGCATTGATCAGGGCCAGCAGTTCGGTGACGCCGGTCAGGTAGCTGGTACTCGTGCTCTGCATCGTGCGCAGGATGGCCAGTTCATCGGGGTGCGCCGTCAGCAGCGGCTCGATCTCGGTCAGGGTCGAGGTGATCGTCACACGGGCCTTGCCGATCGCATCCACCTGCTTCTGGCGGTCGGTGGGCTCGGCATTGAGCATCATATTGCGCAGCGCGATGGCAATGACGTTGATCTGGCCTTCCAGCCGGTTACTCATCTCGATCGCCGGGATCCGGTGCTCGACGAGATCCCTGGTGCCATTGTTCACGCGTAGCAGCGACGCATTGCTCATCACAATCATCGCGATGAGCATGACGCCGACGATGCCAAAGCCAAGCGACAGGCGCGTGGCGATATTCAGATTACCAAGTTTCATGGGGTTGTTCTTTCTGCGGGGCGGCTCAGGCGGCCAGCGGGAGCGACGGCACGACGCCGAGTTCTTCGGATTGCATCAGGGCGTCGATATCGAGCAGGATCAGCATGCGTTCGCCGACCGTCCCGAGACCACGCAGATAGCCCGCATCGAGCGTGCCCATGGCAGGCGCCGGGCGGATCTGGTCGGCTTCAAGGGTGACGACCTCGGAGACACTGTCGACCACCATGCCGATCACGTGCTGCGCAATGTTCAGGATGATCACGACCGTCAGGCTGTCATAGGCTGGATTGGCAAAACCGAACTTGATGCGCATGTCCACCACCGGCACGATCCGGCCGCGCAGATTGATAACGCCTTTGAGAAACTCGGGCGCGTTGGCCAGGCGCGTCGGCGCCTCGTAGCCGCGAATTTCCTGTACCTTGAGGATGCTGATGCCATATTCTTCCTTGCCGAGGCGGAAAGAGAGCACTTCGCGATCGTTGACTGCGTGTTCCATGAGATTACCTTCCAATGCCGTGAGATTTCGTTATATTTCTTTTCGGCAAGTAGGGTAAGTTCTAATGCGGACGATAACGATGCATGCACGCTAACGAACCGGCAATGCCAGCGTGATTGCAATGAATACTGGACGATACGCACGTTTTCAACTGTGCATGTGTTGGTTGTTCGTGCAAAAAAAACGGCAAGCCGCAGCTTGCCGTTTTTTAATGCCGACGCCGGTTGAACCGCAAAACCAGGGCTGGCTCAGCGCGAGGTCAGAACTCTTCCCAATCCCCGGCCGCCACCGGCGTTGGGCCGGACGTGGCCGCTGGTTTGGGTGGTGCCTTGGCCGGTGCGATTGCCTTGCGCGTGGCCGGTGTCGGCGCCGGCGCAGGTGCCGGTGCTGGTACGGCGACCGGTGCAGGCGCCGGGACTGCCCGCACTGGCGCCACCGGCTGCGGCGCTGCTGCTGCCACTGCCGCCGACGCCCCCTGCCTCTGCGCCTCATCGATCCGGAACACCGCCACCGCCTGCGCGAGCAGGGCCGCCTGCTCGCGCATCGAGGTCGCCGCCGCTGCCGCTTCTTCGACCAGCGCCGCGTTCTGCTGCGTGCCCTCGTCCATCTGCGCCACGGCCTGGTTGATCTGCTCGATGCCGGCGGTCTGCTCCAGGCTCGCCGCACTGATGCCGGTCATGATGTCGGTCACGCTGCGCACGCTGTCGACAATCTCGCGCATCGTCTGGCCGGCCTGCGCCACCAGCTTGCCGCCCTCGGCGACCTTGCCGTTCGAATCCTGGATCAGGCCCTTGATTTCGCGCGCCGCCGCGGCCGAGCGCTGCGCCAGATTGCGCACCTCGCCCGCCACCACGGCAAAGCCCCTGCCCTGCTCGCCCGCGCGCGCCGCCTCCACGGCCGCGTTCAGGGCCAGAATATTGGTCTGGAACGCGATGCCGTCGATGACGCCGATGATGTCGTTGATCTTGTTCGACGATGCGTTGATGCCGTCCATCGTGCCGACCACCTGCTCGATCACGTCGCCGCCACGCGAGGCCACGCTCGAGGCCAGGCCTGCCATGACATTCGCCTGGCGCGCGTTGTCCGCATTCTGGCGCACGGTCGCCGTCAGCTCTTCCATCGACGACGCCGCTTCTTCCAGCGCTGCGGCCTGCTGCTCGGTGCGGATCGACAGGTCGTGGCTGCCCGCCGCCACTTCGGCCGCGGCCACGGCAATCGTGTCGGTCCCTACGCGTACGGTGCCGACGGTGCGCGCCAGGTTTTCGTTCATGGTCTTGAGGGCTTGCAGCAGCTGGCCCGTTTCGTCATGCGTGGTCACCTCGATGCGGCTGGTCAGGTCCCCGGCAGCAACCGTATTGGCCACGGTGAGCGCCTGCGCCAGCGGCCGCGTGATCGAACGCGTGATCGCCCACGCCGCCAATACCGACAGCAGCAGTGCGACGCCGCCCAGGCCCCACATCAGCAGGCTGGTATTGCGGTAGGTGGCCGCCGCGTCGCGCGCGGCCTGGTCCGCAATCGCAACCTGCAGCGCGGTCTGCTCGGACGTTGCCCGCTTCAGACGCATCAACAGCGGGCCCAGGTCTTCGCCGAGCAGCGCGCGCGCCTCGTCGACTTCCTCGGCCTCGAGGTGCTTGATCATCGCATCCTGCCCGGCCTTGTACAGCGCGGTTTCTTTTTCCATCTGGGCCAGCAGCTCGAGCGCCTTCCGGTTGTGCAGCGAGGCCCGCAGCTTGACCAGAATGGCGTCCATCGCCGCGCGCGCGGCCATGATGTCCTTGACCTGGCGCCGGTGGTCGGAACCGCTCTCGCTGAGGATCATATTGCGCAGCGAGATGGCGATATCGTTGATCCGGTCCTGCATCTGGGTGGTCAGCGCGATGCGCGGCATGCGTCCGTTGACGATCTCGTCGGTGCCGGCATTGGTGCGGGCCAGCATCGCATTGCTCAGTACGATCATCACGATCAGCATGATGCAGATCAGGCCAAAGCCCAGTGCCAGTCGCTTGCTGATGCGCAGATTTGCCAATGGCATGGCACGGCGTTTCTTGGTTGGTTCTGTCATGGTCATCCTTGTACAGCGCCAGGCGCTGAAAATAGTTACCGTGAGAGAACATTACAAGCGACCTTTCGTCATGTCGATAGATCGATGTCAATACGAGAAAATAAAACTTGGTCAAGGCCTGAACTATGGCGCGTCCACAACAGGTGATGACACAGTAACCATCTCGGATGGGCGTGGTGGCATGCATCGTGCTTCAACTAAAAGGACAATCCACCCACCCTTCGTTCCGGGAGTTTTATGATCATCCGCAGACTCGATCCACGCACCATCGCCCAATCCATGCCATCGCTGGGCACGTTGCTCCTCGATGCGGTTGCCGATGGCCATTCACTGGGATTCGTCAACGGCCTCGACCAGGAACAGCTCGACGCCTATTGGCAAGGCATTGCGGAAGAAGTCGGTCTGGGCCAGCGCGTCCTGCTGGCAGCGGAACGTGAGGGCGTACTGGTCGGCACTATCCAGCTAGCATTAACTACAAAGCCAAATGGCCATAATCGCGCCGAAGTGCAACAGTTGCTCGTACACTGCACCGTAAGGCGCAGCGGCATCGGGATGGCGCTGCTGCAAGCCCTCGAAATCGAAGCGCTGGCCTTGCGCCGCGGCTTGTTGTTTCTGGATGCGGCGGTGGGTTCCGGCGCCGAGCGCCTGGTGCAACAAAGTGGCTACGAACGGGTCGGCGAGTTGCCCGAATACGCGTGTACACCCAATGGTCGCTGGCACGCGACGGCAATTTATTACAAGACACTGTTCACGCGTAACCGGCGCTGACCGACACAGCCTGCTGCCAGTTGCCTGAACGAATGTGTGCGCCACCGGTTTGTGGCGTAGAATTTGCCGGATTAAACGTTCTGGAAAGCAATGTGACTGGCATATCGTCCACCATGCCCCGCAGACCACTGCGGGCTTATTTGCTCTGGCTGGTCCTGGTAACCCTGTTGCCGGGGGTGGTCGGCGCATCGCTCCTGTTCGTCCATCAGTACCAGAAAAGCCGCGCCCAGTTCGAGCGCAACACGATGCAGACCGTGCGCGCGCTCGTGCACACGGTCGACAGCAAGCTGCTGCAGGCACAGGTCATTGCCCAGACCCTGTCGACGCTCGACGCGCTTCAGGACCGCGACTTCCCGCTCGTGCACCGCCAGGCGCGCGAGGCACTGCAACTGGCCGGCGACGGCATGGTCGCCGTGCTGCGGGAGCGCAGCGGCCAGCAGATCCTCAACACCGCGGTGGCCTACGGCGAACGCCTTCCGCTCGAACCGTCCGACTCGCTGGAAAAAGTCTTTGCCAGCGGCCGGCCAGGCATCTCGCGCGTGTTCATCGGCAAGGTCGTCGGCGAGCCCACGGTCAGTGTCGACGTGCCGGTGATGATCGACGGCAGCGTGGCCTACGTGCTGAGCATCGGCGTACGGCCCGGGTATTTCGATGACATGCTCACGCCCAGATCCGTGTCGGATGGCGCACGGGCGTCGGTGGTCGACGCCGGCGGCACCATCTTCGCGCGCAACCTGAGCCCGGAGCGCTTCGTCGGCAACCGCGTCACCGATCCGCTGTTCCGCGCCATGGGGCGCCAGCGCGAAGGCATCGTGCAGTCGGTGTCGCAGGAAGGCGTCGCCCTGCTCACCTTCTACTCACGCTCCGAAGCCACCGGCTGGCACGTCGCCATCGGCATGCCGCGCTCGAACCTGAACCAGGTGCTGTTCGAGCCGCTGGCTGCGCTGCTGACCGGCGTGCTGCTGCTGTTTGCCGTCGGCCTGTGGCTGGCCTGGCAGATTGGCGGACGCCTCGCGCGTTCGGTCCAGGCCCTGACCGTGCCGGCCGTGGCGCTGGGCAAAGGCGAAACGCCGCCCCGCTTCACGCAGGTGCACGTCAAGGAAGCGGCCGAAGTGGCCGAGGCCATCAGCGCTGCATCGACGCTGCTCGGCGAACGCGCGCAAGCGCTGGCCATCAAGGAAGCCGAACTGCGCGACGCGCACCGCATGGCGCGCTTTGGCACCTGGCACATGCAACTGCCGGGCGGCGACTTGATCACGTCCGAATCGGTGCCGCACATCTACGGACGCGAGCTGCCGCCATTCGACGAACAGCGGGGGTCCGTGCTGCCCGAAGAATCGTGGCAGCGCGCCAGTGCGCTGATCCGGGAGCTGCAACGCACCGGCGGCAGCGGCAGGCTGCAACTGCAGGTGCTGCACGCCGAAGGCCACCGCATCTGGATCGACCTGCATTGCGAGGCGGTGCAGGACGGCGACGCGCGCGTCTCGGCGCTGCGCGGCACGATCCAGGACGTGACCGACCGGGTCAACGCCGAAGAAGCCCTGCGCCAGGCTGACCAGCGCAAGAATGAATTCCTGGCGATGCTCGCGCACGAGCTGCGCAACCCGCTGGCGCCTATCGCCTCCGGCGCGCAGTTGCTGGGCCATGACACGCTCGACCCGGCGCGCACGCGCCAGATCAGCGGCATCATCGCGCGCCAGGCGCGGCACATGGCCGGTCTGGTGGACGATTTGCTGGACGTGTCGCGCGTCACGCGCGGTCTGGTGACGCTGTCGAAAGTGCGCCTCGATGTCAACGACGTGCTGGCCGAAGCGATGGAACAGGTCCAGGAACCCCTGCGCCAGCGAGGCCACACGCTGACATCCTCGCTGCCGGCGACGCCGGCCTGGGTGATGGGCGACCGCAAGCGCCTGGTGCAGGTGGTGGGCAATCTGCTGCACAACGCGGTCAAGTTCACGCCCGCCGGCGGCAAGCTGCGCGTGGTGCTCGAACTGGACGCATCGCGCCTGCGCATCGTGGTGGTAGACAACGGCATCGGCATGCTGCCCGAAGAACTGGACCGTGCATTCGAGATGTTCGTGCAGGGCGAGCGCACGCCCGACCGCACGCAGGGCGGCCTGGGAATCGGGCTCGCGCTGGTGCGCAGCCTGGTCCAGCTGCATGGCGGCAGCGTGCGCGTGGAGAGCCCGGGCCAGGGTCTGGGGAGCACCTTCATCGTGACGCTGCCGCGCAGCGAGGAGCGCAGCGCCGGCATTAGCGCTGCCAACACACCCGAGGCGAGCACGCTGCAGCAGCTCAAGGTGCTGGTGGTGGACGACAATATCGACGCGGCGCAGGTGCTGGCGATGTACGTCAGCGCAGCGGGGCATGAGGTCGCGGTCGAACACGATCCGTTTGACGCCTTGCGGCGCGCTGCGCAGTTCGTTCCCGACGCCTGCCTGCTCGACATCGGCCTGCCCGGGATGGATGGCCACGAACTGGCGCGCCAGTTGCGCGCAGCACCGGCGACCGCGAATGCGTTGCTGGTGGCCGTTACGGGCTATGGCCAGTCACAGGATCGCGATGCCAGCAGCCAGGCCGGGTTCGACCACCATCTGGTCAAGCCGGTGGACATGACCGACCTGGATCGCATTTTGACAGCGGCGGCCAGTGGCGCCGCCGCTGCCGTGTGAGCCGTGTGAGGGCCGGCGCAGAACCTATTTGCGCTTGACGCTGCCGAAGGCTTCGCCCTTCTTCCAGGTCGGCATGCCGGGTGCGTTCGCGACCGCGTAACCGAGGTTGAGGGTGAACTGCGCCTGCTGCACCATGCCCGACAGATCCCACTCGGGCCGGTACGCATCGCTGACCTGGTGGTAGTGGTCCTTGAAGCCCTTGATATTGGTGCTGGATTCGTTCTGGTGCTGCTCGAACTCGAAGTGGCCATCGCCCGAGAACACGGCCGAGCCGACGTTAAACGCCGGCACGCCCGCCTTGGCAAACGCGAAGTGGTCGGCACGGAAGTAGGCGCCCGACATGTCCGGCGTGCTTGGCGCGATCTTCAGGCCCATCGACTTGGCCACCTGGCTCGAGGTCTCGAACAGGCTGCTGCGCTCTGCACCGGCGACACCGATATCGCGGGTGCGGCCAACGAAGTTCAGGCTGTCGAGATTGAGGTCGGCAGCCGTTTGCGCCAGCGGCCAGACCGGGTTGGCGACATACGCGGCCGCGCCCAGCAGGCCTTGCTCTTCGGCGGCGGGCCACAAGAAGATCTGGGTGCGCCTGGCCGGCTTCTTGACCGCTTCGGCCGCCATCACCAGCAGCGCCGCGGTGCCCGACGCGTTATCGATCGCGCCGTTGTAGATGCGGTCGGCCTTTGGATCGTCGCCCGCCTTCAGTTCGGCCATGCCCATGTGATCCCAGTGCGAAGAGTAGACGACGGCCTGCTCTTTCAGCTTGGCGTCGGTGCCGGGCACGATGCCGATCACGTTGAACTGCTCGACCGGCCGGATCGCCGAGCGCAATTCAACATGGCCCGCGACCTTCAGGTCGACCGGCCGAAAATCACGGCGCTCGGCCTGCGCGCGCAGCTTGTCGAGGTCATGGCCGCCCGCCGCGAACAGCTCGCGCGCCGTGTCTTCGTGCAGCCAGCCTTCCATCGGATTGCCAGGGCCCTTGAGGCCAAAGCGCTCATTGCCAAAGCCATTGGCCGGCACGCTCCACGGATAGGAGCTCGATGGCGTCGTGTGGATCAACAGGACACCAGCGGCGCCGCGGCGCGCGGCTTCCTCGAATTTGTAGACCCAGCGGCCGTACCAGGTGTAGGCCTTGCCGGCAAAGCGGTTGGGCTCTTCGGCGGTGGGCTGGGGATCGTCGACCATCATGACGAGGATCTTGCCCTTGGCGTCGAGACCCTTGTAGTCGTCCCATTTTTCTTCCGGTGCTGCCGCGCCGTAGCCGACGAAGACGAGAGGCGCATCGAACGACAGGTTCTCGTTGCCGCTCTTGGTGCCCATGACGATGCCCTTGCCCAGCGCCGGCTTGAAGGTCTTGCCGCCGGCGGTGAAGGTGGCGCTGCCGCTGAGAAGTTTGCTGCCCTCGATCTCGACCTTCTGGCGATAGCCACCGCCGGGGATGGGCTTGAGGCCAATCAGCGCAGCCTGGGTTTCCAGATAGCGCACGGCCAGGTCGCCGCCGCGCTGGCCGGTGCCGCGGCCTTCGAGCAGATCATCGGCAAGGAAGGACAGGTGAGCGCGCAGTGCGGTCTCGGACACGGCGGCCGGCTGCTGCGCATGTGCAGCTTGGGAGACGGAGAAAATGCAGGCGCTGACGGCCAGGGCAAGAGGATGAAGTCGCATCGAGGCTTTCGTGACAGGATGATGGAAAAGCCATCTTAACCCGACCTGCATCGAATGCGCCAAGACGCCCGTTTGTGCTTGGCTGCGCCAGAAGCCACACCTATACTTCCTCAGGACAATTCCACGCGAGGACAGGCATGACCGTATCCCGCCGCAAGGTACTGGGGGCGCTAACAGCCCTGCCGCTGACCCAGGCCCGCGCCGCCCCATTACCCGCCACCACCACCACCACGATGAAAGAGACACCCCGCATGTACGGTCTGATCGGAAAAATGCGCTCTACTCCGGGCCAACGCGACGCCCTCATCGCCATCCTGCTGGAAGGCACCACCGCCATGCCCGGCTGCCTGGCCTACATCATCGCCAAGGACAAGCAGGACGCCGACGCCATCTGGATCACCGAAACCTGGGACTCGCAAGACAACCACAAGGCCTCACTGACCCTCCCGTCAGTCCAAGCCGCCATCAAACAAGCCCGCCCCCTCATCGCCGGCTTCGGCGAACGCTTCGAAACCGAACCCATCGGCGGCCAAGGCCTCCCCAACAAATAGGGTCAGTGTAGATTTATTGGGCAATTACCCAAAGTTGTCAAACAATTCGACTCTGACCCTAATTTATTCTTGCAGAAACTCTTGCAAATTAATTAGGGTCAGAGTCGAATTATTGAGCAATTGATCGCCATTTTTCGATAGTTTGATTCCTGATCTCATTAAATCGAATTCGCAGCATATTTAAATGATTCGCGGATATTTCTTTTTTCCATAGAATTCAACAGCGCAAGAAAATTACAGGTCAAAAGAGAGGATTAATTAGGGTCAGAGTAGATTTATTGGGCAATTACCGAATGTTGTCAAACAATTCGACTCTGACCCTAATTTAGATTTTGGGAAAGCGTTGCAAATTAATTAGGGTCAGAGTCGAATTAACTGGCAACTTTGAAAATTGCTTTTTAATTCTACTCTGACCCTAATTTATTTAACATTGATTGGGGGATTTATTAGCCGAGCCAGAGGCGGTAGCCGACGCCGGTTTCGGTGAGGAGGTGGCGGGGTTGGGTGGGGTCGGGTTCGAGTTTGTGGCGCAGGTGGCCCATGTAGATGCGCAGGTAGTGGCCGCTTTCGGCGTGGCCGGGGCCCCAGACGGCGCGCAAAAGCTGCGGAGCCGTCATCACGCGGCCGGCGTTACTGACCAGGACGGCGAGCAGGCGGTATTCGGTAGGCGTCAAGTGGACGTGTTCGCCGTTTCGCGTGACCACACGGTCTTGCAGGTCCACTGACACGTCGCTGAAGTGCGTTTTGCTGTCGCCACCGGCGGCCGGTTGGCGCTGGCGGCGCAGCGTGGCGCGCACGCGGGCGAGGAGTTCGCCGGTGCCGAACGGCTTCGTCAGGTAATCGTCGGCGCCGGCGTCGAGGGCGCGAATTTTTTCGCCCTCGGCCACGCGCGCCGACAGCACGATGATCGGCACCGCCGACCATTTGCGCACGTCGTGGATGAAGTCGATGCCATCGCCGTCTGGCAGGCCCAGGTCGAGCACGATCAGGTCGGGGCGGCGCGTGCCGGCGTCGATCAGCCCACGCGCCATGCTCACCGACTCGTGCACCTGCCAGCCTTCCTGTTCAAGCGCGGCGCGCACGAAGCGGCGGATCTGCGGCTCGTCCTCCACCAGCAGTGCGCAAGGCGCGTCAAGCATCGTTTGTCTCCATCGACAGCAAGTCCAGTTCAGGGGGGCTGCCGGCCGGCAGCGAGAACACAAAGCCGGCGCCGCCCAGGGTTGATGTGCAGGCGCGGATCATACCGCCGTGTGCACCGATGATCGCACGGCAGATCGCCAGGCCCAGGCCCACGCCGGGCAGCGCCGATTCGCGCTCGCCGCGCGTGAATTTTTCGAAGATCGCTTCCTCGCTGCCGGCGCGCAGGCCAGGGCCGTCGTCGCTCACCGTAACGTCGATCCAGGCACCGCGCGCCAGGGCTGCGATTTCGATGCGCGCGCCGGCCGGTGTGTATTTTGCGGCATTTTCAACGAGGTTGCACAGCACGCGCTCGATCAGCACCGCGTCGAAGCGCACCAGCGGCATGTCGGGCGGCAGGCGCACCGTCACCGTGTGCTGGCGCAGCGCCGCGCCGCAGGCGCGCAGTGCGCTGCCGATGACTTCCTCGAGCGCCTGCCATTCCAGGTTGAAGCGCACTTCCCCGCTTTCGATGCGCGCCATGTCCAGCAGGTTCGCTACCAGGGTCCCCATGCGCACCGCTTCATCATGCAACGCCTGCGCCAGCGCCAGTGAATTGGCAGGCAGCGCCGGCTCGCCGCGCAGCAGCGATTCGGACAAGCCCACCAGCGCCGTGAGCGGCGTGCGCAGATCGTGCGACAGCGCCGCCAGCAGCGAATTGCGCAGCCGCTCCGATTCCATGTTCACCAGTGCTGCCTGCGCCACCTCGACGTAATGCACGCGCTCGAGCGCGATCGCGGCCAGCGCTGCCAGTGCGTCGAGCTGGCGCCGCTGCTCCGGAATCAACACCCAGCGCCCGCCTTCCGGCTCAATCGCCAGCACGCCACGCGTGCGCATCGGCGCCACCAGCGGCAGATAGAACAACGGGCACGCGGGCAGCGTGTCCGTGCCCAGGCCCGCCGGCTGCGCGTGGTCGTACGCCCACTGGGCGATGCCCAGGTCGACGTTGCCGGGCGCCGGTCCGGTCGCAGCGCCATCGTCAGCCGCTGGCATGCCGAGCCGCTCGTCGGCATCGGGCACCAGCAGTGTGGCGCGCGCGCCGAACGCATTCTGGATCACGGCGCGGCTAGACTCGAACACCTGCGACGCCGCCAGCGCGCCCGACAACTCGCGCGCAAATTCGTACAGCGCGCGCACGCGCCGCTCGCGCTGCGCCGCCACGCGCGCCTGGAAACGCAAGCCGGCCGTCAGGTGTCCGGTAATCAGGCCCACGGCCAGCATCACGGAAAACGTGACGAGATACTGCACGTCGCTGACCGCGAAATCGAAACGCGGCGGCACGAAGAAGAAATCGAAACTGGCCACGCCGATGCAGGTGGCGGTGACCGATGGCGCGCGCCCGAAGCGCATGGCCACGAGCAGCACCACCAGCAGGAACAGCATGACGATATTGGCCAGATCGAGCCATGGCTGCAGCGGCGTGGCCACCAGCACCGTGAGCAGGCTGGCGCCCGTAGCCCACACGTGCGGCAGCAGCGACTGGCGCGGCGGCGCAGCCGCAGCCGCAGCCGCCGTGGCGCTGCTGACCGCAGCAGGCGGCACCGCCGGCTGCCCGATCTCGATCAGGTCCACGCCTGGCGCCAGCCGCGCAAGCCGCCGCGCCGTGCGCCGGCGCCACGGCCAGCGCGAACCATCCCGGCCCAGCGCAATGCGCGACAGGTTATGGTCGCGCGCGTAATCGAGCGTGCTGGCCGCGATGTCCTCGCCCGACAGCACGGCCGTGGTGGCGCCCAGGCTGTGCGCGAGCTTGAGCGTGTCCATGATGCGCGCCCGCGCGATCTCGGGCAGCTTGCCCAGGCGCGCCGTCTCGACATACACCGCATGCCAGCCCGTACCCAGTTGCGACGCCATGCGCGCACTGCTGCGCACGACGTGTTCCGCGTGCGTTCCGGGCCCGAGACACACCAGCAGGCCGGCGCCGGTCTTCCAGATCGCGTCGATCGATTGCGCTTCGCGCCAGGCGCGCACGTCGCCTTCGACGCGGTCGGCAGTGCGCCGAAGCGCCAGCTCACGCAGCGCGATCAGGTTGCCCTTTTTGAAGAAATTACCTGCAGCGCGCTCGGCCTGCTGCGGCTGATACACCTTGCCCTCTTTCAGGCGCGCCAGCAGCGCATCGGCTGTCAGGTCGACCATCACGATTTCGTCGGCGCTGTCAAACACGCGATCGGGCACCGTCTCGGCCACGCGGATGCCGGCGATGCCACCCACCACATCGTTCAGGCTTTCCAGGTGCTGCACGTTGACGGTCGTGAGCACGTCGATACCGGCTGCCAGCAATTCTTCAACGTCCTGCCAGCGCTTGGGATGGCGCGAACCGGGCGCGTTCGAATGCGCCAGTTCATCGACCAGGATCACGCCGGGTGCACGCGCCAGCGCGGCATCGAGATCGAATTCGTCGAGCGTCTTGCCGCGGTAGTCGATGCGCCGGCGTGGCAACAGTTCTAGCCCGTCGAGCAGGCGCGCCGTCTCGGTGCGCCCGTGCGTTTCGATGACGCCTACCAGCGGCGCGGCGCCATCGCGCTGCAGCTTGCGCGCCTCTTGCAGCATGGCGTAGGTCTTGCCCACGCCGGCCGAGGCACCAAAATAGATGCGCAGGCGGCCGCGCGCGGCGCGCCGGTCCTGCTCGCGCAGTTGCGCAAGCAGTGCGTCGGGGTCGGGTCGCTGGTCGTCGTGGGGCATCATCTAGCGAGTATGACCGCTTTCGGAGCCACTGGCCACGCCGGCCGCCTGGTCCAGCGCCAGGTTCAGCGCCAGCACGTTGACGCGCGGCGCACCTGGCAGGCCCGGTAAAGGCAGCTCGGTATGCCGTTCGATCAGCGCGCCGACCCGTTCGACCGGCATGGCGCGCGCACGCGCCACCCGCGCCGCCTGGTACTGCGCGCCCGCCACGCTGATCTCGGGATCGAGACCGCTGGCCGATGCCGTCACCAGGTCGACTGGCACCGGCGCCGTGTTGGAAGGGTCGACTGCGCGCAGCGCAGCGACGCGGCCCTTGACCGCTTCCTGCAGGGCCGGATTGAGCGGGCCCTGGTTCGAGCCGCCCGAGCCGCCGCCGTTATTGGCCATCGGGCCGGTGGCCGATGGCCGGCCCCAGAAGTAGCCCGGCGAGCTGAATGACTGGCCAATCAGCGCCGAGCCGACCGTCTTGCCATCCCGTTCCACCAGGCTGCCATTGGCCTGGACGGGGAACGCCGCCTGGGCGATCCCGGTCACGGCCAGTGGATACAGCACGCCGCAGATCAGCGTAAGCACCGCGAACAGCACGAGTGCGGGGCGAAGAATCGATTGCATGAAAACTCCTAGGTCAGATTGAGTGCAGTGAGCGCCATGTCGATCAGCTTGATGCCGGCGAACGGCAGCAGCAGGCCGCCAAGGCCGTAGATCAGCATGTTCCGGCGCAGCAGGGCCGCCGCGCCGATGGCGCGATAACGCACGCCGCGCAGCGCCAGCGGGATCAGGACCACGATGATCAGGGCATTGAAGATCACGGCCGACATGATCGCCGACGATGGGCTGGTGAGCCCCATTACGTCCAGCGCCTTCAGCTCGGGATAGGTGGCGACAAACATCGCCGGCACGATCGCAAAGTACTTGGCGATGTCGTTCGAGATCGAGAACGTCGTCAGCGCGCCGCGCGTCATGAGCATCTGCTTGCCGATTTCGACGATCTCGAGCAGCTTGGTCGGATTCGAATCCAGGTCGACCATATTGCCGGCCTCCTTGGCTGCCTGCGTGCCCGAATTCATCGCCACCGCGACGTCGGCCTGGGCCAGCGCCGGTGCGTCGTTGGTGCCGTCGCCCGTCATTGCCACCAGCTTGCCTTCGCTCTGATACCTGCGGATCAGCGCGAGCTTTTCTTCCGGCGTGGCTTCGGCGATGAAGTCATCGACCCCGGCTTCGGCCGCAATCGCCGCCGCCGTGAGCTTGTTGTCGCCGGTGACCATCACGGTCTTGACGCCCATGCGGCGCAGTTCCGCGAAGCGCTCGCGGATGCCGCCCTTGACGACGTCCTTGAGTTCAACGACCCCCATCACGCGGCTGCCATCGGCCACCACCAGCGGCGTGCTGCCACGGCGCGATGCCTCGTCGACGCTGCGTTCCACGTCGCCGGGCCAGACCGCGCCGAGCGACTCCATGTGACGGCGCAGCGCCGAGGCGGCGCCCTTGCGCAACTGCCGCTCACCCAGGTCCACGCCACTCATGCGCGTCTGGGCCGTGAACGGCACGAACACCGCGCCGAGCGATTCCATCGCCCGCTCGCGCAGATTGAAGCGGTTCTTGGCCAGCACCACGATGCTGCGGCCTTCCGGCGTCTCGTCGGCCAGCGAGGCCAGTTGCGCCACGTCGGCCAGTTCTTCTTCGGTCACGCCAGGCGCCGGCAGAAAGGCGGACGCCTGGCGGTTACCGAACGTGATAGTGCCGGTCTTGTCCATCAAGAGCACGTCGACGTCGCCGGCCGCTTCCACCGCGCGGCCCGACGTCGCAATCACGTTGGCCTGCAACATGCGGCTCATGCCGGCCACGCCAATGGCCGACAGCAGGCCGCCGATCGTCGTCGGGATCAGGCACACCAGGAGCGCCACCAGCGCAGTGAGCGTCACCGGCGCACCGCTGCCGGACGCCTGCACGGCAAACAGCGAGAACGGCAGCAGCGTCACCGTCACGACCAGGAACACGATCGTCAGCGCCACGAGCAGGATGGTCAGCGCAATCTCGTTCGGCGTCTTCTTGCGCGACGCACCTTCGACCATGCCGATCATCCGGTCCAGGAACGTCTCGCCGGGATTGGCGCTCACCTGCACCACCAGCCAGTCCGACAGCACGCGGGTGCCGCCGGTGACCGAGCCGAAGTCGCCGCCCGACTCGCGGATCACGGGCGCCGATTCGCCGGTGATGGCGCTTTCGTCGACCGAGGCCACGCCGTCGACCACTTCACCGTCCACGGGAATCACGTCCCCTGCTTCGACCAGGAAGAACATGCCCTTGCGCAGATCGCCCGACGGGCAGGCCTGCCATGGCTCGCCGTGCTTCGGCGCCTCGAGCTTCTTCGCGGTCACGGTCTGGCGCAGGTTGCGCAGCGATGCCGCCTGCGCCTTGCTGCGGCCCTCGGCCAGCGCTTCGGCAAAGTTCGCGAACAGCACCGTGAACCAGAGCCAGACGGCGGTGGCCAGGATGAAGCCGGCGCTGGTTTCGCCATACCCGGCCAGCGCCTGAAACCACAGCAGCGTGGTGATGATGCTGCCGATGTAGACGACGAACATCACGGGGCTGCGCAGTTGCGTGCGTGGATGGAGCTTCTTGAGCGCGTCGAGCATCGCCGGCCACACCAGCGCCCCGTCGAACAGATTCAGCGACTTGCGCGGCGCCTGGACCGGGGTTGCTTCAGTTGGGTTGATCACTGATTGATCCATTGTCATTCTCCGAACAATTGCAGGTGTTCGACCACGGGACCCAGCGCCAGCGCCGGAACGTAGTTGAGAACACCGACCAGCACGACGATCGCGGCCAGCATGGCGACGAACATCAGGCCATGGGTGGGCAAGGTACCGGGCGTGGTGGGCAGGCGCTGGCGCCCGGCCAGCGAGCCGGCAATCGCCAGCACCGGCACGATCACGGCGAAGCGCCCGAACCACATCGCCACGGCTAGCAGGGTGTTATAGAACGGCGTATTGGCCGACAAGCCCGCGAACGCGCTGCCGTTGTTGTTGGCGGCGGACGTGAGCGCATACAGGATTTCGGAGAAGCCGTGCGCGCCCGGATTGGCCACGCCAGCTGCACCCAGGCCCGTGGTAACGGCCAGCGCAGTGCCCAGCAAGACCAGGCATGGCGTGACGAGGATGACGACGGCGACCATCTTCATCTCGAACGCGCCAATCTTCTTGCCCAGGTATTCCGGCGTGCGGCCGATCATCAGGCCGGCGATGAACACCGTCAGGATCGCGAACACCAGCATGCCGTACAGGCCCGAGCCCACGCCGCCGAAGATCACTTCACCGAACTGCATCATCACCATCGGTACCATGCCGCCCAGCGGCGTGAACGAATCGTGCATGGCGTTGACTGCACCGCACGATGCGGCCGTGGTAACCACCGCGAACAGGCTCGATGCGGCGATGCCGAAGCGGGTCTCCTTGCCTTCCATATTGCCGCCCGATTGCAGGCTGCTTGCCGCCTGGTCGATGCCCAGTGGCGCCAGCAGCGGATTGGCTTGCTGCTCCGCGGCGAAGGCCCCGATGGCCGCGATCACGAAGATCAGCGTCATCGTGCCCAGTACGGCCCAGCCCTGGCGGGGGTCGCCCACCATGCGGCCCAACGCGAAGCACAGCGCGGCCGGGATCAGGAAAATGGCGATCATCTGCGCGAAGTTCGACAGTGCGGTCGGGTTTTCAAACGGGTGCGCCGAGTTGGCGTTGAAGTAGCCACCGCCGTTCGTGCCCAGCATCTTGATGGCTTCCTGCGAAGCCACGGGCCCCATCGGAATGACCTGCGTGTCGGCGCGCGTTTCGACTGCCGCCTGGCCATCGCTGGCCGGCTGCGTATAGGCGACCGGCTCGATCACCTGCGCTTGTACATGCGGCGAGAGGTTCTGCACCACGCCCTGCCCCACCAAAAATACGGCCAGGATCACGGACAGCGGCAGCAGCACATACAGCGTCGAGCGCGTGACGTCGACCCAGAAATTGCCGATCGCGCCGGCCGAACGGGCAGCAAAGCCGCGGATCAGCGCGAATGCGACGGCGATGCCGGTGGCAGCCGAAAAGAAGTTCTGGCCGGCCAGGCCGACCATCTGGGTCAGGATGCTCATCGTCTGCTCGCCGCTGTAGCCTTGCCAGTTGGTGTTGGCGACGAAGCTGACGGCGGTGTTGAAGCTCGAATCGGGGCTCACGCCCGCCATCCCTTCAGGATTGAGCGGGAGCCAGCCCTGCAGACGCTGCAGGCCGTAGACAAACACCACGCCCACCGCATTGAAGGCGATCAGCGCCAGCGCATAGGCTTTCCAGGTCTGGGCAGCGCCGGCGGCGGGACCCGCAGCGCGCAGCAGCGCGCGCTCGATGCCGCCGACCCAGCCCAGGCCGGGCACAGCGCCCGGTTGGATGTCGGCGGCGCCGATGCGCGCCAGCAGTGCGCCCAGTGGCCAGGCCAGCGCCAGCAGCACGACCAGGAACAGCGCCAGCAGCGGCAGGAACTGCGTCATCAGTTCATTGGTGGCCATTACATGTCCTCCGGTTTGAACAGGGCGATCAGGAGATAGACCAGGAGCGCGCAGGCGGCCAGGCCGCCGATCGCATAGGAGAGATTCATTGCTTGCCTCCCAGGAGTCCGCAACCGCTCACCAGCAGGCAAGTCAGGCGGACGAAGACGAGGAGCGCGCCGATATAGATAAGATCCATGGACGTTCGCTTTCAGCGTGGTTGTTATTCTGGTGGTTGGATTCAGAAGGTGCGGCTGAGGGTCAGCTGCAGCGCGTCGCGGCCCGTGAACTTGCCGTTTCTCGGCGAGGCGTACGCACTCTTGCTGGCGTTGGTGCCGACATACGCGACGGCGACCGTGGCCAGCGCGAAGCTGCGCGAGGCGCCGATCTTCCAGTCGGTGTAATCGGCTGCCGGGTTGTTGTCTACGCGCTGGCGGCCAGCGTGCAGCTGCACCGTGACGCCATGGCCGGCGTCGAGACTGGCGCCGATGTCGAGGTAGCCGCTGCCTTCGCTGTCGACGAAGCCGAACAGGTTCGTGGTGGCGTGCGAATACTTGATGTAGGCCGGGCCGTAGCCCAGTTGCGCATACACCTCGGTGGTGTTGGCGTTGACGAAGCCGGCGACCTGGCCCAGGCCATTGTCCGGATACAGGTAGCGCAGCACGCCAACGTCGTACGTCAGACCGGAAGACAAACCGACCGCGAGCTCGCCGCGCTTGCCGGCGTACAGGTCGATCTCGACGTCGCCGTCGCCCCCGGCGTCCTTCGCGAACTTGACGCTCGAGCCCCAGGCGCCGACATACCAGCCAGTGGCGTGGACGTAGTCAAGACCGCCCTGCACTGCCGGTTGCAGGCGCGTCTGCGAAATACCACGGTAGCGGTAGTCCGACGTGACGGCGGCGTTGAAGGTGACGGGTGATGCGGAAGCGGCGGGTTCTGCCACCTCGACGGCGCCGGTGGTCTGGGCGTGCGCGGCGCCGCTGATGGCGAAGATGGCGGCTGCCATCAGGCCGGCGCGGCGCGCTTGGATCGATGCATTCATGGTTTCTGCTCGTGGTTGTGTTGAAACCCATGCAGCGCACGATGGCGCCGCATGGAACACCAGCAGGTTAGCGATTCGGGCATAAAAACCGGATATAAAAGCTGCCACCAGTTGTAAACACGATGTAAACGCCGCTGCCGTTCATGCCACGCGCATATCCTCGAGTACCCAGCCTTCTTTGCTATACACACCTGTTTCCCTACGGCATAATTATTGTAATTTTCCATTGGGCAATATTTATGTTCAGCCGTTCACGTGTTGTTGCTGGTCTTCTGGTCTTCTTGCTGGCTGGCTGCGGAGGTCAATCCGACGCGCCAGTACTGGAGACAGGCAGTGCGGCGTCCATGGTTTCCCCGCGCACTGCAATACAGCTCGGTACGCCCGTCACCAATGAGGCGGCACGGGCCGCGCAAGGCTTCGCACCGGGCGTGGATTACCAGCGCAAGGAGTCCGCGCTGGTTGTCGATGGCACGCCATTGACGATCGATACGAGCGACCGCGAGGCGGTGCGCCTTTTCTACAATCGTATCCACCGCGAACCGACGCCGCCGATCGGCTGGACCGGCAACCATGCGGCTGGCGCGCCAGGCACGACGACTCCTGCGTTCAGGGCAGCCGTCATACAACGAGTGAACTGGTATCGGGCGATGGCGGGCCTCCCGGCTGCCGTCCGGCTCTCGGAGCAGAACAGCGCCAAGGCACAGCACGCGGCGCTCATCATGAGTGCGGCCGGCCAGCTGTCGCATACGCCACCACCGACCTGGAAGTTCTACACGCAGGAAGGCGCCGATGCGGCGATTGCCTCGAATCTGGCGCTCGGCACGATGGGCCCCGCGGCGATCGACGGGTATATCCAGGATCCCGGCACCGACAATGGACCGGTCGGGCACCGGCGCTGGATCTTCCATCCCAACACACGCACTATGGGCACCGGCGACGTGCCAGCAGGCGCAATCGACGGCAAGACCGTGTGGGGAGCGAATGCGCTGTGGGTGACCGATACCGATTATTTCGGCGCCAGGTCGGCCGTACGCGACGATTTCGTCGCATGGCCGGCGAAGGGCTACGTGCCTTACGCGACCGTGTACGAACGCTGGTCGTTGTCGTATCCCGACGCCGACTTCACACAGGCCATGGTGAACGTCACGCGCGACGGCGCGCCGGTCAGGGTCACGCTCGAACCGGTGAAAAACGGTTATGGCGAAAACACCCTTGTCTGGAAAATGGCGGACATCGACCCCGCTGGCCACCATGCGCAGCCGGCGACCGATGTGCGCTACCGCGTCAGCATCACCAACGTCATGACCGCGAAGGGGGTGCGCAGCTTCGACTACGACGTCACGGTCATCGATCCGGCCGTTGCCAGCATCAACCGGTTGCAGCCCGTGCTCACCGCACCAGCAGACACTCGGCCAGACACACCGTACCAGGTCCGCATCGGGGCGCTGCCCGGTGCCACCGGCTACAGCGTGACGGCCATGCTGCGCGCCGCCACCGGCACCACCCGGGCACCACTCGATACCGCCAACTGGATGAGCGCGAACGCCGGGCACCACGACATCATTGCCGCTGGCGCGCTGCGCTTTCATGTCGGCGAAAACGACTGGGGTCTGCAAAGCGCCACGCTCGGCAAACCGTTGTTCGTCGCGAGCGACAGCGCCCGGGTGCTGGTCAGCCGTACCATGCAACTGGCATCGAGCGGACAGCGATTCCGGGTGCAGGTATCCGGCGACGACGGTGCGAGCTGGAAGGATGCCTACAGCGAGGCTGGCACGGGCTCGATGGCACCGCTGACAGGTACGCTGCCGGTTGCACTGAGCGCCTATCGCGGGCAGATCATCCGGCTGCGACTGGTCATGGATGCCACGGGTCCTGCCTACCTCGGACCGGACACGGGGTGGCGTGTGAGCGCCGTCACCGTCGAAGGGCTCGATGCGCTGACGCCGAGTGATGCGGGCAATTACCGCAGCGCGGATGGGGCCTTCACGCTCAGTCACGCCAGGCCGGGCGCCTATCTGCTGATTCCGCGGGTAGAACTGGCGCACCTGTACGATTCCGATCCCGGCGCGCCAGCATTCGTGACCGTGCGTGGTGCTGTGCTTAACGGACCACGCTCGGCCTATACGCTCACGCGCAGCGACAATGTCCTGACCATCGTCGATAACACTGGCCGGGACGGTACGCAGACCGTACGCGACTCGTATCGTCTGGAATTTGCCGATGTGACGCTGGCCTTCGACATCGAAGGCAGCGCCGGCAAGACCTACCGGCTGTACCGCGCTGCCTTCAATCGCCAGCCGGATGACCGGGGGCTTGGATTCTGGATTCGCGCGATGGATGGTGGTTCGTCACTTGACGACATGGGGCGCGAATTCGCGCGCTCCGGCGAGTTCGCCGCCTTGTATGGGGCGGCGCCAACGCCCACACAGCTTATCACTGCCATGTACCGCAATGTGCTGCATCGGGCGCCGGACGAGGTCGGTGCAGCGTATTGGTTGCAGCAGCTGAACAACGGCCTGCCGATCGAGCGACTGCTGATCGAATTCAGCGAAAGCCCGGAAAACAAGGCGCAGGTGGCAGGTGAAACCGCACAGGGCATGCAGTTCACGCGCCCCTGACCTTCAGCGCGCCGGCTGCGCGCGCAGCCAGTCCATGTATCTGGCCACGCCGGTGGCCACGTCCGTGAACGGTTCGTTGTAGCCGGCCGCGCGCAGCGCCGAGATGTCGGCCTGCGTGAAGCTCTGGTACTTGCCTTTCAATTTGTCCGGGAACGGCAGGTACTCGAGCAGGCCCTGGTCGACGATCTCCTGCAGCGTCAAGGCCGGCTTGCCTTCGTTGGCCAATGCGTTGGCCGTGGCCACCGCCAGGTCGTTGAACGGCTGCGCGCGCCCGGTGCCCAGGTTGAAGATGCCGCGCTGCTCGGGATGGTCCAGGAAGAACAGGTTGACCTTGACGACGTCGTCGATATAGACGAAGTCGCGCATCTGCGCGCCGGCTTCGTAGCCATCGTTGGCGCCGAACAGCCGCACCTTGCCGTCCTTCAGGAACTGGTGGTACTGGTGGAACGGCACCGATGCCATTGTGCCCTTGTGCCCTTCGAGCGGCCCGTAGACATTGAAGTAGCGCAGGCCGACGACCTGGCTGCCCGCATCCTTGCCCTTGGTGGCCCAGTAACGGCGCAGGTACTGATCGAACAGGAATTTCGAGTAGCCATACACGTTCAGTGGCCGCTCGAGCGGCCGCTCTTCGCGAAACACGGTGCCAGCGCCATACACGGCGGCCGACGACGCGTAGATGAACGGGATGTCCTGGCGCTGGCAGAATTCGAACAACGCGACCGTGTAGTCGTAGTTATTCTTCATCATGTAGCGGCCATCGGTCTCCATCGTGTTCGAGCACGCGCCCTGATGCAGCACTGCCGTGAACTTGTTGTCGAATTCACCGGCCTTCAAGCGCACCAGGAAGTCTTCCTTGTCGGCGTAGTCCGCGATTTCGGCGTCGACGATGTTATTGAATTTTTCGGGCCGCGACATATTGTCGACGGCGAACACGCTAAACGGCTGGCGCGCTGACAGTGCATGTACGAGGTTCGCGCCAATAAAACCTGCGGCGCCGGTAACCAGAATCATGATGGGGTCCTCTGTTAAATCGTTTGGCTTGCCCGCATCACGCGGCGGCAAGCATGGATTGCAAGGGCTGCCAGACAGCCTGCGGCAGGATCTGCTTCATGCAGTGTTGGTGGCCCAGCGGGCATTCGCGCTGCTGGCAGGGCGAGCATTCGATGTGCAGCCACAGGATCTGCGCCAGTTGCGACAGCGGCGGCGTGTGGCGCGGATCGGTCGGGCCGTAGATGGCCACGACGGGCCGCCCCAGCGCTGCGCCGATGTGCATCAGGCCCGAGTCGTTCGTGACCACGGCGGCGGCGCGCGAGATCAGCGCGATGGCTTCGGCCAGCGAGGTCGAGCCGGCCAGGTTGTGCGCCTGCGGCGCGATTGCAGTGATCTCGTCGCAGACCGCGCGGTCTTTCGGTGAGCCGAGCAGCAGGATCTGCACATCCGGGCGATGGGCCAGGATCGTCTGCGCCAGCTCGGCAAAGTACGCGGACGGCCAGCGCTTGGCCGGGCCGAATTCGGCGCCCGGCGCAAATACCACATGCGCACCGCCCGGCAGCTGCAGGCGCGCCAGCGCGGCCTGTGCTTCCTCAGGTGCCACCGCCATCACGGGTTCGGGCAGGCGCTCGGGCCGCGCCAGGTCGCGCACCGGCGCGTCGGCTAGCGCCTGATAGAACTGGGCCATCGGTCGCGGCGCGGTCTTGTCGTCGTGGTGCATGACATTGACCAGGCCATAGCGCATCTCACCCTTGTAGCCCACGCGGCGCGGGATGCCGGCCAGCCACGGGATCAGCGCGAACTTGAGCGTGTTGGGCAAGACGTACGAGTCGGCATAGCCGCGCGCCTTGAGCATTTTTGCGAACGCCTTGCGCTCTTTCCACTGCAGCGCGCCATGCTTGAACGGCGACTCGAGCACCGTATCGACTTCGCGCATTGCGCGCCAGACCGGGGCTACCCAGGTGGGCGCGACGATATCGATCGGCCGGTCGGGATGACGCTCCCGCAGCCGGCGCAGCAAGGGCTGGGCCATGACGGCGTCGCCGATCCAGTTGGGGGAAATCACAAGGGTGCGCTGCATCGTGTTGGTCGTCGGTAGCGGGAATGGTAGACCGCGATTATATCAATCGCACGCGGTATCGCTGATACCCCAACCACGCGTCGGCCGGTAAGATGGACAAATTGACCACCCGTGCGCCGCGGCGCGCTGCCCCGACTATAATTTTCATATGCACAGGCTCCGCACAACCCGCGCGCTGTATGGCTGGACCGTCCTCGTGGCGTTCCTGTTTGGCCTGTTCACGCCCGTGCTGTCGCATGCGATGGCCCTGGCCACCGCGCAGCCAGCCAATGCCTATCTGTCCGAGATTTGCAGCGCCACCGGCACCCGCCACATCCTGGTCGTGGACGACGCGGGCCAGACAACGGCGCCGCCGGTGCCGGACATGTCGCACTGTGACCTGTGCTGCTCGCACCAGCATGCGGCCATCGCGCCGCCGCCGTATGCCGGCACGCTGCAAGTCGTCAGCCTGGAGCGCGATCCCTATCCGCCACTGTTTTACCACGCACCACGCCCGCAATTTGCCTGGACGCCTGCGCAATCGCGCGGGCCACCTGCCGCCCTTTCCTGATCCGTCATACCCCTTGATTCCGGCGCTGCATCCCCGTGCAGCACCGGCGGACCATGCGCGACGCGCCATCGCCGTTCGTCGCGCGCACAGGAAATGCAATGACCCCATGTCTTCACGCCCGGCCGCGCACGATCGCGCTCGCTCTGGGCTTTACCTTCGTCGCACCCTGGCAGGTGCACGCCCAGGCCATCCCCACCGTCGAGATCACGGCCGATGCACCACGCGCTGGCAGCCTGCTCGACCTCGACACGCCACTCGATACCGCCAGCCGCCTTGGCCTGAGCGCACGCGAAACCCCGGCCACCGTCACCGTTGTCGACCGCGCACTGATCGACGTGCGCGGCGCCCAGGACACGCAGGAAATCCTGCGCGCGATCCCCGGCGTGACCGCCCACAATGCGCCGGGCAATATCGGCGTGAGCTACCGGGGCTTTGGCAGCGGCTCGATCAGCCAGCTGTTCAACGGTATCAACGTCCAGTATGCGATCGCCGCGCGCCCTGTCGACAGCTGGATCATCGACCGGGTCGAAGCCATCGGCGGGCCGTCGAGCTTCCTGTTCGGCTCGGGCGCCGTGGGCGGCTCGATCAACTACATCACCAAACTGGCCGAGGCGCGCGAATTTTCAGAAGCCCAGGCACGGCTTGGCGCGCATGGCTTGAAAGAAGTGTCGGCCGGTCTGAATCGCCAACTGAGCGATGGCCAGTACGCGCGGATCGACATCAACCACCGCGACACCGGCAGCCCGATCGACGGCGTCGACAGCCGCTCGACCCAATTGGCGGCTTCCCTGCTGTCGCAGTTCGGGCGCGGCGTGACGCACACGCTGGCCTATGAATTCCAGCAGGAAGACGTGGACCGGCCGTACTGGGGTACGCCGCTGGCCAACCCGATCGCTGGCCAGGCGCGCATTCTCGAGGCCACGCGCTTCAAGAACTACAACAGCGCCGACGGCGTCTACGATCAGCGCGTGCACTGGCTGCGCTCGATCGGCAAGTGGCAGGTCAGCGACGCGCTGCAGTTCACCAACACGCTGTATCTGTACGATGCGCTGCGCGACTACCGCAACGTCGAGACCTACCGCTTCAACCCGTCCAACACGGCCGTGATCCGCTCGGCCGCCCTGCTCCAGCGCCACGACCAGCGCATGGTGGGCGATCGCCTTGATGGCGTGTACAAGAGCCGCATCGGCGCAAGCCGCAGCGACTGGGCTTTTGGCCTGGACGTCAGCGTCAACAAGCAGACGCGCTTCCCGAACAGCCTGCCCGCCACGGTCAGCACGGTCGACCCGTACGACTTCGTCACCGAACGGTTCTTTGCGGTGCCGGGCATGAGCCCTGGCTTCCGGCCGGACCGCGACAACAAGGTCACGACGACGGCCCTGTATATCGAGAACCGCACGGCGCTGGTGCCCACCCTGAACCTGGTGACCGCGCTGCGCCACGAGCGCATTGAACTCGACCTGACCAACCGCCGCGAGGTGACGAGCGCCAACCCGGCCAGCTTCGCACGCAGCTACACGCCGACGACAGGCCGCCTAGGCCTGGTATGGGACGTCACGCCCGACATGAACCTGTATGCGCAATACGCGACAGCGGCCGATCCACCGTCCGGCGTGCTGTCGACCGCTTCGTTTGCGGACGTGCGCACCAACAGCGAGCTGACCACCGGGCGCCAGTTCGAGGTGGGCAGCAAGCTGGGATTCTGGGATGGCAAGGGCACGGCGACGCTGGCCGCGTACCACATCACGCGCAAGAATATCGCGACGCAAGACCCGAACAACAGCGCCCTGACCCTGCTCGTGGGCGAGCAGACATCGCAAGGCGTCGAGCTGGCCATCGGCCTGCAGCCGACGCGCCGCCTTGGCCTGCAGGGCAACGTCACCTACGTGGATGCCGAATACCAGAACTACCGCCAGGGCAACGTGTCGCTGGCCGGGAAGACGCCGGTCAACACGCCAGCGACCGTGGCTAACGTGTGGCTGTCATACGCCATCACGCCGGCGCTGCAGACGAACATCGGCGTGCGCCGCGTCGGCAAGGTATATGCGGACGCCGCCAACACGCTGTACTGGCCGGCGTATACGTTCGTCGACCTTGGCCTGGCCTACCAGATCAACCGCGACGTCACGCTGGTCGGGCGCGTGCGCAATCTGACCGACCGGATCTACGCGGCCAACGTGAACAGCACGATGGCGTACCTGGGCGCCGCGCGCACGGCGGACGTGTCGCTGCGCGTGGCGTTCTGACGGGGAGACCGACATGAAGGCACAACTCAAACGCTGGCTGTTCCTGACCCACCGCTGGCTGGGCATCGGTGGCTGCGTGCTGTTTGCGATGTGGTTCGCATCGGGCATCGTCATGATGTATGTCGGCTACCCGAAGCTGACCGATGCCGAACGGCTGGCGCATCTGCCGGCGCTCTCGCAAACAGCGCCGCTGCTGGCACCAGACGTGGCGCTGGCCAGGGCCGGCGTCACCAAGCCGCTGGACGGGTTGCGCCTGGCGGCGTCCAGTGGCGGGCGCGCCGTGTATGTGGCGACGCCGATTGCCAGCGGCAAGCGCGGCGCCATCGTCGTCGACGCCATCAGCGGCGCGCGCGTGGAGACCGTGAACGCGGCCGATGCGCTGGCCAGCGCTGGCGCCTGGGCCGGCCCCGGCGTGAACGTGCATTACCAGGACGTCATCGACGAAGATGCCTTCACCCATTCGCGCGGGCTCGATGCGCAGCGCCCGCTGCACCGGGTCGAGGTGGATGACGCAGATCGAACGCTGCTGTACGTGTCCGGGAAAACCGGCGAAGTCGTGCGCGACGCAACGCGCAGCGAACAGTTGTGGAATTACGCTGGCGCCTGGATCCACTGGCTGTATCCGTTTCGCGGCAATATGTTCCAGTCTTACTGGACCAATATCGTCAATTACCTGGCCATCGCCGGCATCGCTGCTGCACTGTCGGGCACCGTGGCCGGCATCCTGCGCTGGCGTTTTCGCACGCCCTACCGCAGTGGCGCGCGCACGCCCTACCCGACTGCGATGATGCGCTGGCACCACGTGACGGGCCTGCTGTTTGCACTGGTGACGATCGCATGGATCTTCAGCGGCCTGATGTCGATGAACCCGTGGCATATCTTCGACACGGGCGCCCCAAAGCTGCGCATGGAGGCGTTGCAGGGTGGGCCGTTGACACTGACGGGCCAGGACGCCGCGCCGCCAGCGCTGCTGGCCGCCAGCACGGGCGCCGTGCGCGAGCTGCGCTGGGTGCGCGTGCTGGGCCAGAACCGCGTGCTGGCCTACCGCGCGGGCGGCGCGCCGCAGGTGCTGGATAGTCACGCCGCGCGGCCGCTGACGCTCGACGCGGCTGCGCTGCAGGCTGCCGCCGCGCACCTGGTCGACGCACCCGTCGCGCGGGTCGAGCAACTGGTTGATTACGACCTGTATTACTACGCCCGCGATGCGCACACGATGATGGGCGGCGCCGACAAGCCGCTGCCCGTGCTGCGCCTCGTGTTCGCCGATCCGCACGCGACCTGGGTCCATCTCGACCCACGTACCGGCGCGGTGCTGGGCCACATCGACAGCGGCAAGCGCACCAGCCGCTGGCTGTTCGCGATGCTGCATTCGTGGGACTGGCTGCCGCTGCTCGAGCGGCGCCCGTTGTGGGACATCGTGCTCGTCGTGCTGAGCCTCGGTGGTCTGCTGCTCAGCGTGACGGGCGTGGTGATCGGGTGGCGCCGGCTTGGCAGAAAGCTGCGCCCGGCGGGCGTCAACCCGCCGCGTGCCGCCGTGCCTGCGCCGCATCCGGTGCCGGCAGCCGGTCGACATGGTTGATGGTCACGAGGCGCACGAACGAGAGGATGCGGATGACGAGCCAGCCCGCATCGAACTCCCACCACTTCATCGACAGCTTGGCCGACGCCGGGTTGGCGTGGTGGTTGTTGTGCAGTTCAGCGCCGCCGAAGATGATCCCGATCGGGAAGAAGTTGCGTGACCCTTCCTTGGTCTGGAAATTACGGTAGCCCACCACGTGGAAGATGCCGTTGATGAAGCCCGAGGCCCAGAATGGCAGGATCGAAAACTGGAACAGCCAGATCAAAAAGCCGTTGGTCACGCCGAACGCCAGCATCTCGAGCGCCAGGAACAGGAACGCGCCGCGGAAGCGGTGCTTCGTGTACAGGTGCGCGTCCATCCAGTCTTCCTTGATGCCCACGCCGTAGGCCTTGATCAGGTCCGCGTTGCGCGCAGCCTTGCGGTACAGAAGCGTGCCCTTGGTCAGGATGGTCCACAGGCCGTGGATGTGCGGGCTGTGCGGGTCGTCGACCGTGTCGCACTTGGCGTGGTGTTTGCGGTGCACCGCCACCCAGGCCTTGGCGGTCACGCCGTAGGTCGTCAGCCAGATCCACAGGCGAAACAGGTGGCACAGCAGCGGGTGGAACGTGATTGCGCGGTGGCTGCGCGAACGGTGCAGATACAGTTCGCTGGCAAACACGGTCATGATGTACGACGCGGCCATGGTGAGCGCGACGCCCGTTGGGGTGAGCTGGATGAATCCTTCAAACACGTTGTTTCTCCCTGTTGTACACGGTCTGTGAACGTATTGACGTCCTGACGATGCGACAAGAGTAACGTGCGACTACTGGTTTCTATTGACTGAGAAGAGCGGTATTTCGGGGCCTGTTTGCATGACAAATTCGCCCTCTTCTACCGCGCGTCAGCCGATCATGCCAAGCGCCCTGACCTGCTTCACCCACTGCGGGTACTCGTTCATCAACAGGTCGTACAGCGCGGCGTCGGGATGCTCGTCGGGCGAGGCGACCGAGAAGAAATCGGCGTTGTCGACGAGGCGCCCATCGAGCTCGTCGAGTTTTTCGAGGAACGGGAAATCCGAGTCGGCGAAGCTGGCCAGCGCCTTGGCTTTCGACTTGCGCCCTTTGCCGATGCCCATGAACTGCCAGAAGATCGGCTCGCGGCTGGCCCAGCGCAGCTGCCGTTCGGTCAGCGGCTTGTCGGATGTCGAGCCGTCGGTAACGAACATCACGTACACGGGCACCGCAGCCTTGGCGACGGCACGGCGTTCGCCGCCACGCGCATCCGGGAAGTAGTGGCGGCGCACGGCTTCGATTGCGGCGCCGTAGCGGGTATCGCCTTCGAGCGGGTGCCGGGTGATGATGCCCTTGATGTAGTTCGACCAGTTCGACAGGCCCATCGCCTCGCCCTGGTGGACGTTGCGGCCAAACAGAAACACGTCGATCTCGCCGTCGTCATCGAAGCGGCAGCCCAGCGCCAGGATGCGCTCGGCGAATTTCTGCACCAGACCCTTGCTGTACAAGGCACTCATCGAACCGGAGATGTCGAGCACCAGGCAGACCTTGGCACGATGCTGCGCGAGCCCCGCTTTTTCGAGCGACACGGCAGCCGACTTGACCAGATTGACCAGCTGCGGCGCAGCCTGGGCCACGCGCTTTTCGAGGTCGACCGATGGTGTTGAAGGCGCCGGGGGTGTCTCCTGCGCCACTGCGCCGCCGAAGTGGCGCACCAGCGCATCCAGCCCGCCGTTGAAGCCCTGCCCCACTGCCATGAAGCGCCAGCCGCCGTTCTTGCGATACAGCTCGCCCAACATGACGGCGCGTTCGCCGGCAAAGTCGCTGCCGCTGAACGTGAAGCGCGCGAACTCACCTTGCGGGCCAACCAGGCGCAGGTAGCCGGCCTGCAGTTGCGCCATCGTCGCGGCACCCTCGGTGCTGGCGACGATGCTCACGCGCTCGACCCAGCCAGGTAGCCGCGCAAGCTGAAAACTGAAGCCCGCAGCATCCTGGCCGGCCGCATCCAGCGCGACGCCGCCGCACGGCGTCGCAGGCTGGTTGAAGAAGGTCATGTAGCGTTCGTCCGCCAGCTTGCCGCCGGCGTCCAGTGCAAAGCACGCGACATCGAGCGCCAGGCCCTGGGCCGACACGCCCGTCTGCAGCACGCCGTCTGGCGCCAGGGTGGACAGGGGCAGGCGCTGGCCCCGGGAGAGTGCTTGCATGATCGTATCCCTGTCAAAAACGGTCGTTCAACTTGTCGTCAAAGCGGATCGGCGATGCGGGTAACCAGCACCGAGGCGATGCGCCGTTCCAGCACCTCTTCGACTTCCATGCGCAGCCCCTCGATCTCGATGCCGTCGCCGACCAGTGGCAAGGTGCCGAAGCGCTCGAGCATCAGGCCGGCCAGCGACGTGTAATCGTCGGTGTCGCCCACCAGGGCGTCCACTTCGAGCACTTGCTCCAGGTAGTGCAGGTCGGCCGTGCCATCCACGCGCCAGCGCCCGCCCCCGAGGTCCTGCACCACGGGCTGCTCGTCTTCGTCGGGGAACTCGCCGGCGATGGCTTCGAGGATGTCGATCGGCGTGACCAGGCCCTGCAAGGTGCCGTATTCGTCCGCGATAAGGACCAGCTGGCCGTGCGAGCGCTTCAGGCGGTCCATCACCTTGAGCACGCCGCTGGCGTCGGGCACGATGATCGGCACGCGGATATGGTTCGCATCGATCGCGCCCGACAGCGTCAGGTCGGCAATCAGATCCTTGGCGCGTGCGACGCCGATCACTTCATCGAGCTCGCCCCGGCAGACCGGGAAGAAGCCGTGCGGCGTGGCCAGGAGCTGGGCGCGGATCGTGTCGGCGTCGTCCTCGATATTGATCCACGAGATGTCCGAGCGGTTGGTCATGATCGAGCGCACCGAGCGCTGCGACAGGCTCAGGACCCCGCTGACCATATTGCGCTCTTCAAGCTCGAAGGTCGGCTCGTCGGGCTTTTGCTTCTGCTGCTTGCTCGTCACCGGATCCGGCTCGTCGCCCGGCTCGATCCCGCGCGTGCTGCCCAGCAGGCGCAGCACCGCATCGGCCGTGCGGTCGCGCAGCGGGATGTGCGCATCCTGCTTGACGAAGTTGCGGCGCGCCAGCTGGTTGAGCAGCTCGATCACGACCGAGAAGCCGATCGCCGCGTACAGGTAGCCCTTGGGAATGTGGAAGCCCAGCCCTTCGGCGATCAGCGACAGACCGATCATCAAGAGGAAGCTCAGGCACAGCACGACGACAGTCGGATGCGCGTTGACGAAGCGCGTGAGCGGTTTGGACGCAAACAGCATGACGCCCATCGAGATCACGACGGCGGCCATCATGACGCCCAGCTCGTCCACCATGCCGACGGCAGTGATCACGGCGTCGAGCGAGAACACGGCGTCGAGCACGATGATCTGCGCGACGACGGCGGCGAAGCTGGCGTAGGCGCGCTTGCCGGTGGCCACGTGCAGCTTGCCTTCGACGCGTTCGTGCAGCTCCATCGTGGCCTTGGCCAGCAGGAAGAAGCCGCCCACCAGCAAAATCAGGTCGCGCCCGGAGAACGTCAGCGGACCGAGGACAATCAGGGGCGCGGTAAGTTTGACGAGCCAGGCGATGACGGTGAGCAGGCCAAGGCGCATGATCATGGCGAGCGACAGGCCGACAAGGCGGGCTTTGTCACGCTGGTGCGGGGGGAGTTTGTCCGCCAAGATGGCGATGAAGATCAGGTTGTCGATGCCAAGGACGATCTCGAGCACGACAAGGGTGAACAAGCCGACCCAGATATTTGGGTCAAAAAGCCATTCCATTAGGTGTGTTTGGTAGTGATTGGCCAGTCATTGTAAGCGATCACGCCGTCAATCAACCAGATTCGGGGGGCCGCCGTTGTATTGGCGTCGTCCTTCAAAATGACTGTTCGGCGGCCGGTTTGACTGGCGGCGCCGGCAGCAGCGGCTCGATCAACTGGCGGCTCAACGTGGGCGCGAGCGGTGTGTCCGTCCCTACTTCGGCCGGCCAGTGGCGCGGCAGGTAGTGGCTGCCGAACAGGCGGTCCAGGAACGGCAGCGTGGACGCGTAGTTGCGGTTGATGTGCTCGTGCCGGCTGTGGTGCCAGTGATGAAAGGCCGGCGTCGTAACAAACCATTCGAGCGGGCCGAAGCGCCAGCGCAGGTTGGCGTGGATGAAGAAGCCCCACAACGTACCCAGCACGATCAGTGCGGCGGGCGCGGCGCTGCCCGCCGCTGTCGGGCTGGCCAGCCCCAGCAGATACAGCGGCACGATGCCGAACAGGCGCGTGATGACCATGTCGACGGGATGGCTGCGCGTATTGGCCAGAAAGTGCATGCGCTCGGTGCTGTGATGCAGCGCGTGGAAGCGCCATAACCACGGCAGCTCGTGGCTGAGCCGGTGGCCCCAGTAGAAACCGGTTTCGGCGATCACGAAGGCAAGCACCATGCGCACGGCGAGCGGCAAGCCGGCAACCGTGGCGGTCAATGCATCCGGCACCACCCAGGCGGCCAGCGCGGCCAGCAGTGCCATTAGCGCGCTGAGCAGCACGATCGGCACCAGGCTGCTGAGGAAGTAATACGCGAGGTTGTGCCGCAGCTCGCCGTTTGGCCCGTCGTGGCGCACGCCGAACCAGCGCTCCAGCGGCACGAACAGGGCCGTGAGCAGGATCAGCCAGACGCACAGGCGCAGGGCGGTGGCGGCAAATTCGGCGGGAGAGACGTTCATGGCGAATGCAGCGTACGAAATAAGGAACAACCAACAGCAACCCGGTAGCGGGAAGTGCCCTTGCGGGCAAGCTTGATGCTACCGGGGCTGCAAAATCACACCCGTGCGTTGCGGCGGCGGCGTGCGTTGACGGCTAGCAGGCCCAGGCCACCGATCATGAGCATCCACGTTGCCGGCTCCGGTACTTCTGCATTCAACGCGACATTATCCAGCAGCATGAATGGTGGAGCGCCTGGTGCGGTGCCCCGGGCCAGGAACGACAGCATTTCGCTGGCGTTGGTCGCGGTGAACGCCATGGTGGCCGTTTTCCATCCACTAAATGCATTGTCGGCAATGGTCAAAGGCGCGGTGCTGGCGGCGGCAGTGCCGAAACCCACTTCCCAGAAGTTGTCGTAGTTGGCGCCGTAGAAACCAACCTGCTGCGCCAACGCGTAATCAAACGTCAGCAAGTAGCTGGTGCCGATCGTCAGGCCACTGATGAGTTGCGACAGCATGCCCGGATGGTACTGGGAATCCGACGCAAAGAAATTGCCGCCGGTTGGCGATGCCGTGTAGCCATTGCCCTTCCCTTCGAGCCACAACGCTGATCGGGGAGTATTCGCGATCGTGCTATCCAACACGAAGTTATATCCACCGCCCTTGCCCCCGTTTTCACTGCTGGTCCAGCCGGTCAGCGTTGTGCGGTCGGATTCAAGATGCATACCGTTGACCTTCTTGTTGCCGCCCTTGGAAGTCAACTCGAAGTCGCCGTTCTTGACCAGAATCGGGCCTGCGTGGGCAATGCCCGCGCTGAACGTGATGAAGGCGGACAGAAACAGCAGAACTGACTTGATGCGCATGGGACGGACTCCGTGGAATATGGACATTAGTGACAGGTAGCCGCATTTTCCTGTGCCCGACACAGCCCGGAAAATGAAACTTTTGTGGATTTTGATCAATTTCTATTACTGTAAATATTCTAGCAGGTTCTTCATGTGCAAAATCAATATTTATATTGCAATGTTGTTGTCTTCCATGCATTTCCGAGGGGTTTTTGGCCATGCGCCCAGCAAAGCACAGCCGCAGGGCACCCACGGTGGACGAATTGCATAAAACATCAGACGAACAGCATGCAGCGAAAACAACACATGGGCAGCGATGTGCCCCCGGATGGCGGCATTCCTTGGCTGTGTTTTACATGGCCTATCCGCACAAGACAACGTCAAGCCATGATGAAGTTGTTAAGCGGTTCGTGAAGTCACGCACTGACTCACCACTCTCTGGCCGCGCATCCTGCAGTTTTGAGGAGATACCCATGTCAGATAATCTTTCGAACAAAGGCAACCCGGACCGCAACCTCATCAGCCTCACCGAGGCGCATGAGGTCCGTTATTGGACTGAAGCCCTGGGCATCAGTAAAGACGAGCTGGAGCGCGTGGTTGGCCAAGTGGGCAACAGTGCGGCCAAGGTGCGCGAGCACTTGAACAAGTGATGCCGGGCTTTCCGGAGCACGACAACACGCCGGTCTGGTTCATCACCGGCTGTTCAACCGGCTTGGGTCGGGCTCTGGCTGAACTGATCGTTCAGCGCGGTTGGCGCGTGGTCGTCACCGCGCGCGACAAGCACGCCATCGCAGACATCGAACGCAGCGCACCGGGGCGCGTACTCGCGCTGTCTCTCGATGTGACGCGCCCTGCAGACATCGATGCAGCCATTGCCGCGACGCGCGAACGCTTCCGACGCATCGATGCCCTGGTCAACAACGCCGGCTATGGCTACCAGAGCACCGTCGAAGAAGGTGAAGAAGATGAAATTCGTGCGCAGTTCGACACGAACGTCTTCGGCCTGTTTGCCATGACGCGGGCGGTCCTTCCGCTGATGCGCGAACAGCGCAAGGGCAACATCATCAATATCACCTCAGTCGCTGGCCTGATCGGTTATCCGGGGTCCGGCTATTACGCCGCATCCAAGCATGCGGTCGAGGGCTGGTCGGACGCGCTGCGCGCCGAAGTGCTACCGCTGGGGATTGGCGTCACCTGCGTCGAGCCTGGCCCGTTTCGCACGGATTGGGCGGGCCGCTCCTTGCGTCAGACAACGAGCGGGATTGCCGATTACGCCGATACGGCCGCAAAGCGCCTGGCCGTCACCAAAGAAACCAGCGGCGCGCAGGCCGGTGACCCGGTCGAGGCCGCGCAGGCCATGGTCACGATTGCGAATGGCGCCGACGCACCACGGCATCTCGTGCTCGGCGCCTGGGGCTTCAACGCGGTTGTTGAGCGACTGGAGGAACGTGTTCGCGACATTTCGATGCAACGGGATCTGAGCTTGTCTGCCGACTTTGATGCCGAGGCATGACCCTTTTAATTGACGAGCAATTTGCTGATGTCTCGTTCTGGAGAATTTGATGAAACCCTATGTTATCTGCCACATGATGTCATCCATCGACGGCCACGCGCTGACCGATGGCTGGGATCGGCCCTTCAAGAACGCTGCGGGCGAGCTGTATGAAAAGCTCGCCGCAAAGTTTGACTTCGATGGCTGGATTTGCGGCCGCACGACCATGGAAGAAATCGCGCATGGCGAAGGGTATCCGAAAGGGTTGGCGAAGGAGCCGATCCCGCGCACACCCTATTTCGCCAAGCGTGATGCGAAGACCTACGCCATTGCCATCGATGGTCACGGCAAGGTTGCGTGGAAGAGCAATGAGGCACTCGGCTCCCACGTCGTCGCGGTTCTGACGGAAGCCGTGTCGGACGACTATCTGGCCTATCTGCAGTCAATCGAAGTGTCGTATTTTTTTGCAGGCAAAACCGATATCGATCTGGCGCAGGTCGTGCAGACCCTGGCCGATGAGCTGGGCACGAAGCGACTGATCGTGGAAGGCGGCCCGCACGTCAGCGGCTCCTTCGTCAACGCCGGCCTGGTCGATGAAGTCAGCGTGCTGATATTGCCGCTGGTCGATGGGCGTGGCCATCATCCTGCGTCGTTTGAAATTGCCGAAGATTCCTGGAAGCAGCCGAGTTATCTGAAACTCGAATCGGCCGAGGTTCAGGACGGCGGCGGCGTGTGGCTGCGTTACAAGCGGTCATAACGTTTTTGGCGCGCGCCGATCATTGATTCACGCGCGCCACCGTTCTATCCACAGTCTGTTTGAATGAATCGAAGGCCCGAGACCATTAGGGCCATCCAGGGATCATGTGCTTCGCTTGCCAAGCCGCTTGCCCAGAGCGATTCCTGGCTTCTCGATGTAGTGGTACGCCATGCCAGACAGCGCGAGAGTAACCAGCGCCAGTATCGCAATGAACATCCAGTAGATCGACACCGACATATCAGCCGCCACATCTTTGCCGACAACGAAATTGATCGCCACAAACAGCACGATGCCGTGGATTAAATAGATGCCGTAAGCGAGTTCGCCGAGCCTGTGAGACGTCGGCAACGAGAACAGGCCAAACATATCGGCACCGCCGGCAATCACGCAAAAGGCAGCGATCAGCGCGATGCACGGCGCAATCTGCAGAAGATTGTCGAATTGAAGCGCTGCAGCAAAACAAAGCAGCACCAATACCGATGCGATCTTTTTTTCACAGAATCGGGTGAATCTCGGATCACGCACCAGATACGCGGTCAGGATGCCACCTGCAAATACGGCTGCAAATCGACTGTTCAATCCGATCCGCCAACCGATGATCAGCACTGCGACCGAGACCAGCAGCAAGAGCCAACCCGGACGTTGCCCCACGGCCAGCGAAATCAACGGCAGCGCCAGATAGAAACACCACTCGTAGCGGAGTGACCACGTCACGCCAGCCATGATGATCCAGGCATCGGTTTGGCCGTTGAGCGGTGCAGCATTGGGAATCGTGAACAGCAACCATTTCCCGACGGCGACGAAAATCGCCTGCAGGCTGTCGACGATGCGCCAGTCTGATAGGTAGGCAACGGTTAGAAAAACAAATACCAGGACCACATAATAAAGCGGTGCGATGCGGAAGAAACGACCGATGAAAAATGCTTTCCAGTCAAACCTGCGCCCTCGCGCATTCAGTAGTTTGTCATAGAATAAAAAACTCGTAATCATGAAAAACATGAGAACGCTGGCCTGGCCGAGAGGTCCGTATAAATTTGGCCGAGGCACATCCCATTTTCCTGTCTGAACCAAGACGAACCACATGCACGCATGGTGCAACATCACGAAGAGTGCGAGATAGCCACGCAAACCATTGATCGTGGCAAACCGCATCGGCGGAGGACTCTTGTTTTCGAATAGAAACGTACCTTTTATCGCCAAGAATGCCAACAGCGTTAAAGCTACAGCGAAGACAGGATTAGAAATATTCATATAATTGGCAAAGTTGGCTACTTTGCAATTATATATGGTGGCGTGATGCGATCGCCCGCCTCGACCTACACCCCATCTTGCGCGAACCTCGAGCCTGCGCTGACCTTCAGTTGATCACTCTTTGCGGGGAGAACACCGTCTCGGCACAGTATCGCGCGAAGGTATGCCGGAAAACGCGGACGCGTTGTGCGCCACGCTGAGTCAAGTCAGCATATGGGAGCCCTTGAAGCTTATGCAGGCCGTGAACGTCAGCGCTTTGCCTGCGGTTGCCTCACTGCGTCATAGAAGTAACCTTGCCAAAACACGACGATCTTTTCTCTCTCTTTTAAAAACGCTTCAGTACAGTCCAGGTCTACTACCGTGACGATGTCTGGCAAACCGAGACCGCCGACTCGAGCGTGATAGCCTTCACGGACGTATTTGGCTGCGTCATGGCGGCGACGCGTCAATTCTGGTGCCCGGCAGGGTTCTCCATTGATCGTGACGCCGTCACGCCGGACAACCAGGACCTTGCCGACCAGTGCCGCAGCTTGCTGATCAGTCAGCGAGGCGATGTCAGCCGAATCCAGGACTTTAGTCAGCGTCCATGTCCCAAGAATGTCGGCGTCCTTTTCTGGCTTCTTGGCATGCCCTGTATGGGCGACCAATGCCAACAGGGTAGTCATGGCGACCAATCTTCCAACGATGGGGAAAAGCGACATATTCGGCTCCTTGGTTTATTGTTTTGCGATCGCGGCGGATTTGGCAGCTGCGTCAAACGGCGCACTCTCTTCTGCTCGACGCGCAATCAGGCCTCGCGCCACCACACTTCTACCGTTGACCCGTGCTGATGTCATCGTGCGAATTTGACGGGCGGCTTCAGCTAAACGGCCAGTGTCTACCAGTGTGTACACGTTGCGTGACCCGTGGACACCCGCGTTATAGGTCAGACTGACCAGCGCATCGAACTGGTCTTGCGGTAGCTTCTGCACGCGGACCATGCGTATAACGCCGCCTTCCGCTCCCACGACCCGGCGGGCGAACTCAGCCTCGACGGCAGCTGCGCTGACCGGCCTCGCCAGTTCCTCTTTGCTACAAGGACCTCTGTGGGCAAGGATGTCGGGACCCCATGTGCAGTTTCCCTTTCCAGTGCCCATATCGTCGTAGTATTTGAATACATCCCGCTCCAACCGACGCATTCGGACCCGCACTTCAGGGCTCATCTTCATCCCGGCATTGACAGAGGGCGTGGCGGCTACCTGTGCAAGTTTGGTCATTGGCTTGCCTTGGTCAGTGGGTAAAGGCTGTCAATTTAGACCGGACACGTCACCTGTTTGTTGCGACATGACAGGTAGGCTCATCTGAAGCATTCGAGTAACCGCCGTCGAGGGACGCGGTGTAGAAAAAGCCGGAGATGTGTCGCCGGGGTCCATGATCGGCTCAGTGAGGTATGGGGGTAAAGATGTGGGTAGGCAGAATTGAAAAAGCCCCTTCACAGGGGCTTTTCAGTATTTTTGGCGGAGAGAGGGGGATTCGAACCCCCGGTAGGCTATGAACCTACACACGCTTTCCAGGCGTGCGACTTAAACCACTCATCCATCTCTCCTGATGATCGACGTGTGCATTCCACGAAGCCGCTCATTATAACAACAATTCCTGGTAGTACAAGACCGACCTGACAACGGTCGGGCAAGCCCCTTCCCCCCAACCACCCGCGAATGGTATCGTTCCCGGCTGGCCTGCCCATCCGGCACGCTACCCGCAACGGATACGTCGTGAAACGCACATCACTTTATCTCATCATCTTCGCCGTGGCCGCCGCTGGCGCCGGCGCCGGCTCCTGGCTCGTAAACCGCACCCCGACCGGGGCGCCGGAGACAAAGCCTGCCCCCGCAACCGCAACCGCAACCGCAACCGCCACCAGCACCCAGGACGCCAGCGCCATCGCAACCGAGCTGCGCGCCATGCTCGACGCCTACCGCAAGATCATCGTGCTGACCCACGACGAGGCTACGCTGCCAGCCGCTGAGCGCGCCCAGGCAAACCGCATCGGCCAGCAGCTGTTCCACGAAAACCAGGAACGCATCGGCCGCGTCGAGACGGCGTTGGCCACGCTGATCGCGTCGAACAACCCACGCCGCTTCGATGCCATCAGCTCCCTGCTCGACTATATCGAGTCGGGCGATGGCCTGTACGACGCCGACCGCCTGGCGTTTCGCGAAACCCTGCGCAGCCTGCAGGCGCAGATCGCCAGCGATTCGTCGCTCGCGGCGATCAAGCTGCACAAGCGGATTTCGGAAGACCTCGACGCGCTGGCCGAGATCGAGCGCAACTACGAGAAGGAGATCCGCGCGATCTTCGGGCGCTACGACACCCGCGCGATCGAGCTGAAGCGCGAGAAGTGGGACAGCTACATCGCCTACCTGAAAAAACTCTACACGCGCGAACGCATCCTGAAGGAATACGGCGTCGTGCTCCCCTACCCCGCCGCGCCCGAACCGGAACCGGCTGCTCCTGAGCCGGGCGCCCCAGCGCAGGCCGGGCGCGAAGGCGCAGAAATCTTCGGCAAGTCACTTCCTAAAAAGACCGTACTGCTGACCTTCGACGACGGTCCGCACCGCCGCTACAGCGAAGAAATCGCCGCGATCCTCAAGCAGTACAACGCGCCGGCGATCTTCTTCAACGTCGGGCGCAACCTGGGCGCGCTCGATGCGCAGGGTGCCGCCAAACTGAGTGCCAATGCCCAGGTGAGCCGCAAGCTCAAGGACGCCGGTTACGTGCTGGCCAATCACAGCCTCACGCATGCGCAGCTGTCCAAGCAGACGGGCGCGAAGCTCAAGTCCGAAATCCTCGATACCGACACGTTGCTCAAGGCGGTCGATCCGCAGCGCTCGTCGCTGTTTCGCTTTCCGTATGGCGCGCGCAATCGCGAAGGCATGCAATTGCTGGCCGATGCGCAGCTCACGTCGATGATGTGGAATATCGATTCGCTCGACTGGGCCGATCCGGTGCCGTCGTCGATCGCCGACCGCGTGCTGCGCAGCGTCGAGAAGGAAGGCCGCGGCATCATCCTGTTCCACGATATCCACGAGCGCACCGTCAAGGCGCTGCCGATGATTCTCGAACGCCTGGCAGCCGAGGGGTATCAATTTGCCGGCTGGGATGGCGCGACGCTAAAGGCCGACAACAAGGCAGCGCCGGCGCCGGCACCGCGCGCGGCGGCCACTGGCTACGCCAATTCGTGGGCAATCCTGGTGGGCATCGACAATTATCCGAAGTGGCCGCGCCTGGAATATGCGGTGCGCGATGCCGAGGGCGTCGAGCGGCTGCTGGTGCAAAAATTCGGGTTCGCGCAGGAGCGCGTGATCACGCTAAAGAATGAACAGGCCACGCGCCAAGGCATCCTGGCTGCGTTCCACGATCGTCTGGCGCACGGCGGCTTGCAGCCGAACGATCGCGTGTTCGTGTTCTTTGCCGGGCACGGCGCCACGCGCAAACTCAGTTCGGGGCGCGACCTCGGCTACATCGTGCCGTTTGACGCCGACCCGAACAACCTGGCCACCGATGCGATTCCGATGACCGAAATCCAGAACATCGCCGAGAGCCTGCCGGCCAAGCACGCGCTGTTCGTGATGGACGCCTGCTACAGCGGCCTTGGCCTGACACGCGGCGCGGCCAACGCGTCGTTCTTGCGCGACAACGCGCGCCGCATGGGCCGGCAGATGCTCACGGCCGGCGGCACCGACCAGCTCGTGGCCGATGGCGGGCCGAATGGCCACTCGGTCTTTACCTGGACGCTGATGCAGGGCCTGGGCGGCAAGGGCGACCTGAATGGCGATGGCCTCATCACCGCCACCGAGCTGGCGGCGTATGTGGCCCCGGCCGTGTCGAGCGTGTCGCAGCAGACGCCGGCCTTCGGCAGCTTGCCGGGCTCGGAAGGCGGCGACTTCGTGTTCGAGCTGCCGGAAGAAACGGAGTTCCTCACGGCCGGTACGGTGCAGTTGTCAAACGATGCGATTGCGCTCAATACGCGGCTCGATGCGCAGGCATCGAAGGCAACAGGCACCGTCGTGGTCAAGGATCTGCAGGGTGGCGAGACGCGGCTCAAGGCGCCGGCGGCGGTGCCGGTGTCAAGCCGGCAGCAGGCGCAGCGGGCCAACGACTTGGGTTTGCAGCTGTATAAAGAGAAGCAGTATGCGCAGGCCGAGGCGCAGTTTACCGAAGCGCTCAAGCTGCGGCCTGACTTTGCGCTGGCGGCCAATAACCTGGGCTTCGTGTTTTACAAGCAGGATCGTTTTGTCGAGGCGGCGCGCTGGTTTGAAAACACCGTCAAGATCGATCCGTCGCGGGCGATCGCGTATCGCAATCTGGGCGATGCGTACGTGAGGTCGAAGCAGCCGCAGAAAGCCAGGGCGGCGTTCACCACGTATCTCGAATTGGCGCCGACCGGTGCGGGTGCGGCGTATGCGAAGGAGCAGTTGCAGAAGTTGTGATGGGGCGGCGGACCAGTGGCCCGCGCCCTAAAAAAAACGTCATTCCCGCGGAGGCGGGAATCCAAGCATGCTTGCGTGGCCACCTGATTTTGCTGATGTAGCTGCGCAGAGAAACTTGGGTTCCCGCCTTCGCGGGAACGACGGGGTGCGGTTTATGCCGATTCTTTTAGCTGCTCAAGGATTGCTGGATTTTCGAGCGTGGACACATCCTGCGTGATGTTCTCGCCCTTGGCCAGCACGCGCAGCAGGCGGCGCATGATCTTGCCCGAACGGGTTTTCGGCAGGTTGTCACCGAAGCGGATTTCCTTCGGCTTGGCGATCGGGCCGATCTCCTTGCCCACCCACGCACGCAGTTCATTGGCGATTTTCTTTGCTTCCTCGCCGGTTGGTCGCGCGCCCTTGAGCACGACGAAGGCGCAGATCGATTCGCCCGTCGTGTCGTCCGGCCGCCCGACCACCGCCGCTTCGGCCACCAGCGAATTGGCCACCAGCGCCGATTCGATTTCCATCGTGCCCATGCGGTGCCCCGACACGTTCAGCACATCGTCGATGCGGCCCGTGATCGTGAAGTTACCCGTGTCCTTGTTGCGGATCGCGCCGTCGCCCGCCAGATAGTATTTGCCGCCCAGCTCGTCCGGGAAGTAACTGGTGCGGAATCGGTCCGGGTTATTCCAGATGGTGCGGATCATCGACGGCCATGGGCGCTTGACGACCAGAATGCCGCCCTGCCCGTTCGGCACGTCGGCGCCGGCTTCATCGACAATCGCGGCCATGATGCCCGGCAGCGGCAGCGTGCACGAACCCGGCACCATCGGCGTCGCGCCCGGCAGCGGCGTGATCATGTGGCCACCCGTTTCGGTCTGCCAGAAGGTGTCGACGATCGGGCAGCGTTCGCCGCCGACGTTCTTGTAGTACCACATCCAGGCTTCCGGATTGATCGGCTCGCCGACCGAACCCAAGAGGCGCAGGCTCGACAGGTCCGAATTCTTCGGATGGACCTTTTCGTCCACGTCCGACGCCTTGATCAGCGAGCGGATCGCCGTTGGCGCCGTGTAGAAGATGCTGACCTTGTGCTTTTCGATCGTCTTCCAGAAGCGGCTGGCGTTCGGGAAGGTGGGCACGCCCTCGAACACGACCTGTGTGCCGCCGACGGACAGCGGGCCATAGGCGATGTAGGTGTGGCCGGTGATCCAGCCGATGTCGGCGGTGCACCAGAAGACGTCGTCGGGCTTCAGGTCGAACGTCCACTTCATGGTCAGCGCGGCCCACAGCAGGTAGCCGCCGGTCGAGTGCTGCACACCTTTCGGGGTGCCGGTCGAGCCGGACGTGTAGAGGATGAACAGCGGGTGCTCGGCGTCGACCCATTCCGGCTCGCAGTCGGCCGACTGGCCTTCGACCAGCTCGTGCAGCCACAGGTCGCGGCCTTCCTTGAAAGCGACGTCGCCGCCCGTGCGGCGGTAGACGATGACGTCCTTGACGGTGTCGCAGCCGCCCATGCCCAGGGCTTCGTCGACGATGGCTTTCAGTGGCAGCGACTTGCCGCCGCGCTGCTGCTCGTCGGCCGTGATGACCGCAACTGCGCCGGCGTCGATGATGCGCTCCTGCAGCGACTTGGCGGAGAAGCCGCCGAACACCACCGAGTGGGTCGCGCCGATACGGGCGCAGGCCTGCATCGCGCTGATGCCTTCGACCGACATCGACATATAGATGATGACGCGGTCGCCCTTCTTGATGCCGCGCGACTTGAGCGCGTTGGCGAACTTGCAGACACGCTCATGCAGCTCGCGGTAGGTCACGCGGTTGACGGCGCCGTCGTCGGCTTCGAAGATGATCGCGGTCTTGTCGGCGTTGCCGTTTTCAAGATTGCGGTCAAGGCAGTTGTACGACGCATTGAGCTGACCGTCGCCGAACCATTTGTAGAATGGCGCGTCAGACTCGTCGAGGGTGCTGGTAAATGGCTTGTGCCAGTCGAGGTTCTCGCGCGCCAGGCGGGCCCAGAAACCTTCGTAGTCGCTGGCGGCTTCAGCGCACAGCTTGTCGTAGGCGGCCATCCCGCTGACGGTGGCGTTGGCGGCAAAGTCGTGCGGCGGCTGGAATACGCGGTGTTCTTGCAGGCCCTGGGATTGCTCTTGCGTCGTCTCGTTCTCGGACATGTCAGTCTCCATTCTAGTTAGTGGGTTATGCCGATACCATAGGGGCGCTCGCTTACTGAGCCCTTACACATCGCCCCGGCGACCAGGCGTTGGGCCAGCCTGCGCCGCCCGATTCATTCTAACGCCGTCCGTTGCAAAGCGGGCAAGTGCTCTTCCGACGACACCGTAACGTCAGCGCCGGTGTAAAATGCCGTGCTGAATTTTCTCGCATTTCCTGGAGTTCCATCCCGATGTCGTCTCTGCCCCCGAACCAGCCTTTTCGCAAGCTGTCGCCCCTCAATTCACTGATTTTCTCGAGCCGCTGGCTGCAACTGCCGCTCTACCTGGGCCTGATCCTGGCCCAGTGCGTCTACGTCTTTCACTTCTGGGTCGAACTCGTCGACCTGATCGGCGCCGCCATGGGCAACGCCGATTCGCTCAAACACATCATCGATGCCGTCAGCGTTCCGGGCGCCGCGCGCCCTACCCGGCTCAATGAAACCATCATCATGCTGGTCGTGCTCGGCCTGATCGATGTGGTGATGATCTCGAACCTGTTGATCATGGTGATCATCGGGGGTTATGAGACGTTCGTGTCGCGCATGCATCTGGATGGTCACCCGGACCAGCCAGAATGGTTGTCGCACGTGAACGCGTCGGTCCTGAAGACCAAGCTGGCGATGGCGATCATCGGCATTTCGTCGATTCATCTGCTCAAGACTTTCATCAACGCGTCGTCATACGATGTGAAGACGCTGTTCTTCCAGACCCTGATCCACTTCGCGTTCCTGCTCTCGGCCATGGCAATTGCCTACACCGACCGCATCGTGATGAGCACGCACAACGACAAGCACGCTTAAAACAAACATTCCTGGTACCCCTGAAAGAGCGAACATGGCAACCGTGATTACCCAAGACGACCTGATCGAATCGGTCGCGGCAGCACTGCAGTACATCAGCTACTACCACCCTGCGGATTACATCCAGCACCTGGCGCGCGCCTACGAGGCCGAGCAAAGCCCGGCTGCCAAGGACGCGATCGCCCAGATCCTGACCAATTCGCGCATGTGCGCCGAAGGCAAGCGCCCGATCTGCCAGGACACCGGCATCGTCAACGTGTTCCTGAAAATCGGCATGGGCGTGCGCTTCGAGGGCTTCACGGGCACCGTCACGGACGCCGTCAATGAAGGCGTGCGCCGCGCCTACAACTTCGCCGACAACAAGCTGCGCGCCTCGATCGTCGCGGACCCGCATTTCGAGCGCAAGAACACCAAGGACAACACCCCGGCCGTGGTCCACATGGAGCTGGTCGAAGGCGAGACCGTCGACGTGAAAGTCGCGGCCAAGGGCGGTGGTTCGGAAAATAAAACCAAGTTCGTCATGCTCAACCCGTCCGACTCGCTGGTCGACTGGGTGCTGAAAACCGTGCCGCTGATGGGCGCGGGCTGGTGCCCGCCGGGCATGCTCGGCATCGGCATCGGCGGCACCGCCGAAAAGGCGATGCTGATGGCCAAAGAGTCGCTGATGGAAGACATCGACATGTACGAGCTGCGCCAGCGCGGCCCGAACAACAAACTCGAAGAGCTGCGCATCGAGCTGTGCGACAAGATCAACGCGCTGGGCATCGGCGCGCAGGGCCTGGGCGGCCTGACCACGGTGCTGGACGTGAAGATCAATATGTACCCGACCCACGCGGCCTCGAAGCCCGTGGCGATGATCCCGAACTGCGCCGCCACGCGCCACGCGCACTTCGTGCTCGACGGCTCGGGCCCGGTCTACATCGAACCGCCTGCACTGTCGAGCTGGCCTGACGTGAACTGGACGCCGGACACGCAGAAATCCAAGCGCGTCGACCTGAACACGCTCACCAAAGAAGAAGTCGCTTCGTGGCAGCCGGGCCAGACGCTGCTGCTCAACGGCAAAATGCTGACGGGCCGCGACGCCGCGCACAAGCGCATCCAGGACATGCTGGCCAAGGGCGAATCGCTGCCAGTGGACTTCACCAACCGCGTGATCTATTACGTCGGCCCGGTCGACCCGGTCGGCGACGAAGTGGTCGGCCCGGCTGGCCCGACGACCGCCACGCGCATGGACAAGTTCACCGACATGATGCTCGAGCAGACCGGCCTGATCTCGATGATCGGCAAGGCCGAGCGCGGCCCGGCTGCCATCGAGTCGATCAAGAAGCACCAGTCGGCCTATCTGATGGCGGTCGGCGGCTCGGCGTACCTGGTCTCGAAAGCGATCAAGTCGGCCACCGTGGTCGGCTTTGCGGACCTGGGCATGGAAGCGATCTACGAGTTCGACGTAACCGACATGCCAGTGACCGTCGCCGTCGACTCGACCGGCACGTCGGTCCACACGACCGGCCCGAAGGAATGGTCGGCCAAGATCGAATCGCTGCGCGGCGTGCCGATCAACGTCGCATAACACCTCTCCCCTTCAGCATGGTTTCCACCACGCTTTCCCACGACGCCCCGGTCGGCATTTTCGACTCGGGCGTCGGCGGTCTCTCGGTGCTGCGCCACATCCAGGCGCAGCTGCCGCATGAACACCTGTTGTATGTCGCCGATTCCGGCTATGCGCCGTATGGCGACAAGCCGGAGGCGCTCGTCATTGCGCGTGTTCTGGCGATTGCTGATTTTCTGATTGCGCAAGGTGCGAAGGCGATTGTTGTGGCGTGCAATACGGCCACCGTGGCGGCTGTGCGCGTGCTGCGCGAGACGCATCCGGGGATGCCGGTCGTGGGGGTGGAGCCGGGGTTGAAGCCGGCTGCTGCACTCACCCGCAGTGGCAAGGTGGGCGTGCTGGCGACGGCGCGCACGCTGCAAGGGGCAAAGTTCTTGCTGCTGCGCGACCAGATTCATCGTGAGACCGGCGTGGATTTCCTGCTGCAGCCGTGTGTTGGCCTGGTGGACCAGATCGAGCTGGGTGAGCTGAACTCCAGCGGCATGATGGCCACGCTGGACCACTTCATTGCACCACTGTTGGCGCAGGAAGCCGATACGCTGGTGCTGGGCTGCACGCACTATCCGCTGGTGCGTGGAGCGATCGAGCGGCTGCTGGTGGGTATGGGGCGTGGTGACGTGGCGCTGGTAGATACGGGGGATGCCGTGGCGCGGCAGTTGGCACGCTTGCTAGTGGCTGGTGGGCTGGCGCGGACTGTGGGCACTGAGGGGCTGCCAGCTAGCCTGACGGGCTATACGACGGCCAGTGCGGTGGCGCTGACGGCGGCGTTTCGCAGCCTGCTGGGGATCGATCCGCCCGTGTACGCGGTCAACATTGCCGAGCCGCAAGCGCCCTCTGCTTCGACATGCAATTAAATTTGCAAGCATGGGCTAAAGTTTATATAATCTTGTTCTGTCGCGGAAACAACGAGACAGATGTAGTAGTTCAGTGGTGGCTGTAGCTCAGTTGGTAGAGTCCAGGATTGTGATTCCTGTTGTCGTGGGTTCGAGCCCCATCAGCCACCCCACAGAATGCAAGTAAAAAGCCCAGTCTTCGGACTGGGCTTTTTGCGTTCTCATCCGAACAAAAGCCGGGGTCAGATACCGTCTTGAATTGCAAGCCTATTCGATAAGAAATTTGCGTCGAATGGCTTGCCTGTTCGAATGACGCCGTAAATCAGATGCGCCAATTTGTGCGTGACAGCGCCGATGACGGCTTTTTTCGCCATGCCGGTTGCAAGCAAGCGGTCGGCAAATTGGCGCAAGATGGGGTTATGGCGGCGCGCTACCATGCTGGGCATGAAGAGCGCAGCTCGCAGTGACGAACTTCCAGTCTTGCTCATCACCGTTCGTCCCCTCACTGAACTACCGGAGGTACGCTGCTTTGGCGTCACGCCGAGGAAGGCAGCGAAGGCCTTGGCGTTCTTGAAGCGGCGAATGTCGCCAATGTGGCCAAGGACACGGGCTATCGTCGTCATTCCCAAGCCAGGAATGCTGGCAATGAGCTGGGCGTCATTTTTGAGATTAGGATGCCGATCGATGTGATCGTCGATCTCCTTCTCCAGCTTTTTGATTTCGACGTCGAGCCATATGATGTGCGTCTTCACGTGCGTCGCAACGTCTTCCATTCCGCCGATTGTGTGAGCTTCCAGCCGATTCTCTTCCTGCTGCCGGATGTCTTTCAGTGCTTGAACGCGCAATGTCCATCCCCGTAGCTGGCGCTGCTCCAGCGGCGGTGGCGTCCACAGTTCGGGATTCATGGCCAGGCAATAGCGAGCAATGAGACCAGCATCGATTTCATCGTTCTTATTGCGGATATTTTCACCGTGTCCGAAGCCCTTGATGCAGGCAGGATTGACGATGCTTACCTTGATACCAGCGTCGTACAATGTCAACGCCAAGGCCTCGTGGTACACGCCTGTCGCCTCCATGCACACGTGCAGCGAAGAACGTGACGCCTTCGACTTGTCGATCCATTCCAGCAAACTCTTGTGCCCTGCAGGCGTGTTCTGCAGCACCTTCGTTTTTACTTTTCCGTTCTTTAGCAACTCGATGTCGAGCTTTGATTTGCTAACGTCGATTCCCAAAACCTCGCGCATCGCTTCCATTTTGACCTCTCTCGTATGCGGGCTTACGCAAAGAACAGCGATGGCCCAAGATACCGTTCGGACTAATAAAATGAAACGGGCGGGGGCACCAATCTGACCCACGTGCTCAATGGCACTCAGTCTGAACAGTGTCACCCCGACCGGCCACATCAACAATATTATCTACTGGTGCGCTGGCATCTTCAATATACGAGGTCTGACATTCGGACACGTCCTCAACATTAAGCCTGTAATCATTCCTGCACGGCATCGAATTTCTTTACTCAGCAAACTTCCTTGGCTCTTGACGCTACGTGAAGCCTGAGTTCGCTTCCGAATACCCCCTACTCCAGACCTGCCCTGGCTTTTCTGGCTTCCATGGGCTTTACTAGTGACGGCTGTGCCAGTCCTTGATAGGAGTCCGCTTGCTGTAATGCATACTTTGTCAGTATGACCTCTCACATACGGAGGTCACGATGAGGCAAGAACGGCAGTGGGGTGACACGATGTCACAGAGAGTCTGGCGAAGCATTAGGCGCCCGGTGTGTGCGCAGTTACAGGGACGATGGAACACCAGCAGTGCGTATCAATGTCGCGCTATTCACTCTGCCGCAACCGAATCAATGGAGGTCAGCTTATGTCCTCTGATCCTGTTGTTAGCCCTAGTGCCTTTAGGGGCGTCAGCGGAGCCGCATCCACCGGCCATGACCGGCGAACAGTTCGTGCGCGACATGGTGGCAATGCCAAAAAACGATCTAGCGTCGCTCCGCCGCGAGCGGGCGATGGGATATATGGATGGACTGCTCGACGGCACCGTCGGCGTACGGTGGTGCCCAAATGGTCAGCCCGTCGCGCACGAGCTCAGCTATGAAGCTGCCGAACAGATGAAGCGTCTGCCCCCACATCAACTTACAGGGAGCGCGGCTGAATTGGCCCTGTCGATGGTGAGCAAGATCTATCCATGCCCAACGCCAGGATCCAAGCCATGAAGCCGGCATTTATACAGTTGCTCAAACACTACCCGGCGCAAGCTTCACGCGAGGAATTACATGGCGAGATCGGCTGGAACGACCTGATTGACAATCAGAGCTATATGAATACATGTGCAGTGCGTATGAGCTACGGGCTGCTACGGGCTGGGGTGCCATTGCCTGGTGCTCGTATGAAAGCGAAGGCTGGTGTGCTTGCTGGCAAGCTCATCGAACCTGGACAGGAAAAGCTGTCGGAAATTCTCAAGATGATCTGGGGGTGGCCCGAGGTCTACACCGACGAAGACGAGGCGCGCGCAGGTATCGGCAATCGCAACGGCGTCGTGTCCTTTTTTCGCATCGGAGGGGGCGCGGTAGGTCACATAGACCTGATCGTGCATCGACCCGGAAGCAGATTCCAGGATTGCGCGCGCACTTGCTTTTGGGCGGTAAAGCCGATCTGGTTCTGGTCACTAAATTGATCGCTTTGTTGGGGCCTGAATTCGGCCAGACCTGAACCGTCTTCATGCAAGAGTAAAAGCCGGGATCAGGTCTGACATTTAAAAGCGTGCTCTACACCCGGCTGTATACACGGGTCATGGACCAGTGGCGCACGCGCATCCCAAATACCGTTAGGCAGCGGGAAATCGTCGCGCGGGCAAAAGTAAGGCCGAGGGAAGCCCCTATTCCGACTTAGATAACGCAGACCAGTTCTACGTGGTGGTTTCCAAATGAAGGCAGCGTTGCTCGCAATTATCTTGGTTTCTGGTGCCGTGCAAGCAGCGGTAATCGACTGTCCTGCGAAGAATTTTGGAGCGCGACTCATCGGGGCCGGCATATTTGAAGGTAATGGGAAACAGTACGAATCGATGGGTGAGCCGAAAATGGTGCACGGCGGCCACGATGTCAGATTCGGCTTCAATGGTGGAGAGGTGAGATGGATAGCCTGCTGGTACGAGCCCACCGCCGCTCGCTGGTATCGCGTGAGTCCTTCCGCGAAACATTGCATACTCAAGCAGCGAACACTGGAGTCGCGCCGAGTGACAGCATCCGTCCAGTGCAAATGATTTTGCGCCCCTACTTCGGCTAGGCCCAAGAAAGGTGGGTCGGGTCTGACATTCAGACACGTGCTCTGCATTCACCTCGCAATCCCTGCTGCACGTATCGAATCTCTTCGCTCAGCTAAACTCCCTAGTCTTCGATGCTCTTTAAGCCTGAGCTCGTGTCCGAATGTCAGACCCGACCCCGGCTTTAGTTTTGAGTCAGCGACTAGCAATCATCACCTGCTCCACCCCATTCCACACGAGCTGCGTATTCAAATCGCGCGACGCCGACAGCTTGCCATTAACATACAAATTAGTCCGCAGCGCATAGCGTCCCTGCGATGCATCCTTCGGCAGCGTGATTTCAAACGAGTTTTCAAAACGCCCGCCCGAGTTGTTGGTCAGCGCCTTCGAGCCGGATTTGAACTGCTTGCCATCCTGATCGAACACCACCAGCTCTTCACGCACTTGCATGACCGGTGTCGTTGCCCCGTTCACCAGTTCAACGGTCGAGTTGACCACTACCGGCTTGCCACGCTGAACCGTGCTGGCGTTCAGGCGCGGCTGGTACGACACCACTTGCGGCTCGGCAGGGAGGCGGCCGCGGGTGCGGATGAAGTCGTTGTCGACCTGGGCGGCGGTGCGGGTCTGGCGTGATTGCGAGTTGATCGCAACGCAGCCGAGTGCGGCCACGATGCCACCGGCAGCGGCGCCGCGTGCTGCGCCGCGTTTGCCGTCTATGAGTGCGCCCAGCAGTGCGCCGGCTGCGGCGCCCATCAGTGCCGATGAGCCTACGGCGCACGGGTCCTGCTCGGCCGCCACGCCGCCTTGCGGGTACTGCGTTTGCGACATGCCGCTCTGGCCCGTCGTGGCGCAGCCGGATACCAGGCTCGTCAGCAACGTGAGCACAACGATCTTTTTCATTGGCGTTTTCATGGTTTTCCCTGATGAGACTGCATTATCTGATGGTGGTTTCTTCTTGCAGCATCTGGCGTTCGCGATCGCGGATCTGCTGCATCATGCTGTCGAGCTGCGGATTGTTCGGGTCGGCCCGACGTGCGCTTTCTACATAGGTTTTGGCGGCATCAAATTTTCGCTGCAACAGCGCCTGCTCGGCATCGCGCAGGAACATCGTCGCCATCGACGTGCGCTGCGCGGCGCCCGCGTCTTGGGTAACAGACGCAGTCGGCGCACTCGGTGCACGCTGCGCAGTCGGCTCCTGGCTTGGCGCTCGCTGAACCGGTGCAGCGCCCGGCATGAAGACCTCGGCAGGCGGCGCCGGTTGGGCCGCAGCCGCAGCGGCGGCATCCAGCGCGTCGACCTCCCATTTCAGCTGGTTCAGGCTGGGCTCATCGCGGTTCAGGCCCGTCAGTTTGGCCAGTGCGGCCCTGGCTTGCGCCTGATCACGGGCATCGAGCGCACTGCGCACGTCAGCCAGCGCTCCCTTGATGGCTTCCTGGGTCGCCTCCAGCCGGGTGCGCAAGGCTTCGGCCTCCGGCTTGTTTGAACACGCTGCCGTCAATTCGTTCAGTCCTGCGCGCGCGCGACCGGGCCGGCTGTCCTGCAGCAAGCCGTCGATTGAACGGAAGTTGCGCTGGCAGGCGTTGTCGGTCTTTTCCGCTGCTGCAATCGCACGTTGCAAGGTATTGACCTTGGCGCGCTCCTTGTCGCCGCATTCGGCGCTGGCTCGCAGCGCCTGGGTGCGCGCGGCGGCAAGGTCACCCGACGTAACCGCCTGGGTGCCCAGGTCGAAGGCCGATTCACAGGCGTTTTCCTCGATCACCGGCTTGTCATTGGAACCCACGTTGTAGAGCACGACCAGCAGCAGCGCGATCCCGCCAGCGATCCACTTGCCCTTCCCGCCTTTGCGCGTTGCAGGCGGTATCGGTGCGCGATCGGCTGCAGGCCGGGAGTGCGTTGCGGGCGCAGATGGCGGCACAGCAGCAGCCGGCGGCACGCTTGCCGTCGGCGCGGCAGCAGATTGCGGCGTTACGACAGGCGCGGCTGGAGCGGGAGGCACAGGCACACTCGGCGGCGCGGGTACTGCAGCAACCGGAGCAGCGACAGGAGCAGCAACCTGCCCCACCTTGCGCACCGCCCCATCCACCCCTTCACCACAGAATGGACAGAACGCCACCTCACCCTGCAGCGTCGCACTGCAGCCAGAACACTGTTTCAAAGTCTCATCCTCACAGCATCGGTGGCAACGGCGGCGGCGATGCCGGCGCCCCGAACAGCATGGTCAATTCCGGCAACTGCCCCAGCTCACCCCAGGCCGCAAGACCAGCACGCCACACCTTCGTGCCGGCAACCACGACCTGTCCCGCCTGCACCATCTGCACGATCTGCTGCGCTGTATAAGGCCCGAACTGCTGCCCGCCAATGCCCAGATGATATTGATGCTCGACGAGCGGTGGCGGCATCCCCAGTGGAGGCGGCGTCGCGCCCAATGGCGGCGGCATGCCAGGCATGCCCTGCGCACCCGCCGGGAACGTGGCAACAGGCGCAGTAGCCTGCGGCGCCAGCAACGCGTCTAACTTACCGGCATTGAACGCATCCGGCTTGATCACGTATTTCAGGCGCAGATGCCCATCCTCGCCCGGCTCGCGCACTTCCCAGTCATACGCGTCTTCATCCGAATCCGGCACGACGCTCGCCCACTCTGTCAGCACTTCGAGCAATTGCTCGTCGGCGCGGTCGATGTCGCGCTGGCTCATCCCCTTGCGGCGGGCCTTCTCGGCCAGCTCGCGCTTGGCTTCGCCGGCAATCGCGCTGGCAAAGCCCTTGCGGTCATCCTGGGCGCCGGTCGCGTCTTCCACCAGTTTCGGTGTGTAGACGGCCGTCTCGTAGTAGCTCGCCAGTGCCGCCAGCGCGACAGTCTGGCTCGCGTCAAGTTCGGCCAAGCGCTCCTGCACGCGCTCGACAATGGCGTCGCGGTAGGTGGCTGGCAAGCCGTTCTGGCGAATCGCCCGTTCGTTGCCAATGCGGCGCACGTCGCCGCGCGCGACGGCAAACTGGTACTGGCCGCGCGGGATCACGCGCTGGGTCGAGCGCGTCAGGATGCCCAGCATGATCGCCTGCAGGTACTGCTTGAAGTCTTCGGCCAGGCGGTTGATCTCGTCGGTCGTCGGCGCCATCGGGTGACTGAACTGGGTCGAGTCGATGTGTGTGTGGGTCGGGTTCTTTTCGGCTTCCTTGCGGTAGCTGGTGCGCCACCCTTCCATGCCGCGCAGCACCGTCATCGGGATGCCGGACAGTTCGCAGTAGCAGACGGCGCGGCCTGGCACACCGGTCTCGACGATGGACAATTGCGCCGCCGTGATATTGGCCTGGGTCGGCACGCAGGTATTGAGTTCGGCGCCGAACAGGCGTTTGAAACGGTCGGCATTGGCCACGCCCACGAAGCACTTGAACTGGTCGGCCTTGACCGTGAAGTCGCCCGACAGGTTGGCGTCGATCCACGGCATGGCGCAGGCCAGCAGTTTGCGGAAGCGGTCCATCCGTTCAGCCGGATTCATCTGTTCCAGCGCCTCGATCAACGGGTCGTGGTCGGCGGTTTCAGCATCGCCCGTACCGGCCAGCGTCAACTGCCGCTCAGCCATGCGTTTGACTTTGTTGATGATCTCGCTGCGCTGGGCGGCGTCGCCCAGCATCGGGAACAGCACCTTCGAGCCGCCCAGATCCTTGAACGCTTCATCGGCCCATTCGCGCAGTTGCAGCGCGTTCGGCATCGGCACGTTGCGCTCGGCCACCGGCACCGTGATCAGGGTGGCGTGGTCCTTGTTCAGGTCTTGCTGGATGATGGCGTTGGCGTGCTGCAGTTGGCCCAGCATGGTCAGCACGGCTTCGCGGCCGGCTTGCAATTCGCCGACCAGGCCATTCCAGATGGCGCGGCCCTGCGCGTCGACGCCGTTCTTCTTGCCCAGCCAGGCGGACAGGTCGGCCATCAGGATCGCCGCTTCGTCGGCCGCCTTGGCGCGCAGGTGGAACTTGAGCGCGTTGGCGATTTCGGTGCGCAAGTGGTCCAGCACCGTGACTGCCTGCTTTTCGTTATTGCTGCTGAAGAAGCCGCCCTTGGTTTGTTCGAGGTTGGCCAGCAGGCGTTCGTATTCGCGGGTGCGCACCGCTTCCTTGATTTCGCGGTAACGCTCGCTGTTGAGCTTCAGTGCGCTGATCAGGCCAGTACCCGGTGCTTCGAGCCGGTCCTTGATCTGCTCGACCAGCGACAGCACGTATTCGAGGCCGCCGAAATCCTTGTTGTCGAGGTAGGCGTAGAGCTGGTCACGGATCGCGTGCTTGATGCGCTCGAGCACTTCGCGCCGGCGTTTGACCACGCGGTCTTCGGTCGTATCGGCGGTGGAATCCTGATCGCGCACCGAGTCGCGCTCGAGCTGCTGCACGGTCTCTCGCACCTGCGTCGGCCACTCGGCGCGATCGAACCCGGTACGGATGCTGTCGATGCGTGCATTGACGCGCTGCTCGACGCCGGCCAGCAGCAGGCCGTGCTTGTCCTGCAGCAGGTCATCGACGAGGGCGTAATCGAGGAATTCGCCGCTCGAGCGTTTCAGCTCGACGTTGCGGTCGGAGAAGGTCGGGAAGTCGCTGAACGGCGCGGCGCGCAGCGCCATCTGGGCCGCCATGAATTCGTCGCGCTGCTTGTCGGTGGCGCGGTTCACGCCGGTGTCGACGCCGCCCACGCCAAAGAAGGCCTTGAGCATGGCGCCAGCCCAGCGGTGCGCGCGCTCTTCGCGCCGCGCTTCCTGGCGCGTGTCGAGCACGGCCTGGCCGAACGACGAGAAGCGCTTCGAGTACGACAGGCGCATGTCGGCAAAACGGTTCTTCGGCACCAGCGCATCGTGCAGGAAGTTCTTGTGCTGCGCCTGATTCACGGCCACCGAGCGCTTGCGGCGCGCGAAGTCGCCTGACGCAAAATCTTCGAACAGCGTGTCGGCCACCATGTGGTAGACATCCTTGACGTCGTTCGTGTGCTGCTGGGCCAGGTTGCCCGAGTCGATCAGATAGACTTCGCTGTACGGTTCGCGCGGCAATTCCGGCTGGTCGTAGGCATCCCAGCGGCCCACGTAGCCCTTGTTGCCGAGCATGGCCGATTCGAGTTCCATCAGCGCGGCGTAGCCGTTCGCTTCGGTGCGCTCCTTGTTGGCGCCCGCATAACCGGTCGGCAAGAACAGCATCAGTTCGACGTCGGCATTGCCCACTTCGGACTTGGCCAGCCAGCGCGCCAGCAGACCCATGTCGAGGAAGGCGCCGGAACCGGTACCGCCGGCCACCGAGCCCACGATAACGATGCGGAACTTTTCGGTTTCCATGCGCAAGCCAAGGCGCGCCAGTTGCTGCTCGTGCGACAGGCCGGCCTTGAGCGTCTTGAGCTTCAGGCGGATCTTGTCGCGGATCTTGGTGTACTTGTCGAACAGGTACAGGCGCGAGACGGCGCGGATCTGGCCGGCGCCCTTCGATGGATCGATGCCCAGTTCGCGGATTTTCTTCGGCGTCAGCGACAGCCATTCCTTGATGTGCGGGTATTTCTCGAGCGCGTCGTCGTCACGGCTGTACTTGTCCATGTCGAACGCTTCGACGATTTTCTCTTCGTCGGTGAACTTGACCTGGTCAAATTGCAGGTCTTCGGCCTGGGCGCGGCCGCTGTCGATGACAGCGCCCGTGTCGAGGTCGAACTGGATGAACTGCGCGACCGGAAATTCGGCCAGGCTGTCGACGCGGGTGCGCGCGCCGTTGCCGCCCCACAGGGTGTTGAGGATGCGGCGGCGTACGCGCATCAGCACTTCCATACCGGTGCCACCAATGCCGATGAACAGCGTCGGCCGCAGGTCGATGCTCTGCTCCTGCTTGCGTTCGCCGGTACCGGCGCCGATCGTTTGGTTCAGATTATCTGCCATGTCGCGTGTTCCTGGTCTGGGTACTTATTTGCGGGAAGACAGCAGCATCAGCACCAGCGCAATCAGGCCGATCAGCGTCAGCGGTCCGATGATCAGCGGCGCCATGAACTTCGGTGCATTGATTGCCGCCAGCACGACGCCGGTCGACAGGCTGGCCAAAAAGATGAACAGCCACCAGCCGGCCGCATTCGCGTTGCCCGGTTGAATACGTTTTGCCACCAGCGTGTTGGCGTAGGCATTTTTGGCAAAGAAGAACGCAATGAACAGCACCAGCAGGACGCCGCCGCCGATCAGCGCATCGCGCGACGACGTGTCGACGTCGGTGGTCACCGGAAGCGACTCGACCGTCTCGGGCGTTCCCGTTGCCGGGGTCGCCGGGGTCGCCGCCGCGGCTGGCGCCTGCTGGCCTTCGACCGGTGCCGGCAGGGTAAAGCCTGCGTTATCTTTTGCTTGCTGCGTCATGCCACGTTCTCCTGAATGGGATAAAGACTACTTGAATGGATTACGACGCGATCGTCAACGTCTGGCCCGGCTCGACCTGCACGACGGTCGGGCGGCCGAGCCCGCGCCGGATTTCGCCGACCGCAGCGCCATCGTCGGCCTTGATCGCCAGCGACTTGAACGGCTTGAGCAGCACGTTGCGGCGCACGCCGTTGACCATGACTGGATAGCGCGTGGTTTTCATGGCCAGAAACGCGAGCGCCGCCAGCGCCAGCAGCAACGCCAGCACGCCGCCGACGATCACGAGCACGGGCGTCAATGGATATTGCACGCGCACGATCAGCGGCACCTGCGCCGTGGACGATTTCACGCTGTCGGGCGGCACGAACATGTCCGACAGCGGATCGCCCGGGAACAATTCCTGCATCTCGGTCTTGAACGATGCCGGCAAGGCGAGCCGCTGATTGCTCAGGCCCAGGCTCACCGACATCGGCATGATCACTTGCTTGCCCATGGCCGCAATGGCCTGGCTCGACCAGGCCGACGGCACTTCTTCGAGCGGCAGCTTGAAGCTCACCTCGATCGACTGGCTGGCGCCCGGCGCGAGATTGCTCACGGCTGCCGGTGCCACCGTCAACGGCGTCGTGCCGGCGCGCGTGCGCAGCTGGCCATCGACCGTCGCCTGGGCAATCAGGTAGGGATAGAACAGGTTCTGCAGGGATGCTTTCAAGCGGATGTGCGGGACCAGCTTGTCGGCGTCCACATCGAGCACGACGGTGCGCTTGTCAGTGCCCATCGAGGCCGTCATGTTCGGGGTATTCAATACCGCCTGCGGCACGATGCGCACGCCGTCCTGGTCCACCGGTTTCAAGCGCGCGGGCGGTTTCGTCAGGATTTTGGCGAGCCGGCCTTCGGCCACCATGCGACCCAGCTCGTCGCCGGCTTCCTTGCCGTAAGCCAGCCCGTAGACCATCAGACCTTTTGCAGCAAAGAACTTGCCCTGCACCGGCATGCGCAGCGGGAACACGACGGTGCGCGTAATGGATGGCTCCAGGTGCAGCAGCCGGTAGAACTCCAGGTTGCGCGCCGCCGTGGCGGGATCGTTGCCGGGGCTGTTCTTGTTGTTAGTAAAAATCCAGATGATGCCGGGGCGCGACTTGAACGTCTCACCGATCGTCTTGGTCACCGCTTCGCGAAAATCCGTGTCGGCCAGTGCGCTGGCGCTCTTGCGCGCAGGCGCGAGCGGCGCCAGCCAGCCAGCCACCTGGGCGGCGCCATCGCCCTGCCCCAGCAATTGCGGTGAGACATTGCTGCCGCTGGACTGGCTGAACGCGAGCACCATGACCTTGTCGCCCGGGCGCGCGGCGGCATTGGCGACGGCGGCGATCAGCGGTTTGAACTGCGATTGCGGATCGGCGTAGAACGGCTCCATCCAGCCGGAGTTCTGCACCAGAAATGCTTGCTGAATGGCCTGCGCCGGCACCGCACACAGCCCCAGGACGACGCTCGCGAGCGCCGCACACCACGCGCGCGGCATCATTGCTGGACGTCCCAGCCGAGGATGCGCTGCATGCCGGGGTGGTAGGCCCACAAGTAACCGTTGTGCAGGAAGAGGCGCAGTTCCCATGGTTTGCTGACCGCGATGGTGTGGAATACGATGTCGTTGTTCTCATCATCGTAGACCAGTTGGGCGCGCATGCGTTCAGCCGAATTGAGCAAGGTGCCCAGGCCCGCCGTGCTGTCGATGCGCAGGGCCAGCACGGCACTGCGCTCGCCCAGCTCCAGCAGCGGCACGACGACCGTGTTGGCCGCCCCATCGTCGCCGTGTTCTGGCTCGACCCATGGATCGGTTTTCAGCTTGGTGGCGAAGCGGTAATTGATGGTGCCCGAGCCGATGCGTGGATTGAGCGCGGCGACCTGTTCGTGCTCGTTGACGCCAAGGCGCACGTACACATAGCTGTCGAGGCGGCTGTCAAAGCACAACTGCCACAGAGAACCCGAGCGCGTTATGTGCGCGCTGCCGAATTCGAAATGCGGCGTGATGCCTTCCGGCCAGGCCAGGAACGTGGCCGCCACACTGCCGTCAGTCATTTTCTGCAAGCGCAACTGCCCTTCCGCGCAGGGCCACACCGCGAGCCGGCCATAGGCGCACGGCGCCCCCATCTCGCCCAAAGTCCAGCTGCCATCGACGCGCAGTGGCGGACCGGCCACGCCATGGGCGTCGGCAAACACGAACTGGACCACGCCGTTTTCATGACGAATCGGCGCCCAGACCTGGTGATCGAAGGCCACCGGCGCGCCCACGACCGGGGCGTTGCCGACGTAATCGATACGGAACTGCAGCGCCGCGAAATCGGGCACCAGCATCGCCAGGCCATGTTCGGTGGGAATATACAGGCGGCTGTTGAATGCAGCGGCCATCTCGGCGCGCCAGGCGTGAACAGGCAAATTCGATTCGGACAGCAGGCGTGCACCAATGCCGAGCAGCGGCTGCCACTTTTGCGACGCCGGCAGCCAGCCGAACAATGTGCCCTTGCCCGTATCGAGCGCGAGCAGGACGGCGCCGACGGTGCCGAACGTGCCCGAGAAGAATTCGTACTCGCCGGGCGGAGGCAGCGGCAATTCCATGTCGGCCATGCTGTCGGCGTCATGCCGGCGCAGGCGATCGACCGGCACGCTGTGGCGCGTGCGCTTCAGGCCGACAGCTTCGGGCATCCCGGCGTCCGTGATGGCCGATGCGCCGCTTGGCGCGATCCAGCTGGCGCCGCTCGGGGGATTGGGCGCCAGTTGCGCGCCGTCGATGGGCGAGAAATTGAAATCGGGGGGATACAGCGTTGACGCACCGTGCGCACGGCGCATGTTCATGATGGCGGCAATATCTGCGGAACCCAATGAGGGGGCGATGGCATTACCCATCACCGTGCGATTGAGGCGAATCTCGCCATCGTTGGCTGCCACCGTCCAGCTGCCGGAAGCGAGTTCCCAATCAGCCGTTTTCTTATGATCCATCTTGTATTCCGAATTTCTCAAACACGATTACCCTTCGACTGTTTTCAATAAGCTTAACCGGAAATAAGCACTTATCAAAAACATAAAGGGAGCAACAGTATCTTACCTTTTTTTTGTCCAAGTGGAAACTCAGCGTGTACCTTTCCCGCTCAGCGCACAACACCCTGCGACTCCTGTGAATTGCGTGCAATTTCCGATGAAATCAGGCACAAATTGAGCACCGGAAAATTCAGGTAAACTGCGGCCATCCCGCTGTTGGCCGCCATGAGCGTAACCCGAGAACTTGAAACCCGGTCGCCGCTTTGGTGCGCGCTATTTTCAACACAAATTAATGCATACATTTACCGATTCTCCAAGCCGTGACGATATCGCTGCGGCACTTGCCAGCGGCAGCATTACGTTTATCGATTGCATGCTGGACGATGCCGATCTGTCGCGGCTCGATCTGCGTGGCAGCAGTTTCATCAATTGCAGCATTGCCGAAACCTCGTTCTACGCCGCCAAACTGGCGCAGACCACGTGGCAGCGCTGCCGCGGCCGCCAAGCCGATTTCGAGGCGGCCGACCTGACCGATGCGCAGTTCCAGAGCTGCGACCTGAACAACAGCAGCTGGCGCCGCGCGCGCCTGGCTTCCCTCACCTTCAAGGGCTGCAAGCTGACCGGTGCAAATTTCGAGGAAGCGGCGCACCTGGGTTTGACCTTCGAAGAATGCCTGCTGATCGGCGCCGACCTGCGCCGCATGTCGTTTCGCAAATCGACGTTGAAGGTGCTCGATTTTTCGGATGCCGACCTGGCCGCCTGCGACTTTCGCGACACCGTGTTCGAAGGCGGGAGCCTGCGCAACGCCAGCCTGAAACAGGCGCGCTTCGACAATGCCGACCTGCGCGAAGCGGATCTGTCGGGCTTGACGCTGGCCGACGTCAAGCTGTTCCAGGGCGCCTGGATCACGCCGCGTCAGGCAGCCGAACTGATCAGCGAGCTGGGACTGCGCGTCGCCTGAGCTGCCCGGCAGTTGTAACAGGGCGGCGACAATTCGGGCGCAGCGGCGGCGCTGTGCGACAATTCGTCGGTTTTCTACAAGTAATCAGCGTCCCTGCAGCTGACGACCCTGGGCGTTCGTAGCGGCTCGCCATCCCACGATGCCAGACACCAGTGCCGTTCCCGAAATCTCCCGCCTGACCGCTGAAAAGCGCCCCGCCGTGCGCAATGCCGTGCTGTTCGTTGTGGCTTTGTGCCTGTTGTTACTGGCGATCCAGATCTCAGATAGCTGGCGCGCGCGCCAGGAGCGTCTGGCCGAAGTGGCCGTGGCCACGGCCAATATGTCGCATGCGCTCGCGGCGCAGGGCGAGAGCGCTGTGCGCGTCGTCGATACGGTGCTCGCCGGCGTGGTTGAACGCGTGGAAACCGATGGGGCCGACCGCGGCGCTGAACGTGCCCGGTTGCAGCTGCATCTGAAGAATATGGCCGCGCAGGTCGAGGAGTTGCATGCGCTGTTCGTGTTCGGCGCCGACGGCCGCTGGCTGATGACGTCGCAAGACCGTACGCTGGCCTACAACAATACCGACCGCGAATACTTTCAATATCACCTGAAACACCGGGATCGCGGCGTGCACGTCGGCAAACCGGTGCGCAGCCGGTCGACCGGCGACTGGGTGCTGCCCGTGTCGCGCCGGCTGGATCATCCCGATGGCAGCTTTGCCGGTGTGGCGCTCGGCACCATCCGCATCGCGTATTTTTCGACGCTGTACGAAAGCTTCGACGTCGGCCGCGCCGGCGTGGTCATGCTCACGCTCGACGATGGCACGATGGTCTACCGCCTGCCGCACAGCGAGTCGCTGATCGGCACGGATGTCAGCAACGGCCCGATCCAGCAGATGTACCTGAGCCAGGGGCCGGTCGGCTCCGGCATGCGGCGCTCGAAGATCGACGGCATCGAGCGGCTCTACAGTTACCGCCACCTCGACACCTATCCGTTGATTGTCGCGACCGCGCAATCAAAGGAGGAAATCCTCGCGAAATGGCTGCAGTCGATGCTGACACAGGCCACGATCACGTTTGTCGCGATCTTGCTGCTGCTGGGCTTTGGCTGGCGGCTGGTGCGCCAGATCATGATTCGCGACCACCTGCAGAACGAACTGGTGGGCGCGCGCGAGCAACTGCAGGAACATAACCGGGCATTGACCGTGCTGGCCGATCACGATGGCCTGACCGGCATCGCCAACCGGCGCCGTTTCGAAGCGGCGATGACCCTGGAAAATGCACGTGCGGCGCGTAGCGGACTGCCGCTGTCGATTGTGCTGATCGACGTCGACTACTTCAAGCGCTTCAATGATACCTACGGCCACGTGGCGGGCGACGCCTGCCTGCGCCAGGTTGCAGCGGCGCTGCGGGACAGCCTGGTGCGCCCGGCCGATCTGGCGGCGCGCTATGGTGGTGAGGAATTCGTGGCATTGCTGCCGGATACCGATCCGGCCGGTGCCAGAATGGTTGCAGAACGCATCCGCTGCGCGGTGATGGCACTGCAGATCGCGCATGCTGGCAATGACGCCGGCATCGTGACGATCAGTGCCGGCGTGTACACATCGACGGTGGCCAGCACGACCGGAGAAGGCGTGGCCATTGCCGCCAGTAGCCTGGTGGAACGTGCCGACGCCCTGCTCTACCAGGCCAAGCTGTCAGGCCGTAACCAGGTCTGCGGCGGCGACGGCACAGCCGCTTGAATCTTGCGGTGTGCTGCCGCTGCCTGCTTCATTAGTAGCGGTTCGGATTGTTCGGGCGGTTGTCGTGGCGGTTCGGGACGCCGTCGCGATCGCGGTCGCCGCGTGGACCGTTGTCACGGCCGCGCACTTCCTGACGCCAGCCGCCACGGTCGAGGTGCCAGCCATTGCGGTCCTGACGCCATTCTGCGCGCTGATAGGCGTAACCCGGGCGGACCTTTTCCCAATGGCCGCCCACCCAATCGTGGCGACGACCGTTCCAGTTCCAGTAACCCGGCACCCAGTCGAAACCACGGCGCGCGTTCGGCACGGCTTCGCGGCGCAGCGCTGGCGGCGCTTTCTTGATGATGATGACGTCGGCGCGCTGATGATGCGGCTGGGCTTGTACCGGTGCGAAAGCCGAGGTGCCGATCAGGAGCGCGGCAGCAGCAGCGGTGGCGGTAGAGAGGAAAGTTTTCATGGTGTGCTCCGTTTCGGTTGCTGTTTGTATGACTTCAATATACCGGGCGCATCCGTTAAAAAGCGGAATTGAACCAAGTGATTACAGCAGTAACATATGGCAACAATCTTGTAACAACCAAGATTGTTTAGTGCGGAGCGGAAATGACGCGGGAGGCGGTGCTGCGGAGGGATACAACGACGCAGCCGGCACATGGCGCCGGCTGCGTGAAAGAGAGCGTACAGGGAACGTGGATCAGTCCAGCTTGAAGGCGTAGTCGATCTTGGTCCAGGTCTGTGCTGGTGCGCCGTCCTTGGTGCCCGGCTTGAACTTGCACGAGGTCAGGCCCTTGACCAGCGCGCGGTCCAGGTTCTTGAAGCCGCTCGACTTGTCGATCTTCGATTCGGTCACGGTGCCGTCCGCGGTGACCAGGAACGACGCAGTGGTCGTGCCCTGCTCTTCATTCATCAGCGACGCCTTCGGGTACTCGATGCTGCATTTCTTTGGATCGAACTGGGCCGAGGTCTCAGCGGCGAAGCTCGCGCCGGCAGCGGCGGTCAGGGTCAGTGCAACGAACAGTTTGGCGGACAGGTTTTTCATGGTTTCCCCACTTAAGGTTTTTGAATTGAACGGCAATGGTCTTGGTGTGCGCCGCACGGCGGGCCGGCGCTGGTCGACTACTTAAAAAATCAGAACTCTTCCCACTCGTCGGCGCTGGCGGTGGCGCTGACGGCGGCTTTATTCGGCTTCGGCGCTGCAACTGCCTCGTCCGCTTTTTTCGGTGCACCCGATGCTGCAGCCGGCTTTTTCAGTGCCGGTGGCGCCGGGCGCTTGACGACCGGACGCGCCACCACCGCAGTGGTGGTCACGGCCGGCGCTGCTGCCGGGGCCTTGGCCTGAGCCTGGACTGGAACGTGGTGCTCTTCGCCCTCTTCCAGCTTGAAGATGCTGACCACGCGGGCCAGCTCGCCTGCCTGGTCCTGCAGACTCTGTGCGGCTGCGGCGGCTTGTTCCACCAGCGCAGCGTTTTGTTGCGTCATGCTGTCCATCTCGATGATCGACGTGTTGACCTGGGCGATGCCCGCGCTCTGCTCGGCGCTGGCGTTGGCGATTTCACTCATGATGTCGGTCACGCGCTTGACGCTCGAGACCACTTCGTCCATCGTCACGCCGGCCTGGCCGACCAGCTTGCTGCCGCGCTCGACCTTCTCGACCGAGTCGCCGATCAGCGTCTTGATTTCTTTTGCTGCCGCAGCCGAACGCTGCGCCAGATTGCGCACTTCGGATGCCACGACCGCAAAGCCACGGCCCTGTTCACCGGCACGTGCCGCTTCGACTGCCGCGTTCAGCGCCAGGATGTTGGTCTGGAACGCGATACCGTCGATGACGCCGATGATGTCCGAAATCTTGTTGGCCGACGTATTGATCTCGCCCATCGTGCCGACCACTTGCGAGACCACATCGCCGCCCTTGCGGGCCACGTCCGACGCAGTTGCCGCCAGCGCATTGGCTTCGCGGGCACTGTCGGCATTCTGTTTCACGGTCGCGGTCAGCTCTTCCATCGCCGAGGCGGTCTTTTCCAGCGAGCTTGCCTGCAGTTCGGTACGCGAAGACAGATCGATATTGCCGGCGGCGATTTCACGCGAGGCGGTGCCGATGGTTTCCGTACCGCGACGCACTTGCTCGACGATACCGACCAGGCTGTTGCGCATTTCTTTCATCTCGACCAGCAGGCTGCCGCGGTCCGACGCCTTCGTGTCGATGGCGATCGACAGGTCGCCATGGGCGATGCTGCCGGCGATCTTCGCCGTGTAGGCTGGCTCGCCGCCGAGCTGCTTGAGCAGGCTGCGGGTGATTGCCACGGCAGCGACGATCCCCATGACAACCGCCAGGACCAGCAGGATCAGCATGAAGTTACGGGCATTGGCGAATGCCGTTTCGGCATCGGCCTTGCTCTGGGCATTCTGTTTGTCTTCCAGGGCCGACAGCGCGTTCAGGGCGTCGGTCCACTTGCGCTGCACCGGACGCACTTCACGGATCATCACGCGGGTGGCGTCCATTGCATTTGCGGCCAGATACAGTTCGGTTGCACGGGCGATGGCCGGCATCGCGGTCGCTTCGTGCTCCTTGATCTGGTTCAGCAGCGTCTTTTCCTGGCCGTTGGCATAGGTTGCAAACAACGCAGCCAGCTTGGCCTGGGCCGCACCGTACTTGGCGGTTTGTTCCTTGAATTTGACGATTTCCGGTTCCATGTCGGCCGGGTCGGTCATCAGGGTCAGCACGCGCAGCGAAGCGAGGCGATCGCTGACGTTGTTGCGCATCTCGACCACGAGCCCGGTCGATACATTGCTGACGCTCACCACGTGATCAAGGCGATCCTGGATCTGCGCCATGCGCAGGATGCCGACCACCGCGACTGCGACCAGCAGTACCAGAACCAGTGCGAAACCGAGGGCCAGACGGGTGCCGACCTTCATGTTGTTCAAATTCATTCGTGTTTTCCCTGTAACTTATTGATCGAAACTCGTCCGGTAGAGATCGCGTCCCGCGATACGCCGTACGATGCGCAAGTGAAATCTATGTTTCTTATAGTTTTCAGCTATTTCCTAAAGGATAAATCAAGATTTCTCCAACCTGAGAGAAAATCTCTTTCTCGAATGAATTGTTTCACCGCAACAACAGAGTTGATGGTGTTCAAGAAATGGAACAGGGAAACATTATGTAACTGAGGTTGCCCTTCGGCAAGCAAATTTGAAGTCTCAAGATAGTTTCGGTACGGAAATGTCTCGCTTTGTCGACAGACGAAAAAAAAGCGTGCCGAGGCACGCTTTTTGTCAGCGGTGTGTGCTTATGCGGTTGCTGGCATCCGGGCAGCTGCGGCCAGCAACAGGCGTGCATCGCCCAGCGCCAGCTGCTTCGAGTCCGACAGCGTCTGGCGGAAGGCGCGTGCGCCCGGCAAACCCTGCATCAGGCCCAGCATGTGGCGCGTGATGCTGTTCAGTTTCAAGCCCAGCGGACCGTAATGGCGCAGCTGCGCTTCGATGTATGGGATCATCGCCTCGAGCACGTCGATCCTTGTGCGCGGTGCGCCGGGGGCATTGTAGAAACGGGCGTCCCAGTCCGCCATCGTCCACGGGTTGTGGTAAGCCTCGCGCCCGAGCATGACGCCGTCGACGTGCTGCAGGTGCAGCGCGATCTCGTCGTCGCTCTTGATGCCGCCGTTGATGATAATTTCCAGATCCGGAAACTCGCGCTTGAGTTCATAGGCCACGGCGTAGCGCAGTGGCGGGATCTCGCGATTTTCCTTCGGCGACAGGCCTTTCAGGATCGCATTGCGGGCGTGGACGATGAACGTTTTGCAACCGGCATCGGCGACCGTGCCGATGAAGTCGCGCACGAAGCCGTATTCTTCATTGTGATCGATGCCGATGCGGTGCTTGACGGTGACGTCGATCGAGACGGCGTCTCGCATCGCCTTGACGCAGTCGGCCACCAGTTGCGGCTCGTTCATCAGGCAGGCGCCAAACGAGCCCTTCTGCACGCGCTCGGAGGGACAGCCGCAGTTCAGGTTGATCTCGTCGTAGCTCCACTGCTCGCCAAGCTTCGCGCTCTTGGCCAGATCGCCCGGGTCGCTGCCGCCCAGTTGCAGCGCGATGGGATGCTCGATGTCGTCGAAGCGCAAATGACGCTCGGCGTCGCCATAGACCAGCGCGCCGGTGTTGACCATCTCGGTGTAGAGCCAGGTGTGGCGGGTGATCTGCCGATGGAAGACGCGGCAGTGGCGGTCGGTCCAATCCATCATGGGTGCAACGGACAGGCGGCGAGATGGCGGGACGATGGCCGTGGCAGCCGGAATGGTCGAAGAAGTGCTCATGCTGGAGGGTGTGGTCGCCTGAGAGCAGGCGATGAATACTGTCGAAAACGCGCCATCATAAGCCAAAGCTGTTTGCGGTGCATGCATGCTGCTGATCGGTTGTGGCAAACGAGTTGCTACTAGCGTGACACACTTCGCCGAGGTCATGCTGCTCGCCAAGGGGCTGGCCCTCCTCGGCCCAAGTTAGGCGATCTGTCACTTCGGCTTACAGGAGCTGCATCTGCATTACAATGAGAGCGCCGGAGATCTCCAGCGCTCTCCAAGGAGAAGATGCTTTGTTGACCAGATGGAACCCAGATTTACTTGACGATGTGTTGGCACCTGGAATTTCCAGGTTCACCGAAGCGAATATTCCAGATCTCTCCTCAGAATTCGATCAGTCAACGTACTGGATGTCCAACCATTTCTTGAGCAGCGCTACTGGGGTACGCTATTCAGGACGAGGACGAATTCATTTAGTTACGGCGATCCTGAGGGCTCAGCTTGGGTTCGCGGCATACCACGAAGCCAGACAGGCTTCGTGCGAATATTTACTTGGCAACAACCCATTGAACCCCCGCGTCAGGAAATACTTCGCCCTTGTTGGAGAATGGGAGACTTGCGTGCATAACATTCACCTATTTATTGATGCCTTCAATCTCTTCGCCAAACCAGAGAAGGCATATACAACTGGCGATGGGAGCGAAGAGGAAAGATTTTGCTTACTGTCGAATGACGTAAAGCATCTTGGCCGGGCTGCCAAAGAAGAACATTGCATTCCGATGTGGCTTACAAACGATGGACTAGTATCGCTAACCTCGAATGTTTCTTACTTAGAGATTGCTAAGCTGGTTCGCACAATGGCCCGCTTCGCCGATCTTCTGCAGCACCCCGCAGGTGCAGTCGGTTACAAGCCAGATACTGACCCGACGCTAGGTGAGCAAGGCATAGGTGGAATCGGCATACCCCCATGATGCATGAGGGTGAGTCTATGGGGAAAAGCACGATTTTGAAGAAACTATGCTGAAAGTTACGCCCCACAAAGCGTACTCTCCGTGTGGCCAATTTCACGACCTAGCTCGATCTAGTATTTAAGAAAAAAAATTTTCGAGTACTGTTAAATTGGTTGAACCCGCGCCATGAGTGGGTCTCATCCGATGACCTCGAACTCGGTTATTACAGCATCTGCGGATATAGGAAGCATTACCTCGATGGCGACGAGCGGCATGGCTTCTATTGAGAGATGACACAACCTGGCGACAAGAGCGCTCATGTCCCTTGAATGCGCAACCCACAGTAACGCGCCTTCACCGAGCAAACACGCTCGGCCTGGAGAAAGCGCGTGAGGCGGGCACTTCCTGGCCGCCGATGTTGTTCCACATGAGCAGGGCGTTGCAGGCACCGACTATGTCGCGCGCCAGCCCACCCCCCCTACATCATCAACTGCAGGAACGCCCCACTAAAATCCACCGCCTTCTCCAGCACCAGATCGGCGCAATAAGCGCCGTCGAACTTGATCTGTTGCTGGACGATGGCTGACATCGCGCCATCACCGGCGTGGCTGGACGCCGATATCACACAGTCCCATTGCTCTTCAGCTTTTTTCACTGTAGTGATCGCAAGGGAACGATCACTGATTTCAAAGGTTATAAGTTTCATCACATGTTCGCAGAATATGAGAGGAACTATACCCTAGAGCAACAGAATACACGCGATTCAGTTACCGCAAAACAACGCTTGAAACAAATTTTGTTCCGAATCTTTTGACTCGCACCAGCGCCGTCAAAAAGCACGGGACCTGCTCGCATTCCCATGCAGGCAGGTCCCGGACGACATCGCAGTATGACTTAGAAGTCGACCTGCGCCGACAGAAGTACCGTGCGCGGCGCCGCTGCCGTGCCGACGGTCGCCAGCGTGCTGCTCGACAGCCAGTAGCGCTTGTTGCCGGCATTCTCGACGCTGGCACGCAGTACGACCGGCTTGCCCATCAGCTCGGTACGATAACGCGCGCCGAGGTCGAAACGCGTCCACGACGAGATATACACGGTATTGGTGACATTCTGCGCAAGCTCGGCCGTGTGGATCGCGCGGGCGTTGAGGCTCAAGCCGCTAATCCATGGCAAGTCCCAGTCGACGCCGGCGTTGAATGCGTTCTTCGGCACGCCCGTGGCTTTCTTGCCTTCATTGATGCCGCCGGCGGTGCGCTGCTGCTTGGCGTTGTAGAACGTGGCGCTCGTCATCAGGCGCAGGCCCGGTGCGGCTTCGCCGACTGCCGACAGTTCCAGGCCCCGGTTGCGCTGCGTGCCGTCCAGGCTGTAGACCGTCGTCAGCGGGTCGGTGATGGCGTTTGGACGGTCGATCTGGAACACGGCGGCGCCGAGCAGTACGCGGCCGGTATCGACTTTCGTGCCCACTTCGTATTGCTTGGACTTGAACGGGGCGAACACTTCACCGGCGTTCGCGGCCGTGGCCGGGGCGGTGCTGCCGCGGCTCAAGCCCGACGTGAAGTTGGCATACAGCGACACGTTTTCCATCGGCATGACGACCAGCCCAGCCAGCGGCGAGACGGCGCTTTCGCTGTACGACGTTGTCACCGCGCCGCTTGGCGCCAGGTTGTCGAGCGATACCTTTTGCTTGCGCAAGCCGCCGGTGAACAGGACGCGACCGTCCAGGAATGTCAGTGTGTCGGTCAGCGAGAAGCTCGACAGCTCGGTTTCCGACGTCTTGGTCGGCGCCAGGCGCTCGCCCATCATCGGCATGATCGCGACCGGGTTGTAGATGTTCGACAGCTGCGACGAGCTTGGCGCGGCCGACAGGTAGAAGCTGCCCGCTTCGCTATCCAGGCGCGAGACCGAGGCGGTGATGAAATGCTTGATGCCGGCCGTATCCAGGCTCAGGCGGGCGCCGACTTCGCCGGTCTTGCTGCGCCCATAGGCGTCGTACCAGGCGTTGGTCAGGCGGAAGTTGCCGGCGGCGTCGACCGCGTTCAGTGCGCGCGCCGTCGGGAAGTCCTGCTCGCTGGCGCCGTAATGGTAGCCGGCCGTCGCATAGACCATCAATTCTTTCGACACGTCGTATTCGAGGCGCGAGGCGATCGTCGCATCGCGGAACTCGAGGTCGGCGCCGCGGTACACGGCGCGGTGGCCCGACGGTGGCGCCGGGATCGACGCGATGTCGGGCCGGAAGCTGTTCTGCGCGCGGAAGTTGTCGGTCTTTTCTTGCTGGCCGTAGCTGTCCAGGGTCCAGCGCAGTTTCGGCGAGCGGTAATCGAGCGCGATCGCGGCCAGGCCGACCTCCTGCTCGCCGTCGTCGATATTGGTGTCGCCGCCGCGGATCACGCCATTGACGCGCACGCCCCAGGCGCCGTTGTCGCCAAAGCGGCGGCCGACGTCGACGTGGGTGCCAAACAGCGCCTGGCTTTCATAGGTGGCCGTCACGCGCGTCAGTGGCTGGTCGCCGGCGCGCTTGGTGACGATGTTGATGTTGCCGCCGACGCTGCCGTTCGGGCTGATGCCATACATCAGCGTGCCCGGACCCTTGAGCACTTCGACGCGCTCCATGATGGCGGCCGGCATGCGGTTCGACGACGACAGGCCGTACAGGCCGTTCAGGCCGACGTCGCCGCTGGTGACATTGAAGCCGCGGATCTGGAAGTCTTCGCTGAAACCGCCGGTCGACGTCATCACACGCACCGACGCTTCATTGACGACGACATCGGCCAGCGTGCGCACCTGCTGGTCTTCGAGGATCTGCGACGTATAGTTGGTTGTAGAGAACGGCGTCTTCATGATGTCCGCCTCGCCCAGGACGCCCAGGCCGCCGCTGCGCCCGATCTGGCCGCCCGCATAGGCAGGATCGGCTTGCACCTTGGCGCCGGTGATGACGACCTGCTCGACCGCGGCTGGCCCCATGTCCTGGGCACTGGCTGCCAGCGGCAGCAACAGGATCGGTGCCGACGCAACGGCGCCGCCCAATGCGCTCCTGACAAGGCGCGCAAGCAGCGAGTGTTTATGGGGGGCTGTGGCGAACGACGACGAGTGGTGCTGTGGATTCATGTTGGCAGGGAAAGACTTGGAAAAACCGCATTCTATCAGTAATGAGAATCGTTATCATCATCATTCTCATCTGACTCAGAACCATCGCCAAAAAGAAATTTCAAAATAAATTTAATGCCGTGCGGCAATTTGTCGCCCTGTACTCATGAGAGCGAACGAAGCGCTCGAAATTACCGAATTCTCCCCCTACCTAATTCAGGAGTTCAACATGCTGAGCCTTCATACCAACAACGCCGCCCTGTCCGCACAAAACGCGATTTCCCGTAACCAGGGTTCGTTGTCGACCTCGATGACCCGCCTGTCGACCGGCTACCGCATCAACTCGGCCATGGACGATGCTGCCGGCCTGCAGATCGCAACCCGCCTGAAAGCACAGAGCAGCGGCATGGCCGTCGCCATGCGTAACACGCAGAACGCCACGTCGATGATGCAGACCGCCGAAGGCGCGCTGGGCGAAGCAAGCAACATCCTGGTGCGCATGAAGGATCTGGCCACCCAGGCAGCCGATGCATCGTCGAACGCAGCCGACAAGACCGCCATGCAGTCGGAATACGACGCACTGGCCAGCGAACTGACCAACATCGTGGGCAACACCTCGTTCGGTGGCGCCAAGCTGCTCAACAGCAAAGCAGTTACCGCCGATGTCACCGCTGCCACGGCAAAATCAACCGCAGCAAACCTGGCAAAGGCCAATGCGGACGCGATCCTTGGTACCTCGACCCCGGGTGCGACTGCTGCTGACGCGCCAACCGGCACTGGCGCTGCACAGGATTACATGCTTGCAGTGCACAACTACAACGCGGCGCCAGACGCAGCTCTGCTGCAGACCATGGCAACGGCAAAGATCGCTTTTGACAAAGCGACGGAAGCGGCCGGGAAAGCCGATACCGCAGCAACCTCTGCAACCGATTATCTGGCGGGCGTCACTGCATCCGAGGCAGCCATCGGCGGTGCCGGCAAATTTAGCGACAAGCTGAATTTCCAGATCGGCGCATCGAGCAGCGAGACCATGGAACTGGATCTGTCGAGCCAGATGAACTCGATGCAAACCTCGTTGGTCACTATCAGCTCACGTTACAACTCGTTTGGCGTGGCGAGCACCGTAACGGGTACCGAGTTGACCGCCGACGGTAGCGCGAATCTGGCTGTGGACAATCTGCAGGCCGCGATCGATTCGCTGGGCGCAGTCCGTTCGTCGCTGGGTGCAACCGCCAACCGTCTCGAACACGCCAACACCAACCTGGCCAACGTCAGCAGCAACACCCAGGCTGCTGCCGGTCGCATCATGGACGTCGACTTCGCCACCGAAAGCGCCAGCATGACGTCGAACCAGATGCTGCTGCAAGCCGGTACCGCAATGCTCAAGCAGTCGAACAGCCTGTCGTCGATGGTCATGTCCCTGCTGCAATAATGGCCGCAAGCCCGGGCCTCACCCCGGGTTAGAAATCCAAGGCCAGCCACACGGTTGGCCTTTTTTTATTCTTGACAGGCACTCTGATGGCCCACATGTTCCCCGTTGCCGCGCTGCCCCCGCCCGTCCTCGCGCCACTGCAGGTCGGCGCCGTGGTGGCCCCGGCTGCCGTGCTGGCCGGCGGCGCCGATGCGCTGCCGCTGCCGTTTTCCGCGCCCCGCGCGCCGGAACCACAGGCAGCCGGCCAGCCATCGGCCGAGTCGGGTGCGGACGGCGCGGCGATGCGGCCCGATCAGGTGCTGATGGCACGCCAGCTCGCCTATCAGCAGCAGGACGCCGCCGGCCTGGCGCGCGCCTGGCGCAGCCAGGTACGCAATCATGGGAGCCAGTTGACCAGCCGCGCGCTGGCCGACATGGGCGGGCATTTGTCGCCGGCGATGCTCGCTGCGGGGCAACAGGGCCACGTCGTGCACCAGCCCCAGCTGCTCGCGACGCACCAGGATGCCTGGCGCTTCACGGTCCATGGCGGTGGCGAGACGCCGCAGCACCTGGCCGTGCTGGCCGACGAGGCCGACAAGCCACCAGGCCGCCGGCGCCGTGCGCGCGCTGCGCTGTGTCTCGAACTCGAACTGGCCGACGGCAGCGCCGTCGTGATCCAGGTCGAACCGACGCCGCAGGGGCTGGTGATTGAGGTCTGCGCGCCAGACGCCAGCGCGCTCACGCGCCTGCGCTGGTTGCAGCCCGAACTCGAAACGGCGCTGTCGCGGGCGGGCCTGACGGTGCTGCGCTGGGGCTTTCGCGATGCCCTGCCCCCCGGACGCAGTCACGCGATGATCGCCAATGCCGAAGAAGCGGCGCAAGCGCTGACGCCGGCCGTGTTTCGCGCCGTGGCCGAACTGGCGCTGCTGCTGCCTGCGCAGCGCGCACGCGGCTGACAGACCGGACTGACCTGCGCGCCGCCATCGGCGCTGCGCCGACTACAATGGCAGTTGTCTTCACGCATCTGCCTTTCCAATGACACGTTGCATACGCTCGCGGCCATCGCCCCTGTTTCCGATGAGCCCATCTGCATGAAGTTGCCCCTGCCTCCCCTTCCGGCGTCCTCGGCCAACGATGCCGCGCCGCCGCCGTCGGCATTCGGGCCGATGCGCGCCCCCGTGTTTCGCATGCTGTGGCTGACCTGGCTGATCGCCAACACCTGCATGTGGATGAACGACGTGGCGGCCGCCTGGATGATGACGTCGCTGACGACCGCGCCGATCTGGGTCGCGCTGGTGCAGACCGCATCGATGCTGCCCGTGTTTTTGCTCGGGCTGCCGAGCGGCGCGCTGGCCGACATCCTCGACCGGCGGCGCTACTTCATCATCACGCAGTTCTGGGTCGCCGTCGTGGCCACGATCCTGTGCGCGGTGATCCTGGCCGACGCCATCACGCCGCCGGTGCTGCTCGCGCTAACGTTTGCCAACGGCATTGGCTTGGCCATGCGCTGGCCCGTGTTCTCGGCGATCGTTCCCGAGCTCGTGCCGCGCGCGCAGCTGCCGGCGGCGCTGGCCTTGAATGGCGTGGCGATGAACGCGTCGCGCATCGCCGGGCCGCTGGCGGCCGGCGCCATCATCGCCAGCCTGGGCAGCGCATATGTATTCGTGCTCAATGCGGTGCTGTCGGTGATCTCGGGCTTCGTGATCATGCGCTGGCGTCGCACGCACGTACCAAGTCCGCTGGGCCGTGAACGAATCGGCGGCGCGATGCGCGTCGGCCTGCAGTTTGCGCGCCACTCCAACCGCGTGAAGGCGGTGCTGGCGCGGGTGGCGGCGTCGTTCTTCCACTCCACCGCGCTGATGGCGCTGCTGCCGCTGGTCGCGCGCGCCCAGGGTGGCGGCGGCGCTGGCGTGTTCACGCTGCTGCTGGCCTGCATGGGCGGTGGCGCGATCAGCGCCGTGTTCTTCCTGCCGCGCATGCGCCAGGCGTTCAGCCGCGACACGCTCGTCATGGGCAGCACCGTGCTGTCGGCGGCGATGATCGCGGTGGCGGCCGTCAGCACGAACGTGGTGCTGACCTCTAGCGCGATGTGGCTGTCGGGGATGGCCTTCATCGTGTCGGCCAATTCGCTGAGCGTGTCGATGCAGATGGCCCTGCCCGACTGGGTGCGGGCGCGCGGGATGTCGATCTACCAGATGGCCCTGATGGGCGCGAGCGCAACGGGCGCCGCGGCCTGGGGCCAGGTGGCGACGCTCGACAGCGTGCAGCACAGCCTGTTGTATGCGGCCGGCAGCAGCGTGGTCGTGATGGCGCTCGTACTGCGCCTGATTCAGGACCGCGAACTGCTCGAAGACATGACGCCATCGTCGGCGCTCAAGGCGCTGGCGCCGTCGCTCTCGCCGCTGCAGGATGGCGGGCGCCTCGTGCTGACAGTGGAATACCGGATCGACCCGGAGCGCACCGAAGCCTTCATGGCGCTGATGGAGCTGAGCCGGCGCGCGCGCCTGCGCCAGGGCGCGCTGAGCTGGACCTTGCTGCGCGACGTCAGCGATCCGGGATTATTCACCGAACAGATCATCGATCCGTCCTGGACCGAGCACCTGCGCCGCTTCGACCGCGCCACCGCGGGCGACGCCGCGCTGCGCGAACGCAAGCTGGCGTTTCACCTGGGGCCGGACGGCCCGGTGATCACGCGACGCCTCGTCGCCAAGGGTTGATCAGCCCACCGTGCCGACGATCGACACGTCGCGGTTTTCGGGGATCTCGTTGTACGACAGCACGTGCAGGCCCGGTGCGAACAGCCGCGCATAACGGGCCAGCAATGGCCGCACCTGTGGCAGCACGAGCAGCAGCGGCGGCGTGTGCTGGCCCTTCATCTGCTCGCGCGCAACCGGCATATTGATCTGTAGTTGCGCCAGCAGTTGCGGATCGATCGGGTAGTTGTCGAGCGCGACCTTGCCGCCGCCGTTCTGGCGCGCCTGGTTCAGCGAGCCAAGCAGCATGTTTTCCAGTTCGGCCGACAGGTTAAAGGCCGGCATGTCCTTCTTCTTGCCAAACAGCGTCGAGACGATCTGGCGCCGCAGCGCGCAGCGCACTTCGGCCGCCAGCAGGATCGGATCCTTGGTTGTCTCCGAGCTGTCGAGCAGCGTGGTGGCGATCACCACGATGTCCTTCAGTGAGACGCCTTCGGTGAGCAGCACGCGGAACACGCGCAGCAGCTGGGTGTGAGTGAGCGCCTTGTCGAGCGCTGCGGCCAGCTTGGGCGACAGCGCCGTCAGGCGTTCCAGGATCGCTGGCACGTCTTCGTGGCGGAACAGTTCGTGCAGGTATTCGCGCACCACTTTCGACACGTGCGTGGCAATCGCGCTCGGCACTTCGACCACCTGGTAGCCCAGGCCCAGCGCGTGGGCTTTCTGCTCGGGCAGGATCCACGTGATCGCCATCCCGTACGCGGGCTCGATGCCGGGGATGCCATCGAGTTCGCCGTACACGTTCGGCGACGGGATCGCCAGCAGATGGTCGGGCATGACTTCGGCCTCGGCCACGACAGTGCCCGACAGGCTGATCGCGTATTGCGTCGGACGCAGCGCCAGGTCGTCGCGCACCGAGATCGCCGGCAGCAGCATCCCCATCTGCTCCGACAGGCTCTGGCGCACGCCCTTGATGCGCTTGGCCAGCGGCTCGGCCTGGGCGCGGTCGATCATGCCCACCAGCTTGTAGCCCACTGCCACCGTCACTGCCTGCACGACCGGCAGCGCCTGCCAATCGAGTTCGGGCACGCGGTCGTCGCGCAGCGCCGCTTCGATCTTTGCCACGCCCGCCACGTCCGGCGCGCCGATGCGTTTGGCCATCGTCCAACCGACCCAGGCCAGCACGCCGGCGGCCACCGTGAAGAACCACCACGGCATGCCCGGCACGATCGCAAGGATCATCATCACGCCGGCGGCCGAGTACAGCACACCCGGCCGGGCCAGCAATTGCTGGCTGACCTGGTCTTCGAGGTCGCCCGACTCGCCGATGCGCGTGACCAGGATCGCGGCGGCGGCCGACAGCAGCAGCGCCGGGATCTGGCCCACCAGGCCATCGCCGATCGTGAGCAGCGCATACACGCGGAACGCGTCGCCCAGCGGCAGGTCGTGCATCAGCGCGCCGATGGCGACGCCGCCGATCAGGTTGATGATCAGGATCAGGATCGAGGCAATGGCGTCGCCGCGCACGAATTTGGAGGCGCCGTCCATCGCGCCGTAAAAGTCGGCTTCGGCCGCGACGTCCTTGCGCCGCGTGGTCGCCTGCTCCTGGTTGACCAGGCCGGCATTCAGGTCGGCGTCGATCGCCATCTGCTTGCCCGGCAGCGCATCGAGCGTGAAGCGGGCCGAGACTTCCGAGATGCGCTCGGCGCCCTTGGTCACGACGATGAAGTTGATGATCATCAGGATCACGAACACCACCAGGCCGACGACGAAATTGCCGCCGATGACGACGTTGCCGAACGATTCGATGACCTGGCCGGCTGCATGCGTGCCTTCGTGGCCGTGCAGCAGGACGACGCGGGTCGAGGCCACGTTCAGTGCCAGGCGCATCAGGGTCGTGCCCAGGATCACGGTCGGGAACACCGAGAAGTCGAGCGGGCGCTTGGCCGTCACGGCCACCAGGATCACGATCAGCGACAGCACGATGTTGAACGTGAACAGCACGTCGAGCAGGATCGGCGGCAGCGGCAGGATGATCATGCCCAAGAGCGCGATCAGGAACACGGGCGCGGCGAACTTGTGGCGGCGCAGCTCTCCCACGAAGGCGTTGAAGGTATTCGTCACGGTCATGCTTGAGCCTCACTCAGGTGCGGTGGTACGACCACCTCGTTGGGGAACCGCGGCGGCGCCTGGCGCCTGCCTGCACGGAACGCATTCAGTTGTAAAACATAATTCAGCACTTGCGACACGGCCTGGTACAGCGGCGCGGGAATCTGCTGCTGCACCTGGCTCGTGTGATAGATGGCGCGCGCCAGCGGCGGCAGCTCCACCACCTCGAGCCGGTTTTCGATGGCGATCCGGCGGATGAACAACGCCATTTCGTCGACGCCCTTCGCCACCACGAACGGCGCCTCGGCGCGGTCGACGTCGTACTTGAGCGCCACCGCATAATGCTCGGGATTGACGATCACGACGTCAGCCGTCGGCACCGATTTGCGCACGCTGCGCTGGGCCAGCTGGTGTTGCAGCTGGCGGATGCGCTGCTTGATTTCCGGGCGGCCTTCGCTGCTCTTGTGCTCTTCCTTGATGTCCTGCTTGCTCATGCGCTGGTTGCGCATGAAGAGAAAACTCTGCACCGGCACGTCGATCAGCGCGAACAGGATGAACACCGCCACCAGCGCCATCAGCGCGTCGAACACCAGCGTGCCGCCGGCGCCGATGGCAACGTCCAGCGGCATGCGCTGCAACTCGATATAGCCCTTGATGCTGCCGTTCGAGACATGCCACAGCACGATGCCCAGCACGATCGCCTTGGCCGCCGACGTCAAAAAGCCCACCCAGTGCTTCTGCTTGAACAGGTTGCCCAGATTGGTCAGCGGATTGAGGCGGCTGAACTTCGGCGCCAGGTTCTTGCCGCTGGCAACGATGCCGCCCGGGATCGCGCCGGCAATGACGATCGCCAGCGGCACAGCCAGCAATGGCAACACCATGTGCACGAGCAGCAGCAACGCTGACGAAAACACGGTCGACATCGCGTTTTCCAGGTCGCCCGCTTCGCCCAGCGGCACGAACACGAGGCGAAACAGGTGGCGCATGTCGTCCAGGTAACCGGGCAGCATCAGCATGAAGACCTTCAGACTGATCAGGATGCCGACCGCCGTCGCCAGGTCGCGCGAACGCGCTACCTGCCCCTCGTCGCGCGCTTTCTTGAGCTTTTGCGCCGAGGGTTTTTCGGTCTTGTCGCCGCTGCTGCTATCGGCCATGGGCCAGCCTCATTTGTTCGGTCAGCATTTCCAGCACCTGGTTGGTCATCGCGATGTAGTGCTCCGGGATGAAGCGCACCAGCTGGATCAGCATCAGCAAGCCAAAAATCGTCACCAGCGAAAAACCCAGTGAAAACAGGTTCAGACTGGGCGCGACACGGTTCAGAAAACCAAAGCCGATCTGCACCACCACCGTGGAAAACACGAGCGGCAGCGCCAGCAGGATCGCGGCGGCAAATACCCAGCTCAGGTTCAGCGCCACGGCTTCGAGCAGCATCGGCTGCAAGCCGCCGCCCACCGGCCAGGCCAGGAAACTCTGGCCCAGCACGGCCACCAGCACCAGATGCGCATCGATGGCGAAGAACACCAGCATCGCCACCAGCGCCATCAGGCTGGAAATCACATCCGACGCCTGGCCATTGACCGGGTCGTTCATCGTCGCCATCGAAAAGCCGATCTGGCTCGAAGCCAGAAAGCCCAGCATGCTGATCGCTGCCATCGCGAACTGCAGCGCCAGGCCGATGACGGCGCCGATCACGGCCTGCTCGAACATCGCCAGCACGCCGGCCAGCGAAAACGCATCGGGCATCGCGCCCTTGCTCGTCAGCGGCAGCATCAGAAACGACAGCACCACCGCCAGCAGCGCGCGCACGGGGATGGGGATCGTGCCATCGCCCAGCACGGGCGCGGTGATCATCATCGCCATGATGCGGCAGAACGGCCACCACAGGGCGCCGATCAGCGGCATCAGGAAGCCGTACAGTTCCATCGGCGCGCGCCCTGCCCTAGCCAACGAGCGTTGCCGCGCGCTGGAACACCGAGACGCAGTAATCCATCAGCGTCGTTGTCATCCAGTGGCCGGCCAGGATCACGGCCAGCAGCGTGACCAGCAGGCGTGGCAAAAAACTCAGCGTCTGTTCGTTGATCTGGGTGGCCGCCTGCACCAGCGCCACCAGCAGGCCGACCAGCAGGCCCGGGATCACCAGCACCATCACCATCAGCATGACGATCTGCAGGGCCTCGACCACGAGGTCGACGGCGATATCGGGACTCATCGCGATTCTCCCGTGGCCAGGCCGGGTTTGATACTAGTACGCATGGATGCTGCCAACGAGTGTGCTCACCGTGAGCGTCCAGCCATCGACCAGCACGAACAGCAGCAGCTTGAACGGCAGGGAAATGACGAGGGGCGAGAGCATCATCATGCCCATCGCCATCAGCACCGACGAGACCACCAGGTCGATGATCAGAAACGGGATGAACAGCATGGCGCCGATCTGGAACGCGGTCTTCAGTTCGGACAGCACGAACGCGGCCAGCTTGACCGGGAAACTGTGCTGCTGCGGTGGCTGGGCCGTCGATTCGCCGGCCAGGCGGGCGACCTGCGCCAGCGACGCCTTGCTGGTCTGGGCCAGCATGAAGCGCGAGACAGGCTGTTCGGCGATACGCAGCGCGGTTTCGAGGCCGATCTTGTCCTGGTCGTACGGTAGAAAAGCCTGGGTCCAGACCTGCTCGCCGACGGGGCGCATCACGAGGATGGTCAGGATCAGGGCGATGCCGGTAATGATCCGGGTGGGCAGGCCCTGCTGCAGGCCGAGGGCCTGGCGCAGCAGCGACAGCACGATCACGAAGCGCGTGAAGCAGGTCATCATCATGACCATCACGGGCAGCAGCCCGAGCAGCGTCATGAGCACCAGGATCTGCGACTTGACGCTCATGCCGGCACTGGTGGACGTGGCGCCGGGCAGCACGCCGGCCAGCAAATCCTGGTTCTGGGCCGCGGCCGGGACCGCGATCAAGAGTCCCACCAGCAGCGCGGACAGAAGCGCAGGGGCACGGGCCCTGACGCCCCCGGTAAAGCACATCATGGCGCGAGAATGTCCAGGTTCAGGCCTTCGAGATCGATCACCTTCAGACCGTACTGCTCGCCCGCGACCACGACTTCGGCGCGGCCGATCGGGGTACCGTTGACCTTGATAACCAGCGGCTCGCCGGCCAGCGAATCGAGGGGCAGTACCGACGATGGCCCGATGTCCATCAGCTCTTGCAGCGAGATGCGCACGGAACCGACTTCAAGGGTCAGCGTGACGGGGATGCGGCGCATCATCTGCGGCAGCTGGCGCGCACCAGTGCGCCCGGCGGCGGCTTGCAACGCATCTTCGCTGTCCAGGTCGTCAATGATGACGTCACCACCCAGTTGCTCGTTGAGATTCATGTCCATTATTCGGCATCTTCAAATGAGGTTAAACACAGCTTGCCCTTGTGCTCGGCCACCGCGGCGGTGAACAGGCGGGAGTTGTCCAGCACGACATCGGCGCGACCGAGCGCCACGGGGATCACATCGCCGACCTGCAGACCGAACAGCGTGGCGAGCGTGATCTCCTTGCTCACCAGGCAGCCGTCGAGCTTGACTTCAAGGCGCGTGGCCAACGGCTCGCCCGGCATGCGCGCCCCGCCCGCCGTACGCACGGCGCCGCGGTCGGCCTTGATGCCCTGCAGTACGCAGGCCATCAGGGCGTGGTCGAGGCCAATCCAGATCTGCCCTTCCGGCGCAGCCTGAGTCGGCTCATCGGTATCGCGCCGGCCGTATTGGGCGCGCAGCACGGCGCGCAGTACCCATCCGGTCTTGCCCGGTGCGCCCGCCGGCACGATCGCGGCGCCGGCGCCAGCCTTGACGGGTGCGGGAGCGCCGTCGAGCCGGGCCAGGCCATCGGCGACCCGGGCATCGAGCTGGCTGGCCAGTTGCTGGGCCAATGTGACGCCCAGACGCTCTTCGGTTGCCGTGACGCGCTCCAGCGCCGGGCTTTGCTGCACCGCAGCAGAAGTCGTCGGTTGCCGGCTTGCATAACGCCCTTCCAGCAACCCAAGAAGCAGGTTTCGTTCAAAGGCAATCGCTGCTACGCCATACGGTCCGCTGACCCCAAGCCAGCGCAGTCCTGGCTGCTCCGGAGCCCGTTCGAACGCGAGGTGTTCGAGACGGTAAGCACCCCAGTGGCGGCGCCCGCCAGGCGATGCCATTTCGGCACCAATCGCCTCGGCCAGCCCCGCAGCAAAGGCCGGCAGCAAATGCACCGGTCGGCCCAGCAGGCACGGATCGAGCACCTGGTGGTCGCGCCGTCGGTCGAGTTGATTGATTGGCATCTGTCTTTATCGAAAGTTAATGTCACATTGATTTGATTCCCGGCAGCAATAATTATACAGCGAGTTTTACCGCCGCAACTTTGACATATCGCTTTGATTTATCATTTGCCCTACGGTAATATTGGGTCATTGCATCGCAGCATCCCAGCCCTTTCATAGGGGCTTCAAGCTTGATTGCCATAGGTGACGCATGAAGTTGTGCTTACATCAAGCCCGGTTTTTAGAACGGTATTTAACAATTACAAACCGGAAATTACCGTAAATTTGCTGAATTTTGTGGCCGATGAACAACGTTAATCTTTCAAGGAAACCACGATGGCAACCGAACTCGCTGGCCTGATCCGGGCTGATCTGTCGCAACTGAACAACGATGCGAATCGCCTGGCCATCGCACCGGCTGCCGCGTCGTTTGCCGAACTCGGCGCGCCAACGGGCGGCGCCGGTGCGTTTTCATTTACCCAGGCGATGCAGAGCGCCATCGCCGGCGTCGACGCCCAGGACCAGGCCGCCAGTGCCCGCGTTACGGCGGTTGAAACCGGCAAGAGCGATGATCTGGTCGGCGCCATGCTGGCCAGCCAGGAAGCCAGCCTCTCATTCTCGATGCTGATGCAAGTACGCAACAAGGTCATGGGCGCAGTCGACGAACTGCTCAAGCTCCCGATCTGATTCATCTGACAAGCGACGCTCACGTGCTCTCCTCCCTCAAGTCTCCCTTCAGCGGCAAGTTCGCGCTGCCCGCGCTGCCACCGCTGCTGCGCAACAACCTGCCGCTGATGCTGGGCCTGGCCGTGGCGGTCACCGCTGCCGTCATGATGTTCATGTGGCAGGATCAATCGAGCTACAAGCCGGTCTTTGGCGCGCGCGAGAAAGTCGTCGCCGCCGACATGATGACGGTGCTCGAAGCCGAACAGATTCCCTACCGCGTCCATCCGGACAGTGGCCAGGTGCTGGTGCCGTCGTCGCAACTGGGCAAGGTGCGCATGCTGCTCGCGGCCAAGGGCGTGACCGCCCAGCTGCCGGCCGGCCTCGAACTGATGGACCGCAACGACCCGCTTGGCGTGTCGCAGTTCGTGCAGGACGTGCGTTTCCGGCGCGGCCTCGAAGGCGAGCTGGCGCAAAGCATCCTGACGATGGATTCGATCGCCAGTGCCCGCGTGCACCTGGCCATCGCGAAGACCAGCTCGTTCGTGACGGGCAATGCCGACGGCAACTCGGCGTCGGTCGTCGTCGCCGTCAAGCCGGGCCGCAGCCTGGGCAACGAACAGATCGCCGCCATCGTCAACATGGTCTCGGGCAGCGTGGCAGGCCTGTCGCCCCAGCGCGTCTCGCTGGTCGACCAGGCCGGTAACTACCTGTCCTCGCGCATCGACCTGGCCGACGGCTTCGATGGCGCTGCGCAGGGCGACACGGCCGCAAAACGCCACGCCGACGAGGTGCGCTCCAACGTCAACGACCTGCTCGCGCCGATCCTTGGCGTGGCCAACTACAAGGTCAGCGTGACTGCCGCCGTGGACAACGACCGCATCGAAGAAACCCAGGAAAAATACGGCGAAGCGCCAAAGGTCACCAGCGAAGCCATGCGCGAAGAGATGGAAAAAAGCCGCATGGCGATGGGCGTGCCTGGCACGCTGTCGAACCGGCCGCCGGCGCCGGCCGCCGCCGAAGGAGCGGGCGCCCCGCCGGCCGAAAAAGCCGACGATGGCAGCGCGCGCAAGAATGCCACCACCCGCCAGTACGCGTATGACCGCGCGATCACGCAGATCAAGCGCGAGCGGGGCCGCCTGAAAAAACTGTCGGTGGCCGTGGTACTCAACGCGACCAGCGCTGCCGATGGCAAGGCCTGGACACCGGCCGAACTGACGAATATCGAGAAGATCCTGGCCGGTGGCCTGGGCATCGACGCCGCACGGGGCGATGTGCTGGCCGTGTCGGCCATGAAGTTCCCGGCTGCGCCGGTGGAACAGGCCTGGTGGCAGCAACGCGACAATATCGTCGACATGGCGAGCTGGGTCTTGTGGGCCGTCGGTGCGCTGCTGGCGTACTTCCTGCTGGCCCGGCCGCTGCTGCGCGCGGCCACCGCGCGAATGGCGCCGTCGCCGGCCACGCCAGCCATCCCGGCCACCCCGGCCTTGCCGGGCGCCACCGCGGCCGCGCTCACCGCACTGCCCGCCGGTGTCACGGCGCTCGAAGCGCCCGCGCAGGGCAGCCCGGGCGCCGTCATTCCCCTGCTCGAGAACTACGACTTGCCGCCGTCCGGCTCGCCGGTCGACGTCATGGTCGATCACCTGAGAGTGCTGGCGGCCAAGGAGCCGGAGCGCGTTGCTGAAGTCGTCAAACAATGGGTACAGAAAAAACATGGCCGAACTGAATAACATCGAAGACAGCGACCTCGAGGCCGGCCTGAGCCCGGTCGAACAGGCGGCCATCGTGCTGCTGTCGATCGGCGAAGAGCAGGCTGCGGCCGTGCTGCGTTGCCTCGAGCGCGACGAATTGATGGAGCTGACCCAAGTCATGTCGCGCATGAGCGGCATCAAGGTCGACACCGTCAAATCGGCGCTGCAGACGTTCTTCGACGACTACCGCCAGCAAAGCGGCCTGCACGGCGCCTCGCGCAGCTATCTGAAGCGTTCGCTGGATCTGGCGCTGGGCAGCGACATCGCCAACAGCGTGCTCAACTCGATCTATGGTGATGCGATCCGCCCGAAGATGGCGCGCCTGCAGTACGCCTCGCCAAAGTGGCTGGCCGAATTCGTCTCGAGCGAGCACGTCCAGATGCAGGCCGTGTTCCTGGCCTTCCTGCCGCCTGCGCTGGCGTCGCAGATCCTCGAAGCGCTGCCGCTGGAAGGCCGTGAACTGGTGTTGCTGAATATGGCGCGCCTGGACGAGATCAACCGCGACGTGCTGCACGAGCTCGAAGAGCTGGTGGGCCGCTGCCTGGCCGCATTCGACACGCAAAGCGCCAGCGTCGAAGGCGTGCGCCAGGTTGCCGACATCCTCAACCGCCTGCAGGACAACCGCGCCGGCATGGTCGAACTGCTGCGCGCCCACGATCCCGAGGTCGTCTCGCAGATCGAGATGTCGATGTACGATTTCTTCATCCTGTCGCGCCAGACCGAACAGGTGATTTCACGCCTGCTCGACGATGTGCCGCTGGAGCAATGGGCGATTGCCCTGAAGGGCGCCGAAGCGCCGCTACGCGACGCCATCCTGGCCGCGATGCCGCGCCGCCAGGCGCAAAGCTTCGAAGACCTGATGCGCCGCTCGGGCCCGGTGCCGATGTCGCGCATCGAGCAGACCCGCCGCGAAATCATGACCACGGTCAAGGAGCTGGCCGACGCTGGAGAGATCGACATCCAGCTGTTTGCCGAAGCGACCGCCGAATGAAACCGTTTCGCACTTACCACTTCCCGCCGCTGCACCAGTTCAGCGCGGCGCGCCCTGCCGGCGCGTCCGCCGGCGCGGCCGGTGGCAATGCCGCCGACGAGTGGCAAAGCGCGCTGGCCGACGGCTATCGCCAGGGCCAGCGTGAAGGGTATGAGGTCGGCCTGGACCAGGGCCGCGCCGACGGCATTGCCCAGGGCAAGATCGAAGGCCTCGAACGGGGCATCGACGAAGGCCGGACGATGGCGCTCGAGAGCTTCGAACAACTGGCCAAGCCGGTCGACGCGATGCTCAAGAGTCTCAAGAAACTCAAGACCGACCTGCGCGCCGCGCAGCGCACCGAAGTGGTCGACCTGGTGGGCAAGATCGCGCGCCAGGTGATCCGCGCCGAGCTGGCGCTGCAGCCGGTGCAGCTGCTCTCGCTGGTCGAGGAAGCGCTGGCCGTGATGCCGCCGTCGCGCGACCAGGTCGAAGTGTTCATGAATCCGGAAGAACTGCGCCGGGTACTGGAGCTCGATCCGAAGCGCGCCAAGAAGTGGACGATCCTGCCCGACCCGGCGCTCGACGCCGGCGAATGCCGCGTACGTTCAGGCGACCATGAAGTCGATGCCGGTTGCCAGGGGCGCCTGGCGGCCGTGATGGAACAGGTCCAGAACCAGCTGCTGGGCGAAGGGGAACGGGCATGACTGGCATGGCCGCTTCGCTTTCGCATTCGCTGGCCGACTCGCTGCGCGCCGTCGAACTCGGCGCGGTGCCGGTCGCCACGCCCACCGGACGCCTGGTCGGCGCCCAGGGGCTGCTGCTGGAAGCGAGCGGCTGCCGCCTGCACACGGGCCAGCGCTGCCGCATCGAAACGGTCGATGGCGAGTGGCTCGACGCGCAGGTGGTCGGTTTTCGCGACAAGGTCTCGTACCTGATGCCGTTCAAGAAGGCGACTGGCCTGGCCACCGGCGCGCGCGTGCTGCCGGCGACCGACAAGGCCGAGCTGATGATCGGCCCGAGCTGGATGGGCCGCATGGTCAACGGCCTGGGCGAGCCGATCGACGGCCTGGGCCGCCTGGGTGGCGACCAGCCGCTCGCCCCTGCCCCGCCGCGCGTCAATCCGCTGAAAAAAACCCCGGTGGACGAACCGCTTGACGTGGGCGTACGCGCCATCAATGCGATGCTCACGATTGGCAAGGGCCAGCGCGTCGGCCTGATGGCCGGTTCCGGCGTCGGCAAATCGGTGCTGCTGGGCCTGATCACGCGCCAGACCGTGGCCGATGTGGTCGTGGTTGGCCTGATCGGCGAGCGCAATCGCGAGGTGCGCGAATTCGTCGAGCGCTCGCTCGGGCCCGAAGGCCTGAAGCGCGCCGTTCTGGTGGTTGCACCGGCCGACGACAGCCCGTTGATGCGCGTCATGGCAACCGAGCTGTGTCATGCGGTGGCGGCGCATTTCCGCGATCGCGGCCAGAACGTGCTGCTGCTGTGCGATTCACTGACCCGCTACGCGATGGCACTGCGCGAAGTGGCGCTGTCGCTGGGCGAGCCGCCGGCCACGCGCGGCTATCCGCCGTCGGTGTTTTCGAACATGCCGCAACTGGTGGAATCGGCCGGCAATGGCGAGAACCCGCAAGGCAGCATGAGCGCGATCTACACGGTGCTGGCCGAAGGCGACGACCAGCAGGATCCGGTAGTCGACTCGGCGCGCGCGATCCTCGATGGCCACATCGTGCTCACGCGCGAACTGGCCGAGCGCGGCCACTACCCGGCGATCGACATTGCGCAGTCGATCTCGCGCTGCATGGCGCAGGTGGTCACGCCGGAGCACACGCTGGCCGCCCGCAAGCTCAAGGCAGCCCTGGCGCGCCATGCGCGCGTGCGCGACCTGATCCCGCTGGGCGCGTACGTGCCTGGCGCCGACCCGGAGACCGACCGCGCCGTGGCGCTGCAACCGCATATCGAGACGTTCCTGTGCCAGGGCACGCGCGAAGGCGCGCCCATCGACAATTGCATCGACGCCCTGAAAGCGATCATGGCATGACCCGTTCGACGACCATCCGCAGCCTGGGCACCCTGGTGCAACTGCGTTCGACCCAGGTCGAACGGCTGGAGGCCGACCTGGCCAGCCAGGAAGCGACCCGGGTGCGCTACCAGAACAACCTGGATCGCCTGACGGCGCTGACGCACGGCAGCGGCGCGTCCGGTGCGCTGGTGATGAACCCTGCCCTGGCGCTGAACTGCGGCGCCTACAAGCAGGACGTGATGGCGCTGGCCGACAGCCACCGGATCGACCTGTCGCTGCACCAGGCGAACATGGCAGTCTCGCAGGGCCGCCTGAAGGATGCCTGGGTCGGACGCGAACTGCTGGGCAAGGTACTGGCCCGTACCCAGGACGCGCATGCGGCCGAGAATGAGCGCGCTACCCGCAAGCGCGAAGACGATATCGCCACCCAATCCTGGATGGCGGGACGGACGGCATGAGCTGCAAAACGCACACCAGGAGAACAGCATGGCATCAGTGATTACCGCACCTACCTACGACCCGGTCACGACCGCGACCGCGCTGGCCGAAAAATACGTGTCGGCGCGCCGCGAGATGATCGCGTCGCAAACCCGCCAGGCCACCGCCACCGAGCGCGGCCTGACCGATCTCGGCTCGGTGATCTCGGCATTCCAGTCCAGTCTGGCCTCGCTGACGGGCACCGGCAAGACGCTGTATGCGCAGTCCGTGGCCTTCAGCGACACGAGCATCGGGACCGGCACCGCGCGCGCAGATGCGCCGTCCGGCACCTATGCGTTCTTCGTGAAACAGCTCGCCACCCCGAGCCAGGTCGCGTTTTCGGGTCTGACGGGCGACGCCGGGGCGACCGGTCAGCTGGGCGTGATGATGGGCGGGACAGAAGCCTTCAAGATCGACCTGAAAACTGCCGACAGCAATGGCGATGGCACCTTGAGCACGCGCGAACTGGCGATGGCCATCAATGCCGCACCGGGCAATGCCGGCAAGATGACCGCCTCGGTGGTCACCACCGGCACGACGTCGGAGCTGATCCTGAGCAGCAAGGCAACTGGCGCCGACAGCGCCATCACGCTCGACACCAGCAACCTGACCGACGCGGATAATCTGGTCGCTGCCAATGCGCCTGGCGCCATGCGCACCTTGAGCCAGGCCAAGAACGCCATCATCAACGTCGGGACCGAAACCGGTACGCCAGTCGAACAGGCCAGCAACACCTTCACCAACGTCGAAGGCGTGACCATGACGTTCGTGAAGGCCCATGCCAGTGGCGCCGCGCCGGTCACGATGACGGTCAGCGCCAACCTTGCCACGGCCACGGCCAATGTCCAGTCATTCATCACAGCCTACAACGCCCTGAAGAACGGCCTGGCGAAACTGATCACCCCGGGCGACCCCAGCACCGGCAGCGCGGCAGGCACCTTTGCCACGGATGGCGGCGTGCGCGCGCTGCACGATCGCCTGGTGAGCCTGGTACGTCCGGCGGGCGGCGCGAGCCTGGCGTCGTTCGGCATCATCGCGACCAAGGAAGGCACGCTCGAGCTGCGCCCCGATCGCCTCGCGACCCAGCTGGCGCTCACGCCCAATGGCCTCGATAAACTCATCGGCAGCACGGCCGCCGCTGCGCCAAGCGGGATTGCGAGTGAACTCGATAAATATCTCAAGAGCTGGAACGACGCGGCGTTCGGCCAGATCGCCCAGCGTAAGTCCGCGACCCAGGACGTGCAATCGACACTGACCGAGCGCGAAGCGCTGATCGATCAGCAGTTCAACGCCGCCTACCAGCGCTATCTGGCGCAATTTACGCAACTGCAGAAGATGCAGGGCGTGATGAACCAGAACGTGTCCCTGTTCGATGCCCTGTTCGGCAAAGACGACTGATCCATTCGCACACAGACAAACCAAGATCGCCATGTCCTATCAAAACGCCTACGACGGCTACCACGCCGTCAACCTCGACACCCAGACCTCCCGTGCTTCGCCGGTCGAGCTGGTGCTGCTGCTCACCGACGGCCTGCTCGACGAGCTGGCGCGCGCGCGCGCCCATATCGTGGCCCGCCGCTACGAACAGAAAGCCATCAGCATCGACAAGTGCCTCGAGATCATCAACGGTCTTTCCGGCTCGCTCGATTTCGAAGGCGGCGGCGACACCGTGACCAACCTGGCGCGTGTGTATGAATTCTGTGCCAACCACCTGCACCGCGCCGGCATCAAGCTCGATCCGGCCATGGTGGACGAGGTAACCCGCGTGCTGAGCACCATCCGGCAAGGCTGGAAAGGCATCCAGGACCGCAATGGATAGGACAAGCGCCATCGACCGTCTTGCGAAGCGCCTGCAGGGCGCCAGCACGGCGGCGAACTGGGATCTGCTGGAACTGGCCGTGCGCGAGCTGGCGCCGCAATTGACGCTGCTGGTCGCGAGCGGCGCCTGGAGTGCGCCCGAGCGCGCCGCTCTGGCACGGCTGCGCGCGGCCCACGACGGCGCCGCGCGCGCATGCGCTGGCGCTGCCGACACGCTGCAGGTGCGTCTGGAAGAGATGGGAAGCAATAAAGAAGGCTGGATGGCCTACGCCCTCGTGGGCGAACTCGAACCATGTGAGACTGCCCGATGAACCTTGCGATGAACACCGCCATGAATACTGCCGGCAATGCGCTTGGCAAGCTGACCACCGTGGCCGGCAACGACGCGCCGTCGGCCGCCGGAACCGGCGCACCCCAGGCCCTGAGCGGAGACGCCGCAGTCAAGCCGGACGCCCTGCCCGCTGGCGCGGGCGCTGCCCCAACCGGGGCACCGGGTCAGGCGCCGGCCACGCATCCTGCTGCGCTGCCGTTCGGCCACTGGGTGGCGCTCGACAGCGCGCGGGAAGCCGATGTAGCGACCCCGGAGATCGTTACCGCTGACGCAGACGCCGTCCCGCATGACGACGCTGCACCTGCGCTCGATGCCGCCGCGCCCGACCACGCCGAGGCCATTGAACAGACCGTGGCGCCCGAAACCATGTTGGCCGCCATGGCGCCGACGATGGTGCCAATGATGATGCCAGTGACGCTGCCGGCCATGATGCTGGCCATGCGTGACGCGCACCGCGGCAACGGGGAATCCGCCGTGCCGGCTGCCGGCTCCGCAGACGCTTCACCGGCCATCCAGGTCAGTGGCGCAGCACCGGCATTGCCGCCAGGCGCAGCCGGTGTACGGGCAACGCCGGCACCCGCCGAGCTGCCGCCTGTCGCCGCCGCGCCGGCAATGGCCCGGCCCGAGCAGGCTGCGGCGGCAGCACCGGTCGCCGCACGCACCTTCGAGCAGACTGCACCAGAATCCGTGGACGCCACCCCGATCACGCCGGGCGCTGCCGTGAACGCCACGGCCAGCCAGACGGCGAACGCGCGCGGCGCCGACAGCATCGTGCTGGCCGGCCCGCCGACCGCATGGCGCCAGAACCTGCACGAAGCGCTGGGCGAGCGCCTGCAGCTCCAGCTTGGCCGCAACATCGACCAGGCGACGATCCGCCTCGAGCCGCCGATGCTCGGCCGCATCGACATCGCAATTCGCCACAGCGGGGGCAACCTCGAGATCCATATCGCCGCCTCCAACAGCGACGTCCTGCGCCAGCTGAACGCCGTCAGCGACAGCCTGCGCAGCGACCTCGCCGGGCGCCAGTACAGCAGCGTCTCGGTCAACGTCAGCGACGTGCCGCGCATGCAAGCCAGCGCCCAGACCGGCGGCCAGACGCCGGGCCAGGGCCAGGCCGATGCCCAGGGTCGTTCGCGCCAGGATCAGGAACAGGCGCGCACCCCTGGCCGCGCGCTGCAGGACGAGGCCGCCGCCGGCGCCACCCTTTTCTCGATGAACTGACACGCCCCCCATGAAATCCAAACTGATCATTGCAATTGTCGCCGCCGTCGTCGTCGTGGCGGGCGCCGCTGGCGGCGCGATGTGGTACATGAACACGTCCGCAAGCCACGGCGTGGCCGCCAAGCCGGCGCCCGAGGCCAAGCCGACCAAGTACGTCACGCTGGACAAGGTCATCGTCATGCTGCGCCGCGCGCCGGCCGAGCAGGCCACCCATTACCTGTCGGTCGACCTGGTGCTGGCCACCACGGCGGCGGAAGAAAAGACGACCAAGGAACAGTTGCCGCTGCTGCGCAGCATCGCGGTGTCTGCCCTGTCGGCGCGCACGATGGCCGAAGCGTCCGCCATGACGGTGGACCAGTACGCGGCCGAGCTGAACAAGGTCTTCAACGCCAACTATGCGAAGGAAAACCACCTCAAGCCGTTTTCCGAAGTCATGGTCGGCAAGCTGATCATCGAGTGATACGCAGCCCGATCCCGGAGACGCCGTGGCCTACATGACCGATTACGTCGATGCCGCCGCCAGCGAATATGGCGAGGTGGTGGCCAGCGCGGGCTTGTCGCCGCAGGACGAGTCGCGTCACCTGCTGGCGTATGCGCCGCTGGTCAAGCGCATCGCGCGCCAGCTGGGCAGCCAGGTCTCGGGCGCGATGGGCCGCGAGGACATGGAACAGATCGGCCTGATGGGCTTGCTCGAGGCGCTGCGCCGCTACGGGGCGCCCGATACCGGGTTTTCGAGCTACGCCGCGCTGCGCGTGCGCGGCGCGATCCTGGACGAATTGCGCCGGCAGGACTGGCGCCCGCGCACGGTGCGCCAGGACAGCCACCGCCAGCGCGACGCCCTGCGCGCGCTTACCCGCAGCCTGGGGCGCGAGCCGAATGAACAGGAAGCGGCGGCTGCGCTGGGCCTGAGCCTGGACGAGTACCAGCAGTACCTGCTGGCCGAGAGCGCCGAAGAGATGCTCAGCTTCGACGAGATCCTGCAGGAAGCGGTCGGCGCCGAGCAGCACACGCCGGGGCCTGAAGACGCCTACATGGTGCGGCGCAGCCTGGAACAGGCGCTGGCCAAGCTGAACGAAAAAGAGCAGCGCGTGATCCAGATGATCTACGAGTTCGAACTGAGCTACAAGGAAATCGCCGCCGTGCTCGACCTGTCCGATGCGCGCGTCTGCCAGCTCAACAAGAGCGCGCTGGCAAAAATGAAGACCGCGCTCCGGCGCGACTGAACCGACACTACAGAACCGCCAGAAAGGCACACGTCATGCAGCAATTACTCGGTATCGCCATCGTGCTTGGCGCCGTCTTCGGGGGCTTTACCCTGATGGGCGGCACCTTTACCTCGATCTTCCACCCGATCGAGCTGTTGATCATCGGCGGCGCCGCGCTGGGCGCGCTGGTGCTCGGCAACCCGAAGCACGTCCTGGCCGAACTGGGCCACCAGCTCAAGAAGGTGGCGGCGCGCAAGAAGCACGACTCGGAATTCCAGCGCCAGCTGCTGCTCCTGATGTACGAACTGCTGCAGACCGCTGCCGGCGGCCTGAAGGCGCTCGATGCGCACGTCGAGGCGCCTGCCGAAAGCCCGCTGTTCCAGCGCTATCCGGCGATTCTGGAAGAAACCAAGCTGCTGGCCTTCATCGTCGATAACTTCCGCCTGATGGCGATGGGCAAGATCAACGCGCACGAGCTCGAAGGCGTGCTCGAGCAGGAACTCGAAGCCATCCACGAAGAGCTGACGCAACCGGCCAAATCGCTGCAGAAGATCGCCGAGGCGATGCCGGGCTTCGGCATCCTGGCGGCAGTGCTGGGCATCGTGATGGCCATGTACTCGGTCTCGGGCGGCGCCGATTCGGGCGAGATCGCCGAAAAGATCGGCGCAGCCATGGTCGGCACCTTCATCGGCATCTTCGCCTGCTACGGCGTGCTCGAGCCGCTGGCCAACCTGATGAAGCAGACGGTCAACTCGGACGCCTCGACGATGGAAACCGTCAAGGTCGTGCTGTGCACCCACGTGGCCGGCAAGCCCGCCCTGCTGGCGATCGACGCCGGGCGCCGCCTGATCCAGCTGAATACCAAGCCCAGCTTCGCCCAGCTCGAACAGTGGATCAACGCGATGGGCGGCGAAGACGAATCGCAGAACAAGCGCCGTCGCGCCGCCGACCGCATGACGGGGTAACACGTGTCGAAAACGAACGACAAGCACGAATCAACCATCGTCAAGCGCGGTGGCGGCAAGCACCAGCATGACGAGCATGGCGGCGCCTGGAAAGTCGCGTTCGCCGACTTCTGCCTGGCGCTGATGGCGCTGTTCCTGGTGCTGTGGCTGATCGCCTCGCGCGAACAGCAGAATCTGAAAGCCATCATCAGCGAAGCAACCGAAAGCGGCATGCTCGAAGGCCAGGGCCAGAAACCCGCCATCGCCAGCGAACCGAGCGGCAGCCTGATCGAACGCTTCCCGGTGCCGCACACGGGCAATGGCGGCCCCGGCAATCCGGGCAGCGGGGGCGATGCGAACGCACCGAAGGTCGGCTACGAAACGCAGGCCGACCTGTCTGCGCTGTCCAAAGCGCTCACCGAACTGTCGGTCGAAGCGGGCCTGGCGCCCAACCTGGCCACCGTGGTCACGCCCTACGGCCTGCGCGTGATGCTGCACGACACCGACAAGCAGGGCATGTTCATGCGCGGCAGCGCGCTGCCGACCGGCCGCTTCGCGCGTCTCTTGCAAAAAATGGGGCCGCTGTTCGCGCAGATGCGCAACCAGATGCTGATCGTCGGCCATACCGATGCCAGCCGCTATGCCGGCATCGACCGCGGCGCCTATTCGAACTGGGCGCTGTCGACCGACCGCGCGCTGTCGGCGCGGGCCCAGCTGCTCACCGGCGGCATGCGCACCGACACCGTGCTGCAGGTGGTGGGCATGGCCGACCGCGGCCCGCTGCATCCCGAGCAGCCGCTCGACGGCAAGAACCGCCGCATCGAACTCTTGATCCTGACCAGTGCGCAGTCGCGCGCGGTGGCCGGCATGTTCGGCGCACCGGCCGCCGGCGCACCAGTTGGCAAGGCACTGGTCGGGACCGCCAGTGCAGGCGCGACCGTCAGCCTGCCCGACGCGGCGGCACTGGAAACTCTGCGCGGCCAGCTGCCGACATCGCCATGACCATCAATACCAAATCACGAGGTAACCGCATGAAAATCTCCGGCACATCGTCGTCCGCCATCACCACCGTGACGCCTGGCGCCGGTGCGGTGTCGGTACCGGTCCAGACCGAAGCATCGGCGGCGCCAGCCGCCCTGCAGTCGGCGGTGCTGCAGCCGGCCGCCGATGCGCTCAGCGCGATGCCGGACTTCGACGCCGTGCGCGTGGCCGAGCTGCGCGAAGCGCTCGCACGCGGCGAGCTGCCGTTCGATGCCGGGCGCCTGGCCGGCCTGATTCAAAAATTCCATTCGGGACGCTAAGCATGGCCACCCTCACCCGCGCCCAGGCCAACACGCTGCTTGCCGACGGCGTCACGCAGGACGTCAAGGAAGCGGCCAACATCCTGATGCTGCTCGAACGCCAGTTCGACGCCGCCGTGCGCCATCGCAGTGCCGAGCTGAGCACGCTGGCCGATGAACTCACCCCGCTGCTCGAGGCCATGGAAGCGCGCCGCCAGCAGCGCGTCAATCTCGTACGCGCACTGCTGGGGCCGCAGGGAACGATGGCCCAGTACAGCGCGACACTGGCGCCGGCCCCGCGCGCCGCCTTCGAAGCGGCCTGGCAGGCACTCGAGCAGACGGTACGCGCCTGCAAGGACGCGACGCTGCGCAATGGCCAGTTGCTGGCCGAACAGCACGGCATCATGCAGCGTGTGCTGCACGGCGAGGAGCAGTTGTATGCGCCACGTTGACATGACGACCCGGGCCACCGCGCCAACCGCGGCCACGAGCGCAACGAACGCAACGCGCCCGACCGCCGCAGCCGGCGGCGGCACGGGTTTTGGCAGCCTGTTGAACGATGTCGCCAGTGAAGTGGTTGCTTACATCCAGCATGGTGACCCGGATGGCGGCGCTGCCAGCGCGCTGAGCGCCGAAGGCGCGCTGCTGCGCGCACGCGCCACCGGCCTGATCATGGATGGCGCTGACAATGCTGATGGCGTCACTGCGCCGAACGCCGTCGCCAGGCCACCCCAGCAGCAGGCATTTTTGGACAGCATCGCACCTTGGGCACGCCAGGCGGCGGCGCAGCTCGGCGTGGCGCCGGAACTGGTGCAGGCCCATGCTGCCCTTGAATCGGGCTGGGGCCAGCGGCCACTGCGCGTCGAAGGCGGCGCGAGCAGCCACAATCTGTTCGGCATCAAGGCCGGGCCGCGCTGGAACGGCGCGACGGGCGACTCGACCACCACCGAATACGTGAACGGCGCAGCGCTGACGACCCGCGAGCGCTTTCGCGCCTATCCGGATGCGGCCAGCGCGTTCCAGGACTACGCCCGCGTGTTACTGGACAACCCGCGCTACCGCAGCGCGCTCAATACGGGCAACGACGCGCAGGCGTTCGCGCAGGGACTGACGCGCGGCGGTTATGCCACCGACCCCGACTATGCGTCGAAGCTGGCCCGCATCGCCGGCAAGCTGCAGGGAATAACGGACTGATGCCCGGCTTGATGCGTCATTCGCCCAGCGGCAAGTCGAGCGGCTGGACCGCGCCGGCGCCGACCACGCGCATGCGCACGACCTGGCCGCTGGCGCTGTTCTTGACCCGCACCACGGCGCCGCGCGCGCCGGCGTCGAGCGCCTCGCCGGCCATGCTCACTTCGATGCCATCCTGGCGCGCCACCATCACCACGCCGTCACCGCGCTTGACCACGACCGGCGCGGCCAGGCTGCTTGCGCGCAGCACGTCACCCGCACGCAGGCTGCGCCGGCTCGTCTGGCCAACGACATTGGCCAGCACGCCGACCGGGTCGGCGATATTGGTGATGTCGCGCCGCTCGAGGGCGACATCGGACGCGCCCAGCACCGTATTGGCAGACAACGGCGCACTGGCTACCGCCACCATGGCCGACACCCGCGCGCGCACGATGAATTCCTGGCGCCAGCCGTTGCCGTCCGGACAACGGGCGACAAAACGCATGCGCGCCGGCTGGCGCGTGTCGGCGGCCTCGATGGCGGGCGCCACGCTGCAGGCTGGCGCCGGCCGGCTGCTGACGACGGTCAGGTCGAACTCGGATTCGCTCAAACCGCTGGCAGCCGCTACTTTTTCCAGCTCGTCGCGTGCAATTTGTTGTATCTGTGCGGAAAGAGTTTGCGCTGACCATGCTGTGGTGCACAACACACAGGTTACAATGATCAGTATTGCCTTACGGAAATCCATGGGTGGACAATATTGGTCGGGCGGAAACAACCATTCTAACCAATCCCACTGCACTTCACCGGAGAATCGCCATGTCGATTAATTTCAAGGAAGCGTTGGGCGTACATGCCGACGCGCTCCAGCTGCGCGCTGAACGCACCCGCGTTCTGGCCGCCAACATCGCCAACGAAAGCACGCCGGGCTACACCGCCCGCGACATCGATTTCGCCAGTGCATTGCAGGACCAGCTCGATGCCGACGATGGCATGCCGACCCTGTCGGCCGATGGCCCGCTGTACCGCGTCCCGTACCAGGCCAGCGCTGACGGCAACACCGTCGAAATCGGTGTCGAGCAGGCGGCGTTTTCACAGAACGCGTCCGACTTCCAGACCAGCCTTACCTTCATCAACATGAAGCTGCGCGGTCTGAACAAAGTCATCACGGGTCAATAAGACCAATCAGGAGCATCCCATGGGATTCAAGGATATTTCACAAATCGCAGGCTCGGCCATGGCGGCCCAGACCGTGCGCATGAACACGATCGCCAGCAACCTGGCCAACGCGAATGCGGTCGCCGGCACCGAAGCCGATGCCTACCGCGCCCGCAAGCCCGTGTTTGCCGCACTGCTGGGCGACGGCGGCACCGCCAGCGTGCAGGTGCTCGACGTGGTCGAGTCGAGTGCGCCGCTGCGCCGCATGCATGAACCGGACAATCCGCTGGCCGATGCCGACGGCATGGTGTTCTACGCGAACGTCAACGAAGTGGCCGAAATGGCCGACATGATGGCTGCCTCGCGCGCCTTCGAGACCAATGTCGAGGTGATGGGCCGCATCAAGTCGATGCAGCAGTCGCTGATCCGCATGGGAGAGAGCTGATCATGGTCACCACCACGTCGAATGCCTTCGGCCTGAATGGCAACACGAACGGCAACGCGAACAGCAATGCCGTCGCCCCGGCCGCGAGCCCGGTCAGCGCCAACAAGGACATGTTTACCAAGCTGCTGGTCGCGCAGATCCGTAACCAGGATCCTCTGGCGCCATCCGATCCGGCCACGTTCGTGAACCAGCTCTCGCAGCTGTCGCAGACCGAAGCGCTGGAAAACATGACCCAGACCACCGCCGCCAGCGCCACCATGCTGCAAAGCCTGCAGGTGCTGGCGATGGGCGGCCAAGTCGGCAACCAGGTCTCGGTCGAGACGAGCCGCGTGCAGCTGGGCGACACCCCGCTGCAGGGCAGCGTCCAGCTGGGCGGCGCCAGCAGCCTGACCCACCTGGTGCTCACGGGCGCCACCGGGACACAGACACGGATCGAGTTGCCGCCGCATGCCGCGGGCGCGCAGGGTTTCACGATCGACCCGGCCAAACTCGGCCTGCCAGCCGGCAAATACAGCATCGCTGCCGAAGCGGCCGACGGCACCAAGCCGGCAGTCGAAATCGACGGACGCCTGAACAGCGTGCGCCTGTCGTCGACCGGCGGCATCGTCATGCAGGTGGCTGGCATCGGCGATGTCGAGCCGGGCTGGATCACGGGTTTCAACGGCAAGACCACCGGCGCCGATGCGCCCGTCACGTTCAATTAAAGGATATGCCATGAGCTTCAATATCGCCCTGTCGGGCATCCAGGCCATCAACGAACAGCTCACGACGCTGTCGAACAATATCGCCAACGCCGGCACCTACGGCTTCAAGAGCAGCCGCGCCAACTTTGCTTCGGTATATGCCGGCGACCAGGCCAACGGCGTGCAGGTGCAGTCGCTGACCCAGAACATCAGCCAGACCGGCAGCCTGTCGAGCACCGGGCGCGGCATGGACGCTGCGATCCAGGGGCGCGGCTTCTTCACCAGCCGCGATACCCAGGGCGTCGTGTCGTACTCGCGCGTGGGCATCTTCTCGACCAACGCCGACGGCTTGCTGGTCGATTCGACCGGCAAGAAAGTCCAGGGCTACGGCCCGACCGTGGGCGGCGTGCTTGGCACGATGGGCGACATCGCCATCCCGACCGGCCAGATCCCGGCCGTGGCCACCACCAAGGTCAGCTACGCCGGCAATATGTCGGGCGACTGGAAAACCCCGACCGCCGCGTTCAATGCGACCGACGCCAATACCTACAATATGGTCAAGCAATCGGTGGTGTACGACTCGCTCGGCACCCAGCACACCGTGTCGCAGTACTTCGTCAAGACCGATGCCGACACCGTGACCGTGCACTACAGCCTCGATGGCGCTGCACCGGCCACCAACTTCGCCATGAACTTCGGCACCAATGGCCAGATCCTGCCGGCGTCGACGACCGGTCCGGCCCTGACCATCACCGCGGCCGGCGCGGCGGCCATGAACTTCAACTTCGACTACACCGGCACGTCCAAGTTCGCCGGCGAAGCAACCAACACCACCAACCGCGCCGACGGTTACGCCTCGGGCACCTTCGTCGGCGTCGAGCTGGCTGAAAATGGTTCGATCGTGGCCAAGTACAGCAACGAACAGCAGCAGGTCGTCGGCACGATTGCGATTGCCACCTTCCCCGACGAAGGCAGCCTGGTGTCGGTCAGCGATACCGCCTGGATTGCCAATGCCAACTCGGGCGCGCCGCTGTACACGACGCCGGGCGTGGGCCTGGGCGGCAAGCTGTCCAAGGGCGTGCTGGAAGGCTCGAACGTCGACATCACGTCGGAACTGGTCGGCCTGATGACGTCGCAGCGCAATTATCAGGCGAACTCGAAGGTCATCACCGCCGAGAACCAGATGATGCAGTCGCTGATGCAGGCTCTGTAAGCGCCACGCCATGGATAAGCTCATCTTTACCGCCGTCAGCGGCGCCGAACGCACGCTGCGCGCGCAGCAGGTGCGGGCCAACAACCTGGCCAATGCCGACACGCCGGGCTTTCGCGCCAATATCGAGCTGGCGTCGGTGCAGTCGCTGGGTGGCTACGGCTACGACAGCGTGCACCAGTCGCGCTCGGAAGCCGACACGATTTCCACCCGCACCGGTACCGTGCGCGAAACCGGCCGTCCACTGGACGTGGCCGTCGCCGGCAACGGCTACCTGGCGGTCGAATCGGATGGCGGCGAAGCCTACACCCGCAGCGGCGCCATCGACATCGATGCCAATGGCGCGCTGTCGGTCGCCGGCCGTCCCCTGCTGGGCGAAGGCGGCGCGATCGTGCTGCCGCCACATACGGCGGTCGACATCGCCAACGACGGCACGATCTCGGTCATGCCGGAAGGTGGAACCGTGACCCAGGTTGTCGACCGGCTGCGGCTGGTCAGCGCCGAAGGGGCCGAACTCACCAAGAACGCAGCGGGTTTGATCGTGTCCCGTGGCGGCGAGCCGCTCGCAGCCGACCAGAACGTCAGCGTGCGCAGCCGCGTGCTCGAAGGCAGCAACGTCTCGGCAGTGGAAGAAATGGTCGCCGTGATGGCCCTGAACCGCAGCTTCGAGATGCAGATGAAGATGTTCAAGGCCAGCGACAGCATGAACGAATCGGGCAACCGACTGCTCGGCGCTTGACGCCGGCACAACCTCACAGGGAGCAACCATGAATCCAGCAATGTGGATCAGCAAGACCGGCGTACAGGCGCAAGACGCCAAGCTGCAGGCCATCGCCAACAACCTGGCCAACGTCAACACCGTCGGCTTCAAGCGCGACCGCGTCGTGTTCGAAGACCTGTTCTACCAGGTCGATGCGCAGCCGGGCGCCCAGAATGCCGACAACACCGTCAGCAATGGCGTGCAGCTCGGTAACGGCGTGCGCGTGGTCGGCACCCAGAAAGCCTTCACCAACGGCAGCCTGCAGCAGACCAGCCAGCCACTCGACGTCGCCATCTCGGGCGCCGGCTTCCTGCAGGTGCGCCGCCCGAACGGCGAACCGGCCTACACCCGCGCCGGCCAGTTGCAGGTCGATGCCAACGGCACGCTGACCAATGCCCAGGGCTTGCCGATCGTGCCGCAGATCACGATTCCGCAAAACGCCGCTGGCGTGACCATCGGCGAGAACGGCGTTGTGTCGGTGACGATCGCGGGCCAGCCGGCGCCGCAGGAAATCGGCCAGCTGAACCTGACCGCCTTCATCAACCCGACGGGCCTCCTGGCACTGGGCGACAACCTGTTCCAGGAAACCGCCGCCAGCGGCGCGGCCAACGAAGGCCGCCCGGGCGACGCCGCATTCGGCAAGCTCAAGCAAGGCTCGCTGGAAGGCTCGAACGTGCAGGTCGTCGAAGAGATGGTCGACATGATCGCAGCACAGCGCACCTACGAAATGAACACCAAGGTGCTGTCGGCAGCTGACAATATGCTGCAGACCCTGGCGGCGGCGGCACGCTGATGCGCCCGCTCGCCCACGCGCTTGCCGCCGCCCTGTGCGGGTTGGTGCTGGCCGGCTGCTCGTCGCCGATGCCGGTGTCCCTGGCCGACGACGACGCCCTGCCGCTGCAGCGTCCGGTGCGCGCCGGCCTGTCGGGTGGCGTGTTCACGGCCGACACGGTCTCGCTGACGTCCGACAGCCGCGCCTACCGCGTGGGCGACGCCGTCACCGTGATCCTGCAAGAGACGACGCAGGCCAGCAAGCGTGCCGGCACCAGCATCTCGAAGGGCTCGTCGATCGGCATCTCGCCACTGGCCGCGCTCGGCAAGGTCTACGGCAAGACCGGGATCGACATCTCGGCCGACCGCGATTTCGAGGGCGACGCCACCAGCACCCAGCAAAATGCACTGTCCGGCGCCCTGACCGTGATCGTGCAGGAAGTGCTGCCCAATGGCTTGCTGCGCGTGGCCGGCGAAAAGAACCTGATGCTGAACCAGGGTGAAGAATTCGTGCGCCTGAAGGGCTTTGTGCGCGCCGCCGACATCGATACCGACAACCGCGTCTCGTCGCTGCGCGTGGCCAATGCCCGCATCGCCTATTCCGCCCGCGGCGCACTGGCCGAGGCCAACACGCCGGGCTGGCTGACGCGCTTTTTTAACAGCCCCCTGATGCCGTTCTGAGGACTACCATGATTTCGCGCCGCTTTGCGCCATTGCTGTTTGCCGCGTTCTGCGCGAGCGCCCTGCTGCCCATCCACCCCGCCCACGCCGCCCAGGCCCTGCGCAACCTCGTCAGTGTCGAAGGCGTGCGCGACAATCCGCTGGTCGGCTATGGTCTGGTTGTGGGCCTGAACGGCAGCGGCGACTCGACCCAGGTGAAGTACTCGAGCCAGTCGGTCGTCAATATGCTGAAACAGTTCGGCGTGCGCCTGCCCGAGGGCGAAGACGCCAAGAACAAGAACGTCGCGGCCGTGATGGTCTCGGCCACCTTCCCGCCCGGGTACCGCCGTGGCCAGACGATCGACATCACCGTCTCGTCGCTGGGCGACTCGAAAAGCCTGCGCGGCGGCACGCTGCTGCTGACGCAACTGCGCGCGGCCGACAACGAAGTCTATGCACTGGCCCAGGGCAATGTCGTGGTCGGCGGCCTGAACGCCACCGGCCGCAGCGGCTCGTCGGTCACCGTGAATACCCCGACCGCGGGCCGCGTGCCCAACGGCGCGCAGATCGAGCGCGAGATCGCCACCGATTTTGCCACCCGCCCGCAAATCACGCTGCGCCTGCGCCAGCCACATTTCGAAACGGCGACCAATGTCGTCGATGCCATCAACAAGCGCTACGGCCCTGTGGCCACCACGCAGGACGGCACCAGCGTCGACGTCATCGCGCCAAGCAATCCGACCGAGCGCGTGGCGTTCATGGCGCGCCTGACGGCGCTGACCGTCGAATCGGGCGTCGAGGTGCCGCGCGTCGTGTTCAATTCGCGCACCGGCACCGTTGTCATCGCCGACGGCCTGCGCGTGAAAGCCGCCGCCGTCACGCACGGCTCGCTCAAGGTGATTATTTCGGAAAGTTCGCGCGTCAGCCAGCCGGGCCCGCTCAGCAACGGCCAGACCGCCGTGACGCCCGAATCGAAGCTGTCGGTCGACCAGGGCTCGGGCCAGATGTTCCGCTGGCCACCCGGCGCGCGTCTGCAGACGATCATCGACACCGTCAACAGCCTGGGCGCCTCGCCCGACGACATCATGGCGATCCTGCAGGCCCTCGACCAGGCCGGTGCGATCGAAGGCGAACTGGTGGTGATCTGATGCGCATCGACGAACTTCGCAATACGAGCCTGGCGCTCAATGCCGACAATGTCGCCCCTGCCGCTGAACCGCCGGCCGATCCGGCCTACGTGGCCAAGGCCACCAAGGCCGCTGTCGAATTCGAGCGCTTCTTCATCGGCCACATGCTACGCACGATGCGCGCCTCGACCCGCGAGATGGCGAGCGAGGACAGTGTGTTCAACAACCGTGTGAACCAGGACATGCAGGACATGGCCGACGATCTGCTGGCAGGCAATATGGCCGGCCAGCGCGCGTTCGGCATTGCCGACGCGATCCTGCGCCAGCTGGTGCCGGGCGCTGGCGGCGGCAAGACCTGACCGTTCGCACCCGCAGCGCCAATCTGCAGTAAAGCTTAACAAGCGGCAAGAATTGGTCGCCTTATCAGGTTAACCCTGTATCCGAAACGAGTTCCCCCATGACGATCATCAACAACGCCCTTTCCGGCGCCCTCGCCGCCCAGATCGCGCTGTCGGCCAGCAGCCAGAACATCGCCAATCTGCAGACCAAGGGATACACCCGGCAATCGGCGCTGTTTACGTCGTTGGGCCCGGATGCCAGCGGGCGTTCGGCCGGCAATGGCGTCGAGGTCAGTTCGCTGATGCGCTTTTCGGACAACTACAAGAGCCAGGCGATGTGGCGCGCCGCATCGGAGCAAGGCGCCTACGCCCAGTCGCAGCCCTACCTGACCCAGCTCGAAAGCGTCATGGGTGACGCGTCGGCCAGCCTGTCGGCCGGCATCGATGCCTTCTTCAGGGCGATCAACGCGGTGGCTGGCGACCCCGGCTCGACCCCGCTGCGCCAGCAGGTGCTCACGTCCGCCAGCCTGATGGGCGAGCGCATCAATGGCATGAATAATGTTTTCAACGCCCAGCTGACATCGGTGCGCCAGCAGCGCAGCGCGCTGGTCGATTCGGCCAACAGCGACATCAGCACGATCGCGAGCCTGAACCGGCAGATCATGGAAACCCAGGCGGGCGGGGTCTCGGCGTCTGGCCTCATCGATGCGCGCGACAATGCTATCGACGCGCTGGCATCCAGGATGGCGCTGGAAGTATCGACCAACGCGGACGGCAGCCGCGATGTCTCGCTCAAGAGCGGCCAGGCACTGGTGATCGGCAGCATGCATGGCACGCTCCAGGCCGCTGCGACGGCCGACGCGCCGCAGGCGTTTTCGATCACGTTTGCGAATACCACCTTTGCGCTCGACGCAACCAGGATGGGCGGCCAGATCGGCGGCCTGAGCCAGTACGAAATCACGACCCTCAAGCCGCTGCAGGACGATATCGACACGCTGGGCCGCACCATTGCCGAGCGCGTCAATGCCCAGCTGGCGCTCGGGTACAGCACGCCCGCCAGCGGACCCGCCGTGCCCGGTACACCGTTGTTCGTCTACACCCCGGGCGCCGGCGCCAATGCCCTTAAGGTCGTCGCCGGCTTCAAGGCCGAAGACCTCGCCTTTTCCAGTGATGGCTCGCCCGGCGACACCGGCAATCTGCAACAGCTTGCCGCGTTGAAGGGCCAGCCGGTCACGCTGCCCGGCATCGGCACCGTCCTGCTGAGCGACGCCGATACCCAGCTGCTGGGCAAACTGGCCATCGACAGCAAACTCAATAAAGCATCGCTGAAGACTACTGACACCGTACGCACGCAATCGATCGACGACTGGCAGTCGACCAGCGGCGTCAACGAAGACGAAGAAGCGGTCAAGCTGGTGGAACTGCAGCGGATGTACGAAGCGAACATGCGGGTAATCTCGATTGCCAATTCGATGTTCGACGCCACGCTCGCGATGATGGGCTAAAGGAAAAATCATGCGTATCGCCACTTCCCAGTACCAATCGACGATGAACGCCTCGCTCCAGGTCAACCAGGAGCAGGTCAGCCAGATCATGCAGCAGATCGCGAGCAACAAGCGCATCCTGCTGCCGTCGGACGACCCGGTCGACAGCGTGCGCCTGTCGCGCCTGGAGCGCGAGGAATCGTCGGTCCAGCAATACCGCGACAATATCGGCGCCCTGCAACTGCGCCTGTCCAAGTCGGAAGGCTACCTGAGCAATATGGTGAACGAGATGACCGAGGGGCGCGACCTGCTGGTCTGGGCCTCCGACGGCAGCAATGCACCGGCCGACCTGAAAGCGATGCTCGCGCCACTGCAGGCCGTGCGCGACAGCCTGTTCTTTACCGCCAACACGGTCGACAATGAGGGCAATCATTTGTTCTCGGGCACCCTGACCCGGACTGCGCCGCTGGTCTTCGATCCGGCCGCCGCAGCAGGCGCGCGCTACACGTATGCGGGCAACAGCAACAGCCAGAACGTCACGGTCGGCAACGGCCTGACCCAGCCTGCCAACGAAGACCTGGCGGGCCTGGAATCGCTGCTGAACCAGCTCGACGAAAGCATCCGCGTGCTGTCCGCACCGGGCGCGAGCGCCAACGATCCTGCCGTGCGCGCGGTGCTGACGGCGAATCTGGACGGCTTCGATACGACCCAGGGCCTGGTCTCGAGCAAGGTGGCCACGTTGGGCGGACGCCAGAACGTCATCCGCACGCTCGACGACAACCACGCCAACATCAGCCTGTCGAACAAGATGGCCATCACCGACATTGGCCAGCTCGATGTCGGCCTCGCGGCGACTGAGCTCAGCGGCTATTCATCGGCCCTGCAGGCGACTTACAAGGCCTACGCCAAGATCGGCAACCTGTCGCTGTTCGATGCGCTCTGATGCCCATGGACGCCCTGACCCGCACCATTACCCCACCGGCCGTTCCGGGTAGCAGCACGCCAGGCGGCGTCATGCGCGCTGGCGCCATGGCGGCCCGGGCCGTCGCCCCACAGCCATCTGCAGCCGAACTGGCGGCGGCGTCCACTGCGGCGGCCACTGCGCGCGCACCGCGCCGCAGCGCTGCACATGGCCCCGATCTTCAAACCGGCGTGGCGCAAGCCCAGCAGGCACTCGACTATCTGGCGCGCATCGCTGCCCAGCTCGAAGCGCTCAAGGCTGACCTCTCCACGCGCCTGGCCGGGCGCGGCGCCGCGTCGCGCCAGCTCGAAGCGCGGGCGCGCCAACTGGGCGACACGCTCGACACCCGCCGCAGCGAAGGCGGCGCCGGGCTCGATGCCGAGCTGGGCTTTGACGGCGACCGCGTCGCGCAACAACGTTTTCGTATCGAGGGGCTGGACATCGCCAGCCTGCAGGCTGCCGGCCGCCAGACCCTGGGCTTTTCGGTCGGCAGCATCGGCGGCCCGCAACTGGCGGCCACCTTCGAACCGGGCATGACCGAGGAAGAGATCGCCCGGCGCCTGGATCGCACGCTGGCGCCGGTCGGCATCCGCGCCGGGCTCGACACAGAGCGCACGCTCGTCTTCACGACGCCGGAAGCCACGTTCGACGGCGTCAAGGACGCCATCGCCGTGACGGGCCGTGGCCGCGTCGACACGACCGCGCTGCCAGCCTCGCTGGCCCCACGGGAATGGCAACTGGGTAATCCGGACGCCCTGCGCCAGGGTCTGCGCGAGGTGGTGCAAGCGCTGGCGCGCGTGCGCCGCTCACAGGATGCCGCTGCCCTCGCCTTGAGTCAGGCGACAGCGCGCACGGCGCAACCCGAGCTGCCACAAGCCGAACTGGCGCTGCTGGCCGCGGATTTTTCCGACACCGCCACCAGCCACGATTACCAGTCGCTGCTGGCCATCACGTCGGCGCTGGTCGGTGTCAGCCGCGAGCGGGTACAGGCGCTACTCGGGTTGCGCTGACACTTGCCACCAGTTGGACGCCTGACATCGCGCTCATTCAGCGCATCGCGTTGATGAATAAAAAAACCCCGCTGCATGCAGCGGGGTTTTTTTATTCACCGGCAATCTCGATTGCCGGTGAGGGGAAGGCATTAACCTTCGCGGTTGGCCTTCTTGCGCTCGTGCTCTTTCAGGTAGCGCTTGCGCAGACGAATGCTCTTCGGGGTGATCTCGACCAGTTCGTCGTCCTCGATGAATTCGACGGCGTATTCCAGCGACATCTGAATTGGTGGCACCAGGCGCACCGCTTCGTCGGTACCCGACGAACGCACGTTGGTCAGCTGCTTGCCCTTGATCGGGTTCACGACCAGGTCGTTGTCACGCGAGTGGATGCCGATGACCATGCCTTCGTACACTGGATCGTTGTGCGACACGAACATACGGCCGCGATCCTGCAGTTTCCAGATGGCGTAGGCAACGGCAGCGCCGTCATCCTGCGAGATCAGCACGCCGTTACGACGGCCGGCCATTTCGCCCTTGCTGTTGTCGACTGGTGCGTACTCGTGGAACACGTGGCTCATCAGGCCGGTGCCGCGGGTCAGGGTCATGAATTCGCCCTGGAAGCCGATCAGGCCACGCGCCGGGATCAGGTACTCAAGACGCACGCGGCCCTTGCCATCCGATTCCATGTTCTGCAGGTCGCCACGACGACGGCCCAGTTCTTCCATCACGCCGCCCTGGTTGGCTTCTTCGACGTCAACCGACAGGCTCTCGAACGGCTCATGGCGCACGCCATCGACCATCTTGAACACGACGCGTGGACGCGACACGGCCAGCTCGAAGCCTTCGCGACGCATGTTTTCCAGCAGAATCGTCAGGTGCAGCTCGCCGCGGCCCGACACTTCGAAGATCGTGTCGTCGTCGGTTGGCGAAACGCGCAGCGCGACGTTGGCTTTCAGTTCGCGGTCGAGGCGTTCGCGCAGCTGACGGCTGGTGACGAACTTGCCTTCGCGGCCGGCCAGTGGCGAGTTGTTGACCATGAAGTTCATGGTCAGCGTTGGCTCGTCGACGGTCAGCATTTCGAGTGCGTCCGGGGTGTCCGGTGCGCAGATGGTCGAACCGATGCCGATTTCTTCGATACCGTTGATCAGGACGATGTCGCCAGCGACGGCTTCATCGACCAGCACGCGCTCCAGACCCTTGAAGTTCAGGACCTGGTTGATGCGGCCCTTGATCGGGGTTGCGCCTGGGCCGTTCACGACGACGACGTCCTGGCCAGCCTTGATACGGCCGCGCGAGATACGGCCAATGCCGATCTTACCGACGTACGACGAGTAGTCGAGCGACGTGACTTGCATCTGCAGCGGACCGTCCGGATTGTCGTCACGGACTGGCACGTGTTGCAGGATCGCTTCGAACAGCGGCTTCATGTCGCCTTCGCGGACATCTTCGGTCAGGCCGGCATAGCCGTTCAGACCCGATGCGTAGACGATCGGGAAGTCCAGCTGTTCGTCGGTCGCGCCGAGCTTGTCGAACAGTTCGAACGTCTGGTTGATGGCCCATTCAGCGCGCGCGCCTGGACGATCGACCTTGTTGACGACGACGATTGGCTTCAGGCCCAGGGCCAGTGCCTTGCGGGTCACGAAGCGGGTCTGTGGCATCGGGCCTTCTTGCGCATCGACCAGCAGCAGCACGGAGTCAACCATCGACAGCACGCGCTCGACTTCACCGCCGAAGTCGGCGTGGCCGGGGGTGTCGACGATGTTGATGTGGGTACCTTCGTACTCGACAGCGCAGTTCTTCGACAGAATGGTGATGCCGCGTTCTTTTTCGAGGTCGTTCGAGTCCATCACGCGGGTTTCCACCTGCTGATTTTCACGGAACGTACCGGATTGACGCAGCAGCATGTCCACCAGGGTGGTTTTGCCGTGGTCAACGTGGGCGATGATTGCGATATTACGAATCGCGCGTTTGGTGTTTGACATGGTCTCTGAGAAGTTGCGTTGTACGGAAGTGTACGATCTGCCGAGTATCTGCTGCGCTGTACCGCGATGTTTCTACAGTACTGCTGCGGTGCTGCCACGATGTTGCCGCGATGGTGCTGCGAAGTTGCCGCGCACTTGCTGATTTCGGAAACCGACTAGTATAACAGGTAAAGTGCCGCTCTAACCGGGGTGGCTGGAAATAGCGAGGTATTTCAAGAGCTTGCCCAGTCATTGGGCAGACGGGGCGCTGCCTGCAAGGGTAGCGCCCGTTTATGACTGCCGCGTGACATCAACCCTGCGGCGCGGTCGAGATCAGGCGCTCGGGCGCCAGGATCGCATACTCACCGAGAATGCCGGTGCCCAGCAGGCTGCCATCGTGATAGATGCGCACCCTGCCCTGCTGTTCGGGAACGGTGATCTCTTCCTTGCCGAGCGCCAGGCGCTGGCCTTGCAGAAAACGGCGCGCCAGCTCGGGCGTGAGCTCGAGCGCCGGGAAACTCGACAGCAAAGCATCGACCGGCTGTAGCAGCGACAACGGGTCCGGGTGCGCCAGCAGATCGTCCAGCGTGATCATGCCCTCGATCGTCAACGGCCCGACCTCGGTCCGGCGCAGCGCGTTCAGGTGCGCGCCGCAACCGAGCGCGGCGCCGATGTCCTCCCCCAGCACGCGCACATACGTGCCCTTGCTGCAGGTGACGGCGATCTTCAGGAACGGCGCGTCGTAGGCAACAAGCGTTAGCGAATGGATCGTCACGGGTCGCGCTTCGCGCTCGAGCACGATGCCTTCGCGCGCGTATTCGTACAGCGCCTTGCCGTCGCGCTTGAGCGCCGAGTACATTGGCGGCGTCTGCAGGATCGGGCCGCGGTAGCGGGCCAGTGCGGCTTCGATCTGGTCCAGCGTCACGTCCACCGGTTTCGTCTCGACGGCCTCGCCTTCCGTGTCGCCGGTGGTCGTCGTGATCCCCAGGTGGACGGTGGCCAGATAGGTCTTGTCCGACTCCAGCAAATCCTGCGAAAACTTGGTCGCTTCGCCAAAGCACAGCGGCAAGAGACCAGTGGCAAACGGGTCGAGCGTGCCGGTGTGGCCGGCCTTTTTCGCATTGAGCACGCGCTTTGCCTTGATCAGCGCGTCATTGGACGAAAAGCCTACCGGCTTGTCGAGCAACAGCACGCCATTGACTAGGTCGCGCGGTTTTTTGGCGGGCCGACCGTTCACGCTTTGTTCGCCTTGTCGGCGTCGTCACCAGCATCGCTGTCCTGATCCTGATCCTGATCCTGCGACTGGTCCAGGTCGACGTCCACCTCAGGCGCCGGATTCGATTCCGGGTCATCCTTCGAGCGCGTCGCATTGGCCTGGTCGATCAGGGCCGACATCTGCAAGCCGCGCACGGTCGACGTGTCATGCACGAAGTGCAGCGCCGGCAGTGTGTGGATGTGCAGGCGCTTGCCCAGCATATTGCGCAGGTAGCCGGACGCCTTGTTCAGGCCTTCCTGCGTCTGCTTGACTTCTTCCACGCCATCCTTGAGCAAGGTGAAATACACCTTGGCGTGGGCATAGTCGGGGGTCAGTTGCACTTCGCTGATCGTGACCATGCCGACGCGAGGGTCCTTCAGTTCGAAGGCGATGAGTTCCGACAGATCCTTCTGGATCTGGTCGGCCACGCGCAGGCCGCGCTTGGGAATGCTTTTGCTGTGTTTAGCCATGATATGTACCGCTCATTGTTCTTTTGTTTGCTTCACTTGCCGTCGTTCCCGCGCAGGCGGGAACCCAAGCATGTACGCACAGCCACACCGATGGAACTCCTGGCTGCGCAAATGAACTTGGGTTCCCGCCTTCGCGGGAACGACGTGCAGGGGCTGCAGGCCAACGCTTACATCGAGGCCGGCAGCGAAAAAAGGGGCCAGGCCCTTCGCGACGTTGCCGCGAAGCGTCCTGGCCCCCATGTTACGCCAACGTGTCGCTTACAGCGTACGTGCCACTTCGGTGACTTCGAACACTTCCAGGACGTCGCCGACCTGGATTTCGTTCTGGCCCTTGAGCGACAGGCCGCACTCGAGACCGGCGCGCACTTCTTTTGCGTCGTCCTTGAAGCGCTTGAGCGAATCGATTTCGCCAGTCCACAGCACAATGTTGTTGCGCAGCAGACGGACCGACGACGAACGCTTGACGACACCATCGGTGACCAGGCAACCGGCAATCGCGCCGACTTTCGAGACCAGGATGACCTGGCGAATCTCGACCTGACCGGTGATAGTCTCGCGCTTTTCTGGCGCCAGCATGCCCGACAGAGCGGTACGGACTTCGTCGATGGCATCGTAAATGATGCTGTAGTAACGAATGTCCACACCATTCGACTCGGCCAGCTTGCGCGCCTGGGCATCGGCACGGGCATTGAAGCCAATGATGACTGCCTTCGACGCGGTTGCCAGGTTGACGTCCGACTCGGTGATGCCGCCGACCGCTGCGTGCACGATCTGGACCCGCACTTCCGAGGTCGACAGCTTCTGCAGCGAACCGACCAGTGCTTCTTGCGAACCCTGCACATCGGTCTTGACGATGAGCGGCAGGTTCTTGATTTCGCCTTCGGCCATTTGCTCGAACATGTTCTCGAGCTTCGCGGCTTGCTGCTTGGCCAGCTTCACGTCACGGAACTTACCTTGACGGAACAGGGCGATTTCACGCGCCTTGCGCTCGTCGGCCATGACCATGACTTCTTCGCCAGCGGTCGGCACTTCGGTCAGACCCTGGATTTCGACCGGGATCGATGGGCCAGCCGAGGTGACGGCCTTGCCGTTTTCGTCCAGCATGGCACGAACACGACCGAACGACGAACCCGCCAGCACGACGTCGCCGCGCTTCAGGGTACCCGACTGCACCAGGATCGTTGCCACCGGGCCGCGGCCCTTGTCCAGACGGGCTTCGACCACCAGGCCACGGGCCGGCGCTTCGGTCGGTGCCTTCAGTTCCAGCACTTCGGCCTGCAGCAGCACTTGCTCCAGCAGATCGTCGATGCCGGTACCGATTTTTGCCGACACCGGCACGAATGGCGATTCGCCACCGTATTCTTCAGGCACGACACCTTCAGCGACCAGCTCTTGCGTGACGCGGTCGGCGTTGGCGCCCGGCTTGTCGATCTTGTTGATCGCCACGACCAGCGGCACACCAGCGGCTTTTGCGTGAGCAATTGCCTCTTTGGTTTGCGGCATCACGCCGTCGTCCGCCGCCACCACCAGGATGACGATGTCGGTCGCCTTGGCACCACGGGCACGCATGGCGGTGAACGCCTCGTGACCCGGGGTGTCAAGGAAGGTGATCATGCCGCGTGGCGTATCCACGTGGTATGCACCGATGTGCTGGGTAATACCACCGGCTTCGCCCGAAGCAACCTTGGCGCGACGGATGTAATCCAGCAGCGACGTCTTACCATGGTCGACGTGACCCATGACGGTGACGACCGGTGCGCGCGAGGTCGATTCGAACTCGGCGTGCTCGCCGTTGTCAGCCAGCAGTGCTTCCGGATCATCCTCGGCAGCAGCGAAGGCCTTGTGGCCCATCTCTTCCACCAGGATCATCGCGGTCTCTTGATCGAGCACCTGGTTCATCGTGCACATCTGGCCCAGCTTCATCAGTTGCTTGATGACTTCCGATGCCTTGATCGCCATCTTGTGGGCCAGTTCGGCCACGGTGATGGTTTCCGGCACGTGCACATCGCGCACGATCGCTTCGGTTGGCGCCTGGAAGTTGGTCTCGCGGTCATCATGACCACGACGACCACCACGGCCGCCACCAGCACGCCAGCCGTCACGGCCACCGGTGCTGCTGCCTGCGCCGCCGCGCGTTTTCACGCTCGGGCCGCCACGCTTTTTAGCATCGTCCGACCAGGTCGACGACACATTGGCCGACTTGATCGACTTCTTGTCGCCAGGCTTCTTGGCGTCGTCTTTCTTGACTTCGCCAGGCTTCTTGTCAGCAGGCTTGTGCAGCGTACCGGCTGGGGCCGCTGGTGCGACGACCGGCTTCGGTGCTGGCTCAGGTGCCTTGATGACGCGGCGCGGCTGACTCATCATCAGCTTGATCTGCGCGACTTCATCGGCCACGGCCTTGCGTGCGCGCTCGGTAGCGGCAACGCGTTCGGCCGCTTCCTTGCTTGCCGCTTCATTGCGGGCCTTGACTTCTTCAGCGGCGCGCTTGGCCGACTCATCAGCAGCAGCACCGGCAGCGGCTTCTTTCGCGCCGGCAGCAGCTTCCTTGGCAGCACCGGCAGCCACGGCAGCAGCAGCCGATTTCTCGGCGGCGTCACGCTTGGCCTGTTCAGCCGCATCGCGCTTGGCCTGCTCTTGCGCTGCCTGGGCTTGCGCCTTTTCTTCGGCTTCGAGTTTGATCAGGCGCTCTTGCTTCTCGCGCAGATCAGCCTCTTGGCGGGCGATCGCTTCGTTCTGGCGCGCTGCTTCCTCTTCGCGACGTGCTTGTTCAGCAACGTCGACGACTGGCTCTTCAGGTGCTTTGGTCGTGACCAGGTCGTCGCGCTGCACGAAGGTGCGCTTCTTGCGGACTTCGACCTGGATGGTGCGCGATTTGCCCGACGAATCAGCTTGCTTGATTTCGCTGGTTTCCTTGCGCGTTACCGTGATCTTTTTCTTTTCACCGGTGTCGCTCGCGCCGTGGGTACGACGCAGATGGTTCAGCAGCTTGTCCTTATCATCTTTCGACAACGGATCTGACGTCGAACTTTTTTCGACGCCGGCCGAGCGCAGCTGCGTCAGCAGCAGGTCTGCAGGCATCTTCAGCTCGGTGGCAAATTGGGCTACGTTGTTACTCGCCATTCAGTCCTCTTTTCTATGTGTCGCGACAGATGATAAAGATTTGCTCAAGCTTTGGCCGTTTCAGCCAGGCTCCAGGCTTTCGCCTGCAGTGCTTTTGCCCGGTCGTCGTACTTGCCATCGACCAGCTTCATCTCGTCGTCGGTCACATCATTAAATTCACTCTTGATCAGGTCGCGGGCACGTTCCGACGGCAGCGCCAGGATGGCGCCAAACTCGTCATAGGCCAGTGCCGCGAATGCGTCGACCGTCTTGATACCAGCCAGGCCAAGCTTGCCGGCAACGGTACGGTCCATGCCTTCCAGATTGACCAGAGCTTCTTCCATGCCTTCGAGGCCTTCTTCGGAAGCAATCGCCTCGGTGACCAGCGCATCGCGTGCACGGGTACGGAGTTCGTTGACAGTGTCTTCGTCGAACGATTCAATTTCCAGCATTTCGGAAATTGGCACATACGCGATTTCTTCCAGGCTCGAGAAGCCTTCTTCCACCAGGATGTCGGCCACTTCCTGGTCGACGTCCAGTTTTTGCATGAACAGCGCGCGGATGGCCGCTGACTCTTGCTCCACCTTGTTGGCCGATTCCTCGGCCGTCATGATGTTGATCTTCCAGCCGGTCAGCTCGGACGCCAGGCGCACGTTCTGGCCCGAACGGCCGATCGCGATGGCCAGGTTTTCTTCGTCCACGACGACATCCATCGCGTGCTTTTCTTCGTCGACCACGATCGACGAGACATTCGCCGGCGCCAGGGCGCCAATGACGAACTGCGCCGGGTCGTCGGACCACAGCACGATGTCGACACGCTCACCGCCCAGTTCACCGGTCACGGCCTGGACGCGCGAACCGCGCATCCCGACGCAGGTACCGATCGGGTCGATGCGCTTGTCGGCCGTGAACACGGCAATCTTGGCGCGCACGCCGGCATCGCGGGCTGCGGATTTAATCTGCAGCAGGCCCTGCTCGATCTCTGGCACTTCGAGTTCGAACAGCTTCATGATGAAATCAGGCGCAGTACGCGACAGGATCACCTGCGGGCCACGCATATTGCGGTCCACACGCAGGATGAAAGCGCGCACACGGTCGCCGATACGCAGGTTCTCTTTCGGGATCATCTGGTCACGCGGCAGGCGTGCTTCGATCTTGCCCGATTCGACAATCGCGTCGCCGCGTTCCATGCGCTTGATGGTGCCGGTGACGAGCGAATCGCCACGTTCCAGGAAGTCTTGCAGGATCTGCTCGCGTTCGGCATCGCGCACGCGCTGCAGCACGACCTGCTTGGTGTCCTGGGCAAAGCGACGACCGAAGTCGACCGATTCAATCGGCTCTTCGATGTATTCGTCGACTTCGATGTCCGAGATCTGCTCTTTGGCTTCAAAGTGCAGGATCTCCTGGTCAGGCAGCTGCAGGCCGGCTTCGTCGGGAACGACGTGCCAGCGGCGGAAAGTCTCGAATTCGCCGGTGTCACGGTCGATTGACACGCGAATGTCGACTTCGCCTTCATAACGCTTCTTCGTGGCCTGTGCCAGCGCGAACTCGAGCGCTCCGAAAACGACTTCCTTGTCGACGTTCTTTTCGCGCGCAAGCGCATCCACCAGTAACAAAATTTCGCGACTCATGCTTTGCGACTCCTAAAATCCACCTGCGGCACTAAACGTGCCTTATCCAATTCGGCCAGCGTAAATTCCATCAACGCCGGGCCATCTTTACTGTCAAATTCCAAGCCGACTTTGTCGTTTTCGACGCCGCGCAGGATACCGGTGAACGTCTTGCGGTTATCACTGCCCGGCACCGCGACGCGCAGCTTGACCGTGCACTCAAGGCCGGCAAAGCGCGCGAAATCGGCGAGGGTTCGTACCGGGCGATCGAGGCCCGGCGACGAAATTTCGAGTCGTTCGTAATCGACGTTTTCCACGGTGAAGACATGCGACAGCTGGTGACTCACCTTGGCGCAATCCTCGACCGTGATCGGGCCCTTTTCGTCCGCGTCGGCAGCCGGAAAATCGATATACACACGCAGGATCCCGCGGTCGCCTCGTTCCACGTCGACGAGTTCATAACCGAGACCACTGACTGTCGTGGCGATTAAATCAAACTGCTGCACGGCACTTCTCCAGGGCTTCTAAAACGATTTACCAAAAAAAAAATGGGCATCTGCCCATCTTTTTGTCATTACACCCCAATCAAAATATGACGCTTACACCGGATGCACGCTGAACAACACGTCGGGAAGGTCTTCGATTAGGCTGCAAATTATACTGCTTTTCGGCGTGCCTCGCAATCCGCACGCCAAAATGAGCAGCTATACAACAGTTAGCAGACTGCCATCGGCAGCCTGCACTGAATTGGGCTTAGCCGCGACGGCCGCGGCGCGGTGCCGCATGCTCGGCGCCGCCACGCGGACCCTGCCCGCCACCCGCACCGCCGCGGCGTGCGCCGCCACCGGTGTTGGCAAAACCGAACGTGGTCTGCAACGGATCGGGCTGGCGTGGACGGCTGCTGGCGCCAGCGCCACCCGTCTTGCCGCCCTGCCCGCCACCGAAACCGGCGCCGCGGCCCTTGCCACCACCCTGGCCAACCGGACGGCCACTGACTGGCTTGTTGCCAGGCACCGGACCATTCAGAATGCCCTGGCCGCGAGTGCTGCCCACGCGCGTTGCTTGCGGACCGAACGGATCGACATTGCGGTTGGCGTCAGCGCGGTCGATGCGGTTGCCATCGCTGCGGTCGTTGCCACGCTCATCGTCACCGCCGGCACTGCGCACGTTGCCGCGCTCAGGACCGCGGCTGTTGCCACGCTCATTGCCACGTTCATTACCGCGCTCGCTGTCGCGCGCACCATTCGGACGCGGACCCTTGCCCGGCTTGCCGCCCGACTTGGCGTTTTTCTCCGGCGCCGCTTTTTTCTCGACACCGAAGGCCGTCATCAGCGAACGGACATCGTTCTCTTCGAATTCTTCCCAGCGACCGCGCTTGAGGCCACTTGGCAGGGTCATCGCGCCGTAACGGGTACGAATCAGGCGCGAGACGGTCAGGCCGACCGCCTCGAACATGCGGCGCACTTCGCGGTTACGGCCTTCGCCGATGACCACGCGGTACCAGCGGTTGATGCCTTCGCCGCCGCCGTTCTGGATTTTGGAGAACGCCGCCTTGCCATCGTCGAGATCGACGCCGGCCAGCAGCTTCTGGCGCATGCCTTCTTCCAGCTCGCCCAGCGTACGCACTGCGTATTCACGATCGATATTATAACGCGGGTGCATCAGGCGGTTCGCCAGGTCACCCGACGTGGTAAACAGCAGCAAGCCTTCGGTGTTGAAGTCGAGGCGGCCAACGGCCAGCCACTTGCCTGCCTTCATCGACGGCAGGCGATCGAACACCGATGGGCGGCCTTCCGGATCGTCATGGCTGACGATTTCGCCGGCCGGCTTGTGATAAACCAGCACGCGTGGCGGCTTGCTGCTCACACGGCGCTGGATCAGCTTGCCGTTGATGCGCACGGCATCGGTCGGCAGGATGCGCTGGCCGATGTGGGCCGGCTCGCCATTGACCGACACGCGGCCGGCAACGATCAGGTCTTCCATGTCGCGGCGCGAACCCAGGCCCGCTTCGGCCAGCACCTTGTGCAGCTTCGGCGCGTCGTCGTCGGCGGTCAGGTCGCGGCGCACGGCCTTGACCGGCGCATTGCGGCGGGCGCCGTCGTTGGCGTCGAAGTCGTCCGACGTGACGAACGAGAACACGTTGTCGGCCTCGTCCATTGGCTGCGGCTTCCCGCCGGGTTTACCCGGCTTGCCGTTACGGCCGATCTGCTTGACCGGCTGGCCCTGGCGACCGGCGCCCTGCACCGGACGGTTGCTTTGCTGGTTGCGCATGCCCGGCTTTTGCTGGCCACGGCCGCGGCCTTGCGGCGCGCCGTCGACGGCAGCCTCGGCGCCAGCAGCTTCCGCCGGCGCGTCACCTGCTGGCGCAGCATCATCAGCGGCCACGGCGGGCGCCGCCAACTGCTCAAGTGCTTCGCGTTCGGCACGCTTTTCGCGCATCTGGCGGGGACCGCGTGGCTTCGGTGCAGGAGCAGGTGCAGCCTCGGCGCCGTCGGCGGCCGGCGCTGCCGCCAGCTCTTCCTTGGCGGCCTGGACTTCTTTGGCGGCCTTCATGGCGCGCGGCTTGCGCACTTTCGCGGCTGGCGCGTCGGCAGCTGGTGCATCACCAGCCAACGCGGCAGCGACTGGCGCGGCGGCGCCGGATTCACTGGCGACAGCGACCTTGCGGGTGCGCTTTGGCTTGGCCGGTGCTTCAGCGGCGGCGTCGACCGGCGCAGATGTTGCAGCAGCAGCCTCGGCTGCAATCATGGCCTTGGTGCGGCGCTTCGGCTTGGCGGCGGCGGTCTCGGCTGCGTCGACAGGCTTGTTTTCGGTTGGTTCAGTTGGGTTCATCATTCGTATCTTTATTGTGCTGACCCGCCTCGGCAATTCCGTCGTCTGTCAGGTCTGGTATCGACACTTCAATCGGTGAAGTGTCTGGATGTGGGACGGGCGCGCCGGCGTCCGCCTTCTCAAAATTGTCGTTCAGTGCTGCTTCCAGTGCTTCCAGACTGCGTGCATCCGGCCCTTCGGCCAGCGCCTGCAGCGGCGGCAGTTGCGATAGCGACGCCAGGCCCAGGTCATCCAGGAACTGGCGCGTCGTGCCCAGCAGCGCCGGGCGCCCTACTACCTCGCGGTGGCCGAGTACGTCGATCCAGCCGCGGTCTTCCAGCATCTTGATCGTCTGCGAATTGACCGCCACGCCGCGAATTTCTTCGATATCGCCGCGCGTGACCGGCTGGCGATAGGCGATGATGGCCAGCGTTTCCAGCGTCGCCCGCGAATACTTCGGCGGCTTCTCGGGCGACAGCCGGTCGAGATACGGCTTCATCTCGGGACGGCTCTGGAAACGCCAGCCCGATGCCAGGCTGACGATCTCGATGCCGCGGCCGTCCCAGTCCTGGCGGAGTTCTTCCAGCAATATCTTGATCGTATCGGCGCCAACGCCGGCGCCCTGGCTGCGACCGCTCGCATCGACGTCGGCGAACAGCTTTTTCATGCCGTGGATCGACATTGGCTCGCGGGCGCACAGCAAGGCGGTTTCGAGGACGCGCTTGGCCTCGTCAGTATTCATAGTGCGATGTCGTCAATCCACAAACAATAGCGGTAGCAGAAACAGAATCCGCGCAACAGAACAAGGGCAAACACGGTTAGCGCCCGGCAACCACGCAACGAGCGACGCCGGCGCATGGGCGGCTAGCCTGCTGTTTGCGATTTGCTGCCTGATACTGGAATCCGTGGGTCCGGGGCTGATGCGCCGGACAGTCTATTACACGACGGACAAGGAACCCGTCGCGGGCAACCTGCCTCTGAGTGTTGATGCTCGTTGGGAAACGCGGCGCATCGGCGCACTCGCCATGTTCGGGAGGCGCCGGGGAGCGGCCTGTGCGGCACGCGGAGGGACGACGACGTTTCTTGCAACTGGCGGCCATTGTACCCGATAAAACCGCGTAGTGGACAAGCGACCAGCCACGCGGCGGATAGCTAGTGGCGTCAGTCTGACAGTTTTTCGGACAAAATCGCTGACACGCCAACAAAAGCCGGGTACTCGGCGGTGATGACGTAGGTCGGCACGGCCGTCAGGTAATGGACGAAGCGCCCTTTTTGTTCGAAGCGGCGGCGGAACGACGAGCGGTCGAAGCGCGCGCCCAGGCGCGGAACGATGCCGCCACCAATATAGATGCCGCCCTGCGCGCCGAGCGTGACAGCCAAGTTGCCGGCCACGGTGCCGAGCATGCCGCAGAACGCCTCGAGCACATCATCACACAGCGGGCATTCACCCGACAGCGCGCGGCGCGAAATCTCGGCGGCGCTGAGGCGCTCGTTGGGGCTGCCGGCGCGGTCGGCCAGCGCGCGGTAGATCAGTTCGACGCCGGCGCCCGACAGAAAGCGCTCGAACGAGACGTGGTCATATTCGCGCCAGGCAAATTGCAGGATCGCAATCTCGTCATCGTTAATGGGCGCGAAGCTCACGTGCCCGCCTTCGCTGCGCAATGCCGTCCACGAACTGGCGCACGGGATCAGGCCCGACACGCCCAGGCCGGTACCAGCGCCGATGAGGCCCAGCGCCGTATCCGGCTGAGGTACGCCGCCGCCGACCTGACGCTTGTGCTCGCCCAGATGCGGCAGCGAACGCGCCAGTGCCGAAAAGTCATTGACCACCAGCAGGATCTCGAAGCCGCATTCGATCCGCAATGCCTCGGTCGAAAATTCCCAGTGGTGATTGGTCATGCGCACATAGTCACCCGTAACCGGGTTGGCAATCGCCAGCGCCGCATGCCGGATCGGGCTGGCTGTCAGCGCCTGGACGGTCGGACTGGCCAGATAGGTGCGCATTGCATCGCCCAGCGTTGCATAGGCCGCGCATGGCAGAATCTCGACGCCCTCGAGTTGACCAGGACCACGCTCGAGCGCAAAACGACAATTGGTGCCGCCGATATCGGCCAGCAGGCGCGGGCCGCCAGCATGCAGGTGGGAAATCTCGTTCATGGACATGGATGCGGTCATTGCGGGCACAGTGGAGACGAAGCCGCAAGCTTACTAAATATTTTGCCTCCAAGACAAGAACTATCTGTAGTTTTGCTACAGACAATGGCAGGTGTCAGGGCTTACTTACGTAAAAATGGGCGAAATCACCGTAATTGCACTACGCCGCCGACCATGCTGGGCGCAGGGACGATCAGCAGGGCGCCGGGTCCAGCGAGGACGGGGTGTCACCACGCCCATTCCAGGCATCGAGCCCGCCCTTGAGCGCGCGCACGCGGCGAAAGCCGTTGGCAGCGAACTGGTGTGCGACCTGGGCGGCCGTCACGTCGTCGGGACAACTGCAGTAGACCACAATTTCGCGCTTGCGGTCGAGCGACGCCATTAATTTACCCGGCTCGCACGCGCGGAAAATGAGCGCGCCGGGAATGGCCGCTTCGAGATCCTGCGCGGTCAGGCTGCGCGCATCGATGAGCACCGGTTGTGCGCCGCTGTCGATCAGCGCCAGCAATTCGGCCATCTCGATGCGCTCGGCGCCGCTGCGCGAACGGTGGCGGCGCCGCTCGGCATACTTGAAGGCGATGAACAGGCCCAGCACGCTGGCAACGACGACCAGCGCCGTGCTGCCCATTGTCGACAAGATGGCGAGCACGTCGTCGACGCTGTCGTGGAACCAGGCGCCCAGCAGGATGCCAACGCCACTCCACAGCGCCGCGCCCGTGACGGCGTACAGCAGGAACGGCTTCGGGGCCACGCCCATCGCGCCCGACAATGGCGCGGCGATGGTATTGAAGCCAGGGACGAACTTGGACACCAGCAGCGACTTGACGCCGAACCGGCTGAAACGGTCTTCGGTCTGGTTGACGCACGAATCGGGGGACAAGGAAATCTTGCACAGCAGCCGCAGGATGCGCTTGCCATAGAAGCGCCCGGCGCGGAACCAGAACACATCGCAGATCAGGCAGGCGCTGATAGCGGCCAGCCACACGAGCTGCCAGCTGACGTCGGCCTCGACCGACAGCGCGCCGGCCACGATCAGGATCGGGTAGGCGGGAATGGGCAAGCCAAACTGCTCGACGAGAACAATGCCGAACACGATCAGCACGCCATAGACTTGAATGAGTTCGACTAACTGGGGCATCATCACAGTGTACGTGAATTGCGCTCGCGGCACAGGAATGCGACCTGTTTCGGCGGCCTGTTTAGCATATTCGCAACGGTCTTTTGCGGCATCGGCAACGACCTGTAGTTACACCCCGCGCGGAATCGCCGCCAGCAGCGACTTCGTGTACGGATGCTGCGGGTTGCGGTATAGCGCATCGGCATCAGCCACCTCTACGACGCCGCCGTTCTGCATCACCATCACCTGGTCGGAGATGTACTTCACCACCGACAGGTCATGCGAGATGAAGATATAGCTCAGGCCAAATTCATCCTGCAAATCCTGCAGCAGGTTCAGCACCTGGGCCTGGACCGACACGTCCAGTGCCGAGACGGATTCGTCGCAGACGAGAATCTCGGGCTGCATCGTCAGGCAGCGCGCAATCGCGATGCGCTGACGCTGCCCACCCGAAAATTCATGGGGATAGCGCCCGTAGGCCGCGTCCGGCAAGCCGACGCGGCCCAGCAAGGTGCGCGCCAGCGCGGCGCGCTCGGCCTCGTGCGCGCCGATCCCGTGGATGCGCATCGGTTCGAGCAGGATCTGGCCGACCGTAAAGCGCGGATTGAGCGAGGCATACGGATTCTGGAAAATAATCTGGATGCGCCGCTTGTAGGGCTGGAATTCGCGGTCGGACATCGCCACCAGATCGCGCCCTTCGAACAGCGCCGAGCCGCCCGTCGCGCGGTGCAGCCGCAACAGCGTCAGGCCCACCGTCGTCTTGCCCGAGCCCGATTCACCGACCACGCCCAGCGTCTTGCCACGCGCCAGCGTGAACGACACATCCTCCACCGCCTTGAATTCGCGCTTGCCGAACAGGCCTTCGCGCGTCCAGAAGCTCTTGGCCAGGTTTTTCACCACCAGCAGCGGCGCATCGTCGGGGTTCGTGCCCCGCACACGCTGCGGCAGTTGCGCACCAGCGAGCACGCGCCCTGCCAGATAATCGTCGATCACGGGCAGGCGCAGCGGACGCGCATCGAGGGACGGCCGGCAATGCAGCAGTGCCCGGGTATAGGCGTCCTGCGGCGCGCCAAACACCTGCGCGGCGGTGCCCTCCTCGCGCACCTCGCCGTGGCGCATCACGATCACGCGATCGGCGATCTCGCCCACCAGGCCCAGGTCGTGCGTGATGAACAGCACGGCCATGCGCCGCTCGCGCTGCAGGCGCGCGATCAGGTCCATGATCTGTTTCTGGATCGTCACGTCGAGCGCCGTGGTGGGCTCGTCGGCAATCAGCAATCTGGGCTCGCAGGCAATGGCCATCGCGATCATCACGCGCTGCTGCTGGCCGCCCGACAGGTGGCCCGGGTAGGCGTCGATCTTGCGTGCCGGATCGGGAATGCCCACTTCAGCCAGCAACTCGAGCGTGCGGGCACGCGCCGCGCGCTTGTCCATGCCCATGTGCTGGCGCAGCACTTCGCCGATCTGGAACCCGACGGTGAACACCGGGTTGAGCGAGGACATCGGCTCCTGGAAAATCATCGCGATGTCCTTGCCGCACAAGGCGCGCCGCGCGGCCAGCGGCAGGCCCAGCAGCTCGCGCCCGGCAAACGCGATGCGCGAGGCCGGATCGACGATCGTCGTCTCGGGTGGCAGCAGCCCCATCACGGCCAGCGAACTGACCGACTTGCCGCTGCCCGATTCGCCCACCAGCGCCACCGTGGTGTTGTCCGGCACGTCGAACGAGACGCCCTTCAATGCGGCGCTGGTGCGGTGCTTGTCGACCCGGAACGCGATGCGCAGGTCGCGCACGCTCAGCAAAGGCATGGTTTCGTGGGTCATTTGATCTTGGGGTCGAGCGCGTCGCGCAGGGCGTCGGCAAACAGCGAAAAACTGGTGACCAGCACCGCCATGGCGCCGGCGGCGGCCGCCAGTTGCCACCACTTGCCGAGGATGAGTTCATTCTGCGCTTCGTTGAGCATGCTGCCCCACGAGACGGTGCCCACCGGCACGCCGAAACCCAGGAACGACAGGATCACTTCGGCCTTGATGAAGCCGACCACGAGGATCGACATCTGCACCAGCGCCACATGCGACACGTTCGGCAGGATATGCCCGAACATGCGCTGCCAGTTCGACGCGCCGATGGCGTTGGCCGCCATCACGTATTCGCGCGCGCTGTGCTTGATGTATTCGGCGCGCATCAGGCGAAACGGTCCCGTCCAGCCGGTCAGGCCCAGGATCAGCACAATGGTCGTCACGCCCTTTTGCTGCAGTACGGCGGCCACGGTCAGGATCATCAGGATTGACGGAATCGACGTGAAGATGCTGTAGAACCAGTTGAACAGATCGTCGACCCAGCCACCGAAGAACCCGGCGACGGCGCCGAACAGCGTGCCCAGCGTGACAGCCAGCAGCGCCGCGACCAGGCCGACGACGATCGACGTCTCGCCACCCTTGATCGTTTTCCTGACGATGTCGTGGCCCCATTTATCGGCGCCAAACAGCAGCGTCGTGCGCTTGGCCACCGGCGGGTGCGTGGCCGCCACCTGGGCCTGCAACGCTGCCAGTTCGGCCGCCAGCGGATCGAACGCATTCGGCGGCGTGGCGCGCGGCAGTTGCGCCTGCGCCAGTGCGCGCGCCGTCGCATCGGCGCCGACAAAGCCCGGCGGCGCGTAATTGACGGCCACCTCGTCTTCCCAGTCGGCGGCCACCAGGCCCGTGCTTGACAGCAGCACCAGCAGCAAAAAGCCGACCACGACGGCAAGCGCCGCCATCGCCACGCGGTCCGCCCGCAGGCGGCGCCAGGCCAGCGTCCACAGGCCGGCTGAATCGTCGGATGTCTGCATTGTCATCATCGGAATTGCACGCGCGGATCGACGGCCCGGTACAGCAGGTCGGCCAGCAGGTTGAACACCATCGTCGCAGCCGCGACATAGACCGTGATCGCCTTGATCACCGGGAAGTCGCTGCGCTCAACGGCAAGAATGACTTCGCGCCCGATGCCGGGAATGCCGAAGAAACGCTCAAGAAGAAACGCCCCGATCAGCAGCGCCGGCAGGTTCGCCATCACGTGCGTGATGATGGGAATGGCCGCATTGCGCAGCACGTGCACCCAGACGATGCGGCGCTCGCTCAAGCCCTTGGCACGCGCCGTGCGTACGTAATCCTGCCCCACTTCGTCGAGCACGAAGCTGCGGTACAGCCGCAGCGTCGGCGCGATCGAGACCGCCAGGCCAATGATGATCGGCAGCAGCGCGTAGTGCAGCAGATTCTCGCCCAGGGTGCTGCCCCAGCCCTGCACCGGAAACAGGCCCAGCTGGTAGGCAAACACGTACTGGAACACCGAGATATACACGAGGATCGAGATCGACATGCCCACCGTGCAGGCAATCATCACGGCGCGGTCGGTCAGCGAGCCGCGCACGAAGGCGATGCCCAGCGCCAGCGCAATGCCAAAGAACACTTCGAGCACGGTGAGCGGGATCAGGACAGTGAGCGATGGCCCCAGGCGGCTGGTGATGATCTGGGCCACCGGTTCGCCCGTGCTCCAGGCATTGCCGAAGTCGAACGTGACGATTTGCTGCACGAAGATCCACAGCTGCACCGGGTACGGCTGGTCAGTGCCCAGCTGGCGCCGGATGTTCTCGATGGCGTTCGCATCGGCCATCTTGCCGGCCAACAGATAGGCCGGATCACCGCCGACCCAGTTGAACAGCACAAACACCAGCAGTACGACGCCCGCCATGGTCGGCAACATTTGCCACAGGCGCCGGACGATATAAGCAAGCATGACACTCCCGAACCGGGACCAGGCGAACGTGCCATTTCCCGTGTAATCCGCGACGCCAATGCAGGCGTTGCGAACCCGACACGATAGCGCATATCGGCGCGCGCTGACAGATGCAGGATGTCATGGGGAGATAGATACGGGTTATCGAATGTACTGACATTTGTGACATTTAAATCGGGTCGATATCGTGTCACACATGAACCTGCATACATACGCCTAAACAGCAATCCCTGCCAAAAATTTGCATGATTACCGCATTAAATACCGGACAAACTATATTTTCCTTCATATATTCCACATATTATTTTTCATGTCGGAATCATGACTAGCACCAAAATGCATACTTGTACAGACTAGTCGGCGCACAGTTGTATTTTTGATTCGTAAAGACTTTATACGTTGACACTGCCTTACCGGAAATGTTTTTATTGCCAAGTAGTAAAAATTCGACGCTGCTATTCGCGGTGGCAATCCAATGACATTACTGCAGGCGACATCCGCCCTGCAGGTCTTACCTGGGAAAATCGACATGATGGTTGAAACAGTGTTATCTCGATCGGTTCGACTGATCTGTGCAGGCGGCATGATCGTCGCGTTCTCGGCGGCCCACGCCCAGGACACGGCGCCCGCTACAGGCGAACCTCAGCGCGTGGAAGTGACCGGTTCACGCATCGCCACGGCCAACCTGGAAAGCATCAGTCCAGTTACCGTCGTCAACGCCAAGGACATCAAGCTCGAAGGTGTGCGCTCGGTCGAGAGCCTGCTCAACAACCTGCCCCAGGTCTTCGCCGACCAGGGCGGCTCGGTCTCGAACGGCTCGACCGGCACCGCGACTGTCAACCTGCGCAACTTCGGCGCCGACCGCACCCTGGTGCTGGTCAATGGCCGCCGCCTGCCAGCAGGCAGCCCGCGCAATCCGGCCGCCGACCTGAACCAGATCCCGGTGGGCCTGGTCAAGCGCGTCGAAGTGCTGACCGGCGGCGCCGGCGCCATCTACGGCTCCGACGCCGTGGCCGGCGTGGTCAACTTCATCATGGACGACAACTTCCAGGGCGTCCAGATTGACAGCAACTACCAGTTCTACAACCACCAGCAAAACGGCGGGCCGGCAGCCGATGCCGCCACGCGCCGCAACTTCCAGCTGCCGGGCGACAAGAGCGCTGACGCCAAGGTCAAGGACATCAGCCTCACGATGGGCGGCAACTTCGCCGATGGCCGCGGCAATGCCGTGGTGTTCCTGGGCTACAAGAAGGAAGACGCGCTGCTGCAATCGGAGCGTGACTTCACCGCGTGCTCGCTGGGCGGCTCCACCACGGGCGACACGTTCAACTGCGGCGGCTCCGGCACCAGCTTCCCGGGTCGCTTCCTGGTTGGCACGCGCAGCTTCACCGTGGCCGATGCAAACGGCGGCGTGCGCCCGTACATCGGCGCGAACGATGCCTACAACTTCGGTCCGCTGAACTATTTCCGCCGTCCGTCGGAGCGCTACACGTTCAGCTCGTTCACGCACTACGACATCAACGACAAGACCCGCGTCTACGGCGAGGCCAGCTTCCACGATGACAGCACCGTTGCCCAGATTGCGCCATCCGGCCTGTTCGGCCTCGACGCTTCCGGCGCCAATGCGATCACCTTCGAAAACCCACTGCTGTCGAACGCCTGGCGCCGGACGCTGGGCCTGAACGCCCCTGGCGACACGGCCGATCTGGTGATCTTCCGCCGCAACGTCGAAGGCGGTGGCCGCCGCGACGATCTGAACCACACGTCCTACCGCGGCGTGGTTGGCGTCAAGGGCGATGTCGGCAACTGGAAATACGACGTCTTCGCGCAGGTCGGCAAGGTCCGCTACGCCGAAACCTACTTCAACGACTTCTCGGTGGCGCGCAGCGCGCGTGCACTGGACGTCGTCCCCGGCGCCAACGGTGCACCGGTCTGCCGCAGCACCCTGAACGGCATCGATCCGAACTGCGTGCCCTACAATATCTGGAGCCTCGGCGGCGTCACCAAGGAAGCACTGACCTACCTGCAAACCCCGGGCTTCCAGCGCGGCAACACGTCGCAAACCGTGCAAGGCGTCAACCTGTCGACCGACCTGGGTGAATACGGCCTGAAGCTCCCGACCAGCACCGAAGGCATCGGCCTGGCGCTCGGCTGGGAACACCGCACCGAAAAACTGTCGCTGGACAACGACGCCGCCTTCGAATCGGGTGACCTCGCCGGCCAGGGCGGCCCGACCAAGAACGTGAGCGGCCAGTTCAGCGTGCGTGACTACTACGCCGAAACCCGCATCCCGATCCTGCAGAAGCAGCCGTTCGCCGACCAGCTCAACGTCACCGCCAGCTATCGCAAATCAGATTATTCGACCGGCCAGAAGACCAGCTCGTATGGTGCCGGCATCGAGTGGGCGCCCATCAAGGAAGCCAAGTTCCGCTTCAGCTATCAGCGTGCGGCGCGCGCCGCCAACGTGGTCGAACTGTACACGCCGGCGGGCCTGGGCCTGTACGACATGTCGTCCGACCCATGCGCCGGCGAGACCCCGACCGCGACCCTGGCCCAGTGCGCACGCACCGGCGTCACGGCGGCCCAGTACGGCAACATCGTCGATTCGCCAGCCCAGCAGTACAACCAGATCACGGGCGGCAATACGAACCTGGCGCCAGAGGAATCCGACTCGTACACGCTGGGCCTGGTGCTGACCCCGACGCGCAACACGTCGGTCACCATCGACGCCTTCGACATGAAGGTCAAGGGCATCATCGGCGGCTTGCCGGCAACGACCAGCCTCGAGAGCTGCCTGGCAACGGGCGACCCGACGTTCTGCTCGCTGATCACGCGTGACCGTCTGGGTACCCTGTGGGCACTGGAAACCGCGCAGATCGTCGCCACCAACCAGAACCTGGGCATGTCGTCGACCAAAGGTATCGACCTGGGCGCGAACTGGAACGCCAAGCTGGGCGACTGGGGCAGCCTGAACCTGTCGCTGATGGGCACCTACCTGAAAGAGTTCAAGCAACAGGACTTGCCAGGCGGCGATACGCGTGAGTGCGCTGGCCTGCACGGTCCTACCTGCGGCGTGCCGCTGCCAAAATGGCGTCACAAGGTGCGCGCTGTCTGGGGCACCCCATGGAATGGCGTGGAACTGGGCGCGACCTGGCGCTATGTGCGCGGTGTGGACCTCGACACCGAATCGGAACCAGCGGATGCAAGCCTGGGCGCACGCAACTACCTGGATCTGGTCAGCAGCTGGCAGATCAACCGGAACTTCACCCTGCGCGCCGGCATGAACAACGCGCTGGACAAGGATCCACCGCTGTCGGGCGTGGTCGCTGCCGTCTTCGGCAACGGCAATACCTACCCGCAGGTGTATGACGCGATGGGCCGTCATATCTTCCTGAACCTGACCGCCAAGTTCTGATCGCAGTAAGTTAGAACGAAAGGGGCGCACCTCGGTGCGCCCCTTTGTCGTTGCGGCGGCGCATCGCGCGCCGCCTGGTTTATTCCTGGCGCAGGCGGCGCTGGCGCACCGCCGCCGCCAGGCCGTCCAGCACCTGCAGGCTGCTGTCCCAGTCGATACAGCCATCGGTCACCGACTGGCCATAGGTCAGCTCCTTGCCCGGCACCAGATCCTGACGTCCACCCACCAGATTCGACTCGATCATCACGCCCACGATGCGATCGTCGCCGGCTGCAATCTGCGTGGCGATGTCGGCGCACACGGGCACCTGGTTCTCGGGTTTTTTCGAACTGTTGGCATGCGACGCGTCGATCATCAGGCGGCTGGCCAGGCCCAGCGCGGCGATCTGGCGGCAGGCTTCGTCGACGCTGGCGGCGTCGTAGTTCGGCGCCTTGCCGCCACGCAGGATGATGTGGCAATCCTCGTTGCCCGAGGTCGACACGATGGCCGAGTGGCCACCCTTGGTCACTGACAAGAAGTGGTGCGGCTGCGACGCAGCCTTGATGGCCTCGGTCGCGATCTTGATATTGCCATCGGTGCCGTTCTTGAAACCGACCGGGCACGACAGGCCGGACGCCAGCTCGCGGTGCACCTGCGACTCGGTCGTGCGCGCACCGATGGCGCCCCAGCTGATCAGGTCGGCGATGTACTGCGGGCTGATCACATCGAGGAATTCGGTGCCGGCCGGCAGGCCCATCTCGTTGATGTCGCGCAGCAGCTCGCGCGCCATGCGCAGGCCGTCATTGATGCGGAAGCTGTTGTCCATGTACGGGTCGTTGATCAGGCCTTTCCAGCCCACCGTCGTGCGGGGCTTTTCAAAGTAGACCCGCATTACGATCTCGAGTTCACCGGCAAAGCGGCGGCGCTGCTCCACCAGCCGGTGGGCGTATTCGATCGCGGCCTTCGGGTCGTGGATCGAGCACGGCCCGATCACCACCATCAGGCGGTCGTCCTGGCCGTGCAGGATGCGGTGCAGGTCGACGCGCGCGCCGGCCGCGGTCTGCTCGGCCGCCGGGGTGACGGGGTACTCGCGGATCAGGTGCGAGGGTGGCGTCAATTCCTTCATTTCACGGATGCGTAGGTCGTCGGTGCGGGGCATGCTGGACTCTCTTTCGTGCTCGGTTGTGTTCGGTTTTAGTTCGTCTGAAATAAAAAAACCGCCATTGCTGGCGGTTTGTTTGGATGCTGCCGGGACTTTACTGCGCGTACCCGCTGCTGTTCCACCGCCTGAGGCTGGAATGGCTAAAGTAAAAAAAGCGGGTAAAGAAAGCGTGGCGCATGATGTCGTCCGTGTTTGGTCAATTGACTATAGCAACAACCCGCAAAACTTGGCAAGCCCTTTATCCGTCGATGACGGCTTGTACAGACAGCTTGTTACGCGATACCACAGCAGCGCAGTATCGACGCAGCTTCAAGCCGTGCCGCCGACCGTCACGCCATCGATGCGCAGGGTCGGCTGACCCACACCCACCGGCACGCTCTGGCCTTCCTTGCCGCACACGCCCACGCCCGAATCCAGGCGCATGTCGTTGCCGATCATCGAGATGCGGTTCATCACTTCAGGACCGTTGCCGATCAGCGTCGCGCCCTTGACCGGGTACGTCACCTTGCCGTCTTCGATCATGTAGGCCTCGCTGGCGGAGAACACGAACTTGCCGTTCGTGATATCGACCTGGCCACCGCCGAAGTTCACCGCATACAGGCCGTTCTTGACTGAGGCCAGGATTTCCTGCGGGTCCTTGTCGCCGGCGAGCATATAGGTATTGGTCATGCGCGGCATCGGCAGGTGCGCGAACGATTCGCGGCGCGCGTTGCCGGTGACGGGCATCTTCATCAGGCGCGCGTTCATCGTGTCCTGGATATAGCCTTTCAGGATGCCATCCTCGATCAGCGTCGTGCACTGGGTCGGATTGCCTTCGTCGTCGACATTGAGCGAGCCGCGCCGGTCCTGCAGCGTGCCGTCGTCGACGATGGTGACACCCTTGGCCGCCACGCGCTCGCCGATCATGCCGGCATATGACGACGAGCCCTTGCGGTTGAAGTCGCCCTCGAGGCCGTGACCGACCGCCTCGTGCAGCAGCACGCCGGGCCAGCCCGGGCCCAGCACGATCGTCATCGGGCCGGCCGGTGCTGGCCGTGCTTCCAGGTTCACGCAAGCCGCCTTGACGGCATCGGTCGCATAGCGATCCAGCACCTCGTCGCTAAAGTAACCATAGTCGAAGCGCCCGCCGCCGCCGGACGAACCGACTTCACGCCGCCCGTTCTGCTCGGCGATGACGGTGACCGACACGCGCACCAGCGGCCGGATATCGGCCGCCAGCACGCCATCACTGCGCAGCACCAGCACGACATCGTATTCGCCGGCCAGGCCGGCCATCACCTGCACCACGCGCGGGTCTTTCGCGCGCGCCATCTTTTCGACGCGCTCGAGCAGCGTCACCTTGGCGGTCGCATCGAGCGAGGCCAGCGGATCGTTGGGCAGGTACAGCGAGCGCCCGCCGCTGTGCTGGGTGCTGCGCGCGATCTTGATGCGACCGGCGCCCTGGCGTCCGATGGTGCGCGTGGCGGCCGCGGCATCCAGCAGCGCCTGTTCGGAAATCTCGTCGGAATACGCAAACGCCGTCTTTTCGCCCGACACGGCGCGCACGCCAACGCCCTGGTCGATCGAGAAGCTGCCGCTCTTGACGATGCCTTCTTCAAGGCTCCAGCCTTCGCTCTTGGTGAACTGGAAGTACAGGTCGGCATAGTCGACCTTGTGCGTGAACATCGTCCCCAGCGCGCGCAGCAGCTTGTCTTCGTCCAGGCCGAATGGCGTCAGGAGGACGTCGCGGGCAACAGCGATGGAGGACAGGTTCGGTTCGAATGGCGTCATTGTGGGTCGATTCATGCGTTCGGTTGGAACGGGCATTGTGCCATATCCCGTTTATTCGCATCGCTGCGCCCGGTACAGGGGACAGCCTGGTTTACATCTTCCGGTGCCGCAACGCCGGCAGGCTGTCGCGCACCCCGAGCAGGAACACCGGATCGAGCTCGCCCGCAATCACGCCCTCGCCTTCCGGCAGCACCGCCTTGACCTCGCCCCACGGGTCGACCAGCATGCTGTGGCCCCAGGTGCGGCGGCCATTGACGTGCATGCCGCCCTGGGCAGCGGCCAGCACATAGCACTGGTTCTCGATGGCGCGCGCCCGCAGCAGCACTTCCCAGTGCGCGCGGCCGGTGGTGTAGGTAAAGGCGGCCGGCACGATGATCAGTGCGCACTCGCCCATCGCACGGTACAGCTCGGGAAAGCGCAGGTCGTAGCACACCGACAGCCCCACGCGGCCGAACGGCGCATCGAACACGCCGACCGTATCGCCTGGCACGATGGTGCGCGCCTCGTCGTACGATTCCGTCCCCTTGTTGAAGCCGAACAGGTGGATCTTGTCGTAGCGGCTCATCGACATGCCCTGCGGGTCGTACACGAGCGTGGTGTTGAGCACCTTGCCGGCGCTCGGCGAGACGATCGGCAGTGTGCCGCCGACCAGCCAGATGCCGTGCTCGCGCGCCAGTTCGGCCATGCATTCCTGAATCGGCCCGGCGCCCGGGTCTTCGGCCAGCGCCACCTTGTCGACATCGGTCATGCCCATGATCGGCCAGTACTCGGGCAAGGCCACGAGCGTCGCGCCCTTCCCGGCGGCCTCGGCCACGAGGCGGCGCACGGTGACCAGGTTGTCTTCAAGGTTAGGAGTGGAAACCATCTGGATCGCGGCTACGGTCGTCATGTTATTCCTTGCTGGTGGTGGGGGCGGCTGGCGTGCTGACAGGGCTGTTGTCAGGTCCGTTAGGGATTTTGGTAATGGTCGGCGATTTCCACGGCCCTGTCACCTGCATCTGGTAGGTCAGAGCCTTCATCACCGGCGCGCGCAGGAACAGCTGGGCCAGATAGCCGCCCAGGCCCAGCACCGGATTGACAGCCAGGCCGTACACCAGTGGGCCGGTGCCCAGATTGAATTCCGGAATCACGACCACGCGCAGATTGGTCGATTCGTTGGCGATGTCAGCCGTGCCATTCATGAGCACGGTGGCGGCCACGCCATGCATCCTGAGGTTATCGGTGCGCACCACGCCGCGCGTGATCAGCGCGTTGGCCGTGATGCCGTCGAATGCCAGGCCGTCGGAAAACACGTCATGGAAGTCGAGCTTGAGCAGGCGCGGCAAGGCTTGCAGGCTGAGCACGCCCAGCAGCTTGGCCGCGCCCGGGTCCTGCTTGAGGAACTGGCCCGACTCCACATTCATCTCGATCTGTCCCGACAGGCTCGGGATGTCCATCGCATACGGCAGGCCGGCCCATGAGATGTCGCCGCGCAGGTAGCCGTTGCCGCGCCCGATCGTGTCCGGGAAGCCCACGCGGTCGAGCAGGCGCCCCGCATTGTCCATGTCGAGCGCGAAGTTCAGGCTGGTATTGCTCTTGCCATCCTTGGTCAGCCAGCGACCTGACGCGTTCAGCTTGCCATCGGGATTGCTCAGTGCAAGGCGGTCGATGCGCCACTCGCGTCCGGCCAGTGCGCGTACATTGCTGGCGTTTAGTTCCAGGCGCCCCAGGTTCTTGTTGAACAGCTCGAAGCGCTCGGCCACGATGTCGAGCGACGGGATGCTGGCCGTGGCGCCCTTGTTCGACTCGAGCAGGTCCTTGACCTCGGCCTCGGCCGATTCGGGGATCACGAGCGACGCCAGGCGCGCCGTAACCTTGCCCAGGCCGCTGGGTGTTTCGGCCCAGGTCAGATAGCCGCTGGCCTGGCGCGAATGCAGGTTGGCGCGCCACGTGTCGCCCACGTGCGTGGCGCCGATGACCACATCGGCCACGCGCCGCTCGCCGACCGTCAGTTCGCTGACGCGGCCGGCCACCACGGCCGGCAGCACGTATTGGGTGACATCGGCGCCGCTGGCCGGGGCCGCATCCGCCGCCGGAGCAGGCGCGTTGGCGTCCATGCCGGCAATGGCGCGGCCTGCCGCCAGCCAATGGTCGACATTCAGCGCCTTCATGTCCAGGTGTACCATCAGGCCCTGGTCCGGACGCGGCGCCGGCACGTTCACGCCAATGCCGCCATGGGTCACGCGCCAGGCGCCCTTGCCCTGCTTTTCGCGTTCGTACCGCGCGGCCAGGCTCTGCCCGACGCCGACGCGGATGACGTCGCGCGCCAGGCCCTCGACGGTCGGCTCGCCCTCGAGCACGAAGTGCAGCGGCAGGTTCGCATCCTGCACCTTGTTCAGCGGCGCCGGCAATTCGATACCCAGCCCGGCCAGCGCCGAATCGATCGTGATCGTGCGATGCCCGGCCTTGACGACGATCTCGCCCCGGTACGGCGTGCTGCCTGACAGGCGTTCGGCCAGACGGCCCAGCGCCGGTGCCGGGGCCGTGCGGCGCATGCCCTCGGCCGACAGCGTGCCGGCCAGCGTCACGCGCGTGCTGCCCTCAGGCGTCGTACCGCCACCCACTGCCAGCGGCGCGCCCAGGAAATCGGCGCCCACGCCTTCCAGGCCAAAGCCGTGGTCGTGGAACGCGATCCGGCCCTGGGCATTCTGCAGCGCCGGCAGTTCGGGGAACAGCACCACGTCGTTGCCCTGCAACTGCAGACTGCCCTGCACTTTTGCTTCGTTCATGTGCGCCAGCGGCAGGCGCAGCTTCAGGTCGAGCTTGGCGTTACCGGTGCCCTGCGTGTCTTCGGTGAAGTGACCGATCCAGCCCAGCACCGGCGTGGCGGCCACGTAGCGTAAAAATTCCTGCAGCGGCCCGGCGCCGGCGCCATCGATCTCCAGCATCATCTTGTCATGCGCGCCCAGGTCGGGGATCACGGCCTTGACGTTCGACAGCGCCACGCCCAGGGTGCGCAGGGTCTTGCCATTGATTTCCATGCGCGCGCGGTCGAACACGATGCGCCCGTCGATCGCTTCGGCCAGCGGCCACAGCGGCGTGCCGTCCGGATGGCGGTGGCCTGGTGCGTATTCGAGCCGCGCGCCTGCCAGACGGCCGGCGACGCGGAATTCGCCCGTGTCGGCAGACTTGAACGGAAACTGCGCCAGGTCGCCGCGCAGGCGCAGCGTGGTGTCGTGCAACTGGCCGCCCTGCAGCGCGCCCACCAGCCAGTCGTGCAGGCCGTGCGGCGTGGCCAGCGGTAAAAAGGCGCCGATCCGGTTGATCGGGAAACCGTCGAGGCTGCCGGTGAAATCGGCCGTCCCTGGCCCGTGGCCGGGCGTGAGCGGCATGACGTGGCGGCCCGAGACCGAGCCCTTGAACACGCCCTGCGCAAAGTCCAGGTCGTCGATCTCGACCTGCAACTGCCGGCCCGCGTCAAACTCCCAGCGCGCATCCAGCACCAGCCGGTCGAACGGCATGCGCGGTTCGGCAAACCAGGCCGGCATATTCAGGGCAAATTGCTGCGAATCGAGCTTGACGCTGCCGGTGCGCTCGTTGGCGTCGATGCGCCCGCTCAGGTTCTCGAAGCCGGGCGTGGCGGCACGCCCCGGACGCGCGGCCTGGGCTTTGAGCGCCAGCCCGGCGACGTCGCCGCGGATCCGCCAGCCCGTTACACCGGGATAGCGTCCATCCCATTCGACACCGACATCCTGCAACACCCCGCGCGGGGCGTAATCGGCCAGCAGGCCGCGCTGCACGGGCGAGATCGGCAGGTACTGGGCCAACGCTGCCAGCGCGCCGATGTCGAGGCCCTGCGCGCGCAGCGTGCCTTGCTCGGGCTTGCCATGGGCGGCGGGCCGCCAGGTCTGTTCGAGCGTAGCGGGCGGCAAGGCGCGGCCATCGCGCGCCACCACCGTGAAACCATCGAGCCGCATCGCGTGGCCATTGGCGCCAAAGGTGGGCTTCCCATCGCCCTTGCCACTCAACAGTGTTTCACGCGCACTCAGGCGCCCCGACACGCGCGCCAGTTGCAGCGGCGCGATGTCCGGGCCCAGGCGCGCGTTCACACCGGCCAGTGCCAGGTCGGCAGTGAAACCCGCCAGGCGGGCCTGGTCGACGTTGATCCAGGTACGCAGCGAGCCACGGCCCCGTTCGAGCTGGATCGGATAATCGACGAAACGCTTCCAGGCGCCCAGGTCGACGTCGCGCAGATCGGCGTACAGCTCGCCCTTCCAGCGCGTGACATCGGACGGCTGCTGGCCGAAGCGGTGCCGGAAACGCGCACGGATGTCGAGCGGGCCGCCCAGCAGCGCTGGCGGGGTCGCCGTCAGCGCCAGGTGGTGCGCGCCCCAGCGGTTGAGCAGCGCCAGCGTGACGCCCTGCAGCGCCAGCGGCGGCGTGCCGCGCAATTCGTCGACCCAGTCGACGCGGCCATTGCGGATGACGATTTCGCGCTGGCGCAGCAGCCAGTCGGCGCCGGCACCATTGCCCTGTTGCTGCTCGAGCCGCACGCCGGCCACGACCAGCACACCGTCGCGGCCGCGCCGCACGGCCAGGCGCGGACCGATGATTTCAAGCGATGCAAAGCGGGGTTCGAGCGCGGCGATGCTCCACCAGCCGACGGTGGCGTTGACTTGCGGCAAGGCCAGCACTTGCCGGCCCCGGCGGTCGTGCAGGCGCACGTCGCGCAGCGACAAGGCCGGGCGCATGCCATGCCAGGACGCCGCCAGCTGCGAGATCGTGACGCGGCTGCCGAGTGCATTGCCGGCCACGCGTTCGATATCGCTCTTGTACAGGTCGATGTTGGGAAGAATGGCGTAGCGCAGCACCAGGAACAGCACGGCCAGCGCGAAATACACGATCAGCAGCAGCTTGACGGTAAAGCCCAGCACGTGGTGCGAGGCCAGGTTCGCGAAGCGATAACACGCGCGCAACCGGCGCCAGCGTACGGCCAGCGGCCGGGACGCGGACGTCGCCTGCGGATCCGGGTTGTGCATCAAGGTGCTAATAACAAAGGCTCGCCGAAAAATGTACAGCTCAAAAAAACAGGTCGCTTGCGTGCGTTGCGGCGTCTACCTTACCATCGGTGCTGACCCGGGCAGCAGCGACGGCCTGTTAGCGGGCCATTTTAACGCATCGACTGCCTGCCGGCCCCGACTAATGGCCTATTGAAACGGCCATCCATCGCGTTTCCCAGGATCAACGATGACCGAAGTTTCCGCTGCACCACAGCCTGTCCCATCCACCGTTCCTGTCACCGCGTCGCGTTTCGTCGCGCGCTGGCTGGGCGCCGCGCCCGAGCGCGCTGAACAGCTCGCCAGCTTGTCCACCGTATCGCTGGCCGACGCCGATTTCCGCGCGTTGCTGGAGGGCGAACTGGCCAAGGGCTTGCCGCTCGAGCGCGCTATGCGCCGGGTGCGCAACCTGTTGATCTCGACCATCGTCGCGCGCGATCTCGGCGGGCAGGCCGACCTCGATGAAGTCGTCACCGCAATGACAGCCTTTGCCGACTTCGCGATCCAGACCCATGTCGCCAGCCTGATGGCAGAGCTGGTCGCGGCGCACGGGATGCCGGTGGGCGAGGATTCAGGCCGCCCGCAGCACCTGATCGTGCTGGCCATGGGCAAGCAGGGTGGCGGCGAACTCAATGTGTCGTCGGACATCGACCTGATCTTCGTGTACCCGGAAGACGGCGACACGGCCGCTGAGGCCGGCCAGCGCCAGCTGTCGAACCACGAATTCTTCATCCGTCTGGGGCGCCGCCTGAGCGCGGCCTTGTCCGAAGTGATCGAGGACGGTTTCGTGTTCCGGGTCGACATGGCGCTGCGCCCCAACGGCAAGTCGGGCCCGCTGGCGGCCAGCTTCGGCATGGTCGAGGAATACCTGATCGTCCAGGGCCGCGAATGGGAGCGCTATGCGTGGGTCAAGGCGCGCGCCGTCACGGGCGAGCCGGACGACATCGCGGCGCTGGACGCGATCGTGCAGCCGTTCATCTTCCGGCGCTACCTGGACTTCGGCGTGATCGATGCGATCCGCACGATGCACGCGCAGATCCGCGCCGAGGTCAAACGCCAGGAGCGCCTGCATCCCGAGCGCAGCCACAACGTCAAGCTGGGCCGCGGCGGCATCCGCGAGATCGAGTTCCTGGCGCAAGTCTTCCAGCTGATCCGCGGCGGACGCGATCCGGCGCTGCGCGAGCGCTCCACGCGCAAGACGCTGCTCCTGCTGGCCGAGCGTGAGCTGTTGACGGTCGACACCGTCGAACGCCTGCTGGCGGCCTACACCTTCCTGCGCAACCTCGAACACCGGCTGCAGTATCTCGAAGACGCCCAGACCCACACGCTGCCGGCGAGCGACGACGACCGCCTGACGGTGGCGCGCATGATGGGTTGCCCGGATGAAGCCACGCTGCTGGCGCGGCTGGAAGAACAGCGCACCTACGTCGCGCAGCAGTTCGACGCCATCTTCGCCGACAAGGAAGCGCCCGAACCGGACCCCGACACCCCGGCGCTGGTCGACGACCTGGACAACCTCGACGCGCTGACTGAGCGCCTGGCCGGGCTGGGCTTCAACGACACGCGCGCCGCCGCCGGCCGCCTGACCACCACGCTGCAGGGCACACGCCTGACCAGCCTGCCCGACTTCAGCCGCGTGCGCCTGCTGGCGCTGGTCGAGGCCGCCCTGCCCCTGATCGCCACCGTCGTGAAGGATGCCGGTATGGGCAGCCACGCCGCCACGCTGGGGCGCCTGCTCGACCTGTTCGAGGCGATCGCGCGCCGCTCGGCCTATCTGGCGCTGCTGACCGAATACCCGCACACGCTCGAGCGCGTGATCCGCATGATCAATGCCAGCGGCTGGGCCGCCACGTTCCTGACCCAGCACCCGATCCTGCTCGACGAGTTGCTGGACGACCGCAACGCGGGCGCCGAAGCGCTGCCGCAGCTGGCGGCCAGCCTCGACGCGCAGTTGACCGACGCTGCCGGCGACACCGAGCGCCAGCTCGACATCCTGCGCGAGACGCACCACGCGCAGCTGTTTCGCCTGCTGGCACTGGACCTGGCCGGCGAACTGTCGGTCGAGCACCTGGCCGACCACCTGTCGGCGCTGGCCGACACGATCGTCGGGGCGGTGGTCACGCATGCCTGGCGCGCGGTCAATGGCCGCCACCGCGAGGTACCGCGCTTTGCCGTCATCGCCTATGGCAAGCTGGGCGGCAAGGAGCTGGGCTATGTCTCCGACCTGGATGTGATCTTCCTGTACGAAGACGACGATGGCGACGCGCCGCCCCTGTACGCCCGGCTGGCCCAGCGCTTCATCACCTGGATGACGGCGCCGACGCCGGCCGGCATCCTGTTCGACATCGACATCGCCCTGCGCCCGGACGGCGCCAGCGGCATGCTGGTATCGTCCATCGCCGCCTTCGAGCGCTACCAGGGCGAAGCGGCCTGGATCTGGGAACACCAGGCGCTGACGCGGGCGCGCTTTTGCGCCGGCGACGCTGCCATCGGCGCGCGCTTCGAGGCGATCCGCGAACAGGTGCTGCGCAAGGACCGATCTGGCCAGGCGGATGTGCTGAAGAACGAGGTGATGCAGATGCGCGCGCGCATGCATGGCGCGAACCTGAACCGCAGCACCCAGTTCGACCTCAAGCACGATGCGGGCGGCATGATCGACATCGAGTTCATCGTGCAATACCTGGTGCTGCGCCACGCGCACACCTACCCACAGCTGACCGCCAACGCCGGCAACATCGCCCTGCTGCACCTGTGCGGCGAACTGGGCCTGATCGACGCGGCCCTGGCCAGCCAGGTCGCGGCGGCATATCGCGCCATGCGCAAGCTGCAGCACAGCGTGCGGTTGCAAAGCCATGACAAGACCCGGGTCGAACGGACCCAGCTCGGCGCGCATCCAGACAGCGTGCTGCGCTTGTGGCACGCCTGTTTCGGGGACTAACCGCGCTGCTGCGCAACACGGCCAGTCCCGCCCTGCACTCGGTCATTCGACCCAGCGTCGTCTTTTCTCCCTGCCCCATCCCCCGCTTTTCGGCATGCGCACCGGCCTGGTGCGCATGTCATTTTCCCGCACCGGGCCGTGTCATATCCGCGCTTTTTGCACCCCTGCAGTGCCGCCGCCAATCCTGACTTTTCAGTCATTTATTTTCTTTTTATCAACTGTTGTATTTCAGACAGAAATGGCCAGTTGCCGCATTGACATGACTAAAAGCAAGATGGTCTTATACATACGCGCCTGGGGCCCGGGTAAACCGTTTCCCACGCTGGATCGCAAACGCAGGCGATGCACTTTTTAACCAAGAAAGCTGTTTCACAGCTGTGAAATGCAGGATGGAGAGCTCATGCAACAACGTACCAAGATCGCACTAGCCGTAGCGCTCGCGCTACCCGCACTGACCGCCATCGCGCAGGACAACCTCCAGCGCGTCGAAGTGACCGGTTCGCGTATTCGCCAGGTCGACCTGGAAACGGCGCAGCCAGTCCAGGTCATGACGCAGGAGCAAATCCAGAAAACGGGCCTGGTCACCGTCGGCGACATCATCAACAACATGACGTCGGCCGGCTCCCCTGCATTCAGCAAAGGCGGCGCACTGACCTCCAACCGCGAAAACGGCGGCCAGTACGCCAACCTGCGTAACCTGGGCGCCCAGCGCGTGCTGGTGCTGGTCAATGGCAAGCGCTGGACCCAGTCCGTCGCCGGCTTCACCGACATGTCGACCATCCCGTCGTCGATGATCGAGCGCATGGAGATCCTGAAGGACGGCGCTTCGTCGATCTACGGCTCGGACGCCATCGCAGGCGTCGTCAACATCGTCCTGAAAAAGTCGATGGAAGGCGGCCAATTGAGCCTGTACACGGGCCAGAACGAAAAGAATGACGGCAAGAACAAGGACTTCTCGCTGAGCTATGGCGCGGGCGACGAAAAAGCATCGCTGATGTTCGGCCTGGCGCACACCGAAAGTGGCGCCGTCTGGGCACGCGACCGCGCCATCACGGCCAATTCACGCGGCCCAAACTTCCCGCTCGAAAACCTGGGTGGCGGTCCATGGGGCCGTATCCGCGCCATCAATGCCAGCGGCGGCGCCACCGGTTTCGACCGCATCCTGAATCACACGGGCTCCTATGACGGCATCGGCGTGGGCGCCGATTCGCGCAATATCGCCAACTACCATAACGTCGCCAACCTGACGCCGGTGCCGGACGACTTGTTCAACACCACGAGCCAGATGGTGTTCGCGATGCCGAACAAGATGGACAACATCTTCGTCAAGGGCGAGATCGCGCTGCCGAAGAACATGCGCCTGACAACGACTGCGATGTATTCGCAGCGCACGAGCCTGTCGACCACTGCCGGCTATCCACTGCAATCGGGCGCGCAGTCGAATTATCCGGTGTATGTCGACAAGAACAGCTACTACAACCCGCTGGGCAGCTCGGTCGCCGGCAACGGGGCCGGCCAGGACCTGTTCTTCTATCGCCGCACCATCGAAGTGCCGCGCACCACCGAAAACGAAAACCGCACCCTGCACATCGATGCGGCCCTCGAAGGCGAATTCACGCTGCGTGGCCTGCCATGGAACTGGAGTGCCGGCTACAACCACAACAAGGTGACCGGCTCGACCCTCGGCACCGGCAATGTCAACCTGCTGAACCTGAAACGCGCTCTCGGCCCGTCATTCATGAACTCTGCCGGCGTCGTCCAGTGCGGCACCGCTGCCGCACCGATCGGCCTGGCCACCTGCGTTCCATGGAACATCCTGGGCGGCCCATCGGCCTCGACCCCGGAGGCACTGGCCTACGTCATGTCCACTGGCCAGGCGACCTACGGCAGCACGATCAACAGCGCGACGGCCGACATCGGTGGCGAGCTGCTGCAACTGCCAGCCGGCGCGCTGGGCATTGCAGGCGGCATCGAACACCGCGAAGTCATCGGCACGGATATTCCAGGCCAGTTCGAGCAGTCGGGCTATTCGACCGATCTGGCCGGCAACGCCACCCGCGGCCGCTACACCGTGCGCGAAGCCTACCTGGAAGTCAACATCCCGGTCCTGAAAGACCTGCCGTTTGCAGAATTGCTTAACTTCAACTTGGCCACACGCCATTCGGACTACAGCAACTTCGGCACCACCAACAACAGCAAGTTCAGCTTCATGTACCGTCCAATCACCGACGTCCTGGCACGCGGTACCTGGGCTGAAGGTTTCCGCGCACCGACCGTGGGCGACACCTTCGGCGGCGGTCAGCAATCCTTCGACACCGGTTGGCTCGACCCGTGCGACACCGTGTACGGCGAAGCTGCCCGCACTGCCGCAGTCGCAGCACGCTGCTCGTCGGGCTTTGGCGGCGTCATCGGCACTCCGGGTGGCTACCGCCAGCGCATCCAGAGCGGCTCGCCGATCACCTCAAGCGGCGGGGCGCAGACCGCGTATCCGTTCCAGGCCAGCGCCGGCAACGCGTTCCTGACGCCGGAAACAGCCGTGACCCGCACGCTGGGTCTCGTCTACAGCCCGTCGTACGTGCCCGGCTTCTCGGCATCGGTCGACTGGTACAGCATCAGCATCAACAACCGCATCACTGCCGTATCGTCGAGCTATGTTGCCAACCAGTGCTACACCGAAGGCCTGACGGACTTCTGCCAGAGCATCCGCCGCGATCCGGTCAGCGGCCAGGTGGTCGGCCTGACCCGCGGTAATGCCAACCTCGGCCAGATCAAGACCGAAGGCGTGGACGTCGAGCTGCGCTATCGCCTGCCGCGCTTCTCGTGGGGCCAGATCTCGCTGCGCAGCGAAACGACCTACCTGGACGAGTACTCGACCAAGAGCTCGGCCGCTGCACGCTGGATCGACTATTCGGGTGAATACGACTTCCATCGCTGGAAGTCGAACTTCACGACCGACTGGGCACAGGGCAACTGGAGCGCAACCTGGGGCATCCGCTTCCTCAGTTCGGTACTCGACCAGTGCCTGAACATCCCGCGCGGCTGGGAGTGCAATGCACCGACGACCTTCCGTCCAGGCGCAACGTCGGCTGGCGCAAACCGCCTGTCGTCGCTGACTTACCATGACATCAGCGCTGGGTACAAGTTCGACTGGAACGCCAGCCTGCGTGTCGGCGTGAACAATGTGTTCGACAAGTCACCGCGCTTCACACTGCTCGGCGCCTCGTCTGCCACGACGGTCGATGCCGACCTGCCAATCGATCGCTTCTTCTACGTTCGATACAACCAAGCGTTCTAAGCAATTTAATTGCGTTGAAAGCCCGCCCGGCGCAAGCCGGGCGGGCTTTTTTGCGCTCAGCCAAACTTAGATCAGCAAGTAACCATATAGTCAATTACATGTCATATCGAAAAAGAGTAAATACACATTTCTGCAACAAAACTGTCACATTCTCACCCTTCTGGTGCGTATGCATTGACAGTGAAGTACCCCGAATGGTTTTATTGCTGACTTGAAAAGTCGTTTAACCAAATTAGTTGGCGTTTTTCAGCGAGTCGCTCCGCGACATTTTTCGGTGGCAGGTCCTTACCCAGGTCCCGCCGCGCATACACCCTAGGAGTTCTGCAACATGATGGAAACACTCTTGTCCCGTTCGGTCCGCGCTATTTGCCTCGGCGGTATGACCCTTGGCATGACCGCTGCGATCGCGCAGGAAGTCGCTGCGCCACAGCGCGTCGAAGTGACCGGTTCGCGTATTCGCCAGGTTGACCTGGAGACGGCACAGCCGATCCAGATCATGAGCCAGGAACAGATCCAGAAGACCGGTCTGGTGACCGTCGGCGAGATCCTGAACAACCTGTCGTCGGCCGGTGCGCCTGACTTCTCCCGCTCGGGTTCGTTGACTTCGAACAGCGAAATCGGTGGTCAGTACGTCAGCCTGCGCAACCTGGGCTCGAACCGCCTGCTGGTGCTGGTTGACGGCAAGCGCTGGACGCAGTCGGTCGATGGCTTCACCGACTTGTCGACCATTCCATCGTCGATGATCGAGCGCATGGAGATCCTGAAGGACGGCGCTTCGTCGATCTACGGCTCGGACGCAATTGCAGGCGTGATCAACATCATCCTGAAAAAGAACATGCAGGGCGGCCAGCTGTCGCTGTACACGGGCCAGTACGAAAAGAACGACGGCAAGAACAAGGACTTCTCGCTGAGCTACGGCGCCGGCGATGACAAAGCATCGCTGATGTTCGGCCTGTCGCACACCGAATCCGGCCGCGTGGGCACCATGACCCGTGCGATCAGCTCGTTCACGAACGGTCCTGCTCACCCATTCGATGGTCTGGGTACCGGTCCATGGGGTCGTATCACCCCGGTCAATCCACGTACCGGCGGCTCGCTGGCCACCGGCGCTGGCAGCTTCAACCAGACCCTGAACCACACCGGCAGCTTCGACGGCCAGGGTGTCGGCGCAGACTCGCGCAACCCGAACAACTACCACCCATACGCCAACGGGATCGACGATCGCTACAACTCGACCCAGGACATGGACCTGCTCATCCCGAGCAAGCTGGACACCCTGTTCGTCAAGGGCGAGATCGCGCTGCCGAAAGACATGCGCTTCAAGACCACCGCGATGTACTCGCAGCGCAGCTCGTCGCAGACGGTCGCCGGCTACCCGCTGACCTCGACCAGCCAGCCGAACTACCCGGTCTACATCGACAAGAACAGCTACTACAACCCGTACGGCAACAGCGTCGCTGGCGCCGGCCTGGGTCAGGACCTGTACTTCGCACGTCGCACCACCGAACTCAAGCGTATTACCGAAACCGAAAACCGCACACTGCACATCGATGCAACCCTGGAAGGTGATTTCACCGTCAAGGATCTGGCATGGAACTGGAGCGCTGGCTACAACCACAGCAAGGTCTCGGGTTCGCAATTCGGTACCGGCAACATCAACCTGCTGAACCTGAAAAACGCCCTGGGCCCATCGTTCCTCAACTCGGCCGGCGTCGTCCAGTGCGGTACTGCAGCTAACCCGATCGGCCTGTCGTCGTGCGTGCCGTTCAACGTCCTGGGTGGCCCATCGGCGTCGACCCCGGAAGCACTGGCCTACATCAACTCGACCGGCCAGTCGACCTACGGCTCGACCGTCAACAGCGCTACCGCTGATCTGGCTGGCGAACTGTTCCAGCTGCCAGCCGGTGCACTGGGTCTGGCAGTCGGTATCGAACACCGTGAAGTCAAGGGCCAGGAAGTTCCAGGCCAGTTCGAGCAATCGGGCTACTCGACCGATCTGGCTGGCAATGCCACCTACGGTCGCTACACCGTGCGTGAAGCGTACGCCGAGCTGCAAATCCCTGTCCTGAAGGCAATGCCTTTCGCAGAACTGCTGAGCTTCAACCTGGCCACCCGCCACTCGGACTACAGCAACTTTGGCGTGACCAACAACAGCAAGGCCAGCTTCATGTACAAGCCGGTCAAGGACGTGCTGATTCGTGGTACCTGGGCTGAGGGCTTCCGCGCTCCAACCCTGGGCGACACCTTCGGCGGCGGTTCGCAGTCGTTCGACACGTTCCTGGATCCATGCGACACCGTGTACGGCGACGCAGCACGTAACCCAGCTGTCCAGGCACGCTGCGTTGCATCGGGCACCACGCCAACCTACCGTCAGGTCAACCAGGCCGGTACCCCGATCCCTAGCGCCGTTGGTATCCAGTCGACCGTCGCGTTCAACACCGGCGCCGGCAATGCATTCCTGGAACCAGAAACCGCAACGACCAAAACGGTCGGCTTCGTCTACAGCCCATCGTTCGTGCCTGGCCTGTCGGTTGGCCTGGACTGGTACAACATCTCGATCGACAACCGTATCACCGCGATCAGCGCGACCTACGTTGCCAACGAGTGCTTCATCAACGGTAGCGCCAACTTCTGCTCGGCAATCCGTCGTGACCCGGTCACCGGCCAGATCACCACGCTGTCGCGCGGTAACGCCAACCTGGGCAACATGGAAACCGAAGGCCTGGACATGTCGATTAACTATCGTCTGCCACGCACCGCTTACGGCCAGTTCAACATCCGTAACGAAACTTCGTACGTCGACACGTTCCGTACCCGCAGCGGTGCTGATTCGGAGTGGAACAACTACGCCGGTGAGTACTTCTACAACCGCGTGAAGTCGAACACCAACGTCGACTGGGCCATGGGCAACTGGAGCGCCACCTGGGGCTTCCGCTACTACAGCCCGGTCAAGGACAGCTGCTACACCTCGACCATCGAGTGCAACCTGCCTGACTACGAAGCAACCTTCGGCACCGGCGCCAACAAACTGGGTTCGATCACGATCCATGACGTGAGCGTTGGCTACAAGACCAGCTGGGATGGCCGCATCCTGTTCGGTATCAACAACGTCTTCGACAAGTCGCCACGCACCGTGTACAACACGCAAGCGTCGGCAGCTTCGGTCGATGCTGATACCTCGCTGGACCGCTTCATGTACGTCCGCTACACCCAGAACTTCTGATGGATCGGGGTCGCAAGACCCCGTCCTGAAGTCCTGACCGATGCCCGCCCGGCCCAGCCTGGCGGGCATTTTTCTTGCACTATCCTGCTTGCCTGGCGCCAACGCGGTATCATGGCGGTTTGCCTGCGGCGCCGCCGCGCTACTGCCTCCCGTATGACCATCAAACTCAAGAACGACAAAGACATCGCCAAGATGCGTGTGGCCGGCCGCATGGCCGCCGAAGTGCTGGACATGATCAAGGAATTCGTCGTGCCCGGCGTGTCCACCGAAGAACTCGACCGCCGCTGCCACGACTACATCCGCAAGGTGCAGAAGGCCACGCCGGCCAATATCGGTTACCACGGCTTCCCGAAAACCCTGTGCACGTCGATCAACGGCGTGGTCTGCCACGGCATCCCGAGCGAGAAGGACATCCTCAAGGACGGCGACATCGTCAACATCGACGTGACCGTGATCAAGGATGGCTGGCATGGCGATACGAGCCGCATGTACTTTGCCGGCACGCCGTCGCCCGAAGCGAAGAAGCTGGTCGAGGTCACCTATGACGCCATGATGGCGGGCATCCGCGCCGTCGGCCCGGGCGCGCGCCTGGGCGACGTCGGCCACGCGATCCAGACGCTGGCCGAAGGCGCCGGCTTCTCGGTCGTGCGCGACTACTGCGGCCACGGCATCGGCCGTGTCTACCACGAAGAACCGCAGGTGCTGCATTACGGTCGCAAGAATACGGGCCTGCTGCTGAAGGAAGGCATGACCTTTACGGTCGAGCCGATGATCAATATGGGCGAAGACGACGTGATCCAGTTGGAGGATGGCTGGACCGTGATGACGCGCGACGGTTCGCTGTCGGCGCAGTGGGAACATATGCTGGTGGTAACGAAGAATGGCGCCGAGATCCTGACGCCGTGGCCGGACAAGCGCTGATCAGTCTGCAACAGGACGTGCATCAATAAAAAAAGGGCCGGCTCCCGCCAGGGATCCGGCCCTTCTTGCGTGCAGCTTAGAACTTGTAGTTGCCCGTCACGTACAGCTGACGACCGGTCGGCGATATTCTTCATGCCGGCGCGCAGGATGAGGTTATCGGTGAAGCTGTAGCGCATCACCGTCGAGATGCCTCCCTGCTCAGCCATGGTGTCGAGCGTGCGACGTCACGTTGACCAGGCGGGCCGACCCATCAGGCGTTCATATCCCGCAATGCGCTGCCGGTAAAAAAGAGCATCCATCCAATCTGCGCGACGTAAAAAAACCCGGAAGGCCTGCGCCTTACCGGGTTTTACGATCGACAAGAACCGGTTACTTGGCGTTCATCAGCGCAACGGTGGTGTCGAGCATGCGGTTCGAGAAGCCCCACTCGTTGTCATACCACGACGTCACTTTGACCAGGCGGCCCGACACTTTGGTCAGGGTCGCGTCGAAGTTCGACGAGGCCGGGTTGTGGTTGAAGTCGACCGACACCAGCGGCTCGGTCTGGTACGTCAGGATGCCGTTCAGCGCGCCATCGGCGGCCGTCTTCATGATCTGGTTGATTTCATCGACGGTGGTGTCGCGCTTGGCGATGAAGGTCAGGTCGACGATCGACACATTGATGGTCGGCACGCGGATCGCGAAGCCATCCAGCTTGCCGTTCAGTTCTGGCAGCACCAGGCCGACTGCAGCGGCAGCGCCGGTCTTGGTCGGGATCATCGACTGCGTGGCCGAGCGGGCACGGCGCAAGTCTTCGTGCATCACGTCGGTCAGCACCTGGTCGTTGGTGTACGAGTGCACGGTGGTCATCAGGCCGGTTTCCAGGCCGATGGCGTCATGCAGCGGCTTGACCAGCGGGGCCAGGCAGTTGGTGGTGCACGATGCGTTCGAGATGACGGTGTCCGAGCTTTTCAGCACGTCCTGGTTCACGCCGAACACGATGGTCGCATCGACATCCTTGCCGCCAGGGGCCGAGATGATGACTTTCTTGGCGCCACCCTTGATGTGGGCCGAAGCTTTTTCTTTGGTGGTGAAGAAGCCGGTGCACTCGAGCACGACATCGACGCCCAGCTCGCCCCATGGGATTTCCGCAGGATTGCGCTGTGCGAACACACGGATTGGATCGCCGTTCACGATCATGTTGTCGCCTTCGACCGTGACGGTGCCAGGGAACTTGCCGTGGGCGGTATCGTAGCGGGTCAGGTGGGCGTTCGACTCGGCATTGCCGAGGTCGTTGATCGCCACGATCTGGATGTCCTGTTTCTTGCCGCCTTCGTAGAATGCGCGCAGGATATTGCGGCCGATACGGCCATAACCATTGATTGCAACTTTGATCGTCATGCTTGGCTCCTAGTAGAAAAAAAACTTTTTCGTAACGAACATAGTAAAACGGACCATCCCTGCGGGACAGTCCGTTTTCTGGCGAATGCTTACGCTGCGATAACTTGTTTGGCCTTGGCAACCACGTTCTCGACGGTGAAGCCAAAGTGCTTGAACAGCACCGGCGCCGGCGCCGATTCACCGAAGGTGTCGATGCCGACCACGGCGCCTTCGAGGCCCACATACTTGTACCAGAAGGCGGTAATGCCGGCTTCGATGGCCACGCGCGGCGTGCCGCGGGTCAGCACGCTGGCCTTGTAGGCGGCGTTCTGGCGATCGAACACGTCGGTCGACGGCATCGAGACAACGCGCGCGGCGATGCCTTCAGCGGCCAGTGCGTCGAAGGCCTTCACGGCCAGCTCGACTTCCGAACCGGTGGCGATCAGGATGACTTTGGCGTCCGGCGTGTCGCGCAGCACATAGCCGCCCTTGGCGACGTCAGCGACCTGCTGGGTGTCGCGGGCCATGAACGGCAGGTTCTGGCGCGAGAAAATCAGCGTCGTCGGGCCATCCTTGCGCTGGACTGCTGCGCCCCATGCCACGGCCGATTCGACCGTGTCGCATGGACGCCAGTTGTCCAGGCCCGGGATCAAGCGCAGCGACGAGACGTGCTCGACCGACTGGTGCGTCGGACCGTCTTCGCCCAGGCCGATCGAATCGTGCGTGAAGACCGAGATCGAACGGATCTTCATCAGCGAGGCCATGCGCAGCGCGTTGCGGCTGTAGTCCGAGAAGGTCAGGAACGTTGCGCCGAACGGAATGAAGCCGCCATGCAGCGCCACGCCGTTCTGGATCGCGGCCATGCCGAATTCGCGCACGCCGTAGTTGATGTGATTGCCGGCGATGCCCGAGCGCACAGCAACCGATTCTTTCCAGTTGGTCAGGTTCGAACCGGTCAGGTCGGCCGAGCCGCCCAAAAATTCTGGCAGGCTCGCGGCCAGCGCCTGGATTGCATTTTGCGAGGCCTTGCGGGTGGCAATGGTTTCCTGCTTCTCGATGCAGCTGGCAATCGCGGCGTCCAGCGCCTTGGTGAATTCACCCGACAGCTCGCCCTTCATGCGGCGCTCGAATTCGCTCGCCAGCTCAGGGTGTGCGCCGCGATAGGCCGCGAACATCGTGTTCCATTCGCCTTCGACCTGGGCGCCGCGCTCTTTCGCGTCCCATGCTTCGTACAGTTCGGCAGGAATGTCGAACGGGATCGGATCCCAGACCAGGTGCTGGCGCACGGCGGCAATTTCCTTGTCGCCCAGTGGCGCGCCGTGGACCTTGTCGCCACCTTCCAGGTTCGGTGCGCCCTTGCCGATGATCGTCTTGCAGCAGATCAGCGTTGGACGATCCGACGTCTTGGCCTGCTCGATAGCGGCATCGATATCCTTGACGCTGTGACCGTCGACCTTCGGGATCACGTTCCAGCCATAGGCTTCAAAGCGCTTTTGCGTATCATCGGTGAACCAGCCTTCGACCTTGCCGTCGATGGAGATGCCGTTGTCGTCGTACAGCCAGATCAGCTTGTTGAGCTTGAGGGTGCCGGCCAGCGACGCCACTTCGTGCGAGATGCCTTCCATCAGGCAGCCGTCGCCCAGGAACGCATAGGTGTAGTGATCCACCACGTCGTAGCCTGGACGGTTGAATTCGTAGCCCAGCAGCCATTCAGCCAGCGCCATGCCGACCGAGTTGGCAATACCCTGGCCCAGCGGGCCGGTGGTGGTTTCCACGCCCGGGGTGATGCCCACTTCAGGGTGACCCGGCGTCTTGGAATGCATCTGGCGGAAGGCGCGCAGATCGCCCATCGTCAGGTCGTACCCTGCCAGGTGCAGCAGCGCGTAATGCAGCATCGAGCCATGGCCGTTCGACAGCAGGAAGCGGTCGCGGTTCATCCAGCCCGGATTGGCCGGATTATGACGGTAGTGCTTGTCCCACAGCGCAACGGCGATCTCGGCCATGCCCATTGGCATGCCCGGGTGGCCCGAGTTGGCTTGCTGAACAGCGTCCATCGCCAGCGCGCGGATCGCGTTGGCCATCAGGGTGGTGGTTTGCGTAGATTTCATGGAGATCGGGGATCAGGGATTGGAAAGCTGGTGGCCTGCGGCTGGCCGTAGCCCGTTATTTTACCAGACCGATGTAGCGAGGATTTAAAATGCAGCCCTGTCCACCGCGATTTCAGGAGTGCCATGCCGCGTTTTTATTGTCCTCAGCCACTTGTTAGCGGCAACACGATCGAGCTGCCGGAAGCGGTCGCGCATCACCTGCATGTGGTGCGCCTGCAGCCCGGGGCCGCGCTGACGCTGTTCAATGGCGAAGGCGGTCAATACCGCGCCACGCTGGTCGAGACCGGCAAGCGGCGCGCCACTGCCGTCATCGACGGGCACGACGCGATCGAGACCGAGGCGCCCTACCCGGTCACGCTGGCCCAGGGCTTGCCGGAAGGCTCGAAAATGGACTGGATCATCGAAAAGGCCGTTGAACTGGGCGTGGCCGCGATCCAGCCGCTGGCAGCGGCGCGCAGCGTCGTGCGCCTGTCCGGCGAGCGGCTCGAGAAACGCCAGTCACACTGGCATGGCGTCATTGTGGCCGCATCGGAGCAATGCGGGCGCAACCGGCTGGCGCAGTTGCACCCAATGGCGGAGGTGCAACCGTGGCTGGCGGCGGGCGCGGGCACGACTCGCATCCTGCTCAGTCCGCGCGCAACCGAATCGCTGGCCGGCTGGGCGCGCGCGAATGCGCCGCAGGCGGTCACGCTCTTGATCGGCCCTGAAGGCGGGCTCACGCCGCACGAAGAAGACGCGGCCGTTGCCGCCGGCGCGCTGTCGCTGTCGATGGGGCCGCGCGTGCTACGCACCGAGACGGCCGGTCTGGCCGCGCTCGCCGTGCTGGCGGGGGCCTGGGACGCCATCTAAGCGCAGAGAACATGAAAAAACCCCGCCGGCATCGCTGCCGGCGGGGTTTTTTTATACAGCGACAGGCTTAGAACGTGTAGTTCGCGCCCAGGCTGAAGAAGCGGCCCACTGCGCCTGGCTGGTGCAGCGAAGCGTTGTACGACGTTTGTGCACCGGCGTTGCCGTAGGTAGCGACGTCGTATGGTGCTTCCTTGTCGAACAGGTTCAGGATCGCGCCGCGGATCGTCAGGTTATCCGTGACCTTGTACGACAGGTTCAGGTTGGTAACGGTGAACGACGACACGTTGCAGTAGCCGATCGGCTGGACCAGACCCTGGAAGTAGGTACGGCCACCAACGTCGGCTGCAGTCGATGCGCAGTCGGTCGCGCCCAGTGCCGGGTCGAAGGTCGAGAAGCCGCTCGTGTAGTTCACGGTAGCGGTCACGTCCAGTGGGCCACGGTTATAGCCGAGGGTGAACTGTGCACGGTCTTTCGGGTTACCCGTTGCGCCGCCAACCGACGATGGACCTTGCGTGCCGGCCAGCTGGTACGAATCGCTGCCCAGTTCGGTCACATAGCCAAAGACGTGGGCTGCGCTCAGGTTCGCGCTGACAGTGCCCAGGTCGTTGGCGAGGCGCCAGCGGTAGCGGATGTCCGCTTCGATGCCGTGGGTTTCGGTGCTGCCGGCGTTGATGTAAGGCGACAGGCCGTACAGGATCGGACCAACCGCAGGGATGCCAGGCACCGTGTTGTTGCCCACGCCGGTGGCGATGTCGATCGTGTTGGCAGGACCGCGGACCCAGGTTGGCGTGAAGCTTGGATCGTTACCGGCTTGCGTGACGACCAGGTTCTTGATCTGGATCTTGTAGTAATCCAGGGTCATGTTCAGGCCGCGCATTGGCTCGACGATGATACCGGCCGTGAACGACTTCGACTTCTCTGGCTGCAGATCAGGATTGGTGGTCTGGACGTACGGTGGGCTGAACGAGCAAGCCGATGGCACGTTGCCGGCCGTGGTCTGGCTGCCATTGGCGCACAGGAGCGGATCGCGGATCGCGTTGAACGTGAAGAACGAACCGGCATTGCCGACTTCGGCCGGGTTCGGCGCGCGGAAACCGCGTGCGAACGTGCCGCGCAGACCGAACTGCTGGATCGGCGCCCACTTGAAGTTGGCCGACGGCGTGAACGAATTGCCGTAGGTGTCGTAGTGGTCATAACGACCGGACAGGCCAATTTCCAGGTTCTTGATCGGCGTGGCCTGCAGCTCGGCAAACACCGCGCTGTTGGTTTCGTCACCAATGGTGAACGCTGCCGTGTTGGCGACCGCGCCGTTGAGCGTCAGGCTCGATGGTGGCGCATTCTGCTTGCGCTCATGCCAGTGCACGCCAGCGGCGAAGGCCAGTGGGCCAGCGCCGAAATTCGACAGCAGTTCACGCGAGCCGATCAGGTCGGCGTAGTTCAGCGTCGATTCGATTTCGTTGCTGAAACGCGGCGAGACGGCATCCACGACGCCCGGCGCATTGTTGCCCAGCACATTGAAGGTGCCATTGCGCAGCAGGTTGTACAGGTTGGTACGGTTGACGTAGCCGCTGTAGTCCAGGTCGCTCTTGACGCGGGTGCCACCGATGGCAGCGTTCACGTCCCAGCCGTAGGCACTACCGACGAGGTCAGCCGCAAAGCGGGTCGCGGTGGTCTTGTTGTTGGTGGTCAGGGCGGCGCCAACATCCGGGATGTAGCCGTACAGGCGGGCAGCTGCGCCCAGTTGGTTGGTGATATTCGCGCCGACCGGTGCGCCAGCGGCGAAGGTCGTGTTCGGGATGGCGCCCACGCGCGATGTCAGCACGCCATTGACCAGGGTCGTGGTGCCGTTGAAGCTGGTCGGGCTGAATGCTGCCGGGGCCGCATTGCGGTTGTTGTTGCTTTCGCGCTGGAACATCGAGCCGTTGAAGCGCACTTCCCAGTCTTCGCTCAGCTTTTTCGTCATGCCGATCATCAGGTTGACGTTTTCGGTCTCTGGCTGGATGTTCGACAGTTCATCGCGCACCGAGCAGCCACCGGCGCGGTATTTGGTGAAGTTGCAGTTCGTCGGGTCGAGGAACTGGTAGTTGGCCGGGTTATTGACGTTGGTGACGCCAGCCGGGTTGTTCGGGTTCGACGCGTTGTACAGGAACGGGCTGCTGGCCGGGGTCAGGAAGTTGTTGATGTTGGTCGGCACGCCCAGGGTCAGGTCGTTACCACCACGTGCGCGCCAGTCGCGGTTTGCATAGCCGTACTGCTCGCGGTCGACGACCTTGATCGCGTTCTGCTTGCGGTATTCAGCCGTGATGAAGGCGTTGTAGCCGTCGTTGTCGAGGTCACCGATGCCGGTGCTGATCGAGGCGCGCTTGGTCTTGCCACCACCGTGCTGCGTGTCGCCCACTTCGGCCGACAGGCGGGTGCCGTTCAGGTTTTTCTTGAGCTTGATGTTGATGACGCCAGCGATCGCGTCCGAGCCGTACAGCGACGACGCGCCGCTTTTCAGGATCTCGATGCTCTCGATGGCATCGAACGGGATCGACGAGACGTCGACGAACGAGCGCTGGGAGTCATCCGACAATGGATACGGGGCCATGCGGTGGCCGTCGATCAGCACCAGGGTCGCGCCCACGGTCAGGCCACGCAGCGAGATGCCCGATGCGCCGTTGGCGAACGCGCCGGCAAAGCCAGTGCCCAGGGTACCGGCGCCGTTGGCGGCCAGGTCGGTCAGCAGCTCGGCAACCGAGGTCTTGCCGCTCTTCTGGATGTCGGCTGCAGTCAGCACCTGCACCGGGGTCGGCGTCTCGGTGTTGGTGCGGCTGATCAGCGAACCCGTCACGACCACGCGCTGCGCGGCTGGTTCGGTGCCGCCCTGCTGGGCTTGGGCAAACGCCGGCGCTGCGCAGGTCAGGGCGCCGCTGGCAATTGCGCAAGCAATCGCGAAAGGCATCGACTTCAGTTTCAACATCATGGGTAATTCTCCTCGTACTTTCTTATCGGTGATTGCGCACAAGAATGCTCAGTGCCTGTTCTGCAGGCCCGTGCCTGCCGGTCGCCTGGGCCGGCAAAGCATCGGATCAACGCATTGAGCCGGAACAGGTGGACCACTGATCGCATTCTGGACGGCAGTATTTTTCATGCATACGTCTGACTGGGGACGATCAGCCTAAATAAGTGCTTGGATGAAACCAAACGTTATTCAAGTGGAGCTATAAAAACATGGCGTCAAGAATAGTGTCAACCGAGCACCAATAATGCAGAGTGTGAAATACAACACTTTATTTTTTTGAAAGTCGGGAAAGTGCGATGGTGGTGCGCCGCAATATCAAACTGGTGCAATGCCCTGAACCCGCATTCAAAAGCTAAACGCACGCAACGTCTCGTATTGACGATCTTTTTATCATCAAAATTTTTTTAGAACGGGGCAAGTCAAGGTGGTGTTGCGCTGTGCCAGTCACGATTTTTATTTCGATGCACCATTATCGAGCGTGAAACTAAAAGTTGGGTAAATACAACACAATGTCTTTGAGCAACCCAATAAAAAACCGCCCCGAAGGGCGGTTTGGCTTTTATTCTGACAACGACTGGATCAGAACTTGCGGTCGTACATCAGCGAGAAACGGGCGTAACGCGGTGCGGTCAGCGACAGCGGCGTCTGGTACAGGCTGCTGACGTTGGCTGCATTGTTGTAGGCCTCCGTCACGCTGGCAACCGACTGGCTGTTGAAGACGTTGAACACGTCGACACGGAACTGCAGGCCCTTGATGAAGTTAGGCTTGTAAGCCACGTTCATGTCCCAACGGTGCGTCCATGGCAGGCTGCCGACCGAGCCACGTGGGGTCAGCACGTTCTGCGAACGGGTCAGGCCACCGCAATAGAAGGTCTGGTTGGCATAGTTCGGCGAATCGCCCGGATTGGCGGCGCTGCCGATGCAGCTGCGTGGACGGCCCGAAGCGATCAGCGCATTACCACCAACAGTGATCTCGTCGTTGAACTGATAGAAGCCGAATGCCTTGACCTGGTGCTTGCGGTGATTCGGCAGGTAGCCATAGGCGCCTTCCATCAGCTCAGGGTAATCCCACGACGACGTAACGGCGACGTCAGCCTGGCCGTTATCCGAACGCACCTGGCCTTCGGTATTGCCCTTGTTGCGCGACCACACATAGCTCATCTTGCCGTACCAGCCATTGCGGAACGGGTGCTCGAGGAATGCTTCGACCGAGCTATAAGTGCGCTTTGGCTTGTCGAAGCCCATGTCCGCCGCAGTCAGGCTGACAGGTGTCAGCTTCGATACATCGCCGGAGAAGTCGACCAGGAACTCATTGTCTTCACCCGGATTGAAGGTCTGGCAGCTGTTGCCAAACAGCGGGTTGGTGATCGCGATGCCATTGGCTGCGGCAAAACGTTCGAATGGACGCACATCGCAGAAATCGTCGATCGTGGACTGCAGCTTGCGATGAATCGCTTTCGCGCCGAAGTTCAGCGATGGCGACCAGGCTTTCTCGAAGCCGAAGGTCACTTCGTCCTGATAGGTCGGCTCCATATTGCGCGCAGCCAGGGTATCGACGACTTTGTCCTGACCATATTCGTTATTGCCCGACAGAGGCTGGCTCAGCTGCGTCAGACCGGTTGGCGCGCCGTTCGCGTCGGTACCGGTGTAGGTGTAGTACTGCGACGTGAAGGTCGAGCGGCCAGCGCCACGCACCGAGATGTGGGTCGGGATCGGCACCGAGTAGCGGCCCAGGGTCGCGTACACCTTGAAGCTCGAATCACCGTTGACGTCCCACACGGCGGCCAGGCGTGGCTGGTACTGGTTCTTCATTTCCAGGAAGGTGGTCTTCGAGTCGTTCTGGTTCTTGAACGATTCGTTACGCACACCCAGCGTCAGTAGCAGGTTCGGGGTTGCCTGGAAACGGTCTTCCAGATACCACGCGCTCTGCTCACCGAACGAGTTGGTGACGGTCGAGAACTGGTCGCGGGTCACGTAATAGCCCTGGTTGCCCAACGGGCTGCCGGTGCTGGCCGGTGCAGGAACGCGCACGCCGCCCTCGCCCGGGATGGCCGCGCCCGGCACGCTGGCGCGGTAGTAGGTCCACCGGCCGCCACCGGCGAGGAAGTCGCCTGCTGCTACCGACTCGACCTTGGTCTGGTCGAAGCCGCCGCGCAGCGTGTGGGCGCCGAGGCGCCATTCGACGTCGAAACGACCCGAATCGACGATGTCTTCCGAGCCCGGGGCCAGGATGTTGCCGCTGATGTTTTGCGGGTTGGCGTAGCTGAGGCCAGGCGCGCGTGCATCGACCGTTGACGAAATCTGGAACAGGTCCGGGTTGTAACCGGTGAAATAGTTTTCGTGCGGCGACTTCGCGCGGCCATACAGGGCGGTGACAGTCAGGTCGTCGGTCAGGTTGCCGACGTAGCGCAGGGTGTTGATCTTGGCGCCGTTGTTGTCGACGTTGATGCGCCGCGCGCTCGAGTTGACGACACCGCTGCGGGTGCGGGTCGCGTAGTTGAAGCCGCTGTCCGAATTGTTCACTTCAGGCGTGTCGCCCAGCGTCGTGAATTCCAGGCGGTGATTGTCGGTAATGTTCCAGTCGATCTTGGCCATGTAGCGCTCGATCTTGGTGTCACGCTCGCGCCAGCCGACGGCGGCATTGTTGGTGGCGATGCGGAAGCCGTTGACGAGGCCTTCTTCAGTCTCGGTTTTCTCGGCCGATGCGAAGAAGAACAGCTTGTCCTTGATGATCGGGCCGCCTACATAGGCGCCATACACCTTCTGGTCGCGCGTATTTTCGGCGCGCGCCAGGCGCAGCGTACCGTCGGTATTGACGTTGTTTGGCGTGCCGGTATTGCGGTAGTAGATATCTTTCGGCGTGGCGCGCAGCGATTTCGGTTCCCAGGTCACGATGCCGCCCGCTTCCCAGGTGTTGGTACCGCCCTTGGTGACGATGTTGACGACGCCGCCGATCGAGCGGCCGAATTCGGAACCGAAGCCACCGGTCAGCACTTGCGCTTCGGCGATCGCGCCGAATGGCAGCTGGGCAGCGCCCAGGCCGGTCAGCGGGTTGGTGACAGGGAAACCGTTGATGTAGTACGAGTTCTCGGACGCTGCGCCGCCACCGAACGATGCGCCGCCGGCAAAGCGCGAGTCGGCGGTGGTGGTGTTTGGCGCCAGCTGAATGATGGCTTCGACGGTGCGGCCGATCGGCAACGTTGCCAGTTCGCGGGCATTGAAGGTGGCGCTGCTGCCGGCGCTGCTGGTGTCGATGGTGGCGCGGGTACCGGTCACCTGGACGACTTGCGGGCCGCCGGCCGGTGCGGCAGCGGCGAAGATGGCTTCGCCGTTGCGGCCAATGCCGGTCTCGACGTTGACCGAGCCGATGACGGCGCCGTCACGCAACTGGGACACGCGGTACGTGCCACTCGGCAGCGAGCTGGCAACGAAACGACCCTGTGCATCCGGCGTCAGGGTGCGGCGGATACCGATGTCGGTGTTCTCGATGAGAATCTGCACATTGCTGCCCGGTGCGACGGTGCCGAAGACACTACCCGATGCATTCGACTGCGCCATTGCCGGCGACATTGCAGCCATGCCAATCACTGCGCCACCAAAGGCCAGACTCAGTGCGTGAACCAATACAGTTTTCTTCAACATGTGATTTGCTTTCTCTTTTTTGCCGGACCGCTCATGGCAGTCCTGTTGTTGGTCGCACCAGCACCGATCGCGGTAGCGCCCCTCCCTGTACACCTGCATCGCCGCGCAGGTACGTTCATGCCATTTTTTCCTCGAAAAGGAAATGAACGCTCATCTACGTTCATGCATAGTGCATTGTGGCGTCAACAACTTTTTGTGCATATACGTATGCATTTCGTTATTTTCGTTCGCACAACGTTGTCGGTGTGAGACAGCGCGCAGGCATGGTGCATTCATTCACCAAAACAGCTCTGAAAACTCCCTGCTGCAGTGCACTTTTGCGCCACCCGAGGCACGTTATTTTTTATGAATTTCGGCGCTTGAACGTTGCGACAGTTCCACAAAGTTCGTTGTAATTTGGCACGTTTTAAACCAAAACCAGGGCTTCGAAGTGAGAATGTCAAAAGATCACAAACCCTATGTATTTACATGTTTTAGACTGTTTGTTTTTTTATCCCGCATACCGGCTGGTGCCTGTACGGCAGGGTAAAATAACGGCTTTTGCCGCTCTCATTTTGTTGCCTCACTAGCAACCACTCCCATGCTGCGTATTAACGAACTCAAACTCCCCCTGAACCACCCGGACGCCGCCCTGCGCGACGCCATCCTGGCCCGCCTTGGCATCGCTGACGCCGAGCTGCTCGACTTTGCCGTCTACAAGCGCAGCTACGATGCGCGCAAGAAATCCGCCATCGTCCTGATCTATTCGATCGACGCGACCGTTGCCGACGACAAGGCCGTGCTGGCAAAGCTGCGCGACCCGCACGTCATGCCCGCCCCCGACGTCGAGTACAAGTTCGTCAACGCCGCTAAACCGGCCCCCGGCACCCCGCGCCCGGTCGTGGTCGGCACCGGGCCGTGCGGGCTGTTTGTTGCGCTGATCCTGGCGCAGATGGGCCTGAACCCGATCGTGCTCGAGCGCGGCAAGGTCGTGCGCGAGCGCACCGTCGACACCTTCGGCTTCTGGCGCAAGCGCAAGCTCGATACCGAGTCGAACGTGCAGTTCGGCGAAGGCGGCGCCGGCACCTTCTCGGACGGCAAGCTCTACAGCCAGATCAAGGACAGCAACCACCACGGTCGCAAGGTGCTCACCGAGTTCGTCAAGTTCGGCGCGCCCGAAGAGATCATGTACGTCAGCAAGCCGCACATCGGCACCTTCCGCCTCGTCAAGATGGTCGAGCAGATGCGCGCCGAGATCATCAACCTGGGCGGCGAAATGCGCTTCGACACGCGCATGCAGGATGTCCTGATCGAAGAAACCGGCGGCGTGCGCCAGGTGGTCGGCGTGCGCCTGGCCAGCGGCGAAGAAATCCCGACCCGTCACCTGACGATCGCCATCGGCCACAGCGCGCGCGACACCTTCGAGATGCTGTACGAACGCGGCGTGTACATCGAAGCCAAGCCGTTCTCGATCGGCTTCCGGGTCGAGCACCCGCAGTCGCTGATCGACGTCTGCCGCTTCGGCCCGAACGCCGGCAACAAACTGCTGGGCGCAGCCGACTACAAGATCGTGCACCACGCGTCCAACGGCCGCTCGGTCTACAGCTTCTGCATGTGCCCGGGCGGCACCGTGGTGGCCGCATCGAGCGAAGAAGGCCGCGTCGTCACCAACGGCATGAGCCAGTATTCGCGCAACGAGCGCAACGCCAACAGCGCCATCGTGGTCGGCATCACGCCCGAGGATTTCCCGGGCCATCCGCTGGCCGGCATCGCGTTCCAGCGCGAACTCGAATCGCGCGCGTTCGTGCTGGGCGGCTCGACCTACGACGCACCGGGCCAGCTGATGGGCGACTTCGTGGCCGGTCGGCCGTCCACGTCGCTCGGTTCGGTCACGCCGTCGTTCCTGCCGGCCGTGCACCTGACCGACCTGGCCACGTCGCTGCCCGACTACGCCATCGTCGCGATGCGCGAAGCGTTTGTCGCCTTCGACAAGCAGATCAAGGGCTACTACAAGGAAGACGCGGTGCTGACGGGCGTGGAGACACGCACCTCGTCGCCGATCCGCATCCGGCGCAACAACGACGACCTGCAAAGCCTGAACACGCGCGGCCTGTTCCCGGCTGGCGAAGGCGCCGGTTACGCGGGCGGCATCATGTCGGCGGCCGTCGACGGCATTCGCGTGGCCGAAGCGGTGGCACTGGCCATGGCGCCACGTTGAACGCGGCGGGCCGGCATGCGGCATGGGGCCCGGGTCTGGCGATCCTGGCCTCGATGGTGTCGGTCAACGCGGGCGCGGCCTGGGCCAAGGGGTTGTTTCCAGCCGTGGGCAGCGAAGGCGTCACCGCGCTGCGCGTGGGCCTGGCGGCGCTGATCCTGCTGGCCATCGTGCGGCCATGGCGCTTTGGCCGCCCGGCGCGCGCCGATGTGGGCAACCTGCTCGTGTACGGCCTGATGCTGGGCGCGATGAACCTGTGCATCTACCGCGCGTTCGAGCGCATCCCGCTGGGGATCGCGGTGGCGATCGAGGTCACGGGGCCGCTGGCAGTCGTGGTCCTGTCGTCGCGTCATGCGCGCGATTTTGTGTGGGTGGTGTGCGCGGGATTCGGCCTGTGGCTGCTGCTGCCGGTGGCCGGCGCGACGCAGCTCGACCCGGCCGGCATCGCGTATGCGCTGGCGGCTGCGTTCTGCTGGGCGATGTACATCGTGTTCGGCAAGCGCGTCTCGACCCTGAACAGTGGCCAGGCCGTGGCCTGGGGCTTGCTGGCGGCGAGCGTGTTCGCGGTGCCGTTCGGCGTGGCGCATGCGGGCATGGCGCTGTTCACGCCGGCCATGCTGGCGGGCGGCGTGGCGGTGGCGCTGCTGTCGTCCGCCCTGCCCTACTCGCTCGAGATGATGGCACTGCGGCGCCTGCCGCAGCGGGTATTCGGCATCCTGGTCAGCAGCGGACCGGCCATCGCAGCGCTGGCCGGCTTCATCTGGCTCGGAGAGCGCCTGACCAGCCTGCAGTGGCTGGCGATCGTGCTCGTCATCGTGGCCTCGGGCGGCGCCGCCGCCACGGCCGGAAAATCACGGGCCCAGGAGTAGCGTGGCATGCCACCGTACCTTGAACGCGTGGACGGCTTAGCCGCCCACCCTACGCCTGCAGTGGGTGGCGTCAGGCAGCGCTGCCGCCACGGCCGGAAAAACCACTAGCCCAAGAATTAACGTAGGGTGGGCGGGTCCCCCGCCCACGCGGCGATGGTTGGCCGCCAGATCATCCGGAACGACAGCGGCACCGGTCACGATCACCGCGTGGACGGCATAGCCGCCCACCCTACGAGCGCTGTTACAGCCACCCCACCCGCTTGAACTTGCGATACAGGTAGCCGCACACGCAGATCATCGTCAGCATCGCGAACGGGTAGCCATACTTCCATTTCAGCTCGGGCATGAATTCGAAGTTCATGCCCCACACGCCGGCGAACGCGGTAAACACCGCGAAGATCGCCGCGTACGACGCCAGCTTCTTGCTCACTTCGTTTTCTTCGATCGCCACCATCGACAGCGTCACCTGGATCGCGGTATTGATCGTGTCGCGCACCGCGTCCAGGCGGCCGGCGATGCGGTGCAGGTGGTCGTGCACGTCGCGGAAGTATTCCTGGGTCTCGTCCACCACGGCCGGCACGCGCCCGCCGTACAGGCGTCCCAGCGCGTCCATCAGCGGCACCACGGCGTGGCGCAGCGTCTGCGCCTTGCGCTTCAGGTCATACAGGCGCTCGACATTGTCGCGCTGCTTGCCCTGCATGGAAAAGATGTGGTCTTCGATCGATTCGAGCTCGGATTCGAGCGTGTCGACCACGGGGAAATAACGGTCGACGACGGCGTCGACCAGCGCATACAGCACGAAGCCCGCGCCTTTCCTGAGCTGGTGCGGTTCACGCTCGGCGCGCGCCCGCACGCCGAGAAAGCCCTGGTTGGCATCACGCCGCACCGACAGCACGTAATTGGGCCCGGCAAATACGGACAACTGGCCGACCGACATCTCCTCGCCCACCAGTTCGACGATCTGCACGACGACGAACAGCGAGTCGCCATATTCTTCGAGCTTGGGCCTTTGGTGACCGCGCAGCGCGTCTTCCACCGCCAGTTCGTGCAGACCGAATTCTTCCTGCATCAGGGCGATGTCGGCGGCGTCCGGGTCGCGCAGTGCGACCCAGACAAAGGTGTCATCGAGCTTGATGTATTCGCTGATATCCTCGACCGGGATATCGGACAGCTTCTTGCCTTCCTGGTAGGCGACGCAATTGATCAGCATTGAGTAGAAAATGAAACGGGCGCAGCGCGCCGATGCAGGACTTTACACCAACGCCCTGCCATCTAAAAGCTTACTCTTCGCGCGCACCGTCGATGCCCAGCTCCACGATCTTGCGCGTGATGGTGTTGCGCCCGATCCCGAGCCGCATGGCCGCGTCGTTCTTGCGCCCGTGCGTGTGCTTGAGCGCCGTACGGATCAGGGCCGATTCGAACTGGCGTCCCAGGATATCCATCACGTCCATCTGCCCTGCGCTGAGCATGCCGGCCGCCTGCAGTTCGAGCAGCCCCAGCCAGCCTTCGGGCGACTGCGCGCCGGCGGTCTGCAGCACGACGCCACCGCCGGATGCCATTGGCTGCGCACCGGCGCTGACGATGCCGTCGGACAGCGGCACCACGTTCGGCACGCTGCTGCCCGTCAGCGGCGCCGAGCCTTGGGTCAGGTCGCGCGGCAGATCCTTGACCTCCACGGTCTGGCCCGGGGCCATCACGGTGATCCAGTTGCACAGGTTTTCCAGCTGGCGCACATTGCCCGGCAGCTCGAGGCCCGACAGGAAGCGCATTGCCTGCTCGCTCATGCGCTTGGGCTCCACCCCCAATTGGTGCGCACTTTGCACCAGGAAGTGGCGCGTAAGAACAGGAATGTCTTCGTTGCGTTCGCGCAGCGACGGCAGGCGCAGGCGGATCACGTTCAGGCGGTGGTACAAGTCTTCGCGGAACAAACCGTCGCGCACGCGTTGCTCGAGGTTCTGGTGGGTGGCGGCAATCACGCGCACATTGGCCTTGACCGGCTGGTGGCCGCCCACGCGGTAGAAGTGACCATCGGACAGCACGCGCAGCAGGCGCGTCTGCAGGTCGAACGGCATGTCGCCGATTTCGTCGAGGAACAGCGTGCCGTCCTCGGCCTGCTCGAAGCGGCCGCGCCGCATCGCCTGCGCACCCGTGAACGCGCCGCGCTCGTGGCCGAACAGTTCGGATTCGAGCAGGTCCTTCGGGATCGCCGCCGTGTTCAATGCGATGAACGGTTGCTGCGCGCGCGGGCTGTGCTTGTGCAGCGCACGTGCCACGAGCTCCTTGCCGGTGCCCGATTCGCCCGTGATCAGCACCGTGACGTTCGACTGCGACAGGCGGCCGATGGCGCGAAACACCTCTTGCATCGCCGGCGCGTGGCCGAGGATCTCGGGGGTTTCGGCCGGCGGGGCTTCGACGCTCGCTTCGCGCAGGCTCTCTTCCAGCGCGCGCCGGATCAGCGAGACGGCCTTGTCGATATCGAATGGCTTGGCCAGGTAATCAAAGGCGCCGCCCTGGAACGAGGACACCGCCGAATCGAGGTCCGAGAACGCGGTGATGATGATGACCGGCAGGCCCGGATGGCGTTCCTTGACGGCTTGCAGCAGGTCGATGCCGGATTCGCCCGGCATGCGGATATCCGACACCAGCACTTGCGGCGTGTCGGTTTCAAAGGCGGTCATGGCTTCGCGCGCATTGGCGAAACTGCGGGTCTCCAGACTTTCGCGTGCCAGGGCCTTTTCGAGGACCCAGCGAATCGATGCGTCGTCGTCGACAATCCAGATTGGTTTCATGGTTTCGTGCTTCCCGCAACATGGATTCAATAAAGGACTGGCCGGTGCGGTCCGCTTTCTCCCGCTTATGGCAGGGGCAGCAGGATCCTGAAATCCGTCAGTCCAGGCCGGCTTTCGCACTCGATCACACCCAGGTGTTGCTGCACAAACGTTTGCGCCAGCGTCAGCCCGAGGCCACTCCCGCCGTCACGCCCGGATACGAGCGGATAGAAAATGCGGTCGCGGATATCGGGCGCGATGCCCGGTCCATTGTCGATGATATGCAAGTCTAATGCCAGCCCGTAGCGGACCTTGGCCAGCGTGACCTGGCGCGCCACGCGGGTGCGCAAAACGATCTCGGCGTCGCCCTGCGCAATGCGCCCGGCGACGGCCTGCGCGGCGTTGTGGGCGATGTTCAGCACCACCTGGATCAGCTGCTCCATATCGCCGCGAAACTCGGGAATCGATGCATCGTAATCGCGCCGGATCGACAGCCCCTGCGGGAATTCGGCCAGGATCAGGCTGCGCACGCGCTCGCACACTTCGTGGATATTGACGTCGCCGACGATGTGCGGCTTGCGGTGCGGCGCCAGCAGGCGGTCGACCAGCGTCTGCAGGCGGTCGGCTTCCTTGATGATCACCTGCGTGTATTCCTGCAGCTCCAGAAGGTGGTGTGGCGGCAGCTCGAGTTCGAGCAGCTGCGCTGCGCCGCGGATGCCGCCCAGAGGGTTCTTGATCTCGTGCGCCAGGTTGCGGATCAGCTCCTTGTTGGCCTGGCTCTGGTCCATCAGGCGCTCTTCGCGGTCGAGCTTTAGCTGCTGGACGTTCTCGCGCAGCTCGATCAGCGCCGTGCCGTCGCCCAGCGCGCTGACGATGCTGTTGACATGCAGCGGTTCGCGCCCGCTCCTCTGCAGCGTCAGGTCCTGGCGCAGGTCGGCGTACTGGTGCACCAGCGCCTGCGTGATCAACACGCCAATCTCGGCGCCATTGGTAAACAGTTCGGGCAGGCGATGGCGCTGCAGCGACTTGAACGACAGCTCCATCAGGTTTTCGGCGGCGGCGTTGGCATACACCACTTCGCCATCGGGCCCGGTCATCATCACGGCCGAGGCCAGCAAGTCCAGGCCGGCATAACGGGCCGGGTTGCCCGGGTCGTACACGGGTGGGGCCATCGGAGGTAGGGTCATCTGATATTGCCGATCTCGCGCCGTAGCGCTTCGATATTGCGTTCGCTGCGGTTGATTTCGTCGCGCATGGACGCCACGCGCTCCTGGTATTTGGCGTAGTTGCGCTCGTTGCCCTGACGCTCCGGCTCGCCGTTGTTGAAGACGCGCTTGAGGTCGGTGAGCTTGCGTTCTTCCAGGCGCAGTTCATCGCCCAGGATCTCGCGCCGCTCGTCGTCGCGGGCGCGCTGCAGCACATTGTCCACGCGCGGGAAGTTCGACTGGGCCGCGCTCGGGGCCGCCGTCGGGGCGGAATTCGACGCGGATGACCCGCCCCCACCGCCCGCCGAGCGCGGTGCAGGAATCGGGGCCGAGGCTGCCGGCGGCGCGCTGTAGCCGGTGTCGATCAGCTGGCACTTGCCGACCTTGGTGTCGGTGTACAGCGGCCGGCCATTGGCATCGGTACAACGGTAGATTTGCGCCTGCGCACTGGCGCACAGCAGCACCGAGGCAAACACGGCGGTAAAAACGGCCACACTGGCCTGAAACACACTATTTGTCATTCCCATCCCGGTTGGTCGCAAGGGCACGCTATTGTAGATGCGCCCGACTATACCCCAAGGAATATAAACCCCAAGCAACAAAAAACGCGGGGAAAGCATGGCTTTCCCCGCGTTTGTTCTACCCGCCAGGCTGGCGCGATGCCCATCCGCGCCAGCCTGGATGGACCGATTACGACGAGTAGTACATGTCGAATTCGGCTGGGTGCGGGGTCATGCGCATGCGCTGGACTTCCTGCATCTTCAGGTCGATGTAGGCATCGATCATGCTGTCGCTGAACACGCCGCCACGGGTCAGGAACTCGCGGTCTTCGTTCAGTGCGTCCAGTGCTTCTTCCAGCGATGCGCACACCGTCGGGATCAGCTTGTCTTCTTCAGGCGGCAGATGGTACAGGTCTTTCGTTGCCGCTTCGCCCGGGTGGATCTTGTTCTGGATACCATCCAGACCGGCCATCATCAGTGCTGCGAAGCACAGGTAGACGTTGGCCAGTGGATCCGGGAAACGCGTCTCGATGCGGCGGCCTTTCGGGTTCGCCACGTGCGGGATGCGGATCGAGGCCGAACGGTTACGGGCCGAATACGCCAGCTTGACCGGGGCTTCGAAGCCTGGCACCAGGCGCTTGTACGAGTTGGTGCCTGGATTGGTGATCGCGTTCAGGGCGCGGGCGTGCTTGATGATGCCGCCGATGTAGAACAGCGCCGTGTCCGACAGACCTGCATAGCCGTCGCCTGCGAACAGGTTCTTGCCGTCTTTCCAGATCGACTGGTGCACGTGCATGCCCGAACCGTTGTCGCCAGCCATCGGCTTTGGCATGAAGGTCGCGGTCTTGCCGTAGCTGTGGGCCACGTTCCAGATCACGTATTTCATGTTCTGGGTCCAGTCGGCGCGCTCGATCAGCGTCGAGAACTTGGTGCCGATTTCATTCTGGCCGGCGCCGGCGACTTCGTGGTGGTGCACTTCGACCGGGATGCCCATCGATTCGAGGATCAGGCACATTTCCGAGCGCATGTCCTGGAACGAGTCGACTGGTGGCACTGGGAAATAGCCGCCCTTCACGCCTGGACGGTGACCGCTGTTGCCGCCTTCAAATTCCTTGTCGGTCGACCACGATGCTTCTTCGGAATCGATCTTGACGAAGCAACCCGACATGTCCAGCTTCCAGCGCACGGCGTCGAAGATGAAGAACTCTGGCTCTGGGCCGAAGTAGGCGGTGTCGCCGATGCCCGACGATTTCAGGTAGGCTTCAGCGCGCTTGGCGATCGAGCGCGGATCGCGGTCGTAGCCCTTTCCGTCCGATGGCTCGACGACGTCGCACTGCATGAACAGCGTGGTCTCTTCCATGAACGGGTCGATATTGGCCGTGTTTGCATCCGGGATCAGGAGCATGTCCGACGCTTCAATACCTTTCCAGCCGGCGATCGACGAACCGTCGAAGGCGTGGCCGGATTCGAATTTGTCCAGGTCGAAGTGCGACACCGGGACCGTGACGTGTTGTTCCTTGCCGCGGGTATCGGCGAAGCGTAAATCAACGAATTTGACTTCGTTGTCTTTGACCATTTGCATTACATCTGCGGCGGACTTTGCCATTCGGAATCTCCTAATTGAAAAAAGGATGTCGGTCTATGCGAACCGACAACTTGCATCATGATGAAGCACGAAATGTGCCAACTGGGTGTCAACGACGATGCCAACTTCAGTGCATGAGGCTATGCGCAAATCGTTCTTGGGCAATGGGTTAGTTTACCCATAAAATCGCCTCGACCGGGGGCGTATGGCAAGATTTACCTGTACGCCAATTTGCACCACTAACGAGCAATTCTACGTGCTTGCACCAATTCAGCGCACTTGGTTGCGCTCCAGGATGGTGCATTGATGATGACGAACGACGAATGGACCTACCCGACATGACCAAAGAACAGATTCTCACGGCGGCGCGCCAGCGTGGCGCTGACCAGCCCTATGCTGGTGCAGTCACGCCTCAGGAAGCGTTCGACCTGCTCCAGAGCGGCCCGGACGTCAAGCTGGTCGATGTGCGCACCAACGCCGAACGCGACTGGGTCGGCCGCGTCGCGATCGGCCAGGCGCAGCATCTGGCGGTGCAGTGGGCCACCTATCCGGGCGGCGCGCCCAATCCCGACTTCGGCGCCCAGCTCGAACAGGTGGCGGACAAGGACGACGTGCTGCTGTTCCTGTGCCGCTCGGGCGTGCGCTCGCGCCACAGCGCGCGTGTCGCGACCGAGCTGGGCTATGCAAACGCCTTCGACATCCTGGAAGGGTTCGAAGGCGATCGCGACGGCGACGGGCACCGCAAGACGATCGGCGGCTGGTGCACGGCCGGCCTGCCGTGGGTTGGCGCCTGAGCTTTTAGCTAACCCGGGTTCGGCAGCACCATCAGCTCCAGCCCGGACGCCGTGCCTGGCGCGTGGTACACGCGCTGGGTCGCCTTCTTGAAGTCGCTTGGCTGCGCGTCGGGAATGCGCATGAACGTTTGCGGATTCAGGTCGATCAGCGGGAACCACGAACTCTGCACCTGCACCATGATCCGGTGACCGCGCCGGAAGGTGTGGTTCACCTGGCCCAGTTCGTACTTGATTGGCTCGACCTTGCCCGGCACGAATGGTTCGGGCTTTTCATAGCTGTTGCGGAACTTGCCGCGCAGCGGATTGCCACGCACCAGTTGCTGGAAGCCACCCAGGCTCACCGCGGGCGGGCCGACATCGCCGCCCCGCTCCCCTGCCGGGCTCGGGAAGCTGGCCGGGTAGACATCGATCAGCTTGACGACCCAGTCGGCGTCGGTGCCGCTCGTGGACACGAACAGCTTGGGCGTGACCGGCCCGGCAACCGTCACATCCTCTTCCAGCACGGCGCTCTGGTACACCAGCACGTCGGGCCGCGTGGCGGCAAAGCGCTGGTCCGACACCATGTATTCGCGCGGCACGCCCAGCGCCGGGTAGCCGATGTACGGCACCGGGCGCGCCGGGTCGGCCACGTATTCATCGAAGCCGGCGCCCGTGGTCGTGGTCGTGGTCGCGGTCGGCTGCTGCCAGCGCAGCGCGCCATTGGCGCCGAAGTACAGCGTGCGCGCCTTTGCCGGTTTCGGTGGCCAGGCGTCGTACTGGCGCCAGACATTCGACCCCGTCTCGAACACGGTCACCGGCGCCAGCGTGGTGCCCGGCTTGACGCCCTTCAGGTGCTGCTCGAAGAACGGGAACTGGACCTCGCGCCGGAACCATTCGCTTGTTTTCGCGTCGAACTTGACGTGACCAAGCCGGGCGCCGTCGCCGCGCGCCCAGCCACCGTGCACCCACGGGCCCACCACAAGCGCATGGTTGCCGCCCTTGTTCTGCGCTTCCAGCGCGCGGTGCACGATGAACGGGCCGGCGGCGTCTTCCGCATCAAACCAGCCGCCCACCGTCAGCACGGCCGCCTTGACGTTCTTGATGTGCGGGCCGATGGCGCGCTCTTTCCAGAAGCTGTCATACGTGTCGTGCTCGATGTTCGGCATGAACAGCTCGCGCTGCGTGTCGGTCATCGTGGCGGCGATATTCGCCAGCGTGCGGTGCTTGAGAAAATAATCATAGCCGTCTGCCACGCCGTAATCGAATTCGCTGCCGGTTTTCGGCAGCGGGGTCGGGTTGGGCGCCGCCGTGAAGGCCGCATAAAAGTCGAAGTTGGCGGCCAGCTTGAAGGCGCCGCCGTGGTACGAATCATCGCCCATGTACAGGTCGGCAATCGGCGCCTGGGGCGAAGCGGCCTTGATCGCCGGGTGCGAATCGATGACGCTGGCAGCGGCGTAGAAGCCCGGGTAGCTGATGCCCCAGATGCCGACCTTGCCATTGTTGTTGGGGATGTTCTTGAGTAGCCAGGCCACCGTGTCGTACATATCGTCGCTCTCGCGGCCCTCCCCCTTGGCGGGTGTCGCCTTGCCGTGCGGCGTCATTTCCTGCCAGACGCCTTCGGACATATAGCGGCCCCGCACATCCTGGCTCACGAAGATGTAGCCGGCTTCTTCAAATTCGCGCGATGGGCCCAGCGACTCGGGCAGCCAGTCCACGCCGTAGCGCAGTTCGCCTTCGGCGCGCACGCCGGCGCTGTACGGGGTGCGCTGCATCAGGAACGGGTAACTGCGCGTGCTGTCCTTCGGCACGTAGACGACCGTGAACAGCTGCACGCCGTCACGCATCGGGATCCGGTATTCGTACTTGGTATAGGCTTCGCGCGTCGGGCGCTTGCTGTCTTTGGCGCTGTCCGCGGCAATCGCGGCAGACGGGCTGGCCAGGCCAGCGGCAAGGCAGAAGCCGAAAACAAGGGCGGGAAGCATGCGGCGGATCATGACGGCCTTCGAAGAGATGACTGGGGACGCCAGTGTAATGGGATTCCCCGGCCAATTTCAAAGAGAAATGATCACGCCAACGGCTGGGCTGCCTGCTCTTCGTGCACGCCACGCACCCGCTCGCGCACCAGGTGGATGTGGCTGCGCAGGCGGTACAGCTCATCCGCATAAGCGAGCGGCACCGAGATATGGTTGACGCGGTCTTCCAGCCCGTCCAGCCGGCCCAGCAACTCCTTACGCACCGCGTCGGTGGCATCGGCCCCGCTCTCCTCGAGCGACTGTTCGATGGCGCGCAGCTCACCGTACCAGCGGTAGACGCGCGAGCGCACGCGCCAGACGTAAATCGGCGGCACGATCTTGGATAGCGGAATCAACAGCGCCGTCAGCGCCACCACGACGACCCACAGCCGCTCGGCCAGGTTGGCCAGCCAGAACCGCATATAGCGCTGCATGAATGGCGGGCCATCGCGGTAGTAGCGCGCCGCCTCGGGTGCGACCGGGATTTCCGTGTATTTCGGCGACGGGAACTGCCCCTGCTGCTGGAACCAGCCAGCGCCGCCATGGATTTCGGTCGCCGCCTTGACCAGGAGGCCCACCAGCGCCGGATGGATTTCCTCGCGCGCGACGAGCGTGGCGGTCGGCGCGATCAGATGGTAATCCTGGTTCGGGATATTGCGGCCCAGGTCGACGATCCCGCGCGGCAGCACCACGTGCGTCAAAAACGGCAGGCGCCGCGTATAGGCCTCGGCCTGCGAAAAATCGAACAGGCGGATGCCCGGCGTTTGCAGCAGCATCTGGATCAGCGGCGCTTCGGGCGCCGAGCTGAAGACCAGGCCGTCGATGCGCCCGGCCAGCAATTCAACGGTGGCCGGCGTGTTGGCCAGGTCGCTGATCGTCAAGGCACCCGGCGCGATATTGTTGGCGTCGAGCAGCTGGCGCACCAGGCGCGGCACGCCCGTGCCTTCCGGCCCCAGATTGATGCGCTTGCCGCGCAGATCCGGCAGGCGCGTGACCTTCGCTTCGTCGCGCACGAACAGCCACACGGGTTCGGTAAACAGGCTGCCCAGCGAGACCAGGCCGCGCCGCTCGACGCTGTCGGCGTTGCCTGTCTTGTCGTCGGTCGAGCCGCTTTGGACGAATGCGACATCGGCCTGCCCGGCCAGCAACTGCTGCAGATTGTCCTGCGAGCCGAGGGTACCGCTCAGCGTGACTTTGATGTCATCGCGCGCCAGCACGCTGGCGTATTGCTTGCCAAATTGTTCGTAGGCGGAATTTTCCTGGCCCGTGGCCAGCCGGAGCGTGCGCGGCGGCGCCGGGTCGACCCACCAGTAGGCGAGCACCACGGCCGCCGCGACCATCAGGATCGTCGGGCCGGTGGCCACGACCAGATCGCGCAGCGAGACGATGCTGAAGTTCTGCAGGCGGGCGCGCAGCCCCTTGACTGGCGCGCCCGGAATATCCTGCCCTGGCCTCAACGCACGCACTGCCGCGGCGCGGCGGCGACGGCCTGGCCAGGCACGGGCGCCGGCGCGACCGGCGGCTCGATCATCGGCATCAGGCTTGGCGCCAGCGTGACGAGCAGCTGCACCGGCAGCGCGCTGGTGAAGTCATAGTTCTCGGACTGCGGCCCGTGCACATACGCGGTCATGCTGCCGTAGAAGCGTTCGCCGATGTTGAACACGAACGTTGCCGACCGGTTCACGTAGCGCGACTCGATCAGGCGGCCGCCACGGGCATACACATCGAAGCGCTGGTCGCCGGTACCGGTCTTGCCGCCCACGGCGATGATGCTGCCGTCGGCCTGCTGGAAAGCGGTCTTGACGCGCTTGGCGGTACCGTCCGAGACCACGCCCTGGATGGCGTCGGCCACGGCGCGCGCGACTTCGGGCGCCAGCACTTGTTCCTTGCCGCCGCCCTTGTTGCGGCGCACGAGCGTTTCGTATGGCGTGGCCTTGGCAAAGTGCAGCGAATCGATGCGCTCGATCGGTTTGCGCACGCCGCCATTGACGATGATGCCCATCATCTCGGCCAGCGCGGCCGGCCGGTCAGCCGAAGCACCCAGCGTGGTCGCGTACGACGGCACGAGCGAGTCGAACGGGTAGCCCATCTTCTTCCACTGCGCGTGGATCTTCAGGAACGCTTCGACTTCGAGCAGGCCAGCGATGCGGTTGTCCTGTGCGTGCTTGCGGTGCGTCTTGAACAGCCATTGGTAGACTTCCTGGCGCTCCTTGACGCTGGCGGCCGTCACTTCGGACCAGGTCGCTTTTGGATGCGTGCGCAGATAGCTCACCAGCCACAGTTCGAGCGGGTGCACCGACGCCACGTAGCCGCGGTCGGCCAGCGACATATTGCGGACATCGTAGGTCTCGTACAGTTTCGGGATGCGGTCGGGATCGATCTCGTTGCTGGCCGGGACCGACGCATCGATGAACGCGCCAAACTGCGCCAGCGTGGCGTTCGGCACCACGGTGCGGTGGGCCGCAGCGAGCTTGGAAGCCAGCGGGCGCACGCTGGAGAACAGCAGCGTCTCGACTTCCTGCGGCGTCTTGCCCTTGTACTTGTTCCAGAACTTGGCCATGAAGACCTTGCCTTCATTGTCGGCAAAGCGCGCCAGATAGGCGGCGCGGCGCGGATCGTCAGCGTCGGCCAGCAGTTGCGCGGACGAGCCCGGCAACTGGAACATGTAGTAGCGCACGACGTCGCGCATCATGCGCACGAACACGAGGTTGGTCGAGCTGCGCAGCGCCTGGTTCACGTCCATGATGCGGCTGTCGTCGAGCTTGCTGAAGTTGCCGAACGTGTGCACGCCGCCGCCCGTAAAGAAGCGCTCGCCCGGATTGGCCGAGTACTTGCGCGCCATGGCAGCGTCGAGCATGGGCTTGAGGCTGCGGTCAGCGCCATCAGGCAATGTGCGGAAGTAGTCGAGGCCCCACTGCGACATACGGTCTTTCGCATCGACTTCGACGCCCATCAGGCCGATCTTGTCCATCGCGCCAAAGCGCTTGTGGAGCTGGTCGACGATGTCGAGGTAGGTTACCAGCGTACGCAGCTTGGCGGTCGAACCCAGGTCGAGCTTGGCGCCTTCGTTGATGTCCAGTGGCTGGTCGTAGTTGTCGGTCTGCACGCGCAGGTAGTTGACGTGCTCGCCGCGCTCCATCAGCGTGAAGCTGTAGACCACTTGCGCCGGATCGCCGTTGCCCAGCATGCCCTTGCCGGTCAGGCCGGCTTCTTTCGCGTGTTCGGCGTCGGACAGCTTGCGCAGCGCGGTCGTGACAGCTTGCTGGGCATTGCCGTCAAGGGTCGAGACCACCGACAGATCGAGACGGTCGACGTTGTACAGACGCGCGTCGCCGATCAGGTAACCCACGTGATTGCGCACTGCATTGGCCGCCTTGCGCGAGACGAACGCGTCCGCCGGTGGTGGTGCCACGCCCGTGTGCAGCGCCGGTTTCAGGTTGGCGCTCAGGGCGGCGTCACGCAGTTGCGGCGAAATCACGCCCTGCTGCGTCAGCACGCGCAGGTGGCTGTTGGTCAGGGTTTCCAGGTCGTTCTCGCCGGCGCCCAGGTAATACGCCGGGCGGCGCTGGGCGATCATCAGCGACAGCGCCTCCTTATAGGCCATCACGGCGTCCGGGCTCGTCATCGGGCCCTTGAGCATCGCGTTGACCTTGGCGAAATCGCGGCCGTACCAGACCCACATGCCGTCGCCGATACCGTTGACTTCGCCGTAACCGGGCTTGGCCGACAGCGGCACCGTATTCAGGTAGTCGAGCACGACCTGGCGGCGCGAACCCGTGGTGTCTTCGCCGTCCTGGTAGGCGCGCAGCGTGGCCGAGGCCATCTGGATGATCTTGTCGGTCAGCGAGCCGGTGCGGCCCTCTGCCGAATGGCGGTATTTTTCGATCTGCGTGGCCAGCGTGCTGCCACCGGCCACGCGGCCGTCGCCGCCCAGGCCGACACTGGCCAGTGTCTTGTCGAACACCGCTTTGGAGAAGCGATCCCATTCGACGGCCGGATTGCGGCGCGGGTGGCTCGCGTCGAGGAGTTCGCGGTTTTCGATGAACAGCAGGCTTTGCACCAGCAGCGACGGCGCGGCGTCGAATTTATCGTAGTAGCGCTCGGGGAAGCGCGACGTGAACAGGGGCTGGGCGCGGCAATCGAGGATCTCGAGGCCGACCTTGGTTTTCTCGTGGTAGGTGGCGTACAGGCCGAGATCGGCCATCTTGACCATCTGCGGCGAGATGCGCGCCTGCGACGCGATCGCGTAATCGCGCGTCTGCAGGCGTTCGAGGTATTTCGGCAGGCCGGCGTAACCGAGCCGGGTGTCGTATGGGCTGGCAGCCGGGAAGCGGATCGAATCGCTCGGGCCATTGGCCATGCGGAACGTGAGTTCGCTGGCCATGTCGGCGAAGATTTTCGACTGCAGGCGCGAGGTGCGGGTTTCCATCACGGCCCAGGCGGCCGCAGCCGCGACCAGCAGCAAGCCGATCAGGGCGAGCCAGAGCTTCCAGCGGCGCTTGCGCGGCGCCGGCGGCGAGCCATCCGGCCCGCCGGACGGGTCGCCCGGTCCGCCGCCGCCATGACCGTTGTCGGCCAGGTGCGGGAAGGCATCGTGCAGGGGAACGTCACCCGCCGAATCCGGCACGGACGGGGACGCAGACGCCCCCGACGCTGCAGCACCGGCTGCGGCGACGACTGGCGCAGCAACTGCGCCGTCCATGGTCGGTTCGCTCCGCGAGGTGGCGGCGCGCTTGCCGAATACATTGTTTGGTCGCACGAGGCGACGAATACTTTCCATGATGGCTTAACCGGTCCGAATCAAAACGCTTGCAACCCCCGCCAACCTGCTCGCCATCTATTGCTGCTGGTCCGTTCGAGTGATTGTGGTGTCTGTTAGTTCACAAATTTCAGCAGTGCAATCCCACTCCAGATCGCCCCGTCCATAGGTAATATTCCACCACATCAATAAGATAGACGCGAGATACCGTTTAACAAATCGCCCTATACCGGAATATTTTCGCAAAAAAACAACGGGTTGGTTAAATGGCATGACCGCAAGCGATGCCCGTGCGTCACGACTGTTGGCAGCAACGCATCAAGCGCCGTATGCACGGTCGACGCTGGCGGTTAACGCGCCCGACACGGTGCCGGTGCACCGCGCACCACTGATTTAAATGGACGCGTCAGCGCCGGGATGTGCTGGAAGCTGCTGCGCGCGCAGCTCCGCCAGTGCCTGCAGGCAGTAGTACTGGAACCAGAGCCCGGCAAACAAAAAGAGCATGATGTACAGCCACAGCGACACCAGCGCCAGCACCGGGAACAGCACGACCGAGATCACCGCCCCGCCCATCCACGCGATGCCGGGCAGCGCACCGGCCAGGCCCGAGACCAGGCCGATCGTCAGCAGCGCCGGACGGCAGGTGCGCATCAGCACCTGGCGCTCGGCCCCGCTGGCGTGCGCGGCCAGCGCGTCGTAGCTCATCACGCGCGACGTGACCCAGGCCCACAGGCCGGCCTGCACCAGCCAGGCCAGCGGCGGGATGGCATACAGCGGCAGCGTGAACAGCCACAGCAGCGCGAACACGGCCGTACTACCGACGTTGATGGCCAGACTGCCGACGAACGAGCCGCCCTCTTTCCTGTCGAGCGCGGGGAAGTGACGGCCGCTCACGTGGCGTTCGATGGCCGGCATTGCGACGATGCCCATAAACAGCAGGCTCGAGGCAATCATCAGGGGCAGCAGCAAGGCAATCGCCAGCAGCGGCACGACCATGACCTTGAGCATGCCCAGCCCGACCATGCCCAGCATGCTGTTGCTTGCATCAAAACCGCCGTAGTCGGTAAACAGCCCATGCAGCCAGTCGAGCAGCGGCTGCAGGCCCAGCCACATCGCCACGCCCCACAGCGAGAGCGAGAGCAGCAGCGGGACCAGCGAGAGCAACAGCATGCGGCCGCTGAACTGCGAGCGCAGGGCGCGCCGCCAGGCAAGCAGGACACCCTTCATCGGGGCGATCCTCGGAATCACGGTCGCGCTGTCGGCATGCGGCATGGCTACTCCAGTTTGGAAGGTCAAGAGCGCATTCTACGGGAGCGCGCCGGGCTGCAACGGGCGCACGGCTGGCCCGGACAATGGCGGTTTCCCGACCCATGCACTACAATCGCCGTTCAATCTGAACAACAAGGAAGACCATGTCCACCATCACTACCGATTCTGGCCTGCAATACGAAGAACTCGTCACCGGCACCGGCGACGAGGCCAAGGCTGGCCAGCACGTCACCGTGCACTACACCGGCTGGCTGCGCAACGACGACGGCAGCCTCGGCGCCAAGTTCGATTCGAGCAAAGACCGTGGCGATCCGTTCGAGTTCGCACTCGGCGCCGGCCAGGTCATCCGCGGCTGGGACGAAGGCGTGCAAGGCATGAAAATCGGCGGCTCGCGTCGCCTGACCATCCCTGCAGCCCTGGGCTATGGCGCGCGCGGCGCCGGCGGTGTCATTCCGCCAAACGCCACCCTGATCTTCGACGTCGACCTGCTGGCTGTCTAAGCCGCAGCATCGCTTCACTGCCATGCGCCGCCTCTCCGGCGGCGCATGGCAGGTATTGCACCGCATTTGAAGTTCCCCTCTAAAGTACGACGCAATCCCCGGGTCGCCCTCACCTCCTGCGCTAAGATGCCTGCCGCCTTGTCCGAGCGACAAGACTGCAACCCACCATCACAGGAGTTTCCATGAGCGTCCAAGAACAATTCACCCAGGCCCAGCTCGATTCGAAGAATCTGTCGGAGCGTCCGGACAATATGACCTTGCTGAAGATCTATGCGCTGTACAAGCAGGGTTCGAGCGGCGACGCGACCGGCGAGCGTCCGGGCATGACCGATTTCGTGGCACGCGCCAAGTTCGACGCCTGGGCGGGTCTGGCCGGCACGTCACAAGAAGAAGCCCAGCAGCAATACATCGATCTGATCGAAGAGCTGAAAGGCTGATTCAACGAATCAATGTACTAGGCGGCGAAGGTCTTGCGCATCTTCTCCGCCACCTTGGCCTCGATGGCCGGCGCGAAGGCGCCCATCAAGAATCCCAGGTTGATCCGCATCGCCGCCTGCTGGTCTTCCAGCGTCAATGCTCCCTCCACGCCACTGCGCTCAAAGCGCAGCACGTCGCCATCCCACTGGCATGCCAGTCCATATTCCGTCGCAATACGCTGCGCCACTTGCTCGGCCGCCGTACGCGCCGCAGCCGGGCTCAGGGTGTGTTGCTGGACGATGCTGATTTCCGCCATCGGGACATTCCTTCCTAAATATTGCGAACAATCCGCCATGATGCCAGTTGACGCGGTCGTATGCCAGAGTTCGCTAGAACTGATGCATTCGTCACGCCGCAATTGACGCGTCTCAAAGCGTGCCCGTCATGGCGCGCGACCATGAAAGCGAACGCCATCATGACGCGAGGAGCCTTCATGGATATGCATCTCCAGCAACCGCACGAGGCGCCGCCCGACCCCGACCCGCCCGTCGATGCCGAGCCGCTGCCGCAAGCCTTTGGCGCCCGCGTGCTGATGTGGAAGCAAGACCCGTCGGTGGGCGCCATCGGCACCCGCACGGCGTATTTACCCGGCGCCGTGCTGGCTGGCCCGCGCGACGCCCGCATCGCGCCCGGCGTGCCCGGCATCGAGCAGGTCGAACCAAACGCCGCCGGCGACTTCGTCACCCAGGCCGACACGCCCCAGTTCGACGCCGTGCACACCTTTGCCGTCGTGCGCCAGACCCTGACCATGTACCAGCGCGTGCTGGCAACAGCCGGCGTCGCCATGCCGCTGCCATGGCAGTGGAACAGCAGCATCGACAGCAGCCCGCTGCGCGTCTTCCCGCACGGTCTACCCGACATCATGAACGCGTTCTACAGCCGCACCCAGGGTTGCCTGAAGTTCGGCGACTTCGTCCCCGCCGGTGGCGCCGGGCGTGTGTTCACCTGCCGCTCGTTCGATATCGTCTCGCATGAAACCGCCCACGCGATCCTCGACGGCATCAAGCCGCGCTGGCTGCAGGCCGACGCCCCGCCCCAGACGGGCGGCCTGCACGAATCGTTCGGCGACCTCACTGCCGTGTTTCTGGCCTTGTCGCAGTTCGATCAGTGCGAAGCCCTCGTCGCCCAGACCAAGGCCAATCTGCACGACACCTCCTTCCTGAGCGACGTCGCCGAGCAGTTCGGGCTGGCGCTGGGCAACCGCAACGGCTTGCGCAATGCCGACAACGACCTGCGCCTGAGCCAGGTGGGCACCCAAGTGCACGCCATTTCCCAGGTGTTTACGGGCGCCGTGTACGACGTGCTGGCCGATCTGTTCGCCCATGAGCGCAACCCCGAGCGCGAAGACGACGCGGCCGTGCTGCACCGGGTGGCGGCCTACCTGGGCGGCGTGCTGCTGCGCGCGCTGATCGGCGCGCCCGATACCGCCGCCACGTTCGCTGACGTCGTCAACGGCATGCTGGTGGTGGTCGCGGCCGATGGCAAGCCCGCTGCGTATGGCGGTTTCATCCGCAACCAGTTCAGCCGGCGCGAAGTGGTCGAGACCGGCGCATTGCCAGCCGGCACAACCGAAGAGGTGTACCTGCCCGGCGCGCCGCTGGCTGCCTGCGTGTGCGATGCCCCTGGCGCCCGGCAAGACCGGCACGCCTGCTGCGGTACCATGCATTTGCCCGAATACAAAGACGCCGCCTGCCTCAGTGCCCGCTGGTCTACCCAACCCGGCAACGCCGGTCCGGGCGGCCTCAGCCTGCCTACACTGCCCACTTCCCCAGCTGACCTGGAAGCCGACGCGTCACTGCGCGCGTGAGCATGAGCATGAGCATGAGCATGAGTGTCAGCACACGCACCGCCATCGGCGGCAGCGAATGGCACAATCAGCTGGTACCCTTGCGCCAGGCTGCCTGACGCCGCACCCGTGCGCGAACCGCACGCCCGTGCGGTACCGCTCGTCATTTGCTTATGTCCATTGTGTATATAAGCGAGTTTGTGAGAAAACCCGAATTGCCCTAAAATACAGTGCTTTGTCTTGTCCGGCCGGCCCTCGTGCGCCCGGCAATGCGACACCCCACCAACTGATAGGACTGTTATGACCCACGTTGTCACCGAATCGTGCATCAGCTGTCGTTACACCGACTGCGTCGATGTATGCCCGGTAGATTGTTTCCGGGAAGGCCCGAATTTCCTCGCCATCGATCCCGACGAGTGCATCGATTGCGCCGTGTGCGTCGCCGAGTGCCCCGTGAATGCAATCTTTGCCGAAGAAGACGTGCCCGGCGATCAACAGCAGTTCATCAAGATCAATGCCGATCTGTCGCGCTTCTGGCCGTCGATTACCAAGACGAAGGCCGCCCTGCCAGAGGCCGACAAGTGGAAAGACGTCACGGACAAACTCGACCAACTGGTTCGCTGATCGGGCGGTCAGGTCGCCGTCGCGCCGGCTGTTGTGCGCCGGCACCGGTCGCGCGGGCGTTACGCGTGGCGGCTCTGGCCGCCCTCGCCTCACCATTCAAACATCACAGGATTTAAGCGCATGACTATCAGTGCCACCCACGAAGCGGGCAGCATCGCTCCCAACAGTTCGTTCGCCGGCGCCATCGAGACCGATGCCGTCATCATCGGCGCCGGTCCGGTCGGCCTGTTCCAGGTCTTCGAACTGGGCCTGCTCGAAATCAAGGCCCACGTCATCGATTCGCTGCCAGCTGTCGGCGGCCAGTGCGTGGAACTGTATCCGGACAAGCCGATCTATGACATTCCGGCCGTGCCGGTGTGCACCGGCCAGGAACTGACCGACAACCTGCTCAAGCAGATCGAGCCGTTCGAGCCAACGTTCCACCTGGGCCAGGAAGTCACCGGCGTGCAGCGCCGTGAAGACAACCGGTTCAATGTCGAGACGTCGACCGGTACCCAGTTCATCACCAAGACCATCTTCATCGCTGCCGGCGTCGGTTCGTTCCAGGCGCGCACGATCAAGGTCGACGCGATCGACAAGTTCGAAAACGAACAGCTGTTCTACCGTGTCAAGGATCCGGCACGTTTCGACGGCAAGAACATCGTCATCTGCGGCGGCGGCGACTCGGCGCTCGACTGGGCACTGAACTTCGTCGGCAAGGCAGAGTCCGTGGTGCTGGTGCACCGCCGTGACGACTTCCGCGCGGCCCCAAGCTCGGTGGCCAAGATAAAGGCGCTGTGCGACGAATACGAAATGCAGCTGATCACCGGCCAGGTCACCGGCTTCGATGAAAAAGACGGCAAGCTGACCGAAGTAAAAGTCACCGGCGCCGACGGCGTGACCCGCCGCGTCCCGCTGGACATGCTGCTGGTGTTCTTCGGCCTGTCGCCAAAACTGGGCCCGATCGCCGAATGGGGTCTGGACATCGAGCGCAAGCAGCTGAAGGTGGTCGACACCGAGAAGTTCGAGACGAATGTCCCGGGCATCTTCGCCGTCGGCGACATCAACACCTATCCGGGCAAGAAAAAGCTGATCCTGTCGGGCTTCCACGAAGCGGCACTGGCTGCGTTCGGCGCTGCACCCTACATCTTCCCGGACAAGAAGATCCACATGCAGTACACGACCACGTCGCCAAAGCTGCACAAGATCCTCGGCGTCGAGACGCCAGTCTTCGACTAAACAGCCGGTCACCGTCGTTCAGTAACATCGCAACGACAACGTCCCGTTAAAACGCCCCGCATCGCGGGGCGTTTTGTTTTATGTGGGATGCCCAACGAAGCGCGCACGGGTAAATATGCTACAAGTGCAGCATGCTTCAGCATCAGGCCCGCTCAGGTTTCCACAAGCCAAAAGCAAATCCCCTATAATCGTTGAAGCTTCAACGCAAATCTTTTGCGGCGCGCGCAGTTAATAGAAGGATTTATTTATGCTTTACCAATTGCACGAAATGCAACGCTCCTTCCTGACCCCACTCATGCAGTGGGCTGAGGCGTCGTCGAAGATGTTTTCCAATCCCGTCTCGCCGTTTGCACACACCCCGTTTTCGCAGCGGATCGCCGCCGGATACGAGCTGATGTACCGCCTGGGCAAGGAATACCAGAAGCCGGCCTTCGGCTTGAAGACCACGACGATCAAGGGCGAAGAAGTCGGTATTGTCGAAGAGATCGTGCTCGAAAAGCCGTTCTGCGGCCTGCTGCACTTCAAGAAGGACTTGCCCGACGCCGGCATCGCCGCCCTCGCCCAGCCGACCGTGCTGCTCGTCGCGCCGCTGTCCGGCCACCATGCCACGCTGCTGCGCGACACGGTCAAGGCGCTGCTGGTCGACCATGACGTGTTCATCACCGACTGGACCGACGCGCGCATGGTGCCGCTGTCCGATGGCCCGTTCCACCTCGACAATTACATCTTCTACGTCCAGGACTTCATCCGCCACCTGGGCCCGGACGTGCACGTGATTTCCGTGTGCCAGCCGACCGTGCCGGTGCTGGCCGCGATCGCGCTGATGGCAAGCGAGAAGGACGCCAAACTGCCGAAGACGATGACGATGATGGGCGGTCCGATCGATCCGCGCAAATCGCCCACCGCCGTCAACGACCTGGCCGTCGAAAAGCCGTTCTCGTGGTTCGAGAACACCGTGATCTATTCGGTGCCGGGCAATTACCCGGGCTTTGGCCGCAAGGTCTATCCGGGCTTCCTGCAGCACGCCGGTTTCATCGCGATGAACCCGGGCCGCCACGCCCAGAGCCACCGCGAGTTTTACCAGCATCTGGTGCAGGGTGACGACGATTCAGCCGAATCGCACCGCCAGTTCTACGACGAATACAACGCCGTGCTCGACATGCCCGCCGAGTACTACCTGGACACGATCAAGACCGTGTTCCAGGACTTCAGCCTGCCAAAAGGCACGTGGAATGTCGGCGGCAATCTGGTGCGCCCGCAGGACATCAAAACGGTGGCGTTGCTCACCGTCGAAGGCGAGCTGGACGATATCTCGGGGCTGGGCCAGACCAGCGCTGCGCACGATCTGTGCAGTGGCGTGCCGGCCGAGAAAAAACAGGCGTTCGTCGTCGAGAAAGCTGGCCACTACGGCATCTTCTCGGGCCGCCGCTGGCGCGAGATCGTGTGTCCGAAGATCACACAATTCATCCGCGACAACAAATAAGCGACCGCTGAATGAACAATGCCATGGCAAGCGCCATGGCATTTTTTTTGTGCGCTAGATGCGCTCAGCGCCCCAGCACCACCTGCTCGACCCGGCCGGTCGCGATGGCCACGAGCGCGAAGCTGCGATCGGCCTGCACCCACTGATGCCCGCGCGGTGGCTTGGTCAGGCGCAGCTTGCGCCAGTCCTCGACCACGTACTGGGCGGCCTGATAGCGTGCAGGTAAGCGCTCGCCACGGCGCAACTCGCCGCTGGATTCCACGCTGCGGTACAAGGACGGCAGCGCCAGCACCTCGGTCTGCTCGGGCAGCGCCGTGGCATGGCTGTCCTTGGTGTTGCGCGTGTGCAGGTTGTCGCCTGCAGAAAAAATGGCAGCAAACAGCAACGGGGCGATCAATTCGTTCATGTCAGTCCTCGTCGGTGGATCGGTTTATAGTACAGCAGGTTACGGCCAACACCTCTGTTCGATTGAGCACGCACGTGATGCGTCCGTTTCCACGCCATGCCGGCGCGCCGGGTTTCACCGCAGCGCCCGGCATTTTGGCGGATAATGTCGGCTTTACCAGATCCGCCACACCGTGACCAAAGCCCTCGCCGACCAGCTCGAAGACCTGCTGCCGCAGACCCAGTGCACCAAGTGCGGCTATCCCGCGTGCCGTCCGTATGCGGAAGCGATCGCCAGCGGCGAAGCCGACATCAACCAGTGCCCGCCCGGCGGCATGGAAGGCGTGCGCCGCCTGGCCGCTGCCACGGGCCGCGCCGTCATCCCGATCAATCCAGCCAATGGCATTGAGCGTCCGCGCCCGGTGGCATTCATCGACGAGGCGCTGTGCATTGGCTGCACGCTGTGCATCCAGGCGTGTCCGGTCGACGCGATCCTGGGCGCGGCCAAGCAGATGCACACGATCCTGCCGAGCCTGTGCACCGGCTGCGACCTGTGCGTGGCGCCCTGCCCGGTCGATTGCATCGCGATGGTGCCGGTCACCGGCGAGCGCACCGGCTGGGATGCCTGGAGCCAGCCGGCCGCCGATGCAGCGCGCAGCCGCCACGACTTCCGCGAAGCGCGCCTGCGCCGCGAGCGCGACGAGAACGACGCGCGGCTGGCCGCCAAGGCCGTGCAAAAGATGCGTGAAGTCACGGCCGAAGCAACCAATACCCCCGAAGAGCTGGCAGAAAAAGAGCGCAAGCGCGCGATCATCGCCGCCGCCATGGAACGCGCGCGCCTGAAAGCCGCCGGCAATACCGACCCGACCTGACCTGCATGAATTCCGCCAAACGTTACGAGATTTTCACGCGCTTTCGCGCGGCCAACCCGACGCCCACCACTGAGCTCGAATTTTCGACCCCGTTCGAGCTGTTGATTGCGGTGCTGCTGTCAGCACAGTCGACCGACGTCGGCGTGAACAAGGCCATGCGCCGCTTGTTTCCGGTGGCGAACACGCCGCAGGCGATCCTCGACCTGGGCATCGATGAGCTCAAGACCTATATCGCGACCATTGGCCTGTACAACACGAAGGCCAAGAACGTGATCGCCACCTGCCAGATCCTGGTCGATCAGCATGGCGGCGAAGTACCGCCCGTGCGCGAAGCGCTCGAGGCGCTGCCGGGCGTGGGCCGCAAGACGGCGAACGTCGTGCTCAACACCGCCTTTGGCGAACCGACGATGGCGGTCGACACGCACATCTTCCGCGTCTCGAATCGCACGAAGATCGCGCCGGGCAAGAACGTCGACATCGTCGAACAGAAGCTCCTGAAGTTCGTGCCGAAGGAATTCCTGCACGACGCCCACCACTGGCTGATCCTGCACGGGCGCTACACCTGCGTTGCGCGTAAACCGAAATGCTGGAATTGCCTGATTGCCGACCTGTGCGAGTTCAGGGACAAGACGCCAGCGCCTAGCGGGGTACTCGATCCGGCTGCCGTCGCGGCAGCCGCGGCAGCTGAGGCCGCGATACCTGCGGCAAGTTAAATCCGCGTAACGCCGGTCAAGCAGCCAGTGCCAGTTTGGTACGGGGCGGCGCCACGACGCCGGCCGGCTCTTCGACCTTGAACACGCTGACCACTTCCGTCAGCGCCACCGTCTGCTCGCGCAGCGACTGTGCTGCGGCGGCAGCCTGCTCGACCAGCGCTGCATTCTGCTGGGTTGTGACATCCATTTCGGTGACGGCCTGGTTGACCTGCGAGATGCCCTGACTCTGCTCGCTGCTGGCGGCGCTGATCTCGGTGATGATGTCCATCACGCCGCGCACGCTGGCCAGGATCTCGCCCATCGTCACGCCCGCTTCACCGGCCAGCCGGTCGCCCGTTTCCACGCAGGCCACCGATTCACCGATCAGGTCCTTGATTTCCTTTGCCGCTGTCGCCGAACGCTGCGCGAGGGTCCGCACTTCGCCGGCCACGACGGCAAAGCCACGGCCCTGCTCGCCGGCGCGCGCCGCTTCGACCGCTGCATTGAGCGCCAGGATATTGGTCTGGAACGCGATGCCGTCGATGACGCCGATGATGTCGGTGATCTTGCGCGACGATGCGCTGATCGACGCCATCGTGCCCACCACCTGCTCGACCACCTTGCCGCCCTTGACCGCTACGTCGCAGGCCGACACGGCCAGCACGCTCGCTTGGCGCGCATTGTCGGCATTCTGGATGACGGTCGATGTCAGTTCTTCCATCGACGAGGCCGTCTCTTCGAGCGCGCCGGCCTGGCGCTCGGTGCGCGCCGACAGGTCGAGGTTGCCCTGCGCGATTTCGCCGGACGCCACCGCGATGGTCTCGGCCCCGCCCCGCACTTCGAGCACGATGCGCTGCAGGCTGGCCGACATCTCCTTCAACGCCATCAACAGCTGCCCCGTTTCATCGTTGCTGCGCACCGTGATCGCGGTGCGCAGGTCGCCCGCCGCCACACTGCGCGCAGCCTCAACCGCTTCGTCGAGCGGCCGCGTGATCGAGCGCGACACCAGCACGCCGGCGACAACGGCCACCACGGCGCCCAGCAACATCAGGCTGTAGCTGAGCAGCGTGGCCCGCTTGCCGACCGCATCGGCCTCGGCCGCAGTGGCCAGGCTGACGGCCGACATCTTTTCCTGGGCCTGCACCAGCAGCTCGGCCGGGGCACGGTCCTTGCCCTTGACCGCGATATCGCCGGCGCTGGCATCGAAACCGGCCGCTTCGAAATCCTGGTAGCCGCGCCGGAAATCCGCACCCATGGTCGCGTGCGCCGCGCCGAACTGCGTCACCAGCGTCCGCACTTCGCCTTCCGGCATGGCGTCCAGCAAGGCCTTGACCTGTTGTGCGACTTCCGTCTCGTTCTTCTGGAACGCGTTCCAGTACTTGACGCGTTCGCTTTCCTGTTTCCCACGCAACAGGGTGTTCTTCCACTCCTGGACTTGCTTGCGGAAATGAGACAGCAGCGCTTGCACCTGCTGTGCCTGGCCTTCGGTGACCACCGCCTGGCGATAGGTATCGACCGAGCTGTTCAGCTGCGCCATGCCGAAGAAGCCAGCACAGGCGACGAGCAAGGTGACGGCGGCAAAACCCAGTGGTAATTTGCGACTTAGTTTCATGGTGAACATCCTGAATATACGCACGACGCGCTCAAGCGCAGTGTATATCCAAGTCCAACGCTTGAATCCATACAGCAATATTTTTGGACGATTTGATGTACAAACCCGCCGTTACGTCAGATCGGCGCAACAGCGGGTGAGCGAGTGCTCGCTGCCTACAGCAAGACCATATTGTCGCGATGGATGAGCTCAGGCCCTTCGACGAAGCCCAGGATGCGCTCGATTTCGGTCGACGAATGGCGCATGATGCGCCGCACTTCGCTGCTCGCGTAATTGGTCAATCCGCGCGCCAGCGGCTTGCCCGCTTCGTCGACGCACGTAACCACCTGGCCACGGCCGAACTCGCCTTTGACAGCGATGACGCCGATCGGCAAGAGCGACTTGCCTTCGCGCGTGAGCTTGGCTGCCGCGCCGGCGTCGATGACGACTTCGCCGCTCGTGTGCAGATGGTCGACCATCCACTGGCGGCGCGCCGTCAGGCGACCGGTGGGGGCCAGCAACTGCGTGCCGATCGCTTCGCCACCCGCCAGGCGCGTGAGGACATCCGGCTCACGCCCCCAGGCGATCACGGTGTGCGCGCCGGAGCGCGCGGCGCGCTTGGCCGCCAGCACCTTGGTCAGCATGCCACCGCTGCCGATGCTGCTGCCGGCCCCGCCCGCCATGCTTTCCAGTGCCACGTCGCCGGCCTGGGCGTGCGCGATCAGGCGCGCATCGGGGTTCTTGCGCGGGTCGGCCGAGTACAAGCCGGGTTGGTCGGTCAGGATGACGAGCGCATCGGCCTCGATCAGGTTGGCGACCAGCGCACCCAGGGTGTCGTTGTCGCCGAACTTGATCTCGTCGGTGACGACGGTATCGTTCTCATTGATGATCGGCACCACCTTCAGGCGCAGCAAGGTGGTCAGCGTCGAGCGCGCGTTCAGGTAGCGTTCGCGGTCGGCCAGATCGGCATGCGTGAGCAGCACCTGGGCCGTTTGCACGCCGTGCGCGCGAAAGCTCGTTTCATAGATTTGCGCCAGGCCCATCTGGCCACAGGCGGCGCACGCCTGCAGTTCATGGATATCGGTAGGGCGCTTCGTGAAACCCAGGCGCAGCATGCCTTCGGCAATGGCGCCCGAGCTGACCAGGACCACGTCCTTGCCAAGGGCGCGCAGCGCGGCAATCTGGGATGCCCAGCGGGCAATGGCGGTATGGTCCAGCCCCCTGCCCTCGTCGGTGACGAGGGAGGAGCCGACCTTGACGATGATGCGGGAAGCTTGTTGGAGGGCAGAGTTCATGGCGACAGGAATTTTCCCCGCGGGCGCAATGCGAGCAGGGAAAGTCCTGCCAGCAGTTCAACCGCGCAGACAGCGAGTAAGACCCCCGTGGGCAAGCCGATCGCAAAGGCCGCAGCGAGGCGGCCGGCCGGCTGGGCCAGGAGGAACAAGGCAGTCAGGTCGCCCAGGATCGGCTGATTGCCGTTCCTGGCCGCCAACAGCGCCAACCCCGCGGTAGCGAGGCGGACGCCCACATAGATGGCGTAGAACTGGCTGTAGCCATTTACGCCAACCAAAAACAGGCCCATCGCCGACGCAATACGGTCGGGATCGAGCAATGCCGCCAGCGAAGCCAGCGAGCTGACGGTCGCGACCAGCTGCAACAGCTGGCCGCGCAACCAGGCGCGCGACCAGGTGGCGGGCTGAGGAACGCTACCAGCCAAGGGTCAGTCTTCGAGAATCTTGAAGCGTGGATCGTCCGGATCGATCGACGAAATCCCGCGCGCTTCTTCGGTCATCGCGGTCTCTTCGGCGCGGTGCTCGGCATGACGCTTTTCTTCGAGGTGCAGGTAGATCGCGTTGATCAGTTCCTGGCAGCCTTCGCGGTTTAGCGCCGAAATCTCGAACACCGGCCCCTTCCAGGCCAAGCGCTTGATCATGTCCTTGACGCGCTTCTTGCGCTCGGCTTCATCCAGCACGTCGAGCTTGTTGAGCACGAGCCAGCGTGGCTTGTTCAGCAGCTCTTCGTCGTACTTTTCGAGTTCCTTGATCAGTGCTTTGGCTTCTTTGACCGGATCGATGTTCGCTTCGAACGACGACAGGTCGACGATGTGCAGCAGCAAACCGGTGCGCGCCAGGTGACGCAGGAACTGGTGACCCAGGCCCGCACCTTCGGCGGCGCCTTCGATCAGGCCCGGAATGTCGGCCACGACAAAGCTTTTTTCGTGCGACACGCGCACCACGCCCAGGTTCGGGTGCAAGGTGGTGAACGGGTAATCGGCGATCTTCGGGCGCGCGTTCGAGACGGCGGTGATGAAGGTCGATTTACCGGCGTTCGGCATGCCCAGGAGGCCCACGTCCGCCAGAACTTTCAGTTCCAGGCGCAACGTGCGACGCTCGCCTTCCTTGCCTTCGGTCTTTTGACGCGGGGCGCGGTTGGTCGAACTTTTAAAGTGGATATTGCCCCAGCCGCCTTCGCCGCCTTTGGCGAGCAGTTCGGTCTGGCCATGTTCGGTCAGGTCGGCAATGATTTCGCCATTGACATCGTCGATGATGAGCGTCCCAACCGGCATGCGCATATAGATGTCTTCGGCGCCCTTGCCATAGCAATCCGAGCCGCGGCCCGGTTCGCCGTGCTTACCGGTGTGGACTTTCGAATAGCGAAAGTCGACCAGCGTGTTGACGTTGCGGTCGGCAACCACAAAGATCGAACTGCCCGTGCCGCCATCGCCGCCGTCGGGACCGCCAAATGGGCGGAACTTTTCGCGCCGGAACGAGGCGCATCCGTTGCCGCCGTCGCCTCCGATGACTTCAATTTTTGCTTCGTCGATAAACTTCATGATTGTGACCGCTTAAAAACTAAAAAAGGCCCTACCGTGGGCAGAGCCTTTCGATGGAAGGCTTGCGCCTTGCAAAGAAGCGCCGCTCGAAAGCGGCGCGAGTGCGTTATTACGCTGCGACTGCTTCCGCTGCTTCGTTAGCAACGACGGTCACGAATTGCTTCGAGCCGACGCCTTGCTTGACGAACTTGACGGTGCCAGTGACCAGCGCGAACAGGGTGTGATCCTTGCCCGTACCGACGCCGGTGCCGGCGCGCACTGGGGTGCCGCGCTGACGAATGATGATGCCGCCGGCATTGACTGCCTGGCCGCCGTAGACTTTCACGCCAAGGCGCTTGCTTTCTGAGTCACGGCCGTTGCGGGTAGTACCGCCGCCTTTTTTGTGTGCCATTTATTTACTCCTGGATGACGTTGCTGGGAACCGGAACGGGGATTAGCCGTTGATCGAAACGATCTGGATTTCGGTGAAGTTTTGGCGATGGCCCATACGCTTCTGGTAGTGCTTACGACGACGCATCTTGAAGATACGCACTTTGTCGTGGCGACCCTGCGAAACCACTTTCACCAGCACCGTTGCACCTTCGACCAGCGGAGCACCAAACTTGATGCTTTCGCCTTCGCCGAGGGCGAGGACCTGATCGATCGTGAGTTCGGAACCAATGTCTGCCGGTATCTGTTCTACTTTAAGTTTTTCACCAGCGACAACTTTGTATTGCTTGCCACCGGTTTTTATGACCGCGTACATGATTTGAAACCTCATCAAATGTTAAAAGAACCCCTCGGCGCGTCGGCCCGCGCTTGATACGCAGGACTAATCTTAAGCCGGGGAACAGAGGATTATACATAAGTCGGTGCAGTGCGTCAAAACCATTCGGCGATCGCTTCAAGACATCGGGCGGCATCCACGGATGCATCGCCCGCTCTCTCGCAAGCGCACCCCTGTCAGCCCGACGGTTCGCCCTCCCATGACGTATAATCGCCTCACTCTTATAGTTAACCCAACGCTCACGCAGGTCAGCCTTGTCAGCCGCTACCCAACACGCCCAACAGAACACCATCGTCCAGTCGATCGCGCCCGATATGGAGGCCGTCAACACGGTGATCCGCCAGCGGCTGCATTCCGAAGTCACGCTGGTCAACCAGATCGCCGAGTACATCATCAGTGCCGGCGGCAAGCGCATCCGTCCGGTACTGGTGCTGCTGCTGGCCAATGCCTATGGCTACCGGGGCACCGCGCACCACGAGCTGGCTGCCGTCGTCGAATTCATCCACACCGCAACGCTGCTGCATGACGACGTCGTCGACGAATCGTCGATGCGCCGCGGCCGCCAGACCGCCAACGCGCTGTTCGGCAACGCCGCCTCAGTGCTGGTCGGCGACTTCCTCTACTCGCGCGCGTTTCAGATGATGGTTGGCCTGGACAGCATGCGCATCATGCAGATCCTGTCCGACGCCACCAACGTGATCGCCGAAGGCGAAGTGCTGCAACTGCTGAACATGCACGACCCGGACGTGACCGAAGCGAGCTACCTGCTCGTGATCCGCTCCAAGACCGCCAAGCTGTTCGAAGCCGCTGCCGAACTGGGCGCGCTGATCGCCGGCGCGAATGACGCCCAGATCGCCGCCGCCGGCGAGTACGGCCGCTCGCTGGGCACCGCATTCCAGCTCATCGACGACGTGCTCGACTACGCTGGCGACCCCGCCGAGATCGGCAAGAACCTGGGGGACGATCTGCGCGAAGGCAAACCGACCCTGCCCCTGATCTGGCTGATGGAACACGGCACGCCGGAGCAGCGCGAACTGGTGCGCAGCTGCATCGAGCAAGGCGACGAAGCACAATTCGACGCCGTGCTGGCCGCCGTAACGTCAAGCGGCGCGCTCGATTACACGCGGGCGCAGGCCGAACAGGCAGCGCGCCGGGCATCGGAAGCGATTGCCGGCTTGCCCGACAGCTTGTTCAAGAACAGCTTGCTGCAACTGAGCAGCTTCGCCGTTGACAGGAACCACTAAGCGATTTTATATTACGACCATCCCGGGGTGGTTGTACGTACACCCTGAGCCGTCGGGGTGTAGCTTAGCCCGGTAGAGCGCTACGTTCGGGACGTAGAGGCCGGAGGTTCGAATCCTCTCACCCCGACCAGAGAATTTAGTAAACGATAGCGGCCTGCGAGCCGCTGTTTTCGTTTACGCAGGCCCTCTTTGCGATATCGCCCTATCAGTAAGGCTGGGGATCGAGAACTGCGGAAGCCTTCGGATCCCCGGGTTGGCACACCTCGTCTTACGGGGATGTCCCGCGCCACTAACTGCCGTGCCGGCACGACCATTAGCTCATCACCAATTTCTTGGATTATGATTGCTGCACCTTGGCGCCGTAATTTCGGTGAAGGCTGACGCCAGGCCTGGCTAAAAAGGATAAGCATGGCGGGCGAAATTATACGGCTTGGAGACAAGACAAGCCACGGCGGTACCGTATTGGAAGGATCGCTGACTGATATCTGCATGGGCAGGCCTATCGCGTACATCGGCCACCAGACCCATTGTCCCAAGTGCAAGGGAACCTATCCGATTGTAGAAGGCGTAATCACCACCACCTTTTATGGTAAGGGCGTGGCAGTCGCCTGCGGTGCGGTACTGTTGGCCGGTCAGTTCACCGACGTCGTCGAATGGAGCTCCGGCGCCGGCGCGAATTTCAACAACAGCGCCAGCGTAGCGGCGGCAACACAAGCGGCCCCTTCAGGCAATGCTGCGCAGGCCGGCAATGAGGATGACGACGAAATTGAAATCGAGCATTTTTACAGCTTGGTTGGTGAAGACGGCAAGCCAGTCGATGCCTACCGTTACGACCTGCGCATGGCCGAAACGCTGTACACCAAAGCGGGCACCTATACAAATGGAGAAACGGTCGTGATCAAGGGTGAAGAACAAACCCGCCTTGTCACGTGGCTCGACAGGGACGGCGGATTGCGGCATGAGTGACACCGAGAAGATCAGTAAGGAAGTGCGTATCTTGGCAGCTATGGCTTATGGCGAAGCCTCGCACAACGATGTGGCCGAAGAAATCGGCGCCATCGCGTATGTGCTGGTACGCCAGCGAAATGCGCGCGGGCATTCGGACATGAGCACCTTCGTTACGTCCGACAAAACGTTTTCCTTCGTGGTCAACGACGGCAATGCGCGCTACAAGAAATTCACGAATGCCAGCGAAGCAGAGATCGCCAAGGATGCCGGCATGAGTGCTGCGCTTGACGCAGCGAAGAAGGCACTCGCAAACGAGGGTACGGATTTTTCGAACGGCGGCTATTTCTGGGATGGCGCCGATATCAAGTCCAATTATAAAAATCATTTTAAAGTGAAACATGGGATCCAGTTTTCCGATCCTGCGCATAACATCTATGACATCAAGGAATCGACCAAGCTGGTGATCATCAACAAGACGATAGTCAAGAAGAAAAAAGGCAAGGTGATCAGTTCGGAAACAGTGGAAGTAGCCAGGTACGACCACATCTATGTTTCCACCGCCGCGTATGGCGGGACAATCTTCTGGAAGCACAATCCAGCCTATATGGAAGCCACCGGCGCGAAGGAATACAAGTGAAAGCACTCTTTGCTGGACTACTACTGGGCATCCTCACTGCGCAGGCCAGCGCCAGGCCCAGCCTTGCTGTCGTAGACGCCTGCCTGCGTACCGAAAGCGCGTCGCCCAAGGTGCGTTACACTTCGATAACAGCAGACGCCTTCCAGGTAACCGAAGATGAAGAAGCGGGAAAAACTAATATCACCCTGCAACACGGCCCAGACACCGTCGGAACCTGGGAAATAAAAAAACCGCAAGCGTTCGGCTTGGTATTCAATGGGAAGGAAATGCCGTTGGCACGTGTCACGCGTCTTGACAAGCGCAAGCTGCCTGCAGTGTTCAATCCGTATGAAGCGATATGGGGCGAGGCGCGCGAAGGCAGCAAGTCATACATTTGCGCCACCTTCAACTTCGACGGTTTGGGAAAGAGCGGTAGTTTCCAGAACATGCGCGGACTGTACCTGATCGAGCGCCATGCGCACGCCGGTGCTACGTTCTATGCATCGGGCAATATCGCCGTGAGCGAAAAATAATACTGTCTGCCAGGGATGTATGCGGTACGGCCGTCACCTACGAGGTGGGAGCGCCCCGCTGGGCCGTCATCAGCAGATTGGTTCTCTGCGAGGTTCGAATCCTCTCACCCCGACGAGACAACAAAAAGCCAGACGACGCGTCAGCCGGTCTGGCTTTTCATTTGTCCATGCCTGGATCCGTGGTCGTTTTGGGCGATACCGAGCCGCGTCACGTTGTGATTGTCGTCATGCTGAGATTGCAGCGTTCACAGCATCAAAACCCGTTTCTTTCCGCAGCAATACACGCCATGGTAATACTGCGAATTTTTACCGCAAATGACACACCCGAATTCCGGTACGCCCGGCGGCTTCGATTTATACGCCTTGACTTCGACGCCATTGGCGTCCCAAGTCGTTCCCATTAATTCAAAGCCTGCAGCACTGGCCTCAGATGCCGACGCCGCTTCATACGCCAGAAACAACACGGTGTCACGCTTGTTGGTGGCGCTGTATACCGCCGCCCGTGCCTGCCATGAGGCAAAACTGTTCATCGTGTGCTGTCCTGGTCTGAAAGATGGTCTGATGCGGCCGATCAACCACAAGTTGCCAGTCTACACCAGTGCCGTGCCGACGCTCAGGCAAAAGCCAGACCGGCAAACCGGTCTGGCTTTTTTATTGCCCGGCCCTTGCATCAGGCCGGGATGCTGCTTACGCTGCTTATGGCGCGACGCCAACCGTATGCTGCAGATTGTTGAACCCGGTCGACGCTTCCCACGTGTTGCTGTTGGCCAGCTGGATTGCATACTCGGGACGGTCGCGCAGCGACGCCTGTGGATCCGGCAGGTTCAGCAGCACCGAGTACGAACCCGCCGCCATATTGGCCGGCAACGCCACGGTCTGGTTGATCGTCACGGTCTGGTTCGACAGCCAATGGCGCGGGTCGGTTGCCAGCTTGACGCGGTACGTTGCCCCGCTCGCCGTGTTGCGGAACACGAGTTCCACGTCGCGGCTGTTGAATGGCGCCGACCAGCCCTCGTTTTGCAGCTGCAGGTTGACGACGAAGCCGCCACCCGGTTTCGCCGTGCGCGAGAACGCGCCGCTCTTGAGCACGAAGCGGTAGCCGAGCTTCTGCTTGACCTGGGTGAAGCAACCCTGGGTTTTCCAGTTGTTCAGCACCGTCGTGTTGTAGTCCAGGTTCAGGTACGACCAATGGAAACGGCCCATTTCCGCGACTGCACTCGGGCAATCGCTGCGTGGTGGCGAGTAGCTGCACGTCTCGCCACCCGATGCAACGTAGTTGGTTTCAGCAGCCAGGTACGGGAATTCCACCGATGGATTGACGTAGGTGCCGTAATCCGATGCATTGGCCAGGAAGCAGTCATTGTGGTGCCCCAGGCGCGCCTTGGCTGAACCGTTGTAGGCCTCGCTCGGGGTCAGTGCAGTCGGCGTGTACAGCTTGGTCTTGAACAGCGGCATGCGCAACTGCACCATGCGTTCGGCCGGCACCACTTGCAGCAGCTTGTCGACCACCGATTTGCGGTCCGCAATGTTCTTGGCGGTCATGTTGTAGCTGTCGCCATAGTTATTGGTGTTGCCCCACTCGCCCCACGCACCGATCAGGCCAGCTTGCACGACGGCGATGATGTCCTTGTTGGCGGTCAGGTACGGCGCCAGCTGCGTCAGGTGGGTATTGACCATCGCCGGGGTCGCATCGACCGGCGAATTGTTGTCGTTGTAGGCAAAGCGGACGATGGCTTTCAGGCCAGCCTTGCGCACCGTATCCATCTGTTGCTGGAACAGATTGAGCGTGGACTGGCTGATCGGTGCATTGACGAAGCTGCGCAGATAGAACACGCACAGCATCAGCGATTCACCGCCCGAGGTGCGGAAGCTCGTCAGTTGCGACTGGCTCAGCGGCGTTTCGCAGCCAACGTGGCGGTAAAAGCCGCGCTCCGGGTTGGCGATGACCGCCGTGCTGGCCGTGTAGTTCACTGGCACCGTGGTGCCCGGGGATGGCGTCGGGGTCGGGGTCGGGGTCGGCGTCGGCGTTGGGGTCGGCGTCGGCGTTGGGGTCGGCGTCGGCGTTGGGGTCGGCGTTGGCGTTGGTGTTGGGGTCGGCGTCGGTGTTGGCGTTGGCGTTGGCGTCGGGGCAGGCGTCGCCTTGGTGATCGACAGGCGCAGGATCGGCGAGAGTTGCGCTGGCGGATCGGTCTGGGTGATGACGCTGATATTGTCCGCGCCGCCCAGTTCGGCACGAGTTACCGTCATCGTGGCCAGGCTATTGGCCGATGTGTACGGCACGGTCTTGACGAAGGTCCAGGCCCAGGAGCCGTTGCTGCCGCTGTAGCGGTACAGGCGGCCATTCTCGATCATGTAACCGGCGCCGACGCCGTTGAATGCATAGCCGGACGTGGTGACGGCATCGTTATCGATGTACACGCGCACCCAGGCCGGCGTACCGGTATAACCAATGCGGATACTCAGATTGGTGCCGTCGCTGCTTGCCGTCGTCGGACCCGCCGTGACCGAGGCCAGCGCGACAGGCGCAGCGACGGCAGCCGACATCAGCACCGGGCTGGAAATGAGTCCGGCGCACAGCAGTGCGAGTCCGATTGGGCGACGGACGGAAGAAACGGAAGTGATGTGAATAGGTGACATTTGATAATCGCTTTATCTAAAAATACAAAACCGGCGCGTGACGATCCAGTCGCCGCTTGCAGTGCAAGTGGCGGGAAGCATCCGCAGACGAAGAGCGTGACAATCCCGCTGCCACTTGGATCGGCGTGGCAGGGACATCCGCAGGACCTGCTGACATGGACTAGCTGTATCGGCTGGCGATCAGCTAGCGGCGGGGAAGCGCGGCAAGGCGCTATGGTGGATAACTGGCGACGAGAAGACAGGAGGTCTTCCCACGACATGACGCGAGAAAGCGCACACAGACATCCCCTGCTGGGCGTGCTGTGACTACAACGACGTGCTATCGATCATGGCATCTCCTCATTCCTGGAATCATGAAATCGTTTGAGTTTCCTCAAAGCGATTGGTTCCGAGAAATAAAAAATAATTTCCTTGAGAAAAATGTCACCGCTTTGTTTTCTTGGCGGCCCAACATGGGTGCAATAGGCCAACAGGAGTTCAGCGCCAACGTCTGATGTGTGTCAGAAAAATGCTTCTTAAAAATTCAAACACTGGCGTTGGAGATGCTTCGGCTCAATTAGTTCCCCAAATATTTTTCTTTGGGCAAACTGAAACGTTGCAACATTCTTCTAAGTAATTGCAAATAGGGAATTTTTAAATGCGTGACGCAGCCGCAGTGTGCTCGAGGCTGGTAGAGAAGCGATGAGGCTGCTAGAACAACAGGCGGGGGTTACTGCTTGTGGGGCGTGATGACACTGCGTGGTTCATTTAGCAACAACGTCAACCTCGAGGCGGTGCGTGCACGTCGATGGCATGAATACGGTTTCCCACATGCGCGATATTTTCTCCATCGAGAACCGCTCTCGCGCATCGATGGCGTGCCGCGCGAATCTGGCCCGCGCACGGCTGTCACGCATCAGGGTATCGAGCGCCGACGCCATGCCTTCGACATCGCCAGGCGCCACCAGGACCCCGTCGATGCCATGGCGGATGATGTCCCGGGGGCCGGTGTCGCAATCGAAGCTCACCGCCGGCAAGCCATACGCCATGGCTTCGACCAGCGTGTTGGGAAAACCTTCGAAATGCGAACTCATGGCATACAGACTGGCCCGCGCATACCAGTCGCCCACATTGCCGACACTGCCGGGCAAGAACACGCGCTGCCCCAGCCCGCCGGCCTGCACCTGCGCAGACAGCGCCGCGCGCTGCGCGCCCTCCCCCAGGATGACGAGGTCCCAGTCTGGGTGCAGGGGCGCCAGCCGCGCAAAGATGGCAATCAGGGTCGTGAAGTTTTTCTCTTCGCTGAGCCGGCCAACCCCCAGCAGGATCTGCCGACCGGGCGCGCACGAGGTCGCGGGACTCACCTGCGGCGCATGCTGCGACAATGGCCACACGACAGGGTTCGGAATCACGGGAACGCGTCGGGCATGGGAATGGCGTTCCAGCCAGTGCGAGCATTCATGGGTCAGCGCAACGACAGCATGCAAGTGGCCGTAAGCATGACGCCGCAGCGTTTCCCACACCATGCCCATCGGCGCCTTGGGCGGGAAATTATGCTCGGAGCCGACCGTGCGCACGCCAGGCAGGCCGCGCGCCGCCAGCGCCAGTACGACATTGGCCGTGTGCATGGCGGACAAGGCGACAGTGGGCTGTACCTCGCGCAGCACCCGGCGCAGCGCACGCGCGCGCCGTGCCGTGCGCACGACACCTGCGAGCAAGCCGCCGCCCTGGCCCGCGAGATCAAGGCAGCGGCGGCCGACGCCGGCATCAAGCACATAAAAATCCCGCACCTGCGAGGCGACGGTCACCACCGTGACGGCCCAGCCAAGCGACGCCCAGTAGTTGGCCAGATTGGCGACCACGCGTTCGGCGCCACCATTTTCCAGCGAGTGAATGTAGATCAGTAATTGCATCGTCCAGCGTCGCCTCCAGGTTTCATTGCACGATCAGCGGCATGTGGCCGGGATTACTTGCGGCGCTGTACCAGGTAAAACGCCTTGAACACGAGTCGGGCCCAGGTCGCCCCCTTGTGCTGATGCAGCAGTTGCTTGGCCGATCGCGTGGCTGCGGCGATCATGGCGCCAATCGCATGATCGATGTTGCGCAGCAGCTTGATGCGCGAACGATAGAGATGCACTTCGTCCATGTAAAACGGCACGCCCAGCAAGCGTTCCTTGAAAGCGAACACGCCGCCGCCCAGATAGAACCGGGTTCCGCCGCGCACGATGCTTTCGGAGATCGTCAGGAAAACGCACAACTTGCCAAGCCCGAATTTTTCATAGTGGGGGTCGTACCCCATCGCGTCGCCGAAGAAGCTGGCGCCAACCTGGTAATTGACGGAGCCGGCGCAGATGCGGCCGTCGATCAGGATCACGTGCACGAATCCGCACAGCTTGGCCAGCCGGGTAAGCCGCGCCACGTCATAGAAAAACACGGCGTCCCCGGCATTGATCTTTTGTTCGCTCAATGCAACGATCGCCTGGATATGGCGCTCGTCAATATCGTCGTTGACGAAAAAGCGCGACTCGAACGACGGAAAGTGGCGCCGGATACCGTTCAGGCCCTGGTTGATGCTGGCGCGCGTGGACTTGCCGATGCGTGCCTTGTAGGCATCGGGCGTGGCAGGCAGCGTGACGACATAGCTGCCCTTGGCCGGGTACTGTTGCACCGGAAATCCGAGCGCACGGGTCGTGGTCTTGACGGCCTTGAAACTGATGACGTCAATCTGCGGAAAATGCGCGAAGACATAGGTCGCGAAGCGCGCCATCTCGGCTTCTTCGACCGCGATCATTTCGTTGATGACGTCGATTCGGCGACCGCTGAATGTAAATAGCAACACCGTGCTGGGCGCGCCGGCGCGATGGGCCAGGTAGCAACTGGCGTTCTCGATCGACCGGAACACCTTGAAAAACGCCAGCGACGAATGCAGCGAGGCATAAGCTGTCACCAGGGCCTCTTCGACGCCGGCGGGAATCTGCCCGACGTGGCACGTGACGCTGTCGGGCGGGGAAATCAATGTGCTTGCATGCATGCCGCTTGCTCCTGTTGCAGGTTGGCCGGGCTGAAACCACAGCGCGCCAGGTTGTTGTCCAGCTCAGCGCTCAGGCTGCCCTGGTAGTAAATCGCCGCCTGCGGATCGCGACGCCGGATGTCCTGCACGACGCCGGCAATGAATCCCTCGACCAGATCGGGCTGCATGCATTGTCGATGCACGTATAAACCCGACAGGACCATGCCTGAGTCCGCCGTGGCCCCATTCGCCCAGCAAAACAGGCCCAGCCGGTTGCCGTGAACGAGGCTATAGAAATGGTTGGATCGTTCCATCCGCTTCATGACCGTGTTCAAGAATGCGCAGTAACCCAATGCCGCATCGTTGGCGTCAAATTGCAGCACGTCAGGCAAGCTGTCGCGGGATGGCAGCAGCGCGCTCTCGACCTCGCGGGAAGGCCCTGATCGAAAGATGCGGGAGACTGCCTGGGGGCGTGCACGGCGCCGTACCCATGCGGCGGCGACGCTTGCCCAGCGCCGCGGCCGGATGCCATGCACGACGGCGAGCACGTCATGGTGGCGCCAGCCAGCCCAGGTCGCCAGAGCCCTGGCGGCATCGACCAGGCGCTGGCGCGCCGTCGCCAGCAGGAAGCTGCGCAGATCGCGGTGGATCGTCAGTGTCGAGACGTGATCGTGCGCTGTCGCAAAATGCTCCTTGTACCCGTCGCCGCCTGGCGTCAGGTCGAGCAACGGCACCTGCTGCGCCGCGAGATGCACGCCCAGCATGGCCAGGAGCAAATTGCCGGGAGAGTGCGCGGATGTGGCCGGGTGATAGGTATTGATCCCCAGATGCACGGCCCGGCCTGCGCTCAAGAGGCCGATGTGGGATGCAGCAATGGCGCCGTCCACCGTCAGGATCGTGACGTGCAGCAGCCCTTGCCGGTGCAGCGCGATATACAAACGCTTTTTTGCCGCGTCGAGCGTGAACGGCCTTGCGCGGTACAGCGCCGCCTGTCTGAAATCGTACTGGTCGCAGATGGCATCGATGACCCGCAAGAAATGGTCATGCTCGACAACCTGCTCGAACCGCACCGCGCCCAGCCGGCCCAGGCGATTGCTATTTTGCCGGTGATTTTTCTTGTTGCGCTGCCGGTGCATCGCGACCGGATCGATCTGCATCAGTGGCCGGCGCACACAGCGCAGCGTGACCCACGGTCGTGCATCGGATGCGTCGTTGCGCCACGCATCGAGCCAGGACAACGGCGTGCCGGCCGGCAGGTAACGCAGCGCAAGATCGGCGCACGGAAGATGGTCGCGGATGGCGCGCAGCGCTCCCGTGATGAACACTGCGCCGGCGTCCGGGGGCTGCAGCCAGCCCTGGTATTCGGCGTGCCGTTCACCAGCGCCGGTGAGGCGCTGACCCTTGTCGTCCAGCGCCAGCGGCAACAGGCCGAGCAGCGCACCATCGGCGGCTTCCTGCAGGACGACAACGGGCACGAACAGCGCCCCGTACAAGCCGTACCACGGCAAGACGAAATCGGGATGCTGGCAGGCGGTGGCCCAGGGGCAGACGGCATGCAGCGCCCGCCACGCCGTGACGAATGTCTGCGCGCCGATGTGGGCCAGTGCGGCGTCGCCGGTCAGTAAGCGCAGCGTCATATCAGACTTGCGCCGTTGTTTCGAGGCCCTGCACGGCGTGTGCATGCCCATTGGCTTCGATCTGCCGCAGTGTGTTCAGGTAGCGCCCGATCACGACATTTTCATCGAATTGCGCGACGACCTTATTCCTGCCCGCCTGGCCCATGGCCAGGCGCTGTGCCTGCGTCAGGCTGACCATTTGCAGCATCTTGGCGGCCAGGTCGGCCGGATCTTTCACCTTGCACAGCAGGCCATTCGCCTGATGCGCCACGATGTCCTTGCAGCCGGCCACGTTCGTGGCGATGATCGGGCGCGCCATGGCCGCCGCCTCGAGCAGCGTGTGCGGCACACCCTCGCGGTACGACGGCAACACGACGCAATCGGCATGCGCCAGGTAGGGCCGGACGTCGTCGGTCTCTTTCAGATATTCGATCAAGCCACTGCTTTTCCAGTCCGCGATTCGCTCAAGCGGGATCGAGTTCGGATTGTGCGCATCGACCGGCCCCAGCAGCTGGAACCGCACGCCCGGCACTTGCTGGCGCACGATGCGCGCCGCGGCGGCATATTCGTCGATACCTTTATCGCGAAGCATCCGCGCCACCAGCAAGAAACAAAATCCGTCCATCGCGGGTAGCCGCGCAGGATCCGGCTGGAATTGCTGCAAGTCGATCCCGGAGCCGGGCAGGACTTCCGCCACGTCGGGCCGCACCAGGCCCGCGTCGACGAACAGCTTGCAATCGTCAGCATTCTGGAAGAACACCCGGTTCGATTGCCTGAGCGAGCAGCGGTACAGCTGCTTGACGAGGTAGGTTAAAGGCGAGTTGCTGATGAAGGTTGCGCCGAGGCCCGCGATATTGTTGATGACCGGGATCCCGAGCCGGTGCGCGGCGATCGATCCGTAGATGTTCGGCTTGATCGTGTAGCCCAGATAGGCCAGCGGGCGCACCGATTGCAAGACACGCCAATACTTGACCAGCAGCGACAGGTCGCGACTGGGGCTGGTGCCGTTGTTGTCCATCGAGATCGTCTTGAAACGGCAGCCCAGCGATGCCAGCCGGTGCGCATAGGCATCGGCTGGCGCCATCACCATGACGTCGTAGCCTTGCGCGATCAGGGCCTTGACCAGCCCGGAACGAAAGTTATGGATATTCCAGGCGGTATTGACCGAAATAACGATTTTCTTGTTCATGATGTTCATCCTCAGGAAGGTCGGATGCAGTGCACGAGGGTCATGTCGCCAGCGGGCATGGCGCCGCGACGGCCGGCGGCGCCGGACAGTGCAGCGCGGCGTCACCCGCCTCACGGTGCGGTGAGGCCTGCTGTTCGAGCCACGACTGGAACATCAGGACATCCCACAAGTGGTATTGCCAGTTGCGGCGGCCATCCAGGTGCTCGCGCCAGCGGGTGCGCAGCAGCGCAGGCGCGAAGAAGCCTTCGCTGCGTAGCCGCGACTCGGCCAGCAGGGTTTCAGCCCAGTCGCGCAGCGGGCCCCGCAGCCAGTCGCCGATGGGCACGCCAAAGCCCATCTTGGGCCGCTCGATAAGTGCTTGCGGCACGTAGCGATACAACACTTGCCGCAGCGCCCATTTGCTCGCGCCGTCGCGCAGTTTCAGCGCCAGCGGCAACCGCGCGGCGAACTCGATCACGCGGTGATCCAGAAATGGCACCCGCGTTTCCAGCGACACGCTCATGGCGGCCCGGTCGACCTTGACCAGGATGTCGTCAGGCAGATAGGTCAGCGTGTCGAGCGCCATCATGCGCTCGACGCTACCGAGTCCGGCCAGCACCGGCGCCGCGCCGCGCAGCAAGGTGTGCGGCTCATGGCCGCCGATCACGAGCGCAGCCGGATCATCCCAGTGCGACACGAGGCCCAGGTACACCGCGTCGAGCGAGGCGCTGGCCATGATGTCGGCGCCCTTGTGCAGCTTGTCGCCCGTGTTGGCAAAGCGCATGGCGCGCGGCAGGCACGGCCCCAGCGTGCGCGCCAGCCGGTTCCAGGAAGCCACCGGCACCCGCGTGATGCCCCGTGCGGCGAGCCGCCGTACGGGCAACGGCGCCGCGCTGATCGATTTCCACAGATGGGCGGCGAAGCCATAACGGGTGTAGCCGCAAAACAGTTCGTCGCCAGCGTCGCCCGACAGCGACACCGTGACGTGCCGGCGTGCCAGCTGGGACACGAGAAACGTGGGAATCTGGGACGAGTCGGAAAACGGTTCGTCGTACATCGACGGCAGCCGTGGAATCACCGACCGGGCCTGCGCCGCTGTCACGTACAGCTCGGTGTGATCGGTGCCGAGATGACGGGCCACGGCTTTTGCATGGGGCGCCTCGTCGAAGCCGTGCTCGTGAAACCCGATCGAAAATGTCTGCACCGGCCGCGTCGAGCGGGCCTGCATCAGCGCGACGATCGCCGACGAGTCAACGCCGCCGGACAGGAATGCCCCCAGCGGGACATCGGCCATCATCTGCGCGCCGACGGCCTCGCTGAGCAAGGTGTCGAGCGCATCGACGGCTTGCGCTGGCGTGCCAGCAAACGGTGTGGCGGCGCCCGCCGTCCACTGCTGCGCTGCCGACCAATACGTGTGCAGCACCGGTTCCGGGCGCCCCGCCGAGACGGTCAGCAGGCAGCCCGGCGGCAGTTTGGCGATGCCGCGATAGATCGAATGCGGCGCCGGCACATAACTGTGCCGCAGCTGCAGGCACAGCGCCGCGCGATCGATATCGGCAGCACAGGCCGGATGCGCGCGCAGTGCCTTGAGTTCGGAGCCGAACAGGAACACCGCATCGTCTCCCCTGCCCTGCCAGCCGTAATACAGGGGCTTTTCGCCGACGCGGTCGCGCCCCAGCGTCAGCACGCGCGCCTCCCGGTCCCAGACGGCAAAGGCGAACATGCCGATGGCGCGTTCGACCGTGGCGGCAATACCCCAGGCATCGAAACCGGCAAGCAGCGTTTCGGTATCGGACCGACCGCGCCACCCGCAGACATCGGCGCTCGCCTCGAGCTCGCTGCGCATGTCCAGGTGGTTATAGATTTCGCCGTTGAAGACGAGCACAAAGCGGTTCGAGCACGAGCGCATCGGTTGCTGACCGGCCGGAGACAGGTCGATGATCGCCAGGCGCCGGTGGCCCAGGGCGATGCCGTGCTCGCCGTCGGACCAGTAACCGGCATCGTCGGGACCCCGATGGTAGATCGCATCGGTCATGCGCCTGAGCCAGCCAACCTGGTCCGTTGCCGGTGAAGACGCCGCAGTCAGAAATCCAGTGAATCCGCACATCAGAGTTCTCCTCTCGCAATGACGCCTTCATAAATGTGCTCGAAACGCGCCCGCACGCACCGCATCGTGAACCTGGCGCCGATGCGCGCCCTGGCCTGCTGCCCCAGCTGCCTGCGATGCGCGGGGGCCAGCGCCATCAGGTCCGCGACGCCCTGCGCAAGCGCGTCGGGATTGGCCCGCGGCACCAGCACGCCGGTGTCCGCCATCAGGACAGCGACGTCGCCGACATCGGTTGCCACACACGGCAACCCCATCGCCATCGCCTCGCCCACCACATTGGGAAAGGCTTCGGTGCGCGAGGACAGACAGAAGATGTCCATGGCGGACAGGCAGATGGCAATATCGGCGCGTTCGCCCAGCAAGACAAAGCGCTTCGCGTAACCGGTGGCATCGATCCAGCGCAACAGCTCGGCGTTGTCTGCATCCAGGTTCTTGCCGATCATCAGGAAGCGCAGCCGCGGGTAGCGACTGGCGAGCTGGCCAGCGGCCTTGACGAAGTTGGGATAGTCCTTGTCGAGGTTGAAGCGCCCAAGGGTGCCGAGCACGATGTCGTCAGCCGTGAAGCCGCAATGTGCCCGCAACGCTGCACGTTCGTCGTGGCCTGGCGTGAATGCCGACAGATCAAAGCCGTTGCCCACGACCACCATGCGGCTGGCGTCGTAGCCAAGCAGGGAATGGGAACGGCGCGCCGCCTCGGCTACGCACACGATGGTGTGCGGCACCCAGCGCGACAACGACGCGCACAGGTAGCGCACGAGCGCCGTGCTGCGCGCGCAGCCACCGTCGACATCGGTCGTGCGAATGCCCCAGATGACATTGCGGTTGCCGGCGAGGCGGGCTGCCAGGCCGCCAAGGAAATCGGCGTGATAGAGCCAGGTCTGGACGATATCGGGACGCATCGTGCGGATCAGGCGGACCATGCGTACGAGGTCGCCGATCGGCGCACGCCGCACGTCGAGCACGATCAGCGTGATGCCTGCCGCGACAAACCGCGAATACATGCTGCCGCCAGGACTGAGGACGATCACCGTGTGGCGATACTCGCTGTCGCGAAACGCGAGGATGAGCCGGTACAGCGCCATCTCGGCGCCACCCATCGCCAGGCCGGTGATGACATGCAGGACGTGGCGCGTCATGACGGATCCCGTGCGCCTGGTGCGCCGGGCGAAGCGAAAGTCGAGCCAGTGGCAGTGGTAGTTTCTGTGGCCAAGGACGAGGACGAGGCAAAATCGGCCATGCAATGGCTTTGCATGCCGTGGGTGTCGGCCAGGCGCCGGTAGTGGCGCAGCAATACTTCAAGCTGCGCCAGATTCTCGTCCAGGTTCACGCCAAAATTGTGCGGATGCCACCACAGGTGAAACGTACTTCCCTCGCGCGCTGCCAGTGCCATGCCCTGCTTCAGGCGACGCAGGCGCAGCGGCAACAACGCGCGGTGCCGGCGAGACCATGGGTAGAGAAACTGACTGCCCGGTACATTCACCAGGGCCCCATGCGACTGCGGGCATACGGTGCGCTTGCCGCTCAGCGGCAGGCAGGCATCGGCAAAGCGCGCTGCACGCCCGGCGAGGCCGCCGACCACGGCATCGCCATGGCGGTACAGCGGGTGCGGCGCATTACCGCGATAAACCTGAATCGCCGCCTGGGACAGGATGGGGAGGAACGCCGCGACAATCTGATTGCGCGGCAGTACCGCGCTGCGCAAGCTGGCGCCCATGCCGGCAGCCACCGACTGCGCACATGCCAGATCCGCCGCGAATTGCGCCGGTGATGCGCCCGCTTCATTGCAATAGAAATGCCCAAAGGTGTGCGTTCCCAGTTCTTGCCCCTGCGCCGCCAGGATTTGCTCGACCAGTGGCCGCGCGAAGAACAGCCGCGGGTAGCTGCGTACGAACTGGTCCATGCCATACGGCGACAGGGCGCGGCGCGTGTAGCCCGGCAAAAGCGTCGGCCGCGTGGCGCGCCAGTCATCGTAGTTGCGGCACATGATCATCCCGACCGTTGCCCACGTCACGCGCACACCGTAACGCGCAAACAAGGCCAGCATACGAGGCACGGCCTGCCATTCGCCCAGCACATTGCGCCCGTAGCCGGCAATCGTCTGCGTATCGGCGACGCCCCAGAACAGCTCAAAATCGAGCGAAATGACAAATTTTGCGGAAGCCATGGTTGAGTGCGCAGAGCGCGTCGTCGTCGATGCTGTGTGTGTAGGTCTATGTATGCGTGCAAGCACGCTTGCTGTGATCCTGGCCGGGGTGTCATGTCATGCCACGCTGGACAGTGTTTTTTCAGCGCAGGCGCGCCATGCGCTGCCTGGGCCAGGGCGGCAGCGGGCCGGCCGGCGCGCTGCCCGGCATGGCGCAAACCAGCGCAAACGTGACCAGCCAGTACGAAGCGGCATCAAACATTTGATGCGTGAACATCGACATGAACGCAAACAGGAATGCCATCGCATACCGCAATCCCCGATCGCTGAAAAAACTGCTTTTACAGAGCATGATGAGCATCCATCCCCATAATAAAATCCCCATGACACCATATTCGGCCGCCAAAAGAAGGAGCTGGTTATGCGTGCTTCCCCGGTGCCGCCAAAAATGCGTGGCGCCAGCACCTGAACCAAATAAAGGGTTTTGAAGAAATAACTCCCAGCCTGCCTGAATCACGCCTGCCCGCTCTTCAGAACTATCATCATCGAAGGTAAAGCTGGAGAAGAAGTTGAGCCTTGACAGGATATTGGTGGCTGCGTCTTCGAATTCTTCTCTCGAAGAGATATAACTTTCAAAGCTGCCGATAAAGACAAGAAGAATACCGATTGCAATCGTCAGAGATATTGCAGCGGACTTTGGTAATGTTTTCTTATAAATAAAGAGCCCCAGCAACACTACCCATGCAATGATCGCGGCACGGGAAAACGTGGTCAGGATGGCGACGCCAGCCAATAAAAACAGTGGCATCCGACAGCGGCGATCAAGCACGGCAAAGCCCAGCACGACGATGTGCAGGATGGCTTCCCCGGCAAGGTTCGGATTGATGAACATCGCTGCTGCCCGCCCGAGTACGGCACCGGTCAGATCCACCGGATACAACAGCCCGGGATTGGCAAAATCGATGATGACGGCGCATGGCACGATGGCCATCAGCACAAACATGATCCGCAGATACATTCTCGTGGGCGAGATATAGGCAACGAATCCAAGAAACAGGGCGAACAGAATATATTGTGCACGCGTTGCAATCATGGAGCGTCTGGCTTCGGCCTGCATATCCATGAATGCTGCGCCAGCGACGTCCACGCTGGCAGAAAAACCTGCCAGATAAATCATGTTCAAGGAAAATAATAACAATGCCCACAAGGCGAATGGCGACATCAGGTAATCGCGAAACGCTTGCCAGCGTAGGACCATCAGCGGCGCGACCAATCCAAAAATGCCGAAATAAATAAACTTGGGCAATAACCGCGCATCGAGTATATAGAGATAAATTGGCAGATTGGCGTACATGGTGCCAAGCGCGATCGCCATCAACAGGGTGTGGTACCTGACGAAGAAACGGCGGTCGGTGCGTGGCGGGGTTTGTGGCCGATGCAAGCCGGGCAACCTCGCTTCGTTGTGAGCGGCGAGTTCATGGTTCATGGGCAGGGTCTTTCATAGCGGCTGACTGATTGCCTGACTGCCTGCCAGCATGGCTGACGCCGTGCCTGCCTGTACGGTTGACTTCGGGCTTGCCGTCATGGCTGCCTACATGGCCGGCTTCATGGGCCAGCGCCTGACTGCCGCACAGCGACACGAACAATGTTTCCCACATCTGCCCAATCTTCTCGACCGAAAATCGTTCCCTCGCCTGCGTTGCACGGCTCGCCAACTGCCCGCGTAATGCGTCGTCGTCCATCACACGGGCCAGTGCGTCGCTCAGGGCGGCGATATCATCTGGCGGGACCAGCAGACCGTCGATACCGTGCCGGATGATGTCGCGCGGCCCTGTATTGCAATCGACGCTGACCGCAGGCACGCCGTGGGCCATTGCCTCGGCCAGGGCGTTGGGAAAACCCTCGGAAAGCGAGGTCAGTGCAAACAGATCGGCCTGGCCATACCAGTACGCGATATTGCCGGCCACGCCCGGCATGGCCACACGCTGTATCAGTCCCATGCGCCCGATCGTCGACGCCAGCCGGGCGCGCTCGGGCCCTTCCCCAAGGATGACCAGATCCCAGTCCGGAAAGGCAGCCGCCAGGCGCGCGAACGCGCCAATCAGGGCGTCGAAGTTTTTCACGGGGTCAAGCCTCCCCACGGCGAGCAGGCGCTTGCGCTGCGGCTGGCACAGCTTGGGAAGACTGCGCTGCGGCGGGGTGTCGGGCAATGGCCAGGCAATAGCATTGGGAATCACGACGACCCTTGATGCCGACGTTCGCGTTTCGATCCAGTGCGCACACTCGCCCGTCAACGCCACCATGGCCGAGAGCCTGCCGTACAGCCTGCGGCGCAGAACGTGCCACAGGCGACCGAGCGGTGCGTGCGGCGGATAGCAGCGCTCCGAACCAATCGTCTGCAACGCTGGCAGCCACAGGCTGGCAAGGGCCAGCAGCACATTTGGCGTGCTCATCATCGCGAGCGCGACGTCTGGCCGCAGACTGCGCAACAGGCGCCGCAGCGCCAGCACGCGCCTGGTGTTCTGCCACAGGCCATGGAAAGCATGACGACTGGCCCCGGCCAGATCGAGCGATATACGCCCTACCCTGCGATCGAGCGGATAAAAGTCGGCGCTGACCGGGGCCAGCGTGACGATGGTGACTTCGCGCGCCCTGCCCGCCCAGAAATTGGCCAGCGTGCAGGCCGCGCGCTCAGCACCCCCTGCGGACAGGCTATGCATGAGCAACAGAATTTTCATTGGACGCGCTCCATCGCTCAGAGACATGGCGCAGGGCGCCGTGGTAGCGACCGGCGCCGCAGCGCCAGCCAGAAGAACAGCGCGTTAAGCCCGTACACCGCCATCGTCGCCAGTGCAATGCCATTGACGCCAAGATGTGGCACCAATACGAGGTTGCCAAGTACCTTACCGCCACAGCCGATGACGCCGGACCAGGCAATCAAGCCATAGCGGCGCTGGCTGAGCGCGTAGCTCACCAGGACCATCGATGCAAAATAGAAGGGCAACTGCGGCAAGCCGTAGCGCAAGACCTCGGCCACCTGCGCCGTGTCGGTGGCATCGAACTGGCCTCGCTCGAACAGAAGCCGTATCACCCACGGCGCGGCGAGATAGCTCAGCAGCATGACGGCAACCCCACCGGCGAACATCAGGCGCGCCCAGGACACGGCCACACGGTAGACCTGCCCATTAGCATCGGCGCTGACCTGGGAGAACACGGGTAGCGTGGCACGCGAAACGGCAATGGCCGCCAAGCCAAGAATCAGCGACAACACGCGATTCGCGTAGCCCAGCATGGCCAGCGCTCCGGTGCCGAGGCCGACCGCGTAAAACTGATCGATGATCACGGTAAAGCTCATCAAGGCCTGACCAGCGAGCATGATGCCGAAGCCTTGCCAGAACCATTGCCACTGGGCTGAGTCTCTGGTGAAGACAGGCGTTTCGAGTTCGCGGCGCGTCGACAGCGGCGCCAGGAGCGTCAACAGGTGGCAGGCGCAGCCGGCAATCGTGCCCCAGACAAGAGGGCTGATACTCCCGCCGGCAAACAGCAGGACGGCCGCCGTAATGCACAGCGTTGGCACGCATTCGAGCAAGGTGTTGACGTGGCGCTGCGCCGCAAGCAACCACGTCGATAGCAGCGCGACCAGCAGGCCCAGGGGCAGCATGAGGATCAGGCCGGGAAGCGCCGTCGCCGCGAGCTGCGCCGAGTGCGCCGGCAAGCCGCTCCGGTCGAACCGCAACAAGGCGCCGATGACCAGCCACCCGAGCAGCGCCAGCGCCACGCCCAGTACCAGTGTGAAACCGGCCAGCTCGGCGCGAAAGCGCGGGATCGCCTGCGGACTGGACACGCGCATGCGTGCAACCAGCGGCACCAGCACGGCAGCGAGCACACTGGCCCAGATGCCGAGCGGCCAGGACACGAGGTTGTACACGAACTGGTAAGCATCCACCTCGGCCGCAAGGCCGTAGCGGTAGGCGACGGCCATTTCCTTTGCCGCGCTCATCAGCTTGCCGATCAAGGTGAACAGCGCCACGGTCAACAGCCCGCGGAAAATCGCGAGATGCTGCGGATCGGCGATGCGGCACCGTGTGCCGAGCGTATCGAGCAGACTCATTTGCCCTCCGCGGTGCGGCCAGGCGGCATCGTGAACGCCTGCGGCAGATGCTTAGCCGGCATGGGCATGGCTCACATCCGCGCTTGCCGTGACGTCGGCGCTATTGCCAGCGCTGGCACCGGCACTGGCACTGGCACTGGCAACAGCACTGACACCAGCGCTGACAGCGGCGCTAACAGCGGCGCCCGCACCCGGCGCGGAATTGCCGAGATGCTGGCAATACCACGGCACAGCCGCCGCAAGGCCGGCGTCGATGCGGTAAGCCGGCGCATACCCGAGTTCACGCATCGCCTTGCTCACGTCCGCCTGCGAATGGCGCACATCACCGGCGCGAAACGCGGTGTGAAGCGGCTCCATGATGGCCATGACGCCATGCGCCGTGAGAATGGTTTTTAAGTAGGCAAACAACTGGTTCAGCGTCGTCGCTTCGTTCACGGCCACGTTGTAGACCGCACTGCCGGCATCGACCGGTACCATCGCCGCCAGCAGATTCGCCTGCACGGCATTCTCGACATAGCAGAAGTCGCGGCTCGTGCTGCCGTCGCCATGGATCTGCACCTGGCGACCTGCCAGCATGGACGCGATCCACCTTGGAATCACGGCAGCGTAGGCACCGTTGGGATCTTGCCGCTTGCCGAACACGTTAAAGTAGCGCAGCCCCACGGTGCGCAGCCCGTAGCAACGGAAAAACACGTCGGCATACAGCTCATTGACATACTTCGTCAGCGCATAGGGCGACAGCGGCTTGCCGATGCGCTCTTCCACCTTGGGCAGATCGGGGTGGTCCCCATAGGTCGAGCTGGACGCCGCATACACGAACGACGACACCTGCGCATCGCGCGCCGCCACCAGCATGTGAAGAAAGCCGTTGATATTGGTGTCACTGGTGGCGAGCGGGTCCGCGATCGAGCGCGGCACCGAGCCCAGCGCGGCCTGGTGCAGGACCTTGTCGACGCCGGCGACAACCTGCCGGCACATGCGCGGATCGCGGATATCGCCATGCAGGAACGTGAAGCGTTGCCATTGGCTGTCGGTCACAAGACTGCGCACTTCGTCCAGGTTGTGCCGAAAGCCGGTCGACAGATTGTCCAGGCCGACGACCGTCTGGTCGAGCCTTAACAGCGTTTCGAGCAGATTGGAACCGATGAAGCCCGCGCAGCCGGTGATCAGCCACCGCCGGGGATGCGCGCGCAGCGCCGTCTGGATATCGTCAAAGGTGGGCATGAAGCTATTCCTGTCAGGGGTGGCAAATGGATGGAATGCTGGGCACATGCAGGGCTGCATCGCTCAGATCGCTTCGCTTCTGGGCTGTGGCCGCAGACCAAGAATGACGGCGGGGTGGCGGCAGCGCCCCCAATGGCCCCGCACCAGGCGCATGTAGACCGCCACGTAGACCACCATCTGGGCCAGGACCAGCGCCACTGCAGCGGGTACGGTATCGCCGAGCAGCACGGCAGCGATCGTTGCGGCGCTGAGCCAGGCGGTAACGAAGCAGGCCACGCCCGCATTGCGGCGCCATGTATAGCGGGCAATGCGGATCTTGTTGCAGGCAACGCGGCGGTAAAACAGCGAGTGCAGATGCAGGCGGTCTGGTGCGCCGACCAGGGCACTGCGCAGGATCTTTCGGCGATACATGCTGAACAGGACCTCGATTACCGGGTACGCATAGATGGCGAGAATCTGCCACGCGTTGATACCGGGATTGCGGACAATCGTCAGCACTGCCACTTCTGCCGCCCAGAAGCCGATGAAATACGCACCACCATCGCCCATGAACAGGCGGCCGGTCGGGTAATTGAGCAGCAAGAAGCCGATGGTGGCGCCTATCCCGGCCAGGGCCAGCAGAGTGACGATGGGATCCCCGGCCTGCCATGCCAGAAAACCTGCGCCGGCGAGGATGACGACGATCGTGCCACCGGCGACGCCGTTGAAACCGTCGACGATATTGATGGCATTGGAAACACCAGCCACTGCAAACGCGGTCACGGCAAACGACACGGGAAGCCAGTGCAGGACGCCGTCGAGCGCCCAGATATCCAGGCGCGGCAGATGCGCTTCTGCCAGCCAGGCGGCGAGTACGGCGCTGGTCAGGATGGCGCACAGGCGCAGACGGACCGACACTTGCTTGGTCAGGTCTTCGATGATGCCGGCCAAAAACGCCGGCAGGGCTGCCAGCAACAGCAGCAAAATGAGCGCGTTTGTTTCGGTTTGCAGCGCTAGCCGGTAGCCCATCAGACCGCCATACGCCGGCACGGCCAGCACGCCCGCCACCATGGCCACGCCACCAGTGCGTGACACCATGTTCTTGTGAACTTTCTGGACACCATTGACATCGAAATCAAATGAAAACCTGCCATGCCAACGCTCGGTAAGGATATTGAGCATGCAGATGAAGAGGCTGACCAATAATGCCAATGAAAACGTTTCGAGAAGCGGGAGCATGACTTCAGGCGGGAATACGGATTCAACACCAATGACATTCTTGTTCATCGCCATCACGCCCTCCGTTTTGATCTGACAAACGTCCGACAGGCACAGCACGACTCAGAAATACGATGCTATCGATCGACCCGATATTCGCTCACGCCGCCTTCACACTGGTGTTTACTCTAACAAAATAGGGAATAAGAAAACGTTGAAAATATCGATACATCTGACGGCTCAGCTCCGTCACCCGATGAATTTTTATGATTGGTTTCTTTAGCGACCAATCCAATAGAAAATATCGAAAGAAATACGCTCGCGATGGCGGACCGGATGAATAAGCAGAAATAGCAATTCGCACGCCAAATTGCCGCGGGCGCAATGACAGCGCAACTCAGGCGGTCAGGATCCGAAGGGCAGCTCAAGCCTGCGTGCTGGTCGCCGGTGCCTCACCCCTGGGGCTGCGAGCGGCACCTTCGCCCTGCCCCGACGCCGCCGGCGCAGCAGGCGGCGCAGCGTCCTGCGGGGCCACATTGCCTTCGTCCAGCGGTGCCTGCGTACTGATCGCGAGCCGCCGCACACCCCAGGCGGCGGCGCCCCGGTGCTTGCGCCGCACGAACGCATTTTTCAATACCGAGGCGCCGACACCGCCTGCCAGACCCAGCAGACAAGCCAGCGCGAGCATGACCGGCAAGCCGAGCGTGACCGACTGCAACGGCACCTGGGCCCGGTCAACCACCCGCACGTTGACGTGATTGGACAGCATCAAGGCATCGAGCTTGTGGCGCGTATTGAGCAGCTCGAAGCTCATTTGGCTGTGCGCCAGCTTGTCGCGATTGACCGCCAGTATTTCTTGCTGGGCTGCGCCAAAGCCCTTGCGCCTGCCCTCGATATCGGCCAGGTCATGCCGGATGGACGCGATGTGCCGCGTCACGACCATCATCTCGGGATGCCGGTCGCCGACACGGCCCGACAATGCGATTTTCTGCTGCTCCTTTGCCGTGAGCTCGGCCTGCAGCACCAGCGATTGCTGGGCCAGGATACGTGCGTCCTCGCTCAGGTCGGATGCGCCGTGCTGTTGCAGCAGTTCGTTGAGCCTGGCATCGAGTTCACGGATACGGCGTTGCGCCTGCGCGACCTGCTGGTCGTAAAACACCAGCTGGTTCTTCACCTCGTCGTTTTTCTGGGTGGTCTGCTGCTGGATATACTGGTCGCCGATTTCATTGAGGATCCGGCTGACCAGCTCGGGCCTGCCGCCCTGCAGCGATACGCCAATCACATTCGACAGCCGTCCTTTTTCGGCGATCGCCAATGACCGTTGCAGCCTGTCGACTGCCTGTCCCTGGCGACTTCGATAGAGTGTGAACGCCGCGCCCGGTCTGGCGTGGATATGGGCGACCAGAATCTCCAGCGGGCCCGAGGGCACACTGGCCTGCAGCCGCTGGCCAACCTTGCCGTGCACCCGTATGCCGGCCTCGTGCTGGCTGAGCGTATAGGTGTCCGGGCCGCTGACGACCAGATTGAACGGCTGGTCCAGCAGTGCGTCAGGCACGTTGAAGGTATCCACCCGCACCTGTTCGTTGCCCCACACGTAGCCGCCGACGCCAAACAGACCGGGTTCGGACAACCTTGGATTGCTGCGCGCGATGAAGGCGCCCACGACAGGGAACAGGGTGGGCTCGACGGCGATATCCAGGTGCAAGGCATTCACGACCTTCGCCAGAATCGAACGCGAACGGAGGATCTCGATTTCGGTGATGGCCGGGGTTTCCGTCTGCACGTCGGCCGACGGCGGCGCGTTGCGTGTGATCTGGATCAGGATGTTGGATTCATAGACGGGCTTCACACCCAGTGCGACGGCGATGGCGAAGCTGGCGATCGCACACGCCACGCCAGCGATCAGCCAGCCGTTGCGCAGCACGTGCCGGAGCCCGAGCACGGCTGAAGACGCATCACCCTCTCTGCTGCGCCGTGACAGCGGCATGGACATCGGCTGCAGAGCGCGTTTCATGCCTGACCCGCATCGGCCTGGCGGCAGCGTGCGCTGCAGGCCTGCAGCGCATCGGCAAATTGCCTGGCCACCGACCCCGCCGCCACCGATTGGGCGCACATCAGGTACAGCCGCGTGCCGTGATGGCGTGCACCCGCCAGCGGCAAGGCGCGCAAGTGCCGGGCGTCCAGCGCCTGTTGCACCTGGAACCTGGGCAGCCACGCATAGCCCACGCCCTGCCGCAGGATACCGATGGCCCGCTCGGGATTGCACACACGCCAGGAACCAGGATGGTGCGGCGCCGACTCGCCCATGCTGGCGCCGCCACCGTGTTGCGCCGGAGCGATGACGACCTGGGAATGCGTGCTCAGCTCATCGTGCGTGATATCGCGCTTGCCTGAGAACAGCGGATGGGCGGGATGGGCCACGGCGATGTGCTCGACCTCAAGCAGAAAACTGGCCGCAAAACCCAGCACCGGCTGGGCGCCGATGACGATATCGGCCTCGCCCGCATGCAGCGCGCGCCGGGCGCCGTCGGGCGTGACTTCGCTGACGCTCAGGCGCAGGTCATGCAGCGACGGCGAGCACTGCCGCACGGCATGGATCAGCAAATCGGAGGGAAAGCCGGGGTCCATGGCCACGCGTACGTCCGGGCCCCAGCCCTGGTGCAGCGTATCGGCCAGCGATTCGAGCGCGTTGGCCTGCCTGACCAGTTCACGCGACCTTTCCAGCAAACATTGGCCAGCGGCGGTGATCTGCGCTTTGCGCCCTTTCAGTTCCAGCAGCGCGACGCCGAGTTGCTCCTGGAGCTTCGCAACGGCGTGGCTGACGGTCGATTGGGTTACGTGCAATTGATCGGCGGCGCCATCGAAACCACCATAATCAATTACCGCATGAAACATATTCCATTGCTTGAGACTGATACGCGGTGTTCTGGTTTTACAGTACCGAACAGCACCAGATGGCGATTTGGCGTCAATATCGATCCCATGCACGATATCCGGCAGAATATCCAATGGTTCACATAGTTTCATGGCGTATCCCACTTACATTAGCCGTGTAGATATTTAATTGAGAAAATCTTTGAAACATCGTGCACATACATGCCCTACCATTGGATGATATGCAGGACCTCCCGAGCAGATTCTGCGTCCCGTCAATGCAGCAGAGCGATTGGGAAAGGATCGATCGATTCAGGGCTGACTGAATCCAATAGCAGGCATTGCACCTACCGAATATTCAAAAAGAAATTCCCTATCAAATATAGTATTTAAACTATTTTAATAGGGAATCAGAGGGAATCAGTATCACCAGCGGCTACCGACGGCAGCCGCCTGCCATCAACAAACCGTTATCAAGCGCCGGCCAGCGCCGACAAATCCACCACGGCCAATCCGCCCAGATCCTGCTCGGTATTGCCGGCGAACGCTGCGCGGCTCGCCGTGCCGTTCTTCAGGTACTTCTGTACGACCGCTTTCACCTGCGCCTGGGTACAGCCGAGCACGCCCTGGCGGAAACGCTCGCGCGTGGCCATGTCGGTGCCGCGCCGGAACATGCGCCAGCCCAGGCGCACCGCATCCCATGGCGCTTCCGGCTTGTCGAGCTTCTTGATGACGCCGATGATGGCTTCTTCGACCTGCTCGTCGCTGTAGTCGGACGCCAGGATGGTGTCGACTGCCGCATCGAAATCGCGGTAGGTAGCTGCCAGGCGCGGGTCGCGGAACGACGCCATCGAGAACACGCCCGAATCGCCCGCATACGAGGCGCTGCCGCCATACGCGCCGCCCGCTTCGCGCAGCGCCGTGTGCAGCACCTGGTTGGTGAACAGCTCGGCAGCCACGCTCAGGGCGCCGGCATCGTCGTCGTGCGACATCGGCACTGCCCATGCGATATTGCAGTGATTGACCTGGCCTGCCGCGTGCAGCGCGACATTCGCCGGAGGCTGCGGTGCGGCTTCTGCGGACGCGCCAGGCGCCACAGTTGCACCAGTGGTAGTGCTGGACGTCGGCCAGGCTGCCGCCAGCAGGCGCGCCAGTTCGTGCCCATCGTCGCCACTGCCGGCGCACAGCATGCTCGGGCGCTGCGCCACGATGGCAGCGTGAATGCGCGCCAGTTCGGCCGCGACCTGCGCCACGCCTTCCGGCGTTGCGGCCAGGGTTTTGAGGCGGGCGTTGAATGCCAGCGCCGTCGGTCCGGCAATGGCATCCTGGAAGCGCCGCACCTGCGCCAGCGGCGCGCTCACGGCCATGGACGCATAGTGGCTGCCCGCCTGTGCCAGGTCGTCCAGTGTGTTTTCCACCTTGCGCTCAAGCAGATAACGCAGGCGCACGGCCTCGTCGAAGCGTGGCCGGGCCATGTAGGCGTCGAGCACTGCGACGATATTGGCATGCTCTTCGCGCAGGGCGTTGGCCGATACAGTCAGGTCGATGCGCAGCGCGCCGTCCGGCAGCTGGAACGGCTGCAGGTCGAAGCCGAACGACGGCACCATGCGCTGACGCCAGGCGCCGGCCTCGGCGTAGTCCTGCCCCTCCAGACCCAGGTCGTCGCGCAGCTGCGTGTACAGCGCCAGCCATGGCCAGTCGGCGGCCGGGATGGCCGACACGTCATACACGATGCTGGCCGACGAAATGCCGTTCGAACCGATGCTGAACGCGTGGATGTCGTCGGCGGTCGGTGCAAAGGCAGGCAAGGCGCGCGGCTGCGTGCTCACGTCACCGGGTCGGATGCGCGGCAGCACCTGCGAATCGAAGGCTGTTTTCTGGTGCGCTTCGAGGGCCACGGTATCGGCCGCGATGCGCGCACGGTCGGCATCGGTCAGCTGGGCCGAGGCCTGCGCCAGGCGCGCGCTTTCCACCGCATCGCGGTCGGAGAAATAGGCGGCGTCCGGCACGATGGTCGAGACCAGGCGGCCAGGCGACGTCAACAAGTTACGCACGAGCGCCTTGAAGTAAGCGGGATCGGCGATATCGCTTTCCATCGCCTGCAGGATCGCATCGCTGTCGAACGCGGTGACGACGTCGCCATCGCGCATCGCGACCGGCAGCGCCACCAGCAGGCGTTCGAGCACGTTCGGCATGCTGCCGCTGCGGGTACTGCGCTGCTGGTATTTCAGGTCGCGCAGCGCGGCCTGCAGCGTGGCGTGCTCCACGCCCTGCTCGGCCACCTGCTCCAGCGTGGCCCAGATCAGTGCTTCGGCCATGGGCGCCTGGGCCTCAGTGAGGCCCTCCATCCCGACGTGGAACAGCATCTGGCGTGCACTGTCGTCATGGCCATTAAAGCCCGACGGCCGGCCGTAGCCCGCCGTCTCCATCGCCTTCATCAGCGGTGCAGCGGCGTCGCCCAGCAGGCCGGCCGACAGCAGGCTCGCTTCAAACGCCACTTTCGGGACCGCCGACTCGCCCATCAGCCACGTCATTTGCAGCCCGAATTCGTTGTCGCGGCCCTGCTGCGACGGAATGCGCACGGTATTGCGTTGCGGCGCCACGAAGGCGCTGGCCAGTTGCGGGACGCGGCGTGTTGATGCGTCGATCTGGCGCGCCAGCACGCGCTCGGCGATGCGGGCCTGCACCGCAGCAGCGGGCAATGGCCCGGCCGTCATGAAGACCGCCTGCGACGGGTGGTAATGGCTGGCGTGGAAGTCCTTGAGCATCTGGTGCGTGAGCTCGGGGATGGCCAGCGGATCGCCGCCCGAATCGACTTCGTAGGTAGTGCCGCTCAGGATCGTGGAAGTCAGGCCCTTGTACAGCGCGTGGCCCGGGTCGGCGAACGCACCCTTCATTTCATTGAAGACCACGCCCTGGTAACCGAGCACGCCATCGGTGAGCGTGTAGCGCCAGCCCTCTTGCAAAAAGTTCAGGTAATCGAGCTTCGGGAAAAAGGCTGCGTCGAGGTACACATCGAGCAGGTTGTAAAAATCGTTTTCGTCGGTGCTGACGAACGGATACACGGTGCGATCGGCATAGGTAAACGCATTCATGAAGGTCGCGGTGGAGCGGCGCAGCATGGCGAAGAACGGATCGCGTACCGGATAGCGCTGCGAGCCGCACAGCGCCAGGTGTTCGAGGATGTGCGCGCGGCCATCGCTGGCGTCGGGCACGGTGGGGAAGCCCACCAGAAACGCCATCTCGGCGCCGCTGGTGGTCAGGTGGATGTGGCGCGCGCCGGACGCCGGGGCGACATACTCTTCCATCGTGGCCTGGAGTGCAGGAATGGCGTGACTGCGGAGGTGCTCGAAATGACTCATGTACGGTTCTTTCAGAATATGGCAATGGTCGTGGTGGGCCATGAAGACGTTCGACGACGGCATGACGACCACAATGCCCTGAAATTCTACCCCGTGCCGGACACACGCGTCGGCGCCGCCCAAACCTGCGCCACGAACCCATCAATATATTAAAAGATATTTTGTTTTTCGATATAGTGTGATTCAATGGGGGCTGACGAAAGCAAACCCATGAACCATCATCCAGAACCATTGAACCTGCTCGAGATGCAAGCCGCCGCCGTGCGCGCCTGCGCGTTGCTCAAGACGCTGGCCAACCCGGACCGGCTACTGCTGCTGTGCCAGCTGACCCAGGCCGAATACTGCGTCAGCGAGCTGGCAGCGGCGTCCGGCATTGCCCAGCCCACCCTCTCGCAACAACTGGGCGTGCTGCGCGAGGAGCGTCTGGTCACGACCCGGCGCGACGGCAAGCAGATCTATTACAGCCTGGCCAGCGATGCGGCCAGCGCCGTGCTGCAGGTCCTGTACCAGCAATTCTGCGCACAACCGGGAGGCAGCAATGACCGTGAACTGGACTGACTTCACTCCCTGGAGCGCGCTGGGCGGCGGCCTGCTGATCGGCCTGGCGGTCGCCCTGTTCGTGCTGTTCAATGGCCGCATCGCCGGCATCAGCGGCATCGTCGGCGGACTGCTGCGCCCGGCACCGGGCGAGCGTGGCTGGCGCATCGCGTTTCTGCTCGGCCTGGTCGCGGCGCCACTTGTGTACACGCTGGCCGCCCCGTTGCCGGCCATGCGCATCGAAGCCGGCACGGGCACCCTGATTGCCGCCGGGCTGCTGGTCGGCGTGGGTACCCGCTACGGCGCCGGCTGTACCAGCGGCCATGGCGTGTGCGGGCTGGCGCGCGGTTCTGTCCGTTCGCTGGCGGCCACGCTGGCCTTCATGGGCGCGGGCTTCGCGACCGTGTTCATCGTGCGCCATCTACTGGCTTGAGGAGAACGGCATGCGCATTTTGATGGCATTGATTACCGGCCTGGTGTTCGGCATTGGCCTGATCGTTTCCGGCATGACGAATCCAGCCAAGGTCCTGGGTTTTCTCGACCTGGCCGGCCGCTGGGACCCGTCGCTGGCACTGGTGATGGCCGGCGCGATCCTGGTGGCGCTCCCCGCATTCCGGATTGCTGCCAAGCGACGGCAATCGCTGCTGGGCGAGCCCATGTACCTGCCGACCGCCACCCGGATCGACCGGCGGCTGGTGCTGGGGAGCCTGGCCTTCGGGGCCGGCTGGGGACTGGCCGGCTTCTGTCCTGGTCCAGCGCTGGCTTCGCTCGCGACGGGCGCGGTGCAGCCGCTCATTTTCTGCGCCGCTATGTTGGCGGGCATGGGCATCTTCGAACTGCTCGAACGACGCAGGTCCTGATCCACCGATCACAGGAGGCACCATGATTTTCAAGCAACTTTTCGAACCGTTGTCGAGCACCTATACCTATCTGCTGGGGGATCCGCAGACTGGCCAGGCCATCCTGATCGACCCGGTGATCGTCAGCATGGAGCGCGACCTTGGCGTTCTGCACGAACTGGGACTGACACTGGCCTACACGCTCGACACCCATATCCATGCCGACCACATCACCGCGGCGCTGGCGTTGCGCAACGCCACCGGCAGCAAGATCGCCGCACCCGCGTTCGACTGCCTGCCGTGCGCCGATGTGGCGATCGAGGAAGGCTGCCCGTTCGAGGTGGGCGGCATATCCCTGCAGCCGCTGCATACGCCCGGCCATACCGATGGCCATTTTTCCTATCTGCTGGGCGAGCGCGTATTCACCGGCGACGCCCTTTTGATCGACGGTTGCGGCCGCACCGACTTCCAGAATGGGGATGCCGATGCGCTGTATCGCAGCGTGACCGAAAAACTGTTCGCGCTGCCGGATGAGACGCTGGTCTATCCGGCGCATGACTACAAGGAACGCCGCGTTTCCTCAATTGCCCAGGAAAAACAGCGCAATGCACGACTCGGGGCCGGCAAGACGCTGGAGGCGTTTCGCTCGATCATGGCCGAACTTGCCCTGCCCTACCCGACCTTCATCGACTATGCCGTGCCGGGCAACCGGGCGTGCGGCGTGTGCCCAGCGGATCTGCCCGATCATCTTGCCCAGTATTGCCGGCAAATGGGCGTCAGTCTCCAGGGCTGACGTCTGCGCCGCAATCGTGCTGGTGGCAGCATCCGTCCCATTCGTCTTATCATATGTCTCGCTACGGCCGCCCACGCAAGCCGGCCGGCAACTTCCCCGTCAACCTAAAGGAATTCCATGTCCGAAACACTCACCGTCACCACCGCTGAACGCGGTTTCGATTGCTACGTGGCCCGTCCCGACGTCGTCGGTACCTACCCGGTCATCATCGTGCTGCAGGAAATCTTCGGCGTGAACGCCGGCATCCGCAGCATCGCCGACAACTACGCCGCCAAAGGCTATATCGCCGTCGCCCCCGACCTGTTCTGGCGCGAAGAGCCAGGCGTGGATCTGTCGGAAGCCAATGAAGCCGACGTCGCGCGCGCATTCGCCCTGTACAAGAGCTACGATTTCGACCACGGCGTGCAGGACATTGCCGCCACCATCAGCGCAGCGCGCACGATGGAAGGCAGCACCGGCAAGGTCGGCGTTACCGGCTACTGCCTGGGCGGCCTGATGACCTACCTGAGCGCAGCGCGCACCGATGGCGATGCCTTCGCGGCCTACTACGGCGGCGGCACCGACAATTACCTGTCCGAAGCAAAGAACATCGGCGCACCGATCCTGTACCACCTGGCCGGCGCCGACGAATACATCGGCCCTGAGGCGCAGGAGAAGATCAAGGAAGCGTTCGCCGACAGCACCGATGCCGAGATCCATGTCTATCCTGGTTGCGACCACGCGTTTGCGCGGCCGGGCGGCGGTCACTACGACCATGATGCGGCCACGCTGGCCAACAGCCGCACCGACGAGTTCTTCGCCCGCACGCTGCGCTGATCCGGCGCCCGGCGTTATTTCGTCTGCCGGCGCCCTGCCGGCAGGCGCCGTTCTGCATGCGATAATCGGCGTTTGCCATTGGAGTTGCCAATGCCGACCGCTTCGTCTTTTCGCGACGCATTCCGTCCACGTCTGCAGAACGGTGTTATTGAATTTCCTGTGCACCATATGCGCGGCGGGACTTCGACCGGGCTCGTGCTGTGGACGGCCAGCACGCCCCTTGATCGCTACCTCAAAGAAGAATTGCTGCGCCATCTGATGGGCGCACCGCTTGCGGGGACGAACGAGAACAACAAGCAGATCACCGGCCTCGGCCGCGGCGGGCCAACCAGCAATAAAGTGTTTTTCGCGGATACAGCAACCGAAAACGGTGCGCCCGTCATCGTTAGTACGCTGGCCCAACTTGCAAGCGACCACGACGGCGTTGACTGGAGCGTGAACTGCGGCAATATGTCGTCAGCGCTGCAGCTGTGGGCCATCGACATGGGCTTGATCGTTGTTCCAGGCGCTGGCAAGACCGAGGTGCGGATCCGCAATACAAATACCGGCGTGATCACGGTGTCCCGCATGGAACGTTGCGCCGACGGGGGTTTCCTTGACGCCGACATACCCGGCGTCGATGGCGCCTATCCTGCCGTCGACCTGTTCATGCAAGCGCCAACCGGCTCGAAAACCGGCAAGCTGCTGCCGACCGGCGCGGTGATCGACCTCATCGATGGCGTGCACGTGTCGTGCGTTGACGTGGCAGTTCCGATGGTCATCTGCGCTGCCAGCGAATTTGGCAAGACGGGGTACGAACCGGTTCGCGAGCTCGATGCGGACCCGGTGTTCAAGGCGCGCCTGCGCGCCGTGTGGGTGGAAGCCGGCTTGCGCATGGGCCTAACCCGCCGCGATGGCAGCTTGATGACGGCAGCCGAACTGGAACGCAGCGAAACGATCCCGAAGATCTGCCTCGTCGCGCCGCCGCGGGCAGGCGGCAACATCGCGGTGCGCTATTTCACGCCACAGGCTGGGCATGGATCGATGGCAGTGTCCGGCGGTTGCTGCCTCGCGGCAGCGGCACTGATCCCCGGCTCGGTCGCGCAGCAGGTGGCGCACGGCCTGGCAGCAACGACGGGGACATTCGCCGATATTGGCGTCTCCATCGAAAACCCGGCCGGAATCCTGGACGCTACTGTCGTCGTGAAACACGATGACGACGGACTCCACGTGCTAAGCGCCGCGTATCGGCGCAGCACGCAAATTCTGCTGCGCGGTTACGTGCCGCTCTACCGAGCATCGCCGCAGCTTACAGATGCCTTGTCCGCATTCAGCCCGCATGTATTTCCTTGAGCATTTCACGCGCGAACGCCGTAGCGATCGTTATCGAGCAGGTGCAGTTTGCCGCGCCCGCTCATCATGTCGCGTAGATACTGCACAAAGCGAGGGTCAGATACCGTCTTGAATTGCAAGCCGATTCGATAAGAAATTTGCGTCGAATGGCTTGCCTGTTCGGACGACGCCGTAAATCAGATACCGTCTTGAATTGCAAGCCGATTCGATAAGAAATTTGCGTCGAATGGCTTGCCTGTTCGGACGACGCCGTAAATCAGATGGGCCAATT